>NZ_JH992935.1 GCF_000315425.1 Massilia timonae CCUG 45783 | reverse complement strand
TAACTATTACTTTTTTAGGGTTAACTATTACCATAGTTGACAAGGGTATTTCTATATCGTAATATTACCTAGTTAGCACTAGGAATAGTCCATGAAAAAATCGGAGCTTGTTGTGAAGTCTAATCGTCTGATCGAGGCAAGCTATCGCCTAGGCCTAAACGAGCAGCGCATCATCCTGTACTCGATCTGCCGGTGCCGTGAGGAGCAAAAGGGGCTGTTCCCGGATCTGCCGGTCACGATCACGGCTGACGCTTTCGCCAAGCAGTTCCCGAGCATCGGCCGGGGCAACGTCTATCAACAGCTCAAGGACGCCATGGACGCGCTATACGAGCGAAGCGTGACGATCCACGACATAGACCCGGCCAGCGGTCACGCCCGTGTAAAGAAGACGCGCTGGATCAGCGAGGGCGCCTATGTGGATGGTGCGGGCAACGTCCAAGTCATCTTCACGCCAGAGGTCATCAAGTACATCACGCGGCTGGAAGCTGAGTTCACGTCCTACCAACTAGAGAAGGTCGGCCACATGACCAGCGCGCACGCCGTGCGCATCTACGAGCTGCTGGCCCAGCACCGAGAGATTGGTAGCCGCATGCTTAACCTGGCGTGGCTGCGTGAAACCCTCCAGATCGCGCCGGACGAGTACAAGTTGACAACCAATTTCATCCGCAAGGTGATCGAGGTAGCCGTCGAGCAGATTAACAAGCACAGCGATCTGACAGTGAGCTACAAGCCGGTCAAGACAGGCCGGGCCATCACAGATTTCGCGTTCAAGATTAAGGAAAAGAGCAACAAGGGCAAGGCTGTCGGCGCTCCCTCGGATCATACCTACCGTGATAAACTGGAGGCGGCTGGCCAGCAGCGCCTTCCCGATACCATCCCTGACACCGAAGAAGAATTTTGATAACCCTTAGCTATCGCATTTCACCGCGTCCGCCCGAACTGGGCGGAGGGCATCAACTGACTCTTATGGAGAATGATATCGAGGTGGGCGGCGGTGTTTTCCCTCCCACGCATGGGAGTCAAATCTCGATGGGGAATGCCCAGGCGGCGAGTTTCGGTGAGGCTTTGGCTGCGGCTAATGCCTGGCTTAAGTCACGTTGACGCTAAAAGGCTATCTCGACATTCCCTGGCCCTGTTGCCTCTCGCGGGCCTGCTCCCTTTCCTGCTGCCGGCGCTCTACAGCCGGCATTACGAAGCGCGACACGCGCACATCGAATTCACGCTGGCTCGCCGGCGCCTTCCATGCCACGTCGACGGCTTTGGCCGTCATCCTCTCGACCTCCGCAGCCTGCATTCCCTGCAACGACGCCGGCGCGATCGCGCGCGCCCGATCGACAACGCGGGTGACGGTTTC
>NZ_JH992934.1 GCF_000315425.1 Massilia timonae CCUG 45783 | reverse complement strand
GCGCGCGCGATCGCGCCGGCGTCGTTGCAGGGAATGCAGGCTGCGGAGGTCGAGAGGATGACGGCCAAGGCCGTCGATGTGGCGTGGAAAGCGCCGGCCAGCCAGCGCGAATTCGATGTGCGCGTGTCGCGCTTCGTACTGCCGGCCGTGGAGCGCCGGCAGCAGCAGGAGAGGGAACAGGCCCGCCAGCAGCAGAAGGGCCAAGGCATGGAGCGGTAGTCGCTCCCTGGCGTCAAACCCTCACGCCCCGCGTGAGTCCAGCCAGGCGTAGGCCTCCCCCTCGGCGTCAGTGTGGGCCTCGGCCTGCAGGAAGGCATCGTAGGCGTCCGCTGGCCGCGCCGATCCGGCCACCCCCAGCCAATAACCACGTTCGGCCTCGGCCATGGCGTTCCACCAGGCCATGCCCTGGCGCGGGTCGGCCGGCGCGACAGGGAACACCCCGCCGCCTACTTCCTCGCCGTCCTCCAGGAGCCGCAGCCGCCACCCGCCGCCCAGCTCGGTCGGTCGGGGGGTAATCTCGTAGCTGTATTGCATCAAAATTCCTCCTGGTCGTCGGTGACTGGATCGGGGATGCGCTGCTGGCCGTTGGCCTCCAGTTTCGCTCGATAAGCGTGATCCGAGGGTGCGCTGGCCGACTTGGGCTTACGTTCCTTGTCCTTGATCTTGAAGGCAAAATCCGTGATAGCACGGCCAGTCTTGACCGGCTTGTAGCTCACTGTCAGGTCGCTGTGCTTGTTGACCTGATCCACGGCTACATCGAGCACCCGTTTGATGAAATCGGCCGTTAGCTTGTACTCGTCGGCCGCGATCTGTAGCGTCTCGCGCAGCCACTTGAGGTTGAGGGTACGGTTGCCGATCTCTCGATGCTGGGCCAGCAGTTCGTAGATCCGCACGGCGTAGGCGCTCGTCATCTGACCGACCTTCTCCAGCTGGTAGGACGTGAATTCTTCCTCAAGGCGTGTTATGTACTTAATAACATCATGAGTAAATACGACCTTGATGCGGCCGGCCCCATCGACATAGCTCGCCTTGCTGATCCATCGTGTCTTGGAGACCTGTTCCTTGCCAGTGTCTTCGTCCGTCTCGTACAGAGTAACGCTGCGGTCATACAGGGCATCCATAGCTTCCTTGAGCTGGTGGTACACATGGCCCTTGTCGATGCTAGGGAATTGCTTGGCGAAGGCTTCAGCCGTAATGACGACCGGGGAATCAGGGAATAGCCCCTTCTGTTCCTCGCGGCATCGGCAGATGGCATAGAGGATGATGCGCTGCTCGTTCAGGCTCAGCCTATAGCTGGCCTCGATAAGGCGATTGGACTTCACTACTAGCTCATGCTTTTTCATTAACACCCTTTATTAATGACATATCTTTTAATGTCATTCTACAGCCATGATATGACTTGTCAATAGGCGTCATAGTTAACCGCATAAACGTCATAGTTA
>NZ_JH992933.1 GCF_000315425.1 Massilia timonae CCUG 45783 | reverse complement strand
ATCCCATCCGTAGCCCATGCCGCCGCGCCTTTCGCCGTTGTCTTTACCCCCGGAGGGCGCACGCAAACGAAGTTTGCATTAAGTGCGCCCTTGCTTCTCGCTTTCGCTCGTCGCTGGGGTCGTCCGCGCCGCCATTATAGCTTGCTTTACGGCAATTTTTAGGCAAGGTAGAATCGCCCATCGACTTATCGAAAGGCAACGGAATGGCAGCACTGGACGAACGGATCAAGGCGCAAGAAGAGAAGCTGAAACAGCTCAAGGCGCTCAAGCAAAAACAGGAAGCGCAGAAACGGGCCGCAGAGGCAAAGCGCACCCGAACCGAGGACACGCGCCGCAAGGTGCTGATCGGGGCCATGATGCTGGAGCACATGGCGAAGAACGACGCCACGAAAGAAAGCGTGATGGGGAAGCTCAATGCGTTCCTGACCAGGGCTGATGACCGGGCGTTGTTTGACTTGCCGCCTGCCAGCCAGGCCGGCCAGACAGGGGGCTAAACATGAGTGGATGGTGGGTGGTGGTGGACCCGCGCACGCCGGCAGAGCGTGACGCATCAGAGGAAAAAATGGCGCACCTGGTGGCATCCTGGGAAGCCGGCGTGCGCAGCATGTGGTTCTTGACGCGCGACCTGGTGAAAGCCGGCAAGGCGACACAGCTCTCGTTCAACGGCTACCCGAACCGCTTCACCGTCGCCGCCGGCGACCTGGTGCCGCTCATCATCGACGGCCCGCCGACCTGGAAGGACGAGCACGGCCAAGAGCACAACGGCCGCGTGACCATTCACCGCGACCAGCTGGCCGCCCTGCCGGCCAGCCATGTGCTGACGGTCGAACTCTGGGACGTAACATGACCAGCCGCGCCGACCGCGAGCGACACGTCGCCCAAATGCTCGCCAGCTCGCGCCTGGAAGGGCTTGAGCCTGACGAGGCCCACCAGCAGCTCCTGCAGGACTACATCGAGGGCACGGCCAGCCTGGACGATCTGCTGAACCATGCGCGGGATTACGCAGCCGCCGCCGTCGCCTATAGGTCTCGCCCAGCTGATGACGGCGGCACCTACTATCTCCTTCCACGCGACAGGCATTTGCTTCCCGAGAGAGACCCTGTAGTAGAACCAATTCGGCTTACCTATCAGATCGAACAGGATGCAGATTGCCAAAAAGAAAACATCGACCCAGAAATAACCGCCCTGGTTGATGCTTTCTTTCGCCAACGTGGTCTGTAGTGCTTCGCGCATAGCTAACTGGACGCCTTAGCGCGCGGGCGTCCCCGCTTGCTTGCGCACCGATTTGCTTCGCAAACCGTCACGCCCGGTTAACCTTGAAAACCGGAAAATCAAAAAACCGGAAAACCAACCCCGGCCCGCGACGGCCGCCGCCCACTTCCTGAAAGCCAAACCTACCGGCCGTCGAGCAGACTGCAGGGGCGATTTGAGTCCGAGGACCGAAGCCGAAGGCGAGGGAGCGAGGATGGCCCGTCAGGGCCACCCCTGCCCATCTCCGGCGCTCCTCCAGAGCGTCCGGCCGCCTGCCGGCGAGTATCGGTTTTGAGCCTTCCTTGTGCGCCGCGAAGCGGTGCAGTCCGATGCATTACGAACTGACGTGAAACGGCGTGAGTAGCTTTTAAATCCTTTTAGGCGGCCGGAAAGCCAGCATCCATGCGGGTTTCAAGCTCTAACTATTACTTTTTTAGGGTTAACTATTAC
>NZ_JH992932.1 GCF_000315425.1 Massilia timonae CCUG 45783 | reverse complement strand
AGGGCGCACGCAAACGAAGTTTGCATTAAGTGCGCCCTTGCTCTTCGCTTTCGCTCGTCGCCGGGACTGTCCAAGCCAACATTATAGCTTGCTTTACGGCAATTTTAAGGCGCGGTAGAATCGGCCACCAACATCGCAAAAGGCAACAACATGGCAGCACTGGACGAACGGATCAAGGCGCAGGAAGAGAAGCTGAAACAGCTCAAAGCGCTCAAGCAAAAACAGGAGGCCCAGAAGCGGGCCGCCGAGGCGAAACGCACTCGTACTCAGGACACGCGCCGCAAGGTCCTGGTCGGGGCCATGATGCTTGAGCACATGGAGAAAAATGAGGCCACGAAAACGAACATCCTGGCGAAGCTCGACACGTTCCTTACCAGGGACGACGACCGGGCACTGTTTGGGCTGTATCCTGTACGCCAAGAAAGTATTCAAACGGAGTAGTGATACATGACGAAAGAGGCATGTCGCGACTATCTGGATCGAGCCATTGAAGCATTAGAGGACATGCGCGAAGCGCTGGACGATTCCGCGTCTGATGCCGCGATTAGCTTCCTAGAAGCAGCATTGGATGCACAAGACTTGGTTGGTCGGGCGATCTTTGAAGCAATGCGTGCAGTCGTTACTACGAAGAACACAGGGAGCTGAACATGAGCGGATGGTGGGTGGTGGTAGACCCGCGCACGCCGGAAGAGCGTGACGCATCACAAGATAGGATGGGGCCGCTGGTCGCATCCTGGGAGGCGAGCGTGTTCAACATGCGCTTCCTCGATCACTTGGTAAAGGAAGGCCGGGCCGAGCAGCACTCGTTCAACGGCTACCCGAACCGCTATACGGTACCGGCCGGCGACTTCGTGCCCTTCATCATCGACGGTCCGCCGGTCGAGGACTGGGGACCGAACAAGGGGCAGAATTGGAACGTGACCATCCATCGGCAACGGCTGGTTGCCCTGCCGGCCGACCACATGCTCACGGTGGACGTATGGGATCAGACATGACCAGCCGCTCGGACCGCGAGCAGCACGTCACACAAATGCTCACCAATTTTCGCCTGGAGGGTCTAATACCTGATGACGCTCACCTACGTCTCTTGCAGCAGTACATCGAGGGCACAGCTACACTTAGCGACCTATTACAAGACGCGCGAAATTTCGCGCTTGAGCGCTGGCTAGAAAGTCTTAAGGCCGGACTTCGCCCTTAAAATTCCTTATCTTTTTGCAAACTCTCATTTAAGCGATCACGCAACCTCTCTGCATCTGCACGACGAAGCTTACCCTCCCGCAAGAGCTGCTTAGTATGGTCGCTCTGTTTGCGAATAGCATCGACCAATTCTTGCGAACTGAGATGCTTTGGTGGGCTTAACTCATCAGACATAGCTAGATGGTACACCAACACTTGGAACCTTGATTATCGCATCATAGGACTCACTCTGTCTAGATATTCGTATTTACGAATAGGTGTACAGCAAGATCAAAAACGGACAATAGTGGAAAAAGAAACTTTCGCAGAAAATCGCCGAGCAGCTTATGCCTTTGGACGGATGAGATTAGCAATTAATCGAGCCATACATGCCCAAACAATGGAAGAAAGGAAACTTTCAAAGTGGTGGGTCGCAGGTTGGATTTGTTTCTGCCAAATCAAATGCAAATCTCAGGATAAAGCTAACTAGACGCCTTAGCGCGCGGGCGTCCCCGCTTGCTTGCGCACCGATTTGCTTCGCAAACCGGCACGCCCGGTTACATCTGAAACCCTGAAAATCGAAAACCCGTAACCCCAACCCCGGTATGCGACCGCCGCCGGCCACTACCTGGAGGCCGACCAGCCGGCCGTCGAGTTGCCCGCAGGGGCGATTTGAGTCCGAGGACCGATGCCGAAGGCGAGGGAGCGAGGATGGCCCGTCAGGGCCACCCCTGCCCGACCCGGCGCGCCTCCAGCGCGTCCGGTCTGCGGCCGTTGCGGACCCTGGGGGGGCCGGTTCTCCCTGCCCCCTCGGGGGGGCCTAAAGCATTACGACCTGCACGCGATAGCGGGGGGAGTAGCTTTTAAGTCCTTTTAGGCGGCCGGAAAGCCAGTATCCATGCGGGTTTCAGACTCTAACTATGACGTTTATGCGGTTAACTATGACG
>NZ_JH992931.1 GCF_000315425.1 Massilia timonae CCUG 45783 | reverse complement strand
GAAGCGCTCAAGGCACGCGGCTCGCTACTCATCTGGCTTGACACGACGATGAACTGGCACGGCCAGCCGAGTGGTAAGCGAGGGCGCAGCCAGGCGTTCAGCGACGAGGCGATCCAGTTCTGCCTGAGCATCAAGTGCTTTTTCAATCTACCGCTGCGCCAGGCCATGGGCATGACGCAAAGCTTGCTGCACTTGGCTGGGCTGAACTGGGCGGTGCCGGACTACAGCACGGTCAGCCGGCGGCAAAAGACGCTGCAGGTGGCCATCGGCGCCGTGCCGACCACGACAGGCTTGCATCTGCTGGTGGACAGCACCGGCATCAAGATGCTGGGCGAAGGCGAATGGAAGACCAAGAAACATGGTGCGGACTACCGTCGCCAATGGCGCAAGGTGCATCTCGGGATCGACGCGTCCACACTCGAAATCCGGGCCATGGAGGTGACCGACAACAGCATTGGCGATGCGCCTGTCCTGCCAGCGTTGCTTAGCCAGATTCCTGCTGACGAACGCATTGCCAGCGTTAGCGGCGATGGCGCCTACGACACGAAGGACTGTCACGAGGCGATCGCGTTGCGCGAAGCGCATGCCATCATCCCAACCCGCAAGAACGCCAAGTTCTGGAAGGCAAACCGTTGTGGTGCCGATGCACGTAACGACATCCTGCGGACGACAAAAAGGGTGGGACGGGCAATATGGAAGAAATGGAGCGGCTACCACCGGCGCAGCCTTGTCGAAACCAAGATGCGCTGCTTCAAGCTGCTGGGCGAACGTGTCATGGCGCGAGACTTCGACCGTCAGGTCGCCGAGTTATACGTGCGGGCTGCCGTGCTGAACCGCTTTACTCGGCTGGGAACCCCGGTTACGGTCCCAGTGTTATAAAACGAACTACAAATAGCGTCAGCTCGGCCTTCGCTCGATTTGCTCAACAAAGCCGCGGAAAACCTTCCACTTCATGGAAGAACACGGGTGCCTCCGGAGTCGCCACGATGGGGTTCGTTACATGACCGTACACCCTGAGCTTGAATATAGCAATCTCACAACGACAGCCGTCCACTTACCGGACCCTGCCGCCACCGCTTGCTGGACCAAAAGCAATGATCCCGATGTGAACGACCGACTGGTGATATTCCTAAGGACCGGAGGCGACGGATCGTGGGCTGGGCTTTGGCGCGACGACGACGGGCAACAGCGAATTGTTCATTTGGGATCGGGGTCGGGATCGGTGATGCTTTGTGTGCTGGCAGAAAATATGGAAGACCTATTGCGCCTCTTGGCAATCGGTTACGACGAACTCTGTTGGCCCGATCAGTTCCAACAAACTCCCGATGAGGTACGTGAGGAGGAAGACGAGGAAAACGACTATCCTCCGCCGCCGCAACTGTGTAAGCGTCCAACCGCTCCACCTTCACAGCGGAATCAAGCCAGCGTAGAGTCCGAAAATGGCAGCAGCGAGTCGATTCGGCTGTTCGGGCAGGTAGGCAGTTTCTCAAGTGTCTCAGCGAGCCAGCGTGCCGGGTCCAGGCCGTTGAGTTTGGCAGTGGCAAACAGGCTCTGGATGACGGCGGCGCGGCGGCCGGCGCGTTCAGAGCCGGCAAACAGCCAGTTCTTTTTACCGATGGCGATGGGACGGATCGCGTTCTCGACCGGGTTGTTGTCGATCGGAAGGATGCCGGAATCGGCATAGCGCACTAGGGCATTCCAGCGCTTGAGGGAGTGTTCGATGGCCTTGCCCGTACCACTTCCGATGGCGACGGTGCGCTGCATCGACAGCAGCCAGGCGTGCAGATCGGCCAGCGCCGGCACGGCGCGCGCCTGGCGCAGATCCAGCCGTTCGGACGGCGTTGTGTCTGCGCCGTCCTGCTCGATGGCGTACAACTGCGCAATGCGGCGCAGCGCCTCGTCGGCGACAGGACTGCTGCTGGCAGCGTGCAGGTCGAAGAATTTGCGACGGATGTGCGCCAGGCACGCCAGTTCGGTCGGCCCATTGGCAAACAGGGCTTTGTAGCCGGCGTAGTCGTCCACCATCAGGTGGCCGCGCCAGTCCTGAAGGAAATCGCGGGCGTGCTTGCCGGCCCGGCTTTCCTGGTAATCGAAGACGACGATCGGTGGCCCATCCTCCCAAGTGCCGGAGCGGTAGGCCCATAAATAGGCTTGGCGGGTCTTGCCGCTGCCAGGATCGAGCTGGCGCACCGGCGTTTCGTCGGCATGCAGGCAGCTGCGCTGGCGCAGAAGCTCGCTCAGGCGTTCGGCCAGTGGCTGCAGGGCCACGCCAATCCGCCCGATCCACTGCGCCAGTGTCGAGCGCGCCAGCGGCACGCCCTGGC
>NZ_JH992930.1 GCF_000315425.1 Massilia timonae CCUG 45783 | reverse complement strand
AAGCGCTCAAGGCACGCGGCTCGCTACTCATCTGGCTTGACACGACGATGAACTGGCACGGCCAGCCGAGTGGTAAGCGAGGGCGCAGCCAGGCGTTCAGCGACGAGGCGATCCAGTTCTGCCTGAGCATCAAGTGCTTTTTCAATCTACCGCTGCGCCAGGCCATGGGCATGACGCAAAGCTTGCTGCACTTGGCTGGGCTGAACTGGGCGGTGCCGGACTACAGCACGGTCAGCCGGCGGCAAAAGACGCTGCAGGTGGCCATCGGCGCCGTGCCGACCACGACAGGCTTGCATCTGCTGGTGGACAGCACCGGCATCAAGATGCTGGGCGAAGGCGAATGGAAGACCAAGAAACATGGTGCGGACTACCGTCGCCAATGGCGCAAGGTGCATCTCGGGATCGACGCGTCCACACTCGAAATCCGGGCCATGGAGGTGACCGACAACAGCATTGGCGATGCGCCTGTCCTGCCAGCGTTGCTTAGCCAGATTCCTGCTGACGAACGCATTGCCAGCGTTAGCGGCGATGGCGCCTACGACACGAAGGACTGTCACGAGGCGATCGCGTTGCGCGAAGCGCATGCCATCATCCCAACCCGCAAGAACGCCAAGTTCTGGAAGGCAAACCGTTGTGGTGCCGATGCACGTAACGACATCCTGCGGACGACAAAAAGGGTGGGACGGGCAATATGGAAGAAATGGAGCGGCTACCACCGGCGCAGCCTTGTCGAAACCAAGATGCGCTGCTTCAAGCTGCTGGGCGAACGTGTCATGGCGCGAGACTTCGACCGTCAGGTCGCCGAGTTATACGTGCGGGCTGCCGTGCTGAACCGCTTTACTCGGCTGGGAACCCCGGTTACGGTCCCAGTGTTATAAAACGAACTACAAATAGCGTCAGCTCGGCCTTCGCTCGATTTGCTCAACAAAGCCGCGGAAAACCTTCCACTTCATGGAAGAACACGGGTGCCTCCGGAGTCGCCACGATGGGGTTCGTTACATGACCGTACACCCTGAGCTTGAATATAGCAATCTCACAACGACAGCCGTCCACTTACCGGACCCTGCCGCCACCGCTTGCTGGACCAAAAGCAATGATCCCGATGTGAACGACCGACTGGTGATATTCCTAAGGACCGGAGGCGACGGATCGTGGGCTGGGCTTTGGCGCGACGACGACGGGCAACAGCGAATTGTTCATTTGGGATCGGGGTCGGGATCGGTGATGCTTTGTGTGCTGGCAGAAAATATGGAAGACCTATTGCGCCTCTTGGCAATCGGTTACGACGAACTCTGTTGGCCCGATCAGTTCCAACAAACTCCCGATGAGGTACGTGAGGAGGAAGACGAGGAAAACGACTATCCTCCGCCGCCGCAACTGTGTAAGCGTCCAACCGCTCCACCTTCACAGCGGAATCAAGCCAGCGTAGAGTCCGAAAATGGCAGCAGCGAGTCGATTCGGCTGTTCGGGCAGGTAGGCAGTTTCTCAAGTGTCTCAGCGAGCCAGCGTGCCGGGTCCAGGCCGTTGAGTTTGGCAGTGGCAAACAGGCTCTGGATGACGGCGGCGCGGCGGCCGGCGCGTTCAGAGCCGGCAAACAGCCAGTTCTTTTTACCGATGGCGATGGGACGGATCGCGTTCTCGACCGGGTTGTTGTCGATCGGAAGGATGCCGGAATCGGCATAGCGCACTAGGGCATTCCAGCGCTTGAGGGAGTGTTCGATGGCCTTGCCCGTACCACTTCCGATGGCGACGGTGCGCTGCATCGACAGCAGCCAGGCGTGCAGATCGGCCAGCGCCGGCACGGCGCGCGCCTGGCGCAGATCCAGCCGTTCGGACGGCGTTGTGTCTGCGCCGTCCTGCTCGATGGCGTACAACTGCGCAATGCGGCGCAGCGCCTCGTCGGCGACAGGACTGCTGCTGGCAGCGTGCAGGTCGAAGAATTTGCGACGGATGTGCGCCAGGCACGCCAGTTCGGTCGGCCCATTGGCAAACAGGGCTTTGTAGCCGGCGTAGTCGTCCACCATCAGGTGGCCGCGCCAGTCCTGAAGGAAATCGCGGGCGTGCTTGCCGGCCCGGCTTTCCTGGTAATCGAAGACGACGATCGGTGGCCCATCCTCCCAAGTGCCGGAGCGGTAGGCCCATAAATAGGCTTGGCGGGTCTTGCCGCTGCCAGGATCGAGCTGGCGCACCGGCGTTTCGTCGGCATGCAGGCAGCTGCGCTGGCGCAGAAGCTCGCTCAGGCGTTCGGCCAGTGGCTGCAGGGCCACGCCAATCCGCCCGATCCACTGCGCCAGTGTCGAGCGCGCCAGCGGCACGCCCTGGCGCGCGGCGATCTGCTCGATCCGGTACAGCGGCAGGTGATCGAGGTACTTGCTGGCGGCAACCCATGCCAGCAGGCCGGGTGCGGCCAGGCCACCGTCGATCACCGCTGGCGGCACCGGCGCCGCCGTCACGGTCTCGCAGGCGCGACAAGCATATTGCGGGCGAATGTGGCGGTGCACGAAGAAGCGCGCCGGTTCCACGTCGAGCTGCTCACTGACGTCCTCGCCAATCTTGACCAGGTTGGCGCCGCACTGACCGCAAGCGCACGACTCGGGCTCGTGGCGGTGCTCGATGCGTGGCAGTTCCGGTGGCAGTGCCTGACGACCGGCGCGCTTGCGCGCAGGTTTGACGCTGGCTTGATTCTCCAGCTCCTGCTCGATGGCGGCCAGGTCCATGTCGACCGCTTCCTCGAACAGCGAACGCTGCTCGCCGGTGAGCACTTCGCTGGCCTTGCCATAGCGGATGCGCTTCAGGTAGGCCAGTTCGTGTGTCAATGCCGTGATCTTGAAGTCCTTCTCGGCCAGCTGCGCCTGCTGTTGCTCGAACAGCGCCCGAACCTGCGCCAGCATGGCTGGGGCGATATCGGTCTGGGCAAGTTGATCGAGCAGGTTCATGGTGAAAGTGTAGCGAACCGGTCCGACGTTTACAAGCGAAACAGTTTACGTCGGCATCTATAGCCGCCACTGTGCCGGCGCCTGGGCCGACAGGCGCTGCCAGTCCACGCCCATCACCAGCCACTGCCACTGCTCGGCACTGAGCTGCCAGCAACTCTCGCCCGGCTGCGGCCAGACGAACTGGCCCCGATGCAGACGGCGCAGGCACATCCACACGCCAGTGCCATCCCAGCTCACCACCTTGATCCGCGTGCGGCGCCGGTTGCTGAACACGTAGGCTGTCCCATCGCAGGGCGCGCGGCCCAAGGCCTGCTGCACGTGCAGCGACAGTCCGTCGATGCCGGTGCGCATGTCGACTGGCTCGACAGCCAGCCAGATCGATTCGGGCAGCAGTTTCACCGCAACTCCTGCAGTAGTCTGGCCAGCCAGGCGGCATCGACGCCGCCATCCATGCGCAGGCTCCAGCCCGAGGCGCTGCGCAGTTCCAGGGGAGTCGAAGAGCCTGGAGAGCCAATGCGCACCGGCAGCAGCTGGGTGCCACTGGCCATGCGCTCGATGCGGCGCACCCAGTATCTGAGGCGCTCCACGCCGATATTATGCTCGTGGGCATAGGCTTGGACAGGCAGTCCGCTGCTGCGCCAATGCGCGACATGCTCATGCCAGGTCGATGCGGAAATGCGTTGACGGGTCATGGGATCCTCGAAGTAGAAAACCTCGAGTCTGCATGTCATCGCGGCGACATTACAGGTGGTTGGGCTGCACGCTTACG
>NZ_JH992929.1 GCF_000315425.1 Massilia timonae CCUG 45783 | reverse complement strand
AAAAACATTAGCATGCCCCTAAGATATCTAGAACTTGACGAATGAATTGTCGCAAACTCATCTAACATGTTTTCCAGCAGATTAACCTGCTTGATCTTGAACATATTAATCAAGACTTCAAAGCCAAAGATGCTCATGTAGGCGAGATCGCACCCGCCATCGGCGGATACTATCAAGCAACGTAAAGCCTCGTTGTAATTACCTTCAGACATAAGATAGCCTGCCATTTCGTAGCACGCCCCGACATGCCCTTGGTTGTGTGCCATAGATAACCACAGCAGACAATTGTCATCCCTTCTGCCACTTAAAGCAGTACCAATCCAATACATTGCGCCAACGTGCCCGTTGCTCGCTGCCTTTAGAATTTCCTGAAGCTCTGCCATAGAGCGCTTGTGCTGTGCCATTAAAAGCGGAACGCATTTATCATTCATTTTCTTTTTGTCAACGGCGATTGAAAACTGATACAGATTTCGTCGTCCCAGCGATTTAAAACTGATACACCGCCGTCGCCGAACACCGTCCGTGTTCAGCCCATTTCTGCAACATCGCTCCCCCTCATCATCCCGGCCTGTCGCTGGTGCTTCAGCCGGTAGCTCTCACCTGCAATCGGCACGATATGCGCATGGTGCAGCAGCCGGTCGAGCAGGGCCGCGGTGAGCGTCGTATCCTGCGCAAAGGTCGTGTCCCATTGTCCGAACGGCAGGTTACTGGTCACGATCAGGCTGCTGCGCTCATACAAGGCCGCGATCACCTGGAAGAACAGGTTGGCCTGTTCCCGGTTCATCGGCAAGTAACCTATCTCGTCGATGATCAAGAGCCGATATGCCTTGATCGCGCGGTGCATCACCGCTTTCAAATTGTTCTGCGTATGCGCCGTCGTCAGTGCCAGCATGAGGTCGGCCGCCGTCGTGAAGCGCGTCTTGATGCCGGCCTGCGTGGCCTTGTAACCCAGTGCCATCGCCAGGTGCGTTTTGCCTACACCGCTCGGCCCGACCAGTACCACGTTCTCATGCCGCTCGACGAATCCCAGGCCGGCCAGCTCCTCGACTTGGCTGCGCTTTACGCCTTTGGCGAAGTCATAGTTAAATTCGTCCAGCGTCTTCACCACGGGGAATCCTGCCAGACGGGTCATCGTGTTTTGCTTGCGCACGTTGCGCCCAGCTGCTTCCTCCCTCAGCAGCCCCTCCAGGAAGTCGCTGTAGGCCATCTCCTGTTTCGCTGCTTTCTGGGTTGCGGCGCCGTAGCCCTGTGCCACGAACGGCAGGTTCAGGCTCTCGCACAACGCCGCGATACGCTCATGCTGCAGGTTCATGCCGCCACCCCTTCCGATACCCGCACCAGCAGCGCGTCATACACCTGCAACGGATGCTGTACCGGAGAAGGTTGCGCGATCCGCTCCACCACTGCTGCCGGCCGCGGCGCCGCAGGTGCTGCAGCAGCCGGCTGCGGCCTGGCTGCCGCGATGTCCGCCCGCCACGGTGCCGGCAGCGCTTGCAGGTGCTCCACTTCCCGCTTCAAGGCTTCGGCTGGCGGTTCTCCGGTCGTGCCGTGGATGCGCGCATTGGCCACTTCGCGCAGCCAGTGGGCCACCTCGACGTTGGCCGTCACGACGTCGAGCTTCTGGCCGCTCTGTGCCAGCCGGCTCGCCAGCGGCACATAGAACGATCGGCGCAGGTAGCCGTTGAACCGCTCGACCTTACCCTTGGTCTTGGCCCGGTACGGCTGGCACAGCTTGATCACGAAGCCGCTATGCCTGGCATAGTCCAGGAAGCCGGCGTGGAAGCGGTGCTCGCCCTCACCGTACGCATCGCGCTCCAGTACCACCGTCTTCATATTGTCGTACAGGACCCGCCGCGTCACGCCGCCGAACGCTGCAAAGGCGCGCTCGTGGCAGGCGATCAGGGTATCCACCTTCATGTTGTTGACGAACTCCACGTAGCTGGCCCGGCTAAAGCCGAGCGTCGCGCAGAACGCGTGCAATGGCGCGCTGCCTTTACGAAATTCGACCCAGTCCACCTGCAGCTGCTCACCCATCGCCGTCTCGAAACGCACCACCGGATCGGCGGGAGGCGCCGGGCGCAAGGTGCGCACGAAGGCCCTCAACTGGCTCATGCCGCCCTCGTAGCCGCGCGCGGCAATCTCGCGGTACAGCACGGTGGCTGGAATCACGTCGGGCTGAGCAGCTTGCTGCCGATCCCTCAGGTACTGCTCGAACTGCGCCAGCTTCGTCTGGCGTTTGACTTTGCGTTCGTACTTCGGCACGGCCTCCAGGGCCAGGTGCCGGCGCACCGTGTTCACTGCACAGCCTACCTCGGCGGCGATCTGCCGAAGGCTTAACCCATGCTTCTTCAGTAGTTGGATTTCCACGTACACCTCTTTGGGTTTCAAGGCCGCTCCGCAAAGCGGCCATCTTCTCAAAATGGTGTATCAGTTTTCAATCGCTGCCTGTATCAGTTTACAACCGCTGCTGACACTTTTTGATAAAGCGGATGAGCTCGTCCCACTTAAGCTCAAAATCGCGCTGTGACGAGCTAATCAAATACTCTTTGGCTGACGAGCGTGGCCTGTCGGGCTGAGCATCGTATTCTGCCTTTTTTTCAGCCTTGTAAATGCCTGCTTTCTGCCCATTAGGAAGGAGAATTTCTTCTGTAGCTATCTCGAGGATCGCCTCTGAGAGGTCGCTGTGAAGATGCTTAAGCCACCCTCCTATGCGGAGATCATAGGAGGTGTCTTTATGCGAAACGGAAGTCGTTTGCCTATTCATGGCAGTCTCGCTTAGCTATGGGCTCGATCGCAGTAAGCTTGCGCGGCGAAAACGGCCTGGCTCCAGGTCATGCCTGGATGGCGTTCCATGTAGTCGAGCGCGATGTTGAGAACCAGTCGCTCGGCGCCAAGCCGGCCAGAGGCAAGCATCTTCTGCTCGCCATCAATACGCACGAGCGCACGACCTTTAAGCTTGCGAAGATCAGAAGTAGAGAGAGGGGATGGGACGAGATCTTTCATTTTCAGCCTCCTAAGTAAGGTTCAGGAGGCTGATCGCACTGACATACAGATCCGCCTCCCACTATTTCTTTCGAGTGAGATAAGAGAATCCGTAATTTGCTTATGCGAGCCACGAATGATGCCGTTACCGACTATAGCTAAAATTTAGCGGAAGGTCAACGACTGCGCACGAACGATAACGTATCCATTTTTAGACCCGCCGAAAGCACTCACGCCTCCGGAACGCTAGGTGAAGGTTGCAGCCTAACCTCGTCTCTGCCTTACTATGGCCAGCCCGAGTTCGATGCCCCTACCTGTGCATTGGTTGTTCCGATATGCGCACCGTTGTCTTGAAGTCGCGTCGCGTCGCGTCGCGCCGCAGCGCGCCGAGCCGCGGCCTTGACCTCGCTCTTGCGCAGTGCCTCGACACGGTTACCTCCAGCGACTGCGCCAGAGTCCCAGGTTAGAAATATTCATTAGAGCCCTGCGCGCTACAGCGGTTGGATGAGGGGACCGCACAGCGCGAAACGCAGCACTCCCTCAGCCTTATGCGTGAGGAGTCGGCGCTTGCATACTACTAACCGTGTCTTGACAGAGGTGACCGCGGTACCTGAGGTGGCTCGTAGTGGAATCTTTACAGCCGATGTCGGACGAGGAACTGGTTGAGGCCGAAACCCGACTGATCTTGGCAAACTCGGAAGCTTGAAGACGACTTATCCCTAATTTGAGCGCACATGACGGGTCTGGCAACCACTGATCAGTAGATACGCATCATAAGCCTGCCCTCATCAAGATCTCTGAGGGAGAACACGTCAAACCATGCGCAATACGGACGAGGTTCAAGATACTTACGTTCCGTTCGCCCCTTTCGATACGCCCCATGTGGCTACGGTCGAGCGAACATAGGTAGGCTAACTCCTCCTGGGACAGCCTCTGTTCGGTCCTCAACGATCGGATCGCTGCACCAAGGGCACGGAGAGTCATGGTGTCGTTGACTAGCGATGCACTTTTCATTGCAACATCGTCTAGTCTTCGGGCACAATAGGCCACGGCATTTACGGCCCATTTGTTGCGCCAGCTATTGCCTACCCATCAAGGTAGTATTATTTTTACAAGGAAAGAAATTGAGCGAGGAAGAGACGAAAAAAGGAGTCTTCATCCGTATGCCGGCTAAGATGTACGAAGACTTGTTGAACTTGTCTGCTGCAGCGACCCTGGTCAGCCGGAAGAATGTAAGCGTTCCTGGACTAATACTGCAGATTCTTGATGATATGTTGCACTCTAAAACAACGAGGTCGTCGAAAACAGGCAGCCGCTTTTAAGAGAAGTAGGCTGTTCAGTTCTTACGTGTTCAGCATTAAGCGGAAAAATTCTAGTTCTAGGCGTAGGTTCGAGTCTATGATGTGCGTGTTTTTGAAGCGTAATATGTCGGCAATGGGTCTTACATGAAACCTCTGCGAGTATTCTTTGACACCGAGTTTACGAACCTTCATTCCCCAGAAATAATGAGCATCGGCCTAGTTGCAGAGACAGGGGAAGAAACCTACTTCGAAACACAATTCGATATATATGAATGTAGTGATTTCGTTAGACACAGCGTGATCCCTTTATTAGGGAAGGATGTGCACGCTCATGTTGAAAAAGACACCTTGCCCACCTTAATCAGGTCTTGGCTAAATATCATCAAAGAGCGTGATCAAAACATCGAACTTTGCTTTGACCATGAGACTGACGCTGTACTTTTTAAAAGAGTTATGCACTTTATTCCACCTTGGATTATTCTTCGAAACATTGAATACCATATCTCCTTATTGCTTCACGAAAATTTTTTCAAGGAACGTGGTTTACCCGAACATCACGCCCTATATGATGCTAGAGCAAACGCATAGGCCTTTCGCGAGACGACGCGCATTTAGCCCAACGTATCGCCCACTCGTCAGATCAATGGATAGCGGAATTAATGAGTCAATTTCGTCCTCTTCCTTGCCTAACCCTAGATGTCCAATTTTTTAGATGATTTTTGGTTACGCCTATTTGTTCTTGAAGCATTTGCCCTTAACATACGTACCTCTGCCTGTAATTCTACACATATAGCTAAAATTGCATTAAAACGTATCTGCAGTTCTTTTTTATCCCTTAGCGCAGCCTTTAACTGCTCACATTGCGATAGACTTTTTCCGTTTGCGGTTATATTTTTCGCTCCCCAAGCGAGAATTTCCTTTACCAGTTCCGGATGATGTTCATAAAGATTTGCTCGACTTACCCCAGCGGCCCGGCATATTGCACTCACGCTCATAGTAGCAAGTTCGTGTTCAGCTTTATGGGCTCGAATTGCTGCCTTTACACGCGTGTCTACTCCTAATGACTTGCCTGGCTTAGGTCTCATATTCACTTTTCTACTTCCAGACGCTGAGATACTTGAATTGACGCAAGCACGCGTTGACTTACTGCAAGTCGACGCGATACTACAGTCACACTTTGCTCGGGAATATTTGGTTCACGCAGATACCGCTCGTCTCGCAAAGCTCGGTCGTTCCACCACTGCAAGTTTTTTTCCGAAACAACGAAATTTGCACACCCTGCACATATTTCTGGTGATCGCTTAGCTATATTAGGTCCTGCCTCGGTACCCTCACATGCCGATATCTGCATAGAGTAAACACAGAAGCCCCAATCACAAGGTGCAATCCTTACTTTCTCTGCAATTAGTCGCTTGATTAACATCTGCAGTCCAGCTTTCCCTTTGAATTGGGGGTGCTGTAAAAGTTCCTCACGAGCTGTTTGAAGTGCAGCTCCCGCTTTCCCGGCAATTTTCTCTGAGATCAGCAGTGCTTCAAGCGAACGAGCGAGTTCTGCCCGTTCTTCCTCTTGCATCATCTCTACGAGTTCAATATCAGACCCTACATACACCCCATCCGTAAATTCTGCATAAGCATGCCCATATTGCCAAGCCATGGGTTCTAACGCATGCTTATCGCGTTTCACAGCAAAGCGGCTGAACGTCTTGCGAGCCGCATGTGGATGAAGCCTCGAAATCCTAGGGCTGCCACGACGGTAAGGCGCAGTAGCAAAATCTCGCATTCGATTAGCGACCGATTGCGGTTCAATGCGTGTCACCTTCAAGTAAGGGGAAGCTAACGGCCGTCTACCGTTTAGAAATAATGCTTTACCACCGCTGTATTTTCTTAAAATAGCTGAACTCGCCGCAGCATTTTGTATGATATGGACAATTGGATCGAAGATGGCCCACCTTCTCCTCTGGCCGCCTTTTTTTGCAGCAATCCCTTCGACATAGTATGCTATGCCACTTGGCTCGTTTTCAGCAATAACACAGTCGTAGTCCAATCTAACTAACTCACGATTTCGAAGGCCCAATACAAAAAGAAGAACTACTATTGTCGCACCTTGGGTATGCATTACGGCTTTCGTCAATATATCGTAGCCTTTAGTCGTATTTGGCGCGAGCATCCGTTTGATAGTAACGAACATGTCGTCACTCTCGAGTTCCGCAAAAAAGACTTTCGAACGCGCATATTTCTCTGTGCTCGTTAAGCCAACTTGACTTATTTTGCTTTCCCAATATTGGGTAGTCACTTTCTCAACATAAGGACCATATTTCTCTATCCATTCGAGTGCGTCTCGGATTAGAGGAAGCGCAGCATCTTCGGGGATTGCCTTAAAGGGCCTTGCGTTTATAGGCCTACATCTTGCATATATTTCACTCTTGAGCATTATTGGATCGAATCGAATCGCTCCGACATATTTCCGACGGTGCAGCCACATCTGTTCTGCCACTGTTAGCCAGTTGTCAATACTAGCTTCCGCCGGCCGACTCGTGGTGAATTTTCCGCGTCGCTCCTGCATGAACTCGACAAATTCGTTTTCTGTCAGTGCCGAGAGCCTCCAGATATCTCTAGCGACCATCCAGCGCACCAAAGTAACAATGTGTCGATATCGTACTTGCAGGGTAGACTGATCGTATTGCGTCCCTGTAATTATAGAAGAGGAAGATGCGGCGAAAAATCCTTTCATGCTCCTCATAAGGTAAGCTCGCTGATGCTTAGTACCCATCGATTGTGGAATTAGCTTCGACCAAGCAATAGTACTATCTTCACCGTCATATAACGCAGATGACTCAAAGACCCATTTACTACGACTTGCACTCTTTACTTTCATAAATAGCATTCAGTCTAAATGTGGCAAGTTAATGTTTTTTGCGGTTTCCGTGGCCAGATGAACTATGTCAGGTAGAATGCGCGGAAGTAAATCGTTTTCGATTATTCGAAGAGTATCAGCGTATAAATTTTTGTATCGAGGCCACCATCCTTGGCTTAGTGCTCTTACCCGAGCCTCTACTAGCGCCCGTTGTGACGCAAGAAGTCTTGCAACCGAATTCACGTCATCTAAAACGACAATGGCCCCCGGACATGTTGCGCAGCCTGCGAAATGCGTGCACAACTTCCCTTTTGCGCTGCCTACTGCTATTCCGGAAAATGGATCTTTACATTCAAAACCGAAGATGGTTTGGGCAGGCTTCTGGTGCAAAGGCTCCTGATTGATCTTGTCTTTATTTTTTCCATATTCTCTGCTCATCTTTATGAGCTGCCCTTGGTAGGTGCGGATAGCTCCCGCATGTTCAACAGCACGGTCATCTAAGGCACCTCGTTATACACAACTCGTCAGTCTCCAAGTTCGCGTAGTGCTTGAAGGGTGAGAGCTGAGGCGCGCACGTCGCGCAGCCCTTCCCAGAGGGTCTTGGCACCAGGTTCGCCATCACCTTTTCGGCCCAAGAAGCCGCCCGCGCGGGCGATCAAGCGTATTACTTCGTTTAACGCCGGGTTGGGCTGGGGGCGTAATTTGTTGAGCAAGTAGGCGCCGCGTATCTCATCGGGATCAAAGAACAAGTGGGCATCCAGGTTCGGGCAGGTACGGCCCATGCGTACCAGATAGGCAATGCGCCAGGCTACGACCAAGTACAGCGCCAGTGCGCGCTCGATGCGCTCGATCGTGCCCAGCTGAAGTTCCTCGACCTTGCAGCCGTTCTTGAGCACATTGAACAGCATTTCAATTTCCCAGCGGGCGCGATACCAGTCGATCAATTCGGCCACCTCGGCCGCGCTGGTGGCGACCCGGTTCGTCAGCAGGCGCCATTCGATCGGCTTGACGCCGGCCGGAGCGCCGTGTTCACGCGCCACGATGCATGTGGCGGTCACCACCTTGCCCTTGCCCGCGTTCAGTTCGACCCGGCGTGCCCACAGCTGCTGGCGCACGATGCGCGCCTTGGCGCCCGGCCGCGCGGCCAGCGCGAACTCGATTTCCCCCAGCGGCGCGCCTTCCGTGGCATGCGGCCACAGCTTCTCGCTGTTGGGCAAGCAGCGGTTGTGCGCGGCGCGCACCAGCCAGTCCACCGGGCAGTCGAGCTGCTGCGCCCGCGCCATCAAGGGCAGCATGTCCGCCTCGCGGTCGGCCACATACACCAAGCGCGTGGCGGGCAGGCGCGGTGCCAGTTCCGCCAGTCTTTCGTAGCCTTCGATCCAGCGCAGGCTTTCCTTGGGGCCGCCGCGCTGGCCGTTGGTGTCGCGCAGCGCGCGCGCCCACATCCACACGTCCAGGATCCCCAGCGGCTCGCGCGCCGTCGTCACCGCGTAGGTGGGGTGGACGTACATGCCGCGCTGCGCTTCATAGCTGAGCGGTCCGAGGCCGCGCGCCTGCTGTCCGTTAAAGTCCAGTTCGGTCGTGTCCTGCAGACACAGCACCACCGACTGCTCGGCCATTCGCTGTTCCGTTTGCTGCCAGTGCGGCTCCAGGATTGCCCGCCAGTCGACGCCGTCATTGTCGAAGAAGCGATACGCGGCCATCGTCTCACCCCAGCCGTTACAGGCCTTTGGCACGCTCGCCGTCGGTGCCCCCGCCATTGTTTCCATCAGTGTCCTCGCTCGCCGGTTCAGGCGCGCGTCGCCCAGGTCGAGTTGCTCAAACTCCGAATCGGTCCATCCCTTCGATTTGCTCGCCAATTGCGCCACGCAAAAGACGAGAGTAAACGCGATTTTGCAAAGGTTTACAAGGGCGCTGGCAAGTCATTGAAAGTAAACGGGATTTTCAGCCGGCGTGGTGAGGCTGGCGGACTTGTGTATAACGAGGTGCATCTAAGGACGTATATCTCTGAGTCGTGCGAACATCTCTATGGTTTAGGCGCAACCGCGCCGCTTCTAAACTTCGTCCGGCGCGGTGATGAGATCTTGCACCACTTATGCGTATGTCGCGAAAATCGAACTTCGGAAGCGCGTATTTTTCGATGAACGAGTCAAGCATTAAATGCATTAGCTGCATACACGGGACGGCAACTTTCCTCGGCGTTATTTGTAAGCAGATAAACAGCCGTTCGGCTTCGCCTTCGACACAGTGACCTCTGAGGCTGGAAACTAGGTTCGCATAACGGCGAACAATGTTAGTGGCCGTTTTATCCTTTCCTTTTGGGAAGTCAATAATTTGCTCGGACCTCGCCCTTGGCTTCTCCCAGACGAGACGCTCGATGTCCTCTCGTAACGGGTGCGGTCTAATACAGGAAACATTTAGGCCCATAATCGCCATAGGATTTCCACTTGTTTGGATTACGATTGCCAAGTAAAATGGAAACATTGCTTCCGGAGTCATCCAAATCAGTCTATTTAGATAACGTAGCCCTCCGACCTCGCTCACCCTACGTCTCAAGTTGCTTCCCGCGCCGTCGAGAATCTTTTGCGTTGGCAACATTCCTTTTCCAATAGCAAGCAAACTACGTACTATATCCGACAATTCTTTTTCGGATTTAGATAGCTCTTCGTCGCCTAATAGCAATCGGGAGCTTGTTTGTAGTCTCGCTTCGACCTCGTCCATTGCAGCGTAACAAGCGCGTAACACTTTTTTCTGCTCGCTCTCGTCAAGATAATTTCGTGGTTTCGGCTCAGATCGCAAAAATGGTCTTATTACCATGCCAACCCGGTCATCAAACAGTGAGGGATAGTTACGTTGCCCCCATACGAAAATACTCTTTATGGTATTAAAGTGGGATTGACACGTGCTTGGAGATAAGCCTTCCCCCCTTAAACGGTCGGCAAATTCCTGAAGCGCTTCTTTGGCATAGCTTAACTCGTTCGCATATCCTAAAATTCGTCGGCACTCGGCAAACTTTCTTATTGATCGCCAATACTGCCGCTGCGATTCTAAGGAGGTGTGACCTGCTAGTGGCAAAAATGCCTTCGATAAAACTTCGGTCTGCGTAGCACTAAGTCCAAGTGCGTCGAAGTCAAATTCGGACAGTACGCGACCGCCTGGCATACAGAGCTGGAGTACGCCGCCGTTCCAATTTTGTGTGATGGCGATTCTCATTCTGTTATCCCATACAAGAATGACAAAGCGCCGTGGACTGCTTGGCTATTTACAGATAGTGAATGAACGTAAATTTGAGTTGTCTCACTTTTTGAGTGTCCCATTAAGACTTGTAGTGTTTTAAGTGGATTACTCGTGTCTCCATCGCGCTCAGAACGCTGCAGAAAATCTAGAACCCTGGTTGCGTAGGTGTGCCGAAGCATATGCAGCGTTGCATTTGAGCCCACCAAATCAGCACAGCGGCGGAATTCGTTTGTTAACGCTTCTATACTAACTGCGTTCTTCCTTTGGTTTATGAAGACATTTCTTGGCATAGCAGAAGTTTGTTGGGGTCGTTCAGTGAGACAATACCAATTTGTACGTTCAATCAAGGATACGGGTGCCACCAATGACAGCTCCCTTCCCCCTTTGCGTAATAAAGAGATTGATACCAAATCATTTGCTGCGTAGTTGAGAGTGTCGCAAGTAGGCAAGTGCTTTAGTTTAAGACTGCAGATTTCAAAACGTCTTGCTCCTGTAACAAGTCCCCATTGGAACATTAGCCGATAGGGATCCCTTGCCACGGACAGGATTGCTGTTATTTCTTCTTGACTTATTACTCTTGGATGGCGTCGTACAGTTCTCACAAAATTGCGACACGATGTGGAGGTTGGGCCACGTGTTGTTAGGTACGCGCCAAGTGGAGAGCTCAATATCCCTGTCTCTTGTGCCCATGTGTGAAATAGTGCAGCTGTGACGACGCGTAAATTAGCCGTGCTGCTGGCATAGCGCATGTTATTGTTCCGTTGTTTTCCGTTTGAAAGCGCCGCTCTGAAAAGGCCAAGAGTTTCTTCAGTCGCTTGTTCAAGCTCTAAACCCTTTGTTTTGAGAAATTGTAGCCAGCAGATCAATCCCTCTGCATACGTCTTGACAGTTGCACCTGTTGTACTTTTTGCCATCAACGCTCGTTCGGCAAGAAACATCGTCGGGGCATACACGGGATGTCCTATTTCATTGAGTACAACCGCTATTGATGGGATATCGATGAACCGCCGTTCAATATCTATGTCGATCTCTCTTCCGACACCTGCGAGTTCACATAAGTTAGTGAAAGAACGAGAATCAGAATTTTTTAGTGTTTTAGAGTAGTAATGAGTACTTTTGGGCATATAGGGTTTCTTTCGTGCTTACGCTACTCACTGGGCGAGTGCTCATCCTGAGGATGGTATGGGGAGCGTACATGACAACCCTGCCGTAGAAAACATACAGACAGAAGATATGACCTAATGCCCGAGTTCGAGCGCCGCGTGCTGGAAGTGCTGCGCGAACCGCTGGAATCCGGATCGATCACGATCTCGCGCGCGGCCCACCAGGCCGATTTTCCGGCGCGCTTCCAGCTGATCGCGGCGATGAATCCCTGTCCCTGCGGCTGGCTGGGCCACGCCAGCGGAAAGTGCCGCTGCACGCCGGACGCCGTGCTGCGCTACCAGGGCCGCATTTCTGGGCCGCTGCTCGACCGCATCGACATCCAGCTGCCGGTGGCGGCCATGGCGCCGGATAGCATGGGCGCGCAGGCCGATGGCGAACCGAGCGCGAGCATCGCGCAGCGGGTGGCGCGCGCCCATGCGCGCCAGCTCGCGCGCCAGGGACGGCCCAACAGCCACCTGGGGCCGGGCGAGATCGACCGCCACTGCGCGCCCGACGAAGCCGGACGCCGGCTGCTGCACGATGCCGCCCGGCACCTGCACTGGTCGGCGCGGGCCTACCACCGCGTGCTCAAGGTGGCGCGCACGATCGCCGACCTGGCGGACGTGGACGACGTGCGGTCGAAGCACGTGGCCGAGGCGATCGGCTACCGGCGCGCGTTGCGCGACGATTGATCCGTCTGCGCCTGGGCCTAGAGCGCCTGCTCGCGCGCCGCGCGCTTGATCGCCTGCGGCGGCTGGCCGAAGGCGCGCAGGAAGGCACGCCGCATGCGCTCGGGGTCGGCGAAGCCCGTCTCGCGGGCGACCACGTCGATCGAGTGGTTGCTGGTCTCGATCATGGCGCGCGCCGCCTCGACCCGCAGCACCTCGATCGCGCGCGCCGGCGATTGCCCGGTCTCGAGGCGGAAGCTGCGGCTGAACTGGCGCGTGCTGAGGTTGGCCGCCTCGGCCAGCTCGTCGACCGACAGCGGCCGCCGCAGGTGGCTCTTGGCATAAGTGAGCGCCTGCTGGATGCGGTCCGATTTCGGCTCCAGCTCGAGCAGGGCCGAGAACTGCGACTGGCCGCCGCTGCGGCGGTGGTAGACCACCATATGGCGCGCGATGTGCTTCGACGCGTCCTTGCCCAGGTCTTCCTCCACCATCGCCAGGCACAGGTCGATGCAGGCGGTCATGCCGGCCGAGGTCCACACGCGGCCGTCGTTGATGTAGATGCGGTCTTCCTCGATGCGCGACTTTGGACAGGCGCGCTGCAGGTCGCGCGCCAGGGCCCAGTGGGTAGTGGCGCGGCGGCCGTCGATCAGGCCGGCCTCGGCCAGGATGAAGGCGCCGGTGCAGATGCTGGCGGTGCGGCGCGAGGCCGCGCTGGCTTCGCGCAGGAAGTTCAGGAAGGGCGCGCTCGACTTGAAGCCGACCGGGGTCATGATGCCGGCCACGATCAGGGTGTCGTAGTCGCGCCGGTCGAAAGCTTCGGTGAACACGCCGACGCCGGACGAGCTGGAGAGCACGCCGCCGTGCTCCGACAGCATGGTCATGTCATAGAACGGCCCGCCGTCGAGACCGTTGGCGATCTCGAACACGGTGGTGGCCATCAGGTCGAGCGCCTGGAAGCCGGGCGGGAACAGGAATCCGATTCTGCGTTTCATGATGATCCTGGAATGCGCAATACAGAAAATAATACGCCAAGACGCGCCGGGCGGGCCGAAGTCCTCCATCTTTCGGCGGAGGCCGGGTCGCAGAACGTTCCAGCCGGCGCCGATATAGACCCGTGATTCAGGACATCCGGGCATGCCGCCATGTCCAGACAATACCGTCGCCGCCCTCCCCCAAAACGGCAAGGGAGGTAGCCGCTGCTGCTACTATCGTGCCATGCACCCCGCTATTGACCCATCCATGCGACCACCGAATCCGCTCCGCATGCGCTTGCGCTTCCTCGTCCCGGCCATGCTGGCGGCCAGCCTGCTGGCCGGCTGCAATCCCACCTATAACTGGCGCGAGCACACGAGCCAGGAAGGACGCTACAAGATCCTGTTCCCGGCCAAGCCGGCCACCTTCACGCGCGCGGTGGACCTCGACGGCCTGCAGGTGGAGATGACTATGACGGCGGCCGAGGTCGAAGGCGCCACCTTCGCCGTCGGCGCCGCCACGGCGCCCGATGCCGGGCGCGCCCGCGCCGCGCTGCCGGCGATGCGCCTGGCCCTGCTGCGCAATATCGGCGCCGGCACGGATGCGGCGCCGGCGCCGGTGGCCCGGGACGGCCTGCGCGTGGAGGCGACGGGCGCCGCCAACGGCAAGCCGATGCGCCTGCATGGCCGCTTCGAGGCGCGCGGCGAGCGCTTCTACCAGGTCATCGTGCTCGGACCGGCGAATGCGACGCCGCCCGAGCAGGTCGACCAGTTCCTGTCCTCGTTCGCGCCCCTGTGAGGCTTTCATGAATGCGCATCCACCCGCCCTGCGCCTGGCCGGCCTGCGCAAGGATTTCGGCCGTCCCGCCGTCGATGGCCTCGACCTGGTCGTGCGGCGCGGCGAGTTCTATGCCCTGCTCGGCCCGAACGGCGCCGGCAAGACCACCACGCTGCGGCTGGTGAGCGGCCTGCTGGCGCCGGACGCCGGCAGCATCGAGGTGCTCGGCATCGACCTGGCCGACGCGCCGGCGGCGGCCAAGGCCAGGATGGCCTACCTGCCGGACGAGCCGATGTTGTACGGGAAGCTCAAGCCTTTCGAGTATCTGGAATTCGTGGCCGGGCTGTGGGGCGTGCGCGCCGACCAGGCCGAGCCGCGCGCGCGTGAGCTGCTCGACTGGCTCGACCTGAGCCGGCATGCGCACGAGCTGACCGAAGGGTTCTCGCGCGGGATGAAGCAGAAGCTGGCGCTGGCCGGGGCCTTGATCCACGAACCTGAACTCCTGATCCTCGACGAGCCGCTCACCGGCCTGGATGCGGCGGCGGCGCGCCAGGTGAAGGACTTGCTGCTGGCCCACGTGGCCAAGGGCGGCACGGTGATCCTGACCACGCACATCCTCGAAGTGGCGGAGCGGCTGGCGCAGCGCATCGGGATCATCTGCCAGGGGCGCCTGATCGCCGAGGGCACGCTGGACGAGCTGCGCGCGCGCACCCGGGGCGGCAGCCTGGAAGACGTGTTCCTGCAGCTGACGGCCACGCCATGAGGGCGGCGCCGGGCAGCGTCGGCTGGCTGCTGCGGCATGAGCTGCGGCTGGCCTGGTTCAATGCCTCGGGCGCCGGCAAGCGGCGGTCCGGCAATGCGGCGATCGGCCTGGCGCTGCTCGGCTGGGCCGCCCTGCACCTGCTGGGATGGGTGACGGTGCAACGGCTGGCCGGCGTGGCGGGCGACGATCCGCGCATCCTGTTCGTCATCTCGGCCGTGCTGGCAGGCGGCGCGGCCTTGATGCTGTCGTCGGCGATCAAGTCGAGCGTCCTGGTGCTGTTCGAGCGCAGTGATCTCGACTTGCTGCTGTCGTCGCCCCTGCCCTCGTACAGCATCTTCAGCGTGCGCCTGGCCGGCGTGGCGGCCAGCACCGCCGCCGTGTACCTGTTCTTCCTGGCGCCGTTCGCCCATGCCGGCCTGCTGCAGGGGCAGTGGCCCTGGCTCGGCGTCTATCCGGGCGTGATCTCGGTGGCGGCGCTGTGCAGCTGCGCGGCGATGCTGCTCACGCTCGGCCTGGTGCGCGTGCTCGGCGCGCGCCGTACCCGCGTGGTGGCGCAGGTGATCGGAGCGCTGGCTGGGGCGCTGTTCGTCATCGCATCCCAGCTGCACTCGCTCTCGTCCAGGGAGTCGCAAGGCCGCGTGCGCGAGATGCTGGACGGCCTGTTGCGCCAGGATGGCATGGGTGATCACCCTTTGCTGCTGCCGGCGCGCGCCATGCTCGGTGAGCCGCTGCCGATGCTGCTGCTGGCCGCGCTGGCTGCTGTCGTGTTCGTGCTGACCGCGCGGCGCACCCACCGCTTTTTCGCGCATGGCCTGCAACTGGCGGCATCGGCGGCGCGCGCGGGCACGGCGCCCACGGCGCCGCTGCGCCCCCGCTTCGGGCGCAGTCTGTTCTCGACCGTCGTCGTCAAGGAGTGGCGCCTGGTCGTGCGCGATCCACATCTGCTGTCGCAGGTGCTGCTGCAGCTGCTGTTCCTGCTGCCGCTGTTCTTCCTCATCTTCCAGCGTTCTGACGTGCAGGTGCAGGCGTTGGGCACCGGGCTGGCGCTGCTGTGCGGCTCGCTGACCGGCGCGCTGGCCTGGATCGCGCTGTCGGCCGAGGATGCGCCGGACCTGCTGCTGGTGTCGCCCGCGTCGCTGGCCACGGTGCGGCGCGCAAAACTGGCGGCGGCCATCATGCCGGTGCTGGCACTGGTGGCGGTCCCGCTGCTGTGGCTGACCGTCCGTATGCCCGCCACAGGGCTGCTCGTCTGTTTTGTGGTGGGCGGCGCCGTGCTGGGCGCCGGGCTGATCGTGTTCTGGTGCGGCCGGCCTGGCGTGCGCAGCAACTTCAAGGGCCGCGGAAAGGGCGGCGTGGTGATGAATATGCTCGAGATGTTCAACAGCCTGGCCTGGGGCGCGCTGGGCTGGTTCCTGGCTGGGGCGACGCGCTCGCCCTTGTCGGATACGAGCGCGCTGGCGGTGACGGGGAGCGGTGCGCTGGCCGTCGTGGTGCTCGGGGCCGCTTGGGTCCTGAGGGTGAAACGTGCCTGAGTTGTGCGAGCGCGCGCACTGTGCGCCTGCGTCAGTCGTGCTATCGTTTAGACACTAACAATACCAAGAGATAGCCATGTTGATTACCTTTAAATGCAGATCCTACCCAGAGGTCTTGATGTACCAGGAGCATGCCAAGCGCATCCTCGACCTGTTGCACAAGGAACCGGAACGCGGTGTCATCACCGCGGCAGAAGCGGAACGCGTGATCCCTCTGCTCGAGGCCGAGATCGAAGAGAGCCGCAAGCACCAGGCGACCGATCAGGTGGCGCAAGACGTCCAGGCGCACCATCGCGATGAAGACGACCACGACCATCAGCCGATCGAAGTGGTCACCTTCTCGGCACGGATGTATCCGCTGCTGGAAATGATGCGATCGGCGCGGGACAACAAGACCGATATCTTGTGGGGTGTTTGAGCTTCGCTTGAATCGAGGCTGGTTGAACGTGTCGGCAGCGAAGCTGCCAACCCTGTATTCGGATCAGCACCTGCCGTAGGGTTGGCGGCTCTGCCGCCGACGCGTTCGGCGGATGCATGAATTCCCGATCGTTGAACCAGATCCAGAAGGCTTTCCAAGGCCGGAAAGCAAAAAAGCCCGCTCAGTTCAACTGGGCGGGCTTTTTCTATATAACTAGCCTGACGATAACCTACTTTCACACTGGTTGCAGCACTATCATCGGCGCAAAGTCGTTTCACGGTCCTGTTCGGGATGGGAAGGGGTGGGACCGACTTGCTATGGTCATCAGGCATGACTTGTACGAGCTTTGCTTGAACGCGTCGGCGGCGAAGCCGCCAACTCTACGTGGGCAAGGCTCTGAATCTGGAAGAAGTAAGTTGGGTTGTAGCTTTGTATCGAGCAGCTGTACTCGACCTTGGACTACCAAGGTTATAGGGACAAGCCGTACGGGCAATTAGTACTGGTTAGCTTAATGCATTACTGCACTTCCACACCCAGCCTATCAACGTCCTGGTCTCGAACGACCCTTCAAGGAGCTCAAGGCTCCGGGAAATCTCATCTCAAGGCAAGTTTCCCGCTTAGATGCTTTCAGCGGTTATCTCTTCCGAACTTAGCTACCCGGCAATGCCACTGGCGTGACAACCGGTACACCAGAGGTTCGTCCACTCCGGTCCTCTCGTACTAGGAGCAGCCCCCTTCAAATTTCCAACGCCCACGGCAGATAGGGACCAAACTGTCTCACGACGTTTTAAACCCAGCTCACGTACCACTTTAAATGGCGAACAGCCATACCCTTGGGACCGGCTACAGCCCCAGGATGTGATGAGCCGACATCGAGGTGCCAAACTCCCCCGTCGATATGAACTCTTGGGAGGAATCAGCCTGTTATCCCCAGAGTACCTTTTATCCGTTGAGCGATGGCCCTTCCATACAGAACCACCGGATCACTATGTCCTACTTTCGTACCTGCTCGACTTGTCGGTCTCGCAGTTAAGCACGCTTATGCCATTGCACTATTAGCACGATGTCCGACCGTACCTAGCGTACCTTCGAACTCCTCCGTTACACTTTAGGAGGAGACCGCCCCAGTCAAACTGCCTACCATGCACTGTCCCCGATCCGGATAACGGACCAAGGTTAGAACCTCAAATGAACCAGGGTGGTATTTCA
>NZ_JH992928.1:39299-92310 GCF_000315425.1 Massilia timonae CCUG 45783 | reverse complement strand
ACAAATTACGCCCCCAGCCCAACCCGGCGTTAAACGAAGTAATACGCTTGATCGCCCGCGCGGGCGGCTTCTTGGGCCGAAAAGGTGATGGCGAACCTGGTGCCAAGACCCTCTGGGAAGGGCTGCGCGACGTGCGCGCCTCAGCTCTCACCCTTCAAGCACTACGCGAACTTGGAGACTGACGAGTTGTGTATAACGAGGTGCTTCTACGCTGGCCGAGCCTGATTTATGCAACAAAGCCGTTTTCCGCAAGAGTTCTGGGAGCGGATTCCGCAGCGGGAATGCGGCTACCATTTCATCGGTAAATTTCATTTACCAACATTTCATAAGAGTTTAGGGATTGAGTAATTTATCGATGTCAACATTGGAAAATGGCAGTGTTGGTGGCGCGAGCTGCCGAAGAATAGTCAAATGGACATCGATCTTGAGTTTGGCAACATTTTCCAGATTCATTCTCCCACCTAGCACGAGCGCAGGTTCGAAGCCATATACCTCATCTGGTTCGAGTGGTCCTAGTTTGACCAAAACGCGTTCGAAAAGTGGTTTGCCACTCTCGTCCTTTAAGTTGAATCGCGATGGGTCACTGGAGCTAAAAAACGCACTGATCGATAAATCTAGATCTTCTTTTGTTTTTGGTTTTAATCCCTTTGGAAGAACGGATATTTTGCTAAGGGGGCAAGCAACCGTAACACTCCGTCCCGTTTTTTCGCCACACGCGTATAGATCACCAAATGCTGACCTGGCAATGACATGGAACGAATCAAGCTCTTCCAGCTTAGTACCTTCTAACCACTCGTCGATCAAGTCTTCATACTCATCTGGATCGACTGTCCAAAAAAGCCCTTTTGCGTACCCACACCAACCTTCTTCTTTCCAGTAGGTCAGGAGCTGATCGGGCAACTTGCCGCGCCACTTTTCAATGGCCATTGCTGGCACCTCAACTCGGTGCGTTGCCTCCCCAAACTCTTCAATAAATACTTCAAAATCTTCGTCTCTCATCTTATCCCCCTGCCACGGCAAGGCTCCAGTTTAACATTCATTTTTTGGTCACCTCGACCGCTCTTAATTGCCTTTTCGGCTTCAATATCCATCCCAGCCACTCGATCGTTTTGATTCCAACTGGCCCCAATCGAGGAGTTCACGTCTGCACGACCCATCCTGGTAGGCTCCGAATGCATCCAGCCACCAGCCACCATGTCAGGGTCATGTAGCGCTGCGAGTGCGCTCATTACATTTTCGGCACGAGTAGCCGCTTGGGACTTTGCCTTTGCAGCGCTCATTCCACCTTTCCGTAAACTCGCTGCAATACTCTCTTTAATATCGGCAGTAACTCGATCTCTGAATTCGGTTTGTGCCGCTGCTGCCGATGGATTACGATTCATTGTGGCAAATAAATCCCTGGCTTCCTTGTATTTGGAAGCAGACAGGCTGTTGATCGCATCCTCCTGGCGTTTGAGCTGCGCGGCCATCTCCTTCAAATATGCCTTCTGGTCGTCCTTGCTCATCTGGATAAATTTCTTCTTGTCGAAAGGATGGAAACAGGGAACTTTATGCTCGCGCGCCTTGACCGTCACCTCTTTTTTCGGCTTCTTGACGCCCGAAGCCGCTTCGCGCGCCTTCTCCGCTGCCTCTTGGGCTTCTCTGGCTTCCCTGGCCGCTTTGGCCTCCTTCGCAACCTTTGCGGTCTCTCCCGCCCGCTTTGCTGCCTTGAGCACTCCCTCCGCTTCGTGCGCCCCCTTGGCGACCCGTGCTGCTGTCCCCGTTCCTTTCGCCATTCCGACCGCACTCTTGGCGACCTTGCCCACGGTGGTGACGACCTTGCCACCGGGGATCATGCTTGCCACCGCAAGGCCCGCCTCGACGGCTTCCCCTTCAGCCGTGTAGATGGCTGCATCCAAAGCGCCTGTCACCACCGATAAGCCTGGAACGAAACTCGCCACCCCCAGCAAACCATGCACCCACGGACTGGACTTTTGCCACATAGTCCGTTCCGCTTCGGTTTCCGGCATGAGCGGTGGATTGGCGCCACCGCCGTGCGGATCGATGTGCGTTGTCGAGGGTTTTGCCTGTTCTAATATTACGCCTCTGGTCGTCATGCCTATCCCGCCAGATTCATATCGCACTCGTCGCCATGACGCACGACGTATTTTTTCTCCACCCGCACGGATTTGGAGCTGGCTGTTGCACGCACTTTGCCTTTGTTGACACCGGACTTCATGCCGCCGCCCGTTCCGGCCTCGTTTCCGGTCACGGTGGCGATGACGCTGTCGCTGAGCAGGAAGACAGGATCGCCATTGAACCGGACCGACTTCGCTACTTCCACGCTGTTGCTCAGGTCCGCAACGATGGGGTAGGGAATCGGCACCATATTTGGTCCCATCGGCGTCTTGCAGACGTCGGGGAGCAGGCTGACGGCCATGAAGATACTGTTCTTGCGGGCACCAGTAGGCATGGATTCCTCTTAAACGGTTGGCGGCGATTCTTGTCGGGGCACGACTGTCGGACGCGGAGGCGATGGAGGCTTGATGTTCTGCGCCCGCTCGCGCAGCGCCGTAACGTCGGCATGGGTCAGCATGCGTGCTTCGAGCACCCGCACGCCAGGAGCGGTGGCGACGGTAGCGCGCCAGACGCACACGACCGCGATTTTCTTTTCCGGGTCGCTGGCATCCGGGGCTGCGTCGATGATGAGTGTGTCGAGCTTCGCCGCCAGTTCGCCTATTCGTCCGTCCTGGAACCGCGCCAGCACAAACGGCAGGTGGCCCGGCAGGGCGAAAGACAGGCAGGTGTTGCCGGAAGCGTCGCGCACTGTGCCCGCGCTCTCTGGACACAGATTGAACAGCGAGATTTGCTCGTCGCCGCTCAAGTAGGGTGTGACTTGCTGGTCGGCGGGCGCGCCGTTCCAGTACCCAAAATCGAAGTCAGCAGGCAAATTCGGGTGGCGCTCTTCCTGCCATTGCTGGTCATAGGTTCCTGCCAGCCCTAAACGCGGTTGCCAGCCGCGCCCGACCACGCCGAAGCCCTGCGGTATGCATTCCTTGCCGAAGCGCCCTATGGGCTGGCTGGCGGCCTCTATGTGCGGCGCCGGCACGCATGCGAGCCTGGCCGCGTTCAGATACCAGCGCTCTGCAAAGCCACGGCCCACCGGATTTTGTTCGTACACGCTGTGCGCGATTGCTTCCTGCAAGTCGCCCGCGCTGGCGTTATCGGGTTGCGGAACGCGACCGGGCAAGCGATATTTTTTGTCCACGCGGCTGGCCGCCTGCTCATTGACGAGGATTTTGTTTTCGCCACCGTAGGCATATTCGTAGCGGAGGGGCAGGGTGGTAAGGGGCAATGGGGCTGTGAGCTTCCATTTCGGCAGCGTGAACAGGGTCAGCGCGCGCGTCAGTGGAGCGCGTTTGCGCCACTCCCGCATGCCTCCGATCAGCAGCACTTTGCGCAACACGAGCGGGCCTTCCAGCGCCTTCGCCGTCAACCGGGCGCACTGCTCCCGCCATTCGGCCATACGCTCAGGCGAGGCGTGATACGTCGGATTGAGGCCGTGCGGCTCGGGCGGCAAATCCGGCGCACCGTTTATCTTGAGAGCGACCCCGAATAGCTTGCTGGGTTTGCCCTGTGGGGCGCAGGCGTCGGCGATGACGATCACGTCGGTGTGCGGTTTGTAGGGTGCCAGGTCGGACTCCTGCCTGACGCTGGATCGGTTTGCTTCGCCGTAGAATTCATCCGTCATCGCCAGCGGCGTTTGTGCGGGTGCCAGCAAGAGCGTGCCGTCGTCCTGTACCTCGAATGTAAGTCGCATGACCACGCTATGGAAGCGCTGGTCATGCTGGTCGATACCGTCGAAGGCGATTGCGGGAAAAGGCGTGAGGTTGCGAAATTCCATGCGGGGGCCGATCAGTTGACGTCCACATCGTTACCGGAAATCTGTACCGGCCCGCTGGCCTCAATGCCGATTTGGGAACCATTGATGAATATCTTGCCGTCCGCTGTCATCTTGAATTGCGCAAGGCCGACAGTGATCGACAGTTCTTCGCCCGCCGTGATCGATACCGACTTGCCGACCTTGGTAATCTGGCTGATGCCGACCACGGTTGCCATGATCGTGCCGACGTTGAGGTTGTAGGCGAGGCCAACGTTTTCCATGCGGCCCAAACCGACGTTCTGCATGTAGGCCATGCCGACCGTTTCCGTCTTCATCCGGGCGACGTAGGTTGACCAGTTCTTGCCGATGTCATCCTTGCGGTTCCTGCCGATTGTCTTGACGCGGTTGCCGCCAATGCCGATGGTCTCGTTTTTATCGACCTGCTCGATGCGGTTGTTGTGGACGGTAATGGTCTCGTCGTTGTCCACCGTTTCGGTGCGGTCGTGCTTGATATGCGAGGTTTCGTCGCGATCGATGGTCTTGCGGCGGTCGTTGCCGACCCATTTGTCCTCGTCGCGCTCGACCTCGGTAAGCTGATCCCGCTCGGCGTGCAGCCACAGTTGTTCCTGGCCCTTCTTGTCCTCGAAGCGTAGCGCGTTGGCATTGCCGTATCTGCCGCCCGGCGTCGAGCGGGACAGGATGCCGCTCTGGGTCTTGTTTGCGGGAAGATCCCACGGCGGCATGTTGTGCGCGTTCGGCACCATGCCGGTGACGAATCCGCGATCGGGATTCCCGTCGAGGAACTGGACGATGACCTCGCTGCCGATGCGCGGGATCGATGTCATGCCGAAGTTGGGACCGGCCCACGCGGTGGCGACGCGCAGCCACGCAGAACTTCGTTCGTTAAGCTCGCCTGCACGGTCCCAATGGAACTGGACTTTGACACGCCCGTACTCGTCGGTGAAAATCTCCTCACCTTGCGGCCCCACCACGATAGCCGTTTGCAGACCATACATTTTTGGTTCGACGCTGTTGAAGCCGCGACCGGGACGCCACGGGATGGACTTGCGGATGCAAGTAATGCGGTTCTCGTAGTGCGGCGGACTGGCGTCGTTCACATGGTAATTGTTGCTGGCAGTGTGGTGCACATCGATGATGAGGAATTCCTGGACCTCATTACTGCCGCCGTAGAAATGGCCGGTGAGGCGGAACCAGCGCCCGGGGACCACGTTGCGGTTGGTGCCTGCGCCCTCGAATAGCTCACCCGCGTGTTCAATCTCCTCGATGCGCAACGTCGCCCGGCGCTCGCCGTCGCGACTGTCCTTAAATCCATAAGCGCCCGCATATTCGTAGACTTCCTTGCGCAGCACCTTGCCCTGCTCGATGATTGTCGGCCTCTCGACATTGACCGGCCTGGGCGACTTGAAATTGAAGGACGACAGCGCCGTGCTGGCGGACACAATGCGTCGTACCGCCGACCACTCGCCAATGCCATTGTCCTCATACGAGCCGCAATCGCGCTGGAACTCGATTTCCGTGCCGTCTATCGGTTCCGCGTAGGTGGAATTGTCGCTCAGGATGAGCTTGTGTCCCTTTGCCGTATGGTCGTAGGTGTAGTACCAGCCTGCTGCTTCCCAGCGCCTGCTCAGGTAGTTGTAATCCGATTCGTTGAACTGGCAGGCATCGGTCATCGCCGGGTCTTCCCCGTAGCGGCGAAAGTCCCAGTCGGGATGCGCGAGATAGTCGCGGAAGATGCTGGTCGTTTGGTCGTACAGGGTCGCGTTATGGAACAGGAAGCAGTCCTTGCGCAGGGACAGATACTTCAGCCACGGCCCGAGCTTGGCCTCGTAGTATGCGATACCACCATCTGTCCTGAGCAAGCGAAAACTGAAGACGTAGCCGGTGAAACGGCGCAGCGTTCCGTCGTGGCGCACCAGTTCCACGGACAGTAGTTTGCCCTGCATGTCTTTCAGGTCGAGCAAGGCGTTATTCGACAGCAGCTCGACAGTAAATTCGAAATCGCGCGATAGCCCCTCGGTCGCATCCAGCTTGTTGACCAGCAATTCGGATGTTGGGCCATCCTTAAAGGGAAACGCCAGACGCAGGATACGGGCGGTCTGGCGTTCTTGGATTAGTTCTATCAGATTACGAGGGGAGTTATATAGTGGACCCCGAATCTGAGACGGTGGTTTAAGCTGTCGTCCGCGAAAGGATGACAGCGAATGAGTGAAGGTAAAAAACGCAGGGTGCACAGCGCCGAGTTCAAGGCCAAGGTTGGGTTGGAAGCGGTGCGTGGGGTGAAGACGGTGACGGAGATTGCGCAGGAATTCGGCGTGCATCCAGTACTGGTGGGCCAGTGGAAGAAGGAGATCCTGGAGAACGCCGGCGCCCTGTTCGACGTCAAGCGCGGGCCGAAGCCGGTGGACGAAAGCAGCCCGGAGGACAAGCTGTACAGCGAGATCGGCAAGCTGAAGATGCAGGTGGATTGGCTCAAAAAAAAGCTTGGGGAATGAGTCCGGCCGAGCGGGCACGGTGGATCGAGCGCGAGGACAAGATACCGCTGACGATGCAGTGCGAGCTGGCCGGCGTGCCGCGTTCGACCGTGTATCGGCGGCTGGAGGCGGCGGCCCGACAGGAATGCATCGAGGAGGAGGACGGCCAGCTGCGCGCCCTGATCGACGAGGAGTACACCAGCCGCCCGTTCTACGGCAGCCGGCGCATGGCGGTCTTCCTGCGAGGCCGAGAGCACCGCGTCAACCGCAAGCGCGTGCAGCGCCTGATGCGGGAAATGGGCTTGGCGGGCATGGCGCCGGGGCCGTCCACGAGCAAGCCGCACCCGCAGCACAAGGTCTATCCCTATCTGCTGCGCGGGGTGGCGGTCACGCGGCCGAACCAGGTGTGGAGTACGGACCTGACGTACATTCGGCTGGCGCGCGGCTTTGCCTACCTGGTGGCGGTCATCGATTGGTACTCGCGTCGTGTGCTGGCCTGGCGCATCAGCAACAGCATGGACGCGTCGTTCTGCGTGGACTGTCTGGAGGAGGCATTGCGCCACCACGGCAAGCCCGAGGTATTCAACAGCGACCAGGGCTCGCAGTTCACCAGTGACGCCTTTACCAGCGTGCTCAAGCGCGAAGGCGTGGCCATCAGCATGGATGGGCGAGGACGGGCGCTGGACAACATCTTCGTCGAGCGCCTGTGGCGCAACGTGAAGTACGAGGACGTGTACCTGAAGGGCTACGCCAACATGGCCGAGCTGACAGTCGGCCTGGCACAGTACTTCGCGTTTTACAACGCCGAGCGTCCACACCAGGCGCTGGGCTACGAGACGCCAGATCATGTCTACCGTGCCGGTGTTGGAGGAGGTGCGTTGATCGTCGACAAGTTCGGCGACGCGGACCAAGAGCCGGAGAAAAACGGCGGAACGGGGCAGCGCCGGGCAGCTGCTGAAGTGGAAATGGACACAGCTTAAACTAGCCGGCTGAGTGTCTTGACTGATGGGTCCACTTTAGTGCAATGTCCTGCTCCTCTGCCTGGGTACTAGCCAATTCGCGCTGAATCGTGGATCGAATGCGCTCGATCTCAAGCTGGCGTTGCCGCTGATCGAGCAACTCGGCTTCCCGTTCCTGCAGTTGCGCTGCTGAAATGTAGTTTGTAGCTTTTAATTGTACGAAGCGTGCGAAATTTTGCTCTGACAAGGTAACGCGCTGCTTTTGCATAAAGGCCTGTCTGTCGAGGCCTTTGATTTCACCGCGTAGATCAAACGCACGTTGTCTCAAGGCCGAGCGTCGATACTTGAACTGCGTTCGGGCTTGCAGGAGCTCGGTATGAAAATTGTCGCGGCGGCGCGCCAGCAATTCGGAAATCAGGTCTTCCGTAGAGCGTAGATTGGAGGTGCTGCGTTCACTGGAAACGACGAATAGGATCTCACCTTCGCGCACGAGCTGTCCGTCCTTAACATGAACCTCCTTGATGACGCCGGCTTGGCTGGAAAAAACGCGCGTTACTCCGGCAGTCGGCATTAGCATCCCCTGAATCGGCACCTTACGGATAGTTTCAAACGTGGCGAAAAATATAATGAGCAGCAGCGTCAGGGTCACGAACACGCTGGTGAGGATTATAGTGGACCCCGAATCTGAGACGGTGGTTTAAGCTGTCGTCCGCGAAAGGATGACAGCGAATGAGTGAAGGTAAAAAACGCAGGGTGCACAGCGCCGAGTTCAAGGCCAAGGTTGGGTTGGAAGCGGTGCGTGGGGTGAAGACGGTGACGGAGATTGCGCAGGAATTCGGCGTGCATCCAGTACTGGTGGGCCAGTGGAAGAAGGAGATCCTGGAGAACGCCGGCGCCCTGTTCGACGTCAAGCGCGGGCCGAAGCCGGTGGACGAAAGCAGCCCGGAGGACAAGCTGTACAGCGAGATCGGCAAGCTGAAGATGCAGGTGGATTGGCTCAAAAAAAAGCTTGGGGAATGAGTCCGGCCGAGCGGGCACGGTGGATCGAGCGCGAGGACAAGATACCGCTGACGATGCAGTGCGAGCTGGCCGGCGTGCCGCGTTCGACCGTGTATCGGCGGCTGGAGGCGGCGGCCCGACAGGAATGCATCGAGGAGGAGGACGGCCAGCTGCGCGCCCTGATCGACGAGGAGTACACCAGCCGCCCGTTCTACGGCAGCCGGCGCATGGCGGTCTTCCTGCGAGGCCGAGAGCACCGCGTCAACCGCAAGCGCGTGCAGCGCCTGATGCGGGAAATGGGCTTGGCGGGCATGGCGCCGGGGCCGTCCACGAGCAAGCCGCACCCGCAGCACAAGGTCTATCCCTATCTGCTGCGCGGGGTGGCGGTCACGCGGCCGAACCAGGTGTGGAGTACGGACCTGACGTACATTCGGCTGGCGCGCGGCTTTGCCTACCTGGTGGCGGTCATCGATTGGTACTCGCGTCGTGTGCTGGCCTGGCGCATCAGCAACAGCATGGACGCGTCGTTCTGCGTGGACTGTCTGGAGGAGGCATTGCGCCACCACGGCAAGCCCGAGGTATTCAACAGCGACCAGGGCTCGCAGTTCACCAGTGACGCCTTTACCAGCGTGCTCAAGCGCGAAGGCGTGGCCATCAGCATGGATGGGCGAGGACGGGCGCTGGACAACATCTTCGTCGAGCGCCTGTGGCGCAACGTGAAGTACGAGGACGTGTACCTGAAGGGCTACGCCAACATGGCCGAGCTGACAGTCGGCCTGGCACAGTACTTCGCGTTTTACAACGCCGAGCGTCCACACCAGGCGCTGGGCTACGAGACGCCAGATCATGTCTACCGTGCCGGTGTTGGAGGAGGTGCGTTGATCGTCGACAAGTTCGGCGACGCGGACCAAGAGCCGGAGAAAAACGGCGGAACGGGGCAGCGCCGGGCAGCTGCTGAAGTGGAAATGGACACAGCTTAAACTAGCCGGCTGAGTGTCTTGACTGATGGGTCCACTTTATTACCCATGCAGGTTCCCTTGCTTACGGCGAATTAGCAGCAATAGAGGATGGTAAATGAACATCGTATCCCCCTTTGCTGAGCTAGCTTGGGGAAAGCGTCATTCCACTGCGCGGCGTCAATCGTTCAGGCTGATGCAATCGTTCGACGCCTCGGGAAAGCGGGCGATTGGACGATTTGGTCGCGCGTTTCGCGGGCTTATTTGAAGGGGGAGCGCGCTCGGCGTACCGGCGTCCAGGCACGTGGTCTACGGGGACCAGAAACGAACCCGCCAACTGATGATGGTTGCGTTGCGTGAGGTATGTTCTAGGTGGCCCAGCGCGGAATCGAACACCGATACAAGGATCTGGAGGCCGAAGGTCTTAGCTCGCACAACTACTGCTGAGGGACCTGTCAGAAATTCTGTGTGCGGGGCCAGAATTCGTAGTTAGATAATCGCGTTCGTGAAGCGCTCGCCGAACATGATGGCGAACTGGTTGGCAGCCTGCTTCCAGGTACGCTGTGGCATCTTCCAATCTTTCTCGATATTGCGCAAGGCCAGGAACAATAACTTGGTCGCGGCTTCGTCGCTGGGGAAGTGACCACGGTTCTTGACGATCTTCCGCAGACGCATATGCAGGCTTTCAATAGCGTTGGTCGTGTAGATGATCGTGCGCACTTCAGGTGGGTAGGCAAAGAACGGAATCACCTGCTGCCACTGGCGCCGCCACATCGCGGCCACGGTCGGAAACTTGGTGCCCCATGGGCCTTCTGCAAAGGCATCCAGCGCCGCTTCGGCCAGCTCGGCGTTGGCAGCGTGGTAGATCGGCTTGAGCGCCGCTGCCAGTTCCTTCCGGTCCTTCCAGGCCGCAAGCGTCGTCGAATTGCGGATCAGGTGCACGATGCACGTCTGGATCTGCGCTTGCGGATAAACGGCCTCGATGGCCTCCGGGAAGCCGCGCAGGCCATCGACGACGGCGATCAGGATATCGTCCAGTCCGCGGTTCTTGAGTTCGTTGAAAACCTTCAGCCAGAATTTGGCGCCTTCGGTCTGTTCGATCCACAGACCCAGCACTTCCTTGCGGCCGTCGGCACGAATGCCCAAGGCCAGATATACGGCCTTGTTCTTGACCGTGCCTTCGTCCCGGATCTTCAGGCGCAACGCGTCGAAATACACGATCGGATACATCGCCTCGAGCGGCCGCTGCTGCCACTGCGCGACCTCCTCGAGCACTTCGTCGGTGATGGTCGAAATCAGGTCTGGCGACACCTCGGTGCCGTACAACTCCAGCAAATGCGCCTGAATCTCGCGCACGCTCATACCACGAGCGTACATGCTGATAACGTGATCGTCGAAGCCCGACATCCGGCGCTGATGTTTGGCCACCAGTTTGGGCTCGAAGCTCGACAGACGATCGCGCGGAATGTCCAGGTGGAGCTCCCCGCCTGGCGTCAAGACCTTCTTCGGGCTGCTACCGTTGCGGTGGTTTCTGCTGCCGTCTTCCTCGTTGGCCAGGTGGTGGTTCAACTCGGCCGACAACATACGCTCGGCCAGCATTTTTTTGAGCTGCCCGGCGAGGCCCGATTCGCCAAGGATCGACTCGGCGTCCTTGTTCTCAACCTGGGCCAGCAACTGGTCGATCAGCTCAACGGGAAACGGGTACGCTGCTTTCTGTTTTTTGGGCTTCTTGGTGGTCATCACTTCGGTCATGGAACAGTCCTTTCGGGATTATTTCATGACCCCGTTCCACACAGAAATTCTGACAGGCTCCTGCTGAGTGCTCAGGCGTTTTCCTTGTCGTGTAGCAGGGCACGCTTAAGCATTGTTCAGCTTCTTTGGCCGCGCTGAGACGGCCTTCTTGCATTCGAGCCGACAGTTGAATAGTTGCCTATCTTCGTCACTGACTCGGACTGTCGAAGCGGTATCCATACAGCGTTGGACACCCTTCTACGACGAATTTCTTCCATCTCAAACCACTTTGGCGCTGGGGCGTTGGTCATCACGGGCTCCGAGTTTTTTCAAGTACATTTTATCAACGTTATCGAACCGGACGAGTGGACGATTCGGTCGCTTCGCAGGCCGGAACGACCAGACCAACTAGCGCGGACGGTTGGACGATTTGGTCGGTTGCCGCCGCGGGGCAATGCTGCTTGGAACCGGAAATGGACCGGATGTGAGGATTCCGGGTGACGGAAACAAAAACGCCAACCTGCATGGGTTGGCGTTTTTGCTAAGACATTCTTGGTGGCCCGGGGCGGAATCGAACCACCGACACAAGGATTTTCAATCCTCTGCTCTACCAACTGAGCTACCAGGCCAAGAGGCCGCATTATAGCAGCGTTTGCGCCGGATAAACAATCCGGTCGCGACGACGGTCACCCCTTGCTCGAAATCCGCTGCGCATGGTCCCGCTCCAGCGCCAGGCGCGATTCGCGCCGGCCCTTGGCTTCCTCGAAGCGGCGCAATTCATCCGGCGTCGACGGTTCCAGCGGCGGAATCGCCGCCGGCTTCTTGTCGTCGCCCACCGCCACCATCGTGAAGAAGCAGCTGTTCACATGGCGCACCACCTTGCTGCGGATATCCTCGGCGATCACCTTGATCCCGATTTCCATCGAGCTGCGCCCGGTGTAGTTCACGGCGGCCAGGAAGGTCACCAGCTCGCCCACGTGGATCGGCTGGCGGAAGGTCACCTGGTCGACGCTCATCGTCACCACGTAGCGGCCGGCGTAGCGGCTGGCGCAGGCGTAGGCGACCTGGTCGAGCAGTTTCAGGATGGTGCCGCCGTGCACGTTGCCGGAGAAATTGGCGGTGTCGGGCGTCATCAGCACCGTCATGCTGAGCTGGTGGGAGGGGAGGTTCATGGTCGTGTCATTACAAAAGAAAATCAGTGCTTGATGTTGCCTTAGAAACTGCCGCGCGGCAAGTTCTGCCGTTGGCAGGGACCGTTTTTGAGCCCGTCAAAGCACGCATATCGACATACCAATAAAATCGTAGTCATTGAAAAACGAATCGTATAGGCTCGGCGAATGAACAGCGAATTTCCCCACCATCAAGGTGGATCGGTGCAGTGGCACCTCGGTCCCGTCATCGACGCATTGCGCACCTCGCGCGAATCCACCCACAATATCCGGCACCAGGGCAGGGTGCGCGAACTGCCGTCGCGCGAAGTCGTGCGCCAGATCGTGGACGGCATCTCCGCCGCCCTGTTCCCCACGCATTATGGCCGCCCCGACCTGAACGACGAGAGCATCGACTACTTCGTCGCCGACACGCTCAACGTGGCGCTCGACCGCCTGGCCGAGCAAGTACGGCGCGCGCTGCGCTTTTCACCTGAGTTCGCCTCCGAGCATGACCAGACCGCGGACGCAGTCCTGACCGAGCGCGCCCGCGCCATCACGCGCGAGTTCGCCGCCAGCCTGCCCGCGGTTCGCGCGCTGCTGGTGTCCGACGTGCAGGCCGCGCTGGCCGGCGACCCGGCCGCCACCTCGGTGGCCGAGATCATGTTGTGCTATCCCGGCACCATCGCCATCCTCTACCACCGCATCGCGCATTGCCTCACCCGCCTCGGCGTGCCGTTCCTGGCGCGGGTCACGGCCGACATCGGTCACTCGCTGACCGGCATCGACATCCACCCCGGCGCGCAGATCGGCGGCAGCTTCTTCATCGACCACGGCACCGGCGTCGTCATCGGCGAAACCGCGATCCTGGGCGAGCGCGTGCGCCTGTACCAGGCCGTCACGCTCGGCGCCAAGCGCTTCCCGGTCGACGAGAGCGGCGCCCTGGTCAAGGGCACGCCGCGCCATCCGATCGTCGAGGACGACGTCGTCATCTATGCCGGCGCCACCATCCTGGGCCGCATCACGATCGGCGCCGGTTCGACCATCGGCGGCAACGTCTGGCTGACCCAGAGCGTCCCGCCAGGCAGCAATGTGTCGCAGGCGCAGATGCGCAACACCTGAGTCGAGCGTCTAAATGGCGTGCACCGCGTGCAGGCTGTCGAGGATCGCCGGTTTCAACGGCGACAGCGCCAGCTTGCCGCGCTCGCGCGGCCACGGCGCGTCGTTCATGAACTCGGCGGGCACCGGGCCGGGCACGCCATCCATCAGCACCACGCGGTCGCTCAGATAGATCGCTTCATCGATATCGTGGGTCACCAGCAGCACGGTCAGGCCGCGCTGGCGCGCCGCATGCGCCAGCAGGTCTTGCAGGCGCATGCGGGTGAAGGCGTCGACCGCCGAAAACGGTTCGTCCAGTAGCAGCACGTGCGGCTCCAGATACAGGCCGCGCGCGATGGCTGCGCGCTGGGCCTGGCCGCCCGACAGCTGCTTGGGCAGCGCATCGCCATATCCCTTCAGGCCGACTTCCTCCAGCAGGGCATGGGCGCGCTCCAGGTTCGGCCGCGCGTGTCCGCCGAAGACGACGTTCTGCGCCACGGTCAGCCACGGGAACAGGCGCGGCGCCTGGAACACCAGGCCGACGTCGGCATCCGGCCCCGTCAACTGGCGGCCGTCGAGGTGCACCGCGCCGCGGTAGTCGCCGTCCAGTCCCGCCACGATCGACAACAAGGTGCTCTTGCCGCAGCCGCTGGCGCCGACCAGGCTGACGATCTCGCCCTGGTCCAGCCCCAGGCGCAGGCCGCGCAGCACGGTGCGCGCGCCGTGGCGCTTGTCATCGATGGCGATCTCGAGAAAGCTCATCGCGCCGTCCTTTCCACATAGCTGTCGCGCCAGGCCAGCCAGCGCCGTTCCAGCGCCTGCATCGCGCTGTCGCTGGCCTTGCCCAGCAGGGCCAGCAGCACGATCGCCGCCAGCATGATGTCGGCGCGGCTCGATTCGCGGCCGTCGGTCAGCAGATAGCCCAGGCCGCGGCTGGCGGCGATCAGCTCGGCCGCCACCATGAACATCCACGCCAGGCTCAGGCCGTTGCGCAGGCCGGTCAGCACCGAGGGCAGGGCCGCCGGCAGCAGCACCCGGCGCGCCAGCGCCAGCGGCGACAGGCGATACAGCAGCCCGACCTCGGTCAGGCCGCGGTCGACGCCGCGGATGCCGGCCACCACGCCCATGTACACCGGGAAGAAGGCGCCGATCGCGATCAGGATGATCTTGGGCGCCTCGTCGATGCCGAACCAGAGCAGCAGCAGCGGCACCCAGGCCAGCGACGGAATCGCGCGCAGCGCCTGGAAGCTGGGGTCGAGCAGGCTTTCCGCGCGCCGGTTCAGGGCCACCAGCGCGCCGAGCGGCAGCGCCAGCAGGGCGCCGGCGGCGAAGCCGGCCGCCACCCGCAGCGTGCTGGCGCCGACGTGGCCCGCCAGGCCGTTTTCCAGCAGCCAGGACAGGGATTCGAGGATGGCGCTCGGCGGCGGCAGCAGGTTGGCCGGCACCAGGCCGGCGCGCACGCCGGCTTCCGCGCCGATCAGGGCCAGCGCCGGCAGCAGCAAGCCCAGAGGGAAGCCGAAGCGGCGCCATGCGCGCCGTGATGGCGGAGGCGCTTCCAGGGTGATGGCTTGCCGATCCATGTCAGGCCCTGGTGAGCTGGCGCGCGAAGCCGGTGTCGACCAGGCCGGCGATCGCCTTGTCCAGGTCGGTGCCGGGGCGCACCAGCGCCTCGTCGCGCAGGATCGGCGCCGCCAGCTGCAGCGCGCGCAGGTGCTCGGCGGTCGGTTGGGCGTTGCTGAAGTCCGAGCGCAGCTTGACCTGCAGCAGCGCGACCGGCAGCGGCACCTTGGCATCAAGGGACAGGATTTTCGCCGCTTCCGACGGATTGGCGCGGGTCCAGGCGCGGGCGCGCTCATAGGCCTTGATCACGCGCGCGGTCTCGTTCGCGCGGGTGGCCAGGAAGTCTTCGCGCACGTTCAGGAAACCATAGGTATTGAAACCGACGTTACGGTACAGCAGGCGTGCGCCGCCTTCCAGTTCGGCCGCCGCCATATGCGGATCGAGGCCGGCCCAGGCATCCACGCGGCCCTGTTCCAGCGCCGCCCGGCCGTCCGCGTGCTGCAGGCTGACATGTTCGATGTCGCTGCGCTTCAGGCCCACGGTCTGCAGCGCGCGCAGCAGGAACAGATAGGGATCGGTGCCCTTGGTCGCGGCCACCTTCTTGCCCTTCAGGTCGGCCAGGCTGCGGATGGGAGAGTTCTTCGGCACCACCAGCGCCGTCCACTCGGGCCGCGAGAACAGATAGGGCGTGCGGATCGGATTGCCGTTGGCGCGGGCCAGCAGGGCCGCCAGGCCGGCGCTCGAACCGATGTCGATGCTGTTCGCGTTCAGGTATTCGAGCGCGCGGTTGCTGCCGGCGCTGAACACCCACTTGATGCGGGTGCCGTCGGCCTTGAACTCTTCTTCGAGCCAGCCGAAGTGGCGCAGCACCAGGCTGGTGGGCGAATAGTGGGCGTAGTCGAGGCGCAGTTCCGATAAGGGAGCTGCGCGTGCTGGCAAGGCGGCGAGGGCGGCGCCGCTGGCGGCCAGTTGCAACAGGCTTCTTCGTTTCATGATGGTCCTTTGATGTGGTGATTCAAGCTGCCTGGATGCCAGACAGCGGGGATGCGATCTCGACCCGGCTGCCCGGATGGCCGGGCGCCAGGCGCGGACCCTGGCCGAGCAGTTGCCCGCGCAGCGTGCCGCCGCGTGGGGCGGCGTCGTAGCGGCCGCGCCGCGCCAGTTCGGGCACGATGTGCTCGACCACCAGCGTCATGTCTTCCAGCGGCAGCGCGAAGGCGAGGTTGAAGCCGTCGGCGCCGGTGTCGTCGATCCAGGATTCGAGCTGGTCGGCCACCTGGCGCGGGTCGCCCACGATGATGGGGCCGCGTCCGCCCAGGCCGATGAATTCGGCCGCTTCGCGCACGGTCCAGTCGCGGCCCGGGTCGGCAGCGCTGAGAGAGGCCAGGGCCGAGCGTCCGGCGTCGGTGTCGATGTACTCGATGGTGTCGTCCAGGTGGTGGCGCGCGAAATCGACGCCGGTCCATCCGGACAGCAGGGTGAGCGCGGCCTCGACGTCGACGTGGCGCCGGTATTCCGCGAGCCGCGCCTGCGCCTCGGCCTCGGTGGCGCCGGTGACGACGAGGGCCTGGGCGTACACCAGCAGCGCATCCGGATCGCGGCCTTCGGCGCGCGCGGCGGCGCGCACGGCGTCGACGCCGCGTTTCACCACCGCCTTGCTCGGACCGCTGATGAAGGTGGCTTCGGCATGGCGCGCGGCGAAACGGGCGCCGCGCGGCGAGGCGCCGGCCTGGTACAGGAAGGGCGTGCGCTGCGGCGACGGCTCGCACAGGTGAAAGCCCGGCACTTCGTAGTAGCGGCCCTTGTGCCGGATCGGATGCACCCTGGCCGGGTCGGTGTAAACAGTGCGTTCCTTGTCGCGCTTCACCGCGCCGTCTTCCCAGCTGCGCTCCCACAGTTTATAGACGACCTCCATGTATTCGTCGGCCAGGTCGTAGCGCTCGTCGTGGCCGAGCTGCTGGCCCAGGCCCAGGTTGCGCGCGGCGCTGTCGAGGTAGCCGGTGACGATGTTCCAGCCGATCCGGCCCCCGCTCAGGTGGTCGAGCGTCGACATGCGGCGCGCGAAGGTGTACGGGTGTTCGTAGGTCAGGGCGGCGGTGACGCCGATCCCGAGGCGCGTGGTGGCGTGGGCGATCAGCGGCGCCAGGGCTAGTGGGTCGTTCAGCGGCACCTGCACGCCGTGGCGCAGCGCGGCTTCCGGTCCCTTGCGGTAGACGTCGTACACGCCCAGCACGTCGGCGAGGAAGATGGCGTCGAAGCCGCCGTGCTCCAGCAGCTGCGCCAGCTCGACCCAGTAGCCGGGCGTCAGGTAACGCTCGCTGTCGCTCCTCGGATGGGTCCACAGCCCGGGCGACTGGTGGCTCGGGGTATTCATCTGGAAGGCGTTGAAGCGGATGCGGCGCGCCATTACCTGGCTCCTCCGGCAGGCGATTGCAGCGCCAGCTGGTAGTCGGTCGAGGCGTAGTCGGCGAAATGCCTGTTGGTGACGTCCAGGAAGGCGCGCGACTTGTACGCAGCGGCCAGGTCGCGCGCGAAAGGCTTGTCGCGGTCGAGCGTCCTCACCGCTACCAGGTTGGCGTAGGCCGGCGAGATCTTCTCGGTGCGCAGCGCGTCGCGCAAGTTGAGGCCGGAGGCCAGCGCGTAGTTGCCGTTGACGAAGGCGTAGTCGGCGTCCTGCAGGGAGCGTGGCAGCTGTGCCGCCTCCAGCGGCAGCAGCTTGACGCCCTTCGGATTGGCGGCCACGTCGCGCTCCGAGGCGCGGATCGGATCAAAGCCGGGCCTCAGCTTGATCCATCCCAGCTGATCGAGCATGACCAGTGCGCGCGCCTGGTTGGTCGGGTCGTTGGGCAGCGCCACGGTGCTGCCGTTTTTCACGGCGTCGAGGCTCTTGTGGCGGCGGCTGTAGATCGCGATCGGCGCGGTCGGCACTTTCACCAGTTCGGAAAGCTGCAGCTTGTGCTGGGCCTTGAAGCGGTCCAGATAAGTCACGTGCTGGAACACGTTGGCGTCGAGCGCGCCCTCGGCCAGCGCGAAGTTGGGCTGGATGTAGTCGTTGAATTCGACGATGCGCACCTTGTAGCCCTGTTTCTCGAGGATGGGCTTGATGCCCAGCCTGACCTGGTCGGCATACGGCCCGGCGCTGGTGCCGATGACGATTTCCTTCGGGTCCTTCGCCTGCGCATTGGTGGCGACGGCAAGGACGATCGCCAGGATCAGCGGGCTGGCGAGCAGGATGCGGCGGTTCAGGTTCATGGGATTCCTTCCGTTTCTCTTTTCATGAACGGTTCAGCGCTTGTCCAGGCGGCGCGCGATGCGTCCGCCGCCGAACTGGATCAGCTGCACCATGGCGATCAGGATCGCGACCGTGATCACCATGACGTCGGTCTCGAAGCGGTAGTAGCCGTAGCGGATGGCCAGGTCGCCGATGCCGCCGCCGCCCACCACGCCGGCCACCGCCGAATACGACAGGAAGCTGATGGCCAACACGGTCAGCGCCAGCACCAGGCCGGACCGAGCCTCCAGCAGCAGCACCCGGGTGACGATCTGCAGGCGCGTGGCGCCCATCGCTTCGGCGGCCTCGATCACGCCGCGCGGCACTTCGTGCAGCTGCTGTTCGACCAGGCGCGCGAAATAGGGGATGGCGGCGCAGGACAGCGGCACGCTGGCGGCCAGCGGGCCGATCGAGGTGCCGGCAACGATGCGCGTGAACGGCACCAGGGCCACCATCAGGATGATGAAGGGGAAGGAGCGCACGGTGTTCACCAGCCATCCCAGCACTTTCCCGATGCTGCGGCCACGACCTGGTTCGCCCGAGCCGTTGAGGAACAGGATCACGCCGAGCGGACCGCCCAGCAGCACTGCGGCCGAGAGGCCGATGCCGAGCATGAGCAGGGTTTCGCCGAAGGCGCGCCACAGCTCGGGCGCGACGAGCAGGAATTTTTCAAGCATGCAGCTCTCCTGGCGGAAGGCCGGCATGGACTTCGGCGGCATGGGCTTCGGCGGCGTGGTAGACCAGTTCGCGGCCGAGCGAGGTCTTGCGCGGCGCACTGTGGTCGCGCAGGTCGAACAGTTCGGCGATGCGGCCATCTTCGACCACGGCGGCGCGCTGGCACAGGCTGCCCAGCGCCTGCAGCTCGTGGCTGACGATGACGATCGTCACGCCCAGGCGCGCGTTGATGTCGCGCAGCGTATCGAGCACGCTGCGCGTGGTGTCCGGGTCGAGCGCCGACGTCGGCTCGTCGCACAGCAGCACCGTGGGGTAACTGGCCAGGGCGCGTGCGATCGCCACCCGCTGCTTCTGGCCGCCCGATAGACGCGCCGGATAGCTGCCGGCCTTGCCCTGCAATCCGACCAGCTCCAGGCATTCGGCCACGCGCGCCTTCAGGCGCGGCGCGTTCATCGCGCCGTGGATGCGCAGCGGGAAGGCCACGTTCTCGAACACGGTGGCGTTGGCGAGCAGGTTGAAGTGCTGGTAGATCATGCCGATGCGGCGCCGTGCCTCGCGCAGCTCACGCGCGCCGAGGGCGGTCAGCTCCTGGCCGGCAACCGTGATGCTGCCGCTGTCGGGCTTTTCCAGCAGGTTCATCAGGCGCAGCAGGGTCGACTTGCCGGCGCCGCTGCGGCCGACCAGGCCGAAGATCTCGCCCGGCAGGACGTCGAGCGAGATTTCGCGCACGGCGTCGAAGCGGCCGCCTTCCGGCAGCGGGAAAGCCTTGCTGGCGCGCTCGACGCGGATGACTGGGACGGAAGCTGTCATGTCGGTCAGGAATAGGGCGTTGGATCGGGCACGCGGCCGCTGAGCGCGTAGCGCCCGAGGTCGCGCAGCTTGTAGTCGACCGGGTCGTGCAGGGTGTGCACGCGCGCGTTGCGCCAGAAGCGGTCGAAGCCGAAGCGGCTTGACGTGGCGCGCGCGCCGAGCAGTTCGAACATCTGGTTGCTGATCTCGATCGCGGCGCGGTGCGCCAGCACCTTGGCTTCGGCCACGGCGATCGCGACGACGCCGCGTTCGCGCGCCGTCACGGCGTCGCCCTTGCCGATGGCGGCGTCGAGCTGGCGCGCGGCCTCGTCGGCCAGCAGCGCGGCCGGACGCACGGTCAGCCACAGCTGGCCGTAGCGGTGCTGGGTGAAGGGGTCGTCGATCGCATCGTCCACGCCGGAGGCGAACCAGGGGCGCGCCTGCTCGAGCGTGTAATCGCGCGCGGCATCGAAGGCGCCCTGGGCGATGCCCAGGTACAGATTGGCCATGACCAGCTGGGCGACCTGGGAGCGCAGGGTGGAGCGGGCGGTCGGCGCCTGGCCGGGGGCCTGCAGCACCAGCGCGGTCGGCAGGTAGACCTTCTCGAAGTGGACGTTGCCGCTGTCGGTCTGGCGCTGGCCGAAGGCGTCCCAGTCGGCTTCCACGTGCACGCCGGCCTGCTCGGTCGGCACCACGGCGATCAGGGCGGCGTCGGCTTCACTGTCCCAAGCCGACACCGTCAACCAGTCGGAACCCACCGAGCCCGACGCAAAACTCTTCACGCCGTCCAGGATATAGCCGGCCGGCGAGGCGACGGCGCGGGTGCGTTTGTCGAGCGGGTTCAGGGCGTTCCCCCAGAACAGCTTCTGGCGCACGGTGGCGGTGAGCAGGCTGCGCTGCTGCAGCTCGGTGCCGTAGAGCTGGACGCCGGCCAGCTGCAGGTGATGGAAGCCGAACAGGTGGGCCAGCGCGCTGTCGGCCTTGGCCAGGATGCGCACGGCCGCCATCACGGTGGCCCAGTCGGCGCCCTGGCCGCCGAATTCAACGGGGATCGACAGCGTGAGCAGGCCTGAATCGCGGATCAGTTCGCGCTCGTGCTTCGGGTGGCCGCCGGCGCGGTCGCGTTCGACGGCGGTGGCGGCCAGGCGCTCGGCCAAGTCGGCGGCGATGGCCAGCGGGCCGGATCTGGCCGCGGTAGCGTGGTCGTCTTGTGGACGCAATTGCTGCAGGATGGAAGACATGGGGCTGTGTGCCGGTATTGGGTGAGCTGCCATCTTGCATCGCTAGCCGGCGCCGCGTGAACGAAGAAATCCGGCCATGAATATGCGCGAAAAGTTAAAACGGCAAACGCATATCGATGAGCGAAACGATTCGTTGGGTCGATCGTGCGCGCGGCGTACGCTGTGGCGATCGTTGTCAGAACTGGAACTCACCATGAGCGTCATCTTGCTGGGCGGTAGCCCGTCGTCGCAGTCGTCCTGCAGCCGCCTGTTGCAGCACGTCGGAGAAAAACTCGCCGTCCACGGCTGGCGCACGACGCGCCTCGAGGTGCGCGAACTGCCCGGTCCCGCCCTGCTGCGCATGGATGCGCATGACCCGGAGCTGGCGCGCGCGCTGGCGCTGGTGGCCCAGGCCGACGCGCTGGTGGTGGCCACGCCGATCTACAAGGCGGCCTACACCGGCATGCTCAAGTTGTTCCTCGACCTGTTGCCGCAGGACGGCCTGCGCGGCAAGGTCGTGTTGCCGCTCGCGGCCGGCGGCAGCCAGTCGCACCTGCTGGCGCTCGACTATGCGCTGCGCCCGGTACTGGCCTCGATGTCGGCGCGCGCCATCCTGTCCAGCATCTATGCCACGTCCGAGCAGATCGCCTGGGACAGCGAGCGCGGCACGCGCCTGGCGGGCCCGATCGCCGGTCGTGTCGCCGAGGGTATTGAACAGCTGGACGCCGAACTCCAGGCGCGCGCGCAGACCGCCGCCGCTGCATGAATCACCGAGGACTTACCGTGTCGACTCCCAACATCTTCTGGTTCATCCCCACCCACGGCGACAGCCGCTATCTCGGCACCACCAAGGGCGCGCGCCCGGTCAACGCCGATTACCTGAAGCAGGTCGCGGTCGCCGCTGATACCCTCGGCTACGACGGCGTGCTGCTGCCGACCGGGCGCTCTTGCGAGGACGCCTGGATCGTTGCCTCGTCGCTGATCAACGCCACCACCAGGCTGAAATTCCTGGTCGCGATCCGTCCCGGTCTGTCGACGCCCGGGCTGGCGGTGCGCATGGCCTCCACCTTCGACCGCCTGTCGAACGGGCGCCTGCTGATCAACGTCGTCACCGGCGGCGACCAGGGCGAGCTCGAAGCCGACGGCCTGTATGCCGATCACACCAAGCGCTACGAGATCTCGCGCGAATTCTTCAAGGTCTGGCGCGCCAGCATGGCGGGAGAAGGAGGCGCGGCGGGCTATGACTTCGAGGGCAAGCACATCCAGGTCAAGGGCGCCAAGACCCTGTATCCGGCCGTGCAGAAACCGTACCCGCCGCTGTACTTCGGCGGTTCGTCCGAGCCGGCCCACGAACTGGCCGCCGAGCAGATGGACGTCTACCTGACCTGGGGCGAACCGCCGGCGGCGGTGGCCGAGAAGCTGGCCGACATCCGCGCGCGGGCCGCGAAGCACGGCCGCACGCTCAAATTCGGCATCCGCCTGCACGTGATCGTGCGCGAGACCAATGAAGAAGCCTGGCGCGCGGCCGACGAGTTGATCAGCCACCTGGACGACGACACCATTGCAAAGGCCCAGGCCGCGTTCGCGAAGATGGATTCGGTCGGCCAGCGCCGCATGGCGGCCCTGCATGGCGGGCGGCGCGACCAGCTCGAAGTCTCGCCCAATCTGTGGGCCGGCGTGGGCCTGGTGCGCGGCGGGGCGGGGACGGCGCTGGTGGGCGACCCCGAGACGGTGGCGGCGCGCATGCGCGAGTACGCGGATCTCGGCATCGAGACCTTCATCCTGTCGGGCTATCCGCACCTGGAAGAATCGTACCGCTTCGCCGAACTGGTGTTCCCGCTGCTGGGGAAAGGAACGGAGCAGGGGGAGCAGTCGATCACCGGCCCGTTCGGCGAGATGATGGCGAGCGACATCCTGCCCAGGAAGGCTGCCTGAAAGGTAGCCTGAAGGTTGGCCTGACCCCGCGCCGTCAGCGCGCTTTGCTATGATGGCGCGATGACTATCCTGCTGGTTCCAGGCTACATGCTTGATGAGACGCTGTGGGACGACATGCGCGACCGGCTGGCCCCCTTCGGCCCGCTGGCGCATGCCGACCTGCGTCATGATTCCACCCTCGAGGACCTGGCGCGCCGCGCATTGGCCGAGGCGCCGCCGTCCTTCATCCTGATCGGCTTCTCGATGGGCGGCTATGTCGCGCGCGAGATGGTGCGCCAGGCGCCCGGACGCGTGCGCGCGCTGGTGCAGATCGCCACTTCGACCCGGCCCGATTCCGACGCCGTGCGCCAGGGCAAGCGCACGGTGGCGCGAGCGGCGCCGTCCGTCTCGTTCGCGGGGCTGAGCCGCACCGCCATCGCCAGCTCGCTGCATCCGCGCGAGGTGGACAACGAGGCGCTGATCGAGCGCGTGCGCACGATGGGCGTGCGGCTGGGCGGCGTGGCGTTTCGCAACCAGTCGATGGTCGAGCGGCCGGGCGACCTGCATCTGCTGGGCGAGATCCGCTGTCCGACCCTGGTGGTCGCGGCGGGGCACGACCGCCTGCGCAGCCTGGAAGAAGCGCAGGAGCTGCATGCGGGCATCGCGGGGGCGCAGTTCGCGCTGGTCGAGGACAGCGGACACATGATTCCGCTGGAGGCGCCGCAAGCATTGTGCGACGTGATCGTGCCGTGGTTGGAAGCGCTGCCGCCCCTACGTTGTCGCGAACCTTGAACACCAGCCATCCAGGCCGCGGATCGCCTCTTCCTTGAGCTTGGCCTCGATCTCGATGTACGGCGCGGCGAGGTAGGACGAGGGCATCGTCGCGATCAGGTCGGAATGCTGGCGGTCGTTGAAGCCTTCGCGGCCGTTCGAGATATGCACCAGCTGTTGGGCCGGGTCGGGCCAGGTGGCGCGCGCCTTGCTCACCATCTCGGCCACGCTCGGATGCTCGTAGCTGTCCAGCTTTTCGTGGACGATGTGGTGGTGGGCGTCGAACACCATCGGCACGCCGGCGCGCACGCACACGGCGTGGATCTCGTCGGCGCTGTAGGCGTATTCATCATTCTCCAGGCCGATGCGGCAGCGGATCGCGTCCGGCAGTTCGGCAATGCGCGCGACCAGCTTGTCTTCGCGGTCGGCCTTGCCGCCATGGATTTCCAGCAGCGCCCAGGGCGAACGCGGCTGGTCCAGCAAATCCATGATGTCGGCGTGCATCTGCAAGATCTTGACGCTGTTGGCCACGACGTCTTCCGAGTCCGAACTGAGCACCACGAACTGGTCGGGATGCATCACCAGGCGGATGCCGCGCTCGATCGCGCGCCGGCCCGAGCGGCCGAGGGTTTCCTTGAACTGTTGCAGGACGTCCAGCCCGAACGGCGTATCCGAGAACGGGAAGATCGACGAGGGCATGCGGTAGAGGGCGATGCCTTCGCGCTCGCAGTAACGCAGCGCATTGTCCAGGGTCTGGATATTGTCGCGATAAATGTCTTCCAGCAAGCGGCGTTGGCCATCTTCCGAATGCTCGAGCAGGCGCTTGCGCGTGAGCGCGCGGTAGCGCACGTCCTTGGAAACGGTGATGCAGACGAGGCCGAGTCGTGGTTGCGGGGCGGACTGGAGCATGTGGAAAGGGCGGCGCAGCGAGACGCGCACGGGAGGTTGATGTTGAGGGGAAGTCTATCTGAAGCAGCTTGTGGGGGCGGCACGGCTCGGCGCGCAATCCGGGTCGAAGGCGGGGCAGGCATGGGCCGGCCCGGTGGCTGCGGCGCTTAACGCGATGCGCCGAACACCTGGGTCCAGTAGATGACGCCGGTCTGCCGCTCGGGCGTGACGCCATAGGCGGCGCCCATCTCGGTGAAAGCGCGGTTCATGATGTTGGCGCAATGTCCGGGGCTGTCGAGCCAGCCTTCGACGGCTTCGCGCGGCGAACGCTGGCCAAAGGCAATGTTTTCACCCACCCGGCGCCAGCTGTAGCCGGCGCGCAGGGCGCGCTCGGCGGCCTGGCTGCCATCCCTGCCGCGGTGGCTGAAGTAGCGTCCCGTGGCCATGTCGCGGCTATGGGCCAGTGCGGCGTCGCCCAGCGCGGGGTTCCAGCTCAGGGGCGGCGCCGCCGGGAACGCTTGCTTGCCGCAGGAACGGGCACTGGCGCGCGCAGCATTGACTTCATCCAGGATCGCGTGCCCGGCTTCGCGCCAGTCGGGATAGGTGGCCGAGGGCAGCGGCGGCGCCGGTTGTGCCAGCACGACGGTCCAGGTCACACCCTCGCGATAGCTGCCGACCGCCGAGAAACGATCGCTCAGCAGTACCTTGCAGTATTTTTGCGCCAGCACGGTCATGGCGGCCTGCGCATCCTCGGGGCCGGTGACGTAGACCGCCTGTGCCTGCGCGGCGGCGTAACCGGCGCGTTCGAGTGCGGATTCGATGAAGGTGCCGGCGCCGATGCGTACCTGGGCCAGGGCCGGTTGCGGATCGAGCGCGTTAGCCGGCGCGGCGGGATGGCCGTCGCAGGCGCCGGGATCGGCGCGGTAGGCGTTGACCAGCGCCGCCAGCGGATCGCCACCGTTGGCGGGAGCGGAGGCGGAAACAGAGGCTGAAGCAAATGAGGCGGCGGCCTGTGCGGCAGGCGGCGCCGGCAAGAGCGCGGCCACGGCGATCCAGGTCGGAAGGGCAAGGCGGAATGCGAGGAAGGGCATCGGACCGGACATCGAACTCTTCAAGGACGGCACGGCAGCCGGCGAGGCCGGTGCATGGCTAAGGATATTGCCTGGGCGGCAAGGATTTGGATGGCGCAAACGCCGGCCGGATCTCGGCGTCGTTTGCGACTCCTGCTGCTGTTGAAGATGGGGACGGCTGCCTGGATTTCCAGGCTTGCCGGGCCGTTCGGGGCTGTGGCGGGAATGACCGGATGGCGCTTCCGGACTTATTATTGCCCGGGCTGCTGCAACTGGGTTTGCGGGGTGCGCACCAGCCTGGACACATCCAGTCCCTGGGCCGTGAGGCGTGTGAGCAGGGCGTCGTAGTCGGCCGGTTCGACCTGCGGTGTGCGCGACAGGATCCACAGGTATTCGCGCTTGGGTTCGCTCACCGCGGACAATTGGTATTTCTCGTCGAGGTCGATGACCCAGTAATCTCCCCACACCATCGGGATGAAGGACAGGATCGCCGGCGCGAAACGCACCTTGAGCTTGGGCGAGGTGGCGCCGCCGAGCTGGCGCGCCACGCCGTCGGCCACGTCGAACTTGCCCTCGGCGGTGCGGCAGCGATTGACGACTTGCACCCGTCCATCCTCGCCCAGGGTGTAGGTGGCGGTGGTGTCACCGACGCATTTTTTCTGGAAATCGTTGGGGAGTTTTGCGATCTCGTACCAGACGCCCATATAGCGCGGCACCACGAGCGATTCGATCGGCTGCAACGGCCGGGCGCTGTCCGCTGCCAGCGCCGGAACGGCGCACAGGGCGGACAGGACCAGGGCGGCGCACGACGCGAAGAACGAAGGCTTGGCGTTCATCGGAACCTCTTGTAAATATTCGGGCTCCTAGCATAAGTGACAATGGGATTGCTGTGTCGCATGATTTACATCCGCGCCGCATGACAGCGGCATGCCCAGCGCCATGGTGGATCCAGCATGCGCCATGGGTGAGGACGACCGACAGGAAGCCGTCGTTGCCGCCGACATCCGGCGCGGGCGCGCGACGCTCGGCAAGGCTTGACCAGGCCGCGCAAGCGGGCATGCCAAAGGTCTAGAGTGCGGACAGTGCCGGCCCGTCCGGCTTGCCAAGCCAGGTGGTCGCGAACTGCTTTTGCACGGCCGCGAGCGCGGTTTCGTCGCCACGCTTGCGGTACACCTCCATCAGCCCGCGCAATGCCCAGCCATTGCTTGGGGTGCGTGCCAGCGAGTCGCGGAAGACCTTTTCGGCGGCGTCCGGCTGTCCGCTGCGCAGGAGCGCCACGCCGAGCGACTGGCGCACCGGGTAATACCAGTAGGGCGGCTCCATATAGGGCAACGAATCCTGCACCGCGATCGCACTGCGGTAGGCGTTGACCGCACGCGGCAGGTCGCCGCGCGCATCGGCGATCCTGGCCTGGGCCACCGAGCGGGCGGTCTGGACGATCTCGCGGCCGGGAATGTTCCAGTCGTTCACCGCCTTGAAGTCGCCGTTCTTCTCGATCTTGTCGAGGGCGGCGACTTCGCGTGCGGCCGCCTCGAAGTCGCCCTTGCGCGCATGGCCGACGGCGCGCGCGTAATGCCACATCGCCTGCACGAGCACGAACTGGGGTCCCGGGTCGGGCAGCGCGAGCAGGGTGTCCGCATCGCTGAACTGGACATGGGCGAAGTAAGGCGCCGACTTGACCGGCTGCAGCGCGCCGATGGCTGTCAGGAGCTCGGGCGTGATCACCTTGTCGAGCTTGCCCGCGGCTTCGAGCGCCGTGCGACCGTCGCCACCCATCAGGGCCGATACCATCACGAAGTGGATATTGTGCGGGTAGTAGGCGCCGCGGTAGACGGGGTCGCTGGCCGCGTCGGCGAAGTAGCGTTCGTCGGTGGCGACCGCCAGGACATTCGCGCGCAGCGCGTCGCGGTACATGCCCAGCCGGTAATAGATGTGCGAGGGCATGTGCACGATATGGCCGGCGCCGGGAATCTGGCTTGCCAGCACGCGCGCGGCGGGCAGGGCTTTCTCGGGCCGGGCCGAGGCTTCCATCGCGTGGATGTAGTAGTGGGCGGCCCCGGCATGCGTCGGGTTGCGCGCCAATACTTTCTCGAGCGCGGCGACCAGCTCGGCCGTGCGGTTCTTGGGCCGGGCGCCGCCGGCCGCCCAGTAGTCCCAGGGCGATAGGTCCATCAGCGATTCGGCGAACAGCACCTGGATGGTGTCGTGGGTCGGGAAGTCGCGCGCCGCCTCGGCCATGGCATCGGCATAGGCCTTGTCGAGCGCGGCGCGGTCGGCGCCGGCGTCAAGGCTGTAGCGGCGCGCCACGGCGCGGATCACGGCCTGCTCTTCGGGGCGGGTGCGCGGCGCCAGGCGGCTCGCCTCGGCCGCGGCGGCCACCGCCGGCGCCACGGCCTCGGGGAACATGGGGGCGTTGATGTTCGGGCCCAGCACCAGCGCCTCGCTCCAGTAGCACATGGCGCAGTCCGGGTCGGCGTCTTGCGCGGCGCGGAAGGCGCGCGCCGCTTCGGCATGGTTGAAGGCGAAGGTCAGGCGGATGCCCTGGTCGAAATAGGCCTGGGCGCGCTTGCTGGCGGTGGTGATCGGCACGTGCAGCTTGCCCAGGTTGTCGTACAGGGGCGGCGGCGCGGCCTTGCCCGGCTTGTCCGCGGGCTTGGCGCCCGGCCTGGCCGGCGCCTGCTGGCCCGGCGCGAAGGGGCGGGTTTCTGCCTGGGCCTGGGCCTGGGTCTGGGCCTGCACCAGGTGGGCCAGCAGGGGCGGCGCACCGGCGCGCGCCGGCGCGCAGGTGGCGCCGGCGGCCCCGGCGAACAGCGGGTCGAAACCGGTATTGGCCGTGCCGCGGCCCGACCAGAGCGACGGCATGGCGGCGAGCGCCACTGCGCCGATGACGGCGATGGCAAGGATGACGATTGCGACGGCAATGCCACGCGGAACAAGGCGCGGTTTCATGATGGGAATCCTCCGAGGCGGCGCCGTGTCTGCGGTGCCTGGCTTGTTCTTGGAGTCGCAGCGGCGGGCTGATTTCCCACCTCAGGATTGAGAAGGCGCAAGGTATAGCGTCGAACCATGGGTGGCGCGGCCAGTCATATCGAAAACCTGCCAGCTCAAGGAGATGGATCATGACTCAGCCAGTCCAACCCTCGCCGTCGCCCCAAGCGGGTCCGGGCGCCGCCGGTCCCGACCTGGCCGCGATCAAGCAGCGCCAGCAGGCCACCTGGGCCAGCGGCGACTTCGCCGTCGTCGGCGTCACGCTGCAGATCGTCGGCGAACTGCTGGCCGAGGCCACCGACGTGCGCGCCGGCGAGCGCGTGCTCGACGTCGCCGCCGGCAATGGCAACGCCACGCTGGCCGCGGCGCGCCGCTTCGCCCGCGTCACGTCCACCGACTACGTGCCGGCGCTACTCGAGAAGGGGCGGGCGCGCGCCGCCGCCGAAGGCCTGGCGATCGACTTTCGCGAAGCGGACGCCGAGGCGCTGCCGTTCCCGGACGCCAGTTTTGACGTGGCCTTGTCCACCTTTGGCGTGATGTTCGCGCCCGACCAGGCGCGCGCCGCCGCCGAGATCCGGCGCGTGGTGCGGCCCGGCGGACGCATCGGCATGGCGAACTGGACGCCCGAGGGCTTCATCGGCCAGCTGTTCAAGGCGGTCGGCAAGCACATCGCGCCGCCGCCCGGGCTGGCGTCGCCGCTACTGTGGGGAAATGAAGACCATGTGCGCCAGCTGTTCGGCGCCGACGCGCTCCAGGCGCGCATCACGCGCAGGATGTTCAACTTCCGCTACGCGTCGCCCACGCACTGGGTGCATGTGTTCCGCGATTACTACGGACCGCTGAACCGGGCGTTCGCCGCCCTTGCGCCGTCCGCCGCCGACGCGCTCGAGCAAGACCTGCTGGCCCTGATCGACCGTTTCAACACGGCCGGGCCGGATTCGATGGTGGCGCCGGCCGAATACCTCGAGATCGTGCTGACCCGCGAAGCGGCGGGTTCGCTGCACTAGGCGCCGGGCGTGCTTACACCTTGCGCACGAATTCCGTCTTGAGGCTCATGGCGCCGAAGCCGTCGATCTTGCAGTCGATGTCGTGGTCGGCATCGACCAGGCGGATATTCTTGACCTTGGTGCCTTGCTTGATCACGCCGCCCGAACCCTTCGGCTTGAGGTCCTTGATCACGGTGACGGTGTCGCCATCCTGGAGGATATTGCCTGAAGCATCTTTGTAGACGCGCACGCTCTCGGCCGCCGCGGCGGCCGCCTGGACCGGCCACTCATGGGCGCATTCCGGGCACACATATTGGCCGCCGCCATCTTCATAGGTATAGGCGGATTGGCATTGGGGGCAGGCAGGAAGGGTGTGCATGTGAACCTTGAAAAATCAACGCTGGCCCGGGAGGGCCGCAATAGGGAGGCTGGTCGGACGCCGCCGGACCGGCTGCGCGCCATCGGACAAGGCGCGGCATGGCCGCAGCGTATCGCATGCGGTAGCCGCGCGGGGCGGCTCCGATATCACTCCGGCGCCGACAACCATCAGTCAGCACGCATGATACCAGAAGGAAACACGCAGGTTGCCCCTTGCGCCACCCGCCTGAGCGCTTCCGGGCGCTTTCCCGGCAGGGTGCTTTCCCGGCAGGACACGATCCTCGGCCATGGCGATCGCAGGCGAAAAAAAACGCCAACCGGTGAAGGTTGGCGTTTTTTCGCTATTCTTGGTGGCCCGGGGCGGAATCGAACCACCGACACAAGGATTTTCAATCCTCTGCTCTACCAACTGAGCTACCAGGCCAAGAGAGGCATGATTATAGCCAGCGATTTTCAGTTGCGCAAGTGCTCTCGAACGCTTTATCTGTGTCAGGCGGCAGATTGGTCCCGGCGCCGCCGTCCAGGCATGGCGACGCCGGCGAGGTGCGGGGTTGGCATATCGCTATAATGAGCACCATGACCACGCCCACGACCTCCACCACCCGGACCGATGTTTGCATCGTCGGCAATGGCGCCATCGCCAAGACCACCGCCCTCGGCTTTGCCCAGGCCGGGCATCGCGTGACCCTGCTGTCTCCGCCCGCGCGTCCCGGGGCCGAGGCGTCATCAATGGCCTCGGCCGCGGAACGTCCATGGGACGTGCGTGTCTATGCGCTCAACCATACGGCCCACGACCTGCTGGCTTCGCTCAAGGTCTGGGGCGCCCTCGACCTGGCGCGGGTCGCCGCGGTCGACGCCATGGACGTGCATGGCGATGGCGACAACGGCGGCAACCTCGGTTTCGACGCCTTCGGGGCCCGGGTCGGCACCCTGGCCTGGATCGTCGAAGACCATAACCTGAACGGGGCGCTGGATGCCGCGCTCAAGTTCGCCCACAACGTGCAGCGCATCGAAGGCCGGGCCTGCGAGCTCACCTGCAGCGACGAGGGCGCCGCGCTGCGCCTGGAAGACGGCCGCCGCATCGAATGCGCGCTGCTGGTCGGGGCCGACGGCCGCGAATCCTGGGTCCGCGGGCAGTGCGACATCGGCGTCGACTACCGCATGTACCACCAGCGCGCCATCGTCACCAACTTCGCCTGCGACAAGCCGCACCATGGCGTGGCCCATCAGTGGTTCACCTGCGCCGACGGCATCATCGCCTTGCTGCCGCTGCCGGGCAACCGCGTCTCGCTGGTGTGGTCGGCGCCCGAGACCCTGGCCGACACCCTGATGGACGAGTCGCTGGGCGAACTGGCGATCCGGCTCGGCGAGTACGCCGACGACAAGCTGGGCGCCCTGCGTCCGCTGCAACCCGAGGCCGTGGCGGCGGTGCCGCTGGCGCTGGTCAAGCCGCATGCGATCGTGGCGCCGCGCGTGGCGCTGGTGGGCGACGCCGCCCACGCCGTGCACCCGCTGGCCGGGCATGGCATGAACCTGGGGTTCGGCGACGTGGTCGACCTGCTCGCCGCCGTGCGCGAGCGCGAGGAGCGGCGCGCCATCGGCGACGAACGGGTGCTGGCGCGCTATGCCCGCAAGCGCAAGGAAGACGTGGTCATGATGCAACTGGCGACCGATGGCCTGGAGCGCCTGTTCGGGGCCAATCTGGAGCCGGTACGCGTCATGCGCAATCTTGGACTCAACTTGCTTGATAAAATGCCTGCTTTGAAGCGGCGCCTGATGGCGCATGCGATGGGCAAGTCATCAATCTGAGGAACCAAGCATGGTCAAAATGAAGCTCGCCGTCCTGCTGGCGACGGCGCTGCTCGCATCGTGCGTCGATGCGCAGAACACGGTCGAGGCAAACATCAAGAAGGCGCTCGAACCGCACCTGGGCGGCGCCAAGATCGAGTCGGTCAAGGAGACCCCGTATGGCGGCCTGTACGAGGTACGGGTCGCGGGCGACATCCTGTATACCGACAAGAAGGGCGAGTTCCTCGTGATCGGCCAGGTGTATGACGTCAAGAGTTCGCGCAACCTGACGCGCGAACGCATCGACGACATCAACAAGATCAAGTTCAGCGACCTGCCGCTCGAGATGGCGCTCAAGCAGGTCAAGGGCAACGGCAAGCGCGTGATCGCGGTGTTCGAGGACCCGAACTGCGGCTACTGCAAGCGCCTGCGCCAGACGACGCTCGCCGAGATCGACAACGTCACCATCTACACCTTCATGTACAACATCCTGTCCCAGGATTCGTTCACGAAGTCGAAGAACATCTGGTGCGCGCCGAACCGCAACAAGGCCTGGGATGACTGGATGATCAACGGCAAGGTGCCGCCGGCGGCGCCGGCGGCCTGCGAATCGCCGAACGACAAGGTGCTGGCGCTCGGCCAGAAGCTGCGCATCACCGGCACGCCGGCCATCTTCTTCAGCGACGGCACCCGCATCCCGGGCGCGATCGACCTGAAGTCGCTCGAAGCCAAGTTCGATTCGCTGGAAGCGAAGCCGGCGAAATAAGGCAGCCGCCGGCCATGGTTGTCGTCCAGGAGCGTTCATGCTGACCTTGAACATCAACGGCAGAGACCTGCAAGTCGACGCCGACCCCGCCACGCCCGTGCTGTGGGCGCTGCGCGACAACCTGAACCTGACCGGCACCAAGTTCGGCTGCGGCGCGGCCCTGTGCGGCGCCTGCACCGTGCACCTGGACGGCGCCCCGATCCGCGCCTGCATCACCCCGATCGCGGCGGTCGCGGGCCAGGCGATCACCACCATCGAAGCGATGCAGGACGATCCGGTCGGCAAGGCGGTCCAGGACGCCTGGGTGCGCCACGACGTGCCGCAATGCGGCTACTGCCAGAGCGGCCAGGTGATGAGCGCCGTCGCGCTGCTGCGCGCCAACCGGCGTCCGCTGGACGCCGACATCGACAACGCCATGAGCGGCAATCTGTGCCGCTGCGGCACCTATCAGCGGATCCGCGCGGCGATCAAGGATGCCGCCGCGGCATTGGAGGCGTGAAGCCATGGCGCTGACCGGCATCCTGCTGGCCGCGGGACGGGGCCGCCGCTTCGACCCGGCCGGCCAGCGCAACAAGCTGCTGCAGCGCCTGCCCGGCGGCGAACTGGTGGTCGCCGCCAGCGCGCGCACGCTGCTGGCCGTGTTCCCGCGCGTGGTGGCGGTGGTGCCGCCGGATGACGGCGGCGTGGGGGACGTGTTGCGCCAGCTCGGCTGCGAGGTGACGGTGTGCCCGGATGCCGACGGCGGCATGGGCCTGTCGCTGGCGCATGCGATCCGTCATTCCCTCGATGCTCCCGGCCAGGGCTGGCTGGTGGCGCTGGGCGACATGCCCTTTGTCGCCCCATCCACCCTGCAGGCGCTGGCCGCCGCGATCGAGGAGGGCGCCGCCATCGCCGCGCCCCTGTTCGGGGGGCGGCGCGGCAATCCGGTCGCCTTCGGCGCCCGGCACCGCGACGACCTGCTGGCGCTGGACGGCGACCAGGGCGCGCGGCGCCTGCTTGCCGGCAGCCCGGTCGCCGCGATCGACGTGCTTGATTCCGGCATCCTGCGCGACATCGACTCCCCCTCCGACCTGCCGGCCTAGCCCGCGCGCCGCCCATCCGCCTCGCATGGCGCGCGTTTGGCTGCGCCCGATGGATTACACTATGTCCATTCGGCGCGTCCCGAGAGACCATTCAAGAAGATCATGAAAAAGCCATCGCAGAAAAAGCAGAACGCCATTCACTACACCATCGTTCCCAAGGACCTGGCCGGTCACCTGTTCAACGTCACCGTCACGGTCGCCAATCCCGATCCCGACGGCCAGACGTTCGCGCTGCCGGCCTGGATCCCGGGCAGCTACATGATCCGCGAATTCGCGCGCAATATCGTGCGCATCCGCGCCGACAGCGGCGGCCAGCCGCTCGCGCTCACCAAGCTCGATAAACACTCCTGGCGCGCCGCGCCCACCACCGGCCCCCTGACCCTGCACTACGAGGTGTATGCCTGGGACCTGTCGGTGCGCGCCGCCCATCTCGACCAGACCCACGGCTTCTTCAACGGCACCAGCGTGTTCCTGCGCGTGCTCGGACAGGAGTCGCTGGTCCACCAGGTCGACATCCAGCGCCCCGCCGATCCGGCCGCCAAGGCCTGGCGCGTGGCCACCGCGATGCCCGAAGCAGGCGCCAAGCGCTACGGCTTCGGCGTTTACGCCTGCGCCAACTACGACGAACTGATCGACCATCCGGTCGAGATGGGCGACTTCGAGCTGGCCACCTTCAAGGCCCATGGCATCCCGCACGACATCGTGATCACCGGCCGCGTGCCCAACCTCGACATGGCGCGCCTGCAGGCCGACCTGAAGGCGATCTGCGAGACCCAGATCGCGTTCTTCGAGCCGAAGACGAAGCGCGCGCCGCTCGAGCGCTACGTGTTCATGACCATGGCCGTGGGCGATGGCTACGGCGGCCTCGAACACCGCGCCTCGACCGCCCTGATCTGCGCGCGCGCCGACTTGCCGAGCCTGGCCACGCCGAAGGCGGCCGAGCCGGGCGAAGGCTATCTGCGCTTCCTGGGCCTGTGCAGTCACGAGTATTTCCACACCTGGAATGTCAAGCGCATCAAGCCGGCCGCCTTCGCCCCTTACGACCTGCAGGCCGAGAACTACACGCCGCTCCTGTGGCTGTTCGAAGGCTTCACCAGCTACTACGACGACCTGATGCTGGTGCGCGCCGGGATCATCGGCGAAGCCACGTATTTCAAGCTGCAGGCCAAGACCATCGGCGGCGTGCTGCGCGGCAGCGGGCGCCTCAAGCAGAGCGTGGCCGATTCGAGCTTCGACGCCTGGAGCAAGTACTACCGCCAGGACGAGAATTCGCCGAACGCGATCATCAGCTACTACACCAAGGGTTCGCTGATCGCGCTGGCCTTCGACCTGACCATCCGCGCCAAGACCGGCGGCGCGAAATCGCTGGACGACATCATGCTGGCGCTGTGGGAGCGCTATGGGCGCGACTTCTACAACGGCGCCGGCCGCGGGGTGACGGAACAGGAAGTCGAAGCGCTGTTCGACGAGATAAGCGGCCTCAAACTCAAGAACATGTTCGAGCGCTACGTGCGCGGGACCGAAGACCTGCCGCTGGCCAAGCTGTACGCGCCGCTGGGCGTGAAGCTGGTCGACGAGCGCAAGGGCGGCAAGGCCTCGCTGGACGCCGGCATCGGCCGCGATCCGCTCGGCGCCAAGCTCACCCAGGTGCACGAGGGCGGCGCCGCGCACCAGGCCGGCCTGTCGGCGCTGGACGTCGTGATCGCGATCGACGGCCTGCGCGTGAACGGCGCCGCCCCCAACGTCGACGCGCTGCTGGCGCGCTACCGCGTCGGCGACCGCGTCACCGTGCACGCCTTCCGCCGCGACGAGCTGATGGCCTTCGACGTCACCCTGCAGGGCGACCGCGTGCCGGGCGTCAGCCTGGCCCAGGCCGTGGCCGGGCGCAAGTCGGCGGCGGTCAAGCGGCCGAGCGCAGTGTAATGGACAAGAATCCCCACAACGATAAGCATCCCATGACCTTTACTCGATTTGCCATGTCAGCTGCGGCAGCAGCCGTTTTCACGTCCTTGGCACTGTCCGCGAACCTCGCCCAGGCCCAGCAGGCCGCGCCACTCAAGAACGACGTCGTCGCCAAGGTCGACGCCATGTATCCGTGGCTCGACGGAATTTACAAAGACCTGCACGCGCATCCCGAGATCGCCTTCCAGGAAGTGCGCACCGCCGGCAAGCTGGCGGCCGAGATGCGCAAGCTCGGCTTCACCGTCACCGAGAAGGTCGGCAAGACCGGCATCGTCGCGGTGCTCAAGAATGGCGCCGGCCCGACGGTCCTGGTGCGCACCGACATGGACGGCCTGCCGATGGAAGAGCGCACCGGCCTGCCGTACGCGAGCCGCGCCCGCGCCACCAGCGAAGGCCGCGACACCTTCGTGATGCACAGCTGCGGCCACGACGTCCACATGGCCAGCTGGCTGGGCACGGCGCGCACCCTGGTCGAACTGAAATCGCAGTGGAAGGGCACCCTGGTCTTCATCGGCCAGCCGGCCGAGGAAATCGTCGCCGGCGCCAAGGCCATGCTGGACGACGGCCTGTTCAAGCGCTTCCCGAAGCCGGACTACGCCTTCGCCCTGCATTCGTGGCCGCTGGCCCATGGCACCGTGGGCTTCAACGACGGCCCGGTGTCGTCCAACTCGGACTGGCTCGAGATCACCTTCAAGGGCCGCGGCGGCCACGGCTCGGCGCCCGACAAGACCATCGACCCGGTGGCGATTGCGGCGCGTTTCGTGGTCGACGTCCAGACCGTGGTCAGCCGCGAGAAGGATCCGAAGGAATTCGGCGTGGTGACGGTCGGTTCGATCCAGGGCGGCACGGTCGGCAACATCATCCCGGACAGCGTGCAGGTGCGCGGCACCATCCGCTCGTACAGTCCGGCTGTGCGCGCCAAGCTGCTCGAAGGCGTGCGCCGCGTGGCCGAGGGTTCGGCCGCGATGGCCGGCGCGCCGAAGCCCGACATGCTGATCGGCGGCGGCGGCCAGGCCATCGTCAACAGCACCGAGCTGGTGAACAAGACCGAGGTGGTGTTCAAGGAAGCCTTCGGCGCGGACAAGGCCAAGCGCATGCCGGCCATGACCGCCAGCGAAGACTTTTCGCTGTACGCCAACGAAGGCGTGCCGTCGATGTTCTTCTTCACCGGCGTCTACGACCCGAAGGTGGTGGCCGAGGCGGAGCGCGAGGGCGGCAAGCCGATCGCCTTCAACCACTCGCCGTTCTACGCGCCGGTGCCGGAACCGTCGATCAAGACCGGCGCCCAGGCGATGACCCTGGCCGTGCTGAACGTGCTCGGAAAATAAACAGCCAAGCCATGTGAAAACGGCCGGTCGCTTGCGCGCCGGCCGTTTTTATTTCTGGATCAGGACTTGAGGCAGTCGGCGCAGCGCCCGTATAGCGTCAGCTCGTGGCTTTCGACGCTGAAGCCCTTCGGCGCCATGTGCTCGATGTCGCCGGGGCAGGCGTGCACGTCGAACACACGCTGGCAGACGGTGCACTGGAAATGGTGGTGGTGGTGTTCGGCGGCGCTGGTCGATTCGTAGCGCGCGCCTTCGCCCGGCAGGGTGACGACCTTGAGCGCGCCGTCGTCCACCAGCGACTTCAGGTTGCGGTACACGGTCGCCATGCCCAGCTGGCTGACCTGGCGGCTGGCTTCATCCAGGATCTCTTGCGGCGACAGCGGGCGCTGCGCATGCTCGATCGCATGCAGGATGGCGGTTTTTTGACGTGTATTACGTTGCATGGGGCGAAGGATACCTCAAAGCGCATACCTTGATCAAAAGGCGGGACCAAAAAGCGGTTGAATGCTTAATGATAATGCCTTATCATTTCATTGTTAATGATAACGAATTATCGTTATCGGCCTCATCTTTATCTGCCGCTCCATTTCTTTCGAGGAAACACCATGTCCCATTTCACTTGCAAGCGCACACCGCTGACCCTGGCGCTGATGCTGGCCTTCGGCGCGCCCCTGGCCGTCCATGCCCAGACGACCAGCCGCACGGCGTCGGATCCGGACAGCGTGCCGACCGTGGTCGTGTCCGCCAGCGCCCTCGGCGTGGTGGACGACGACATGATCACCCCGGTGACCTCGCTCGGCGGCGGTGAACTGGTGCGCGCCCGCGAGTCGACCCTGGGCGAGACCCTGGCCCACCAGCCCGGCATCACCTCGAGCCACTTCGGCGCCGGCGCCAGCCGTCCGGTGATCCGCGGCATGGACGGTCCGCGCGTGAAGATCCTGTCCGACGGCGCCGAGATCCAGGACGCCTCGACCATCAGCCCCGACCACGCCGTCGCTTTTGAGCCTGTCCTGGCCGAGCGCATCGAAGTGCTGCGCGGCCCGTCGGCCCTGGCCTACGGCGGCGGCGCGGTGGGCGGCGTGGTGAACATCCTCGACCGCAAGATTCCGACCGCGATGCCCGAGAAGGGCCTGGAAGGCAGTGCCGAAGTGCGCGCCAATTCGGCGGCGCGCGAAAAGACCGGCGCCTTCGAATTCACGACCGCCGCCGGCAGCAACCTGGCCCTGCACCTGGAAGGCGTCAAGCGCGACGCCGACGATTACCGCGTCGGCAAGGACTGGAGCGAAGGCCGCCACGTCCTGGGCAGCTACAAGGAGACCGAGACCGGCACCGTCGGCCTGTCGTGGATCGGCAAGAACGGCTATCTCGGCGCCGCCTTCACCAAGGAACGCACCGAATACGGCATCCCGGGCCACAACCATGAGTTCGAGGGCTGCCACCCGCATGGCTCGCACCTTCACTGCGGCGGCCACGAAGAAGAAGAGGGCCACGACCATGACGAACACGGCGAGGAAGGCCACGACCACGAGCATGAGCACGAGCACGGCGTGCCGGTCGTGAAACTCGACAGCGAGCGCTGGGACGTCCGCGGCGAGTACCGCAACCCGGTGGCCGGCATCGAGCGCGTGCGCATGCGCGCCTCGTTGACCGACTACGTCCACGACGAGCTGGAAGAGAACGTCGTCTCGACCTCGTTCCGCAACAAGGGCCACGACGTCCGCCTGGAGGCGGTGCACGCGCCGCTGGCCGGCTGGCGCGGCGTGTTCGGCCTGCAGACCACGCGCCGCGACTTCTCGGCCGTCGGCGAGGAAGCCTATGTGCCGCCGACCCTCACCAAGAAGCACGCCGCCTTCCTGACCGAGGAATACAAGCTCGATAACTGGCGCTTCGAGGCCGGCCTGCGCCACGAATGGCAGGACATCGAGGTCGATGCGCCCGATCTGCGCGACACCGACGCGCGCGGCACCTCGGCCTCGGTCGGCGCCGTGTGGAAGCTGGCGCCGCAATACTCGCTGCGCGCCTCGCTGTCGCGCAGCCACCGCCTGCCGACCGCCGAAGAACTGTATGCCGACGGCGTGCACCTGGCCACCGCCACCTATGAAATCGGCAACCAGGACCTGGAAAAGGAAACCTCGAACAACGTCGACCTCACCCTGCGCAAGTTCGAAGGCGACACCACCTTCTCGGTGAGCGCCTTCCATAACCGCGTCGACAACTACATCTACGCGCACACGCTGGACAACCACGAAGGCTTCCAGCTGGTGGAATACGCCCAGCGCGACGCCACCTTCACCGGCCTGGAAGGCGAGATCCGCCAGAAGCTGACTCCATCTATCAGCGCGACCGTGTTCGGCGACTACGTGCGCGCCCGTTTCGACGAGGGCGAGGGCAGCCGCAACCTGCCGCGCATCCCGGCCTCGCGCCTGGGCGTCAAGTTCGACGGCGACTGGAATCAGTGGCATGGCATGGTCGAGTTCTACCGCGTCGGCAAGCAGGACAAGCTGGCCGAGTACGAGACCGAGACCGCCGGCTACAATATGCTCAACGTCGGCGCCCACTACGCGACCCGCATTGGCGGCGTGCCGACCCAGTTCTATGCGCGCCTGAACAACCTGACCGACGAACTGGCCTACAGCCACACCTCGTTCATCAAGAACGCGGCGCCGCTCACCGGGCGTAACCTGACTGCGGGCATTCGCGTCATCTTCTGACGCATCGCGTCAAGACATACCGGCCGGCGCAGGGCGAGGTTCGCCCTGCGCCGGTTTTTTTGCCGCGCGCAATTGCTGCGCTGCGTTGAATCCTTAACGATAATGAGTTATCATTAGATTTCGCTTATGGTGCATCACTGCCACCACGGCGCATTTCGACGACCAAGGATTCCCATGACTGACTTCACCGGCAAGCGCACGCCGCTCGCACTGGCTTGCGTACTGGCCCTTGGCGGCCCGCTGGCCGCCACCGCCCACGCGCAATCGACCGCCGCCCCGGCGACCGTCGTCGTGTCCGCCAGCGGGCTGGGCGTGGCCAGCGACGACATGGTCACGCCGGTGACGTCGATCGGCGGCAATGAGCTGGTGCGCACCCGCCAGCCGACCCTGGGCGAAACCTTGTCCGCCATGCCGGGCATTACCTCGAGCCACTTCGGCGCCGGCGCCAGCCGTCCGATCATCCGCGGCATGGACGGCCCGCGCGTGAAGATCCTGTCCGACGGTTCCGAGATCCAGGATGCGTCCACCATCAGCCCCGACCACGCCGTCGCTTTTGAACCTGTCCTGGCCGAGCGCATCGAAGTGCTGCGCGGCCCGTCGGCCCTGGCCTATGGCGGCGGCGCCGTCGGCGGCGTGGTGAACATCATCGACCGCAAGGTGCCGACCGCGATGCCGGCGAACGGCCTGGAAGGCAGCCTTGAGGTGCGCGCCAATTCGGCGGCGCGCGAAAAGACCGGCGCGGTCGAATTGACCACCGCCGCGGGCAGCAACGTCGCCCTGCACGTGGAAGGCGTCAAGCGCGATGCCGACGACTACCGCGTCGGCAAGGACTGGGAAGGCGGACGCCGCGTCCCGGGCAGCTACAAGGAAACCGAGACCGGCACCGTCGGCCTGTCCTGGGTCGGCAAGGACGGCTACCTGGGCGCCGCCTTCACCAAGGAGCGCGGCAAGTATGGCCTGCCGGGCCACGGCTTCGAGAACGAGGCGGGCGAGATCGAGGCGCCGGTGGTGGACCTCGATAGCGAACGCTGGGACGTGCGCGGCGAATACCGCAATCCGGTCGCAGGCGTCGAGCGCGTGCGGCTGCGCGCCTCGTTCACCGACTACATCCACGACGAGGTCGAGGGCAGCGCGGTCGCCACCACCTTCAAGAACAAGGGCCACGACGGCCGCCTGGAATTCGTGCATGCGCCGGTCAAGGGCTGGCACGGCGTGTTCGGCCTGCAGACCACGCGCCGCGATTTCTCGGCCATCGGCGCCGAGGCCTATGTGCCGCCGACCCTGACGAAGAAGCATGCGGCCTTCCTGACCGAGGAATACAAGCTGGGCAATGTGCGTTTCGAGGCCGCCGTGCGCCACGAATGGCAGGACGTCGAAGCCGAGGTGGACAAGCCCGACAGCCACACGCGCGGCACCTCGCTGTCGGTCGGCGCGGTCTGGAAATTCGCGCCGGAATACTCGCTGGGCACCTCGCTGTCGCACACGCACCGCCTGCCGACCGCCGAGGAATTGTTCGCGGACGGGCCGCACCTGGCGACCAACACCTACGAGATCGGCAACCCGAACCTGGTCAAGGAAACGTCGAACAACCTCGACCTCACCCTGCGCAAGTTCGCCGGCCGCACGACCTTTTCGCTCAGTGCTTTCCACAACCGCATCGGCGACTACATCTATTCGCAGACGCGCGGCGAGTTCGAAGGCCTGCAACTGATCAACTACGCCCAGCGTGACGCCACCTTCACCGGCCTGGAAGGCGAAGTCGCGCACAACCTGTCGTCGGTGTGGAAGACCACCCTGTTCGGCGACTATGTGCGCGCCCGCTTCGACGAAGGCCCGGGCAGCCGCGACATCCCGCGCACCCCGGCGCACCGCATCGGCGTCAAGCTCGAAGGCGACTGGGGCGCCTGGAACGGCCTGGCCGAGCTGGTCCGCGTGGGCAAGCAGGACAGGATCGCCGATTTCGAGACCGAGACGCCCGGCTACACCACGCTGAATCTCAGCACGCACTACTCGACCCGCATCGGCAACCTGCCGGCGCAGCTGTACCTGCGCCTGAACAATGTGACCGATCGCCTGGCCTATAGCCACACCTCGTTCATCAAGGACTATGCACCGCTGACCGGTCGTAACCTGACGGCCGGCCTGCGCGTGCTGTTCTGACCGGACCCAATCCACCGGCGCCGCGGACGCTTCTGGCGGCGCCGGTTTTGAAGAAAGGAACAAGGGTTCATGAAATCCCTGATCAAATACGGCGATGTCGCCGGCATGGCGGCATCGATCCTGTGCCTGCTGCACTGCATGGCGATGCCGCTCGTGATCCTGGCGTTTCCGATGCTCGGGCTGGCCCACGTGCATGACACCTTCCACGACACGCTGATCGCGGCGATCACCTTGCCGGTCTTGCTGGCGCTGGTGCCCGGCTACCTGAAGCACCGCGACAAGACCACCTTGCTGGTCGGCTGCGCCGGCCTGGCGATCTTTCTGGGCGCCGTGTTCGTCGCCAGCCCGCTGTTCGGCGAAACCGCCGAAGCGGTGTTCGCCGTCATCAGCGGCTTCATGCTGCTGTATGCGCACCTGCGCAACCGCCGTCATTGCAAGCGTTGCGGCGCCCGCGCACAGGACGCCGCCCATCCAGCGCCGGCATCCTGCCATCCTCACTAACTTTTATAAACCTGCGCGCTGCGGCCCCGCCAGCGTGCGCAGCTGGAAGCGATAACGCTCGCCAAACAGGAAGGTCTCGGAAAACGTCATCAGGTCGGCATGCGCCGGCCCGAGGCCATCGGGTGGCGGCAGCGGACCGCTGCGCCGCAGCGAGGCCAGCGCGACCTCGGAGGCGCCCTGGTCGCGCGAGCGCTGCACCTGGACCTCAAGGAGCTGGCCGGCGCGGTCGACCGTGATGTTCAGCACCACCACCGCCGGCAGCATGGGCGGCAATTCTCCCTCGAACACTCTTTCTGGATTGCGCTGCATGACGTGGCGCGCGACGTCGGCTTTATAGGCGTCGAGCGTGCGCGTTGGGGGTGGGGCGGGGATGGGTGTCAGCGCAATCGTGACCGCTTCAGCCTGGGGCGGTGGGGCTGGCGCCTGTGTCGAGGTGCTGCAGGCCGCCAGGGCCGCGAGCACGATCGATGCAAGAACGAGGAACAGCGTGCTGCGATGAGGAGTCTTCATGGCGGATGCAGGACAGTCGCAGGTTGCGCCGGTATTGGCGTAACCATTCGACCCATCCGTGCATCCGGAGTTCCTCTGCCATTAACGGCTAGGCGAACAGGCGCTGGAGTTCCTGGCCAGGGTTTTCGGCGCGCATGAAGGCTTCGCCGACCAGGAAGGCGTGGACGTCGGCCGCGCGCATGCGCTGCACATCGCCGGCGCCCAGGATGCCCGATTCGGTCACCACCAGGCGGTCCTTCGGGATGCGCGGCAGCAGGCCGAGCGTGGTGTCGAGGGTGACGTCGAAGGTGCGCAGGTTGCGGTTGTTGATGCCCAGCAGCGGCGTCTTGAGCTTGAGCGCGGCATCGAGCTCCTCGCCGTCGTGCACTTCGACCAGCACGTCCATGCCGAGGTCCATGGCGCAGGCTTCGAGTTCGGCCATCAGGCCGTGATCGAGCGCCGCCACGATCAACAGGATCGCATCGGCGCCCATCGCGCGCGCTTCATAGACCTGGTAGTGGTCGACCATGAAGTCCTTGCGCAGCACCGGCAGCGCGCAGGCGGCGCGCGCCTGTTTCAGGTAGTCGGGCGAGCCCTGGAAGAACTGGACGTCGGTCAGCACCGACAGGCAGGCCGCGCCATGTTCGGCATAGCTTTGCGCGATCGCGGCCGGCTGGAAGTCGGGACGCAGCACGCCTTTCGACGGCGAGGCTTTCTTGACTTCGGCGATCACGCCGGCCTGGCCCGCCGCGATCTTCGCGCGCAGGCTGGCTTCGAAACCGCGGATGGCGGCGCGCGCTTCGCGATCGCCTTCGGCCTCGCTGCGCAGGCTGGCCAGGTCGCGCACCTTGCGCGCGGCGGCCACTTCGTCAGCCTTCACGGCCAGGATCTTGTTGAGGATGTCGGACATCGATGTACTCGCAGGTGGATTTAATTGACCGCGCCGAGCTGGCGCGTGACCTGGACGAACTGCTCCAGCTTGGCGATGGCCGCGCCGGAAGCGATCGCTTCGCGCGCCTTCTGCAGGCCGGCTTCGATCGAGCCGGTCACGCCGGCCGCGTACAGCGCGGTGCCGGCATTCAGGGCCACGATGTCGTGCGCCGGACCCGGCTCGCCGCGCAGCGCTTCCAGCACGCGCGCCTTCGATTCTTCGGCATTGCTCACCTTGAGGTTGCGGCTCGAGATCATCGAGAGGCCGAAGTCTTCCGGGTGGATCTCGTATTCGCGGATCTCGCCATTCACCAGCTCACCGACCAGGGTGCCGGCGCCGAGCGAGACTTCGTCCATATTGTCGCGGCCCCAGACCACCACCGCATGCTCGGCGCCGAGGCGCTGCAGCACGCGCACCTGGATGCCGACCAGGTCGGGGTGGAACACACCCATCAGGATGTTCGGCGCGCCGGCCGGATTGGTCAGCGGCCCGAGGATGTTGAAGATGCTGCGCACGCCCAGCTCGCGCCGCACCGGCGCCACGTGCTTCATGGCCGCGTGGTGGTTGGGCGCGAACATGAAGCCGATGCCGGTCTGGGCGATCGACTGCGCGATCTGCTCGGGCTTCAGGTCGATGTGGGCGCCGAAGGCCTCGATCACGTCGGCGCTGCCGGACGAGGACGAGACGCTGCGCCCGCCATGCTTGGCCACGCGCGCGCCGGCGGCGGCGGCCACGAACATCGAGGCGCTCGAGATATTGAAGGTGTTGGCGCCGTCGCCGCCGGTGCCGACGATGTCGAGCAGGTGGGTGGTGTCGGCCATCGGCACCTTGGTCGAGAATTCGCGCATCACCTGGGCGGCGGCGGTGATCTCGCCGATGGTTTCCTTCTTGACCCGCAGGCCCATGGTCAGGGCCGCGACCATGGTCGGCGACATCTCGCCGGCCATGATCTGGCGGAACAGATGCAGCATCTCGTCGTGGAAGATCTCGCGGTGTTCGATACAGCGCAGCAGCGCTTCTTGTGGGGTGATCGGCATGATGGTTCCAGTTTGGTGTTAGCCAGCAGATGAGCCGTCGTTCCCGCGCAGGCGGGAACCTAAGGAGAGGGCTGCAGAGCGAACTTGGGTTCCCGCCTTCGCGGGAATGACGTGCATCAGCGCGTCAGGAAGTTCTTGAACAGGGCGTGACCGTGCTCGGACAGGATCGATTCGGGGTGGAACTGCACGCCCTCGATGTCGTAGTCCTTGTGGCGCACGCCCATGATCTCACCGTCGTCGGTCCATGCCGTCACCTCGAGGCAGGACGGCAGCGAGGAACGTTCGATCGCCAGCGAGTGATAGCGGATGACGGTGAAGGGGCTGGGCAGGTCGGTGAACACGCCTTCGCCGATGTGGGCGATGCTCGAGGTCTTGCCGTGCATGACCTGCTTGGCGCGGATCACCTTGCCGCCGAAGGCTTCGCCGATCGCCTGGTGGCCCAGGCACACGCCCAGGATCGGCAGCTTGCCCTTGAATTCGCGCAGGATGTCGAGCGAGATGCCGGCATCCTTCGGCGCCTTCGGGCCCGGCGAGATGCAGATGCGGTCCGGCTTCATTGCCGCGATCTGCTCGAGCGTGATCTCGTCGTTGCGCACGGTGCGGACAGTCTCGCCCAGCTCGCCGAAGTACTGCACGATGTTGAAGGTGAACGAGTCGTAGTTGTCGATCATTAGCAGCATGTCAGAACTCCCCATCCAGGCCATCTTGCACTTGCTCGGCGGCGCGCAGCACGGCGCGCGCCTTCTTTTCGGTCTCTTGCCATTCCATCTCGGGGATCGAATCGGCCACGATGCCGGCCGCGGCCTGCACGTACAGGTTGCCGTCCTTGATCACGCCGGTGCGGATCGCGATGGCCACGTCCATCTCGCCGCCGAAGCTCAGGTAACCGCAGGCGCCGCCGTAGATGCCGCGCTTGACCGGCTCGAGCTCATCGATCACTTCCATCGCCCGCACCTTCGGCGCGCCGGTGAGCGTGCCGGCCGGGAAGGTGGCGCGCAGCACGTCGAGGTTCGACATGCCGTCTTTCAGCTTGCCTTCGACGTTGGAAACGATGTGCTGCACGTGCGAGTATTTTTCGATGACCATGCGGTCGGTGACCTTGACGCTGCCGGTGTCGGCGATGCGGCCGATGTCGTTGCGCGCCAGGTCGATCAGCATCACGTGCTCGGCGACTTCCTTCGGATCGTTGAGCAGCTCTTCGGCCAGCGCCGCATCCTGCTCGGGCGTCGCGCCGCGGCCCCGGGTGCCGGCGATCGGGCGCAGGGTGACCTTGCGGCCGCCTTCCGGCGACAGCTCGTTGCGCACCAGGATCTCGGGCGAGGCGCCGACGATCTGCATGTCGCCGAAGTTGTAGTAGTACATGTACGGCGACGGATTCAGCGAGCGCAGCGAGCGGTACAGCGACAGCGGCGAATCGACATACGGCTTGCGGATGCGCTGGCCGATCTGCACCTGCATCAGGTCGCCGGCCATCACGTATTCGTGGGCTTTCGCGACGGCCTTGAGGTAATCCTCTTTGCTGAAGTCGCGCACTTCGGTGGTCCGCACCGAGCTCGAGGTGACCGGCGCGTCGACGCTCCGGCGCAGCATCATGCGCAGGTCTTTCAGGCGCTGGCGGCCGCGCGAGTAACTCTCTGGCTGGCTCGGGTCGGCGTACACGATCAGGTACAGCTTGCCCGACAGGTTGTCGATCACGGCCAGCTCTTCGGTGACCATCAGCTGGATGTCCGGCAGGCCCAGTTCGTCGCGCGGGCAGGTATCGGCCAGCTTGCGCTCGATGTGGCGCACGGTGTCGTAGCCGAAGTAGCCGGCCAGGCCGCCGCAGAAGCGCGGCAGGCCGGGACGCAGCGCCACCTTGAAGCGCGCCTGATACTGCTCGATGAAGTCGAGCGGATTGCCCTCGTGCGTTTCGATTACTTCGCCGTTCTTGACGATCTCGGTGAGATTGCCGGTGGTGCGCAGCAGCGTGTGGGCCGGCAGGCCGATGAAGGAATAGCGGCCGAAGCGCTCGCCGCCCACCACCGACTCCAGCAGGAAGGTGTTCTTGCCGGTGTGCTGCGACTGGGCCAGCTTGAGGTAGAGCGTGAGCGGGGTTTCGAGGTCGGCGAAGGCTTCCGCGATCAATGGAATGCGGTTATAGCCCTGGTTGGCCAGCGATTTGAATTCGAGTTCGGTCATGTTTTCTCCGGACCGCCCGGCAAGGTGGGGCGGTGGTGTGCTTCAAAAAACCTGCCGGGTTGGTATCGCGGACACTATCGCGGATACAAGCACCGGCAGCAATCGGTACGGCTTAGTTAGCCCAGGATTGCCAGCGTCGCCACAGCCAGGCCTCGAGGGCGCCGGTCTGGTTGACAGTGTGTTTTTTGGTGAAAAACATGTATAGATGACTTAGTTTGCAGTGCGGTTGTGTGCGGCGATCAGGGCCGCTGCTTCGAGAAGCGAATCAACTATACCATCGGATTGAATTTCTTGTACAGGGCGTCCGTGGTTATAACCATATGGGACGGTCAGCACGAAGCACCCCGCGCCACGGGCGCTTTCGGCATCGTTGGACGAGTCGCCGATCGCCACCACCTGGCCCGGCGGCAGGTCGAGCGCGGCGCAGGCGCCAAGCATCGGCATCGGGTCGGGTTTCTTCTTCGCGAACGAATCGCCGCCGAACACCTGCTCGAAGTAGGGCGCCAGGCCTTTCTGCTCGAGCAGGGGCAGGGTAAAAGCGACGGGCTTGTTGGTCACGCACACCAGGCGCAGGCCGAGGTCGCGCATGGCCTGCAGGCCCTCGAGCACGCCGTCGAACAGCGTGCTGCGGTCGCCATTGATGGCGAGGTAGTGACGCTGGTAGCCGGCGATCGCTTCTTCGTACACCGCTTCCACGCGCGCCGCGTCCCAGTCGAGCAGGAGCGCATCGCGCACCAGCTTTTCGGAACCCTTGCCGACCAGCGGCTTGATGACGGCCTGGGTGATGGGGCCCAGGCCCAGGTCTAGGCGCATGCCGTTCAGGGCCGCCTCGAAGTCGGGCACCGTGTCGAGCATGGTGCCGTCGAGGTCGACGATGGCGGCCCGGATGGCTGCTGCGCCGGCCCGCATTATTTACCTACCGTGGCAAGTTCGGCGCGCATGGCGTCGATCACTGCCTTGTAGTCCGGCTTGCCGAAGATGGCCGAGCCGGCGACGAAGGTGTCGGCGCCGGCGGCGGCGGCGGCGGCGATGTTCTCGGCCTTGATGCCGCCATCGACTTCCAGCATGATGTCGCGGCCCGATTCATCGATCATGCGGCGCGCGATCGCGATCTTCTTCAGCGCTTCGGGAATGAAGGACTGGCCGCCGAAGCCCGGGTTGACCGACATGATCAGGATCATGTCGATCTTGTCCATCACGTGTTCAAGGTAGTGCATCGGCGTGGCCGGGTTGAACACCAGGCCGGCCTTGCAGCCGTGGTCGCGGATCAGCTGAAGGGTGCGGTCGATGTGCTCCGACGCCTCGGGGTGGAAGGTGATGATGTTGGCGCCGGCCTTGGCGAAATCGGGGATGATGCGGTCCACCGGCTTGACCATCAGGTGCACGTCGATCGGCACATCCACGTGGGGGCGGATCGCCTGGCACACCAGCGGGCCGATGGTCAGGTTCGGGACGTAGTGGTTGTCCATCACGTCGAAGTGGATGATGTCGGCGCCGGCGGCGACGACATTGCGCACTTCCTCGCCCAGGCGGGCGAAATCGGCGGACAGGATGCTGGGAGCGATGCGGTAGGTGGTCATGGGACGATGGGGCGGGTTTGAACAAGAAGCCGCTATTCTACGCCGCTCAAGCGCCGGGGTGGCGGCTTGCGGCCCGTTCTTCCCTCCCGCAGCGCCGGGATCGGGCCGCAGGCGGTATCATTGTTGCTGTTTGCGCCACACGGCGCACCGGCCGCCGCGCGACGCGCAGCGGCCTTGTTAATGATCATCCAAGGAAACCCGATGCCCGCCTACGATTTCACTGTCACCGTCAGAACGCAATACCTGCCGGAGCAGTCCGACCCTGACCGGAACCAGTTCGTGTTCAGCTACGCCATCACGATCAAGAACACCGGCAGCATCGCGGCCCAGCTCATCTCACGCCATTGGGTGATCCTTGACGCCAACAACCAGATGCAGGAAGTACGCGGGCTGGGCGTGGTCGGCCACCAGCCGCTGTTGCAGCCGGGCGAACAGTTCGAGTACACCAGCGGCACCCAGCTCGGCACCGCCCAGGGTTCGATGCGCGGCGAGTACTTCTGCGTGGCCGAGGATGGCCACCGCTTCGAGACCCCGATCCCCGAATTCGTGCTGTCGCCGCCGCGTTCGCTGCACTGATCAGGGCCGGGTGTCGCTGTTGTCGTCGTCTTTGCGGTCGACGTCCTTGCGGCCGGCGAACATGGTCCACCAGACGATAAATACGAGCAGGAACAGCGCCACGCCGGCTTCCACCATCAGGATCCACATATTCGTCTCCATGCCTGTTATGTATACGACACGCCGCAGTGTACCTTCCCTGATCGCCTTCGTCTGCCTGCTGAGCGCCTGCTCGACCACGCCGCAGCCGGAGCAGCCGCCCATCACGATGCCGCCGCCGGTGGGACCGGTGGTGGTGCCGCCAACGCCGCCCACCGAACAGCCGGCGCCCGCGCCCGAGCCGCCTCCGGCACCGACGCCGCCTCTCACCCCGGTGAGTTTCGAGGCGCTGCCCGGCTGGCAGCAGGACGACGTGCGCCAGGCCTGGCCGGCCTTCCAGCAGTCGTGCAGCGTGCTGGCCACGCGCGCGGCCGAGTGGAAGACGCCATGCGCCGCGGCGCGCTCGGTCGACGCCGGCGATGCGGCGGCGGTGCGCCGCTTCTTCGAGACGTATTTCGTGCCCAACCGGGTGCGCAATCCGGACGGCAGCGACACCGGCATGATCACCGGCTACTATGAGGCGATGCTGTACGGCTCGCGCAAGCGCGGCGGCGCTTACCAGACTCCGCTGTACCGGGTGCCGGACGACCTGGTCACGGTCGACCTGGGCGGCATTTATCCCGACCTGCAGAACCGGCGCCTGCGCGGGCGGCTGTCCGGCAAGACGCTGGTGCCCTATTACAGTCGCGCCGAGATCGACCGCGCGCCGCTGAAGGGCAGGGAACTGTTGTGGGTGAACGATCCGGTGGAGGCTTTCTTCCTCGAGGTGCAGGGCTCGGGCCGCGTGCAGCTCGATGGCGGCGACACGGTGCGCGTCGGCTATGCCGACCAGAATGGCCATCCATATAAAGCGATCGGGCGCTGGTTCGTGGAGCAGGGCATCATGACGCCGGATCAGGTATCGGCGCAGTCGATCCGCGCCTGGCTGGCGGCCAATCCGGCGCGCCGCCAGGAAGTGCTGAACGTGAACGCCAGTTATATCTTCTTTACCGAGCAGAAGGTGACCGATCCGAACGCCGGCCCGCGCGGCGCGCTGAACGTGCCGCTCACGCCGGGCCGCTCGCTCGCGATCGACCGCAGCATCCTGCCGCTGGGCGCGCCGGTCTGGCTGTCGACCACCATGCCCAGGGATGGCGCGCCGCTGCAGCGTCTGGTGATGGGGCAGGACGTGGGCGGCGCCATCCGCGGCGCGGTGCGGGCCGATTTCTTCTTTGGCTTCGGGCCTGAAGCGACGGAGAATGCGGGGCTGATGAAGCAGCAGGGTTCGTTGTGGGTGCTGCTGCCCAAGGGCGTGGCATCGGACGCTGCCCGCTAAGGCCGCGTCGGCCAGCCAATCCGCAGCGTATCTTTCGCGACTCGACAACCCGCTCGACTTGACGCGTACGTAAAGCGCTAGAATCGCAGAGTCGTGATTAACCAATAAAGGGTGTGATATGGAATATGCTGACCTGTTGATCGAAAACCACGGCAAGGTTGCCGTGGTGCGCCTGAATCGTCCCAAGGCGATGAATGCGCTGAACGACAATATGATGAACGAGCTGGGCGACGCCCTGCGCAAGTTCGACAAGGATCCGGCGATCAATGTGATCGTGCTGACCGGCAGCGAGAAGGCGTTCGCGGCAGGCGCCGATATCGCCGCCATGGCCAATTACGATTACCAGGAAACCTACGGCAATAACTATATTGGCCGCAACTGGGAGCACATCCTCGACATCCGCAAGCCGGTGATCGGCGTGGTATCGGGCTATTGCCTGGGTGGCGGCTGCGAGCTGGCGATGATGTGCGATTTCCTGATTGCCGCCGACAGCGCCAAATTCGGCCAGCCCGAGATCAAGGTCGGCGTCACGCCGGGCGCGGGCGGCACCCAGCGCCTGCCGCGCGCGATTTCCAAGTCGAAGGCGATGGACATGCTGCTCACCACGCGCATGATCGACGCCGTCGAGGCCGAGCGCACCGGCCTGGTGTCGCGGGTGTATCCGGCGGCCGAGGTGATGAGTGAGGCGATCAAGATCGCCCAGGGCATCGCCGAGATGCCGGTGTCGGTGGCGATGCAGATCAAGGATTGCGTCAACCAGGCGTATGAGACGACCCTGCGCCAGGGCGTGGCCTACGAGCGCCGCTATTTCCACGCCGGTTTCGGCACGCCTGCCCAGAAAGAAGGCATGTCGGCCTTCCTCGAGAAACGCAAGCCGGATTTCGAGGGACTGTAATCGATGGGCGCGCGCAGGGTGTGGCTGGTGGTACCGGCGGCGCTGCTGGCGCTGTCCCTGGCGCTGACGAGCTGTTCCTCGCTGCCGCCGCTGGAGGGCAGGGTGGCGAGCACGGCTATCGCCGACACCGACGACACCCGTCTCGGCAAGGCGTTGATGCCCCTGACGATGGCCCATCCCGGCCTGGCCGGCATCCACGCCCTTGCGGACGGGCGCGACGCCTTCGCCGCGCGCGCCGTGCTGGCGCAGGCTGCCGATCGCAGCCTGGATGTCCAGTACTATATTTGGCGTAATGACACTACCGGCAGGCTCATGTTCGACGCGCTCAGGGCTGCGGCCGAGCGCGGGGTGCGTGTGCGACTCCTGCTCGACGATAACAATACGGCCGGGCTGGATGCATCGCTGGCCGCGCTCGACGCCCATCCGATGATCGAGGTGCGGCTGTTCAACCCGAACGGCATCCGCGCCGTGCGGGCGGTCGGCATGGCCGCCGATTTCATGCGCCTGAACCGGCGCATGCACAATAAATCGTTCACCGCCGATAACCAGGTCACGATCATTGGCGGACGCAATGTGGGCGACGAATATTTCGGCGCGGCGGGCGAGATCTCGTTTGCCGATCTGGACGTCATTGCCGCCGGCCCGGTCGTGCGCGCCGTGTCGGACGATTTCGACCTGTATTGGAACAGCCCCTCGGCTTATCCGTTGGTGCTGCTGGCGCCGGACGCCGCCGCCGCACCGGCCTTGAAACCGGACGCCGAGGCGCAGGCCTATATCGAAGCCATCAAGCGCTCCGCCTTCCTCGAGCAGCTGGTAGAGGGGAGCTTGCCGCTGGAATGGGCGCGCGCCAGGTTCGTCAGCGACGATCCGGCCAAGGTCATGGGAACGGCGGCGCCGGAGGCGAATATCGCTTTCAAGCTGAGAGACATCCTGGGAGAGCCGCAACGCAGCCTGGATCTCGTCTCGCCGTATTTCGTTCCCGGCAAGGAGGGAACCGCGGCTTTCGTCGATCTGGCCAAAAAAGGCACCCGTACCAGAATACTGACCAATTCACTGGAGGCGACCGACGTCGCGGCGGTGCACGCGGGCTATGCCAAGTGGCGCAAGCCGCTGCTGGAGTCGGGGGTGACACTGTATGAATTGCGCAGGGAGGCGACCGACGAGCCCACGCGGGACAAGCGCGGCAGCGGCAGTGGGATCGGCAGTTCGGATGCCAGCCTGCATGCCAAGACCTTTGGCGTGGACGGGAAGCGGGTCTTCGTCGGCTCGTTCAACTTCGACCAGCGTTCCATTCACCTGAATACCGAAATGGGGATGGTGATCGACAGCCCGGCCCTGGTCGCGCGCCTGACCGAAACGCTGGACCGGACCCTGCCGACGCGCGCCTATGAAGTGAAGCTCGACGATCGTGGTTCGGTGATCTGGCTGGAACGGCGTGGCGACCAGGTGATCCGGCATGAGAAGGAGCCCGGCACGAGTTGGTTCAAGCGGGCTGCGGTAAGAGCGCTGTCATGGTTGCCGATCGACTGGCTGTTGTAGTCGCCACACTTTCTTTCCCGCCCTCTTGCGGACCCGGCGGTTGGTTTGCTATAGTTCGCCTCCGCTTCGGCACTGACCGAAAAACGCAAGCCAAATCAAACGGTTAGCGCGATGAAGTCAACAGTGAAAACTGCGACGAAGCGAAACGAAGGGGTTGACGAGGTTTTAGGAATACAGCATAATCTCACTCCTCTGCTGCTGACGAACAAAACGATTCGCAAGCGCAGCAAGGCAGTACCGAATTCTGATCTTTAAAAATTAACAGTCGATAAGTGTGGGCGTTTGATGAAGGTGCCAGCTGACTTGTTCAGCTGCATACTTAAAATATCAAATGTTCGCACAA
>NZ_JH992928.1:26218-32604 GCF_000315425.1 Massilia timonae CCUG 45783 | reverse complement strand
ACCCTAATGGGGGATTAGCTCAGCTGGGAGAGCACCTGCTTTGCAAGCAGGGGGTCGTCGGTTCGATCCCGTCATCCTCCACCATTGACCTGGTTTGAAAGTGCAAACGTAAGCAAACGATGCTTAGGTTTGATCTTTTAGCGATCACTGTTTTTTCGTTCTTTAACAATCTGGAAGAAGTAAAGTTTTTTAAGCGTGTTGAGCTAGTCAGCAATGACAAGTAAAACACACTTAGGGTAGTAGTAATTTGTATCAAGCAAACATAGTTGTACTCTTGATCTATGACGATCTCTTTAACTCATGAAGAGGCCAACGTTATAGGGACAAGTGAATAAGTGCACATGGTGGATGCCTTGGCGATTACAGGCGATGAAGGACGTAGTAGCTTGCGATAAGCTGCGGGGAGCTAGCAAACGAGCTTTGATCCGCAGATTTCCGAATGGGGAAACCCGGCCTTTTAGGTCATTGCATGCTGAATACATAGGTATGCAAAGCGAACGCGGCGAACTGAAACATCTAAGTAGCTGCAGGAAAAGAAATCAACCGAGATTCCCAAAGTAGTGGCGAGCGAAATGGGATGAGCCTGTATGTGATAGTCGGTTTGATAGTGGAAGTCTCTGGAAAGTGGCGCCATAGTGGGTGATAGCCCCGTATGCGAAATTCGACCGGTGGTACTAAGCGTACGACAAGTAGGGCGGGACACGAGAAATCCTGTCTGAACATGGGGGGACCATCCTCCAAGGCTAAATACTCGTAATCGACCGATAGTGAACCAGTACCGTGAGGGAAAGGCGAAAAGAACCCCGGGAGGGGAGTGAAATAGATCCTGAAACCGTGTGCATACAAACAGTCGGAGCCTCTTTGTGGGGTGACTGCGTACCTTTTGTATAATGGGTCAGCGACTTACATTCAGTGGCGAGGTTAACCGGATAGGGGAGCCGTAGAGAAATCGAGTCCGAATAGGGCGACAGTCGCTGGGTGTAGACCCGAAACCAAGTGATCTACCCATGGCCAGGATGAAGGTGCGGTAACACGCCCTGGAGGTCCGAACCCACTAATGTTGAAAAATTAGGGGATGAGCTGTGGGTAGGGGTGAAAGGCTAAACAAACTTGGAAATAGCTGGTTCTCTCCGAAAACTATTTAGGTAGTGCCTCAAGTATCACCATCGGGGGTAGAGCACTGTTATGGCTAGGGGGTCATTGCGACTTACCAAACCATTGCAAACTCCGAATACCGGTGAGTGCGAGCTTGGGAGACAGACATCGGGTGCTAACGTCCGGTGTCAAGAGGGAAACAACCCAGACCGCCAGCTAAGGTCCCAAAGATTGGCTAAGTGGAAAACGAAGTGGGAAGGCTAAAACAGTCAGGATGTTGGCTTAGAAGCAGCCACCATTTAAAGAAAGCGTAATAGCTCACTGATCGAGTCGTCCTGCGCGGAAGATGTAACGGGGCTAAGCCAGTCACCGAAGCTGCGGATATATTTCTCGTGATTTATCACTTGATCTATATGGTAGGAGAGCGTTCTGTAAGCCTGCGAAGGTGTCTTGTAAAGGATGCTGGAGGTATCAGAAGTGCGAATGCTGACATGAGTAGCGATAATGCGGGTGAAAAGCCCGCACGCCGTAAGCCCAAGGTTTCCTGTTCAACGTTCATCGGAGCAGGGTGAGTCGGCCCCTAAGGCGAGGCAGAGATGCGTAGCTGATGGGAAGCAGGTTAATATTCCTGCACCGTCGTATGATGCGATGGGGGGACGGATCGCGGAAGGTTGTCTGGCTGTTGGAATAGTTAGTTTTTGACTCATAGAAGGTGCTTAGGCAAATCCGGGCACGTAATTCAAGGGGTTGAGACGAGTCGCCATGTGCGACGAATCAATCGGAAGTGGTTCCAAGAAAAGCCTCTAAGCTTCAGTCATACGAGACCGTACCGCAAACCGACACAGGTGGGCGAGATGAGTATTCTAAGGCGCTTGAGAGAACTCGGGAGAAGGAACTCGGCAAATTGGTACCGTAACTTCGGGATAAGGTACGCCCTAGTAATTTGACCACTTTACTGTGGAAGGATGAACGGGTTGCAATAAAATGGTGGCTGCGACTGTTTAATAAAAACACAGCACTCTGCAAACACGAAAGTGGACGTATAGGGTGTGACGCCTGCCCGGTGCTGGAAGATTAAATGATGGGGTGCAAGCTCTTGATTGAAGTCCCAGTAAACGGCGGCCGTAACTATAACGGTCCTAAGGTAGCGAAATTCCTTGTCGGGTAAGTTCCGACCTGCACGAATGGCGTAACGATGGCCACACTGTCTCCTCCCGAGACTCAGCGAAGTTGAAATGTTTGTGATGATGCAATCTACCCGCGGCTAGACGGAAAGACCCCATGAACCTTTACTGTAGCTTTGCATTGGACTTTGAATCAATCTGTGTAGGATAGGTGGGAGGCTTTGAAGCGGGGACGCCAGTTCTCGTGGAGCCATCCTTGAAATACCACCCTGGTTCATTTGAGGTTCTAACCTTGGTCCGTTATCCGGATCGGGGACAGTGCATGGTAGGCAGTTTGACTGGGGCGGTCTCCTCCTAAAGTGTAACGGAGGAGTTCGAAGGTACGCTAGGTACGGTCGGACATCGTGCTAATAGTGCAATGGCATAAGCGTGCTTAACTGCGAGACCGACAAGTCGAGCAGGTACGAAAGTAGGACATAGTGATCCGGTGGTTCTGTATGGAAGGGCCATCGCTCAACGGATAAAAGGTACTCTGGGGATAACAGGCTGATTCCTCCCAAGAGTTCATATCGACGGGGGAGTTTGGCACCTCGATGTCGGCTCATCACATCCTGGGGCTGTAGCCGGTCCCAAGGGTATGGCTGTTCGCCATTTAAAGTGGTACGTGAGCTGGGTTTAAAACGTCGTGAGACAGTTTGGTCCCTATCTGCCGTGGGCGTTGGAAATTTGAAGGGGGCTGCTCCTAGTACGAGAGGACCGGAGTGGACGAACCTCTGGTGTACCGGTTGTCACGCCAGTGGCATTGCCGGGTAGCTAAGTTCGGAAGAGATAACCGCTGAAAGCATCTAAGCGGGAAACTTGCCTTGAGATGAGATTTCCCGGAGCCTTGAGCTCCTTGAAGGGTCGTTCGAGACCAGGACGTTGATAGGCTGGGTGTGGAAGTGCAGTAATGCATTAAGCTAACCAGTACTAATTGCCCGTACGGCTTGTCCCTATAACCTTGGTAGTCCAAGGTCGAGTACAACTGCTCGATACAAAGCTACAACCCAATAATACTTCTTCCAGATTCATGGCCACGCTGAACAAAGCGTAGGGTGGGCGGCTGTGCCGCCCACGCGTAACTCAAGCGTAGCCAGACAAGTCAAAGCCTGATGACCATAGCAAGTCGGTCCCACCCCTTCCCATCCCGAACAGGACCGTGAAACGACTTTGCGCCGATGATAGTGCTGCAACCAGTGTGAAAGTAGGTTATCGTCAGGCTAGTTATAAGAAAAACCCCACCAGGTGATCCTGGTGGGGTTTTTTGCTTTGTGAATTCCATGTACCGCTTGTTGTTCAAGCACCAAATCGCTTTGACATAAAGCACATTGCGTACAAATAACTTTGCTTTCTTTCCAGAATCAATCGTGCGCGGCAGATAGTTTTCTATAATTCCTCGTTACCCAATTATTTGTTCTTGTTGGCATATCAAGCCGACAGGGACGTCGTTTGCCTCATCACTTTTAAAAAGAATATTATGCGATCACTTTCTGCACTCAGCACGCGGGCCAAGCTGGGCCTCGGGTTTGGCCTGGTCGGGATCCTGATCATCGTCCTGGCCATCTTTGCGTGGCGTGAATTAGGCAATGTCGGTCAGGAGCTTACCGCGCAAAACACAGTGCGCACTAACCAGCTCGAGCGCCTCTACGAGTTGCGCGAATCGCTCGCCCAGACCGGTCTTGCCGCGCGCAATGCCTACATTTTCCCGGACGCCACCGACGCCACGCGTGAACTCGACCTCCTGGACGAACAGAAAGCCCGTTATCTCGCCGAGCTGCAAGCCCTGGAGCCACTGTTCGTGGGGAATGCCGACTTCGCGAAGATGCGCGATGGACTGTTGCAGATGGCGCAAGAGCTGAACCGCCCACGCCGTTACCGCGATGCCGGGCAGATGGCCGAGTACGGTGCCTTCCTCGTCAATGAATGCAGTCCATTGCGCCGTCAAAACGTCCTCGATATCGATCGGGTCATCACCACCGTTCAGGAACATGTCGAAGCCGGTACGGCCCATGCGCAGGAGTCGATCGCTTCCGCCAAGACCACGATCATCGTGGTCACGCTTGCCGCGGTCGCACTGAGCCTGGTGATCGGCAGCGCGATCACGGCACACCTGCTGCGCCAGCTGGGCGGCGAGCCGGTCGAAGTCAATCGCATCGCGTCGGCCATTGCCGCGGGCGACCTCACCGTCGACGTCGCCGTGCGCCCCAACGACGAGGCCAGCGTCATGCATGCCATCCGTGAAATGCAGCTCAGTTTGCAAAACATCGTTGCCCAGGTTCGCGGCGGCACCGACATGATCGCGACCGCTTCCAGTGAGATCAGCGCCGGCAACGACGATCTGTCGATGCGCACCGAGGAACAGGCGAATTCACTGGGTCGCACCGCGGACTCGATGAAAGAGCTGACCGCTGTCGTCGAACAGAACACCGCCTATGCCCGTCACGCCAACGCGCTCGCCGCATCGGCCAGCGTAGTCGCAGCCAAAGGCGGCACCGTCGTCTCCGCCGTGGTCAATACCATGCAGGATATCAACGCCTCGGCCCGCAAGATATCGGACATCACCAGCGTGATCGACGCCATCGCCTTCCAGACCAATATCCTGGCGTTGAATGCTGCGGTCGAAGCGGCGCGCGCCGGCGAGCAGGGACGGGGCTTCGCCGTGGTCGCGAGCGAAGTGCGCAACCTGGCGCAGCGCTCGGCCACTGCCGCCAAGGAGATCTCGGCATTGATCGGCGAATCGGTCGCCAAGGTCGATGCGGGTTCGAAGCTGGTGGAGCAGGCTGGCACCACGATGGACGACATCGTGACCAGCGTGAAGGAAGTCAGCGGCATCATCGCTGAGATTACGACCGCGAGCGAAGCCCAGCATGCCGGTATCCAGCAAGTGAACCATGCGGTGGGTCAAATGGACGAGGCAACCCAGCAGAACGCTGCGCTGGTCGAGCAAGCCGCAGCTTCCGCCGCGGCACTCAAGGAACAGGCAGCGATGCTGTTGCGCACGGTGCGCGTGTTCCGCATTGGCGCCGAGGGCAGCCCGCTGCGGATCGCGGGCTGACTTTCCTACCTATCAGGCGCCGCTCAGTCGGCGCTGTCGTTCAGGCTCTTGCGCAGGTTTACCAACTGGTCGCGCAAAGCGGACGCCTCATCGACCGAGCACTGGGTCGCACACAATACCGCCGGCATCACGCTGGCGGCTTCTTTCCTCAACGTGTTGCCCTCTTCGGTCAGGCTGATGATCACCTGGCGTTCATCGCTGCGCGCGCGGTTACGCTGGACCAGTCCCTGGGCTTCCATACGCTTGAGCAAAGGTGTCAAGGTCGCGGAATCCAGGAACAGGCGCTCGCCGATGTCGGACACGGTCAGCTGATCTTGTTCCCACAACACCATCATCACGAGATACTGCGGGTAGGTGAGCCCGAGCTTTGGCAACAAACCGCGGTAGACCCGCATCATCGCCAGGGAGGTCGAGTACAAGGCGAAGCACAGCTGCTCGTCGAGCATGGGCGTCGCAGGGGAGGTGGAAGTGTTCGCATTCATGTTTCCAATATAGGTCGCACACTAGATAATTGCAAGCGATGGTCCGCAAGATCCGAGATGCCAGCACCTCTACATTGTAATGAGTGCGAGTACGTACTTTTTTGCATCTCTGCGCGAGAGGACGACAATCATGAGTCCCCTGTATTACCAGCAGCAGGCGCGAGTGCCGGAGGCGCCTCGTCCTTGCAGGGCGCCGAGCAGCTGCGCAGTGTGGCGCCATCGCCATGAGTGCTCACTGCAGAACAATATTATTGCTGAGTACTTGCGCGACCGGGTAGGGCTTTGCTATAGTTCGCCTCCGCTTCGGCACTGACCGAAAATGTTAACGTAATCAAGTGGTTACGATGGCAAGGTCGGCAGAGAAATCTGAGACGAAGCGAAATGAGGGGTTGACGAAAAACGAAAAACACTTCATACTCTCTTTCCTCTGCTGCTGACGAACAAAACGATTCGAAGCAAACAGCAGATGATGCAGTACCGAATAAAGTTCTTTAAAAATTAACAGTCGATAAGTGTGGGCGTTTGATGAAGGTGCCAGCTGACTTGTTCAGCTGCATACTTAAAATATCAAATGTTCGCACAAAGTATTAA
>NZ_JH992928.1:15981-24733 GCF_000315425.1 Massilia timonae CCUG 45783 | reverse complement strand
TTTGACCACTTTACTGTGGAAGGATGAACGGGTTGCAATAAAATGGTGGCTGCGACTGTTTAATAAAAACACAGCACTCTGCAAACACGAAAGTGGACGTATAGGGTGTGACGCCTGCCCGGTGCTGGAAGATTAAATGATGGGGTGCAAGCTCTTGATTGAAGTCCCAGTAAACGGCGGCCGTAACTATAACGGTCCTAAGGTAGCGAAATTCCTTGTCGGGTAAGTTCCGACCTGCACGAATGGCGTAACGATGGCCACACTGTCTCCTCCCGAGACTCAGCGAAGTTGAAATGTTTGTGATGATGCAATCTACCCGCGGCTAGACGGAAAGACCCCATGAACCTTTACTGTAGCTTTGCATTGGACTTTGAATCAATCTGTGTAGGATAGGTGGGAGGCTTTGAAGCGGGGACGCCAGTTCTCGTGGAGCCATCCTTGAAATACCACCCTGGTTCATTTGAGGTTCTAACCTTGGTCCGTTATCCGGATCGGGGACAGTGCATGGTAGGCAGTTTGACTGGGGCGGTCTCCTCCTAAAGTGTAACGGAGGAGTTCGAAGGTACGCTAGGTACGGTCGGACATCGTGCTAATAGTGCAATGGCATAAGCGTGCTTAACTGCGAGACCGACAAGTCGAGCAGGTACGAAAGTAGGACATAGTGATCCGGTGGTTCTGTATGGAAGGGCCATCGCTCAACGGATAAAAGGTACTCTGGGGATAACAGGCTGATTCCTCCCAAGAGTTCATATCGACGGGGGAGTTTGGCACCTCGATGTCGGCTCATCACATCCTGGGGCTGTAGCCGGTCCCAAGGGTATGGCTGTTCGCCATTTAAAGTGGTACGTGAGCTGGGTTTAAAACGTCGTGAGACAGTTTGGTCCCTATCTGCCGTGGGCGTTGGAAATTTGAAGGGGGCTGCTCCTAGTACGAGAGGACCGGAGTGGACGAACCTCTGGTGTACCGGTTGTCACGCCAGTGGCATTGCCGGGTAGCTAAGTTCGGAAGAGATAACCGCTGAAAGCATCTAAGCGGGAAACTTGCCTTGAGATGAGATTTCCCGGAGCCTTGAGCTCCTTGAAGGGTCGTTCGAGACCAGGACGTTGATAGGCTGGGTGTGGAAGTGCAGTAATGCATTAAGCTAACCAGTACTAATTGCCCGTACGGCTTGTCCCTATAACCTTGGTAGTCCAAGGTCGAGTACAGCTGCTCGATACAAAGCTACAACCCAACTTACTTCTTCCAGATTCAGAGCCTTGCCCACGTAGAGTTGGCGGCTTCGCCGCCGACGCGTTCAAGCAAAGCTCGTACAAGTCATGCCTGATGACCATAGCAAGTCGGTCCCACCCCTTCCCATCCCGAACAGGACCGTGAAACGACTTTGCGCCGATGATAGTGCTGCAACCAGTGTGAAAGTAGGTTATCGTCAGGCTAGTTATATAGAAAAGCCCGCTCAGTTGAACTGAGCGGGCTTTTTGCGTTTCGCAGTCCAGATCGCGCTTTCGACAATCTGTCGAGCCAATCTGCTGTTCAGCGCTTGCCCGACAAGACTGATCGGGTGTCGTGAAAGAATGGGGTTCTCCAAACTCGAGCGATTTCACCAGATCCCATGTCCCCGCAAACGAACGCTGGCCGCAACAACATCCTTTCCATTGTCATCCTGCTGGGCTGCCTGTCGATGTCGGGATCGGTATCCTCCGCCCCCGCCACCGCCAGCGTCGATATGATCGCAGGCCGACAGGTCGAATCGCTGACCATCAAAAATCCGAGCGCGAACGTCAGCATCGTCTTCGAAAACGGCTTGCGCGCAACGGTGGATGGATGGGACAAGGTGATCGACTCGCTGGTTCCTGACGCGTCGATCTTCGCCTATAACCGCCCTGGTTATGGCAACAGCCAGGAAACGGGCACGGCGCGCGATGGCGCAACAATCGTCGAGGAACTCAGGCAAACCCTGAGGCATAAAGGCCTGGCGCCTCCGTACATCCTTGTCGGCCACTCGCTCGGCGGCTTGTACATGCAGCTATTCGCAAAGCGCTACCCGCAAGAGGTCAGCGGCCTCGTGCTCGTTGATCCGCTGCTGCCTGGCGTCGTCAAGAAATCCGAGGAATTCCCCGTCTGGACCCGCGGCGCAAAGCGGCTGTTCTTCTCGAGCACCGTCAACAAGGAGATCGACGCCATTCACCAGACCAGCGAACAGGTGCTGTCGCTTGCGCCGATCGATGACAAGCCGATCGTCATGCTCATCAACAAACCGTCGGGTTCCACTGCGGTCGGCGTCGATTTCGGCGCCTTCAACAAAGACCAGAAGACGAGGGAATTGGTCAGCGGCTTGTATCCGAAAGCAAAAAAGATTGTCGTCGATTCCGATCACCAGGTGCAGCGCCAGAACCCGGCCGACGTGGTGAACGCGATCAGGAACATCCTCGCGAAGCAGCCTGCAGGCAACTCAGCAACGGAATAGTTGCATGCGGTGCGTAGGGCGAATCCCACAGTCCACCGAAACGTTCTCTGATACTTCCCCTGTCTTTGCACGCGCATTATCGAAGTTCTTGTTCAGTAAAGCGGAGGATCGCGATGAAGTCGAAAGAGAAGGTCAAGGGCGGAGACAACCGTGCACGCGGTATCGCAAAACCAAAAACGTTGATGGTTGCCGAGGGCAGCCTGCAGTCGAGAGCGCCTGGTTACGTCATGCCGGGCGGGCTCGACACACCTTTCCCGAAGGGAAACACCGGATCCATGCAATCCGACTCGAGCGGGCGCGGCCAACGCGCCGGCGCCGGTTCGCAGAGCGGCGGATGGAGCGCCCGCCAGCAAGCCCAGCGCATGCAGGCGCGCGGCGAGCAGGACCGTTTGGGCGAGTCGCGGCAATCCGGTCACGGCATGGAGCAGTACCAGCATGCCGGGTCCCAGGAGTCTCCAACCGGCCCGGACAAATCGCGACAAACCGGCAACGGCGCCGCCAACCAGCAACGGCAGGGGCGGCCTGACGAACCGTCGTCGGATGCCGGCAGCAAGCGCAAAGGCTGATCGACCAGGACCTCGACCGTCCACCAATACCACCGACCCGGGCATGGCCCGGGTTTTTTCTTATCGGCGTTGGACGTACGGTGAGCCAGCCCACTGCCAGCCCGCGTGAATCTGGTGCACAATGCCTTTAACGACATTGCCATTTCATCCATAGGAGAAGCATGAACGAACAGGTCGCACGCAACGTCGTGCTGGTGCGCTCGATCGAGTACGCCGATGTTGCCCACACGGTCCTGAGCGACGACGACCGCATGTACGCCACCCGCAGCGCGCGCGAGCTCGCTGCCTGGCAAGCGGCCGACAGCCATATGGCGGTCAACCAGCATCACTTCCTGCAGCAACGCGCGGAACAGATCCTCAAGCGCCTGGGCGAACGCACGCCGGCCTTCGGCGCCTTCGTCCGGCGCGCTCCCGGCATGAGCGGCATCTGGATCGCGCTGCCGTTCCTGGCCTTCGTGCTTGGCGCCGCGCTCGATCGCATCGCCGATCCACACCGCGTCGACCTGTTGTCGGCGCCGCTGCTGGCGATCGTCGGCTGGAACCTGCTCGTCTATCTCGGCCTGCTGCTCTGGGCCATCGTGCCCGCCGCGCGCCGGCGCAAGAGCGGCACGCCGCTGCTGCGCCGCCTGAGCGTGGGCAAGGCGGTGGCGCCGCGCAAGCTGCCGACCGCGCTGGCCGAAGGCGTCGCCCACTACCTGGCCGATTGGGCCGTGCTGAGCGAGCCGCTCACGCGCGCACGCCTGGCCCGCACCTTCCACCTGGCGGCGGCCGGCTTCGCGTTGGGCGCCGTCGCCTCGCTGTATGCGCGCGGCCTGCTCACCGAATACGTCACCGGATGGGAGAGCACCTTCCTCGACGCGGCGCAGGTGCACACGCTGCTGTCATGGCTGTTCACGCCGGCGCTGACCGTGTTCCCGTTTTTGCAGGGCTTCACGCCCGCCGAAATCGAGCAGCTGCGCTTTGGCGGCGCCGCCGGCCTGCCGGTCGGCGAGCGCTGGGTCCACCTGTATGGCGCGACCTTGCTGCTGCTGGTGATCCTGCCGCGCCTGGTGCTGGCACTGGTCGCGGGCATGCGCGCACGCCACCTGAAGCGCAACTTCCCGATCGATCTCGACCAGCCTTATTACCGCAAGCTGGCCGACAGCATCGGCGCCGGCACGCCGGCCGTGCTGCGCGTGATCCCCTACAGCTACACGCTCGACGAACCGCGCGACCGCGGCCTGTGGGCGATCGCCGCCGCGGCCCTCGGCGGCCAAGCGCGGGTGCAGTTGCTGCCGCCGGTCGCATATGGCGTCGAGCTCAAGGAAGCCTTGCGCGACACGACCCTGAAGGAGCCCGGCATCACCGTGACCACGGTGCTGTTCAGCCTTGCCGCCACGCCCGAAAAGGAAAACCACGGCGCGCTGCTCGACTACCTGGTCAAGCGGGTGCCGCGCGGCGTGGCCGTGCTGCTCGACGAGTCGCCGCTGCTCGAGCGCATCGGCGAACAGGCGGGGGGCGAGCGCGTCGCCGAACGTCACGCCCTGTGGCGCCAGTTCTGCAGCTTCCACGGCGCCTCGGCCCACGTCGTCAATCTGCTCCAGCCCGACAAGCACGCGCTTGAACTGGGCGCGGGCCTCGCCTTGCCGGAGCTGCGATGATCACGCCCGCAAAAATCCAGTTCGCCCTGGTCTCGCACACCAATAACGGCAAGACCACGCTGGCGCGCACCCTGGTCGGGATGGACGTCGGCGAGATCCGCGACGCCGCCCACGTGACCCAGATCTCGGAAGGCTACCCGCTCCTGAGCACCGAGGAGGGCGATGCGCTGGTGTTGTGGGACACGCCGGGCTTTGGCGACTCGGTGCGCCTGCACAAGCGCCTCGCGCTGGCCGGCAATCCGATCGGCTGGTTCCTGCGCGAGGTGTTCGACCGCTACCGCGACCGCCCGTTCTGGCTCAGCCAGCAGGCGCTGCGCGCAGCCAGGGAAGAGGCGGACGTCGTGCTCTACCTGGTCAACTCCTCCGAATCGCCGCAGGACGCGGGTTACCTGCCGCCCGAGATGAAGATCCTCGAATGGCTCGGCAAGCCCGTGGTCGTGCTCCTCAACCAGGTTGGCCCGCCACGTCCGGCCCACGAGGAGCAGGCCGAACCCAAGCGCTGGAAGCAGCACCTTGCGCAGTACCAGGTAGTGAAGGAAGTGCTGCCGCTGGACGCCTTCGCCCGCTGCTGGGTGCACGAACACGTGTTCTATGAATCGGTGGCGCACCTGATCGAAGAGGAGAAGCGTCCCGCCTATGCACGCCTGCTGGCCGCGTGGGCCGAGCGCAACCGCGTGCGCTATGTGAGCGCCCTGAACATGAGCGCCGAGCAGGTCGCGGCGGCGGCGCGCGACAGCGAGCCGCTGGGCGAAGAACGCACCGGCATGCTGCGCACCGCGCTGAAGGCGGTCGGCATCGGCAAGGACGAGCAGCGGCGCCAGGATCTCGCGATGGCGGCGCTGGTGCAGCGCCTGAACGACGGCATCAACCATGCAACCGCGCGCATGCTGTCGCTGTATCGCATCGATCCCGGACAAGCGGTGAACGTGAACGCGCGCGTGCGCGAGAACTTCGCGGTGCGCGCGCCGGTGGACAAGGCGCAGGCCGGGCTGCTCGGCGCGGTGGTGTCGGGCGCGGCGACCGGCCTGTCGGCTGATGCGCTGGCCGGCGGACTGACCCTGGGCGCCGGCGCGCTGCTGGGCGCGATCGCCGGCGGCATCACGGCGGCCGGCGCGGCCTGGGGTTTCAACCAGGGCACGGACCGCAACCAGGCCAATGTGAAGTTCGCCAATCCTTTCCTGCAGACGCTGCTGACGGGCGCCATGCTGCGCTACCTGGCGGTGGCGCACTTCGGGCGAGGACGGGGCAATTATGTGGAAAGCGAGGCGCCGCCGTTCTGGCAGGCAGAAGCCGAGCAGGCGCTGAACGCGGTCGGCATCGATGGGGATCGCCTGTGGCAGTCGGTGCGTGAAGCGCCGGACCTGGGCGCCGCCACCAGGCTGGTCGAGGCGGTGCTGGTGCCGGCGGTGACGGCGACGCTCGCGCGCCTGTATCCCGACGTCGCGCTGCCGGGCGCGCCGGTGCAGGCAGCGCCGGCGGCGCCGACATTGGACAAGGACGCGATTACTGGAACTGGTACTGCGCGCTGACGCCCAGGATCCAGTTGCGGCCAGGAGCCGCTTCGTAATAGCGGCGATTGGTGTCGCCCACGATGACGGAGCCGACGTAGTCGCGGTCGAACAGGTTGTTCAGGCGAGCGAACTGGCGCAGCTTCCAACCGCCCAGTTGCTGGCTCGCCTGCACGCGGGCGTTGACGATCGCATAGCCCGGCGCCGGCGTGGCGCTGTTGGTGTCTTCGGCGTACACGCGGCTGTTGGCGATGGTCTCGAGCGCCGCGCCGTAGCGGCCGGCCGCTTCCTTCCAACCGAATTCGCCGTAGAAGCTGGTCTTCGGCAGGCCGGGCAGGCGGCTGCCTTTCGGCACCGCGCCAAAGGCCTCGTCATAGACCGCGTGCAGCATGCTCAGGGCCAGGCGCGCATTCCAGCCGGCGCCGAGTTCGGCGTCTACCGACAACTCGCCGCCCTGGCGCAGGGTGGCGCTGGCGTTGCGGTAGCTGGTGCGTCCGCCCGATGAGGCGTCGACCACCAATTCGTCCTTCGTCTTCACCTGGAACACCGCGGCGTTCACGCGCACGCCGCTGGCCACCATGGCTTTCACGCCGGCTTCGAGATGGGTGCCGATCGCCGGTTCGAGGGCGAAATTGAAGCCGCCGCCGGTGCCCGAATAGAACGATTCGTTCATGGTCGGCGTCTCGAAGCCGCGCGCCGCGCTGGCGTACACGTTCAGGGTCGGCGACACTTTATAGAGCACGCCCACCAGCGGCGTCGTGTGGCGGAAGTCGGCGCCGCCGCTGTCGTCGCCGTTGGAGAGGAAGTTGTCCTTGACGTCGAAGTCCACGCGGCTATGGCGCACGCCGCCGCTCAGCACCCAGCGGTCGCGCTCCCACTCCAGCTGCACGTAAGGATCGACGCTGGTCACTTCGTTCTGCTCGTCGCGCCGCAGGTTGCCCTTCACGCCGAAGGTATCGCCGACGAAGTTTTCGAAACCCTGGCGCGCATCCTTCGAGCGCGCCAGTTCCAGGCCGGCCGTGGCGCGCATGGCGCCGCCGGCGACCTGGCGCACCGCGCGCCAGTTGGCGTCGATGCCGTAGAAATCGCGGTCGAAGTCGATCACGCCGCCCGAGTGGCTGCTCGGCGCCTGGAAGCCGCGCGAGAACGACTGGTACTGGATGACGCGGCGGTTGCCGCCGTAGGCGGTCACCTGCAGGCGGTCGGAGCCGAACGTCTGTTCATACGTCGCGCCGAACTGCTGGTGGTCGATGCTCTTGCGCGTGTCGTAGCGATCGGCCAGCGTGCGCTGGGGCGTCTGCGTGTCGGTGGCGTCGATCTCGCCCGCGCGCGGGTCGCGCTGGTAGGTGGCCCAGGTGACGCCGAGCGGGTCTTGCGTATCGTCCTGGCGCAGGCCGCTCGCGGTCAGCACCAGGCGGCTGGTCGACGAGGGTTCGACGACCAGCTTGGCGTAGGCCTGCTTGCGCGTCGCGGCGCTGTGGTCGCGGTAGCCGTCGGTCTCGAAACGCGAGGCATCGAGCAGATAGCCGATGCCGCCGCTGCGGCCGGAGGCATTGGTGTCGAACTTGCGCTGGCCATAGCTGCCGCCGGTGAAGCTGGCTTCGACCGTGGGCGTATCGGTCGGTTCGCGCGTGAAGAGCTGGACCACGCCGCCGGAGTGGTTGCCATACAAGGCGGACATGGGGCCGCGCAGCACTTCGATGCGCTCGGCCAGATCCAGGTTGAAGGTCGCGGCCTGACCTTGGCCATCGGGCATGGTGGCCGGGATGCCGTCCGCCACGAGGCGCACGCCGCGCACGCCGAAGGCGGAGCGGGTGCCGAAACCGCGCGAAGAGATCTGCAGGTCTTGCGCGTAGTTCTCGCGATTGCGCACCACGATGCCCGGCACGGCGACCAGGGCTTCGGAGGCGTTGACGCGCAGCTGGGTGTCGCCGATCTGCGCCGCATCGACCACGTCGACCGAGGCCGGCAGGTCGAAACTCGTGTGCTCGGCGCGGGTGCCACTGACCACGACCACGTTCATCGGGTCGCGAATCTCTTCGGCAAGGGCGGCCAGCGGCCAGCAGGCGCAGACGGCGGCGATCGCCGTACGGCGCAAGACGGTGTGATTCATTATTTCTCCATGAGTGCGTAGCAAGCGCGAGAAGGGAAGGCCTTGCCAATCAGCCAAGGAATATACCTTGCAAGGGAGTATTACGTGCGCACAGAAACAATTCGGCAAACTGATGACTTGCTGAAATGCGGATAGATGTTTCGATCAGGGTCTTGCGGAACCCTGTCGAGGTTTGCTATAGTTCGCGTCCGCTTCGGCAACGGCCGAAAAATGTTAACGTAATCAAGTGGTTACGATGGCAAGGTCGGCAGAGAAATCTGAGACGAAGCGAAATGAGGGGTTGACGAGTAGCGCGAAACACTGCATAATCTCATTCCTCTGCTGCTGACGAACACAACGATTCGCAACGATGCAGCAAGAAGAAGCACCGAATTCTGATCTTTAAAAATTAACAGTCGATAAGTGTGGGCGTTTGATGAAGGTGCCAGCTGACTTGTTCAGCTGCATACTTAAAATATCAA
>NZ_JH992928.1:0-15881 GCF_000315425.1 Massilia timonae CCUG 45783 | reverse complement strand
TGAGTGCGAGCTTGGGAGACAGACATCGGGTGCTAACGTCCGGTGTCAAGAGGGAAACAACCCAGACCGCCAGCTAAGGTCCCAAAGATTGGCTAAGTGGAAAACGAAGTGGGAAGGCTAAAACAGTCAGGATGTTGGCTTAGAAGCAGCCACCATTTAAAGAAAGCGTAATAGCTCACTGATCGAGTCGTCCTGCGCGGAAGATGTAACGGGGCTAAGCCAGTCACCGAAGCTGCGGATATATTTCTCGTGATTTATCACTTGATCTATATGGTAGGAGAGCGTTCTGTAAGCCTGCGAAGGTGTCTTGTAAAGGATGCTGGAGGTATCAGAAGTGCGAATGCTGACATGAGTAGCGATAATGCGGGTGAAAAGCCCGCACGCCGTAAGCCCAAGGTTTCCTGTTCAACGTTCATCGGAGCAGGGTGAGTCGGCCCCTAAGGCGAGGCAGAGATGCGTAGCTGATGGGAAGCAGGTTAATATTCCTGCACCGTCGTATGATGCGATGGGGGGACGGATCGCGGAAGGTTGTCTAGCTGTTGGAATAGCTAGTTTTTGACTCATAGAAGGTGCTTAGGCAAATCCGGGCACGTAATTCAAGGGGTCGAGACGAGTCGCCACGTGCGACGAATCAATCGGAAGTGGTTCCAAGAAAAGCCTCTAAGCTTCAGTCATACGAGACCGTACCGCAAACCGACACAGGTGGGCGAGATGAGTATTCTAAGGCGCTTGAGAGAACTCGGGAGAAGGAACTCGGCAAATTGGTACCGTAACTTCGGGATAAGGTACGCCCTAGTAGTTTGACCACTTTACTGTGGAAGGATGAACGGGTTGCAATAAAATGGTGGCTGCGACTGTTTAATAAAAACACAGCACTCTGCAAACACGAAAGTGGACGTATAGGGTGTGACGCCTGCCCGGTGCTGGAAGATTAAATGATGGGGTGCAAGCTCTTGATTGAAGTCCCAGTAAACGGCGGCCGTAACTATAACGGTCCTAAGGTAGCGAAATTCCTTGTCGGGTAAGTTCCGACCTGCACGAATGGCGTAACGATGGCCACACTGTCTCCTCCCGAGACTCAGCGAAGTTGAAATGTTTGTGATGATGCAATCTACCCGCGGCTAGACGGAAAGACCCCATGAACCTTTACTGTAGCTTTGCATTGGACTTTGAATCAATCTGTGTAGGATAGGTGGGAGGCTTTGAAGCGGGGACGCCAGTTCTCGTGGAGCCATCCTTGAAATACCACCCTGGTTCATTTGAGGTTCTAACCTTGGTCCGTTATCCGGATCGGGGACAGTGCATGGTAGGCAGTTTGACTGGGGCGGTCTCCTCCTAAAGTGTAACGGAGGAGTTCGAAGGTACGCTAGGTACGGTCGGACATCGTGCTAATAGTGCAATGGCATAAGCGTGCTTAACTGCGAGACCGACAAGTCGAGCAGGTACGAAAGTAGGACATAGTGATCCGGTGGTTCTGTATGGAAGGGCCATCGCTCAACGGATAAAAGGTACTCTGGGGATAACAGGCTGATTCCTCCCAAGAGTTCATATCGACGGGGGAGTTTGGCACCTCGATGTCGGCTCATCACATCCTGGGGCTGTAGCCGGTCCCAAGGGTATGGCTGTTCGCCATTTAAAGTGGTACGTGAGCTGGGTTTAAAACGTCGTGAGACAGTTTGGTCCCTATCTGCCGTGGGCGTTGGAAATTTGAAGGGGGCTGCTCCTAGTACGAGAGGACCGGAGTGGACGAACCTCTGGTGTACCGGTTGTCACGCCAGTGGCATTGCCGGGTAGCTAAGTTCGGAAGAGATAACCGCTGAAAGCATCTAAGCGGGAAACTTGCCTTGAGATGAGATTTCCCGGAGCCTTGAGCTCCTTGAAGGGTCGTTCGAGACCAGGACGTTGATAGGCTGGGTGTGGAAGTGCAGTAATGCATTAAGCTAACCAGTACTAATTGCCCGTACGGCTTGTCCCTATAACCTTGGTAGTCCAAGGTCGAGTACAGCTGCTCGATACAAAGGTTCCACCCCATCTTACTTCTTCCAGATTCATGGCCACGCTGAACAAAGCGTAGGGTGGGCGGCTGTGCCGCCCACGCGTAACTCAAGCGTAGCCAGACAAGTCAAAGCCTGATGACCATAGCAAGTCGGTCCCACCCCTTCCCATCCCGAACAGGACCGTGAAACGACTTTGCGCCGATGATAGTGCTGCAACCAGTGTGAAAGTAGGTTATCGTCAGGCTAGTTATATGAAAAACCCCGTCCAGTGATCTGGTCGGGGTTTTTTGCTTTCAGCCGCCGATCTCGATCAGCCTGTTCAGCAACCCTTCCGCCGAATCCGCGATGCGATCCAGACTCGCTTCACGCAGCTGCGCCGTGTCGACGACATGTTCGCTGCGCGAACCAGCCCATTGCAGCAGTGCGCCGCAGGCTTCCGGGTGATCGAACAGTCCATGCAGATACGTTCCCAGGATCTGTCCATCCGACGACACGGCGCCTTCGCCGCGACCGTCGATCGAAAATGCTGGCGTCTCCATGGCCGCGCCATGCGACACACCCATATGAATTTCGTAGCCGCTCACCCGGCTGGCGGTGCCGTCCACACTGAACGCACACACGCCCTCCACCCTGGTCAGCCGCTTTCCGCGCGTTAGTTCGGTCTCGATATCCAGCAAGCCGAGTCCCGCAGACAGTCCCTGCGCGCCTTCGACGCCATGGGGATCCTGGACGGTCCGGCCCAACATCTGGAATCCGCCGCACACGCCGATCACCTTGCCGCCATAGCGCAGGTGACGCGCGATCCGTTCAGGCCATCCATTCGCCTCCAGCCAGGCCAGGTCCCCGCGCGTATTCTTGCTGCCCGGGAGGACGATCAGGTCCGCGCCCGGAATCGCCTCTCCCTGCCGCACGAAGCGCAGGTCGACGTCCGGATGCGCACGCAGCGCATCGAAATCGGTGTGATTGCTCATGCGCGGCAGGCTGGGAACGACGACACGAAACGCGCCCTTGTTCGTTTGCGTCGCCTGCACCGCATCCTCGGCATCGAGGAACAGCCCGTGCAGATAGGGCAGCACCGCCAGCACCGGCTTGCCGGTCTGCCGTTCCAGCCACTCCAGCCCCGGCTCGAGCAGCTTGATGTCGCCACGGAAGCGGTTGATGACGAAGCCGATCACCCGATCGCGCTCCGACTGCGACAGGCAGGACAGCGTGCCAACCAGATGCGCGAACACACCGCCGCGATCGATATCCGCCACCAGCACCACCGGGCAGTCGACCGCCTCGGCAAAGCCCATGTTGGCGATGTCGCGGTCGCGCAGGTTGATCTCGGCCGGACTGCCCGCGCCCTCGACGATCACCGTTTCGTACTGCGCCAGCAGGCGCGCATGCGATGCGAGCACCGCCCCCATCGCCACCGGCTTGTACTGGTGATAGTCGCGCGCATTCATGTCGGCGCGCACCTGGCCATGGATGATGACCTGGGCGCCGACGTCGCTCGACGGCTTGAGCAGCACCGGATTCATGTCGGTATGCGGCTCGATGCCGGCGGCGATCGCCTGCAGCGCCTGCGCGCGGCCGATCTCGCCGCCATCGCGCGTCACCGCGCTGTTGAGCGCCATGTTCTGCGGCTTGAATGGCGCGACCCGGATGCCGCGCCGCTTGAGCAGGCGGCACAGCGCCGCGACCACCGTGCTCTTGCCGGCGTCGGACGTCGTGCCCTGGACCATCAGGGTCCGGTAGGGAAAGCCGCTCATTTGGATCGACGCTGGCGCGCCTGCTCGAGCACTTCGCACATCGCGGCCGTGCCCTGGACCATGCGCGGCCCCGCGCGATTGAGCAGGTGGCCGTCCAGCGTGAACAGGTTATTGCTGCGCACCGCGGCCAGGGTGCCATACGGCTTCCACAGTTCGACGCCGCCATAGTTCTTCTCGGCGGTGGCGATGATCGCTTCCGGGTTGGCCTGCAACACGCTCTCGATCGAGACGATCGGCGCCGTCACGGTCAGCTTGTCGAAGATGTTCTCGCCGCCGCACAGCTTCATCGCGTCGGTCAGGATGTGCTTTCCGCTCAGTGTATACAGCGGCTTGTCCCACACCTGGTAGAAGGTGCGCACCGTGGAACGGTTCGCATACTTCGCGCGCAGGCCGGCCAGCTGCTCGCGCAGCTGCGTCGCGGTCGTCCTGGCCGCGGCGTCGGTGCCCAGCAACTGGCCCAGGCGCAGCACGGCGTCGGGAATGCCGTCCAGCGTTTGCGGGTCGCTCTGGAATACCGGGACACCCAGGCGGCGCACCATCTCGATCTGTCGCTCCGAGCTGTTGTGGCGCCAGGCCACGATCAGGTCGGGCTTCAGCGAGATCAGGAGCTCCATGTCGATCTCGCGGTTCGAGCCGATGCGCGGGATGCGATTGGCCGCTTCGGGATAATCGCTGTAGTTGACCGCGCCGACGATCTGGTTGCCGCCGCCGGCCGCGAACAGCAGCTCGGTGACGCTGGGCGCCATCGATACTACCCGCAGCGCCGGCTTGGCGACGGTGACCGCCAGTCCCGCATCATCCCTGACCGTGATCGCGGCCTGGGCCTGGGCCGCCAGGCCAGCCGCGGCCAGACCAGCCAGGCCGGCCAGCAGCATCGCTTTCTTCATTGCTTGCTCCATTCGTGAAGTGCTTGTTCGAGGCGTTGCCATTCATCCTCGCCGGCAGGCAGGCCGACCCGGATGCCGCGCGCCGCATCGCGAAACAGCCGGCACCAGATGCCGTGCGCGGCCATGTGTTCATGAAAGGCTTCGGGCCGCGTCTCGGGCCACCAGCGAAACAGCGGCGTGCCGGCGCTGGCGATGCCGTGCTCCCGCAGCAGCCGTTCCATCCGTTGGCCAGACTGCGCCAGCCGGGCCTGCGTATTTCGCTGCCAGCCGGTGTCGGCCAGCGCCTGCAGCGCAATCTCCTGCGCCGGACCGCTGACGGCCCACGGCCCGAGCAGGTCAGCCAGGTCCGCCAGCACGCGCTCATGCGCCGCGACGAATCCCAGCCGCAGCCCCGCCAGCCCGAAGAACTTGCCGATCGAGCGCAGCACGATCAATCCCGGCTGCGCCGCGTGCGGCGCCACGCTCAGCGCGGGCGAAGTATCGCCGAAGGCTTCGTCGACCACCAGCCAGCCGCCGCGCGCATGCAGCCGCGCCGCCCAGGCGAGCAGGCGCTCGGGCACGATGGTCTCGCCGGTCGGGTTGTTCGGATTGACCACCACGACGACGTCGCTGCCATCGACCGCGGCGTCCAGTTCCGCATACGGCGCCAGCCGCCGCGTATGGCCGTGCAGGTTCCAGTGAAACGCGTGTTCCGCATACGAAGGCGCCGACACCGCGACGCGCGATGGTGGACGCAGGCGCGGCAGGGCCTGGATCGCCGCCTGCGTGCCGGCCACCGGCAGCAGTTGCGGCGCGCCGTAATAGGCGCAGGCCGCCGCGAGGAATTCCGGATCGGGCTCCGGCAGGCGATGCCAGGCCGCGCTCGACGGCGCCGGCGCCGGATAGCCATGCGGGTTGATCCCGGTCGACAGGTCGACCCAGTCATTGCGGCCATAGTGACGCGCGGCGTCGCGCAGGTTGCCGCCGTGTTCAAGCATGAGAAACTCCGACCGCCAGCAGGCAGACCACGCCGGCCCACAGCAAGGTGGTGCGCAGCACCAGCCGCCAGGCGCGCAGGATGTCACCCGCGCCGGCGGCAGGCCCGAGGCCCAGCGGCGGACGCTGTTCGACTTCGCCATCGTAGACGGCGGCGCCGCCCAGCGACACGCCCAGGGCGCCGGCGCCGCTGGCCATCACCGGCCCGGCGTTCGGGCTGCTCCAGGCCGGGGCCTGGGTGCGCCAGCAGTGCCAGGCGCGCGCGCGGCCGCTGCCCGCCAGCAGCACGTACGACAACGCGGTCAGGCGCGCGGGCACGTAGTTCAATGCGTCGTCGATGCGCGCCGCGCAGCGGCCGAACAGGTTGAAGCGCTCGCTGCGATAACCCCACATCGCATCGAGCGTGTTCGCCAGGCGGAACAGCACCGCGCCCGGTCCGCCCAGCAGGACGAACCAGAATAGCGTGCCGAACACGGCGTCGTTGCCGTTCTCGAGCAGCGATTCGGCGCTGGCCTTGGCCAGGTCGGATTCGTCGGCGTGCGCCGTGTCGCGGCTGACAATGCGCGCCGTGAGCGCGCGCGCCTGCGCCAGGTCGCCGGCGCACAGTGCGGAATGGATCGGCAGCGTATGGTCGCGCAGGCTGCGCAGGCCGATGCAGAAATAGAGCAGCACCGCATGCAGCCACAGGCCGGCAAGGTCGGCCAACGCCAGGAACAGCAGGCTCAGTGGCAGGACGGCGAGCATCCAGGCCAGGGCTCCACGCGCCAGGCGCGCCTGTCCACGATTGAGCCGGCGTTCGATCGAGCCGGCCAGCTTGCCGAAGCCGACCAGCGGATGCCAGCGCCGCGTCTCGCCCAGCAGCAGGTCGAGCGCGATGCCGGCGACGAGCAACAGCGCGATGGTGGACAGCGACAGGCCGGTCAGCACGGGAGACCTTTCAGGACAAGTGGCAGGCCGGCCGCCACCAGCACTGCGCGGTCGGCGCGCGCCGCCACCGCCTGGTTCAGGCGGCCGGCTTCATCGATGAAGCTGCGCGAGATCGCGCCCCAGGGCACGATGCCCATGCCGACTTCGTTCGACACCAGGATCAGGTCGCCCGGCAGCTCCCCGTCCAGCAAGTCCAGCAGCGCCGCGCGCTCCTGGTGGAAGCATGCCGGCAAGTCGATTGCGCCGACCTCGGGATAGTCGCGGCCATCGCAGAACATCAGGTTGCTGAGCCACAGCGTCAGGCAGTCGACCAGCACCAGGCGCTGCGGCGCGCACCAGTCGCGCAGCGTCTGCGCCAGCGCCAGTTCTTCCTCGACCGTCCGCCATTCGGGCGGGCGCCGCTCGCGGTGATGGGCGATGCGGGTGGCCATCTCGCCGTCGCCGGCGCGCGAGGTGGCGACATAGACGACCTCCTTGCCCGATTCGCGCGCGATGCGCTCGGCGTAGGCGCTCTTGCCCGAGCGCGCGCCGCCGAAGACCAGGGTCACGCTCACGGCTGCGCTCCGAACAGTGCCGCCACCGCACGCGGGTTGGAAGGGAAGTAGCCGTGGAAGTAGGACGCGAACAGCGAGCCGACCCGGTAGGCGGCTTCGCCTTGCGTGCCCGTCCTCTGCTTCACGGTATGTGCTTGCGGCGCGACCGGGGAGTCCAGCAATGAATAGTGGAAGGTATGGCCGCGAATCTCTCCCTGCGGCGTCGGCATCGCATGCATGCCCAGTCCTCCCAGGCGCTTCTGCATCCTGACTTCGCCCGCCAGCAACCCGGCCATCTCGAAGCGTCGTCCCTCGTTATCGGTCAGGCCATCGGCAAGCGCCATCATGCCGCCGCATTCGGCGACGATCGGCACGCCACGTGCGTGCGCGGCGCGGATCGAGTCGCGCCAGCGCTGGGCCGCCTGCAGCTGCGCGCCGTGCAGCTCGGGATAACCGCCCGGCAGATACACGGCGTCGGCATCGTCCGGCACCGCCTCGTCGGCCAGCGGCGCGAAATACGTGATGCGCGCGCCGAGCTGCCCGAGCAGGTCGATATTCGCCGGGTAGACGAAGACGAAGGCCGGATCGCGCGCGATCGCGATCGTGCGTCCCGCCAGCAGTGGCTCCACAGGCATCGGGACCGTGGCAGCAGGCGTCATGACGGGCAGCGCATCCCACGCCGCTTCATTGAAATCGATGCTGTCGGCCAGCGCATCCAGGATGCCGTCCAGCTCCTCGACCTCGCCCGGCACCACCAGGCCCAGATGACGCTCGGGCAGCGGCGCCTCCTGGCGGGCGAGAGTGCCGATCAGCGGGATGTCGCGCAGCGACTCTTTCACCATTGCCGCATGGCCGCTGCTGGCGATGCGGTTGGCAATCACGCCGGCCATCTCGACGGGGCCATAGTCGCGCAGGCCCTGCGCCACGGCGCCGGCCGTTTGCGCCATCGCCGACGCGTCCAGCACCGCCAGCACGGGGATGCCGAACTCGCGCGACAGGTCCGCCGCCGAAGGAGAGCCATCGTACAGGCCCATCACCCCCTCGATCAGGATCGCGTCCGCCTCGCGCGCGGCGTCAAGCAGGCGCTGGCGGCAGGCATCGACGCCCACCATCCACAGGTCGAGATTGTGCACCGGCGCGCCGCAGGCGCGTTCGAGCAGCATCGGGTCAATGAAGTCGGGGCCGCACTTGAACACCCGCACGCGCTTGCCCATGCGGACCAGCCGCCGCGCCAGCGCGGCCGTCACCGTCGTCTTGCCCTGGCCGGACGACATCGCCGCCACCAGGACGATACGGGCGCCCGTCACCATTCGGTCCCCGCCTGGGCCGTGATGCCGGCCTTGAACGCGTGCTTGACCACGTTCATTTCGGTGACGGTATCGGCCACCGCGATCAGTTCCGGCGGCGCGCCGCGGCCGGTAATCACCACGTGCTGCATCACCGGACGGTCGAGCAGGTCGGCGATCACGGTGTGCACGTCGAGGTATTTGTATTTGAGGGCGATGTTCAGCTCGTCGAGCACCACCATGCCGATCGCGGGATCGGACAGGAACTGCCGGGCCAGCGCCCAGGCTTCCTCGGCCTTGGCGATGTCGCGCTCGCGGTTCTGCGTTTCCCAGGTGTAGCCTTCGCCCATCGCATGGAAGCGCACTTCGTCGGGAAAGCGGCGCAGGAAGGTTTCTTCGCCGGTCGACAGGGCGCCCTTGATAAACTGGACCACGCCCACTTTCATGCCGTGGCCGAGCGCGCGCGCCACCATCCCGAACGCGCTCGAGCTCTTGCCCTTGCCGTTGCCGGTATTGACGATGACGATGCCGATTTCCTTGTCGGCCGACGCGATTTTTGCGTCGATGACCGCCTTCTTGCGCTCCATGCGGGCGCGGTGGCGGTCGTTCAGGGCGGCGGTTTGTTCGGGTGTCATGTCGGTCATGCGGTGCCCTCCTTGGGGATGAAGATGCGGCGGCCTCCGTGTTCGATCATGTCGATCGGATGGCCGAGGTAGTCGCCCAGCAGCGCCGGGCGCATGATCTGGTCGTTGGCGCCGGCGGTCCAGCGGCCGTCGCCCATGAGCAGGAGCACGTGGGTCGAGATGCGCGCGGCCAGGTTCAGGTCGTGGCCGATCATGACCACGGTCCGGTCCTGCTCGCGGCACAGGCGGGCCAGCAGGCCCATCACGCTCACCTGGTGCGCCAGGTCGAGCGCATTGGCCGGCTCGTCGAGCAGCAGCAGCGGCGTCTGCTGCGCCAGCAGGGCGGCGATCGCCACGCGCTGGCGCTCGCCGCCGGACAGGGTGCGCACGTCGCGCCCGGCCAGGTCGTCCACTTCCATCGACGCCAGCGCCTGCAGGGCGGCCTGGTGGTCGTCGCTGCCCTCCCAGTAGCGGTTGGCGTGGTAGGGGTGGCGCGCCGACAGCACGCTCTCGAGCACCGTGTAGGCGAAAGCGTCGTGGCGCGACTGGGCCAGGAAGGCGCGCTCGCGCGCCAGCTCGGTCAGCGGCCAGTCGGGTAGTGCGCGGCCGTTCACCTGGACCGATCCGCCGTTCGGCGGCTGCAAGCCGGCCAGGGTGCGCAGCAAGGTGCTTTTTCCCGCGCCGTTGCGGCCGATGATGCTCCAGCATTCGCCGGCGCGCGCGGTCCAGTCCAGGCCCCGCACCAGGGTGCGTGGGCCGATGGACAGCAGCAGGTCGTGGGTGGAGATGGAGTTCATTTGCGCAGGCGGTGCAACTGGTAGAGGAAGACCGGCGCGCCGATCATCGCCGTGATGGCGCCGACCGGCAGCTGCTGCGGCGCGATGATGGTGCGCGCCAGCGTATCGCACAGCACCAGGAAGGCGCCGCCGGCCAGCACCACGGCCGGGATCAGGACCCGGTGGTCGGGCCCGAAGGCGAAGCGGCAGGCATGCGGCACGATCAGGCCGACGAAGCCGATCGAGCCGGCGCTGGTGACCGCGCTCGCGGTGAGCAGGGCCGACACGAAGAACAGTCCCTTGCGCAGCGCGCCGACGCGCACGCCCAGCGTCACCGCATTCTCGGCGTGCAGCGCGACCATGTTCATGGCGCGCGCATTGCGCATGGCGTACACCAGGCAGCCGGCCAGCACCAGCCAGGGCGCCAGCCGCAGCGGCGCGCCGGCCAGGTCGCCGATCAGCCAGAAGATCATGCTGCGCAGGCGCCCCTCGGGCGCGATCGACAGCATCAGGGTCACGATCGAGCCGCACAGGGCCGAGACGATCACGCCGGTCAGGAGCAGCATCGAGGCGCCACCTTCGGCCGCCTGGCCGCTGCGCAGGTCGCGCCGCGCCAGCAGGTACAGCAACATCGCCACGCCGATGGCGCCGGCCAGCGCGGCGGCGTCGACCATCAGCGTGGACGCCATCAGGAGCAGCGCCAGCAGGGCGCCGACCGAGGCGCCGGACGAGACGCCCAGCACATACGGGTCGGCCAGGGGATTTCTCAGCAGCGCCTGCATCATGAGGCCGGCCAGGGCCAGCGCGCCGCCGGTCGCGAACGCCACCAGCGCGCGGCTGGCGCGCAGCTCGAGCAGGGAGGCGGAAAGCGAATCGGGCTGGCCGCTGGCGAGCTGGCGCAGGGCGTCGGGAATCTCGCCGAGAGGCACCCGGATCGATCCGGTCATGCCCGCGAACAGCAGGGTGGCAATCGAAAACGCCAGCATGGCGCCGACGATGAGCGTGGCGCGCTGGCGTAGCGGTGGGACGGATGCGTGCATGCTGGCCCTGTTGGTTTCGGACACCCGCGGCCTGGCTGCCGCGGGCAAGGGGTTATAGCTTAACGGATGCCGTAGCGCAGGGCCGCGAACCAGGTGCGGCCGCTGGTGCCGTAGTTACGCGCGATCTCGTACTGCTTGTCGGCGACGTTGTCCAGGCGCATCAGCAGCGACCAGTCGGGCGTGAACTGCCAGGTCGTGTGCAGGTTCAGCAGGCCGTGGCCGCCCAGGCGACGGTTGTTGGCGGCGTCGTCGAAGCGCTCTCCCGATACCGTCAGCTCGGCGCCGGCCTTGAGCGTGCCCATCGTGTAGTCGGCACCGAAACTGGCGTGCTTCTTCGCGCGGCGGGCCAGCTGCTTGCCGGTGGTCTCGTCGCGCGGATCCTGCCAATCGAGGCTGGCGCGCAGGTCGACACCCATCAGGCGCGTAGCACCGGCCAGCGAGAAGCCTTCGAGCTGGCCCTTGTTGACGTTGTAGGCGCAGCTGCGGTTGACGCCGTCCGGGCACGGGGTGCTCGACACGATCATGTCGGTCAGGCGGTTGTGGAAGTAGGTGGCGTCCAGCTGGTAGCCGTTGCCGTCGTAGCGCAGGCCCACTTCGCGGTTGCGGCCTTTTTCGGGCTTGTTGGTTTCCAGGCCGTAGCCGGGGAAATACAGCTCGTTGAAGGTCGGGGCGCGGAAGCTCGTGCCGACGCTGGCGGTGGCGCGCAGGCCGTTGCCGAAGTCGTAGCCATAGCCGGCGGCGCCGGTGTTCTTGCTGCCATAGACCGAGCGGTCGTGGCGCGCGCTGACGTCGACCAGGTGCTGGCCGCGCTTGGCCGAGTAGGCGGCGGCATACGAATTCGTGATGCGCGAGCGCTGCATCGTCGGCACCTCTTCCTTGCGGTGCGTGTACAGCAGCTGCAGGGTGTCCTGGCCGATGGCGATGTCGTTCTGCCAGCTGAACTCATCCTGCTGGGTGTCGATCTGGCTGGCGCCGGATGGCGTCGCGTTGGTGAAGTTGCCCGACTTGTCTTCCGAGCGCGCGTATTGCACCGTGCTGTGCCAGTTCGGCAGGATCTGGTTGCGCATGAAGACCGCGGCGGTGTTCAGGTCGTTGTCGCTGTGGACGTCGTAGTTGGCGGTGCCGCTGTCGTACTGGCTGTACAGGCGGCTGACCAGGAACTGGGCGCCGATCTCGTGGCCCGGCGCGAGCGCCATCGTCACGCGGCCGTTGGCGTTGCGGCGGCGGTAGCCGTCTTCGTCCGGGTTGTAGCCGGAGGCGCCCGGGCGGGTGGACGAAAAGCCGTCCGAGTCCTCGTAGCCGGCGCCGAAGGCGTAGCTGACGGCGTTCGGGCCGCCGCTGCTGCCGTAGATGCCGGCATCAAGCTGGCGGGTCGCGTTGCTGCCCACGCCAACCGAGCCGGTGACGACCGGGGCGCCTTCGCCCTTGCGGGTGAAGATCTGGATCACGCCGCCGATGGCGTCGGCGCCGTACAGGGTGCTGAGCGGGCCGTAGACGATCTCGATACGGTCGATGGCGCCCAGCGGGATCGCGTTCCAGCTGGCGGTGCCGGTGGTCGCCGAACCGAAGCGCACGCCGTCGACCAGGACCACGGACTGGTTGGCGTTGGCGCCGCGGATGAAGACGCTGGTGGTGGTGCCGGCCGGGCCGTTGCGCGAGATCTCGATGCCGCGCTGGCGGCGCAGGATGTCGGCCACCGAACCGGCGCCGGAGCGCGCGATCTCTTCGGCATCGATGACGGTGGTGTCGGCGATGACGTCGGCGGCGCGCTGCGCGGTGCGCGTTGCGGTGACGACGACGGTGTCGGCGGTAGGGATGGCGTCAGGCGAGGGTGCGTCGGCGACGGCGGCGGACGAGATGACGGCGAGGGCGAGCGAGACCGCGGCGGCTTGCCGGGTGACTGGAAAATTCATGAACTGTTTCTTATAAAGGGCAACCAGCCGACGTCCCCGTAGGCCAGATTGAACGGCATCGCGCGAGGCGACGCCACCTTTTGGCCGGTATCCGGGCTGACAAGTATGGCCGTCCGACCTTCCCATGCATGCGCACAGTGGTATGAGGGGACGGTTTGCCGCATGGCTCGAAGAGAGCATGCGGCACTTGCTTACCGTTGCGGGGGCAGCACACGTTGGCCCTTGAAAGGAGCTTCGTGTTTCCCGTTTAACTGCGACTGCGAACGCAGGCGCGAGCACCAAAACGCGCACATTATAAGGTGTTGTCCAAGGCGTTGTCAGGTTTCCAGCATCATCACTTCGCCGTAGCCGATCCGGTGTGGCGCCTGTGCAGCGCGCAGCGCGGCCTCGACCAGCGTGCCGCCGAGGTGCAGCGAATGCAGGAGGCGCATGGTGCCGGCGTGGCAGATGACCAGGGCTTGCGCGTGTCCGGCGCGCCGGATATCGGCATCGAAACCGGCCACGCGCGCGGCCACGTCCATCACGCTTTCGCCGCCGCCGGGGCGGTAGTGCAGCAGGTCGGCGCTCCAGGCGTCGATCTCGCTGCGGGGAATGTCGTCCCAGCTGCGCATTTCCCAGGCGCCGAAGTCCATCTCGGCCAGGCGCGCGTCGAATACCGGCGCCGGCGAGAGCTGCTCCGCCAGGACCGCGCTGCGGGCCAGCGGGCTGGCGTAGACGGGCATCGCGCCGGGCAGCCCCTGGCTCGCCAATGCGGCCAGCACCCGTTCGACGTCGGCTCGATCCGCCGCCAGGTCGCTGCGGCCGTAGCAGTGCCCGGCCGGCACCTCGGGCCGCGGATGGCGCACCAGGTAGAGGCGCATCAGGCCAGCACGCCGCGGCCGAGCGTGGCCAGCACCGCGATATAGACCGCCACTTCGGCCAGTTGCTGCACGGCGCCGAGGCAGTCGCCGGTATAGCCTTGCAAGCGCCGCGTGAACTTACGCGCGAGCCAGCAGGTTGCAACGAGGGACGCCACCAGCGCGGCGACGATCGCGGCCAGGTCGAGCAGGCCGCAGGCCAGCAGGCCGAGCGCGGGCAGCAGCACGGTGACGGCGGCGATGCCGAACTCGCGGTCGCTCATGCGCACCGCCAGCGGCTTGGCCTTGCCCTCGGCGCGGGCGTACTCCATCTGCCAGATCAGGGAAGTTGCGGCCAGTCGCGACAGCGGGTGAGCCAGCAGCAGGGCGGCCATGGCGCTGGCCGGCGGCAGGCTGGCAAGCAGGGCCAGCTTCGCGCCGAGCATGCAGACGATGCCGATCGCGCCATACGCGCCGACCCGCGAATCCTTCATGATCTCGAGCGCGCGTTCCTTCGTCATGCCGCCGCCCAGGCCATCGCAGGTGTCGGCGAAGCCGTCTTCGTGGAAGGCGCCGGTGAGGTAGATGGTGGCGGCGGTGGACAGCACGGCCGCCACTGGCGCCGGCAGCCAGTGCGCGGCCACCAGGTAGACGAGCGCGCCGATGGCGCCGACCACGACGCCCACCAGCGGGAAGTAGCGCGACGCATGGTTCAACCAGCTCGGCTCGAAACCGACCCAGCGCGGAATCGGCAGCCGCGTGAAGAACTGCAGCGCGATGAAGAACAGGCGCAGCTGGTGCGTCATGCCGAGCGTTCGCTCACTTGCGCCGAGGCGAAGGTGGCCATCTCGTTCAGGAAGTTGGCGCTGGCGTGCAGCAGGGGCAGGGCGAGCGCGCTGCCGGTGCCTTCGCCCAGGCGCAGGCCAAGGTCGAGCAGCGGACGGGCGCCGAGCTCCTCGAGCAGCAGGGCGTGGCCATGCTCGCCCGAACAGTGCGAAAACACGCAGTAGTCGAGGATGGCCGGCTGCAGGCGTGCGGCCACCAGCAGCGCGCTGGTGACGATGAAGCCATCGATCAGCAGCACCTTGCGCAGCTCGGCCGCCTTGAGCATGGCGCCGGCCATCATCGCGATCTCGAAGCCGCCGAAGGTGGCCAGCACCTCGAGCGGCTGCACGGCGTGGGTGTGACGGGCCACGCTTGCCGCGACCACGTCGGCCTTGTGGCGGATACCGTCGGGGGTGAGGCCGGTGCCGGCGCCGACGCAGCGCGCCACCGGCTGGCCGGTCAGCTTGTGCATCAGGGCGGCGGCCGACGTCGTGTTGCCGATGCCCATCTCGCCGAAGCCGACCACGGTGCCGGGGAGGTCGCGCGCCAGGGCCATGCCGTGTTCGAGCGCGGTCGCGCATTCCTGCGCCGTCATCGCGGGTTCGAGCGCGAAGTTGCGGGTGCCGTTGGCGACCTTGCGGTGCACGAGCCCCGCGCGTGCGCCGAAATCGTGGTTCACGCCGGCGTCGACCACGTGCAGGGCGCAGCCGTTCTGGCGCGCGAATACATTGATGGCCGCGCCGTCGCCCAGGAAGTTCTCGACCATCTGCCAGGTGACGTCTTGCGGGAAGGCGGAGATGCCCTCGGCCACGACGCCGTGGTCGGCGGCGAAGACCAGGATCGCAGGCTGGTCGATGCTGACCTTGGTCGAGCGCTGGATCAGGCCCAGCTGGGCGGCGAGCGATTCCAGTCGTCCGAGGCTGCCGAGCGGCTTGGTCTTGTTATTGATGGCGTCCGCCAGGGACCGGGAGAGGGCGGCGTCGGCGGTAGGGACGATCGTAGGAATCATATAAGGGTATGTAAGAGAAGGTCGCTGAATGCGGCGGCTAAGATATCACAATCGTAAACCTTGCAAGCCGGCCTCCGGCTTGCTATAGTCTCGCTCCTCGACGCAGACGCAGCCTCACGGTAGCGAAAGCGAAGAGAAAAAAGAGGTTGACGAACAATGAGAAACACTTCATAATCTCGCCTCTCTGCTGCTGACGAACACAACGCTTCAAAGCAAAATGCAGAAAGCAGTACCGAATTCTGATCTTTAAAAATTAACAGTCGATAAGTGTGGGCGTTTGATGAAGGTGCCGGCTGACTTGTTCAGCTGCATACTTAAAATATCAAATGTTCGCACAAAGTATTAAACGTTGCTTCAGCAATGAAGTGACGGTCAGTATTTTGAGTGAGCGACTCGGTAGCAATACCGATGACTCGAAAGAGTCAACAAACAGAGATTGAACTGAAGAGTTTGATCCTGGCTCAGATTGAACGCTGGCGGCATGCTTTACACATGCAAGT
>NZ_JH992927.1:36128-110986 GCF_000315425.1 Massilia timonae CCUG 45783 | reverse complement strand
AAATGCGTTGACGGGTCATGGGATCCTCGAAGTAGAAAACCTCGAGTCTGCATGTCATCGCGGCGACATTACAGGTGGTTGGGCTGCACGCTTACATCAGCGACGCATCGGACGGCGTCTCTACGCACTCGAGCTCAGCCCATTTGCGTTTTGCGGCCACCGGGTCGGTGCCCAGCGGGATCTCGATCTGCTTTCCATCCGGCCCCGGCCGTATAGGTAATAGCCCGTCCAGATCTTGCCGGACTTAAGCGTCTTCTTGCGCGCGAGCATGCGCAGCTGCAACTTATTGCCGCTCGTTTTCGGTCTCATCGCCTAACCATAAACAAGACCGAGGCGGGCTATGCTGCCACGCTCGACGCCCGGCGTCACGCCGGCGTGGCTGACCGCAGTCAGACTAGAACGGTGGGGGCTTGCCCGTCACCCCCGAGCTTCGCGCCACCGCAAACCTGTTAGAGTCGCAGACCTAGCGCGTCCGGCACTTGCGCGAAGTGTCGGAATAAGCAGAGCCTTGGGCAGCGTCATAGAGACATGATCAGGTGCGACAGTCGAACAGACATCCAGTCAAAGCATGCGGGCATTTCAATAACCTTTGCTTTCCAATAAATAGAATTTATTTTGGTTTGTTATGCTGACAATTCTCTTTTTGGTTGCCTTATGGCAAAATTCAGGGAATTGCGAGAATTCGAGCAGGGCTTATCTGGCTCGTAGGGCAGCCAACGGATTATCCACTGCAGCGGCTGTGACCCGCATCGTTGACATCAAGGACTGATTTCTAATGCTGAGCATTAATCTATATGCTAAATTTGCGAGATGCAGCCTCATTACCTTATGGGCTGCCTTCATAATGGCATTGATTATCTCCATAATCTGCCACTATATGGGCATTGCGGGCACGTTGAAATCCTCTGCAAATGTAGTGTGTTTTGTGCTTGGTCTGCCTTTGCTAGTCACCATTCAGTATGTTCATGATGCTGTCGATAAGGTTGCCGGGCAACTCCAAGTCACGCTCGACGATGGGGTCAGACGGCGAATCGCCCCGATTGCGTCACAACTGGGCAGTGAAACACAGATCGGGTACTACCCCAGCGCAGAAATAAACGCATTCGCCATCTCGTCCGTGTTTGGCAAGAAAGCGCTGATCGCGTTTTCTACCGGACTGTTACAAGTCGCGAATGATCGCCAGCTGGTAGCCATTGCCGCTCACGAGATTGCGCATATCAATAACGGGGATTCGAGGAATAAGGCGTTCATCCTGGCTTTCAGCCATGCTGTTCGTATGTATCCTTGTATGTTATCGGAGCTATCCAAGGGAGTGCTGAGGAAATTTGCTTACGTGTTCAGCATTATGGGAGCTATTGTTGCGGCGTTAGCGTTTATTTTTCCGGAAGCAAGAGATAACTTCGCGGGGTTGCTTCCAGTGTTGTGGACCTTTGTTCGTATTCTGGCCTGGCCGGCTGGGATGATTGCCGTATACTTTGTCTTGAACCGCCTGTTAGAGCAGGCGTATTCCGCTTATAGCCGGGAGCGCGAGTTCGCTGCTGACGAGGGTGGCGCGGCGATGACTTCAACGCAGGAGCTGATTTCGGCCCTTTCCCTGCTGAGCGATGGCGAAAGCCAAATCGTCAGCGTTTTTGACACCCATCCACCGCTCGCGGCGCGTAAAAAGCGGCTCGGCGACCGAATACGCGAAAATTCACTCGAAATCCAGTAAGAAGCCGGTGGATGTAAGATCGAACGCGCTTGTTGAGAATGCGAATGTGTAATCCGTGGCGCTGCAGTTGCCGGGCCTGCGCATGTGGCTTTCGTCGGTCGGCTCGAAGTCCGTATGGTTGGCGCCGTAGCTCACCGGGGCCGAACCGCCCGCGCGCGCCTTCTTGAGCACGATGTTGATGACGCCGGCCACCGCATCGCTGCCGTACTGGGCGCCGGCGCCGTCGCGCAGGATCTCGATGTGGTCGATGGCGCCCGGCGGGATGGTGTTGACGTCGACCGGGACGATGCCGGCGAAGCTACTCTCGGTGTCGAGCACCGCAATCGCGTGGCAGCGCTTGCCGTTGACCAGCACCAGCACGTGGTCGGGCGCCAGGCCGCGCACCGAGTCGGCGGCGCCGCTTGACTCGATGCGCGGGAAGTTGATCGACGGCGCCAGTTGCTGCAGGGCCGCGCCCAGGTCGCCGCGGGTCAGCGCGTTCTCCACCTCGCGGGCGCCGAAGCGGTCGATCGGCACGGCGCTGTCGAACACGGTGCGGTTGCGCGCGCGCGAGCCGACGACGGTCACCTGGTCGATGGCCGCGAGGTTCACGGTGGGCGCATCGGCAGCGGCGGTAAGGTGGCGTCTGGATTCCTTGCGTGGTCTTGGCTGAACCACGATCTTACTAAAAAGGAATTTCTGTACCAGCAATCAATTGTCTATTTGCTTATGAGCGTAGTCGCACATGCAGTTGCGCGTTCACCGCGCGGACCCTCTGGCGGCCTCTGCCTTCGCTATCGCCTGGAAGTGTCCGGAGAGTCCTTCGGCCACCTTGTTCCAGGTATGCTCCAGCGCATACTTCCGTAACCGTGCAGGGCTCCAGGTTCGCGTCAAGGCCAGGTCAATCGCGTCGGCAAACGCCGCAGGTTCCCTGGTCTCGACCAGGACGCCCAGGTCGACCCCCGTGATAATTTCTGGTACGCCCCAGGTCCGGTGAGCAACCACCGGCGTCGAGCACGCCATGGCCTCGAGAATGACATTCGGCCAGCCTTCCTTCTCGCTGGCGAGGCAGAATACATCGGCGGCCGAGTACCAGGCATGCAACTCTGTGTTCGCCACCGGACCGGCCCAGATGACCCGGTCGGCGATCCCGAGGTCACTGGCCAGGGCGCGAAGCCCGGCTTCGCAGTCGCCTTCTTCGCCCCCTTTGCCGACGACGATCAAACTCAGGTCGCTGCGGCCCGCCGCCACCAGCATGGCATGGGCGCGCAGCAGGACGTCGACGCCCTTGCGCGGCACCAGGTGGGAAACCGACAGCAGATAGCGTTTGGCGCAGTCCAATCCGAGCATCCTGCGGGCGTCGTCCTTCGCGGTGGGATGAAAGCGCTCCGTGTCCACGCCGTTCGCCGAGGCGTATCCCTTGTCCGCGGGCGCGCCCAGGCGCACGGCGCCGTCCACCAGGGCCTTGGCGACGCCGACATAGCGCGCGCAGTGGCGCAGGGCAAACAGCACCTGGCGACGGCGTACCGGGAAGCGGTGCAGTTCATTGATATCGTGGCCGCGCAAGGTAACGACATAGGGCTTGCCAAGGACGCGGGACAACAGGGCGCCCGCAAACCCTTCCGGAAACGCCAGATGGCAATCGAGCACATCGAATTTCCCTTTCAGCCCATGCGATGCGATGAAGCGCCAGACCGCGAAGGCGAGAAACACGCCATCGAGCGGCTTGAGCATTGCCGGGATGGAGAAAAACTTCGGAAAATACGTGGGATACGCGTTCTCGTCAAATTGTGATGGAACCCGGCTCCGGTTGGCATAACGCGCGACATATGCTTCGCCAGGAAACCAGGGTATCGGCGACACCACGATCAGGTCGACGTGCCTGGACAGTGCGTCCAGCCGCTGCTTGACGAACTGCGCATGCACCGGCATGCGCGGATTCGGGAACATGGTGGAAATACAGAGGATGCGCACGCGGTCGGTCACAGGCCCTCCATGATGTCGGACAGGAAGCGATTGGCCTTTGCTTCCCAGCTCTCGCGTTGCAGGAAGGTCCTGAGGCCGGTGCATGGATGAATGGGTTTCGACGCGCTCGATGCGATCGCGGCCAGGGCCGATGCCACTGCTTGCGGAAATTCTTCCGGCCCTGCCAGCGTAAGATACTCGGCGAGTCGGATTGCTTCGGGCAGGGGGGATACGATGACCGGCTTGCCAGTGGCCAGGTATTCCTTGAGCTTGAGAGGATTGATGCTGTGCGTCGATTCACCGATCACATAGGGCAGGATGCACAGGTCGAAGTGGCCGACATGTCCGGGCAAGTCCGAATAAGGCACGGCGCCCATGAAGCGGATATTGGGCACATCGCGGAATTCGGCCGGATCCCGGTCCACGACCGGGCCGAGGATAACGAAGGTCGCGCGCGGTGACAAGCGTGCGGCGTTCTTCAGGGCCTGGCCATCGACACGGCGGTCGAAGACCCCGAACATTCCCACGAGCGGATGGGGCAAGGCCGCCAAAGGGCTGGATGGGTCGCATGTGACGTGGGAGAAGTGCGCCAGATCCACACCATGAGTCAGCAGGGTGGCGGTGTTCACGAACGATGAACGAGACGCGAGAATCGCGGCGGAGGACGCGATCATCAGGTCGCATGCATCCAGCGTTTCCTGCTCCAGGCGATGCACGGCGCGGCCATCGATGCCGTGCCAATGCGTGAAGTCGTCCACGCAATAATAGACTTTCCGCCTGAAGGCATGATCGCGGAAAAGACCAGGTACCGTGGGCGACGTACTCACCAGGATTGGTTGCTTGCCGGGGGCCACATGCCGCAGCGCCTTGTGCACTGCACGCGAGAGCAGGCGATGATTGAGCGCGGAAGATCTGGGGCCCCGAAAAGAAGGCCACATGACCGGGCTGAGGATATGGGGGGCGACGGCATCTTTGCCGGGGGGGACGCAAGCGCCATCTGCGGTGCGGTCGACTGCGCCCTTACGGGATACTCCTCCGATCCTCGCACCGGGGCAAACCCAGGTGCGCATGACCTGCATGGCCCTCTTGAAATCGTGCAGGTTGACGCGAGGCGTGCGCAATCCAATCGTGTTGACCCAAATGACTTGGGCTTGCGGAATAATCCTTCGGAATAAATGCTGGCAACTTGACGGGTGGCGGCCCCAGTCATCCGCGAACACGACAAATACGTACCTGGAAAGCTGATTGTTGGAAGCTGACATCCCGAAAGTTTTCTTGTTAATAATACAATCGGTATTGAACCTAGTTTTTTTCTTTTATACAAGAAAAATCTTTGTTTCTCGTTCGATGCGCTGTTGCGGCAAGGTTCATGGCGCGAGTCGGATGCCGGGCGCGGGTTTCCAGACATGCCGCCGTCGGCCATCATGCTCATGAAGAGTGAATCGCCGCGCATGATGTTCGAGCGGATATAGCCCATGTCCCTCGCGATTCGGCTGTCCAGCGAGCCAGGTGAGCACATGGCGCGCGTCAGCGCCACATTGCAGAGCGAGATCCTCACAAGTCGGGGCTTTTTTTCGTCATTCACGGCGAATAGCCGGCACGCTGCGCCATCCGCGCAAATGGAAGATTTCAAACGACAAAAAACACATGGACCGATCCCGTCACGGGCGCAATAATCGTGTCGGACCATCCATCATTTTTCCACATGACCGACATGAACGTTACCCAGCCAAGCCCACCGCTTAGCGCCGAACACCGCAGCGAACTGGAGTCGCTCCTCCACCCGATCAGGGAGGACCTGCCCACCGGACCGCCAATCCGCTTCGATCCTATCTTTGACAGATTACGCGAGGCGCGCCGGGAAGACGATCCGAGTCTGCCGATGGGCGTGTGGGAGCAGCCTCTGAAGCGTGCCGATTGGGCCCAAACCGAGGCGCTCTGCAAGATGACGTTGAGCGGGTACGCCAAGGATCTGCAGATCGCCGCCTGGCTCACCGAAGCCTGGACGCGCCAGCATGGGTTCGAAGGGCTCTTGCGCGGGCTGCTGCTGGTAGAGGGGCTGCTCGTGCGCTTCTGGGAGACCGTGCATCCGCAGGTGGACGAGGATGGCGACCCCGGATTGCGCGCGGCCCCGTTGGAGTGGATGAACAACTCGTTGGCGACGACGATCAGGATTCACGTTCCAGTGTTGGGCCAATCCGGCGCGCAGCTCGGGCGATTCAGCCTGGCGGACTGGGAACGTATGGCGAGCGACGCGTCGTCGCCGGCCGCGCAACAGCGGGCGCGAAGGGCGGCGGACGAAAGCGGCCAGCCGCTGCAGACGCGTGCCGACGTCATCGACCATGTCAAATCCCATCGGGGCGCGGACGCGGAGCGCAGCCTTCAGCAGGTCCGCCATTGCATGGTGGCCGTGCTGTCGATCGCCAGCGTGACCCAAGCGCGCCTGGGTGAGGATGCGCCGGACATGTCGAGGCTGAGCGATACGCTGCGTGCGGTCGAGCGGGTATTGCTGCAACTTGGTGCCACCGGCGAACCCGGCATCGTCGCTCAGGATGCGACGCAGGCGCAGCTCGGCGCGGTCGCAGGCAAGACCCTGCATGAGGAAGCGATGCCCGGCGATGCTGCCCAGACGAGCGACACGTCGAGAGGCGAGGCTTCGCCGCCGGATGCGGCAGAACTGCTCGGCCGGCGTATCGACGCCATCTGCAAGGCGGCGGGAATCCATGCTCCAGGCAACGCCGAGCGCCTGATGGCGATGCAGATCGGACTGCTGCACGATCAAAATACGATCCTGCAAGGCGCCACGAAGAGCGCGGCGGGACAGGGGCGCAGCCAGGCCGGCGCGGATGCCGTTTGCGATGACTTTACCGCGCTCGTAGGCGCCGTGCTGTCCGGTGCTGTGCCGACGAGGTAGACCGGCGCCGTTCGATTCGATGCGAGCAATCTGAAACGTTCACTGCGTGGGCTGTATGGCGGTCTCCGGTTTCCAGACATAGATGCCGCCATCGGCCATCAAGCTCAAGGACAGCGTGTCTCCCTGCATCATGTATGAGCGAACATAGCCCATATCCCGGGCGATGCGGCTGTCGAGCGACCCCGGTGGACACATCGCCCGCGTCATCGCCACGTTGCCAAAAGTGATTGCGCCCCGGCCCGGTTCACTGGGCCCAACGGTGTATGACGTCGAGCCCCGGTTGCAATCCAGCTGGAACGCGGCGCGGCCGTCCGGCGTCAGCCGCATGGTATAGACCCGGTCGGGATGCGGGCGGGTCGTGCCCTGGGCGTCGTCCATCGACTGGATGTCGTGCAGGCGCCAGGTCGTGCCGGTCAAGCCGATGGCCTGGGTGTCCCGCGCGACGGGATCGGTCGACGGCGCCGTGCCGGTGCTGCAGGCGGCGCACAAGGCGGCCGCGAGCGCGACGGCGATGCTCGATGGTTTCAACATGACTGGTTTCCTCACGCGTGTCCGGGGACCGTCCCGGTTTATTTTGGGTGATGTGTATTTTTATCATCATCCCATGCTAGAGTCGACAACGGGTGCACAGTTGAGTCATTCGATAAACACATGAGCATGGGGCGCGTCGACCAGGTGCTGGAATGCGTTCCCTGAAGCTAAGGACGTCACATGAAACTTGTCATCCTGATCGCCGCCTTGTTCTCCACGGCGGCGTGTGCCCAACAGTACGATCGCAACGCACAGCGTGGCGGTCCCGACGAGCGGGACCGGGATGAAGATATCCAGCTGGTCTGCTTCGGCCAGGCGGAACGAACGGTGGCGGAGGCCCATTCCGGTTACCAGTGGAATCAGGAGACGCACAAGTACGAGCCGAAGTCCGAAGTAACCACCGGCAAGCAGGACTTCGACAGCGCACTCAACGTCTCCATCCATAACGACCAGGGCCGGATCCGGATCCCCAAGCAGCTGATCCCGCCGATGCATTCCGGTGGGCGCGATGGCTGGTGGGATCTCGAAGACCTGATCGTCGGTCACAACGATATCCGCGGACGTTTCCGCCTGAATGCGCTGAACCGGCCGACGGTGTCGATCGACCGCCGCAACGGCACCATCACCGTCGATGGCATGATCAAGTTCAATGGCCGGTGCGATCCCGACAGCGGGCACCGACGGTTCTGAGCGCCGCGCCGGCGCCTTACTCGGCGCCGCTCAGCACGGTCAGCGGCGTGCCGGTCGCGCCCTCACTCAGCGGCGACTGCGTGACCAGCAGCGTCGCGCCCGGCGCCAGCAGCGCCGCCAGCTTGTCGTGGAAGGCCTGCGGCAGCTGCACGCGGTTGCGTGTGGCTTCGTCGACCGTGCGGCCGTCCTCGTCGGCGTGGCCGGCCACACCCGCGTAGATCCACACCGGCTTGCCGTCCGCGCCCGTGCCCAGCGTCAGGACGTGGGTCGCCTCGTCGGACGAGGTATTGAGCGCCGCCGAGCGCCCGATCTCGATCCCGTTGCGCAAGACCGACACCGCCTGGTCGCTGCGCGACATCACGATGGTGATCGGGCCGGCGGGCGCGCGCTCGGGCGCCCAGAATTCGCCCGTCGGCGCCGCGATCGGCGTCGGCGCCAGCACCCGGCCGCTGCCGGTCTGTACCGGATGACTGGCGTTGCCGGCGATGATGACGGTCGTCGAAAAGTCGGTCGCGGCGAACAGCGCCTTGGCGAAGGCATAGGGAAGGTGCACGCATCCATGGCTTTCCGGATAGCCGGGCAGGCCGCCGGCGTGCAGGGCGACGCCGTCCCAGGTCAGGCGCTGCTGGAAGGGCATGGGCGCGTTGTTGTACGTGCTGGAACGGTGCCGGGCGTCCTTTTGCAGGATGGTGAAGACCCCGGTGGGCGTCTCGTGGCCGGGCTTGCCGGTCGATACCGTGCTGACGCCGATCCGTACGCCGTTGCGGTAGACGGTGGCGGTCTGGCGCGACAGATCGACGAATACCAACATCGGACCACGCGGCGCGATCTGCGGCGCCCAGACCCATTGTCCCGCCTCGAGGCGGGCGGCCTCGCGCGCCAGTTCGACCGGCGACGACGCGCTGGCTCCCTGCGCCAGGATAGCCGGCGACCACAGGCTGGCGATGAGCAGTAGTCCTGCCGACCGAAGTTGCTGTACAGAGATTGACCAGGTGTAGCGCATTGCGTGCTTCTCCTCGTTCCTTGTCTCAAGTGTATGATGAATCTGCAGTGAAGGGGCCATCCCGGCCGTTCGCGGTGATCTTTGTGTCGAAAGAAAGGTGCAGCGATGCATGCAACAATCATGATCGGTCTCGCGGCCGTCACGGCGCAGGCCATCGCCCAACCGGTGGCGGCGCAGGAGCAGACGAAGGAAACCGCGATCGCGCTGCCGGGGGAGGGCAGGAGCGTCTCGTTCGAGGGGGCGATACGCGGCTACGGCGCTGCCGACTATGTGTTCAGGGCGCCGGCGGGGCGCGCGCTACGCGTCGAGCTCGAAACTGCCAGCAAGTCCACGTACTTCAACATCATTCAGGACGGCAAGGACGAAGCGCTGTTCGTCGGCTCACTCGGCGGCAACCTGTTCGATGCGGCGCTGCCGGAGCAGGGAACGTACCGCGTCAAGGTGTACCAAATGCGTAATGCCGCCCGCAAGGGGGCGACGGCGCACTACGAGCTCAGGGTCCGCTGACGCACCGGCACAAGGCCGGCGGCGAGCATGGCCGCCGTACTATTGTCCGGTATAGGGCCGGGCGTCGACCGGGAGGCTGACGGTGAACGTTGTTCCGCGTTGTTCCGCGCTGTCCACCACCACCGAGCCGCCATGGCTTTCGGCGACGTGCCGAACGTAGGGCAGCCCCAGGCCCCATCCCTTGATCTTCACGTCTTCGATGCGATGGAAGGCCTGGAACAGGCGTTCGAGTTCGGGTTCGGGAATAGGGCTGCCCTCGTTATGCACCGCCAGCAACATCTGGGAATCGTTCCGACTGACCCGTACCGTGATCGGGCGCGCCGGATCCCCGTATTTCCTTGCGTTCGATACCAGGTTTTCGAGAACGCGCTTGAGCGAGACGCGGCACCAGTAGCCCTCGATCCGTTCGCCGGCGACTTTCATTTGCTGACCCGACAGTGGAACATCGGCGCAGACTTCTTCGACCAGGCTCATGATGTCGAAACACACGACGTCCAGCTTCAGTTTCGTCTTTCCCTTCAGCACTGCCGCATCGAGCAGCGTCTGTATCATGGCGTCGGTCTCAGCGATCTTGGCGCAGATGCGTCTTGCCAGGCCTGTGATGCCGGGGGCGCTGGTCTTGAGCTGAATGAGCTGGGCCGACGCGTTCGCGACGTGCAGGGGATTGCGCAGATCGTGGGACAGCGTCGCGATGAACGTTTCGCTGACCTCGCGATTGAAGGCGTTGTACCCACTGATCGATTCGCGTGCTGCCTCTTCAATCGAGTGTCCGATCACCTCTGCATGGTGTTTGCTCAGCGGCAGCCGGCGCGCCGCCGCGATGCCGAACAACACTTCGCGAAAGATCTGCAATTCGTGGATGAGTTCGTGCGGGCCGTAATCGGTCATGTTCGCCCGCTCCCTTCCATGGGCGACGGCGAGATTGGTGCCGGCCGTGGCGAACGGCCGGGGCGCGCCGGCCGCCAGGGCTTGCGCGATGTTGTCGTACAGGGATGGGAGGGTATTGATCAGGATCGGTTCGCCCAGTCGGGTCGCCGAGGGGATTTCAGCAGTCACCCTCGCGCTCCATTCTTCCAGAACGACGTCGCGCAGTTCGAGGAAAGTGGATGCGAGTTCGGACATCGGTATATCCGCATTGCCTGGGTCGCTGGTCGTCATGTCGGCTGTGCACCATCGGGTCAGCTGCTTGAACGTATTGTTACATGCGCATCTGTCCGGCGGCGCACGCGAAAGCACGGACGAAGCCGGCCAGTCGATGCGGCTCTCGGAGCGCGCCACCAGCCGTCCGACGCCGCCGGCGCTAAGCCGACTTGCGCTTCTTGCCCCCGGCCGCGAACATTTCGATCTTCTTGGTCGGCCCCGACACGATCAACAGGTCGGCCGAGCGGATCGTCGTGTCCGCCAGCGCATGCTGGAAGTCTTCGTTGGCGCGCTTGACGCCCACCACGGTCACGCCGAAGCGGCTGCGCACATGGGCTTCGGCCAGCGTCCGGTTATGCGTCTCCGCAGGCGCATGGATCTTGGCGATCGCAAACCCATCCTCGAACTCGATGAAGTCCATCATGCGCCCCGTGATCAGGTGCGCCACGCGTGCGCCCATGTCGGCCTCGGGGTAGATCACGTGGTGGGCGCCGATGCGCTGGGCGATCTGGCCGTGCTCCGGCGTCATCGCCTTGACCCAGATGTCCTTGATCCCCAGTTCGGTCAAGACCATCAGGGTCATCAGGCTGGCCGCCAGGTCCGAGCCGATGCCGACGATCGCGTGCGAAAAATCGGCCACGCCGAGCTGCAGCATCACGTTCTCGTTGGTCGAGTCGGCCTGCACGGCGTGGGTCAGGCGGTCGCCCCAGATCTGCACCAGGTCTTCGCGCGTGTCGATGCCCATCACGTCGTGGCCCAGGCGCATCAGCGACTGCGCCACCGCGCCCCCGAAGCGCCCCAAACCGATGACGACCACGCTGTCGCCGGCGGAAAACGCGAACTGCTCTGTGAAAATTCTACCCAACAATTGGATGCTCCTCAGGATAACGGTAAGGCATGCGCCGCTCGCCCAGCACCAGCGAGGTCGCGAAGGTGATCGTGCCCACCCGGCCGACGAACATCAGTAGGGCCAGCACCAGCTGGCCCGAGGGCGGCAGGTCGTCGGTGATGCCGGTCGACAGGCCGGCGCTGCCGAAGGCCGCGATGACCTCGAAAATGACCTGGTCGGTCGGGAAGTGCGAGATGCGCAGCAGGGCCACCGTGCCGAAGGCAACGATGACGCTGCCCAGCACCAGCACCGTGATCGCCTGGCGCTGGGCGGACGAACCGACGCGGCGTCCGAAAGCCTCGGTGTCGGTGTGGCCCTTCGCCTCGGCGATCACCAGCAGCACCAGCACCGCCACGGTGCCCACCTTGACCCCGCCCGCGGTGCCCGCGCTGCCGCCGCCGATGAACATCAAAAAATAATGCAGGGCCCAGGTTTCGCGGGTCAGCGCCGCCACGTCGACGGTGTTGAAGCCCGAGGTGCGCGCCGCCGCCGACATGAACATGCCGTTCATGAGCTTGTCGAACAGGCCGAAGGCGCCCAGCGTCTGCGGATTCTTCCATTCGAACAGCAGGATGGCGACGTAGCCCAGCAACAGCAGGATCAGGGTGCCGGACAGGGTCAGCTTGGTGTGCAGCGACCAGTGGCGCGGATCGCGGAAGCGGTGGCGCAGGTCGTGCAGCACCGGAAAGCCCACGCCGCCGATGATGGCGGCGAGCATCACCGGCAGCAGGATGCCGGCGTCGCCCGCGTAGCGCACCATGCTGTCGGGGTGGATCGAGAAGCCGGCGTTGTTGAAGGCCGACACCGCGTGGAACAGGCCTACCCAGCCGGCGTCGTTCCAGGCCAGGCCGTAGTCGGCGCGCAGCCTGAGCGTCAGGATCGCCGCGATCGCCAGCTGGAACAGCACCGACACCACCAGCACCACCCGCGCAACGCTCGAGATGTCGCCCATGCCGATCGAGCGCGTTTCGGTCTGGGTCATCAGGCGCGTGCGCAGCTTGGGCGAGCGGTTCACCATCAGGCCGAGCAGCGTGGCGGCGGTCATCATGCCCAGGCCGCCCAGCAGGAACAGCACCATGATGGTCGCCTGGCCGAAGCCGGACCAGTAGGTGCCGGTGTCGACCAGCACCAGCCCGGTCACGCACACCGCCGACACCGCCGTGAAGAAGGCGACCATCAGCGGCGCGGCGCTGCCGTCGGGGCGCGCCAGCGGCAGCATCAGCATGGCGGTGCCCGCGAGGATCGCCAGCAGGAAGCCCAGCGCGACGGCGCGCGCGGGATGGATGACCTTGTTCATCGGCAGTGTCGTTTATTGCGTTTGCGCGGGCGGATCCTGGTCGAAGTCCATGGTGTCGGGGTCGGGGTCGGAGGCCAGCGGCGCGCCCATGAACTTGAGCCAGATGAAGCCGATCGTGCCGGCGATCACCGACGCGGCCAGGATCGACATCTTCGAGGCGTTGATGATATCCGCATGTCCCACGAAGGCGAGGTTCGTGATGAAGATCGACATCGTGAAGCCGATGCCGCCCAGCATGCCGGCGCCCAGCACGTGGCGCCAGGCCAGGTCGAGCGGCAGGCGGCACACGCCGATCGCGACCGCCGCGAAGCTGAACAGCAGGATGCCGACCGGCTTGCCCAGCACCAGGCCGACCAGGATGCCGAGGCTGTTGAGGGAGCTCAGTTCGCCGGCCCAGTCGGCGCCGATGACGATGCCGGTATTGGCCAGCGCAAAGATCGGCAGGATCAGGAAGGCCACCGGTTTGTGCAGCACGTGTTCCAGTTGGTGCGACGGCGAAGCGGCGTCGTCCTCCTGCGCGGAATAGGGGATGGTGAAGGCCAGTAGCACTCCGGCGATGGTGGCGTGCACGCCCGACTTGAGCATCAGGAACCACATCAGCGCGCCGCCCAGCAGATAGGGCCACAGCGCCAGGACGCGCAGGCGCTTGTTCATCAGGCGCAGCGCCACGAACACCGCGAGCGCGCCCACCAGGTAGGCGACCGACAGCTGGGCGGTGTAGAACACGGCGATGACGATAATCGCGCCCAGGTCGTCCATCACGGCCAGCGCGGTCAGGAACACCTTGAGCGAGGCCGGCACCCGCTTGCCCAGCAGGGCCAGCACGCCGAGCGCGAAGGCGATGTCGGTGGCCATCGGGATGCCGACGCCGGCTTGCGTCGGCGTGCCGCCGTTGAGGGCGAAGTGGATTCCGGCCGGCACCGCGATGCCGCCGGCCGCCGCCAGGATCGGCAGCATGGCGTTGCGCAGGTCGGACAGTTCGCCGTTATACAGCTCGCGCTTGAGTTCCAGGCCGACCAGCAGGAAGAAGATCGCCATCAGGGCGTCGTTGATCCACAGTTCGACCGTCAGGCCGCCGAGCGGAATGTGCCAGAAGCCCAGGTAGGAAGCGCCCCAGGTTGAATTGGCGATGGCCAGGGACACGAGGGTGCACAGGATCAGGATGGCGCCGCCGGCCTTGCCCGATGCAATGAATTCTTGGAATGTATTGGAGAGTCGTCGTTCGATGCGCATAAATGTTTTCCAGCCGCGACGGCGTGCATGCCGTCCGGTATGTCTCATGAATTGGCGGCCCACGGGCCGGCATGGCCTGCGGTCAGTGAAGGTGGAAAGCGATGCGGCCACGATATGGCCGAAATGGTGAGAGGATGCGTGAGAGGTGACATGATGACGTGCGTAACCGAGCCGCGTGGCGGCCCGACCAGCGCAAATCCTGTCATACCTGAGCGGTATGATCACCCAGGCAATATTATAGACGATGGCGCCGCCGGTGCGGCGCCCTGGAGACTCCTGTATCCGCCCGGCGCAGGTTCAACGACGGGTCGCGGCCGCCGCGTCGATCTCGGCGCCCCATGGATCCTCGAGCGCCACCGGCTTGCCTTGGGCCGAGAAGTCCATGATTCGATCGCTCGAACGCGCGTAGCGCGGCCATGCCGGCAAGCCCGCGCCATTCGGATCGCCGCGCCTGGCGAAGTTCACCATATACGTGCTCATCGCCTTGCCGACGGCGATGTCCTTGCCGGTCGCCTGCGCGCCGTACTTGACCGCCACCGTATCGAAGAAGAAGGGGATGTCGGTCGCATGGCCGGCGCCGGCGCCGGGCTTGGCGATCGAGTCGGCCACGTAGGAGAAGCGGTAGGCGTACACCGGCACGCCGTGGTCGGCCAGGGTCGCCGCCAGGCTGCGCGCGCCGGCGACCATATAGCCGGTCTTGCCGCCGATGTCGGCGCTGGTGGCGCCGATCATCACCGGCACCTGGTGCATGCGGCCGGCGCGGAAGGCGGCGCCGGAGTCGATCGCCAGCCTGCCGTCGGCAAACGGGCCATGATAGGTCGGCATGCCCTGCATCCTGAAGTTGGCCAGGTTCATCCCGTCGACGACGCTGTCGGCCGGCAGCGCGCGCAGTTTCTCGAGCGCCTTTGGATCGTCGGCGGCGATGCCCTTACCGGCGGCGAAATTCACGCCCGTCTTTTCGGCGCTGGCCAGTGGCGTCGGCGCGGTGCCGCCATCGCCGCCCGACATCACCACCGCCTTGGCGAACAGTCCGCGGCTTTGTGGCGACGTGAGCAGGAAATTGACCGACATGCCGCCGGCCGATTCGCCGCTGATGGTCACATTGTCGGGATCGCCGCCGAAGGCCGCCACGTTGCGCTTGATCCACTGCAGGGCCGCGATCTGGTCCATGAAGCCGTAGTTGCCGAGCGCGGCCTCTTGGCCAGCTTCCTGCGTCAGTTGCGGATGGGCGAAGAAGCCGAAGCGGCCGATGCGGTAATTGAAGCTGACCACCACCACGTCCTGTTTCGCCAGCTCCGCGCCGGAATACGTCGGCGGCGACGAGCCGCCGTTGACGAAGCCGCCGCCATAGATCCAGACCAGCACCGGCAGTTTGCCCTCGCTGTTACCCTTGTCCTCGGCCGGCTTCCAGACATTCAGGTACAGGCAGTCTTCGTCGGGTTTGGTGCCGAGCGGCGCGGCGTCGCTGGGGAAGGGCAGTTGCATGCAGTCCGCCGCGTAGCTGCTTGCCTGGCGCACTCCGGCCCAGGGCTGCACCGGTTGCGGCGCGCGCCAGCGCAGCTTGCCCACCGGCGGGGCGGCGAAGGGGATGCCTTTCCAGCTGGCGATGCCGGCGTCGACCTTGCCTTCCACCTTGCCGCTGTCGGTCGTCGCCACCGGACCTGCGAGGGACAATGGTGCGGTCATGGCCAGTGCGGCGGCGAGCAGGGGGTAGAAGGCGGAACGCGGCATCGGGGTCTCCTGTGAAGTAGCGCATGTATTATCTTGTCTCCATGGTAACCGAATCGCTCAGCCGAAGCCGGCGAACGCCTCTTTCAGAAAATCGACGAAGACCCGCACCCGCGGCGACAGCTGGCGGCTCTGCGGATACAGCACATACACGGGCAGGGCCGGCGGCGCGAGCGCGGGCAGCAGGACCTCGAGTTCGCCCCGGGTCAATTCGTGCTCGACGCGGTAGCGCGGCACTTGCACGATGCCAAGGCCGGCGAGCGCGCCCGCCGGGTACATATCGGCGCCGCTGACCGAGACCGGGCCGGGCAGGGTCAGTTGCCGCAGTGCGCCGTCGACCAGGAATTCGAGCGGATACGGCCGACCGGTGGCGGACGAGATGAAGTTGACGGCCTGGTGCCGGTCCAGTTCATCGAGCGTGGCGGGCCGGCCATGGCGCGCCAGGTAGGCCGGGCTGGCGCAGGTCACCTGCGCGATCTGCGTGATTTGCCGGGCCACCATCGATGAATCCTGCAGATTGCCGACGCGCAGCACGCAATCGATGCCTTCGCGCACCAGGTCGACCAGCCGGTCGCCTTCGCCGATCTGCAGTTCGATACCGGGATAACGCGCCAGGAAGGCGGGCAGGCGCGGCGCCACGACCCGGCGCGCCAGCGTCGCTTGCAGGTTCACGCGCAGCAAGCCGGTCGGGGTGGAGCGGGTGAAGACGCTTTCCATCTCGCCGAGGTCGGCCAGCAGGCGCACGCAGCGCTCGTAGTACGCCGCGCCGTCGAGCGTCGGCGCGACCACCCGTGTGGTGCGATCCAGCAGTCGGGTGGCAAGCCGCGCCTCCAGGCGCTTGATCGCATTCGTCACGGTCGCGCGCGGCAGCGACAGCTCCTGGGCCGCCAGCGTAAAGCTGCGCCGCTCCACGATGCGGGTGAAAATCTGCATCTCCTGGAAGCGGTCCATATGCGTGGTCATCGATATCGTCCTTGTGCCAGTCGATAAAGCCGAATAAGTGACATGGGAGAATGTCTTATTCTCATATTCGATTTTTCCGAAAATGCTTGTACTAGAATGGCGAAAAATGAATACAATTTTTTGCTAAAAGAAATGCTACAGCGCCTGCAGCTTGCGTTAAAGTGTTGCGTTCTGTTCAAAATCTTCGGCGATTAATAAATTTCCCTTCTGCATTCTTTCCAGTGGTGAACTCACTGGTGGTTTCAGCGCTATCATGACGGGTTGTTACGTTTCCGCAAATCTTCTATGCAAGGCCTGCTCTGCAAATTTCGCCTGTCTACCCTGATGACGCTGGCAGTGTGCGTCACCGTGGCATTGACCGTGGCGTTGCAACTGACCGTGGTGAACCATTTCGCCGTACGCCAGGCGAATGCCGAAGCCGAGTTGCGCCTGCAACAACTGTCGTGGCAGATGCGCGATGCGCTCAATCGGGTCGTGGAGCAGGCCGTCGGCGATGCCCGCCTGCTGGCCGCGTTGCCGTCGGTGCGCCAGGCGCGCAATCCCGCGGTAGCGCGCGTCACGCTCGAGAGCCTGCAGCAGACCTTCCCCGACTACGCCTGGATCGGCATGGCCGACGCCAGCGGCAGGGTGGTCGCCTCGACCATGGGGCTGCTGGAGGGGAACGACGTCAGCATGCGTCCCTGGTTCCAGGTCGGTCGCGACGGCGTGCGCGTCACCGACTACCATCCGGCGCTGCTGCTGGAAAAACTGATGCCGCAACGCCCCGACCCCTGGCGTTTCGTCGACGTGTCGACGCCCGTGTTCAGCCAGGACGGCGAGCTGTTCGCCGTGCTGGGCCTGCACCTGAGCTGGGAATGGGCGCGCAGCCAGGCGCGCATGCTGCTGACGCCAGCGCTGCGCGAGTATGGCGCCGAGATCCTGGTCGTGCGCGCCGACGGCGCCGTCATGCTCGGGCCACAGGAGTTGCTCGAGCAAAAGATCGACACCGCCAGCCTGCGTCGCGCCAGGCTGGGCGACACCGGCGCGCTGCGCGAAGCGTGGCCGGACGGGCGCACCTATCTCACCGGTTTCAGCCAGACCGGCCACGCCGCCAACCCGGCGACGCTGCAATGGTCGGTGCTGGTGCGGCAGGATGAAGAAAAAGCCCTCCAGGGCGCCAGCGAGCTGAAGCGCCGCATGCTGGCCTGGAGCACCTTGCTGGGCCTGTTGCTGGCGCTCGCGGCCGCGTTGCTGGCGCGCCGCCTGGCGCAGCCGATGGCCCAGCTGGGCCAGGCGATCGAACGGGTGACCGAGGCCACTGCCAGCGGAAAAGACTTGCCGGCGATTCCACAGATCAGCGGCTTTCATGAAGCAAATATGTTGTCGGGTACGATGCGCGACCTGGTCAGCAGCGAAGCGCAGGTTCGGCGCGCGCTGCAGCAGATGAACGAGCATCTCGAATCGAAGGTGGCCGAGCGCACCGCCGAACTCAATGCGTTGCTGCTGCGCGACGTGCTGACCGGCTTGCCGAACCGGCGCGCGCTGATGGAGAGCCTGCCCGAGGCCATGGCGCGGGCCTCGCGCAGCGCGATGCCGGCGGCGCTGCTGTTCATCGACATGGATGGATTCAAGGCGGTCAACGACACCCACGGCCACGAGGAGGGCGACGAGCTGCTGCGCCAGTTCGGCGCGCGCCTGGCCGCCGGCGCGCGCCTGGCCGCCGGCGTGCGCATGACCGACCTCGTGGCGCGTCTGGCCGGCGACGAGTTCGTGGTGGTGCTCGAGATGCTGGCCAGCCCTGGCGACGCCGAGGATACCGCGCACAAGTTGCTTGCCTGCATTCGCGAGCCCTACACCTTGCGCACCACGGTCGTCACGGTGGGCGCCAGCATCGGCGTGGCGCTGTTCGCGCCCGACGACAAGCCCGACCTGGACGCCTGGCTGGCGCGCGCCGACCATGCCATGTACGCCGCCAAGCGCGGCGGCAAGAACGCCGTTAGGCTGGCCGCGGTGCCGGTCTGGCATGCCGCGGTGAGCGGCGCCGTTTCCTGATCGTTCCCCGAGTTCCCATCATGACCCAAATCAGCCAGATCATCGCCACCATCAAGCGCCAGCTGAAGCTGCAAGGCTTGACCTACCGCGACGTCGCCGTCGCGCTCGACCTGTCCGAGCCGAGCATCAAGCGCCTGTTTGCCAGCGAGCAGTTTACGCTCGAGCGCATCGTGGAAATCTGCAGCCTGCTCGGCTTCACCCTGGCCGAGATCGCGCAGGAAGCCCAGAACGGCCAGCGCCGCCTGCGCACACTGAGCGCCGAGCAGGAAAGCGAGCTGGTGCAGGACGACAAGCTGTTGCTGGTGGCGGTGTGCGCGCTGAACCACTGGCGCATGCTCGACATGCTCAATGTCTACCGGCTGAGCGAGGCCGAATGCCTGCAATACCTGCTGCGCCTGGACCGCCTGCAACTGATCACGCTGCTGCCCGGCAACCGCATCCGGGTCAACGTGGCGCGCGACTTCGACTGGCTGGCCGACGGCCCGATCCGGCGCTATTTCAATGGCCAGGGCATGCCCGAGTTCGTGGCGGGCGGTTTCGACGGCAGCGGCGAGACGCTCGACTTCGCGCACGGCATGCTCACCGACAGCGCGCGCGCCAAGCTGCAGCACGAGCTGCGCCTGATGCGCGCCCGCTTCGCCCAGCTGCACGAGGAAAGCCTGGCCGCGCCGCTGGCGCAGCGGCGCGGCAGCGGCCTGCTGCTGGCGTTGCGCGAATGGGAGCCGGCGGCCTTCGCCGCCCTGCGCCGTTGACGGCGATATTTCCGGAAGCGTCGTAAAGGTTGCTCCCGTTCACGGTTCGGTGTACGGTAGACAGCAATGCGCAAAGCATGCGCCGGATCAAGGACGACCATCGGGCCATGCGTTGGCTCATGGGCAAGTTGAAAGGCGCGCCGAAACTCTCGGTTATGTGAGGTATTAGACAGATCAGGTTGCCATAACAGGCGGATAGTAGGTGTCAGGGAGAGATTGACGCCATGAGAATGTCCATCGTCGCATTGGCCGTGCTCGGAGGGAGCGCGGCGTGTGCTTCGGCGCAGAACGAACCGGTCCGTCCGTACGCGGAGGGCGCCGGCGCCGGGGCGATCCAGGAAGCCGTCTGCGGGCCAGACTGCCTGGGTGAGCTGCAACTGGCCGCGCGCGCCGAGACGGTGCCGGCCGAGTCATCCATCTTCATGCTGGAGACCGAATCCGCCATTGCGCGTTCGTCCGAGCGCGAGTGGCGCAGCAATGTGACCGCCGGGCGCCAGTACAACGTCGACTACACCGCCCTGAATGAAGTCGGCGATCCCTTCCAGGGCGGCCTGGCCGCGCAGTCGGCGCCGCGCGGGATGCGCGCCGACGACAGCGAGGGCTTCGAGGGCCGCTTCGCCGGCGTCAGCGCCGGCGCCAAGTGGCGCAAGGGCGACGTCGACGGCTCGCCGTCGGGACGCGCCTGGGGCATGACGGTCGGCGTCAACCTGGGGCCGCTGAACATCCGCGCCGCCCACCAGAACCGCAACGTGGCCAAGGTCACCCGCTACAACGAGGTCGACATCACGATGGCGGCCCGCAATTCCATTGTTGCCGCCAATATGCGCTTCGACTGGGGCACGGCCTATACCGCCTACAGCGCCAACCGCGGCTGGGGCAATTCGCCGCTGTTCAACCCCGACAATCCCTATGGCGCCAGCGTCGCCGCCACGCGCTCGACCGACAGCCGCGACGTGCTGATGGGCGTGGCGGTGCCGGTATCGCGCCAGACCACGCTGCTGGCGTCCTTCGTGCGCCGCAACGACCGCGATCCGGCCAACAACGATGCGCGCCAGCTCGCCGTCGGCGCCACCTATGCGATGTCGCGCCGCATGGACTTCTATGCCGCCTACTCGCACATCCAGCACCTGGCCGGCGTGCACCTGGGCGTCAAGCCCGGCAACGGTTCCTCGCTCAACGTGGGCATGCGGCGCGCGTTCTGAGCGCGCGCGTGCGGCCCTGCGCTGCGACACCGTACGGCGAAATTCAGTACCCTGTCTCCATGGTTCATCAACACATATGGAGGCAATATGACTGGCACCAGCACACTCGACCCGGACAACTTCCCGGAGCGCCCTGACCGCAACCTGGGCAAGGGCCACGGCATCGACGCGCTCGGCCCGAGCGACATCTCGGACACCGGCAGCGACGTCGTCGGCGGCCCCGGTTTCGCCGGCAATCTCGACCCCGACCAGGTGCTCGATTTCGACGAAGGCACGACTTCCGACCTCGAAGCCAGCCACGCCGGCGACACCGCCGGACCCGACGTCGGCGACGCCGATTTCTCGGGCGACAGCGACATGGGCGGCACCGGCGAACGCGCCGCGGCCGGCCGCGATGCGGTGGCCAAGGACGGCGCCGACATCGATACCGACCGCATCGAGTCCATCCCCGACCTGCCGCTGACCGAGGAAGACACCGAGTTCTTAACGAGCCGTCCGCCGACTCAGGGCGAAGGCCGCTAACAGGGCGCCGCCGCCCAGCAGGGCGGTGGTGATCTGCTTCGAGCGCAGCTGGGCCGCGGTGTACGGGCTGCGCTCATGGGTTTGATAGATGCCCTGGCGTTCGCGCAGCTCGCGCGTGTGATCGGGCTTGTGCAGGGCGTCGCGGCGGCCCGGATCGGTCGGCGCCTCCGATTTCTGGTTCCGGAACATGGTCGCCGTCACGTACTTGTCGAAGGCGCGCGGCAGGAAGCGGGCGCCCGACGAATTCATCTTGGCCGCGCCGCCGACGAACACGTCGCGCTTCGGATGCTGGGCCGCATACAGGATGGCGTCGGCCACCAGTTCCGGCGCGTACACCGGCGACGGCAGCTTCGGTTCCTTTTCCATATAGTTCTTGGCATGCACCGCGAACATGGTGTCGATGCCCGATGGCTTGACCAGGGTGATCGACATCGGCGCGCCTTCCTTTTCGAGTTCCATGCGCAGCGAGTCGGTGAAGCCTTTCACCGCATGCTTGGACGCCGCGTACATGCCCTGCAGCGGAATGCCGTGGTCGGACAGTTCGCTGCCCAGGTTGATCAGGGCGCCGCCGCCGCGCTGCTTCATGCGCTTGACCGCTTCCAGCGAGCCGTTCACGACGCCCCAGAAATTGGTCTGGAACAGGCGGTGATGGTCTTCGGGCGAGATGTCCTCGATGCGGCCGAAGATCGAAATGCCGGCATTGTTGACCCAGGTGTCGATGCGGCCGAATTCGCGGATGGCGGCCTCGCCGATGCGCTCGACGTCCTCGATCTTGCCGACGTCGGCGGTGACCGCGATGACGTCGGTGCCGCGCGCGCGCAGTTCGTGGACGAGTTCGTCCAGCGCGTCGTCGGCGCGCGCCGCCAGTACCAGGCGGGCGCCGCGCTCGGCGGCCATGCGCGCGGTCGACAGGCCGATGCCGCTGGTGGCGCCGGTGATGACCATGACTTGCTCGTTGATCTTGCGGAGTTTGAATGACATTGCGTGATCCTTTCCGTGTTCGTGGTGTGCGGGGAAGGACCGCCGCGTTCGCGATCGCGATGCGCGGCAGCCACGAGTTAGTGAATTGTTCACTTCGTGACCGAGTTTGCTATTTCAAGGGATTTTTTGGCGCGCGGGTGAGATCCGCGCACGCCGGCGAGGCGCCGGACAAAAAAACGCCGCCCCACCAGCGGCGGGAACGGCGCAGGGGATGGTGCGCGGTAAGGCTTACTTCTTGGTGTAGATCTGGTCGAAGATGCCGCCGTCGGCGAAGTGGGTTTTCTGGGCCACGGTCCAGCCGCCCAGCTCGCTGATCTGGAACAGCTTGATCTGCGGGAACTGCGAGGCGTACTTCCTGGCGAACTTGTCGACTGCCGGGCGATAGTAGTTCTTGGCGATGATGTCCTGGCCTTCGTCGCTGTACAGGTATTCCAGGTAGGCCTGGGCCACCTTGCGGGTGCCTTTCTTGTCGACGTTCTTGTCGACCACGGCGACCGGCGGCTCGGCCAGGATGCTCAGCGACGGCGCGACGATCTCGAATTTATCGGGACCGAGTTCGCGCAGCGCGAGCAGCGCCTCGTTTTCCCAGGCCAGCAGCACGTCGCCGATGCCGCGCTCGACGAAGGTGGTGGTCGAACCGCGCGCGCCCGAATCGAGCACCGGCACGTTCTTGTACAGGGCGCCCAGGAACTCGGCCGCCTTTTGCGGATTGCCGCCCGGCTGGCGCAGCGCGTAGCCATAGGCCGCGAGGTGGTTCCAGCGCGCGCCGCCCGACGTCTTCGGATTCGGCGTGATCACCGAGACGCCCGGCTTGACCAGGTCGTTCCAGTCCTTGATCTTCTTCGGATTGCCCTTGCGCACCAGGAACACGATGGTCGAAGTGTAGGGTGAGCTGCGGTATTGCAGCTTCTGTTCCCAGCCCGGATTGATCAGGCCCCTGTCGCGGATGGCGTCGATGTCGTAGGCCAGGGCCAGGGTGACGACGTCGGCCTGCAGGCCGTCGATCACCGAACGCGCCTGCTTGCCCGAACCGCCGTGCGATTGCTTCACGTTGACGTTGTCGCCCGTCCTGGTCTTCCAGTGCTTGGCGAAGGCCGCGTCGAACTCATGGTACAGCTCGCGGGTTGGGTCGTACGACACGTTGAGCAGGTTGACGTCGGCGGCAAAGGCCGAGGTCTGCACCAGCAGGGTCAGTGCTGCCAGCGAACGGATGAAGGTTTTGCGAAGCATTTATTATCTTTCTGGAGGGTGGGAAACCGTAGCGTACGGTCTCGACCCACAGAAAGAAAACGAATAAATTCACGCAACCATATGCATTTTTCGGACGTAGATCCAGAGTGGATCAGTGTGCCTTGGAAAGAATGAGCAGCCAGCGGCGGAACAACAGGATCTCGACGTGGCCGGCCTCGACGCCGGTATCGCACTCGATGACCGGATTGACCGCATAGAAGCGCTTGCGGAAATCGCGGGTGACGAGGATTTCGCGGCGGCCGATGCGCGCCAGGAAAGGGACGGGTGCGTGTTCCAGGCCGAAGGAGCTGTTCAGAGTGGTCATGTTCGTTTCCTTTAATCGAAGTGGTTGTGCAGTAAGGAAAGAATAACACAACTACTGTACAAATCCACAGCTACTGTTCAGATATACAGTAATTTTTCGCGTGTGTGGTTTTTTCGCCAAGTCGGTCATAATCAATGTCATGAGCAATGTCCTGCCCCGTCTTCACCGTTTCGCCGCCGCCCGCTTCTCGCCGGAAGGTGAATATGGCCTCCATCTCACCGTCGGCATCGTGTTCCTGCTGCTGGCGATGGCGGGCTTCGCCCACCTCGCGGGCGCCGTGGTCGCCGGCGCCCCGATCACCCGACTCGACCTGGTGGTGGCCGACTGGCTGCACGCCCATGCGAGCCAGGGCGGCCTGCTGCGCGATGCACTGCTGGTGCTGACCCACCTCCACAGCACGCCCGGCGTGCTCGCGATCGCCTTCGGCGTCGGCGTCTGGTTCTACCGGCGCGGGCATCGCTACTGGATCGTGGCGCTGGTCTCGAGCGTGCCGGGCGGGATGCTGCTCAATGTGGCGCTCAAGCATACCTTCGAGCGCGCGCGTCCCCATTTCGCGGAACCCATCCTCACCCTCACCACCTATAGTTTCCCGAGCGGGCACACGATGGCCGCCACCGTGCTGTACGGCCTGCTGGCCTGCTACTTCGCGCGCCATGCACGGTCATGGATCGGGCGGGTGCTGCCCTTCGTGCTGGCAGGGCTGATGATCGGCCTGGTCGCGTTCTCGCGCATGTACCTCGGCGCGCACTACCTGACCGACATCTTGGCCGCGCTGGCCGAGGGCTGCGGCTGGCTGGCGATCTGCATCGGCGGCGCCGCCACCCTCAACCGGCGCCGGGCCGCGCGCGAGCGGCGCGCGTCCGGTGGGGCGCCGCGCCAAGAGATATAAGCGTCGTAAAAAAGGAGATTCCCGCATGCGCACCCTCGTTCACCTGTCCGACCTGCATTTCGGCCGCGTCGACCAGGCGCTGCTCGGCCCCTTGCGCGAACTGGTCGAGCGCATCGCGGCCGACGTGGTCGTGATCTCGGGCGACCTGACCCAGCGCGCCAAGGTCGAGGAATTCGAAGAGGCGCGCGCCTTCCTCGATTCGCTGCCCGGCCCGCAGATCATCGTGCCCGGCAACCACGACATCTCGCTGTACAACGTGCTGCGCCGCTTCATGCGGCCGCTGGCGCGCTACAAGCGCTACATCACCGACGAGCTCGAGCCCGTGTTCATCGACGACGAGATCGCCGTGGTGGGCGTCAACACCGCGCGCTCGCTGACCATCAAGGATGGCCGCATCAGCCACGAGCAGGTGGCGGGGCTGCGCGCGCGCCTGGCGGGCCTGCCGCCGCAGGTCACGCGCATCGTCGTTACCCATCACCCCTTCGATCTGCCGGAACACTTCGAGAAGCGCGACCTCGTGGTGCGCGCGCCGATGGCGATGGAGGTGTTCGCCGAGACCAACGTCGACATCCTGATGGCCGGCCACATGCATGCCAGCCACGCCGGCAGCACGGCGGCGCGCTACCAGATCGCGGAGTACGCGGCGCTCGTGGTCCAGGCCGGCACCGCCACCTCCACCCGCGGGCGCGGCGAGGTCAATTCGTTCAACGTGGTGCGGGTCGAGCCGCAGCGGGTCGAGATCGACCGCTATGGCTGGGACTTGGTGGGGGGACGGTTCGCGCTGGTCACGACCGAGAAGTTCGTGCGCGCCGGGAGCATCTGGTCGCCGCATAGTGACGGGATGCTGGCGGCCGGTCTGTGAACCGGCCGCTGTAGTGCGTATCCCGTGTTTCAGATCCAGTATTCGGTCAGGCGCGACATCATCTCGCGCAGCCGATCACCCCAGGGCCGCCGCTTCCAGTCTTCGAGCTTGATCTCCTTCGAGTGGCGCAGGTCTTCCCTGAACGCCGCTTCCATGTCGCGTCCGAAGTGCGGATCGAGCACCACCACATTGACCTCGTAGTTGTGGATGAAGCTGCGGCGGTCGATATTGGCCGAGCCGATCGACGACCACATGCCGTCGATGACCGTGGTCTTGGCGTGCAATACCGCCACCTGCAGCTGGAAGATGCGCACGCCGCCCTCCAGCAGCTCGTGGTAGAACGACTCGCCCGCATACTTGATGAAGTCATGGTCCGACACGCCCGGCAGCACCAGCTGCACGTCGACCCCGCGCTTGGCCGCCGCGATCAGGCCGTCGACGATCTGCCGGTCCGGCACGAAATAGGCGGCCGTCAGGTGGATCGATTTCTTCGCTTCGCCGATCGCCAGCACCAGCGACTTGTAGATTTCCGAATCGCGGTCGGGCGAGGTCGCCAGCACCCGCACCACTTTCTCGCCCACCGGGGCGAGCTTGGGGAAGTACTCGACCTGCGGCAGCTCGCCCGCGTCCTGGTGCACCCAGTTGTCGATGAAGGCCCACTGCAGGGCGCCGACCGCCGGTCCCTCGATCTTGATGTGGGTGTCGCGCCAGCCGACGTCTTCCTCGTTGACCTTGCTGGCGCGCTTGTTCGAGCGGAACAGCGAGCTGTTGGCATAGGTGCTGCTGATGTTGATGCCGCCGGTGAAGGCGACCTTGCCGTCGACGATCATGATCTTGCGGTGGTCGCGGTTGTTCAGCGCCCATTTGCCGGGCCGCTTGGTAGGATTCACCGGATTGAACACCAGCACATTGATGCCGGCCTGTTGCAGGCGCTCGAAGAATTCCTTCGGCGTGGCCAGCGTGCCGACGCCGTCGACGATGATGTTGACGGTCACGCCCTCGGCGCGCTTCTGCATCAGGATTTCGGCGAACTGGGCGCCGATCTCGTCATGGTCGAAGATATAGGTCTCGAGGTTGATCGAACTCTTCGCGTTCTTGGCCGCCTCCATCATGGCGCGCATGGTGGCCGGGCCGTCGAACAGCAGCGAGACCTGGTTGCCGGCGATGAGCGGCACCCCGGTGGCCTGCTCTTCGAGCACCGCCAGCTGCTTGAGGTCGGGCGAGGCGCGCGCCCAGCGCCGCTTGAGCAGCGCCGCTGCCTGCCCGTCCTTCAGTTCGCCGCGTTGCGTGGCGACGGTGGGCACGGCCTTGTCGGGCGCTCCGGCGATGGTGCTGCGGTCGGGCAGGGCCTTGCATGAGGCGACCACGCAGACGAAAGCAATGAAGCCGAACCAGGCGGCGAAGCGCTTCTTGTTCATTTTGTTCCCCTCGAGGACTCGGTATCGGGCGGCGGCAACTGGCGATGCCGCGGGCCCAGGAAGAATTCGACCGGCGAATAGGCGAAGCGCCGGCCCAGCGCCTGTACCAGCAGGATCCAGCGCTTGAAGACGATCTTGCGTGCGCGCAGCGCCACCCACAGCGCCAGCCCGAAGCTCACCAGCAGGTTGACGGTGCCGATCAGCAGCACGCCGGCGGTGGCGTTGGCGATCTGGGCCCAGCTCATGCCGTAGTCCAGGGCCACCAGGGCGGTCGCGAAATTGGCGGCCGAGAAGGTGATGTGGCGGATGTCGATCGGCAGGCCGAGCAGGAAGCCGATGGTGCCGGTGGTGCCGAGCAGGATGCCGAAGAAGAAGTTACCCATCAGGCCGCCGAGATTGTCCTCGACATAGCGGCCCAGGCGCGCCACGCGCTCGGCGCCCAGCAGGCGGCGCAGGCCGCGGATCTGCTGCACGCGCTGGCCCATGCGCGTGTACAGCGCCTTGTTGTCGTAGTAGCCCGAGATCAGGCCGGCCACGAACAGCCAGACGCCGGCGACGGCGGCGTAGAACAGGGCCGGGCTGTGCAGCGGGTCGATGTCGTTCAGCAGGTGCAGCGCCTTGATCGGGTCGACCAGGTGGTGGCCGGTGTGCCAGCGCACGAACTCGGCGATGCCCAGGGCCACCGGAAAGGCCACCAGCACGTTGCCGAGCACCGCCACCATCTGGGTGCGGAACACTTTGTTGACCAGTTCGGCCAGCTTGTCGACGTCGATGCCGCGCCCGCTGGCGGAGCGGTGCAGCGAGGCCGCGATGCGCTGCGCCGTCATGGCCGGCTGCTTGGTGGCCACCGTGAAGTGCAGCATGTGGATCAGCACGAAGCCGAGCGAGTAGTTCATGCTGAACAGGAAAGCCTCGACCAGCGGCGGCGTCCTCAGGTACCCCAGCAGGATCTTGAACAGCGCCATGAAGCCGACGATGAAGCCGGCGCCGGACGAGGACCACAGCATCTTGCGCAAGTCCTTGCGGTCTTCGGCGATGTAGTGCTCGCCGGTGCGGCTGGCGTTCTCGGTGACATTGCGCGCCAACAGGTGCACGTTGTCGCGCACCAGGCCGCTGACCTGGTACTTGGTGTTGTGGGCCTCGATCAACTCCTCGGCCAGCGAGATCGCGGCGCGCTGGCGCGGGCTGAGCAGCGCCGCGTCGGGGACCGCCAGCTGGCCCGGCTTGTCAGGTTGCGGCGCCACCGGCAGCAGCACCTCGCCGTCGACCACCAGTTCGTCCATCACTTCCAGCACCGGCGCCGGTGTCGAACCCTTCTCGTCGACGTCGACCAGGAACAGCAGCTTTTGCAGGCGGTCGATGCTCTGCTGCACCGCCACCAGCAGGTAGGTGAGGGCGATGCTGGTGCCGTTCGACAGCGCCAGGCGCCGGATCTTGAGCACCACGTCCTCGCACTGGTCGAGCATCACCAGCAGGTGGCGCGCGTCGTCTGGATGCTCGCGCTCGCCGGCCAGATAGCGCGCGTATTCGTCGAGGTAGCGGTTGGCCTCGATGTTCTGCATCAGGAAGGGCGAATCGAAATTCTCGATCTGGCTGTAGCTGTGCACCAGGCGCGGCTCGAGGCCGAGCGCGCAGATGCGGCAGGACAGGGTGCGGATCGCGTCCAGCAGGCCCTTGAGCGTGACCAGGCGCGCGCGGCCGGGCGCGCTGTCGTCCGGCGGCGGGGCATTGGCGATCACGTCGAACAGCTGCATCCAGTCGCTGTCGGGCACCGCACGGATCCATTCGAAGTCGTCCTCGCGGTACAGCACCTGGTCGAGCGCGTCCGATAAATACAGGTTGTCGAGCGCGGGCGGCAGGAAGCGGTAGGTGATGCGGCTCTTGAGTTCGGTGACGAAGCCGTCGTTCGACAGGATCCCGATATCGCTGTAAAGACTGGTGTGCCGCCGCTTCTCGAGCAGGGTCGTGAGGTAGCGGCGCAGCGCCCAGGCCTGGGCCGGATTGCCCTTCAGGAGTTGGGTCAGCGTGCGCACCGCCTGGGCCGGATCGTCGCCGTCCTGCCACACCCAGCGCTGGCGCGGGCGCAGGTGGCAGACCAACTCGACCAGCAGGTCGATGTCGTCGCTGTAAGGATCGATCCGTTCGAGAGTAGCAAGCATGAAAACAATTTTTACCGGAAAGCCATAGTGTACGCGACGAGGCCGGTAAATATGGTGTGGCAGCGAACAGTAGGTCGGTGGGTGAGCCATCCTCGAGGCGGTCCTGCAATAAAAGTCTTGCTCTTTCAGGAAGTTCCCTGGAGTATCTATCGTCACGCCACGCGTACTCCGGCGCCTGGCGGGGTATTGACGGGGCGGTAACGTCAATATGGAGATAGGACGGTATGACTGGACAGTTTGAGATGGCAGATGTCAGCTTCGTTGCCCGTATCGTGGTGGGCAACGATGACCCGCGGAATATGCGTACCGAAGAAGAAATTCGGCAGCAGATGGAACAGGTCAATCGATGCCTGACCGGAACACCACGCGGCCATATTATTGGCATGGAAAGGGGCGGCGTCTCACATATGCTCGGTGAGCAGCAGGTGGTGTTGCAGTATTCGGTGTATCACATAGGTTTTGCGCGCAAACCGTTGTTCATGGACGAGCAGGCGCACTCGGCGCATGCCGAAACGGCATCGACGGCGCATGTCCCCGTTGCTCAGCCTGCGGGTGTGTCTGCACCTACCGTCGAGCCGACCAGACCACCTGAGCCAGTCAGGCAGCCCCCGACGGCGAACGAAGCAGCCGTGCAGCAACCACATGACACGAGCGCAGAGGTATCGGGCAATGGCATTACGCTTGACCAGTTGAAGGCAATCCTGACTGGCAGCGACGGCGATGCACTTGCAAAAATATGGCTGGAACCGTTGAATGCGGCGATGCAGGCCTGCGACATCAACACCCCTGTGCGCCGGTCGGCCTTTCTTGCCCAGGTGCTGGCCGAGTCGGATGAGTTGCAACACGTCGAAGAGCCGTTGAACTATCGCCCCGAGCGCCTGCTTCAAGTCTGGCCACAACGTTTTCCCGACGTACAGACAGCCGCCGCATATGGTCACAACCCCCAGGCGATCGCGAATAGACTTTACGCCGATCGCATGGGTAACGGCGACGAAGCCAGTGGAGACGGCTGGCGCTACAGGGGCCGTGGCCTGATCGCGATAACCGGACGCCAGAATTATGCCGCGTTCGCTCAGAGGGCAGGTCTGGACGCTCTGGCGCAGCCGGACCTGTTGTTGGCGCCCGAAGGCGCCGCCCTGTCGGCGGCATGGTTCTGGCGTGATTGCAGGCTCAACGAGCTTGCCGATCACACTGCCAGGCCCGACGGGAGCGCGCGGTTCGATGAGATATCCCGGCGTATTAGTGGGGGAGCCAGTGGATTGGATCGACGCAGGAGCTACTGGCAGCGTACACGTGGCGCGCTCGGCGTGGGGTGAATCATCGAGATCCTTTCGGTTTGCCGGTCCATACAGCCTACTGGACGCAGGCACACCAGTGCCGATACACTGGAGTGCTCTGCACTGGAAGGAAGCCATGTACCTCACTTATTACAACGGCCAATGGGCTGAAGGTAACACCCCCCTGTATGGCGCGATGGACCACAGCCTGTGGCTCGGTTCGTCCGTGTTCGACGGCGCGCGCGCGATCCGCGGCAAGCTGCCCGACCTGCGTCCGCACCTGGAGCGCGTCATCGCGTCCGCCGAAAAACTGGGCCTGCGCTGCCCGCTGACGGTCGAAGAAATGGAAGCCCTGGTGCGCGAAGGCGTGGCCAAATTCCCGCATGATGCCGAACTCTATATTCGTCCGCTGGTGTTCGGCTCCGAGGGCTTCCTGATCCCGGTCGCCGAAAAAAGCCAGTTCGCGCTGACCCTGTTCGATGCGCCGCTGCCGCCGTTCACCGGTTTCTCGGCCTGCCTGTCGACCCTGCGCCGTCCGCAGCCGAACATGGCGCCGACCGACGCCAAGGCCTCGGCCCTGTACGCCAATTCGACCCGCGCCATGCGCGAAGCGAAAGAGCGCGGCTTCGACCAGGCCATCATGCTCGACGCCGAAGGCCACGTGGCCGAATTCGCGGCGTCGAACCTGTTCCTGGTGACGGAGGATGGCAAGGTGGTGACGCCGGCGTTGAACGGCACCTTCCTGGCGGGGATCACCCGTGCGCGCGTGATGGCGCTGCTGGCCGAGGCCGGCGTGCAGGTCGAAGAGCGCAGCGTCAAGGCCACCGAACTGAATACCGCGCGCGAGATCTTCAGCACCGGTAACTACGGCAAGGTCACGCCGTGCACCCGTTATGAGGAGCGCACGCTCGAAGCCGGCCCGGTCGCGCGCCAGGCGCGCGAGCTGTACCTGGCGTTCACCGAAGCGGCGTGATATCGCCGCATCGGGAATGAAAAAGGCCGGCATCGCCGGCCTTTGTCGTTGATGGGGGGGCGATCAGCCGCGCGCCGGTTCGGCGACGTAGATCTCGACGCGGCGGTTGCGCGCCTTGCCCGCGTTGTCGTTGTTCGAGGCGATCGGTTCGCGCGAGCCGCGGCCTTCGATGGTGATGCGGTTCGGGTTCACGCCGCGGCCGGCCAGGTAGTCGCGGGTGCGCGAGGCGCGGTCGACCGACAGCGGCTGGTTGATCGAATCGCTGCCGGTGCTGTCGGTGTGGCCGATGATGACGACGTTGGTGTTCGGGTTCTCCTGCAGGGTCTGCGCGAAGCGCTGCAGGATCGGCTGGAAGTTGCCCTTGATGTCGGAGCGGCCCGTGTCGAACGAGATGTCGCTCGGGATTTCCAGTTTCAGGCGGTTGTCCTGGGTCTGGGTCACTTGCACGCCGGTGCCTTGCGTGGCTTGTTCCATCTGCTGCTTCTGCGCTTCCATGCGCTTGGACCAGATGTTGCCGATCACGGCGCCCGCGGCCGCGCCGATGGCGGCGCCGCCGGCAACGCGGCCGCCGCCGCCGCCGCTGGTGGTGCCGCCGATCAGGCCGCCCAGGCCGGCGCCGATGCCGGCGCCGGTCGCGGTGCCGCGCTGGGTGGCGCTCATGTCGGCGCAACCGGTGGCGGTCAGGGCCACCATGGCGATGGCGGCGGTGGTTTTGATGAAGTTTTTCTGCATCGTGGAACTCCTTAAGTAAAAAATCCGTTTCGTCGTCACGCCCGAATCAGGCGCGACCGCGAAACGGATTGGGTCTTGCGACAAGCGTCACTTGTCATTTTACTGCTATATGCCGCGTCCGCTGATCAGGCGAACCAGGATCATGATGACGGCGACGACGAGCAGGATGTGGATGAAGCCGCCGATGGTGTACGAGGTCACCAGGCCGAGCAGCCACAGGATAACGAGAACGACAGCGATGGTATATAACATGGTGGATTCTCCTCTACTGTTTGCGCTGGTTGCGCTGTGATTCCAGTATGTACTTGCCCACCGTTGCGTACCGTTCGATGGCGTACATTATGCGCAACTTTTTCGCTTTCGCAAGCCGGGAATCCAGCCCATCATGCCCACCAGGCCGGTGCAGCCGATCAGGCAGGTGAGCAGGCCGCCCGCGATCAGGAACACGATGTCCTGCGGCTGCAGGTGCCCGTTGCCATCGGGCGCTGGTCCGGCCGACAACAGGCCGAACAGAGTGAGTACGATTCCCCAGACGATGATGCCGATCCATGCCATGCTGTTCATGCGCTTCTCCCACGATTGATGGTGTCCCGCTTTTCATTGCAGCGTGATTCGATTGTCGGGTCAGCTCATCCATAATTCCGTGCGTTGGCGCACATTGCATTCAGGAAAAAGTTTGGCCGGGACGCTTGCGCAATCCCGGCCATGTGCTAGCCATGCAGCCTGCCTGAGATCAGGCCATCCCGCTTATGCCACCGAGCGCAGCCGTCCTTTGACGATGCGCACGCGGTCGCCGCTGCGCCATTGCGGCTGGCTGTTCTGGCGGAAGGTGCGCAGGGTGCCGTCGTCCAGGCGCACCCGGATCTCGTAGCTGGTGGTGGCCTTCATATTGCCTTCGACCTGGTTGCCGACCACGGCGCCGCCGATCGCGCCGGCCGCGGTGGCCAGGGTGCGGCCAGTGCCGCCGCCGACCTGGTTGCCCAGCAGGCCGCCGATGACGGCGCCGCCGGCCGCGCCCAGGCCGCTGCCTTCGGCGCGCTGGGTGATGGTGCGGACCGATTCCACGTTGCCGCAGTTCGAGCACCAGTCGCGCTCATTGGCGGCGACCTGGGTCGGCTTGCTTTCCTTGACCGGCGTTGCCGCGACCGGGGCGGCGGCCGGCGCAAGCTGCTGCACCGGGGCCGCGGGGACGGCCTGGGCCGGCGCCGGCGCATAGGCCTGCTGCTGCGCCTGCTGTGCCGGCGCGAGCGGCGCGCCCGGATAGGCGGCATAGCCCGGCTGCTCGGGGACATCCTGCGGCAGGGTGGACGCCAGGGCCTGGCGGTCGGCTTCGGTCAGCTGGCGGTTGGCGGTGCCGCCAACCGACGAGGGCAGCCAGCCCATGATGGCGGCGGTGCCGACCAGGCAGAACAGCACGACCGCAGCCGCCGCCAGCAGCAGCAAGGGATGGGTACGGTTCTTGACGGGATTGTGTGGGGGCGTATTCATCTTTATTCCTTTCGTATGGCGTTGACGCCTCGGTACGATGATTGTCTTCAGGAACAACCCAAGGTTCCGTGCGTCACCGTACATACTCGCTCATGGGGCGGCGGTTACGCTGACTGAAATTGTTTGCAAATGTATCTGGAACGGGGCGTATCCGGCTTGCGCTGCGTACTGATCCTTACAATTTTTTCCTGAGGAAAGAATGAACTCTGCCGTCCACCCGCCCGTCGCGGAGTGCCACAGCAATCTGCTGCTGGCGGCTTTGCCGTCGCAAGAAATCGCGCGCATGTTGCCGATGCTGGACCAGGTCAGGGTGGAGGCGGGGCAGGTGCTGTGCGAAGCCGGCGATCCGATCGAGCACATTTATTTTCCGCACGATTGCCTGGTGTCCCTGCTGGGCGTGGCCGAAGGACGCATGACGCTCGAGGTCGGCCAGGTGGGGCGCGAAGGCATGCTGGGCGTGACCAGCGCGCTGGGCCACGACACGACCCAGGTGCGCGCCGTGGTCCAGCGCGCCGGCAACGCCAGCCGCATGGAGGGCGCGCGTTTTCGCAGCGAGGTTGAGCGCAATCCGGCGCTGCAGAAGGTGCTGTACCGGTATACCGACGCGCTGCTGGCGCAGGCGATCCAGATCGCCGTCTGCAGCCGCTTCCACGTGCTCGAGGCGCGCCTGGCGCGCTCGCTGCTGGTCACGCGTGACCGCCTGCAATCCAACAAATTCCACCTGACCCATGAATTCCTTGCGCATTCGCTCGGCGTGCGCCGCGTCGGCGTCACCAAGGCCGCCAGCGCGCTGCAGCAGCAAGGCCTGATCGACTACAGCCGCGGCAATATCGAGATCCTCGATCCCGAAGGCCTAGCGGCGGCGGCCTGCAGCTGCTATGCGATCGTCAGGGAAGCCGGCGCCATGCCGGTGGCGGACGTGCCGGTCCCGGACGTGCCGGTACCGGACGGTCATGCCGGTTGAGCCGGCGGGGATGCTGCGTTCCCTCAACCCTGCCCGGTTCTCCCTCGAGGACACGTTAAAACACAAACGCCCGGCAAGCCGGGCGTTTGGTGTCGGACGAGGACGTCGATCAGTTGGTGGTCTTGACCTGGTTGCCGATCACGCCGCCGACGGCCGCGCCGCCCACGGTGCCGAGCGCGCTACCGCCAGTCACGGCGCCACCCAGCACGGCGCCGGCGCCGGCGCCGATGGCGGTGTTACGGTCTTGCTTCGACATGTTCGAGCAGCCGACCATGCCGAAGGCGGCGGTTGCCAGGGTTGCGGTCACTACCAGCGATTTGATGTTTTTCATGATGATCTCCTTTGATGGGGTTACTTCAGGCGCAAGTCATTTCTGACCGATTTGACGCCCTTGACGGTTCGCGCGACCGAGGCCGCCGCTGCTACGCTGTCGGCCGAGCTCACGAAGCCGCTAAGCCGGACAATGCCTTGATACGTGTCGACATCGAGATCGGAAACCGTCAGTTCAGGATCGAGCTTGATGGCGCTGCGCACGCCGGCACTGATGGCATCGTCATCGACGGTCTCGACGCTGCCGAAACCGGGAATGCCTGAGGCACAACCTGCCAGCGGTCCGCAAGCCAGGAAGGCCAGCAGGACTGGAATGCTTGCATAACGCTTGATGCTCGATTCGTTCATTCGGGTATATCGTTTCTCGGTGACTTGGTCCAAGACTAGAGTCCGTTGCCAATTTGATCTGTTCGGCAACACACAATCGGCATGCCGTGTTGTTACAGGGTGTTTCAGCGGCGCGTGTCGCCGCCTTCATGGATGCGCTGTTCGGCCGCCGTGACATGTGGGCGCTGTCGAAGATGCCGGGCGCCGCGCTCGGTTGAACCTCCCCAGTTATTGCGGAAGGCGTCGGTGGTATCCATCGATGTTTCATACGTGTACGCCGCCGCTTTCAGCGCCCGCGCCGTGCCAGTCACGATACTGCTCAGACCATCGGCACACTCGGCAGTTCGGGCAACTCCACGCGAAACGATGACAGCGCCGGCATCAATGTGCGTCAACGAACTGAGTGCCGGGCATAACAGGTTTATAACGTTCTCTACAACACTTCCCCAGGAGAATATGCGATGAATAAACATCAAACGATGACCGGGCTTCGCCTCAGCTGCGCCGCTGTTGTGCTGACACTGACCGCGTGCGCGAGCCCCGACCAGGCCCCGGCGACGGCCGACGTGGCGGTCTCGCGCCACGCGGTCGAGAACGCCGTGTCGGCGGGCGCCGCCGAACTGGCGCCGGCCGAGATCAGCGCCGCGCGCGACAAGATGGGCCGCGCCAACCAGGCCCTGGCCGCGCGCGACTACAAGCTGGCGCGCGAGCTGGCGATCCAGGCCCAGGCCGACGCCAAGCTGGCCCAGAGCAAGGCCGTGTCGGCCAAGGCGACCGCCGCCTCGACCCAGCTGAACGAAGACCTGCGCGTGCTGCGCGAGGAAGTCGATCGCGCCAACAGCCAGTGAGATGAACCCTTGAGGTCCGCATTGAACGCATGAGTCCGCGCCGTCGAACGGCGCTTCAACAAGAAGAGGAACAAGAACATGAAAAACCGTAAATCCGCCGTTTCGATCCTGGCCGCCGCCGTGCTGGCCGCCGCCTGCGCCAGCGCCCCGATGACCACCGCGACCCTGGACCAGGCACGCGCCGACTTCGTCAGCGCCAACAACAATCCGCAGGTGTCGACCTATGCGCCGATGGAGTTCAAGCAGGCCAGCGAAGCGCTCGACCAGGCCAACCAGGCCGCGCATCGCCGCGAAAGCCTGGAAGACATCGACCGCCTGGCCTACGTCGCCAAGCAGCGCATCGCCACCGCGCAGGAAGTCGCCAAGGCCAAGGCCGCCGAAGCCGACATCGCCGACGCCGCGCGCCAGCGCGACCAGGTCCGCCTCGAAGCGCGCACCGCCGAAGCCGAACGCGCCAAGCGCGAGGCCGAAGCCGCCACCGCCGCGGCCCAGCAGGCGCAGGCCCAGGCCCAGGCCGCCCAGCAGCAGAACGCCGCGCTGTCCGAGCGCGCCGCCCACCTGGAAGCCTTGCTGAACGACATCCAGGCCGTCAAGACCGAACGCGGCTATGTGGTGACGATCGGCGACGTGCTGTTCGCCACCAATCAGGCGACCCTGAATCCGAACGGAATGTCGACCCTGCGCAAGCTGGCCGACGTGATGCGCGAGAACCCGGACCGTACGGTGCTGGTCGAAGGGTTTACGGATAGTACCGGCAGCGCGAGCTACAACCAGGACCTGTCGCAGCGCCGCGCCAACGCGGTCGCCAGCGCCCTGGGCGAGATGGGCGTGCCGCGCGACCGCATTTCGATGAAGGCTTACGGCCAGGCATTCCCGGTGGCGTCGAACGACAACGCGTCCGGCCGCCAGCAGAACCGCCGCGTCGAGATCGTGCTGTCCAACGATGGCGCGCAGATTCCGCCACGCGCCGCAATGCGTTGATCCACGCCGAACACTGATTGAGGAAACACCATGGAACAGACGAACAACCTGGCACACGGCTTCGACATCGCGGCGATCCGCCGCGCGGCGGCCAACCTCGATGACGGCGCCGTCACCGAGGGTTACCAGGCCGACCGCGAAGCGGTCATCGCGATGCTCAACGACGCCCTGGCCACCGAACTGCTGTGCGTGATGCGCTACAAGCGCCATTACTACACGGTGGCCGGCCCCAACACGGGTCACATCAAGGCCGAGTTCCTCGAGCACGCCCAGCAAGAGCAGGACCATGCCGACCGCATCGCCGAACGCATCGTGCAGCTCAACGGCTCGCCGAACTTCAATCCGGCCACGTTCACCGCGCGCAGCCACGCCGAGTACGATGAGTCCGACGACGTGCAGGCGATGGTGCGGGCCGACCTGATCGCCGAGCGGGTGGCGATCGAGTCCTACCGCCAGATGATTGCGGCGATCGGCGACAAGGATCCGACCACGCGCAATATGCTCATCGACATCATGGCGGTCGAAGAAGAGCATGCCGACGATCTGCGCGACTTGCTGGCCTGAGTCGTCAGGCTGGTGCGGACCCCGGCCAGGCCCTGGCCATGGCCCGGGCCCGTGCCGGGTTGTTCGCGTCCGGTTTTTTCAATGATTTTCAGTGACAGGAGTAGAACATGCTAGAAACTTCCCGCAATACCAACGGCAGCATGCACCCGATCAGCGGCAGCACCTACGCCACCCAGTCCGACATGAAGGCGCTGGTGCGCGATGCCCAGTCGATGCTGACCGCGGCCGCTTCGCTGACCGGCGAAAAGGCCGAGGAGCTGCGCGCACGCGGCATGGAGCTGCTCGACCGCGCCCTGGGTGGCGCCAGCCTGCTGCCGACCCAGGCCGTGGAGAAGGGCAAGGAACTGGCCCACACGGCCGATGTCTACGTTAAGGACAATCCATGGCGCACGATGGCGATCGCGGCCGGCGTCGGTGTGCTGCTCGGCGTCCTGCTGAGCCGCAAGCAATAAGGCCGGGGGACTGACGTGGATAAACAAGACGCGATCGTACATAACCCTGGTGTCATCAGCGGTATCTCCAGCCTGTTCAAGAGCCTGTTCGGGCTGGCGGTCTCGCGCGTCGAACTGGCGGCGCTCGAGCTGTCCGAGATCCGCAACCACGTGATCGAGCTGCTGGCCATCTTCGCGGCGGCGGTGCTGGCGGTCTGGTTCGCCATCGCCTTCGGCGCCATGACGGTGGTGGCGCTGGCGTGGGACTCGATGGGCTGGACCATCCTGCTGATCATGTTCGCGGTCTTCGCCCTGATCACGGCGGTGCTGGTGACGAAGGGACTGGCGCTGCTCAAGCAGAACAAGCTGGCCTTCCCGGCGACGATGAAAGAACTCAAGAACGACCGCGAAATGCTGTTGTAAACGGCTTTGACGGGCGCCTGCCTCGACGGGCGATCGCAAGCGGCGAATACAAGCGGTGTCACCAAGGGAGAAAGTATGCAGAATCAAAACGGAACGACAGGATTGGCCGGTCACCAGCACAGCCTCGATCCGGCGGTGCGCAAGGCGGAGCTATTGCGTGAAGGCGAGTTCTTCCGTGCAGGCGTGGCGCACGCCAAGGCCAGCATCCAGTACGGCATCAAGCCCGAAGTCATGCTGCACTCGGCGATGGATCATGCGACCTGGGCCTTGCGTGCCCGGGCCGATGCCTTGCTGAAGCCAACCGGAACCAATGTGTCGGTGCTGTTGCCCTATGCGCTGGGCGTGGTCAATTTCGTGCGTCAGCGCCGGCTGGGCAAGCAAGCGGCGGGCGCCGCCCTGGTGCTGGGCGCACTGGGCTGGTACGTCAATCGCAAACGGGCGCAGCAAATACCAGAATAAGGGTAAGCTGTCTTCGAAGCGTTGCCGCGAGGAGTTTTGCGGCAACCACCAGCCGGAACGCCGGTTGAAACGAGCAGTTGAGGCATGAGCGATCGCGCCGCCATCAAGAACGACAGGGCGGATCGTGTTGTACAGAATATGGTGGGGCTTGAGCGGCGTCGCAATCGGGGATTGGACGCCGTCTTTTTTGTCCTTTGCAGATCATTTCCCGCTTGTCGCACTGGGCATCGCACTGGGCATATAACGCACGCCACGGCCGGCGGTTGACGTATGGCGTGCCTCTTCTTCGACATCTTTCCCTGCGCAGGGACCTGTTCGAGGGCTGCACGACTTGCGCTCGGCGGACGCTCAGAAGCAGGCTCATACGGTATGCTGGGGTCAACACCGATCCCCGAGGCGCAGCATGCATCCGTCCAATATCGTCCTGCTCGAATTCCATCCTGAACGCGATGACCTCAGCCCCGGCAAGGAGCTGCGCAACGGCCTGTCGGTGGCCCTGCGCATGGGCGACACCTTATGGGTGGCCAACGACGAGTCGCTCACCATCGAGCGCCTGACCCTGGCGGCCGAGGACAGCCGCGGCAAGACCAGTTTTGCGCGCGCGCACCACCAGTTCGCGCTGCACGACTTCCTGCAGCTGCCCTTGCCACCGCATGACGAGGAAGGCAAGCGCATCAACGAAGCCGATATCGAGGGCCTGGCCAGCGACGGTGACTATCTGTGGCTGACCGGCTCGCACAGCCTGCGTCGCAAGCAGCCGGACGCGGGCGATGGCGTGCGGCGCACGCACAAGCGCCTGGCCAGCGTCAGCGCCGACGGCAACCGCTACCTGCTGGCGCGCATTCCCCTCGTCAGGCAGGACGGCGGCTTCACGCTGCAGAAGGAAGCCGCGCACAAGGGCAGGCGGCGCACCGCGGCGCTGCTGCGCGGCGACGAGCACGGCAACGAATTGACGGGGCTGCTGCGCCAGGACGAGCACTTCGGTCCCTTCCTGGCCATTCCCGGCAAGGACAACGGTTTCGATATCGAGGGCATCGCCCTGGCCGGCAGGAACGTGCTGCTGGGCTTGCGTGGCCCGGTGCTGCGCGGCTGGGCCGCGATCGTCGAGGTGGCGCCGGTCGACGATGGTGAAGAAGGCTGGCTGCGGCTGGCGCCGCTCGACGACGAGGGCGCCCTGTACCGCAAGCATTTCCTCGACCTGAACGGCCTGGGCATCCGCGACCTGTGTGTGCAAGGCAAGGATCTCCTGATCCTGGCCGGACCGACGATGGACCTCGACGGGCCCGTGGCGCTGCTGCGCTGGCCGGGCGGGGCGCGGCCGGACAAGGCCTCGGTGGTGGGGCGGGACATGCTGGAACACGTGCTGGCGCTGCCGTTCGGGCAGGGTGCCGACCACCCCGAAGGCATCTCGCTGTTTTCGAGCCAGGACGGGCGCGAACAGGGACTGCTGGTGGTGCACGACTCGGCGTCGCCCAGCCGCCAGATCGGCGACAGCACCCTGGTGGCGGACGTATATCCGCTGCCGCCGCGGCGCAAGAAGAAGTAGGCGAAAAAAAACGGCCACCGGGATGGCCGCTTCGTCGATGCGTTGATTGCCCCTATTGCCGTGGCATCGGCTTGCCGAGCTGGGCGGTTTCGCGCTGCCAGGTGGCGCGCGCCTCGTCCATGCACGACTTGCGTTCGGCCGCCGGCGCCTTGCGGCAGGCGTTCTGCGCCTCCTGCAGCGCCGCGCCGAGTTCCTTGCGCAGCGTCTGCTGCTGGGGATCGTTGCGATACCAGCGCGGCGGGTCGCCTTGCGCGATCTCCCGCGCCTGCTGGCGGGCGACGGTCGGGTTGACGGTCGCGTCGGTGCCGGCCTGCAAGGTATCCTGGGCCGACGCCGCGAAGGCGACGCCGGCCAGGGCGCAGGCGCAGGCGCCACGCGCGATGCGGGTGAGAATGGTCATGGTTGCCTCCAGCTGTTCGATGGCCGGTGCGCCGGCCGGATGTGCGCGAGGAGGGCGGTAGGCATGCTCCCGTCCGCCTCGCGCCGGTGGATCAGTAGCGGTAGACGCGGCCGTCGACGATGCGCACGCGGTTGCCCACGCGCAGATCGTAGGCGCTGTCCTGGGTCACGGCGCGGTATTCGCCGTTATCCATGCGCATATTGATCTGGTACATCTCCGGACCCGCGGCATTGCGGTTCTTCTCGACGTTGTTGCCGACGACGGCGCCAGCCAGGCCGCCGGCCACCGTCGCTGCGGTACGGCCGCTGCCGCTGCCGATCTGGCTGCCGGCCAGTGCGCCGACCACGCCGCCCAGCACGCCACCGGCGCCGCTGGTGCGGTTCTCGCCCTGGACCACCTGGATCGATTCGATCACGCCGTAGCCGGCGGAGGCGGTGCTGCTGCCCGAGCCGTATCCATTGTTGTAGCCATAAGGCTGGGAGCTGTTGCTGGCGCAGCCAGTGAGAAGCGCGCCGGTCGCGAGCAGGGCGACGATAAATTTGCGGTTAGCATTCATGTTGTTCTCCTGACAAAAGTGTGAATCCAGAATAGTCAGGTGACCAGGGAGGGTCTGTGCGTTGCCGCACCCACCTTGTTCCGAGGGTAGAGCCTGCCGCTATCACTATGCTGGAGGTGGCCGAGTCGGCTGGCGCAATCCCGCTTCCAGCGTTTGGCTTGTTCTATGTCTACCCATCTATAGGCGTGCGCCAAGAGTCTGTTAGTTGTGTTCGGCATCGAACAGAAACCCGCTGCACGGCATGTAAAGATGTCTCCAATGTTGACAAGTGGAGAACAAAAACAATGAAGACGTCGCATGCGCTCCTTCTGATCGGTGCAGCTCTCGGCTGGGCTGGCCAGGCTGCCGCCCAGCAGCCGGAAGCGAAGATCGTCTACCAACAGGCGATGGACGCCGCCGAAGCCGCTTACGACGCTGCCAAGGCGCGCTGCGACGTGATGGCCGGCGTCCCGCACGAGATCTGCGTCGCCGACGCCCGCGCCGCCCGCGTGCGCGTCGAGGAAGAAGCGGGCGCCGCCTACAAGAACACGCTGGCGGCCTATACCCAGGCGCGCATGCGCATCGCCTCGGCCTATTACGAGCGCGACAAGACGCGCTGCGGCGCCGCGGTCGGCAACGACCGCGACGTGTGCCAGCGCCAGGCCAAGGCGACCCTGGTGGCCAGCCAGGCCGACGCCCGGGCCGACCGCAAGGCGATCGAGGCGCGCCTCGAAGCGCAGGGCGCCAAGATCGACGCCGAATACCGCGTCGCACTGCAGAAGTGCGACGCCTTCGCCGGTGACGTCAAGGAAGGGTGCATCAGCACCACCCGGACGGCCTACGGCAAATGAAAGAACCTGCGGGCCGGATTGCCGGCGCCGCCCAACCCGCCCGCAAGGGTATTGCACCACCATGACTATCAATAAGGAGCCATCATGAAAATCGCCAAGAACCTCATCTCCGCCGCATTCGTCGCCACCGTCGCCATCACCGCCGTCGGCTGCTCGTCGACCAACCAGCAAGCCAGCACCGGCGAGTACATCGACGACGCCGTGATCACCACCAAGGTCAAGGCCGCCCTGGTCAATGACCCGAACGTGAAGGCACGCGAAGTCAACGTCGAAACCTTCAAGGGCGACGTCCAGCTGTCGGGCTTCGTGGCCGATCCACGCGACGCGCAGCGCGCGGTCGAGATCGCCCGTGGCGTCAAAGGCGTGACTTCGGTCAAGAACGACATCCGTGTGAAATAATATGCGGATAACCGGGGCGGCCCGGCATCTCGTTCAGGCATACCATGCAGCTAGCACCAACCGATCCGGCCACGCCGGCAGCATCCAACCCTTCGCCTGAACCAGCCGCCCCCGACGCCGCGCGCGCGGACACGCGCGCGGCCGGCGACGACATCGCCTTGCACATCGGCGGCATGCGCGTGCCGCTGCACGTCAATGCGCGCGGATTGTCGCTCGGCATCCTCGCCACCATCGCCTTCGTGTTCGCGCTCCAGTGGGCGCAGAAATTCTTCGTGCCGCTGCTGCTCGGCATCCTGATCGCCTATACCCTGAATCCCGTCGTGCGCTGGCTCGAGCGCTGGCACGTCAAGCGCATCATCGGCGCCACCCTGGTCACGGCCGTGATCGTGGGCGCGATGGCGGGCACCCTGTACCGGCTGCAGGGCGAATTCTTCAACATCCTCGATGAATTGCCGACGCTGACCCACAAGGTCACGCGCATCCTCACCAATACCAGCGGCCAGCGCTCGACCCTGCAGCAGATGCAGGCGGCGGCGGCCGAGATCGAGCGCGCCGCGAGCAACGTCGGCGCCGACGCCAAGCGCCTGGCGCAGCAGCGGCGCCAGTATCCGCCGCCGGCCGCCGCGGCCAGTTCGCCGATCCGCGTGATGGACTGGGTGCTGGCCGGCTCGATGAGCCTGGCCGCCTTCATGTCGCAGGCGACCATGGTGGTGTTCCTGGTGTTCTTCCTGCTGCTGGCGGGCGACACCTTCAAGCGCAAGCTGGTCAAGCTCACCGGCCCCTCGCTCACACGCAAGAAAGTCACGGTCCATATCCTGGACGACATCAATACCTCGATCCAGAGCTATATGTTCATGCTCCTGGTGACCAATATCCTGCTCGCCCTCTTGATGTGGGGCGCGCTGCGCCTGATCGGCCTCGAGAACGCCGGCGCCTGGGCCGCCTTCGCCGGCGTGGCCCACCTGATGCCGTATTTCGGCCCGCTCGTCATCACGGTCGCGACCGGGCTGGCGGCTTTCCTGCAGTTCGAGACCCTGAGCATGGTGATGCTGGTGGGCGGCGCCTCGATGGCGATCGCGACCCTGGTCGGCATGGTCGTCGCCACCTGGATGACCGGCAAGATCGCGCGCATGAACCCGGCGGCGGTCTTCGTCAGCCTGCTGTTCTGGGGCTGGTTGTGGGGCGTCTGGGGTTTGCTGCTCGGTGTGCCGGTGGTGATGGTGCTGAAGGTGGTGGCCGAGCGGGTCGAGGGGATGGAAGTGGTGTCGGAGCTGCTGGGCGAATAAGCGCCGCAGCCGCCGCGCGGGCATGCCGGGCCGGCCGGCCCGGCATGGTTTTTTACGCGGTATTGGCTTTCGGTTCCACGCCCGTCACTTCCTTCGGCTTGTTGTGCAAGCTGCCCATCTGCAGGGCGTACTGGCGCGCGAACTCGGCGCCCAGGAAGAAGATCTGCGCCGAGTAATACACCCACAGCAGCAGCGCGATCAGCGAACCGGCGGCGCCGAAGCTGTCGGTGGTGCCGCTGTTGCCGATGTACAGCCCGATCCCGAACTTACCCAGCGTGAACATCGCCGCCGTGCCGAGCGCGCCGATGGTGACGTCCTTCCACGACAGCCGCACGCGCGGCAGCAGCTTGTAGATCACGCCGAACAGGGTGGCGATGACCAGGAAGCCGATGCCCGAGGCGATCCAGCCCATGATGATGGCGGCTTCCTGCCACACACCGGTGATGAACTTCTCTGCCACCGTGGTGGCGGCGCTGACGACCAGGGACACCATCAGCAGGAAACCCAGCACCAGGACCATGCCGAACGACAGCAGGCGGGTGCGGATCGTGTTCCAGATGCCGGCGTCGGCCGGCGCCGGGAGGCCCCAGATCTCGTCCAGGCTGTCCTTCAGCTCGGAAAACACGGTGGTGGCGCCGACGATCAGCAGCACGGTGGCGACGATCGTGGCGAAGCGGCCCGTCTCCTTGTTCTGGGCGCCGGCCAGGATGGCCTGGATCGTGTCCGCCCCCTGCGCCCCCAGCAGCCCGCGCAGCTCGGCCAGCAACTGGCCTTGCGCGGCTTCCTCGCCATAGAAGAAGCCGGCGACGGCGATCACCAGCACCAGGATCGGCGCCAGCGAAAACAGGGTGTAGAAGGCCAAGGCTGCGCCCTTGCTGGAGGCACGGTGGTCCAGCCATTCCGTTACCGCGCAACGCAGGACTTTCAGAATCTGGTGCGTGTAAGGGAACCATTTCTTAACTGCCATATCCCATCCTCCAAATGAAAAGGGGGCCGAAGCCCCCTGATTCAGCGTCGCCGCGACCACCCGCTTTCCCGGCCGCCGTACGGGACGGCGGGCGGGAAGGCGAGTGCGTCGGGGCGGTGTCGCCTACGGTATTACTGCTGCACTGGCACTTCGACCGTGATCTGGTCGACTTCAACGCGGCGGTTTGGCTCCAGGCAAGCGATCAGCTGAGCGCGGTTCTTCTGGTTGCACTCGACCAGCGGGTTGGCTTCGCCCTTGCCGATGGCGCGCAGGCGGTTGCCGTCGATGCCCTTGCCGACCAGGTATTCACGCACGGCGTTGGCGCGGCGCTCCGACAGCTTCTGGTTGTACGATTCCGAACCCAGGCGGTCGGTGTAGCCGGTGATTTCGACGTTGGTGACCGAGGTGTCGGCTTGCAGGGCAGCGGCGATCTCGTCCAGCTTCGGCGCCGGGGTGATCACTTCAGCCTTGTCGAAGGCGAACAGCTTGGTGGCTTCCAGGGTCACTTTCTGGAAGCGCGGTGCTGGTGGTGGTGGCGGTTCGACTGGCGCCGGTGCTGGAGGCGGAGCCTCGACCACTGGGGCTGGAGCCGGTGCCGGTGGCGCTGGCGGCGGGTTGAACGCGTAGTTCAGGCCGACGGTCAGCATCTTGTTGTTGCTGCGCTTGAAGCCGAATTCTTCGTCATCACGCAGGAAGCCGCGCACGGTGCGCAGGTCGGCTTGCAGCGACCATTGCGGGGTCAGGCTGGCCTGGAAACCGATACCGACGGTAGCGTACGGCGAGTTTTTCTCGACGTTGCGCAGTGGGTTGTTCACCTTGTCACGCTCGGCGCCCAGGCCGAACAGGACGAACGGACGGAAGCGATCGCGGCTCAGCATCAGCAGGGCGTCGACGCCCAGCAGGGTCTGACGATACTCGCTTTGGCCTTGCTCGAAGCGGGTCTGGCTGGCGCCGATCTGGATGTCCCAGTTCTGGTGCACCGCCTTACCGAACTTCAGGCCGCCACCGGTGTCGCGATCGTCCACGCCGAAGTCTGCATCCGGCTTCACGTGGTTGACGCTTGGCTGGATGTACCACGACGGGTTGATCTCTTGGGCGAGGGTGGCGCCGGATGCGCACAGCAGTGCGGCAGCCAGGGCGATCTTCTTGGTATTGTTCACAGGTAACTCCCGTAGGTTAAAGTTGATGACAACGCATACGTCAGCAGCGATGTTGGATAAAGCATAACAGTGCAAGTTCCGTCAGCTCGGTGCGGTAGCGCACCCAACGTGAAAAGGCTGTGCGATTTTACAACAGTAGTAAAAACTCCACATTTCCAAGATGAAACGAACTGTAACGACACTGTCATGTACAGAGCGTACGTGCGGCGCGCGCGCACTGTCATCCGGCTGTCATGCCGACATATTTATATTAGGGGTGTGACATGACGTCCTGACATGCCGCGACGTGCGCGCATGCATGCCAAAAGAGCGCTTGCGGTTTCCGTGCTGGTCCGCGCTGGAAGGGGGCGACAAAAAATGCTTTCAGGAATGTTGTCGAATGTTGGATGGCGCACAGACCATGGTGTCTGATGCAGGCAATCTTGAGTCCAGTTAAGCGGAACCGAGATGTTGTCAGGGTGTCATACGACACACAGCGACCCGGACCACACAGTCTCACTCTCTATATTGGAGCTCATCGATATGCATGCAACGACTCAGCACAACGCGGTCCCAGGCGAAACCGGCGCAGTGCACACTTCCAGCAATTCGGCGCTGATCGAGCGCGTCCCACCACAACCGACCGAGCGCGCCCCGATTTCGCTGGCCCCGATCGAGCGTGTGCGTTCGACCTCGGCCACCCAGCGTCGCATCGAAAACATGCAAAAGCTGATCAACGAGTTGTCGAACCACGAAATGCTGGCCGACGAGATCGCATGGTTCCTCAAATTCTCGCCATCGGGCGCCCGCAAGTACATCCGCGACCTGCGCGAAGCCGGCGTGATCGAACTGGCGCGCTATATCGAAGGCACCGCCACCTACCTGGGCAAGGCCGTGTACCAGATCTCGCCAGATCCGGAGCGCGTCAAGGCCTTCCTGGCCGCCATCTGCCAGCCGAAGCGCGAAGGCGCCGCCCCACGCAAGGAGCGTCCAGGCCTGCGCGAACAGAATATGGCAGGCAGCGGCCGCCATTTCCACATCCTGGCCGATGACACCCACTACGCGATCCGCGTAAACCGCAGCCCGGTCGCCCGCGACCCGCTGGTGGCGGCCCTGTTCGGCCCGGCGCCAGGCCAGAACGCCCCCGCCGCCAAGGAACGCGCCTGAGTGCGCGCCCGGGGCCGCTGCGGTAGAGACCCGCAACGGCTTCGGTTCGACGATCGCTGTCGTCATTTTCGCCGCGCTTCATGCGCGGCTTTGTTTTTTCTGCGCCCGCTTTTCACACGGGCTGCCGCGCAGGGCGATCCTGGTGACCAACTTATTGCAACTCCCGTGTTGAAAACCGGTCAATAATCCTCACTTGTCTGCCATGCCGCCGCTCAGCCGGCAGGATCAACCAGATAGGAGTGACGATGTTACCGAGTGCCGAATCGCTGGAAGGCAAAGCAGTTCCGAACGTGGTCTTCAAGGCCAGGCCCGACGACCAATGGCGTGACCTCAGTTCCGACGAGCTGTTCAAGGGGCGCACGGTCGTCGTGTTTTCCCTGCCGGGCGCCTTCACGCCAACCTGTTCCTCGACCCATTTGCCGCGCTATAACGAACTGGCGCCAGTGCTGCGTTCGCATGGCGTGGACGACATCCTGTGCGTCTCGGTCAACGATGCCTTCGTGATGAACCAGTGGAAGGCTGGCCAGGACGCGGCCAACATCACCGTCATCCCGGATGGCAACGGCGACTTCACCGAAGGCATGGGCATGCTGGTCGACAAGCGCGAACTGGGCTTCGGCCGCCGTTCGTGGCGTTATTCGATGCTGGTGCGCGACGGCGTGATCGACAAAATCTTCATCGAGCCGGAGCGTGACGGCGACCCGTTCGAGGTATCGGACGCCGATACGATGCTGGCCTATCTGGCGCCGGATGCCGAAGTGCCGGAACCGGTCGTCATGTTCTCGCGTCCCGGCTGCCCCCATTGCGCCCGCGCCAAGCAGGCGCTGCGCGACAACGACATCCACTACACCGATATCTCCGAAGACCAGAAGATCAACACCATCGTCCTGCGCGGCGTCACCGGCCGCATGACCTGGCCGCAAGTCTTCGTCGGCGGCGAGCTGATCGGCGGCGCCGACGAGGTGCAGGCCTGGCTGGCCGGCAAGGCTTGACCATGGAAGCCATCGCAGCCGGCGCGCTGGGCCTGGCCGTGCTGGCCGCGTGGCTGTGGCCGAAGTGGCGCCTGCGGCAGGCGCTGGCGCGGCCCTTGCCGGCCTCGCATGCGGCCATCCTGGCGCGTAATCTCGCCCAGTATGGGGCGATGGACGAGGGGCAGCGCCGGCGCCTGCAGCGCATGGTCCAGCAATTTCTCTACGAGAAGAAATTCGTCGGCTGCGCCGGCCTGGACGTCACCGACGAGATGCGGGTGACGATCGCGGGCCAGGCCTGCCTGCTGTTGCTGGGGCGGGTCGGCGATACGGGCAAGCCCGACATCTATCCCACGCTGGACCTGATCCTGGTCTATCCCGGCGCCTTCCTGGTACCGCGCAAGCAGGTCGACGTGTCCGGCGTGGTGACCGAGGAGCGCCAGGACTTGCTGGGCGAATCCTGGGGCGATGGCCGCGTGATCCTGTCCTGGGACCATGTGCGGCGCGCCGGCCATGCCGAATCGGCCGGCCACAACGTCGTGCTGCACGAATTCGCCCACCAGCTCGACAGCGAGTCGGGCAATACGAATGGCGCTCCCTACCTGGGTAGCAGCGAGCGCTACCGCAGCTGGTCCGAAGTGCTGTCGCGCGACTATGCCAACCTGCGCCAGGAGGCGATGTGGGGCACGCAGGGCGTGCTCGACCATTATGGCGCGACCAATCCGGCCGAGTTCTTCGCCGTGGCCACCGAGAGCTTCTTCGAGCAGCCGCACCAGCTGGCGGCGCAGCATCCGGCCCTGTACCAGGAATTCCTCAAGTATTACCGGATCGATCCACGTCAATGGCAGGGCGCTCCGCCGCCGCCGGCGCTGGAACCGCCGAGCTATGGGGTGGTCTATGGGCAGTGGCGCTAGCCGTGGCTGCGGGAGTGCTGTGTCGGTGGCAATGAGCAGCGTGCGATCGCGTACAGATCGGCGGGCGCGGCCCGCGTACGCTTGAGCTACCGTATTTGCCACTTGTTTGCCACTTATTTGCCACGTTAATGGGGAGGAGTCGCCGATGTCCACCATCATCGCAGGACGTTTCCAGCTTCAGGACGAGGTCGACCGTGCGCGCGACGCCCTGGTCGACGCCGGATTCGATGCCGACCGCATCAGCGGGTTCTACCTGACCCAGCCTGGCCAGCACGATATGACCCCGATCGGCGGCGACCACATCCAGTCGCCCGGCGCCAAGGAAGCGCCCGAGGGCGTGGTGAAGGGCGTGGCCACCGGCGGCGCCGTCGGTGTGGCCGTGGGCGCCGCCACCTCGCCCGTCACCGGGCCGCTGGGTCCGGTCGTCGGCGGGCTGGTCGGCGGCCACGTCGGCTCGCTGTTCAGCTTCAGCAAGATGAAAGAACGGGGCGAACCCGAAGAGGGCGGCGAGAACGCCGTGCCGCCGCGTCCGGCGGGCATGCTGGTGGCGGTCGCCTTCGACGATGCCACGCTGCAGGCACGCGCCGTCGACTTGCTGCGCCAGCTTGGCGCCCACCACATCGAGCGCGCCCAGGGCAATATCGTCGGCGGCGATTGGGCCGATTTCGATCCCAGCAGCAGGCCCGACGTCATCGCCTGAACCTTTGCGGAACGGCGCACGGCATTTGCCGTGCTGGTCGTTGCGCAGGGGCTTTGCCCCATTCACACTTGATCCTAATCAACAACCTACTGTTGTCATATCCCTACACTCGGATGCTCGCAGTCGCGCCATCGGCGCCAACGAGAACAGGAGGACGACATGGCAGGAGACACGGTAGGACATGACAAGCGGGTAGCCCTGGTGACGGGGGCGATGGGCGGGCTGGGCACGGCGCTGTGCCGGCGCCTGCATGCGGATGGCTTCCTGGTGGCGGCGACCCATTCGCCGCAGAACGCGCGCCGCGACGCCTGGCTGGCCGGCCAGGAAGCGGACGGCGTCAAGGTGCGGGCCTATGAGCTCGATGTCTCCAACGGCAATGCCTGCGAGAACGTCGTGCACCGGGTGCTGGGCGACCTCGGCCGCATCGACGTCCTGGTGAACAACGCCGGTATCACGCGCGACCGCAGCATGCGCAAGATGAGCCAGGAAGACTGGCATACGGTGATGGGCACCAATCTCGACAGCGTGTTCAATATGACCCGGCCGGTGCTCGAGGCGATGATCGCGAAGCGCTGGGGGCGCATCATCAATATCTCTTCGGTCAATGGCCAGCAAGGTGCTTTCGGCCAGGCCAATTACGCCGCGGCCAAGGCTGGCATGCATGGCTTCACCAAGTCACTGGCGCTGGAAATGGCGCGCCACGGCATCACGGTCAACACGGTCTCGCCCGGCTACCTGGACACCGCCATGGTCGAGAAAGTGCCGCAGGATGTGCTGCGCGAGCGCATCCTGCCGCAGATTCCCGTCGGCAGGCTCGGCAAGCCGGCGGAAGTGGCGGGGCTGGTGGCCTATCTGGCGTCGGACCTGGCGGGGTATCTGACCGGCGCCAATATTGCCATCAATGGCGGGCAGCATATGTATTGAAGTCAGGGTGGCCGCTCGTGGCGGCCACCTTGGCCGGCTGCCGCGGATCAGGCCGCGGCCGTCGGCGGCGTGAGCGCATCGAGGGTGGTGCTGTGCAGCTGGATTTTCTCGAGGGCCAGCACGATCGGCGTCGGCTGGCCGGCGGCGACGGCGCCGGCCAGCGACAGCAGGCCGCCGACGAGGCCGGTGACTTCGCCGATCACGCCGATGCGCCGGATCTTTTCGGCGGCCGCGGCGGTGAGGGCATTGAGCCGGCTTTGGGGCTGGTCCAGGCCCTGGATGACGAAGGCGGCGGCGTCGGCATACAAGGTGTTGGCGCGCTGGCGCAGCACCATTTCATCGTCCAATAAGCGGCGCATGGCGTCCTGCACCGGGGCGGGAACGCCGCGGTCGTCGTAGCTGCGGATTTCGCGCAGGATGCGTTCGTGCAGGTGGTCGGCGATGGTCGACAGGCCATCGGCCAGTTCGACCACCTGCTGCATGCTGGACAGGCCGCCGCCGGCACCGGGGGCAGTCTTGACGGCGGCGTCCCTGGCCTTGGCGGGTGGGGCGGCCTGGGCGCTTGCGGCCTGAGGTGGCATCGCGCCGTCCTGCGCGGCGCCCGCAGCCGACGGGCTGGTCTTGTCGTGTGATGGATCCTGCATGACGTCCTCCTCAATCCCCGTTCAGCCCGTCGCGGATCGCGCGCAGGTCGCGCGCATAGTTGGCGAGCATGCGCCGCGTCTCGTCGCCCGTCAGCCTGTTCATGTTCTCGCGCATCTTCTGGTGGCCGAGCGCCACCTTGGTGAGTCCCTGCAGCGCCAGTTCATAGCGGCGGTCGATCAGCTTGTACTCGGTGGACTTGTTCAGGTAATGCACCTTGGCCAAGGTGACGAGCATGCGATCGGTATTCCGGTTCGAAAACGGCAGCTCCACATCGAAGATGCCGAGCACGGTCTTCTTTTCATTCTCGTTGGTCTTGTAATAGAGGCGGGTGAGCGAGATCATGGCATCGAGCAGCACCTGCACATCCGCATCGCCGTCGCGCACCATGGTCTCGACGCTGCGGTTCTGGTAACCCGAGGCGATCACGCGCGTGAGCAACCGGGTCATCCCCGTGTACGCCGCCACATGCCGCTGCTGCAAGCCGGATTCGGCATTCGCCTTCAGCCCATTGCCCAGGTCATCGATCCGCTCCGACAAGTCGTAGCGCCCTTCGCCCGCGAGCAGGCTGAGCGTTTGCATGTACAGGACCAGCGTCTTCTGGATGGCGACGAAGTCGTCATAGACGGCGCGCCGCCGCACATCGTTCTCGCGCGCGATGCGTTCGGCCTGCGGCGACAGATAGGGCTGCTCGCGCTCGTAGGTATCGCGATACCGCCGCGACAATTCCGCATATCCACCCAGCTTGGCCGAGGCGTCCGCGAATTCGCGCACCTCCTGCAAGCTGACCGACCCATGCGAAGCGCAGCCACCGAGCAGCACGCCAAGCCCCAACACCAGCCCCACCGCAAGTCGACGCAGCATCGCGCATCCTCCCCGCCCGCCAGCCCGAAAACCCCATTCTTCCAAACCCGCACCTTCTCACCTTGCCAATTATCAATTCCCCCTCGTAATCCCACCATCACCGCGCACAATGAGGGTCAGATACCGTCTTGGATTGCAAGGTTTTTGTGAAGGTAATTGGCGTCAAATGGCTTGCCGGTTCGAACGACGCCGTAGATCAGATGCGCTAGCTTAGTAAGCGTGCAGCCCAACCACCTGTAATGTCGCCGCGATGACATGCAGACTCGAGGTTTTCTACTTCGAGGATCCCATGACCCGTCAACGCATTTCCGCATCGACCTGGCATGAGCATGTCGCGCATTGGCGCAGCAGCGGACTGCCTGTCCAAGCCTATGCCCACGAGCATAATATCGGCGTGGAGCGCCTCAGATACTGGGTGCGCCGCATCGAGCGCATGGCCAGTGGCACCCAGCTGCTGCCGGTGCGCATTGGCTCTCCAGGCTCTTCGACTCCCCTGGAACTGCGCAGCGCCTCGGGCTGGAGCCTGCGCATGGATGGCGGCGTCGATGCCGCCTGGCTGGCCAGACTACTGCAGGAGTTGCGGTGAAACTGCTGCCCGAATCGATCTGGCTGGCTGTCGAGCCAGTCGACATGCGCACCGGCATCGACGGACTGTCGCTGCACGTGCAGCAGGCCTTGGGCCGCGCGCCCTGCGATGGGACAGCCTACGTGTTCAGCAACCGGCGCCGCACGCGGATCAAGGTGGTGAGCTGGGATGGCACTGGCGTGTGGATGTGCCTGCGCCGTCTGCATCGGGGCCAGTTCGTCTGGCCGCAGCCGGGCGAGAGTTGCTGGCAGCTCAGTGCCGAGCAGTGGCAGTGGCTGGTGATGGGCGTGGACTGGCAGCGCCTGTCGGCCCAGGCGCCGGCACAGTGGCGGCTATAGATGCCGACGTAAACTGTTTCGCTTGTAAACGTCGGACCGGTTCGCTACACTTTCACCATGAACCTGCTCGATCAACTTGCCCAGACCGATATCGCCCCAGCCATGCTGGCGCAGGTTCGGGCGCTGTTCGAGCAACAGCAGGCGCAGCTGGCCGAGAAGGACTTCAAGATCACGGCATTGACACACGAACTGGCCTACCTGAAGCGCATCCGCTATGGCAAGGCCAGCGAAGTGCTCACCGGCGAGCAGCGTTCGCTGTTCGAGGAAGCGGTCGACATGGACCTGGCCGCCATCGAGCAGGAGCTGGAGAATCAAGCCAGCGTCAAACCTGCGCGCAAGCGCGCCGGTCGTCAGGCACTGCCACCGGAACTGCCACGCATCGAGCACCGCCACGAGCCCGAGTCGTGCGCTTGCGGTCAGTGCGGCGCCAACCTGGTCAAGATTGGCGAGGACGTCAGTGAGCAGCTCGACGTGGAACCGGCGCGCTTCTTCGTGCACCGCCACATTCGCCCGCAATATGCTTGTCGCGCCTGCGAGACCGTGACGGCGGCGCCGGTGCCGCCAGCGGTGATCGACGGTGGCCTGGCCGCACCCGGCCTGCTGGCATGGGTTGCCGCCAGCAAGTACCTCGATCACCTGCCGCTGTACCGGATCGAGCAGATCGCCGCGCGCCAGGGCGTGCCGCTGGCGCGCTCGACACTGGCGCAGTGGATCGGGCGGATTGGCGTGGCCCTGCAGCCACTGGCCGAACGCCTGAGCGAGCTTCTGCGCCAGCGCAGCTGCCTGCATGCCGACGAAACGCCGGTGCGCCAGCTCGATCCTGGCAGCGGCAAGACCCGCCAAGCCTATTTATGGGCCTACCGCTCCGGCACTTGGGAGGATGGGCCACCGATCGTCGTCTTCGATTACCAGGAAAGCCGGGCCGGCAAGCACGCCCGCGATTTCCTTCAGGACTGGCGCGGCCACCTGATGGTGGACGACTACGCCGGCTACAAAGCCCTGTTTGCCAATGGGCCGACCGAACTGGCGTGCCTGGCGCACATCCGTCGCAAATTCTTCGACCTGCACGCTGCCAGCAGCAGTCCTGTCGCCGACGAGGCGCTGCGCCGCATTGCGCAGTTGTACGCCATCGAGCAGGACGGCGCAGACACAACGCCGTCCGAACGGCTGGATCTGCGCCAGGCGCGCGCCGTGCCGGCGCTGGCCGATCTGCACGCCTGGCTGCTGTCGATGCAGCGCACCGTCGCCATCGGAAGTGGTACGGGCAAGGCCATCGAACACTCCCTCAAGCGCTGGAATGCCCTAGTGCGCTATGCCGATTCCGGCATCCTTCCGATCGACAACAACCCGGTCGAGAACGCGATCCGTCCCATCGCCATCGGTAAAAAGAACTGGCTGTTTGCCGGCTCTGAACGCGCCGGCCGCCGCGCCGCCGTCATCCAGAGCCTGTTTGCCACTGCCAAACTCAACGGCCTGGACCCGGCACGCTGGCTCGCTGAGACACTTGAGAAACTGCCTACCTGCCCGAACAGCCGAATCGACTCGCTGCTGCCATTTTCGGACTCTACGCTGGCTTGATTCCGCTGTGAAGGTGGAGCGGTTGGACGCTTACTCGCTGATGAAGTACGTGTTCGACTAATACGTGCGGGATATCCTGCCGAAAAAGAAGCCGTCGACGCCGCGCGAGAACATGCTCTGCCTGTCGAAGCTGCGGCCGGTGTTCGACACCGCGCCGATCGATGCAATCCTGCCGCAGCACATCGCGCGCTACCGCGACGCGCGGTCGGCGCCGGTGCGCGCGAACCGCGAGATCGCCCGTCTCTCCCACGTCTTTAACATGGCGCGCGAGTAGGGCTTTACCCAAAAAGACAATCCGTGCCGCGGCGTGCGGAAGAACAACAAGGCGCCGCGCGACGCCGAGGCCGACGTCTGGGATGCCGTGCAGGCGCCGGCAGCCAGCCGCTGCGCGACACGATGGACCTGGCCTACCGTTCCGGCCAGCCACCGGCGGACGTCCTGAAGATGCGCCAGGTCGACATCAAGAACGACGAGCTCCACGTGCTCCAGAACAAGACGCGCCATGCGTTGCGGATTTGGCTGCACGTCGACCGCGCGCCCACCCACCCGGGGGCGCGACGCCGCGCGTGCTGCGACTGCAGCCCTGCCGGAGAAAGAGCGCAACAAAGACTTGGCGCGCCGGACCAAAGCCTCCCAGTTCCGCGATATCCGGCCGAAAGCCACCAGCGAAATTGCAAGCCTGGACGATGCTAGCAAGCTGCTCGGCCGCACGGACAAACAGACCATACAGAAGGTCTACAGGCGGGTCGGCGAGGTCGTCAGGCCGACGAGGTAAGGCGGGAGTTGCGGAGATCGTCTCCGCAACTTGTAAAATGATGGCTCCAGATCATTAAATCCACAGCGAGGAAATGATTAGTCTGAAAACAAAAAAGCCGTCGAAAATCAACGGCTTGATCATGAAAATTGGCGGAAGCGGTGAGATTCGAACTCACGAACGGTTTCACCCGTCGGCAGTTTTCAAGACTGCTGCCTTCAACCACTCGGCCACGCTTCCCTAGGGAACCGGCATTATACATAAATCATCAGAGGCGGTGAGGCTGTTCACCAAGGTTCACGCGATCAACAACCAGTTATCCCGCAAACACCTCTCAAAGTCGTAAGCCGGCAACGGCGCCGCATACAGATACCCCTGCACCTCATCGCACCCCGCCTCGCGCAGGAATTCCAGCTGATCCAGCGTCTCCACCCCTTCCGCGATCACGCGCAGGCAGAGCTGCCGCGCCATGCTGACAATCGTCCCCGCGATCGCGCAATCGCTCGCATCCCGCGGAATCCCGGTCGTGAACGAGCGGTCGATCTTGAGGGTCTGGATCGGGAAGCGCTTCAGATACGACAAGCTCGAATACCCGGTCCCGAAATCATCCAGCGACAACGACACCCCCAGCGCCGTGATCCGGTCCATGATGGCCGTCACGCGCTCGAAGTCGTGCATCAGCGTGCTCTCGGTGATCTCCAGCTCCAGCCACGACGCATCGAGCTGGTAGCGCCGCAAGGTATCGGCCACCCGCGATGGCAGCGACGGCGTGAACTCCCGCGCCGACACGTTCACCGCCAGCCTGAACGGCGCGATCCCCGAGCGCTGCCAGATCGCCGCCTGCGCGCAGGCCTGCTCCAGCACCCACTCGCCCACCTGCACGATCAGGCCCGTGGTCTCGGCCAGCGGGATGAATTCCGACGGCGGCACGATGCCGCGCTGCGGATGCACCCAGCGCACCAGGGCCTCGGCGCCGACGATGCGCCCGCTGGCGATTTCGAACTTGGGCTGGTAATACAGGATCAATTCACCGTTGCCCAGCGCATGGCGCAGGCCCGATTCGATGCGCATGCGCTCCTGCATGCCCTTGTTCATGTCCTGGCTGTAGAACGCCACGCTGCGGTCCGGATTCGCTTCCGCCCTCTTCGCGCGCTCCATCGCGATATCGGCCAGTCCGAGCAGGGTCTCGGCATCGTTGCCGTCCTGCGGGTACACGCTGATGCCGATGCTGGCGCCCACGCGCAGGTCGTGCCCGGCGATGAAGAAAGGCGCATCGAGCGAAGCCTGCAGCTTTTGCGCTACCGTGGTCGCCTCGAAGTGCTGGCGGATGTCCGACAGTCCCACGGCGAATTCATCGCCCGAGAGGCGCGCCACCACGTCTTCGTCGCGCAGGGCGTCCTTGAAGCGCTGCGCCACCTGGCGCAGCAGCTCGTCGCCGATGCGGCGCCCGAGCGTGTCGTTGATGCGCTTGAAGCGGTTCAGGTCCACGAACAGCACGCTGCCCGCCGTCTCGTTGCGCTGCGACACCGCCAGCGCCTGGTCGACCAGGCGCGCGAACAGCGTGCGGTTGGGCAGGCCGGTCAGCTCGTCGTAATAGGCCAGGTGGTGCAGCTGTTCCTCGGCCTGCTTGCGCTCGGTGATGTCGGTGAGATAGGCGATCAGGCCCGTCGGCCGGTCGGCCAGGTCGCGCAGCGGCGACAGCGACAGGCTGGCCCAGAACACCTCGCCCGATTTTTTCCGGCGCCGCACTTCCATCATGCGTCCGCCCTGCTCCGCGAACAGGTCGGGTTGCATGTCGTTGCCGTCGCCGCCGTCGTCCTCGTCGGCATACAAGAACAGGATGTTGCGCCCGATCGCTTCCAGCGCGGTGTAGCCGAACAGCTGCTCGGCGCCGCGGTTCCAGCTGGTGATGTAGCCCATCTGGTCCATCGTCAGCACCGATTCGTGGATCTGGTCGAGGATCTGCGACTGGTGCGCCAGCTGCGCTTCCATCTGCGCATAGGCGTGGGTGGAGCGCTGCGCCAGCGCGTGCATCTGCATCAGGCTCGCCGTCAGGTGCGACAGCGCCACCAGCTTGCGCTCGGTCTCGGGACAATAACCTTCGCCGCCGCTCACTTCGTACCAGCCGAACTGCTCGATGCCGGCCGCCACCGCGTGGCGCAGGATGCGCGCGCCCGCGTCGTTCGGGTCGATCAGGCCGGCGCCCGGCACGAAACGCCCCTCCGGACTGCCCGTCAGCAGCGCCGCCAGGCGTCCCAGCTCCAGGTGCAGAGCCTCCCCGCGCAGGCGGAGGATGGCGTCGCAGACGGCGGTCGTGCCGCCGACGAAGTCGAAGTCCAGTTCGCGCAGGTCAGACATTCCGGCCCACCTGGATCGCCCAGTGATAGGCGTGCAGCTGGCTGTTCCACCAGGCCGCGGGGCTCACGCCCGCCGCCTCCAGCGCGCTTTCAGTCGGATGCGCCTCGGTCAGCCGCAGCCACGCGCCCAGCCGGCCACGCCGTTCGACCAGGGCGGCGGCGACGTGCTCCGGCAGGTACAGCTCGTCCGCGATCGCCGCCATCGGCATGTGCAGCAGGCGGTCGAGCAGCGAGAACACGCCGGTCATGAAGGCCAGGTCTTGCGCGTCGCGCTCGCCCCCCGCCTGGCGGCTCAAGGATTCCAGTTGCGCGCCGCGGCGCGCCGCCAGCGGCAGCAGCAGGTTCGGCAAGCCGTCCGGCTGCTGGCGCGCGTACAGCAGCAGTTGCAGCCAGCGCTGCAGCTGGCGCCGGCCGAGCACCGTGATCGCCTGGGCGAAGCTCGTGACCTGGGTGCTCACCGCGAAGGCGGCCGAGTTCACCAGCTTGAGCAAGTGGTAGGCGAGCGCCGGGTCTTGCCGGATCTGGTCTTCGAGCTCGCGCGAGTCGGCGTCCCGCGCCAACAGGCCCAGCAAGGTCAATATGCGGCGGCGCGAGCTGCCGTCGTCGTCCGGCGCCGGCGCGGCATCCGGGTCCAGGGAATAATCGCCGCTGAACCAGTCGAAGCCCGCGTTCTCGCAGTCGGAAAAGCGGCGCGCGTCATCGACGCCGTGCGCCAGGTGCGGTCCGAACAACGAGACCAGGCGGCCCGGCGCCAGCGCGGCATCGTGATGCGCGCGGCAGTCGCGCGCCGCGGAGCGCAGCGCCGCCGGCGCCTTGGCGCCTTCCGGGACATCGCCGTCGAGCCAGATGCGGTAGCCACCGGCGTGCAGCTCGGCCAGCTGGCGCGCGGCGCCGCCGGACGCCAGCGCTTCGGACTTGATCACCAGGCCGATGCGATTGGGCGGCAGCAGCGTCAGCACCGGCACCGTCAGGGCCTCCGGGCCATCCAGGTGCAGCAGGCAGTCGAGCGGCGCGATCGCCGTGAGCAGGTCGGCGCCGGCGAATACCGCTTGCAGCCGTTGCGGCAGGTCGGCCCCAGGCGCCAGCCGCAAGCTCAGCGCCACCCATTCGTTCTGGGCATTGGCGACCGGATCGATTGCTACCAGCGGAAAATGTCCCTGCTCGGCCATATGATATTTCTCAATATTATTCAGGCAATCTTATTGCACCGAATACTATAAAGCAACCGTAATGTTTCCCGGTGGATATCGAGAAAATACTCTCGGTTACCCGATCAGTTGCTGCCGGCGCGCTGGACCGCAAAACGGATCAGTTCCGCCTGCCCTTCGATGCCGAGTTTGCGCTTGATGTTCAGGCGGTGGGTCTCCACCGTGCGCACGGACAGATCGAGGTCGCGCGCGATCTGCTTGTTCGACTGGCCGGCCGCGATATGCTTGAGCACTTCCTGTTCGCGCGCCGTCAGCTGGTCGCCCGGCGTGGCCGGATTGGCCAGCTGGCGCGCCAGCGCGGCGCTGTAGTAGATGCCGCCGCCCATCACGGTTTCGATGGCCAGCACGATGTCCTTGCCCGGCGCGTCCTTCAGCACGTAGCCGCGCGCGCCCGCCGCCATGGCCTGGCTCACGTATTCGGGTTTGTCGTGCATCGACAACATGAGCACCGCGATGCCGGGATAGCGCGCGGTGAGCTGGTAGGTCGCCTCGATGCCGCTCCCGCCGCGCATGTTCACGTCCATCAGCACCAGGTCGGGGTGGAATTCGCCGGCGCGCGCCAGGGCTTCCTCGCCCGAGCCGGCTTCGGCCACCACCGCCAGACGCGGCGCCGACTCGAGCCGCGCGCGCAGGCCGTCGCGCACCAGCGGGTGATCGTCGACCAACAGGATTTTCACCTCATTTACTTCATCGTTTACTTCACCAGTCACTGCCTTGCTCCTTCAAATCGATGCTGGCCACCACCCGGGTGCCGGTGGAGGACGACACGATCTCGAACCGGCCGCCGATCGCCTCCATGCGCTCCATCATATTCCTTAGCCCGATGCCGCGCTTGGGATGCACGGCCACGCCGTCGGTATCGAAGCCCACGCCATCGTCGGCGATGCTCAGGCTCACCAGGTCGCCCACGCGTTCGAGCACCATGTCGATATGCCGCGCCTGGGCGTGGCGCTCGACGTTGGTCAGCGCTTCCTGGGCGATCCTGAACAACACCGTGCCCACGATCTCGGGGAGCGCGTCCACCGCGCCGGCCGCGCGAAAGCGCACCGGCGCGCCCGCGTGCTCGCCGAATTCGCTCGCCAGGTGGTCCAGCGCCGGCGCCAGGCCCATATCGTCCAGCAGGGTCGGCCGCAGGTCGTGCGAGATGCGGCGCACCTCGCCCAGCAGCGTTTTTACCTGCTCGACGGTGCGCTCGAGACCCGCGCGCCCCTGCTCGCGGCGCGCCTCGTCGCCGTCGATGCGGATGATGCCGGCTTCCAGCTGCAGCTTGACCGAGACCAGGGCCTGGCTGATCCCGTCGTGCAGGTCGCGCGACAGGCGCGCCCGTTCTTCTTCCTGCGATTCCACCACGCGCTGGGCCAGCGCCTTCAGTTTGGCGTCGGCCACGCGCCCCTCGCTGATGTTCAGGGCCAGACCGCCGCCGGCCACGCCCACCGCCGCCACCGTGGCCAGCACCGCCATCCACAACAGCGTCTCTTCGATATTGCGCGACTGCTGGGCGTCGACCAGCGCCAGCGCCGATTCGACGTCGTCGAGATAGATCCCGGTGCCCATCACCCAGTTCCAGTGCGCGACCGGCACCACGTAGCCCAGCTTGGGCGCCGGCCGGTTGCTCGAGGGCTTGGCCCAGGTATAGCGCAGGAAGCCGCCGCCCTCGCCGGCCAGCGCGATCAGGCGCTGGATGGTCGGCGCGCCGGTCGAGTCGCGCCAGTCCCACATATCGGTGCCGACCAGCTCCGGCTGGCGCGGGTGCATCAGGTTGTTGCCCCGGGTGTCGTAGACGAAGAAGTAGCCGTCCTCGCCGTAGCTCAGGCTCGACAGGATGCGGATCGCTTCGCGCTGGGTGGCCGGGCCGCTGTCCCCGGTGCGTGTGAGGTGGGCGATCGAGCGCGTCGCCAGCTCGACGTAGTGGCGCAGCTCGGCCTCCTTGCTCGCCAGGTAGGCGTGCTGGATGGTGGCGCGCTGCTCGGCCGCCAGGGTCACGCCCTGCTGGCGCACGTAGAGCGCGATCGCGCACAGCGCCACCACCAGTGGCACGACGGCCAGCACGATCACTTTTTGCCTCAGCCGCATAGGCTTGTTCCGCATGGTTTCATTCGAAGGCCTGCATTCTACGTCCGCCGGCTGGGGTCGATCTACGTAGCATTACGTAGATACTGCGTAATCTTGCGCTTGCGGTACTGACAATAGTGCAAGATACTCAACGGCATGCTGTAAATAATTGGCGTCGGCACGTACTGACGCGCAAGCATCAATCCACATCGGAGGAGTCACCCAATGAAACGTATCACGAGCATGCTCGGATGGATCGTCCTGTCCATCGTGGGCGCGTTTGCGCTCGGCTACATCGCGCTCAAGCGCGGTGAAACCATCAACGCCATCTGGATCGTCGCGGCCGCCGGCTGCGTCTACCTGATCGCCTACCGCTTCTATTCGCTGTACATCGCCACCAAGGTGATGGGCCTCGACCCCACGCGCCAGACCCCGGCCTGGAAATACAACGATGGCCTCGACTACGTCCCCACCAACAAGAACGTCCTGTTCGGCCACCACTTCGCCGCGATCGCCGGCGCCGGCCCACTGGTCGGCCCCGTGCTGGCGGCGCAGATGGGCTACCTGCCCGGCATGATGTGGATCCTGGCCGGCGTCGTGTTCGCCGGCGCGGTGCAGGATTTCATGGTGCTGTTCATGTCCACCCGCCGCGACGGCCGCTCGCTCGGTGACCTGATCAAGTCCGAGATGGGCGAGATCCCCGGCATGATCGCGCTGCTGGGCACCTTCATGATCATGGTGATCATCCTGGCGGTGCTGGCGCTGATCGTCGTGAAGGCCCTCACCGGCTCGCCGTGGGGCACCTTCACCGTGATGGCGACGATCCCGATCGCGCTGTTCATGGGGATCTACTCGCGCTACGTGCGCGTGGGCCGCATCGGCGAGATCTCGGCCATCGGCTTCGTGCTGCTGATGCTGGCCATCATCGGCGGCCAGTGGGTGCACGATTCGCCGACCTGGGGCCCGATGTTCACCTTCACCGGCACCGAACTGACCTGGATGCTGATCGGGTATGGCTTTGTAGCGGCAGTGATCCCCGTGTGGCTGCTGCTGGCGCCGCGCGACTACCTGTCCACCTTCCTCAAGATCGGCACCATCCTGGCGCTGGCCATCGGCATCATCGTGGTCGCTCCCGACCTGCAGATGCCGGCCGTGACCAAGTTCATCGACGGCACCGGCCCGGTGTGGTCGGGCAATGTGTTCCCCTTCCTGTTCATCACCATCGCCTGCGGCGCCGTCTCGGGCTTCCACGCGCTGATCTCGTCGGGCACCACGCCCAAGATGCTCGAGAACGAAACCCAGGCCCGCTTCATCGGTTACGGCGGCATGCTGATGGAGTCCTTCGTCGCCATCATGGCGCTGATCGCCGCGTCGACCATCGACCCGGGCATCTACTTCGCCATGAACAGCCCGGCCGCGCTGCTCGGCACCACCGCGCAATCGGCGGCGCACGCCGTGTCGCAGATGGGCTTCGTGATCACGCCGGCCGAACTCGAACAGATGGCCCGGGACGTCGGCGAGCACACCATCATCTCGCGCGCCGGCGGCGCCCCGACCCTGGCGGTCGGCATGGCGCACATCCTGTCCAACGTCGTGGGCGGCCCGGCCATGATGGCCTTCTGGTACCACTTCGCGATCCTGTTCGAGGCGCTGTTCATCCTGACCGCGGTGGACGCGGGCACCCGCGCCGGCCGCTTCATGCTGCAAGACCTGCTGGGCGCCTTCGCCCCGTCGCTCAAGCGCACCGATTCCCTCCCGGCCAACCTGCTGGCCACCGGCCTGTGCGTCGCCGCCTGGGGCTACTTCCTGTACCAGGGCGTGGTCGATCCGCTGGGCGGGATCAACACCCTGTGGCCGCTGTTCGGCATCGCCAACCAGATGCTGGCCGGTATCGCGCTGATGCTGGGCACCTGCGTGCTGTTCAAGATGAAGCGCGCCAAATACGCCTGGGTCACCGCGCTGCCCACCTTGTGGCTGCTGGCCTGCACCCTCACCGCCGGCTGGCAGAAGATCTTCCACGACGATCCGCGCATCGGCTTCGTCGCGCACGCCAACAAGTACCAGGCGGCGCACGACGCGGGCGAGATCCTGGCGCCGGCCAAGTCGATCCTCGACATGGAGCGCATCATCTTCAACGACTACGTCAACGCCAGCCTGGCCGGCTTCTTCATCTTCGTGGTGCTGGCGGTGCTGTTCTACGGCGTGCACACCGTGATGGCGGCGCGCGCATCGAACGCGCCGACCGCGAAGGAGTCCGCGTACGTCGCCATGCCGGCCGCGCAGGTGCAGTGATGTTCGGCGCCCTGAAACAGGCCGGCAACTACCTCGGGCAGAGCCTGCGGTTGATGGTCGGCCTGCCCGAATACGACACCTACCTGGCGCATATGGAGCGTACCCATCCGGACCAGCCGCCGATGACGTACGAGGAATTCTTCCGCGAGCGCCAGGATGCGCGGTATGGGGGAAGCCGGGCGTCGTGCTGCTGACGGGCGGCGCGTGCGCTTGAACGAAGGGACGCCGCGGCGTCCCTTTTTTTTTGTCGCCGACGATTTTGCGCATTTGAATTGCGACACGGAATTGTTCCGTTTGCCACATTTGCGGATTCGCAAAACTACCCCCTCACCTAACCCGTATATTTTTTTCCTGCGGGCTCTTGCTCGCTAGGAGGATCTGCACCGTTGCCGGATCCGCTGCGCTGTGCCGTTTGCGGGAACCACGATGCAGAATTTCGAGCGCTCGAGCCTGAACCGGAAGTTGAACATCCTCTCGCTGCTCTCGACGGCGACCGCGCTGCTGTTCGTGTTCTGCGCCTTCGCCGTCACTTCCATCATCAATCACCGCCAGGCCGAGAGCCTGCAACTGGCCGCCTTCGCGCGCGTGATCGGCGCCGCCACCTCCGGCGACCTGATGCTGGTCGACCGGCGCCAGGCCGGCGCCACCCTGGCGGCGCTGGAAGCGCAGCAGGACATCTCGGCGGCGGTGCTGTACGACCGTGTCGGCCGCCCGCTGGCCGAGTACCGCGCGCCGTCGCGCCTGGGCGCCGAACTGCCCTCGCTCGACGACCTCGAGCTCGACACGCTGAACGACGCCAACCGCGCCGGCCGCTTCCTGCTGTCGCGCCACATGCGCGTGGTGCAGGAGGTGCGCCATGGCGAGCTGGCGGTCGGCGCGATCATGATCGAGGCCGACCTGCTGCCGATGTGGCTCGACATCCTGGCCAGCCTGGTCGTGATCGGGCTGGCGATGGGCGCCGCGCTGCTGGTCTCGCTGGGACTGGCGCGACCGCTCAAGCGCAGCATCGCCGAGCCGATCGCCAAGCTGATCCAGGCCGCGCAAAAGGTCTCGGCCAGCCAGAACTACGGACTGCGCGTGCAGCACAAGCGCAACGACGAACTGGGCGTGCTGATCGACAGCTTCAACACCATGCTGGCCCAGATCGAGGACCGCGGCGCCGCCCTGCTGCACCACCGCGACGAACTGGAACGCCAGGTCGGCGTGCGCACCGAGCAGCTGGAAAAGGCCAAGAACGCGGCCGAAGCGGCCAGCCGCGCCAAGAGCGGTTTCCTGGCCACCATGAGCCACGAGATCCGCACCCCGATGAACGGGGTGCTGGGCATGACCGAGATGCTGCTGGCCACCGAGCTGACCGAGGCGCAGCGCAGCTACACGCAGCTGGTCAAGCGCTCGGGAGAGCACCTGCTGGTGATCATCAACGACATCCTCGATTTCTCGAAGATCGAGGCCGGCAAGCTGACCATCGAATACATCAACTTCAACCTGTGGGATCTGCTGGACGACATCCACAACGTCTACACCCCGCAGGCGGCGGCCAAGGGCCTGGGCTGCGACTTCGACATCGCCAACGACATCCCGGTGGCGATCTGCGGCGACCCGAACCGGCTGCGCCAGATCATGGCCAACCTGATCGGCAATGCGATCAAGTTCACCACCGAAGGCCGCATCATGGCGCGGGTGCGGGTGGCCGGCGAGGACGCGCAACGGGTGGCGTTGCGCTTCGAGGTGCACGACACCGGCATCGGCATCTCGCGCGAGGCGCGCGCGCGCATCTTCAACGCCTTCTCGCAGGCCGACGATTCCACCACCCGCAAGTACGGCGGCACCGGCCTGGGGCTGGCCATCTCGAAGCAGCTGGTCGAACTCATGAAGGGCACGATCGGCGTCGAGAACGCGCCCCGGCAGGGCTCGATCTTCTGGTTCACGCTCGGCTTCGACAAGCGCCGCGTCGATCCCGACGCGCCCGGCCACCGCCAGCACACGCTGGACAGCCTGCGGGTGCTGGTGGTGGACGAACAGGAGGCCAGCCGCAATGAACTGGTGCAGCAGCTGGAAGCCTGGCGCGCGACCTGCGAGGGCGTGGGCAGCGCCGCGGCCGCCTTCGAGCACCTGGTGAGCGCGGCGCGCGCCGGCCGGCCCTATGACGCGGCGGTGCTCGACATGGAGCTGACCCAGACCAGCGGCCTGGCGCTGGCGGCCTCGGTGCGCGCCGAGCCGGTGGCCCGTTCGACCCACATCGTTCTGCTCAGCCCCGAAAAGCTGGCCGCCGATCCGGTCCAGCGGCGCGAGGCCGGCGTGGCCTACCAGCTGGTCAAGCCGGCGCGCGCGGCCGACCTGTATGCCTGCCTGACGGCGCGCGCGGCGCGGCTGCATCATCCGGCCGCCGCCGCTGCAGCAGCGGCAGCGGCGCCGTTCGACGCTCCCCGTCCGGCGCCGATGGCGCGCGCGCAGCCGGCGCGGCGCGCGCGGCGCGTGCTGCTGGCCGAGGACAATCCGGTCAACGTCGAAGTGGCCAGGGCCATGCTGGAGAGCCTGGGCCTGGAAACCCACTGCGCCACCAATGGCCAGGAAGCGCTGCATGCGGTGCACGAAGGCGGCTGGGACGCGGTGCTGATGGATTGCCAGATGCCGGTGATGGACGGCTTCGCGGCGACCGGGGAAATCCGGCGCCACGAGCGCGAGATGGGCCGCGCGCGCACCTTGCCCGTGATCGCGATCACCGCCAACGCGCTGCAGGGCGACCGCGAAGCCTGCCTCGCGGCCGGCATGGACGACTACCTGTCCAAGCCCTTCACCCAGCAGCAGCTGGCGGCCGTGATCGGGCGCTGGGTGGCGCTGCCGGTGCTGGCCGAGCGCCACCACGACGACGAAGCCGAGCTGGCGCTGGACTTCGCGCCCCCGCCACCTCCACCTTCGCTTTCACCCCTTCCTTCGCCGCAGAATGACCCGGTCGACCGCGCCGCCCTCGAGAACATCCGCGCGCTGAGCCGCGACGCCGGCGACGTCCTGGTGCAGAAGGTGATCAACGCCTACGTGGGCGACACCCCGCGCCACCTGCAGGCGCTGCGCCAGGCATTGACCACGAGCGACGCCGAAAGCCTGCGCCGCATCGCCCACGGCCTCAAGTCGGCCAGCGCCAACATCGGGGCGGCGCGCCTGGCCGCGGCCTGCCGCGACCTCGAACAGCTCGGCCGCGGCGGCAGCGTCGACGGCGCCGCGCCCCTGCTGGCCGAGATGGAGCGCGAATTCCACTCGGTGCGCCAGTCGCTCCACGCCATGCTTGAAAAGGAATCCTGACATGCCAGCCTTTGCCTCCACCCAGCGCGGAACGGTGCTCGTCGCCGACGACGATCCCGTCATGCGCCTCCTGATGCTCGAGATGCTGGCCCAGGTCGGAATGGAAGGCATCGAGGCCGGCGACGGCCAGGAAGCGGTCGAGCTGGCGCGCGAACGCCTGCCCGACCTGATCCTGATGGACGTCGACATGCCGCGCATGGACGGCTTCACGGCCTGCCGCGCGATCCGCGCCGCCGAGAAGGACGGCGCCTGCGTCCCGATCGTCATGGTCACCGGCAGCGACGACGTCGAGGCCGTGACCCAGGCCTACGAGGTCGGCGCCACCGACTTCGTGTCCAAGCCGATCAACTGGCCGATCCTCGGCCACCGCGTGCTGTACGTGCTGCGCGCCAGTGACGCCATCGCCCGCCTGCGCATCGCCGACGCCCAGAACCGCGCCGTGCTCGAAGCCATTCCCGACACCTTCTTTCGCCTGAACGCGGACGGCTTCTATCTCGACTACGAGCCCGGCCAGGAGCGGCCAGGCCAGGCGTGTCCGGGACGGCCGACCGGCGCGCCCCCGACCAGCGCGCGCTTCATCGGCAAGCACCTGTCCGACACGCTGCCGCCCGAGATCGCGGCGCGCATGCTGGAGCAGATGAGGACCGTGCTCGCCACCCAGCAGGTGCGCTCGGTCGAATACGAACTGATCGAATGCGGCGAGGTGCTGCACTTCGAGGCGCGCCTGGTGGCGACCAGCCCGTCCGAGGTGCTGGGCCTGGTGCGCGACATCAGCGAACGCAAGCGCGCCGAGGAACAGATCCGGCGCCTGGCCTATTGCGACGGCCTGACCGGCATCCCCAACCGGCAAGCCTTCCTCGAGACGCTGGAGCGCGAGCTGCAGCGCGCCAAGATCGGCAACAAGAAGTTCGCGGTGCTGTTCATGGACCTCGACGCCTTCAAACGCATCAACGACACGCTGGGCCACAACGCCGGCGACCAGCTGCTCAAGATGGTCTCGGAACGGCTGCGCGAGACCACCCGGCCGAGCGACCTGGTGTCGCGCGGGGAAGGCGTCGAGCGCGATGCCGCCAGCCTGGCGCGCCTGGGCGGCGACGAATTCACCATCCTGTTGCCCGACCTGGAGCGGGTCGAGCATGCGCTGAACGTCGCCACCCGCGTCAAGGAAGCGATGCGGCGCCCTTTCCTCATCGAGGGCAACGAGATCTTCGTCACCGCCAGCATCGGCATCTCGCTGTTCCCCGAGGACGGCGATGATTGTGGATCACTGCTCAAGTTCGCCGACACCGCGATGTATCATGCCAAGAACTGCGGCAAGAACAACGCCAAGCTGTACAGCTCTTCGCTGACGATGCAGATCATGAGCCACGTGAAGCTCGAGGTGGGCCTGCGGCGCGCGCTGCAGAACGACGAGCTGTACCTGGTCTACCAGCCGCAGCGCGACGTGCGCACGTCCGAGATCGTCGGGGTCGAGGCCCTGGTGCGCTGGCGCCATCCCGAACGCGGACTGGTGCCGCCGACCGAATTCATCCCGCTGGCCGAAGAGACCGGCCTGATCGTCCCGATCGGCGAATGGGTGCTGCGCACCGCCTGCCGCCAGGCGCGCGCCTGGCAGCGCCTGACGCGGCGCCTGCTGCGCATCGCGGTCAACCTGTCGGCCAAGCAGTTCAAGGACGAGAACCTGTCGCAGATCGTGCTGTCGGCCCTGAACGAGACCGGGTTAGAGCCGCGCCTGCTGGAACTGGAGCTGACCGAAGGCACCCTGATGGACGATGCCCGCGCCACGCTGGTCACGCTCGAGCAGCTGCGCGGCATCGGCGTGCACCTGTCGATCGACGACTTCGGCACCGGCTATTCATCGATGAACTACCTGAAGCGCTTCGACGTGCGGGCCCTCAAGATCGACCGCAGCTTCATCGCCGGCCTGCCCCAGGATTCGGAAAACGCGGCCATCACGCGCGCCATCATCGCCATGGCCCACGGCCTCAAGATGGTGGTGGTGGCCGAGGGCGTCGAGACCGGCGAGCAGCTGCTGCTGCTCGAGGAGCTGGGCTGCGACATGGTGCAGGGCTACTACCTCGGCCACCCTTCCAGCGCCGAGAAGATCACCGAGATGCTGCAGCATGCGCAGCAGGCCTTGCCGGCCAAGTAGGGCGCGGCGCGGCCTCAGGGCACGAAGCGCAGGGTGTGCTTCACCGCCCCCGGCAGCAACGGCGCCGGCTTGCCCTCGATCCAGGCCGCGTGGTCCAGCAGGAAGAACGGCGACAGCGGATGGCCGCTCTGCCCGCCCGGCATATTGTACAAGCCCTCCTCTTCGCGCCCCGGCGACACGGTCAGCCGCTCCGACTGGCCGAACTTGGGGCCGGCCACGCGCGGCATGTGGGCGTCGCCCGCCAGCGGCTGGCCCGGCGCGGCGAGCCAGGGGCGCAGCGCGGGCACGGCCATGCTGATCGGATGGGCGATGTCGGCGGTGTTGCGCCGGCCCCAGGTGGCCTCGGCCAGCGGCGTGCCGGCATCGACCAGGGCCGCGATGGCGCGGTCCACCGCCGCCAGTTGCAGGTCGCGCCACGAAGCATGGCCGGCCGGCAACCAGCCCTGCGGCCGTTCGTCCAGCAGGCGCGCCGCCACCGCCGGCCAGCGCGCGCTGGCCGCGGCCGCGCTGGCCTTCGGATCGATCTCCTTCAGCGCCGCGTTGACGCCGCCGTACAGCAGGTCGTGCACGGACCACATGAAGTCGCGCGCCAGGCGATAGCCGATCGACTCCACGCTGGCGCGCCCGCTCCAGCTGGTCTCGAGCAGGCGCCGGAACTCGGCGCGCTGCGGGTGACCCGCGAGCGCCTGCGCGTCAAGCGCGGCCAGCGCGCGCTGGCGCCACTGGCCGACCAGGATCGCGCGGTCGTCCAGGGCGCCGTCGAAGGCGCGGCGCACGTCGACCTGGTCGCCCATGGCTTGCAAGCCCTCGTGCAGCTGGCGGTTGCGCTGGCCCAGGTCGTAGCCGCCGTCGCCCAGCAGCGCGTAGCCGGCGCCGGATAGCTGGCGGCTGTTGGCGGTCGTGATCTGGCCATCGGCGGGGTTCACGATGCGCGGGTAGTCCGCGTACGGCAGCGCCTCGCTCCAGGTCTGCGCCGCGCTGCCGGCGGCGAGCGGAAAGCCGGCCGCGAGGCCGGCCGCCTGGCCTTCGGCGCCGCGCCGCGGCAGCATGCCGGCGACCGTCCAGCCGATGTTTCCGTGCACGTCGCCGGCGACGAAGTTCTGGGCCGGGATGCCGTTGCTGGCGGCGGCGGCCAGCGCTTCCCCGACGTTGGCCACCGTCTCGAGCTTCAGGTGATTCATGTTCAGCGCGGCCGGATCGTGGGCGATCCAGTGCAGCGCATAGCTGCGCCCCGCCACCTCGCGGATCGGGCCGAGCGACGTCTCGCGCACGACCATGCGCTCGGCCGCGGCGCCTTTCACGGCGATCGCCTCGACGTGCTCACGCGGCGTCTCCCAGCCGCCCGGCAGGCCGACCTGGTTCGGACGCGCCGGGTCGATCCGCAGTTCGACCAGGTCGAGCGAATCGGCATAGCTGTTGGTGAAGGCCCAGGCCACCTGGCCGTTGCTGCCGACGATGACGGACGGCGGCGCGCCGGGCAGGCTGACGCCGGCCAGGCGGCGCTGGCCGCCGGGCGCGCCCGGATCGGGAAAGCGCAGCGCGAGGCGATACCAGATGTTCGGCAGCCGCAGGCCCAGGTGCATGTCGTCGGCCACGATCGCCGCGCCGGTGCTGCTGCGGCTGCCGGCCAGCGCATAGTTGTTGCTGCCGACCGAATCGGTGACCTCCAGGCCGGCCAGCCTGACCGGCGCGCCCGGTTCCTTTGGCGCCGCGCCCCACCAGGCCGGCGCCCGCGGCGGCAAGGGGCCGGCCGCCTTTGCCGCGCCCTGGTCCGTGGCGTCGAGGGTCGCGTCGTAACGCGTCTCTTCGGGCAACAGGAAGGCCAGCTGCGCCGCGTCGCTGTGCGCGCGCAGCCAGCCGCGCGCCAGTTCGCGCGCCTGCTGGGCGCCTTGCAGGTCGATGTACATGGCCCACACCACCAGCAGCGAATCGGGCGCCGTCCACAGCCGCGGCGCCGCGCCGGTCAGCGCGTATTCGAAGGGCCGCGCGCCGAGCGCGCCGAGGCCCTCGTTGACGCCTTGCGCATAGCGTTCCAGCAGCGCACGTTCCGGCGCCGGCAGGCGCGCCAGCGTGTCCAGCGCGCGGGCACGGAAGCGGTGCAGGCGGTGCGTGCGGTCGGTGGCCAGCGCCGCCGCGCCGAACAGCTCGGCCAGCTCGCCGGCCGCCGTGCGGCGCAGCAAGTCCATCTGGAAGAAGCGCTCCTGGCCATGCACGAAGCCGGTCGCATAGGCGACGTCGAGCCGGCTGGCGCCGCTGATCAGGGGCACCCCGGCGGCGTCGCGCTCGACCTTGACCTGGCCCGCCAGGCCGGCCACCCTGCGCTCGCCGTCGAGCTGGGCCAGGCTGGCGCGCAGGAACAGCCAGGCCGCCAGCAAGGCCAGCAGCACGAGCGCCAGCAGCGCCCCGACTGTGCGCAGGGTCCAGGTCTTCCATCGGGACTTGCCCAGGGAACCGCTCATACGTCTCCTCCTTGTTTTGGGGGCGTATCTTGCCAGAAAAATCACGGCCGATGCGGATTGGCGAGATAAAAATACCCGGGCGCAGGTCGCTGAACGGGCGCATCCAGGACGTCGGCGGCGCCGTACCTGCTGCTGTCGTTGAAGGCGGCCACATCCGCCCCAATATCCGAACCTGAAGCGCGTGAAGAAATCTCACAAATGCGTTTGCCATCACACGCGGTACGTGCCGGCGATGCTATTCTGGAATCATGCCGCGCGATGCGGCGGGAGGAACTGTCATGCAAAACGTCATCAAAGGCGCAAGGATGCCTGCCATCGTGCGCACGTCCGCAGCCATCGGCCTGGCCCTGCTGGCCGCGGCCTGTTCGACGCCGCAAGAAAAAGCGGCGCGCGCACAGGCCGACATGGCGCAACTCATGAATATCTATGGCCCGGCGTGCAGCCAGCTCGGCTATAGCGCGAACACCGATCCCTGGCGCGAATGCGTGCTGCACCTGGGCACGCGCGAGGAACTGCAGCGCGTGGGCACGGGCGCCGGCGCGTATGGCGCCTGGGGTCCGCGCTATCGCGGCGGCTACTGGGGGCCCTACTGGTAATACCCGGCCCGGGCATAGGACCGCGCACCCTGCCCCTGGCTCCAGGGCGCGCAGTCCGCTGCGGCTTGCGGCAGTAAATTGCAGTAGTGCATCTGCAGTTGGGCGAACACCGCTTCCCAGTCGAATGACGACTCGACCTTGCGCCGCGCATTGGCGCCGAGCGCCGCCAGGTCGCGGCTCGCCAGCTGCCTGATGGCCTCTGCCAGGCTGTCGGGGCAGTTGGGCCGCGCCAGCACGCCCGTGTCGTCGTCGACCAGTTCGGCCAGGCCGCCGGCGCCCGCCGCCACCACCGGCAGTCCGCACCCCATGGCCTCGAGCACGATCAATCCAAAGGTTTCGCAATCGCCCGGATGCACCAGCAGGTCGCAGCTGGCCAGGATGCGGGCCAGCGCGCGCTGGTCGCGCTGGAACGGCAGGCGGCTGATGCGCGCGCCCGGCGCGGCGTCGAGCGCGGCCGCGCCGGGCCCCACCATCAGCAAGTGGAACCCGGGGCCGAGCCGGTGCATCGCCGCCAGCAGCACATCCAGTTTCTTGTCCGCCGTAAAACGTCCGGCATAGACCAGCAGGCGCACCCCGGGCGCCAGCCCCAGCTGCCTGCGCAAGGCGCCATCGCGCAGATCCGGATGGAAGACGCCGCAATCGATGCCGAGCGGCTGGTGCAGCGCGCCCTCCACCCCCATCGCCCGCAGTTGCCCGACCATCAGCCGGCTCGGCGCCAGCACCAGGTCGAACTGGCTGTAGAGGCGTGCAAGATAGCGCCGGACCAGCTGGGCCGCCTGCGGGCCGAAGCGGTTCTCGACCAGGCGCGGCAGGTCGGAGTGATAGAAGGCCACGGCCGGGATGCCCAGCCGGTCGCGCGCGCGCAGCGCGGCCCAGGCGCAGTGCCCGGCATCGCCGACTTCGACCAGGTCGGGCCGCAGCCTGCACAGGCGGCGTTCGATCGCGGCCACCGACACCGGCATGCGGTAGCCGTGGAAGCCGGGCAAGGCCAGGCCGGGCACGCGCAGGCGCGTGGGCGAGGCCTCGGCCTCGATGTTGGGACTGAGGATGGTATGCCGCGCCCGCGCCCGGCGCCGCAGCCAGCGCGACTTGGCGTTCAGGTAGGTGCTGACGCCGCCGCCTTCCGCGGCATAGAACATCGTGAGGTCGACGATATGCATGGCGGGCTCGCAGAAAAATCCACGATAGCAGCGGCCGACCAACCAAGCTTGCGCGCACGCAGCACGCGCGCCCAGGGACCGCGCTACCGGATCGGGATTGCGAACATTATGCGCTGCGGCGGTCGAGCATGGCGCGCGCGATCGTGCCGGCGTCGACGTACTCGAGCTCCCCGCCCACCGGCACGCCGCGCGCCAGGCGGCTGACCTTCAGGCCGCGCGCCTTGAGCATTTCGCTGATGTAGTGGGCGGTGGCTTCGCCCTCATTCGTGAAATTAGTCGCGAGCACCACTTCGCCGACGACGCCATCGGTGGCGCGGTTGACGAGCTTGTCCAGGGCGAGGTCGCGCGGGCCGATGCCGTCCAGCGGCGACAACCGGCCCATCAGCACGAAGTACAGGCCGCGCCAGGTGAGCGTCTGCTCGATCATGATCTGGTCGGCCGGGGTCTCGACCACGCACAGCAGCGTGTGGTCGCGCTCCGGGTCGGCGCACAGCTCGCAAATGTCGATGTCGGAGAAGGTATTGCACCTGGCGCAGTGGTGCACCGTGTCGACCGCCTGGTAGAGCGCGCGCGACAGTTGCGCGGCGCCCTCGCGGTCGTGCTGCAGCAGGTGGAATGCCATGCGCTGGGCCGACTTGGGGCCCACGCCCGGCAGGCGGCGCAGCGATTCGATGAGAAATTCGAGCGAGGTCGACATGTGGGGCGTCCCGCCGGCAGGCGCCAGCCGGGACTGGCATCAGTGAGTGATTGCGTGGATCAGAAAGGCATCTTGAAGCCAGGCGGCAGGCCCGGCATGCCGGCGGTCAGGCCGCTCATCTTCTCGGCGGCGGTCGCCTCGGCCTTGCGCACGGCGTCGTTGAACGCGGCCGCGACCAGGTCTTCCAGCATGTCGCGGTCGTCGCCCAGCAGCGACGGGTCGATGGTGACGCGCTTGACGTCGTTCTTGCAGGTCATGACGACCTTCACCAGGCCGGCGCCCGACTGGCCTTCGACTTCGATCTGAGCCAGCTGCTCCTGCGCCTTCTTCATATTGTCCTGCATGGCTTGCGCCTGTTTCATCAAGCCTGCGAGCTGGTTTTTCATCATGGTGGGTTTCTCCAAAAGTCGGATGGGTGATTGATCGGCAGCGAAACGCTCAGGCGACCTTGACCGAGCCGGGCACGACGAACGCGTCGAAGCGTCGCTCGAGTTCCTGCACGAAAGGATCGGCGGCGACGATGGATTCGGCCAGGCGCTGGCGCTCTTCGCGCGCCGCTTTCTGTTCGGCCCCGGCTGTATACCATACCGGGCCGATCTCGGACTCCACGTTCACGCGGAAGTCGGGGAAATGTTCTTGCAGCGCAGCCGCCATCTTCTCGCTGTTGCCGCTGGCGCGCAGCGTATCGACCGGCACGCGCAGCTTGAAGGTGACCGAGCGGTCGTGCACGACGCAGGCGACCAGTTCGGTCTGCAGCGCCAGCTGCTGGGCCACGCCGCGCAGCGGCAGGCTGCCGGCCAGCGCCGGCCAGTTGCCGTCCCAGGCGATCTCTGGCACGGGCGTGACGACATAGGCGTGCGGCGGCGCGGCCGGGGCCCGCACCTGGGGCGCGGGCGCGACCACGGTCGGCGCCTCGGCGGCGACGGCGGTGTCATCGGAAAAATCGGTGACCCAGGACGGCACGTCGTCGTCCAGTTGCGCTGCTGGCTGGCGCGCCTGCATGGCCGGCTGCTGCTGGGCCATGGCTTGCGGCTGAGCGCCATCCCATGGCGGCGGTGCGGAAGCGGCCCGTGCCTGCATGCCGGCGCCATGGGGCGGCAACGCGGCCGACGGTCCGGGCGCCGATGGTGGCGCCGCCGGCGCCGGCGCCGGCGTCACCGGTTCGGCCGTCGGACGCTTGGGTGGGGTACGGATGCCCGACGCGGCGCGCGCCGCCTCCAGCGCCGCATTGATCGCGGCGCGCGCCGACGTCATCGCCGGCGCGCCGGGGGCGGCCGTCGGGGCATTGGGCTGCGCAGGCGCAGGCGCC
>NZ_JH992927.1:0-36028 GCF_000315425.1 Massilia timonae CCUG 45783 | reverse complement strand
GCCGCGGCCGCCGCGGCGGCGCGCGCTGGCGACGCGCCTAACGGAGCGGCGGCGGGCGGCGCGGCCGATGCTTCGGCTCCGCCCTGTCCGGGGCGAAAGGCCAGCATGCGCAGCAGGGTCATGGTGAAGCCCGCATATTCGTCCGGCGCCAGGCCGATCTCGTTGCGGCCATGCACGGCGATCTGGTAATACAGCTGCACTTCCTGCGGCTCGAAGACGCCGGCCAGGCGCATGATGTCGGCCAGCTCGGGCAAGTCTTGCGGCACGGCGCCGGGCACCGACTGCGCCAGCGCGATCCGGTGCAGCAAGGTGCCCAGGTCTTGCAGCGCGCCGTTGTACGACAGGCTGCGGCTGGCCATCTCGTCGGCCACCGCCATCAGGTCGGCGCCATCTTGCCCCGCCAGGGCGTCGAGCAGGCGCACCAGATAGGATTGGTCGAGCGCGCCGAGCATGCCCTGCACCGCATCGAGCGTGACCTGGCCGGCCGCATAGGCGATCGCCTGGTCGGTGAGCGACAGCGCGTCGCGCATCGAGCCGTGCGCGCCTTGCGCCAGCAGGCGCAGCGCGGGCTGCTCGAAGCTCACGCCCTCCTGGCCCAGGATGTTCTCGAGGTGGCCGACGATATGACCCGGCGGCATTTGCTTGAGATTGAACTGGAGGCAGCGCGACAGCACCGTCACGGGAATCTTTTGCGGATCGGTGGTCGCCAGGATGAACTTGACGTGCGGCGGCGGTTCCTCGAGCGTCTTGAGCATCGCGTTGAACGCGTGGTTGGTGAGCATGTGCACCTCGTCGATCATATAGACCTTGAAGCGCGCATTGCTCGGCGCGTAGACCGCCTGTTCCAGCAGCTGGGCCATCTCGTCCACGCCGCGGTTGGACGCCGCGTCCATCTCGATATAGTCGACGAAGCGGCCGGCGTCGATCGCGCGGCAAGCCTCGCATTGCCCGCACGGCTCGGCGGTGATGCCGCCCTGCCCGTCCGGCCCGGTGCAATTGAGCGACTTGGCCAGGATGCGCGACAGGGTGGTCTTGCCGACCCCGCGCGTGCCCGTGAACAGATAGGCGTGGTGCAGCCGCTCCGTGCGCAAGGCATGGGTCAGCGCACGGACGACGTGCTCCTGGCCAACCAGCGTTTCGAAGTTCTTGGGACGGTATTTGCGGGCGAGGACTTGATAGGACATGCCACGATTTTACCGCAGATGGCGGTCGTCGCGAACAATCCGCGGGCAGGCTCTTGTGTAACCGGAATGAAAAACGGCGGCAATGGGCGTGCGAACGCCAATGCGATGCGACAACAGAAAGGGAATAGCAGAAAGGGAATTGCTGCGGAAGAGAGAAGATAAGAGGCGAGCCTGATCTGCGGCACTTGCGGTGAACGGCTTTGGCTGCTTCGTTCCCGACCTGACCAGGTAAACCATGCCACAATGCGCAGGGGCCCGCCAGCACCCATTATACCTGACCGCGAACGATTGGGGAAATATGGCCGGCGCCGCGGCGCCGGCCTTCTCGTGTCAGAGCCCCAACTGCCCCCAGATTTCATCCACCTTCTGCTTGACCGCAGGCGCCATCACGATCGGTGTGCCCCACTCGCGATTGGTTTCACCCGGCCATTTATTAGTGGCATCGATACCCATCTTGCTGCCCAGGCCGCTGATCGGCGAAGCGAAGTCGAGGTAATCGATCGGCGTGTTATCGACCATGACCGTGTCGCGGGTCGGATCGACGCGGGTCGTGATGGCCCAGATCACCTCTTTCCAGTCGCGCACATTGACGTCCTCGTCGACCACGACGATGAACTTGGTATACATGAACTGGCGCAGGAAACTCCAGACGCCGAACATCACCCGCTTGGCGTGGCCCGCATACTGCTTCTTCATCTGCACCACCGCCATGCGGTAGCTGCAGCCTTCCGGCGGCAGGTAGAAGTCGGTGATCTCGGTGAACTGCTTCTGCAGCAGCGGGATGAAGACTTCGTTCAGCGCCACGCCCAGCACGGCCGGCTCATCCGGCGGCTTGCCGGTATAGGTCGAGTGATAGATCGGATCGCGCCGCATCGTGATGCGGTCGATGGTAAACACCGGGAAACTGTCCTGTTCATTATAGTAGCCGGTGTGGTCGCCATACGGCCCTTCGAGCGCGTGCTCGAAGCCGGACGGGTGGTTCTCATCCGGGTAGATATGCCCTTCGAGCACGATCTCGGCGGAGGCAGGCACCATCAATTCGCTGCCGATCGCCTTGGTCAGCGAGGTGCGACTGCCGCGCAGCAGGCCGGCGAACTGGTATTCGGACAGCGTGTCCGGCACCGGCGTCACGGCGCCCAGGATGGTGGCCGGGTCGGCGCCCAGCGCTACCGCGATCGGATACGGCTTGCCCGGATTGGCCAGCGCGTGCTCGCGGAAATCGAGCGCGCCGCCGCGGTGCGCCAGCCAGCGCATGATCACCTTGTTGGGCCCCAGCACCTGCTGGCGATAGATGCCCAGGTTCTGGCGTTTCTTGTTCGGGCCCTTGGTGATCACCAGACCCCAGGTGATCAGGGGCGCGACGTCGCCCGGCCAGCAGTGCTGGATCGGCAGGCGGCCGAGGTCGACGTCCTTGCCCTCCCACACGATTTCCTGGCAGGGAGCGCCTTTTACTTCTTTCGGCGCCATGTCCCATACGGCCTTGACGAGCGAACCCATGCCCATGATGTCCTTGAAACCCTTGGGCGGCTCGGGCTCTTTCAGGCGCGCCAGCACGTGGCCAATCTGGCGCAGCTCGCTCAGATCTTCCGCCCCCATGCCCAGCGCCACCCGCTTCGGGGTGCCGAACAGGTTGCCGAGGACGGGGATCGTGTGCCCGGTCGGTTGCCGGAACAGCAGCGCCGGACCTTCGGCGCGCAGGGTGCGATCGCAGATCTCGGTCATTTCGAGGTTGGGCGATACCGGAATGTCAATATGTTTGAGCTCGCCCATGCGGTCGAGCTGGGCCAAAAAATCTCGCAAGTCTGTATATTTCATCAAGTTTTGTGCATTTCTTCGATTGCAGAACGTAAGTGAGAGGGTGGTGCCAAGTGATTGATTCGTCAAGTCTTTCCATTTGGAAGGCCGCCTCATCAGAACCAAAAGTTATAAGAGCCGAACGTGCTAGGGTTGACTTGATATAAGCTCCGCCCCTACAATCCGTCCTACTTGATGAGACGGCCTTACTTTTTTTGCCACAATTTTAGCCGTTCTCATGCATTCACGGGGTCGGGGCCCCATATGACATTTTAAGGAGTGTTTTCTCTTGGGCGTCTGCCCAAACCCCCGAGACAGTTGTTGAGCCACTGGTCCCTGCCCTACGGGTTAGCAGCCAGCTGAAGCAAAGCAATGACGGCGTTAGTCGGCCGCGTCGCGGCGACAAACGATTTTCTGATGCACGGCAAAACACATTCTGCGTTTCGCTTAGAGCGACACGACGGGATCTCTTTTGCCGCGACAAGGGGAAAATTCGATGTTTCATCGTTTTATCACGAGCGCAAGGCTCGTGCAATCCATGGCCAGCCAGCCAATCACGTGGTCTTCCGTGAGCAAAACGGCAAGCGGACTATTGAAAACCGCACGCACTACCCTGACCGTATTCGGTCTGACCGCAGTCGCCATGCTGGCGCTGCTGTACACCAATGACAGTTTCGCCAAACGCGTCTCTGAGATGCTGCATCCGCAGCCAGTCGTCGTTGCCGTGGCCGCACCGGTTGCGCCAGTCGCGCCGACGCCCAAGGCGGTGGTCGAGGCAGTGGCCGTCGAAACGACGCACCTGCGCGATTCGCACACGATGCTGGGCAACAGCAAGCAGCAGCAATACGTCACCAACTGGCTGTCCAAGCGTTATCGCGTGGCCGGCGACGCCGCCAATATGCTGGTCTCGACCGCCTACCTGACGGCGCACGAGCTGAAACTCGATCCGCTCCTGATCCTGGCGGTGATGGCGATCGAATCGGGCCTGAACCCGTTCGCCGAAAGCCCGATGGGCGCCAAGGGCCTGATGCAGGTCATGGCCAAGGTCCACCACGACAAGTTCGAGGACGTGGGCGGTCCGCAGGCAGCACTGAACCCGGTGGCCAACATCCGTGTCGGCGCCCTGATCCTGAAGGATTACGTCAAGCGCACCGGCTCGATCGAAGGTGGCCTGAAGACCTATGTCGGCGCGGCCGACCTGGAAACCGATTCGGGCTATGGCAACAAGGTGCTGGCCGAGTACAAGCTGCTGAAGAAGGTCTCGAAAGGCCAGAACGTCCCGGTGCGCACCCCGCGCATCTCGCCGGCGCCGGTGACCATCGTCGCCGCCAAGCAGCCTGAATCGGATACGGCCAAGCCGGAAGCGAAGCCGATGCAGGAAACCACCACCGCCTCCACCACCGGCGCGCAGGTGCCGAACGTCGAGCCGCTGGCCGGCCTGTAAGATCACGAGGGAAGTCCTTGGATGCCACCGCTGCGGCGGTGGCTTTTTTGCGTCTGTTCTATATAGATGTTGTTTCGGCTGCTCGGACGAATTGGGTTCCCGCCTGCGCGGGAACGACGTGTAATCTCTCCGCCCGAACACCACCAACGCGGCTTTGCACACGTACCCAAGCACGTCATTCCCGCGCAGGCGGGAATCCAATTCGCTGGCGGACCACCTACCAACGAAAAAGCCACCGGCTCGCGCACGGTGGCTTTTTCTCGTCAAGCTGGAAGCGAAACGATCAACGACGCTCGTTCGCCGCCACTTCGTCCGGCCGCATGCGCGAGGCCAATTTATCCAGCACGCCATTGACGTACTTGTGCCCGTCGATGCCGCCGAACGACTTGGTCAGCTCGACCGCCTCGTTGATCACGACGCGGTAGGGAATCTCGGGATGGTTCTTCAGCTCGTAGGCGCCCAGCAGCAGCACCGCGTGCTCGATCGGCGACAGCTCGGTGATCGCGCGGTCGATCAGCGGAGCGATCGACTCGCGCAGCTCGACCGAGGTGCTGATCGCGCCATTGAGCAGCGCCGAGAAGAACTCGCTGTCGGCCTTGTCGAAGCCGTGGGCGCCGCGGATATTGGTCGAGACCACCCGCGCCGATTCATTGTTCAGCAGCCATTGGTACAGACCCTGGAGCGCGAACTCGCGCGCGCGGTGGCGCGGCGTGCGGTTCTTGCTCGGGTTGGCGTGCGTACTCTTGTCAGTCATTGTTTTCTTGCCTTTACTGTTATTCGTCCTCTGGCACCAGCTCGTCCAGCGCCATCAGGAGATTGGCCATCTCGACCGCGACGCGTGCGGCGTCGCCGCCCTTCTCGGCCATGCGGACCTCGGCCTGCTCGTCGGTCTCGGTGGTCAGGATCGCGTTGGCGATCGGGATGCCGTAGTCGAGGCCGATGCGGGTGATGCCGGCGCCCGATTCGTTCGACACCAGCTCGAAGTGGTAGGTTTCGCCGCGGATCACCGCGCCCAGGGCGATCAGCGCGTCGAACTGTTCGGTCACGGCCATGCGCTGCAGCGCCAGCGGCACTTCGAGCGCGCCCGGCACGGTCACGTGCAGGATGTCTTCGTCGGCCACGCCCAGGCGCTTGAGTTCGGCCAGGCAGGACGACAGCAGGCCGTGGCCGACGTCGGCGTTGAAACGGGCCTGCACGATACCGATACGCAGGTCTTCGCCCTGCAGATTGCTTTCAAAAGTTCCTACCGTCATGGCTGACCTCTTCTTGTTGATTGGTTGATTGTTCAGGCGTCAAGGCGCGGCACGTAGCCGGTGACTTCCAGGTCGAAACCGGTCATCGACGGCATCTTGCGCGGATTGGCCAGCAGCTGCATCTTGCCCACGCCCAGGGCGCGCAGGATCTGGGCGCCGATGCCGTAGGTGCGCAAGTCCATCGACGCGGCGCGGGCGCCGGCGCGGCTGGCCTTGCCGTCCTGCGGCGCCAGCTGGGCGAACAATTGATCTGCGCTTTCGCCGCAATTGAGCAGCACGATCACGCCGGCGTCGCTGGCCTTGATCGTCTTCATGGCCGAGGCCATGTCCCACGAGTGGGTGGTGGCGCGGTTCTCGAGCAGGTCGAGGATCGACACCGGCTGGTGCACGCGCACCAGCGCTTCTTTCTCGGGCGACAGTTCGCCGTGGACCAGGGCCAGGTGGGCCGAGCCGCTCGGGGCGTCACGGAAGGCGACCAGCTGGAATTCGCCGGCCTCGGTCGACAGCGTGCGCTCGGCCACGCGCTCGACCAGGCATTCGTTCTGGCTGCGGTAGTGGATCAGGTCGGCGATGGTGCCGATCTTGAGGTTGTGCTCCCTGGCGAACTCGATCAGGTCGGGCAGGCGCGCCATGGTGCCGTCTTCCTTGATGATCTCGCAGATCACCGAGGCCGGGGTCAGGCCCGCCATCTGCGTCAGGTCGCACCCCGCTTCGGTATGCCCGGCGCGCATCAGGACGCCGCCCTTCTGGGCGCGCAGCGGGAAGATGTGGCCCGGCTGCACCAGGTCGTCCGGCGTCGTGCCCTTGTTCACCGCCACCTGGATGGTGCGCGCGCGGTCGGCCGCCGAGATGCCGGTGGTGACGCCTTCGGCCGCTTCGATCGACACGGTGAAATTGGTGCCGAACGAGGTGCCGTTACGCGAGGTCATCATCGGCAGGGCCAGGCGGTCGCAGATTTCCTCGGACAGGGTCAGGCAGACCAGGCCGCGCGCGTGACGGATCATGAAGTTGATCGCCTCGGGCGTGACGAAGTCGGCTGCAAGCACGAGGTCGCCTTCGTTCTCGCGATCTTCCTCGTCGACCAGGATGACCATGCGGCCGGCGCGCAGTTCGGCAACGATGTCCTCGGTGCTGGAAATAGACATACGGGATTCCTTGAAACGGGGGTGTTATGCGTAATCCGCTATTTTAATGGATTTACAGGCTTTCAACCGCATTGTCGGCCCCTGCCTGTTCCCAAATCGCCAGCGCGACGCCCCGACCTCGCCGGCCGATGTTACTTTTAAGCAACATCTAGTGATTTTGCGGATTTAAATTGTTAAGCTCGATGTTTTCACGTGCAACATCGTACCGTGCCCACGCCCAACTGGATTATTATTAAGACATCTTTGCCGTACCCATCCAGAGGGTGCGTCCCATTTTTCGGAGTTGCCATGCCGGTAGTCCTCCCCGTCAGCCATCCTGGCGCCGCTCCATGCGGAGGGCGGCGCTGATGGCCACGATCCTGATCGTCGACGACCGGCCGAGCAACCGCAGCTATCTCGCGGCCCTCCTCGGGTACACCGAACACCGGATCCTCGAGGCCGAGGACGGCGCCCGCGCGCTCGCCATCACGCGCGCCGAGCGCCCCGACCTGATCATCACCGACATCCTGATGCCGACCATGGACGGCTACGAATTCGTCCAGCAGCTGCGCGCCGATCCCGCCTTGCGCGCGACCCGCGTCATCTTCTTCTCGGCCGTCTATTCGGAGCGCGAGACGATGGCCATGGCGGCGCGCTGCGGCGTGACCACGGTGTTGGGCAAGCCTTCCGAGCCGCAGCGCATCCTCGCGGCGGTGGCGGCCGAGCTGGGCGTGGCGCACGGCGCGCCGGCGCCGGCGCTGCCGTCAAAGCACGATCGCGACCTGCCGTTCGACCTGTGCGCGCGCCTGTCCGAGCTGGAACGCATGTGCATGATGCTGGTGGGCGAGCGCCGCGTCGAGGCCCTGGCCGATGCCTTCGTCGACGCCGCGCGGCGCGTGCTGGACGCCGATTGCGTCGCCCTGTGCCTGCTGGCCAGCACCGAACGCACCGTGCGCCACCTGGCCACCCATGGCGTCGAAGGCGGCTTGCTCGAGGCCTACGCGCTGAACGAGCAAGACCTGCCCGGCGTGCTGCTGCGCGCGCGCGCCCCGCTGCGGCTTGACGGCGACGACGCCCTGCTGACCACCCTGCCCCAGCACCACCCCGAAGTCGGCCACCTGCTCGGCCTGCAAGTGCACGACCTGCAGCATCCGCTCGGCTGGCTGTATTGCACCCGCCGGGTCGGCGCGGCGCCGTTCTCGGACGAAGAGGAGCGCTGGGCCACGGCCCTGGCGGCCCAGCTGGCGGTGGCCTACGAAAACCTGAACCTGTACGAGGTCGTGCAGCGCCACGCCGCCCAGCTGCAACTCGAGGCGCTGGCGCGCGCCGACGCCGACGCCGCGCTGCGCGACAGCGAGCACCGGCTGGAACTGGCGCGCCAGGTGTTCGACAGCACGCAAGAGGCGATCCTGATGACCGACGCCGACGCCAACATCGTCGCCGCCAACCCGGCCTTCGAAGAGATCACCGGCTACCGCGAGGCCGAGGTGATGGGCCAGAACCCCAGGCTCATGAAATCGGGACGCCACGACGACGCCTTCTACGCCGGCATGTGGAACTGCCTGGAGCACGACGGCCAATGGCGCGGCGAGATCTGGAACCGGCGCAAGAACGGCGAGATCTACCCCGCCAGCATGAGCATCAGCGCGGTCCATGACGAGCAGGGCCGGCGCACCGCCTACGTCTCGGTGTCGACCGACCTGTCGGCGCTGAAGGCCGCCCATCACCAGCTCGATTTCCTGTCGAACCACGATGCGCTCACCCTGCTGCCGAACCGCTCGCTGTTCAACGACCGCATGCAGCAGGCGCTGGCCGCCGCGCGCCAGGATGCCAGCCAGGTGGCGCTGCTGCTGTTCAACGTCGACCGCCTGTCGCGCATCAACGACAGCCTGGGCCACGCGGCCGGCGACGCCGTGCTGCGCGAGGTGGCGCGCCGCGCCGGAGAAGTGGCCGGCCCGACCGAGACCGTGGCGCGCCTGTCGGGCGACGAATTCGTGCTGCTGCTGACGGGCTTCGACGACACCGACGACGTGATCTATTGCGCCCGGCGCCTGATGGAAGCCGTGTCCCAGCCGCTGCTGGTCGGCGAACACGACGTGGTGGTCACCGGCAGCATCGGGATCAGCGTCTATCCGCGCGACGGCGACGTCCCGGGCGACCTGCTCAAGGCGGCCGACGCCGCGCTGGCCCACGTGAAGGAGTCGGGCCGCAACGGCTTCCGGTTCTTCAAGGGCGAGATGAACGCCGAGGCGCTGCGCTGGCTGGCGCTGGAGACGCGCCTGCGGCGCGCGATCGAGCGCGACGAATTGTCGCTGCACTATCAGCCGCAGGTCTCGCGCCTGGATGGCCGCGTGGTCGGCATGGAAGCGCTGCTGCGCTGGCGCAGCGAAGAGATCGGGCCGGTGTCGCCGGCCGACTTCATTCCGCTGGCCGAAGACACCGGCCTGATCCACCCGATCGGCGAATGGGTGATCCGCCAGGCCTGTTTCCAGAACAAGGCCTGGCAAAACGCCGGCCTGGCGCCGGTGCGGGTGGCGGTCAACGTCTCGGCCAGCCAGTTCAAGGCCGGCAGCGTGGCCCAGGTGGTGCGCACCGCCCTGCACGACAGCGGTCTCGAAGCGCAATGGCTCGAGGTCGAGCTGACCGAAAGCGTGATGCTGGGCGACAGCGCGGCGGCCGAGGCCCAGATGGCCGAGCTGCGCGCGCTGGGGGTCTCGCTGTCGCTGGACGACTTCGGGACCGGCTACTCGTCGCTCGGCTACCTGTCGCGCTTCCCGCTCGACAAACTCAAGATCGACCAGACGTTCGTGCGCAACATCGCCACCGAACAGCGCAGCGCCGCCATCGCCCAGGCCACGATCGCCCTGGCCCAGGGCCTGTCGCTGGCGGTGGTGGCCGAAGGCGTGGAAACGGTCGGCCAGCGCGATTTCCTCGGCTCCCTCGGCTGTGACGTCCTGCAGGGCTACCTGTACGGGCGGCCGGTGCCGGCCTTCGAGATGGCCGAGCTGCTGGCCAAAGGACGGGTCGTGCTGTGAACCGGCGACGATGTTTAGGGCAGTCTTAAGCCCATCCGTGCCTGCCTGTGCGCCATGTAGAATGCAATAAACAAGTCACCCAGGAACCATTGAATGAGCAACAACTTCGTACGCGGCCTGCCGTCGATGGCGCTGGCCGCGGTCCTGGGCCTGTCCCCGCTGGCGCATGGCGCGCCGCAGGCAGGCCAGGCGCCGGCGCCGCAGGCAGCGCAGGCGCCTGCGCTGCAGATGGAATCGCCCATCCCGGTCGGCCCGCAAGTCAAGGTCGGAAAGCTGGACAATGGCCTCACCTACTACATCCAGCGCAATGCGCGCCCTGAACGCAAGCTCGAACTGCGCCTGGTGGTCAAGGCCGGTTCCATCCTCGAGGATGAAGACCAGCGCGGCCTGGCCCACTTCGTCGAGCACATGGCCTTCAACGGCACCACCAATTTCCGCAAGCACGAGCTGGTGTCCTATCTGCAGTCGATCGGCGTGGGCTTCGGCGCCGACCTGAACGCGTACACCTCGTTCGACGAAACCGTCTATATCCTCCCGATCCCGACCGACAAGCCGGAACACGTGAGCAAGGCTTTCCAGGTGCTGGAAGACTGGGCCCATGGCGTGCGCTTCGATGCCGACGCCATCGAAAAGGAGCGCGGCATCGTGCTCGAAGAGCTGCGCCTCGGCAAAGGCGCCTCGGACCGCATGGGCAAGCAGATCTATCCGCGCCTGTTCAACGGCTCGAAATATGCCGAACGGCTGCCGATCGGGCGCGAAGACGTATTAAGAAATTTTAAACCCGATGCCTTGACCCGCTTCTACCGCGACTGGTACCGCCCCGACCTGATGGCGGTGGTGGTGGTCGGCGACGTCGACCCGGCGCGCGCCGAGAAGCTCGTCAAACAGCATTTCGCGCACCTGAAGAACCCGGCCAATCCGCGGCCACGCGACTACGCCGCGATTCCGGCGCGCGCCGACACCGAGGCGCTGGTCGTCACCGACCCGGAAGCCAATGGCAACGCGGTGCTGATCCGCTACCCGGTGCAGCCGGTGCGCGAGCTGGGCACCATCGGCGCCTACCGCGACGAACTGGTGCAATCGCTGTTCGGCACCATGCTCAACCAGCGCCTGGCCGAACTGGCGCAGCTGCCCGACGCGCCCTACCTGGGCGCGAGCAGCTCGCTCGGCAAGCTGACGCCGCGCTATCACTCCTATAATTCGTCGGCCGCCATCGGCCCGCGCGGCGCCCTGCCGGCCATCACCGCCCTGGTCCAGGAAAACGAGCGCGCGCGCCAGCACGGCTTCGGCGAGCAGGAGCTGGAGCGCGCCAAGAAGAACCTGATGCGCACCTACGAGCAGGCATGGAACGAGCGCGCCAAGAGCGACTCAGCGACCTACGCCGCCGAATACATCCGCAACTTCCTGCAGGACGAGGCGATCCCCGGCATCGACACCGAGTGGCGCTACGTGCAGCAGCTGGTGCCCGGCATTTCGCTCGCCGAGATGAACGACTACGCGCGGCGCACCATTCCGGCGGATTCCGGCAAGCTGGTGCTGTACACGGGCGTGAGCAAAGGGGACAATCAACCCGACGCGCCGACCGGTGCGCAGCTGCTGGCCGCCGTCAGCGAGGCCGCGCGCACGCCGGTTGAACGGCACGACGAGAAACTGCTGGCGACGCGCCTGATGGAGCGCCCGGCGCAGCCTGGAAAGATCACCGCCGAGGAACACGACAAGGCGCTGGGCCTGACCCGCCTGACCCTGTCCAACGGCGTGAAAGTCATCCTCAAGCCGACCGACTTCCGCAACGACCAGGTGATGCTGAGCGCCGCCCGTCCCGGCGGCCAGAGCCTGTTCCCCGACGGCGACATCCTCAATGCGCGCTTCTCGAACGCGATCGTGGCCAGCATGGGCGTGAAGGACTTTACGCCGCTCGACATGCGCAAGATCCTGGCCGGCAAGGCGGCCGGCGTGACCGTGGGGCTGGGGAGTTACACCGACGTGATCGCGGGCGCTTCGGGCGCCACCGACATCGAGACCATGCTGCAGCTCTTGTGGCTGAAGTTCGCCGGCGTGCGCCGCGACGAAGGCCTGTTCCACGCCTATATCGACAAGCAGGCCGAGATCGCGCGCAACCAGAGCGGCCTGCCGGGACGCTACTTCAACGACGCGCTGGTCGCGGCCCTGTACAACAATCACCCGCGCGCGCCGCGCACGCTCGATGCCGAGGAATACGCCAAGATCGACCTGGATCGCAGCATCGACATCTTCCGCCAGCGCTTCTCGAGCGCCAAGGACCTGACCTTCATCCTGGTCGGCAGCTTCGACGAGCGCCAGATCCGGCCGCTGCTGGCGACCTATCTCGGCACCCTGCCGACGCCGGACATCCCGGTCGCCTACCGCGACGTGGGCCTGCGCCCGGCCACCGGCATCGTGAAACGCGAGGTGCGCAGCGGCTCCGAGCCGAAGAGCAGCATCGCACTCAACTTCACCGGCCAGGCCGAATTCTCCGAAGCCGAGCAGCTGCGCCTGTCGGCGCTGATCGAAGTGACCAATCTGCGCATCATCGAGGTGCTGCGCGAAAAGATGGCGATGATCTACGGCGGCGGCGCCAGCGGCACCTTGAGCAAGATCCCTTACGGGAACTACTCGGTCGGCATCAGCCTGCCGACCGGACCGGAAAACGTGGACAAGGTGATCGCCGCGACCTTCGCCGAGATCGCGCGCCTGCAGCAGGACGGTCCGGACGCGGCGGAGCTGGACAAGGTCAAGACCGGCTGGATCCAGAATCACCGCCGCTCGCTGCGCGAGAACGGCTACTGGGTGGCGAACCTGCAGTCGGCGTTGACCGAGGGCACCGATCCGGCCTCGATCCTCTCCGTGGAAAAACAGGTGCAGGCCTTGACCGCGAACGACATAAAGATGGCCGCGCGGCGCTATTTCGACACCAGGAACTATGTGCAGGTGGTGCTCAATCCGGAGACGCAGGCGGCGGCCAAGGTAGCCAAGGCAGGAACAACGCGCGCTGCGGGAAGCTGACGACGCGCCATCCCATCCACCGATTGCCAGTGGCGATTGACATCGGCCTCTGATCTACTTGATAATAATTCTCATTATCAAGTAGATCGGAGCCGTTCGTGCAGTTCTCGCAGACCTTCCCTTTCCCGCGTCATCCACTCGCAGCGTTCATTCCACTCGCCTTGCTGGCGTTCGCCGCCCAGGCCCAGCCGGCCGATGGCGACGGCGCCGTGGTCGTCATCGCCGCCTCCCGCTCCAACGTCGAAGTCGACAAGGCGCCGCAGACGGTGGTCCTGATCCGCAAGGAAGACATCGCGCGCCAGCTGACCATCTCCACCAACACGTCCGACGTCCTCAGCAACCTGCTGCCCTCGTACACGCCCAGCCGCGGCAAGATGAACGGCTCGGGCGAGACGCTGCGCGGGCGCACCCCACTGATCCTGGTCGACGGCGTGCCGCAATCGAATCCGGTGCGAGCTACCGGACGCGAGGCCCACACCATCGACTATGCGATGGTCGACCGCATCGAGATCGTCCAGGGCCCGAACGCCATCAACGGCCTCGGCGCGACCGGCGGCACCATCAACATCATCACGCGCCGCCCTGCTCCGGGCAGCTTCAACCAGCACGTCGACGTGCAGGTGACGACGCCAACGTCTGACGTGAACGGCGACCTGCTCGGCTACAAGACCACCTACCGGCTCGACGGCCGAGGGGACAAGCTCGAATACCTGTTCTCGGTCGGCTACGAGGACCAGGGGCTGTACCTGGACGGCGCCGGCCGTTCGATCGGCGTCGACGTGACCCAGGGCGACCTGATGGATTCGCGCAGCTACGACGTGCTGGCCAAGATCGGCTACCGGCCGGACGAACACCAGCGCCTGCAGTTCTCGGTCAACCGCTACCGGATCAAGTCGAAGGCCAGCTACCTCGGCGTGCCGGGCGACCGCGCGCGCAGCATTCCATCCACTTCGATCGAAGGCACGCCGCCGGGCACGCCGGCCTGGAACGACGTCTGGACCACCAGCGCCAGCTACACCCACACCAGCCTGGCCGGCATGGAACTGTCGGCGATGGCCTACAGCCAGGAATTCGTCGGCCTGTTCGGCGCCGACAACTCGGCCACCTTCCAGGACGTGACGATCGCGCCGCGCGGCACCCTGTACGACCAGTCGCGTTCGGTCGCCTCGAAGTACGGTAGCAAGGTCGGCCTGACGAGAGAGGGACTGCTGGACGGACGCCTGAAGCTCACCTTCGGCTTCGACACCCTGGTCGACGAGGGCAAGCAGGACATGTACGGCACCAAGCGCACCTTCGTTCCTGAGTCAAAGTACCGCAACCTGTCGCTGTTCACCCAGGGCGAATTCAAGCTGCTCGATAACCTGACGCTGCACGCCGGCGCGCGGCGCGAGAACGCCGACCTCGAAGTGGACAGCTACCGCACGCTGGCCGCCTACAACAACACCTTCGTCGAAGGCGGCAAGATCAAGTTCAACGAAACGCTGCTCAATGCGGGCCTGGTGCTGGAGCCGCTCAAGGACGTCACCCTGTATGCCAATTACTCGGAAGGCTTCGGCCTGCCGGACATCGGTCGCACGCTCCGCTCGATCAACACGCCGGGCCAGAGCATCGGCAGCCTGCGCAACCTGGAGCCGATCCTGACCGACGGCGTGGAAGCCGGCACCCGCGTGCGCAAGGGCGACTGGGAATTCGACGCCAGTTATTATCGTTCCGATTCCGACTTCGGCGCCCGCGTCGTCTCGGTCGGCGGCGTGTTCATGATGGCGCGCGAAAAGACGCGGCTGGAAGGCGTCGAGGCCAAGATCGCGCACCGCTTCAACGCCATCCACCGCGCCAGCCTGTCGTATGCGCGCACCAAGGGCCGCTACGACAGCGATAACGACGGCAGCCTGGACGCGAAGCTCGATGGCCTGAACGTGGCGCCGGACCGCGTGCTGGCCAGCTGGAGCGCGAACTGGACCGACCGCCTGTCGTCGCTGGTGCAGGCCCAGCATGCGTTCTCGCAGGACTTCGACGAGCCGGCGAAGCGCTTCTCGGGATACACGCTGGTCGATGCGGCCCTGAGCTACAAGCTCGCCAAGGGCGACCTGCGCTTCGGCGTCGCCAACCTGCTCGACAAGGACTACATCACGTATTACTCGCAGAGCGCGCTGGTCGAGCCGTCGCGCTACTTCGCCGGCCGTGGACGCACCGTGACCGTCGGTTATGCGCTCGGCTTCTGAACGCGGACTCAGGATCGCCGGCGCGGTGGCGGGTGGCTACCTGCTCACCGCCCTGACGGTGATCGCGGCCGGCGCCGTGCTGGCGCGCTTCGGGATGGCGCGCTCGGAAGCCGTCGCGCTGTCGTCGATGCTGGGTTTCGTGTTCTATCTCGCGCTGCTGGTGTGGGCCTTCACCGTGCGCAGCATCGCGCGGCAACTGGCCGTTCTGGCGGCGGGTGCGGTCATGATGGCCGCCGTGATCCACCTGGCGGGCTAGGAAGCCAATATGAAAGACACCTTCCGCAAATCGATGGCGTGGCTGCATACCTGGGCCGGCGTCGTTCTGGGCAGCGTGCTGTTCGCCGTGTTCTGGATGGGCACCCTGAGCGTGTTCGACCGCGAGATCGACCGCTGGATGATGCCGGCCACGCGGCTCGCGCCCGCAACCGCGCCCATATCGCTCGACGCCGTCGCGCGCGCCGTGCTGCCGGAGGTTCCCGCCGGCGCCAGCCAGTGGCGGGTCGACCTGCCGACCCAGCGCACCCCGGTGCTGCGCTTCACCTACAAGGCGGCGGATGAGGAACCGGCGCCGCGCCAGCTGGACCCGCAGCGGCTCGCCTTCCTCCCTGAGCAAGGCACGCTGGGCGGCAGTGGCTTCTTTTTCCCCTTCCACTACGGCCTGCACCTGCAGTGGCTGGAGATCGGCAAGTGGATCGTCGGCGTGGCGGCGATGGGCATGCTGCTGTTGCTGGTATCGGGGGTGATCATCCATCGCAAGATCTTCAGCCAGTTCTTCACCTTCCGGCCGCGCAAATCCCTGCAGCGCAGCAGCCTCGATCTGCACAACCTGGTCGGCGTGCTGGGCCTGCCCTTCCACTTCATCATCACACTGTCCGGCATGGTCATCTTCATGATGATTTATTTTCCCCAGGCGTACACCGGCGCCTATGGCGAAGGCAAGGCGGCCAAGGCCGCGTTCTTTGCCGATGCCTACGGCAAGTACAGCCGGCCCAGGGCCAACGCGCCCGGCCCCCTGGCCTCGCTCGATACGATGGCCGACGTCGCGCGGCGCGAATGGGGCGGCGCGCAGCCAGAATCTCAGCCATATTTCGTGCGGGTCTGGCACCCGGGCGACGCCAACAGCTACGTCGAGCTGCGCCGCTCCTACGCGCGCGAGGTCACGATGAACGTGGACCAGATGTTCTTCGACGCGGCCAGCGGCGAGGTGCTGCACCGCTTCCAGGCGGCGCCCGTGATGTCGGCCCAGCGCTTCATCTCGGGCATCCACTTCATCCAGTTCGAGCACTGGACCTTGCGCTGGCTGTACTTCCTGGCCGGGCTGGCCGGCTGCGTGCTGATCGCCACCGGCTTCTTGTTCTGGCTCGAGGCGCGCCGCGCGCGCCATGCCGCGAAGGGGCTGGCCGGGGTGCGCGCGGTGGAAGGTTTGACGGTCGGCAGCGTGACCGGGATCGTCATCGCGACGCTCGCCTTCCTGGCGGCGAATCGCCTGCTGCCGGATGGGCAGCAGCGCGCCGCGCTGGAGGTCTGGACGTTTTATCTCGCCTGGCTGGCCAGCTTCGCCCACGCCTGGTGGCGCGGCAAGGCGGCGTGGCGCGAACAGGCCTGGACTGCCTGCCTGCTCGCCGTCGCCTGCGTGCTGCTCAACGCGGCGACGACAGGCGACCATGTCGCCAGGGCGCTCGCGGACGGGAAATGGTCAGTGGCCGGCGTGGACCTGATGTTGCTGGCGCTGGCACTGCTGGCGGCATGGAGCGCGCGCCGGCTGGCCGGCAAGCCGGCCCAGGCCCGCGTGCCGGGGGCGGAGGCGCGGTCATGAGCATGGCCTTCAACGCGACGCTGCTGCTGTCCGCCTGCCTGGCGAGCTACGCCGGTTTCGCCTGCCTGGCGCTGGCGATGCAGGAACACTGGGAACGGATGGGATGGCGGCGCGACGGCTCTGCGGCGCCGCGCTGGCTGCGCCGCGCCGGCCCGTGCCTGCTGCTGCTGGCCTACGGCCTGTGCGTCTGGCGTGACGGTGCCAGCTTCGGCAGCCTGTTGTGGATCGTGCTGATCTCGGCGGCGTCGATCGCCGTCGCCTTCACCATCACCTGGCGCACTGCAGGCCGCTAGTGCGTCAGCGCGCGGCCGACAGCATGCGCTCGACGTAGCGCGCGATCAGGTCGATCTCGAGATTGACCTGCGAACCGGCCTTCAGGTGCTTGAGGGTGGTGACCTCGATCGTGTGCGGGATCAGATTGATCGAGAAGCGGCAGACCTTGTTGCCGTCGGCTTCCAGGTCTTCGACCCGGTTGACGGTCAGCGACACGCCGTTGACCACGACCGAGCCCTTGTACGCCAAAAACTTGCCCAGCTCGTGGGGCGCATCGACGATCAGCTCGAACGACTCGCCGACCGGCGCGAAGCTGTGCACCACGCCCAGGCCATCGACGTGGCCCGAGACCAGGTGGCCGCCCAGGCGCTCGGCCAGGGTCAACGCCTTTTCGAGATTGACTTCGCCAGTTGCTTCCAGGCCCACGGTCTTGTTCAGGCTCTCGCGCGAGACGTCGACGGTGAAGGCCCGGTCGGTCTTCTCGACCACGGTCATGCAGGCGCCGTTGATGGCGATCGAGTCGCCCAGGGCGACGTCGGCCAGCGGCAGCGGGCCGGCGTCGACGACCAGGCGCACGCCCGCGTCCAGGCCGCCCGCCAGGGGCGAGACGGAAGTGATGTTGCCGACGGCGGCGACGATTCCAGTAAACATGTGATTCCTTCGTGTTGGTTCTAGTTCAGTGTCAGGCGGCCGGTTCGACGAATCGGGCCAGGATGCGCAGGTCGTCGCCCACGCGCGCCACGTCGTGGAAGCGCATCTGGCGACGGTCCGCCAGGCGCTCGAGCGCGGGCAGGTCGAACATGCCCTGCCCCGGCCCGATCAGGCTCGGCGCCAGGTAGGCCAGCAGCTCGTCGACGCAGCCTTCGCGCACCATCGAGGCGTTCAGCTTGGAACCGGCCTCGACGTGCACTTCGTTGATCTCGCGCCGGCCCAGCTCGCGCATCAGGGCCGGCAGGTCGACCTTGCCGCGCGCATTCGGCAGCGTCAAGACCTCATGGCCGGCCGCCGCCAGGGCGGCGGCTTTTTCCGTGTTCCCGGCGGCGGCCACGATCCAGCATGGCTCGCCCTGCAGGATGCGGGCGTTCAGGTCGATCTCGAGGCGACTGTCGACGATCACGCGGCGCGGCTGCAACGGCGTGTCGACGCCGCGTACGGTCAGCTGGGGATTGTCGGCCTTGACGGTGCCGATGCCGGTGACGATCGCGCTGGCGCGTGCGCGCCAGGCATGGCCGTCGGCGCGCGCCTGCTCGCCCGTGATCCACTGGCTTTCGCCGCCGGCCAGGGCGGTGGCGCCATCCAGGCTCGCCGCGACCTTCAGGCGCACCCACGGCAGGCCGCGCACCATGCGCGAGAAGAAGCCGACATTCAGTTCTTGCGCCGCCTCGGCCAGCACGCCGGCCTTGACCTCGATGCCGGCCGCTTCGAGCTGGGCCAGGCCGCGCCCCGCCACCAGCGGATTCGGGTCGACCATGGCCGCCACCACCCGCTTGAACCCGGCCTGCACCAGGGCGTTCGAGCAGGGCGGCGTGCGGCCGTGGTGGCTGCATGGTTCCAGCGTCACGTAGGCAGTGGCGCCGTGCACGTCGTTGCCGCGCGCCGCGGCGTCGCGCAGCGCCTGGATCTCGGCGTGCGCCTGGCCGGCCGGCTGGGTGTGGCCGGCGCCGATCACGACGCCGTCCTTGACGATCACGCAGCCGATGCGCGGATTCGGCGCGGTGATGTACATGCCGCGCGCCGCCCAGTCCAGGGCCAGGGCCATGCCGTCGGTATCGTTCAGGATCAGTTCGCTGTAGCTTGTCGCCATATCCTTGGTCGCCATCTTTTTCCTTCAGGGCGGCGCCGCGGCGCCGTCGCACCCGTCTTCGCGGGCGGGGTTGCACAGACGCGCACGCCCGAGCATATTGATTTTAATACGGCGCACCCCGCCGCCATGGAACAGCGACAGCGTGCCGAGGCGCGATGCGGCGCTGTTCGTGTCGCTGCAGCTGCGTCCCGCGCCATTGTAGGCGATGTATTGCGGCGGCGCAGGGCTGGTGAAGGAATAGCTGACCTGCATGCCGTCCGGCAGAGGCGAGCGCACGGCCAGGATCTCGTCGCCCTCGCCCGGCCGGCGGTCGTCGTCGCGGTCGACGTAGACGGTCCAGCCGCGCGACCAGTCGCGGCCAGCGGCGTCGTTGGGCGTGAGCTTGACCCGCTCGTTGCGCGCGATCGCCTGCGAACGGGTGAGCTGGATCGCCCCATGCAGGTCGCCCGACGCAGCGCGCAACTGCTGGCTGCGCACCAGGTCGTGCAGACTGGGGGCCGCCACCGCCGCCGTCACCGCGACCATGCCCAGCACCACCACCAGCTCGGCCAGGGACAGGCCGGCGCAGTAGCGCTGCCGCATCGCCCGCATCATGGCGAGCCTCATGGCCGGCCTCATGGCCAACAGCGCGCCGACGGCCCGCTGGCCGTTTGCCGGCCGCTGCTGTCGAGCGTCAGGACGCCGCAATCGGGGTCGGCGAATCCGGCGTCGACATTGGCGGTGCCGGGCCGGGCGCGCAGCTCGATGCAGTGGGCGATCTCCTGGCCGGGGCAAGCGTAGCCGTCCAGCTCATGGGCGCTGGCGGCTGCGCTGTTGCCGGTCCAGGTCGGGAACCGGCCGGTGTCGGCGTCTTCGGCGTCGAGCGAGAACGCCAGGTAGGCATGATGCAGCGCGCGGTATTGCTCCTGGCGCTGCATGATGTCCAGCAGCGCCAGCTGGGCCTCGAGGCGGCGCGCCTTCACCATCTGCTGCGTGTACGAGGGATAGACTAGCGCGGCGAGGATGGCGAGGATGGCCAGCACGGCCATCAGTTCGACCAAGGTGAATCCCTTGCTGCCGTTCGTCATCGTCTGTCCTTTCCAGTCGGGTGGCCAGCCGCGCTGGCGGCCGGCAGCGCGAACGCCTCGCTCCAGTTGCCCAGCTCACGCCAGCCCACGCGCCGCCCGCGCGCACCGTCGGGCGGCTTGCGGTAATAGGCCTGCAGCGCGGCATGGGTGCCGGGCATGCTGCCGGCGCCGCGCGCCGTGATGCGATACAGCTGGCCGTCGGGCGTCGCCGGCATCAGCTCGATCAGGTAGCGTGGCGCCGCGAGCGCCAGCGCGCCCTCGCCGTCCGGCATGCGCAGCCCCGTCATGCTGCCGAACAGGATCGCCGGGCCTTCGTCTTCGGCCAGCAGTTCGGCTAGCTGGTCGGGATTGGCCGTGTAGGCGCACAAGCCGTTATAGGGTCGCCCGCCACCGCAGCCGGCGACGAAGGCGTCCGCGCTGCCGCCGGCGATGGCGTTGGCGCGCGCCGAACCGGGTTCGGCGCCGCCTTCGATGTCGCGCTCGGCATCGAGCAGCGCGGCGTCGGCCATCTGCAGCGCCAGCAGGCGGTCGCGTTCGTGCGCGGCGGCGCGCGCGCCCTGCAAGGCGCCGCGGGTGGACGCGATGCCGGTCATGAGCACCGCCAGCATCAGTACCAGGGCGGTCAGGAGCGCGACGCCGCCTTCTCGCCGGGGTGGCGCTGAGTGGAGGATGCGCATATGACGTTCAATCCGGCGCCACCGGCAACGCGATGGTCGCGCCATAGACCTTGCGCATGCGCGGCTCGCCTGCGTCGTCGAGCGCCGCTCCCGCCAGCCGGGTGCCCTGGTCGCCAGCGGAAAATGCGGCGCCATGGTCTGGCCCGAACAAGTCGTAGACGATGCCGGCATCCGCGCCCGGATCGAGGCGCGCGCCGTGCAGCAGCAGCGCGACCCGGACCAGCGCCACCCGCTTCCAGTGCGTGCGCTTGCGCAAGTCGGCCGCGCGTTCGTCGGGCGTGGCCCCGACCGGCGCCAGCGCCGCATCGAGCGCGCCCAGCTCGGTCGCATTGACGTAGCGCTCCGGCACGCGGTCGCCGTCGGCATCGAGGCCGTACAGCACCTGGAAGCCGTCGACCCGGCCCGCCACCGCATCGGATGACCAGCTGCTGGCGCCCCGGTACTTGCAACGCAATTCGGCATCGCCCTGGGCATTGCGCGCGAGGTAAAAGATGCTCCAGCCCTCTTCGTCGCGGTGCACGGGAAAGCCCGCGCAATCGAGGGTGGCGCCGTCGCCATTGGGCGGCGCGCCGCTGCCGGGAAAGCGCAGGGCCAGCACGTCACTGCCATTGGCTTCGTCCGGCAAGGTCGCATCGATGCCGACGCCGGTGCGCTCCAGTGAACTGGCATCCAGGCCGGCCAGCCGTGCCGGCGCCGCCGGATCGGCGTCCGGATGCGCCGCCCAGTCGACGTGCGCCGCGAGGCGGATGGCGCGCGCCAGCGCATCCACGGCGTAGCGGCCGCTGTCGTCCATCTCGGACGCTTCCATGACGGCGGCATGCGACCGCACGCTGGTGATCAGCAGCGAGCCGCTGGCCAGCAGCACCGCCAGGCCGAGCGCCATCGCCACCATCAGCTCGGCGATGGTCAAGCCGGCCTGGCGCCGGCGCGGGTCGACGAACGTCATCGCGCCACCAGCAGCACGTAGCCCGGCCCGTCCTGCGTGCCATGCCAGCCGATCTTGATCGCCACCGGCGCAGTTGCTTCCCCGCTGCACGCCCAGCGGTAGCGGCCGTGCTCGTCATCCCATGGCGCGTCGTCGCGGCAGACCGCAATGCGGCCCGATGGAAAGCCGCGGTGCAGCGCCAGGCGCGTCTCGCGCAGGTCGAAGGCGGCCAGCGCCAGCGGATCGCAGGCGCCCGCGCCGAAGCACGGGGCGCCGCCCGCCGGCGGGCCGGCGCCGAGCGCCTTGTAATCGAGCGGAACATAGGGATTGGCGCCGTCCGGCAGGCTCGCCACCTGGGCGTTGGCCTGCATGCGCGCGGCCAGTGACGTGGCCAGCAGCGCCGCTTCGGAGGTCAGTGCGGCCTGCTGGCGCGTGCGCTGCGCGGCCAGCTGCGCCGCGCTGGCGCCGACCACACCGACCGCGAGCACGAACAAGGCCACCAGGACTTCGATCATGGTGAAACCGCCCGGGCTACCGGGGAGACGCACCTGCATGACATCCTCCGCTAACGATGTGTGAGCAGAGACGTTATCAGGCAGGGTTCAAGCGCCCATGCGTCGACGCAAGCATGCGTCCGGCAATAAACGGAACTTGGAAACGACGTCAGTTGTCGAGCTTGCGCTGATGCCCGACTTCGGCCAGCGCCGCCTGGAAGGAATCCAGGTCCTCGAAATTCTTGTAGACGGAAGCGAAGCGGATATAGGCGATCTTGTCGAGCCGCTTGAGTTCTTCCATCACGAGTTCGCCGACGTACACGCTCTCGACTTCGCGCCGGCCGCTGGTGAGCAGCTTTTCCTCGATCGACGCGACGGCGCGGTCGATCGCCTCGGCCGCCACCGGACGCTTGCGCAATGCCAGCATCAGGCTGCCGCGCAGCTTGTTTGACGCGAACTCGGTGCGGCTGCCGTTCTTCTTGACGATGATCGGCATCGACAGCTCGATGCGCTCATAGGTGGTGAAGCGCTTGTCGCACTTGCCGCAGCGGCGCCGGCGCCGGATGGCGTCCCCTTCCTCGGATACGCGGGTATCGAGGACTTGTGTTTCTTCATGCTGGCAAAAGGGACATTTCATGGCGCCGGGGCTGCAGGTACTACATGGATACTGAGCGGGCCGGCGAACCGGCCCGTACATCGCGATGGTCAGCGAGGGCTTATCGGGCGTACACCGGGTACTTGTCGGTCAGCTTCTTGACTTCGCCCTTCACGCGCTCGATGGTCGCGGCGTCGTGCGGGTTGTCCAGCACGTCGGCGATCAGGTTGCCCACGGTGACCGCGTCTTCTTCCTTGAAGCCGCGGGTGGTGAAGGCCGGGCTGCCCAGGCGGATGCCCGAGGTGACGAACGGCTTCTGCGGGTCGTTCGGGATGCCGTTCTTGTTGCAGGTCATGTGAGCCTGGCCCAGGATGGCTTCCGCTTCCTTGCCGGTGAGGCCCTTGGCGCGCAGGTCGACCAGCATCACGTGCGATTCGGTACGGCCCGACACGATGCGCAGGCCGCGTGCAATAAGCGTCTCAGCAAGTGCTTTCGCGTTCTTGACGACCTGTTTCTGGTATTCCTTGAACTCCGGCGACAGCGCTTCCTTGAACGCGACGGCCTTGCCGGCGATCACGTGCATCAGCGGACCGCCCTGGATGCCCGGGAAGATCGCCGAGTTGATGGCCTTCTCGTGCTCGGCCTTCATCAGGATGATGCCGCCGCGCGGACCGCGCAGCGATTTGTGGGTGGTCGAGGTGACGAAGTCGGCGTGCGGCACCGGGTTCGGGTATTCACCGGCGGCAATCAGGCCGGCGTAGTGCGCCATGTCGACCATGAAGTAGGCGCCGACGTCCTTGGCCACCTTGGCGATGCGCTCGAAATCGATGCGCAGGGCGAATGCCGACGCGCCGGCGATGATCATCTTCGGCTTGTGCTCGTGCGCCTGCTTCTCGAGCGCGTCGTAGTCGATGTCTTCTTCAGGGGTCAGGCCGTACGAGACGACGTTGAACCATTTGCCCGACATGTTCAGCGCCATGCCATGGGTCAGGTGGCCGCCTTCGGCCAGCGACATGCCCATGATGGTGTCGCCCGGCTTGAGCATGGCGAAGAACACGCCCTGGTTGGCCTGCGAACCCGAATTCGGCTGGACGTTGGCGGCTTCGGCGCCGAACAGTTCCTTCAGGCGGTCGATCGCCAGCTGCTCGGCGACGTCGACATATTCGCAGCCGCCATAGTAGCGCTTGCCCGGATAGCCTTCGGCATACTTGTTGGTCAGCTGCGAGCCCTGCGCTTCCATCACGGCCGGCGAGGTGTAGTTCTCGGAGGCGATCAGCTCGATGTGGTCTTGCTGGCGAGCGTTTTCTTTTTGAATTGCATCCCACAGTTCCGGGTCGATATTGGCGAGCGTATGGTCTTTGGCAAACATGTAAAACTCCAATCGATAGTAATCCAGGCAACTGGTGGCATTGACAGGCGGGAGCCGGGGCGGGCCGTAGGCACGGGCGCAGGCAGCCGCGATCGAACGCGTACCGGTTGATGGCTGCCCAGGCGAACGGCGTATGGCGTCTCACGTTCCCCGGTGGGTGCCCACCTTTGCCGCGCCGCGCATCCGAATGGTGCGCGCACGCGGTGTTTCGCCAGTTACGTGAGACGTAAGGACTCCAAATTGTACTGAACTCCCCATCGTAGGGCAAGGAAACCGCTGTGCCGGCCGGGAATGCACGGCGCCCAGCGGACCCGTGGTCGTTTCGGCTACAATTTTACGGTTCGGCAGCGCGCCTTGCCTTTCTCGCCTGTCATCCTGTTGCCATCCAAGGACCCATCATGATCGTCTTCATCACCGGCGCATCGGCCGGCTTCGGCGCCGAAATGGCGCGCACTTTTGTTTCACATGGCCACCGCGTCGTCCTGGCCGCGCGCCGCACCGACCGCATCGCCGACCTGGCGCGCGAACTGGGCGACAGCGCCCTGGCCGTGACGCTGGACGTCACCAGCCGCGCCTCGATCGAGGCCGCCCTGTCCGGCCTGCCGCCGGAATGGAAACAGATCGACGTGCTGGTGAACAATGCCGGCCTGGCGCTGAATACGGCGCCGGCCCACGAAGTGCCGTTGGAAGACTGGGAAACCATGATCGCGACCAACTGCCAGGGCCTGGTGACCATGACCCGCGCCGTGCTGCCGGACATGGTGGCGCGCGGCAGTGGCCTGGTGATCAATATCGGCTCGGTGGCCGGCCACTATCCTTACCCGGGTGGCAATGTATATGGCGCAACTAAAGCCTTCGTCGAGCAGTTCACGCTGAACCTGCGCGCCGACCTGGTCGGCACCGGCGTACGCGCCACCAATATCGCGCCGGGCCTGTGCGGCGGCACCGAATTCTCGAACGTGCGCTTCAAGGGCGACGACGCGGCCGCGGCCAGGGTCTACGAGGGCACGCAACCGCTGACCGCGAAGGACATCGCCGACACCGCTTTCTGGATCGCGACGCTGCCGCCGCACGTCAACGTCAACAGCATCGAGCTGATGCCGACCTGCCAGGGATTCTCGCCATTCAACGTGCGCCGCGGCTGAAAAGGCGCGCGATATCGGTAGGGTCGGCGGCGCCCCCGCCAACCCTACGCATTCACCACCCTGCCCAGCAAGACCAATCACGCACCTATCATTTGTGAGAAAGTGTTACAGTGATTGGTCTTTTAACCACGTTTCAAGTCTACTACTGCTCAAAAGCACGCCCCCGTGCTATCAGAGCGCAAAACTTTTCCGCTTTCAACGTACGTCAGCGTACATATTAAAGTGGAAAGTCGCGTAAAATATTTCCCGTTTTCATTAATTCGGCAACAAAGAATGCCTTCAGTGTATAACTGGCCAGTCAGGGTTTATTACGAGGATACCGACGCCGGAGGCATTGTCTATCATGCCAACTACCTGAAGTTCTTCGAGCGCGGCCGTACCGAGTTCCTGCGCGCGCTCGGCATCGAACAACAAACGCTGATCGACGCCGACCATACGGCCTTCGTCGTCAGGAGCATGACCCTCGATTACCGCTACGCCGCCCGTCTCGACGACGAACTGAGCATTCGCACCAGCGTGACGAAAGTGGGCGGCGCCTCGGTTCAGTTTCTCCAGGAAGCATGGTGCGGCGAGGTGCTGCTCAATTCGGCCAATGTGAAGATCGGCTGCGTTGACGTACGAACCACGCGTCCCCGTTCCCTGCCCGACGACGTGGCTGCTAAAATGCGTGCCGCCTGAAAAATCATATAAGTTAAGCCATGACCGCAACCCACGACCTTTCGTTTGTATCCCTGATCGCCAATGCCCACGTGCTGGTGCAGCTGATCATGGCCTTGCTCTTGCTGCTGTCGATCGTGAGCTGGACTTATATCTTCCGCAAGGTGTTCGCGATCCGCGCCGCGCGCGCCCAGACCGAGCAGTTCGAGCGCAGCTTCTGGGCCGGCGGCAACCTGCACACCCTGCACCAGAGCGCCAGCAGCCAGCGCGACCAGAGCGGCCCTCTGGCCCGCATCTTCGAGGCCGGCATGGGCGAATTCATCAAGGGCAAGCAGGCCTCGCGCGAAGCCCTGGACATGAACTCGGTGCTCGACGGCGCCCGCCGCGCCATGCGCGCTTCGTTCCAGCGCGAACTCGATTCGCTCGACACCCACCTGAACTTCCTGGCGTCGGTCGGTTCGGTCTCGCCGTACATCGGCCTGCTGGGCACCGTGTGGGGCATCATGAACTCGTTCCGCGGCCTGGCCAGCGTCGAGCAAGCCACCCTGGCGGTGGTCGCTCCCGGCATCGCCGAAGCGCTGATCGCGACCGCGATCGGCCTGTTCGCCGCAATCCCTGCCGTGGTCGCGTACAACCGCTTCACCCACGACATCGACCGCCTGGCGAACCGCTTCGAGAGCTTCGTCGAAGAATTCTCGAACATCCTCCAGCGCCAGTCGCGCTGATCCGCCCACGAGAACCGGGAGAGCATCGGGATGGCATTTTCCAGCAGCATGCGCGGCGGACGTCGCCGCAAATTCAAGTCCGAGATCAACGTCGTGCCGTATATCGACGTGATGCTGGTGCTGCTCATCATTTTCATGGCGGTGCCTGCGAATGAGGCGCCTAGTGTTGTCAATTTGCCACGCGCCGAGAAATCCGCGCTGCCGCCGGACACGTATATCCAGATCTCCATCGAGCCGGGCAACAAGCTCTCGATCGGCGTGCACGGAAAAGTAAAAGTCGCCCAGGACGAAGTGGCCGACCGCTCCGCCCTGCTGCAGCGCCTGCAGGCATTGCACGACGAGAATCCGGACTTTCCGGTCCTGATCGCGGGCGACCGCGACAGCAAGTACGACGACGTGATCCAGCTGATTTCGGAAGCCAAGAAGATGGGCATCAACCGGGTCGGCCTGGCCACCCAGTGACGCCGACGCCATGACCGCACCGAAGTCCGCCAACCACGGCACGCCCTACCACGTGCCGCCTGAACCGAAACCGCTGCCATCGTTCCTGCTGGCGGTGGCGGTGCACGCGGCGTTGCTGGCCTTCCTGGCGATCGGCGTGAGCTGGCAGAAGGTCAATCCGGTCTCGGTCGAGGCCGAGGTGTGGGACATGTCGGTGCAGACCGCCGCGGCGCCCGAATTGCCGCCCGAGCCCGCGCCGGAACCAGAACCCGAACCGGAACCCGAGCCCGCGCCGGAACCGCCGCCACCTCCTCCACCGGAGCCGGCGGTGGAGCGTCCTGCGCCGACGCCCGATCCCGAGATCGCGCTGCGCGAAGAAAAGAAACGCAAGGAAGAAGAAGCGAAGAAGGCTGCCGCCGAAGAGAAGAAGCGCAAGGAAGCCGAGGAGCGCAAGCGCGAAGAGGCCGAGCAGAAGAAGCGCGAGGAAGCGGAACAGAAGAAGCGCGACGAAGCCGAGAAGAAGAAACTCGAGGAAGCCGAACGCAAGAAGAAAGAGCTCGCGGAGAAGAAAAAAGCGGACGCTGCCGCTGCCGAGAAGAAGAAAAAGGCCGAGGCTGCCGCCAAAGCGGAAGACGCTCGACTCGACAAGTTGCGCAAGGAAGAACTGCAGCGCATGGCCGGCGCCATGGGCAGCACCGGCACCGCCGCGAAATCGACCGGCCCGCGCAGCGATGGCGGTTATATCGCCGCGATCACGGCGGCGATCAAGAGCGCGACCGCCTATCCGGGCAATACCGACGTGGCCGGCAATCCGCGCGCCACGTTCCGGGTGGAGCAGTTGCCAACCGGCGAAATCATGTCGGTGCGCCTTGTGAAAAGCAGCGGTGTGCCAGAATTTGACAGGGCAGTGGAAAATGGTATCAAGAAAGCATCTCCGCTTCCCAAGAAGAAGGACGGGACCGTGGAGCGTACGCTTGACGTGAATTTCTCGATGAAAGATTACGATTGATTCGGTTCGAACCAGTTTTACTAGAGACACCATGAAAAAACTTCACATTTTGCTGTTCAGCGTTTCCCTCGCAATCGGGACAACAGCCAATGCGCAGATCCAGATCGAAATCGCCGGCGTCGGCAGCAACCAGATTCCGGTGGCCATCGCCGCCTTCGCGGACGAATCCGTCGCGCCGGATAAAGTCTCGGCCGTCATCCGCGCCGACCTCGAGCGCAGCGGCGTGTTCAAGGTCATCGACGCCGGCCAGGTGATCAGCGACGCCGACGCCGGCCAGGTGAACCTGGGCGCCTTCAAGGCCAGCGGCGCCGACGCGCTGGTGGTCGGCAGCGTGGCACGCCAGCCGGACGGCCGCTTCGCGATCCGCTACAAGCTGCTCGACACCGTCAAGGGCGGCGAAATCTCGCAGCTGGGCGGCGAAGTCCAGCCCCGCTACACCCGCCTGCAGGCGCACCGCATCGCCGACGACGTCTATGAAAAGCTGACCGGCGTGCGCGGCATCTTCTCGACCCGCATCGCGTATGTGAAGGAAGACCGCGCAGCCAACCGCTTCGCGCTGGCCGTGGCCGACGCCGACGGCGAGAACGAGATCATCGCCACCCAGGGCAAGGAGCCGATCATCTCGCCGGCCTGGTCGCCGGACGGCATGAAGGTCGCCTACGTTTCGATGGAAAACCGCAAGCCGGTGGTCTATCTGCAAGACCTGATGACCGGTCGCCGCAACGTTGTTTCGAACCAAAAAGGCAACAACTCCGCGCCTTCCTGGTCGCCGGACGGCTCCACCCTGGCCGTCGCCCTGTCGCAGGACGGCAATACGGAAATCTATACCGTCAATTCGAGCGGCAGCGGCCATCGCCGCCTGACCAACAATCCGGCAATCGACACCGAGCCGCAATTCTCGGCCGACGGCCAGACCATTTACTTCACGAGCGACCGCAGCGGCGGTCCTCAGATCTACAAGATGAGCGTCTCGGGCGGCAATGCGACCCGCGTGACCTTCAATGGCAATTACAATATCAGCCCACGCGTCTCGTCGGACGGCAAGACGCTGGCCTGGATTTCGCAGCGCGGCGGCGCTTTCTCCTTATATGCGATGGACCTGGCAAGCGGCCGGGAACTTCGCCTGGCCGATGGGGCCACCGAACCGAGTTTTTCGCCTAACGGCAAGTACATCATGTATGCAACCAAGGGCGGCGGGCGCGTCTCGCTTGCAGTGGTGTCAGTGGATGGACGGGTCAAGCAACGCTTGACGACCAAAGCGGGAAACATTCGGGAGCCCAGCTGGGGTCCTTTCATGAAGTAAGAAGTAAAACCTTAACCAGAACAGGAGAAAATCCATGCGCAACTTCAAGAGTCTCGCTTTCATCGCTTCCGCTGCCGCCCTGCTGGCCGCTTGCTCGTCGCCAACCAAACTGGAAGAAACTCCAGTCGTTGAAAAGTCGCCAGAGCCAGCAGCACCAGTGGCTGACAGCCGTGACATCCGTCCAGTGGAAACCGGCACCGTCGATCCACTGAACGATCCAAAAGGCGTCCTGGCCAACCGTAGCGTCTACTTCGACTACGACAGCTTCGTGGTCCGCGCCGACGGCCAGCCAGTGGTGCAGAACCACTCGGGCTACCTGACCAAGAACACCTCGCGTAAAGTCCTGATCCAGGGCAACACCGACGAACGCGGCGGCACCGAGTACAACCTGGCCCTGGGCCAGAAGCGTGCCGAAGCCGTCCGTCGCTCGATGGCGTCGCTGGGCGTGTCGGAAGGCCAGATGGAAGCCGTCTCGCTGGGCGAAGAGAAGCCAAAAGCAACCGGCAGCAACGAAGAAGCCTGGGCTGAAAACCGCCGCGCTGACATCGTTTATCAGTAATCAATCCGGCTGATCGGGCCGATCAGCGTTGATTGACAGGGGGCGGGACGCAGTGCAGACTGCTACCCGCCCCGTTTTATCTCAGCAACCGGTTTAGAAAGAGCAACGCTTATGATCAAACTGTCTCCGTCCCGCCTCGCCTGCCTCGTCCTGGCCCTGTGGATGCCGCTGCATGCCGCGGCCGGCCCGTTCGATGACGACGAAGCGCGCAAGGCCATCCTGGACCTGCGCACCAAGGTCGACAACATCACGCGCGACCTGACCGCGCGCATCGACGGCAAGTCGGACAAGACGGTCCAGATCGAGATGCTGAACCAGCACGAGCAGTCCATGCGCGAGATCGCCCGCCTGCGCGGCCAGATCGAAGTGCTGCAGAACGAATTGTCGAAGGCCCAGGAAAGCCAGAAGCAGCTGTACGCCGACCTCGACGCGCGCATGAAACGCTTCGAGCCGCGCCAGGAAGTCATCGACGGCCAGACCGCCGAAGTGATGCCGACCGAGAAGACCGCCTACGAGGCCGCCACCGCGCTGTTCCAGTCGGGCGATTACAAGGGGGCCTCGGTCGCGCTGCAGGAATTCGTCAAGCAGTATCCGCAATCGGCGTATGCGTCGAACGCGCAGTACTGGCTGGGCAACACCTATTACGCACTGGGCGACTACAAGAAGGCCATCGCGGCCCAGCAGGTCGTGACCACCACCTACGCCGACAGCGCCAAGGTGCCGGACGCCATGCTGAACATCGCCAGCAGCTACGCCCTGCTGAAGGACAACAAGAACGCGAAGAAGTCGCTGCAGACGCTGGTGTCCAAGTATCCGGACTCGAGCGCGGCGCAGACGGCGCGGGATCGGTTGGCTTCGCTGAAGTAAGCAGCGGGCTTCAAGCGCGGTTTGATCGGGCTCGGCAATGTCAACGCTAAATAGAAATGTCCCCTGTTGCGCAAAGTAGAAATGTCCCTCTTGCCAATTTGATCACGGATTGGTGACAGGGGCCAGATGCGATTTCGTATGGGCGAACTCAGCACGTACAGGGACGGTGCCCGGTTGCGTTTCCATGCGTTTTTTCCAGGGGTGTCCGATAGGCTGTGGCGGTTGGCGTCGGGCGAGTGCCTGCTCGACCTTGCCATTGATGTCCTTGCCGTCGATCGCCTCATGCTGCTTGATTGGCTTGCTGCTGCATGTGTGCTGCAAAACCCGGCCTTGCCAGACGACCTCGGTCGCACTTTCCGGATGGGTGACGATAGTAACGCTGGCGCCACGCAATGCTCGCCCCTGGTCGGCAATTTGGATCTGATACAGCAAGCCATTGAACTGACAGCTCAGGTTGCTCGACAGGCGGCGAGGTGTATGCACCGAGAGGATTCGGCGTAGAGCAGCTTCGGTTCCGCCATACGGCACATGAGCGTCTTCAGGCAGCACGGCCGTGACGGCAAAGCGCCGGTTGAAGGCGCGAATGAACTGCGGTAGCCAGGCATTGGCAGCCTGCTGGCTACTGATGCCCTGTAACCGCATCTCCTTTACCAAGCGGTCCTGCAAGGTCTGATTGGCTCGCTCGACTCGTCCCTTGGCCTGCGGGCTGTTAGCCTGGATGCCCTCGATACCGAGTTGTTCCAATGCGCGTGCAAACTGCGTTTGCCCTTCACCGACGCCACTCTTGTCGCCCGTGCTGATCCGGAAGATGCTATGACGATCGCTGTACAGGGCCGCTGGCAGGCCATGATTTCTGATGTGCTCCTCCAGCAAACTCATGTATCCAAGCGTCGTCTCGGCATCGACGAAACGCAATGCCATCAGCTCGCTCGTGGCATCGTCGATAAACACCAACAGGCTGCAGCGGGGCGCGCGGCCCTCGAACCAGTCGTGCGGCGATCCATCGATCTGGATCAGCTCTCCGCGCCGGGCCCTGCGCTCGCGCATTGCGTGTGTCCGCGCTGTTGCGCCACGACGCGGTTTCCACAGTTGCGCCGCAATCATCGCCTTGCGCACCGTTTCCACTGATAGGCGGATCTCATGCAGTTCGTCGAGCTTCTCGCATGCCAACGTCGGACCGAAATCCGCATAGTGCGCCCTGATCAGGTCCAATGCCTTGGACAGCTTCTCTTGTGGCGTGCGTCGATTCGACGGTTTGCCCCGGCTCTTGCTCAGTAGCCCTGCATTGCCCTCGTCGAGCATACGCCGCTTCAGACGTTTCACCTGGCGCGTGCTGATGCCCAGCCTCCTGGCAGCACTTTCCTGATCCAGCTTACCCTCAACTACCTGTGCCATCACCTGGCTACGCAACACGTCTTTGGCTGTCATCTTGAGCACTGTCCCGTCCCCCTTCAGGGCATCCTAGGGGACATTTCTACTTAGCGGAGAGGGGACATTACTACTTTGCGCTAACAGATCGGGCTCGGCAATTGACAGGTTCATGACCTGGCCCTATAATCTTGCTTCTTCGGGTCGTTAGCTCAGTTGGTAGAGCAGCGGACTTTTAATCCGTTGGTCGCGTGTTCGAGCCACGCACGGCCTACCAAAGATTCAACAAAAACGCCAGCCTTCGGGTTGGCGTTTTTGTTTCCAGCCTGTTTTTCATTCTATTATTCCCCTTTCGCTCAAGGACGATCGCGCCATGGCCATGACTTATGAAGACTTTCTCGATGAAGTAACGACCCTGCTCACCGAGATCTACAACCTGAGCGACGAGGCCGCGATCAAGCTGGTGGTCGACGCGCAGGCCAACGACTACTTCGTCACGCACGACGACAAGGAAGAACTGCGCACGGTCGCCCAGGCGAAGCGTGACGCTGTCGCGCTGTATGAAGCAAAGCAGAACCGCAACCAGACGCAGCGCAAGCAGCAGCAACGTCAAGTGCAGAAGAAAAAAGCCCCCTGAGCACGGCCTGAACCCGAGGAGCATCCATGAGGGTGGACTGCGCCGAACGCATGACAGTCGATGGCATCGCCTATTTGATCCCGACACCTTTGCACTCGCGCCATCGCAGGTTACTGCCTCGCCGCCCCGCTTCAAGCCTTTGGCCCGCTGCTCGAACGGCGATTGCCCTACTGGGAAATCCAGGAATGTGGCCCTGAGCGCACCTTGTTCGCGATGGGCTTCAACCTGCAACGCAGTCTGTCGCGGCTCTTCCCGCAAGCCACGTTTCCGCTCGCCGCGGCCTGGTTCAGCGGCACCATCCGTGGCGGTTTTCGAGGCGAGTGTCAACGGCGATTGAAAACTGATACAGATTTCGTCGTCCCAGCGATTTAAAACTGATACACCGCCGTCGCCGAACACCGTCCGTGTTCAGCCCATTTCTGCAACATCGCTCCCCCTCATCATCCCGGCCTGTCGCTGGTGCTTCAGCCGGTAGCTCTCACCTGCAATCGGCACGATATGCGCATGGTGCAGCAGCCGGTCGAGCAGGGCCGCGGTGAGCGTCGTATCCTGCGCAAAGGTCGTGTCCCATTGTCCGAACGGCAGGTTACTGGTCACGATCAGGCTGCTGCGCTCATACAAGGCCGCGATCACCTGGAAGAACAGGTTGGCCTGTTCCCGGTTCATCGGCAAGTAACCTATCTCGTCGATGATCAAGAGCCGATATGCCTTGATCGCGCGGTGCATCACCGCTTTCAAATTGTTCTGCGTATGCGCCGTCGTCAGTGCCAGCATGAGGTCGGCCGCCGTCGTGAAGCGCGTCTTGATGCCGGCCTGCGTGGCCTTGTAACCCAGTGCCATCGCCAGGTGCGTTTTGCCTACACCGCTCGGCCCGACCAGTACCACGTTCTCATGCCGCTCGACGAATCCCAGGCCGGCCAGCTCCTCGACTTGGCTGCGCTTTACGCCTTTGGCGAAGTCATAGTTAAATTCGTCCAGCGTCTTCACCACGGGGAATCCTGCCAGACGGGTCATCGTGTTTTGCTTGCGCACGTTGCGCCCAGCTGCTTCCTCCCTCAGCAGCCCCTCCAGGAAGTCGCTGTAGGCCATCTCCTGTTTCGCTGCTTTCTGGGTTGCGGCGCCGTAGCCCTGTGCCACGAACGGCAGGTTCAGGCTCTCGCACAACGCCGCGATACGCTCATGCTGCAGGTTCATGCCGCCACCCCTTCCGATACCCGCACCAGCAGCGCGTCATACACCTGCAACGGATGCTGTACCGGAGAAGGTTGCGCGATCCGCTCCACCACTGCTGCCGGCCGCGGCGCCGCAGGTGCTGCAGCAGCCGGCTGCGGCCTGGCTGCCGCGATGTCCGCCCGCCACGGTGCCGGCAGCGCTTGCAGGTGCTCCACTTCCCGCTTCAAGGCTTCGGCTGGCGGTTCTCCGGTCGTGCCGTGGATGCGCGCATTGGCCACTTCGCGCAGCCAGTGGGCCACCTCGACGTTGGCCGTCACGACGTCGAGCTTCTGGCCGCTCTGTGCCAGCCGGCTCGCCAGCGGCACATAGAACGATCGGCGCAGGTAGCCGTTGAACCGCTCGACCTTACCCTTGGTCTTGGCCCGGTACGGCTGGCACAGCTTGATCACGAAGCCGCTATGCCTGGCATAGTCCAGGAAGCCGGCGTGGAAGCGGTGCTCGCCCTCACCGTACGCATCGCGCTCCAGTACCACCGTCTTCATATTGTCGTACAGGACCCGCCGCGTCACGCCGCCGAACGCTGCAAAGGCGCGCTCGTGGCAGGCGATCAGGGTATCCACCTTCATGTTGTTGACGAACTCCACGTAGCTGGCCCGGCTAAAGCCGAGCGTCGCGCAGAACGCGTGCAATGGCGCGCTGCCTTTACGAAATTCGACCCAGTCCACCTGCAGCTGCTCACCCATCGCCGTCTCGAAACGCACCACCGGATCGGCGGGAGGCGCCGGGCGCAAGGTGCGCACGAAGGCCCTCAACTGGCTCATGCCGCCCTCGTAGCCGCGCGCGGCAATCTCGCGGTACAGCACGGTGGCTGGAATCACGTCGGGCTGAGCAGCTTGCTGCCGATCCCTCAGGTACTGCTCGAACTGCGCCAGCTTCGTCTGGCGTTTGACTTTGCGTTCGTACTTCGGCACGGCCTCCAGGGCCAGGTGCCGGCGCACCGTGTTCACTGCACAGCCTACCTCGGCGGCGATCTGCCGAAGGCTTAACCCATGCTTCTTCAGTAGTTGGATTTCCACGTACACCTCTTTGGGTTTCAAGGCCGCTCCGCAAAGCGGCCATCTTCTCAAAATGGTGTATCAGTTTTCAATCGCTGCCTGTATCAGTTTACAACCGCTGCTGACAGCGAGCGTCGACGTACCGGCTACCCACCTCGGGATATCTACTCGAACGAGATCTATGTCGAGATCGTCGCCCGCAGGACCGTGCGCGAATGGATGCTGAACCTGCGCGCGGTGCCGGACTACACCTAGAAGGAGTGGTGCCACCCGATACCAATCGTGTCGCAGGGGACCTGAACGTGACCAGCGCTGACCTGCTTACGCCACTTGGGTTTAGGGCAGTTCCGCCGTAAAAATGCGCCTGCTTACGATGCAAGAACAGTAGCACCGCCTTGCGATGCTCGGTAATAGCACGATACTGCGCTAGCGCTACCCGGTCGCGCGGTCGCTCCAATTCCACCTCGACGATCTCGCCAATGGCGGCCGCAGATCCACTGCTCAGCATAGCGATACGGCTCTAGAGGAGGGCTGCCTCAATAACATCGTGCGTCACCATCACCACGGTCGACCTGGTGACTACTACGGTCTTCAGTAACTTCCCTGCAAGTGCTCGCGAGTCAGCGCATCCAGGGCGCCGGACGGCTCGTCCATCAACCGTCCTTCTGTGCCATCGCCAGCGCACGCGCGATGCCGGGCGATTCCATGCTGTGGCCCGAATCTCATGCCCCCTGCGCTTCTCACTCCATATTCCTCCAGTACCAGCATAGCCCACCGTAGGTTCTATGCTGGCAAAGCTCAGTAAGCGTCCAACCGCTCCACCTTCACAGCGGAATCAAGCCAGCGTAGAGTCCGAAAATGGCAGCAGCGAGTCGATTCGGCTGTTCGGGCAGGTAGGCAGTTTCTCAAGTGTCTCAGCGAGCCAGCGTGCCGGGTCCAGGCCGTTGAGTTTGGCAGTGGCAAACAGGCTCTGGATGACGGCGGCGCGGCGG
>NZ_JH992926.1:394504-565023 GCF_000315425.1 Massilia timonae CCUG 45783 | reverse complement strand
CCTACCCACACCTTGTTTGGCGCCTTCCTGTCGAATGCACGCTTGACCAAGTCATCTGCTGGCGGTTCGAGTTTTTGGTAGGTGCGCATTTTTCTAAAGCGCGCGCTGCGACGCGTCTCAATGCCTGCGATACGACGCAACTTGGCCACGCGATTACGGCCGCAAGGTAGTCCTTCGGCTTGTAGCAGATGCCACATCTTGATCGTGCCAGGAGCATGGCGGTGGGCTTCGTGCAGTTCCTCGATGCGTGAACGCAGCGCCGCATCCTGGCTGCTACGCTTGCTTTCCGGGCGCTCGCGCGATGCATAGCAACCGCTACGGCTGACCTTCAACAAGCGGCACATCATGGCCACCGGATGTACCCCAATGTGCTCATGAATGAATGCGTACTTTACGGCTTGCGTCGCGCAAAGTACGCTTCCGCTTTTTTTAAGATGGTGTTCTCCAGCTTGAGGCGCTCATTTTCACGACGCAGCTTAGCAAGTTCATCTTCTTCCACTCCGGCCGGGCGACCAGGGCCCTTAAATGCCTTGTCAGTACCAGCTTCCTCGAGCCGTTTGGCCCACTTGTACAGCTGATTGCGCGGCACTCCAAGCTCAAGAGCGAGCGCCGTTGCGTTACCTTCCTGCTTGAGTCTGGCGACGGCACGCTTCTTGAAGTCGCTGGTGTGAATGGTGCGCTTTGCAGCTGGGGTCTTAGTGTCATCCATAGGCTCCATTGTCTCCTATTCTGGATGTCCACCAAACCCGGGCTACCTCAGAGTCGATTTAACGGCTCATCAGCAAACGTTGTCAAACAATTCGACACTGACCCTGATTGGAGATGGGGAAAGAAAACGGCCCGGGAGGGCCGTTGGGTCAGATCGTGGCGGCGTCGATGCGGCGCGCGAGGTCGGGGCGGGTGGGGCGCAGGGCCTCGGTCAGTTCGGAGATCGAGGAGCCGCAGCCGAAGACCAGCACGTCGCCCGGACGGCACATCGACAGACCCAGCCGGATCGCGCGGTGCACGTCCAGTTCCACCTGCAGTTGCTCGGCGTCGATCTTGCCGAGCTTGGCGCCGCGCGCCAGCAGGGTGGCGGTTTCGCCGGCGGGGCGGCCGCGGTTCTCGGTTTCGTAGATCACCAGTTCGTCGAAGCCGGCGGCGCAGGTTCGGCCGATGTCGACCAGGTCGGCGTCGCGGCGGTCGCCAGGGGCGGCGACCACCCCGACCAGGCGGCCCGGCGTCATCGCGCGCGCCATCTCGGCCAGGGCGGCGTAGGCCGCGCAGTTGTGGGCGTAGTCGACCACCACCGTCACGCCGTCCACGTCGAACAGGTTCGAACGCAGCGGATTGTGCTTGCTGTCCGAGACGAAGCCGCGCAGGCCGTCCGCGATCTCGTGGTTGGCGAAGCCGCAGGCGATCAAGGCCGCCGCCGCCGCCATCGCGTTGGCGATGTTGTAGCGCGCGCGCCCGCCCAGCGAAGAGGGCATCTCGCGCACGTCCATCAGCGCTTCGTGGCGCAGGCCGCTCGCGATCACGATCGTCGAATCCTGCAGGTAGACCCCGCGCCCGCCGTGCTCCACATGGCGCAGCAGCACCGGATCCTCGGCGTCCAGCGCGAAATAGATGATCTCGACGCCGTCGGCCAGCTCGGCCGCCATCCGCACGCAATACGTGTCCTCGGCATTGAGCACCACCGCGCGCGAGGCGCGCCTGGCCACCACCGCCTTCACCCTCGCCAGGTCGTCGATGGTGTCGATCCCGTCCAGCCCCAGGTGGTCGGCCGAGACATTCAGCACCACCGCTACGTCGCAGCGGTCGTACGCCAGGCCGCGCTTGAGGATGCCGCCGCGCGCCGTCTCCAGCACCGCGAAGTCGACGTCCGGCGCGCCCAGCACGCTGCGCGCCGAATGGTAGCCGGTGCAGTCGCCTTCATAGGCCAGCTGGCCGTTCAGGTAGACGCCGCTGGTGGTGGTCACGCCGGTGCGCAGGCCCGCCATGCGCACCGTGTGCTCGATCAGGAGGCTGGTGGTGGTCTTGCCGTTGGTGCCGGTGACGGCCACCAGGGGGATGCGTCCGTTGCAGCCGCCGAACAGCGCCTCGACGATGGCGTCGCCGGCGTCGCGCGGCGTGCCGCGGCTCGGGTACTGGTGCATGCGGATGCCCGGCGCCGCGTTGACCTCGATGATGCCGCCACGTTGGGCGCGCAGCGGCAGCGCGATGTCTTCGCAGATGATGTCGATGCCCGCCACGTCCAGGCCGATGGTGCGCGCGGCGCGGATGCAGATGTCGCGCGTCTCTTCCGGCAGCAGGTCGGTCACGTCCTCGGCGGTGCCGCCGGTCGACAGGTTGGCGTTGCCGCGCAGGTCGGCGCTCACGCCATCGAGCAGGACCGTGTCGAGGTCATATCCCTGCCGGGCCAGCGTCTCGTCGGCCAGGGCGTCGAGCGGAATTTTGGTGAGGATGTTGGTGTGGCCATCGCCGCGCGCCGGGTTGCGGTTTTCAAGCTCGACCAGCTCGCGGATGGTCGACTTGCCGTCGCCCGTCACGTGCGGCGGACGGCGCCAGGAGGCGGCCGCGATCTTGCCGCCCGTGACCAGCACGCGGTAGTCGCGGCCGCGCAGGTATTCCTCGACGATCACGCGCCGGCCATGCTTGCGCGCGAACTCGAAGGCGCGCGCCACGGCGTCAACGCCGACGCAGTCGACGGTCACGCCCTTGCCCTGGTTGGCGTCCAGCGGCTTGATCGCCACCGGCCGCCCGAGTCGGCGCGCGATGCGCTGGGCCGCTTCGACCGTGGTGACGACGTCGCCTTCCGGCACCGGCACGCCGGCCCCGTCGAGCAGCGCCTTGGTCAACTGCTTGTCGCTGGCGATGCCCACCGCGATCGAGTTGGTGGCGCCGGTGATGGTCGCCTGCAGCCGCTTCTGGCGGCTGCCCCAGCCCAGCTGGAACAGGTTTGCCGAATCAAGCAGGCGCAGGGCCGGGATGCCGCGCCGCAGGGCGGCGTTGACGACGGCGCCGGTGCTGGTGCCGATCGCATGGTGCTCGGCGGTGTCGCGCAATCCGGCGACGGCCGCATCCAGGTCGAAGGCCTGGTCGTGCGCCAGCGCGTCGAGCAGGGCGATCGCGCTGCGCAGCGCTTCCTCGGCCACTTGTTCGATCGCATAGCCGCACACCACGCGGCGGCGCTCGCTCTGTCCCGCGACCGGCAGGGTGGCGCTGTGCTCACCCGGCGCGCCGGCCAGGCGCTGCAACTCCATGACCACCGGCTCGAGCGCATCGACCAGCAGCGCGTCGTCGGCGAGGCGCACCGCAGCCTCGAGCGGCAGCGCCGGCAGCAGTGCGAGCAGGCGCGCGGAAAAGCCGCGGCCCTTGGCGCCGCCGTTGTCCACCAGCGCCATCAGGCAGGGACTGGCGGCGTACAGATTGGGCCCGCGCAGCAGGCGTTTTTCCTTGATTCTCATGACAGTGTCGTCCGTTTGGTGACGTTTTCCAGGAAGTCCAGCAGCTGGGGCGGCACACGCTTGCCGGTTTGCTCCTGGCCATCGGGCAGTGAATATTTGCTCCCGGCCGGCAGCAGGTGCAGGCGCACGTCGATCAGCTCCGGCGTGGCGCGGTCCTTGATCTCGGCCACGTTGGTGCTCATCGAGCGACCGTCGACCACGGTCACCGCGCCTTCGCCCACCACCTCGATGCCGACCCCGCGCTCGATGATCAGCGCCGTGTCCTCGTCGATGCCGATCCCCTGCAGATACGGGTTCTGGGCCACCACCGACAACAGGCGCGACAGGCGCTGGCGTTCCGAGAAGTGCTGGTCGACCACCACGCGGTGCAGGAAGCCCAGGCCGGCGCCCAGGCTCACCGAGCCTTTCTCGGGCAGCAGGTCGGTGCGGCCTTGCGCCAGCATGTGACCCGACATGGCCGAGGCCCCGGCGCTGGTGCCGCCGATGGTGGCGCCGCGCACCTTGAGGGCGTTGTGCATCTCGGCGTCCATGGCGGTGCCGCCGATCAGGGCCAGCAGGCGTTTCTGGTCGCCGCCGGTCATGAAGATGCCGTCGGCCTCGCCCACCTTGCGCACGAAGTCTTCGCTGTTGGCGTCTTCGCGGCTGGTGATCTCGCAGTGGGCGCGTTCCTTCACGCCCAGTGTGCCGAACACGCCGTCGTAGATCTGCCACATTTCATCGGCGATCTGGCTGGCCGCCGTGATCACCACGATGCGCGCGCTGGCGCCGCCCGACAGTTCGACGAAGCGCGACAGGATTTCCATGTCGTGCTTGCGGTCTTCGCCGCCGCCGATGATGACCAGGTGGCCGTTCTTTTGTTTCGCTTGTTCGCTCATCGCTGCACCATTTTCGAGTAAGGCATGTCGCTGTTGCTGCAGGCGCCGGCGTCATGACGGCTGACCGCGATCAGCCCGACCTTGATCTCCGGCGCGAACAGGTCGATTCCGCGCTGCAGCGCCCGGTCGAGCGGCATGCCGTCTCCGATCCAGCCATAGACCGTGCGCGCCAGCAGGTGGCGCACGATGTGTTCGCCGATACCGGTCGCCGCCACCGCGCCTTCCGGCCCGGCATAGAAGCCGCTGCCGATGATCGGGGTGTCGCCGACGCGACCGAGCAGCGACGGCGCCGAGCCGCCGGTGGAGCAGGCCACCGCGAAGTGGCCGTCGGCGCCGCGCACCACGGCGCCGACCGTGTCGCAGGCGACGCCTTCGGGCAGGTTCAACGGGGTGTTGTAGTTCCAGAACCGGTCGAACAGCCGGATGTTCAGTCCCGGCATGGCCGGCACCGAGCCGGCCAGCTGCGTCATGATCTTGCGATGGTCGGCCCGCTGGCGCTCCGACACCGGAGCGCTCTCCGGCATGCCGATCGCGCGCGCGAAGCGCGTGGCGCCGTCGCCGGCCAGCAGCCAGTGCGGCGTGTCGGCCACCGCGCGCGCCAGCAGCACCGGGTTCTTCACCGATTGCACGCAGGCGATCGCGCCAAGGCGGCCGCGGGTATCCATGATCGAAGCATCCATTTCGACGGTGGCGCCGTCGAGGCACAGCACCGAACCGCTGCCGGCGTTGAAGCGGCCGTCGTCTTCGAGGGCGCTGACTGCGGCGACGGCGGCGTCCAGCGCCTCGCCGCTGACTTCCAGCTGCGCCAATGCGCGGCGCGCGGCGAGAACGCAGCCATCTTCGTTCTCGCGCGACGCGCCGGCGCCACCGTGTACCACGACGGCGCCAGCTTGTTGAGGCTTGCTCATCTCGTCCAATCCTTTTGCATTATTGTCATCGTCATTGGTCGCGCAGCTCCGTGTGCGACCAGTAGATATTATGCAAAAGCAACCGTCTGAACCATATCGGTAGCGCCGCCGTGTGTATGTAAGAGGCCGCTTACAGGGCAATCCAAATCTGGTAACATACCGCCCCTTCGATATAAAGGTTCCTATGGCGCACGCTTGCGGCGTTGACTTCGGCACGTCCAACTCCACTGTCGGCTGGCTCCGGCCAGGCACGACCCACTCCGCCCCCACGGCGCTCCTGACGCTCGAGGATGGCAAGCCCACCTTGCCGTCGGTGGTGTTCTTCAATGCCGACGACGAGCGGGTCAGCTATGGGCGCGCGGCGCTGGCCGAATACCTCGAGGGTTACGAGGGCCGCCTCATGCGCTCGCTCAAGAGCCTGCTCGGCACCAGCCTGATCGACGGCCAGACCGAGGTCGCCGGCCGCGCGCTGCCGTTCCGCGCGCTGCTGTCGCAATTCATCGGTGAGGTGAAGCGCCGCGCCGAAAGCCAGGCCGGCGTGCCGTTCGAGCGCGCGGTGTTCGGCCGTCCCGTCTTCTTCATCGACGACGACCCGCAGGCCGACCAGTTGGCCGAGGACACGCTGCGCGAGGTGGCGCAGGCGGTCGGCTTCAAGGAGATCGGTTTCCAGTACGAGCCGATCGCCGCCGCCTTCGACTACGAGGCGCGGATCGAGCGCGAGGAACTGGTCCTGATCGCCGACATCGGCGGCGGCACCTCGGACTTTTCGCTGCTGCGCCTCGGCCCGCAGCGCGCCGCGCGCAGCGACCGGCGCGACGACATCCTGGCCAATGGCGGCGTGCACATCGGCGGCACCGATTTCGACAAGTACCTGAGCCTGGCCAGCGTGATGCCGCTGCTCGGTTACGGCAGCAGCCTGCGTTCGGGCGCGGCGATCCCGTCCAGCTATTACTTCAACCTGGCGACCTGGCATACGATCAACCAGGCCTACACGCGCAAGAGCGTGACGCAGCTGGCCGACCTGGCGCGCGACGCGGCCGAGCCAGGCAAGATCGCGCGCCTGCAGAACCTGATCGACGAGCGCGCCGGCCACTGGTTGGCGATCCAGGTGGAGGGCGCCAAGATCGCGCTGTCCGACGCCGACACGGTGCGCCTGCAGCTCGATCGCCTGGCGCCGCCCGAGACCCTCGACGTCGCCCGCGCGCAGTTCGAGGCGGCCATTGCCGGCCTGGTCGACCAGGTGGCGACCACGGTGAGTAAACTGTTCGCGGATGCCGGGGTGAAGCCGGAGGACGTGGATACGGTATTCTTCACGGGCGGCTCGAGCGGCGTCGGCCTGCTGCGCGAGCGCATCGGCGCCATGGTGCCGGGCGCGCGCCGCGTGGAGGGCGACCTGTTCGGCAGCATCGGCACCGGCCTGGCGCTGGACGCGCTGCGCAGGTTCGGCTGAAGGCCCGGCCCGACCGCGCACATACAATAGAGGATGGAACGATGAGTGTTTATGATCGACCGCTGGTGATGCTCGACTTCGAGACCACCGGCCTGTCGCCCGAGATGGGCGACCGCATCACCGAAGTGGCGGCGCTGCGCATCGTCGGCGGCGAAGTGACGGAGCGCTACGTCTCGCTGGTGAACTGCGGCGTGCGGATCCCATCCTTCATCACCCAGCTGACCGGGATCACGCAAGCGATGGTCGACGGCGCGCCGCCGGCGCACCAGGTGGTGCCGGAACTGCTCGACTTCATCGGCGGCGACGTGCTGTCGGCCCACAATGCCAGCTTCGACGAGAAGTTCCTCAAGGCCGAAGGCGCGCGCTTCGGTCGCGCCACGTCGCACGCCGGCCTGGTGTGCTCGCTGAAGCTGTCGCGCCGCCTGTTCCCGGGCCTGGCCAGCTACAAGCTGGGCCTGCTCTCGCGCCAGCTCGGCATCGAGTTCCGCGGCACCGCCCACCGGGCCGAGGCCGACGCCCAGGTGGCCGCCGACGTGCTGCTGCACGCCGCGCGCCACCTCGGCCGCACCTGCGGCATCGAGCAGGTCGAGCCGGCGCTGCTGGTCTCGATCAACAAGGTCGCGGCCGCCAAGATTCCCGCCTTCCTCGACAAGTACGCGGCCACCGTGCGCGAGCGCCGCGCTGCCGCGGCCGCCGTCGCTGCCTGAGCCTTCTGACCCAACCGTGGCGGCGCGCGCGCCGCTGACCGTCCGATTGTGCGGTCGCAAATCCCGAATCCCTCGCTCTCCTTAAAATTTTAACAACGGGATTGAGAACGCCGAGAGGACTTCGATGAGCGAGGATGCCGCCCGACAGGGCACCACCACTTACGAGTGGTTCCACCGCGCCGCCAGCGGCGGCAATCCCTACGCTCAGTTCAACCTGGCCCAGCTGTACCTGCGTGGCGACGGCGTCGCGCGCGACGAGGCCAAAGCGGCCGCCTGGCTGGCGCGCGCCGCCCAGCAGGGGCTGGCCTTTGCCCAGAACCATCTGGGCGCCATGTACTACAACGGCCGCGGCGTGTGCCGCGATCACACGCGGGCGGCGCACTGGTTCCAGCGCGCCGCGGAGCAGGGCGACCGCTCGGCCCAGCACAATCTGGGTCTCCTGTACCGCAAGGGCCGCGGCGTGCCGCGCTCGCACAAGGCGGCGATCGGCTGGTTCTACCGGGCCGCTGAACAAGGCATGGCGCGCGCCCAGACCCAGCTCGCCCAGGGTTATCTGCACGGCCTCGGCGTCAACGTCAGCCACCCGCTGGCGATGGCATGGTTCCGCAAGGCCGCGATGCAGGGGCACGTGCCGGCGCAGGTGCAACTGGCGCAAATGTATGCGCGCGGGCAGGGCGTGGCGCCCAGTCCGGCCCAGGCCCTGTACTGGTTCCGCCACGCGGCCGGGGCGGGCGACCCCACCGCCCAGCGCCAGCTCGGCGTGGCCTATGCCGAAGGCCGCGGCGCCGGCCCCGATCCAGCCCTGGCCATCCAGTGGCTCGAACGCGCGGCGGCCGGCGGCGAACGCGAGGCGCTGTACGTGCTGGGCGGGCTGCTCTCGGGCGGCGGCATGCCGCGCGACAGCGCACGCGCGCTGCGCTGCTACATGCAGGCGGCGGCCCGGGGCCACGTGCAGGCCCAGTACCGGGTGGCGCGCATGCTGGCCGGCGGTTGCGGCGTGCAGCGCGATCCGGCGCGCGCGCTCGAGTTCTACCTGCAGGCCGCCGAGGGCGGCGCCGCCAATGCCCAGTTCGCGCTGGGCCTGCTGTACGCCAAGGGCCAGGGCGTGCCGCGCGACCTGGCCCTGGCCGCGGCCTGGTACCGGCGCGCCGCCCAGCAGGGCGACGCCAGCGCCCAGAACAACCTGGGCGCCATGTATGCCTGCGGCGAAGGCGTGCCGCGCGACGACAACCTGGCCGCCCACTGGTACCGCCTCGCGGCGCGCCAGGACCACCCGCCGGCCCAGCACAACCTGGGCGGGCTGTACGCCGCCGGGCGCGGCGTCGCGAAGAATCCGGTGCGGGCCTGCATGTGGGCCTGGCTGGCGCGCCAGGGCCGCGGCCTCGACAAGGCGGCGCCGGCCGACGTCGCGCTGGCCGCCAGCACGGCGGCCAACGACTTTACCGCCTTGCTGAGCCCGGCCGAGCGGAGCCGGGCGCGGACCCTGGTCGAGCGCTGGCTGGCCTCGAAGACGAGTCCACGCCGGCTGCTCGGGCGCACCGGCGCATGAGCGTGTTCTCACGGCGCTGCGTGTTCCGCCGGGGTTTCGCGAGGTTTTCCTTAGACTCGCCGCATCCTGGCATGCGCGTGGCATGCATCGTCAATACGCGTCCGGCCGCGAGCGGCTGCCCGGGCAGCTACGCCATACTCAAGCATGTCATTTCGCGCTATGATGCCCTGCGGCCACAAGCCCACACCATCATTCAACAGCCCGAGAAGAATATGCACATGAGACTCGCCACGCTCGCCGCCGTCCTGGCCGCTGCTTTCGCCGCGCCAGCGATGGGGCAGAGCTGCTCGCCTGCCGGCCCTTCGCTGACCTATCCCGTGTCGAAGAAAGTCGACCAGACCGACAACTACCACGGCACCGTGGTGGCCGACCCCTACCGCTGGCTCGAGGACGCGAACAGCGCCGACACCAAGTCCTGGGTCGACGCCCAGAACAAGGTCACCCAGGCCTACCTGGCGCAGATCCCGCAGCGCGAGGCGATCCGCCAGCGCCTGACCCAGCTCTGGAACTACGAGCGCTACAGCGTGCCGGGCAAGGAAGGCGGCCGCTACTTTTACACGCGCAACGATGGCTTGCAAAACCAGGCCGTGCTGTACACCCTGAAGAACCTGAACGACCAGCCGCGCATGCTGCTCGACCCGAACACGCTGGCGCTTGATGGCACCGTCGCCCTGGCCGGCGCCGAGGTCAGCCCCGACGGCAAGCTGCTGGCCTACAGCATCGCCGCGTCCGGCTCCGACTGGAACGAGATCAAGGTGCGCGACATCGACACCGGCAAGGACCTGCCTGACCACATCAAGTGGGTCAAGTTCTCGAGCACCGCCTGGACCAAGGATGGCAAGGGCTTCTTCTACAGCCGCTACGACGAGCCGAAAGAAGCGACCAAGCTGGCCGACGTCAACTACTTCCAGAAGCTGTACTTCCACCGCATCGGCACGCCGCAAAGCGCCGACACCCTGGTGTACGACCGCGCCGACCAGAAGGAATGGGGCTTCGGCGGCCAGACCACCGACGATGGCCGTTACCTGATCATCACCACCACCAAGGGCACCGCGCCGAAGAACCGCGTCTCGTACAAGGACCTGTCCAAGCCCGATGCCAAGGTGGTCGACCTGATCGACAACTTCGACGCCGGCTACGACTTCATCGACAATGTCGGCACCGTGTTCTACTTCAGCACCGACCGCAACGCGCCCAAGAAGCGCATCGTCGCGATCGACATCAGCAAGCCATCGGAGAATCACTGGAAAGAGGTCGCCGCCGAAACCGCCGACACCCTGGCCGGCGCCGACATCATCAACAACCAGCTCGTGCTCGAGTACCTGAAGGATGCGAAGAGCGTGGTGCGCGTGGTGTCGCTCGAAGGCAAGCCGGTGCGCGAGATCGCGCTGCCGGGCATCGGCACCGTGGGTGGCCTCACGGGCAAGCGCCAGGACGCCGAGACCTTCTATTCGTTCACCGGCTTCACCAATCCGACCACGATCTACCGCCTGAACCTCAAGACCGGCGAGAGCACCGTGTTCCGCCAGCCGAAGGTCGCCTTCAACCCGGCCGACTACGAGACCCGCCAGCAGTTCTACACGAGCCGCGACGGCACCAAGGTGCCGATGTTCATCGTCTCCAAGAAGGGCCTCAAGCTGGACGGCTCGAATCCGACCTATCTGTACGGCTATGGCGGCTTCAATATCGCGCTGACCCCGAGCTTCTCGCCGGCCAACCTGGCCTGGATGGAGATGGGCGGCGTCTACGTGGTGGCCAACCTGCGCGGCGGCGGAGAATATGGCGAAGCCTGGCACCAGGCCGGCACCAAGCTGCAAAAGCAGAACGTGTTCGACGACTTCATCGGCGCGGCCGAGTGGCTGGTGCAGAACAAGGTCACCTCGCCGAAGAAACTGGCGATCGGCGGCGGCAGCAACGGCGGCCTGCTGGTCGGCGCGGCCACCACCCAGCGTCCGGACCTGTTCGCGGCGGCGATTCCGAGCGTGGGCGTGATGGACATGCTGCGCTTCCACAAGTTCACCATCGGCTGGGCATGGACTTCGGACTACGGCTCGTCGGAAAATCCTGATGAGTTCAAGGCCCTGGTCAAGTATTCGCCGCTACACAACCTGAAGAAGGGCACCTGCTATCCAGCAACCATGGTCACCACGGCCGATCACGACGATCGCGTGGTGCCGGCGCACAGCTTCAAGTACGCCGCCGCGGCCCAGGCTGCCCAGGCCGGTTCGGCGCCGATCCTGATCCGCATCGACACCAAGGCCGGCCATGGCGCCGGCAAGCCGACCGGCAAGCAGATCGAGGAAGTCGCCGATCGCTGGGGTTTCCTGTCGCGTGAGCTGCACATGCAGGATGCGGCCAAGACGGTTGGCGGCTCGCACTAGGTGGTAACGATCAGCCGGTGCTGCGCCGGGTGAACAAGACAACGGCCGCCAGGGCAACCCGGCGGCCGCTGATTTTCATGCCTGATTTTCGTGCCTGATTTGCAGGCCTACCGGTGGACCACCACCAATACGGCCTTCGCCTCGGTCTTGCCGGTATTGCGGATCACATGGTTCTGATCGGCTGGATACCGCGCCGTCGCGCCATGCCGCACCTTGCGCTTTTCGTTCCCCACTTCCAGCTCGACCGTGCCGGTGATCACCGTCAGGTGCTCGCCAGTGCCCGGATCGTGCGCCTGCGAGGCCAGCTCTCCGCCCGGCGCCAGGGTCAGCTCATACCATTCATACTTGCCCGCCAGGTCCATCGGCCCCAGGATGCGCAGCGAATAGCCGGCGTGGGCGCCGGGCAGGGTGGGGATCTCGTGGGCGTCGACCACCCGGATCAGGTCGCTCGTCCTCACCTCGGACGACAGCAGTTCGCCGATCTGAACGCCCAGCGCATTGGCCAGGCGCCAGGTGATGGCGATGGTCGGATTCGCCTTTTCGCGCTCGATCTGCGACAGCATCGACTTCGACACGCCGGCGATACGCGACAGGTCCTCGAGCGTCAGGCCACGCGCCAGCCGCAGGCGTTGTAGTGTGGCGCCAACTTCTGGCGGGGCATTGTTTGTTAGAGTGGTACTCATTTTCCGTTGGCTGCCTGTCTGGGTATTGCCTAATGCAAATTGCTAATAAGTATATGGGAAGCCGCTTGCCAAGTTCATTGGCTGGGCGTAAGATTCAATATATCGAATTTCTGTTCGAGATAGCGAACTAGTTCTCTACATCGAACGAACCAACGGTACAACATCCGCCGACCGCCGGTCAAGCCGCCGGTCTTGCCACGAGTTCAGCCACATCAAACAGGGAACAGGGGAACACCATGAGCGATCAAGCTTTCTACAGCAGCCTGCAGCAAAAACTCGCGACCTTGAAGATTGATGGCCTGTTCAAGCCCGAGCGCGTGCTGGCCTCGCGCCAGGGCGCCGAGGTGGTGGCGCAGGATGGCCGTACCCTGATCAATATGTGCGCCAATAACTACCTGGGCCTGTCGGGCGACGTCGAGACCCAGAACGCCGCCGCCGCCGCCCTCGAGAAGTACGGTTATGGCCTGTCGTCGGTGCGCTTCATCTGCGGCACCCAGACCGTGCACAAGGAGCTGGAGCAGGCACTCTCGAACTTCCTGGGCACCGAAGACACGATCCTGTACGCGGCCGCCTTCGACGCCAATGGAGGCGTGTTCGAGCCGCTGTTCGACGAGAACGACGCCATCATCTCGGACGCCCTCAACCACGCTTCGATCATCGACGGCGTACGCCTGTGCAAGGCCGCGCGCTACCGCTATGCCAACAACGACATGGCCGACCTCGAGAAGCAGCTGATCGCCGCCCTTGACGCCGGCAAGCGCCACAAGATCATCGTCACCGACGGCGTGTTCTCGATGGACGGCACCATCGCCCAGCTGGACAAGATCGTCGCGCTGGCGGAAAAGTACGGCGCCCTGACCATGATCGACGAATCGCACGCCTCCGGCTTCATGGGCGCGACAGGCCGCGGCACCCACGAGCATTGCGGCGTGATCGGCAAGATCGACATCATCACCGGCACCCTGGGCAAGGCCCTGGGCGGCGCGATGGGCGGTTTCACGTCGGGGAAAAAAGAAGTCATCGAAACCCTGCGCCAGAAGTCGCGTCCCTACCTGTTCTCGAACACGCTGGCGCCGATGATCGCCGGCGCCTCGCTGGCGGTGCTGGAGCGCATCTCCAAGTCGACCGAGCTGCGCGACCGCCTGCACGAGAACACCGCCTACTTCCGCCAGGAGATCGAGCGCATCGGCTTCACCATCAAGCCGGGCACCCACCCGGTGGTGCCGGTGATGCTGTTCGAGGCGCCGGTCGCGCAGAAATTCGCGGCGCGCATGTTCGAGCTGGGCGTGCTGCTGTCGGGCTTCTTCTATCCGGTGGTGCCGATGGGGCAGGCGCGCGTGCGCGTGCAGCTGTCCGCGGCCCATACCCGCGAGCAGCTCGACACCGTGCTGAAGGCCTTCGAGCAAGCCGGCAAAGAGCTGGGCATCATCAAGAACTAAGCAAGACCAATATACATAGAAGCAAGGAAGACAGCATGGAACGCATCCTCATCATCGGCGCCAACGGCCAGATCGGCAGTGAACTGGTCAGCGCGCTGGCCGACAAGCACGGCGCGCAGAACGTGATCGCCTCGGACATCGGCGACAAGAACCTGTACGGCGCCGCGCGCTATACCGTGCTCAATGTGCTGGACAAGGACAGCCTGGCGCGCCTGGTCGCGGATGAGGGCATCACCCAGGTCTACCAGCTGGCCGCCATGCTGTCGGCCACCGGCGAAAAGGCCCCTTTGACGGCCTGGTCGCTGAACATGGACGGCCTGCTGAACATCCTCGAGATCGCGCGCGAACGGGGCGAAGCGGGCAAGCCGCTGAAGGTGTTCTGGCCATCCTCAATTGCCGCCTTCGGTCCGACCACCCCGAGCGAGAACACGCCGCAGTTCACGATCATGGATCCGACCACGATCTACGGCATCAGCAAGCTGGCCGGCGAGCGCCTGTGCGAGTACTATCACAGCAAGTATGGCGTCGATGTGCGCAGCATCCGCTACCCCGGCATCATCAGCTACAAATCGCCTCCGGGCGGCGGCACCACGGATTATGCGATCGCGATCTTCCACGCGGCCCTGCGCGGCGAAACCTATGAGTGCTTCCTGGGGCCGGAAACGACCCTGCCGATGATCTACATGCCGGACGCGATCCGCGCCACCATCGAGCTGATGGAAGCCCCAGCCGAGCAAGTCGCGATCCGTTCGTCGTACAACGTGGCGGGCGTGTCGTTCAACCCGCGCGAACTGGCCGCCGCGATCTCGAAGGCGCTGCCGGCTTTCCGCATCGACTACAAGCCGGACAGCCGCCAGCAGATCGCCGACTCCTGGCCGAAGAGCCTCGACGACAGCCGCGCCACCGCCGACTGGGGCTGGAAATCGCGCATTGGCGTCGACGAGATGGTCGATTCGATGCTGAAGAATATCGACGTGGGCCTGGGCGTGGCGGCGTAAGCCCCGCCTTGCCAGGACACGCATCCAACGGCCTGCCGCCTCGACGCGCCAGGCCGCAATCATTATAAGAACCGAAAAGTGAGACAAGCATGGACATGAGTGTTTTCGACCTGTTCAAGATCGGCATCGGCCCCTCGAGCTCCCACACCGTGGGCCCGATGGTGGCGGCGCGCCGCTTCCTGCTCGAGAGCGGGATGCTGGAACAGGCGGTCGGCGTCGAAGCCCACCTGTATGGCTCGCTGGCGCTGACCGGCGTCGGCCACGCGACCGACAAGGCCGTGATCCTCGGCCTGATGGGCGAGACCCCGCAGGACGTCGACCCGAGCGCGGTCGAGGACAAGCTGGCGGAAGCGGAATTCGACGGCGTGCTGCACCTGCTGGGCGCCAAACCGGTGCCGTTCAGCGCAAGGACGAACCTGGTCTGGCACAAGGCCTCGACCCTGCCGGAGCACCCGAACGGCATGCGCTTCGTGCTCCATCTGCAGGACGGCAGCATCATCGAGCGCATTTATTATTCGGTCGGCGGCGGCTTCATCACCGCGGCCGGCGAGAGCCAGGCGCGCGCGCCTGAAACGGACGCGGCGCCGGTCCCATACCCGTTCGACACGATGGCCCAGCTGCTCGAGCATGGCCGCCGCCACGGCCTGAGCATCCCGGACATGCTGCGCGCCAACGAGCGCACGCGCATGAGCGACGAAGAACTGGATGCGGGCCTGGACAATATCTGGCGCGTGATGCGCGAGTGCATCTGCCACGGCCTGGTAACCGAGGGCCGCCTGCCGGGCGGCCTGGACGTGCGCCGCCGCGCGGCCGGCCTGTGGAAGCAGGCACAGCAAGCGCAACAGCAACCACTGAACGCCTTGCCGCATGACGCGGTGCAGCAGGTGAGCCTGTACGCCATGGCGGTCAACGAAGAAAACGCGGCCGGCGGCCGGGTCGTCACCGCGCCGACCAACGGCGCCGCCGGCATCATTCCCGCAGTGCTGCGCTATTACGCCGAGGACTGCCGGCCGATCGATCCAGTGCGGGGCGTGCGCGATTTCCTGCTGGCGTCGAGCGCGATCGGCATGCTGTGCAAGAAGAACGCCTCGATCTCGGGCGCCGAAGTCGGCTGCCAGGGCGAGGTGGGCGTGGCTTGCGCGATGGCGGCGGCCGGCCTGGTGGCCGCGCTGGGCGGCAGCAACGAACAGATCGAGAACGCGGCCGAGATCGGCATCGAGCACCACCTGGGCATGACCTGCGACCCGATCGGCGGCCTGGTGCAGATTCCATGCATCGAGCGCAACGGCATGGGCGCGATCAAGGCGATCACCGCCGCCTCGCTGGCGATGAAGGGCGACGGCACCCATTTCGTGAGCCTGGACAGCGCGATCGAGACGATGCGCCAGACTGGCGCCGACATGCAGGTCAAGTACAAGGAGACCTCGCTGGGCGGGTTGGCGATTCATGTGGTGACGGTCAATCACGCGGCCTGCTGATACGGCCGTTCGTACAAACTTGGCCCCCCGCCTGCGCGGGGGCGGGGTAGTGGCGTATGCGCCACAACCCCGTTTTTTGCAGCACAGCATACATTTCCGCCCGCTCCCACTATAATAAAGTTTCAATGTGAGCCAACCGGATCTTCAAACTGTATGCATTATGTGTCCACCCGCGCGACGAGCGCGTCCGCAGCACGCAATCCCCAGCAATTCTCCGACATCCTGTTAGGTGGTCTGGCCCCGGACGGCGGCCTCTACCTGCCGGCCGAATACCCGCAGGTGACTGGCGCCGAGCTCGATGCCTGGCGCAAGCTCTCGTACGCCGAACTGGCCTATGAAATCCTGCGCAAGTTTGCCACCGACATCCCGGACGCCGACCTGAAGGCGCTGACCGCGCGCACCTACACGCCGGCGGTCTACCGCAACGCCCGCGCCGACGAATCGAGCGCGGACATCACCCCGCTGCGCGTGCTGGAAGACGGCGCGCAGGGCAAGCTGGTGCTGCAGGCGCTGTCGAACGGCCCGACCCTGGCCTTCAAGGACATGGCGATGCAGTTGCTGGGCAATCTGTTCGAGTACGCGCTGGCCAGGAACGACGATGAATTGAACATCTTCGGCGCCACCTCGGGCGACACCGGCAGCGCCGCCGAGTACGCGATGCGCGGCAAGCGCGGCGTGCGCGTGTTCATGCTGTCGCCGCACAAGAAGATGAGCGCCTTCCAGACCGCCCAGATGTTCAGCCTGCAGGACCCGAACATCTTCAATATCGCGGTGGAAGGCGTGTTCGACGATTGCCAGGACCTGGTCAAGGCGGTCTCGAACGACCTCGAATTCAAGGCGCGCCAGAAGATCGGCACCGTCAATTCGATCAACTGGGCGCGTGTCGTGGCCCAGGTCGTGTACTACTTCCGCGGCTACCTGGCGGCCACCACCGCTAACTCCCAGAAAGTGTCGTTCACCGTCCCGTCGGGGAACTTCGGCAATATCTGCGCCGGCCACATCGCCCGCATGATGGGCCTGCCGATCGACAAGCTGGTGGCCGCCACCAACGAGAACGACGTGCTGGACGAATTCTTCCGCACCGGCGTTTACCGCGTGCGTAAACCTGCCGAGACCTTCCACACCAGCAGCCCGTCGATGGACATCTCCAAGGCATCGAACTTCGAGCGCTTCGTGTATGAACTGGTGGGCCGCGACGCCGAGCGCACGCATGCGCTGTTCCGCAAGGTCGACACCCATGGCGGCTTCGACCTGTCCGGCGCGCCGGGCAGCGATGGCGACGAATTCAAGGATGTGGCGAAGTTCGGCTTCCTGTCGGGCCGCTCGACCCATCTTGATCGCCTGGCCACGATCCGCGACGTCGCCGACGACTACGGCATCACGATCGACACCCATACCGCCGACGGCATCAAGGTCGCGCGCGAACACCTGCAGCCGGGCGTGCCGATGATCGTGCTCGAGACCGCGCTGGCGGCCAAGTTCAACGAAACCATCCTCGAAGCGCTGGGCCAGGACGCCGAGCGTCCCGCCGGCTTCGAGAACATCGAGTCGCTGCCGCAGCGTTTCGTGGTCATGCCGGCCGACGTCGGCCGCATGAAGGCCTACATCGCTGAGCACACGGGCCTGTGATGAACGCACCGGTACAGAAAGCCCCCATGCTGTCGGTGCGCGAAGCGCTCGACTTCCTGCTGGAAGCCGCGCGGCCCGTCGAGCAGGTGGAAACGATCCCGACCCTCGAGGCCAACGGCCGCGTGCTGGCCGCGGACCAGCTGGCGACGATCGACGTGCCGTCGGCCGACAATACGCAGATGGACGGTTATGCCGTGCGCGCGGCGGATTGCGCGGGCGGCAGCGCCACCCTCAAGGTCAGCCAGCGCATCCCGGCCGGCAGCGTCGGCCATGAACTGGAGCCCGGCACCGCGGCGCGCATCTTCACCGGCGCCCTGATCCCGCCGGGCGCCGATGCGGTCGTGATGCAGGAGCAGGCCGAGGCGGTCGGCGACAGCGTCACCATTCACCACGCGCCGCGCGCCGGCGAGTGGATCCGCCGCAAGGGCGAGGACATCAGCGCCGGCGCCGTGATCCTGCCGGCCGGCAGCCGCCTGCGCAGCCAGGAACTGGGGCTGGCGGCGTCAAGCGGCCTGGCCAGCCTGCCGGTGCGGCGGCGCCTGCGCGTGGCGGTGTTCTTCACCGGCGACGAGCTGACCATGCCGGGCGACGTGCCGCCCGAGGGATTGAAACCGGGCGCCATCTACAACTCGAACCGTTTTACGCTTCGCGGGCTGCTGGAGAACTTCGGCTGCGAGATCAGCGACTTCGGCATCGTCCCCGATTCGCTGGAGGCGACCCGCGCCACCTTGCGCGAGGCGGCGCGCGAGAACGACCTGATCATCACCTCGGGCGGCGTCTCGGTCGGCGAGGAAGACCACATCAAGCCTGCCGTGGAAGCGGAAGGACGCCTGTCGATGTGGCAGATCGCGGTCAAGCCGGGTAAACCATTGGCGTTCGGCGAGGTGCGCCGCAGTAATGGCGACGACGGTGGCTCCGCGTTCTTTTTGGGCCTGCCCGGCAATCCGGTGTCGAGCTTCGTCACCTTCCTGCTGTTCGTGCGGCCTTTCCTGCTGCGCCTGCAGGGCGTGACGGGCCAGGTCGAGCCAAAGGGATATACGGTGCGCGCCGACTTCGACCTGCCCAAGGGCGACCGCCGCAACGAATTCCTGCGCGCGCGCCTGAACGCGGCCGGGGGACTGGACCTGTTCCCGAACCAGAGTTCGGGCGTGCTCACCTCGACGGTGTGGGGCGACGGCCTGGTCGACAACCCGGCGGGCAACCGCATCGCCGCGGGCGACCTGGTGCGCTTCATTCCGTTCGCCGAATTACAGTATTAGGAAAGACATGAAGATCAGTTTGAAATACTTCGCCGCGCTGCGCGAAGCCGTGGGCGCCGCGCAGGAGCAACTGGACCTGCCGCCGGATGTCGCGACGGTGGGCGGCGTGCGCGAACTGCTGCGCGCACGCGGCGGCGTGTGGGCCGAGGCCCTGGCGCCGGAACGTGCGGTGCGCATGGCGTGCAACCAGGTCATGTGCGGCGCCGATACGCCAATCGGCGAAGGCGCCGAAGTGGCATTCTTCCCGCCGGTGACCGGCGGTTGACAGCGGCCGGCCGCCGCGGCCGGCTGTTCCATCACAAGGCCGCGATCGACTGCTCCGCCAACGCCATCAATTTCGCGCAATTGCTGTTACGCGCCGCGAAATCCTTCCACGCCGTATTGCGCGCCACCGCCTGCCAGCCGCGCAGGGCTTCCGGAGTGAGGTCGACCACGCGCGCGCCGGCGCCGCGGTAGACCGACACTACCTCGGCATCGTCGACGCGCGCCATCTTCATCGCGAATTGCTCCAGGTCGGCGCCGACCTTGAGGATGGCTTCCTGCTGCGGCTTGGGCAAGCGCTCGAACACGGTGCGCGACATCAGGAGCGGCTCGAACATGAACCAGTACGAGCCGCCGCGCGCCGTGGTCAGCGAGCGGGCCGTCTCTTGCAGGCGGAAGGAAATGAGGGACGTCGACGAGGTCAGGGCCGCATCCAGTGCGCCGCTGCGCATGGCGGCGTGGATCTCGTTGGACGGCAGGCTGACGACGGTCGCGCCGGCGTCCTGCAGCAGCATGTCCATCTCGCGCGAGCCGCCACGCACCTTCAGGCCGCGCACGTCCCCGGGGTTGAGGATCGGAGCGCCGCGCGAGGCGACCCCGCCGGCTTGCCAGATCCAGCTGACGATCACCAGGCCCTGTTCGCCGAGGATGCGCGCCAGCTCGCGCCCGACCGGGGCGTTCTTCCAGCCATAGCCCTGATCGTAGGACGTGACCAGCGCCGGCATCAGCCCGATATTCGCTTCCGGCGCTTCGCTGCCCGCATACGACAGCGGCACCAGGGCCATGTCGAGCGAACCGCTGCGCAGCGCGCCGAACTGGGCGTTCGGCTGCATCAGGCTCGACCCCGGGTGGATCGAGAACTTCAGGCTGCCGCGCGTGCGCTTCTCGACCTCGGCCGCGAACATGCGGCACAGGCGGTCGCGAAAATCGCCCTGGGCGATGCTGCCGCCGGGGAACTGGTGCGAGATCCTGAGATTGCTGGCCTGGGCCCAGGCGGACTGCATCCATAGGGGACTGGTCGCGATCGCGCCCAGCATTGCCCTGCGGGTCGTAAACGACCGGTTGATTACCGACATATACATCCTCCAAGATGTTTTAACGGACTGCCGGGCGAATCGTGGCTGACCTCGTCGAGCGGGCGCCATCGTTCACGCTGGCGTGTACAAGAATATTCCTGCCACACCGCATGTCAAGCGGAATATTGCAGCTATGACAAAGGCATGCGGTTAACGTAGACCGGCGCCAACGCGGCAGTATCGCGCACGCTGGTGGAACCGGCCTTGATCCATCCTGGAGAATAGCCGCGTCAGCGGGCCTTGTCGGTAATGGCCTGGCTGGCCGAGCGCCAGCGCGCGGCGACGAAGATGGCGGCCGCGGCCAGCGACCACAGCAGGGTCGGGCCCCAGGTGTGGGCCAGGCTGTCGCCGCGCATCAGGTCGATTGCGCACAGCAGCAGGAACATGGTGCCGGCGGCCAGCAGGTATTGGCCGATCCAGTGGAGGTATGACTGTGACCCAGGACGCATGGAATGACTCCTTTCAACGGCGGTCGAGATAACGGCGCAGGATGCCGGCCAGCGCCAGCGGCTGGTCGATCATCAGGAAGTGGCGCGACGGCGCGATCGGGACCACCTCGACCGAGGGAATCCCTTCGACCAGCATCCGGTAATGCTCGACCTTGTCGGTCACCGTCAGCGCATCCTGAGCCGCATCGTACTGGTAAAACGGCGCCACGACCAGCACCGGGGCGCTGATCTTCGACAGCCCCGGGCGCAGGTCGAGCGCCAGCAGGTCGGCCACGTAGGCGCCGACCGCCTCGCGGTCGCTGCGCAGCAGCAGCGGCGTGATGTCGTCGGCCTTGCCGATGTCGAGCACGCCCTGGCCGCGCATGTACTGGCGCTGCTCGGCGGCGTAGGCATCCGGCCGGCTGGCCGCCATGCGGTTGCGCACGTTGATCGCGGCCTGCGGGCGCTGCTGCGGCGGCATGTTCTCGGTGCCGGGGAAGACCGGCAGGCCGTCCAGCGCCACCACGCCGCCGATGCCGTTGCCGAGGTCCTGCGCCACGGCATAGGCCAGCGTGCCGCCCAGGCTGTGGCCGACGATGACCGGCTTGTCCAGCTTGCGCTCGGCGATCAGGCCGCGCAGGGCGGCGCGCGCGCCTTCGAACGGCGCCCAGTCGGACGTTGCGCCCGGCGCCGGGCGGCCATCGAAGCCGGGCAGGGTGACCACGTACAGGGTGAACTCGTCCTTGAACTGGCGGATCGTCTCCTGCCATACCCAGGGACCGCTGGCCAGGCCGGGGACCAGGATCACCGGCCGGCCGCGGCTGCCGTGGCGCTCGACCAGCAGGCCGCCGGATTCGAAGCGCTCGGCCGGTTCGATGGTGGCGGCGAAACGGTTGACGATTGGCGCCGCTGGAGGCGCGGCCTGCGCCTGGGCCTGGGCGATGGAAGCGGCGCTGGCAGCCAGTGCGGCGAGTGCGAACAACAGGGAAGCTTTCTTCATGCGGTCTCCTGATCGGGTGAAAAGATGGCTTCGACCGGCAGGCCGAACAACCGTGATATGGCGAAGGCGAGCGGCAGGCTGGGGTCGTAGCGCCCGGTCTCGATCGCGTTGATGCTCTGGCGCGAGACGTCGAGGCGTTCGGCCAGGTCGGCCTGGCTCCAGCCGTGTTCGGCGCGCAGCGCGCGAATGCGGTTCTTCATCGCCGGCGCAGCGCCCGCACCGTGCAGACCAGGACGGTGGCCGCGCACAACACCACCCAGACCGCGAACATCGACAGGCGCGGATAGCCGGCGGTCTCGAGGAAGCCATAGCTGAAGGTGAGCCCGGCGGTGAGCGCGGCGGCCAGCGCGAACGATTCGAGCAGGTAGCGGCGCAGGTATTCGTCGACCCGGTCCAGGTGGCGCGCGATGGCCCACAGCATCAGACAGAATCCCAGCATCGGCGACAGCAGGACCACGGTGCGCGGCACGCCTTCTGCCATCGGCCGGCCGTAGAGGATCGACGCCACCAGCAGGATCACATACACCGCGAAGGAGATGCCCAGCTCCCTCAGATAAGCCTTGCCGACCCGTCGTTCATGCGTGTTTGCTGTCATCGTCTCGCCCTCGAGTAGTAAAGGATACTTTACATCGTAGGCTTGCCGGGACGCTATGTCAAGCAACCTTTACATCGTCTTTGGCTGCCCGAACTCGACTACAATGCGGGTCCATCTTTTCCGTCCCCCGCACCGTCATGACCCAGTCTTCCCTTTCCTCCAAGCGTGTCGCCGTGATCGGCGGCGGCCCCGCCGGGCTGATGGCGGCCGAGGTGCTGGCGCAAGGCGGCGCGCAGGTCGACGTCTACGATGCGATGGCCAGCGTGGGCCGCAAGTTCCTGCTGGCGGGGAAGGGCGGCATGAATATCACGCATTCCGAACCCTATCCCGATTTCGTGCGGCGCTATGGCGCGCGCCAGGACGAGGTGGCGCGCTGGCTGGAAGGATTCGACGCCGGTGCGGTGCGCGCCTGGATCCACGAGCTCGGCATCGAGACCTTCGTCGGCACCTCGGGCCGGGTCTTCCCGCGCGAGATGAAGGCGGCGCCGCTGCTGCGCGCCTGGCTGCACCGCCTGCGCGAGTCCGGCGTGCGCTTTCACATGCGCCACCGCTGGCTGGGCTGGCAGGATGGCCGGCTGCGCCTTGCCATGCCGGAAGGGGAGTTGCTGGTCGAGGCCGAGGCCACGATCCTGGCGCTGGGCGGCGCCAGCTGGGCGCGGCTCGGCTCGGACGGCGCCTGGCAGCCGCTGCTGGCCGAGCGCGGGGTCGCGCTGTCCCCGCTGGCGCCCGCCAACTGCGGTTTCGATGTCGGCTGGAGCGAGCATTTCAGCAGCCGCTACGCCGGCGCGCCGCTGCTTACGGTGGCCGCCGGTTGCGATGACCAGGATGGCGCCATCGCCTGGCGCAAGGGCCAGTTCGTCATCACCGGGGGCGGCGTCGAGGGCAGCCTGGTGTACGCGCTGTCGGCGCCGCTGCGCGACCAGATCGCGCGTATTGGCGGCGCCACCCTCTGGCTCGACCTGGCGCCCGACCACGATGCCGGGCGCGTGTTCGACGAAGTGACGCGCCCGCGCGGGTCGCGCTCGATGTCCAGCCACCTGCAAAGCCGGCTCGGCATCAAGGGCGTCAAGGCCGGGCTGCTGCACGAATGCCTGTCGCGCGAAGAATACGCCGACCCCGTTCGCCTGGCCGCCGGCATCAAGCGCCTGCCGGTCAAGCTGCTGCGCGCGCGCCCGATCGACGAGGCGATCAGCAGCGCGGGCGGCGTGCGCTTCGATGCGCTGGCGGATGACACCGCAATGCTGGCCGCGCTGCCGGGCACTTTCGTGGCGGGCGAGATGGTCGACTGGGAGGCGCCGACCGGCGGTTATCTGCTCACCGCCTGCTTCGCCAGCGGCCGCGCCGCAGGGCGCGATGCGCTGGCCTGGCTGGAGCGCGCCGGCGCCTGAGCGGGTAATTGAACGCCAACGTGAACGCCAACGGTGCGCATGCCGTTCGTGGATTGGCGTAGGCTGGATCGTTCTTCTCGCAGCCTTGTCCAGGAGCGGAGCATGTCCAGCACGCCTATCGAGCCGAGCGAACAGGAGCCAGTGCGCATTCCTGTCGTCGAGGAGCAGCTCGCGGTCGGCACCCGCATGGTCGACACCGGCCGCGGCGTACGCATCCACAAGACCGTCACCGAACATCCCGTCGCCATCGACGAACGCCTGCTGCGCGAGGAGCTGCGCGTCGAACATGTCCCGGTGGATCGCATCGTCGGCGCCGACGAGGCGCCCGGTCACCGCCACGAAGGCGACACCCTGGTCATTCCCGTGCTCGAAGAAGTGCTGGTGGTGGAGCGCAAGGTCCGCATCAAGGAAGAACTGCACATCACCCGGGTCCGGCACGAGGAGCGTCACCTTGATACCGTTTCGCTCAAGGCGGAACGGGTCGAGGTCGAGCGCTTCGACGAGGCCGGCGATTCGGGCGCCTGAAGTCATCACCCAAGGAGGCTCATCATGCACCATACGCTAGTCGCGGTTTTCGACAACCGTACCGACGCGCAAAGCGCGTACGACCAGCTGCTGTCTTCCGGTTTCAGCCGCGAGAGCGTGCGGCTGTCCGAGGCCAATGCTGGCGGCGCCACCACCGCCGAAGGCATCGGCAGCAGCGTCAAGCACTTCTTCCAGGACCTGTTCGGCGACGAGGACAAGCACCACGCGAGCCGCTACGACGGCGCGCTCGCGCGGGGCCAGCACGTGGTGACGCTCAGCGCCGAGACGTTACCCGACGTCGAGCGCGCCGCCGACGTCGTCGAGGCCTTCGGGCCGGTCGACATCGACGAACATTCGGATGGCGTCGGCACCGCCGGGGCATTGCTGACGGGCGCCGGGCCACGGCAAGGGGCGACGCCGGGTGCGGCGGCATCGAGCCAGTCGGCATCCGGCCAGTTGCAGGGCGCATCGGGCAGCGCCTCGCTGCAGCGCGACGTATCGACCAGCGCGGCCAGCGCGACCATCCCGGTGGTCGAAGAGCAGCTGCGGGTCGGCAAGCGCGAAGTCCAGCGCGGCGGCATGCGCATCTTCTCGCGCATCGTCGAGGTCCCGGTGCACGAAACCATTGGCCTGCGCGAGGAACACGTCGACGTCCAGCGGCGCAAGGTGGACCAGCCGATCAGCCCGAGCGACGCGGCGGCTTTCAAGGAGCAGACCATCGAGATGCGCGAGAGCGCCGAGGAAGCCGTGGTCGAGAAATCCGCCCGCATCACCGAGGAAGTCTCGATCGGCAAGCAGGTCAGCGAACGCCAGCAGCAGATCGACGACACGGTGCGCCACACCGAAGTCGACGTCGAGCGGCTTGGCGCGGGCATGTCCGACGACGAGCGCTACTATCGCGAGCATTTCAAGCTCACCTATGGCGCCAGCGGCGGGGCGTACGACGACTATGCGCCGGCCTATCTCTACGGTTCGCAGGTGGCGGGCAGCGGCAGGTACACGGGCCGTCAATGGGACGAGATCGAGCCCGAGCTGCGTACCGACTGGGAAGCGCGCCCGGGCGGCGCCTCGACCTGGGAAAAGATAAAGTCGGCCGTACGACACGGGTGGGACCGCATGACGGGCAAATACGACGCATGAGCCGTGACATTCGGTGAATAACATGGGGCGGGCGGCGCGGTAACATGGGTATTTTGTCGCCTGGCCGCCCATGACATCCATCCGTGTATTGCTATTGCCTGCGCTGCTGGCGTTCTTCACCACCGCGGCGTCGGCCGCCATGCAATGCGGCGAGCCATGCCACACCCTGGTGCGCGACGCCCACGTGCTCGAGGGGCAGGGCAAGTACCAGGAAGCGCTCGACAAGTACAAGGCCGCGCAGCAGGCCGACCCCAACGCCTCGCTGCCGGTGTCGCTGCAGGCCGGCCTGATGCTCAAACTGTCCAGCGTGGCCCCGAAGGACAAGGCGGCGCAGGTGCGCCAGACGGCGCGCGCCCTGGCCGAGCGCGCGACCACGCTCGCCGCCGACGATCCGATCGCGCACGAGGTCTTGCGCATGCTGGACGACGACGGCGCGTCGCCCCTGCATACGCCGAATCCGCGCGCTGCGAAGCTGCTGGCCGAAGGCTCGGCCCTGTTCGCGCAGCGCAAGCCGAAGGAAGCCCTGCTCAAGTACGAAGCGGCGATGGAGGCCGACCCCAAGGCGTCGAGCGCCTGGGTGGGCGCGGCGGATTGCCACTTCATGCAGGGCGACTGGCCGCGCGCCGAGGCGCTGTTCCGGCGCGCCACCGAGATCGAACCGCAAAATGCGCAGGCGTGGCGCTTCCTGTCCGACGCCTTGCTGGCGCAGGGCCAGCGCACCCAGGCCGAATCAGCCCTGTATGCGTCGATCGCGGCCGATCCGTCGCAACGTCCGAGCTGGGGCAAGCTGGCCAGGCTGCGCGCCGCCGCCGGCCTGCCGCTCAAGCCGTTCGCGTTCAGGCGCGGGGTGCGCGTGGCGCAGGAGGCGGACGGCAAGTTCACGATCCATATCGACGAGTCGGCCGCCGGCCAGGCCGATACCCCGAACTACGCGATGCGGCTGCTGCTCGGCATGAGCGAATCCAACCAGCGCCAGTCGGAGAGCGCCGCCGACAAATCGCCGTACGAGATCGAACTGGGCGCGTGGCGCACCGCCCTGAAGGTGATGGACGAGACCAGGGCGCTCGGCGACCAGCGCGTGACCGACCCCGCCTTGCTGCAGATGCAGGCGCTGGCGAAGGATGGGCAGCTGGAGCCGGCGATCCTGCTGCTCCTGTTCCGCCAGTCGTATCGGCCGGCGCTGAACGCTTGGCTGGCCGCCAATCCAGGCGGCGTCAAAGGGTTCATCGACCGCTACGGCCTGCAGCCTTGATCGATTCGCAGGAAGCGAACGGCCGCGCATGTCGCCTTTAGGTATAGTGCGGCCATGCCTTCACCTGACAAACATCCCACTACGCCCGACGGAAGGTACTTCGTCGTCTCGGGCCGCTTGTGGCGAGCCAGCAATCCCGGCCTTGCGCCGGACGAGCGCCAGCAGCTGGTCGACCAGCTCATGAAGGCTCGGCGGGACGTCGGCGCCGCCCTGAAGGCGCGCGACGGCAATGCCGAGCGGGCCGCGCGCCAGGCGGTCGACCAGGCCAAGCGCGCGCTGGGAGAGCGTGGGCCGGTGTGGTGGACCGATGGCGCGCCGGATTTCAACCGGCGGATGGTGGCCAACACGCCGTATGCGGCATGGTTCGCGGCGCTGCAGCCTGATCCCGAGAAAAACTAGTCGCTCACCTTGCCGCGCAGGGACTTGATCTGGCTGCTGCGCGCCTTGGCGTCCAATCGCCGCAGCTGCGAGCCGCGCGTCGGCCGGGTCGGGCGACGCGTCACCGGCACGACCGAGGCCTTGTCGACCAGCTCCTGCAGGCGGCGCAGGGCGTCTTCCTTGTTCTGTTCCAGGCTGCGCGACTGCTGCGCCTTGAGCACCAGCACGCCTTCCTGCGTGATGCGCGCGTCGCTCGATGCGAGCAGTCGTTCCTTCACATGCTGCGGCAGCGACGAAGCGCCGATGTCGAACCGCGCATGCACGGCGCACGAGACCTTGTTGACGTTCTGGCCTCCCGGACCCTGGGCCCGGATTGCGCTGAATTCGACTTCGAGAGGATTGATGACGGCCATGGCGTCATTGTAAACCGGCCGGCGGCCTGCAAAGAAAGTGAAGATATTAGAGAATAGAGGGTTCCGTCTCAACTTCTTCGTCACTCATGACCAATTCTGCATCCTTGTCCGGCGCACGACGCGCCGACATCAACCTGCGGCCCTTCGGCGTCGCATTCCTGCTCATCGTGCTTGGCGCCTGGTACCTGACGCAGGTCGTCGGTCCGCGCCAGGCCGCGCTCTACATCGTCGGCGCGCTGCTCGGCGTCGCCCTGTACCACGCGGCCTTCGGCTTCACCTCGGCCTGGCGCGTGTTCATCGCCGACGGCCGCGGCGCTGGCCTGCGCGCGCAAATGCTGATGCTGGCCGTCGGCGTCGTGTTGTTCTTCCCGGCGCTCGCCGGCGGCACGCTGTTCGGCAACCCGGTCACCGGGCTGGTGCAGCCGGCCGGCACGTCCGTCATCGTCGGCGCCTTCATCTTCGGCATCGGCATGCAGCTGGGCGGCGGTTGCGCCTCGGGCACGCTGTACACGGTCGGTGGCGGCAGCACGCGCATGATCGTCACGCTGTTGTTCTTCATCGTCGGCTCGCTGATCGGCACCGCCCACATGCCGTTCTGGACCGCGATGCCGCAACTGCCGCCGCTGTCGGCGGTGAAGGAACTGGGCCTGGCCCCGGCGCTGGCGCTGAACCTGCTCGTGTTCGCCCTGATCGCGGCCGTCACGGTCGTGGTCGAGAAGCGCCGCCACGGCCGGCTGGTCGCGGCGCAGTCGCAACCGACCGGCGGCGCGCGCTGGCTGCGCGGTCCGTGGCCGCTGGTGGCCGGCGCGCTGGCGCTGGTGGTGCTCAACTTCGCCACCCTGGCCCTGTCGGGCCGGCCGTGGGGCGTGACCTCGGCCTTCGCGCTGTGGGGCGCCAAGGCGGCAGCCCTTGCTGGCATCGACGTCGCCAGCTGGACCTACTGGTCGAGCGGCGCCAACGCCGCCGCGCTGGCCGCGCCGGTGTGGAAGGATGTGACTTCGGTGATGGACATCGGCATCGTGCTCGGCGCGATGCTGGCGGCGGCGCTGGCCGGCCGCTATGCGCCGGTGTGGAAGCTGCCACTGCGTTCGCTGGTCGCGGCGGTGGTCGGCGGCCTGCTGCTCGGCTACGGCGCGCGCCTGGCCTATGGCTGCAATATCGGCGCCTATTTCAGCGGCATCATCTCGGGCAGCCTGCATGGCTGGTTGTGGCTGGTGGTGGCGTTTGTTGGCAACGTGGTCGGCACGCGCTTGCGGCCGTTGTTCGGGCTGGAAGTGGAGCGGGTGAAGCTGGGCGGTTGCTGAAAGACAGCGATGCACATTGGATGTGCATCGCGGCCCGACCGAAGAAAGACCGATAAACCCGTCCTGGATCTCGGTCTCCTTGCCCTGTTCGTCCAGGTAGCGGATGCCGTTGCAGCATTCTGACTTTCGCGACCATTTGGCGGTCGCCTCGGTTCAGCGCCGTCCAGACCGGCTAATCGTGATAACTGACGCTCCCGCTACCCGCCCGGCTGATGCTGCGCTCACCCGGATCCCCATACACCTCGACATCGCCGCTGCCACTGAGCGACACCTTCACCTTGCTGCGCGCCTGCACCGCACTGTCGCCCGAGCCGCTCTGGCTCACCGTGACCTCCTCGGCGCGCAGGTGCTCGGCGTCGAGGTGCCCCGAGCCGGTGGTGCTGGCGTCGAGCTCGCGCGCGGTGCCGACCACGGTGATCCGGCCCGATCCCATCAGGCGTGTCTCGACCCGGTCCATGGCGGCGCCGCCATTCACGTCCAGGTCGCCGCTGCCGGTCAGGCCCACCTTGGCGGTGCGGAAGCGTCCGTTGAAGCGCACGCTGCCCGATCCATTCAACTGCACCTCGATCTCGTCGCCCGAGAAGCCGTTGATGCTGCTGTCGCCGCTGCCGTCGATCCGGACCGAACTCAGGGCCGGCAAGGTCAGGCCGACCACCAGCGGTTCGCGGTGGCGCAGCACCATGCCGCGGATGCCGATGCGCAGCACGTTGCCGTCGCCCGTCACCTCGACATTGCCCAGCATGCGCTGCTCGCCGCTCACTTGCAGCGCAGGCGTGGCGCCGTAGCGCAGGTTCAGGTCGATCGGGCCGTCGAGTTCGACGACCTCGACGCCGGAAGGCACGCTGCGGGTGTCCTGCGACACAGCGCGGCGCTCCGTGATGCTGGTGGTGCCGTTGGCGCGCAGCATGCTGTAGCTCAGCGCCACCAGCACGGCGGCCAGCAGCAGCAGGGCGAGTCCGATTTTCATCAAGGCGCGCATGGTGTCCTTATCCCTTCAGCAGCGACAGGTTCATGTTCACGTAGCGGCGGATGCCCAGCAGCGTGTATTTGGTGAGGACGATCGACAGCAGGAACAGCGCGATGCCGCCCAGGATCAGCGCGCAGCCGAAGGCCACTTGCGTGCTGCGCGAGCCGGGGTCCATCTCGGTCGTGATCTGGATCTTGCGCTCCGCCACCGCCTCGGCCCCGCGCATGAAGCGCGAGTTGCGGTCGTCGCGCTCGGTGCGCGTCTCGGGGTTGTCCTCTTCAAGAGCAGGCGCCGGTTCGTCGAACACATGGATGCCGTTGGCGCCGATTGTGACCCGGGTCTGCGACTCGACCGGCTCGCCATCGTCGCTGATCACCATGCGCGTCAGCGGGGCGCTCAGGATCAGTTCGTTCGAGCCGGCCAGTCCGCTGGCGGTCACGGCGATGCCCGAGACGTAGACGCCGAAGGCGGACAGGTAGAGCGACATCAAGAGCGACGCGAACACCGCGGCCGGGATCAGCATGAACAGATTAAAAATCAACAGGCCGATGCCCGAGACGACGGTGCGCGCGACATTGCCAGATGGTTTCTTGTCTTTATTGCCATCCTTGAGGTCGGCCAGGTGGGCGCTGGTGCGCAGGGTCACCGCGACCTGGCGCGGATCGCCCAGCTCGGCGGCCACCTCGTGTTCCGGCCGGCCGGCGGCGCTCCCGTCGACGAAACGCTGCTCGTACCAGGCCAGGGTTCTGGCCTGGGTTTCCGGTGGCAGGCCCATCAGGGCCCGCTTGAGCGCGTCGAGGTATTCCAGCTTGCCCATGTCGTTGCGGCGCTCCGTCAATGGTGGCCGAGGGCCGGGATCGAGCCGATCGCCAGGACGGTCGCATGCGCCGAGCCGCCGATCAGTTCTGGCTTGACCAGCACCAGGGTGCTCAGCGCCACGATGGCAAGGATGGCAAGGATGGCAACGGCGTGCAGGCCGAGACGGGGTTTCATAGTCATTTCCATAAGACGGTTTTTGATGCTGCTACCTTACGGAATCGCCTGATGCGGCGCCATGGGTGTGCGACAGGCTGCGCTTTTCGCGGGGCAGGGCGCCGTAGGCACGGATGGCCGTCGCCGCCGCCTGGCCGCTGCGCACCGCCGTTTCCAGGGTGGCCGGGTAGTCGCTGGCCGTGTAGTCGCCGGCCAGCACCAGACCGGGCAGGGCAGTGGTGTTGCCTGGCCGCACTAGTCCGGGTGTGCAGCTGAAGGTCGCGCGTTTCTCGGTGATCAGCTGGGTCCAGGTCGGATTCGCCAGTTCCGGCCGTCCGAAATCCTGGGCCAGTTGAGAGGCGATGGCTGCTGCCAGCTGCTCGCGCGGCAGGTTCGCCGCGTCGCCGGCGGCGCTGACCACCACCGCCAGCAGGCCGTCCTGGGCCGCATCCAGCTGGGCGCGGTCGAACACGAACTGGCCCCAGCGGTGTGCCGCAGGGTCGTCCAGCAGCGCGTAGAACGGCAGCGCGAGCCGGGTGCCGGGCGCGTATTGCAGGTAGCAGGTGGCGATCGGTTCGTGGGTGAAGGCCGCGAGCAGGCCGGCCACCTCGGCGGCTTCGGTGAGCCCCGCCAGCAGCGCGGCGCTCACCGGCGCCGGCGTGGCCAGCACCACGGCGTCGAAGCGCTCGGCCGGCAGGTCGCCGCCGGGCTCCACCTGCCAGCCGTCGCCCTCGCGCTTGATGCCCGCGACCTTCACGCCCAGGCGCACGGCATGACCCTGGCGCTCGAGCCAGGCGCCGGCCGGTTCCGGGAACAGCGCCCCCATCGGCAGGCGCGGCAGCAGCATGTCGGAGGCCGCGCGCCGGCTGGCGCCCAGGCTGTCGCGCAGCACCGCCAGGAACACATTGGCCGAGGCGCGTTCCGGCGGCGTGTTCAGGGCCGCGATGCACAGCGGGCGCCACATCAAGCGTGTCAGTCGTTCGGTCTGGTCGAAACGCTCGAGCAGCTCGAGCACCGTGCAGTCGTCGTTCAGCTGCCAGCCCATCCAGCGCCCGGCGCTGTTGAAGCGGGCCAGGGCCAGCTTGTCGGCGCGCTCGAGGCCCTTGGCGCGCAGCAGGGCGAACGCCAGGTGCAGCGGCGCCGGCAGGCGTGGCGCGGCGAAGTCCATGCCGTCGCCCCCCGCGGGATAGCGCATCTGGACCGGCAGGCGCAGGAATGCTGTCTTTTCGTCGACGCCCACCTGTTTCATCAGGCGCAGCGATGCGCGGTAGGCGCCCAGCAGGATGTGCTGGCCATTGTCCAGTTCCACGCCGCGCACTTCGACGCCGCGCGCGCGCCCGCCCAGGCTGCGGGCAGCCTCGTACAAGGTCACCTGGCAGCCCTGGCGCGCCAGCTCGACCGCCGCCGCGCAGCCGGCCCAGCCGCCGCCGGCAACCGCAACCCGCATGCTAGGTGCGGACATAGGTCTTCCACGCCAGCCACAGTTTGCGCAGTGGCGTGAGCGAGATGCGCTGGTTGAGCACGTGGAAACCGTCGCGCTGGATCTCGTCCAGCAGGGTGCGGTAGATGGCGGCCATCATCAGGCCGGGACGCTGGGCGCGCCGGTCTTCCTTCGGCAGCAGGGCCAGGGCCTCGTCGTAGATGGTTTGCGCGCGCTCGGCCTGGAAGCGCATCAGCGCTTCGAACTTGTCGCTGTGCTGCAGCTTGAGCAGGTCGTTGGCGGTGACGCCGAACTGCTGCAGGTCGTTGACCGGCAGGTAGATGCGGCCCTTGCGCGCATCGTCGCCGACGTCGCGGATGATGTTCGTCAGCTGGAACGCCAGGCCGAGCTTTTCGGCATACGCCAGGGTCTGCGGATTGGTGTAGCCGAAGATGCTGGCCGACAGGATGCCGACCACGCCCGCCACGTGCCAGCAATAGCGCTGCAGGCCGGGGTAGTCGAGGTAGCGGCTCTGGTCGAGGTCCATCTCCATGCCGTCGACGATGGCCAGCAGGTGTTTTTCTTCCAGTTGATAGGTGGCGACGTGCGGCTGCAGGGCCAGCATCACCGGGTGGGTATGGGTGCCCGAATACATCTTCGAGACCTCGGTGCGCCACCAGGCCAGCTTGATGCGCGCCACCGAGCCATCGGTCGCCTCGTCGACGGTGTCGTCGACTTCGCGGCAGAAGGCGTACAGCGCCGTGATCGCGCGCCGGCGCTCGGGCGGAAGGAACAGGAAGCTGTAGTAGAAACTGGAGCCGCTCTGGACGGTCTTTTGCTGGCAGTATTCGTCTGGAGACATGAAATCGTCGTGAAATGCTGGTCGGGGCGCGGCCGGATCGGGTCCCGGCGCGCTGTCAATCCGCTATCTTATCCGATGAGCGTGAAATCGGGGTTGCCCGAAGGGTTATTACATACGTAATGCGCCCCAGCCGACCATGAACCAGTCGGGCGCCGACAGCACCGGACGGCGCCGGAACACGTCGTAGCCGGCGTGTTCGATGCGGTCGAGGATGCGCAGCCCGCCCTGGACCACCATCCGCAGCTCCCAGCCGATCCGGCCCGGCAGGCGCTTGGCCAGCGGGGCGCCGGACAGCATCAGCGCGCGGGTGCGCTCGACCTCGAAGCGCATCAGCGCCTGGAACGGCGCGTCGACCGTGCCCGCGCGCAGCGCCGCCTCGCTCACCTTGAAGCGCGCCAGGTCCTCCAGCGGAAGATAAATGCGGCCCTTCTCGAGGTCGATCGCCACGTCCTGCAAGAAGTTCGTCAGCTGCAGCGCGCTGCAGATGGCGTCGGCGTCGCGCACGTTATGGGCGTCGTCGGCGCCGTACAGCGCCAGCATCAGGCGCCCGACCGGATCGGCCGAGCGGCGGCAGTAATCGAGCAGGCTGGCATAGTCGGCATAGCGCTGGGTGACGACGTCCTGCTTGAAGGCCGACAGCAGGTCGCGCATCGGGTCCAGCGGCAGGCGATACTGGGCGACGACGCCGGCCAGACGGGCGAACATCGGATGCGACGACGTCGCGCCGACATCGATCAGGTCCAATTCACGTTCGTAGGCTTCAAGGGCGGCCAGCCGCTCATCCGGCGTGGCATGGCCTTCGTCGGCCAGGTCGTCGGCGCTGCGCGCGAAGGCATAGATCGCCTCGACCGCCGGCACCAGGCGGCGCGGCAGCAGGATCGAGGCGACAGGAAAGTTTTCGTAGTGGTCTACGGCCATTTTGGACGGATGACTCTAAAGTCATCTGATTTATCTATTTGCATGATTATAATTGCTGGAATACAAACTGGCGTTCATGTACCCCTCATGCGCAGCCAGCTCCGGCCCGAGACGCCGCAAGATCAGCCAAAGGATTGCCACTGTGTTTTCCCGATTTTCTTCTTCCGCCCTGCGCGCGGCCGTGCTGGCGCCGCTTGCCGCCGCCGCGCTCCTCGCCTGTTCCAAGCCCGCCCCGCCGCCCGAAGACGTGCGTCCGGTGCGCGTGACCACCCTGGCCGTCGATAGCGCGGGTGAGCGCCTGGAGTTCTCCGGCGACGTGCGCCCACGCTACGAGTCGCAGCTCGGTTTCCGGGTCGGCGGCAAGATCGTCGAGCGCAAGGTGGACGTCGGCGCCACGGTCAGGCGTGGCGACGTGCTGATGCGGCTCGACCCGCAAGACCTGCGCCTGGCCGAAACCCAGGCCAGGGCCACCCTGCGCGCGGCCGAGACCGAGCGCGATCTGGCGCGCGCCGACTACAAGCGCCACGTCGACCTGCGCGCCCAGAATTTCGTCAGCCAGGCCGTGCTCGACACCAAGCAAAGCGCCCTGAAGGCGGCCCAGGCCAATGTCGACGCCGCCCGCGCCGGCCTGCGCGGCCAGGCCAACCAGTCCAACTATACGAGCCTGACGGCCGACGCCGACGGCGTGGTGACCGCCATCGAGGCCGAAGTGGGCCAGGTGGTGCAACCGGGCAGCCCGGTGGTGCGCGTGGCGCGCACGGTCGAGAAGGAAGTGGTGATCGGCATCCCCGAAGACAAGGTCGGTCAGCTGCGCGCTGCCAGCGACGTCACCGTGCGCCTGTGGGCCAACGAGGCCGTGGCGATCCCCGGCAAGATCCGCGAGGTGTCGCCGGTGGCCGATCCGGCCACCCGTACCTATACGGTGAAAGTGGCGCTTCCCGAGAGCGCCGAAGTACGGCTGGGCATGACCGCGACGGTCGAACTGGCGACAAGCGGCAATGGCGCGGCTGGCCTGCGCCTGCCCTTGACCGCGCTGGTGCAGCAGAAGGGCGCCAGCGCCGTCTGGATCGTCGAGAACGGCGCCGTCAAGCTGGTGCCGGTGCAGGTGGTCGGACAGGTGCGCAATGACGTGCTGGTGACGGGCCAGCTCGGTGGGCAAATCAGCGCCGGCCAGAAAGTCGTCACCGCCGGCGTCAACCTGCTGAAGAATGGCCAGAAGGTGCGCATCCTGACCGCTGACGTCTCGCGCCGCGCCGACACCGAAGCGCTCGTATCCGGCGAGGGCCGCAAATGAAGGGCTTCAACCTGTCGCGCTGGGCGCTGGAGCACATTCCGCTCACGCGTTTCCTGATCGCCGCCTGCATGCTGTTCGGGATCCTCAGTTACTTCGAGCTGGGCCAGGACGAGGATCCGCCCTTCACCTTCCGCGCGATGGTGGTGCGCGCCGTGTGGCCGGGCGCCACCGCGCTGCAGATGGCCGAGCAGGTGACCGACCCGCTGGAACGCAAGCTCCAGGAGACGCCCTATATCCACACCATCCGCAGCTTTTCCAAGCCGGGCGAAACCACCATCATCCTCGAGCTGCGCGAATCGACGCCGCCGTCCGAAACCTCGCCGGCCTGGTACCAGGTGCGCAAGAAGATCGGCGATATCGCGGGCACCCTGCCGCAGGGCGTGATCGGACCGTTCTTCAACGATGAATTCGGCGACACCTACGGCTCCATCTTCGCGCTGTCGGGCGACGGCTTCACCTACGCCGAGATGCGCGACTATGCCGACTTCGTGCGCCAGCAGCTGCTGCGCGTGCCGTTGGTGGCCAAGGTCGAGCAGTTCGGGGTGCAGGACGAGAAAGTGTATATCGAATTCTCGAGCAAGAAGTTCGCCCAGCTGGGCGTGCCGTTCGAGCAGATCGTCAACCAGATCGCGACCCAGAACGAGATCGAAGCCAGTGGCGTGCTGGTGACGCCGAGCGACAACCTGCAGGTGCGGGTGACGGGCGCGCTGCGCACGCTGGGCCAGATCGAGGACCTGCAGCTGCGCGCCGGCGGCACCACCTTCCGCCTGGGCGACTTCGCCACCGTCAAGCGCGGCTACCAGGATCCGCCGGCGGAGAAGATGCGCTTCAACGGCAAGGAAGTGATCGGCCTGGGCGTGTCGATGCAAAAGGGCGGCAACATCATCAGCATGGGCGAAGGCTTGAGCGAGACGGTCGCGCGCATCCGCTCCCAGCTCCCGGTCGGCATCGAGCTCGAACGGGTGGCCGACCAGCCGCAGGCGGTGACGGCCTCGGTCGGCGAGTTCGTCAAGGTGCTGATCGAGGCGGTGGTGATCGTGCTGATCGTGTCCTTCCTGGCCCTGGGCCTGCATACCAAGCCGAAGTGGCGCGTGGACGTGTATCCGGGCCTGGTGGTGGCGCTGTCGATCCCGCTGGTGCTGGCGATCACCTTCCTGTTCATGCGCATGCTGGACATTTCGCTGCACAAGATTTCGCTGGGCGCCCTGATCATCGCCCTGGGCCTCCTGGTGGACGACGCCATCATCGCGGTGGAGATGATGGTGCGCAAGATGGAAGAGGGTCTGTCCCGCTTCGAGGCGGCCACCTTCGCCTACACCTCGACCGCGATGCCGATGCTGACCGGCACCCTGATCACGGCGGCGGGCTTCCTGCCGATCGGCCTGGCCGAATCGGCCGCCGGAGAGTACACGTTCACGATGTTCTCGGTGAACGGGCTGGCGCTGCTGATCTCGTGGGTCGTGGCTGTCACGTTTACTCCTTATATCGGCTTCCTGCTGCTGAAGGTCAAGCCGCATGCCGCCGGCGAGGGCGGTCATCACGACGTGTTCGATACGCCCGGCTACCAGCGCTTCCGGCGCCTGGTGAACCGCTGCGTCGAGTGGAGGAAAACCACGATCGCGCTGAGCCTGGGCGTGTTCGCGCTGGGCGTGTTCGGCTTCAATTTCATCGAGAAGCAGTTCTTCCCGGATTCGAGCCGCCCCGAGCTGATGGTGGAAATGTGGTCGCCCGAAGGCACCAGCTTCGCCGCCAACGAAGCCGTCGTGAAGCGCTTCGAGTCCTTCCTGGCGAAGCAGGAGGGGGTGCAGAGCGTGACGAGCTACGTCGGCACCGGCAGCCCGCGCTTCTACCTGCCGCTGGACCAGATCTTCCCGCAGTCGAACGTCTCGCAGCTGGTGGTGCTCCCGGTCGATACAGAGGCGCGCGAGCGCCTGCGCATGAAGATCATCGAGGTATTCAAGACCGACTTCCCTGAGGTGCGCGGACGCGTGAAACTGCTGCCGAACGGGCCGCCGGTGCCGTATCCGGTGCAGTTCCAGGTGCTGGGCCCGGACATCGGCGTGGTGCGCACCATCGCCGACGGGGTCAAGGAAGTGATGGCCGCCAATCCGAACACGCTGGGCGTGAACGACAACTGGAACGAATCGGTCAAGGTGCTGCGCCTGGACCTCGACCAGGACAAGCTGCGCGCGCTGGGCGTGACCTCGCAACAGGTGCGGCGCGTGGTGCAGACCACCCTGAGCGGCACCCCGATCGGCCAGTTCCGCGAATCGAACCGCCTGATCGACATGGTGGTGCGCCAGCCGCTGGAAGAGCGTTCGACCATCACCCGCTTGCAGGAAGCCCTGGTGCCGACCGCCGGCGGACGCGCCGTCACCATCAGCCAGGTCGCGCGGGTGCAGTTCGTGTGGGAGCCGGGCGTGGTCTGGCGCGAGGGCCGCGAGTGGGCGATCATGGTGCAGTCCGACGTGGTGGAGGGCATCCAGGGGCCGACCGTGACCGACCAGGTCGATGCCAGACTCGCCGATATCCGGTCCAAGTTGCCGGCCGGCTACCGCGTGACGGTGGAGGGCGCCGCGGCCGACAGCTCCGAGGCGGAGGCCTCGATCATGGCCAATGTGCCGCTGGTGCTGTTCATCACCTTTACCTTGCTGATGCTGCAGCTGCACAGCTTCTCGCGTTCGCTGCTGGTGTTCCTCACCGGTCCGCTGGGCGTGGCGGGTGCGGCGATGGCGCTCCTGATCCTGGACCGGCCGTTCGGCTTCGTCGCCAATCTTGGCGTGATCGCGTTGTTCGGGATGATCATCCGCAACTCGGTGATCCTGGTCGACCAGATCGAGCATGACATCGCCAATGGCAGCCATCCATGGGATGCGATCGTGGAATCGGCGGTGCGGCGTTGCCGGCCGATCCTGTTGACGGCCGCCGCCGCGGCGCTGGCCATGATCCCGCTGTCGAGGTCGACGTTCTGGGGACCGATGGCGGTGGCGATCATGGGCGGCCTGATCGTGGCCACTGCGTTGACCTTGCTGTTCTTGCCGGCCTTGTATGCGACGTGGTTCCGTGTCAAGAAGCCGGAATCGTGATTGGCGTGGGCGGGGCAGGGTGGACGGGGCAGGGTGGGCGGTTCGCCGTCCACGCGTCCGATATACGGATGAGCTGCAAGATTCATTGCGCGATACCCCGCACTCCTAAAAATGATGCCCAATAGTGTCAGAAATTCCAGTAAAATAATCGTTTGAAGTTGTAGCCCCTAAACATTGGAGTGCAGGGCGGCCGGTTTCACTGTCGGTCGTCCTTTGTTTTTGTGGCAATTATGCAATCCTGAGCGAGGATGGCGAAATTGGTAGACGCACCAGGTTTAGGTCCTGACGCCAGCAATGGTGTGGGGGTTCGAGTCCCCCTCCTCGCACCACGAATAATTATTTTTTTGGACGATTTTTACAATGGCAACTGCAGTCGAAACCCTGGGTAAACTCGAGCGTCGCTTGACGATCTCTTTTCCGGTCGCTGACGTCCGTACCGAAGTCGAAAAGCGCCTGAAACAGCAGGCCAAGACGGCCCGCGCGCCGGGCTTCCGTCCAGGTAAAGTGCCCCTGAAGATGGTTGCTGCCCAGTACGGCTACCAGATCGAAACCGACGTGCTGAACGACAAGGTCGGCCGCGCTTTCAACGACGCCGCCGTCGAGAACGAACTGCGCGTTGCCGGTTTCCCGAAAATCGAACCGAAGCAAGATGCGCCTGAAGGCACCCTGTCCTTCGACGCCACCTTCGAAGTGTACCCGGAAGTCGTGATCGGCGACCTGGCTGCCGTCGAAGTCGAAACCGTTTCGACCGACGTCAGCGACGTCGAGATCGACAAGACCATCGACATCCTGCGCAAGCAGCGCGTGCACTACCACACCAAAGGTGAGGCAGGCGAGCACGGCACCGGCGGCGAAGCCGTGGCTGCCAACGGCGACCGCGTGACCGTCGACTTCGTCGGCACCCTGGACGGCGTCGAATTCGCTGGCGGCAAGGCTGAAGACTACGCCTTCGTGCTGGGCGAAGGCCGCATGCTGCCGGAATTCGAAGCCGCGACCGTGGGCCTGAAAGTCGGCGAAAGCAAGACTTTCCCGCTGGCCTTCCCGGAGGACTACCATGGCAAGGACGTGGCCGGTAAAACCGCCGAGTTCACCATCACCCTGAAGGCCCTGGAGTGGGCGCACCTGCCGGAAGTCGACGCCGAATTCGCCCAATCGCTGGGCATCGAAGACGGCTCGATCGACAAAATGCGCGAAGACATCAAGGTCAACCTGGAACGCGAAGTGCGCGCCCGTGTCAAAGCACGTAACAAGGAAGCCGTGATGGACGCCCTGGTCAAGTCGACCGAACTGGACGTGCCGCAAGTCATGATCGAGCAAGATTCGGAACGCCTGGCCGAAATGACCCGCCAGGACATGGCGCAGCGCGGCATGGACGTGTCCAAGCTGCCATTCCCGGCCGAGATGTTCAAGGACAAGGCAGAGCGCCGCGTGCGCCTGGGCCTGATCCTGTCGCAACTGGTCGCCGATAACAACCTGCAAGCTACCCAAGAGCAGGTGAAGGCCCAGATCGAAGACTTCTCGCAAAGCTACGAAGATCCGAAAGAAGTCCTGAAGTACTACTTCAGCGACCGTCGTCGCCTGGGTGAAGTCGAAGCTCTTGTATTGGAAGAAAACGTCGTCAACTATGTACTCGGCAAGGCGAAAGTGTCGACCACGACCATCGCTTTCGATGAACTGATGGGCAGCGTCCCACAGGCCTAAAGAATCGAACTTGCCGGCCTCCAGGGCCGGCATTTTTTTCAATGGCCTCTTTATAAGGAACGAGACAGGTATGATTCGTAATCCGGCATTGGATACACAAGCACTCGGCATGGTGCCGATGGTGATCGAACAGAGTGGCCGCGGCGAGCGCGCCTATGACATCTATTCGCGCCTCTTGAAGGAGCGCGTGATCTTCCTGGTCGGTCCTGTCAACGACCAGATGGCGAACCTGATCGTCGCCCAGATGCTGTTCCTGGAAAGTGAAAATCCTGACAAGGATATTTCGCTCTACATTAATTCCCCGGGCGGTTCCGTCTCGGCGGGCCTGGCGATCTTCGACACGATGAACTTCATCAAGCCCGACGTCTCGACCCTGTGCACGGGTCTGGCCGCCTCGATGGGCGCCTTCCTGCTGGCCGCCGGCGCCAAGGGCAAGCGCTTCTCGCTGCCGAACTCGCGCGTCATGATCCACCAGCCATCGGGCGGATCGCAGGGCATGGCGTCGGATATCGAAATCCAGGCCAAGGAAATCCTGTACCTGCGCGAGCGCCTGGCGCGCATCATGGCCGACAACACCGGCCAGAGCATCGAGCAGATCCACAAGGATACCGACCGCGACCGCTTCATGTCCGCGGAAGAATCCGTCGAATATGGCATGATCGACAAGGTCCTGACCAGCCGCGGCCAAGCCTGAACCTCTTAGAGGTGTTGGAAAAAAACGCCCGGACGCGATCACGTTCGGGCGTTTGTTTTTTATTTCGGGTAGCATGTTCGTACGTGCACAAGTTGCGCTGCCTCGTCAGCGTGTAACATTCGCACTTGTTGCGTACGTGTATAAGCGTTATATTCACAGCAATTCAATAGAGTCCTGCCCCCATGTCAGACAAAAAATCCTCCAGCGGCGAAAAACTTCTGTACTGCTCCTTCTGCGGAAAGAGCCAGCACGAAGTCAAGAAGCTGATCGCGGGACCGTCGGTGTTCATCTGCGATGAATGCATCGACCTGTGCAACGACATCATCCGCGATGAAACGTCGAACGTCGAAACGGTGGCGGGCGCCAAGTCCGACCTGCCGACGCCACACGAAATCACCGAACTGCTCGACCAGTACGTGATCGGCCAGCAAACGGCCAAGCGTATCCTGTCGGTGGCGGTGTACAACCATTACAAGCGCCTCAAGCACCTGGGCAAGAAAGACGAAGTCGAACTGGCCAAGAGCAATATTCTGCTCGTGGGCCCGACCGGCTCCGGCAAGACCCTGCTGGCCCAGACCCTGGCGCGCATGCTCAACGTGCCGTTCGTGATCGCCGATGCGACCACGCTCACCGAAGCCGGTTATGTCGGCGAGGACGTCGAGAACATCATCCAGAAGCTGCTGCAGAGCTGCAACTATGAAGTCGAAAAGGCGCAGCGCGGCATCGTCTACATCGACGAGATCGACAAGATTTCGCGCAAGTCCGACAATCCATCGATCACCCGCGACGTCTCGGGCGAAGGCGTGCAGCAGGCGCTGCTCAAGCTGATCGAGGGCACGATGGCGTCGGTGCCGCCGCAGGGTGGCCGCAAGCATCCGAACCAGGATTTCGTGCAGATCGACACGACCAACATCATGTTCATCTGCGGCGGCGCCTTCGACGGCCTGGCCAAGGTGATCCAGAACCGTTCGGTCAAGAGCGGCATCGGTTTCGGCGCCACGGTCAAGAGCCAGAACGACGACTACAACGCCGAGATCCTGCTCGAAGCCGAGCCGGAAGACCTGATCAAGTTCGGTCTCATCCCCGAGCTGGTCGGCCGCCTGCCGGTGGTGGCCGCGCTGTCGGAACTGACCGAAGAAGCGCTGATCCAGATCCTGGTCGAGCCGAAGAACGCCCTGATCAAGCAGTATTCGAAGCTGCTCGAGATGGAAGGCGCCGAGCTGGAAATCCGTCCCGCCGCCCTGCACGCGATCGCCAAGAAGGCGCTGGCGCGCAAGACCGGCGCGCGCGGCCTGCGTTCGATTCTCGAGCACGCGCTGCTGGACGTGATGTATGAATTGCCAAGCCAGCAAAACGTCGTGAAAGTCGTCATCGATGAAAATACGATCACGAATGGCGCGAAACCTTTGCTGATTTATAGCGAAACCGCGAAGGCTTCGGGAGAGAACTGAAAAAAGCCCGCACGCACGCTACAAAAAGGCTTGCCGTGCGGACTTAACTAGGTACAATCAATCTCAATAAAAGACTTCGGCTTCAATCGAAAAGCCACTCGCGGCGCGCCGCGCGGTGGCTTTTTCGTTTTTAACGGCACTTTTATTGGAACGGCTATATTCTTCGGCAAGTTGAAACTTTTTTACTTGTAGAAAATATTTTCACTGGGTGGCCCTTGTGTTTTCACTGCCCAGCGCCCAAGTTCAGCAACACGCTTTCTATAAGGTATGCCATGACAACTTCGAAATTAACCGAGCAAACGACGCTGCCGCTTCTGCCGTTGCGCGATGTGGTTGTGTTCCCGCATATGGTGATACCTCTGTTCGTCGGCCGTCCAAAATCCATCAAGGCGCTCGAAGCCGCAATGGAGCAGGGCAAGAGCATCATGCTGGCTGCCCAGAAGGCCGCCGCCAAGGACGAACCCTCAGCCGCAGACATCTACGAGATCGGCTGCGTGGCTAATATTCTGCAAATGCTGAAACTCCCGGACGGCACCGTGAAGGTGCTGGTGGAAGGTTCCCAGCGCGCGCGCATCGATAATATTACCGATGGCGCCACCCATTTCGTGGCCGACCTCACGCCGCTCAATTCGGAAATCGGCGACGATTCCGAAGTCGAAGCGATGCGCCGTGCGATCGTCCAGCAGTTCGACCAGTACGTCAAACTGAATAAAAAGATTCCGCCCGAGATCCTGGCTTCGCTGGCCGGCATCGACGACGCCGGCCGCCTGGCCGATACCGTCGCCGCCCACCTGCCGCTCAAGCTCGAGCAAAAGCAGGTGATCCTCGAGATCTTCAACGTCGCCAAGCGCCTGGAGCATCTGCTCGGCCAGCTGGAGGGCGAACTGGACATCCTGCAGGTCGAGAAGCGCATCCGTGGCCGCGTCAAGCGCCAGATGGAAAAATCGCAGCGCGAGTACTACCTGAACGAACAGGTCAAGGCGATCCAGAAGGAACTGGGCGAAGGCGAAGAGGGCGCCGACATCGAGGAACTCGAGAAGAAGGTCATCGCCGCCAAGATGCCGAAGGAAGCCCTGGAAAAAGCCCAGGCCGAGATCCGCAAGCTCAAGCTGATGTCGCCGATGTCGGCCGAAGCCACCGTGGTGCGCAACTACATCGATACCCTGGTGTCGCTGCCATGGAAGAAGAAGTCGAAGGTCACCGCCGACCTCGAGAACGCCCAGAACGTGCTCGAGCAGGACCACTACGGCCTCGACAAGATCAAGGAACGCATCCTGGAATACCTCGCGGTGCAGCAGCGCGTCGACAAGCTCAAGGCGCCGATCCTGTGCTTCGTCGGTCCTCCTGGTGTTGGTAAGACGTCCTTGGGTCAGTCGATCGCCCGCGCCACGAACCGCAAGTTCGTGCGCATGGCGCTGGGCGGCGTGCGCGACGAAGCCGAGATCCGCGGCCACCGCCGCACCTATATCGGCTCGATGCCGGGCAAGGTGCTGCAGTCGCTGGCCAAGGTCGGCGTGCGCAATCCGCTGTTCCTGCTCGACGAGATCGACAAGATGGGCGCGGACTTCCGTGGCGACCCGTCGTCGGCCCTGCTCGAGGTGCTGGACCCGGAACAGAACCACACCTTCTCGGACCACTACCTGGAAGTCGACTTCGACCTGTCGGACGTGATGTTCGTGGCGACCTCGAACTCGTTCAACATCCCGCCGGCGCTGCTGGACCGGATGGAAGTCATTCGCCTGTCGGGTTACACCGAAGACGAGAAGACCTCGATCGCCCAGCGCTACCTGCTGCCGAAGCAGATGAAGAACAACGGCCTGAAGGAAGACGAGATCAAGGTCGAAGAGTCGGCGATCCGCGACATCATCCGCTATTACACCCGCGAAGCCGGCGTGCGTTCGCTCGAGCGCGAAGTGTCGAAGATCTGCCGCAAGGTGGTCAAGATGCTGCTGCTGAAGAAGGGTTCGACAGCGGCCGAGAAGCGCGTGATCGTGAGCGCCAAGAACCTGGATAAATTCCTGGGCGTGCGCCGCTACGACTTCGGCGTGGCCGAGAAGGACAACCAGATCGGCCAGGTGGTCGGCCTGGCCTGGACCGAAGTCGGCGGCGACCTGTTGACCATCGAAGCGGTCAACGTCCCGGGTAAAGGCGGCATCATCCGCACCGGCACGCTGGGCGACGTGATGAAGGAATCGATCGAGGCCGCCCGCACCGTGGTGCGTTCGCGCGCACAGCGCTTCGGCATCAAGAACGAAGTGTTCGAGAAGACCGACATCCACATCCACGTGCCGGAAGGCGCGACGCCGAAGGACGGTCCGTCCGCCGGCATCGGCATGACGACCGCGCTGGTCTCGGCCTTCACCGGCATCCCGGTGCGCGCCGACGTGGCGATGACGGGCGAGATCACGCTGCGCGGCGAGGTGCTGCCGATCGGCGGCCTGAAAGAGAAGCTGCTGGCGGCGCATCGCGGCGGCATCAAGACGGTCCTGATCCCCGAGCAGAACGTGAAGGACTTGGCCGAGATCCCGGACAACGTCAAGAACAAGCTCGAGATCGTGCCGGTGCGCTGGATCGAAAAGGTCCTCGAGGTGGCGCTGGAACGCCAGCCGGAAGCGCTGTCCGATGTGCCTGCGGTCGCCGTGGCGCCGGCCCCGAGCGAAGGGCAGGGCGAAGTGGTCAAGCACTAAGCACGTCGCGTAGTTCATGAATCAGGCGCCCATGCGGCGCCTGTTTTTTTGCCCGCACCGCCTGTATTGACGGGCGCCGTTGCCGATCGACCGAAGCCGTCCTCGACTGTCAACGCTAAATAGAAATGTCCCCTGTTGCGCAAAGTAGAAATGTCCCTCTTGCCAATTTGATCACGGGTTGGTGACAGGGGCCAGATGCGATTTCGTATGGGCGAACTCAGCACGTACAGGGACGGTGCCCGGTTGCGTTTCCATGCGTTTTTTCCAGGGGTGTCCGATAGGCTGTGGCGGTTGGCGTCGGGCGAGTGCCTGCTCGACCTTGCCATTGATGTCCTTGCCGTCGATCGCCTCATGCTGCTTGATTGGCTTGCTGCTGCATGTGTGCTGCAAAACCCGGCCTTGCCAGACGACCTCGGTCGCACTTTCCGGATGGGTGACGATAGTAACGCTGGCGCCACGCAATGCTCGCCCCTGGTCGGCAATTTGGATCTGATACAGCAAGCCATTGAACTGACAGCTCAGGTTGCTCGACAGGCGGCGAGGTGTATGCACCGAGAGGATTCGGCGTAGAGCAGCTTCGGTTCCGCCATACGGCACATGAGCGTCTTCAGGCAGCACGGCCGTGACGGCAAAGCGCCGGTTGAAGGCGCGAATGAACTGCGGTAGCCAGGCATTGGCAGCCTGCTGGCTACTGATGCCCTGTAACCGCATCTCCTTTACCAAGCGGTCCTGCAAGGTCTGATTGGCTCGCTCGACTCGTCCCTTGGCCTGCGGGCTGTTAGCCTGGATGCCCTCGATACCGAGTTGTTCCAATGCGCGTGCAAACTGCGTTTGCCCTTCACCGACGCCACTCTTGTCGCCCGTGCTGATCCGGAAGATGCTATGACGATCGCTGTACAGGGCCGCTGGCAGGCCATGATTTCTGATGTGCTCCTCCAGCAAACTCATGTATCCAAGCGTCGTCTCGGCATCGACGAAACGCAATGCCATCAGCTCGCTCGTGGCATCGTCGATAAACACCAACAGGCTGCAGCGGGGCGCGCGGCCCTCGAACCAGTCGTGCGGCGATCCATCGATCTGGATCAGCTCTCCGCGCCGGGCCCTGCGCTCGCGCATTGCGTGTGTCCGCGCTGTTGCGCCACGACGCGGTTTCCACAGTTGCGCCGCAATCATCGCCTTGCGCACCGTTTCCACTGATAGGCGGATCTCATGCAGTTCGTCGAGCTTCTCGCATGCCAACGTCGGACCGAAATCCGCATAGTGCGCCCTGATCAGGTCCAATGCCTTGGACAGCTTCTCTTGTGGCGTGCGTCGATTCGACGGTTTGCCCCGGCTCTTGCTCAGTAGCCCTGCATTGCCCTCGTCGAGCATACGCCGCTTCAGACGTTTCACCTGGCGCGTGCTGATGCCCAGCCTCCTGGCAGCACTTTCCTGATCCAGCTTACCCTCAACTACCTGTGCCATCACCTGGCTACGCAACACGTCTTTGGCTGTCATCTTGAGCACTGTCCCGTCCCCCTTCAGGGCATCCTAGGGGACATTTCTACTTAGCGGAGAGGGGACATTACTACTTTGCGCTAACACCTCGACCCGCCTCGCTTGACATCCCTATGTTGCCCTTGTTTAATATGCGCTTGCACTTTTGCAGCAATGGCGCGGTGTGCGTCACGAACGAAAACGAGGAAACGAGTGAACAAGACAGAACTGATCGAAGAAATCGCGAAGTCCGCGGACATTACGAAGGCCTCGGCGACGCGTGCACTCGACGCCATGATCGAAGCGGTCACCGAAAGCCTGAAGAAGAACGACAGCGTCACGCTGGTGGGCTTCGGCACCTTCACCGTGGGCGAGCGCGCGGCGCGTACCGGCCGCGATCCACGCACCAAGGAACCCATCAAGATCAAGGCTGCGAAGGTTCCGAAATTTAAGGCTGGTAAAGCGCTGAAAGATGCTGTAAACTAATGCCTTCTTCGCGATGACAAGCGTAGAAAGCAACAGGATAACGTCGTATCCATCCTGATGCTTGTTGTAGTGTTTATTTGCTGGAGCGGTAGTTCAGTTGGTTAGAATACCGGCCTGTCACGCCGGGGGTCGCGGGTTCGAGCCCCGTCCGCTCCGCCACCAAATAAACGCGATGACGAAAGTCTGGAGCGGTAGTTCAGTTGGTTAGAATACCGGCCTGTCACGCCGGGGGTCGCGGGTTCGAGCCCCGTCCGCTCCGCCAGAATTCGAGTAGTATGGAGTGCCCTGAAGGGTAGCTCCGCAAGAAGGGGCGAACGCAAGTTCGCCTTTTTTTTTAACTGTGCTGTTAATGCATTCTCAACCTTGAATGGCTGACCATGTTTGAATTTATTCGGACCCACAAGCGCTGGATGTACGGGATCCTGCTGCTCTTGATCATTCCCTCGTTCGTGTTCGTGGGGATGGAAAGTTACCAGAGCAACGATGGCGGCGCCGGTGTCGCCACCGTCGATGGCCAGAAGATCACGCAGCAGGAATGGGAAGACGCGCAGCGCCGCCAGATCGACCAGGCGCGCCAGATGATGGGCGCGCAGTTCGACCAGAAGCTGTTCGAGACCTCGGAAGCCAAGCAGGCGATCCTGAACAACCTGGTGGCCGAGCGCGCCATCAACGCCGAGATCAACCGCGCGCACATGAGCGTGAGCGATGCGACCCTGCAGAAGACCATCATGGACATCCAGCAGTTCCGCCTGCCGGACGGCGGCTTCGACATGGAAGGCTACAAGGCCGCGCTGGCGGCGCAGGGCATGACGCCCGAGATGTTCGACCAGCGCCTGCGCCGCGACCTGACCGTGCAGCAGCTGTCGGGTTCGATCCAGGCTACCGCCTTCGCGCCGCGCACCGTGGCCAACCGCCTGTCGGACATCAACGACCAGGAACGCGAAGTGCAAGAGGTCCTGTTCCCGCTGTCGACCTATCTGCCGCAGGTGAAAGTGACCGACGAGATGGTCAAGGCCTACTACGACAAGAACGCGCAGCTGTTCCAGATCCCTGAGCAGGTGAAGGCCGAGTACGTCGTGTTCGATGCGTCGACCGTCGAGAACCAGGTGCAGGTGACCGACGCCGAAGTCACCGACTACTACAACAAGAACCTCAAGAACTACACCACGCCCGAGCAGCGCAGCGCGAGCCACATCCTGATCACCGTGTCGCGCGACGCCAGCGCCGCCGACCAGGCTGCCGCGAAGAAGAAGGCGGAATCGGTGCTGGCCGAAGTCCGCGCCAATCCGGACAACTTCGCCGCCATTGCCAAGGCCAATTCGCAAGACCCGGGCTCGGCCCAGTCGGGCGGCGACCTGGGCGTGGTCGAGAAGGGCCTGTTCGTGAAGTCGGTCGAGGATTCGATCTACGCGCTGAAAGAGGGCGAGACGAGCGGCCTGGTGCAGTCGGAATTCGGCTGGCACATCATCAAGGTCACCGGCGTCAAGCCGTCGTCGCAGCGCTCGCTGGACGACGCCAAGGGCGACATCGCCGCCGACCTCAAGAAGCAGAAGATGGCGGCCAAGTACACCGAACTGGCCGGCGTGTTCAGCGAGACCGCGTATGACCAGTCCGAGAGCCTGAAGCCGGTCGCCGACAAGCTCAAGCTGCAGATCCAGACCGCCGACAACCTGACCCGCACGCCGAATCCGGCGCTGGGTGACTCGCCGATCAACAATGCCAAGTTCCTGGCCGCCCTGTTCAGCGCCGACGCGATCAAGAACAAGCGCAATACCGAAGCGGTCGAAGTGGCGCCGAGCGTGCTGGTGTCGGGCCGCGTGGTGGAGTTCCGTCCGGCCACCAAGCGTCCATTGGCTGAAGTCGAAGCGCAGATCCGCCAGCGCGTGACCCTGGAAGAAGCGGGCCGCCTGGCGCGCGCCGCCGGCGAAGCGAAGCTGAACGCCGCCAAGACATCGGGCGACGCCACCGGCTTCGGCGCGCCTGTGAGCGTGTCGCGCACCAAGGAGCCGGCCATCAACCAGACCGCGGCGATCGCCGTGCTGAAGGCCGACGTGACCAAGCTGCCGGCCTATGTCGGCGTCGAGGTGCCGGGCCAGGGGTATGGCGTCTACCGCATCGGCAAGGTGTCGCAACCGGCCCAGCCGGATACGGCGCGCCGCAAGCAGGAATCCGACCAGATCGGCAACCTGGTGGGCCAGCAGCAGATGTACGACTACGTCGAAGCGCTCAAGGCCAAGGCCAAGGTGAAGATCAACGTCAAGCCGACTGAACTCGGCGCGAATACCGACGGTCAGTAAGTAGATCGTCGGACGACAAAAAGCCCGGCTGCGCGAGCAGCCGGGCTTTTTGCGTTGTGGCGGCCTGTCCCGGTCAGGCGCGTCCTGACAGCGAACGATAGCGTACGGAGGAACTCTGCATAAAGTCGAAGGTCAATAACATGATTGGCTGCGCCATGATGACGAGACAAACTCTTTGACGCCGAAAGGAGAAATACGTGGACGACGACGAGGACCCGGTCGACCCGGGCTGGCAGCGCCTGTATGACGCCCTGGTCCTCACCTGCAAGTGGTTCGGCGACGAAAACGCTTTCGGACGCGCCGACTTCTGGGTGGTCGACGACGACTGGGGATGCCACAACCAGAAGCTCTGCGTGTCTTCCCAAGCCTTCCTCACACCGGAAGTCGCCCTGGCGATCCAGCGCTGCGTCAGGGAGGCCGGCGCTCCCAGGGCGCAGGTAATGATCCAGCTCGAGCTCCAGGGCGAGGCAGGCGCGGCGGTCCCTCCCGAGGGATTGATCGTCACGGCCGACGCCATCACCGAGTACTGGAATCTGGAGCGGGTGCGGGCGATCGTCGGCGACGACTTCTACCGCAGTCGCGCCCCAGTTAGCTAGGCGGCGTGCAGCCGGCGCGCCGCCTGCAGAAAGTCGTCCGGCGCGATGTCGTCCAGCGCCAGGACGTCGGCCTGCGGGTAGCGCACGAAGTTGCGGTCGATCGAGCGCAGGTAGGCCGGATCGTAGTGCTGCGCCAGCAGCTGGTCGACCAGTTCCGCCATTTCGCCGCCGTTGGCCATCGCATGCCAGGCATCGATCTGCGCGCGGCCGTGCAGCTGCACCAGGTGATCGAGCTGGGTGTTGAGGGCGGATGGATCGGCGCAGAAGTGCTCGTAATCTTCCATCAGCAGCCGCACGCGGTTCGGGCGCGACAGGTTGACGGCGATGCAGGGCGAGGCGCGCATGCGCTCCATCACCAGGCCCGGCACGCGCAGGTTGCCGACCTTCTTGCTCTCGGACTCGACGAACACGGGCTTGCTCGGATCGAAGCGGCGCAGCTTGTCCCACACCAGGCTTTCGAACATCTTCTGGGTCGGCTGCGGTTCGTTCGGCAGGTGGCCCAGCACCGAGCCGCGGTGGGCGGCAAGCTTTTCAAGGTCGAGCACCTGGGCGCCGATGCCGTCGAGCGTTTCCAGCAAGCGGCTCTTGCCGCTGCCGGTGGTGCCGCAAACGACGCGAAAATTCAGTTCGGGCGGATTCTCCAGCGCCGTGCTCACGTGGGCGCGATAAGCCTTGTAGCCGCCTTCGAGCTGCGCCACCGGCCAGCCGATGCGCGCCAGGATATGCACCATCGCGCCGCTGCGGTTGCCGCCGCGCCAGCAATACACCAGCGGACGCCAGTCGCGCGGTTTGTCGGCGAACAGCGTCTCGATGTGGCGCGCGATATTGTGGGCGACGATCGGCGCGCCGACCTTCTTGGCTTCGAACGCGCCGACCTGCTTGTACAGCGTGCCGACCTGGATGCGCTGCTCGTCGTTCAGGACCGGGCAGTTGATCGCGCCGGGAATGTGGTCGAGGGTGTACTCGGCCTCGCTGCGCGCGTCGATGATCGCATCGAACCCGTCGAGTTGCGGCAGCAGGGCGTCGAACCCCAGGACTTCCGGATACTTCATGCTCATTGAAAAAGCTTATTTCTTGATTAGCGCCGCGAACTGCGGCCAGATGTTATTGAGGATGATCGGGTGCGCCTGGGCCGTCGGATGCAGGCGGTCCTGCTGGAACAGCGCCGGCTTGTCGGCCACGCCTTCGAGCATGAACGGCACCAGCGGCGACCTGGTGGACTTGGCGACGCTCTCGAACATATTGAAGAAGCGTTCGGTGTATGCACGCCCGTAGTTCGGCGGCATGCGCATGCCGACCAGCAGCACGCGCGCCCTGGTCTCTTGCGCCATGGCGATCATGGCGCGCAGATTCGCTTCGGCGGACGGCACCGGCAAGCCGCGCAGGCCGTCGTTGGCGCCCAGTTCGATCACGACGATGTCGGGCCGGTGCTGCTTGATCAGGGCCGGCAGGCGCGCGCGGCCGCCGCTGGTGGTCTCGCCGCTGATGCTGGCGTTGATCACTTTGGCGTCGATTTTCTCGCGTTGCAGTTTCTGTTCCAGCAGGGCCACCCAGCCCGCGCCGCGCGCGATGCCGTACTCGGCCGACAGGCTGTCGCCCACCACGAGCACCGTTTTTGGTGCAGAATAGGCGCTCGCCGTCGCGGCCAAGGTGAGGAAAGCGACGACAGTCAAATTTTTAAGAAAAGCTAGCATGCGTGATCATCCCGAGGCATTCAAAAACGGCGTCAGCGACGCCGGCGTTCATGCAGGCCGTCCGCCCGCGATCCAGGTAAGCGGTTTGTCGAAGAAGGTGGCCGACGCCAGCGGCGAGCTCACCATCCTGCAAAACGTCGATTTTACCGTGCAACCGGCCGAGACGCTCGCGCTCGTCGGCGCATCCGGCTCCGGCAAGTCGACCCTGCTCGGCCTGCTGGCCGGCCTCGACACGCCGTCCTCCGGCACCGTGCTGCTCGATGGCACCGATATCTTCGCCCTCGACGAGGACGGCCGCGCCGCCTTTCGCAAGGCCAAGCTGGGCTTCGTGTTCCAGTCGTTCCAGCTGCTGGCCCACCTGACCGCGCTCGAAAACGTGATGCTGCCGCTCGAACTGCGCGGCGACGCCGGGGCGCGCGAGAAGGCGACCGAGATGCTGGGCCGCGTCGGCCTGTCGAGCCGCCTGAAGCACTATCCCAAGTTCCTCTCCGGCGGCGAGCAGCAGCGCGTCGCGCTGGCGCGCGCCTTCGTCACCGAGCCGCCGCTGCTGTTCGCCGACGAACCGACCGGCAGCCTCGACGCCGCCACCGGCGAATCCGTCATCCAGCTGATGTTCGAGCTCAATCGCGAACGCGGCTCGACCCTGGTGCTGGTGACCCACGATCCGGGCATGGCGGCGCGTTGCGGCCGGACCATCACCATCGCGGCCGGCCGCCTGGTCGAATAACACCGTCAACCGCCGGCGGCGTCCTTCCCCAGCCGGTTCACTACCTTGCGCACGGCCGCCGGCAGCTCGCCGGCGGTCAAGCCGATCGGGCCGACGCCTTCGTCGACCAGCGCGTCGGCGGCCGCGCCATGCACCCAGGTGGCCGCGGCTGCCGCCTCCCATCCCGGCCAACCCTGCGCCAGCAAGGCGCCGCAGATCCCCGCCAGCACGTCGCCGCTGCCCGCCGTCGCCAGGCCCGCGTTGCCCGTGGGGTTGACCAGCACCTCGCCGTCGGGCCGCGCGATCACCGTGCCCGAGCCCTTCAGGATCACCGTCGCATTGGTGCGCAGCGCCATTTCGCGCGCCGCTTCCAGCCGGTCGGATTGCACGACCGCCGCCGTCATCCCGAGCAGGCGCGCGCCTTCGAGCGGATGCGGCGTCAAGACCGCCGGCGCCGTGCGCTGCGCCAGGCGCGATTGCAGGTCGGGACTCGCGCCGATCAGGTTCAGCGCATCGGCGTCGATCACCAGCGGGCTGTCGCTGTCGAGGGCCTTGGCCAGCAGGCGGATCGCATTGGCCGAGTCGCCCATGCCGGGGCCGATCACCAGGGTGCGGCCAAGGAAATCGAAGTCGTCGGCCGCGCGGAACATGATCTCGGGCTGGCTGCTGTCGTAGCCGGGCGGCGCGCCCAGCGCGGCGACGAAGACGCGGCCGGCGCCGGCATACAGCGCGGCGCGCGCGGACAGCACCGGCGCGCCGGCCATGCCATGGGCGCCGCCGACGACGGCGACGTCGCCGAAGCTGCCTTTATGGCTGTTGTGGCGGCGCGCCGTGAAACGGCCGGCGAACAGCGGCAAGCCGTTCAGGCGCGTCGTCGCGCGCGGCAGCGCATCGACGCCGACGCCGAGCATGTCGACCCGTACCTGGCCGGCATGGTCGCGGCCATCGGCGGTGTGCAGCCCGGGCTTGTCGGCGAGGAAGGTGATCGTGTGGGTGGCGCGCACCGCGATGCCGTCCGGGCCGATCACGGCGCCGGTGTCGGCGTCCAGCCCGCTCGGCACGTCGAGCGCCAGGATCGGGCAGCGGATCGTCTCGAGCCCGACCACCAGTTCGCGGTAGTCGCCGTCGACCGGCCGCTCCAGCCCGATGCCGAACAGGCCGTCGATCACCAGGCCCCATTCGGCGCCGGGCGGCAGCATGTCGATCCAGCCGACCGAGCCGGCGCGCGCGCGCTCGTAGGCGGCCGCCGTCTCGGCCGAGGCGTCGCGCCGGCCGGGCAGGTGCAGGACGGTGGCGTCGACGCCGGCCTCGGCCAGATTGGCCGCGGCTTCGAGCCCGTCGCCGCCATTGTTGCCGGGGCCGGCCAGCACCAGTACCGGCCGGTCGCGCCGGTCGCCCAGCAGCTCGAGGGCGAAGTCGGCGGCAGCCTTGCCGGCGCGCTGCATCAGGGTGCCCGGCGCCAGGCCGGCGTAGGCTGCTTGTTCGATGGCGCGCAATTGCGCGACCGTGTAAAGATGTCGTTCCATGCTCGTGTCTGGTCGTGAGGGACAGGTTTGATTGTCGTGCATTTCCGCCAACGTTGTCGCGCCGTCCGATCTACAATAGGCGTTTCACCGTTACAGCAGGAGCAAGGCATGGACTGGCAGTTCTGGATCGACCGAGGCGGCACCTTCACCGACATCGTGGCGCGGCGCCCGGATGGACAACTCGTCACGCACAAGCTGCTGTCCGAGAATCCCGAACAGTACCGCGACGCCGCCGTGGCCGGCATCCGCCACCTGCTGGGCGTGGCGGCGGGCGAACCGCTGCCGGCGGCCAGCGTCGAAGCCGTCAAGATGGGCACCACGGTGGCCACCAATGCGCTGCTCGAGCGCAAGGGCGAGCCGACGGCGCTGGCCATCACGCGGGGCTTCCGCGACGCGCTGCGCATCGCCTACCAGAACCGGCCGCGCCTGTTCGACCGCCACATCGTGCTGCCCGAGCTGCTGTATGCGCAGGTGATCGAGATCGACGAACGCATGGGCGCCCACGGCGACGTCGTGCTGCCGCTGGACGAGGCATCCGCGCGCGCCGGCCTGCAGCAGGCCTTCGACGCCGGCCTGCGCTCGCTGGCGATCGTGTTCATGCACGGCTACCGCCACACGACGCACGAGGCGCAAGTGGCGCGCATCGCGCGCGAGATCGGTTTTACCCAGGTATCAAGCTCGCACGAGGTCAGCCCGATGATGAAGCTGGTCGCGCGCGGCGACACCACCGTGGTCGACGCCTACCTGTCGCCGATCCTGCGCCGCTACGTCGACCAGGTGGCGGGCGAGCTGCCGGGCGTGAACCTGCAGTTCATGCAGTCCAACGGCGGCCTGACCGATGCGCGCGCCTTCCAGGGCAAGGACAGCATTTTGTCCGGCCCGGCCGGCGGCATCGTCGGCATGGTGCGCGCCAGCCGCCTGGCCGGCTTCGAGCGCGTGATCGGCTTCGACATGGGCGGCACATCCACCGACGTGTCGCACTTCTCGGGCGAGTTCGAGCGCGTGTTCGAGACCCAGGTCGCCGGCGTGCGCATGCGCGCGCCGATGATGAGCATCCATACCGTGGCGGCCGGCGGCGGCTCGATCCTGCATTTCGACGGCAGCCGCTATCGCGTGGGACCGGACAGCGCCGGCGCCAACCCGGGCCCGGCCAGCTACCGTCGCGGCGGGCCATTGGCGGTCACCGACTGCAACGTCATGCTCGGCAAGGTGCAGCCGAATTACTTCCCGCGCCTGTTCGGGCCGGGTGGCGACGAAGCCCTCGATGCGGAGGCGGTGCGTGCGCGCTTCGACGAGATGGCCGACCAGATCGGGGCTGCCACCGGCGAACGCCCGGCGCCCGAGGCGGTGGCCGAAGGCTTCATCCAGATCGCGGTCGGCAATATGGCCAATGCGATCAAGCAGATCTCGGTGCAGCGCGGCCACGACGTCACCGACTATGCGCTGACCAGCTTCGGCGGCGCGGGCGGCCAGCACGCCTGCCTGGTGGCGGACGCGCTGGGCATGAAGACGGTCTTCATCCATTCGCTGGCCGGCGTGCTGTCGGCCTATGGCATGGGCCTGGCCGACCAGACCGCGATGCGCGAGCAGGCGGTGGAAGAGAAGCTGTCGGATGCGGCGCTCGATGCGCTGGCGGCGCGCCTGTCGGCGCTGGGCGATTCGGCGCGCGGCCAGTTGCTGCATCAAGGCGTGGAGCCGGGGCGCATCGCCCTGGTCGAGCGCGTGCACCTGCGGTATGAGGGCACCGATTCGGCGCTGGTGGTGCAGTTCGACGACGTGGCGTCGATGCAGGCGCAGTTCGAGCAGGCGTATAAACGCCGTTACTCGTTCCTGATGCCGTCGCGTGCGTTGATCGTCGAGGCGGTGTCGGTGGAGGCGATCGGCCAGTCCGACGCGCCGCCGGAGCAGCCGGCAAACGCGATGACAGCCGATGCCGCGCCGGCGCCGCAGGAAACCGTGCGCATGTACAGCGGCGCGCAGTGGCACGACACCGGCATCTACGCCCGCCGCACGCTGCAGCCGGGACACGTGGTGCGCGGCCCCGCAATCATCGCCGAAGACAATGCGACCACGATCGTGGAGCCGGGCTGGCAGGCGCAGGTCACCAGCTACAACCACCTGGTGCTGCAGCGCGTGGAAGCGCTGCCGGAACGGCGCGCGATCGGCACCACGGCCGATCCGGTGATGCTCGAGATCTTCAACAACCTGTTCATGTCGATCGCCGAGCAGATGGGCTTGCGGCTGCAGAACACGGCCTATTCCGTCAACATCAAGGAGCGCCTGGACTTCAGCTGCGCGATCTTCGACCACGACGGCAACCTGGTTGCGAACGCACCGCACATGCCGGTGCACCTGGGCTCGATGGGCGAGAGCATCAAGACCGTGATGCGCGAGAACGCGGGCCGGATGCGCTCGGGCGATGTCTACGTGCTCAACGATCCCTACAACGGCGGCACGCACTTGCCCGACGTGACGGTGATCTCGCCGGTGTTCGACGAAGCCGGGCAGGATATCCTGTTCTACGTCGGCTCGCGCGGCCATCATGCCGACATCGGCGGCACCACGCCGGGCTCGATGCCGCCCGACTCGGATCACATCGAGCAAGAGGGCGTGTTGATCAACAATTTCAAGCTGGTCGACGGCATCGATGGCGTCCTGCGCGAGACGCAAGCGCGCGCGATGCTGCAAGGTGCGCGCTACCCGGCGCGGAATCCCGACCAGAACATGGCCGACCTGCGCGCCCAGGTGGCGGCGAACCAGAAGGGCGTCGAGGAGCTGCGCAAGATGGTCGCGCACTTCGGCCTGGACGTCGTGCGCGCCTACATGGGGCATGTGCAGGACAATGCGGAAGAAGCCGTGCGGCGCGTGATCTCGGCGCTCAAGGACGGCAGCTTCCACTACGAGCTCGATAATGGCGCGCACATCGACGTCGCGATCCGGGTCGACCAGGCCACGCGCAGCGCGCAGGTCGATTTCACGGGCACGTCAGGCCAGCTGCCGAACAACTTCAATGCGCCGTCGAGCGTGTGCATGGCGGCGGTGCTGTACGTGTTCCGCACGCTGGTGGACGACGAGATTCCGCTGAACGCCGGTTGCCTGAAACCGTTGAAGGTCATCATCCCGCCCGGCTCGATGCTCAACCCGCATTACCCGGCCTCGGTAGTGTCGGGGAACGTCGAGACCTCGACCTGCATCACCAACGCGCTGTATGGCGCGCTGGGCGTGATGGCGGCGGCGCAGGGCACGATGAACAACTTCACCTTCGGCAACGCGCGCTACCAGTACTACGAGACCATCTCGGGCGGCTCGGGCGCGGGCGAGGGCTTCGACGGCACCGACGTCGTGCAGACGAATATGACCAACTCGCGTCTGACCGATCCCGAGATCCTGGAATTCCGCTTCCCGGTGCGGCTGGAGAGTTACGAGATCCGGCACGGATCGGGCGGAGCGGGTCGCTGGCATGGCGGCAATGGCGGCGTGCGCAAGGTGCGCTTCCTGGAGCCGATGACGGCGGCGATCCTGTCCAACAACCGGATTCACGCGCCGTTCGGGATGGCGGGCGGGGAGGCTGCCCAGCGCGGGCGCAACCGCGTCGAACGTGCCAACGGCCAGGTCGAAGAGCTGGGCCATATCGGCAAGACCGATATGGGCGTGGGCGACGTGTTCGTGATCGAGACGCCGGGCGGGGGCGGGTACGGGGAACCTGCCTGATCCGATTTGCCCGGTTTGCTCAGCGCCGCTGGTGACCGCGACCGTGGCCGCCGTGGCGGTGGCCGCCATGTCCGCCATGGTGGCCACGCCACCCGTGGCCACCATGATAGTGGCCCCTGCCGTGGTGATGGCCGTGCCCGTAGTGGCGCGGGCCGCGGTCGTAGTACGAGAAGCCCAGGCCGAGCGTGACTGGCGGATAGGCGTAGGCAGGACTGCTGTAGGGATAGGCGCCGTAATAGGGGTAGGCCGAATAGCTGGAGTAGCCATCAGCGGGCACGTAGGCGCCATCGTAGGTCGCATACGGAGGCCCGTAGGCCACGCAGCCTCCGAGACCGCATGCCAGCAAGAGCGAAAAAGTCAGGCGTTTCGCCGCGCCTTTGATCTGCAAGTTCATGGCAGACCCTCATCGGGGACGATGATTCATTCTAGTCCCTTGCCGGACGGGCGTTGGCGGTGGAGTTGTAAGGAATTGCTACGACGATAGGGGCGGCGGGCCGGGAAGGCGATGATTTGAACTCAGCCGCACCGATAAACGCTTCCGGACATAGAGGAAATGCATGTCGCAGCGATCAATTCCACGATTCGCTTTGCTCGCCGTATGCGGCCTGTTGGGTGCGTGTGGCAGTACGAAGCCTGAAATGCCGTCTGCGCCCAATGCGCTTGCCCGGGCGCCCGGCGCTGCCGCACCGCTCGCCGTGGTCGGCGTTGCCTGGGACAACTTCAATCACCGTGGCAATATGTGGGCGTGCCGGGACTTGGCCAGTGGCGAGATCGTCTCGACCAGCATGTGTCACGGCCTGGTCAGGGACGACCGCCATTGGCCGGGAATGGCGGTCCCATCCAGTTATCGCGGCATGCCCGACCCGTGACGTGATCTAGACAGTGGCAATACCATACTTCCTGCGCGCCGCCTGATACTCATCGCTCAACGCCACCAACCTTGGATGTTGCGCATCCTGCGCCCGAATCCCTTCCAGCAGCTGGGCCGCCGTGTCGCCCAGCGGGTGATCCCACCCCAGCTCGTTCACCTGGCGCAGGATGCCGCCGGCGGTGGCCACCATCACCTGCAGATTGTGCGGCGCGATGTGCAGCGCCTCGAGCAGGGTCTGCACCGCGCCGCGCACGTCGCCCATATTGCGCTTCTCGTCGGCCACGCCGAGCAGGATCTGCGCCTGCGCCCGCAGTTGCTGGCCCATGCCCTCGACCATGTCGGTGCGGCCGGCATTGACGAACACGTGCATCGCCTGGTCGACCGAGACGCCGCTGTTCGACTCGTTCATCACCGTCAGCATGACGTTCGAGGCCTGCTCGTCCAGCTGGTGATCCAGGCACGCCTTGGCCAGGTCCATGCGCAGGCCGGGCGAGGTCGCGCCGCCGGCGCGCACCGCCGTCACCGCCGCCTGCAGCTCGGCGATCGCGGCGCCGGCGTTGCCGCTCTTGTCGAGCACGAGCGAGTTGGCATAGGCGCGGCAGGCGTCCGCCGCCGGGTTGCCGCGCATCGAGCGCTCCAGGTCGCGCACCACGCCGGTCGCGCCGAGCAGGTCGTCGCGCGTGACCAGCGCCTTGACCAGGTTGACGTGGTCTTCGGGATTGCGAAACTCCGAATAGCGGGCCTTGGTCACCACCTGGCGGAACGATTTTTCGGCGCCATCGACGTCGCCCGCCGCGAGCGCTACTTCGCCGAGCTTGCGCAGGCGCCGCACCACGTGCGGCGAGATCGCCACCGCGTCTTCGAGCACCTTCTTGGCCAGCTCCGGCTCGTGGCTCGCCTCCAGGCAGCGCGCCAGCAGGTCGTAGCCGGCCATCAGGCGCGGATTGGCGGCCAGCAGTTCTTCGAGGATGGTGCGGGCGTCGTCCACCTGGTCGAGCGCGAACAGGGTGCGCGCCATGCCCAATGCCGCCCAGCCGAGAGGACGCTCGGCCAGCACCTCGCGGTAGACGGCGGCGGCCTCGTGGTGCTCGTTCAGGCTCGTGTGCAATTCGGCGCGGATGCGGGCAAAGTCGGCGCCGTAGCGCGGTTGGGCGCCAGCGCCGTCGCGGCAGGCGGCGATCGCTTCGCGCGGCTTGCCCTGGGCCGCCAGCTGCCAGGCCGGGAGCAGGGCGGCGCGGCGCTCCAGTGCGCGCTTGATGCGCCCGCTCAGCATCTCCACCGTGAAGGGCTTGAGGACGTAGTCGGTCGGCGTCAGTTCGGCCGCGCTCACCACCTTGTCGTGGACGCCCTCGGAGGTGAGCATGATGAAGATCGTCGACGCCGAGATCAGGTGGTGGTGGCGCAGGTCTTCCAGCAACTGCTGGCCGTCCTGGCCTTCGCCGCTGCCGCCGGCCAGGTCGTACTCGCACAGGATGACGTCGTAGGCGCGCCGCTGCAGCTGGCGGATGGCCGTGTTGGCGTTGATCGCATACTCGACCTTGTTGATGCCCGCCAGGTTCAGCATGTTCTGCAGGCTTGTGCGCATTCCCGGGTTCGGGTCGACCACCAGCACCGCCAGGTTTCCATTCTCTTGCATCGTCGCTCTCGTCCAGGTCATCCGGCGCCACGCGGAAGGGGGCGCGTTTAAATATTGTCTACCGTAAAGATACCGGCAAGTTTCAATCCGATCAAGGAAACTGCAGCGCCATATTGTCAGTCGGCCGAGGGCCCGACCATAGTGCAACACTGTATAATAGCGGGCTATCTTCCACCCTAGCAGCCACGCTGCATCAACGACTGTCCAAGCCATGTTGATTCTGCCGGGTTCCAATGCCCTGTCCGCCTTCCGTAGCCAACGCCTCCTGAGCCAACTGCAAGCCGTCGCCCCGTCGATCGCCGCCGTCCAGGGACGCTTCTACCACTTCATCGACACCAGCGCACCGCTCTCCACTGACGATACGCAACGTCTGTCGGCCATGCTCACCTATGGCGAGCCGGCGGCCGAAACGCTGTACGAGGGCGTGACCGAGGAGTTCTTCGTCATTCCGCGCCTGGGCACGATTTCGCCGTGGGCCTCGAAAGCGACCGACATCGCCCACAACTGCGGCATGGCTCACGTGCACCGCATCGAGCGCGGCGTCGGCTACACCGTGGTCCTCAAGAGCGGCATCCTGGGCAGCAGCATCGGCGCCGCCAAGAAGCTCAGCAGCGAGGAACTGGAAGCGGTCAGCGCGCTGCTGCACGACCGCATGACCGAATCGGTGCTGCGCAGCGCCGACGACGCCCAGCACCTGTTCAACGAACTCGAAGGCAAGCAGCTGGAAAGCATCGATGTGCTGGGCGCTGGTCGCGACGCGCTGGTGCGCGCCAACACCGAACTCGGCCTGGCGATGTCGGAAGACGAAGTCGACTACCTGCACGACGCCTTCACCAAGGCGCAGCGCAACCCGACCGACGTCGAGCTCATGATGTTCGCCCAGGCGAACAGCGAGCACTGCCGCCACAAGATCTTCAACGCCGACTGGATCATCGACGGCGTCAAGCAGGACAAATCGCTGTTCGGCATGATCAAGAACACGCACCAGTTGAATCCGCGCGGCACCGTGGTCGCCTACAGCGACAACTCGTCGATCATCGAAGGCGCCACCGTCACCCGCTTCTTCCCGCGCGACGGCCAGGAATACGGTGCGTCGACCGAGCTGGTGCACACCCTGATGAAGGTCGAGACCCACAACCACCCGACCGCGATCTCTCCGTTCCCGGGCGCCTCGACCGGCGCCGGCGGCGAGATCCGCGACGAGGGCGCGACCGGCCGCGGCGCCAAGCCGAAGGCGGGCCTGACCGGCTTCACGGTGTCGAACCTGCTGCTGCCGGACGCCCAGCGTCCATGGGAAAACGCATCGGACGTCACCAAGGGCGAGCGTCTCGACGCCGTCTACGGCAAGCCGGAGCGCATCGCCTCGCCGCTGCAGATCATGATCGACGGTCCGATCGGCGGCGCCGCCTTCAGCAATGAATTCGGCCGTCCGGTCCTGGGCGGCTACTTCCGCGCCTACGAGCAGAACGTCGGCGCCGCGAACGCGGTCTACGGCTACCACAAGCCGATCATGATCGCCGGCGGCATCGGCAACATCTCGGCCCGGCACACCCACAAGGACGAGATCCCGGTTGGCAGCCTGCTGATCCAGTTGGGCGGCCCGGGCATGCGCATCGGCATGGGCGGCAGCGCCGCCTCGTCGATGGCGACCGGCACCAACACCGCCGACCTGGACTTCGACTCGGTCCAGCGCGGCAATCCGGAGATGGAACGCCGCGCGCAGGAAGTCATCAACGGCTGCTGGCAGCTGGGCGAGGACAACCCGATCATCTCGATCCACGACGTCGGCGCCGGCGGCCTGTCGAACGCCTTCCCCGAGATCGTCAACGACGCCAAGCGCGGCGCGATCTTCGACCTGCGCAAGGTGCCGCTGGAAGAGAGTGGTTTGGCGCCAAAGGAAATTTGGTCAAATGAATCGCAAGAGCGATATGTGTTGGCGATTTATCCTGATGACCTTACAAAATTTGCATCGCTGTGCGAGCGCGAGCGCTGCCCATTCGCCGTGGTCGGCACCGCTACCGAAGAACGCCAGCTGAAGCTGATCGACCAGCAAGAAGGTAATTCGCCGGTCGACATGCCGATGGATGTGTTGCTCGGCAAGCCGCCAAAGATGCTGCGTGACGTCGAACACGTCCAGCACGCCTTCCCGCCGGTGGACCTGACCGGCATCGAGCTGCCGGAGGCGGCCCGTCGCGTGCTGCTCAATCCGGCCGTGGCCGATAAATCGTTCCTGATCACGATCGGCGACCGCACCGTTGGCGCCACCAGCGTGCGCGACCAGATGGTCGGCCCATGGCAGGTGCCGGTCGCCGACTGCGCCGTCACCGCGATGGCCTTCGAAGGCTTCGTGGGCGAGGCGATGGCGATGGGCGAGCGCACCCCGCTGGCCGTGATCGACGCCGCCGCCTCGGGCCGCATGGCCGTCGGCGAGGCGATCACCAACATCGCCGCCGCCGCCATCGACGACATCTCGGACATCAAGCTGTCGGCCAACTGGATGGCCGCCTGCGGCCAGCCTGGCCAGGATGCGGCGCTGTTCGACACCGTCAAGGCGGTCGGCATGGAACTGTGCCCGGCGCTGGGCGTGTCGATCCCGGTGGGCAAGGATTCGCTGTCGATGCGCACCACCTGGAACGACGAAGGCCAGAACAAGGCCGTCATCTCGCCGGTGTCGCTGATCGTGTCGTCGTTCGCGCCGGTTACCGACGTGCGCCGTTCGCTGACCCCGCAACTGCGCACCGACAGCGGCGAGACCTCCCTGATCCTGGTCGACCTGGGCCGCGGCAAGAACCGCCTGGGCGCCTCGATCCTGGCGCAAGTCACCCAGCAACTGGGCGACTCGGTGCCGGACGTCGATTCGCCGCAAGACCTGAAAGCCTTCTTCGTCGCGATCCAGCAGCTGAACAAGGACGGCAAGCTGCTGGCCTACCACGACCGCTCGGACGGCGGCCTGTTCGCCACGCTGACCGAGATGGCCTTCGCCGGCCGCACCGGCGTGTCGGTTAACCTCGACATCCTGACCATGGAAGGCGAGCACGCGTCCGACTGGGGCGACGCCAAGAACTGGGCCGGCCAGGTGGCCGAGCGCCGCAACGAGATGACCCTGCGCGCGCTGTTTTCCGAAGAGCTGGGCGCCGTGATCCAGGTGCGCGCGGACGACAAGAGCGCGGTGATGAACGTGCTGCGCGACCAGGGCCTGGGCGCCTGCAGCCACATCATCGGTAAGCTCAACGACCGCGGCGCGATCGAGTTCACCCGTGATGCGAAAGTGATCTACAACGAGTCGCGCAGCAGCCTGCACCGCCTGTGGAGCGAGACCAGTTGGCGCATCGCGCGCCTGCGCGACAACCCGGCGTGCGCCGATTCGGAATACGACCGCCTGCTGGACGAAACCGACCCAGGCATGCAGCCGAAGATCACCTTCGACCTGGCGGACAATGTCGCGGCGCCGTTCATCGCGACCGGCGTGCGCCCGCGCGTGGCGATCCTGCGCGAGCAGGGCGTCAACTCGCACATCGAGACTGCATGGGTGATGCACCAGGCCGGCTTCGCCGCGATCGACGTCCACATGAGCGACCTGATCGCCGGCCGCGCCAAGCTGGACGACTTCCACGGCATCATCGCCGTCGGCGGCTTCTCGTATGGCGACGTGCTGGGCGCGGGCGAGGGCTGGGCCAAGACCATTTTGTTCAACCCGCAGCTCTCGGAGCAGTTCGCGAAGTTCTTCCAGCGCCAGGACACCTTCGGCCTCGGTGTCTGCAACGGCTGCCAGATGATGAGCAACCTGAAATCCATCATTCCGGGCGCGCATGCGTGGCCGAAGTTTACCCGCAACAAGTCGGAACAGTTCGAAGCGCGCTTCGGCATGGTCGAGGTGCTGGATTCGCCGTCGATCTTCTTCGCGGGCATGGCCGGCACCCAGGCGCCGATCGCCATCGCCCACGGCGAAGGCTTCGCCGACTTCTCGCTGACCGGCGACCTGAGCGCCGTCAACCAGTCGATGCGCTTCGTCGACAACCGCGGCCAGGCGACTGAGGTCTATCCGTTCAACCCGAACGGCTCGCCGGGCGGGCTGACCTCGGTCACCACCGATGACGGCCGCTTCACCGTGCTGATGCCGCACGCCGAGCGCGTGTTCCGCGCCGCGACGCATTCGTGGGCGCCGGAATCGTGGGGTGACGAGTCGCCGTGGATGCGCATGTTCCGCAATGCGCGCAAGTGGGTTGGCTGATCGGTTTAACTGATATGGAAAACGCCTCTTCGGAGGCGTTTTTATTTGGTCCGCTTACTTTCTCATTTCCAATTCCGGAACTCACGGGAATTTGGCATTCTGGGGCTTATTCAAGGTGGGTAATTTTATCTACTAACATTTCTGGCAGATGTTCGAGCATGCTTCTATGAAATAATCTGGATTTTAGCCCGGAGATCCAGATGTCTGTTTTGTCGATTATCGCGTCGAATATCCCTGCGGCTACAGCAACATTTGTCGCGGCAGTGACGGCTTTGTTCGCCGCGCTCAAATATTACTCTGACAAAGCAGCCAAGGTTACCGAGTTCAGGAAGGCATGGGTTGAATCACTCCGGCTGGCGGTCGCGGAGTTTGGCGGCAGCATCCATTTGATTGTCGGAAGGATTTCGATCAAGTCAAAAGCGACCCCCGCCCCGGTACCGGCTAAAACTCCTTCAAAGTCACTTGAGGAAGAGCTTGCCAGCGAACTCCTTCCGTATTGGTCCAAGCTGAGGGTGTCGTACAACACCATTATCCTTCACTTGAACCCAGCAGAACACGAGTCTTATTTAATCGCCGAGAGGGCGGTGTCCGAATCCTGGCAGAGTAAGTTCCCACAAGGGACGAAAGACGCGCAAGTTTTCCGCTTCCTGTGCTGGTGCTTGAGCTTGGCGGATGCGCGAATTGGCGAGGTTCCGAGGCATCGGAAGTCGCGTTGGAACCGAAGGCAGAAATTTAAAAAAATCCCGTCCGCTGAGCAAGTTACCGTCGCTGCGTTAACGACAGCGCAGGAGAAACTGCGAGAATCTTGTACCGATTTCGGCTCGATCCTGCTGCTTGCGGCGTTCGCAACGCGTCAGCTGGCGCACGGCGACTACAAGACCGTGTTGAAGCATTATCCAGAGATTGAGCGTGGGATTCGTATAGTCGATACCGCTGCTGCGAACGTCGTGAAAGGCGTCTGGGAAGATGTCAAGAGAGGCGAGCCTAGCTCCCGGTGGGCGGGTCTCAGCGCATTAGGCATCTCGGTCCTTCTCATCGTTAGCATTGTCATCGGGCTAGTGTTGGCGCCAAAACAAAATAGTAGCTCATCTGGGACCAACTTCAATTTCTATCTTAACGACAAGCAGATCGGAACTGTAGCTGGAAGAACTGATGCCGCTCATCCGTCAATAACGGTCAAGGTCATGGATCGAGCGTCAGGTCTGACGGTTTGATGCAGCAATCATAAACGCCTCTCCGGAGGCGTTTTTTTCGCCGGCGCGATATACACTGTGTCGAACTCAACAAGGATTGGAGACCATGAACCCGATCGTCGTTCGTCCCTTATGCGCACTGATCATGGTGCTTTCCACCGCCGCGAATGCGGCTCCCGACGGCAGGCAGATCGACGCCGCGACACGCTCAGGCATCGTCCGCGAGCTGGCGCAGGCGATCGACGAGCAGTACGTTTTCCCCGACAAGGCGAAACTGATTGCCGAGCGCCTGCAGGCGAAGGAGAAGAGCGGCGCGTATGCGCGCATCTCGACGATGGAGGAACTGGCCAGCGTCCTGACCGACGACCTGCGCGCGCCGACCAAGGACCTGCACCTGAGGGTCAGGGTCAGCGCGCAGCCGCTTCCGGACATTCCCCCCGAGCCGACGCCCGAGATCGAAAAAATGATGCTCGGTCACCTGAAGGCCTCGAACTTTGGCGTACGCAAGATCGAAGCACTGCCGGGCAATATCGGCTACATCGACCTGAGGACGTTCGCCCCGGTCGACTTCGCCAGGGACATCATCGGCGCCGCAATGCAGGTGGTCGCCGACACCGACGCCCTGATCGTCGACTTGCGCAATAACGGCGGGGGCGACCCGAACACGGTCGCCTTCATGTCGAGCTACCTGTTCGACAAGCGCACCCACCTCAACGACATGGTCTGGCGCCACGAAGGGCGCCTTGAGTCGTTCTGGACCCAGGACGAGGTGCCGGGCAAGCGCTTCGGCGGCCAGAAGAAGATCTATGTCCTCACCAGCAAGAAGACCTTCTCGGGCGCGGAAGAATTCAGCTACAACATGCAACAGCTCAAGCGTGGAACGCTCATCGGCGAGACGACCGGCGGCGGCGCCCACCCGGGCGGCATGCGTCGCCTGCATCCCCATCTCTCGGTCTTCATTCCGAGCGGCCGGGCGGTCAATCCGATCAGCAAATCGAACTGGGAAGGCACGGGCGTCATCCCCGACGTGCCGGTCGCGGCGGACGAAGCCTTGCGTACGGCCCAGCGCCTGGCATTGAAGGCGCTGCTGGAGAAGCCGCGCGACGCCATGCATGCCGACCTGCTGCGCAAGCGCCTGGCCGAAGTCGACAAGCAGGGATAGGGCGGGCAGTCAGGGTATTGGACGCGCCAGGGTGTAACGTACGTCGGCGGCGCCGGCGTCGTCCCTGGTCCAGCCCTGGCGCGCATAGAACAGGTCGGCCCGCGTGCCGGCGCCCGTGTCGAGCGTGATCTCGGCGAAGCCTTGCTCGAACAGCCACGCCGTCACCAGTCCGAGCAGGGCTTTCGCCAGCCCCTTTCCCTCGTGCGCGGGATCGACGAACAGCGCCCAGATCGAGCCATCGAGCCGGTTGGCATAGCTGAACGCGACGGTGACGCCATCGACCTGCGCAATCCAGCCGCGGCCATCCTTTTCCAGAAAATCTTCATACATCCGCGGCGTGACCCGCGCCGGGTCGCGCAACCGGTTCTCGAACACTGATAAACGGACGCGGGACATCTGCGGGATATCGGCGGCGGTCGCGCGCCGGAAAACGGGAACAGATGAGCGCATTCGTACTCGCACAAAAGAAAAGAGCGCCCCCGCAGGAGCGCTCTTCGAGACGGCTGGACAGCGATTACTGCACCTTGGCCTTCTTGACCAGGCTTTCGCGGTATGCCGCCAGCTGACGCTGCTGCAGGCCTTCCGCGACTTGCTGCTTGACTTCGTCCAGCGGCGGGATCTTGGTCGCGCGCACGTCTTCCAGCTTGATGACGTGGAAGCCGAACTGCGATTTCACCGGGGTCTCGGTGATGGCGCCTTTTTGCAGGGCGACCATGGCCTTCGAGAACTCAGGCACGTAGGTCGCCGGGCTTGCCCAGCCCAGGTCGCCGCCGTTCTGGGCGCTGCCGTCCTTCGACTGCTTGGCCAGCTCTTCGAACTTGCCGCCGGCCTTCAGCTTGGCGATGATGCCCTTGGCGTCGGCTTCGGAATCGACCAGGATGTGGCGGGCGTGGTATTCCTTGTCGCCGATCATGGCCTTCTGCTTGTCGTACTCGGCCTTGATCTCGGCATCCTTGACCGGGTTCTTCTTGACGTAGTCGGCCAGCATCGCATTGATGATGATGCTCTGGCGGGCGTTGTCGATGGCCGATTTGACGTCGGCGCGGTTGCCGATGTTCTGCTTGTCGGCTTCCTGGATCAACACTTCACGGCTGATCAGGTCTTTCTTGATCGCATCGCGCAGCTCAGGGGAATCGGTGGCGCGGCCCTGGGCGACGACTTGCTTGACCAGCTGGTCGACCCTCGCTTGCGGGATCGCCTTGCCATTGACGGTTGCAGCGTTTTGCGCGAGTGCAGGCAGGGCAACCAATGCGGTCATGGCTAACAACAGGCGGGCTGGCTTCAAAATCATTGTTGAGATCCTATATAAACACGAAAAGTATCGCCGCAGGCGACGAAAGCCGGCGCATGCTCAGCGCCGGCGACAGCACATATTACTGCACCTTTGCCTTTTTGACCATTTGCTCCTGGTAGTCACGCAGCTTCTCTTGCGCCAGGGTGTCGGCGATCTGCGGCTTGACTTCTTCCAGCGACGGCAGCTTGACCGCACGGGTGTCGTCCAGCTTGATCACGTGGAAGCCGGCGTTGGTCTTGACCGGCACGTCGGTGATCGCGCCTTTCTGCAGCTTGGTGAAGCCGGCCGAGAATTCAGGCGGCAGGGCGTTCGGGGTGACCCAATCCAGGTCGCCGCCGTTGTTGGCGGTGCCGGTGTCCTTCGAGGTCTTGGCCAGGTCTTCGAACTTGGCGCCGCCTTTCAGTTTGCCGATGGCCGCCTTGGCTTCGTCTTCGGTCGTGAACAGGATGTGGCGCACATGGTATTCCTTGTCGCCGGTCTGCGCCTTGAACTTGTCGTACTCGGCCTTGATCTGGGCGTCGCTCACCGGGTTCTTGGTGATGTATTCGCGGGCCAGGGCGTTGACGACGATCGACTGACGGGCATTGTCCAGCGCTTCACGCACTTCGGGCTTCTTGTCGTAGCCTTGCTTGACGGCTTCTTGCATCAGCACTTCGCGGGCGATCAGGTCGTTCTTGACGGCTTCGCGCAGTTGCGGCGAATCCTGGCCCTGGCCCTGGGCCACGACCTGCTTGACGACGGCATCGGCGCGCGACGAAGGGATCGCCTTGCCGTTCACCACTGCGAGGTTCTGGGCGAAAGCGGGAGCCGATGCAACGGCGACAAGGGCTAACAGCAGGCGAGCTGGCTTAAAGGTCATGTGTGTTCCTGTAGCGGGGATAGTTGCTGGACGAGATTGGATTAGTTCTTATGACTAGCAGTGACAATTGTCGGGCACATTACTTAAAACTGCCTGAAGCCGACACTCAGGACAGCTCGGAAGGCGCGGTCGCGTTGATGGCGAGCGCGTGGATTTCCGCCTTGTTGATCATATCGTGAACGGCATCATACACAAGACGATGGCGCATGACCAGCTTGAGGCCTTCAAAGCGGGATGACACGATTTTGACCGTGTAATGGCTGCCGCCGGAGGCCGCGCCGGCATGGCCGGCGTGCAGGTGCGAGTCGTCGATGATCTCGAGCGACGCCGGGGCCAGCTCGGCCTCGAGGATCGCGCGCAGGCGTGCTTCGCGGTCGCCTTTGCTGGTTGCAGTGGTCATGCTTCTTCCTCCTTGATGTATTTTGAGAGCATCATCATCTGGATCACGATGAATCCGAACATGATGCCGGTAAAGCCGAACAGCTTGAAGCTGACCCAGGCGCTGGTATCGTTACGGAAGACCACGAAGGCCATCAACAAGTTCAGCAGGCCCATGCCGGCGAAGAACAGGATCCAGCTGTAGCCGAGCCGGTTCCACACCAGATCGGGCAGCTTGATATTGGCCTCCATCACGGAGCGCATCAGGTTCTTCTTGTAAAACACCTGCGCCACCAGCAGGGCGACGGCGAAGGCCCAGTACAGGATGGTCGGCTTCCATTTGATAAACAGGTCGTCATGGAAATAGATCGTGGCGCCGCCGGCAACCAGGATCACGGCCATCGACAGCCACAGCATATTGTCGACCTTGCGGCCGCGCACCAGCAGGTAGCCGACCTGCAGCGCGGTGGCGACGATCGCCACCGCGGTGGCCAGCAGGATCGCCGATTGCGCCGGCGGCACCGCGCCGCCCGCGATCAGCCCGCCCAGGTACTCGACCGCCATGCGGTGCGCCCAGTCCTGGTTGCTGTCGCCGTACTTGTAGACGCCGAAGAACAGAATGACCGGGAACAGATCGAACAGAAATTTCTTCACCGCGCTACCCTCAGATCGGTTCGAACCGCATGGCGGCCGAGTTGATGCAGTAGCGCAGGCCGGTCGGCGGCGGGCCGTCCGGGAACACGTGGCCCAGGTGGGCATCGCACACGCCGCAGATGACTTCGGTGCGCACCATGCCGTGGCTGCGGTCGACTTTCTCGATCACATTTTCTGGGTCGAGGGCCGTGAAGTAGCTGGGCCAGCCGCAGCCCGAGTCGAACTTGGTGTCCGATTCGAACAGCGGGGTGTCGCAGCACACGCAGTGATAGATGCCGTGTTCATGGTGGTCCCAGTACTTGCCGGTGAAGGCGCGCTCGGTGGCGGCGTGGCGCGTCACCTGGTATTCGATCGGGTCGAGCTGCTCGCGCCACTCGGCGTCGGTCTTGGTCACTTTGTCGGTCATGATTCTCTTTCGTGGTGTGAGAGGCCAGGCTCAAATGAGGCCCGGGGCAGGCTCAGGACGAGCAGCTCACCTCGAGGTGGGCCGCCCAGTCCGGCGGCAGGGCCGCATAGGATGCGTTCTCGGGCTGCTCGTCGAACGGGCGTTCCAGCACGGCCAGCAGCTTGTGCACGCCGCCGAAGTCGCCGTTCTGCGCCTGTTCGATGGCGATCTGCGCCAGGTAGTTGCGCAGGATGTATTTTGGATTGACCCCGTGCATGGCCTCGCGCCGGGCCGCGTCGCTGCTGCCTTCCTGGCGCAGGCGGGCGCGGTATTCGCCGGCCCAGGCGTCGAAGGCGGCGCGGTCGATGAACAGGTCGCGCAGGGGTTCGTCGGCGGCCGGCTCCTCGAGCTTCAGCTCGCCCAGGCGGCGGAAGAACAGCGTGAAGTCGGCGTGGTTGTCCTGCAGCAGCGTGAACATATTGTCGAACAGCGCCGCATCGCCGTCGCGCGTCTCCTTCAGGCCGAGCTTGGCATGCAGCAGGGTGTCGAGCTGGCGGCCGAACTCGGGGCGGTAGACGTCGAGGGCCTCTTCGGCCACTTCGGGCTCGCCGATCAGCGGCAGCAGGGCATTGCCCAGCGCATAGCAGTTCCAGTGGCCAATCGGGACCTGGTTGGCATAGGAGTAGCGGCCACCCTGGTCGGTGTGGTTGCAGATGTGCTTGGCATCAAACGCTTCCATGAAGCCGAACGGGCCGTAGTCCAGCGTCAGTCCCAGGATCGACATATTGTCGGTGTTCATCACGCCATGCATGAAGCCGACCGCCTGCCAGTGCGCGATCATGCGCGCGGTGCGGCGGGTGACTTCGGCCAGCAGCTCCTTGTACGGATTGGCGGCGCCCAGGAATTCCGGGTAGAACTGGCGGATGACGTAGTCGGCGAGCGTTTTCAGCTCGGCCTCGCGCCCGCGCGAGGCCCAGTGCTCGAAGGAGCCGAAGCGCACGAAGGTGGGCGCCATGCGCGTCACCACGGCGGTGCTCTCCATGGTCTCGCGCGCCACCTGCTGCGGCGAGCCGGTGACCATCAGCGCGCGCGTGGTCGGAATGCCGAGCGCCGCCATGGCCTCGGAGCACAGGAATTCGCGGATCGACGAGCGCAGCACGGCGCGGCCGTCGCCCATGCGCGAATACGGCGTGCGGCCGGCGCCTTTCAGCTGCAGCTCCATCGGGCCGTTCGGCGTGGCGATGTCGCCCAGCGTGATCGCGCGGCCGTCGCCCAGCTGGCCGGCCCAGACGCCGAACTGGTGGCCGGAATACACGGCGGACAACGGCTGCGAACGCGCCGCGACCTTGTTGCCGGTAAACACGTCGACGAAGTCGGGGCGCGCGAGATCGGCCGCATCCAGCCCGATCAGGGCGGCAGCAGGGCTGCTCGCCGCAATGAAATGCGGCGAGGGCAGCGGCGTCGGCATGAGGCGCGTGTAGAACGCCGGTGGCAATTCGGCGAACGAATTGTTCAGTGGAAGTTCGTCGGCAGTGATGGCAGTGTCCGTGGCAAAGTGGTCAAGATTGGCGCGATTTTACCGCACCCGGCCGATTCTATTCGCGCACCGGTGCGGTGTGGGCCGGCGTTACATCCGGTAACCGCTCATTGCCGATCTGGCTCAAGGCGTTGATGCGGTGCATCATCGAATCCGGTTGACGGGCCCAGGATGCGGGGACGACACTTTCCACGCTGCCATTCTAATCACGGAGACGCGATGCACGAGTACCCAATGAGTCCGTTGCAAGGCCAGATGATGGATCAACCGCTGCTGATTTCTGGCATCCTCGAGTTCGCGGCGCGCCATTACGGCGCCACCGAGATCGTCTCGCGCCGCGTCGAGGGCGATCTGCACCGCTATACCTACCGCGATTGCGCACGCCGTGCGCGCCAGCTGGCCAACGCGCTGGCGGCGCTGGGGATCGGCATGGGCGAGCGCGTCGCGACGCTGGCCTGGAATGGCTACCGGCACCTGGAACTGTATTACGGCGTGTCCGGCTCGGGCGCGGTGCTGCATACGATCAATCCGCGCCTGCATCCCGAGCAGGTGGCCTATATCGTCAACCACGCCGAAGACCGCGTCCTGTTCTTCGACCTCACGTTCCTGCCGGCGATCGAGGCGATGGCGCGCCAGTGCAAGACCGTCAAAGCGTATGTCGCCCTGTGCGGGCGCGAGCACATGCCGCCCGCCGGCGCGATTCCCGGCCTGCTGTGCTACGAAGAGCTGATCGGGGCTGCGTCGGACGACTACGACTGGCCGCAGTTCGACGAGCGTTCGGCGGCGTCCCTGTGCTACACCTCGGGCACGACCGGTAACCCGAAAGGCGCCTTGTACTCGCACCGCTCGACCGTGCTGCACGCCTATGCGTCGGCGCTGCCGAACGCGCTCGGCATCGGGAGCGCCGACGTGGTGCTGCCGGTGGTGCCGATGTTCCACGTCAACGCCTGGGGTTTACCGTACTCGGCGCCGCTGGTGGGCGCGAAGCTGGTGTTCCCGGGGCCGGCGCTGGACGGCAAGTCCTTGTACGCGCTGTTCGAGGCCGAGGGCGTGACCTTCTCGGCCGGCGTGCCCACGGTCTGGCTCGGCCTGGTGAACCACGTGCTGGAGGGCGGCTTGCGGTTCTCGACCTTCCGCCGCACCGTGATCGGCGGCTCGGCCTGTCCGCCGGCGCTGATGGACCTGCTCATCGACCGGCTGGGCGTGCAGGTGGTGCACGCCTGGGGCATGACCGAGATGTCGCCGCTCGGCACCGCCTGCACCCCGCTGGCCAGGCATGCCGGCTTGCCGCAGGAGGCGCAGCGCGCGCTGCTGAGGAAGCAGGGCCACGCGATCTGCGGCGTCGACATGAAGATCGTCGACGACGACGGCGCCGAATTGCCATGGGACGGCGCGACCTATGGCCACCTGCTGGTCAAGGGGCCGTGGGTGGTGTCCGGGTATTTCCGGGGCGAGGGCGGCGACGTGCTGCAGGACGGCTGGTTTCCGACCGGGGACGTGGCCACCATCGATGCCGATGGCTACCTGGCGATCACCGACCGCAGCAAGGACGTGATCAAGTCGGGCGGCGAGTGGATCGGCACCATCGACCTGGAAAACGTGGCGATGTCGCACCCGGCGGTGCTGCAGGCGGCCTGCATCGGCGTGCAGCATCCGAAATGGGCCGAGCGGCCCTTGCTGGTGGTGGTGCGCCGGCCCGGCATGGAGGTCAGCCGCGAGGAGTTGCTGGGATGGTTCGCCGGCAAGGTGGCGCGGTGGTGGACGCCGGACGACGTCGTGTTCGCCGACAGCCTGCCGGTGGGCGGCACCGGCAAGATCCAGAAGAACAAATTGCGCGAGACGTATGCGGGGCATCGGTTGCCGGCTGCCTGACGCAATGGCAGGTATCGGCCGTATGGGTGCAGGCGGCGCCAACAGGGCGCGGCGAGCGCGCACGGACGGGTAGACTGTTATCACTTTTGACAACTTTCGCCCACAGGATTCTCCATGCGCCTGCTCATCGCCCTCATTCTTCCCTGGCTGACCTTCTTCACGATCGGCCGCCCGATCGCCGGCATCATCTGCCTGATCCTGCAAATCACCCTGATCGGCTGGCTGCCGGCCGCCATCTGGGCCGTCTACGCCCTGAGCCAGTACAAGACCGACCAGAAGATCGAGCGGGCGCGCCAGCAGCGCGATTTCTGATCCCGGCCGGCCGTTGCCTGAATAGTACGCTCGTGCATTTTCTGCGGTATAGTGGATGGCTCATCCAGCACCACCTACAAGGAGAACGAGAGACATGAGCGCCGACTACCAGGTCCACGGCAGCGTTGCCGTCATCACCCTGAACAACCCGCCGGTCAACGGCCTGGGGCTCGCGACCCGCAGCGCCGCCGTGCAGGGCGTGCAGGCGGCAGAAAGCGATCCGGCGGTCAAGGCGATCGTGCTCACCGGCGCCGGCAAGGCCTTCTCGGGCGGCGCCGACATCCGCGAATTCAATTCTCCGAAGGCCCTCACCGAGCCGACCCTGCACTCGCTGATCCGGGTGGTCGAGGGCTCTTCCAAGCCGGTCGTGGCGGCGATCCACAGCGTGGCCATGGGCGGCGGCCTGGAGCTGGCGCTGGGGTGCCACTACCGCGTGGCGCTGCCGGGCGCCCAGATCGCGCTGCCCGAAGTGAAGCTGGGCCTGATCCCGGGCGCCGGCGGCACCCAGCGCCTGCCGCGCGTGCTCGGCCTGGAAAAGGCGCTGGGCATGATTCTTGGCGGGATCCCGATGCTGTCCGAAAAGCTGGCCGGCACGCCGCTGTTCGACGAGGTGTTCCAGGCGGGCGCCGAGCTGCTGCCGGCCGCCATCGCCTACGCCGAGCGCATCGCCGACCTGCGTCCGCTGCCGAAGGTGCGCGACCGCGTGGTCGAGCACCCCGACGCCGCCGGGTTCCTGGCCTCCGCACGGGCCCAGGTCGATGCCGCCGCCGGGCCGTTCCCCGCGCCGCGCGCCTGCGTGGAGGCGGTGGCCGCCTCGGTGACGGCCGATTCGTTCGAGGACGGCTTGCGTTTCGAGCGCGAGCGTTTCATTCAACTGACCACGACGAGCGAATCGAAGGCGCTGCGCCATGCCTTCTTCGCCGAACGCGCGGCCGGCAAGGTGCCGGACGTGCCGGCCGATACGCCGTTGCGCAGCATCGCGAGCGCGGCGGTGGTCGGCGCCGGCACCATGGGCCGCGGGATCGCCATGAACTTCGCCAACGCCGGCATTCCGGTGACGCTCCTCGAAACGAAGCAGGACGCCCTGGACCAGGGGCTGGCCGCGATGCGCAAGCTGTATGAGAGCGGCGTGAGCAAGGGCAAGCTGAAGCCCGAGCAGCTCGAGCAGCGCATGGCGCTGGTGACCGGCACGCTGTCGTATGACGCCATCGCCCAGGCCGACATCGTGGTCGAGGCGGTATTCGAGGACATCGGCGTCAAGGAACTCGTGTTCCGCGAGCTGGACAAGGTGATGAAGCCGGGCGCGATCCTGGCCACCAATACCTCGACGCTCGACGTCAACCGGATCGCCGCCTTCACGCGCCGCCCCCAGGACGTGATCGGCCTGCATTTCTTCAGCCCGGCGCACGTGATGAAGCTGCTCGAGATCGTGCGCGGCGCCCGCACCGGCAAGGACGTGCTGGCCACGGCGCTGGCGCTGTCCAAAAAGCTCAGGAAGATCGGCGTGGTCTCCGGTGTGTGCGACGGCTTCATCGGCAACCGCATGCTGGAGCAGTACCTGCGCCAGGCGGTCTTCCTGCTCGAAGAAGGCGCGCTGCCGGAGCAGGTCGACCGCGCGATCGAGGCCTTCGGCTTCGCGATGGGGCCGTTCCGCATGAGCGACCTGGCCGGCAACGACATCGGCTGGCACATCCGCAAGCGCCGCGCGCTGGAGTCGCCGGGCTTCACCTATTCGAAGCTGCCGGACCTGCTGTGCGAACAGGGGCGTTTCGGGCAGAAGACCGGCGCCGGCTGGTACGACTACCGCGCGGGCGAACGCAAGGCATTGCCGTCCGAGGCGGTGAACGACATGGTCGTGCGCCATTCGGCCGACATCGGCGTGTCGCGGCGTGCCATTGCCGACGAGGAGATCGTCGAGCGCCTGGTGTATGCGCTGGTGAACGAAGGCGCTCGGATCATCGAGGAGGGCATCGCGCTGCGCGCTTCCGACGTCGACATGGTGTACCTGAGCGGGTATGGCTTCCCCTTGCACCGGGGCGGACCGATGCTGTACGCGGACAGTGTCGGTTTGCCGAAGGTGCTGGAGGCGGTCGAAGGGTTCGCCCGCGGGCGCCAGGGCGAGGCGTGGCAGCCGGCGCCGCTGCTGGCGCGCCTGGCGTCGCTGGGGCAGGGCTTCAACGGCTGAGAGTAGCCTGCGGGAGTCGGTCGATTCGAAAAAAATGCCGCTGGATAGCCAGCGGCATTATTCTTTCTGCGCTCGCGGTCTCAGTCGTTGGCGTAGATATTGTTGTCCTTGGTCTCCCGCACGAACAGTGCGCCGATCACGAAGGTGATGAGCGCGATGACGATCGGATACCACAAGCCGTAATAAATATCGCCCTTGAACGCCACCAGCGCAAAGGCCGTCGTCGGCAGCAGGCCGCCGAACCAGCCGTTACCGATGTGATACGGCAGCGACATCGAGGTGTAGCGGATGCGGGTCGGGAACATCTCGACCAGCATTGCCGCGATCGGGCCGTACACCATGGTCACGTACAGCACCAGGATGAACAGGAAGACCACCAGCATCGGCTTGTTGATCTGCGTTGGATCGGCCTTGTCCGGATAGCCGGCGGCCTTCAGGGCGCCGGTCACTTCGGACTTGAGCGCCGCTTCGCTGGCCAGCGAGGCCTTGTCGAAGTTGAGGTTATCCGGCGTCATGACGGCGTTGAACGAACGGTACTCGGTGTCGCCGATCTTGATGGTGGCGACGGTGCCGGCCGGCGCGTCGACGCGGTTGTAGCTCACCGAGGCGGCGGTCAGCATGCGCGTGGCGATGTCGCACGAGGACGGGAATTTCTTGGTGCCGGTGGCGTCGATCTGGAAGCTGCAGGTGTTCGGATCGGCGACGACGACGACCGGCGAGGTCTTGATCGCGGTTTCGAGCGCCGGGTTGCCGTAGTGGGTGATGGCCTTGAAGATCGGGAAGTAGGTGGCGGCGGCGATCACGCAGCCGCCGAGGATGATCCACTTGCGGCCGATCTTGTCCGACAGCGCGCCGAAGATGATGAAGAACGGGGTCGCCAGCAGCAGCGCGATCGCGATCAGGATGTTCGCGGTCGGATCGTCGATCTTGAGCGTCTTGGTGAGGAAGAACAGGGCGTAGAACTGGCCGGTGTACCACACCACGGCCTGGCCCATCGTCAGGCCGATCAGGGCCAGCAGGGCGATCTTGGCGTTCTTCGGCTTGAGGAAGGCTTCGGACAGCGGCGCCTTCGAGGTCTTGCCCTCGGCTTTCATCTTGGCGAAGGCCGGCGACTCGTTCATCGACAGGCGGATCCAGACCGAGATGCCGAGCAGGATCACCGAGATCAGGAAGGGAATGCGCCAGCCCCAGGCCTGGAACTCCTCTTCGCCAGTCAGGGTGCGGGTGCCCAGGATCACCAGCAGCGACAGGAACAGGCCGATGGTGGCCGTGGTCTGGATGAAGGCCGTGAACAGGCCGCGCTTGCCGTGCGGCGCGTGCTCGGCCACGTAGGTGGCGGCGCCGCCGTATTCCCCGCCCAGCGCCAGGCCTTGCAGGATGCGCAGTGTGACCAGGATGATCGGCGCCGCGATGCCGATCTGGGCATAGCTCGGCAGGATGCCGACCAGGAAGGTCGAGGCGCCCATCAGCAGGATGGTCACCAGGAAGGTGTACTTACGGCCGATCATGTCGCCCAGGCGGCCGAACACCAGCGCGCCGAACGGGCGCACGATGAAGCCGGCGGCGAAGGCGAGCAGGGCGAAGATGAAGGTGGTGCTGGGGTCGCCGATGAAGAACTGCTTGGCGATGATGGAAGCGAGCGAACCGTAGAGATAGAAGTCGTACCATTCGAAAACGGTGCCGAGGGAAGAAGCGGCGATGACCTTGCGCTCTTCCTTGGTAAGTCCGGCGGAGGTCGGTGCAGCTTGTCCTCCGACAGTATTGCCGGGTGTGATAGCCATGGGTGTCTCCGTAATTAATTTTGTGTAACCGGAAATGCTGATTGTTGGTCAGCTAACTCCACTGTGCTCCCGAAACCTTACGCGAATCTTGCATCCAGCTTACGCATGGCTTACGAGCGCATTCTCGTGCTCCGCTTTTCCGTGTCGGACTACTGCCCGTTGATAGGAGAGAATCATCCTATTTAATCCCCATGATGAAATCGATATTTCTTCGCGAACGGTCGTGCTGCCGCTATGCTATGCTCGACCGGCTTCCCTCTACGGCAACGTCCGGGAAGGCACTCACCCTCAATGAATAGAACAGGAAACAGAATGATCAAGCACATCGTGATGTGGAAATTGAAGGAACAGGCCGAAGGCGCCGATCGCGCGACCAATGCGCGCGAGATGAAGCGCCGGCTGGACGAGTGTGCGACGGTCGTGCCGGGCATCCTGACCTTCGAGGTGACCTTGGCCCAGCCCGACCTCGAAGCAACCTATGACGTGGTGCTGTATTCGGAGTTCGCCGACCGCGCCGCGCTCGAGGGTTACATCAAGCACCCAACCCACCAGGCCGTGGTGCCGTTCATCGGCGCCATCCGCGAAGGCCGCCAGTGCATGGATTACGAGGTCTGAGCCGCACAGCTTTCCGATAACGACAACCAGGAGACCGCATGCGCACCACCCAGGAGCTGTTTTCACTGAAGGGCAAGACCGCCATCGTGACCGGCGGCTCGCGCGGGCTCGGCCTGCAAATGGCGCAGGCGCTCGGCGAGCAGGGCGCGCGCCTGGTGATCTCGTCGCGCAAGCAGGAAGAGCTCGACGCCACCGTGGCCCAGCTGCACGCGCTCGGCATCGAGGCCAGCTGCTTCGCGGGCGATCTGTCCGACCCGGGCCAGGCGCAGGCGCTGGTCGAGGCGGCGATCGCGCGCCTGGGCCACGTCGATATCCTGATCAATAACGCCGGCGCCACCTGGGGCGCGCCGGCAGAGGACTATCCGCTCGAGGCCTGGGACAAGGTGATGAACCTGAACGTGCGCTCGGTCTTCCTGGTGTCGCAGGCGGTCGGCAAGCTGTCGATGATCCCGCGCCGCTACGGCCGCATCGTCAATATCGCGTCGATCGCCGGCCTGGCCGGCAACCCGCCCGATGCGATGCAGACGCTGGCGTACAACACGTCCAAGGGCGCGGTGGTAAATTTCACCCGTACGCTTGCCGGCGAGTGGGGGCGCTACGGCATCACGGTCAACGCGATCGCGCCGGGCTTCTTTCCGTCGAAGATGACGAAGGGCGTGCTCGCCGCCTATGGCGTCGACGGGCTGGCGGCCGCGGCCCCATTGAAGCGCCTGGGCGACGATGAAGACCTGAAGGGCGCCGTGGTGCTGTTCGCTTCGGATGCCGGCAAGCACATCACCGGGCAGGTGCTGGCGGTGGATGGCGGGGTGACGGCGGTCTAGTTTAGGGAGGGGCAAAAATGGACGAGTTTCACGGAAAGGTTGCGGCCATCACGGGCGCCGCCAGCGGCATGGGGCGCGAGTTCGCCAACCTGGCCGCCAGCCTCGGCATGAAGCTGGTGCTGGCCGACGTCCAGCCCAAGGCCCTCGAAAAGGCGGCGGATGAACTGGCGAAGCAGACCGAGGTGCTGGCCATGGTGTGCGACGTGCGCAAGGGCGAGCACGTGCAGGAACTGGCCGATTCGGCGATGGCGCGCTTCGGCGTGGTGCACCTGGTGTTCAACAATGCCGGCGTCGGCGCCGGCGGCCTGGTGTGGGAGAACTCCGAGGAAGACTGGGAGTGGGTGCTGGGTGTCAACCTGTGGGGCGTGATCCACGGCGTGCGCGCGTTCACGCGCACGATGCTCGAGTGCGCCGCGCAGGATCCCGGCTATCGCGGCTGGATCGTCAATACCGCCTCGATGGCGGGCTTGCTCAATTCGCCGGCGCTGGGCATCTACAACGTCTCCAAGCATGCGGTGGTCTCGCTCACCGAAACCCTGTACCACGACCTGAAGCTGGTCGACGCGCCGATCGGGACTTCGGTGCTGTGCCCGTATTTCATCCCGACCGCGATCGCGCAATCGCACCGCCACCGTCCGGACGAATTGCGCACCGACGAAATCATGACCGCGAGCCAGATGGCGGCGCAGGCGCTCACCGAAAAGGCGGTCGGCTCCGGCAAGGTGTCGGCGGCGGACGTCGCGCGCCTGACTTTCGACGCTATCCGCGAAGAGCGCTTCTATGTGTTCTCGCACCCGCAGGCGCTGGGCGCGGTGGCCGAGCGCATGGACGCGCTGGTGCATGCCCGGCAGCCGGCCGATCCGTATGCGGCGACACCGCATTTGAAGGAGATCTTGAAGGCGGGGATGAAAGGAAGGCGGTAGGGTTGGCGGCGAGATCGACTGGCACTAGATCGTGGGGTGGGCGGGTCCCCCGCCCACGCGTTCAATCCAGGCGAGGGTTATCGCAACATCGCCGTAAGTTGAACGCGTGGACGGCGAAGCCGTCCACGCCACGTCTCACGCTGCAGCGACGACGCCAGGCTGCACCACCCGCTCATGCAACTCCGGCGCCGCATCCCGATACAGCTTGACCACGGTCGAGGTGCGCGTCCCATACTCGGGCGATTCGATGCATACCGGCGACAGCATGCGTTCCATCTCGATCGGCACGCCGGTCTCGGGCAGGCGCACGTCCGGCGCGCGCGTGGTGTCGGCCAGCATCTCGAAGTACGCATCCTCGGGCGCCCCCTGGCACAGCAGGCTCGCGAATTGCGCCTTGGTGCGCAGCACCTTGGGCCAGGGCGTGTCCAGCAGGCCGTTCGAGATGCCGTAGATGCGGCCACGCTCCAGCGGCTGGCCGTTGCGCGGATCGTCCTTGCCGCGGTTCGAGTACCAGTACAAGGTCTCGCCGTCGCCCAGCACCAGGTTGTAGCCGTTGTACAGGTCGGGGCGCGCCGCCAGTTCGGCCACGTAGGCCGCCGCATCGAGTTCGCCGCGCAGGTAGTCGGCCACCAGCGCGCCGCGCGACGGCGCATCCAGCCGGCGTTCTTGCGGGCTGCGGATATTGGTCAGCGCCGCGAAGCGCGGGCCGTTGGGGCCGGTGAGCGAGACGCCCATCCAGCTGCCGCCGCCCTGCAGGTCGCGGCCCGCGATCACATGCGGCGCCTGCGGCCAGGGGCCGGCCGGCGTGGCGGGGCGGTCATAGAACTCGTCGCGGTTGGCGGCCGCGATGACGGGCACGCCGGGGACGACGTGCCATGCAAAGACGATCAGGCACATGGCAGGTCCGTGAAAATTTCAAGGCGGCGCGGCCCGGCGAGATACGGCGAGATGCCGGCATCGTCGACGACCTGCGCCAATACCGCTTCGAAGCCCTCCGTCACGCCCGGATAGACTTCCATCCAGGTCTGCAGGCCGTCCTTGTCTTCGGGGCGGCGCTTGAGCGCCACCCGCACGCCGGCATCCTGCTCCAGGCGGCGCGCCATGGCATGCACCAGCGGCGCCAGCCGGGCGGCATCGATGCTGCGCACCTTGTAGTAGACGTAGAAGTCGACCATCGCTAGTCGTCGATCGCGTCGAGGCTGTAGGGCATGGGCAGGAAGCGCAGCAGCGCGCCGCCGGCCGAGCCCAGGCGCACCTCTTGATCCAGCGCGGCCAGCTTGATCTCGACCAGGGCATCGGCGCCGCCGCGGCCGTTCGGCGCGGCGTTGACGACCATGCCGCAGGGTTGGTCGGGGTCGGCCACCGAAAACACTTCATCGCCGGCGCGGGCGGCGGCATTCTCGATGCCGGCCAGCGCGGTGCGGCGCTTGATCTTGCCCAGGTATTTGGTGCGCGCGACGATTTCCTGGCCCGGGTAGCAGCCCTTCTTGAAGTTGACGCCGCCCAGCAGCTCGAGGTTGACCATCTGCGGCACGAACTGCTCCTGCGTGGCAGCGCTCACCTGCGGCTCGCCGGCGTGGATCGTGGCCAGGCGCCAGGCCTGGTTGCCGCCCAGGGCCAGTTCTTCCTTCAATGCCGGCAGGGCAGCGCTCGCTGCCTCGGTCGAGGCGAGCCACAGGTAGCGTGGCGCGCCGAAGGCGTCGTTCAGGCGCAGCACGGTGCCGAACTCGCCGCTGGTCTTGCCCATCGGCGCGCCTGGTAACGTATTGACGAAGCGGCCGAGCGCCGCCTGCGCCCCGGCGCCGCCAAGGCCGAGCACGGCCGCGAACGGCGCTTCATCGGTGGCGTCACGCAGCTTGGCTTTGCTGCGCAGCACAAACATCGACAGGCGCTTTTGCAGCGGCGCCTGGATCGCGCGCGGCAGCTGCAAATACACGGCGTCAGGGTCGCGCCACATCAGGAAGCTCGCCTGCAGGCGGCCTTTCGGCGTGCAGAAGCCGGCGAAGCGGGCTTCGTCCTGCTGCAGGTGCTCGACGTCGTTGGTGAGCTGGGCGTGCAGGAATTTCGCGGCTTCTTCGCCGGCGACAGCGATCAATCCCTGGTCGGTCACGGTGGCGACAAAGCCGGCCGCGAGTGCGTCGATATCCAGGGGCTGGCCGAAGTCCTCGACCTGGGTGGCTTCGTCGAGATGGAAGCGGGCGCCATGCGTGGCGAGGTGATCAGTCCAGTTACTCATGAAAATCCGAAATATTTTGGCAATTAGGCTTTATCATTACGGCCTCATTATAGAGTTGTCGGGGAAATCGCGCCGGGAGCGCCGCAATCCGCACCAGCATCCACGTTCGTACCCGCACACACCACATGGCATTCATAAAAAAATTACTCGTTACCGGCGTCGTGGTCACGCTGGCAGCCGCAGGCGGATTTTCCTGGTGGGCCAAGCACTCGCTCACGACCAGCGGTGAACCGATCGAATTCACGATCAATCCCGGCAGCGGTGTCGCAGCGAGCGCGCAGCAGATGGTGGCGGCCGGCGTGCCGATCAACCCGACCATGTTCGTGCTGCTGGCGCGCCTGACGGGCGACGCCGCGCGCATCAAGGCCGGCAGCTATGAACTGAAACCGAATACCAGTCCGCGCGGCCTGCTGACCCAGCTGGTGCGCGGCGAGTTCGCGCAAGAAGCGATCACCATCATCGAAGGCTGGACCTTCCGCCAGATGCGCCAGGCGATCGGTTCGCACAACCGCCTCAAGCACGACACGGTCAAGCTGTCCGACCAGGAATTGATGGGCAAGATCTCGACCGAGTTCAAGGAGCCGGAAGGCTTGTTCTTCCCAGACACTTATTTGTTCGCCAAGGGCTCGTCGGAAATCGAGATCTATCGGCGCGCGCACCAGGCGATGCTGGAGCACCTGAACGCGGCCTGGGAAAAGCGCAACAAGGAGCTGCCGTACAAGACGCCGTACGAAGCGCTGATCATGGCCTCGATCGTCGAGAAGGAAACGGGCCAGAAGAGCGAGCGCAACATGATCGCCGGCGTGTTCGTCAATCGCCTGCGCACCGGCATGCTCCTGCAGACCGACCCGACCGTGATCTACGGCATGGGCGAGGTGTTTGCGGGCCAGATCCGCAAGAAGGACCTGCTGACCGATACCCCTTACAATACCTATACGCGCAGCGGGCTGCCGCCGACGCCGATCGCGCTGCCCGGTTTGCAGTCGCTGAATGCGGCGCTCGCGCCGGCCGAGACACCGGCGCTGTATTTCGTGGCGCGCGGCGATGGCACCAGCCACTTCTCGAACAACCTGCTGGACCATAACCGGGCGGTCAACCGTTTCCAGCGTGGCATCATGAACCAGCCACTTACCGAATCCCATTAACACGAAGCAGGGCAGCACATGCAGGGCAAGTTCATTACATTCGAAGGCATCGATGGGGCCGGGAAATCGACCCACATCGGCTTCGTCACCGATTACCTGACGTCGCGCGGCAAGCAGATCGTCTCGTCGCGCGAACCGGGCGGCACGCCGCTCGGCGAAAAGCTGCGCGACTTGCTGTTGCACGAAAAGATGCACCTGGAAACCGAAGCGCTGCTGATGTTCGCCAGCCGGCGCGAGCACATCGCGCAAGTCATCGCTCCCAATCTGGCCGCAGGCAAATGGGTGCTGTCGGACCGTTTCACCGACGCCAGCTTCGCCTACCAGAGCGGCGGCCGCGGCCTGCCGCGCGCCAAGATGGAAGCGTTGGAAGCCTGGGTGCATCCCGAACTGCAGCCCGACCTGACCTTGCTGTTCGACGTGCCGCTCGAAGTGGCGCGCCAGCGCCTGGACGCGACGCGCACGCTGGATAAATTCGAGCGCGAGCAGGCCGACTTCTTTGCGAAATGCCGCGCCGAATACCTGCGCCGCGCGGAGCAATTCCCCGAGCGTTTCGTCGTGGTCGACTCGACCAGGAGCATTGCCGATATCCAGGCCAGCCTGGCCCAAGTTCTGGAGAAATTGTTGTGACGATGTACCCGTGGCAAGGGGCCGCCTGGTCCCAGCTGCAGCAGATGCGCGCGCGCATGCCGCATGCGATCCTGTTCCATGGCCCGGCCGGCACCGGCAAGGCCGACTTCATCGAGACCTTTGCCCAGGCCCTGCTGTGCGAGAGCCCGCGGCCCGACGGCCATGCCTGCGGGGTCTGTGCGTCCTGCGGCTGGTTCGTGCAGCACAATCACCCGGATTACCGCCGCGTGCGGCCGGAGGTATTCGAAGACGATCTGCCGGCCGACGGCGAGGACGGCGAAGCGGGCGCCAAGTCGAAATCGACCAAGGCGCCGTCGAAAGAGATCAAGATCGAGCAGATCCGCAACCTCTCGGATTTCATGAACATCTCGACCCACCGCCAGGGCTTGCGGGTGGTGGTGCTGTATCCGGCCGAGGCGCTGAACATGCCGGCGTCGAATGCGCTGCTCAAGACCCTGGAAGAACCGCCGCCGGGCACCGTGTTCCTGCTGTCTTCCAACAGCCTCGATCGCCTGCTGCCGACGATCCTGTCGCGCTGCCGCAAGTTCGCGCTGCCGATGCCTTCGCACGACGAAGCCCTGGCCTGGCTCAAGGAGCAGGGCGTGCCGGACGCCGACAGCTGGCTGCGCGAGCAGGGCGGCGCGCCGCTGGCGGCCCTGGCAGAGTCAAGCAACGGCAACCGCGACGACATGGAGGCGCTGCTGCAGTTCCTGGCGCGGCCGGCGCCGGATTCCGCGCTGCGCGCCGCCGAGAAGCTGGCCAAGGCCGAGTTGCCGGCCCTGGTGTCCTGGACCCAACGCTGGCTGTACGATGTGTTTTCGTACAAATTGTCGGGCAAACTCCGCTACTACCCGCGCTACCAGAAGGAGCTGGCGGCGCTGGCCGGTCGCGTCAATGCGCCGGGCCTGCTGCGCGTCATCAAGGCCGTGAACGAGCGGCGGGCTGTGGCGGATCATCCTTTGTCGGCAAAATTGTTTGTCGAAGATATGCTGCTTGAGTACACTGCGTGCTGCACATGAAAGGACCACAATGAGCGTCACCCAGCCAGAGACGAATGCAGCCCAGGCCCCGCGGCCTTCGGTGCTGTCGCTGGCGATCAAGGAAAAGGCGGCGCTGTACGCGGCCTACATGCCGTTCCTGAAAAACGGCGGCATGTTCGTGCCCACCAACAAACCTTATAAAATCGGCGACGAGATCTACCTGATCCTGGCGCTGATGGACGACCAGAACAAATACCCGATCGCCGGGACCGTGGCCTGGATCACGCCGAGCGGCGCCAATAACAACAAGGCGCAGGGCATCGGCGTGCATTTCCCGGCCGACGAGGCCGGACAGCGCGCCAAGGCCCGCATCGAAGAAATCCTCGGCGCGGCGCTGCGGTCGTCGCGCGCAACCCATACCCTGTAACCACCACCTTTCGTTTCATGCCATCCTACGTTCATCGCCTGGCTCGACGCGACGACCTGCCGGTCATCGTCGACATCTACAATTCCACCATCGCCTCGCGCGAAGTCACCGCCGACACCGCACCTATTACGGTCGAATCGCGCGAAGCGTGGTTCAACGACCATACGCCGGACCGTCGTCCGCTGTGGGTGATTCACGATGCCGAGGACAAGCGCGAGCATCCCGAAGTGCTGGGCTGGCTGTCATATTCGAACTTCTACGGTCGTCCGGCGTATTCGGGCACGGCCGAGGTGTCGATCTATATCGCCGAAAGCGCGCGCGGCAAGGGACTTGGTCGCTACTGCCTGGAGGTGGCAATGGCGTTCGCGCCCGAGGTCAAGGTGCATACCTTGCTGGGCTTCATCTTCGGGCATAACCAACCAAGCCTGGCACTGTTCCGCAAATACGGCTTCGAAACCTGGGCCAATTTCCCACGTGTAGCCAATCTCGACGGGATCGAGCGCGACCTGATCATCCTGGGCAAGCGCGTCGTAGACTGATGTAAAAAGAGCGGGATGCATACCGCTCTTTTTTCGGGCCGTTACGTTGCCGTGTCAGCGCAGCCTGGTGCTGCTTCAGCGATCACTTTTTCGGCTTGTAGTACACATGACCCGATAACTTGATCGTACCGGCCCCGTTGGACAAGTCTTCGGTGCCGCTCAAATAGCCGCCGCCGGTTGCGCGAGCATAGGTGCCGGAGCCGCCGGTGATGGTGAAGGTGCCGCCGTTCATGACGTAGGCAGTGCCTGCGCCGGTGGGAACGAACTGGCCACCGTAGTTGGCGAAAATCTGGTCGCCGTTCGGATACAGCACGATGAACTTGCCATTGCTGAAGGTGAATGTGGTGCCGGACTGGGCGAAGCAGTCTCCGCCGACGAACGCGACTGGCGTGCCTTCGGCCGTCTGGCCGTGGCCGGCAAGCTTGCCGCCGAGGGTGGACGCACATTGCGGCGCAGGGCCAACCTTTTCATTGAATACGCCATTGATTTCAAGCGCTTTGCCAACGGTCGGACCGGCCGAGGCCGAAAAAGACGCGGCCATCAGGACCAGGCTGGACAGGAGGCGAAGTGAGACAGTCTTCATTACAATATTTCCTTGGCTGTTAAAAAAATGATATTGCACATACTAAGATAAGCGACGAATTTTGTTGCGCGCACGATTCAATTTTTCACGTTGTTGCAAGTTATCCACGCTTCCCGCCTCGACAACCTGATTCCCCGCCCTTGTCAGGAGCAAAGAGTGATGCTCCTGTCCGGTGAGTGGCCCGCATGGCGCTCCCCGACGCCTGCCTTTACAATGGCAGGATGTACATCGATTCCCATTGCCACATCAATTTCCCGGAACTGGCAGCCCGCATGCCTGAAGTCCTGGCCAAGATGGCCGAGAACAAGGTGACGCACGCCCTGTGCGTGTCGGTCGACCTGCCTGACTTCCCGCAAGTGCTCGCCCTGGCCGAGCAACACCCCCACATCTTCGCCTCGGTCGGCGTCCATCCCGACTATGAGGACACGCCGGAGCCGACCGTCCAGCAACTGGTCGAGCTGGCCAACCACCCCAAGATCGTCGCCATCGGTGAAACCGGCCTGGATTACTACCGGCTCGAGGGCGACCTGGAATGGCAGCGCGAACGCTTCCGCGTGCATATCCGTGCTTCGCGCGAGACGCGCAAGCCGCTGATCATCCATACCCGCGCCGCCAGCGAGGATACGATCCGCCTGATGAAGGAAGAGGGCGCCGGTACGGATGCGGGAGGCGTTGCGGGCGTGATGCACTGCTTCACCGAATCGCTGGCGGTGGCCGAAGCCGCGATGGCCCAGGGCTTCTACATCTCGTTCTCGGGCATCGTCACCTTCAAAAGCGCCAAGGAACTGCAGGCGGTGGCGCAAGCCGTGCCGCTCGAGCGCATGCTGATCGAGACCGACTCGCCGTATCTCGCGCCGGTGCCGTTCCGCGGCAGGATGAACGAGCCGGGCTATGTGGCCCACGTGGCCGAGTACATCGCCACGCTCAAGGGCGTCTCGCTGCGCGAGGTGGCCGACCGCACCAGCGAGAATTTCTTCAATCTGTTCCAGACCGCCAGGAGCTGACCCGTGCCGATCCGCCGCCTGCTTGCCGCCAGCCTGCTGTTTGCCGCAATTGCCGGCGCCCACGCCGCCCTGCCGCCCACGCCGCAGCAGGTGAGTTCCTTCTTCCGCGCCGTGCAGATGGATGACGCCGGCACGGTGCGCAAGATGGTCGGCGCGGTCGTCAATGCCAACGAACTCAATCCCCTGGGCGGCGAGCCGGCCCTGGTGCTGGCGATCCGCGAAGGCGCGCGCGAGGTAATCCTTGAACTACTGCGCCATCCGGGCACCGACCTCGAGCGTAAGGCGGTCAATGGCAACACGGCGCTGATGATGGCGGCCTTCAAGCGCGATGAAGAGGTCGTCCGCGCGCTGCTGAAAAAAGGCGCCAAGGTCAACCAGCCGGGCTGGACCGCGCTCCACTACGCCGCCGCCAGCGGGGACGACAAGATCGCGCAATTGCTGATCGAACATGGCGCCAAGCTCGACGCCGTGTCGCCGCGCCCCAGCGGCGCCTTCACGCCATTGATGCTCGCGGCGCGCGAAGGGAAGGACGCGACGGCGCGGCTGCTGGTCGCCCGCGGCGCCAATACCGCGCTGAAGAACACGGAAGGGCATACCGCGGCCCAGATCGCCAGGCAGGCGGGCCGCGACGAACTGGCCAGGGAGCTCACTGCTTCAGCCCGCTGATTTTGTCCGCGTGACAATTCGCTCGTGAATTGGACGGTAAAACGCGCTTAGCTCGACCAATTGCGTGAGGGCAACGGTATCCATAATGTGTCTACGGTTTAACGACCACCGACCAACAAGGATACCCATGCTCAACGAACGCGAAATCGAAAGCTGCTACCTGGGGCAGTTCATTCCAGTCCACTACCATCACAATATGCTGATGGACCAGAACCGGATGCACAGCTTCAAGAATGCCATCCATTATTCCGTGTTCCCCGGCGCGAAAGTGCTGGAGCTGGGTGGCGGCACCGGTGTGCTGTCTTTCTTCGCGGCCCAGAGCGCCTCGAAAGTGTATTGCGTCGAGTTCAACCCGGACATGGTGCAGGAAGCGCGCCGCTTCCTGGCGATGAACCCGAACGGCCACAAGGTTGAAGTGATCCATGCCGACGCCTTCGACTACCTGCCGCCGGAGCCGGTCGACGTCGTGATCTGCGAGATGATCCACGTCGGCATGCTGCGCGAAAAGCAGGTCGAAGTAATCGAATCGTTCAAGCGCCGCTACCTGGCCAAGTTCGGCGGCCCGCTGCCGCTGTTCATGCCGGAAGCCGTGATCATGGCGGCCCAGCCGATCCAGCAGGCGTATGACTTCGACGGCTTCTATGCCCCGATCGTGCAGTTCCAGGAAACCGGTGTGGTCCAGCCAGGCACGGTCGAGCTGGCCCAACCCGCCGTGTACAGCATCCTCGATTTCAGCCAGCCGGTCGACAGCCTGATCGTCTGGGAAGGCTCGCTGCTGGTGGAGCAGGGCGGCACGCTGAACGCGATGCGTTTCGTAACCAAGAACGTGCTGGCCATCGTCCAGGAACAGGCGACCACCATCGACTGGCTCAACCATTACATGACCCTGCCGCTGTACCGTCCGGTCGAGGTCAAGGCCGGCGACCTGCTGCGCATCTCCTTCGCCTACCGCGCCGGCGGCTCGATCCCGTCGCTGCAAGCGTCGATCAAGGTCGAGGTCGTGGCCGAGCAGGCGGAAACCGGGGCGCACGCGCCGGCGGTCGAGGAAGCGGCCACCTTCGCCTGATGCGGCAACCATGGGCGGACCGGTCGGTCCGCTCATCCTTTCCGGCGACCGTTCGGGCCGCCGTTTCCCCCGTTTATCGCACGCCGCTGTCCCCATTGCCTCTTTCGGCATACATTCACCATGCTGCTTCTTCATGGAGAAAGACAATGCTGAGTTTCCTGGTATGGTTGGTGCTGCTGTTCCTGTGCTGGCCAATCGCGCTGCTTGCCCTGGTGCTGTATCCTGTGGTGTGGCTGCTGTTGCTGCCGTTCCGTCTGCTCGGCATCGGCGTCGACGCCGTGTTCGGCCTGCTGCGCGCGATCGTCATGCTGCCCGCGCGGGTGCTTGGACATAATCCGGCGCGCTGACGCGCCTGCTCGGGTATTCGGCAGAGTGTTCGGCAGATAACAGACTATGGCCACTTGATCTTCTACTGTGGAGCTGCGTGCTTTCATCCGGAAAGCGCGCATTGAATAGAGGAAAATGACTATGCGCCTGGATATTTACCGCAGAGCCGAACACGACGGCAAGTTCTCGTACCTGGCCGTGCCCGAAGCGAAGAACATTCCCGAAGAAGCCACCAATACCGACTGGGAGATCGAAGCCCGCGCTTTCGAGGTCGACGACAATGCCGACCAGATCGCGGATTTCGACATCGATAACCTCAACGGCCAGATCGCCGAAAAAGGTTATGCGATGACGTCGGTACTGCACTGACATTTTCCTGGCGGGTATTGCCACCGCCAGCGCCGGCAGGCGGGCCATGCGGCCCGTGCGCCGGCGCCACCCTCCCTCTCCAGCGAGTCGGCGGGGCCGCCACGGCCCAGCAGCCGATGTGGTATCCTGCGTCCTTGATCAAGAGGGTCAGCCGCTCCCATGGCTGCGATGGAGGATGTGATGAAGTGGGTCGTTGTGGGTTTCTATATTCTGTCTATCCTGCACATCCATTTCCGCGGGCGCGTGCGCCTGCCGTTCCGTCGCCAGATCTTCGACCACTCGTCGTTCATGGCGCCGATCAATATTTTCATGCACAAGTTCTCGAAGGTGCCGAACACGCCCTTCATCCCGGTGAGCGAGTTCCCCGAACTGGCCCGTCTGCAAGAGAACTGGCCGATCATCCGCGCCGAAGCCGAGAACCTGCTCGCGCTCAAGAAGATCAAGGCGGCCGAGCAGAACGACGACGCCGGCTTCAATTCCTTCTTCAAGAACGGCTGGAAGCGCTTCTACCTCAAGTGGTATGACGCCAGCCACCCGTCGGCCGAGCGCCTGTGCCCGCAGACCTACGCGCTGCTGCAATCGATCCCTTCGGTCAAGGCGGCGATGTTCGCCGAGCTGCCGCCGGGCGGCAAGCTCAACCCGCACCGCGACCCGTTCGCCGGCTCGATGCGCTACCACCTGGGCCTGGCCACGCCGAACGACGACCGCTGCTTCATCGACGTCGACGGCGAGCGCCACAGCTGGCGCGACGGCCAGGGCGTCGTGTTCGACGAAACCTTCATCCACTGGGCGATCAACGGCAGCGAGAGCGACCGCGTGATCCTGTTCTGCGACGTCGAGCGCCCGATGCGCTACCGCTGGATGCAGGCTTTCAACCGCTGGTTCGGCCGCACCGTGATGACTGCCGCCGCCTCGCCGAATGAAACCGGCGACCAGGTCGGCCTGGTGAGCAAGCTGTTCCGCATTTCCTTCTATGCCGGGCAGTACCGCCGCCGCTTCAAGGCCTGGAACAAGACCGCCTACAACATCACCCGCGTGCTGCTCGTCGTCGCGCTGGCCGCCTTCATCTACTGGATCTGATCCTTCTTAAGCCCTAGTGCGCGAGAGGCGCTCGCGCCTGCACAATCCATGTGGTCCCGAAAACGGGCATTCGGCCATTGTCGCTACAATGGCCGTCCCGAATCCTACACATGGAGGCAGTCGATGGCAAAAGTACTGGTACTGTATTACTCGACGTATGGCCACATCGAGACGATGGCGAACGCCGTCGCCGAGGGCGCGCGCAGCACGGGCGCGACCGTCGACGTGAAGCGGGTTCCCGAGACCGTCCCCGAAGACGTCGCCAGGGGCGCCCACTTCAAGCTCGAGCAGGCCGCGCCGGTCGCCACCGTCGCCGAGCTGGAGCACTACGACGCCATCATCGTCGGCGCGCCGACCCGCTACGGCCGCATGCCGGGCCAGATGGCGGCTTTCCTCGACCAGACCGGCAGCCTGTGGGCGCGCGGCGCCCTGAACGGCAAGGTGGGCGGCGCCTTCACCTCCACCGCGACCCAGCATGGCGGCCAGGAAGCCACGCTGTTCTCGATCATCACCAACCTGCTGCACTTCGGCATGACCATCGTCGGCCTGCCGTACAGCTACCGGGAGCAGATGACGCTGGACGAGATCGTTGGCGGCAGCCCCTACGGCGCCACCACCATCGCCGGCGGCCAGGGCCAGCGCCAGCCGAGCGAGAAGGACCTGGGCGGCGCCCGCCACCAGGGCGAACTCATCGCCAAGACCGCCAACAAGCTGTTCGGCTGATCGATGCGATGCCGCCCGCTGCAGCCAAGTGCGCAGCGGGCGCATTGAATCTTTGGTATCGTAGAACTCTGCCGCCACGGCGGTGCTCGATGAGGCGCCAACGACATGACCAAGCTTTCCGCTTTTCCCATCACCCAGAAATGGCCGGCCGCCCATCCCGAGCGGTTGCAGCTGTATTCGATGCCGACCCCGAACGGCGTCAAGATCCCGATCATGCTCGAAGAGATCGGCCTGCCGTACGAGGCGCACAAGGTCGACTTCGCCAAGGACGAGCAGAACTCGCCAGCCTTCCTGTCGCTGAACCCGAACAACAAGATTCCCGCCATCCTCGATCCGGACGGCCCGGAGGGGCAGCCGCTGGCGCTGTTCGAATCGGGCGCGATCCTGCTCTACCTGGCCGAGAAGAGCGGCAAGCTGATTCCGCACGATGCGGCGGGTCGCTACCGCGTCATCCAGTGGGTGATGTTCCAGATCGGCGGTGTCGGGCCGATGTTCGGGCAGCTCGGCTTCTTCGTCAAGTTCGCCGGCAAGGATTATGAGGACAAGCGCCCGCGCGACCGCTACGTGGCCGAATCGCGCCGCCTGCTCGGCGTGATCGACGCCCAGCTGGCGCAGCATACCTGGATCGCGGGCAACGACTTCACCATTGCCGACATCGCGGTATTCCCCTGGATTAATGGTTTGCTGAACTTCTACGAGGCGGAAGACCTGATCGGCGCCGAAGACTTCGGTAATGTGAGGGACGCGCTGGAGCGTTTCCTGGCGCGCCCCTCGGTCAGGAAGGGACTCAAGATCCCGTCCTGACTCGGCTTCGGATCAGTAGGGGCTGGACGTCGGCCGCACGATCATTTCGCTGACGTCGACGTCCGCCGGCTGCTCGATGGCGAAGGCGATGGCGCGCGCGATCGCTTCCGGCTTGATGGCGCCCTTGCGGAATTCGCGCATCGTGTCGCGCGCCAGCGGGTCCGAGATCGTATCGGCCAGTTCCGACTCCACCACGCCGGGCGAGACCAGCGTTACGCGGATGTCGCCGCCGACTTCCTGGCGCAGGCCCTCGGTAATGGCGGCCACCGCGAACTTGGTGGCGCAGTAGACGGCCGCCGTCGGGCTGACGGTGTAGGCGCCGATCGAGGCGATGTTGATGAACTGGCCGCTGCGGCGCGCCTGCATTCCCGGCAGCACGGTGGCGATCCCGTGCAGCACGCCGCGGATGTTCACGTCGATCATGCGGTTCCATTCGTCGATCTTGAGCGCATCGAGCTTCGACAGCGGCATCACGCCCGCATTGTTGATCAACACGTCGACCTGGCCATGGCGCTCGAGGGCGAAGTCGACGAATTCGCGCATGCTTTCCAGGCTCGTCACGTCGAGCTGGGCGACGTCGGCCTTGCCGCCGGCTTCGCGGATGTCGGCCGCCAGCGCCACCAGGCGTTCGGTGCGGCGCGCACCCAGCACCACGCGGTGGCCGAGCGCGGCGAGATGGCGGGCGGTGGCTTCGCCGATGCCGCTGCTGGCGCCGGTGATCAGGACGACTTTGGACAGTTGGTCTTTCATGGTGGGCTCCGTTGTGTGGACAGTGGAGCCAGTATGGACGCGCACGCCCGCGCCGCCCATGCCGAAAAGTCGCCGCGGATTGCACGATCCTCCGGATATGACAATGGCGCCCGCAGGCGCCATCCAGGAAACGGCGGCTTCGGGCCGCGGCAACAACGCCGCTTATGCCTTTGCCGGGTCGCGCGGACGCTGGCGATGGAAGGTCAGCGGGGTGTAGGCCACGTTCGACGGCGGCGGCGATTTGAGGATGTTCGTCTTCATGGCGCCCACCACGTGCATCTCGCACGGCTTGCAATCGAAGCGCAGCGTGTACTTCTCGTCGCCGCTGACCAGGGTCATCGGCTCGGCCTTCACCCGGCCCTGCACGCCTTGCACGCCCTTGGCCTGCTTCGGGCACAGGTTGAACGAGAAGCGCAGGCAGTGCTTGGTGATCATCAAGGAAACCTCGCCGGCTTCCTCGTGCGCTTCATACGCCGCGTCGATCAGCTGCACGCCGTGCTTGTGGTAGAAGGCGCGCGCCTTGTCGTTGTAGACGTTGGCCAGGTAGCTGAGCTGGGTTTCCGGGTAGACCGGCGGCGGTTCCGCCGGCGCCTTGCGCTGCGGGCGCTCCCAGGCCGCCAGGCGCGCCGCCTCGTGCGCGGCGATGGCGTCGCGGCGCAGGGCATTGATGGCGGCGCTCGGCACGAACCACGGCTGGCTCAGCTGCAGCGCCACGTGGCCGGCCTCGAACATCGTGTTGCCGAGCTTGGCCAGGCTGGCGCGCAGCCCGGCCTCGGCCTGGGCCGCCTGCTGGGCCGGCTCCAGTGCGAGCATGGCTTCGGCGCTGGACGCGATGCCGTCCTCGTCGACGACGTCCAGGCGCAGGCCGCCCGGCACTTCGCTCAGGATCAGGTCGATCGCCACCTTGCGCTCGGACGACTTTTTACTGAGCGTGGCTTCCCACTGGTGGTCGCGGTTGCGGTGGATGACGGTGCCCACCTTCAGGCCGGCCAGGCTCGGCATCGGCTCGTTCGGGAACACGCGCCAGCGCTGGCCGTCCGGCTCCTCGCCGAGCTTTTCGGCGCGGTTGGCCTGGATGCCGCAGGTGGCGCGCTTGTTCATGTAGTTCAGGCCGTCGCCATTGGCCATCGGCGCATTGGTGACGATGTCGAAGCTGTCGCCGTTCAGGCGCGCCACGATGCCCAGTTCCACGCCAACATACTTGGGTGAATCGAAGGCGCCGATGTCCGGCAGGCGGCCCTGGGCGAAGTATTCGGTGTGGCCGCGGTGGAAGTTCTTGTCGACGTCAGGCGAGAACATCACGCGGGTGCGGCCGCTGGCGGCGCGCGCGAACTCCGGACGGCGCTCGAGCAGCTCGTCCAGCAGCAGCCGGTAGTGGGCGGTGATGTTCTTGACGTAGCCCATGTCCTTGTAGCGGCCCTCGATCTTGAACGAGCGGATGCCGGCATCGACCAGCGCTTCCAGGTTGCGGCTCTGGTCGTTATCCTTCATCGACAGCAGGTGCTTGTCGTAGGCGACCACGCGGCCCTGGCCGTCGCTCAAGGTGTAGGGCAGGCGGCAGGCCTGCGAGCAGTCGCCGCGGTTGGCCGAGCGGCCGGTGTCGGCGTGCGAGATATAGCACTGGCCCGAATAGGCCACGCACAGCGCGCCGTGCACGAAGTATTCGAGCGGCGTGTCGGTGGCGGCGTGGATCTTGCGGATCTGCTCGACCGTCAGCTCGCGCGCCAGCACCAGCTGGGAAAAGCCGACGTCGCCCAGGAATTTCGCCTTCTCGGCGCCGCGGATGTCGCACTGGGTGCTGGCGTGCAACTGGATCGGCGGCAGGTCGAGTTCGAGCAGGCCCAGGTCCTGGATGATCAGCGCATCCACGCCGGCCTCGTACAGCTGCCAGATCTGCTTGCGCGCCAGATCGAGTTCGCTGTCGTGCATGATCGTGTTCATGGTCACGAAGATGCGCGCGCGGTAGCCGTGGGCGAACTTGACCAGCGCGGCGATATCTTCCAGCGGATTGCTGGCGTTGTGGCGCGCCCCGAAGGCCGGTCCGCCGATGTACACGGCGTCGGCGCCGTGGAGGATCGCTTCGCGGCCGATCTCGGCGGTCTTGGCGGGCGAGAGCAATTCGAGCTCGTGGGCAAGCAGGGACATGGGTTTTCCTTTGGGGCGAAGGACGAGATTATAGCGAGATGGCGCCTGCGCGTCATGCCTCGCGTGGCGGGTTGTCAGCGTGGAACCATCTTCGTTCGAGGTCGAGCGAACGCCGCAGCCCGGCCGCGGTCCAACCCGCATCGACGCCGCTTGCGAAAGGATGGCCGATGGCCGATCAGCCACATACCCCGGAGCCGGCCGTGCAGGATCACGCGCGGCATGCGAGCTACCTCCTGCTCGGCGGCGGCCTGGCCGCCGCCACTGCCGCCGAGACGCTGCGCCAGGAGGGCGCGCAGGGCGCCATCGTCATCGTGGCGGACGAGCGCGACCCGCCTTATCACCGGCCGCAGCTCTCGACCCGCTTCCTGGAGGGCGACGCCGCGCCGCCGCTGGCGACGGTGTTGCCGCTTGAATACTTTCACGACAATGGCGTGACCCTGCTGTCCGGCGTGCGCGCGACAAGCCTCGATGCCGACGCCCAGCTGGTGCGCACCGACCACGCCGGCGCCATCCGCTACGACCGGCTGCTGGTCGCCACCGGCGTGCGTCCCGTGCATCTCGCGGTGCCGGGCGCCGGGCTGCCCGGCATCCACTACCTGCGCACGGCCAGCGACGCGCGCCTTCTGCGCGGCGCAATGGAGGGCGCGGCGCGGGCCGTGGTGGTCGGCGCCGGCTTCATCGCCCTCGAGATGGCCGCGGCCTTCGCGCGCAAGGGTATCCAGGTGACCGTGCTGGCGCGCCACGGCATGTTGTTCGACAAGCTGCACGACCACGGCATCAGCGACTACCTGCGCGCGCTGTACGTCGGCCAGGGCGTGGAAGTGCTGGCCGATACGGTCGCCGCCTTCCATGGCGAGCGGCAGGTCGAGATGGTCGTCACCGAGGGCGGACGCCGGTTGCCGTGCGAGCTGGTCGGGGTCGGCATCGGCGTCGCGCCCGATCTCGGCTGGCTGGAAGGCAGCGGCCTGGCGCTGGACGACGGCGTGTGCGTCGACCAGTACCTGCAAGCCTCGCATCCGCTGGTGTGGGCGGCGGGCGACGTCGCCAATTTCACCGACCCCGTGTTCCGCCTGCGCCACCGCATCGAGCACTGGGACAATGCGGTCAAGCAGGGACGGCTGGCGGCGCGCAATATGCTCGGCATGCGGCTGCGCTACGACGAGGTGCCCTATTTTTCCTGCGAGCTGTTCGGCCAGGGCTTCCAGTTCCTGGGCCATCCCGAGGCCGGCCACCAGCATGCCCGGCTGGGTCGCCCCGAGACCCGCTCCTGGGCCTGCCTGTATCTGGACCACGAGGTGCCGCGCGCCCTGTTTTCCACGGGGCGGCCGGCGATCGAGACGCGCGCGATCGAGTCGCTGATCCGCTACCGCACGAATATCGGCTGGGCCTGCAAGCGCCTGCACGAGCCCGACTTTTCCATCACGCGCATCCCCAGCCAGACCGCGCTGATCCTGCAGGGCGGCGGCGCGCTGGGCGCCTTCGAATGCGGCGTGGCGCGGGCGCTCGAAGACGCGCGCATCCAGCCCGACGTCATCGCCGGGGTGTCGATCGGGGCCTTCAATGGGGTCATCATGGCGGCCAATCCAGGCCATGCCGCCGCCGCGCTGGAGGATTTCTGGCGCCGCCTGTCGCTCGACGTGCCGCAGGCGGCGCAGGCGCTGCTCGACGACCGGGCGCGGCGCCTGCTCGGTTCGTGGCAGACGCTCGCTTTCGGCGTGCCGGCCTTCTTCAGGCCGCGCTGGAGCGGCATGCTCACAGGCATGGAGCCGCTCTCATGGACCAGCCTGTACGACCCGACACCGGTCAAGGAATTGTTGAAGCGCTACGTCGATTTCGGGGCGCTGAAATCGAGTTCGGTACGACTATTGGTCAGCGCGGTCAATGTCGAGACGGCGCGCCTGGAAATCTTCGACAGCTATGTCGACGACCTGAGCGCCGACCACATCCTGGCCAGCGGCAGCCTGCCGCCGGGCTTTCCCTGGACCACCATCGCCGGCAAGCACTACTGGGATGGCGGCATCATCAGCAATTCGCCGCTCGAGCTGCTGCTGGAGCACTCGGGCACGGCGCGCAAGCGCATCTTCATCGTCGACCTGTACCCCGAGACAGGGTCGCTCCCTACCAGCCTGATGGAAGTGCTGGGCCGGCGCGATGAAATCGTGTTTGCCGAGCGCGTCCGGCGCGACAGTGCCGAGCAATTCCTGGTGCGCGACTTTCGCAAGCTGGTCGAGGGCATCCTGGCCTACGCCACCTCGCCGGACCAGGCCGACCAGGTGCGCCAATGGCCCACCTATATCCAGCTGATGGGCGACAAGGATGCCGGGCCCAGCATCACCCGGATCGTGCGCAAGGGGAGCGAACGCGAGACGGCGGCGCGCGACTACGATTTTTCGGCGCTGTCGATCGCGCGCCATATGGAAGAGGGCCAGGCGGCGGCCCGCGAGGCGCTCGCGGCGCAGCGCGGCTAGCGCTATGATCGCAATTCGTGGCGCGCATGTTAGCGCAAACGCCGCGCACATTTTTCCTGTTTCGCTTAGGAATCGACCCTTACCGGCAAAATCGGAACAGGTCCCGATGGCAAATCCGTAACTATGCTAACATCGGCCAACATTACTAACTTCTAAAGAAATTCACCGACATGAGTAAAACGAGCATCGAGGCCGTCCGCGAATCGATGGAGCAGGGCAAGCCCACCATGGTGGACGTGGCCAGGCTCGCCGGCGTGTCCGCGATGACCGTGTCGCGGGTCATGAACGGCAAGAGCCTGGTGCGCGAAAGCACGCGGCGCAAGGTGGCCGAGGCGGTCGCGGCGCTCAACTACACCCCGAACCAGGAAGCGCGCAACCTGGCCGGCTCCAAGCCGATCCGCGTCGGCTTCCTGTACAGCAATCCGAGCGCCGCTTACCTGAGCGAATTCCTGGTCGGCCTGCTCAACCAGTCCGGCCTCAACAACGTCCAGCTGTTCGTCGAGAAGTGCGAGGCCGGCAACCACGAGATCGAGCATACCCAGCGCCTGATCAACAACGGCCTGGATGGCGTGATCCTGCCGCCGCCGCTGTGCGACAGCGTCGCCGTGCTCGAGTGCGTGGCCAAGGCAGGGATTCCGGCGGTGGTCGTGGCCTGCGGCTCGCCGGCCCCCGGCGTCGGCGCGGTCAGCATCGACGACTACGAGGCGGCGCGCTACATGGCGCGGCACCTGATCGCGCTGGGCCACCAGCGCATCGGCTTCATCGTCGGCCATCCGAACCAGACCGCCAGCGCGCGCCGCCTGGACGGCTACCGCGCGGCGATCGCCGAGAAGGGCGCCGACGCCTCCGACGAGCTGGTGGTGCAGGGCATGTTCACCTACCGCTCGGGCCTGGACGCGGCCGAGCAGTTGCTGGGGTTGCCGGAACGGCCGACGGCGATCTTTGCCAGCAACGACGACATGGCGGCGGCCACGGTGGCGGTCGCGCACCGCCTGGGCCTGGACGTGCCGGGCGACCTGACCGTCACCGGTTTCGACGATACCGCTCTGGCCACCACGATCTGGCCGGAACTGACCACCGTGCGCCAGCCGATCGCCGGCATGGCGCGCGAGGCGGTGCAGGCCCTGGTGCGCCGGGTGCGCGCGCTGCGCGAAGACGAACCGGCCGAGCCGGAGCAGAGCCACATGGACTTCGAGCTGGTGCGCCGCCAGTCCGACGCCGCCCCCCGTATCCGTCCGCCGGCACGCCTGCCGTCGGTGGCGAAAGCGCGCTGACATCCGGCAAATCCAGCCGCTGTGAAATCCATTTCAATAATTCGTTGACAACCGTCGAAGGCGCCCATTAGACTGGGATGATTGCGCTAACACTCCTGTTAAGGGGCTGTGTTTCGCATCCATCATACTCAGAATAATCTGGAGACGACCATGACGGCACATGCCGACCCTACGCCGGGCGCCCCGACGCAGGTCTACGCGACCTATCCGGACCTGCGCGACAAGCGGGTCGTCATCACCGGGGGCGGCTCGGGGATCGGCAGCGAACTGGTCCGGGCCTTCGTCGGCCAGGGAGCGCGGGTCTGGTTCCTCGACATCGCGGATGCCCCGGGCCAGGCGCTGGCCGCAGCGCTTCACGCCGCGCCGCATGCGCCACGTTTCTTCCATTGCGACCTGACCGACCTCGATGCGCTCGCCGCGAGCTTCGTCGCCATCGAGCAGGAGGCCGGCGGCATCGACATCCTCCTCAATAACGCCGCCAACGACGACCGCCACCGCATCGAAAACGTGACGCCGGCGTACTGGGAAGACCGGATGGCGGTCAACCTGCGTCACCAGTTCTTCTGCGCCCAGGCGGCAGCCGGTTCGATGCGGCGCCAGCAGGGCGGCGTGATCCTCAATGTCGGTTCGATTTCCTGGCACCTGCCGCACACCGAGCTGGCGCTGTACATGACGGCCAAGGCCGCGATCGAGGGCCTCAGTCGCGCGCTGGCGCGCGACCTGGGGCCTGACCATATCCGTGTCAACACCGTGGTGCCCGGCGCCGTGCGCACCCCGCGCCAGCAAGCGTTGTGGCATACGCCGGCCGAAGAAGACCGCATCCTGGCCGGCCAGTGCCTGCCGGCGCGGGTCGAGATGCAGGACGTGGCGGCGCTGTCGCTGTTCCTGGCGTCGAACAATGCGCGCCGCTGCAGCGGCCGCGAATACTTCGTCGACGCCGGCTGGTACGGCGCCTGACGCGAATGGAATGTCAATACGGCGCGCCGCGCAAGCGAGCGCGCCGACAATAAAGGAGACAACGATGAAACAAGGCTTCACGAAGATGGGCATCGCCATCGCACTCGGCAGCGCGCTGCTGTTCGCATCGGCGCCGAGCATGGCCGACGCCAGGAACCCCAAGATCGGCTTCTCGATCGACGACCTGCGGCTGGAGCGCTGGACGCGCGACCGCGATTACTTCATCGGCGCGGCCGAAAAGCTCGGCGCCAAGGTCTATGTGCAGTCGGCCGACGCCAGCGAGCAGCGCCAGATCGCCCAGATCGAGAACCTGATCTCGCGCGGCGTCGACGTGCTGGTGATCGTGCCCTACAACGCCACGGTGTTGAACAATGCGATCCGCGAAGCGAAGAAGGCGAAGATCAAGGTGCTGTCGTACGACCGCCTGATCCTGAATGCCGACGTCGATGCCTACATCTCGTTCGACAACAAGGCGGTGGGCGAGCTGCAGGCGCAGTCGATCGTCGGCCTGAAACCGAAGGGCAACTACTACCTGCTGGGCGGGGCGCCGACCGACAACAACGCCAAGATCCTGCGCGAAGGCCAGATGAAGGTGCTGCAGCCGCTGATCGACAAGGGCGACATCAAGGTCGTCGGCCGCCAATGGGTCAAGGACTGGAGCGCATCCGAGGCGATGTCGATCGTCGAGAATGCGCTCACCGCCAACGGCAACAAGATCGACGCCGTGGTCGCGTCCAACGACGCCACCGCCGGCGGCGCGATCCAGGCGCTGGCCGCGCAGAAGCTGGCCGGCAAGGTGCCGGTGTCGGGCCAGGACGCCGACCTGGCCGCGGTGCGGCGCGTGATCGCCGGCACCCAGGCGATGACGGTCTACAAGCCGCTCAAGACCATCGCCACCAGCGCCGCCACCCTCGCCGTGCAGCTGGTGCGCAATGAGAAGCCGGCCTATAACGCCCAGCTTAACAACGGCTACAAGCAGGTCAGCACCGTGCTGCTCAAACCGATCCTGCTGACCAGGTCGAACGTCGACCTGCTGGTGAAGGACGGGTTCTACACCCAGGGCCAGCTGGCCGGCAAATAAATCCGAATCTCTCCTTTCCCCGGGCCCGCGTTTGCGGTCCGGGGATTTTTTCACGCCTTGGGAAGTGGTGCGATGCCGGGCTATCTGCTTGAAATGAAGGGAATCGCCAAGCGATTCGACGGGGTGCCGGCGCTGGACGGCATCGACCTGGCGATCCGGCCGGGCGAGTGCGTGGGCCTGTGCGGCGAGAACGGGGCCGGCAAGTCGACCCTGATGAAGGTGCTGTCGGCGGTCTACCCGCACGGCAGCTGGGATGGCGAGATCCTGTGGGACGGCCAGCCCCTGCGCGCGCGCTCGGTGCGCGAGACCGAAGCGGCCGGGATCATCATCATCCACCAGGAACTGATGCTGGTGCCCGAGCTGTCGGTGGCCGAGAATATCTTTTTGGGGAACGAGATCACCTTGCCCGGCGGCCGGCTCGACTATCCGGCCATGAACCGGCGCGCCGAGGAGATCCTGCGCGGCCTGCGCCTGCCGGACGTGAACGTGGTGCTGCCGGTGAAGCACTACGGCGGCGGCCACCAGCAACTGATCGAGATCGGCAAGGCGCTGAACAAGAATGCGCGCCTGCTGATCCTCGACGAGCCGTCTGCCTCGCTCAGCGCCTCCGAGATCGACGTGCTGCTCGAGACCGTGCGCGACCTGAAGGCGCGCGGCGTGGCCTGCGTCTACATCTCGCACAAGCTCGAGGAAGTGGCGGCCATCTGCGACACCATCGTCGTCATCCGCGACGGCAAGCACATCGCCACCACACCGATGCCCGACATGAGCGTGGACCGGATCATCGCCCAGATGTGCGGGCGCGAGATGAACCAGATGTATCCGTCGCTGCCACATGCCATCGGCGAGGTGGTGATGGAGGCGCGCCACATCACCTGCTACGACCCCGAGAACCCGCGCCGCAAGAAGGTGGACGACGTCTCGTTCCAGGTGCGGCGCGGCGAGATCCTCGGCATCGCCGGCATCGTCGGCGCCGGCCGCACCGAGCTGGTGACGGCGATCTTCGGTGCCTATCCGGGCCGCCACGAGGGCGAGGTCTGGCTCGATGGCCAGCGGGTCGACACCGCCGACCCCTTGAAGGCGATCCGCGCCGGCTTCGCGCTGGTGCCCGAGGACCGCAAGCACCACGGCATCGTGCGCGACCTGTCGGTGGGCGAGAACATCACGCTGTCGGTGCTGCAGCGCTATGCGCACCTGACCCGCATCGACGACGGCGAGGAAGCCAGCGCGATTGGCGAACAGATCGCGCGCCTGGCGCTCAAGACCGCCAGCCCCGCGCTGCCGATCACGGCGCTTTCGGGCGGCAACCAGCAGAAGGCGGTGCTGGCCCGGATGCTGCTCACCGGCCCGAAGGTGCTGATCCTCGACGAGCCGACGCGCGGCGTCGACGTCGGCGCCAAGTTCGAGATCTACCGCCTGATGCTGGAGCTGGCGGCCCAGGGCATCGCCATCGTCATGGTCTCGTCCGAGCTGGCCGAGGTGCTGGGCGTGTCCGACCGCGTGCTGGTGCTGCAGGAGGGCCGGCTGCGCGGCGATTTTCTCAACGATGGCCTGAGCCAGGAGACGGTGCTGGCCGCCGCCCTGGGCCAGGCCTGACAAGCAAATAACACCCATGGATACAACGACACTCAAGCGGCTGTTCACCCAATATAAAATCCTGGCGCTGCTGGTGGCGGTCGCCCTGATCTGGACCTTCTTCCACTGGATGACCGAGGGCGGTTTCACTTCGGCGCGCAACGTCTCGAACCTGATGCGCCAGATGTCGATCACCGGCATCCTGGCCTGCGGCATGGTGTTCGTCATCATCGCCGGCGAGATCGACCTGTCGATCGGTTCGCTCCTGGGCCTGCTGGGCGGGATGGCGGCGGTGCTCGATGTCACCCACGGCATGCCGCTGCCGCTGTCGATCCTGGTGGTGCTGGGCGCGGGCCTCTTGTGCGGCTTCCTCAACGGCTATCTCACCGCCTATGCCGGCATACCGTCCTTCATCGTCGGCCTCGGGGGCATGCTGGCCTACCGCGGCGTGGTGCTGGGCCTGACCGACGGCGCCACCGTGGCGCCGGTCTCGCCCGGCTTCGAGCAGATCGGGCAGGCCTATCTGCCGCCGGCGTGGGGCATCGGGCTGGGCGTGCTCCTCTTCGTGCTGGCCGGCGTGCTGGCCTGGCGCCAGCGGGTCAACCAGGCGCGCCACGGCTTGCCGGTGATCGCGCTGTGGCGTTCGGTGTTTCGTGTGCTTCTCGTCGGCGTGGTGCTGGTGGGCCTGATCTCGACCTTCAACAGCTATGAAGGCATTCCGCTGCCGGTGCTGATCCTCCTGACCCTGCTGGGCGTGTTCAGCTACATCGCGCGCCAGACCGTGTTCGGCCGCCGCATCTATGCGGTGGGCAGCAATATGGAGGCGACCCGCCTGTCCGGCATCGACGTGCGCAAGGTCAAGCTGTGGATCTTTGGCCTGATGGGGCTGATGTGCGCGCTGGCGGGCTTGATCAACACCGCGCGCCTGGCGGCTGGCTCGCCGTCGGCCGGCGTGTCGGCGGAGCTGGACGTGATCGCGGCCTGCTTCATCGGCGGCACCTCGATGCGCGGCGGCGCCGGCACCGTGCATGGCGCGCTGGTCGGCGCGCTGGTGATGGCCAGCCTGGACAACGGCATGTCGATGCTCGACGTCGACGCCTACTGGCAGATGATCGTCAAGGGCCTGATCCTGACCCTGGCCGTGTGGCTGGACGTGGCCACGCGCAGCAATACCCGCTGACACGCGGCCACGTCGTTGGTGATTACGCGAGCTTCACTTCACCATCCACCAGGCGCACCAGGCCGAGCGGATTGCCGTCCTTGAGCGCGTCCGGCAGCAGGCCGGCCGGCACGTCCTGGTAGCACACCGGCCGCAGGAAGCGCTCGATCGCGGTCGCGCCGACCGAGGTGCTGCGCGCATCCGAGGTCGCCGGGAACGGCCCGCCGTGGACCATCGCGTACGACACCTCGACGCCGGTCGGGAAGCCGTTGAACAGGATGCGGCCCACCTTGCGCTCCAGCAGCGGCAGCAGGGCGCCGGCCAGCGCATGGTCGCTGTCGACGGCGTGCACGGTGGCGGTCAGCTGGCCTTCCAGGTGGCGCGTCACGGCCAGGATCTCGTCCTCATTGCGGCAGGCGATCATCAAGGAAACCGGTCCGAAGATCTCTTCTTCCAGCGCCGGGTTGGCGAGGAAGGTCGCGGCGTCGCACTGATACAGGGCGGCGCGCGCGGCGCAGCCCGGGCCTTCCTGGCTGCCGTTCGCCACCAGCTGCACGCCGCCCACGCCCGCGCGTTTGCCGATGGCGTTGTCATAGGCTTGATGGATGCCGGCCGTGAGCATGGTGCCGGCGGGCTTGAGCTGGAGCGCGGCGGCGGCGGCGTCGCGGAAGGCGTCGAACTGCGGGCCGGCCAGGCCGATCACCAGGCCCGGGTTGGTGCAGAACTGGCCGACGCCCAGGGTCAGCGAATCGACGAAGGCGCCGGCCAGCTTTGCGCCGCCGGCCTCCAGCGCGCCCGGCAGCAGGTAGACCGGGTTGATGCTGCTCATTTCGGCGTACACGGGAATCGGTTCCTTGCGCTTCGCGGCGATCTGGCTTAGTGCCAGGCCGCCCGCGCGCGAGCCGGTGAAGCCGACGGCGCGGATCGCCGGATGGCTCACGAGGTCGCCGCCGATCTGATTGCCTTCGCCGATCAGCAGCGAGAACACGCCTTCCGGCATGCCGCATTCGAGCGCCGCCTGCAGCACCGCCTTGCCCACCAGTTCCGACGTGCCGAGGTGGGCGTTGTGGGCCTTGACCACGACCGGGCAACCGGCGGCCAGGCTTGATGCGGTGTCGCCACCGGCCACCGAGAACGCGAGCGGGAAGTTACTGGCGCCGAAGACGGCGACCGCGCCGAGCGGAATCTTGCGCATGCGCAGGTCTGGGCGCGGCGGCGTGCGCTCGGGCAGGGCCGAATCCAGCGTCGCTTCCAGGAAGTGGCCGTCGCGGACCACCTTGGCGAACAGGCGCAGCTGGTTCACGGTGCGGCCACGTTCGCCCTCCAGGCGGGCCGCCGGCAAGCCGCTTTCCTGCGACGCGCGCTCGATCAGCGTCGGGCCCAGGTCGAGGATGCGCTGGGCGATCGTCTCCAGGAAGCGTGCGCGCTGCTCCAGGGGCAGGGCGCGATACGGCTCGACGGCGGCATCGGCCAGTTCACAGGCACGCGCCAGGTCGGCCGGCGTCGCCAGGCCGAACTCGGGCTCCAGGTCTTGCTTCTTTGCGGGGTCGTAGGCGCGCACGGCGCCGGCGCCGCCGCGCAGGATCTGGTGGCCGATGATCATTTCGCCGCTGATATTCATTGTGGGTCTCCTGGTTGGAAGTGGTTGGGTCGTTGATGTCATACGCAATCAGACGCTGCTGCGGGATCGGCGATAAAACAATCAGCCCAAATGATAACGTTTTCTGTTAGCGCGAACATTTTTGTTGCAAGCGCCCCTTTATTGATTAGCATGGTTGCCAGCAAGCCAATAATAAATACAGGCAGGAGACATGATGCGTACCACGATCGCCCGCCGACCCGGCATGGGTTGGCGCAGGGTCCTGGGTGTGGTTGCGGCCGTGTGCGTCGCCGCCGCAGCCTTGGCCGCCCCCGTCGTCCCGAACGGCGCGGGCTATGTCTGGGACAGCGTCGCCATCGGCGGCGGCGGCTTCGTGACCGCGATCGTGCCGAGCCGCAGCGAACCGGGCATCGCCTACGCCCGCACCGACGTCGGCGGCGCCTACCTGTGGCGCGCCACGGAGGGCCGCTGGACGCCGCTGCTCGATTGGGTGGGCGAGGACCAGACGGGCTTGCTGGGCATCGACGCGCTGGCGATCGACCCCGACAACGCCGCCAATGTGTGGCTGCTGGCCGGGATCGCCTACCTGAACGGCGGCCGCACCGCCATCCTGCGCTCGACCGATTACGGCAAGAGCTTCGACGTCGTCGACGTCAGCGCCCAGTTCAAGACCCATGGCAACGGCTTCGGACGCCAGGGCGGCGAACGGCTGGCCGTCGATCCGGGGCCGAGCAAGCGCCTCTACCTGGGCTCGCGCCGCGACGGCCTGTTCGAAAGCGCCGACGGTGGACGCAGCTGGCAGCGCAATCCGGCGCTGGCGGTGACCACCACGCCCAACGACGTCGGCCTGAACATCGTGTTGCCGGACCCCGCCAGCGTCAGGCAGGGGCGCGCGCAGCGGCTGTTCGTCGGCGTGTCGCGCTTCGGCAGCGTCGGCCCGAACCTGTACCGCAGCGACGATGCCGGCGCGACCTTCGTGCCGGTGGCGGGAAGCCCGTCCGGCCTGATGCCGCAGCGCGCGGCCTTCGACGGCGCCGGCAAGCTGTACATCACCTATGCCAACGGCGCCGGTCCGCACCCGGACAAGAGCGGCAGCGAGCCGATCGACCGCGGCCAGGTGTGGCAATACGAGATCGCGAGCGGGGCATGGCGCAACGTGACGCCGGTGGGATCGAACCGGCCGTTCGCCGGGATCAGCGTCGACCCGCGCAACCCCAGGCGGCTGGTGGTCTCCACCATCAATACCTTCATCGCCCAGGGCGATGCGCGCGGCGACCGCGTCTATCTGTCGAACGATGGCGGCGCCAACTGGGTCGACGTCATCGCGCGCGGCTTCCGGCGCGACGCGGCCGGCGTGCCCTGGCTCGAGGGTCACGCGATCCACTGGGCCGGCTCGGTCGAATTCGATCCGCTCGATCCGCGCGCGGTATGGGTCACGTCCGGCAACGGCGTGTTCCGCACGCCCGACATCGACGCCACGCCGGCCACCTGGACTTTCACGGTGAAGGGCCTGGAAGAGACGGTGCCGCTCGGCCTGGTCAGCCTGCCGGGCGCGCCGCTGGTCTCGGCCATCGGCGACTACGACGGCTTCGTGCACGACGACCCGGCGCGCCCGGGCCGTATCCACCAGCCCGAGATCGGCACCACCACCGGGCTCGATGGCGCCGCCCGCCGTCCCGGCAGCATGGTGCGGGTGGGCGACGCCATGCTCATCACGCGCGACGGCGGCGACACCTGGACCCGGACGCCGACGCTGCAGGGCAAGCGCGGGCGGGTCGCGATGTCGAGCGACGGGGCGACCCTCGTGCATGCGCCGCAGGGATCGGCGACCCTGTACCGCTCGGCTGACGATGGCGCCAGCTGGACGCCGGTGGCGGGCCTGGCGGGACGCGATTTGCGCGCGGTCGCCGATCCGGTCAACCCGAAAGCGTTCTACGCCTACGACGACAAGGCGCTGATGGCAAGCGTAGATGGCGGCGCCAGCTTCGCGCCGCGCGCCAGCCTGCCGCCGGGCGGCTCCAGACTGATTCGTGCGTTGCCGGGCCGCGACGGCGACCTGTGGGTGGCGCTCAAGGACGGCGGCCTGGTGCGCTCGCGCGATGGCGGCGCCAGCTTCGCGCCGCTGGCCGGCGTCGGCTACTGCGGCGCGGTCGGTTTCGGCAAGGCCGCACCGGGCAAGCGCGAGCCGACCGTCTACATCTGGGGCAGCGTCAAGGGCGTGCGCGGCGTCCACCGTTCGCTCGACCTGGGGCGCAGCTGGCAGCGCATCAACGACGACGCCCACCAGTACGGCGGCCCCGGCGACGGCCACTTCATCGTCGGCGACATGAACCGCTTTGGCGTGGTCTACATGAGCACCGCCGGCCGCGGCATTGTCTATGGAAGGCCGGGACCGATATGAAGATGTTCTCCAGCCTGCGCATCCTGCTGGGCGCCTGCGCCTTCTCGCTGGCGGCAATCAGCGCCGCCGCGCCTGAGATGATGCTGCGCTACGATCGGCCGGCCCGGGACGACGACCAGGGCTGGGAAAAAGAGGCGCTCCCCATCGGCAATGGCCGCATCGGCGCCATGGTGTTCGGCCAGCCGGGCCGCGAACACCTGCAGTTCAACGACATCACCTTGTGGACCGGCGACGACAAGACCATGGGCGCCTTCCAGCCCTTCGGCGACCTGCTGGTCGAGCTGCCCGGCCACGAAAGCGGGGTGACCGACTATCGCCGCACGCTCGACCTCGGGCGTGGCGTGCACACGGTGACGTATACGCATGGCGGCGTGCGCTACCGGCGCGAAGCCTGGGCGAGCTTCCCGGCCCAGGTGATCGTGCTGCGCCTGACTGCCGACCGGCCCGGCCGCTACAGCGGCGCCGTGTCCCTGACGGACCGTCACGGCGCCCATCTCGCGGTGGCCAATGGCCGGCTGCATGCGACCGGTACGCTGGCCGGCTTCGCGCTGCCCGACCAGGCGCCGAGCGGCAACGTGATGTCCTACGCCAGCCAGGCGCAGGTGATCAGCGATGGCGGCAAGTTGACGGCCGATGGCCAGCGCATCGCCTTCGCGGGCGCCGACGGCCTGACGCTGATCCTGGGCGCCGGCACCAGCTACGTGCTCGACGCCGCGCGCCGCTTCGAGGGCGGGCATCCGCTGGCGCGCGTGACCGCACAGGTGGACCAGGCCGCGGCGCGTGCTCCCGCAGCGCTCCTCGAGGAACACGTCGAGGATTTCCGACGCCTGATGCAGCGGGTGGCTATCGACCTGGGCGAGACGCCGGCCGCTCGCCGCGCACTGCCGACCGATGCGCGCCTGCTGGCCTACACGAAAGCGGGCGGCGATCCGGAACTCGAGGCCCAGTACTTCCAGTACGGCCGCTACCTGCTGGCCTCCAGTTCGCGCGGCTCGCTGCCGGCCAATCTGCAGGGCCTGTGGAACAACAGCCTCACGCCGCCGTGGAATGCGGATTACCACACCAACATCAACGTCCAGATGAATTACTGGCCGGCCGAGGTGACGAACCTGGGAGAATCGGCCTTGCCGTTCTTCGATTTCGTGAACGGCATGGCCCCGGTATGGCGGCGCGCCACCACGGAGGAATTCCGCCGCGCCGATGGCCAGCCGGTGCGGGGCTGGACCCTGCGCACCGAATCGAATCCCTTCGGCGCCATGGACTACCTGTGGAACAAGACCGGCAACGCCTGGTATGCCCAGCACTTCTGGGAACACTACGCCTTCAACCGCGACGAGCGCTTCCTGCGCGAGGTGGCCTATCCGGTGATGAAGGAGGCCAGCGCCTTCTGGCAAGACTACCTGAAGGCGCTGCCGGACGGGCGCCTGGTCGCGCCGCAGGGCTGGTCGCCGGAACACGGTCCGGTCGAGGATGGCGTCGCCTACGACCAGCAGATCGTATGGGACCTGTTCAACAACACGGTCGAGGCGGCCGGCATCCTGCGGGTCGATCCGGATCTGCGCGCGCAGCTAGCCGCCATGCGCGACCGCCTGGCCGGGCCGCGCATCGGCAGCTGGGGCCAGTTGCTCGAATGGCTGGAAGAAAAGAAGGACCCGGTGCTCGACACGCCGCGCGACACCCACCGCCACGTGTCGCACCTGTTCGCGCTGTTCCCGGGGCGCCAGATCGATCCGGTGCGCACGCCGGAGCTGGCCCGGGCCGCGCGCCGTACCCTGGAAGCGCGCGGCGACGCCGGCACCGGCTGGTCGATGGCCTGGAAGATGGCGTTCTGGGCCAGGTTGCACGAGGGCGAGCGCGCCCACCGCATGTTGCGCGGCCTGCTGGCGGCGCCGGGCGCGCGCGCGGCCGAACAGGCCGGCGTCTTTTCGGAACATAACAACGCCGGCGGCACCTATCCGAACCTGCTCGACGCCCACCCGCCGTTCCAGATCGACGGCAATTTCGGCGCCACCGCGGCGATCGCCGAGATGCTGCTGCAATCGCAGGGCGGTGAATTGCACCTGTTGCCGGCGCTGCCGTCGGCGTGGGCGCGCGGCGCGGTGAAGGGATTGCGCGCGCGTGGCGGATATGAAGTGGATCTGCGCTGGGCCGATGGCCGCTTGCAGGGCGTCACGGTGCGTGCGGTGGCCGGGAACGACGGTCCCGTCAAGATCCGCTACGGCGCGAAACGCATCGAGATCGACCTGGCGACAGGGCAGAGCCGTAGCCTGGACCCGGCGCAGTTGCGCTAACGACAAGAATGACAACGAAGGAGACGAACAGCATGACCCTGAAACCACTCGCCCGCAGGCTTGCGTGCCTCTGCCTGTTGTTGGCCAGCGCCGGCGCGGCGACTGCCGCCCCCGAGCTGCCGCGCCTCGTCGAAAAGGATGGCCGGCACGCCCTGATGGTGGACGGCGCGCCGTTCCTGATGCTCGCGGGTCAGGCCCATAACTCCAGCAACTATCCGGGCGCCTTGCCCAAGGTCTGGGCGGCGCTGAAGGACGCGCACGCCAATACCCTCGAGATGCCGGTCGCCTGGGAACAGGTGGAGCCCAAGGAAGGGGAGTTCGACTTCAGCTTCCTCGACACCCTCGTTTCGCAGGCGCGTGAAAACGATATCAGGCTCGTCATCGTCTGGTTCGGCACCTGGAAGAACACGGGGCCGGGCTACCTGCCGGAATGGGTCAAGTTCGACAACCGGCGCTTCCCGCGCATGAAGGACAAGGACGGCAAGACGGTCTACAGCCATTCGCCGTTCGGCGAGCAGACGCTGGCGGCCGACCGGCGCGCCTTCGTCAGGATGATGGAGCACATCAGGAAGATCGACAGCGGCCACCGCACCGTGATCATGGTGCAGGTCGAGAACGAGGTGGGCACCTATGGCGTCCCGCGCGACCATGGCGAACGCGCCGAGGCGGCCTTCCGCCAGCAGGTGCCGGCCGCGGTGCTGGCGCGCCAGAAGCCGAAGGTGGCGGGCGTGACCCAGGGCAGCTGGCGCCAGGTGTATGGCGACTACGCCGACCAGTACTTCCATTCCTGGGCCATCGCCAGCTATATCGAGTCGATCGCCAGCGCGGGGCGCGCGGTGTACGACCTGCCGATGTTCGTCAACGCCGCCCTGCGCGAGCCTTCGCTCGACGGCAAGCCGGCGGCGCCGTGGAAAGCGAACTTCGCCAGCGGCGGGCCGACCTGGGACGTGATCGACATCTACAAGGCGGCGGCGCCGCACATCGACCTGGCGGCGCCCGACATCTATATGCCCGAGTCGAACAAGGTGACGGCGGTGCTGAAATCGTACCAGCGGCCGGACAACGCCTTGATGGTGCCGGAGATGGGCAATGCGGCGGGCTATGCGCGCTACGTGTACCAGATCGTCGGCATGGGGGCGCTGGGCGTGGCGCCGTTCGGGCTCGACTACTTCGACTACAGCAACTACCCGCTGGGCTCGAAGTTCACAGACCGCCGCATGGTCGAGCCCTTCGCCACCGTGTACGGGGCGTTCGCGCCGATGCAGCGCCAGTGGGCGCGCTGGGCCTTCGAGGGCCGCACCCACGGCGTGGCCGAGGGCGACGACCGTGCGCCGCAGACGGTGGCGCTGGAGGGCTGGAAGGCGACCGTGTCGTTCCGCGAATTCCAGTTCGGCGAGCGCCAGTACCTGAAGGACAAGAGCGAGTTCAAGGAAGGAACCGAGAAGCCCGGCGGCGGCGTGGCCATCGCCCAGGTCGGCGAGAACGAGTTCGTGCTCGTCGGCCAGCAGGCGCGCGTGAAGTTCGCGGGCGATGGCGCGAACGCGGGCAAGCCCTCGCTCTTGGGGCGGGTGGAGGAAGGCCGTTTCGACGCCAATGGCCGCTGGGTCATGGAGCGCAACTGGAACGGCGACCAGACCGACTATGGCCTGAACCTGCCGGCGGCGCCGGTGGTGCTGAAGGTCAGGCTCGTGACGTACCAGGAATAACAACGATGAAGACAGGAGATATGCAAATGCGTATGACACAGGTGGCAGCCGCGGCGCTGTTCCTCGCCTCCGGGCTCCAGGCCCATGCGGGCACGTTTCAACAGACCGCCACCGGCATCGAAGTGCGGCCCGATAGCGGCGCCAAGGTGGTGCGCCTGAACCTGATGAGCGACAACATCATCCAGGTCGTGAAGCTCGCCGAGGAGAACAGGACGCTCACGCCCTCGCTCATGACGGTGGCCGCGCCGTGCGCCGACAAATGCACGTTCACGGTCACGCCCACGACGGACAACGTCCAGCTCAAGGCGGGCAAGATATCGGCCACCGTGTCGCTGAAAGACGGCCAGGTCCAGTTCTTCGACGGCGCCGGCAAGCGCTTCCTGGCCCAGGCGTCCGAGTCGATGAAGCCGGTCGATGTCGGCGGCAAGCCGTTTTTGGCGATCAAGCAGGGCTTCAATCATGGCACGCGCGACGCCTATTTCGGCCTGGGCCAGCACCAGAACAACCAGATGAACTACAACGGCGAAGACGTGCTGCTGGCCCAGCACAATATGATCGCCGCCGTGCCCTTCGTGGTGTCGGACAAGGGCTATGGCCTGCTGTGGGACAACAACTCGATCTCGCGCTTCGGCGACGCCACGCCCTACGACCACATGTCGCGCGACCTGGTCTTGCGCAGCCTTGACGGCAAGCAGGCCGGCCTGACCGCGCGCTACTACGTCGACGGCAAGCTGGCGCTGACGCGCCAGGAGAAGGACATCGACTACCAGTACCTGAAGGACGTGGACGAGAACTGGCCCAAGGAGCTCAAGCCGGCCAAGGACCTCAAGAACGTGCGCGTGGTATGGGAAGGCACCATGAGCAGCGACAAGCCGGGCGTGCACAAGATGCAGCTCTATTCCTCGGACTACGCCAGGCTGACGGTGGACGGCAAGGAAGTGATGGACGTGTGGCGCATGGGCTGGAACCCGTGGTACCACAACTTCGAGGTCAAATTCGACAAGAACAAGCCGGTCAAGCTGCACCTGGAATGGAAGCCGTCGGGCGGCATGGTGGCCATCACCCACAACAATCCGCTCCCGGCGCCCGAGCGCCATTCGCTGACCATGTCGTCCGAGATCGCCGAGGCCATCAACTACCACGTGATCAGCGCCGACAGCATGGACGGCGCGATCGCCGGCTACCGCCACCTGACCGGCCAGGCGCCGATGATGCCGAAATGGGCCTACGGCTTCTGGCAGTCGCGCCAGCGCTACGAGACCCAGCAACAGCTGCTCGACGCCCTGGGCGAATACCGCAAGCGCGGCTGGCCGCTCGATAACATCGTCCAGGACTGGTTCTACTGGCCCGAGGATGGCTGGGGCTCGCACGACTTCGACAAGACCCGCTTCCCTGATCCGAAGGGCCTGGTCGACGCCGTCCACAAGCAGAATGCGCGCATCATGCTGTCGGTGTGGGGCAAGTTCTACGCCAATACCGACAACTACAAGGAGTTCGCATCGAAGGGGTATATGTGGACCAAGAACGTGGAGAATGGTTCGCGCGATTGGGTCGGTAAGGGTTACCTCAACAGCCACTACGATCCGTACACCAGGGAGGCGCGCGAGATCTATTACCGCCAGCTTAAACCGAAGCTGGTCGACCTGGGCTTCGACGCCTGGTGGATGGACAATACCGAACCCGACGTGCTGTCGAACAGCCGGCTGGAAGACTTCAAGCAGCTGATCGGACCGACCGTGTATGGCGCCGGCGAGATCACCTTCAATCCCTACAGCCTGGTGAGCACGGGCGCCATGATCGATGGCCTCAAGCGTGACCAGCCCGATAAGCGTCAGTTCATCCTGTCGCGCTCGGGCTTCGCCGGCATCCAGAGGAATAGCGTGGCGGTGTGGAGCGGCGACACGGGGGGACGCTGGAACAATCTGTACGACCAGATCGCGTCGGGCACCAATATGTCGATGTCGGGCGTCCCGAACTGGACCCACGACATCGGCGGCTATGCCCAGGAAGTGCGGTTCCAGAGCGGCGACGTCGGCTCGGCCCAGGAAAACCGCGTCACCAGCCGCGCCAAAGCCAATCCCGAAGACATGGAAGAGTGGCGCGAGCTGAACCACCGCTGGTTCCAGTTCGGCGCCTTCACGCCGCTGTTCCGTTCGCACGGCGAGGTGGTCAAGCGCGAGATCTATAACATCGCCGCCGGCGACGACGCCATGCGCGACAATATGGTCTGGTGGCTGAAGCTGCGCTACCGCCTGATGCCGTATATTTACACGATCGCATCCGACACCCATTACCGCTCGGGCACCATGATGCGCGGCCTGGCGATGGACTTCCCGCTCGATGACAAGGCGAAGAACGTCAAGGACCAGTACATGTTCGGCCCTTCGTTCCTGGTGGCGCCGGTGTACGAGTACAAGGCGCGCCAGCGCCAGGTCTACCTGCCCGCCGGCGCCGACTGGTACGACTTCCATACCGGCGAGCGCCACCGGGGCGGCGCGACCCGCACCATCCAGGCGCCGCGCGAGCGCATGCCGCTGTTCGTCAAGGCCGGCTCGGTGATCACGGCCGGTCCCGTGACCCAGTACGTGGACGAGAAGCCCGATGCGCCGCTGACGCTGTTCGTGTATGCCGGCGCCAACGGCCTCGCGACCCTGTACGAGGACGACGGCGTGACGAACGCCTACCAGCGCGGCGAAGCCAGCCGCATCCCGATCAGCTACGACGACAAGGCCGGCGTGGTGCAGATCGGCGAGCGCGTCGGCCGCTACCAGGGCATGGTCGAGAAGCGCGAGTTCCGGGTGCGCGTGATCAAGCCGGGGGTGTCGACCGCGGCCGATATGGATGCGTCGGACAAGTCGGTGGTGTATGAGGGCAAGCCGGTGAGCATCAAGCTGTGATTACCCGCCGGGCACGTGCGCGTGCCCGGCATTTTCAGTCGACACCCATGAACATCTTCTCTTACGCGGCCTGCCTGGCCCTGGCCGGTCTGCTCCACCTGGCGCCCGCCCATGCGCTCGAGACGGTCGCGCCCGACCACCAGCACTTGCAGTACACGGGCCGCATCGATTTCAGCGACCGCCGCACGCCGGTGCTGAGCTGGCCGGGCACGTCGGTGGCGGCCACCTTCACCGGCACCTCGCTGTCCATCGTCCTCGACGACCAGCACGGCAAGAATTACTACAACGTCTTCCTCGACGGCGATACCGGGCGGCCGATCATCCTGCAGCTCGACAAGGGGAAGAAGAGCTACCTCGTGGCCAACGGGCTCGCGCCCGGCGCGCATCGGGTGTTGCTCACCAAGCGCACCGAGGGCGAGGAGGGCGCCACCGTGTTCCTCGGCCTGGCGCTGGACGACAAGGCGGCATTGCAGGCGCCGCCGGCCAGGCCGGGCCGGAGGATCGAGTTCTTCGGCGATTCGATCACCAGCGGCATGGGCAACGAGGCGCCTGACGATGGCGAGGATCATCACGGCAAGGACAAGAACAACTATCGGTCCTACGCCGCGATCGCCGCCCGCCAGCTCGGCGCCGAAGCGCATTTCACCTCGCAGGGCGGCATCGGCATCATGATCAGCTGGTTCCCGTTCACGATGCCGGACTTTTACGACCAGCTGAGCGCGGTCGGCGACAATGACAGCCGCTGGGACTTTTCGCGCTGGACGCCCGACGTGGTGGTGGTGAACCTGATGCAGAACGATAGCTGGCTGATCGGCCGCGACCACAAGCTGCAGCCCGAGCCCGATGAAGCGCAGCGGATCGCGGCCTACCAGGCTTTCGTCGCGCGCGTCAGGTCGCTGTACCCGAAGGCGTATATCGTGTGCGCGCTCGGCAGCATGGACGCGACCAGGGCCGGATCGCCCTGGCCAGGGTATGTCGAGACCGCCGTCAGGAACCTGCGCTCGGCCGGTGACGCGCGCATCGACACGCTGTTCTTTCCGTTCACGGGTTATGGCAAGCACCCGCGCGTGGCGCAGCACCAGGCGAACGCGGACTTGCTGACCACTTTCATGCGCCAAAGAGTGGGGTGGTAGGGCGGTGCTGTATCATGCCGGGCTTCGTTACGAAAGCCGCACATGCTCATCATCACCATCAAGCAGGGCAAGGAACAAGCGATCCTTGCCGGCGACCCCTGGATCTACCAGTCCGCGATCGACAAAGTCGACGGCAAGCCGCACGAGCGCAACAAGATCGGCGTGACGGCGCTGGTGCAATCGTCGTCGCGCCGCTTCCTGGCGCGCGCCGCCTACAACGCCAGGTCGCAGATCGCGGCCCGCGTCTGGACCTTGCGCGAAGATGAAGCGGTCGACCATGCGCTCATCAAGCGCCGGGTGCAGGCCGCCATCGAACGGCGGCTTGACACCTGGCGCGCGGTCGGACCGGATGCGCTGGTCCAGCTGGTCGACGGGGAAAAGGATGGCCTGCCCGGCCTGGTGGTGCAGGGCTATGGCGGCCCGGACGGCTACCTGGTCTGCCAGTTCAACGCCGGGGGCGTCGACCTGTGGAAGGTGCCGGTGGTGCAGGCGCTGCTGGCCGCCACCGGCTGCCCGAACGTCTACGAGCGTTGCGATGCGCTCGTGCGCAAGGCGGAAGGATTGCCGTTCGCGCCCGGCGCCCTGGCCGGCGAGGAGCCGCCGCAGCGCCTGATGGTGCGCACCCGGGACAGCCTGGCGCCGATGGATATCCGCACCGGCTTCACCTACCCGCGCTGAACCGGGTTCAGGCCAGCGCTTCCTTCGCCGCCTCTTCGGGCGTCAGTGAATCGTAGAACTGGTCGGTGAACCACTCGATCTGTTCTTCGATGTGATCCTGGGCCTGCTTGACGGTGGCGCCGCCGGCGACCAGGAAACCTTCCACTTCGATGCACCACTGGATGAACGCCAAGGTTTCTTCGTCCAGTTCTTCTTCCTTCTTTGCCATATCGATTCCCGTAATGTTGCGTGATCAGTGAACACTGGATTGGAGCGAGCAGCGTTGCACGATTCTAACGTAGCCGTATATCGACGCCAATGCTTCACGGCGAGGACGGGCTAACCGGTCTGCGGCTTGTTATAGATATAAAAAGCCGCCCGCGGTGCGCGTCATCATACGCTCTCTATCGACGCAGATTCAGGGAGGTCGCGATGAAATTGCTCTTGGCGCGCACAATGCTCGTCGGCTCGATCCTCGGGCTGTCGGGTTGCGCAGCATTCGATTGGTGGCCGCAGTCAACGGCCAATGCGGGCGGAAAGCCTGGGGAGCAGTCATCAAGCAATACCGCAGGCGGTCCGGAAACATTCCCGCGCATCCCCGATGTCGGGCCTGGCGGGGCCGGTCAGACAGCGCCCGCCGGGCCGGCCGACACTTCCGCTCCCGCTCCCGCTCCCGCTCCCACGCCCGACCTGGCGAAGGCGCCGGCGGCCGTCGTCGCGGCCGGGCTCGATAGCGCGACCGTCGTCGACATGCTCGGCATGGCGTGGCAAGGCCTCCAGCGGCCGCAACCGATCGACCCGGCCATCGGGAAATACCTTGGCGGTTTCGGCGTCGTGGTCGACATGCTGCAAAGAGGCTTCGATGTCCGCGCCGCGCGCGAGGCGCATGCCGGCGTGGTGCGGCTGCGCGACGCGATGGGACCGGGTGAGACCAAAATCATCCACGTCAAGCAGGGGGCGGACGGCCGGGTCCAGGTCTATGAAGTGCCCAACCGTTTCGCGCCGATCGTGAAGAACCCGGGCGAGAAGGTCATCGAGTCAGAGATCGTCACGCCCGAGGTCGTCGTCCAGCGCGACGGCAGCGTGCTGCACATGTTCACCTCGCGCAGCGCGCTCACGCAAAAGGCGCGGGCAAGCTATGACCAGGAATGGCCGGCGTTCTACAAACGCGCCGATGCGGCGATCGCCGCCATCCTGGCGAAAGGCTGACCCATCATTTCGCTGGAGCGAACTGCAGCAGGTAGACGTCGTTCTCGCGTAGCGGCAGGCTGGTGGCCAGGCGGCCATCGGCGCCGACGGTGACCGTCTTCTGCTGCGACGGCTTGCCGGTGGCTTGCGCCTTGAGCGTGGCGACCTGCTGCCGGGTCAACTGCTTTGGCGAGCCCATGCCGATATAGGCGGTGAAGGCGTCGTTCTGCTTGTAGCCGACCTGCGACACCGTCATGGCGTAGGCGCCCGGCTTCAGGCCGCGCAGCGTCACGGCGACCTGGCCCTTGGCCTTCGGCGGCAAGTCCTTGATGTAGAACTGCTGGTTGTTGACCTTGTCGGGCAGCGTCTGGGTCACGTCCCATAGCAGGACCTGGGCATTGCCTTTGTCGTCGACGGTCGCCCAGGAATCCTTGTCCGCATTCTTGAGCTCCGTGTGGCCGAGCTGGTTCAGGAACTGGTAGGCGAAATAGGCCGGCTTCTTGATGCCCTGCGTGTTCATCAGCCCGAAACCGCCGTGGAAGGCCTCGAAGCGCGGACCGGGCTCTTCGAAGATATCGGTGAACACCCAGTACGACATCGATTGCACCGCGCCGCTGCTCTGCTTGAGCTTTTTCAGGATGTAGGCGGCCTGGTGATAGCTGTCGTGGGTCGGGTCGGCCGGGGTGTACGACGAACTCCATTCGGTATAGTGCAGCTCGAGCTTCGGCATGCTCGAGGCGGCGATCTCCCTGCGGTTCTTGAGCACGTCGCTGGCCACCGCCATCTCGTCGCGGCTCAGGACCGTGCCCTTGGTGCCGAATTCGTCCAGGTAGCCTTCACCGACGCCATACGAGTGGGTACTGACGAAGTCGAGCGGCACCTTGTTCTTGTCGGCATAGGCCATCATTTCGGGAATCCAGGCCGCGCCGGCGGTGGCCGGGCCGCCGACCCGGTAGGAGGAATCGACACGCTTGATGGCGCGCGCCGCGTGGGCGTACAGCCGGAAGTACTCGTCCTGGGTGCCGGCCCAGAAGCCGTCCAGGTTCGGTTCGTTCCATACTTCGAAGTACCAGCTCGCGACTTCCTCCTTGCCATAGCGTTCGGTCCAGTGCCGCGTCAGGGCCTCGATCAGGCGCTCCCACTGGCCGTAGTCGCGTGGCGGCGTGACGTTGCCGCGCCACCAGAAGATGGTCTTGGCGCCGCTGGCCATGGCATTCGGCATGAAGCCCAGCTCGACGAAGGGCTTGATGCCGATCGAGAGCAGGTAGTCGAACAACGCATCGATGTACTGGAAGTTGTACTGTTCCTTGCCCTGGGCGTCGATCTTGTACACGCCCATGTCGTCGGTCAGGAGGCCGTGGAAGCGGATGTAGCGAAAGCCCGCGTCGCGCCGGATCTCGGCCAGCTGCTGCTGCCAGTCGGCGCGCAAGCCTTCGTTGGCGCGCCCGGCGCCGACCGACAGGTTGAACATGCGGTCGAGCTTGCCCTGGACCTGGGTGACGTCGACGTCGATGTTGCGCTGCTGCGCGAGCGCGCTGATTGGCAGAATGAGCGCCGCGGCCAGCAGGGCCCGGGCGAATGGCGTGTGTCTCATGGATCGAATTCCCGTGGTGAGCCTGGTGAAGCGCAAGCATACGGTGCGCCACCCGCCATGGCATGCGCCATGCGGATAGTTGAAGCAATCGTGCCGGACGTGTCAGGTTCAGGCGCCATGCCCGGGGCGCCGGCCAGCGAGGCGCGGAACGCCTTCGGCGTGCACCCATACTCCTCCTTGAAAAGCTTGTTGAAGTAAGAGGCGTTGTTGTAGCCGACCGTGTAGGCGACCTCGGAGACCGTGGCCGATCCCTTCTCGGCCAGCAGGCGCGCCGCCTCGGCCAGGCGCAGCTTGTTCAGGTAGCCGGTGAATGTGAAGCCCAGTTCGGCCTTGAGGATCTCGTTGACCTTGTTGCGGTTGACGCCGGCCGCCTGCACCACGGCGTCCAGGTCCAGGTCGGCCTCGGCATAGCGGCTCGCCATCGCCTGCAGGATGGCCGCCTTTTCGCGGTCGCGGCGCGGCTCGAGCGGGAGTTCGAGCGAGAGCTGCTGGTAGGCCACGATCGGCAAGTCCTTCTGCAGCTTGTCCTGCAGCTCGCGGCGCAGGGCGTGCGCGTGGGCGCGGAACAGCCACAGGCCGAAGCCGGCCCAGGCGAGCAGAAGAAACGCGCCGGGCATGATGATCCAGCGCAGGTCGCGGCCATGCAGGGTCAGGCTGCTCACGTCGACCACCAGCGCCACGTCGCGCGGTGTCTGGAAGGTGCTGCCGATGGCCAGCTTGGGCACCTGGTCCAGGCGGTAGGATTGGCGCGACAGCGGCAGTCCCGCATGGGCGAACCACCATTGCGGCGTCTCCATGCGCGTCAGGTCCAGTTCGACCCGGCTGCCTTGCTCGTTGCAGGAAAAGAAGCTCGATGGAGCGCGGTAGCTGGCCGGGTCGCCGCGCCGGGACAGGCCCTCCTCAAAGGTCGGCGCCACCAGCGACAAGGTGTTCTGTGGCGCGCAGGTGGCGATGAAGGACACCGAGGCAAAGCGCGTCAGGTCGGCGTGCGCCGGCTCACCGTTCGGTCCAAGGAAGAACAGGTTGGCTTCCGCGTAGGGATAGGTCGTGCCGCTGGCGACGTTCAGCGCCATGCGCAGACGCCGGCCGTCGTCGAGCACCCGCACGTTCGATGCGCCGCCGGCCGAGGCGTCGCCACCCGGGTGGACGCGCCAGGCCGCCTGGCCGTCGCCCGGGCCGCTCAACAGCGCGACGTCCAGGAAGCTGCGCCGGTAGCAGGCAGTGCCCAGCACCAGGCTAGCCGCGAGCAGCGCCAGGAGGGCCAGCAGCGCCCGGCGTTGGAAGGCATGCATGGCGAACTGTCAGCGAGCGCCTGCCGCGAACTCGCGCGCCGGCAGGCGCACGGTCACCGTCTGCACCGGAGCGTCGGCCGCCGTCGCGAGCATCACCCGGTATTCTCCGGCCGCGATCTTCCAGCGGTTCGATGCGGCGTCGAACACCGCCAGCGTGCGCGGGTCGACCGCCACCTTGCTGGCGCGACGCTCGCCGGCGTTCAGGGCCAGCTTGTCCCAGCCGCCCAGCCGTTTCGGCGCCTCCCAGCCGGCGCCGACCTTCGACACGTACACCTGCGGCACCGCCTTGCCGGCGCGCGCGCCGCTGTTCAGTGTGTCGAAGCTGACCTGGATGCCGCCGTCCGCCGCCTCGGCCTTCAGATTGGTGTAGGTGAAGCTGGTGTACGACAGCCCGTGGCCGAAGGCGAACAGCGGTTTGTGCCCCTTCAGGTCGAACCATTTGTAGCCGACCGCCGCTCCCTCGACGTCGTAGTCGACGTCGAAGCGGCTGTCCTTGGGCAGGTCGAGGCCATCGAGCCTGGGCCGCGGCAGCTGGTTCTCGGCCAGCGGGAAGGTCTGCGGCAGGCGTCCCGAGGCATCCACTTCGCCGCTCAGCACGCGCGCGATCGCCTCGCCGCCATTCGTGCCCGGATACCAGGCCTGGACCACGCCAGCCACCTGGTCGACCCACGGCATCGTCACCGGGGTGCCGGTCTGCAGCACCACCACCGTGCGCGGATTGGCTTTCGCAACGGCGGCGATCAGCGCGTCCTGCCCGTTCGGCAGCGACAGATTCGGCACGTCGTTCGCCTCCGAGGTCCACTGGGTCGCGAACACCAGCACCACGTCGGCGCCGGCGGCGACTTTCGCGGCGCCAGCCGCATCCTTGCCGTCATGCCAGTCGAGCTTCGCCTTGCTGCGGCGGGCCAGGGCCTGCATCGGCGATCCTGGCAGATAGACCATCGGCCCCGGCCAGGCCGCCGGTCCCTCGTTGGGCACCGCCATGCCGCCGCGCGGATAGACCTGGGCCGAGCCGCCGCCGGACAGCACGCCCTTGTTGGCGTGGCCACCGATGATGGCGATGCGCCTCGAACCCGGGGCCAGCGGCAGCACATTGCCCGCGTTCTTGAGCAGGACGATGCCTTCCTCGGCGTCTTCCTGCGAGATGCGGGCGTGGTCGGCGTAGTCGATCTCCTTGTCGCGCACCTTCACGGGATTGTCCATCACGCCGTGCGCGCTCATCGCCCACAGGATGCGTGCCACCATATCGTCCAGGCGCCCCTCCGGCACGTGGCCGTTCTGCACCGCCTCTTTCAACGCGCCGTCGAAGTAGGGCGATTTGTCGAAGGGGTAGCCGGACTGCTGGTCGAGGCCCGCCAGCGCTGCGGGAATAGTCGAATGCACGGCGCCCCAGTCGGACATCACATAGCCCTTGTAGCCCCAGTCGCGCTTGAGCACCTTGTTCAGCAGGTGGTCGTTCTCGCAGCCGTACACGCCGCCAATGCGGTTGTACGAGCACATGACCGAGCCCGGATTGCCGCGCTCGATGGCGATTTGGAAGGCCAGCAGGTCGGACATGCGGCCGGCCGCGTCGTCGATCTTGACGTTCAGGTGGTTGCGACCCGTCTCCTGGTCGTTATAGGCATAGTGCTTGATGGTCGAGATCACGTGGTTCGACTGCACGCCGCGAATCTGCTCGCCAGCCATGATCCCGGCCAGCAGCGGGTCTTCGCCGGTGTATTCGAAGTTGCGGCCGTTGCGCGGCTCGCGCGCCAGGTTGACGCTTCCGCCCAGCATCACGTTGAAGCCCGACAGGCGCGCTTCCTTGCCGATCATGGCGGCGCCCTTGAAGGCCAGCGCCGGGTTCCAGGTGGCGGCGGTGGCGATCCCGGCCGGCAGCGAGGTGCGTTCGCGGGTCTGCTTGCCCGGCTGCGAGGCGACGCCGATGCCGGCGTCGGTCAGCCACTGCGGCGTGATGCCGAGCCGTTCGATGCCCTTGATGTAGCCGGCCGACTGCACCAGGGCTTCGGTCGGCGGCTGCTTGCCCTGGAATTCGGTGCCGAACTGGCCGAACACCATGCCGATCTTCTCGTCGAGGGTCATCTGGCTCACCAGCTTTGCTGCGCGTTGTTGGGCGGCGTCGGGGGCCGCTTGCGCGCACTGGACGGCGCAGGCGGCGGCGAGGGCAATCGCCCAGCGGGCGTTCGGCAAAGCATGCTGCATACTCTTGTCTCCTTGGATTCTTGTTTGATGGCCGCGCCGCCCTGGACGGAGGCGCGGCCGGTTCGCGACCTCAGAACGTCACGCCGAGACGCACGCTGTAGCGCGGCCCCGTCACGAACCACGCGCGGCCCTTGTCGCCGACGTGATGGGTCATGATCTGCTTGTACCTGGCGTCGGTCAGGTTCTGGGCCTGGAAGTCGATGCGGTAGTTGTCGTTGAACTTGTAGCTGACGCCGCCGTCGAGCTGGCCATAGTCGTCGGCCCAGATCGGCAAGCCCCAGGCCACCACGTTCTGGCCGAAGGTCGGGCTGTCCGGATTGGTGTCGACGCCATTGGTGCCGTTGGTGCCGTTGTTGTTGTTGCCCAGCAGGCTCTTGGAACGCCAGCTCCACGCCAGGCGCGCCGACCATGGACCGCGGTCGTACAGCAGCGCCAGGTTATACGAGTTGCGCGACATGTATTCCAGCGGCAGGTCGCCGAAGGTGCGGCCGTCGGTATCGCAACCGTTCAGGTTCAGGTTGAGGTTGGCGGCGTTGTTGCCGGCCGTGCACCACGGCGAGAACACCGGGCTGTACAGGTCGCGCTTGGTCTTGACGTGGGTGTAGTTGGCCTGCACCCCGAAGCCCGCGAGCCAGCCCGGCAGGCGGTCGAAGTACTGCTGGTAGGCGACTTCGACCCCGCGGGCGCTGCCGCGCGCGCCGTTCACCGGCGTGGCGACGGTGAAATCGATTGCACGGCCGGCCGAGTCGATCAATTGATAGGACCGGCTCTGCTTGATGATGATGTCGCGCAGGCGCTTGTCGAACAGGCCGACGGTGAGCGAGCCGGCCTTGGCGAAATACCATTCTGCGGTGAGGTCGATATTGCGCGAGGTGACCGGACGCAGCATGGGATTGCCGATCGCCTCGCCGGTATGGCCGACCGAGGTGACGTTGGTGACCTGCCCGGCGCCGGTGCCGGTGGTCGTGCTGCTGACGTTCTGGCTCAGGGTGGTATAGGCCTGCAACTGGTCGAAGTTCGGCCGCGACATGCCCTTGCCGATGGCGAAGCGGAACTGCAGCTCGTCGCTGGCCTTCAGCCGCAGGTTCAGGCTCGGCAGCCAGTTGTGGTAGCTGTTCTCATAGTCCTCGCGGCCGGCGAACGGCGCGATCACCGGCACCGGCAGGCCGGTGGTGCCGCCCGGCGGAACGATGAAGGTCGAGTTGTACACGGTGTAGCCGTACGAATCGGATTCGGTCTTCACGTAGCGCAGCCCGACGTTGCCGTCGATGGGGAAGCGCAGGTCGTCGAAGGCAAAGCGGAGCTGGCCATAGATCGCCCTGGTCTTTTCCGCCTGCTCGTTGTCGCCCGATGGGTTGGCTTCGCCGAAGGCGGCCGGCGTCCACGGCGTGCAGCTGTTGCCTGCCTCCGCGCACAGGATGTCGTGGAAGCCGTGCAGCTGGGCATAGCTGCCGGGGAAACCGGCCGTGACCGATGCCGCCGGGAAGATGATCGCCGGGACGCTGGCGTCGCCGTTGAAGAAGTTGTTGAACTGGTTGACCGTGGTCGGCGCCTGGAAGCGCGGGTCGCTCAGGTAGGCCAGGTTGTTGATCTGCCACGGCATCATCCAGCGCTGCGAGATGCCGACCCAGTGGTAGTTGGGGTTCGAATTGATGGTCTTGGCGTCACGGTCGGTCAGGCGCACGCCGACCCGCAGATCGCGCAGCACCGGGTGGTCGAAGTCGTACTTGACGTCGCCTTTCCACGCCTTCTGCTCGGCCACGCTGCGGTCGAGGTGCTCTTGCGAGAAGGCCCAGAAGAAGTTATTCGGATCGCTCATCGCCGCGGCCTGCGCCGGGCTGAACGTGATGCGCGGCAGCGAACCCGTTACGTCGAGGTTCAGTTCCGGCATCAGGGTGCCGAGGGCCACCGTCGAATCGAAGCCTTCCGAGCGCGCCTTCACGTGCTGGAAGTCGGAGGTGAAGGTCCAGTTGCTGGAGGGCTTCCATTCGACGTTCCAGGCGATGTCGGTGGTGACCGAGTCGCGCGTCGCGGTGCGCGCATTGTTGGCGTACTCGATGCTGCCGGCGGTCGGGTTGGTGATGGTCCCGCTCAGGAAGGCGCCGTTGGCGTCATACACGCCGTTGGTCACGCGCAGGTTGGTCGGGGTGCCCTCGGCCGAGAACAGCGCATTCTCGTCCCAGCGCATATCGTATTTGGAGCGGAACCAGGTCAGGTGGCTCTTGAGGGTATTGTCCTTCTTCCACTGCAGCGCGCCATAGGCGCCCTGGCGCTTGCGGTCGAAGTCGAGCGTGCGCCATTGCGCTCCCTTGGGGATCCAGACGGTGCGGCCCGGCTCGGCGCCGGCGACCGGATAATACGGCTCGACCTGGAAGGCGTCGGTGCGGGTCACGCTGCGCGAACTGGCGAAATTGACCAGCGCGCCGATCTCGCCGATGCCGGTCTGCCAGCGGTTCGAATACAGCAGCGAGCCGGCGGGGTGGGTCTTGCCTTTCTTGAGCTCGGAGTAGGCGCCTTCGATGCTGCCCGAGATGCGCTGGCCCTTGATGTCGAAGGGCAGGGCGGTGCGCAGGTTGACCAGGCCCGAGATGCCGCCCTCGATCTGCTCGGCCGACGGGTTCTTGTAGACGTCGACGCCGGCCATCAGCTCGGGCGGCACGTCCTCGAAATTCAGGGCCCGGCCGCCGGTCGACGAGAACGAATCGCGGCCGTTCAGCTCCGAGCGCACCCAGCTCAGGCCACGGATCGACACGCCCGACCCTTCGACCGAGAAGTGCTCGGGGTCGGCGCGCGACATGGTGCGGTCGATGGTCACGCCGGGAATGCGCTGCAGCACTTCGGTGATGGACTTGTCGGGCAGCTTGCCGATGTCTTCGGCGACGATCGAATCGACCACTTCGTCCGAGTTCTTCTTGAGCTGCTGGGCGCTGTCGAGGGCGGCGCGCTGGCCGGTGACCGTGACCACCTGGGGAGCCGCGCTCGCCGCTGGCGCTGCTTGCTGAGCAAAAGCCGCGGACAAGCAGCACAGATGTGCGACGCCCACGGCAATGGCCGACTTGTTCAACTGTCTCATATTGTGTCTCCGTCTTTGTTTGAAGAACCCATCTATGGGGTCCCTTATCTGGTGCTGCCGGGATCGGCGACCGCCGGACGATGGCAATCGCGCAATCTGTCAGTAAATATAACACCTAATGTTAGGCGCAATCATTGGCTGAATGGGCTTGTCGTAAATATTTATTGATAACGTTGCGGTTTTGATGAAATCGTTATCATGACGCGACGTTTCCGGGCTGGCGCCGGGCCGGACATGGAACTGTGTGCGCCGCCAACTGCCTAAAAGCGACAGGCCGGCGTTTACCGGTGCCTGGCACTTCATCCATGGGCGAATGCCTGCCTCGATTGTCGATCTGGACGAGGGAGGAGATCATGCCTATCAAAAACATCGCCATCGCCTGCCAGGGCGGCGGCAGCCACGCGGCCTATGCCGCCGGCGCCTTGCCGGCGCTGCTGCCGCAGTTTCGCAATGCCGAGCTGGCGTCCGCGCGCGGGCGGGCGCTGGCGGACGGGGCTGCCGACATCTTGCAGCTGACCGGCATCAGCGGCACTTCGGGCGGCGCCATCAGCGCCTTGCTGGCCTGGTATGGCTACCTGCTGGGCGGCCCCGAGGCCGCCAGGGCCGGGCTCGAGCGCTTCTGGGATGCGAACTGCGCCAGCGCGCCCGGTGAACGCCTGCTGAACGACATCGGCCAGTGGGTCGGCGGCCTGACCCAGGTCGACCTGAAGCTGAGTCCCTACCTGTCGCCGCTGCGCGAGATCGAGCGCTTCGCCACCGCCACCTGGCCGATGCTGACCACGATGTATCCGCCGCTGGGCGGCTGGATCCGCGGTCATTACTTCCAGCTGCGCGAGTCGATCGCGCCGCACGTCGACTTCGACCTGGTCGGGGCCATCGGCGACTTTTGCAGCATTCCGCAAGAAATCAAACGCTGGCAGGCGATCGCCCTCGAGGAACGCATGGCCGATAGCGCGCGCGAGCGCGAACGGCTGCAGGCGCGCCAGGCCGCGATCGAGCACGACCTGCGGGCGCGGCTGGCGTCCAGCGGCTGGATCGCGGCCTGGTCGCGGGCGCACCGGCTGGCGCCGGGCACCTTGCTGCGCACCACCTTCGAGACCCTCGAGCTGCCCGAGCTGCGCTTCGAGGCGGACGCCCTGGGCCGCCTGGCGCAGGCGGTGCGCGACGCCGCCCGGGCGCTGCCGCAATTGCTGGTCGGCGCGGTGGACATCGACAGCGGCGCCTTCGTTGCCTTCAGCTCCGAGCGCGCGCCAATCGACGCCGGCATCACCCTCGACGCGGTGGTGGCCTCGGCCTCGCTGCCGTGGGTCTTCATGGCGCAATCGATCCAGGCGCTCGACCCCGAAACCCACGAGCCGCGCCGCATGGCGTGCTGGGACGGCCTGTTCTCGCAAAACCCGCCGATCAAGAATTTCATCTCGTCGGGCGTGGATCCGGCCAAGAAGCCGGACGGACTGTGGATCCTGCAGATCAACCAGGACCGCTACGACTTCAGCGGCAAGTTCGCCGGCCCGGGCAACGCCCAGTCGGGCGACGAACTGTGGCATCGTCGCGACACCCTGTCCGGCAACCTGTCGCTGAACCAGGAAGTGGCCTTCATCGAAGCCGTGAACGGGCGGCTGGACGATCCGGGCCAGCGCTCGCGTCCCCACGACAAGCCGATCGAGGTAGTGCGCATCGTGTTCGACGGCGAGGCGGTCGGCGCCGCAGTGCGCAAGGAGCTGGGACTGTTCTCGAAGTTCGACCGTGATCCGCAGCTGGCCCAGGCCTTGCTGGCGCACGGACGCGAGCAGGCCCGGCGCTACCTGGCGCTGCGCGCGCAATCCGGCGCGCTGTGGCAGGCGCTGGCCGAACAGGTGGGCATGATGGGAGCCAGGCCCAGCGAGCGCCTGGCCCAGGCCATGCCGTACCTGCCGGGCCATGCGCGCATGGCCGGCGGCCTGGTGGCGCCGGACGTGATCACGATCGAGGGCGCCGGCCAGGCCAGCCTGCGCTGGCATGCGAGCGAAGCCGAGGTGGAGGGCCAACTGGTGCGGATGAAGGGGCGCACGCTGCTGCGCATGGGAGAGGAGGGGTGGCGGCTGGGCGAGACGCGCCTGCTCGATGTCGCCGCAAGGACGGCGCCACCGGCCGGCGCACACGAGGGCGAACGGCCGCAGGCGGACCTGCCGTCCGCGGCGCGCCGGCGCGCCGCGCGCAAGGGCGATGGCGGCGAGGCGTCTTTACATTAGCAGGCGCGCTGAGGTTAGCACGACAATCGCGGGACAATTTTCACCTAATGTCACGCAGAAATTGTATACATTGCGTAAAATACTTATTTGTAGCGTTCATGAATTCATATATATTCCCGATATATCTCAAGGTCAACGGATATTGCAATGCAACATAACTCATATAGCAAGAATCGCATCCTGTTGAGCACCGGCGTGTTGGCCGCCGTGCTCGCCCTGTCCGCTTGTGGCAAGAAGTCGGACGTCGAGGCCTCCCCGGCCCCGACCGATCCCGCGTCGCCCGCAGCTGTCGCCACCCAGAATCCCGATCCGCACGCCGCTATCGTGGCCGAGCCGGCCACCGCGCCGTCGACGGTCCCGGGCACCGGTCCGGGCGAAGGCGGCACCGCGATCGGCGGCGTGGTCGCCGGCCAGGATGCGGAAAAGCCCCGCGACAGCGGTGCTTCGGAACCGACCGGTGGCGATGGCGCCACCCAGGCAACGACGCCGCCGGCCAGGTAACACGACCGGCGACGTAGCAAGGCGCGCACGCCACTGACCGTGGCAACGTCGCGATCGGCAAAGATGCCGGGGCCTAGACCCCGGCAGATCCTTTTGCGGCGTGCGCAATCCATTACTAGTAGGAGAACCTAGATGGGCATGAATCGTAGGCAGTTCCTCCGCGTGAGCGGGGCGGGACTGGCCGCGTCTACTATCGTCGCGCTCGGCTTTTCGCCGCTGCCGGCAATGGCCGAGACCCGGCACTATAAACTGGCAAAGGCCAAGGAGACGCGCAACACGTGTCCGTACTGCTCGGTGGGCTGCGGCCTGCTGATGTACAGCATCGGCGACGGCGCAAAGAACGTCACCTCGGACATCATCCATATCGAAGGCGACCCGGACCATCCGGTGAACCGCGGCACCCTGTGCCCGAAAGGCGCGGGTCTGCTCGACTTCGTGCATTCGCCGAACCGCCTGAAGTACCCGGAAGTGCGCGAGCCTGGCAGCAAGGAATGGAAGCGCGTGTCCTGGGACGAAGCGATGTCGCGCATCGCCAAGTTCATGAAGGACGACCGCGATGCGAACTTCGTGGTCAACAACGCCGAAGGCAAACTCGTCAACCGCTGGACCAGCACCGGTATGCTGTGTGCGTCCGCGGCGAGCAACGAAACGGGCTACATCACGCACAAAGCGATGCGTTCGATGGGCATGCTCGTCTTCGATAACCAGGCTCGCGTTTGACACGGACCTACGGTGGCCGGTCTGGCCCCGACGTTCGGACGTGGCGCGATGACCAACCATTGGGTTGACATCAAGAATGCCGATGTAGTACTGATTATGGGCGGCAATGCCGCCGAAGCTCACCCTTGCGGTTTCAAGTGGGTGATCGAAGCCAAGCATCACAATAAAGCCAAGCTGGTCGTGGTCGACCCGCGCTTCACGCGTTCGGCCGCCATGAGCGACTATTACGCGCCGATCCGCGCTGGCTCCGACATCGCCTTCCTGGGCGGCGTCATCAATTATCTGCTGAGCAATGACAAGATCCAGACCGAATACGTCCGGAGCTATACCAACGCCAGCTTCATCGTCGGCCCGGACTTCAAGTTCGAGGATGGCCTGTTCTCGGGCTACGACGAAACCAAGCGCCGCTACGACAACAAGTCGTGGGGCTACGCCATGGGCGAAGACGGTTACGCCAAGGTCGATCCGACCATGCAAGACCCGAATTGCGTCCTGCAGGTGATGAAGCGCCATTACTCGCGCTATACCCCCGAGCAAGTCAGCAAAATCACCGGCACCCCGGTCAAGCAGTTCCTGAAAGTGTGCGAATACATCGCGTCGACCGCCGTGCCGGGCCGCGCCATGACCATTCTGTACGCGCTGGGCTGGACCCAGCACAGCCAGGGCAGCCAGATCATCCGTACCGGCGCCATCATGCAGCTGCTGCTGGGTAACGTCGGCGTCGCCGGCGGTGGCCTGAACGCACTGCGCGGCCACTCCAACATCCAGGGTCTGACCGACCTGGGCCTGCTGTCGAACTCGCTGCCGGGCTACCTGTCCCTGGCGACCGACAACGAGCAGGACCTGGAGACCTACTACAAGCCGCGCGCGCTCAAGCCGCTGCGTCCGAACCAGATGAGCTACTGGCAGAACTATCCCAAGTTCTTCGTCAGCCTGCAAAAAGCCTGGTGGGGCGATGCCGCGACCGCGGAAAACAACTGGGCCTTCGACTACCTGCCGAAGATCGACAAGCTGTACGACGTGCTGCAGGCCTTCGAGCTGATGGGTCAAGGCAAGTTGAACGGTTACATCTGCCAGGGTTTCAACCCGGTTGGTTCCTTCCCTAACAAGAAGAAGATCATCGCCGGCCTGTCGAAGCTGAAGTTCCTGGTGACGATGGATCCGCTGAACACCGAGACCTCGGAATTCTGGCAAAACTTCGGCGAGTCGAACGACGTCGATCCGACCCAGATCCAGACCACCGTGTTCCGCCTGCCGACCACCTGCTTCGCCGAGGAAGACGGTTCGCTGTCGAACTCGTCGCGCTGGCTGCAGTGGCACTGGAAGGGCGCCGAGGCGCCGTACGAGGCCAAGCCGGACATCGAGATCATCGCCGACCTGTTCACCCGCATGAAGAATGCCTACATCAAGGATGGCGGCGCCTTCCCGGATGCGATGGTGAACCTGTCCTGGCCGTACAAGATCCCGCACAGCCCGTCGGCCGAGGAACTCGCCAAGGAGTTCAACGGCAAGGCGCTGGCCGACCTGTACGATCCGAAGGATCCGTCCAAGCTGCTGCTCAAGAAGGGCCAGCAGGTGCCGGGCTTCGGCGTGCTGCGCGACGATGGCTCGACCGCCAGCGGCTGCTGGATCTATGCCGGCGCCTGGACCGAGGCCGGCAACCAGATGGCCAACCGCGACAATGCCGACCCGTACGGCATCGGCAATACGCTGGGCTGGGCCTGGGCATGGCCGGCGAACCGCCGCGTGCTGTACAACGGCGCTTCGGCCGATCCGAAGACCGGCAAGCCGTGGAATCCGCACCGCAACCTGATCGCATGGAACGGCAGCAGCTGGACCGGTTCCGACATTCCGGACATCCGTCCCGATGCGAATCCGGGCGACGAAGACCGCGTGCAGCCGTTCATCATGACGGCCGAAGGCGTGTCGCGCCTGTTCGCGCCGACCGGCATGGCCGAAGGTCCGCTGCCTGAGCACTACGAGCCGTTCGAGTCGCCGTTCCCGGTCAACCCGATGCACCCGAAGAACCCGAAAGCCCGCGCCAATCCGGCGGCGCGTGTGTTCAAGGGCGATATGGAAGCATTCGGCACCGCGAAGGACTTCCCGTACGTCGCGACCAGCTACCGTCTGACCGAGCACTTCCACTACTGGACCAAGAACGTCCAGAGTAACGCGATCATCCAGCCACAGCAGTTCGTGGAGATCGGCGAAGAGCTGGCCAAGGCCAAGGGCATCGCCAATGGCGACATGGTCAAGGTCTCGTCGATGCGCGGCTACATCAAGGCCAAGTGCGTCGTGACCAAGCGTATTCCGCAGCTCGACTGCGATGGCATGAAGGTGGATACGGTGGGCTTGCCGAACCACTGGGGCTTCGTCGGTTTGACCAAGCCGGGCTTCCTGGTGAACACGCTGACCCCGTTCGTGGGCGACGCGAATACCCAGACGCCTGAGTTCAAGTCGTTCCTGGTCAATATCGAAAGGGCTTAATACCATGTCTTCGCTTCAATCTCTCGATATCGCGAAGCGGTCGGCGACGACCGCGACGACGCCGGTGGCGCGTACCCACAAGGCCGAGGTCGCCAAGCTGATCGACGTCTCGAGCTGCATCGGCTGCAAGGCATGCCAGGTGGCGTGCATGCAGTGGAACGACCTGCGCGACGAAGTCGGCGAAAACCACGGCACGTACGACAACCCGCGCGACCTGACGCCGCAGTCGTGGACGGTCATGAAGTATTCGGAAGTCGTCACCCAGACGCCTGACGAAGGTGACCGCCTCGAGTGGCTGATCCGCAAGGACGGCTGCATGCACTGCGACGAGCCGGGCTGCCTGAAGGCCTGCCCGGCGCCGGGCGCGATCGTCAAGTACACCAACGGCATCGTCGACTTCATCAGCGAGAACTGCATCGGCTGCGGCTACTGCGTCGCCGGCTGCCCGTTCGACGTGCCACGCATCAGCAAGGTGGACTCGAAGGCCTACAAGTGCTCGCTGTGCGCGGACCGCGTGGCAGTGAACATGGAGCCTGCCTGCGTGAAGATCTGTCCTACTGGCGCCATCCGTTTCGGCACCAAGGAAGACATGATCGAATACGCGGGCGACCGTGTGGTCGACCTGAAGGAGCGCGGTTACCAGAACGCGGGCCTGTACAACCCGGCCGGCGTCGGCGGCACGCACGTCATGTACGTGCTGCAGCACGCCGACAAGCCGAACCTGTACGCCGGCCTGCCGGAAAACCCGACCATCAGCCCGACCGTGGCGCTGTGGAAAGGCGTGGCCAAGCCGCTGGGCGTGGCCGCGATGATCGGCGCCGCCGTGGCCGGTTTCTTCCACTACATGAAAGTGGGTCCGATCGAGACCCATGTGGACGAACCGCCGGTGCAGCCGACGCCCGACGCAGACCAGCGCGAAGATACGCGCGTTTAAGGAGAAGAACATGTTTATCACTCGCTATCGCGACCGTACGCGGATGAACCACTGGGCCGTGGCCCTGCTGTTCATCTGCGCGGGACTGACCGGGCTGGCATTGTTCCATCCTTCGATGTACTTCTTCAGCGCCTTCTTCGGCGGTGGACAGTGGACCCGCATCCTGCACCCGTTCTTCGGGCTGTTCATGGTGCTGGGCTTCGTGTTCCTGTTCTTCGCCGTGGTGCGCGACAACTTCTGGACCAAGTCCGATACGGAATGGGTCAAGAAGGCGCCGCACATGGTGACCACAGGCGACGAGCACGGCATGCCGCCGGTGCACAAGTACAACGCCGGCCAGAAGGGCGTGTTCTGGGTGTTCGCGATCAGCCTCGTGCTGCTCCTGATCACCGGGTTCATGTTCTGGCAGCCGTGGTTCGCGGACTTCTTCTCGATTCCGCTGCGCCGCGCCGCGATGCTGGTCCATGCCGTGGCAGCGTTCGCGCTGGTGCTGAGCGTGATCATCCACGTGTACGCCGCCATCTGGGTCAAGGGCTCGTTCCGCGCCATGACCCGTGGCACCGTGCACGAGGACTGGGCGAAGTCGCACCATCCATTGTGGTATAAGGAAGTCACGCAAGACAATGCCTCGCGCAAGAAACGTTAAGGACTTCACTGCTCTATGAGTGTTACCAAAGCAACACCGCTGCTCAGCCCGGAAGAAATCGCGGTCCGGTCCGGGCAGCAGATGCCCTACCTGCACCTCCCGGTGCGGGCAGAGCTGTTCGCCACCCGTGAAACCCGCCTGCGCGAGCTGGCGGCCGGGCATGCGATGCGCGACTTCCTGCTGTTCGCCGCCGAACTGGCGCACGTCCAGCATGAAGTCCTGCAGGACTACCCGGAAGTCGCGCTGCCGAGCAGCGACGACTTGCTGGCCGCCGGCCGCGCCGCCCAGGCGCCGCTGCCGGCGCCGCTGTGGCCGCGTGACCCGGCCTGGCGTGCGGCTTTCCGCCGCATGCTGGAGCTGCTGGTCCCGCGCCTCGCGGGCAGCCCGGCCCAGGCGGCCGTGCAGGCCTTGCTGGCCCAGGACGACGCCCACCTCGAGGGCCAGGCCGAACTGCTGCTGCAAGGCGCGGCCGGCCTGGACATGAGCGCGGCGCCGCTGGTGGCGGCCGGCCTGCAGGTCTACTGGACCCATATGGTGCTGGCCATTCAGCAGGCCCACGGCGCGGCGCGCCAGGAACCGTTCGGGCGCACGCTCGACGTGACCCTGTGCCCGTGCTGCGGCAGCTTGCCGACCTCGTCGGTCACCAGGCTGGACGCCAGCGGCAGCAACTTCCGCTACCTCAATTGCGCGCTGTGCTCGACACAGTGGCATATGGTGCGGGTCAAGTGCAGCCACTGCCAGTCCACCAAGGGCATCCATTACCACTCGCTGCAGGCGGTGGCCACCGATGGCGCGCAGGAAGATACGGCGCAGGCATCGGTCCAGGCCGAAACTTGCGACGAGTGCGGCCACTACCTCAAGATCGTGCGCATGGAGCGAGATCTCCACGTCGATCCGGTGGCGGACGACGTGGCCACGCTGACACTGGATATTTTGGTGTCCGAAGCAGGCTTCCAGCCGCATGGCGTCAACTTGTTGCTGCTCACGGGCGGTGAAGAGGACGCTGGCGAGTCCGACGAACGAACGAGGAACTGACCATGTCGCTTGACGAGTCCGTGGTCCACGGCTCGAAGGCGACAGTCAAGGATCTGCCTTCGATCGATAAACTGCTGCGCCTGCCATCCGTGCAGGGGCTGGTTTCCAGCCACGGCCATACCCTGGTCGCGCTGGAAGCGCGCGCGCAAGTGGACAACCTGCGCGCGCAGGCCCTGGCCGGCGCGCTCCCCGCGAGCGCGCTGTTGCCGGAGGCGCTCGGCCACATGCTGGCCGGGCGTATCGCCGGACGCCTGGCGCCGAACATGCGCCGGGTGATCAACCTGACCGGCACGGTCATCCATACCAATCTCGGACGCGCCGTCCTGCCGCAAGCGGCAATCGACCACCTGGTGGCGATGATGGCCGGCCCGAACAACCTCGAATACGAACTCGCCAGGGGCAGCCGGGGCGATCGCGACAGCATCGTCGAAGGCCTGCTGTGCGAGATCACGGGCGCCGAAGCCGCGACCGTGGTCAACAACAACGCCGCCGCCGTGCTGCTGTCGCTGGCGGCGCTGGGCGGCGGACGCGAAGCGATCGTCTCGCGCGGCGAACTGGTGGAAATCGGCGGCGCCTTCCGCATGCCCGACGTAATGGCCAGCGCCGGCGCCCACATGGTCGAAGTCGGCACCACCAACCGCACCCACCTGGCCGACTACGAACGCGCCATCAACGAGCGCACCGCGCTCCTGTTGAAGGTTCACACCAGCAATTACGCGGTGCAGGGCTTCACCAGCGCGGTGTCGGAGGCGGAACTCGCCCCCCTGGCGCGCGCCCGCGGCGTGGCCCTGGTCAGCGACCTGGGCAGCGGTTCGCTGATCGACATGGGCAAATACGGCCTGCCGCAGGAACCGACGCCGCAGCAGATGCTGGCGGCCGGCTGCGACGTGGTCACCTTTTCGGGCGACAAGCTGCTGGGCGGGCCGCAGGCCGGCCTGATCGTCGGCTCGAAGGAATTCGTCACCCGCATCCGCACCTTCCCGATGAAGCGCGCGCTGCGCCTGTCGAAGCTGCCGCTGGCGGCGCTGGAAGCGACGCTGCGGCTGTACCTGCAGCCCGAGCTGCTGGTGCGCGACTTGCCGACCCTGCGCTGGCTGACGCGCACCCAGGAGCAGGTGGGCGCCACCGCGAACGCCATCCTGACGCCGCTGCGCGAGGCGCTGGCGCCGCGCTATACGGTGACGCTGGAGACGATGGTGAGCCAGATCGGTTCCGGCTCGCTGCCGATCGACCGCCTGCCGTCGAGCGGGCTGGCGATCGCGCCGAACCTCTCCAGCAAGCGTGGCATGGGCACGGCGCTCGACGCCTTGGCCGAAGCGCTGCGCGCGCTGCCGCTGCCGGTAATCGGCCGCATCGCCGACGACCGCCTGCTGCTCGACTGCCGCTGCGTCGACGACCCGGCCGAGCTGCTGCGGCAGCTGGGCGCATTGCGCGCGGCGCTCGTCGAAGCATAAGAACCTAAAGGATTTCGCATGATCGTCGGCACCGCCGGACACATTGACCATGGCAAGACCGCGCTGGTGCGCGCGCTGACCGGCATCGACGCCGACCGCCTGCCGGAAGAGAAAAAGCGTGGCATCACCATCGAACTGGGCTATGCCTGGATGCCTCTCGAGGATGGCGCCCGGATCGGCTTCGTCGACGTGCCGGGCCACGAAAAGCTGGTGCGCACGATGGTCGCCGGCGCCAGCGGCATCGATTTCGGCCTTTTGCTGATCGCGGCCGACGACGGTCCGATGCCGCAGACGATCGAGCACGCGACCATCCTGTCGCTGCTCGGCGTGCGGCGCGGCGCCGCCGTGATCACCAAGATCGACCGCGTCGACGCCGAGCGCCTGGCCGAGACCGAGGCAGCGGTCGCCGGCCTCCTGGCCAGCGCGGGTCTCGAGGATTACCCAGTACTGAAAGTGTCGAGCATCCGCGGCGACGGCATCGACGCCTTGCGCGCACTGCTGGTGCGGGAGCTGCAGGCGGCGCCCATCGACGGCGCGCCCGGCGCGGGCTTTCGCATGGGCCTGGACCGCGCGTTCACGCTCGATGGCGTGGGCACCGTGGTCGCGGGCAGCGTCTCGAGCGGCAAGGTCGGCATCGGCGACGGCCTGTCGCTGGCCGCCGCGCCGGACAGGGAATATCGCGTGCGCAGCCTGCAGGTGCACAGCCGGGCGGCGCAGGAAGCCCACGCCGGCCAGCGCTGCGCGGTCGGCCTGGCCGGCCTGGAACGCAGCGACGAGTTGCGCGGCCAGGTGCTGTGCGACCCGGCGATCGCGCTGACGACGCAGCGCATCGACGTCTGGCTGCAGGTGGCGGCCACCGAAGAGCGCGCGCTGCGCTCGGGCACCCTGGTGCACCTGCACGCCGCGACCCAGGATTGCCTGGCCACCGTGGCGGTGCTGGGCCAGCCGTCGATCGCGCCCGGCGCGGCGGCGCCGGCGCAACTGGTGCTGCACAAGCCGGCCAACGTCTGGCACGGCGACCGTTTCATCTTGCGCGACGCCTCGGCGATCCGCACCGTCGCCGGCGGGTCGGTGCTCGATCCCCTCGGGCCGGTGCGCTATCGCCAGACGCCGGAACGCCTGGCCTATCTGGAGACCCAGCGCGCCGACGAACCCCTGACGCGCCTGCTGGGCGCGCTGGCCCAGGCGCCGTATGGCGTCAACGGCGCGACCTGGCTGAGGAGCAGCGGCCTGGCGCGCTGGCCGTTCGACCTGGAGAAGGTGCCGGACATCGTGGTCGGCGCCGGCGGCGAGTGGCTGATTTCACGTGCGCGCCTGCAGGAGAACGAGGCCGGCCTGCTGCGGGCGCTGGGCGACTTCCATGCGAAGTATCCCGACGAGATCGGCCCCGACCTGCTGCGCGCGCGCCGCCTGGCCGCGCCGCGCATGCCCGAGGCATTGTGGCTGCAGCTGACCGAACACATGATCGCGACCGGCGGCATCAATCGCCGCAACGGCTTCCTGCATCTGCCGGAGCACGGCGTGGCCTTGCGCGCGGCCGAGCAGGTGGTGGCCGAACACGCGCTGCCGAAACTGCTGGACGGGCGCTTCGATCCGCCCTGGGTGCGCGACATCGCCCAGACAGCGCGCCTGCCCGAAGCGCAGGTGCGCCAGGTGCTGGGCCGCATGGCGCGCGGGGGCGACGTGTACCAGGTCGTTAAGGACCTGTTCTACCACCCGGCCGTCATGCAGGAGGCCGCCGACCTGGTGCGCCGCCTGGCGCGGGAGGATGCCCAGGGCCAGGTCACGGCGGGACGTTTCCGCGACGAGACGGGACTCGGCCGCAAGCGCGCGATCCAGATCCTCGAGTTCTTCGACCGGATCGGCTTCTTGCGCCGGGTCGGCGACGTGCACCTGTTACGTCCGGGGACCTTGCTGTTTCCGCCGAAGGACTAGCTAGGCAGGCCACCGTAGTTGCCGGCCGCGACGGCAAAACCTTCGTGGCCGACGATGCGCCTTGCGGACAGCTACTCTCCAAAATCACTCTCTGAAAATGCCGGGCTGGGAAGATTGCTTGTTGATCTGGCTCCGACTGCTTCCTGACTCTTGCCAACCTTGCACCTGTTCAGTCGGGCAAGAATCCCCGTTCTACATACAACGGGGGCAATATGAATGACGCGTACTTGCAGATTGATGGGATCAAGGGTGAATCTACGGATGAGCGGCACAAGGATTGGATTGAAGTTAGCAAGGTCCAGTACTTAATTTTCCAGCCAAGAGCGGAAGTAGTATCGACTGGTGGAGGCCACACTAGCGGCAGGGCAGACCTTTTCCCGATCACTTTCAAGAAGCTCGCAGACATTTCTTCCCCAGTGCTGCTGCAAACTTGTGCAGCGGGGAAGACGATTCCAAAGGCAACTTTTGAATTCCTTCGAGCGGATGGCAATGGAAATCCGGTCCCTTACTTCCGAATCGACTTAGAAAATTTGCTGATTGCCAGCATCACTCCAGATAGCGGGGATGGCGGAATCATCACTGAACGGGTCCAGCTGGCATTCTCCATAATTCAGTGGAAGTATGTAAGGCAAAGCATCAGGGGCGGCACGCAGGGCAACTCTACTGGCGGCTGGAATTGCAGCACCAATCGAGTCTGCTAATCGGTGGCGCTTATGTCCAGCCCTTATCTTGGCGAAATAATGAACCAGTGCCCCATAAAACCGTTCGATTTCAAGATGACCCGCGCTGTCATCGTGTCCGGTTGGGGGATCAATTTCTGCGGTTATACGCTGCTCTATACTGGCGGCGGCTGGTATTTCCACGTGGACGGCTGGAATAGCCGCCCTTGGTTCATGCGCGAGGAAGGCTATATGAGGTACTTACGCGAGAACAACAAGCGAGAAATTCGGCGCTGGATCGTCAACATCCCCGACCCTATTGGCGCGCATGTCAAGCTAGTTCAACTACTAGCGGAGAAATGGCAGTGGGGAATATTGCCGCACAACTGTGTGAACTTTGTAGAGGAGGTCGTGCAAGCTGGCGGCAGTAGTGCCGGGATGTATTTCAACTGTCCATCAATCCACCTCGTTATACACAAGTCCGCCAGCCTCACCACGCCGGCTGAAAATCCCGTTTACTTTCAATGACTTGCCAGCGCCCTTGTAAACCTTTGCAAAATCGCGTTTACTCTCGTCTTTTGCGTGGCGCAATTGGCGAGCAAATCGAAGGGATGGACCGATTCGGAGTTTGAGCAACTCGACCTGGGCGACGCGCGCCTGAACCGGCGAGCGAGGACACTGATGGAAACAATGGCGGGGGCACCGACGGCGAGCGTGCCAAAGGCCTGTAACGGCTGGGGTGAGACGATGGCCGCGTATCGCTTCTTCGACAATGACGGCGTCGACTGGCGGGCAATCCTGGAGCCGCACTGGCAGCAAACGGAACAGCGAATGGCCGAGCAGTCGGTGGTGCTGTGTCTGCAGGACACGACCGAACTGGACTTTAACGGACAGCAGGCGCGCGGCCTCGGACCGCTCAGCTATGAAGCGCAGCGCGGCATGTACGTCCACCCCACCTACGCGGTGACGACGGCGCGCGAGCCGCTGGGGATCCTGGACGTGTGGATGTGGGCGCGCGCGCTGCGCGACACCAACGGCCAGCGCGGCGGCCCCAAGGAAAGCCTGCGCTGGATCGAAGGCTACGAAAGACTGGCGGAACTGGCACCGCGCCTGCCCGCCACGCGCTTGGTGTATGTGGCCGACCGCGAGGCGGACATGCTGCCCTTGATGGCGCGGGCGCAGCAGCTCGACTGCCCGGTGGACTGGCTGGTGCGCGCCGCGCACAACCGCTGCTTGCCCAACAGCGAGAAGCTGTGGCCGCATGCCACGGAAGGCGCGCCGCTGGGGGAAATCGAGTTCGCGCTGGCCGCGCGGCCGGGCGCCAAGGCGCGCATCGTGCGCCAGCAGCTGTGGGCACGCCGGGTCGAACTGAACGCGGGCAAGGGCAAGGTGGTGACCGCCACATGCATCGTGGCGCGTGAACACGGCGCTCCGGCCGGCGTCAAGCCGATCGAATGGCGCCTGCTGACGAACCGGGTCGCCACCAGCGCGGCCGAGGTGGCCGAATTGATCGACTGGTATCGCGCCCGCTGGGAAATTGAAATGCTGTTCAATGTGCTCAAGAACGGCTGCAAGGTCGAGGAACTTCAGCTGGGCACGATCGAGCGCATCGAGCGCGCACTGGCGCTGTACTTGGTCGTAGCCTGGCGCATTGCCTATCTGGTACGCATGGGCCGTACCTGCCCGAACCTGGATGCCCACTTGTTCTTTGATCCCGATGAGATACGCGGCGCCTACTTGCTCAACAAATTACGCCCCCAGCCCAACCCGGCGTTAAACGAAGTAATACGCTTGATCGCCCGCGCGGGCGGCTTCTTGGGCCGAAAAGGTGATGGCGAACCTGGTGCCAAGACCCTCTGGGAAGGGCTGCGCGACGTGCGCGCCTCAGCTCTCACCCTTCAAGCACTACGCGAACTTGGAGACTGACGAGTTGTGTATAACGAGGTGCCATCAATCGAGCCATTCGTATGAGAACGCTTATTTCGCTCGGAATAGCCTTTGTAGTGATGGTGGTCCACTTGCTAATAGGAGCCGAACTCACCCCCAGCCTAAGCTCCGAGACGGCTTTGAACATTCTCGTTATGGGATTCCTAGACATGACGGTCATCACATGGCTGGTTCTAAAGCATCGGCGAGGACGTACAGCGATGTTTTCACGAATTATGATCTCATTTGGGGCTGGGGTAGCTAATTTTGCGTTTCTGTACGTGATCCTCTTTGTTTCCAATCCCCGGTACCTCGTAAAGGACGCGGCCATCGAACTTGTCGTTTCTGCGTCGTTCGTATCGCTAGTTGTATTCGTTCTTCTCTCTTTGCCGCCCCCGCTAGGACGGGCTAGGGAAAGTGCGTAGAAATGACAAAGGGCGCCGAGCTAGCGCCCCCCGGTATTCTTCGAGCTTCCACCAGACAGAGGAATCGCCTCAAGTGGCCCATTCCCTCTAACTGTTCGCCAAGGCAGCCAGATCGTCCCTCAAGCTGCTACGGCCGGGGACCTTGCTGTTTCCGCCGAAGGACTAGCAGGCCGCCGGCGCCGGCCAGCAGCAGGGCGAGTGCGTCCGGTTCAGGTACCTCCGTGGAATCCACGAAGGTGAAGTCGTCCATCGCGTACGAACCCTGGGCGCCGGTGCGCACGACCACCGAATCGATCGCGCCATCCCAACCTGCATCGAGGAAAGCCGACGTGGCCGACAGTTGGAGCGCATCCGAGCTGGCGACCAGTCGGCCGGCGAAGTAGAGGTCGAAGCGTACGCTGCTGTCCTCATAGCCCGAGAACCAGGCACCGTTGAACACTGTCGGCGCCAGGAAGCGAATGGTGTTTGCGATCGGCCCGCCGTCGATCCAGTCGGTCGTGACCTGGCCCAGGCCCGAGTGCGGCGTGAAAGGCGCTCCTTGCGCGGTAAATACGTTCAGGCCGGACGCCGACCAGTCCAGGCCACCGTAGTTACCGGGCACGGCGGCAAAGCCGTCTGGGCCAACGATGTCGTCGAAGTTCAATACTGCCGCCGAGGCGAAGGGGGCGCACAGCGCGATGGCGGCGCTCGCGAGGTAGTTGCGGATGATGCGATGCATGGTGTTTTCTCTTTATCGAATTGATCAAATGCGGCCCAGTGCCGGGTCGCTGACCGTGTGCCGACCGGTCTCGACGCGGCCGGCGAAGCGGCGCAGGTAGTCGGGCTGGCCGGATACCGTGGCGCTGAAGTCGTACCAGCAGTCGTTGCCCGCCACGGGAATGCGCACGCTGAGTTCGGTGCGCGGGGCCAGCGTGTGCTGTTGCCGTAGCGGCGCATACGCGTTCGCGCCCAGGTTGAAGGTGCAGGGCGCCGCGCCGGCGTTCACCAGGCGCAGCACCAGCGCCCCGGCAGCGGCGTCGCAGCGCACCTGGACGTCGGGACGCGGCTGGCCCGCCGCTACGGCGCGCAGCGCGCTGCCGGTGAAATGGCGGTGGTAGCCGTTCGGCCCCAGCACCCACAGGTCGTAGGCGCCGCCGACCGCCGGCGTCCACACGTCCGACAACGACTTGCCCGCCTCGACCGTGTAGCGGCGCGGGATGGCGGCCAGGTTCTTGCGGTCGTAGACGTGGAACACCGCGCCCTGGCGGCCGGTGTTGATGAAGGTGAGCGCCACCCGCGCTGCGGCCATCGTGGCGCCCGGCTGCACCTCGCAGGTGGTCGCCAGCTCGTACGGCAGCGCGCGCGAGGGTCGCGTCCCCGCGGCCTGGACGGGCATTTGCGGCGCGGCGGGCGCCGGGATCTGCGGCAGCCGTTGCTGGGAGGCGCGCAGGGCATCCGCCTCGCTCTTCGTCTTGCGCCCTGTTAGCACCGGCAACGCCTCGTCGTTGGGCGACACGAAGTTGAAGGCGCTGGTGAGATCGCCGCATACCGCCCGCCGGAACGGGCTGATGTTCGGCTCCTTCACGCCGAAACGCGCTTCCAGGAAGCGCAGCACCGAGGTGTGATCGAACACATGCGAGTTGACCCAGCCGCCGCGGCTCCATGGCGAGATTACGTACATCGGCACGCGCGGGCCGGGGCCGTACACGCGGCCGTCCGGCGCCGGCTGTTTGGTGCTGCCGGGCGGCCGTGGATGCGTGTAGTACTCGTGCGCCAGGTCGCCGGGCGCCAGCGTGGACTTGCCGGCGTAGCCGCCCTTGCCGTCGGGTGACGGGGCCGAGGGGGAGGGCACGTGGTCGAAGTAGCCGTCGTTCTCGTCGAAGTTGACGATCAGGACGGTCTTGCTCCAGACCTCGGGGTTGGCGGTCAGGGCGTCCAGCACCTCTTGCAGGAACCAGGAACCCTGCACCGGACTCGATGGGCCTGGATGCTCGCAGTAGATCGATGGCGCGTTCATCCACGATACCTGCGGCAGCTTGCCCTCGCGGATGTCGCGCCTGAAGGCGTCCAGGTACTGCTCGGGCCGGGTCCCCGGCAAGGTGTTGGCGATGCCCTTGTAGAGCGGATTGTCCGGGTTGTCGGTCGCCGCGTCATAGGCTTTATAGGGCAGCGACTGGCCGGTATTGGTGTAGGGCTGGCCAGGCGCGCCGCCGCTCGAGACCGGGTAGCCCGACGCGATATTGGCGCGCCTGAACTGGCGGAAGGCGCCCAGCATATTGTCGCCCCACTCGTCGGGCATGTTCTGGTAGCTGATCCAGCTGATGCCGGCCGCTTCGAGACGTTCGGCATAGGTGGTCCAGGTGTAGCCGGTATTGACGCCGCCCGGCAGGCCGTCGATCGCATCCCACTCGTTGGTGACGAAGGCCGTGCCGGTCGGCACCGCGCCATTGGTGCCGGTCAGGAAGAACGAGCGGTTGGCGTCGGTCCCGGTGTGCATCGCGCAGTGGTAGGCGTCGCACAGGGTGAAGGCGTTGGCCAGCGCGAAGGCGAAGGGGATTTCGCTCTCCTTGAAATACCCCATCGAGATCGGATTCTTGTAGCGCGGCCACTGGTCCATGCGGCCGTTGTCCCAGGCCAGCTGGCTGTCGAGCCAGTCGTGCGGCGTGCCGTTGGCGCGTTGGGCATTGCCCTTGCTGCCGTCGAGGTGGAAGGGCATCATCAGGTTGCCGTTGCCCATGCGCTGCTGCCACACGCTGCGGCCCTCCGGGAGCGGAATCGGGAAACGGTCGCCGAAGCCGCGCACGCCGGCCAGCGTGCCGAAGTAATGGTCGAAGGCGCGGTTTTCCTGCATCAGGATCACCACGTGCTCGACGTCGCGGATGGTGCCGGTGGCATTGTTGGCGGGGATGGCCAGCGCGCGCTGGATGGCGGGCGGGAAGGCGGCGTAGGTGGCGGCGGCGATGCCGGCGCGGGCGCTGCTGCTCAGGAATCTGCGGCGTGAAGTCATGAGATCTGTCCGGAAATTTTCGATTGCGATTGGGCAACAAACTGTGCCGCTGTGTGTTGTCGTGCCGACATGGCTTGCAACTTCGCCAAGGTAAGCGACGTGCATGACGATGTCATGACACGCGGGCGCGCGAACCCGCGTCGCCCCTGTCGAAACCCCCGCCGCTCCGGTATCATGGCGGGATGAATCAGAACCCTTCGCAACCTTTTGTACCCTTCGTCATTGGCGTCGCCGGCGGCAGCGGCAGTGGCAAGTCGACGGTGACGCAGCAAGTGCTGTCGTCGTTCGGCGCCGATCTCGTCTCTGTCGTCATGCAGGACGACTACTACCGCGACCAGACCCATCTCACCATGGCAGAGCGGCGCGAGCAGAACTACGATCACCCGCAAGCCTTCGACTGGCCGTTGCTGGTCGAGCACGTGCGCGCCTTGCGCAACGGCGAATCGATCGCGATGCCGATCTATGACTTCACCGTGTCCAACCGCACCGACCAGACCATTCCCGTCAAGCCGGCCCCGGTGATCGTGATCGAGGGCTTGTTCGCCCTGTACGATGCCGACCTGCGCGACATGATGTCCCTGAAAATCTTCGTCGACACCGCGCCCGACGTGCGCTTCATCCGCCGCCTGCAGCGCGACGTCGCCGAACGTGGCCGTTCGCTGGACAGCATCGTCGGCCAGTACCTGGACACGGTGCGTCCGATGCACAAGCAGTTCATCGAGCCGACCAGGCGCAAGGCCGACATGATCCTGCCGCACGGCGCCAACGGCCCGGCGATCGACGTCATCACCACCAAGGTGGCGAGCGTGCTCGGCAAACTGCAGATCCTGGAGCGTCGTTCCAGCCCGGCACTGGATTGAATTGCCCGCACGCGGTAAAATGCGTGCTCATCGGAAGGAAATCGTCCCTGGTGGGGCGGCTGGGCTTCAAACCCAGTTGGTGGCGCCATGCGTCGCCGGGTGGGTTCGACTCCCGCATCCTTCCGCCATGCAGTTGCCCCTTAGATCCTTCCCCAAACCAACACCATGCTCATTCTCGGCTTCGACTATCCGGACGACTGCTATTTCGATCTCGAGAACGATATGTGGTGCCGTGACCTGGGTGACGGCCGCATGCAGGTCGGCGTCAGCGCCTTCGGCGTCAAGATCAGCGGTAATTACTTTTATATGTGCCGGCCGAAGTCGGTCGGCACCGAGCTCGAGCAGGGCAAGACCATGGGCGTCGTCGAGCTGAGCAAGACGGTGGTGACGATCAAGACGCCGGTTTCCGGCACGGTGGTCGAGATCAACGAGCTGCTCGAAGACAAGCCCGAACTCATCAACCAGGACCCGTACGGCAAGGGCTGGATCTCCGTGGTCCAGGCCAGCGACTGGGAGCGCGACCGTGCCCGGCTGGCGCATGGCGCCACCCTGGCCGAACAGGCCGAGCGCCGCATGCGGCTCGAGCCGAGCGACGACTGGATCAAGCCGTGAGCATGGGAGAGCGTGGGCTGGCCATCCTGGTCTGGTCCTGCGACCTGTCGCGTCCCGAACTGCTTGCCACGCCGTTCATGGCCGCGCAAGCGGCGGCGGCGCTCGACATGCGGGTCAAGATGCTGTTTTCCAGCCAGTCGGTGCAGTGGCTGCTGGCTGACAATGCGGCGCGCCTGACCGGCTTCGGCGCCGAACAGTGGGCGATCGCACGTCACCTGGAGGCCAGCCTTGATCTTGGCGTGGAGATCCGCGCCTGCACCCAGGCGCTGCATGCCAGCGGCGTTGATCGCGCCATGCTGGCCCCGCAATGCGCCGGTGTCGAAGGCATGGTCTCGTTCGTCGAGCAAGGCAGCGCGCCGGGCTGGCGCATGCTGGTGTTCTAGAGCGCGATCATCGCGCGTTCTTCGGGACGCAGGGTCAGCACCGCGACGCCCGTGGCCGTGACGGCCACCGTGTGCTCGAACTGCGCCGACAGCGATCCATCGCGCGTCACCACCGTCCAGCCATCATCCTCGGTGCGCACGCTGCGTCCACCCCGGTTGAGCATGGGTTCGATGGTGAACACCATGCCCTCACGCAGCTTCAGCCCGGTTCCTTTCGATCCGAAGTGCAGCACCTGCGGTTCCTCGTGCATCTCGCGGCCGATGCCATGGCCGCAATACTCGCGCACCACCGAACAGCCATTGCGCTTGGCATGGCGCTCGATGGCCCAGCCGACGTCGCCCAGGGTGGCCCCCGGTCGCACCGCGCGAATGCCCTTCCACATCGCCTCGTAGGTGGTCTGCACCAGCCGGCGCGCATCCAGATCGACCTGGCCGACCAGGTAGGTCTTGCTGGAGTCGGCGATGTAGCCGTTCTTTTCGAGCGTGATGTCGAAATTCACGATGTCGCCGTCCTTGAGCACGTCGGTCGTCGACGGCACGCCGTGGCAGACCACGTGGTTGATGGACGAATTGAGCACGAAACCGTAGTCGTACTGGCCCTTGCTGGCGGGCCGCGCGCCGAGCTGGTCGACGATGAAGCGTTCGACGAGCGTGTCGACTTCGAGCGTGGTCATGCCGGCCAGGGGAAGCTGGTCGAGCATGCCGAATACGGACGCCAGCAGGCGGCCCGACTCGGCCATCAGCGCCAGCTCATGCGGTTGCTTGGTCATGCCGCGCTCAGGGTGAGGGGCGGCGCCGATACGCCGGCAGCAGCCAGCTCGCGCGCGACGATCTCGTTGAAGCTGAGGGTGGGATTGGTTTCGCACAGCATGCCGACCTTGATCCAGAACGCGGCTTGCGCATTGATCGAGCGGCAAGAAACCTTGGTGGCGAGGCGGACCTGGTCGTGCAGGTCGTCCTCGATGTTGACGATGCCCATGGCGATACTCCAATATATGAATCGTATGTTGAGTATATACGTTCCGTATATTCCGTCAATGCGGTCGCTAAACAAAAATGGCGCCGGGATCGCTCCCGGCGCCATTCATCCTGGCCTTGCTGCGTTCAGCTTACAGCGAGCGCAGGAAGGCCATCAACTCGTCGCGCTGGGCCTTGCTCAGCCTGGCGAAGCGGTTGCGCGCGGCGGCGGCTTCGCCGTCGTGCCACATGATCGCTTCGGTCAGGTTGCGCGCGCGGCCGTCGTGCAGGTAGCCGACGGCGCCTTCGCGGTCCAGCACCTTTTCGGTGTAGCCCAGGCCCCACAGCGCCGGCGTGCGCCACATGCGGCCGCTGGCCTGGCCTTCCTTGTAGTCGTCGGCGAGGCCAGGACCCATATCGTGCAGCAGCAGGTCGGTGTAAGGACGGATCGTCTGGTCGCGCAGTTCCGCGAACAGGTGGTTCGAGCCGGTCTTCATCGAGGCGGTGTGGCAGGCCACGCAGCGCATGGCTTCGAACAGCTTGGCGCCGGCGGCGACCTGGCGGGTGTCGACGTCCAGTTCCTCGATCGGCGACACGCCTTTCGGGAAGCCGCTCGGCAGGCTGCGCTGGGCCGGCACGGCCAGCAGGGCCAGGTAGTTCGAGATCTGCTTCAGGTCGGCTTCCGAGATGCCGCGTTCCTTGGGCGCCGTGGCGCAGCCTGCCGGGTTGCTGTCGCAGCTGCGGTTCGGATAGACCGGCGAGGTCACCGACATGTCCTGCAGCAGCGCGCTGGCGGTCTGGTGACGCAACGTCGCCTTCGAGGCCTTCCAGCCGAAGCGGCCCAGGTGCACCGCGCCGGTCTCCGGATCGAACACGAAGTTGGCCACGCCCTTGACGCCGTCCTGGTCGGGCGTGCTGCGCACGCGCGCCAGGATGTCGGCCTCGGGCACCGCTTCGAGGAGGCCCGTGCCGATCATCGGCTGGGCCGCGCGCAGCGACACCGTGTCCGGGGTCGGGCCGTCGAACACCAGCACCGGCTTGCGCAACTGCACGTCAGTGCCGTCGGCGAGCTTGACCGTGCGCGTGTCGAACTCCTTGACGCGCACGCCGCCCCAGTTCTGCGGCGTGCCGGCCGCGGTCGAGGCGTTCATCTGCACCGTCGTGCCATAGGTCGGGTGCGGCAGCTGGGCGCCGTCGGCCGCGGTCGTGGCCACGCGCACGGCCATGGTGTCCAGGCGCCGGCCCACTTCCGGCGCCGGGCTGCGGCCGTTATTCGTGTGGCAGGCGATACAGGCGGCCTGGTTGAACCGCTGGCCCTGGAGTCCGGCGATGTTCGGATGCGGATCGTTGCCCGGCTCGTTGTGCTTGCCGGTGGTGAAGTTGGTGTGCACCAGGCGGCGCCCTTCGACGAAGCGCTGCATGTTCTGCATGCCGGTGTTGTTGTGCGGCTGCTGGAACATGAAACTGCCGTTGTCGCTGTAGTTATAGGACACCGAGCCGATGCCGCCCGACAGGGTGTCGAGGGGCAGCGGCGCGTTCATCAGCCGCGGCTGCACGCCATACCACGGACGCAGGCCCTGGCCGACCACATAGGTCCACTCGTTCGAGTAGTAGCGGATGCCGCCGAAGTCGCCCTTGGCCTGCATCGCCGCGGTGGTCGAGAACATCGAGGGCGAGATCTCGACCACGTCGCCGGCCACCAGCGGCCTAGCCGGGACGCTGCGGCCGTTCGGGAAGCCGTCGGCGTTCAGTTCGGCGTGGCCCGGATAGTTCCAGTGCTGCAGGGCGCAGTCGCCGTTGGCCAGGTTCGCGTTGTACAGCGTATTGTTGCGCGGGTAGGGCGTCGCCGGGCACATCGCGACCTTGTCGTTGACCAGCTGGCCCGGATTCATCCAGCCGAAGCCGGTGACCCCCGGCCGGTCGAAGCCGCGGAAGAATGCCACTTCGCCCGGCCGGAAGTCCACCTGCGTGTACTGGTTGACGATCAGGACCGGACGGGTGTTGTTCGGCACGCGGCTGCGGTCGATGATCTCGACGCCCCAGGTGCGGTTCTGGTGGTATTGCGGCACGAAGGTCAGGTGCCGGCCCGGGCCCTTGTCGCGCGGCAGGCCGGTGGCGGGGTCGACCGTCTCGTTGGGGCCGTAGCCGATCTCGTTCCACTCCTCGCCGCGTTCGCGACCATGGCGGTCCTGGACGCGGACGCCGAAGCGGGTCACCAGGGTGCCGTCCGCCAGCGTGAACTGGAGCGACTCGAGGGCGTCGTTCGAACCCGGCAGAGGGGTCCAGCCGTTGCCGTTGGCCGGGAATGGGTGCGCCGAAGTCGGCTGCGCGGGGATGGTGTTATCGCTGCCCGGGGTCTTGAACTCGACCTCCCACAGCGAGTAGCCATATTGCGTGGCGCGCATCAGGCCCTGCAGGCGCACGTGCCTGGCGACGGTATTGAGGTTGAAGAATTCCTCGACGCCGCCCTGGCCCTTGTCGACGATGCGCAGGTCGGTCCAGTTGACGTTGTCGTTCGAGGTCTGCAGCTTGAACTGCTTCGCGTAGGAATTCTCCCAATTGAGCTTGATGTAGCCGATCGGGGTCGGCGCGGCGAAGTCGAACTGGATCCAGCCGCCATTGCCATCGTCCTGGTGGCTGGCCCAGCGGGTGTTCGGCTCGCCGTCGATCGCCATCGAGGCGCCCAGGCCGCCGTTCTCGGGCCGCGACGAGCTCGCGCCGGCCGGCTTGACGGGCACGCCCGGCTTGCTCAGGTCGACCGGGATCCCGGGAGCGGGTTCGGTCGGCGCGTCGGGGTTGGACGGGGTGCCGGTGAAGGCCTGGATCTCGAGGATCGAATAACCATACTGGCCGGCGCGCTCGATGCCTTTCACGCGCAGGTAGCGGCCCTCGCCGGCGAAGCCGGTCAGGTCCTCGACGCCGCCCTGGCTGTCGTTCACGGTCTTGATCGTGGTCCAGCTGTCGCCGTCCTCGGAAACCTGCAGCGCGTACTTGCGCGCGTGCGCGTTCTCCCAGTCGATGCGGACCCGGGTGATGACCACGTTCTGCGCGAACTCGAGCGTGAAGTCCTGGTCATCCGTGAACCGGCTGCCCCAACGGGTGTTGCGGTCGCCGTCGATGGCGAACCTGGCGTCGAGGTCGTCGCGCTCGCGCGACGTGGCGGTAGCGGCTTTCGGGGTGAGGGGCATTTCCGGGCCCTCGGCCGCTGCGGAAAAGGCGTTGAACAGGCTCTTGCTGGCGCTTTGCATGGAAGACATGGGCGATTCGCCATTTCCACCACCGCAACCGGCAAGCAATATCGTGAGCGCGAGTGCGAGGCCGGGCATGCGGTAACGGCCTGAGGACTGCCCGCGAGGCAGTAGGTTCATTTGATACTCCTTGGTTATCCATTCTTGATTGGGAATCCTGCGCCGGCGGCAACCGCCATCCGCACCGCGCAGGCCTTGCCTTTTCCGCGTGCCTTGCGGCCGTCTTCTGGTGCCCCCCCTTGATACCAAGGGTTAATTGCTCTAAGGCAACTTTTTGCCGTTAAGATATCCGGCACGTCAATACCTGTCAAGCGCATGCGTCATGATTCACACGATGAAAGCGATCCTGGATGCAGCTTGCCGTTGACGGGAGTGGAAGTCATCACCAATAATCGAAGGTCATGCACATCCTGCGCACATCGTCGATGCTGGTCCGTCTGGTTCTGGCCTGGTTTGTCCTTACCCTGGGCGCCGCCAGCGCCGCACCCATGGTGCAGCCAGTCTCGATGGCGCTGGTATGCGCCGACGGTGGCGTCAAGGTCGTGCTCGTCGACCGCGACGGCGCCGCCGTGCACCCCAGGGGGCATACCCTCGATTGCCCGCTGTGCCTGCCCGCCACCGCGCCGCCGCCGCTGGCGACGCCATGCGTTCCGCCGCCGCAGCCGGCCGCCGCGGTGGTGCATGTGCCCGCCGTCTTCCATGTCGCCGCCACTGCCGGCGCACCGCTTCCGCCACGCGGGCCGCCCGCGCACTCCTGACGTTCTCGCGCCGGCGCAAGGTCGGCGCAGTCTTTACGCGCGCAGCGCGGCGTGGCCCATCGGGACGCGCCCGCAGGTCGCGCTCAACGTACAAGTAGTCAGGAGTAGCAAGATGCATCAACGAGTTTCACGTCATACCTCGCGCCGCGCCTTCGTGCTGTCCGGCGCGGTCCTCGCGCTGGGCGCGCTGGCCGGCTGCAGCATGGGCAGTTCGGTCAGTTTCAACGGCGCCGACATCACCGGCGCCGATTTCGGCCGGGATTTCCGCCTGAAGGATCCGAGCGGCCAGGAACGCACGCTGGCCGACTTCAAGGACAAGGTCGTGCTGGTGTTCTTTGGCTTCACCCAGTGCCCGGACGTGTGCCCGACCGCGCTGGCGCGCGCGGCCGAGGTCAAGGCCCTGCTGGGGCCGGACGGCGACCGCCTGCAGGTGCTGTTCATCAGCGTCGATCCGGAGCGCGACACGCCCGAGGTCCTGCATGCCTATACGGCGGCCTTCGATCCGACCTTCCTCGCCCTGTACGGCGACCAGGAACGGCTGGCCGAGACCGCGAAGGAATTCAAGGTGATCTACCAGAAAGTGCCGACCGGCGATTCCTACACCGTCGACCATACCTCGGTCACCTATGCCTACGACACCAAGGGCAAGCTGCGCCTGAAACTGTCGCACAGCCAGTCGGCGATCGAGTACGCTGCCGACGTGCGCAAGCTGCTGCATGCCGCCTGAGCCCCGCCAATCCAGACCATTCAAGGAGAACACCATGAAGCACTTCATCCGCACCGTCGCCGCCGCCGCCATGCTGGCCGCCGTCGCAAGTTCCGCCCAAGCCCAGGCCAACGTCACCGTCAAGGACGCCTGGGTGCGCGCCACCGTTCCACAACAGAAGGCGACCGGCGCCTTCATGCAGCTCCAGGCGGCCAAGGACAGCAAGTTCGTCTCGGTCAGCTCGCCGCTGACCCCGACGGTCGAGGTGCACGAGATGGCGATGCAGGGCGACGTGATGCGCATGCGCCAGGTGCAGTCGGTCGAGCTGCCCGCCGGCAAAACGGTGGAGCTCAAGCCGGGCGGCCATCACATCATGATGATGAACCTGAAAGCCCAGGTGAAGGAGGGCGATACGGTGCCGTTGACGCTGGTATTCGAGGGCAAGGACGGCAAGCGCGAGCAGGTCGAGATCAAGGCGCCCGTGAAAGCCCTGAACAGCGCCGCCAAGCCAGCCCACGCAGGCCACTGAGCGGTACTTGACCTGAAAACAACAACCACCGGTAGGATTTTCACGTAAACCAATCGTGCGCGTGATGCTGCTTCGTACAATCGCCTGATTGCCGACGGGTCTCCCGACAGGGAGCCGCGGCCTCATGCGAATGGAGCGCTTATGCGACGAAGTCTTTCCTGGTTGCCGGCCGGACGCGGCGAATGGTCGCTGCTGGCGGCGCTGGCCGCCTGCTATCCGGCCAGCCTGGTGCTGCCGGCGACCTGGTCGCGCGAGGGCGGGCTGCTGGAAAGCCTGCAGGTGCTGGTGCTGGGGGCCGGCTGCGTGCTGGCGCTGCTGATGTACTTGCGCGCGCGGCCGGCGCGCGTCGCCATGCTGGCGCTGTGGGCCGCGCCGGTCTGGCTGCTGCTGGCGGGGCGCGAACTCAGTTGGGGGAGGGCATGGCTGTCCGGCCCTGCCAGCGAGACCATGGCCGCGACGGCGCTCCAGATCGAGCCGCTGGTCAAGCCCGGCGCCGCCGTGCTGCTGGCCTGGCTGGTGCTCAGCGCCCTGTACTACCGGATCGACGGGCCGCTGCGGGCCGCCTTCTCCCACCGCCTGCCCTGGGTGCTCCTGGTCGTCATGTTTGCGGCCGCCCTGGGATCGACCTGCGCCGAGGGCCATATGTCTTGTCATCTCGACAGGGTGATTCCCACCGCTCAGACGTTCGAAGAATGGTGCGAGCTGCTTGGCTATATCGCGCTGTGCATGGTCCAGCATGTGGTTTTCATGCATCAGATGCCGGCAAAACCGGTTCCCGGCGTCGTGCATGCGCCCGCGGCAGTGCCCGAAGAAGCGGCTTAGCCGGCCTGAATTGCATGGCATGTACGGCAACTGAGACATTTTGCCCGTTTGTCTGCGCCGCGATTTCCTCTAGGATGTCGGGTTTTGGGTAAAGGACCGCCATTGTCGCACCGCGGTCGAGCGATCATGTCGAACGTTAAAGTTGTAGATGTAGAAACGGCGGAACTGGGCGACCGCGCCGCTGCCGGCCTGGCCCGCCATTGTTCGCAGTACTGGGCGCTGACCAAGCCGCGCGTCACGATGCTGACCGTGTTCTGCGCCGTCATCGGCAGCCTGCTGGCCAGCGAGGGATTCCCCGGCTGGAGCGTGCTGCTGTTCAGCGGCGCCGGCATCTGGCTGCTGGCCGGCGCTGCTTTCGCAGTCAACTGCCTGCTCGAAGCGCGGATCGACGCCCGCATGGCGCGCACCGCCCGCCGCGCGACCGCCAGCGGCAGCCTGAGCCCGCTGCACACTGTCGTCTTCTCGCTGCTGCTGGGCGGCGCCGGCGCCGCGCTGCTGTATACCCGGGTCAATCCGTTGACGATGTGGCTGACCCTGGCGACTTTCGTCGGCTACGCCTTCATCTACACGCTGCTGCTCAAGCCGAACACCCCGCAAAACATCGTGATCGGCGGCTTCGCGGGCGCGATGCCGCCGGCGCTGGGCTGGGCCGCGGTCGCCAATACGGTGCCGCTGGAAGCCTGGCTGCTGGTCCTGATCATTTTCTTGTGGACGCCGCCGCACTTCTGGGCGCTGGCGATGTACCGCCGCGACGAGTACGCGCGCTCCGGCCTGCCGATGCTGCCGGTCACGCACGGCATGGCGCACACCGGCCTGCAGGTGTGGCGCTACAGCCTGGCGCTGGCGGCCGGCGCCGCGCTGCCATGGGCGGTGGGGATGAGCGGCGTGGTCTACCTGGTGGCCGCCTGTGCGCTGAACGCCGTGTTCCTGCGCTACGGCTGGCTGGTCCACAAGCGCTACAGCGACCGGATCGCCCGCAAATCCTTTGCCTGGTCGATCATGTACCTGGCGCTGCTGTTCGCGGCGCTGCTGCTGGACCATTACATTCCGGTCTGAATTTTCCGACTCTAAGTTGCTTCTAGGTAAATTGTCAGTTTGAGTACGCTGGCGCACGGTGGGTTTGAGCGTTAACATATTAAGCTGTTTGCATGACAGCGAGATACCAAACCCACCCCACCACGCGGGTGCGCGGCAATCCAGCGCATCTACCGACCCATCTTCCGGAGCAGCTGCCCGGCGATGGCCGCCACGGCCGCAACCATCAACCGCCGGCCGGCCTCCTCGCGCCGGACGACGTGCGCGACAGCGCCGACCTGGCGCGCCTGCTCGAGCAGCTGGGCTGTGGCGACGACCTGATCGTCGTCTCGAACCGGGCGCCATGCATCCATTCCCATACGCCAGACGGCATCGCGGCCCAGCGTCCCGCCGGCGGCCTGGTCACGGCGCTCGAAGCCGTGCTGGCCAAGGAGGGCGGCTGCTGGATCGCCCACGGTAGCGGCGACGCCGACCGCGCCACCTGCGACGAGCGCGACCATGTGCGCAAGCTATACCTGGACGCGCCCTACCGTCTGCGCCGCCTGTGGCTGGACGAGGACGAAGTCGCCGGCTACTACGACGGCCTGTCCAACGAAGGCCTGTGGCCGCTATGCCACCGCACCGACGTCGAGCCGACCTTCCGCGCCGCCGATTGGGAGCATTACGTGCGGGTCAACCGCCGCTTCGCCGAGGCCGTGGTGGCCGAAGCCGCGAGCGCGCGTCCGGTGGTGCTGGTCCAGGATTATCACCTGGCGCTGGTGCCGCAGATGGTGCGCGAGCGCCTGCCGGAGGCGGTCATCGTGCTGTTCTGGCATATTCCGTTCCCGGCGCCGCAGCGCCTGGCGCGCCTGCCATGGCGCGAACAGGTGATGGCGGGCTTGCTGGCCAGCACCGTGGTCGGCCTGCAGACCCCGGCCGACCTGGCCAACTTCCAGCTGGCGCGCGCCGCCTGCGCACAGGATATTGGCGCCGCCCACGTCGACGCCTATCCGATCTCGATCGCCTGGCCCGGCCGCCAGGAGCTGCCCGCCCCCGGCCTGGGCGACGAGGTCCGGCGCCGCTTCGGCATCGCGCCGGGGGTGCGCCTGCTGGTCGGCGTCGACCGCATGGATTACACCAAGGGCATTCCCGAGCGGCTGCAGGCCTTCGAACTGCTGCTGGAGGCGCGCCCGGAACTGCTGGGCCAGGTGACCTTGCTGCAGATCGGCGCGCCATGCCGCGGCGCCTTGCCCGCCTACCAGGAGATCGCGCGCCAGGTGAAGGCGCTGACCGACAGGATCAATGCCCGCTTCAGTAATCATGCCGTTCATGGCGCCTGGCGGCCGGTGGTGCTGCATGCCGCCAGCGCCAATGCGGCCACCGTCAGCGACTGCTACCGCGCCAGCGACGTGTGCCTGGTGACGAGCCTGCACGACGGGATGAACCTGGTCGCCAAGGAGTTCGTGGCGGCGCGCAATGACTTGCGCGGCGCGCTGGTGCTCAGCCGCCAGGCCGGGGCCGCGGCCGAACTGGAACAGGCCTTGCTGGTCGAACCGCGCGACATCGCCGGCATCGCCCGCGCCATCGGACACGCGCTGGACATGTCGCCCCAGGAACAGATGACCCGCATGCGCGCCATGCGCGGCGTGGTGAGCCAGAACACGGTCTTCGGCTGGGCAGCCCGCCTGCTGGGCGACGGCATGCGGATCGCGGCCGGCCGCGGCGCACGTCCGGCCCTGGCCCGGCTCGGGCAGCGGGCTGCCTAACTCAGCGATATCGGGGAATCCATCCAGCTGGCGATCGCGCCGGTGCGCGAGATCGTGACCTGTTGCAGCTTCATGCGCGCGCAGCAGCTGAAGGCGCTGGCCGGCTGCGGCGCTGCGGCGCAGTAGCGGCCAGGGCCGGCCGGCGCGTTGGTCTACCGGCGCCCGCCCAGGTGGCGGTCCAGGAAGTCGCGCATCGCGCCCGCGATCTCGGCGCCGTGGGTCTCGATCGCGAAGTGGCCGGTGTCCAGGAAACGCACCTCGGCCTTCGGATTGTCGCGCTGGAAGGCTTCGGCGCCGGGCGGCAGGAAGAAGGGATCGTTCTTGCCCCAGATGGCCAGGGTCGGCGGCTGATGGCGACGGAAGAATTCGTGCAGCTGCGCGTATTGCTTGATGTTCGTGCCGTAGTCGACCAGCAGGTCCATCTGCGGATCCACGCCGATGCGCTCGATCGCCTCATGGGCCAGCAGATAGCCGTCGGGCGCCACCCCTGACGTGTCCTTCACTCCCTCCACGTACTGCCATTTGAGCATGTCGAGCGTATTGAACTTGCGCAACGCCTCGCGATTCGCGGGCGTCGGATCGGCCCAGGCGGCCCGCATCGGGGCCCAGCCCGGGCTCAGGCCTTCTTCGTAGGCATTGCCGTTCTGGCTCACGATGGCCGTGATCTTTTCGGGATGGCGCACCGCCAGGCGCCAGCCGACCGGCGCGCCGTAGTCGAACACATAGATCGCATAGCGCTGCAGGCCCTTGGCGGTGGTGAAGGCGTCGATCACGTCGGCCAGGTTGTCGAAGGTGTACCTGAAGGACTTGCCGGTGTTCGTCAGTCCGAAGCCGGGGAGATCGGGGGCGACCACATGGTAGCCGGTGGCCAGCTGCGGGATCAGTTCGCGGAACATGTGCGACGAGGCGCCGAAGCCGTGCAGCAGCAAGACGGCGGGCGCGTCTTTCGGGCCGGCTTCGCGGTAGAACACGTCGGCGCCCCCGGCCTGGATCGTGTCGTAGCGCACGACGGGCGCCTGTTCCGCAGCCGGGGCAGCGCCGGCGCTGCCGATTGCGGCTGCCATCAAGAGTGGATTCAATATGCTTTTCATGACGAGCTCCCTGTATGAGGTGGGTTATTTAAGTAACCATCAACGATGGATTTAAGGGGTTATGAATCCAGTATGGCATGCTTTAAGTAACCATTCAAGTATAATGTTGATGGTTATTGCAAAAGGAAGACCATGGCTGACAACACACAAGAGGCGGCCTTGAGCGAACCGCTGCTCATCGCCGATCACCCGGCGCTCGATCTGCTCAATACCGAAGCCGGCAAGGGCGGGCAGTACGTCGATTTCTGGGGCAGTTGGGATGATGTAGCGCGCTGGCTGGGGCGCTGCGGCATCGATGCGGGCGAAGCGGGCGACCAGGCGGCCAGGGATGGGCTGTTACGGGACGCCAGGGAGTTGAGGTCGATCGCACGCGAACTCGTCGAGCGGCGCAAGGAGGGAGAGCGGGGCAGTCCGGATCGGATCAATCGTTACCTGGCGGCGATGCAGTCGGCGCCGGTGCTGGAGTGGGGCGAGGACGGCCCCCGGCTCGCGCGCCGGCTACCCGCGCCGTCGCCGCGGCAGGCGCTGGGCCAGGTGGCCGAGTCGGTGGCGCAGCTGCTGGCCACCGGACAGTTCGAGTATGTGCGCCAGTGCGAGCATCCCGATTGCGTGCTGTGGTTCTATGACCGCACCAAGTCGCACCGCCGGCGCTGGTGCAGCATGGCGCTGTGCGGCAACCGGCACAAGGCGGCCGAGTTTCGCAAACGCACCCGCGCCACGGCTTGAGTCATCGGCGTGCAGCGCTGACTGCAACTGCATGCGTTGCGGTTGGCGGGAGGCCGCGCTTGCAGGGTGATCACGGCCGTCGGTGCGCCTGGGTCGGGCCGTTCGCCGGCTGTGCCTGCAGCGTCACCGACGCCGGCGCCAGCCCCTCGGCGGTCACCCGCACCGTGATCGGGCCGCTGGCGCCCGGCCTGGCGCGCACGATGCCGAGCACCAGCCCGTTGAAGGCGGCGCGCTCCGCCGACGGGAACGGTTCGAAGCTGGTCGGGTCGCCGTTGTCGGTGGCCACCAGTTCGCCCGGGCCCTCGACCGTGAAGCGCACCCGCTGCATGCTGCGCGGCACATCGACGCCGGCCTTGTCGGCGATGCGCACGGTGACGAACGCCAGGTCGCGTCCATCGCCGGCGATCGTGGTGCGATCGGCGCCGGCCTGCAGTGCAGCCGCTGCGCCCGCCGTTTTCACGCTCGCGCGCGCCCATTCCTGGCCGGCCTTGTAGCTCACCACGCGCACCTCGCCCGGCTCGTACCTGACCTCGTCCCAGCGCAGGCGGTAGGTGAACGGCGCCTTCTTCTTGCGGCCCTGCGACTTGTCGTTGACGAACAGCTCGGCCTCGTCGCCCGAGGTGAACACGTGCACCGGCGTCACCTGGCCGACCCGCTCCGGCCAGGTCCAGTGCGGCAGGATGTGGGCCATTTTGAGGTTCGGACGCCAGCGCGACTGGTACAGCCAGAAGCGGTCCTTCTTGAAGCCGGCCAGGTCCAGGATGCCGGTATAGGAACTGCGCGCGCCGTAGTACGGGGTCGGTTCGCCCAGGTAGTCGAAGCCGGTCCAGACGAATTCGCCGGCAACGTAGGGATGGCGGTCGAGCGAGGCGAACACCTTGTCGGCCGACGAGCCGAAATCGACCGCGTACAGCTCATAGGAGCTCACCTGCTGCAGCTTAGAGTCGCCGCCGCGGCCATCGCGCACGATCGAGCTGTCGGTTGGATGGACGGGGAAGAAATACACGCCGCGACTGCTGAACGCCGACGCCGATTCGCTGGTGAGGATCACCTTGTCCGGGAACGCCTGGTGAAAGCCCGGATACTGCGGTGGGGTGCGGATGCGGTCGGTGCCCTCGAACTCCGGATCCTGGCGGATGCCTTCGCCCTGGTAGTTCAGGCTGATGATGTCCACCTCCGCCGGCAGCGGCATGTGCGGCTTGGCGTAGTTCATGGACAAGGCGGTGGGGCGGCTCGGGTCTTCGTCGCGCGAGATCGTATGCAGGCGACGCGCGAGCGCCGCGCCCTCGTGGTCGGTGTACTGCTCGCCGACCTCGTTCCCGATGCTCCACATGATGATCGACGGGTGGTTGCGGTCGCGCCGGATCATCGCGCGCAGGTCCTGCTCGTGCCAGTCGTCGAAGATCAGGTGGAAGTCGAGCGGCGTCTTCTTGCGCTGCCACGAGTCGAACACCTCGTCCACCACCAGGATGCCCATGCGGTCGGTCAGTTCGAGCAGTTGCGGGTCGGGAGGATTATGGGCCATGCGCACGGCGTTGGCGCCCATCTCGCGCAGCAGTTCGAGCTGGCGTTCGGCCGCGCGCACGTTGAAGGCGGCGCCGAGCGCGCCGAGGTCGTGGTGGTTGTTCACGCCGCGCAGCACGATCTTTTCGCCGTTGACGAACACGCCCTCCTTGCCGTCGAAGCGCAGCGTGCGGATGCCGAACGGCGTCTCGACGCGGTCGACCACCCGGCCATCCTGGCGCACCGTGGTCACCGCCAGGTAGCGGTTGGGCTGCTGGGTCGGCGGCGGCCCCCACAGGCGCGGCCTGGCCAGGGTCGCCGTGCCGTCCACGCTGGCGCTGGCGCCCGGCATGACAGTCGACGCGGGAGACGTCACGCGCGCCACCGGCTGGCCGGTGGGCCTGCCCTGGGGGTCGAGCTCCAGCAGTTCGGTGATGACCTCCGCCTTGACCGGCGCGGCGCCCTTGTTGTCGAGGGTGACGCGCCAGGCCACCTGGGCGGATTGCTTCGACACGCGCGGCGTGGTGACCTGCACGCCCCACTGGCCGACGTGCAGCGGCGCCGTCTTGGTGATCCAGACGTTGCGGTACAGGCCCGCGCCGGGATACCAGCGCGCCGATTCGGGCGTGTTGTCGAGGCGGATCGCGACCTGGTTGCTGGCGCCCGGCGTCAGGTACGGAGTCAGGTCGATGCGGAACGAGTTGTAGCCATAGGGCCAGCCGCCGGCCAGCCGGCCATTGACCCAGACGCTGGCATAGGCCATCGCGCCGTCGACGTCGAGGAAGATCTGCTTGCCGCGGTCGGCCGCGCTCAGCTCGAGCGTCTTGCGATACCACGCCGGCCCCCAGGTCTTGAGGCGGCCCATGCCGCCATATGGCCCGGTTTCGAGGAAGGGGCCGGCGATCGCCCAGTCGTGCGGCAGGCGCACCCTGGCCCAGGCGCTGTCGTCGAAGCCCAGGCGCGCGTACGGCGCTTCGACGGCCGGGTCAAGCGCCGGCCGCGCATGGCGGCGCGCCGGATCCTTGATGAAGGCATTGCCGCTCGGGAGTATCCATGGCTTGAGCAGGGCCACGCCGCCGCGCTCGACCCGGACCGCCTGATCGGGCCTGGCGTCGGCGTCCTTGCCGTCGGCCGACTTCTTGACCTCGGGGCGCACGTCATACAGGTAGGGCGCCGAGTCGCCGCCCGGGTCGCCCAGGGTGAAGCGCCAGCCGTCGTTGAAGTCGATGCGCTGGCGTCCCTCGGATGGCGCGACCTGCGTGGCCGGCTGGGCGGCGGCCGGGGGTGTCGCCAGCGTCGTGCCGAGCGCCGCGGCCAGCAGGCAGGCGGCAAAGGCAGCGTCAAGGGCGCGGGGCGCGCGGCTGCCTGCCATGAATGTTGGCGGATGTCGTTCCAAGTCTCCTCCTGTCGATATTGTTATGCTCGAGGTACGTTATCCGATAAGCCTACCATTGCTTAACTTTAAATGGTAGCGTATAACAAAAAATGTTAACACTCGATCAGCCCGTCAATACGACTAGTCCGGACCTGTCGCGCCGGAGCGCCAGACGTAAGGGCCGACGATCGTGCCGGTGAATCCGCCGGCCCTGCTGGTCGACAGGAAGCTGGCATCGACCCCGGCGCGCAGCACGCGCCGCACGCCACCGGCGCTGTAGAAGAAGTCCGCGCGCCCGCCATCGAAGCGGATCTCGAGGTCGATCGCGTCGCCGTCCACGGATGCGCTGGCCAGCAGGCGGTCGGCGTCGCCCTTGTCGCGCATGGTCAGGGCCAGCACGTCGCGCTGGCCCATCCGCGTCACCCCGTAGAACAGGTGCGAAGCGTCGCTCTGGTAGGCCACCAGTCCGGCGCGGTCGCCTTCGCGGGCGGGACGAAAGCGCAGGCGGGTAGCGACCGTGGCGATGTGATGCTGCTGGCGGCGCGCGAGGAAGGCCGGCGTGGCTTCCAGGTCGCCGAGCCGGCCGCGCGGCTCCAGCACCAGGCGGCCCGCTTCCAGGCGGTGGAACGGCGCCGCCGGGGTGCGCACGCCGATCCAGGCGTCGGACAAGCGGGCGCCGTCGAATTCGTCGACATAGGCGAAGTCGCCGGAAAGCGGCAAGGCGGGCCGCGCTTGCGCCGGCAGCGCCGGCCGGGCGGCGACGAAGGGAATCGCCTTGCCGTCCGCGAGCACGAGCGGCCAGTCGTCCTTCCAGCTGACCGGCAGCAGGAAGGTTTCGCGTCCGATGTTGTACATGCCGTCGCGGTAGGGGCGGGTGGCCAGGAAGGTTGCCCACCATTGCCCATCCGGGGTCTGGACGAACTTGGCGTGGCCGGCCGAGGTCACCGGATTCGGGCGCGCCGGATCGAGTTTGCGCTGGCTGAGGATCGGATTGTGCGCGTAGGGCGTGAACGGGCCGCGCACGCTGGTCGAGCGGAACACCACCTGGGAGTGGTTGTCGCCGGTGCCGCCCTCGGCCGCGATCAGGTAGTAGTAGGCGCCGCGGCGGAAGATGTGCGGTCCTTCGATCCAGCTGGGCTCGGCCGCGATGTCGACGCCGCCGTTGACGAGCAGGGTGCGCTCGCCCTTGACCGCCAGTGCGGCCGGGTCGAATTCCTGGACCCAGATGGCGCGATGGCCGTCGTAGCGCGGCTTCCCGGCCGGCGCGTCGTTGCCGACCAGGTAGACCTTGCCGTCCGCATCCCAGAACAGCGAAGGATCGATGCCGCCGAAGGCCAGCTTGACCGGCTCGGACCAGGGGCCTTCCGGCCTGGTGGCCGTCATGACCATATTGCCGCCGCAATCGACGCAGGTGGTGACCACATAGAACACGCCCTCGTGGTACGAGATATCGGGGGCGTAGATGCCGCGCGACGAGCGCAGGCCCTGGAAATTCGCCTGCGAGGGGCGGGTGATCACGTTGGCGACCTGGGTCCAGGTGCTCAGGTCGCGCGAGTGGAACAGCGGCAGGCCGGGGAAATTCGTGAACGACGAGTTGATCAGGTAAAAGTCGTCTTCCACGCGCAGCACGGAAGGGTCGGGGTAGTAGCCGGACAGGATCGGGTTGCGGTACTGGGTGGCGCTAGGGGTCGCCGTTTCCTGCGACCGTCCTTCGTAGCTGAAGCGTTCGAAGAGGGCGGCCTGTGGCGATATGGCGTCGACATCGGGTTGGCCGCCCGGAGTGGAGCAGGCCGCCAGTGCGGCCAACGATGCCAGGCCTGCCAGGGTACGTGGAGAAATCATGATGACCTTGAAAAAAGTGGCCCCACGCGGGTGGGCCTCGTGAAGCGGACGGAGTGAGCGAAAAGGGATCACCGCCAGATGATTGCGCAATCATTGTCGTCCAATAAATACCAGACTGCAATGTTCAGGCATCCGAAAGGTGTGGCTTGAAATGGTGCGCTGTTTTATCGTATTAAAAAACGTAACTAACCAACATAGCAAACAAACCATTAAATTATCCTCATAGCCGCGAACTACGGACAAAATAACACTACCCACCATAGCCACCAAGAGAAGGAGCTGCAATCGAGGCGACCGGGTGGGGAGGGGCGCGGCGACGTACTCTGATAAATAAGAACTTCTGGAGTGGCGATTGCGGCTGGCTATTCCGATACTTTCGGAGTTGCGGTATGCTCGCGTCAGGAGGATATCGATGAGAGCTGATTTCAGGCTGGCGCGCATGCTGCACGCGCTGGTTCATATACACGGACGCAAGGGCACGACGAGTTCGGAAGAGCTGGCCGTCGTGCTGGACACCAATCCGGTCCTGGTCCGCCGCATGATGGGTGGTTTGCGCGATGCGGGTTATGTGCAATCGACGGCGGGACGCAACGGTGGCTGGGTGTTGTCGGTGGACCCCGACAGCATCACGATGCTGGATGTCTACGAGGCGCTCGAGGAGCCGGTGATCTTCGCCATTGGCGCGAATGTCGATCATCCCGGCTGCGCCCAGGAACAGGCGATCAGTGGCGCGCTCGAGGTGGCGATGGCGCAGGCGGCGGGCGCCTTGCTGCGGGAGTTCAGCCAGGTCAAGCTGTCGGCTTTCATGCCGCCGCCGAATGCTTGACTGGATCGCCCGGGGCAGGTCGCTGGCGGCAAGAGCAAATCGCCACTGGTGGAGTGGCGATTAAGTCATATTGCATTTCGTCGAGTGACGGTATCCGCGCGTTCCCGCCTCGCGCCGGGAAAACCAAGCGCTGCGCCCGTGAAGTGCCTTGACGTCATGATTCCGGCACTCCACGAGTGACAGTCAGGCCAGGTCGGCCGTTACGGCGCGAACACCGCGCGCACGCAGCCGTCCTTCTTGTGCTTGAACATGTCGTAGCCGCGCGGCGCGTCTTCCAGCGAAAAGCGGTGCGTGGCGAGATAGGCAGGGTTCAGCTCGCCTTTCTGTGCATGAGTCAGCAACCGCTCCATATAGGCTTGCCCGTGCTGCTGGGCGGTGCGTACCGTCATTCCCTTGTTCATGATGGCGCCCATCGGGAACTTGTCGATCAGCCCATAGACGCCGAGCACCGACAGCGTGCCGCCCTTGCGACAGGCCATGATAGCTTCGCGCAGGGCCTGTCCACGGTCGGTCTCCAGGTGCAGCGCCTGCTTAACGCGGTCATAGGCGTATTGGGGCCCGGTGCCGTGCGCCTCCATGCCCACCGCGTCGATGCAGGCATCGGGGCCGCGTCCTCCCGTCATTTCCTTCAACACGTCCAGCACGCTGTCGACCTGCGTGTAGTCGATGGTCTCGGAACCGGCGTGCGCACGCGCCATCTGCAAGCGCTCGGGGAAGCGGTCGATCGCGATCACCCGCTCGGCGCCCATCAACCGCGCGCTTTGCTGCGCCATCAGGCCCACGCCGCCGCAACCCCAGACGGCGACCGTGTCGCCTGGCTGGATGTCGCAAAAATCGGCGCCCATGTAGCCGGTCGGCGCCGCATCCGACAGAAACAGCGCGGTCTCGTCCGCCACCCCGTCGGGGACCTTGAAGCAATCGTTGTCGGCGAACGGCACGCGCACGTATTGCGCGTGCGCGCCGGCGTAGCCGCCGAAGGCATGGGTGTAGCCGTAGATGCCGGCCGTCGGATAGCCGCCAAGGAGCGGTTCCTGCAGCTCGGGCTTCGGGTGCGTGTTGTCGCACAGGGATTAAAGGGAATGCTGGCAGTACCAGCATTGTCCGCAAACGATGAACGAGGGGACGACGACGCGGTCGCCCTTCCTGACGCGCTTGACCGCCGGGCCGACTTCCTCGATCACGCCCATGAACTCATGGCCGATCACATCGCCGGCCTTCATGCTCGGGATATAGCCGTCGATGAAGTGCAGGTCCGAGCCGCAGGTCGTCGACAGGCTGACGCGCAGGATGGCGTCATGGGGATTCACGATCTCGGGGTCCTTCACCGTGCCGACCCGCAGGTCGTTCACGCCGTTCCAGTAAAGTGCTCGCATGGCCTGTCCTTCAGTGTGTGTTGGCGCGAGCAGCGCTCTGGCGCGCGGTGGTTGGGATCTCGCCGGTTTCGACGAGGTTCTTGAAGCGCCTGAGCGCGCCATCGGCGACCAGGCGCAGGGGTACGGTGCCCAGCAATTCAAACAGCCACTCGCCGAGCGCGCCGCCCGGCGGCTCGAAGCGCAGGCGCAGCGTCACGACGGTGCCGCGACCGGCCGGGGCGGGGTGGAAGCGGATCCACCCCTCGTTCGAGACCGCGCCATCGGACAGCGCGCGCCAACCCATGCCCGCGCCGGAATGGCCCACCGTTTCGGTGTCCCATTCGCAGGCGCGGCCGAGCGGACCTTCGATCTTCCAGTGCATGCGGCCTTCGCCGGTGGCGTGCACGGTCGCGAAGCCGGACATGATCTGCGGCAGCGTACGTGGGTCTTGCCAGTATTGGCGCAGTTCGTCTTCATTCTTGCCGATCGTGATCGAGCGCTCGACCTCCGGGGCGCCGCCGGCATTTACCCGGCCGGTCTGCGTGCTGCGCAGCGCGCCCAGCGCGCCCGCGCCGGCGACCGCGCTCAGCGCGAGCGCCGCGGCGCCTCTCCTGCGGCCGCCGAGTCCGGCCACGATGGCTGCGCCCCCCAACGCGATGGGAATCCAGCCAAGATTGTGCGACGGCCCAGCGTGTGAACCCGCTCGCGATGCCGTGCCCGGTGGTGCGGCAGAGTGTCTGCTTGCCATGATTGAACTCCCTTGCTGATTGCCCGCCGAGCGGACTGGTTGCAGGTTGGCGGCGCCGGAGCGCCGCATGAGGATGTCACTTGCGCGGCGCAGGCAGGCGCCACAGCTGGGTCGGCAGCGCCAGCGGCGCCTCCCGGTTGAAGAAGGCGGAATCCTGGATGCGCGAGGTGGTCACGTACAGGCTGCCGTCCGGTCCCTCGCTGAAGGTGTCGGGCCAGCGCAGGCGCGGATCCTGCAGCACCGTGCGCACTGCGCCGGCCGGGCCTTCGGACAATCTGCGCGCCTTGATGGCGTTGTCCTCGATCGAGGTGAGGTACAGGATGTCGGCGCCGCGCCCGATCCAGAGGCCGTCGGTCGGCCCGACCTGGCCGTAGGGCTGGACCTGGCTCGAAAGGTCTTCTCCGGCCAGGCCCTGTCCGATGAGCGCCGCGCTCCGGATGCGATACAGGGTGGTGCCGGTCAGCGCTTTCCAGTACAGCCAGGCGCCGTCGGACGACAGGGCAATGCTGTCGGCCGCGAACAGCACCGGGCGTCCGTCCGGATAGCGCAGCGGTTTGCCGTCGGTGCGCACCACCACGCCTTTCTCGGGCTGGGTGGACGGATGGCCGTCCAGCACCCGGCGCGCCTTGCCGCTGGCCAGGTCGACCACGACCAGGGCGCCGCGCTGCCCGGCATCGGTGAGGAAGGCATGCCTGCCGTCGTGCGAGAAGCGCACGTCGTTGAGGTAGGAGCCGGGAATCGCGACGTCCTGGCCGAACCGGATCACCTGCGCCACGCGGTCGGTCGCCAGATCGATGCGCACCAGCTTCGGTCCTCCCGGCACGAGGCCGTCCACGGCAGGCGCCGCCGGATCGACCACCCATACGCTGCCGCGGCCGTCGGCGACCACGCTTTGCACGCAGACCCAGTGCTGCGCGGGATCGAGCTCGTCGCGCCGGACATTGCGCCAGGCATTCCATTGCTCGTTGGGATAAGGACGCAGGCTGCCGTCCTTCATGACTTCGGCGACCGAGACCGGAGCGTCTTCTGTCCAGCGAGGGAAATTGACGAACAACCGGCCCCGTTCGCTCACGGTCACGCCGGTGACCTGGTGTTCGAACTGGGCAGCCTGCTGCAGCGTCGTGCCGGCCCGGCGGTGCTCGGACTGCGCGGCGGACGCCTCGGTTTGCGCCGTTGCCGTGGCGGCGGACCAGCCGGCGCCGGCAAGGACGAGTGCGAGAAACGTGGCAGTGATTCGCATGACGCTTCCTTTCTGAAGACAGCAGCGTGCGCTGCAAGAACCCCAAGAACTGGACGCCGCCGATCGCCGGCGGAACATGGAATGCGCAAAGCTACACCGATCGCCACCACCCCGCAAGGCTGCTTCGCGAGTTTGTGAAGACGTCCAAATAAAGCGACTCGGCTGTGCTCGCTTCAATCGAATCGCCGCTTGCGGCGGGGCGAACGCGTGTCTAACCTGTGTCGCTTCTGCCACCGACCATCGATGCGTCGGCGGCAGGCAGATGGTTCCGCGGGCGCCTTTCGCGGATATCGCCAACCACTGCCGGAACAGATTGCCGCGTGTCGTCATTGGGCACGCAGGGCAGGCTATTTCCTGGCAGCTCAAGGCGTGGATTATGAAAGCTGTTGTCTATCGAGGCCCCAACCAGGTGGCCGTCGAAGATGTGCCGGATCCAAAGATCGAACGTCCGACGGACGCCATCGTCCGAATCACCAGCACCAACATCTGCGGCTCCGACCTGCACATGTACGAGGGGAGGACCGACTTCGAGCAGGGCCGCGTCTTCGGCCACGAGAACCTCGGCGTGGTCATGGAAGTCGGTCCCGCGGTCGAGCGGCTCAAGCCCGGCGACTGGGTCTGCATGCCCTTCAATATCAGCTGCGGACATTGCAGGAACTGCGAACGCGGCCTGACCGCCTATTGCCTCAAGGCGAACGAACCTGGCGTGGCCGGCGGCGCTTTCGGCTTCGCCGACATGGGACCATGGCAGGGCGGGCAAGCCGAATACCTGCGCGTGCCCTGGGCCGACTTCATGTGCCTGAAGCTGCCGCCCGACGCCGAGGAAAAGCAGTCCGACTACGTGATGTGCGCCGACATCTTCCCGACCGGCTGGCACGCGACCGAACTGGCCGGCATGAAGCCCGGCGACGCGGTGGTGATCTACGGCGCCGGACCGGTCGGCCTCATGGCCGCGCATTCTGCGATGATCAAGGGGGCGTGCAGTGTGATGGTGGTCGACTGCCACTCGGACCGGCTCAAGCTGGCCGAGTCGATCGGCGCGGTGGCGATCGATTTTTCCAAGGAAGACCCGGTGCAGCGGGTCATGGACTTGACCCACGGGCAGGGCGCCGACGTGGGCTGCGAATGTGTCGGCTACCAGTGCCACGACCACCACCATCACCGGCAAGAGCGGCCTAACCTCACGATGAACAACCTGGTCAACTCGGTCAAGTTCACCGGCGGGATCGGCGTGGTGGGCGTGTTCGTGCCGGAGGACCCGAACGGCCCGGACGCCCTCGAAAAGGAAGGGAAGATCGCGCTCGACTGGGGCAAGCTGTGGTTCAAGGGGCAGCGCGTCGCCACCGGCCAGTGCAACGTCAAGGCCTACAACCGGCAGCTACGCGACCTGATCCACGCCGGCCGAGCGAAACCTTCGTTCATCGTGTCGCATGAGTTGAAGCTGGACCAGGCGCCGGACGCCTACAAGCACTTCGACGTGCGCGATCACGGCTGGACCAAGGTGATTCTGCATCCTGGTTCCTAGCGGAGCAGGGCGCATCCGACGATAGTCGAAAACGTGTGCCGGAAAATGCCGCCCATCCGGACGGCATGTCTTGCCAGCGACCTTAGAAGCCGCACCAGTCCCTGCACTCGTTGAACTCTTGCCGGCAGTGCGCCGATTCCTCGGCGTTCGTGCTCAATTGCAGGCAGGCGTCCAGTACCTGGCCGCAGCCGCGGACGCACGCTTCAACGTCCTGCCACGCAAACACCGAAGTGCTGGCGCCGATACCAATAGCAAACAGCAGGGTAGCCAGTTTCTTGTTCATCCATTGCTCCTTGAAGAGGTTGATGCTCGACGGGGGACTGCTGCAAATATCAGCGCATACGCCAACCCTGACTTGAATGTCTTCGCAAGCATGGGCGCCTCGGGCTTCAGATATTCTTGAAAATCTCATGCACATACGGTGAGCGTCAATGTGCTGAGAATGGGATGTGGGTGTAGATGCGTTTTCATGCCGGCTGAATGGCTGAATTCCACAGCCTTGATACTGCTGTTGGCACCGAGCGGCTGAGTTGGGCCAGCGAGAAATGCAGGCGTCACCCTCCGTCAGACCACGCTTCTCGATTTTGAATCGCAACTGCTGAAGTGACGATTTGTCCCGGTGCAGCGTACGATGGATCCCGTTAGCGACAACATTGAACAAGCGCATTTTTGGCGCTGACGACAGATTGTCTGCAGGGGGAAAGGACGAAAGGCTGTTTCGACGACACGAGAGAAGTTGATTCGAGGCCGAGTAAAGGCAAAATGGGGTTATCATCAAGTAATCTGATCGATAAGTCCATTCATCCAAGGTCGCCACATGCGAGCACCACTCCAATCAAGAAGTGACCCTGATGCCGTCCAAATCAAAACCGCTTCGATGGCGAGATTGGTCGACAACCGGCCTACGGCGGTGGCGCAACGCAAACTCGGCGAAATGATCGATAACAGCCCGCGCGTGCTACAGCAACGGGCGCTGGGCGACGCCGTTCGCGGGGGCCCTATTGTTCAACGGGTCGTTGAAGGCTACAAGCCTGGAACGCTGGCAAAAACCACGAAGGTCATGAATGGCCTGACGGGCAAACAGCGGAAATACGTCCAGGAGCTGCACAATGAAGAAGATGAAATCTATACGGTGGAGGACGCGCGGGCGGAGGCCATTGAACACCGTAACAGCGGGGACGATGACGATAGCGAGATGGAAGAAGAAACGTCCGATCCTGCCGATGCCCCGAATCCGTATACGTGGGAGGTGTTAAAAAACCGCCCCGCACGGTCGCCCGTGGCCCTCATGAATAGAAACTCCAGAAGAGTACACTGGTTGCACGCAGGACTGTGACCGAACGCTTTTTGGAGGCATAGACCCCGTCAAAAAACCTGGTCCAGGGGAAGCTGCGGACTCATATGTGGCGGCGCCATCTGGCGACCCCGTTTAGGAAGTTGATCAATTCCGAGTCCCCGTCCTGCACCTGACTATCCAGGAGGTGGCCCATGTCCAGAGAGCGTTCACGATCCAAGCCCAGCGGGCTGCCGATCATTCATCCATTCGCGGCCGGCATCGATATCGGTGCACGATTCCACGTCGCCGCCGTCAGCCCGGATCTGTGCGACGAACCAGTCCAGACGTTTCAGGCTTTTACCAGTGATCTGGAACGCATGGCCAATTGGCTGGTTGCAACCGGAACGAAAACGGTCGTGATGGAATCGACAGGCGTCTACTGGGTCGCCGCCTTTGAAGTGCTCGAGTCGCACGGGCTCGAAGTCATCCTGGCCAACGCCCGCGAAGCGCGGGCCGTCCCAGGTAGAAAAAGCGACGTCAACGATGCCCAGTGGCTGCAGCGTTTGCATGCCTGCGGCCTGCTGCGTGCTAGCTTCCGTCCTGGCCGCGATATCGCAGAGTTGCGGGCCTATCTTCGCGCCCGCGAGAAGCACACCGACTACGCTGCCGCACATATCCAGCACATGCAGAAGGCGCTGACGTTCATGAACATTCAGCTCCATCACGTTATCGCCACGATCACCGGCGTCACGGGCATGAGGATCATCCGTGCCATCGTTGCCGGCGAGCGCAATCCCGATACGTTGGCGGCGATGCGCGATGTGCGCTGCAAGGAAAGCCTGGAAACCATCCGCAGTGCGCTGGTTGGTAATTACCAGCCCGAACACGTGTTTGCGCTCAAGCAGGCGCTTGCCCTTTACGATTTTTATCAGCGCTGCATCGACGAATGCGACGTGGAAATCGAACGTACGGTGGCGGGGCTGAACATTGGCAAGACGATGCCGGACGCGCCGCTCCCGAAGGCCAAACATCGCAGCAAAATGCCGAGCGATCCTAAGTTTGACGTGCGCGCTGCCCTGTATCAGCTAACCGGCACCGATCTCACGCAAATCCACGGCGTCGGCCCATTCCTGGCATTACGGTTTATCGGCGAATGTGGTACGGACATGGGTCGATGGCGTAGCGCGAAACACTTCACGTCATGGTTGACGTTGTCACCCGGCTGCAAAATCAGCGGCGGCAAGGTGCTGTCGGCGCATACGCGCAAGACCAGCAGCCGGCTGACCGTCGCGATTCGACTGGCAGCCGTCACCGTTGGACGGAGCGACACCGCGCTCGGCGCGTTCTACCGACGTCTTGCAGGACGCATCGGCACGGCCAAAGCAGTGACCGCCACAGCCCGCAAGATTGCGGTCCTGTTTTACAACGCTATGCGGTATGGTATGGATTACCGGGACCCCGGTGCCGACCACTATGAACAGCAGTATCGCGATCGCGTGGTCAAGCAGCTGCATCGGCGCGCAGCGCAGTTCGGATTTGCTCTGCAGCCTCAGGAATCAATGGCTAGCGGGTGAGTTTCTTAGGAAG
>NZ_JH992926.1:356021-394399 GCF_000315425.1 Massilia timonae CCUG 45783 | reverse complement strand
TGTCAAGTCCCGCCTGTTCATAAACCCGTTTGACAAATAATTCGGGGCGCTTTTTCTGCCATTCTTTGAGCGCCAGAATTGGTGTTTTGCTGTCGATGGCGCGTTGCGGAATATGATGGTTGTAGAGCTTCAAGTAGTTCATCAAGGTCGCCTCCAGATCAGCCCTGCTGTCGAAACGGGTTTGCTGTAGCAGTTCGTTGATTCGTCCGTTGAAGCGCTCTACCATGCCATTCGTTTGCGGGTGCCGTGGCGGTGCCAGGCGATGCTCTGCCGGCAGTGCGGTACAAGCCACATCGAAGGCATGGTTGCCGCTCGGCTTCTTGTCCTTGGTAGCGAAGCGGTCAGTGAACTGAGAGCCGTTATCTGTCAGTATCTTGCTGATCTTGATCGGTGAAGCAAGCTTGAGCCGACGCAGGAAATCGACGCTGCTCTTGTCCGTCATGTCGCCATAGATGTGCATGAAAACCCATCGCGTGGCCCGGTCGATCGCGACGAACAGATAGCGACGCGAGGTTTCGTCAGGCATCTGGGGCAAGTATTTGATATCGATGTGAACGAAGCCTGGTTCGTAATCCTTGAACGTCTTTTTCGGCGCGATCGTTTCGCCTTCAGCTTTCGGGATGACATCTTCAAGACGTGACATGCCCTCGCGCTTCAAAAGGCGGGCAAGACCTGAGCGAGAGACGTCAGGATTGATGTACTGCTTGGTGACGAAGAGAAGATCGTCCAATGGCAAATAAAGCGACTGGCGCAGCGCAAGCACGATCGCTTCCTGCGCTGCGCTCAGGGTGGTCTTGAGGACATGGGCACGGTGGGAACGGTCCTGTACATCATCACGCTTGAGCCACTTCTTGGCGGTAGCCCGGCTGACATTGAAGACCTTGGCCGCCTGGCGATCTGACAGGCCCGAGTCCTTGATCTCTTGGCGCGTTTTCGGTGTAGTTCGGGCTTGCGGGTGAATGCGTGAACTCATGCTGCAAATTGCTCCTGGTGCTTTGAAATTCCGGGATTGCTGAACCCAGCAATCAACTCGTTCAGCATAGCCTTTGCTCGGAATAAAGGCCAGCTACGACGAGGAATATGATCGCACGGCACTAAACAAGTAACTTCGGACACCCCACCCAGGCGGTGACCGCCGTGTACCAGACACTGGGCCAGAGGATTGCCGCCGCTGTGAAAAGCAAACCGAACGTGCTGCTCGACCAGGATTTGGTCAACGAAGTGTACCAGGTCCTCGACGCCCAGTTGCCTTTGCATTTCGGCGCCAATCCCTTCCTTTCCGGGGCCTGGCAGAAGAACCTGTCTGACTATTCTGGCAGCAAGGAGGGCACAGCCTTGTACGGAGTAATGCGCACGAAACTAACGCATGATCTCCGCGAGGTTCACGGAGGCGGCAGTAGCGTGGACTTCAGCGACGTCCTGCACGCTGTCAGCGGGCGACCGCCCGAGGCACATCACTTCCTGTTCAAGGCGATCTTTGGCGAGCATGCGACCCGGGACATTAACTTGGGACTCACGGAACGCAGTCCACGGGAATCGGAATTCGGCCCCGGGCAGCATGAGCTGATGCACTACGTGGCCTCGGGTGCGAATGCCAATAAGTTCAAGGTCTTGACCATGCAGTTTGTCCACATTTACAACGAGTGGGTCAAGGACAGATTCAAGGAGCAGCTACTCGCCCCGATTGCCAAAAGTACGTGACCAACTGGCACTGACAATGCCTGGCAGTTCATCGCATGAGTTCATCGGCTGCGCAATGCCGCGCAAATTCTCGCCAACATGCCACCAATAAGGATACCTGCCGCACCCTGGCCGATAGTCATTGCAGACAAAAAAAGTAGAATGCGGGAATGGCATCCCGAGTGGCCGGGACTGTCGGGTTCCCTCATTCAATTAAACGGCTCTGGTTCATGTACTTGCTTGAATATCTGGAAAAACGCCTGACCGGTGATGCCTGGACGATCGGTCGGCAGCTGATGTATTTGCCTTGGAACTGCGACCTTGACCTTCTGAAACCACACATTCCGCATGATGTTTTCGTCCGTTTTGCGAAAGTGCAGCGTTACTGCCGGTCGCGTATCCAACCCGGCACCAAAGCACGATTTCTGGGGCTACGATTTCATTATGTCGCGCTTGACGCATTCGTTGTGACCAGCCCTACTCAAATGGAACATGCTCAATCACGGCTGCTGGAGATGCACGACAGTTTCGTCGGCCAAGCCGTCGAAGACCTTTCAAAGGAAGGGCAGTCTTTCCAGTCTTTCTCACCTCAGGATCAGGCAGCCTTCATCTCGCTCTACGCGCTATCGTGTTTTTGTCTATGGGTGCTTGCAGGCATCGTCATTCCTCGCAAAGGCATCATTCCTTATCAGCTTGCCGACGAGGAGCCGATCCTGGAGGCCATTCGTCTTTACTGGTTCGGGCACCATTGGAGCTTTCAAAGCAATATTGCGGACATCATGCTACGGACGGCGGTGCATTCGGCCTTACGCGCGAATGGCGCCTCATTAGAGCAGGGCGTTCGCGCGCGTCACCCAGCGTTCGTCGGTTTTGTCGAGAATACGCTCGACAAAACCATTTCATTTCATGGGGATTTCGTGGATATGATTTACTCCGTCGACAAGGCCCTCTACACCCGGCTGGCGCGACGGACGGAACTGATCTGCTATCTGTATCTCATGAGTTATGCCGACTTCCAGAAGCTAAAGGTTTCGGATGTCATCCCCGGCAACCACACCGCCTTACCTCAGGACTATCCTGTCGCATCCATCTACGCGGCCGGCTTCCTGCACAGCGAACTGGACGAACTTTTCGCCGAGTCTGAGACTGCTCGCGAGGGCGAAGCGCTCATCGTTCGATCCGGCCCAGGCACACTTCGCATCGGCATGCTGGGCCTGAAGTATGGGCTGATTTCGTCCTTGAATCCCATGCTCGCCAAGATGACGAAACGCGGCGACTGGTTCGACAAAAAATACATACCCGCCTACCTGAACAAGCGGGTGGGTACTGCGCGCTATCGGTATGGACAAGAGGTCACAGCGAAATCGGAGAAGGAAGGAAAGTATGACATCGACTTGATCGTCGCCGATGAAACCCTTGAGCGGCTCTACTTTTGCCAGATCAAGCACCGGGTTGCAAGTCTGCTGCCATACTTCCGCGATGAGCTCGACGAATATGCGAAAAACAAGCAGCTCAACAAGGCCGTAGATCAGCTACTCGGTAGCAGGGCGCAGTTCGGCGATCCGGTTTTCCTAGAACGGATTCGCGCATCCCTGAAAGAGTCTGGAGTGTCGTCTACGTTCTTGGCAAAGGTCGACCACCGGTTCCTTGAAGAGAACACGGGATTTATCGTTATTCATACGATTGAAAACCTCGATTTTGCGTTGAAAAATGGTGTGGCATTCTATGAATGGAATACCTTCCGCAATCTGTTACGTGGCCAGCTTACCAGTTATTCGAAAGAGAGGATTAACATCATGAATCTCGATCTTGACGGTCTGCCCCTTGATGATCCGAATAGGCTGTCAAGCGTACTGATGGAACTGGTCGGGAAGCAGGACAATGAGAATCCCTTGCGTCCGGGGCGCCAATTGCTGTTTGCAATGAATAGCTATCTGAGCGTGAAAGAGAAATGGAGCATCACCGTTGGTGGGTGCCGGATCTTCGACGTCAATGGAGCGGAGCTGACGTTTCCAATCCTGTAGGCCGAGATGAGGTTACCTAGCGCGCGAACGGCGGAACTGCAGGAAGCGCATGAGCATGCCCAGGCTGCGCTGGAATCGCAGCTGGGCGACGTGCGGCAACCATGGAGGACGTGTTCCGAAAATAGGCCTCGGCTAAGCAGAACCTGGCAAGTCTGGAGGACCAGCTGCGCCTCGAACAGATTGCCAGGCACGCTGCTGAAAACAGCAGGCTCGGAGTACTCGTACCTAAATCAGGTGACGTAATTTTCGACTAAGTGATTGGATTGTTTGGGATTCGTGCAAAAGTCATCTATTTTGAGTACTTCGGCATTTCTCGCGTCGGCAACATTGTACCTAAATATGGTGACTTAGTAGACGGGATCGAATTCAAACCTAAACATGTAGACTTAGCGCACGTCCCCGCATTTTCCGTGACCTGCTAGTTTGCAAGACGTTGGCAGCACAGGGCGAACTGAAATTAGCTCAGCTTTCAAATACCCTCGCAATAGGCATCCTCCGCACGAAGTTCAAGCTTCATTGATTTAACAAAACAACGAGCATCAGTCGCATTCAATTTTCCTTGTCGCAATATCAATTACCAGAAGTAATCATATTGCTCCTTGGTAGAGCTGCCGACGCGGTTACGCCGATTTAATCCATAGTTAGTTATTGATGCCGGAAAAAGTTACTTTGCAGGTGCTTGGCGCAGAGGATCGCTAGGGGACGAACCCCCTGTCCTCATAGGCATGGCAAAACCGAACCCTGGGCCCAGCAGCGTCGCCTTAAAAGTTAGTTTTGAGCGATTCGTCTAGATGTTATCTAGATAATCCGTAGTTGGTTTTTGACGTCGGAAAAAGTTACTTTGCAGGTCTGCGCGCGAAGGCCCTCTGCCAGACAGATGCTCTGTCCTCGTAAAGATGGAGAAACGGAACCCTCGGACCAAGCAACGACGCCCAAAAAGTTAGTTTTTGGCGAATCGACCAGACGTTATCTAGACATCTGCCCTCATGAGCACCGCGTTCTTGTCTCGCGAAGGAATATACGCGGTGCAGCCTTTGAAACACGTACCCAGATATTATCTGGGGCGGTCTTCGTAGCAGAAAAAGCAGTATCTCCAGTATTATCTAAACCCAGAAAATATTTTGCTTGCGGAATACCGAAAGCAGTTGTATAAATTGCATTCGCACTCAAAATCAGCTTCCGCTTTAAAAAATGCGAGCAGCCGAAACTAACTTTGGCAGTGAATTGTATGCCCTAAGGATTCGTACAGGCGCGACACAAGCAGACGTCGCCGCTCGAGCCGGATTGGGTAGAGGCTACTACTCGCAGCTGGAAAATTCAAGAAAGGGGCCGCCTTCGACGCTCCTCTTGTGCCGCATCGTCGAGGCGCTGGAACTGAGCGACGCTGAGTCGCACCGCTTGTTCGCTGTCGCGGTTGCAGATCGGTGCGCCGCGACTTGTCACAGTTCTGTGGCCTCGATCTCTATAGCACCACTTGTGAAGTCATTGATTCAATCCGCGCCCAGGATTACACAAGAGCAAGCGGCGCGTATCGCAGCGATCCTTAAGGAGGAATAAATGTAGAAAACGACGAACCCCCTACAACTGAGATCCGCCGCTTTCTGGCCGAGATAGTATCTTCGAACGTGGAAATTCTAAGATATCGCTCTCCGGCCGGACGGTCAACTGTTGTTTTCAAAAAAGCTGCATCCGTCTATTAACTGGAGGGTAGAGCAATGGTGAAAGCAGTCTTAGAACGCGTTTCCTCAAGTGCGCATGCTCGGGAAACTCTTACGCCTTTGTCCGCGATACGCAAACGCGCGGCCAAGGTATCGAATCTCTGGATCTTCGATTCCCCCAAGAACAATCGCCGCCTTACCGTGTCCGGTGACGTGCCCTTCATGCACTTGGTGCTACTTGAAGGTGATACGAGCGTTGCTGGTTACGAACTCGTCGATGATCCTTTTAAAGTTGCTTCAAACAGTGATGCCGGCTATGTCAGGGTACGCAGCCGCGACGGCGCTGAGCATTGGATCGTCATAGCTCGTTCTGGGCGCTCTTCATCAGGCAAGGAACGTGATCCCTCGATTCCGGAGGGTCTGCGAGAGAAGGCATTATCGGCCGGTGTAGAAGTTCATGTCCGCAGCGAACTTGAACTGCTTGGGAAAGAAGTCTTCCTGGACAACTGGCTCATGCTCTGCGCAATCATGACCCGTGTCAAAGCTTATCCCACGTATCGCGAAACCGAGCTGTTCTTGGCATTAATGTCTCGACATAGCGGATTGCGCGTACAGGATGTCTTGGCCGACGCCAGGGCCGATCGGAGCATCATGCTTGCCGTAGTGGCCAGGGCGCTCCAGGACGGCACGGTGCACACCGATCTGACTCGCCGCCTATTCGGAACTCACTCGCAACTTGAGCGGGTGCGGTCATGAGTGTCCCACGTAACCGGGCCCTTATTCCTGCTGCCTTTGCGGACCTGTCGCAGTGGCCAGCACCTGATGAGGATGTCCTGAATGAAGAAATCCTGCGTATTTACCGACCTCGTAAGCTCGCTGTCGCAATGTACGCCGACGGAGTAGCGCACGAACAGATCACGGCTGCTACGGCGATACCGCGTCAGAAGATTTTCTACCTTGTTAGCCGATGCATGGCCGGTGGTGAGGACGGCACGATCGCCGGCTTTCGTGCGTTGGTGCCTTGGAAGCGTATGCGCGGCTACGAGCGGCGTGCTCCAGTTGTCCATGAGCTAGGTGAAGGATCGGGAGGTTGTGCAGGTGCTCTATCGCAGCTGTTCGCGCGATTTCCCGAAGTGGAGCTACACATTCGGAACCGCTTTCTTGGCACTGGAGAGCGTTCGGTTCGAGTAGTTCGGATCAGCTACGCCGAGCTTCATGGTGAATTTCTTGACCAGCTACGCTCACTGGGTTTTACGTCGGAGGACTGGCCATTCAGTACGAAGAACTGCGGATACAAGTCTCTTCGGCAATTTTGTATTGGATTGCTGAGCGAGAACGCAACGCGCTGGTTTTCGGCTCGCTGTGGAGAGGAAGCGGCGCGTCGACATGGGGTCGGGTCTGGGCGGCGCAGCCTTTTTCCGCAGCTTCGCGGCTATGGCGCATGCCAATTAGATTTCCATAAAGTCGACGCAGCTTCAGTTCTGATCTTGGAGACCGAAGATGGCGGACGCTTGCCAGTACCGCTTGCTCGCTGGCACATCGGCTTTCTAATTGAGGAGCGATGGAATCTTGTGCTGGGCGCGTTTGTAGCGCTCGAGGGGAACCCGAGCGGGGACAGTGTGCTAGAGGTGGTCGAGTCCGCGTTACGTCCACCGGCCGAAGAAAGCAATGCGGCTACTTGCCCATTGACTGTTGACGGGAAGGTTTTCCCCATACAAATCATGCCCGAGATAGCGTTCCAGGGCTTCGGCGTCCTGAAAATGGATAACGCATGGTCGAATGCGGCGACCGAAGTCGTCGATAACATAATCCGTACACTCGGTTGTGCGATCAATTTCGGTCCGGTCAAAGCGTGGTGGCGTAGGCATCCAGTTGAAAGGATTTTTGGCAAACTGAGCGAGCGTGGTTTAAAAAGACTGCCTTCCACATTCGGGTCTGGGCCAAAAGACACGCGCCGCAATAAGCCCGTCGAGCAGGCCGTGAAGTTCGAGATCACCATACGTGACCTCATTGATGTCATTTATGCCTGCATCAGAGAGCACAACGAGGAAGGGAATGAGGGTAACAATTTCTCCTCGCCGATAGGAGCGCTCCAGCATGGCTTGATTCGCTCAGATTCGGGAGTGTTTCTGCAGCCTTTACCCATTCCGGCGCAGCAAGACTTGAAGCTTCTTTCTCATGTCGAAGTTGTTAAGGTTTGCGGCAGCCGCAAGAATAATATCCGGCCTCATGTGACTCTCGGGCGATGGAAGTATACCAACGCCGCGCTTGCGAACGCCTACGACCTCATCGACCGGCAGCTCATCGTCTACTGCGATCGACGCGATGTCCAGGTCGCAAATGCGACCGTACTCGAGACGGGCGAACAGCTCGGCGCTCTGCAGGCCCCGGCGAACAAGCAAGGACACCATATTTCCTGGCGCAACCGTGCACTTATGAACCAGGCAGGTCTGTCGCAACGCCTGCATGAGAATTCGACGTCAGTGGCGGCACGCTGGTGCGATGGCAAGGCGGACGAACTGCGCGAACGCAGCAAGCTTGCTCAAAACGCCAAGCGCGCGTCTAAGGAAGCGCTCGCCCTTTCCAAGGTCCAGGCCGATCAAAAGCGCATCGGTGATAAAGCGGCGCTAGGGGACTCACTGATACCTTCACCGCCTTCAATCTCGCCCAAGACCGGTAGTTTCTTCGATTTCGAAGCTCCCAAGACTGGTCCTACTTTTTTAGGAGATTAAATTGACTGCATTCGCTGACCTACTGACGATCGACCATCCTGCATTTAATCGAAATACTGTCCTATTGACCGAACCAATCAAGGAACTCTACCAAGTCGTCCGCCACATCCTGCTCGTGCGCGAAAGCGGTTGCTGTTTCACTGCGCAAAGCGGTGTAGGAAAGACTCGCGCGCTTGTCCTACTCGAACATCTACTGCGTGACCGCATGCCCGAATTGGTCGTGATCCGGCATAACAGCTGGAACCAGCAAGTTTCATCGATCCGCGCATTCTTCAAACATTTTCTTACTGCGGTAGGTCACCCAGAACTTCGTGGCGAGACCTTCGACCTGCGCCACCGACTTGTGCGACGCCTCATTGATCTGGCCCGGGTATATCAGTCACCGTTTGTCGTGCTCCTTATCGATGAAGCAAATGCCATGCGTCTAGAAGATTTTCTCTTCCTGAAAGATATCTATAACGAGTTGGACCGTGAAGGCGTCCAGTTGGTAACGATCATGATGGGGCAGGACCCAGATTTCTCTGACGTTATCGGCAGCCTTCGGGAGCTGGGTAAGTCTGATCTCATCTCCAGATTTGCACGGCGCCGTCAATCGTTTCGAGCATTCTCGTATAAGGAAGATGTGGCGTCGATTTTTGCTCAATATGACAGTTCCGTCTGGCCAGCTGAAACTTCCCAGACCTGGACCCAGTTTTTTATGCCGAATGCCTGGGACGCTGGATTTCGACTGGAGAACGAGACGACGAGGTTTTTTGAAGCTGTGAAAAAATGTTCCCCGCATTCGGTGCACAAAGTGGGTTTTCCAGCCCGACAATTCTTCACGGCACTACGGCGCTATCTCACGGTCCAGCATCATCGCGACGCACCGGGTGTGTTTCCAAGCTCGGACGCTTGGGACGAAGCTGTTGACTTTGCACTTCTGGCGGACTCAATTGCCGAAATGAAAGGTGAAGCCAAGCGAGCACAAGGGAGACCGCGATGAAAATTTACGATAACGCCGTTAGAGAGCTTCCTTCCAACGCCGCGCTCGATTTGGTTCCCTTGCCGAATGTCAACGGCGATTGAAAACTGATACAGATTTCGTCGTCCCAGCGATTTAAAACTGATACACCGCCGTCGCCGAACACCGTCCGTGTTCAGCCCATTTCTGCAACATCGCTCCCCCTCATCATCCCGGCCTGTCGCTGGTGCTTCAGCCGGTAGCTCTCACCTGCAATCGGCACGATATGCGCATGGTGCAGCAGCCGGTCGAGCAGGGCCGCGGTGAGCGTCGTATCCTGCGCAAAGGTCGTGTCCCATTGTCCGAACGGCAGGTTACTGGTCACGATCAGGCTGCTGCGCTCATACAAGGCCGCGATCACCTGGAAGAACAGGTTGGCCTGTTCCCGGTTCATCGGCAAGTAACCTATCTCGTCGATGATCAAGAGCCGATATGCCTTGATCGCGCGGTGCATCACCGCTTTCAAATTGTTCTGCGTATGCGCCGTCGTCAGTGCCAGCATGAGGTCGGCCGCCGTCGTGAAGCGCGTCTTGATGCCGGCCTGCGTGGCCTTGTAACCCAGTGCCATCGCCAGGTGCGTTTTGCCTACACCGCTCGGCCCGACCAGTACCACGTTCTCATGCCGCTCGACGAATCCCAGGCCGGCCAGCTCCTCGACTTGGCTGCGCTTTACGCCTTTGGCGAAGTCATAGTTAAATTCGTCCAGCGTCTTCACCACGGGGAATCCTGCCAGACGGGTCATCGTGTTTTGCTTGCGCACGTTGCGCCCAGCTGCTTCCTCCCTCAGCAGCCCCTCCAGGAAGTCGCTGTAGGCCATCTCCTGTTTCGCTGCTTTCTGGGTTGCGGCGCCGTAGCCCTGTGCCACGAACGGCAGGTTCAGGCTCTCGCACAACGCCGCGATACGCTCATGCTGCAGGTTCATGCCGCCACCCCTTCCGATACCCGCACCAGCAGCGCGTCATACACCTGCAACGGATGCTGTACCGGAGAAGGTTGCGCGATCCGCTCCACCACTGCTGCCGGCCGCGGCGCCGCAGGTGCTGCAGCAGCCGGCTGCGGCCTGGCTGCCGCGATGTCCGCCCGCCACGGTGCCGGCAGCGCTTGCAGGTGCTCCACTTCCCGCTTCAAGGCTTCGGCTGGCGGTTCTCCGGTCGTGCCGTGGATGCGCGCATTGGCCACTTCGCGCAGCCAGTGGGCCACCTCGACGTTGGCCGTCACGACGTCGAGCTTCTGGCCGCTCTGTGCCAGCCGGCTCGCCAGCGGCACATAGAACGATCGGCGCAGGTAGCCGTTGAACCGCTCGACCTTACCCTTGGTCTTGGCCCGGTACGGCTGGCACAGCTTGATCACGAAGCCGCTATGCCTGGCATAGTCCAGGAAGCCGGCGTGGAAGCGGTGCTCGCCCTCACCGTACGCATCGCGCTCCAGTACCACCGTCTTCATATTGTCGTACAGGACCCGCCGCGTCACGCCGCCGAACGCTGCAAAGGCGCGCTCGTGGCAGGCGATCAGGGTATCCACCTTCATGTTGTTGACGAACTCCACGTAGCTGGCCCGGCTAAAGCCGAGCGTCGCGCAGAACGCGTGCAATGGCGCGCTGCCTTTACGAAATTCGACCCAGTCCACCTGCAGCTGCTCACCCATCGCCGTCTCGAAACGCACCACCGGATCGGCGGGAGGCGCCGGGCGCAAGGTGCGCACGAAGGCCCTCAACTGGCTCATGCCGCCCTCGTAGCCGCGCGCGGCAATCTCGCGGTACAGCACGGTGGCTGGAATCACGTCGGGCTGAGCAGCTTGCTGCCGATCCCTCAGGTACTGCTCGAACTGCGCCAGCTTCGTCTGGCGTTTGACTTTGCGTTCGTACTTCGGCACGGCCTCCAGGGCCAGGTGCCGGCGCACCGTGTTCACTGCACAGCCTACCTCGGCGGCGATCTGCCGAAGGCTTAACCCATGCTTCTTCAGTAGTTGGATTTCCACGTACACCTCTTTGGGTTTCAAGGCCGCTCCGCAAAGCGGCCATCTTCTCAAAATGGTGTATCAGTTTTCAATCGCTGCCTGTATCAGTTTACAACCGCTGCTGACACCGAACGAATCGATGGTCTCCTCAATATGGCGATTCGCCTGGCGTAACGGCCTCGGAGTGAAAGAACTGCTCACCCATTGCACTCACGGTGCGGGCTATCAGAAAGAGCATGCTACTTTTTCCTACAAGCGTGGTTTCGACCCGGACGTGTTCAGTCACAGCAGCTGGTGGATTGATGAGCCGAGCGAGAAAGAGGTATTCGGATCATCATCTGAGAAACATAGGTCTATATGGTGGAATACTGCGTTTCGCTATTGTCCCCTATGTCTAGGGCATCTTTATCACAGCTTCTGGCATCAATCGAAGTTCCTCTCCCACTGCCCGCTAGATGGAGCTGCACTGCGCGATACGTGTTACTCGTGTGGCAAGCATTTGCCCACTTACGGATTTCATCAAGAAATCCTAAGCAGGCCATACGTCTGCCCGGACTGCAACGGTCCCGTCTCAGGCGTTGGATTGAGCGTGGATGCCCGGTTGGAGATACAGCAAAGCAAAAGGGAATACGCGCGGGCTTTTGAAAGTCTTGATCATTGGTGGGAGGAGTCGACAGCAGCACGCAATCAGCTAGAATCACTTTTGTCTTCACGGGCATATCATTTCTCGCCGTGGTTGAGGCCTGAAACTACATTGCTGCAGTGGGTTATTCACCAGGTCCCTCCGCCAGCAATACTACCTTTCACGACACGCAAAGTTCCCCAACTCGTGGTCTTGACCTGGAAAATTGCGCTTGAACGATGCGACCCTATGAAAAGCGTCCTTTATCCGAAGCGTTGGAAAACTGAAAAACTTAATCTTGCGCTAAAGGTTTATCGTGCAACGCTACGACGGTTACTTCGAGTAATCGCAGAATCGGAACCGTTCGACGATGAAGACTATGTTCGTCATCGAGCCGAATCCATCAGAGACCTTCTGGATTCTCCCAGCGGCTGCAACATGAAACTATTAGCCTTTATCATGCTCAGAAACAGCTACGAGACCTATTTTAGTTTGATGCATGCATCGCCAAACCAAGCAGATTTCCAGGACTGGAATGTGGGATTTCCTTATGGGAACGAATTTGCACAGCGGGTAAGGATATGCTGGCGGGCGCAGTTCGTCGCCGAGTATGCAGCGTTCTATTGGTGGCTAGTCGCTGTGCGCGATGGGAGGAAAAGAGTTGGCGATTTCAGAAGAGAAACGGCGACAATGAGTCATGTTGATGTGAAGTTCGACGGAAGTAATGGCGACTATATTATTGGTAAGGTTGCCTTCCCAGCTGTTGATGGACTTCGGCTTAGCCTGTCTCCCTGATGTCATAGGTGGGCGAAGTCGGATAATGAAGTAGCTACCATGACCGGTAGTGGGCAGCTCGCCACCTACCGGTCAGCCAATCTTGCAACAAAAGCAGATTTCGCTATCTTAGTTTGAGGATCCGGCGCGCACCAGTGAGTACGATGACGGCGATGATGGTGCCCACAACGAGATCGGGGTAGGGCGAACCAGTCCAGGTAACCAACACTCCAGCGGCGATCACGCCGAGATTGGCGATAACGTCGTTGGCGGAAAATATATAACTTGCCTTCATATGCGCACCCCGATCACGTTTCTTGGCGATCAAAATCAGGCAGGCAGCGTTAGCAATGAGGGCTACTGCTCCAACGCTCATCATCAAAACAGATTCGGGCTCACTGCCAAAGAAGACACGTCGAACCACTTCACTCAGCGCACCTAGTGCGAGCACGAGCTGAAGCCACCCAGCCACGTGGGCCGCACGAGTTTTTAGCGCAGCCGCGCGGCCAACCGCGTATAACGCTAAGCCATAGACCGCTGCATCGGCGAACATGTCGAGCGAATCGGCTACTAATCCTGCGGATTCTGCAATCAACCCCCATCCGAGTTCGACCACGAACATTACAGCATTTATAGCCAGCAGCAGCCGCAACGTTTTCGCCTCTGACGCGTCTCCGGCTTTATCGGAGCCGCTAGTCGATTGGGACAGGTCTGGTCGGGAACCAATCAGGTGGGCGCCCAAGTCTAACCGTGTCAGCTTCGACAATATAGGATCGATGTTTCCCGAGTGTGCTACGTGGAGCTGCCGTGCAGAGAGATCGAAGTTGAGCGAATGAATGCCGTCGACATCTGCTACCGCCATGCGAATCATGTTTTCCTCAGACGGGCAGTCCATCTTCGGTATTGCGAGCGTGCTGATCGTGCGTTGTACGGTAGAGCGTGGCTCAGCCGGACGTGAGCTGCGAAGCTCCACCCCCAGTCGCAAAGGTTGAAGGACGTCCAGAAGGATATCTGCGCTCCCACGGTGGAGCACTGTGACGGTTCGGGTATTGAGGTCGAAAGCGACATGATCGATGCCGTCGACTTTGTCCAAAGCCATCCGAATCAAGTTTTCTTCAGACGGACAGTCCATTTTGGAGACGAACAGCTCGGTTTCAAAGCCGCTTGAAGGCGTGGTCTGATTTTGTGTCATGAAAGTGAGTTTTTTGGTGGCTGGTTATTGGAGGGTAAACCTTCAACCAGCTTCAAGGTCAAGTGTGCTCAGGACCTGTGATTGGCACCACGCTGAGTGAGCTACCCGGCTTGTCCCGCCGGCGCGAGGGCATCAATGATCCCGCAATCGGCAAATCGGCCGCCCCGGCATGAAATCAGCAGACGGGAAAGGTGTTCTTTCAATAAGTTGAGGTCTCTGATCTTTTGTTCGACCTCGGCAAGGTGTTGTTCTGTCAGCGCTGTCACGGCGCAGCAGTCGCCGTCTCGCTGGTCGGAGAAGGCCAACAGGCTTCGAACCTGGTCGACCGTGAACCCGATCTCCCGTGCACGGCGAACAAAGCTCAGGCGTGCTACATCCTCGCTCCCGTACAGCCGGTAGTTGCTGCCAGAGCGGGATGGAGAGTCGAGCAACCCGATTTTCTCGTAATAGCGAATTGTCGCTGGGGGCATCTGCGCCGCAGCGGACAGCTGTCCTATCGTAAATGTGCGTGACATCTTCTCGACATTAAAGTGGCTTTAAGGTTTATAAATCTCATTTATTAATTCGTCAAGCGAATCCAATCAGGCGCATTGAGATCAACGCTTCCGTCGCCATGGCCCTAGTGGCCATGTGTATGGCCGCAGGCTCTGCCATTGCTGAGAGCACCCCATTGACACTTGCCGAAGCCGTCGCCCGAGCCGGTAGCCAGGCACCGCAGTTGAAGGGCGCCGAAGCGGCCTTGCACGTGGCCGATGCCATTGTGCGCCAGTCTGGACTTCGATCGAACCCGACCCTTTCCCTTGAGGCCGAAAATGTCATGGGATCGCGACGTTACTCCGGTTTCGGTGGAGGAGAAAAGGCGGTCCGGCTATCGATGCCTCTAGAGCTCGGAGGTAAGCGGAGCGCCAGGATGCGCGTGGCACAGTCGCAGCGGGCCGCTGCCGGCATTGGGGCGCGCTCTGCTGAAGCGGAGCTGACAGTTCGGATTACCGAAGCGTTCGTTACCCTTGCTGCCAGCGAGCGCTATGTTGCAATCGCTAATGCTGGTCATGAGCTGGCAGCGCGTGCTCACCATGCAGCACGTGAAAGGGTACCGGACATCACCAATACGCAGGTGCAGATCAACGTCGTCGCACCAGCGCTCGCGCCGGCCGACGTCGAACGGCAGGTCACCTATCCGATCGAAACGGCGTTTGCCGGCATTCCCGGACTGGAATCCACGCGCTCGCTGAAGCGCGTGAATGCATCAATGCCGACGCGCGGCCGCCGGCCGGTGCATGGATTACCTGGGGCGGACAGGTTGAAAACCTCGAGCGTGCGCGGATGCGCCTGGCGGTCGTAGTACCGGCCTGCTTCGCACTCATCTTGGTGCTGTTTTATTCTGCCGTCGGTTCCTAGCGCGCTGCCGCGGTCGTGTTCACGGGCGTGCCTCTCGCCGGGATCAGGCGTATCGCCGCACTCTGATCGCGTGGCCTGCCATTTTCGATTTCGGCGGCCGTCGGATTCATCGCATTGTCCGGTGTTGCCGTCCTCAATGGGCTGGTGATGGCGGGTTTGATCGACGACCTGGCGAAACAGCTTCCGTGGGCCGAAGCGGTGCCCGAAGGTGCGCTGCGACGCCTGCGCCCCGTCTCAATGACGGCATTGGTCGCGTCGCTGGGCTTCGTGCCGATGGCATTGGCAACCGGCGCCGGCGCCGAGGTGCATCGGCCGTTGGCCACCGTCGTGATCAGTGGCTTGATCTCCGCCATGATCCTGACGCCGTTCGTGCTGCCAACGCTTTACCAGCGCTTCGCCCGTCCGCCCGAGAACGTGGCGGAGGGAATTTAATCAATCCGGCAGAGTGAACGCAACGACTCGGGCATTGGGAGGAATCACGTGAAAGCGTAGTACGACCTGTTCATCGTCGGCGCGGGTTCAGGCGATTACATCGCCGCAATCCGCGCCGGACAGCTCGGCTTGTCCGTGGCCTGCATCGAATCGAATCCTTACGCCGCACCCGACGGCCAGGCGCCCCGGCGGAACCTGCCTAAACGTGGGAAGCATCCCGAGGATCCCCCAAGCACGGCCAAGGCGGCGCTTACAAAATAGATTGGAATCTGATTCGGTCCAAGCTTTCGCGGTTCAAGCTGTTTAGCTCCCGGCGAAAACGTCATGGTTGCATGCGTCGAGCCAGGTGAGGCTCAAGCTGAAGATTGCTCCGGCTAGCATCGGTCGCGATGCCAGCTGCGAGCGTCCGCTTACTATTTGCGGACCTTCATCAGATTGAAGCCGAAGCCAAGACCAGCCGCCAGGAGCAGGGCCAGTTGCGCCGCATAAGTCTCTATCGTCGGGTAGAGGCCGAGAACTGGCATCCGCGGTCCCGTGACCGGTGTGGCCGTCAGCCATCCGGCTTCCTGCAGCCCTGCGATTCCTTTTCCGACCAGGACAACTGCCAGGGCGGCCACCAGCACGGAGCTGAACGAGAAGAATTTACCGATCGGCATGCGTGCACTGGTACGCAGGAAAATTACGGCGATCACCGACAGCAGGACCAGGCCTGTAACGAATCCTGCCAGCAGGGCGGTGCCGTTGCCGTCAGCGGCGAGCGCCGAGTAGAACAGGACCGTTTCGAAGACTTCACGGTACACCGCGATGAACGCCAGGGCAAACAAGGCCCATGCGGAGCGTTTTTCCATCGCTGCCGTCAAATGCTGCTTGAGGTAGGCTTGCCACTGTCCGGCCTGGCCTTTCTGGTGCATCCATAGTCCGACCGACAGCAGCACCGCGGCAGCGAATAGCGACGAGAGGCCCTCGGTCACTTCACGGCTTGCGCCACTGATGCTGACCACATAGGTGGCCACCACCCATGTCAAGGCGCCTGCCGCCAGCGCCGAGATCCAGCCTGCGTGCACGTAGTGCAAGGCTTGTGGACGCTCCGCTTTGCGCAGGAACGCGACCATCGCGATCACAATCAACAAGGCTTCGACACCTTCGCGCAGGAGAATGGTCAACGCGCCCACGAACACCGTCGTCGCATCGGTCTTGTTCGCGCCGGTAAGCTCCTCGACACGCACGAAATACGCGTCGAGTTGCGCGGCGTATTCGGTCGCACGCAACACGTTGCCTTGTGCAACCGCGCCCCGGTACAGCTGCATGGTTCGCTCAACGTCGACCAGCAACTGGCGGTCAGTCGCATCGAGCCTCGCCTCGAGCGGCTCGAAACCGTCCAGGTAGGCCGATAAAGCAAGCTCGGTAGCCTTCGACCGCTGGTTATTTTTCAAGGTATCCAGACTGTCTTGCAGCAGCTTGCGCGCAAGAACGATGCCCTTGCGTTCTTGCTGCTCCAGTACCACCCCGGGGTGGGTACGTGCATAGGCCAGAACCGACCGCGCGGTCGACGATGAGCTTGCCTTCGCCAGTTCTTCTTCGGTTGCCGTCACGAGCGTGTTCATGTCGGGAATCGTGGCAGACGCGGAGCTGCTCTGGGCGAATGCAGACTCTCCGGCTGCGATGTCCGTGTCCTTGAACGCCAGGCGGCCGACATAGAACGCCAGAGACCAGCGGTCATGCTCGGACAAGCCTGCAAAGGCCGGCATCGATGTGCCCTCGACACCCTGGCTGATGACCTGATACAGGGCCATGAGAGAGCGCGAGCGGGCTCTTTCCTCATCGGTAAATGCGATCGGTTTGGGTTCGAGCTTGGCCGCGAGTGCCCCATCGCCGGCGCCGGCCGCTCCATGGCATGAAGCGCATTGCGCCTGGTACAGCGCCGCACCGCGGGCCAGATCGGGCAGGGCGCGCGGCGCAACAGGGAAGGGGTAGGCCTGCAGCAGTAAACGGTTTGCCTCGCGCGCAAGCTGGGCAACCTGTTGCGGCGATTCCTTGCGCTCGACCGCCTGCTTTAGTTTTATGGTGGCAGCTGCCAGTTCTGCATGCAGGGGATGCGGAGGCAATGCCTTCACCTGGTTCTGCGCGCGCGTCGAGAACTCCTGCATTTCGCCGTATTCGAGTTCGCTGACAATCGCTCCGTTCTGGACCGCGCCGGCGTAATCGACGGCGACATAATCGAGCAACTGCCAGAGCTGTCGGACTTCCGCTTCCGATGATGTGGGATTAGCGTGTGTCGTACCGATCACGCAGCAGCAGAACATTACGAAGGCGATTAGCCGATGCCAAACGGGGTACGTCATATCGGGATACTTGTCTTCAGGTTCGAGAACCTGATATTAAACACCTTCTAGCTACTTGAAGGTCAAGCGCATTGTTGCGGCTGTTCGCTGATTCGGCAATGCAGTGATGGCGCGGAAAGTCCAGGGCTGGTCAATGGCGCCCAAGCCTTGCTGGCTCGTCGCAAGCGTCGGCAGTGCCGAGCGCCTGCAGGATTTCACATGGGTTTGTGCTGTCGGTGGCGACGCAACGGCTCCTGAGGTCTCTGAGCTGCGCTTCCAGTACTGACAGGTTTGCTATACGGTCGACGATGTGCCCGATGTGCTTGTCGAGTAGCGCGTTGACGCTCTCGCAATTTTTTCCGGGCGCCTCGCGAAAATCGAGCAGCGTCCGGATCTCATCGAGTGTCATGTCCAAGGCGCGGCAATGGCGAATGAACAGCAAGCGCTCAGCGTGAAGCTCGTTATAGGCTCGATAATTGTTTGCCGACCTCTCAGGCGGAGCGAGCAATCCGATGCGCTCATAGTAGCGGATGGTTTCAACCAAGCAGCCTGACCGGTCTGCCAATTCGCCAATTTTCAAGAAAAATCCCGCTACTTTAACTTAGTGCTTGACCCCGTACCCGCTACAGGGTGTTCAATGTGAACTATACACAGTTCTCGAGGAGTCGTCATGTCGGAATGCCAGACCAAATCATGTTGCGAAAAATCTGCATCGATCGAGACCGCGGGTGCCTCGTCTTCAACCCTGGACCGTTCCCTTCTCATTCGCATCGACCAAATGGACTGCCCGACTGAAGAGGGGCTGCTGCGGCAGGCGCTTGGGCGCGTCGCAGGCGTCGGAAAGCTCGAGTTCAATCTTGTCCAGCGCCGCTTGCGGGTGGAGCACAGCCTCGGCGATCCACAGGCGATCCTTGCAGCAGTACGGGCGGTCGGCATGGACCCGGTGATTGAACAGACCGAGGAGCAAAGCGGGTCAGCAGCCGGCACTGTTTTCCGCATCGAGAACATGGATTGCCCAACCGAGGAGACGCTCATCCGTAACAAGCTGTCCGGCATGCCGCAGGTCCAACAGCTCGACTTCAATCTCGTCCAGCGTCGCTTGGTCGTCAGGCATAGTGGGCCGGCAATGGCGATCCTGGATGCACTGACGTCCATCGGTATGCAGGCGGTGCTCGTTGCAGCTGGGCAAGGACGAGCCGAGGCGGTCCCACCCGTCTCCCGAAAGCGGCAGTATGCAGTCCTTGCCCTGGGCTTGGCCGCAGCAGTCGGTGCCGAGGTGGTCGCATGGACGACGGGCGATGAAAACTGGTGGCCAGTCATCCTGCTATCGCTGCTTGCGATCGCGACGACGGGCTTGGGGGTGTACAAGAAAGGCTGGATCGCGCTCAAGAACCGCAACCTGAATATCAATGCCCTGATGTCAATCGCCGTGACCGGGGCGGTACTGATCGGGCAGTGGCCCGAAGCGGCGATGGTCATGGTCCTTTTCGCGCTTGCCGAGATAATCGAGGCCCGATCGCTTGACCGTGCGAGAAACGCCATCCAGGGCCTGATGGCACTGACACCCGAGCGGGTAAGCGTGCGCCTTGACGACGGCAGCTGGAGTGAACAGGACGCCACCACGGTCGCGATCGGCGCCCTGGCCCGTGTCGCACCCGGCGAGCGGATCGCTTTGGATGGGGAAGTGACCACCGGCCAGTCGTCCGTCAACCAGGCGCCGATCACGGGCGAGAGCATGCCGGTACCAAAGACGGTCGGCGACAAGGTGTTTGCCGGCACGATCAATGAAACGGGCTCTTTCGAATACCGTGTCACCGCCGGCCACAGCAACTCGACCCTGTCGCGCATCATCCGCGCGGTCGAGGACGCGCAGGGCAGCCGCGCGCCCACGCAGCGTTTCGTCGACCGCTTCTCCAGCATCTACACGCCCATCGTGTTCGCCATTGCGCTCGCCGTCGCTCTGGTGCCGCCGCTCATGCTGGGCGCCGAATGGATGCCATGGATCTACAAGTCACTCGTTCTGCTGGTGATCGCGTGCCCCTGCGCCCTGGTGATCTCGACCCCGGTCACCGTCGTCAGCGGCCTGGCTGCGGCGGCGAGAGCCGGTATCCTCATCAAAGGCGGCGTCTACCTGGAGCAGGGCGGCAAGCTGCGCTCGCTCGCACTGGACAAGACCGGCACGATCACCCAAGGTAAACCCGAAGTGACGGACGTGTTGCCCCTGCAAGGCGATGCACAGACTCATCTGCAGCTCGCGGCCGCGCTCGCGGACCGTTCCGACCATCCGGTATCGACCGCGGTGAGCCGCCACTGGCAAAACTTGGGCCTGGACCTGCTCCTCGCATCCGTGACCGAGTTCGAGGCCTTGACCGGCCGTGGCACGAAAGGGCGGATCGACGGGAAGTGGTACTACCTCGGCAATCACCGCCTGGTCGAGGAGCTCGGCATCTGCAATACCGCGACGGAAAGCGTCCTGTCGACACTGGAGGGTGAAGGAAAGACCGCGGTTGTCCTCTGCGATGAGACGTCGCCACTGCTGGTGATCGGCGTGGCCGATACCATTCGTGAAACCAGTCGCGAAGCGGTGGCCCAGCTTCATAGGTTGGGGATCCGGACGGTCATGCTCACCGGCGACAACGCGGTGACGGCCAAAGCGATCGCACGGCAGGTTGGCATCGATGACGCCCGCGGGAACATGCTGCCCGAGGATAAGCTCTCTGCCATCAATGACGAGGTGGCGCAATTCGGTACCGTCGGCATGGTAGGGGATGGCATCAACGATGCCCCGGCGCTGGCCAAGGCCGATATCGGGTTTGCGATGGGCGCAGCGGGCACCGACACGGCCATTGAAACAGCCGACGTCGCGCTGATGGATGATGATTTGCGCAAGATCCCGCAGTTCATTCGCCTGAGCAGGCAGGCAGCCGCCATCCTCAAGCAGAACATCGTTGCAGCCTTGCTGATCAAGGCCGTGTTCCTGGTGCTCGCTATCGCAGGATCGGCCACCTTGTGGATGGCCGTGTTCGCGGACATGGGCGCCAGCCTGCTGGTTATCTTTAATGGTATGCGTCTGCTTCGCGTGCGTCTGCATGGCAGCAACGATTAACCGCACCGATGCTATACTCGCGACCATGATGCGCCGTTTTCTCACTTGCATGCTGATGATGCTCGCGTTCCAGTTCACCTGGAGTGCGATCAGCGCCTATTGCATGCATGAGACTGGACGAGCCGCACAGCACCTTGGACATCATCAGCATAAGACCGACGCTCACGATCAGGTGGCGGCGGCCGATGACGGTAAGCCTGCGTCGACGAAGAAGATCGCGCAGCACTCGCATTGTTCTTCGTGCGCGCACGCAGTGCTCGCTCCCGCAGCCGTTCAAAACGCCCCCTACCTGACGATGGCGCACTTCGCGCCGGTTGGTCCAAACGTCAGTTACGTTTCAGTCACTCAAGTCCCTCCCGAACGCCCCCAGTGGCCCGCCGCCGTGTAATTCCGGCGGCTATACCTTCTTTTACCAGGTAATCCCCGAGCCTTCCGACCGTGTGCCAACGCACTCGGCCGGTGTGCTCGCTGTCGCCGGATAGCTTTCGATTCGTTAACTTCGGAGTTATCTATGCAATCCAGATCGTTGATCATGGGCGCGCTGTTGCTGTTTTCACAGTCGACGTCCCTTTACGCGCAAACGGAAATTTTGCGCGATCCAAACAGTCCGCCGCTCGCCGGGAATACGTCGCTACTGCCGCTGACCCTGCAGCAGGCGTTGCAGGCTGCGTACGCAGGCAACCCAGGCTTACGAGCCGCATCACAGGCGATCGGCATTGCCGAGGGTGGGAGGCTTCAGGCAGGCGTCATACCCAATCCTGAGCTGGCTCTATCCACCGAAGGAACCGACCGTCGGTCCAGGGTCGAGACCGCCCAGATTACCCAGCTCATCGAGCTCGGCGGCAAACGAAGCGCCCGCATCGCGGTCGCCGAACAAGAGCGTCTACTCGCCGTCCAAGCAGTGAACGTGCGACGAGCGATGTTGCGTGCCGACGTTATGGCGGCCTATTTGGAGGCCTTGACAGCGCAAGAGCGGGTCGGTCTGGCCGAGGCGGCCATTGAGGTCGCAAGCCGGGCGACGAATGCCGCGAGTCGGCGCGTCGCTGCCGGCAAGATATCGCCAGTCGAACAAACCCGTGCGAGTGTTGCAGAGTCGGCCGTGCGTCTTGACCTCACCCAAGCAACAGCCGACCTGAAGTCAGCCAAACGCAAGTTAGCGATACTGATGGGCAGCTCGCGAGCGATTGCCCAGCCACTCCAGATGCCAGCCGTCGAGTTCGCTGCCGTACCGACGATGAACGAGCTCGAGCAGCGGCTAACCATGTCGCCGCAACTGCGTCAGGCCGAAGCGCAAGTCAAACGGCAGGATGCTTTGGTCGGCATGGAACGTTCGGCGCGGGTACCAGATGTGACGGTGACCGTGGGTAGCCAGCGGGATCGTGAACGCAGCGGGAGCGAAGCCGTCTTTGGTATCTCCGTACCGCTGCCACTTTTCAATCGCAACCAGGGGAACATGCTCTCAGCACTTAGACGAGCCGACCAGGCTCGCGACGAATTAGGCGCCGAGCAGCTTCGGGTGTATGAGGAAATCGCGGACGCTCACCAGCGTGCAGAGGTCGCTCAGCTTCAGATCGACAGCCTCAAGTCCGAGATGCTGCCAGCGGCGCAGCAAGCCTATGACGCTGCCGTGACTGGTTTTGAACTCGGAAAATTCGGGTTTCTCGACGTTCTTGACACCCAGCGCGCATTAATTCAGGCACGCAGCTTGTATCTGCGCGCTCTGTCCGATCGGTATCGAGCAGCAACTGATATCGAACGAATCGCACCGGCTACTAATGCCGAGAGCACCACCATCTTCAAGGAACACCTGCAATGACGCCCCTGCAAAATCATCGTAAGAAAAATCTGCCAATCATTGCCGCAATCGTGGCCGTCGGTGTCGTGCTGGCCCTGGCCATCCTGTTCTGGAACAAGGGAAGCGCTGAAGGTAGCGCCGGCGAAGATGCCCATGGCCATGCCGAGAGCGGTCAGAAGGAGGGCGCAAAAGAAGCCGGTGGAGCAGGCGACGAACGCGCCGAGGATGAGCACAAGGACGAAGGAGTGGTCAAGCTGCCGGTCATGCAGGCAGAAAAGGCCGGAATTACGACCGCCGTTGCCGGTGCGGCCACGATCGAGAACATTGTCAAACTGCCTGGCGAAGTCCGTGTCAACGACGATCTGACAGCTCACGTAGTGCCGCGCCTGGGCGGCGTCGCCGAATCAGTGCCGGCGCAGCTGGGGCAAACGGTCAAGAAGGGCCAGGTGCTAGCCGTCATTTCAAGCCCGGAGCTGGCTGACCTGCGTAGCGCCGCGAGCGCGGCACAGGTAAGGCTCGGCCTGGCCAAAACCATCTATGAGCGGGAAAAGAAACTGTGGGAGGACCGTATCTCTGCCCAGCAGGACTTTCAGCAGGCCGAACAGGCACTTCGCGAGGCCGAGCTTACCTTGCAGGCAGCGCGCTCGAAATTGGCAGCTCTTGAAGTGGGCTCCGGAGGCGGCGCATTGAACCGGTACGAGTTGCGTGCGCCGTTCGACGCTGTCGTCGTTGAAAAGCACATCACGCGGGGCGAAGCGGTGCAGGAAAACACCAATGTTTTCGTACTAACCGACCTCTCGCGCGTCTGGGTCGATGTCGCAGTCACACCGAAAGACTTGGCAAGCGTGCGCAGCGGCGCAACGGCGGTTGTCAGTGCCACCGGCTCTGATATGAAAGCCGTTGGGAAGGTAAGTTATGTCGGCTCACTAGTCGGGGCACAGTCCCGCGCCGCCACAGCGCGCGTCGTGATCGACAACCCAGGCGGCGCGTGGCGCCCTGGCCTGTTCGTGGACGTCGCACTGGTGCAAGGGACTAAACAGGCTGCTGTGGCGATTCCGGCCGATGCTATCCAGACGGTGGAAGACAAGCCAGTAGTGTTTGTAGTGACGGAAGGGGGCTTTCGCACGCAGCCGATCGTGGCCGGCATTAGTGACGGCAAAGGGGTGGAAATCCTGAAGGGCCTGGCAGCAGGAACGCGCTACGTTAATCGCGGCAGCTTCGTGCTCAAGGCCGAACTTGGCAAGGGCAGCGCCGAGCACGACCACTAATAGGGGATTTCCATGTTCGAACGCATCATTCGTTTCGCCATCGACAGCCGATGGCTGATCATGGGTCTAGTCCTGGCCATGGCGGCAATTGGCGTCTACAACTATCAGCGTCTGCCGATCGACGCTGTGCCAGATATTACTAACGTGCAGGTTCAGATCAACACCTCGGCACCAGGCTATTCGCCGCTCGAGGTCGAGCAGCGCATTACCTATCCGGTCGAGACCGTGATGGCGGGCCTGCCTGGACTGCAGCAGACTCGCTCATTATCGCGTTACGGGCTGTCGCAGGTCACAGTCGTTTTCCAGGATGGTACTGACATCTACTTCGCGCGCCAGCTGGTCAACCAGCGACTGCAGGAAGCCCGTGAAGGGCTGCCGGAGGGCGCAACGCCCATGATGGGGCCAATTTCCACTGGCTTGGGCGAGATCTACCTCTGGACGGTCGAAACAGAAGCAGGCGCAAAGAAGCCTGACGGGACAGCCTATACGCCAACTGACTTGCGCGAAGTGCAGGACTGGATCATCAAGCCGCAGTTGCGTCAGGTCCCGGGCGTGACCGAAATCAATTCGATCGGTGGCTTCGCTAAGGAATACCACATCACGCCGGATCCGAACCGGCTCAGTTCCTATGGTCTGACCCTGGCCGACGTCGTCACTGCGGTTGAGCGCAATAACGATAACACCGGGGCAGGCTACATCGAGCGCTCGGGCGAACAGCTTCTCATCCGCGCGCCGGGGCAGGTGCGAACCATCGAAGACATCCAAAACACCATCCTGAAAAATACCGATGGCGTCGCGGTTCGGATTCGTGATGTCGCGGACGTCGCCGTCGGCCGCGAACTGCGCACGGGCGCCGCGACCGACAACGGTGCCGAAGTTGTGCTCGGTACCGTATTCATGCTCATCGGCGAAAACAGCCGGCAGGTCTCGCAGCTCGTTGCAGAGAAGATGGTCGAGATCAACAAGACTTTGCCTGCTGGCGTCAAGGCCGTCCCCGTGTATGACCGTACGGTGCTGGTCGACAAGGCGATTTCCACGGTACGTAAGAATTTGCTCGAAGGTGCGATCCTGGTGATCGTGATCTTGTTCCTATTCCTGGGCAATATCCGCGCAGCGATTATTACCGCGATGGTCATTCCACTGTCGATGCTATTCACCTTCACCGGCATGGTGACCTACAAGGTCAGTGCCAACTTGATGAGCTTGGGTGCTCTCGACTTCGGCATCATCATCGATGGCGCGGTCGTGATCGTGGAGAACTGCGTGCGGCGCCTGGCGCACGCGCAAGAACAGACCAAACGTGACCTAACCTTGGAAGAGCGCTTCCGTGAAGTGTTTGCGGCCGCAAAGGAAGCGCGCCGGCCACTGCTGTTCGGGCAGTTGATCATTATGGTTGTGTACCTGCCGATTTTCGCTTTGAGCGGGGTCGAGGGCAAAATGTTCCACCCGATGGCGTTCGCTGTCGTCATAGCTTTGCTTGGCGCGATGATTCTGTCGATCACGTTCGTGCCCGCGGCCGTTGCCCTGTTCATCGGCAAGCGCGTGGCCGAAAAGGAGAACCGCTTAATGACAATGGCGCGTAATGCCTATGCGCCTGCATTGCGCGCTGTCCTGCGTAACGGACCGATCGTGCTGACGGCATCGATTGTCACCGTGGTCCTGTCTGGACTGCTGGCGACACGACTCGGGAGCGAATTTATTCCCAACTTGAATGAGGGCGACATTGCGATCCAGGCGCTACGCATTCCCGCGACCAGCCTCACCCAATCAGTCGATATGCAGAAGAAGCTGGAGGTCGGCCTCAAAGCGAAGTTCCCCGAGATCGAACGGATATTTGCCCGCACCGGTACCGCCGAGATTGCATCCGATCCGATGCCGCAAAACATCTCGGACGGCTACATCATGCTCAAGCCGGAGGCCGACTGGCCGAAACCGAAACGCAGCCACGCCGAACTTGTGGAAGCCATCCAAGAGGAGGCGGAAAAATACACCGGCAATGCCTATGAGTTCTCGCAGCCTATTCAACTGCGTTTCAACGAGCTAATCTCCGGCGTGCGTAGCGACGTCGCAGTCAAGCTGTATGGCGACGACATGGAAGTGCTGGCATCGACCGGTGCTCAGATCGCCGCGGTGCTACAACGCGTGCCGGGCGCAGCTGAAGTTAAGGTAGAGCAGACTACCGGTTTGCCGATGCTGACAGTCAATATTGACCGGGACAAGGCAGCGCGCTACGGGCTGAACATCACTGATGTGCAGGCCACGATCTCTGCGGCCACAGGTGGACGCGAGGCCGGCACCATGTTCGAAGGCGATCGCCGCTTCGCCATCGTGGTACGGCTACCAGAGGTGCAACGCGCAGACTTGGATGCACTTCGTCGCCTGCCGATCGCAGTGCCACCACCCTCAGGCACAAGCGCTGGAGGCAATGAAGACGTTCCCGCCTTCATTCCCTTAGGTGAACTGGCAACGCTCGATCTAGCACCGGGTCCGAACCAGATCAGCCGCGAAGACGGCAAACGCCGTATCGTGGTCAGTGCCAATGTACGCGGCCGCGATATCGGCAGCTTCGTGCCGGAAGCGGAGGAGGCTCTGGCCAAGGGCGTGAAGATCCCTGCAGGCTATTGGACCACTTGGGGCGGGACATTCGAACAGCTTCAGTCGGCTACCCAGCGCTTGCAGATCGTTGTGCCGCTGGCGTTGTTCCTGGTGTTCATGTTGCTATTTATGATGTTCCGAAACGTCAAAGACGGGCTGTTGGTGTTCACCGGCATCCCGTTTGCCTTGACCGGCGGGATCGCGGCCTTGGCTTTACGAGGCATTCCGCTGTCGATTACCGCTGCGGTCGGCTTCATCGCCTTGTCTGGGGTGGCCGTGCTGAACGGGCTGGTAATGATTTCGTTCATCCGCTCGCTGCGAGAAGACGGCATGTCGCTCGACGAAGCGATCACCCATGGAGCGCTAACGCGTCTGCGGCCGGTCCTTATGACGGCGCTAGTTGCGTCCTTGGGATTTGTGCCAATGGCGATTGCCACTGGCACCGGCGCCGAGGTACAACGCCCGCTGGCGACGGTGGTTATCGGCGGCATCCTGTCGTCCACGGCGCTAACGTTGTTGGTACTGCCTCTTCTATATCGACTGGCGCATCGTAAGGATCCAGATGGCCCCCTGCGTGAGACGCGCGTGGTCACCCCCGTCTAAAACCCGCGTGAAGCTGTGTATCCGGCGGTGTGAACAGCACACCGCCTCTTGAGGGGCGAGTCAGCGGTATGTGCCGGCACTCATGTTTGGCTCGCCCATGCACTTCGTGCGGCCCATCAGGGAGAGGTCGATTATGCGTTTGACACCAAGTGGGATTGAAGTGGTTTTGCCGCATCTTGTGCTGGGAACGAATGTCCTGTCACTGGCGTGGACCGCTTACGGCGCCATATTTTGGGAGAGCTTTTCGCTCGCTGCGAGTGCCCTGTACCAAATTGCCGTCATCATGCTTTATAGCAATAAATGCGAGCGCGCAGTTGGCAAAGAAGAGGAGGCAGGTCGGGACGAAAATATGCGATTCGCCGTTGTCGTCGTTCTGCTAATTCCAAGTCCGTTTATCGCAGGAGGGGCCATACATGCTCTTAACCATGCCTCTAACCTCTTGCCAAGCGATTTGATGCCGCTTGCAATGTGCGCGTTCACGGCCGGCGCATTGCGTGCGCTATACAGTTGTTTATTGTGCGAACAGCACGGTGCGATGTTCGTGATCAAGGCAGCGGTCGCTTTGTTACCCTTTATCGCCCCACTGGTGGCGGTAGGTTTGATTGCAGCAGGGTTCGACAACGTAGATGCCGTAACTGGCATTGCACTGGTGCTGATCCTGCTCTTGGCCGTGCTTGCGCCGCAAGTGGTTCACATCAGGCGGCTTTTCTACTGAGGTAAGGATTGGCCTGTACGCAAATAATTGCGCGCCGCTGCGCGATCCCCCTGTGCCAATATAACTTGAGACACCTACCCGATTAATTTAGAGTACAGCGGTAGGTCCCCAACATGCACAGCCGAAAGCATCAAATCAGCAATTCTGTCGAACCCAGCAGCCCAGCCACGCCAGTGGACCGTCCCGATCCCGAGGTCGTCCCGGTCGCCAAGCGACGCACGTTTTCCAACGCCGAGAAGCTGCGCATTCTTGCCGCTGCCGACTCCTGCCAGGCGCCTGGCGACATCGGTGCCTTGCTCCGCCGCGAAGGCATTTATTCGTCCCATCTGGCCACTTGGCGCAAGCAACGCCAGGCCGCTGCGGCCTCTCAAGTCCTCGCGCGCAAGCGTGGCCCAAAGGTCGACCTAGCTGCTGCTCAGGACCGCAAGGTGCGCGACCTGGAGGCAGAGGTGGCGCGCCTGCGAGACAAGTTGGCCAAGGCCGACCTGATCATTGACGTCCAAAAAAAACTTTCCACCCTGCTGGGGCTGAGTACGGCCGACACGCCGAGCGAGCCGAAGTGATCAGCGCCGCCAATCACCTCGCCGGCGAAGTTGGCGTGGCCGCAGCCTGCCGCGCATTGCAATTGCCGCGCAGCGCACTATATCGCCATCGCACCGCGCAACGACCTGGTTCGTTAGCGCCCGTGACGCCGGCTGCGCCAGCCCGACGGCCACCGCTCGCGTTGTCCGAGCATGAGCGGCGTGTCGTGCTGGAGGTGCTCAACAGCCCACGCTTTGCCAATTGTGCGCCGGCCGCCATCCACGCTCAACTGCTCGACGAAGGGCGCTATGTGGCGTCGGTACGCACGATGTACCGCCTGCTACAAGGCTGCGCTGCCGTGCGCGAACGCCGTAACCAGTTGCGCCATCCGGAGTACACCAAGCCGGAACTGCTGGCCGTCGCACCAAACCAGGTGTGGAGCTGGGACATCACCAAACTCAAGGGACCGGTCCGGGGCACCTGTTTCCACCTGTACGTCATCCTCGACATCTTCAGCCGCTACGTCGTCGGCTGGATGGTGGCCGAACGGGAGACCGCCGAACTGGCCGAACAGCTGATCGCCGACAGCGCCGCAAAGGAAAATATCGCGCCTGGTACCTTGACCCTGCATGCCGATCGCGGCAGCAGCATGCGCTCCAAGCCGGTCGCTACGCTGCTGAGCGATCTGGGCATCGCCAAATCGCATAGCCGCCCTTACGTTTCGGATGACAACCCGTATTCCGAGGCGCAATTCAAGACCTTGAAGTACCGGCCCGGCTTCCCGGCGCGCTTTGGCTCGCTCGCTGACGCACGCGCCCACTGCGCAGCCTTCTTCACCTGGTACAACCAGCAGCACCGCCATTCCGGCATCGGCATGATGACCCCGGAAAGCGTCCATGCCGGCCGTGCCGCCGAGATCCGCAAGCTGCGCCAGGCAACGCTTGAAAGCGCCTACCAACGCACGCCGGGCCGCTTCAAGCACTGCGTACCACGACAGACCAAATTGCCGACAGCGGCATGGATCAATCCACCAGTCACGGAGAAAAAAGCAGCCTGAACAAGAGAGTTAGACTCTCATCATTCCACCAGGTGTTTCAAATTCATTGACACGTTCCGGATGCGATGCAAAGACCGGCGGTCGGTCCAGTGCCAACTTAAAAATGTAAGATATTGAGGAGATATCATGGGTTCAGGGCATTCACATTCGCACGCCATTTCACCTACACAGAACGCTCGTCCTCTGTGGATAGCACTAGGGCTGACATCGTCGTTTCTGGTCGCTGAGCTCATTGCCGGGATCATGACGAATAGCCTCGCCTTGATTTCCGATGCGGCGCATATGTTCACAGATGCCGCCGCACTCGCGATATCGCTGGCCGCAATTCACATCGGGCGACGTCAGGCCGACGCAAAGCGTAGCTTTGGGTACTATCGTTTCGAGATCCTGGCAGCAGCCCTCAACGCGATTCTGTTGTTCATGGTGGCCATTTACATTCTTGTTGAGGCCTGGAAGCGGCTGCAGGATCCGCCCGAGATAGCCTCTGGCGCCATGCTCATCGTGGCGGTGCTCGGCCTGGTGATCAACTTGATCAGTATGCGGCTCCTTTCTGCCGGTAAGGATGCTAGCCTGAACGTGAAAGGCGCTTATCTGGAAGTATGGAGCGACATGCTCGGATCGATTGGCGTGATCGTCGGTGCGCTTGTGATTCGCTGGACCGGCGCCACCTGGGTCGATTCGTTGATCGCTGTGGCCATCGGACTGTGGGTGTTGCCGCGCACTTGGATTCTGCTCAAAGCAAGTTTGAACGTCTTGCTCGAAGGTGTACCTGAAGGCATCGATTTAGCTGATGTGAAAACCAAGATTCTTGCAGTGCCAGGCGTTGCAAGCGTCCACGACCTGCACGTGTGGGCCATCACAAGCGGCAAGGTGAGCTTGAGCGTGCACATCGTTTGCGATCCGGGGCATGTGGATCTCGAAGCGTTACTGATCTCGGTCCGTCATGAAATCGCAGATGAATTTCACATCTACCATTCGACAGTGCAAGTCGAGCGCACGCCTTGCGAGCAGGCCACCGAGGTCCATGGCTTCGAGCCATCGGCAAGTCACTGATTTTATAGAGAAGAGCATATGATTGAACATATCAAGAATGGGCTGACCGAAGCGCGGCACGCTCTGGACTTGTTCGTGAACGACGCAACCAAGCTGCAAACCGTGGCTGACGCCGCACAGGTACTGGTGACATCGTTCGGCAAGGGAGGAAGGGCTTTTTCTTGCGGGAATGGCGGTTCAATGTGCGACGCCATGCATTTCGCGGAAGAACTGACAGGACGCTTCCGTCGTGATCGGCCCGGGATCGCCGCAACCGCAATTAGCGACCCAACTCATATCACCTGCGTTGCAAACGACTATGGATACGATCAGGTGTTCGCCCGTTACATCGAGTCCCATGGTCGTGCGGGCGATGTACTGCTCGCGATCAGTACGAGCGGGAAAAGCCCTTCGATTCTGGTCGCGGCCCAGATGGCGCAAAAGCTTGGTATGGTCGTGATCGCTTTGACAGGGACTGCTGGCTCGCCATTGGAGGACTTCTCAGACGTCTGCATCAGCTGCCCGGGCGGTAATTTTGCTGACCGTACTCAAGAGCTACACATCAAGATCATCCATATAATGATCGAGTTGGTCGAGCGCGAACTGTACCCGGCCAATTACTAGCGTAGGCATGGGCGAGTTCCAGGGCCAACGCGAGTGTACAGCGCGTCCCGCTGCCGAGGCGAACGGACGCCTTGAGCATGAGGGGGTCATTGTCCTGGTTAAGAACGTCGGCTAATGCTGCCAAAGCTAAGAATCGCTGTGTCTTTTCTGCCGACGCTACCAATTCGCTCGATGCTTGTCTTCAGTATCGTTGTGCCGCGTGTCGTCCGGTGCGTGCAGATAACCACTAGTGGTGCTGATCGAAGCGTGACCCAGATTGTCTCTGACATGCCGCAAGTCTACGGAGTTGTTCGCCATGTGTGACCCCGCGGTATGCCGCAACCAGTGCGCCGATGCCTGACTGACTCGATGAGCAACATGCACGAATTGTGGTCCCTTGAGCTCGATTCGCTCGGCCGTCATCGCGAAAACAGCCTTGATGATATCGTGGATCCCGCCGCGACTCATCGCCTTAGGCTTCCCGCCGATGGGCAGTAGCAGCGGCGTCGACTCTCCAGGTACAGGCAGCGCAGGGAAGCTTAGTTCACGCCTATATCGGCCGAGTTCGTTCATCAATTCATTGGTCGCCGGCACTAGGCGTACCTTACTTCCTTTGCCGAGGATCTCGAGCCACCACCGTTCGCTGCCATCGCGGTCGCGCCTGCAGAAGAAACTGCCCATATTGTTCTCGGCAATCTCCGAGATGCGTATACCGCACACATAGAGCAATGTGAACAACCACCGCAGTCGCAGATATCGCTCACGCTCCCTCGGCGTTTCGCGCGGCATGGCGTCAATCGTGGCCTTTACTTCTAGCCAGAGTTCATCGTCAAAATAGCGTTCAATACGAGGCGCCCGTGCGCGACCTCTTTGGCGGGAAAGCGAGAGCGGATTGCCTGCCAGGTAGCCTGCACTGACAAGCCAGGCGAACATCGACGTCAATATGATACCCGCCTGCCTTTGACTTGACGCTGACAATGCCCCTGCGAACGGGCGCCAACGCGGATCATTGCGAGGATGTCTGCGACTCTGTTCACTCACCCATCGGTCTCGGGGCAAGGGGTTGCCCAAGAATGCCTGATAGGCCAACCAATCTTCGTGCGTCAGGGAAGACAGCGGCTTGGCACGCTGAAGCACACACCAGAGAAGCAGCCGCTCAGCCTCTTTTCGATAGGCGTCGAACGTGGCCTTTTTATGGACAAAGTTCGCGAGCCAAGCCAGCACCGCCGCGACATCGGTGTTCGCGCTGATCTGCCTCGGCACATGCCACTCGCGATTAGACCCAACGGACCCATCCAGGTCGCGTGATACCGTCATCACCTCCATAGGCGGAACGGAAATTTCTTCGAGGACGGCGGCTATCTGTTCAGACATTGAAACGTACTGTTTTACGGGAATTTAACTCGGTTGAGATTTCCCGGTGCCGCTCTGAATGCGCACCTCTTGGCGAATCTCGACTGGTTGCAGCGTCTGGTAGGGTAATCCCCCCACAAAAAGAGCGCGTTCAGAAGTAGAATTTTCTACTTAAGACACAGAAAGCTCTACATGAAGACGTCCCGCTTTACCGACAGCCAGATTATCGCCATCCTCAAGCAAGCCGAAGCCGGTAGCCCGGTGCCAGAGCTGTGCCGCGAGCACGGCATCAGCAACGCCACGTTCTACAAGTGGCGCTCCAAATTCGGCGGAATGGACGCCTCGTTGATGGCACGCATGAAGGAGTTGGAAGAGGAAAACCGGCGGCTCAAGAAGATGTACGTCGAGGAGCGCCTCAAGGCAGAGATCGTCGCGGAGGCGCTCACAAAAAAATGGTAGCGCCATCTCAGCGGCGGGAGATGGCGCAATGGGCCGTAACGGAGCGGGCAGCCACGGTCAAGCTGGCGTGCAAAGCGTTTGGCATCAGCCAGACCTGCTACCGCTACAAGGCCAAGCTGGATGCGGAAAACGTCCTCATCGCGGACTGGCTGGTGCGACTGACGAACAACCAGCGCAACTGGGGCTTCGGGCTGTGCTTCCTGTATCTGCGCAACGTCAAGGGCTTCAGATGGAACCACAAGCGCGTCTACAGGATTTACCGCGAGCTCGAGCTGAATCTGCGGATCAAGCCGCGTCATCGTCTGGTACGTGAAAAGCCGCTGCCGCTGGCGGTGCCGCTCGCGATCAATCAGAGCTGGTCGATGGACTTCATGCACGACCAGCTCGCCGACGGGCGGAGCATCCGTTTGTTCAACGTCATCGATGATTTCAACCGCGAGGGCTTGGGGATCGAAGTCGATTTCTCGCTGCCGTCCGAGCGCGTGATACGCTCGCTCGACCGGATCATCGAATGGCGCGGCAAACCGGAAGCCATCCGCTGCGACAACGGCCCTGAATACATCAGCGCGGTGACTTTGGCGTGGGCTGCAAAACGCGGCATCCGCATCGATTTCATCCAGCCAGGACAACCGCAACAGAACGCCTACGTCGAGCGATACAACAGGACTGTGCGTTACGATTGGCTTGCGCATCACCTGTTCGAGACGCTCGAAGAGATCCAGGAATTTGCTACCAACTGGTTGTGGACCTACAATCACGACCGGCCCAACATGGCACTCGGCGGTATCACGCCAAAACAGAAATTGGCACTGGCCGCTTAGCCTCTACTTTTAGCGTGCTCTAAAAATGGGGGGATTACCGTAGCGCTGCCGAATATTATTGTAGACGCCAGGCGTGTCTTCAGCGGCGACTGTTACAACCATCGCATATGGCAAAGCGGGGAGGGCGGCGTTGTCGACGCTTTGTCCGTCCTCACGCGCGCCGTACGTGATGTCGAAAAGCGGATCGTCTAGCGTGTCGACGTTGAACCGATGTTCATGTTTGAGCGTCGTCTCCCACTTTTGCTCGTCAGTGCGCGCTTCGAGCTCGGTCGTGTACATCTTCGATGACGAGAAAAATGGCATCGTTTTCTTCGACGTCTTCTTCGGACGCAACAGCACCGTCAGCCCGGCACGCGTGTAATTCACAGCGTGTTCAGGATCGGTATGACTGGCAAAGCACAGCGTCGCGCGAAGAGTGACTTTCCCATTCAATGGCAGGGAGGGGAACGGGATGAGCGCGCGCAGATTCTGTCCGGCCTGCAGGGTGCCCTGATAGATTACTCGCACTTCGTTGTCCTCGCACGTCAAGACTTCATCGACACTTTGAGGAAACCGGCCGTGTCCGATGTGGCTCATCAGCATGTGCTTTGGCCGGCTAGCGTGGTGCGACATCAAGGCGCGAACCGCTAAAACGCTCAACGGAGAATTGAGGGAGACCTTCACGCCGATCGCTGTTCTAAGGGTCGCTGGAGAGCTAAAACTGGTGCCTGTCGTGTGAGCGTAGTGACCACTGAGAGCGTTGTAGACGACGAAGGGTTCCTCTTCCGAACCACCGAAGGCTACGCCATCGGGTTTGATCATGCCAGGGCTGCGGCCGGGACCGTGTGAGCTATAGGGCGCGCGCTCCCAGGACAAACCTGTGCCGTCGCAGGCGCCCACCGCCAGGGCATTGACCATATCGGAAGGAGGCTGCACCCGGCTCTCCGGCCATTCCTTTTCGCCATCATTACCGACCGCGATAGCTGCCAGCGTGTTGCCAGAGGCGAGATGACTGTCGATTAGCGCCGTCCATGGATGGACCTCGTCATCATCCATCGGCATATATGGCCCGATGCTGAAGTTCACAAAGTCGTATTGCTCAGTTTTGAGGACATGGTCGATATTCTTGAGCACATCGTAGAGGTCGACATCGGGCACATTATCGGAAAGCTGCAACGACGGGCTGATGCAGCGGTAGTGATGCACGTCTGCATAAGGGCGCGGGAACTGCTCGCTATCTTCGTCAAGTGGTCCGAACAGCAGAGCGCTGGTCACACCGTTGCCATGATTGAGATAGGCCGCCGAGGTCGTCTCTGCACCTGGCAAGATTGTCTCTTGTACCCACCGGCCCAGGTCGGTGTGACCGATGCCGCCGTCGAACACTGCAACCTTCAGCTTGGTGTCGATCGCCGGCTGCTCAGTTAAAGCAGGCGCGACGACGCTCGAGCTACGCATGTCCCTGCCGCCGATACGTAATGACGGCATCACCCGCACCGCCCGCACAAATTGGAACGCTGCCAGATCCTGCGCTTTAGCGGCCGCCAGGCGCACTGGAATGAATGTCAGGGCAGATACGCTCAGCGCACGTGATACTTCAGCTGTTCCACCTAGCGAGGCGACGTAGGATGCGAACGCTTTGATGATGTCGGCATCTTCGACAGCGGCATGCAGGACAACCTCAAGAGAGGCCAGCGCTTGATCCGAATTCCTGGCGAAGTTCTTGTCCGCAGCGCTGAACTCCTCCAGGAGTTCGAATCGACAGAGTGCCTTCTGCTGCGTTTCGGAAATCTCTTCCGAAAAAAGCATTCTCTTCAACTTACTGAATGCTACCTCGGTACCTGCGACATACAAAGCTGCGGTGAAGGTCGCTTCACCTGCACGTTGGCGGCTGCTTGCGACGTCGCGCGGCACTACGCGAGCTGAGCGACTTCCCACGCAACGCAAGCCGCTTGCCTTGAGCAGGTTATTGGGATGATGTGTTTTAGCGAGGAAGGCAGGATGTAACGTAAACCTGGCAACGGACTCGCCGCGAGGCTTGAGCGCCGGCGGCTGTGCATGATGGGTGTGCAATAACAGATCAAGTTGCTTGCCCAAGAATTCTCGCTGCTGCGCGATGTTATACGGGTACTTTTTAAGTCCCGATCCGCGCTTGAGCGTGAAAGGCTGCGTGAGCGTCTCGCCGTATCCCAAAATGATGTTCGTTGCCGCCATTCCTGATTACTCCCCGAGGTAACGTTTGATGACACTGCTCACTGTAGGATGGGTTTTCCCCAGCCGAGATGCGATTTCCCGTCGCGATAGGCCTTCCAGATGCAACAGAAGCATCTCGCCTTCATGCGGTTTAACCATGTCGCCTTTTCTCATCCTGAGCTGCAAGGCATTCTTGACCAGAATCGGTACGAGCGCCGATTGCTCGAGGAGGGCGGTTTTACGAGACGAATGGATGAGGTGGCCGATCGAGCTGAACGATTCCCCGTGCAGCAGGGCAGCCAGATTCCGGCGGATGTTCTCGCCCATCGGCAGATCCTGCAAATACTCCACAATCAACTCCGGTGAAGGGGGCTCGAACTGGACGACGTGATCGAACCGGCGCCACACTGCAGGGTCGAGGAGTTCACCGTGATTCGTTGCCGCAATTAACAGCGAGTTCGCTGGCCAGTCGTCGAGGGCCTGCAAGAGCACGTTGACCAAGCGCTTGAGTTCGCCGACATCGCTGTCGTCATCGCGCCGCTTTGCGATCGCGTCGAACTCATCGAGTAGCAAGACGCATGGTCGAGAGATTGCATGATCGAACACAGCGCGTACATTGTTGCCAGTTTTCCCAAGATAGCTGCTCATGACCGTCGCCAGATTCAACGTCAGCAGAGGCAACTTGAGTTCTTGTGCCAACCAGTGCGCAGCAAGCGTCTTGCCGACGCCAGGCTTGCCGCAAAATAGCAACATCCTTGCCGGCGCCAAGCCTTCCTGCATTAGCAGTTCGAGGCTGCGCCATTCTTTCATCACGCCTGACAGCACGCCGTCAACCGTGTTGCTAAAGACAGGCCGTTTTGGCAAAACCACTGGGAAGATGGTTTCTACAAGCTCCATTCGCGAATCGGCATCTACTGGCGTCGGGACGAAGTCCCCGGCGCCGCGCATGACATTGTCAACAGAGAGGAACTGCGCAAGCTCTTGGGCTAGCGCCAAGTCGGTTTGTTTAAGCTTTGAAGCAAACCGGCCAACTGCGAGCGCGAACGCGCTACGCGAACCGGTCATTCCCGATTGAACCACCTTCACCAACTCTTTTCTCGGGAAACTTTCCACGACAATCCTTATCAATCAACTAGTTACGACACTTGGAAAATCTCTATGCGTCGATTTTATACGAATCTTTCCACCAAAGCCATAATTTTTACCGTACCTGGGACGGGACGGTGTGGCGGGCGAACTAGTGCGGGAGCCGTGATGGAATCAGCCGACATAATGATAATAATGTCTGATGCGTGTCAGCACGTGAGCAGGTAAAGAAGGCCATCGAAGGCTGCTAGAACAAAAGATGAATCGCCACCGCTTGGACGGTGGCGCAATGAAATCAGAATGTGGCAGGCACATTATAGTGGACCCCGAATCTGAGACGGTGGTTTAAGCTGTCGTCCGCGAAAGGATGACAGCGAATGAGTGAAGGTAAAAAACGCAGGGTGCACAGCGCCGAGTTCAAGGCCAAGGTTGGGTTGGAAGCGGTGCGTGGGGTGAAGACGGTGACGGAGATTGCGCAGGAATTCGGCGTGCATCCAGTACTGGTGGGCCAGTGGAAGAAGGAGATCCTGGAGAACGCCGGCGCCCTGTTCGACGTCAAGCGCGGGCCGAAGCCGGTGGACGAAAGCAGCCCGGAGGACAAGCTGTACAGCGAGATCGGCAAGCTGAAGATGCAGGTGGATTGGCTCAAAAAAAAGCTTGGGGAATGAGTCCGGCCGAGCGGGCACGGTGGATCGAGCGCGAGGACAAGATACCGCTGACGATGCAGTGCGAGCTGGCCGGCGTGCCGCGTTCGACCGTGTATCGGCGGCTGGAGGCGGCGGCCCGACAGGAATGCATCGAGGAGGAGGACGGCCAGCTGCGCGCCCTGATCGACGAGGAGTACACCAGCCGCCCGTTCTACGGCAGCCGGCGCATGGCGGTCTTCCTGCGAGGCCGAGAGCACCGCGTCAACCGCAAGCGCGTGCAGCGCCTGATGCGGGAAATGGGCTTGGCGGGCATGGCGCCGGGGCCGTCCACGAGCAAGCCGCACCCGCAGCACAAGGTCTATCCCTATCTGCTGCGCGGGGTGGCGGTCACGCGGCCGAACCAGGTGTGGAGTACGGACCTGACGTACATTCGGCTGGCGCGCGGCTTTGCCTACCTGGTGGCGGTCATCGATTGGTACTCGCGTCGTGTGCTGGCCTGGCGCATCAGCAACAGCATGGACGCGTCGTTCTGCGTGGACTGTCTGGAGGAGGCATTGCGCCACCACGGCAAGCCCGAGGTATTCAACAGCGACCAGGGCTCGCAGTTCACCAGTGACGCCTTTACCAGCGTGCTCAAGCGCGAAGGCGTGGCCATCAGCATGGATGGGCGAGGACGGGCGCTGGACAACATCTTCGTCGAGCGCCTGTGGCGCAACGTGAAGTACGAGGACGTGTACCTGAAGGGCTACGCCAACATG
>NZ_JH992926.1:161160-355476 GCF_000315425.1 Massilia timonae CCUG 45783 | reverse complement strand
CAACATGGCCGAGCTGACAGTCGGCCTGGCACAGTACTTCGCGTTTTACAACGCCGAGCGTCCACACCAGGCGCTGGGCTACGAGACGCCAGATCATGTCTACCGTGCCGGTGTTGGAGGAGGTGCGTTGATCGTCGACAAGTTCGGCGACGCGGACCAAGAGCCGGAGAAAAACGGCGGAACGGGGCAGCGCCGGGCAGCTGCTGAAGTGGAAATGGACACAGCTTAAACTAGCCGGCTGAGTGTCTTGACTGATGGGTCCACTTTACATGCACGGGCAGGTACACATCGGGCATATCGCGCGTTACCCCGACGCGTACCGATACGCTGAGGTTGCGATTGTCGCGCAGTCCATACACCAACGGCTGCCGATCGGACGTTTGTGCTTGCGAGCCATTTTCTCGATGAGTAGGAGGAAGGGAATCGCCCACCGATTGATGATTGAGATAGCCCCTTGATTCACCAGACACAGTCGATGTTGTATCCTTACGGATAGGAATAAGACTGTGAGTATGACTAGTAACAAGCAAACCATCGAAGTCGTGACGGTGTCCGAAGAGCGACGCCGGCGCTGGTCAGTGCAGGAAAAGGCTGCGCTGGTCAAGGAAACGTACGAGCCAGGCATGAGCGTATCGCTGGTGGCCCGCAAGCACGGCATCAGTGCCAGCCAGCTGTTCAACTGGCGCAAGCTCGAGCGAGAAGGCGCCTTGGTCGCGGTGCATTCTGGTGAATCGGTCGTGCCGGCCAGTGAGCTGGCAGCGGCACGCGCCCAGATCGCACAACTGCAGCGCATGCTGGGCAAGAAGACGATGGAGGCGGAGATCCTGCGCGAAGCGGTCGAGCTGGCTCGCGAAAAAAAGTGGATTGCGCGCTCACCCTTATCGGACAAGGACGGGCAGTAAAGCCTGTCTGCGTTGTCCTCGGTGTAGCGCGCTCGCACGTGATTGACCTTCTTGCCCGACCTGCAAACTGGGTCGACAAGCGCACCATCGTCAAGCTTGATCCTGTCGCTGACGCGATGATTGCCGACGCTGTACGCGCCGAGATCACCGCGCTGCCGACCTACGGCTATCGCCGTGCCGGCGCCTTGGTGAATCGTACGCGCAGCTTGATAGGTCTGCCGCCCGTAAATCACAAGCGCATGTACCGCGTGATGAAGCAGCAGGGTTTGCTGCTGCCGAAATCGCCTAGGCGTAGTGACAGCGGCCGTGCTCACGATGGCAAAGTGATGGTTAAGGAATCGAGCCAGCGTTGGTGCTCTGATGGCTTCGAGATTGCCTGTGACAACGGCGAAGTCGTGACTGGCGTTTTCATCAAGGACTGCTGCGACCGCGAGATCATCGCGTGGCGTGCCTGGATTGGCCGCGGCCTGCCTGGCGAACCGGTGCGCGACATGATGATCGAGGCCGTGGAAACGCGTTTTGGTAGCACCGATGTGCGGACAATCACTGTTGAATTCTTGAGTGACAATGGCGGCGCTTTCCGGGCAACTGAAACGCACGCCTTGGCCCATGAGCTGGGCATCAAGCCGGTGCATACACCAGTGAACAGCCCGCAGTCGAATGGCATGGCAGAGAGTTTCGTGAACACGTTTAAACGCGATTACGTCGGTTGCATGGACCGCATTAGCGGCGCTGCCGTGCTTGCCCAGTTGCCCGATGCCTTCAGGCACTTCAACGAGGTGCATCCGCACTCGGCACTTGGCTATAAATCGCCACGCATGTTTAGGAAAGAGCGACGCCGTCAGGCTCTGGAAACTGACGCTAACTGAACATCAGGCTGTGTCCGGGAATAGCGGGGCAAGATCAGTCAACCCATACGCCGCGCTCTTCCATCACTTCTCCAATGTGCAGGTAGCTCAGCGGGTAAGCCGCATATTAACGGATGCGCACCAGGATGACGCCGATCAGGAAACGCATTCCTTCGAAGTGGAGCCTGGTCATCGTTCACAGGCTTGGGCGTAAAAGTCTACCCGATCCCAGTGGCGGTTCCGTTAATTCGACAGAACCGTATATAACCCCCGAGTTCCTGCTCACACGAACTCTCTCTCCTTAACGATCTGCGTAGTAAACTTTCCGAACGATGATGTAATCGCGTTCTTCGACCAGGTTGTGGCGCAGCTGCACGAGGTCCCACGAATCGTCTTGATTGACAACGCCAGCATCCACAAGGGCGACCATATAAACAAGAAGCGGAGCCAGTGGGCCAAGGATGGCTTGTATCTGTATTATCTGCCGCCCTATAGCCCTGAACTCAATTGAATCGAGATTTTGTGGAAGCGCGCCAACCATTACTGGCGCCGCTTCGTTGCCAAGAACGGCACAGATCTGCTTGATGAGGTTCAGTCCTTGATGAGCGGCTTCGGGAGCAAACTCACGATGAATTTTGGGTGACTACTTAGCGTTAACTACCAGACAGGCGCCCTTAGCGTTCGTAGTGCTTCGGAAACAGTTTGTGGACGCTACAGCAACGTGGGTAGTGCATGCCACGGAAGAGGTCAGTGGCTTCAAGAATCGGCGGCACTTCTCGGAACAGCACGATGCCATGGCAAGCAAAACTATTGAAGCCAATATCCGTTTCGCTTCACATTGAACTGGTAGAGGTCGATCTCTTGCCGGGTAATAGCTGAGTCCGATGTGACGGACAGTCTCGAGTCGTAGCCGATCGCCCCCGCCGCGGGGCTAGGGACGCCGTCTTTTGGAACCTCTACGCCGAAGAAATTGAGCGAGAAGCCCTGATTGTCTCTGCGGCACGCTATCGTAAAGCGCCCGAGGTAGCTGCCTGAGAGGTAGCTTTTCGCAAAGGTGCTGCCGCTGATGTCGCCCCCCTGTGCCAATATAACTTGAGACACCTACCCGATTAATTTAGAGTACAGCGGTAGGTCCCCAACATGCACAGCCGAAAGCATCAAATCAGCAATTCTGTCGAACCCAGCAGCCCAGCCACGCCAGTGGACCGTCCCGATCCCGAGGTCGTCCCGGTCGCCAAGCGACGCACGTTTTCCAACGCCGAGAAGCTGCGCATTCTTGCCGCTGCCGACTCCTGCCAGGCGCCTGGCGACATCGGTGCCTTGCTCCGCCGCGAAGGCATTTATTCGTCCCATCTGGCCACTTGGCGCAAGCAACGCCAGGCCGCTGCGGCCTCTCAAGTCCTCGCGCGCAAGCGTGGCCCAAAGGTCGACCTAGCTGCTGCTCAGGACCGCAAGGTGCGCGACCTGGAGGCAGAGGTGGCGCGCCTGCGAGACAAGTTGGCCAAGGCCGACCTGATCATTGACGTCCAAAAAAAACTTTCCACCCTGCTGGGGCTGAGTACGGCCGACACGCCGAGCGAGCCGAAGTGATCAGCGCCGCCAATCACCTCGCCGGCGAAGTTGGCGTGGCCGCAGCCTGCCGCGCATTGCAATTGCCGCGCAGCGCACTATATCGCCATCGCACCGCGCAACGACCTGGTTCGTTAGCGCCCGTGACGCCGGCTGCGCCAGCCCGACGGCCACCGCTCGCGTTGTCCGAGCATGAGCGGCGTGTCGTGCTGGAGGTGCTCAACAGCCCACGCTTTGCCAATTGTGCGCCGGCCGCCATCCACGCTCAACTGCTCGACGAAGGGCGCTATGTGGCGTCGGTACGCACGATGTACCGCCTGCTACAAGGCTGCGCTGCCGTGCGCGAACGCCGTAACCAGTTGCGCCATCCGGAGTACACCAAGCCGGAACTGCTGGCCGTCGCACCAAACCAGGTGTGGAGCTGGGACATCACCAAACTCAAGGGACCGGTCCGGGGCACCTGTTTCCACCTGTACGTCATCCTCGACATCTTCAGCCGCTACGTCGTCGGCTGGATGGTGGCCGAACGGGAGACCGCCGAACTGGCCGAACAGCTGATCGCCGACAGCGCCGCAAAGGAAAATATCGCGCCTGGTACCTTGACCCTGCATGCCGATCGCGGCAGCAGCATGCGCTCCAAGCCGGTCGCTACGCTGCTGAGCGATCTGGGCATCGCCAAATCGCATAGCCGCCCTTACGTTTCGGATGACAACCCGTATTCCGAGGCGCAATTCAAGACCTTGAAGTACCGGCCCGGCTTCCCGGCGCGCTTTGGCTCGCTCGCTGACGCACGCGCCCACTGCGCAGCCTTCTTCACCTGGTACAACCAGCAGCACCGCCATTCCGGCATCGGCATGATGACCCCGGAAAGCGTCCATGCCGGCCGTGCCGCCGAGATCCGCAAGCTGCGCCAGGCAACGCTTGAAAGCGCCTACCAACGCACGCCGGGCCGCTTCAAGCACTGCGTACCACGACAGACCAAATTGCCGACAGCGGCATGGATCAATCCACCAGTCACGGAGAAAAAAGCAGCCTGAACAAGAGAGTTAGACTCTCATCATTCCACCAGGTGTTTCAAATTCATTGACACGTTCCGCGCGCGTTTCGCCGTCGACCGCCAAAGTCATCTTGCCGCGCTGCTCGGTGAGCTTGAGTTCACGGTCTTGGCACTTACCCTCAAGTATCGAACGCTCGATCTGCGGGACGTGGTAACTGTCGTCCGAGCTTACGATAACGGTAGTAGTCAAGGCGGCGGCAAACAACAAGGCTGTAAGCATGAACGGAGTCCCAGGGTTGTGCGTGATCGATTATTGCATCACCGAGAGGCGTCGACAATCACAGATGTTTCATTCGGAACCAGTATACCGGTTGCGTTGACCAAATAGCAAATCCGTGCTTTCCAGGACGCCAGCGGACGACGGGATCTTGCAGTGATTCAGCCCGGTACGCGTCCCATGCACAGGGCCGCGCACCGGCACTACCTACAGTTTCATATCCTTAGTTGTGATCTCCCGATGAGGCACCAACATTGCGCGCTTCATGCAGGGAGCGTTCGTGTAACAGACGCCACGCTGCCGGGATGACGAACAAGGACAGCAGCGGTGCAGTGACCATTCCGCCGATCATCGGCGCCGCAATGCGCTGCATGACTTCTGAGCCGGCCGCGCTTCCGAACATGATGGGAAGCAGCCCGGCCACGATGACTGCAACCGTCATCGCCTTGGGACGTACCCGCAGGAGCGCACCTTCCGTGATCGCTTCCATCACCAGTTCGCTGGTCAAAGCACGCCCGGCATCGAGCCGGCTCTGGAGCGCATTGCGCAGATAGACCTGCATGACGACACCAAACTCTGCCGCGAGCCCTGCGAGCGCGATAAACCCGACCGCAGTTGCAACGGACACGGCGTGGCCAAGCAGCCAGACCAGCCAGAACCCGCCGACGAGTGCGAACGGCACGGTCGCCATCAGAAGGAGCGCTTCCGCCGTGGAGCGGAAGGCCAGGTATAGCAATAGGAAGATGACCAGCAAGGTAAGCGGGACGACGGTCTTCAAGCGCTCGGAAGCGCGCTCGAGATATTCGAACTGTCCCGACCAGCCGACGGAATAACCCGGCGGCAGCGTGACCTTTTCCCGGACGCGCTCCTGCATTGCGCGAACGGCAGTCAAAAGGTCGACACCGCGGACATCGACATACACCCAACCGGACAGGCGCGCGTTTTCGCTGCGGATCATCGGAGGCCCGTCCATCACGACAATCGTCGTCACGTCGCCTAGGCGGATCTGCGCGCCCCGCGCGGTGACGACCGGCAGTTCGCGCAAGGCCTGAACCGAATCGCGGTAGTCCTGCGGATAGCGCACGTTGATCGGGAAGCGCTGCCGCCCGTCGACGACTTCGCCCACGTTGTCGCCACCGATCGCCGTCGATACGACCGTCTGGATGTCGGCCACGCTCATGCCATAGCGCGCGGCGCGCAGCCGGTCGATGGTCACGTCGATATAGCGGCCGCCGCTGAGCCGTTCGGCAAGCGCGGAGCTGACGCCGGGGACCGTCTTGACGGCGGCTTCGATGGCCGTCGTCACCTTATCGATCTGGCCCAGGTCCGGCCCGGAAACCTTGATGCCTACCGGCGTCTTGATACCGGTGGAGAGCATGTCGATGCGGTTGCGGATCGGCGGCACCCACACGTTCGATAGCCCAGGCACCTTCACGATGCGGTCAAGCTCCTCCACCAGCTTTTCGGTGGTCATACCCGGCCGCCACTGGTCCTTCGGCTTGAACTGGATCGTCGTTTCGAACATTTCCATCGGCGCCGGGTCGGTCGCGGTCTCCGCGCGACCCGCCTTGCCGAAAACGGTCGCCACCTCGGGCACTGTCTTGATCAAGCGGTCGGTCTGCTGCAACAATTCGCTTGCCTTTGCGGCGGACAGGCCTGGCAGGGCCGAGGGCATGTAGAGGAGGTCGCCCTCGTTCAGGGGCGGCAGGAACTCGCCGCCCAGCCGCGAGATAGGGATGGCCGTCAGCAGAAGCGCGATCATGGCGATACCCAGCGTGGTTTTCGGGTGCCGGAGACTGGCGTCGAGCAGCGGGCGGTAACCCTTGATGAGCAGGCGATTGATCGGGTTGGCGGACTCCTTCGGGATCCGGCCCCGGATGAGATAGCCCATCAGTACAGGAACCAGGGTAATGGCCAGTCCGGCGGCCGCCGCAAGCGTGTACGTCTTGGTGTAGGCAAGTGGCGAGAACAGCTTGCCCTCCTGGGCTTCGAGCGCGAACACGGGGATGAAGGAGAGGGTCACGATCAGGAGCGAAAAGAACAGTGCCGGCCCGACTTCGACCGATGCCTGGGCAATGATTTCCCAGCGGGTCCTGGCGTCGGGCGCGCTGGCCGCGTTGGTTTCCGCATAGCTCTCGAGGTGCTTGTGGACGTTCTCGACCAGGACGAGCGCGGCATCGGTAGCGGCGCCTACGGCGATCGCGATGCCCCCAAGTGACATGATGTTCGCATTGACACCCTGGTAGCGCATGACGATGAATGCCGCCAGCACGCACAAGGGCAGGGTGAGCACGGCCACGAGCGCGCTACGCACATGGAACAGGAAGACCGCGCACACGATCGCGACTACGATGAACTCTTCAACGAGCTTGCTCCCCAGGTTCGCCACCGATGCCGAGATCAGCGTCGACCGGTCATAGGTCGTGACGATCTCCACACCTTCCGGGAGCGAATGCTTGAGCGTTTCGAGCCTGGCCTTGACGGCGTCGATGGTGTCGAGTGCGTTCTTCCCGGACCGCATGATCACGACGCCGCCGGCGACCTCGCCCTGGCCATTGAGCTCGGCGATACCGCGCCGCATCTCGGGCCCCAGGCGCACCGAGGCGACGTCCCCCAGTAGGACCGGCGTGCCGGCTTCGTTCGCGTTCAAGACGATGTTGCGGAAGTCCTCCAGAGAACGTAGGTAGCCGTGCGAGCGGACCATGTACTCGGTTTCCGCGATTTCGACGACGGAGCCTCCGGATTCCTGGTTGGCCTGAGCGACCGCATCGAGCACCCAGGTGTGTGACATGCCGAACGCGCGCAAGCGGTCCGGGTCGAGGACGATCTGGTATTGCCGGACCATGCCGCCGATGCTGGCGACTTCCGCGACGTCGCGCACCGTCCTGAGCTCGAACTTCACGAACCAGTCGTTGAGGGCGCGCAGCTGGCTGAGGTCGTGCCGGCCGGTCCTGTCGACCAGCGCATACTCGAATACCCAGCCGACGCCGGTACCGTCGGGTCCCAGTTCGGCCCGCACGCCGGCGGGAAGGCGGTTCTGTACCTGGTTGACGTATTCCGTCACACGCGAGCGCGCCCAGTACAGGTCGGTCGCGTCATCGAACAGCACGTAGACGAACGAGTCGCCGAAGAAGGAGTACCCCCGCACCGAGGTCGCTCCGGGCACGGACAGCAGGGCAGTGGTCAATGGATACGTCACCTGGTCTTCGACCAGCTGCGGCGCTTTGCCGGGAAACTGGGCGCGAATGATGACCTGGGTGTCGGAAAGGTCGGGCAGGGCGTCGAGCGAGGTCGTGCGCAGCGAGTGGACGCCCCATGCCGCTAGCAGGGCGGCGGCAAGGAGAACCCAGACCCGGGCGGCGATCGACGCGCGGATGATGCGCGCGATCATTGCTTGCCGTCCTTCGCTACCACGACCCGCTTGAGCAGGTAGCCATCGGCACCCTCGACAAAGTCGAATTCGACGGTCTGGCCAGCCTGGATGTCCTTGAATGCATCAGGCGCAGGCTTCATGAAATCCATCGTCATGGGCGGCCATTGCAGTGTCGGGACGGGCCCGTGCGACAGCGTGATGGCATCTTCCGAGACCTGCTCCACCTTGCCGACCGCCGTATGTACCATTGCCGCTTTGCCTGGCTTGTCTGGCTGTGCAGCGGCGTTCGGCGACTTCTTCATGGCGTCCATACGGTTGGGTGCAGGCGTCTGGGCCCCGCCGCCATTGGTGGGTGCCGCCGGCATTTCACTTTCGAACTTGGGGAGGACCGATTTCAGGTTCGCTTCGGAATCGATCAGGAACTGCCCCGAGATGACGACTTTCTGGCCTTCGTCCACGCCGCTCAGGATCTCGGTGTCATTCCCGATCTCGCGGCCGGTTGTCACGACCACAGGACGCAGGCTGTCGCCCTGAGCGACCAGTACGATGGAACGTGTACCCGATGCGATCACGGCCTCGGTCGGAACCATCAGGCGCGGCTGTGCTGCAGCAGCGCTCAGCCGGACGCGCATCAGCATGCCAGGCATCAGTGATGCGTCGCGGTTGTCCAGTTCGATGCGGGCCTGGGCAGTCCGGGTAGCGGCGTTCACGCCTGGCAGGATTTCACGCACCTTGCCTTCATAGGTTTGCCGGGCATTGCCTTCTGCCGTCGCGCTCACCCGCATGCCGGCTCGAGCGGAGCCGATCAGGGCTTCCGGCACCTCGGCAAGCAGCCAGACGGTTTGCATGCCGACTACCTTGGCGATGGTCATGCCCGGTGTTACCTGGGCGCCTTCACGCACCCCGAGTTCGCTGACGACCCCGGAAACGGGGGAGGTGAGCAGCTGGTGCGTCTGCACACGCCCGGTACGCTCCAGCTCCGCGACAAGAGAGTCGGGGATCGAGAGTGCGCGCATGCGCTGGCGAGCGGCGGAGGCAAGCGCTGTGTCGCCGCCCCGTCTGAGCGCAAGATACTCCTCCTGGGGGGCGATCCATTCCGGGACGAATACCGAAGCGACGGACTGACCGCGCTTGATCTGCTGGAGTGGCGTGCGAACGTGAAGCCTGTCGATGTAGCCGGCGGTACGACTCTGGATGACCTCCTCGCGGCTGGCATCGAACTGGGTCGTGCCGACCAGATCGAGCGACTCGGTGACTACCTCGCGCCGCACGGTCGCGAACCGGATACCGAGATTCTGCTGGAGGGTCGGCGAGATCCTGACCCCGGTCGTTTCACCGCCGTCGGCGTACACCGGGACCAGCTGCATGTCCATGAACGGGCTTTTCCCGGGCTTGTCGAAGCGTTTTCCGGGAACCATTGGATCGTGCCAATACAGGACGCGCCTGCCCGGATCCGATGGGGAGGCGGTGGCCGGCGCGCTCCTGTCGCCGTGTCCGCCGGAGCCGCCTGGAGACCTGTTCGCGCCCAGCCAGTAGCCCCCATACCCGATCAGGGCACCCGCAGCAGTAAGGATCAGAGTCTTCGTTGCAAGGGAGCGCTTCATTTGCCAGTCCTCCCGGCACTTGCCAAGTCCTGCGGAAGCAGGCGCAGTTCCAGTCCCGCCCACACCAGTGCGGCCTCCAGCTCGAGCGCATTAACCTGCAGCCTGCGCGCGAGAGCGGCACGCCGGGCTTTGAATACCGAGGTCAGCGTTCCCATCCCGCCGCGATAGTCGGCCAGCGCGGTCTCGACCTGCCGTGCCGCCGTCGGCAGCAGTTCCTTCTCGAGCCGGGCGATGCGGCGCTTCAGGCTCTCGAGCTGCCCCAACTGGGCCTCGATAGCCGACCGTGTCTCGAGCAAAGCCTCCTCGTACTCCAGCCTTGCCCGTGTGCCCAGTTCGGCTTTCTCCGCGATCTCGCGGTCCTGGCGCTGCGCCCGGTGGATGGTCAAGGGGATGCTGACGCCAAACGAAACCATGTTTGAAAACTGTCCGCCGCGCTGGGCGAAGCCGGCTTCGAATGACCAGTCGGGCCGGCTTTCTTGTACGGCCGCGCCCGCGTCGGCGTCGGCCAGGTCGACGGCGCGGCGTGCGCCGAGGATGGCCGGATGCATGCTTTCCAGGTTCGACATCGCCAAGCGGGTTGCCGCAGTGTCCAGATTCGGCCCCTCATCAGACACGGCCCTGGAGTCGGTGCGGGTCCAGCGGCGCAGCTGGAGGAGCGCGGTCTGCAGGTCCTGCTCGGCCGCATCGACGTCGTCGCCGCTGAGCACGAGCTCGGCTCTTGCCTGAAGGACGTCGCTGGCCGAGGCCTTGGCCCCGCGATGCGATGCCTGGAGGGCCGAAAGTTCGCTTTCCATTTCGTGCGCAATCGACCTGGACAGGCCGACCGCTCGCTGCTTGTACAGCACGGTCAGCCACGCTTTTCCGGTCTCGACACGGATATTCGCGACCTTGTCGAGATGCGCCGCCTCGGCGGCCTCGACCGTGCGGCGTGCCACCTGCGTCCGGGCCTCCCGCTTGCCGCGGGAAACCCATTGCTGTTCGATGCCGATCCGGCGCATTGTCATGAAATCGGCTTTGGGGCGGAAGCGGTCCGGGCCCGTTACGGGCAGGTTATCGATGCCCAGTTTCAGGGTAGGGTCGGGCAACTGGTCCGCGCGCGCGGCAGCATGCTCGCTTGAGGCGACCGAGGCCTGTGCCGCCTTTGCTGAGGACGAAACGGACGTTGCAAGTGCCAGGGCTTCGTTCAGGGAAAGCCCAACGGGGGCAGCAGATGCGCCCCTCGGAACAAGTAGGAACAAGGCCACGACCAGAGCGTGGCCAAGGCGTGCGGGCTTGGCCGGCACGCCATGACGTGACATGAGATAAGAATACATACATCCTCCGCGAATGAAAACGAGCGCCGGCAACTGGCCGGGCACATGCCAGACGGGAGGTGGTCAGACTCGGATACGCAGAGTTCGCAGGTAGGGCGGGTCAGCGTCCGGCGCGGGGAGGTCGCCGAGCCAGGGCAGGGAGACCGCAAGCGTCGAGACGGGTGCGACGATCCGAACGAGGCCGGCGGGAGACAGCAGGCTCAGCGCAGGAGCCGGGTTATGGTGGTCGACGGACGCCTTGGTGTCAGCCGAGAACTCGGCACAATGGACGGGGCGCTCCATGTCCATGCCGGCGCAGAGCTCCCCATCCATCATCTGCATGGGCGCCTGCTTGCCGACTATCTCCGGGCACACGTACGATGCCATCGCCATGCCCGACGTCATGAAGGTCATGACGAGGAGAAGTGCAATGCATCTGAACAGTGCGGGGAAGGAGCGTCGCATCGGGTTTGGAAAGGTAACGGCGGTCCGTGACATTCTAGCCGTATTTCACAGCTTGATACGTGAGACGGATGAAGAAAAGTCTCACTTCTTAACTAGGCAGCCGACTAGTCGTGATCTTCGCTTAACACGGATGTGGGACCTGTCAGAAATTCTGTGTGCGGGGCCAGAATTCGTAGTTAGATAATCGCGTTCGTGAAGCGCTCGCCGAACATGATGGCGAACTGGTTGGCAGCCTGCTTCCAGGTACGCTGTGGCATCTTCCAATCTTTCTCGATATTGCGCAAGGCCAGGAACAATAACTTGGTCGCGGCTTCGTCGCTGGGGAAGTGACCACGGTTCTTGACGATCTTCCGCAGACGCATATGCAGGCTTTCAATAGCGTTGGTCGTGTAGATGATCGTGCGCACTTCAGGTGGGTAGGCAAAGAACGGAATCACCTGCTGCCACTGGCGCCGCCACATCGCGGCCACGGTCGGAAACTTGGTGCCCCATGGGCCTTCTGCAAAGGCATCCAGCGCCGCTTCGGCCAGCTCGGCGTTGGCAGCGTGGTAGATCGGCTTGAGCGCCGCTGCCAGTTCCTTCCGGTCCTTCCAGGCCGCAAGCGTCGTCGAATTGCGGATCAGGTGCACGATGCACGTCTGGATCTGCGCTTGCGGATAAACGGCCTCGATGGCCTCCGGGAAGCCGCGCAGGCCATCGACGACGGCGATCAGGATATCGTCCAGTCCGCGGTTCTTGAGTTCGTTGAAAACCTTCAGCCAGAATTTGGCGCCTTCGGTCTGTTCGATCCACAGACCCAGCACTTCCTTGCGGCCGTCGGCACGAATGCCCAAGGCCAGATATACGGCCTTGTTCTTGACCGTGCCTTCGTCCCGGATCTTCAGGCGCAACGCGTCGAAATACACGATCGGATACATCGCCTCGAGCGGCCGCTGCTGCCACTGCGCGACCTCCTCGAGCACTTCGTCGGTGATGGTCGAAATCAGGTCTGGCGACACCTCGGTGCCGTACAACTCCAGCAAATGCGCCTGAATCTCGCGCACGCTCATACCACGAGCGTACATGCTGATAACGTGATCGTCGAAGCCCGACATCCGGCGCTGATGTTTGGCCACCAGTTTGGGCTCGAAGCTCGACAGACGATCGCGCGGAATGTCCAGGTGGAGCTCCCCGCCTGGCGTCAAGACCTTCTTCGGGCTGCTACCGTTGCGGTGGTTTCTGCTGCCGTCTTCCTCGTTGGCCAGGTGGTGGTTCAACTCGGCCGACAACATACGCTCGGCCAGCATTTTTTTGAGCTGCCCGGCGAGGCCCGATTCGCCAAGGATCGACTCGGCGTCCTTGTTCTCAACCTGGGCCAGCAACTGGTCGATCAGCTCAACGGGAAACGGGTACGCTGCTTTCTGTTTTTTGGGCTTCTTGGTGGTCATCACTTCGGTCATGGAACAGTCCTTTCGGGATTATTTCATGACCCCGTTCCACACAGAAATTCTGACAGGCTCCGGATGTGGCCTTCCCCCACCTCGCTCGAATGTTACCTATGCGGCCCTCCAGCAATGCTCAACGCTACATGCAGAATGCCGCGCGAAGGGAATAGACGACCGCAACGTCTCGTTCGACGATTTCAAGGTGTAACGCGACCGCAGTAGGGAACGTTGTGTTTACCTTGCGTGTTCGCTTAGGCAAGTACCGATTGACTCAAAGCAGCTTTACATCGCATTCGAACAAGTGGCCCGTCGAGTGTGGCGTGCTTGGTGCCCGTGCGAAACGTGTGGAATGGTGTTCGATGACCATGCTAAGGTTGCCATATGCACCACCGGTTAAAAACCTTCTTGCTTTGCCTATTGTTCGTGACCCTGCCGATACAGAGTATCGCCGGGGTCGCGCAGTTCGCTTGTAGCATGGCGCATCATCAAGTTGACCCCGACAGCGCTCAACAAGTTGTATATCCCACGCCTGAAATCTCGGCGAACCTTAGTGATATCGTCACCTCTGGAGACGACGCTGCGTCTGGCGATTGTGAGCGCATGCGTAGTCACAAGGGCGCGAATTGCGGAACATGTTCCGGGTGCTGTATTGGTAGCTATGCGCCTCCACCAGTTTTCAGCCTCGCTGCTGTGCAAGATTCGGCTGTAACTGCCAAGCCAAAAGCCACTTTCTCCTTCACTGGTCATTTCCCGCCACGGCTGGAGCGACCGCCACGATCCTCTCATTCCCTCGCATCATAGTAGGCTGGTCCGCGGCGTGCCTGTTCCTCGATTCAAGCATGCCAGGGCAGCGCTGGCCGTTGGACAATCTGTTCCATCAAGCTGATGCCGAATCACGCCGTACTTGCTACTTCATTAGTGGCAGTATTGGCTGGCCTACTTTGCGCACCCATAGCCAAAAATTTTTGACGAAGCCCGATGCGTTGCATTCCGCATTCTGGGTCGTCAAATGATCTATCGATTAATCGGAGAACCAAATGAATTCGTTCGATATCGACGCTAGCTGCAATAGCAACTGGCGCCGCCGCTTCCTGCAGGGTGCCGGTGCAGCGATCGGTCTTGCAAGCTTGAATCCCCGTTCACTCTTTGCGCAGCCTAGCGACCGGGGGACTCTGCGCGGGACCGACTTTGACCTAGTGATCGCTCCCATGCCCGTCAACTTTACGGGCGCCGCGCGGATCGCTACCGCGGTAAATGGCCAGGTTCCTGCCCCGATTTTGTGTTGGAACGAGGGCGATACCGTGACCATCCGGGTCACCAACCAACTGCAGACCGTTAGCTCCATCCATTGGCATGGAATCTTGCTTCCGGAGGAAATGGACGGCGTTCCGGGAATAAGCTTTTCAGGCATTGCGCCAGGTCAGACCTTCACCTACCGGTTCAAAGTGCAGCAAGCAGGCACATACTGGTATCACAGCCACTCAGCCTTCCAGGAGCAGACAGGATTGTACGGTCCGATCGTTGTGCTCCCAAAAAACGGTGAGCTAGTTTCGGCCGACCGTGATTACGTAGTCATGCTGTCGGACTGGACCGACGAAAAGCCTGAGCGCGTACTCGCTAATCTTAAAAAGATGAGCGACTTCTTCAATAACAAACAGCCGACGTTCGGTGAGTTTATGCAAGATGCCCAGCGCATGGGTGTTTCGGGCGCGGTTGAAAAGCGCAAGATGTGGAATCAGATGCGCATGATGCCGACTGACTTCAGCGATGTCACGGCTAGCCGGAACATCAGTAGCGCACTAAGGTACCTGATCAACGGCTCGACCTCAGAGAGCAACTGGACTGGAATATTCAGCCCTGGCGAGAAGGTTCGACTTCGGATCATCAATGGTTCGGCAACGACTATCTTCGATCTGCGCATTCCAGGTTTGAAAATGACCGTCGTTACCGCCGACGGGCAGGATGTGGAGCCGGTGACGGTCGACGAGATTCGTGTTTCGGTAGCTGAAACCTACGATGTCATCGTCGAGCCGACTGAAGAGCAGGCTTACACAATCTTCGCTCAGTCCATCGGCCGCTCCGGATCGGTACGCGCAACCCTCGCACCCCGCCAAGGGATGCAGGCACCTGTTCCGGAAATTGACGAGGCACACTGGCTCACTATGGTTGACATGATGGGAGCAATGGCCATGTCGGGCGCAAATGGCGGCCACGGCGGCCATGGAGCAATGCAAAACTCGTCCTCATCCAGTACGGCAAGTCGTGAGGCCATAGCGACGCACCAAAACCATGCACAGGATGCGCCGACAGCGGCTGACTCGCATGCAGGCCATGGCCAGTCGACGACAGCATCGACGTCCAAGCCAGCTCAAGCGCCGAAGGTACGTCATGCGCGAACTGAGTATGGCCCGGGCGTTGACATGCGTGTTGACATGCCCAGGACGAATCTGGACGACCCTGGTGTCAGCAGCGGTTGTAAACTGATACAGGCAGCGATTGAAAACTGATACACCATTTTGAGAAGATGGCCGCTTTGCGGAGCGGCCTTGAAACCCAAAGAGGTGTACGTGGAAATCCAACTACTGAAGAAGCATGGGTTAAGCCTTCGGCAGATCGCCGCCGAGGTAGGCTGTGCAGTGAACACGGTGCGCCGGCACCTGGCCCTGGAGGCCGTGCCGAAGTACGAACGCAAAGTCAAACGCCAGACGAAGCTGGCGCAGTTCGAGCAGTACCTGAGGGATCGGCAGCAAGCTGCTCAGCCCGACGTGATTCCAGCCACCGTGCTGTACCGCGAGATTGCCGCGCGCGGCTACGAGGGCGGCATGAGCCAGTTGAGGGCCTTCGTGCGCACCTTGCGCCCGGCGCCTCCCGCCGATCCGGTGGTGCGTTTCGAGACGGCGATGGGTGAGCAGCTGCAGGTGGACTGGGTCGAATTTCGTAAAGGCAGCGCGCCATTGCACGCGTTCTGCGCGACGCTCGGCTTTAGCCGGGCCAGCTACGTGGAGTTCGTCAACAACATGAAGGTGGATACCCTGATCGCCTGCCACGAGCGCGCCTTTGCAGCGTTCGGCGGCGTGACGCGGCGGGTCCTGTACGACAATATGAAGACGGTGGTACTGGAGCGCGATGCGTACGGTGAGGGCGAGCACCGCTTCCACGCCGGCTTCCTGGACTATGCCAGGCATAGCGGCTTCGTGATCAAGCTGTGCCAGCCGTACCGGGCCAAGACCAAGGGTAAGGTCGAGCGGTTCAACGGCTACCTGCGCCGATCGTTCTATGTGCCGCTGGCGAGCCGGCTGGCACAGAGCGGCCAGAAGCTCGACGTCGTGACGGCCAACGTCGAGGTGGCCCACTGGCTGCGCGAAGTGGCCAATGCGCGCATCCACGGCACGACCGGAGAACCGCCAGCCGAAGCCTTGAAGCGGGAAGTGGAGCACCTGCAAGCGCTGCCGGCACCGTGGCGGGCGGACATCGCGGCAGCCAGGCCGCAGCCGGCTGCTGCAGCACCTGCGGCGCCGCGGCCGGCAGCAGTGGTGGAGCGGATCGCGCAACCTTCTCCGGTACAGCATCCGTTGCAGGTGTATGACGCGCTGCTGGTGCGGGTATCGGAAGGGGTGGCGGCATGAACCTGCAGCATGAGCGTATCGCGGCGTTGTGCGAGAGCCTGAACCTGCCGTTCGTGGCACAGGGCTACGGCGCCGCAACCCAGAAAGCAGCGAAACAGGAGATGGCCTACAGCGACTTCCTGGAGGGGCTGCTGAGGGAGGAAGCAGCTGGGCGCAACGTGCGCAAGCAAAACACGATGACCCGTCTGGCAGGATTCCCCGTGGTGAAGACGCTGGACGAATTTAACTATGACTTCGCCAAAGGCGTAAAGCGCAGCCAAGTCGAGGAGCTGGCCGGCCTGGGATTCGTCGAGCGGCATGAGAACGTGGTACTGGTCGGGCCGAGCGGTGTAGGCAAAACGCACCTGGCGATGGCACTGGGTTACAAGGCCACGCAGGCCGGCATCAAGACGCGCTTCACGACGGCGGCCGACCTCATGCTGGCACTGACGACGGCGCATACGCAGAACAATTTGAAAGCGGTGATGCACCGCGCGATCAAGGCATATCGGCTCTTGATCATCGACGAGATAGGTTACTTGCCGATGAACCGGGAACAGGCCAACCTGTTCTTCCAGGTGATCGCGGCCTTGTATGAGCGCAGCAGCCTGATCGTGACCAGTAACCTGCCGTTCGGACAATGGGACACGACCTTTGCGCAGGATACGACGCTCACCGCGGCCCTGCTCGACCGGCTGCTGCACCATGCGCATATCGTGCCGATTGCAGGTGAGAGCTACCGGCTGAAGCACCAGCGACAGGCCGGGATGATGAGGGGGAGCGATGTTGCAGAAATGGGCTGAACACGGACGGTGTTCGGCGACGGCGGTGTATCAGTTTTAAATCGCTGGGACGACGAAATCTGTATCAGTTTTCAATCGCCGTTGACACCTGGCGTGAACCTGCGGGATAACGGCAGGCGGGTACTGACCTATGCAGACTTGCGTACGGTTGGAGGACCAGTTGATCCTCGGGAGCCCACGCGGGAGATTGAACTGCACCTGACAGGGAACATGGAGCGCTTCATGTGGTCGTTCGATGGCCAGAAATTTTCGGAGTCCCTGCCAATTCATTTCAGGTATGGCGAGCGGTTGCGCGTTGTGCTTGTCAACGACACGATGATGAATCACCCGATCCACCTGCACGGGATGTGGAGCGAGCTTGAATCTGCAACCGGACAATTCCAGGTGCGCAAGCACACCATTAACGTTCAGCCCGCGCAACGCGTCAGCTTCCGGGTGACCGCAGATGCGCCGGGCCACTGGGCTTTTCACTGTCATCTGCTTTATCACATGGAAGCCGGAATGTTCAGGGAGGTAGTAGTGTCATGAAGAATCAACTGAGGAAGCCGATTCCTTATGCCTTGGTGATCGCCTCGCTTTTTTCGCAGAATGCTGCCGCGCAAGCGACTGCGTCCGTCCAGCAGGTCCCCTCGGTGCAATCATTGACGGGGGACACTCACTCGACAATGGATCATGCGGCCATGGGTCACGTGACACCGCCGAGCTCTCCAGCTAAGCCTGTTCTGCAACCAGCAGTGCCTGCAAAACCAGATGCCAGACAAAGTTCTGGACAAGCAGCTCATTCTGTCCCAACGGAAGCAAAGACATCACGGGCGGAACAGCAGAATCAGCAACAAGGACAAGGATCTGAACATACTGGCCATCATACGACAGCTCCAGCCAATCGCTCAGGCACGCCTACGGCTCCGGAACCAGGAAACGTTGGGCAGCCGGTAAGAGAGCAGAGCCCGGCTTCAGGGCACGCAGGACACGCGATGCCAGCGCAAGCAAGTCCGACAGTGCAGGGGCAACGCAACGCGCCTCAAGCGCAGAATATGGATCACTCGGCGATGGGCCATGCACCGCCCCCCGGAGCGTCCGCCAGTAACGCCCATGCTGGGATGGATCATGCCGCCCAAGCCATAGTTTCGCCCGCCGCCGGCGGACAGGACATGCAGATGGGGCGCATGCAAGGCGGTCCACCGCCGGCCGACGCGCGCGACCCGAACGCGTATAACGAGGGCACGAAGTTCGCGCACCTCGGTAATCATGAGATGAACGACAACGCGCCATTCTGGAAAGTCCTGTTCGACAAGGCCGAGGCGGCGAAAGGCGACGGTGAGCAAGGCCAGAATGTGGAGTTCGAGGCCTGGTATGGCAACGACTACGACAAGGCCTGGGTGAAGGCGGAAGGCGAGCGCCGTGGCGAGGCACTTGAGTCGGCGCGCACTGAGCTCTTATGGGACCGGGCGTTTGCAACATTCTGGAGCACGCAAGTAGGTGTCCGGCACGATAGCGGCGAAGGCAAAAGCCGTAACTGGTTAGCCTTTGGCGTGCAGGGCCTGGCTCCCTACTGGTTCGAGACCGAGGCGACAGCGTACTGGCGTCCTGGCAGCGGCTTGGCAGCACGCCTGAGTGTCAAGTACGAGGTTCTATTCACTTCCCGACTGATCCTTGAGCCCGAGGTGGAAGCGAACCTTTACAGCCGTAGCGATCCGGAACGTGAGATAGGCAGCGGCCTGTCCGACATCAGCGCGGGCCTGCGGCTGCGTTATGAAGTCACACGCCAGTTTGCACCTTACATCGGGGTGACATGGAGTCGGCAATTCGGCGAAACCGCCGACTTCACGCGCATTCGTGGGCGGGGCCAAAGCGAGGTGCAGGCTGTTGCCGGCATCCGGTTCTGGTTCTAGTTCTGGATTGAGTAAATAAAGAAGCGAATTCGTATGAGACACGCTGAAAAGCGTGCGGGATTAATGGAAGAGGCAACCTTTCAATGAACGCTTAAGGAGAAGATCATGATCCAAAATCAGTTCCAATCGTGCATTCAGGCTTGCTACGAATGCGCTCAAGCCTGTGACACATGCGCTGCGGCCTGCCTTCAGGTAAAGTGGACCCATCAGTCAAGACACTCAGCCGGCTAGTTTAAGCTGTGTCCATTTCCACTTCAGCAGCTGCCCGGCGCTGCCCCGTTCCGCCGTTTTTCTCCGGCTCTTGGTCCGCGTCGCCGAACTTGTCGACGATCAACGCACCTCCTCCAACACCGGCACGGTAGACATGATCTGGCGTCTCGTAGCCCAGCGCCTGGTGTGGACGCTCGGCGTTGTAAAACGCGAAGTACTGTGCCAGGCCGACTGTCAGCTCGGCCATGTTGGCGTAGCCCTTCAGGTACACGTCCTCGTACTTCACGTTGCGCCACAGGCGCTCGACGAAGATGTTGTCCAGCGCCCGTCCTCGCCCATCCATGCTGATGGCCACGCCTTCGCGCTTGAGCACGCTGGTAAAGGCGTCACTGGTGAACTGCGAGCCCTGGTCGCTGTTGAATACCTCGGGCTTGCCGTGGTGGCGCAATGCCTCCTCCAGACAGTCCACGCAGAACGACGCGTCCATGCTGTTGCTGATGCGCCAGGCCAGCACACGACGCGAGTACCAATCGATGACCGCCACCAGGTAGGCAAAGCCGCGCGCCAGCCGAATGTACGTCAGGTCCGTACTCCACACCTGGTTCGGCCGCGTGACCGCCACCCCGCGCAGCAGATAGGGATAGACCTTGTGCTGCGGGTGCGGCTTGCTCGTGGACGGCCCCGGCGCCATGCCCGCCAAGCCCATTTCCCGCATCAGGCGCTGCACGCGCTTGCGGTTGACGCGGTGCTCTCGGCCTCGCAGGAAGACCGCCATGCGCCGGCTGCCGTAGAACGGGCGGCTGGTGTACTCCTCGTCGATCAGGGCGCGCAGCTGGCCGTCCTCCTCCTCGATGCATTCCTGTCGGGCCGCCGCCTCCAGCCGCCGATACACGGTCGAACGCGGCACGCCGGCCAGCTCGCACTGCATCGTCAGCGGTATCTTGTCCTCGCGCTCGATCCACCGTGCCCGCTCGGCCGGACTCATTCCCCAAGCTTTTTTTTGAGCCAATCCACCTGCATCTTCAGCTTGCCGATCTCGCTGTACAGCTTGTCCTCCGGGCTGCTTTCGTCCACCGGCTTCGGCCCGCGCTTGACGTCGAACAGGGCGCCGGCGTTCTCCAGGATCTCCTTCTTCCACTGGCCCACCAGTACTGGATGCACGCCGAATTCCTGCGCAATCTCCGTCACCGTCTTCACCCCACGCACCGCTTCCAACCCAACCTTGGCCTTGAACTCGGCGCTGTGCACCCTGCGTTTTTTACCTTCACTCATTCGCTGTCATCCTTTCGCGGACGACAGCTTAAACCACCGTCTCAGATTCGGGGTCCACTATAAGGAACCGGATCCAAAGATGATGGCTCGCTGCATCGAACTGGACAACGAGTGCGCTGCGATCTGCCGTCTTGCTGCGCAGCTCATGAGCCGCTCGACCGAGCACGCAATTCAAGTGTGCCAGCTGTGTGCCGACATTTGCGAAGCTTGTGGGGACGAGTGCGCGCAGCACCAGGCGCAGCATTGCCAGGATTGCGCTGCCGCATGCCGCCGTTGCGCACAAGAGTGCCGAAACATGAGTCAGTCGGCCGCTGGAGCCGCATCGATGTCTGGATCGCAAATCGGATCCCACTAAGCGTATGGGCTGCAGTCATCGATGGGATGAAAACCGACTGTAGCCCCTTTTTGGAACAAGTATTGCATTCAAGGAGAGCAGATTATGGCAAATAACATGAACAGGGCAAAGGATGCACAGGATGCGGGCGCCCGGGCATTGGAGCGGGTTGGAGCACAGCACGCAAAACGTGATGGCATCTCTTTTGATTTCGACGCTGGTAGCGCCCCTTATGACTATGCAATCCGTGTCGGCACTGGCGCAGTCAATACATTGTCGGGCAGCGAAACGCGTGATTATCTGTGGGGCCTGGGCGGCGATGATGCGCTCGATGGCGGTGCTGGTGAAGACAATCTCTTCGGGGACGCAGGCGCCGATCTGCTCGTCGGCGGCGATGGTGGCGACCGGATGATGGGAGGGATGGGTAATGACCGGTTGTATGGAGGTGCTGAAGCAGACGGTCTGATGGGAGGAGCGGGTAACGACTTGCTTGACGAGGGCGAGGGCCATGGCGACCTCAACGGCGGCGCCGGCGACGACATCCTGATCGGGGGCTTGGGCGCGGACGCTTTCATGATCTCGCCCGACAGCGGCAATGACGTCATTCGCGACTTCACTGCTGGGCCAGGAATGTTCGATCACCTCGCGATCAACGGCCTGAGCTGGGCGGACCTTTCGTTTGCCGACACTCCCGACGGTGTCAAGATCAGCTGGGACGGCGGTTCGGTGCTCATGAATGGAGTGACAAAGGCGGATTTATCGCAAGACGATTTCATGTTTGCCGAGTCTCCTGAGCTTCCACCCTCCTCACGCCCGGCTGACGCTCCTACGCCTGAGCGGCCGACTATGAGCGAAGAAGGACCTGTGATTAACGGTTCGGACAGAAGCAATCCAGCGTTTGATCGCATCGCTGATGCAATGTTAAGGCGTGATACACCGGTGCAGTTCGGCTTTACCGGTGATGAAACCTACAGGGTGAAAGTAGGTACGGAGGTCGCAGACACCTTCGATGGGGCCGAGACATGGGATCACTTTTTTGGTCGCGATGGCAACGACCAGCTCTTCGGCAATGGTGGTGACGATATCCTCCAAGGCGACGCAGGCGACGATAGCCTGGAAGGTGGCGCAGGGTCTGATAGGCTCGACGGCGGGATGGGTAATGACCAACTTGACGGTGGCGATGCGGAAGACGAGGTCATGGGAGGGGACGGTAACGACGTCATCGATGCGGGCGCTGGTCACGACATGATTGAAGGCGGCATGGGTAACGATACCATACGCGGCGGTACTGGCGCAGACGCATTCATGGTCATGCCTGACAGCGGTAACGATGTCGTACTTGACTTCGAAGCGCGTGGTGCTGCCCAAGGGGCTTTCGATCACATCGCATTCATCGACATCATGCCAGACCAGGTATCTGTCCAGGATGCGACGGCTGGTGCCTTGATCTCGTGGGACACGAATGGGGATGGCGCGGCGGACGGTTCGGTCTTGCTGCAGGGTGTCTATATGGCGGATCTACGCCAGTCCGACTTCATGTTTAATGAAGAGCCTGCCTTTATCGCTGGGGTAAGTACGGTTGGCTCTAATTACGTCTTCCCGCTGTAAGGCCAGACGCCTTGCATGAGCTGTCAGTGACATCTTAGGCATCTTTTAATGCTTTAGATGTCACTGCTTAAAATTGCTATTAGCGTAGTATCGGGGAAGGTAAAAACACAACTTAAGTTTCCGTTCTTTGAGGTGACTGATGGTGGCATTGAAAACATTGCTTCTGGCGGCCGTGATAGTAATTGCCGCTGGATTCGCGTTTATATACTCTGGCTTATATAATATTGCGGCAAATGATATGCATACGGCGCCAGTCCGTTGGGCGCTTGAAACTACGCGCAACCAGTCAATTGATCGTCGTGACGACAGTATAAGGGTCCCTGCCGATCTCGCTGACATGCGACGAATCGAGAACGGCGCGAGGTCGTACGCAGCAATGTGCCAGATATGTCATCTCGGGCCTGGTGTCGAGCCAACGCCAATACACCTTGGGTTAAATCCGCAACCACCTTTATTTACCAAAGAAAATAGCCATCAGTCAGACGAGAGTTTGTTTTGGATTATAAAGAACGGTATCAAGATGACAGGGATGCCTGCGTGGGGAGCGACACACAGCGATAAAGAGCTATGGGATATCGTTGCTTTTCTCAAGAAGCTCCCTGAATATTCAATCGAGCAGTACGAAGATCTTAGTGGTCGCGCGGAGCACAACAGTAACCCGAGTTCGACACATGCGAATGGAGATTCCCCCGCTCATTCGCACTAGCAGTTTATTCCATAAAAAGCACTCGCACTGATGAATCTTCGAGCCTGAAGATTTTTTCACTCAACATGACAGGAGTAGCCATGAATAGTTATTTGCGGTTCGGTACGATGATTGCAGCATCTACGGTGGTAATGTTTGGCTTGATGTATTTGAACGTCTATGAGTCGGCGCATATATTTTTCAGCGAAACTCGGCTGTATATGGCCTTAGTGATGGGCGCGGCAATGGCGGTAGTTATGCTCGGATTTATGCTCGGCATGTACTCAAATAATAGGCTCAATGTAGGTATCTTTGTCGGCAGCATCGTATTGTTTGCGGTGGCGTTATGGCTGGCACGCAGTCAGAGCACAGTCGATGACGTGTCTTGGATGAAGGCAATGATTCCTCACCATTCGATTGCGATCTTGACCAGTGAGCGAGCGAATATTTCCGATCCACGCGTGCAGAAACTCGCTGATCAAATCGTCGAATCGCAGAGGAGGGAAATAGCGGAGATGAAAGCTCTTATTCTAGAGCTTGAGGGAAAATGAAACGCTGCGAGATCTGAATTTTTTGCCAAAAAAATATGTGTAAGACACCGTCGAGACACGGAATGTCTTTGTTCAGGTCCAATTTTTAAAAACGGAAGTGATTCGAGGCAAACGAGGAGATAGAGCGCGGTAGAGGCTGATTTTCAGGTAAGCGCCATCTTGTTGTGCGTTGCGTACATCGCTGCGCGCGTATCACAACAGGGGACATCTGATGCTGAGTTCACTGTGTTTTGCTGGATTCGCCGTCAGATTTCGCTGTACAAGCGAGGAGCAATGCTCCTCGTTTCGAAGTATCAGGCGCAAGGCTTGCGATTACTTAGCCTTCCTAGAGGACCAATGCACGTGCACGATGGACCAGATATCGCCCTTCTTTTCGAGGACCGCCGTGCCTGTTCCGAATACGTGCACTGGTTTGCCTTTAGAAGTGCCCGTGGTTTCAGTTTCCTCCCACACGACGGCAGTATTGCCATCGATGCGTTCGGTCTGCTTCAGTACCTTCCGCGTCGAGTTCTTTGCGAATTCCATGTCGCCGCCCAGATGATGGCTCGCATATTCATCGCGCGAACGCTCGACGTAGCCCGATTCATAGATCGCAATTTCCGGGGACAGCAGGCTGAGTGCTTTCGCCTTGTCGCCGCTCGTGAGGGCATCATGGAAGGCTGCGAGCGCCTCTTTCGGTGACGCCGCCAGACTCGCTGCGGAGACCGCGAAGAGTGCAGCGCTCAGGACGAGCGCTGGAATGGTTTTCTTTTTCATTATTATTCCTTGGAAGATGAAGTCCTCACGACGCCGTCGGCGGTGAGGTGGAACTCAGGACGGCTGCTGCGACGAGTACGGCCACCAGGATGCATGCCTCGACCTGAAGGATGAGAGCAAACCTCCCATCGGCGCCGCCTTCCGGCTTTGGCTTGCGCAGTTGTGCCAGCAACTGGGGCATCACGACGAACCGGTTCAGGCCACCCAGTGCCGCTGCGGACAGCACCAGTCCGATCTTGATGAGCAGGGTCGTCCCATAGGGATTGCCGAATGCGTTCTCGAAGCTTCCCAGTCCGCGCCAGGCGCTCAGCACACCCGTGATGAAGATGCCGACGAGGGCGACGGTAGCCGATGTCGACAGCGACTTCACGAAGCGTGCGCATTCGCCGCGGTTCTTCGACTCCCATTCAGGCTGGGTGCGCAGCGTGACCAGGCCGGCCACGATGACTTCGCCGATCCAGATGCTGATCAACACGAGGTGGACCCAGTCGACGAGCACAGCCCAGGTGAAGTCGCCAGCGGCGCCGGCGTGGCTCACCATGCTGCGCGAATAGAGCAGTACGCCCAGGGCAACCGCACGCACCAGCGCGGCTGCGGCACCCGGCCGTTCGCCATGGTGTGCCCGGAGGGTGAAGACAACGACGAGCAGCGCCGCTGCGCCGATCATCCAGGCGAGTCCGTAATGCGTCGCGGTGATGACGGACCGCACTGCGGGAAAAGCCTCGCTTATCGGAACCTCCGCCATAGATGCCGCTTCGAGCCACAGGACCGCGCCATACGCCACCGCTGCCGCCGAGACCGTAAGAAGCATGAGCTTGCGCAGTCGCGGAACCATGCCGATGCCCCATGCCGACCGTGCGCTGCGCAGCCAGATATGGGCTGCACTGGCGCCGACAAGTATGGCCATCGACAGGTTCAGGACGACCGTGACGAAGCGTTGTGCCAGTGCGAGGTCAGCCTCCATGTCACTTTACCCGGAAGTCGAATTGGCCTTTGACCTTGTGACCGTCCCGTGTAACCGTGGACCATTGAACCCGCCAGGCCCCGGAGTGCAGGGCCGGAACGGTGGCGACCAGCACCTTGGGATTCGCATCGTCGAGGGCTGTCTTGCTTGCCTCGACGACCGCGCCTTTCTCGTCAACCAGTTTGACCTTGCTGAATGGCAGCTCAAGTTGCTCGCTGAACTGCAGGCGCACTTGCGAAGGCGCCGGGCTCACTATCGCATTCGCTTGTGGCGACGACGACTCGAGTTTGGCGTGTGCGGACGCGGCGGAAGTCGCCACCAGTCCGGCTACCGCTACTGCCGCTGCAAAGAAAGATTTGATTTTCATGCTGGTCTCCTGGGAGGCTCGCCAAACGCGGTTCAAGCGTACCGAGCCTCCGGTTGATGGATGGGCTCGGTGGGCTTACTGGGCCGCCTGGAGCTGGACGATCGTGACCGCGCCGTTGACGCGGTCGGCTGCGAACTTGACCTTGTCGCCCGCCTTTACCTGGTCCAGCATGGCCGGGTCTTTAACCCGAAACACCATGGTCATCGCTGACATGTTGAGGTTCTTCAATTCGCCATGGCGCAGCGTGATTTTGCCGGCTTCCTTGTCGATCTTCTTGACTTCGCCATCGGTGAGTTCAGCCGTCGCCGGCGCCGCGTGGCCAGCATGAGCGTCATGAGCACCATGGGCGCTGTGCGCGCCGTTCTGGGCGGTGGCAACGGACGCTGCGGCGGCCAGGGTGATTGCGAGAGTCAGTTTCGAGAGTGCGTTCATGTTCATTCCTTTCGTTCGTGAGGAAATACTGTTCAGTTGTAGTGCTTGAATACTTTGGTACTGCCGTCGGCCTGTACCAGCAGGACGTTGTACGGATCCTTGCGCGGGCCCTCCATGCCCGGAGAGCCGAGCGGCATCGCGGGAACTGCCAGCCCTTTTGCCTTGGGCTTCTCGGCAAGGAGGCGCTTGATGTCGCTGGCAGGGACGTGGCCTTCGATGGCATAACCGCCTACCATCGCGGTATGGCAAGAGCCGAGTTCATTCGGGATCCCGCCACGTTCGCGGTAGTCCGAAGGATTGTCGACGTTGGCCACCCTAGTCTGGAAGCCGTTCGTTTTCAGGTGCTCCACCCAAGCGGTGCAGCACCCGCACGAGGCGCTCTTGAAGACGTCGATAACCGGTGCGGCCGCCATTGCGAGCGCCGGAGCGCACAATGCAGCGGCGAGCGCGATCTTGCTTGCTAGTCGTCGGATCATGGGTTCGTCCTTTCCTGTTGCGATCAGTGATGACCCTTGTGGCTGGTCGGCTTGCGGACGGTGACTTCGACGTCCCCAGGCTTGGCAGCGGGCATCGCCTGGCCGCCCGCGCTCTGGCTGCGCACTGCGGCCGGCGGCTCGCCTTTCCACTCGTAGGCGACGGTGCCGGCGGGGTGCTTGTACCAGCCCGGGTCCTTGTAGTCGCCCGGCTTCTGGTCCTTGCGCACCTTGAGCACGGTGAACATGCCGCCCATCTCGACGCCGCCGAAGGGACCCTGGCCGGTCATCATCGGCAGGGTGTTCTCCGGGAGCGGCATTTCCATGTCGCCCATCGAGCCGCCTTTCTCGCCCATCACCATGTAGTCGGGCACGAGCTTCGTGATTTTCTCGGCGACGCCGCGGTGGTCGACGCCGATCAGGTTCGGCACGTCGTGTCCCATCGCGTTCATGGTGTGGTGCGACTTGTGGCAGTGGAAGGCCCAGTCGCCCGGCTCGTCCGCGATGAACTCGATGGCGCGCATCTGGCCCACGGCGATATCGGTCGTCACTTCCGGCCAGCGCGACTCCGGACGGGTCCAGCCGCCATCGGTGCCGGTGACCTCGAACTCATGGCCATGCAGGTGGATTGGGTGGTTCGTCATCGTCAGGTTACCGGCGCGGATGCGCACGCGGTCGCCCTGGCGCACGTTCATGGTGTCGATGCCTGGGAAGGCGCGGCTGTTGAAGGTCCAGATGTTAAAGTCGAGCATCTCGTTCACGCGCGGCGTGTAGCTGCCCGGCTCGATGTCGTAAGCGTTGAGCAGGAACACGAAATCGCGGTCGACGCGGTGGTGGGCCGGATTCTTCGGGTGCGTGACCCAGAATCCCATCATGCCCATCGCCATCTGGACCATTTCGTCGGCATGCGGGTGGTACATGAAGGTGCCAGGGCGCCGGGCGACAAACTCGTAGACGAAGGTCTTGCCCGGCTGGATGCCCGGCTGATTCAGGCCTGTGACGCCATCCATCCCGTTCGGCAGGCGCTGGCCGTGCCAGTGGATACTGGTGTGCTCCGGTAGCTTGTTGGTGACAAAAATACGCACATGGTCACCTTCGACCACTTCGATGGTCGGCCCCGGGCTCTGCCCGTTGTAGCCCCACAGGTTCGCCTTCATGCCGGGCGCGATCTCGCGCACGACCGGTTCGGCGATCAGGTGGAACTCCTTGACGCCATTGTTCATTCGCCAGGGCAGCGACCAGCCGTTCAGGGTAACGACGGGGTTATACGGCCTGCCGTTGGGCGGCGGCGGTGGCGGCTGCGTGGCGGCGCTGGTCATGACCGGGGCTTCCGGGAGGGTGGCCGCGCCAGCGCGGCTGACCAGTCCGGCGCCGACCAGGGCGGCTGCGCCAGTGAAAAAATCTCGACGAGAACTCATTGCTGATTCAATCCTTGTTTAATGTTCGGCGGCGGCTTCGGTGGACGCGGCGGAGGAAGCCATGGAGAGCGACGAACCGCCGCTGCCGCTGATGGCGGCCTGCAGATCCGTTTCCGCGATCCAGAAATCACGCTGGGCATCGATGGCCGCGTTCACGCCCGCTATCTGTGCGCGTGCGTCGGCCAGCAGTTCGAACACGCTCATGAGCATGCCGTTGTAGCGAAGCAGACTCTCTTCGGAGATCTTCTTGCGCAGTGGTACCAGCTCATCGCGGTGCTGCCTGGCGACGTCATAGGTGGTCCGGTAAGCTGAATACGCTTCGCGGACCTGCGACCGGGCATTGATGGCGGTATCGGCGGTGCGGTGGACCGATTGCATGTACAGCGCCTCGGCCTTTGCGACACGTGCGCCTCCCCAGTCGAAGATCGGCAGGGCGAGCTCGATCTCGTAACCGTTCTCACGTGGCGCGCCGGATGTGCTCTTGTTGACGTAGCCAGCGTCGAGCACGTTGATGACGCCGGTTGCCTTCGTCAGTCCCAGGGCGCGCGCGGTCGACTCGGTCCCAAGCTTTGCCAGGCGCACATCGAGGCGCTGCTGCATGGCGAGCGACTCGATATTGCCTGCCTCACGTGGCGCCGCCGGCAGCTCCGGCAGCTTGTCGGGAAGCTGGAACGTCGTGTTCTCTCCCCACACACCCATCAGCCGCGCAAGCTGCTCGCGCGCAGCGGTCGCATTGTGGCGCGCGCGCGCAAGCTGGGTCGAGGCTTCGCTCGAGAATGCCTGTTCGCGCGCCTGGTCAAGGGCACTCAGGTGTCCGACCTTGGTCATGCGTTGCGCCAGCTCGGCACTCGCGCCGGCCGCCTCGCGGACCTGCTCTGCGTAGCGCGCCGACTGCACAGCGGCAACAGCATTGAAGTAGGCCTTGCGAGTGTCAAGCGCGAGCCGGACCGCTTCGGTTGCCGCGACCAGCTTGGCGCTCTCGAAGCGGCGCGACTCGATATCGCGGCGGATCGGAATGGTCACCAAACCGACGAGATCGAACATGACGCTGCGTTCGATCTCCGTTTCGCCGCCGCCGGACATGCGGCCAAAACTGAAACCTGGATTAGCCATTCGGCCCGCCTGCACCAGGTCCGCCTCGGCGACACCCAGCTCGGCGAGCGAGGCGCGCAGGCCCCGGTTGTTGATCAGGGCAATGCGAACGGCACTGTCGGCGGTGAGCGGCTGTTTCAGCAATTGGTTCAGCTCGTCCTGGATGGCCGCGCCATTGGCATTCGTCTTGGGCAGGCGAACGTCCTGGCCGGTGCGCTCGGCGGTCAAGGATGAGACTGCGTCCAGGCCGCCGTCCTTGGAGAACGTCGCGCAACCGCTCAACGCGAGGGCCATGGCAGCTGCCGCGACGGCACGCATTGTGGGAATTGAAAGCTTTGTTGTCATTATGTGTTCGGCTTAATGATGTTTGCTGTGATCCACAGGCGCAGGACTGGCCGGCTTCGCTGGCGACGTGGGCGCTGGTGCGGACGGAGCCGGCGCTTCTTTATGGCCGTGGTGATTCTGTTCACCGCCGTGGGCACCATGTCCCGCGTGTCCCGGCGCTCCGGCAACGGCATCGTTTGCGGCGCGCCAGGATTTGTCAGGCGTGGCCTGGTCGGCCTGCGGCGCCGGCGAAGATCTGGTGATGACCGATTCGTACACGGTCGGTGGCACTGCGACGGCGGGGTCTGCAGGGTCTGGCAGCGGACGGGATTGCTGGGCGTGCGCGTACATCGGCAGGACCAGCAAGGCGCCTATAGCGGCGGCCAAAAGCTTGGAGGTCATGGACAATCCTCAAAATCGGTAACAGGGCGTGCACGGGCACGCACGAGTGCTCAAGAGCGACGACGGCGCCGCCAAAGGACAGCGGGTCAGCTCTTGTTACGATTAAGCGGATTGGTGCCGGGGAGGGCGTTGAGGGCCGTCCTGGATGAAGCCAACGGCGAAGGCCGCAGGAGCAACGACGACTGCGTTGGAGCCGTCGAAAGCCGGGACAGCGAAATGAGTGGAGGGTGGCGCGACGGCGCCCAGGCAGAACGCGGAGCACGCACTGCAGGTGGAGTGCGGCTTTTTACCTGCCTTGGAGTCTGCCGGATCGGCGTCGACCAGGGAGTCGTCCGACTGGCTTGCATGCTCGCCACCGTGATGAGCGTGCGCATCGGCCATGTGCTCGTGGGACTGCATGCCCGGATCAATCGAAATCTGGCTGGACTGCTGGTGAGCCGGGCCGCACGACATACGGTTGGCCGCAAGCGCGTGCAGCGGAAGCACGGCCAGCAGGAGCCAAACCAGAAATGTCTTGAGTGCGCGGTTCATAGGTGTCGCGAGTATAGCACGACATTTTTTGGCCTGAAGCAGCTCTTAAGGCTGACTAAAGTCAGGGCGACAGGTACGCCGCATTGGCGAGATATGCAAACAGGGTGCGTCAGCGCACAGCATGGGTCGTCGGACTTCTTCCAGAATCGGAAATGGACGCGCAGTGTTTTCCTACGTCGCACGCGGCGCCGCTTCACCCTGGAAGGCATGCCGCTACCTGCGCCTTCGTTCAGCGGAAATTCCGCTTGACCTTTCCATCATTGGAAGGTTTACAGTGGAATAGTCCACTTTCCGGAGGCGTTTTATGTATGAATCCACCCGTCGCGAGGCCCACAGCTCAGACAAGCGCGTGGCCGCAATGCCAAGTACAGGCCTGCGCGACTTCGCGCGTGCGAAGCAGGCAGGGAGTGCCCTTTCCGATTCGGACGAGACGCCAGTGACACCACGCTGTCTGTTCTGCCGGTACCGCAGTCCAGGTGCCGGAAAGGAGTTGGCACATGTCTAGAATTACTGTGTTACCGCATCCTGAGTGCGCGCCTTCCGGCGCATCGATCGTGGCCGCTCCCGGCACCAGCATTTGCGACGCGCTGCTGGAGAATGACGTCGACATCGAGCATGCATGCGGCAAGGTTGGTGCCTGCACGACGTGTCACGTCATCGTAAGGGAGGGATACTCGTCCCTCGTCCAAGCGAGCGAGGATGAGGAAGACATGCTCGACCGGGCATGGGGCGTGGAGCACTTGTCCCGGTTGTCGTGCCAGGCCATTGTCGCGGAGGCGGATCTTACGGTCGAGATCCCACGGTATTCCCTGAATCACGCCAAGGAAAACGGATAGACATCACAGGTCGCGCACCGCTTGCGACAGGCGGGCCGCGCGAGGACAATGGTTTTTACTGGAGCTGCCATGAAACATGAAGTGCATGATCACGTCGGTCACCAGCAGAAGGGCCACGAATGCCACCACGCGCACGGGCATCATGCCGTCGACGCCTCCGGTGCAAGCATGGCCGGTGCATCCCAACATCATCCGACTGCTGCGTCCGATAAGCCCTATACCGATCCCGTATGCGGGATGAACGTTGCCGACCGGCCGGATCGGCGCGTCGAGCACGACGGCGTCCTCTATCACTTCTGCAGCGTGAAGTGCATGGACAGGTTTCGCGCCGATCCCACCAGCTATACGGAGAAAGGCGCCCCCGCGGCTATGCCCGAGGCGCCGCCAGGGACGATCTACACCTGCCCGATGCATCCGGAAATCCAGCAAGCCACCCCGGGTAATTGTCCGATATGCGGAATGTCCCTGGAGCCGATGCTGCCGTCGCTGGAGGATGAAGAGAATCCGGAACTGGAGGACTTCCGCCGTCGTTTCCGGTGGACGCTGCCGCTGACGGTCGTCGTCACCATCCTGGCGATGGCAGGGCACCGGATCTTCAGCGGAGGCCTTGCTTACCAGAGCTGGATCGAGCTCGTCCTCAGCACGCCGGTCGTCCTGTGGGCCGGGTGGCCTTTCTTTGTCCGTGGTGCGCAGTCGTTCAAGAATCGCAGCCCCAATATGTGGACCTTGATCAGTATCGGGGTCGCCGCGGCGTATGGTTACAGCCTGGTTGCGACCGTGTTCCCGGGCCTGTTTCCGTCGAACTTCGCGATGCACGGCCGTATCGGCGTCTACTACGAGGCCGCCGCCGTCATCGTTTCGCTGACCCTGCTCGGTCAGATCCTCGAGCTGCGTGCACGCTCGCAGACATCGGCTGCGATCAAATCCTTGCTCGGCCTTGCGCCGAAAACGGCCAGGCGGATCCGCGCCGATGGCACCGAGGAAGACATCGAGCTTTCGCACGTCCACATCGGCGATTCGCTGCGGGTCAGGCCTGGCGAGAAGGTGCCGGTCGACGGGGTGGTCCTGGAGGGCGAAAGCGCGGTGGACGAAGCCATGCTCACTGGCGAGCCGCTACCGGTGACGAAGCGCCCCGGCGACAAGGTCATCGGCGCAACCATCAACACGAGCGGCAGTCTCGTCATTCGCTCCGAGCGCGTGGGATCGCAGACCATGCTGTCCCAGATCGTGCAGATGGTCGCGCAGGCGCAACGTTCGCGGGCGCCCATGCAGCGCCTGGCCGACGTGGTGGCCGGCTATTTCGTCACCGTCGTCGTGGCCGTCGCGCTGCTTACCTTGATCGGTTGGGGGCTGTTCGGGCCCGAGCCCAGCTGGGTCTACGGCTTCGTAAACTCCGTTGCGGTCCTGATCATCGCCTGCCCGTGTGCATTGGGCTTGGCGACGCCGATGTCGATCATGGCCGCGACAGGCCGCGCCGCCACCCAGGGCGTGCTGTTCCGCGATGCCGCGGCGATCGAAGCGATGCGCAAGGTCGATACGTTCATCGTCGACAAGACCGGCACGCTCACGGAAGGGAAACCTGCGTTCGACCGGGCGATCGCTGCCCCCGGGTTCCAGGAAGTCGATGTTCTACGGATCGCGGCAAGTATCGACCAGGGGAGCGAGCACCCGCTGGCACACGCCATCGTCGCGGAAGCACGCAGGCGGAATCTGCCGCTGCACAAGCCTGAAACCTTCGAATCGTCCAGTGGGATCGGTGTACGGGGCATAGTGCAGGGCGAGCGGGTTGCGTTGGGCAATACGGCGCTCATGGACACCGAAAAGGTCGACTGGACGCCACTACAGAAGGCCGCGGAAGAGCTTCGACAAGTCGGTGCAAGCGTCATGTACCTGGCACTTCAGGGAAAGCTTGTCGGCCTGATCGCGGTGTCTGATCCAGTCAAGGCGACGACGCCGGAAGCGCTGGCGACGCTGCGCGATGCCGGCATGACGGTGGTGATGGCGACCGGAGATGGCGTGACCACGGCGAAGGCGGTCGCGTCGAGGCTCGGGATTTCGGAGGTCTACGGAGAGGTCACGCCACAGGATAAACTGGCCCTGGTCGAAAGGCTGCAGCAACAGGGCAAGGTAGTGGCAATGGCCGGCGATGGCATTAACGATGCCCCGGCGCTGGCGAAAGCGGACGTTGGGATTGCAATGGGTACCGGTACTGACGTCGCCATCAATTCGGCACACGTCACACTCATCAAGGGCGACTTGCGTGCCATTTCGCGATCGCGACTTCTTTCGTTGGAGACTGTGCGCAACATGAGGCAGAATCTCGCCTTCGCCTTTGTTTACAACGCCATGGGAATTCCGCTGGCCGCAGGTCTGCTTTATCCCTTCACCGGGCAGCTACTATCGCCGATGATCGCCGCGCTGGCCATGAGCCTGAGTTCGGTATCGGTGATCGGTAATGCACTGCGCTTGAGGGGAAGTACCACATGAACCTGGTTGTTACGGACGAGATGCGGGATCTGACGGTACTGGTCGGGGTTATCTTTGGCATCATCGCGGCCGGGTTCATCGCTTACGGCGAGGTTCAGCGACGTCGCGGCCGCAAAAGCCGGACGAAAGAAACCAATACGCGTGGCAGAAGGAAGCCTGGCAGGGCCGGCAAGAGCAGGTAGTGCGCAATTTCGCTGATCGTCTGGCTGCGGCGGACTCACAATGTGCTCAGGCGGGCGAGGACCACTCGTCCGGTCGTAAGGTCGGGTCGCTGGAGCCTAGGGGCTTAGCGCACAGCGAGGACCGACTTCCGGATACTCTCGGCCCCAGACGGCATTGCGCCGCACTCAAGCGCTAACTTGTGGAACTCTTCCGCGGCCTCGTGTGGATTAAGCCGAGCTGATCGCACAGCGGCACGTGCAGCAGGAGCCAGGTCGTTGATGTCCCCATAGGTCAAATGCCCGGAGAACGACATGGCCTCCGTGAATTTCGCGACGATATTCGGCGGAAGGGCAGGGCCATAAATGAAGTATTCGAGAAACTTCAGGAAATTCCCATGAGCATAGATTTCAGTACCTGAGATGCCGTTATTCTCGAAAACCTGCTGACGGGATTTCCCGCGCCCTCCTGGATTGCGCTCGGGATCGGTGAAGTATAAAAGCCGCACCTCGGGGATCGCACCGCGTTCCAATAACGACTCGGTCAGGCCTGCCATCGGCATAAGAGACGCACGGAGCTCATCATGCGATGTGTAGCGGAACCTGATTTGGTTCAGGAGATCGGTCTCTCGCTCGGTCAGTTCGATGTCGGGTACTCGCAAACCAGAACCCCCTTACAAGATGAAAAAGCGACCAGCTCGACCTATAGCCTGCTATTGCTGCCTGCCAGTGTAGCAAAGACTAATTTCTTACGGTAGCTGAGCAAAAGGCCTTTGCTTCGTCGATATCTCCATGTTGTGGCTGCAGTTTTAGATCCCGCGGCTGTTAGACGGAGAGTGGCAGCCCGCGACGCTTCTCCAGCCAGCGCTTGAGCATATTCGACATTATAGAAGAACACTCGACATAATGCAAATAATGTCAGAACTATGGAGCAGGGCGCTAGTATTTCAACGGTTTACGTAATATTACGAAACCCTAACGGAGGTCAAAATGCTCGGAAATTCTCAAGTCACCCATTCGATCCAGGAGGACATTGAAGAGCTTCGTCATCGATATCCACGCACTGCGGACCTGTATAGGGAAGCCTGTACGACCATGTTCTTCAGGTACGGCATTACTCCGACCGCAAACTCACTGTATCAACTGGTCCGCAAAGGGAGCATGTCTGTCCCGACTCAGGCCTTACGGGATTTCTGGTCCGAACTTCGCAAACGGGCAAGGGTCGACCTGCAGCACGTGGATCTGCCGGATCAGGTCAAAGAAACCGGTGGCAGGCTGATCAGCGAAATTTGGACCATGGCGCGCGAAGCTGCCAATGCCCAGGTATTAGAGATAAAGCAAAGCTCGCTCGTCGAGCTTGCAGCAGCGCGTGCCGAGAAGGTCCAGTTAGAGCACCAAGCCGCTCAATTATCGGCGTCTCTATCCGAGACCAAAGGGCAAGTTGCAGCAGTTGAGGCAGCGATGGGGACGCTGCAAGAAGAACTCTCTGCTAGCCGGGCAAACCAACTCAAGGCAAGTTCGGAATTAACAGACGCGTACGCGAATCTGCAGCGTGTTCGTGAACAGGTCGACACGATGGCGGAAGCCCATGCTGAGGAGATCAACATGGTTACTGGCCGCATTGTACAAGCGGAGCATCGTTACACCGAGTTAGAAAAACGGATGCTAATCGAGGTAGACAGGGAGCGTACAGCGGCCGTTAAACTACAGAAGCAATTTGACGCCGAGCGCCGGGCTGCAACAGCGCGCGTCGAGGAGATGCAGGCCCAAGTCCAAGAGGCGCAGTTTCGGCTCGCGCGGCAAGGCCAGGAACTTGGATCGTTTCTGACGAGGGCCGAACTGCTGGCCGAGGAACGAGATCGTGCTGTAAGCAATGCGGAGAAGTCAGCAAGCCTTCGCGCCGAGCAGGAAAGTGAACTTGCGGCTGAGCGTGCAAAGGTTGCGGAGCTGCGTAAACAGCTCGAAGCAATGAGCGCGCCATCGAAAACGATCACACGTAAAACGCGCCAGGATCCGGCAGCGCCTGGCCAACGCCGTCGCGTGAAAGGAAAGTCAGGCGACGTCAATTAACGTACTCGAGCCGGTCGAGGCGGTGTGCCGGTCCGCAAGTTCCAGTCCAGGTTATTGAGCATCCTTGGGAAGTAAATTCGTGTGATGGTTGCGCCGAGAAGGATCTAACAACTTTACTTCCCGAAGTCTAACAAATTCACTTCCGAGAGCTACTGGACGGCCAAGTTCAGGCTGCGGAGTCTCGGCGTGTGAGGCAAGGCCAGGAGCTCGCTGGCTATTTGGCGAAGGGTGAACTGTTTGCTGACGAGCGTGACCGAGCGACTAGGCAGGCTGCGGAAGGCGCACTCCAGAGTGCTTAGCTGGACAGCCAACTCGACGCAGAGCGCGCCCGGTGGCCGAACTTCGCATGCAGCTCAAACGAAAGGCGCAGAAAGTGGTATCGGCCGGTCGGGCTTCGGGTCTAGCGCGGGCAGTACTCCCCAGCGGAAATCTGCCCGGGCATGCCAAGCAAGTGCAGACGGCGTTGTACCTAAAGCTAGCGACTTGGCGAGTGGGCCTGGAAAATGTACCTAAACATATAAACTAAGCCTTGAAAAAGACGCCTTTAAACTGAGTCGGTATATTTAGGTATGCTGAGTGTGCAGTTTTAGGTACGAGCACTGGCACGCTGCTGAAAACAGCAGGCTCGGCGCGAGTAATCAGGCCTGCACGTCGATCGGAAGGCTGCCCAGGGAAAACTTCGCATAATCTATATTATGTTAAATGCGCGCCGTGGCGGGCAAGACCACGTGCGTTCAAACGCCGGGGCGCCCAAGCGCTCTAACCCAAATGTATCGGGGTGATATACGCAATCGCATCGGTTTGATGATTTCTGCACCTACCCGATATCGTTGCGTAAGCGACTCCAAGCCGGTCTACACCAACCCGATATCATTGCGTCAAAAAATCGGAGTGTTCGTCTTCTATTTGCCGATGCCTTTGAGTAAAGTCGTCGAAAAATGCCGCCCCGAATAGCATTCTCAGTATTGCATTGGTTCAACCCGACATCATTGGGTAGCTTGTAAGACGGCCTAGAATTACCGGCCATGTGCGAACTCACTGATGATGTTTGGTAACGCCGTAGAAAACTCAAGAAAGCTCGCCATGTGATACGTATAAGTCACGGCAAATTGCACAAATTGATGCGCATTTAGCGCCCAAGCGTTGTCATTGTTCTTTAGGAAGCATATGCGAGTTAGCTTGAAAAATTGCGGTAGCAGGCTAGTAGGGCGATTTATTTATAGGCTGGTAGGAGCCCTGTAGGATGGTGGCACGAAAGACGCACACCTAAGTTATGTGCAGTACCGGTATTTAATGCTTCTCTCGCCCTAAGTTCACCGTAACTCCTGGGATGCAACCAAGGTCTATTAAATGCCAGAAATCTTACTCGACATTAGCATATATATTGTCGAATAAAACTTCGGGTTTCAGTCGATTTGTGAAATGGTCGCGACTACGTCGTTCGCTTGCACGCTTCCTTGACAAGAAAACGACGTTTGACAACTATCGCAAAGAGGCCGAGCGCCTTTTGCTCTGGTCGACCATCCAAATGGGAAAACCCCTGTCCTCGCTCACGCATGAGGACTGGCTCGTGTATCAGGCTTTCCTGCTCGATCCGCAGCCGCGCGAGCGCTGGGTAACAAGCGAAGGCCGCAAGTTTCCTCGTTCGCACCCGGATTGGAAGCCATTTGCAGGTCCCTTATTGCCGGCGAGCCAACGGCAGGCGGGTGTCATCCTCAATTCCATGTTCTCATGGCTGGTCAATGCCGGCTATTTGGCAGGCAATCCGCTGGCATTGTCGCGCGAGCGCAAGCGCCGGCCCCCGCCCCGCGTCACGCGCTATTTGGACGAAGAAATCTGGCGGGCGGTGAAGGACACGGTCGACGCGCTGCCGCGCGAGACCAACAGGGAGCGGGAGCACTACTTCCGATTTCGATGGCTCATATCGCTTTTCTACATATGTGGGCTGCGCATTTCGGAGATCAGCGGCGCAACCATGGGTGCATTCTTCACACGGCGCGATCGTTCTGGCGAACAGCGCTGGTGGCTGGAGGTGATGGGGAAAGGCGACAAGATCAGAATCGTGCCCGCCACTGGCGAGTTGATGGAGGAACTATCCCGTTACCGCCGCGAACTGGGACTGCCGCTTTATCCGATACAAGGGGAGCCGACTCCCCTCCTCCTGCCGATTGGGGGCAAGATGCGCTCCTTGAGTCGGGGTGGCATCCACGAAATTGTGAAGCATCTCTTCGCCGCAACAGGCCAACGGCTCCGGTTGCGGGGCGTCGACTATGCCAACGACGTGCTTCGGGTCGAGCGTGCGTCCGCGCACTGGCTGCGCCATACAGCAGGATCGCACATGGCGAACAACGCGGTCGATCTGCGCCACGTGCGGGACAATCTTGGCCATCAATCGATCAGCACCACCAATACGTACCTCCATTCCTCGGATGACGCTCGGCATGTAGAAACCGAGGAAAAACACAAGATCGGCTGGTGACTGCGTATTTCGGCGAACGTGACCGGTCGTTTCGGCTGAACGTGACCGTTACGCAGTGTGAGGTGTTGCGCGGCTAAATTGTACAAGCATCGATCACGATGGTAATCCCCCCTTTTTTAGAGCACGCTAAAAGTAGGGGTTAAGCGGCGAGCGCCAGTTTCTGTTTTGGCGTAATACCGCCGAGTGCCATGTTGGGCCGGTCGTGATTTTAGGTCCACAGCCAGTTAGTGGCAAATTCCTGTATTTCGTCGAGCGTCTCGAACAGATGATACGCCAGCCAATCGTACCGAACCGTCCTGTTGTAGCGCTCGACGTAGGCGTTTTGTTGCGGCTGCCCAGGCTGGATGAAGTCAATGCGTATGCCGCGTTTTGCGGCCCAGGCTAAGGTCACCGCACTGATGTATTCCGGGCCGTTGTCGCATCGGATGGCTTGTGGCTTGCCTCGCCATTCGATGATCCGGTCGAGCGAGCGTATCACGCGTTCGGACGGCAGTGAGAAGTCGACCTCGATGCCCAGTCCTTCGCGGTTGAAGTCATCGATCACGTTGAACAGACGGATGCTGCGCCCATCGGCGAGCTGGTCGTGCATGAAGTCCATCGACCAGCACTGGTTGATCGCGATCGGTACCGCCAGCGGCAGCGGTTTTTCGCGCACCAGACGATGACGCGGCTTGATGCGCAGGTTCAGCTCGAGCTCGCGGTAAATCCTGTAGACGCGCTTGTGGTTCCATTTGAAGCCTTTAACGTTACGCAGATACAGGAAGCACAGCCCGAAGCCCCAGTTGCGCTGATTGTTCGTCAGTCGCACCAGCCAGTCGGCAATGAGGACGTTTTCCGCGTTCAGCTTGGCCTTGTAACGGTAGCAGGTCTCGCTGATGCCAAATGCCTGGCACGCCAGCGTGACTGTGGCTGACCGCTCCAACACGGCCCATTGCGCCATCTCCCGCCGCTGAGATGGCGCTACCATTTTTTTGTGAGCGCCTCCGCGACGATCTCGGCCTTGAGACGCTCTTCGACGTACATCTTCTTGAGGCGCCGGTTCTCCTCCTCCAGCTCCTTCATCCGTGCCATCAACGAGGCGTCCATGCCGCCGAACTTCGAGCGCCACTTGTAGAACGTGGCGTTGCTGATGCCATGCTCGCGGCACAGCTCCGGTACCGGGCTGCCGGCTTCGGCTTGCTTGAGGATGGCGATGATCTGGCTGTCGGTAAAGCGGGACGTCTTCATGTAGAGCTTTCTGTGTCTTAAGTAGAAAATTCTACTTCTGATCGCGCTCCTTTTGTGGGGGCGGTAGTTGTCAACAAAGATGTCGCGTCAAGTCATGCGGCTTTTCTTAATTGCTCTGGCGGTTTCCGTTCCGGATTCAGCCAGACTTCATCGTTCAATTCCCAGTCCCGAGTAGCCCCACTCCAGCGCTCCGGATGGCGTTGCTTCGCAGCCTCGTAGATCTGCTTGCGGTGGTTCAGGATCGCCGCGTCCCTGCCGTCATGGCGCTGCGCAGGCGTCACGAATTTCAGGCCGCTGTGCTTGTGCTGATGGTTGTACCACTGCACAAATGACAGCGTCCATTGCCGCGCCTTTTCGATACTTTCAAACGGCTTGCTCGGATAGTTCGGCCGGTATTTGCAGGTCCGGAACAGTGACTCGGCGTAGGCATTGTCGTTACTCACACGAGGCCTGCTGAACGACGGCATGATCCCCAGCTTTTCTAACGTCGCCAACATTGTGGAGCCTTTCATCGAACTGCCATTGTCCGAGTGGAGCACCACCTCACGCCCGGCCAGTCCCTCGGCCAAGCTGGCCTTGTGCATCAGCAGCGATGCCATTTCAGCCGACTCGGCGACATTCACTTCGTGCCCGACGATCTTGCGGCTGTAGACGTCAAGTACCATGTACCAGTAAAAATACAAGCCCCGCACTCCGGTCGGCAACCACGTGATGTCCCACGCCCACAAGCGGTTCGGCTCGGTTGCGCAGTGGCTCGTGACGACCCTTGTGCTTGGCTTCTTTGCGCGGCCGCGGTGATGCTGCTGCTTCTCGTCTTTCAAGATCCGGTAGACAGTCGATTCTGATGCCAAATACTCGCCTCGATCAGCCAAGGTCGGCACGATCTGACTAGGCGGACTGCTGGCAAATTCAGGGCTGTTGGCAACCTCCAGAATTCGCTGGCGCTCGTCTTCGCTCAGCTTGTTGGCCGGCGCCACGCGGCGGCTGCCTTTTCGTCCGTCAACCTGGCCGTTATCGCCGTCACCGTCGCGCATCCAGCGCTGATAGGTGCGAAGGCTGATCTCCAAGGCGCTACAGGCCTGTGCACGCCGACACCCGCCGTCGACGGCTTCTTCAACCAGTGCAATCACCTGCTGGCGATCTGGAGTGCCGATCAATCGTCCTCGGGCTCCCCCCAGATCGCCTGGGCTTTTTTTCTGAGAATGATCAGCGCCGCTGCCTCTGCCAGTGCCTTCTCTTTGCGCTGCAAATCCTTCTTCAACTGCTTGATTTCTTTGCGGTCGCTTTTGCTTTGCTCGCGCAGCTCCCGGTTGCGCTCGGCCGGTGCTTCATTGGCCTGCTGACAGGCCTCGCGCCATTCGGCAACCTGCTCGACGAACAAGCCTTTGCCACGACAGTATTGAGCCAGTTCCGCCTCGTTCATGTGTGCCGTTTCCAGCACCACGCCAAACTTGTCGGCCGACGACCACACGACCGCATTCTTTCCATTTCCCGGCACCGGCACTCCCTGAGACTGTAGATTTCGTCGCCAAGTATAAAGTGTCTGTTCCGAGATGCCGCTCTCCTTCGCCAGGGCCGATACCGGCCTGTTCTCCGGTGGCATCATTTGCCGAAGAATGGCTTCCTTGCGTTCTGCTGGGTACTGATTCACTGCGCGTCTTTGCTCCGCCCCCGGATGGATTAAAGTGATTCAAGTGACGCGACATCTATCCTGACAGAGGGGGCTTCTTCAATTTCTTCATAAAGGGCTCCTGTCGGTGCAACTCTACCAAACAAGAGTGTCCGAAAATCTCAGGCTACCTCACGCCAAGCGAGACCTGTTCGGCAAGACGGTGGTCAATGACAAGAACGAAAAGATCGGCAAGGTCGACGACCTGATCATTTCTCCAAGCAAGGCGGGTAACACGCCTGCGGCCTCGTTTGCGATTATCGGTGTGGGTGGGTTCCTGGGCATGGGCAAACGGGAGCTTGCCGTCCCGACGGAGCAGTTGAAGCTCCAAAATAAACAGCTGACCTTGCCTGGGGCGACGAAGGATGCGCTGAAGGCCTTGCCTCCGTTTGTGTACCAGAGCAGGTAACGTTGTCCTTCAGGTAATTTGCGAACTATTTTCCGCAGGGAGGAAGACGAGCTGAACGTGACCGGCACCGCACCACGCAGCCCGTGTGCTTTACTCAGGAATTAACGTTCACCACCAGCCGGCCACGCACCTTCCCGGCGAGCAGCTCCGGCGCATGGGCGAGCGCCTCCGCCAATCCGATTTCCTGCGTAATCGTTTCCAATTTATTGGCGTCCAGTTCGTTCGCCAGCCGCTCCCATGCTGCCACGCGTTTCGGCAGGGGTGCCATCACGCTGTCGATGCCGATCAGCTTGACGCTGCGCAGGATGAATGGCGCAACTGACGCCGGGAAATCCATCCCCTGGGCCAGCCCGCATGCCGTGACGGTGCCGCCATAACGGGTCTGTGCGACCGCATTGGCCAGCGTGTGTGAGCCGACGGAATCGACGACCCCGGCCCAGCGTTCCTTCTGCAGCGGCTTGCCGGGAGCGGACAGTGCCGCGCGATCGATGACCTCGACCGCGCCGAGGGACTTGAGGTAATCGGCCTCGGCCAGCTTACCGGTGGACGCGACCACGCGGTAGCCCCAGCCGGCGAGGATCGCAATCGCAATGCTGCCGACGCCGCCCGATGCGCCGGTCACTAGGATGTCGCCGCTGTTCTTGTCGACACCTTGCTCTTGCAGTGCCATCGCGCACAACATCGCGGTGTAGCCCGCCGTCCCGATTGCCATCGCGGTCCTGGCCGACATGCCCGGCGGCCGTGGGATCAGCCACCCGCCTTTCAGTTTGGCACGCTGCGACAGGCAACCCCAGTGCGATTCGCCGACACCCCAGCCGTTCAGGATGAATTCGTCGCCCGCCTTCCAGTCCGGATGCGACGACGCAATGACCTCCCCGGCCCCATCGATGCCGGGCACCATCGGCCAGCTGCGCACGACAGGCGCCTTGCCTCTGATGGCCAGGCCGTCCTTGTAGTTAATTGTCGAATAGTCGACGCGAACTGTCACATCGCCATCGGCTGGTAACTGCGCGTCGTCGAGCTGGGTAACCTGGGCAGTGGTCGTGCCGTCATCGTTCTTGTTGAGCAGGATTGTTGTGAACATGCTGGATCTCCAAAAGTGCGTGGACCAAAGGCGGGTTCTGATGGGCCTGGATCAAACAAGATACTACACACCTGCCGGCACCGTGATCGTGCCGCCGTTCGATTCAGTGCGCGCTTGCAGCGGGCGCGGAACGACGATATCTTAAGACAGATTCATCGCGCAGGGTAAGATCATGGCAGATAGTGGCGGTAGCGCGGTTCTGTCGCGTTGTTCAGCGCAGCCCAGATTTCTCGTGCTGAACATAGCCGCGGCTTACACTGGACGGACCTGTCCTGCCAATGCATAAAACTGGTCGGCGCATGAGATGGGCGCCGCATCGACGGCGAACTGGCCCTTGCGGATCATGTGCATCAGCTCGATGCCGGCGAGCACGGCGCCAGCAGACCGGAACGATTTAAAGTTGAGCATCGGCCTGGTCACCCGTTTGATGGCGCGATGGTCCTGCTCGACGATGTTGTTGAGGTATTTGACTTGGCGCACCAGGATCGGTAGATCGCGGCCGGCATTGATTGCATCGATTGCCGCCTTGTTGGCACCACTCTTGTCCATCGCTACCTTGTCCGGATCGCCGTTCGCTCCCATGGCCTTGTCGAAGAAGCGCTTGGCCGCTGCCATGTCGCGCTTCGCTGTGAGCAGGAAGTCGACGGTCTTGCCCTGCTTGTCGACAGCGCGGTAGAGATATTTCCAGACGCCCTTGACCTTGATGTACGTCTCGTCCATACGCCAACTGCCGCTGACCGGGCGCTTGTGATAGCGGGCCAATTTCTCGATGAGCGGTAGGAAGCGGATTGCCCACCGGTTGATCGACGAATGGTCAACCGACACGCCGCGCTCTTCCATCATCTCTTCAAGGTGCCGGTAGCTCAGCGGCTAGGCCACATACCATCGGATGCAGACCACGATGACATCGACCGGGAAACGCATTCCTTTGAAGTTGAGCATGACAGGGCGTCCACAGTTTTGGGCGTCAAAGTTTACACGATCCCAATGACGGCTCCGCTAATGCGACAGAGCCGTCGTGCGGTACTTCTGTGGAGCTGGTTTCATCTGATCAGACTGCCAGACTTACGCGCTCTACGCCACCTCGTTATACACAACTCGTCAGTCTCCAAGTTCGCGTAGTGCTTGAAGGGTGAGAGCTGAGGCGCGCACGTCGCGCAGCCCTTCCCAGAGGGTCTTGGCACCAGGTTCGCCATCACCTTTTCGGCCCAAGAAGCCGCCCGCGCGGGCGATCAAGCGTATTACTTCGTTTAACGCCGGGTTGGGCTGGGGGCGTAATTTGTTGAGCAAGTAGGCGCCGCGTATCTCATCGGGATCAAAGAACAAGTGGGCATCCAGGTTCGGGCAGGTACGGCCCATGCGTACCAGATAGGCAATGCGCCAGGCTACGACCAAGTACAGCGCCAGTGCGCGCTCGATGCGCTCGATCGTGCCCAGCTGAAGTTCCTCGACCTTGCAGCCGTTCTTGAGCACATTGAACAGCATTTCAATTTCCCAGCGGGCGCGATACCAGTCGATCAATTCGGCCACCTCGGCCGCGCTGGTGGCGACCCGGTTCGTCAGCAGGCGCCATTCGATCGGCTTGACGCCGGCCGGAGCGCCGTGTTCACGCGCCACGATGCATGTGGCGGTCACCACCTTGCCCTTGCCCGCGTTCAGTTCGACCCGGCGTGCCCACAGCTGCTGGCGCACGATGCGCGCCTTGGCGCCCGGCCGCGCGGCCAGCGCGAACTCGATTTCCCCCAGCGGCGCGCCTTCCGTGGCATGCGGCCACAGCTTCTCGCTGTTGGGCAAGCAGCGGTTGTGCGCGGCGCGCACCAGCCAGTCCACCGGGCAGTCGAGCTGCTGCGCCCGCGCCATCAAGGGCAGCATGTCCGCCTCGCGGTCGGCCACATACACCAAGCGCGTGGCGGGCAGGCGCGGTGCCAGTTCCGCCAGTCTTTCGTAGCCTTCGATCCAGCGCAGGCTTTCCTTGGGGCCGCCGCGCTGGCCGTTGGTGTCGCGCAGCGCGCGCGCCCACATCCACACGTCCAGGATCCCCAGCGGCTCGCGCGCCGTCGTCACCGCGTAGGTGGGGTGGACGTACATGCCGCGCTGCGCTTCATAGCTGAGCGGTCCGAGGCCGCGCGCCTGCTGTCCGTTAAAGTCCAGTTCGGTCGTGTCCTGCAGACACAGCACCACCGACTGCTCGGCCATTCGCTGTTCCGTTTGCTGCCAGTGCGGCTCCAGGATTGCCCGCCAGTCGACGCCGTCATTGTCGAAGAAGCGATACGCGGCCATCGTCTCACCCCAGCCGTTACAGGCCTTTGGCACGCTCGCCGTCGGTGCCCCCGCCATTGTTTCCATCAGTGTCCTCGCTCGCCGGTTCAGGCGCGCGTCGCCCAGGTCGAGTTGCTCAAACTCCGAATCGGTCCATCCCTTCGATTTGCTCGCCAATTGCGCCACGCAAAAGACGAGAGTAAACGCGATTTTGCAAAGGTTTACAAGGGCGCTGGCAAGTCATTGAAAGTAAACGGGATTTTCAGCCGGCGTGGTGAGGCTGGCGGACTTGTGTATAACGAGGTGGCTCTACGCTGGTCGGGCCTGATTTACGCAACAAAGCCGCTTTCAACAGTGCGCACTCGTGAAGAAATTTGTTATACCTTTCTTCCCTAACGCCGCTATTTGCGAAGAATTTACCCTCGTCCTGAAAGGAAAATCATGAAGGCACTCGTTTATAATGGTCCGTGCGACGTCCAAGTTAAAGACATGCCGGACGCCAAGATTGAAAAGCCGACTGACGTCTTGGTCCGTATCACGACAACTAACATCTGCGGGTCCGACCTGCACATGTACGAAGGCCGCACCAACATGGAAACGGGCCGTATTTTGGGCCACGAAAACATGGGTGAAGTCATCGAGGTCGGCAACGCCGTCGAACGCGTTAAGGTCGGCGACGTTGTCTGTCTACCGTTCAACATCGGCTGCGGCTTTTGCCAAAACTGCGAACGGGGCTTGTCCGGCTTTTGCCTTACGGCAAACCCAGGCACGGCCGGGGCTGCCTACGGTTTTGCCGGCATGGGTCCGTACAGCGGCGGCCAGGCCGAACTGCTACGGGTGCCGTTCGGCGATTACAACTGCTTGGTGCTGCCGGAAGACGCTAAGGAAAAGGAAAATGACTACGTGATGTTGTCGGACATTTTCCCGACCGGCTACCACGCTACCGAATTGGCTGGCCTCAAGCCGGGTGAATCGGTCGTGATCTACGGCGCCGGCCCGGTCGGCCTAATGGCGGCCATGTCTGCGTTCATTAAAGGCGCAAGCGAAGTTTTCGTCGTGGACACGCACAAGGATCGTTTGGCTCTGGCCGAAAAGATGGGCGCGGTGGCGATCGACGACACCGGAGGCGCCGGCGTCGAGAAAATCTTGAACCTTACTAACGGCGAAGGTGTCGACTGCGGCTGCGAATGCGTTGGTTATCAATGTTGCGACAAGCACGGTAAGGAAGTGCCAAATTTAACAATGAATAACTTGGTACAGACGGTCAAGCCTACTGGCGGCATTGGCGTAGTTGGTGTATTCATCCCACAAGATCCAAAGAGTCCAGACGCGTTAGGAAAGGAAGGTAAAATTGCCTTCGATTTCGGCAATTTTTGGCTCAAGGGTCAGAAGATTGGCACCGGCCAAGCCAACGTCAAGCATTACAACCGTTATTTGGCAAAATTGATCCATAAAGGTAAAGCAACGCCTTCGCAGATCATTTCACACCAGCTTGCATTAGATGATGCACCGAATGCCTATCGGAATTTTGATAAACGTGCGGAAGGGTGGACCAAAGTCGTGCTAAAACCTAATAAATAAAGAAAATATTATTTATTGGCGCATGTTAAAAGACGATTCGCAAATTCAAAGTAGACAATAGGTTCTACAATAAACGGTTAACTCGCGCAATTTTCTTTCATTTAGGGAGGTTAAAGAGAGAAAATTGCGCGGAAGAATTTTGCTAGTTTCCAATTCGATCAGCTTTGTTGCGTAAATCAGGCCCGACCAGTCTACCAGACCGTCAGCTTCCTCGCTGACCTAGCCTTGGTTTGTGCAACAAAGCCGGTTTGAGGCGGCTGATGTAGCCCAGCGACGAGTAGCCGGTGCCGAAATCGTCGATCGCCACCAGCACGCCCAGGTCTTTCAGCGCGGCCAGGGTGGCGCGGGTCTGCCCGGTGTCGGCCAGCTGGCTCTGCTCGGTGATCTCGATGCACAGGCGGCCCGGCGCCAGTCCGGTGGCGCGCAGCGCCGCCTCCACCACCGGCACCAGGCGACCAGACTTGAACTGGGACGCGGTCACGTTCACGCCGATGCGCAGGCCGGCGCCGCCGTCCGCGTTCCAGCGCGCGGCCTGGCGGCAGGCCTCGCGGATGGTCCAGGCGCCGATCTCCTCGGCCATCGACGATTCTTCGAGCATCGGCAGGAACAGGTCGGGCATCAAGAGGCCCAGTTCGGGATGGTGCCAGCGCAGCAACGCCTCGGCGGCGGCCGGACGGCCGTCGGCCAGGGTCACGATCGGCTGGTAGAACATTTCGAGCTCGCCGCGCTCGAGGGCGGTGCGCAGGCCGGCCCCCAGCCGGACCCGCATTTCCATGCGCGCCGTGAGTTCGGGCCGGTAGAACTGGACGTTGTTTCGGCCTTCGCCCTTGGCCTGATACAGGGCGCTGTCGGCGAAGCGCAGCAGCGTGCGGAAATCGCGGGCGTCCTCGGGGAACAGGCTCACCCCCATGCTGACCGCCAGGCGCACCTCGTGGCCGTTGAAGTGCAGCGGACGGCCGCATTCGAGCCGCAGCTTGTCGGTCAGCGCGATGACGTCGCGCGTGTCGGACACCTCGGACAACACCACCACGAACTCGTCTCCGCCCAGGCGCCCGACGATGTCGATCGCGCGCACGCTGTGGGCCAGGCGGCTCGCCAGCTCCTTGAGCACCACGTCGCCGGTCTCGTGGCCATAGGTGTCGTTGATGTGCTTGAAATAATCCAGGTCGATGAAGACCACCGCCAGGCGCGATCCGCGGCGGCGCGCCACGGCCAGCTCGCGCTCGACCTGCTCGCTCAGCATGGCGCGGTTGGCGACCCCGGTCAGGGCGTCGTGGTGGGCCAGGTGGGCCAGTTCTTCCTCGGCCCGCTTGCGCTCGGTGACGTCGTTCACCTGGATCAGGAAGTGCTGCGGTTCGTGGTCGGCCGGCAGCAAGGTGGCCGACACCAGCGCCCATACCGTGCGCCCGTCCCTGGGCCGGTAGCGCCGCTCGTACTGGACCGCGTCGCTGCGCCCGGCCAGCAGGTCTTGCTGGTACTCGCGTTCGATCGCATTGTCGCCGCTGTCGCCGAAGGCGTCCTGGACGGCGCCCACCAGCGCCTCGGCCGGCGCGCCCAGCAGGCGGCACATGGCGCGGTTGACGCGCGCGTAGCGGTTGTCGCGGTCCACCAGCGCCAGCCCGAGCGGCGCATTGTCGAAGGCGCTGCGAAAGCGCTGCTCGCTGTGCGCCAGGCGCAGCTCGGCCGCCACCCGTTCGCGCTCGTCGTGCAGCACGATCGCCGTGCCCATCGGATGGGAGCGTTCGTCGCAGATCGGGCCCGCCGAATAATCGACCGGGATGCGCTGGCCGGCGCCGGTCACCAGCATCGCCGCGCCGCTGCGGGCCGTGCAATCGTGGTGCGCCAGTCTAACCGTGCCGCCGGTATCGTCCTCCAGGCGCACGACCTCGGCGGCGCTGCGTCCGCGCAAGATCTCGGTGCCGAGCAGGCTTTCGGCGGCCGGGTTGGCCAGGCCGACCAGGCCGTCGGCGTCAAGGGCGATCACGGCGTCGCCCACCCCGTGCAGTACCGAGCTGAGCCAGCGCTCCTTGTCGCGCAGCGCGCGCTCGACCTCGGCCTTGCGCAGCGCGACCTCGATCACCGCGCGCAGTTCGCGTCCCTGGAACGGCTTGGTCAGGTAGCCGTAAGGCATGGCGCCGGCGGCGCGGTCGACGGTCTGGTCGTCGCTGTAGGCGGTCAGGAACAGGATCGGGATCTGCAGCTCGGCGCCGATGGCGGCGGCCGCCGCGATGCCGTCCATGTCGCCCCTGAGCACCACGTCCATCAGCACCAGGTCGGGCCGGTCGGCGCGCGCCCGCGCGATGGCGTCGCGGCCATTGTCGACGCAGCCGCAGACCCGGTAACCCATGTCGCGCAACTGGCCGGCGATGTCCATGGCGACCACGGCTTCGTCCTCGACCACCAGCAGGGCCGGCGCGTCCTGCGCGGCGCCGGGGAGGGATTGCAGCATACGGGTTCCTGGGTCGGTGGCGGCCTATTCGGGCGCCGCTGTATAGGTGCGATCATGGGTGCGATGGGTGGCCGGCGCGTGCCGGGACAAGGTGTTCGCAGCGTGGTCGAGGCCGCGCCTGCCGTTGGCCGGGGCATGAAAGACGAGCATGACGCAGGCGCCGTCGCGGTTCTCGAACACGAGCTCCGCATGCAACTGCTCGCTCAAGGCGGCAACTAGTCTTAGACCCAGCGTCTGGGGAGAAGTTCGATCGGCCTCGGGCGGCAGGCCGATGCCGTCGTCGTGGACGGTCAGCCGCAGCATCTGCTCGCTGGCATCGGCGCCCTCCCCGGCGTCCAGCGCCAGCGTCACCCGGATCGTGCCGCGCCGCCCGGCCGGGAAAGCGTGCTTGAGGCTGTTCGAGACGAGTTCGTTGAGCAGCAGGCCCAGCGGCACAGCGAGGTCCAGCCCGACGTCGACCGGCGCCACCTCGAGCGCCAGGGCGATGCCGCGGCGGTCGGCCCCATTGGCGCTGGCCAGCTGGTCGCACAGCTCGCGCACGTAGTCATCGAGGCGGATCGTGCCCAGGGTGCGTGACTGGTATAGGCGCTCGTGCACCAGCGACATGGCGCGGACCCGGTTGGCGGCCTCGGACAGGGCGCGCTGGGCGCGACCATCCTTGAGCGTGCGCGCCTGCAGGTTGAACAGGCTGATGATGAGCTGCAGATTGTTCTTGACCCGGTGGTACAGCTCCTTGAGCAAGGTGCTCTTGTCGTCCAGCGCCTGGCGCAGCGCTTCCTCCTGTTCCCAGCCGGCGCTGACGTCGCGCACGGTCACGATCAGGAGCGCACGCTCGGGCAGCGGATTGACCATGGCGTCGGCCGCGAAGGCCAGGCCGTCCTGGCGCAGGCCGCGCAGGTGGGTGGTGCCGGCCATGCCGCTCCGGGCCGGGGCGGCGCGCATGCGCTCGTACACCGAGGCCGGCGTCGCCCCGCTTTCCACCAGCAGCGCATCCAGCGCCAGCCCTTCCAGCGCGCCGGCAGCGTAGCCGAACATGCGCTCGGCCTGGACGTTGGTGCGGGTCACCCGGCCGCCTGGGCCGACCAGGAGGATGCCGTCCGGGGTCTCTTCGAAGATCCCGCGCAGGAAGGCTTCGCTGCGCTCGACCGCGCGCTTGGCTTCGCGCAGCACCCGTTCGGCGTGCTCGGCCTGGTCGCGCTGGATGGTGCGTTCGCGCAGCAGCGCCGCGGTCTGGACCAGGGCATGGCCGACGTCCAGCGCCTCGTCCAGGGGCAGCGGCGGCAGCACCACCTGTTCGCCGTGGCCGAGGGCGATGGCGGGACGCACCAGCCCGCGCAACGCCGCCTCGATGCGGGTGCCGATCAGCGCCACCAGCGCGGCCCCCAGCGCCAGCAAGCCACAACCGCCCACCACGATCCATTCCAGCGCGCGCCACAGGCTGGCGTTGAGCACGCTGCGCTGGAGGGCGATCGCCACCGTCCAGTCCGATAGCGACGAGTGGCTGAACACGGTCACCAGGCCGGCGCCATCCTGCCCGGGTTCATCGACCGTGCCTTCCGGACCCAGCGCGAAACCGGCCGCCAGGGCCGAACTGGCGCGCCGGCCGACCTCGGCGCGGCGGGCCCGGCTGCTCCACACGATGCGCGCCTTGCCGTCGTAGATCGTCACAGTAGCGCCCGGCGGCGCCTGTTGGCGCTCGAGGATGGCGCCCAGGCGCTCGCCGAAGTATTGCATCGACAGCACATAGCGCACCCGGCCGTCGCGCACCACCGGCACGTCGACGCTGCTCAGCAGGCGGTTGACGGTCGGCCCCACGTACAGGTCGGAGACCTGCGGCCGGGCCGTCGCGAACACCTGCCGCACCTGGTCCGCATTGCCGTGGCGCGGCAGCGCGGCGCCGAACGGCTGGCCGGTATTGATCACCTGGCGCAGGTCGGGAGCGGCGGCCACCAGCACATTGCCGGGACGGGCGTGCAGCACTTCGATGGCCTGGGCGTGGAAGGCGCGCAGGTCGTGGGCGTCCAGGCTGGGCGAGGTCGCCAGCGCCTGGAGGGCGGCCTGGGCGCTGCTCAGTTCGCGGTCGATGGCCTGCATCAGCGCCCGCGCCACGTCCTGGGACGCACGTTCGATGCCGGCCCGCTCCCGGCCGTAGGAATGCAGGAAAAGCGCGACCACGGCGATCGTGGTCGGGACGATGAAGGCCGCCAGCAGCAAGGCCAGCCATTGACGGACGGTCGGCGCGCGGCGGCGGAAGGTGTACGGGGCGATGGATGTGCCCTCCTGGTGCCTCCACCCTACGCCGCCGCGCCTCCCGATACAAGCAGGGTCAGCGGTTCTGGTAGCCGCCGAAGCGGGTCACCGGACTCCAGGCCGGAGACACCGCGGGCAGCGCAGGCGACAGGGTTTCGAACTGGCCGGCGCCGTACACGACCTGGCCGTTGACCACCGTCAGCAGGCTTTCCAGGTCCTTGATCTTCTCGACGTCCATGGTGAAATAATCCTGCGGCAACACGGCGAAGTCGGCGTACTGGCCCACGACCAGCCGGCCCTTGACGTCTTCTTCGCCGCTCATCCAGGCGCTGCCGCGGGTCATGAGTTGCAAGGCTTCGTGGCGCGACAGCACGTCTTTCGCCTGCCAGGTTGACAGTCCCCCGGCGGTCTTGCCGGTGACCGCCCAGTAGATCGACGGCCAGGGGCCGTAGCTGCTCACCCGCGTGCCGTCGGTGCCGAGGCCCACGGGCAGGCCGAGCTCGAGCATCTTGCGGATCGGCGGCAGTTGCCGGGTCTGGGCGCCATAACGCGCCCGGTAGGCCTCGCCCTGGAAGTACATGCGGTTCTGCACCGCCACCCCGCCGCCCAGCGCCTTGATGCGTTTCAGCTGCTCGTCGGTCACCGTCTCGGCGTGGTCGACGATCCAGCGCAGGCCGGCCAGGGGCGTGCTGCGGTTGACCTTTTCAATCACCGCCAGGTCGCGCTCGATGCTTTCGCCATAGGTGGCGTGGATGCGAAACGGCCAGCGGTTCGTCACCAGCAGGGTGACCACGCGCTCCAGCTCGTCTTCCATATGGTGCGGCAGGTCGGGCCGCGGCTCCAGGAAGTTCTCGAAGTCGGCCGCGCTCGAGACCAGGTTCTCGCCCGCGCCCTCGGTCGTGAAGCCGTTGGCATAGAACAGGTGGTCGTTGCGGTTCGGCTTCGTCATCCTGATCCAGCGCTCGTAGTCTTCCAGCTCCTTGCCGCCCTTCTGCGCGAACAGGTAGTACGCCGTGCGCACCGTCAGCTTGCCTTCTTTCGCCAGTTCGAGCGTCACGCCATAGTCGTCCGGATAGGCCTGGCCGCCTCCGCCGGCATCGACGGCGCTGGTCATTCCCAGCCGGTTCAGGTCGCGGTAAAAGTGCAAGGTCGAGTTGCGCTGGTCGGCGCGATCGAGCTTGTTGGTCCTGGCCAGGGTCGAGTACAGGATCATGGCGTTCGGCTTGGCCAGCAGCAGGCCGGTCGGCTTGCCGGCGGCGTCGAGTTCCAGCTCGCCGTCGAGGTACTTCGTCTGCCTGGTATAGCCGAGCGTCTCGATGCCTTTCCGGTTCAGGAAGGCCTTGCCATATAAATAGAGGATGAAGACCGGCCTGTCGGGCACCGCGGCATTGATCTCGGCCAGCGTGGGCAGGCGCTTTTCGGCGAACTGGTGCTCGCTCCAGCCGCCCACGACCTTGACCCACTGGCCCTCGGGCGTGCGCGCCGCCTGTTCCTTGAGCATCTCCATCGCCCGCTTCAGGCTGCGCACGCCATCCCAGCGCACTTCCATATTGTAGTTCAGGCCCGCGCGGATCACGTGGGTGTGGGAATCGTTCAGGCCCGGAATCACGGTGCGCCCGCCCACGTCGACGACCCGGGTGTCTTTCTGCCTGAGGCGCAGCACGCGCTCGTTGCTGCCGGCGGCGGCGATTTTGCCATCCTTGACCGCCAGTGCCTGGACAAATTCGCCCTCGGCGGCCATGGTGGCGATCTTGCCGTTGGTGACGATCAGGTCGGCCTGGGCCGCGGCAGTCGCGGCGGTCAGTAGTCCGGCGGCGAACAGTGCGAGCGCGAGTGGATTCATTGCTTGACTCCTTGTTGGTTGAGCAGCGTCCAGTATCGGTCGCCGTCGCCAATGTTGAAAAGCGGATAATTTTGACGATGGCATTCGATACCATCGATCGTTCCACCCGGCCAGGGTGCGCACGGCAGGCGCCCTGCGGCGTGCATGCAATCCGTGGCTGCGTCACAATGGCTTCACACGAACTGATCACTCAAAGGATGAGCATGAACATCACGGTCCAGAATACCGTCCCCGATACCGCGCGCATTACCCTGGTCGGCGAGCTGCAGGATGGCAGCTTCAAGGCAAAAGTGATGACCGAAACCGCTGTGCCCTACACGCCCTACTGGGATAACCTGCTCGAGCAACGCATCGTCTATATCCAGCCCGACGATGAACAGCTGGGTTCGATCGTGACGGCGCTCAACGAACGCCGTCTGTCACTCGACGAGTTGCAGAATTACGGCAGCTCGGACGGCGGGACCTCGTCGATCCCGGTCTGACCCTAGAGGATGCCCTTGCCGTCCGCGCCGAGGATCTCGTCGTGGCGTTCCTTGTCGGTCTTGTGCAGATAGCCGGCGGTGGTGGCGATGTTGGCGTGGCCGGCGGTGTCCTGCAGGGTCTTGAGCTGCACCCCGCTGTTGGCGTGGTTGGTGAGCATGCTGTGACGTAGCCAGTGCGGCGACGCCTGGCGCAGCATGGCGGCGCTGTCGCCGTCGCCCCGGGCCGCCGCCTCGCTGGCGGCCAGCTGGAAGATCGCCTTCAGCGCCTCGGAGGCCGCTTCGTCGGTGACGCGCACGTGGTCGCGCGTGCGGCTCGACAGCACCAGCGGCATGTGGTCGCCGCGGCTGGTCTGCTCCAGCAGGCCGAAGGCGCGCCGGTAATCGCGGTAGGCGGCCAGCGTGGCCGGCGGCACCGGCAGCCGGCGAGGCTTGTTGCCCTTGCCCAGGACGTCCAGCCACCAGCGGCCGTCGCCCTCGCTGTAGATCGAACCCATGCGCGCGCCGACGATTTCATTGAGGCGCGCCCCGGTCTGGGCGAAGGCGATCAGCAGGAAGCGGTCGCGGGCGCGCTGGCGCGCCGCGGCGTCGGAATCGGCGTCGCGCGCCTCGGCCGCGGCCAGCGCATAGGCCAGCGCGGCCGGGGTCAGGTAGCGCGTGATGCGGCCGGCATGCGGCGCCCGCACATTGCGCACCAGGCGCGCCGGATTGCGGCGCAGGTAGCCGGTGTGCTCGGCGAACGCCAGCAAGCCCTTGATGGCGATCATCGACTGGCGCCGGCTGGTGTCGGACAGCGGGCCCGAGAACGGGCGGTAGCGCGGATCGTTGCGTGGCCACTTGGTCGTGCACACCCACTCGGCCGGCGGGTTGCGGATGAACTCCTTGTAGGCGTTCAGGTCGGCCACGTTCAGCTGCTGGAAGGTCTTCTGCGCTTCTTCGCGGCACCAGGTCAGGAAGCGGTACAGTTCTTTCTGCAGGTTGGCGATCGACTTGGGACTCAGTTCGCCATGCGAGATGTATTCGCGCGCCAGTTCGGCGTCGTTGCGGGCCGACGTGACCGGTTCGTCGTGCACGCCGGAGAAGATGCCCGTGTCCGGACGACTCGCCGCCGCCCGGTCCGGATGTTCCGTGGGCAGCGGGTCGAGGTCGATCGGCAGGAAGACGGGCATGGTGGTGCGACAAAGAACTGTATGGATATACAGTATAGCACCACGTCTCCGGGTGAGGAAGGGATATCGGACAGATCCGTATCAAGCGGCCGCAGCCATGCGCCGGCAGGCGTCGGCGCACGCGCGGCAGGCGGCCGCGCATGCCTGGCAGTGGTCCATCGGGTGCTTTGCGCATTCCCCGGCGCAGCGCTCACAGGCCTCGGCGCACACCCCGCACAGCGCCGCGGCGATCTCACCGCCGCGCGCCATGACCGCCGCCGCCAGGCGGCACAGCTGGGCGCAATCGATGTCGAGGGCGATGCAGCGCGCCATCATCTTGACGTCTTCCTCGCTCAAACAGGCGGCGGCGCAGCGGTCGCAGGCGTCGGCACAGGCATTGCAGGCCGCGATGCAGGCGGCGTAGTCAGGTTTTTCCATGGCAGTCTCCAGAAATGGTCGATGGAGCTACCCTAGCATTCGACCCGCGGCGCTCGCGCACGATACCTGCGAGCATGCTCATGCGCCACCCTCCTACAGCGCCTGCCCACCGCCGCCGATACCCGCACCGCTCCCGGAGCGTCACAATTGCGCATCACACACCAACTCGACAGGAGGCGCAGATGACCCAGTCCACATCGACACCCCAGGGCAAACCCGACGACGGCAGCGTGACCGTCGGCGTCGGCGGCCTGACCAGCGGCCAGCAAGGCGCCACGCCCAGCCACGAGAGCCAGACCGAGACCGGCGGCAACGGCGGACCGGGCCTCACCCGCAACCAATCGGGACCCTACGTCAACGCGCCCGACGGCACGGCAGACACGGCGCCGGACGCAGCCGCCACCAACGTCGAGACGCGCGACGCGGCGCCGCGCACCGAGTCGGTGGATGCGGCCATGACCCATGCCAATCCGGGCGCCCAGGATACCCGCGCCAGCCAGGCGGGACCAAGGGAAACCGGGCTGGGGGCGCGCGAGACGGGCGGCAACCAGGACGAAAGGGACTTGCCGCCGACCCAGCCCTGATCAGGCGCCGGCTTCGCGTCTGGCCAGCCTGGTCCACCAGACCCAGGACACGATCGCATTGACCCAGAAGCACAGGTAGAGAAAGGCCGTGAGGTGCAGCCCGCGGCTGTAGTACAGCGGCACGGCGATCGTATTGACCAGCAGCCAGACCGGCCAATTCTCGATCCGGCGCTGCATCATGAGCAGTTGGGCGATGACGCTGAACACCAGCACCGCCGAATCGATGAAGGGCGCGTAGGCGTTCGTATGGAAATGCAGCAAGGCGCCGTAGGCGGCGGTGGCGGTGATCCCGGCCGGGATCATCCATGCCAGGCTGCGCCAGCCGGCGTGGGTGATCGGCAGCGGCGCGCCGTTATTGCCGCGCAACCAGCGCCACCAGCCCAGCACCCCGGTGCCGACGAAGAACATCTGCAGCACGACGTCGGCATACAGCCGGTTCCGGGCGAACAGCAGGCCGAACAGCGCGCAGCCGACGATGCCGGTCCACCAGGTATGGACGTTGTTGCGGCCGGCCAGCAGGATGGCGGCGGCCGTGAAGGCGTTGGCCGCCAGTTCGAGCGGGCTGGTCATCGTATGCGCTCCAGAATTCGGGAGCGCTACTGTAAGGCACGTATGTGCCCTACTGCAAGAACTACAGCTTGATGGTGCCGTGCTCGCCGTCCACGTCCGGCTGGGTGCCGGTCACGGCCGCCTTGGCCATGGCGAACAGGCGCACCATCTTGCTGTCGTTCGAATCCCAGTATTCGGCCGCGTGCGGATCGACGCGCACCAGCACCGCGTGCTGGTCTTCCGGGCCGGCCGGGAACCAGGCCTGGACCATCGGGTTCCAACGGGCCTGGACTTGCGCGCGGTCGACCACGCGCTCGGCGCGGCCGCTGACCGACACATAGGTGCTGTTTTCGTTGTCGGCGAAGCTGACGTTGACCTCGGGCTGGTGCGCGATGCTGTCCCACAGCTCGGTCGTGGAGTTGACGAAGAACCAGAGGCCGCCCTCGGCGTCGACGTCCTGCTTGGTCATCGGCTGGCTGACCAGGTGGTCATAGCCGTCGCGGAAGGTGAACATGGCGAAGCGCATCGAGCCGATCCGGTCGGCGAGCGCGGCTGCGTGGTGGCGGTCTGCGGTCATGGCGTGTCCTTGATGGATGAGTAAAACCCCATCCTAGACGGCCGGGCCGCGCCTTTCGGTGCGCAGCCGTACAGTGGCGGCCCTCGGCAAGCCTTACGGCGAGCCTGACGTAAGGATGACAAATCGCTTATAGTGATGCCTCTGTACAAATTTGACATTGCCATGAAATTTGACGTCGCGATCGTCGGCAGCGGCCTGGCCGGCCTGTCCGTTGCCCTGCACCTGGCCCAGACCCGCAAGGTCGCCATCATCTCCAAGCGGGCACTGCTCGATGGCGCGAGCAGCTGGGCCCAGGGCGGGATCGCCGCCGTGCTCGATTCGGGCGACAGTCACGACCAGCACATCGACGACACCCTGGTCGCCGGCGCCGGCCTGTGCGACGAAGGCGCCACGCGCTATATCGTCGAACATGGCCGCGCCGCCATCGAATGGCTGATCGACCAGGGCGTGCCGTTCACCCGCGACGCCACGGCCGAGCTGGGTTTCCACCTGACCCGCGAAGGCGGCCACAGCCAGCGCCGCATCATCCACGCCGCCGACGCCACCGGCCATGCGGTGCAGGTGACCCTCGAACAGAAGGTGCGCGCGCACCCGAACATCGCGCTGTTCGAGCACCATGTGGCAATCGACGTCATCACGTCCGACAAGCTGGGCCCCGACGGCGTCCATGCGGGCGCGCCGTCGCTGGTCGGCCAGCCGCGCTGCCACGGCCTGTACGTGCAGGACATCGAGAGCGGCAAGGTGCTGACCTTCGAGGCCGAACACACGGTGCTGGCCACCGGCGGCGCCGGCAAGGTCTACCTGTACACCACCAATCCCGACACCGCCACCGGCGACGGCATCGCCATGGCCTGGCGCGCCGGCTGCCGGGTGTCGAACATGGAGTTCATCCAGTTCCACCCGACCTGCCTGTACCACCCCTATGCCAAATCGTTCCTGATCACCGAGGCGATCCGCGGCGAAGGCGGCTTGCTCAAGCTGCCGCACGAAGCCGGCCCGCTTGCGGGCGCCCGCTTCATGCCGGCCCATGACGAACGGGGGGAGCTGGCGCCGCGCGACGTGGTCGCCCGCGCCATCGACTTCGAGATGAAGAAGCGCGGCCTGGACCACATGGACCTGGACATCAGCCACCAGGACCCGGAGTTCCTCAAGGAGCACTTCCCGACGATTTACGCGCGCTGCCTGGAACTGGGCATCGACATCACGCGCGAGCCGATCCCCGTGGTGCCGGCCGTGCACTTCACCTGCGGCGGCGTGGTCACCGACCTGGCCGGGCGCACCGACATTCCCGGCCTGTATGCGGTGGGCGAAACCGCCTGCACCGGCCTGCACGGCGCCAACCGCCTGGCCAGCAACTCGCTGCTCGAATGCGTGGTGGTGGGGCGCGCCTGCGCCGAGCACATCGCGGGAAGCAGCCCGGTCGAGCATCCGGCCTTGCCGGCCTGGGACGAGAGCCGCGTCACCAACGCCGACGAAGAAGTGGTCATTGCCCACAACTGGGACGAGCTGCGCCGCTTCATGTGGAACTACGTCGGCATCGTGCGCACCACCAAGCGCCTCGAGCGCGCCGAGCACCGCATCAAGCTGCTCAAGGAAGAGATCGACGAGTACTACCGCAACTTCCGCATCACGCCCGACCTGCTGGAACTGCGCAACCTGGTCGAGGTGGCGCACCTCATCGTCAAGAGCGCGCTGTCGCGCCACGAGAGCCGCGGCCTGCATTACTCGCGCGACTTCCCGGACACGCTGCCGAAGGCGCTGCCGAGCGTCCTGACGCCGCGGCGCGGCTGAGATGTCGACGCCCGGCTATCGGCTGACCCCGGCCACCGCCCTGCTCCTGACCGTCCCGCCCGTGCTGTGGGCCGGCAACGCTATCGTCGGACGCCTGGTGCGCGACGCGGTGCCGCCGATGACGCTCAACCTGATCCGCTGGTCGATCGCGCTCGCCGTCCTGCTGCCGCTGGGCCGGGCCGCGCTGCGCGCCGATTACGGCGTGCTGGCCAACTGGAAGCGCTACAGCATGCTCGGCCTGCTGGGCGTCGGCCTGTACAACTCGCTGCAATACCTGGCGTTGCAAAGCTCGTCGCCGATCAACGTGACCCTGGTCGCCTCCGGCGTGCCGGTGTGGATGCTGCTGGTCGGGCGGCTGTTCTTCAACGTGCCGGTCAAGCGCAAGCAGGTCGTGGGGGCGGCGCTGTCGATCGCCGGCGTGCTGGTCGTGATGTGCCGCGGCTCGCTGGCCGAGCTGGCGGCGCTGCGGCTGGTGGCGGGCGACCTGTACATGATCCTGGCCACCATCGCCTGGTCCTTCTACAGCTGGCTCCTGATGCAGCAAAAGGACGCGCCGGCGCTGCGCGCGGACTGGGCCGCCTTCCTGCTGGCCCAGGTCGGGTTCGGCGTGCTGTGGTCGGGCGCGCTGGCCGGCGGCGAATGGGCGGTCAAGGACGTGCACATCGCCTGGAGCTGGCCGCTCGCCGCCGCCCTGCTGTACGTGGCGATCGGGCCGGCCATCATCGCCATGCGCTGCTGGGGCGCAGGCGTGCAGCGCGCCGGGCCGAGCCTGGGCGCGTTCTTCATCAACCTGACGCCGCTGTTCACGGCGCTGCTGTCGTCCGCGTTTCTCGGCGAGGCGCCGCACCTGTATCATGTGCTGGCATTCGGCATGATCGTTGGCGGGATCGCCGTATCCGCCAGATGAGCGCGGCGCGCTGATGCGGGGAATCGTGTGTGGCGTCCGGATGGCCGATGTTACGATCCCATGCATGGGAGGAAAGCATTGGAGGAAGGAGCGGCATGGCAGAAGGTCTCAGCATTCACGAGGGCGTCGGGGCATTGGCCGCGTTCCTGGCCAGGCACCCGCGCACGCTGGTCCTGACCGGCGCCGGCCTGTCGACCGCTTCCGGCATCCCCGATTACCGCGACCGTGACGGCGTGCGCCGCGGCCGCCTGCCGATCCAGGGGCCCGAATTCCGGCGCGACGTGGCGGTCCAGCGCCGCTACTGGGCGCGCAGCATGGTCGGCTGGCCGCTGCTGGCGCGCGCCCGGCCCAACGACGGGCACCGGGCGCTGGCCGCCCTCGAGGCGGCCGGCAAGCTCGGTTTCATCCTGACCCAGAACGTCGACGGCCTGCACCAGCAGGCCGGCAGCCACGCGCTGCTCGAATTGCACGGCAATATCCATTATGTGAGCTGCCTGGCCTGCGATGCACGCTTTCCGCGCGCCTTCGTCCAGACCCAACTGGAGTTCGCAAACCCGGCCCTGCTGCAGGCGATGGCCACGCCGCTGCCCGACGGCGACGCCGCGCTCGATCCGGACGCCGTCACCGGCGTGGCCATTCCGGCGTGCGTGCACTGCGGCGGGGTCTTGATGCCCGACGTCGTTTTTTTCGGCGACAACGTGCCGCCGGCGCGCACCGCCTGCGCGCTGGCGCAGATGGAGGCGGCCGATGCGCTGCTGGTCGTGGGCTCGTCGTTGATGGTGTATTCGGGCTTCCGCTTCTGCCGGCTGGCGCAGGCGGCGGGCAAGCCGATCGCCGCCATCAATCTTGGCCGCACCCGCGCCGACGACATGCTGATGCTCAAGCTCGAAGCCTCGGCCGAACAGATCCTGCCGCAGGTGGCGCAACTGCTGGACGCGAACCGGCCGGCGTCGCCATCCGACCTCATCGACCATAGGGGGACCATGTGACATCGAATCTTCGCGGCGCAAGCTCCGGCCGCCGCTTGTCGACCGGGGCCGCGCTTGCCGGCTTCGGCCTTCTGGCTTCGTGGCTGTTCGTGCGCGCCAGGACCCGGCGCGCCGAACAGGCGCATCCTCCCGCCGGCCGCTTCATCACGGTCGACGGTGTGCGCCTGCATTACCTGGAGCGCGGAACGGGCCCGGCGCTGGTGCTATTGCACGGCAATGGCGTCGACGCCACCGACTGGGAGCACAGCGGCGTGCTGGACGCCGCCGCCGAGCATTACCGGGTGATCGCCTTCGACCGCCCCGGATTCGGCTACAGCGAACGGCCGCGCACCACGGTCTGGACACCCGACCGACAAGCGCGCCTGCTGCACCACGCCTTGCAGGAACTGCAGGTCGACAGCGCGATCGTCGCGGGCCACTCCTGGGGCACGCTGGTGGCGCTCGCCATGGGCCTGCAGGTGCCGGACTTCGTGCGGGGACTGGTGCTGGTCTCGGGTTACTACTATCCGAGCGTGCGCATGGACGTGATGGTCGGCGCGCCGCCGGCCCTGCCGCTGGTGGGCGACGCACTGCGCTATACGGTGGCGCCGCTGGCCGGACGGCTGATCTGGCCAGCCGCGATCGGGCGCGCATTCGCCCCGCTGCCGGTGTCCGAGCGTTTCCGCGCGATGTCGCCGTGGATGTCCCTGCGGCCCGGGCAGTTGCGGGCGAATGCCGCCGACAGCAGCCTGATGGTGCCGGCGACGATGTCCCTGGCGCGGCGCTTCGGCAGGTTGAAGGTACCCGTGCAGATCCTGTCAGGCACCCAGGACGGGGTCTGCGATTGCGCCCACAATGCCGAGCGGCTGCACGCGGCGCTGCGCCACAGCGAACTGTCGGTCACGCCCGGCGTGGGCCATATGCTGCACTACGCCGAACCGGGCAAGGTGCTGGGGGCCATCGATGCGATCGCGGCCCAGGTGGGAGAGCCGTCCCATTTGCCGTCGGCGCGCGTCAATGCGCTGGCTGCAGCCGGCGAGAGCGGCGTTTGAATTGACGACACAATGGGCAGCCGCAAATAGCCATAGCTAGCGTAGGCAATCCGGCGAGGCTTTAGTTACCGCTTAAGATGTGCATTGGATTTGAACGTCGCCGACGGGCCTCCTGATGCATATTAACGGGCGTAGCGGCCAGAACGCGTGAAGTCATGGCCGCAAGAAAGCGACCGGGTCCGAGCACTGCTGGAGTCTGATCACGAAGCACTGTCACTGTGGGAAGCTGCTCGATCTGACGATCAAGCGTTGAATCAGATATGGGCTCGGGAACCTCTTCTTCCTGATCAGCATCTCCTCCAGGCTCCGGCACGCCGTTCGCCGGGATTTCCTCTCCTGGGTTCGCTATAGCGACGTTATCTGCATATTCCATTAAAACGAGGCACGTGGCGTGATACGCATCGTCCTCAAGGCCTAGTTTGGCTAGCAAATCAAATAACCATTCGGCCACACTATTCTCTTTTTGCAGGATATCCGACCGGAGACCGAAAACAAAGCCTAGGGCAGCCAGCGGATGTCTCAGGCGAAGATTTTTAGCATCACCGTAAGATTCCTCCACACGATTAGGCGCATTTTTCCCGTAAGACGAATCCATCCGCTTAGTTGAGATTAACAGCTCAGGCCCAGTAGCCCAGTCTGTCATGATGACATCAACCTGTTTAAGATAGTTCTTACCAAGAATAGATGCGCTCGAAGATGTAACGCCGGGGATTGACGGCTTACTGTTCACGTAATTCATTACCGCAGCACGAACAGCTTTGTCCTTGGACTTCATCAGTGACGCTACTGGTGCCGGTAGAATACGTGGGGGTAGAGGCCGTGGCCAAACTTGGTCCAACTCAAATCCCGCCCGTCGTAACTCGTAGCTCAGCCATACATCGAGTGCAAGGGCTGGTACGCCCGACTGAGTTTCCGCTCTTAGATAGAGAGGCACCCCCAGTAGTTTTTCTAGCGTCTGATAGTCGGGCTCAAAGGAAATCTGTCCATCCGCTCCCTTAAACCACGGGTTGCTATGTTCGCCATTGGGTGCTGCGTGATCGACAATTTGGTCAAATAGTACCCAAGCCTTAGCTTTTGTACTTGGTGGTTTAGCGGCCACTTGCACCTCTCATAGAACGGCGCAGGGCGAGGTCCTGCCGAGCTTGCCGAATGCACTTAATAGTTTTCATCGAAAGGTTACTGAATTCTGTAAGAATAATTTTATCTACAACAGTAACAGCTTCCATTAGATTACCGCAATTTAACAATGCTGCAACCTTTTCCTTAACAGAGAGGAGCGAATTGGCGCTCTCCGAGATTAAAGTTGGCGACGGCATTGCCCAAACATCTGCCTCCTTAGGTTCAATTTTTAGAATCCCTCCGCCATAAGCTCGCCCGACCATCTCTGCATGTAAAAGCGTTACTGAATTGAGGCTCGCTAGAGGTAAAAGGTCTCGGCCAATGTCACGGTACTTCGCATTGAGATAAACGCCGTGAACTGAGTTTAGATGATGTGCACCAGCCTCATTCGCAGTAAGCCGAGGAGTGTCCGCATTCATACAAGTCAACAGCAGGTCAGCAGGCGGGACAAGCGGCACTCGAAACCAGTTCTTGCGGATTCGACATTTGTACGCGGTGTCAACACCCGTGCGGTGCCCATCGTCAATATATGCGGCCGCATTAAGCGAGGGCGGATCACTCGGATAAAACAGGTAGACGGCTTGACCCTCTTTTCCCAATTTTGAGAGCCCGGCTTTCGAAAGCGCCAACCCCCGCAAGTGAGAGCTTCCTGGTGGAGATAAATGTAGGAGTTCTTTAGACTTCAGTCCGAGCTCTTTAACTCGCTGAGGTGAAAGAGTAAAATATTTATTGTTCCCAGTGACGATGCCGAGAGTGGTGTCTCCCCACGTCTCCAAATCGGTGAAAAGTCCCTTCCTTAGAAGGTTGTCTAGCGAATTAATAGCCTTCGGATCAACGAGACTGCTTGTCCATTTATCTGCCGGATCCACCGGCTTCCAAGTTAATCCAACTTCTAAGGAGGTGAGTTTGTCGGCATTCTTTGCTTGTCGAATTGTGGCGTGATCTGCTGGACCGTCTAAGTATCCGTCCGCCAGTAATAGCACCACGTCAGCCTCAGCCTCCGGGAAGACCTGTTCGTCAAACAGCACTAGTTGCACATCGCGAAAACGAGCGAAAAGAAAACGACGAACTGGTGCTGCATAGTTCACCGAAAGTAATTCTGCAGGTAAAACAAGTGCTAAGCGACCGCCCTGCTTCAAGAACATTGCAGAGTGAACTGTGAACGCTGCCCAACTGGATGCAAGGCCAGTTAAGGACACGCCGGCTCGAAGTGCTGCCTCACGCGATCGGGCGCGGGACTCACCTGAGAAGTCCTGATAACGGATGTACGGAGGATTACCAATGACAGTATCATAAACTGGTCTTGGCTCTATCGCGAAAAAATCGTTGTGACACATTCGTGCTTCACCGCCAGCGTCTTGCACGCGCTGGCGAGCCATCTCCATGCTCTGAGCATGAATCTCTACACCGTCTACCACAGGTCGCGTCTTATGATCCTCAGATAAGTCGCGAAGGCGATTTACTGCAGCAACCAAAAAAGCAGCATCACCTGCAGCTGGTTCCATAACCATGTCACCGGATGCGCGTATGGCCCAGTTAGCTATAAATTCGGTAATATTTTTGGGCGTGAAGAACGCGCCGCGCTCCTTACGCAGAGCAGGCGTGTCGTTCGGGTCAATAAAGCTTGCTGCGGTCACTTGCTATCCTGAAAAACAGCGTCGCCGAGTGAGATTTTTATTTCTCACCGGTCCTTCTGATATGTGAACTTGGTGTGAGTTTATGGCTTGGTAATCGAATTGTATAGCGCGCTCAGCGGTAGAGTTCCAGTACCAAAAGTTCAGTTGGTTTAGAGATTCGGCTGGCAAAATCACAATGTCGCAGGATGGTGGATATTAGCTATTCCCCAGTTTGATCGCCAAGCCAGCGATCAGGCTGCCCGCCATCGCCAGCGACAGCACGGCGTGCACCGTGGTCGAGCCGATCGAGGACGCCTCGGCCGAATCGTCGCGCTTGAGCGCCATGGCGCGGCCCAGCACGACCGGGCGCAGGAAGCCGCGGATGCCGACCAGCAGCATGCCGATCCCGAAGAACAGCTCGCCCTTCATGCCGTACATGATGCCGTCGAGGAGCTGGGGCACGCCCAACAGCAGGCCGAAGCCGAGCCAGAACAGGCGAAAGCCCAGCGAACGTTTCAACTTGGTAGTCGTCATGGATGTCGTGATGAGGGATTACAGGATGCGCAGCGAGTAGTCGGTCGCGCGCACGTCCTTGGTCAGGCTGCCGATCGAGATGCGGTCGACGCCCGTTTCGGCGATCGCGCGCACGGTCTCCAGATTGATGCCGCCCGAGGCTTCCAGCAGCGCGCGGCCGGCATTCACCTTGACCGCTTCGCGCATGCGCGCCAGGTCGAAGTTGTCGAGCAGGACCGACTTCACGCCGCCGGCCAGCGCTTCCTCGAGCTGGGCGATGGTCTCGACCTCGATCTGCACCGGCGCGCCGGAATCCAGCCTGGCCGCCGCCTGCAGCGCGGCCGTCACGCCGCCGGCCGCCGCGATATGGTTTTCCTTGATCAGGATGCCGTCATACAGCGCCATGCGCTGGTTCTTGCCGCCGCCGACGCGCACCGCGTATTTCTGCGCCAGGCGCAGGCCCGGCAAGGTCTTGCGGGTGTCGAGGATCGCGGCATTCGTGCCCGCAATGACGTCGACGTAGCGGCGGGTGGCGGTCGCCACGCCAGAGAGCAGCTGCATGAAGTTCAGCGCGCCGCGCTCGGCGGTGAGCAGCGAGCGCGGATTGGCGCGGATCGTGCACACCGTCGAGTCAAGCGCCATGAGGTCGCCCTCGGCGTAGTGCCAGTCGATCTCGGTATCCTGGTCGACCGCCAGCATCAGGCCCTCGAACCATGGCGCGCCGCACAGCACGGCCGCTTCGCGCACGATGACGCGCGCCGTCACCCGGGTGTCGCTTGGTACCAGCTTGCCGGTCAGGTCGCCAGTGCCGACGTCTTCCAGCAGCGCGGCCAGGATGTTCTGCTCGAAGGCGGCCTGCAGCTTGTCGTCGAACTGGGCGTGTGGGTTTTTCAGTGTGGTCATGCCGGTCCTACCCCCGAGAACATCGGGGCATTGTTTTCCAGTTTGCCGGTGGGCAGCGCCTTGGCGCGCCTGGCGGCGGCGAAGTCGAGCATGCGGTCGATCGCCCGTTTCGCCTGCAGGCCGACCGCCGGGTCGACGTGGATCTGGTTGGCGCCCGATTCCAGCACCTCGGCCAGGTTGCGCAAGCCGTTCATCGCCATCCACGGGCAGTGCGCGCAACTCTTGCAGGTCGCGCTGTTGCCGGCGGTCGGCGCCTCGATGAAGGTCTTGCCCGGGGCGGCGATGCGCATCTTGTGCAGGATGCCGTTGTCGGTGGCGACGATGAAGTGGGTCGCGTCCATGGTCTGGGCCGCGTTGATCAGCTGGGTGGTCGAGCCGACCGCGTCGGCCTGGGCCACGACGTTGGCCGGCGACTCCGGGTGCACCAGCACCTTGGCGTTCGGGTATTCGGCCTTGAGCAGGTCGAGCTCGATGCCCTTGAATTCGTCGTGCACCAGGCAGGAACCCTGCCACAGCAGCATGTCGGCGCCGGTCTTGGCCTGGATATAGGAACCCAGGTGGCGGTCGGGCGCCCACAGGATTTTCTTGCCCTGGGCGTGCAGCTCGGCCACGATGTCCAGGCCGATCGACGAGGTCACCATCCAGTCGGCGCGCGCCTTCACGGCCGCGCTGGTGTTGGCGTACACGACGACGGTGCGGTCCGGATGCTGGTCGCAGAAGGCCGCGAACTCGTCGGCCGGGCAGCCCAGGTCGAGCGAACAGGTCGCGTCGAGGTCGGGCATCAGGATGGTTTTCTCGGGGCTGAGGATCTTGGCGGTCTCGCCCATGAAACGCACGCCGGCCACCACCAGGGTCTGGGCCGGATGGTCACGGCCGAAGCGCGCCATTTCCAGCGAATCCGAAACGCAGCCGCCGGTTTCCTCGGCCAGGTCTTGCAGGTCGGCGTCCACGTAGTAGTGGGCCACCAGCACCGCGCCCTTCTCTTTCAGCAGGCGGCGGATGCGTTCCTTCAGTTCGGCGCGCTCGGCCATTTCCGGCGCGCTCGGGACTTTCGCCCAGGCCTCGGCGGTGCAGGCCATGCCGGCCTGGGGCCGGTCGTATTCATAGGTCTTGATTGGTACTGTCACGGCATTCATGCTCGCGCGTCTCCTCGCGTTAGCGGGGCCGCGGCCCCGCCCTTCTTCGAATCGATGTCTACCTGTCGATCAGTCGATGCCCTGGCTGCGCAGGTATTCCTCGTAGTTGCCCTGGAAGTCGACCACGTCGTTCTCGCGGATTTCGATGACGCGGGTGGCCAGCGAGGACACGAACTCGCGGTCGTGCGAGACGAAGATCAGGGTGCCGGCGTACTTGTCGAGCGCGATGTTCAGCGATTCGATCGATTCCATGTCCATGTGGTTGGTCGGCTCGTCCAGCAGCAGCACGTTGTGACGGCCCAGCATCAGCTTGCCGTACATCATGCGGCCCTTCTCGCCACCCGACAGCACCTTGACCGACTTCTTGACTTCGTCGCCGCCGAACAGCAGGCGGCCCAGGATCGAGCGCACGGCCTGGTCGTCGTCGCCCTCTTGCGTCCACTTGCCCATCCAGTCGGTGAGCGTTTCGCCGCTGGCGAATTCCTCGGTCGGATCCTGCGGCATATAGCCCGGATTGGCGTTCTCGGCCCACTTCACGCGGCCGGTGTCCGGCTGCAGGCCGCACAGGTCGCCGCCGATCGAACGCAGCAGCGTGGTCTTGCCCGCGCCGTTGGCGCCGATGATCGCGATGCGCTCACCGGCCTCGACCATGATCGAGAAGTTCTTGAACAGCTGACGGTCGTAGGCCTTTGAGATGTTCTCGGCTTCCACCGCCAGGCGGTGCAGCTTCTTCTCGCCCTCGAAACGCACGAACGGGTAGGCGCGCGAAGAAGGCTTGAATTCCTCGATCTTGATCTTGTCGATCTGCTTGGCGCGCGAGGTCGCCTGGCGCGCCTTCGATTTGTTGGCCGAGAAGCGGCGCACGAAGTCTTGCAGTTCGGCCACTTTTTCCTTGGCCTTGGCGTTGTTCGCCAGCTGCTGGTTGCGCGCCTGGGTCGAGGCCAGCATGTAGTCGTCGTAGTTGCCCGGATAGACCTTCAGGGTGCCGTAGTCCATGTCGGCCACGTGGGTGCAGACCTGGTTCAGGAAGTGACGATCGTGGGAAATGATGATCATGGTGGAGTTACGCTCGTTGAGCATGTTTTCCAGCCAGCGGATCGTGTTGATGTCCAGGTTGTTGGTCGGTTCGTCGAGCAGCAGGATATCCGGATTCGAGAACAGGGCCTGGGCCAGCAGCACGCGCAGCTTCCAGCCCGGCGCCACGGCGCTCATCGGGCCCTGGTGCAGCTCGGTGGCGATTTCCAGGCCCAGCAGCAGTTCACCGGCGCGCGCCTCGGCCGAGTAGCCATCGTATTCGGCCACTTTGCCTTCGAGCTCGGCGGCCTTCATGTAGTCGTCGTCGGTCGCTTCCGGGTTGGCGTAGATCGCATCGCGTTCGGCGATCGCGTTCCACAGCTCGGTATGGCCCATCATGACGACGTCCAGCACGCGCACGTCTTCGTAGGCGAACTGGTCCTGGCGGAGCTTACCGAGGCGCTCGCCCGGATCGAGGCTGACGTTGCCGGCGGACGGCTCGAGGTCGCCGCCCAGGATCTTCATGAAGGTCGACTTGCCGCAGCCGTTGGCGCCGATCAGGCCATAGCGGTTGCCCTCGCCAAATTTGACGGAAATGTTCTCGAACAGCGGCTTGGCGCCGAATTGCATCGTGATATTGGCTGTGGATAGCACTGTATTACCCCAAAAAGCATATTTGATTAACCGGCTATTCTACCATTCTGCGCCTTGCCAGGCGAATAAGGGTGGATTCCGGACAGTGGCGCGCGGATCAGATGCGGCGCAGGGTCGGATAGTCGGACAAGGTCAGGCGGAAGCCGTCGGCATCGGACACCAGGTGACCCTGGGCGCCGAACGGAATGGTGACGCGGCGCTCGATGTGGCCGAAGGAAAGGCCCGTCAATACCGGCAGCGGCAGCGTCTGGCGCAAATAGGCCAGCATGGCGTCGAAGTCGTAGCCATTGTCCATCGGCCCCAGGCGATAGCCCGAAAAGTCGCCCAGCACCACCGCCTGCTGGCGCTCGAGCACACCGGCCTGCATCAGCTGCAGCATGAGGCGCTCGATGCGGTACGGATGTTCGGCGATATCTTCGAGCCACAGGATGCCGTCGTCGATGCGCGGAAAGTATGGCGTGCCGACCATGGCGCCGATCATGGCCAGGTTGCCGCCCCAGACGGCGCCGCGCACGTCGATCTCCGGATTGCCGGCCGCGCGCTCGCTGATGGTATGCGTGGGGCCGGCCAGGCAGGCCCAGAAATCGTCGAGCGTGAACGCGACCGGTTCGACTGCGCCGAAGTCGCCCGCGATCATCGGCCCGGCATAACTCAGGCCGCCCGCCTTCGCCATCAGGCCCATGTGCAGGGCCGTCAGGTCGGAAAACCCGACCACGATCTTGCCGCTGGCGGCGATCGCCTCGAAGTCGATGCGCGGCAGCAGGCGGCTGATGCCATAGCCGCCGCGCAGGGCAATGATGAGGTGCACGCCTGGATCGGCCACGGCGGCGTGCAATTGTTCCAGGCGTGCGTCATCGGTGCCGCCGAAGCGCTGGTGGGTGCAGCTATGGTCGTAGTAATTACGCACCAGGAAGCCCTGCCCTTCGAGGCGCGCGATGGCGCGTTCGAGCGCCGATGGCTCGGGAATGCAGCCGGCTGGCGCCACGATGGCGATGCCGGGACGGGAAGTGATCACTGTTTGACGAAGAGCCGGGGTGTTGAATCTGGCAACATCTTACCCCGCGCATGGGAGTCGATCAAGGCAAGGATGCGCTCGACCAGCTGGGGCGGCAAGTCGTGGCCCATCCCTTCGATGATCTCGAGCCGCGCGCCATCGATGTGGCTTGCCACGTCGCGGCCGCAGGCCGCGGGCAGCAGCGGATCGGCGGCGCCGTGGATGACGAGGGTCGGCGCCGAGATCGCCGGCAGCAGCGCGCTGCGGTCACCGGCGGCAAGCAGCGCCAGCATCTGGCGCGCACTGCCGCTTGGGCAATAGCAGCGTCGCATGGAGCGCGTGACGCGCTTGCGCAGCTGCCGGTCCGGGGTCGGATAGGACGGACTGCCGAGCAGCCGCAGCAGCCCGACGGCGTGCTCGATGACGCTGTCGAGATCGGTGGGATCGGCGGGCTGGCTGGCCAGCGCCTTGCGCACCGCCGCGCCCGGCCCAGGCAGGCCGCGCCGGCCGCTGGTGGACATGATCGAGGTCAGGCTCAGCACCCGCTGCGGGTGGCGCGCCGCCAGCTGCTGGGCGATCATGCCGCCCAGCGCCGACACGCCGACCAGGTGGGCCCGGGCCACGCCCAGCGCCGACAGCACGCCGAGGGCGTCGGCCGCCATGTCGTCGATGCCATAAGGCGAGCGCAGCGGCCAGCCAAGGGCGGCCTTGATGCGCGCCAGCGTGAGGTTCGGCGTGCCGGCCTGTTCGAACCTGGTCGACAGGCCGCTATCGCGGTGGTCGAAGCGGATCACGTAAAAGCCGAGCTCGACAAGGCCTTCGACGAAGTCGTCGGGCCAGTTGGTCAGCTGCATGCCGAGGCCGTGGATCAGGAGCAGCGGCGCGGCTTTGGGGTCACCCGCGGTGTCGAAGGCGACGCGCAGGCCATTGGCGTGGAGGGTGGGCATGACGGCAGGTCAGGAGCGCGTAATGTGGCGCCAGCCTGGCGCCGATGCTGTTCGTGGTTCACATCCCTAGGGTCGGACGGCCGTGCCGTCATGGCGACTTGAAAACAGCATAACAGCTAATTGGCGCGGATGGCGCTCCGCCTGACGGAATGCGGCTGGGGGAGCATCCTCCCCGCTCAGCCCTGGATGGCGGCGGGCTTGCGCGCCGCGTTGCGGCGTTCCACGAAAAAGGCCTTGAGCAAGGCGCTCGCCTCCTCGGCCATGACGCCGCCGACCACCGCGGTGTGGTGGTTCAGCCTGTCTTCGGCGAACAGATCGACGACCGAGCCGCAGGCGCCGGTCTTGGGGTCCAGCGCCGCGTACACCACCTTGGCCAGGCGCGCATGCATCATCGCCCCCGAGCACATGATGCAGGGTTCCAGCGTCACGTACAGCTCGCAGCCCGGGAGCCGGTAATTGCCCAGCTTTTCGGCGGCGGCGCGCAAGGCGACGATCTCGGCATGGGCGGTCGGGTCGTGGCCGCTGATCGGCTGGTTGAAGCCGGTCGCGATGACCTCGCCATCCTTGACCACGACCGCGCCGACCGGCACCTCGCCCCGGTCCCAGGCCAATTGCGCCTGGGCCAGGGCCAGCCCCATATAGCGCCCGGCCGCCGCATCCGGCGACGCGTTCCCGGTGGCCTGGAGGGTCGAATCCGGCATCATTCCGTGATCTCGGCCCAGCAGTTCGGGGTTTCGTGCAGCACCAGCTTGTGCAGGCGGAGGCCCGTGCCGTAGCGGTCGATGAACACGGCCTTCAGGATGTCGAACGCCACCTGGGCCAGGTTCTCGACGGTCGGGATGCGGTCGATCACGATCGTCTTGTGGTCCGGCAGCGATGCCAGGAACTCACGCACCTTGTCATCCTTTTCGTACACGATGAAGGCGTGATCCCACACGTCGACCAGGTGCTGCTTAGCCAGGGCCTTGACGTCGGAAAAATCCATGATCATGCCATTGTCGGAATTGCCGTCGGAATCGATCACCTGGCCCGTCAGAGTAATCTCAAGGGTATAGCGGTGCCCGTGCAGGTTGCGGCACTGGCTCTTGTGGTCGGGAATCCGGTGTCCGGCATCGAATTCAAGCTTGCGGGTAATGGTCAACATGCTGCGTGTGGATCTTTAAGGAATCTGAAGAAGTTTATGGGTCTGGAGGCTGAGCTTCCATTTCGGGTTGGCGCGGCAGGTCTCGATCGCCAGCTGGAGGTTGCGGGCGGCCAGCGGGCCGTCCATCGCCTGCACGTAGAAATGCTCGAAATCGAGCCCTTCATAGGCGGCCAGGTCTTGCCCGACCTGCGGGATGACGACCTTGATCTCGCTGCCTTTATGCACCGCCAGGGTCGAGCCCATCTTGGGGCTGACGCAGATCCAGTCCACGCCTTCCGGCACCGGCAGGGTGCCGTTGGTCTCGATGGCGATGGTGAAGCCGCGCGCATGCATGGCGTCGATCAGGGGACGGTCGAGTTGCAGCAGCGGTTCGCCGCCGGTGAACACCACGTATTTGCTGGCCGGATAAGTGGCTGGCCACAGGCTGTCGATCTCGGCCGCCAGCAGGTCCGCTTCCTTGAACTTGCCGCCGCGTTCGCCATCGGTGCCGACGAAATCGGTATCGCAGAACTGGCACACGGAGCTCGAGCGGTCGGCTTCGCGCCCGGTCCAGAGGTTGCAGCCGGAAAACCGGCAAAACACGGCCGGCCGCCCAGCATGGGCGCCCTCGCCCTGCAAGGTGTAGAAGATCTCTTTGATGCTGTAAGTCACGGTAAGCCTCTCGTCAACCTTCCATTATAGCGCGCCGGGCGCCGTGACGCTGCGGTTGCCGCCGTTCCACAAAACGTGTCGCATAACAGCTGCTTGAGAAGAAACAATATTCCTACAGCAGGACGGCGGTATGGTCCTACGGAATGTTCCGAATCCGGTAAGAGGGCGACTCATGAAAAAGTCTTCGGTTCTCCTAGTGTCGATGTGCTTGCTTGCTCACCGCGCCGAGGCCGGCGACGCGCATGCGCTGGTGCCGCTGCCCTGGCGCAGCGCGGCGCCGGAAGTGCTGGCCAGCATCATGGTCACGCTGGCCGCCCTGGTCCTGGCCTATATCGGCCTGCGCCGCAGCGTCACCAGCGATGAACGGGCGCGCGCGCTGCAGCACCAGCTCGAGGCCGAGCGCGAGGCGCGCTGCCAGGCCGACCAGGCGCTGGCCGACAACCACGACGTGCTGTGCCGCCTGGTGCGCCAGCACGAAGGCGTGCGCGAAGGCGAGCGGACCCGGATCGGCGGCGAGTTGCAGGCCGAGCTGGGCCGCCGCTTGTCGAGCCTGCGCGATGACATGGCGAGCCTGCGCGACTGCGCCCAGGCGACGCCCGCTCCGGTCCTGCTGGCCCGCGTCGACCGCGCGCTGGCCGGCATCGACGGCGCCATCCAGGCGGTGCGCGCCGTCGCCGGCGGCCTGCGCGGCGCCCATCCGGAAGACCGCCTGCGCCAGGCGCTGGAGCGCTGCCTGGCCGAGCATGCGCACCGCCACGGCCTGCGCTACCGCTTCGAGGCCGGCGTCGATCCGAGTTCGCGCGCCGGCCAGGACCGCGCGGCGCGCCTGGCCGTGTTCCGCGTGCTGCAGGACGTGCTGGCCGGCGCCGCGCGCAGGGTCGGCCATGGCGGTGATGCGCAGGAGCGCGGGCACGAGGGTGAGCAGAAATGCGAGCTGCATGTGCGGCTGCTCGAAGGGGCCAGCACGCTCGGCCTCGAGATCGACGGCTGCGCCGGCTCGGTGGACGACGTCGCCGCCCTGCCCGCCGAGCTGGTCGAGCACATCCGCGCCATGGGCGGCGTGCTGCGCATGGTCGCCACCGGCGAGCGGCGCGCCCGCTGCTTGCTCTCGGTGCCGGTGCGCAGTGTGGTGCAAGATCCACTACGCCATTCCCTCCACGATCCGGTGCACGACCCGGCGTCGGTCGCTCCCGCCATCATGGCGAAGGTGGCCTGACGCGCCCAGCGTTGCAAAATGCCACCTCGCCATTGTCCTTGCTGAAAATCAATGGCCTGAACCTGCGCAGGTTGCAGAATCGGTCCCTAGCGGCAACTCACCGGTTGTCGCTCTCCGACACCGCAACCACAGAGGACGGCTCATGAGCGCACCCAGCACCGGCACAGGCCCGACAGCCCTGGTCCAGGACGTGGCATTCGTGGGGCAATTGATGGAAAGCCTGTCGGTGCCGGTCTTCGTGCTGGGCACCGACGCCCGCGTCATGATCTGGAACCGCGCCTGCGGGGAGCTGACCGGTGTGCCGGCGCCGGAAGTGCTCGGCACCGGCGACCACTGGCGCAGTTTCTACGAGATCCAGCGCCCCACCCTGGCCGACCTGGTGCTCAAGGGCCGGCGCGACGAGGTCCGGCCGCCCCCTGGCGTGGAGGGCCATTGTCCCGGTCCGCTGTCGATCGAGAGCTGGTGCGACATGCCGCGCGCCGGCCGGCGCCGCTACCTGGCGGCCGACGCCAGCCCGATCTTCAATGCCAGGGGCCAGCTGTCGGCGGTGGTCGAGACCCTGCGCGACCTCACCGACGCCAAGATGGCGCAGATCGCGCTCGAGCAGCTGGCCACGCGCGACGGCTTGACGGGCCTGGCCAACCGGCGCTGCTTCGACGACACCCTGCATGCGGAATGGACGCGCGCACTGCGCCAGATGCAGCCGCTGTCGCTGCTGATGGTCGACGTCGACAACTTCAAGGCGTATAACGATGCCCATGGCCACCTGGGCGGCGACGAGTGCCTGAAGCGGGTGGCGCGCGCCGTGGCCAGCGAGATGCGGGCCAACGACCTGGTGGCGCGCTACGGCGGCGAGGAATTTGCCGTGATCCTGCCCAACCAGTCGCTGAAAGGCGCGGCCATCGTGGCCGAGCGCATCCGCTGCCGGGTCGAACAGCTGCAACTGCCGTGCCGCTTCGCCGCCGGCCACGTGACGGTGTCGATCGGCGCCGCCACCGCGATCGCCGGGCCCGACAACCATGCCAGCCAGCTGGTCGCGATCGCCGACGCCGCCCTGTACCGCGCCAAGCACCTGGGGCGCAACCGCATCAGCCTGCCGATGACGGAAGCCGCGTAAAGACGGGCATTCCTACGGCTGTTCATTCCTTGGTGGATAGACTATCCTTCGCGATTGTCTATTTCCCAAGGAGACATTGTGTTTCAATCGACCCTGTCGCGCACCACGCTCGCGACATTGATTTCCGGCGTGCTGGTGGCGGGCGCCGTCCATGCGGCGTCGGCCACCCCCACGGCCGCCAAGGCCGCCACCGGTGGTGACGTGCTGCCATTCAAGGCAACCGAAAAACTGCTTCCCAACGGGCTGAAGGTCATCGTGGTGCCGACCGGCTTCCCCAACCTGGTCTCGGTGCACATCCCGGTGCAGACCGGGTCGCGCAACGAAGTCGAACCGGGCAAGTCGGGCTTCGCCCACTTCTTCGAGCACATGATGTTCCGCGGGACGCCGACCTACCCGCCCGAAAAATACCAGGAAGTGATCACGAAGGCCGGCGCGCGCCAGAACGCGTATACCAGCGACGATCTCACCAATTACTACACCACCTTCGCCAAGCAGGACCTGGAAACGGTGCTGAAGGTCGAGGCCGACCGCTTCCAGCACCTGTCGTATCCGATCGCGGCCTTCAAGACCGAATCGCGCGCCGTGCTGGGCGAATACAACAAGAACAGCGCGAACCCGATGTCGAAGCTGTTCGAGGTGCAGCGCGACGCCGCCTACACCACCCACACCTACAAGCACACCACGATGGGCTTCCTCAAGGACATCGAGGACATGCCCAACCAGTACGATTACTCGAAGGTCTTCTTCGACCGCTGGTATCGTCCCGAAAAGACCACCATCATCATCGCCGGCGACGTCGAACCGTCGAAGGCGATCGCCATGGTCGAGAAATACTGGGCCGGTTGGAAGCGCGGCGCCTTCACCTCGAACGTGCCGGTCGAACCCGCGCCGCGCGGCGCCCAGTACCGCCACGTGGCCTGGCAGACCCCGACCCTGCCGCTGGTGACGGTCGCCTGGCGCGCCCCGAGCTTCGTCGCCCGGCAGAAGGAGCAGGCGGCGCTGTCGATGGCGCTGTCGCTGTCGTTCGGGCGCACCTCGCCGCTGTACAAGCGCCTGGTGCAGGACGAGCAAAAGGTCGACCAGCTGTTCGACTTCACCCCGAACCGGGTCGATCCGACCCTGGCCACCGTCGGCGCGCGCGTGAAGAATCCAGCCGACGCATTGATGGTGCGCGACGCCATCCTGCAGACGGTGGCGAAACTGCGCGACGAACCGGTCAGCAGCCAGGAACTGGAAGCGGCCAAGTCGGCCCAGAAGTATGGCCTGATCCGCTCGCTCGACAACACCGAGGCGATCGCCTCGACGCTGGCGTCCTACGTGCATTTCGAGCGCTCCTACGGCACCCTGAACGGGTACTACCGCGCGATCGACAGCTTGACGCCGGCCGACCTGCAGGCCGCCGCCCGCAAATACCTGGTCGACGACAGCATGGTGGTCACCACCCTGTCGCATGAGGCGCTGCCGAAGGGCATCGAAGCGTTGCCGAAGCTGGCATCGTTCGCCCCTCGGGAGGTTGATGCGAAGTTCGACGTGCTGGTGCAGAAGTCGGCCTTGCCGCAGATCCGCTTCAAGCTGCTGTTCGCCGCCGGATCGAGCCACGACCCGAAGGGCAAGGAAGGCCTGGCCGCCCTCACCGCCGCGATGGTGGCGGCGAGCGGTTCGCGCGAGCGCAAGATCGACGAGGTGACCAAGTCGCTGTTCCCGATGGCCGGCAGCTTCACCGAGCAGACCGACAAGGAGATGACGACCTTCACCGGCACCATCCACAAGGACAACTGGGACCAATTCCTCGGCATCGCCATGCCCCTGCTGGTGGACCCGGGCTTTCGCGAGGAAGATTTCCGGCGCCTGAAGGACGCCCAGCGCAACGCGCTGGTGCTGGACCTGAAGGACAACAACGAGGAGGAATTCGGCAAAGAGCGGCTGCAAGCGAATGTGTTCGCCGGCACCGGCTACGGTCATCCTGTGCTCGGCACCGTCGCCGGCATCGACGCCATCACCCTGGATGACGTGAAGGCCTTCTACGCCAAGGCGTATACCCGGGGCGCGGTGAAGGTCGGCATCTCGGGCGACGTGTCGGAAGCGATGACGGCCTCGCTCAAGGCGCAGCTGGCGCGCCTGCCGCAAGGCGCGGGCCTCCCCGCGACGGGCGTGCCGAAAGGCCGCATGCCGAATGGCCTGGAAGTGGAGATCGTCGAGAAGAACACGCGCGCCACCGCGATCTCGTTCGGCCTGCCGCTCGAAGTCACGCGCAAGCACCCGGACTTCGCCGCCCTGTGGCTGGCCAAGACCTGGTTCGGCGAACACCGCTCCTCGAGCGCCCACCTGTACCAGCGCATCCGCGAAGAGCGCGGCATGAACTATGGCGACTACGCGTATATCGAAGCCTTCCCGCGCGGGATGTTCCAGTTCTTCCCGAACCCCAACCTGGGCCGCAAGGCGCAGCTGTTCGAGGTCTGGATCCGCCCGGTGGCGCCGCAGAACGGCCACTTCGCGCTGCGCGTGGCGCTGCACGAACTGGGCAAGATGGTCGATGGGGGCATCAGCCAGGCCGACTTCGAGACCACCCGCGACTATCTGCTGAAGAACGTGTTCGTAATGACCGCGACCCAGGACCAGCAGCTGGGCTATGCGCTCGATTCGCAGTGGTACGGCACGCCGGACTTCACCGCCATGATGCGCGACGCCCTGTCGAAGCTGAGCGCGGCCGACGTCAATGCGGCGATCAGGAAGCACCTGTCGGCCAGGAACCTGTCGGTGGTGATCATCACCAAGGATGCGGCCGGCCTGAAACAGGCGCTGGTGAGCGACGCCTTCTCGCCGATCAAGTACGACGCCAACAAGCCGCAGGCCTTGCTGGACGAGGACCAGCAGATCGGCTCGATGAAGCTGAACATCAGGCCGGAGGCGGTGACCATCACGCCGGCGGCGCAGGTGTTCGCCAGGTGAACCGGTAGAGCAACAGGTGTAGTGCCATGAAAAGCGGCGCCCGAGGGCGCCGCGTTCATTTCCCGAGGTGCGGGCTTAACGCATCATGCGATCCCAGCCGTGACGCACGGCCGATTTCATCTTTTCCCAGGTCGACTGGTCGGCCGGATAGCGGGTATCCCAGTCGCTGCGCAGGTCGGTCTCGACGTCGTTCCACGGACGGCCGCGGTACTTGTCGTTGAGCGCCATTTCCGAGCCGTAGCTGTAGGCCGGACGGTATTCGTCATAGGCCTCGCCGGTGGCGCCATACACCGAGTTCCAGTGGTTGCGGTAGTAGGCGTCGTTATCGCCGTCGGTCATGCGGTCCCAGCCGCGACGCACGGCGGACTTCATCTTGTCCCAGGTTGATTGCTCACCCGGATAGCGGCGATCCCAGTCGCTGCGCAGGTCGGTCTCGACCGCGTCCCAGCTGCGGCCGCGGTACTGGTCGTTGCGCGCCATTTCCGAACCGTAGCTGTAGGCCGGGCGGTACTCGTCGTACGAGCCGCCGGCGGCGCCGTAGGTCGAGTTCCAGTGGTTGCGGTAGTAGACGTCATCGTCGTTGTCGTCCGTCATGCGGTCCCAGCCGTGGCGGACGGCGTTCTTGACGCGATCCCAGGTCGACGGTTCGCTGGTGTCGCTGCCGGTGGTGCTGAAGTCGCGGGTGCCGTCGATGCGGTTGTCCCAGCCGGTGCGCAGGGTGCCCTCGACGTCGTCCCATGGCTGGTTACGATACATCTCGCTGCGGCGCATCTCGCTGCCATAGGCGTATGCCGGCTTCAGTTCCTCGAACTTCGTGCCGCTGCTCGCATAGGTACTGTCGTAGTGGCTGCGGTACTGGTCGTCGTCGTCGTCGCGGGTCATGCGTTCCCAGCCGTGGCGCACCGCGGCCTTCATCTTTTCCCAGGTCGATGGCTCGCCGCCGGTGGCGTGGCGGCTGTCCCAGTCGCTGCGCAGGTCGGTTTCGATGTCGTCCCAGGCGCGGTTGGTGTAGCGGCCGCTGCGCGCGGCTTCGCTGCCGTAGCTGTAGGCCGGCAGGTAGTCGTCGTAGGACGCGCCGGTGGCGCCGTAGGTGGTGTTGAAATGGTTGCGATAGTAGGTATCGTCGTCGTACGAACCCATGGTGCTCGAGGCCGAACCCGCGCTGCCGCCCAGGCCCAGGGCGGCGTCCGACTGGCCGCGCGAGAAGATGCGCACGCCGCTGCGCTGCTTGTCCAGGCTGGCGCTGCCGCCCGCCAGCGAGCCGGTCTGGGTGTCACGCTGCAGCGAGTCGCTGCGGATCGACCCTTCCAGGGCCGAGCCCTGGATGGACGAGGTGCTGCCCGCCGATGCGGTGTTGCCCAGGTTCGAACCCTGGGCGGCGATGCGGTCGTTGTCCAGCTGCGCGCTGCCGGCCGCCAGGCCGCCCTGCTGGCTGCCGTCGAGCGGCGCGTTCTGCAGCGGGTCGTCGCGCAGCGTCGAGCTTTGCAGCGAGGTGCCGCCGGTGGCGGTCAGGCCGCTGCTGCCCAGCGATTCCTGGTGGGTGCCGCCGACGGTCTGGCCCTGGTTCAGGGAGCCTTGCTGGAACAGCGGGCGGTCGCCCGGATTGTCGAGTGTGGGCGTCGGCGCCGCCTGCGCATTGCCGAGCGAGCCCGACTGGGCCGACATCGACGACGATTGCTGCATGCCGGCACTGCTGCCCATGCGCATGGCGCCGGCGCTGATGCCGCCCGTTGCGAGGTCCGGGGTTCCGGTGGCGTTCTCGTCGATGTCGGTCGGGCCGTAGCGCTCGACGATGTCGGCGGCGCGCTCGACTTCCGGCAGCGAGGCGGCGACCACGGTCAGCACATGGTGGCCGCGGGTGACGGCGCCCTCGTAGCGGCTCACGTGTTCCGCATTATCCGAACCAAACAGGTCGCTGAAGAAATTCTTGATGCTGGCGGTGATGCCGGTGTCACCGTCCGCGCTGCGTTCGGTGTCGAGGTCGGAACGGCCGGACACGCTGTCGGTCTGACCGGTCGGGTCGGCGTTGGACAGGCGGACGTCGGTACGGGTAAAGCCCGACGACAGCAGTTCGTTCATGGCGTTCTGCGCATCGGTGCGGTTGTCGAACACCGCGACAAGGGTATGTTGCATGGTCGTTCCTCCGAAAAATGGTGGTACTGGCGCCGGCGACGAGACTGCCGCTCGTTTGCGCTTTATTGTCAAGATTACTCCAATACTGATGGGGCTCGCACACCATTGACCGTTGGAAAGATCATGTCAGAACAAGGCGAAATGCGGCGTCGGACCACCTACGGATGAGCACGTAGGCGCAGGACGACAGGCGGAGGAAAGCCGGGCGGACGCCCGGCATGGACAGCGCACCGGAACCGGCGCGCCGTGCTCAGGCGAACGGGTTGTCGATGGTCTTGACCTCGGGCGGCGGCAGCGCGTCCGGCAGGTCGCGCGCCTCGAGCACGGCCACGATCTCGCCAAGAAGCGCGTGCAGGCGGCGCGCCTTGTCCAGCCCGGGCACGTCGGCGGTCAGGTCGACGTCGCCCGAGATCGTGATGCGGTCGACGCGGTTTTCCAGCATCAGGTCGCCGATGCCGGCGACGTCGGCTTCGTTGGCGAACGGGGTGAACGAGGTTGGTTTCTTCTTGCTCATGGCGTTCCTTTACGATCGGTTCTTGCGCTGCTTGATCTTGGGCAGGCGCAGCATGCGTTCTTTCTGCTTTGCCGACAGGGACGGCAGCAGTTCGATGCCGACGATGCGTTCCAGCTCGGCGACCGGCACCACATTGATCGGCGCATCGGCGCGGTTTTCGGTGAACCAGGCCGCGGCCAGCTTCTGGCGCGGACTGTACACCACCTTGTACAGATGGCTCGGCACGATGACGTTGCCGACCTTCTTCAGGCTGGCGCCGAGGAAGGCCGGGCCGGTGATCACGTACAGCTCCCCTTCCTTCTTCGCCATGGTGCGCACCGCGCCCTCGATCGGCGCCCAGATGTGGCGGTTGTGGTCGCGGTCTTGCGGGACCATATTGGCCAGCGAAAAGCTCTCGCGCTGGGTGCGGCGGTCGGGCATATTGGCGTTCGGCGCCAGGTGGCCGCGATCGAAACCGCTGCGCGCATAGTCCGACAGCTCGGCGCGCTGGCCGCGCGGCAGGCGCCCCTCGGCGTGGAACTTGTCGTCGCGGTCCAGGCCCTGGGCCCGCTTGAGGTTATCGGCGCGCACGTATTCGGCCGACCACAGCGGCGTGCGGGTCACGCCTGAATGCATGACGCCGAACACGCCGTAGCACAGCTCGCGCGTGGATTTCGCCAGTTTCTGGTTGTGGATCTCGGGCGCGCGGCCGTCGAGGTAGTGGACAGGACAACTGTCGGCCTGCGCCGCGCCGGCGGACAGCAAGGCGCCGGCGACGGCGAGGCGGGCAAGAAGTCTGCCCAGGGTGGAGCGAAGCATGATTGAACGGCAATGGTGAAGAAAGCGGGCATTTTAGCTGAGCAGGTGCTCCTGAGCATTAACTTTGCATTGATCGGCGCGCGCGGCGATACCCATGACACTGCGCACCGGGTGCGCACGATTGCATGAGCAATTCCTCACGGAATGTTTTAAAATTAACGCTTTCTCAATAAGATTTTCCATTTGGGAAACAAGTTCGCCACGAATGACCCACCCGCCAATCCCGGAAGATCTACGCCGTTTCGTCCTGACGAGCGTTCCTTCCGTGCCCTTCCTGGAAGCCTTGCTGCTGCTGCGCGCCGACCCCACCCAGCAGTGGGAAAGCGCCATGCTGGCCAGCCGGCTCTATATCCGTGAGCGCGTGGCGGGCCAGCTGCTGTCCGATTTATGCAAGGCGGGCATCGCGCAGCCCTGCGATCCGCCGGCCGCCCACTGTTATCGCTACGAGCCCGTCAGCGAGGCCCTGCGCGAACGGATCGATCGCCTGGCCGACCTGTATGGCCGGCACCTGGTGGAGGTCACTCACTTGATCCACTCCAGCCTCGAGCGCCAGGCCCAGCAGTTCGCCGACGCTTTCCGCCTGCGCAAGGACGAATGAAGGGAAGACGCGGCCACTGATCTGCATGCAATAAACTGGATGTCGTAGTCAGACACAAATTAGACGCAAAGAGCCGGCGCCGGGCGCCGACAAGAATGATGAGCATACCCTTCGGGACGATGTGATATGGGCGAAGTGATCTATACCCTCTGCATGCTGACCGCGCTGACCTGCGCCGTGCTGCTGTTCGCCGGCTACCGGCGCACGCGGCTGCGGCTGCTGTTCTGGAGCGGCGCCTGTTTTGCGGGCATGACCTTGAATAATCTCTTGCTGTTATTGGACAAGGTCGTGTTTCCCACCCAGGTCGACCTGCTGCCCTGGCGCCAGGCGAGCGCGCTGGTGGCCTGCCTGCTCCTGCTCTACGGCCTGATCTACGAAAAGGACTGAAGCGATGACCAATCTGCTGGCCGGCGCCATCGCCATGGCTTCCCTGATCATCGCCCTGTTCTTCCTGCGCTTCTGGCGCGCCAGCGGCGACCGTTTCTTCCTGTATTTCGCCCTGTCGTTCGCGATCGAAGGGCTGCACCGCGTGTATGCGGTATTGCGCGACGGCGGCGGCGAGGATTCGCCGCTGCACTACCTGATCCGGTTATTGGCCTATGGCTTGATCTTGTGGGCCATCCTGGAAAAGAATTTGCCGCGCAAAAAGCGGGGCCCGTGAGCGCCCGCACGCGACGCTCGCGTGCGCCCGGCGCAGGGGCCCTGCGCCATAATCGGACCATGTCTACCATTTCATGGAGGTCCACATGAGCGCTCCCGATCACTCTGACCGCAAGCAGGACGTTCCGGTTCCCGCCGGAGGCCAGGACAACCGTTCCGACAACCTGTTGCCGGGCGACGAAGGCGCCGAGGACGGCCGCTTCGACGTGGCCGAAGAAGTGAACCTCGACCAGCATTCCGACGAGGCGCGCCGCATCGGCCAGGCGCCGTCGCAGGGCATCGCCGACGCCGTTCCCGAGGCGCTGCGCACGCCGGTGCCCTCGCAGCAGGTGCCGGACAAATCCTGACAGGGGGCGCCGGCGCACCGAAAAAGCGCAAAATCGTTGACATGGCCCGGCGACACACTTAGATTGCCGAAATAACCATAACCAATTTTCCGGGCCAAGATGTCCCTGACTGACACCATACCGCACGCCAGCCACAGGCGTGTTCTTTTCATCTGCAAGCGCGCGATCGACGACCCGATCGTCAACCAGGTCTCGCGCGAACTGGACCAGGCCATCGTGCGGGCGACCACCCAGTCCGACGGCCTGGAACAGGCCCGCAAGGGCGATTTCGCCCTGATCCTGGTCGGCTTTTCGGGCGACGCCGAGGGCATGCTCGCCACCATTCGCGCGGTGCGCGCGAACCCGCGCTCCAGCCGCACGCCGATCGTGGCGCTCGGCCTGCCGCAACCCCTGCCCTTCCCCCAGGAATTGCTGTACGACGCCGGCGCCATCGCCGTGCTTACCGAACCGCTCTCCCCCACGATCCTGCGCGCCAAGGCGCGTTTCTACATCGAGGCCTTCAACAGCCAGGAAGAGCGGCAGCGGGCGGAGACGGCACTGGAGCAGACCCGTTCGCGCCTGGAACGCATCGTCGAGGCCGCCGAGCTTGGCATCTGGTCGTGGGACATCCTGCAAGACCGGGTCCGGGCCGACGCCCGCATGGCGGCGCTGTTCGGGGTTGCAGAGGAGCGGCGCCTGGACGCGCCGCTCGCCACCTACCTGGCGGCCTTCCATCCGGACGACATCGAACCGACGGTGGCGCAGATCAATGCCGCGATCGACGGCGAAGGCCTTTATGCCGCCACCTACCGCATCCGGGCGGACGCCGGCGGCTGGCGCTGGATGATCGCGCGCGGCCACGTCGAGTATGACGACCATGGCGCGCCGTGCGAGGTGCACGGGGTGGTCATGGACGCCACGCGCCAGCGCGAGGCCGAGCAGCAGCTGCGCGCCACCGAAGAGCGCTACCACACCGTGTTCGACTCGATCGACGAAGGCCTGTGCGTGATCGACATGATCTACGACAGTGAAGGCCAGCCCTGCGACTACCTGTTCGTCGAGGCCAATCCGGCCTTCGTCAAGCATACCGGCCTGCTCGATGCGGTGGGCAAGACGATCCGCCAGCTGGTGCCCAACCACGAGCAGCACTGGTTCGACACCTATGGCCGGGTGGCGCAAACCGGCGAGGCGGTGCGCTTCGAGAACGAGGCGCGCGGCCTGCACCGCTGGTACGACGTGCACGCGACGCGGCTGGGGCCGCCCGAACGGCGCCGGGTCGCGGTGCTGTTTACCGACATTACCGAACGGCGCCGCTCCGACGCCGCGCTGCGGCGCATGGCGGCCGACCTGTCCGAAGCCAACCGCCTCAAGACCGAGTTCCTGGCCACCCTGGCGCACGAACTGAGGAATCCGCTGGCGCCGATCCGCAGCGGGCTGCAGTTCATCCGGCGCTCGCCCGCCGACCGCGAGGCTGTCAGCCGCGTGCACGACATCATGGAGCGCCAGCTCGACCACCTGGTGAACCTGGTCGACGATCTGCTGGACGTGGCGCGCATCACGCGCGGCCAGGTCGAGCTGCGGCGCGAGCGGGTCGAGCTGGCGACGGTCCTGACGGCCGCGGTCGAGACCAGCATGCCGCTGATCGAGGCGGGGCGCCACGCTTTCGACCTGCGCCTCCCTGACGAAGCCCTGGTGCTCGACGCCGACCCGACCCGCCTGACCCAGGTGGTGAGCAATCTGCTGAACAATGCGGCGCGCTATACGCCCAAGGGCGGACGCATCGCGCTCGAGGCCAGGCGCGATGGTGACGAGGCGGTGGTGACGGTGACCGACAACGGAATCGGCATCGCGCCCGAGGCGCTGGAAGAGGTATTTCGCATGTTCACCCAGGTCGGGCAGGCGCAGCAGCCAGGATCCGGCGGGCTCGGCATCGGTTTGTCGCTGGTGCGCAGCCTGGTCGAGCTGCACGGCGGCAGCGTGAGCGCATCCAGCGCCGGCACCAATGCCGGCAGCGTCTTCACGGTGCGCCTGCCGCTGCTCGCCGCTGCACAGGCGGCGCTCGCGGACCAGGACGGGACGACCGGAACGACGCCCGAGGCCGCGCCGACGGGGCGCAGCGTGCTGGTGGTCGACGACAACCGCGACGCGGCCGAGACCCTGGCCGCCCTGCTCAATATGATGGGCCACCGCGCGCCGGTGGCCAACGACGGCCGCCAGGCGCTGCGCATGCTGCCCAGCCTGATGCCGGACGTGGTGTTCCTGGACCTCGGCATGCCGGGCATGTCCGGCTACGAGGTGGCGACGGCGATCCGGGAAGACGCCCGCCTGGCGGGCATCCGGCTGGTGGCGTTGACGGGATGGGGCGGCGAAGCCGACCGGGCCAGGACCAAGGCGGCGGGGTTCGACCAACACCTGACCAAGCCGGCGACGGTGGAGGCGATCGAGGAAGTGCTCAGGCGGGTATGACCCCGCCTGTGCGGGGACGACGTGTCAGGGGGCCAGGCCGGGTTCAAGCGGCCTGGATCCAATCAGCCGACCTGGGCCACCGGCAGCGTTTCGGCCGGCATGCGCGCCGCTTCCTGGCTGTTGGCGAAGAAGCGTTCGACCTTGTTGCCCGGGACGGCGTTGCCGATCAGCTCGTGCATGCGGCTGGCGGTCAGGTCCCACGAGGTGCCGGCCACCACTTCGCGCATGCGTTGCACCATGGCCTGGCGCGCGTCGTCGCTCAGCGCCAGCTGGCGCTCGCAGGCGGCGATGAAGTCGCCGTGCGACTCGGCGATCTCCACCACGTCGCCATACGGCACCTTGACGTCGGTGATCGGGGTCGACACGCATGGCAGCTCGGCCGCCATGTATTCGAGCACCTTGGTCGGGCTGATGAACTTGGTCGAATCGTTCATGGCGAACGGCAACAGGCAGACGTCCCAGCCGGCCAGGAACTGCGGCAGCTGGTCATAGGTGCGCTGGCCCATGTAATGGACGTTCGGCTGCTTCGGCAGGGTCGCCGGGTCGATCTTGACGACCGGGCCGACCAGCACGATCTGCCAGTCCGGATGGGCGTCGGCCATGCTCGAGACCAGGTCGACGTCGAAGCGCTCGTCGATCACGCCGTAGAAGCCCAGGCGCGGATGCGCGATATGGGCCTGGTCCGGGTGCGAGATGGCGCGATCCTGTGCCTGGCGGAAGTGCTTGGCGTCGACGCTGCTCGAGAAGCAGTGGGCATTGGCGTGGCGGTCGCGTTTCGACTGGTACAGGCTCGGGCCGCCGGTGAAGACGACATCGGCGATGTTCAGCAGCGCGCTTTCGCGCTGCAGCAGCTGCTTCGGCGCATTCTTGAACATGGCCAGCTCGTCCATGCAGTCATAGATCACCTTGGACGGCTTGAAGACCTGCAGCAGCGGCAGCGCCATCGGGGTGTAGAACCAGACGATCGGGGCCTCGTCCTTGGGCACCAGGTTGGCCAGCAGCGCCTGCAGGGTCGGCAGCTGGTCGTCGTGGAAGCCGAACTGCTGGATCGGCGTGTGCGGACGGCAGACGGTGATGTTCGGTGCGACGTCGGTCTTTTCCAGACGTGCCTCGCCCTCGGTGTGCATCGGCTCTTCGATGAAGAGGATGTTGTAGTGTTCGGCCAGGCGGGTCATCAGGTGCTGGGGACGCTGGAACACGAAATCCCAGCGGAGGTGGCAAAACACGATCAGGGTCGGCATGTCGATTTCCTTTCGCCTCGGCGGCGTTCTAGTAGTTGGCAAGTAAAACCGGACCGGTCCCTCTCTCTCTCACAAGGCCGTGGCGGCGCCCGGGAAGCCGGTCTGACCACGGAATCGTATCATGCAATTTTCCTAATATTTTCAGTTGTGCAGAGCAACATTGCACCAGATGTAACTAAATATTGCCGCCCTACTGCTGGGCCTCATAGGGAGAGTCCGTCTGGGAGGCAATTTTTTGTAAGGGGCCTCCTACACCAACACAGGAAAATCCACTACGAAAAAACGGCAAAAACTTTACTGTTTGCACTGAAATCGGGGGCCGAAATCGCCGGTTTACCGCCCCGACGGCCGAAATCGGGGGGGGCGGGGCGTTGCGGACGGTTCGAAAACGGGGCGTCAGGCGGGGTGATAAGGCTCGGCGCCTTCGGCGTGCCCGTCGGCGCTGAACCCGGCGGCAATCGATACGCCCTCCAGGCCGAGCGCCAGTAGTGCATCGCACAATTCGTCCACCTCGGCGGCCAGGTCGGCGGCCAGGTCGACCGGCTTTTCGACGGTGCCCCACGGCTGGCCGCCGTCGAGCGCATACAGGTTGGCGCGCAGAACCACGTGCTCGCCCATGTCCAGCGGCGCCACCGCGGCGTGCACCGCGTCCGGCGCCAGGTCCTTGGCTGCCAGCAGGCGCTTGGCCTCGGCCAGCACGCCGAGCGTCGCCAGTTCGGCCACGCCCTGCTCCTTGGCGCCGTAGAACAGGTCCTGGTACAGGAAGTTCAGCTCCAGGCGGTCCGGCTCGCGCGCGAGGGCTCGCGCCACCAGCGGGGCCACCGCCTCGGTCCAGGCGCGGTAGCGTTCCATGCGCGCCGCGAAATAGGCGTCGCTGCCCGCTTCGTCCTGCGGGACCCGGTAGAACGGATCGTCGGCGCGCTTGAGCGAGAAGCCGAGCAGGAAGCGCAGCTCGAGCGCCGTCTCGTCGGGCGCCACCGGCTCGCCGGTCCAGCCGCGCATGCTGGCCTCGATGGTCGGCGCCGGCTGCAGCTTTTTTTCGAGCAGCGAAGCGGCGGCTTCGCGCAGCATCTGGTGCAGCGTGCCGTAGGCGATGTGATCGATCTCGGCCAGGTCGTAGGCATGCTGCAGCAGCACCACTTTCGCGCCCTTGCTGTCCAGGCCGTGCTCCTGGAAGCTGGCCGAGAGACGCTCGAAGGCGTCAAGATCCTGGAAGTTCTCGCGCCCGTCCAGGCCGCCGCGGCTGCGCACGAACAGCGGCACCAGGAACGCGTCGATCTCGACTTCCGGACCGTCTTCGCGCCGGATGCGCAGGGTGGCGGCTTCTTCTTCCACGCGCGCGCGCAGCAGGCGGCAGGCCAGCGGATCGGTGTAGCGCGCCAGTTCGATGGCCTCGTACAGCACCTCGTCGTGCTTCTTGCGGATCGCCTTGCGCACCAGGCTGGCCAGGGCCTCGGCCTGTTCGTCGCCTTGCGCCGCTTCGTCCTCGCGCTCGGCGATCTCGAGGGCCATGTCGGCCATCAGCCGCGCCTGGGCATCGGTGTCGGGTTCGCGCGTGTTGTTCGAGGTGCGGGGTGCGGGACGCTTGTTCTTCGGCATAGTGTGGACAAAATAGATGGAGGTTCGAGCCGGCATGGTAACACCGCCGCGCGGCCCGGCGTAGCGCCGCGGGCTGCAAGCGGCGTGTCCCGGTGTTATGCTTCGGGCAAAAAACGAATCCAGAAAGTCCCCCATGCTCGAACGACTCTTCAAACTCAGCGAAAACAAGACCAACATCCGCACCGAGATGATGGCCGGACTGACCACCTTCCTGACGATGGTCTACATCATCTTCGTGAACCCCTCGATCCTGGGGGACGCCGGCATGCCGAAGGAATCGGTGTTCGTCGCCACCTGCCTGGTGGCCGCCGGCGGCACCGCCATCATGGGCCTGTACGCCAACTACCCGATCGCGATGGCGCCCGGCATGGGGCTCAACGCCTATTTCGCCTACGCCGTGGTGCTCGGCATGGGCATCCCGTGGCAGGCGGCGCTGGGCGCCGTGTTCATCTCGGGCTGCCTGTTCATCCTGGTCACCATGGTGGGCCTGCGCGCCATGATCGTGGACGGCATCCCACGCTCGATGCGGGTCGCGATCACGGTCGGCCTCGGCATGTTCCTGGCCCTGATCGCCCTCAAGAACGCGGGCATCGTGGTGGCCAACGAAGCCACCCTGGTCAAGGCCGGCGACCTGCACCAGCCGGCCGCGATCATGGCGATCGTCGGCTTCTTCGCCATCGTGGCGCTGGACCGCCTGCGCGTGCGCGGCGCGATCCTGATCGGCATCGTGCTGGTGACGGTGCTCAGCTTCTTCTTCGGCGGGAACACCTACCAGGGCCTGTTCTCGCTGCCGCCGTCGATCGAACCGACCTTGTTCCAGCTCGACATCCCGGGCGCCCTCGCCGCCGGCATCCTGAACGTGGTGCTGGTGTTCTTCCTGGTCGAGCTGTTCGACGCCACCGGCACCCTGATGGGCGTGGCGCGCCGCGCCGGCCTGCTGGTCGAGGGCAAGATGGACCGGATGAACAAGGCGCTGCTGGCCGACAGCGGCGCGATCGTCGCCGGCAGCGTGCTGGGCACCTCGAGCACCACCGCCTACCTGGAAAGCGCGTCCGGCGTGCAGGCCGGCGGGCGCACCGGCCTCACCGCCCTGACCGTGGCCGCGCTGTTCCTGGCCTGCCTGTTCATCGCGCCGCTGGCGGCCGTGGTGCCGCCCTACGCCACCGCGCCGGCGCTGCTGTTCGTGGCCTGCCTGATGTTGTCCGACCTGGGCGACGTCGAATGGGGCGACAGCACCGAGAGCATCCCGGCCGCCGTGACCGCCCTGGGCATGCCGTTCACCTATTCGATCGCCGAAGGCATCGCCTTCGGCTTCATCAGCTATGCGGTGCTCAAGCTGCTGACCGGCCGCGCGCGCGAGGTCAAGCCGGTGGTGTGGGTGATCGCGGCGCTGTTCGCTTTCAAGATCGTCTACGTCGGCACTTGAGTCGCTCGATAAAAGTGACCGGTCGTTCGCGCCGGCCTCGACTAAACAAGCGCCCATTCATGCCCGATTGCATCGCATCGCGCTGTCTTTGCGTTACAATGTCCGCCAACTCGCGGCTATCACCACGGTCGCGCACGATCCACGAACGATGGGCCGGTCGCCCTGCGCATGCCACGCGGTACGGCGCAGCCCATGCGACCGCATAGATGCTGATGAAACCATTTTCGATCCTGGCGCTGGCCCTGGCCGGCCTCCCCGGTGTGGCGCTCGCCGCTCCGGACCTTCCGCAAGTCGGCGACGTCCATGCGCCGCTCACCGTTGCGATGCCGGCGATTCCCGACGGCGGCTGGTTCACCTCCGCCGAACTCGGCGCGATCACGACCTCGGGCAATACCAACGGCACCTCGGTCACGGGCAAGATCGACGCCCGTCACGAGACCGCGCGCTGGAGCCATGAATTCATCGCCAGCGGGTACTTCAAGGAAGACGAGTACGAGGACGAGTTCGGCGAGCCCGTGAAGAGCCGCTCGGCGCAGCGCTGGGCCACCTCGGCCAAGGCCTCGCTCAAGCTGCTGGGCGACGGCCGCCGCGCCTTCGTGCTGGCCACCCACACCGACGACCGGTTCGGCGCCTATCGCAAGTATTCGACGGTCGGCATCGGTTACGGCTCGCGCTGGTACACGGCGCCCGACAAGACGCTCGACGTCGAGATCGGTCCGGGTTACTCGGTCGGCAAGCGCGACAACGAGGAAGAAGAACGCGGCATGACGGTGCGCAGCGCGGCCCAGTTCCGCTGGCAGGTCAGCCCATCGGCCTTCTTCGCCCAGACCGTCAGCGTCGAGAAAGGCACCGGCAACACCCACTCGGTGGCCGAAACGTCGCTCAGCACCAAGATCAACGGCAGCATGCAGATGAAGGCCGGCTTCAGCGTGCGCAACGACAGCGACGTCCCGGAAGACAAGAAGAACACCGATACCCAGACCTCGCTGACGATGGTCTATTCGTTCTAGGCGTTCGTCACCCGCGCCAGGTCATCGCCTGGCGCATCTCCCGGACGCCGCGCGCCTCGATCCGGATGCGCTTCTGTCAGGCGCCACTCGAGTTCCATGGCGGCGTCATCGGCGTGCAGGAGCGTGAAGCCCAGCGCCCCGTACAGCCGGCGTGCGGCCAGGTTACCGCTGCGCACACGCAGCGTGACGCGCGCGCGTTCCTCCTGCAGCGCGCGCAGGATACACCGGGCAATGCCCTTGCGCCGCGCGGCCGGCGCCACCGACAGGTCCACCACGCGCAGCGCGCCGGCCTCTTCGGCCAGCACGATGCGCGCTACCGGGCGCTCCTCTTCGGTCACCAGCCAGGTCTCGGGCGCGGCGAAGCGCCGCGCATAATCGTCGAGCTGCATGGCGCGCTGGTGGCGCGCGATGCCCTCGATGACGCCACGCGGGACCGGCAGCGCGCCGAGGTCGGGACGGGAGTCGAGGTAGAGCGCCTCGAGGAAGGCCTCGTCGTCGGCCGCGGGAGCACGCGCCGCGAGGCGTCCGAAGCTGCGCCCGCTCACCTGGCGGGCGACGGCGCCAGGTCCCTGGCCAGCGCCAGGGCGACCAGGCTGATGAGCGCCGCGCCGCTCAGATAATAGCCGACGTATTCCAGCCCGTGGTTCGTGGCCAGCCACAGGGCGATATAGGGCGCCACCGAGGCGCCGAGGATGCCGGCGAAGTTGAAGGTGAGCGAGGCGCCGGTGTAACGCACCTCGGGCGGGAACATCTCGGCCAGCAAGGTGCCGAGCGGGCCATAGGTGAAGCCGACCAGGCACATGCCGAGGACCATGAACAGGGTCACCGCGACCCAGCCGCCGGCGCCGAACAGCGGCCCGTACAGCAGGCCGAACACGGCGATCGCGGCGCTCACCAGCATCATCGCGCTGCGCCGTCCGCGGCGGTCGGCCAGCAGCGCCGACGGCGGAATCGTGAGCGCGAAGAACACCACCGCGAACAGCTGCAGCACCAGGAATTCCTGGCGCGTGTAGCCCAGCTGCGCGGTGCCCCAGCTCAGCGCGAACACCGTCATCAGGTAGAAGATGACGAAGGTCGACAAGGCGGTCAGGGTGCCGAGCAGCAGCGCGCGGCGGTGGTCGCGCAGCACCGCCACCATCGGCACCTTGACCCGCGCCTTCTGGTCCAGCACCTTTTGAAAGTCGGGCGTTTCGGTGATCTTCAGGCGGATGTACAGGCCCACCGCCACCAGCAAGGCGCTGGCCAGGAAGGGAATCCGCCAGCCCCAGGCGAAGAAGGCTTCGTCGCTCATCAGCTCGCCCAGCAGCAGGAACACGCCGCCCGACAGGAAGAAGCCGATCGGCGCGCCCAGCTGCGGGAACATGCCGTACCAGGCGCGCTTGCCCGGCGGCGCGTTCTCGGTGGCGAGCAGCACCGCCCCGCCCCATTCGCCGCCCAGGCCCAGGCCCTGGCCGAAGCGGCACAGCGCCAGCAGCAGCGGCGCCGCCACGCCGATCTGGGCATAGGTGGGCAAGAGGCCGATCAGGATGGTCGACAGGCCCATCGTGAGCAGGGCCGCGACCAGGGTCGCCTTGCGCCCGATGCGGTCGCCGAAGTGGCCGAACACGGCAGAGCCGACCGGCCGCGCGAAGAAGGCGATGGCGAAGGTCGCCAGCGACTGCAGCACGGCCGCGCCCGGGTCGGCGGCCGGGAAGAACAGGCGCGGAAACACCAGCACCGCGGCGGTGGCATAGATGTAGAAATCGTAGAACTCGATCGTGGTGCCGATCAGGCTTGCAAACAGGACGGTGCGGGGTTTGTTGCCCGCCGCTTGGCTTTCCAGCGTGGCTTCGCTCATGCACCCGCCTGGGCCAGGGCCTGGCGCACCGCGTCGGCGTCGACCGGACGCACCACGCGCGCGACTTCCTGGCCATCCTTGAGCACCACCACCGTCGGCCACAGCTTGATGCGGAACGAGCGGCCCAGCGGGCGGCCGGGGCCGTCCTCGACCCTGATGTGGCGGGCGGCCGGATAGTCGCCCAGCGCCTGGTCGATCAGCGGCTCGGCGGCGCGGCAATAGCCGCACCAGTTGGCGCCGAAGTCGAGGGCGACCAGGCCCTGGGTGGCGTCGATGGCGCTGCGTTCGGGTTGGTTGCTAGCGTAGGGGGCAGCCATGGAGTCTCCTGGTTTATTGCTATTCGAATACCGCAAGCGTACCTCAAAACGCGCCGCCTGGCATGCCGGCGCGCCAGGCCGCGCTCTTGCCTGCCCCGATCGCCCCCTAGCGTGTGGCACCTAACGGAACCTGGCTCCCGAGGCTGTCACCCTGTGACTCATCGTCTTATCAGGAGCACATCATGTCGGATGACTTGAACAAACGCGGTCAGCAGGACCGTTCCCGCATCAATATGCACGAGGAGCACGAGGTGCGTTACTGGACCGACGCGCTGGGCGTTACACGCGAGGAACTGCAGCGCGCCGTCGACCAGGTCGGCGTGAGCGCCAGCGCGGTGCGCGAACACCTCGGCCGCTGAACCGCTTCCCGTTCGATCGCGCGGACCAGCCGCCGGCCGGTCCGCGCTCTCTATTGCCCGTTCATTTCCCTACCCTTTGCACCCAGACATGGAGCACACGATGGATATTCCGAAGCAACAGCAGCAACCGCCCGGCCATGAAGCCGAGCTGACCCCGCAAGCCGACCACGGCGAAACGAGCTACCGCGGATCAAGCCGGCTGCAGGACAAGGCCACCGTGATCACCGGCGGGGACAGCGGCATCGGTCGCGCGGTGGCGCTGGCCTTCGCGCGCGAGGGCGCCGATGTCCTGATCTCTTACCTCGACGAGCACGACGACGCGAAGGAAACGGCGCGCCTGGTCGAGGAAGCCGGCCGCCGCGCGATCCTGGTGCCGGGTGACATCGCCGACCGCGCGCATTGCCGCGCCATCATCGACAAGGCGGTGGCCGAATTCGGCCGCATCGACGTGCTGGTCAACAACGCCGCCTTCCAGATGTCGCACGACTCGCTCGACGAGATCCCCGACGACGAATGGGACTACACCTTCAAGGTGAACATCACCGCGATGTTCCACCTTTGCAAGGCCGCGGTGAAGCACATGTCGCCCGGCTCCTCGATCATCAACACCACCTCGATCAACTCGGACAATCCCAAGCCCACCCTGCTGCCGTACGCCACCACCAAGGGCGCGATCGCGAACTTCAGCGCCGGCCTGGCCCAGCTGCTGGCGGACAAGGGCATCCGCGTCAACTCGGTGGCGCCGGGCCCGATCTGGACGCCCTTGATCCCGTCGACCATGCCGCCCGACCAGGTCGAGAACTTCGGCAGCCAGGTGCCGATGAAGCGCGCCGGCCAGCCCAAGGAGGTGGCGCCGGTGTTCGTGATGCTGGCGTCCGATGAAGCGAGCTATATCTCGGGGGCGCGCATCGCCGTGACTGGCGGCACGCCGATCCTGTAGACGGGCGCTCGATGGCCACTCTCCTGCGTACCCTGTTCCTCGCCGTCTTTCTGGTGCTGGCGTATGGCCTGCTGGAGCCCTACATCGAGCGCGCCCTGTACACCATGCGCCTGGCGGCCATGCCCAAGCCCCAGGCGCTGCCGGTGCCGGTCGAGGGCGTGCGTCCACGCGCGCTGCGCGACACCTGGGGCGGCACGCGCAGCGAGGGCCGCAAGCACGAAGGGATCGACATCTTCGCCCGGCGCGGAACGCCGGTCGTGTCCAGCACCGAGGGCATCGTGACCCGGGTGGGCACCAACCGCCTCGGCGGCCTGGTGGTCTGGGTGCTGGGACCCGGCGGCCAGCGCCACTATTACGCCCACCTGGATGGTTATTCGGACGTCGAACCCGGCATGCGCATCGAGGCCGGCCGGGTGCTGGGCTATGTCGGCGATACGGGCAACGCCAAGGGCACGCCGCCGCACCTGCACTACGGCGTGTACGACACCGGCGGCGCCATCAACCCCTATCCGCTGCTGAAGGCCGATCCGGCCCTGATCGCCGCTCCGGCCTCGGCTACAGCTCCGGCGGAAGCGGCACCGGGACCGGCGCCGAGGTCGGCGGCGCGATAGGCGCGGCCTCGAGCGGCTCGATGACCTCGCTGGGCTCTAGCGGAAGGGGAATCTCGATCTCTTCGGGGCCGCCTTCCGGCGCCACCTCCACCGCCTCGTCGAGATAGATTTCCTCGGGCTCTTCTTCCTCCACGTAGCGGCGCGGCTCCGGCGCGCGCCAGCCGGGCAGCGTGGCCTGGGCGTCCAGGCTGCCGGCATCGAACGCGCCGCGGAAGAAGTCGCCCACCACCAGCGCCGCATTGTGGCCGCCCTGCCCCCAATAGCTGCTGCGGATAGTGACGCGGTTGTCGTTGAAGCCGACCCAGGCCCCGGCCACCAGGTTCGGGTGCATCATGATGAACCAGCCGTCCTGGTTGTTCTGGCTGGTGCCGGTCTTGGCCGCCAGGTCGCCGCGAATGCCGAAGCGGCTGCGCACCCCGTTGCCGGTGCCGCGGGTGACGACGCCGCGCAGCATGTCGATCAGCGCTTCGGCCGACTCGCGCGACATCGCGCGCTCTGGCTGGCCGACGCCGAAATCGGCGATCACATTCCCTTCGCGGTCCTCGATGGCGCGCACGAAAATCGGCGTGCGGTACTCGCCCAGGGCCGCGATGGTGGCGTAGCTGCTCACCATCTCGAGCAGGGTGACCGGGCTGGTGCCCAGAGCCAGCGAGGGCACCGCCTCCAGCCGGCTCTGGCGGATGCCCAGGCCCTGGGCCAGGCGCACGATCGGCCCGATGCCCACATCCTGGCTCACCTGGGCCGTGATCGTGTTCTTCGAGAACACCAGGCCGTCGCGCATCGGCATCGAGCGGCCGCTGTTGCCGTCCATGTCGGTGGGTTTCCATACGCTGCCGTCGTCGCCCTTGAATTCGAGCACCACGTCGCGGTAGGCCTGGTCGGGCGGGATGCCGCGCTCGAGCGCCGCGCCGTAGACGAAGGGCTTGAAGGTCGATCCCGGCTGGCGTGCGGCCTGGGCCACGTGGTCGTACTGGTCACGCTCGAAGTCGCGGCTGCCGACCCAGGCCTTGACCTCGCCGCTGGCCGGGTCGACCGCGACGAAGCCGGCTTCCAGGCGCGACTTGGCGCTCTTGAGTTCGTTCATGAAGCCGCGATCGGCCTTCAGGCGCTTGAGCGCGGCGGCCGGTTCCTCGCCCTCCTCGACCGCGTTGCGGTAGGCGCCGCTCTCGCGCACGAAAGCGTCCAGCACGCGCGCATTGGTGATCCAGTAGTAGGAGAACGGGGCGATGTTCGGGCGGATCGCGGTATAGGTGGCGGTGGCGGTCGAACGCGGCACGTTGGGGTTGGCCCATTCGACGTCGGCGATCGCCTGCAGGATGTCGGCCTGGCGCCGCACCGCGCGCTCGGCCGCCGCCTGCAGTTCCGGGTCGAGCGTGGTGCGCACCACCAGGCCGTCCAGCTGCAGGTTGTAGTCGTTCTCGTCGGCCCAGTCGAGCAGCCACTTGCGCACGTGATGGGTGAAATGGTCGTCCTTGCCGCTGCGGTCGGGCAGGCGCGCGAAGCGCAGGCGCAATGGGCGCTTGACCAGTTGCGCGTAGCGCTTGTCGTCGAAGGCGCCATGCTTGCGCATCTGGCCCAGCACCACGTTGCGGCGCGCCAGCGAGCGCTCGGGATTGGCCACCGGATTGTAGTAATGGGTGCCCTTGAGCATGCCGACCAGGGTCGCCGACTCCAGCACGTCGAGCCGGGAAGCCGGCTTGCCGAAATAGGTGCGCGCCGCCATCTCGATGCCGTAGGCGTTGTACAGGAAAGGCACGGTGTTCAGGTAGGCTTCGAGGATCTGGGTCTTGCTGTAGGTGTTCTCGATCTTGATCGCGGTGATCAGTTCCTTCATCTTGCGGTTCACGCTGCGCGCGCGGCCGATCTCTTGCGGGAACATATTGCGCGCCAGCTGCTGGGTGATGGTCGAGCCGCCCTGCGGGTCGCCCTTGAGGCTGGCCCACAGCGCGCCGGCCACGCGCTTGAAGTCGACGCCGTGGTGCTGGTAGAAGCGGTGGTCCTCGGTCGAGATCAGCGCCTCGACCACGTGCGGCGAAACCTGCGACAGCCTGACGCGTTCCTGCAGGCCTTTCTCGAAGGTGCCGAGCGGCCGCCCGCCGGCGTCCAGGATCACGGTCGGGCGCGAGCGGCTGACCTGTTCCAGGTCGTCGATGCCGGGGGTGAACGGGATCAGGATCAGGAGCCAGGCCAGGATCGCCATCAGGCCGGCGGCCAGGCTCCAGAGCGAGATCAGCGCCAGTTTGACCGGCAGCGGCCGGCCGTGCAGGCGCGCATGGGCGCCGCTCTTGAGGGCGCCGGCCCGGGTCGAGGCGCCGGCCAGCAGGCGCCGGGCGAGGCGCCGCGAGACTTGCTTGATGCGTTGTTGCACGGTGGGCGCGCTGTCCGCGGTTTCCGTGTTCTCGTTGTTCTGTTTCTGGTCCACTCGCTATTCCTGCCCTGATCAAGGTAACAATGTGGGCAAGTATAGCTGACCGCGACCGCCGCGACGGCACGGGACGCGCGCTGACGCGAGCGGCCTAGGCGGTGCTGGCAGCCGGCTCCACCCTCCCCGCGCGCAGCAGCGCCTCGACCCGCGTGGCCGGCTGCGGCCGGCTGTAGACGTGGCCCTGGACCTCGTCGCAGCCGCAGCCGCGCAGGTAGTCGAGCTGCTCGATCGTCTCCACCCCTTCGGCGATCACCTGCATGCGCAGGCCGTGCGCCAGCGAGATGATGGCGTCGACCAGGGCCGCGCCGTCCGGGTTGCCCACGATGTCCTGCACGAAGGAGCGGTCGATCTTGAGCACGTCCACCGGCAGGCGCTTGAGGTATTGCAGGCTCGAATAGCCGGTGCCGAAATCGTCGATGGACAGCTTGACGCCCATGCGCTTGAGGCATTCCATGGTGCGGATGGCGGCGTCGGCGTCGGCCATCATCATGCTTTCGGTCAGCTCGATCTCGAGCGAAGCCGGCGCCAGCCCGGTCTCGACCAGCACCTGGGCCACGGTGTCGACCAGGTCCGGCTCGGCGAACTGGCGCGCCGACAGGTTGACCGCGATGCGCAGCGGCCCCAGGCCGGCGCGCTGCCAGCGCCGGTTCTGGCGGCAGGCGGTGCGCAGCACCCAGGCGCCGATCGGCACGATCAGGCCGGTCTCTTCGGCCAGGGCGATGAAGCGGTCGGGGCGCACCGTGCCCAGCAGCGGATGGCGCCAGCGGATCAGCGCCTCGTTGCCGACCACGCAGCCGGTGGCCAGGTCGACCTGCGGCTGGAAATGCAGCTCGAACTGGTCTTCCTGCAGCGCATGGCGCAGCGCGCTCTCCAGGGCCAGGCGGTCGAAGGCCTGGGCGTTCATGTGCGGCGCGTAGAACTGCACGCCGTTGCGGCCGATGGCCTTGGCGCGGTACATCGCGATCTCGGCGTGCTTGACCAGGGTGTCGGCGTCCAGCCCGTCGACCGGGAACGCCGCCACGCCGGCGCTGCAGCTGAGCACCAGGCGCTGGCCGGCCAGGTGGATCGGTTCGCTCACCGCCTCGCGCACCTGCTGGATGCGGGCCGCGGCCTGGCGCTCGTCGGCCACGCCGACCAGCACCAGCACGAAGTCGTCGCCGCCGACCCGGGCCGCGGTGTCCACCGGCCGCAGCGCGCCCTTGATGCGCGCCGCGAGCATGCGCAGCGCCTCGTCGCCGGCGCGCCGGCCGAGGGTGTCGTTGATCAGCTTGAAGTGGTCGAAGTCGAGCAGCACGGTCCATACCGGCATGCCGCCGGCATTGGCGGTGGCGCGCTCGATGCGGTCGGACAGCAAGGACCGGTTGGCCAGGCCGGTGAGCGTGTCGTAGTGGGCATGGCGTTCGAGCTCGGCTTCGTAGCGCTTGGCGGTGGTGACGTCGTAGACGGTGACCACGAAATGTCCGGCCTGGCCGTCGGCGCGGCGCACCGGCGCCACGTAGACGTCGCTGATCAGCTCCACCCCGTCGCGGGTGTGGGCCGTGATCAGCGCGTGTTCCTCGCGCTGCTGATGCAGCGCGCGCCGCAGTTCTTCCACTGACGGCTGGTCGGCGTCCAGGCCGGCGAGCAGCTTGAGGGGCTGGCCGGCCAGTTCGCGCGCCGGATAGCCGAAGGTGCGCTCGCAGGCCGGGTTGGCGTATTCGATCGGGTAGCCCGGCTGTTGTGCGTCGACCAGCAGGATCGGATTGGCGCTGGCCTCCATCGCGCGCTCGTACAGCCGCAGCGAGCCGGTCGCGCGCTCGAGCGCCGCGGTGCGCTGCTCGACCAGGGCCTCGATGCGGCGCGTACGCGCCACCCGCTGCTGCACCAGGCCGGCGGCGGCGAAACTCAGGATCAGCCCCAGCACCATGGCCACCAGCTCGGCCATGTGGTTGCCCAGCGCCAGCGGTTGTTCCTCGACCACCACCTGCCATGGACTGCCGGCGATCTCGAACTCTTCCACGTGGCGCAGGCTCATGCCGTCCAGCAGGCGCTCCCACCAACCCTCCGGAGTGGCCAGGCTGCCGTGCTGGTAGGCGGTGACCAGGTTGCCGAGGGCGTCGGGACCGCGCAGCGACAGCGCGAAATTGTCGTCGTCCAGCAGGCGCACCGATTCCAGGGTGCCGCCCACCAGCTGGGCGACGTCGATCACCACCTCGGTGGTGCCGACCACGGCCGCGCGCCGCTCCGGCGGCGCCAAAGGCTGGGTGCCGGGCCGGTAAACCGGCAGGAGGATCAGGATCCCGTGGCGGGTGCCGCCGCCCTGCAGCAAGTCGACGATGGGGCTGGCGGCCGGCTCGCCGGTGTCGATCGCACGTTGGGTATACACCCGTTGCGGCGCGTTGGACCAGGTGTCGTAGCCGAAGATGACCTCATTGCCGACGATCGGCGCCACGTAGTCGTTCACCAGGTAGCGCCAGCGCATGCTTGCCCGAACCAGAACGGACGCGCCGGTCTTGAGGCGTTCGCGGATCTCGAAGCCGGGCCAGAACGCGCGCCGCTCGGCCTCGAAGGCGGCCCGCTCGCCATGGCTGACGAAGCGCTGGAACACCAGCGCCTGCAGGTAGCCGTGGCGCGCCACCAGCGGCTGGGCGAAGGCGTCGAACTCGGCGCGCGTGATCTCGGTCGAGGCGCGGAAGAACAGGTTGACGGCGCGCGCGGCGTCGGTGGCCTCGGCGAAGGCGCGGGTGACGGCCGCGACCCGCACCACGGCGCGCTGGTCGAATTCGGCATGGGCACGGTCGTATTCCATCTTGCGCACGGTGCCGCACAGCAGCGACGTGAGCACCAGGCCGAGCAGGCAGGTGCCTATCGCGGCCCGAGACAGGCCGCGTTCCGGAACACCAGGGCTGGCGGATGCGTTGCGCATGAATCGATGCTAGCGCAGAACAGCGGTTTAGGGTGAATCCCGGACCCAAAAAAACGGTGCGGCCGGCCCCGCTATGCGGCCTGTTGCATTATCATCTCGCCCATGCCGCACGAACCCCATCCAGAATCCCTGCCCGCACCCAGCGACGCCCCGCCGCAGCGCGTGCTGCGTCAGTTTCGTATCGTCTTCAATGCCGTCAAGACGCATTTTCGCCAGCTCGAGCGCGACGCCGGCCTGGGCGGGGCCCAGGTCTGGGCGCTGTCGGTGATCGAGAGCCAGCCGGGCATCGGCGCCACCAGCCTGGGGCGCGCGATGGACATCCACCAGTCGACCGCCAGCAACCTGGTGCGCGGCCTGGTCGAGCGCGGCTATGTGGCGGCGGCGCGCGAAGGCGCGGACCGGCGCAACGTCGCGCTGCGCATCTTGCCGGCCGGTCAGGAAGTGCTGCGCCGCGTCCCCGGCCCGGCGGCCGGTGTGCTGCCGAGCGCGCTGGCGACGCTGGATGAAGCGACCCTATTGCGCCTGGAACAGGACCTGGCGACCCTCATCGCCCGCCTGGATGCGGATGAGGCGGCGGGCAAGATCCCGCTGAGCCAATCCTAGCGTCTACACCTCGCCGCGGAATTTCCCTAGCGCCAGATTGACCATCGCTTCCACGCTGCCCTCGTGCTCATGCACGATGCGCAGCTGTTCGGCGTCGCCGACCGCCTTCGTCACCCGGGCCAGATGGGCCAGCGCGGCGCTGGAGCCGAGCTGCTCGGCATGCGCGGCAATGCGCGCCAGGGTGGCCAGGATATCGTCGCGCAGGCTAACTTGCTGGTGCTCCTGCGGCAGCACGATATTGCCGTCCAGCCCGAAGCGGCAGGCCTGGAAGCGGTTGTAGTTGTAGACCAGGTAATCGTCCTCGCGCGGCGGCGCTTCGTCACCCGCCAGCAGGTAGCTGCACAGGGCTTGCAGGTAGGCCGCCAGGGCCGCGGCATGCTCGACCGTGAGCGGGGTGTCGCAGACGCGCAGCTCGATGGTGCCGTATTCCGGCTTGGGGCGCAGGTCCCAGTAGAAGTCCTTCATGCTGCGCACGATGCCGGTGTCTTCCATGCGCTTGAAGTAATCGCGCTCGAAGTCCTCCCACTTCAGCAGGAATGGCGCGCGGCCCGACAGCGGGAAGGCGAACACCGAATTCAGGCGCGAGGAGTGGAACTGGGTGTCGCTGCCCTGCAGGAAGGGCGACGAGGCCGACAGCGCGATGAAGTGCGGGATGTAGCGGTTCAGCGCGTGCAGCAGGAACAGGGCGTTGTCGCCGCTGCCGCAACCGATGTGCACGTGCTGGCCGAACACGGTGAACTGCTTGGCCAGGTAGCCGTACAGCGCCGACACTTCGCGAAAACGCGGCTTTTCGTAGATGCGGCGCTCGGTCCATTGCTGGAACGGATGGGTGCCGCCGCCGCACACGCCCACGTTCAGGCGGTCGCCCGCGCGCAGCAGGGTGTCGCGGATCAGGCGCAGCTCGTCCACCAGCGGCGCGTAGCCGGTGTGGATGCTGCTGTTAATCTCGATCATGCTCTCGGTGATCTCGGGCGTGACGGCGCCCGGGAAAGGCGCGCGCGCCAGCAGGTCGAGCATGTCCGGCGAGGCCGGGGCCAGGTCGAAATCCGACAGGCCGACGAGCTGCAACTCCAGCTCGACGCCCATGGTCAGCGGTTCCGAGCGCGCAAATTCAGGCAGCGGCATCCTTGTCCTCCTTCACGACATTCTTAGATTTGGCAAAGCCCGACTCGCGCGCGCCGGTCAGCGCGATCTGGGTCAGGATCGGCGCCAGCACCTCGAGAATCATGGCCATCGCGGCCAGCGGCGCCAGCGGCGCCAGGGTGTCGAACAGGTCGACGCCCGAGCGCCGGGTCTGCTCGATCAGGATGATGGCGAACACCGTCAGCGGCATGATCGCCACCCCGGTCAGCGCGCCCTTGCGCGCCGAAATGCCCGACACCCGCGCGGTGGCGGTGCAGACCGCCACTTTCACCAGCGCGCGCACCAGCAGCAGCAACAGGCCCAGCATCAGGCCTTCGGCGGTCGGCTGCCAGGCGATGGTGGTGGCGACAAAGAAGAACAGCAGCACGGTGAGCAGGTCGCCCAGGGCGCCGAAATTGCGCTGGGCCGGGCTCAGGGTGACGCGGCGGTGGCGCGCCACCAGGCCGAAGGTCAGCGCCGCCAGCACCGGCGACAGTTTCAGCACATGGGTGATCGCCACCAGCAGGAACACGAACACCGCGAACGTCAGGGTCGAATTGCTGCGCACGTGGCCGGCCACGCGCTGCCACAGCGGCAGCAGCCAGCCCAGCGCCGCGCCCAGGCCGCTGGATGCCGCCAGCACCACCAGGCCGGTCCAGCTGGCGTGGACCACGTCGCCCGAGGTCTGGAACACGCCGAAGCCCACCGTCACGTTGAACACGAACACGGCCAGCACGCAGTTCAGCGCGGTCAGGTGCATGGCGCGCTCGGTCACCTGGCCCCCGCCGCCCTGCTCGTTGACGATGCGCAGCAGGCCGGCCGGCGAGCTGGCCATGGCCAGGGCCGCCAGCAGGCAGGCCGGCAGCACGGCGAGGCCGCAGATGCGCGAGACGTAATACACCGCGGCCCAGGTCAGGCCGGCTTCCAGCACCGAGGTGAGCAGCAGCCAGGGATTGGTGCGCAGCCAGCGCAGGTTGATGCGGTAGCCGAGCTCGAACAGCATCAGGCCGAAACCGAGGTTGGCCAGCATCATGAAATTGTCGGCCTGGGCCGGGGGCAGATAGCCGCTCGACAGGTTGCCGAACACGAAGCCGCACAAGCCATAGATGGAAATACGCGGCACGTTGGCCCAGCGGTACAGCAGTTCGCCCGTCATCCAGGCCAGCGTCAGCGCCAGCGGCCAGGCCAGCGCATGCGTGAGTGAAAGCAGCTCGCTCATCCAATCCTCCGGTGGGACGCGCCAACCGGCGGCAGGGAGCCGCGCAGGCACGATGGTCCGATTCGGCGCGGGGAGCGCCAGACGCGGCAGATGTGGGAACGCTGCGCCGCGTATCGAAAAATGCCCCCCGACGGACGCGGGGGGCGAAAAGAAACGGGTTGAGCCGCCTCATCGCTGATCGGGCATCCGGACGCTACCGGTTGCCACACAGCTATACTGCACGAAAAATATAATCGTGGCAACCCTATTTGTGCGAATGTACAGACAGGCGATAGGCGACCCTACCCGCCGGTCAAGGTGGGAATCCCTTTGTTCAGTCGTTCGTGCGCACCATATGTGCGCGAAAATATTATCATGGATGAAATATTTGGAGGTGCTTTGGAGACATTGCCGGGGTGGCTACAGGCAGGATGCTGGGGATTGCTGGCGGGCGCCGCCCTGCTCCTGGGCGCCTTCATCGGCGTGCGTTTCAAGGTGCCGCAACGGCTGGTCGCGGCCGTCATGGCCTTCGGCAGCGGCGTGCTGATCTCGGCCCTGTCGTTCGAATTGATGGACGAGGCGATCGAGACCGGCGGTTTCGCTTCCACCGCGGGCGGCTTCCTGCTCGGCGCCCTGTTCTACACCGCCGCGAACTGGTGGCTGGCGCGAAAAGGCGCACGCCATCGCAAACGCTCGGCGGCGCGCCTGACGGTCGCGCGGCAGGAAGGCAGCGGCGCCGCCCTCGCCGTCGGCGCCCTGCTCGACGGCATCCCGGAATCGATCGTGATCGGCTTGTCGCTGCTGGGCGGCAAAGGCGTCAGCGTGGCGGTGGTCGCGGCGGTGTTCCTGTCCAACCTGCCGGAAGGCCTGTCGAGCGCATCCGGCATGCGCCATGCGGGCCGCTCGGCGGCCCATATCTATGGTGTCTGGACCGGCATCGCCGTGGCGTCGGGGCTGGCGTCCCTGCTCGGCTACACGGTGTTTCACCGCTTTCCGCCCGAAATGCTGGCCGCGACCACCGCCGTGGCCGCCGGCGGCGTGCTGGCAATGGTGGTCGACACCATGATTCCCGAAGCGTTCGACGAGACCCATGACTTCGCCGGCCTGATCGTGGCCGCCGGCTTTCTCGCCGCGTTCGCGCTCAGCAAGCTGGGCTAGCGGCCCTCGCGACTGCCCTGCGTGGCCAGGTAGGCGACGATGTCGCTTGCCTGTTGTTCGCTCATGAAGTTCATGAAGCGCATCTTGTTGCCGGGCACCACCGCCTCCGAATCGCGAATGAACGCGGCCAGGTTGCGTTCGTCCCACACCAGCGTCGACGCCTTCAGCGCCGGCGAATAGGCGTAGCCGGCCACGCCGCCCGCCTTGCGGCCGAGCACGTCATTGAGGTGCGGTCCGAAGATGGTGCCCGCATTCGGCCCGATCTGGTGGCAGCCGGCGCAGCGCGCGAACAGTTTGCGTCCGGCCTCGATCCGGGCCGGTGACGGCGCGCCGGCGGCAGCCACGCTTGCATCGGCTGCGGTATCGCTGCGGCCACAGCCGCCCAGGGCGAGCACCAGGCCCAGCATGGCCATGGGGGTACGCACCTACTTGACCCGCTGCTTTTCGAGCTTGCGCGCCAGCGTGCGTCGGTGCATGCCCAGGCGCCGCGCCGCCTCCGAGATATTGAAATCGGTCTCGGCCAGCACCGCGTGAATGCGCTCCCACTCCAGCGTCTTGATCGAGGTCGAGCGATTGGTGACCTCGACGTCGGTGCTGCCGGCCACGTGGCCGAAAGCGGCTTCGATGTCGTCGGCGTCGGACGGCTTGGCCAGGTATTGCACGGCGCCCAGCTTGATCGCCTCGACCGCGGTGGCGATGCTGGCAAAGCCCGTCAGCACCACGATCAGCATGTCCGGGTCGTGCTCGTGCAGCAGCTGCACGCAGGCCAGGCCCGAGGTATTGCCCTTGAGTTTCAGGTCGACCACGGCGTAGCCGGGGTTGTGGTGGGCCAGCAGGGCTTGCGCCTCGTCATGACCCGTGGCGCCCAGCACGCGGTAGCCGCGCCGCTCGAAGGAGCGGCTCAGGGTGCGGGCGAAGGCTTCGTCGTCTTCGATGATGAGCAGCAGCGGCTCAGGATTCTGCATCGTCTGTTTCCTCTAGTTCGATCGCGGCCAGGGGCAGGCGCACGGACACCTCGGCCCCGCCGCCTTCGTCGTGGCGCCGGTTGCGCGCCGTGACCGTGCCGCCGAGCTTGCGCACGACGTTCACCGCCAGGAACAGCCCCAGCCCGCCGCCGGGCTTGCCCTTGGTCGAGTGATACGGCTTGCCGAAGTGGGCCAGCATGCTGGGCGCGAAGCCCGGGCCGCGGTCGAACACGGTCAGCACCAGGGTGCGCTCGTCGATGTGGGCATCCATATAGACCCAGTCGGGCGAGGCCTCGAGTGCGTTGTCGAGCAGGTTGTCGACCGTCTGGCGCAGCGCCGAGTCGCTCGCCACCGGCAGGTCTTCGGCGATCCGGTTATTGTAGATGAAGGTGCGCACGTGACGGCTGGCCTCCCACCCTTCGGCCAGCTCGTCGAGGAAGCGGCTGACCGTGGTGCGTTCGGCCGACTCGCCGCGCGCCTCGCCGGCCGACAGCAGGATGCCGCTGACGATGGCCTTGCAGCGCTTGAGCTGGGTCTGCATCTCGGTCAGCTCTTCGAGCAGTTCGGGGTCGTCGCGGAAGGCCGGCATGCGCTTCCAGTCGCCCAGGATCACCGAGACCGTCGACAGCGGCGTGCCCAGCTCGTGGGCGGCGCCGCTGGCGAGCAGGCCCATGCGCACGATATGCTCTTCCTCGGCCGCGCGCTGGCGCAGCGCGGCCAGCTGGGTGGCCTTGTCGCGCACATTGTCCGAGATGCGCGAGATGAACATCACCAGCAGCGCGGCGTTGAGCGCGAAGCACACCAGCAGGCCCTGCACGTACAGGCTGCCGATGCCGCGCGCATGGTCGAACGGCAGCGCGAGCGGCTGGGCATAGATGGCCAGGCCGGCCATGCAGGCGATCGTGACCAGCACGATGCTCCAGGTCCACAGCACGTCGAGCAGCACGGCCGAGACGATCACCTGCAGCAGGTAGAGGAAGGCGAACGGATTGGTGGTGCCGCCCGACAGGTACAGCAGCACGGTGAGGCTGGAGACGTCGACCAGGATCGCCAGGAACATCTCGCCGTTCGACACCGGGCGCCGCTCGTGCCAGCGCAGGTGGCTGGCGACGTTGAAGGCGATCAGGCAGGCCAGCACCTGCAGCATGTGCACCAGCGGCAGCTCGATGCGGAAGATCAGGATCGCCGAGGCGATGGTGGTGATCTGGCCGATGACGGCGATCCAGCGCAGCTCGATCAGCTGCAGCATGTTCTTGTGGCCGGCCGCGAACTCGACGTTGGCGGCGGCGGCGGACGGCGACGAGCGCGCCGCCCTGGCGAAGAAATCCAGCGGAGATTGCATCAAAACCCGTTATATCTGAGCTGCGGTCGGTGCTGCGGTCCGTGCGGCGGTTCGGCGTGCGCCGGCCGCTTCAATCGTCGGTGGCGCCGCGCCTGGCCTCGTAGCGGGCGACCCACCACGTGGCGGCGGCCACCATCAGGGCCAGAGCATACCAAGTGAGCGCGTAGACGAGGTGATTATTTGGGAAAGAAATCACGGTCAGGCCGCCGACCGCCGTTTCCGGGGCGTCCTTCGGGTCCTGGCCCTTGCCGGCGTCGACGAAGAACGGCGCGACCTGCGCGGGATCGAGGCCGCGCGCGGCGGCGATGGCGCCGACTTCGCGCGCATACCAGCGGTTGTTGACGGGGTCGTTGTCGCGCAGGAAACCGCTTTTCGGTTCGGCGATGCGCAGCAGGCCGGTGACCGCGACCGGCGTGCCAGCGGCGGCCGCGCACGGGTCGCCAGCGGCCTTGTTGGCCGGGTACTGCTGCGCGATATTGCCGCTCGACGGGATGAAACCGCGGTTGATGAGAACGATGTGGCCCTCTTCCGTGCAGAACGGCGTGAGCAGCCAGAAACCGGCGCCGAGCTCGGACAGCGCTTGCACCGGTGTGGTCAATTCGTAGAGATAGCGGCCCGACAGGCGTATGCGCCGGTATTCATCGGACTCGCGTGAGACTTGCGGCCATTGCGACGCCAGGGGCGGCGCAACGGGATCCGCATGAACGCGTGCGTCGACGCGTTCGATCAGGTCCAGTTTCCATTGCAGGCGAAACACCTGCCAGGTGCCCAGACCGGCAAACAGCACGAACAGCAGCAGGGCCGCCACCGCCAGGGCGCGCCGCGCGAAGGCGGAGCGCTGAGGATGCGCCGGCGCCGCCGGCTGTTCGTGCACTGCTGCCATTAGGTCATGTCGTGGGTGCTGTTCGGACCCATGCCAGGCATCATATTCGAATTCATATGATGCATGACCCAGATTGAACCGGCCAGCACGATGACCAGGATGACGATGGTCAGGATGGCGGCCATCATGTTCCAGCCGCCTTCCGACTTCGAGTTGAGGTGCAGGAAGTACATCATCTGCACGATCAGCTGCACGCCGGCGAAGGCCAGGATGACCCACTTGGTGGTCTCTGGCGCCAGCACGTTGCCCATCACCAGCCAGAACGGAATGATCGTCAGGATCGCCGACAGGGCGAAGCCGATCATGTAGTCCTTGGCGCTGTAGTGCGTCACGTAGACGTCGTGGCCATGATGGCCGTGGTCGTGGTGGTCGCTCATGGCAGGACTCCCATCAGATAGACAAAGGTGAAGACGAAGATCCAGATCAGGTCCAGGAAGTGCCAGAACAGCGACAGGCACGACAGGCGACGGAAGTTCTCCGGGGTCAGGCCGTGTTTGCCCAACTGGAAGAACAGGGTCACCAGCCAGATGAAGCCGAAGGTCACGTGCAGGCCGTGGGTGCCGACCAGCGCGAAGAACGCGGTCAGGAAGCCCGAACGCTGCGGACCGGCGCCCATGTGGATCAGGTGCTGGAACTCATAGATTTCCACGCACAGGAAGGCCAGGCCCAGGATGCCGGTCACGACCAGCCACATGCGGGTCTTGGCCAGGTTCTTCGCTTGCGCGGCGATCATGGCGAAGCCGAAGGTCAGCGAGGACACCAGCAGGAACGCGGTGTTCAGCGCGATCAGCGGCAGCTCGAACAGCTCGGCGCCGGTCGGACCGCCGGCGTACGAGCGGCCTTGCACCGCGTAGGTCGCGAACAGGGACGCGAAGATGAGGCAGTCGCTCATCAGGTAGAGCCAGAAGCCCAGCAGCGTGCCCTGCTCCGGGTGGTGGTCGCGGACGAAGTAACGTCCGCTCACGTCGTCGGCGACGCTGCCGCCGGTTACAGTTGCTTTAAGTTCAGACATGGCTTTCCAGCATACGGGTGCGCTCTGCTTCAGTACGGGCCACTTCTTCGGCCGGAATGTAGTAGTCGCGCTTGTAGTTGAAGGTATGGATGATGATCGCGGCCATCATGACGACGAAGGAAGCCACGGTCAGCGCCCACATGTGCCAGATGATGCCGAAGCCGACCACGCACGAGATCGCGGAGATCACGAAACCGGCGCCGGTGTTCTTCGGCATGTGGATCGCCACGAAGTCCTTCAGCGGACGACGGTAGCCGTTCTTCTTCATGTCGGCGAAGGTGTCGTTGTCATGCACCACCGGGGTGAACGCGAAGTTGTAGTCCGGCGGGGGCGACGAGGTCGACCATTCCAGCGTACGGCCTTCCCACGGATCACCGGTGAAGTCACGCAGGCGAGCGGTGTTGCGGTCACGGAAGCTGACATAGACCTGCATCAGCAGCGCGGCGATACCACCAGCGATCATCAGGGTGCCCACGAACGAGATCTGGAACAGCCACTGCACCGAAGGATCGTCGAAATGGCTGACGCGACGGGTGTAGCCCATGAAGCCCAGGATGTACGGCGGGGTGAACGCGACCCAGAAGCCGATCGACCACAGCCAGAACGAGACCAGGCCCCAGAAACGGTCCAGCTTGTAGCCGAAGGCTTTCGGGAACCAGTAGTTGATACCGGCGAAGATACCGAACACGACACCGCCGATGATGACGTTGTGGAAGTGCGCGATCAGGAACAGCGAGTTGTGCAGCACGAAGTCGGCCGCCGGGATGGCCAGCATGACGCCGGTCATACCGCCGATCACGAAGGTCAGCATGAACGACACGGTCCACATCATCGGCAGTTCGAAGCGGATACGACCGCGGTACATGGTGAACAGCCAGTTGAAGATCTTGGCGCCGGTCGGGATCGAGATGATCATCGTCGTGATGCCGAAGAACGCGTTGACGCTGGCGCCCGAACCCATGGTGAAGAAGTGGTGCAGCCACACCAGGTACGACAGGACCATGATGACGCAGGTCGCGTACACCATCGAGGTGTAGCCGAACAGGCGCTTGCCGCAGAAGGTCGAGACGACTTCGGAGAAGATACCGAAGGCCGGCAGGATCAGGATGTAGACTTCCGGGTGGCCCCAGATCCAGATCAGGTTGACGTACATCATCGGGTTGCCGCCACGGTCGCTCGTGAAGAACGCGGTGTCGAGCAGGCGGTCCATGCCCAGCATGGCCAGCACGGCGGTCAGGATCGGGAAGGTGACCACGATCAGGATGTTGGTGCACAGCGAGGTCCAGGTGAAGACAGGCATCTTCATCAGGTCCATGCCCGGCGCGCGCATCTTGATGATGGTGACGATCAGGTTGACGCCCGACAGGGTCGTGCCGACACCCGCGATCTGCAGCGCCCAGATGTAGTAGTCGACGCCGACACCCGGACTTGCCAGGATGCCCGACAGCGGCGGATACGCCAGCCAGCCGGTGCGTGCGAACTCACCCACGAACAGCGATGCCATGATCAGCACGGCGCCCATGGTGGTCATCCAGAACGAGAAGTTGTTCAGAAACGGGAAGGCCACGTCGCGCGCGCCGATCTGCAGCGGCACCACGTAGTTCATCAGGCCCGTCACGAACGGCATCGCCACGAAGAAGATCATGATCACGCCGTGGGCGGTGAAGATCTGGTCGTAGTGGTGCGGCGGCAGGAAGCCGGCGTTGTCGCCGAAGGCGATCGCCTGCTGGGCGCGCATCATCAGGGCGTCGGCGAAGCCGCGCAGCAGCATGATCAGGCCCAGGATCATGTACATGATCCCGATTTTCTTGTGGTCGATACTGGTGATCCAGTCCTTCCACAGGGTGCCCCACAGGCGGAAGTACGACAGGATGGCCACGAGGGCCAGGCCGCCGACGATCACGCCTGCGAAGGTAGCGATCAGAATCGGCTCATGGAGCGGGATCGCGTCCCAGCCCAGCCGACCGAAGATGAACTTCGTCAAGTCGAATGATTCTTGCATGATTACTTCATCAAGGTATTAATAGGAGCGACGCACATTTCCAGCGCTTCCGCCAACTGCGACTTCCCGCCCTGCGATTGCTGGCGGATGGCGGCGGCCATCTGGTTGCGCTTCTCGTCTTCGTGCATCTGCTGGTTCATGCACATGCTGCCTTCCGCCACGCAGCGGTTGACGACACGGTTGAACAGCGCCGGCTCGACCTGGCCATAGTGGCGCACAGGCTCCTTGGCGGTCGGCTTTTCCAGCACCAGGTAGTCGGCGCGATCGAGGACGGCCGGATTGGCCTTCATTTCCTGCACCCAGGTGTTGAACTCTTCGTTGGTGACGCCTTTATAGGCGAACTTCATGTGCGAGAAACCGTCGCCGCTGAAGTTGGCCGACAGGCCGCGGTAGTCACCGGTCTTGTTCAGGACCGCGTTCAGTTCCGTCTCCATGCCCGGCATCGCATAGATCATGCCGGCCAGGGTCGGGATATAGAAGGTGTTCATCACGGTCGAGGCGGTGATCTTGAAGCGCACCGGGGTGTCGATCGGGGTCACCAGCTGGTTGACCGAGGCGATGCCCTGCTCCGGATAGATGAACAGCCATTTCCAGTCCAGCGCCACGACCTGCACTTCGAGCGGCTTGGTCGATGCCGGGATCGGACGGTGTTCGTCCAGGCGTTCGAGCGGACGGTAAGGATCGAGCTTGTGGGTGCTGACCCAGGTGATCAGGCCAAGGACGATGATGATCAGGAGCGGAGCGCCCCAGATGATGAGCTCGAGCTTGGTCGAGTGGTCCCAATCGGGTTCGTACTTCGCGTTGGCGTTCTTGCGATAGCGCCAGGCGAACAGGACAGTCAGGATCATCACAGGGACGATGATCAACAACATCAGCACAACCGATATGGTGATCAGATCGGCCTGCTGCTTCGCAATATCGCCGGTGGGATTCATGACGACCGTGTTGCAGCCGGCCAGCGCTGCAAGCGGAAGTAATGGGAGTCCGCGGCGGACAATTTTAGGAATCATGCTAGGTATCTAACGTTACATGGAAGGAGAACATGCTACTGTAATGCCAACGGTCGCCGAAGAACATTGGACACATTGTCCCACCTTTGCCGAAATGTAATTTCAACAACAGTGGCGACCGTCGACTTCTCTGGAGAACACAATATGCAAAGCACGACGACGTACGGCGGCGCAGGGGCCGCTCCAATCACACACCCGCACAGCGGGGCTCGCAACATCAATGCCCGGGATGCCCACGTCAGTCCCGGCGACATCGCCGTCGGCGTGGTCATCGGCCGTGCGGCGGAATACTTCGAGTTCTTCACGTACGCAATCGCGTCGGCGCTCGTCTTCCCTGCCATTTTCTTCCCATGGGCCGACCGGCTCGACGCCACGCTGTATTCCTTCGCCATCTTCGCCCTCGCCTTCATCGCACGCCCGATCGGCACGGTCGTGTTCATGGCGATCCAGAAGCGCTGGAGCCGCGACATGAAACTCGGCATCTCGCTGCTCATGATGGGTACCAGCACCGTCGTCATCGCCATGCTCCCGAGCTATAGTGAAATCGGCGCCACCGCGATCATCCTGCTGGCGGGCCTGCGTATCGCCCAGGGTTTCGCCCAGGGCGGTTCGTGGGATGGGCTGCCGTCGCTGCTGGCGCTCAGCGCACCCGAGAACAAGCGCGGATGGTACGCGATGCTCGGACAATTGAGCGCACCGCTTGGCTTCGTGATCGCGGCCGGCATCTTCGCCTTCCTGATCACCTATACGGCCGAAGAAGACTTCCTGACCTGGGGCTGGCGCTTCCCGTTCTTCGTGGCCTTCGCCATCAACGTGGTCGGCACCTTCGCCCGCCTGCGCCTGGCCAGCACGCCCGAGTACTCGCGCCTGCTCGACTCGCACCACCTCGATCCGGCCCCGGTCGGCGAACTGGTGAGCAAGCAAGGCAGCAATATCGCCATCGGCGCCATGGCTGCCCTGGCCAGCTACGCCCTGTTCCACCTGGTGACCGTGTTCCCGCTGTCGTGGATCCAGCTCTACGATACCCGTCCGATGGACGAGTTCCTGCACATCCAGATGTGGGGCGCCGGTCTCGCAGCGGTCGCCATGCTGATCTCGGGCATCGTCGCCGACAAGCTCGGTCGCCGCACCACCCTCGGCACCGCGGCGGCGCTGATCGCCCTGTATTCGGCCTCGATCCCGTTCCTGATCAATAGCGGCACCGGCGGCCAGAACGCCTTCATCCTGATCGGCTTCACCCTGCTCGGCTTCTCCTACGGCCAGGCGGCGGGCGCCACCACCTCGAACTTCCAGAAGGGTTTCCGCTACACCGGCGCGGCCCTGACGTCCGACCTGGCATGGCTGGTCGGCGCGGCCTTCGCACCGCTGGTCGCCCTCGGCCTGTCGGCCCACTTCGGCCTGGGCTACGTCAGCCTGTACCTGCTGTCGGGCGCGGTCGTCTCGCTGGCGGCGCTGAGCCTGAACCGCAAGCTGGAGATTCGCGACTGATGCCTGTCGCTTGACGTGATATGACGGCGGCCCTGCGGGGCCGTCGTTTTTTTATGGGGGCGCATCGCGGAGCGACTCAGTCGCGCGCCGTACGCCATTCCTGGGGATTGGCCGGCTGCTCGTGCTCGTGGCCGCAGTTCGTGATCCGCTGCTTGCCGTGCTTTTCGATCATGTCGATGCTGGTGGCCGGCGAGCGCTCGGTGATGCAATAGATGCCGAGCGCCGTCAGGACGCGAAAACGGCGCGCCCCATCGCCGCCGTCGTTGACCAGTTCCACGATCTTGGGCGCCTCGTACCACTTGTTCGGCGCCAGCGCGGCGGCTTCCCTGAATTTGTTCGCCATGCGGATCTGCGGGCTGTCCGGCGGCGCGACGATGGTCGGCTTGCTGTCCTTGCGCACGGCGCGGTCCATGGCGCCGGCGTCGCGCATGGCTTGCTCGATCATCCGGCGCGCAGTGCCGGCAGCCGGCTCTGTAGTCGGTGCCGGCGCAGCCACGGCCTCGGCCGGAACGGGGGCCGCAATCGCTTCTCGTGCCGGCGCAGGCGGCGCGGAAGATGCCATGGGTCGTGGCGCGGCATGCGCGCGCGGCCGGTCAGGGATGATTTCGGCCACCGCCGCCTCCGGCAGGCGCGGCGCCACCCGTACCCACTGGACGAACTCCGGCTCGCCCTGCACGGGCAGCCGCATCTTGCGCGCCTGCTGCCAGCCGGCCACCAGCGCCGCATGGAGCAACAGCGTGAGGGCAAGACCCTCCAGGCGGCTGTTCGCATCGTGGCGCGGTGGTCGGGCTCGGGGCATATGGCCCGAGTATAGCCGGCGCCGGACCGTGCATTACTCACGCATTGTTGCGCCTGACCTCTTCGGTGTAGATGCCTGGAACGCGCGACAGCCCGGCCTTCACCGCCTGGGTGAGTTCGTCGATCATGACTTCGTCGGCGCCCTCCTCCAGCGCCGCGTAGCCGCGCTCCACCACGGTGGCCGGGGCCAGCTTGGGCAATGCAATGTCGCGCGTCAGGTCGGTGTCGATGAAGCCCACGTGCAGGGCCAGCACCTGCGTGCCCTGCCCGCGCAACTCGTTGCGCAGCGCATTGGTCAGCCCCCAGGCCGCCGACTTCGAAACCCCGTAGGCCGCCAGCATCGGCGAACTGATCCAGCTCGCCACCGACAGCACGTTCAGGAGGGCGCCCCCGCCATTGCGGCCCAGCACGGGCGCGAAAGCCCGGCTCATGCCCAGGATGCCAAAGACATTCGTCTCCAGCATCGCCCGCAGCGCGTCCTCGACGCCATCGGCCAGCACCTGCTGGAAATGGGCGATGCCGGCGTTGTTGATGACCAGGCCGACGTCGCCCAGCTCGCGCGCCGCCGCCGCCACGCTACCTGGATCGGTGACGTCGAGCCGGACCGGGGTCACGCCGGCCAGGGTGACACTGGCGGGATCGCGCGCCCCCACATAGACCTTCCTGGCGCCGCGCGCCAGCGCCTGGCGCGCGAATTCGAGGCCCAGGCCACGGTTGGCGCCGGTGACGAGGACGGTGGCATTGTCGAGTTGCATGGCTATCCCTTTCTGGTTGGTCGCGCCATCGAATATGACGATCATCATATTCTAGTCCAGAAAAATGGGCTGCGTACTGACAGGGCTGGATTTGGCGACGCTAGCGCCGGTACTGGGCCAGCAAGGCTTGTCGACTGGCCGCCAGCATCGCACCGCCCTGCGGGTCGGGGCCGAAGGTGCGCGCGATCTGCAGGGCGCCGACCATCGCGCCGGCCAACGCCAGGGCCTGGCCAGCGGCGTCGGTGCGCCCTTCTTCTTCCAGCGCCGCCTGGACCTGCCGCACCAGCCGCTCGATGCGGCTGCGCGCGACCTCGCGCAGCGGCGCTTCCTGGCGCGCCATTTCCGAGCCGAGCGCGCCGACCACGCAGCCCAGGCCCGACTCACGGGCAGCCAGGTGTTCTTCGGACAGGTAGGCCGTGACCAGCGCGGCCAGCGGGCTGGCGCCGTCCGCGCGCAAGGCAGCTGTGCGGCGATCGAGATTGTCCGTGGACGCCGCATCGGCATGCTCGAGCGCCTCGACCAGCAGCGCCTCGCGCGAGTCGAAGTGGGCATAAAAGCCGCCGTGGGTCAGGCCGGCGCCCTTCATGACCTCGGCCACGCCGACGCCCGCGAAACCGTTGCGCCGCAGCGCGCGCGCCGCGACCTCGAGGATGCGCTGATGGGTTTGTTCCCGTTTGGATGGGATGGTCATGCCGTGCTTGCAGGGATGGGATGATCTTTATCCTACGACCATCCCACTACAGCGGTCAACGGTCGCCGGATCTCACGACAGCGCCGTGTCGAGCACCGTCATCAGGATGAAGCCGAAGATCAGCGCAATGCTGGCCTGGGTGCCGTTGCCCGACTGGCGCGATTCGGGGATCACGTCGTTGACGATCACCAGCAGCATGGCGCCGGCGGCGGCGGCCAGCGCATACGGCAGCAGGCCGGCCGAGATGCCGATCAGGGCCACGCCGAAGACTGCGGCGATCGGCTCGACCAGGCCCGAGGCCACGCCCATGGCGACCGCGGTCAGGCGGCTGTAGCCGACGGCGTGCAGCGCGAGCGCCACCACCAGGCCTTCGGGCACGTCCTGGATCGACACGCCGGTGGCCAGCGAGGTGGCTTTCTCGACGTCGATGCCGGCGAAGGCCACGCCGATCGCCAGGCCTTCGGGCAGGTTGTGCAGGGCCACGGCCCACACGAACAGCCATGCGCGCCGCGGCGACACCTTGTCGGGCTCGTTGGACAGGATGCCCTCGGTGCGCACCGCGCGCCCGAGCAGCAGGATGGCGCCGGCGCCGAACATGATGCCGGCGCCGACCATGAGGCTCGATTCCCAGTTGCCGGCGCCGGCCGTCTTGGCGGCGCTCAGGGCGGGAATCACGAGGGAAAACGCGGTGGCGCCGAGCATGACGCCGGCGCCGAAGCCGAGGAAGCAATCGTAGGTGCGCTTGGTGAAATTCTGTGCGAACAGGACCGGCAGGGTGCCCAGCGCGGTCGCCGCCGCCGCCGTGCTGCCGCCCGCCAGCGCCGCCAGCATCTTGGGATTGGCATTCATGATCTGCTCGATCATGCTGCCGAGCAGGACGAGGAAGCCGATGGCGCAGATGCCGAAACCGATGGCGCGGCGTGGGGTCAGCCAGCGCGGAAGGCCACGAGGGTGGTTGCTCTTGTCGGTTTGGATATCCATGCATATTCCTGTCAAAGACCGCGCCAGGCCGCCCCGCTCCCCGCGTGGGCGGCCGCCGGCGCGGCCGTACTACGAGGCGGGGTTTACTTCAGCGGCTTGCCGCTGCCCATCGGGTTGCCGACACCGGTATCGTCGAGCGGACCGCCCTTGGAACCGACATTGGCGTCGCCCATGGCATTACCGCCCGATCCACCCATCGTACCACCAGTTGCCGATTGCATCATGCCCAATTCGGAGCCGGTACGCGGCGTGGCCGAGGGGTCGGACATGGTGCGCATCGCCATCTGCTTGAGCACGTCGATGTCGCCGGTCGGCAGGGCCACTTCGGCCTCGCCCGAGCCGCCGTCGACGGCCATCTGCTTCTCGCGGTCGCTGATGAAGTCCCAGTCGGCGCCCTGGTTCCAGGCGCCGCGCACCTCGCCCGGGCCCTGCGACATATTGTAGTAAACGCTGGCGAACGCCGGCACCACAGGCATTTTGCCCGGTGGGAAGTTCGGCTCCATCGCGTACAGCGCCTTCTCGAACGACTTCATGTGCGCCACTTCGCGCGTCATCAGGAAGCCCAGCGCTTCTTTCACGCCCGGGTCGTCGGTCAGCGCGATCAGGCGCTCATAGACGATCTTGGCGCGCGCCTCGGCGGCGATGTTCGAGCGCAGGTCGGCGGTCGGCTCGGTGATCGAGTCGATGTAGGCGGCGGTCCATGGCACGCCGGCCGAGTTGGTCAGCGGAGCGCCAGCGCCGTACAGCACCTGCGTGATGTGGCTGTCGTTGCCCGGGCCGGTAATGGCGCGGTACATTTCGGCCTCGGTGTCGATGGCTTCGGCCAGGCGGCCCTTGGCGCCCTTGTTCAGCATGGCGACGATGTGGCCGATCACCTCCAGGTGGCTCAGCTCCTCGGTCGCGATGTCGAACAGCATGTCCTTGCGGCCTGGATCGTCTTCGGCGACAGCCTGGGTAAAGTAGCGCATGGCCGCGGCCAGCTCGCCCTGCGGTCCGCCGAACTGCTCGAGCATGAGGTTCGCCAGGGCCGGGTTCGGCTCGCTGACACGGACTGTATATTGCAAGCGCTTGTTGTGTGCAAACATGACAGGTATCTCCGATTGAAGTGGAAGGTTCGTATCAACCTCGGCAGCCACGCGACCTGCGTGCACTGCCAATGGATAGGCTACCGCCGGGATCGGTAGCGCAATGACCCCATGTTCTCAGGTCGACAGTGGATTGACCGTCAGGAGCACTCCCGTGTCCTTGTAGGACAAATGTGACAATCTGTTATTCCAAATAAACAATCTCCCAATCAAGTCCATCTGCCGTCTCATGCGTGCGCCCGGGTGGGCCGGTCACTGACACGCCTCCGGCACGCGCTCCTACAGTCATCGGTGGCGGGGCCGGTCTACCATATTGTTCAAACAATCACGAACGGGGGTATTACCATGAATCTCAAGCAACTGAGCCCAAGCATTACGGACATGATCCGCTTCGACCACTCGCACGTGATGGTCACCTTCCACCAGTACTCGAAGGACAAGAGCCCGACCGTCAAGAAAGCGCTGGCCGACACCATCTGCGACGGCCTGGAAATCCACGCCACGCTCGAGGAAGAGATCTTCTATCCGGTGATGCGCCGACGCGACGGCAGCGAGCCCTTCATCCACGAGGCCGAGCCCGAGCACGACGAAATGCGCCGCCTGATCGCCGAGCTGCGCGCCACCTCGGGCTCCGATCCGCGCCACGACGACCTGGTGATGGAATTGATGCGCGACGTGATGCACCACGTGGCGGAGGAAGAAACCAAGCTGCTGCCGGACGCCGAGGCGATCCTGGGCAAGCAGCGCCTGGCCGAGATGGGCGCCGAGATGACGCGCCGCCGCATGCAGCTGGTAGGACCGAAGGCCGGCAAGCTGGCCAAGGAACACCTCGTCGGCTTCTCGGGCAGCACCGCGGCGATGGTGGTCGGCGTGGCCGGCGCCCTGCTGGCGGCGTTCGCGCTCAAGCCGAAGAAGAATACCTGGAAGACGCAGCCGGCGAATACCTGATCGGCTGTTGCGCTGACTGATAACGCCGCCGCTCGCAAGACCGGCGGCGTGTTTACATTCAGATCTGATCCGGGAAGAACACCGGCATCGGGTCGAGCGTCGACTTGACCCCGAGATGGGCGCCCTGCTCCCTGAGCCAAAGGTCGGCGGTCTCGACGCCCCGGTCGTGCAGCATTTGAAGGAAGGGCATCTCGGCATTCATCTTGGCCGAGATGCCGTGATCCTGCAGGAATTCGTTGCCGCTGATGAGGTGCAGGTGTTTGCTGTTGGGCGCCGCCCCGGCCCCGCGGACCTCGTCGGGCAAGCCGTTCAGGTAACGCAGCGCGCTGACTTCGCGCACGAAGCTGATGTTGAACGCGATTTCGTTGGAGCGGTTGGCGATGTCGGCGATATTGGTCGGCATGTCGCTGCGCGCGATCGGGTTGTTCTGGATGATGATCAGGTCGCTGGCGGTCGAGTGCCGCATCAGCGGATCCAGCGGCGGATTGGCGACATAACTGCCATCCCAGTACATCTCCCCTTCCACCTCGACCGCCGCGAATACGGTCGGCAGGCAGGCGGAGGCCACCAGGCGCTGCACGTCCATTTCTTCGCGCCTGAACAGCTTGCCGGTTCCGGTGCGCACATTGGTGGCGGCGATGAACAACTGCAGTTCTTCGCAGTCGCGCACCCGCTCGAAATCGATCATGGTGGTCAGGAAGTTACGCAGAGGATTGAGGGTGAGCGGACCTTCGCGCACCGGCCCCATCAGCGCCCCCATCATCTCCAGCAGGTGGTAAGCCGGCGAGAATTCCATCGTAAACTTGGGCGCCATGCGGTCGAGCGGCGTGCGTTGCAGCGGACTCAGGACCGCCGCGCTGCCGAGGGTGCGCCAGAACCGGTCGAGGGCGCGGCGCGCGCCCTCGCGGCCGCCGCCACGCGCGTAGCCGTCGGCCAGCACCACCGCGTTGATGGCGCCGGCGCTCGAGCCGCTCAGGGCGTCGATGAGCAGGTCGTCCTCTTGCAGCAGCCGGTCGAGCACACCCCAACCAAAGGCGCCGTAGGTGCCCCCGCCCTGGATGGCGAGGCTGATCGTCTTGTAAGTCGTCAAGATCTGCTCCATCGTGATTGATGGAGCGAGCTTAACGCGACGCCCGATGTTGCGGCGCAGCGTAGCCTCAGGACATCCAGGCCATCACGAGCGGCACCAGCCACGGGGCCAGCAGCGCGGTCAGCGCGCCGTTCAGGCCCATCGCCAGGCCGGCGAAGGCGCCCATCTCCGGGCTGACCTGGAAGGCGCGCGCCGTGCCGATGCCGTGCGAGGCCAGGCCCAGCGCGAAGCCGCAGGCGGCGTCCGAGCGCACGCCCAGCAGCATGAAGACGTAGCGCCCGAACACCGCGCCGAAGATGCCGGTCGCGATCACCAGCGCGGCCGTCAGCGCCGGGATGCCGCCCAGGCGCTCGGACACCGCCATCGCGATCGGCGAGGTGGCCGATTTCGGTCCCAGCGTATATGCCAGCTCCGGCGTCGCGCCGAGCAGCAGCGCCACCACCACGGCCGACACGATGGCCGTCACGCTGCCGGCCAGCAGCGCGGCGCCCAGCGGCAAGGCGGCGCGGCGCAGGCGCGGCAGCTGGCGTACCAGCGGCACCGCCAGCGCCACGGTGGCCGGGCCGAGTAAAAAGTGGACGAACTGGGCGCCGGCAAAATAGCGCTCGTAGGACATCCCGGTGAGCCACAGCAGCGCCACGATCAGGGCGACCGCGATCGCCACCGGATTGGCCAGCGGCGAGGCCTTGCACAAGGCGAAGATGCGCTGCGCCGCCAGGTAGGCGCACAGGGTCATGGTCAGGCCCAGGAGCGGCGAGGCGGAAAGATAGACCCAGAAATGGCTGAACTCGGCGAAATCAGGCATCGCCATCCCTGGTTGGATTGTCCATCCCGCGCAGGATCAGGCCGGTCACGGCCAGGGCCAGAACGGTGCTGACCACGAGCGAGGCCAGGATCGCGATCCAGTGGCCGCTGCCGCTGCTGGCGGCGACCAGGATGCCGACGCCGGCCGGCACGAACAGCAGCGACAGGTGCGACAGCAGCGTGTTGGCGGCCCCCTCGACCAGCGCCTGCAACTTCGGCATGACCAGCAACGCCGCCATCAACAGCAGCATGCCGGCGACCGGCCCCGGCAAGGGAAGATGGAAGACGAATACGATGCCTTCGCCCAGGCACTGGAACAACAACAGGACCGCGAACGCAGCCAGCATACCTCTACTCCTGACGCAGGACGGCGGCCGCGTAGCGCACCCGGCCGCCGAAAAGTGTACAGGATAGCAAATCCCGCGGCCGTGCGTGCGTACGCCGGCCGCGCAAAGCGTCAGGCTTCGGCCGTCGCCTGCGCCCCGGCGATCGCGCCGCGCTTGACCTGGTCGCGCTCGATCGACTCGAACAAGGCCTTGAAGTTGCCTTCGCCGAAGCCGTCGTCGCCCTTGCGCTGGATGAACTCGAAGAACACCGGCCCCAGTTGCGGCACGCCGAAGATCTGCACCAGCAGGCGCGCATGGCCGTCCTTCACGGCGCCGTCCAGCAGCAGGCCGCGCACCTTCAGCGCCTCGGCATCCTGGCCATGGCCCGGAATGCGTTCGTCGAGCATCTCGTAATAGGTGTCCGGCGGCGGCGCCATCAAGGGCACCCCGGCCGCGCGCAGCTTGTCGACGGTGGCGATCAGGTCGTCGGTCAGCAGCGCGATGTGCTGGATGCCCTCGCCGTTGAACTGCATCAGGAATTCCTCGATCTGGCCGCCGCCGGCCTTGCCTTCTTCGTTCAGCGGAATGCGGATCTTGCCGTCCGGCGCCGTCATCGCCTTCGAGGTCAGGCCGGTATATTCGCCCTTGATGTCGAAGTAGCGGATCTCGCGGAAGTTGAACAGCTTCTCGTAGAATCCGGCCCAGTAGCTCATGCGGCCGCGGTAGACGTTGTGGGTCAGGTGGTCGATGATGGCCAGGCCATGGCCTTCCGGGTTGCGGTCGACGCCGTCGATGAACTCGAAGTCGATGTCATAGATCGACTTGCCCTCGTCGAAGCGGTCGATCAGGTACAGCGGCGCGCCGCCGATGCCCTTGATGGCCGGCAGGCGCAGTTCCATGGGGCCGGTCGGGATCTCGACCGCCTGGGCGCCCAGTTCCAGGGCGCGCGCATAAGCCTTGTGGGCGTCCTTGACGCGGAAGGCCATGCCGCAGGCCGACGGGCCGTGCTCGGCCGCGAAATACGCGGCATAGCTCTTCGGCTCGTTGTTGACGATGAAGTTGATGCCGCCCTGGCGGAACAAGGCCACGTCCTTGGAGCGGTGGGTTGCCACCCTGGTGAAGCCCAGCGCCTCGAACACCGGCTCCAGCACGCCCGGCGTGGGCGATGCGAACTCCACGAACTCGAAGCCCATCAGGCCCATCGGATTGTCGAACAGGTCTGCCATTGTCTCTTCCTTTAGTTAAGCATTGTTATTGACTCACGTTTCCGCGAACACGTCGGCCAGGAGTCCGCGCAACCACTGGTTGCCCGGATCCTGGTTGAAGCGGCGGTGCCAGAAAATATTCGTCTGCAGCGGCGGCAGGTCGAGCGGCGGCGTCGCCCAGTCGAGCCCGAACGGCGCGGCCGCGCGCTCGGCCAGTTTTTGCGGCACCGTCACGACCAGGTCGCCCGTGCTCACGATATACGGCACCGCGGTGAAATGCGGCACCCGGAATTTCGTTGTCTGTCCGACCCCGGCCCTGGCCAGCGCCGCGTTCACCCGGTCGTAGGGACTGTCGGCCGCGTCCACCAGCAGATGCTCGGCTTGCGCGAAGCGCTCGAGGGTCAGTTCGCCCCGCGCCAGCGGGTGCCCCTTGCGGAACATGGCCACGAACGGCTGGCGGAACAGGTGGCGCTGGTACAGCGCCTCGGACACGTCCTCGAACGGCCCGACCGCCAGGTCGACCCGCCCGCCTTCCATTTCTTCCTTGAGCGACAGCGTCCCCACCCGCACCGAGCTGATCTCGACGTGGGGCGCCAGCTGGCGGCAGCGCTCGATCAGCGTCGGCATGAAATACACTTCGCCGACGTCGGTCATGGCCAGCATGAAGCGGCGGTTGCTGGTGCCCGGCTCGAAGCGGCTGCGCTGGTTCAGGGCCAGCGCTACCTGCGCCATCGCCGCCCCGATCGGCTCGGCCATCTGGCTGGCCAGGGGCGTGGGCTGCATGCCGCTTGCGGTGCGCACGAACAGCTCGTCGCCGAAGCTGCGCCGCAGCCGCGCCAGCGCATTGCTCACGGCCGACTGCGACAGCCCCAGGCGCCGGGCGGCCGACGAGATCTGGCGCTCCCTGTATACCTCCTGGAACACCGAGAGCAGGTTCAGGTCTATATCGTGTGCTTCGATCATGGATTTCCCGGGCTGCCGGCCGGACCGGCGTGACACGCATTGTCCACATCCCGGTGCTCGCCCGACAGTAATATTGATGAAATGAATAGTCTACATTTATCTATTCATCTCGTAAAACATGGCGGATTATTCTAGAGTGGCGCCATCGAAGATGCTATCCACCGTCCAGGAGACCCCATGAGCCACGAACCCGGCCATCCGTCAACCTACATGAGCGGTTTCGGCAACGAGTTCGCCACCGAAGCCCTGCCCGGCGCCCTGCCCCGGCACCGCAATTCACCGCAGCGCGTGGCCTATGGCCTGTACGCCGAGCAGCTGTCCGGCACCGCCTTCACCGCCCCGCGCAGCCATAACCGGCGCTCGTGGCTGTACCGCATCCGTCCGGCGGCGGTGCACGGCAGCTTCGCGCCGCTGGACGCCCCGCGCCTGGTGGGCCGTTTCGATACGCCGGTGCCGCCGAACCAGCTGCGCTGGAGCCCTTTGCCGATGCCTCATGCTCCGACCGATTTCATCGACGGCTGGGTGACCATGGCCGGCAACGGCTCGCCCGAGTCGATGAGCGGCTGCGCCATCCATATGTACGCGGCCAATCGCGGCATGGATGGCCGCTATTTCTATAACGCGGACGGGGAATTGTTGCTCGTACCACAATCTGGCCGGCTGTCGATCGCGACCGAGCTGGGCCTGCTGGAGGTGGAGCCGCAGGAAATCGCCGTGATCCCGCGCGGCGTGCGCTTCCAGGTGCTGCTACCCGACGGCGCGGCGCGCGGCTATATCTGCGAGAACTTCGGCGCCCTCCTGCGCTTGCCCGACCTGGGCCCGCTCGGCTCCAACGGCCTGGCCAACCCGCGCGACTTCCTGACGCCGAGCGCGCGCTACGAAGACCTGGAAGGCGACTTCGAACTGGTGAGCAAGTTTGGCGGCCGCCTGTGGCGCGCGCCGATCGGCCACTCGCCGCTGGACGTCGTGGCCTGGCACGGCAACTACGCGCCTTATAAATACGACCTGCGCCACTTCAATACGATCGGCTCGATCAGCTACGACCACCCCGATCCGTCGATCTTCCTGGTGCTGCAGTCGCCGTCGGACACGCCGGGCGTGGACACGATCGACTTCGTGATCTTCCCGCCGCGCTGGCTGGCGGCCGAGGACACCTTCCGCCCGCCCTGGTTCCACCGCAACGTGGCCAGCGAATTCATGGGCCTGATCCACGGCGCCTACGACGCCAAGGCCGAGGGCTTCGTGCCGGGCGGCGCCAGCATCCACAACTGCATGAGCGGCCATGGCCCGGACGCCGCCACCTTCGACAAGGCCAGCAGCCTGGATACCAGCCGTCCGCACAAGGTGGGCGACACCATGGCCTTCATGTTCGAGACCCGCGCCGCCCTGGCGCCGACGGCGCAGGCGCTGGCCTCGCCCCAGCTGCAGGGCGATTACCAGCAGTGCTGGGCCGGCATCCGCAAGCACTTCCGGCTGGAGCCTTGAGCCGGCAGTGAAGCGCGCAGCGCACGCAGCGGTGTTCCCGGATTTTGTCATTTATGCCATGATTCGCGGGCAGGCCATGGTGGCCTGCCCGGCCACGGCCCGGCACGACCGGTCATGGGGCAAGAGCCCAGCATGTCAGACATATTGATCATCCTCGTTCTCATCCTGCTGAACGGGGTGTTCGCGATGAGCGAACTCGCGCTCGTCTCGGCCAAGCGCATGCGCCTGGAACGGCGCGCCGAAGAAGGCAGCCGCGGCGCCCGCACCGCGATCGCGCTGGCCGACAATCCCAGCCACTTCCTGTCCACCGTCCAGGTGGGCATCACCCTGATCGGCATCTTCACCGGCGCCTTCGGCGAAGCCTCGCTGGTGTCGCGCCTGACGCCGCAGATCGAGACCATCGGCTTCCTGGCGCCCTACGCCTACGAGATCGCGCTGTTCGTGGTGGTGCTGGCGATCACCTTCTTCTCCATCGTCCTGGGCGAGCTGGTGCCCAAGCGCATCGCGATGCGCCATCCGGAGACGATGGCGACCCTGATCGCCCCGCCGCTGAACATGCTGTCGGTGATCATGTCGCCGTTCGTCAAGGTGCTGTCGCTGACCACCGAGGCGATCGTGCGCCTGTTCGGCATCCACGACGCCAAGGAAGAAGCGCCGACCGAGGAAGACATCACGGGCATGTTCAAGGAAGGCACCGACGCCGGCCTGTTCGAAAAGACCGAGTACGACATCGTCTCGCGCGCGCTGCGCCTGGACGACCGCCACCTGAAGGCGCTCATGACGCCGCGGGTCGACCTGGTCATGATCGACCTCGACGCCCAGCGGCGCGACATCCTGGAGCTGATCAGCTGCCACACCTACAGCCGCTTCCCCGTGTACCGCGGCGACCGCGCCCAGATCCTGGGCTACGTGAAGGTGCGCGACCTGCTGGCGCAGTCGGTGCGCCATGGCTCGCTCGAGGCGGTGAACATCGAGGATGCGGTGTCCGATCTGCTGTTCGTGCCCGAGACCGTGAGCGCGATGGTGCTGCTCGAACTGTTCAAGAAGAACCGCGCCGAACTGGCCCTGATCGTCGACGAGTACGGCGACATCCAGGGCATGGTCACCCTGTCCGACGTGATGAGCGCCCTGGTGGGCGACGTCACCGTGATCGGCGAAGAGAACGATCCCGACGCGGTGCAGCGCCAGGACGGCAGCTGGCTGCTCGACGGCGGCGTGGACCTCGACCGCTTCCGCGACCTGATGAATACCGACGTGCGCTTCCCGGACGAAGGCACCGGGGCATACCACACACTGGCCGGCTTCGTGCTGTACCAGTTCGGCTACATCCCCAAGACGTCCGAGTTCTTCGAATGGGACGGCTACCGGATCGAGGTGGTCGACATGGACGGCAACCGCATCGACCGCATCCTGGTGGCGCAGCTGCCCGCGCCGGAACCGGTTGCAGAAGAGACCTGATCAGTCGCTCGCACGCCGCGCCCGGCGTCCAAGTATACTCATGCTTTGAACCGCACAAGGATCGGCATGGACGTCGTCAGGCTCGGCCCCCTCATCATTCCGCTGTCGGCGGCGCTGGTCGTGCTGGCCCTGCTGGCGGCGACCACCACGGCCGACTGGTTGCGCCGCCGGCGCGGCCATGACGCCGGCACGGTGCTGTGGCGGATGATCGTGGCGGGCTTCGTCGCCGCGCGGGCCGTGTTCGTCCTCAAGCACCACGACATCTACCTCAAGGCGCCATGGAGCGCGCTGGACATCCGCGACGGCGGCTTCGAGCCGGTGGCCGGCCTGATCGTCGCCTGCGTGATCGGCGCCGAACTGACGCGGCGCCGCGCCGAATTGCGCCGTCCGCTGCTGGCCAGCGTGCTGGCCGGCGGCGCGGTCTGGATCGGCGGGCTGGTGGCGGCCCAGGCGCTGGCGCCGCCGCGTCCGCCGATGCCCGACCTGATGGTGCGCCGGCTCGACGGCAGCGAGGTGCCGCTGCGAAGCCTGGCGGGGCGCCCGCTGGTGGTCAACCTGTGGGCCACCTGGTGTCCACCGTGCCGGCGCGAGATGCCCGCCATGCAGGCGGCGCAGCAGGCCAACCCGGACATCGGCTTCGTGTTCGTCAACCAGGGCGAATCCAGCGTGGTGGTGCGGCGTTTCCTGGCCACCCAGCAGCTGCGCCTGCAGAACGTCGTGATCGATCCGGCCGGCCAGGTCGCGGCGCGCACCGGCGCCGCCGGCTATCCCACCACCCTGTTCTACGATGCCGACGGCAAGCTGCGCCTGCGTCACGTCGGCGAGCTGTCGGAGGCGACGCTGAAGGACAAGCTGGCCAGCCTGCGGCCCTGAAGCGCCTACCCGCCGCCGGCGACTTGTGGTACAACAGCGCGGCAACCGAGGAGCTATCCATGCAAGTCAATCCGATCCAGCTGTTCGACGCCGAATCGTCGACCTTCACCTATATTCTGGCCGCGCCGGGCAGCATTGATGCCGTCATCATCGACCCGGTCGACCGCCATTTCACACGCGACCTGGCGCATGTCGAGCGCCTCGGCCTGCGCCTGACCCACGTGCTGGAAACCCATGCCCATGCCGACCACGTGACCTCGGCCGGCCGCCTGCGCGCGCAGACGGGAGCCAAGGCTTGCGTGCCGAGCGGCTGCGACATCCCGCCGGCCGAAGTCCAGCTGCAAGATGGCGACCAGGTCCGCTTCGGCCTGCACGAGCACATCGCCGTGATCCACACGCCCGGCCACACGGCCGGCAGCATGTGCTATCTGTGGCGCGGCAATCTGTTCACCGGCGACACCCTGCTCATCGACGGCTGCGGCCGCACCGACTTCCAGAGCGGGAGTTCGGAGAGCCTGTACGACAGCGTCACGCGCAAGCTGTTCGCCCTGGACGACCACGTGCGGGTGTGGCCGGGCCACGACTACAAGGGCCAGTCGGTGTCGACCATCGGCTGGGAGCGGCGCCACAATGCGCGCCTGGCCAACCGCAGCCGCGACGACTTCATCGCGCTGATGGCCGCGCTCGACCTGCCGCGCCCGCGCATGATGGACGTCGCCGTGCCGGCAAACCGCAACCTCGGCCTGCCGCACAGCGTATGACGGATTAAACGCGACGGATCAGTAGCGCCAGGTGCGCTTGGGCGCCGGTGGACGCTTCATTACCTTCGTTTGAAACTGTTTCCAGATCAGCCCGGCCAGGGCCATCATGATCATCTTGCGCATGGTTTCTCCTCGTTGGTGATCGGCGACATGCCGTTGCCGCCAGCATAGCCCGAGCCCGCACTTCGCGGCGCAGGTTTGCCTGGCCCAAAGGATGCAGTAGAATCCCTGTCTTTCTGGCAAGACCACGAGACGGACCATGGCCGACGGGCACAACGAACTCAAGCGCGGGCTGAAGAACCGCCACATCCAGCTGATCGCCCTCGGCGGCGCCATCGGCACCGGCCTGTTCCTCGGCATCGCCTCCACCATCCAGATGGCCGGCCCCTCGGTGCTGCTGGGCTATGCGATCGCCGGCGCGGTCGCCTTCCTGATCATGCGCCAGCTCGGCGAAATGATCGTCGACGAGCCGGTGGCCGGTTCCTTCAGCCACTTCGCCGACAAGTATTGCGGGCGCTGGGCCGGCTTCGTCTCGGGCTGGAACTACTGGGTGATGTACATCCTCGTCAGCCTGGCCGAGCTGACCGCGCTCGGCATCTATATGCAGTACTGGTTCCCGGACCTGCCGACCTGGGTCTCGGCGCTCGGCTTCTTCGTGCTGGTCAACTGCATCAGCCTGCTCAACGTGAAGGCCTTCGGCGAAATGGAATTCTGGTTCGCCGTGATCAAGGTGGTCGCGGTGGTCGGCATGATCGTGTTCGGCATCTACCTGCTGGTGGGCGGCGGCGCCGGCCCCGAGGCCGGCGTGGCCAATCTGTGGCAGCACGGCGGCTTCTTCCCGCACGGCGTGGCCGGCCTCGCGATGGCGATGGCGGTGATCATGTTCTCCTTTGGCGGCCTGGAGCTGATCGGCATCACCGCCGCCGAAGCCGACGACCCGGCGCGCACGATCCCGCGCGCCACCAACAACGCGCTGTACCGGATCCTGATCTTCTACATCGGCGCGCTGGCCGTGCTCCTGATGCTGTACCCGTGGCAAAAGGTGGTCACCGGCGGCAGCCCCTTCGTCCTGATCTTCCAGGCGCTCGACAGCGGCTGGGTCGCCAACGTCCTCAACCTGGTCGTGCTGACCGCCGCGCTGTCGGTGTATAACGGCTGCGTGTATGCCAACAGCCGCATGCTGTTCGGCCTGGCCGAACAGGGCAATGCGCCGGCGTCGCTGAAGTACACCAACCGCCGCGGCGTGCCGCTGGTGGCGCTGGGCGTGTCGGCCGTGGCGACCGGGTCGGCAATCCTGATCAATTACTTCCTGCCGCGCGAGGCGCTGGGCATGGTGATGACGCTGGCCACGACCGCCCTGGTCCTGAACTGGGCCATGATCTCGTGGAGCCACCTGCGTTTTCGACGCAGCAAGGACCAGCTCGGCGCGAAGACGAGCTTTCGCAGCCCCTGGTTCCCGCTGTCGAATTACGTCTGCCTGGGATTCGTCGCCATCCTGCTGGTCGTGATGCTGCTCACGCCCGGCCTGCGCATCTCGGTATTCCTCATTCCGGTATGGCTGGCGGTGCTTGGCCTGGGCTACTGGCTGCGCGAGCGGCGCAAGACCCGCTAGTTGCCCGAACCTGCCGCATTCTCCTCGAGAAGCGACTCCGGCGCACGACCGGAAGGCGGGTCCAGAATGAAGCGCGGCAGGGTCAGCGCCAGGCCGCTGTGCGGCAGGACGACGTCGCGGATGCCGCCCGATTGCGAGCGCCTGGCGGCGCCGCCCGCGCCGACCAGGGTCGCGAAGCCGAAATCGTGCATCACGTTGGCGAACAGGATGGCGGACGAATAGGTGCCGGGTCCGATCCGTACGTACGTCTTGCCCGCGAAGCGCAGCGGATTATCCGGCTGCGGCTGGCGCCAGGTCGCGATTTCTCCCTGCATGGGCTTGGCCGGCGCACCCGCCGGGGCCCGCGCCAGGCCGCGATAGCTCGAGCCGGTCCGGTAGGGTTGCGTCGCCAGATACGGCATCAAGCCGTCCAGCCACACCACGTCGTCGCCTCCACCGTTCTTGCTGACGTCGATCACCAGGCTGGTCACACCCTGCGCCCGGATGCGGGCGAAGGCGTCACGCGTAAACGCCAGGAATGGCGCGGGATCGGCCAGGCCGAAGGTGTCGACCGTCAGCACTGCGCGGCCATCCCGGTCGATCGCGAGATCGAAGGGCTGGCGTGCCTCCTGTTCCAGGACGTGCGGGAGCGTGCGGCGAGCGGGCATGGTGACCGTACGCCGCACACCCTCCTCTTCCAGCACCAGTTCGTAGGTCTCGGGAGCGCCAAACCGCTTCCAGTAGTACAGCCACCAGCGCTGGCCCAGCAGGTTTGCCCGGAATCGCGGCGTATCGCCGTGCACCATGGACGACAGGGTCGACACGAGCTCCCCTGCGGCCACGCCATTGACCGAGACCACCCGGGCCGGCGCTGTCGACAGATGGAGTGCGCCATCCGGATCGACGTTCACCTCGACCGGAAACAGGCCGCCGCCCTGCGCCAGCCACGCACGCGTTTCCTTGCGCCAGTCCGGATAGCCGATCAAGAAGTGACCGTCGGCCAGCAGCGCATTGACCGCTGCCAGGCGCCGCCAGGCCTCGTCGCGCGTGAGCGTGAGCGGCGCCTCGTGCGCCATCCGGTCGAGCGCGCGGTGCAGGGCCGGCGGATCGGTCGAGAAGCCGGGATCCGGATGCATGCGCGCGATCATGGCGCGGACGAAGGCGATATCCTCGCGAAACTGCGCCGCGCTGATGGGCTGCGGCGCGCCATCCGCCGCAGCCGCCGGCCCGCAGGCAAGGAGGAAGGTCGCCAGTAGCGGGCTAAATCGGGAAATCCTGGACAGCAGTCGTGGATGCATGCGTGCTTTCAATGGTCCTGTCGGTCAGCTCATCGCGAATGCACGATGCTAGCGCCGCCCCTTCTGCACGGCATGCGGTTTGCGACGAAATGCACGATGGTGCGACGAATGCGGCCAAACGCCGCCCGGGCACCCATATGCTTGCGTCCGTTTAGCCAAGCCCAACGACCTGCCCGCTCAATGCTCTATTGTCATCCGTGCACCCGCGCGCTGTGCGGCGCACCCATGCCGCATGAACCGCCGCAGTCGCGCCAATCCAGGCAACGCCACCCGCAATGGCAAGCAATGGCGGCTTTCTATGGTGCACAGCAATATGAAAATAGTTTCGCGCAGTTGACGTAAACGTCAAGTAAAGGTCTATGATGCCTCTTGCTGCAAAACACCTCAAAAGGGAAAGCATAATATGAGCCAGAGCAATCCTCTGTCGCTGCACGTACCGGAGCCTACCGGCCGCCCGGGCTGCAAGACCGATTTTTCGTTTCTCCAGGTGAGCGCTGCCGGTTCGGTCCGGCGTCCACCGATCGATGTCGCTCCATTGGAGACAAGCGACATCGCCCAACAACTGATCCGCGTGCTCGACGAGCACGGCAACGCCGTCGGCCCCTGGGCCGAGGAACCCGACCGCGAGCTGCTGCGCTTCGGCTTGCGCACCATGATGAAGACCCGCATCTTCGACGCGCGCATGGTGATCGCCCAGCGCCAGAAGAAGATGTCGTTCTACATGGTCTCGCTCGGCGAAGAGGCGATCGGCACCGCCCACGCCCTCGCCCTGCGCGACGGCGACATGAATTTCCCGACCTACCGCCAGCAAAGCCTGTTGATGGCGCGCCAGGTACCGCTGGTCGACATGATCTGCCAGCTGCTGTCCAACGAGCGCGATCCGCTCAAGGGCCGCCAGCTGCCCGTGATGTATTCGGTGCGCGAGGCCGGCTTCTTCACCATTTCCGGCAACCTCGCCACCCAGTACCCGCAAGCGGTGGGCTGGGCCATGGCGTCAAGCATCAAGGGCGACACGAAAATAGCGTCGGCCTGGATCGGCGACGGCGCCACCGCCGAATCCGATTTCTCGACCGCCCTCACCTTTGCCCATGTGTACCGCGCGCCGGTCATCCTCAACGTGGTCAACAACCAGTGGGCGATCTCGAGCTTCCAGGCGATCGCCGGCGGCGAGAGCGTGACCTTCGCCACCCGCGGCATCGGCAGCGGCATCGCCTCGCTGCGCGTGGACGGCAACGACTTCCTGGCCGTGCTGTCGGCCTCGCGCTGGGCCGCCGAAAGAGCGCGCAGCAATCTCGGTCCGACCCTGATCGAATGGGTCACCTACCGCGGCGGCCCGCACTCGACCTCGGACGATCCATCGCGCTACCGTCCGGCCGACGACTATGCCCGCTTCCCGCTGGGCGACCCGATCGCGCGCCTGCGCCAGTACCTGACGAATCTGGGCTGGTGGTCGGATGCCGAGCACGAGGCCGTGCACGCCGAGCTCGAAGCCGAAGTGCTGGCCGCGCAGAAGGAAGCCGAAAGCCACGGCACCCTGGGCGACGAGCGCGCGCCGAGCGCCGCGACCATGTTCGAGGACGTTTATAAAGACATGCCGGAGCACCTGCGCCGTCAGCGTCAGCAGTTGGGAGTATGAGGATGGCACGAGACGATCAACCCAAGGACATCGCATCGATGTCGATGACCATGATCCAGGCCCTGCGCTCGGCCATGGACGTGATGATGGAACGCGACGACAACGTCGTGGTGTATGGCCAGGACGTCGGCTACTTTGGCGGCGTGTTCCGCGTCACCGATGGGCTGCAAGCAAAATACGGCAAGTCGCGCGTGTTCGACGCGCCGATCTCGGAAGGCGGCATCGTCGGCACCGCGGTCGGCATGGCCGCCTATGGCCTGCGCCCGGTGGTCGAGATCCAGTTCGCCGACTATTTTTATCCGGCGACCGACCAGATCGTGTCCGAGGCGGCGCGCCTGCGCTATCGCTCGGCCGGCGAATTCACGGCGTCGATGGTGATCCGCATGCCCTGCGGCGGCGGCATCTACGGCGGCCAGACCCACAGCCAGAGCCCCGAAGCCTTCTTCACCCACGTGTGCGGCCTGCGCACCGTGATGCCCTCGAACCCGTACGACGCCAAGGGCCTGCTGATCGCCTCGATCGAGAACGACGATCCGGTGATCTTCCTGGAACCGAAACGTCTTTACAACGGCCCGTTCGACGGCCACCACGACCGTCCGGTCGTGCCCTGGTCCGGCCATCCGAAGGGCGAAGTCCCAACGGGTTACTACACCGTCGACCTGGATAAAGCCGCCATCGTCCGCCCCGGCAATGACGTCACCGTGCTGGCCTACGGCACCATGGTCTGGGTCGCCGAAGCGGCGGCGCGCGAGTCCGGCGTCGATGCCGAGGTGATCGACCTGCGCAGCATCTGGCCGCTCGACTTGGGCACCATCGTCGCCTCGGTCAAGAAGACCGGCCGCTGCGTGATCGTGCACGAAGCGACCCAGACCAGCGGCTTCGGCGCCGAACTGGCGGCGCTGGTGCAAGAGCACTGCTTCTACCAGCTCGAAGCGCCGATCGGGCGCGTCGCCGGCTGGGACACCCCGTATCCGCATGCGCAGGAATGGGCTTATTTCCCGGGGCCCGACCGTGTCGGCGCGGCCCTGAAACGCGTGATGGAGGGTTGATCCGATGGGTATTCACGTCATCAAGATGCCCGACCTCGGCGAAGGCATCGCCGAAGTCGAAGTGGTGGCCTGGCACGTCCAGCCAGGCGACGTCGTAAAAGAAGACCAGGTGCTGGCCGACGTCATGACCGACAAGGCGACGGTCGAGATCCCGTCGCCGGTCGCTGGCACCATCACGAGCCTGGGCGGCGCGATCGGCCAGTCGCTCGCCGTGGGCGCGGAACTGATCCGCCTCGAGGTCGAGGGAGCCGGCAACCTGAAGGACAAGGGCGCGCCCAGGGCCGGCCAGGAACCGGTCACCGCCGCCGCCGCCGCCGCGCCAGCCGAAGAAGTGGCCGAGCCGCAGCTCGAAGCCGTGGCGGCCAACGAAGCATCGGGGTCCGCCTCTGCTCCTGTCTCTGCCCCGGCCTCCCGGCCGGCGCCGGTTTCCAGGAGCGCGCCGCTACTGCGCGCCGAGGGCGACAAACCGCTGGCCGCGCCGGCCGTGCGCCAGCGCGCCTGGGACCTGGGCGTCGAGCTGCAGTTCGTGGCCGGCAGCGGCCCGGCCGGCCGCATCACCCACGCCGACCTCGACGCCCACGTGGCCGGCCACCGCGGCGGCGCGGCCAATGGCGGCCCCGATGAACGCTACGCCGAGCAGCATGGCGAACATGCGACGCAAGTGATTGGCCTGCGCCGCAAGATCGCGGAGAAGATGCAGGAAGCCAAGCGCAACATCCCGCACTTCACCTATGTGGAAGAAGTCGACGTCACCGAACTCGAAGCGCTGCGCCTGCAGCTCAACGCCCGCTACGGGGCGGAGCGCGGCAAACTCACCCTGCTGCCGCTGCTGATGCGCGCCGTGGTGCTGGCCCTGCGCGAGTTCCCGATGATGAGCGCGCGCTACGACGACGAGCGCAATCTGCTCACCACCTATGACGCGGCCCATATCGGCATCGCGGCCCAGACCGACAACGGCCTGATGGTGCCGGTGGTGCGCCACGCCGAGTCGCGCGACCCGTGGTCGAGCGCAGCCGAGATTGCGCGCCTGGCCGACGCCGCCCGCAATGGCAAGGCCACGCGCGACGAACTCACCGGCTCCACCATCACGATCACCAGCCTGGGCGCCCTGGGCGGCATCGTCACCACGCCGGTGATCAACCGCCCCGAAGTCGCGATCGTCGGCGTCAACCGCATCGTCGACCGCCCGGTGATCAGGGATGGCGCCATGGTGGCGCGCAAGATGATGAACCTGTCGTCCTCGTTCGACCACCGCGTAATCGACGGCATGGTGGCGGCCCAGTTCGTGCAGGCGATCCGCGGCTACCTCGAGTTCCCTGCAACCCTGTTCGTGGAGTGAGCCGATGGAGACGATCAACACGACCTTACTGATCATCGGCGGCGGTCCCGGCGGCTACGTGGCCGGCATCCGCGCCGGCCAGCTGGGCATCCCGGCCATCGTGGTCGAGGGCGCGAACCCCGGCGGCACCTGCCTGAACGTCGGCTGCATCCCGTCGAAGGCGCTGATCCACGCCGCCGACGAGTTCCACAAGGCCGCAACCTACGCGGCCCAGGAGTCGCCGCTCGGGATTACCGTGGACAGCGCCAGGATCGACCTGGCGCGCACCGTGGCCTGGAAGGACGGCATCGTCAAGCGCCTGACCGGCGGCGTCGGCGCCCTGCTGAAGAAACAGGACGTGCGCGTGGTGCACGGCTGGGCGCGGGTCCTGGACGGCAAGACCGTCGAAGTCGAGGCCGACGGCCAGGAAACGGTGCGCATCCGCTGCGAGCACCTGCTGCTGGCCAGCGGTTCGCAGGCGGTCGAGCTGCCGTTCATGCCGTTCGGTGGGCCGGTGATCTCCTCCACCGAGGCGTTGGCCCAGGACAGCGTGCCGCGCCGCCTGGTGGTGGTCGGCGCCGGCTACATCGGCCTCGAGCTGGGCACGGCCTACCGCAAGCTGGGCAGCCAGGTGACGGTGGTCGAAGCGGCCGAGCGCATCCTGCCGGCCTACGACGCCGACCTGGTCAAGCCGGTGGCGAGGTCGCTCGAACGACTCGGGGTCGAGCTGCGCCTGGCGACCTCGGTGCTGGGGATGGAGGGCGAACGGGTGAAAGTGCGCGACGCATCCGGCGTCGAGGCCTACCTGGAAGCCGACAAGGTGCTGGTGGCCGTCGGCCGCAAGCCGGCGACCACCGGCTGGGGCCTCGAAAACCTGATGCTCGACATGGCGGGCCGCGCCATCAAGGTCGACGAGCAATGCCGCACGTCGATGCGCAATGTGTGGGCGATCGGCGACCTCACCGGCGAGCCGATGCTGGCCCACCGCGCCATGGCCCAGGGCGAGATGGTGGCCGAGATCATCGCCGGCAAGCGCCGCTGGTTCCAGCCGGCGGCGATTCCGGCGGTGTGCTACACCGACCCGGAGATCGTCGTGGCCGGCATGTCGCCATCCGAGGCGCAAGCCGCCGGCATCGACGCCATCCAGGCCAGCTTCCCGTTCAGCGCCAACGGCCGCGCGATGACGATCGAGGGCACGGACGGCTTCGTGCGCGTGGTCGCGCGCAAGGACAACCACCTGATCCTCGGCTGGCAGGCGGTGGGCGTCGGCGTGTCGGAGCTGGCGGCCGGCTTCACCCAGTCGATCGAGCTGGGCGCCCAGCTGGAAGACGTCGCGCGCACGATCCACGCCCATCCGACCCTGGGCGAAGCGGTGCAGGAAGCCGCGCTGCGCGCGCTCGGCCACGCCCTGCACATCTGAACCGGCGCGCCGCCCCGCTCGGGGCGGCGTTCATGCTCAGGCCGGCCGGACGCGCCTGCGCGGCGGCGCGGCCAGGGCCGTGCCCAGGCGCAGCGCCGTCTCGACCGCGCGCTCGATCGGCGGCTGGTAGCCGTCCTCGATCCAGCGCAGGGCAATGTGGATCACCCCGCCGATCACCCCCGCCTGCAGCAATTCATCGTTCGCGGCGCTCGAGTCCAGCAGGCGCGCGACGTCGCGGCCGATGGCGCGCAGCGAGGTGTCGAACGCCTGGTCCACGGCGCGGCTCACGCCCCGGATCTCGACCAGGAACACGCGCGCCGACTGCGGTTCGCGCTGCAGGGCCGCGAAATACGCGTGCAGCATGGCGCGCGAACGCGCCACCCGGCCGCGCCCGGCCGCTTCGCCGGCGCGCAGGATCTCGCCCAGCACCGCGTAGGTGACGGTATTGTAGGAATCGATCAGCAGCGCCTCGCTGTTGGCGAAGGACTCATAAAAATAACGTTCGGTCAGGCCGGCCGCCTCGCAGACCGCCTTCACCGTCGCCTGGTGGTAGCCCCGCTCGCCGTAGACGGCGATCGCGCCCGCGACCAGGCGGCTGCGACGCTCGGCGCGGCGCTGCTCCTGGGACTGGCCGCGGTAGGACCGCGTCAGCGCGGGCATATTGGAAAGCTCGTGGTTCATCGCCACATTTTGACACAAACTTGCCGAAAGTTATCAAAAAGCGACGAATGTCGGTAAGCGCGCCGCCCGACGGCGCGAGGCGGCCATGGCGTTGTGCCGAACGACCGCTGCTGCGCACCTGACGCATCCAGCCGACTAACCGCGCCGCGCCGTCCCCTGGTCGTACTCGTCATCGTCGGCATCGGCCGCGCCTGCCTCAGTCTGGCCCGCAGTCTGAAGCGTCCCCGCAGGACCCGACTGGCGGTTGGCCCCACCCTGGAAGCCCTGGTCGGACTGTTCGTCGTTCGAACCACCCGCCAGCAGGTCGTCGGTGCGGCCGGCCTGACTGCCCTGGCTGCCTTGTTGCATTGCGCCATCGCCCTGGCGCTGGGCCGGATCCTTGCGCTCGGCGCTGGCGCCGACCTCGCCGGTCGCGCCGGCGCCCATCGTCGCCGCGCTGGTGGTGCCGTCGGTCACCTGATCCCAGCTGCGTCCCTTCACATCCTTGCTTTCGTTGTGCGTCGACATGGCGATCTCCTCATGTTCAATCATGTCGGCCCATCTTAGCCGGTGGGCTCGTGACGGCAATAGGCGGGCGACCTCGCAGCCTGTAGGACTGGGCGTGCAACTGTTCCGATACGGATTGGTCACAAACTGATGCCGCACGGCAACATGCATCCGATTATTGCGATACACTATTGGTTTCGGCATCTCGATTGATGCTTGTTATGCATCGGCCCCGCCTCCGTCTCGCTTCACGCGAGCGGCTCGACGGTCGCGCCGCCAACCACGAAAGACTGATCCAGTGAAGAACCTGAAGATAGGCGCCCGCCTGGGGCTTGCCTTTGCCGTCGTGCTTGCCCTGCTATTGGCCATGGCCGCCACTTCGCTTACCCGCATGCAGACGGCCGGCGACCTGACCTACCGCCTCGTCAATACCAGCACCAAGAACCAGCAGACGGTGTCCGAATGGCGCAAGGCGGTCGAGGTCAATGACGCCCTGATCGACGCCGTCTACCATGCGGGCGACGTTGGCGTGGTCGCGCAACTCGCGCCGCGCCTGCGCGACAACGTGCGCCGGGCCGAAGCCCTGCAAGCCGACGTCGACGCCAACCTGCTCAACATGAAGGTGCGCGTCTTCCTGGACCGCGCCAAGGAACTGCGCGGCGCCTATGACGGCGCCCGCGACGCCGTGCTCGAAGCCAAGCTGTCGGGCGACCCGGCCCGCCTCGAACAGGCCTATAACGCCCAGTTCGTGCCGCGCGCCCGGGCCTTCGAAGCCGCGCTGGAAGAGTTCGCCAACCGCCAGAGCACCGCCACCGGCGCGGTCGGCACCACCATCCTGGCGTCCTACGCCGAGACCCGCATCATCCTGCTGGTGCTCGCCGTGGCCGCGATCATCCTCGGCGCCGGCTTCGCCTGGTTCATCACCCGTTCGATCACGGCGCCGCTGCGCCAGGCGGTCGAGGTGGCCGAGCGCGTGGCCGACGGCGACCTCGGCAGCCGGGTCGACGCGCAGGGCCGCGACGAGGTGGCGCAGCTGATGGAGGCGCTGGGCCGCATGAACGCCAACCTGGCCGCCATCGTCGGCCAGGTGCGCGACGGCAGCGCGGCGATCGCGCAGGCGTCCGGCGAAATCGCGAGCGGCAACCAGGACCTGTCGAGCCGCACCGAGCAGCAGGCCGGTTCGCTCGAGGAAACCGCGGCCTCGATGGAGGAACTCACCTCCACCGTGCGCCAGAACACCGAACACGCGCGCCGCGCCAATGGCCTGGCCGCCAGCGCCGCCGGCGTCGCCGGCGAAGGCGGCAAGATGGTCGACGAGGTGGTCGGCACCATGGGCCGCATCGACGCGTCGTCGCAGCGCATCGTCGACATCATCGGCGTGATCAACGGCATCGCCTTCCAGACCAATATCCTGGCCCTGAACGCGGCGGTCGAGGCGGCCCGCGCCGGTGAACAGGGGCGCGGGTTCGCGGTCGTCGCCGGCGAGGTGCGCACCCTGGCCCACCGCTCGGCCGCCGCCGCCAAGGAAATCAAGGGCCTGATCGACGACTCGGTGCATCAGGTCCAGCAAGGCACGCAGCAGGTGGCGCGCGCCGGCGCCACCATGGGGCAGATCGTGGACGGCATCCGCCAGGTGACCGTGATCATGGGCGAGATCGCCGCCGCCAGCGAGGAACAGAGCGCCGGCATCGAGCAGGTCAATACCGCCATCGCCGAAATGGACCGGGTGACCCAGCAGAATGCCGCCCTGGTCGAACAGGCGGCCGCCGCGGCCGATGCGATGCGCGACCAGGCGGCGCAGCTGTCGGCCGTGGTCGGCACTTTCCGCCTCGGAAACGGTGACGCCGCCAGGACCGCGCCGCGACAGCGGCAGGAGCGCGCCGCGCTGCCGGCACTCAGCTGACCAGCCGGGTACATGCAATTGCAACGTCGGAAATCCCGTATGTTGCAAATTTGCCGCACAGCAATTGCTTTGCTGGATTTGCGGGTTATACTGAGGGCCTTCGATCTGGCGCCGCATGTGGGCTTCCTCACGGGAGCGCATGCGGGGCGCCAGTCCGGCCTGGCCGCGTGCGCGGTCAGCCTGGATCCCTAAGCCGCCTGGAAACTACCCTCGTGAAAAAACTCAATATCGGCGCCCGCCTGGGCATCGGCTTTGCCATCGTTCTCGTGCTCTTGCTCGCCATGAGCGCCACCGCCCTGACGCGCATGCAGTCGGCGGCCGACCTGACCGACCGCCTGGTCAATACCAGCATCAAGAACCAGCGCAGCGTCGCCGAATGGCGCCGCAACATCGAGATCAACAGCGCCATCAACGAGACCGTCTATTACGCGGTCGACGCCGGCATCCTCGACGTGATCGGCCCGCGCCGCCAGGCGATCACCAGCCGCTCCAACGTACTGCAAAAGGAAATCGAGGAGTCGCTGCGCAATCCCGCCGTGCGCGAGCAGTTCATGCTCGTCAAGGAACAGCGCCTGGCGTATATGGCCGCGCGCGACGCCCTGTTCCAGGCCAAGCGCGCAGGCGACCAGGCCCGTCTCGACGCGATCTACCGCGAGCAGCTGAGCCCGCGCACCGTGTCCTACCTGGCCACGGTCGACAAGTTCGCCGCCATGCAGATCAGCGCCGCCGACGGCGTCGCCCAGTCGATCCTGGCGTCCTATGCCAGCACCCGCGTGATCCTGTTCACGCTGGGTGGCGCGGCCCTGCTGCTGGGCGCCGCCTGCGCCTGGTTCATCAGCCGCTCGATCACGGCGCCGCTGCGCGAGGCGCTCGATGTGGCCGAACGCGTGGCCGGCGGCGACCTGACCAGCCAATTCAGCCGCCAGGCGCTCGAGCGCGGCGACGAGGTCGGCCAGCTGATGGCGGCGCTGTCGCGCATGAACGCCAGCCTGGCCGCCATCGTCGGCCAGGTGCGCGACGGCACCGCCACCATCGCCACCGCTTCCGGCGAAATCGCGAGCGGCAACCAGGACCTCTCGAGCCGCACCGAGCAGCAGGCCGGCTCGCTGGAAGAAACCGCGGCCTCGATGGAAGAACTCACCTCGACCGTACGCCAGAACACCGAACACGCGCGCCACGCCAACGGCCTGGCCGCCAACGCCGCCGGCGTGGCCGGCGAAGGCGGCAAGATGGTGGCCGACGTGGTCGGCACCATGGGCCGCATCGACGCCGCGTCGCAGCGCATCGTCGACATCATCGGCGTCATCGACGGCATCGCCTTCCAGACCAATATCCTGGCCCTGAACGCGGCGGTCGAGGCGGCCCGCGCCGGCGAGCAAGGCCGCGGCTTCGCGGTCGTCGCCGGCGAGGTGCGCACCCTCGCCCATCGCTCGGCCGCCGCCGCCAAGGAAATCAAGAGCCTGATCGACGATTCGGTGAGCCAGGTCCAGCAGGGCACGCAACAGGTGGCGCGCGCCGGCGCCACCATGGAACAGATCGTCCACAGCATCGAGCAGGTGACCGTGATCATGGGCGAGATCGCCGCTGCCAGCGAGGAACAGAGCGCCGGCATCGAACAGGTCAATACCGCCATCGTCGAGATGGACCGGGTGACCCAGCAGAACGCGGCCCTGGTCGAAGAGGCGGCGGCGGCCGCCGATGCGATGCGCGACCAGGCGGCGCAGCTGTCGGCCGTGGTCGGCACCTTCCGCCTGGAGCAAGGCGCCGCCGCGGCGCCGCATGCCCGCCGCGCCGCGCCTGCCGCGCGTCCCGTCCTGGCAGCCTGACTGGGCCGGCGGTCGGTCCGCGGCGCTGCCGGGGCCGACCGCGCGATGCAGCCCACGCAAGACTGTCCGGCGCATTCCGTTGGCTTCTTGACCAGACCCCCGACAGGCGAGCGTTGCATTCTCGTCGCATTCTGTTCAATATCTCTTTCCGGGCCTATTGCCTGTAATCATGTGCTGCTAGTCTGGCAGACTTTGCATCCTCTGGCGCAATTTTATTTGCCAAAATAGAACAATTGAGGATGGCTTACCCAGGACGGGTGAGTATCGGTCCAGACAGGGAGTTTTACATGAAAGCAAAGCAGGTCCGACCAGCCCGGAAGCTGCTGGTCGCGGCGGTATCCGGCATCGTCTGCAGCATCGCTCACGCACAGCAGGTCCCCCCCCAATCAAAATGACGATTCGGCCGTGCCGGAGGTCGTGGTCACCGCCCAGCGCACCGCCGCGCTGGCGTCGCGCACCCCGGTCGCGGTCAGCGTCGTCAGCGGCGAACACCTGCGCGACCTCGGCGCCATCAGCCCGGCCGATATCGGCCCGCGCCTGCCGAACGTGCACATCGACCAGGCCTTCTCGGGCCTGCGCGTGACGATCCGCGGCATCAGCAACAACGACACCACTGACAAGGGCGACCCGTCGGCCGCCTTCATGCTCGACGGCGTCTATATCGCCCGCCCGGCCGGCCAGAGCGCCAACCTGCTCGACGTCGACCGCATCGAAGTGCTGCGCGGCCCGCAGGGCACGCTGTACGGCCGCAATACCACCGCCGGCCTGGTCAACGTGATCTCGAATGCGCCGACCGACCGCCTGGAAGGCGCGCTCGGCCTCGAGGCCGGCACCTACGGCAGGCGCAAGGTCGACGGCGTGATCAACGTTCCCGTCAACGATGCGCTGTCGCTGCGCGCCGCGGTCAGCCAGCTGCGCCAGGATCCGTTCCTGAAGAACGGCCAGGGCACGCCGCACCGCCCCGGGATGGACCGCGACGAACGCGATGCGCGCCTGAGCGCCAGGCTCCAGCTCAACCGCGACGCCACCCTGGTGATGCGCTACGACCATGGCGAGACCGAGGGCAATAACGACCGCATGGTCCCCGACACCAACTTCTTCACCGGCGTGGCCAGCGGCCGGCCGGTCTGGCGCGACAGCACCACCGACGAGCGGCTGACGAACAGCTTCCGCCCGCCGAACATGACGCCGGTGCAGGGCTGGCACGACCGCCGCGCACGCGGCCTGTCGGCCGACCTGAGCTGGAACCTGGGTCCGGCCACCGTGTATTACCTGGGTTCGCACCGCAAGCTCGACCAGGCGATCCGCCAGAACTACTATTACCGCGTTGCCCCGACCGTCGCCCTCGGCGTGGTCAACGACTACGACGGCCACAACGAACAGGATTCGCACGAGCTGCGCGTCGCCACCAATGGCAGCGGTCCGCTCAGCGCCCAAGCCGGCCTGTACTACTTCAGCGAAGACTCGAACACCTCGTATGCGTTCCAGGGCCTGCGGCCGGTCGGTTTGCCGCCGTATTACTCCTTCCCGCTGCACACCCGGGCGGAAAGCCGCGCCGTGTTCGGCCAGCTGACCTGGCGCGTGCTGGACGCGCTGCGCCTGACCGCCGGCGCGCGCCGCACCGAGGACGACAAGGACCGCGTCGGCTCGACCGACTTCCAGCAGGGACCGGTGTTCAATCCGGCCACCGACCGCCGCCTGCCGAACGCCGCCGCGCTGTCCACCGCGCGCACCACCTGGCGCCTGGGCGTCGAAGTCGACCTGGCGCCGACCACGCTGCTGTACGGCAGCCTGGCGACCGGCTACAAAGCCGGCGGCTTCAACGACGGCTGCGTGGCCGGCGCCGACGTTGGCGGCGTCGCCTGCCCGGCCGCCGCCGCGGTCGATCCGGATTACCTGTATTACCAGCCCGAGGAATTGCGCGCCTGGGAGGCCGGCCTCAAGTCGCGCCTGCTGGACGGGCGCCTCAGCTTCAATGCCGCCGCCTTCTACTACGACTACACCAACCTGCAGCTGAGCAGCAATGCGATCGTCTCGGGCGCGCCGCGCCTCCTGACCGGCAATGCCGGCCAGGCCCGCTCGCGCGGCCTGGAACTCGACGGCGAGCTGCGGGTCGGGGCCAACGGCCGCCTGCGCTACGGCGCCACCTTCCTCGACGCCCATTACGCCGTCTACAGGCCGACCGCCGGCGTGTCCTGGGCCGGCCGCAAGCTGGACCGCACGCCGAGCCACGTCTACACCCTGGGCTACGAGCACCGCTTCCAGGCCCTGGGCGGGCAGTTGCATGCCGGCGTGTTCGCGCGCCGCAGCGCCGAATACGCGATCACGATCCCGAGCAACCTGCTGGAATACCGTATCCCGGCCCACACCACGACCGACGCCACCCTGCGCTACCAGCCGATGGCCGCGAACTGGAGCCTGCTGGCGCGCGTGCGCAATCTCGAGAACTCGGTGCGGCCGTCGCTGATCGACAGCTTCGGGATGGCCACGCCGACCGCGCCGCGCACCGCCGACCTGCGCCTGGATTGGCGATTCTGACCCGGGGCCGCGTTCCGACGCTTCCCACCGCCGCACCAGGAGACCGTATGCACCGCGATGCACCCCATCCGCCGTCCCCGTCCATGCGGGCCGACCCGCCCGCCGATCTCGCCGTCGCCGGCATGCTGGCCGGGGCCGAAGGTCCGCACCAGCTGGCCGAGCGCATCGCCGCGGTCAATCGCGAGCTGGCGCGCTGGGAAAGCAACGGCGCCCTGGCGCACTGGGAGCCGGGGCACGGCCTCGATCCGCGCGCCGGGGCGGCGCTGAAGGATTACCTGGGCGCCTGCCTGGCCCTGCCCGGGTGGGCCGAGCCGGCGCGCATCGCGCGCGCGGAAAGCCTGTTCATGGACATGAGCATGCTGTCCTGCACCCTGCTGTTCTGCGCCAGCCTGCCCGAATGCTACGTGCTGCCCGACCTGTCGGCGGTGCTGCACGCGGCCGGCCAGCTCGAGGCGCACACCGACTACCGGGTGCGCTCCACCGCCGCCATGATCTTCCCCGTCATGCTCGCCGGCGGGCTGACCGGCCGCGAGGGCGCCGGCGTGGCCCAGGCGCTGAAGGTCAGGCTGATCCACGCCACCATCCGCCACCTGATCCTGCGCGGCTCGCCCGACGACTCGCTCGGCGCCGGCCCCGTGCGCCCGCTGCTCCCCGCCGGCGGCGGCATCTATCACACGCTGTATGCCCACGGCTGGGACACCGCGCGCAACGGCCTGCCGTGCAACCAGGAAGAGCTGGCTTACACCCTGCTGACCTTCCACTATGTGTTCCTGCGCAGCCTGCGCAAGCTGGGCCTTGGCCTGGAGCGCCAGGACGAAGAAGACTACCTGCATGCCTGGAACGTCCTGGGTCACATGCTCGGCATCGAGCGCTCCCTGATGCCCGACACCATGGCACAGGCGCAGCAGGCGTTCCTGGACATCCAGGCGCGCGGACGCGAGCTGGCGCGCGCGCCGGATCCGCGCCCGGCGCTGGCGGCGGCGCTGATGCGCGCGATGGAGGACGAAATCCCCCTGCGCCTGTTCAAGCCCTTCCCGACCCTGCTCACGCGCCACCTGTGCGGGCGCGACGCCAGCGCCGACCTCGGCTTGAACCGGCGCCAGCCGCTGTTGTCGCGGCTCGTGTTCACGGCTGGCCTGGGCCTGGTGCGCGCCGTCGACGCCCTCGTGCGCCTGGCCGTGCCCGGCTTCTCGATCAGTCGCATGCTCACGCGCACCTTCGGCTACCGCCTGGTGACCCGCTTCCTGATGGACCAGACCCGGCCCCTGCGCCTGCCCGACGCGCTGCTGGGAACGCTGAACGACGCGCTCGGCCAGTGGCGCCACGACCCGCGCGCGCCGCGCTGGCTGAACCGGCTCGAAGCCAGGCTGGCCGGGCACCGCGCCCCGCCGGCGGCGGGCGCTGGCGCCGACGCGGACAAACGGGCGGCCTGAGCATGCGCGCGCTGTCCATCTTCCTCGGCCTGGCGCTCTGCCTCTTCGTGTGCGCCGGCGCCGGCGCTGCCGGCGCCGGCGCGGCGATCCTGGCCGCCGACACGCCGGCGGTCGAAGGCTGGCCCGCGGCCAGCCTGCTGCGCGACCCCGGCAAGGCCCTGGACGCGGCCGCCGTCCTGGCCGCGCCGGAGCGCTTCACCGCGCCCGACAAGGCGTACGCCACCCTGGGCCTGAATCCGGCGCCGAGCTGGATCCGGATTCCTTTCCGGGTCGCGCCGGATGCGCCTTCGGCCTGGGTGGTCGAGTTCGATGTCGCCGTGATCGAACACCTCGACGTCTATCTGGTCGAAGGCGGGGAGCCGAGAAAGCTGGCCGCCGCCGGCCGCCGCCAGGACATGGAAGGGACGCTCAAGGGCCGGGTGCCGGCCGTCGCCCTCAAGCTCGCGCCGGGCCAGGAGTACACGCTGCTGGTGCGGATCGAATCGCGTGGCCCCAAGGTGCTGCCGGTGACCTTCTATCACGAGGACGCCTTCCACCGCGCCTCGCTCAAGGAGCAGATGCTGCAAGGGCTGCTGTTCGGCATCGCCGCCTGCCTGGTCGTCTACAGCCTGGGCCAGTGGGCCACCCTGCGCGACGCGCTGTTCCTCAAATATGCCTTGTTCATCGGCGGCCTGACCGTCTACCTCGCGAGCTGGTACGGGACCGCCGAGCAGTTCCTGTGGCGCGAGCACCTGTGGTTCAGCGCGCACATGATGGGAATCGCGTCGATGATCGGTTCGGTCGGGGCCTACCTGTTCGTCGAGCAGATCATGGCCCGGCCCGGCAAGGACCGCATCTTCAGGATCATCATGCGCAGCGGGGCGGCGATCTGCGCGGTGACCGGCGTGGGGTGGGCCTTCGACTGGATCAGCTACCTTCCGATGATCTTCATCACCACGACCATCGGCGCGGTCCCGATGCTTCTCGGCGTGCCGGCGGCATTCCGCCGCATGCGCCAGCGCGACGCGATCGGCGCCTATTTCCTCATCAGCTGGGTGGCCAGCTACGGCGGCACGATCACGCAGACCCTGATCGCCGCCGGCGAGGTGCCGGTCAATTTCTGGACCGCTCACGCGCTGCAGTTCGGGATCACCTTCGACATGCTGGTCTTCATGCGCATCCTGAGCCTGCGCGCCAAGGCGCTGCGCGAGGCCATGCAGCGCGCCGAGACCGAAGCGCGCATGAAGTCCGAATTCCTGGCCAATATGAGCCACGAGATCCGCACCCCGATGAACGCCATCATCGGCATGAGCCGGCTGGCCCTGATGGCCGATCCGAACCCCAGGCTGCGCAACTACGTCTCCAAGATCCTGGGCGCCGGCGAACACCTGCTGGGCATCATCAACGACATCCTCGACCATTCGAAGATCGCGGCCGGCAAGATGTCGGTGGAGGCGGCGCCGTTCTCGCTCGACGAGATGCTCGAGCAGCTGTCGAACCTGGTCGGGGTGAAAACCGACGCCAAGGGCATCGAACTGGTGTTTCGGGTCGGGCCGGGCGTGCCGCAACGGCTGGTGGGCGATCCGCTGCGCCTGGGCCAGGTGCTGATCAACCTGACCGGCAACGCGGTCAAGTTCACCGAACGCGGCGAAATCGTGGTCGCGGTCGAAGTCCGCCCGGGCGCGGCGGGCGACGGCCGGGTCATGCTGGCGTTCTCGGTCAGCGACACCGGCATCGGCATGACCGCCGGCCAGCTCGAATACCTGTTCGACTCCTTCACCCAGGCCGACAGCTCGACCACCCGCAAGTATGGCGGCACCGGGCTGGGCCTGTCGATCTCGCGCCAGCTGGTCGAGCTGATGGGAGGGCGGATCTCGGTCCAGAGCACGCCCGGCGCCGGCAGCTGCTTCATCTTCACGGTCGCCCTCGGACTCGACGACGGCCAGGGCGACGCCGGCGCGTTGCGCCCGGCGATCCTGACCGACCTGCGCGCGCTGGTGGTCGACGACAGCGCCAGCGCGCGCGCCGCGCTGTGCGAGATGCTGGACACCTTCGGCGCGCAGGCCGACAGCGCCGCCTCGGGCGAGGAGTGCCTGCGCATGCTCGCCGCGGCCCAGGCCGAAGGACGCCCCTACCAGATCGTGCTGATGGATTACCTGATGCCCCACCTCGATGGCGTCGCCACCATCCGCCGCATCCCCGCCTGCGTGGCCGGGGCCACGCCGCCGGCGATCCTGATGGTGTCGGCCGTCGGCCGCGAGGCGGTGCTGGAGACCGCCGGGGAACTGCCGGTCGACGCCTTCCTCAACAAGCCGGTCGGCCCGGCGCTGCTGTACCACAGCATGCTGCAGGTGCTGCATCCGCACGCCGCGCCAGCGCCGGACGGCGTCGACGACGGCGCCGATGAGCGTATGCCGCCGCACATCATGGCCGACCTGCCGCGCCTGGACGGCGCGCGCATCCTGCTGGCCGAGGACAATGCGAACAACCGCGAGGTAGCGCTCGACTTCATGGCGGCGGCGCGCATGCAGGTCGACGTCGCCTTCAATGGCGTGGAGGCGGTGCGCATGGCGCGCGAGGGGGACTACGACCTGGTGCTGATGGACATCCAGATGCCGGAGCTGGACGGCCACGCCGCCGCGCGCGCGATCCGCCAGGATCCCCGCCTGCGCGCGCTGCCGATCGTGGCCATGACGGCGCACGCCATGGCCAGCGACCGCGAGCAAAGCCGCCTGGCCGGCATGAACGACCACGTGACCAAGCCGATCGACCCCGACCTGCTGTTCTGCACCCTGCTCAAGTGGATCGACCCGGCCCGCCTCGTCGGCCGCCCCATCGCGCACGTTCCACAGGCGGCGCCGGCTCTGCCCGCGACCACCGCGCGCGCCCTGCCGGCGGTGCCTGGAATCGACTGGGGCCTGGCCCTGGACAACGTCGACGGCCAGCGCAGCCGGCTCGAGAAACGCGCCGGCAGTTTCGTGCGCGAGTACGGCAATGCGCCCGAGATCCTGCGCGAGGCCCTGAACGGCGGCGACCATGCGCGCATGCAGTCGCTGGCGCACAACCTCAAGTCGAGCGCGGCCTATATCGGCGCCTTCGCGCTGTCCGCCGCCGCCGGCCGCCTCGACCAGGACCTGCGCGCCGGACTGCATGAACGGATCGGAGTCCAGGTGCCGGCGCTGATCGCCGCCGCCGAACCGGTGCTGGCCGGCCTGGCCCAGGTGGCGACGGCCGGCCGGCCGCAGCCGGCCGATCCGCAGGCGCTGGCGGAGGTGTGCGCCCGCCTCGAAGCCTGGCTGCGCGCCGACGACGCCCGGGCGGAGGACGCGCTCGATCAGCTCGAGGCGCTGCTGGCCGGCGGCCCCTATGCGCAGGACCTGGCGCCGCTGCGGCGCGCGATCGACGAGGTGGAATACGGCGCCGCGCTGGCGCCGCTGGCGCGCCTGGCGGGGCAGCTCGCGCCCCGCACCGGGAGCCGCGCCTGAGGCCCCGGCCGCGCGCCGGCCACGGGCACGGTACCGGGTCGCGCTACCGCGCGCCGCGGCGCGCCGGCCCGGGGTTGCATTATCACTGTCCACGGCAGAGCCTTCCTGCTAGACTGCCGGGCGGTTCGCCCGCCGCCTCTACCGAAAGATCCATGACCTCCACGTCATCCGCCGCCCACTGCCCGGTCCCTGGCGCCGTCCCGCGCCTGGCGTTGACGCTCGCGCTCTTGTTCACCCTCCTGCTGCTCTGCGTGCGGCCGGCGCCGGCGGCGCCGCTGCAACTGGCGCGCGACGCCCAGGTGATCGAGGCCTGGACCGCCGTGGCCGTCCTGCACGACCCGGACAGCCGCCTGGACGCGGCGGCCGCGCTGGCGGCGCCGCAGCGCTTCGAGCGGCCGCGCACCGCCCGTGCCAGCCTGGGCATGCTGCCCGGGACCACCTGGCTGCGCATCCCGGTGACGGTGCCGCAGGACGCCACCAATGGCTGGGTGCTGCAGGTCGACTACGCGCTGCTCGACGAACTGGACGTCTACCTGGCCCGCCCGGAGGGCCTGGAAAAGGTCGCCAGCCTGGGCCGCATGCAGGCGCCATCCGGCGAATCGCTCGCCGGCCGGGTGCCCGGCGCCCTGCTGCGCCTCACGCCAGGCAACGACTACACGGTCTTGTTGCGCGTGCGCTCGGTGGGCCCCAAGATCCTGCCGATCACCTTCATGCAGCCGCACGCCGTGCTGCCCGAGGCGCTGGGCGAGCAAATCCTGCAAGGGATGCTGCTGGGCCTGCGCATCACCCTGTTTCTGTACGCGATCGGCCAATGGATCACGCTGCGCGACCACCTGTTCGGCAAATACGCGCTGCTGGCGGCCGGGGTCACCGTGTACTCGGCCGCCTGGTTCGGCATCGCCGGCCAGTACGTCTGGCCCGGCAACGCCTGGCTGCTCGAACACGGGGCCGGCCTCGCCTCGATCCTGGCGTCATGCGGCGCCTACCTGTTCGTCGAGCAGTCGCTGGCCCGCCCCGGGCGCGACCGCATCTTCAGTGTGCTGATGAAGACGCTGGCGGCGCTGTGCGTGGTGACGGCGCTCGGCTTCGGCTTCGGCCTGATCAGCCATCGCTACCTGGTCATGATCGTCGGCACGCTCGGCATCATGCCGATGCTGCTCGGCCTGCCCGGCGCCTTCCGCCGCGCACGCAACGGCGACATGGTCGGCACCTATTTCCTGATCGGCTGGGCCGGCGCCTTCGCCTGCGCCTTGATCACCGCCCTGCTGATCAACGGCAGGCTGCCGGCCAACTTCTGGACCATGCACGCGCTGGTGTTCGGCAGCACCTTCGACATGCTGGTCTTCATGCGCATCCTGGGCCTGCGCACCAAGGCGATCCGGGAAGCGATGCTGCGCGCCGAAGCCAGCACCCGCATGAAGTCCGAATTCCTGGCCAATATGAGCCATGAGATCCGCACCCCGATGAACGCGATCATCGGCATGAGCCGGCTGGCCCTGATGAGCGAGCCGGCGCCCGCCTTGCGCAACTACCTGGGCAAGATCCTCGGCGCGGGCGAACACCTGATGGGCATCATCAACGACATCCTCGACTTCTCGCGCATCGAGGCCGGCAAACTGCACCTCGAGGAAGTGCAGTTCGACCTGGACGAGCTGCTCGAACACCTGTCCAGCCTCACCGCGGTGAAGGCCGAGGCCAAGGGCCTCGAACTCGTGTTCCGGGTCGGGCCGGGCGTGCCGACGCAACTGGTCGGCGACCCGCTGCGCCTGGGCCAGGTCCTGATCAACCTGACCGGCAACGCCGTCAAGTTCACCGAGCATGGCGAGATCGTGGTGGCGGTCGAGGCGGTCAAGACCGTGGCCGGACGCGTGACGCTGGCGTTCTCGGTCAGCGACACCGGCATCGGCATGACCGAGGAAGCCATCGGGCGCCTGTTCCAGTCGTTCAGCCAGGCCGACAGCTCGACCACCCGCAAGTATGGCGGCACCGGGCTTGGCCTGTCGATCTCGCGCCAGCTGGTGGAACTCATGGGTGGCGACATCGCGGTGCGCAGCGCGCCGCGCAAGGGCAGCCGCTTCACCTTCAGCGTGCCGCTCGGGATCGCCGACGGCCAGGCGACCGCCGCCGCCTCCACCGTGCGCCAGGCCCTGCTGCAGGACGTGCGCGCGCTGGTGGTGGACGACAGCGCCAGCGCCCGCGGCGCGCTGTCCGAGATGCTGGCCGGCCTCGGCATGCGCGCCGACGCCGCGGCCTCGGGCGAGGATTGCCTGGCGTTGCTGGGCCGCGCCGAGGCCGCCGGCCAGCCCTACCAGGTCGTGCTGATGGACTACCTGATGCCGGGGCTGGACGGGATGGAGACGATCCGCCGCATCCGCCGCTGTGCGCAAGAACACGGGCACGACTGCCCGCCGCCCGCGATCCTGATGATCTCGGCCTGCACCCGCGAGACCGTGATGGAAGAGGAAGGCGAACTGCCGGTCGACGCCTTCCTGCACAAGCCGGTCGGTCCCGCCCTGCTCTATCACAGCCTGCTGCAAGCCCTGCACCCGCAGCTCGGCCCCTTCGAACCTATGGAAAAATATTTGCCGGCCATGGCCGACCTGCCGCGCCTGGACGGCGCCCGCATCCTGCTCGCCGAGGACAATGCCAACAACCGCGAGGTGGCGCTCGAGTTCATGGCCGCCGCCCGCATGCAGGTGGACGTCGCCTTCAACGGCGTGGAGGCGGTGCGCATGGCGCGCGCCGGCGACTACGACCTGGTGCTGATGGACATCCAGATGCCCGAGATGGACGGCCTCACGGCCACCCGCGAGATCCGCCTCGACGCGCGCCTGCGCGAACTGCCGATCGTGGCGATGACGGCGCATGCGCTGGCCAGCGACCGCGCATTGAGCCGGCTGGCCGGCATGAACGACCACGTGACCAAGCCGATCGATCCCGACCTGCTGTTCTGCACCCTGCTCAAGTGGATCGATCCGGCGCGCCTCGAGGGACGCCCGGCGCCCGAGGGCAGCCAGGGCGCCGCCGCGCCGCAGGCCGCGCGCCGGGAGCCGGACCCCGCTGCGGCGGCGCTGCCGGCGGTGCCCGGCATCGACTGGCGCCTGGCCCTGGACAAGGTCGACGGCCAGCGCCGCCGCCTGGAAAAGCGCGCCGGCAGCTTCGTGCGGGAATACGCCGCCGCGCCGCGCATCCTGCGCGACGCGCTGGCGGCCGGCGACCACCCGCGCCTGCAGGCGCTGGCGCACAACCTGAAGTCGAGCGCGGCCTACGTCGGCGCCTTCGAACTGGCCGGCGCCGCCAGCCGGCTCGAGCAGGACCTGCGCGCCGGCCAGCTGGAACGGGTCGGCACCCAGGTGCCGGCGCTGGTGACGGCCGCCGAATCGGTGCTGGCGGGCCTGGCCCAGCTGGCCGCCGCCACCCTGCCGAAACCGAGCGATCCCGAGGCGCTGGCGGCCGTCATCGCGCGCCTCGACCGCCACCTGCGCAATGACGACGCGCGCGCCGAGGACGCGCTGGCGCAGCTCGAGGCCCTGCTCGCGGTGAGCGTCGACCCGAACCTGTACGACGCCGCGCTCGATGGCGTGCGGCGCGCGGTCGCCGATATCGAGTATGCTGCCGCGTTGGCGCCGCTGTCCGCGCTGGCGACGCAACTCGACCTCAGTCATAGCCTGAGCCCCAGCCTCAGCCTCGAAAGCAGCCGATGAACGTAGTGGAGACGCAGAAAGTCCTGGTGGCGGACGACGACGCCATCAACCGCGAAGTGCTGGGCGAATTGCTCAAGCCCGAATACACGGTGCTGCTGGCCCGTAACGGCGCCCAGACCCTGGAGCGCGCCGCGCGCCACCTGCCCGACCTGATCCTGCTGGACGTGATGATGCCCGACATGGACGGCTACGCCGTGCTGCGCAGCCTGCGCGACGACCCGCGGACGGCCCAGATCTCGGTGATCTTCATTTCGGGCCTCGACCGCCCCGAAGACGAGGCCAACGGCCTCAAGATGGGCGCCTCGGACTATATCGTCAAGCCCTTCAACCAGACCGTGGTGATGGCGCGCGTGGCGCTGCACCTGCAGGTGGTGCGCCAGCGCCGCATGCTGGAACGGCTGGCGAACATCGACGGCCTGACCGAACTGGCCAACCGGCGCCGCTTCGACGAGATGTACAACCTCGAATGGCAGCGCGCGCGGCGCTCGAGCCGGCCGCTGTCGCTGGCCCTGCTCGACATCGACGCCTTCAAGCAGTTCAACGACCGCTACGGCCACCCGGCCGGCGACCGCGCGCTGCGCTCGGTGGCGCGGGTGGCCGGCGCCGCCATGCGCCGCCCGGGCGACCTGGCGGCGCGCTACGGCGGCGAGGAATTGCTGCTCCTGATGCCCGACACCGACACGCTCGACGCGCGCCGGGTGGCCGAAGGGGTGCGCGAGGCGGTGGCCGCCCTGAACATCGCGCACGAGGCGTCGAGCGTGGCGCCGCTGCTGACGGTGAGCATCGGCGGCGCCACGGTCGATCCGGACAGCGACGAACAGCAAGCCGAGCTGTTCGAGGCGGCCGATGCCGAGCTGTACCGCGCCAAGCAGAACGGTCGCAACCAGGTCTGGTGGCGCGACGGCGGCGCCGCCGTCTGAAGATTACTGGGCCTTCGCCCGCTTCTTGAAGGTCGCGACCCGGTACAGGTACCAGCCGAGCAGGCCGATCAGGATCGCCTTCGACACTGGATCGACATACTGCGCCACCCGTTCGTACTGGCTTTCGAGCATATAGCCGGCGCCGGTCAGGATGCCGGTCCAGACCAGCGAGCCGACGGTCGAATACAGCAGGAACTGCCCCATCGGCATGCCGGCAAGGCCGGCCGGGACCGAGATCAGGGTGCGGATGGCCGGGATCAGGCGTCCGAACAGCACGACCTTGCGCCCATGTTTCTCGAATGAATCCATCGCATGCTCGATGTCGCCGTGGGTGACGGTCATCCAGCGCGCATGCTTGTCGGCGAATTTTTCCAGTCGCTCCTTGCCGTAGACCTTGCCGGCGTAATACCAGGGCAAGGCCCCGGCCACCGAGCCGGCGGTGCCGGCGATCAGCACGCCGATCACGTTCAGGTCGCCGCGCGCCGCCACGAAGCCGGCGAACGGCATGATCAGCTCGGACGGGATTGGCGGGAAGATATTTTCCAGCGCCATCAAGGCGAACACGGCCAGATAGCCGCCGCTCTGCATGAATTCGGTGATGAAATCGAACACGGGGCACTCCCACTGGTTAGGCAGTCTCCACCATATCCGCTTCGATCGTGCGCTTCTGTTCGCTTTCGTACGGATCGACGCCGACGCCCGGCCGGTGCAGGCAGCGCCAGACGTGGGGCGACAGGCCGATCACCTCGTGGAAGGTGCGGGTGAAATGCGACTGGTCGCAGAAACCATGGGCGTGGGCGATGGTCGTGAGCGGCGTGTCCGAGCTGACCATCGCCTCGCAGGCCGCCGCCAGCCGGCGCCGGATCACGTACATGCGCGGCGGCACGCCGACGCTGTGCTTGAAGGCGCGCGTGAAATGGCTGACGCTCAGGCCCAGTGTCGCCGCCAGGCTGGCCGTGCGCAGGGTGGCGCCCAGGTTGGCGTCGATGTAGTCGGTGATCCGCCTGACCTGCCAGCGCGGCAGGCCGCCGTGGCAGGGTTTGGCGGCTTGGCCCCCGGCGGCGGGCTGGAAAGAAAGGGCGACGGGGATCGATAGCGCGGTCTGCATGGTGCTCTCCATGGTGGTCGTGTTCGAGACGATCTGGGCAGAATGTTGCCGCCCGCTGGAGATGTTGCACAGACAAGATAGGGCCCCCGCCTACCCCCACTAAAGTGGGGGGGGCGGGTTCAGGCCGCGCCGGCGTCCGGGAGTACCGCTCGGAAGGTTACCTCGATCAGTTGTGGCGGCAATGCAAGGCGCGTGACGCCGATGAGGTTGCTCGCGCATTGTGGTTGGTCCATGCCGTAGAATTCTTTCCTGACCTTGCCTGCCACGGCAAAGGCAGCGGCGACGTCCAGCACGTACAGCGTTTCCTCGACGACGTCGTCGAGGGTCGCGCCAAATCGGGCCAGCAGGTCGACCGCATTGCGGTAAGGTCTGGCGCATCTGTTCTTCCATGCCGCCGAAGTCAGTTGGCCGGCCCTGGGCGTCGAGCGGCGCAGGCGCGACCAGTCGGCCGTCCTTGTCGTGCCCCAGCTGGCCGGACAGGTAGACCACGTCCTTGACCTGCACCGCCTGGCTGTAGCCGTAGATGGATTCCCATGGGACGCCATGATTGGCGGTTTTCTTGCTAAGCGTAGGGTTCTTGCTCATTCTGCGTGCTCCAGGTTCGTTATCGAAGTCGGTGTGCACACCGGGCAGTCCGGCGCCGCAACCGTCATCGATTCTGGCAAACGCAGTGCCCGGCCGTATTGCAGAAATCTGCTGTCGCGGTCAGTCCCGGTCAGATTTCGAGGAACCCGCGCTCGATGCCGATGGTCACCGCATGGGTGCGATTATTGGCGCCCAGCTTGTCCATGATGCTGCGCAGGTGGCCCTTGACCGTGTCTTCGGACAGGTTCAGGGCGGCCCCGATCTGCTTGTTGCCGTTGCCGCGGGCGATCAGCTCCAGCACCTGCAGCTCGCGCACCGTCAGGCTTTCCTGGCCCAGGTGGCGCGCCAGCTCGCCGGCGATCTCGGAGGGGATGTAACGGTGGCCGGCGGCCAGCATGCGGATCGCGTCGGTCAGTTCCTTGCGCAGGGAGCTCTTGAGCAGGTAGCCCTGGGCGCCGCTCTTGATCGCCTGCATGGCGCGGGCGTCGCCGCGGAAGGTGGTCAGGATGGCCAGGCAGGCCTGGGGGAATTCGGCGCGGATCGCGGCAATCGCATCCATGCCGTTCAGGTGCGGCATCTGCAGGTCGATCAGGGTGACGTCGGGCCGCAGCTTGCGGTAAAGCGCGACGGCCTCCAGGCCGTCGGCCGCCTCGCCCGCCACCCGCATGTCGGGCTGGCTGGAGATCACGGCCGCGATCCCCTCACGCATCAGGGGATGGTCGTCGGCGATCAGGACATCGATGGTGCGCTGTTGACTGTTCACGGTGCTCCTCTTCTTGTTCTTGGCTGGCGACGGCATCATGCCAGCGCCGCCACGCGGCGTCCAGTCAGGACTGCCCGCGTTCGATCCGGTTCGGCACCAGCCACAGCGCCGCCAGCAGCACGTGGATCACCGCCGCCAGCGGCGGGTGCCACAGCGCCACCACCACCGCCAGCGCGTACATGGCCAGCGACAGCCGGTTCTTGGCGTTCTGCCAGGTGTGGGCCTGATCCAGGCCGGCCAGCGTCCCCAGGCGCCACGACAGCAGCATGAAGGACACCGAGCACAGGAACAGCACCACGCCGTACAGGGCCACCGGCGCCGGGGCCGTCGGGTGTTCGGCCACCCAGGCGGTCACGAACGGGATCAGCGACATCCAGAACAGCAGGTGCAGGTTGGCCCACAGCGTCGCCCAGTCGACCCGTTCCACGCGCTCGAACAGCGCATGGTGGTTGACCCAGTAGATGCCGACGTAGACGAAACTCAGGGCATAGCGCAACCAGCCCGGCACGACCGCCAGCATGTCGCCGACGGCCGTGCCGTGCGGGGGCGTCAGCTCCAGCACCATGATGGTGAGGATGACGGCGATCACGCCGTCGCTGAACGCCTCCAGGCGGGTCTTGGTCATGCCGTTGCCCGAGCGCCGTCCAGGCCGGGCCGCAGCAGGTGCAGGCACAGGATCGCCACCGGCACGGTCAAGGCCACGAAGCCGGCCGCCAGGAACAGGAAGGCGCCCGCCGCGCAGCCGATCGCGAAGCCGAACAGCGGCCAGAAGAACTTGCTGCAGCGCGCCGTGGTGGCGGCGTCGCCGGCGCCGCGCAGCTGGTCGACGGTATCGATCACCAGCTGGGTCACGTTCCCGGTCATCATCGAGGTCGGCGCCAGGTGGGCCAGCAGCAGCTTGCTGGCCGCGCTGTGGGCGCCCATCGCCGCGGTGCCGAGCAGGCCGGCCGCCATGGCCAGCGCCGACATGTCGCGCGCCACCGGCTCGGACAGCATGCCGCAGGCCATGAAGCCGATCAACAGGACCAGCTGCAGCAGGTACGAGGGCCGGTGCGCATCGACGCCACGCCGCTCGCACGACGCCACCAGCAGGCGCGCCGCGGCGATGCCGAGGATGAAGGCCGGGAAGGCCAGGATCTTCAGCAGCGACGGAATGTTCGCCGGATCGGCCAGCGAAGCGCCGAGCAGCACGAAGTTGCCGGTGACGTGGGCCGTGAACAGGCCGAACAGGCCGATGAAGCCCAGGGTGTCGACATAGCCGCCGAGGAAGCCCATATTGAAGCCCTGCAGGCGCGATGGAGATGTAGTCGCCATCGTCAGAACGCAAAGCAGCTGCAACCCAGCGCGCCCCAGAAGCCGCTGAAATCGGATACCGGCATGTTCGAACGCCGCGCCGTGTCATGACTGTGGGCATGCACGCCGCATGGACCGCTGCACTGGTGCGGCAGCGCCTTCTGCTGCGCCTGCGGCTCGACCTTCCTCCAATGGCCCGGCACCTTGCTCACCGGCGACCACTCGGGCAACACCGGAATCGGCGGCGGTCCGAGGCTGGTGAATTCGGCGGCGCCGTACACGATACGGCCGCCGACCACGGTCAGCACCGATTCGATCGCCTTGATCTCTTCGGCGTCGATGCTGAAGAAGTCCCGCGACAGCACGGCCAGGTCGGCCAGCATCCCTTCGCGGATGCGCCCCTTGCGCTCCTGCTCGCTGGAGAACCAGGCGCTGCCCGCGGTCCACAGTTCCAGCGCGACCTGGCGCGGCAGGTGGCCGGCGCTGCCGTACAGCGGCAGGCCGCCGACGGTGCGTCCGGTCACCAGCCAGTACAGCGAGGTCCACGGGTTGTAGCTGGCCACGCGGGTGGCGTCGGTGCCGGCGCCGACCGGCACGCCGGTTTCCAGCATCTTCTTCACCGGCGGCGTCGCCTTGGCGGCGTCGGCGCCGTAACGGTCGACGAAATACTCGCCCTGGAACGCCATGCGGTGCTGGATCGCGATGCCGCCGCCGAGCGCGGCGACGCGGTCGATATTGCGCTGGGTGATGGTCTCGCAGTGGTCGAACATCCAGTGCAGGCCGTCGAACGGGATGTCGCGGTTGACCTTCTCGAACACGTCGAGCATGCGCGAGATCGATTCGTCATAGGTGGCATGCAGGCGGAACGGCCAGCGCTGGGCCACCAGGTGGCGCACCACGCGTTCCAGCTCGTCTTCCATGCCGGGATCGAGGTCGGGCCGCGGCTCCAGGAAATCCTCGAAGTCGGCCGCCGAGAACACCAGCATCTCGCCGGCGCCGTTGTGGCGGTAGTAGTCGCTGCCCTGCCCCGGCGTCACCATGCCGGTCCAGCGCTGGAAGTCTTCCAGTTCCTGGCCCTTGTTCTGGGTGAACAGGTTGTAGGCGATGCGGATGGTGAGCTGGCCGGCCTTGTCGAGTTCCTCGATGACGGCGTAGTCTTCGGGGTAGTTCTGGAAGCCGCCGCCGGCGTCGATCGCGCTGGTCAGGCCCAGGCGGTTCAGTTCGCGCATGAACTGACGGGTCGAGTTCAGCTGCAGGTCATAGGGCAGCTTGGGGCCCTTGGCCAGGGTGGCGTACAGGATCATCGCATTCGGACGCGCGATCAACATGCCGGTCGGGTTGCCGGCGCCATCGCGCACGATTTCGCCGCCCGGGGGATTCGGCGTGTCTTTCGTATAGCCGACCGCGCGCAGGGCCGCGCGATTGAGCAAGGCGCGATCGTACAGGTGCAGGATGAACACCGGCGTATCCGGCGCGGCGGCGTTGATTTCGTCGAGAGTCGGCATGCGGCGCTCGGCGAACTGGAATTCGTTCCAGCCGCCCACCACCCTTACCCATTGCGGATGCGGCGTGCGGTCGGCCTGTTCCTTCAGCATGCGCAGGGCGTCAGCCAGCGACGGCACGCCTTCCCAGCGCAGTTCGAGGTTGTAGTTGAGCCCCCCGCGGATCAGGTGCAGGTGCGAGTCGTTCAGGCCGGGCACCACGGTGCGGCCATTGAGGTCGATCACCTGGCTGCCGTCGCGGCGGTGGCGCATCACGTAGCCGGTGTCGCCCACGGCCAGGAAGCGGCCGTCCTGGATGGCGACCGCGCTGGCCTGGGGCTGTTCGCGGTCGATCGTGTTGAAGCAACCGTTGATCAGGATGAGCGGCGGGGTCGATTGCGCGCCCGCGCTGGACTGTGCTTGGTTCATGCGTGTACTCCAAATGTCGCCGGGCGCGACGCGTCCGGCGGGTTTGCGGCAACCGCCGCGCGCTTTGGAGGGCGTGCGGCGGCGAGAACTTCTATGCTTGCGGGCCGATCAACGGGCCGATCAACGGGCCGGGACGGGCGCCAGCACCTCGTGCGTGCCCTGGGCGCGCGCCGGCGCCTTGTGCACCATGGTGTAGGCGTAGTCGACGCCCATGCCGTAGGCGCCGGAGTGCTCGGTGACGATCTTCATCACCGCGTTGTAGGTGTCGCGGTGGGCCCAGTCGCGCTGCCACTCGAGCAGCACCTGCTGCCAGGTCACCGGCACCACGCCGGCCTGCACCATGCGCAGCATGGCCATGTCGTGGGCTTCCTTGCTGGTGCCGCCCGAGGCGTCCGACACCATGTAGATCTCGTACTCGCCTTCGAGCATCGCGCACAGGGCGAAGGTGGTGTTGCACACTTCGGTCCACAGGCCGGCCACGATGACCTTCTTGCGGCCGCTGGCCTCGAGCGCGTCGCGCACCTTCTGGTCGTCCCACGAATTCATCGAGGTGCGCTCCAGGATCTGGTGGCCCGGGAACACGTCCAGCAGCTCGGGATAGGTGTTGCCGGAGAACGATTCGGTTTCGACGGTGGTGATCGTGGTCGGGATGTCGAACACCTTGGCCGCCTTGGCCAGGCCGACGACGTTGTTCTTCAGGGTCTGGCGGTCGATCGACTGCACGCCGAACGCCATCTGCGGCTGATGGTCGATGATGATCAGCTGCGAATTCTGCGGGGTCAGGACTTCGAGTTTTGGACTGCTCATGATGTTCTCCTTGTTGGTGATGAAACTTGACGGATCAGCCCTGGCGCCGGCCGTCATCGACGCCAGGCTCCGGCGCCTTGGCGGCGACGCCGGTGATCTTGGGCTTGCATTCGCTGGCGAACCAGCTGGCGGTGACCGGCGCGCCGTCCATCAGGCGCTTGGCCACCGGGACGATCTGTTCGCCGATCAGCATGCCCAGCAGGCCGACCAGCGCGATGGCGGGCGGCGCCGGCGAGCGTACGTTGATCAGGCCGTACAACAGGCCGGCCAGGATGCCGGCGCCCAGTGAAATCAGATACATGTTCAGCTCCTAGTCGCGGGTGACGCCGCACCGGCGCCCATTCATTCCAGTATCGTTAGACCATCGCCGCGGCGATAGAATCAGATTGCTATTTTCAGCAGCCGGGGGCTTGGTGCGGAGCGGGCCTTGGCGCTACCATGGCGCCATCACGCACCATGGGACAGACAATTGCTCAAGCTCAGCCTCGACGCCCTCCAGATCATCGAAACCATCGCCCGCCGCGGTTCCTTCGCCGGGGCCGCGAAAGAACTGTTTCGCGTGCCATCGACCATCTCCTACACCGTTTCCAAGCTCGAGGACGACCTGGGCGTGCGCCTGTTCGACCGCTTCGGCCCCAAGGTGACGCTCACCCCCGCCGGCCAGGAACTGCTCAAGGAGGGCCGCTACCTGCTGCGCGCCGCCGGCGACCTCGAATCGCGGGTGCGGCGCGTGGCCTCGGGCTGGGAGACCGAGATCGCCCTGGGCATGGATTCGGTGTTATCGAGCGGCGCCCTGCAGCCGGACATCGAAGCCTTCTATGGCGTGGCCGACCAGACCCGGCTGCGCATCGTGCGCGAGTCGCTGTCGGGCACCTGGGACGCGCTGCTCGACCGCCGCGTCGACCTGCTGGTGGGCGCCGCCGGCGAGGGCCCGTCGGGCGGCGGCTATACCGCCGAACCGCTCGGCACCAGCGCCTTCGTGTTCACCGTCGCCCCGCACCATCCGCTGGCGCGGCTCGCGCATCCGCTCGACAAGACCGACCTGCTGCCCTACCGGGCGATCTCGGTCTCGGACTCGGCGCGCGTGCTCGGCGCGCGCACCGTCGGCCTGCTGTTCGGGCAGGAGACGCTGGCGGTGCCCGATATGCGCACCAAGTACGAGTTCCAGGTCCAGGGCCTCGGCTTCGGCTTCCTGCCCGAGGCATGGGCGCGACCGGCCATCGACCAGGGATTGCTGGTCGAAAAACAGGTGGTGGAACCGAAGGCCGACGAGACCTTCTATCTCGCCTGGCGCAGCGGCGAGGATGGCGCCGCGCTCAAGTGGTGGATCGAGCGCATGCGGACCGGCGCGACGTTCGCCCGCATGCTGCCCGATCCCTGCGCGGGGCCCGCAGGGGCTTAGTTTGCCGCTTGAACGGCGTCGGTGTGGATGTGGATCGTGCCGGACAGGGTCTTGTGGACCGGGCACTTGTTGGCGATGTCGAGCAGGCGCGCGCGTTCGTCCGCGCTCAGCTGGCCGACGAATTCGATATGGCGGCGCAGCTCGTAGGCGCCGTCCTGCTGGCCATGGTCGATGGCGACCCGCACGTCGTCGAGCTGCATGCCCTTGCGTTTGGCATACATCGTCACGGTCAGCGCGGTGCAGGCGGCCAGGGAGGCGGCCAGGAGATCGTGCGGCTCGGGACCGCTGGCGTCGCCGCCGAAGGCTTCGGGAGCGTCGGCGATTAGCTCGTGCTTGCCGATCCGGATCCTGTATTGCAGCTTGTCGTTGCCGCGGGTGGTCGTCACTTGCATGGTGGTCTCCTGTTATCGTGGTGTTCCAGGCGCCGCCCCGCTGGCGGAGCGGCGTATGACGCGGCTGCTTATTGCGGCAGGTCGAACAATAATACTTCGGCGCCGGCGGCCTGGGCCAGGGTCACGGCCTCTTCACCAGTCACCTTCAGCGCGTCGCCGCCTTCCAGGGCGATGCCATTGACCGTCACCTGGCCGCGCACCACGTGGACATAGGCCTGGCGGCCGGCGCCCAGGGCATGCTCCACTTGATCGTCGCCATCGAGGATGGTCGCATACAGGGCGGCATCCTGGCGGATCGAGACCGAGCCTTCGCGGCCGTCGGGCGATCCGATCAGGCGCAGCTTGCCGGTCTTGTCAGCGGTGTCGAAGTGCTTCTCTTCGTAGCGCGGCTCGGCGCCGCCCACGTTCGGCATGATCCAGATCTGCAGGAAGTGCACGCCCTCGGTCTTCGAGTGGTTGTACTCGCTGTGCACCACGCCCGAGCCCGCGCTCATGATCTGCACGTCGCCGTAGCGCAGCACCGAACCGTTGCCCATGCTGTCCTTGTGTTCCAGCGCGCCGTCGAGCACATAGGAGATGATCTCCATGTCGCGGTGGCCGTGCGAATCGAAACCGCGGCCGGGCTGCACCTTGTCCTCGTTGATCACGCGCAGCGGACCGAAGCCCATGTGCTTGGGATCGTGGTAGTGGCCGAAGGAGAAGGTGTGCTTCGAGTCCAGCCAGCCAAAGCTTGCGCCGCCGCGTTCATTGCTTTTACGTACGTTCAACATGGTGTCATCCTTTCGTGGTGGTGATCATCGATCCACTCGATCGCCAGGGCGGGGAATCCGCCGGCCGATACGTCTTGTGTTCGATGCGATGGAGTCATTATGCTCGCGCCACGAGGACTTGAAAAACGGATAATTTCACAGCCTTTCATCGAAATTTTCGAACATAGTTAAGAGACCCGGTGGGCGGCCACCACACCGCCACCCACCGGGCGCCGGGCGCCGGCCGGTTAGAACTTCAGGCTGGCGCGCGCATGGTAACAGCCGCCATTTATGCCAATGGGAAAGAACGCCAGGTACCTTGGCCGCGAGCAGGTCGCCGAATGCCAGCGGGTCGGACGGTGTGCCCGCGCCCGGCACCAGGCGGGCGCCCGGACTGGTTGCGTAGCCGCGCCCGCTGCGGCCTTTGCAGGCCAGGTCGCACGCGCGGAGGGCGCCTTCGCGCGCCAGTTAGTCGAGCAGCATCTGGTCCTCGCTGCTCAGCCGAACGTCGAGCTGGCGCGACTGGACCGAGTTGGCCAGCAATTCGGCGACGTGGCCGCGCATGTCGGGCTTGATCTGCGCCTCGCGCAGACGCCGCGAACAGCGCCCGTCATTTCTGCGCCAGGATCCACTTGGCCAGCGTCTTTGCCTCGGCATCGCTGACCTGCGGGTTGGCCGGCATCGGAATCGGGCCCCAGGTGCCGCTGCTGCCCTTCTGGATCTTCAGCGCCAGGCGCGCTTCGGCTCCGGCATCCTTCGCGTACTTGGCGGCGACGTCCTTGTACGAAGGGCCGACGAGCTTGCTCGCGACGGTGTGGCAGGCCATGCAGGCCTTGGCCTTGGCCAGGTCGGCGCTGGCGTGGGCCGAAGGGATGGCGGCGGCGGCGGCAAGGCTCGCGGCCAGGATCATGGTCTTCTTCATGTGTACTCCTCGATGGGCTGTAATGACAATGGGGCGCTGTGGCCGGGGACCGACAGCCTCGTCCCTGGCGCACCCGGCATGATAGCCGACAACAGGTCTTCATTGCGACCACCGGCAGAGATAGCCCTATCTGACTCCCTCATCCATCCGGCATGGTTACAAATAAGAATGGGAATGATTCGTATTTGTGTTTAGAATGTTGCCGGCCTGACCTCTTTACATATCTTTACACCTGTAAAGACACGCTCTTAACTACAACTACGGATAAATGATGCCTACCCCAACCCTTCACGCCCCGCTGCTGCGCCGTTCGCTCCTGAGCCTCGCCATCGGCGCCCTGCCCTTCGCCGCGCATGCCAATGCGGTCCCGGCCGACATGGCGACCGTCGTCGTCTCGGCCTCGGGCTTCGAGCAGACCATCCGCGAAGCGCCGGCCTCGATCACCGTGCTGACCCGCGAACAGCTCGAGAAGGAACGCTTCGGCAACCTGGCCCAGGCCCTGGAGAGCGTGGAAGGCATCGACGTCGCCGCCGCCGGCGACAAGACCGGCGGCTTGAACATCAGCGTGCGCGGCATGCCGAGCGACTACACCCTGATCCTGATCGACGGCCGGCGCCAGAACGCCGCCGGCAACGTGACCCCGAATGGCTTCGGCGGCACCTCGACCAGCTTCATGCCGCCGGTCAGCGCGATCGAACGCATCGAGATCATCCGCGGCCCGATGTCGACCCTGTACGGCTCGGATGCGATGGGCGGCGTCATCAATATCATCACGCGCAAGGTCGGCAAGCAATGGGGCGGCACGGTGTCGGCCGACTACACCCTGCAGGAGGAATCCAGGTTCGGCGACGTCAAGGGCGCCAAGTTCTACCTCAACGGTCCGATCGCCAGCGACGTGCTGGGCCTGGCGCTGCGCGGCAGCGTTCTGCGCCGCAACGAAGCGACGCTCAGCTACGACAACCAGAACGGCGAAGTGAACCTGAACATGGGTTCCAACCCGGTCAAGGCCGAGGTGGACAACGTCGGCGCGCGCCTGGCGTTCACGCCCAACCGTTACCACGAATTCACCCTGGACGCCGACCGCACCCGCCAGACCTACGACAATTCGCGCGGCCAGGTCGGCACCCAGAGCGTGCAAGGCGGCTACGGCCCCGAACAGAAGTACAACCGCGACCAGGCCACCCTGGCCTACAAGGCGCGCCTGCCGTTCGGCACCTGGGACAGCAGCTATATGGTCAACCAGACCGAAACCATCGGCCGCACCATCCCGCCCGGCACCCCGGGCATGGTGGCGGGCAGCGCGCGCACGCTGGAAGTCGAAAGCAAGGTGTTCGACACCAAGCTGATGGTCCCGTGGGGAAATCACCTGACCACCATCGGAGCCCAGCACTGGGATGCCGAGATGATCGACGGCGTCGCGCCCGAAGCATTCGCTTTCACCCAAAAAGCGCTGTTCCTCGAAGACGAATGGCGCTTCCATGAGCGCCTGGCCCTGACCCTCGGCGCGCGCTACGACGACCACAGCATCTTCGGCGGCCAGACCAGTCCGCGCGCCTACCTGGTGTGGACGACGTCGCCGCGCTGGACCTTCAAGGGCGGCATCAGCAAGGGCTACAAGACGCCGCGCGTCGAACAGCTCTCGCCCGGCATCAACGGCTTCGGCGGCCAGGGCACGATTCCGCTGGTCGGCAGCCCGAACCTGAAACCCGAGACCAGCGTGACCACCGAACTGGGCGCCTACTTCGACAACGGCGCCGGCTGGACCGCCAACGCGACCGTGTTCAACAACGAGTTCGAGGACAAGATCACCAGCGGCACCGGCCTGCTGAACTGCTCCTACCGCCTGGCGCCCAACCGCCCGGGTTGCGTCAGCTTCGGCAACTGGCCGAACGTCGACGCCTTCGGCCAGTCGATCAACGTCGACGAGGCGGTGACCCGCGGCGTTGAGCTGGCCACCCGCTTCCCCATCGCCGCCGGCTGGGCCGCGAGCGCGAACTACACCTATACCGAGAGCGAGCAGAAAAGCGGCGCCAGCGCCGGCAAGCCGCTGTCCGACACGCCCGAACACGCGTTCAATGCGCGCCTGACCTGGGATATCACGCCGGGCTGGAACACGTGGCTGCGCGCCGAGTACCGCAGCGAGCGCTATCGCGATCCGGGCACCTCGGCCGCCAGCCGCGCCGCCAAGGCGACGCTGGGCGACTACAAGGCCTACGGCATGCTGCACCTGGGCACCGCCTACCAGCTCAGCCCGGCCATCTCGATCAATGCCGCGATCTACAACCTGCTCGCCAAGGACTTCGTCGACTACCGTCCTTACCAGTCGTCGCCGACCGCGGCGCCGACCTACAGCAGCGTGTATGTCAACAATATGGATGGCCGGCGCCTGTGGGTGTCGATGAACGTCGACTTCTGACGCACACCGGTCAGCGCTTCTTCTTGCCCGGCTTCGGGCAGGGGAAGCGCCGGCGCAGCTCGGCCAGCACCAGCGGCGCCGCGTTCTCTTTGAGTTCGGCCGGTTTGCGCGTCGCCTTCAGGCGGCGCACCACGGCCAGGTTCAGTTCGTCGGGCAGCACGGGCCGCGCCAGGCACCATTCGCGGCCGTGGGCGCCGTCCTTGATGCCATTGAGGTAGGCCTCGACCTTCTCGCGGTTGATATAGTCGAGCTGGGTCTTCGGTTCCTTGAGCCGGTGCTCGACCACTTCCTGGCCGCTCATCGCATTGAATGGGTAGACGTAGGGAATCGATGCCTGCGCCCACAAGGGAAGGCAGGCCGCGATCCCGATCCAGGCGCACGGTGTCATTGCCGCTCCTGACGAATATTCGGCCTTCCATCGTGCTGCGCCGCTCGCTGCCGCCGCTTGCGGACCCTCAATCGTGCGCCAGCCGCAGGTCGGGGTCGGCCGCGAACACCCCCGCCAGCCAGTCGGCGAAGGCGCGCAGGCGCGGATTAGCGATGCGCCCCTGCGGATACAGCAGCGACACCGGCATCGGCGTCGGCGGCACGCCCGGCAACACCTCGACCAGCCGGTCCGCATGCGCGCGCAGCTGGTAACGCGCCAGCTGGGTCAGCCCCAGGCCCTGCAGGGCGAGAATCAGGTTGGCGTCGGCGTCGTTGATGGCGATTCCCCCTTTCACGGCGACCTTGCGCAGCCCATCCGCTTCCTGGAATTCCCACTCGAAGGCGCGCCCGGTGCGGCCCGAGAAGTGAACGATGCCCTCGTGCCCCGCCAGCTCGTCGAGCGAGGCCGGCACGCCGCGCCGCGCCAGGTAGTCGGGCGTGGCCGCGACGGCGAAGCGCATCAGGCCGATGCGGCGCGCCACCAGGCTGGAATCCTGCAGCTCGCCCACCCGCAGCGCGCAGTCGATGCCTTCGCCGGTCAGGTCGACCAGGCGGTCGCCCATGCCGATGGAGAGGTCGATGCCGGGCCAGGCGCGGCGGAACTCGGCGATGCGCGGCAGCACGATGGCGCGGCCCAGTGCGCCCGGCAGGTCGATCCGCAGCCGTCCCTGCATGCGGCGCCCGTCGACGCCCAGGAAATCGGCTTCCGCCGTCTCGATCGCGGCCAGGATCGCGGCGCATTGTTCATAGTAGCGCTCACCGTCCTGCGTGAGCGACAGCCGGCGCGTGGTGCGCTGCAGGAGCTGGGCGCCGAGGTGACGCTCGAGGTTCTGCATGGTCGTCGTCAGCGAGGCGCGCGGCAGGTTGAGCGATTCGGCGGCCTTCGTGAAGCTGTTCGCCTCGACGATCCGCACGAAGGTCTGCATCGCCTTCACCTTGTCCATGATTGTTCACATTATATGAATTGTATGTGGGCATTATGCACTAATTATCTTTGCCTCACGACTGCCTAGAATGGAATCGTTCAGAACCCCAACCCGGAGCACACCATGAGAACAAGCACCCAGACACAGATATCGAGCCGCATGACGCTGCTGCTGGCCGCCGCCGCCGGCATCATCGTCGCCAACCTGTATTACGCCCAGCCGCTGGTCGGCCCGATCGCGGCCGCCCTCGGCATGCCTCCGGGCGCCACCGGCCTGGTGGTCACCCTCACCCAGATCGGCTACTGCCTCGGCCTGCTGTTCATCGTGCCGCTGGGCGACCTGCTCGAGAACCGGCGCCTGATCGTGAGCGGCCTGGTCGCCACCGGCGCCGCGCTGGCGCTGGCCGCGAACGCCGGCACGGCCTGGCAGTTCCTGCTGGCGGCCCTGGCGATCGGGCTGGGCGCCGTGGTGGCCCAGGTGCTGGTGCCGTTCGCGGCCCACCTGGCGCCGGAAGCGACGCGCGGCCAGACCGTCGGCAAGGTGGTCAGCGGGCTGCTGCTGGGGATCATGGTGGCGCGTCCGGTGGCCAGCGTGCTGGCCGGTTTCGGCGGCTGGCAGGCCGTGTTCGGGATCGCCGCGGCGCTGGTGCTGCTGCTGGCCGTGGTGCTGCACTTCAAGCTGCCGCAGCGCCGGCCGGCCGCCACCCAGCGCTACGGCGCGCTGATCGCCTCGCTGTGGCCGGTGCTGGCCAACACCCCGGTCCTGCGGCGCCGGGCGCTGTACCACGCCGGCCTGTTCGGCGCCTTCAGCCTGTTCTGGACCGTGGCGCCGCAAGCCTTGTCCGGCCCCGACTTCGGCCTGAGCCAGAACGGGATCGCGCTGTTCGCCCTGGTCGGCATGGCCGGCGCGGTGGCCTCGCCGATCGCCGGCCGCCTGGCCGATGCCGGCCATACCCTGGGCGCGACCGCGATCGCGCTGGCGGTCGGCGCGCTGAGCTTCCTGCTGCCATTGTTCGCCCCCCATTCGAAGCCGCTGGCGCTCGGCCTGCTGGCCGTGGCCGCCATCGTGCTCGACGCCGCGGTCGCCGCCAACCTGGTGCTGGGCCAGCGCGCGCTGTTCGCCCTCGGCGCCGAGATCCGCAGCCGCCTGAACGGCCTGTACTTCGCCCTGTTCTTCGCCGGCGGCGCGCTCGGTTCGGCGCTCGGCGGCTGGGTCTATGCCCAGTATGGCTGGCATGCGGCGCTGGTGACCGGCATGCTGCTGCCGGCGCTGGCCCTGCCGGCCTGGCTGTGGGAAGCGGCCGAGCACACGGCCAGCCGCCAGCAAGCCTGAAGCGCGCCTGCGTGTCGCAGCCGGATGTGATTTAATCAAGCATCGCACCGACACCAGGAACATGCATGCAAGCCAATGACACCACCCCGCCGGCCGCGCCGGCGGAACTCGATGAAGCCACCCTCGAATGGGTGCGCAAGGTATTCCAGCACGCCCGCGCCGGCGAAGCCGAATCGCTCGGCGCCCTGCTGGCCCAGGGCCTGCCGCCCAATCTGCGCAACGAACGCGGCGACAGCCTCCTGATGCTGGCCTGCTACCACGGCCACCACGACGCCGCGCGCGTGCTGCTGGAGCACGGCGCCGATCCGCAACTCATGAACGACGCTTCCCAGACCCCGCTGCATGGCGCCGCCTTCAAGGGCGACCTGGCGGTGACGAAGCTGCTGCTGGACCACGGCGCCATCGCCGACCATGCGGGACCGTCCGGCAAGACCGCGCTGATGTTCGCCGCGATGTTCAACCGGGTCGAGATCGCCCGCCTGCTGATGGAGCGCGGCGCCGACCCGTCACGGCGCGATGCCGACGGCGTCAGCGCCTTCGACGCGGCGCAGCGCATGGGCGCGGCCGACACCGCGGCGCTGCTGGCGCCGACAGCCTGAGTCAGCGCCCTGGCCGCCGGCGCAGGGTGAGCCAGGCCGCGGCCAGGCCCAGGCCGGCGAGCAGCACGCTGGACGGCTCGGGCACCTCGCCCTCGAGCGGCTCGCCCACCAGCAGGCCGGTGGAGCCCGAGCAGGCCGGTCTTTCGTAGGCGCAGCCGAACGGCTCGTCGCTGTGCGCGTTCAGCACCGTGAACAGGCTGCCCGTGCTGCCCAGCGTGAAGTGCGAATTGCCGTCGGTGGCGAAGATCTCGCCGCTGAGCACGCCGCCAGGCAGGAAGGTCACGTCCAGCCTGATCTTGTCATAGTAGTGCTGCGGCAGCTGGCGGTAGCCGTAGTCGATGTAGTTGTGCCGGTAATCGCCCGAGAACGGCTCTTCGTACCAGTAGCGCAGCGACAGCAGGCTGTCCTGGGGATCCAGGCACGGCCCGTCCAGGTCGCACATATTGGTGAAATCGAGGTAGAGGCTGCCCTGCGCGACCGCCGCATCGGAAAACACCAGCTCAAAGTTCAGGCCGGGCGGCATCGACTCGGATGCCTCGACCTGCTGCCAGGAATAGGTCACGGCGGCCTGCGCCGGCTGGGCCAGCAGTGCGGCCGCGAACAGCAACGGGGTGATACGCAACATCGACATGCTCCTCATGGTTACTCACCATGAATGAGCAAGAACCGGGCCTGTGACCTTCGCGGCGGCAACTCCTTGATTTGACGAAAGATTTTTCGCCGATTGTCAATACGGAAGCAGCGAGTGTTAAATATCTCGACAGCTCATCCGTTCGGACCAGGTCCGAAGCGTGGCCGCGGGCGAGGCCCTGCCGCTTTCAGCCGGCGGGTGTGTACTTGCGCACCGCCACCGGGCGCTCGACCAGCGCCGGCAGGTCGGCCACCAGGGCCGCCATGTGCGCGCTGGCGTCGTGCAGCGCCACCGCCTCGGCATCGCGCCAGTATTCCACCATGATGAACTCGCGCGGGTCTTCGGTCGAGCGCTGCAGCTCGTACAGGATGCAGCCGGCTTCCTTGCGGGTTTCCATCGTCATCGCGTGCATGCGCGCCGCGAGCGCGGCTTCCTGGCCCGCCCTGGCGTACAGGGTGGCGATGATCGTCACTTGCTGGTTCATGTTCTTCCTTCGTGTCGGAGGCGCGATGGCTTGGGAGTGCCTGGCGCCGCCCTGCAGTATAGGATGAACCGCGCGCATCTGCCGGCCGGCCCGCGATTTCCACTCCGGCATGCTCATCCCCTATAATCGTAGCCGCCCCGGCCCCGCCCGCGGGCGAGCTTCCACCACTACCTAGGATTCCGATGAAAGCCCTGCCTCTTGCCGTATTGCTCCTTGCCTCCGGTTCCGCGCTCGCCAACGACGCCGCGCTCCTGAAATGCCGCGCCGTGAGCGACGTCGCGGCGCGCGTGGCCTGCTATGACGCGATTCCCCTTGGCGCGGCAAGTCCCGCGGCAGCCGCGCAGGCGGCCGGTGCGCCGGTGGCGGCGGCCCGCGCCGAGCAAAACTTCGGCATGGAAGCGGTGAAACAGCGCGAGGAGCAGCCCCAGTCGGTGCAGAGCACCATCGTGGGCAGCTTCGAAGGCTGGGGCCCGGGTTCGCGGATCCGCCTGGCCAACGGCCAGGTGTGGCGCGTCATCGACGGCAGCGACGCGGTCCTGGCGCCGCGCACCGACGTCAAGGTCAGCATGGAACGCAATCTGTTCGGCACCATCTTCATGCGCGTGGACGGCACCAACGCCTCGGCCAAGGTGCGCCGCGTCGAATGATCCAGCGCGTCAGGCCAGCGGGCGCGCCATGTAGAGCGCTCCCGCCGGATACGTGAGCAGGCCCGCATCGCCGGTGGCCCGCGCCGCGAAGCCGAAGCCGCTCCAGAAGCGCGTGCTGTCCTGCACCGACACCAGCGCGGCATGGGACAACGCCAGATCGCGGCCGAGGTCCAGCAAGCGCTCCACCAGCGATCGCGCCAGCCCGCGTCCGAGCGCGCGCGCATCGACCGCCAGGTCGTGCAGGTACAGCGTGTCGGCGTCCGGCGCGATCTCGAACGCCGCCCCGAGGTCGGTGACCCGCCCCAGGCGCGACGGGTAGGCGAACAGGTAGCCGCACACGCCGTCGGCGTCGCATGCGACCAGGCAGGTGGCGGCCGCCGCATCGCGCCGCGCCTTTACCACGGGCGCCGCTTCCTGCATCGCCGGTGGATAGCAGGCCGCCTGCACGCGCAGCACGGCATCGAGATCGGCGAACAGCATTGGACGGATATGCGTTGGCGTCGGCATCGGAACCCTGGAAAAAAGCGCGCATGGTAGCACGCCTGACATGCACGCTTGACGACATCGGCCACATCCATCATTCTATACATTCTGACAACATCGCCTTGCCAGCGCTGCCGACCCGGCGGCGCCGGAAACCAGAGCTGCCGCCGTCCCACCTGGCCGGTGTCGCGTGACGGACGGGCACTTCGCATCCAGCCCCTAACCGACAGGAATCACCCATGAGCAGCATCGCCCCGGCGCCCGCCGGCCGCATCGAATACATCCTCAACGCCAGCTGCCCGGCCGGCACCGGCATCGTCGCCGCCGTGGCGACCTTCCTCGCCGAGCGCGACTGCTATATCTGCGCGCTGGAACAGTTCGACGACGATTCGACCGCGCGTTTCTTCATGCGCGCCGTGTTTCGCCAGCAAGAAAACTCCCCACCGATCGACCGCATCCGCAGCGAGTTCGCCGACCTGGTCGCCGGCCGCCTCGAGATGCAGTGGAAGATGTTCGACCCGCTCGATCCGGTGCGCACCGTGATCATGGTCTCCAAGACCGACCACTGCCTGGACGACCTGCTGTACCGCCGCCGTAACGGCGAACTGAACATGCAGATCACGGCGGTGGTGTCGAACCACCTCGACCTGCGCCCGATGGTCGAACGCGAAGGCATCCGCTTCGTGTTCCTGCCGGTCACCAAGGACAACAAGACGCAGCAAGAGGCGCGCCTGTTCGAGATTTTCGAGGAGACCGGCTCTGAACTCGTGATCCTGGCGCGCTATATGCAGATCCTGTCGGACGAGCTGGCGCGGCGCCTGGCCGGCAAGTGCATCAATATCCACCACTCCTTCCTGCCCGGCTTCAAGGGCGCCAAACCCTACCAGCAAGCCTTCGACCGCGGGGTCAAGCTGATCGGCGCGACGGCCCATTACGCCACGCCCGATCTCGACGAGGGCCCGATCATCGAGCAGGTGCTGACCAGGGTCGACCACAACTACCGGGTCGACCAGCTGACCCGCGTCGGCCGCGACAACGAGTGCCTGGCGCTGGCGGCGGCGGTCAAATTCCACATCGAACGCCGCGTCTTTGTCGACGGCAACAAAACAGTGGTATTCCGCGGTCCCTGAGCAAAATAACAAGTTACCTCAAGAATAGGTGCGTCACCTAACCGTGACGCACCCGGCTGCACGGGTAAGATCATGGCTTCTCATAGAGGGGAATGACCATGGAACTTCACCAGCAGTATCCGGTCCGCCTGCGTATCAACGGGCAGGACCGCGAATTCAACGTCGAGTCCTGGGTGACCTTGCTTGACCTGTTGCGCGAGCGCGCAGGCATGACCGGCACCAAGAAGGGCTGCGACCAGGGACAATGCGGCGCATGCACGGTGCTGGTGGACGGCAAGCGCATCAATTCCTGCCTGACCCTGGCGGTCATGCAGGACGGTAAAGAGATCACCACGGTCGAAGGCCTGGCCAACGGCGAAGACCTGCACCCGATCCAGCAAGCCTTCATCGACTGCGACGCCTTCCAGTGCGGCTACTGCACCCCTGGGCAGCTGTGTTCGGCCGTGGGCCTGATGAACGAGGACCAGGCCAGGTCGCGCGACGACGTGCGCGAACTCATGAGCGGCAATATCTGCCGTTGCGGCGCCTATCCGCAGATCGCGGACGCCGTGGTCCAGGTGATGGACCTGCGCAAGAAAGATAGCGGCGACAAGCCCGCCTTCACGACCGGGGCGGTGCTCGCATGAATCCATTCACCTTCACCCAATCGAAGGACCTCGACGGCGTGCTGGCGGCCTTGAGCGCCGGCGAAGCGCGCCCGATCGCGGGCGGCACCAACCTGCTCGACCTGATGAAGGAAGGCGTGATGCGCCCTTCGCAACTGGTCGACATCAATGGCCTCGGCCTGGACAAGGTGGAGGTCGGCGACGACGGCGGCCTGCTGCTGGGCGCCCTCGCCCGCAACGCCGACACCGCCTACGACCCGCTGGTGCGCGAACGCTTCCCGCTGCTGTCGAGCGCGATCCTGGCCGGCGCCTCGCCCCAGCTGCGCAATATGGCGAGCAATGGCGGCAACCTGATGCAGCGCACCCGCTGCGTCTACTTCTATGACGTCGGCACCGCCTGCAACAAGCGCGAGCCCGGCACCGGCTGCCCGGCCAGGGATGGCGTCAACCGCCAGCATGCGATCCTGGGCACCAGCGAAGCCTGCATCGCGACCCACCCGTCCGATATGTGCGTGGCCCTGCGCGCGTTGGATGCGACCGTGCACGTCCAGTCCAGCAGCGGCAAGCGGCAAATCCCCTTCGCCGAGTTCCACCGCCTGCCGGAAGACCGTCCCGAGATCGACAACACCCTGCAGCCGGGCGAACTGATCACCCACATCACCGTCCCGCAGGCCGACCGCTTCATCGCCCACAGCGCCTACATCAAGGTGCGCGACCGCCTGTCCTACGCGTTCGCGCTGGTGTCGGTGGCGGCCGCCCTCGACCTCGATGACGACGGCACGATCAAGGCTGCGCGCATCGCGCTCGGCGGCGTCGCCCACAAGCCGTGGCGGATCGAAGCGGCAGAAGCGCAACTGGTGGGCAAGGCGGCCGGCGAGGAAGCCTTCGCCGCCGTCGCCGACACCATTCTACAGGGCGCGCGCAGCTTCGGCCAGAACGACTTCAAGCCGGCGCTGGCGAAGAACGCCATCGTCCAGGCCTTGACCAGCGCCGCCCGCGGCACCGATATCGCCAGCGGCAGCGACCGCCATCCAGAAGGAGACCGAGCATGACCGACCTGATTCCAGAACTGCGAGCGCCGAGCGCGCCGGCCGGCACCGGCCGCGTCAAGAGCGGCATGGCCGTCTCGCGCGTCGACGGCCGCGCCAAGGTCACCGGCCAGGCCCAGTACGCGGCCGAGGTGTTCGCGCCCGACCTGTGCTATGGCGTCGTCGTCAGCAGCACCGTCGCCAAGGGCCGCATCACCCGCATCGACACCGTCGACGCCCTCACCGCGCATGGCGTGATTTCCGTCATGACCCACGAGAACCGCCCCAAGATGCGCTCCCTCGACATCGCCTGGAAGGACATGACCGCTCCCGTCGGCTCGCCCTTCCGGCCCCTGTTCTCGGACCAGATCTTCTACAGCGGCCAGCCGGTGGCCCTGGTGATCGCCGACACCTTCGAGGCGGCGCGCCACGCGGCCCAGCTGGTGCGCGTGCATTACGACGTCGACGAGCACGAGACCAACCACCTGGAACGCCTGGGCGAAGCCTATGAGCCGAAGAAGATGAAGGCCGGCTTCACGCCGCCGAGCAGCACCGGCGACGGCGAAAAGGCGTTCGCGAATGCCCCGGTCAAGGTCGACTCGCAGTACTACAACGGGGTCGAGCATCACAATCCGATGGAGATGTTCGCCTCCACCGTGATCTATGGCGAGGATGGCCACCTGACCATCTACGACAAGACCCAGAGCTCGCAGAACAGCCGCTGGTACGTCTCGCACGGCTTCGGCATCTCGAAGGACAAGGTGACGGTGCGCAACCCCTACGTGGGCGGCGCTTTCGGTTCCGGCCTGCGTCCGCAGTACCAGCTGCCGCTGGCCGTGATGGGCGCGCTGCAGCTGAAACGCTCGGTGCGCGTGGTGCTCACGCGCCAGCAGATGTTCAGCTTCGGCCACCGCCCCGAGACCTGGCACCGCATCCGCCTGGGCGCCGACCATGACGGCACGCTCAAGGCGATCTGGCACGAGGCGATCCAGGAAACCTCGCGCCTCGAGGACTACGTGGAAGTGATCGTCAACTGGTCCGGCCAGCTGTACGCCTGTCCCGACATCAAGCTCGGCTACCAGGTGGTGGCGCATGATCGATTCACGCCAATCGACATGCGCGCGCCCGGCGCCGCCCACGGCGTGCACGCGCTCGAAGTGGCGATGGACGAGCTGGCGTACGAACTCAAGATGGACCCGCTGGCCCTGCGCCTGAAGAACTACACCGACGTCGCCCCGATCGAGGACAAGCCGTTCTCGACCAAGGAGCTGCGCGAATGCTACCGCCAGGGCGCCGAGCGCTTCGGCTGGGACCAGCGTCCGCTCGAGCCGCGCTCGATGCGGGACGGCGACGAGCTGGTCGGCTGGGGCATGGCGACCGGGATCTGGGATTCGCTGGTGATGGTGGCGCGCGTCTCCGCCGTGCTGCATGCCGATGGCCGCCTGGTGGTGAGCAGCGCCGCGACCGACATCGGCACCGGCACCTATACCGCGATGTCGATCGTCGCCGCCGAACAGCTTGGCCTGCCGCTCGAGCAGGTGACCTTCCAGCTGGGCGATTCGACCTTGCCGATGGCGCCGATCGAAGGCGGCTCGTCGCACATGGCCACGGTCGGCTCGGGCGTGCATGGCGCTTGCGAGAAGCTCAAGAAGCAGCTGCTCAAGATGGCGGCGGCGATGCAGGATTCGCCGCTGGCCAAGGCGCGCATGCGCGACGTCGAGTTCGGCGACGGCGCAGTGTTCTTGAAGAAGGATCCGGCGCAGCGGGTCGAACTCTCCGCCGTGCTGCGCGACGCCAACCTCGACCGCCTGGAGGAGAAATTCTTCATGACGCCGCAGATGCTCAAGCAGCGCAAGTACACGCGCGCGGTGCACTCGGCCGTGTTCTGCGAGGTGCGCGTCAACGAGAAGCTGGGCATGGTGCGCGTGACCCGCGTGGTGAGCGCGGTCGCGGCCGGGCGCATCATCAGCGCCAAGACGGCGGCCAGCCAGATCAGCGGCGCGGTGGTGTGGGGCATCAGCCAGGCCCTGCATGAAGAAACCCATACCGATGACAGGTACGGGCGCTTCATGAACCACAACTACGCCGAATACCACGTGGCGGTGAACGCCGACATCCACGACATCGACGTGATCTTCGTGGAAGAGGACGACCGCATCGTGAGCAAGCAGCTCGGCGCCAAGGGCGTGGGCGAGATCGGGATCGTGGGCGTGGCGGCGGCGGTGTCGAACGCCATCTTCCACGCGACCGGCAAGCGCCTGCGCACCACGCCGATGACCCCGGCCAAGCTGCTGATGGGGGATCGCGAACTGCCGGTGCAGGCGCCGGTGTAATCCGATTCTCTCGACGGCATCGAAGCGCCGACGGCCACCGCCGTCGGCGTTGTCATTTTCGAATTTTCGCCTTCGGCTGTACAGCTTTTACTGAACCTCGTCACACCCATGCGACATACGTATTTCCACGTAGTTGCATATCAATATGTTTACTGGTACAACCCTAGCTGCGTAAGACAACGCTAGAGCGCAGCGACGCACCGCAAAGGTGCGCACTGCCATCCCATACCAAGAACGAGATAACGAGGACGACAAACATGAAGCTCAAGATGCTGTGCGCTGTCGCGTGCCTGGCCGCTTTCGGCAGCGGCCTGGCCCAGGCCCAGAACTACCCCAACAAGACCATCACCATGATCGTGCCGTTCGCGGCCGGCGGCCCGACCGATACGGTCGCGCGCCTGGTGGCGCAGTCGATGGGCACCACCCTCAAGCAGCAGATCATCATCGAGAACGTCGGCGGCGCCGGCGGCACCATCGGCGCGGCGCGCGCGGCCAAGGCCGCTCCCGACGGCTACACCCTGTTCCTGCACCACATCGGCCAGTCGACCGCCCCTGCCCTGTACCGCAAGCTGCCGTACGACGCGATCACCAGCTTCGAGCCGATCGGCCTGATTACCGACGTGCCGATGACCGTCGTCGCGCGCGGCAACTTCCCGGCCAAGGACATGAAGGAGCTGATCACCTACGTCAAGGCCAACAAGGACAAGGTGACCTACGCCCACGCCGGCCTGGGTTCGGCCTCGCACCTGTGCGGCATGCTGCTGCAGACCGCGATGGGCGTCGAGCTGACCACCGTGCCCTACAAGGGCACCGGCCCGGCGATGAACGACCTGCTGGGCGGCCAGGTGGACTTCATGTGCGACCAGACCACCAACACCACCAGCCAGATCAAGAGCGGCAAGATCAAGGCCTATGGCGTGACCACCAAGACCGTCGTGCCGTCGCTGCCCAACCTGCCGACCCTGGCGTCCGGCGCCCTGCCGAACTTCGAAGTCGGCGTCTGGCACGGCCTGTACGCGCCGAAGGGCACGCCGAAGCCGGTCGTCGATGCGCTGGCGAACGCCCTGCGCGCCTCGCTGCGCGATCCGAACGTGATCAAGCGCTTCAGCGACCTGGGCACCGAACCGGTGCCGACCAACCAGGCGACGCCGGAAGCGCTGCGCACCCACCTCAAGCAGCAGATCGACCTGTGGGGTCCGATCATCAAGAAAGCCGGCGCTTTCGCCGACTGAGCATGAGCATCTGATATCACGCACTGTGCCGGTTCCACCGGGACGGTGCGTTTTGTTGTAGCTGTCGTACCTGCCGCACCCGCAGCACCGTCGTTGAAACACACTTCGAACCATTGCATCTGTACCACCGCATTTGCATCACAAAAAAAGGGGACCACCACGTGCCAGCATTCATACGCCACCCAAAGGATTTTTGGAGTGGCATCGTCTTTCTCTTCTTCGGCCTGAGCGCCATCGTCATCGGCCAGGACTATGAAATGGGCACGGCCGGACGCATGGGCCCGGCCTATTTCCCGACCGCCCTCGGCGGCCTGCTGTCGCTGGTCGGCGCAGCTTCCTTGCTGCGCTCCTTCTTCCGCCAGGGCGAGCCGATCGGCCGCCTGTACTGGAAAGAGCTGTCGCTGGTGCTGGTGGCCGTGCTGCTGTTCGGCTTCCTGGTGCGCGACGCGGGCCTGGTGCCGGCGGCCTTCCTGCTGATCCTGATCAGCAGCTACGCCGGCCAGAAATTCAATCTGGGCAAGGCCGTGGCGCTGGCCGTCGGCGGCGCCCTGTTCGCGGTAGGCCTGTTCGTCAAGCTGCTCGGCTTGCCGATGCCTATCTTTGGTCCTTGGCTCGGTGGGAATTAATAGAATATGGAACTCTTCAGCAATCTCGCCCTCGGCCTCGAAACGGCCTTCACGCTTCAAAACCTGTTCTACTGCCTGGTCGGCGTCTTCGTCGGCACCGCGGTCGGCGTGCTGCCGGGTCTCGGCCCGATCGCCACCATCGCCATGCTGCTGCCGGCGACCTTCGGCCTGCCGCCGGAATCGGCGCTGATCATGTTGGCCGGCATCTACTATGGCGCCCAGTACGGCGGCTCGACCACCGCGATCCTGGTCAACCTGCCGGGTGAATCCTCGTCGGTCGTGACGGCCCTGGACGGCTACCAGATGGCGCGCAACGGCAACGCCGGCAAGGCGCTGGCCACCGCGGCGATCGCCTCGTTCTTCGCCGGTTCGGTCGCCACCGTGCTGCTGGCCCTGGCCGCGCCGCCGCTGGCCGACATGGCCCTCGAATTCGGCCCCGCCGAATACTTCTCGCTGATGGTGCTCGGCCTGGTCGCCTCGGTGGTCCTGGCCAGCGGCTCGCTGCTCAAGGCGATCGGCATGGTGCTGCTCGGCCTGCTGCTGGGCGTGGTGGGCACCGACGTCAACTCGGGCTCGGCGCGCTACACCTTCGACCTGCCGCAGCTGGCCGACGGCATCAACTTCGTGATCGTCGCGATGGGCATGTTCGGCATCGGCGAGATCGTCCGCAACCTGGAGCACGACGAGTCGCGCAACCTGGTGATGAAGAAGGTCAAGGGCCTGATGCTGAGCAAGGACGACTTCAAGCGCATCATCGCCCCGGTCCTGCGCGCGACCGGCCTCGGCTCGATCCTCGGCATCCTGCCGGGCGGCGGCGCGATGCTGGCGTCGTTCGCCTCCTACTCGCTGGAGAAGAAGGTGTCGAAGAACTCGGCGCAGTTCGGCAAGGGCGCGATCGAAGGCGTGGCGGCCCCGGAAGCGGCCAACAACGCCGGCGCCCAGACCTCGTTCATCCCGATGCTGACCCTCGGCATTCCGTCGAACCCGGTGATGGCGCTGATGATCGGCGCGATGATCATCCAGGGCATCCAGCCGGGTCCGGCCGTGATGACCGAGCAGCCCGGCCTGTTCTGGGGCCTGATCGTCTCGATGTGGATCGGTAACCTGTTCCTGGTCGTGCTGAACCTGCCGATGATCGGCATCTGGGTGCGCATGATCATGGTGCCTTACCAGCTGCTGTATCCGGCGATCCTGATGTTCTGCGCGATCGGCGTGTTCAGCCTGAACAACAGCAACTTCGACGTCTACCTGATGGCGCTGTTCGGCCTGCTGGGCTACCTGTGCGCCAAGCTGGAACTGGAACCGGCGCCGATGCTGCTCGGCTTCATCATCGGACCGATGATGGAAGAGTACCTGCGCCGCGCCCTGCTGCTGTCGCGCAGCGATCCGATGGTGTTCATCGAGCGTCCGATCTCGGGCGTGATGCTGGGCCTGGCCGCCGCGGCGATGATCGTCGTGCTGCTGCCGTCGCTGCGCAAGAAGCGCGAAGAGGCGTTCCAGGAAGACTGATGCGCTGAACGCGGAGCGAACCCCGTGCGCCGCCCGGCGCCGGCCTTTCCAGGCTGGCGCCGGGCGTTGTCATTCCGGGCCGCGCCGAACGAGGCCGGCGACGAGGGCCAGCGCCGCGAACGACGCCACGGCGGCGTTCGGCGAGGCGCGCTCCATCAGAAAGCCGAAGCCCAATGCGCCCAGCGTCTGACCCACCGCCAGCGCCAGGAAGGCCAGCGTCACGCCGGTCGCGGGCCGCGCGGGCAGCGCCGCGATGCTCCACACCAGATAGACGCCCGTCAGCATCAGGTAGGCGGCGCCGAACAGGCCGCCGCCCATGAACACGAGCCACGGCGGCGCGCCATCCAGGCCGACGGCGGCAACCGCCAGCCCCAGCGCGACGTGGAACACAAGATGCACCGCGCGCATCCCGTAGCGGGCAATCAGCGATCCCGCCATGGCGCCGACCACGCCCGCGCACCCCATGACGGTCCACAGCATGCCGACCTGGCGTCCGCTCCAGCCGAGATTGGCCTCCAGCAGGTCGGCGCCGAAACTCCAGACCACGGTGCTCGCCGCTCCGCTCAGGCCGGCGGCCGCGGCCAGCCGCATCAGGTCGGGCGAAAGCCGGGGCAGCAACGGCGCAGCGACGGCGGGCCGCGGCCGGCCGGCGGACAGCACCTTCAGGGTCGCGCCGACCATCAGGAGGGTCGCGCCGGCGAAGCCGGCATAGGCCAGCCGCCACTCGGCCCCCATCAGCGCCGCCACCGGGCCGGACAGGGCGACGCCGGCGCTGGTGCCGGCATTGATGAAGGTGTTGGTCGTGTCGTGCCTGGCGGGCGGCAGCATCGCCGTCACGGCCGCGGCCAGCGCCGGCGACGCCAGGCCGGTGCTCGAGCCGGCCACGATCACCGCGGCGGCGAGCCAGGCGGGCGACGCGGCGCTGGCGAGCCCGATCATGCCGGCGGCGCCGGCCACGCCTGCCGCCACCGCCACGAAGCGCGGCCCGCGGCGCTCGGTCAGCCAGGCCGCCAGCACGATCGCCAGGCAAAAGCCGAGAAAGGACCCCGCCGAGATGATCCCCGCCAGTGAGGACGAGAGCTCGAAATCGGCCGAGATCGCGGGCAGGAACAGGCCGAAGGCGAAGCGCGCGAAGCCGTAGCAGACCGCGATCAGGCCAAAGCCGGTGACGCCGAGAGCGAGGGTCTGTTTCACGCCGCACGCGCCATCGCAACCAGATCCACGGCGGCCCCGCACGCCGCCTCGATCGCGCTCGCCCCCTGCCAGGCGCTGGCCGCCACCGCGCCTTCGAACAGCAGGACGATGCGCCCGGCCAGCACCTCGTCGGCGCGCCCGAGATCAGCGTGGACGATCCGCGCGACGTGTTCGCGCAGCCTGGCCTTGTGCGCCTGCACCGCCGCCACGATCGCCGGTTCGGCGCCGCCGGTCTCGCCGAGGATGCGCAGGAACAGGCAGCCGCGCGCCCCTTCGTGCGCGATCCAGCCGGCCAGCGCGGCGAACAGCGCGCGCACGTCGAGTCCATCGACCTGCTCGAAGAAGCGCCGGTCACGCGCGGCGAGCACCTCGCCCACCAGGGCGGCCTTGCTGCCGGCATGTTTATAGAGGGTGCGGCTCGACATCCTGGCGGCGCGCGCCAGGGTGTCCATATTGGTGGCCATGTAGCCGTGTTCGTAGAACAGGCGCTCGGCAATGGCAAGGAGTGCTGGGTTGGTATCCATGGCCCCAGTGTAAAACGATCGTTTTACACCCGGGCGCACGCTTGCCCCCCTAGTCGAACCGGCGCTGCATGGTCAGCAGCACGGCCCCGACCAGGCCCACCCACATCACGACCCAGAACAGGTCCTGGCCCGCCAGCAGTCCGGCCTGGCGCGCCAGCTCCAGCCCGCCGTCGCCGATCGGGCCGGCCTTCTCGGCCAGCCGCGAGGAATGCAGCGCCGTGCGCTCCTGCAGCGCGATATTGGTCACGCCGACGCCCAGCGCCAGGCCCACCTGCCCCAGCATGTTCTTGAGCTGCTGGGCGTGCGCGAACACCACGTTGTCCGCCTGCAGATCCTTGAACGAGTGGATCGCGGCGGTCGCCATGCCGAGCGTCAGGAAGCCGCCGAACAGGCCCATCCACAACATCACCGTGTCCCAGGCGTTGGCGCGCGGATCCAGGGTGGCGAAGCGCCAGCCGAGCGCCGCCAGCATCAGGAAGCCGGTCACGAAGAACCTGGTCGGATGCGGATTGCGCTTGACCATCTGCAGCATCACCACGAACACGACGAAGGTCGACAGCAGCCCCACGCCTTGCAGCACGCCGGCCTGCTCCAGCCCCATGCCGAGGCCCTTCTGCACCGCCTGCGGCAACAGGGTGTTGACCATCCCGAGCACCGCGTAGCAGACCGCGAAGATGACCAGGCCCAGGCGATAGCGCGCGCTGGCCAGGATGTTCAGGTGCAGGAAGGGTTCGTGGCGGCGCGCCTTGACGAGGCCGAAGGCCAGCAGCAAGGCCAGGCCCAGCGCCAGGTGGCCGAGCAGCGCGCCACGCTGGCCGCCATGCCAGTCGTAGGTCAGGTGCTGCAGGGCGAACAGCGTGATCGCGGCGCCGCCGCCCAGCAGGATCGCATCCGGCACGTGCAGGCGCGTCGGCGTGCCGTCCAGCGTGTCGGCGCCGAGCGGCAGCCAGCGCGCCGCGATGCCGGCGCCGATCGCGGCCAGCGTCGCCAGCAGCAGGAACATCCCGCCCCAGGCTTCGTGGCCGATGAACTTCGCCGCGGCCAGGGGGCCGAGCGCCAGGCCGAGCGACAGCGCGCTGCCGAATGCCGCGATGCCCTGCAGGCGCTGGGGCGAAGGCGGAATCAGGTTGACCATCATGCGCGAGGCGGTCATGAACACGCCGCCGCCGATGGCCATCAACAGCCGGCCGCCGGCGAAGGCGGCGACGCTGCCGCTGCCCGCGCAGATCCAGGCGCCGACCATGTAGAACACCACGCCGCCCAGCAGGTAGTTGCGCCAACCGAGGCGCTGCACCATCACCGTCAGCTGCGAGATCGACAGCACCGCCACCGCCGCGTACAGCGCCGAGACGGTGGCGTATTCCTCGGGCGAGGCGCCGACGTGGCCCATGATGGCCGACGCCGCGAACACCGTCATGCCGGTCGAGAGGAACTCGATGAAGTTGAACACGAAGATCGCGGCCAGCAGCGCCGGACGTGGAATCGTAAGCTTAGCGGGGGCGTTCATCGCCTGCCCTTTCCATCAACGCGACGCCACCGCGCCCGGGTGACCGAGCGCGCGCCGGATCGCCTCGTCGGCGCCATGCGACTCGGTCTCGAACACGACGGTCTTGTACTGCTGGCGCGCGGCCCCGGCCTGCATCAGGCTCAGGCCCTGCTTGCTGCTGGTGTCGATCGCCACCTTCATCGACAGGCCCAGGCGCAGCGGATGGCGCGCCAGGTCGGCCGGGTCGAGCGCGATGCGCACCGGCACCCGCTGCACCACCTTGATCCAGTTGCCGGTCGCGTTCTGGGCCGGGACGGCGGCGAAGGCGCTGCCGGTGCCGGCTTCCTGGCCGACCACGCGGCCATGGAAGACGACGTCCTTGCCGTACACGTCGGCCGTCACCGCCACCGGCTGGCCGATGCGCACGTCCTTGAGCTGGGTTTCCTTCAGGTTGGCGGTGACCCACATCTGGTCCAGCGGCACGATCGCCATCAGCGGCGTGCCCTGGGCCACGCGCTGGCCGATCTGGACGTTGCGGCGCGCCACGATGCCGCCCACCGGCGCGGCCAGCGTGGTGCGCGCCAGACCCAGCGAGGCGTCGCGCAGCTGGGCGATCGCGGCCTGCACGTCGGGATGGCTTTCGACCGTGGTGCCGTCGACCAGGGCCAGCGCCGAGCCGACCTGCTGGCGCGCGGCGGTGAGCGCTGCGCGGGCGGCGGCCACGGCATCCTCGGCATGGCGGATGTCCTCGCCCGACACGGCGCCGGTGTCGGCCAGCTTGCGCCGGCGTTCGAGGTCGCTGGCGGCCTTGCCGAGATCGGCCTCGCGCTGGGCGACCGTCGCGCGCAGCTGCTCGACGCCGGCGAACTGGGCCCGCACCTGGCGCGCCGACTTGGCCAGCGCCGCCTCGGCGCGGTCCTGGGCCAGGCGCGCGTCGACCTCGTTAAGCTGCACCAGCACGTCGCCGGGCCGCACGAAATCGGTGTTGTCGGCCGCGATGCGGGTCACGGTGCCGGCGACCTGCGGGGTCACCTGCACCAGGTTGCCCTCGACGTAGGCGTCTTCGGTGTGCTGGCTGTTCCAGCCGATGCCCAGCACCTCGGGCGAGGACCAGGCGATGCCGCCGGCGGCGGCCAGCACGGCGACAGAAAGGCCGAGCGCCAGCTTGCGGCGGCCCTGGGGAGCGTTGTTCGTATTATTGGTGTCCATAGCGTTCTCTCGATTCTTCAATGTGCGGCCAGCGCGGGCCTGGCGGCCGGGGCCTGGTAGCCGCCACCCAGCGCGCGCACCAGGTTCACGTCCAGCTCGTAGGCGCGGGCGTCCAGCTCGGCCTGGGCGCGGCGCTGGGCCACGACCTGGGTTTCGGCGATCAGGACCTGCACGAAGTTGCCCAGCCCCGCGCGGTAGCGCTGCTCGGCCAGCTCATAGGCCTGCTCGGCGGCGGCCAGGGCCTGGTCCTGCTCGCGCACCCGTTCGCCCAGCCAGCGCAGCGACGTCAGTTGCGCCGTCACGTCGCGCAGCGCATCGATCACGGCGGCGTTGTAGTTCTCGACCGCGACGTCGAATTCGGCGTTGCGCGCCGCGAGATTGCTGCGCAGCCGGCCGCCGTCGATCAGCGGCAGGGTCACCAGCGGGCCGGCCGCGAAGCTGCGGCTGCCGCCCTGCAGCAGGCGGTCGAAGCCCAGGCTGGCCAGGCCGCCGGACACGCTCAGGTTCACGGTCGGATAGAACTGCGCCTTGGCGACGTCGATCTCGCCGCTGGCCGCCTCGACCTGCCAGCGCAGCGCCACCAGTTCCGGACGGCGGCCCAGCAGCGCGGCCGGCACGTCGGCCGGCGCCGCCGCCGGGCGGTCCAGGCGCAGTCGTGGACGGGCGATCGACTCGGCCGCGTCCTGGCCTTGCGCCCCCAGGGCCGCGATCTGGCCCCGGGTCAGCGCGATCGCCTCGTCCAGCGCCGCGATCTGGCCGCGCGCGGCCGGCACGCCGATCTCGGCCTGCTTCAGCTCCGCCTTGCTGTCGAGCTGCGCGGAGACGCGCTGCTGCACCAGCTCGAGGATGCGGCTGCGCTGGCGCAGCTCCTGCTCGGCCAGGTCGCGTTGCGCATACAGGTGGTCCAGGCGCAGGTAGGCCTGCACCACGGCGGTCGACACCGCCAGGCGCGCGGCCTGGGCTTCGGCCTGGCGCGCATTGACGCGGCCGGCGGCGGCGGCCACGCTGGCCGCGTTCTTGCCCCAGAAATCGAGTTCGACACCCAGGTTGAGGCTGGCGTCGTTGACCCACTGCCAGCTACCGGCCAGCGGCTTGGGCACGCTGCCGTTCTCGCTGTAGCGCTGGCGCGCGGAACGGACCGAGGCGTTGGCCTGCGGCCCCAGGCTCGCTGCGGCCAGGCCTTCGAGGGCCGCCGCCTGGCGCACCCGCGCGAGCGCGCCGGCGATCGTCGGGCTGGCATCGCGCGCGCCCTCCACCAGCCGGTCGAGCTGGGGGTCGCCATAGGCGCGCCACCAATCCTGGGTCGGCCAGGCGGCGGTCTCGGTCGCCAACGACCCAATAGCGCGCGATGAATTTGTAGCCGCGTCCTGGGTCAGGCGCGCCAATTGCGGCTGCGCGCCCATCGACACGCAGCCGCTGAGTACGAGCATCGCAGAAACAAGCGCCAGGCGGGTCGGACACCGGCCTGGCGCGGGAAGGGATTGAAGCATGGTGTGCCTCGGCAAAAATACAGGGATAGCCGAAGCATAGTTGCTCTGAGTTATTTAGGCCATGCCATAAGCGGCATGGACATCATGCAGAATCTGCATAACCAGTCTCGGCTCCCAGCGTATTGGTCAGGGTCGTCAGCACGAATTCGCGCAGCCAGCGGTTGGCCGGGTCGCGGTGGCTGCGCTCGTGCCAGTACAGCGCCAGCTGCAGCGGCGGCAGCTCGACCGGCATCGGCGCCAGCACCAGGCCGAGGTCGCGCGCCAGCGGTCGCGCCAGGCGCAGCGGAATGGTGGCGATGGCGTCGGTATGCAGCGCGATGTGCGCCGCCGAGGTGAAGCTCGGCACATGGCACAGGATGCGGGTGGGCTCCAGCAGCGTTTCCAGCTTGCGGGTCACGGCCACGTTGTGGTGGCTGGTGTGCTCCATCTCGATCAGCACGTGGCGGTGGGTCAGCCAGGCGTCGCGGTCGAGTTGCCCGGCCCAGGGATGGCCGGGCCGCATCAGGCAGGCGTATTCGTCGTCCCACAGCTTGCGCTGGCGGATGTTGTTGAGCAGGTGCGGAAAGCGACCGATGGCCAGGTCGATATGGCCGCGTTCGAGCTGGGCCTCGAGCGAGCCGGGATCGATGTGCACGCTGCGCAGCTGCAGGCCGGCGGCGCCGTTCTCCAGCCTGGCCAGCCCGTCCAGCAGCTGGGGCAGGATATTCACCACCGCGCCGTCGACCATGTACAGGCCGAAGGAACGGGTGGCGCTGAGCGGATCGAAGGCGGCCGGGCCGCCTTCGAGCTGGCGCGCCGCGTCCAGCACGGCCGCCACCGGGCCGGCCAGTTCGAGGGCGCGGGAGGTGGGCTGCATGCGCTGGCCCGAGCGCACGAATAGCGGGTCGCCGAAATGGCGCCGCAGTTTCGCCAGCGCGCGGCTGACGGTGGGCTGGGTCATGCCGAGCAGTTCGGCGGTGCGGGTCAGGCTGCCCTCGCGCAGGAGGCTGTCGAGGATGAGTAAGTGGGAAAGGTCGGGGATCACGCCCGCATCATATCATTGCGGCAACTGGCATGTGATCCCCGGGGGCAGGATCAGCCGCCCAGCACCTTGCGCAGGGTGCGCGACAGGTCTTCGGCCGAGAACTTGGCCACGTAGGCGTCGGCGCGCACGTTCTTGACGTGTTCTTCGTTGGTGGTGCCCGACAGCGAAGAGTGGATGACCACCGGCAGGTTGCCGAAGCGGTTGCTCGACTTGATGTTGCGGGTGAGCGTGAAGCCGTCCATCTCGGGCATCTCGAGGTCGGTCAGCACCATGGCCACGCGGTCGTACACGGTGCGGCCTTCGGCTTCGGCCGCGGCGGCGATCGTGCCCAGCTGGTCCCAGGCTTCCTTGCCGCTCTTGGTCATGATGTAGGGCAGGCCCATCGCGTCAAGGCCCTGCTCGATCAGCGCGCGCGCCACCACCGAATCGTCGGCCGCCAGGATCACGGCGCCCGGCTTGATCACGATCTTGGCGCCCACCGCCTGCTCCATGTTCTCGCGTTCCTGGTTCGGGTTCAGGTTGCGCAGGATGGTCTCGACGTCCAGCACCTGGGCCAGGCGCGCCGGCTGCCCATCCTGCTCGGGCAGGCGCGCGATGCTGGTCACCATGCCGCTGCCGGCGCTGTGCTCGGCGGTCATGACCTGGCTCCAGTCCAGGCGCACGATCTCTTCCACGCTCTCGACGGCAAAGGCCTGGGTGGTGCGCGCGAACTCGGTCACCAGCATGATGTTCAGGCCGGTCTTGGGCTTGACGCCGGTGATGCCCGGCAGGTCGAGCACCTGGATGATCTGGCCGCGCAGGTTGACCACGCCCAGCACGTGCTGCGGCGCGCCGGCCACCGCCGTGATCTCGGGCATGGCGACGATCTCGCGGATCTTGAAGACGTTGATGCCGAACAGCTCGTTATGGTTGCCCTGCTCGTCACCACCCAGGCGGAACAACAGCAATTCGAATTTGTTGGTGCCGGTCAGGTTGCTGCGTTCGTCGACTTCTTGCTGTACCGATTTCATGTTCCATCCTGGATTAATAGTGCTGCACGGAAACCATTGCGGAACTCATTGTAGTCGCGCGGCTCTTTCTTGGGTCAATACAAGCCATAAGCCTTGCTGATTTTGCGGGAACAGGTGCAAAAAAACCACGAATTGTCACGTGAGACCGAGGGCGTAATATACGCCGATGACAAAGAATACAGCTGCCGTCTTGATCAGGGTGACGGCGAAGATGTCGCGGTAGGCCTCGCGGTGGGTCAGGCCGGTCACCGCCAGCAGGGTGATCACGGCGCCGTTGTGCGGCAGGGTGTCCATGCCGCCGCTGGCCATCGCCACCACCCGGTGCATCACCTCGAGCGGTATCCCGGCACTCCCGGCGCCGCGGATGAAGACGTCGGACATCGCGGCCAGCGCGATGCTCATGCCGCCCGAGGCCGAGCCGGTGATGCCGGCCAGCGCGCTGACCGAGACCGCCGCGTTCACCAGTGGATTCGGAATGCTGCGCAGCGCGTCGCTCACCACCAGGAAGCCGGGCAGCGCCGCGATCACGCCGCCGAAGCCATACTCCGACGCCGTATTCATCGCCGCCAGCAGCGCGCCGCCCACCGCCGCCTTGCTGCCGTCGGCGAAGCGCCTCGCCACGCGCGTGAACGCGGTCGCGACCACGAACAGGATCCCCAGCAGCAGCGCCGCCTGCACCGCCCAGATCGCGGTCACGGTCTTGATCGTCGTCGTTACCGGCGTGGCGATGCCGGGCAGGATCTCGGGCGGCACCGTGTGGCTGTCGCCGCCATACCAGACCGGAATCATGCGGGTGAAGACAAAGTTGGCCACGCCCACCAGCAGCAGCGGCGCCACCGCCAGCAGCGGATGCGGCAAGCCGCCGGCGCTTGTCTCCACCCGCTCCGGTTCGTTCACCAGCGACGTGCCATAGCCCTCCCCCTTGGCGGCGGCCGCGCGCCGCCGCCACTCCAGGTAAGTCAGCCCGACCGCCAGGATGAACAGCGCTCCCAGGGTGCCCAGCACCGGCGCGGCCCACGAGGTGGTCTGGAAGAAGGTGGTCGGGATGATGTTCTGGATCTGCGGAGTGCCGGGCAAGGCATCCATCGTGAACGAAAAGGCGCCCAGCGCGATCGCCCCCGGCAACAGGCGCTTGGGGATGTCGCTTCGCCGATAGAGTTCGGCCGCGAACGGATAGACCGCGAACACCACCACGAACAGCGACACGCCGCCATAGGTGAGCAAGGCGCAGACGGCGACGATGACGGCGTTGGCGCGCGCGGCGCCGATGTAGCGGATCGCCGCCGCCACGATGGCCTCCGAAAAGCCCGACAGTTCGATCACCTTGCCGAACACCGCACCGAGCATGAACACCGGGAAGTACAGCTTGACGAAGCCGACCATCTTTTCCATGAAGATGCCGGAAAAGACCGGGGCCACCTGCGCCGGGTCGGTGAGCAGCACGGCGCCCAGGGCGGCAACCGGCGCGAACAGGATGACGCTGTAGCCGCGGTAGGCGGCGAACATCAGGAAGGCCAGAGCGGCCAGGACGATCAGGAAGGACAAGACGACTCCATGGCGATGGCGTGTAAGGACGTCATCATTATAGAAAGGGAGCGCGGCCGTGGGACAGCGTTTGCGCCGATATCGCGTGCGTTTATGCAGGCGGCATCGGCACGCTGTGCTCAGGCGACGTTGTCCTCCACGCGCGGCGTCGTCGAGCCGTTTGCCAGCGTGATCCGGGTGCGCTTGGCCAGCGGCGCAGTCGGCGCCGCGCCATTGGCATCGAGCGGCTTGACCTTGGTGAACACGACGCTGAACGTCGCCGGCGTGACGGTTGCCACCGCATAGCCCTGGGCGTCGTGGTCGGCGTAGGCAAAGGCGGGATTGTTCATGCGCAGCACCTGGTCGAAGCCCTGCGGCGTGGCCACCAGCGGCGCCAGCGGCGTGTTGCCGGCGCCGGCGCGCAGGTACTGGTAGAACGAGGAACTGCTGATGCCGGCTGCGACGAAGTCGACCGCCACCGGCCGGCCGCTGCGCGGATCGTTGCTGTCGTAGATCACGCCGCACTGGAACGCGTGCAGGTCGCCGGTGATCGCCACCACGTTCTTGACGTCGTTGCTGGCCAGGTGGCCCAGCATCTCGGCGCGATAGGAAGGATAACCATCCCAGCCGTCGGCATTGACGATATAGAGGTTGTCGTACGGCGGCGGCGCCATGGTGCGCATGTCGAGCCACATGCGGTTGAGGGTCACTTCATTGCCCCATACCTTCCAGGTGGCCGTCGAGCCTTGCATGGTGTCCTTCCACCACTGCGTCTGCGTCGGTCCCAGCAGGCCCGGATTGCGGCCCAGCGCGGTCCTGGCGCCGGCCTCGAACCGGGCCAGCAGCGGCTGCGGCACGAAGTAGCGCGAGCCGATCGAGTCGTCACCGGCCACCGGGTCGCCCTGCAGCATGCCGGCGTAGGCCGCTTCATTGACCACGTGGTCATCGCGGTACAAACGTTGGTCGGTCATCACCAGGTGCATCAGGGCGCCGAAGCGGAAGTCACGGTAGATGCGGATATTGTCGTGGCCTGCCTTGTTCAGGTCGAACGAGACGTCGCCCCAGTCGACCGGCATGTATTCGGCCCAGGCCTGGGTCGCATTGCGGCGGCGCGACGTCTGCTGCTGGTTGGCGTTGTCGTAGGTCTGGTGGTCTTGCCAGCAATCGTCCGAGAACTCGTGGTCGTCCCAGATCACGATCATCGGGCATTTGGCGTGCAGCGCCTGCAGGCGCGCATCGCTGCGATAGGTGCGGTACAAGGTGCGATAGTCGGCCAGGGTATTGGCGTAGCGCGCGCCGCCCGCGATCGTCACGCCGTCGGGCAGGTCGATGCGCGTATGGGCCGGCTCGGCGCGGCCCGACTGGAAGTTGGCGCCGACCGTCTCGTAGACATAATCGCCCAGGTGGACGATGAAATCGAGTTCCTCGGCCGCCATCATGCCCATCGCGGCCCAGTGGTTGACGCTCCAGTCCTGGCAGGTCATCCAGGCGAAGCGCATCTGCGCCGGGGTGCTGGCGGCGGCCGGTGCGGTCCTGGCCCTTCCCACCGGGCTGAGGTCGGCGCCGGCGCGAAAGCGATAGTAATACAGGGTGGCTGGGGCGAGGCCGGTCAGCTTGGCGCGCACCGTATGGTCATAGGTCGGCAGCGCGTTCAGTTCGACCACGCCGGCGACCTGGGTGAAGGCGGCGTCCATCGCCACTTCGAGCCGCAGTTCGACCGCTTCGCTGCCGCTCTCCGGCGCGCAACGGGTCCAGAACACGACGCTGCCCTCCTTCGGATCGCCGCTGGCTACGCCCAGCGGGAAGGTGAAGCTGCCCAGCGGCGGCGTGTCGTCCGAACCGCCACAGGCGGCAAGCAAGCCGCCTGCGGCGGCGACGGTGAAGTATGCGCTGCTACGTAAAAAGCCCCGACGGTCCACGTGGTCCCCCTCCTGTTGAAAACGTGACGGCAGTCTAGCGAGCCGATGTTTCCAACGCGTGACAGGGCGACAAGAACTGCTAGAACAGCGTCTGCTGCGGGCTGGTGAGATTGGCGAAGCTGTCGCCCAGGAAGGGCAGGATGGCGTCGGCCACCGGTTCGAGCTGGCGCGTGAGGTAGTGTTCGTAGTCGATGGCGCCGTGGCGGGCTTCCATCGGCTCGGGGCCGTTCAAGGTCATCACATACCGGATCCAGCCGCCCTTGCGGTAGAGCGCGGGGCGGCCCTGGCGCAGGTGGTGCTCGTCGGCCATGCGCGCGGCGCGCACGTGCGGTGGGACGTTGCGCTGGTACTCCTCCAGCGGCCGGCGCAGGCGCTTGCGGTAGACGAGATCGTCGTCGCATTCGCCGCGCAGCATGCGCGCGACCAGCTCGCGCACATAGTCCTCATAGGGCTGGCCCTTGAAGATGCGTTCGTAGAGCCCCTGCTGGAAGGCTTGCGCGAGCGGAGTCCAGTCGGTGCGCACCGTCTCCAGGCCCTTATAGACCATCTCTTCGCCGCCATCGGCGCTCGCGGCCAGGCCGGCGTAGCGCTTCTTGCTGCCTTCGTCCGAACCGCGCACGGTCGGCATCAGGAAGCGCCGGAAGTGCACGTCGTACTCCAGTTCGAGCGCGCTCTCGATGCCCAACTCGGCCTGCAAGTGACTGCGCCACCAGCCGTTGACGTGGTCGACCAGGGCCTGCCCGATGCGGCGCGCATCGCCTTCGGCGTGCTCGCGCCCGAGCCAGACGAAGGTCGAATCGGTGTCGCCGTAGATCACCTGGTAGCCCTGCTCCTCGATCAGCTCGCGCGTGCGGTGCATGATGTCGTGGCCGCGCATCGTGATCGACGAGGCCAGGCGCGGGTCGAAGAAGCGGCAGCCGGTGGTGCCGAGCACGCCATAGAAGGCGTTCATGATGATCTTCAGCGCCTGCGACAGCGGCGCATTGTGCTCGCGCTTGGCGGCTTCGCGGCCGGCCCAGACCTGGGTCACGATGCCGGGCAGGCAGTGCCTGGTGCGCGAGAAGCGCCCGCCGCGGTAGCCCGGCACCGTGGCGTCCTCGGGCTCGCGCAGGCCTTCGACCAGGCCGAGCGGATCGATCAGGAAGGTGCGGATGATCGAGGGATACAGGCTTTTGTAGTCCAGCACCAGCACCGAATCGTACAGGCCGGAGCGCGAATCCATCACGAAGCCGCCGGGACTGTCGGCGCCGGCGACGTCGCCGATGTTCGGCGCCACCCGTCCCTGGCGGTGCAGCAGCGGCATGTACAGGTGCTCGAAGGCCGCCACCGAACCGCCGCTGCGGTCGGCCGCCAGCCCGGTCACGCTGGCGCGCTCCAGCAGGAAGGCCATCAGCCTGGTTTTGTCGAAGATGCGCGTGACCAGCTCGCAATCCTTGAGGTTGTACCAGGCCAGCGCCGGCTTGTCCTCGGCGAACATGCGGTCGATCTCGGCCATGCGGTCGTGCGGGTTGTCGATCGCCTTGCCTTCGCCCAGCAAGGCGCGCGACACGTTCTCGAGGCTGAAGGACGGGAAGCTCCAGGTGGCCGAATGCAGCGCATCGATGCCGTCGATGACCAGGCGACCGGCGATGCAGATGAAGTAATGCTCCTGCTTGCCGCCATGCTCGCGCCACTCGATCGCGCTGCCGTCGCGGCCCAGGCGCAGCGGGCGGTTGAAACGATCGGCATGCTTTTGCAGCACCCGCATGTCGAACTGGATCAGGTTCCAGCCGATGATGGCGTCGGGGTCGTGGCGGATGAACCATTCTTCCAGGCGGTCGAGCAGTTCGAGCCGGGTGTCGCAGTAGTCGAGTTCAAAATCGCGTTCCCGGTCCTCGCCATTGGGCGGCCCGAGCATATAGACCTGGCGCTGGCCGCAGCCTTCGAGCGCGATCGAGCGCAGCTCGCCCTGGAAGGTGGTTTCGATGTCGAGCGAGACGGTGCGGATCGTCGGCCGGTAGCCCGGCGCCGGCTTCAGGACGGCGTCGACCAGCAGCAAGGGATCGCGATCGACCGGCGTGCCGGCGAAGCCTACCTGCGCCGTGATGAAGCGCTCCATCAGGTAGCGCTCCGGCGGACGCACGTCGCCCTCGAACACGTCGAGACCATGCTGGCGCAGCTGTTTTTCGATGCGCAGCAGCTGGCGGTACTTGCGGCAGTACAGGCCGGCGACCGGCCGGTGGCGAAAATCGAGCAGGTCGAGCGGCCGTAGTTCCCATCCGCGCTCATCGACCAGCAACTGTTCGACGCTGGCGCGCTGCTCTTCCGGGATGAAAGCCACGGGCTTTTGCACCGGCAGCCGCAGGCGGCGCGGACCGGCATCGGTGGCGAGCCAGAACTCGACCTCGCAGCCGGCGGCGGTGTCGCGCCAGTGGCGCGTCAACAAGAAGCCTGTCTCCACACCAGTGTCCATCAGCGGTAGCGCTGCAGCTCGGCCTCGGTGAAGCCGGCCTGGCGCCGGCCTTCGATATTGAACGGTCCCTTGAGGACCGGCGCCTTGTAGCGCGCGGTCAGTTCGTCGTAGGTGGCGATCGGCTCCAGTCCCCGCTCATGACACAGGCTGAAGTACCAGCGGTTGCCGATCTCGACGTGCCCTACTTCGTCCACCAGCAGCCGGTCGAGGATCCGGGCCGCGGCCAGGTCGCCGGCCTGGGCGATCTTCTTGCGCAGTGGCGGAATCGCATCGAGCCCGCGCGCCTCCAGGGTGCGCGGCACCAGCGCCATGCGCGCCATGACGTCGTCGCCCGTCTTGGCCACCATCTCCCACAGGCTGTCGTGGCCGGGGAAGTCGCCGTAGGCGTGGCCAAGCGTGCCCAGGTGCGCGCTCAGCATCGTGAAGTGCAGCGCCTCTTCGTCGGCCACGCGCAGCCAGTCGAGGTAATACTGCTCCGGCATGCCATGGAAACGCCACAGCGCGTCGAGCGCCAGGTTGATGGCGTTGAATTCGATGTGCGCCAGGGCGTGGACCAGCATGGCCCGCCCCTCGGGCGTGGCCATCGAGCGGCGTCCGACCTGCAGCGGCGGCACCAGTTCGGGGCGGGCCGGGCGGCCGGGGATGCCGGCGGGCGCGGCGAGCGCGGTGGCGGTGTCGATGCGCACGGTCCCGGCCTTGCAGGCGGCGCTCAAGGCGGCGACCGCCTGGGCCTTGGTGGCAGGATCGGTTTCGAGCAGCGCGTGCAGCGCGGCGGCGCGGAGTTCCATGGTGTGATCTGTACTGGCGAAAGACGGCATTTTACTCAATTCGTTTAGCGCCTGTGCCGCTGATTTCTGACGCGCCGGGCCAGCGTACGGATTGAGCATGACCAAGAGTGAATACGACAGAACATGAAACACTCTTACCGCCTATCATAGAAGGAAACTCATATGACAACGACGTATGCGGAACTGTTCCAGAAGCTGACGGCAAGTGAAAAAATTCATCTCGCCTTGTTTCCCGAGCAGGCGGCGGTAATCAAGCGATCCGCGCAGCGCGCACTGCTCGAAAGCGAACTGCGGTTTCCAGGAAGCCGCCGCAATACGCCGGGGGACGCGTTTCGACACTGTTTTTGGTCCGCACTTCTCGCGCGAGACATCGGGTATGCCAGCGCATTGCGGTACACGAATGCGCACGAAGCTTTTCCGGATAATCCACCGGATGAGAAGGCGATGGATCTGCATAATAACGCCGTCGGACTGAGTATCGGCCGCTACGGAGGTCCGAATCAGATACTGATCTTGCGATGCGTCGATGCACTCCGCACCGGCCGACTCAAGATCATCGAACGCTAGGATGAAACCATGCGACCCTTCCTCACCGCGCTTTCTGCAGTGTTTTTCCTCTCAGCGTGCTCGCCGGACGTAGCCCTTGATCAAGCAATCAAACTGGGAGAGCGAGAGTTCACGCGCGAATCATGGGCCACTGCATCGCGGATCGAGCGTGGCCGGATGACCGCGTCATTCTTGCGCCAGTATGATGCTACCACCCTCGACCGGCGCCAGATCGAAAAGATACTGGGTCCATCCACAGGCTACTACTACTACGATAATAATCCGGCCTATTTTGTCGGGCCAGATACCGTCACCAGTATTCATGGAAAAGGCTATTTATGGGTATTTGAGGCAAACAAGAATAATGGTCGGATCGAACGCGTTCATTTCGTTCCCGATGTGAAGTGAGGTAAATCAAATACAGTCGCACCAAAATCGGTGGCGATCCAGAAGTCGACCTCGCAACCGGCGGCGGTGTCGCGCGAAAAGGTATATTTGTTGATGTATCCCGAGCACGTGTCGTTGATCAGCGACGCCGCTGAGCGGTGTTTGTCAACGTAGTTGTCGCGTCATCTCAAGCTGCTTGCTGTAGTGCTTCTGGCCGAATCCGTTCCGGATTCAACCAGACTTGATCGTC
>NZ_JH992926.1:0-157045 GCF_000315425.1 Massilia timonae CCUG 45783 | reverse complement strand
TGACGATCAAGTCTGGTTGAATCCGGAACGGATTCGGCCAGAAGCACTACAGCAAGCAGCTTGAGATGACGCGACAACTACGTTGACAAACACCGGTTATCTACTGGTCTTTTTGACAGACAAGAGCAATGGTGACGTCGACAGCGTGATGTTCTTCCCGGAGGTCGAGTAGCGTCACAAGTAGCCGACATCTGCCTGAACAAATGCGCATACACCGGACTCACCCGCGGCTTGTCCGCCCGCCCGCGCAGGTTCAGGGTCACCTTGCCCATGTCATCCCGCACCGCACTCAGCACGCACGCCATATTCACCACCATGCTGCGGCTGACCTGTCGGAACCGGTCCGGATCGAGCTGCGGCAGCAAATCCTTCAGCGGCACCCGAATCAGCGCCTCGCTGTCCGCCGTCGCCACGTTCACGTACTTGTCGACCGCCTGGAAGAACACGATGTCGGCCACCGGGATCATCCGCACCACATTACCGACCGCCGCCCGCACCGTCGTCAAGCGCTCGATCGATGCTGCCGCCGGCAGCAGCGCCTGGAGCTGGCCGAGCAGTTGGCCCAGCGAGTCCGTGCCCCCCCACGCCCGCTGCCTGCTCCCGGCGCGCCTCAACCAGCGCGCGCAGGCGCTCCACCGTCTTGCCCAGTCGGCCCGCGCTGACCGGCTTGAGCACGTAGTCCACTGCGGCCCGCTCGAAAGCCTCGACCGCATAGTCAATGAGGGGGCGAGCGCCCGGCAAGCCGTCCTGCGACGAACCGGAGAAAGCACGGTGCGAAGCGGCTACGGGGGCGGCCGAAACCGCTTCGCGGCAGCGCTTAGAAGCGGTAATTGACCTTCACCGACGCCACCCGGCCGCGCGGATCGCCCTGGGTGTAGTCGAAGAAGGCGGTCGACGAATCCCATGACGGACGCTTGTCGCCCAGGTTGTGCACGATGAAGCTGACGGTGGCCGCCTGGGTCGCCTTCCAGGCCAGGTTCAGGTCGAAGGTGCCGTACGGCTTGACGCGCTCGCCCGGACGGGTGGTCTGGTCGTAGCCGTCGACATAGTTCCACACCAGCGTATTGCTCCAGTCCTGGATGTCCCAGCTCAGGCCGGTCACGCCGCGCCACTTCGGAATCGAGCCGAAGTAGTTGTTGCCGGCGCCTTCCGTGAGCGGCAGGCCGACCGCCAGCGGCTGTTCGAACGACAGCACCCGGCTCAGTTGCGCGTTCAGGGTCAGCTTGCCGTAAGCGGCCAGCGGCTGCACGTGGCGCAGGTCGACGTCGAAGCCCGACACCACGCGGTTGCCCTGGTTGGCATACTGGCGGTACAGGGTCAGGATGCGGCCCTGGGCGTCGCGCACGATCTTGCCGGGCGCCGACGCTTCGTTGGCGATGATGTTGTCGGCCGATTCGGTGCCGATCACACCCTCGGTACGGATGCGGTAGAAGTCCAGGCCCAGGCTGGTGCGGTTGTTCGGGGCCAGCACGATGCCGAAGTTGGCATTGGTCGAGCGCTCCGGCGACAGGTCGGGGTTGGCGATCGTCAGGTTGGTGATGCCGCGCGCCTGGGTCGGCGAGATCGGATCGCGCGGATCGACCACGTTGCCGTAGCTGACCGAGGTCGAGTTGGTGATCTCGGGCAGCGACGGCGCGCGGAAGCCCCGCGACAGCGTGCCGCGCACCAGCAGCCACGGCGCCGCCTGCCAGCGCACGCTGGCCTTGGGCGAGAAGGCGCTGCCGAAGTCGTCGTAATGGTCGCCGCGCCCGGCCAGGTTGACGCTCAGGTCTTTCAGCACCGGCACGTTCAGCTCGGCGAACAGCGCCGCCACGTCACGGCTGCCATCGATGATGTTGATCGCCGGGCGCAGCTCGGTGCCCGACAGCACCGCGGTCGAGGTCTGCGAATCCATCTCTTCGCGCCGCCACTGGGCGCCGGCGGCGAAGCCGAGCGCCCCGGCCGGCAGCTGCACCAGTTCGCGGGTCGCGCTCAGGTCGACCGTGGTGAGCTTCGACTCGGCCGGGCGCAGCGTCGACAGGCGCAGGCGGTTGCGCACTTCCTCGCTGTTATTGGCCTGGTTGACGAAGTCATAGCTGCCGTCCGCGAGCACCTTCTCGAACTCGTAGCGGTTGACGAAGTTCTGCACGGTTTCCTTCAGCTCGCTGCCGGAGTGGCCGACCGAGGCGTCGTATTCCCAGCCGCCGGCATAGCCCTTCACGCCTGTCAACACGCGGAAGAACTCCACACGGCCCTGCTTCATGCGCGGGCCCAGGTCGAACAGGGTGGCGTTGAACGGCAGCGGCGTGGCGCCGGGATTGTTCGGATGGCCGACCGGCAGCACCACGTTGATGTTGTCGAGCTGCTGGGTGGCGTCGTTCCAGGCGCGCAGGCCGGTGCCGACGGTCAGCGGTGCGCTGAAGGTCTGGTCGGCGCGCGAGCGGCCGTACAGCACCTCGGCATAGGCCTCGTGGTCCTGGCCCAGCTTGACGGCGCCGCGCAGCGAGGCGTGGGCGCGCTGGATGCCCGGAATCAGGGTCTTGTAGGTGGCCGGGTTGTAGGCCAGAACGTTACCGCTGCGGCCAGGCGTGATCTCGCCGTAGGGCTGCACCGCCAGCGGACCCGCATTCGCGCCGGATGCGCCGCCCAGCCACTGGGTCGGGTCGTTGTTGACGTAGTTGGTCGGCACCCAGGCCAGGGTCCCGTTCGGATTGCCGCGGAAGTCGCTGCCGGCCATCCAGCCCACCTGGTCCTGCTGCAGCTTGTCGCGCCACTGGGCATCAAGCGAGAACACGACGCTGTAGCCATCCTCGACCAGCGAACCGAAGCCGGACTGCAGGGTCACGCTCTTGTCGTCCTGGCCGGTTCCCTCGGTGGAGCGTCCGGCCTGGGCGCTGATCTCGGTGCCCTTGAACTCCTTGTAGAGAATGATGTTGACCACGCCGGCGACGGCGTCCGAACCGTAGACCGACGATGCGCCGTCCTTCAGCACCTCGATGCGCTGCACCGCCGCCATCGGCAGGCTGTTCAGGTCGACGAAGACTTCCTGCAGGTTCTGGGCGGTGGCGTAAGGGCTGACGCGCTTGCCGTTCACCAGGATCAGCGTGTTCTTCTGGCCCAGGCCGCGCAGCGACAGGCCGGCGGTGCCGGCCGAGAAGCTGCCGGTGAACTGTTCGTTGTAGCTGTTGCCGCTGTTGGCCGAGATCGAACGGATCACGTCGGCGATGCTGGCCTTGCCGGTGGCGGCCAGCTCCTTGGCGGAGATGACCTGGACCGCGCTGGCGCCTTCCTTTTGCGTGGTGCGGATGTTGGAGCCGGTGACGACGACTTTTTCGATGTCCTGGGCGACGGCGTGTTGCGAGAATGCGGCGGCGAGCGCCACGACGATAGCGAGTGGTTTGTGCATGGTGTTCCTGGTAGTGGTCTTCCCGCGGCGGCGCTCCAGGCGTCGCAGCGGGCGTGCGCTTCCTGCCCCATCCTCGAGGGACGGGTGCGGAAGACGGCGGTATGGATCAGGCGATCAGTTGCGCGACATTCGACAGCACGACCCGGCCTTGCCCGGCAGGTGCGCCGTGCGGGTTCGTGAAGCAGGATGCTGCGAATGTGTCATGACCGAATAATCGTTGAATTGCTGTGGAAGACGCATAATACCCGGCGGAAATGGCATGCCAAACGAATAAATAAATACAAGCTTATGCAAATCGCCATCGAAACGCCCTGTCGACCGGGCGATTGACCGCACTAGCCCGACATGTCATATTGCCATTTTTTCCACCCAAGGAAGTCAACGCATGCGTCACCTTGTCCCTGTCCTCGGCCTCAGCCTCGCCCTCGCCGGCTGCGCGACCCAGCTTGACGCGCCCCGCGCGTCCGCCCCTGATGCGCTCACCAGCCACATCTCGGCCGACTCACTGCGCGGCCACCTGTCCTTCCTCTCGTCCGACCTGCTCGAAGGCCGCGGCACGCCGTCGCGCGGCGTCGACCTGGCGGCCGAGTACATCGCCGCCCAGTTCCGCCGCGCCGGGCTCGAGGCGGCCGGCGACGACGGCTACTACCAGACCGCCCACTGGCAGTACGCGAAGCGCGGCGAAAAGGACATCACGCTCACGGTGAAGGCTGGCGGCAAGACGATCGAGGTCCCGGTCGGCGGCGCCTCGGCCAATTTCGTCGACCCGGTCACCCTCGGGAACACGCCGGCCGTGTTCATGCCATGGCAGGCGGCGCTGGACGACAAGGGCGCGGCCGACGGCAAGGTGCTGGTCGTGCCCGCGGCGGCGATCCCGGGCGCGGCCGGCGTGCTGAAATCGAAGCTGCAGAGCAAACCCGCGCTGGTCTTGATGATCGACCGCGAACGCCGCCATGGCCGCACCCAGGGCGGCTGGCTGATCGACCCGAGCCAGCCGGTGGCCAAGGACGGCCCGCCGGTCGTGCTGCTGCACGCGGCCGACGTCGCCGCCACGCTCGAACGGGGCGGCGCCAGCGTCGCGGCCAAGGTGGTGGCGCCAGCCGTCAGCCCGGTCAAGCTGCGCAACGTGATCGGCGTCCTGCGCGGATCGGATCCGCAACTGAAGAATACCTACGTCATGCTCAGCGCCCACTACGACCACCTGGGCATCCGCGACGGCGAAATCTATAACGGCGCCAACGACGACGGCAGCGGCACCGTGTCGATGATCGAGATCGCCGCCGCCATGGCCGCGCAGAAGGAACGCCCGCGCCGCAGCATCGTGTTCGTCGCCCTGTTCGGCGAAGAGCTCGGCCTGCTGGGTTCGCGCTACTATGCGAAGCACCCGGTGTTCCCGCTGAAGGACACCGTGATGAACCTGAACCTGGAGCAGCTGGGCCGCACCGACGACAGCGAGGGCCCGCAGGTCTCGTCGGCGACCATGACCGGCTTCGACTACTCCACCGTGGGCACGACGCTGCAGCGCGCCGCCGGGCGCACCGGCATCCGCTTCTGGAAGCATCCGACCAACAGCGACCGCTATTTCGCCCGCAGCGACAACCAGGCCCTGGCCGACGCCGGCGTGCCGGCGCACACGCTCGCAGTGGCCTTCGGCTTCCCCGACTACCACGGCAAGGACGACACCTGGGACAAGATCGACTACGACAATATGGCGCGCGTGAACCGCATGATCGCCCTGGCCCTGCAGGACATCGCCAACGACGCGGCCAAGCCGGCGTGGACCGACGTTCCCAACGCCGCCAAGTACCGCGAGGCGGCGCGCGCGCTGCACGCGGCGCCGTGATGTCGGCGTCCGCGTTGGCGCCGGCCCTGTGATCGCCGCCCTGTCGATCCGCCCTCCCGGCGCGCCCGCGCCGATGCGGGTCGACGGCATGCGGCTGATCGCGGGCAGCGGCGCCGAAGGCGACCGCCATCTCGATCCGCTGTCCCCGCGCCAGTTGCTGCTGGCTTCGCGTGCCGGCTATGCCGCCCTGGCGCTCGCGCCGCAGGCGCTGCGCGAAAACCTCCTGCTCGACGACGACGTCGAACGTCTGCCTTCCGGCACCGTGCTGCAGATCGGGGCCGAGGCCAAGGTGCGGCTGATGTTCGCCTGCGAAGCCTGCGGCCGGCTCGACCTGCACGCCGAGCGGCTGGCGGCCAGGATCGGCGCCCGGCGCGGCGTGCTGGCGCGCGTGGTCGAGGGCGGGGTCATCCGTCCGGGCGATCCGGTGCGCAATCTCGGTCAAGGCTTCGCGTCGTGGCCGGACGACTGGCGCCTGCGCATCGCCCAGGTGCTGGACGCCGTCCCGCCTGGCGCCGTGGTCGAGTACGCCCAGCTGGCGCGCCTGGCGGGCGTTCAGTCCAGTTATTGCCGGGCCTTTCCGCGCCTCTTGCGCGCACTGGGATCAGGCCATGCGGCCAAGGCCGTCCCGGCGCGCGCCGCCTGCCCGCTTCCGCGCTGGAACGGCGCCGGCCTGTTCGACTAGGCAGCGACCTTTTTCGGGGCCGGCTTGAGCCGGGCCACCCCGAGAATCACCAGCGCCAGCCCGCCCAACTGATATAACGACAGCGGTTCGCCCAACAGCAACCATGAAGCGAACACGGTCAGCACCGGCCCCAGGTTGCCCACCGCCGCCGCCTGCGGCGCGCCCATGCGCCCGATCGCCAGCGCCAGCCAGTAGATCGGCAGCGCGGTCGACACCAATGCCATCAGGCCGGCATTGAGCCAGACCGCGGGCGGCAGCGCCGGCAGCGCGGCCAGCTCGCCAGCCGCCACGAAGTGCCCCAGCACGAACGCGCAGGACGCGCTGCCGGCCAGGCCGGCCAGGCGCATGGAGCCGATCCGGCCCACGAGCGCCCCGGTGCCGAGATAGTACATGGCGTAGGTGACCGCGCTGGCGAACACCCAGGCCGATCCCACCATCACCTCGCGGCTCCAGCCGGTCACCTGCAGGTCGTGCACGAAGCCGATGCCCAGGCCCAGGTAGCAGATCGCGAGCGCCTGCAAGGTGCGGCCCGATGGCCGCTGGCGCGTCAGGCAGACCTGGAACAGCAAGACCAGGGTCGGGTACAGGTAAAGGATCAGCCGTTCCAGCCCCGCCGTGATGGTTTCCAGGCCATAGAAGTCGAACAGGCTGGAAAGATAGTAGCCAAGAAAACCCAGCACGGCGATGTGGAGCCCGTCCTTCACCGACAGCGGTTCGGCGGTGCGGTCGCGCGCCAGCCAGGCCAGCCACAGGAACAACGGCAGCGCGAAGCCCATGCGCAAGGCCAGCAGGGTGAGCGCATCGACCGGCGCCGCCGCATAGCCCAGCTTGACGAACACCGCCTTCATGCTGAAGCCGGCGGCGGCGAGCACCGCGTACAGGCGGCCATCCTGGGACCAGCTGCGAAGAACTGCTTGGGTTGAACTCATGATCGGATGTTGGCGGCAAAGACCTTATTCTGCCGCGAAAGCATCCGCGCTAGAATACGTCACTCCTGGACTCTGCCTTCGCGATACGAGAAACCCCATGCACGTCGACCTGACCGATCTCCGCCTCTTGCTGGCCATCGCCGACGCCGGAAGCCTCAGCAAGGCGGCCGAGCGTTTCCCGATCGCCCTGTCGGCCGCCAGCAACCGCCTGCGCGGCTTCGAGGAAGATTGCGGCATCGTGGTGTTTACCCGCTTGGCCGGCGGGATGGCGCCGACGCCGGCCGGCCGCTTCATCCTGGAGCGCGCGGCGCGCGTGGTCAGCGAGGTCGAGCAGTTGCGCGATACCGTGCGCGAGCTGCGCGGGCCGCAGCGCGGCGCGGTGCGCCTGGCCGGCACCACGGTGGCGATCAGCACCTTCCTGCCGGCCGCGCTGGGCGTGTTCCTGGGCGACCATCCAGAAGTCGACCTGCAGCTCGAGGAACGCACCAGCCGCGACATCCTGCAGGCGGTGCGCGCCCGCGAGATCGAGATCGGCATCCTGGACGGCAACGTGGCGACCGGCGACGTGATCTCGCTGCCGTTTCGCACCGACCGCCTGGTGCTGCTGGTGCCGAACGGCCACCCGCTGGGAGCGCGCCCTGCCACCCGGCTGCGCGACGCCTTCGAGTTCGCCTTCGTCTGCCTGCCCGCCGAGCGCCCGATGCAGCACTTCGTCGAGTCGCGCGCAGTGCAGAGCGGGCGCCCGCTCAAGGTGCGGGTGCGCGCGCCCAGCTTCGACGCCATCGCCCAGCTGGTGGCGCAGGACGCCGGGATCGCCATGCTGCCCGAGGCCGCCGCCAGCCGCTTCGCGCGCGAGCTGCCGGTCGGCATCGTGTCGCTCGACGACGCCTGGGCCAACCGGGAACTTCGGGTGTGCTTCGCCGATCCGAATACCCTGAGTCCGCATGCGGAAACGTTGTTACGTTATCTAGCGCACAGCGGATGAGTGTTGGAAATGTTGTAATGGCTTCGTCGCGCACGATTGCGGTCGTGGCGTGAGTCAAAAAATTAGCAGCAGGTGTAAGCTAAACGACAACATTTATTTTAAGGAGCACACCATGAAAACCACCTTCGCCCTGTCCGCCATCATGCTGTCCGTCGCCGTCCTGGCCACCGGCTGCAACAAGAACGACAATATGGGCCCAGCGCAAGAAGCCGGCGCCGCTGTCGACAATGCCGGCCGCGCCGTGGCCGAAGAAACCCGTGAAGGCGTGGCCGCTGCCGACGCCGCCGCCGAACGTGCGGGCGACCGCATCGAAGCCGCCGGCGACCGCGCCGAAGCCGCTGCCGAGCGCGCCGGCGACCGCATCGACAACGCCACCGCCGAAGTACGCCAGGAATCGCGCGAAGCCGCCGCCGAAGCCAAGGAAGCCGTCAGCGACACCACCGCCGCTGCTGGCCGCAGCGTCGAACGCGCCGGCGAGAAAATGCAGGACGCTTCGAAATAATCGTCCAGCGTCATCGCTTCAGACGAGCCGCGTGGCCGGGTAACCGGCTGCGCGGCTTGTTCTCGTCCGTCCAGGCGATCCGTCTCGCCTGTCTCTGCCTTCTCTCCCTCGCGTCCGCGCACGCTGCCTCGCAGCTTCCCTCGCAGCTGCCCTCGCACCGTCTCGACAATGGCGTCGTCCAGGCGCGAATCGCCGAGCCGGCCGGTGGCCGCCTGCTGTCGTTCGCACTGGCAGGCAAGCCCAATTTTTTGCTCGTCGACGAAACCGCCGGCGCACCCGACGCCATACCCAATGCGGCGTCCGGCCACGTGCCTTACCAGGGACACGAAGTCTGGATCGGGCCGCAAAGCGAGTGGTGGGTGCATCAGGACGTCAATCCGGCGCGCGCCGCCGCGCAGGCGGCCTGGCCTCCGGACCCTTGGCTGAGCCTTGCGACCTACACGCTGGTGGAACACAAGCGCGACGAAATCGTCCTCGACAGCCCGGCCAGTCCCGTCTCCGGCATCCAGCTGCGCAAGCGCTACGCGCTGGTCGCGGACAAGCCGCACAGCCTGCGGCTGGAAGCCGAAGCGACCAACCGCAGCGGCAAACAGGCGGGACGCGACATCTGGTTCAATACGCGCGTGCCGGCGCACACGATGGCCTATGTGCCGGTGGCGGCGCCGGACGATGTCCGGATCGAGCCGGCCGGCGCGCTGCGTTACACGCTGGCTGGCGGCCTGCTGTCGCTGGACCTGCCGGCGCCGGGTGACCCCGCGCGCAAAGGCAAGCTGTTCGTCCAGCCCTCGAGCGGCTGGCTGGCGGCATTCCGCGACGGCCAGCTCCTGGTGATCCAGTTCGCCCACCAGCCGCGCGCGGCGATCCACCCGGCCCAGGGCCAGGTGGAGCTGTACCAGGACATCGACCCTCGCGCGGCGGACAAAGGCATGCTGGAGCTGGAAGTGCACGCGCCCTACGTCAGGCTGGCGCCCGGCGAGGCGATGCGGGCGTCGGAGTTGTGGACCATCCTGCCCTACGACGGTCCCGCGGCCCGCGACGCCCACCTGGCATTCCTGCGCCGGCACGCGGCCCAGGTCGGAATATCAGGCATCCGGTGAGAACGGCGTCTCGGCCACGCCCTTGACGCCAGGGCGCAGCACCACCACGGCGCCGGCATCCCCGCCCGGGTTGCCGCCGCCTGCGGGGTCGATCGACGTCACCAGCAGCAGGTCGAGATCCGGCCCGCCGAAGGCGCACATCGACGGCTTGGCCATCGGCAGTTCGATCTCGCGATCGAGCCTGCCCGCCGGGGTGTAGCGCTGCACCACGCCGCCATCGTTGGCGCAGGTCCAGTAACAGCCGTCGGCGTCGACCGCGGCGCCATCCGGCCGGCCCTTCTGGCCGTTCAGGTCGAGGAACACCCGTTGGCCATGCGGCAAGCCCGCGTCGACGTCGTAGTCGTAGGCCCAGACCATGCGGCGCTGGGGATGGGAATCGGACAGGTACATCGTCTTCCCATCCGGCGACCAGGCCAATCCGTTCTGGGTCAGCATGTTCGACACCACCGGCCCGTGCAGGCCGTCACGGCCGGAATAACGATACAGGCCGCCGATCGCGCGCGCGGCGCCCATGTCCATGAACATGGTGCCGCTCCAGAAACGCCCCTGGCGGTCGCAGCGGCCGTCGTTGAAGCGCATGCCCTCACCCAGCTCGCTTACCGCCGGCGCGGCCAGCCGGCGAGCGCCGACCGAACCATCGTCGTGCAGGTCGAGGTGGAAGATCCCGCTCTCCATCCCGGCCACCAGCCCGCCGCCGCCGCTGGCCGCGATGCAGGCCACCATCTCCGGCGCCAGCCAGCGGCGCAATTCCCCGCTGGCGTGGTCACGCCGCCAGATGCGGCGGGCGGGAATGTCGACCCAGTACCAGGCCTGCTCCCCCGCATGCCACATCGGGCTCTCACCGGTCGCGCAGTGCACGCCGGCGACGATGTCCATTTCCATCGACATCCTTACAGGTCCTTGATTTCACGGTGCTGCGGCACCAGCGCCTTCATCACGCACCAGGCCACCAGATAGGCCAGCGCGCAGATCGAGAACATGATCATGTAACCGGTCGACAGCTGGCCCAGGGCGCCATAATAGTCGAACAGCCAGCCGCCGAGCTTGGTCAGCAGCACGCCGCCCAGGCCGCCGGCCATGCCGCCGATGCCGACCACCGAGCCCACGCTGTGTTTCGGGAACATGTCCGACACCGTCGTGAACAGGTTGGCCGACCAGGCCTGGTGGGCCGAGGCGCCGATGCCGATCAGGATCACCGGAATCCAGAAGCCCAGGTAGCCCAGCGGCTGCGCCAGCAGCACCACCAGCGGGCACAGGGCGATCAAGAGCATGGCGCGCATGCGGCCGTGATAGATGTCGGCGCCGCGGTTCAGGAAGTAGGTCGGCAGCCAGCCGCCGCCGATGCTGCCCACCATCGTCATGCTGTACAGGACCGCCAGCGGCAGGATCATGGCGGTGGCCGACATGCCGTATTGCGCCGACATGTATTTCGGCAGCCAGAACAGGAAGAACCACCACACGCCGTCGGTCAGGAATTTACCGGCGACGAAGGCCCAGGTCTGGCGGTAGCCGAGCAGCTTGAACCACGAGGTCCTGGCCACCCGGGTGTTGTCGACCGCCGCCGGGCTGACTCCGGCGTCGCTGTTGATATAGGCCAGTTCGGCCGCGCCGACGCGCGCCGAACGCTCCGGCACGTCGTACAGCCAGATCCAGGCGCCCATCCAGACGAAGCCGATGGCGCCGATCACGATGAAGGCAGCCTGCCAGCCCCAGAACTCGGCGATCACCGGCACCGTCAGCGGCGCCAGGATGGCGCCGACGTTGGCGCCCGAGTTGAAAATGCCGGTCGCGAACGAGCGCTCGCGCTTGGGGAAGTATTCGGCGGTGGCCTTGATCGCGGCCGGGAAGTTGCCGGCTTCGCCGATGGCGAGGACCGCGCGGCCGATCATGAAGCCGGCGATCGACACCGGCACCACGGCCAGCCCGATGGCGGTGAACACGGTGTTGACCGCCTCGCCGAGCCAGATCGCGTAGGCGTGGGCGACGGCGCCGAGCGACCAGACCACGATGGCCAGCACGTAGGCGCGCTTGGTGCCCATGCGGTCGATCACGCGGCCGGCGAACAGCATCGAGATGGCGTAGACAAACTGGAAGGTGGCCGCGATGTTGGCGTAGTCGGTGTTGGACCAGCCGAATTCGGCGGACAACATCGGCGCCAGCAGGCTGAGGACCTGGCGGTCCAGGTAATTGATGGTGGTGGCGAAGAACAGCAGTGCGCAAATCGTCCAGCGATATTTGCCCACCACCGTCTGTGCCGGTGCGAGGTCGATGACTTGCTGATTCATGGTGATCAGTTCTTTACAAGTTAAGACAGCCGGTGTCTCCCCCGGCTGGTGCTGCGACAGAAACTTACGGCGTTACGCATTCCCTCCAGCTTGCAAGGCGCCGTCCAGCAGGCGCGCGAGACCCAGCGGATTCTCGTCGCGCAGCGCTTCCGGCAGCAGGTTGGCGGGCACGTTCTGGTAGCACACCGGCCGCAGGAAGCGGTCGATCGCGCTGGCGCCGACCGAGGTCGTGCGGCTGTCGCTGGTGGCCGGGAACGGGCCGCCGTGGACCATCGCGTGCGACACTTCGACGCCGGTCGGGAAGCCGTTGAACAGCACCCGGCCCGCCTTGCGTTCCAGGATGGTCAAGAGCGCGCCGGCCAGGCCGTGGTCGGCGGCTTGCGCATGGACGGTGGCGGTCAGCTGGCCGTGCAGCGCCTCGGCCGCCCGCAGCAACTGATCGGCGTCCTTGAAGCGCACCAGCACCGCGGCCGGGCCGAACACTTCGTCTTCGAGCGCCGCATTGCCCAGGTAGGTGTCGGCGTCGCACAGGTACAGCGCGGCGCGCGCCGCGCAGCCCGCGCCCTGTTCACTTCCTTGCGCCACCAGCTGCAATCCCTCGACCTGGCCGAACTTCGCCACGCCGCTGTTGTACGCCTCGTGGATGCCGGCGGTGAGCATGGTGCCGGCGCCCTTGCCCGCCAGCGCCTCGCCGGCCGCCTTGACGAAGGAGTCCAGATCGGCGCCTTCGAGCGCGAACACCAGGCCCGGGTTGGTGCAGAACTGGCCGACGCCGAGCGTCAGCGAATCGACGAAGCCCTGCGCCAGGCCGGCGCCGCCGGCCTGCAGCGCGGCCGGCAGCAGGAACACCGGGTTCACGCTGCTCATTTCGGCGTAGACGGGAATCGGCTCGGCACGGCCGGCGGCGGTGCGCATCAGCGCGGTGCCGCCCTGGCGCGAACCGGTGAAGCCCACCGCCTTGATCGCGGGGTGCGCCACCAGCTGCTGGCCGACGGTGCGGCCGTCGCCATACAGCATCGAGAACACGCCTTCCGGCATGCCGGCTTCCCTGGCCGCGCGCTGGACGGCGCGGCCGACCAGTTCCGAGGTGCCCGGGTGGGCGGCGTGGGCCTTGACCACGACCGGGCAGCCGGCCGCCAGCGCGGAGGCCGTGTCGCCACCGGCCACCGAGAACGCCAGCGGGAAGTTACTGGCGCCGAACACGGCGACCGGGCCGAGGCCGATCTTGGAGAGGCGCAGGTCGGGACGCGGCGGCGCACGGTCCGGCAGCGCGCTATCGATGGTCGCATCCAAGAAGTAACCGTCGCGCACCACCTTGGCGAACAGGCGCAGCTGGTTCACGGTGCGCATCCGCTCGCCTTCCAGCCGCGCCTGCGGCAGGCCGGTCTCGAGCATGGCGCGCTCGATCAGTGCCGGGCCGACGGCCAGGATCTGTTCGGCGATCGCTTCCAGGAAGCGCGCGCGCTGCTCGAGCGGCAAGGCGCGGTATGGGTCGAAGGCCTGGGCCGCCAGCGCGCAGGCGCGCTCGACGTCGTCGCCGGTCGCCTGGCCGAAGCCCGGCTCCAGGTTGGCGCGGGTGGACGGGTTGAAGCCGAAGGCCTCGCCCGCAGTGCCGCGCACGCACTGCTGGCCAATGATCATTTCACCGAGAATCGTCATGATCACAGCACTCCGTTCTTCTTGAGCAGGTCGAGCAGCATCGCGTCTTCTTCGGCGGTCAGGTCGGTCAACGGCGGACGCACCGGGCCGGCGCCGTGGCCGACCAGGCGGGCGCCGGCCTTGATGATGCTGACGGCGTAGCCGGCCTTGCGGTTGCGGATCTCGAGGTAAGGCAGGAAGAACTCGTCGATCAGGCGGTTGGTGGTGTCGGTGTCGCCGGCGGCGGTGGCGTGATAGAAGTCCATCGCCAGTTGCGGCACGAAGTTGAACACGGCCGACGAGTAGACCGGGGTGCCCAGGGCCTTGTAGGCGCCGGCATACACTTCGGCGGTCGGCAAGCCGCCCAGGTAGCTGAAGCGGTCGCCCAGCTTGCGCCAGATCGAGACCATCAGTTCGATGTCGCCGTTGCCGTCCTTGAAGCCGATCAGGTTCGGACAGCGGTCGGCCAGCTTGGCCAGCGAATCCGGGGTCAGGCGGCAGTTGGCGCGGTTGTAGACCACGACGCCGATCTTGACCGAGCGGCACACCGCCTCGACGTGGGCGATCAGGCCGTCCTGGCTGGCTTCGGTCAGGTAGTGCGGCAGCAGCAGCAGGCCCTTGGCGCCCTGGCGCTCGGCTTCCTGGGCGTGCGCGATGGCGGTGCGGGTCGGACCGCCGCAGCCGGCCAGGATCGGCACCACGCCGGCGCAGGTGTCCACCGCCGTCTTGATGATCTGGCCGTATTCTTCGCCGTGCAGCGAGAAGTATTCGCCGGTGCCGCCGGCCGCGAACAGCGCGGTCGCGCCGAACGGCGCCAGCCATTCGAGGCGCGCGGCATAGCCTTTCGGATCGAACTCGCCCTGCGCGTCGAAGTCGGTGATCGGGAAGGACAGCAGGCCGTGCGACAGGACTTGCTTGAGTTCATTTGGTTGCATTGCTCGGGTCTCCGTGGGTCTAGGTGTTGGACGAAAAAGTGATATGACTCGTATGTCAGAATCAAGTTGTAAGTCATCGTACAACCTAAGTCGGGCGACCGCAAGCAAAATGTGCCGGAAAGATTCAGTTCAGCGATCCCTCCAGGCGGCGCTGCGCCTGCACCAGGCGTTCGCGGCTGTTGGACAGATGGGTGCGCATCGCCGCGCGCGCCGCTTCCGGATCGCGCCGTTCGATGGCGCGGAAGATATCGTCGTGCTCGCGGCTGACACGCTCGAGGAAGTCGGCCGGCTTGTCCTGTTCCAGCTTCGGCGTGTCCAGCCGCGCGCGCGGGATGATAGCGTTGCCCAGCTGCTCGAGGATGTCGACGAAATAGCGGTTGCCGGTCGCCTGGGCGATCAAGAGGTGGAAGCGCTTGTCGGCATCCACCGCCGACCTGCCCTCGGCCATCGCCTGCTGCATCTCGAGCAGCGCGCCGGCCAGTTCGTCGACCTGGTCTTCACTGCGCCGGCTCGCTGCCAGGCCCGCCGTCTCGGTCTCGACGCCGATGCGCAGCTCGAGGATGGACAGCACGTCGCGCAGGGTCAGGATGTGCTCGGCGTCGAGTCCGAGCCCGGCCTGCGCCCGCTCGATCACGAAGGTGCCGATGCCGTGCCGGGTCTGCACCAGGCCAGCCGCCTGCAGGTGCGAGATCGCTTCGCGCACCACGGTGCGGCTGACGCCGTGCTGCGTCATCAGCGAAGATTCGGTGGGCAGCTTGTCGCCCGGCTTGAGCGTCCCCTGGCGGATGGTGCCGCTGATGTGCTCGACCACGCCCTGGGCGAGGCTGCGGTGCTTGCGTTGGGGAAGAGTCATGGTCATTCGTTGGATTGGATGGGATGGCGCGATTATACGCGAAGGGCTGGTTGCCACATACATCAGTTGTCTGACATCCTATCTGCATAGTGCTGGTGCGCGACAAGCGCGTGGTACAACCACCTTGCGATATTGGCCCGACCAAACTAGAATCGGGTATCAAAAAAGAAATACTGGAGACTCCATGCCGTTGGTCCGCCTGTTCCCCCTGCTTACCCTCTTGCTGACCGGCGCCGCCTGGTCGGCGCCGCCGGCGCACGACCGCGTGATCCTGGTCGGCGACTCGACCATGGCCAGCAGCACCGGCTATGGCGACGCGCTGTGCGCCCGCCTCACCCCCGAGACGGCCTGCCTGAACCTGGCGCGCGGCGGGCGCAGTTCGGGCAGCTTCAGGGCCGAAGGCCGCTGGGACGAGGTGACCGGCCTGCTGCGCCAGGGGGCCGGCTACCGCCGCACCTATGTGCTGATCCAGTTCGGCCATAACGACCAGCCGGGCAAACCCGGACGCTCCACCGACTATGCGACCGAGTTTCCCGCGAATATGACCCGCTACGTCGAGGAGGCGCGCGCACTGGGCGCGCTGCCGGTGCTGGTGACCCCGCTCACGCGCCGCAGCTTCAGGCAGGGCTATGTACAGAACGACCTGGCGCCATGGGCCGGCACGGTGCGCAGGATCGCCGCCGCGACCGGCACGCCGCTGGTCGACCTGAATGCGCTGTCGCTGGCCGCGGTCCAGGCCATGGGACCGCGAGAAGCGGACAAGCTGGCGCGCGCCGGCGCCAATTTCGATCACACCCACGTCGGCCCGCTGGGCGCCCAGCGCTTTTCGGAGATCGTCGCACGCGAACTGCTGCGCAAGGTCCCGGCCCTCGCCCCGGCGTTCGCGCCCGAGGCGCGCACTGCCGCGCGGAGCGCGCAATGAGCGGGGCGCGCGCGGTCTTCGCCACCCTCCTCCCGGCCTTCGCCCTGGCTTCGCTGGTCCCGGTCATCGTCTTCGCGGCCGCCCCCATGCCGGGTGCGATCGCCGAGCGCCAGCACGCTCCTGCGGACGGCTGGGCCGCGCAACAAGGCGGCACCCGCGGCGGCGCCCTCGCCAGCCCGGCCCACGTGTACACGGTGGCCGACCGCGCCCAGCTGGTGGCCGCCCTGGAGGCGCCGGCGCCGGCGCGCATCGTGCGCGTGGCGGCCACCATCGACATGAGCGAAGGCCGGCCTTTCCGCGACCACGACGACCAGGCCCGGCGCGGCGGCGTGCGCCTTCCATCGAACACCACCCTAATTGGCGTGGCGCCGGGCGCCGGCTTCGTCAACGCCAGCCTGCTGGTTGCAGGCGTCGAACAGGTGATCGTGCGCCACCTGGCGATCCGCAATCCCTGCGACGTGGCGCCGCAATGGGACCCGCAAGACGGCGCCAAGGGCAACTGGAACTCGGAATTCGACGGCATCACGGTGCGCGACGCGCGCCATGTCTGGATCGACCACAACAGCTTCACCGATGCGCCCGACACCGACGACCGCGCCCCGGTCGAGAACGGCAAGCGCAAGCAGTGCCACGATGGCGCGCTCGACATCACCCAGGGATCGGACCTGGTCAGCGTCACCTACAACCATTTCGCCCAGCACGAGAAGAACATGCTGATCGGCGCCGGCGACCGCTTCACCGGCGACCGCGGGCGGCTGCGCATCACGCTCAAGGGCAATCTGTTCGAGCACGTCGCCGAACGCGCCCCGCGGGTGCGCTATGGCCAGGTCCACCTGCTGAACAATTACTATGTGGGCGAGCGCGGTCGCGCGGTCTATGGCCACGGCTACAGCATCGGCGTGGCGCATGCCTCGCGCCTGATCTCCGACGCCAATGCCTTCGACGTGGCCGGCGCGAGCGCCTGCAGCCAGCTGGTGCGCGACCCGGCGCACAGTCCCGGCGTCTTCGTCGACACCGGCTCCCTGCTCAATGGCCAGCCGCTGGATGGCTGCCCGCACGGCGGCGACGCCGGTTGGCGCGTCCCGTATTCGTACACGGCGCTGCCGGCGTCGCAGGTGCCCGCCCACGTCCGCGCCAATGCCGGCCCGCGCCCAGGCGCCGGCGACGCTGCCGGCGCCCTGGTGGAGGCGCGCATCGCGCCGTCGACCGGCGCGCCATTCGTGCTGCGCGCCCGACGCGCCGCCAACGGCGACTGGCAAGGCGCCAGCCTGCAACTGGTCGACGGCGGCAAGACGCTGCAGGTCGAGCTGCTCGCCGCACGCGGCGGCCAGGCGCAGCGCCTGAAGCAGATACGGCGCCGCACCGTGCCGGCCGACATGCCGCTGGTGCTGGGCTTTGCCGCCGACGCCGGCCAACTGGCGGCGCTGGTCGATGGCGAGCGCGTGACCACCGCGCTGGCCGAGCCGTTGCCGGCCACGCAAGCGCTTGACTGGGAGGCCGGCGCGCACCGGCTGCTCGACCTGCGCGGCGGCCCCGTTGACGCGGTCCCGGCGCGCCTGAGCGCCCAGGTCGCCGAACGGCGCATCCTGCTGCAGGCCGGCGACCCGGCGGCCACCGTACCCATTGGCGGCGCACTCGGCATCGAGGTCGTCAGCGACGATCCGCGCATCGCCACGGCCGACGTCGTCCACGGCGCCGTGCGCGTGACGCCGCTGGCGGCCGGCCGCACCGCGGTGACCGTGCGCAGCGCCGGCGATCCGTGGGCCCAGGCCAGTTTCGCCGTCGTGGTCGGCGAACGCTTCGTCGCGCCGCGCGGCGCCACGAGCGTCGCCACGCACCCACGGGCCGACGAGCGCGGCGTGCCGCCCGATACGCCGCTGCGCCTGGCCCTGGCGCCCGGCGCCGCGCTGACGGGAGAAGGCAGCATCCGGGTGCTGCGCAAGCGCGACGGCCTGCTGGTCGCGGTGGTCCGTCCGGGCGAGACGGTGGCCGCCATCGGCCCTGCGCCACGCCAGCGCCTGGTGCGCCAGCACGACCTGAGCATCGTCGACGGCGAGCTGCGCGCGCGCCTGCCGCAGGCGCTCGAGTACGATACCGAGTACGAGGCGCTGGCCGAGGCGCGCCTGGTGCGCGGCGCGGATTTCGATGGCGCGCGCTGGCGCTTTCGCACCACGCCGCACCGCCCGGTCGGCGACAGCGTGACGGTGGCCGCCGCCGGGCGGTCGCATTTCCGCACCGTGCAGGGCGCGCTCGATTACGCGATGTCGCTGCCGCGCGCGCAAGCGCTCACGGTCAATGTGGCCGACGGCGTCTATCCCGAATTGCTGTACCTGCGCGACAAGGACAACCTCACCCTGCGCGGCGCCAGCCGCGAGGCGACCGTCATCCGCGCCGCCAACAGCGACACCCTCAACCCCGGCTCCGGCGCCGGGCAGGAAGCAGGCACGCCAGGGCTGCTGGGCGGACGCGCGCTGTTCCTGGCCCAGGACAGCGACCTGCTCGACCTGCGCGACATCGCCCTGCACAACAGCACCCTGCGCACCGACGGCCACTCGCCGCAGGCCGAGACGCTGTTCTTCAGCAGCCGCGACGGCCGCCTGATGGCGCGCAACGCCCACTTCCTGAGCGAGCAGGATACGCTGCAGCTGACCGGTTATGCCTGGTTCCACAAGTCGCTGGTGGAAGGCAACGTCGACTTCATCTGGGGGAACAACCGCGCCGCGCTGTTCGAGGACAGTGAAATCCGCAGCATCGGCGACAGCGCCCGGCCGGACAGCGGCGGCTACATCGTGCAGGCGCGCACGATCGGCGCCGCCGAACCGGGCTTCGTCTTCCTGCGCTCGCGCCTCACCCGCGGCGCCGGGCCGGCCGGCAACCTGCCGGCGGACGGCAGCGCCTACCTGGCGCGCTCGCCCGGCACCGCCAACACCTGGGACAACGTCGCCTTCATCGATTGCAGCGTCGGCCCGCACATCGCCGCCGACGGCTGGCTGCGGCGGCCGGCGCCGAATCCAGCCGAAGGCGGATGGCGCGAATACGGCAACCGGGGGCCGGACGGCCAAGCGCGCAGCTATGGCGGCTTCATGCTCGAGCGCGAACAGGCCGCGCGCCTCTCGACCCGGGCCGCCGTGTTCGCGGGGCGCGGCTGGAACCCGCAGCCCTAGGCGGCCGGCGCGCGCCACAATATCTGCCCGTCCACTTGCAACATTAACCATACCAAACTAAGATTCGCTAGTTTTGGCGCCCGCTGCCAATAATCCAGGACGAACCGATCGATGAAGAAGACCCCAGCGCTGAATGAACCTAGCACCACCGAGCCGCGGCTGTATCGGGTCGTTTCGGCCAGGATCGAGGAGCTGATCCGCGCCGAGAACATCCGCGCCGGCGAACGCCTGCCGGCCGAGCGCGAGCTGGCGGCCAAGCTCGGGGTCAGCCGCACCTCGCTGCGCGAGGCCCTGATCGCGCTCGAATTGAGCGGCAAGGTCGAAGTGCGCGGCGGCTCGGGAGTGTACGTCAGCGAAGACGTCGCGCCGAAGGCCGACGTGCCGACCGCCGGCCCCGGCCCGTTCGAGGTGCTGGCCGCGCGTCGCCTGATCGAGGTCGAGGTCGCGGCGCTGGCCGCGAAGCACGCCAGCGATTCGGCGATCGACGCCATCCTGGTGGCGGTCGAAGAGATGGAGCAGCACCACGAAGACCGCAGCGGCAACGAATCGGCCGACCGCAACTTCCACCTGGCGATCGCGCGCGCCACCGGCAACAGCGCGATGGTCGGCGTGATCGAATACCTGTGGAGCCAGCGCGGCTCGCTGTGGCACAAGCTGAAGGAACACTTCCAGACCGAGGAACTGCGCCAGCAGACGCTGATCGACCACCGCAACATCTTTGCCGCGATCGCTGCCCACGACGTCGCCGGCGCGCGCCAGGCCATGCGCGCCCACCTCGACCGCGTCACCCGTACCTTCTCGCGCGGCTGACCCGCCCTTCCCCACCCTTACCTGCGCCGCCCTTTCCTGCGCGGCCACTTCCTGCCCCGCGCGCTCCGCGCGGGCCTGCGCTCGCCCATCTCACCCACAAAGGTTAGACCGGATTAAATTTCGGCACGTCCAGATTGCCAAAGTGGTCTGACCAAATTAGAATTGTTTCCATACCAATCATCGACGACCCGGCGGAACCGGGGCACACATGCGGGCGAGCCGGGGGCACATCCGGACGCATTCGACGACTACAGGCAGGAGACACGCAGTGAACAACCTTCGCACGACCAATCAACCCCGCTTCATCCTTTCGGCCGTCGCGCTCGCCGCGATGACCCTGGCCAACCTCGCCACGGCGCAGGAAGCGCCGATGCAGCGCATCGAGGTGACCGGCTCCTCGATCAAGCGCCTGGCGACCGAGAACGCCCTGCCGCTGACCACCTACAAGGCCGAGGAACTGGTCAACCAGGGCTTGACCACGATGTCCGAAGTCGCGGTGGCCCTGACCGTGGCCGCGACCAACGAACCGGTGGGCGGCGGAGGCGGCGGCACCATGATCAATATGCGCGGCCTGAACACCAACCGCACGCTGGTGCTGCTCAACGGCCGGCGCCTGGCCAACGAGGCGCTGGGCGCGAGCTTGGTCAACGTCGACGTGATCCCGATGGCCGCCATCGAACGGGTCGAAGTGCTGCGCGACGGCGCCTCGGCCCTGTACGGCACCGACGCCATCGCCGGCGTGGTCAACTTCATCACCAAACGCTCGGTCCAGGACGTGACCCTGCATGCCAGCACCGTGCAGCCGCAGGAATCCGGCGGCGGCGACCAGAAGCGCGTGACCATCGTGGCCGGCAAGGGCGACATCGCCAGGGATGGCTGGAACGTCTATACCGCATTCAGCGCCCAGCGCCGCGACTCGCTGCTGCAGCGCGACCGGCCGCAGATCTGGGACGCCGCGAAGCTCGCTTCGCTGGGCGGCACGCCGTTCAATTCGAACACCTCGGGCGGCTCCGCCTCGCCGGCCAACTTCACCATCTATCGCAACGGGCGCTCGGCCAACATCACGGGCAACCCCTATTTCGCGAACGGCTGCGTGGCGCCGGGCCTGGCCCAGACCACGGTGCCGTCGACCCGCACCAATGCCAACGGCGGCAACACCTGCATCACCGATCCGAGCATCTACCCGGAGCTGCTGCCGGAGAACCAGCAGGTCACCCTGTTCACCAAGGCCAGCCTGGCGCACGGCGAAGGCAAGATGCTCACCGTCGAGCTGAACCTGGCGCGCTCGTACATCGATGCCGTCAGCGGTCCCCAGCCCTTCGGCAACAATACCGACTATGACCGCCTGACGGCCTCGCGCCGCCCGCTGATGATGACGTCCGCCAGCAAATGGTATCCGGGCGGCAGCGGCGGCGTGCCGGCGGTGGCTGGCCTCAACGGCGAAGACCTGGCGCTGACCTGGAGCCTGGACGAACTCGGCCCGGTCAAGCTGCACGACGTGCAGACCAACCACCGCCTGGTGATCGCCGACGAGGGCCAGGTCGCGTCCTGGGATTACCGCGTGGGCGCCTCCTACGGCTACAGCCATCGCGACAGCGGCTTCAAGGAAAACTTCGTGCGCACGCCGGCCGTGTATGCGGGCGTCGCCAACGGCATCCTGAACCCCTTTGGCGCGCAGGACGAGGCCGGCCGCGCCTACCTCGAGAGCATCTCGGCCGACGGTGAAGTCTTCCGCAAGGCCGACGTGCGCTACTACGGCCTCGACTTCAACCTGAGCCGCACCCTGATGGACCTGCCGGGCGGCGCCCTGGGACTGGCGGTCGGCGGCGACTGGCACCGCGAGACCTACGAAGAGAACGTGCCGATGATCGGCGACGAGGTGGTATGGCGCGTCAATGGCACGCCGGGCAACAACCCGAGCGGCGCGCGCCGCGTCTCGGGCCTGTACGCCGAACTCGATGCGCCGGTCACGAAAGCGCTCAACCTGAACTTCGCGGTGCGCGGCGACCATTTCAGCGACTTCGGCTCGACCTTCAATCCGAAGGCCAGCTTCCGTTACCAGCCGATGAAGGAACTGATGGTGCGCGGCACCGTCAGCACGGGCTTCCGCGCCCCGACCCTGCCCGAATTGTACGGCGTGCCGCGCAGCCTGCAGCCGTCGACTTCGAGCTGGGACGACCCGCTGCTGTGCCCTGGCCCGACCCCGAACGTGGCCGGCTCCGGCTCTCTTACCACCGATCCGCGCTTCGCCGGCCTGGGCCTGGACGCGGAACGTGTCTGCAACACGCGCCTGACGACGCTGGTCGGCGCCAATCCGGACCTGGAGCCGGAGAAGTCGAAGACCTACACGGTCGGCTTCGTGATCGAACCGGTCAAGAACTTCGTGGCGACCGTCGATTTCTGGAAGATCGACATGAAGCGCACGATCGCCCAGATCAACGAGGACTCGATCTTCGACAACCTGGACCGCTACGGCGACCTGTTCGTGCGTAATCCCGACGGCACGCTGGCGTACATCACGAAGACCCGCCTGAACATGGGCGGCCTGAAGACCCAGGGCGTCGACATCGGCCTGAACTACCTGGTGCCGACCGCGAACTGGGGCCGCTTCGGCTTCTCGATGGACGGCACCTACACCGACCGCTACGAGGGCCAGAACGACGAAGGCAGCCCATGGGTCGACAGCGTCGGCCGCATCGGCGCCCTGTCCACCGGCTCGACCTCGGCCAACACGTATATCTTCAAGTGGAAGCACCAGGCGCGCGTGAACTGGAGCTACGGCCCGTTCTTCGCCCAGTTGACGCAGCAGTACACGTCGAGCTACGAAGACACCAACGCCCTGCCGACCCAGCAACCGGGCCAGCCGTTCTACAACGTGATCGAGCCCTATCGCGTGTACAACCTGTCGACCACCTACAAGGTGTCGAAGAACTTCAAGCTCGGCGCCGGCGTGAACAACCTGTTCGACACCGATCCGCCGCTGTCGAACCAGCGCCTGTCCTCGCGCGTCGTGTTCGCGCAGAACATCGCCAAGCCGATCGGCCGCGCCTTCACGCTGCGCGCCGACTACACGTTCTAAGCCCGTCGTTCTCGCCTGCGCGAAAAGTCGTTACCTCCGGTGGGGGTAACGACGTATCCTGGAGCGCCATGAAGCACCTGTCCAAGTTCCTGATCCTGTGGCTCGCCGCAAGCAGTGCCGGCTGCGCCAGCGACGCGCCGCGCGCCGCTTCTTTCGCCCCCATGTCGCGCCAGGCGGCGCCGCCCGACGGCTGGGCGGCCCAGGCCGGCGGCACCCGCGGCGGCGCCGACGCACCGACCGCCAACGTCTTCACCGTCACCGACGCCGCCCAGCTGCGCCGGGCGCTCGGCAAGTCGGTAGAAGGCAGCCGCATCGTGCAGGTCGACGGCGTGATCGACATGAGCGAAGGCCGGCCCTTTGCCGACCATGCGGACCAGTCCAGGCGTGGGCGGGTCGCGCTGCCGGGCGACACCACCCTGGTCGGGCTCGGGCCACGATCCGGCTTCGTCAACGCCCACCTGACGGTGACCAGGGTGTCGCAGGTCATCATTCGCAACCTGAACCTGCGCAATCCCTGCGACGTCGCGCCGCGCTGGGACCCCAAGGACGGCGACGGTAACTGGAATGCCGAGTTCGACGCCATCGCCATCGTCGCCTCCACCCACGTCTGGGTCGACCGCAACAGCTTCACCGACGCCCCGTTGACCGACGACACGCTGCCGGTCGTGGACGGCAAGACCCGGCAGTGCCACGATGGCGCGCTGGACATCCGCGACGCCAGCGACTACGTCACGGTCTCGTACAACCACTTCGCCCTGCATGCCAAGAACACGCTGATCGGCGCCAGCGACCGGGCCGAAGGCGATGCCGGCCATCTGCGCATCACCGTCAGCAACAACCTGTTCGAATTCATTGCCAGCCGCGCCCCGCGGGTGCGCTTCGGCCAGGTCCATTTGTTCAACAACTACCACGTCGGCGACCGCAAGCATGCGGCCTACCGCCACGACTACAGCGTCGGGGTGGCCCGCCAGGCGCGCATCGTTTCCCACGCCAACGTCTTCGAGGTGACCAATGCGCGCGGCTGCACCGACGCCGTGAAGCCGTTCGCACAGGGGCCGGACGCGGGGAGCTTCAGCGACACAGGCTCGCTGCTGAACGGCGCGCCGCTGGCCGGCTGCGGCGTGGATGCCGCGCCAGCGTTCGAGGTGCCCTATGCGTTCGCGCCGCTGCCCGCGGCCGCCGTCCCGGCGCATGTGCGCGGGCGCGCGGGCGCCGGCAAGTGATCAGGGATTGATGCGGAAGTAATCCAGGTCCGCGTAGGCGCCCGGCGTTCCGGTCGCGAACACGCCGACCTGGGCGCCGACCCAGCGGCCCATGGTGGCGTCGAAAGGTTCGCCCAGGAACGTGTACTGGAGGCCGTCCGCGCTGTACGAGAACGATACCCGGGCGCCATGCGTCACGTGCATGCGCAGCGTGACCGCGTATCCGGGCAATACGGGTCCGACCGTCTCGGCGCAGGCGCCGTCCTGGCCGCAGCGCACGCCGACCATGCGCGGCTGGCCGCCGACGCGGCGCACGCCGAACCAGTCGCTGGCCAGGCCCATCACGCCGAGCCCCACCTGGTCGCCGTCCTGCTGCGCGCGTAACTCCACCCTGGCCGTCACGCCGAACGCCGGCGCTGGAAACTTCTGGGTCAGCACCGACGGCAGTTGCCGCACCGGCGCCGCCGCTTGCGCGTGCAGGCGCAGGAAGCCGGGGCGCGCGTCCAGCGCATGCCAGCCGGCTTGCGGGTTGGCCGTCCATTGCCATTGCGGGCCGAGGGCCGGGCCGTCGAATTCGTCGCCGACCGCCGGCTCGCGCCGGGCGAAGACTCCCGGCACCGGCTTGGCGTGCTCGCGCAGCGGCTGTCCCACGCCCGGCTTGGCGGACGGCTCGCCGATCAGGGGCCAGCCGTCCATCCAGCGCAGCGGCTGCAGGTGAACCACGCGGCCATAGGCGCGCCGGTCCTGGAAGTGGAAGAACCAGTCGACTCCCTGCGGCGTCGTGACCCAGGCGCCCTGGTGCGGGCCGTTGATATCGGTGGCGCCCTGCTCCATCACGATCCGGTCTTCGTACGGGCCTTCGATGCGGCGCGCACGAAACACCGACTGCCAGCCATGCTCGACGCCGCCCGCCGGCGCGAACACGTAGTACCAGCCGTCGCGCTTGTACAGCTTGGGACCCTCGAGGGTCCGGTAGCCCGGCAGGCGGTTGCCGTCGATGATCACCCGGCCCGCCCCGTCGAGCAGGCTGCGGCCGTCCGGCGCCATGCGGCGCAGGGTCAGCACGTTGTTGAAGCCGGCCCGGCTCCTGGCCCAGGCGTGGATCAGCCATGCGCGGCCATCGTCGTCCCACAGCGGCGCCGGGTCGATGATGCCCTTGCCGGGCAGTAGCAGGTGCGGCGTGCTCCAGGGTCCGGCGAAGTCGGTCGCGGTGCTGAGGTAGACGCCATGGTCCGGATCGGGATGGAAGATCCAGAATTTCCCGTCGTGGTGGCGCAGGCTCGGCGCCCACACTCCCGTGCCGTGCTGCGGCGTCGCGAAAGTCGCCTGCGGCGCCAGTTGCGGCAGCGCATGCCCGACCAGCTCCCAGTTGACCATGTCGCTGGAGGTCAGCAGCGGCAGGCCGGGGGCGTTGGCGAAGCTGGACGAGACCATGTAATAGCGTTCCCCGACCCGGATCGCGTCCGGATCGGAATAATCGGCATGCAGGATCGGGTTGCGGTAGCGGCCGTCGCCCAGGTCGGCCGACCACGGCGCACGCGCCGGCATGGGGCCCAGCTGCTGGCCCAGGAAACGGTCCATCGCGTCGACCGTCGGCGCCAGCCAGGGATCGAACAGCCAGAACGAATGCGGCGCGCCGGCCAGCGCCACGGTGTCGGTCGCGATGCCGTGCGCGGCCAGCCTGGCCGCCAGCGCCTCGCGCCCGCTGGAAAAGCGCGGCACGCTGCTGACGATGAACTGCACCGGCGGGCTGTCCTTGCCGGCGTGGGTCAACGGCGAGGCGGCGCGCCACAGCGCGGCCTTCTCGGCGTAACGGCCGCCGAACCAGGCGCCGGCTGCCGACGGTTTCTTGGCCGGATCGTCCTCATGGCGCAGCGCCTCGGGCGAGGTGAAATCGGACAGGCCATCGATATTGACCACGGCGCCCACGTGTTGCGGACGCGTCATGCCGACCAGGGCGGCGATCTGGCCGCCGGCCGAACCGCCCGCCAGCGCGATCCGGTCCGCGTCGACGCCGAACTCGCCCGCGCGCGTGCGCAGCCAGTCCAGCGCCGCCTTGACGTCGTCGATCGCGGCCGGATACCGGGCCTGGCCCGACAGGCGGTAGCTGACGGTGGCGGCGGCATAGCCGCGCGCCGCCAGGCGCGCCGCGAGCGGCGCCATATTCGTGCGCTCGCCGCCGCCCCAGCCGCCGCCGTGCACCAGCAGCACCAGCGGCGCGGGCTTTGCATCGGGTGCCGGCAGGTAGAGGTCGAGCGCCAGCGCCAGGTCGGCGCGGCGCGCATAGACCAGGTCCTTGCGGACCCGCACCGGCGCCGGCGCCTCGGCGCTGGCGATGCGGATCTGCGGGTAGTCGCGCACCAGCTTGCGGTAGGTGGTTTCGGCGTTATAGGGAGACTGCGCGCTGGCCGGCGTCAGCACCGCGGCCACCGCCAGTGCGGTGGCACGGGAAGTTTGTCTCATAGGGACGAGCCGCGGAAGGCGCAGCGCCGCCGCAACGTCGCACCAGGCGCCACCACGGTCAGGCCGGGCCGGCCCGGCAGATTGTGCGCGTTGATCGGGTGATCCACCGGCTCGAAGCAAAAGAAATCGCGCCCCGGCGGAACATACAGGATGAAGTAATCCATGTCGGCGTCGAGTTCGAGCGCCACGCCGCGCGCCGGCCAGGCGATGCGCGCCTGCCCCGGCCAGCCGTCGAACACGTGATCGACGCCATCTTGCGGCAGCGCGGCCGGCGTGTCGAAACGCCAGTTACCAGGTATGTCGCTGCGGGTCAGCGGCAGCCTGTCCGGACCACTCGACCACACCCCGTCAGCGCACGCTTCAAGCCGCGCGCCCTGTGGATCGGGCATCCAGGGATGCAGGCCGATCCCGAACGGCAGCGCCGCGGCGCCCGTGTTGCGCACCTCGACCTCGACCAGCAGCGCGGCGCCATCCAACGAGTACCGCAACCCGGCCTCGTACGAGAATGGCGTTGCCCCGGGCCGCGCCAGCGTCAGCCGCACGGCCGTGTCCGAGCGTTCGGCCACCTGCCAGGCCTGCTGCCAGGCGTCGCCGTGAATCGGGCACGGCTCGCCGGCGCGGTTCGGCGCCGGCACATATTGCCGGCCTTCGAACGCGAAACCCGACGGCGCCATGCGGTTGGACCAGGGCAGCAGCGGGAAGCAGGCCAGCTGCGACGGCGTCGGCGCGCCGGGCGCATCGGGCGGCAAGGCGCGCAGCAAGGGGGCCGGTTCGCCAGAGCCGAGCCAGTCCAGCCGCGCCAGTCCGCCCCCGACCTGGGGGACGATCTCGGCCAGCAGGCTGGCGTTGCGCATGACGATGCGCTCGACCATTCAGTACTGCGGACCGTCGAGCAGGAACTTGCCGCCCTGGTACATCGTGGTCACGTCGTCCCTGGCCGGGAACTCGGACGAATCCGGGAACAGGTGGGCGAACTTCGCCGAGCTGTCCTTCGGCTTGTAGCCCAGGTGCGAGGCCAGGCGGTTGTCCCACCAGGTGCTGTCGTTGTCGGACACGCCATACACGATGGTGTGGCCGACGCGCGGGGCGAACAGCGAGCAGCGCAGCAATTCGGTCAGGTCGTCGTACGACAGATAGGTGCTCATCATGCGCTTGTTGGCCGGCTCCGGGAAGCTCGAGCCGATGCGCACGCAGACGGTCTCGATGCCGAAGCGGTCATAGTAGTAGCGGGCGATCTGCTCGCCGAAGACCTTCGACAGGCCGTAGTAGCTGTCGGGACGGGTCGGCGAATCGGCGTCGAGCACCGTGGTCACCGGGTGGTAGCCGATCGCGTGGTTCGAGCTGGCGAACACCACGCGCCGGGTGCCGGCCTTGTGCAGCGCTTCGTACAGGTTGGCCACGCCGAGGATATTGGCCTGCATGATGGGTTCGAACGGCTTCTCGGTCGAGATGCCGCCGAAGTGCAGCACCGCATCCACGCCGTCGAGCAAGGCCAGCACGGCCTCCTTGTCCGCGAGGTCGCACTGGACCACCTCTTCGCCGGGGCCGGCGGGGGCCATCTCGGCCACGTCGGACAGGCGCACCACCTCGGCCCAGGGCTTGATGCGCTCGCGCAGCACCTTGCCCAGGCCGCCGGCGGCGCCGGTCAGCAGGATGCGTTTGAAAGGCTTGCCGGTCTTGTTTTGTACTGCAGCGGTCATTCGGGTCTCCAATAATAGGTGTTCAGGTCACGGGCGCCGGATTGAACAGCGCAAGCGCATTATGCAGCTTCCAGTGCTCGGCCCAGGTTTTACGGCCGCTGGCCACGTCCAGGATCAGGCGGAACAGCTCCCAGCCGACGTCCTCGATGGTGGCGTCGCCGCTGGCGATGCTGCCGGCGTCGAGGTCCATCAGGTCGTGCCAGCGGCGCGCCAGCTCGGTGCGGGTGGCCACCTTGATGACCGGAACCGCGGCCAGGCCGTAGGGCGTGCCGCGCCCGGTGGTGAAGATGTGGACATTCATCCCGGCGGCCATCTGCAGCGTGCCGCAAATGAAGTCGCTGGCCGGCGTCGCGGCGTAGATCAGGCCCTTCTGCTGCAGCCGGTCGCCCGGCGACAGCACGCCGGTGATGGCGGTGCTGCCCGACTTGACGATCGAGCCCATGGCCTTTTCCACGATATTCGACAGGCCGCCCTTCTTGTTGCCGGGGGTGGTGTTGGCGCTGCGGTCGACGCCGCCGCGCACCAGGTAATCGTCGTACCACTGCATCTCGCGCACCATCGCCTGCGCTACCTCGGGGCTCGACGCGCGCGCCGTCAATTGGTCGATGCCGTCGCGCACCTCGGTCACTTCGGAAAACATCACGGCGCCCCCGGCGCGCACGATCAGGTCGGTGGCGAAGCCCACCGCCGGGTTGGCCGTCACGCCCGAAAAGGCGTCGCTGCCGCCGCACTGCACGCCGACCACCAGGTCGGACGCCGGGCAAGTTTCGCGGCGGCGCGCGTTGAGCTCCTGCAGGTGCTGCTCGGCGGTGCGCATCAGCGAATCGATCATCGACATGAAGCCGACGTGCTGCTGGTCCTGCAGGGTCACCACCGACGGCGCGGCGTTGCCGATCGGGATCGCGCCGGCCGGGAACAGGCGCGCCGGCGGCAGCTTCTCGCAGCCCAGGCTCACGACCATCACGCTGTCGCCGAAGTTCGGGTTCCTGGACAGGTTGCGGATGGTGCGGATCGGGATGTCGGCGCCGGGGGCGTCGATCGCCACGCCGCAGCCATACACGTGCTCGAGCGCCACCACGTCCTCGACGTTCGGGTAGCGCGGCAGCAGTTCTTCGCGGATGCGCTTGACGGCGTAGTCGATCACGCCCGAGACGCACTGCACGGTGCTGGTGATCGCCATCATGTTGCGGGTACCGACCGAGCCATCCTTGTTGCGGTAACCCTCGAAGGTGAAGCCTTCCAGGCGCGGCCCGGCATCGACGGCGTGGGTGCCGATCGGCAGGTCGTCGAGCGAACGCGCGGCCGGCATGCGCAGCACGCGTTCCGAGACCCAGCTGCCGCGCGGGATCGCGCCGTCGGCGTAGCCGATGGTCACGCCGTAGCGGATCACGGCGTCGCCATCCTGCAGGTCCGCCAGCGCCACCTTGTGGCCTTGCGGGACGCCTTCGAGCAGCACCAGGCCGTCCGGGAATGCGGTGCCGGCGGGCAGGCCGCCGTCATTGACGACGATCGCGACGTTGTCGCTGGCCTGCATGCGGATGGTGCGCGGAACTTGGTGGTTCATGTCTCTTTGCCTGTCTTATGGCTGATTGGGGAGGGTCATTTTTAGTATGCCATAAATAAATCGCATGCGGCTAGTCCACCTTGCGATTTTGGCCGGACCAAATTAGAATGGCCTGACCAAAACGCAAGATAAGCAGTGTCAAGACGATCACGCAGTCCTGGACCTGCACCATGCAAGCCAGCAATACTAGAAGTACGGTAGCTGAAGCACATGCCGATATCCGGTAATACAACAAAGCGATTGGAGACACATGAAAGGCCACACCCTGCACCTGCTTGCAGCTCTCTTGGGCTGCGCGCTCGCCTGCGGACCCGCCCTGGCAGAGGGCAAGTACCGCAATCCCGACAACGGCAACCTGGGCGATCCGGGCGAAGGCACCTACCCGATTCCCTATAAAAAGCCGGTGGTGGCCGAAGTCACCGCCCAGTTGCAGTCGATCCGGGCCTTCATGGAGCGCGCCACCCCGACCCGCGTCGTCAGCAAGCGCACCGGCCAGCCGATCGCCGACCTGAAAAACCCGGTCGCGGACGCGATCTTCGAGCGCAGCGCCGGCGACTACGGCATCCAGGTGTACGAGATGGGCGTGGTGCATTCGGGCCTGCTCAAGGCGGCGCAGGTCACCGGCGACGCCGGCTTCACCAACATGACCCGCCGTCACTTCCAGTTCTTCAACGACACCCTTCCCTACTTCCGCGCCCAGGAACAGAAGTTCAAGCTCGAGCGCGCCAACAGCTTCTCGCGCTTCCTCGATCCGCGCTCGCTCGACGACAGCGGCTCGATGTGCGCGGCCCTGATCCGGGCCCGCTTCGCCAAGGTCGGCCCCGACCTGAAGAACATGATCGACACCTGCAGCGACTGGGTATATAAACGCCAGTTCCGCCTGGAAGACGGCACCATGGCGCGCAAGCGTCCGCAAGAGGTTTCGCTGTGGGCCGACGATATGTACATGAGCATCCCGGCGCTGGCCGAGATGGGCCGCCTGACCGGCGAGCGCGCCTACTTCGACGATGCCGTGGGTAACGTGATCGGGATGTCGAGCCGCATGTTCAACCCGCAGCTCGGCCTGTACACCCACGGCTGGCACGCGAATCACCCCGACGCGCCGCGCTTCTACTGGGCGCGCGCCAACGGCTGGGCGGTGCTGGCGATGTCCGACCTGCTCGACGTGCTGCCGAAGGACCACCCCGGCTATCCGAAGGTGCTGGCCCAGCTGCGCGCTTCCTTGAGGGGCATCGCCGAGCTGCAAAGCGGCAGCGGCCTGTGGCACCAGATGCTGGACCGGAACGACTCCTACCTCGAGACCTCGGCCAGCGCCATCTTCACCTATGTGTTCGCGCATGCGGTCAACGAAGGCTGGATCAGCGCCACCACCTATGGCTCGATCGCCCAGACCGGCTGGAACGCGCTGTCGACCCGCATCAATTCGCTGGGCCAGGTCGAAGGCACCTGCGTCGGCACGACCCTGGCCAGCGACATGGTCTACTACTACCATCGCCCGACCAGCGTCGACGCCCTGCACGGCTACGGCCCGATGCTGCTGGCCGGCGCCGAGATCATCCGCCTGGTGAGCAACCCGGCGTTCGAGATCCAGCACAAGGTCCGCACCTACCACTACCTGCCCAAGGGCGGGAAGACCGATTACCGCGAACACCACTGATCCGGGAGACACCATGAAACGACTCGTACTGGCAAGCCTGCTGGGGGCGCCGCTCGCCCTGTCCACCTGCGGCGCGCAGGCGGCCGACAAGGTCGACGTCAGCGTGCAGCACGACCTGGCGATCGCGCGCCCGTCCGAAACCATCGCGATTGCCTGGAAGGACGTCAACGCCGCCCTGCCCGGCGCCATGATCCAGAAGATCGCGGTCAAGGACGCGCGCGGCCGGGTGCTGCCGCACCAGGTGACCAATATCGCGCCGCAGGCGAAAGACCCGAACAACGAAGGCATCGCCTATGGCGAGCTGCTGTTCCAGCACAGCTTCGCCGCCGGCGAGAAGAGCGCCAGCTTCACCATCGAGCGCATCGACGGCGTGGCGCCGCCATTCCCGGTCAAGGCGTTCGCGCGCCACGTCCCGGAGCGCCTCGACGACTTCGCCTGGGAGAACGACAAGGTGGCGCACCGCACCTATGGCCCGGCGCTGGCCGCGCCGGCGCCCGCGGGCGTGGTCAAGGAAGTGCTGGTGACCAGCGGCCTCGACCTGTGGTTCAAGCGGGTCGACTATCCGATCGTCGACCGCTGGTACAACAAGGGCCATGACCACTACCACAAGGACCAGGGCGAAGGCATGGACATGTACAACGTCGGCAAGTCCCGCGGCGCCGGCGGTAGCGGCATCTGGATCGGTGAGACGCTGCACACGGGCGTGAACTGGGCCAGCTACAAGATCCTGGCCAACGGACCGATCCGCGCCGTGTTCGAGCTCCACTACGCGCCATGGGACGCGGGCGGCCGCCAGGTCAGCGAGGTCAAGCGCTTCACGGTCGATGCCGGCCACTGGCTGGACCGGATCGAGAGCACCTTCACCACGGCGGCCGGAGACACGGCTGCGCTCACCGTCGCCATCGGCCTGAACAAGACGCCGGGCGACAAGGGCCAGGATCCGAAGATCCAGGTCGGCCGCGACGGCAAGGTCTTGCTGCAGTGGGTGGAGCAGAAGAGCAACGACGCCTTCGGCACCGCCGTCGTGCTGCCGGCCGCCGAGGGCTTCGCCCAGGACCCGCTCAATGAACTGATCTATGCCACGGCCACGCCCGGCCAGCCGCTGCGCTACTACGCCGGCGGCGCCTGGAGCCGCGCCGGCGAGATCACCACCCGCGCCAGGTGGCAGCAGGTGACGCAAGACCAGGCCGCGCGCGACGCCAACCCGGTGCGCGTCAGCCTGGCGCAACAACGATAAGGACCGACATGCCATTCCAAGCCAAACGACGCGCGCTGCTGCGCACCGTCCCCGCCGCCTCGCTGATGATGACCGGCCTCGGCGCCGCCAGCATCGCCCGTGCCCACCAGGATGGCGCCGCCCGTGCCCTGCCCGGCGCTGCCCGCCCCAACCCATGGCGGCGCGCGGCCGACATCGTGGCCCGCTTCGCCACGCCGCTGGCGTTTCGCGACGAGGACTTCCCCATCACGGCGCATGGCGCCAGGCCCTGCGCGCTGGTGAAGGTGAAGGGCCAGACCGAATCGCTGGTCGAGGGGACCCTCGACACGCCGGCGCCGGGCTCCCCGGACTGCTATCCCGCGATCGCCGCCGCCATCGCGGCCTGCCACGCCAAGGGCGGCGGCCGGGTCGTCATCCCCAAGGGAGAGTGGTATTGCGCCGGGCCGATCGTGCTGCGTTCGAACGTGCACGTGCACCTGGCCGCCGGCGCGCGCGTGCACTTCGCCGCCAACCCGGCCCACTACGCGCGCCACGGCGAGCATGACTGCGGCGCGAACGGCAAGCTGGTGCTGTCGCGCTGGCAGGGCAACGACTGCCTGAACTACTCGCCGATGGTGTATGCGCTCAACCAGACCAATATCGCCCTCACCGGCGAGGACTGGACCAGCATCCTCAACGGCCAGGGCGGCGTGCCGTTCGAGGCGGGTTTTGCCGACCAGCCGGAATGCTGGTGGGACTGGAAGGGCCGCGGCAAGCCGGTGCGCAAGCGCACCGAGGTCCATGCGAACCCGAACAACCCGCCGCTGGACCAGGTGGTTCCCGGCATCGATGCGCGGCGCCAGGCCGCCATCCAGGGCGAAGGCGGCCGTTGGCAGACCGATTCGCGCTACCTGCCGGCGCTGTCCGAGGCAGGCGTGCCGGTCGAGCAGCGCGTGTTCGGCCACGGGCACTTCCTGCGCCCGTGCATGATCGAACTGATCGGCTGCAGCAAGGTGCTGCTGCAGGGCTACCAGGTGAACGCGGCGCCGTTCTGGCTGCACCATCCGGTCGATTGCCGCGACCTGTTAATCCGGCGCGTGAACATGGAGAGCCTGGGACCGAACAGCGACGGCTTCGACCCGGAGTCCTGCGACGGCGTGCTGGTCGACGACTGCCTGTTCAACAACGGCGACGACTGCATCGCGATCAAGGCGGGCAAGAACCTCGACACCGGCCACGGACCGACGCGCAATGTGGTGATCCGCAACTGCGTGATGAACAGCGGCCATGGCGGCGTGACCCTCGGCAGCGAGATGGCCGGCGGCATCGAGCACGTGTATGCCGAGAAGCTCGAGTTTCGCAACATCCACTGGAAAGACGACCCGCTCAACACCGCGATCCGGCTCAAGACCAATATGAACCGGGGCGGCTTCCTGCGCCACCTGTACGTGCGCGACGTCACGCTGCCGCATGGCGTGGCCACCGAGCCGATGCTGTACAAGCCGCTGCCCGGCGCGCGCGAGATCAAGGAACCGGTGGCCTCGACGGCGGGCGCGATCATCACGATCGACTGCGACTATGTGCCGGGCGACGACACCATGCGCATCCGCCCGCCGCAAGTGTCGGATATCGAGATCAGCAACGTGCGCACGTCCAATGTCGATACCGGCAAGGGCAGCTTCTCGTGCTACCAGGCCTTCGTGCTGCTGGGACCGGTCGCGTCGAGCTTCAACGGCAAGCCGGGCACCGCCATCCCGCCGATCGCCCGCGTGCGCATCAGCGATTCGGACTTCGGCACGCCGCGCAATACGGCCAAACCGTGGTTCTTGCACAACGCCGTCGACGTCACGCTCGATAACGTCACCATCGCAGGCAAACGCCACAAGCAAACCCTATCCACCCATGGTTAAGTGTCATCAGGTCAGGCCAATTCGTAAATATTTTTACTTTGGCCTGACCAAAATTCGTTAAGTTGCCATAGAATTACAAAACTGGCCTGACCAGATCCCAGATGCAACACCGGCCGATCACCTGAACGCGCCGCTATAAAAACGCACGGAGACAAGATGAATCACACCCCGCACCGCGCAGTCCTGCGCAAACTGACCCTGTGCCTGCTCGGCACCGCCTCGGTATCGGCGCTCTCGCTCGGCCCGGCTTTTGCCCAGGAGGTGGCCGCGACGCCGACTGGCGCCGACACCGTCAACGCCCAGACCGTGGTCGTGACCGGCCTGCGCGCCTCGCTGGAGAGCGCGCTGAACGCCAAGCGCCAGGACAACGGCATCGTCGACGTCATCAAGTCGGAAGACATGGGCAAGTTCCCGGACACGAACCTGGCCGAGTCGCTGCAGCGCGTGCCGGGCGTCGTGATCGATCGTGACGCCGGCGAAGGCCGCAGCATCACCGTGCGCGGCCTGGGCCAGGACTTTACCCGCGTGCGCATCAACGGCATCGAAGGCCTGGCCACCACCGGCGGCACCGACAGCTCGGGCGGCACCAACCGCGGCCGCGGTTTCGACTTCAACGTGTTCGCGTCCGAACTGTTCAGCGCCCTGACGGTGCGCAAGAGCTCCTCGGCCGACGTCGATGAAGGCTCGCTCGGCGCCACCGTCGACCTGCAGACCCTGCGCCCGTTCGACCTGCGCGGCTTCAATGCCACCGTCGCCCTGAAGGGCAAGTACAACGACGGCTCGGAAAAAACCGACCCACGCGCGGCCTTCATGGTCTCGAACACCTTCTTCGACCGCAAGGTCGGCGTCCTGTTCTCGGGCGCCTACTCCAAGCGCCGCGTGCTGGAAGACGGTTTCAGCACCGTGCGCTGGGATAACGGCCCTTCCTCGGGCGGCTGGTGCGCGCCGCAAGGCGTGGCCGCCAATCCGAGCAACTCGACCGCGACCACCTGCGGCCCGGCCGCGCAAGGCGCCGATCGCCTGCCCGGCACGCCAGAGAACATCGCCGCCTACAACGCTGCCAGCGACCCGAACAACTTCCATCCGCGCCTGCCGCGCTACGGCCGCCTGACCCACGACCAGGACCGCCTGGGCCTGACCGGCTCGGTGCAATGGCGTCCGCAACGCGGCACCTTGCTCACCTTCGACATGCTGTACTCGAAGCTCGATGCGACCCGCCAGGAAGACTTTCTGCAGGCGACGTCGTTCAGCCGCAGCGCCAGCCAGGGCGGCAAACCGCAGGTCGGCGTGCTCGAAGCGCAGTACGCGCCGAACGGCTCGCTGCTGTACGGCCGCTACGACAACGTCGACATCCGCTCCGAGCAGCGCTTCGACGAGCTCAAGACCACCTTCACCCAGCCGACGCTGACCCTGGAACACAAGCTGAGCGACACCTGGAGCATGAGCGCCAGGTACGGGCGCGCCGAATCCAAGTTCCGCAATCCAGTCCAGACCACGGTCACGCTCGACGCCCTGAACGTGGATGGCTACAGCATCGACTTCCGGGGCGACAGCCGTCGCCCGGTCATCAGCTATCCGTTCGACGTCAACGGCAGTCAACTGGGCCTGATCGGCGTGCCGCAGGTCGCCAGCGGCGCCCAGCCGACCACCGTGCCGAACACCACCACCAGCGAGATCCGCATCCGTCCGCAAGGCACCGACAACGTCAACAACGTCGCCCAGTTCGACCTGGCGTGGGAAGCGAGCGACAACCTGACCTTCAAGGGCGGCATCAACAGCAAGAAGTACACGTCGGACACCTATGAGTTCCGCCGCGTGAACCAGAACGACACGATCTTCGCGCCGCCGGCCGGCGCGACCGGCCTGACCACCAATATGACCGGCTTCGGCAGCCAGCTCGGCATGCCGGCCGGGAACGCGACCGGCTGGGTGGTGCCGAACCTGCAGGCCATCGCCGCCGCCTACGACATCTACTGCAACTGCATCAAGAGCGGCCCTGCCGGCGGCCCGGGCGACTTCACGCTGTCGTCGATCGAGAACGGCAATGCGCGCGGCAACAACCGCTCGGTGACCGAGAAGAGCGACGGCGTCTACCTGATGGGCGAGTTCCGCCACGACCTGTGGAATATTCCGGTGCGCGGCAACATCGGCGTGCGCTACGTGAAGACCGACCTCGAAACCATCGGCTACCAGGCGGCCGGCGGCGGCACCCAGGTCAAGGTCGAGCACGACTACACCGACACCCTGCCATCGTTCAACCTGACCGCCAACGTGACCGACGAGTTCATCGTGCGCTTCGGCGCGGCCAAGGTGATGACCCGTCCTCAACTGGGCTTCCTGTCGCCGGGCGGCAGCATCGCCACCACCGGCAACCTGTCGATCAACTCGGGCAATCCGTTCCTGAAGCCGTTCCGCGCCAAGACCTTCGACAGCAGCTTCGAGTACTACTTCGCCAACAAGGCCTTCGTCGGCCTGGGCCTGTTCCAGAAGAACATCGACACCTACATCCAGAGCCTGCGCACCAACGTGGCGTTCAAGGATTCGGGCCTGCCGCTGTCGCTGCTGCCGGCGAACTTCACGGGCGAGGAAGTCTTCCAGCAGACGCTGCCGGTCAATACCGATGGCGGCAAGCTGAAAGGGTTCGAGCTGAGCTACCAGCAGCCATTCACCTTCCTGCCGGGCTGGGGCAAGAACTTCGGCACCCTGCTGAACTACACCAAGGTGAGCTCGAAGATCGAATACCTGGTCTCGCCGACCGGCGGCGCCACCATCACCGACGACCTGCTGAACCTGTCGCCCAAATCGTGGAACGCCACCTTCTTCTATGACGACGGCAAGTTCAGCGCGCGCATCTCGGGCGCCAAGCGCTCGGGCTTCGTGACCCGCGTGCCGGGCCAGAACAACAACGACGTCGAGGGCAAGAACGAAACCTTCAACGTCGACCTGTCGCTGTCGTACAAGGTCAACGAGAACCTCGAGTTCACGCTCGAAGGCGTCAACCTGACCAATGAGGAAAACGACCAGTTCATCAGCCGCGCACGCGACAGCGTGGTGGTGAACAACGTGACCGGCCGCGAGTACCTGTTCGGCCTGCGCTACAAGTTCTGAGTCCTGCATCCTGGTGGCTTTGCGGCCCGCGCTTGCGCGGGCTTTTTTTCGGCGCTGTTCGCGTTATTTCGTCACATGGTTCTGCTCAGTCTGCTTTGACGGCTGCCACCAATAATTGAGTCGGCGTCACTAAACTGCCCGCATCGAGTACCCGCCGCCAGCCCGAGTAATGGATCAGATAACGGCTGGCGATGCCATGAAAACGCACAAGCCAACGCTTGAAGCGGCTGTGCCAGCCGTTTACGTGGTTCAGGTGGAGCGCGCCGCGCGCCCGTTCGCCGGCGCGCAGGTTGATGAACTCGTGGGAAATGCCATGGCGCTTGGCGAAACCGCGATAGACGATGGCGCCGTCGCTGATCAGGAGCGAATCCGGCGCCAGCACCGGCCCCAGGCAGCGATCGAGCCAGGCTCCTGAGACCGGACCGCGTCCGCAATGAAAATCGAGCGCTGCACCGCCGCGTTCGCAAGCAACCAGCAGGCAATCATGGTCGCGGCCGATGCCGCGGTGGCTGGCCACGCCACCCCGCCGCCGCGCCGGCCGGGTCAGCTTGCGTGATCCTTTTTGCGATTCAAGCAGGTATGTTTCATCCGCTTCGACCACGCCCGCCAGGCGCGCCGCGCGCTCGTGCGTGAACCCGGCCACCATCCGGTGGCGCCAGCGAAAACTGGTGGTGCGGTGCACCTGGACCGCCTCGGCGCTGGCGCGCACAGTCCGAGAATCCAGCAGGCACTGAAGATAAGTGAGCCAGTGCTCTTTCTTGCGCAAGTGGGCGAGCCGGGTGCCGCTCAGGGCGTTATAGCTGCGCCCGCACGCCAGGCAGCGCCAGCGCTGCAGGCCGCTGGCGTGTCCGCAGCGGTGGGAACGCGTCCCGCCGCAGCGAGGACAGCACTTCCCGACCGCCGCCCGTTCGATGAGCGCGATGCAATTGGCTGCGGCATCGGCTGCATCGTCGACCATGGCCAGGAATGCGCGCAGCTGGGAGCGTGCTTGGTGGTCCAGCGGGATGCCGCGTAGGGCGGCAAACAATGCATCGAAATCCAGACTGTCCACGGCCGCCTCTTCGGAATGACTCGACAGTACTGAGACCGGGCCGGACAGACAGGGTTCGCAGAAATAACGCGAACAGCGCCTTTTTTTCATTCCGCCGTTCGTTCACCCAACGGCGAAGGCAAGCTTGCCGCTTTTACCAGACTTTATTCGGCCATGTAGGCTACAATCAAAGACCATTTCAGGCGAGCGCACGACGCAAGCGATCTATACAACCTGTCAGCGAAAGAGACATGAGCACCTCGAACGAGCAAGATAACGGCCTTCCCCTCGACATGACCATCTTCGGCGGCATGGGCGACCTTGCCATGCGCAAGCTGTTGCCCGCCCTGTACATGGCCTTCCTGCACGGTAACCTGCCGCCCTCGACCCGCATCCTGTCGACCGGCCGCCAGGACTACGATCGCGCCGCCTATCTGGCCTTCGTCGAGGAGCATTCGCGCTCCTTCATCAGCGCCGCCAATTTCAACGAAAAGAGCTGGGCCGGCTTTCTCGACCTGCTGGTCTACGTGCGCCTGGACGTCTCGAACGCCGAGATCTTCGACACCCTGCGCGATGCGTCGCGCGACGGCGCCCAGCGCGTGTTCTACCTCGCCACCGCGCCGGCGCTGTTCACCACCATCTGCGACAAGCTGGCCGCCACCGGCCTGGTCGACGCCAATGCGCGCGTGGTGCTCGAGAAACCGCTGGGCCGCGACCTGGCCTCGGCGGTCGAGATCAACGAGGCGGTCGGCAAGCACTTCGCCGAATCGCAGATCTACCGCATCGATCACTACCTGGGTAAAGAGACGGTGCAGAACCTGATGGTGCTGCGCTTCGGGAACTCGATCCTGGAACCGCTGTGGCGCGCGCCGAACATCTCGAGCGTGCAGATCACGGTGGCCGAAGAAGTGGGCGTGGGCAGCCGCGCCGGTTTCTACGACAGCGCCGGCGCGATGCGCGACATGGTGCAGAACCACCTGATGCAGCTGCTGTGCATCGTCGCCATGGAGCCGCCGACCTCGTTGTCGCCGGACGCGGTGCGCGACGAAAAGCTGAAAGTGATCCGCTCGCTGCGCCGCATGACGCTGGCCGACATCGCGCGCGACACCGTGCGCGGCCAGTACACGCGCGGCGTGAGCGGCAACCAGGAGGTCAAGGGCTACCACGAAGAGAGCAATGTGCCGGCCCAGAGCCACACCGAGACCTTCGTGGCGCTGCGCGCGCACATCGACACCTGGCGCTGGTCGAAGGTGCCGTTCTACCTGCGCACCGGCAAGCGGATGGCCCGCCGCTCGTCCAAGATCGTCATCGAATTCGCCAATCCGCCGTTCCCGCTGTTCCCGGAAACCCCGGGCGGCGTCGCCAACCGCCTGGTGATCGAGCTGCAGCCCGAGGAAGCGATCAAGCTGCAGATCTTCGCCAAGCAGCCCGGCAGCGGCATGCAGATGCAGCAGGTCGCGCTCAACCTCGACCTGCAATCGGCCTTCCAGCAGCGCCGCGCCGAGGCCTATGAACGCCTGCTGATCGACGTGGTGCGCGGCCGCCTGACCCACTTCATGCGCCGCGACGAACTGGAAGCGGCCTGGGAATGGGTCGAGCCGATCATCAACGGCTGGGAAACCCTGAACGAGAAGCCGCATCCGTATGCGGCCGGCTCGTGGGGTCCGGCCGAGTCGTTCGCCCTGCTGGCGCGCGACGGCTTCGGCTGGGTCGAGTAATCGCCGGACGACCGGGCGGGCTAGTCCGCCCGCTGTTCTTCCAGATTGGCGCGCACCCGCGCCAGCAGCGCCATCAGCTGGGCCTGTTCATCTTCGGACAGGCCGGCAAGCGCCGCCTCCCCCAATGCGCCGCTCTGGCGGTGCAATCCTGCGAACACTTCCTGCCCGGCCGCGCTGAGCGTCAGGCGCGTGCTGCGCCGGTCCTGCTCGTCGGCGGCGGCCTCCAGCAGCTGCGCTTCGCGCAGCACCCGGATAAGACGCGCCACCTGGGCCTTGTCTCTTCCCGAATGCGCCACCAGATCACTCTGTGTGGCGCCGGGATGGCGGGCAAAATAGCCCAGCGCCTTCATCTCCATATGCGCCAGCTCGTGCGGCCCGCTGCGCAAACCGCGCAACTGCCGTGAACGGTAGAGATGCACGATCGCGTGCATCGCCTCCAGGGGATCGTCCGCACGATTGCCGTGGTTTTGGTTGACTCTATCAACTTCTTTTTGCATAATGGTGGATACTATCAACTAATTCTGGAGTGTAGCATGTCTGAATCCCACATTCCCGCGATCGAGCGTGTTCGCCACGACCTCAAGATTCGCGAGGTCGAGGTTGCGCGCATCGAGCAGCTCAGCCCCGGCTTTGCGAGCATCACCTTCAAGGGCGCCGCACTCTCGGATTTCACGTCGCTGTCCTTCGACGACCACGTCAAGTTCATGTTCGACGATGCGGGCGGCCAGCAGGTTCGGCGCGACTATACGCCACGCCGCTTCGACCGCCAAGCCTGCGAGGTCGACCTGGAGTTCGCCCTGCACGGCCATGGCGGCGCGGCCGAGTGGGCGCGCAATGCCACGGTCGGCGCGAAGGCCGTCATCGGCGGTCCGCGTGGCTCGATGATCCTGCCGCTGGAGATGGACTGGCACCTGCTGGTGGGCGACGCCAGCGCGCTGCCGGCCGTAACGCGGCGCCTGGAAGAACTGCCGTCGGCGGCCCGGGTCCAGGCCGTGCTGCTGGTCGATGCGGCCGACCGCCGCGAATTCGCCACCCAGGCCAACGCCGACGTCCACTGGGTCGCATCGAACGAAGAACTGCTGCAGGCGCTGAAGGATCTGCCGTTGCCAGGCGGCGCCGGCCTGGCCTGGGGCGGCGGCGAGGCCTCGCTCATGGCGCAAGTGCGCCAGCTATTGATCGAGAAGGGCCTGCCGCGCCAGGCGGCGCGGATCTCGGCATACTGGAAGCGGGGCGTGGCCGATCACCACGAACATCTCGATTAAATCACTGGCGTCGGCAGTGGCTCGCCATCGAAGTGGGCCAGCAGATTGGCCACCGCCAGCCGCCCCATCGCGCGCCGGGCCTCCACGGTGAAGCTGCCGACGTGGGGCGTGAGCACCACGTTATCGAGCGCGAACAGCGCCGCCGGCACGTTCGGCTCATCCTCGAACACGTCCAGCCCCGCCGCGCCGAGCCGGCCGTCCCGCAGGGCCGCGACCAGCGCCGCCTCGTCCACCACCGAGCCGCGCGCGATGTTCACCAGCGTGCCTTCCGGCCCCAGCGCCTCGATCACGTCCAGCCCGACCATGTGCCGGGTCTCCGGGCCGCCCGGCATGCACAGCACCAGCATATCGCTTTCGCCTGCCAGAGCCAGCAGCGAGGCGCTGCGCCTTTCCGGCGCCGGCCCCGGACTGCGCTGGTAGTAACGGATCTCCATTCCGAAGTCCTGCAAACGTTGCGCGACCGCCTGGCCGATGCGGCCGAAGCCGACGATGCCCGCCACCTTGCCTTTCAGGCTGCGGGCCTGGGTCAAGGGCGCCTTGGCCGGCCACGCGCCGGCGCGCACGTAACGATCCAGCAGCGGCAGGCGGCGCACGGCCGACAACAGCAGGGTGACGGCGAAATCGGCCACGTCGTCGGTCAGCACGTCGGGCGTGTTGGTCACATGGATGCCCTTGTCCGCCAGCAGCGCCAGCGGCACCGCATCGACGCCGACACCGTGCACCGACACGATCTCCAGCGCCGGCAGGCTGGCCACCAGCTCCCGCGTCACACCGAGCGTGCCGGTGGTGAGGACGGCGCGGATACCGCCCGCGATCGCGTCGAAGGCCGGCTGGCCGGCTACCGGAATCCCCGGCACGAAATGGCACTGGAATGCCTGCTCTACCTGCGCGCGCACCTCTGGCGACCACACGCTGCCCAACACGAGAATCTCTGGTTTCATCGATGAATACCCTGCCCTGTGACTGAATATGGATGGGTCGAGTATGCCAGAGGAGCAAGCCCCACGCCGGTCGCCGGTCTTTTTCCGGCGGACGGCTTCCCGTACAATCCCGACCGATATGAATATTCGCACCTCCCCCATTCCGCTCCACGGCGCGAGCAAGCGCATCGCCTCCATCGACGTCGCCCGTGGCCTGGTCATGCTCCTGATGACGGTGGACCACGTCCGCGAGACCTTCTTCCTCCAGCACCAGGTCAGCGACCCGATGGACGTGGGCGCGACCGATCCCGGCCTGTTCTTCTCGCGCCTGGCCGCCCATTTCTGCGCCCCGATGTTCGTGTTCCTGACAGGCCTGTCGGCCTGGCTGTACGCCAACCCGGCGAGCGGGCCACGCAGCGCCACGGGATTTCTGGCCAAACGCGGCGCCTTCCTGATCCTGCTCGAGATCGTGGTGATCAACTTCGCCTGGACCGGCAGCTTCACGCCGCACACCGTCTACCTGCAGGTGATCTGGGCCATCGGGCTGTCGATGCTGGCGCTGGCCCTGCTGCACCGCCTGCCCCTGGCGCTGCTGGCGGCAACTGGCGTCGCCATCGTCGGCGGCCACAATGCGCTGGCCGGGCTATCGTTCGAACCCGGCTCCTGGCTTGCCGCCGCCTGGACCATCCTCGAGCAGCGCGGGTACCTAGCGGACGACCCGGTACGGGTGCGCATCAGCTATCCGCTGCTGGCCTGGATCGGCGTGATCCTGCTGGGCTATGCCTGCGGCCCGCTGTATGCGCGCGCCACCGCGCCCGCGCTGCGCCGGCGCTGGCTGGTCGCCGGGGCCCTGGCCTGCCTGGCGCTGCTGCTGGTGCTGCGCACCTGGAACATCTATGGCGAGAACCTGCCGTGGGCGCCGCAGGGCGAGCTGTTGCGCAGCGCGATGTCGTGGCTGAATTTCACCAAGTACCCGCCGTCGCTCGACTTCCTGCTGTTGACCCTGGGCGTGGGCTTGCTGGTGCTGGCCTGGATCGAGCAGGTCGACGCTGGCTGGGCGCGGGTGGCGGCGGTGTTCGGCGGCGCGCCGCTGTTCTTCTACATCCTGCACCTGTACCTGCTGCTGGCCGCGCAAAGGATCGCGGCGGGCATGCTGGGCGTGCCGCGGGCGGATTTCTCGCAGGTATGGCAGGTATGGCTCGGCGCCGTCGTGCTGGCGGCGCTCCTGTACTGGCCGACGAAACGCTTCGGCCAGTACAAGCGCGCGAGCGGCAAGGCCTGGGTGAAGTATCTGTGAGCACAGTTCGATTCCGCTCGGCTATATCTGTTTGTCCAAAGTTTTACCTAGCGCAAACTGGCTCGCGATTCGAAGCGTGCGCGGTTGGAGCCCGGCAGTAGTTGGCGTAGAGTCTCGTGATCGCCAATTCGACGGGATCGCCATCCATGTACGCCAGCAACTGGAACAAGCTCGGGGCCTTCGGAGACCTCGGCACACAGGCCCTCAAGCAAATGGACCGCAGCCGCCAGGCCCGCGGCAAGATGCTGGACCGCGCCGGCTACGGGCCGCAGCAGACCCCGTCCACCGTGATCATCGAGCAGCCCGGCCTCAATCTGCACCGCTACCAGGACGCTCCCGCCGGCGGCCCGGCGGTGCTGCTGGTGCCGGCGCCGATCAAGCGCGCCTATATCTGGGACCTGGCGCCCGACATCAGCGTGGTGCAGCGCTGGAGCGAGCGCGGCTACCGCGTCTACCTGGCCGAATGGCTGCCGATGCCCGACGGCGACGGCGACGTCGGCCTGGACGACTACGGCGACCGCATGCTGTCGGCCTGCCAGCAGGCGATCATGGAGGACAGCGGACAAGAGCGGCTGACGATCGTCGGCCACTCGCTGGGCGGCATCCTGGCCGCCATCTACAGCTGCATGCACCCCGAGCGCGTCACCGCGACCATCCTGCTCGAGTCGCCACTGCACTTCGAACAGGCCAGCTGCTGCTTCTCGCCGCTGGTCAACGCCACCCCGCACGCGCGCGGCATCGCCGACGCCTTCCGCCACGTGCCCGGTGTTTACCTGAACATGATGAGCGCGATGGCCGAACCGCAGGCCTTCCAGTGGGAGCGCATCGCCGACCGCTGGCTATCGCTGCTCGACCCGAAGGCGCTGGCCACCCATATGCGGGTCGAGCGCTGGACCCATGACGAATTCCCGCTGCCCGGCCGGCTGTTCACCGAGATCGTCGAGTCGCTGTACCGCAACGACGACTTCATGCAGGGCCGGCTCGACGTCAAAGGCCGCACGATCGGCCCGCACGACCTGCGCGCGCCGCTGCTGTGCGTGGTCGACTTCCGCAGCAAGGTGATTCCGCCCGAATCCGTGCTGCCCTTCCACGAGGCCGCCGGCAGCGAACGCAAGCGCGTGCTCGAATACCAGGGCGACGTCGGCGTCAACCTGCAGCACGTCGGCGTGCTGGTCGGCCGCAGCGCGCACGCCGCGATCTGGCCGGCCATCTTCGAGTGGCTCGGCTCGCCCGCGCCGGCGAATGCATCCAACAATGGACACAAGCCGGCCTTGCCGGCGGTCGTGGACGGCGCCGTGACTGACACCAGGGCATCCCCGGCTGCGGACTAGCGGCACGGCACGGCGCCCTGCCGCGCCAAACTGTATTTATCTTTATAGCAATTCAATCGCGCGCCATCTGCTCTGCGGTCTGGATAACATCCAGTACCGAAAAGCGGGTGAGCGAGAGTGTATTTATAGGCTCCCCATGTGTAACCAAGCGCGACCCGGCCCCCGGCCGCCGGCGTGCCCAACCGATCACGACATGGATGCCCTAGAAGCAGAACGCGCTATTTCAGCCCCTCACGACACCCGTCCCCGACCCACCATCGGCCTGCGCGAAGCGGTCGCCGTCATCGTCGGCGTCGTGATCGGCGCCGGCATCTTCAAGGCCCCGTCCCTGGTCGCCAGCATGAGCGGCGGGGCCACGGCCATGTTCACGCTGTGGATCATGGGCGGCGTCGTCTCGCTCATTGGCGCCCTGTGCTATGCCGAACTGACCACCTCGTATCCGCATGCCGGCGGCGACTACCACTACCTGCACCGCGCCTACGGCCGCTCGGTCGCCTTCCTGTTCGGCTGGGCGCGCTTCTCGGTGATCACCACCGGCTCGATCGCGCTGCTCGGCTTTGTCTTCGGCGACTACATGCAGCAGGCGATTCCCTTGAGCATGCTGCCGGCCGGCTGGGGCAGCACCGCGTACGCCGTCGCCGTGATCGCCGGCCTGTCGGCGCTCAACCTGCGCGGCATCCGCACCGGCACCGGCGCCCAGACCTTCCTGACGGTCGCGGAAATCCTCGGCTTGCTGCTCATCGTCGGCGCCGCCGCGCTGTTCACCGATCCGGCGCCCGCATCGGCGGCCGCCGCAACGACCGCGGGCGCATCCGCCCCGGCCACCGCCGCCCTCGGCATGGCGATGGTCTTCGTCCTGCTCACCTATGGCGGCTGGAACGAAGCCGCCTACATCAGCGCCGAGATGCGCGGCGGTCCGCGCGACATGGTCAAGGCGCTGACCATGGGCATCGTCATCATCACCGTACTCTACCTGATGGTCACCTGGGCCTACTGGAAGGTGCTGGGCATGGAAGGCATGTCCGCCTCCGAGGCGGTCGCGGCCGACGTCATGAAAGTCGTCTTCGGCCCGGCCGGCGAAAAAATCATCTCCGTGCTCGTGGCGGTTTCGGCCCTCACCTCGATCAACGCCACCATGATCGTCGGCGCCCGTACCAGCTACGCCATGGGCCTCGACTGGAAAAAACTGGGCCGCCTGGCCGAGTGGGACAGCGAGCGCGGCACGCCGACGGTCGCCATGACGGTGCAATGCGTGGCGGCCCTGGCGCTGGTCGCGACCGGCGCCGCGTTGGGTGGCGGCTTCAAGGCCATGGTCGAATTCACGGCGCCCGTGTTCTGGCTGTTCTTCCTGCTCACCGGCATCTCGCTGTTCGTGCTGCGCCGGCGCGAGCCGCGCGCGCCGCGGCCGTTCGAGGTGCCGCTGTATCCAGTGCTGCCGCTGCTGTTCTGCGCCAGCTGCGCCTATATGCTGTGGTCGAGCCTGTCATACGTGTACAGCCAGCAGCTGGGCGGCCTGAACGCCGCCTGGATCGGCGTCGCCGTGCTGGCCATCGGCGTCGTGCTTTTGCTGCTGCTGCGCGCGAAGACCGACCAATGAATGCCATCCGTTTTATCCCCCCAAGTCCAAACCCTGACCAAGGAGCTGTGCTGATGAACCCGCAACCTCGCCGCCGTACCCTGCTGCTGTCCACCGCCGCCGCCACCGGCCTGATGATGTTCCCGTTCGGCCGCGCGCTGGCCCAGGCAACTGCCGCCACCGCCGCCACGCCGCGCCTCGACGTGCCTTACGTCCCGACCCCGCAAGAGGTGGTCGACAAGATGCTCGACCTGGCCAAGGTCGGCAAGAACGACACCCTGTTCGACCTGGGCTGCGGCGATGGCCGCATCGTCGTCACCGCCGCCAAGGAACGCGGCGCGCGCGGCACCGGCATCGACATCGATCCGACCCGCATCGCGGAAGCCAAGGAAAACGCCAAGAAGGCTGGCGTGTCCGATCGAGCGCAGTTCCGCGTAGGCGACCTGTTCAAGACCGATTTCTCGACGGCCACCGTGGTGACCCTGTATCTGCTGCCGACCATTAATGCCAGGCTGCGCCCGCAACTGTGGAAGCAGCTCAAGGTTGGGACGCGCGTGGTGTCGCATGCCTTCGATATGGGATCGGAATGGCCGGCGGAGAAGACGGTCGAGGTGGATGGCCGGACGATTTATTACTGGACCATTACTGAGGCGAACAAGAAAGAGGTGGCCTGATGTAATTTTCAGAAGAGTGCCCTAATAATCGGACTGAGACCGCTGATCCATATGCGGCGCAAGAAACCAGCCTTCATCTCATCAATTGAGTCGAGGGATAGCTGGGCCTCAACTTCAGTCTGCCGTCGCTGATCTTGCGCGGCCGGAATTCCACTCCGGCTGCCGCAGCAGCTTCGGGATATACGGCAACCCGATCGCCGCTCCGATTGCCAGTTATAGCAAACGGGTCATCAACCTCGACTTTACAATCTGCCTCGACTTCGCTTGGCCACTCAGGAATTTTACTGGTCCACATTGCGAAGATCCGATTCAAGCTGAAAATTGCACAAAGCGGCAACGTCATTAAGTAGATCGGAACATATACGCCTGCAATATTTGCAAGCATTCGTTCGATACCGATTCGAATGCTTTCTTTTTTTCCATCCAGTGGCATACAGAACTGGACTTGGTTAGAAACTGCCTCGGGGCCTTCCTCCATGTACCGTCTTATGAATTCCCAATGTGCTCGGAGGAAGTCGAACTCTGATAGCCTGCTAGGACGTTGACCATTATGGTCTAGATACAAGAGGCCAGTATAACTCAGGGAAAATGTTCTCTGTATAAGCGACGTTTTCGGATCAAGAATATGACCACGAATCTCCCACTCATGCAACCGCGGCATATGACCTAGCGTAAAAAATATTTCATCCCAAGGTGTGCTACTCACTGTTCCGTCGGTGTGAAAAACATGGACAAGCCGCTTCTTGCGATTAAATCTTACTGGATAATGCGTAAACGAGAACCAATCTTTACGTAAAAGCCATATTCCAATGAGGAACATTGGCATGAGACTTGATGTTAGTATCAATACAGTCTCGATACCGGATGGTTGTAATTTCAACCCATCACTCTTAGTGAGAGCTTCCATGATCGCTGTCCCAACTATTACTAAAACAGTCACTATCGCCGGCAGAGCGAATACTGAAAGGCTGCCTCGCCAACCATACCATTTATCTACAGATTCGAGAAAAGTAGAATTCATCTTTATCACGCAAAGGTGGCTGTATGGCTCAATATCCAACTTCTCATTCTGCGCTAGCCGATTATCCAGCTCCTCCTTACTAAGAGGTCGATTGACACGATATTTAGGAAGCAATCCAAAATAGTTCATCGGTATCCTCACTTGAACGCTTGAGCCAACTGCTCTTGTTCAATTTTCATGCTAATGTAGCGCTGGTTCAACAACACTCCCCAAGGACATCTTTCAAGCCAATCCTGTAACCGATCATCCTTAATAAACTCGATCAATAGCCCGACTGCGACGTATAGCGCCACTAGCATGAGGGTTACTGGAAACGCCGCCCCGAAAAGTATTGCCAAGGCCAAGAGAAGACCTATAAACGCCGACCCTACATAAGCCACAAATAGCAAACCTAAAGGACCTGTCAGAAATTCTGTGTGCGGGGCCAGAATTCAGAGTTAGATAATTGCGTTCGTGAAGCGCTCGCCGAACATGATAGCGAACTGGTTGGCAGCCTGCTTCCAGGTACGCTGCGGCATCTTCCAATCTTTCTCGATATTGCGCAAGGCCAGGAACAATAACTTGGTCGCGGCTTCGTCGCTGGGGAAGTGGCCGCGGTTCTTGACGATCTTCCGTAGGCGCATATGCAGGCTCTCGATGGCGTTGGTCGTGTAGATAATCGTGCGCACTTCAGGCGGGTAGGCAAAGAAGGGAATCACCTGCTGCCACTGGCGCCGCCACATTGCAGCCACGGTCGGAAACTTAGTGCCCCATGGACCTTCCGCAAACGCGTCCAGCGCCGCTTCTGCCAGGTCGGCATTGGCAGCGTGGTAAATCGGCTTGAGCGCCGCTGCCAGCTCTTTACGGTCCTTCCAGGCCGCAAGCGTCGTCGAGTTGCGGATCAGGTGCACGATGCACGTCTGGATCTGCGCCTGCGGATAAACGGCTTCAATGGCCTCGGGGAAGCCACGCAGGCCATCGACGACAGCGATCAGGATATCGTCCAGCCCACGATTCTTGAGCTCGTTGAAAACCTTCAGCCAGAACTTGGCGCCTTCGGTCTGCTCGATCCACAGACCCAGCACTTCCTTGCGGCCGTCGGCACGAATGCCCAGAGCCAAATACACAGCCTTGTTCTTGACTGTACCTTCGTCCCGGATCTTCAGGCGCAACGCGTCGAAATAGACGATTGGATACATCGCTTCAAGCGGCCGTTGTTGCCACTGTGCGACCTCGTCGAGCACCTCGTCGGTGATGGTCGAAATCAGGTCCGGCGACACCTCGGTACCGTACAACTCCAGCAGATGCGCCTGGATCTCACGCACGCTCATCCCACGCGCGTACATGCTGATGACGTGATCATCAAAGCCAGACATCCGGCGCTGATGTTTGGCCACCAGCTTGGGCTCAAAGCTCGACAGGCGATCGCGCGGCACGTCCAGGTGGAGCTCGCCGCCGGGCGTGAGCACCTTCTTAGGGCTGCTGCCGTTACGGTGGTTTTTAGTGCCTTCTTCCTCGTTGGCCAAGTGATGGTTCAACTCGGCCGACAACATACGTTCGGCCAGCATCTTCTTGAGTTGCCCGGCCAGGCCCGATTCGCCAAGGATCGACTCAGCGTCCTTGTTCTCAACCTGGGCCAGCAACTGGTCGATCAGCTCGACGGGGAATGGGTATGCTGCTTTTTGCTCCTTGAGCTTCTTAGTGGTCATCACTTCGGTCATGGAACAGTCCTTTCGGGATTATTTCATGACCCCGGTTCCACACAGAAATTCTGACAGGCTCAACCTAAACCATTCTCTTTCACCGTTTCTGCCGCTTTGAACATGTCCAGTACTGCCATCAGAAGGCCAGCCACCGCGCCCGCGCTCCTACCTAGCTGCATCAGAGCCCATCCCGACCACGACAAAAAGCGTTGCCCATAGAGCATCCCCTGTGAAGCTCGTGCCCGCAATGCGCCGCCGATAACTTCACATGTAGTACCAACTAAACCACTGATAGCAGCCACTCGCCGCCAACGAGCATCTTGCTTTTCATTTGCAAGGCTCGTCTCCTCATCTTCATACACCTTCGTCAAGCAAACAGCCTGTAAGATCGCAGTGACCACGCCCCATCGAACTTTTTGGTTAATTACCGATCTCCAGCGTTCTAAACGAAGCGACTCCAGTTGCTCCACCGATCGCAGACTCGACCTCAGCTGTGTTTCTTGTGCAACTCGACTCATACCGCTGGGCAGGTTCTCGATAGAGGCGCGATCGGCGCTGACCACCCAACGCAATTTTCTGCTTCCTTCGACCCTCATGCCGCGTATTCGCAGGCGCTCCAACTCGAGGCTTACTGCCGCGCGCAGCTGGTTCTCGCTGATCACCGCACCACTCGTCCGTATCATCTGCTTTGCTAGATACCTTACAAACTGCGAACGCTTCCCACTAATTTCGAAAACGGTGACGGCATCTCCAGAGATGAACCCCAACATCATCAGCGTCTTATGAAAGCCGGGTCGGCCATCCACGACTTTTCCCAGGATCCGGGCCACTGGGCCAGATATCTGCGCAATATACAGTGCAAGCCCATTTGTAGAATTATCATCCAGCGCTTCCATTGCAGCCTTGTACACTTCGAACAGACTGTCCCATGGTATTTGCCGACTATTGAGAGCGACTCTTGAAGCTTCCTCTATCGACTCAGCAACTGCAGACTGGTTAAGGATAGACGCCCTCAAAAGAACATTCTTTTTATCTTGAAAATTTCCCTGAAGGAGTTCTACATACAATTTACTGCAGCAGGTTTTATCCTGTGTCCCGGCGATACAGCTGGTCACGACATTGGTATAAGCCGCCCCACACAGGGCGCTGGACGGATCATAATTAAATTCAAGATAATCCGTGAATGCTGCACTCTTGAACCATTCCACATGGCGCAGAGCCAACGGTGCGATCGATTGCTCATCGAATGCCTTGAGCTTCGCATCGAATTCCGCCCTCCATTTCTGCCGGGCAGCGTCATCGAACTTCCTGCCGTATTTAGACCATGCAGACGTTGTGGCTCGATCAAGCTCAGCCGCCGTTACCTCTCGCACGTTCGCGGTCTTGTTACGTGTTGACTCAGACAGAACATGTCCTAAAGGGTCTATTGCTTCCATTCTCGATGCCGCCATCCGTGCGGCCTCGATCTCTTCCGTTTCGGCCTTGCCAACGATCGAAGCTTTTATCTGATCAATTCCCGCACTTGCAGCAAGATTCCTCTGGTCGGTGGGATTTTTTGCAATGAACGCCTCGAGCAGATGCGTCATCAGGAACGCCAGCTCCTGTACTATGCCGGCTGGGTCAGGCACAGTAACAATCAATCCTTTTCCTGCCCGTATGTTCTCGAACTCCTTGACCAGCTTCTCGCCGCCGCCGAAGCAAGCACAATATCGGAACGGACTCGCATCGATCAGCGGCTTGATACGAGGCGACGGCAGCGCATACTCTGTTACAACCGCCTCCACCTGCCGAATCGGTTCGTGCGGCCCGCTTTTTGCCGCCATGATGCTGCGGACATCCACCTCCACCATATGGCGCCTGCGAAGTTCCCGGTCCTCATTCGCCTTGCGCACATTCGGAGTCCACAGCGTGTCGCTGAATCCGATCCACACCGAGGTAGCATTGGCCGGATCAGAAATCGTGATACAGCCGGCCGCTTCACGATGTCCCTCGATCGTGCAATTAAAAGGTCCAGTCGGCGTGAGCAGAGACGAGAGAATCGACGTCAGCGAGAGCTTGTAGAGAAGCGCTTCCGGTGTCACGAAATAGCAGTCCCATCTCTGCCGGGCTTCGTCGTATACGTTGACGTAACCGCTACGCAGCAGCCGCTTGGTATAGTGGGCAGTCGTGGGCGGCAATGCTATCGGCGGGCCTTTTGTCTCCGGAGCGCCTGAGCGCGCGGGAACCACCGCGTCACGCACAAGCAATAGAGGCAAACCGCGCTTGTCGCAGAACTCGCATTTCTTTGACGCTAGCATGACATTCTCCGATCTTCCACCAAGGCGCCCTCGCGCAAGGCGCGCCAGACCTCTGGGGCGATCAGTGCGAAATGGTCTGATAAATAGGAATCGTTGCGGTTCGAGGCGTATTGCCTTATAGCGGCCGCGACGCAGGGGTCTTCATCGAAGCCGGGGCGGCACACCAGGGCGCGAAACGCGAACTCGGTCAGATCCTCAGCCCCCAGCAGTCCATATCGCGAGGCGCCACGATCCAGCGCCGCTTCGGCTGCTTCACTGCAAATATCCAGCTGAGCGGCGTCCCGTATGTCCGCACGTCGTAGTGCGCGATTCACAATCCCGATTCTGGCGATACGTGCCCAGTCCCTGTACGCGGGCGCTTCATTAGCACGGTCCGGGCGAGGCTGGGGAATGCTCCCTCCAATCTTCCGCTCCACCCATGCGCCGCCGATCCGATAAGTGATGGCGTCGATCCGTCCGAACAAGTGGCGACACTGGGCAGGCGAAAGGATACGGAGTAGCTGATGGAGGACGCGTGGGTCATGCATCCTTAACCAGACAAGATTTCCACTATGAGGGGACGCGAGTTGCCCGGCATTCCAGCGACGCTCGACTTCGTCCATGCCGATCGCCGTCTTCAGCATTACCGCCACAACGGGGATGTTCATCCCGGGGGCAGTGTCATCGGTACCGCCAAAAAGTTCCCCCAGCGCCGATTCCCGAGCTGATTTCAGCTCGACCAAGGCAGGCATCAGATGGGCGCTGCCAGCCAACCTTCGCGGCACCAGCGGTGCTACACGCACCCCCTTTGGCACCAGGGCGCGCATCGTGGCGTCGACCACGCCGTACGCATGCCCTCCGATCAAGTCATTCATATGCGTAGCCATGGCGCCGTTCAAATCAAGAGACCGGCACGATGCCGTCCCCTGCCGAAGCGGCGCCCGCCGCACGCATCTCACACAGTTTCAGCTCCCCAGGCTGCGGCAGCTTCACCTCGGAGGTTGCTTTCTGGGGGCCGCCCAACTCCTTCTTGCCGGCCTTGAACTCGACCTTGCCGGGGGCATGCACTTCGATATTTCCTCCCTCCAGGCGGATGCAGGCGCCCTGGGCTGTCAACAACACGTGCTTCTTCGGTGCGCGCACCGTCACCGACTTGGCAATACTGGCGACCGAGATCGACTTATCGGCAACGAACCGGCTCGCCGCGGATTGACTCTGCAAACTCAGGCGACCACTAGCCGCGTGAAACTTCATTCCCGTTTCCTGAAGCGGGCGCGCCTTGTCGTCCACCTTGCCGTAGCTGAAGAGGCTGATGCCGGCGACCGCCATGACCGACATATTCCCCTGCGCGACGACGCCGACGTCTCCTCCCGCTGTCAGCGATCCCGTCTGCTCCGCCGCCAGAATGACATTCGCTGGCGAGACCGCGACAATGCCCGCCGGACTCCAGACCTGCAAGAGGGCTTCACCATAGGCCGTCGCGCGGCACGCGTCGCCGCCATCGGAACCGGATCTCCCCGCCGCCGTGCCAGCCAGCGCCTTGGCGGTCTGGCGCATCGCCGCCAGCGCCGGCAAGGCATCTCGCGACGGTTCACCGGAAAGCACCGCCTGATGGCCGCGGGCACGCTCGGCCAAATCGTCCTGCAACTGGCAACACTGCTCGATCTGCCCGCTCGCGGCCGAACCCAATTGCTGGCGTGCGCCGTCCTGGATACCGGCGGCGAGCAGCAGGCCGTCTCCTGCCCTGAGTGCGGCGGCATGCGCGGTCTTGAGCTCGGCGCCGGCGCCAACCGTTGCCAGTCGCTGGTTGTCGGCCCGGTGCCGCAAATAGCCGAGATTGAGCTCGGCCATGCCATCATGCGCACGCTGGTGCCGCTGCAGGCCGAGACCGGACTGGCCCGGACTGTCGTCGAATACGAGCTGGCTATAGGCATCCGTACCAAGCTGGCTGGCGCCCATCGCCTGCGACTTGAACCCAGACAACACCGCTGGATGGGCATGTCCACCTTCCTCGCCGGCGAACCACGGCGGCGCGTTGCCGGTCGCAGGTCCGGCTCCGCAATGCACCTGGTTATGCTGCGCATCCGTCTGGCCACGGCCGTTGTACAGGCTCGCAATGGCCACCGGCCGGTCGATATCCCCATCCAGGAAATCGACCAATACCTCTTGCCCCACCCTGGGAATGAAGCTGGCGCCCCAGTTGGCCCCAGCTACCGGAGCCACCACCCTTACCCAGGTGCCTGCCAAGTCGTTCCCAGGCGCTCCCGTATGCCCTTCGGGAGAAGGGTGTTCCAGGCGGCTATGGCTGACCGTCCCACGCTGCCAGTGAAACTGAACCTTGATGCGATGGTCCCGATCCGTATGCACCAACGATCCCGGCGGGCCGACCACGATCGCCGTCTGCTGCCCCTGGACCGTTGGTCGTGGATGTAGCGACTGGCCGGAGTCATCCTTGCTACTTTTCCGATACGGAATGCTGGACAGGATCGCTTCGGCGCAATTGCGATACAGGGGCCGCTCGACCTTACGGGCGCCCACGGCTTGCAGCTCGCGGTCGGCGAGTAATGTACGCGCGGTAGGACCGGGGCCGAGCAGGTCGGTGACCTCGCCAAGGAGTTCCGCCGGCAGATTATTGTGCATCAGGTGTACAACACGAGTTGCAAGAAAGGTACGCGCCTCATCATCCCTCTCGCGATCGAATAGCGCATGACCGCGCAAGGTGAATGTCGTTCCCGGCATCAGGGTGCGCACTGTCCCGGCGCAAACATGCACGACACGGCGCGCCTGCAGGGCCTGCAGCTGGATCTCGGCAAGGCGATTGCCCTGGACGCGGCTCGGATACGCATACATCCCCGGCATATCGCGACTGCGAAGCGGCGGCCCATCCGCATTCCATTCATCGGCGTTCACCGGCCGGGTTTGGGCAGCGCGATAATCCCAGGTATCCAGGTCGATCGCATTGGCAAGCATTCTCGCTTCGGTGCGCCAGCGATCGATGCTGTCGGCCTTCATGACCGCGCCAGGCTGGGTAAATTCCACGCGCGCCCGCCTGTTGCGCCGGAATGTCCCATTGTGGTCGGCGATGACCATCGTATGCTTCCCGCGCGACGGGCTGCCTGGATTGCCTTCGTGCTCGAAGTAGTGGAACAGCCCCTCCTCGTGCAGAAGGCGCTCGACGAACGCCAGGTCGCTCTCCTGATACTGGGTGGTCAGGCTCCGTCTCGGGTAAACAGCCCGATCGGCTACCTCGATCCTCCACGCAGGATCCAGTCTTGCCTTGCCCTGGTATCGCCTGAATATGGTTTCGAGAATCTCGATGACGTCCATATCCTGGAAGACCCTGCTGTCGCGCCCAAGCGCCATGAAGGCGGTCCATGGCTCAACGGTCAACAGGTATCGTGCAAAGCCGCCATCCGATCCGGCCAGCTCGGCCGCCGTTACGTGCCCATGAAAGGCGCGATGGCTGTCGCGCGATTCAGCGGTGAGCAACTGCAACAGCACCGGCTGACCGAGCAGGCTACGCAAGGACAAATGGGAATCAGTCGACAGCGCATCGATTCTGAAACGGAATCCGGCGCTGATCGCTTCCTCTCCGCGCGCGCATTCGGCCAGCAGTTCGGGACCGGCCGGCGTGTGCAGCGCGAGCAGGCGGGTATCTTGTGTGAAGCGAATGAGTGAGGCAAGCGCGGCATTCCCAGGTTTCGGCATGAGCCCTCCGTGCAGCGCCCATGACCGCGGAGAACTTCCGATGTCTACATGGAGCGCGGGAAACATCGGGAATTACACGCGACATGCGAGAAGGTGCTCTTGAGAAAACTCATGCAATCGCGGACGCACCTTTCCGTGCATGCTACGGAGATTCCTGACACTATCCAGCTTCGTGGATAATCCCCCCATGGACATCCCTAAAATCCATCGCCACCCATGAACCAGCTCCTGGCCATGCGCGCCTTCGTCCGCGTGATCGACACCGGCTCCTTCAGCCGCGCCTCCGACCAGCTGGGCCTGCCTCGCTCCACGGTCAGCAAGCTGGTCGGCGACCTCGAAACGCACCTCGGCAACAAACTGCTCCACCGCACCACGCGCACGGTCGCCGCGACCGCCGAAGGCGTCGAGTATTACCAGCAAGCCAGCCGCCTGCTCGTCGAGCTGGACGCGATGGACCACGCCATGCGCGGTCAGAAGCGCAAGCCGCACGGCCATCTCCGGATCGACGCCCCGGCCTCGTTCTCGACTTCGCTCCTGATTCCCGCACTACCCGCCTTCCACCACGAATACCCGGACATCACCCTGGCGCTCGGCGTCAGCGACCGCCCCGCGAATATCGTCGGCGAAGGCGTCGACTGCGTGATCCGCGCCGGCGAACTGCAAGAGAGGTCGATGGTCGGCCGCAAGCTGCTCGACCTGCACTACGGCACCTATGCGTCGCCCGCCTATCTGGCACGGGCGGGGACGCCACGCACACCGGCCGACCTCGATCAGCACGTGCGCCTTGGTTACTTCTTTGCAGCCACTACAAAGCCGAATCCGCTGGTCTTCGAACGCGGCGGTGAACGCCTGGACATCGAGGCCAGCGAATTGGCCACCAATGATGGCAATGGCCTGCTGGCATTGCTGCGAGCCGGCATGGGCATCGGCCAGCATTTCACGCGGATGGTGCAGCCTGCGATCGACGCCGGCGAGCTGGTGCCGATCCTGCAGGACTGGAACCGTCCCGCCATGCCCTTCCACATCCTGTACCCGCCGAACCGCCACCAGAACGCGCGGCTGACGGTGTTCGTCGACTGGCTGATCGACACCTTCCGCGACTAACGCGCCCTGGCGCCATGACGATCACTCGATGATCGCGGTCACCCGGATCTCGATCCGCATGCCTGGGGCGCCGAGCTCGGCCACACCCAGCTCGGTCCAGATCGGCGCCCGGTTTGGCATGTACTTGCGGAACAGCCTTGCCATCGTCTCGTTGGTCTCGGGAGGAAAGCCGCCCACGTGGTAGGAATTCACGTGGATCACGTGCTCCCAGCTGGCGCCGGCCGCCGCCAGCACGCGCTCGACGTTCTTGAAGGCCAGTTCGATCTCGTCCTCGAGCCGGTCCGGGAACTGCAGCTCGTCGGTCCAGCCGCCCTGGCCCGATATCTCGACGCGGTTCCCTACCTTCACGGCCTGAGAATAGCCCAGCTTCTTGTAGAACATCTCGCCGTAGCCCGGGGTGACGAAGAATTCTGGTTTGTCCATTTGATGTCCTTTCGGTTTCTGAAGTGACGCCAGCTTAGCCCCTTCGCTCATCCAGATACAGCCCCGATCGCTGCCAATACTATCCACGCAACTGCACAATTCTTCCGATAACTAAACAATGCAATCGCCATACATTGACATAAATAGATGAGAATCGTTATCATTCGTAGTCGCATTTATTCGTCATAGGTAGACATGTGCTCCTCGAGCGCTGGTCAGCCACCCACTCATCGTTAAAAACAGGAAAAAAGATGGAAAAGCAGGTCAGCGCCAACGGAAGCCGTAAATTGAAGACCCTGACGGTCTGTGTGGGCCTCGCGCTCCCGTTCATCGCTCAAGCGCAGTCCACCGAGAGCAACACCGCCGCCGGCACCACCTCGATGCCCCAGGTGCAGGTGCAGGCCCAGAAACTGGCCGACGACGTCGGCTCGTACACCATCGGCCGCACCCGCACCGCGACCCCGCTCGACATGTCGCTGCGCGACACCCCGCAATCGGTCTCGGTCATCACCCAGCAGCGTATCGAAGACCAGGGCCTGCTCACCATCACCGACGTCGTCAACAACGTCACCGGCGTCTCGGTCAACCAGTACGAGACCCACCGCGGCAGCTTCACGGCGCGCGGCTTCGAAGTCACCAACTTGCAGATCGACAACATCCCGACCACCTGGGACGCCGCCTGGAGCGCCGGCGAGGTGCTGGGCAGCCTGGCCCTGTACGACCGCGTCGAAGTGGTGCGCGGCGCGACCGGCCTGATGACCGGCGCCGGCACGCCATCGGCCGCGCTGAACCTGGTGCGCAAGCGCGCCTTCAGCAAGAAGCTGGCCGGCCGTATCGAAGCCACCGTCGGCCGCTGGGACCAGCGCCACATCATGGCCGACGTCTCGACCCCGCTGAACGAATCGGGCAGCGTACGCGGCCGCTTCGTCGGCGAATACGGCGAAGGCGAAAGCTGGGTCCAGCACCTGGAGAACAAGGACCGCACCTTCTACGGCACGATCGAAGCCGACATCGGCCGCGACGGCACCTTCTCGGCCGGCTTCAGCCGCCAGAAGATGAGCCCACGTGGCCCGATGTGGGGCGGCCTGCCGTACCGCTACACCGATGGCTCGGTCATCCCTGAAGACCGCTCCCTGACCACCGGCACCCCATGGGCCGGCTACGACAACCAGTACGACAACTTCTTCGCCGACTACGAGCACCGCTTCGACAACGGCTGGAACCTGCGCTTCACCTATACCGACGCCACCCGCGACGGCGATTCGCGCCTGCTGTACCTGTCGGGCGTGCCGGATCGCGTGACCGGCGCCGGCATCGGCACCTTCGCCGGCTCCTACGTCATCCAGACCAAGCAGAAGGACTTCGGCATCCACGCCAGCGGCCCGTTCTCGGCCTTCGGCCGCGAGCACCAGGCAGCCATCGGCTACCTGCATGCCAAGACCGACTTCTATTCGAACAACCGCCTGGCGCAGTTCCCTGGCCTGCCCGAAGGCGTGGCGCCGCCGGTCGACAACTTCAACACCTGGAATCCGGCTGCCTACCCGGTCCCGACCTGGGGCGCACAAGCCCGTTATCAAGACAGCGAAACGACCCAGCAAGGCCTGTACGGCATGGCGCGCTTCTCGCTTACCGACCGCCTCAAGGCCATCGTCGGCGCGCGCGTGACCAAGTACGAGAAGTCAGGCGGCGGCGCGTGGGAAGCCTCGTACGAGATCAAGCACTCGAACGAGATCACGCCGTACGCCGGCCTGGTGTTCGACCTGAACGACACCTATTCGCTGTACGCCAGCCACACCAGCATCTTCCAGCCGCAGAACCTGCGCGACCTGTCCAACAACCTGCTCGACCCGATCGAGGGCAAGGCGAGCGAGGCCGGCATCAAGGGCGAGTTCTTCGACCGCCGCGTGAACGCTTCGCTGGCCGTGTTCCACCTGAAGCAGGACAAGCTGGGCCAGGCCGCCGGCCGTATCGATCGTGACGGCCCCACCGGCCCACTGCTGGAAGAGACCTATTACCGCGCTGCGGACGGCGCCACCAGCAAGGGCATCGAACTGGACGTCTCGGGCGAGATCGTCTCTGGCCTGAACGCCAGCATCGGCTACGCGATCTTCCGCGCCAAGGATGCGACCGGCATCGACTTCAACTCGATCTACCCGCGCAAAACCCTGCGCGCCTTCGCTTCCTACCGCCTGCCGGGCGCGTGGAGCAAGCTCACCATCGGTGGCGGCGTCAACTGGGAAGGCAGCACCTACACGATCGACGGCACCGTGGCCCCTGGCATCGACGGCCGCATCGAGCAGGATTCGTTCGCCCTGGTCAACCTGATGGCGCGCTACGACTTCACCAAGCAGCTGTCGGCCCAGCTCAACGTCAGCAACGCGACCGACGAGACCCACTTCGCGATGTTCTCGGCCTTCAACCAGCTCACCTACGGTGCGCCGCGCAACACCTCGCTGACCCTGCGTTACCGCTTCTGATGTCCTGAAGCGCTGACCCCGACGGGGCGCCGCAGCGATGCGGCGCCCCGTTTGCATTGAGCCTGCAACGTCGATTTCCGCCAGCCGGTAGAATGAGGGCCAATTGTCACATCGGGAGTCAACACATGAAACGAACCGCACTGGTCGTCGGCGTCACCGGCATCGGCGGCAACCACGTGGCACGCGAACTGCTGGCCGCGGGCTGGGACGTGTTCGGCCTGTCGCGCCGCGCGCCGCAAGACCTGCCCGCCGTACGCCACGTGGCGGCCGACCTGCTCGACCCGGCAGCGCTGGGCGCCGCGCTGGCCGACGTCGCGCCGACCCACGTCTTCATCACCACCTGGATGCGCCAGGACACCGAAGCCGAGAACATCCGCGTCAATGCCGGCCTGGTGCGCAACCTGCTCGATGCGCTGGCGCCAAAAAAGAGCGTGCGCCACGTGGCGCTGGTCACCGGCCTCAAACACTACCTGGGGCCGTTCGAAGCCTATGCCAGCTCGGGCACCCTGCCCGACACCCCGTTGCGCGAGAGCCAGCCGCGCCTGCCGCTCGAGAATTTCTATTATGCGCAGGAAGACGAAGTCTATGCCGCGGCCGAACGCGACCGCTTCACCTGGAGCGTGCACCGTCCGCACACGGTGATCGGCCTGGCGGTCGGCAATGCGATGAACCTGGGCACCACCCTGGCCGTGTACGCGACCATCTGCAAGGAGACCGGGCGCCCCTTCCAGTTTCCGGGGTCAAGCGCGCAGTGGAATGGCCTGTCGGACGTCACCGATGCGCGCATGCTGGCCAAACAGCTGGTGTGGGCGGCGGATACCGACGCCGCGCGCAACGAAGCCTTCAATATCGTCAACGGCGACGTGTTCCGCTGGAGCTGGCTGTGGCCCAAACTGGCCGCCTTCTTCGGCGTGGAAGCGGCCGGCTTCAACGGCGCCATCCAGCCTTTGGAGGCCGCGATGGCGAACGACCACGCCGTGTGGCGCGAGATCGCCGCGCGCCACGGCCTGGTCGAGGCCGACCTGGATCGCCTGGCCTCGCCCTGGCATACCGACCTCGACCTGGGCCGGCCGCTGGAGGTGATGACCGATATGGCCAACAGCCGGCGCCTCGGCTTTACGGCTTACCAGGCCACCGACGATTCGTTCCACGACCTGTTCGCACGCCTGCGCACCGCACGCCTGATTCCCTGAACGGTCCGGCGGCCGGTCGTACGTCGGCTGCCGGGCTGTACGGTTAACCGGCAAGAAACAGCGTCAATTTTCCCGCTGGGCGCCGGAAGCAGCCTGCTGCCTGTCCCAGCAGGCCCGCATTTCCGTCATAGCGCCCAGCTCGGCGCGGAACCTCTTCTGGAAGTCCGTGATCTCTTCGTCGGTCATTTCGGACATCGTCTTGTCCAGCAAAACCTTACACATGGGCGGCGTGACCCAGCGCCGCGCGCTGAAGCAACTGCCGACATGCGCTTTCAAGGCGGTCATCCATTCGTTGAACTCGGGGTGTCCGATCGATCGGCTGCCCACGGGCGTGCGCTCGGCGCCAGGATGGCTGTCGAGACAGACCAGTTCCGCCATGGACATCGCTTGATTGGGATCGTCCAGGTCGAGCGGTCCGGCGGCTACCTGGATCGTCACCATCAGCAGCGCTCCGGCCACCGACTGGCGCAGGACGGGAAAGACGCAAGAGGTCGACATGCCGGCTCCTCGCTACAGGCTCGCCGGCGCGGCATCCCGCCAGGCGCAGGCCTGCGACGCGGCGATGCCTTTCAGGAAAGCGCGCCGTACCGAGCCGGCCATGACGCACTCGGTCAGGTGCTTCGAATGGCGCTCGGCGCCGCTCAGCTTACGCACCCAGCCACGGAACGGCACGAGGCCCTCGGCTGTCCGGCGCACCGCGCCGACCGCCTGGTCATGGGCGATGCCCGATGCTCGGTCCATCAGCGACGGATCGCCCTCCGTCACCGGGGTATCGAGGTCGGCGCCCAGCGCCTCGTCGAGCGCCCTGATCTCCAGCGCCAGCGCAACGCAGTTGCGGGCCGCCGGCATCAGATAGGGGTTTTCCTTTGCCGTGACCAGTACGGCCGGAATATCCGCTTTCGAGATGTTCAGGTCGGCCAGCGGCGCGGTGGCCGCCTGCCCCATCCGCGACGCCGATTGCGATGCGCAACCGCCAAGCGCGACCAGGGCAGCAAGGCAGGCGAACTTGTAAGTGAGGTGCATGGATGATCGTCCTGGTGGTGGTGAAATGAATTCAGTGGGCGTCCCGGCTGCACGTCAGCGTCCGGTTCCGGGCCAGATAGGCGTCGCGCAAGGGCGTGACCTGCGCTTCCTCGCGCTCGTCCAGCGGCTGGTAGGCGCGGCCATACGGCCAGCCGTAACCCCAGCGGAACGACGTCGGCAGATAGGGGCCGCCCGCGAGGCGCACGCCCGCATACATGATCCGGGACAGCAGCGGGCTGTGCGACGCCGCGCTCACGCAGGACCGCAGTGCGCGGTCGGCTTCCAGGCGTTTGCCGGCGCTGCCGCCGCGCCAATAGGCCAGGTCGTGCGCCACGCAGCACCCGCACCAGTCGGCTCCTCCTCCCGGACTACGGTCGGGAAAACGGCTGCAGCCATCCGTGGAAAACGGCGCCAGCCCGGCCCCGGCATCCGGCGTCCCGGGCGGCGCATTCAGCGGCCCGGAAGGCGGCGCCGTCTGGCAAGCCGCAAGGCTGGCGAGGAGCGCCGCCTGCAGGGCGCGCCGGCGCAGACGACCCTGGATACGGAAGGTGATACGAGACTCGGTGTGCCGACGACGATGCATGCAATCTGAAGAGCTTGCCTAGTGGAAACTAGGCGCAGTCTACGTGCCCATATACGCCCTGTCCATGATTCGGCGCCATCCGGGCGCAAATCATGCATCCGGCATGACTGCAGATCAGCAGCCCGGCGCCCGTCCTTCCGCCTGGCCGCGCACATTGGCCGCGATCGCCGCGGCCAGCTTGTCCAACGCCGCGCGGTGGCCGGCCACCAGCGCGTCGTGACCTGTCCCCACCGGCTCCTGGAACACGCTGCGGCAGGTCTGCACCGCGCTGCCATCCAGCCGGCGCACGCTCCACACGGCGTCGACCAGGGCATAGGCGCCCGGACGCGATTCGAAGCGCTGGACGTCGGCGCCGATCCGGTACACCGCGCTGTCGTCCGGCGCCGCGCTGCGATAGACGTCGACTCCTCCCAGCCGGGCCGCGATATTGAGCGACAGGCTGTTGCCGATCTCCTCGGCCAGCGGCCCGGCCCAGCGGTGGTGTTCCTCGAGGTCGATCGTGCCTTCGCCGGTGCTGACCACCATTTGCGGCCGGCGCAGCTGGGCCGGCACCGTCACCGGCCGCATCTCGAAATACAACGGCGCGGCGCCGGCCGCCGGCGGCGTGACCGTCGCCGAACCGCCGCCCAGGGTATAGAAGCGGTCGACCGGCGTGCTGCTGCAGGCGGCCAGCGCGGCCGTGAACGAAGCGGTCGCAATCAGGCGCCATGGGCTGGTATACGGCATCATCAATTCTTCTCCTGGGGTTTGCCGCGGATGATCGACTGCGGATTGCGTTCGAGGTAGTCGGCCAGTGCATTGAGCTTGGCCATCGTGTCCGTCACTTCCTGCAGCGCCTGGCGCAAGTCGGACTGCAGCGGCGAGTCCTGCGCCAGCAGGTTCTCGGCGCGCGCAAAGGTAGCTTTAGCGGCGCTGAGCGTGCCCGTCATCTCCGGCAGCACCTCGCCTTCGAGGCGCGACAGGGTCGTATTCGCCTGCGCCAGCGTGCGGTTCAGGTTGGCGCCGATCTCGTCGAACGGCACCTTGTCCAGCTTGTTGGCGATGCGCGCCACCTGGCTTTGCAGCTCGTCGAGCTGGCCCGGCACGGTCGGCAGCACCACCAGCTCGCCCTGCTGGCCGATCGTGGCCTTGGCCGCGTTGGGGAAGAAGTCGAGCGCCACGTACAGCTGGCCGGTGAGGATGTTCCCGTTGCGCAGCTGCGCGCGCAGGCCGCGGCCCACCATCATGCCCATCATGTCCTTGCCCTCGCGGCCCTGGTTCAGGGCGTTCATGAAGTCCTGGCCCAGGCGGCCCGGGTACATATCGATCGTCACCGGCATATTGAAGCGGCGGCGCTCGCGATCCCATTCGATGCCGACGGTGCGCACCTCGCCCAGCGCCACGCCGCGAAAGTCCACCGGCGCGCCGGGCGCCAGGCCGCGCAGCGTCTGGTCGAAGTACAGCACCGCGCTGGTGGCCGGGCCGTCCGGCGGGCGCAAGGCCGCGGCGCGGTCCTCGGCCAGGCGGTAGCGGCTGCCCGCCGGCGCGGGCGCGGCCGGCTTCCTGCCGTCGGTGGACTCGAAGGCGATGCCGCCGGTGGCCAGCGCCGCCAGCGATTGGGTATTGAGCTTCAGGCCGCTCGCGTCCAGGCGCAGGTCGACGCCGCTTGCGTGGTACCAGCGGGTGTCCATGCCAACGAAGCCGATATACGGCTCCTCGACGAACACCGACATGTCGATGCCCTGGCCGGCCTTGTCCAGTTCGACCTTGGCCACCTGGCCGACGCGCACGCGCCGGAAGTAGACTGGCGAGCCGGGCGCCACCGAGCCCAGGCTGTCGGCGTGCAGCAGGTATTCACGGCCCTTCAGGCCGATCGGGATCGGCGGCGCCGTCTCCAGGCCGGTGAAGGCATTGCTGGAATCCTCGGACGTGCCGGGCGCGGCGCCGATATAGGGGCCGGACAGCAAGGTGCCGAGTCCCGACACGCCGCTGGCGCCGATCTGGGGGCGCACCACCCAGAAGCGCGAATCCTTGGCGGTGAAGCGGCCGGCCTCCTTGGCCATCTCGATCTTGGCCACCACCCGGTTGCCGTCCTCGGCCAGCGTCACCGACACCACCCGGCCGATGTCGACGTCCTTGTACTTGACCCGGGTGGTGTTGGCCTCCAGGCCTTCGCCGGTGGCGAAATACACGTAGACGGTCGGCCCCTTGTTGGTCACCCATTCGACCACCTGCCAGGCGCCGATGATGGCCGCCAGCAGCGGGATCAGCCAGATCAGCGACGGCAGCCAGCGGCTCGGGCGGTCGACGTCGGGCGAGGTAGGCCCCTGCGGCGGTCGGGCGCCGTCCGGTTCAGACATGTCGTTCTCCATTCGATTCAATAGGGTCCCAGATCAGGCGCGGGTCGAACTGGTGCGAGGCGACCATGGTCAGGATCACCACGCAGCCGAAAGCGATCGCGCCGGGGCCGGCGGTGATCGTGACCAGCGCATCGAAGCGCACCAGGGCCACGGTCAGCGCGACCACGAAGATGTCGAGCATCGACCAGCGGCCGACGAATTCCACCGCCCGGTAGGCGCGGGTGCGCGCCAGCGGCGCGGCGCGCGAGCGCAGCTGGGCGGTGGCGTTGAGCCAGGCCAGCGCCACCAGCTTCGACACCGGCACGACGATGCTGGCGATGAAGATGATGATGGCCAGGCCGGGCGAGCCGGTGTTCCAGAACAGCAGCACGCCGCTCATGATGGTGTCGCCCTCGGCGCCGCCGCCGATCATGCGCGAGTACATCACGGGCAGCAGGTTGGCGGGAATGTAGAGCAGCGTGGCCGCGGCCAGCATCACCCAGGTCCAGCCGATGCTGTTCGGGATCCGGCGGTGCAGCGCGGCGCCGCAGCGGCGGCAGTGGCAAACACCGTCCTTCGAGCGCTGCCAGGGGTGGCCGTTGACCAGGCCGCAGGCGCGGCAGGATACGAGGCTGTCCGGCGCGTGGGCGACGGAGTAGGCCCCGGCTTCCTGCCGCGGGCGCGGCGCCAGGCGGTCGGCCAGCTCCCACAGCGCCTTGGGTTCGTAGCGCATCACGAGCGCGCACAGGATGGTCAGTACGCCGAAGGCGAACAGCCCCGGATGCGGCACGACCCGCGCCAGGCTGGTCATCTTGATGACCGTGATCAGGATGCCGATCATCAGCACCTCGGTCATGGCCCAATAGCGCGCGCCCTGGACCACCCGCAGCACGAGATCGAAGCCGGGAACGCGCCGGCCGCGCCGCAGGCCGATGGCGACGTACAGCAGCGCGCCCAGTTCCAGCCCCGGGAACACGATGGCGCACAACAGCACCATGGCCGCGACCACCTGCATCCCCGCGTCCCACAGCACGGCCACCGCCCGCAGCAGGGTGGCGCCGGTCGCCATGCCGCCCAGTTCGAGGGTGACGATCGGAAAGCTCTGGGCCAGCAGGTAGACCAGCACGGCGCCCAGGGTCAGCGCCACCAGCGAGTCGGCGCGGCGCAACGGCCCGCCGGCATGCCAGCGGTAGAGTTCGTGGCGGCAGCGCGTGCAGCGCGCGCGCTCGCACGAGTTCAGCGGCTCCCGGTGGTACAGGCAACCGCAGTCATGACAGCCGATCAGATGCTCCGCGCTCAATCGTTCTCCTCGCTCTGCTACATTAGTGCTTTCGCACTATGTATTATGACCGGAAGCAATTGAGCGTGTCTTTTCGATCGTATCGCGTGTGTCCGGTGGGTCAGAAGCGGACCTTGACGAAGGCCGACGGTCCCTTCAGTTTCAGGTCGAGGTCGGCGGTGCGGTCGCCGTTGCGGTGCAGGTCGATCTTCTGCACGTTGTAGTCGAGCACCAGGCCGACGTTCTTGTGCGGGAACCATTCGACGCCGACGGCGCCGTTCCAGATATGGCCCTCGACCGTGCCGCCGTTCTTCTTGATGCCGGACGCGTCGACGTAGAAGCGCCATTGCTCATTCAACTGATGGCGCCATGCCAGCTCGACGGTCGGCGCCCAGACGCTGTCGCTGCCCGAGGCCGAACCGCTGAACGCGTAGTTCTCGACCGGATTCGAGGCGCTCAGGTTGGCCTCGGCCGAACCCGAGATCTAGGCGCGCAGGTAGGCCGCGCCCAGGCCGACGCCGAAGGCATTCCGTTCCTTGCCCATCCACCATTTATAGGCAAAGCGGGCCATTTCGAGGCGCAGGTCGGCGTCGGCGGTGATGGTGCCGCTGACCGGACGGCCCTCGTAGACGGTGTCGCCGCTGGCGCTGCCGGCCCAGTCTTCGTCGAAGCGGAAGTAGTCGAACGACAGGCCATGGCTGTCGCCGATCAGCATCTCGGCCTTCACGCGCGGCAGCGTGACGTCGTCGATTTTTTCGTCGGGCGTGTCGATGCGGCCGTAGTCGGTGTCGCCGCCCAGGTGGATCTTCGGCTCGGCGTAGAAGGCGCCGGCCGAGATGCTCATGCGGTCGAGGGCTGGCGACTGCTGGGCCTGTGCCATGCCGGCGCTTGCCGCGCCCAGCAGGATGGCGCCCTTCAGGGCCGAGACGAGTGTGGTGTGAACGGTGGACAGGGTGGTGCGCGACGCGGTGCGGGACATGGAGCTCTCCGATAAAAAATGTTATTCAAGGCCCGCCAGACTACGTCTTGACGCGGCGACATTTATTATCGCAAAATGTCATTTAAACAATGCGCACGATTGAAATGACTTCGTGGTCAACAAGCGACACTTCACCAAAAGTCGAAACATATGTTAGCTGTTTAGTTCCGTGCGATCATTTTCCTCGTCGTAGCTGGCCTTTGTTCCGTGCAAAGGCTATGCTCGACGACTTGATTGCTGGATTCAGCAGTCCCGGCATTCAATCGCACCAGGAGGAGTTGGCAGCATGAGTTCACGCATTCACCCGCAAGCCCGTACCACCCCGAAAATCCGACAGGAGATCAAGGATTCGGGCCTATCCGACCGACAGGCCGCGAAGGTTTTCAACATCAGCCGCCCGACCGCCCGGAAATGGCTCAAGCGGGACGACGTGCAGGACCGCTCGCACCGTGCCCACACGCTGCATACGACCTTGAGCGCAGCGCAGGAAGCCATCGTGCTCGCGCTGCGCCAGTCGCTCTACTTGCCCCTCGATGATCTGCTGTTCATCACGCGGCAGTACATCAATCCCGACGTTTCTCGATCAGGCATTGCACGCCTGCTCAAGCGCGAAGGCATGTCGCGTCTTGAAGACGTGATCCCGAAGGCCGAGGGCGAAACGATCGCTCCCAAGAAGACCTTCAAAGACTACGAACCAGGCTTTATTCATATCGACATCAAGTACCTGCCGCAGATGCCGGACGAGACCTCGCGCCGCTACCTGTTCGTCGCCATCGACCGCGCTACCCGCTGGGTCTTCATGCACATCTACGGCGACATGACCGACAAGAGCAGCGTCGATTTCCTGCGCCGCTTGAAGCTGGCCTCGCCCATCAAGATCAGCAAGATCCTGACCGACAACGGCTCGCAATTTACCGACCGTTTCGCCACCAAAGACAAAAAGCCAAGCGGCCAGCACGCCTTCGACGTGGCTTGTGCCGCACTGCCTGCCGAGCACCGTCTGGCGCCGCCGCGGCACCCGCAGACGAACGGCATGGTCGAGCGTTTCAACGGTCGCATCAATGAATTGCTGCAGCAGACCCGCTTCGACAGCCGTGCCGATTTGCAGACCACATTGATGAACTATTTGAAGCTATACAACCACCACATTCCGCAGCGTGCACTCGATGCAAAGACGCCCATCCTCGCGCTCAAAGAATGGCAGCAAAAACGGCCGGAATTATTCGTTAAGCGGGTTTATGAACAGGCGGGACTTGACAGTTAGCTGGCGTACCGCGCCACGCAAAAGGCGGTCATATAGGGGATGGCATGGTTTATCATCAGGAAACATCAACCACTTCCACCCCGCCGATGAAGCAATACACGCTGCCGCAGAACTCCTTCCTCCTGTTACTGGCGATCGTGACGATCGCATTCTTCTGGGTGCTGCTGCCCTATTCCGGGGCCGTGTTCTGGGGCGTGGTGTTCGCCATCCTGTTCGCACCGCTGCAATCGCGCCTGCTGCGCGCGACCAAAGGGCGGCCAACCGCCGCCGCCCTGCTTTCGCTGCTGGTGATCGTCCTGATGGTGCTGTTCCCGCTGGCCCTGATCACCTCGTCGCTGATCAATGAAGTCACCGCCATCTACGCCCGCGTCAGCGCCGGCCAGGTAAATTTTGCCTCTTACTTCAACCTCGTGATCCGGGCGCTGCCGGACTGGGCGATCTCGCTGCTCGAACGTTTCGAACTGACGAACCTGGCTTCGCTGCAGGAAAAGATCACCGAAGGCGCGGCCCAGATCAGCCAGGCCACGGCGCACTATGCCCTCAATATCGGCCGCAATACGCTGGACTTCGTGGTCAGCATGACCATCATGCTGTACCTGCTGTTCTTCCTGCTGCGCGACGGCCGCATCCTGGCGGCGCGCATCCAGCGCGCGGTGCCCTTGTCAAGCGAATACAAGGGCCGCCTGTTCCAGAATTTCACCACGGTGATCCGGGCCACGGTCAAGGGCAATGTGCTGGTGGCGATGGCCCAGGGGGCGCTGGGTGGCCTGATCTTCTGGGCGCTGGATGTCAGCGGCGCGCTGCTGTGGGGCGTGGTGATGGCCTTCCTGTCGCTGCTGCCGGCGGTCGGCGCGGCCCTGGTGTGGGCGCCGGTGGCCGTCTACTTCCTGGCGACCGGCGACATCTGGCAGGGTGTCGTGCTGGCCGCCTATGGCGTGCTGGTGATCGGCCTGGTCGACAACATCCTGCGCCCGATCCTGGTCGGCAAGGACACCAAGCTGCCGGACTACGTGATCCTGCTGTCGACGCTGGGCGGCATGGCCTTGTTCGGCCTGAACGGTTTCGTGATCGGGCCGGTCATCGCGGCGCTGTTCATCGCGGCCTGGGACCTGTTCTCGCGGGCGGACGAGTTCCACGAACCGTCGGAAGCGCCATAAACAGAACGCCCCGCTCGAGGCGGGGCGTCGTCAAGCTGGCGCAGCGCGATTACTTCGCTTGCGCGTGCGCTTCCAGGCGGCGGGCGACGGCCGGAGAGACGGCATCGGCGCCGCGGGTCATGCGGTACAGGGCCCAGACGTCGCCGGCATCGGCGCCGCGGGCGACGGCGCCAGGAGCTGCTTTCGCGCGCACGAAGTTGGCGAGGGTGTCAGCGAAGGCGGACAGTTGAGCAACGAAACTTGGGCGGAGCGACAGGGTCGACATGATTTTCTTTCGTGTGTGATCTGGTATGACTCCAGTATGCGCTCCCTGAGATAGAAATCAAATTGCGATCCATGATGATCGCCATTCACAAATCATCTATCTTGCGATCAGGTCGCCACCGTCATCACCGACCGCATGATCTGCAACACCGCCGGTCCCAGCAGCACGACCAGCAACGCCGGGAAGATGCAGAAGATCAGCGGAAACAGCAGCTTGGTCGCGATCTTGGCCGCCTTTTCCTCGACCAGCTGACGGCGCCGCGTGCGCAGCTGTTCGGATTGCACGCGCAGCGCGGTGCCGATGCTGGTGCCGAAGCGCTCGGCCTGGATCAGCATCTTGGCCAGCGCGTCGACGTCCTCGACGCCGGTGCGCAGCGCCAGGTTGCGCAGCGCCTTTTCCTTGCTGCTGCCGGCGCGCAGTTCCAGCGTCACCAGTTGCAGCTCCTCGGCCAGCACCGGGCTTTTCAGGCCGATCTCGTTGCCGACCCGCGCCAGCGCCGCGTCCATCGCCAGGCCCGCCTCGACGCACACCGTCATCAGGTCCAGCGCGTCGGGGAAGCTCTCGAAGATCTCGCGCTGGCGGTTGGCAATCCGGCGCTTGAGCGCGATGTCCGGCACGTAGTAGCCGATGGCAGCCGAGCCGACCAGGTACAGGAAGGTCAGCACCAGCGGGCGTTCGTTATGGTGCGGCAGCGCGATGTACACCATCAGCGGCAGGCCGATCGTCAGCGCGGTCTTCCCGGCGTGGAACAGGCCCGGCACCGATGGCGCGCGCCAGCCGGCGTTGATGAAGCGCAGGCGCACCGGCGAGGTTTCCCAGCCCTCGGCCGGCACCGACAGCTTCGCCAGCGGCTCGGCCAGGCGCGCCAGGCGCACGCTCCAGCCGTCGGCGCGGCTCGTGCGGGGCGTATCGCGTTCGTCGAGCGCCACCAGGCGCGCCTTCACGGGGTCGCGCGTCAGCAGCAGCATGGCCGCCACGGCGATCCCGAACACCAGCACGAACATCGCCGCCAGCATCACGATTTGAGGCATCGTCATCTTGTTGAATCCTGAAAGTTCTTACATGCGGATGCGCACGATCTTGCGGATCGCCAGCACCCCGAAAGCCATCATGCCCAGCGCCGCGCCAGTCAGCTGGCGCCCCACCGGATCGTTCACCAGCACGCCCATCGTCTCCGGATTGACCGCGTACATCATGATTCCGGCGCCGAACGGCAGCAGGCACAGCACCCAGGCCGAGATCCTGCCTTCCGCCGACAGCACGCGCACCTGGCCGGCCAGCTTCTGGCGGTCGCGCACGATGCCCGAGATCGAGGCCAGCAGTTCGGTCAGGTTGCCGCCGCTCTCGCGCTGGATCAGCACCGCGACCACGAAGTACTGCAAGTCCATGCTCGGCACGCGCTGCGCCAGGTTGTTCAGCGCATCGGCCATCGAGACGCCGAAGTTCACTTCGTCGAAAGCCGTCTTGAATTCCTCGCCCAGCGGCGCCGCCACTTCGTCGGCCACCAGCTTGAGCGCGGTCGGGAAGGCATGGCCGGCGCGCATCGCGCGGCCCATCATGTCCAGCGCCTCGGGCAACTGGCGCTCGAAGCGCACCATGCGCTGGTCGCGTGCGCGCACCAGGCGCAGCAGCGGCAGGCCGGCCGCTCCGACAGCGCAGCCCAGCACCGCGGGCAGCGGCAGGCGCAGCGCCAGCGCGGCCACCAGGCCGGCGCCGAAGCAGGCGGCGCACACGGCCAGCAGCGAGGCCACCAGCTGGCCGCTGCCGGCCTGCACCAGCATGCGGTCGAGGCGGCGCGCCAACGGCAGGCGGCGCAGCAGCGGCTCGAGCTCGGGATTGTCGGACAGCCGGCGATCCTTGGTGATGGTGACGTCTTCCTGGCGGGTATCGCTCTTGATGACGCTGCGCAGGCGCCGCGCGACGCGCTCGGCCTCGGGGTCGCGGCTGGCTTGCCAGGCGGCGTACACGCCCCAGACCAGCAGCATGACGGCCGCGAACAGCATCAGGATGAACAGGATGAAGGTGGTGTCCATGTCGGTTTTTCGCTCAGCGGGCTTAGAAGCGCGGCTCGAAGATGTGCGGCGCCAGGTTCACGCCGAAGGTGCGCAGGCGCTCGGCGAAATGCGGGCGCACGCCGGTGGCGCTCGACTGTCCGATCACGGCGCCGTCGTCGGCCACGCCGGTCTGGCGGAAGGTAAAGATCTCCTGCATCGTGATCACCTCTCCTTCCATGCCGGTCACTTCCGAAATCGACAGCACCTTGCGCTTGCCGTCGGTCAGGCGCGAGACTTGCACCACCACGCCGACCGCGGACGCGATCTGCTGGCGCATCGCTTTCGGCGGCAGGTTCGGCGCCGCCATGCTGATCATGTTTTCAAGGCGAGTCAGGGCGTCGCGCGGTGTGTTGGCGTGGATGGTCGCCATCGAGCCCTCGTGGCCGGTGTTCATGGCGCCCAGCATGTCCATCGCCTCTTCGCCGCGCACCTCGCCCAGGATGATGCGGTCGGGGCGCATCCGCAGCGCGTTTTTGACCAGCGCGCGCTGGCTCACTTCGCCCTTGCCCTCGATATTGGCGGGACGGGTCTCCAGGCGCACCACGTGCGGCTGCTGCAGCTGCAGCTCGGCCGCGTCTTCCACCGTCACCACGCGCTCGCTATGGCTGATGAAGCCCGAGATCACGTTGAGCATAGTGGTCTTGCCGCTGCCGGTGCCGCCCGAGATCAGGATGTTGACCTTGGCCTTGCCGAGGCCCTGCAGCACCTCGGCCATGTCGGCCGTCATGCTGCCGTAGGAGACCAGGTCGGCCAGGCGCAGCGGATCGGCGGAAAAGCGGCGGATCGACATCACCGGACCGTCGATCGCCAGCGGCGGGATGATCGCGTTCACGCGCGAGCCGTCCGGCAATCTAGCGTCGACCATCGGGCTCGATTCGTCGATGCGGCGGCCCACGCGCGAGACGATCTTGTCAATGATCTTCATCAGGTGGGCGTCGTCGGTGAAGGTGACGTCGGTCAGTTCCAGCTTGCCGCGGCGCTCGACGTAGACCTGCTTGTGGGTATTGACCAGGATATCCGACACGCTCGGATCGGCCAGCAGCGGCTCCAGCGGACCGAAGCCCAGCATCTCGTTCTGGATGTCGCGGGTCAGCGTCTTGCGCTCGGCGTCGTTGATGACGACCATCTCTTCTTCGAGCAGGCGCTCGACCAGCAGGCGCAGCTCCTGGCGGATCTGGTCCTGGTTCAGGCGCTGCATGCTTTCCAGGTCGACGCGGTCGAGCAGCGCCTCGTGGATGCGGGCCTTGAGCTGGTGGTAGGCGCGGTTGTCGATCGGGCCGCCGCGCTGGGCGACCGGACGCGCGATGGCGCCGGCGCCAATGCTCGTGGCGGCGCCGCCGTTCATGCTGGCCAGGCGTTCACGCAGGGAGGCTGGGGGCATCGGGTTCATGTCGGTCTTTCTCTATCTCAGACGTCGGTCTTGCGCCGTTTGAACAGGCGCGCCATCAGGCCCGCGCTCTGCACCGGCGCGGCTTCGCCGGTCAGGCCGCGCGCCATGGTCATCAAGGCCAGGCTCAGCTGGCTGTCCGGCGCCAGGCGCGTGACCGGCACGCCCTGGTTGACCGACTTTGCGGCGGCGTCGTAGTGGTTCGGCATCGTGCGCAGCTGCGTGGTGTCGAACGCCTCTTCGAGGTCCTTCAGGCGGATGTCGCTGTTGTTGTCGTGGCGGTTGACGATCAGCTCCACCTTGTCGCTGCCGTATTCCAGGTTGCGAAACACCGTCAACAGGCGCTTGCCGTCGCGGATATAGGGCAAGGTGGTCTGCAGCACCGGGTAGATGGTGTCGGCATGGTCCAGCGCGCGGATGCTGACCGGGTCCAGGCTGCGGCCGACGTCGAGCACGATGAAGTCGTACTGGCGGCGCGCCAGCTTGATGATGGCGTCGATGTGCTCGGGCTTGACGTCGCTGGCGTGGGCCGGATCGGACGGCGCGGCCAGCACGCTGAAGTTCGGCGTCACACTCACCATGCTCGAGGACAGGAAGGACGGGTCCAGGCGGTGGATCTGCGTCGCGACGTCGGACAGCGTGGCCAGCGGCTTGCTGTCCGAGACGAACAGCGAGGCGTCGCCGAACTGCAGGTTCATGTCGATCAGCGCCACGCGCTTGGCGCCGCCGGCGCTCAGGGCATAGGCCAGGTTGGTGGCCAGGAAAGTCGCGCCGCTGCCGCCCTTGCACGAGATGAAGGCCAGCACCCGGCCCTGGGCCGCGCCCTGGCTGCCCAGCTTTTCGGCGACGTGGTCGACCGCCGCGATCAGGTCGGCGGGCTGCGGACGGGCCGCCAGCACCTCGCGCACGCCGGCGCGCATCGCGCGCAGCAGGAAGTCCTGCGACTGGTCTTCGGACAGCACGATGAAGGCCATGCGCGGGAACAGGTGGCCCAGGCGCTCCAGCTGGTCGAGCTCGCCTTCGTCGGCGCGCGGCGCATCGACGATCAGGAGGTCGGGCACGGCCTCGTCGGCCATGGTCGACAGGCGCGCGGCGGTGCCGGCGATCATGTCGACTTCGTCGCTGCCCGGCCGGGCGCGCAACTGGCGCGACAGCTCGATCAGGTGGCGCTCGTCGCGCGAAAGGACTGCGATCTTCATGGTGGCTCTCTGGTCTCTTATTTGCCGAACGCGCTGGCGTCGCCCTGCGAGGTCGGCGTCACGTAGGAGTTCTGGTAATTGGCATAGGCGGCGACGGCGGCGCGGGCGTCACTGCCCCGCTCCACACGCGGCCGCGGCGGCATCGTCTGGCTCGCGATCATGGCGCGCACGCTGTCGCCATTGGTGGCAGGACCCTCGGTGGCGCAGCCGGCCAGGATGCCCAGGGAGGCCAGCAGGCTGGCGCACAGGATGGTTTTCATGATCATTCCTTCGAAGTGGAAGTGGCGCGCTTGCCTTCATGCTGGCCGCCGAGCAGGAACTCGGTGCGGCTCGGCTGCACGTAGTGGTCGGTCGGCAGCGCCGGCACGGCTTCCATCGGCTTGGCCAGGCGCGGCGTCACGATGAACACCAGCTCGGTGCGGTCGTTCTGGAAGTCGCTGCTGCGAAACAGCGTGCCCAGCACCGGCACTTCACCCAGGAAGGGGAAGCGCTTGATGTTGCTGGTCACGTTGTTGCGGATCAGGCCACCGATGGCGAAGCTCTGGCCGTCCAGCAGCTGCACCGTGGTCGAGGCGCGGCGGGTGGTGAACGACGGCAGGATCGCGCTCGCGTTGCCGCTGCCGCCAGTCGAGATGCCGATGCCTTCGCGGTTCAGTTCCGACACTTCGGGCGCCACGCGCAGGTTGATGCGGCCACCGGCCAGCACGGTCGGGGTGAACTTCACGGCCACGCCATATTCCTTCTCTTCGAGCGTGATGGTGGGCGTGCCGCCGCCGGACGACTGGGCGACCGGAATGAAGATCTTGCCGCCGGCGAGGAAGCTCGCCTCCTGGCCGCTGACGGCCATCACGTTCGGCTCGGCCAGGATCTTGACCAGGCCGTCGCGCTTCTCGCCGTCGATCGTCAGTTCCTTGATGCCGGCGCCGACGCCGCCGATCGAGCCGGCGCCGCCGCTCAGCAGGCTCGAAACCACGCCATAGGTCCAGCTGCCGTTGGTCTTGGTGTAGCCCGCCTTGGCGCCCAGCTGGTCGACCAGCGACTTCGACACTTCGGCGATCTTCACTTCGAGCATCACCTGCTGCGGGGCGGCGATCGACAGCATATTGAGCACCTTGGCGCCAGCCGACGGCGCCGCGCCGCCGGCGCTTGCGGCCGCGGGGGCGCCGACGCCGGCCGGCGACGGGCTGCCCGCACCGCTGTTGGAGTCGGCGCCGGACGATCCGATCGCCTGGAAGGCCGTCGCCAGCTCCACCAGCTGGCTGGCCACGGCGGCGTCGCTCACCATGCCGGACAGGATCAGGGCGTTGCCGCTGCTGCCGATGCGCACGTCCTTCTCTTGCGGGAACAGGGTGTCGAACTGGCTGCGCAGGGCCGAGGTGTCGACGCCGACGGCGATGTCGATCACGGTCGACTTCTTGTCGCGGCCCGACACGATCAGGTTCGTGGTGCCGACGCTGCGCGCCACGATCACCACCTCGCCCGAATTCGGGACCACCACGTTGGCCACTTGCGGGTCGCCCACGGTGACCTGGCTGGCCGGCGTGCAGAAGCGCTTGATGACCGATTTGCCGCGCACCAGCTCCAGGCGCGGAGCGGCGTCGCTGCGCAGGTCGATGCAGTCGGCGGCGGATGCCAGGCCGGCCTGCACCGCCAGCGCCAGGGTCAGGCTCGAAACCAGCAGGGTTTTATTGAACGATGGATTCATGATGGGGTCTTCAATCAAAAGCTTTGCGAAGCGGCGTCCAGGCCGCGGATCACGAGCACGCCGTCGCCGCGCGGGGCGCTCTGGCGCACCGGGGCTGCCGCACGCGGCGCCGGTTCATAGGCAGGTTCGTGGGCGACCGCGGGCGCCGGCGCCGGGCTGCGCTCGGGCAGGCCCAGCACCGACTCGCGGGTGGCGCCAGTGGTGGCCGCCGGCTGCGGGTCGACCTGGTTGCGCAGCACCAGCGACAGTTCGCCGATCGAACGCGCCAGATCGAGCTTTTCGACCTCTTCCGGGGTCAGTTCGAGCGTCACGGCGTTCACCACGCGCGGCTTGCTGTCGTCGACCGTCGATTCCTGGGCCACGGCCAGCACCAGGATCCGTTCCAGCACGATCTTCGAAATCGACGGCGAGGCAGCCAGGTCGCTGCCGGTGGCCTGCAGGTTGACCAGGATGTCGACGTAGTTGCCGGGCAGCGCGAAGCCGGCCACGCCGACCACGTCGTTGACGCGCACCGTCATGGCGCGCTTGCCGGCGCTGACCACGGCCGACAGGCCGCCCAGGGTGCCCTTCGGCGCCAGTTTCGATTCGGTCACCGGCTCGCCGACCAGGATCTCGGCGCGCGCGATGCGGCCTTCGAGGGCCTTGGGATCAAGGATCGCGCCCGGCGGCACCGAAGTCGCCGGCCAGTCGGCCAGTTGCAGGCTGGTGGGCGCCAGGCGCGAGCCCTGGTTGATGTTGGCGACCGCCACCACGACGCGGGTGCCGGACGGGCCTTGCTCGCCCATCCATTTGGCGGCCATCACGACCGCGCCCAGCGCCAGGACCAGGGCCACGCCGATGATCAGGAAGGCTCGCGAACTTGTCACAGATTTACGCATTGTTGTACTCCACGGCGCCGCGTTCGCGGCGCTCAAGCTCCAAGGGGCGGCCGGCGGCGCCGGCGGCGAAATAGTTGTCCCAGGCCCAGTCGATGGTCTGGCGGTTCAATTCGGGGGCGCGCTCTTCGTAGCGCGCCAGGTCGCGCAGCTGGCGTACCAGGTCGCGTGGATAGCAGGCCAGCAGCGGCACCTTGCGCTCGCCGTGGCGCGCCAGCAGGTAGTCGAACGCCGCGACGTCGAACGTCACACCGGCGCCGGCGCAGGCCTGGCGAAACAGCGTCGCGTATTCATCGAGCGACGCCGCCGGCACCTCGATCTTGTAGCCCAGGCGGCGCAGGAATGCGCCGTCCGACAGGCGCTGCGGCACGAAGTTCGACGAGAACACGACGATCACGTCGAACGGAATCTGGAAGCTGTGGCCGGTGTGCAGGGTCAGGTAATCGACGCTGCGGTCCATCGGCACGATCCAGCGGTTCATCAGGGCTTCCGGGGTGCAGCGCTGGCGCCCCAGGTCGTCGATGATGAAGATGCCGTTGTTCGACTTCAGGTGCGGCGGGGCCTGGTACAGGCGGGTATGCGGGTCGAAGCGCAGGTCGAGCATGTCCAGGGTCAGCTCGCCGCCGGCCAGCGCCGCCGGACGGCGCACGCCGCGCACCCAGCGCGCGTCCGGCGCGCTGCCGCGATCCAGTCCCAGCCCCGGGGCCACGCCTTCGTCGGCCGCCACGTGCTGCACGGCGTCGAAGAAGGGAATCACCTCGCCGTCCACCATCAGGGCGTGCGGCACCGCGATCGTGCCGACCAGCAGGTCGCGCAGGCGCTCGGCCAGGTAGGTCTTGCCGCTGCCGGCCAGGCCGTGCAAGAAGATCGCGCGCCCCGAATTCATCGCCGCGCCCAACTGGTCGAGGACCAGCGGATTGACCACCACGCCTTCGAAAGCGGCGGCCATGGCGGCGCGCGTCACTTGCATCGCCGCCACGCTCTGGGCCTGCACCTGGGCGGTATAGGCCGCCAGGGTCACCGGCGCCGGACCGGCATAGGCGTTGCGGGCGACCGCATTGGCGGCGCGCGCGCGGCCGGCGTCGGTCAGGATGTACGACAGATCGGCGTCGGTGCCGCTGCTTCCCACCCGCGCGATCTCGCACAGCTTCTCGGCGCGCAGGAATGCCAGCAGTGGATCGATGACGCTGACATTGAGTTTCAGGTGGCTGGCCAGTTCGGCCAGGCGCAATTGGCCGCGCTGGAACAGCACTTTCGAGATCAGTTCGGCCAGGAACAGGAACGGCAGGCCGGTCTCGTCGACGGTGCGCGGGGCGCGATTGTCGGCCGGGGCCAGGAGGTTGTTGCTCACGGTCTGGTTCACAACGGCAGCTCCCCGTGCACACGGATCCACAGCACGCAGCCGACCGTGGCGACGGCGATTGCCACCGCGTACGGCAGGCGGCCGCTGGCTGCCTCCGGCGGCGTGACCGGCGCGGCGATGCTGCCTGCCAGTGCCGAAAAAGCGCTGTGCATGGCCATGTGGTAAGCATTGCCGACCAGACGGCGCAGACTGCCCTGCCATGCCGCGAACGCCAGCGCCAGCAGGCCGCCGGCCACCAGCGTGACCAGGCCCACGGTCAGAATCTGGCCGGCGCCCACAAAAGCGCCCACCATCGCCAGCAGCTTGACGTCGCCGGCGCCCATCAGGCGCAGCGCATACATCGGCAGCAGCAGCGCCAGGCCCAGGCCCCAGCCGCCCAGCGACTGCAGCAGGCCCAGGCTACCTGCCTGCGGTCCGAACAGGCCCTGCCCCTGCGGCAGCAGCGCGTGCAGCGCGAACGCCGCCAGCATGCCGGGAAACACGATGGCATTCGGGATGCGGCGCGCACGCACGTCGTGCCAGACGGCAGCGCCGAGCAGTGCAAACAGCAGCAGGAGTGGCAGGGTTGTCAAGTTTGGCTCCGGTCAAAAAAAATCCGGCACGAAACTTCCGTGCCGGATGGGGGCCGACTGGCGGCGGCCGCTAAACGACGATCAGGCGCCGGTCGGGGTCTTCGCCGAAATACGGGCGGCCAGGGTATTGAACAGGGTGCTGATGTTGCCACCCAGCAGGCTGACAGCGGCGATGATGACGCCGGCGATCAGCGAGGCGATCAGTGCGTATTCGATTGCGGTGACGCCGTCTTCTTCTTTGATCAGGTTGGCGATGAAGTTCATGGTGGTTCCTTTCAGTGATATGAATGAGTTGGGCTTTATGCGCTCGTCCACACGGCCAGCGCCGCAATGAAGCAGACGACTGCGAGCAGGACGCTCAGGACCAGGTACGACATCGCCGGGCTGCCGCTTCTTTCGTAATGCTGCTCCGGGTTATCTTCCTTGTCGTACACGTTCGCTCCTGTCCTCTTGCCGCCGTACCGCATGAAACGATACGCAGCGCATGGGTTGAATCTTACGGATCGGCACTTTCGTTGCCATCCGTCAAAACTACCTTTTTGAGGGGGACTTCTTGCCGTGGCGGTCTAGGACATATGTCCTGGACGCCGTGTGGGAGGGGGACGACAGGATGTGGGGCGCCCCCGGGTGGGGCGCCGACGGGTACGGTCAGGACAGGCCGTGCTTGGTGGCGTAGACGTATAATTCGAGGCGGTTCGCCACGTCCAGCTTCTGGTAAATCGTCGTCAGGTGGTTGCGCAGCGTGCGCTCGGAGATGAAGGCGCGCTCGGCCAGGTCCTTGTTCAGGGCGCCCTTGCCCTGCACGATCATGCCGATCACCTCGCGCTCGCGCGCCGTGAGCGAGGCGATGCGCTGGGCTTCCGGATCGGCCTTCGGGCTTGGGGCCACCAACTGGCCCAGCAGGGCCTGCATCAGCGTCTGGTCGAGCCACAATTCCCCGCCATGCACCTTGCGCACGGCCGCCAGCACATCGTCGGTCGGCGCCTCCTTGCTGACCACGCCGCGCGCGCCGGCCTTGACCGCCGCCGCCAGCGTCGCCTGGTCACGGTTGGCGCTGAGGATCACGACCTTGCTCGTCCCGTTCTCGATCAGCGCCGGCAGGAAGTCGATCGAACTGCTGCCTTTCAGGTCGAGATCCAGCAGCACGATGTCGGGCTTGAACTCGGTGCACAAGGCCTTGGCCTCGACGCCGTCGCTGGCGCTGCCGACCAGCTGGAAAGCGTCGCCCTCGGCCTGGATCAGGCGCTCCAGGCCCCACAACATGGTTTTATGGTCGTCGACCAGCAAGATACGAATGGTCATGGTTCTCCTTGAAACTTGGCGTGTTCAGATCGGAATGCGGATGCGCAGCAGGGTCTGGCGGCCGTCGGCCTCGACCTCCAGCTTGCCGCCCAGGCCCTGGACCCGCTCGGCGATCGAGCGCGGCACGAAAGGCGCCGCGGCCTGTCCGGCCACGGCCGCCGGGTTGAAAATATCGATGGCAAGCAGGCCGCCCTCTTCTTCCACCACCACGCCGGCCGTGCGCGCCCGCGTATGTTTGCAGATGTTGCTGATGCCTTCGGTGACGATCTGGAACACCTCGGCCGCCATGCGGTCGTTGATGCCGCTGTCGGCATGCATTTCCAGCATCACGTCCAGGCCATAGAAGGTTTCCACCTGGCGCAGCTGGCGCCGCAGCGCGATCAGCAGTTCCGGTTCTTCCTGGCGCCCGCTACGAAAACGCTGGGCGAAGTCGCGCATGTCGCCGATCACGCCCGAGCACATCGCCATCAGGCGGTCCAGCTCGGGCGCGACCGGACTGTCGTCGCCGGCCTGGTTGCGGATCGCGGCCACCGCGTGGCGCAGGCCGATATACGGCTGAATTGTGCTGTCGTGCAAGTCGCGGGCGATGGTCTGGCGCTCGCGAAACGCCGCTTCCGACGCCAGCCGGTCGAGCAGGTCGATGGTTTCGATGACCGGGAACGCCTGTTGCACGATGTGTTTCAGGAAACTGGCATCGCTGCGCTTGAGCCGCGCGCCGGTGACGATGATCAGGCCTCTGCCCTTGCGCAGAGGCAGCGTGGCGCTGATGAAGCCCTCGGCATCGAGCAGGTCGGCGACGTGGCCGCAGGCATCGGGATCGGCCCGGCGCCACTCGCGCGTGTCCTTGCCCTGGTGTAGCGCCGTGGCCCGGCCCAGCACGAACAGGCCGAAGTGGCGCGGCGGCGCCTGGTACAGGCTGGCGCCATCCTCGAGCCCGAGCAGCGGCTCGATGTCGGCCTCGTCCGGCCGGCTGCGGCTGATCGCGCGCGCGCTCTTTGGATGGTGGGCGGTGCTCATCACCCAGCGCTCATGGCTGTCCTGCATCAGCAGCACGCAGCTGTCGGCGCCGTAGAAGCGCAGGATCTTTTCCATCAGGGAGTCGAGGGTGTGCTGCACCCCGAAGCGCGGATTGGACAGGCGGCTGACGTCGCGCAGCAACGCCAGGCGCCGGCGCTGGTCGACCGCCAATCCGCCCCAGAACGCGACCATATAGCCGAGCGCCAGCACGAAGGTCGCGCGCAGCAGCAGGATGTGCAGCGACGCCAGGCCCTGCGCCGCCAGCACCGACAGCGCCACCACGCCGACCGAACCGAGGGTGAGCTTGGCGCCGGCGTCGAAGCCGTGGCGGAACGAGGCGGCCAGGATGGCGAAGAAGAAGAACGAAAAGAAGGGGCTGGCGCTGCCGCCGCTGGCCCAGACGATCACGCCATACCAGGCGATGTCGATCCAGTACACCAGCGGGCCGTGCGAAAAGCCGGCGCGGTAGCCGGCGATCGCCAGCAGGGTCAGGCTGTGCAGGACATAGGCCGCGAACACGGCCCAGGTCCATTCGCCCGAGACCGTCACGCCGCCCGGCCCGATATACAGCGTGAGCAGCGCCGACACGGCCAGCAGCACGCGCATGCCGAACACCATCCACACTTCGGCGTCGGCGGAGGCCACACGCTGCTCGGCGCTCGACTGGCCCGTGCGCGCGCGGACCGTTGAACGAAGGAAGGAAGGGACGATGCTAGCTAGCCAATTCATGTTGTGCGGCCCCGACAGCGGCGTTGAATCCTTTCTAAAAGCGATGCGGGAAATGATTTTTGCCCTGTAGAATCCCCGAAGCTTACCGCATGCCAAGTCATACTTTCCGTAAAAATTCCTGGATGACGATGTATTCCCTTCCCCGACGTCAGTCCGGCGCCACGATCGTCGAAATGGCGATCATTGCACCGGTGTTCCTGCTGGTGCTGGTCGCGATCATCGAGCTCAGCATGATGTTCTTCGCGACCCTGACGATGCAGTATGCGGTGCGCGAAGGCGGCCGCTACGCCATCACCGGCCAGACTGCCGATCCCAATGTCGTCATCGCCAGGATCCGCGACAACTCGATGGGGATGTTCGAACGCACCTCGGCCCAGGTCTCGGTCAACGGCACCAAATATGCGACCTACGGCAAGGGCATGTTCGGCGCACCCGGCGACATCCTCGTGATCCAGCTCGACTGCGGCTGGCCGGTGACGACACCGATTTTGTCGAGCTTTTTCACCGATGGCACTTACCGCTTCTCCGTCGCAGCCACCATGCGTAATGAGATATTCCCATGACGCAATTTAGAATGCGCAAATCCGTCATGACTGTACCGAAAATCCGCAAATCCGAGCGCGGCGTTGCGGCGGTCGAGCTCGCCCTGCTGCTGCCCATGCTGGTGATCCTGGCGCTGTGCGCCATCGACGGCGCCCGGGCACTGCAGGCGAACATCATCATGACCAATATCGGGCGCGAGGGCGCCAACCTGGTGGCGCGCGGCGGCACCGACCTCGAGGACGGCAGCCAGGACATCATTTACGCGGTGATGTCCAGCGCGCCGCCACTGAATGTCAATCAGCAAGGGATGATGTACATTACGCGCGTGATGGGCGTGACCGGGACGGGCGGAACGCGCAGCGTGGTGCTGGACCAGTACCGCTGGGACGACGCCGCGCGCAACCTCGGCGCCCGAAAGAGCACTTACCAGCCCACCAGCCGCGTCTATGCCTGCGGCTCGTGGAACAGCGCCGGCAAGTGCAGCAGCATCAGCAGCGCGTCGCGACCGGCCGTGTCCGTACTGACGGGCAAACTCGACGATGGAGAAATCGTCTACGTGGTCGAGACTTTCTACAAGTTCGACATGCTCGTCAGCGCATTTACCTTCCGCAAGGATGCCCTGCCCACCTTCGGGCCCGACCTGTATTCCATGAGCGTGTTCTGATATGCGTCCGATTCTTCACCGGCAGCGCGGCGCTGTCGCCATCATGGTGGCCATCGCCATGCTCGTCCTGCTCGGCGTGGTGGGCCTGACCATCGACGCCGGCCTGGCTTACCTCATCAAGGCGCGCCTGAACGCGGCGGTCGATTCGGCCGCCCTGGCCGGCGCCCGCGCCGTCACCACCGGCAATAACCAGGCCGAGCAGACCGCGAGCGCGCGCGCCGCAGCAGCGGATTTCTTCGCGGCCAATATCCCCGACAATTACCTGCTCTCCGCGCCGAGGATCCTGAGCACGAACGTGACCTTCAAGGGTGGCCAGGCGATCATCGACGTCGACGCCGATGCGAAGATGCCGGTGTCGATCATGCAGGTGATGGGCTTCGCGTCGCTGACCCCGGTGGCGACGGCGCAGACCATCCGCAACGACCTCGACATGATGCTGGTGGTCGACACATCGCGCTCCCTGCTCGGTTCGGCCTCTACCGTGAAGACCTCGGCGAAAAGCTTCCTGAACAAGTTCAATGTAACGCAGGATCGGGTCGGGCTGGTGCATTTCGCTTACGGCGCCGAGGTCGATAATCCAATCAACCGCTCGGCGCGGGGGTTCACCCGTAGCGCGCTGACCAAGAATATCGACGGTTATGTGTTCGACGGCGGCACCACTTCGGTCGAGGGGATGTGGAACGCCCGCGATGAACTGAACGCTATTCCGCTTAGCAACCGCTCGTCGATGCGCGTGATCGTCTTCTTCTCGGACGGCGCCCCGACCGGCCTCGCCTCGAAATTCACTTTCCGCAACCCGCTGGACTGCACCAGCGCCGGCGCCATCGATGCGGCCGGTGTCGGCCTCAACAAGATCGGGACCAGCGACCTGGCCCCGGTCAGCACCGGTTGCCAGATCTATCGCAGTGGCGCATGGCAGACGCGGCGCTTGCCGGACTGGTACAACGCCCATGACGACAAACGGGAATTTCCCATCGTGGGCAGCCATCCGCGTACAGTCACTGCCGATATCAGTTCGCTCGACGTCATCGATCGAAACGTCGAGCTCGCTTCGCGCAACCTCGCGGAAGCGGTCGCCGCGAAGGCGCGCGAGGAGGGCATCTTCGTGTTTACGCTCGGTATGGGCTCGGCGCTGAAGACGACCGGCGATTACGACAAGGCCAATACGGGAGAAATGATCCTGAAGTGCATGGCCAACGTGGCCGATGCGCCGAAGCGTTGCTACAGGCCGGAACAACCGGTCGGCATGTACTGCTACGCCGCCACCGACGCCGACCTGACGCCCTGCTTCTCGCGCCTGGCCTCGGCCATCCTGCGCATCTCGAAATAAGCGCCCGAGCGCCCGGCGGCGGCCGGGGCGCCCTCGCCGCCCGATCACATCAGTTTATCGAGCGTGATCGGCAGCTCCCTCACCCGCTTGCCGCAGGCGTTGTAGATCGCATTCGCGATCGCCGCCATGGTGCCGGTGATGCCGATCTCGCCGACCCCGCGCATGCCGGCCGGCGCATGCGGATCGGGAATGTCGAGCCACATCACCTCGACCTCCGGCACGTCCAGGTGGGCCGGCACGTGGTATTCCGCCAGGCTGGCATTGACCACACGCCCGTTGCGCTCGTCGAGATGCGTCTCTTCCATCAGCGCCGCGCCCAGGCCCATGATCATCCCGCCCCGCAACTGGCTGGCGGCGGTCTTGGCGTTGAGGATGCGGCCGACGTCGAAGGAACCGAGCAGGCGCGTCACGCGCGGCTCGCCGGTGACGACATTGACCCGCGCCTCGCAAAAGATCGCGCCGTACGAATGCATCGACCAGTGCTCGCTTTCCTGCGACGGCGGCGCCTTGGCCGTCACCTCCACTTCGTCGCGGCCGGCCCGCGCCAGGATGTCGGCGTAGCTTTCCCAGCGCTCGGCATCGTCGACCTTGCACAGGCCGCCGTCGCGCGAGCGCACTTGTTCCAACTTCAGGCCCGCCAATGGCGAATCGCGTCCGGCCAGCTTGAGCAGCTCGGCGCACAGCGCCGCGTGCGCCGCCTTAACGGCGGCAGCGACCACGGCCGTCTGCTGCGAGCCGCCGGCCAGCACCGCGCCCGGCAGCGCCGAGTCGCCGTAGCCGAAACTCACCTTTTCCATCGGCAGCCCCAGCCGCACCGCGCACAGCTGGGTCTGGGCGGTGGCCGTGCCCATGCCCATCTCGTGCGCGCCGACCGACACCCGTGCGTGGCCGTCGCGAGAAAGCACGATGCGGGCCGCCCCGCCTTCCATCCGATAGTAGGGAAAGACCGCGCTGGCGCAGCCCAGGCCGACCAGCCATTCGCCCTCTTGCCGCATGCGCGGCTTCGTGTGCCGCTCCTGCCAGCCGAAGGCCTGGGCGCCGGCGCGATAGGCTTCGATCAGGTGGCGCGACGAGAACGGCGTGCCCTCGATCGGGTCCTGCACCGGCTCGTTGCGCCGGCGCAGCACGATCGGGTCGATGCCCAGCTGGTCGGCCAGCTCGTCGACCGCGCTCTCGAGGGCGAACGACCCCACCGATTCTCCCGGCGCGCGCATCGGGACGTTGGCGACCATGTTCATGGTCACCTTCTGCACCTCGAGCTTCATGGCGGGGGCCGCATACAGGACCCGTGCGTTGTGGATGAACGGCTCGGGCATGGCATTGTATTCGGTCATCACGGCCACGCCGGTGTGGATCAGCGAAACGAAGCGGCCGTCGCGGTCGGCGCCGATGGCCACCCGCTGCTCGGTCGTCGTGCGCCCGCCGACGGCGCGACACACGCCTTCGCGCGACAGCATGATGCGCACCGGCCTGCCGGACAGCTTCGACGCGGCGGCGGCCAGCAGATGGTGGCGCCACACCAGCTTGCCGCCAAAGCCGCCGCCGACGAAGGGCGACGTCACCCGCACCTGTTCCTGCGCGATGCCGAACACCTGGGCCAGCGTGAAGGCGGCATTGACGACGCCCTGGGTCGAGTCGTGGACCCGCAGGACGTCGCCTTCCCAGGCCACCGTCACCGCGTGCAGCTCGATGGCGTGATGGTTCTGGCGCGGGGTGCGGTAGACCAGATCGACCCGCTCCCCCGCGGACGCCAGCGCGGCCTCGGCGTCGCCGACGATGTCCTGCAGCGGCTCGCCCATGAACCCGGCCACTGTCGCGCCGGCCGCGCGCGCGGCTTCCATGGAAGTCACCCCGTCCTCGGCGGCGTAGCGCACGCGCACCAGGGACGCGGCATGGTCGGCCTGCTCGCGCGTCTCCGCCAGCACCACCGCCACCGGCTGACCGTTCCAGTGCACGCGGTCGTCCTGGAACACCGGTAGCGCATCCCCGCTGCCTCCCAGCGGCTCGCGCATCAGGAGCGGCGGCGGCTGCATCTTCGGCGCATTCAGGTGGCTCATCACCAGCACGACGCCGGGCGCCGCCTCGGCCCCGGCGACGTCGATGGCGGCAATGCGTCCTTTCGCCACCGTGCTGTACACGAGGGCGCCATGCACCATGCCGGCCGGCGCGAACTCGGCGGCATATCTCGCCTCGCCCCTGACCTTGACGGGGCCGTCGAGGCGCGACACCGGCGCGCCGATCAGCGGATCGTCGCTGGAAGCGAGCGGATCGGGCTTGCCGCCAGTGACGTAGCGGTCGGGCGCGAGCGCCACCGCCTTCTGCATGATCGCCTGCCCGGCCTTCTGGATGTTCTGCACGATTTTCATACTCGAGCTCCTCAGGAATGGACGGTGGCCAGGCGGTCGAGCACGGCCACCATCATGCGCTGGGCCAGAGGGATCTTGAACGCGTTGTCGCGCAAGGGCTTGGCGTCGGCCATCTCGGCCCGCGCCGCGGCCTCGAAATGGACCGCGTCGGCCGGCTGGCCGCGCAGCATCTGCTCCAGCATCGCGGCGCGCCACGGCTTGTGCGCCACGCCGCCCAGGGCCAGCCGCACGTCGCTGACCACCCCGTCTTGCACCTCGAGCGCGGCCGCCACCGACACCAGCGCGAACGCATAGCTGGCGCGGTCACGCACCTTGCGGTAGGTGGAGTTGGCGCCGAAGGCCAGCGCCGGGATCTCGATCGCCGTGATCAGTTCGCCGGGCTGGAGGACGGTTTCGCGCTCGGGATGGTCTTCCGGCAGCAGGTGAAAGCTGGCGAACGGCACCTGGCGTGCCTCGCCCACGCCCTGCAGGTGGACCACGGCGTCGAGCGCGGCGAGCGCCACGCACATATCGGACGGATGGGTGGCGATGCAGGCGCTGGAGGCCCCCAGCACCGCATGCATGCGGTGCACGCCCTGGAGCGCGTCGCAGCCCTCGCCCGGATTGCGCTTGTTGCAGTGGGCGCCCTCGCGGTCGTAGAAATAGGTGCAGCGGGTGCGCTGCAGGACGTTGCCGGCGACGGTGGCCATGTTGCGGATCTGGCCCGATGCGCCGGAAGCGATGGCGCGCGCCAGCAGCGGAAAGCGCGTACGCACCGCGCGGTGTTCGGCCAGCGCCGTGTTCCTGACGGCGGCGCCAACCAGCAGGCTGCCGTCGGCACGCTCGTCGATCTGCTGCGACAGGCCGCTGACGTCGACCAGCTGCGCCGGCCGTTCGATGGTCTCGCGCATCAGGTCGACCAGGTTGGTGCCGCCGCCAAGATAGCGGCTGCCCGCCGCCGCGCCCTGGCGCACGGCGTCCTGCACGTCCTGGGCGCGGGCGAAGGTGAACGGGTTCATGACGCCTCCCCGGCCGGCGCCCTGGCGTGAAGCTGCACATGGTGTTCGGTCACCGCGGCCACGATGCCGTTGTAGGCGCCGCAACGGCACAGGTTGCCGCTCATGCGCTCGCGCACTTCTTCTTTGCTGAGCGCGATCGTCTCGAGGCCGAGGTCGTCGGTGACGTAGCTCGGCACGCCGCGCCGCAGCTCGGCCTCCATGCCCAGCGCCGAGCAGATCTGCCCTGGCGTGCAATAGCCGCACTGGAAGCCATCATGTTCGATGAACGCTTGCTGCAGGGCGTGCAGCTGGCCGTCGCCCGCCAGCCCCTCGACCGAGGTGATCGCGCGGCCCTGGTATTGCACGGCCAGCGCCAGGCAGGACAGGATGCGCTGCTCGCCGTCGAGCAACACGGTGCAGGCGCCGCAGGCACCCTGGTCGCAGCCCTTCTTGGTGCCGCTCAGGTGCAGGTGCTCGCGCAGGAAGTCGAGCAGGGAAACGCGCGGGTCGCTTGGCAGTGCAACGGCGTTTCCGTTGATGGTGATGGTGGTCGACACGGTAAAGACTCCTTCTCGGGTGGCGGTCGCCTGCCTGCACATCGTGCTGAAAAACATGCGGAAAGTGACCGTATGTGTTCCGATAACGAGTACCAAGTGTAGAGTCGGCCGTGCCGAAAAGGCGCACGCTTGGGGCCCAGGATGGGCGTTCGGAGGATCGTGCAATGCGCCGCTTCGCGTCCGGAGCCGCCGTGCTGATCGAGACCGCCACGGGGTCGCTGGCGGGAAAGGATTCGGCAAGCGCTTCGTCGAGCGCCGCTTCCTCGTGCGGGTCCGGGCGCCCAGGCATGGCGCCGCCGGTTTGCCGGCGCGACGACGTCCTGCGCTGGTTCGCGCCGGGTTTCGACATGTTCATCGGTTCGCTCCATTCGATGCGGCCGGCCCACGGCGCCCGCTTTGTCTCAATGTAGTGCAGCGCGGGCGGCTGCGCCAGTAAAGAATCCATCCTTCGCTACCTTGAGCGTTCGCCGGCCGCGCGACAAGAAGTAAATACACGGGCTGCGACACAGGGCTGCGCAACCACGCCGGCGGTGCTGCCCACGTCCGCCACCACCGATCGTGTGGCTGCCGGCTCTTCCTTCTGACAGGTATCGCCGCGGTGTGAATTCGCGTCTACTCAGTGTTGCAGGCGCGGCAAGCCCAGTCGCCCACTTTTCCCGTTCACCACCATTCATACCAAGGAGAAACCCACATGGCCATCTACACCACCAGGGAAGGCGTCGAACTCTATTACAAGGACTGGGGCAGCGGCCAGCCCATCGTGTTCTGCCACGGTTGGCCGTTGAACTCGGACAGCTGGGAATCGCAGATGATCTTCCTCGCCGGCCAGGGCTACCGCTGCATCGCCCACGACCGCCGCGGCCACGGTCGCTCGAGCCAGCCGTGGGACGGCAACGACATGGACCACTACGCCGACGACCTGGCCGAGCTGCTCGACCACCTGGACGTCAGGGACGCGGTGCTGTTCGGCTTTTCGACGGGCGGCGGCGAAGTGGCGCGTTATATCGGCCGCCACGGCACCGCACGCATCGCCAAGGCCGGCCTGATCTCGGCGGTGCCGCCGCTGATGCTCAAGACCGAGGCCAATCCGGGCGGCCTGCCGCGCGAGGTGTTCGACGGCCTGCGCGCCAGCCAGCTGGCCGACCGCGCCCAGTTCTACCTGGACATCCCGAGCGGCCCGTTCTACGGCTTCAACCGGCCAGGAGCGAAGGTCTCGCAAGGGCTGATCCAGTCGTGGTGGATGCAGGGCATGCTGGGCGGCCACAAGAACACCTACGACTCGATCAAGGCGTTCTCGGAGACCGACTTCACCGAAGACCTGAAGAAATTCACGATCCCGACCCTGATCATCCACGGCGACGACGACCAGGTCGTGCCGATCGACGCCGCCGGACGCGCCTCCAGGCGCCTGGTGCCGCACGCGCAGCTGATCGTGTATCCGGGCGCGCCGCACGGCCTGACCGACACCCACAAGGACCAGGTCAATGCCGACCTGCTGGCCTTCGTGCGCGGCTGAGCATTGACGGGCGCGGATCGGCGCGGTGCTATAGAATCCGCATCCTCGGTGCGGATTGCACCATTCATGTTCAGAGGTACGCCGTGTTCCCCGTTTCCGCCCTCGACATGGGCGCCGCCATGAAGACCCTGGTGCTGACGCTCGACCTGGTCGGCACCTTCGTGTTCGCCCTGAGCGGCGCCACCGCCGGACTGCGGCGCCAGCTCGACCTGTTCGGCGTGCTGGTGCTGTCCTTCGTCGCCGCCACCTCGGGCGGCATCGTGCGCGACCTGTTGATCGGCGCCACGCCGCCGGCCGCCTTCACCGACTGGCGCTACCTGGGCGTGTCGCTGCTGGCCGGGGTGGCGATCTTCTTCTGGTCGCCCGCCGTGCACCGCCTGCGCCACCCGGTGCTGGTGTTCGACGGCGCCGGGCTGGCCCTGTTCTGCGTCGCCGGCGCCCAGAAGGCGCTGGTGTTCGGCCTGGAGCCGGTGATGGCGGCGCTGCTCGGCATGTTGACCGGCATCGGCGGCGGCGTCGCGCGCGACGTGCTGCTGTCGAACGTGCCGGCCGTGTTCAGGTCGGACATCTACGCCGTCGCCGCCCTGGCCGGGGCCACCGTGGTGGTGCTTGGTGACGCCCTGGGGCTGCCCAGCACCCCGACCGCGCTGGCCGGCGCCGCCCTGTGCTTCGGCCTGCGCCTGGCCGCCATCCGCTACGGCTGGCACCTGCCGACGGCGCGCGCGCCGGAACCGGCGGAGGCAGACAAGGACGCCGGCCGCGACGGCCGCTGAGCCTAGAAATACTTCGACAGGTAGAACGCGCCGGAGTCCGGAAAGATCGTCACCACACGGGCATTGCCCAGTTGCGGCAGCAGGCGGGCGATCCCCGCCGCCACGCAGGCGCTCGAACCGCCGGCCAGGATGCCCTCTTCGCGCGCCAGCCGGTGGATCCAGGCCAGCGCTTCTTCGTCCGGCACCTGGACCACGTCGTCGACCACCCCCGGATCGAACACGGGCGACGGACAGCCCTTGCCGACGCCCTCGATCGCGCTGGAGAATTCGCCGTTCGCCGGCAGGTCGGTCACCAGCTTCCGGTAGGCCGAATCCAGCGGTTCGACCCCGATCACGCGGATCGACGGATCGCGCTCCTTCAGGTAACGCCCGATGCCCGAGATCGTCCCGCCCGAGCCGACGCCGCACACGAAGACGTCGATCTCGCCCTTCATCTGCGACCACAGCTCGGGGGCGGTGTCGCCGTAGTGCGCCTGGCTGTTCAGGCTCGAGCGATACTGGTCGAGGTGGTGGGCGCCGCCCTGGCGCGCGATGTCCAGGGCCGTCTCCTGGTAGTCCGGGCCGCGTTCGGCGTCGCATACGCGCACCGTGGCGCCATAGGCTTCGATGCGCCGGATCTTTTCACGGCTGGTGGCGACCGGGACGGCGACCTCGCAGTCCAGGCCGAGCACGGCGCTGGCCATCGCCAGGGCCGCGCCGGTGTTGCCGGAAGACGCCTCGACCACGCGCCCGGCCTCCGGCGGCAACTTGCGCAGCATCGCCCGCACCATGCGGTCCTTGATGCTGCCGCCGGGATTCATGAATTCCAGCTTCGCCACCACATTGGCCGTCGCGAACACGCGGCCGAGCCTGACCACCGGGGTGTTGCCGATCGCTTCCATGACAGATGACTTGATCTCGGATTGCACGCCGCTTCCTTTCGAGCCAGACCCGCGATGCCATATCCGCCGCGGCGGATATGCCAGCTGCATGCGAGGCACAACGAACAAGCGCCCGCACAAGGGCGGGCGCTGACGGTGCATCGTCATAACAGGATGCATGACGATTGTAGTGCTTAATCTGCGTCAATGTCAGGAATATTTTCGGCGCTATTTCCCCGAGGCTAAAAAGTGAGAGCGGAAGTGAGAGCAGAAGCGAGAGCAAGTCAGGTGCGCGCCCCGAGACCGAGGCCCGGTTCCAGCTGGCCGGTAACCGACGGCTCGACCGGTTCGCGCTGCAGCACCTTGCGGTACAGCACCCCGGCCAGCGCACCGCCGAGCAAGGGGGCCAGCCAGAACAGCCACAGCTGGGCCATCGCCCAGCCGCCGACGAACAGCGCCGGGCCGGTGCTGCGCGCCGGGTTGACCGAGGTGTTCGTCACCGGGATGCTGATCAGGTGCACCAGGGCCAGGGCCAGGCCGATCGCGATGCCGGCGAACCCGACCGGCGCCCGCTGATGGGTCGCGCCCAGCACCACCAGCACGAACATGAAGCTCATCACCAGTTCGCACACCAAGGCCGCGCCGAGCGAATAGCCGCCCGGCGAGTGCTCGCCATAGCCATTCGCCGCGAAGCCGGCCTGGACGTCGAAGCCCGCCTTGCCGCTCGCGATCACATAGATCAGGGCCGCGGCCAGCACGGCGCCGACCACCTGCGCCACGACGTAGGGCGCCAGGTGGCGCGCCGGGAAGCGTCCGCCGGCCCACAGGCCCACCGACACGGCGGGATTGAAATGGCCGCCCGAGATCGGGCCGAGCGCATAGGCCGCCGTCAGGACGGTCAGGCCGAAGGCCAGCGAGACCCCGGTCAGGCCGATGCCGACCTCGGGAAAGGTGGCGGCCAGCACGGCGCTGCCGCAGCCGCCCAGCACCAGCCAGAATGTGCCGATGAATTCGGCCAAGAGTTTGTTCAACATGACGCTCCTCCCCCATCGTGCCGGGCGCACGTACGGCGCGCGCCTGCGGATCGCCATCCTGCGCTGTCCACGCCGTCGGCAGCGAACACCGCGCCCGCCTCGAGTTCGAGGGTCTCGCGCACCAGCTGGGCCAGCGACGTGGCGCCCATCTTTTCCATGACCCGGGCGCGGTGCACCTTGATGGTCTTTTCGGCGATCCCGACGCCGGTCGACATCCTGGTCTCGCACAGCGTCAGCAACCCCCATGGCCAGTCGCTGGCCCGGGTGGCGTCGAGCGCGGTGGGCGAGTGAGCTAGCGCGCCAGCAGGCGGCGCAGCTGGGCCGCCTGGTAGGCGCCGAAGGTATCGCCGAACAGGCAGCGGATCAAGGGATCGTCGACCACGTCGGCATCCATCAGTTCGCGCTCGGCATCCGGCGCGAAGCGCTCGTCATTGATGCGCATGTACATCGAGGTCAGCGACTCGCCCAGCTCGAGCGCCGCATACAGCTTGGCGGCCGGGACCTCGGTGCTCCAGCCGAGCGGGCCGGCGGCGCCGTCCAGCAGTTCCGCGCTGTCGCCTTCAAGGCGATAGTGATAGTGGCAGGCCTGGCCGGCATGGTCGAACAGCGACAGGCGCCAGATGCGGGGCCGGTCGAAATACACCGACCCGGCTTCGATGTCGCCATACCTGGCCACCAGCTCCCGGCGGCAGTACTCGGCCACGCGCGCCTGCTCCTGCGCGTTCAACGGCGCGAAATGGCGCGCGATCTCGCCCGTGGACGGGGGCGCGGCATTGCCGGCATAGGCGTAGTCGACGTCCTGCTCGCCCACCGGAACGACCCACGCCAGCGGCGGCGCCGGGTGCAGGCCGGCGGCGTCGAGCCGCATCGACACCGAGGGGTTCAGGCGCACCACCCGCGCCTGCGGCATGGCCGCTCCCACCTCGTGCGCGAAGCGGGCGTAGGAGATCGGGAAGAAGGCGCGGTTATACCAGGACCACGGCTCCTGCCGGAACTGGCAGGAGCTCGGCACGATGTAGCGCGGCGCCAGCGCGCGCAGCTGGACCAGCCACTGTTCGGGCAGGCCGGGCGGCGCCGCGGCGTGGCGCGACGGCGCCAGCACCTCGAGCTCGCGCATCGTCTGGAACGGCCACAGCACCATGTCCCACGGCCCCTGCGCGACCAGCTGGCCCAGCGTGTCGTCGTCGATCCAGGAGTCGACCACGTTCAGCACGTTCATGCCGGCGGCGCGCACCTGGAACATCGAGTCGACGTCGATATCCATCGCCTCGCGCGCGATCACCGTGAACGGCCCGACCTCGACCGCCCGGTCCAGGGCCAGCGCGTGGACGTTGGTGAACCCCAGCTGGCGCAGCATGTCGAACAGCGCCCCGAACTGGCAATACAGGTGGATCGGCGTCGCGCGCTCCAGCAGGTCGAGGCTGTCGAGCGAGCAGTGGTCGTCGTGGAAGTGCGAGATGAACACGGCGTCGAAGCGCTGGCGCCGGATGGCCTCCAGGTCGAAGCGCACGTCGGGGAAGGCATGGCAGTTGCGGCTGAACGGGTTCTCGAAGATGGGGTCGAAGGCGATGCGCCTGCCCTCGCACTCGAAGACATACCCCGCGTGCAGGATCCTCGATACCGTCAGCTCCGCCATGCCCTGCTCTCTCCCCGTGAAAGGGGGCATTCTACAACGCCGGCCGCCCGCGCCGCCCGTCTGCCTGTAGAATCGCCTCTTTACTCAGCCAGCCGTCCCCATGTCGACACCGCACTCCCAGCAGACCCACCCGGAACTGATCCTCGGCCTCGACGACCGCCCGCCCCCGCTGCTCGGCATGCTGGCCGCCCTGCAGCACCTGCTGGCCATCATCGTCCCCATCGTCACGCCGGGCCTGCTGATCTGCCAGGCGCTGGGCGTTTCGAGCCGCGACACCAACCTGATCGTCTCGATGTCGCTGGTCGTCTCCGGCATCGCCACCTTCGTGCAATGCCGCCGCTTCGGTCCGTTCGGCGCGGGCCTCCTGATCGTGCAGGGCACCAGCTTCAATTTCGTCGGCCCGCTGATCGCCGGCGGCGCCCTGATGGTCAAGCAGGGCACGCCGGTGGAGGCGGTGATGGCGGCGATCTTCGGCGTCGTGGTGGCCGGCTCCTTCATCGAGATGGGCGTCTCGCGCGTGCTGCCCTTCGTCAAGCGCCTGATCACGCCCCTGGTGACGGGCATCGTGGTGCTGATGATCGGCCTCACCCTGATCAAGGTCGGCCTGATCAGCATGGGCGGTGGCTACGCGGCCATGGCGGGCGGCAGCTTCGCCAACGGCGAGAACCTGCTGCTGTCCGGCGTGGTGCTGGCCATCATCGTGATCCTGAACCGGGTGCCGGTGGTCTGGATGCGCAGCGCCGCCATCGTCATCGCACTCGGCGTCGGCTATGCGCTGGCCGGCTGGATGGGGCGTCTGGACTTCAGCGGCATGCACGAGGCGCCGCTGTTCCAGGTGCCCACGCCGCTGCACTTCGGCCTGGGCTTTTCGTGGTCGCTGTTCATCCCGATGATCGTCATCTACCTGGTCACCTCGCTGGAGGCGATCGGCGACGTGACGGCCACCAGCAAGGTCTCGCGCCAGCCGGTCGAAGGGCCGCTGTGGATGGCGCGCATCAAGGGCGGGGTGCTGGTCAACGGCGCCAACTCCCTGCTGGCCGGCATGTTCAACACCTTCCCGAGTTCGATCTTCGCCCAGAACAACGGCGTGATCCAGCTGACCGGCATCGCCAGCCGCCACGTCGGCATGTGGATCGCCCTGTTCCTGGTGATCCTGGGCCTGTTTCCCGCGGTCGCCGGCGTGATCCAGGCGGTGCCCGAACCGGTGCTGGGCGGCGCCGCCATGGTCATGTTCGGCGCGGTCGCCGCGGCCGGCATCAACATCCTGGCCAGCGTCACCCTCGACCGCCGCGCGCTCCTGGTGATCGCGGTCTCGCTGGCGCTGGGGCTGGGCGTGTCCCAGGTGCCCGAATTCCTGGCCCATATGCCGGGCGCGGTGCGCAATGTGCTCGAATCCGGCGTCGCCACCGGCGGCCTGTGCGCGCTGCTGCTGAACTGGTTCTTGCCCGAGCCGGCGGCGGCGAAGGAAGCGCGGTGAACTGGAAGCGGCTGGCCAGGAGCCTGGCGGCGCTGGCGGTCGTGGCCGCGACGGCCTGGGGCGCGCTCGCGCTGTGGTTCCAGCTGGCGCCGGCGCTCGCGCTGGCCCTGGGCGGCGCCTGGACCCTGCTCGGCCTGGCCGTGGCGCTGGTCCTGGCGCGCACGCCGGGCTGGCGGCGCGAACGCAGGCTGCTGCTGGCCGGCGCGCTGGCGGCGCTCGCGATGCTGGGATGGTGGCAGTCGCTCGCGCCGTCGCACGATCGTCCATGGGCCGACGACGTGGCGCGCCTGCTGGAATCGACGGTGGACGGCGACCGCCTGGAACTGCGCAATGTGCGCGCCTTCGAGTGGCGCACCGAGACCGACTACACGCCGCGCTGGGAAACGCGGCGCTACGACCTGTCGCGCCTCGAATCGGCCGACCTGATCCTGTCGTACTGGATGGGGCCGCACATCGCCCACACGCTGGTGTCGTTCGGCTTCAGCGACGGCCAGCGACTGGTGTTCTCGCTCGAGATCCGCAAGGAACGCGACGAAACGTTCTCGGCGCTCGGCGGATTTTTCCGCAAGTTCGAGCAGGTGATCGTCGCCGCCGACGAGCGCGACCTGATCCGCACGCGCAGCAATGCGCGCGGCGAGCAGGTCTACCTGTACCGGCTGCGCGCGACGCCGGCGCAGCTGCGCTCGGTGCTGCTCGACTACCTGGCGCGCGCCGAACGGCTGCGCGGCCAGCCCGAGTTCTACAACACCCTGACCAGCAACTGCACCACGATCCTGTTCGAGCTGGCGCGCCATATCGACCCGACGCTGCCGCTCGACTACCGGCTGCTGGCCTCCGGCCATTTCGCCGAGTATGCCTACGACCAGGGCGCGCTTACCCCGGGCCTGCCGTATGCGATGCTGCGCGAACGCGGCCACATCAATGCCCGCGCCCGCAAGTCCGACCGCGACGCCGACGACTATTCACGCGCCATCCGCGCCGGCGTGCCGGGCATCGCCCCGAACGATTAGCGCGCCTGCAGGGCCGCGATCCGCTCCTCGATCGGCGGATGGCTGGAGAACAGCGCCAGCGCGCCGCCCTTGCCCGAGATGCCGAACGCGCTCATGTTCTTCGGCAGCTCGCCTTCGGCCATGCCGCCCAGGCGGCGCAGCGCCGCGATCATCGGCTGCGGCTGGCCCATGATGCTGGCGGCGCCGCGGTCGGCGCGGAACTCGCGCTGGCGCGAGAACCAGGCCACGATGATGCTGGCCAGGATGCCGAACACGATCTCGCACACGATCACGGTGACCATGTAGCCGATGCCGGGGCCGGTGTTTTCCTCGTCATTCTTGCGCAGCAAGCCGTCCACGAAGTAGCCGACGATGCGCGCCAGGAAGATCACGAAGGTGTTGACCACGCCTTGGATCAGGGTCAGCGTGACCATGTCGCCGTTGGCGATGTGGGCCACCTCGTGGGCCAGCACGGCTTCGACTTCCTGCTCGGTCATCGACTGCAGCAGGCCGGTCGACACCGCGACCAGCGACGAGTTCTTCGTCGCGCCGGTGGCGAAGGCGTTCGGTTCGCCCTCGTAGATCGCCACTTCAGGCATGCCGATGCCCGCGCGCTGGGCCTGGGCCGCCACCGTGTTCAGCAGCCACTGCTCGGTCGGGTTGGAAGGCTGGGCGATGACGCGGGCGCCGGTCGACCATTTGGCGATCGGCTTGGACAGCAGCAGCGAGATGAAGGCGCCGCCAAAGCCCATCAGGCCGGCGAACATCAGCAGCTTGGGCAGGTCCAGGCCGTTCGAGGTGAGGAAGCGGTTGACGCCCAGCAGGCTGGCGGTGATGCCCAGCACCAGCATGATGCCCAGGTTGGTCGCGATAAACAACAGAGTACGTTTCATGATGTCCTTCTTAGTACGGTTACGGTAAAAAAACGGGTTCAGGCGGCCTGCGCGGCATCGTCGGCCGCGATACGCCGGACCAGCACCCTGGCGATGCGGCGCTCCTCGACGCTCAGGATGCGGTAGCGCAGGCCGTCGATCTCGATCTCCTGGCCCGGCTCCGGCAAGCTCTCGAAGCGCGCCAGCAGGAAGCCGGCCAGCGAGGTGTAGTCGTCGTCGCTGCTGACCAGCCCCCCGGTCTCCAGCACCTGCTCCAGCTGGTGCAGGTCGGCGGTGCCGATGACTTCCCACTCGCCGGGCCCCTTGGGCTGGATCGCCAGCTGCTCGTCCTCGTCGGGGAACTCGCCGGCGATCGCTTCCAGGATGTCGACCGGGGTCAACAGGCCCTGGACGATGCCGAATTCGTCGGTCACCAGCACCAGCTGGCCGTGGGCGCGCTTGAGCGTATCCATGGCCTTGAGCACGCCGGCGGTATCGGGCAGCAGGATCGGCTTGCGGATTGGTCCAGTGGCGCCATTGCCGTCGTCGACCACGTCGTCGATGCGCGCCTGCAGCACCAGCTGGCTGATCAGGTCCTTGGTGCGGGCGATGCCGACCAGGTTGTCGAGCTGGCCGCGGCCGACCGGCATCCGGCTGTGCGGCGACTCCTGCAGCTGGCGCAGGATGGCGTCGGCCTCGTCGTCGAGGTTAACCCAGGACATCTCGGAGCGCGGCGTCATGATCGAGCGGATCGAGCGGTCGGCCAGGGTCAGCACGCCGCTGACCATATTGCGCTCCTCGACGCCGAAGGCCTGCGCCTCGTCGATCTGCTCGTCCTGGCCGTCCGGCTCGGCATCCTGGCGCCGCTTGCCGCCCATCAGGCGCAGCACGGTGTCGGCGGTGCGGTCGCGCAGCGGCAGGCGCGCCTCGTTCTTGAGGAAGTTACGGCGCGCGAACTGGTTCAGGGTCTCGATCAGGATCGAGAAGCCGATCGCCGCATACAGATAGCCTTTCGGGATGTGGAAGCCCAGGCCCTCGGCCACCAGCGACAGGCCGATCATCAACAGGAAGGAGAGGCACAGCACGACCACGGTCGGATGCGCGTTGACGAAGCGGGTCAGCGGCTTGGACGCCAGGATCATGACGCCGATCGAAATGATCACCGCCGCCATCATGACGCCCAGTTCGTCGACCATGCCGACCGCGGTGATCACGGCGTCGAGCGAGAACACGGCGTCCAGCACCACGATCTGCGCCACCACGGCGCCGAAGCTGGCATACACCTTCGACTGGGTATGGACGTGGGTCACGCCTTCCAGGCGCTCGTGCAGCTCGACCGTGGCCTTGAACAGCAGGAACACGCCGCCCAGCAGCAGGATCAGGTCGCGCCCCGAGGGCGACCACGGTCCCAGCGCGAACAGCGGCGTGGTCAGCGTCACCAGCCAGGACACGATGGTCAACAGGCCCAGGCGCATCAGCATGGCCAGGGTCAGGCCGATCAGGCGCGCCTTGTCGCGCTGGTGCGGCGGCAGCTTGTCGGCCAGGATCGCGATGAAGATCAGGTTGTCGATGCCCAGGACGATTTCCAGGACAACGAGTGTGAGCAGACCCGCCCAGATTGCCGGGTCGAATAGCCATTCCATGGTGTTACCTCGTTATTTTGCTAAAAGTGTGTCGCGGCCGCGATCGCGGGCACGGCGGCGCGGTCGGATCGACGCGCGTCGCGATGCAAGGATCGTGATCGGCCAGGGGCGCCGCGACTGCGGCGAAGGCAGGCCTTCAGGCCTCGCGCGGGGGTTTTAGCGGCGGGAACGAGGAATGGTTGGCGCGCGGCGGCGACCGGGGCGCGATCGCCCCGCCCGGCAGGCCGGACAGCTGCAGGCCGAGCTCTTCGTGCACGGAGTCGTGGACGTCGGCGCCGGCCGGCGGTTCATCGGGATCGATGTCGCAGGCGGATTGGCAATCGTAGCCGCCCGCCAGGTAGGCGTCGGCGAACAGCGGCACGGCGGCATCGGTCTCGAGCGCAGCCGTGTGGATGAGGACTTCGGAAGGTGTGACGTGTTCCGTCGCTGCGGCGGGCTGCATCGCGGATGCGGCCATGGCCAGGGCAAACATGTTCAGGGGGAGCAACAGGGTCAGGCAGATGACGAAAAATCGTCTCATATACGGTGCGAGAGTCGGAACGGCGCCAGTATAGCATGTCGTTTCGGCTCCATCGCTCCGCCCTTCCCGATCTCCCCTGCAGACGCCTGTCATGCCGGTGACACGGAACGACGCTAGACTGGAATGGATCGTTCACCGTCCACCATCCGTTTCCAGAGGAGGCCGCCATGCCTGGCGCCCAATCCACCGACCTCAACCAGCGCCTGCAGCGCGACCTCACCGACAGCTACGACGAAGAGCTCGAACTGGAACTCGACGACCGCGACCTCGATGCCGACACGCTGCTGCCCGCGCCCACCCGCAGCGAGCAGGAGAAGGAAGCCCGGCGCCAGTATTTCCATGAGCTGTTCCGCCTGCAGGCCGAGCTGGTCAAGCTGCAGGACTGGGTCGTGCACACAGGCCACAAGGTCGTGATCCTGTTCGAAGGCCGCGACGCCGCCGGCAAGGGCGGCGTCATCAAGCGCATCGCCCAGCGCCTCAATCCGCGCGTGTGCCGGGTGGCGGCGCTCCCCGCGCCGAACGACCGCGAGCGCACCCAGTGGTATTTCCAGCGCTACGTGTCGCACCTGCCGGCCGCGGGCGAGATCGTGCTGTTCGACCGCAGCTGGTACAACCGCGCCGGCGTCGAGCGCGTGATGGGCTTCTGCACCGACGCCCAGTACGAGGAGTTCTTCCAGACCGTGCCGGAATTCGAACGCATGCTGGTGCGTTCCGGCATCCAGCTGATCAAGTACTGGTTCTCGATCTCGGACGAGGAACAGAATGCGCGCTTCCTGAGCCGCATCCACGATCCGCTGAAGCAGTGGAAACTGAGCCCGATGGACCTGGAATCGCGCCGGCGCTGGGAAGAATACACGCGGGCCAAGGAAATCATGCTCGAGCGCACCCATATCCCGGAGGCACGCTGGTGGGTGGTGCAAGGGGTGGACAAGAAGCGCGCGCGCCTGAACTGCATCCATCACCTGCTGCAGCAGATGCCCTATGTCGAAGTCGAGCGGCCGGCGATCGAGCTGCCTCAACGCGAGTACCACGACGATTACGTGCGGCGGCCGGTGCCGCCGGAGATCATCGTGCCGGAGGTGTTCTAGGCAACGGCCGGCGCGCAGCCGGCGTGTAAAGCGGGCCGACGATTTCCTGTCCTGGAACTGTTTTTTTTGCTAAGCTTCAGATCGACTTGCTGCGTGGCCATCCCGTTGCGCCGACGGCGCTGGCGGGGTGGGACGGGACTTCCTGGACTGGACTGATGACCTTGCAAGAGTATCTCGAGACAAATTGTTGTACTCAGCTGGACGACGACGAGGCCGCGCTCGAAGCGTTGCGGGAGAACAGCGTCGGCATGCATGGCCCGGCCAGCGGGCCGGACTGGCAGCGCCAGGTGCGGGCACTGTACCGGCGCGGCATCTCGATCGAGACCGCTCTGCAGTTTCTGTATCACGAGCGCCCCGGCCGCGCAGCGTTCCAGTCCTGGTTGCTGGCGCACGGCCGCTCACCGCCTGCCGCCCCCGAGCCAAGCGCGTGCGCGGACGGCGGCCCGCTGTCGGCGGACCAGCGGCAATTCTGGGACCGCCATGGCTACCTCGTGCTGCCGGGCGTCGTGCCGCGCGCGCAGTGCGAAGCGGCGCGCCAGGCGATCTGGGATTTTCTCGGGGCCAGCGCCGACGATCCCGGTTCCTGGTATCGCGAGCATCCCGGCAAGCGCGGCATGATGCTCGACTTCTACGACCATCCTGCGCTGGCCGCCAACCGCGCAGCGCCGCTGGTGCGCCGGGTCTGCGAACAACTGTATGGCGCCACGGCGATCTATCCGTCGATCGACAAGGTCAGCTTCAACCCGCCCGAGTCGGACTCCTGGCGTTTCCACGGCAGCCCGCTGCATTGGGACGCAAGCCTGTGCCTGCCGATGCCATTTCGCTTGCAGGGTTTGCTGTACCTCGGCGATTGCGGGCCGCTCGATGGCGCCTTCCACTGCGTTCCCGGCTTTCACCGGCGCCTTCCCGACTGGCTGGCGCGCGTGCCGGCGGGCGTTCATCCACGCGACTGGGCGCTGCGCGACCTCGAGCCGGCGCCGGTGCCGGGCCAGGCCGGCGACTTCATCCTGTGGCACCAGGCGCTGCCCCATTGCGCCACGCCGAACCGCGGCGCGCTGCCGCGCATGGTGCAATACCTGACCTACCTGCCCGATACCCTCGACCATCCGGTGCAATGGATCTGACCATGCACGACGCGGGCAACGACGGGCGCGCCGCCGTGGGCAAGCACGCGCCCGGGGGCGCCTATATGCCGACGTCGCCTGCGTCCACTGAAGGCGCGGCCTGCGGCGTCGAGCTCGGGCCATCCGTGAACGGCCGCCCGCCATCCCACTCCAGGCGGTCGATGCACATCCGGCGCGCGCTCTGGCCGACGTCCCAGGCGTGATACACGATCCAGCTCTCGCTGCCGTCGGGCGAACTGGTGAAGCTGTTGTGTCCGGGGCCGACGACGAGTCCCGGACGGCTGCGCATCAGGAGCGCATCCTTGCCGCCCGCCGGACGGCGGTAGGGGCCGAGCGGATGGTCGGCCGTCACCCAGCTGATGCCGTAGTTCTCGCGCTCCCAGGCGCCGCCGCTGTAGAAGCAGTAGATGACGCCGTCGCGCGCCTGCACCGCGGCGCCCTCCACCGTGTGCCAGTCGCGCACCGCCCCATGGATCTGGCGGCCCTTGCGAAACAGGTGCCAGTCGTGGTGCGGCCGCACCGCCACGCGCGGCTCCCCGGCCAGCGTGCGCATGTCGAGCAGGCGGTCGACCACGATCCCGGTGCCGACCCGCTGGTCACCGTCGGGCTCCAGGAAATCGACGCAGTAGAACAAATACCACTGGCCGTCGCGGTCGCGGAAAGGATGGGCGTCAATGGAAAACGGCTGGTCCGGCACGAGCAGCGCGCCGCTGTCGACGAAGGGGCCTGCCGGGTGATCCGCCAGCGCTACCCGCAGCCGCTGGTCGGTTCCCTCGGGCGCGCTCCCCGACGAGTAGTACATGTAGAAACGGCCTTCGTGACAGGCCACCTCGGGCGCCCAGTAGTCGGTGTCGCCGTTCGGCGCCAGCGCATGGCCCAACGACTCCCACGCGACCAGGTCGTTCGAGCGCAGCACCGGGACCTGGCGGCCGTCGGCGCCGGCGGGAGCGGTGCCGTAGGCATAGTAGACGCCCTCGTGCCTGAGCACGAAGGGATCGGCCATGGGGTGCGGATATACCGGGTTCTGGTAGGTTCGCTGCATCGTCTCTCCTGTGCGGCTCACATCTTGAAGCGCAGGCTCACGCCATAGGTCGTGGGGTTGTAGCGGATGTCGCGCGGCTGATAGGGGCCGAGCGAACTCTGGAACCTGGCGCGGGTCAGGTTGATCGCGTCGAACTGCAGCGACAGCCGCGGATTGAGTTCGTAGCCGATGCTCAGGTCGACGAAGGTGGTGGCCTGGACCACCCGGTCCTGGTTGAACGGCGGTTCGGCGATCTGTTCCACATAGTCGCCGCGGCGCGTCGCCGCCAGGCGGCCGGTGATGCCGTGGCCTTCGTACAGCAGCGCCACATTGTAATTCTGGCGCGCCACGCCCACCAGCGCGGTCGTGGTGAAGGCGTCGCTGTCGAAGGCGGTCTTGCTTTCGTTATCGCCGTCAATCCAGGTATAGTTGAACTGCGCGCCAAACCCGCTCCACGGGCCGGGCAGGAAGTCGAAGAACTTCTGGATGCCGAATTCGGCGCCGCGCAGCGTGCCCTGGCCCGAGTTCTGCGGGCGCGTCACCATAGATCAGGGCGCGTACGCCGACGCGCCCAAGTTCCTTCATGCTTTCCATCCTGGCGATGCCCAGCACCACCATGGCGAAGATGACCGGTGCGAACACCATCTTGATCAGGCGGATGAAGACGTCGCCGAGCGGCTTGAGATCGACGCCAAGCTGCGGGTAGAGAAATCCGAGCAGGCCGCCGGCGACGACGCCGATCAGGACCTGCACGTACAGTTTTCCAAAGAAGCGCGTTGACATGGTGTCTCCTTGATGTATGCGGCGTCCCCTCTTCGCTCTGCGGCGAGATGTGTTGCGGGACCCGTGCAGGATGGCGCACGGCCTGGCAGGCCGGCGCCGGCGGGTGCTGACGTAGCCTGGCTCAGGCGGCGGCGCGCTCGCGGCCCGCGCCGATGAAGTCGCAGACCGCCCGCGTCACCTCGGCCGTGGTGGCCGCGCCGCCCAGGTCTCCGGTGTGCAGCGCCGGCGTGCTGGTCACGCACTCGATGGCCTGCATGACCTGCGCCGCCGCGGCGTGCTCGCCCAGGTGCTCGAGGAGCATCACGACCGACCAGAAGGTGCCGATCGGATTGGCCAGTCCCTTGCCCATGATGTCGAAGGCGGAACCGTGGATCGGTTCGAACATCGATGGGTAACGCCGCTCGGGATCGATATTGCCGGTCGGGGCGATGCCCAGGCTGCCGGCGAGGGCCGCCGCCAGGTCGCTCAGGATGTCGGCGTGCAGGTTGGTGGCGACGATGGTGTCGAGCGTGGCCGGGCGGTTGACCATGCGCGCGGTCGCGGCGTCGACCAGCTCCTTGTCCCAGCTCACGTCCGGGAACTCCTTCGACACCTGCAGCGCGATCTCGTCCCACATCACCATGGCGTGGCGTTGGGCATTGCTCTTGGTGATGACCGTCAGCAGCTTGCGCGGACGCGACTGCGCCAGCCGGAAGGCGAAACGCAGGATGCGCTCGACCCCGACCCGGGTCATCATGCTGACGTCGGTCGCGGCCTCGATCGGGTGACCCTGGTGCACGCGCCCGCCGACGCCCGAGTATTCGCCTTCCGAGTTCTCGCGCACGATCACCCAGTTCAGGTCTTCGGCGCGGCAGCGCTTGAGCGGCGCGTCGATGCCCGGCAGGATGCGGGTCGGCCGCACGTTGGCGTACTGGTCGAAGCCCTGGCAGATCTTCAGGCGCAGGCCCCACAGGGTGATATGGTCGGCGATGTCCGGGTCGCCGGCCGAGCCGAACAGGATGGCGTCCTTGCCGCGCAGGGCCTCCAGGCCGTCGGCCGGCATCATGACGCCATGCCTGCGGTAATAGTCGCCGCCCCAGTCAAAATCCTCGAAGGCGAACTGGAAGCTGCCGCTGGTGGCGGCCAGCGCCGCCAGGACTTCGCGGCTGGCCGGGATGACTTCCTTGCCGATGCCGTCGCCGGGAATGGTGGCGATATGATAGGTTTTCATGCTGCGGTCTCCGTACAGTGAGTGATATTGTCGGCTCACTGTAGCGCGCCGTCCCGGCGCACGAACTACCGCGGACTCAAACCATTATCAACTCCCAGTTGACAATGCCGCGTGACTCGGGCGGTCCCGGCCCATGCTCGCCTCGTAACAGAAAACGAAAAAGCGCCGCCGGCGCCCGTCGACCTGACGGGTGCCGGCGGCGCCATGGCCACGCGCCGGATCAGTGCTTGGTATCGCCCTTGTCCGCCGTGTGCAGCTCGTGCTCCTTGACCAGCTTGCGCACCTTGGCTACTTCAGCCGCGCCGACCGGCGAAGCCTGGTTGCCCCAGCTGCTGCGAACGAAGGTCACCAGCTGCGCGGTCTCTTCATCCGACAGGCGCCATGCGAAGCCCGGCATGCCCAGGTCGGACGGCGCCGTGTGGGTCGACGGCAGGCGCGCGCCGGCCAGGATCACGCGGATCAGCGAGGTCGGGTCGGCCGAGAGCACGGTCGGATTGCCCGGCAGCGCAGGGAACACGTCGCCGGCCGCCTTGCCGTCCACGCGGTGGCAGGCCGCGCAGTTGTCCAGGTAGAGCTGGACGCCGCGTTCGCTGTCGTTGCCCTGCATGATCTTCTGCACGGTGGCGTCGCTGGCGGCGAAGGTGGCCTTCTTGTTGCCGCTCTTCGGCAGGCTCTTGATGTAGAGCGCCATCGCCATCAGGTCGGCATCAAGCATGTTCTGGGTGCTGTGCTTGACCACGTCCTGCATCGGCTCGCCCAGCACGCCCGAGTGCTTGTTACGGGCGGTCTTGAGCGTGTCGACGATGTCCTGCGCCGTCCAGTTGCCCATGCCGTCGACCTTGTCGCCGCGCAGGTTGACCGCCAGCCAGCCATCGATCAGCGGACCGCCGGCCAGGTATTCCGGACCGGATTCGTCCAGCGCCAGTTCGTTGAGCGTCGCCGCACGCGGGGTGTGGCAGCTGCCGCAGTGGCCCAGGCTCTGCACCAGGTAGGCGCCGCGGGCGATCTTCTGGTCGGCGTACTTCGTCAGGTCCATCGGGCCCTGCACCGGCACGAAGGTCTTGCGCCAGATGCCCAGCGGCCAGCGCATCGACAGCGGCCAGCTGATCTCGTTGTCGCGGTTGGCCTGCTTGACCGGCTCGACGCCGTGCATGAAGTAGGCGTACAGCGCGCGCATGTCGTCGTCGCTCATGCGGGCATACGACGGGAACGGCATCGCCGGATACAGGGTGCCGCCGCTCGGCACGATGCCGTGGCGGACCGCACGATCGAAATCGTCCAGCGAGTAGTTGCCGATGCCGGTTTCCTTGTCCGGCGTGACGTTGGTCGCGTACATATTACCGATCGGCGACTGAATCACGCGGCCGCCGGCGAACTCCTTGCCGCCCGGCGCCGTGTGGCAGGCGATACAGTCGGACGCGGTGGCGACGTAGCGGCCCTTCTCGATCAGGCCGGCGTCAGGCTTGGCGCCATTGGCCAGATTGGCGAGCTGCGGACCCGGTTCGATCTTGCGGGTCTCGGTCGGCGCCACGGCATAGCCGTAGGCGCCGGCAAGGACCACCGCGCCGGCGATGGCGAGACCGAGGACGATTTTCTTGACAGGTTTTTGTTTGGTCATGTGTTCGTCCTCTTATGCCTGCACCAGCGGGCCCGGGTTCTTGATGTACTGTTCCCGGATCGCTTTCGCGCACCAGTAGGCCAGCGCGCCGACCATGCCGGTCGGGTTGTAGCCGTTGTTCTGCGGGAAGGCGTTGGCGCCCGGCGCGAACACGTTCGGCACGTCCCACGACTGCAGGTACTTGTTCAGGGCCGAGGTCTTCGGATTGGCGCCCATGATCGCGCCGCCGACCGTGTGCGTGCTCTGGTACTGGTTGATGTTGTAGTGCGTGCCCGGCTTCTTGGCATCGCCCTTGGTCGCCAGCGGGTTCAGGACCTTGCACATCTCCTGCGCCTTGTCGACCAGGTAGGCCGACGCCGCGATCTCGTTGTCATGCCAGTCGAAGGTCATGCGCAGCAGCGGACGGCCGAAGGCGTCCTTGTAGTTCGGGTCCAGGTCCAGGTAGGCGTCGTCGTAGGCCATGCACGAACCCTGCACTTCGTAGTAGAACGAGTGACGCATCGCGTCCTTGGCGCCCTTCTTCCAGTCGCTGCCCCAGTTCGGCACGCCCGGCGCGGTGGCGATGCCGCGCACCGGACCGCCGCCCGGCTGGCGCGCCCAGATCACGCCGCCGCCGACGAAGCCCGACTTGGTCGGATCGTTGCGGTTGCCGTTCAGGTCGTCGAAGGTGGTGCCGCCGCCGCCGATGCCCATGAACTGGTTGGCGTGCACGTTCTTGTCGAAGAACAGCGAGACGCGGTTCAGGTTCTGGTACGAGTAGTTCTTGCCGACGGTGCCGGTCTTGGTCACCGGGTCGTAGGCCGGGCCGATCTTCGACACCAGCATCAGGTGCACGTTATACAGCGAGAACGCGCCCAGGATGACGATGTCCGCCGGCTGTTCGCATTCCTGGCCGCCGGCATCGAGATAGTTCACGCCGGTGGCCATCTTGCCATCCGCCGTCAGGTTCACCTTCAGCACCTGGGCCAGGGTGCGCATCTCGAAATTCTTGCGGCCACGCAGCACCGGGAAGATGTTGATGTTCGGGCTGGCCTTCGAGTAGTTCAGGCAGCCGTAGTCCGAGCAGAAGCCGCAGAAGTTGCACGGGCCCATCTGGCAGCCGTACGGGTTGACATAGCTGGCCGAGGTGTTCGAGGCCGGGATCGGGAACGGGTGGTAACCCATTTCGCGCGCCGCCTTGTAGAACATTTCGCCGCCCAGGTAGTCCGGGTTCGGTCCCAGCGGGTATTCGCGCGAACGCGAGCCTTCGAACGGGTTGCCGCCTTCGACCACCTTGCCGTTCAACACGCCAGCCTTGCCCGAGGTGCCGCACACGTATTCGAAGTGCGAGAAATGCGGCTCCAGCTCTTCATAGGTGATCGGGAAATCCTGGATCGACATGCCTTCCGGCATGATCTTCTTGCCGTAGCGCTGCTCCATCGTGCTGCGCAGGTTGAAGTCTTCCGGCAGCGCGCGGAAGTGCACGCCCGACCAGTGCGAACCCGCGCCGCCCACGCCGGTGCCCGGCTTGAACGAGCCCATGCGGCGCTTCGGCACGGCCACGGTGTTCAGGTTGTGGCGGATGGTCACGGTTTCTTGCGCCAGCGACTGCAGGTATTTGCGGTGCACCGAGCCTTCGAGCTCGTCGATCACGCGCGGATAGGCGAAGTCGGTCTGCGTGTCGCGGTCCGGGCCGCGTTCCAGGATGACCACGTTCAGGCCAGCGTCCGTCAATTCCTTGGCCATGATGGCGCCGACCCAGCCGGCGCCGACGATGACCACGTCTTTTTTCTCTTTTACGATTGCCATATTCTCTTATCCCCTCCGTCCAGCCAGGTCCACCGGTCCCAACGGATACGGTTTGTCGCGAATCTTCACCCACTCCAGGTAGTCGCCCCGCATGCCGGGGTAACCGATCATCTTCCAGGCGCCCATGTCCTTGTTGCCGCCGTGGCTAGGATCGGAGAAGTAGCCGGCGCGGGTCTCGGCCAGGAAGTCGGCGAAGAAGGTCTTCGACGAGATGTCGGCGAGCTTGATCTTGCCGCCTTCGAGTTCCTTGAGGACCGATTCCTGCATGCGCACGTCGAGGTCGGCGAAGGCCTTGCCCGAGTAGGTCTTGGCGCAATAGGCATCCACGTTGGCGATGCCGACGCGGATGATGTCCTTCAGCGCCAGCTTGCCCTGGTAACCGAACTCCGAAGTCGCTTCCAGGAACGGGCCCTGCATATACCAGATGCTGCCGGATGCGTACGGCGACTGCATGTGGCGATCGATGAACTCGGGCACGCCCAGTTCGACGGCGCCGGGGCCGTGCTCGTCATGCGGAATCAGGCGATCGACCGCGGCGATCACGAATGTCCATTCCTTCGCGTTGAAGAACTTGGGCGTGTAGGGATTCGGCTTGCCTTCCGGTGCTGCGGTGGCGGTGGCATTGGCGTTGGGCAGACCCTGATGGATGGCTGCCGCCGCTGCGCCCGCGCCCATGGGCACGAACACCAGGCTCTTGATGAGGCGCCGCCGCGATGGGGATTGCTGATCGTCGGACATGAAGTCTCTCTCTCAATGTGAAGAATGTATTTTGTATGCAAAATGCAAGATACATAGTACCAACAACCGCCCTACTATGCCAAATTGAAATATTGGTGATCAATAATTTCCGTAAAGAAAATTTGAAATGGAAAGGGGTTGAGCGCGAGAAACAGCAGGAGTCATAACGGCCGACAAGCACATTGAGGTTGCAACCATAAGTTGCATCACGCGAGCGCGGCGCTGGTGCTAGAATGGCTATTTCGAAAGTTCAGAAGTTTTAGAATGTTCTCATTTCACGGTTCGGTCGACAGCAGTAGCCTGATTTGACGGACGCTAGCCTGCGCTTCGGCACGCGCCGATCCGCTGTTCGCAGGCGCCAGGACGAGGTGGAGAGATCGGACGCCAAACCAGCCGCACGCCATGTGCGCAGTCGGAAGGCACTGTCGCGCAGCGTCGGGCCTGAAACTTGGTCACCCTGCCCTCATATGGATGGGACCTTCGGGCGCTGATGGCGCTTGTTGCGCAAATGAAACGTCCGCGCCGTGTCCGCCACGCGACATGGGTCGACCGGTTCACGAGGTTAAGCTTGGTTTCAACAATGCAAATACGCCTGAATGATAGAATTCCTCCAAAATTATGGAAGTGGAGACATTGATGCAAAACTCGGAAGTTGTACCGGCCGCGGAGCCCGGCGTTGCCGCGCCCTCCCTTCCAAAGCTGGCGCGGCAACACCTGCATGAGACGGTGGTGTCCCACCTGCGCCGGCTGATCGTCGAATCCGTCTTTCCGCCTGGGATGAAGCTCAACGAACGGGAGCTGTGCGAAACCATGGGCATCTCGCGCACCCCGCTGCGCGAAGCCCTGAAGGCGCTGGCCGCGGAGGGCCTGATCGAGATCTCGCCGAACCGCGGCGCCTCGGTCTACAAGATGTCGCAGCAAGAAGTATGGGAAACCTTCGAGTTCGTCAGCGGTCTCGAAGCCCTCGCGGGCGAACACGCGTGCGCACGGATCACGCCCGAGGAAGTCGCCGAAATCCGGGCGCTGCACGATGCGATGCTGACCTGCCGCGAACAGGGTGACCTGCCCGGCTACTACAGCCGCAACCAGGCGATCCACAACAAGATCTCCGAAGCGGCGCGCAACTCGGTGCTGCACCACACCTATCTGAACATGAACCGGCGGCTGCAGTCCTTGCGCCTCAAGTCGAACATCAAGCCGGAGAAATGGGACCAGGCGATCGAAGAACATCGCCAGATGATGGAGGCGCTCGAGGCGCGCGACGGCAAGCGCCTGGCGGCGATCCTGTCGCTTCACTTGCTGGACAAGCGCAATTCGGTGATGGAGATGGTGGACGACGCCGCGCCATTGCGCAAGGTGTCCTGACCTTCGCGCTACGCCGATCCACCAGCGTTGCACTGCAGGGCGCCGGCCTCCCATCAGGACGCCGGCGCCTTCGTTTTGCCGCCCCGCCGGACGGCGTTTACATCCGGAACCGCAGGCTCAGGCCATAGGTCGTCGGGTTGTAGCGCACGTCGCGCGGCATGTATTCGCCCAGCGAGCTCTCGAACTTGGCGCGGGTCAGGTTGATCGCGTCGAACTGCAGCGAGACCTTGTCGTTGATCTCGTAGCCGATGCTCAGGTCGACGAAGGTCGCGGCCTTGACCACGCGGTCCTGGTTGAACGGCGCCTCGGCGATCTGCTCGACGTAGTCGCCGCGGCGGGTCGCGGCCAGGCGGCCGGTGATGCCGTTGCCCTCGTATAGCAGCGCGAAGTTGTAGCTCTTCTTGGCCACGCCGGTCAGCGGCGTGGTCGTATAGGTGTCGCTGTCGAACGCGGTGCGGCTCTGGTTCTCGCCGTCGATCCAGGTGTAGTTGGCCTGGGCGCCGAAGTTGGCCCATGGGCCGGGCAGGAAGTCGAAGAACTTCTGGACCCCGAATTCGGCCCCGCGCAGCCGGCCCTTGCCCGAGTTCTGCGGACGCGTCACGCGATACACCTGGCCGTCGATGACTTCGTCGCGCGTGAAGCTCTGCTCGTAGCCGTCGATGTCGCGGTGGAACAGCGCGACCTGGGCGAAGCCGTTCTTCTGGAAGTAGTATTCGAGCGTGGCGTCGATATTGGTCGAGCGGGTCGGCTCCAGGTAGGGATTGCCGGCGCTGCCGCTGCCCGGCACGTTGACGGTCGACGGCACCAGGGTCAGGGCCGGATTGAGCGTCCCGAAGTTCGGCCGGGTGATGGTCTTGCCTACCGAGAAGTGCGACTGCAGGTCTTCGGTCCAGCCGACCACCGCCGAAGCGCTCGGCAGGTAATTGGTTTCGTAGGTCGACAGGTCGACGTTCGACACCTCGTCGCCGATCCGGGTCATGCCGCTCAGCTCGCGATTCAGGCGCACCACGCGCCCGCCGATTTCACCCTTGACGTCGATGCCGCCCGGGTTGGCGGCCCAGCGCGCGGCCAGGTACAGGGTCGCGTTGCGTTCGCGCTGGTCGAACAGGCGGCCCGGGTCGTCCGGCACGCGGCCGCTGGCGGCGCCGTACAGGTTGCGCACGGCGTCGGCATTGTCGATCAGGTAGTCGGACGACGGGCCGTACCAGGCGCCGCCCAGGCGATCGAGGCCCGGCACTTGCGCCTGGAACGACGGGCCGAGGGCGCCGATGGCGCTTGGACGCTCGCCGGTGAAATCGGCGTGGCCTTCGGCGCCGTGGTAGCTGGCCTTGCGCGAGGACAGGCGCAGGCCGCCCAGCAGGGCCGTGAAGAACCCGTCGCCGCCCAGGCGATACGTGGCGTCGGTGCGCCATTGCAGCTGGCTGCCGGTCTGCTCGTTCCAGTTCTGGACCATGCCGCGCAGCACGTAGTTGCGTGGGTCCTGCAGCGCATTGCCGCCGCTGCCCGGCAGCGTGATCGCATTGAAGCCGCCGTGGCCGTCGGCGCCATACGAATACACGCTGGCGCTGGCGCCCGGCACCTGCTGGTCGACGATCACGGTGTCGTTGACGAACCTGGAGCGGGTATAGCCGAACTGCGAATCGACGCTGAGCGGTCCGTCGGCGTATTTCAGGCCGAGGTTCAGGTAGTGGGTGGCGGTGCGCTCGTTCTGGCCCCAGGTGCTGGACGCCGTGTACGGGTCCCAGTCATAGGCATTGCCGAACTGCGCGGCCGGAGCGCTGGCGGCCAGGATCGGGCAGATCGCGCCCTGCGGGGTGGCACAGGCGCTGCCTTGCGGCGCCATCACCACATCGGTCAGGCGCGGCGCCCAGGTGGCGTTGCTCATCACGTAGTTGACGCCGGTGCGGCCCTGGTAACCCATGCCCAGGTACTGGGCGTTGGCCGTCAGACGTGGATTGACCTTCCACTGGAAGGCGCCGTGCACGCTCTGGCGCTCGCGCTGGCCGGCGTTGTAGATGCCGCCGATGTTCGGCAGCTGGCCCAGCACGTCGCCCGGCGCGGCCGGCGCATACGGGCCGACGTTGCCCAGGCGCGTGGCGCTGCCGTCCGGGCTGACCGAGAACACATTGTCGGGACGGTCGACGTATTGCACCGGGAAGGCCCAGTTGTCGCGGTTGACGGCGACGTCGAACAGCGCCCCCATCTCGCCGAAGTCGGTGTTCCAGCGGTTGCTGACCAGGAAGCCGCCGCCCGGGCTGTGCTTGTCCGAGGTATTGCCGCTGCCATTGGTCTGGTTGACGCGGTCCTCGACGTAGCCGGTCGCGGTGAAGCCCTTGTTGTCGAACGGCGCGCGCAGGCGGATGTTGACGGCGCCGGCGATGCCGCCCTCGAACTGGTTGGCGGTGGCCGACTTGTACACTTCCATGCCGGCGATCGACTGCACCGGCAAGTCCTGGTAGGACAGGCGGCGGCCGGCGGCGGTGAAGATCTCGTTGCCGTCGAGCGTGGTCGCCACGTCGGGCAGGCCGCGGATGATCACGGTGCTGGTTTCGCCGCGGTCGCGCCCCACCTGCACGCCGGCCACGCGCTGCAGCGCGTCGCCCGCCTGGCGGTCGGGGAACTTGCCGATGTCGTCGGCATTGATGGCATCCACCACCTGCGCGGCGTCGCGCTTGATGTCCTCGGCCGAGCGCAGGCTCTGGCGCAGGCCGGTGACCTGGACCACGGCGGCGGCTGGCGCGGCCTGGGGCGCCGGCGCGGCTGGTACGGCTGGAGAGGATGCGGCCGCCGGCGCGGTCTGTTCGGTGGCGTCGGTGGCGGCGGCGGTTTGCGCCAGGGCTGGCGCGCCGTAGGCCGACATCAGCATGATGGCGGCGCAGATCGGCTTGACTTTCAATCGGGTCATTCACTCTCCAATTCTGTGATTCGGGCTTGCGTACACGTGCTCCGGACATGCCGGGTCGCGCCCTTCGATACCAGCCTTAACGCTCTGGCATGTCATTCCGTTGACATAAGTACACAAAATATTTCATACATCCTTTTACAAGGCGCGCCGGATTGGCGTACATACGAAAAAAAGCCCGCCGAAGCGGGCTTGTTGGCGACAGTTGCAAGGTCCAGTGTGTCGCGCGCACGCGGCTCGCCGCGCCGGAATCGCGCTCGACGGCGTCACGCCGGCCGGGTGGCCAACTCCGGCCGCGAACATGGGCTCGCCTCGTGGATGCGCCGGTGTTGGCAGCGCGCGCGGCGCCATGTATGCTCCCGGGCATCCCATTTACGGCAACCATCAAAGAAAGAAGACTATGAAACACCTGCTGTCCTCCTGCGTCCTCGGCCTGGGCCTGACCCTGGCGCTGGCTGGCTGCGACCGCGCCCAGGCGCCGCAGTCGGCCGCGTCCGCGGTCGCCTTCCAGAAGATCGACACCATTCCCGGAAGCGGCAAGGAAGCCGTGGCCGGCGCCACCGCGGTCGTCAACTACACCGGCTGGCTGTACGAGCCGGGCAAGGAAACGCTGCGCGGCACGCAGTTCGACTCCTCGGTCGGACGCGCGCCGTTCAGCTTCCAGTTGGGCGCCGGCCAGGTCATCCGCGGCTGGGACGAAGGCGTGCAAGGCATGAAGGTCGGCGGCAAGCGCACGCTGATCCTGCCGCCCGAGATGGGCTATGGCGCCGGCGGCGCCGGTCCGATTCCACCGAACGCAAGCCTGATCTTCGACGTCGAACTGCTCGACGTGCGCTAACCTCAGGCAGCCATCGCCGGCGCGCCGTAGTCGAGCGGCAGCAGCAGGTCGGGATAGCGCGTGCGCAGCGCGTCGATCGCGCTGAGCGTTCCCGACAGGTGCCTGCGCACCATCTGCTGCGCCGCCTGCGCGTCGCCGCGCGCGATGGCCTGGGCGATCGCGCCGTGTTCGTCCAGGATCGACTGCGCCTTGCCGTTGAGCGGCAGGTGCAGGCGCCGCAGGCGGTCCAGGTTGCCGCTGCGGCTACGCATCATGGACCACAGGTCCGGCACCGCCGCGGCGTGGTACAGGCAGCGGTGAAATTCCATGTCGACCTGGGTGAACGTGCCCAGGTCGCCCGAATCCAGGCTGGCGCGCTGGCGCTCGACCAGCCCGGCGAGGGTGCGCGCCAGGACCGGATCGGCGTCCTGGGCCAGCACCTGCACCATCTCGAGCTCCACCGACAGCCGCAAGAAGTGCGCCTGCCTGGACTGGGCCAGGTCGATGCGGCGCACCCGGGTCTGGTGCTGCGGGTAGATGTCGACCAGGTGCTCTTCTTCCAGGCGCAGCAGCGCCTCGCGCACCGGGCTGGCCGACAGCTTGTAGTAGTCGCACAGCTGGGGCCGCGCCAGCACCGTGCCCGGCTTGATGGCCAGGCTGACGATCAGTTCTCGCAGATGCTCGAACACCTGGATGGTCGCATTGCGCGAGCGGTCGAGGTGGAAGCTGTCGTCGGCGGGGTTCATGTCCTTGTCTCTCCTGGCGCTGCGGGTCGCTGGTATATCAATGTTCCAGTGCCCTATTGTTCACCATCGGCGGCCCGCTGTCCGCGCCCTGCGCCAATCAATCAAGATCATGAGCGAAGCGCGCGGCCGGTGGCCACGGCGTGGTTGCTCATTTGCGGCGGTAGTAGTCGGCCAGCACGTCGAAGGCCTGCTTGCGCACGCCGGTCTCGGACAGGATGCCCTTGCGGTTCCAGCCGTTCTGGAACACCGGGTGTTCGCGCCGCGGCGAGCGGAAGTCCTTCAGGATCCAGGGCGACAGGCCGCGCAGCGTCGGGATGCCCTCGGCCATGGCCAGCGTCTTGCGGTAGTACTCGGCCTGGTATTCCTCGCTGAACTTCCTGAGCCCCTGGCCGCGGTGCCCCGCCAGCGCGTCGGCGCCGAATTCGGACAGGATCAGCGGACGCTCGCCGGGGACGTCCCAGCGCAGGTTCGCGATGCCGTCCAGCGTGTCGGGACCGTACCAGCCGGCATACACGTTCACCGCCAGCACGTCGAGCTTGTCGATCAGCGAGTCCTGGATCTCCAGCACGTCGCCCTTGCGCTCGACCAGCAGCGCGGCGCTCACAAGCCGGGTCGGATCGAGCGCGCGCACATTGTCGGCCATGGCGCCGTGGAAGCGCGTGCGCGAGGGCGACACCGGCGTCTCGTTCCCGACGCTCCACAGGATCACCGAGGCCCGGTTGCGGTCGCGGTAGATGGTCTCGGCCTGCATCACGAGCGCCTTGCGCAGCACGGCCGGGTTGTCCCAGTCGACGGTCCAGTAGACCGGGATCTCGCTCCACACCAGCAAGCCCATTTCGTCGGCCAGGCGCACCGTGGTCTCGGAGTGCGGATAGTGCGACAGGCGCACATAGTTGCCGTTCAGGCCGTGCTTGATTTCGTGCAGCAGCGCGCGCGACGCCTGCTCGGTCATATTTCGCGCCGGGTTCGGGCCGAACTCCTCCTCGTGCAGTGAGATGCCGCGCAAGAACAGCGGCTTTCCGTTCAGGAGGATCTGGTTGCCCTTGACGGCGATGGTGCGAAAGCCCATGCGGTCGCGCACCTGGTCGCCGCTGGCGGAAAAGCGCACGTCGTACAGCGTCGGTTTCTCGGGCGTCCAGCGCTCCAGGCCCTTCGGCGCCGGCAGGTCGAGCAGCGCGCGGCCGTTGGCGTCGGTGGTGGCGCGCGCCGTGCCGAGCGCGCCGATCGCCACCGTCACCGCCTGGTGCGCCGCCTGCGGTCCCTGCAGCCGCACTTCGCCGGCGATGCGGCCATCCGGACCCAGACTCAAGGTCGCATCGTCGATGAAGGTCGCCGGCGTCGTCACCAGGCTGACCTTGCGCGTGATGCCGCCATACAGGTCCCAGTCGGTGATCGACGTCGGTATCGACTGGGCGTCGTGGCTCGAATCGACCCCGACCACCAGCCGGTTCTCGCCGGCGCGCAGGGCCTCGGTCACCTCCAGGACGAAGGGCGTGAAGCCGCCCTCGTGACGCCCCACTTCCTTGCCGTTGAGGTAGACGTAGGCGCGGTAGTTGACCGCCTCGAAGCGCAGGAAGGCGCGCTTGCCTGCGCCTGGGCGCGCATCGAACTTGCGCTGGAACCAGATCAGGCCATCGTAGTAGCGCAGCTCGGCCGCCGCCGCGTTCCAGGCGCCGGGCACATTGATGAGCGGGCCGCGGTCCATGTCGAACTCGTAGAAGTCGACCCCGCCCTTGGCTTCGACGGCGGCGACGTCGACGTCGCGCGCGCGCTGCATGCGCGACTTGGCCACCCAGCCGTTGATGTCGGTGAGGCCGGTGCGGTACAGGTCTTTCGAGTAGGTCCACTGGCCGGACAGGTCCTGGCTGTCGCGGTGCAGCGCGCCGGTGAGCAGGAAGGCGGGCCGCAGGGTGTCTGCTTGCGCCAGCGCCGGCTGGCAGGCCAGCGCGCCAAGGAATAGCCAGAATGCCGTGATGAGTTTTTTCATGTCTGTGGATCTCAGAAATCGACTTTCATGCGCACGCCGAAGTAACGGTCCGAGTTGCGCGGCAAGGTCTGGGTCAGCACGTGGACGTTGCCGAACACGTTGTAATTGTCGCCGACGAAGCTGGCATAGCTCTTGTCGAACAGGTTGTTGACGTAGAAGGTCAGCTTCACGTCCTGCGCGGGATTGAAGAAGGCGATGCTGCCGTTGACGGTGCCATAGCCCTTCTGCTCGGCGAGCGGATTGGCGGCCAGGTCGTAGTTCACGCTCGACTGGTACTGGCCATTGATGTTGGCGATCCCGCTGTAGCCGCTCTCCCCCACGGCGAAGTTGTAGGTCGCGCCCAGGTTGAGCTTGGTGCGCGGCGCGTTCGACAGGCGCTTGCCGGACAGGTCTTGCAACGGCACGCCGCCGACCGGCACGCAGCCCTCGGCGGCCGTTTGGCCAGGATAGCAGTTCGTGTTCGGGAACTTCTTGATCGTCGCGTCGACCCAGGCCACCGAGGCTTCGAGCAGCAGCGTGTTGATCGGCTTGGCCTGCACTTCCAGCTCCAGGCCGCGGGTGCGCAGTTCGCCGACGTTGGTGACGACGTTTTCATACGCCTGGGTGAGCGGATCGAGGCGGCGCGACTGGGCCTGGAAGTCCTCGTAGTCGGTGTGGAACACGGTGGCGTTGAGCTGCAGGCGGTTGCGGAAGAACCGGCTCTTCATGCCCAGCTCCCACGATTCGGACGTCTCCGGCGCCACCGGCAGCCGCACGCGCGCCTCGTTGAAGCCGGTCGAGACGTCGTAGCCGGCGCCCTTGTAGCCGGTGGCGAAGGAACCGTAGACCATCACGTCCCTGGCCAGGTCGTGCTGCAGGGCGACCTTGCCGGTGGTGGCGTCGTCACGGCTGCGGCCGTCGAAACTGGCCGGCACCGCCGGCAGGCGGTTGGTGAAGTCGACCTCGATCGTTTCGCGGTTGAAGCGCAGGCCGGTGCTGAGCCGGGTGGCGGGCGTGATCCGGTATTCGGCCTGGGCGAAGGCGGCGGCGGTCTGGTTGCCGGAGCGCGCCTCCCAGTCGGCCAGGTTCGAGACCGGGCCGCGCACATAGCTGCGCTCGGTGCGCGAATCGGCGTAATACAGGCCGCCGAGATAAGTAAGCGCGCCGTCGCCGTTCGAGGTCAGGCGCAGCTCCTGGGTCGACATGCGCGAGCGGTATGGGCCGCCGGCGGTGACGCCGCCGTGGAAGCGGCCGTTCGATTGCGGGCCGAGCTGGTCGAGGTTGGTGCCGTCGAAGTCGGCCAGGAAGTCGAACTGCCAGTCCTGCCAGGTGGTCACCGAGGTGATGGTATGGTTGTCCAGCTTCCAGTTCACGGTGCCGGCGATGCTGCGCGACTCGTGCTCGGCGAAGCCCGGATCGTCCATGCGCACGTCGCGGTTGTCCGGGCCCGGCGTGACGCCGACCAGGGCCGGGCCGATCGGCGCCACGCCGCGCAGGCTGGCGCCGGGCGGCACCGACAGGAAGGTCGTCACCGGGCCTTCGATGCGGCGCTTGTTGTAGTCGGCGATCAGGCGGCCGTCGAGGCTCGTGGCGGGCTTGAAGTCGAGGCGCAGGCGCGCGCCCTTGCTGCGTTCGCCGTTCAGCTTGGCGCCCGACTCGAGGTTGGTGACGTCGCCCTCGCGGTTGCCGGTGTAGGCGTTCAGGCGATACCCCAGCTTGTCGCTGACCGGGCCCGAGATGCCGGTTTCCAGGCGCTTCTCGCCGTCGCTGGTCACGGTGACCTGGGCATGGCCTTCGCGCTCCTCGCTCGACTCCTTGGTGACGATATTGATGACGCCGGCCGACGAGTTCTTGCCGAACAGCGTGCCCTGCGGGCCGCGCAGCACCTCGACGCGCGCGATGTCGCTCAGGTTCGAGAACGCCTGCAACTGCTGGATCACGGGCACGTCGTCGATGATCACCGAGACCGCCGACTCGATGCCGATGCTGAAGGCGAAGGTGCCGATGCCGCGCAGCGCGATATTGTTGTTGTTGGGGTTTTCGTTGATGGTCAGGGCCGGCGCCACGCGGGTCAGGTCCGAGAAACCGACGATCTGCTGGTTCTCGATCGCGCGCTCGTCCACGGTGCTGACCGCGACCGGCACGTCCTGCATCGCCTGCGGGCGCTTTGCGCCGTCACCGTCACCACTTGCAGGCCTTCCGACGACTGCGCGCCGGACTCCTGGGCCTGTGCGGTCATGGCGCCGGCGGCCAGCAGGGCCGCGGCGTGGGCGATCGCGGTCAACGCCGAGCGGCGGCGCGGGGATGGAAAACTCATTGTGTCTCCTGATAATAATTGTGGAATGCGTGCTGCTAGCGGCGTGATCGACTAGTATTTCAGCTCACGCGGCCATCCATCGGGAATCTCAAAAGGGCTGGCTCGCACCGGGCGAGCCAGCAAAGAGACTGCAGCGGACTAGGGTTACCTCAGAGAATCCGATCGGCCGACTGCGGTGATATATTAGGATTCCAACCCACCATGCACAACGGCCTGGCGGGTTTAGTCACCAAGTTGATCGAAGCGCCCTGGGTTGAGCTGCCTAGTCGGCCCGCTGCCTGAAGTCGCGCAGGATCTCACGCGCGGCGTTGTGGCCCGGCGCGCCGGTCACGCCGCCGCCGGGATGGGCGCCCGACCCGCAGGTGTACAGGCCGGGCACGGGACCGCGGTAGTCGGCATGGCCCAGCATCGGGCGCGCCGAGAACAGCTGGTCGAGTCCCAGCGCGCCGTGGAAGATGTCGCCGCCGACCAGGCCGAAGGTGCGCTCCAGGTCGAGCGGGCTCATGATCTGGCGGCCCAGCACCGCGCGCCTGAAGTTCGGCGCATGGCGGTCGACGGTGTCGATCATGAGGTCGGCCACCCGCTCGCGGTGATCGTCCCAGCTCGCGCCATCGGGGAGGTTCGGCGCGACGTGCTGGCAGAACAGGCTCGCCACGTGCTGCCCCGGCGGGGCCAGGGTCGGGTCGAGCGTCGACGGGATCAGGAGTTCGACGATCGGCGCCTGCGACCAGCCCGCGGCGCGGGCGTCGTGGTAGGCGCGCTCCATGTAATGCAGGCTGGGTGCGATGATGATGCCGCTGCCATGGTGTTCGGCCATCTCCTTGCCCGGCAGGCAGCGAAAGTCCGGCAGTTCGGACAGCGCGACGTTCATGCGGAAGGTGCCCGAACCGCAGCGCCATCCTTCCATGCGACGCAGGAAGTCGGCCGGCAGCGCGCCAGGGTCGACCAGCCGGGTGTACAGGAGGCGCGGATTGAGATTCGACACGACGGCGCGCGCATCGAACCGCTCGCCGTCGCCGGTGACGACGCCGGTGGCGCGGCCCTTGCGCACCACGACTTCGGCTACCGCGCAGCCGGTGCGGATCTCGACGCCGAGGGACTGCACCGCCTTCGCCATCGCCTGGGTGATGGCGCCCATGCCGCCGATCGCGTGGCCCCAGGCCCCCTTTTTTCCATTGACCTCGCCGAACACGTGGTGCAGCAGCACATAGGCCGACCCGGGGGTGTAGGGACTGGCGTAGTTGCCCACCACGCTGTCGAAACCATAGGCGGCCTTGATCGGATCGCTCTCGAACCAGCCGTCCAGGACGTCGCCGGCCGACTTGGTGAACAGGTCCAGCAGCTCGCGCTGGCTTGCGAGAGACAGCTTGCGCATGCGGTTGCCGATGCGGCCGGCCTTGAGCAGTTCGGGCAGCGCAGCGAGCCAGCCGCCCTCGACGCGGTTCGGCGGCGTCTGCAGCACCAGCTCGCGCAGCAGGTCGGCCGCGTCGTCCAGGTGCCGGTGGTAGTCGTCCAGGCGGGCGGCGTCGCGCTGCGAGAACCTGGCCACTTCAAGAGCGGTCCGCCCGGCGCCGACCTTCAGGTAGCGGCCATCCTCGAATGGGAGGAAGTTGGACAGCGGTCGTTCGACGATGCGCAGGCCGTGCCGGCCCAGTTCCATGTCGCGGATCACCTTGGGGTTGAGCAGCGAGACGGTGTAGGCGGCCACGGAGTTGCGAAAGCCGGGATGGAATTCCTCGGTGACCGCGGCGCCGCCGACGACGCCGCGCCGCTCGAGCAGCGTCACCTTCAAGCCGGCGCGGGCCAGATACCAGGCGCAGACCAGGCCGTTATGGCCGGCGCCGATGATGATTGCGTCGCGCATCTGGCGTCTCCCCGGAGCGTGCAAGCGAACACGACGATTCTAGCGAAGGAGTGGCTTGAAGGCAAAAAAAAGCCCCTGCGGACAGGGGCTGGATCATGCTGGCCTTACTTGGCTGCCGCCGCCTTGGCGCGCGCCGCGTGCAGCTTGCGGTAGCTGTCGATCAGGCGGCGGTGGCGATCGAGCCCTTCGAGCTGCATGCTGGTCGGGCTCAAGCCGTGGAAGCGCACGCTGCCGTCGACCGAGCCCAGCACCGCATCCATCCGCGTGTCGCCGAACATGCGGCGGAAGTTGACGACGTAGTCGTCGAGTTCCATCTCGTCGTCCAGCACCACCTCGAGCACCACGTTCAGCGCCTGGTAAAACAGGCCGCGCTCGACGGTGTTGTCGTTGTACTGCAGGAAGGCGCCGACCAGTTCGTGCGCGTCCTCGAAACGCTTCAGCGCGAGGTTGATCAACAGGCGCAGCTCGAGCACCGTCAGCTGGCCCCAGTCGGTGTTCTCGTCGAACTCGATGCCGATCAGGCTGGCGATATCGGAATACTCGTCCAGCTCATTGTTTTCCAGGCGTTCGAGCAAGGCCGCCAGGCTGTCGTCGTCCAGGCGGTGCAGGTTGAGGATGTCGGAACGGAACAGCAGCGATTTATTCGTGTTATCCCAGATCAGGTCTTCGACCGGATACACCTCGGAATAATCGGGCACCAGGATACGGCAGGCCACCGCGCCCAGCTGGTCGTACACGGCGGTGTAGACTTCCTTGCCCATCTCTTCGAGAATGGCGAGCAGGGTCGCGGCTTCCTCGGCGTTGGCGTTGTCGCCCTGCGCGCTGAAGTCCCACTCGACGAAATCGTAATCCGACTTGGCGCTGAAGAAGCGCCACGACACCACGCCGCTCGAATCGATGAAGTGCTCGACGAAGTTATACGGCTCGGTCACGGCTTCGCTGGCGAAGGTCGGCCGCGGCAGGTCGTTCAGGCCTTCGAAGCTGCGGCCCTGCAGCAGTTCGGTCAGGCTGCGTTCCAGCGCCACCTCGAAATTCGGGTGGGCGCCGAAGGACGCGAAGACGCCGCCGGTGCGCGGGTTCATCAGGGTCACGCACATCACCGGGTATTGGCCGCCCAGCGAGGCATCCTTGACCAGCACCGGGAAGCCCTGCTCTTCCAGGCCCTTGATGCCGGCCACGATGCCCGGGTATTTGGCCAGCACTTCTTGCGGCACGTCGGGCAAGGCCATCTCGCCTTCCAGGATCTCGCGCTTGACGGCGCGTTCGAAGATCTCGGACAGGCACTGCACCTGCGCTTCGGCCACCGTGTTACCGGCGCTCATGCCATTGCTGGCATATAGGTTCTCGACCAGGTTCGACGGGAAGTACACGACCTCGCCGTCCGAATGGCGCACGAAGGGCAGCGCGACGATGCCGCGCTCCACATTGCCCGAATTGGTGTCGATCAGGTGCGAGCCGCGCAATTCGCCATCGGGATCGTAGAACGACAGGCTGTATTCGTCGAGGATCCCTTCCGGCAGCGCATCGTCCGGGCCGGGCTTGAACCAGCGCTCGTTCGGATAATGCACGAAGTCGGCGTTGGCGATGTCCTCGCCCCAGAACACGCCGGCGTAGAAGTGGTTGTTGTTCAGGCGTTCGATGTATTCGCCGAGGGCTGACGCCAGCGCGCTTTCCTTGGTCGCGCCCTTGCCGTTGGTGAAGCACATCGGCGAATGCGCGTCGCGGATATGCAGCGACCATACATTGGGCACGATATTGCGCCACGACGCGATCTCGATCTTGATGCCCCAGCTGGCCAGCATGCCCGACATATTGGCGATGGTCTGTTCCAGCGGCAGGTCCTTGCCCGGGATGTAGGTACGCGATTGCGCGTCCGGCTGCAGGGTCAGCAGGGCCTGGGCGTCGGCGTCCAGGTTGGCCACTTCCTCGATCACGAATTCGGGGCCGGCCTGGACGACTTTCTTCACCGTGCAGCGCTCGATCGAGCGCAGGATGCCCTGGCGGTCCTTGTCGGAGATGTCGGCCGGGAGCTCGACCTGGATCTTGAAGATCTGCTGGTAACGGTTTTCCGGGTCGACGATATTGTTTTGCGACAGGCGGATATTCTCGGTCGGGATATTCCGGGTATTGCAGTACAACTTCACGAAATACGCGGCGCACAGGGCGGACGAGGCCAGGAAGTAATCGAAAGGCCCCGGCGCCGAACCATCGCCCTTGTAACGGATGGGCTGGTCGGCGATGACGGTGAAATCGTCGAACTTGGCTTCCAGGCGAAGCTTGTCGAGGAAGTTGACTTTAATTTCCATGGAAAAATCCAGATACGGTGGGAAAAATACAAAGCCCTGTCGGGACAGGGCTCATGGTCGCTTATTACAGTACCGAATTTCTCGTGGAGCGTCTCAGTTCGCTCGATCCGCTACTGCCAAGGATAGGCGCGTATTTTAACACGCAGGCGCTGCGTCGCCTCTGGCCGGATGGTTCATTCCAGTGCTTGCTCAGCCGTCACTGGGTTACTATAAGGATAATAATAATCAAGGATAATCATGCACACGACACGGAGACGCATGTTGAAACAGGTCGGGGCCGCCATGCTGGCCGCATCCACATCGGGGGCCGCGCTGTCAGCCGCGCCTGCATCGGCGGAAGGCTGGCCACCGGCGCCCGCCACGATCCCGCTCTGGCCCGAGGGCGTGCCCGGCGCCCGCGCCGGACTGGAACCGGAACGCTATGTCGACGGCAGGATCAGCCGGGTTTCCGAGCCCACCCTCACCGTCTATCTTCCCGCGGTCGACCGCGCCAACGGCAGCGCCGTCGTGATCTGTCCCGGCGGCGGCTACGAACGCCTGGCCATCGAGCGCGAAGGCGAACAGTATGCGCGCTGGCTAGCGGGCCTGGGCGTGACCGCCTTCGTGCTCAAGTACCGCATGCGGGAATTCGGCCATCCGGCGCCGCTGCAGGACGTGCTGCGCGCGGTGCGCCTGGTGCGCTCGCAGGCAGCCCAGTACAAGCTGCGGCCGGAGGGCATCGGCGTGATGGGCAGCTCGGCCGGCGGCCACCTCGCCGCCAGCGCGGGCACCCTGTTCGACCATCCGCTCGGACGCACCGGCGCCCCGCTCGACGCGGTCAGCGCGCGGCCCGACTTCCTGGTGCTGATGTACCCGGTGATCGCGCTCGAAGGACCGGCGGCGCACATGGGCTCGCGCAACGCCCTGCTAGGAGCGTCGCCGAGCGCGGCGGACGTGGAGCTGATGTCGGTCGCGCGCCAGGTCACGGCGCGCACGCCGCCGACCTTGCTGATCCATACCCAGGCCGATGCCGCCGTGCCGGTCGAGAACAGCATCCTGTTCTACCAGGCGCTCACGCGCGCCAAGGTGCCCGCCGAAATGTATGTGTTCGAGCATGGCGAGCATGGGATGGGCATGCGGCCCAATCTGGGCACCGCATCGGCGTGGCCGCGGCGCGCCGAGGAGTGGTTGCAGGCGCGTGGCTTGCTGGACCGGACGAAATAGGCGGTGGAGATTGGCGAGTTTTCGTGGTCGGGGCGTCGGGTAAAATGATTTTCTGAGTGAAACAAGGAGCGCACATGGCAACGCTGATACCTTCGATCGGCGCCTGCGCCTCGCGCATGACGCCAGGGGAGCGCCGCCTGGCGGCCCGTCTCGAAGACAAGCTGGAAGACGATTACCTGTGCTGGTACGACGTCTCGATCGGCGATCGCACCCAGCATCCCGATTTCGTCGTATTCCATCCACACCGCGGTCTGCTGGTGCTGGAAGTCAAGGACTGGCGCCTCGACACGATCCGCAGCATCGACAAGCAGGCCGTCGCGATCCTGGCGGGCGACGGCATCAAGCACGTGCAGAATCCCCTGGAACAGGCGCGTCAGTACATGTTCGCCGTTCTCAACAAGCTCGAACGCGACCCGCAATTGGTCTGGCCGAGCGGCTCGCTGAAAGGGAAGCCGTTCTTTCCCTATGGCCATGGCGTGGTGCTGACCAATATCAGCCGCAAGCAGTTCGACAAGGCCGAGCTGGGCGGCGTCCTGCCGGCCCACCTCGTCATCTGCCAGGACGAGATGACCGAAGCCGTGGACGCGGAAGCCTTCCAGCAGCGGCTGTGGCAGATGTTCCCCATCAAGTTCACGATGAAATTGACGTTGCCCCAGATCGACCGCATCCGCTGGCACATCTTTCCCGAGGTGCGTATTCCACCCCAGCCGGATGCGTTCGACGAACCGGGCCAGATGACGGTCGAACTGCCCGACGTCCTGCGCGTGATGGACCTGCAGCAGGAGCAGCTGGCGCGCAGCCTGGGCGAAGGGCACCGCGTCATCCACGGCGTCGCCGGTTCGGGCAAGACGCTGATCCTTGGTTACCGGGCCGAACACCTGGCGAAATCCTCGACGCGACCGATCCTGGTGCTGTGCTATAACAAGACGCTGGCAACCAAGCTCGCGAGCGTGATGGCGGCGAAAGGCTTGCAGGACAAGGTCCACGTGGCCACCTTCCATGCCTGGTGCGTGCGCCAGCTCGACGCCTATCACGCGGGCAAGCCGGTCAATGACGGCGATGCCAACGCCTTCTTCGAGGCCTGTGTGGAACGCGTGATCCGCTCGGTCGACCAGAAGCTGATCCCGCCGGCGCAGTACGACGCCGTGCTGGTCGACGAGGGCCACGACTTCAAGCCGGAATGGTTCAAGCTCGTGGTCCAGATGGTCCACCCGGACTCGAACTCGCTGCTGGTGCTGTACGACGATGCCCAGTCGATCTACGGCGACCGCAAGAAACCGCGGTTTTCGTTCTCCAGCGTCGGCATCCAGGCGCAAGGCCGCACCACCATCCTGAAGCTGAACTACCGCAATACGGCCGAGATCCTGGCGGTGGCGCGCGCCTTCGCCGACAACCTGCTGGCGCCAAGCGATGCCGAGGAGGACCAGGCCCCGACCGTGCTGCCGATGAGCGCCGGGCGCCGCGGCCCGAAGCCCCTGCTCATTACCTTGCCGACGCTGAAGGACGAGGCCGCGTTCCTGGCCGATCGCCTGGCCGAAGCCAATCGCCTGGGAATGCCATGGAACGACATGGCGGTCGTCTACCGCCGCTACGGCATCGGCAAGCTGCTCGTCGACGCCCTGGCGCACAAGGGCATCCCCTTCCAGTGGCAGCAGGATCGCAAGGGCTCGTTTGTCCCGGAACACGATAGCGTGAAACTGATCACCATGCACAGCAGCAAAGGGCTTGAATTCCCGCTCGTCTGCATCCCCGGCATCGGCGCGCCGGCCAGGGAGGGCGAGGATGACCGCGACGAGGCGCGGCTGCTGTATGTGGCGATGACCCGCGCCACGCAGGAACTGGTCATGACGCATAGCGACACCTCCCTGCTGTCGGAAAAAATGTCGGGGGCGATGGGTGTTTTGCGCGCGCTCTGAGCGTCGTTGAGCCGTGCAGCTCCCACGGTTGCATTCTTCTTGCGCGCGGTGCTAATATAGGAACCGATCGGTTCACATATTGACCAGCACCTCAGGATTATCGATGACAAATCATAGCGGCCTCGGTCGCCCCCGCGAATTCGAACTGGATGTCGCCGCGCGCGACGCGATGAACGTGTTCTGGGACCGGGGTTACGAAGGGGCTTCCCTGCCCGACCTGATCGAGGGCACGGGCCTGTCGCGCGGCAGCCTGTACAAGGCGTTCGGCGACAAGAAGGGCTTGCTGCTGGCCGCGCTCGACCTGTACATGGACAAAGGGCTGCAAGCCACCGCCGACCTCCTCTCCCGCCAGGGCTCCGCCAGGGAAGCGATCCGCGCTTCGCTGATGCGCCTTGCTGATCTCTCCTCAGGCGATGCCGGGCGGCGCGGATGCCTGATCGTGGCGATGGCCACCGAGGTCGGCACGCACGACCCGGACATCGCCGAACGCACCGGCCGCATGTTCCGCCGCCTGCAGCAACTGTATGCGCAGGCGATCGCGCGCGGCCAGGCGAGCGGCGAGATCGCGCCACGCGACCCGCAGGTGCTGGCCCATTTTCTTGTCTGCCAGATCCAGGGCATGCGCGTGCTGGGAAAGACCGGCGTTCCCGAAGCGGAGATGGTCGCAATCGTCGACACCGGCATGCGTCTTCTCGACTGAATTTTTTTTGTCTACTTTGGAACCGATTGGTTCCGTAAGGGGGATCCGATGACTCACACGACCTTACCCGAACCGCGCCGCTGGGCGATCTTCGCCGTCCTGCTGGTCGGTTCCTTCCTGCCGCCGCTGGACTTTTTCATCGTCAACGTGGCGCTGCCGTCGATCCAGTCCGAACTGGGCGCCCCGGCCTCGGCCGAGCAGCTCGTCATTTCATCCTACGCCGCGCTGTATGCGGTCGCCCTGATCAGCGGCGGACGCCTGGGCGATCTGTTCGGCCGTGGCCGGATCTTCCTCTTCGGGCTGGCCGGCTTCGCCGCCGCATCGCTGCTGTGCGGCCTGGCCTGGTCGCCGGCGGCGCTGATCGCCGGGCGCGCCTTGCAGGGGGTGACGGCCGCCATCATGGCGCCGCAGGCGCTCGCGTCGGTCCATGCGATCTTCCCGGAAGCCGAGAAGCCGCGCGCCCTCGGCCTGTACGGCGCCGTGTTCGGCCTGGCCTCCGTTATCGGACAGGCGCTGGGCGGCATCCTGATTGCACTGGACCTGTTCGGTATGGGCTGGCGCATGATCTTCCTCGTCAACCTGCCGGTGGCGATCCTGGTCCTGGCATTCGGCCTGCCCTTGCTGAAGGAAACGCGGGCGCCGCGCTCGAGCCGGCTGGATCCGGGCGGCACGGCGCTGTCGGTGCTCGCACTGGGCGCCCTGATCGTGCCGCTGATCGAAGGCCGGGAGGCGGGCTGGCCCTGGTGGTCCTGGCTGTGTCTGTGCGCCGGGCCCTTGCTGGCATGGTGCTTCTGGCGCTACCAAAGCGCGCTCGTCCGCGCAGGCGGCGCGCCGCTGGTCGATCCCACCGCGCTGCGCGCACCGGGCATGCGACGCGCGCTGGCGATCGCCTTACTGTTCTATGCACTGGCCGCCTTTTTCCTGCTGTTCTCGGTCTATCTGCAGAACGCGCTGCACGTGAGCGTCCTGGACGCCGGCCTGGTCTTCCTGCCGTTCGGCCTCGGCTACCTGCTCGGGCCCCTGGCAACGCCGTTCGGCAGGCGCCTCCTGGGCGAGTGGCTCAATCCGGTCGGCATGGCATTGCTGACAGCGGGCTTTGTCGGCCTGGCCGCGCTGGTGGCGGCGACGCCGGTAAGTGTCGCTCCGGCGGGGGCGACGCTGGCCGCCCTGCTCTTCGTCATCGGCTGCGGCCAGGGGCTGGCGCTGCCGTCGCTGATGCGGATGATCACCGGCCGCGTGGCGCCCGTCCATGCCGGGATGATCGCCGGCGTCGCAAGTTCGACCCTGCAAGTCGGCACTGCGCTCAGCGTGGCGCTGATCGGCGGCGTCTTCTACACCGTCCGCGGCGTGCATGACGACCCGGCGGCGATCACGGACGCCTTCACCGTCGCCATCCTGTGCATCGCCTGTTGTCTCGGCCTCGGCGCGGTGCTGGGCGCGACGCTGGCGCGCCAGGCGAGCGTCGCCCCGATCGTGACAGGCCGGACCAGCGGTGCGTAAGGCCGCCGACATCCGCGCCTTTTCTTGACGGCGCCCACGTGGCGCCATCTCAGGAGCGTCAGAACCGCCTTCTCTGCGCATGGAGCGTCCACAGGTCCCTCCTTTCCTGCAAGCCTTGTTGGGTAGTGTTAACTTTTCCGTAGTCGTCAGCGTTAGCTGATTCGTCTGAGTGACTGTCCTATGTTGGTTAGTTACGTTTTATGATATGGTGACGTCATCTCCACCCAACCCGTCTTGCCATGCACACCGCCACTTCATGGGACGCCGACCCGGTCAAATCCTTCAAGGCATTCATATCGACCACGGCCTTTGCCGAAACCGGCCGGCGCCAGCGCGCCGACGGCACGCTGCGGGTGCTGTCGGCCGAGTCGGCAAAGATCTATCTCTTCATGTTCAACAACCTGGCCGGCTGGCTGCAGGAACAGGGACTCACCTTCTCCAGGGTGTCGAAGGCCGACCTGCTGCGCTTCATCGGCCGCACGGTCAAGGGCAAGCGCATCCTGAACAGCAAGATCGCCTACCGCTACCTGCGCCTGCTGGAACGCTGTTACGAACACCTCGGGGTCTTGCCCAATCCGGCGCAGGAGGCGATCCTCGGCATCGACCGCGCCCACATGGCGAAGGACGAGGCCGGACGCACCCTGTCGGAAGACCAGCTGCAGCGCTTCTTCGCCGCGCTGCCGGCCGAAGCGCCGCGGCGGCGTCGCAACACGCCATTCGATGGCTGGAAACGCCGGCGCGACCGCGCCATGCAGGTCGTCATCGCCCTGGCGGGACTGAAGGTATCGGAAGCGGTCGGCCTCCTGACCGCGGAAGTCGGACGCCAGGCGTCGATCGACGGGGCGATCGTGCTGACGATCACCCCGGAGGAAAAGCACGACACCAGCCACGAACACGAGGTCGCCCTCCCCCGCGAAGGCGCCGACGAGCTGCGCGCGTGGATGGAGGAACGCGAAGCGATGGCGATCCCGGGCGAATTCGTGTTCCCGGCCAACCTGACCGGCGCCAGGATAACCAGGAAAACCGTGTACATGCAGATGCGGGCCACCTTCGAACGGGCCGGCATGGACTTGTCGCGCTCCGGCGGGCGCACCTTGCGCAACACCTTCGCCAAGCGCCAGCTGGACGCGGGCGCGAGCCCGGACGAGCTGAAGGACGTGCTGGGCCTGGCGCTCGAACGTTCCGCCGCCGACTACCAGCTCACGCGCGTGCGCCCCGATCCGCAAGAGTGAGCGGGGCCTGAAGCAAGGTCAGGCCGCCAGCAGGTGCGGCCCGATCTCGTCTACCTTGCGCACGCCGGTCAGGACCATATTGGTGCGCAAGTCCTTTTCCATGATCTGCAGCAGGCGCTCGACCCCGGCCTGGCCTTGCGTGGCCAGCGCATAGACGAAGGCGCGCCCCAGCAGGACGCCGTCCGCCCCCAGCGCCAGCATGCGGAACACATCGGTCCCGGTGCGCACGCCGCCGTCGGCGAAGATCGTCATCCGTCCCTTGACCTCGGCCGCGATGGCCGGCAGCACCGAAGCGCTCGACGGCGCGCCATCGAGCTGGCGGCCGCCATGGTTCGACACCACGATGCCGTCGGCGCCGAAGGCCAGCGCATCGCGCGCATCTTCCGGATCGAGGATGCCCTTGATGACCAGCTTGCCCCGCCACTCGTCGCGGATCCATTGCAGGTCGGGCCAGGCGATGCCGGGGTCGAAATTGGCGCCGAGCCAGCCGATGTAGTCGGCCAGGCCGGTGGCGCTGCCGCGATAGGCCGTGATGTTGCCCAGGTCGTGCGGACGGCCGAACAGCCCCACGTCCCAGGCCCAGCGCGGATGCAGCACGGCCTGCAGCATGCGCCGCAGCGGCGCGTTCGGCCCGCTCATGCCGCTGTGGGCGTCGCGGTAGCGCGCGCCGGGCACCGGCATGTCGACCGTGAACACCAGGGTGCGCGAGCCGAGATCCCATGCGCGGCGCATCACGTCGCGCATGAAGCCGCGGTCCTTGAGCACGTACAGCTGGAACCAGATCGGGTGCGCGGCCTGGGCCGCCACCTCGGCCAGCGGGCACACCGAGACGGTCGACTGGATGAACGGGATGTTGCGGTGGCAGGCGGCGCGCACCGCCTGCACCTCGCCGCGCCGGGCGTACATGCCGGTCAGGCCGACCGGCGCCAGCGCGATCGGCAGCGAATAGCCTTCGCCGAACCACTGCACGTTCAAATCGAGCTGCTCGGAGCCGCGCAGCACGCGCTGGCGCAGCCTGATCGCCTGCAGGTCGTCGACGTTGCTGCGCAGGGTCTGCTCGGCGCCCGCGCCGCCGTCGAGGTAGTGGAACAGGAAGGGTGGCAGCCGGCGGCGCGCGGCCTGGCGGAAGTCGGTGGCGGACGAAATGATCATGTACGGATACTGGATGAGCAGATGAGCGGATCGAATCCGCAGTCTACGCCGTCGCGCGCATCCTCGTCCATCCAGGGGCCCGGGATAATCAGCGTCCTGAGCGCGCACGCCGCATTGACATGCAGGGCAAACGCTCAAGCGCCTGATTAAATGGACCGCAGGGCCGCCCGCCCGTTGACACTTCCCGAACGGAAAATGAATACTCGGCCGGACACGCCTTGATCGGACCAGGGCGCAGACCAGGACGCAGACCAGGACAACGATGGCATCCATTCCCCCTTACCAGAAACTGAAACGCGGCGCGGCCCTCGCGCTGCTGGCGCTGGCCTGCGCTGCCTGCGCCACCCCGAGCCGCCAGCTCGAGCCGCTCGATCGCGGCGTCGTCGCGATCCACACCGGCGCGGGCAATTTCGTCAGCTGGCGCGCGCTCGGCCCGGAAGACCCGGCCACCACCTTCAACCTGTACCGCGACGGCGTGCGCATCAATGCCACGCCGCTGACCGCGACCAACTTCGTCGATGCGGGCGCCTCCGCCAGCGCGGCCTACAGCGTACGCGCGGTCAGCAAGGGAGCCGAAAGCGCGATCGACGGGCGCGCCGGCGCCACCTGGCCGCAGCCGTTCAAGACCATCCCCTTGCGCAAACCCGCGGGCGGCGTCACCCCGGATGGCGAGGCCTATACCTATGGCGTGAACGACGGTTCCGCCGCCGACCTCGATGGCGACGGCGTCTATGAATTGCTGGTCAAGTGGCAGCCGAGCAACGCCCACGACAACGCCCATCGTGGCTACACCGGTTCGACCTTCATCGATGCCTACCGCCTGGACGGCACGTTCATGTGGCGCATCGACCTGGGCAGGAACATCCGCGCCGGCGCCCACTACACGACCTATCTCGCCTTCGACTTCGACGGCGACGGCCGCGCCGAACTGATGGCCAAGACCGCCGACGGCGCCGTCGACGGCGCCGGCAAGGCCATCGGCGACCCGGCGGCGGACCACCGCAACAAGGACGGCTACATCCTGGCCGGCCCGGAATTCCTGACCGTGTTCGACGGCCGCACCGGCGCCGCCCTGGCCAGCACCGACTACGCGCCGCCGCGCGGCGACGTCGCGGCCTGGGGAGATGCGCACGGCAACCGGGTCGACCGCTTCCTGGGCGGCGTGGCCTATCTCGACGGCGCGCGTCCGAGCGCCGTGTTCGCGCGCGGCTACTATACCCGCGCCGTGCTGGCGGCCTGGGACTGGCGCGACAACCGGCTCACCCGGCGCTGGGTATTCGACAGCGACCTGCCCGCCAATGCGGCCGCCGCCGGCCAGGGCGCGCACTGGATGGCCGTGGCCGACGCCGACGGCGACGGCCGCGACGACATCGTCTACGGCGCCGCCACCATCAGGAGCGACGGCGCGCTGATGTACAGCACCGGCCTGTGCCACGGCGACGCCCTGCACGTCGGCAAGCACGACCCGGGCCGGCCGGGCCTGCAGGTATTCATGGTGCATGAGTCGCCCTCTTGCTACAAGGGCCACGGCGCCGAGATGCACGACGCCGCCACCGGCCAGGTCTTGTGGGGCATCGCCAGCAGCATCGACGTGGGACGCGGCATCTGCATGGACATCGATCCCGCGCATCCGGGCAACGAGTGCTGGGCCGCGATCGGCGGCATCAACAACCCGGCTGGCGGCCTGGTGAACGCTGCCGGCGCGCAGATCTCGCCCGTGCGCCCGCGCGCCTTCAACTTCGGCCTGTGGTGGGATGGCGACCTGCTGCGCGAGTCGCTCGACGGCACCCGGATCGAAAAATGGAACCCGCAGGCGCAGCGCCTCGAGCCGCTCCTCGACGGGGCGAAGCATGGCGCGGCCTCGATCAACGGCACCAAGGCCAATCCCGTGCTGTCGGCCGACCTGTTCGGCGACTGGCGCGAAGAAGTGGTCTGGCGCGGCGCCGACGACGCGGCGCTGCTGGTGTTCTCCACCACGGCGCCGACCCGGCACCGCATCCCGACCCTGATGCACGACACCCAGTACCGGGTGCAGGTGGCGGCGCAGAATGCCGCCTACAACCAGCCGCCCCACCCCAGCTTCTTCCTCGGCGAAGGCATGACGCTGCCGCTGCAGGTTTCCGATCAATCCAGATAACGCCCTTGACATGACTGTTCGCCTTTCCCTTCCCCTCGCCGCCCTCGCCACCCTGCTCACCTTCGACGCCCGCGCCTTTGATCGCCTGAGCGTGACCGCCAGCCATGCGCTGGACATCGCCCGGCCGGCCGAAACGATCTCGATTCCCTGGGCTAGAATCAACGAGGCCCTGCCGCAGGCCCGATCGCAGCAGCTCGTGATCAAGGACGGGGCCGGCCGCACCCTGGCCTATCAGGTGACCAATGTCGCGGCCACCGCCAAGGACCCGCAGATGATCGGCGCCGCCTATGGCGAGCTGCTGTTCCAGTACGACTTCAAGGCCGGCGAGAAATCGGCCACCTTCAGCATCGAGAAGGCCGGGGCCACCGTGCCGCCCTTCCCGCCCAAGACCTATGCGCGCTTCGTGCAGGAGCGGCTCGACGACTTCGCCTGGGAAAACGACAAGCTGGCGCACCGCGCCTATGGCCCGGCGCTCAAGGCGCCGGCGCCGCCCGGCAGCGACAAGGAAGTGCTGGTCACCAGCGGCCTCGATATCTGGTTCAAGCGGGTGCCGTATCCGATCGTCGACCGCTGGTACAACATCGGCCACGACCACTACCACGTCGACCAGGGCGAAGGCATCGACATGTACAACGTCGGCCCCACCCGCGGCGCCGGCGGCACCGGCATCTGGGACGGCAAGCAGCTCCACGTCGGCGCCAACTACCGCGAGTGGCGGATCCTGGCCAACGGCCCGATCCGCACCGTGTTCGAACTGCACTACGACGCCTGGGACGCGGGCGGCGCCAAGGTGTCCGAGGTCAAGCGCTTCACGGTCGACGCCGGGCGCTGGTTCGACCGCATCGACAGCACCTTCACCTTCAGCGGCCCGGCCACGCTCGACGCCGCCGTCGGGCTGCACAAGAACCCGAGCGACAAGGGCCAGGAAGTCAAAGTCGACTTCGCCCAGAACAAGGCGGAAGGCAGCCTGGTGCAATGGGTCACCCAGCGCAGCTTCGGCGACTTCGGCGTGGCGGTGATCGTGCCGTCGGCCTCGGGCTTCGCCGCCGACGCGCGCAACGGCCTGGTGACGGCGCCGGTCACATCGGGCCAGCCCCTGCGCTACTATGTCGGGGCCGCCTGGACCCGCGGCAGCCCGTTCGCGACCCAGGCGCAGTGGCAGCAGCAGGTCGCCGACGAGGCGCTGCGCCTGCGTTCGCCGGTGAGCGTGAGCCTGGCCGCGGGACGCTGACAGCATGGCGCCGCTGTCCCGCCGCAGCTTCTTCAAGACCGGAGCCCTGGCCGCCGCCTTGCCGCTGGGCCTGAACGCGGGGCAGGCCGATGCTGCGCCGGCCGCCCCGGCCGCACCGGGGAAGGTGGATCTATCCTGGCTCGAAGGCAGGCCTGCCTTGCTGACCGGCGCCACCTTCGGCGTGCCCTGGCCACGCGGCGCGCTCCCCAGGGACCAGGCCTTCGTCCTGTCCGGCGACGGGCAAGACCTGCCCTGCCAGAGCTGGCCCCTGGCCTACTGGCCGGACGGTTCGCTGAAGTGGAGCGCGCACGCGTTGCCGCCGATGGATGCGGCGCCGGAGCGCCTGCGCCTGCGGCCCGGCAGTTCCGGCGCCACGGGCGGCAAGCGAGTGACGGTCAGGGAAAGCCCGGACGCCATCGTGATCGACACCGGCGTCATCGAGTGCGCCATCCCGCGCCAGGGCGCCGACATCGTGCGCAGCCTGCGCCGTGGAGGGCGCGAGATCGCGCGCGCCGGCAAGCTGGTCGCCCTGAGCGACGACAGCCCTGACGGCAGCACCCGGCAGACGGCCTACGAGAGCCGGCTGCAGCGCGTCACGCTCGAACAGCGCGGACCCGTGCGCTGCGTGGCAAAAGTCGAGGGCATGCACCGCGCCCGGGATGGCGACCGTTCCTGGCTGCCGTTCACGCTACGCCTGTATTTCTACGCCGGCGCCGAATCGGTGCGCATCATGCACACCTTCGTGTTCGACGGCGACGAGCAGAAGGATTTCGTGCGCGGCCTCGGCCTGCGCTTCGACGTGCCGCTGGTCGACGCTCCGCACGACCGCCACGTGCGCTTCGGCGGCGAGGCTGGCGGCCTGTGGGCCGAGGGCGTGCGCAATCTCACCGGCTTGCGGCGCGATCCCGGCGAAGCGGTGCGCAAGGCGCAGCTGGCCGGCCAGGCGGTGCCGCCGATCGCCGAGCGCGTGAACAAGTCGCTGCACCTGATCCCGGCCTGGGGTGACTACAGCCTGGCGCAGCTTTCTCCCGACAGCTTCCGCATCCGCAAGCGGACCAAGGCAGGCCATGGCTGGATCGACGCGGCCTGGGGCCGGCGCGCGCCGGGCCTGGGCTATATCGGCGGCGCCAGCGGCGGCCTGGCCTTCGGCATGCGCGACTTCTGGCAGCGCCATCCGACCCAGCTCGACATCCGCAACGCGCAGACGGACGCCGCCCAGGTCACGCTGTGGATCTGGGCGCCGGATGCGCCGGCGATGGACTTGCGCTTTTATCACGACGGCATGGGCATGCAGACCCATGCCGACGAGCTGCAGGCGCTGGACGTCACCTACGAGGATTACGAAAAAGGCTTCGGCACGCCGGTCGGCGTGGCGCGCAGCAGTGAATTCACGCTGTGGGCGCTGGACACGACGCCGGCGCGCCAGCAGCTGGTGCGCATGGCGGCCCATGTGCAGTCGCCGCCGCAGCTGTGCGCGGCGCCAGCCCACATCCTGGCCACGCGCGCCTTCGGCAACCTGTATGCGCTGCCGGACCGCTCGACCCCGGCCAAGGCGCACATCGAAGACAGGCTCGACGCCCACTTCGCCTTCTACCGCGACGAGGTCGAGCAGCGCCGCTGGTACGGCTTCTGGGACCATGGCGACGTGCGCCACACCTACGATCATGATCGCCACGAATGGCGCTACGACGTCGGCGGCTATGCCTGGGCCAATTCGGAACTCTCACCCGACCTGTGGCTGTGGTACGCTTTTCTGCGCAGCGGCCGCGCCGACATCTTCCGCATGGGCGAAGCCATGGTGCGCCACACCACGGACGTGGACACCTACCACCTGGGCCGCTTTGCCGGCCTGGGCACGCGCCACAACGTCCAGCACTGGGGCTGCAGCGCCAAGCAGGTGCGCATCAGCACCGCGGTCTACCGCCGCATGTACTATTACCTGACGGCCGACGAGCGCACCGGCGACGTCATGCGCGAACTGCTGGACGCCGACCTGCGCCTGGACGCGGTCGACCCGGTGCGCAAGCTCCCGAACCAGCCGCCCAAGGGCCCGTATCCGGTGCGCGCCAGCTTCGGCACCGACTGGGCCTCGCTGGCGGCCAACTGGCTCACCGAATGGGAACGCAGCGGCGACACCCGCCACCGCGACAAGATCCTGACCGGCATGCGCGACATCGCGGCCATGCCGCACGGTTTCTTCAGCGGCGAACGCATGGGTTACGAGCCCCGCACCGGTCGCCTGCACAATATGGCCGGCGACAGCGTCAAGGCCTCGCACCTGAACGCCGTGTTCGGGGCCGTGGAAGTGTTCGACGAACTGATCGCCCTTACCGGCGACCAGGCCTTCGAACGCGCCTGGCTCGACTACTGCGCCCTGTACAACGCGCCCAAGGGCGAGCAGCAGCGCCGCCTGGGCCAGCCGCATGGCGGCTCCGACGTGCTGGTGATCGGCCACTCGCGCCTGACGGCGTATGCGGCCTGGCGCCGCAAGGACCCGGCGCTGGCGCGCCGCGCCTGGGCCGAATTCGCGCACGCCCGCCCTTATCCGCCCTCCGTGGCGACCAGGGTCCTTGGCGCGGCCACGCTCAATCCAGTCATGGAGGTGCCGTGGGCCACGACCAACGACACCGCGCAATGGGGCCTGGCCGCGATCCAGAACCTGGCGCTGATCGGTGACGCCCTCTGACCCTTCGATGCGATTCGCCATGACCCACACTTTCCATGCATTCTGCCTGGCGGCCGGCGCGCTGCTGGCCGCCGACGTGCACGCCGCCGCGCCGACCCGGTTCGTGTTCGGCGACGCCGAGGCGCCCGCCGGCCACACCCGCGTCGCGCCTGGTGCGCCCTACGACGCGGCGCGCGGCTACGGCTTCGAGGATGGCGGCCACTATTTCTCGGTCCGCCTCCCGGAGGGCAACTACGCGGTCACCGTCGTCCTGGGCCATGCCACGCAGCCGACGGCGACCACGATAAAATCCGAGCTGCGCCGGCTGATGCTCGAAAACGTGCCGGCGGCGGCCGGACAGCGCGTGCTGCGCACCTTCGTCGCCAATGTGCGCACCGCGCGCATCGCCCCCGTGCCTGGCGTCGCGGCCGGCGCGGTCGCCCTCAAGGCCCCGCGCGAAACCGAGTCCGAAGCCTGGAACTGGGACGAGCGCCTGACCCTGGAATTCAATGGCGAGCCAAACGCCGTCCAGCGCATCGAGATCGTGCCGGCCAGGGTGCCGACCATCTTCCTGCTGGGCGACTCGACCGTGAGCGACCAGCCGGGCGAACCGTACAACAGCTGGGGCCAGATGCTGCCGCGCTTCTTCGGACCCCGGGTCGCGGTGTCGAACCACGCGCAGTCGGGCGAGACCTACCGCGACTCGCTGGCGCGCCGCCGCATCGACAAGATCCTGAGCATGATGCAGCCGGGCGACCTGCTCCTGATGCAGTTCGGGCACAACGACCAGAAGCAGGTCAAGGACGGGCGCAGCGGCCCGTTCACGACCTACAAGGCCGAGATCAGGGCCCATGTGGACATGGCGCGTGCGCGCGGCGGCCTGCCGGTGATCGTCTCGCCGGTCGAGCGCCGCGCCTTCGACGCGGCGGGCCAGGTCAGGCCCACGCTCAGCGACTATGCCGAGGCCGCGCGCCAGGCGGTGCGCGAACTCCGGGTGCCGTTCATCGACCTCAACGCGATGAGCAAGACCTTGTACGCCGCGCTCGGGGTGGAGGGCTCGAAGGCGGCGTTTGCCTCACCCGCCCCGGGAAAGCTGGACAACACCCACCACAACCCATATGGCAGCTACCTGCTGGCCAAGGCAGTGGCGCTGGGCATGCGCGAGGCGAAGCTTGCGCTGGCCGCCCACCTCGTCCCCGACTTTCGCTTCGACCCGGCCCATCCCGATCCGGTGGCCGGCTTCACGGCGCCGCCCAGCCCCGGACGCACGCAACCACGACCGCTCGGCGACGACGGGCAGCGCGAAGTGACCAGCGGAGCTGCTCGATGAAGCGCCGTACCACCCTGGCCCTGCTGGCTGGCGGCCTGCTCGGCGGCTGCGCCGGCCCGCTGCCGGCCAGCCGGAGCGACGGCGACCAGGCCTACCTGTTCTCTTACTTCCTGGGCAACGGCGCCGACGGCCTGCATTTTGCCGCCAGCCGCGACGGCTACCAGTGGGAAGCGCTGCGCGGCGGCGCCAGCTTCCTGGCGCCCACCGTCGGCCCGACCAAACTGATGCGCGACCCGTGCATCGAACGCGGTCCGGACGGCCTGTTCCACATGGTCTGGACCAGCGGCTGGAACGACACCGGCATCGGCTACGCCTCCTCGCCCGACCTGGTGCAATGGTCGGGCCAGCGCAGCCTGCCGGTGATGGCGCACGAACCGGGCGCGCTCAACGCCTGGGCACCAGAAATATTCCACGACGCCGGACGCGCGCATTTCCTGATCCTGTGGTCGTCGACGATCCCGGGCCGCTTCCCGCATACCGAGGCCGGCGGCGACGCTGCCGGCGACAAGAGGTACGACCACCGCATCTACGCCACCACCACGAAGGATTTCGCCAGCTTCACGCCGACGCGGCTATTCTACGATCCGGGCTTCTCGGTGATCGACGCCACCTTCGTCCGGGCGCTGGGGCGCGAGTGGCTGGTGGTGAAGGACGAGACCCGCCATCCTCCCCGCAAATACCTGCAGGTCGCACAGGCGGCCAGCCTGGAAGGCCCGTTCGGACCATTGAGCGCGCCGGTCACGCCGGCCGGCCTGTGGGCCGAGGGACCGAGCGCGCTGCAGGTCGGGGACGAGGTGCTGCTGTACTTCGACGCCTACACCGCCGGCCACTACGGCGCGCTGCGCTCGCGCGACATGCTGCACTGGGAAGACGTCAGCACGCGCATGCGCTTTCCGCGCAAGATGCGCCACGGGACCGCGTTCGCGGCCCCGGCCAGCCTGGTGGAGCGGCTCAGGGCGCTGGCGCCCTGAGAGGGAGGCTCAGTCGCGGCCGCCCTGGAACATCAGGCCGCTATCGTTCAAGCCGAACTTGAACTTCTTGTTCATCTCGATGATCTCGGCGCCGGCCAGCAGGGTCGGACCATATCCGTGCGCCGCCTTGACGCTGGTCGGGCGATAAGCATAGAACGCCGGATCAAAGGCCATGCCGGTGCCCACGCAGATTCCCTCGATCTGGCCATTCTGCGTCACCTTGCTGGCCACGGCGTTCCAGGCCAGGTTGGCCATCGGGCCATACATCTCCGGTTCGACATAGCCGCGGTTGACCGCGCGCGCGATCGCGTAGGCATAGATCGCGGTGGCGGAGGTCTCCTGGTAGGTGTCGTTGCGGTCGATCAGCTGGTGCCAGAAGCCGTCGCGGCTCTGGTAGCCGGCCAGCCCGCGGATGTGGGCGCGCAGCTGTTCGAGCACGGCGTTGTAACCCTTGTGGGTCTTCGGCAGCACTTCGAGCACCTCGACCATCGACATCACCGCCCAGCCGTTGGCGCGGGCCCAGCGCAGCTCGGGATGATCGCGCTTGCCCTCGACGTAGCCGTGCATGTAGATGCCGAGCCTGGGGTTGAACATGCGCTTGGAGAACTGCTGCACCTGGCGCACCGCGTCGTCGTAGTACCTGGCCTCGCCCGTGGTCTTGCCCAGGTAGGCCATGGTCGGCACGCCCATGAACATATCGTCCAGCCACAGGGTGTCCGGCAGCGGGCGCATCTTGCGGCCGCCCTTGCCGTCCGGGCCGCCGCGCGCCAGCGTGCCGTCCTTCAGGCGGTATTCCTTGTTGGTGACGAAGTCGCCGCACACGCCGATCATCTGGCCGTAATCGACCTTGGAGCCGGCCACCCTGGCCTTCATGAAGCTGTGGCACAGCGCGCCGGCATCGTCCAGCGCGTGCGGGTTCAGGAAGCTCTTGATCGGCGCATGCGCGTTCTGCGCATCGGCCTTCACTACCGGCAGGTAGGCGCGGGTCAATTGAGACAGAAGAGTGTGGCGCCTGGTCACGTACTCCTGGTAGCGGGCGTCGCCGGTGGCCTGGGCCGCGGCCAGCATGCCGATATAGGTCACGCCCCACTCGTAGCTGGTCAGGCGGAAGTCGCCGGGCTTGAGCACCGCGTTCGGGTCGGCCTTCGTTACGTCGGTGATGGCGGCGCCCGTGGTCTTGTCGATCAGTTCAGCGGGCGTCGTGCGGTCGAGGTAGGCGAACACGCGGTCGAGCACGGCCTTGACCTCGGCCGCTTCCATGGCGCGGTACGGCGTCGGGTAAGTCACCTCCAGCGCGTGCAGCATGGCGTCGGCCGGCGCCGGTCCTTTTTCCTGCGGCGGCGGCGCGTCCTGCGCGATCGCGCCCAGGGAGAACGGGAACAGGCCCGCCACGAGAATGGCCATCAGGGTGTGGCGCGGCTTGGGGGAATGCATCGGTGAAGTCTCCTTTTATTGGATTTGGTGGATGGTCAGTCCGTCGATCGTCTGGCGCGACCACGTGGTGCGAAAACCGACATACCCGCGCGTGAGCGGCCGCGGGTCGTAATACGTAAACAGGTCTCGGCCGTCCACGCGCATGCGCGTGCAGCCATCGCGCACCGCGATCTCGACGCGATAGTCGCGGTTCGGCTCGAGCAGGAAGTCGCGGCCCAGGCGCTCGGCGACCAGCTCGCGCTTGCCGTCGCTGTAGCGCCGCATCCGCGTGGTGGTGTTGCCGTTGCCGCCCATGCCGGCGTAATACAGTTCCAGGTCGTCATAGTCCTCGAACTTGCCGGAGCGGGTGAAGAGCGAGGCCCGCGCCGGATCGCGCGCCATCCAGAACTGGTTGAGGTCCGACAGGCGGTCGTTCGGCCCGCCGTCCACCACCACCCGGCGCGTGTAGGCGATCAGGAGATTGCCCGACAGGGGCTTGTCGAGCCACACGGTGGCGCCCGAATCGACGTCGATCAGCAGGCGGCCGTCGCGGTTGGCGACGATGTTGCCGGGTTTGCGCACATATTCGCTCACATAGCCGCTCAATGGGCCATCGAAATCGTCCCGGTGCAGCAAGGCGCCGCGCTCGCCCCAGCGCACGCAGGCCTGCGGCGAAAAATAAGGCCCCAGCGGATCGCCCGGCAACGCGGCCAGGCCGGCGACGACCTGGCGCGCGTTGAATTCGGCGCCTGCCGCGTTGGTATGGGTGCGGGCGTCCGAGAAGAAGGTGTCGACGGTGGCCGCCCCAATATCGCGATAGGCGTCCGAAACCAGCATCGTCAAGTCCATGAAGTGTGCGCCGCCGGCCGCGGCCACTTGCCTGCCCCAGTCGGCGATGTTGGCGAAGTCTCGCTCGCCCTGCCACTTGTCGCGGTGCGGGATGGGCGAGGCGATGACGACGGTGGCGCCTTTCTCCCTGGCGTCGGCGACGTAACGCGCCATATACCAGCCGAAGCTGTGCACCTGTTCCTTGCTGCCGTCGGGCCGGGTATCCTCGACCGTCTCGGGGCCGATGCCCGGAACCGAGGCGCGGTTCTTCGAGGCCGGGTCGCCGATGCGGCCCCCGTCGTTATGACCGAACTGGATCAGCACCACGTCGCCGCGCCTGAGCTGCGCCCTGACCCGCTCCCAGCGGCCCTCGGTGAAGAAGGTGCGGCTGCTGCGGCCGCCGATCGCGGCATTGACCACATTGATCTTGCCGGCGTCGAAATACGGCGCGATGCGCTCGCCCCAGCCGATCGCCCCGTTCTGTCCACCGCTCCTGACGGTTGAATCGCCGACCAGGAACAGGGTCGGCAAGGTCGGATCGCGCGCCGCCTCGTCGCGCACGGCGCGCGCATCGGCCACCAAGCGCACGTCTTCCACCGGTTTGAGGAAGGTCTTCATGCGCGGATCGCCCAGCTTCGCCAGCTCGAGCGCCACCACCTGGGCGTTCAGCACGGCGCCGGCCCAGTTGGTGTGGATGCGCTCGTCCGGCACGGTGGCCGGGAACAGTGCCATGACCGCGTCACGTCCCATCGCGTCGTAGCGCCCCGCCACGATCTCGTTCAGGTCGATGAAGCCCACCTGTTCGCTGCGCGCCACCTCGGCCGCCCAGCCAGCGTAATCGGCGCGGTTACGGCGCACCTTGCCCCCATCGTCGTTCCAGGCCTTGCGCGGGACCAGCGAGGCGACTACCGGCGTCGCCCCCTTGGCGCGGATGTCGGCGATGTACTTGCGCAGGTACCAGCCGTAGCTGTGCACCGTCTCGCGCTGGCCGGTCAGGAGGTTGTCGATCTCGGTGGATTCAATGCCCACGCCGCGCAGCGTGCCGCGCGCACGCTTGTCGTCGTTGACCGGCGAGGCGTCGTTGTGCCCGAACTGCATGATGACGACGTCGCCCGGCTTGACCAGGGCCAGCGTGCGCTCCCAATGGCCGCTGCTGATATAAGTGCGGCTGGACAGGCCGCCCACGGCGCGGTTCACCAGGTTGACGCGCGCCGCATCGACGTGGGCCGCCAGCGGATTCCCCCAGCCCCACTGCCCCTGCGCGCCCTTGCCCTGGCCGTCGTCGTGGCCGTTGCGCACGGTGGAGTCGCCGATCAGGATGATCGAAGGCAGGGCCGGGTTGGCCGGTTCCGGCAGCACGACCCGGGCGCGCGCGGGGTCGGTATTCACGGCGGCGGCCGGGCCTTGCGCATGGCTTGATGCCATGACGCAGGCCAGCGCCAGCCATACCAGTATCCGCTGCAGGGCGCGCGAAACAGTCATTGCCACGGTCTCCGTCGGTCGTTGTTATAGGCAGATTCTATGCGGCGTAATCAGCCGCGGCGGTCAAACCGCAGAAAGAATCAGCAATATGATTGGAAATGAGCAACTCGTACTGTAACAATGAGCGGACAACATCCACAAGACGGAGACACCCTCATGCGACCCCTCATCCATTCCGCGATCGGCCTGGCCGTCGCGCTGCTGCTGTGCGCCGACGCCTCGGCCCAGATCGGCAAACGCTTTCCTTCCGAGCGCAAGCTCGTCAAGGATCCGGTCACCGGCACCGAACTGACTTTCCTGACCAGCAAACCGCATGGCGATTCGAAGATCTACCCGACCCACCCGCAATGGACCGCCGACGGCAAGTGGCTGGTGTTCCGCTCGCGGCTGGCCGGCAGCGAGGCGCTGGCGGTGAACGAAGAGACGGGCGACCTGGTGCAGGTGACCGAAGGCGGCTACACCGGCATGCTGAACCTGGCGCAGAAGTCGATGAAGCTGTACTACATGCGCAAAGGCGACGCTGGCCTGCAGATCGTCGAAACCGACCTGGCGCGCGTGCTGGCCGACAGCGCCGCCAGGCGCATGCAGCCCGCGGCGACCTACCAGCGCGTGGTCTCGAACCTGCCGGCCGAACTGGAAGCCGGCGGCGACCTGGCGCTCGACGCCGACGAGGAATGGGTCTATTTCAAGGTCGGCCCCGGCCAGGCGGCCAGGCACCTGGCGCCGGGCACGAAGATCGAGCCGGCCTTCGGCCCGCGCAAGATGGGCGCCGGCCCGCAAGGCATCGCGCGCCTCAACGTGCGCACCGGCGAAATAAAACACGTGGTGTCGGTGCCGTTCCAGGTCGGCCACATCCAGGCCAATCTGTGGAATCCGGGCGAGATCGTGTTCTGCTGGGAGACCGGCGGCAAGTCGCCGCAGCGCACCTGGACCGTGCGCGCCGACGGCAGCGGCCTGCGTCCGCTGTATCCGGAAGCGCCGTACGAATGGGTCACGCACGAGGCGGTGATCACGAAGGACGAGGTGGCGATGGCCATCATGGGCCACCGCGCGATTCCCGGCGCGGCGGCCTCGGTGGCCGGCCCGGCCACCGACGTCGGCGGCGCCAATCCGGGCCAGGACGACGGCTGGGGCGCCACCGGCACCCGCGAAAAGCCGACCGGCCTGGCGATCGTCAACCTGCGCACGCGCCAGATGCAGATCGTCGGCCAGACCGAATCGGGCAGCGGCCTGTGGCACGTGCACGGCTCGAGCGATGGCCGCTTCGCGGTGGGCGATGACTTCAGCCGCAGCGTCTACCTGATCGACCGCCGCAACCGCGAGATGATGCTGCTCACCACCGGCCACAAGACCACCGCGGCCGACCATCCACACCCGACCTTCAATGCCGACGGCACCCGCATCCAGATCCAGTCAGCGATGCTGTCCGAGGACGGCCGCTCGATGAATATCGTGGTGGTGCCGGTGCCGAAGGCCTGGCTCGAGCGCAGCTTCCCGGCGCGCTGACGCAAACGGAAAAACGGCCTGGCAATGCCAGGCCGCGGGACCAATCGGGTTCAAGCCAGGTGGAATACCTGGGTCAGCGGCCACTCCTTCGGCCGGTTGCCCGGCTCGACCTCCATCAGGTCGGCCATGTAATCCCACCATTTGCGCATCACCGGATGGTCGGGCAGCGGCCCCAGCTCATGCCCCGGGTGCAGCTTCATCACCGCGAACAGGTCGAGCGTCGCCTCGTCGAGGAAGATCGCATAATCGTGGATGCCGGCGCCAGACAGCAGCGCGGCCAGCTCGGGCCAGATGGCGTCGTGCCGGCGCCGGTATTCCGCCTCGTTGCCGGCCTTGAGCTTCATGCGGAAGGCGCGCGTGGCGTGAACGGTCATGGTCAGACGATCCCGCTGCTGCTGGCCCCGGCCTTGACCGGACGCAGGCCCGCCACGCGGTCGCGGTAACCGCTGGCGCGGTAGCAGGCCACCGGATCGGCGGCGCCGCCGGCACGCACCCGCGCCATCGCCAGGATCGGGCTGACGTCGGTGCGGAAGGCGCGCTTCAGGGTCTGCGCGGCCTCCAGCACGTCGTTCTGCTCCTGCAGAGCCGCCAGCGCGGCGCGGTCGACCAGGGCCGACTGCACGAAGGCGCGCTGCACCTCGGCCGCGCTGCTCATCAGGCTCTCGATCGGGTCGGTCACATTGTGCGACTGGTCGAGCATATAGGCCGGCTTGAAGGCCTCGCCCTCGCGCCGCGCCGCATCGGCCAGCTCGTTAAACACCAGGAACAGCTGGAACGGGTTGATCGAGCCGGAATCCAGGTCGTCGTCGCCATACTTGCTGTCGTTGAAGTGGAAGCCGCCAAGTTTACCGAACTGCGCCAGGCGCGCCACGATCATCTCGATATTCGTGTTCGGCGCATGGTGGCCCAGGTCGACCAGGCACTTGGCCTTCGGTCCCAGCTCGGTGGCGCAGGCGAAGCTGGTGCCCCAGTCGGCGATGGTGGTGGCATAGAACGCCGGCTCGAACAGCTTGTGTTCGATGAACACGTTCCAGTCGGCGGGAAGCGAGGCATAGATCTCGCGCATGCTGTCCAGGTAGCGCTCCAGCGCGCCGCGCAGGTTGTGCTGGCCGGGGAAGTTGGCGCCGTCGCCGACCCACACGGTCAGCGCCTGCGAACCGATCGCGCGGCCGATCTCGATGCATTCGATATTGTGGGCCACCGCCTGCGCGCGCACGGCGGCGCTGGTCGACGTGAGGCTGCCGAACTTATAGCTCTGCGCCTGGCCCTGCTGGTCCTGGAAGGTGTTCGAATTGACCGCGTCGAAGGCCAGGCCCAGCGCCTGCGCCGTTTCGCGCAGCTCAGAGGCGTCGGTCGGTTTGTCCCACGGGAAGTGCGGCGACACGCTGGGCGTGGCGCGGGTCAGCTGGTGGATGACGGCGCAGTCTTCCAGCTTCTCGAACACATTGCGCGGCTCGCCTCGGCCCGGGAAGCGCGCGAAGCGCGTGCCGCCGGTGCCGGCGCCCCAGCTGGGCACCGCCACGGCGAAGCTCTGCGCCAGCGCGGTCAGCTTGTCGATATCCAGTCCGCGGCGCGCGAGCATGCCGCCCAATCCCTCGTAGTCGGCCTGCAGTTGCGCGTCCAGTTTGGCGTTCTGGTCCGCGACCAGGCCGGCGTCGATAACGCTTGTCATACTCGTCTCCTTGATGCAGGCGGCATAAGCCGCCGATGACCGGTGACGCGCGCCCTGGAGGGGCGGCGTCCCGGCTTGTTGTGATGTCCCGCTATCTTAGCGTATCGACCGCAGTCGGCAGCGTGGTCAGCGGGTGAAGGCGGCCGCGTTGCCGGCATCCACGTTCAGGATGTTGCCGGTGCTCTTGCCCGACTTGTCGCTGGCGAAGAAGTACACGGCTTCGGCGATGTCCTCCGGCAGCACCGAGAGTTTCAGCATGCTGCGCTTGCGGTAGAACTCCTCGACGTCGTCGGCCTCGATCTTGTTGGAGGCGGCGCGTTCTTCCTTCCACTTGCCGTCCCAGATGCGCGAGCCGCGGATCACGGCGTCCGGATTGACGACGTTGACGCGGATGCCGTGTTCGGCGCCTTCCAGCGCCACGCAGCGCGCCAGGTGCAGTTCGGCCGCCTTGGCGGTGCAGTAGGCGGAGGCCCCGGCCGATGCGACCAGGCCGTTCTTGCTGCCCACGAAGACCATGCTGCCGCCCAGGCCCTGCTGCTTCATGATGCGGAAAGCCGCGCGGGTAGCCAGGAAGTAGCCGGTGACGAGGATGTCCTGGTTGCGCTTCCAAATGTCGAGCGTGGTCTCGTCCAGTGGCGCCGCCGAGGCGATGCCGGCGTTCGAGACCAGGAGGTCGACGCCGCCGAAGCGGAGCAGCGCCGCTTCCAGGATGCCGGCCACTTCTTCCTCGCTGGTGATGTTGGCGCGCACGGTGCCGATGCTGTCCTTGCCTGCCACCTTGGCCAGGTCCTTGCCGGCCTGTTCGAGGGCCTCGGGATCGATATCGGTCAGCATCACGCAGGCGCCCTCCTGCAGCAGCTGGCGGGCGACCGCCTGGCCGATGCCGCCGGCGCCGCCGGTCACCAGCGCGATGCGGCCGGCCAGGCTTTTCGGTTTGGGCATGCGCTGCAGCTTGGCCTCCTCGAGCAGCCAGTACTCGATGTCGAAGGCTTCCTGTTCCGGCAGTCCGACATAGGTGTCGACGCCATTCGCGCCGCGCATCACGTTGATGGCGTTGACGTAGAACTCGCCGGCGATGCGCGCGGTGGCCTTGTCCTTGGCGAAGGACAGCATGCCCACGCCCGGGATCAGGTAGATGATCGGGTTGGCGTCGCGGATCTTCGGGCTGGTGGCGCGCTTGCAGCGCTCATAGTAGGAGGTGTAGTCGGCGCGGTAGTCGACCAGGGCCTGGTCGAGACTCGCGGCCAGGCGCTCGAAATCGGGCGCGCCCGGGTCGAAGTCCAGCACCAGCGGGCGGATCTTGGTGCGCAAAAAGTGATCCGGGCACGAGGTGCCCAGCGCCGCCAGCGGCGCCAGGTGGGCGCTGCTCACGAATTCGAGCACGGCGTCGCTGTCGTCGAAGTGGCCCAGCTTGTACTCGTCCTTGCTGATCTTGCCGCGCAGGAGCGGCATCAGGCGCGCCGCCAGCGCCGCGCGCTCGGGCGCCGGCAGGATCGGGCTGGCCGGGCCGCCGAATACCGGCTGCTGGACGTTCTGCGCCAGCCAATCCTCGGCACGCTTGATGATCGCCAGCGTGGTCTCGTAGCACGACTGCGAAGTGTCGCCCCAGGTGAACAGGCCGTGGCCTTCGAGGATGATGCCCTTCAGTTGCGGATTGGCCTGCGACACGGCCTCCAGCTTCAGGCCCAGGTCGTAGCCGGGACGCTGCCACGGCAGCCAACCCAGCTCGCCCTCGAAGATCCTGGCGGTGAGTTCCTTGCTGTTCTTGCAGGCGGCGATCGCGATGCAGGCGTCCGGGTGCATGTGGTCGACGTGGCGGCGCGCGATATACGCGTGCAGCGGCGTGTCGATGCTGGCCGCGCGCGGGTTCAGGTTGAAGGTGCAGTGCGGCAGGTAGCCGACCATCTCGTCTTCGTGTTCGAGGCCGCGGTAGCGTCCCTTGAGCGCATGCAGCTTGCTCATGTAGAGGGTCGAGAAGCCATCGAGCTTGATGCTGCCCAGGTCACCGCCCGAACCCTTCACCCACAATACCTCGACCTGCTCGCCCGACAGCGGGTCGACCATGTCGATCTTGGCCGAGGTATTGCCGCCGCCAAAATTGGTGATCCGCAGGTCGGAACCCAGCAGGTTGGACCGGTACAGCAGCAGTTCCGGCTCACTCAAGGTGGCGGCAACGGCTTCATCCCAGCGCGAGGTGATCGGTTCGCGCTGCTTCGTTTCGCTCAAGGCGCCCATCTGTATCTCCTAGTTGATTGTTTTGTCATCGAATCGATACGTCTCTTCCATGTCCTGCGTCCGCATGCTGCTCTAGCAGCGCTGCGGCATCGGCAGACAGTAGAAAGCAGCGGCCCACGGGGTGTCAACGCGGAAACAATCAACTTGCTGACCAAGTAAGAATCAATCACCGACTTGAGCGATTTGAGCATTTGTGCGCTGCAGCGCCGGGAAATAATCAGTCAAATGATCATTTGGTGATTGACGATATTGCATCTAGAAACTACTCTTTTCGAACACCCCGCGATTCCTGCCCACAAGAGGCCTGGAACGACGGGTCCCATGCCGCACACAACCAGACGGCTTACGGAGGAGACACAATATGGTGAATCACAAACGCCGCAAGCGTTTGCTGAAACTGCTTGCCGAGCACCAGACGGCGACGGTCCAGCAGCTTGTCGAATGGCTCAATGCGTCCCCGGCGACGGTCCGGCGCGACATCAGCTGGCTGGCGGGACGCAACCTGCTCACTCGCACCCGGGGCGGCGCCGAGAACCTGCTGCCCAAGACGCGCCAGTTCCCGCTGACCAGCGAAACGTTCCAGAACAATATCCAGTGCTTCGCCTCGCGCAAGCGCGCCATCGCCCGCCATGCGGCCGGCATGTGCAACGACGGCGAGACGATCATCATCAACGGTGGCACCACCACCTTCATGATGGCCGAGTTCCTCACCGAGAAGCAGCTGAAGATCCTGACCAACTCTTTCCTGATGGCCGAACGCCTGCTGGTCTCGAGCGAGAACGAGATCATCGTGCCGGGCGGGCGCGTGTACCGCGAGCAGAACGTCATCCTTTCGCCGTTCGACAACGACATCACCCAGCACCACTATGCCACCAAGATGTTCATGAGCGTCTACGGCCTGTCGCTGCTGGGATTGATGGAAGCCGACCCGCTCCTGATCCAGGCCGAGAAGCGCCTGATCAGCCAGGCCGAGGAACTGGTGGTGCTGGCCGACAGCTCGAAGTTCGCGCGCAAGGCCGGCCTGATCCTGTGCGGCCTGGATCGCGTGTCCACCGTGATCACCGACACCGACGCTTCCGACAAGGCGGTGCAGCTGCTCGAGCAGTATGGCGTGAAGGTCGTCACCGTCGAACCCGACGGCGAGATGCCGGCGCTGCGCACCACGCGCTACAGCCCCCAATATGACTTCCAGTCCGCAGCCCTGATGGAGATTTCGCATTGAAGATCAAACAGCTCCTGCTCGCCGCGGCGGCCGTCGGCGTGTTCGCCGGCCTGGCCGGCTGCGCCGACAAGAAGGCCGCGGATGCGCCTGAACCGACCCGCATCGCGATGGTCGTCAAAAGCCTGGGCAACGGCTTCTTCGACGCCGCCCACCAGGGCGCGAAGGATGCCGCCGCCGAGATCGGCGGGGTCGAGATCATCTATACCGGCCCGACCACGCCCAGCGCGGAAGGCCAGATCGAGATCATCAATTCCCTGATCAGCCAGAAGGTCGATGCGATCGTGGTCTCGGCCAACGACCCGAATGCCCTGGTGCCGATCGCCAAGAAGGCGATGCAGCGCGGGATCAAGGTGATCTCGTTCGACAGCGCGCTGGCCCCCGACGGGCGCCAGATGCAGCTCAATCCCTCCAATGCGGAACTGATCGGCCAGAAGCAGATCGAGATGGCGGCGGCGGAACTGGACGGCAAGGGCGAGCTGGCGATCCTGTCGGCGTCGGCCCAGGCGACCAACCAGAACATCTGGATCGGCGTCATGAAGAAGACGCTCGAGCAGCCCCAGTACGCGGGCCTGAAGCTGGTGGCGACCGTGTATGGCGACGACCAGTCGGACAAGAGCTACCGCGAAGCGATCGGCCTGTTGCGCAGCCATCCGAACCTGAAGGCGATCATTGCGCCGACCACGGTCGGCATCGTCGCCGCCAGCAAGGCGGTGGCCGACGAGGGCCTGGTGGGCAAGGTGTTCGTCACCGGCCTGGGCCTGCCGTCCGAGATGGCCGGCCACGTCAAGAGCGGCGCGGTGCGCGAATTCGCGATCTGGAACCCGATCGACCTGGGCTACGCCGCCACCTATGCGGCCCACCAGTTCGTGGCCGGCAAGGCGACTTCCAGCGCTGGCGCGACCGTCGCGGTCGGCCGCCTGGGCGCCGTGACCCTGGACGCCAACGGCGAAACCGCCCTCGGCCCGCCGTTCACCTACAACGCCGGCAACGTCGACAAGTTCGCCAAGCTGTTCTGACCCGGCCCGTCCGCCGCGCGCGATCGATGCGATTTGCATGATCGGCGCGCGGCGCCTTTCATCCGTTTGCAGCACCCATATGCCAGTGACCCAACTGACAAGCCCTCCCCTGCGCCCGCACGACGGCGCGCCCGCCGCGCCGGTACTGCAGCTGACCGGCATCACCAAGCGCTTCAACGGCGTCTGCGCCCTGAATGGCGTGCGCCTGTCCATCCGCCCCGGCGAAGTCATGGCCCTGATCGGCGAGAACGGGGCCGGAAAGTCGACCCTGGTCAAGACCCTGACCGGCATCCACCGTCCCGACGAAGGCGCGATCCTGCTCGACGGGAAGCCGGTGTCCTTCGGCAGCCCGCAGCAAGCGATGGCCGCCGGCATCACTGCCGTGCACCAGGAAACCGTGATGTTCGACGAATTGTCGGTGGCCGAGAACATCTATGTGGGGCGCCACCCGACCCGCGGCCCGGCGCGGCGCATCGACTGGGCCGGCATCGAAGCCGATGCCGAGGAGCTGTTCGCGCGCCTGGAGGTGTCGCTGCCGGTGCGCGCCCGCGTGCGCGACCTGTCGGTGGCCCAGCGCCACTTCGTCGAGATCGCGCGCGCGCTGTCGCAGGATGCACGCGTGGTGATCATGGACGAGCCGACCGCCGCGCTGTCGCAGCGCGAGATCCGCGAGCTGTATCGCATCATCGACGGCTTGCGGGCGCGCGGCACCGCCGTCATCTTCATCTCGCACAAGTTCGACGAGATCTATGAAGTGGCCGACTGCTACACGGTGCTGCGCGACGGCCAGTTCGTGGCCGAAGGCCGGCTCGCCGACGTGAAGGAGCCGGAGCTGGTGGCGCTGATGGTCGGCCGCGCGGTGCACCAGGCCTATCCGAAGGCCGAGGTAGCAATCGGCGCGCCGCTGCTGGAGGTCGAGGGCTTGAGCCACCCGACCGAATTCCAGGATGTCGGCTTCACCCTGCGCAAGGGGGAAATCCTCGGCTTTTATGGACTGGTGGGCGCCGGGCGTTCGGAGGTGATGCAGGCGCTGTTCGGATTGACGACGCGGGTGACTGGCAGCGTGCGGCTGGAGGGCCAGCCGGCGGTATTTGGCAACCCGGGCGAAGCGATCGCATGCGGCCTGGCGTATGTGCCCGAGGACCGCCAGCACCATGGTGCGCACCTGACCATGCCGATCATGCACAACATCACGCTGCCGATCCTGTCCAAGCTGGGTTTCTTCCCCCGTGCCCGGGCCGAGGCCGCGCTGGCGCGCCGCTTCGCCGAACAGCTGGAACTGAAGGCCGCCTACCTGAGCCAGAACGTCGACGAGCTCTCGGGCGGCAACCAGCAGAAGGTGGTGCTCGGCAAGTGGCTGGCCACCGATCCCAAGGTCATCATCCTCGACGAACCCACCAAGGGCATCGACATCGGCTCCAAGGCCGCCGTGCACCGCTTCGTGAGCGGCCTGGTCGAACGCGGCCTGTCGGTGATCCTGGTCTCGTCCGAACTGCCCGAGGTGCTGGGCCTGGCCGACCGCGTGGTCGTGATGCGCCAGGGCCGCGTGGTGCGCGAATTCGCGCGCGGCGAGGCCACGCCCGAGACCGTGGTCGCAGCCGCATCCGGGGTCGACCTGGGACTGGAGGTGGCGCCATGATCAAGCGTGTCCCCATGAGCGAGGTATTCAGGCAGCGCGAGGCCTTGCTGGCCGTGATGGTGGTGGCCCTGGTGCTGCTGGTCGGCCTGCGCGCCCGGGTCTTTCTCACCACCGCCTCGCTGGCCAACCTGCTCACCGACAGCACCCTGCTCGTGATGCTGGCCCTGACCCAGATGCTGGTGATCGTCACCCGCGGCATCGACCTGTCGGTGGCCTCGAACCTGGCCCTGTCGGGCATGGTCGCGGCCATGCTGGCGTCGGGTAATCCAGAGCTGCCGCTGGCGCTGGTGATGCTGGCCGCGGCCGGCACGGGCCTGGCCCTTGGCCTCGTCAACGGCGGCTTGATCGGCTATCTGGCCTTGCCGCCGATCGTGGTCACGCTGGGCGCCATGAGCGTGTACCGCGGCCTGGTGTTCGTGATCTCGGGCGGCGCCTGGGTGTCGGCGCACCAGATGCCGGCCAACTTCATCGGCTTCCCGCTGCAGCGCCTGTTCGGCCTGCCGCACCTGGTGTGGATCGCCTTCGGCGCGGTGCTGGCGATGGCCTTCCTGGCCCGTTACACCCGCTTCGGGCGCGACCTGTACGCGATCGGCAATGCGCCGCAATGCGCCGCCTACATCGGCATTCCGACCGCGCGCCGCCTGCTCTGGACCTATGGCCTGTCGGGCATGGTGGCGGGCCTGTGCGGCTACCTGTGGGTGGCGCGCTATGCGGTCGCGTATACCGAGATCGCCTATGGTTTCGAATTCACCGTGATCGCCGCCTGCGTGATCGGCGGCGCCAGCATCGCCGGCGGCGTCGGCTCGGTGCTCGGCACCGTGCTCGGCGCCCTGTTCCTGTCGGTGATCGGCAATGCCCTGCCGGTGCTGCAGGTCTCGCCGTTCTGGCAAAGCGCGCTGACCGGCGCCGTGATCCTGGTGGCCGTGCTGCTCAATGCCGGCGGCAACCGCAAGCGCAGCCGCCAGATCCTGCCGCTGCACCGCACCGACGTTCCGGCCGCAAGGAGCCCAGCATGAATGCGACCAGCATCGCCCAGGTCGAACCCCCACTCGATATCAAGACCGTGAACGACTCCAGCCACACATCGCGTTATACGATCCTCGACCGCAAGAAGCCGGGCCTGCGCCATGTGCTGGCGCGCTGGGAGACCCTGCTTGCCCTGCTGCTGCTGGCGGTGTTCGTCGCCGGCGGCGTCACGCTCGAGCACTTCCTCGATCCCTACAACCTGCTCGATGGCACCGTCAACTTCAGCGAGAAGGCGCTGATCGCGCTGCCGATGGCATTGTTGATCATCTGCCGCGAGATCGATATCTCGGTGGCCGGCACGCTGGCGCTGTCGTCGGTCGCCATGGGCCTGGCGCATACGGCCGGCCTGCCGGCCGAGACCCTGCTGTTCGTGGCGGTCGGCACCGGCCTGGCCTGCGGCTGGCTCAATGGCTTCCTGGTCACGCGCTTCATGCTGCCCTCGATCGTCGTCACCATCGGCACCATCGCCCTGTACCGGGGCCTGGCCAGCGTGGCGCTGGGCGACCAGGCCTTCACCAACTACCCGCAGCTCATGGCCGACTGGGGCCAGGGCACCTTCTTCGGCGTGGTGCCACGCGCCTTCGTGATCCTGCTCGGTTTCGCGCTGCTGTTCGCGGTGGTGCTGCATGCCACCACGGCGGGCCGCCGCATCTACGCCATCGGCAATAATCCGGACGCCGCGCGCTTCTCGGGCATCGCGGTCGACCGCTACCGCCTGGGCCTGTTCATGCTCACCGGCGCCATGGCGGGCCTGGCGGCCTTCCTGCTGACCGGCCGCATCGGCAGCACGCGGCCGAACATCGCCACCGGCTGGGAGCTCGAGATCATCACCATGGTGATCCTGGGCGGCGTGAGCATCGCCGGCGGCGCCGGCACCATCGGCGGCGTGCTGCTGGCGGTGCTGACGATGGGCGCGGTGACCTATGGCCTGGCGCTGGCCAACGTGCCCGGCATCTACATGACGATCGTGGTCGGCGTGCTGCTGCTGGCGACCATCGCGTTGTCGCGCCTGTTGCGCGGCAAGCCGACCCGCCATTGATGGAGCGCGCCCCCATGCAAGCGACCCCGGACGACGCGCTGATCGTACTCGACATCGGCAAGACGAACGTCAAGCTGGCCCTGGTCGATGCGGCCGGACGGCTGCTGGCCGAACGGCGCCGGCCCAATGCGATCCTGCACGACGGCCCCTATCCGCACCACGATACCGACGGCATCTGGGACTGGATGCTGGCGACCTGCCGCGCCTTCGCCGGCCAGGCGCGGGTGACGGCGATCGTGCCCGTCACCCACGGCGCCACCGCCGCCCTGGTCGACGACGACGGCCTGGTGCTGCCGGTGCTCGATTACGAGGCGGCGCTGCCGGACCTCGACTACGCCGCGCTGCGGCCGGCCTATGCGCAGACCTGTTCGCCGCTGCTGCCGGCGGGCCTGAACCTGGGCCGCCAGCTGGCCTGGCTGCGGCAGCATCACCCCGAACCCTTCACGCGGGCGCGCCACATCCTGATGTATCCGCAGTACTGGGCCTGGCGCCTGTGCGGCGTCGCCGCCGGCGAAGCGACGTCGCTCGGCTGCCATACCGATATGTGGGACCCGGTGCGCCAGGACTATTCCTCGCTGGTGACGCGCATGGGCTGGGAAGCCCAGATGCCACCATTGGCGCCCGCCTGGGCGGCGCTCGGCGTGCTGCGTCCCGAGGTCGCGCAAGCCACCGGGCTGGCGCCAGGCTGCGAAGTCCTGTGCGGCATCCACGACAGCAATGCCTCGCTGCTGCGCCACCTGGGCCGCGATGGCGCGGATGCCCCCGGCGCGCCGCGCACCGTGCTGTCGACCGGCACCTGGCTGATCGCGGCCGCCTTCGGCGTCGGTCTCGCCGGCCTGCGCGAAGACGCCGACATGCTGGCCAATACCAACGCCCTCGGCCAGCCAGTGGCCTGCATGCGTTTCATGGGCGGACGCGAATTTGGCGCGCTGGCGGGCGACCAGCCAGGCACCTGTTCATTCGAGCAGCTCGAACGGCTGATCGCGCGCGGCACGATGGCGCTGCCGTGCTTCGCCGATGGCGGCGGCCCATTCGCAGGCCGGCAAGGCCATATCGAGGGACCGCCCCCCGCCGACGTCGGCGAACGCTTCGCGCTCGCCACGCTGTACTGTGTCCTGATGACCGACTACTGCCTCGACGCGCTCGGCGCGCGCGGCCCGATCACCGTCGAAGGCAGCTTCACGGCGAATCCCTGGTTCGGCCCCTTGCTGGCCAGCTTGCGTCCCCACCAGGCGCTGGCCTACTCCGACGACGCCAGCGGCACCACCTGCGGCGGCTGGCTTCTGCGCTACCGCGACGCCACCCCGACCGGCCAGCACCACCCCAAGCCGCCGCGCGCGGTCGCCGGCCTGTCCGCCTACCGCGCCGCGTGGCGCGCCGCACTCTCCACAGCCACCCCACAACTATCCCACGCTCACTAACCCAACAATGAGGGTCAGAGTATAATGCCGCTAAGTTAACGATCTTTGCGGCATTTTTTCGTTGTAAACGTGGCTCAGAAATGTTAACTTTCGGCCATGCTTTCTGATGCCATCCCCCTCGTCATTGACCTACCTAATCCTCTTGAGTGGAGCCGCCTTGGCGAACATCTGCCCTACGAATGGGTGGAAGCTGCGTTAGTAGCGAACGATAAAGCGACTATCCGCTCTCGGCGGTTACCCGCGCAGCAGGTCGTCTGGCTAGTCATTGCTCTGGCGATCTATCGACACCGTTCCGTCAAGGACATTGTCGACTCGCTCGACCTGGCATTGCCCGAGTTGGCAGACCGTTGCATCACCTCCAGCGCGACAACGCAAGCTCGACAACGCTTGGGCTCCGAGCCGCTTGAATGGTTGTTTCACAAGTCGTC
>NZ_JH992925.1:455127-593880 GCF_000315425.1 Massilia timonae CCUG 45783 | reverse complement strand
GCTCAGCGACGTTGTCGGCAACGTCTTGTAAGCCTGCCACGATGTGCGCTTCTATGCGGTTCTGTTCCTGCTGCCGAATGTCCTTCAGGGACTGCACGCGCAAGGTCCATGCACGCAGCTGGCGCTGCTCAAGCGGCGGCGCAACCCAAGGCTCCGGATTCATCGCCGCGCAATAACGCGCGATCAAGGCAGCGTCGATTTCGTCATTCTTGTTGCGGATGTTCTCGCCCGATCCAAAGCCCTTGATACAGGCTGGATTAACCACGCTGACCTTGAATCCCTCAGCGTGGAGCGTCGTGGCGATCGCCTCGTAGTACACACCTGTCGCCTCCATACAGATGTGCAGCGTCGCCAGCGATGCTTTGGAGTCACGTAACCACTCCACCAGCGCACGATGCCCTGCGGATGTGTTATCGAATACCTTCGCCTTCAACTTCCCATTGATCAGCAAGGCCAAGTCTAGCTTCTTCTTGCTGACATCGATTCCCAGCACGTCATTACGTGTCGTGTTCATTTTTGGCCTCTCTCGTATGCGGGCTCCACGCCGTGTGCGATGGCCCAAGATACCGTTCGGACTAACAAAATGAAACGGGCAGAGGCACCTATCTGACCCACGTGCTCAACGGCACTCGAGTCGTTCGGCATCACTCCGTCCGACCGCTTCGTCGCCATCATAGACCAGCTCCGCCGCGGCACCTTCAATATACGAGAGTCGAATTGTTTGACAACTTTCACGGATGAGCCGTTAATTCGACTCCGACCCTAGTTGTCCGCCAAGCTATTGGCCAATAATTCGACGCTGACCCTCATTGATTGCGGGGCGAATTTGGGAAATTGCCCAACAATTTTACTCTGACCCTCATTGAGGGACGGCCAGGGCGACCGAGTCAGGTGGTTTGGGCGGCGATCAGGTCGGCGCTTTCGGGGTCGGTGGCGCGGATGGCGTCGACGAAGACCTGGAGCGACGAGCCGCAGGCGAAGACCAGGACGTCGCCCGGCTCGCACAGGCTCAGGCCCAGGCGGATGGCGTTGCCTACCTCGAGTTCGCGGTGCAGGGTATCCGTCAGGCCGACTGCTTCTTCGGCGCCGGCCAGGATCAGGTCGACCGCTTCGCCCACGGCGCGGCCGCGGCTTTGCGATTCGTAGACCACCAGTTCGTCAAAGCGGGCGCCGCATACTTTGCCCACTTCGCGCAGGTCGCTGTCGCGGCGGTCGCCGGGGGCGGTCACGATGCCGACCAGTTGGCCCGGGAGCATGCCGCGCGCCATGTCGGCCATGGCGGCGTAGGCGGCTGGATTGTGGGCGTAGTCGACGATCACCGTCACGCCGCGCACGTCGAACATGTTCGTGCGCAGCGGGTTGGTGCGGCCGTTCGACACGAAAGTGGACAGGCCGGCGGCGATCTGCAGGTGGCTGAAGTCGGACGCCATCAGGGCCGCCGCAGCGGCCAGCGCATTGGCGATGTTGAAGCGGGCCAGGCCGCCGAAGGCCACCGGCATGCTTTCGACCTTGATCACCGCCTGCTGGATATGGCCGTCGGCGATCACCACTGCGCCGTCCTGCAGGTAGGCGCCGCGGCCGCCGTCTTCCAGGTGCTTGAGCAGCACCGGGTTTTCGGCATCCATCGAGAAGAACAGCACTTCGGCGCCCGGCTTGACGCGGCGCGCCATCTGCACGCACAGCGCGTCCTCGGCGTTGAGCACCACCGCCTTCGACGCCGATTGCGCCACCACCGCCTTCACCTGCGCCAGGTCCTCGACCGTGTCGACGCCGTCCAGGCCCAGGTGGTCGGCCGCGATGTTCAGCACCACCGCCACGTCGCAACGGTCATACGCCAGGCCGCGCTTGAGGATGCCGCCGCGCGCCGTCTCCAGCACCGCGATCTCCACTTCCGGCGCGTGCAGCACCGTGCGCGCCGACCAGTAACCGGTGCAGTCGCCCTTCACCACCTGCTTGCCGTCGATGAAGACGCCCTCGGTGGTGGTCACGCCGGTGACGCGCCCCGCCATGCGCGCCGCATGCGCGACCAGCAAGGTGGTGGTGGTCTTGCCATTGGTGCCGGTCAGCGCGATCACGGGAATGCGGCCATCGGACGCGCCCATCAGGCCATCGACGATCGCCTCGCCGGCGTCGCGCGCCTCGCCCGCGCTCGGATACTGGTGCATGCGGATGCCGGGCGCCGCGTTGACTTCGATGACGGCGCCGCGCTGCGCCGCCAGCGGCTGGCCGATGTCCTCGCACACGATGTCGATGCCGGCCACGTCCAGGCCGATCTTGCAGGCTGCACGCACGCACAACAGGCGCGTCGAATCGGGCAGCAGGTCGGTCACGTCTTCGGCGGTCCCGCCGGTCGACAGGTTGGCGTTGCCGCGCAATTCGGCCACCACGCCCACGGGCAGCACGCTGTCGAACTCGAAGCCCTGGCGCGACAGCATGTCGGCCGCATGCTCGTCGAGCGCGATCCGGGTCAGGATCGTCGCATGGCCGGCGCCGCGCGCCGGATTGGCGTTCTCGATTTCCACCAGCTCGCGGATGGTCTTGATGCCGTCGCCCACCACGTGGGCCGGACGGCGGCGCGAGGCCGCGGCCACGCGCCCGCCGGCGACCAGCACGCGATAATCGCACCCCTTCACATGGCGCTCGACGATGATGCGGCGCCCGTACTGGCGCGCGAACTCGAACGCGCGCGCGACGTCGTCCGGCGTATTGCAGTCGACCGTCACGCCCTTGTCCTGGTTGCCGTCCAGCGGCTTCAGAGTCACCGGCCCGTTCAGGCGGCGCGCCACGCGCTGGGCCGACTCCACGGTGGTGACCACGTCGCCCTCCGGCACCGGCACCCCGGCTTCCTTCAGCAAGGCCTTGGTCAGCTGCTTGTCGCTGGCGATCTTCACGGCGATGAAGCTGGTGTCGCCGGTGGTCGTGGCCTGCAGGCGTTTTTGCCGGACGCCCCAGCCCAGCAGGAACAGATTGGCTTCGTCGGTGATGCGCTGCACCGGAATGCCGCGCTCCTGCGCCGCCGCGATCACCGCGGCGGTGCTGGTGCCGATCGCATAACGTCCGGCGATCTCGCGCAGCTCCTCCAGGCGCGGCCCCAGTTCGAAACCGTCGCCGTGCGCCAGCGCGGTGACCAGGTCGAGCGCCAGGTCGAACGCCGGCTCGGCCAGCTTCTCGCAGCTGTAGGCGCACACGATGCGAAACTGGCCCGGACGGCCGCTCACCGGGCGCGTGCGGCCAAAGCTGGCCGGCGCGCCGGCCAAGGTTTGCAGTTCCAGGGTCACGTGCTCGATCACGCGGCCCAGGTAAGTGCCTTCGCGCAGGCGCTGGGCGAAGCCGCCGGGCTGGCCGGCGGGCAGGCGCTCGCCGTGCAGCGACGGCAGCAGTTCGAGCAGCGCGTGGTTGAAGCCGGGCAGGTCCTTGGTGGACTTGCCGTACAGGTCCTGCAGGTCGACCACCGACAGCAGGCATGGCGAATCGGCGTGGACGTTCGGTCCGCGCAGGAAGCGTTGTTCGAGGATTTGCACGTGTGATTTCCTTGTAATAGTCTTATTTATAGCCACGGCCGGCACGCGCTCTCTATCGCGTGCCGGCCGTTTGTCGCAGTGCGGGCGCTTCAGGCGTCGAACAGTTGCGTGTACATGCGGGTAGCCATCAGGCCCACCGCCGTATGGTGAATCTCGGGCGACAGCAGGCGGCCGAGCAGCTGCATGGCCTCCTGCTTGCCGTTGGCCGCCGCCACCTGCTGCTCCAGCAGGCGCAGCTCGTTATCGGCGTCGGCATCGTCCAGGTTGGCGTGGCGGCGGATCAGGCCGCGCACTGGATGCGCATGGCTGCGCTGCGCCCCCTGCCCCAGTTGGTCGAGGGTGCGCTGGCGCGCGCGCGCGGTCAGCACGCGCTGGGCGCTGGCCGGCTTGCCGTCGGCGGTGGAGGTGATCCAGTCGCGCAGCACCTGCAATTCGTAGGCGTTGAACACGCCGAACATCTCGGCCCGCTCGCCTTCGACCAGGCGCCAGAAGCGGCTATGCTCGACGTCCTCGCCGCGCTTGATCCAGCCGGCGCCTTCGAGGGCGGCCAGGAAGGCCGGGATCTGCGCCGGGTCGGTCAGCCAGTCGTTGACCGAGCGGCCGGCGACGCGGCAGTAATCCGAGTGCATGTTCTTGCCCACGCCGCTCTTGGCGGCCAGGATGCCGACCAGTTCAGATTGCAGGTCGAACTCGCCGATCACCGAGGTCGTGCTGGCGCCCAGTTCGTTCAGGCGGTAGCCGTCGACCACGCGCTGCCAGAAGGCTTCGCGGTCGCCGACCTTCGGCATCAGGTCGTGCACCGCCTGCACCGCCTTGCGCGCATGGCCGCTGGCGGCGTTATCGACCGTCACGTGCAGGGTGAAATAATACGGGTCGATGCCCAGTTCGTTCAGCTCATAGGACGTGATCAACAGATGCAGCGGCAGCTGTTCGTAGCCCAGGTTGTAGCCGACGACTTCGGGCAGGAAATGCTCGGCGTGGTGGCCCAGCGCCAGCTGCAGCGCGCCTTGCAGGAAATGGTCGTCGCCCAGGTCTTCCCAGCTTTCGCAGCCGTGGGTGGCCAGCAGCTTGCGGTACAGCGTCACATGGTTCTTGTCCGGCAGGCCGTCGCCCAGTTCTTCGAGATAGGTCTTGATCAAGGGGTGGAAGGCGACGTCGTCCCACTGGCGCGTCAGGCCATACAGCCAGGCGCCGTCGACCAGCTTGGTCGGGGCCACGCCCTTGATGAAGTACAGCGCATGCGCGCGGCACGAGAAATAGCGGCGCGGCGCACCGTTCTTGCGCGCCGCGAGGTAGTCGCGGTACTGCTGGCCGACGATCTCGGTGCGCTGTTCGATCCACGCCTGCAGCTGGTCCAGGTTCGCGGGCAGGTCGGACGGCAGCTCGCGCGCGACCGCGATCTGGGCGGCCACGAAGTCCTTGGCCTGTTGGGGCGTCGCTGACGGATCGGCGTACAGCGAAAAGTACAGGTCCTTCGCGCCTTCTGCGGTGGCAAGGGGCGCGGTCTCGACGCGCGGCGCGTCGGCTAACAACATTGGTGTCATGTCTCGCATCGTGAAGTGTCCCATGGACGATTACCGACATTATCCAAGCTGGACCATGTTGCGAAAATCGGTAGGCGCGCTGCGAGGCTGTAAGAGAGGGATTACAAAATAATATCTCGCAGCGCAGCAATCGCTTGCCAATCTGCTTACGCCGATGCGTCGCCACCCTGCTGGCGCATGCCGCGTTCGACGTCGGCCGCCTCGGGATCGCCCTTCTCTTGCGCCTGCCGATATTTCTCGGCCTGGGCATCGACGATGTGCGGCGGGAATGGCGGAATGTTCGGATCGGCCAGCACTTCGAGCACGAAGGGCCGGCCGGCCGCCAGGGCCTGGTCCCAGGCCGCTCCGAGCGCGTCCGGATCGTCGACCCGCACGCCGTCCAGCCCGAGCATGCGCGCGTACTCGGCATACGAGAAGTCGGGCAGTTCCTGCGACGCCTCGTACTTCGGCTCGCCCTGCATGCCGCGCTGTTCCCAGGTCACGAAGTTCAGGTCGCGGTTGTTCAGCACCAGCACCACGAGCGTGGGATTGGCCCAGTCGCGCCAGTGGCGCGCGATCGTGATCAGGCCGTTCATGCCGTTCATCTGCATGGCGCCGTCGCCGGCCAGGGCGATCACCGGCCGTCCCGGATGCGCCATCTTGGCCGCCATCGCATACGGCACTGCCGACCCCATGGTCGCCAGGCCGCCCGACAGCGACGCCATCATCCCGCGCCGCAGGCGCAGGTGCAGCGCATACCAGGCCGACACCGAGCCCGAATCGCCGGTCAAGATCACGTCTGACGGCAGGCGCGGCGACAGCTCGCTGAAGGCGCGCTGCGGGTTGACCGGCTTGCCCGGCTGACGCGCGCGTTCGTCCAGCACGCGCCAGCTCTCGGCCACGTTCGACTCGATGCGCGCACGCCAGGAGCGATCGTCCTTGCGCCGCAACAGCGCAATCAAAGCGCGCAGGGTCGCGCGTGCGTCGCCCGCCAGATTCACGTCCATCGGATAGCGCAGGCCAAGCATGGTCGCGTCGACGTCGATCTGCACCGCCTTCACGCTGCCTTCCTGCGGCAGGAATTCGGCGTACGGGAAGCTGGAGCCGACCATCAGGAGCGTGTCGCATTCCTTCATCATCGCGTCGCTGGCCTGGGTGCCGATCATGCCGATGGTGCCGGTGCAGAACGGCAGGTCGTCCGGCACCACGGCCTTGCCCAGCAGCGCCTTGGCGATGCCGGCGCCAAGCAGCTCGGCCGCCTCGACCAGTTCGTCCAGCGCGCCGTGGGCGCCGGCGCCGGCCAGGATCGCGACCCTGTCGCCGGCATTGAGCAGGTCGGCGGCGGCGCGCAGCGCTTCCGGGGGCGGCACCGCCGCCTCCAGCGCGGCGCCGACGCCCGAGAAGGTGTTGCCGTGTTCGCGCGGCGGATGCGGCACCGCGTCTTCTTCCTGCAAGTCGTTCGGGATGATGATGCAGGTCACGCAGCGCCGCGCCTGGGCGATGCGGAAAGCCCGGTCGATCAGGTGGCGCACCTGGGCGGGGTCCGTCGCCATCTGCACGAACTCGCCCGCCACGTCCTTGAACAGCGTGACCAGGTCGACCTCTTGCTGGTAGTGAGCGCCAAGGGCCGAGCGCTGCTGCTGGCCGACGATGGCGACCACCGGCTGGTGATCGAGCTTGGCGTCGTACAGGCCATTGAGCAGATGGATGGCGCCGGGACCGGAAGTCGCCAGGCATACGCCCACCTCATTGGTGAACTTGGCGTGGCCGCAAGCCATGAAGGCCGACATCTCTTCGTGGCGGCACTGGACGAATTCGATCGCGTCCTGGCGCCCGAAAGCGGCCAGGATGCCGTTGATGCCGTCGCCCGGATAGCCATAGACGCGCTGCACGCCCCATTGCCCGAGACGCTCGATCAGGAAATCTCCTACGGTGCTGGTCATGCCGGTGTCCTTTCGCAAAGATGGAAAGGCGATCCTAGGACGACCCTGCAGGGACTACCGTGCGCCAGCGTCCAGAGGGACGCATCGCGCGGCGTCAAAGACGCGCGCCCAACTCCACGTCGGCCACCAGGCCATGCTCCGACAGCCGCACCGGCACCGCGCCGGCGCCCAGCATGCGGGTCATCGCGTGGTCGCCGTCGCCGGGCTGGACGTCGACCGCGCGCATGGCCTCGGCGACGATCAGGATCTCGAAGTCGGCCAGGCCGTCGAGCACGGTGTTGAGCACGCAATAATCGGTGGCCAGGCCGCACACCGCAAGACGCCGGATGCCGCGCGCGCGCAGCGCCCGCGCCAGCCCGGTGCCGCTGAAGGCGGAATACGCATCGACCTCGACCGTGTCGGCCTTGGACACCACGATGACGTCGTCCGGCAGCGTCAGTTCGGAAGAAAAGCCGGCGCCTTCGGTGCCGGCCACGCAATGCGGCGGCCATGGGCCGCCCTGGCCGGCGAAGGAGCAATGCAGTTCGGGATGCCAGTCGCGCGAAGCATAGACCGGCAGCGCACGCGCCCGGTACAGGTCGATCAGGCGGTTTATCGGCGCGATGACCTGGTCGCCATGCGGGACGCCCAGTTTGCCGCCGGGAAGGAAGTCGACCTGCAGGTCGACGATCAGGAGGGCATCGCCCTGGCCGAGCACGATGGCGCTCATGAGACATCTCCACTTCGAGGACGCGCACGCGGCGTCAAAGATGGCAGATTAACATGAAGCGCCGGCGGGGGCGATGCGGCGGGCCGGAATGGCCCGCCGTGTGGAGCGCGATTACTGCGGCTTGTTCAGCAGCGAGCGCTGGCGCGCATAACCGAAGTAGACGGCGGCGCCGATCGCCAGCCAGATGGCGAACGCCAGCCAGGTATGCCAGCTCAGGAAGGACATCAGGACCAGGCAGAACACGATCGCCAGGCCCGGGATCACCGGCACGCCAGGGCAGCGGAACGCGCGCGGCAGGTCCGGACGCTTCTTGCGCAGCACGATCACGGCGATCGAGACCAGGGTGAAGGCGGCCAGGGTGCCGATGTTCACCAGCTCGGCCAGCACGTTCAGCGGCACCACGGCGGCGATCAGGCCGAAGATGATGCCCACCAGCCAGGTGGCGAAGAACGGGGTCCCGTATTTCGGATGCACGGTCGACAGTTTCGACGGCAGCAGGCCGTCGCGCGACATGGCGAACAGGATGCGGGTCTGGCCATAGGCCATCACCAGGATCACGGTGCTCATGCCCAGGATGGCGGCCAGGTCGACGAAGCCGGCGACCCAGTTCTCGCCCGCCACCTGCAGCGCCAGCGAGACCGGGTGGTCGACGCCCTTGAAGTCCAGGTGCGGCACGATGCCGGTCATGATCGCGGCGACCACGACGTACAGGATGGTGCAGACCACCAGTGAACCGATGATGCCGATTGGCAGGTCACGCTTCGGGTTCTTGACTTCCTCGGCGGCCGAGGTGACGGCGTCGAAGCCGATGAAGGCGAAGAACACCAGCGCGGCGGCGCTCATCACGCCACCCATGCCGTAGGGCATGAACGGCTCCCAGTTCTCCGGACGGACATGGCCGACGCCGACGGCGATGAACAGCAGCACGACGCCGGTCTTGATGATGACCATGACGTTGTTGACGCGCGCCGATTCGCGCATGCCCAGCGACAGCATCGCGGTCAGCGCGATCATGATCAGGAAAGCCGGAAGGTTGAACAGGGTGTCGACGCCGGGGCGGGCGCCCGGGGCGGCGGTCAGCGCGTCCGGCAGCACCAGGCCGAAGCCCGACATCAGCGACTGGAAATAACCGGACCAGCCGACCGCGACGGTCGAGGTGGCCAGGCCGTACTCGAGCAGCAGGTCCCAGCCGATCATCCAGGCGACGAATTCGCCCAAGGTGGCGTAGCTATAGGTATAGATCGAGCCGGCAACCGGCACGGTCGAGGCGAACTCGGCGTAGCACAGGGCGGCGAAGCAGCAGGCCATGGCGGCCACGATGAAGGAGATGGTCAGCGCGGGGCCGGCGGTGACGGCGCCCGTGCCGGTGAGCACGAAAATACCGGTGCCGACGATGGCGCCAATACCGAGCAGGATCAGGTCGGTCGGGCCGAGCACCTTTTTGAGTCCGCCCGGCTTGGCGCTGGCCGCCAGCATGGCATCCAGATTCTTGGTTCTAAAAATACTCACTACGTGTTCTCCAATCAAATAGGTGTGTGGTCCCGCGTCTTGTCATTGCGCCGTGCCCGCAGGTCGTGCGGGCACGCTCTCGAGATCCTGCCTGTTGGGCCGGCATGCCTGACTTGAAACCGCTTTTGCTGCACCTGCAAACCGTCAACTTTTTGCAGACGTGCAAATATAACCAGAATGCTGTTGCGAATCAAAGCAATCTGACAAATCTTCTGCAATTTACATGCCGGCAGGTAATTTCTGCTTCTTGAACACAGCCGTTGCGTAAACATCGCAGCTTGGGCCCTCGTGCTTGATTTCCTCAAATCAACATTCGATAATGGGCCGACCCGTCTCGCCCCGCCCTCGCTGCCACGCCCTCGATCCCGCCACCATGACTGTTCCCAATGGACGCCCGTCCCGATTCACGCTGGCGCTTGCGAGTGGCGCACTACTGGCCTTGCTCGCCGGGCCGGCGCCGGCGGCCTTGCAGCCGCATGCTCGGCTGGACGAGATCGCGGCCATGGCCGAGCACGACAATGCGCAGGCACGCGCCATCCTGGTGCAGGAAGGACCGAAACTGATCGCCGGCGCACCCTACGCGGTGCGCATCCACTACCTGCGCCTGTTGCGACGGATGCAGGCCGATGCCGGGAACTTCCGCGACGCCTTCGAAACCAACGAGCTTATCATCGGCCTGGCCGAGGCCGAACGCGATCCGCTCAATCTCGCGCTGGCCAGCCTGGCGCGGGTGCTGCGCCTGATCGAGAACAACGATCCGGCCGCAGCCCTCGGCCAGCTCGAGACCCTTGACGCACGCTACCGCAAGCTGGGCAGTCTCGAATTCAGCGCCAGCTCCGAAGGGCTGCACGGCATGGCCTACAGCGCGCTCGGCCAGCACGACCGCGCGCTGCGCCACTTCCTGCGCGCGCTCGACATGGTGCGGCGCCATCCGGACCTGTGGAGTCCGCGCGAAGCCGACATCCGGCTGGCGCTGGTGCGTATGTACGTCAACGCGCGCGATCCGGTCCGGGCGCTCGAGACACTGCGCGAGATCCGCGCCGGCGCGGCCCGGCTGCCGCCGCGCACCGCTGCCGCCGTTCACTTTTTCGAGGGTCGGGCGCTAGTGGTGCAGGACGAACTCGAGGCCGCCCAGCAAGCCTTCGGGCGCGCGCTCGAGCTGGCCCATGCCCACCAGTTGATCGCGCTCGAAGCGAATGTGCTGGGCAATATCGCCGGCGCCCACCTGAAGGCAGGGCGCGACCAGCAAGCCGAGGAAGCGGCCCGCGCCGCCCTGGTCCCGGCCGAGCGCAGCGAAGACCGGATCAGCCTGCAGATGGCGAAGGCCAACCTCGGCTTCGCCCTGTTCGGCCAGGGCCGCCAGCGCGAAGGCTTGCAGCACGTCGACGCGGTGATCGCCGCGATGCGCAAGGCCGGCGCCATGTCGACCGTCGGCCGCTTGCTGGCCGAGAAGAGCCAGGCGCTGGAAACCGCCGGACGCTTCCGCGAAGCCCTGGCCACGACGCGCGAACGCGAAGCCGTGATCCAGGAACTGGCGCTCGATGAACGCAACAAGGCGATCTCGGCGCTGCAAGAACAGTTCAAGGCGCGCGAGCGCGCCGCCCAGATCGCCGCCCTGCGCCAGGAGAACGCCGTCAAGGATGCCGAGCTGCGCCACCGCAGCCTGATCCAGACCGCCGCGTCGCTGGGGGCGTCGCTGGCGCTGTTCCTGTGCGCCGGCGTGCTGTGGATGTACCGCAAATCGGTGCTCACCGGCCGCCGTCTTTCCGAACTGAACGACGAGCTGGCCTACCGCTCGGCGCACGATCCGCTCACCGGCCTGTTCAACCGGCGCTCCTTCCTCGACCGCATGCGCAGCCGCACCGGCGAAGCGCCTCCGCGCCTGGACTCAGCCGACTGCTTCACCCTGCTCGACATCGACCACTTCAAGCGCATCAACGACGAGCATGGCCACGCGGCGGGCGACGCGGTGCTGGTCGAGGTCGGCAAACGCCTGCGCGCCGCGATGCGCGAATCGGACATGGTGCTGCGCTGGGGCGGAGAAGAATTCCTGGTGTATTCGCAGGGCGTGACCCAGGAGCAGCGCCCGCTGCTGGTCAAGCGCATCCTGGACGCGATTGCCGCCACGCCGATCATGCTGGAAGACGGCAGCGCGCTCCGGGTCAGCGCCACCGCCGGCGCGGTGTCGCTGCCGTTCGCGCCGGATGGCGAGCGCGCCGGCGCGCAAGCCGCGGTCCAGCCCGACTGGGAGCAGGCGATCGCGCTGGCCGACCGCGCGCTGTACAAGGGCAAGGAGGCGGGCCGCAACCGCGGCTATCTGGTGGCCGGCCTGCGCCGTCCGGAAGGCGGCCTGGAGCTCGACCTGGTGCTGCCGGGCGCTTAAAGCGAACGCAGCAGGTTGCGGCGGGCGACGATCGCCGCCACCGTCTGCAGCAAGGTCGCCGGGGCCACCGGCTTGGCCAGGTAGTCGTCGAATCCCGCTTCCAGCGCGCGCTGCTGGTCTTCGCGCCGCGAGAACGCGGTCAGGGCGATGGCCGGCACGCCCGCGATCTCGCGCTCCGGCAGCGAGCGGATGCGGCGGATCATCTCGAAACCATCCACCAGCGGCATGCCGATGTCGCTGATGACGAGGTCGGGCCGGCGCGCCTCGACCAGGCGCAGCGCCTCGCGCGCGCCGGTGGCGGTCAGGATCGTGGCGTCGCTGGCGGCCAGCACCTGCTGCACCAGTTCCAGCGAATCGAGTTCGTCGTCGATCACCAGCACCGTCATGCCGGCCAGCTCGGGCGGCGTCAGCGGCAGGCCGGCGAGGGGCTCCAGCCGCGCCGCCGGCGCCGCGCCGGGCGCGGCCAGCGGCAGGTGCAGGGTGAAGGTGGCGCCCTGCCCTTCGCCGCGGCTGGCCACGCTGATCGCGCCGCCCTGCAGCTCGACCAGCTGGCGCGCGATCGCCAGGCCCAGCCCCAGGCCGCCGTGACGCCGCGCCGACGAGGAATCGGCCTGGCGGAAGCGATCGAACACATAGGGCAGGAATTCGGGCGCGATGCCGGCGCCGGTGTCGGCCACGTCGATCGCCACCGCGCGCTCGTCGCCTTCGCCGTCCATCCGCAGCGTGACCGTCACCACGCCGCCCGGCTCGGTGAACTTGATGGCGTTCGACAGCAGGTTCGACATCACCTGCTGCATGCGCGCCAGGTCGCCGCGCACCGGGCGGGCGCCGTGGTCGATGCTGGCGTTCAGGGCGATGCTGCGCGCCAGCGCCGCCGGACGCGCGGTCTCGAGCGCCGCGTTGACGAAATCCTGGGGCTGGATCGGGGCCGCGTCGATCCGCACCTTGCCGGCCAGCAGGCGGCTCATGTCGAGCATGTCTTCGATCAGCTGCGACTGGGCGCGCGCGTTGCGCTCGATGGTTTCCAGGCCGCGGCGCAGCATGGCGCCGTCGCGGTGGCCCTGCAACAGCAGTTGCGACCAGCCGAGCATGGCGTTGAGCGGCGTGCGCAGCTCGTGCGACAGGGTGGCGAGGAACTCGTCCTTCATCTGGCTGACGTGCTCGGCCTCGACGCGGGCGCGCTGCTCGTCGAGATACAGTTGCTGGCGCTCGGCCGCCGCCTGCAGCGATTCGGCGATCGTGCGGTTGCGCGCATCCAGACGCGCGTCGAAGATGGTGGCCAGCAGCGCGATGCTGAGCAGGGCCACGGTGGCCACCGTGACCAGGGCCGCCAGGTGATCCTGGTCGACGCCGCCGAGCGCGGCGCGGCACACGCTGCCGGCCTCGAAGTGGGCGGCGGCCATGCCCGTATAGTGCATGCCGGAGATCGCGCCGCCCATGATGACACTGGCCGCGAGCTGCACGGCGCGCCGCGCGCCGCCGCGGCCGTGATCATCCTCGCGCAGGCGCAGGCCGAGCTGCAGCGCCAGCGCCGAGGCGCCAATCGCGATCGCGACCGACAGCGCGAACAGCCAGGGGGTGTAGGTGATGGCGGGGTCCATGCGCATGCCGGCCATGCCGGTGTAGTGCATGGCGTTGATGCCCAGGCCCATCAGGATGGCGCTCCAGACCAGCTGGCGGCGCCGGAATTCGCGGTGCCGCACATGCCACAGCGCCAGGCCGGACGCGACCACCGGCAGCAGCCAGGAGACGAAGGTGATCAGGGGATCGTAGCCGACCGGGATCGGCAGGCGGAAGGCCAGCATGCCGATGAAGTGCATGGCCCAGATGCCGCTGCCCATTGCCAGCGCGCCGCCGGCAATCCAGAAGTATGGCGCGCGGCCCTGGGCCTGGCGCACCCGCATCGCCAGGCTGAGGGCCGTGTACGACGCCAGGATGGCCACCATGATCGACACGACGACCAGCAGCGGCTCGTAATACCCGTTCACCATGCTATCCCGCTCTTTTTGGATTCCTGTTTTATGATCGGCCTGACGGCGCGCCGCATGCCGGCCGGAGCCAGTGTACACGACCTGGCGGTCGATATCGGGTACGCTTGCACGGCCCGTTCAACGCCTCTTCAGAAGGAAATGCCTTGTCCGACGAACCGACGACCGCCGCGCCTGTCGCCCATGAGCGCCGCGCCCTGCTGCACGGCGCCGCCGTGCTGGCCGGCCTGGCGCTGGCCCCGGCCACGATCCGGCCCGCGCTCGCCGAGCGCCCCCTGCCCAAGGTGCCGTATGTGACGACCCCGCAGGACATCGTCGACCGCATGCTGTCGATGGCGAAGGTCGGCCGCGGCGACGTGGTATACGACCTCGGCTGCGGCGACGGCCGCATCGTGATCTCGGCCGCCCGCAAGTATGGCGCGCGCGGCGTCGGCATCGATCTCGATCCCGACCGCATCCGGGAGGCGCATGCCAACGCGCGCGCGGCCGGGGTGCAGGATCGCGTGCGCTTTCGCCAGGCCGACCTGTTCCGCACCGATTTCAGTCCGGCCAGCGTGGTCATGCTGTACCTGCTGTTCGAGGTCAACCTGCGGCTGATGCCGCAGCTATGGCGCCAGTTGCGGGTCGGCGCGCGTGTCGTTTCGCACGATTTTCACATGGGCGCGCAGTGGCCGCCGGAGCAAATCGTGCGCGTGCGCGACAAGACGGTGTATGCGTGGACGATCACCGAGGAGCTCAAGCAGGAGATCGAACAAAAGCGTCGAGCGCAGCCTTGACCAGCGCCAGCCGGCTCGCCACGACTTCACGGCCTTACTGCGGCGATATGTCGGTCGGGCCGCAGCGATGACGAAGACGACGGCCGCACCCCTACTTGCACGAAATGGCCGACATGGCATACGGCGGGTTGGCTTTCGTGTCTGTTTCACGCCGATAGGTAACGGTACATTCCTCTGTCGCGCTCGGCAACTTCTGGGCCAGATATACATTGCCTCCGTACGTACAGACCATCCATTTGTCCAGCTGGCCGGCGACGCCCCCGGTCAGCGAGAACTTGTGCTCCACCGTGTCGCCCTTCTGGATAACATCACCCTTGAGCACGCCTTCCTGCTCCAGTGGCCCAAGGCGGGCGCCTGCACTGTCGAGCTTCAACTTGATGTCCGGCAGGTAGGCTCCAGCCCAGCCAGGGGGGCCTTGGACTTTAATCTGGTCGGACATGACTGCAGGAGGACAGACAATGCGCTGTTCAGCTTTCGCCGAACCACAGGACATGCCCACAGCCACACAGGCTACAACGTATAGCAGGTTCAGGTGCATTGGACTCTCCGGTCAGCGTGCAATGGTGTAAAGGGCTTCGGCATTATTGGAGATATCGGGGAAGTCCCCGTTCGAATACATACCACCCCGCCGATACACCGTACGCCTTGCGATCCTGGGCTTTGCCCGCCACTGATCCATCAGGACTATGCCCATGACACTACAACGACCTGCACTTGTCTTTGCGGCGCAGCTGGTAACCACGCCGTCGTAGAAACCCGCATGCTTGTGGGCGCCAGTGGGATACCTGCCATTCACAAAGGTAGCGACGGCAGTTCCCTGCTCAATATGCCCACCGCGTTCCAGTATGTCGATAACGCGCTCCCCAGGCCTCCAGGTCGATGTATGACCCACGTGCGGAAGAAAGTGTTGGACGAGACGGACACATTCCCCGTTCTCTACTTGATCCTTGCCCTGAAGGTCAGAAACGTTCTGATAAACGTGCGGCATTGAAGTCCCCGACGTCGCAATACGTCGATGCTATCTGCCGACAGGAAACCTACTTTGAGCCAGTCGACGTTGACCTGATTTTGGTGGCGCTGTACCCGCGATCTGTTGATGGCCCCGAGCGCAATACGCTGCAGCTGCTGGATAGAAGTGGCTCGCCCGCCGTCGAGCGCCCGCTGGCGCCTTCGGCGCCGGAGCGCCCCGTTCGACAGCGCTGGGACAACGACCCGGTGCGCGCTGCCTGGGCGTGGATCAAGCCGGGCTGGGCAGCCCTGCGCGTTGGTCGCTCAGGCAGATCGCTCAGTGGCCGAAAGACAGCTCACTGCCAGCAAACTCGCAATACAGGCGCTGCAATGAGGAAGCACATCTGACCGCTGGAACAAGGCCGCGACGGGGGATAGGAAGGTGGACCGGGATTCATGGCAACGGGTACAGCACAAACGCAAAACGCCCGCATGGCGCGGGCGTTTCGAAGAATCCTGTTGGTGGGAAGTGCAAGTTTCGAACTTGCGACCCCTGCAGTGTGAATGCAGTGCTCTACCCCTGAGCTAACCTCCCGAAGCGAGGCGTATTATGGCACAGAATCACTGTCTCGTCACCCCTGCGGAGAATAATTCCTCCACACGCAGCTGCCTTTCACGTTCTTGTCGAGGCCGACCAGCACGTCGTCGTGCGCCGCGAGTTCGTCGGCGCTGGCCGCGACCACGATGATCTCGCCCAGCGGCACCACTTCGAGCGCGTCGCCGGCGTTCGCGCTTTCGACTTCGACGTCCATCGTCAGCGAGTTCTGGCCGCGGGTCATCGCCAGGTAGACGTCGGCCAGCAGCTCCGAGTCGAGCAGCGCGCCGTGCAGCTTGCGGTGCGCGTTCGAGATCTCGTAGCGGTCGCACAGCGCGTCCAGCGAATTGCGCTTGCCCGGATGGAGTTCCTTGGCGTGCACCAGGGTGTCGATCACGCCGCTGCAGTGTTCGACGAACGGCGGGAGGCCGATGCGGGTGAATTCGTGGTTCAGGAAGCCCAGGTCGAACGGCGCGTTGTGGATGATGACCTCGGCGCCCTGCACGAACTCGCGCAATTCTTCGGCGATCTCATGGAACTTCGGCTTGTCGCTCAAGAACTCGGTGGTCAAACCGTGGACGGCGAGCGCCGCCTCGTCCGACTCGCGTTCGGGATTGATATAGCGATGAAAATTATTGCCGGTGAGCTTGCGGTTGAAGATTTCGACGCAGCCGACCTCGATGACGCGGTCGCCCGTGCGAGGATTCAGGCCGGTGGTTTCAGTGTCGAGGACGATCTGGCGCATGGTGTTCTACTTGATGAAATGAAGCGGACCGAAGTATAACAAAGGCCGCCCTTGCCTTCCGGCGATGAAAGGCTCAGCGCCGCACGGAGGCGGCGCCGCGATTGGCCAACACGTCGGCCCGCTCGTTGCCCGGATGGCCGTTGTGTCCGCGCACCCAGCGCCATTCGACGGCGTGCTGCTGCTGCGCCTGGTCGAGCGCCTTCCACAAGTCGTCGTTCTTGACCGGTTCCTTGGCCGCCGTCTTCCAGCCGCGCGCCTTCCAGCCGTGGATCCATTCCGAGATCCCCTTCTGCACGTACTGGCTGTCGGTGTGCAGCACGACCTTGCACGGACGGTTCAGGACGCCGAGCGCCTCGATCACGGCGCGCAATTCCATGCGGTTATTGGTGGTGTTCGGCTCGCCGCCGAAGATTTCCTTCTCGTGACCATTCGAGACCAGGAGCGCGCCCCAGCCGCCCGTGCCTGGATTGCCCTTGCACGCGCCGTCGGTATAAATCTCGACCTGCGTCGCGCTCACTTCATTCGCTTGTTGTTCGCTCATTCCTGTTCGCTGCCGGCACTGCCGCCGGCCGCTTGCTCGCTTTCTTGTTCCATGCGGGACCGATGATGTGCATGCCCTTGACCCGCTTGATCGCATGCACCACGTAGACCGCGCCGAGATACGGCCACCAGCGTGCGCCCGCCGATTCCATCATCGCGAAGCGGCTGAGCCAGTGGGCCGTGCGGCACGGCGGGGCGTAGCAGCCAAAATGGCTGCGGGTCACGCCCAGGTTCAGCAATTTTAGCCAGTCTTTGAGGCGCGGCAAAGAAATGAATTCGCCGGACTCGGGCAGGTAGTCGCTCTGCGTGACGCGCCGGAAGCCCTGGCGCATGCCCCACAGGCTGGCCGGGTTGAAGCCGCAGATGATCACCTGCCCCTCCGGAATCAAGACCCGCTCGACTTCGCGCAAGACCTGGTGCGGCTCGAGCGCGAACTCCAGCACGTGCGGCAACACCACCAGATCGATGCTGCTGGTGGCGAACGGCAGCTCCTCGAAGTCGACCGCGACCGCGATCTGCTTGCCGCCCGCGGCGAACGCGAGTTCGTCCGCATGCGCCGTGCGCGTCGCCGCCTGCCATTTATTGGGCATGCGGCTGGCCGCCAGCGCATCGAGCTGGGGCACGCCGATCTGCAGCGCGTTGAAGCCGAAGATATCCACCGTGAGCTCGTCCAGGCAAGCCTGCTCGAACGCGCGCACGTAGGCGCCCGCCGGCGATTGCAGCCAGTTGTCGAGCGCTATAATGGATTTTTCGGATGCGCTATCCATGCCACCTCTTTGACCCACGGTTCACCATGACGACTCTTCCCCGCACACACCTGGCGGTATTGACGCTTCCTGCCTTTAAAGACAATTATCTCTGGCTCATTCACGACGGCAGCAACGCGGCCATCGTCGACCCTGGCGAGGCCGGACCGGTCAAGGCCGCCCTGGCCGCGCACAAGCTGCGCCTGACCGCCATTTTACTCACCCATCATCATGCTGACCATATCGGGGGTGTGCCGGGCTTGCTCGAGGAGTGGGACGTGCCCGTGTTCGGACCGCGGGACGACGGCATCGCGCTCGTGACGCATCCGCTCGGCGAGGGTGAACGCATCGCGGTGCCGGGGCTGGATCTTGCCCTCGACGTGCTGGACGTGCCGGGCCATACGCTGGGCCACATCGCCTACGTGCGGCGCGACGAAGACGCACCTTGGCTGTTCTGCGGCGACACGCTGTTCGGCGCGGGCTGCGGGCGGCTGTTCGAAGGCACGCCGCGCCAGATGATGGAGTCGCTCGAGAAATTCACGACGCTACCGGACGAGACGCTGGTGTATTGCGCGCACGAATATACGCTGTCGAACCTGCGCTTCGCCCAGGCGGTCGAGCCGGGCAATGCCGCGCTCGATGCGCGCGTGCTGGCCGATGGCGCCCGGCGCGAGGCCGGCCAGCCGACGATCCCGTCGACGATCGCGATCGAGAAGGCGACCAATCCCTTCCTGCGCTATCGGCTGCCGCGCATCGCGCACAGCCTGGTCGACGCCGGCCGCCTGCAGCCGGCGGCGACGCCGGTCGACACTTTCGCGGCGCTGCGCGAATGGAAGAATACGTTCTGAGCGAGGCCGCCCCGACGCGTGGACGGCCAGGGCCGCCCACGCGGATGCATCAGATCTCTTCGTACAGCGGCAGGGTCAGGAACTCGGCGAATTCGTCCGAAGTCGACATCTGTTCGAAGATCACCGCCGCGCGCTCGTAGCTCGCATGCGTGCCGTCGGCCGCCACCACCTTCACCTTGTCCAGTTCCTCGGGAATCATCGCCCGCACCATGTCCGCCGTGACCTTGCGGCCATCGTCCAGCACACCCTTCGGCGAACGGATCCACTGCCACACCTGCGAGCGACTGATCTCGGCCGTCGCCGCGTCTTCCATCAGGTTGTGGATCGGCACGCAGCCATTGCCGGCCAACCAGGCGCCCAGGTAGTGGATGCCGACATTGATGTTGTAGCGCAGGCCGGCTTCGGTGATCGGCGTCTCGGGCTGGAAATCGAGCAATTGCGCGGCTGTCACCTCGACATCCGGACGCTGCTTCTCGAACTGGTTGGGCCTGTCGCCCAGCACCTTGGTGAACTCTTCCATCGCCAGCCCGACCAGGCCCGGGTGCGCGACCCAGCCGCCGTCATAGCCATCCGTGGCATCGCGCGCCTTGTCGGTGCGCACGCCGCCCATCGCGATCTCGTTTTTCTCGGGATCGTTCTTGATCGGAATCAGGGCCGACATGCCGCCGATGGCCGGCGCGCCGCGCCGGTGGCAGGTCTTGAGCAGCAGCAGCGCATAGGCGCGCATGAACGGCGCCGTCATCGTCACCTTGGCGCGGTCGGCCAGGCAGAAGTCGCGGTCATGCTTGAACTTCTTGATGCACGAGAAGATGTAATCCCAGCGGCCGGCGTTCAGGCCGGCGCTGTGCTCGCGCAACTCGTACAGGATCTCGTCCATCTCGAAGGCGGCCAGAATGGTCTCGATCAGCACCGTCGCCTTGATCGTGCCCTGCGGCAGGCCCAGCGCGTCCTGGGTCATCACGAACACGTCGTTCCACAGGCGCGCTTCGAGGTGCGATTCCAGCTTCGGCAGGTAAAAGTACGGACCGGCCCCGCGCGCCAGCAATTCCTTCGCGTTGTGGAACATGAACAGCGCGAAATCGACGATGCCGCCCGAGACGCGCTGGCCGTCGACCAGCACGTGCTTTTCGTCCAGGTGCCAGCCGCGCGGACGCACGATCAGGGTCGCCACCTTGTCATTGAGCCGGTAAGACTTGCCGTTCTGCTCCAGCGAAATGGTTTTGCGGACAGCATCGAACAGGTTGACCTGGCCCTGGATCTGGTTGTCCCAGTTCGGCGTGTTCGAATCCTCGAAGTCGGTCATATAGCTGTCGGCGCCCGAATTGAGGGCGTTGATGACCATCTTGCGCTCGACCGGGCCGGTGATTTCGACGCGCCGGCAAGCCAGCGCCGGCGGGATCGGCGCGATCCGCCAGTCGCCGTCGCGGATATGGGCGGTCTCGGATAAGAAGTCCGGACGTTCGCCGGCGTCGAGCCGGCGCGCCCGCTCTGCGCGTGCGGCCAGCAATTCCTGGCGGCGCGGGGCGAAGGCGCGCGCCAGCCGGACCACGAGTTCGAGGGCTTCCGGGACCAGGATGTTTTCGTAGCCGGGCTTGATTTCGCCCGTGATCTGCATGCCGGCGGGGATGGTGAGGGACATAGGGCCTCCTGAGTTTGATGAACAATGCGTGCGACGCCGCGCCCGCCACGGGCGCTTCTTGGCGTTTGTCTTTGCATCAAGTATATTCACCTGAATAGCGCTAAACCATACAAATTCTCACAGCATCCGTGTGTTTTTGTATCAAATAAGAGGCGGGAACGGGTAAAGAACATGGGCAAATTCACCCAGATGGCGACCTTCGTCGAGGTCGTCGCGCGCGGCAGCCTGTCCGCCGCGGCGCGCGCCGAGGGCATCGCCCCGGCCATGATCGGCCGCCGCCTCGACGCGCTCGAGGCCCGGCTCGGGGTCAAGCTGCTGCAGCGCACGACGCGGCGCCTGGTCCTGACCGACGAAGGCAGCGCCTTCCTCGAGGATTGCCAGCGCATCCTGGCCGAGGTGGGCGACGCCGAGTCGGCCATTTCGGAGCACAGCATGCGCGCCTCGGGCCACCTGACGGTGTCGGCGCCGGCCGGCTTCGGGCGCCAGCACGTGGCGCCGCTGCTGCCCTCGTTCCTGGCCGAACACCGCGACGTCAGCATCAACCTGAACCTGTCCGACCGCGTGGTCGACCTGGTGGCCGAAGGCGTGGACGTGGCCATCCGCATCGCCAGCCTCGACGACTCGAACCTGGTCGGCGTCAAGCTGGCCGACAACCGGCGCGTGGTGGTGGCCTCCCCGGCCTATCTCAAGCGCCACGGCTGGCCGCGCCAACTGGCCGACCTGGCGCGCCACAACTGCCTGCCGATCAGCAGCGAAGGCAGCCAGCGCGGCTGGACCTTCATCGACGACGGCAAGCCGGTGACCCTGAAAGTGGGCGGCAATATGGTGTGCAACGACGGCGCCGTGCTGCATGCCTGGGCGCTGGCCGGCAAGGGCCTGGCCTGGCGTTCGATGTGGGAAGTGGGCGGCCAGATCGCGAGCGGCGAACTGGTGACGGTGCTGGACGACTTCGCCGCGCCCGGCAACGACGTCCATGCCGTGTTCGCCCAGCGTCGCCACCTGCCGCTGCGGATCCGCGCCTTCGTGGATTTCCTGCGCCGCAGCTACGCCGCGCCGGATTACTGGCGCCATTCCTGAGGCCGCCGCTACCGCCCGGGCCAGGGAAGGCCGGAGGAAGATTCGAGGAGTACAGGCAAAAAAAATCCCCGGCAATTCCGGGGATTTTTATCTCGTAAAGCCCTTGGGCTATTACAGAGGCTGGATGTTCGAGGCTTGCTTGCCCTTCGGACCGGTGGTCACGTCGAACGAAACGCGCTGGTTCTCCTGCAGCGACTTGAAGCCGGTGCTCTGGATAGCCGAGAAGTGCGCGAACAGATCTTCGCCGCCTTCATCAGGGGTGATGAAGCCGAAGCCCTTCGAGTCATTGAACCATTTAACGATGCCAGTTGCCATTACAATTTCCTATTTCGGTTAGTTGGGCTTGCGCCCGTTTCAGATCGTTTGAAGAAGCAAGAAAGAAATGACAGACAGACTGCACTACTACCTCGAACCCAACGATCCCGTATTATACCGAATAAAACCGGCGCGCACCCTCTTCGTTAAATAAAAAAACCGCCTGGCTGCAACGATTCTAAAATTCAATAAATAGGAGAGCGCGCGTTTTTATCCCGTACGAGGGAAAATATAGGCGTAAGACTCGACCAAATGTTTGCGATGAATCAAATTCCGCTCTGCCGCGAGTTTGCGCATGCCGCTTGCGTAGCGCCGCGCGCGAGTGAGCGCCCTGGCGAGCGCTCAGCCAAGGGATTTTGGGTCGCGATGCGCGACGCGGACGTATTCGTCGAGTTCCGCGCGCCAGGCTTGCCACTCCGTGGCGGCCACCACATCGAAAGCGCGCAACACCCTTAGCCGCTGTTCCAGCAGGCGCGCATGGTGGCCCAGGCCGCGAAAGCCGAAGGTGGCCGCCGAGCCGGCCAGCGTGTGCAGCATGGCCTGCACTTCGCCGGCCGCCGGCGCGACGTCGAAGCCCGGCTCGCCGGCGCGCTCCAGTTGCTGCGACAGCGCCGCCAGGCGCTCCATGGTCGACGGCAGCCGCGCCGCGAACTTCTCGTTGAGTTCGGCGAGGCGCGCGAAGAATTGCTGGTCGGCGGGCTGCACGGTTGCCATGGCCGACGCTTACTTGGTGCCGAAGATGCGGTCGCCCGCATCGCCCAGGCCCGGGATGATGTAGGCATCCTCGTCCAGGTGCGAGTCGAGCGAAGCGACGAACAGCTTGACGTTCGGATGCGCGTCCTGGAATACCTGCACGCCTTCCGGCGCCGCCACCAGGGCCAGGAACAGGATCTGTTCGTCCGGTACGCCGCGCTTCTTGAGCACGTCGATCGCGTGCACCGCCGAGTTACCTGTGGCAACCATCGGGTCGCACAGGATGAAGGTGCGCTCGGTGGTGTCGGGCAGGCGCACCATGTATTCGACCGGCTCGTGGGTTTCCGGGTCGCGGAACACGCCGATGTGGCCGACGCGCGCCGACGGCACCAGCTCCAGCAGGCCGTCGCTCATGCCGATGCCGGCGCGCAGGATCGGCACCACGGCCAGCTTCTTGCCAGCGATGACCGGCGCATCGATGGTCACCAGCGGGGTCTTGATCGAGCGCGTGGTCAGCGGCAGGTCGCGCGTGATCTCGTATCCCATCAGCAGCGTGATCTCGCGCAGCAGTTCGCGGAAGGTGCGCGTCGAGGTGTCGTGCTCGCGCATATGCGACAGCTTGTGCTGGATCAGCGGGTGGTTCAGGATATAGAGATTCGGGAAGCGCGGGTCTTGTTTCATGGCGGGATTCAATGGATTCTGTGTGAAGCATGCAAGCGCGCATTATCCCAGCCACACGGCCGTTTGTCCCGGCCTGCACGTGAAAAAAATGCATTTCATACCACGAGGGCGCGCGCCAGCATCGCCTCCAGGTCGATTCCGGCAGGCAACCGGCCGTAGGCCCCGCCCACCGGCTGCAGTATACGCGTGAGCAAGAACGCCTCGCCAACATACGGCGGCGCATGGCGCAGCAGGAGCGCGGCCTGCACCGCCACCACGATCTGCTCGGCCAGCACCCGCGCGCCGGCTTCGTCCGACAGGCGCGCCGCCAGGCCGTCCAGCAGCGCCGCCGCGTGGTCGGCGAAACGCTCGTCCAGCCCCGCCGCCGGCGCCAGCTCGGCCGCCAGCGCCGCGCGCGCGGCGTCCGGGGCCTTGCCGAGCGCGCGCAGCAGGTCCAGGCACATCACGTTGCCCGACCCTTCCCAGATCGAATTGACCGGCAGCTCGCGGTACAGGCGCGCCAATGGGCCGTCCTCGACATAGCCGTTGCCGCCCATGACTTCCATCGCCTCGGCGCCGAAGCCGGGGCCGCGCTTGCAGATCCAGTACTTGCCGGCCGCCGTCAGGATGCGGCCCAGCAACGCCTGGGACGGCTCCTGCCCCTCGTCGAAGCAGCGCGCCAGGCGCAGGGCGAAGGCGGTGGCGGCCTCGGATTCGAGCGCCAGGTCGGCCAGCACGTTCTGCATCAGCGGCTGTTCGGCCAGCGGCCGGCCGAAGACCATGCGCCCGCGCGCATGGTGCAGCGCATGGCACAGGGCGGCGCGCATGATGCCGGCGCTGCCCAGCACGCAATCGAGGCGGGTATGGCTGCCCATCTCGAGGATGGTCGGGATGCCGCGCCCCGGCTCGCCGATCATCCAGCCGAGCGCGCCGCAGAATTCGACCTCGGACGAGGCGTTCGAGCGGTTGCCCAGCTTGTCCTTCAGGCGCTGCACCCGCACCGCGTTGCGCCGGCCGTCGGCGAGAAAGCGCGGCACCAGGAAGCAGCTCAGGGCGCCCGCGCCCGGGTCTTCAGCCGACTCGTCGCAGCGCGCCAGCACCAGGTGGGCGTCGGCCTGCGGCACCGAATAGAACCATTTGTGGCCGACGATGCGCCAGGCGCCCGCGCCCGCCGGTCCTTCGTCGCGCAGCTCGTCCGCCCCCAGTGGCGTGGCGCGCGTGGTGTTGGCGCGCACGTCCGAACCGCCCTGCTTCTCGGTCATGCCCATGCCGACCAGGGCGCCGCGCTTCTGCGCCACCGGCAAGGGCCGGGGATCGTAGTCGCGCGACAGGATCCTGGGCAGCCACACCTGCGCCAGCCCTGGCGCGCGGCGCAGCGCCGGCACCGCCGCATAGGTCATCGTCACCGGGCACTGGGCACCGTTCTCGGCCTGGCCGAACAGCAGGTATTGCGCCGCCCGCGCCACCTGGGCGCCGGGACGCGGGTCGCTCCAGGGCGCGCTGTGGGCGCCGGCGCCGATCATCAGGCTCATCAGGGCATGCCAGGCGGGGTGGAATTCGGGCTCGTCGATGCGGCGCCCGGCGCGGTCGAAGCTCGCCAGCAGCGGGCCGTGGGCGTTGGCAAGGCGCGCCAGCTCCTGGACCTCGGCGCTGCCGAGCCGCTGTCCGAGCGCCTCGAGCTGCGGCGCCGCCCAGCCGCCGCCCTCGCGCAGCAGCGCCTCTTGCAGCGCCGGATCGCAGGCGTACAGATTGATGCCGCTGAACGCGGGCGCCTGGTTTTCGACCTCGTGGGTGGCGAACCTGTCCATCATCCCTCCTGTGCGCACATCTGCTCGTTGTCAAAGTTGCGGTAAAATGTTGCATTGCGGCATCATAATTGCACGTTATTATGTCGTTACAATCAAGAATAAGCGACAATACATCGTGAGAACCTTGATCCTCCAACAAGCAGGTTAGCGCCAACATGCTTGCCGGGCAAGCAGGCCGCTCAGACCCGATAAGGATGAAATCACCGCATGACTTGTGCTTTCTAATGCTTTGCGGAATTTTTCAGTGATAGAGTCATCCCTGATTTGGTAGACTTGCACGGATTCACATGTGACATCGGCATGACGTGCACGTGCCGCAACGATAAAGCAAGAAAGCTCCTGGACAACATGCACACCAGTTCCTCCGCCGTGCCCCCGCCCCAGCCGGCCGCTCATGTGCACACCGCGGCGCTGCCCGCGGCGCTGCTCGACGGCTTGCTGGAGACGGCCGGCGACGCCGTGTTCCGCGTCGCGCCCGATGGCGCGATCCACGCGGCCGGCACGCGCGCGAAGCAGCTGTCGGGCTTCGAAGCCGGCTGTTCGCTGCTGTCGCTGGCGCACGAGATCGACCAGCCGGCGCTGCGCAATGCGCTGGCCGGCGCCGCCGCGGGCTTTGATGCGGTGCTGGTCGAGACCCGCTTCCGCTCGGGCGAGCGCGACATCTGGTTCGAACTCAGGATCGCGCGCCTGGCGACCGGCGACGCCGCCCCGCTGCTGGTGATCGGCCGCGACATGTCGGTCCAGCATGCGACCGAAGAGCGCCTGCGCCACATGGCGACCCACGACGCCCTGACCGAACTGCCCAACCGGGTGCTGCTGTCGGACCGGATCCGGATGGTGATCGCCAACGCGCGCCGCTCGGGCCACGGCTTCTCGGTCGCCGCCATTGGCCTGGACGGTTTTAAAAAGGTCAACGACGGCCTGGGCCACCCGCTGGGCGACACCGTGCTGCAGATGGCGGCCGCGCGCCTGCGCCGCACCCTGCGCGACAGCGACACCCTGGCCCGGGTCGGCGGCGACGAATTCGTGGCGGTGCTGCCGGGCACCTTCACCGAACCGCAGATCAAGCTCGTCACGGGACGCCTGATGGCGACCCTGCAATCGCCGTTCGAGGCCGGCGGCCACACGATCTACCTGGGCGCCTCGATCGGCGTGGCGGTCTACCCGGACCACGCCGAAGACGAGGTGCGCCTGGTGACGTTGGCCGACGCCGCCCTCTCGCGCGCCAAGGAAACCGGCAAGGGCCGCGCCGTGGTCTACAGCCCCGGCGACCAGGGCCCGCCGCAGCACGACATCTCGCTCGAGGCGGCCATGTTCAACGCGGTGCGCGAGGGCGAGTTCCTGCTGTATTACCAGCCGATCGTGAACGCCAAGAGCCGCATCATCGAGGGCTTCGAGACCCTGATGCGCTGGAAGCACCCGACCCTCGGCATGGTGCCGCCGGTGCGCTTCATCCCGATCGCCGAGAACAACGGCCTGATCAACCTGCTCGGGGCCTGGGCCCTGAAGGCGGCCTGCATGCAGATCCGCCAGTTCCAGGAAGTGGCCGGGCGCGAGCTGTACATCTCGGTGAACATCAGCCCGCGCCAGTTCCGCAGCGACCGCTTCCTGACGGTGCTGGACGACGCCCTGGCGCTGTCCGGCCTCGACGGCCGCCAGCTGGTGCTCGAGATCACCGAAGGCACCCTGATGGTCGACCCCGCGCACGCCGAGGACATCCTGGCGCGCATGGTGGAGCGCCATGCGCGCATCGCGATCGACGATTTCGGCACCGGCTATTCGTCGCTGGCCTACCTCAAGCGCTTCCCGATCTCGGTGCTCAAGATCGACCGCGCCTTCGTGAAGGACCTGCCGGCGTCGAACAAGGACGCCGCCATCTGCAACGCGATACTCGACCTGGCCGGCCACCTCTCCCTGTCGGTGGTGGCCGAAGGCGTCGAAACCCAGGAGCAGCTGGCCTGGCTCGACGACCAGGGCTGCCATTACGTCCAGGGCTACCTGACGGGCAAGCCGATGCCGGCCAACGTGGCCGTCACGGCGCTCAAGGAAAATCTCTATACCGCTCTTCTGCCGGCCGACCACCGGACAGGAAAATCATGACCACACAAGCCAGCATCACGGCCACTGCGCCGGCCCCCAGCCCGCACTCGGCGAAGTCGCAAGCCACCCTCGCCCTGCTGTGGGAGCGTATCCGGCGCCAGGGCGACATGCCGGGCTTTACCAAGGCCATCAGCGCCATCCTGGCCTCGATGCGCGGCGAGGACGAGCGCGACTTCTCGATGACGCAGACGGTGCTGTCCGACCCGGTGCTGACCCAGAAGGTGCTGCGCCTGGCCAACAGCAGCATGTATGCGGCCTTCGGCCAGCACGTCAACACCATCTCCAAGGCGGTGCTGGTGCTGGGCACCGAGTCGATCGGCCACCTGGCGCTCGGCCTCAAGCTGATCGAGGAGCTGAGCCGCAGCAGCCCGGACACCGAGGCCGCCCACGTCGAGATGGAAAAGGCGGTGCTGGCCGGGATGGTGGCGCAGCAACTGGCGGCCGACGCCCGCTCGCGCGACCCGGAAGAAGCCGTGGTGTGCTCGATCCTGCACTCGCTGGGCCGCATGATGCTGACCTTCTACATGCCGGAGCGCTGGACCAGGATGCGTGAAGCGGCCGGCGAAGGCCGCGAAGAGAACGCCGCCCGGGAAGTGCTCGGCCTGTCGCTGGAAGAAGTCGGCCGCGCCACCGCCGCCCATTGGGGCCTGCCGCGCAACCTGGTGGCCGGCATGCGCCGGGTCGAGCCGGGCGAGCGCTTCGAAGGCTTCGCCCACGAGGACTGGCTGGCCGCGCTGGGCAGCATGTCGACCCAGGCCGCCGACGCCCTGTGGGCCGACGACGCGGCCGGCGCCGAAAAGGTCGCGCAACTGGCCGAGCGCTTCGCCCCGATGCTGGGCCTGCCGGCGAGCGGCATCCTGGCCTCGATCGACAAGGCCAGGGTGGAAGCCGCGTCCGACCTGTCGATCGCGCCGCTGGCCAAGCCGGCCGAAAAACGCGCGCAACAGGCCGCGGCCACCCGGAAGCGCATTGCCGGCAACAAGATCCTGATGAGCGGCGTGGCCGACATGCGCGACGCCGGCGCCACCGCCACCGCCGGCCAGATGATCTCGATGGCCCTCGAGACGATGCACGAGGGCCTGTCGTTCACGCGCTCGTTCGCTTTTCTTCGAAACCGGCGCGAAGGCCGTTACTCGGCGCGCCTGGGACTGGGCGAAGACGTCAAGGCGATGCTGCCGAACCTGGCGTTCGACGACGTCTACGAGCCGAACGTGTTCCACGCCGCGCTGGGGAGCGACCGCGTGATCTTCATCGAGAACGCGCACGACACCAAGTTCGCGACCAAGCTGCCGGGCTGGTGGAAAGGCACGCTGGCCGAGGCGCGCTGCTTCGTGATCATTCCCCTGGCGGCCCACGGGCAGCCGGCGGGCTTCATCTATGGCGACTGGGACGGCACCTTCCCGCAGGTGATCCTGAGCCAGACCGAGTTCTCGCTGCTGAACGACCTGCGCGCGCTGGTGGTGCGCACGGTCGAGCGGCGGCATCAGATGGAAGCGATCGTCACCCGCGTCTGACGCGGCCGCGCGACATGGCGGGGTTGGACGGCGAAGCCGACCAACCCACCCCGCTCATGTCAATTTTGGCGTGGCGACCTGCACGTCGCCGCACTGCGCCCGGTTCATCAGCGCGTGGTCGATCAGCACCAGCGCCAGCATCGCTTCCGCGATCGGCGTCGCGCGGATGCCCACGCAGGGGTCGTGGCGGCCGAAGGTCTCGACCGTCGCCGGATTGCCGGCCTTGTCGATCGAGCGGCGCGGCACCCGGATCGAGGACGTCGGCTTGATCGCCAGCGACGCCGTGATGTCCTGGCCGGTCGAGATCCCGCCCAGCACGCCGCCCGCGTGGTTGCCGACGAAGCCCTCGAGGGTCAGCTCGTCGCCATGCTCCGAGCCGCGCTGCGCCACCGAGGCGAAGCCGGCGCCGATTTCCACGCCCTTGACCGCGTTAATCCCCATCATCGCATACGCGATGTCGGCATCGAGCTTGTCGTAGATCGGCTGGCCCAGGCCCACCGGCACCCTGGTGGCCACCACGTCGATGCGCGCGCCGATCGAGTCGCCGTCGCGGCGCAGCTGGTCCATCGCATCCTCCATCCGCTGCAGCAGGGCGGCGTCGCCGGTGGCGGCGAAGAAGGGATTGGCGTGCACGTGTTCCCACCCCTCGAACGGCACGGCGATGTCGCCGAGTGCGCGCATGTATCCCATGACTTCGGTGCCATACTTCTCGCGCAGCCACTTCTTGGCGACGGCACCGGCGCCGACCACCGGCGCGGTCAGGCGCGCCGACGAACGGCCGCCGCCGCGCGGGTCGCGCACGCCGTATTTATGCCAGTAGGTGTAGTCGGCATGGCCGGGGCGGAAGCTTTCGGCGATATTGCCGTAGTCCTTGCTGCGCTGGTCTTCATTGCGGATCAGGAGCGCGATCGGCGTGCCGGTGGTGACGCCCTGGTAGACCCCGGACAGGATCTCGACCCGGTCCGCCTCCTGGCGCTGGGTGACGTGGCGCGAGGTGCCGGGCTTGCGGCGGTCGAGCTCCGGTTGGATGTCGGCCTCGCTCAGGGTCATGCCGGGCGGGCAGCCGTCGATGACGCAGCCGATCGCGGGACCATGCGATTCGCCGAAGGTGGTGACGGAAAACAGCTTGCCAAATGTATTGCCGGACATGGTAATGATGAGTTCGGATTGATCGAATTACCATTTTAACAGGCCGTCTGGCAAGCAGAAACGAACATCGAACGATCGACTGTCGCAAATATGTTTCCTCATGGATATATTTTTCGCTAACAGCCCCGGAACGGGCTCTTTCCTTTTTACAATTGCATATATACTGAAGTTATCCATGCCGAGCCAACCTGGAGACGTAGCACATGCCCGCATCGATTACGCCATCAGGACCACTGAAGGATGACAGCGTTACCGACGACCTCGTCTTTGCCGACGAAGCCGCCGCCGCCGCATCCCCGAGTCCAGCATGGCGGATCCTGGTGGTCGACGACGATGCCGACGTGCACTCGACCACCACCTTTGCTCTCGGCAACGTCGAGATGCAGGGCCGCCCGCTGGTCTTCCTGCACGCTTATTCCGCCAGCGAAGCCTTCGACCTGCTGGCGCGTGAACACGATATCGCCGTCATCCTGCTGGACGTGGTGATGGAAAGGGCCGACGCCGGCCTGCTGCTGGTGCGCCGCATCCGCGACGAGCTGGGCCTGCACGACGTGCGCATCATCCTGCGCACCGGCCAGCCCGGCTATGCGCCCGAGATGGAAGCCATCCGCGGCTACGACATCAACGATTACCGCACCAAGTCCGAGCTGACCCGCACCAAGCTGTATACGACGGTGGCGGCCGCGATCCGCTCTTACCAGCAGATCCGCGCGCTCGAGGCCAACCGCATCGGCATGGAACACATCGTCTCCGCCTGCGCCGAGCTGATGACCCTGCACGGCGTGCGCGACGTGGCGGCCGGCATCCTGGCCCAGGCCGGGCGCTTGGTCGGCCAGCCGCCCGAGGGCGTGCTGTGCACGCGCGACAGCGGCCATGGCCGCCCCGAGACCCTGCGCGCGGTGGCCGCCGCTGGCGCCTGCCGCAACCTCGACGGCCGCGAATTGACCGGCCATTTCGCGGTCGCCGCCGAGCGCACCCTGCTCCAGCGCCAGTGCGGCGCCGAGGACGGCCTGCTGAATATGTACTTCCCGGGCAAGGCCGGACGCGATTTCGCGGCCTGCATCCCGCTCGAGCGGCCGATGGACGAGGTCGAGCGGCGCCTGCTGAAGGTGTTCTGCGGCATGGTGGCGGTATGCCTCGACAACTGCGAGCTGGTCACCAGCCTGAACAAGTCGGCGTTCCACGATCCGCTTACCGGCCTGCCGAACCGCACCCGCATGGTCGAGCTGCTCGAGGCCATCCTGGCCGGCCCGGGCCGCGCGGGCGCGGTGCTGGCCCTGGTCGACCTCGACCATTTTGCCGAAACCAACGACGCCCTCGGCCACCATTTCGGCGACCTGCTGCTGGTGGCGGTCGGCCAGCGCCTGACATCGCGTCTGGCCCCTGGCCTGGAGATCGGCCGCATCGGCGGCGACATCTTCTGCGTGCTGGGCGACGCCGACGCGGTGCAGCCGGTCCAGATCCAGGCCCTGTTCCGCGAATCGTTCCGCATCGACGGCCAGGACGTGCTGGTGTCCGCCACCCTTGGCCTGGTGCGCCTGCCGGAACACGACGGCAGCGGCGCCAACGCCCTGAAGGACGCCGACATCGCGCTCAAGCGCGCCAAGTCGCAGCAGCGCGCCGGCCACTTCTATTTTTCGCGCAGCATGGGCGTCGAGATCCGCGAGCGCGTGCGCATGATGCACGCGCTGCGCAGCGGCTTCCAGCGCGGCCAGCTGTTCCTGCACTACCAACCCCAAGTCGACCTCGCCACCAACCGCCCGTTCGGCGCCGAGGCGCTGCTGCGCTGGCGCCTGGATGACGGCCGCCTGGTGCCGCCCGACCGCTTCATCCCGATCGCGGAATATTCGGGCCTGATCGTCGAGATCGGCGAATGGGTGCTGCGCCAGGCCTGCGCCGAACTGATGCGCCTGCGCGCGGCGGGTCACCGCGAGTTCACGATGTCGGTGAACGTCTCGCAGGTGCAGTTCCGGCATCCGCACTTCGTCGACATGCTGCAGCGCGCGCTGGCCGACACCGGCGCGCCGCCCGACTACATCGAGCTGGAGATCACGGAATCGATGGCGATGGAAGAGCCGGCGCTGCTGGTCGAGAAGCTGGCCCAGGTCAAGCGCACCGGCGTGTCGATCGCGATCGACGATTTCGGCACCGGCTTCTCGTCGCTCTCGCATCTGCAGCGCCTGCAGGTGGACCGGCTCAAGATCGACCGCACCTTCGTCACCGAGATCACCGGATCGGCGCGCGGCAGCAGCATCGCGCAGATGGTGGTGCAGCTGGGCCGCAACCTGGGATTGTCGGTGATCGCCGAAGGAGTCGAGGACGAGCGCCAGGCGCAGATCCTGCGCCAGCTCGGCTGCCCGCTGGCGCAGGGCTTCCTGTATGCGCGGCCGCTGTCGCCGGAAGGGTTGCTGGAGTGGCTGGCGGGGAATCCGATGACGCGCGCGGCGTGAACGATGCCGCGATCGGCATCGTCATCGATACATCAAACCAGCGTCATTCCCGCGGAGGTTCAATCCGGCGCGTTCTGCTCCGCCGGCCAATCGCGGATATACGCCTTGAGCATGCGGTTCTCGAAGCTTTGCGCTTCGAGCACGGCGCGCGCGACGTCGTAGAACGAGATCACGCCCAGCAGGGTGCGGGCGTCCATCACCGGCAGGTAGCGCGCATGCTTTTCGAGCATGATGCGGCGCACCTCGTTGACTTCGGTGTCCGGGGTCACGGTGATCGGGCTGTCGTCCATGTGGCGGCGCACGGTGCCGGCGCCGACCGAGCCGCCGTTCGCGTGCAGCGCCTTGAGCACTTCGCGGAAGGTCAGCATCCCGACCAGGTCGCCGTACTCCATCACCACCAGCGAACCGATATCGTTCTCGGACATCGTGGTCACCGCGTCGACCAGCGGCTGGTCAGGCGTCACGGTGTACAGGATATTGCCCTTCACTTGCAGGATTTCCGAAACTTTCATGTTCGCCACCCCCGCTTCGTCAATATTGCTGATACTGGATAAATTTGTATAAGGCATAACACCGACTGTAGCCTATGCCCGCCAAAAAATCCAGCGTTGCGCTGCATCATGGTGCGCGCTCAGTGACAAGATGGTGCAGCGCAGATTGCGCAAAGACCCATAACTGCTAGGATGCGCCATCCCTTTGATACGAGTCCAGCATGAGCGCTCCCCGACCTCCCGGTTTCGACACCCTGTCCCTGCACGCGGGCAGCGCACCCGATCCCGCCACCGGCGCGCGCGCCACGCCGATCCATTTCACGTCCTCGTTCGCCTTCCGCGACTCCGAGCATGGCGCGGCGCTGTTCAATATGGAACAGAGCGGCCATGTGTATTCGCGCATCTCGAATCCGACCAATGCGGTGCTCGAAGAGCGCATCGCGGCGCTCGAAGGCGGCGTGGCCGGCATCGCCACCGCCAGCGGCCAGGCGGCCATGCACCTGGGATTGAGCACGCTGGTGGGCGCCGGCGACCATATCGTGGCCTCGCGCGCGCTGTACGGCGGTTCGCACAACCTGCTGGCCCATACCCTGCGCAGGTTCGGCGTCGAGACCACCTTCGTCGACCCGCGCGACCTCGATGCCTGGCGCGCCGCGATCAGGCCAACGACGAAATTACTATTCGGCGAAACGCTCGGCAATCCGGGCCTGGACGTGCTCGACATCCCGGCGATCGCGGGGCTCGGGCACGCGCACGACCTGCCGCTGATGGTCGATGCGACCTTCACCACGCCGTACCTGCAGCGCCCCTTCGAGCTGGGCGCCGACCTGCTGTTCCACTCGGCCACCAAGTTCCTGTGCGGCCACGGCACCGCGATCGGCGGCCTGCTGGTCGATGGCGGCACCTTCGACTGGCAGGCCGCGCATGACCGGAGCGGCCGCTTCGCCACCCTGTGCGAGCCATATGAGGGCTTTCATGGCATGGTGTTCAGCGAAGAGTCGACCGTCGGCGCCTTCGCCCTGCGCGCGCGGCGCGAAGGCTTGCGCGACTTCGGCGCCGCAATGAGCCCGCACAACGCCTTCGCCATCCTGCAGGGCGTCGAGACGCTCGGCCTGCGCATGGAGCGCCACGTCGCCAATACCCGGCGCGTGGTCGAGTTCCTCGCCACGCAGCCGATGGTGGCGTCGGTGTCCTATCCGGAACTCGACAGCCACCCGGACCATGCGCTGGCGCAGCGTATCCTGCCGAAAGGCTGCGGCGCGGTCTTCACCTTCGAGCTGAAAGGCGACCGCGCCGCCGGCCGCCGTTTCGCCGACGGTTTGCAGGTGTTCTCGCATCTGGCGAACGTGGGCGACGCCAGGTCGCTGGTCATCCATCCGGCATCGACCACCCATTTCCGGGTGCCGGCCGGGCACCTGGCGGCCAGCGGGGTCACGGAAGGCACATTGCGCCTGTCGATCGGGCTGGAAGACCCGGACGACCTGATCGACGACTTGAAGCGTGGCTTGAAACTGGCCGCGAAGGGGGCCTGAGATGCTGCTCGACGTTCATGGCCATCAGGCCTACTGCTACACCGGCGGCAAGGCATTCGACCCAAGCCAGCCGGCCGTCGTGCTGCTTCACGGCGCGCAGAACGACCATTCCGTCTGGGCCCTGCAGAGCCGCGCCCTCGCCCATCGCGGCTACGCGGTGCTGGCGCCGGATCTGCCGGGGCACGGCCGCAGCAGCGGCCCGCCCTTGCAGCGCGTCGAAGCGATGGCGGACTGGATCCTGGCTTTGCTTGCCGTGGCCGGCGTAAAGCGCGCCGTCCTGGCCGGGCACAGCATGGGCGCGCTCATCGCGCTGGATGCGACCCACCGCGCGCCAGAGCGCGTGAGCGGCTTGGCCCTGCTGGGCGCCGCCTACCCGATGCGGGTATCGGACGCGCTGCTGGAAGCCGCGCGCACCGAACAGGACGCGGCCATCGACATGGTCGCCGCCTGGTCGCATGCCTCCTGGCTGCCCGGCCCCTCGACCGCCGGTCCGGGCATCTCCGTGATCAACACCGCGCGGCGCCTGATGCAGCGCATGGCGGCGCGCGGCGCGCCGCAGCTGTTCCATACGGATTTCGCCGCCTGCAATGCGTATGCGAATGGCGAGACTGCCGCCGCCTCGGTTGCCTGTCCGACGCTGTTCGTGCAGGGCATGAAGGACATGATGACGCCGCCGCGCTCGACGAAGCTGCTGACCGGTGCGCTCCGGCACGGCAAGATCGTCACCGTCGACGCCGGCCACGCGATGATGAGCGAAGCGCCGGATGCGGTGCTCGACGCCTTGCTCGGCTTTGTTGCAATGAGCCGATAACAAGGGAAAATTTATTTCCGGAGGATGTTCTTTTCCTGTTTTTAGGGGCAATATAAGGCGATTCTTTCCTATTCGGAAAATGACGATGAAATGGATTCGCCGCCTGTCGATCGTCTTGCTCGCCGGGGCCACTGCGTTCGGCATCGTCCTGGTCGGGACCGCCTTGCGCGCCGAGCGCCCCGTTGGATTCGATCTGGTCCGCGTGAACGACACCGATGGCCAGGCATTCGCGGTCGCCATCTGGTATCCGACCGAAGCGCGCGCCTGGCCGACCACCTGGCTCGGCCTCAGGCTGATGGCAGTGGCGCGCGATGCGCCGGTATCAGGACGGAACTTGCCGCTGGTGGTGATTTCACACGGAAATGCCGGCGGTCCGGGCAGCCACGCAGACCTGGCGCTCGCGCTGTCCGATGCCGGCTACGTCGTCGCGGCGCCCATGCACCCCGGCGACAATCACATCGACCAGAGCGCTGCCGGCACCGTGCCCTGGATCAGCGGACGCACCAGGCAGGTCGGCATCGCCATCGACCATCTGCTCACGAGGTGGAGAGGCAGCGCAGCCATCGACCCGGGCCGGATCGGGGCGTATGGGTTCTCCGCGGGCGGCGCCACGTTGCTGGCCTCCGCCGGCGCCCGGCCGGACCTGCGCCAGATTGCACACCATTGCGCCGAGACGCCCGAGTTCGTTTGCCAGCTGTTCCGGGACGGGCACTCTCCGCTGCTGGACCCCGAGGCAGCGCAACTGGGCAACAACTATTCCCATGATCCACGAATCAAGGCCCTGGTCGTGGCGGCGCCCGGCCTGGGCTTCCTGATGGGACCGGATGCCTTGCGGGACGTCCGCGTGCCCGTCCAGCTGTGGAGTGGCGAGCAGGATCGGCTCGTCAGCTATGCCAGCAACAGCAAGCCGCTGCGCGATGCGCTGGGCGAGCGCGCACAATTCCACTCGGTTCCCGGGGCCGGACATTTTTCATTCCTGGTGCCGTGCGGCGTCCTGGGACCACCGGCGCTGTGCGACGATGGCGAGGGATTCGACCGGCCAGCCTTCCATGCGCGCATGAACGCCAGCGTCATCGAATTCTTCGACCAGCATCTGAAAGCCACCCCGGCTTCGCTTTGACCAGAACGCCAACCCAGCTGCCCACTCAGTCGAAAGGCTGAGGCCGCTTGGTCGCGTCGCTCGACGGCGGCAGGATCGGCAGCACGACCCGGGGCTGCTCGCCGGTCAGCGTCTTCAGGAAGGCGACCACGTCGGCGATCTCGGCCTCGCTGAACTTCCTGCCCAGTTGCAGGCGGCCCATCGTGTCCACGGCCTGGCCCAGAGTATCGGCCGCGCCGTCATGGAAATACGGATAGGTCAGCTCGACGTTGCGCGAGGTCGGCACCTTGAAATAGAAGCGGTCGATGTCCTGCTTGGTGACGGCAAAGCGGCCTTCGGCCGTGCTGGTCGTCTTGCAGGCTTCGATCAGCCCCATCTTCTGGAACGAGGCGCCGCCGACGTTCGGACCGTTGTGGCAGGCGATGCAGCCGCTGCTCTTGAACAACCCGTAGCGCCGCAACTCCTGCGCATCGATCGCCGTCTGGTCGCCCTGCAGCCACTTGTCGAAGCGCGCATTGGGCGTGACCAGCGTTTCCTCGAAGGCGGTGATGGCGGACGTGACCTCGTCGATGGTGAGCTTGTCGTGGCCGAATATCGCGTGAACGCCATCTCGCCGGGGTTGGCATCCGCATGGTGTTCATCATCACTCCTGGCTGGAAAGACACGCCCGGTATTGATTTCCGGACAGTGTCTTCAGCCTAAGCGTGAGTGTCGCCGGAGGCAATATCGCCGGCCCGGCCAACGCGTCAAAACATAGCGTGAGTCAAGAAAGCGCCGTCACGACGGCAAGCTCAGCTGGTAGCGCGCGCCTCAATGTCCGCCAGCACGGCATCTTCGGGATCGCCGAAGTGCGCCGCCAGCGTCTGCTCCAGCCCCGCCTCGACCGCCTCCTCGACCTGGCGCGCGAGGTTGCCGACGTCGAGCGCCAGCGGCGTGTCCGGCCCGCCCTCTTCGCGCTGCGCGCCTTCCGCCGCCGCGCAGTCGAACACGAACAGCCGGTAGACGTCGGCCAGGCGCAGGCTCGCCGGATCGGCCAGCAGCACCCAGTTCTCCTGGCTGCCGCCGCGGTTGAAACGCCAGCCGGCCCGCGCCGGGGCGTCGTCCTGCACCCGGCCGACCCAGCCCTCGGCCACCATCCGGTCCAGCAGGCGGCCCAGCTCGTCGTAGCCGATCCGGGTGTGATCGCGGATCGTGCTGCTCGCCACCAGCGCATTGCCGCTCAGCTTCGCGCTGCCGTACAACACCTTGAGCACCGACATCGCGTCGACGAAGGCGCCACCCGGCGCCGGCTGGTACCACCAGCGTTCATGCTTGACCACCGGCAGCGCCGCCGTCAATACCGCGCCGACCAGCGTGATCATCCAGGTGACGTAAATCCAGACCAGGAACAATGGCAGCGCCGCCAGCGCGCCATAGATGATGGCGTAGGTCGGGAACTGGCGGATGAACAGGCCGAAGCCGCGCTTGGCGACCTCGAAGGCCATCGCCGCCGCCAGCGCGCCCCAGAACGCGTCGCGCCAGGCCACCTTGCGGTTGGGCACCACGACGTACAGCAAGGTGTAGCCGGCGGTGGTGACCGCCACCGAGGCCAGGGTGAAGAACAGGGTGCCGAGCAGGGAGGCGCCCTGCTCCAGGCCGCCGGTCACGTCCACCAGCTGCGAGGTGAAACTGATCGACAGGCCGAACAGCAGCGGCCCCAGCGTCAGCAGGGCCCAGTAGACCAGCAGGCGCTGGGGCAGCGGGCGCGGCTGGCGCACGCTCCAGATCTGGTTGAACACGCGCTCGATCAGGCTCATCGTGGCGGCCGTGGTGAACAGCAGCGCCACCGCCCCGAGGGCCGACAGCCCCTTGGCCTTGTCGGCGAACTGCGTCAGGTTGCCGCTGATCGTGCTGGCGATGGCCTTGGGCATCAGGTTCTGCACGAACCAGGCGTCGATCATCTCGCGCACCTGGCCGAAGGCCGGGAACATGGTAAAGATCGCCAGCACGATGGTGAGCAACGGCACCAGGGCCAGGGTCGTGGTGAAGGTCAGGCTGCCCGCCACCTGCGGCAGGCGCTCCTCGCGCAGACGACGCACGGCGAAGCGCACCAGGTCGCGCGCCTCGGGCCAGGTCAGGCCGCGCTCGGCGCCGCCACCCGCGAACTCGCCACTGGCACGCGACACGCCACTCACCGCCCCGGTCACCGTCTTGTTCGCCATGGTGTTGGATTTACCGTATTCGTCATCGTCGCCAGCATGTCATTTCAACAAACCGCACTATAATACCAAGGATGAACACGACCCCACTGAGCATCCTCGTCCTCTACTATTCGCGCCATGGCGCCACGCGCAAGCTGGCCGAACTGATCGCCCAGGGCATCGACAGCGTGCCGGGGGCCGAGGCCCGGCTGCGCACCGTGCCGCCGGTGTCGTCGGTGGCCGAAGCGACCGCGCCCGGGATTCCCGACCAGGGCTCGCCCTACGTCGAACTGGACGACCTGCGCGAATGCGCTGCCCTGGCGCTGGGCTCGCCTACGCGCTTCGGCAATATGGCCGCGAGCATGAAATACTTCCTCGACGGCACCGCGACCGAATGGGTCAACGGGTCGCTGTCCGGCAAGCCGGCCGTCGTCTTCGCTTCCACCGGCAGCCTGCACGGCGGCCAGGAAGCGACCCTGCTGTCGATGATGATCCCCTTGCTGCACCACGGGATGATGGTGATGGGCCTGCCCTATACCCATCCCGAACTGATGAACACCGCGAGCGGCGGCAGCCCCTACGGCGCGACCCACTGGGCCGGCGTCGATGGCAAGCGCCCCGTTACCGAAGAAGAGCGTACGCTGGCGATAGCGCTCGGTCGCCGCCTGGCAGAGGCGGCCCTGAAACTGCAGGGAAACCGCTGATGGGAACAGGGAAAAAAGTCTTTCACGTGGGAGCGATCGCCAGCCTGATCTGGCTGATCGGCTGGCTGGTCGCCTGGGAAGCCTACGTGGCGCCCCTGCAGCCTGGTAGCTGGCTGCTGGCCCTGAAGGCTTTGCCCCTGTTGTTGCCGCTGCGCGGCGTCATCAAGCGCGACCTGTACACCCTGCAATGGTCGTCGATGCTGATCCTGATCTATTTTGCCGAAGGCGTGGTGCGCGCCTGGGCCGACCAGAGCCCGGCCTCGCGCCACATGGCCATGGGCGAGATCGCCCTGGTCGTGGTGTATTACTTCTGCGCCCTGCTCTACCTGCGCCCCTACAAGAAAGAGGCGCAGCGCCTGGCCAAGGAATTGCTGGACAAGGTCAAAGTGCCGCATGGCTGAGCCGTGCCCCGATGCCCTGCTGGCGCGCTGCCGCGCGATCGCCGGCGACGCCCACGTGATCACCGACGAGGCCGCCATGGCGCCGTTCATGGCCGACTGGCGCGGCCGCTACAACGGACGCGGCCTGGCGGTGGTCCTGCCATCCGACACCGCGCAAGTGGCCGCCATCGTCGCCGCCTGCGCCGCAGCGCGCGTGCCGATCGTGCCGCAAGGCGGGCGCACCGGCCTGGTCATGGGCAGCGTCCCGGACTCCTCGGGCCGGGCCATCGTGCTGTCGCTGCGGCGCCTGAACCGCATCCGCGCCATCGATCCCCTGAACCGCACCATGACGGTGGAGGCCGGCTGCATCCTGGCCGATGTGCAGGCCGCGGCCAGCGAGGCCGGGATGCTGTATCCGCTGTCGCTGGCGGCCGAAGGCAGCTGCACGATCGGCGGCAACCTGTCGACCAATGCCGGCGGCACCGCCGTCCTACGCTACGGCAATACCCGCGAGCTGTGCCTGGGCCTCGAGGTCGTCAACGCCCAGGGCGAAGTCTGGGACGGCTTGCGCGGCCTGCGCAAGGACAATACCGGCTATGCGCTGCGCGAACTCTTCATCGGCGCCGAAGGCACGCTGGGCGTGATCACGGCGGCGGTGCTGAAACTGTATCCGGCGCCGCGCGCCGCCCTCACCGCGCTGGTCGCCCTCGACTCACCGCGCCAGGCCGTCGATCTGCTCGGCCTGCTGCAGGCGCGCTGCGGGGCGGCGCTGACCGGCTTCGAGCTGATGTCCGCGTTTTGCCTGGACCTGGTCGCGACGCAGTTTCCCGACCTGCCGCGGCCGTTCGCGGATCGGCATCCGCAATACGCCTTGGTCGAGCTCTCGAGCAATGAATCCGATGAACATGCCCACGGCCTGCTGGAATCGGGCATAGGCGAGGCGCTGGAAGCCGGCGCCGCGCGCGACGCCGTGGTGGCGACCTCGCACAAGCAGGCCCTGGACCTGTGGCGGCTGCGCGAACACATCCCGCTGGCGCAGGCGGCGGCCGGCAAGAACATCAAGCACGATATCTCGCTGGCGGTGTCGCGCATCCCCGACTTCATCGCGCGCGCCGACGCCGCGCTGCAGGCAGCTTTTCCCGGCTGCCAGCCGGTGACCTTCGGCCACCTGGGCGACGGCAACCTGCACTACAACGTGGCGCCGCCGGCCCGGCAGTCGCACGCGGCCTTCCTGGAAAACCAGGCGCTGGTCAACCGCATCGTGCACGACCTGGTCGTGGATTCCGGCGGCTCGATCTCGGCCGAACACGGCATCGGCATGCTCAAGCGCGAAGAACTGGCGCGCTACAAGTCGCCGGTCGAACTTGGCATGATGCGTGCCATCAAAGCCGCGCTCGACCCGCTCGGCATCATGAATCCTGGGAAGATACTATGACCAGGAGTCGCGCATGCACCGCTTGCTCTCGATCGCCACGGCCTGCATCCTGTGCCAGGCCCAGGCCGCTGGCGCCATCTACAAATGCCAGGAGAGTGGGCGCGTGACCTACGCCGACCGCCCCTGCCCCGGCGCCGGCGCGGAGTTGCCCGTGCGCGCCGCGCCGCCGCCCGATCCCGAAACGCTGGCGCGCCTGGATCGCGCGCGCGACCTGGCCATGGGTATCGACAAGCAACGCGCTGACCAGACCCTGCGCGAAGAACGCGACGGCGAACGCGCCCGGCGCGCAGCGCCGGCCCTGCGCAAGCGCTGCGACAAGCTGCGCCTGCAGCGCCAGTGGCTCGAGGAAGACCTGGCGCGCGCGCGCGGCGACGCCAAGGAGGCGGCGCGGATCAAGGCGCGGCGCCAGGCCGAAACGCTGGCGGTGGAATGCCCGGCCTGAGCCGGCTGTCGCGCTGGCTATTGCTCGGCGAATGGCGCGCGCATCCGGTGCGGGCGCTGGTCGCCATCGCGGCGATCGCCGCCGGGGTGGCGATGGGCTTCGCCATCCACCTGATCAACGCCGCCGCCTTCAACGAATTCTCGGCCGCCGTCAAGAGCCTGTCCGGCCAGGCCGACATACGGGTAGAGGGCCGCGAGCCGTTGTTCGACGAATCCGTCTACCCCTTCCTGGCCGAACATCCCGAAGTCGCGCTGGCCTCGCCCATCCTCGAGGTCCAGGCCGGCGTGCCGGGCGCCGACGCTCCGCTGCGCATCGTCGGCATCGACCCGTTTCGCGCCGGCGCCATCTCGCCCGACCTGCTCGGGGTGACGGACGAGGGCCGCCGGCTCGACATCCTGGCCGACGACGCCTTGTTCCTGTCGCCGGCGGCCGAGGCCTGGCTGAACAAGCGGCGCGGCGACACCCTGGTGCTGCGCGCCGGCACCGGCGAAGTCGCCCTGCGCGTGGCCGGCCCGGTGCAGCGCGCCCGCGCCGGCCAGCGCCTGGCGGTGATGGACATCGGCGCCGCCCAATGGCGCCTCAACCGGCTCGGCCAGCTGTCGCGGGTCGACCTCAAATTGCGCGACGGCGTCGACCGCGCCGCCTTCCAGCGCAATCTCGCCGCCCAGCTCGATCGCACCTGGCCGGGCCGCTTCACGGTCGGCCAGCCGAACGACGCCGACCAGGAAAGCCGCACCGCCAACATGAGCCGCGCCTACCGCGTCAACCTGACCGTGCTGGCGCTGGTGGCGCTGTTCACCGGCGCCTTCCTCGTGTTTTCGACGCAGGCGCTGTCGGTGATGCGCCGCCGCAGCCAGTTCGCGCTGCTGCGGGTGCTGGGCCTCGAACGCGGCCAGTTGCTGCGCCAGGTGCTGCTCGAAGGAGGCAGCCTGGGCGTGCTGGGCGCGCTGCTCGGCATCGGCGCCGGCTACGCTCTGGCGGCCGCCGCGCTGCATTTCTTTGGCGGCGACCTTGGCGCCGGCTACTTCCCCGGGATCCGCCCGCAGGTCGCGTTCACGCCCGGCGCCGCCCTGGTGTTTTTCGCGCTGGGCCTGGGCGTGGCCCTGCTTGGCTGCCTGGCGCCGGCCTGGGAGGCGGCGCGCGCGCGGCCGGCGGTGGCCATCAAGTCCGGCGCCGACGAGGCGCCGCTCACGCGCCTGGCGCGGGTCTGGCCCTCGCTCGTCTGCCTGGGATTGGCCGCGCTGTTCGCCTTCGCGCCGCCGGTGTTCGAGCTGCCGCTGTTCGGCTACCTGGCAATCGCCCTGCTGCTGGTCGGCGGCATCGGCCTGATGCCGCGCTTCGCGGCGCTGACCTTCCGCGCGCTCGAAGCCTCTCTCGGGCGGCGCCAGCGCAGTCCGGCGGTGCTGGCGCTGTCGCTGGCGCGCCTGGCCAACGCGCCGGGCCAGGCCTCGATCGCCCTGGGCGGCATCCTGGCCAGCTTCAGCCTGATGGTGGCGATGGGGATCATGGTGTCGAGCTTCCGGGTCTCGGTCGACGACTGGATGGCCCACATCCTGCCGGCCGACCTGTACGTGCGCACGATCGATGCCGGCGGCACCGGCTTCCTGAGCGGCGAGCAGCAGGCCGCGCTGGCCAGTCTGCCCGGCGTCGAGAGAGTCCAGTTCCTGCGCACCCGGCGCGTGTCACTGTCGCCCGAGCGGCCGCCAATCGTCGTCATCGCCCGCGACATCGACGCCAGCGACCCAGCCCGCCTGCTGTACCTGGTCGGTCAATCGGCGCCAATCCTGCCAGGCAGCCGCCCCGCCTGGGTGTCGGAGGCGATGCTCGACCTGTACGGCGCCCGCGTAGGGCAGCGCCTTCGCCTGCCCCTTGGCGGGGCGCAGGTGGAGTTCTTCGTCGCCGGCGCCTGGCGCGACTACGCCAACCAGGGCGGCTCGGTCGTGATCCAGCTGCAGGACTACCGCCGGCTGACGGGCGAGCGCGAGGTCACCGACGCCGCCCTGTGGAGCGCGCGCGGCGTGGACGCCGCGACGCTGGAAGGCAGCCTGCGCGCGCTGCCGTTCGGACCCTCGCTGAACCTGATGCGGCCCGGCGACATCCGCGCCACCAGCCTCAAGATCTTCGACCGCAGTTTCGCCGTCACTTACCTGCTCGAGGCGATCGCGATCGCCATCGGCCTGTCGGGCATCGCGGCGAGTTTTTCGGCCCAGACTTTGGCAAGGGCGCGAGAATTCGGTATGCTGCGCCACGTCGGCGTCACCCGGCGCCAGGTCTTGCAACTGCTCGCCTTCGAGGGCGGGTTGCTGACAGGCCTCGGCGTCGTCGCCGGTTTCGCGCTCGGGCTGGTGATCAGCCTGATCCTGGTGTACGTGATCAACCCGCAGTCCTTCCACTGGACCATGGGCTTGCACCTGCCCTGGCCCCTGCTCGGCAGCGTGGCCGCGGTGCTGGTCGCTGCATCGGTTGCTACCGCGCTCGTCTCGGGACGCCAGGCATTGTCCGGCGGCCCGGTGCGCGCGGTCAGAGAGGATTGGTAATGCGTTTTATTCTGTGCCTGTTGGTCTTGCTGTCGCTGTCTGCCCATGCCGCGGCGCCCGTGTATGCGCCGGTCACCCCGGGCGCCGGCCTGTCGTTCCCGCGCGACTACGGCGCCCATCCGGAGTTTCGCACCGAGTGGTGGTACGTCACCGGCTGGGTCGAGACGCCCGACAAGCGCCCGCTCGGCTTCCAGGTCACCTTCTTTCGCAGCCGCACCGGCGCCGACAACGCCAACCCGAGCCATTTCGCGCCGCGCCAGCTGGTGATCGGCCACGCGGCGCTGTCCGATCCCCAGGTCGGCCGCCTGGTGCACGACGAGCGCAGCGCGCGCGAGGGCTTCAGCATGGCCTGGGCGCGGCCCGGCAACACCGACCTCAAACTCGACGACTGGCGCATGGTCCGCGATGCGGGCGGCGTCTACCGGGTCACCGTCCGATCCAACCAGCTGACGCTCGAACTGCGCCTGCGCCCGACCCAGCCGGTGCTGGTGCAGGGCCAGGGCGGCTATTCGCGCAAGGGTCCCAGCGCCCGGCACGCGAGCTACTACTACAGCGAACCGCACCTGGAAGTGAGCGGCACGGTCGGCCGCGCCGGCATGGCGGCCACGCAGGTGAGCGGCAGCGCGTGGCTCGACCACGAATGGTCGAGCGAGGCGCTGCAGCCGGACGCCGTGGGCTGGGATTGGGTCGGCGCCAACCTCGACGACGGCGGCGCCCTGATGGCTTTCCAGATCCGCGACCGCCAAGGTGGTAAACTATGGGCGCACGCCACCCGGCGCGACAAGGCCGGCAAGGTGCTGCACTACGCGCCCGAGCAGATCACCTTCGCGCCGCAGACGCACTGGAAGTCGCCGCGCACCGGCGCCACGTATCCGATCGCGACCACGATCAGCACGGGCGGCCAGGCCTGGCAGGTGGTGCCGCTGCAGCAAGACCAGGAACTCGACTCGCGCCGCTCGACCGGCGCCGTGTACTGGGAAGGCGCGGTCACGATCCAGCAGAACGGCCGCCGGGTGGGCCGCGGCTACCTCGAGATGACCGGCTATGTGCAACCCATGAAGCTTTAATAACAATAACGATAACAAGAACGACCGACACGCCAAAACACGATGACCACCCGTAACACCAGCAAGACCGACCCAGAATCATCCCGCAAGAGCAGCCTGGCCACCCTCAGGGGCTTGAGCCCCTTCCTGCGTCCCTATCGCCGCCAGTTCCTGCTGGCCGGCATCGCGCTGCTGTTCGCCGCCGGCGCCACCCTGGCGATCCCGGCGGCCTTCAAGCAGATGATCGACCTGGGCTTCGGCGCAGCTTCAGCCAGCGCGGCCGCCGGCGCCGCGATCGAAGGCGGCAGCCTGGAACACATCAACGCCACCTTCCTGGCCCTGTTCGGCGTCGCCGCGGTGCTCGCGGTGGCCACCGCGGCGCGCTTCTACATGGTGTCGTGGCTGGGCGAGCGCGTCACCGCGGATATCAGGAGCAGCGTCTACGGCCACGTGGTGCGCCAGAGCCCCGAATTCTTCGAGACCACCCGCACCGGCGAAGTGCTGTCGCGCCTGACCACCGACACCACCCTGATCCAGACCGTGGTCGGCACCAGCATCTCGCTGGCGCTGCGCAACACGCTGCTGTTCTTCGGCGGCCTGGTGATGCTGTTCGTGACCAGCCCGCGCCTGACCTCCATCATCCTGGGCCTGCTGGTGCTGGTGGTGCTGCCGATCGTGCTGTTCGGGCGCCGCGTGCGCAAGCTGTCGCGCGATTCGCAGGACCGCATCGCCGACGCCTCGGCGGTGGCCGGCGAGATCCTGAACGCGATGCCGACCGTGCAGGCATTTACCCGCGAGGGCCATGAATCGGGCCGCTTCTCGAGGGAAGTCGAAGGCGCCTTCAGCACCGCGATGCGCCGCATCCGCGCCCGCGCCACGCTCACCATGCTGGCCATCGTGCTGGTGTTCGGCGCCATCGTGTTCGTGCTGTGGCTCGGCGCCCACGCCGTGCTCGAAGGCACCATGACCGGCGGCGACCTGGGCCAGTTCATCCTGTACGCCGGCATCGTGGCCGGTTCGGTCGGCGCCCTGTCGGAAGTGATGGGCGACGCCCAGCGCGCCGCCGGCGCCACCGAACGCCTGCTCGAACTGCTCGGCGCGCAATCCGAGATCCAGGATCCGCTGCAACCCAAAAACCTGCCCGCGCGCACCGAGAACGGCGCCCGCGTGACGCTCGACGACGTGACCTTCGCCTATCCGTCGCGCCTGGACGAAGCCGCACTGTCGCATCTCGCGCTCGAGATCCGCCCCGGCGAGACGGTGGCCGTGGTCGGCCCTTCCGGCGCCGGCAAGACCACCCTGTTCCAGCTGCTGCTGCGCTTCTACGATCCGCAGGCCGGCAGCATCCGCCTCGACGGCGTGGACGTGCGTGACCTGGCGCTGCAGACGCTGCGCGGCGCGGTCGGCATCGTGCCGCAAGATACCGTGATCTTCTCGCTCGACGCCATGGAAAACATCCGCTACGGCCGTCCGGACGCGAGCGACGACGAGGTGATCGCGGCGGCCAGGATGGCCGCGGCCCACGATTTCATCGAGCGCCTGCCGCAAGGCTACGCGTCGTTCCTGGGCGAGCGCGGGGTGCGCCTGTCGGGCGGCCAGCGCCAGCGCATCGCGATCGCGCGCGCCCTGCTCAAGAACCCGCCGCTGCTGCTGCTGGACGAAGCCACCAGCGCGCTCGACGCCGAATCCGAACGCCTGGTCCAGCGCGCGCTCGAAGCGGCGATGGTCGGCCGCACCACCATCATCATCGCCCACCGCCTGGCCACCGTGCAGCGGGCCGACCGCATCATCGTGCTGGACGAAGGCCGGATCGTCGAATCCGGCACCCACGCCGAGCTGATCGCCCTGCGTGGCGTGTATGCCAACCTGGCTGCGCTGCAGTTCCAGACCCATGCGCCGGTGGCGGCATGACGAGGCGCTCCGGGCAATCCGTAGTATCACGTAGCAATCCATCAAGCTGTTGTTACAGAGCGACCAGGTAGCATTCCAAAACTCACTAAATATTGCGGCAGGAAAAGTTTGCGAGGTATGATCGCGGCTTATATCCCTCTATTTTTCCTCGCTATAAATGAGCAACCGCAAATTTAGTCCAGCCAGCTGGAATGTTGACACGCGCATCAGCGCCGTCACCTTTTTGCTGGCCGGCGCCATCATTGCCGCCCTGATCGCGACCATCACCGTCCTGACCTCCGGCATGCTGGAACGGCGCGCCATCGACAGCGTGAGGAACGAGCTGCACGGCGTCTCCAGCACCGTCGAGCTGTTCAACAAGACCGTCAGCAGCCAGGCGGTCAGCTTCGGCCGCATCTTCCGCGCCGGCCTGCCGGGCGACTTCGCGCTCGACGAAGCGACCACCGTCGACATCGGCGGCCGCCAGGTGCCGACCCTGAGCGTGGCCGGCCAAGCGCTCAACCTCGACTTCAGCGCCCCGGACGCCTTCACCGAACGCACCGGCGGCAACGCCACCATCTTCGCCGCGTCCGGCGAAGACTTCGTGCGCGTGTCGACGTCGGTCAAGAAGGAAAACGGCGAGCGCGCGGTCGGCACCGCCCTCGACAAGGCCTCGCCGGCCTACCCGGCGCTGCGCGCCGGCCGCAACTACGTGGGCCTGACCACGCTGTTCGGCAAGCAGTTCATCACCCAGTACGAGCCGGTGCGCGACGCCTCCGGCAAGGTGGTCGGCGCGCTCTACGTCGGCGTCGACATCACCGCCGACGTGGCCGCCCTGAAGGAGCGCATCCGCGCCGTCAAGGTCGGCGAGACCGGCTACTTCTTCGTGCTGTCGTCGGCGCCGAAGACCTATGGCGACCTGATCGTCCACCCGAGCAAGGAAGGCGAGAACATCCTCGACAGCCAGTCGGCCGACGGCCATGCCTTCATCAAGGAAATGCTGGAGAAGAAGGAGGGCACGATCAGCTACGACTGGCAGAATCCGGGCGAGCTCCAGGCACGCGAAAAATTCGCGGCCTATTCCGAGATGAAGGACTGGAACTGGGTCATCGCCGGCGGCACCTACCGCGACGAGATCACCGCCGCCGCGACCGAGCTGCGCAACCGCTTCATCCTGTTCGGCCTGGCGGCGCTCGCCGTGCTGGCCAGCGTGCTGTACTTCCTGGTGCGCGCCACCGTCACCCGCCCGCTGGCCGAAGTGCAGGCGGTCGCCGCCCGCATCGCCGACGGCGACCTGACCGCCCAGGTCAAGGCGCGCCGCGACGACGAGATCGGCCGCCTCACCGGCGCCATCAACGAGATCGGCGCGCGCCTCTCGAGCGTGGTCGGCCAGGTGCGCGACGGCGCCGAGCACATCGCCACCGCCTCGCAGGAAATCTCGACCGGCAACCTCGACCTGTGCAGCCGCACCGAGGAACAGGCGGCCAGCCTGGCCACCACCGCCTCGTCGATGGACCAGCTGACCACGACCGTGCGCCAGAACGCCGACAATGCGCGCCAGGCCGACCAGTTGGCCCGCAGCGCGTCCGAAGTCGCCCAGAAAGGCGGCAGCACGGTGTCGCAGGTGGTGGCGCGCATGGACTCGATTTCCCAGGCCTCGCGCAAGATCTCGGACATCACCAGCGTCATCGACGGCATCGCGTTCCAGACCAATATCCTGGCGCTGAACGCGGCCGTGGAGGCGGCGCGCGCCGGCGAACAGGGCCGCGGCTTCGCGGTCGTGGCGAGCGAGGTGCGCAACCTGGCCCAGCGCTCGGCCGCCGCCGCCAAGGAGATCAAGGTCCTGATCGAAGCGTCCAACAGCGAAGTCGATGCCGGCAGCCAACTGGTCGCCCAGGCCGGCGTCACGATGCAGGAGGTGCTGGACAGCGTGCAGCGCGTGACCGACATCATGTCCGAGATCAGCAGCGCCAGCCAGGAACAGACGCAGGGCATCGAAGAGATCAACCGCTCGGTGGTCGAGATGGACACCGTGACCCAGCAGAACGCGGCCCTGGTCGAAGAGGCCAGCGCCGCCGCCCAGGCCATGCACGAGCAGGCCGACGCGCTGGCGCGTTCGGTGCGCCGTTTCCGCCTGGCCGACGAACGCGAGGTCGCCGCGCTGGCGGCCCCTGCCCGCCGCGCGCTGATCGCGAACTGAGTTTCTCAGAGCTCGCCATGCGGCTCTTTGAACCGCGCCGGCGGCGGTGTACAGTAACGGGCTCGCCTTCCAGGAGCCCGTTTTGTCCGACACCGACCTGCAGCGCCGCTGCCACACCATCTTCCCCGGCCATCGCCAGCGGCGTCCGGCCGAACTGTTCGCCGCCATGGCCGCCTGGTGCGAGGAGCACGACGTCGACCACGACGTCTATGGCAACGGCGCCCTGATCCAGGACTTCGAACGCAAGGTCGCCGCCCTGCTGGGCTTCGAGGCGGCCGTGTTCTGCATCAGCGGCACCATGGCCCAGGTCACGGCGCTGCGGCTCGGGGCGTCGGACCGGGGCAGCCGCCTGGTGGCCCTGCATCCGACCTCGCACATCTTCGTTCACGAACGTTCCAACTACCAGATGCTGGACCATTTCCAGGCGCTGTCCGTGGGCGACCGTCACCGCCCCTGGGTCGAGGCCGACCTGGCGGCGGTGCCGGACCGCCTCGGCGCCGTCGGCCTCGAAATCCCGATGCGCGAGATCGGCGGCCAGCTATCAAGCTGGGACGAGCTGGAAGCGATCAAGCGCCACTGCCGCAGCCGCGGCATCCACCTGCACATGGATGGCGCGCGCCTGTGGGAGGCGCAAGCCGGTCATGGCCGCGGCGTGGCCGAGATCGCGGCCGGCTTCGATTCGGTGTACGTGTCGCTGTACAAGGGCATCGGCGGGCTGGGCGGCGCCATGCTGCTCGGCAGCCGCGCCTTCGTGGATCGCTGCGCCGAGTGGTTCCGGCGCCAGGGCGGCAACGTCATCCACCGCTCGCCCTACATCGTGGCGGCGGCGATGCAGTTCGACGAGCGGCTGGCGGCGATGCCGGCGTATTTCGAGCGCACCCGCTTTCTTTACCAGGCCTTGCGCGCGCATCCCGAACTGCGCGTCAATCCCGCCGCGCCTCAATCCAATATGCTGCATGTCCACCTGCCGGTCGACCGCGAGCGCGCGCTGGCGGTGCGCGATGCGCTGGCGCGCGAGCACGGCATCTGGATGTTCAACCGCGCCGTGCATGGCGCGCTGCCGGCGTCGAGCGTCGTCGAGATCTACGTCGGCGACAACCTGCTGTCGATGTCCGACGAAACGGTGCGCGAAGCGCTGCGGCGGTTTGCCGCGGCACTGGTGGCGAATGCTAAAATGACAGATTCTCCGAAACCGTAACGCAATGCGCCAATATCTCGAATTCATGCGCCATGTGAAAGAGCATGGCGCCATCAAGACCGACCGCACCGGCACCGGCACCCGCTCGGTGTTCGGCTACCAGATGCGCTTCGACCTGCAGGAAGGCTTCCCGCTCCTCACCACCAAGAAGGTGCACCTGAAGTCGATCATCCATGAACTGATCTGGTTCCTGCAGGGCTCGACCAATATCGCCTACCTGAAGGAGAACGGCGTCAGCATCTGGGACGAATGGGCCGACGCAGAAGGCAACCTGGGCCCGATCTATGGCTACCAGTGGCGCAACTGGCCGACCCCGTCGGGCGAACACATCGACCAGATCGCGCAGGTGCTCGACCAGATCCGCACCACGCCCGACTCGCGCCGCATGATCGTCTCGGCCTGGAACGTGGCCGACGTGCCGCAGATGAAGCTGCCGCCCTGCCATGCGCTGTTCCAGTTCTACGTGGCCGACGGCAAGCTGTCCTGCCAGCTGTACCAGCGCAGCGCCGACATCTTCCTGGGCGTGCCCTTCAACATCGCCTCGTACGCGATCCTGACCCACATGATGGCGCAGCAGGCGGGCCTGGAGGTGGGCGACTTCGTCTGGACCGGCGGCGACTGCCACCTGTATTCGAACCACATGGAGCAGGTCGAGCTGCAGCTGTCGCGCGAGACCCGCGCGCTGCCGCGCCTCGAGATCAAGCGCAAGCCGGACTCGCTGTTCGACTACCGCTTCGAGGACTTCGAGATCACGGGTTACGATCCGCATCCCGCGATCAAGGCGCCGGTGGCCGTATGAACAGCGCGCCCCGCCTGACCCTCGTGGTCGCGGTCGACGCCAACAACGGCATCGGCCTGGACAACCAGCTGCCCTGGCACCTGCCCGAAGACCTGGCGCACTTCAAGCGCGTCACCCTGGGCAAGCCCATCATCATGGGCCGCAAGACCTTCGACTCGATCGGCCGCCCGCTGCCCAAGCGCCGCAACATCGTGGTCACCCGCAATGCCGGCTGGTCGCACGAAGGCGTCGACAGCGCGGCCTCGCTGGGCGCCGCCATCGCGTTGCTCGATGGCGAGCCGGCCAGCATCATCGGCGGCGCCCAGGTCTTCATCGAAGCCATGAACGTCGCCGACGCCATGATCGTCACCCACATCGACCACGCCTTCCGCTGCGATGCCTTCTTCCCGCCGATCGACCCGGACGTATGGGTCGAGACCGCGCGCGAAACCCACCGCGCCGAAGAGCAGGGATTCGACTATGCCTTCGTGACCTACGAACGCAGGGCCGCCTGATGAGCGAAACCGCACGCCCACCGGGCTCGCGCGGCGGCGACGGATTCGCCGCCCGCGTCGCGGTACTGATCGCGGTGCTGGCCACGCTCGGCACCCTGTTCGCCTTCCTGGGCACCTCGTCGCACAACGACGCCAGCCTGCACAAGACCCAGGCGGCGATGGAAAGGACCAGCGCCGCCAATGCCTGGAGCCACTACCAGGCCAAGTCGAGCCGTCAGAACCTGGCCGAGCTGGCCGCGACCCTGCCCGGGGTCGACGGCGCGCGCTACCGCGGCGAGGCCGAGCGCTACCGCGAAGAGAAGGACGTCATCCGCAAGGAAGCCGAGCGCTGGGAAGCGGCGTCGAGCGAGTCGAACCGCCGCTCCGAGGAAGCCCTGCACCGCCAGCGCCAGTGGGCCGCGGCCTCGGTGGCCCAGCAGATCGCGATCTCGCTGGCCGCCGTCGCGCTGCTGGCGCGCCGCACCTGGCTGCTCACGCTCACCGGCGCGGTGGCGGCCTTCGGCATCACGCTGGGGCTGTTCGCCTTCGTGCACGGCAGCGTCACCGCGCTGTCGCCGATCCCGCTGGTCGGCGCGCTGGCGGCGGCGCTGCTGACCGAGGGCATCCGGCGCGCGGGCCGAAGAATCGACTAGAGTGCGCCACCCTTCCGGAACAGTGGCTAACCTAGCAAAAAAACTTGCACCGGGACCCGCGTTTTCTGCGAAAATCCGCTTCTCATTTTTCTACGGTGCCGTGCGCGGCGGCCAGCTCCCCCGGAATGACCGGCGGACCTGCCGCTTCCACGGCGCTTCGTTTTGGAGCTGTCCATGAAATTTCGTTTCCCTATCGTCATCATCGATGAGGACTTCCGCTCGGAGAACACCTCCGGTCTTGGCATTCGCGCCCTGGCGGCCGCGATGGAACAGGAAGGCATGGAGGTCGTCGGTGTGACCAGCTATGGCGACCTGTCCCAGTTCGCCCAGCAGCAATCGCGCGCATCGGCCTTCGTCCTGTCGATCGACGACGAGGAATTCGGCGGCGGCTCGCTCGAAGAGACCGATTTCGCGCTGACCGGCCTGCGCGCCTTCGTGAAGGAAATCCGTCACAAGAACGCCAACATCCCGATCTATATCTACGGCGAGACCCGCACCAGCCGCCACATCCCGAACGACATCCTGAAGGAGCTGCACGGCTTCATCCACATGTTCGAGGACACCCCGGAATTCGTGGCGCGCCACATCATCCGCGAGGCCAAGGCCTACCTCGACAGCCTGGCGCCGCCGTTCTTCCGCGCGCTGGTCAACTACGCCTACGACGGCTCCTATTCGTGGCACTGCCCGGGGCACTCGGGCGGCGTGGCTTTCCTGAAGTCGCCGATCGGCCAGATGTTCCACCAGTTCTTCGGCGAGAACATGCTGCGCGCCGACGTCTGCAACGCGGTCGAGGAACTGGGCCAGCTGCTCGATCACACCGGCCCGGTGGCCAAGTCCGAGCGCAACGCCGCGCGCATCTACAGCGCCGACCACTGCTACTTCGTGACCAACGGCACCTCGACCTCGAACAAGATGGTGTGGCACTCGACCGTGGCGCCGGGCGACATCGTCGTCGTGGACCGCAACTGCCACAAGTCGATCCTGCACTCGATCATCATGTGCGGCGCGATCCCCGTGTTCCTGATGCCGACCCGGAATCACCTGGGCATCATCGGCCCGATCCCGCTCGAAGAGTTCACGCCCGAATCGATCGCCCGCAAGATCGAGGCGAATCCGTTCGCGCGCGACGCCGTCAACAAGAAGCCGCGCATCCTCACCATCACCCAGTCGACCTACGACGGCGTGGTGTACAACGTCGAGACCCTGCGCGAAATGCTGGACGGGAAGATCGACACCCTGCACTTCGACGAAGCCTGGCTGCCGCACGCGACCTTCCACGACTTCTACAAGAACATGCACGCGATCGGCCAGGACCGCCCGCGCGCCAAGGAGTCGATGATCTTCTCGACCCAGTCGACGCACAAGCTGCTGGCCGGCCTGTCGCAGGCGTCGCAGGTGCTGGTGCGCGAATCCGAATCGGTCAAGCTCGACCAGGATGCCTTCAACGAGGCCTACCTGATGCACACCTCGACCTCGCCGCAGTACTCGATCATCGCGTCGTGCGACGTCGCCGCGGCCATGATGGAAGCGCCGGGCGGCACCGCCCTGGTCGAGGAATCGATCCTGGAGGCGCTGGACTTCCGCCGCGCGATGAGGAAGGTCGACGAGGACTTCGGCGACGACTGGTGGTTCCAGGTCTGGGGTCCGGATAAGTTCTCGGAAGAAGGCATCGGCACCCAGGACGACTGGATGATCCGCGCCGAAGAGAACTGGCACGGCTTCGGCAAGCTGGCGCCGGGCTTCAATATGCTCGACCCGATCAAGGCCACCATCGTGACCCCGGGCCTGGACCTGTCGGGCCAGTTCGGCGAGACCGGCATCCCGGCCTCGATCGTCACCAAGTACCTGGCCGAGCACGGCGTCATCATCGAGAAGTGCGGCCTGTACTCGTTCTTCATCATGTTCACCATCGGCATCACCAAGGGCCGCTGGAACACGCTGGTGACGGCGCTGCAGCAGTTCAAGGACGACTACGACCGCAACCAGCCGATGTGGCGCGTGATGCCGCAGTTCGCCTCGGCCAACCCACGCTACGAGACCCGCGGCCTGCGCGACCTGTGCAACGAGATCCACACCTTCTACAAGTCGCGCGACGTGGCGCGCCTGACGACCGAGATGTACCTGTCGGACATGGTGCCTGCCATGAAGCCGTCGGACGCCTTCGCCAATATGGCGCACCGCCGAATCGAGCGCGTCGCGATCGACGAGCTGGAAGGCCGCATCACGGCGATCCTCTTGACGCCTTACCCGCCGGGCATTCCGCTCCTGATCCCGGGCGAGCGCTTCAACAAGACCATCGTCGACTACCTGCGCTTCGCGCGCGACTTCAACGAACGCTTCCCGGGCTTCGAGACCGACGTCCACGGCCTGGTCAAGCGCGAAGTCGACGGCAAGCGCGGCTACTTCGTCGATTGCGTGATGCAGGACGCGTAAGCGGGGGCGAACCCTCCGCCCGCCGAGAGAGGCCCGGAGCGATTCCGGGCCTTTTTTTTCGCGTGTCATCGCAGCGCATGAACGCGAGCGACCAGGCGTCCGGCCACGATGCACCCGATCTTCGCTCAGGAGAAGGTGCTGCGCTTCCTGCCGGCGCGCGCGGCGCGCCAGGAAGACTGATGACCGATCAGGTCTTCGGCAGGGTCACGCCGTGCTGGCCCTGGTACTTGCCGCCACGGTCCTTGTACGAGGTCTCGCAGACTTCGTCGCTTTCGAAGAACAGCACCTGGGCGCAGCCTTCGCCTGCGTAGATCTTGGCCGGCAGCGGGGTCGTGTTCGAGAACTCCAGGGTCACGTAGCCTTCCCATTCCGGCTCGAACGGCGTCACGTTGACGATGATGCCGCAGCGCGCATAGGTCGACTTGCCCAGGCAGACGGTCAGCACGTTGCGCGGGATGCGGAAGTATTCGATGGTGCGCGCCAGCGCGAACGAGTTCGGCGGGATGATGCAGACGTCGCTCTTGACGTCGACGAAGGAGTTCGAATCGAAGTTCTTCGGGTCGACGATGGTGCTGTTGATGTTGGTGAACACCTTGAATTCGTCGGCGCAGCGGATGTCGTAGCCGTACGAGGAGGTGCCGAAGGAGATGATGCGGCGGCCGTCCTGCTCCCGGACCTGCTTCGGCTCGAACGGCTCGATCATGCCGGTGCTCTCCGCCATGCGGCGGATCCATTTATCGCTCTTGATAGTCATTATTGGTATTCCAGCAGGAAGAAAATCCCGCGATTTTACGCGAAATGCCGGCGCCGGTGCGGGTCGGCGCGCATGCGCCAGGAATATTTGATTGCCCACCGACGCGATGTTGAATACCATAAGTCAATACACTACATGGAGATTCATATGCTCGTCTCGAAAGTCCCGTTGGTACTGCTCCTGGCCGCCCTCGCCGGATGCGCTTCCCCGCCCGCCACCGAGCAGGCGCCCGCGTCGCCCCCGGCCGCGGCCGCGCAGCAAACCGCCGCCAATGCGCCGCTCGACGAACCGATGACCGGCTCGCGCATCCGCAAGCGCAATGCGGATGGCGGCGACCGCACCGTCAAGACCGTCGGCGCGCAGGACGCGCGCAATGCGCTCGACACCTCCGTCAGGCCGCTCAACAGCAACTGAGATAGCGGCTAAGCCAGCAGCCGCTCGATCATGGCGTGCGCCAGGCGCGCCGTCTCCTGCGGCTTCTCCAGCGGATACAGGTGGCCGCCTTCGATCATCACCAGGTTCTCTCCCACCAGCTTGCGCGTCGAGCCCATGCCGGCCTGGCGCATTTCTTCCGAGCGGGTGCCTGCGATGAAGCCGACCGGCACCGGGAACGGTGCGCGCAGCACCGCATCCATGTGGTGCGGGAGCGTCTGGTAGATGGCCGATTCGACGTCGCGCCGGAAGCGCAGGGTGACGCCGTCCGGGTGCGGCGCCAGGCCGTGTTCCAGGTAGTCGTCCAGTGCGCCCGGGGCCCAGGCCTGGAAGATCGGCTTGGCACTGAAATGCGCATACGCGGCTTCGCGGCTGGGCCACAGCTCGCGGCGCTTGCGGGCGAAACGCGCCGGCGACAGGCGTTCGCCCCAGCCGGCCAGCTTGGCCAGGCGCCAGCCCAGCGCGCGCCAACCCGCCACCACCGGCGAATCGAGCATCACCACGCAGCGCGCCAGGTCCGGGCGGCGCTTGGCCGCCAGCATGCACAGCATGCCGCCCAGTGAATGGCCAACCAGGATCGCCGGCTGGCCATAGCCCTCCAGGTGTTCGACCAGTTCGTCGACCAGCGCGCCCCAGCCGTCGGCGACCGGATGGCGCGGATCGTGGCCGTGCATGTCCAGGGTGCGCACGTCGTAGTGCTCGCGCAGCAGCGCCAGCAAACGGTTGTAGGTGCCGGCCGGGTAGCTGTTGCCATGGGCGAAATGAAGCAGGGGTCTGGACATGGGGCGCGATCGAATGCAGGAGCGCCCCATTGTAATGTCCAGCGCCGCCGGGCGCTCCGCCTTTAGAAGGAAACGCCTACTACCAGCTCGGCGGTATAGCCCTGGACCGCATTGCCTGTTACGCTCGCCATCTGCAGCGCCGTGCCGTCGCTGAAGACGTTGTCCGTCGCGTAGCTGATGCGGGCCAGGTTGCGCACGCTGCTGGCGTAGCCGCTGCTGGCGTAGGCATCAATGAGCGTCGCCTGCGGGAAGGCGAACTGCGAGGTCTTGATCCGGTTGGCCGCGCTGTTGGCCTTGGCCAGGCTTGGATAGACCTCGAAGTGCACGTGCGGCATGCGGCCGTCATAGCAGCCCGGGAAGATGGTCGTGAACGTGACCCAGCCTTCGCTGTCGGCTTCCTGCACGCCGCGCAGGTAGTTCTCGTCCACGATGCCGCTCGAGTACATCGAGTAGCCGCCTTCGCGCGTGCAATGCCACAGATAGACGGCCGCGCCGCCGGCCGCGGCGCAGCCCTGGGTCACGTTCTCGATCTTCAGCCGGATCACCAGCGGCACGCCCTGGGCCACGCCGCTGGCGCCACCCACGCTGGCGCGAATATCGCTGCGCACGATGCCGGACAGGATCAGGGCATTGGCCACGCCGTTGGCGTTGCGGTTGGTGCCGTCGCCCGGATAGGGGCCGCCGGTCTCCTCGGGAATGACGGAACAGGCTGCATTGCCTCCCCCCGTGCCGCCGCTCGTGCCGCTGCCGGTCGTGGTGGTCGAGGTCGAGATGCCGTAGCCATCGTCGACGCTGCCGCCGCCGCAGCCGGCCAGCGGCATGGCCGCCGTGCTCACGCCGAACCCCAGCCAGCGCAGCGACTGGCGGCGCGTGGCCGGCCGCGCCAGCAGGCGCGCCAGGTCGGCGCCGAGTCCGAGATGGTGATCGTCGTGCTGGTCGTGATGCTGGTCCGACCCAAGGATGGTGGCCGGGACGCTCATTTGGCGGCCTCGCGCTGCTTGGCGCGCGCGCCCTTCGTGTCGGCCCTGCCCTTTCCGCCTTCGCCGCGCGGCCGGTCGAGCCGTGCGCGCTGCTCGGGCGTGAGCACCGCCTTGATCTGGGCGTCGGTCCGCAAACGCAGCAATTCCTGGTCGGCGATCGCCTGGCCCAGGGCCTGGGCGCTGGCGGAGGCGCGCGCCTCGTCGAGTTGGGGCGCACGCGCCAGTTCGCCCAGCGCCTGGCCGGCCTTGCGCTCGGCCTTCTCCAGCTCGCGCCGCTTTGGCGCCTGCGCGTGCAGGATGGCGAACACGCGATCCTGCTGCGCCTCGCTCAGGTCGAGACCGCGCAGGAAGGGCGGACCGGCGTGCGGGCCTGGTCCGAATGGCGGGAACGGACCCGCTGGGTCGAATGGGCCGTCGGCGCGGCCGTCCGCTTGCACGACGCCCGGGCCGGCGTCGTGGTCTTCAGCGGGCGGCATCGCTTGCGCCAGGACGGCGGGGGCGGCCAGCAGGCAGGTGGAAAGCAGCGCGGCGGCGCGCAGCGTGGTCAATCTGGTGTGCAGGGTCATCACGGATCCTCCGGTGTCTTGGAGCAGCCATTGTGTGGCGGGCAAGTGTAAAACGCGCCTAAGAGAGGTAAATCCGGGTAAAGCCGCGTCCTGCGGAAAAGACCGCGGCGCGCGACTGCGCTATCCTGTCGCCATGAACCATGTATTGCTTATCGACGACGACGTCGAACTCGTCGGCATGTTCGCCGAATACCTCGAACAGGAAGGTTTCAGGGTCACCTGCGTCCACAACGGCGACGATGGCGCGCGCGAAGCGCTCAGCGGCCGCCACGCCATCGCCATCCTCGACGTCATGATGCCCGGCGCCAGCGGCATCGACGCCCTGCGCCAGATCCGCGCCGCCAGCCGCATCCCGGTCTTGATGCTGACCGCGCGCGGCGACGACGCCGACCGCATCCTCGGCCTCGAACTCGGCGCCGACGATTACGTGGCCAAGCCCTGCACGCCGCGCGAACTGACGGCGCGGGTGCGCGCCATCCTGCGCCGCACCCACGCGCAGCCCGAGAGCAGCCCGGGCGCGACGCTCACGGTCGGCAAGCTGACCATGCATCCCGAGGGGCGGCGCGCCACCTGGGATGGCCAGCCGCTGGACCTGACCAGCACCGAATTCAACCTGCTGGAAGTGCTGGCGAGGAATGCCGGAAAGCCGGTGAGCAAGAACGAGCTGTCCGAGCAGGGCCTGGGGCGGCCGCTGGCGCGCTTCGACCGCAATATCGACGTCCACCTGAGCAGCCTGCGCCACAAGCTGGGACCGCTGGCCGACGGCCGCTCCTGCCTGCAGACCATCTACCGCCAGGGCTACCAATTGATCAAGGAGTAGCATGGGGCGGCTGTTCTGGAAGTTCTTCCTTTGTATTCTGCTGGCGCAGCTGACCGCCACGATCGCCATCGGCGGCGCCTTCTGGCTGCGCGACCAGGCGCGCCAGAAGGCCAGCTCGAGCCTCGATTCCGGCCCGCCGGCCGCAGTCGCCCTCGACGCGGCGTCCGCCACCCTGCGCCACGGCGGCGAAGCCGCGCTGCGCGGCCTGCTGGCCGACCTGCGGCGCCCGCAGCTGTATGTGCTCGATGCGGCGCGCCGCGACCTGCTCGGGCGCGCGGTGCCGGCCGAGCTGCTGAAGGAAGCCGAGCGCCAGCTCGGCAACGGTGAACAGCGCGGCGCCTGGCGCGGCGCGCGGCATCTGGTCGGGCCCGGCGGCGAGCAGTACCTCGCCTTCGTCCCGCGCCAGCCGGGACGGCCGGACGGAGCGCGCGGCGGCCCGCCAGACCCGCTGACGCCGGCGCTCGACCCCGGCGCGCGCCGGCGCCTCGGCCAGACCGTCGTGATCGGGGCGGCGGTCGTGGCGAGCCTGCTGTTCGCGGCCCTGCTGGCCTGGTATTTTTCGCGTCCGATCCGCGCCCTGCGCAGCGCCTTCGAGGCCGCCGCCGCCGGCGACCTGGCGCCGCGCTTCGGCCCCGCCACCAAGGGCGGCGACGAACTCTCCGACCTGGGACGCGACTTCGACCGCATGAGCGGACGCCTGCGCGCCCTGATGGATGGCCAGCGCCGCCTGCTGCACGACGTCTCGCACGAGCTGCGCTCGCCGCTGGCGCGCATGCAGGCCGCGGTCGGGCTGGCGCACCAGCAGCCGGACAAGTTCGCGACCACGCTCGAACGCATCGAGCGCGAAAGCAACCGCATGGACAAGCTGGTCGGCGAGCTGTTGACGCTGTCGCGCCTGGAAGCCCTTCCCGACGCGCTGCGGCGCGAGCCGGTCGACCTGACCGAACTGGCTGACGGCATCGTGGCCGACGCCCGTTTCGAGGCCGCGCAGCACGAGGGGCGCGAGGGCCAGTCCAGCGCCACCCGCATCCTGATCGAGGCCGAGGGCAGCGTCGGCGTGACCGGCGACCCGGACCTGCTGTGGAGCGCCCTGGAGAACGTGGTGCGCAACGCCGCCAAGCACGGCGCCGACGGCGGCATCGTGACCGTCGCGCTGAGCGCCGGCGACGGCCTGGCGCGCATCGACGTGCTCGATCGGGGACCGGGCATCCCGCCGGCGGACCTGGCGGCGGTGTTCCAGCCCTTCTTCCGCGCCGGCGCCTCGCGCACCGGCGTCGACGGCCACGGCCTGGGCCTGGCGATCGCCCAGCGCGTGGTGCAGGCCCATGGCGGGGAGATCGTGGCGCGCAACCGCGAGAATGGCGGGCTGCGGGTGACGATCACGCTGCCGCAGGCCTGAAGCGGGAGAGACATCACCGCCCGTGCCAATAGCGCGCGTGCGTCTCGCGATGGGTCTCGACCTGCAGTTCGGGACCGAAGCGCAGCGTGACGGCGCCGCGCTCGTCGGTGCGCAGGCGCCGTATCCCGTGCTCGGCGTAGCGCTCGTAGACCGCTTTTTTGGGATGCCTGTAGCGATTGCGATGGCCAACCTGGAAGATGCCCAGCGACGGCGCCACCGCCTGCAGGAAGGCGGCGGTCGACGAGGTGCCGCTGCCGTGGTGCGGCGCCAGCAGCACGTCGGCCCGCAAGCGCTGCGCGCCCATGCGCAGCAGCGCCGCCTCTTGCGCCGCCTCGATGTCGCCGGCCAGCAGGATCGCCTTGCCATCGGCGCTCACCCGCAGCACGCAGCTGCGCGCGTTGGCTTTCAGGCGCGGATTGGCGTAGCTGGCGGCGTCGGGCGCAAGCATCTCGAAGCGCACGCCGTCCCACTCCCAGCCCTGGCCGGCCAGGCAGCGCTGCCGGCGCGCCGCCATGCGCAGCAAAGGGTGCGCCGGCGGCAGCGACGATCTAACCTCCCCTACTTCCAGCGTTTCCAGCACGGCGTCGGCGCCGCCGACGTGATCGAGGTCGCTGTGCGACACCACCAGGGTGTCCAGACGCCCGATGCCGCGTCCGCGCAGGTAGGGCAGGATGACGCGGGTGGCGCCGCTGGCGCCGCTGGCGCCGGGCGCGTACTGCGGGCCGGTGTCGTACAGCAGGCGGTGGCGCCGGGTTTCGACCAGCAGCGCCATGCCCTGGCCGACGTCGAAGGCGGTGACGCTGAACGCGCCGGGTGGCGGCGCCGTCGGCAGCTGCGTCAACAGCGGGGTCCAGGCCGCGAAACCGGCCCAGCGCTGCGGCCAGCCGCGCGGCGCCAGCATCCATGCGGTGCCGATGAGCGCCAGCGCGAGGATCCAGGGCGGCGGCGCCGGCGCGTTCCATACCGCCAGCTCAGGCGCCGCCAGCCGCTGCAGGGGCCAGGCCAGCCATTCGATCGCCAGGTGGGCCATGCCCAGGACCAGGCTGGCCAGCGGCGACGGCAGGATGCTGCCGACCAGCGCCAGCGGCGTCACGAACAGGCTGATGACGGGGATCGCCACCGCGTTCGCCACTGGACTGACCAGCGAAATCTGGCCGAACAGCAGCAGCGTGAGCGGCGCCAGGCCGATGGTCACGGCCCATTGGGTGCGCGCGGCCACCAGCAACCCCGCGCGCCAGCCACGCGTGCGTTCGCCTAGCCGCCCGCTGCAGGCGTACAGGATGGCGGCGACGGCGCCAAAGGACAGCCAGAAACCGGGCCACAGCATGGCCCAAGGGTCGAGCAGCACCACGATGCCGAGCGCCAGGCACAGGACGTGGGAACTGGATGCGATGCGTCCGCACCAGAGCGCGGCGGCCACCACGGCCAGCATGTAGAAGGTGCGCTGGGCCGGCACGCCGAAGCCGGCCAGCAGCACGTAGATCAGCGCCACCGCCGCTCCCGCCAAGGCGGCGGCCTTCTGGGCCGGAAGGCGCAGCGGCAGCTGGGCGTCGGTCCAGAACGAGCGGCGCCACAGGCTGGCGACGATCCAGGCCGCGAGGCCCGCCACCATCGTGATGTGCAGGCCGGAAATCGACACCAGATGGCTGATGCCGGTGCGGTTGAAGACGTCCCAGTCGTCCTGGTCGATGCCGCGCTGGTCGCCGATGACCAGGGCCACGATGACGCCCGCGTAAGGCTCGCCGTCGAGGATCGCCAGGATGCGCGTGCGCAGGTAACCGCGCGCGCGTTCGATCGCGTAGCCGGCGCCAGGTGTCCAGTCGTCCAGACGTTCGTTCCGGCTGCCTGCGGGACGGACGTAGCCGGTGGCGCGCACGCCCTGCTCCAGCAGCCAGGCTTCGTAGTCGAAGCCGTGGGGGTTGGCGTTGCCGTGGGGGCGCTGCAGGCGCACCACCAGGCGCCAGCGTTCCCCGGGGTGGATGAGGGCGGGATCGGCGGCGGCGGCGCCGTACCAGGACAGCACGATCCTGGGCGGGACGGTGGCGCCGCGCGTCTCGGTGTGGGCGACGTCGAAATGGAAGCGCACGCCGCCGTCGAAGCGGTGCGGGAGGCTGGCGATGGCGCCGATGACGGTGATGTCGCGGCCTTCGTCCCTATGTGGCAAGGCATTGTGCAGGGCCAGGTGGGCGGTCAAACCTGCCCAGGCAAACCCAAGAAGTGCGCCCGCGCAGATGACCGTCGGCGCGCGGTCTCGCCATCGGCACGCCAGCACCGCGGCAAGTGCGCACACGAGCAGGTTCGGCGCCGAGGGCAGCGCCGCCTGCAGCTGCATCCAGGCGGCGCCGGCTGCAAACGCGAGGATGGCCAAGCGCATGGCTGAGTGTCTCGATCCTCGTCGCTGTCGACAGGACGGGAAAACCTGGTGGCCGCAACGATCTAGCTGGCCGAGGCAGAATCCGCCGCGCGTACGAGTTGCCAGGCGCTGCGTCGACGGATCAACTCGGTGTGGGCGACGCCATTCCGGCGCGGCAGCGCCTGGAATGTCGCAGCTGGCAGCAGGGCGCCAGCCGCGAACCAGCGGGTGCCGTCCAGCGCCTGGCTGTCTTCACAGCGCCACCAGCCGCTCGCCGGGCACTGCCATCCAGTCTTCGCCACACTCCCGATTGCCATGTCGACATGATTGAAAGGCGCCGCCCCTGCGGGCATATTGCCACGCTCGGAAACGCCCAGTGCCTGCTCCAGCCCGGGCAGCTGCGTCTTGCGCTCGCTGTTGCGCTTGTCCACCAGTGCCCATAAAGTCGCGTTCGCACTCTCGTAGCTGGGCTGCACGCCCCGCAAGCGCTGCCACATGGTTTGCTCAGGGAGCAACAGGGCCTGCGGCATGGTCTGGCCCTGCTTCAGGAACTGACGCTGCCCGCCCAGAACGGAAATGCCATTCCCTCCGTCGCCACAGTGCCACCATCCGGTCTGGGGGCAGGTCTCCCCTGCCAGGGCGCTCGTTCCCAGCGCTACCGCGGGACGGTCAGGCTTTGTATTGGCCGCCGGGGCAGCCGGTCTGGGCCGGATACTGGTGACGATGCTTTCCCATAATTCGAACATGGCCTCTTCGGTCAGCGTCGACTGTACCGGCTTGCCGCCAGAAACCGGGTTGACGCCCGACTCCAGTTCGAGCTTCAGGCGCGGCGCGTGGACATCGTCCTGGTTGCCGGCCATCTCCCATTGAAATGAATAGCCGGTCGTGAAATTCGGCTCGCGCGCGCGCAACACCAACTCTTCGCCCAGCAGTCCATTGATCGTGCGCTCGTGCTCACGTAGATGCGAAAACGCGAGCCGCATGAACATCGGGAAACGGGATACCGCTCTTTCGTGGCGTGCCAGCAGGCCAGGCGCCGGGCTGGTTCCCGACATCGACGACAGGGCGATGTTGACGTCCGGATGACCAGGGATTCCGGCGAACATCACGACAGTCTCGACATTGTCGTGTTCGTAGGGGTCCTGGAGAATGACATGTCCAAGGCAAAAGCCGCTCTCGCTCGGTATTTCCTCGTCAGCAAGTGGCCGGATACGGCTGAGTATCCTGGTCAAGCGATCGATATACCGGGGTGCGACCCACTCGATCTCGCCGGTGACGCTCACCCCGGGAAATCGGAGCATGCTGAGAAATTGGACATTCTCGCTGAAAAAAAAACCTTCGTCTCCCAGTATTTTCGTGCGTTCCCGGTTATACACGAAGGTTTTTCCACGCCCCGCGCCAACCGTGATCTCCTTGCTCGCCTCCAGGCTGGGTTGACCGTCCTCGTTGACGGCGCCCGCTATCTCGTGTTCTTCCTTGCGCAAGCGCTCGGCAAACTCCTCCTCGGATTCGGCGTTGGAAGTGGAGATATCAAAACCCCCTAATGCGCCGTACCGCATGGTGACCTGTGCATCTGCCGGCAAATCGATCAGGAAACGGCCCACGCAGCGTGTCTTCATTTTCTCGGTCATTTTCGCCACCTTCTGCTTGTCGTAGTCCGCCTGTACCGAACTGGCGATGAGCGACGTGAGCGCCAGCACGAACGCTGTCAGCCCACACACCCATCGCACTCGTCTGCCGCCGAGCCGCTTCATTTGATTTCCTGAACGATCTTGACGATAAGATGGCGTACCAGGAGGCGCATCGCCTCGGGCTCGAGGCTTTGCTGATGCCGGAATCCGGCCGGCGCGAACGTCTGCCGTACATGCGGAGAAGATCCAGCGCCGGATTGGACCGGCACGGTCTCGTCGCCATGGGCGTCTTCCGGCCAGACGAAGAAGCGCAGTTGTAGATCCCGCCCCACACGTACCTCGCGGTCGCCGTTGCGCGTCGCCGACACAAGTGTCGCGGCGCGAATCAGCGACGGGGATAACGCGGTAGGATTGATCGACGGTTCGCGGGCCACCCATCGGATTTGTCCAAAGGCTTTCAGTTCCTTGTCCGCACCGTAGAATACATAGGTATGCGGATGGTAGTAAGGTTTCGAAGACGAACTGCCTGCGCCCCCAGTCATCAGCAATGTCGTATGTAATCGCTCGGCGGCACCAATTGCCTTGCTAATGCGATCGACAACCGATTCGTCCATGTTGTCATGGCGCTTGGCTGGATCGGCAAGTGTCGGATCGATCATGCGATACCAGGATTTCATATCACGATAGAAATCGTAAGGATTACCATCCGGTAGCGATAGCAGATCGCGCACCTCATCACGGCGATTTACCGACCGCATCGACTTGATGACAATCCAGGGCCGGGGATACAGATGGTTCGGCAACAGTTGCAGGGCGCCGGGGGAAACGGCCATGACCGGCGTCGTTTCGGCACTGCTTTCGCCGATGATGTCAGCGATGGCGGACGCCTTGCGATTATCGCCAAAGCCGTTCGCGAAACGCCCGCCTTCGGTGCCGCATGCAATGCGCCGGTAGGCGACTGGCGCGCCCAGTGCCGGCATCGTCGCGTGGATGATCCCGGCAATATCCGGCGCGCTCCCATCCCCGGGGGGGCTCAGCCGCGCGCAGGCACGCGCGACCAGGCCTCCCATCGAATGGGTTATCAGGATCACTTTTTCGCACTGGTGCTTGCGTTCGGCCCAGAATGCCTTGATCGCGTCGATGCGAGTGCGCAGCCGGCGCGCCGAGTCTTCACATGAATTGAGCCAGTTGTAGCCGAACGCGTACACCGGGTATTGGTAGGCGGCAAATTTCTCGAGCTCAGCTTCTGTCACTTTCTCAATATGGCGTACACCCCACGACGACGCCTCGGTCTGCATGACCCTGCGCCAGAAGTGACGTATCTCGCGCGTACCACGAGGCGATACCTGGAAGGTCTTGTCCAGATGGCGCTGCAGATCGATGAGGAGCGCACCATAGGATCCGGCGTGCACTTCGCCCCAGCCACGCTCACGCAAAACCCCTGGATCGAACACATTCGGTGCGAATGCCAACTCGCCGCCTGGGTCTACTTCGAGAGTGCTTGCGTCCAGGATCCGCTGCCGTTCGGAAGGACTGCGCACAGACCATTTCAACGATTCGAGATAGCCGTCGATATTGCCGCTTGGCGGGCGCCAGGCCGATTCACCCGGCCTCAGGATGTCATCCGCCCTGGGTTTCATGTCGGCCCTGGCCCGCAGATTGGACCCCATGATTCCAGGCACGAGAATCACCGGAATCACCTTGCGCGACCCAATAGTGACCCGGGCCCTCACCTTGAAGGCCGTCGGCGTCGCGACCGTATGCGCTACCAGGCTTCCATCGCGATCGATAGTTGGCTGGGGAATTGGACGGGTCGGCTCCTTCATGCCCGGCCCGCACCGGGATCGTCTGGTTCGTCGTCGGGCAACACGCGGATTTCGATGTCGCCCATCGCGTAGCTGCTCAGGATGCTGGTGCGTCCCTCGTCGTCAGTGACGCCCTGGATGCGCGTGCCGTCTTCGTGGCGCGCGACGTAGCGCTTGCCGCGGGCCGGCAGATTGGTCTGGCGGTCGATCACGACCACCCGCTCGTCCGTCTCCAGTTCGGTCGCCGGCAGGCGCAAGCCGGCGGGCGTACCTCCGCCCGGTGACAGGTGCTCTACCGAGGCCGCCCTGACCACATGCTTGCCGCTGCTCTGGTGCGTGATGGTGCCGCCGTCCCAGTCGGTCTGGGTGCCCTGCGATACCACTTTCACCGACGGCGCTTCGAGCTCGATGCCGGTGGCGGCGATCAGGCGGATACGGTTAGAGGACTTGATCTCGATGTCGCCGCGGTGGGTCTCCACCACGATGTCGCCACGGGCGGCGATCAGCTTCATGCCCAGCTCATAGGCGAACATGCTGAGCGCGCGCGAGGCGCGCAAGAAGAGGCTGCGGCCGGTCGCCATTTCGGCGTCGCCGGTCGAGACGATGTCGACCTTGGTCTGGGCGCCGAGAGCGATGCTGTCGTCGCTGGCCAGCACCACGCCGGCCGGGGCATGCACAGCCACCAGCGGCTCGCCCCCCGTTCCCGAACCCGGCGCGACATTCGAGCCGTCATGCCAATGGCGCAACCGTTCGGCCAGCGCATCCAGGCGCGGCTTGGCTTCTTCACTCTCGCCATGGTCGCCCGCCAGCCGCCCGAGCGTGTCCAGCACGCCGTGCATCGCCTCCGCGATCCCGACCAGGCTGGCGCGCTCCAGCTGGGCGCCGGCATCAGTCTGCTTGCCGCCCGCGCTGAGCAGGATGCCTTCGCCGCCGCGCAGCGCGACCGCCTTGTCGCTGCGCAGTTCCGCGCCTTCGCCGCGCGCGCCGGCCTGGCCGTTCGCGCGCGGCTCGGACAGCCAGCCGAGATTGAGCTCGGAAGCCGCATGTTCGCTGGCCAGCTGCACCGCGATCTGGCCCGGCGTGTCGTCGAACAGCAGCTGGCCGCCGCGCGCACCACCGATCTCGCGGCTGCGCATCCCCGACAGATACCGGTTGCCCGGCAACTCCCCTGCCCTGCTGAGCGCCGGCGGCTGCGCACGCTGGTTGTACAGCTGCGACAGGATCACCGGCCGATCCGGGTCACCGCCCATGAAGGCCACCAGCACCTCGGTGCCCACGCGCGGCAGGCCGAGCGTGCCGGCCTGCTGCTGGCTGCCCGGCCCGGCGCCGGCCCAGTTGGAAGCCACCCGCACCCAGGCCGAATCGGCAGGCGTGTCGGACGCGCCGGCGCCGTGCGCATGGCGATGGTCGCTGGTGCGCATGCCGGGAAAGCGGATCTTGACCCGGCCCAGCGCATCGCAATGGACCTCTTCGCCGGGCGGGCCGGTGACGATCGCGCTTTGCAGCTGCGGATGCGGCAGGTCGACCCGCGGGTCGAAGCTGGGCACCAGCGGGATGCCGCGCCGGACCGCGTCGAAGCTGACCCGCACCCGCACCGCATCGAGCGATGGCGGCGTGTCTGGAAAGGCGGCGTCGTCCATCCAGGCGCCCATCAGGCGCCGCACGCGCGCCGCGACGTCGGCCGGCAGGTTGTTCTCGGCCTCGACGTGCAGCGCGGTGATGGTGAAGTCGCGCTCGGCCGCCGGGTGGGTGTCGATCTCGGGATGGCCGCTCAGGGTGAACCATTCGCCGGCGCGCAGGTCGCGCACGCTGCCCTCGCCGTGGAAGCACTTGGTCTCGAATTCGTGCCGGTTCATGCGCACCTGGCCGAGGCGCCAGTGGTCTTCGACGTCGTTGCCGGCATGCGGCATCTCGACCTGGTAGTCGTCGAGGCTGGCGGCAAGCTGGTTGCCGCTGCGGCCCTGGTCGGCCATGCTGCGCGCGGTGGCGGTCATGAACTGGGTGCCGAGCGGGTTGCGGTAGTCCCAGCTGTGGCGCGTGGTGCTGCCCGCCTGCAGGCGGCGCGCGGCGCTCCAGGAGACGATGGTGTCGCGTTCTTCGCTGGCGCCGCCGCGGTGGTAGCGCACGGTGCCGGCGCCGTTGCGCGGCAGCGAGTTGGAGTCGGCGAACAGCACCAGCGTGTGCACCGGCGACGTGTCGCGCTCGACCTCGAGGTTCCGGGTGCGCGCATGGCCGGGGCGGAAGGTCCAGGCCACGCCGCGCCGGCGCAGCAGGCGGCGCACGAAGGCGGCGTCGGACTCGTTGTATTGCATCGTCTGTTCGCGCGGCGGAAACTGACGCATGTCGAACAGCGGATCGAGTTCGTATTCGAAGGCGCTGGCCAGCACGCCGTTCGATTGACGCCATTCGTCGAACAGCACCTGCACGATCTCGAGTTCGTTCTGGTAGCGGAACACGCGACTGTTGACGCGCTTTTCCATGATCGCCAGCGCGTCGCGGATCACCAGCTGGTAAACGCCCAGGCCGCCGTCGTAGTCGCCGGCGCGGGCTTCGGCCACGATGCCGCAGGCACCGCGCAACTGGCCGCGGTCGGTGACGAACTGGATTTCGGCCGGCAGCGCGATCAGTTCCTTGAGCGGCAGGCGCGGGGTCGAGGCGACGCAGGTGACGACGTATTCGAGGCTGCCGCACACCGATTCGCTGCCGCTCACCCGCTGCGGCAGCAGGACTTCATCGGCGAGGTGGTCGGCGTGGCCCAGGCGCAGGCGGATCGGCCGGTGCGCCGTCGTCAGCGATTTCTCGTGCTGCAGCATGCGCAGGAATTCGCTCGCGCTGTCCAAATCTGTCTCCTGTCCGGTGATCGCTGAAGTCAGCGTAACTCGTCGAAACAGAATCTTGGCACGGCGGTATCAATTACGGTTTGCTCGCGCTCACAATTGACGAGTGAACTACGTCGAAAACCGATACTCGTGGCTTTCGTGTCAAGGACACAGCGCGGCTAGGCGGGGAATGGCCGCCAGCGAGGCGCGGTAGGCGGCTTCGCGCACCTCGTCCACCCCGATCCCGCGCAATTCGGCCAGGGTGGCGCCGATGCCCGGGAGTTGATCGGGACTGTTGCGTCCCGGATGAATCCAGCTCGGCGCGATGTCGGGCGAGTCGGTCTCCAGCACGATCGATTCCAGGGGCAGCTCGGCCGCCAGGCGCCGGATCTGCAGCGCGCGCGTGAAGGTCATGTTGCCGCCGAATCCCAGGTGAAATCCCAGCTCAATGAAATTCTGCGCCTGCTGGAAACTGCCGTTGAATGCATGGGCGATCCCCCCTGGCGGGCGAATCTGGCGCAGGTGCTTGAGCACCTGGTCTTGCGAGCGCCGCACATGGGTCAGGACCGGCAGGCCGAAGTCGCGCGCGATGCGCAACTGTTCGCGGAAGAACCGCTCCTGCTTGTCGCGCATGGCGGGTTCCTTCAGTTCGGGAATGAAGAAATCCAGCCCGATCTCGCCGATGCCCACGAAGCGCGGGTCGCTCATCGCCTGCTCGACCCGCGTGCGCATATAGGCCAGGTCGTCATCCTGCGCCTGCGGCACGCAGATCGGGTGTATCCCGAGCGCATAGCAGGCGTTCGGGTTGCCGTGCGCCAGGCTGGCCACGGCGTCGAAATTACCCCGCTCGACCGCCACGATCACGATCATCGACACACCCGCCTCGCGCGCCTTCAGTGCGACGCCAAGCCCATCGCCGCCATACTCCCGGGCATCCAGGTGGACGTGGGTATCGATCCACATGGTTCAGCCTTGCGCCGGCTGCAGGCCGTGTTCCGTCATGCGCAGCACGCGGTCGCAGCGGCGCGCCAGTTCCATGTCGTGGGTGACGATCACGAAGGCGGTGCCGAGGGTGCGCGACAGTTCGAGCATCAGGTCGAAAATGATCTGCGCCGTGGTGTGATCGAGGTTGCCGGTCGGTTCGTCGGCCAGCACGCATGCCGGCTGGGTCACCAGCGCGCGCGCCAGCGCCACCCGCTGGCGCTCGCCGCCCGACAGTTCGCCCGGACGGTGCACGACGCGCTTGCCCAGGCCCACGCGTTCCAGGATCGCCTGCGCACGCTCCATCGCGACCGGGCGCGGCTCGCGCCGGATCAGGAGCGGCATCATGACGTTGTCGAGCGCCGTAAACTCCGGCAGCAGGTGATGGAACTGGTAGACGAAGCCCAGCGCCGTGTTGCGCAGCTCGCCGCGGCGCGCCTCGGACAGGTTGGCGAAATCCTCGCCGTGCAGGGTCACCGAGCCGCTGCTCGGCGTATCCAGGCCGCCCAGCAGGTGCAGCAGGGTCGATTTACCGGAACCGGAGGCGCCGACGATGGCGACCCGCTCGCCGCGGTGGACGGCGAAATCGATGCCGTCGATTACGCGCACATTGGCGTCGCCCTGCTTGAAGGTTTTACCGAGGCCGCGGCAGGCCAGCACCGGGGCGCCGTTGAATGCATCACTCATAACGCAGCGCCTCCGCCGGTTTCACGCGCGATGCGGCCCAGCTCGGATACACGGTGGCGGCAAACGCCAGCAGCACCGAGATGACGCCGATGACGGCGACGTCCGGTCCATGCAGGTCGGACGGCACGGTACTGATCAAATATATATCTTTGGACAAGAACTCCACTCCCAGCAAACGTTCGATGAACGGAACGATGACATCGATGTTCAGGCTCACCGCCACCCCCATGCCGACGCCGGCCAGCGTCCCCAGCACGCCGATCACCCCGCCCTGCACCATGAAGATCTTCATGATCGATTGCGGCGACGACCCCAGCGTGCGCAGGATCGCGATATCGGCCTGCTTCTCGGTCACCGTCATCACCAGGCTCGAGACCAGGTTGAAGGCGGCCACCGCGATGATCAGGGTGAGGATAATGAACATCATCTTTTTTTCGGTCTGTACGGCAGCGTACCAGTTGGCGTTGAGCTTGGGCCAGTCGCGCACCGTGAGGTTACCCTCCTTCGCGCCGCTCATCTGGCCCTTCAGCTGCTCGGCCACTTCGGGCGCCTCGCGCATGTTCGCGATGCGCAGGCGCAGGCCGGACGGCGCCGGCAAGCGCTCCAGGCGCTGGGCATCTTCCACGTGGATGAAGGACAGCGCCGCATCGAAATCGAAGTGGCCGGCCTCGAAGATGCCGGCGACGGTGAAGCTGCGGGTGCGCGGCACCATGCCGGCCGGCGTCACCTGGCCCTGGGCCAGCACCATCGTGACCTTGTCGCCCAGGCCGACGCCGAGCGCGCGCGCCAGCGCGTAGCCCAGCACGATGTTGAAACTGCCGGGCTTCAGGGCGTCAAAGCTGCCGGCGCGCACCTGGCGCGCCACGGTCGAGACATTATCTTCTTCGCCCGGCAGCACGCCGCGCACGATCGACGGACGCATCACGCCGTCGCGCACCAGGAGGCCCTGGGTCTCGACGAATGGCGCCGCGCCCAGCACGTTTGGATTGCGCAGCGCCTCCTGCGCGGACGCGCGCCAGTCGGGCAGACTGCCGGAAGCGTCGAATACCTCGATATGGGCCAGCACCGACAGCATGCGGTCGGTGACCTGTTTCTGAAAGCCGTTCATCACCGACAGCACGATGATCAGGGCCGCGACGCCGAGGGCGATGCCGGCCACCGAGATCAGTGAAATGAAGGAGATGAAGCTGCTGCGCCCGCTGCGCTTGCCGGCCCGCGTGTAGCGCAGGCCGACCTGCCACTCATACGGCAGTTTGTGGATGATGCTCATGTGTTCCCATGATCGGATTGGTGATGACTGCTACGGTGTTATTCATACCTGAGCGCCTCGGCCGGCTTGACGCGCGACGCCGCCCAGCTCGGGTAGATCGTGGCCAGGAAGGACAGCAGCACGGCCACGCCGCCGATCCAGCCGACGTCGCGCCACAGCAGCTCGGACGGCATCTCGCTGATCAGGTAGACCTCTTGCGACAGGAAGTGCACGCCGAGCACGCGCTCGATGGCCGGCACGATGACATCGACGTTCAGCGCCACCAGCACACCCAGGCCGACGCCGAGCAGGCCGCCCAGCATGCCCACCAGCGTGCCCTGCACGACGAAGATCTTCATGATGCCGCGCGGCGAGGCGCCCAGGGTGCGCAGGATGGCGATGTCGGCCTGCTTGTCCTTGACCGTCATGACCAGGGTCGAGACCAGGTTGAAGGCGGCCACCGCCACGATCATGGTCAGGATAATGAACATCATGTTCTTCTGCGACTGCACGGCGGCGAACCAGACAGTGTTCACCTTGGTCCAGTCGCGCATGATCAGGTCGCCCCCCATCGACTGCTGCAGCTCGTAGGCCACGCGCGGCGCCTGCTGCAGGTCGGCCAGGCGCAGGCGCAGGCCGAGCGGCGCCGTGGCCCCGGTCGCGGCCTCGGCGTCGACAATGTTCACCAGCGCCAGCGTGGAATCGAATTCGAAGTGGCCGGCCTCGAAAATGCCCGACACCGTCAGCGCCCGCGAGCGCGGCAAGGGATTTTCGCCGGGCGAAGCGGCGCCACCCAGGATGCCGCTGCTGGCCACCAGCAGCGACACGCGGTCGCCCACGCCGACCCCGAGCGACTTGGCCAGCGCGCGGCCCAGCACGACGTTATAGGCACCGGGACGCAGCGAATCGAAGCTGCCTTCCTTCATCTGTCTGGCGACGTCGGATACCCTGGCTTCTTCGCTCGGCTCGACCCCGCGCAGCAGGGCCGGCTTCATGACGCCATCGACCAGCAGCATCGATTGCGCATCGAGGAAAGGCGCGGCGGCGCGTACCTCGGGATGACGCAGCGCATCAGCGCTTGTCGCGCGCCAGTCCGGCAGCGCGCCGCGCGCATCGAAGATCTCGACGTGCGCCAGCATCGACAGCATGCGGTTGGTGACTTCCTTCTGGAAGCCGTTCATCACCGACAGCACCACGATCAGGGCGGCCACGCCGAGGGCGATGCCGGCCACCGACGCCATCGAGATGAACGAAATAAAACTGTTGCGGCCGCTGCGCTTGCCGGCGCGGGTATAGCGCAGGCCGATCTGCCATTCATACGGAAGTTTATGGGTGATGCTCATACAATCCTGTCGGTTCTTGTTCTTTTGGCTGCGCCAACCCGGCAGTTTGCCAGACAAACCACTTTTGTGGCGCGGATTAGCAAAAAACCATGTGCAAACGCCGGCCGGCAAGCCGAGATCAAACCCGCCGGCCGGCCGATTTTGGCCTAGAATAGCGGGATGGCTCATATTACGCTTGTCCTGCCGTTCGCCCTCCCGCTCCCCGAATTCGCTCCCGACCTGGTCCGCGCCCTGCAGGCGCCGGCACTCAGCGCGCTGCTGTCGCGCACGTCGAGCGACCGGCGCGCCCCCAAGGCCGACGTTGCCCACGCCCTGCCGCATGAAACCTGGCTGGCGCGCGAGCTCGGCCTTGCCGACGATGGCCATACCCCGTTCGCCGTGGCCGCCATGCGCGGCTTCGGGCTCGAACCCGGCGCCGGCCGCTGGCACCTCGTCACGCCGGCCCACATCCAAATCGCGCGCAGCCACCTGATGATGGCCGACACGCGCCAGGTGAGCCTGGACGACGCGGACGGCCGCGCGCTGTTCGAGGCCGCCCGGGGCCTGTGCGAAGAGATCGGCCACGAACTGCGCTATGGCGACGCCCACACCTGGTTCCTGCGCGCCGACGACTGGACCGGTTTCGAGACCGCCAGCCCGGACACGGTCGCCAATATGGACCTGACCGACTTCATGCCGAAGGGCGTCGGGGCGCAAGCCTACCGGCGCCTGCAGAACGAGGTGCAGATGGCCTGGCACGCGCACCCCGTCAACGCCGCGCGCGAGGCGCGCCGGCTGCCGGTGGTGAACGCGTTCTGGGTGTGGGGTGCAAGCATGCAGGCGCAGCCGCCTTCGACAACGATGGCCACCTATGCCGTCCCCGGTTGGCTGGCCGCCCTCGGCCAGCAGCGCCTGACGTCGCTCGAACGCCTGGACGGCATCCTGGCGCAGGATGGCCTGCTGGTCGCCGGCAACCTGGGCGAGGCGGCGCTGGCCGCCGACTGGAACGGCTGGCTGCAGGGCATGCAGCACCTCGAAGACACACTGTTCGCGCCGCTGCTGGCTTCCCTCAAGGATGGCCGCGTGCGCGAACTGCGCCTGGTCCTGAGCAGCCGCGAAGGCCTGGCCGAGCACACGACGACCGCGATGGCGCAGCGCAAATTCTGGCGCCGCCCGACATTGGATTCACTGACTTGACCCAGAAGACCCGTATCTCCACCCGCCCCTGCCCGTTCCGCATCTCGGAACTGCTGCGCCAGGATGGCGTCCACCCGGTGCTGGCGCGCATCTATGCCGCGCGCGGCCTGGAGCACGTGCGCGAACTCTCGAGCGAGCTGGCGGCGCTGTCCCCACCCTCGGGCCTGAAGCACATCGACGCCGCCGCCGTGTTCCTGGCCGACGCCATCCAGGCCGGCAAGCGCATGACCATCGTCGCCGACTACGATTGCGACGGCGCCACCGCCTGCGCGGTCGCCCTGCGCGGCCTGCGCGCGATGGGCGCCGAGGTCGACTACTTCGTGCCCAACCGCGTCGTGCACGGCTATGGCCTCACGCCCGGCATCGTCGAGATCACCGCGCGCGAAAAGAATCCCGACATCATCGTCACGGTCGACAACGGCATCGCCAGCATCGAGGGCGTGCTCGAGGCCAACCGGCTCGGCATCGAAGTCGTGGTCACCGACCACCACCTGCCGGGCGACACGCTGCCCCCGGCGCGCGTGATCGTCAATCCGAACCAGCCCGAATGCGGCTTCCCCAGCAAGAACCTGGCCGGCGTCGGCGTGGTGTTCTACGTGCTGCTGGCCCTGCGCGCCGAGCTGCGCCGGCGCGGCGTGTTCGACGCCCAGACCCAGCCCAAACTCGACAGCCTGCTCGACCTGGTTGCGCTGGGCACCGTGGCCGACGTGGTCAAGCTCGATGCCAACAACCGCATCCTGGTCGCGCAAGGCCTCAAGCGCATGCGCGCCGGCCGCATGCATCCGGGCGTGGCCGCCCTGTTCCGCGTGGCCGGCCGCGAAGCGCGCTGCGCCTCGCCGTTCGACCTGGGCTTTGCCGTCGGCCCGCGCCTGAACGCCGCCGGCCGGCTGGAAGACATGGCGCTCGGCATCGAGTGCCTGACCACCGACGACGAGGGCCGCGCCTGGGCCATCGCCCAGCAGCTCAACGAGATCAACCTCAAGCGGCGCGAGATCGAGGCCGAGATGCAGGACACCGCCCTGCTGCACCTGGATACCTTCGAGCCCACCAGCGCCAGCACCATCGCCGTGTTCGACGAAGGCTGGCACCAGGGCGTGATCGGCATCGTGGCCTCGCGCCTGAAGGAAAAATTCTATCGGCCGACGATCACCTTCGCCCCGGCCGGCGACGGCTGGATCAAGGGCTCGGGCCGCTCGATCCCGGGCTTTCACTTGCGCGATGCGCTCGACCTGGTGTCCAAGCGCGTGCCGGGCCTGATCGACAAGTTCGGCGGCCATTCAATGGCGGCCGGCCTGTCGATCCGCCACGACGCCTTCGAGCATTTTTGCCAGGCCTTCGAGGCGGTCGGCCAGGCCTGGCTGACCGAGGCCCAGCTCGAGCGCATCGTCGAGACCGACGGGCCGCTGGAAGATGAGTTCTACTCGACCCAGTTCATCGAACTGATGGATGGCCAGGTCTGGGGCCAGGGCTTCGCGCCGCCGGTGTTCTGCGACGAGTTCCGCGTGATCAGCCAGCGCGTCCTGAAGGAGCGCCATTTGAAACTGCTGCTGGAGAAAAACGGCCGCCGTTACGATGCGATCTGGTTCGGGCATCCCGACAGCCTGCCCGAGCGCGCGCGGGTGGCGTTCAGGCTCGATGCGAATGAATACAATGGGGTGACCAAGGTGCAGTTGCTGGTGGAGCATGCCGAAGCGGCCTAGCTCGACTTCAGCCGGTACCAGGCAATCCCGATCAGCTCATACGAGGCATACCACGCGCGCCGCATGCCTTCGGCACTCGGCGCCCAGGCGCCCGCGCCGCGCGCCTGCTCGCCGAAGAACATGGTCGGCGCATCCGTCACCTGCAGCCCGCCGCGCTGGAATACGGTGCGGGCGCGCTCCATGTGCATCGCATCGGTCACCAGCAGCACGCGTCCGACCTTCTCGGGACGCAGCAGCGCGGCGCTGAACATCGCATTCTCGGCCGTATTGCGCGAGCGTCCCTCGACCCAGCGTACCGGAACCCCGAAGTCCTCGCGCAACGCGGCGGCCATCGCATCGGCGAGGCTCATGGCGCCTGGACCTGGCGCGCCGCCGCTGACCAGGATCGGCAGCCCGGTGCGCCGGTGCAGGTGCGCCGCGTAGCGCAGGCGCGCCAGCGCGATATGGTCGGGGATGTCGCGGTCGCCGTATTCCGGCGCCGCCCGCAGGCGGCCGGCCGCCAGCACCACGATCGCCTGCGCCCCGGCCTTTTCCGGCTCGCGCAGCGGGGTCGCCATCGCTTCCAGCGGCCGGACCAGGAAGCCCGCGCCGGCGCCGCTCGACAAGAAGACCAGCAACGCCAGCGCCGCGCCGGCGACGATGCCGCCGGCACGGCGCCAGCGGTGGCGCAGCAGCAGGCCGATCGCGATCAGGAGGAGCAGGCTGGCGGGAGGAAGGATCAGGTTGCGCGCGACCGCGTTAAGCAGTTCTGTCACTGGGGCGATGGTTCATGAACGGGAACAACGCAGTATAAACCCGACACTGACCTAAGGATAATTCCTGGCGACATGCAGATTGCATTCCCGCTATGATTGCCCGGTTCTGGACTACGCTCGCCGGCCCGAACCGGTGTAAGTACGCATGTTTTCACTCATCCTCAACGGCATCGGCACACTGATGCATTTCTACGTGGCGCATCGCCTGTATGCGCTGGCGCCGATACGCACGCGCGTCAAGGCGCGCTGGTGGTGGCTCGGCGCCGTGGTGGTCTGGGCCGTCTACCTGCTCGGCGTGCGCCTGGGCGACGCCGCCCTCGACTGGCGCTGGTGGCCGGGTCAGTTCGCCATGACCTGGCTCGGCATCCTGTTCGTGATGACGCAATACCTGCTGCTGGCCGACCTGGCGACCGGCTTCGGGCTATGGCTGCGCCAGTGGGCGCCAGGGATCCTGGCGGCCGGCGCCATCGCCGGCGTGTCGGTCAGCGCCTTCGCCATCTTCCAGGCGGTGCGCGCGCCCGGCATCGTCGAGCACGAATTGACGCTGGCCGGACTGCCGCAAGCGCTCGACGGCACGACCCTGGTCGCGATCAGCGACACCCACCTCGGCGCCCAGCGCCGCGCCGCCTGGCTCGGCAAGCGGGTCGACCAGATCAATGCCCTGGAACCGGCCGCGGTCGTGATGCTGGGCGACCAGGTCGAGGACGAGCCGATCAACGACGACCAGTTGGCGCCGGTGCTCAAACGCCTGCGCGCGCCGCTGGGCGTGTGGGCGGTGACGGGCAACCACGAATACTACGGCGACGCCGGCGGCACGATCGAGGAATTCTCCGCCGGCGGCGTGCAATGGCTGCGCGACGAGCGGGTCGAGATCGCGCCCGGCCTGCACCTGGCGGGGCTGGACGACATCGGGCGCGCCATGCGCGGCGGCGGTGATATTTACGCCGGACTGGAGCGCACGATTCCGAGCCGCGCGCAGGGCGCCACCATCCTGCTGGCGCACATCCCGGCGCCCGGCCTGGTCGAACGCGCGGCGCGCGAAGGCGTGAGCCTGATGCTGTCCGGCCATACCCACGGCGGCCAGATCTGGCCGTTCAGCTATCTGGTCAAGCGCGAATTCCCGCACCTGGTCGGACTGCACCGCGAAGGCGACATGCAGCTGGTGATCAGCCGCGGGGCCGGCGGCTGGGGGCCGCGCATGCGGCTGTGGCAACCGGGCGAGATCCTCAAGCTGACCCTGCGCGCGCCGCAACCGTGAGTGTCAGCGCGGGCCCGACGCGCGGTAGGTCTCGCCGATCTTCATGACGAAGAATTCGTCATCGGCCACGCCCTGCGCCTTGCGCGCGGTGGCCAGGTCGATCGCGGCCTGGTCCAGCCTCTCCTGCCCCATCGGATACGTCCCCCAGTGCATGCCGACGCTGCGTTTGACGCGCAGCTCGCGGTGGATGCGCACCGCTTCGTCCGGGCTCACGTGCGAATTGCGGTACCAGACCGGCTGGTAGGCGCCGATGCCGATCGCCGCCAGGTCGAAGCCGTCGAAGCGCGCCGCGATGTCCTGGATGTCTTTCGAGTACCCCAGGTCGCCCGAGAAGAAGAAAGAATGCCCCGGGCGCGTCACCGCGAAGCCGCCCCACAGGGTCTCGTTGCGGTCCCACAGCGAGCGCGCCGACCAGTGATGCACCGGCAGCAGGTGCAGTTCGAGCCCCTGGTAGACGGTCTTGTCCCACCAGTCCAGCTTGACGATGCGAGAGCGGTCGCCGCCGGTGACGTTCTTTTCCAGCCACAGGTCCACGCCCAGCGGCGCCACTAGCAGCGGCGGGCCGCCGGCCTGGCGGTACAGCCGGCGCAGCGAGTCGCGCGACAGGTGGTCGTAGTGCGAGTGGCTGATCAGGACCACGTCGATGCGCGGCAGGTCGGCGAGCGACACGCCCGGCGGCTGGTGACGCTTCGGCCCGGCGAAGGACAGCGGCGAGGCGCGTTCGTCGAACACCGGATCGAACAGCAGGTTCACGCCCGTCCCGGTCTGGAACAGGAAGGTCGCATGGCCGATCCAGGTCAGCGCCGGGGTGCCGCGGTTGGCGTGGATGAAGGCCAGGTCGGGCGCCACCGTCGGAATCGGCGCGCTCGGGGCGCGCACGGATGCGTCCTCGGTCCAGTTCCTGATGCGCGCCGCCCAGCCCTCGAAGAAGCCGAGTGTCGGGCGCTGGTAGGCGGGGTTGTTCGGGTAGTTGTTGGCGAAACCTTCGGGCCGGTGGTGCGGCTTGCTGGAGTCGAAATAAGGATGTTGGTTCGCACACCCAGCCCCAAGCAAGACAAGGATCAGGATGAGTAGTACGGGTAAAGTACGCATGCAGCAGAGTCCGGGCTGTCGAAAACGCAAGTATAGGGGCAGTTGCAGGCGGAGTTGTGGCCTTGTTATCGAGAAATTGCCGATAACTTGGCAAGCTTGCCATGATCTGCCCTTACCTGGCGGTATCCAGCGTGTCATGACGCCTGTCCAGGCATCGATTTCGGACCGATATCGCCTCTGACTGATGTGTTTTCCGTGGCTTTCCGGTACGATAGCGCCTTTTGCTGGCTGGCCATTTAGCGCTAGCAACCCCGCAGCGACATCCTCGCCTCCCGGGACGTTCAATGCTCGAACCCGCGGTGCAGGACGCAAAGCTGGGTTCCCTCTACTGGAAGCGAATGGAGAATCCCCAGATCCCTCAGCCGCGCCCCCGCAATCTCGTCTTGCTCGGCTGTGTGCTGCTCGTGCTGCTCATGATCGGCGCCGAGGGCCTGCGCTGGAGCCGCAGCGCCCACGCCGCCGGCCAGCCGAGCCTGGCCGGCGCCATGCGCGGCGGCCCGGTCACGCTCACCGAACTGTCGAGCACCCATATTCCCGCGCCGCAGGGCATGCCGTCGGCCCACGCCAGCTCGATGACGCCGCTGCCGGGCAACCGCATGCTGGCCTTCTGGTGGGCCGGCAGCCGCGAGAGCGGTCCCGACGTCAAGGTGTATGCCTCGACCTGGGCCAATGGCGCCTGGAGCGCGCCGTGGATGGTCGCCAGCCGCGAGTCGCTCGGCGCCGCGCTCGGTTTCGGGGTGCGCCGCATCGGCAATCCGGTCGCCTGGACCGACCGCGACGGCAAGATCCACCTGTACGTCGTCGCCACCGGCCTGGGCGGCTGGGCGGCGTCGCGCATCGCCCACATCGTGTCGAACGACCAGGGCGCCAGCTTCCGCGTGCGCCGCGTGCTGCCGACCTCGCCGCTGTTCAACACCAGCGCGCTGGTGCGCACCTCGCCGCTGGCGCTCAGCGACGGCGGCTGGTGGCTGCCCGTCTATTTTGAGATCGGCAACAAGTATCCGATGCTGATGGCGTTCGACGCCCAGGGCAACCCGACCTCGCTGGCGCGCATCGGCCAAAGCACCTCGACCCTGCAACCGGCGATCGTGGCGGTGTCGAAGACCGAGGTGCGCGCCCTGCTGCGCGACGACAGCGACGCGCGCCGCATGCAGCACGCGGCCAGCCTCGACGGCGGCGCCAGCTGGCAAGACCTGCCGGCGCTCGACCTGCCCAACCACAATACCTCGATGGCGGCCATTCGCCTGTCCAGCGGCCAGTTCCTGATGCTGCACAACCACGCCGCCGACGACGCCTCGGCGCGGAGCAGGTTGCGCCTGTCGATTTCCGACGATATGCGCACCTGGCGCACGGTGGCCGACATCGCCAAGGGCAAGGCCGGCGACGAATTCTCGTATCCGACCCTGCAGCAGGTCGGCGACGAACTGCATGTGACCTACACCTGGCAGCGCCAGGCGATCGCCCACCACCGCTATCGCATCAACGCCGGAGGACTGATTTGATGAACCTGCCAGATCTCTCGCTGCAAATGCTGTACGGCCGCCTCGGCTGGGCGATCGTCCTCGCCACCCTGGCGTGCGCGCTGTGGCGCCGCTCGGCGCCGATGTCGCGCGTGGCGCTGGCCGCGGTGCTGGCGCTCGCGCTGGCGGCGATGGCCCTGCCGGGCGAACTGTCGCCGGCCTGGTGGCTGGGCCTGGCCTTCCAGTATCCGAGCGGCCTGCTGGTCGGCTGCTGCCTGCTGCGCCTGGCCGAGCGCTGGCATGGCATCCGCCGCAGCCAGGTGATGCCGCAGGCGCTGGCCGGCGTGCTGGTCGTCAGCGGCGCCCTGCTGTATCTCGACGCCGTCGGCTTCCTGGCGCGCGGTTTTTATTATGCCGGCTTCGGCCAGGCCGCCGCGCCGCTGCTCGGCATCGCCGCCGCCATCGTCTGTGTCGTGGCCATCATGCGTGGCCATGCGCGCGGGCCGGCGGCGAGCCTGCTCGGCGCGCTCGCCCTCTTCGCCCTGCTGCGCCTGCCGACCGGCAACCTGTGGGATGCCCTGATCGACCCGCTGCTGTGGGCCTGGGCCGTGGCCGTCCTGCTGGCCGCCGCGCTGCGCCGCACCGGACGCCGCGCTTCCGACCGCCTGGCGGAACCCGAGCCCGATCCGGTCCCGGCGCCAGGACTGCGGCCGCTGGCGGCCGAACATTTTTCGTCTTTGAAGGAGTAATTTAGTGGTACATAACAAATGGTACAAGCATCCGGTGATCATCTCGGCCAGCATCATCAACGCGTTCTGCCTGCTGCTGGCCCTGATCTGGGCCAACAACCCGCATGAGCTGTCGCGCCTGCTGGTGGAAGACGGCATCGTCGAATGGATGCAGTTCCTGGCATTTTCGCTGACCTCCGGCCTGCTCGGCTATGTCGCGATCGACCGCTGGAAGACCGAGGGCTTCAATCTCGGCGTGCTGGTGCTGGCCGGCCTGACCGGCCTGGTCGCCCTGGCCGCGCTGGAAGAAATCAGCTGGTTCCAGCGCATCCTGCAGATCCAGTCGCCGGAATGGTTCCTGCAAAATAACCGCCAGGCCGAGACCAATCTGCACAACCTGGGCTTTGGCAAGGAAAGCCTGCACAAGGCCGTGCTGCTGAAGGTCATCGTCATCACCGGCCTGATCCACAACCTGTTCCTGCCGCTGCTGGCGCTCAAGCGTCCGGCGATCCGCGCCTTCGTCGAGCGCTTCGGCCTGTACCTGCCGCCGCTGGCCGCGTCGGTGCCGTACCTGATCCTGGTGATCCTGTCGCACCTGCTGGTCGACCATCCACGCAAGGGCGAGCTGGGCGAGACCTTCGGCGCGGTGCATTACATGGCCACCGTGTTCGGCGCCTATTTCGTCGGCGTCGCCTATGGCAAGAAACCGCTGTTCGAAGGCATCAACGCGCGCCGCGTGTCGGTGCTGTTCACGCTGCTGATGTTCTATCTCCTGATGACCGGCTGGATGCTCAGCGCGGGCGCCGGCGCCGATGCGGCCATCGCCACGGGCCTGGGCGCAGACTAAAGCGTCAACGGGGCGGCGCACGCGTCGCCCCAACTTATCCTCACGACTACTTCCTGCAGTCGCACCCGCGGTCGAACACGACCGCCCATCTCCCCGGCGCTTCCAGCCGCCACACCGTGTTGAAGCTGCCGATGCGGCGGCCGGCCGCATCGCGGATCGGACCGCTGCTGTAGGCCAGCGTGCCCGACTCGACCACTTCCACCTGCTCGGGTTCCCACGAGAACGGCGGCTGCTGGCCGTCGTAGTAGCGGCGCCAGGCTTTCAGCACCGCGTCCTTGCCGCGCTGGGCGTCGCTGCCCGTCATGAACACCGCCTCGCGCGACAGGTAACGGCCAAAGCCCTCGAAGTCGCGCCCCGCCATGGTGGCAGCGAAGGCGCGCTCGTGCGCCATCACCTGGTTGCGCAAATCGTCGTGCGAAACACGCGCACGGCCGGCGGCGATGGCGGCCACCAGGCAGACGACGATCAATGATAGCGAGCTGAGGCGCATTCCGCGAGGTCGAAACTTTGCTATTTGGCAATTGAGCGATTCTGTCACGGGGCGGCCCGCTTGACAACCGCTCCTTGCACGCTATCCTGAAACGGAGTATAAACACTCCACGATCGGAGGAATCATGAGCCTAGCCTACGCCTACCCCAAGAGCCGCTTCGAGCCGGCAACCCTGGTCGACCTCCACTCGCGGGCCGAGCGCGAGCGCTTGTCGCAGTCGGCGCTGAAGGGTTTCTTCCGGCTGGCGACGGCCTGGAACCTGCGCGACGACGATGCGCGCGAACTGCTCGGCGGCCTGTCGTCCTCGGCGTTCTACGACTGGAAGAAGAACCCCGACCGGGTGCTCGAAGTCGACCGCATCACCCGCATTTCTTACCTGCTCGGCATCTATAAAAGCCTGCACATCCTGTACGGCGACAAGCTGGCCGACGAATGGGTCCAGCTGCCCAACACCAACCCCATCTTCGCCGGCCGCACGCCGCTTGCCTTCATGCTCGGCGGCGGCCTGCTCGCGATGCAGAGCGTGCGCCGCCTGCTCGACGCCCGTCGCGGCGGCCTGTAAACGATGGGCAATCTACGGCCACGCCTGACCCTGCTCCGCCAGAACGATACCTGCCGCCTGATCCCCTCGCGCTTCGCCGACATGGAAGACTCGGTGCTGGCGCCGCTGGCCGAGGGCGACGACGTGCTGCGGGACCTGTTCGACCTCGATAACGCCACCAACGACCGCCTGCGCGGCGAGTCCGGGCTGTTGCCGGGCATCGGCGTGGACGAGCTGGTGTTCGGCGTGCCGAACTTCCGCATCATCAATGCCGCCTTTACCTATGCGCGGCCCGAGGGCAGCCGCTTCAATGACGGCGACCGTGGCGCCTGGTATTGCGGCTTCGATGCCGAGACGTCGCTGGCCGAGGTGATCTTTCACAAGACGGTGGAATACGCCGAGATCGACCGCTTCGACGACAGCGTCACCTACCAGTGCCTGCTGGCCGATTTCAGCGCCAGCTTCCATGACGTGCGCGGCATCGCCGCCTACGAGGACTGTCTCGACCCGGGCAGCTACGTCGCTTCGCAGGCGCTGGCCAGCGAACTCCTCGACGGCGGATCGATGGGCGTCATCTACCCCAGCGTGCGGTACACGGGCGGCACCTGCCTGGCCTGCTTCCGGCCGGCGCTGGTCGGCAATGTGCGCAAGGCGCAGACCTATCGGTTAACATGGGCGGGTTCGCCGCATCCTGCGGTCGAGATTCTTTGAACAGATTCACGATGAAAACCAAACCCGAGAAAGACACCGAACTGCACGACAAGATCAACCGCGAGACCGGCCGCATCAAGTGGAGCGAGCTGGAACGCCACTTCGCCAGCGGCTCGGTGATCTGGGTCAGCGAAGCGCTGGACCTGATCGACGTCGCCCTGCGCATCGCCCACGACGACCGCGACAGCGTGACGCGCTGGATGAACGAGGGCAGTGTGGCCAAGGTCAGCGATGCGCAGGCGCAGGCCTGGTCGGAGGCCGACGAGGTCTTGTGGGCGTCGGTGGTGAGCCCGTTCGTGCTGGTGCAGCCCGAGAAAAAGCAGCTGCATTAAAAAAACGCCGGCAGTCGCCGGCGTCTTTGCTTCACGTTGTTGCTTCGCTTACTTCGACAGGTCCACCGCGTACAAGGCCGTGCCCTTGCCGCTGCCATCGTCGGCCTTCAACTGGCTGACGTTGTCGATCCCCGCCTCCCGCGCCAGCGCGACCAGCTCAGGCGCCGAATGGAACACCACCGGCCCGGCGGTCTTCACCTGGGCAAAGCGCCAGCTGCGCGCCGCGCCCTGCGCCTTGCGGCTCAGTTCCCTGGCATTGCGGATGTAGTCGATCAGGATGTCGCGGTTATTGTCGGGCGAAGCCAGCACCACATTGCTGCCATCCAGGCCCGGGAAATCGCCGCCGCCGCTGGCGCGGTAGTTATTGGTCGCCACCAGGAATTCCTGATTGGCCTCGACCGGCTTGCCCTGGTAGGACAGTTTGCGGATGCGCTCACCCGGCGCGCGCGTCACGTCGATCTCGTAGCTCACGTCGGGCGAGGTGATGGTGTCGAAGTTAAAGCTCGGGAAGCGGCTGTTGACCAGCTCCTGCGCCTCTCGCTTCGCAGGATCGATGGTGTTGAAACGCCCCGCCGCCGTTTCCAGCCACGCCTTCAGGCCCGCGCCGTCGACCTTCACCGCATACAGCGAATTCGGGAACAGGTACAGGTCGGCCGCGTTGTTCAGGGCCAGGTCGCCGGCCGGCACGTCGGTGTAGTCGGCCACGGTCGGAAAACCGGCCTTGAATGGCGCCGTCACCGACAGCACCGGCAGCTTCGCGTACTGCGGCAGGTTGGCCTGGACGTACTTGCGGACATACTCGGCCTGGGCGCGGTTGACCACTTCCAGCGCCGATGGATCGCCGACGTCGGCGAAATAGGTCGTCATGCGAAACGCCGACCTGCCGACCGGCGTCTTGACGTAGGCGATGGTCGCCTCGTGCTCGGCGCGCACCAGCGCCGTCACTTCAGGGTCCGGCGCGACGAAGGTCTTCGGCGCGGTCTGGGTCGAACGCGCCTCGACCACGGTCTTGTCCTTCTCGACCGTCCAGTGCTTGCCGTCCGACTTCAGGTGCAGCTGGACCACGCCCAGATGCTTGCCCCACTGGCTCGGCATCACGGCGGGCACACCGTGCACCAGGCCGCGCGCCTTGTCCACGCCTGGCAGGTTGAACTGGGGCACGCTGCTGTCCTTGTTCGGGAACAGCTGGTGCGAGTGGCCCATCAGCACCACGTCGACGCCCGGCACCTTGGCCAGGTGCCAGTTGGTGTGTTCCATCTTCGGCGAATAGGCCGCGTCGTCGAGGCCCGAATGGCCCAGCACCACCACCAGTTCCGCGCCCTTGTTGCGCATCTCGGGGATGTAGCGCTCGGCGCTGGCCTTGACGTCGACCGGCTTGACGCGGCCCTCGAGCCAGCGCTTGTCCCAGGCCATGATCTCGGGCGGCGTGAAGCCGATGATGCCCACCTTGACGGTGCTCTCGACCTGCTTGCCGTCCTTGCCGGTCGCGACGATCTTCTTGTCGATGATCTTGTAGGGCGCGAACAGCGGCTGGTCGGTCTGCAGGCTGTGGATATTGGCCAGCACGATCGGGAAGTTCGGGCCGGCGCAGGGCTTGGCCTGCGGCGCGACGTCCTTGACCTGGAAGCTGCTGCCCGTGACCTGGTTCAGGAATGGCAGGCCATAGTTGAACTCATGGTTACCCACGGTACCGCCCTCGTAGCCGAGCGCGTTCATGATTTTATAGATGCCCAGCACCTGGTCGCAGGCCGGCGGCTTGACCAGCGCCTGGTAGTCGGCGAAAGCCGTGCCCTGGATCGTGTCGCCATTGTCGAGCAACAGCGTGTTGGCGAATTCCTTGCGCGCCTGCCGGATCAGCGTGGCGGTGCGATCGAAGCCGATGGAGGCGTCCGGCGCCAGCTTGTAGTAATCGTAGCCGACCACGTTCGAATGCAGGTCGGACGTCTCGAGCACGGCCAGCACGGCGGTCGCACCGCTCGGAGCCTGGGTGGCGTGGACGGGAAGGATGAGCAGCAGCGGCGCGAAGGCCATGCCAATCTGGTAACGCAAAATGCGGTTCATGGGGAATCCGGGAAACTAGACGGGGCCGATGATACGGCAGCGGCGACTCCCATGGCAATCCATACGGCCACGTCAGGTATAATCCCCGGTTCGATTCAACCAACCAATGAGACTGCCGAGACCATGGAAGCCGAACGCATCAACGCCATTTCCGCCCTGCTGAACGACCTGACCGGTCGTGAGGCCGAACTTCGGAGGTATCTTTGACTTCGATAAGAAGTCGGAGAAACTAGAACAGGTCAACCAGGAGATGGAAGACCCATCGATCTGGAACGACCCGAAGAAAGCCCAGGAAATGGGCAAAGAGAAGAAGGCGCTGGAAGGCGTCGTCCTCGTCCTCGAAAAGGCCAAGGGCGACCTGGCCGACGCTCGCGACCTGTTCGACATGGCGCGCGAAGAAGGCGACGACGACACCATCGAAGCGGTGTCGGGCGACCTCGATGAAGTGCAGAAAGTCATCGAGGCGATGGAATTCCGCCGCATGTTCAGCAATCCGATGGACCATGCGAACTGCTTCATCGACATCCAGGCCGGCGCCGGCGGCACCGAAGCCCAGGACTGGGCCTCCATGCTGCTGCGTCAATACCTGCGCTACTGCGAACGCAAGGGCTTCAAGGCCGAGATCCTCGAACAGTCCGAGGGCGAGGTCGCGGGCATCAAGACCGCCACCATCAAGGTCGACGGCGAGTATGCCTATGGCCACCTGCGCACCGAGACCGGCGTGCACCGCCTGGTGCGCAAGTCGCCGTTCGACTCGGCCAACGGCCGCCATACCTCGTTTACCTCGCTGTTCGTGTATCCGGAAGTGGATGACTCGATCGAGATCGAGATCAACCCGGCCGACGTGCGCATCGACACCTACCGCGCATCGGGCGCCGGCGGTCAGCACATCAACAAGACCGATTCTGCGGTGCGCCTGACGCACGCCCCATCGGGTATCGTGGTCCAGTGCCAGAATGACCGTTCGCAGCACCGCAACAAGGCCGAGGCCTGGGACATGCTGCGTGCGAAGCTGTACGAGCTCGAACTGCGTAACCGCATGAGCGAGCAGCAGAAACTGGAAGACTCCAAGACCGACGTCGGCTGGGGCCACCAGATCCGCTCCTATGTGCTCGACCAGTCGCGCATCAAGGACCTGCGTACCGGCTTCGAGACGGGCAATACCAAGAACGTGCTCGACGGCGATCTGGACGATTTCATCTCCGCATCCCTCAAGCAGAACGTTTAATAAGGTAGAGCCCCGATGACCACTCCCGCCCGCGCGCTGATCTTCGACATGGATGGCACCATCGTCGACAATATGGACTTCCACACCAAGGCGTGGATCACCTTCTTCGCGCGGCGCGGGAAAGTCATCGAGCCCGATGCCTTCTTTCGCGACACGGCCGGCCGCCAGGGCAAGGAAATCCTGCGCCACTACATCCGCGAAGACCTCACCGACGACGAGCTGGCGACGCTGAACCACGAGAAGGAAGATCTGTACCGCGAGCTGTACGGCCCGCACCGCGCGACCCTCCCCGGCTTCGATGCCTTCATCGAGGCCGGCCGCGCCCGCGGCTGGAAACTGGCGGTGGCCACCTCGGCTTCGCCGGGCAGCGCGCGCTTCATCCTCGACGAGATGGACTTGCGCCCCCGCTTCGACGCGGTGGTCGTCGGCACGGTCGACGTCCCGCGCGGCAAGCCGCATCCGGACGTCTTCCTGAAGGCGGCCGACCGCTGCGAGACGATGCCGGCCGGGTGCATCGTGTTCGAGGACGCGCCGCTGGGCGTGGAAGCGGCGCGCCGCGCCGGCATGCGCGCGGTGGTGCTCACCACCACCCTGCCGGCCCAGGCCTTCGCCGAGTTCGACAACGTGATCGCCGTCGTCAACGATTTCACGCAGCTGGACGTTGAGACGCTGCTGGCCTGAACCAACCAAAACTAGAATCAAATTACATGAACACCGAAAACCAAGAACAGGCTCCACTGCTGGCGGCCGACGAAAACAAGATCATGGCCGAGCGCCGCGCCAAGCTGGGTGCGATCCGCGAGAAAGGCGTCGCCTTCCCCAACGATTTCGTCCCGCAGCACAAGGCGGCCGACCTGGTCGAAATCTATGGCGGCAAGACCCGCGAAGAGCTGGAAGCCGAACCGGTCGCCGTCGTGCTGGCCGGCCGCATGATGCTGCGCCGCGAAGCGGGCAAGAAAGCCGCCTTCGCCACCCTGCAGGATAGTTCCGGCCCGGCGGCATCGGGCCGCATCCAGGTGTACATCGCCCTCGACAACGCCGGCGAGGAAGCCATGGAAGCGCTGCGCAGCTACGACCTGGGCGACATCCTGGGCGTCGAAGGCACGCTGTTCAAGACCAAGACCGACGAGCTGACCGTCAAGGTGACCGCGCTGCGCCTGATCACCAAGGCGATCCGCCCGCTGCCGGACAAATTCCACGGCCTGGCCGACCAGGAGACCAAGTACCGCCAGCGCTACGTCGACCTGATCATGAACGAAGAGACGCGCCGCACCTTCAAGGCGCGCACCGCCGCGATGTCGTCGATGCGCCGCTTCATGGAAAAGAACGGCTTCATGGAAGTCGAGACCCCGATGCTGCACCCGATCCCGGGCGGCGCCGCGGCCAAGCCCTTCATCACCCACCACAATGCGCTGGACATGGAAATGTACCTGCGCATCGCGCCGGAACTGTACTTGAAGCGCCTGGTCGTGGGCGGCTTCGACCGCGTGTTCGAGATCAACCGCAACTTCCGCAACGAAGGCGTGTCGGTCCGTCACAACCCGGAATTCACGATGATGGAATTCTACGCGGCCTATACCGACTACAAGTGGATCATGGACTTCACCGAACAGGTGATCCGCCAGGCCGCGATCGATGCCCAGGGCAGCGCGGTGCTGAGCTACGGCGGCCGCGAGCTCGACCTGTCGAAGCCGTTCCAGCGCCTGACCATCGTCGAGGCGATCGACAAGTACGCGCCGGGCTATACGCCGGAACAGCTGAACGACGCCGAGTTCATCAAGACTGAACTGAAGACCAAATTCGGCGTCAAGCCGTTCGCCACCGCCGGCCTGGGCGCGCTGCAGCTGGCGCTGTTCGAAGAGACCGCCGAAGCGCTGCTGTGGGAGCCGACCTTCATCGTCGACTATCCGGCCGAAGTCTCGCCGCTGGCGCGCGCTTCGGACACCCGCGAAGGCGTGACCGAGCGTTTCGAGCTGTTCATGGTGGGCCGCGAGATCGCCAACGGCTTCTCGGAGCTGAACGATCCGGAAGACCAGGCCGCGCGCTTCCTGGCCCAGGTGGCCGCCAAGGATGCGGGCGACGACGAGGCGATGTTCTACGACGCCGACTACATCCGCGCGCTGGAATACGGCATGCCGCCGGCCGGCGGCTGCGGCATCGGCATCGACCGCCTGATGATGCTGATCACCGACTCGCCGAATATCCGCGACGTGCTGCTGTTCCCGCACTTGCGCAAGGAAGACTGATGGATGAAAGCCGCCGAAAGGCGGCTTTTTTGTTTGTGGCGATGTCGTGGGGTGGACGGGTCTCCCGTCCACGCGTTCAAACATCGTTTGAAGGATGCTCGGTCAATCGACGCCGGTTGAACGCGTGGACGGCAAGCCATCCACCCCACGGATATGCCACCGTTACTGCACGATCGTATAGCAAGGCGTATACGCCTTGCCCGGCAATTTCATGCGGCTCTGCTCGACGAATGACGCAAGCAGCGCATCCATCGGCCCCATGATCTCGGCCTCTCCTTGAATCTCGTACTTGCCGTACTGCTCGATCGCGCGAATCCCCTCTTCCTTCACGTTCCCCGCCACCACGCCCGAGAAGGCGCGGCGCAGATTGGCCGCCAGCAGGTGCGTCGGGATGCCGCGGTGCAGGTCGAGGTTGCGCATGTTCTCGTGCGTCGGCTTGAACGGTTTCTGGAACTCGTGGTCGATCTTGAGCCGCCAATTGTAGTAATAGGCGTCGCTATGCGCCTTGCGGAAGGCGCGCACCTCTTGCACGCCGGCCTGCATCGCGCGCGCCACCGCATCCGGGTCGTCGATGATGATCTGGTAGCGCCGCTGCGCCTGTTCGCCCAGGGTCACGCCGATGAATTGATCGATCTGGGTGAAGTAATCGCGCGCGGACGCCGGCCCCGTGAACACCAGCGGGAATGGGATCTCGGCATTGTCCGGATGGAGCAGGATGCCCAGGATGTACAGGATCTCTTCGGCGGTGCCGGCCCCGCCCGGGAACACGACGATGCCGTGGCCGGTGCGCACGAAGGCCTCGAGGCGCTTCTCGATGTCCGGCATGATCACCAGGTCGTTGACGATCGGGTTCGGCGACTCGGCCGCGATGATGCCCGGCTCCGAGATGCCCAGGTAACGCCCACTGCCAAGGCGCTGCTTGGAGTGGCCGATGGTGGCGCCCTTCATCGGGCCTTTCATGGCGCCCGGACCGCAACCGGTGCAGATGTCCATCTCGCGCAGGCCGAGCGCATAGCCGACCTTCTTGGTGTAGTTGTACTCGATGCGGCTGATCGAGTGGCCGCCCCAGCACACCACCAGGTTGGGATTGCGCTGCGGCTGCAGCACGTTGGCGTTGCGCAGGATGTGGAAGACGGCGTCGGTGATGCCCTCGCTGCGGGTCAGGTCGAATTTGGGATTGTCGGTGACGTCGAAATTGACGAACACGATGTCGCGCAGCACCGAGAACAGGTGCTCGTGGATGCCGCGGATCATCTTGCCGTCGACGAAGGCATTGCCCGGCGCGTTGCGGATGTCGAGCTTGATGCCGCGCTCGCGCTGCAGGATGCTGATGTCGAAGGAGGCGTAGCGCTCCAGCAGCTCCTTGCCGTCGTCGATGTCGCTGCCGGTATTGAGCACCGCCAGCGCGCATTTGCGGAAGACATCGTACAGGCCGGCCTTGCCGGTCTCGAGCAACTTGGCCACCTCGGCCTTCGACAGGACTTCCAGCCGTCCCTGGGGCGAAATCAGGGTATCGACCAGTTGCAGGCTTTCGGGTGAAACGAGTGTATCGACTACGTCGTGGGTCATGGTCGGGTTTTCCTCTTCTCTTCTTAGAAACGTTACGGCCTTTACAGCAATATACGCCAAACCGCCGCGGTTCGTGCTCGCTGCACGCCCCAAAATCGTGAGGCGTGCACAGTGCGGCGCACCATCTTCGAACCGTATTAACACATCCGGAAAAAGTTTTCTTGTGATGAAGAATATGCACTAGAATGCGTGCCTATTGGAATGTTCGACCTTCGAATCGCTCCATATAACTATTACTCAGTCATTACATTTTCGGGAGGAACCGCATGAGCGGTGCAGCTACTACACCCGCCAGCCGACCTCTTCCAGAATTCAAGCAGATCATGGGCCACCCAGCACCGCTGTGGATGCTGTTCATGACCGAATTCTGGGAGCGCTTCGCTTTCTACGGCATTCGTTGGGCACTCGTCCTTTACATCGTCGCCCAGTTCTACGGCGGCGACGCGGCCGGCCAGGCCGACGCCAACCTGACCTACGGTTCCTACCTCGCGCTGGTGTATGCCGGCGCCGTCTTCGGCGGCTATGTCGCCGACCGCATCATCGGCTACCAGCGTTCGATCCTGGTCGGCGCCATCTTCATGGCGGCCGGCCTGTTCATGATTTCGATCCCGAACCATGACGTCTTCAAGCTGGGCCTGGCGACCATCATCGTCGGCAACGGCCTGTTCAAACCGAACATCTCGACCATGGTCGGCCAGCTGTATGCGCTGAACGACACCCGCCGCGATTCGGGCTTCACCATCTTCTACATGGGCATCAACGTCGGCGCCTTCTTCGCGCCGATCCTGACCCAGATCCTGGCCGAGAAGGTGTTCGGCACCCAGGCCATGCCGTCGTACAAGATCGTGTTCCTGGCCTCGGGCATCGGCATGCTGATCTCGCTGGTCTGGTTCTACATCGGCCGCAAGTCCCTGAAGGGCATCGGCGCGCCGATCGGCGACCTGGCCAATCCGAAGCGCCTGATCTTCACGGTCGTCGGCGCGCTGGTCGTCATCCCGGTCATGTACCTGCTGCTGCAGGCCGGCGCCAACAACCTGCAGATCCTCCTGACCGTCCTGTTCGTCGGCCTGGCCGCGATGCTGGTCATGGAAGGCATCCGCGAAGGCAAGGTCGCGCGCGACAAGACCTGGGCCATGATGATCATCTTCTTCTTCAACATCCTGTTCTGGTGCTTCTTCGAGCAGGCCGGCAGCTCGTTCACCTTCCTGGCCGATAATATCGTCGACCGCGACTTCGGTGGCTGGATCTTCCCGGTCGCCTGGTTCCAGTCAGTGAACTCGGTCGCCATCATCGTGTTCGCGCCGATCATCGCCGCGATCTGGGTGATGCTGGGCAAGCGCAACGCGAACCCGTCGATTCCGCGCAAGTTCGGTCTCGGCCTGGTGTTCAACGCGCTGGCCTTCGGCCTCCTGATGTACGCGCTGTCGCAGCTGATCAACGACAACGGCAAGATCCCGTTCTGGACCCTGTTCGCGGTCTACGTGATCCAGTCGATCGGTGAGCTGTGCCTGTCGCCGATCGGCCTGTCGATGGTGACCAAGCTGGCCCCGACCCGCCTGGTGGGCCTCGGCATGGGCGGCTGGTTCCTGTCGACCGGCATCGGCAACAACCTGTCGGGCATCTTCGCCTCGCACGTCTCGGGCGAATCCGGCATGTCGGTCGCGTCGGCACTGGGCGGCTACAGCTTCGGCTTCTGGTCGCTGCTGGGCGGCGGCGTGCTGCTGCTGCTGCTGGCGCCGGTGATCCAGAAACTGATGCACGGCGTGAAGTAAGCGCGTCATGCTTCATTGAAAACGGCGGCCCGCGGGCCGCCGTTTTGCATTCCAAGCCGCTTATCGGTAATCGAGATGCGCGCTCATGGCCGCCATCTCGGCCACCATCCACTCGCGGAAACGCCGCACCTTGAGCATGTGTTCCTTGTGCGGATTGGCGAGAAAGCGGTAGCCGTTCGCGAACGGCACGCTGCGGCAGGGGATCAGGCGCAGCGCGCCGGAAGCGATGTCCTGGAACGCGATCCCGTACGGCACCAGGGCCACGCCCTGCCCGGCCACCGCGGCCTGCACCAGCACGCCCCAGTGGCTGTAGGCGCGCGAGAAATCATACTCTCCCTTGAGCGCGCGGTTCTCGTTGAGCAGCTGCAGCCAGGCTTCGGGCGAGTGCACGATCAACAGGCGATGCTCGGTGAGGTCGGCCAAGGTCAGCGCCGCCTGGCCGGGCGCCAGCAGCTCCGGGCTGTAGGCCGGCACCAGCCGCTCGCGGAACAGCACCGTCGGATCGCCGTCGGTCACGGGTCCATAACGGATCGCGACGTCGGTGCTGTCGGCCTGCAGGTCGACCGGGGCGTCGTTCGAATCGAGCCGGATGTCGAGTTCCGGATACAGCTTGGTGAAACGGTGCATGCGCGGCACCAGCCACTTGATCGCGAACGAGTGGGTGGTGGCGATGCGCAGCACCGCCTCCTCGTCGCCGCTCTGCAAGGCGGTGACCTTGGCGCGCAGCTCGCCCAGCATGCGGGCGGTGGCGATCGCCAGTTCCTGCCCCTTTTCGGTCAGCGCGATGTGGCGTGGATGCCGCACGAACAGAGCAAACCCAATGGTTTCTTCCAGCTGCTTGACCTGGAGGCTGACCGCGGCCGGGGTCTTGTGCAACTCGTGCGCGGCCAGCTTGAAACTGCCCCAGCGCGCGGCGCATTCGAAGTCGATCAGGCCGGAAAGACTGCGTAAGGCCTTCATTTGGCTTCCATGACTAAGTTTTTCTTATTCATTGACCTGTCTTTTTCTCGTTTGATGAATTGTACTGCCGCTAGGAAAATAGTGGTGATCACACAAGGAAGCGCCATGCCCAAGAATATTCTCGTGATCGGTGGAACCCGGTTTTTCGGCAAGCTGCTGGTGCAGCGCCTGGTCCGGGCCGGCCACCACGTCACCATCGCCACCCGCGGCTACGCGCCGGATCCCTTTGGCGCGCGCATCACGCGCGTCCGGGTCGACCGCCGCAACGAACACGCCATGCGCGCCGCCTTTGGCGGCGTGAAGTTCGACATCGTCTATGACCAGATGTGCTATTCGCCGCTCGACGCGGCGATCTCGAGCCGCGTCTTCGGCGGCAACGTCGGGCGCTACGTCATGACCTCGACCATCGACGTCTACCGCGCGCTGGAACCGCAGTCGCAGGCCTTCGACGAGGAATCGCTGCACGTCGACGCCCAGCCGATCGATACCGCCTATCCATGGCACGATCCGGCGCACGCGACGGGCAGCTATGTCGCCGGCAAGGTGCAGGCCGAGGCCTATCTGTACCGCGCCGGCAGCATGCCGGTGGTGAGCGCGCGCCTCGGTCACGTGCTGGGGGGGCCGGACGATTTCACCGGCCGCCTGGCCCATTATGTCGACCTGGTGCGCCAGGGCGCCGTGCTGCAGTACACCAGCGCCAGGGCGCGCACCTCCTTCCTGGAGGCGCGCGAGGCGGCCGACTTCCTGGTCTGGGCCGGCGCCCAGGACTTCACGGGGCCGGTAAACGCGGCGTCCGACGGCGCATTCTCGGCCTACGAGCTGCATGGCCGCGTGGCGGCGGCGCTGGGCGTCGCGGCGCGCACACGCAAGGTCGCCGCGGGCAGTCCGTCGCCGTTCGACCTGCTCACGCCGCTGACGCTCGACACCGGCCGCGCAACAGAACTCGGCTACCGCTTCAGCCATGCCGACGACTGGATCGACAGCGCGATCCGCCAACACGACCTGGCCTACGTCTGATCGACTGACCTCCAAAAACAACGCCGGCGCGAAGCCGGCGTTGTCGTTTCGGGTTCAGGCTTTCTTCACCTTCTCGCGCGCCACCCACCACAGCAGCAGCACGATGGCGCCATACGGAATCATGCTGAGCCAGTTCGCGCTCTCTCCGGCGAAGAACGGGTTCGAGGCCTGGGCCCAGGCGCCGATCGCGGCGTCGAAGTCGGTGAACACGCCGGCCGTGATGGCGATGATGATGCCCGCCAGCGCGCCGCCGGCGATATAGCCCGAGGCCAGCAGCACGCCCGCGCTGCGGTCGCCCGCCTCCTGGCGCTCTTCTTCGTTCAGGTGCGCATTCTGCGGCAGCTTGTTGTTGCGGCGATCGGCCAGCCAGCGCACGGTGCCGCCGATCGCGATCGGCAGGGTCGCCACCAGCGGCAGGTAGACGCCGACCGAGAACGCCAGCGAGGCGATGCCCGCCATCTCCAGCACGATCGCGATCATCACGCCGAACAGCACCAGCGTCCACGGCAGTTCCTGGTCCAGGATGCCCTTGATGATGTAGGACATCAAGACCGCCTTCGGCGCATCGTATTTCTTCACCTCGGTGCCGTCCGGACGCGTGCTGTGGTGGCCGTTGATGCCCGGGTCGACCAGGTACACCACCTTGCCCGCCGCGTCGACGAAGTACTTGCCGGCCGGGCCGCCCACGGTGTCCGTCTTGTGCCAGACCTTATAGGTGTTAGGGTCGTCCTTGGCCTGCGGGCCCTGCAGTTGCGCGGTGTCGGTCAGTTTGGAGGCGTCGACCGTGAGGCCGGGCGCCACCTGCGCCGCCGGCACGTAGACGGTGCCGGCTTCGTTCAGCTTGAGCAGGATCGGTCCCAGGATCAGGGCCGAGGCGAAGGCGCCGCACAGGATCGCATATTGCTGCATGCGCGGCGTGGAGCCGACCAGGTAGCCGGTCTTGAGGTCTTGCGAGGTGGTGCCGGCATTGCTGGCGGCGATGCAGACGATGGCGCCGACCGACAGCGCGGTCACGTAGTACTGGCCGCCGGTCCAGCCCATCACCAGGAAGATCAGGCAGGTGAACAGCAGGGTCGCCACGGCCATGCCCGAGATCGGGTTCGACGACGAGCCGATCTCGCCGGTCAGGCGCGACGAGACGGTGGCAAACAGGAAGCCGAACACCAGGATCAGCACCGCGCCCAGCACGTTCATGTGCAGCGGCGCGGCCAGCGAGATGATGGCGATGATGGCCAGGCAGCCGATCATCACCCACTTCATCGGAATGTCGCGGTCGGTGCGCAGCGACTCGTCGCCTTTCGAACCCTGCCTCACGCCCGCCAGGCCGCCGCGCAGGCCGTTCCAGATCGTCGGCAGCGAGCGCGCCAGCGAGATCAGGCCGCCGGCCGCCACCGCGCCGGCGCCGATATACAGGATGTACGAGGCGCGGATGTCGTCGCCCGTCATGTCGCGGATCGGGATCGTGGCCGGCGACAGCGGCACGGTCGCCAGCTCGCCGAAGAACTTGATCATCGGGACCAGCAGGAGCGAGGCCAGCACGCCGCCGGCCGCCATCGTGTAGGCGATGCGCGGGCCGATGATGTAGCCGACGCCCACCAGTTCGGGCGAGACTTCGGCGCCGATGCTGCCGGTCTTGAGCGGCGCGCCGAACTCGAAGTTGATGGTGTCGCGCCAGCCCTTGAACGACACGCTCAGGGTCTTGTACAGGATGCCGATGCCGAAGCCGCCGAAGATCAGCATCGCGCGCCGTTTCGCCGTCTTCATGGCCTCGCTGCCTTCCGCGCTCGCCGAATCGCGCACTTCGCCGGCAGCCTCGCGCGAGACGTCGGTGGCGGCGGCCTTGAGCACCTCGGCGCAGGCCGTGCCTTCCGGGTATTTCAGTTCGCGGTGCTGGTCGACGATCAGCGTGCGGCGCAGCGGGATCATCATCAGGATGCCGAGCAGGCCGCCCAGCACGCCGACCAGCATCACGCGCGAGATCTCGAGGTCGAAACCGAGGATCATGATGGCCGGCATGGTCACGCCCAGGCCGAAGGCCAGCGATTCGCCGGCCGAACCGGCGGTCTGGGCCACGCTGTTCTCGAGGATCGTCGATTCGCGCGCGCCAAGCTTCTTCGCCATGCCGAACAGGGTGATCGCGATCACCGCCACCGGGATCGAGGCGCTGACCGTCAGGCCCACCTTCAGCACCAGGTAGAGCGAGGACGCGCCGAAGATCATGCCCAGGATGACGCCCATGATCAGGGCGCGCGGCGTCATTTCGGGCAGCTGGGCGGTGGCGGGGATGTAGGGCTTGAAGCCCACCGGTTTCGAGTCGAATGGCATGGAATTCCTTCGTTACGGATGCGGCCCGCCGTGCCGGCGGCGGACCAAAGCGAGAATATCGCACATGCACGAACGGAAAGAAAGCGCCGATTGAAAGCGATTATAATCGCCCGCTCATGGCCGTAAATATGGCGCAATAGCGAGAGTAAGGCAGTGAGCGACACCAACAAGAAGTCCGGACACCCAATCCGCATGAAACACCTTCGTGCGTTCATCCTGATCGTGCTGGCAACCGTGCTGCTGGCCGGCGCCGGCGCCGCGGTCTACGTGATGACGGCGATCCTGCCCAAGGTGCCGCCGATCGACGCCGTGACCGACTACCGTCCCAAGATCCCGCTGCGCATCTACACGGCCGACAATGTGCTGATCGGCCAGTTCGGCGTCGAGCACCGCGACTTCGTGCCGATCGCGAAGATCCCTCCCATGATGAAGTCCGCCGTGCTGGCGATCGAGGACACGCGTTTCTATGAACACGGCGGCATCGACTTCATCCGCGCGCTGGGCGCGGCGCGCGCCAACCTGCGCGGCGGCTTCCGGCAAGGCGCGTCGACCATCACGATGCAGGTGGCGCGCAACTTCTTCCTCACCAACGAGAAGACCATCGCACGCAAGCTCACCGAGATCGCGCTGGCCTACAAGATCGAGGACTCGCTCACCAAGGACCAGATCCTCGAGCTGTACATGAACCAGATCTACCTGGGCCAGCGCTCCTACGGCTTCTCGAGCGCGGCGCGCAGCTATTTCGGCAAGACGCTCGACCAGCTCACGCTGGCCGAGACCGCGATGCTGGCCGGCCTGCCCCAGAACCCGGCGCGCACCAATCCGGTGTCCAATCCCAAGCGCGCGCAGGCGCGCCAGCACGCCATCCTCAAGCGCCTGCTGGAACTGGGCGAGATCGATGAAGCCCGGTACCGCCAGGCCCTGGCCGAACCGCTGCGCGTCAAGCACGACGCCGGCCAATCCTTCGACACCCGCGCCGAATACGTGGCCGAACTGGCGCGCCAGGCGGTCTACCAGCAGTTCGGCGAAGAGTCGTACACGCGCGGCATCACCGTCACCACCACCATCCTGGCGGCCGAGCAGAACGCCGCCTACGACTCGGTGCGGCGCAACGTGCTGGCCTACGACCAGCGCCATGGCTACCGCGGCCCGGAAGCGCGCATCGTGTTGCCGCTCGAAGCCGAGGAACGCGAGGAAGCGATCGTCGACGCGCTGCAGAAGCGCCCCGGCAGCGACGGCCTGCTGCCGGCCGTCGTGCTCGAGGCGAGCGCGCAGGAAGTGCTGGTCGATACGCTGGAGGGCGAAGAAGTCGCCATCCGCGGCGCCGGGCTCAGATTCGCGGCCAATGCCTTGTCCGCCAAGGCGCGCGAGAACGTCAGGATCACCCCGGGCGCCATCGTCCGCATCAGCAAAGGCAAGGATGGCGACTGGGCCATCACCCAGGTGCCGCAGGTGGCCGCGGCCTTCGTCGCGATCGACGCCGACACCGGGGCCTACCATGCGCTGGTGGGCGGCTTCGACTACAACCTGCAGAAGTTCAACCACGTGACCCAGGCGTGGCGCCAGCCGGGATCGAGCATCAAGCCCTTCGTGTATTCGGCGGCGCTGGAAAAAGGCTATTCGCCGACCACCCGCATCCTGGACGAGCCGATCGAGCTGCCCGGCGCCACGCTCGACACGCCCTGGACGCCGCAGAACGACGACGGCGTGTTCGACGGCGAGGTCACGCTGCGCCAGGCGCTGGTGAAATCGAAGAACGTGCCGACGGTGCGCGTGCTGCGCGCCGTGTCGGTCGACTTCGCCCATCAGTACCTGGAGCACTTCGGCTTCGACCTGGCGCGCCACCCAAAGAACTACACGATGGCGCTCGGCACCGGCGCCGTCACGCCGCTGCAGCTGGCTGGCGGCTATGCGGTGTTCGCCAACGGCGGCTACCGGGTCAAGCCCTACCTGATCTCGCGCATCCAGGATGGCAATGGCGCCGTCATCCTCGCGACCGCGCCGCCGCAAGCGAAGAACGAAGCCAACCGCGCAATCACCGCGCGCAACGCCTTCGTGGTCGACAGCATGCTGCGCGACGTGGCCCGCTTCGGCACCGCCGCCGGCGCCACCAGACAGCTGGGCCGGCAAGACCTGGCCGGCAAGACCGGCACCACCAACGACGCCGTCGACGGCTGGTTCGCCGGCTATGCGGGCAATGTGGTGGCGGTGTCGTGGATGGGCTATGACGAACCGCGTTCGCTGGGCGGGCGCGAGTTCGGCTCGACGCTCGCCATGCCGATCTGGATCGACTACATGCGGGCGGCGCTGGCCAAGGCGCCGCCCGTGGAACGCACCCCGCCCGAGGACGTGGTGCACGACGGCGAGGACTGGATCTACCCGGAATTCATCGACGCCGGCGAGACGCGCACGATCGACATCGAGCAGGCGCCCGTCGAGCAGCCGCTGGACATCCCGCCCGGCAGCCAGGAAGTGCCGCCCGACGCCTCGCCGTTCGACGAACGGCCGGCCATCGAGGCTCTGCCGCAGGTGGCGCCGCAGGTAGGTCCGCCGCTGGCGCCGGCCCCTGCGCCAGCGGCCGGGCCAGCGCCGTCAAATCCACCACCCGCGCAAAACCCCATGTGGTAATCCATGTGGTAATCCATGTGGTAATCCATGTGGTAATCTCACCAGTTCCCGGCCAGCAGTCCGACGGCCGGCACGGGTGCGGTTCGCACAATTTCTCAGCAACACCTTCTCAGCAACACTCTCTCAGCAACACCTCACGCATCACTTCATGCATCACCTCACAGGAGCGGAACTCTAGTCACAATGATGGTGTCTGAATCTACGTAAGCGTACATGCGAGAACACCATGGAAATGATGCTGAAGACCGGCGCGGCAGCGCGCCGGCTTGGCGTGACACCCAAGACGTTGCAACGCTGGGATCGCTGTGGCACGTTCTCTCCATTAGCGCGCAGCCCAACCGGCCTGCGCCTCTATAGCGAAACGCAGATTGCTGAGCGGATCGGCTTGCAGTCACGCCCGGTGCCATACCGGATCATCGCTTACTGTAGGGTGTCTAGCGCTGCGCAAAAGCCTGATTTACGCAATCAGCGCCGGGTTCTGGAAGAATTTTGCACAGCCCGTGGACTGGCAAATGTCGAGTTCATCAAAGAGATCGGCGGCGGGCTCAATTTCAAGCGCCCGCGCTTGCTGGAGCTGACCGACGCGATCGGGCGAGGCGAGGTCCGCACCCTGGTGCTGGCGCATCGGGATCGCCTGACGCGCTTCGGGTACGAATGGTTCGAACACATAGCGCACGTGCATGGCTGCGAGCTTCTCGTACTGAATCAGGAGCGCCTGTCCCCCGAGCAGGAAATGGTGCAAGACATGATGACCATCGTGCATTGCTTTTCAAGTCGTTTAGATGGGCTGCGCAACTATCGCCGCCAGTTGGATGTTGCATTGAACAAGGATGTGCGCAATGTTGCTGTCACATCGCATCCGGCTTGAAGCTACATCCGAGCAGCGCGACTATTTCGCACGTGCGGCAGGGACGGCGCGCAAGGTCTGGAACTGGGCGCTGGCAGAGTGGCAGCGGCAAACCGCGCTGGGCCAGCGGCCGGATGCCATGAAACTCAAGAAGCAATTCAATGGGATCAAGTATGCCCACCCGGACTGGCTCGACGCCGAAGGCAAACCGTGGTTGCGAACAATCCACCGCGATGCGCATGCACAGCCTTTCGCGCATCTTCAGCGAGCTTGGCGTCGCTACGTCGAGCAACGGCAAGCCGGCAAGAAAGCCTATCCACCGACGTTTAAACGGAAAGGTCGCTGCCGGGACGCGTTTTATATTGCCAACGACAAGATTCGTTTTGAGGGCAAGTGCGCCGTGCTGCCAAAGATCGGCGAGGTTTTGCTGACCGAGGTTCTACGGCTCCCCGGCAAGATCATGGGCGCCTGCGTGTCGCGCGAAGCCGACCATTGGTATCTGGCCGTGCAGGTCAAGCTACCGGAGCAACTGGCCCGTCTGCAGCGTCAGGGCGATGGCGTGGTTGGGGTCGATCTTGGCGTGAGCGCCGCGGCCGTTCTGTCCAGCGGCGAGAAGATCGCGGCCCCACGGCCGCTACGTGCAAGCCAGCGGCGCCTGCGCATCCGCTCGCGGCGCCATGCACGCAAGCTGAAAGCAGCGAAGGCCGGTGCCGGGATCACGGGCGCGATCCCGAAAGGGGTACGTTTGCCGGTGTCGCGCAACCGACAAAAGGATGCGCATGCGCTGGCGCGCCTAAATGCGCACATCACGCACGTACGCACCGATTTCATCCATAAGCTCACTACTCGACTGTGCCGCGAAAACCAAGCGATAGCGATCGAGGACCTGAACGTGAGCGGCATGCTGGCCAACCATCGGCTGGCGCGTGCGATCGCCGACGTTGGATTTTACGAGATCCGGCGTCAGCTCCAGTACAAGGCGCAACGTTACGACACGTTATTGGTGCTGGCGGATCGCTGGTATCCATCCAGCAAACTGTGTTCGACATGCGGCGCGCATTACACCGGGTTGAAACTCGGTGAGCGCAATTGGATTTGCGCCTGCGGTGTCCGTCACGACCGTGATGTGAACGCCGCGATCAATCTGCAACGGCTCGCCACCGACGCCCTCGTGGTGAGAACGGCGCTACCCGAGGCGAGTCATGCGGCAACGCATGGCACTGCCGCTGGAGCGGTTCCAGCGGCAGGCGGGAAAGTCACGCCTGTCAGGTACGAGCACGGTCAACAGGACGGCTCGGGGCAGGAAGAGAACGGTGCGCACGTTTAGGCACCTTTTCGATAGCAGATCATCATGGCGTATGTCGACGGTTTTGTTCTTCCCCTTCCCAAATCGAAACTCGACCAGTACCGGGCCCAGGCCGAGCTGTCGGGCAGCGTATGGCGCGACCACGGCGCGCTCGAATACCGCGAATGGATCGCGGACGACGTCATGCCGGGCGAACACACCTCGTTCCCGCAGAGCGTCAAGCTGGAGGACGGCGAGACCGTCATCCTGGCCTGGGCGGTGTATGAATCGCGCAGCCACCGCGACGCCGTGCTGGAAAAAGTGATGCAAGACCCGCGCATGGCCGACATGATGAAGCCGGGCGGCGTGCCCTTCGACGGCAAGCGCATGTTCTTCGGCGGATTCGACAACCTGGTCGATCTGTAAGTACCGGGTGTGTCGGAACGGCACACCAACCGAAAATGTGACGCGACGAAGGCGCGCACGATTGACACCGCGCCTTTTCACATGCCAACATCTGTTTCTCATATTCAATAGCCGCGTCGCGGCTTCCGACACCATGACCGTTACGCCCCTCGCGTTCGACGCGCCCGACCTGGCTGCGCGCCTCGACCAATGCACGCCGGAACAACTCGACGCGCTCGACTTCGGCGTCATCGGCTTCGGCGCCGACACCAACGTCACGCTGTACAACGCCTTCGAATCCCAGGCGGCCGGCCTGTCGCCCCAGCGGGTGCTGGGCCAGCCCCTGTTCACGAACGTCGCGCCCTGCATGAACAATTTCATGGTGGCGCAGCGTTTCGAAGACGCCCAGGAAGACAACAGCGTGCTGGACGCCACGATCGACTACGTCCTGACCCTGCGCATGCGTCCGGTCAAGGTCGCGCTGCGCCTGCTGTCGAACCCGGGCGGGAGCCGGCGCTACGTGCTGGTCCAGCGCCAGCCACGGTAAGCCTGGATGAGCCGCGATGCACCCGATTTCGGCGCCGAGCACGAGGCGCTGATCCAGTTCCTGTACCTGGCGCCGGTGGGCCTGGTGCAGACGAACGTCCAGGGCGACGTCACCATGATGAACCCGGTCGCGGCCCAGCTCCTGATGCCGCTGTCGCACGACGGCGGCCTGGACAACCTGTTCACGGCACTGGCCCGGGTGGCGCCCGAGCTGCGCGAGCGCACTGCCCAGCATGGCGAACCCTACGGCAAGATTTGCGACGGCCTGCACGTCTACCTGGAAGCCGGCGCCGGCGCCAGGCGCGCGCCGCAGATCCTGGCGCTCACCCTGCTCAAGCTCGATCCCGAACGCGTGATGGCGGTGATCAACGACATCACCGAACAGGTGCGGCGCGAGCGCCGGCTGCGCCAGAACGACGCCTGGCTGAGCGCCATCCTGGCCGGGGTCCAGGATTACGCTCTGGCGAGTCTGGACCTGCAGGGCCGGCTGTGCGACTGGAACGCGAGTGTCGGACGCGTCACCGGTTTCGGCCCCGAGGCCGTCGGCCGGCCGTTCACGATCTTCTACCCGCCTGACACGATCGCGCTCGAATACCGCCAGGACCGCCTGCGCGAAGCCGACGCCAGCGGCTGGTCGTTCGACGAGGGCCGCCGCCTGCGCGCCGACGGCGCCGTGTTCTGGGGCAGCACGCTGGTGGCGCCGCTGCCCGAGCGCGAGCCGCTGCCCGGCGAGCTCGATGGCGCCGCCTGCTGCCCCGCCTATTGCCTGATTCTGCGCGATCTCGGCAAACCACAAGACACGGCTGCACGCCGCCAGGAGAACGCCCATGCAGCATGAGCCAGGCGACGCGTATGAAACGCTGGTGCAGTTCCTGTACCGGGCCCCGATCGGCCTGGCGCAGACCACGCTCGACGGCACGGTCGAGATGCTCAATCCGATGGCCTCGAACCTCCTGATGCCGCTCGCCACCGACGCCGGCCTGGACAACTTGTTCGACCTGCTGGCGCCGGTCGCGCCGCAGCTGCCGGCGATGGTCGAGGCCTTCATCGAACCTTCCGGCATGATCTGCGAAGGCCTGCGCCTGCCGGTCGGCGTGCACCACGCCGCCAGCGGCTCGCTGCAGGTGCTATCGCTGAACCTGACGAAGCTCGACCCCGAGCGCCTGATGGCCACCGTGGCCGACGCCACCTTCGAAGTCCAGCGCGAGCAAGAGATGCTGTCGCGCCGCCTGCGCAGCGCCGCCCGCACCGACAGCCTGACCCGCATGCCCAACCGCGCGGCGGTGCGCGACGAGCTGCAACGCCTGCTGGCACGGCCGCAGGACGGACTCGGCTTCGCGGTGCTCACCCTGAACTGCGATCGCTTCCGCCAGCTCAACGACAGCCTGGGCCAGGCCGGCGGCGACCAGCTGTTGATGCACATCGCCGACCGCCTGCGCGGCGCCCTGCGCCCGCCCACCACGATGATCGAGCCTGCCGCCCGCAGCGGCCAGCTCGCGGCGCGCATCGGCGGCGACGAATTCGTCGTGGTGCTGGACGGCCTGCGCGCGCGGCACGACGCCGAGCGGGTCGCGCTGCGCCTGCTGGAAGCACTCGCCCATCCCTATGTGATCGGCGGCCACGAGATCGTGTGCAGCGCCAGCCTGGGGCTGGCCTGGGGGCCGGATGCGGCGGCGCTCGATATGCGCGATGAGCATGATCCCGACAGCCTGCTGCGCGACGCCGGCATCGCGATGGTCGAGGCCAAGCGCGCCGGCGGCAACCGCCATGCCGTGTTCGAAGCCTGCATGCGCGAGCGCGCGGCGCGGCGCGCCGACATCGAGGCCGACCTGCGCCAGGCCCTGGCCGAGGAACAGCTGTTCGTGGTCTACCAGCCGGTGGTGCGCCTGCTGCCGGACGGCGGCGTCGATCGCGCCGCCGGCGTCGAGGCGCTGGTGCGCTGGCGCCATCCGCAGCGCGGCATCGTGCCGCCGATCGAATTCATCCAGGTGGCGGAAGAGTGCGGCTTGATCGGCGCGCTGGGCGACTTCGTGCTGGCGCGCGCCTGCCGCGACTTCATGGACTGGCAGGCCCGCCTTGGCGCCGCGGCGCCGGGCCTGATGGCGGTCAACCTGTCACGCGCCCAGCTCGGCCAGGCCGGCTGGGTCGACAGCGTCGCCGCCGTGCTGGCCGCGACCGGCATGCCGGCCGCCAGCCTGCAGCTCGAAGTCACCGAAAGCCTCGCGGCCCAGGACCAGGACACGCAACTGCGCCTGCACGAGCTCAAGGCGCTCGGCGTCAAGCTCGCGCTGGACGACTTCGGCACCGGCTACTCGTCGCTGTCGAGCCTGCACCTGCTGCCGGTGGACACGGTCAAGATCGACCGCTCCTTCGTGTGCCAGGCCGACACCAGCTCGCACCACCGGGTGCTGATCGAGGCCACCGTGAAGGTCGCCCAGAGCCTGGGCATGAAGACTGTGGCCGAAGGCATCGAAACCCGCTCGCAGCTCGACGTGGTGCGCGAACAGCGCTGCGACAAGGTGCAGGGATATTATTTCAGCCGGCCATTGCCGGCGGCGGAACTGCTCGACTGGCTCGCCATGGAAACAGCCACGGCCTGATAGGGTGGATTCCTACAGGGGTATCCGATGTGTTCCTATTCTCGCGTAGCGGCGTCGTCGCGAGAATACAAACATTCAAGTACCCAAGGAGAACACCATGAAACGCACCGTTCAAAGCGCAGTTCTCGCCGGCATGATGGCATTTGGCCTGGCCGCCTGCAACACGACCGACACCACGACCGATTCGATGCGCGGCAGCACCGGCACCGGCGCGACCACCGGCAGCGGGGTGCAAACCCCGAGCACCAACGGCGGCGCAAACAGCTGGAATACGGGCGCGAACGGCGCCAGCGGCGTCAATGCCGCCGCGGGCACCACCAGCAACAACCAGCAAACCACGGATATGCCCGTCAGCCGCTGAGTCGCGGCGCCTGAATCGGCTTACTATGCGTGAGCCTGATCCTACAGGTATTGACGTTGTCTTCCTATTTCATGTGTACGGCTGACCTCGCATGATGAGCAACCTCACCAATCAAGGAGAAGCACGATGAAGACGATCCAGACCGTACTGCTGGGCGGCGTGATGGCCTTTGCCCTGGCCGCCTGCAACACCACCGACTCGACCGGCACCACCAGCGGTTCCTCGTCCATGGGCACGACCCAGGCTGGTTCGACCGGCAACCCGACCGTCGATGCACAGATGGGCATCAGCCCGAACGACGTGCAGAATACCGGTCCGGCCAACGCCACCGGCAGTGCCTCGACCCCGACCAATACCGGTCACACGACCACCGGCTCGAACAACGGCCAGTAAGCGCTGTCACGGCAAACGGCCCGGCGCCGCGCAAGCGGCGGCCGGGCCGTTTGCTGTTCGCTGTAGAATGGAACCATGCCCTCTTCGCTGAACTTCGCACGCCCATGAAACGCTGGCTCGCCCGCCTGTTCGGCACGCGCGAAGCGGGCGTACCGATCGCCGTTCCTGCCGACATCGCAGGAAATCGTCCCGGCGCCGCCGCCGACGATCCGACACTGGCGCAATTCGACCTCGATCTCGCTTTCTTCCACTGGCTCGCCGGCCCGCACGTGACAGGGCGTCCCGCCCCCGACGGCCCGGTGCTCGACGAGCTGGCGCGCCTGGCGCGCGATCCGCACGGCGCGGCGGCGCTGGTGCCGCGGGTGCCCGCCGTGATTCCGCAACTGCTGCGCAGCCTGCGCGAGGGCGCGACGGGCGCCGGCGCGCTGGCGCGCCAGGTGGCCCAGGACCCGGTGCTGGTCGCCGAGGTGATCCGCGAGGTGAACAGCCCTTATTACCAGCCCGCGTCCCCCATCCGCAGCCTCGAAGGCGCGGTGCTGCTGCTGGGGCAGAACGGCTTGCGCATGCTGCTGGCGCGGGTCGCCTTTCGACCGATCATCAGCCAGCAGGCCGGACCGCTGCTGCGGCTGCTGGCGCCGCCACTGTGGCGCCAGTCCGAACTGTGCGCGCAGGCGGCCGGCCTGCTGGCGCCGCGTCACGGGGCCGATCCCTTCGAGGCCTATCTGGCGGGCCTGATGCACAACGTCGGGCTGATGGTGGCCTTTCGCGTGGTCGAGCAGCTGGTGCCGCCGGGCGCCCTGCCCGACGCCGATGACTTCGGCGCGCGCCTGCTGGCGGCGGCGCGCCTGATCTCGGCCCGTATCGCCGGCGAGTGGGAACTGCCGCCGGCGATCGGCCACGCGATCGCGCACCCGGGCGACGCCGGCGCCCTGCCGACCCTGCTGCAAGACGCCGACCGGCTGGCCAAGCTGCAGATGCTGGCCATGGGCGGCCAGCCCCTGTTCGTGCGCGCCGTGCTCGCGCTGGCGCCCGAGGCGCGCCACGTCTACGACCGACTCCTCGAACAATCCGACCGACAGGACGCCTGAATGCCCTTTCCCATCGAAGAAAAACTCGTGATCGGCGTCGCCTCCAGCGCGCTGTTCGACCTGTCCGAATCGCACCAGGTCTATCTCGAACACGGGCCCGACGAGTACCGCGCCTACCAGGAACGCCAGCGCGACGTCGTGCTGGCGCGCGGCGTGGCCTTTCCCTTCATCCGGCGCTTCCTCAGCATCAACAAGTGCTTCCCGCAGCAGGCGCCGGTCGAAGTCGTCCTGTTCTCGCGCAACTCGCCCGAGACGGGGCTGCGCGTGATGCGCTCGATCGCCCACTACGGGCTCGATATCTCGCGCGCGGTGTTCATGACCGGCAAATCGCCCTACCCCTACCTGCCGGCCTTCAACGCCGCGCTGTTCCTGAGCGCGAACGAGGAAGACGTCAAGAGCGCGATCGAGGTCGACTATCCGGCCGGCCTGGTGCTGCCCTCGCGCATCGCCGACGAGGAAGACGACATCGAACTGCGGGTGGCCTTCGACTTCGACGGCGTGCTGGCCGACGACGAATCCGAGACGGTTTACAAGCGCGACGGCCTGGGCGAGTTCCACGCCCACGAAACGCTGCACGTGGCGCGCCCTCACCAGCCCGGCCCGCTGGCCGGCATGTTCCGCAAGCTGGCCATGCTGCAGCAGCTCGAAAAAGACGCCGAGCGCGACGATCCGGACTACCGCCGCATCGTGCGCATCGCCATCATCACGGCGCGCAGCGCGCCGGCGCACGAGCGCGTCGTCACCACCCTGGGCAGCTGGGGCGTGTCGGCCGACGAGACCTTCTTCCTGGGTGGGATGGACAAGAGCCGCGTGCTGTCGGTGTTCAAGCCGCATATCTTCTTCGACGACCAGCTCGCCCACCTCGACTCCGGACCCGGCGCCACGATCCCGATGGTGCACGTGCCGTTCGGGATCGCGAACCGGCGCGCGGCCGATACGGTGTCCGCAGCGCCTACAGCCGGGGCAACGCCAGCAGGCGCTCCAGCTCCGGCTGCATAGCCCTGGCCCAGATGGCATAGCCGGCCTCGTTCGGGTGCAGCCAGTCCGGCATCGCGTTCGCCGGCAGGCTGCCGTCCGGCGCCAGGAACGCCTTGTTCACGTCGAGGTAGAACACCTGGCGTCCGTCGGCCAGCGCCGGTAGGCGCGCATTGACCTGTTCATTCAGGCGGCGCAGCGGGCCGTCCGCCTTTGCATCGCGCGGGAAGATCGCCAGCAGCAGGATGCGGGTGCGCGGCAGGCGCTTCTTGAGTTCTTCCAGATTGCGCGCGATGCCGGCCGCCGTGATGGCGGGGAAGTCGCGCCGATGCCCCGTGTTGTTGGTGCCGATCAGGAGCACCGCCACCTTCGGATCGATGCCATCCACTTCGCCGTGCTGCAGGCGCCACAACACGTTCTCGGTGCGATCGCCCCCGAAGCCGAGGGCCAGCGCATGGTGGCGCGCATAGTTCTGCTGCCACACCTGCGCGCCCTCTTTTTCCCAGCCCTGGGTGATCGAATCGCCGATGAAGACCAGCTGCGGGCTGCGGCCTTCGAAGACCATGCGCCTGGCCTCGTCCAGCTTCTGGCGGTGGCGCGGCAGCCACCAGTCGGTCGACCACGATTCGTTGAGGGTGTCGGGCGTGACGGCCACCGTGCGCCAGTCGGGGCATGGGGTATTGGGCGTGCCGGCCCGGGAGAACGCCACATTGGCGACGCCGACCTGGCCGCTGCCGGTGCCCTCCAGCAGGAAGGGGCGCGTCACCGACCGGAAATCGTCGCCGTCGCGCGCGAAGCACGACATCGACAGCACGATGCGCTGCCAGCCCTTGCCCTGGGCCGCGCGTCCCGGCAACACGTAGGACACGTGGCGCTCGCAGTCGTCGCCGCAACCGACCCGGAACAGGATCCCGCCCTGGTCCAGCGCATCGACCTTGAGGTCGAAGGCCAGGGTGCCGGCCGCCAGGTAGGGCCGCAGGTCGAACGGCGGACCGGCAAAGCGCACGCCGCTTTTCCAGATCCTGTTCCAGCGCAGGGTCAAGGCCTTGCCGCCGCCCGGCCCTTCGCCGCGCGCCAGTTCGATCGCGCTGCCGGGGAATGTGTCGCGGATGCCCGCAGCGGCGTCGACGCGTTCGCCCAGCAGGACATGCTCGGTATCGGGAGCGACCGCCGATATGGTCACGCCCTGACGCGGCGCGCCGTCGAACAAGACCAGGTCGACGGGCGGCGCCGCATGCGCCAGCGCGGGCAGCATGGATGCGATCGATAGGGATACGGCGGCCAGGCCTGCGCGCATGAAGGTCTCCTGTATTTATTTTGTGGAAACAGGATCATGCGCGACTTTCAGCCCGACCACAACCACTGCGCTTCTTCAGGCGCGGCAGATCCAGCCGCGGAGCACGCCCCCGAGGCCAGCACCGCCAGGCTGGCGCACCCGGTCGCCGTGCGCCGCGACCAGTTGCCGCGCCAGCTCGATCATCGCGGCCGACGGATCGACGCCGTCGAAGGTCCACGCCGGCTGGCCGTCCGCGAACGCCTTCAGTTCCAGGCCGCCGCCGGCGTCCAGCACCAGCACCCGCGCATCAAACGGCGCGCGCTCGGCCAGCAGGACCCGCGCCATGCGCTGCATGTCGGCGAAGCCGGGGACGAATTTCGGCGGGCCTTCGTGGTAGCGCGCCACCATCGCCGGATCGTGAAAATGGGACATTGGATTCCTTATCGGGCTTTTTCGTAACTTAGAATATTACGTTAACGGGGTCGATGCAAGCGTCGGGGCGCACGTGAAGGCGATCCATTGCGCCTTCGTCTATAATTGACGCCTACTTTTGACGCGAACGTAACAGCACGCTGCATGCCCTTCGATCTCAAGAAGCACCTCCCCAAGCCAGGTCACCGTTTCGTCCTGCCGCTGGCGCACGGCTCGTCCGACGCCTATGCCCTCGCCACCGCCGCGCTGGCCCTGAAGGCCAACGGCCAGATGCTCACCGTCGTCGTCGCCAATGCGAGCGACGGCCAGCGCCTGCTCGACGAAATCCCCTGGTTTGCCGACGGCAAGCTGTCCTGCCACCTGCTGCCCGACTGGGAAACGCTGCCTTACGACGCGTTCTCGCCGCACCAGGACCTGGTGTCGGAACGGCTGGCCACCCTGCACGAGATCCGCAACGGCCAGTGCGACGTGCTGGTGGCGCCGGCCACCACGGCGCTGGTGCGCCTGGCGCCGCCCTCGTTCCTGGCCGCTTACACCTTCTTCTTCCGCCAGGGCGAACGCCTGGACGAGGCGAAGCTCAAGGCCCAGCTGACGCTGGCGGGCTATACCCACGTGTCGCAAGTGATGTCGCCCGGCGAGTACTCGGTGCGCGGCGGCCTGATCGACCTGTTCCCGATGGGTTCCGTGCTGCCGTACCGGCTCGACCTGTTCGGCGACGAGATCGAATCGATCCGCACCTTCGACGCCGACACCCAGCGCTCGCTGTATCCGGTGAAAGAGGTGCGCCTGCTGCCGGGCCGCGAGTTCCCGATGGACGACGCGGCCCGCACCGCCTTCCGCGGCCGCTGGCGCGAGCGGTTCGAGGGCGACCCGACCCGCTCGCCGATCTACCGCGACATCGGCAACGGCATCGCCTCGGCCGGCATCGAATACTACCTGCCGCTGTTCTTCGAAGAGACGGCCAACCTGTTCGACTACCTGCCGGGCGATGCTCCAGTGGCCCTGGTGGGCGACATCGACGCGGCGATCCAGCGCTTCTGGCTCGACACCGAGTCGCGCTACCGCTTCCTCAAGAGCGACCGCGAACGGCCGATCCTGGAGCCGCATGAGCTGTTCCTGGGCGCCGAGCAGTTCTTCACCTGCATCAAGCCGCATGGCCGCTGGAATATCGCGCGCGACCCGGCCGCCCCAGCCTCGGAGCTGTCGGCGCCGATCCCCGACATCGCCGTCAACCGCCGCCTGGACGATCCGCTGACCAATCTGCGCGCCTACCTGCAGCGCAGCGACACCCGCGTGATGATCTGCGCCGATTCGGCCGGCCGCCGCGAAACCTTGCAGCAGTACTTCGGCGAATACCGGCTGGAGCTGGCGCCGGTCGAGGGCTTCGAAGGCTTCCGCCAGAGCGACGCCAGACTCGCGCTGGGCGTGGCGCCGCTGCAGGCCGGCTTCGAGCTGCTCGACGCCGAATCGGGCCACCTGGTCTTCATCACCGAGACCGAGCTGTATGCGGGTTCGGGTCGGCGCGCCGGCAAGAAGAAGCAGGAAGCGACCAGCCAGGTCGAGTCGATGGTGCGCGACCTGTCGGAGCTCAAGATCGGCGATCCGGTGGTCCACATCAACCATGGCATCGGCCGCTACATGGGTCTGACCAGCATGGACCTGGGCGAAGGCGAGACCGAGTTCCTGCACCTGGAATACGCCAAGGACACGAAGCTCTACGTGCCGGTCTCGCAGCTGCACGTGATCTCGCGCTATTCCGGCACCTCGCCCGAGGACGCGCCGCTGCATACGCTCGGCTCGGGCCAATGGGAAAAGGCCAAGCGCAAGGCCGCCGAGCAGGTGCGCGACACCGCCGCCGAACTCCTGAACCTGTACGCGCGGCGCGCCGCGCGCCAGGGCCACTCGTTCGAGTACTCGAGCATCGACTACGAGAACTTCGCCCAGAGCTTCGGCTTCGACGAGACCCCGGACCAGGCGGAGGCGATCAACAACGTCATCAAGGACATGACCTCGGGCCGGCCGATGGACCGCCTGGTGTGCGGCGACGTCGGCTTCGGCAAGACCGAGGTCGCGCTGCGCGCCGCCTTCATCGCCGTCATGGGCGGCAAGCAGGTCGCGATCCTGGCCCCGACCACCCTGCTGGCCGAGCAGCACGCCCAGACCTTCGCCGACCGCTTCGCCGACTGGCCGGTCAAGATCGCCGAGCTGTCGCGTTTCCGCACCGGCAAGGAGATCAACAACGCGATCAAGGGCATGGCCGACGGCACGCTCGACATCGTGATCGGCACCCATAAACTGCTGTCGCCTGACGTGAAATTCACGCGCCTCGGGCTGGTGATCATCGACGAGGAACACCGCTTCGGCGTGCGCCAGAAAGAGGCGCTCAAGGCCCTGCGCGCCGAGGTCGACGTGCTGACGCTGACCGCCACGCCCATCCCGCGCACCCTGGGCATGGCGCTGGAAGGCTTGCGCGATTTCTCGATCATCGCCACCGCGCCGCAGAAGCGCCTGGCGATCAAGACGTTCGTGCGCAGCGAAGACGGCTCGATCATCCGCGAAGCCTGCCTGCGCGAACTGAAGCGCGGCGGCCAGATCTACTTCCTGCACAACGAAGTCGACACCATCGAGAACCGCCGCGCGATGCTGCAAGAGCTGCTCCCGGAGGCGCGCATCGGCGTGGCCCACGGCCAGATGCACGAGCGCGACCTCGAGAAGGTCATGCGCGACTTCGTGGCGCAGCGCTTCAACATCCTGCTGTGCACGACCATCATCGAGACCGGCATCGACGTGCCGACCGCGAACACGATCATCATGCACCGCGCCGACAAGTTCGGCCTGGCCCAGCTGCACCAGCTGCGCGGCCGCGTCGGCCGTTCGCACCACCAGGCCTATGCCTACCTCCTGGTGAACGACCTGTCGAACCTGACCAAGCAGTCGCAGCGCCGCCTGGACGCGATCCAGCAGATGGAAGAACTGGGCAGCGGCTTCTACCTCGCCATGCACGACCTGGAAATCCGCGGCGCCGGCGAGGTGCTGGGCGAGAACCAGTCCGGCGAGATGCTCGAAGTGGGCTTCCAGCTGTATTCCGACATGCTCAACGAGGCAGTGCGCGCGCTCAAGGCCGGCAAGGAGCCGGACCTGGCGGCGCCGCTGTCGTCGACCACCGAGATCAACCTGCACGTGCCGGCCCTGCTGCCCGCCGACTACTGCGGCGACGTGCACGAGCGGCTGTCGATCTACAAGCGCCTGGCCAATTGCGAGAGCCAGGACCGCATCGACGGCATGCAAGAGGAGTTGATCGACCGCTTCGGCAAGATGCCGGATGCGGTGAAGGCGCTGGTCGAGACGCACCGCCTGCGCATCGCGGCCAAGAGCGTGGGCATCGTCAAGATCGACGCCCATGGCGAGGCGGCCAGCCTGCAGTTCATGGAACAGCCGCCGATCGACCCGATCAAGATCATCACGCTGATCCAGAAGAACCGCCAGGTCAAGCTGGCCGGCCAGGACAAGCTGCGCATCACGGCCAGCATGCCCGACCTGGCGGCGCGCGTGAACCAGATCAAACAGACCATCAAACAACTGCTCGCCTGACGAGAACGACATTCATGACCACGAACCTGGTGCTGCAAGGACCGCAGGCTGACCAACAGACTCTCGAACGCCTGGCGCGGCTGGCCAAGCCGCAACGATTGACCGCGCTCGGCGCGCGCTGCCTGCGCGCCGAAGGCGTCGAATACAGCGCCGCGCTCAAGCAGGAGATCGACGCCGCCGCCTTCGAGGCCGGCGTCGACGCCACCTTCATCGCGGCCGGCCGCACATTGGCCGACTTCAGGCTGGTGGCGATGGACATGGATTCCACCCTGATCACCATCGAGTGCATCGACGAGATCGCCGACATGCAGGGCCTCAAGCCGCAGGTGGCCGCGATCACCGAGGCCGCGATGCGCGGCGAGCTCGATTTTTCGGAGAGCCTGACGCGGCGCGTCGCCTTGCTCGAGGGCCTGGACGCGGGCGCGCTGCAGCGCGTCTACGACGAACGCCTGCGCATCTCGATGGGCGGCGAAGCGATGCTGCAGGCGGTGCAGGCGGCCGGCCTCAAGACCCTGCTGGTGTCGGGCGGCTTCACCTTCTTCACCGACCGTCTCAAGCCGCGCCTGGGCCTGGACCACACCCACGCCAACGTGCTCGAAGTCATCGACGGCAGGCTGAGCGGCCGCGTGCTAGGCGGCATCGTCGACGCCGAGGAAAAGAAGCGCACGGTGCTGCGCGTGTGCGCGGAACTCGGCATCGATCCAGCGCAGGCGATCGTCATGGGCGACGGCGCCAACGACCTCAGGATGATGGGCGTCGCCGGCCTGTCGGTGGCCTTCCGCGCCAAGCCGGTGGTGCGCGAGCAGGCCAATGTCGCCCTCAATTTCTCGGGCCTGGACGGCTTGCTGAACATTCTCGCCTGACCTTTCTGCATTGCTGTTCCTGGGCATCTGCTGATTTTTAGCTGGCAACCCTGCCCATCAGAAATCCGCACGACGCAGCGCAAACAATATAAGCGACCGTACCCGCGTCGCATGCGCTCTGCGCTATCGTGGACTGGCGCGCGTACCGCGACCGCCAGTTCTCGACCTTACTCAGGAGCCCGCCATGTCCCTTCCGGATTCCAGTGCTTCCGACTCCCCTGTCACTCCTTCCCCGTCGCAGCTCGAGGCCGGCCATGGCGTCGACCAGAGCCGACGACGCATCCTGCTCGGCGCGCCGGCCCTGGCGGGCGCGCTGGCCGCGCCGATGGCCGACGTGCAGGCCCAGGCGGGCCTGCCCGAGCGCTGGAGCGCGTGCTGGGGCTGCGCGCCGGCCGGCCCGCCGCCGTCCGCCTCGCTGCTGACCTTCACCAACCAGACCTTGCGCCTGATCGTGCGCACCAGCCTCGGCGGCAACCGCATCCGCATCCGGCTGTCGAACGAGATGGGCGATACCGCGTTGCGGCTGACCGGGGCCCACGTCGGCCTGCGCGCCGGCGGCGCCGTCGTCACCGCCGGCACCAGCCGCCAGCTCACCTTCGGCGGGCGCACCGCGGTCACGATTCCAGCCGGCGCGCCGGTGGTGTCCGATCCGGTCTCGCTGCCGGTGGCGCCGCTCACCGACCTCGCGATCAGCCTGTATTTCCCCGGCACGGTGCAGGCGAGCACGATCCATAACGCCGCCTACCAGGCCAGCTATGCCTCGACCACGGGCGACTTCGGCGCCCAGGCCTCGCTCCCGGTCCAGCGCGCCTTCGCCTCCTGGCCCTTCCTCACCGAAGTCGACGTCGACCGCGCCGCGCCGGTGCTGGTGGCGGTGGGCGACTCCGTCACCGACGGCGTGGGCAGCACCTCGAACGGCAACCGGCGCTGGCCCGACTTCCTGGCGCGCCGCATCCAGCTGGAGCTCGGCAGCAATCGCATCGGCGTCGTCAACCGCGGCATCTCGGCCAACCGCATGCTGGCCGATACGCCCACCGCCCTGTTGGCCGGCAAGGACTTGCTGGAGCGTTTCGACCGCGACGTGCTGTCCACCGCCGGCGTAGGCGGGCTGGCGGTGCTGATCGGCATCAACGACATCGTCTACAGCCCGTCGTCGGCGCCGATCCCGGTCGACGACCTGATTGCCGGCTACTTGCAGCTGGTGGCGCGCGCCCACCTGCATGGCATCCCGGTGCTCGGCGCGACCTTGCCGCCCTTCCTCGGCTTCGTCTACTACACCCCGGCGCGCGAGGCGGTGCGGCAGGCGGCCAATGCCTGGATGCGCAGCGCGCTGCCGTTCGACCTGCTGGCCGACGTCGACCTGGCGCTGCGCGATCCGAACGATCCGCAGCGGCTGCGCGCCGCGTACGACAGCGGCGACCGCCTGCACCCGAACGACGTCGGGTACGAGGCGCTGGCCGCGGCGGTGCCGCTGGCGGCGCTGTCGTCGCTGATGGGCGCCTAGCGCCCTGCCGCGACGGGGCGCCATGTAACAGGGTGTAATTGCATAAGCACACTGCCAGGGTAGCCCGTATGATGGCAACATCAGGAGGACCGCCATGAAAAATATCGCCATCATTCTCGGGTCACTCGGCCTGCTGGCCGGCTGCGCCGCGCCCGGCCCGACGTATACCTACGCGCAACCGTCCGATCCCAGCCAATGGCGGGTCGTGTCCGTCACCCCGGTGCCGGTCGGCACCGGCGCCCAGGTCGCGGCCTCCGGCCAGGGCGGGGTCGTCACCTCGACGCCGATCGCCACTGCGGCGCCAGGCTCGGGCTGGACGACGACGTCGGTGACGCCGGTCTATCGCACCCAGCAACCGGTGGTCGTGCAGCAACAACCGGTGTGGGTGCAGCAGCCGCCGGTCTATGTGCCGCAGCCGGTGGTCGTCGAGCAGCCGCGCTACTGGTATCCGCCGATCTCGATCGGCCTGGGCTTCGACTTCGGCCGCAGCAGCTGGCATGGTCACCGCCATCGTGGCTGGGGTGCGAGTATCGGGACGCGCTGGCCTTACGGCTGGTAAGCAACAAAGAAGAAACAAAGCCGGCGCATGCCGGCTTTGTCGCCTTTATGCCCGGCTCAATGATCGTTGTTGCCTGGGCAGTCAAACCACGGCAGCGCTGAACGACTCCGGCCGCCGCGCAAGCAGATGAGACAGCCGTTGAAGACCCGCCTGCAAACGTCCACGGTCCTTGATGCTGCCCAGGGAAATGCGGATCGCGTTCACGGCTGCGCCGCCGGTGGCGAATGTTTCCGCCGGCGTGACCGCGATGCCCTCGCTGTCGGCCGCCCGCGCCAGCTGCGAGGAGCTCCAGTACGCCGGCAACTCGAGCCAGACGTGCAGGCCGTCACCGAGGCCGCGATCGCGCCCCGCCAGGATATCCCGCGCCATCCGCTGGCGCAGGCGCGCCTCGTTACGCACGCCGTGCATCAATCCCTCGGCCGAACCGTCGAGGATCCACTGGGTCGCCAGCGCGGCGCTCAAGGGGCCGACCATCAGCGCGAATGATCTCAGCGCGGCCAGGAAACGTTCACGTTCGTGCGGATCGCGAATCAGCACGAAAGCGACACGCAAGCCGGGCGTCAGGCATTTCGACAGGGTCGAGACGTAGACCACCTGTTGCGGGGCGAATGTGGCGACAGGCGGTGGCGCAGCGTCGGCCAGGAGCCAGTAGGGATCGTCCTCGAGGATGCGCACATTGCAGCGCTGCGCGATCGCGGCGAGTTCCTTGCGCCGGCGTTCCGGCATGGTGATGGCGGTCGGATTCTGCAGCGTGGGATTGAGGTAGACCAGCCCGGGCCGATGCCGACGGCACGCCTCCTCGAGCATCCCGGGCACCATCCCGTGCCGGTCCGCTTCGACTGCGACGATTCGGCGGCCGAACTGGGTCGCGGCGGCGCGCAAGCCGGGATACGTCGTCGGCTCCGCCAGGATGACGGCGCCGGGCTCCGTCAGTGCCAGGATGGCGGCGGCGATGGCCGCTTGCGCGCCCGGACAGACGACGAGCTGGCCGGGATCCAGCTGTCCAAACATCGGTGCGAGCCATGTCGCGCCGGCCTTGCGGTCGGCGTCGCTGCCCCCGCCAAGGTGATACGTCATCAGCAATTCACTGTCCGCACTCATCAACACCTGGGACAAACCTTGCTTCATCAAATCGTCGAAGTCCACGCCAGCCGGCGGCGGCGGCGTGTTCATGCTCAGGTCGAGGATCGGGTTCAGTTCGACTTTCGGCGCCGCGACATACGTGCCCCGGGCGCCCCGACCTTCCAGCAAGTTGCGGCGCCTGGCTTCATCGTAGGCGCGCGTGATCGTCGTCAAATCGACGTGCAACTGCGCTGCCAGCTGGCGCTGCGGCGGTAGACGATCGCCCGGCTTCAGCGATCCATCCACCAGCGCCGCCTGCAAGGCATCGGCAATCTGTAAGAACCGGGGTCCGCCGTGCACGGCCAGGCGCGGCAACCAGCCTGGCGCCTGATCATCTTGTATGGCTTTCAACTGGGACATTTTGTCTCGATGTATGGAGATTGCTTTCAAGTAGTATGCCTCAACATGCTGGCACCTACGCCATACAAATCAACGACCCGAGGCCGCGTTCCTCGATTCAGTGTCAAGTAAATAGCCGGGAAGTACTCAACATCATGGAATGGATCCCTGTCGTCTTCGTCATCTTCAAGGGACTCGTGCTGGGCACGGGCATGTTCTTCGCCATCAAGTGGCATTACGACCAGGGGAAGAAAGGGAAGATCGAGGAGAGGCGCGCGGTGCTGCGCGCGGCGGCCAAGGTAGCCGCCATCTTCGTGCTGTCGCTGCTGGGGCTGGCACTTCTCACCTACGTCATTGTCACCAGGCTCAGTCTGGACCTGGGCCTGTCATGACGACGAGGGCGAGCGCCGGGAGCGGCTCGCTGCCCTCCCGGTGTTCTGTCGCCTACTGAGCATCAATGCCCGTGCTGGCGCTCGTACTCGTCGGCTTCGGCCTTGGTGGCGTGGATGATGCCATCCGGATGCTCCGGCGGGGTGTACAGGGTGTACAGACGCATCGGCTCGGTCTTCGAGGTATTGATGACGTTGTGCTCGGTGCCGGCCGGAATCACCACGGCGACGCCGTCTTCCAGCTTGTGCTCTTCGCCGTCCAGCAGCGCCACACCCTCGCCCGCTTCGACGCGGATGAACTGGTCGTGGCCATCGTGGTGCTCGAGGCCGATCTCCTCGCCCGGCTGCAGCGTCATGATGACCAGCTGGCTGCGCTTGGTGGTGTACAGCACTTCGCGGAAGTTGTTTCCTGCAAGCGTTTTTTCTTCAATATTGATGCTATAGCCCGACATGGGATTCTCCAGGATGCTGCGCGCAGGAACAAAACCGCGCGCGGTGGTTCACGGGCGGCCGATGCCGCTCTGTCATCGATTGTATAAGAGCCGGACGGTTCGCGTACAGGCCAGGCCCGCAGCGCACCCATTGCGCGTCAGCCTGCGCCAAACAGGTCATGGGCATCGAGGACCGCCCAGGCGATCTCGGGCCGCTCGGCCAGGCGCCGCCGCACCGCCGCCGGCACCGACTGGCGCAGCTTCTTGCACAGGCCCGGACGCTCCTCGAGCACGATCAGGATGCCGCGCACGGTGCGCACCTCGTTGGGGCCGGGCGCGATGCGCAGCTCGCTGCCGACGTTCTTGCGGATCAGGTTTTGCACGTGCCGCAGGTCGGCATAGCTGTCGACGCGTTCGATGCGCTCGATCAGCTTTTGCTCTTGCTGGCGCGTGATCAGGAGGGGACGCTGGTCGGCCGCCGGGTCGGCCAGCACCCGTTCGCGCTCGCACACGCAGGCGCCCGGCGGGCATTCGACCCGCAGGGGCATGCCGGCGGTCAACGCCGGAGAATGGGATGAGGCTGCGGCAGAGGTAGTCACGCTCACGGATGGAAGTCGGATTCCTCCGGCGATTCTACATCGGCAAAGTCGTCCAGGGGGCCTTCGCTGCGCTGGCCGAGCGCCGCCAGCAGCGCCGCCATGCGCTGGTAGTGCGAACCCTTCCAGTAGACCCGCAGGCAGTTGTCGCAGGTGGTGAAGCTGTCGTGCAGCGCGCGCACCGACGCCGGCAGGCGATCGAGCACGCTCGCCTTGTCGACCGCGCGCAGCGGCAGGTTGCAGTGCAGGCAGAGCGAGAACGGGCGCGCGCCGCCGGCCAGGTCGAGCCGCCCGAACAGCTCGCGCAGCTGCTGCGGCGGATCGAGGGCGTGGATATAGCAGCCGTGCACGATCGAGCGCCGCTTGAGCAGCTCGCGATCGCGCGTCAGGACGATGCGGTCGTCGTTTTCGGCCAGGTCCGCGACGTCGTCGTCGTGGTAATGGTTGTCATACAGCGTGTCGTAGCCGGCCATGCGCAGCAGGCGCGCCAGGCCGCCCAGGTGCGCGTCGGCGACGAAGCGCATGCGCTCGCGCGCGCGCTCGCGCAGCCGCTCCGGCCCCACGCCGCCATGCGGGCCGACTTCCAGCAGCGCGAAGCGCGAATACACGGCAACGTGGTCGCCATCTTCCAGCATCCGGTCGAATCCGCTTTCGGCCCCATTGACCAGCACCATCTCGACCTCTGTATGCGGCACGCCGAGCGCCTCGATCATGTGCTTGGTGGTCGACCGGCGCGCGCAATCGGCGGCGAAGGTACGGCCGCGCCGCTCGCGCGGCAGGAACTCGCTTAGTTCCTGATAGAAACGAAAAGTCGCGGTCACCATGATGCCGGCAGTATCGCAAAATCCTGGATTACCTGCACAACCTATCCGTGCATCAATTCCAACGCATTCGGGACGGACGCGCCTTCCGCCGTATTGTCGAAGATGCACCATACTTTGCGCCCCTGGGAAACCAGCGCATCGAATTCGGCGCGCCAGCGTGCGATCTCTTGTTGCGGATAGCGCGAGTAATAGATGCGCGGCGTGCCGTGCAGGCGCACGTAGACCTCGCTGTCGCTGGTGGGCTCGTGCGGTCCCGGCTGGCCGGCGGCCGGATCGGCGATCACGCGGATCACGCCGCACTCGCGCAGCAAGTCCGTGGCCGGCTGCGAGAACCAGCTCGCATGGCGCGCCTCGAAGGCGATGCTGCAGGCAAAGCGCGCGCGCAGGCCATCGAAGAAGGCGTGCGCCGGCGCGTCGGTGAAGCCGAAGCGCGGCGGCAGCTGCACCAGCAGGCAGCCGAGCTTGTCGCCCAGCATGCAGGCTTCGCGCTGGAAGCGGTCGAGCTGCTCGTCGACCTCGAGCAGGCGCGCCTCATGCGTCATGGCGCGCGGCACCTTGACGGCGAAGCGAAAGTCGTCCGGGACGCTCGCGGCCCAGCGGGCATAGGTTTCCGGCTTGTGCGGCTTGTAGAACGAGGAATTGATTTCCACCGTGGGGAAAACGGCGGCATAGCGTTCCAGGTGGCTTCCCTCGACGGGAAAAGCGTCGGCGCAAGCCTTGGGCAGGCTCCAGCCGGCGCAGCCGACGAGCAGGCGCGCGGGCGATTCGGATTGAGGCATGGGACTATCGTGGTCGTGTCGTTTCCACAATTCTATGCAAGTCGGGCCGGGCGCGGCGCATGGCTGGGGCGGCGACGCCATTGCGCGGCGCCGCTTACAATACCGTCATCGCACACCGAAGGAGAACCCCATGAGCGACCCGCTCCACGTCGTCTGCCCACACTGCGATGCGGTCAACCGCATGCCGCAGGCGCGCCTGCAGGACGCCCCTACTTGCGGCAAATGTTCGCAAGCCATCTTCAGCGGCCGTCCGCTGGACGTCGACAGCGCCCGCTTCGAGCGCCACGTGGGGCGCAACGACATCCCGGTGCTGGTCGACTTCTGGGCCGAATGGTGCGGTCCGTGCAAGATGATGGCGCCGGCGTATGCCCAGGCCGCCCAGCGACTGGAGCCGCAGGTGCGCCTGCTGAAGGTCGATACCGAGCGCTCGCAGGACCTGTCCGCACGCTTCGCGATCCGCAGCATCCCGACGCTCGCGCTGTTCAAGGGCGGACGCGAGATCGCGCGCCAGTCGGGCGCCATGGATGCGGGGCGGCTCGCGGCCTGGGTCCAGCAACATGTAGGTTGAATCCTTCGTGATTCGGGCCGGCATGACCCGGGCCTGCGCGATCGACGCTGCTACAATGGCAACGAACGGGGCCGATCCCGTCCTTATGAGGAGCCATTATGTCGCAAGAACTGGTTTTGGAACGAGGCGTCGAGGACAACAAGCAGTGGGCGCGCATCCTGTACGTCATCCACGCGCTGACGTTCTTCTTTTCGCTCGGGATGCTGTCGATCGTCCCGGTGATCATCAACTACATCAAGCGCCCGGAAACCGCGGGAACGATGGTCCACAGCCATCACACCTGGATGATCCGCTCGTTCTGGTGGTACGTGGCCTGGATGGCGGTCGGCGGCGTGCTGTTCATGACCGTGATCGGCATTCCGATCGCCTACCTGCTCTGGTTCGTGGTCTGGGTGTGGAAGGCCTACCGCCTGGTGCGCGGCTTCCTCGACCTGAACAGTAACCGGGCGATGCCGGTTTAAAAACGAATGGGGCCGACGAGGCCCCATTTTCAGTTTACAGCTGGCCGAATGCCCGTTCCAGGTCGGCGATCAGGTCGCCTGGCTCTTCCAGCCCGACATTGAAGCGCACCAGCACGCCGGGATCGATCCACTTGTCGCGCAGACTCTTGATCCGGTACGGCATCACCAGGCTGTTCGGTCCGCCCCAGCTGTAGCCGATGCCGAACAGGCGCAAGGCGTCGACCATGCGGTCGACCTGGGCTTCATCGTAGCGCGGATCGAACACGACCGAGAACAGTCCACCGGCTCCCTTGAAATCGCGTTTCCACAATGCGTGGCCGGGGCAATCCTCGAACGCCGGATGCAACACCTTGCTCACTTCAGGCCGCGCCTTGAACCAGGCCGCCAACTCGCGCGCGCTGGCGTCGTGGCGCTCGAAGCGCAGCTTCATCGTCGGCAGGCCGCGCTGCACCAGGTAGGCGTCGTCCGGGCTCACGCCCATCCCGAGCCGCATATGCGCCTGGGCGATGCGGTCGTTCAGCGCCTTGTCGCGCGTGATCACGGCGCCCATCAAGAGGTCCGCGCCGCCCGACTGGTACTTGGTCAGCGCATGCATGACGATGTCGACGCCGTGGTCGAAGCCGCGCAGGGCCAGCCCGGCCGCCCAGGTGTTGTCCAGCGCGACGACCACGCCGCGCGCATGGGCCGCCTGGCACAGGGCCGGCAGGTCCGGCACTTCCATCGACACCGATCCCGGCGCCTCGGTCCACAGCAACTTCGTGTTCGGCCGGATCAGCTCCGCGATGCCGGCCCCGATCATGGGGTCGTAGTAGCGCGCCGACACGCCGAAGTCCTGGGTCAGCCAGCGTCCCAGCTCGCGGTTCGGGTTGTAGACGTTATCCGGCAGCAGGACGTCGTCGCCGCTCTTGAGCAAGGCGAAGTCGACCATCGCGATCGCCGCCAGGCCCGAGGGCGTCAGCAAGCAATGCGCGCCGCCTTCGATCTCGGCCAGCTTGGCCTCGAGCGTAAACGTGGTCGGCGTGCCGTGCAGGCCATAGGTATACGCCTGCTTGTCGCGCCACTCGGTCGAGCGCATCGCCGCGGTGTTCGGAAACAGCACCGTCGACGCGCGGTGGATGCCGGGCGGGAAGGCATCGAAGCCGCTCGGCGCGACGTAGTCGCTATGGATCAGGGTGGTCTGGATCGACTTCTCGTTCATAGGACTCGCGCGCCGGGGTTGTGATGAATGCTTCAGAGCGGGTTGGCCCACAGGTCGTGGGCATCGGCGCGGGTCACGACCACGTCGGCGAACTGGCCGACCGCCAGCTTCTGCTTGCCCGGCACCAGCGGACGCTTGATGTGGACCACGCCGTCGATTTCCGGCGCATCTGCGGCCGAGCGACCGATCGCTTCGCGCGGGACGACTTCGTCGACCAGCACGCGCAAGGTCTTGCCGACCTTCGCCTGCAGGCGCTTGGCCGAGATTTCCTCTTGCAGCAGCATCACGCGCGCGCGGCGCTCCTCGCGCACTTCTTCGGGCACCGGATTGGCCAGCTCGTTGGCGGTCGCGCCTTCGACCGGCGAATAGGCGAAGCAGCCCAGGCGGTCGATCTGCGCTTCCTTCAGGAAGTCCAGCAGGTATTCGAACTCGGCCTCGGTCTCGCCCGGGAAGCCGGCAATAAAGGTCGAGCGGATCGTCAGGTCCGGGTTCATCTTGCGCCAGTTGAGGATGCGCTCGAGGTTCTTCTCGCCGCTGGCCGGGCGCTTCATGCGCTTCAACACATCGGGATGCGCATGCTGCATCGGGATGTCGAGGTAAGGCAGCACATGGCCGTCGCCCATGAACGGGATCGCCTGGTCGACGTGCGGGTAAGGATAGACGTAGTGCAGGCGCACCCACGCATCGTACTGGCGCGCCAGCTGGCCCAGCGCTTCGACCAGCTGCGTCATGTGGGTCTTGATCGGACGGCCGTTCCAGAAGCCGGTGCGGAACTTGACGTCGACGCCGTAGGCGGACGTGTCCTGCGAGATCACCAGCAGTTCCTTGACGCCGGCCTTGAACAGGTTCTCGGCCTCGAGCAGCACCTCGTCGATGCGGCGCGACACCAGGTCGCCGCGCATCGACGGGATGATGCAGAAGCTGCAGCGGTGGTTGCAGCCTTCGGAAATCTTCAGGTAGGCGTAGTGCTTGGGCGTGAGCTTGACGCCGTGGTCCGGCACCAGGTCGATGAACGGGTCGTGCGGTTTCGGCAGGTGCAGGTGCACCGATTCCATCACCTCGGTCACGGCGTGCGGGCCGGTCACGGCCAGCACCTTCGGGTGCACCTTGGTGATGATGTCGTCGCCCGCGGCATCCTTCTTGGCGCCCAGGCAGCCGGTGACGATCACCTTGCCATTCTCGGCCAGCGCCTCGCCGATCGCGTCGAGCGACTCCTGCACCGCGGCGTCGATGAAGCCGCAGGTGTTGACGATCACCAGGTCGGCGCCGTCGTACGACTTGGCGGTCTGGTAGCCTTCGGCGCGCAGCTGGGTCAGGATCTGCTCGGAATCGACCAGCGCCTTCGGGCAGCCGAGCGAGACGAAGCCGACCTTCGGCGCAGTCACACCCGCGGCTGGCGTCGGGATGACGATGGCTGGGGCTTTCGCGGCGGCCGCGATGCTGCTGGAGTTGGCAGAAGGATTACGACGGAGTTCAGGCATGGGCGGACGACAAATGATTTGGGCAATCCGCGATTGTACCTGAACCCGGGGACCCGGTGGGAGCGCCGGGCCGGCGTGTTGCAGCGCTGAGCGACGCTTACTTCTTGTCGGTCGGATTGGTCGGCATGCCCGGGAACGGGAAAGCGCCGAACATTGCCTTGCTCTGGTTCTGCATCTGCTCCTGCATCTGCAGGAACAGGTTCTTGCTCTGGTCGATGTAGTTGTTCATCATGCCCTGCATCATCGGGCCCTGGACGTTCATGAACTGGGTCCACATCTCGGGGCTGAACGGCTTGCCTTCGAGGGCGCCGGCGGCGTTGCTGGTGAACTTGTTCTGGATGTCGGTGAAGGCTTGCACGTTCTTTTCCAGGTAAGAACCCATCATGCCCTGCATCGCGTGGCCGTAATAGCGGATGATCTGGGCCAGGACCGAGCTCGAGAACATCGGGACGCCGTTGGCTTCCTCTTCGAGGATGATCTGCAGCAGGATGCTGCGGGTCAGGTCTTCATTGCTCTTGGCATCGACCACGGTGAACTCGTCGGCGTCGAGCACGAGCTGTTTGACGTCGGAAAGCGTAATGTATGAACTGGTCTGCGTGTCGTACAGGCGACGGTTCGGGTATTTCTTGATCAGGCGTTCCGTACTTTTCTTCACACTGCTCATCTCTCGTTCCATAGGTTGCGCCGCGGCTTCGTGAGCCTCGTACTTAGAATTGTGTGCGCCGGCATGGCCGGTTCGTCTCCTGCCCCCCCCCGCTGCCAGGTCGGCAGTAAACGGACAGCAGACACCATACCATGCAATTGACGCAGGTGCAGCAATTACCAGTTTATTCACTGTATTAGCTTTTCTGTCAACAAACCACTCCCGCCGTCAATCGGCACGCGCCTTGACGTAGCGGCCGGGCGCCGGTTCCAGCGCCGTGTATTGCGCATTGCCGGGCGTCTCTGGCGCCGGCACCTCGGCGCCGCCGTGTTGCGCCAGGAATTTTGCCCACTCCGGCCACCAGCTCCCCTTGTGCTCGACCGCGCCGTCGAACCAGGCGGCATCGTCCCTGGGTCGCGACTTTCCGCCGGCTTTTCCGCCCGCTTTGCCAACCTCGTCGTTGACCCAGTAGCTGCGCTTGTTCTTCGCCGCCGGATTGATGACGCCGGCGATATGGCCCGACGCGCCCAGCACGAAACGGTTCGCCTTCGGCTTCTTCGGATTGAGCAGCCCCATCGAGGCATACGCCGCCTGCCATGGCACGATATGGTCTTCCTTCGAGCCGTACATGAACACCGGCGCATCGATCTTGCCGAGGTCGACCGGCACGCCGCACACCGTCAATGCGCCCGGATTCTTGAGCTTGTTTTCCAGGTAGGTGTTGCGCAGGTACCAGCAGAACATCGGCCCCGGCAGGTTGGTGCTGTCGGCATTCCAGTACAGCAGGTCGAAGGCCGGCGGTTCCTTGCCCTTCAAATAGTTTTGCTGCACATAGTTCCATACCAGGTCGTTTGGACGCAGGGCCGAGAACGTTGTCGCCAGGTCGCGTCCCGGCATCAGGCCGCCGCCGCCCAGGGTCTGTTCGCGCAGCGCCACCTGGGCCTCGTCGACGAACACTTCGAGCACGCCGGTATCGGAAAAATCGAGCAAGGTCGTGAGCAGCGTCAGGCTGGCGGCCGGCTGGCGGCCGCGCGCGGCCAGCACCGCCAGCGCGGTGGCGGCGATCGTGCCGCCGACGCAGAAGCCGAACACATGGGCCTTTTCTTGCCCGGTGATGTCGCCCACCACGTCCAGCGCGCGGATCGCGCCGGTTTCGACGTAATCGTCCCAGCGCAGGTTCGCCTGGCTGCGGTCCGGATTACGCCAGGACACCATGAACACGGTATTGCCCTGCTCCACCGCGTAGCGCACCAGCGAATTCTCGGGCTGCAGGTCGAGGATGTAGAACTTGTTGATGCACGGCGGGATCATCAGCAGCGGCACGCTGCGCACGGTCGGCGTGCCAGGGGTGTACTGGATCAGCTGGAACAGCTCGTTCTCGAACACCACCTGGCCTGGCGTGTTGCCGACGTTGCGGCCGACCTCGAAGGCGGATTCGTCCGATTGCGAGATGCGGCCCTTCTGCAGGTCGGCCAGCATATTCGCCATGCCCTTGGTCAGGCTCTCGCCCTTGGTGTCGATCATCTTCTTCTGCGCTTCCGGATTCGTCGCGAAGAAATTGGCGGGCGACATGGCGTCGACCATTTGCTGGACCGCGAACCGGATCTTCTGGCGCTCGCGTGGGCCGGCCTCGACCGCGTCGGCCAGCGCCAGCATGAACTCGGAATTGAGCAGATAGGAGGCGGCCGAGAATGCCGACAGCGGATGCGCCGTCCATTCGGAAGCCGAGAAGCGCCTGTCATGCAGTTCGGGCGTCTTGCCCGACACAAAATCTTGCCACAGCTGGGCGCCCTTTTTGAGATAGTCGTCGCGGATCGATTCGAGCTTGAGCGGGTCGATGCCGGCGCCGACGTCTTTCAGGAAACCGGTTAGCGGATTGGCCGAGGCCGGCGGCGGCGTCATGGGCGCCATCTTCATCCAGCCCTCCCAGGCCTTGGGATCGGTGAATTGGGACAGCCAGGTTGCGGCGACAGCTTGCGGGTCAGGCATGTTCATGTGGGCATCCGTTGTTAGAATCTCGTCTCTTCAACCAAAAAAACAGAACATCATGTGGATCGTCGCCATCGCCTGGATATATGTTGTCGTGCTCATGGCGGCGACCGAACCGACGGTGGTCGGCGGGATCATGACCTTCGTTTTTTATTGCGCAGTGCCATTATCCATTCTTTTTTATCTCACTGGCGCAAAGCGGCGTCGGCAGCGTAGCCGAACGGCGGCGCAGGGCCCGCGCAAACCGGGGGAGAACGGTGGAACCGGGGATGCCGCCGCCCCATCGGATGCGGATGGTGACGGCGACTGAGCAGTATCGGCCAGGATGCCGATCTGTCACTTGATCCAGATCAAACTGGCCTGACGGCCGGTGACGCCGTCGCGGCGGTAGGAATAGAAGCGCTCGGGCGCGCTGGCGGTGCACAAGCCGCCGCCATGGACGCGTTCGACGCCGTCGCGCGCCAGCATCAGGCGCGCCAGGGTGAACATATCGGCCAGGTATTTACCCGGACGGTCAGGATAGTCACGGAAGCAGGCGCGCGTGGCCTCCCCCGGGATCGCCGCCACGAAGGCGTCCACCACGTCCTGCCCCACCTCGAAGGCGTCGGGACCGATGGCCGGACCCATCCAGGCGGTGATTTCGCCGGCGCCGGCCGCGCGCATGGCGCTCACGGTCGCGCCCAGCACGCCGCCGGCCAGGCCGCGCCAGCCGGCGTGGGCCGCGCCCACCACCTTGCCATCGAGGTCGGCGAACAGCACCGGCAGGCAGTCGGCGGTCAGGATCGCGCACACGATGCCCGGCGCCGTCGCCGTGCTGGCGTCGCCGGTACACACCGGCCGCTCCGGCCCCACCTTCACGGCATCGACCACGTCGGCGCCATGCACCTGGGCGATCCAGGCCGGACGACCAGGCAGCCAGGCTTGCAGGCGCTCGCGGTTGGCGCGCACGGCGTCCGGGTCGTCGTTCACGTGCAGGCCCAGGTTCAGGCCACCGCCGCCCTTGCCGTCGTCATACGGCGCGGCGCTGATGCCGCCATCGCGACTGGTGGCCAGCGCCCCGATCGAGGCCGGCAGGTCGGGCCAGTCCGGCCATACCAGGTCGGCGGCGCCAAGCGCTCGATGCGTCATACGCGGTAGGTGACGACGCCGTCGTCGTCATCCTCGTCGTCGATCTCGTTCTTGACGTCGCCGTCCTGCGGCTCCTCGATGCCCGCCTGGGCGATCAGCGCGGCGAAGTCGTCGGCCAGCGGCACCGTCCATTCGCATTGCTCGCCGGTGCCCGGATGCACCAGGCCGAGGCGGCGCGCCTGCAGCGCCTGGCGGTGGAAGACCGGCGTCAGGTGGCGCTTGCCATAGACGGCGTCGCCCACCAGCGCGAAGCCCAGCGACTGCATATGGACGCGGATCTGGTGGGTGCGGCCGGTCTCGAGGCGGCAGCGCACCAGCGACACCGGACGACGATCGAGCTCGCCGGTGACGACGCGCTCGTAATGGGTGATCGCCGGCTTGGCGAACGGGCTGTTCGAGACCGCCATCTTGACGCGGTCCTTGGCGTCGCGCCCCATCGGGCTGTCGATGGTGCCCGAGGCGCGCGGCGTGCCCCAGACCAGCGCGAAGTATTCGCGCTTGACGGTGCGCGCCTGCAGCTGGCGCACCAGGTCGGTCTGGGCGGCCAGGGTCTTGCCGACCACCATCAAGCCGCTGGTATCCTTGTCCAGGCGGTGCACGATGCCGGCGCGCGGCACGCCCACCAGTTGCGGGCAGTGATGCAGCAGGCCGTTGAGCAAGGTGCCGCTCCAGTTGCCCGAGCCGGGATGCACGACCAGGCCGGCCGGCTTGTTGATGACGATGATGTCGTCGTCCTCGTGGACGATGTTCAGGTCCATCGGCTCCGGCGCGAACGCCGTGTCCTCGGGCGCGGCCTGCGGTTCGACGACGATCGTCTCGTCGCCATAGGCCGTGTCCTTGCCGCGCGCCGGCTTGCCGTCAACCGTGATGTGGCCGCTTTCGAACCATTGCTGCAGGCGGCTGCGCGAGAACTGGGGCACGAGGCCGGCCACCACCTTGTCGAGGCGCTGGCCGCAGTGTTCCTCTTGCAGCGCCAGCGTGATCGGCGACAGGTCGATGCCGGGCGCGGGGGCGAACCCGGCCTCCAGTTCATCGTCAAAGTCAGGGTCAATAGGTAAATCCGCCGAATCCGGCGCAGGAGTTAATATCACGTCAGTCCCATCGGCTATAATCAGCCGTTCGTTGAATCTAGGTAAAACTTCTCTGCAAAAAGCTATGCAAAAAAAATTGTCTGTGTTGGTCGCAACTTGCGCCCTCGTCGGCCTCTCGGCATGCAGTGTTCTGCCGAAGCCTGCCGACGAATCCAAAAACTGGTCGGCGGAGAAATTATACGCTGAGGCGCGCGATGAGATGGCCGGCGGGCACTACGAAGCCGCAATTCCGCTGTTCCAGCGGCTCGAAACCAACTTCCCGTTTGGCGTCTATGCAACGCAGGCGCAGATGGAGATCGCCTACGCCCACTACAAAGCGGGCGACCAGGCCGAGGCGCTGGCCGCGGTCGAGCGTTTCATCAAGCTGCACCCGAACCACGCCCAGGTCGACTATATGTATTACCTGCGCGGCCTGGTCAACTTCAACGACCAGCTCGGCTTCTTCAGCTTCGTCTACGAACAAGACCCGACCGAACGCGATCCGCGCGCGACGCGCGAAGCCTTCGCCGCCTTCAAGGCCCTGGTCGACAAGTTCCCGAACAGCAAATATGCGCAAGACTCGATCGAGCGCATGAGCTACCTGATCAACGCGATGGCGCAGTACGAAGTGCACGTCGCCAATTACTACTATCGCCGCGGCGCCTACCTGGCGGCGCTCAACCGCGCCCAGGATGCGGTGACCAACTACAGCGACGCGCCGGCGCGCGAAGAAGCGCTGTTCATCATGATGCGCAGCTACGACAAGCTCGGCATGCCGCTGCTGCGCGACGATACCCAGCGCGTGTTCCTGCTCAACTATCCGAACAGCTACTTCATCAATCCGAACGCGCGCGGCGAGGCGCCATGGTGGAAGTTCTGGGCCAAGAGCGGGCCGAAGCCATCGCCGAAGGACGCGGTCGAATAAGATCACAGCGCCGGCGCCGTCCAGCGCCGGCGGTCCTTTCGGCCCGGGCCTCGCTCAGGCGTCGATCCGGCGGCGGAACACCCACGCGCGCTCCTTCGAAGCGCCCGGCTCATAGGCATAGCCGTCGACGTCGAATTCCTTGAGCTGCTCCGGATCGGTGATGCCGCGATCGGCCGCATAGCGCGCCATCATGCCGCGGGCGCGCTTGGCGAAGAACGAAATGATCTTGTACTGGCCGTTCTTCCAGTCCTGGAACACCGGCTCGATCACCGGCGCATCGAGCAGCTTCGGCTTGACCGACTTGAAGTACTCGGTCGAGGCCAGGTTGACCAGCGCCGTGGACCGGGTCTCGGCCAGCTGGCGGTTCAGCGCCCGGGTGATGGTCTCGCCCCAGAACGCATACAGATCCTTGCCACGCGCGTTGGCCAGCTTGGTGCCCATCTCGAGGCGGTAAGGATGCATCTGGTCCAGCGGCCGCAGCAGGCCGTACAGGCCCGACAGGATGCGCACATGGCGCTGCACGTACTTGAGCCCTTGCGCGTCCAGGCTCGGGGCGTCGAAGCCGGTGTACACGTCGCCGTTGAACGACATGATGGCCGGGCGCGCCTCGGCATGGTCGGGCTGCCAGTGGGCGTAGCGGCCGACGTTCAGCACCGAGAGGGCATCCGACAGGTCCATCAGCTCGCTGATCCGGGCCGGCGAATAATCGCGCAGCACCTCGATCAGTTCCGCGGCCTGCGGGATGAAGTCGGGAGTGGTATGTTGCTTGGTGGTCAGGGGCGATTCGAGATCGAGCGACTTGGCGGGGGACAGGACAATCAGCATGAACGAACAAAAATTTTCCGCAAATAAACAAGCTACATGATAACCGCTCCAGCAGAATCCATCGTCATCGACACCAACGTCTTGCTCGACCTGTTCGTGTTCCACGATCCGCGCTGGGCCGAGCTGCTGGCGGCCATCGAGACGAAGCAGGTCGACGCGATCACGCGCGCCGAATGCCGCGATGAATACCTCGCCGTGCTGCGCTACCCGCATCTGCCGCTGGACGAGGCCGGCCGCGAACGGGCCGCGGCCCGCTTCGACGCCCTGCTGCGCCTGGTCGCGCCGGAAGCGAAGCCGATCCGCCTGCCGGTGTGCACCGACCGCGACGACCAGAAATTCATGGAACTGGCGCGCGACGCCGGCGCTGCGGTCCTGATCAGCAAGGACAAGGCCTTGCTCAAGCTGGGCCGCAAGACGGCGCAGGCCGGCCTGTTTCGCATCATGCTGCCCGAGGCCTGGCTCAAGGCCAGAGCCGAAGGCAAGCTAGAATAAGCTATCCAACATCATCATCACCACCCGCCTACGCCCATGAGCCTCCCTCCCCTGGTCTCCCGCCTGCCCCAAGTGGGCACCACCGTGTTCACCCAGATGTCGCAACTGGCGCTCGAGCATGACGCCGTCAACCTCGGCCAGGGCTTCCCCGACTTCGCCTGCGACCCGAAGCTGGTCGAACTGGTGGCCGAGGCGATGCGCGCCGGCCATAACCAGTACGCGCCCATGACCGGCATGCCGGTGCTGCGCCAGGCGATCGCCGCCAAGATCGAGGCGACCTACGGCCACCGCTACGACGCCAACACCGAGATCACCGTCACGGTCGGCGCCAGCCAGGCCATCCACACGGCGATCCTCGCGGTCGTGCATCCGGGCGACGAGGTGATCGTCATCGAGCCGGCCTACGACTGCTATGCGCCGGCAATCGCACTGGCCGGCGGCGTGGTGGCGCCGGTGGCGATGCGCTTCGACGAGGCCGGATTCAGCGTGCCGTGGGATGAGGTAGCCGCCGCGGTCACGCCGCGCACGCGCATGATCGTGGTGAACACGCCGCACAACCCGACCGGGACCATCCTGCGCCAGGCCGACCTCGATGCGTTGGCGGCGATCGTCGACGGCACTTCCATCCTGGTGCTGTCCGACGAGGTCTATGAGCACATGGTGTACGACGGCGAGCCGCATGCGTCGGTGTCGCGTGACCCGAGGCTGGCCGAACGCGCCTTCGTGGTGTCGAGCTTCGGCAAGGCCTTCCACGTCACCGGCTGGAAGATCGGCCACGTGGCGGCGCCGGCGGCATTGATGACCGAGTTCCGCAAGGTCCACCAGTACAACGTATTCTGCGTCACGGCGCCGATGCAGCATGCGATCGCGGCCTACCTGCAAGACCCGGCGCCATGGCGCGACCTGCCCGCCTTCTACCAGGCCAAGCGCGACCTGTTCCGCGCCGGGCTGGCCGGCTCGCGCTTCACCCTGCTGCCGTCGGATGGGACGTATTTCCAGTGCGTGCGCTATGACGCCGTGTCCGACCTGTCCGAGGCGGATTTCGCGCGCTGGCTGACCACCGAGATCAAGGTGGCGGCGATTCCGGTGTCGGCCTTCTACGGCCAGGCGAAGGAATCGCGGGTGGTGCGTTTCTGCTTCGCGAAGAAGGACGCGACGCTGCAACTGGCGCTGGAGCGCCTCGGCCGCCTGTAGGACTCAGTAGCCGCGCTGCGGCTTGGTGGCCATCGCCACGATCGCGGCGCCGGCGGCCACGACCAGCGCGTCCTCGATCAAGCCGCTCTTGGTCTGGCCGATGCGCGCCATCGCCTGCTTGCGCCCGGCCAGGGTCAGGTAGGCCAGCGGCACGGCGGTGGCCACCGCGGCCGCGGCGCCCGCCTTTTCCCTGCCTTTCGGCGCCAAGGCCGCGCCGGCGATCCCCGCGCTCATCACGCGCGCCAGCAGGCCGAGAAAGACAGTGCGGTCGGGCGCGCTCTTCATCTTGTCGCCGAGCAGCTCGCCGACGCCCATCGCCAGCGCGCCATACTTGAAGGTCGGGCGGTCCAGCAGGAACAGGTCGCCCGAGGTGCCGCGGCCGGCCAGGCGCGCGGTGGCGATGGTGGCCATGGGCGTCATCGAGCGCGCGCTGGCGACGGCGCCGATCAGGATCGAAGAAAGCAGGTTGCGGATAGACATGTAAGGGCTCCTGTGGTTGGTGGCGGCCCGCATCCACGTGCGAGCCGGACCAGCTCAGGCTACCAAAGCGCGCGATATATTGACGCACGGCTCAGCCGTGACGCCGGCGCCCCTGCCTAGTCGGTCAGCGAACCCACCGACAGGGGCGACGTGTCGGCGCGTTCCAGGCGCTTCACCAGCAACTGGTCGATCCGGTAGTGGTCGACGTCGACCACCTCGAAGCGCATGCCCTCATGCTCGACGCTGTCGGTCGGCTTGGGCACCTTGCGCAGCATGTACATCATGAAGCCGGCCGCCGTTTCGTAGCGTTCTTCCTCGGGCAGCGACTGCAGGTCGAGCACCCGCTTCATGTCGGCCACCGGCGTGCTGCCGTCGATCAGCCACGAGCCGTCGTCGCGCTGCAAGGTCTGCTGGTCGGCTTCGAGCGGGCTGCCCCAGCGGCCCATGACGGTGACCATGATGTCGCTCAGCGTGATCACGCCGACCACGAAGGCGTATTCGTTGATGACGATGGCGAAGGTTTCCTTGCTCGACCTGAAGCGGTCGAGCATCTCGGACAGGGTCAGCGTGTCCGGGATGATCAGGGCCGTGCGGATGGTCAGTTCGCTCAGCTGGAACCTGGTCTGCTTGCTCAGCAGGCGCACCAGGATGTCGCGCGTGTCGACATAGCCGACCACGCGGTCGATCACGCCGTCGCACACCGGGAACTTCGACAGCGAGTGATTGGCGATCTTCTGGCGGATGCTTTCCTCGGGCTCGGTCAGGTCGAAGAACACGACGTTCTCGCGCGTCGTCATGGTCGAGGTGACCGTGCGCGATTCGAGCTCGAACACGTTCTCGATGAAGTGCTGCTCCTGCTTCTGCAACACACCGGCCTGGGCGCCGGCTTCGACGACGGCCGAGATCTCGTCGAAGGTGATGCGGTCTTCGCGCGTCATGTCGACCCCGAACAGGCGGAACAGCATATTGGCGATCTTGTTCAGCGCCCAGGAAAATGGCCGGAACAGGCGGATCACGAACAGCACCGGGCGGATCACGGCCATCGCCGTGGCCTCGGGGGCGATCATCGCCAGGCGCTTGGGCATCAGGTCCGAGAACAGCACGAACAGGGTCGTGACGAACACGAAAGAGAGCGCGAAGGCCACGTTGTCGCGGCCCGGGCCGCTGTAGAACAGCGACAGCCAGTCGAGGAAGAACGGCCGCAGGGCGCCCTCGCCCAGGATGCCGCCGAGGATGGCGATGGCGTTCAGGCCAAGTTGCGACGCGGCGAAAAAGTCGGCCGACTGGGCCTGCAGCGACATCACCTTCTGGGCCCGCTCGTCGCCGGCCTCGGCCAGCAGTTTCAGCTTGATCTTGCGTGCGCCGGCGAGCGCGATCTCGGTCAACGACAGGAAGCCGGCCGCCAGCACCAGCAGCGCCAGGACAGCCAAATGTTCGAACAGATTCATGGGACACCCGGGGTTTATTATTTGGGTCGCTTTGACCGGGGGAATACGCGCCGCCTCGTCCGCCATGCGCGGATCAAGGCGTGCCGGTCGCGTCCGCAACCAGCAATCATGTCACTTTAGCACATGGCTGCCCTCTTGACCGCTCTTGCCCGGCGGGCGGGCCGCCGCCGCAGCTCAGCCCCCGGCCCGTTTCGGCGCGTGACCCAGCCTGGTCAACGTATCCATCACCAGCTCGCAATGGTCGCCCTGGACTTCGATCACGCCATCCTTGACGGTGCCGCCCGAACCGCAGGCCGTGCGCAGCTGCTTGCCCAGCAGCGCCAGCGCAACCGGATCGAGCGCCACGCCCTTGACCAGCGTGACCGTCTTGCCGCCCCGCCCTTTCGACTGGCGCGAGACGCGCACCACGCCGTCCCCGACCACACGCGCCGCGGCCGAGCAGGCGCAGGCGGCGACCGGCTGCCGGCAGTCGGGGCACATGCGCCCGCTCTCGGTGGAATAGACCAGGCCACCGCTCGAACTACGTTTCATCTTCACCACTTCTGGTCTTTGCTTCCCCGACTTTCACGCCGCGGCGGGCCAGGCTCTCGCGCAGCAGGAACTCGATCTGCGCGTTCACGCTGCGCAGGTCGCGCGCCGCGAGACGCTGCAGTTCCTCCCACAGGGCTGGATCGATCCGCAGGGGGAACGCTTTTTTGCCGGGACTTGCCATGCCGTTTCGCTGCTAGTTGTACAGGGTGCCGGTATTCACGATCGGCTGGGTTTCCTTGTCCGAGCACAGCACGACGAGCAGATTGCTGACCATCGCCGCCTTGCGCTCGTCGTCGAGCTCGACGATGCCGCGCTCGGACAGGCCTTTCAGGGCCGTCTCCACCATGCTCACGGCGCCATGCACGATTTTAGCGCGGGCGCTGATGATGGCTTCGGCCTGCTGGCGGCGCAGCATGACCTGCGCGATCTCGGCGGCATAGGCCAGGTGCGTCAGCTTGGCGTCGAGCACCTCGACGCCGGCCGCCTCGAAGCGCGCCTGCAGCTCGCCCTTGAGCGTATCGGCCACCACGTCCATGCCGGCGCGCAAGGTGGTCTCGCCCGGGGCCAGGTCTTCGCCTTCGTCGTAGGCATACTGCGACGCCAGGTGGCGCAGCGCTGCTTCGGCCTGGATCGACACATAGCGCTCGAAGTCGTCCACCTCGAACACGGCCTGGGCGGTGTCGCGCACGCGCCAGACCACCGCCGCGCTGATCTCGACCGGGTTGCCGCGCTTGTCGTTGACCTTGAGCGTCGGCGCATTGAAGTTGCGGGCGCGCAGCGACAGGCGGCGCTTGACGTAGAACGGGAAGGCCCAGCGCAACCCTTCGCTGCGGTCGGTGCCGATGTACTTGCCGAACAGGGTCAGGATCGCGCTCTCGTTCGGCTGCAGCATGTAGAGGCCGCTCAGGAGCAACAGGCCCCCGATGCCGACCACCACGCTGGCGAGCAGGAACCACAAGCCGTCCGACGACTCGGCCATCCTCTTGAAGAGATAGGCGGACAACAGCAGCAGGACGATCCCGGCGCAGGCCGCCAGATAGCCATTTGCCGACGAAAACGCCGATTCACGGCGCGTATGTGCTGCGTGCATGCTTGTCTCCTCGTGTAAATAACATCAAAGTGATATCACTTTAGGATCACGACGAGTTCTTGTCAAGCAACTTTATGACATTTATTGCAAGCGTACGGCGACGTCGAACAGCCAGGTGCGCCGGATCTCGACCACGTCGTACTGCCGCGCCAGCGCCGGCGGGAACGGACCGTATGGCGCCTGGCTCGCGATGATCCTGCGGATGCCGTCGTCGATCGCCGGCACCCCGCTCGACGTCTCGAACGTGACCTTCTCCACCGAACCGTCGGCGCGTACCGCCACCGTCACGACCGGCTGCGTATGCGGCTGCTTCACCGCTTCGCGCACCATGTCCAGCGTCCGGTTCAATTCGATCTTGCGGCCCATGGCTTGCGCATACAGGACCAGGTCCTGGTTGGGGTCGGCGCGTCCGAACAGCCAGCCACGGCGCAGGCCGCTGACCGTGGGTGGCGGCACACCCGGCGCACTGCCCGCACGGTCGCGCCCGGCGGCTTCGCGTGAGAGCTGTTCGGCGATCGCGCGCAGCCGTTCGGCGCGTGGCGCCAGTTGCGCGGGAGGGCCCCGATCGCCCGGCCCCTGTTGCGCCGCCGCCTGGCTGGCCTGGGCCTGGGCCTCGCTTGCACGTTCCTGTTCGCGCTGCGCTTGGTCAAGCCTCGCTTGTTCCTGCCTCGCTTGTTCCTGCCTAGCTTGTTCCTGCCGCGCCTGCTCTTGCTGGATTGCTTCCTGGCGCGCGGCCTCGCGCTGCGCCGCCGCCTCCTGTTCCGCCTTCTGCGCCTGCTGCAAGGCTTCGAGACGCTCGGCTTCGAGACGCGCCTCTTCCCGCCGACGCGCTGCGATCCGTTCGGCCTCCACGCGCGCGCTCGCCTCGCGTTCGGCCTGCTCACGCGCGAGCGCGATCAGCTCGACCTCGCGCGCCTGCTCCGCGGCGTCGCGATCGGGTTCGGGTTCGGGTTCGGGTTCGGGTTCGGGTTCGGGATCGGCTGCCACCCTTGCAATGGCGTCGCTGCGGGATGGCGCTGGGGCGGGGGGCTCGGCTGCCGGCGGCGGGACCGGCGCGCTTGCTGGCAGCGCAGCCGCCGCCGGCTTGCGTGGAACAGGGGCGGATGGTGTCGGAGGCGCCGGGATCGGCGCTGGCGCGGCAGCGGGCGCCGCGGGCGCCAGCACGATCTGCAGATCGCGCGCCGCCAGCCGCCGCTCTTCCCACGGGAAGCGCAGGCCGGACAGCCCGAAGACTTCCCCTTCCATGGGAATGCCCAATAACAGCACATGAAGCAGCACGGACAGCGCTAACGCCATGCGCATGCGCCATGGCGCCGCTGGAGGGACGAACTGCGTCGATGTGGCCACGTGAGTTTGCAAATAAATGCCAGGGATGAAACGAACCCGGCGATGCTATCACAACAACATGAATGGCCGGCCGCTAGCGCTCGAGCTGTCCCAGGCGGCGCTCGACGAAGGCCGTCAGTTCGGGCGACAGCGTCCCGCTGCCCAGCGCCTGCCAGAACGCCGCCACCGCTTCCGGATCGCGCTTCTCGGCCTGCAGCGAGATGCCCAGGCCCATCCACCACACGCCATTGCCCGGCGCGGTGCGCAGCGCGGCCTGGTAATGCCCGGCCGCTTCGCGATGACGGCCTTCGCGCTGCAGCACGCCGGCCAGGAAGGCGTGGTACTCGCCATTGCCTGCCGCATGCGGCAGGGTGCGCGTCAAGGTGTCGAGCGCAGGGCCGCCCCGCTCCAGCTGCAGGCGCGCCAGCAACATCGCCAGCGAAGGCTGGCGCGCATCGAGGGCCAGCGCCGCCTGCAGCTGGCGCATCGCCTCGTCCGGCCGCCTGGCCTCGATCAGGAGGCCCACCAGCGTTTGCCGCGACGCCTCATGGCGCGGATCGAGCTTCAGGGCGGCCTGCAGGGTCGCGATCGCCTCGGTGACGCGGCCGTCTTCCAGCGCCAGCAACGCGCGCCGGTAGGTGTTCTCGGTGCGCTGCGCCGCCGTCTCGCTGCGGCCGCCCACGACGGCGGGCGCCGCCGGCTTGCGTGGCGCGGGCGCGG
>NZ_JH992925.1:410870-455027 GCF_000315425.1 Massilia timonae CCUG 45783 | reverse complement strand
CGGCCGGCAGCGGCGCGGCGCCGGGCTGGCCGGCGCGCGCATCGAGGTCTTGCAGCATCTTGTTGATCAGGCTCATAGCGCCAACGCCCAGGCCAAGCCGGCCGCCGCCCCGGCGACGACGGCGCCCGCTAGCAACCAGGTCCAGATCGTGCGCGTCACGCCCACCGTGTCGCGCGCGGCGATCGCCACGTGGCTTTTGATCACCTGCTGCTTGCCCTGGCCGTAGCTGAGCATCAGCGCCTTGTGCGCCATGATGTTGACCAGGCGCGGCACGCCACCGCTGGCTTTATACAAGCCACGGATCGCGGCGCCCGAGAACAGGCGCGCGCCGGTAAAACCGGCCACGCGCAGGCGGTGCGCCACATAGAAATCGAGGTCGTCGCGGCTCAGCGGACCGAGGTGGTAATGAAAGGTGATGCGCTGGGCCAGCTGGCGAATCGACGCGAGTTCGAGCTTGCGGTTCAGTTCCGGCTGGCCGAACAGGACGATCTGCAGGAGCTTTCTCTTCTCGGTCTCGAGATTGGTCAACAGGCGCAGGGCCTCCAGGCTTTCGACCGGAATCGCCTGCGCCTCGTCGAGGCACAGCACCACACGCAAGTCCTGCCCGGCCAGCTCGAGCAGGCGCAGGTTGATCGCCTTGAGCAGCTGGTGCTGGTCGACGTCGCGCTCGAGCGGGATTTCCAGCTCGTCGGCCAGCGCCAGCATCAGGGTGCGCGGCTCCAGGTAGGGATTCGGGATGTAGGCGGTGACGAAGCCCTCGCCCAGCGTGGCCATGAACTTGCGGCACAACAGCGTCTTGCCGGTGCCGACTTCGCCGGTGATCTTGATGAAGCCTTCGCCGCCGCGGGTCGCCACCAGCAGCGTGTTCAGCGCTTCCTGCGAACGCGGGCTGCCGAAGAAGAAGCTGGTGTCGGGCGTGATCCCGAACGGCAGCTCGCGCAGGCCGAAGTGCGCCGCGTACATCAGTCCGCGTCCAAAGTACGGCCGCGGCTGCGCGGATCGAGCTGTTCGATGCGGCGGCCGGCGTCGAGCATGTCCTGGCTCCAGTCGCTCGCCCCTTCGACGATGGTCGGCTTGATCAGCACCACCAGCTCGCGCTTCTGGCTCGTGCGGTTCTTGTTGCGGAACAGATTGCCCAGCAGCGGGATCTTGTCGGCGCCCGGCAGCTGGTCGGTGTCGCCGCTCGAGGCCTGGCGCATCAGGCCGCCGATCGCGACCACCTGGCCGTCGCGGCCGCGCACGATGCTGTCGAGCTCCGAGGTGCTCGACGCCGCCAGCGGCAGGCGCAGGGTGCCGCCAGAACCGAGGTCGACGTCCTTGTTGACGGTCGTGACCTGGCTCACCGACGGGTGCACGTGCAGCAGAATATTCCCTTTATCGTCGATCTGCGGCGTCACGTCCAGCACCACGCCCGAGAAGAACGGCTGCACCGTCACGCTCGGGCTGACGATGGTGCTGCTGTTGGTGGTGTTGATGTTGTTGGTAATGCCGGTGACGAAAAATTCGTCGGTGCCGATCTTGAGCACGGCCTTCTGGTTGTTGATCGCCGCGATGCGGGGGCTGGACAGCACGTGCACGCTGCCCTGCGACTCCAGGAAGGTGATCAGGGCCGCGAAGTTATTGGTCTGGAAGGCGAAGCCGAACAGCGAACCGGCCGCGCTGGCCGCGTTCGACAGCGAGAAGCCGGTGCTGGCCGACAGGCCCGAGCCGTTGTTGATCACGGCCGGCTGGCCGCCGCCGTAGGGCAGCGGCGCCAGGTTCGCGCCGGGCGCGATCATGCCGCCCGAGACGCGGTTGGCGGTGCCGCCGCGGAACGAAGCGAACGAGGCCCAGTTGATGCCGCTCTGGTAGCTGTCGGACAGTTCCACCTCGAGGATCTTCGCTTCCAGGATCACCTGGCGGTCCACCGACAGCTGGGTCGCCTTCAGGTAGGCATCGACGTTGCGCAATTCGTCCGGCATGGCGCGGATCACCAGCACGCCGGACTGCGGGCTGACCACCACGCTGCGTCCGCCTTCGAGCGTGCCGACGATGGCGACGATCGATTCCTTCAGGTCTTTCCAGAAGTCGTTGTCGGAGCGGGTCTGGACGTCGGTGCTGTTGAGCTGGCGCTGGCCGTTCAGGTTGTTGCCGTTCTGGCCGTTCTGGCCGTTCTGGCCGTTCTGCCCGTCCTGGTTGCCGAAGCCCTGCCCCATCCCGCCGCTGTTGTTGCCGCCGTTGTTACTGTTATTGCCGGCGTCCGCCACCGAGGTCGAGGACACGCGCGTGTTCGACATCCCGCGCCGGCTGGCGGTCAGGTAGTTCACCTGGAACATCCGGGTCTGCATGGTCAGCGGACGGATGCTGATGCGCGCGCCATCGATCCTGTAGTCGTAGCCGTACATGTCGCGCACCGCTTCCAGCGTCTCGACCAGGGTCACGTCCTTCAGGTTGGCGCTGATATTGCCGCTCACGTCCGGGTGCACCAGCATGTTGTAGCGGGTGCCGGCCACGATCGAGCGGAAGAACTGCTGCGCCGGCACGTTGTTGAAGGCGACATTGAAGCGCTCCTCGAGCGCCGGCCGCGCTTTCGGCAGCTGGCTGGCCAGGGTCGCGGCCGGCGGCAGCAGCGCATTGGCCACCGCATCGTCGACCGCCGGGCGCGGCGCCGGCTGGCTGTTGGCCTTGGCCATCTCCTGGGCGATGGCGTCGTAGGTGGCGTTCGGCGGCGCGCTCTGGCAAGCGGCCAGGAGCAGCGCCGCGGCCAGCGCGCAGGGAGTCGCGAAAAGCTTCGTCATGGTGGAATCCCTTGTCATTTGGCGGCCGGCGTCATGCCCGGCAGCGGCGCGTCCATGCGCAGCACCTGGCGTTCGCTGCCGCGCACCAGCACGACCTCGTCGGCGCTGACGCGCGCCACGCGCGCGCCCTTGAAGGTCTCGCCCAGGCGCACCGTCTCGCCGTCGATCACGGCCACGTGACGGCCGCCCGCATGGCGCGCGATCAGCACCGACTGCAGGCGCGGCGCATCGTCGGCGGCGGTGGCCTGCGGCGCGATCCGGTCCATGCCCGGCGGCGGGCGGGTCGGGTCGAGCAGCGCCTGCGCGCTCGCGGGTTGGGCCAGCGCCAGGCAGGCCAGCACGGTCAGGAACAGGTTCTTCACAGCTTCATCCATTGTCGGTCCAGGCTCAGGGTATGCAGGGTGAGCGTCAGGCGCGCGGCGGGATACTCCTCCACGTCGAGCTGGGCGCGGCCCCAGAACATCCGGGTCGGCATCGCATCGAGTGCGCTCATGTAGTCGACCATGTCGAGATAATTGCCGCGCACCGTGACTTCGATGCCGTGGCGGTACAGCAAGGGGGCGGCGGCCGGTGCGGGCGTCGCGGCCGGCGCCGGCGCCCCCGGTCCCGCCAGCGGCTCGACCGGCAAGGTGCGCATCGACACCAGTTTCAGGCGCCCGTTGGCGCGCAGGATGCCGTCGATCAGCGGCCCCATGCGCTCGGGCGGCACCAGGCCGTGCTCGATGGCCAGCAGCTGGTCGCCAAGCTGGCCCATCTCCTGGCGCAGCGCATTCAGGCGCGTGCGCGCTTGCGCGTCGGGGTCGTGCTGGAAGGCTTGCACGCGGCCGGTGATGGCCTCGTCGATGGCCGCCATCCCGCTGCGCTGCTGGGCGATCTGGGCGCGCAGCGCCTCCTGGGCCGCTTCCATCGGCGCCAGCACCAGCGCGTGGCCGAGGAAGGCCAGCAGCGCGCACGCCGCCAGGCACACCAGGGCGCGTTCGCGCAGCGACAGCGCGTCGATGCGCGCGCGCAGGGTCAGGATCCGCTCCTTCATTTGCCCTGCTCCTCAGGCACCGATTGCAGGCTGAATTCGATGTAGGGCGCCGGGCGCGTGGCGGGCTTGCCGTCCGCATTCGGCACCTGCAGCGGCGCGGCTTCGCCGATCTGCAGGCTGGCGAACGACTTGCCTTGCATCAGCGGCTCATGGGTCAGGCGGTTCAGGTAGCCCGGCACCATGGCCGGATCGACCGTGCGGCCCTTGATCCCGATCTGCGCGCCGCCGGCGCCGACCGTCACGCCGGTCAGCCACAGGCCTTGCGCGCTCTGGCGCGCCAGCGCCCTGAAATAGCCGGCGAAGCCGCCCGTGTCGCCCAGTTCGCCGCGCGACAGCGCACCGGAGATGTGGCGCATCGCGGCCAGTTGCGTGTTGGCCTCGGCGATCTGCGCCTCCAGCGTCGCATCCTTCTGGCGCGGGACGAATTCGCGGTTGGCCGACGCCAGGCGCGCCTGGCGTTTCTCGAGCTGGACGGCGCCGCTGTCGGCCTGGCGCCGCAGTTCGGCCGTTTCCATCTTGCCGATGACGGCGAGGATGGCGACGCCGGCGAGCACGGCGCCGACCGCCAGCGCGATGGTGGCGCTCGACAGTACCTGCTTCTGCGGCTGGAAGGCCGGATTGAACAGGTTGATCTGTTGCTTCATGCGGCCTCGCCTTCGCGCAGCGCGGCGCCGATCGCGAGAAAGAAACGCTGCTGCTGCGCCTGGTCCGCCAGCGCGGGCGTGCGCGACAGGTCGAATAGCGTGGCCAGGTCGAGCGTCTCGACCGGCGTGTACAGATTGCTCGACAGGTACTCGTCCAGGCCGCTCACGGCCGACGGTCCCAGCACCAGCTTGGCAACGCTGATGAAGGAGTACTGGCGCTCGAAATGGTCGAGCGAGCGTTGCAGCTCCAGCGTGATCTTGTCGAAGGCCTGGTGCTTGCGCTCGTGGTCCGGCTCGAGCAGCTGGGCCAGGGTGACGTCGAAGCGGCGCGCCAGGTACAGTTCGCCGCGATACGACACGGTCAGCAGGCCGCCGTCGTCGCCGAACGAGAGCATGGCGACGCCGCGCCCTTCCGGCTCCAGCATGGCCGACACGTTACGCTGGGCCATCTCGGGGATGTCGATCGCGTGCAGGTCGACCTTGGCGTCGAGGAACAGCTTCTGGCGCGGCTGGATCACGGTGTTGCGGGCGGCGACCGCGAAGATCGATTGCTGGGCGCGCGCGTTGGCGTCGAGCGGGATGTCGAGCACGTCGATGGTGGCCTCGAGCGCCGGAAAATCGAGGATGTCCTTCAGGCGCCAGCGGATCGCCGTCTTCATTTCCTCGCGCGGCACGTTCGGCGCTTCGACGTTGAGGATCTGGTATTCGCCGCCGGACAGCAAGGCGATGCAGTGGCGCAGATGCGCCTGCACGTCGCGCCCGGCCTTCTCGAGCGCGTCGGCTCCGGTCGATCCCGGAAGGAACTGGGCCAGATGCACCAGCGGCTTGCCATCCGGATGACGCTCGACGCTTGCAAGCGCCATGCCATCGCGATGGAGCGCCACGGTCAGCCAGCCATCCCTTCTTTTCGCTTTCTTAAACAAACGCATGCAAGCTGTGTCGGTGATCGTACATTGTCGGCTTTTGAAGACTTGATTATAGACAAGACGCACGCGCCGGAATCGTAAAAAATCGCTGATCCAGCGCAAGTTGGCCGCCGAGTGTGGTCAGAAAGCACAAGCACGCGGGCTGTCCATAAACAAAAGGCGCTGCAATCGCAGCGCCCGTCGTGCATCAGGCGAAACTTACTCGCACTTCAGGTTGTTGGCCAGGGCGATGACCGGCGCGGCATTGGCGCTGGCGGCTTCCGTATAAGTGACATGGCAGGTCGTCGCGAGCGCGGAAGGCACGCTCTTCGGCGTGATTTTCAGCACCGTGCCTTCGTCGGCGACGGTGTAGTCATCGGTGCTCAATCCGGCGGCGGCAGCGAGCTCGGTCGATGCATTCGCGTAGCCGGTGGTTCCCATCGGAACGTTGATGCCGCCTTCGATCTGGAACACGCCGTTCTGCGGATTCGGGTTGATCAGGGCACGGCCATGCAGCATGGCCGAGGTCGACGCCAGCGAACCCTTCACCGCATTCAGGCTCGCGATGCGCGCATCGCCGTTCAGGCCGGAAAACTTTGGCAGCGCGGTCGCGGCCAGGATGCCCAGGATGACGATCACCACGATCAGTTCGATCAGGGTGAAACCACTCTGCGCCTTTTTGTTGAAACTGGTTTTCATTCTTTTTTCTCCGTTACGGTGGTGGGGACGAGTGGCCGTCCTGCTGAACATGTACTTGCTGCTCAATTCTACCGTGAGAAACTGCAACTTTGATGTCTTGAGAGCAAAAGGATCGCTTAAAGGCAATGTTTCATTGATGGAATTTTAAGTTTGCTCAAGCCGATGCGTTCTTTTTGCAACAGCGCGCACCGCGTGCGCCTATTTCGGATGGATCGCCGCCTGCCCCAGGTCCCACATCGGCATGAAGATCCCCAGCGCCAGGACCAGCACCATCGCCCCCAGGAAGGTGATCAGGATCGGCTCGATCTGGCTCGACAGCGTCTTGAGCTCGTAGTCGACCTCGCGCTCGTACATCTGGCCGATCTCATCCATGAGGTCGTCGATCGACCCGGTCTCTTCCCCCACCGCGATCATCTGCAGCACGATCGGCGTAAACACGTTCGCCGCCGTCGAGGTGCGCAGGATGCTGTCGCCGCGCTCGACGCCGTCGCGCATCTGCTCGATGCGCGAACTCAGATAGGCGTTGTCGGCCGTCTGCGACACCACGGTCAGCGCATGCACGATCGGCACCCCGCTGCGCATCGACAGCGCGAAGCTGCGAGCGAAGCGGGCCATCGTGCCCTTGTGGATGATCTTGCCTGCGATCGGCAGGCGCAGCTTGTAGCGGTCCCACGCCAAGCGCCCCTGCGCGGTGCGGGTCCAGGCCCTGAATCCGAACCAGGCCAGCGCCACGGCGCCGGCGATGGCCGGCCACCACTTGACCGTGAAGCCCGAGGTGGCCAGCAGCACACGCGTCATCAGCGGCAATTCGGACCCGAACGACTTGAACACCGAGGCGAACTGCGGAATGACGAAGATGTTGACCACCACCATGGCGATGACCATCGCGATCACCACGAAGCTCGGATAGCGCAGCGCCGTCTTGACCCGCTCGCGCATGTCGCGGTCGAATTCCAGGTGGTCGAACAGGCGCAGGAAGACTTCTTCCAGGCGTCCCGTCATCTCGCCGACCTTGACCATCGACAGGTAGAACGGCGAGAAGCAGCGCGGATGGCGCATCATGGCGGCGGATAATTCCCTGCCCGCGTCCAGCGACTCGCGCAGGTCCTTGATCACGCGGCCGAACGCCGGACTGATCGCCGACTCCTGCAGCCCGGCCAGGCCGCGCATGATCGGCACGCCGGACTTGAGCAGGGTATGGATCTGGCGGCTGAACAGCTGCACGTCCATCGACGTGACCTTCTTCTCGAACAGGCGCTCGCGCCAGCCCGGGCCACCGGTCGTGGCGCGCTTGCGGGTGACGGTGATCTCGATCGGCGTGACGCCGCTGCCGAACAGCTGGTCGGCCACGGCCCCGCTGTCGGCGCCTTCGAGCACGCCCGTTACCTGCTCGCCGCGTCCGTTGCGGCCCTTGTAGGCGAAATATGGCATGGGCTTCTGGATCAGTCGTCCATCTGGTTACTGACCCGCATCGCCTCGGCGATGGTCGAGCGCCCCTGCACCGCCAGGCTCACCGCGTGGCGGCGCAGGGTCTCGCCGCGCATCTCGGTGTGGGCGACCTTGAGGAAGTGCCCCGGATCCGGATGGTTGACCGCGTCGGTGACGGCGCGCGTCATCTCCAGCAACTCATAGACGCCGGTGCGGCCGCGATAGCCGGTGCCGTTGCAGTGCAAGCAGCCCTTGCCGTGATAAAAGCGCGTGGTCGCGGCATGCTCGCCCAGTTCGGCCCGCAGCCAGTCGATCTCGTTGGCGGCCGGCTGGTAGTCGACGCTGCAGCTCTCGCAGATCACGCGCACCAGGCGCTGGGCCAGCACCGCCTGCAGCGAACCGCTCACCATATAGCGCGGCACGCCCATGTCCATCAGGCGCAGCGGGGTCGAGGCGGCGTCGTTGGTGTGCAGCGTCGACAGCACCAGGTGGCCCGTCATCGCGGCGCGCAGGCCGATGGCGGCGGTTTCCTGGTCGCGCATCTCGCCGACCAGCACGATGTCCGGGTCTTGCCGCAGCGCCGAGCGCAGCACGCGCGCGAACGACAGCTCGATCTTGTCGTTGACCTGCACCTGGTTGATGCCCGACAGGCGGTATTCCACCGGATCCTCGACCGTGATGAGCTTTTTCTCGACCGAGTTCAGTTCGGACAAGGCGCTGTACAGCGTCGTGGTCTTGCCGCTGCCGGTCGGCCCGGTCACCAGCACCAGGCCGTTGGGCCGGGCGACGATGGCGCGAAAACGCTCGACCAGCCGCGCCGGCATGCCGATCGCGTCGAGCCGCAGGTGGGCGGCGACCTGGTTCAGCAGACGCATGACCACCGATTCGCCGTACTGGGTCGGCATCGTCGAGATACGCACGTCGATGCGCTGGTTGCGCACCTTGACCGCGAAGCGGCCGTCCTGCGGCAGGCGTTTCTCGGAGATGTCGAGATCGGCCATCAGTTTCAGGCGCAGCGCGAGCGGCGTGGCCACCTTGAGGTCGGCTTCGGTCTGCAGGTGCAGCACGCCGTCGATACGGAAGCGGATCTGCAGCCGGCCTTCCTGCGGCTCGATGTGGATGTCGGATGCGCGCACCTGGGCCGCGTCGTCGAACACCGATTGCAGCAGCTTGACGATCGGCGCTTCCTCGAGCCCCGGGTTGGCGGCCAGCGCGCCGAAGTCGATCGAGGCGTCGCCCAGGTCGGCCTCGACCTCGCGCGCCAGGCCCGTGATCTCGCCGGTGCGGCGGTAGATGCGGTCGATCGCGCCCAGGACCTCGGTCTCGTTGACCACCGCCAGCTCGACGCCTTTTTTAAGCAGGCGCGCGATCTCGTCGTAGGCGAACAGGTCGGTCGGGTCGGATACGCCGACCAGCATCGTCTCCCTGCGGTCTTCCAGCACCAGCGCGCGGAAGCGCCGCGCCGCGGTCTCGGGCAGCAGGCGCACCAGGTCGGCGTTGATGTTGTAGAACTTCAGGTTCAGGTAAGGGATGTCGAGCTGGCGCGCCAGCGCGCCCGAAATCTGGTCTTCGGTGACGAAGCCGCTTTCGACGAATACCCGGCCGAGCTTGCGGCCGGTGCGCTTCTGGTCGGCGAGCGCCTGCTGCAGTTGCTCTTCGCTCAACAGTTTCTGCTGCATCAGCACTTCGCCGAGGCGGACTTTCTCTGGCCTTGCCATACCATCCCTTGGGTTAATTCTTGCAAGAGGGATTTTAATGCCTGAGGGAACAATAGTGATTATCGGCATCGTGCTGGCGCGCGATACTGTCTCGATTTCGCCTCGTTGCCCACGCCTAACGGTAACAATCCGGCGTCGACCGCTGAGCTCATGGCTTTCTATCCGGACAAGATGGTCGATCCAGCATGTTGCAGAGTGAAGACGATGCATGGTGGCAATCAAAACAGGCGCTATGCGCCATGGATGGGGCCAGCTAACATGGCGGCTGCGCCCCGTTACCGTGTTGAAACCAGGAGTCGTCTTTGCCGTTTGCCCGTTTTTCGCTGCCCTCGATCCGCGCCAAGCTCTACATCCTGGTGCTGGCCTGCGCGCTGCCGATCCTGGTCGGTTACGTCGCCCTGGCGCGCGACGCCGCCGTGCGCGAGCGCGCCCACGTGTCGCGCGACGCCCAGACGGTGGCCGAGGTGCTGGCGGCGGCGGTCGACCGCGACATCGAAAGCGGCGAAACCGCCGCCCGGGTGCTGGCCAATACGGCGATGATGGCCAGGGGCGACATGGTCGCCATCCACGGGGTGGCCAAGAGCCTGCTGCGGCCCGACTTCCCGGCCCAGGCCTTCGTCCTGAGCCTGCCGAACGGCATGCCGTTGATCAATACGCGCTACCCCATCGGCGCGCCGCTGCCGCGCGCCGGCAACGAGGACGACATCCGGCGTGTGGCCATGACCGGCAACACCGTGGCGTCCGGCCTGCACCGGCTGGACGACGGCAGCCAGTATGCGCTGTCGGTCGAGGTGCCGATCTGGCACGAGGGCGAGGTGCGCTTCGTGCTGTCGGTGCACCTGCGCCCGCGCCGCATGGCCGAGCTGCTCGACAGCCAGCACCTGCCGGAGGGCTGGATCGCCGGCATCTACGACCGCCACCTGTTGACCATCTCGCGCAGCGCCGATGGCGGCCAGCACCTGGGCTTGCCGATGGAGCCGGCGCTGGCCACGGCCGTGACGCGCAGCAGCGCCAGCATCGTCGAACTGCCGCGTGGCAGCGACGCGCCGGGCTACGCGGCCTTCGCGCGCTCGCCCGAGCACGGCTGGGTGGTGACGATCCGCTATCCGTACAACGCGGCCGGCGAACTGCTGGGGCAGTCGATGGCCAAGACGGTGGCCGTGATCGCCGTCCTGCTGGCGATCAGCCTGGCCCTGGCCTGGGCCCTGGGCGGCTCGATCGCGCGCGCCGTGCAGGGCCTGGCCGGTCCCGCCGAGCGGCTCGGACGCGGCGAGCCGCTGGTCTTGCCGTCATCGAGCATCCGCGAGGTGGAGACGGTGGCGCACGCGCTGCGCCGGGTCGACGCCGAGCTGCAGGAACACCGGCGCGGCCTCGAGACGCTGGTGGCCGAGCGCACGCAAGAGCTGGAGCGCTCCAAGGCGCAGCTGGAAACGGTGTATGCCTCGATCCCCGTCGGCCTGTGCTTCATGGACACCGAGCTGCGGGTGGTGATGGTCAACGACTACCTGGCCGACATCAACGGCCGCCCGGCGCGCGACCACGCCGGCCGCAGCCTGCCCGAATTGCTGGGGCCGATCGGCGAGGAGTTCGAAGCGAACTACCGGCGCGTGATCGCCAGCGGCCGGCCGCTGGTCGAGATCGAGGCCACCGGCGACGCCCCATCGGCGCCGGGCAGCACGCGGCACTGGATCTCGAGCTACTTCCCCGTGTATGGCCCCGACCACCGGCTGATGGGCGTGAACGCGGTGGTGCTCGACGTCACCGAGCGCAAGCGCCAGCTGCAGCGCGAGCGCGACCACCAGGAGATGTTCCGCGCCCTGTTCGAGGCCGCCGGCGACGCCCACCTGCTGCTGGCCTACGGCGCCAGCTACGTCAGCGCCAACCAGGCGGCGGCCGACCTGTTCGGCTTCGCCACCCCGGCCGCCCTGCTCGACGAGTCGCCGGCCAGCCTGTCGCCGCTGCTGCAGGCCGACGGCCGCCCGAGCAACGAGGTGGCGCTGGAGCACATGCGGCGCACCCTGGACGAGGGCCGCGACGCCTTCGAGTGGCTGCACCTGCGCGCCGACGGCAGCGTGTTCCATGCCGACATCCTGCTGACCCGGGTCGACATCGGCGGCGTCGGCATGATGCAGGCCACGATCCGCGACATCAGCACCCGGGTCGCGGCCGAGGCGGCGCTGCGCGCGACCGGCGTCCAGCTCGAGGCGGCGCTGCGCCTGGCCGAACAGGCCAGCCGCGCCAAGAGCGAGTTCCTGGCGAACATGAGCCACGAGCTGCGCACGCCGATGAACGCCATCGTCGGCCTGGCGCGCCTGCTCGAGGAAGGCCAACTGGGCCAGCGCGAACGCGGTTACGTGGCGCGCATGCGCACCGCCGCCCGCTCGCTGCTGGGCATGCTGAGCGACCTGCTCGACTTCTCGCGCATCGAAGCCGGCCAGCTGACCCTGGAGCGCATCCCGCTGCGCCTGGACGCGATCCTGGCCAGCATCGCGGTGCTGCACGGCCCCGGCGCCTGGGCCAAGGGCGTGGAGCTGGCGTTCGCGGTCGATCCGCGCCTGCCCCCATTGCTGGAAGGCGATCCGGTGCGGCTCGAGCAGGTGCTGCTCAACCTGGTCGGCAATGCGGTCAAGTTCACCGAGCGCGGCGAGATCGTGCTGTCGATCGCGCTGCGCGGCGAGGCCGACGGCCAGGCGCGCCTGGCGTTCGAGGTGCGCGACACCGGCATCGGCATCGCCCCCGAGGTGCAGGCCGGTATCTTCGAAGTGTTCTCGCAGGCCGACAGCTCGACCGTGCGCAAGTATGGCGGCGCCGGCCTGGGCCTGTCGATCGCGCGCCGGCTGGTGGAGCTGGCCGGCGGCGCCCTGCGCCTGGACAGCGTGCCCGGCGCCGGCGCCGCCTTCCGCTTCGCGCTGTCGCTCCCGGTATTGGAAGCCGCGCCCGAGGCGCCGGCCCCCGAAGACGACGCGCTGCGCGTCCTGGTGGCCGACGACAACGCCAGCGCGCGCGCCGCCCTGGCCGCGGCCTGCGCCGCCTTCGGCTGGCGGGTGGACACGGCGCCCGACGGCGCCGCCGCCCTCGAGACGCTGCGCGGTGCGCGCTACGACATCGCCTTCGTCGACAGCGCCATGCCGGGCCTGGACGGCCTGCCCCTGATCTCGGCCGTGCGCGCGGCGCAAGTGCCCGCGCCGCGCTTTTGCCTGCTGGCGCCCGACCCGGACACCGAGCGCTATGCCGAGCTGGCCGACGACCCGGCCAATGGGCTGGGCGTGACGGCGGTGCTGGGCAAACCCTTCACACGCGCCAGCCTGGGCGCGGCCGTGGAGCGGCTGCTGGGCGGCGCCGGAGCGGCGCATCCGATCACCGCCAGCACGCCGCTGGCCGGCGCCCTGCGCGGCCTGCGCGTGCTGCTGGTCGAGGACAACCAGATCAACCAGGAAGTGGCGGGCTTCATCCTGGCCCACGCCGGCGCCACGCTCGAGATCGCCGCCAATGGCCGCGCCGCGCTGAGCATGCTGCAGGAAGACGCCGCCTTCGACGTGGTGCTGATGGACTTGCAGATGCCGGTGATGAACGGCTTCGAGGCGACCGCCGCGATCCGCGCCGCCGGCCTGGACCTGCCGATCGTCGCCATAACCGCGAATGCGATGGACGAGGACCGCCAGCGCTCGCTCGACGCGGGCATGCAGGCGCACCTGGCCAAGCCGATCGACGTCGACGCGCTGGTGGCGACCCTGTCGCGGGTAACGCAGCACGGACAGCACACGCCCGCGACGGCGAACGCCGAGCCGGCGTTGCCCGCGTCGCTGCCGCACCTGCCCGGCATCGACCTGAAATCGACCCTGCCGCGTTTCGCCGGCAGCGTCGAGCGCTTCTGCGAGCTGTTCATTCGCTTCGCCGACGGCCAGGCGCAGACCTTCGGCGAACTGCGCGCGCACGTCGAGGCCGGCGAACGCGGCGCCGCCGGCCAGCTGGCGCACCGGCTGCGCGGTGTGAGCGCCAATCTCGGCGCCACCGAAGCGGCCGAGGCGGCCCATGCGCTCGAACACGCGCTGCGCGACGCCGACGACGGCACGGTGCGCCTGCGCCTGGCCGACCTGGCGCGCGCCCTCGATGCCGTGGCCGCAACCGCGCGCGAGCTGGCGCCGCCCGCCGCCCACGACCTGACCCAGGAGTCGGCCCACGACCTACCCGGCATGGATGACGGCGCCACGCTGCACGCTTCGCTGGCGCGCCTGCTCCACTTACTGGAGAATAACAATATGAGGGCGATCGCCGCCGAAGGCGCGTTGCGGCCGGCGTTGGCGCTTGCCGCCGGGCAGCCGGCCGCGGCCGCGCTGGCCGACGCCGTCGCCACCCTGCGCTTCGACGAGGCGGCGCGCCAGGTGGCAGACCTCATGAAGCGAAAGGGAAATCCGTGAGCTGGACCGAGATGGCACTCAATGGCCGCATCCTGGTGGTCGACGATGCGATGGAAAACATCCAGATCCTGCATGCGGCGCTGCAGGAAGAGCAGGAAGTGCTGTTCGCGCTGGATGGCGAGCGCGCGCTCGAGCTGGCGCGCACCCAGCACCCCGACCTGATCCTGGTCGACGCCATGATGCCCGACATGGATGGCTACGCCGTGTGCGCGGCCCTGCGCGCGGCGCCCGAGACGCGCGATATCCCGGTCATCTTCGTCACCGCGCTCAAGACGCCGGAGGACGAGACCCGCGCATTGGAGGCCGGCGCTGCCGACTTCATCACCAAGCCGGTCAACGCGGCGGTGGTGCGCGCCCGCGTGCGCACCCAGCTGACCGTCAAGCGCCAGGCCGACGCCCTGCGCGCGTTGACCCTGACCGATCCGTTGACGGGCGTGGCCAACCGCCGCGCTTTTGATGAGCGCCTGGAAGCCGAATGGCGCCGCTGCGCGCGCGCCGGGCTGCCGGTGGCGCTGATCCTGGCCGACGTCGACCATTTCAAGGCCTATAACGACCACTACGGCCACCAGGCCGGCGACGCCTGCCTGGTGCAGGTGGCGGCGGCGCTGCGGCGCGGCGCCGGCCGCACCCACGACCTGGTCACCCGCTATGGCGGCGAGGAATTCGCCATCCTGCTGCCCCAGCTCGATGCGCTCGGCGCCGAAGGCGTGGCGCGCCGGCTGCTGGCCGAACTGGCCCAGCTCGGCCTGCCGCATGCGGCGTCGCCCACGGCCCCGCACCTGACGATGAGCCTGGGGCTGGCGAGCCTGGTGCCGGGCGATGCGCAAGGCGCCGACGTGCTGGTGGCCAGCGCCGACGCCCTGCTCTACCAGGCCAAGGCGGGTGGGCGCAATCAGTACCGCATGGGCGGCGTGGGCGCGCTCGGCAACGCCGGCGGCCACGTTGCATGAGGATGCGTCAGGCGTAGCAGCGGATCAGGAACTCGGCCACGCACACGGGCTTGACGGCCCCGTCGGCCTCGATCGTCACGTCCCAGGTAAATTGCCAGCCGCCGGCGACCGCATCGGCGCCGCGCAGGGTCCAGCGCCCCCGCACCCGGCTGCCGGCCGGCAGCGGACTCGGGAAGCGCACCTTGTTCAGGCCATAGTTGACGCCCATCCGCATGCCCTCGATCGCCAGGGCGCTGGTGAGCATGGCCGGCAGCAGCGACAGCGTGAGGAAGCCATGCGCCACCGGCTGGCCGAACGGCGACTCGCGCTTGCAGCGCTCGGGATCGAGGTGGATCCACTGGCGGTCGTCGGTGGCTTCGGCGAAGGTGGCGATGCGCTCTTGCCCGACCTCGAACCAGTCGGACACGGCGACTTCGCTGCCGACCCGCGCCGGCAATGCATCGAGTGCGATCGTGGTGGCCATCATTGCTCCCTGGCGGGCCGGCGCCCGTAGAGTCCGATGCCGTCGACCGTGCACACCGGGACGCCGTGCTGGTTGGTGGCGGTCCAGGTCGACCAGACGACGCCACGATCGGGTTTGCTGGCGGACGCCTTGACCTGGCGCGTGAGATAGCGCACGCGCAGCGTGTCGCCGGCGCGCACCGGCTGCAGCCAGCGCACGCCATCGAGGCCGGGGGAACCCATGCCGTCGGCCGCGCTCAGGAGGCCATCGACCACCATGCGCATCATCATGCTGCAGGTGTGCCAGCCGCTGGCGATCAGGCCGCCGTACGGCGACGCTTGCGCCGCCTGGCCGTCGACGTGGAAGGACTGCGGGTCGAACGCGTTTGCGAAGGCGAGGATCTCGGTTTCGGTGACGCTGCGCTCGCCCAGGTCGATTTCCTGGCCGGGATAAAAATCTTCGAAATACCAGCGCTTGCCGGCCGGCGCATCGGCCTGGACGTGCGCGCGCGCGTTGGCCGCCGTGCCCGCTCCCTCGTCTGGTCCTGCCGTCATGCGGCCTCCCGGAATCCCGGCTGCGCGATGAAGCGCTCCAGGTGGTGGTCCATATCGCCCAGCGTCAGTTCGATCGTCGACAGGCGCTTGAAGTAATGTGAGGCCGGCAGCTCGTCGGTCACGCCCATGCCGCCGTGCAGCTGGATGGCGCCCTGGCCGATGAAGCGCGCGGCCAGGCCCACGCGGTACTTGGCGGCCGACACCACGCGCCGGCGCGTCTCGATGTTCGCAGCAGCATCGCGACTGACATTGGCATCGGCCCCGCTACCCGAACGCGCCAGCGCCAGCGCCGCCAGCAAGGCCATCGACCGCGCCTGCTCGAGGTGGATCGCCATGTCGGCCATCCGGTGCTGCAGCGCCTGGAACTTCCCGATCGGCGCGCCGAACTGCTGGCGCGTCTTGAGGTACTCGAGCGTCGTGTCGAACAGTGCCTGCATCGCCCCCAGCGCCTCGGCGCACAGCAGGCCGGCGCCGTAATCGAGCGCCGCATCCAGAATGGCGCCGCCCTCTTCCACGGCCCCGATCACGGCGTCTGGCCCGACCACCACGCCGTCGAGCACGACGTTAGCCGCACGCAAGCCATCGAGCGTGCGGTAACCGGTGACGCGCAGCCCGGCGCTGTCGCGCGGCACCACGAACAGGCTCACGCCATCCATGCCCTGCCCATTGTCCCTACTACCCACACTGCCCACATCGCCTGTGCTCCCCGAGCTCACCGCGCCATGCGCGCCGCGTGCCGATACGATCAGGGCATCGGCTTCGGCGCCATGCAGCACCACCCGCTTCTCGCCATGCAGGCGATAGCCGCCGTCGACGGCCTCGACCCGCGTGGCGATCTCGAAGGCGTCGTGGCGCGATCGTTGTTCGCCCAGCGCGCAGGCGAGCTTGACGTTGCCGGCGGCGACCCGTTCGAGCAGCGCACCGTGCCCGCCACCCCGGCGCAGGAATTCAACACCGAGCACCGTCGCCACATACGGTTCGACCACCAGCCCACGGCCGAGTTCCTGCATCACGCCGAACATGGCGAGGGCGTCGCCGCCGAAACCGCCGTGTTCTTCGGGCACCGGCAGCGCCGTCAAGCCCAGTTCGACCATCGTGGCCCAGGCGTCTGGCGAGACGCCCGGCTCGGAATGGACGATCGCGCGCCGCGCCTCGAAGCCGTAGTCGCGGCCGATCCAGCGCCGGATCGCATCGGCCAGCTGCTGCTGTTCCCCGTTCAGTTCGAAATGCATGCCGTCCTCACAGTCCCAGGATCATCTGGGAGATGATGTTGCGTTGGATTTCGTTCGACCCGCCGTAGATCGACGTCTTGCGGTAATTGAAGTAGTAGCCCGCCAGCGGAGCCGCATCGTCGTCGCCCGCGATGGCGTGTTCGCTCGCGCCGGACAGGTAGGCCGGATCGAAAGGCAGCGCCAGCGGACCGGCCGCGTCAAACATCAGCTCGGTGAGGGCTTGCTGGATCTCGGTGCCCTTCACCTTCAGCATCGACGCTTCGGGACCGGGCGCAGCCTCGCCCCTGGCCAGCACGCGCAGCACGGTCATCTCGAGCGCCATCAATTCGATCTCGAGCGCCGCCACTTTCGCGCCGAACAGGGGATCGTCCAGCAGCGCCCGTCCGCGCTTGCGTTCGCGCAGCGCCAGGCGCTTGACGAAGGCCAGCTCGCGCTTGGAGCGGCCGACGGCGGCGATGCCGGTGCGCTCGTGGCCGAGCAGGTATTTGGCATAGGTCCAGCCGCGGTTTTCCTGGCCCACCAGGTTGGCGACCGGCACCTTGACGTTGTCGAAGAAGACTTCGTTGACTTCGTGGTCTTCGTCGAGCATCGCGATCGGGCGCACGGTGACGCCGGGACTGCGCATGTCGATCAGGAGGAAGGAAATGCCCTCCTGCTTGCGCACGCCGGGATCGGTGCGCACCAGGCAGAAGATCATGTCGGCGTGCTGGGCCAGGGTGGTCCAGGTCTTCTGGCCGTTGACGATGTAGTGATCGCCCGCACTGTCCTGCTGATGGACGGCGCCCGTCTTGAGCGCGGCCAGGTCGGAGCCGGCGCCGGGTTCGGAATAGCCCTGGCACCACCAGTCCTCGCAGGACAGGATGCGCGGCAGGTAATAGTCCTTCTGCTGCTGGCTGCCGAAGGCCATGATCACGGGCGCCACCATATTGACGCCGAACGGCAGCACCTGCGGCGTGCCGGCAAGCGCGCATTCCTCTTCGAAGATGTGGCGCTGCAGCGGCGTCCAGCCCGGACCGCCGTATTCGACCGGCCAGCCGGGCGCGGCCCAACCCTGTGCGGCCAGGATGCGGTGCCAGCGGACGTAGTTGTCGCGGCTCAGGCGCAGGTGCTGGCGAACCTTGTGCTGGAGTTCAGGGGGAAGATGGGAAGCGAGAAAGGCGCGGACCTGGTCGCGAAAGGCCAGGTCCTCGTCGGAGTAGTACAGGTCCACGTCGTCTCCTTGTTGTTGTCGTCATGAATAGCACGATCGTTCACAAGGATTGTACCTGAAACGGCCGCGCCGCCAAGCGTGGGCGGCGCGGCCGATCGGGCTGGATGCCGGCTCCAGCCCGACGGCGATTACTGCTTGGCGTTGCGGCGACGCGAGAGCGCGCCGGCGCCCATCAGGCCAGCCAGCATCAGCGCGATGGTGCCTGGTTCCGGCACGGCGTTGACCTGATCCGGCAATGCGCCGACCTGGTCCTGGACTGGCAGGGTGAAGATCGGATCGACATCCGGCGCCGGCACGGTCACGTTGCCGCCACCGCTGTCGCTGCCCGAATCCGGCACGGCCGGGCTGCCGCTGCTGCCGCCTGGCGCCGCGCTGCCGCCGCCCGATGTCGCACCGCCACCGCCAACCGCGGCGCCACCGCCACCGCCGATCGCGGCGCCGCCGCCGGCACTACCACCGCCGGCGACTGGCGCGGCAGGCGCCGCGATGCCGCCACCTGCATTCTGGCCAGGCACGATCTTCACGCCGTCGCCGTCGTTGATGACCGACACCGAGTTGCCATAACGGGCTGCGAGCAGGCCATTACCGGCGCTCAGCACGTAGGAGGCGTCGATGCCTTGCTGGACGAAGAGTTTCTGTGCGTCGGCGGACGACAGACTGGCGCTGGCCTTGCCGATCAGGCTGTCGGTGGTACCGTGCGCGACGCCGCCGACCAGGCTGACGTCGCTACCGAGCACACCCGAACCGATCACGCTGGTGCCGTTACCGGCGGTCCAGCCATTTTGGAAGCCTGTCGTGGAAACGACTTCTGCCTGGGCTGCGCCGGCGCACGCCAGGAGGGCAGCAACAACGAGGTGACGTGTTGACATGAAGATAACTCCTAAGATAAGTAAGGATTATTATTTTTACAACTACAGAGTTATCGTATCACAAACCAAAAAAACTTAAGTTTTGACCCACCGCAAATCGTGCATACGATCTTACTGTTGAGTACTGGTCATTTCATGCCATCTTTCAGCTATTTACAGCATTCATGTTTTACTCTTTAGCTTGCCTAAAGAACATGGACTTTCGAGAGAGCCGTGCCGCGGCTGGTCGCGGCCTGATAACTTTGCTAGTTATTCCAGCAAGAAACGCAGCGGGACCCATTGCTGTGAACGCCGATAAAAAAAGGCCGCACCTGTCACGGTGCGGCCTTTCCCGGTGCGGCCTCTCGCCGCGGTGCTGCGTGCTTACTTGCTTTGAACCACCGTCATATACGGCATCACGCGCGACGCCATCCGGGTATCGGTCTTCAGCATGCCGACCTCGTCCGCCAGGATGTTCGCCGCCTCTTGCAGCAACACGTCCTTGGCATCCTTGGCCGCTTTCTCGGCCGCCAGCTCGGCCTGGAGATCGCGCTCGTCGCCTTGCAGGCCATCGTCCTGGCGCGGGGTGCCGCGCACGGCGACCACCGATTTCTTGGGCTTGGTCGGATCCGGGCCTTCGGCGCGCTTCTCGGCGCTGCCCGGACCGCTGGCCGGCTCGTCCTGGTTCACCGAGACGCCCGCCAGGCGTGCTTCGCGCAGTTTCGAGCGGGCGTCCTGGGCGTCACGCTCCTTGCGGCGCACGGTCTCGTTCAGCGAGATGACGTTTTCCTTGCGCAGCTTCAGCACCTCGTTGATGTCTTCCTGCAGGAACTGGAAGTCCTTGTCGTTGGCGATGCGCTCCTCATGGCGCTTCTGCAGCGGTGCGACGAGTTCCTTCAGGTCGCCCAGCGGCATGTACTGCGCCGGCTTGATCGCCACCCACGGCAACGCATTGTCGTAGGACGATTCGCCAAAGGTGTCCATATCGGTCAGCACCGGGAGCTTGATGTCCGGCGTCACGCCGCGCAACTGGGTAGTGCCGCCATTAATGCGGAAGAACTGGGCAATGGTCATCTTCAGCTCGCCGTAGCGCATCTTCTCGTTCGGCGCAAAGCGGTCGAGGTCGATCAGGGTCTGGACCGTGCCCTTGCCGAAGCTCGGCTCGCCGATCACGAGGCCGCGGCCATAATCCTGGATCGCCGCCGCGAAGATCTCGGACGCCGAGGCCGAACCGCGGTTGATCAGCACGCCCATCGGACCGTCCCAGGCCAGGCCCGGCTTGGTGTCGCTCTCGACCTCGACCCGGCCTTCGGCGGTGCGCTGCATGACGACCGGGCCCTTGTCGATGAACAGGCCGGTCAGTTCGACCGCCTCGGTCAGCGAGCCGCCGCCGTTGTTGCGCAAGTCGATCAGGACGTTGTCGACCTTCTCTTTCTTGAGTTCGGTCAGGATGCGCTCGACGTCGCGGGTCGCGCTGCGGAAATCGCGGTCGCCCTTGCGGCGCGCTTCGAAATCCTGGTAGAAGGTCGGCAGGGAGATCACGCCGATGCGGCGCTCGACGCCGTTTTCCTTGACCTTGATGATCGACTTCTTGGCGGCCTGCTCTTCCATGCTGATCTTGTTGCGCACCATCGCGACGGTCACGTGCTTGGCGTCGACGCCGCCGTCGCCCGGGATCACGTCCAGGCGCACGGTCGAGCCCTTCTCGCCGCGCACCAGCGCCACCACGTCGTCCAGGCGCCAGCCCAGCACGTCGACGAACGGCTTGTCGCCCTGGGCCACGCCGACGATGCGGTCGCCGACCTTCAGCTTGCCGGACTTGTCGGCCGGGCTGCCCGGCACGATCTCGCGGATGATGGTGTAGTCGTCGCGCGACTGCAGCACGCAGCCGATGCCTTCCAGCGACAGGCGCATCGCGATGTCGAAGTTGTCGGCCGAGCGCGGACCCAGGTAGTTGGTGTGCGGCTCGATCGCGGTGGCGTACGCGTTCATGAACATCTGGAACACGTCCTCGTTGTTCAGCTTGCGGATGCGGTTGACGTAGTTGTCGTAGCGCTTATCGAGCGTCTCGCGGATCGATTTGTCGTCCTTGCCCGCCAGTTTGAGGCGCAGCCAGTCGTTCTTGACGCGCTTGCGCCACAGGTCGCGGATCTCGTCCTCGTTCTTGGCCCAGGCCGCCTTCTCGCGGTCGAGCTCCATGGTCTCGTCGGAGGTGAAGTCGAACTTGGTCTTGAGCAGGCCGCGCGCATAGGCCATGCGTTCGGCGAAGCGTTTCTGGTACAGGTTGTAGATGGCGAACGGCGCGGTCAGGTCTTCGTTGTTGATCGCGTCGTCCATCTGGGTGCGCAGCGCGGCGAAGTGATCCAGGTCGGCCTGCACGAAGTACAGCTTCTCGCCATCGAGCCCATCGAAGTAGCTGTCGAAGATCTTGACCGACATCGCGTCGTCCAGCGGCACCGGGCTGTAGTGATAGCGCCCCAGCACGCGCGAGGCCCACAGGGCGGCCTGGGTCTGGGCGGCGATCGGCTTCATCTCGAGCGAGGACGGGGCCGGGGCGGCTTTCTTGGAGTCCGCCGGCTTGGCAGGCGCCGCGGGCGTTGCGATGGCAGCCGATTTCTCGGGCTGTGCGGTCACCACATGGGCGGACATGGCAAATGCCATGGCGGCGATGAGCACGTGCTTCTTCATTCTGCGTTTCTCCGTACGGGATTCCTGCGGATTGCGACATGACCAATATCGATAAGCCAGCCATACCGCGCTTTGCGGTCCATTCTACAGGATAGAACCACGTGCCAGAGGCGGCTTGTCCCGCTTGAAGCGCCGGAATCGCCGGAAATTAAGTCTGCCGTAAGCGATTTTTCGCCAAGTATTTACGCCTTGATAAGCCCCAGGGCGGCATCCTTGAAATACCAGCATGCCAGGACCAGCGCCAGCAGTGGCGCCCAGGGCCAGGAACGGGCCGCCAGCTTCCAGTCGACCGGGGATGGCCAGAATGACAGGAACTGGGGCGCGAGGAAGAACATGATGGCCAGGTCGACCGGCTCGAAGGCCAGGCCCCCACGCGTGCGCCACCATGCCACGCCGAGCGGCACCAGCAGCACCAGCAGCGGCGCCAGCGCGGCCGGGGCGGCGTTGTACCAGCGCAGGTTGGCAAAGGTGACCGAGCCGAGTTCCCAGTTATGGCCACCCTTGGGGCGTTTGATCCGGCGCGGGAAGACGCTCATCCCGACCGGCTCGGCATTGGTCAGCAAGCCCACTGAGAAATGGGCGAGCTCATGGCACAGCGTGCCGGCGGCGGTGAAGACGAAGAAGGCGGGGTGGGCGCTGGAGGCGATCCACAGCAACACGGCCAGCGCGGCCGACGGGATCAGGTACAGAAAGATGTCGAGCGCGGGCCCGGCCGCGGCGCAGGCGGCGGCCGGAAGCCAGGCGCCGCAAGCGAACGCCATGGCCGGCTCAGGCCGAGTAGAAGCAGCGCCCGCAGGCCTGGCGGTAGCGCTCGTTGCCGCCGATGCTGACCTGTTCGCCTTCGCGGATGCGGCGGCCCTGGTCGTCGACGCGGATATTCATGGTCGCCTTCTTGCCGCAGGTGCAGATATTCTTGATTTCCTCGATATCGTCGGCCAGCGCCAGCAGGTAGGCCGAACCGGGGAACGGTTCGCCGCGAAAATCGCTGCGCAGCCCGTAGCAGATGACGGGCACGCCGCGCACCTGGGCCAGCTGGTGCAGCTGGCTGACCTGTGCACTGGAGAGAAATTGCGATTCATCGACCAGCAGGCAAGCCACGCCAGACACTTGTTCAAGGAAATTAGTGTCGCTATCGAACACCTCGGCATTACGCTGCGCGCCCAGGCGCGAGGTGATCAGGCCGACGCCATAGCGGTTGTCGATCGCCGCCGTGTAGAGCTTGACCTGCTGGCCCTGCTCCTCGTAGTTATGGGCGACCTGCAACAGGGCAGTCGATTTGCCGGCGTTCATCGCCGAGTATCTGAAATAGAGTTTGGCCACTGCCCTGTCCTGCCTTGCTGTGCTTTTGATGCGAAGCTGCGATTATAGCAAGCGGGAAACAGGCGCCGCCAGCCATTCAGCGCCGGACAGGGCCGCGATCAGCCCGAAATCGGCTGCGCCGGATTGCCCGCGACGTGGGCGCCGGGCGCCACGTCATGGGTCACCACGCTGCCGGCGCCGACGATCGCATCGTCGCCGATCGTCACGCCGGGCAGGATGATGGCGCCGCCGCCGATCCAGACGTTGCGGCCGATGGTGACCGGACGCCCGGATTCGAAGCCGGCGCGGCGCAGGGCCGGGTCGCGCGGATGGTCAGCCGTATAGATGTGCACGCCCGGGCCGATGCGGCAATCGTCGCCGATCGTGATCGGCGCCACGTCGAGGAACACGCAGTCGAAGTTGACGAAGACGCGCGCGCCGAGGGTGACGTGCCAGCCGTAGTCGCAGTGGAAGGGCGGACGCACGGTCGTGCCCTGCCCCGCGCGCGCAATGCGCTCGCCCAGCAGCGCCTGCCAGCTGGCCGGTTCGCCCAGCGCGCCGTTGTAACGCGCCAGCCAGGCGGCCGTGGCGTTCTGCTCGGCGCGCAGTTCGGGATCGCTGGCGTGATACGGCATGCCAGCCAACATTTTCTGTTTTTCGCTCAGTTCCACGCGGTCCTTTCAGTAGCGGGCGCAGCGCCTGCGGCGGCAGGCCTTACTGCCCGGGATGGTATTTGCGCTCCAGGTTGCGCTCGATGTCTTCCTTGTAGAACAGCACGTCCTTGAACTCACCGCGCGCATACATCGCCGCCTGGTCATTGAAGTGCGGCGAGCGCGGATCGCCGCTCTGGCCGCCGGCCAGGATGCTCTTGGCCTTGATACGTGGGCCGAACTCGACCGCCGCGACGAAGCTGTTGCCGCGATCGCCATAGATGCGCTTGGTCTTCTGCTTGGCCGACATGCCGAACGAGGCCAGCGAACCCCAGTTGGCCGAGGCGAAAGCCACCGGGATGCTGGGCTTGCTGTCGTCGTACTGCTGGTCGACGTCGCCGCTGATGCGCTGGAAGCGGTTGATCTCGCCCCACGGCGTGCGCCAGTTGCCGAAGTCGGCCTGCAGCCTGTTCGAGGCGCGCACCAGCGCATCGAGACGATCGGCCGGGCTCAGGCGAGTAGCGATATAGTCTACCGCCGGAATGCTTTCGGCACGCGCACGCGCGCCATGCTCCGCCACCATCTCTTGCCCCCAATAGACCGCGAGCGAAGTCGGCACCGAATCGATCGCGTAACGCAGGTTCCAGTCGCGCAGCACGGCGATCTGCTCGAGCAGCGCGGCCTTGCGCGCATCGCTTTCGTGCAACGCTTCGTAATCGGCCACCACGGCCGGCACCAATGGCTCGAACGCGGCCAGGCGCGTGTCGTACGACGCCGCGATCAGCCCATCGACGTCGAGCCGTTTCGCCTCCTTGAATACGCGATCGGCGTTGCGGCCGCGGGCATTCTCGGGCAGCGACCACATATAGGCCGGGTAGCTGGCGCATTGAGGACTGCTGCCGGCGCCGGCCGCATTACACGGCCAGTTGTTGGTATTGGAGATGTAGCCGCTGGCCGGGTTCAGCAGGGTGATCGTTTCCTTGATCTCGTGCAGGCCCTGCCACTCGGTGGCCGGATTGCTGCCGTCGACCGGCTTGGTCCAGTCGAAGCGCGGGTCACGCTTCGGAATGAAATTGCCGTGGAAGTAGGCAATATTGCCCTGCGCATCGGCATACACCGTGTTGTTCGAGGAATTGGTGCGCAGCTCCATCGCCTTGTAGAAAGCGTTGTAGTCGCGCGCCTTGGTGCGGGTATACGACTGGGTCAGCGCATTGAGCGGGTCGTCCATCATCTTGACCGACACCCATTGTTTGCCCTCTTGGCGCACGACCGGGCCGTGGTGGGTGAAATAGGCGGTGACGGTGCGGCTGGCCATGCCGCCGTTCGGCGTCTTGTACGGCAGGTTGATCTGCGCGGTGCGCATCCGGCCCTCGTGCTTGCCGTATTTATAGAAGAACTCGCCATCGCGCTCGACCACGGTCTCGAGGTATTCGTCGATCACGTCGCCGCCGCCCGACGTGTGCATCCAGCCCAGCTTGTCGTTGAAGCCCTGGTAGACGAAGAACTGGCCCCAGGTCACGGCGCCATACGCGTTGAGCCCTTCGTCGCTGACCATGTGCACCTCGGGACGGAAATAGAACGAGGTGTGCGGGTTGATCATCAACAGCGCATGGCCGTTGGCCGAGCGCCTGGGGGCGATGGCGAAGCCATTCGAACCGCGCGGCTCGGGATCGAAGCCCTTGTCGACGCCGACGCTGGCGAGCACCGGACGCTTGCCATAGAAACGTTCCAGTTCCTTGAGGTCGATCGACTCGATGTCGCCACCGATGCTGCCTTCACTGAACGTCAGGGCCATCCACGGCTCGAAGCGGGTCAGCAGCTTCGGTTGGACTTCGGGATGGGTGTGCAGGTAATAGTTCAGGCCATCGGCGAAGGCATTCATCAGGTTCTTCAGCCACACCGGGCTGGCGGCGTACTTGGCCTGCATGTCGGCCGGCTGGATGTACATCTTCATACGCAGGTCGCGCCAGATTTCCTTCTCGCCCTCGACCTCGGCCAGGCGCCCCATCGCATTGATGTAGTTGAGCTCGATGCGGTTGAAGTCGTCCTCGGCCTGGGCGTACAGCATGCCGAACACGGTGTCGGCGTCGGTGCCGCCATAGATGTGCGGAATGCCCCACTTGTCGCGCAGGATCGTCACCCGTTGCGCGGTCGCCTTCCAGCGCGCGACGTCGGCGGCGCTGAAGGCCTGCGCGGCGGGCGCGGCGCTGGTCGCCGCCTTGCCCTGGGCAACGGCGAGTCCGGGAGCGGCCAGTCCAGCCAGGAGAGCGCCGAGCAGGACCGGCGTGAACGAACGGGGCATGCGCATCTTTGGTCTTCCTTCAGGTCGTGTTATTCGTCGTCCAGGCCGGCATTGGCCAGGCGCTGCTTGAGTCGCTGGTTATCGGTCAGCAGCGTCGCCATGCGGTCCTTCAGGCTTGCCACTTCCTTGCGCAGGGCCGCCAGCTCGTCTTCCGGGTCGAGCTCGACCTTTTCCTTTTTCGGACGGCTGGCCATCTTCTGCTCGCGCACCTGGCGCGCGGCCTGCTGCAATTCCTTGCGGCCACCGGCGACGGCGGCGATCTGCTGTTCTTCGGGCAGCTGCGCCACGTTGGCGGCGGCGTTGATCGAGATGGCGCCGGTGCGCACGGCCTCGCGCAGCTGCGGGGTGGCGGCCTTCTGGATGCGTTCGATCTGGCTGATGGTATTGCTCGAGACGCGGGCCGCGCGCGCGACGTCCTCGCGCGTACTCCATGGCGGCGAGGTGTCGTCGGCCGGGGCGTTCTTGTCGCCCTCTTCCGCCGGCGGATTCTCGGCCATGCGCGCGGCGACGATTTCCTTCTTGCGCAGGGCGAACACGCCGCGCTGGAAGTCCGACACGCTGCGGCGCGCCAGGTGGTTGTCGATCATCCACAGCATCACGTCCTCGAGCGAGGCGAAGTTGTTGTTGTGGACGGTGCGGAACGGAATGCCGTGCTTCTTGCAGATCTCGTAGCGGTTATGACCGTCGATCAGCGTGTCGCGCCAGAGCACCAGCGCGTCGCGGCAGCCTTCGGCCTGCAAGCTGCGCTCGAGCGCGGCGTATTCGATGTCGGTGAGCGGGTCGACGAAGGACCGCAGCTCGTCATTGATCTTGATGTCCAATTCTTGTCCTTGCGTGGTCTTGCCTGGGCTGGCGCCATGGGCGACGCCGGTTGGCATGCTACACCATCCGGGCGGGGGTTCCAAAGATGCAAGAGATCGTCAGGGTGGAATGCGCGGGCGATCATGCCGTGACAATGGGCTTATCAGGGGGATAAAGTTGCCGAACTGCTCCGAATTGAGCACGCTTGTGCTAGAATCGCCGGCGTTGCCCGGATGGTGAAACTGGTAGACACCGCAGACTTAAAATCTGCTGCCAGCAATGGCGTGCCGGTTCGATTCCGGCTCCGGGCACCAGTTCCTATGCGGATAGGAGCTCACTCTCGCAATCGGGAGTAGTGCCGCAAAAACGAAGTAGTTGCGCAAATCTCGCTCAACTGACCGGCGGCCTCAATGATTTCGCGCGAACCTTCAACTCGATCCCGTAGCTTTCTTGTGCTTACTGTGGGGCGCACGCTGAACAAACTTGCCCCTGCTCGCGGCGCCAGCCATTCGACTACGCTGGGCGGATGCGCATCCAAACCGACCATATGACCGCCAGCCGCGTCGACGTCACCCTCATCCTGCTGCCGATGATCGGCGTCGAGGAGGCCGAGCGCATGACGGCGTGCGCCGATGTGCTCCAAACGATTATCGAACGCGTGCTCACGTAACCGTCGGGCGGCGGGCTATCATGGTGGGCGCGAGCTCGCAGTAGCGTGCCAATCCGAAGCGGCGCGGCCTATACTCGCCGCTTGCGTGCATGCGCCCACAGTGCCAGTGCTGTGACGATTCCGGAGGCGATCGAAGGATAAAAGATGATGACAAACGCCGTCTCGACGTACAGCATTGGTGCAAGCACTGCGATGGTCAGCCATATCGAAAACGCCACGAAAACGGCAGCACCGAAGGAAATAAAAGCGCGGCTCATGCGAACGCATCCGCTGACGGGCAGTTGAAATACATCCCGGCCTTGCTGCCACCAGCCCGAACAACCTCCTTCACAAAAGACACACAATTATTAGGAATGCCCAACCAGAGCCACTTGCGCGCGAGTAGCTCCTGCAGCTTCCGATGCGCGCCATGCGGATCCGGCACCTTGATAGGCCAGCGTCGAATCTCGCGCATGCTGTTTTCCCGGAGATAGCGTTTGTACCCTCCTTCGCTCATGAACCTAGGGACAGTGTTTTCGCAGGCCACGTGAACATACCATCCGCCGCCAGTGTGCAACAGCGAATGACCGCAGGGGTTGCCTGGGTCGCCACTGACGATCACGGCGCGGCAATGCGTGAAGGCTGATGGGCTCACCACGCAGTTGAGCATGACGTCGCCGACGTAGCGCTGTACATTTTTCGCGCTTGCCTGCAACGCGCTGTTCGGCTGCGCCTGCATGGCGCTATTGGTGGCGCGGCCCATCAGCACACCTTGTTGGCGGAGCAGTCCCAGCCACCCGACGTATTGCCCTGCGTGCCGCCACGGATGGACTGGCGGAGATAGCTCCACTTGATCCTGGCGTACGCAACGTGCACCCGCTCCGTGATGATTCCGCCCTCGCCGCTGTCGGGCGAGATGTTCGAGAACATCAAGTTTTCCAGCTCGATCTTAAAGTACGGGATCGGCTTGCCATCGCCGCCGGCGCGCATGAACTCGAACGTCGCTTTCGGGATGGTCTTGCCTGTCGCGCAGGTTTGCAGCAGGACGGGCGACGCGATGTCGGCCAACTTCGTAAAGCTGAGCGGAAACAGTTCTGCCCGTCCGCTTGAGTGGCCGCCGGCCGTTGACACTGTTTCAGCCCTCGACTGGTGCACGGCGTAATTGACGTTCGCAACTTCGATCCAGTCCTTGTGCTTGTCATCCGTCGACTCGCCCGCGATACCTTCGATTTTGAGATAAACGTCGCTTGCCATACTGACCTCGTAGATGGTTTCCAAATAAATATCATTCTTGTTCGGCAGCACCTAGCGGGCATTGGCTTCACGCATCGCAACACAGGAAGCAAATCAACGGGCGCGCGCGGCGGCGGCCTTACTTCGGCCAGCCACCGATGGTGTCAGGTCCGACATTCGGACGATATCCAAGCACCTTTCGCAGAAAATTTTGGAATGTGAATAGTTCCGCAAAAGCGGATTACTTCCGCAATGCTCGCTTGATTCACAGGCGACCCGATTTTCGCGACCTTCGGTTCGATCCCATCGCTTTTTCCGTCTCTATTGCAGAGACGCCTCTGGATCGATTCGTGTCAAGTCCCGCCTGTTCATAAACCCGCTTAACGAATAATTCCGGCCGTTTTTGCTGCCATTCTTTGAGCGCGAGGATGGGCGTCTTTGCATCGAGTGCACGCTGCGGAATGTGGTGGTTGTATAGCTTCAAATAGTTCATCAATGTGGTCTGCAAATCGGCACGGCTGTCGAAGCGGGTCTGCTGCAGCAATTCATTGATGCGACCGTTGAAACGCTCGACCATGCCGTTCGTCTGCGGGTGCCGCGGCGGCGCCAGACGGTGCTCGGCAGGCAGTGCGGCACAAGCCACGTCGAAGGCGTGCTGGCCGCTTGGCTTTTTGTCTTTGGTGGCGAAACGGTCGGTAAATTGCGAGCCGTTGTCGGTCAGGATCTTGCTGATCTTGATGGGCGAGGCCAGCTTCAAGCGGCGCAGGAAATCGACGCTGCTCTTGTCGGTCATGTCGCCGTAGATGTGCATGAAGACCCAGCGGGTAGCGCGGTCGATGGCGACGAACAGGTAGCGGCGCGAGGTCTCGTCCGGCATCTGCGGCAGGTACTTGATGTCGATATGAATAAAGCCTGGTTCGTAGTCTTTGAAGGTCTTCTTGGGAGCGATCGTTTCGCCCTCGGCCTTCGGGATCACGTCTTCAAGACGCGACATGCCTTCGCGCTTGAGCAGGCGTGCAATGCCTGATCGAGAAACGTCGGGATTGATGTACTGCCGCGTGATGAACAGCAGATCATCGAGGGGCAAGTAGAGCGACTGGCGCAGCGCGAGCACGATGGCTTCCTGCGCTGCGCTCAAGGTCGTATGCAGCGTGTGGGCACGGTGCGAGCGGTCCTGCACGTCGTCCCGCTTGAGCCATTTCCGGGCGGTCGGGCGGCTGATGTTGAAAACCTTCGCGGCCTGTCGGTCGGATAGGCCCGAATCCTTGATCTCCTGTCGGATTTTCGGGGTGGTACGGGCTTGCGGGTGAATGCGTGAACTCATGCTGCCAACTCCTCCTGGTGCGATTGAATGCCGGGACTGCTGAATCCAGCAATCAAGTCGTCGAGCATAGCCTTTGCACGGAACAAAGGCCAGCTACGACGAGGAAAATGATCGCACGGAACTAAACAATTACGGTCTCTCAGGCACTCATCCGTCGCCTATACTGGTGACTATCCCGACGATCGCAAGCCGAAGCTGGAGATAAATCCCGACCATCTGAACCGTAAGGTCAGCACGGTGCACTGCAGTGCTCCTGCTTTCATTGAGGAAATTATGAAGCTTCCTTGTGTATCGATAAGTGTAGACAACGACAGCCTCGTGATTACGCACCAGAAAGAAGGTAGAACCGATCCCTTGAGCGTCCTCATCGCGCTTCAAGACCTGGATCAGGATGGCTTCGACGTTGCAGCCAAGAAAACAGGATCGCTTACGCTTCAACTGCTTAGGAAATGGTATCCGTCAGAGTTCGCACAATGTGACAATTTAAACGATCCTCCTAATCCTGACGTGTAGTTCATCAATGCAAGCCTGCTGGACGACGACTCTCGCCAGCGGCGACCTCGGCCGCGCCGAACTGGCGCCCGTGTCCAGATGTCAAACTTGAGACCGCTTCTGACACCGCTTGCTGGTCCCGAACGCAATCAGCGTCGGGTCGATGATCGTCTTGACCATGCGTTTCTTCCACTTCTAAGTTGACCTCCCCAAATTTGCGGCGCGCATACTACAGCGAACATGGGTGGCCCACAAACGGTAGTTGTCAACAAAGATGTCGCGTCAAGTCATGCGGCTTTTCTTAATTGCTCTGGCGGTTTCCGTTCCGGATTCAGCCAGACTTCATCGTTCAATTCCCAGTCCCGAGTAGCCCCACTCCAGCGCTCCGGATGGCGTTGCTTCGCAGCCTCGTAGATCTGCTTGCGGTGGTTCAGGATCGCCGCGTCCCTGCCGTCATGGCGCTGCGCAGGCGTCACGAATTTCAGGCCGCTGTGCTTGTGCTGATGGTTGTACCACTGCACAAATGACAGCGTCCATTGCCGCGCCTTTTCGATACTTTCAAACGGCTTGCTCGGATAGTTCGGCCGGTATTTGCAGGTCCGGAACAGTGACTCGGCGTAGGCATTGTCGTTACTCACACGAGGCCTGCTGAACGACGGCATGATCCCCAGCTTTTCTAACGTCGCCAACATTGTGGAGCCTTTCATCGAACTGCCATTGTCCGAGTGGAGCACCACCTCACGCCCGGCCAGTCCCTCGGCCAAGCTGGCCTTGTGCATCAGCAGCGATGCCATTTCAGCCGACTCGGCGACATTCACTTCGTGCCCGACGATCTTGCGGCTGTAGACGTCAAGTACCATGTACCAGTAAAAATACAAGCCCCGCACTCCGGTCGGCAACCACGTGATGTCCCACGCCCACAAGCGGTTCGGCTCGGTTGCGCAGTGGCTCGTGACGACCCTTGTGCTTGGCTTCTTTGCGCGGCCGCGGTGATGCTGCTGCTTCTCGTCTTTCAAGATCCGGTAGACAGTCGATTCTGATGCCAAATACTCGCCTCGATCAGCCAAGGTCGGCACGATCTGACTAGGCGGACTGCTGGCAAATTCAGGGCTGTTGGCAACCTCCAGAATTCGCTGGCGCTCGTCTTCGCTCAGCTTGTTGGCCGGCGCCACGCGGCGGCTGCCTTTTCGTCCGTCAACCTGGCCGTTATCGCCGTCACCGTCGCGCATCCAGCGCTGATAGGTGCGAAGGCTGATCTCCAAGGCGCTACAGGCCTGTGCACGCCGACACCCGCCGTCGACGGCTTCTTCAACCAGTGCAATCACCTGCTGGCGATCTGGAGTGCCGATCAATCGTCCTCGGGCTCCCCCCAGATCGCCTGGGCTTTTTTTCTGAGAATGATCAGCGCCGCTGCCTCTGCCAGTGCCTTCTCTTTGCGCTGCAAATCCTTCTTCAACTGCTTGATTTCTTTGCGGTCGCTTTTGCTTTGCTCGCGCAGCTCCCGGTTGCGCTCGGCCGGTGCTTCATTGGCCTGCTGACAGGCCTCGCGCCATTCGGCAACCTGCTCGACGAACAAGCCTTTGCCACGACAGTATTGAGCCAGTTCCGCCTCGTTCATGTGTGCCGTTTCCAGCACCACGCCAAACTTGTCGGCCGACGACCACACGACCGCATTCTTTCCATTTCCCGGCACCGGCACTCCCTGAGACTGTAGATTTCGTCGCCAAGTATAAAGTGTCTGTTCCGAGATGCCGCTCTCCTTCGCCAGGGCCGATACCGGCCTGTTCTCCGGTGGCATCATTTGCCGAAGAATGGCTTCCTTGCGTTCTGCTGGGTACTGATTCACTGCGCGTCTTTGCTCCGCCCCCGGATGGATTAAAGTGATTCAAGTGACGCGACATCTATCCTGACAGAGGGGGCAAAGGAGATCAGATGGAAAAACGGAAAGCCATAGTCCCAAAATTGGGTATTGCAGGCGCGCTCAGCGTATTGGTGCTAGCTTGGGCCGCGTCGGCCGCCGGGGCGCCCCAATCGCCGCATGTACCCGCGATGACCGGCGAGCAATTCGTGCGCGATATGCGCCCCCTGCCCGACAGCGATCTGGCGTCGATCCGCCGCAAGCGGACGATGGGCTATATGGATGGTGTAATGGACGGAACGGCTGGCGTGCGGTGGTGCCCGCCCGTTCATCCATTTCGCAACACTCGAGTGACCGTGATCAAGAACCCGGTGCATTTACCCGTTCGAGATCTTGCGCATTTACAAGTTCCGTAATACGCTGACCAAGTTAACTTCTGGTGAGCATCATGGGATTTTTCTCGGCATCAAAATCGGTCTTGTCCGCCATCGCGAGCGCGCTGACGACGACCCATTCCTGGCAGTACAACGCATCCCGAGACCAGCGCACCTGCACCTGCTGCGGCCGGCAAGAAGAAATGGTCCTCGACCTGGTCAGCACGAATTGGGAAGTGCTTGCGCCCGGCGACCCGAGCGCGCATGCCACCAGGCCGGCGCCCGCCGAGCCGCGCCCTGTCGCCGCGCCGGACCTGGTCGCGGCACGCACCCCAGGCGCCTCCACCTGAGCATAAAACATAAAAAAAGGCCGCTGCCGCACGAAGCAGGCAACGGCCAAGTCCTCGGCAGGGCCGAGATGGAGACACAAGAGAACCGACCACATCGCCGGTAATGACATAGGTATGCGGCCACCCCGCACAGTCACAAGGCCTGAAGGAGGTAATCGCCACCGCGTCCTTGCGTCAGAACAGTCGTACGCACAGAAGACAATTCCGATTCGCGTTCCTCCGTCCTTCTTTCTTGCTTTTTTGATTCACATCAACCACGTCCCTGACACGCTCCCAGTCCGGGAATAAAGTGGACTTCGAGTAATCCAAGCGTATAGGCCAGATGCCATCCAGGGTCCGCTCCGGTGGCGGATACCGGCACGCCTATCCGCCCGAGTCCGCTTTTACCGAGAAGAAAGGAATGAGCATGTACAAGACCATCGTGGTTCACGTCGACGGCAGTCCCGAGCAAGAGGCGCGCCTGCGCGCCGGCGCACAGCTGGCCAACGCCTTCGACGCCCACCTCGTCGGTAGCGCCGCCACCGGCATTTCCTGGTTCGACTATTCCCTGCTGGTCGGCTCGATGGGCGCGCCGATGATGCCCGAATCCGATTTCAACGGCGTGCGCGAGGCGGTCGAGGCGCGGCTGGAAGAATTCAGCACCGCCGTCCAGCGCCATGGCGTGGGCAGTTTCGAAACCCGCATGCTCGAGGACGACGCCCGCTACGCCCTGCTGCTCGAATCGCGCTACGCCGACCTCGTGATCGTCAGCCGCGACGCCGAACCGATCGCCGTGCCGGGCATTCCAGCCCAGGCGCGCGGCTTGCCCGAATACATCGCGCTGCACGGCGCGCGCCCCGTGCTGGTGGTGCCGCCCGGCTGGAAAGAACGGCCCCTGCCCGGCACCGCCGTGGTCGGCTGGGACGGCAGCATGCAGGCGATCCGCGCGATTTCCGCCGCCCTGCCCCTGCTGCGGCAAGCCGATACGGTCAAGCTCACGCTCATCAATCCCGGCGCCATGGCCGAGATGCATGGAGAAGAACCGGGCGCCGACATGGCGCTGCACCTGGCGCGCCACGGGGTCAAGGTCGACGTCCTCATCGAGACCACGCGCAGCAGCACCGGCGAGGCGCTCCTGAAGGTGGCGCGCGAGCACGATGCCGGCCTGCTGGTCACGGGCGCCTTCGGCCACAGCCGCTACCGCGAGTTCGTCCTCGGCGGCGTCACCCGCTCGTTGCTGGCCGGCAGCACGACGCCGCTCCTGATTGCGCACTGAGCGCAAGTGCTAGCCGCGAGCCTCCGCCATGGCGCCCGATACCCGGCCCGGTCCCCGTCCCGATCCCCGCCCCGATGCCGCCGGCAGCACGCGCCGGGTCGAAGGCAGCGCCTGGCTCGGCGGCACCCACCGCCATGCGCGGGTCGCCGGCGGCGGCCAGGTCCATGCCGACCTGGTGCTGTGGGCCTGGCTCGGCCGCCTCACCGGCAACCTGTCGCCGGCCGCGCTCGGCATGGCCTGGTTCGACTGGGCCTGCCACCTCATGATGTCGCCCGACAAGCAGCACGAGCTAGCCACCGACGCCGTCCTCGGCTGGCAGCGCTGGCTCCAATACCTGGCCACGCCGGCCGACGACGCGGTCGATCCGGTGCGGCCATTGGCTCAGGATAAACGCTTCGTCGATCCGGCCTGGAATGCCTCGCCCTGGCGCCAGCTCAGCCAGGGCTTCCTGCTGAGCCAGCAATGGTGGCACCGCGCCACCTCCACCGTGCGCGGGGTCGCGCCGCACCATGCCGACGTCGTCACCTTCGTCGCGCGCCAGATGCTCGATTGCGTGGCGCCGTCGAACTTCGTCACCACAAACCCCGTCGTGCAGCGCGCCGTGCTCGCCAGCGGCGGGATGAACCTGGTCAACGGCGCCATGCGCGCCTGGCGCGACGCGCAAGGCCTCCTCGCCGGCAAGCCGCGCGTGGTCAACTACCGGCCGGGGCGCGAAGTCGCGGTGACGCCGGGCAAGGTCGTCATGCAGAACCGGCTGATCGAACTGCTGCGCTACGATCCGGTCGGCCCCGCCGTGCACGAAGTGCCGCTGCTGATCGTGCCGGCCTGGATCATGAAGTTCTATATCCTCGACCTGTCGCCGCACAATTCCCTGGTGCGCTACCTGGTCGAGCGCGGACATACCGTGTACATGGTGTCGTGGAAAAATCCGCAGGCCGACGACCGCGACCTCACCATGGACGACTACCGCCAGCTGGGCGTCACCGCCGCGCTGGACGCCATCGTGGCCCAGACCGGCGCCAGCAAGATCAATGCGGCAGGCTATTGCTTGGGCGGCACCCTGCTCGCGATCGCCGCCGCCGCCATGGCGCGTGACCACGACCGGCGCCTGGCCAGCATGTCGCTGCTGGCGGCTCAGGTCGACTTTACCGAGCCTGGAGAGCTGTCGCTGTTCATCGACGACAGCCAGGTCAGCTTCCTGGAAGCCGCCATGTGGCAGCAGGGCTACCTCGACACGCGCCAGATGGCCGGCGCCTTCCAGCTGCTGCGCTCCAACGACCTCATCTGGTCGCGACGCCTGCGCCATTACCTGCTCGACCTGCCCGAGCAGGAGAGCGACCTCATGTCCTGGAATGCCGACGCCACCCGCATGCCCTATCGCATGCATGCCGAATACCTGCACCGCCTGTTCCTGCGCAACAGCCTGGCCAGCTCGCGTTACCTGGCCGGCGGACGGCCGGTCTCGCTGAGCGACATCGACGTGCCCATCTGCGCGGTCGGCACGCTCACCGACCACGTCGCGCCATGGCGCTCGGTGTACAAGATCATCCCGCTGACCGACACCGAGATCACCTTCATTCTCACCAGCGGCGGCCACAATGCCGGCGTGGTCTCGCCGCCGGGCAGCGCCAACCGCAGCTACCAGGTCGCCGTGCACCGGCATGACGATCCGTACATCGATCCCGACCGCTGGCTGGCGCGCGTGCCCCAGCTCGAAGGCAGCTGGTGGCCGGCCTGGGACCAATGGCTCGTACGCCACGCCGGCAAATATGTCCCGCCGCCGGCCCCCATCCCGGACACCGCGCCCGCACCGGGCGACTACGTCCTTCAGCAGTAGACCGGCCTCCTCCTAACGCGCCAACGGCTGGTCCGCCCCTCCGACCAGCACGCGGGCCGCCTGTGCCGCCTGTGCCGCCTGTGCCGCCCGTGCCGCCCGTGCCGCCATGCCTGCTCGCGTGCTCGCCTGCCGGGGTACCCATTTTGCCGGCTGATATTTACAGTCAACAAGATACTTCAGGTTTCAAGGGAACGCGGCCTTCCCGACAGCTGACTTAGAATCATTTCGACAACTCCGCAAGCCCTTCCACACCTGCTGGCGCCGCCAAATCGACGCCGGGTACGGGCGTGGGCAACGCACTCTAGAGAAGGAAGCCACAAGCATGGACCAATTCAGCGACGTCAAGCTCACCCGGCGCGACCTGTTGATCGCCGGCGCGCTGTCGGTATCGACCGCGGCCGTACCGGGAGCGCACGCCCAGGAGGCCGCACCGACGGCTACCGCGACCACCACTCCCGAGCCGGTCACCACCGGCGTCACCTTCACCGTCAACGGCAAGCAGGTCACCCTGCAGCTGGACACCCGCACCAGCCTGCTCGACGCGCTGCGCGAGCACCTGCACCTGACCGGTTCCAAGAAGGGTTGCGACCAGGGCCAGTGCGGCGCCTGCACCGTCATCATGGATGGCCGCCGCATCAATTCCTGCCTGTCGCTGGCGGTCATGCACGAAGGCGCCGAGATCACCACCATCGAGGGCCTCGGCACGCCGGAGAAGCTGCACCCGATGCAGGCCGCCTTCATCAAGCACGATGGCTACCAGTGCGGCTACTGTACCCCCGGGCAGATCTGCGCCAGCGTGTCGGTGATCGAGGAAATCCGCCAGGGCATTCCGAGCCACGTGACCGCCGACCTGAATGCGAAGCCCTTGCTCTCGGTGGAAGAGATCCGCGAACGCATGAGCGGCAATATCTGTCGCTGCGGCGCCTACTCGAACATCATCGACGCGATCACCGAAGTGGGAGGGGTCAAGGCATGAAGGCATTCACCTACCAGCGCGCCACTTCGCCGGCTCAAGCCGCCCAGCTCGTCGCCCGTACCCCGAACGCCCGCTTCATCGCCGGCGGCACCAACCTGCTCGACCTCATGAAGCTCGAGATCGAGACCCCGACCACCCTGGTCGACGTCAACGGCCTGGGCTTCGACAAGATCGAACCGACGTCGGACGGCGGCCTGCGCGTGGGCGCGCTGGTGCGCAACACCGACCTGGCGGCCGACGCGCGCGTGCGCAAGGATTACGCGGTGCTGTCGCGCGCCCTGCTGGCCGGCGCCTCGACCCAGCTGCGCAACAAGGCGACCACCTCGGGCAACCTGCTGCAGCGCACCCGCTGTCCCTATTTCTACGACACGGCGCAGCGCTGCAACAAGCGCCAGCCGGGCAGCGGCTGCGCCGCCATCGGCGGCTTCACCCGCCACCACGCCGTGGTCGGCGCCAGCGACGCCTGCATCGCGGTCCATCCGAGCGATATGGCGATCGCCATGCGCCTGCTCGACGCCGAGGTCGAGACCGTGAAGGCCGACGGCAGCATGCGCAGCATCCCGATCGCTGACTTCCACCGCCTGCCGGGCAACACCCCGCACATCGAGACCGTACTCGAACCGGGCGAACTGATCACCTCGGTCAAGCTGCCGAAGCCGCTGGGCGGCGTGCACGCCTACCGCAAGGTGCGCGACCGCGCTTCCTATGCTTTTGCTTTAGTCTCGGTCGCCACCGTGATCCTGCCCGACGGCAGCGGCCGCGTGGCGGTCGGCGGCGTTGCCCACAAGCCATGGCGGGTCGAAGAGGCCGAACGGCAGATGACGCAAGGCGCCAAGGCGGTGTCGGACCGCCTGATGGCCGGCGCCCGCACCACCGAGGACAACGCGTTCAAAGTCGCCCTGGTGCACCGCACCCTCGCGGAAGCGATGAACGCAGCGAAGAAAGGCTGATCCCATGAAATTCACCACTCCCGCCACCACCAATCCCATCGACCGCCAGCGCTACGTCGGCCAGCCGCTCGACCGCATCGACGGCCCGCTCAAGTGCACCGGCACGGCGCCCTACGCCTACGAGCACCACAAGGAAGTGCCGAACGCCGCCCACGGCTTCGTGGTCGGTTCCAGCATCGCCAAGGGCCGCATCGCCTCGATCGAGATCGATGCCGCGCGCCGCGCGCCCGGCGTGCTGGCCGTGGTCACGGCCGCCAATGCCGGCAAGCTCGGCAAGGGCGACAAGAACGTCGCCCACCTGCTGGCTGGCCCCAAGGTCGAGCACTACCACCAGGCCGTGGCCCTGGTGGTGGCCGAGACCTTCGAGCAGGCGCGCGCCGCCGCTGCCCTCGTGCGCGTGAAATACGTCGAAGAGAAGGGCCGCTTCGACCTGGCCGCCGAAAAAGACAAGGCGGTCAAGCCGGACTGGGAAGACGACCCGTCCGACTCCAGCGCCGGCAACTTCCAGCGCGGCTTCGATACCGCGCCCGTGAAACTCGACGCCACCTACACCACCCCGGACCAGTCGCACGCGATGATGGAGCCGCACGCGTCCACCGCGCTCTGGGAAGGCGACAAGCTGACGGTGTGGACCTCGAACCAGATGATCAACTGGTGCGTCCAGGACCTGTCCAAGACGCTGAACATGCCGAAGGAAAAGGTGCGCGTGATCTCGCCCTATGTCGGCGGCGGCTTCGGCTCCAAGCTGTTCCTGCGCGCCGACGCCCTGCTGGCGTCGCTCGGCGCGCGCGCGGCCAAGCGCCCGGTCAAGGTGGCGCTGCACCGTCATCTCATCTTCAACAACACCACCCACCGCCCGGCCACCATCCAGCGCATCCGCATCGGCGCCGGCCGCGACGGCCGCATCACCGCCATCGGCCACGAGTCCTGGAACGGCAACCTGCCCAAGGGCAGCTCGGAAGTCGCGACCCAGCAGACCCGCCTGCTGTACGCGGGCGCCGACCGCATGACCGCGACCCGCGTCGCCCTGATCGATCTGCCCGAAGGCAATGCGATGCGCGCGCCGGGAGAAGCGCCGGGCATGATGGCGCTCGAGATCGCGATCGACGAGATGGCCGAAAAGCTGAACATCGATCCGGTGCAGTTCCGCATCCTGAACGACACCAAGGTCGACCCCGAAAAGCCGATCCGCAAATTCTCCGAGCGCCGCTTCGTCGAGTGCATGCGCATGGGCGCCGAGAAGTTCGGCTGGAACAAGCGCAACCCCAAGCCCGGCCAAGCGCGCGAAGGCCGCTGGCTGATCGGCTACGGCGTGGCCTCGGCCTTCCGCAACAGCCCGGTGATGAAGTCGGCGGCGCGGGTGCGGCTCGCGAAGGACGGCAAGGTGATCGTCGAAACCGACATGACCGACATCGGCACCGGCAGCTACACCATCATCGGCCAGACCGCCGCCGAGATGCTGGGCGTGCCGCTCGAGCGGGTCGAGGTGCGCCTGGGCGATTCCACCTTCCCCACCTCCGCCGGCTCCGGCGGCCAGTGGGGCGCGAACAGCTCGACCTCGGGCGTGTACGCCGCCTGCGCCAAGCTGCGCGAACTGGTGGCGAAGGAGCTCGGCGTGGCTGAACGCGAGGCCGAGTTCGTGGACGGCACGGTCCGTGCGGGCGGGCGCAACCTGCCGCTGGCGCAAGCCGCCGCCGGCGGCGAGCTGGTGGCCGAGGACACGATCGAATTTTCCGGGGGCCTCGACAAGAAGAACCAGCTGTCGACCTTCGGCGCCCACTTCGTCGAAGTGGCGGTCGACGCGATCACCGGCGAGACGCGGGTGCGGCGCATGCTGGCCGTGTGCGCGGCCGGCCGCATCCTCAATCCGAAGCAGGCGCGCAGCCAGGTGATCGGCGCCATGACCATGGGTGTCGGTGGCGCGCTGATGGAACACCTGGTGGTCGACAAGCGCCTCGGCTTCTTCGCCAACCACGATCTCGCCACCTACGAGGTGCCGGTGCATGCCGACATCCCTCACCAGGAAGTCATCTTCCTCAAGGAAGAAGACGAGCTGTCCTCGCCCATGAAGGCCAAGGGCGTGGGAGAACTCGGTATCTGCGGGGTCGCCGCCGCGGTCGCGAACGCGGTCTACAACGCGACCGGCGTGCGGGTGCGCGAGTATCCGATCACGCTCGACAAGCTGATCGAGAAGATGCCGCTGTCCGCTTGACCACAGGCGGCTTCGTCCAGGCGCGCATTCAGGCCGGCATTCAGGCGACGGCGTCCACCTGGTCGCCGTCGGCGACCACGCGATTGCGTCCGCCGCGCTTGGCCGCGTACAAGGCCTTGTCGGCCGCCTCGATCAGCGCTTCCGGCGCGTTCAGGCGCGCGCGGTCGAAGGCGGCGACGCCGATGCTGAGCGTGACCTCCGGATGGTGGGCGGCGGGCGCCTGCTGCAGGCCCAGGCCGGCGACGTGGGCGCGGATGCGGTCGGCCAGCACGCGCGCCTGCTCGAGCGTGGTGTCGGGCAGCACGGCCGCGAACTCTTCGCCGCCGTAGCGCGCCGCCAGGTCGGCCGGCCGCTTGAGCATGCCGGCCAGCTCCTGGGCCACCATGGTCAGGCAGCTGTCGCCCTGCTGGTGGCCGAAGTGGTCGTTATAGGCCTTGAACGAATCGATGTCGACCAGCAGCAGCGCCAGCGCGCCATCGGCGCGCTGCGCGCGGCGCAGTTCGCGCTCCAGCGCCACGTCGAACTGGCGCCGATTGGCGATGCCGGTCAGGCCGTCGATGTACGACCGCGCGCGCAGCGACTCGGCGTGTTCCAGCAGGCGCCGCTCGCGCACCGCGACGCCGCTCACGTCGCGGATCTCGATCAGGCAGAAGCGCTGGCCGCCATCGTCGAAGGGCGTGACCGCGACCGCCTGGTCGATCAGAGCGCCGTCGAAGCTGCCCGGTTCGCGCAGCGGGAATGGCGCGCGGTTATGCGAGGGCGGCACGTGCTCGGTGGCGACGCCTTCGAGCAGCGCGGCGAGGATCGCCGCCTCGACGCGCGATCCGCGCAGGTCGGGAAAGACTTCGATCAGCGTGTGGCCCTGCATGCGGGCCACGCCGCGGCCGGAACGCGGCACCAGCCAGCCGTTCCAGAGGACGATGCATCCTTCGTGGTCGAGCACGATCACACCGCAGTCGACGAGATTGAGGACCCGCGCGGGCAGGCTGCTGATGGATTCTGGCTTTTGAGTCACGGATCGGCAGATGTTGAATTTAGGAAACAATTCAAATCATACCGGAATTTCCTGCCCCCCCCCGAAAGAAGCGCCGATTGACGCAGCCGCGCCGGCCGGGGTCAAGGCGGGCTTTGCAGCATGTGCCAGGCCATCGCCACGCAGACGATCGCCACGAAGAACAGCAGGCCGAACACGAAGATGCGCATCGAATTGGCCAGCCCCGTCACGGCGCGGTTGGCGCTGTCATTGAGCTTGCCGCGCCGACGCGCCCCGTTCAGCAACATCGAGATGAAGATGAACAGGGTCGCACAGATCAGTACTACTTTCATTCAGGTTCGCACCGCCACCAGGATCAGGGCCACCACGGAGAGCAGCGCCGACAGGCCGGCGGTCACGCCGAGCCAGGTGAGCTTCTGGCGCTGCACGTCCATCTTGGCGATCAGCTGGGCGTTCTGGTCGGCCAGGTTGGCAATCAGTTCGGAAGCCGAGCGCATCTGGTTGCGCAAGTCGTTCAGCTCCGCGTCGTTCTGTTCGGAACGCGCGATCAGGAGGCCGATGATGTCGTCTTCTTGCGCCGCCATCTCGGGACTCAAGCCGGTCGCCGGGTCCACCGCGCCCGGCTTGCGATTGACCGTGTCCCACAGGCGGCGCGCGCCGGTCGCCACCTGGGGCGCGGCGCTGATCACCTCGCTCCACGGGACGGTCTTCAATACGGTCCACCAGCCTGCTGCCATACCTGCTCCTTGTCAATCGTGTGAGCCCGGAGCATACCATTGCCGGACGGCGCGGCCAAACGCCGCACGCCTGGCACGCCTGCCGCGTGCTGCCTTGCAGCGGCTTGCGCTAGTATCGAGCCATGTGTGGACGATTCGACCAGAGCCAGACGGCTCGCAACTACGCCAGCGCCATCGGCTGGCTCGACGCGGTGTACGACAGCGAATCCGCGCCGGCCTATAACGTGCCGCCCGGCACTTACCGACCCGTGCTGCACATCCAGGACGGCGAGCGGCGCGTCGACGACGTGTACTGGAGCTACCAGGCGCGCTGGGCCAAGGGCAAGGTGCCGGTGACGATCAATGCGCGCATGGACAAGCTCACCAACCGCTACTGGCGCGGCCTGCTCAAGTCGGGCCGGGCGCTGGTGCCGGCCGAAGGCTGGTATGAATGGACCGGAGAAAAAGGCCACAAGCAGCCGTGGCATATCCACCGCCGGGACGGCGCGCCGCTGTTCATGCTGGCCCTGGCCAATTTCGGCGGCTTTACCGAGAACCGCGCCGAAGCCGGTTTCGTGCTGGTGACCGACGACGCCTCGGGCGGCATGCTCGACATCCACGACCGGCGGCCGGTGGTGCTCGACGCGCGCGACGCCGAGACCTGGCTCGATCCGGCGCTCTCGAGCGAGGAAGCGCTGGCGTTCGCGCGCCGCGCCGCCCTGCCCTCGGATGCGTTCGAATGGCACGCGGTCAGCACGCTGGTCAACCGTGCCGGGCTCGGCGGCCCCGAGGTCGTGCAGCCGATCGATACCGAAACCGAATAAAAAAGGCGCTGTCATCGTTATCTGTTGATGACCCCGAATGCAATACGCAGTAGTTGCTCGACAGAAGTGACTCGCCCGCCATCGAGCGCCCACTGCCAGCCCAGATAATTGGGCAGCCAGCGTGACGCCACGCCATGAAAGCGCGCCAGCCATTCCTTGAACCGTCGGTGATAGGCGTTGACGTTTTGAACGTGGATGGCGCCCTCGGTGCCGTTGCGGACTCGTTCCCCGACACTGAGATTGACAGCCTGGTGTGCGATACCATGGGCACGGGCGAAGGCGGAGTAGACGGCGTTGGCGTCGGTGACCAGCAGCGCCTGCGAATCGAGTTTCGGCAGCAGGTGTTTCACCAGCTGGGCCACCTTCAGGGCGCCGCGGCCGGTGACGGCGTCAATGGTCTGGCCGCTGCGGTCGCGCGCCACCAGGATGCAGTCGAGGTGATGCGCGATGCCGCGCAGGGCGGCCCTGCCGCCACGCTTGCGCGGCTGGCGGTCGAGCTTGCGCGCACCCTTCTGCGATTCGAGCAAGAACATTTCATCCGCCTCGACGATGCCGACCAGGCGCTCGGGCCGGTCGTCCTTGGCCCGGTCGAGGAAGCGGTGACGCCAGCGGAAGGTCGTGTTGCGGTGCACGCCGACACGCTTGGCCGCGGCGCGCACTGTGCGGGAATCGAGCACCGTTTCCAGATAATCGAGCCACTTGCCCTTGTGCCTGAGCCGCGCCAGCGGCGTGCCGGTCAGGTCGTTGAAGGTGCGGCCGCATGCACAACAGCGAAAGCGCTGCAAATCGTTGGCCTGGCCGTGCCGGTGACAACGCTCGCAGGCGCAATCGGGGCAACGCCGCCCCTTTGAGCGAATAGCGCCGATGAGAGCGATCATCCGGTCGAGCCCGGCTGCCGGATGCAGGGCGGCCAGCACCTGCCGACGCTGCGGCTGGTTCAGCAGCGCCAGCTGGGCAAACAGCTTCTCGAACTTCGGCGCTTGCATGGCGCGCTCCCCAATCGATGCGACCGGGATTGGACCGCGAGTCAGCTCAACAGTTCAATGCTCATCCATATCTAACGAGTACAGCGCCATAAAAAATGGCACGGACGCTTCCACGTCCGGGCCATTCACAGGCGGCGATGCCGCCATCACAAGCAATGAACGCTGCTTATCGCTGATACGCGCCCAGGTCGATGCTGCTGCCACGTGCCTTGCCGTCGATGTCGGTCTTCGGCGCGTAGGTGGCGATGCCGCGGCCGACGGCCGGCGAGCTGGCCGTCAGCTTGTAGTCCGGCGTTGCCGCGGTACGCGAGTAGCCGGCGAACAGCGGCTCCGAGCTGATGGTGCCGGTATGGGTCAGGCCGTTACGCAGCTGGAAGTTATAGGTCGTGTTCTTGGTGACCAGGTTGTTCTTATAGGTGTTGCCTTTGCCGGTGGTGCCTTGCTCCGAGATGCCGTACTTGTTGTCGTACACGATGTTGTTGTGCACATGGACATTGTTGGCGCCCGCCTTCGTGAAGTAGAAGTCGCC
>NZ_JH992925.1:409036-410231 GCF_000315425.1 Massilia timonae CCUG 45783 | reverse complement strand
CCGATGATGCTGACGTAGTTGCCGCGGTTGTCCCAGGCGGTCTTGTTGGTCGAGTTAGCCGGCGGCACGATCTTGGCGCCCCACTTCGTGGTCGAGACCCAGTAGATGCGGTTGCTTGCGGTGCCGCTGGCGGTGGTGCGGATGCCGCCGGCATAGGTGCCCGGCGCCACGAACACGGTCGTGCCCGGCTTGGTCGCGGCCTTGGCGGCGCGCGCCAGGGTCTTGAACGGCGCGGCCTTGGTGCCGGCGGCGCTGTCCGAACCGTTCGGCGAAACATAGTAGTTGTACGGCGTGGCCGGGATGCTCGGGCCGGCGACAGGCGCTGGATTGCGCTTCGTATACTCGGCGCTGCGCTTGATCTCCGCTTCGACGGTCGCCAGGCTGACACCGCGGCTCACGGCCTGGGTCCAGTACTGCAGCCCGCCCGCATCGGGCTCACGGCCGAGCAAGGTTAGGTACAGCTGGCGCACTTGTTCCTGGGCCGAGGCGGCGGTGGTGGCGGCTGGCGCCGCGGTTTGCGGGGCCGTGGCGGCTTGGGCCGATGCGGTGGCGGCCAGCAGCAGGGTTGCTGCCGCGGCGACGCGGGTCAGGTTGGTACGGAGGTTCGAGGCGATCATGGTGCTGCTTTTCATCTGAGGTTTCCTTCTATTCCGGAAAAAAGACCGGGCAATGGAGGGGCCACGCGCAGGGCGCGGCAGTCCACGCGGGACGTGGGCTTCTCCTGATGTGTCGGAGCGGACGGGGCGCATGCGCCCGTCCACGAGATCCGCCAGCTGGCGCTGGCGCGGGTGACGCCGGATGAAGCTGGCCGGGGCTGGCTTCGGTCCGGGTCGGTACTGCAGGGGTTACTGCAGGGGTTACTGCAGGGGTTGCTGCATGAAGCTGCTTAGTGTTGATAAGCGCCGAGGTCGATGGCCGTGCCGCGCGCCTTGCCGTCGATGTCGGTCTTTGGCGCATAGGTCGCCAGGCCGCGGCCGATCGCCGGCGAGCTGGTCGTCAGCTTGTAGTTTGGCGTTGCCGCGGTGCGCGAGTAGCCGGCGAACAGCGGCTCCGAGCTGATGGTGCCGGTATGGGTCAGGCCATTGCGCAGCTGGAAGTTATAGGTCGTGTTCCTGGTGACCAGGTTGTTTTTATACGTGTTGCCCTTGCCGGTGGTGCCCTGTTCCGAGATGCCGTACTTGTTGTCGTACACGAT
>NZ_JH992925.1:407731-408391 GCF_000315425.1 Massilia timonae CCUG 45783 | reverse complement strand
AATGTGTCTTACCCTAATTAAACAAAGTAACCCTTTGAGCGCAGGAAACTTCCTAAGTTCAACTTTTTTAGGAAATTTTTTCTGGGAGTATTAAATTCTAAAGAACAATTTCCCTATGGAAATTGCATACTCGTCAGAAGTGGCCCGCGAGGCGCAGGAAGAGAATGGTCGTGTTGAGGTATGAAAGCAGATCCGCGCTCGGTGCGCGCTGTCCGCGAGACGCGCATGCAAACGCATGCGCAGGGTGGCAATCCCGGCTCCGTCGACGAGGACTGGTTGAGCCGGGACCGCCTAATGCTGCCTGGTGCTGCTTAGTGCTGCTGAGTGCTGCTGAGTGCTGCTGAGTGCTGCTTAGTGTTGATAAGCGCCGAGGTCGATGGCCGTGCCGCGCGCCTTGTCGTCGATGTCTGCAGCCGGGGCATAGGTCGCCAGGCCGCGACCGATCGCCGGCGAGCTAATCGTCAGCTTGTAGTCCGGCGTTGCCGCGGTGCGCGAGTAGCCGGCGAACAGCGGTTCCGAGCTGATGGTGCCCGTATGGGTCAGGCCGTTACGCAGCTGGAAGTTGTAGGTCGTGTTCCTGGTGACCAGGTTGTTTTTATACGTGTTGCCCTTGCCGGTGGTGCCCTGTTCCGAGATGCCGTACTTGTTGTCGTACACGAT
>NZ_JH992925.1:396991-405961 GCF_000315425.1 Massilia timonae CCUG 45783 | reverse complement strand
CAGCAAAGCGACGGCGGCAGCGGCGCGGGTGACGTTGGTACGGATCGAAGCGAAGGTAGCGAAGGTCATGAATGTGTCTTACCCTAATTAAACAATGTAACCCTTTGAGCGCAGGAAACTTCCTAAGTTCAACTTTTTTTGAGAAATTTTTTCTGTGGGCACTAATTTTTTCGAGGCAATGTATCTATAGAAATGGAATACTCAGCAGTTTCCTACCGAACACGGCAAGCACAGCGTTGCGGGTGTGAGCGAAGCCGGAGAGATGCGCGGCGCGGCGGGCATCAGATACACCAGCGATGCGCCAGCTCGGGAGGTGGGCCGCGACGGGCCGGAGGAAGATTGCTGATGAGCGCGGATGTCTCGGCTGCGCCTGCTGTCGCAGGCGCAAGGGAATGTGAAGTGGTTTTAAGCTGCCGGTTGCTGCGTGGCTTGCTGGCCGTCGGCGCCGGCTACCGCCGGCGTGCCCTGCATTGCAGGATCGGGTGAGGACGCAGCCTCCTGGTAACCGTTGAGATTGAACTCGTTCGATGCCGGGGCGTTGCGTTCGGCAGTCTGCGCGGCCGGCGCGGCATTGGCGACGATATTGTCCATCGACGCCGGCGCCGGTTCCGGGATGGCCGGCGCTGCGCTGTCGGCCGCCGGTGTGGCGGCGCCAGGCATGGCCGTATCCTGCGCGATGGGCTCCGGCGTTGCCGGGCCGGCGTCGATCGCGCCCGTGGTCCTGGCGCTCGATGCCTCCGTGGTGTCAGTGATCACGGTGGCAGCCAGCAACTGCTGATTGGCGAACTCATCGGTCGTACCGCCGCAGGCGGTGAGCAGGACGGCGACGCTGCAGCACAGCGCGGCTTTGACACGGAATGACGAAGCGAAGGTCACAGGTTTTTTCATCAGGAAGTTCCTTACCTCAATTAAACAATGTGCCCTTTTGAGTGACACTAACTTCCTTAGTTCAAGTCCCTCCAAGAAATTTTTCCACGTGATATCAAATCCCCACGAGACTCATCCTCTTAGAAATTAAACACTCCCATGATCTAGATCGAACCCGGCACGAAACCAAAAGTCGCGCTCAGCAGTCTTATCCCACGGCTACTTAACGCGAGGAGATTTCAATGGGCGAATACATGCAAATCCGGGGCATGCTGCAAGACGGAGAGGAATATGCCGGTCTGATCTTGGGCAAGGAAGAACCCGACTACCACCTGGTCCTGCTGCCAGGCGACTCCTCCGACGTCAGCTGGCCCACGGCCGTGGACTGGGCCAGCGGCCACGGGGGGGCGCTGCCGACGCGGCGCGAACTGGCGCTGCTGTTCGCGAACCTGCGCGAATCGTTCGAGCGCAACTGGTACTGGTCGAGCGAGCCGCACGCCACCCGCGCGCAGCTGGTCTGGGGCCAGAATTTCGCCAGCGGCATCCAGACCATCTATGGCCGGCCCTACCGCGGCCATGCGCGCGCGATACGCCGCATCAGCACAGCGGCCTGAGCCGGCAGCGCGGGCACACCGGGGTCAGGGCTTCGGCACGCTGGAGCGGCCGATGTCCTGCTCCATGTTTGCCAGGTACCAGGCGGTGGCGGTCATCAGCGCCACGTGACGGCGCAGGATGTCGGGATCGACCTTGTCCAGGGTGTCGGCCGGCGTGTGGTGATAGTCGAAATAGCTCGAGGTGTCGACGACCGGCGCGAAGCTCGGCACGCCCGCGCGTTCCAGACCGGCCAGGTCGCCGGTGGCCAGCACGTCCTGGCGCTGGAACACATTGGCGCCGATCGGCTGCAACGCCGCTTGCAGCGGCGCGAACAGCTTGACCGACTGCGGCATCACGCTGGCGCGCAGGCCGAAGGGGCGGCCGACGCCGTTGTCGCTCTCGATCGCGCCGAAGTGCTTGCCCGCGTTCGCCTGTTCGGCGGCGAGGTAGGTGCTCGCCCCGCGCTGGCCGTTCTCTTCGTTCATCCAGGCGACGAAGCGGATGGTGCGGCGCGGACGGTAGTCGAGCTTCTTGAGCACGTCGAACACGGCCATCGCGCTGGCGACGGCCGCGGCATCGTCGTGCGCGCCCGGCGACAGGTCCCAGGAATCGAGGTGGCCCGAGACGATCACGATCTCGTCCGGTTTCTCGGTGCCCGGCAAGTCGGCGATCACGTTGAAGCTGTCGGCGTCCGGCAGGTTCTGCGGGGTCAGCACCAGCTTCATGCTCAGCGGGCCGCGCTTGGCCAGGCGCGCCATCAGCATCGCGTCTTCCGCCGTCACGGCGGCGGCCGGGATGCGCGCGTTCTCGAGCAGGCCCGACGAACCCGTATGCGGCAGGCGATAGGCGGCGCCGCCAACCGACCGCACCAGCGCGCCGACAGCGCCGAGCTCGGCCGCCATGCGCGGGCCGTTGCGGCGATAGGCCGAACCCTGGCCATAGGCGTGGCCGGCCAGGCCGCGATCGGCCATGTGCTGGTCGAAGGCCACGTCGAACAGGACGATCTTGCCCTTCACTTCGGCGGCGCGGCTCTTGAGTTCATCGAAACTCTTGAGCACCAGCACCGGCGCCACCAGGCCCTCGGCCGGGGTCGCGCCGGAACCGCCCAGTGCGGCCAGCACGACACGCTGGGTCACGCCCTGCGGACGCCCCGTGTACTCGACCAGTTCGCCCGTCTCGATGCCGCGCACCCAGTGCGGCACCTTCACTGGCTGCAAGGTCACCTTGGCGCCGAGCTTGCGCATCGCTTCCGCCACCTGGGTCACCGCCGCCGCCGCGCCGGGCGAACCGGACAGGCGCGGACCGATCAGGTCGGTCATGTCTTCGGTGCGTTGCCAGGCGTAGTCGCTGCTCATCGCCGTGTCGCGGATCTTGGCGAGGGCGGCGGGATCGTTGCCGGGGCTGGCGGCCAGGGCCGGGCCGCCCAGCAGTGCGGCGGCGATGACGCCCATGGCGGGAAGATGGTGGAGACGGAAGCTGCGTTTCATGCGGGGAAACCCTTGCTAGTTCGAAAGGATTCAAACGATAGCGCATCCGGCAACTTTTCGCCCCTGTTTTTTGCCGTACGTACAAGCAAGCAATATGGGCGCCGCGCCGCGCTCAGGCCGGCACCAGGCGCACCAGCGTGATCTCGGATGGCGCGCCGAAGCGCTTCGGCGGCCCCCAGTAGCCGGTGCCGCGGCTGGTGTACACCCACATATCGCGCACGCGGTTGAGTCCGGCAACAAAAGGCTGCTGCAGCGGCACGAACAGGTTCCACGGAAAGAACTGGCCGCCGTGGGTATGGCCCGACAATTGGAGGTCGAAGCCGGCCGCGGCGGCCTCCGGCGCGCTGCGCGGCTGGTGCGCCAGCAACACCTTCACGCCGACCCCGGGCGGCGCGCCGTGGACGGCGCGCTGTGGATCGCTCTTGTGCTCGGGGTGGAAATGGTGGGCGGTATAGTCGGCCACGCCGGCGATCATCAGCGCCGCGCCGCCGCGCCGCCGCACCACGTGTTCGTTCATGAGCACCGTCAGGCCCAGGCGCCGCACCTCGGCGATCCACTCCAGCGCGCCGGAATAATATTCGTGGTTGCCGGTGACGAAGAACACGCCGTCGCTCGCCTGCAAGCGCGCCAGCGGTTCGGTATGCATGGCCAGGCGCTGCACGCTGCCATCGACCAGATCGCCGGTGACGGCGATGGCGTCGGCGCCGAGCTTGTTGACCTTGTTGACGATGGCGTTCAGGTAGGGCCGCTTGATCGTCGGGCCAACGTGGATGTCCGAGATCTGGGCGATGGCATAGCCGTGCAGTTCGGCCGGCAAGTCCCGGATCGGCACGTCGACCTTCACCACCCGCGCCACCCGCCGCGCATTGACGTAGCCGACCACGGTCACGGCCAGCGCCACCAGCGGCACGGCCAGCGCGCTGCCGTGGGTAATCGCCGGCGTCAGCGCGCCGAAGGGCAGCAGCGCCAGCAACACCAGGTCGCGCAGCAGGGTGGCGACCAGCAGCGACGAGAACAGGCCCATCGACAGCAGGCCGAGCCAGGCGACCAGGTTCGACCAGCGCCGCCGGCGCAGCGAGGACGACATCAGGCCGACCGGCACCAGCGCGCCGACCAGGCCCAGCAGGAGGATGGCGAAGGCATTGCCGGCCAGCGTCAGCCCGAGGTCGGGCAGCAGGCGCATGCCGATATAGACCAGCAACAATACCAGCAGGGAGAGGACGACGACGAAGCTTCGGCTCGGGCGCATGGCGGGATCGAATGAGGGTGGTCGTGCCTAGATGGGGCGCCAGACGCTGCTTGCAAGGCAGAATGTTACCGGCTGAGATGCAGTTGTAAAAAACTGTATTAACGAATGGCACAATCGTGCGCCGGGAATATAGTACGTCCATACCCGGTGTCGCAGTCATCATCCCGATCTCCGCCAGGGTACGAGGAAAAACCATGTTGAAATCGACAACCCTTGGTGCTGTGCTGCTGGCCGCTGTCGCGGTATCGCCGGCGGCAATGGCCGGTGATCGTGGTACGAACACGGCCGTTGGCGCGGTGCTCGGCGCCGTCGTCGGCCACACGGTCGGCGGCACCGGCGGCGCGGTCGCCGGCGGCGTGATCGGCGCGGCGGTGGGCAACTCCATCAACACCCGCGACGATCGCCGTCATTATGGCCACCACAATGGCTATAACAACGGCTACTACCAGTCGCAACCGGTGTACGTGCAGCCGCGCCCGGTCTACGTGCAACCACGCCCGGTGTACGTGGAATCGCGCCCGGTCTACGTCCAGCCGCGTCCGGTGTACGTGCAACCGCGCCCGGTCTACGTCGAACACCGCGGCCGCGGTTGGGACCGGCATGACCGCCACGATCGCCATGACCGCTGGGATCGCGACGACCGTCGCGGTCACCACCACGGCCACGGCCGCTGATCCACGCCGATCCAATGAGCCGCGCACCGCGCGGCTTTTTTTCGTCTCCCCTCCGCTAGTCCCACGCATCGGCGCCATGCGCCAGGTTCGGGGGACACCATGTACGAAGCAGGCACCGTCATTTCGCTGGCCGGCGGCCAGTACCGCTTGCGCGAGGCGCTGGCCGGCTCGGCCTATGGCGTCGTGTGGCGCGCCGACAGCCTGCACGCCAACGGCTCCGTGGCCCTCAAGCTGGTCAACCTGGAACAGATGGCGCGCGCGCCCTCGAGCCTGCGCGCGCGCTGGCTGGCCAGCGCCAGCACCGAGATCGCCTTCCTGCGCGGCCTGGCGCCGTGGGACGGCCGTCACATCGTGCGCCTGCTCGACAGCGGCGAACACGCCGGCATGCCGGCGATGGCGCTCGAGCTGCTCGACGGCGACCTGGCCGGCCACCTGGCCCGCGAGATGGCGCTCGGCCGCACGATCGCCCCCGCCCGCGCCCTGGCCTGGATCGGCCAGGTCAACCAGGCGCTGGCCAAGGTCCACGCCAGCGGCTGGCGCTACCTCGACCTCAAGCCCGGCAACCTGTTGCTCGACGCGGCTAGCGATTCGGTCAAGCTGGCCGATTTCGGCACCAACCGCCGCCTCGACGACCTGCGCGCCCACACCTACGCCGGCACCGCCAACTGGCAAGCCCCGGAACAGTTCTTCCCCGACGCCGACGGCTACGCCACCGAGGCGCGCACCGATTATTTCGCCCTCGGCGCCCTGCTCTACTACCTGGTCTGCGCTCGCCTGCTGCGCTACAGCAGCGCCTGCGGCCAGGCCTGGCAGGCGCACGGGCGCGATGCGGCGGCCAGCCTGCTGGCCGAACGCCAGGGACGACCGGCCGTGCTGCAACCGGACGAAGCGGCGCTGTTCGCCAGCCGCCTGGGCTCGGCCGCCGCGCCCGGCCTCGCGCTGCTGCGCGCGCTGGTGGCCGAGCGTCCCGCCGACCGTCCGCGCCACGCGCTGGACATCAGCCGCGCCCTGGCGGACGCCATCTCCGCCCTGCATTCCGAACCGCTGCGGAGCGCGGCATGAAGTCCGGCCCACAGCGCCCGTTCCTCGGCGCCAGCGTGGCCTGGACCCTGCTCGCGCTGCTGTGCGCCGTGCAGTTGCTGGCCCTGATCAAGGCACCGGCCGCCTGGACCCCATCCGCGATCGCGGTGAGCCTCGCGCCGGGCGAATCGGTCATGCTGGGCCGCCAGGAACTGGGCGCGCCGCGCGCCGCCGCGCGCCAGCTGGTGCTGCGGCGCGACCATGACGGCGCCTGGCTGCTGCGCAACGCCGAACCGCGGCAAGCGGTCGTGCTGCGCCGTGGCGAAGCGCGCGAGCGCAGCAGCGACCTGCCGCTCGCGGCCGGCCAGCGCATCCAGGCCGGCGCGCTGCGATTGGAGGTGGTCGCGGCGCAAGCCGGAGGCGTCACCCTGCACGACGGCGAACAGACCTGGGACTACGACGGCGCCAGCGTGCGGCGCGACGGCCAGCCGCAGCCCGCCTGTCCCGACACCGGCCTGTCGGCGCGCGCGGTGGCGGCCTGGAACCGCTGGCTGCCGCAAGGCGCGAGCCTGGCCCGCCCATTGAGCCTCGGCGGCCTGCTCTACTGCGGCAACCGCATCGCCGCCGCCGCGATCGAGCCGGGCGACGCCGTGCTGCTGCGCCAGGAAGACGGCCGCATCGCGCTGTCGGCGCGCGGCGCCCAGCCGGTGCTGGTCTCGAACGGCGCCGGCTGGATCGATGCCGCCCAGCGCGAGCTGCCGCTGGCGGACGTGGATGCCTTCGCCGTCGGCCGCACCCTGTTCACGCTCGAGCACGATGGCGCCACCCTGCGCCTGGCGCCGTCGCGCCAGGTCGCATTATCGGCCGCCCCCTCCAGCCAGTTGCCGGCCGCGGTGGCCTGGCGCTGGGAGCGGCGCGACCATCTCGCCCTGCCCGCGCCGCCGCCGCTGGCCTGGGCCGCCGCCGGCCTCGTCCTGCTGATGGGACTTGCGTGCATCGCGCCCTCGCTGCGCCGGCGCAGCATGCGTTCCGATCTCGCACGCCCGCTCGCAGCCAGCCTGCTGGCCGCCGGCGCCATGCTGCTCCTGGTCACCCAGCGCACCGTCGCCGCCCCCGGCGCCGCCATCTCCCTGCTGCTGGCCTGGGCCACGCTCTGGCTCACCCTGCTGTATCCACGCCGCGCCTCGCTGCTGGCCTCCAGCGCCGTGCTGCTGCTCGGCGCCGGCCTGCTGGTGCAGCTCGAGATGGGCCTGGGCGCCGCCGACACCGCCTGGCTGCGCCACTTCCAGAACACGACCGCGCTGCTGGGCCTCGGCCTGCCGGGCGCCCTGCTGCTGCTGTCCTGTTTCGCGCGCGGCGCCGTGTCGCGCCCGGTCACCGAGCGCGTGCTGCTGGCGTTCGCCGCGCTCGCGCTGGGCGGCCTGCTGCTGCAGGTGTGCTTCGGCAGCGAGACCGGCGTGTTCGACATCCAGCCCTTCGAATTCGCCAAGTTCGCCCTGGCCGCGCTGAGCGCGCACTGCCTGGCGCTGGCCGCGGGCGGGGCGCCCCACGGCCGGCGCGACTGGCGCTTCTGGCTGCGCATGGCGGCGCCGGTACTGCTGTTCATGTTCCTGCTGGCGGCGGCCCTGGTGCGGGTCGACGACTATTCTCCGCTGCTGCTGCTGCTGGTATGGAGCGGCGCCATGCTGCTGGCCTGGTGCGCCAGCCACGGACGGCGCGCCGCGCTGGCCTCGATCCTCGTGGCCGCCAGCCTGCTGGCGGCGGGCGGCGTGACGATGCGCGCCGGCGGCGAGCTGCTCGGCGCCTTCGGCTTCTATCCGGAGCGCTTCCAGGTCTGGAGCGAGCCGACCATCCACCCGCACACCGGCCAGCAGATGCTGCAAGGCAGTCGCGCGATCGTCCAGGGCGGCTGGCTGGGCGCCGACGGGCTGCTCGGCCTGGCGGCGCTGGGCGGCGCGGCCGGCGAGGCGCTGGCCATTCCCGCCATCCAGGACGACTTCGCCCCATCCTTCCTGCTGCATCGTCATGGTTTGGCGGCGGGCCTCGCCCTGTGGACCTTGCAGGCGCTGTTCCTGGCGGCGCTGCTGCGCGCCGCCGCCGGCGCCTGGCGTTGCTCGAACGAGGCCAAGGACTTCCGGCGCGCCTGGATCGGCCGCTTCCAGTGCTTCGCCCTGTGCGGCGGCGCGGCCTTCATCGCCGGCCACCTGCTGCTGTCGTGGGGCACCAACCTCGCCATGTTCCCGATCATGGGCCAGCCCATGAGCTTCCTGTCCGCGGGCGGCTCGCACCTGCTGTTTTTCATCTGCCCCCTGCTAGCGTTCGGCATGGCGAGCACCCAATTCAACGAGGAGAGTCAATCATGCCGGTCTATGTCCAACACGAAGTCCTAGGCAAGGTCCAGGATGTGTTCAATGCCGACGCCCTGTGGCAGGCGCCTGGCCTGGCGCTGTTCTCGCGCCGTCCGCTGCTGCGCGACCTGCTCGAGCGCTCCCCGCGCGAGCAGCGCGGCCGCGCGGCCACCCGCTGCTTCTCGCACGTGACCCTGGTGCTGCCGCAGGACGAGGTCGACGACGACCGCCACCTGACCCGCGGCGCGCGCGTGCGCGACCTGGCGCAATCGCTGGCCGCCCTGCACCAGAAGGATTTCGGCGACCTGCTCGGCGGCGACGAAGTGCGCTACCACGTGCTGGGCAGCGACGACCTCGATCCGGGCGAGGTGCAGGTCAAGTTCGGCCACGCCGTCTACCTGCCGGCCCCGGGAGAACAGGTCCAGTACACGGTGACCGCCTCGCGCGACAGCGCAATCTGGCAGCCGGTGTGCGCCATCTATCCGAACCAGCGCCTGACCCTGGTCGGCCTGGACGCCGCCAACGCCACCTTCGCGGCGCCCGGCTGGCCATTCGGTCTTGACGCAGGCCTGCTGCTGGTGAACGACGGCCCGGGCGCCCCGCTCGAACTGCAGGTGCGTCCGAAGGACAGTTTCGAATGCCGCTTCGACGCCGCCAACGGCTACTACGTCCTGCGCGGCAAGGGCGCCAGCGCCCAGCGCCTGCTGTTGAAGATCAGCCGCGCCGGCGCG
>NZ_JH992925.1:328857-396731 GCF_000315425.1 Massilia timonae CCUG 45783 | reverse complement strand
CCGCGCCGGTCATGCCGAGCGCGCAGCCGCAGCGCAGCCCGGCGGTGTGGAAGTCGCGCAGCGCCACGCCGCCGGCGGCGGACCTGACCGCGATGCCGCTTGCCGCTTCGAGCCCGGCGGCCAGGCCGGCGCCGCCGACGGAGCTCGACGCCACCTACGCCCCGGTCGCGCGCCACCGCATCACGCTGGCCGCGCTGGCCCTGCCACGCCTGAGCCGCTACCGCGAGACCGGCGCCCAGGCGCTCGAGGTCGGCCTGAACGCCCAGTTGCTGCCCAGCGCGCCGGGCAAGGACAGCGTCATCCGCTTCGCGGTCGACGATGCCGACGAGCTGCACGCGATCACCCCGGCCGGCCGCCAGCGCATCGCCGTGCCGTCGCAATTCGCGCCGCTCGACAACGCCAGCATCCGCCTGCTGGCGGTCCAGCAGCAACTGGCCGAGCGCTACAGCGCGCTGCTGGTGCTGCCGGACGGTCCGTCGCAGCCGGCGGCGTCGGGCACGCGCCTGACCTTCGGGCGCGGCATGCCGTCGCTGGGCGCGCTGCGCGTGCTCGACACGCCCCAATTCGTGCGCCAGGGCGACGGCGCCCCGGCCGCCAGCGCCGACCGCCTCGGCCTGTCGCGCAACGCCTTCAGCTGGGAAGCTTCCAGCGACGGCTTGCGCATCGCGCGCCTGTCGCCCACCCAGGCGCTGTACCACCTGGACGAGCAGCTGGCGCTGGTGGCCCAGATCGAGGCGGCGACCCAGGAGCAGCCTTATGTGATCCCGCCCGGCCATCACCTGGTGGCCGGACACTACGTGCTGCGCTTCGACGCCTGAGGACCGCGATGGTCACCTGGACTCAAGCGGCCGCCTACGCGCTGGCGTTGGCGCTGACCCTGTGCCTGTGCGCCCGGCTGACCCCGCGCGCCTGGTGGCGGCGGCCGAACGCGCGCGCGCTCGGCGTGCTGGGCGTCGGCACCGCGGCCGGCGGGACGCTGTTGCTGGCCATGTTCGGGACGCCCGCACCCGCGCCGCAACCCGTGCGGGTGGCCCAGGCCCAGCAGGCCGCAGGCACCGACGTGCCGGTCGCCGGCGCCCGCTACCGCGTGCACGATGCGCTCAACCTGCGGGTGGCAGGTGGCGTCGGGGCCGAGCGCTTGCTGGTGGTGCCGGCGGGCGCGCGCGTCGAAGCGACCGGGCGCCGCGACGGCGACTGGTGGCAGGTGCGGGCGACGGTCGACGGCGAGGCGGTCGAGGGCTGGGCCAGCAGCCTGTGGCTGCGGCGAGCCGACGAGGGCCGTGTCACCGGTTCTTGATCAGTCGCGCGCGGTGCGCCAGACCTGCTGCTTGGGCGGCTCTTCGTCGCTGGGGCAGTTGGTGAAGCGTTGGCGGCCGTGCATCTCGATCATCTCCACATTGGTGGTCGGGGCCCGGTTGGTGACGCAATAGGTGCGCCTGCCGGTGATCACCCGGGTGCGGCGCGCGCCGTCGCCGGTGTTGTTCACCAGTTCCTCGACCTTGGGCGCTTCCCACAGCCGCGGCGGCGCCATCGCGCGCGCGTGTTCCATGCCTTCGCGCATGCGGATCTGCGGGCTATCCGGCGGCAGGACGATCAGGGGCTTGTTTTCCTTGCGCAGGGCGCGGTCGATCTCGCCGACGCTGCGCCGCGCATTGGCCAGGATCTCCGCGGCGCCTGGCGGCGCGGCGGGCTGCTCGTCCGCCGCCGTCGGCGCCGGCGCTGCCGATGGCGCCTCCTCCACCGGCGCCGCCGGCGACACCGGGGCGGGAATGCTCCGACCTGGCCGCGACGGAGCGGCTGCGGGCGCAGGCAGCACTTCCTTCACCGGTTCTGGCGCAGCCGGCTCGGCGCGCGGCGGCAGCGTGGGCAGCGTGGGCAGCGTGGGCAGCGTGGGCAGCGTGGGTAGCATCAGCCACTGCATCGCCTCGTCGCTCCCTTCCTGCGCCGTCGAAGGCAACTTGCCGGCCATCTGCCAGGCCAGGATCAGGACCAGGTGGACCGCCAGGGTGACGCCGATGCCGGCGAGGCGATCATTGCGCGTGCCGGTCGTCGGCGCGTACGCTGGAAAGATACTGGACATAGGCCAGCAGTATAGCGAGCCAGCCAGCACGCATGCTCACCAATTCTATCCAGCGCCGGCGAATGCCCCGACCGCCGCCATGTGCATCGGCACCGACATCACCTCGAGCAGCAGCTCGCGCAGGCCGTCCCAGACGATCTGCACGCCAAGGCACAGCAGGATGAACGCGGTCAGGCGCAGGAACACCGCGGTGCCGGCTTCGCCGATCAGCCGCAGCAGGTGTTCGCCATAGCGGAACGCGAGATACAGCAGCACGCCGATGACCGCCAGCGCCAGCAAGGCGCCGCCCATGCGCGCCAGCGAGAACACGATCTGCGCGTCGTGCAGCGCGACGCCCACCGTGATCGCCACCGCGATCGATGCCGGGCCGCAGCTGATCGGAAACGTCAACGGATAGAAGGCCTGGCGGTAGGCATGGTCTTGCGTATAGGCCTCGGCCAGCGCGGTCCGGCTGTCCAGCGTGGAAGGCGTGGCTCCCAGCAGGCGCCAGGCCACCGAGGCGAGGATCAGGCCACCGCCGACGCGCACGATGGGCAACGAGATGCCGAAGAAGTCGAGCACATACGAGCCGACCAGCATCGATCCCGTCATCAGCCAGAACATATTGCGCGCGATGCGGCGCGCCAGCAGCGCGCGGGTCGCGGGCGACGCGCCTTCGGTCATGCTCAGGAAGATCGGTGCGGTGGCGGCCGGATTCAGGATCGGCAGCATCGTCACCAGGACGAACAGAAAACTCCTGGCCGCGGCCAGTATCAACTCGATGGTCATGAAATAGCGTATTGAAGCCCGGCCGGCGGTCGACGATTGCCGCTGGCGGGCCGGGCCCCAGGCCCGGACCGCCACTGTACATCATGCCCTGGCGTCGCGGGCACACCGCTGACCAGCGCTCAACCGTGGCCGTCGTCCGCCCACCCCAGCCGCATCGGATTGAAGTACAAGCCCTTGACGCACTGGGTCGGCGCCACCCGCACGAAGCCGAACGCCTCGTACGCCGGCACCGCATGATTCGACGAGTTGACCGTGAAGTTGCCGTCGCCGCCGCGCGCGATGGCGGCCGCCCGCGCCACGTTCCACAGCTTGCGCGCCAGGCCCCGTCCCTGCCAGCGCTTGCCGACGAACAGGTGGAACAAATGGCTGTTGTCGCGGATCGCGATAAAGCCGGCAAGCTGTCCATTGTCCAGCGCCACGTGGTAGACATGCCCCAGCGCCAGGAATTTACGCACGCCCATCTGGTCGTTCTCGGCCAGGAAAGTCGCGGCGCCCTCGCGCGTCGATTCGTGCACGATGAATTCCAGCGCCAGCTCGCGCAGCTGGGCGGCGATGGCGGGAACGAGCAGCGGAATATCGGTGTCGACCAGCGGCCTGATGTCCATGGCGTGTATTGACAGTGTTGCGTGGAGCGTAAACATACCACAGCGTTGATTTTCCATAATGCAATTTCATTGACGAGCGAGCCGGCCCCGTCCTACCATGGTTCGACCATGCCGAAAGCCAGCTTCTTCGCCTTATTTTCCCCTGCCGCCGGCACGGTTCCCAGACGCCGCAAGGTGCCCCTGACGCAGCCGCTGCGCCATGCCCGCTACCGCCGCATCTGGCTCGCCAACCTGGTGTCGAACCTCGGCACCTGGGTCCAGACCTTCGCCGCGGCCTGGCTGGTGGCCTCGCTGTCGCAGTCGGCCTCGATCACTTCGCTGGTGCAGACCGCCACCTATGTGCCGGTGTTCCTGTTCGCCCTGCTTGCCGGGGTGCTGGCCGACGCCGTGCACCGGCCCAAGTTCCTGTTCTTCTGTAACCTGTTCAATGCCATGTGCGCCGGCGCGATGGCCGTGCTGGTCTGGAGCGGCAAGGTATCCAGCGGACCCGTGCTGGCGATCAGCTTTTGCCTCGGCATCGGCACCGCCTTCATCTGGCCGGCCTGGCAGGCGGCGCTGTCCGGCCTGGTCGAGCCCGACGAGGTCGAAGCCGCCGCCACGCTCAACAACCTGTCGTACAACCTGTCCGCCATCCTCGGCCCGGCGCTGGGCGGCCTGCTGTTCGGCTGGATCGGGCCGGGCGCCCTGTTCCTGGCCAACGCGGTGTCCTTCATCGGCCTGCTGGCGGTCTACTGGCACTGGTGGCGCGAGGGCGCACCGCAGCCGCGCGCGCGCGAAGGCTTCGGCGCGCGCCTGCGCCTGGGCTTCGCCACCGCCTTCGGCTGCCCGCGCTATCGCCGCATCCTGCGCAATGTGTGTTCGGTCTTCTTCGCCACCATCGCCTTTGCCAGCCTGCTGCCGGTGTTCGTGCGCGACGTGTTGCACATGCGCGCCGGCGTGTATGGCACCCTGATGGGCTGCCTGGGCGGCGGCGCGGTGGCCGCGGCCTTCTTCCTGCCGCAGGTGCGGGCCCGGGTCGACCGCACCGGGCTGCTGGCCGGCGCGCTGCTGGTCTACGGCGCCATGCTGCTGGCCATGCCGCATACCCGCTCGCTGGCCCTGCTGGCGCCCCTGATCGTGTGCGGCGGCATGGCGTGGTCCGCCACCGTCTCGACCCTGAACGCGGCGGCCCAGCTGTCCTTCCCGCCCGAGGTGCGCGCGCGCACCCTGTCGATCTACCTGTTCGTGATGTCCGGCGGCTATGCGGCCGGCAGCGTGGTGTGGGGACTGGTCGCCGACGCCTGGGGCGTGCGCGCCGCGTTCGCCGCCGCCGGCGCCTGCGTGGTCATCAACGCCCTGGTCTTGCTGACGGGCGGCAGGAAACATCCGATCTGATCGTGGCTTTCATCCGTCCCGCGAGCGTGTAAAGTGGCGGTATTATCCTGATCATTCTGCCAATGCCAGTCACGCTCGCCGATTTCCGTTTCGCTCCCTGCTTCGACGTCGCGGTCGCGAGCCGCATCGGTTGCGGCCCGTCCACCCGCGCCGAGAACCAGGACAATTTCGTCGTCATCGATTTCGACGGCCGCGCCTGCCGCCTGCAAGACCAGCAGCCCTGTTGCCTCACCGTGGACGGCTGGCCGGCCGGGCACGGCCGGCTGGCGGTGCTGGACGGCATGGGCGGGCACGGCCATGGCCGCGAGGCGGCCGAGGCGCTGGCGGCGGCGTTGCTGGCGATGCCGGCCTGCGCCACGCCGGAAGAACTGAGCGAGCGCCTGGACGCCATCCACGCCGGCCTGCAGGCGCGCTTCGCCCAGGGCGCCAGCGGCGCCGGACGGCCCGGCACCACGCTGACCCTGCTCGAACTGCGGGCCAACGGCGCGCCGCTGCTGTACCATGTGGGCGACTCGCGCCTGTACGAACTCGACGCGGCGCACGCCACGCCCCTCACCGTCGACCACGTGCCGGCCACCGTGGCCGCCCTCGCCGGCCGCCTCGACGAAGCCGACTGGTGGCGCCAGGTGCACGGGCGCCATGCGCCGCAGATCGCCCAGGCGGTCATCCTCGGCAATGCCTTCGCCGACCCGACGCGCCTGTCCGATCCCCTGTTCGCCCTGACCCAGGACATTTTGCCTTGCTGGCTCGCCCACCTGGCCGACCGCCGCGCGCTGCCCCTGCGGCCCGGCGCCGCTTACCTGCTGGCCACCGATGGGTTCTGGTCGTGCGCCCAGCCGGACGGTTTCGTGGCCGGCTGGCCCAAGCTGATGCAGGGCGACCCGGATGCGGTCACCCTGGTCGAGCGCCTGTTCGCCATGTTGGAAAACGATCCACCTGCCGGCCTGCAGCCCGACAATCTGACCGCGCTGGTCGTGCGACCGCTGGCCCGCCATGCGGACGAAACCGTATTGCCGGTGGAAGCCCCCACCAACGCCACCAACTGATCTCATGCTTTAAGAAAATAATGTTGTTAATCAACGAACTTGGTGCGCCGTACGGTTCAAAAACAGCGTAAGCTTGCAATATTGATTTCGACCATTATTTAACTTGTCGCCCTGACATGAACCGCTGCCGCAATCCCGAGCATCCGCACTGCACCGTCTGGGTCATGCCCGGCGACGCCATGTGCGCGCACGGGCATGCCCAGCCCGAGGTCGACACGCAGCCAGCGCCACTGGCCGCTGCGCCGGCAGTCGGCCTGCCGTCGAGTTTCGACGCCATCACCGCCCTGCGCAGCCGGCGCCCGACCGACATCGGGCCGGCGCCGACCGTCCCCCGGGCCAACCCGCAACGCCCGCAGCTGCACATCAGCGGTTTCGACCCGCGCGCCGCCGGCGGGCGCCAGGCGATCCGCCTCGAGCTGCGCGGCATGCCGATGGATTGCGCGCCCGAAGTGCGCATGCTGGTGCGCTCGGCCCTGCGCCTGCACGGCGGCGAAAGCTATGCCTTCCAGCGCACCTCGCGCGGCGACTGGCGCCCGCTGTTCCTCGAGTTTTCCTCGCGCGGCCTGGAACACGGCCAGTACCGCATCGAAATCGAGCTGCACAGCCATCATCGCCAGGCGCCGGAGTCGAACCGCACCTGGACCTGCTCGCCCGTCATCCTCGTGCCGCGCCAGGACGCGAGCCTGGGCGAGATCCACCAGACCTTCCTCGCCACCCACAAGAACGTGCGCGTGACGGCCGACGACGCCGGCATCGCCCGCGTGCATGCGCCGGGCGGCGGACGCATCGACATCGACGTCAGCGCGCGTAACGCCTCGATCGCCCAGCTCGACCTGGACGGCGGCAGCGGCAAGATCGACCTCGGCATGTCGACCATCGCCTGGGACGAAGACCTGATCGAGATCGACATGCCGGTCGAGGCGGCGCTGCATCCTTGCCCCGGCGCCAAGGCCTGCCTGGTGCACGCCGAGGCCGACTCGGCCACCCAGCGCCACGTGCGCCTGTTCGCGCTCGACGAGTGCGTGCTGGGCCGCTTCGAGAGCATCGCCCCCGAGGCCGACCTGCTGCTGGCCCACCACGGCGACACCGGCGCCGATCTCGGCGGCCTGACGCGCCGCCTGTCGGGACGGCACGCCGTCATCCGCCGCAGCCGCCACGGCTTCGAGATCGAGGACGTGTCGCGCTACGGCCTGCTGCTGGACGGCGTCTGGCCCGGCAAGCACATGCCGGTGCAGCTGCGGCTCGGCATGCGGATCGAACTGACGGCCAGCATCAAGGGCATCGTCACGCTCGAGGTGACGGCCTTGATGGCGCACGCGGTGGTGCTGCACCGGCTCGACGCCGGCGCACGCGCCGAATGCTTCTACCTGATGGCGCCGGACTGCCTGCCGTCTGCAAGCAGGCACCAGCAGGGGTCCAGCATGCCGCGCGCCGCCGCGCTGCCGCTGCTGTTCCATCGCGACGGCGGCTTCTGGCAGCGCGACCGCGACAGCGGACGCGAGACCCCGCTGGCGCCGCAGGCCCAGCTGGGCCGCCTGCAGCAGGCCGGCCCGGGCATCGCGGCGCGCTTCGTGGCGCAGGCTTATCCCGAGGCGCACGGCGGCCACCGTGGCGGCGGCGAACGCCACCACCACGCGCTTGGCGCCGCACTCGACGCCTGAACCGGCCGTCCTCGCGGACGAGCGCTCAGCCGTGCGGCGGAATCAGGATCAGGAAGACCAGCGCCGTGCCCGCCAGCAGCGCCGCCTGCAGGGCGAACACGATCACAGGCGCCCGCAAGTGTTCGGGTATCTTCATGGCATCACCTCCACATCAAGACCACCGCATCAAGACAACGGCGTGACGCCAGCTTACGCCTGGCCGCGGCGCTCCCGCGCCAGTTAGCCGCGCGGCAAGTCAGTCGTGGCGCCAGGCCGCCGGCAAAGGCGGCAGCGGAATGCGTTCCGTTTCTCCGGGCACCGCCACGAAGCGGTCCGCTTCCCAGTCATGGGCCGCCTGCTCGATGCGCTCGCGGCTGGTCGAGACAAAATTCCAGAAGATGAAGCGCTTGCCGTCCAGCGGCTCGCCGCCGATCACGACGAAGCGCGCGCCCTCGCGCGAACTCACCCGCACCGCCGCGCCCGGCTCGAGCATGGCCATCGTGTTGGCGGCGACCGCTTCGCCGTCGATCTCGATGGCGCCGATCGGCGCGTACAGCGCGGCCTCATCCGGCAGGCGGTCGAGCTCGATGGCGGCGCCGGCGTCGAGGTGCACGTCGAGATACAACGTGTCGGCGAAGGTCGGCACCGGCGAGGTCCGGCCCAGCGCCGTGCCGACCAGCACCCGCACCCTGGCGCCGTCGAGCTGCACCTCGGGAATCCGGTCGGCCGGCGTGTGGCTGAACGCGGCCGGCGCTTCCTCGTGTTCGCGCGGCAGCGCGGCCCACAATTGCAGGCCGTGGGTGCGGCGCTTGCGCCCGAGCAGGTCTTCGGGCGTGCGCTCGGAATGCACGATGCCGCTGCCGGCCGTCATCCAGTTGATCGCGCCCGGCTCGATGCGCTGCTCGGTGCCCAGGCTGTCGCGGTGCATGATCGCGCCCTCGAACAGATAGGTCACGGTAGCCAGGCCGATATGCGGGTGCGGGCGCACGTCATGGCGCGCGCCGGGCTCGGCCTCCACCGGCCCCATATGGTCGAAGAACAGGAAGGGACCCACCGACTGGCGCGCCGCGGCCGGCAGGATGCGGCGCACGGTGAAGCCGCCGCCCAGGTCCTTGTCGTGCGATTTGAAGAGGTGTGCGATGGTCATGGCGGACTCCTGGGCGAGAAGGCAATGCCCGACTGTACACCAGAGCTACAATTCGCGCACCACCCGAAAGCCGACGATATCGTTCGACAGCACGGCCGAGAAGCCGTTGCGCAGCGCCGAGCGCAGGTAGCGCGGGTTGTACAGCCAGGAGCCGCCGCGCAGGATGCGGCGCACCTGGTCGCCGCCCAGTTCCCAGGCGCTGCCGTCGATCGGGGCGCCTTCGTAGTTGTCGTGCACCACGTCCTGCACCCATTCCCAGACGTTGCCGTGCATATCGTGCAGGCCCCAGGCATTCGGCGCGAACAGGTCCACCGGCGTAGTGCCGTGCCGGAACTCGCCGCGCGGGCCGCCGTTATAGGTGAAGCTGCCGTCGAAGTTGGCTTGCAGGGTCGAGATCGTGTCGCCGACATTGAACGCGGTCTTGCTGCCGGCGCGGCAGGCGTATTCCCATTCGGCTTCGCTCGGCAGGCGGTAGCGCTTGCCCGTCGCCTCGCCCAGCCAGGCCACGTACTGCAGCGCGTCGAACCAGGTCACGCCGACCACCGGATGCATATCGGTCTGCGGGAAACCCGGGGATTCCCAATTGACGTCGCCATGCTGTTCCCAGCCGCTGGCCTGCACGAAGGCGCGCCACTCGCCGACCGTCACCGGATAGCGGCCCATGGCGAACGCGCGCTCGATGCCGACCCAATGCTGCGGGGTCTCGCGCGCGATCCAGTTCTTTTGCGAGCCGGCCGCCATCGCGATGCGGCGTTCGTGTTCCGGCGAGCCCATCTCGAAGCGGCCGGTCTCGATCAGGACCATGGCCGGGCCGGCGCCGCTGCCGTCGACGAACGGGTCGCGCAGGATGCCGCCGGGGTCCAGCGCCGGCAGGGGCGCCGGCGCCGGTTGAGCCGGCGCGGGCTGCACGGACGCCTCCTGCTCGGCCGCGCGCGCCTTCTTCTGCTGCGCGATATACGCCGCCGCGGCCTTGGCCTGGGCCAGCTTGCGCGCGGCTTCCTCCTTGGCCGCCTGCGCCTTCGCCACCTCTTCGTCGCGCTTGGCCAGCAGTTGCTGGCGCAGTGTTTCCTTGCGCGCCAGCCGCGCCTCTTCGGCCGCGGCCCGTTCGCGCCGCTGCTGTTCGCGCAGCTGGATGCGACGCTGCTCGTCCAGCTGGGCCTGGGCCGCCGCGGCGGCTTGCGCCTCGACCTTGCGGCGCGCCGCCAGTTCGCGCGCTTGCCGCTCTTCTTCGACGCGGCGCGCCGCCTCCTGCGCGGCCAGTTCCTCGGCAGAGGGGCCGGCCGCGGCGCGGATCGCGTCCAGCAGCGCGTGCACCGTGGCCAGACGCCGCGCCGGATCGGCGGCGAAGCCGGCGCGCAGCACGTCCCACTGGCGCGCGCCGAGCGTCTCGGGCACCTGCCCGCCCGGTGCGCCGGGCAACACGCCGGTCAGGAGCTGGTGGATCATCACCGCCACCGCATACACGTCGAGCGTCGGCTCCGGCACCCGCCCCTCGAGCGCCGCCTCGGGCGCGCGGTAGCCGGCGGTGCCGGACGTCGCCGGCGCATCGAGCGGCGACATGGCGCCGCTGGCGCGGGCGCGCGCGGCGATGCCGAAGTCGAGCAGCTTGACTTCGCCCTTGCGCGTGACGAACACATTGCCCGGCTTGATGTCGCGGTGGACCAGGCGGTGCTTGCCCCAGGCGTAGTCGAGGGCGTCGGCCACCGGGTCGAGCAGCGCCAGCACGCGGGCCAAAGGCAGGCGCGACTCCCGGGCCAGCACGGCGTCCAGGTCTTCGCCTTCCAGGTACTCCATGATGATGAAGTAACTGGACGTGGCCGGATCCTGGGCCCATTCGTAGACGCGCACGATGTGCTCGTGCGCCAGGCGGCGTGCGCGCGTGGCTTCCTGGATCAGGAGTTTCGCATGGCTCGCGGCCTGGGTCAGGTGCGGCGGCAGGATCTTGAGCGCGACCTGGGCGCTGTGTCCCAGTTCGGCGTGGGTGGCGAGGTCGGTCGCCTGCCACACCTGGCCCATGCCGCCGTGGGCGATCAGGCGCTCGAGCCGGTAGCGGCGGGTCTGCGGGCCGATTTCCTGGCCCGCCATCAGGCCGATTTCGGTGCCCGGACGCGTCGTGAAATCATCGGGCGCGGGACCAATTTGCGTGCCGGGCGCCTGGGGTTCGGCGCCGGCGCGCTCGGCCGGCGTATAGGCCGCGTCCAGGATCGCGTTCTTGCGCTGGTCGAACTCCTGACGGCTCAACAGGCCGTCTTCGTGCAGCGCGCGTAGTTCGCGGATCTTGTCGATGGCAGTCTGCATTGCTATTGGATCACGCCGGCAGCGTCGCTCCGCAAGCGGCGCAGAAGCGGTCGTCGCGCCCGGCCGGGTGGCCGTGGACGCACTGGCGCGCGCCTGCGATGCCGGCGGCCAGCGCCGCCTGCGAGGTCAGCGCCGCCTTGTTCACGTCGTTCTGCATGGCCAGCAGGTCGAGCTGGTGGCGCCGGTCCTTGTCGACCTCGAGCTCGCGCCGCGCCTGTTCGGCGGCCACCCGGGCGTCGGCCAGCGCCGCGTCGACCTTGCCGGCGCCGGCCACGCCGGCCAGCGCCGTCAACTGGTCGCCATCCATGGTCGCATGCACGCGCGTTTTCAGGTAGTCGGCCAGCACGGCCGCATTCGGCGCCTCGCTGAGCGCCAGCTTGGCGGTGTCGTCCATCGCGCCCAGCGCTTCGGCACGCGCCATCGCCAGCCGCGCCAGTTCGAGTTCGTGGGCGCGGTCGGCCGCGCGCGCCGCCTCACCGATGCCGGCGCGGCGCTCGTCGGCTTCCAGGGTGACGTCCTGCATCCGCCGCGCATGCGTGGCGTCGGCCTCGATCGTGCGCAGCAGCTTTTCGTGCTGGGCCTGGGCATCGGCGCGGCCGGCGCCCCGGCGCACGCTTTCGATGCGCTGGCGCGCCTGTTCGTCTTCCCATTCCTGCGCCCGCTCGGCCTCGCGCCGGCGCGCTTCATTGGCCAGCTTCAGGGACTGGAACGTGGCCTCGTGCCCGGCCTCGTCGATGTCGCGCAGGCGCCGCGCCGCTTCTTCTTCGCTCGCGCGCAGCCGTACGAGCTCGGCGCGCTGGCGCGCCGCGTCCTCGATCTGGCGCGCCTGCTCGATCTTGTTGCGGATCTGCTGTTGCAGCAGTTGCTGGGAAAAGCGCTGCTGCGCCAGCTGGCGCGCCTGGGTGGCTTCTTGCTGCGCGCTCGCGATCTCGGCGCGCATGCGCACGCCGGCCAGCGCCCGCAGGTGCCGCCACTCGGCCGCCTCGTCGGCGCGCTGCGCGTTCTTGTGCGCCATCTCGTGCTCGAGTTCGGCCAACACCTCGGCCGCGCCATTGGCCAGCGCCTGCTTGCGCGACCCTGCCTCGAGGATGCGGCCGTATAGTTCGATCTGGCGCGCCCGCACGCCATGCGCGCGGTCGGCGCCCTGCAAGGAAAGTTCGGCGCGCGCGATGGCGTCATCCTGGCGCAGCTCGGCGCGCCGCAGCCGCAGCCGCCCTTCTTCTTCGCTGCGCTTGATGCGCTGCCATTCCTCGGCCGTGTACAGTTCGTCCAGGTGGCGGCTGTGCGCGAGCTGCACGTGCTTGTCGTCGGCCGCCAGCCACAGGCTGCCGATGCGGGCCCGGTTGGCGTCGTATTTGTCGTGGCGCAGTTCGAAGGTCTCGACCGCCGTCACCGCCAGGCCGTAGCCGGCCAGGAGCGTCTTGAGGCCGCCCTGCAGGCGCTGGTCGAGCTGCTCGCGCAACTGTCCATTGGCCGCCAGTTCGCGGATCGAGCGCGCGCCGATGAACTCGAGCGCGAGCTGGCGCACCGGATGCGACAGCAGCTCACGCAGTTCGGCAGCGCCGATCGTGCCCGGCATGGTCATGAAGTGGCGCGCGAAGGCCGGCACGTTCTCGATCCTGACACTCACCGAGAAGCGCAGGGCGACGTCGAGATGTTCGCAGGTCGGGATGTCGTCGAACTCGAACGGCACCGCCAGCGCGCCGGTGCGCGTGACGAGGATCTCGGCGTGCTGGTCGCGCAGCAGGTGGTTCAGGCGGGTGAAGAAGCCTTCGATCTCGTATTCGCCCTGCGGCACCTCGGTGGCCTTGTCGCCTTGCAGGATGAAGCCGCGCGCCGTGGCCGGCACGCGCAGCGTCTTGACGAACAGGCCGGAGAGTTCACGCACGCCGAAGAACACGGCCAGTTCGTCGGGGCCGGGCACCCAGCGGTTCTCGACCAGCACCGGCTTGTTGCGCGGCGCGCCCAGGATCACGCCGCAGCCGGCGCAATAGCGCGCCTCAGGCGCGTTCTTGCACTCGCAGCGCGGGCAAGCGGCGCTTTTTACTGCGAACATCTGCAACATATCCGACTCCGTTCTGTCCTGTACTTCTTGTCACTACCAAAGCAAACCTGCCGGTCCAACCATTGGATTTTAGCAGGGCCATGCCTGCGGCACGGATCGCTCCCGTGCGCAGGGTGCGATCCGGTCAAACAAATCAACACGCCTGCTAGATGATCCCGATCCGCTCGACGCAGGCCAGGCTGGCGCCGCGCGCGCGCAGGGCTTCGCGCAAGCCCTGCGGCAGGGCGGTTTCCCACTCCTTCGGCAGCAGGACGCGGTCGCCCGGGCCGGCCTCGCGCGCGATCAGCGCGCATTTCGGCGCCAGCGCCTCGACCGCCTCGACCCGTCCCGCATGCCAGGCGCTGGAGCTGCCGGTGGCGATCACCCGGCCGCGCGCCAGGAATTCGCGGCCGCGCGCCATGCGGTCGGCCATCACCAGCGCCAGCTGGTAAGAGTCGCCCGAAAAGCGCGGCTCGCCGAAACGCACCGTGGTGCGCCACTGGCCCTGGCCGCGGCCGTCGAAGTGGCGCGATCCGGCCAGCACCGCCGCCACCTGGGCCTGGCGCACCGCGTCCATGTCAGGCACGCTGACCGGATCATCGTCGTCGCGTCCGGCCCTGGCCAGCGGCCGCACGCTGACCTCGACCCAGCCCAGGCCATCGTGTTCGCCGCCGCTGTGCAGCGGGAACCAGGCGCGCGCGCTCGAGATCCCGGCGCCAGGATCGGGCTGGCCGTTCAGCGCGCCCAGGTGCGCCAGGGCGTCGGCGCCGCCCAGCAGCACGCCGTCCGGGGCGCCGGCCAGCCTGCGGCCGTCGATCCGGCCCAGGTGCCAGGCGTCCGACCAGCCGTTGGCCACGACCTCGCGCCCCGGCGCAAAGACGTCGCGCACGACGCGGTCGGCCAGCACCGCCGCCAGTTCCCAGTCGCGGTCCCCGTCGGCCGGCGCCCGGTCCAGGCTCAGCACCACCTGGTCGCGGCTGTCGAAGCGCGGCTCGGTGTGACGCGCCAGGCGCACCACCTGCTGCATGCGCTCGGCCACGGCGGGCGCGCCCGGCACGCTGCACTTGACGTCGGCGCGCCCGGCGCGCGGGCGGCGCGTGGCGGTGATCGTCAGCATGCCGCCGTCGGCGGCGATGCTGCGGCACTGGACCGCGTTCGCGTCTGCGCTTGCGCTCATGCCTCCTCCAGCTCCACGTCGCGCGCCGTGACGGCGCGCCGCGCGCCGGCCTCGGTCTCGAGATTGGCCACGATGCGGTCGGCCTCGTCGAACAGGGCGTCGAGCGGGCCTTCGCCGGCCACCTTCAGGCGCGCCAACAGCGCCCATGCCTCGTCGAGCGCGGCGGCGGCGCGCCGGCTGTGGCGCGCGCGCCGCAACTGCTCTTCCTGCGCCAGCGGCTGGCCGGGGGCCGCCAGTTCCAGGGCCGGCATGGTGCCGACCGCCAGGCTGACCAGGTCGAGCCGGCGCAGCAGTTCCTGATGCTGGCGGAAGCGTCCCTGGTCGGCCGGCATCACCGCCATGCGCACCGCGCACATCAGGCACGGAAGCTCCAGGAACAGGCGGCGCAGCGCGCGCGCATCCTCGCAGGCGGGAACGAACGCTTGCTGCGGCGCCGGCGCAGCCGCCAACTCTTCCCTGGCCGCGGCGGACGGATGGACTGCATCGAGCCGCGCGGCCAGGCGCGCGTCGAGCGTGGCCGCATAATCGCGCGCGGCGCCCAGGTCGACCGGCACGCAATCGTCGACCGTCACGCCGAAACGGGTATACATCAACTGGTTGAAACCGGTGCGGAAGGCATTCCACTCTTCCAGGGTCGTGCAGGGAGGCAGCTCCAGGTTGCCCTGGGCCAGCTCGCGCTGCAGCGCGGTCTGCGCCAGTTCGACGAATCCTGTCAACTCGACCATGCAGCCGGCCTCGCTGGCCAGGAACAGGTCGAAGCGCTGGTGCGTGGCGCGCGGGTCGCTGGCGTCGATCGCGAAGTGCACCCGCAGGCCGATCTCGGGCGCGCCGGCGAACGGCACGAGCTCGCAGGCATAGGGGCCGGGATGGACGCACCATGCGGTTTCACCCTCGATGGCGGCGATGCGGCTGCCGGCCGCCTGGCGCCGGCTGCGTCCACCCCGGTCGACCAGTACGGCGGCGCAGCCCGGCGGGACGGTGAGGCCATTCGGCGCCGGCAGCGCGATCGCCGCGCTGCCGAGGCGCGTCGCGTCGAATTCCGGTTGCCGCAGCGGCCGCAGCGTGTTCTGCAATGTACTCTTGAACAGCGAACCTAGCATCATCGTCCTTCCGGGTATGTCCGAACTACTATGTGACTGGATTCACGCCGGGGATGACCTCGAAGCGTGCTCCATGCTGCTGAAAATGCGCCGCGGGCGACGCCGCGAAAGGCCACCGGCCTTCGCACTCGCCGTCGGCATCGAGTTGTCCTTCCAGTACCAGGGCGCCGCGGCCATCGCGCACCTGGATCGCCGGCCGCGCCGCCATCACCCCGGCCGCCCCCGCCGCTTCCGGGTCGAGCTGGACGACCACGGCCAGGCTGCCTGCGGCCTCGACGAAGTGCAGGCGCCACATGCCGTCGTCGGTGCGCAGCAGGTCCAGGGCATTGCCGCTGTCGGCGGCCCGCAACAGGCCGCGGCTGCCGCGCCAGTTGCCGGGTTGCGCCTGCGTGCGCCGGCTGTCCGCCAGGTGGCGCAGGCGGCGCAAGGTCAGCGGCGAGGCTTGCAGCGCGGCGCGTTCGCCCGCCGTCAGGGGTCGGCTGCCGTCCAGCGCCTGCGCCAGCACCGCGTCGGCCAGCACCAGGCGGTCGCCTTCCACCCGGCGTCCCAGCAAGGCGCCGGCCTGCAGCTTGCGATCCAGTTCCGTCATGCCCATCGTCTTTCCTCCTCCATTCCCGCCATCTCGTTCAGGCGCGCAATCGCGGCGTCGCGCCGCTTGCGCAGGGTCGGCAGCGAGATCCCGTCCAGCCCGGCCAGCTGCTGCATCGTCGGCAACTCGCCGGTCTGCGGATCCAGCCATTCGGACGGATAGCTGTCGTCGAATGGGCCGAGCAGCTTGAGATACACCGCCAGCCGCACCGGCAGGGAGTCATGCGCCATCCGGCGCGCCGCCCAGCTGGCGCGGTCCTCGGCCAGCGCCGCCAGCAAGGAATAGTTGGGGGGGAGTGAAACCTGTTGGGCGACCAGCGCCAGGCGTGCGGCTTCGCGCGCCTCGAGCGGATCGCCATCGATCGCGGCCTCGGGTTCGGCGCCGACGCTGGCGTCCAGCTCGTCCTGCCGCGCCTCCAGGATCAGGTCGGGGCCGGGCGTGCTTCCCCGTTCCGATTCATCCAGCACACGCCAGTAGTCGTCCAGCCAGGCATGGGCCTGGCTCGCGTCGTGCAGCCAATCCTGGTCGCGGTTGGCCGACAGCAGCTCGTATTCGCCGATCTCGCGCAGCATGGCGCCGATCTTGTCAGGACTGTTCTTGAGGCTGGCGAAGCGCTTGGACCTGGTGTGCAACGGGCCCGGCGCGCCGGTATGCAACGCGAGGCTTTCGCTCCAGCGCATGATCCATTCGGGCTTGCAGTCGCCGCTCGTGCGCAACTGGCGCGCTTCGATCGGCATCGCCACGACCTCGCGTCCCAGGATGGCGCCGACTTGCGGCGCGTGCTCGCGCCAGAGCTCGAACAGGCGCGCGACCTCGTGCCAGGCGGTATCGAGCATGCGGTAGGCATACATGCGGTTCGGGCTGCATGGACGGCCGCAGGCGGCCTGGTAATTGTCGCTGTCGACCTTGTCGCGCAGGACGGCATACAGGTCGTTGAATTTCTTGCGCAGCAGCGCCTCGCCGCCGGCTGCGTTCCAGAACGCGCCGATGCGCGCATGCTCGGCCGCCACCGCCGCGCACAGCGCGGCCCAGTCGGCCGGGCGCGCCTGCAGTTCGTAGACCAGGGTCAGCGCCAGCTCGCCGCAGGTGTCGCCATAGCTGTTGCCGTGCGCCTGTGTGCGCACGCCGGCCGCATGCAGGGCCTGGGCGACCGCGTCGACATAGGCGCCGAGCGACTGTTCAGGATCGGGGTCGAGCAAGGTGGCCGGCTTGATCCGGGCGCACGCCTGCAGGGAGCAGTGTCCCAGCAGCTTGCGGACCTGCTCCCAACCGTGCTCCTGATACCGGGTTCCCGGCAAACGCATACCTACCCCATCCTCTGTTTCGCCCCGCATTTTTTGCGGATTGAAATAGATGATGCCATACAAACACGGCCTTGAGGCGCGCAGAAGAACCTTATTTGTGCCTCTTTTCCAACGACTGCCCTTCTGTTGCCGATTGCATCGATTGCAACAGGGCCGCCACGACCGGGGCCGCATGGCCGCCGCCGGTGGCCGCCGAATGGCTCACGAATGCGGCGAAGGCCAGCCGCCCGGTCTGGCCCGGCAGGCTGCCCGGCTCGAGCCAGCCCATGAACCAGACGGTCGCCAGCTCGTCCTGGCCGGCCGGCGCCGTGCCGGTCTTGCCGTACAGGCCGGGGCGGAGCAGGTCGAAACCGGCGCCGCGAAACGCCCCGGCCGCGGTGCCGCCGTCGATCACGCCCTTCATCCCGGCGCGCACGCGGTCCAGGCGCACGCCCAGGGCCTGGCCCGGCGTCGCCTGCGCCGCGCGGCCGTCGAGCGACAGCAGCAGGCGCGGCGCCACGGTGCGGCCCTCCCCGACCGCCGCCGCCACCAGCGCCATCTGCAGCGGCGTGGCCTGCATGCGCAGGCCGATCGCCATCTGGCGCAGTTCGTGGCGGCTGTGGACCGGGTCGAGGCGCGAGGCGCTGGCCTGCAACGCGTCCCACTCGCCCCAGCGGTAGTCGGGCGGCAGCAGGCCGCCGTCGAGCCGCAGCGGCTGGCCGAAGCCGAGCCGCGCCGCCATCGCCGCTACCGGCCGCACCGTGTCGAGCGCGCCCGGCTCCAGTTCGCGCGCGCCCGGCATGCCGCCGTCCGGCTGTCCCATCAGCGTGCGGTCGCTCAGTTCGGCGCTCCAGGCGAACCAGGTGTTGACGCTGTGCGCCATCGCCTGCGCCAGGCCCAGGCGGCCGTCCTGGGCGCGGGTGCTGGTGATCTGGTCGCGGAAATTGGTGATGCGGGCCCGGTTGCCATCGAAAGGATAACTCGGCGCGCCGGTGCGGAAATCGTAGCCGCCCGCCTGCGCCAGCCGGTCCACCTCGTGCAGGGACAAACCCTGCAGCAGGCCGTCCAGGCGGGCGTCGGCGCGCGCCGCCCCTTCCAGGCCGAGGGCGGTGATCACCTTGAAAGTCGAGCCAGGCGCGCGGTGTGCGCCGCCGTCGTGCTGGAAGGCAGCGCTGCGCAGTGGGCTGCGCGCCGGATCGGCGCGGTCGAAGTCGCGCAATTCTGCCCAGCGGCTCGGATCGGCCTGGCCGCCGCCGCTGGAGGCCGCGGCCAGGATGTCGCCGCTGCCCGCATCCAGCAGCACCAGGCCGGCGCGCCGCTCCGGCTGGGCATCGAGGCCGCCGACACAGGCCTGGCCGTCCCAGCGTCCGCCACGCAGGCCGATGCAGTCCAGGAGCTGCTGGGCCCTGGCCTGCAGGTCCAGGTCGAGGCTCAGCTGCGCCACGTGGCCGGCGCCGCCAAGCCGCGCCAGCATGCCGGCCACGCTGCCGTCGTGCTGGCGGTGCACGCCCAGCAACGGCGCCAGGCCGGCGCCCAGCGCCGCTCCGGCCGGCGCGCCGTCGGCCCACAACGCTTCGCCATGGCGGTCGCGCAGGCGCACCGGTACGGCGGCGGGCCGTGTTCCACCGCTGCCGCCGGCGGGCAGCGCCTGCCAGGCCAGGCGGCCATCGACCATGGCCAGGTGGCGGTAGGCGGCGTCGGCGCTGCCCGACATCGCCGCCAGGTCGAGCGGCTCGACCTGCACCGCGATCGCGGCCGCCCCGGCCAGCGGCGCCAGCACCAGCCGCTGCACCGCCTCGCGGTCCGGGCAGGCGCGGCCGTCGCAGGCACCCTGGGCCAGCACGCGTGCACCAGTCACGCCGCGTACCCGGCCCGCCACCAGCAGCTCGACCGGCTGGCCGGTTGCCGGTGTATTCAAAGTCACCAGCGATCCCTGGCGGCCGCCATCCCAGCCGCCGACCCGCTGCCACGGTTCCCAGCCTTCCGGCAGGCGTGCGAACAGGCGCATCGCGGCCACCGGCAAGCCGGCTTCGCGCGGGGTCGGCGCGCCGCCGACGAGCGCATGCCAGACCGCGTCGGCGCCCGGCCGGGTGCGCCAGGCCACCAGCCGGCGCTCGCTGTTAAAGATGCGCACCTGTTCGCGCACATAAGCGCCGTCGGCGCGGTGATGCAGGCGTTCGAGCAGGCGGCGGTCGCCGGCGTCCAGCACGTGATCTTCCCAGCCCGGCAGCGGCGCGCGCGCCTCCTGGCCGGCCTGCTGCCAGGCCAGCAGGTCGCGCGGCGCCAGCTCGACCAGACCGTCGCGCCCCTGGCGCAGCAGGCCGCGCGCGCGCAGCGCCTCGAACAGCGCCTGGTCTTCCATGCCGGGGCCAGGCCGCAGCGGCACCTGCCACGCGCCCGGCGCCAGGCGCAACTCCACGCTCGCGCCGTGGGCCGGAAAGGCCTGCACGAGGGCCGCGCCGCCAGCGGCGCCTGGCTGATAGTGATGCAGCACCAGCTCGCCCACCTGCGGGCAGGCGGCGCTGGGCCGGCGCGTGAAGCGCAGGGCCTCGCTGCCCCACAGCAGCCAGCCGCTGTTGCCCAGCACGGCCTGGCCCTGGCGAGCGCGCGTCACGTTGCCGGCGCTTGCATCGCCGATCCAGCCCGCCGTTGCGGCGCCGGCGTTCCAGGCGAGCGTCAAGCCAGTCGCGCCGGCGCCGGCATTGCCGGCGATGTCGATGCGTGGCATCGTCGAGCCGGATCGGGCCAGCAGCACGCTGCGCGGCGGTGCATTGGCCGCGCCCGCGATGCGCGCCGCCTCGTCGAAGGGATAGCCGATCCGCAGCGGCAGCATGCGCGGCCGCGCCGGGTCGAGCATCTGGGTGCACAGGTCGACCCGCAGCGCCGGGCCGGCGCGCATGCCGCTCGCCACCAGCAGGGCCAGCCCCCCGTGCTGGGTGAGCGAGACGCCGCTCTCGCGCGGGACCACGAAGTCGAGCCCCGGCGCAAGCGGCTGCAGGGCGCCCAGCGCGACCGCGCCGGGCGTCTCGGCGGCGCCGTCCGGCAGCGCGCGCGCATGCATCGCCAGCGCGACGGCGCCGCCCAGGACCACGACCAGCACGGCCCACAGCCAGGCAGGGCCGATGGACAGCGACCGGCCGGCCTCGGCGCACGCCGGACGGGCGCCTGCGCGCAGGTTGCGGGAGCGCCGGCGCGCCGTGCGCGAAGCGGCCAGTTGGTCGATCAGGGTGGCGAGCATGCCTGTCATCCGGTGGTTACGTGGCGCCCACGCGCCCTTCGTGCTCATCTAGCCGGGGGAGCGTGAAAGACAGCCTGTCCGGGGCTTTATCCGCCTCCCGATGCAGCTCATTCCGCGTTTTCTACGGCTCGTCGCATGTCGCTGGAGACGGGGCGGCGGCTGGCCTACAGTGGACACATCGACACACCGACCACCCCTCACTACTCACTAAACGGAGCCGCAAAATGAACGTCCTCAAGCACATGGAAGCCATCTTCATCGCCGCCGCCCTGGTCGCCGTCCCGGCCGGTTACCTGGCCAGGATTCCCGACGCCCATGCAAGCAGCTACAACGTCAGCGATGCCGCCGTCGCCAGCGGCGACAAGATGGCGGTCGTCAAGGTCAGCGCGAAGCGCCTGGACGCTGCCGAAAAATCGCAGCTGCTGGCGGCGGACACCGTCACCGTCGGGAGCCGCATGTGAACGCCGCAGGTCGGATCGCCTGCGCCGACGCGCCGCCAGGATGCGGCGCGCGGCGGCCCGAAGCTGCGCCGCCCGCTGATCTGTTTCAGTTGTAAGAACTTGCTTCAAACGCCACGTTTCGTTTCCCGGATTGCTATATTGCAGCGCATCCGCTCAAGGATCTGGAGACGAACATGAAATCCCCTATTTTGATTGCAGCCCTGGTCGCCATCGGCGCCGCTGCCTTCACCCCGCAAGCCTCGCACGCCCAGCCGCATATCTCGGTCGTGATCAACACCGCGCCGCCGGCGCCCATCTATGAAGTCGTGCCAGCGCCGCGCCGCGGCTACGTCTGGGCGCCCGGCTACTGGGAGTGGCGCGCGCACCGCCACCACTGGGTGGGAGGCCACTATGTCGCCGCGCGTCCCGGCTATGTGTACGCCCCGCCGAGCTGGCACCATCGCGGCGGACGCTGGGTGATGGAGCCGTCGCGCTGGAACCGCGGTCCGGCCCACCATTATGGCCCGCCGCCGGGCCACTACCGCGACCATCGCGACCGCCATCACTACAAGCACGACAAGCACGACAAGCACGACCGCCACCATGGCCGCGACCGGGACCGCGACGGCATCCGCGACCGCCATGACCGCGACCGCGATGGCGACGGCGTGCGCAACCGCCACGACCGCCGCCCGGACAATCCTCACCGCTACTGAGCCAGGGCGCGGCCGGGATGCGGCTCAGGGCTTCAGGTGCTTGTCGAGGAAGGCGAGGATCTTGGCGTTCGCCACGGCCGCATTCTTTTTCTTGGAGAAGCCGTGGCCCTCGTCGTCGAACACGACGTACTCGACTTCCACCTTGTTCTTGCGCACCGCCTCGACGACCTCGTCGCTCTCGGCCTTGATCACGCGCGGGTCGTTGGCGCCCTGGATCACCATCAGCGGCTTGCGGATGTGATGGGCGTGAAATAGCGGCGAGGTCGCGACCAGGAAGTCCTTGTCCTTGACCGGGTCGCCGATCTCGTCGTACAGCGCCTTGCGCTGCGCTTCCCAGTACGGCGGGATGCTTTCCAGGGTGCGCACCCAGTTGCTGACGCCAAAGATGTCGATGCCGACCTTGAACGCCTCGGGCCGGAAGGCCAGCGCCGCCAGGGTCATGTAGCCGCCGTAGCTGCCGCCCATGATGCCGATGCGCTCCGGATCGATATAGCCCTGGCTGGCCAGCCAGGTCTTGGCCTCGACGCAATCCCACAGCGGCTCCATGCCGTGCTTGCGGTCGTCGGCGCGGAAGAAGGTCTTGCCATAGCCCGAGCTGCCGCGGTTGTTGATGCCCAGGACCGCATAGCCGTGGTTGACCAGGTACTGGATCTGGGCGCTGTAGCCGCGCATGGTCTGGCCGCCCGGCCCGCCGTGCACGAACACCACCGCCGGCACTTTCGCGCTCGGCGACGCGCCCTTCGGCCGGTAGTAGATCGACGGGATCACCATGCCGTCGAAGGACTTGAAGCGCACCACCTCGGCCTCGACCAGGTCGTTCGGATCGATCTCCGGGTTCAGGCTGCGCGTCAGCTGGGTGGTCTTGCCGTTCCTGAAGTCGTGCACGTAGAGGTTGCTGGGCGAGCGGTCGCCGTTGAGGTAGAACGCCATCAGGTTGCCGCTCTCCGAGAACGTCACCTGGCGCATCTCGCCGCCCGGCAGCCTGGGCAAGGCCACCGGGTTGCCGGCATCGTCATACAGGCGCACTTCGATGCTGCCGTCGCGGTTGACCATGCTGACGCGGTGGCGGCCGTTGCGCGAATAGCCGGTGCCCAGCAGGTCCCAGTCGGCTTTCTCGACGTCGCTCGTCGCGCCGCTGGCCAGGTCATAGGCCTTGATGCGCGCGAACTCGCCTTCCGCATTGCTCGTGAACAGCAGGCGCTTCGACGCCGGGTCGAACGTCTCGGCCGAATGACTGGCCGGCTCCTTGTGCGGCGTGACGTGCTTCATCTCGCGCGCCTGCACGTCATACACATAGACGTCGCTGTCCGACGTGGTGGCGGGCTTGTTGAAGGCCAGCCAGTTGCCGTCGCGGCTGATGCTCGAGACGTTCATGCCGCTGTCGTTCCTGTACACCACCGTGCGCGCATAGGTGGCGGCGTCGTACAGGTACAGATCGAAGAACTTCGGATCGCGCTCGTTGGTGACGACGTAGAAGCCGCTGCCGTCCGGCTTCCAGCCCGCGAACGAGGCTTTCAGCTTGTCGCCCGGCGTGAGATCACGTTCCTTTCCGTCGAGTTCACGCACATACAGGTGGTTCTGCTCGTTGCCGCCGCCATCGCGCGTGAACAGGATGCGGTCGTCGTTGTAGAAGTAGCCGACGGCGTAGGTGGTGTCGGTCTTCGACGCGGTCAGCGCGCGCGGCTTGCCGCCGCCGACGGGCAGCGTGTAGGCATTGAAGATGCCGGACTCGTTACTGCTGAACAGGATCTGCTTCTCGTCCTTGCTGAACGAGGCGCCGGTGAGCGAGGTCGTCGCCATGAACTGCTCGATGGTGTAGCGCTTGACGGCCCGGGCGCGCGGCCTGGCCGACGCGGCCTGGGCGAGGGCCTGCACCGGCGCCAGGCCGGCGCCGGCGAGCATGGCGAACAGGGACAGACTGACAGCTCGGCGATTCTGACGCATACCTTCTCCTGTGGTTGAGTTCAACGGGATGAGTGTTTCAAAAGTCTTAACACCTGTCAACAATCGCGAATCGGTTATGCTCTCGCCATGATCGATCTCGCCATCCTGCAAGCCGCCGCCTTCAAGACCGAGCTGTCCGCCGCCCGGCGCCTGACGGCGCGCACCGGCATGCCGGAGGCCGATGCCCTGGAACGCACCCTGACGCTCAGCGCCGGCAGCGCCGGACTGGCCAGCCTGCTGTCCGCGCGCCAGGCCCAGCGCCGGCACGCCGAACTGCAGGCCGCGCGGCGCCAGGCCAGCGTCGCCGCCGCGCGCACCCGCGGCGCGGGACCGGAGGCCAGCGCCTGGCGCGCCTGGTTCGATGGCTCGGCGCGGCCGAACCCGGGCCGCTGCGGACTGGGCGCCGTGCTTGAAGGGCCGGCCGGCCAGCGCTGCGAACTTTCCGTCGACGGCGGCCATGGCAACAGCAGCGAAGCGGAATACCGCGCCCTGAATGCCGTGCTGCGCGCCGCCATCGACCATGGCGCGACCGACCTGCTGGTGCTGGGCGACAGCCAGGTCGTGATCGACGACGTCAATGCCCCCGATGGCGCCAGCGCGCCGGCGCTGGGGCTGCTGCGCAGCGAGGCGCTGGCCCTGCTGGCCCGCCTGCCGCAGGCGCGGCTGCGCTGGATCCCGCGCCACAAGAATGCCCGGGCCGACGCGCTGTCGCAGCGCGCCATGCCGCCCCTCACCCTGGAACAGGAAACATGACCGACACAAGCAATACCGATCTCGCCGGCTGGCGCACCAGGCTGGCCGCCATGGCCGCCGGCAGCGCCGACACCGACGGCGCCCACGACAGCGCCCACCTCGACCGCGTCTGGCGCACCGCGCAAGCCCTGCTCGTCAACCACCCCGAGGCCGACCGCCTGGTGGTGCTGGCCGCCTGCTACCTGCACGACCTGGTCAACCTGCCGAAGAACGACCCCGAACGCGACCAGGCCTCCCGCCGCTCGGCGCGGCTGGCGCGCCACCAGCTGGCCCATCTCGGCTTCCCGCGCGAGAAACTCGACGCCGTGGCGCATGCGATCGAGGCGCACAGCTTTTCGGCGGCGATCCCGGCCGAGACCATCGAGGCGAAAATCGTGCAGGACGCCGACCGCATGGACGGCCTGGGCCTGGTGGGGCTGGCGCGCATGTTCTATATCGCGGGGCGCATGGAAAGCAGCCTGGCCCATCCAAGCGACCCGCTGGGCCGGGACCGCGCCTTCGACGACCGCCGCTATAGCCTCGACCACATCATGGTCAAGCTGCAGAAGCTCCCGGACATGATGCAGACCGACGCCGCGCGTGCACTGGGCCGTGAACGGCTGGCCAAGCTGCTGGCCTTCCGCGAGGAATTCGCGGCCGAATGGAGTGGAACCTGGACCACAACCTGGACCACTTGTAGCAATGCTAAGATAGACGAACTGTATTGACCGAGGTGTCCATGACCAGTTCGACCGCAGCACCGCAAGCTGTCCCCGGCAAACTCAATTTCGTCCTCGTCTGCGTCTTCATCGACATGCTCGGCATCGGCCTGATCGTCCCGGTGCTGCCGCTGCTGCTCGACCAGTTCGTCGACGGGCCGGACAAGCGGGCCTTGTGGTACGGGGTGCTGGCGGCAACCTTCGGGATCCTGCAATTCCTGTTCATGCCGGCGCTTGGCGCGCTGAGCGACCGCATCGGCCGCCGTCCGGTGCTGCTGTACTCGATGGCGGGCATGTGCCTGAACTTCCTGGTCACCGCCTGGGCGCCCAGCCTGGCCTGGCTGTTCGTGGGCCGCATCATCGGCGGCATGTCCTCGGCCAGCATGTCGGTCGCCTCGGCCTATGCCTCCGACATCTCGACCCGCGAGAACCGCGCCAAGAGCTTCGGCAAGATCGGCGCCGCCTTCGGCCTCGGCTTCATCTGCGGCCCGATGCTGGGCGGCGTGCTGGGCGACGCCGACCTCCATTTACCGTTCTACGTCGCGGCGGCGCTGTCGGCGGCGAACCTGGTGTATGGCTTTTTGTTCGTGCCGGAGTCGCTGGCGAAGGAAAGCCGCGGACCGTTCAGGCTGGCGCGCCTGAATCCCTTCTCCGCCCTGCTGCGACTGGTGAAACGCGAGGACATCCGCGGCCTGGTGGTCGTGATCACCCTGGCCACCTTCGCCCAGATGATGCTGCAATCGACCTGGGTGCTGTACACCACCTTCCGCTTCGACTGGACGCCGCGCGACAACGGCATCGCCCTGTTCTGCGTCGGCCTCGGTTCGGTGGTGGTCCAGGCCTGGCTGCTGGGAAAACTGATCCACCGTTTCGGCGAGGTGCGGCTGTCGCTGATGGCCCTGGCGTCCGGCATGCTGACCTTCCTCGCCTATGGCCTGGCGACCCAGGGCTGGATGATGTACGTCTTCATCCTGGCCAACGTGCTGGCGTATGCCACCGGCCCGGCGCTGCAGGGCATCGTGTCGAAATCGTCGCCGCCCGACCAGCAGGGCGAGTTGATGGGCTCCCTGCAGTCGATCGGCAGCCTGGGCGTGATCGTCACGCCGCTGCTCGGCACCGCCATCCTGAGCGCGGTCAGCCACCTGCCCCCCGGCGACTGGCGGGTCGGCAGCAGCTTCTTCGTGTGCGCGGCGATGCAGGCGCTGGCGCTGGTGGTGGCGTGGCATTACTTTCGCAGCCATCGATATGCCGGCGTGAGGACCTGATCCATGTCGGCGCCCGTGCTTGCCGCGATCCTGTTCGCAGCCTTCCTGCACGCGGCCTGGAATGCGGCCCTCAAATCGCGTACCGACACCTTCATGGCGGCGCTGGCCGTGATGAGCGGGGCCGCCCTGATCGGCGCGCTGGCCCTGCCCTTCCTGACGGCGCCGGCGCCAGCCAGCTGGCCATTCATCGCTGCATCCGGCCTGATCCACATCGCGTATTACTCGCTGCTGGCCGCCTCCTACCAGCATGCGGACATCGGCCACGCGTATCCACTGATGCGCGGCATAGCGCCGGTCCTGGTGGCCGTGGCTGGCATCTTCTTTACCGGCGAAACGCTCCAGGCGGCGCAGTGGTTCGCCATCGGCCTGATTTGCGCCGGCGCCGCCGCCCTGACGTTCGGCGCCCGCGGCCATGCCTCGGGCGGCGTGCGCCCGACCGTGCTGGTGCTGCTCACCGCCGTGACGATCGCCGCGTATACGCTGGTCGATGGCCTTGGCGTGCGGCGCTCCGGCTCGCCCGCCGCCTACACCGCCTGGGTCTTCATCGCCAGCGGGATCGGCATCGCCGTCGTGTCGTGGCGCCGTACCGCCGGCCAGCTGCCCCGCTACATGCTGCTCAACCCGACGCTGCCTCTGCTGAGCGGCGTCGCCACCACCGTCTCCTACAGCCTCGCACTGTGGGCGATGACCCGGGCGCCGGTCGCGGTGGTCGCCGCCCTACGCGAAACCTCGATCGTGTTCGCCACCGCGATCGCGGTCTTCGTGCTGCGCGAGCGCGCCACCCGCGCCCGGATCTGCGGCGCCGCCTTCGTAACGCTGGGCGCGGCGGCGGTGCGACTGGCGTAAATCGTACTCTCACCGTCCAGGGCAAGAAACGCGCAGCGCCAGCGTCCGCCACTGCGGCGCCACCTGGGGTACACTCGACCAAAGGCTTGCAATGGAAATACCATTTCCATTCGGCACTACTATAGTGTACGCCCGTTATAATGCGCACTTTTCGAAGAAAGGCGATCGTCCGTGTCCCGTATAAAAGTCTTGCCGCAATACGTCATGCCGAAGCAGGCGATGACCAACCTTGCCGGCCGCGTCGCCGGTCATAAGGGAGGGTCGATGACGACCAGCCTGATCCGTTGGTTCGTGGGCAAGTACGGCGTCGACATGAGCGAAGCGGCCAATCCGGACATCGCCAGCTATCCCAGCTTCAACGAGTTCTTCACCCGCCCGCTGCGCGACGGCGTGCGTCCGATCGCGGCCAGCGACTACGTGTGCCCGGTCGACGGCGCCATCAGCCAGTTCGGCGACATCGACGACCACCAGATCTTCCAGGCCAAGGGCCACAAGTTCACGACAAGCGAACTGGTCGGCGGCGACGCGTCGCTGGCCGCGCATTTCCAGCACGGCCACTTCGCCAACGTCTACCTGAGCCCGAAGGACTATCACCGCATCCACATGCCGTGCGACGCGCGCCTGACGCGCATGATCTATGTGCCGGGCAAGCTGTTCTCGGTGAACCCGACCACGGCGCGCGGCGTGCCGGGCCTGTTCGCGCGCAACGAGCGCGTGGTGTGCGTATTCGAGAACGATGAATTCGGGCCCTTCGTGATGACCCTGGTCGGCGCGACCATCGTCGGCAGCATGGCCACCGTCTGGCATGGCGTGGTCAATCCGCCGCGCATGCCGCGCATCTGCGAGTGGAACTACGAGCCGGGCCAGGTCACCCTGAAAAAGGGCGAGGAAATGGGCCGCTTCCTGCTCGGCTCGACCGTCGTGATGCTGTTCCAGCGCGGCGCCATCGCCTTCGATCCGGCCTGGGCGCCGGAAGGCAAGGTGCGCCTGGGCGAACCGATGGGCGAACGGCCGCTCACCTCCTAGTCCTCCAGCGCCGCGCGCGCCTTGAAGGCGGCCACCGCGGCATGCGGGCTATGGCCCTTTTCGGTGCACGCCGATTCGATCATCTCCAGGAAGGCCCGGGTCTTGGCCGGCATCAGCTTACGGCTCGGGAATACCGCCCAGCCGTTGGCGGTCGGCATGTCCCATTCGGGCAGCACCCGCACCAGTTCACCGGTCTGCATATAGGGCTGGGCGAACAGCGTCGAGCTGAGCGCGATGCCGGCGCCGCGCGAGGCGATGCGCGCCAGCAGGTCGGGCGAATTCGCCGTCAGCCGCGCGTTGAGCGCGCGCTCCCAGCGCAGCTTCCCGCGCACCAGCGTCCACGGCGCGGCGCCACCGGTGCGGCTCAGGATGCACAGCACGTCGTGCGCGTCGAGATCGTCGGGATGCTCGGGGATGCCGCGCCGCGCCAGGTAGCTCGGCGCCGCGTACAGGCCGGGCTGCTCGAGCGTGATCGGGCGCGCGCTCAGGGTCGCGTCGTTCGGCAGGTCGCCCATGCGGATCGCGATGTCGAAATTTTCCGCCACCAGGTCGACCCGGCGCGGCGTCAGGTCCATCTCGAGCCTGACCGCCGGATAGCGCTCCAGGAAGCGCGCGATGACTTCGTTCAGGCCGCTGTTGGCGAAGTCGCCCGGCGCCGAGATGCGCAGCTTGCCGCTCGGTTCGCCCTGGCGGTGCTGGGCCAGCGCGCCGGCGGCGTCGACTTCGTCGGCCAGGCGGCGCGCGTGTTCGTACAGGCTGGCGCCGAATTCGGTGACCACCAGCTTGCGGGTCGTGCGCTGCAGCAGGCGTTCGCCCAGGGTCGTCTCGAGCAGCGCCAGGCGGCGCGAGACGGTCGACTTGGGCAGGTGGACGCGTTCGGCGGCGCGGGTAAAGCTGCCCGACTCGACGATCCGCGCGAACAGCAGCAAGTCATTCGGTTCCACGTCCATGATTGTCCCATCAGCAGAATAATGTTATCCATTCTACTGGCTTCCGGACTGATTTTGGAATTGCTAAAGTGTCCCCATCGAAACTCTCCACCAAAACGAAGGGGCTTACCATGAACATCCTGCACATCACCACCAGCGTTCGCGGCGACGCATCGGAATCGACTCGCGTCACCCAGCAGATCGTCGACAAGCTGACCGCCGCCAACCCTGGCGCGACCGTCGTGCGTCGCGACTTCGGCGCCCAGCCGCACCCGCTGCTGGACGGCGCCGCCGTCGGCGCCCTGTTCACCCCGGCCGACCAACGCAGTCCGGAACAGGCGGCGCGCGTCGCCCTGGATGACGCGCTGATCCTTGAAGCGCAGGCGGCGGACGTGATCGTGCTGGGCGCCCCGATGTACAACTTCTCGATGCCGGTGCAACTGAAGAGCTGGTTCGACGCGGTCGCCCGCGCCGGCGTGACCTTCCGCTATACCGAGACCGGTCCGGAAGGCCTGCTGAAGAACAAGAAGGTGTACGTGGCCGCGGCCCGCGGCGGCGTCTACGACGAAGCGGCCGACCCGCAGGTGCCGCAGATGCGCGCCCTGCTGAACTTCCTCGGCCTGAACGACCACACCTTCATCTATTCGTCGGGCATGGCGATGGGTCCGGAGGCCGTGGCCAAGGGCCAGGCCGCAGCCAACGCGGCCATCGCAGCCATCAACCCCGCACTGGCGTAATCTGCCGCCCGCCAGGCGGCGCAACCAACAGGAGAACAGCATGCACACCGCAGTTGCCACCCCCCCCATCCAGAAAACGCGCGGCGTCGAGCGCATCATCAACGGCCAGTTCGTGATGGACGGCGCGGGCGTGAAGATCAACCGCGTGCTGACCGGTCCCCTGCAGCGCCGCCTGGATCCATTCCTGATGCTCGACGCCTTCGGCAGCGACAAGCCGGGCGACTACATCGCCGGCTTCCCGGAACACCCGCACCGCGGCTTCGAAACCATCACCTACATGCTGGCCGGCCGCATGCGCCACCGCGACAGCGCCGGCAACGAAGGCATGATCACCGATGGCGGCGTGCAGTGGATGACGGCCGGCCGCGGCGTGATCCACTCCGAGATGCCGGAGCAGAACGAGGGCCTGATGGAAGGCTTCCAGCTGTGGCTGAACCTGCCCGCCAGCGACAAGATGATCGAACCCTGGTACCGCGACATCCCGCTCGAGGAAGTGCCGCGCTTTACGCTGGACGATGGCGTGACGGTGCAGGTGATCGCCGGCAGCACCCACGGCGTGAGCGGCGCCGTGCAGCGCGCGCATACCGAGCCGCTCTACCTCGACCTGGAGATCCCCGCCGGCGTGACGTTCGAGCAGCCGATCCCGGCCGGCCACAACGCCTTCGTCTACGTGTTCCGCGGCGAGGCCGTCATCGAGGGCAAGGGCGTCGGCCAGGCGCGCATGGCGATCCTCGACAATGCGCCCGGCGCCGACGGCGTGCGCATCAAGGCGATAGCAAAGACCCGCCTGCTGGTGCTGGCCGGACGGCCGCTGAACGAGCCGATCGCGCAGTACGGTCCGTTCGTGATGAACACCCAGGCCGAACTGCAGCAGGCAGTGGAGGACTTCCGCGCCGGCAGGTTCACTTGAACGATCGGCAGCAGGGCGCCCCCAACCGCCCTGCTGCCCCCCTATGCGAGGTTCCCGGCCATGCGCTACACTCGCGGGATGACACAAGCGCAAGACATCTCGTAATGGCACTGCTGGACACCCTCGGCGACCTGTGGTCGCGTGCAAGCCGGGCCATGGGCCTGGAAAATGCCGACCGCTTCCCGCCCGGCCACGCCTATCCGCACACCCGCTGGAACAAGGCGTATTTCGACATCCCGTCCGACTACAAGGCCGACCGGATGGAGAGCATCGTCTGCGCCGCGATCGCCAACACACCCTATGTGTTCGGCGAGATCCGCAATCCCACCCCGCGCATGCAGCGCGCGCTGCTGTCCATCATCGAATCGCGCCTGCGCCGCGCCGATGCGCCGGCCGACCTGGTGCATCTATTGATCAAGGCTTATCGTCAGCCGCATACGCCGGACATCGTGCCGGGATTGCGCGCCGCGATCGCGGCCAATGCCCAGTACGACGCCAATATCCAGGCGCATGCGGTGCTGGCCTATCTGGGCGACGCGCCGGCCGGGTTCGGGGTCATTGAAGCGCAGGGCTGAGCCGCTCCTCGACATAGGCCAGCCATTTGTCGTCGGGGTTTGCCCGGCCCTCGATGGTCGCGACGTGCTCGTAACTGCGCGCAGTGACCGGATGCCCGACGAATATGAGATACCGTTCGCCGACGACGAACCAGGGTTCGATGCTGCAGAGGTGCATCCGGGCGTAGCGGCCGCCTCCGGCCTCCCAGAATTCCTCGCGGCTTTGGTCGGCTTCGGGTCCCGGGTCATGGAAGGCGGTCGGCGGCGAGACACCCATGAGCGTGAAAGTCGCGCGGTCCGCGCCGCGCCAGCGCTTCTCGACCACGAATTCGTACTCGACCGGGTATTGCGCCAGGTATCGTTCGTCGTCCCGATTCGCGGGGCCGCTGTGCCCGGTCGCCGGATTCCAGCCCAGATAGGGCATCATCCAGGCCGGCGTGTCGCGTGGGCGATCTGGCGCGGCCCCGGGCCTGGGCGTCGCGCGCACCACCTTGACGAGCGAGACGTCGTTGGCGCGCGCGACCTGCTCGTGTGCGCTTGACCGCTGCGGCAGGAAACGGCAGGCCAGCGCCGGCTGGGCCGCGCCGGCAAGCAGCAGCAACCCAAGCAGCGCCCCGGTCTTCCGTCGCTTCATATGGCTCCTTTCGGATCGGCAGCGACACCGCATGTCGGCCTCGCTCCAGGGGATAGTATCACTTGCACTTTTACCGATAGAATGTCGCCACCTTTTTTCTCCGGCCTACGCTACCCATGACTTCCCCCCGCCAGTACCAATTCAAATCCATCAACTACACGGCCCTAGCGGCCGGCCCGCGCGTCATCATCATGGGCGCGACCCATGGCAACGAGGTGTGCGGCACCAAGGCGATCCAGCGGGTCATGGAAGAAATCGACAGCGGCCTTCTTCACATCGCGGCCGGCAGCGTCACCTTCGTCCCGATCGTCAATCCGCTGGCCTACGCCCAGAACACCCGCAACGGCGACCGCAACCTGAACCGCGACCTGTTCCCGAAAGAGAAGCCGCTGGACTTCGAGGACCAGGTCGCCAACTGGCTGTGCCCCCTGCTCGGCCAGCACGACGTGCTGCTCGACCTGCATTCCTTCGCCGCCACCGGCGAGCCGTTCGTGATGGTCGGGCCGCTCGACAACGACGGCACCTTGCAGCCGTTCCGCCACGCCGCCAAGGAACGCGCGTGGGCGCGCCGCCTGGGCGTGCGCCGCTTCGTCGACGGCTGGCTGGCCACCTATGGCGACGGCGTGCAGCGCCGCAGCCGCAGCGCCGATGAACTGGAAACCGTGCTGCGCTACGGCGTCGGCACCACCGAGTACATGCGCAGCACCGGCGGCTACGCGCTGACCCTGGAATGCGGCCAGCACGACGATCCGGCCGCGCCGGACGTCGCCTACCGCGCCATCATGAACACGCTGGCCCACCTGGGCTTGATCGCCGCTGCGGATCCGGAACCGGTCGCCTTCGACGAGATGGAAGCGCTGTCGATGGTCGTGGTCCATGACAAGCTGCATGCGGACGACGCTTTTGTCCGCCCGTGGAAGAGTTTCGACCCGGTGAGCGAAGGCGAGCTGCTCGGCCACCGCGCCGACGGCACGCCGGTGGTGGCTGAATTCGGCGGGCGCATCCTGTTCCCCGCCGCGAACGCCGCCGCCAACACCGAGTGGTACTACCTGACCCGCCCGAACACGACTTTCGGCCGCGAGTAAGGCGTCCTCGCCACCTTCGACCGGGGATTTCGCACCGTCGCCAGCAAACATTTCTTGAATATCGTAAGATGACGATATTCGGATCGAAAGAACCCGATACAAGGAAACCCATGGACATCGACGCGATCCACAAGGCCCTGGCCAACCCGGTGCGGCGCCAGATCCTGCAGTGGCTCAAGGAGCCGCAGCAGCACTTCATCGAGCAGGAACATCCGCTCGAGATGGGTGTGTGCTGCAAGCTGATCGACCAGAAAACCGGACTGTCGCAATCGACGGTGTCGGCGCACCTGGCCACCCTGCAGCGCGCCGGGCTCGTGAACACGCGCCGCGTCGGGCAATGGATTTTCATCCAACGGAACGAGGAGGCGATCCAGGCCTTTCTCGCACAACTGAACGACGGACTTTAGGAATAACCCGATGACTACAATGTTTGACCCGATCAAGGTGGGCGCCCTCGAATGGCCGAACCGCATCGTCATGGCGCCGTTGACCCGCTCGCGCGCCGATGGCGGCGCACGCGTGCCGAATGCGCTGATGGCCGAATACTATGTGCAGCGCGCGTCGGCCGGGCTGATCCTGTCCGAAGCGACGTCGGTGACCCCGATGGGCGTGGGCTACGCTGATACGCCGGGCATCTGGTCCGACGAACAGGTCGAGGGCTGGAAGATCGTCACCGAGGCCGTGCACAAGGCCGGTGGCCGCATCTTCCTGCAGCTGTGGCACGTGGGCCGCATCTCCGATCCGTCCTTCCTCGACGGCGAGCTGCCGGTCGCGCCGTCGGCGATCCAGCCGGAAGGCCACGTGAGCCTGCTTCGTCCGAAGCGTCCCTACGTCACCCCGCGCGCGCTCGAACTCGATGAAATCGCCGGCATCGTCGCCGCCTACCGCAAGGGCGCCGAGAACGCCAAGAAGGCGGGTTTCGACGGCGTCGAAGTCCATGGCGCCAACGGCTACCTGCTCGACCAGTTCCTGCAGGATTCCACCAACAAGCGCACCGACGCCTATGGCGGCCCGATCGAGAACCGCGCGCGCCTGATGCTGGAAGTGACCGACGCCTGCATCGAGGTCTGGGGCGCCGACCGCGTCGGCATGCACCTGGCGCCGGCGCGCGATTCGCACGATATGGGCGACTCGACCCCGGCCGAGACTTTCGGCTACGTGGCGCGCGAACTGGGCAAGCGCAAGATCGCCTTCATCTTCACCCGCGAAGGGCAAGGTCCGGACGCGCTGGGCCCGATGATCAAGAAGGAGTTCGGCGGCGTCTGGATCGCCAACCAGCAGCTGACCCGCGAACAGGCAGAGGAACTGATCGCCAGCGGCAGCGCCGACGCGGTGTCGTGGGGCCAGCTGTTCATCGCCAATCCGGACCTGCCGAAGCGCCTGCAACTGAAGGCGCCGCTCAACGAGCCGAACACCGACACCTTCTACCATCCGGGCGCGGTCGGCTATACCGACTACCCGACGCTGGAACAGGCCGCCTGATTTTTCGTTTTCGCCACCGCTTCGCTGCCCTGTCGCCGGCGAAGCGGCGGCGCCTCTTTCGACGGGACCTTCGCGGTCCCGTTTCTTCGTATTGACACCGGCATCGAATCCGCATGCCGAGAGTACGCAATCTCTCCAACAGGTGTCCAGCGTGGAACGTTAGTGCTATTCTTGCGCGATTGACATTTCGCGCACCCAGATGCGCCCACCCGAGAGAGGATATTCAGTGAACTTTCCCGCACACCGCGTGATGGCCGTCGCCATCGCTTCCGCCTTCGTCTTCGGCGGCGCCGTTCACGCCGCACCGGCACAACAAGCCCCGGCCCGCGCCGAAACCGCCTTCCTCTCGCAGGCCGATGCGTTCGCCCGTTCCGCGCGCATCGCGAACGTGGACTATGTGCTGGACTTTACCCTGACCGGCAAGGAAACCTTCGCCGGCACCACGACCGTCACCTTCGACCTCAAGGACACGCATTCCGCGGTCACCCTCGACCTCAACAAGGCCACCGTCAAGTCGGTCAGCGTCAACGGCAAGCCGGTCCAGGCGCGCTACAACAACTGGTTCATCACGATCGACCCGGCGCACCTGGCCAAGGGCCGCAACACCGTCACCGTCGCCTACGAGCGCCTGCACAGCACCAATGGCGAAGGCCTGCACCGCATGGTCGACCCGGCCGACGGCCGGGTGTACACGTATTCGCACTTCGAGCCGGTGGCGGCACAGCAGATGTTCCCGCTGTTCGACCAGCCCGACCTGAAGGCCAGCTATACCGTCAGCGTCACCGCGCCGAAGGATTGGCACGTGGTCACCACCACCCGCGAGACCAGGATCGATGACGCCGGCGCCAACCGCCGCTGGAGCTTCAAGCAGACGAAGCGCCTGAGCCCCTACAACTTCTCGCTGCACGCCGGTCCTTACCAGGTCTGGGAAGACAATAGCGGCAAGTACCCGATGCGCCTGTTCGCGCGCCAGTCGCTGGCCAGGCAGGTGGTCCCGGCCGACTGGTTCCGCCAGACCAAGGCCGGCATGACCTTCTTCGAAGAGTATTTCGGCATCCCCTACCCGTTCGAGAAGTATGACCAGCTGATCGTGCCCGACTTCCTGTACGGCGCGATGGAAAACGCCGGCGCCATCACCTTCGCCGAAGCGCGCTACGGCGTGGCCAACATGACGGCCGACCAGAAGCAGTCGATGACCGAAGTGATCATGCACGAGATGGCGCACCAGTGGTTCGGCAACCTGGTCACCATGAAGTGGTGGAACGGCCTGTGGCTGAACGAAAGCTTCGCTTCCTTCATGGGCATCCTGGCCACCGCCGAGTCGACCGAGTTCAAGGATTCGTGGCAGAAGTTCTACCAGACCGGCAAGCAGCGCGCCTACATCCAGGACCAGACCGCGAGCACCCACCCGATCGAGGTGCCGGTGCCGTCGTCCGCCAACGCCTTCGACAATATCGACGCCATCACCTATTCGAAAGGGGGCGCCGCCCTCAAGCAGCTGCGCCACCTGCTGGGCGAGGAAGTGTTCCGCAAGGGCGTGCACAACTACCTGGTCAAGTATTCGTGGCAGAACGCCACCCTCGATGACTTCATCAATACGCTGGCCAGGACCGCCGGCCGCGACCTGTCAGGCTGGACCAGGGAATGGCTGTACCACGCCGGCGTGAACACGATCGCCGCCAATTACAGCTGCAGCAACGGCAAGATCAAGGACTTTACCCTTACCCAATCGGCGCCGAGCAAGGAGCTGCCGACCCTGCGCGAACAGCGCGTGCAGGTGGCCGCCTTCAAGATCGACGGCGGCAAGCTGTCCCTGGTCAAGAACGTGCCGGTGACCTACAAGGGCGCAAAGACTGCGGTCAAGGATCTGGACGGCGCGGCCTGCCCTGACCTCGTCTACCCGAACTACCAGGACTGGGGCTATGCGAAAGTCCAGCTGGACGCCCGCTCGTTCGATACCGCGCGCACGAAATTGTCGCAGGTCGATGATCCGCTGCTGCGCGCCATGCTGTGGCAAAGCCTGTGGGACAGCGTGCGCGACGCCCAGCTGCCGCTGAACGACTTCATCACCGTGGCCCTGAACAATGCGCCGCAAGAGAAGGACTACACCCTGCTCGGCGACGTGCTGGGCAAGGTCGTCCAGTCGAAGGCCTACCTCGACGCCATGCGCCTCGACAGCGCGTATGCGAAGCAGACCTATGCAGCCCTGGAGAAGATGGCCTGGGACGGCGTGCTGGCGCACAAGGCCGACGCCGACGTCCAGCGCCGCTGGTTCAATCTCTACGTGAGCGTGGCGTCGAGCCCCGAGGCGCTGGCGCGCCTGGCCGGCATCCTCGACGGCAAGGTCGACGCCGCCGGCCTGCAGCTCACCCAGGAAATGCGCTGGTCGATCATCGCCCACCTCAACCGCTACAATCACCCCGGCGCCGACGCGCTGGTCGCGGCGGAAAGCGCGCGCGACAAATCCGACGCCGGCCAGGTGGCGGCGGTGGCGGCCACCGCATCGCGTCCGGATCCGAAGGTCAAGGCAGAATGGGTCGGGAAGATCGAAGACCTCAAGACGCCGCTGCCGTTCTCGCGCATCCGCACGGCGATGGGCAGCGTGTTCCCGGCCGAACAGGGCCAGCTGAGCGAGCTCGAGGCCGATGCGCGCCTGGCACGCCTGCCGGCGATCGACAAGGCGGCCGGCCCGGTCTATATGCGCGCCTACGCCACCACCATGATCCCGACCGCGTGCACGCCGCACAGCGTGCAGCGCCTGAGCCGCGCCGCCGACGGGATGAAGGACCTGTCGGCGTTCACCCGCCGCTCGTTGCTGGACACCCTGCAGGACGAACAGCGCTGCGTGGCGATCAAGGCGGCGATGACGGCGCCCAAGGACTGACCGCTGCGTGAAGTGCTAATGCGACTGCGTGCCGCCCGTCGCGGCCCCGGACGGGACGCACAGTTCCGCCACCCGGCGCCAGGCGCCGTCGGCCCCGCATTCGGCCGGCGGGTGTTCGCGCAGCAGCGCGCCCAGGTCGGGCGGCGCGCCGCTGCGCACCCTGACTCCGCGCGCGATCGGCACGCACAGCGCGTCGTGCCAGGCCGCCGCATGGCCTTCGGGCGTGGGCAGCGCGCCGCGCAAGCCGACGGCGGCCTCCTCGCATGCGGCGCTGCTGGCGAACTCGCCGCGCAGGCTGCTGCTCGCCAGCGTGACGTCGAGGTTCTGTTGCAGGTACAGCAGCAGGATCATCGTGAACATATAATGCCCAGGTTCGCGGCCCCGGCCGCGCTTGCAGAGGACACACTTTGGACTGGGATTATCCGCAACCGTTCATCCTGCCGGTCATGCCGCAGGCCGGCGACATCGATGGCCTGAACCACACCAACAACGCCGTCTACGTGCGCTGGTGCGAACAGGCCGGCTGGGCCCATTCGGAAGGGCTGGGCCTGTCGCTGGACGACTACCGGCGCCTGGACCGCGCGATGGCGATCCGGCGCGGCGATTACGCGTACCTGCTGCCCACCGTGGAAGGCGAGGCGCTGAGCCTGGCCACCTGGCTGGTCGGCGGCGACGGCAAGCTGACGATGGAGCGCCGCTTCCAGCTGGTGCGCGACAGCGACGGCGCCACCGTGCTGCGCGGGCGCTGGGAACTGGTCTGCATCGAGATCGGCAGCGGCCGGCCGCGCCGCATGCCGGCCGCGTTCCTGGACACGTATATGCCGGTGGTGGTCGCTGCGCCGACCGCTTGATTTCGACGTCCCGCGGCGTGCGCGCATTGCGCATGCTCAAGGACGAGTTTGATCGATCCGGCATCCCCCTCGCATGGGCAGGCTCAGACTGGTTCCGTCACCTGCTCTAATGACGAGGACGCAATGCGCCGGATTTTGCCCGAGGTCTTGACCGCCGTTCGCCTGCTGATATACCCGCTCGTGCGCCGGCGCATGCAGCTGGGCGTGTTCTGGCTGCTGGCCTGCCCGCTGTTGGCGGGGCAATTGCTGGCCGGCTGCCGGCTGCGCGACGGCGGGCACGAAGAACTCGTGGTGCCCGAACTGGTGCGCACCCACCTCCATGTCGCGCCCAACGGCTCGGACAGCAATCCCGGCACCCGCGCCGAACCCTTCCGCACCCTCGCGCGCGCGGCCCAGGTGGTCACGCCGGGTACGACCGTGCACGTCGCGCCCGGCATCTATTCGGGCGGCGTGCGCACCACCACCAGCGGCACGCTCGAGGCGCGCATCATCTTCCAGAGCACCGAGCGCTGGGGCGCCAGGATCGTGCCGCCGCTCGACGCGCGCCAGAGCGCGGCCTGGGACAACCGCGGCAACTACGTCGACATCATCGGCTTCGAGATCGACGGCACCCAGTACCAGAGCGGCATGAAATGGCTGAGCGGCATCTACAACGGCGGCTCGCACAACGGCGTGCACGGCAACCGCATCCACCACATCGGCAACGACGTGCCGTGCGAGTCCAAGGGCGGCTCCGGCATCGGCATCGACAGCTATTACAAGGGCGTGGACGTGGTCGTGACCGGCAACCACGTGCACGACATCGGCCCGCCCGGCTGCCGCTACATGCACGGCATCTACGTCAGCACCACGGCCAGCGTGCGCGGCAACGTCGTCTACCGCGTGTCCGGCGCCGGCATCCATCTGTGGCACGACGCCAACCGCGTGACCGTGCGCGGCAATACCGTGGCGGCCTCCGGCACCGGCATCGTCGTCGGCGGCGGCGACTTTTATCACAGCAAGGGGCCGAACGACCACACCCACGTCAGCAACAACATCGTCTACGACAACAACAACGGCATCCTCGAACAAGGGGCGATCGGCCGCCACAACAGCTTCCGCAACAACCTCGTGTACCAGAATGCCGGCGACGACTGGAAGCTGTCGCCCGGCCGCGAGCATGTGGGCAGCATCAGCGCGCCGCCTCAGTTCGTCGAGTACAGCGCCAGCGGCACGCCGGACTTCCGCCTGCGCCCCGGGTCGCCGGCGATCGGACAGGGCTTGCCATCCGAATCGGCGCCGCCCGGCAGCGGCAATACCGGGGCGCGGCCGATGCGCAAGGCGGACATCGGGGCGCTGCCGGCGGCGCCGCCATCCTGAGGTTTACAAGACTTCGCGCACCCGCTCGAACGGCCGGCACAGGCGCACGCCGTTCGGCGTGACCACGAAGGGCCGCTCGATCAGGATCGGATGCGCGGCCATCGCATCGAGCAGCGCCGCATCCGTCACCTCCGGCCGGTCGAGGCCCAGCTCGGCGTACAGGGCTTCCTTGCGGCGCACCGCGTCGCGCGGCTGCAGGCCGGCATCCGCGATCAGGCGCGCCAGTTGCTCGCGGCCCGGTGGATGGGCCAGGTACTCGACCACTTGCGGTTCGTGGCCGGCCTCGCGGATGGCGGCCAGGGTGTTGCGCGAGGTCCCGCAGCGCGGGTTGTGATAAATCGTGATATCCATTGTCATTACACGTAGTGGCGGATTGTCATTGGCTTGTCGTTCGGACAGCGGCATGATAACCACAGCGCATACCCCGCACCAGCATTTTTGCTTGTCCCCCCTCTCCGCTCCGGCTAGAATCCCACGCTTCATTTTCTAGAGCGTAATCAAAAATTCCCGTAGCAACATGCCATTACGCCCAACCGGAGACCCGATGAACGATCACCTGCAGCGTCCCGAGGCACTGCCCACCCTGCGCCAGCGCACCGCGCTGCGCGTGCTGCAGCTGTTCGGCTGGAAGCTGTATTTCAAGCCACTGCCCGGTCCGCACGGCATCGTCGTGGTCTATCCGCACACCTCGAACTGGGACTTCCCGATCGGCCTGGTCGCCAAATGGGCGCTCGACCTGCCGTTTCGCTGGCTGGCCAAGGATTCGCTGTTCCGCGGCGCGATGGGTCGCCTGATGCGCTACTGGGGCGGGATCGCAGTGGACCGCAGTTCGCCGATGGGCGCCACGCGCCAGCTGGCCCAGAAGATGCTGAAGGAAGACTGGTGCTGGGTCGCCATCACCCCGGAGGGCACGCGCGGCTACCGTCCGCACTGGAAAAGCGGCTTCTATCACCTGGCGCGCACCGCCAACGTGCCGCTGCTGCTGGTCAGCTTCGATTACAAGAAGAAGGAGCTGCGCGTGACCGCCACGCTCGATCTCAGCGGCGACGTCGAAGCCGACATGGAAGCGATCCGCGGCGTCTACCGGGACGTCACCGCCCTCTATCCCGAGAACGCCGCGCCGATCCGGCTCGCCCCGCGCGACGACAACGAAGCGCAGCGCAAGCGCGCCTGAACTCAGGCGCCCGGCTGCGGCCGGCCCGCCGCGCTCGACCCCGCCAGCCTGTCCCAGGCATTCGCCGCGCTCAGGAACACCTGCCCGCTGAGCTGGCCCAGCAGGTCGCTGTCGCGCAGCCGGTCCATCACCGGCCCCTTCACTTCGGCCAGGTGCAGGGTCACGCCGCGCTGGCGCAGCGACGCGTTCAATTCGCCCAGGCCGAACAGGGCCGAGGTGTCGATCGCATTCACCGCCGACAGCACCAGCACCAGGTGGGTTGTAGAGGCACGCTGCGCCAGTTCCTCGTCGATGCGCTCGTTCACCGCGTCCACGTTGCCGAAGAACAGGCCGGCGTCGATCCGCAGCATCAACAGGCCGGGCGTGGTTTCGGCTGAATAACGGTCGACATTGCGGAAGTGTTCGGTGCCGTGGATGCGGCCCAGCACCGCGATGTGGGGCCGGCTGGCGCGCCAGATCAGCGCGCCCATCGACAGCGCCACGCCCACCAGCACGCCCGCCTCCACCCCCAGCACCAGCACGCCACCGGCGGTGGCCAGCAGCGCCAGCGCGTCGGCGCGGTCGTAGCGCCAGGCGGTGCGCAGGGTCGACCAGTCGAGCATGCCCAGCACCGCCACGATGATGGTCGCGGCCAGCGTCGGCAGCGGCAGCAGGGCCAGCCAGCCGGTGGGCGCCACCAGCGCCAGGGCCAGCAGGCCGGCCGTGATCATGCTCGCCAGCTGGGTATTGGCGCCGGCCGCGAAGTTCACCGCCGAGCGCGAGATGCTGCCGGTGACCGGAAAGCCGCCGGAGAGGGCGCTGCCGACGTTGGCCGCGCCCAGACCGACCAGCTCGCGGTTGCTGGCCAGCTTCTCGCCGCCGCGCTTGAGCGCCAGCGCCTGCGCGCCGGACATGCTGATCAAAAACACCATGAAGCCGATCAAGAGCGCCGGCTGCAGCAAGGCCTGCCAGTGGCCGCTCGAGGTGGCCAGGTTCAGGCCCGGCAAGCCGGCCGGCACCGCGCCGACGGTGGCCACGCCCAGCGCCTCCAGGCCCAGCAGCGGCACCAGCGCGGTCGCGCCCAGCACCACGAACATCGGCGCCAGCTTGGCCGCGATGTCGGCCACGACGGGCTTGACGCGCAGCCGGCGCAGCAGCGGCGCCAGCCACTCGCGCGCCATCACCAGCAAGGCCAGGGAGCCCAAGCCCAGCGCGATGCTGGGCCAGCGCGCATACCAGTCCCGGGTCGCGTCCAGCGTGAGCGGGCCGCCGACCAGGGTGCGCAGCTGGCCCCAGGCGATGACGATCGCCGAGCCGATGGTGAAGCCGCTCATCACCGGGCGCGAAAAGAAATTGGCGAGAAAGCCGATGCGCAGCAGGCCGCAGGCCAGCAGGACCAGGCCCGACATCAGCGCCAGCTGGGCCGCCAGCACGCCATACAGGCCGGTGCCGGGCGTGGCCAGCGGCGCGAGCGTCGACGCCGTCATCAGCGACACGATGGCCATCGGCCCCACCGACTGGGTGCTGCTGGTCCCGAACAGCGCGTACAGCAGCGGCGGGAAGATGCTGGCGTAGATCCCGACCACCGGCGGCAGTCCGGCCACCAGCGCATAGGCCATGCCCTGCGGGATCATCATCATCGCCACCACGATGCCGGCGCTGATGTCGCCCGGCAGCGCGGCGCGCCGGTACTCGCGCAGCCACTGAAGCATGGATTACCCTGGGAGGTCTTGCCTGTTTGAAAGGCCGCTAGCGTAGCATAAATACCGCATATCGATATTCGGTTTGTGATCGTCCGGTCGCCGCGATGGGCGCGACACCGGCCGCACGCCCTCAGGACATCGCCAGTTCCACGCAGTTGCGCCCGGCCCGCTTGGCGCGCGCCAGTGCGGCATTGGCCCGCACCGCGAGCGAGTCGCCGCTCTCGCTCTCGCCCAGCTGGGCCACCCCCAGGCTGATGGTCACGTGGTCGCAGCCCGGGATCTCGACCTGTTCGATGGCGGCGCGCAGCTTCTCGGCCATCCTGAGGCCGTCGATCGCGCTGGTATGCGGCGCGATCACCAGGAATTCTTCTCCGCCCGCGCGCACCAGCACGTCGCTGGCGCGCAGCAGCGCGCGCGCGGTGTCGGCCACGGTGCGCAGCACGATGTCGCCGACCGGATGCCCGAAGCTGTCGTTGACCTGGCTGAAGCGGTCGATATCGAAACTCACCAGCGCCAGCGGCAGGCGGTAACGGCGGGCGCGCTTGATCTCCTGCTCGAGCAGGTGTTCGCCGTGGCGGCGGTTGGCGACCTCGGTCAGGGCGTCGGTCGTGGCCAGGTGGGTCACGCGCGCCAGCAGGGCCTCGTTCTCGCGCGTGACCTCGGCCATGCGCAGGCCATGCGCGGCCAGCTGGGCCAGGTCGTCCAGCGCCTGCAGCTGCGCGCGCGAAAAGGCGCGCGCATGGTCGAACATCAGGCACAGCGAGCCACGCGGGCCGCCCGGGCCCGGGCCCGGGATCGGCAGGCCGACCGCCATGCGCACGCCGAAGCCCTCCAGGCTGGCCGCCAGTTCGGGCTCGCCCGCCTTTTCCGGCGCGTCGAGCAGGGTGAACTCGCCGCTGGCGGCGGCCAGCAGGCCGGGAAAGGCGTGGCGCAGCGGCGACTGCAGCAGGCGGCCCTCGACCTCGAGCAGCGCCATCAGGTGCAGGCCGGCCACACCCTGCTCGGCTTCCAGGTGCAGGTCGCCGTCGCGGTGCTGGAACAGCGCCGCATGCACCAGGCCCGGCCAGCCCGACAAGGCCGCGCACAGGCGCTCGGCGAAGCGCACGCTGTCGTCGGCGTGGTCCAGCGCCTCCTGGCTGGCGCCGCGCAGCGCCAGCAGCGTTTGCAGCGCTTCCTCGGCCGGGCTCGGGGCCGGCGCGCGCGCGAAGCCGGCGCGCAGGCGCGCGTCCAGCAGCGCGCGCGTCTGCTGCGCGCGCAGCGGGCCGATCGCATAGTCGATCGGGCCGAAGGCCATCAGCGCCGGCAGCCAGCGCGCGTTGGTGAAGGGGCACAGCACCAGGATCGGCTTGCCGGCCCGTTCGGCCACCAGGGCGCCCAGGGCCGCCAGGTCGATGCCCAGCTCGCAGCGTTCGAGGTCCAGCACCACGAGGTCGGCCGGCTCGCGTTCCAGCAGGCCGCGCGCCTGGGTCGCGCCGGAGGCCACCCGCAACTGCGCGAAGACCCCGGCGCAGGCGCTCTGGAAATCGGCGCGGCGCTGGCCCACCGGGTTCACGAACAGGCAGCTGTAGTCGATGTTCACTTCATCGGCGCGCGCGCCCTCTTCTCCCATTCTCATCCTCCAAAACGTTTCCTGGCATTACCGATTCGACATGTTTGCCTCGCGAGTGTGCCATAACCGCGGCGCTGTGTGTGGAACCGCACCGTCGCGCCGCGCCGCGCGTCCAATACTCTCCAGATCGAACGTACATTCATGGGAGAAGCACGATGGGACAGCAGGACGACGTGGCAAACAAGCAGAAGGCCATCCAGAACCGCCAGGACCAGATCGATGGCAGCATGCAGAAGGCCGAGAGCCGCGACGAGGCGGTGCAGACCGGCGTGCGCCAGCCCGAGACGCCAATGCCCGCCCAGCACCTGGCCAAGCCCGGCATCGAGGCGCAGATGGAACTCAAGCCGAAGTTCATGGCCGAGGGCTACAAGGGCAGCGGCAAGCTGGAAGGCATGAGCGCCATCGTGACCGGCGCCGACTCCGGCATCGGCCGTGCGGTCGCGGTGCTGTTCGCGCGCGAAGGCGCCGACGTGGCCGTGATGTACCTGAACGAACACGAAGACGCCGAGGAAACCAGGCGCTGCGTCGAGGCCGAGGGCCGCCGCTGCGTGACCATCTCGGGCGACGTCAAGGACGCCGCCTTCTGCAACGAGGCAGTGGAAAAAGTCGTGGCCGAATTCGGCCGCCTGGACGTGCTGGTGAATAACGCCGCCTTCCAGGAACATGCGAATTCGCTGCTCGACATCACCGAAGAGCGGCTCGACGAGACCTTCCGCACCAATATCTACGGTTACTTCCACATGGCGAAGGCATGCCTGCCGCATCTCAAGCAGGGCGCGTCCATCATCAACACCGGCTCGGTGACCGGCCTGCAGGGGTCGAAGAAGCTGCTCGACTATTCGGCCACCAAGGGCGCGATCCACGCCTTCACGATGTCGCTCGCCTCGAGCCTGATCGAACAGGGCATCCGCGTCAATGCGGTGGCGCCGGGCCCGGTCTGGACTCCGCTGAACCCGGCCGACCAGCCGCCCGAGCAGCTGAAGGAATTCGGCGCCCAGACCGACTACAAACGCCCGGCCCAGCCGGAAGAACTGTCGCCGGCCTATGTGTTCCTGGCCTCGCCAGTGTGCTCGGGCTACATCACCGGCATCGTGCTGCCGATCACCGGTTCGGTCGGCTGACCGGCCGGCCTGCGAACGACAAGGAGGACATCCATGCGCAGCATGTGGAAGGGGGCGATCAGTTTCGGGCTGGTCCATATTCCGGTCGATATGTATACCGCGGTCGAAAGCAAGGGGCTGGACCTGACCATGCTCGACCGGCGCGACTTTTCGCCGGTCGGTTTCAAGCGCTACAACAAGGGCAACGGCAAGGAGGTGGCGTGGGACGACATCGTCAAGGGCTACGAATATGAAGACGGCGAGTACGTCGTCCTGTCCGACGAAGACCTGCGCCGCGCCAACCCCGAAGCGACGCAGACCATCGACATCCAGGCCTTCGTGGATGCCGAGGACGTGCCGCTGATCTACTACGACCAGCCGTATTACCTCGCGCCGGGCAAGGGCGGCGCCAAGGTGTATGCCCTGCTGCGCGAGACCCTGCGCGAGGCCGGCAAGATCGGCATCGCGCGCGTGGTCATCCGCGTCAAGCAGCACCTGGCGGCGCTGGTGTGCGTGGGCGACACCATCGTGCTCAACACGCTGCGCTATCCGGACGAGATGCGCGATGCGGGCGAACTCAAGATCCCGTCGCCCGACTCCAAGACCGCCGCCGTCACCGTCAAGGAACTCAAGATGGCGATGGCGCTGGTCGAGGGCATGAGCGAGGACTGGGCGCCGGAGCAGTACCACGACACCTACCGCGAGGACGTGCTGGCCCTGGTCAAGAAGAAGATCAAGGCCAGGCAGACCAAGACCATCACCCAGCCCGAGCCCGAGAAAGAAAAACGCACGAGCGGCAAGGTCATCGACCTGGTCGCCCTGCTCCAGGCCAGCCTGGGCAAGAAGCCGGCCAGGGCCGCGCTGGCGGCGGCGCTGGAAGATGACGACGACGATGACGACGATCCGCCGCCGCGCAAGTCGAAAAAGCCGGCGGCCGGCGACGACGACGACGACGAGGTCCACGTGCCGCGCGCACGCAAGACGGCGGGATCGGGCAGCCGTGCGGGCGCGAGCGCCGCCAAGTCGACGCGGGCTACGGCGAGCAAGACCGCGGCCAAGCCGGCGGCGAAGAAAGCGGTCGCCAGGAAAGCGTCCGCCAAGGCGCCGGCACGCAAGAAGGCGGCGTGAGGATGGAGGGACTGATCGACCTCCTTCAATGGCCGGCGATGCTGGTCAGCCTCTACGCCGCCTTCCTGATCGGCTCCAAGCGCGCCGAACGCCGGGTGTTCGGGTTCTGGATGTTCATCCTCAGTAACCTGCTGTGGATCGTGTGGGGCTGGCACGACGAAGCCTGGGCCCTCATTACCCTGCAGCTGGCGCTGATGGCGATGAACGTGCGCGGCATCTTCAAGAACGGGCACTGATTCCCGGGAGGTGGCGGCGCCTCCCGGCATCTCATTCTTTCGCTGTATTGTAAAAACCTATCAATTTAATTAAATCAAATAGCTTTCACTTATGAGGATTGCTCCGTAGAATCTATCTCATTGAAATCACACGCAATGAGGAGTCTACGCATGAGCCAACCCCGCCTGACCACCGCCTCCGGCATCCCACTCGCCGACAACCAGAATTCGTTGAGCGCCGGCCCGCGTGGCCCGCTGCTGCTGCAGGATTTTCACCTGATCGAAAAGCTGCAGCACTTCAACCGTGAGCGCATCCCCGAGCGCGTCGTCCACGCCAAGGGTTCGGGCGCCTACGGCAGCTTCACCGTCACCCACGACATCACCGGGCTGACGAAAGCGAACCTGTTCGCCCACGTCGGCAAGCAGACCCCGGTCTTCCTGCGCTTCTCGACCGTCGGCGGCGAAAAAGGCAGCGCCGATACCGAACGCGATCCGCGCGGCTTCGCGCTGCGCTTCTATACCGAGGAAGGCAACTGGGACCTGGTCGGCAACAACACGCCGGTGTTCTTCATCAAGGACCCGATCAACTTCCCGGACTTCATCCACACCCAGAAGCGCGATCCGCAGACGAACCTGAAGTCGGCCAATATGATGTTCGACTTCTGGAGCAATGCGCCGGAGAGCCTGCACCAGGTGACGATCCTGTTCTCGGACCGCGGCACCCCGGACGGTTACCGCCACATGGACGGCTTCGGCAGCCACACCTATAGCCTGATCAATGAACAGGGCGAGCGCGTCTACGTGAAGTGGCACTTCAAGACCCGCCAGGGCATCAAGAACCTGAGTGCCGCGGACGCCACCCGCATCGCCGGCAGCGATCCGGATCACGCCCAGCGCGACCTGTTCAATGCGATCGCCGCCAACGACTTCCCGCAGTGGGACGTGCAGGTGCAGGTCGCGACCATCCAGGAGCTGGAAGCCTGGAGCGCGCGCACCGGCTGGAATCCGTTCGACCTGACCAAGGTATGGCCGCATGGCGACTTCCCGGTGCAGCCGGTCGGCGTGCTGGAATTGAACCGCAACCCGCAGAACTACCACGCCGAGGTCGAGCAGGCTGCCTTCTCGCCGGCCAACGTGGTGCCGGGCCTGGGCTACTCGCCCGACAAGATGCTGCAGGGCCGCCTGTTCGGCTACCACGACGCCCAGCTGTACCGCGTCGGCACCAACCACCAGCACCTGCCGGTGAACGCCCCGCGCTGCCCGGTCCACAACCACCAGCGTGACGGTTCGATGGCGATCGCCAACGGCGGCGCGGCGCGCAACTACTACACGCTCAACAGCGTGGGCGCCGGCGTCACCGGCATGGGCCACGGCGAGCGCGAACTGGCCCTGGAAGGCGATGCCGGCCGCTTCGACTTCCGCGGCCAGGAAGACGATTACACGCAGGCTGGCAACCTGTTCCGCCTGATGGACGCCCAGGCGCGCCAGAACCTGTGCGACAACCTGGCCGGCCCGCTGAGCCAGGTGGACGAGGACATCCTGCAGCGCCAGCTGGGCCACTTCGACCAGGCCGATCCGGCGTATGGCCGCGGCGTGCGCGCCTCGCTCAAGGCGCTGGGCAGGAACGTCGACTAAGCCTCGACCACGCGTCACCAGCCTTCAAGCTTCTCCCTCCTTGCCGCCACCCGGACCGCCAGTTCCGGTGTGGCGGTTTTTTTTTATTCAGGGCTCGAAGCCGAGCGCCTTCATCGCTTTGGTCAGCGTCTTCGCGGCCCTGGCATAACCGTCCCACGGCGCATTGCCTTCGTCCAGCCGCGTGTGCACATTGGCCACCGTCCACTGCGTGCTCGACGTCAATCCCGCCAGTTCTTCCCAGCGCAGCGGCACCGAGATCCCGAGTCCCGGCCGCACCCGGGCCGACCAGGCCGCGACGGTGGTCGCGCCCTGCCCGTTGCGCAGGTAGTCGATGAAGATCTTGCCGACCCGGTTCTTCGGGCCGCTCTTGAAGGCGAAGCGGTCGGGCAAGGTGTCGGCCATATGGCGCACGATCGCCTGCGAAAACGCCTTCACCGTATCCCAGTCGTGACCACCCTTGATCGGCACCACCACGTGCAGGCCCTTGCCGCCGCTGGTCTTGAGGAAAGCCGGCAAGCCCAGTTCGTCGAGGAAGGCATGCATCAGCTGGGCCGCCTCCTGCATCGCCGGCCACTCGACGCCCTCGCCCGGGTCGAGGTCGAACACCATGCGGTTCGGCTTCTGGTAGCTGCCCTTGAACGCGTTTTGCGTGTGGATCTCGACCACGTTCCACTGCGCCGACGACAGGATGCCTTCCCTGCTCGCCACTTCGAGCATCGGCGGATGATCGGGGTCGAGCGCCTGATCCAGGTGGCGCAGGCCCGGCATCTTGCGCACGTCGGCGTGCTTCTGGAAGAACAGTTCGCCGCCCACGCCCTCGGGCGCGCGCACCAGCGATACCGGACGCCCCTTCAGGTGCTCCATCATGAGCTCGCCGACCAGCGCGTAGTAGCGAATCAGGTCGAGCTTGGTCGCGCCGGTCTCCTTGTCGATCACGCGGTCGCCATTCGTGATCTTCATCGTCGCCGGCAGCTTGCCCGGCGCCGACACAGGGTCCGCAGCGTCTGTCGCGGATGCGTCATCCATATGCTGTGCCTTTTCACGTGTGATGCCCTTGGCCGGCTTGTCTTCGCGCAAGCCCTGGAATACCGGGTGGCGCACCGCGCCGGCGCTGGTCCATTCGGAGAAACTGACCTCGGCCACCAGCACCGGCTTGACCCAGTGGTGCTTGCGGCCGGGAACGGCGCGCGGCGGGAAAGGACTCTCGTCGCTGCGCAACTTTTCCAGCCGCTTGGCGATCGAGGCCAGCGAGGAATGGTTGAAGCCCGAGCCGACGTTGCCCGCGTAGCGCAGCACGCCTTCCTCGTCATACGTTCCGAGCAGCAGCGAGCCGATGCCGGTGCGCGAACCCTTGGGGTCGGTGAAGCCGCCGATTACGAACTCCTGGCGCAGCCCGCACTTGAGCTTGATCCAGTCGGGCGAGCGCCGCGACACATAGCGCGCATCGCGCCGCTTGCCGATCACGCCTTCCAGCCCGATCTTGCAGGCGGCGACCACCAGCTCGTCCGGCTTGTTGCCGAACTCGGCCGAGAAACGGACCTTGTCCGACTTCTTCTTCGCGAGCAGCTGTTCGAGCAAGCCGCGCCGGTCGACCAGCGGCAGCTCGCGCAGGTCGTGGCCGTCGAAGTATGGCACGTCGAACAGGAAGAATTCGATGTGTTCGGCATGCTTGCCGTCGAAGGCCAGCTGCAGCTTGCCGAAATCGGGCTTGCCGTTCTCGTCGTGGACCACGATCTCGCCGTCATACCAGCCGTCGGGCAGCTTCATGCGCTCCAGCTCGGCCTTGAGCGGCAACAGCTTGTCGGTCCAGTCGTTGGCATTGCGCGTGATCAAGCGCACCGCGCCGTCCTCGATGCGCGCCAGCATGCGGTAGCCGTCGAACTTGACCTCGAATACCCAGTTCTCGGGGTCGGGCGGCGGCGCGTCCACCAGCGTGGCCAGCTCGGGCGAGAATTTTTCAGGCAAGGCGACCAGGGCGGAAGCCGGCGCCGCCCTGGGCTTGGCGGCGGCTTTTTTCTTCGCCGGCGTTCTTTTTTTCGACGCCGGCGCCTGCTCCTCCTCCTCTTCTTCGCGCAGCGCCTCGACCTTGCGCTGCACCCGCTCGGGCATCGGCAGGTCCTTGACGCTGTCCGGCATCTCGTCGACCAGCGAGAATTCCTCGGATGAGCGCGCGTACTCGTCCTTCTCCTTGATCAGGAGCCACGGTTCCTGCTTCTCGTCGCCGCGGCCCTTCATGCGCACCAGGGTCCAGCGACCGCGCATCTTGTGGCCGTGCATCTCGAACTTGATGCTGCCCTTGGCGAAGCCCTTGTGCGGGTCTTCCAGCGGTTCCCAGGTGCCCTTGTCCCAGATGATGACTTTGCCTGCGCCATATTGCTTGGCCGGAATCGTTCCTTCGAAATCGGCATACGAGATCGGGTGGTCCTCGACGTGCACCGCCATCCGCTTGTCGTGGGTGTCGTAACTGGGGCCCTTCGGCACCGCCCAGCTCTTCATGGTGCCGTCCAGCTCGAGCCGAAAATCGTAATGCAGGCGGCTGGCCCAATGCTTCTGGATAACGAAGGTCAAGGCATCCACGCCGGGCGTGCCGCCTTCGGCCGGCTCCGACGTGATCGAGAAATTGCGCTTGGCTTTATAGACTTTCAGTGCGTCCGGCATGGCGATGCTCCAGGAACCTATTGATCACAGCCTATTCCTGCCTCGCGTCGGGGACTGTACGGCAGCGAACGCTGACCGGGGTCGTTGAGATAAATGTAAGTGGATGTAAATGCCGTCAACTGGACGGTAACGCGCCCCGTTATCTGCTCAGTAACACGACGCAGAAACACCTGGATTGCTCTACGGAGCCCCACGAGATCAACCGAGTTTCAAACCACTATAAAGGAATGACACCATGAGCAAAATCGCCGCTACCCTGATCGCTGGTCTGTTCGCTACTTCCGTGTTCGCCCAGACCCCTGCCACCATGCACGACCAGGCGCACGCCACCAAGGACGCGGCCAAGGCCGACGCCAAGCATGCGAAAGAAGTCGCCAAGGCCGACGAGAAGGTAGAGAAGGCCACTGCCGAAGCGAAGGCCGACGTGGCCAAGGCCGAGGCGAAGGCAGCCGAGAAGAAGGCTGAAGCCAAGGCCGACCAGGCCGAAGCGAAGGCCGACAGCGTCGCGCGCTCGCAGTAATCCCCGGGCTCAGGGTCCTCATCAGAAGCCGGCTCGAGCCCCACCATATCGCGGCATTCCCCACGCCGCCCCCGTGCAAAAGACAGGCCATCCTGTCTTTTGCCACGCCTGCTCTACAATAGGATTTTGCCCGCCACTCCAAAGGACACCATGGACCGTATCGTCTTCCTCGACCGCGACAGCCTGCAGGCCAATGTCCGCGTGCCCGGCTTTGCGCATACCTGGCAGGACTACGCGGGCACCAGCCCCGACGAGGTCGTGGAACGCCTGGCCGGCGCCACCGTCGCGATCACCAACAAGGTGCCGCTGCGCGCCGCGGCGATCGCGCAACTGCCCGACCTGAAACTGGTCGCCGTCGCGGCCACCGGCCTCGATAACGTCGACCTGGCTGCCTGCCGCGAGCGCGGCGTCGTGGTCTCGAACATCCGCGACTACTCGCTGGTCTCGGTGCCCGAACACTGCGTCACCCTGATGCTGGCGCTGCGCCGCAACCTGCGCGCCTACGCCCTCGACGTCGAGGCCGGCAAATGGGAAACCTCCAGCCGCTTCTGCCTGCTCGACCACCCGATCGGCGACCTGGCCGGCAGCCGCCTGGGCATCGTCGGCTACGGCGCGCTCGGCAAGCGGGTCGCCGGCATCGCGCGCGCCTTCGGCATGCGGGTGGCCGCCACCTCGCGTTCGCCGATCCAGGATCCGGACGTCGACCAACTGGCGCTGGACGAGCTGCTGGCCACCTCGGATATCGTCAGCCTGCACCTGCCGCTCACCGAAGACACCCGCGACCTGATCGGCCGGCGCGAGCTGGGCCTGATGAAGCCGGGCGCGCTCCTGATCAACACGGCGCGCGGCGGCCTGGTCGACGAGGCGGCGCTGGCCGAGGTGCTGATGGAAGGCCGCATCGGCGCCGGTTTCGACGTCCTCTCCAAGGAGCCGCCGTCGTCCGGCAATCCCCTGCTCGGCCTGCGCCTGCCGAATTTCATCCTGACCCCGCACGTGGCCTGGGCGAGCGCCGGCGCCATGCAGACGCTGGCCGACATGCTGGTCGATAATATCGAGGCCTGGCAGGCGGGCGCGCCGCGTAACGTGGTCTGACGTCTAGTCCGGCGCCCGTAGCGGCAGGTCGAGCACGAACAGCGTGCCGGCCCCTGGCGTGCTCTCGACCCGGATCGTCCCGCCCAGCAGGCTGGTGACGATGTTGTAGACGATGTTCAGGCCCAGTCCGGTGCCGCCCTGCCCCATGCGGGTCGTGAAGAAGGGATCGAAGATGCGCCCGAGATAGGCCGCCTCGATGCCGCGTCCGTCGTCGCGGAAGGTGATGGTCACCCGGCCGTCGTGCGGCGCGGCGGCGATCGTCATGGCGCCGCCCGGCCCCTCGAAGGCGTGCAGCATGGCATTGTTGACGAAGTTGATCAGGACCTGGCCCAGCGGACCCGGGAATCCATCCATCGCGATCCCGGCCGGCACGTCGAGCAGCAGGCGGTGTTCGGCCAGGCGCACCGTGTTCATCAGCGTCGCGACGATCTCGTGGCAGGCCTGGGCCAGGTCGAAGCGGCGGCGCTGGGCGCTGGCCTGGTCGACCGAGACCTGGCGGAAGCTGCTCACCAGTTCGGCCGCATTGTGCAGGCTGCGCACGATCAGCTCCGATGCCTCCCTCGAGGCGGCCATGTAGTCTTCCAGGTCCGAGCGCTTGAGCGTGGCCTGCGCGAAGCGCGCCGCCACCGCATTGGTGCGCTCCTGCAGGGTGCTGGCCATCAGCAGGCTGTTGCCGATCGGGGTGTTGAGCTCGTGCGCCACGCCCGCCACCAGCGAACCGAGCGAGGCCAGTTTCTCCTGGGCCGCCAGCTGGGCCTGGGTTTCCTTGAGGCGGTGATAGGCTTCGGCATTGTCCATGGCCACGCCCACGTAGGCCGCCAGCGTGCCCAGCATGTCGAGGTGGACCTGGCCGTAGGCGCCGGGCTGGCGGCTCTGCACCGTCACCGCGCCCAGCACCCGCTCGCCCACCGTCACCGGGACGCACAGCAGCGAACGCGGCGCCTGGACGGCGGACTCCGACACCGCCACCGCATCGAGCGCGTCGACCGCCTGCGAAAGGCACGAAGGAAGCTCGGCCTGCACGTCGGCCCGCAGGAACTCGCGGCCCTCGGCCACGCAGCACGACAGCAGGTGGCGCGCCGGATCGAAGCGCAGCTCGCGCGGCGCCATGCGCCGTCCGACCACCATCGCATACGGCAGCTCGAGCGTCTCGTGCTCGGGGCGCCACAGCGCGACCGCGAACACCGGCGCGTCCATCAGCGCCACCACATGCTGGTAGAGCGTGCTCATGATGGCCTCATTGTCCAGGTTCGCGGTCAGCACCCTGCCCATGTCGGACAGCAGCGCGATATTGCGGTGCGCGCGCTCGACCGATTCCTTCTGGCGCTCGACTTCGCGCTTGCCGCGTTCGGCCGCTTCCTTCTGCAGCCGCAGTTCGGCGGTGCGGGCATGGACTTCGCGCGCCAGCAGCCCTTTCTGCTCGACCAGCGCGCGCACCCGCAGCCGGTAGACCAGGTACGACAGCGCCAGCGCCACGCTTGCCGCCAGCGTGCGGAACCACCAGGTCTTCCAGTACGGCGGCGTGATCGTGATCGCCAGCGCGGCGGCGTCCTGGCTCCACAGGCCGTCCTTGTTGCTGGCCCGGACCCGGAACACATAGCGCCCCGGATCGAGGTTCGTATAGGTCGCGAAGCGCCGGCTGGCATTGGTGTCGACCCAGGCCTGGTCGAAGCCTTCGAGCTGGTAGGCATAGCGGTTGCCGTACGGGTCGGCATAGTGCAGGGCCGCGAATTCGAGGGTGAACACGGTGTCGCGGTGCGACAGCGTGATCTCGCGCCGCGTCGGCAGGTCGGGGATGGAGCGGGTCTTGTTCAATACCAGCAGGTCGGTGATCGCCACCGTCGGCGCAAACGGGTTGTCGCGCACCTCGGCCGGAAAGAACGAGGTCATGCCGCTGATGCCGCCGAAATGCAGCTGGCCGTTGGCGCCGCGCCAGCCCGATCCGACGAAGTAGGAACCGTCGATCAGGCCGTCCTTGGCGGTGTAGCTCTTGGCCTGGCCACCCACCGGATCGACCCGCGTGATGCCGGCCGTGGTGCTGACCCACAGGTTGCCGTCGTCGTCCTCGAGGATGGCGCCGATCGATGGCGCATCCTCGCCGTCGGCGAAGGGATAGAAGCGGAACCAGGTGCGCTCGCCGTCGCGCATCATGCGGTGCAGCCCGCCGGCGGTGCCGACCCACAGCTCGCCCCTGGCCGATTCGTACAGGTAGTTGACGCGGCTGTGGCGCAGGCTGCCCGGATCGGCCGGATCGTTGCGAAAACGGGTAAACGTGTCGGCGGCGCGGTCGTACCGTTCCAGGCCCGACTCGGTGCCGATCCACAGGATGCCGTGCCGGTCTTCCAGCAGCGCGCGGCCGTAGTTGTCGCCCAGGCTGGTCGGGTCGAGCGGGTCGTTGCGCCAGCTGCGCGTGGTTTCATGGCCGGGGGCCAGCGCCGACAGGCCATCCCGCGTCGTCACCCACAAGGTGCCGTCGCGGCCGGCGAGGATGGCCTGCACGTGGTTGGCGCTCGGGCCGCGCCCCAGTCCCACCCGCCCCATGCGTCCATCCGGCGTGCGCCACAGCAGGCCGGTCGGGGTGCCGATCCACATCCGGCCGCGCGCCGGCGCCAACGCCGTGACGCGCTCGCCCAGCATGCCGGAGCGCAGGCGCGTGGCCTGGCGGGTGGCCGGATCGAGCAGCATCAGGCCGTCGCTGACGGTGCCGACCCACAGGCGGCCGTCGGCTTCGCCGGCGATGGCGCGCACCCGCGCGCGGCCGATGCCCTCGGTCTCGCCATAGCGCGCGAAGCCGCCGCTGGCCAGGTCGGTGCGGTTGATGCCGCCGAAATAGGTGCCGACCCACAAGGTGCCGGTGCGGTCGACCAGCACCGCCGGCACCTGGTTGTCGGACAGGCTGTGCGGGTCCTGGGCCGCGTTGCGATAGCTGATGAACTTGCCGCTGGAAGGGTCGCGCCATTTGAGGCCCTGGTTCTCGGTGCCGACCCACAGCTGGGCTCCACTGTCGTGGTACAGGGTCCTGACGTGCACCTCGCCCATGCCGTCGGCCGCGCTCATGCGCTGGCGCCGCGGCGGGCCTTCGTCGAGGCGCCAGGCTTCGAGCCCGGAGGCGGTGCCGACCCACAGCGTGTCGCGCGGCCCCATCGACAGCGCGAGCACGGTATTGCGCCGGGCATCCGCCGGTGGCGCGAGCGCAAAATGTGCAAAGCGGCCGCCGCCCGGCTCCATCCGGTCCAGGCCGGCGGCCGTGCCCACCCACAGCGCGCCGGCATTGTCGAAGGCGAGCGCATTGACCCGATCGTCGCGCAGGCTGGCGCGGTCCTCGGGGTCATGCACATAACCGCGGTGCCGGCCGGTGGCCGGATCGAAGCGCACCACGCCGTCGGTGGTCGCCAGCCACAGCGCGCCATCCGGTCCCGGCACGATGGCCACCACCGAACGCATCACGCTGCGCCCTTCGTCCGCCAGCGCATGGCGCTGGAAGCGGCCGGTGGCGGGGTCGTGACGCGCGAGCCCGCCCTTGGTGCCGAACCACAGGTAGCCTGCGGGATCTTCGTAGGAGGCGGACACGAAATTGTCTGGGATGCTGCCGGGATCGTTGGTGTCGTTGCGGTACACGGTCATCCGGTAGCCGTCGAAACGGTGCAGCCCGGCCTGGGTGCCGAACCAGATGAAGCCGCGCCGGTCCTGCAGGATGTTCATCACCGAATGCTGGGACAGGCCGTCGTCGACGGATAGCCGCTCGAAACGCAGGCTGCGCTGGGCGGCGCCCGCGTCCTTGGCCAGGCTCGCGGCGAGCATGCCCAGGACGCTCAGCAACAGGATGAACATGCAGCGGCACGATGTGGCGCGGACAGTGGCGAAACCCGACATGGCGATCCAATTAATTATCCTGCTATCAAATCTACCAGAGGAGTTTGCTTAGGTGAAATATTTTGAGTCTTCCAGAAACGACAACCCGCTGCTATAATGCGTGCTTCGGGCGGCTGTAGCTCAGCTGGATAGAGTACTTGGCTACGAACCAAGGGGTCGTGGGTTCGATTCCTGCCAGCCGCACCAGAAAATACGAAGGGCCAGATCGCGAGATCTGGCCCTTTTTCTTTGCTCCGGGCATTTGCCGCGGACGGTTTTCGCGGGCCGTTACGCGGTTCGGCAATGAACCTTTGCCAAGACGCCCGCCTCCCGCTATAATGCCTGCATTGGGCGGCTGTAGCTCAGCTGGATAGAGTACTTGGCTACGAACCAAGGGGTCGTGGGTTCGATTCCTGCCAGCCGCACCAACCTTCTTCAGATAAGGGCGCTTCGCAAGAAGTGCCCTTATTGCTTTTGGCCCGCACGATCATTTCAGCCGCCACCGTCCCATGAACGACGCCGCCGTCCATCATCCCCAGCCTGACGAGCACGGCAAGCCAGTGCTGATTGCCCGGCCTTCGCAGCCGAGCGCGCCCGGCACCTGGCACGACCCTGCCCGGGTCGCCACCGTGATTCCCCTCGGCGCCCTGCCCCCGGCGCTCAATGGCCTGCCCTTCGCGCCATGGCTGGACGTGCCGGCCACGCAGGCCGACTGGGCCGACGTTGCGGGCCAGGCCGACATCGCCGAACCGGCCTTCGAACCAGCGCCATCGAAATCCCCCGCGGCCGGCGTCGTCATCGTGGAAGACGATGGGCGCGTCTGGGCGGTGTCGCCGTCGAACCGCTTCGGCGGCTATGACGCGACCTTTCCCAAGGGCCGGGTCGATCCCGGCATCAACCTGCAAGCGACGGCGATTCGGGAAGCGTTCGAGGAATCGGGGCTGCGCGTGGAAATCCTGGCTCACCTGATCGACTCCGCGCGCACGCTGACCCATACCCGCTATTACCTGGCGCGCCGGATCGGCGGCAACCCGGCGCTGATGGGGTGGGAAAGCCAGGCCGTGCACCTGATTCCGCAGGCGGATCTTCCTTCCCTGTTGTGCAATCCGAACGATCGGGCGGTCATCGACGCACTGACCCGATCACTTACGAAATAAATTTCCCGATAACCCTTTGCCAAGACGAACAAGCATCGCTATAATGCGTGCCTCGGGCGGCTGTAGCTCAGCTGGATAGAGTACTTGGCTACGAACCAAGGGGTCGTGGGTTCGATTCCTGCCAGCCGCACCAACTGTTTCAAAGAGAATGGCTCAGAAGAAATTCTGAGCCATTTTTCTTTCCGGCTCGCCAAACGCCTGCGCGAAGCCGACCTCGAGATGACCACCGACCGGCACCGCCGCCCACCTTGCAGTCAGCTCGGCGAGCGCGCAGCGCACCGCATCGATGGCCGCCGCGTCGATATCGAGCATGGGGCACGATCTCGCATGGCATGTGACCCGGTACAGGTCGATGAGATCCGTTGCGGGGGCATCGCCGCCGGACCACTGGTCGCCCTGGAAGACTTCCACCAGACGCTCGACCGCGTCGCTGCATGGCTCGCCCTGCATCCCGAAGCTGGCCGCCTCTCCCTCGCCCACCCTGGCGAGAAATCCGCGCACGGCCAAGGTATGCTCCACGGCGTAATGCACCATATCGTGCGGAATGATTCCTTGCTTTGGGCAGTCGACCTGCTCTGGCGGGCGCCCCGGGCGCACGATGGTCATCCGGTCGAACTTCCCGGCGCCCTTGGTAAAGACGAGTCGCATGTGAATAGCTCCAGACTGCGCGCATGGCGCATGATCGAACCGTGCCTGCCAGTGTATTCACATGCTGACAGGCAAGCAAGGCCTGGCGCCGGCCGATCCGGCGCACAGCGCCCGGCTTGCCCGGCGCCAACAGCCGCTTGGCGAACTTGCCACATGCCGCTATAATGCGTGCCCCGGGCGGCTGTAGCTCAGCTGGATAGAGTACTTGGCTACGAACCAAGGGGTCGTGGGTTCGATTCCTGCCAGCCGCACCAACCGTTTCACAGAGAATGGCTCAGAAGAGATTCTGAGCCATTTTTCTTTGCTGAACACGGTTTCTGCAATGCAGAATCCTTGCTTGGCGTTCTGGCTGATTGCCGTTATAATGCGTGCCTCGGGCGGCTGTAGCTCAGCTGGATAGAGTACTTGGCTACGAACCAAGGGGTCGTGGGTTCGATTCCTGCCAGCCGCACCAACTGTTTCAAAGAGAATGGCTCAGAAGAAGTTCTGAGCCATTTTTCTTTTCTGCCTGCATCTCATTCTCGCGCGCTCAGTCGTCTGAGCATAAGTTCACACGCGCCATTGTCGCTCATCCCTTTCGCCCTGTTCAGGACCCTAGGCCGGGTGTCAACGGCCTCTGCGCCGGATCACGACCGCAGTTCTTGTAGGACTTGCCCTACATAGGTTGAGCAAACCCACGTGATTTTCTGCTCTACAACGCCAGATAGCGACGCTCTCCTATGACACGTCATCCGATAGCTATCTCTCCAGAAAATAGTTAGCCTCGAGCACACATTTCCTGTTCCATAAGCCACATAGCGCAGGGGGATGCTTTTCTTTGCTCTTTTGTTAGCATGAAGTTCCCCTTCTTGAAACCATGGCTGCGGGTTGCGGCTGTTTCGCGGCAGATTTCGCGGCTGACCTTTTGCGAGGAAAGACATGAAACGATCTCTCATTGCTGCAATGGTGCTGGCTGGCGCGTCGTCGTTCGGTTCTTCCGCCGTGATGGCGCAGGACGTCATCGGAGACTCGCCGCAAGCACTGGACCTGGTCGATCTGACCGCCTACTTCGGCGACACCTTCGGCGCCGACAACCAGGGCAACACCTTCGCCGACCAGTTCACCTTCACGATCGCGAGCACGATCGGCCACAATCTCGACGCCGTGGTCGCCTCGAGCAGCCGCAGCGGCGACGTCGGCCTGGACATCACCGGCCTGGCCCTGTACGGCGCCGATGACGTGCTCATCAGCGCGGGCGAAGAAGTGCAGGCTGGCGCGGTCGACCTGTGGACCCTCGCCAGCGACAACCTGGGGGCCGGCGACTATTACCTGCAGGTGAGCGGAGAACTGTTGTCGGCCGACGGCGCCAGCTTCGGCGGCGCGGTGGCGCTGGCGCCGGTGCCCGAGCCGGGCACCTACGGAATGATGCTGGGCGGCCTGGGCGTGCTGGGTTTCCTGGCCCACCGCCGCCGGGCGAAGCAGGGCTGACGCCCTGCCGATCTGCAGCAGCACTGCAGCAGCACGAACGGAAGCGTTGCACACGCTTCCGTTTTTTTATGTGCGCAACTTCTTGACGACGCTGCGCGTGCCCAGGATTTCCTCGATCTGCTCGAAGCGCACCGGCTTGACCATGTGGTGGTCGAAGCCGGCCTCGAAGGCCAGCTGGCGGTCTTTTTCCTGGCCCCAGCCGGTCACCGCGATCAGCACCGTCAGGGCGCCGGTCGGCAGCTTGCGGATGCCGCGCGCCAGGTCGTAGCCCGACATGTGCGGCAAGCCGATGTCGAGGAAGGCGTAGTCAGGACAGAAGCGCGCCGCCGCGGCCAGCGCGTCCGGGCCGTTGTGGGTGATCACCACGCTGTGGCCCATCGCGGTGAGCAAGGCGCCGATGCTATTGACGAAGTCGACGTTGTCGTCGGCCAGCAGGATGCGATAGCTCTCGGTGCTGATGAAGGCGGCCGGGGTCGGCTTGGTCGGCGGCTCGGGCTCGACCACGATCGGCAGGCGCACCAGGAAGCGGCTGCCCAGGCCCAGGCCTTCGCTGTGGGCGGTGATGGTGCCGCCGTGCAGCTCGACCAGCTTGCGCGCCAGCGACAGGCCCACGCCCAGGCCGGCATTGCTGCGCTCCAGGGTCGAATCGACCTGCACGAACATCTCGAACACCGAATCGAGCATGTCCGGCGCCAGGCCGATGCCGGTGTCGGCCACTTCGAGCACCAGGGTCTTGTCTTCCACCGCGCCCTTGAGCATTACCTTGCCGCCGCGGTTGGTGTACTTGGCGGCGTTGTTCAGCAGGTTCGACAGGATCTGGGCCAGGCGCGTGGCGTCGCCGTGCAGGAACACCGGACGGTCCGGCAACTCCAGCACCAGCTCGTGCCCGTGCAGCTCGATATACGAACGCACCACTTCCAGCGCGTCGTTGACGACGGCCTTCAGTTCGACACGGCCCATCTTGATGGTGAACTTGCCGGTGTTGATGCGCGAGACGTCCAGCAGGTCGTCCACCAGGCGCACCATCTGGCGCAGCTGGCGTTCCATGATGTCGGTGGCGCGCTGGGTGGCCTGGGCGTCGCCGCTGCGGATGCGCAGGATGTCGAGGCCGGTGCGGATCGGGGCCAGCGGGTTGCGCAGCTCGTGCGCCAGGGTGGCCAGGAATTCGTCCTTGCGGCGGTCGGCCACGATCAGGGCGCCTTCGGCGCGCTGGCGCACTTCCATCTCGTGTTCGAGCGTGCGGTTGGCCGCCTGCAGCGCGTCCGAACGGCGCCCGATCTCGGCCAGCATGTCGTTGAAGGCCTCGACCAGCACGCCGATCTCGCCTTTCTCCTTGCCCGGCACGCGCAGCGAGAAGTCGCGGCGCAGCATCACCTGGCGCGCGACGTCGGTCACGGCCTCCAGCGGACGCGTGATCGAGGCCTGCAGGCGCGAAGCCACCAGGGCCGCGATCACCAGCGCGCCCAGCAGCACGCCGCCGAGGATGGCGCCATAGCTCAGGGCCCGATCCAGCACGCCGTAGCGCGAACGCAGGTAGACGGTGCCGATCCGCTCGCCGTTCTCGACGATGTCGCGGTACAGCACGACTTCGCCGCGTTCGATGCGGTAGCCGGCCGGCTCGGGCCGCTCCGGCAACTGGGCGCGCACGTCGGGCCGCACATAGGTGGCGAAACGGGTGCCGCCCGCGGTGTAGACCGCGGCCGCCACGATCTGCGGACGCACGCGCAGCAGGGTCAGGCTCTGGGTGACGTCAGACGCATCATTGAACGAGACCGCGGGCGCGGTCACGCTGGCGACGATGTCGGCCTGGGTGGTCAGGTCGTCGATCCAGTAGCGCTGGAAGGTGCGCAGGTCGAGCAGCAGCATCGCCACGCCCGCGCTGAGCAGGGCCACCACGGTGGTCGCCACCGCCATCAGGATCAGTTTGCTCCGGACGGAGCCGGTATCGTGCATCGGCATCAGGAGGCTCCTTTCTGCACGCGGTTCGCGACCGTCAGCAGGCGCGAACTGAGCTTCACATTCTTCTTTTCCGCCGCATCGAGCGAGACGTCGAAACGGACGCGCTCATCGACGATCGTAAAATTGATCACGCTGCCGTGCTGCAGGCAGCCCTCGCATTCGGTCACGGTCAGCCAGGCCGGCGAGGCGCGCAGCAGGCGCGCCGTGCGCGCCCCGTCCTGGCCGGCCACGAACAGCAGGTGCACCGGCTGGGCCAGGTCTTGCTCGCGCAGCACGCGCACGGCGATCGTGCGTCCCGCCACCATGCGCCCGGTGGCGATCCGCGTCAGCTCGGCCGCCATGTCGTCGGCGCCGAACACGCCCAGGGTGAGGGGCGTGGTGGCGTCGGAGAAAGCCTGCGGCGGAAATTCGGCGTAACCGAGGAATTTATACAGGAAAGCCGCCTTCACGCGCCGCTCGAGCGCCGGCGCCGCGGCCTGCGCGGCCAGCGGCAGCAGGGGCGCGCCGACGCCGGCCAGCAGCAGGGGCAGCGCCAGGGCCCGGCATGCCAGGCGGCGCTGCGGGCTTTCAGGTTGAGTGATTGTCATGGAATCCATTGGCCAGTCAAAAACGCAGCGCCGCGCTGGCGAACACCGATCGCTCGATCAGCTGGCGGCTGCCGGCCGCGCCGTATTCGGCGTGGCGTCGGTGCAGCAGGTTACGCCCGACAAGGGCGATCTCGAGATCGGGGCGCACCTGCCACGCCAACCGTGCGTCGAGCTCATGATAGCTTGGCAGGGCCGCCTGCGGCATGCTCGCTACGTAACGAAGCGCCAGATCGGCGCGCAGGTGCGGCCCCAGGTCGTGCGCGCTGCGCACGGTCCAGGTCATGCGCAGATCGTTGCCAGCAAGAAAACTCAGGCCGGTACTGTCGCGACTGGCAGGCTCGCGCCCGACGTCCACGTCCTGGACCACCGCTCCCGCATGCAGGCGCCAGCCGCGCGCGGCCTGCCAGTTGGCCCACAGCTCGACGCCGCGCAGCGCGCCCTTGCCCAGGCTTTGCAGGACGTAGGCAGCCGGCGGAATGGCGCCCACCGACGCCCGTTCCAGCGTGCGCAGGCGCTCGAAATCCGTATAGAAGACGGTGGCCGACCACGACAGCGCGGGGGTGGGCTGGGCACGGTAGCCCAGCTCGGCCACGCGCGCCGTTTCCGCCACCACGTCCGCCCCGCCCCCGACCAGATAGGCGTTCGGATCGAGCGGGTCGACGACGTAGAAATCGCGGTCGAGGCGCGACGGCGCGCGCACCGTGCGCGACAGCGCCGCCCACAGCATCGAGCGCGCATCGACGTCCCATGCCAGGCGCAGGCTGGGCAGCACCTCGCTGCCGGTATACACATTGTGTTCGATGCGCACGCCGGCGCTCGCGCGCAGGTCGCGCGCCAGCTTGACTTCGTCCTGGACGAACAGGTGCGACCAGCGCAGGCTGCGCCGCGCCGGCGTGAAGCGCAGCAAGGGACCGTTGTCGATCCGGTCGCGGCTGTAGCGATAGCCGCCGCCCCAGGCCAGGCTGTGGCCATCCAGGCGCAGCAGGTGCTGGGCCTCGACGTCGACCGTGTCCAGGCGCTGTGCGCCGACGCCCTGCTGGTCGCGCCGCGCATGGTCGATCCAGGCCTGCAGGCGCACGCTCTGGTTCTCGTCCAGCCGATGCTCGCCCCGCCCCAGCAGGTTGGCGCCCGAGGTCTCGGTGCGCGCCTGGTCGGCGCCGGCGCGCTGGCGGCCGTCGTGGACGTCGCCGCTGAAGGTCAGATCAAGGGCCTCGGCTTCCCGGTCGAGACGAAAGCCCGCCTGCTGACGCCGCATGCCGCCGCCGCCCGGCCCGCCCCCATCGAACGCCAGCCCCTCGACATCCATGCCGCGCGCATAGGCGCGCCAGTGCGCGCCGCCGGCGAGCTGCCCGCCATAGCGCACGCTGGCGCCCTTTTCGCCGGCGCCGGCATGCGCCGTCGCCAGGCCGCCATGGGTCTCGGCGGCGCTGCGGGTAATGATGTTGATGACGCCGTTGACGGCATTCGTGCCCCAGGCGGTGCCGCCGGCGCCGCTGACCACCTCGATGCGGTCCACGTCTTCCAGCGCCACGTCCTGCATTTCCCAGAACACGCCGGAAAACAGCGGCGAATACACGCTGCGGCCATCGACCATCACCAGCAGCTTGTTGGCCAGCGGCGAGACGAAGCCGCGCGCGCTGATCGCATACGACCCGGCGCCGATGCGCGCCACCTGCAGGTTCGGCGCCAGGCGCAGCGCCTCGGGCAAGGTGGTGGCGCCGGAGCGGGCGATCTCGGCGCCCTGGATCACGTAGACCGAGGCCGGCGCGCGCCCCAACGCTTCGTCCTGGCGCGAGACCGAGGTCACCACGATATCGGAAAGCTGTTCAAGGGAATAGTCGGCGAGCGCCACGGCCTGGCCCGGCGGATCGACTGGCCGTGCATGTGCCTGCGCCGCGCAGGCGCAGGACAGCAGCGCGATACCGGCGCGAGCGAGCAACGAAGAAGATGACATAGTTGCCATCGTAGAACATTTTCTCGCACCCACCAAGTGTGCACACGCTACAGTGCGCACTTGACAATCCGCCCAGGATATTTATTGAGGCTATGACTGGTATTGGAAATATAAATTGGACTGATTTGACGCAATGCAGCATCATTCACCTGTCTCCTCTATTCTCCTCCTAGGAAATAGATTCAGCCCGCTTCTAACGAAGCGGGTTTTTTTTTGCCTGCTGCAGGGCCGCGATAGCGGCCTCACAGCCCCGCAATCGGCTCATTCGTTGGTTAGTTACAAATCGTGCTATGCCGCCGCGCACGCTTGTTGAAGCAAACGACAGGCTTTTGGTGTACGATGCCGGCCATATTTTCGTTTTTACAACTAGCTTGCCCATGCCCGACCTCGACACTTCCGCCCGGAGCACCGCATCCTACGACTGGTCGGCGACCGCGCTGGGCGACGCCGCCCGCTGGCCCCTGCCGCTGCGGCTTGCCAGCGACCTGCTGCTCAACGCTCCGCTGCCCACCCTGCTGGTCTGGGGCACCGAGACGATCACGGTGTTCAACGAGGCGTATGCGCTGCTGGCCGGCCCCGGCTACGGCCGGGTTCCCGGCGGTTCGGTGCCGCCGGTGCTGCCGCCCCCGCTGGCGGCGGCCGGCAAGGCGTTGGAGGCAGCCTGGCGCGGCGAAGCCGGCGTAGTGCAGGACGCCCCGCTCACCTTCCGCCGTCTCGACGGCAGCCAGGAGTCGCGCTTCGACCTGCGCCTGACCCCGCTGCGCGACGAGACCGGCGCGGTGCGCGGCGTGCAGGTGGCGCTGGCCCCGGCCACCGAGGCGCCGGCGCAGGAAGACGCCGGCGGCGGCGCCATGCGCATCCTGGTGGTCGAGGACAACGTCGATTCGCAGTACCTGGTGTGCGAGATGCTCAAGGCCTTCGGCCACGAGGCCGACGGCGTGGCCCATCCGGACGACGCCCTGGCCCTGCTCGCGCGCCAGCGCTACGACGTGTTGTTCTCCGACGTCAGCCTGCCCGGCATGTCGGGCGTCGACCTGGCCACCCGCGCGATCGCGGACGATCCGTCGCTGCGCGTGATCTTTGCCTCCGGCTACGGCGACACCCTGCTGCGCCACCTGTCCTTCCCTTACCAGTCGCTGCAGAAGCCCTACGAGATCGACCAGTTGCAGGACGCCCTGTCGAAGGTCGCGCGCCAGGCGGGCAAGTCCGGCTGAACAGCGCCGCAAGGAGCGCCGCACGGAAACGCCTTGAAGCGCGTTTGAAACGCGGACCGGCGCCAGGCGCGCATCAAGCGTGTGTGTCGGACCGGCTTGTCTGGTCTACAATGAAACACATCCTGCCCGGTCTCGGGCGTTCCGCACCCCCGGCATGAACACTCCCTCCGACCTATCCAGCAGCAGCACTCCCTGCCACGTGTCCGAGCAAGACCTGGCAGCCACCCGGCAAGAGCTGCAGCGCGCCAACGAGCGCATGGAAAACATGCTCGAAAGCCTCACCGACGGCTTTTGCGCGGTCGACCGCGACTGGAACATCACGTATATCAACGGCCGCGCGCTGCAGATGGTGGCGCCGCTCAACAAGAGCCGCGACAGCCTGGTCGGACGCCGGCTGTGGGACGAGTTCGAGGACCTGCACGGCACCTCGGTCGCCGCCGACTGCCGGCGCGCGATGGAGCAGCGCATCACCGTCAACAAGGAATTTTTCTACCGCCGCCTGCAATGCTGGCTCGACATGCGGGTGTACCCCTCGCCCGACGGCCTGACCCTGTACTTCCAGGACATCACGGCGCGCAAGCTCGACCAGCAAGCGCTGATCGACAACAACAACCGGCTGCAGCTCGCGATCGCGGCCGGCCGCCTGGGCGACTGGCGCTGGGACGCGGCCAGCGACCGCGTCACCTTTGGCGCGCGCGCGGCCGAGATCCTCGGCCTGCCCGCGGGCGTGGCGCTCGCGTGGCCGCTGCTGCGCGCGCGCCTGGTCCAGGAAGACCGGCCGCGGGTACGGCGCGCGGTGCTCGCGGCTTTTTCGCAAGGCAATGACCTCGACCTCGAATGCCGCCTGCTGCCGCTCGACGGCCACGCCGGCGGCGCCCTGGAGAACCAGGCCGCCGCGCGCTGCGTGGCCCTGGTCGGCCGCCCCGACCATGCCAGCGCGGCCCAGGGCGGCGCCGTGCTGGGCATGACCGGCATGGCCCAGGACATCAGCGCCCGGCGCGAAGCCGACGACCACCTGCGCCAGAGCGAAGAAGAACTGCGGGCGCTGGCCAACACCATCCCGCAACTGGCCTGGATGGCCGACCCCAGCGGCGCCATCGTCTGGTTCAACCAGCGCTGGTACGAATACACCGGCATCACCCCGAGCGAATCCACCGGCTGGGGCTGGAAAGCGGTGTACGATCCGGCGGTGCTGCCGGCCGTGCTCGAGCACTGGGACGAATCGGTGCGCACCGGCGCGCCGTTCGAGATGGAATTCCCGATCCGCGGCGCCGACGGCAACTTCCGCTGGTTCCTCACCCGGGTCGAGGCCGTCCACGACCGCGACGGCCGCGTGGTGCGCTGGTTCGGCACCAATACCGATGTCGACCAGGTCAAACGCGCCGAGCAGGCGCTGCGCGAAGAATCGCACGTGCTCGAACTGCTCAACAGCACCGGCGCCATCCTCGCTTCGACGCGCGACCTGCGCTCGCTGATGCAGGCCGCCACCGACGCCGCCGCCGGCGTCTGCGGGGCCCGTTTCGGCGCCTTCTTCCACTATGGCGAACAGGGCGCGGGCACGCTGTTCTCGCTGTACACGCTGTCGGGCGCCACTTCGGCCGAGTTCCAGGACTTCGCCGAACCGGGCGCCAGCGCGCTGTTCGGTCCGGGCTTGCGCGCCGACGGCATGGTGCGGATCGGCGACCTGGGCGACATCGGCAACGCACCACAGTACGCCGCCAAGGCGCCGCAGTTCGGCCTGCCCGCCGGCCATCCGCCGGTGCGCAGCTACCTGTCGGTGCCGGTCACGGCGCGCTCGGGCGAGCTGCTGGGCACGATGTTCTTCGGCCATCCCGAGCCCGGCGTGTTTACCGAACGCAGCGAGCGCATCGTCAGCGGCATCGCGGCCCAGGCCGCGATCGCGGTCGACAATATCCGCCTGGTGGAGGCCGCCAGCCGCGCCGCCGAAGAGCGCAAGGTGCTGCTCGAGAACGAGCGCGAGGCGCGCGCCGAGGCCGAGCGCACCAGCCAGATGAAGGACGAATTCCTGGCCACCCTGTCGCACGAGCTGAGGACGCCCTTGTCGGCCATTCTCGGCTGGTCGCAGGTGCTGCGCCGCGGCAGCCGCGACGGCGCCGACCTGCAGCGCGGCCTGTCGACCATCGAGCGCAATGCGCGCGCCCAGGCCCAGCTGATCGAAGACCTGCTCGACATGAGCCGCATCACCTCGGGCAAGGTGCTGCTCGACATGCAGACCGTGGCCCCGGCCGCCTTCATCGACGCCGCCATCGAAACCGTGCGCCCGGCGGCCGACGCCAAGGGCATCCGCATCGAGCGCCATTACGGCAGCGAGACGCCGGCGGTGGCGGGCGACCCGAGCCGGCTGCAGCAGGTGATCTGGAACCTGCTGTCGAACGCGATCAAGTTCACGCCGCGCGACGGCCTGGTCACGATCGAGGTCGGCCAGCGCGACGAACAGGTGGCGATCACGATCCGCGACAACGGCGCCGGCATCGGCCCCGAATTCATCACCCACGTGTTCGAGCGCTTCCGCCAGGCCGACGCCTCGATGACGCGCAGCCACGGCGGCCTCGGCCTGGGCCTGTCGATCGTCAAGCACCTGGTCGAGCAACACGGCGGCACGGTGCGCGCGGAGAGCGCCGGGGTCGGCCAGGGCGCCAGCTTCACCATCGAGCTGCCGCTGGCCAAGGCCGCTCCCGCCGCCAGCGCCGATGCCGCCCG
>NZ_JH992925.1:290900-328622 GCF_000315425.1 Massilia timonae CCUG 45783 | reverse complement strand
GCCAGCCGGCGCCGCCGCCGGCGACGTCGTCTGCCGTGGAGGCCGACGCACAGGCGGCCGAGGCCGCGGTGCGCGACCTGCGCGGCACCTCGGTGCTGGTGGTCGACGACGACCGCGATGCGCGCGAGCTGATCGCCCGCATCCTGGCCGATTGCCAGGCCAGCGTGCGCCTGGCCGCCAGCGCGCGCGAAGCGTTCGAGCTGCTGCGCGCCGCGCCGCCCGACCTCCTGATCAGCGACCTCGGCATGCCCGAGGTCGACGGCCTGGAACTGCTGTCCTGGGTGCGTGCGCTGCCGCGCGACGCCGGCGGGCTGGTGCCGGCCATCGCCCTGACCGCCTTCGCCCGCTCCGAAGACCGCCTCAAGGCGCTGGAGGCGGGTTTTTCGGCCCATGTCTCGAAACCGGTCGAGCAGACCGAGCTGATGGCCGCGATCGGCATGGTGATGGCGCCGCCCGCGGCGCCGCTGGTCAATGGAGGAAGACGCGTGGTCAGCCGTTGAGCGTTGGCCACTGATGGATGGCCAATGAAAGTGGGGCAATGAGGAGCAGCCGTTGTCCACCGGTCGTTCATGTTCCTACCCACGCACGCGGCGCTGTCCTACAAGAAATTTTGAGCTGTTTGCTAGACTAAGTAGTGATGGGTTCAAGCCCGATTCCACCCAGAAGGGAATCCGCTCCATACGAGAGAAGAGAAAAGCATGCCGAGCAGACAAGACATTTTGAACGCGAAAATCCTGGTAGTGGACGATTCGCCCGACAATATCGAACTGATGGAAGAGATATTGCGCGAAGAAGGCTACGCTTGCGTCAGCTCGACCATGCTGCCGGAACAGGTCTGCCCGCTCCACCGCGAGCACAACTACGACCTGATCCTGCTCGACCTGCAGATGCCGGGCCTGAATGGCTTCCAGGTGATGAAGGGGCTCAAGGAGATCGAGCAAGGCGGTTACCTGCCGGTGCTGGCCCTGACTGCCCAGCCGAGCTTCAAGATCGCCGCGCTCGAAGCCGGCGCCCGCGACTTTATCAGCAAGCCCTTCGACCTGCTCGAAGTGCACAAGCGCATCCACAACATGCTCGAGGTGCGGCTGCTGTACAAGGAATTGGCGCAATACTCCAAGGCGCAACAGGAGCTGGCCCTGCACGACGCCCTCACCGGCCTGCCCAACCGGCGCCTGCTCGAAGACCGCATCGAGACCGCGCTGCAGCACGCCAACCGCAGCCATGCCAAGGCGGCCGTCATGTACCTCGACCTGGATGGCTTCAAGGCGATCAACGACACCTACGGCCATGCCTACGGCGACGAGATCCTCAAGATGGTGTCCCAGCGCCTGCTGTCGAGCTCGCGCAAGGAAGACACCGTGGCGCGCCTCGGCGGCGACGAATTCATGGTCGTGCTGGGCGACATCCACAGCCTGGCCGACGCCCAGGGACCGGCCTCGAAACTGGTCGAGGCGCTGTCCGAGCCCTTCTTCATCAACGATCTCACGCTGCGGCTGTCGACCTCGATCGGCATCAGCATCTATCCGGACGATGCCGAGTCGGTCGATGCGCTGATCAATATCGCCGACTACGCGCTGTACGAAGCCAAGCGCGCCGGCAAGAACCGTTTCTGCTCGCCGGCGGCGAACCGCCAGGCGGCGGCCAAGACCTCGGCGGCGCCGAGCCAGGCCAGCGCCCCGGCCAGCCCGCCGGTCGAGCTGGCGACCCACCACCGCTGAAGCGGGCGCTGCTTCTTTCGTTTGCACGACGGGCCCGGCCTTCCACCTGATTGGGACGCCGGGCCCGCCTCATTTGGGGAAACGCGCACGATGACCCTTGGCGAACCCATAAAGCAACAGGCCATGCGGCTTGCGCCGCATGGCCTGTCGTCTCCCGCCGTGAAGAAAATCTCAGCGCTTCTCTTCCACCGGGCACTCGCGAATCTTGCTCTTTTCTTCGATCGACTGCGCGTGCTGGTGGTCGTGGCCCGCGTCGACCATGTCCGGCGCCACCTCGATGCGGGTGATGCCGGCGTCGACCGAGATCGGGTCGCTGGCCGGGAAGGTCATCTCGACCGCGTCGTCGAGCAGCGTTTCCTCGGCCTTTTCCTTGTTGGACAGGCCTTCGCAGCCGGACAGCGCCTTGATGGCGATCGCATAGCGGATGACTTCCAGGTTGGCCAGGTCGCCGATCGTCTTCACGCCCAGCGTGTCGGCCAGCGCAGACGCCTGCTGCTCGCCGATGCCGCGCAGCGCGGATAGCGGCGCGTCGGCCAGCTCGCGGAAGGTTTTACCGTGAAATTGCTCATTTACAATGGTGTCGATATTCATATTATGTCCTTTCGTATAGGCGCCCCGTCCGCCAGCGAACCGGTTCGATTCCACTATGGCATAGCGCTGTACCGACGTATGTGCGGCAGCGAACACCCTCACCTGCCGCACGATTGATTTATTTGCCTAGTGGCACTTATGTCACATGATATGATGGCTTGTTTTGCAAGGTATTTACTCAGGCGTAATACAAGTTTAGACTCCATTTGGTCGGGCAAGCACGGCAATGTTGACGGAATCCATCGTGGCGAACAGCGATAAACCCAAGATCCTGGTGGTCAACGACGACCCCGCCAGCCTGCTGGCGCTGACCAGCCTGCTCGACGGGCGCGCCGACGAGGGCAACTACAGCGTGCTGTCGGCCCGCTCCGGCCAGGAAGCGCTGCGCCAGGTGCTGCTGCACGATTTCGCCGTGATCCTGCTCGACGTGAACATGCCCGGCATGGACGGCTTCGAGACCGCCGAGGCGATCCACCAGCGTCCGCGCTCGGCCGACATCCCGATCATCTTCGTCACCGCCTTCCTGGCCGACGAGATCGACCGCCTCAAGGCTTACCAGCGCGGCGCCGCCGATTTCCTGTTCACCCCGGTGATTCCGCAGATCCTGCACGCCAAGGTGTCGGTATTCGTCACCCTGGCCATGAAGAACGAGGAACTCAAGCGCCAGGCCGAGAAGCTGTCGCAGCATGCGTCGGAACTCACCGCCACCAACCGGCGCCTGGTGCGCGAGATGGAAGAGCGGCGCGCGGCCGAGCGAAAGAGCCATGCCAAGGACGAGTTCCTGGCCATGCTGGGCCACGAGCTGCGCAATCCGCTGTCGGCGATCACCAGCGCCTCGAGCCTGATCGGCCTGCCCGGCGCCGCGCCCGACACGGTGGTGCGCGCCCGCTCCATTATCCAGCGCCAGAGCCAGCACCTGTCGCGCATCGTCGACGACCTGCTCGACCTGTCGCGCGCGATGTCGGGCAAGATCCTGCTGGCGCGCCAGGCCACCGACCTGTCGACGCTGGTGGCCAGCTGCCTGGAAACCTTCCGCGCCACCGGCCGCACGGCGGGCTACCGCATCGCGGTCGACCTGGCGCCGGGCTGGGTCGACGGCGACCCGACCCGTCTCGAACAGATCGTGTCGAACCTGCTGGACAATGCGCTCAAATACACGCCCAGCGGCGGCGCCATCGACATCGCCCTGGCGCGCGCCGGCGACGAGGTCGTGCTCAGCGTGCGCGACTCGGGCGTCGGCATCCCGCCCGAACTGCTGCCGCAGGTGTTCGACGTGTTCGTGCAGGGCGCGATCTCGATCGACCGCTCGCAGGGCGGTCTGGGGATCGGCCTGTCGCTGGTGCGGCGCCTGGTCGAGCTGCACGGCGGCAGCGTGGCCGCCGACAGCCCCGGCGCCGGACTCGGCTCCAGCTTCACGATCCGTCTTCCCTACGCCAGCCAGGCCGAGCCGGCCGCGCGGGGCGCGCCGGCGCTGGCGCCGCTGGAAGCGGGCAAGCCGTCGGTGCTGCTGATCGAAGACAATGAAGACGGGCGCGAGATGATGGCGACCATGCTGGCCGCCTTCGGCTACCCGGTGTTCCAGGCCGCCGACGGCCTGCAGGGCGTGAGCCAGGCGCATGCGTGCCGGCCGGACGCCGCGCTGGTCGACATCGGCCTGCCGGGCATCGACGGCTACGAGGTGGCGCGGCGCCTGCGCGCCGACGCGGCCACGCGCGCGATCCGCCTGATCGCCGTGACCGGCTACGGCCTGCCGGACGACCAGCGGCGCGTGATGGAAGCCGGCTTCGACCAGCACCTGGTCAAGCCGGTGCAGATCGAGCGCCTGCTGGAAGCGCTGGCGCCGGTGACGGCCCCAGCCCCGGCCGGCACCACCGCCGCCTGACGCCGCGGCAGTTGCGGCAGCGGCGGCGCGGTCAGGCCGTGGCGAGCAGCTCGTCGCGGCGCGCCGCCATCTCGGCCCCCAGGGCGTCCAGGTCGAGCTTGAGCTTGCGCACTTTCGGGAACATGTCCTCTTCTTCCTCGTCGACGTGGTGTTCGATGTATTCGCCCAGCACCGTGACCTTGGCGTCGTACAGGTCGTCGCCCGGCTCCATCTCCTGGATCTGCGAGATCAGGTCCTTGGCCGAGGCGTGTTCGACCACGGCTTCGTCCAGCATGTCTTCCATTTCCTTCGACACCGAGCGCAGCGCCGGATAGAAAATCTCTTCCTCGATCTGCGTGTGCATGATCAGCTGCTCGCAGATCTCGTTCGCCAGCTTCTTCTTGCTGGTGGTGGCGCGCTCGCCCAGTTCGTCGAATTGCTTGAACAGCGCCTTGACTTCGTCGTGCTGGCTGATCAGGAGTTCGATGGCGTCTTGTGGCTTGTCGTTCTTGCTCATGGTAATACCCCCGTATTCTGTATGGTGTGAGTGGCTCGTTGACCACGTTTCCAGCATGCGCCGTGCGCGCCGCGCAGACTGTACGGGAGCGCACGCTGTGCAGGAACAACGCCGGGATGACTTGCCATGCGGGGCGCGCGCCGCCGAATTGCCAACTGTTGTATGATTTGGGAAACATTTAACAGAGCCTACGATGACCGCACCGGCACCATCGCCCCCCGACCCGGAACTCGAGCGCCAGGTCGCGGCGCGCACCGCTGAACTCACCGAGATGCTGGCCTGGCTGGCCAACTGCTGGGACCAGGAACGCCGCCAGCTGGCGCGCCAGCTGCACGACAGCCTGGGCTCGTCGATGACGGCCCTGACCATGCACCTGGCCCTGCTGACCCAGAACCTGCCGGCCGACAGCAAGGCGCGCGACCGCGCCGCCCAGATGAAAACGCTGCTGGCCGGCATCATCGAAACCAACCGCAAGATGCAGCTCGAGCTATGGAACGACAAGCTCGAGTTCCTGGGCCTGCGCGCCGCGCTGGCCGAGCTGGTGCCCGCCTTCGGCGCCGAACGCGGCCTGAAGGCGCGCGCCAGCCTGCCCGACGACGACGGCGCCTGGTCGCGCGAACACGGCGTGCTGCTGCTGCGCTGCGCCGAGGAAGGCCTGCGCAACGCCGCCGCCCACGCCCAGGCCACGCGCGTGGACGTGATCCTGGACGACGACGGCGACATGGCCATGCTCACCGTGCGCGACGATGGCGTGGGGCCGAGCGCGGATGCGCTGGAAAAATCGTCGAAGGGCTGCCACGGCCTGCGCCTGCTGCGCGAACGCGCGCGCTACCTGGGCGGCAACCTGACCCTGGCGCGCGGCGAGAGCGGCGGCGCGATATTACAGATGACCTTGCCGCGCGAGCTGGCGGCCTGACGCGCAGGCGAACTAAAAACGACAACGCGGAAAACGACAACGCGAAAAACGACAACGGCGGCCATCGGCCGCCGTTGTCGTTGGTACTGGTACGCTCAGTGCAGCTTGACCAGCGGCGTGCTGCGCCGGATCAGGAAGCGCGCCACCGCCAGCAGCGCGGTGCGGGTGATGCCCATCACCGCCCGGTGGTGCATCAGGTGCAGGCTGGCGTACATCGTGCGCGCCAGCGCGCCCTGCACGAACCAGCTGGCCCCGCGCAGCGAACCCATCAGGCTGCCGACGCTGGTGCTCTGCCCGACCGAGACCAGCGAACCATAGTCGCGGTACTCGTACGGCGTGTCTTGCGGCGCCTGGCCCTTGTCCATGCGCAGGAAGGCCGTCACCAGGTAGTCGGCCTGCTGGTGCGCGGCCTGGGCGCGCGGCGGGACCGGCGCGCCGTTGCCGTCGATGCAGACGGCGCAGTCGCCCAGCGCCCAGATATTCGGCACGCCCTTGACGCGCAGGTGGGCGTCGACGTCGAGCCCGCCGCCGCGCGCGGTCGGCAGGCCCAGGCCGGCCAGCAGTTCGGGCGCGCGGATGCCGGCGGCCCACACGCACAGGTCGGCCGGGTAGACGTTGCCCTTGCCGTCGATGACCTTGTCGGCCTCGATCGCGGTGACGCGGCAGTCGGCCACCACATTGATGCCGCGCTTGCCGAGCAGGTCGTGCGCCGCGGTCGAGACCCGCTCGGGCAGCGGCGCCAGGATGCGCGGCGCGCCCTCCAGGATGGTAATGCGCACGTCGCGCTTGACGTCCATGCGCGCAAAGCCATAGCGCGCATAGGCGCCCGACGCTTCGCGCAGCTCGGCGGCCAGCTCGACGCCGGTGGCGCCGCCGCCGATGATGACCACGTCCAGGCCGGTTTCCTTGCCTTCTTCGCGCTGCTGCTCGACGGCCAGCATCAGGCGCAGCATGCGCAGGCGGAAGCGCTCGGCGTCCTCGGTCGCGTTCAGCGAGATCGAATGCTCCTCGGCGCCCGGCACGCCGAAATAATTCGAGGTGCTGCCGATCGCCATCACCAGCGAGCCATAGCCCAGGCGCCGCACCGGCAGCACTTCTTCATTGTCGCTGGCGGCGCGCACCGCGCCGATCTCGATCGCCTGGCCGGCGGCGTCGAGCCCCGTCATCGGGCCGAGCACGAAATTGAATCCATTGTCGTGGGCCAGCATGGCGTACGACAGTCCTTCCTGGTGGATGTCCAGGGTGCCGGCCGCGACTTCGTGCAGCGACGGCTTCCAGATATGATAAAGGCGGCTGTCGACCAGCGTCACCTTGGATGGGCCCAGTTTGCGGCCCAGTTTGCAGGCCAGCTCGAGTCCGCCGGCGCCTCCACCCACGATCACGATATCGCTACGCAAGTTGCCTCCTTCACAATGCCCTGTCCGGCAACGGCGCCGGATCCTCGGACAATGTCGATTTTACTATGGCGGCGTGAATAACGTAGCGCTTGTCAATATAGTTGACTACATATTACGGAAGAGCCCCATGAAGGACTGACTGACAGTCAGCGTCTCGGGCCGGTTCCTGAGCCGGATCGTGCCGCGCCCGCTTTCGTCGCTCGCCACGCCGGCTACCGCGCGCAGGTTGACGATGGTCGAGCGGTGCACCTGCTTGAACATGGTCGGGTCGAGCACCTCGAGCAGGTCGCGGATGGGTTTACGCAGCAGCGATTCGCCGTCACGCGTCATCACCACCGTGTACTTGGCGTCGGACTGGAAATACACCACGTCGTCGACCAGGATCAGGCGCGTCTCGGCGCCGCGGCTGGCCGTCAGCCAGACCAGGGGCTGCGCGCGCGGCGCCGGCGGAGAAACCAGCTGCAGGCGCGCCAGCAGCTCGGCCAATTGGGTGGCGTCGACCCCGCCGCGCGCCAGGCGCTCGCGCACCCGCGCCACGGTCGCGTTCAGGCGCTCGCGCGCCACCGGCTTGAGCAGGTAGTCGACCGCGCCGCGATCGAAGGCGTCGAGCGCATACTGGTCGTAGGCGGTCACGAACACGACCTCGGTGCGCAGGCCCGCCGCCAGCAGGTTCGACGCGACTTCCAGGCCGGACAGCCCCGGCATGCGGATGTCGAGGAAGGCGACCTGGGGCCGGTGGGTCTCGATCGCTTCCAGCGCGCTGCCGCCGTCCTCGCACACGGCCACGATCTCCAGCCCGGGCCAGGCTTCGAGCAGCAATTTGACCAGTTCGTCGCGCAGCAGCGCTTCGTCTTCGGCGACCACGCATTTGACGGCATCAGGCGGCATGGCGGCCTCCGCTTCCCTGCAGCGCCAGCGGCACCGTGATGGTCGCCGCCACCCCGCTCGGGAAGTTGGCGACGATGGCGAAACTGGCGCCATTGCCGTAGGCCAGGCGCAGGCGCTCGCGCACGTTGCGCAGGCCGACGCCGGTGCCGGCGCCTTCGCTCGAAAAGCCGCGGCCGTCGTCGGCCACGGTCACGGCCACCGCCTGCGCCTGTTCGCCGCCCACCGCCCGCGCCAGGATCCACACCGTGCCGCCGCCGGGCTTGGGCTCCAGCCCGTGCTTGATCGCGTTCTCGACCAGGGTCTGCAGCATCATCGGCGGGAACACCAGCCGCTGCAGCTCGTCCGGCACGTCGACCTGCAGCGACAGGCGCGGCCCCATGCGAATGGCCAGGATGTCGAGGTAGGCGCGCGATCGCTCCAGCTCCTCGCCCAGGGTCGACGGCGCATCCTCGGTGCGCGGCAGGGAATGGCGCAGGTACTGGATCAGGTTGCCCAGCATGGCGTCGGCGCGCGCCGGGTCGCTGCGGGTGAGCACCTGGGCGCTGGCCAGCGTGTTGTACAGGAAGTGCGGCTCGACCTGGGCGTGCAGCAGGTTCAGGCGCGCCACCGTGAGCTCCTTCTCGGTCACGCTTTCGCGCACCTGATTCGCTTCCACGCGGCGCCGCTCGGCGATGCGGCGCGCGATGGCGCGCACCACGGCCTCGGCGTTCTCGAGGTTGGTGCCGTGGTCGACCAGGAACCAGTCGAGCCAGGCCGGCGCCTCGGGCTCGCAGATGAGGGTGACGCTGCCGGCCACGTCGCCGTTGGGCGTGACCGTCGCCAGGATCTGGTTGCGCCGGTTCGCAAAGATGTCCAGGCCCCACAGCTGGGACGCCTCCTTGCCGTAGGGGTCGATGCGCGCGACCTTGGCCCGCACCTGCAGGCTGTCGCGCGCGCTGTCGACGACGGTGGCGCCCGGCAGTTCGCGGATCGCCGCATCGATCATGTCGAAGGCCTCGCCCGCTTCGAGCGGAATCTCGATCTGGCGCCGCTGGCGGTTCGACAGCGTGCTGGCGTCCAGGTGGCCAATGACCAGGCGCACCCGGCGCATGTGCGAGAACACTTCCAGCAGCACCCAGGCGCACACGCCGAAGCCGAGCAGAGGACCGATCGGGCCGAGGTCGACGTCGACCCGCTCCAGCCAGGTCTCGTTGAGGGTGATGCACAGGGCGAGATAGACCGCCAGCCAGGCCAGCAACAGGCGGAAAACGTGGAACAGGCTTGCAAACATGATGTGCTCTCAAGGGTTGGGAATGGGCCCACCATAGGCTATCCATTCCTTGCAAGACAGCATTATGCGACGGAGCCGGGACTGGGCCGACGAAACCGGGGCCGGACGGCATGGAGCCGGTGCATGGCCGGGCGAGCAGACTGTTGCTTTCTACCTCTCATTACAATTTTCAGACATGCCCTCCCCCGCCCCTGCCCGCTACAATCTCGCCTTTCCGATCAAGAGGTTTTACAGATGGTACTGAAACGCATCGTCGTCATGCTGGCCGCCACGCTGGCTGCCGCCACCGCCCACGCCGAGATCGGCGCCGCCGTCACCGCCACGCTGGGCACCACCGGCGCCGGCCTGCACCTGGTCGTGCCGATGGAGAGCAATCTCAACGGTCGCTTCGGCATCAATTACTTCCAGCACGATTTCGACAAGCGCACCGGCGGCATCGACTACGACGCCAAGGGCAAGCTGCAGACCTTCGACGTGCTGTTCGACTGGTACGTGATCGCCGACAGCCCATTCCGCCTGACCGGCGGCGTTCTCTACAACGGCAACGAGATCAAGGGCCGCGGCCGTCCAAATGCCAACGGCCAATACCTGATCAATGGCCGCGGCTACACGGCGGCCGACGTCGGCGCGCTGGACGCGGACGTCGATTTCCAGAAGGCCGCGCCCTACATCGGCATCGGCTGGGGCAATGCCCTCACGCCGAACAAGCGCTGGCAGTTCAGCGCCGACCTCGGCGCCTTCTACCAGGGCAAGGCGCACGTGAACCTGGTCAGCCGCGGCTGCACCAGCTCGCGCGTGACCTGCACCGTGCTCGCGACCGACGTCGCGCGCGAAGAAGCGCGCCTGGCCGAAGAGCTGTCGGACTACAAGTTCTTCCCGGTGCTGCGCGCCAGCGTGTCGTACAGCTTCTGATCGACCCTGTCCAGCCGGCCATGCCGAACGCGCGCCTTGGCTGACGCGGCCGGCGTATGATGGGCTTCCACCATCGGGAGGGAGTCCATCATGTTGCCACGCCGAATTCTCGCCGCAGCGCTGACCGCGAGCTGCCTGCTGCTCGGCGGTTGCCGTGAACACAACGAGCCGGTCAAGCCGATCGCCGACTTGAGCCTGGGCCTGTCAAGCCAGCCTGCTCGCGACTGATTTTGCGCCTGATCCGCCGGCGCCGGCCGTCGGCCAGCCGCCGTTCTCGCCATGCCGGCCGCGGCAGGGTAAACTACGCGCTGTCCATTTTCGTCCCAAGGTTGTCCCACCCATGTCGTTCGCATCCCTCGGCCTGATCGACCAGATCGTCCGCACCCTCGACGCCCTCGCCTACCACACTCCCACCGCCGTCCAGGAACAGGCGATTCCCGCCGTGCTGGCCGGCCGCGACGTGATGGCCGCGGCCCAGACCGGCACCGGCAAGACCGCCGGCTTCACCCTGCCGATCCTCCAGCGCCTGGCCAAGAGCGGCACGGTGGGCAGCAATGCGGTGCGCGCGTTGATCCTGGTGCCGACCCGCGAGCTGGCCGAGCAGGTGCACGAAAGCGTGCGCACCTACGCCGAAGGCCTGCCGCTGCGCACCATGGTCGCCTACGGCGGGGTGAGCATCAATCCGCAGATGATGGCGTTGCGCAAGGGCGTCGACGTGATGGTCGCCACGCCCGGCCGCCTGCTCGACCTGCAGCGCCAGAACGCGGTGCGCTTCAACGAAGTCAAGACCCTGGTGCTGGACGAAGCCGACCGCATGCTCGACCTGGGCTTCGCGCGCGAGCTGGACGGCCTCATGAAACTGCTGCCCAAGAAGCGCCAGACCCTGCTGTTCTCGGCCACCTTCTCGGACCAGATCCGCGCGCTGTCGAACCAGATGCTGCGCGATCCGGTGCGCATCGAAGCCACGCCGCGCAACACCACCGTCGCCGCGGTGAAGCAGTGGATCATCCCGGTCGACAAGAAGCGCAAACCCGAGCTGTTCGTGCACCTGCTCGAGCGCCATGACTGGACCCAGGTGCTGGCCTTCGCCCGCACCCGCAAGGGCGTGGACGAGCTGGTGTCCCTGCTCGAGGCCAAGCGCATCACGGCCGACTCGATCCACGGCGACAAGCCGCAGCCGGCGCGCCTGCGCGCGCTCGAACGGTTCAAGGCGGGCGAGGTGCGGGTGCTGGTCGCGACCGACGTCGCCGCGCGCGGCATCGACATCGACGACCTGCCGGCCGTGATCAACGTCGACCTGCCGATCGTGGCCGAAGACTATGTGCACCGCACCGGCCGCACCGGCCGCGCCGGCGCCACCGGCGAGGCGGTGTCGCTGGTGTGCGCCGACGAAGTCGAGCAGCTGGCGGCGATCGAGGTGCTGACGCGGCAAGCGCTCGAGCGGGTCGAGGAACCGGGCTTCGCGCCCGACCACCGGGTGCCGATGACGGACGCGAAGGGGCAGATCGTCAAGAAGCCGAAGAAGCCCAAGAAGCCGAAGGGCGACGCGCCGGTGGTCAGCGAGGACGTGCGGTTCCGGCGCTAGGGCGCGGGCTCAGCCTGCGCTATCCGGTTCCAGCGCCTTGCGCAAGGCATGACGCGCGCCGCCCGGCGGGAAGCCGTCGAGGCGGCTGAATACCGTGTAGCCGAGCTTCTCGTAGAAACCGAGGGCCTGGAAGCTGAGCGTCTCGAGGAAGGCCTGCGTGCAGCCGCGCCGCACGGCTTCGCGCTCGGCCGCGAGCATCAGGGCGCGGCCCATGCCCCGCCCACGCAGCTCGTCCGCGAGCCACAGCGCATGCACCTGCAGCCAGCCGACCCAGGTGTCGCCGGACAGGCCGCCCACCACCTTCCCCTGCGCGTCGCGCAAGGTCACCAACAGGTCGAGCGGCGCCGCGCCGCCGGCATGTGCGGCGTTGTAGTCGATCAGGCCCTGGATGACGACGTTGGCATCGCGGTAGTCGGGCGTCGATTCGACCGCGATTGCGAGGTTCGGGATATGGTCTGGCATGGCGGATCCGCAAATGAAAGCGATTCTACGGCAAGGGCCGCATCGCCCAGCGGACGTCAGGGGCGCGGCGCCCCGTTCTTCGCCACATGGCGCCGGTATTGCCACTCCGAGATATGCCAGGTCAGGACGCCGAACACGGCGCCGGCGATCAGCCAGGACGGGATGTTGTAGACGAGGGACGGCACGAACCGTTCGGGATTGCTGAACCAGGCGGAGATCACGAAGAAGAGGTACATCGGTATGCCGTACGCGAGCAATCCCCGCTTGACGATCCACGATGCCATGCCGGCTTCACGAAGCGTGCGCCATCTGATCGCATGCGCTTCGCTCATCAGCCTGCCGCCTTTCGCTTTGCGGCCATCTTCTTGCCTGCGCCTCGTTGACCGATCGCGTCCGCGAGCCCGCGCCGCCGATCGAGCCTGCGCTCGAGCGCCGCACCCACCGCGTACAGCAGGATGAAGACCGGCGTCATGAACAGGCCGTAGGCGTCGGGCCACGAGATGAATTCCAGCGCCCGGCCCAGGCCCAGCCAGTGCGCCAGCGCCAGCTGGGCCGCGATCGGCAATTCGAGATACGCGAATTGCGACTGGTAATCGACGTAACCCAGCGAGACGAAGCCGAGGCAGGTCGCAATGAATAGCGCGTAGGGAGCGCAAAAGAAAAGACCGAGTCGGGACATCGTGATCGATACGAGGTTCGGGTTGCAAATGCTGTGGCGGATCGTCACGACGTGACAGGGCGACAAGTACGGCTTGGATTGGGCGCTACGATACCACCGTGGCCGCATGCAAAATTCACCCTTTGTCACGAAACGCCGGAAAACCCTAACGTAATGCAAGCCGCATTTTACGGATGCCCTCTTCGCCGTCGATCGTCACCTCGAAACCCAGCTTCTTGACCATGGCGACGATGCGCGAGTTCTGCGGCAGCGCCTCGCCCACGATCTCGCCGGTGCCGCGCGCGCGGCAGTAGCCGATCAGCTTTTCCATCATGATCCGCCCCAGTCCCATGCCCTTCAGGTCGGAGCGCACGGTGACGGCGAATTCGGCGCTGGTGTTGTCGGGGTCGGCCACCACCCGGCCCACCGCCAGCGTCTCGTTCACGCCGTCGGCATTCTTGCGGGTGGCGATGAAGGCCATCTCGCGGTCATAGTCGATCTGGGTGAAGCGCGCCAGCTGCGAGGGCTGCAGCTCGCGGATGCGCACGAACATGCGGTAGCGGATGTCGTCCGGCGTGAGCGCGTCGAAGAACGCCAGGTGGGCCGGACCGTCCTCCGGACGGATCGGGCGCAGCAGCAGCGGCGCGCCATGCCAGTCGATGGTCTCTTCGAGCTCGCGCGGATAGGGACGGATCGCCAGGCGGTCGAGCGTGCTGCCCGAGCGGTCGGCCAGCGCCAGGCGCATCCGCGCGTCGAGCACCGTCGCGCCACGGCTGTCGGCCAGCAGCGGGTTGATGTCGAGTTCGACGATCTCGGGGATGTCGGAGACCAGGCGCGAGACCTGAATCAGCACCGCCAGGATCGCATCCAGGTTGGCCGGCGGACGGTTGCGGTAGCCGGCCAGCAGGCGCGCCACCCGCGTGCGGTCGACCAGGTCGCGCGCCAGCACCAGGTTCAGCGGCGGCAGGGACACCGAATGGTCGTCGGTGACCTCCACCGCCACCCCGCCCTGGCCGAACACCAGCACCGGCCCGAACACCGGATCGGTGGCGGCGCCGACGATCAGTTCGTGGCCGTTGGCGCGCCGGCACATGGCCTGCACCGAAAAGCCGTCGAAGCGCGCCTGCGGGAACAATTCGTCCAGGCGCTTGCGCATCCGCTGGGCGCTGGCGCGCACCGCGTCGTCGGAATCGAGGTCGAGCGTCACGCCGCCGAAGTCCGACTTGTGCATCACGTCGGGGGTCAGTATCTTGACCGCGACCGGATAGCCGATGGCGCGCGCCGCCGCCACCGCGGCCTCGACGTCGGGCGCGGCGCGGGTCTCGACCAGGGCCAGGCCATAGGCGCGCAGGATGGCCTTGGTCTCGGGATCGGACAGCAGCAGGCGTTTGTTGGCGATCGCCTCGCGCACCAGCGCCCGCGCCGCGCTGCGGTCGGGCGCCATGTGGCCGACCATCGAGGGCGGCACTTCCATCAGGAGGTTCTGGTTGCGGCGGTAGTTCACCAGTTGCAGGAAGCCGGCCACGCCGTCTTCGGGAGTGCGGAAGGTCGGCATGCGCGCGCTGGCGGCGATGGTGCGCGCCTCGAGCACCGAGGCGCCGCCGAGCCAGCACGACAGGATCGGGCGCGAGGCGGCGCGCGCCAGCGGCGCGATGGCGTTCGCCACTTCGCGGCTGTCGACGGTGGCGGTCGGCGAATGCACCACCAGCACGGCGTCGACCTGCGGATCCTTGAGCAGGATCTCGAGCGCGGCCGCATAGCGTTCGGGCGGCGCGCCGCCCAGCAGGTTGACCGGCAGGTTGGCCGCGCCTGCGCTGGCCGCACCCGGCAGCAGCGCGTCGAGCCGGGCGACCGAGTCGGGCGACAGCGTGGCGGCAGTGCCCCGGCCATGGCGCAGCGCGTCGCGCGCCAGCACGCCGGGACCCGCGCCGTTGCTGACGATGGCCAGCCGCTCGCCATGCAGCGGGCGGGCATAGGCCAGGGTCTCGACCGCCGCGAACAGCTGCTCGGTGGTGTGTACCCGCAGCATGCCGGCGCGCCGCACCGCGGCGTCGAACACATCGTCCTCGCTGGCCAGGGCCCCGCTTTCGCTGGCCACCGCGCGCACGCCGTCGTCGAGGGCGCGCGACTTGAGCACCAGCACCGGCTTGCTGCGCGCCGCGGCGCGCGCGGCCGACATGAACTTGCGCGCGTAGCGCAGCTGGTCGACATACAGCAGGATGGCGCCCGCGTGGCCGTCGCTGGCCAGGTAATCCAGCACGTCGCCCAGGTCGACGTCGCTCGAGTCGCCCAGCGAGATGAAGTGAGAGAAGCCGATGCCGCGCGTGCGCGCCCAGTCCAGCACGCCGGTCATGAGGGAACCGGATTGCGAGACGAAGGCGATCCGCCCCGGCAGCGCCCCGCTGTGGGCCACGCTGGCGTTCAGGCCGAGGCCGGGCGCCAGCAGGCCGGCGCTGTTCGGCCCGAGCAGGCGCAGCAGATAGGGATGGGCCGCATCGAGCGCGGCCTGGCGCAGGCTGCGCCCGCGACCATCGCGCGCCCTGGCCATGCCGCTGCTGAGCACCACGGCCGCGCGCGTGCCGCGCTCGCCCAGCTGGCGAACCAGCTGCGGCACGCTCGCCGGCGGCGTGCAGATCACGGCCAGCTCGGGCGCCTCGGGCAGGTCGGCCACGCTGTCGTAGCAGGGCAGCTCGCCGACCTGCTCGTACTTCGGGTTGACCGCGTACAACTTGCCCTTGAAGCCGCCGCCCAGCAGGTTCTCGAGCAAGGTCGTGCCCATGCTGCCGGGACGCTCGGAGGCGCCGATCAGGGCCACCGATTTCGGCGCGAACAGGTAGTGCAGGTTGCGGACGCTCATTGATGGGGCCTTTCCAGCGGCAAGTAGTGACTCATCGTATCAAACGCCGTGACCCGACGGCGCGTCGAAGCCGGGGCTTGCCGCCCGGGGCGCCGGGCGTGCTAGAATCGCCGCGTGAAATATTCCGTCCGTCTCCTGTTCGTATGGCTGATGCTGCTGGCGATCCCGTTCCAGGGAATCGCTTCGGCCGCCATGCTCGCGTGCGCGCATGATGCGCCGCAAGGGACGCAGCAGGCCGCGCATGCGACGCCTCACCACGATGCCGCAAGCAGCCCTTGCCACGAGACGCAGAAGATGCGCGACGGGGCATCCGACCTTGCCCAGGATACGCACGATCACGATGGCAATTGCAGCGCCTGCACCGTATGCTGCATGGGCGCCGCCATGGCGCCCGCGGCAAGCCTCGACCCGCCGGCGCCATCGCTGGCCAAAGCCCTGCTCGTGGCCGCGACCGGCCGCCTTGCCGCGGTCGACCTCGCTCTGCCCGAACGACCGCCCCGCTTCCCGCTCGCCTGATTTCGCCCGCCGCGCGCACCGCGCGGTCCGACGCATTTCATCCGAACGAGGACACCATGTTTACCCACACCGCCGCGCCATGGCGCGCGGCCGCCCTGCTGAGCGCCATGCTTGCGGCCATGCCCGCCGTCGCCCAGCACACCGCCGACAATCCCGCCGCCGGCGTTCCCGAGACGCGCTACCAGAGCGCCCACGTCCAGCGCCCGCCCGTCGCCGCCGCGACCACGCCGGACCGCAACTGGCAGGAAAGCAACCGCATCGTGGCCAGCCAGCCGGCGCATGCCCATGACGCCACACATGCCGACCATGCCGACCATTCGGCGCATGCCGGCCACGCCAAGCCTGCGCAGAAGGAACAACCGAAGGCCGACCACCAGGGCCACCACGGGCATGGAGAACACCACTGATGGCCGCCCCGATGATGACGCGCAGCGCGCTGGCCGCGGCTGCCGCCCTGCTGCTGGCCGGCTGCGCCAGCACCGACCCTGAAGCGGCATTGCGCATCAGCGCCGACGAGGCGCGCGAGCGCACCGGCGTCGAGGCGCGCCTGCTGAGAAGCGACGACGACCGGCGCGCGCTGGCGCATGAAATCGACGCCCTGCTCAGGGAGCCACTCGGCCTGGACGCCGCCGTGCGCATCGCCGTCCTGAATCACCCCGGCCTGCAGGCGAGCTACTGGGACGCCGGCATCGCCCAGGCCGACCTGGCCCAGGCCGCGCGCCTGCGCAATCCCTCGTTCGGGTTCTCGCGCATGGATGGCGGCGGCAGCCGCGAGATCGAGCGCGGCGTGTCGCTCGACCTGGCGGGCCTGCTCACCATGCCGCTGCGCCAGCGCATGGCCGAGCGGCGCCACCAGGAGACCACCCTGCAGGTGGCCGCCGCCATCGAGCGCCACGCGATCGCCACCCGGCGCGCCTGGATCGAGGCCGTGGCCGCCGGCCAGGCGCTCGAGTACGCGCGCCAGGTCGCCGCGGCCGCCGACGCCTCGAGCGAACTGATGGAACGCATGACCCTGGCCGGCAATGCCAGCGCGCTCGACCTGGCGCGCGAATCGGCCTTCCATGCGGAAGCCGGCGCCGCCGTGCTGCGCGCCGGCCGCGCGCGCGACGCCGCGCGCGAGCACCTGACGCGCCAGCTCGGCCTGTGGGGCTTTCATGCCGGCTATGCGCTGCCGGAACGCCTGCCCGAACTGCCCGCCCGGCCGGTGGAACTGGCCGGCATCGAGCGCCTGGCGCTGGAACGGCGGCTCGACGTGCGCGCCGCGCGCGCCGCCGCCGCCGGCACCGCCGCCGACCTGGGCCTGACGCGCGCCACGCGCATGGTCAACGTGCTCGACCTGGGCTATGCCAGCAAGAGCGAGACCGGCGAAGCGCGCAGCGAAGGCTATGACATCTCGCTCGAACTGCCGCTGTTCGACTGGGGCGGCGCCCGCGTGGCGCGCGCGCAGAGCGTGTACATGCAGGCGCTCGGGCGGGTCGCCGAGACCGCCGTGAATGCGCGCAGCGAGGCGCGCGCCGCTTACCTGGGCTACCGCGCCAGCCATGACGTGGCGCGCCACTACCGCGACCAGGTGATCCCGCTGCGCCAGAAAATCGCAGGCGAGACCCTGCTGCGCTATAACGGCATGCTGGCCAGTCCCTTCGAGCTGCTGGCCGATGCGCGCGAGCAGGCGGCGGCGGTGCACGCCACCATCGACGCCCTCAAGGATTTCTGGCTGGCCGAGGCCGACCTCGAAGCCGCGCTGGGAGGACGCCTGCCCGCCCCCGCCCCCGCACCAGCACCAGCTACCAAGCACGGCCACGCACACGACCACAAGGAAGCACAATGACCAATCGCAGATCGTTCCTGACCGGCGCCGGCGTGACCATGCTCGGCGCCTCGCTGGTGAGCCGCGCCGGCGCCGCCGCGCTGCCCGAAGCCCCCGTCCACACCTCCGCCGCCACCGCGGCCCCGCTGGCGCCGCCGGGCGGGCGTCCCTACAACCCGGTCGTGACCCTCAACGGCTGGACCCTGCCCTGGCGCATGAAGGACGGCGTCAAGGAATTCCACCTGGTGGCCGAACCCGTGGTGCGCGAGCTGGCGCCCGGCATGCAGGCCAATCTGTGGGGCTATAACGGACAGAGCCCCGGCCCCACGATCGAGGTGGTGGAAGGCGACCGGGTGCGCATTTTCGTGACCAACAAGCTGCCCGAGCACACCAGCGTGCACTGGCACGGCCAGTTGCTGCCGTGCGGGATGGACGGCGTCACCGGCCTCACGCAGCCCGGCATCCAGCCAGGTAAAACCTTCGTCTACGAATTCGTGGCGCGCCACGCCGGCACCTTCATGTACCACCCGCACGCCGACGAGATGCAGCAGATGGCGATGGGCATGATGGGCTTCTGGGTCACGCACCCGAAGAATCCGCGCCAGCACGCCGTCGACCGCGATTACGTGATGCTGCTGTCGTCCTACGACATCGAGCCGGGCAGCTACACCCCGCGCACCAATACCATGCTCGACTTCAACCTGTGGACCATCAACAGCCGCGTGTTCCCGGGCCTGGATCCGATGGTCGCACGGCTGAACGACAAGGTGCGCATCCGGGTCGGCAACCTGACCATGACCAACCACCCGATCCACCTGCACGGCCACCGCTTCGAAGTGGCCGGCACCGACGGCGGCTGGGTGCCGAAGTCGGCGCGCTGGCCGGAGGTGACCACCGACGTCGCCGTGGGCCAGATGCGGGCGATCGAGTTCGTGGCCGACGCGCCCGGCGACTGGGCCTTCCACTGCCATAAATCGCACCACACGATGAACGCGATGGGGCATGACGTGCCGACCCTGATCGGGGTCGACCACCGCGGCGTGGCCGAGAAGATCAACAAGCTGGTGCCGGGCTATATGGTCATGGGCGACAAGGGCGGCTCGATGGGCGACATGAAGATGGCGCTGCCGCACAACACGCTGCCGATGATGAGCGGCGACGGCCCCTTCGGCAACCTGGAGATGGGCGGCATGTTCACGGTGCTGAAGGTACGCGAAGGCTTGCAGCGCGGCGACTACCGCGATCCCGGCTGGTACAGCCATCCCGCCGGCAGCGTCGCGCGCGAATGGACCGGCGACGTGCCGGCGCCCGCCAGCGCACCGGCGGCCACCCCTGCGGCGCCGGCCGGCCCGGCACTCAACGCGCGCAAGCCGGGCCCGAAGGACCACGGCGGCCACCATCACTGAGCGCGCGGCTGCTCCTGCGCCACCTTGCGCAGCAGCTCGAGCAGCTGCTGCGGCGCGACCGGCTTGGTGCAGTGCTCGTCGAAGCCGGACGCCAGCGAAGCAGCGCGGTCTTCCTGCCGGCCGCGTCCCGTGACCGCGACCAGGTAGGGCCGCGGACGCCTGGCCGACAGGATGGCCGCCACTTCGAGTCCGCTCATCTCGGGCATGCCCAGGTCGAGCACGGCGATGTCGGCGCCCTGTTCGTTATACAGTCGCAGCGCCTGGGCGCCGTCGTGCGCCACCGTCACGCTCGCGCCTTCGGAGCGCAGCAGCCAGCACAGCGACTCGGCGGCGTCGAGGTTGTCGTCGGCCACCAGGATGCGCTTGCCGACGACGGCGCCGCCGGCCGCCTGGCCTTCGGCCTGGGCCTCGGGCGCGGCCGCCTCGCACAGCGGCAGGCGCACGATGAAGGTGGCGCCCTGTCCCGGCCCCTCGCTGTCGGCGTGGATGCTGCCGCCATGCAGCTCGACGAAACCCTTGGCCAGCGACAGCCCGATCCCCAGGCCGCCCTGGGCCAGGTGGCGCGCGCTGCTGACCTGCACGAAGGCATCGAACACGCGCTCGATCATGCCGCGATCCAGGCCGACCCCATTGTCGGCCACCCACGCCACCGCCTCGCCGTTCTCCGAGCGCAGCCCGATCTCGAGCGCCCCGCCGGGCGGCGTGTACTTGGCCGCATTGTTGATCAGGTTCGCGAACACCTGGGTCAGGCGCAGCGCGTCGGCCTCGACCCACAGGGGTTCGTCGACCAGCCTGAGCGCCACCTGGTGACGCCCGCTCTCGATCAGCGGCATGCTGGCCTGCAGGGCGTCGCGGATCAGGCGTCCCAGTTCGACCCGCGCGCGCCGCAGCTCGATCTTGCCGCGCCCGATGCGCGAGACGTCCAGCAGGTCGTCCAGCAGGCGCGCCATCTGGGCCGCCTGGCGCCCGACCATGGAGGCGATCCACTCGATGCGCTCGGGCGGCAATGACTTGACGCGCAGGAGCGAGGCCGCGTTGGCGATCGGCGCCAGCGGATTGCGCAGCTCGTGCGCCAGCGTGGCGATGTACACGTCCTTGCGCTGGTCGGCTTCGCGCAGGCCATCCATCGCCTGTTCGCGCTCGGTCACGTCCAGCACCAGCGAGAACACGGTCAGGATGTCGCCGGCCTCGTCGACCAGCACCGAGTTGTACCATTCGCAGCACAGCACGCGGCCGTCGCGGGTGCGGTTGCGGTTGCTCGATTTGGCGTGGCGGGTGGGCGAATCGAGCAGGCGCCGGATCATTGCCCCGACCTGGTCGGCGTCGCCCTCGTGGATCAGCGGCAGCGCATCGATGCGCTCGCCGATCACTTCGTGCTGGCGCCAGCCGAACAGCTCTTCGGCGCGCCCGTTCCACAGGGTGACGACCAGCTCGCGGTTCCATTCGATCACGGCCAGCGGCGTATGTTGAATCAGGTAGCGCGTCTGGTCCAGCGCACGCGCCAGGGCCGCGCTGGCCTCGGTGCGCTCGGTGATGTCGTCCACCACGATCACCGCCGCCGCCAGTTCGACCGCGCCGTCGCGCAGCGGCGCGCCGCTCACCGTGTAGGCGCGCCGTACGCCGTTGCGCTCGCTTTCCAGCAAGGCCTCGCGAAAGGTCTCGCCGCCGATCGCACGCGCCACCGGATCGCGGATCAGCTCCAGCATGGCTGTCATGCCGGCTTGCGCCACGGATGGCGCCACGGATTGCGCCACATCCTGCGCGCCATCGGCGTCCCCGGGCTGGAAGCAGGCCGCCATCCGGCCGGCCTGGTCGTTGGCCATCACGCAGCGCCCCGCCGCGTCGACGATCAGCACCCCGTCCGGCAACTGCCGCAGCACCGTCCCCAGCAGGCTCTGCCATTGGGCATGGGCGCGGGTTTCCATCATTTCCTGGAAAGTCGCGTGCAGGCGCGCGTGCAGCGCGATATTGTCGATCGCCAGCGCGCCCAGCACGAACAGCGCGGCGGCCAGGCCGTACAGGCGGCCGGCATAGAAGCCCAGGTCGAACATGCCGCCATTGAGCACGCACGACAGCGCCACCTCGAACACCCAGGCCGCCAGCGCCACCGCCAGCCAGGCATCGAGCACGGTGCGCGGGTGCTTGCGCACGATGGCCCACAAGACCCCGACCGACAGCGCCAGCACCGCCCCCGCGATCCAGTGGTACAGCGGCAGCGTGCGGGTTCCCGCCATCACCGGCGGCAGCCAGGCCGCGCCCGAGGTCGACAACAGCACCAGCAGCGCCGCGACCAGCACGATCAGCAAGGCGCCGAAGCGCATGAAGTGCGGCGGCAACGGCGCCGCGTGGGTGCTGCGGGTATAGCCGAGCACGAACAGCGGGAACAGCGCATGCCAGGCGATGTGCAGCCAGGGCGTGGTCTGGTTGTTCCCGCCGAGCACGCCCTGGTCGGCGAACAGGCCCGGAAAGGTCAGCAGGTGGGCGCTGGCGATCAGCGCCGTGAGCAGATACCCCAGCACCAGGATGCCGAGCGCGCGCGAGCGTCCCGTGTGCACGTGACCCAGCAGCAGGATGCCGGTGAGCAGATTGGCGCCGATCAGCACCGCGCCGTAGAGGGGAATGAATTCCGGCGCCCGCGCCAGCGGCACCCCGGCGGCCGGCGCCAGCAGCGCGAAGGCCAGCGCCAGGCAAGCCAGCACCCATACCACGTGGCGCAACTGGGCGCCGCTCGGAGGATGCCTTGCCAGATCCGTCGGTTCCGCCAGAACGCCGTGTCGCATAGATGTCCCCGTGCAGGATCCGGCGGGGCAGCAGGGGTTTGCGGCTGTCCGGGCGGCGCCTGGTGTTATTGTCGTTTCAATAAAATATAACGCAATTCCCACTGCATAGGGGGCAGATTCAATATCTAATCGTCCACATTTGATACTGCGTGGCGAAAAAGCCCTAGGCCGGGGCGCGCGCGGTGACCGGATAGCCGGCGCCGTCGATGGCGGCCACGATGCGGTCGAGGTCGGCGTGGCTGCCGATCCGCACGCTGGCCTTGTCGAGGTCGATCGCGACCTTGGCGTCGGCGTCGACCGCCTGCACCGATTTGGTGACGCGGCCCACGCAGTGATTGCAGCTCATGCCTTCCACGGTCAGTTCATACATGCTGTGTTCTCCTGTCGGATGGGACATCGATGTCCCGGTGGTTGAAAAGGGTTCGGATGCGGATACGGTGGCAGCCTCGGGCGTCGCGGCGGCCGGCGCCGGCGCCCAGCGCCGCAGCAGCAGCGCGTTGGCGACCACGCTGACCGAGCTGAGCGCCATCGCGGCGCCGGCCAGCACCGGATCGAGCAGCCCGAAGGCCGCCAGCGGCAGGCCGATCACGTTATAGATGAAAGCCCAGCCCAGGTTCTGGCGGATCTTGCGGTAGGTGCGGCGCGACACCGCGATGGCGTCGGCCACCAGCCGCGGATCGCCGCGCATCAGGGTCACGCCGGCGCTGTGCATGGCGACATCGGTGCCGGTCGCCATCGCCATGCCGACGTCGGCCGCCGCCAGGGCCGGCGCGTCGTTGATGCCGTCACCGACCATCGCGACCTTGCGCCCGCCCTGGCGCAGGCTGGCGACCACCTGCGCCTTGTCCGCGGGCAGCACCTCGGCATGCACGCGCGCGATGCCGAGCGCCTGCGCCACCGTGCGCGCGGCGCCGGGGCTGTCGCCGCTGAGCAGGACCGGCTCGATGCCGGCTGCCTTCAGGCGCGCGACGGCGCTTGATGCGCCCGGCTTGATGCGGTCGCCGAAGGCGAGCAGGCCCAGCACCCGCACCCGGCCGTCGCGGCGCTCGGCCAGCCACGACACGGTGCGTCCGGCCGCTTCATGGCCCTCGGCGCCGGTCGCCGGCACGCCGAGATCGATCATCAGGCGCCGGTTGCCGAGCACGATGGTGGCGCCGTCGACCTCGGCCTCGACCCCACGACCCGGCAAGGCACGCGCGGCGCGCGCCGCTGGCAGCGCCAGGCCCTGGCGCGCCGCCTCCTCGAGCACGGCGCCGGCCAGCGGATGCGAACTGCCCTGCTGCACGGCGGCGGCCAGCGCCAGCAGCCGCGCCGGCTCGCGGCCTTCGTGGGCCACCAGCTGCGGCCGGCCCTCGGTCAGGGTGCCGGTCTTGTCGAACACCACGACGTCCAGCGCATGCGCGGTCTCGAGCGCCTCGGCGTCCTTGATCAGGATGCCGTGGCGGGCGGCCGCGCCGGTGCCGACCATGACCGCGGTGGGCGTGGCCAGGCCCAGCGCGCACGGGCAGGCGATCACCAGCACCGCCACCGCATTGAGCAGCGCCGCCTGCCAGTCGCCGCCCGCCAGGCCCCAGCCCAGCAGGGTCGCCAGCGCGATCGCCAGCACGACCGGCACGAACACCGCGCTGACCCGGTCCACCAGGCGCTGGATCGGCGCCTTGACCGCCTGCGCATCCTCGACCATGCGGATGATCTGCGACAGCATCGTCGCCGCGCCGACCGCCGTCGCCTCGACCAGCAGCAGGCCGTCGGCATTGACGGCGCCGCCGGCCACCCGGTCGCCCGGCTCCTTCGCCACCGGCAGGCTCTCGCCGGTCAGCAGCGACTCGTCCAGGTGGCTGCGGCCGTCGACCACGACGCCGTCGGCCGGCACCCGCGCGCCGGGCTTGACCACCATCAGCTCGCCCACGCGCAGCGCGGCCAGCGCCACCAGCACGTCGTGGCCGTCGCGCCGCACCAGCGCCTCGGCGGGCCGCAGGCGGCCCAAGGCATCGAGCGCGGCCAGGGTCTGGCGCTTGGCGCGGCCTTCCAGCCACTTGCCCAGCAAGACCAGGGTGATCACGACCGCCGACGTTTCGAAATACAGGTGCGGTTCGGGATGGGCGCCGTGCGCGCCCGCGCCCAGCAGGAGGTAGACCGACAGGCCATAGGCGGCGCTGGTGCCGAGCGCCACCAGCAGGTCCATATTGCCGCTGCCGGCGCGCAGCGCCTTCCAGCCGGCGCGGTAGAAGCGTGCGCCGAGCCAGAACTGGACCGGCGTGGCCAGCGCCAGCTGCAGCCAGCCGGGCAGCGCCAGGCGATGACCGAACGCCGCGGCCAGCATCGGCAGCACCAGCGGCAGGCTCAGCAGCATGGCGGCGGCCACCGGCCACCAGGCCGGCAGCGTCGCGCCGGTTTCCTTGCGCCGCGCCGGGGCCGCGCCGGCGGCGTCCGGCAGTTCGAGCTCAGCCTCGTACCCGGCCGCGTGCACGGCCGCCATCAGGATCTCGGGCGCGGCCTGGCCCTGCACGCTGGCCTTCTCGGTGGCCAGGTTGACGCTGGCGCCGCTCACGCCCGGCACCGCGCGCAGCGCCTTCTCGACCCGCGCCACGCAAGAGGCGCAGGTCATGCCTTCGATGTTCAGGACAGTGTTGTTCATTTGCTTGTTCTTTGAATCCATACCAACAGCATAGTCCTTCCCACCATGGGAAGGTCAAGCGTTTGTTATTTAGTTCGCGCGAAGGGCTTGCGCCGGTCGCAGGCACGGGCCCGCCAAACGGAATACAAAGGAGCTGGGCCTCGTTTCGAGGATTCGGCACCGACCCGCGGAGGATCGATGAACGCGCTGATGAAGTCGCCAACCACGCTATTGCTCTGGATACTGATGACGGTCTTGTTGGCCGCCTGCGGCAGCGACGACGACCGGTCCCAGGCCGAACGCGCCGGCATCGGCGCCATCGACCAGGCCGCCGGGGCCACGCCTTTCGTCGCGCAGCTGAGCTATACGCTGGACAACTTCGCCCACCTCGACAGCGTGCGCTACACGATCGCCGGCCGCCCGGGCTCGCATTCGCTGCCGGTCGCGGTCACCTACGACCACGCCTGGCTCGGGCGGCGCGCGGCCTGGGACGCATCTGCCAGGCGCATCGCCTTCCCCGTCTTCGGCCTGTATGCCAGCCACCTCAACGAGCTCACGCTCACGACGCGCTTTCGCGATGGATCCACCCACGTGGCGCAAGTGGCGCTGGCCACCGGCCCCTACACCGGCCCGGCCACCGTCTACGCCACGCCCGAAGTGCGCACCGCGCGCGGGGCGGCTTCGCCCGGTGTCGAGTACATGCTGATCAAGAACGGCGTCACGATGCCGGTCATCCTCGACAGCGACGGCCAGATGCGCTGGGCCGGCGCCGCACCTGGCAGCTCGTTCTCCTCGCTGTTCGGCGACGACGCCTTCTATGTCGGCGACCAGGACGCCCCGCTGCTGCACAAGGTCGACGTCGATGGCAGCGTGCGCAGCAGCCGCCTCGACGACACGCGCTTCACCAACTTCCACCACGAACTGGCGCGCGGCAAGACCGGCTTCCTGGCCGAGCTCGACGCCCTGGTCGGCGGCGTGCAGCTGGTGGAGTCGATCCTGGCCGAGATCGACATCTCGGGGCGGGTGCTCAAGGAATGGGACCTGGGCCAGATCTTCCGCGCGGCGATGCGCGCCGGCGGCGACAATCCCGACAACTTCGTGCGCGACGGCATCGACTGGTTCCACATGAACTCGGCCATCTACGACGCCCACGACAATTCGCTACTGATCTCCAGCCGCGAGAACTTCGTCGTCAAGCTCGACTACGAGACGGGCGCCATCCGCTGGCTGCTGGGCGACACCAGCAAGCACTGGTACGTCAACTATCCGTCGCTGCGCGCGCTGGCGCTGCGCGTCACCGAGGGCAAGGCGCCGATCGGCCAGCATTCGCTGTCGGTCGCGCCGAACCGCGAGCTCATCATGTTCAACAACGGGCTGGCCAGCCTCAACCCGCCCCCGGGCGCGCCAGCGGGCGAAAACCGCAGCTACAGTACGCCGTCGCGCTACGCGATCGACGAAACGGCGCGCACCGCGCGCGAAGTCTGGACCTGGGATGGGGACCGCAAACTACTGTCGAACGTCTGCTCATCCGCCTACGAAGGCGCTGCCGGTCGCTACCTGATGGCCTACGCAGCGCTGGAGACGAACACGCTGGCGCGCTTGATCGCCGTCGACAGCGCCGGCCAGGTGGCCTTCGATTACGCCTACCCGACCACGGCCTGCAACACCGTCTTCATCGCCCAGCCCTTGCGCCTGGAAGACCTGCGCCTGCGCTGAGAGCCTGTTCCGGCAGGTGGGAGTCGCTCCTGGCGCGGCCGGCTTCAACTGCCGACGTTGAACAAGACGCCGACCGCGAGTTCGACCCACAGCGCGGCAAATCCCAGCGCCACCGCACCGACGACGGCGAGCCGCCGCCAAGGCTGCCAGTGCGCCACCCGGCGCGCCGTGCGCAGGCAGGCCAGCCCCGCGCCCGCAAGCAACAGCGCGGCGGCGCCGAAATCACGGCCGGTCCAGGCGACTTCGCGCGTGAATTGCATGGCGACCAGCGGCGCCAGCAGGATCAACGCGGTCGCCAGGCCGACCCGCAGCAGGTCGATGCGCAGCGTGGCCTTGTGCGCGAGGGGCTTCTGTGAGCCAACGGTATGCATTTTGCTCTCCTGAATGAATCTGGTTGACAGCCTGCGCCCGGCAAAGACCCGGCGCCGGTCGGCGCGCATGGCATGTCGGCTATCCTAACCCTGTTGCGGCGCGGGCGGAAGCGGCAGGACGCAGCCGCGTCCCGATTTCTTGGCCTCGTACATCCAGTGGTCGGCTTCCTTGATCAATTCTTCCGGCGTGGGCGCCTGCCCCGGCGCCTGCACCGCGTTCCCGATGCTGGCCCCGACCCGGACCGTCGCGCCGCACAGCTGCACGGGGAGGGAGACCGCCTCGACCAGCTTGCGGCCGACCCGGTGCGCATCGACCAGGCCACCGGCCAGGTCGGCGAGCAGCACCGTGAACTCGTCGCCCGCCAGTCGGAATACGCTGTCGGTGCGCCGCACCGCCTGGCGCAGGCGCTCGGCGATGGCCCGCAGCAAGGCGTCGCCGCCGTCGTGGCCGAGCTGGTCGTTGACCGCCTTGAAGCCGTCCAGGTCGATGAACAGCAGGCCGAGCCGGCCCTGGCCGCGGTCGGCGCGCGCCTGCGCCAGCGGCAGCGCCTCCATCAGCGCGCGCCGGTTCTGCAGGCCGGTCAGCAGGTCGTGCCGGGTCTCGTATTCGCGCTGGGCGTCGCGCTGCCGGCGCAGGGTGACGTCGTGCAGGAAGGCGCTGAAGACGGGTTCGCCGCGCACCTCGTGGCGGCGGATGCGCACCTCGACCGTGAGCCGGCTGCCGTCGCGCCGCAGCGCCGGCAGCTCGACCCGGCGGTCGAGGATGCGCGAGGTGCCGGTGCGCAGGTAGAGCTGCATGCCGTCGCGGTGGGCGCCGGACAGCTCGGCCGGGATGATCAGCGCCTCGAGCGGCCGGCCCAGCGCTTCCTTCGCGCTCCAGCCGAAGGTCTGCTCGGCCTGGCGGTTCCAGGCGGTGACCCGGCCTTTGCGGTCCAGGCTGATGTAGGCGTCGTTGGCGTTGTCGATCACGCTGCGCAGTTCTTCCTCGCGCTCGCCGAGCTCGCGCGTGCGCGCCTCGACCCGCCGCTCGAGATCGGCGTGCAGGCGCGCCAGTTCTTCTTCCGCCAGCTTTTGCGCGTGGATGTCCTTGATCACCGACACATCGTATTCGGGACGCCCGGCGGGGTCGCGCTTGCGCTTGACGTCGACCTCGACCCACACCGGCGAACCGTCCCTGCGCAGGTAGCGCTTCTGGCGCCGCAGCGCGTCGATCTCGCCCCGTGCCAGACGCCCCATCAGGGCCGCGTCTTCGGCGCGGTCGTCCTCGTGGGTGACGTCGGCGAAACCGCGTCCCTGCAGCTCGTCGGCCGTATAGCCGAGCAGCTCGCTCAGCGCCCGGTTGATGCTGATCCAGCGCCCGTCCGGCGTCGTCAGCGCGATGCCGACGCTGGCGATCTCGAACACGGCGCGAAAGCGGGCCTCGCTCGCGTCCAGCACCGCGTCGCTGTGCTGCAGCCGCGAGCGCGCCGCCGCCAGCCGCTCGCGGTACTGCACCTCGCGCATGATGATGGCGGCCAGGTCGACCAGCACCGCCTTCTGCTCGGCGTCGAGCTGGCGCGGCACGACATCGATCGCGCACAGGGCGCCCAGCGCCGGCCCGGCGCTCGAACGCACCGGCACGCCGGCGTAGAAGCGGATGGCGGGCGCCCCGGCGACCAGCGGATTGTCGGCGAAGCGCGGGTCGTGGCGCGCAACCGGCACCACCAGCGGCTCGTCCTGCAGGAGCGTGTGGGCGCAGAAGGCATCCGCGCGCGGCGTTTCGCCGGCCTCGATGCCCACCCGCGACTTGAACCACTGGCGCTCGGCGTCGATCAGCGAGAACGCCGCCATCGGCACCTCCAGCAGGCGGCTGGCCAGACGGACCACCCGGTCGAAGACGAGCTCGGCCGGCGTGTCCAGCAGGTCGAGCTCGCGCAGCAGCGCGAGACGCTCGTGTTCATCGGGAGGCGGGGCGGCTGCAATCATGGCTCAAGAAAGAATCATCTCCAGGTCGCTCGCCGAATGGCCGTACCTTACTGTAGCAGAGCAGACACCCGATCCCCCGCACATGATGGCTGGAGCGTCCCGCCCGGCGGGATGGCAAAAATTTGTTACAAGTTTACGCGCAAGAATTTATATACTTGCGCCGTGCGAACATTCATTTGTCTACCATGCGAATCCTGCCCTTCCTGCCGTGCGCCCTGCTCTGCCTCGCCGTGTTCCAGCCAGCCGCCGCCGGCATGGCGGAAGACGTCACCCTGTCCGGCGCGCCCAAACCCGCATCCGCCGTATCCATGCCGGGTATGACCGGCGCCGCGCGTGATGTCGAGGCCATGCGCGAGGCCATGCGCGCGGCCGTGCGCGCGGCCGAGCAGCGGCGCGCCCAGGCCGTGTCCAGCCGCGACGTGGCCACCCTGCGCCACTTGATCAGCCGCGACTATTACCACGTCGAGACGCGCGGCCGCGCCCGCACCAGGACCGAGTTCCTGCAACTGCTGACGCGCGACGAATACGAGTTCCGCTCCTACGAAGTCGACGATACCGAGATCCGGATGCTCGACAATGGCCAGGCGGCGCTGGTCACGGGCCGGTTCCGGGCGGCGGCGCAGGGCGCCGACGGTCCCCGCGACCTGCGCGGACGGTATGTCCGCATGTGGGTGCTGGGGCCGGAGGGATGGCGCAATACCATGCAGCAGACCACCGAAATCCGCCCGCTCGCGGCCCAGCGCGACCTCCGGACACAGCGCTGAGCCCTCGCCCCTTCTCCTGGCCGGCCAGACGGGCCGGCACGGCCTCCGATGCTTGTCGGCCACGGCCACGTTCAATTTCCATGTGACTGCTTGTCAAGGCGACGTGATGCATCTATCATGAGAATGATTATCATTTGCTGTCTCATTTACAGCTTCCATCATTCTTGCCACGCCCAACCAGCGCGACCATGACCTCACTCACTCTGACGCCCCGCCACATCGCCTCGCGCACCGCGGTGGCCATCCTCGGCGGCTACGCCTTCACCTGGGGCGTCGTCGCCCTGGGCATCGCCCTGCTGTACAGCGCCGGCATGGAATTCCACGATGCCGAGCACCTGTCTTACATTATCGGTTTCCTGGTCTTCCTGACCGCCTTCCTGGTGGCCTTCGCCACCCAGGGGCTGCGCAAGGTAGCGCTGGTGCTGGTGGGCGGCGGCGCGCTGATGAGCGCGGTGGCCTGGTGGCTGCAGAGCCTGATCATTGCGTCGGGGGTCTGACATGTTTCCCAACTTCCGCCATACGATGGCCTGGCTGCACACCTGGTTCGGCCTGGCGCTGGGCCTGGTGCTGATGGTCGTGTTCTTCTTCGGCTCGCTGTCCGTGTTCGACCGCGAGATCGACCGCTGGGCCATCCCCGACACCCGCTACGAACCGCAGCCGATGCCGTCGTTCGACAAGATGCTGGCGCCGATCTTCAAGGAGATGCAGCCCGACGCCGCGGCCCGCGCCATGACGGCGCCGCTGGCCGACGGCCCGCTGCCGGCCCACTTCGACACGCCGCGCAGCTGGGGCGCATACACCACCCACCGCGATCCGGTGCTGCTGCTGTTCGCCGGCTACGAAGTGCCGAATGCGAAAGACCATGAAACGGCGATCTGGGCCAACCGCACGGTCGATCCGCGCACGGGCGAGGCCCTGCCGGTGGACCGCCTCAAGATCGGCAGCGAATTCTTCTATCCGCTGCACTACAGCCTGACCCTCGACTGGAAGAACGTCGGCTACTGGATCGTGGGCTTCTCTGCCCTGATGATGCTGATGGCCCTGGTCACCGGCGTCATCATGCACCGCAAGATCTTCCGCGAACTGTTCACCTTCCGCCCGAACAAGAGCACCCAGCGCAGCATGCTCGACCTGCACAACCTGACCGGCGTCGTGGCCCTGCCCTTCCACTTCTTCTTCGCCTTCACCGGCCTGGTGATCTTCGCCTATATCTATTTCCCGGTCACGCATACCCAACTGACCCCGCTGCACGACCGCCATGAAATGATGGAATCGAAGGAAACCGGCCTGCCGCACGACCGCGCCGGCGTGGCGGCCCCGCTCGCCTCGGTCGACGCCATGGTGGCCGAAGCGCAGCGCCGCTGGGCCGCCAAGGGCATGGCCGGCGACGTCGGCTACCTGAACATCCAGCACGTGGGCGACGCCAACGGCTATGTCAGCGTGTACCGCGCCGGCACCGACCGCGTCCAGCTGACCGGCGAAGGCATCCACTTCAAGGCCTCCACCGGCGAGCTGCTGCGCGAGGATCCGCCGCCGACCGTGGTGGCGCGCATCAATGAATTCCTGACCGGCCTGCACCTGCAGCACTTCAAGCACTGGCTGCTGCGCTGGCTGTACGTGCTGGGCGGCCTGTCGGGCGCGGCCTGCATCGCCACCGGCCTGTTCTTCTTCGTCGAGAAGCGCAAGCGCCAGCACGCCAGGCAGGGCGTGAGCGGCGCGCGCGTGGTCGACGCGCTGGCCGTCACGGTCGTCACCGGCATGCTGGTGGCCACCCTGACGATGCTGATCGCCAACCGCCTGCTGCCCGACGTCATGCCGGCCGGCTGGCCGCTGCGCGGCGCCATGGAGAAATACCTGTTCTGGGGCAGCTGGGTGGCGGCTGGCGCGCACGCCTTCTGGCGCACCGCCGCGGTCGCCGAGGGCCGCCTGGCCCCGGCCTGGCGCGAGCAGTGCCTGGCCATCGCCGTGCTGGCGGTGACGGCGCCGGTGCTCAACTGGATCACCACCGGCGACCACCTGCTGCGCACGGTCGCCTCCGGCTACTGGCCGGTGGCCGGCGCCGACCTGTTCATGCTCACCAGCGCCGCGCTGGCGCTGCTGGCCGCGCGCAAGCTGCGCCAGCGCGCAGCGCGCCCGCTGGCGCTCAAGAACGTGACCCTGGAGGCCGGCCATGCCTGACGCGCTGCTCCTGCTGCTGGCCCTGCTGGCCTGCGTCGCCGGCATGGGGTGGCTCGCCCTGTCGATGGACGTGCACTGGACCCAGGCAAGGGGCGCGGCGCCTCTTTCCCCGGCCCTGGCCAAGACCCTGCGCCTGGGCGGCGCCGCCGCCCTGCTGCTGTCGCTGGTGCTCTGCCTGACGGTGGATTCGCCGTCGATCGCGGTGCTGGTATGGTTCATGGCGCTGGCCGGCGCCACGCTCACGATCGCCTTCACGCTCACCTGGCGCGCCAGCATCCTCGGGATGCTGGTATTCTGGACAGGATCAGGCGCCCGGTGAGTCATCCCTGGGGTGCGCGGCCGCACGCCCCGTCCTGCTTGCCGGTTTTGCCCGCATGGCACGTCGCTGGAACGGCGCGATCGAGAGGGTCGCGCATTTCACTTGACCTCAAGCACGCTTGAGGTTGTGTAATACGACCTGACCATGCAAACCGCGGGACCGACCGGTCCCGGTGCAACGTTTCATGCCGGAACAGTGTTCCCAACCATCTGAACGGAGAATGATCATGCCTTATGCACTGCCGCCACTGCCGTACGCCTACGATGCCCTCGAGCCGCATTTCGATGCGCGCACGATGGAAATCCACCACACCAAGCACCACCAGACCTATATCACCAACGTCAACAACGCCCTGGCCGAGGCCAGCGTGGCCGAGGTGCCGGTCGAAGAACTGATCAGCAATATCGGCGCGCTGCCGCAGAACATCCACACCGTGGTGCGCAACAACGGCGGCGGCCACGCCAACCACGCGCTGTTCTGGACCGTGCTGAGCCCGGATGGCGGCCAGCCTTCGGGCAAGCTGGCCAAGGCCATCGAGGACGACCTCGGCGGATTCGACCGGTTCAAGGACGCCTTCACCAAGGCCGCCCAGACCCGCTTCGGTAGCGGCTGGGCCTGGCTGACCCTGGGCAAGGACGGCAAGCTGCTGGTCGAAAGCAGCGCCAACCAGGACAATCCGCTGATGGGCGAGTTCGCCGGCATGTCGGGCGGCACGCCGATCCTGGGCCTGGACGTGTGGGAGCACGCCTATTACCTGCAGTACCAGAACAAGCGTCCTGACTATATCGCGGCCTTCTTCAACATCATCAACTGGGCCGAAGTCGAGCGTCGTTACGATGAGGCGTTGGGCAGCCAGGCCGGCTAAGTCGACCGGCTGCTGAAAAAGGGCGCGCCCTCCGGCGCGCCCTTTTGCATGCGACTGTCGATCCAACCGCCCGCCGCGGACTTACAGTTTCACGTTCAGCGATACATACGCCGCGCGACCGTTGCCCGACGAATACATCGGTTGGGCCTGACCGGCCGGCCACCAGTACTCGTCGTACCACGCATATTCGTAACGACGGTCGGCCAGGTTCTTGACCTGCAGGTCGATGCTCACGCGTGGCGTGATTGCATACGACACATTGGCATCGAACAACACGAAGCCGCCGTACTTGCCGAGCTGGTTCGCACGGTCGATGTAGTAATCTCCCTGCGCCCGGCCCTGCAGGCCGAGGTGCCAGCGCTCGGACGGATGGTAGTCGAGGCCGACGTTGCTGATGTAGCGCGGCGTCGAAAACAGTTCCTTGCCGGCCAGCGAAACGCCGGCGTCGGTCATGGCGCTCACCGCCTCGGCCTTCTGGAGCGAATGCGACGCCCAGACCTGGAGCCGGTCCGACAGGCGGCCAGACAATTGCAGGTCGATGCCCTCGCGCCGCGTCTCGCCGAGCGCCACCGAGGTGCCGGTGGCCGGCATGTTCGCCGCCTCGCCGGAGGCGTCCTGGCGCCAGATCGCCAGGCGCAGGTCGGAACGCGCGCTCGGCTTGAGCTTGATGCCGATTTCCTTGCCGGTATTGCTCGAGGCGTCGAACGGCCCCTGCCCCGGCAGCAGGTAGGCCGGCATGACCGATCCGGTCAGAATCTGGAAGGTGCGGCCCCAGTTGGCGTACACGCTGACGTCCTCGGCCGGGGAGTACACCATGCTCAGTTTCGGCTGCTTGATCCAGCCGTAGTCCTGCAGGCCGGCCGATCCGCCGCCGGGCAGCGGATTGCTGCCGGTGAAACGGTCGACCCGGTAACCCGGCACGATGCGCAGCGTGTCGGTGGCCTTGATCACCGCCTGGGCGTAGGCGCCAACGTTGTTCAGGTAATAGCGGTCGTCGTTTTGCACCCGCGCCGGATTGCTGAAATCGGTCGGCATCGCATACGCGTAGCGTGAACGCTTGTAGAAATTGTTCTGGCGCTCTGTGTTCACGCCGCCGTCGACCGTGACACGCTCGCTGGCGCGCCAGGTCAGCGTGCTCATGAAGCCGAACTGGTGCTCATCCCACTCGCGGCGCTGGCGCGGCCCGTTGCCTTCCGGGTTGCTGGTGAAGGTGACGCGGCGGTCGTCGTGGTAATCGTTGTAGTACAGCTTGTTGCTGAGGAAGGCGTCTTTCGAGATTTGCCAGTCCAGGTGGGCACTGGCGTGGTTCATCTCGCGGTAGGTGATGTCGTTGACGTTCTTGGCCGGCGACTGGCGCCGGTCGGCGGCCAGTTCGGTGGCGGTCAAAAAGCCTGGCTCGTCGGCGTCATGCTTGTAGGTGCGCAGCACGATGCCGCCGGTGAGCGACTTGTCCTTCGACGTGAGGAACCACTTGCCGGCCGCCGTGTAGCGCTCCGAATCGCCGTGGCTGCGGCGGTAGCTGTTGGCATCCTGTCTTGCCAAGACATAGTTCTGGGAAAAGCCGTCGGCCTCGCGCCCATAGACCAGTTGGGCTTCGCGCGTGTCGAAGCTGCCGACGGTGAAACGGCCGTCGAAGTAGTTGCCGCCCTGGCGCGTCCCGAGGTTGATGTTGCCGCCGATGTTGTGCAGACCGTAGCGCGGGTCGTTGGTGCCGCGCACCACTTCGACATAGTCGACTTCGAGCGGGAAGATCATATCGATGAAGCGCTGGTTGCCGCTGTTGACATTGCTCGGAATGCCGTCGATCAGCACCTTGATGGCGTTGATATACCCTTCGCCATTGAAGGCGCGGAAGGTCGCCTTGCCCGACTCGGCGCCCATGCGGGTTTCGGTCATCTGGGTGCCCGGCAGCTGCCCGACCAGTTCCCAGCTGCTGGCGACGTGCTTGTCCTCGATCTTGTCGGCGCCGAGCACGTCGACCGAGGTCAGCACGGTGCTCGGACGCAGCGCGCCGGCGTCGCGCTGGGCGCTGACGCGCACTTCGCCCATCACGATCGTGGGGTCGGCGGCGTGGACGGCGGACGCGAGCGAGGACAGGCCCAGCGCCAGGGGGAGGAGCTTTGTTTTCATTATTGAAGTAGAGGAGTACGACGGGAAAGGATGCCAGGGCATCGATTCGATAATGATATCCCATTCTCAATAATTCGGGCAAGCCACACCAGCTTCCGGCTGCGTCTCCTGCTCAGAACGGGCGACCCCGGTAAGCCATGCGCGCCGGCAGCGTCAGCGCCACCCGCGTGCCGCGCCATCCCTCCCGACCGCCGCCGCTGTGGATGTCGAGCCTGGCGCCGATGCGCTCGGCGCGTTCGCGCATGCCGCGCAAGCCCCAGTGGTCGGGGCGGCCCTGCTCGCGCAGCCAGGCCGGATCGATGCCGCGGCCGTCGTCCGTGACCGTCAGCACGAAGGCGGAGCGCCGGTACACGACCTCGATCCTGACCTGCGCGGCCCGGGCATGGGCGAAGGCGTTGCGCAGCGCCTCGAGACCGATCCGGCAAACCTCGTCCAGGACGGCCGGCTGCAGGCGTCGCACCGTCCCACGCACCGCGAATGCGAAGCCGCAGGCCCATTGCGCGGCCAGTTCCTCGCCGGCCGCCGCCAGCGCCTCGTGCAGCTCGCGCGTGTCGAGCGGACCGCCACGCAGCGCGCGCACGCGCTCGCGCCCCTCGACCAGCACCTGGTCGGCGCGCACCAGGGCTTGTTCCAGGCGCGCGCGGGCGGGCGCGTCCGTGGGCAGCGTGTCGGCCGCCGCCTGGAAGCGCAGCACCAGTCCGTGCACGCCCTGCAGCAGGGTGTCGTGCAGCTCGCGCGCGATGCGCTCGCGTTCGCGGTGGCGTTCCTGCAGGCGGTCGCGCACGCGCTCGGCGGCGCGGCGCGCCGTGGCCCGGTAGGCCAGCCGCAGGGCGGCCAGCGCCAGCACGGCGGCGCCGGCCAGGAACAGCGGATGACGGTAGAACGCCTGCGCCACCCTGAACGGCAACACCGCCTCGCGCGGGCTTGGCACGCCATCCTTGTTCAGGGCGATGACGCGAAAGCGATAGGCGCCCGGCGCCAGGCCGGTATAGATGGCCTGGCGCGCACGGCCGGCGTCCACCCAGTCGGTGTCGAAGCCATCCAGCCGGTAGCGAAACCCCAGGCGCTCCGGCGCGGCCAGGCTCGGCGCCGTGTAGTCGATGGCGATGCGCTGCGCCTGTGGCGCCAGACCGAGCGAGGCAGCGGGGTCCACCCGGGCGCCGTCCACGCTGACCGCCTCGATCCCGACCATCGGCCCGGGCTCGGCGGGCGGCAGGCGCGCGGGGTCGAGCGACACCACCCCGCCGCTCGTGGAAAACCACAGCCGGCCATCGGCGCCGCGCACGGCGGTCGGCAACGGCAGCACCTGGTGCGGATCGTTCGCCAGGCCGCCCAGCGCGTCGAAGGAACGATAACGGATCCGGTGGCCGGGCCTGGCCATCGCGCGCCGCAGCTCGGCGGCGCCGATCTGGAAAATGCCCGCCCTGGCATGCAGCCACAGGTCGACATCGGCAGCCCCGGTGGCCGCCGCGACCGGGACGATGGCATAGATGTTGTCGAACGCGCCGTCGTCCGGCAGCGGCAGGCGGCGCAGGCGGCCCGCTTCGACATACGCCAGGCCATGCTGGCCGCCGACCCAGGTGCGGCCCGCGTGGTGCGCCAGCGCGGTGACATGGCCAAGGTCGTCGGACGCGCTCCAGCGCAGCGTCTGCCCGCCGCGGCGCGCTTCGAGCAGGCCGTCGCGGTAGCCGAACCACAACCAGCCGTCGGGCGCGGCCAGCGCGCTGACCGGCATGCGCTGGCTGCCGCGCCCTGGCGCCACGGGCGCGCGCACCCATCCTTGCGCCTCGCGCCGGAACAGGCCCACCTTGTTGATCGAGACCCACAGCACGCCCTGCGCATCGCGCGCCATCGCGCGCACCGGCGCCTGGCCGGCGGCGCCGGGGGCAGGTCGGCCACGAATTCCAGCCGGGCGCCGCGCGCGCGCCAGATGCCGGCCGGACCGGCCATCCAGATGCCGCCTTCGGCGTCGCTGATGGCGCTGTTGACCGGCGCCGGCATTGCCAGCGCCCGCACGCTGCCGCCCTGCAGCCGCAGCGCCGAGCCGCTGCCCGGACCGCCCCACAGGCTGCCGTCGCCGCCGGCGGCCAGCGCCACGTTCAGCGCGCCGGGCGGGAACGCCGACGGCGCCAGGATGCGCGGCCGAAAGCGGTCCAGGCCGGCATTGGTGCCGACCCACAGATTGCCGGCGCGATCCAGGTGCAGCCGCCACACGAAGTCCGAGCTCAGGCCGTGCCTGGCCGTGAAGCGGCTGGCGCCGGCCAGCGCCGCCAGGCCGTCCGGGCGCGCCACGTGCAGCAGGCCGCGGCCGGCCGTGCCGAGCCACAGGCCGCCGGCGCCGTCGAACACGAGGCTGGTTGCGGGCGCATCGAGCGGCGCCGTGCCGGACGACAGCCCATTCTCGTGCAGCACCACGCGGTGCATCCGGCCGCCCCGGCGCTCGGCCAGCCACAGCGCGCCATCGGGCGCCTGCGCGATCTGGCTCACGCCATCGAGCCGCAGGCCGGTGTCGGTGAAGCGCCCGGCGCCCTCGCGCAGGTAATGGAGCTTGCGTTCGCCGGCAACCCACAGCACGCCGTCGCGGTCGACGAACACGGCGCGGGCGCCGGCCTCGTCGACACCCTGGTCGCGGCCGATGCGCCGCCAGGCGCCGTTC
>NZ_JH992925.1:270237-290800 GCF_000315425.1 Massilia timonae CCUG 45783 | reverse complement strand
CGCTCGCGCGCGAGGGCGGCCCCGGGACGGGCCAGCGCCACGCCGCCGCTGCGCAGGCCCACCCACAGGGCGTCGCCCTGGGCCAGCAAGGACGACACGATGGCGGGCGCCCCGCGCGCGCCGGGTGGCTGGCGCCGGAAGCGCAGGCCGTCGAAACGCACCAGCGAGTCGTTGGTGCCGAGCCAGAGATAGCCGTCGGCGCCGTGGACGATCGCGCCGACCTGGCTCGGCCCGCCGTCGGCCGACAGCCAGCGCCGGTGCTCCAGGCGTTCGGGCGCATGCTCCTGCGCCGCCGCCGGCATGGCCATGCCGACGGCCACCAGCAAGGCGAGCGCGCATGCCGCCAGCGCGGGCGATCCAGGCCGGCCCGGCCACCGGCGAAAGCCTCGATGTTGCAGGATTTCCATTGCCCGATCATAGCATCGGGACTGACTGCGGCCGCATCCGTCGTTGCGCTATCCGCCCCCGCCGGACCGACATGCGCCCGCTCCCACCACATGAACCGGCCCGCAGGACGGAACCACCGCGTCCGGCGCGGCTCGAACGGAAGATGCCGGCGCCCGTGCCCGGCGAGCACATCCCACATCCACCCATCCGCATGGACACGAGGTCCACACCGTGAGCGCCGCCCCGATCGCCAGCCGGCAGGCCGGACTGCGCAGCTGGCTGCCGCCGCTGGTCGCGGCCGTGCTCCTGTGCGCGGCAGTCTGGGTCCTGCACGGCGAACTCCAGCAGATCCGTTATCGCGACCTGCAGGCGGCGCTGGCCCGCCTTGGCGCCGGGCACCTGCTGCTCGCCCTGCTGTGCTGCGCGGCCAACTACCTGGTCCTGAGCTGCTACGACCAGCTGGCCTTCGTCTACATCGGCAAGCGCATCGCACGCGCGCGCATCGCCCTGACCGCTGTCATCGGCTACGCGATCAGCAACAGCGTCGGCTTCGCACTGCTGTCGGGGACGGCCGTGCGCCACCGCTTCTATTCGCGTTGGGGCGTAGGCGGCGCCGACCTGTCCCGGATCGTGGCGCTGAATGGCATCACCTATTGGCTTGGCCTGCTGGCTTTGGGCGGCTGGAGCCTCGTCAATCACCCGCATGCCTGGCTCCAGGGCGAACTGGCGCAACGCGGCGCGCAGTGGCTCGGCCTGGCCTGCCTGGCGCTGGTGGGCAGCTACCTGTTCCTGCCGCTGGCGCGCAAGACGCCGCTACGGGTGCGCGGCTTCGATATGCGAATCCCGCCGCTGCCGCTCACGCTGGCCCAGCTGCTGGTGTCGATGACCGACTGGATGCTGGCGGCCGGCATCCTGTATGTCCTACTGCCGGATGCGCCGCCCTACCCCGTCGTGCTTGGCGCCTTCCTGGCAGCGCAACTGGTGGCACTGGCCAGCCACGTGCCCGGCGGGCTCGGCGTCTTCGACGGCATCGTGGCGCTGCTGCTGGCGCCGTACCTGCGCGCCGACCAGATCGTGGCGGCGCTGCTGCTGTACCGCCTGGTCTATTATCTGCTGCCGCTGAGCCTGGCGCTGGTCCTGCTGGTCGGCGACGAGACGCGGCGCCGGCGCGGGCGCCTGCAGCAGCTCGGCCAGTCGCTGGGCCAGCACTCGGTGCGGCTCGCGCCCAGGATCCTGGCGCTGTTCACCTTCATGGGCGGCCTGCTGCTGCTGGTCTCGGGCGCCACGCCGGCCGCGCACGAACGGCTGCACTGGCTGTCGCGCCTGTTTCCGGTCGGCCTGTTCGAAGCGTCGCATTTCATCGGCAGCGTCGTGGGCGTGGCCCTGCTGCTGCTGGCGCAGGCGATCGCGCGCCGCATCCGGCTGGCCTGGCAGCTCGCCGTCGGCGCGCTGGCCGCCGGCATCGCGGCCTCGCTGCTCAAGGGCGGCGACTGGGAAGAAGCGACGCTGCTGGCCTTGCTATTGCTGGTGTTCGCGCCGAGCCGCCGCCTGTTCGACAGGCGCGCGGCGCTGTTCGACACCCGTTTCTCGCCCGGCTGGATCGTCGCGATCGCGGCCGCCTTCGGCGCCTCGCTGTGGATCGGCATGTTCGCCTATCGCCACGTCGACTATTCGCACGAGCTGTGGTGGCAGGTGGCGCTGCACGGCGACGCGCCGCGCTTCCTGCGCGCCAGCCTGGGCGTCGCCGTGGCGCTGTTTGCCGTCGGGGTCGCGCGCCTGCTCCGGCCACCGCCGCACCTGGCCGAACCGCCATCGAGCGCGGCGCTGGCCGACGCCGAGCGCATCGTGCGCGCCCAGGGCGCGACCTTGCCCTACCTGGCCTGGCTGCGCGACAAGGAACTGCTGTTCAACCCCGAGCGTACGGCCTTCATCATGTACGGCGTGCGCGGCCGGACCTGGGTGGCGCTGGGCGATCCGGTCGGCCCGCCGGCCGCCGCCGCGTCCTTGACACGCGATTTCGTCGAGCGCGCGGATGATGCCGGCGCCACCCCGGTGTTCTACCAGGTGCATCCGGAGCAGCTGCACTGCTACGCCGACCTGGGGCTGGCGTTCGCCAAGTTCGGCGAGGAAGCGCGCATCCGCCTCGAGGGGCTGTCGCTGGCGGGAGGCCGCTTCAAGGAATTGCGGGCGGCCATGCAGCGCCTCAAGCGCGAGCACGTGGATTTCCGGATCGTGGCGCCCGAATCCGTGCCGGCGATCCTGCCGCAGCTGCGTTCGGTGTCGGATGACTGGCTGGCCGGCAAGGCCGGCGGCGAAAAGGGATTTTCGCTGGGCTTCTTTGCCGATGACTATTTGACGCGGCAACCGGTCGCGGTGCTCGAGCGCGAAGGCCGCATCGTGGCCTTCGCCAACCTGTTGTGCGGGCCCACCGGCGAGGAACTGTCGATCGACCTGATGCGCTTCATGCACGCGGCGCCGCGCGGCCTGATGGATGGCCTGCTCACCCATGTCTTCCTGTGGGGCCAGGAGCACGGCTACCGCTGGTTCAATCTCGGCATGGCGCCGCTGTCCGGCGTGCGCCCGTCGCGGGCCACGCCCATGTGGAACCGGCTGGCCGGCTTCGTGTACCGGCATGGGGAGTCGTTCTACAAATTCCAGGGGCTGCGCGCGTACAAGGAGAAATTCCATCCGGTGTAGGAGCCGCGGTATATCGCCTATGCGAGCGGGAAGTTTCTTCCTGCGCTGCTGGCCGATGTGGCGGCGCTGTCGGCACGGGGGTATGCGCGGATTTTTCTGTAGATTGCTGGGCCAGCACACCGGTGGCTTTGGGCAGATATTCGCCCGACGGACCCAACAATGAAAAAAGCCACCTTGCGGTGGCTTCTCTCTTTGAAACTTGGCGGAGACGGTGGGATTCGAACCCACGATACGGGTATAAGCCGTATGCTTCCTTAGCAGGGAAGTGCCTTCGGCCACTCGGCCACGTCTCCCATCAGAACCGGCGTTTGCACGTCAGCGCTGAGTGCAGGCATCTTAAGGGCTGGACCTCATTGCGTCAAGGACGCACGCCCAAAAATTTTGAAATTTGTTAACCTTGCTCCAGGCCAAATGCCTTGTGCAACGCGCGCACTGCGAGCTCCATATACTTCTCGTCGATCAGCACCGAAATCTTGATTTCGGAGGTCGAGATCATCTGGATGTTGATGCCCTCTTCCGACAAGGTGCGGAACATCTGCGACGCCACGCCGACGTGGCTGCGCATGCCCACGCCCACCGCCGACACCTTCGACACCTTGGCGTCGCCCAGCACCTTGGTGGCGCCCAGCGCCTGCTGCTGGCTCTCCAGCACGCCCATCGCGCGCACGTAGTCATTGCGCGGCACGGTGAAGGTGAAATCGGTCTTGCCGTCCACCGACTGGTTCTGGATGATCATGTCGACTTCGATGTTCGCGTCGGCGATCGGGCCCAGGATGTGGTAGGCCACGCCCGGCTTGTCCGGCACGCCCAGGACGGTGATCTTTGCTTCGTCGCGATTGAACGCGATGCCGGAGATGACGGCTTGTTCCATATTGCTTTCTTCCTCAAACGAAATCAGGGTGCCGGACTGGGCTTCTTCTTCCAGCGGCATCAGGGGATCGGTCAGCGACGACAGCACGCGCGTCGGCACCTGGTAGTTACCGGCGAACTCGACCGAGCGAGTCTGCAGCACCTTCGAGCCCAGCGAGGCCAGTTCGAGCATTTCCTCGAACGTGATCTTCGACAGGCGGCGCGCCTCGTCCACCACGCGTGGATCGGTCGTGTAGACGCCGTCGACGTCAGTGTAGATCAGGCATTCCTCGGCCTTCAGCGCGGCCGCAATCGCCACTGCCGAGGTATCCGAGCCGCCGCGACCCAGGGTCGAGATATTGCCTTCTTCATCCACGCCCTGGAAGCCGGTGATGATGACGATCTTGCCGGCCGCGACGTCGCGCAGCACGCGGCTGTCGTCGATCGACTGGATGCGCGCCTTGGTGAACGAGGAGTCGGTGCGGATGCCCGCCTGCCAGCCGGTGTACGACACCGCATCCTTGCCGATGGCCAGCAGTGCCATGGCCAGGAGGCCAACCGACACCTGCTCGCCGGTCGAGGCGATCATGTCCAGTTCGCGCGGGTCGGGTTGCGGCATGATTTCCTTGGCCAGACCAATCAGGCGGTTGGTCTCGCCCGACATCGCGGACGGCACAACGACGATTTGGTGACCTGCGTCATGCCACTTGGCCACCCGGGCCGCGACATTCTTGATACGGTCCGTCGAGCCCATCGACGTCCCGCCATATTTGTGGACAATTAAAGCCATATCAGGAAGGGTTCCAGCTTGTGTAAAGAGAAAAGAAGACTCTTAATGTAGCATGCTGCAACGCGGCATCACAAGGCTTGGAGATCGAAAAAGCTATATGGAAAGAAAATAACCTAATGCGTTTTCGGAATACACTTGCCTATACAATCTAGCTTCCGCTCACTTCCCAGCGCAGCCCGATCAGCTCCTGACCAAGCGCCGACCAGTGCCGGCAATCCATGCCGATGCCCGCGGCGAACAGCAGGTCGAGGTCGCGGCTGACCGTCGGCAGCCGCTCGCGTTCCCACGCCGGCACGCCCAGCGCCTGGTAATGCGCCTTCAGGCTGCGCGACGGCCGGTTGGCCGCGGGTTTCAGGCGCTCGCCGCCCTTGCGGAAATCGATGGTCAGGGTTTGCGCGCGCAGCCAGGCCGCATCGAAGCCCTGCTGCGCCGTCTCGAAGTGCAGCACGCCGCCGTAGTCCGGGAAGGCGATCGACGCCTCACCCTGCCAGCGGAACGCTTGCCCTTCCCTGTCGAGCACGCCGATATCGTCGGGATCGCGCATGCCGGCCAAGTCCGGCAAGTGCGGCGTGAGATACAGCTTGCCGCGGTGGCGGCGGATATGGCAGCCCGGATGCGTGACCTTCAATTGCGCATCCTCGCGCGCCGAGAACAGCTGCGCCACCATCTCGTTCAGCCAGGCGGTCGACGGCATCGCCAGGCCGCGCACCATGAACAGGTGGCGCATGAAGTTGTCGATGCGGTCGGCGCTCAAGCTGCCAAGACAGGCCAGGTCGATGGCGTCGCCATCCTGGCAGGCCGCCAGGTCCTGGGCCGCCAGCTCGTCGAGCAGGCGCTGGGCCGAGGCCACGTGGGCCGCGCCGCGCGCCAGTCGCGCCTGGAAGCCGGGGAAGTTCGCCGCCAGCGCCGGCATCACCTGGTGGCGCAGCGCGTTGCGCGTATAGCGCGGGTCCTGGTTCGACTCGTCCTCGACCCACTGCAATCCATGCTCGGCCGCATACGCTTCCAGGGCGGCGCGCGGCTGCGACAGCAAGGGCCGCGCCATCGGCAGGCCGGCGACACCCAGCAATCCTGGCGCGAGATTGTCGGCATCCATGCCCGACAGGCCGGCCGGCCCCGAACCGCGCAGCAATTGCAGCAGCACGGTCTCGGCCTGGTCGTCGAGATGGTGGGCGGTCAGGAGCAGATTGGCGCCATGCGCGCGGCACATCTCGCCCAGCGCGGCGTAGCGCAGCTTGCGCGCCGCGGCCTCGACGCCGGAACCGTCATGCGCGATCGTCACCCGGCGCTGGTCGAAACCGATGCCGAGCGCCGCCGCACTGCGCTCGCAATGCGCGCGCCAGTCGTCGGCATGCGGGCTCAGTCCGTGATGAACGTGGAAGGCATGCAGCCGCACGCCATGCTGCGCGCACCAGTCGTGCGCCAGCCGCAGCAAGACCATCGAATCGAGGCCGCCGCTACACGCAACTGCGATGGATTGGGGGGAGTATTTGGCGCGCAAGCCGGACATGGCTTGCGCGAACGATGCCGGGACCAGCCCGGCCGGGTTGGCCCCGCTGTTGGAACGGCTCAGAGGATTACTCCTCGCGCGGCAGCGTTTCCTTGAACTTGCCATAGCTCATCAGCTTCGCGTGACGGGCTTCCAGCAAGTCCTTGGTTTTCATGCCCTGGAACTGGCGCAGCGAATCGGCCAGCGCGCGCTTGAGCATTTGCGCCATCTGCGCCGGATCGCGGTGGGCGCCGCCGAGCGGTTCGGTGACGATCTTGTCGACCAGGCCCATCGCCTTCAGGCGGTGCGCGGTCAGGCCCAGGGCTTCGGCGGCGTCGGCCGCGCGTTCCGAGGTCTTCCACAGGATCGAGGCGCAGCCTTCCGGCGAGATCACCGAGTAGGTGGAGTATTGCAGCATCAGCACCGCATCGCCGACGGCGATCGCCAGCGCGCCGCCCGAACCGCCTTCGCCGATGATGGTGGCGATCAACGGCACCTTCAGTTCGGCCATGACGTACAGGTTGTGACCGATCGCTTCGGACTGGCCGCGCTCCTCGGCGTCGATGCCGGGGAATGCGCCGGGCGTGTCGACAAACGTGAAGATCGGCAGGCCGAATTTTTCCGCCAGCTTCATCAGGCGCATCGCCTTGCGGTAGCCTTCGGGCTTCGGCATGCCGAAGTTGCGCATCGCGCGCTCTTTGGTGTCGCGGCCCTTCTGGTGGCCGATCACCATGCATGGCTGGCCGTTGAAGCGGGCCAGGCCGCCGATGATCGACTGGTCGTCGGCGAAGGTGCGGTCGCCATGCAGCTCATGGAAATCGGTGAAGATCGCGTTCACGTAGTCCATCGTGTAAGGACGCTGCGGGTGGCGCGCGATCTGCGACACTTGCCACGGAGTCAGCTTGGCATAGATGTCCTTGGTGAGCTGCTGGCTCTTCTTGTCCAGGCGATCGATCTCTTCGGAGATGTCGACAGCGGAATCGTCTTGTACGAAACGCAGCTCTTCAATCTTGGAATCGAGCTCGGCAATCGGCTGCTCAAAATTGAGGAAAGTTGTTTTAGTCATTGTACCTCCGGGGTAATGTCTTGGCCGCGCTCCGTTATGCGCGGCGGATCAGGGCGCTATTCTACCGTAAGCCGACAGCATATCGAACGCCTGAATTGCTCAGTTGGCGGGCGATACGGTGGATGCAACCGGGTCCAGGCTGCGCCACAAATACCATGTAGCAACCGTGCGCCAGGGTTCCCAGTTGGCGGAGACCTCGCGCGCATCGCTGCGCGAGACCGGCTCGCCCGAGAAATAGTTTTGGCTGATGCCCTGGATCAGGCCGGGGTCGTCCAGTGGCAGGACGTTCGGCCGCAGCAGATTAAATATCAAAAACATCTCGGCTGTCCAGCGCGTGATGCCGCGGATCTGGACCAGCTCGGCGATGACGGCTTCGTCATCCATTTCCGACCACAGGTCGGCATGTACCCGCTTGGCCTTGAAATGGTCGGCCAGGTCGAGGATGTATTCGGTCTTGCGCTTGGACAGGCCGCAGCCCGACAGCTGCGCCGCCCCCAGCTTGAGCACCTGGCTCGGCGCCAGTTTCGGGCAGACGGCAAGCAATTTGCCCCAGGCCAGGTCGGCCGCTTTCGGCGTCACCTGCTGGCCGACGATCGACCGCGCCAGCGTGATGAACGGGTCGGGCTGGCCGCGCAGGTGCAGGTCGCCGAACTGGGGGATCAGCTTGTTCATGATGCGGTCGCGCTGCATCAGTTCGCGCTTGGCCTCGGCCCAATAGATCGGCACCGCCAGCGCATCCTGCGCCGGCAGCGCAGGCGACTCCACGCTGGCGCCTGCGGCGGCGCCGCCGGCCTTGTCCTTGTTGGCTGCCATTATGCGCGGCGCCAGGTCGTTCCGTCGGCCTTGTCTTCCAGGACGATGCCGGCTGCCGTGAGTTCCTTGCGGATCGCGTCGGCCTGGGCGAAGTCGCGTGCGGCCTTGGCGGCCGCGCGGCGCGCGATCGCATCGAGGATCGCCGCTTCATCGAGCCCGCCACTGCCCGGCGTGCCCGCCTGCAGGAAGGCTTGCGGCGCGCGCTCGAGCAGGCCCAGCACGGCGGCCAGCGCCTTCAACTGGCGTGCAGTCTCGACCGACTTGCCGCGATTGACTTCGCTCGCCAGGTCGAACAGTTCGGCCACCGCCAGCGGGGTGTTGAAATCGTCGTCCATCGCGTCGCGGAAGCGCTTCGCGTGCGCTTCGTCCCAGTCGACGGCCAGTTCGCCATCGCCCAGGTCGACGTCGGCGAGCGCGGTGTACAGGCGCGTCAGCGCGCCCCTGGCGTCGTCGATGTGCACGTCCGAGTAATTCAGCGGGCTGCGATAGTGGGCGCGCAGGATGAAGAAGCGCACCACTTCGGCGTCGTACTTCGCGAGGACTTCACGGATGGTGAAGAAGTTGCCCAGCGACTTGGACATCTTTTCGTTATCCACGCGCACGAAGCCGTTGTGGATCCAGTAGTTGACCATCGGGCCGCCGAAGGCGCCTTCGGATTGCGCGATCTCGTTCTCGTGGTGCGGGAACTGCAGGTCGGCGCCGCCGCCGTGGATGTCGAAGTGCTCGCCGAGCGTGGCGCACGACATGGCCGAGCACTCGATGTGCCAGCCCGGACGGCCGCGGCCCCACTGCGAATCCCATTTGGCCTCGAGCGGTTCGGATTCCTTGGCGGCCTTCCACAGCACGAAGTCGAGCGGATCGCGCTTGGCCGTCTTGACGTCGACGCGCTCGCCGGCGCGCAGGTCGTCCAGCGACTTGCCGGACAGCTTGCCGTAGCCGTCGAAACCGCGCACGGCGTAGTTGACGTCGCCATCCTCGGTTTGATAGGCCAGCCCTTTTTGCTCGAGCTTCTCGATGATCGACAGCATGTGCGGCACGTATTCGGTGGCGCGCGGCACCACGGTCGGGGGCAGGATGCCGAGCGCGTCCGTGTCTTCGTCCATGTATTTCTCGAAGCGCTTGGTCAGCGCGCCGATGGTCTCGCCATTCTCGACCGCGCGCCGGATGATCTTGTCGTCGATATCGGTGATGTTGCGCACGTAGTTGACTTCGTAGCCGGATGCCATCAGCCAGCGGTACACGACATCGAAAGCCATCATCATTCGCGCGTGGCCGACATGGCAGTAATCGTAGACGGTCATGCCGCATACATACATGCCGACCTTGCCTGCGACCTTGGGAACGAATACCTGCTTGTCACGCGCGAGCGTGTTGTAAATCTTGAGTTGGCTCATTGAGTTCCGTTTCGGAAGAGGAGCGCCGGGCGCAGCGCAAGCCGCAATAGCCACCCGGCGCAGCAGTGGGCGCGCATCGGGCGGGTGCGGCGTCGGGTTCGCCTGGCTCCTCGGTGTTGTTCTTATTTGATAGAATGGGGCGCTTGACTACGAACGCCTTTCGTAAAGTATAGCATTGATAAAATCCCGGCTGGCCGCCTACGGTCCAGCTTTATTTTTCGGGAAAACCCTTGACAGCGCCTTGCGCGAGGTCCATCAGAGGAAGCCAGATGTCGTCATCGATCACCCGCCGATCCCTGCTCGCCCGCATGACGGGCGCCACCGCCCTGCTCGCCTGCGGCCTGCTGTTCGCAGGCGCCGCGCCGGCCCAGGAAGCCTTTGATCCGGCGGCAGCGCCCGAGGCCAGCTCGGCCCCGGCCATGGTCGGCCCGCAGTATGCGATCAAGACCACCATGGGCGAGATCGTCGTCCAGCTCGACCAGGAAAAAGCCCCCAAAACCGTCGCCAACTTCGCCGCCTACGCCAAGTCGGGTTTTTACAAGGGCACGATCTTCCACCGCGTGATCGACGGCTTCATGATCCAGGCCGGCGGCATGAACGAGAAATTCGAGGGCCGCAAAACCCTCAAGCCGGTGAAGAACGAGTCGGATAACGGCCTGTCGAACCAGCCCTATACCATCGCCATGGCGCGCGAGGACAACCCCGACAGCGCGACCTCGCAATGGTTCATCAACGTGGCCGACAATTCCGGCATCGACCATCCCTTCGTCAAGGGCTCGGGCTATACCGTGTTCGGCAAGGTCGTGAAGGGCCAGGAGGTGGTCGACAAGATCAAGGGCGTGGTCGTCGACGACGTGCGCGGCATGCAGAACGTGCCAGTGGTGCCGATCAAGATTACGAACGTCACCCTGCTGAAGGGCGACAAGCTAGTAAAATAACGGTTTTGCCGCAGTTGCAATACCGGGCAAACAACAACCCATAGAACAGGACAAGCCATGACGACCATTCTCATCACCACCAACCAGGGCAATATCACCGCCGAGCTGGACGCCGAAAAAGCACCGAAGACCGTTGCCAACTTCCTCGACTACGTGGGCAAGGGCCACTTCACCAACACCATCTTCCACCGCGTGATCAAGGACTTCATGATCCAGGGCGGCGGCTTCGAGCCAGGCATGAAGCAAAAAGCCACCGAAGCGACCGTCGAGAACGAAGCCAAGAACGGCCTGAAGAACGACAAGTACACGCTGGCCATGGCCCGCACCTCGGCGCCGCACTCGGCATCGGCCCAGTTCTTCATCAACACCAAGAACAACGCCTTCCTCGACTACCCGGGCCAGGACGGCTGGGGCTACGCCGTGTTCGGCAAAGTGACCGAAGGCCAGGACGTGGTCGACGCGATCAACGGCGTCAAGACCACCCGCAGCGGCATGCACTCGGACGTGCCGGTCGACGCGGTCATCATCGAAAAGATCGAAGTGCTGTAATGCGCGGCGCGCACTGGCACCGGTCAATCCGATGACGTGTACTGGGCGCCCGTTCGCGCTGTTCATCTCCGACCTGCACCTGCAGGTCTCGCACCCGCGCACGCTGGAGGCCTTCCTGGCCTTCATGAAGGAGCGCGCGGTGCAGGCCGAGCGGCTCTACCTGCTCGGCGACATCTTCGAATACTGGGCCGGCGACGACGACCTCGCCGACCCGTTCAACGCGCAGGTGGTCGCCGCGATCCGCACGGTGGCCGACGCCGGCACCGCCGTCTACTGGATGGCCGGCAACCGCGATTTCCTGGTCGGCGACGCCTTCGCCCAGGCCGCCGGCCTGCAGCAGCTGGCAGACCCGCACGTGATCGAGGCCGGCGCGCGCCGCGTGGCCCTGCTGCACGGCGATGCCCAGTGCACGCTCGACACGCAATACATGGCGTTTCGCGCCCAGGTGCGCCAACCCGCCTGGCAAGCCAACTTCCTCGGCATGCCGCTGGCCCAGCGCAAGACGATCATCGCCGGCCTGCGCCAGGGTTCGCGCGACGCCCACACCGGGAAAGCGTACGAGACCGTGGACGTCACGCCCGATGCGATCGACGCCGTGTTCCTCGAGACCGGGGCCGACGTCATCATCCATGGCCATACCCACCGCCCCGCCGTGCACGAGCATGGAAAGAAGCTGCGCTACGTGCTGCCCGATTGGGAACTCGACGCCGAGCCGATGCGCGGCGGCTGGTTCGCGCTGCACGCCGACGGCAGTATCGTGCGCCACGACTTTACCGAACTGACGCAGTAGGAACGGCGATGTCGGGATGAAACCCGACGTCTGCATCTTTACATTTACGCCTATGGTGTTATAGTTCACTACAACACCACCGCAATACATCACCAAGGAGGCATGCATGAGCATTACACTGCAAGGCGCCGTGAGGGAGGCCACCGATGAGCGCCGACTGGAACGATAGCACCCCGATCTACCGCCAGCTCAAGGAGCGGGTGGTCGGCATGATGCTCGACGGCGTGTTGAAAGCCGGCGACGCCCTGCCCTCGGTGCGATCGATCGCCGCCGAGTACCAACTGAACCCGATAACAGTGTCGAAGGCATACCAGGAACTCGTCGACGAGCGCCTGGTGGAAAAACGAAGGGGAATAGGCATGTACGTCACCGAGGGAGCAAGCGAAAAACTGCTGGCAAGCGAACGCGAACGTTTCGTCCGCGAAGAGTGGCCGGCCATGGTCGAGCGCATCCGCCGCCTGGGGCTGGATGTCGAACAGCTGCTGCGCGACAGCGGCAATCCACAGGGAGGTGCGGCATGAACACCGTTCAAGACGCGGTCCATGACACGTCTGCGAGCCCGGCCTCCGGCGCCGTCCTGTCCGCACGCGGCTTGACCAAGCGCTACGGCAAGCAGGTGGCGGTCGACGGCATCGACTTCGAGATTCCGGCCGGGCGCATCGTCGGCCTGATCGGCCCCAATGGTTCGGGCAAGACCACCACGCTCAAGGCGGCCCTGGGCCTGATCCCGTTCGAGGGCGAGCTGTCCGTGCTGGGCCTCGATCCGCGCACCCGGCGCGACGACCTGATGAAGGACGTGTGCTTCATCGCCGACGTCGCCATCCTGCCGCGCTGGCTGCGGGTCAAGGACGCGGTGGACTTCGTGGAGGGCGTGCATCCGCGCTTCGACCGCAGCAAGGCCGAACGCTACATCGCCAACACCAGGCTGAGGCCAGGCATGAAGGTCAAGGAAATGTCGAAGGGCATGGTCGTGCAGTTGCACCTGGCGCTGGTGATGGCGATCGACGCCCGGCTGCTGGTGCTGGACGAGCCGACGCTCGGACTCGACATCCTGTATCGCAAGCAGTTCTACCAGCACCTGCTCGAAGACTACTTTGACGAACAAAAAACCATCGTCATCACCACCCACCAGGTGGAAGAAGTCGAGCACATCCTGACCGACCTGCTGTTCATCCGCGACGGCAAGATCGCGCTGGCGGCCTCGATGGAAGAGATCGGCCGGCGCTACGTCGAGGTGATGGTGCCGAACGAAAAGGCCGCCGCGGCGCGCGCCCTGCAGCCGCTCGACCAGCGCGCCATGTTCGGCAAGTCGGTGATGCTGTTCGATACCGAGCGCGCGGGCGGCCTGTCGCGCAGCCATCTCGAAGCCCTCGGCGAAGTGCGCCACCCGAGCGTGGCCGACCTGTTCGTCGCCACCATGAAAGGAAGCTACGCATGAACACGCACATGAGCACGATGAAATGGCTGATCCGGCGCGAACTGTGGGAACACAAGGGCGCGTTCGTCTATGCGCCGCTGGCGGTGGCGGCGGCCCTGGTGCTGCTGCTCGGCGGCGGCTTCCTGTACGCGTTGTCCTCCTCCGCCTTCCATATCCAGCACAATGGACAGCAGATGATCACGATCGAGGGCGTCCCGCCGGAGATGGTCGCCAAGGCGGCGGCGATGGCGGCCTCGAGCTACCTGGCGATCACGGCGCCGCTGTTCCTGGTGCTGCCGGTGGTGGTGTTCTTCTACTGCCTGGCCGCCCTGCACGACGAACGGCGCGACCGCAGCATCCTGTTCTGGAAGTCGCTGCCGATGTCGGACGGGCAGACCGTGCTCTCGAAGGCCGCGGTCGCGCTGGTGGTGGCGCCGTTGCTGACGGTGGCGATCGGCATCGCCACGTCCCTCGTGCTGCTGGTGCTTGGCCTGCTGGCCAGCGCGGTCAAGGGCGTCAACCTGATCGCCCCGGTGCTGGCCAACGCGAACTTCTACCTGTCCCCGCTCTACCTGCTGGCCTTCGTGCCGCTGTACATCCTGTGGGCGCTGCCGACGGTCGGCTGGCTGCTGCTGGTGTCGAGCTGGGCCCGCTCGAAGGTGTTCCTGTGGGCGGTGGGCGTGCCCCTGGTGGCGCTGGCCCTGCTGGCCTGGTTCGACTTCCTGGTCGGCCGCTTCTCGGGGCTGAGCCTGAACGTCAAGTGGTTCGGCGAAGAAGTGGTGGCGCGCATCCTCGGCGGCCTGATGCCGGGCATCTGGTTCGGCGAGGTCAATGGCAGGGCGCTGGCCGAACAGAATGCCGGCTTCGACGCGCCGATGCTGCTCGGCCTGTCCTACGGCACGCTGGCCTCGCCCGCGGTGTGGATCGCCGCCGTCGCCGGCTGCGCGATGATCTACGGGGCGATCCGCCTGCGCCGCTGGCGCGACGAAGGCTGAGCGCGATGCGCGTCCTGCCTGCGCTGCTGGCTGGCGCGCTGTTCGGCGCCAGCCTGGCCAGCGCTGCCGATCGCAGCGCGCCGGACAATCCGGATACGATCAACGTCAATGCGGTGCGCGATCCGGAGGTCCGGCGCTACACGTCGATCCTGGCCGGACTCGACGCCTTCGACCGTCACCATCACCTCGCGCCTGGCGTGGACGCCCTGCGCTTTCGGGTCCAGCGCGATCCCGCGTCCGACGCCGCCGCCCGTGTGCGACTCGAGGGCGATGGCGGTTTCGTCTTGCCGATCGCGCCGGATGCGCGCGGCGAGTACGTGGTGCCGCGCAGCGAAGAAGCGAAGGCCGCGAACAGTGAGCTGGTGCTGAACCAGAAGAGCAGCCGCTATCGCATCCAGCCGCATGTGCGCACTCCGGGCCTGCCGGAAAACGTGCGCCGGCTGGGCGACCTGCGGCTCGAGTGCAAGGTGTGGGTGGCGATCTCGAAGAACGAGATCGGCCTGATGTGGACGCTGACCATCAACGGTCTGCTGCGCACCCGCGACTGGTGCACCTTTCTCGACAAGGGGAAGGCAGGCTATGCCTTCCACGTGCAGGAACGGCTCGTGCGCGCCATCCTGCACGAGGGAAACCGCAGCGCGCTGCTCGAATCCCGCCGGCGCAGCTTCATGGCGCCGCTCCACGACATGTCGTGGAGCGACGAGGCGCTGGTCGAACTGGAATACGAAACGCCTACTGGAACTGCTGGCGAAACGCCTCGAACTGGGCCTTGAGCTCATCCATCTGGCCGCGCAGCGACGCCACTTCTTCTTCGAGCTGGGCGATGCGGCCGCCCTGGGTCAGGCCGCTCGCGCTGCTGGACGTCTGCTCGCTGCCGGCGACGATGGTGATCTCGCCGCCCAGCAGGTGGCCGTAGCGCGATTCCTTGGTGCCCGGCGCGCGTTCCAGCTTCGCCACCAGCGGCGGGTATTTGTCGATCAGGAACTGCAGCGCCGTCTCGACGTCCTGCACGCTCTTGAACTCGTGCAGGCGGCCGCTGCGGGTGCGGATCTCGCCGGCGGTCTGCAGGCCGCGCAGCATCAGGACCGTGAGCACGGCCAGCTTGTCCTGCTCCAGCGTCCACTTGATGCGCATGCGGTGCTCGTACTTCACGACGCGCGCGCCGGCCTGCGAGATGGCACCCACCAGCTTGCGTTCGGTGAGGCGCTGCAGGGTGTCGAGCACGATGTCGTCCGACAGCTGCATCACCGGATCGCGGCTCGACAGCTGGTTGCAACCGTTCACGATCGCGTTCAGCGACATCGGATAGTTATCGGGGGTCAGCGCTTCTTTTTCGGCCAGCACGGCCAGCACGCGCAGCTCTACCGGGTCAAGCACGGCTGCGGCGTCGGCGCCGCCAGTCGCTTCGTTCGTCATGCGATTCCTTCATCTACTTAATCTACTTAATCGACCAACCGGTTCAGTTGTTCCGAGTCGAGTTTATCACCCTCCTGCACGCGCGGGCAGCACAGGCCGGCCGCGCGCACCGTCTCGGTGAGGCGCTCGATCTGCTCGTCCTGGCGCGCGGCATGGTCGATCAGGCCGCGCAGGGCTTTCGACAGCGGGTCGTCGCCGTTGGGCGTGACCCCATAGGCGGCGAACATGCGCGCGCTGCGCGACTGGTCTTGTTTCTGGATCAGGTGGGCCGGATTGCCGACCGCCGTGGCGCCGGCCGGCACCGGCTTGACCACCACCGCGTTGGAACCGATCTTGGCGTATTCGCCGACCGTGAAGGCGCCCAGCACCTGGGCGCCGGCGCCGACGATCACGCCGCGCTCGAGCGTCGGATGGCGCTTGGTGCCGGCCACCAGCGTGGTGCCGCCCAGCGTGACGCCCTGGTAGATGGTGCAGTCGTCGCCGATCACGGCGGTCTCGCCGATCACCACGCCGAAGCCGTGGTCGATGAAGACCCGGCGGCCGATCGCGGCGCCGGGGTGGATCTCGATGCCGGTGACGATGCGGGCCAGGTGCGCGATGAAGCGGCCGAGCCATTTCAGGCCCATGCGCCAGCAGGCGTGGGCCCAGCGGTGGGCGACGATGGCGTGCAGGCCCGGATAGCAGGTCAGCACTTCCCAGCCGTTGCGGGCGGCGGGATCGCGCTCGATGATGTTGCGAATGTCTTCGCGCAGTCGTGAGAAAAACATGGTGACGCTCAGGATGGAACGGCTTTCATGGTAGCCGATCCGGGAATGGAATGCTTGTGGGGATGTTGCTGCGAAGGGAAGCGGCCTGGACGCGATGCCAGGCCGTTGCAGCCATACTACTCGGGCGAGAACATCAGCCTTCGCGCGCGATGCGCTGGCGGCGCGCCTCGTACAGGCAGACGCCCGAGGCGACCGACACGTTCAGGCTCTCGACCGAGCCGAACATCGGGATATTGACCAGCACGTCGCAGGTCTCGCGCGTCAGGCGGCGCATGCCCTCGCCTTCCGAACCCATGACCAGGGCGGCCGGGCCGGTGAAATCGGCTTCGTACAGGCCGCGTTCGGCGTCGTCCGAGGTGCCGATCAGGAGGATGTCGCGCTCCTTCAGCTCGCGCATGGTGCGCGCCAGGTTGGTGACGGTGATGTAGGGCACGGTCTCGGCCGCGCCGCTGGCGACCTTGGCGGCGGTGGCGTTCAGGCCGACCGCGCGGTCCTTCGGCACGATCACCGCGTGCGCGCCGACGCCGTCGGCCACGCGCAGGCAGGCGCCCAGGTTGTGCGGATCGGTGATGCCGTCCAGGATCAGGAGCAGCGGCGGACCCTCGATGGCGTCGAGCAGCTCGTCCAGGTTGCGCGCCAGCGCCAGCTGGCTGGCGAAGGCAATCACGCCCTGGTGGCGGCGGGTGCCGGTGATCTTGTCGAGGCGCGAGGCGTCGACCGGCATCACACGCACGCCGGCCGCCTTCGCATTGGCGATCAGGTCCTTCATGCGGCCGTCGTTGCGCTCGGCGTCGACGAAGATCTCTTCCACCGACTGGGCCTCGTGACGCAGGCGCGAGGTCACGGCGTGGAAGCCGAAAATCATTTTATTTTTCATTCTTTACTTCTTCTCTTACTTTCTCTTACTTCGTCTTGCTGGTTTTGGATGCGGTCTTGGCCGCCTTGGGTGCGGCTTCTTTTGTCGTGCTCCTGGCGGCGGTTTTCGCTACCGGTTTCGCTGCGGCCTTCTTCGCCGCCGGCTTGGCTGGCGCCTTCGCTGGCGCCTTCACTGGCGCCTGCGCCGGGGCCTCGGCGACAGGGGCCGCGGCCACTGCCTTCTTCGCCGCCTTGGCCGGGACCTTGGCGACGCCGGTGGCGGCGGTCTTGGCCGCGCGCGGCTTGCGTGGCGGCGGCACGAAGACCACGTCTTCCTCGGCCTCGTCCTCGATCGCCGGAGCCGGAGCGGGGACTGGAGCCGCAGCGGGCGCCGCCGCGCTCAAGAGGCCCTCGGCCACGGCCTTGGCGCGCGCCTTGCGCGACTTCGGCGGCTTCGTTTCGGTGGCCTCGTGCGCGGCCTGCAGCGCGCGCTCGAGCGGCGACGGCAGGGCCGCCGGCGCGGATGGCGCCTTCGCCTGCGGCGCCCGCTCGGCCTGGGCCTGGGCGCCCGGCGCCGCCAGGGTCAGGTCGATCTTGCGCGACTCCAGGTCGACGCGGGCCACCTTGACGGTCACGCGGTCGGTCAATTGGTAACGCTGGCCGGTGCGCTCGCCGCGCAGTTCATGGCGCGCCTCGTCGTACTGGAAGTAGTCGGCGCCCAGCTCGGTGATGTGCACCAGGCCCTCGACGAACAGCTCGTCGAGCTGCACGAAGATGCCGAAGGTGGTCACGCCGGCCACGGTGCCGGTGAACTCTTCGCCGATCTTGTCTTGCATGAAGAAGCACTTGAGCCAGTTCTCGACGTCGCGCGAGGCTTCGTCGGCGCGGCGCTCGTTGGCCGAGCAGTGCACGCCGAGGGCGTCCCAGACCGTCAGGTCCTTCTCGCTCTTCTGCGGCTTTCCTTCGGCCTTGTCCTTGGCTGCCTGCTTGCGCGCGGCGTTCGACTGGGTCGTGTTCAGCTTGCCCAGCTCGATGCCCTTCGGCTCGTAGCGCTTGCCCAGCAGGATCGCCTTGATCGCGCGGTGGGTCAGCAGGTCGGGATAGCGGCGGATCGGGCTGGTGAAGTGGGCATAGGCCTCGTAGGCCAGGCCGAAGTGGCCGACGTTGTCGGGGCTGTAGACCGCCTGCTGCATCGAGCGCAGCAGCATGGTCTGCAGCAGCGCCGCGTCGGGACGCTCGCGGATTTCCTGCATCACGGCGGCGTAGTCGCGCGCGGTCGGCTTGCTGCCGCCGCCCAGGTTCAGGCCCACCTGCTTGAGGAAGGTGCGCAGCTGGTTCAGCTTTTCCTCGGTCGGCACCGCGTGCACGCGGAAGGTGCCCGGATGCTTGTGGCGCAGCAGGAAGTCGGCGGCGCACACGTTGGCGGCCAGCATGCACTCCTCGATCAGGCGGTGCGCATCGTTGCGGGTGCGCGGGATGATCTTCTCGATCTTGCCCAGCGCGTTGCAGACGATATAGGTTTCGGTCGTTTCGAAATCGATCGCGCCGCGTTCCTGGCGCGCCTTGAGCAGCGCGCGGAACACCTGGTTCAGGTTCAGCAGGTGCGGGACGATGGCCGGACGCTTCTGCGCTTCCTCGCCGTCGGTACTGGCCAGGATGTCGGCCACCTGGTTATAGGTCAGGCGCGCCGCCGAGTGCATCACGGCCGGGTAGAACTGGTAAGCGGTGACTTCGCCGTCCTCGGTGACGACCATGTCGCACACCAGGGTGCAACGGTCGACCGCCGGGTTCAGCGAGCACAGGCCATTGGACAGCTTCTCGGGCAGCATCGGGATCACGCGGCGCGGGAAATAGACCGAGGTGCTGCGCTCGATCGCGTCGGCATCCAATGCGTCGTTCGGCTTCACGTAGTGGCTGACGTCGGCGATCGCGACCAGCAGGCGGAAGCCGCGGGCGGCGCCGATCTTGACCGGCTCGCAGTAGACCGCATCGTCGAAGTCGCGCGCGTCCTCGCCGTCGATGGTCACCAGCGGCACGTCGCGCAGGTCGACGCGGTCCGCCAGGTCGGCGTTCACGACTTCGTTCGGCAGGCGCGCGGCCTGCTTCAGTGCCGGCGCCGAGAACACGTGCGGCACGCCGAACTTGCGCACCGCGATCTCGATTTCCATGCCTGGATCGTCCAGTTCGCCGAGCACTTCAGTGATGCGGCCGGTCGGCTTCTGGAAGCGGCCCGGCTGCTCGAGCAGCTCGACGCTGACCACCTGCCCGGCGCGCGCCTTGCCCGGCGAGCCGGAAACCAGGATGTCCTGGCTGATGCGCTGGTCTTCGGGCGAGACGATCCAGACCCCGCCTTCGTTCAGGAGGCGGCCGATGATGTGGGTGTTGGCGCGCTCGACGACTTCGACGATCGAGCCTTCCTGGCGGCCGCGGCGGTCCTGGCCGGTCACACGCGCCATCACGCGGTCGCCGTGCAGCACTTTCTGCATCTCGCGGTCGGACAGGAACAGGTCTGGGCCTGGCTCGTCCGGGATCACGAATCCAAAGCCGTCGCGATGCGCACTGACGCGGCCGGCGATGAAGCCGGAGTGGTCGGCCAGCATATAGGTGCCGCTGCGGTCGGAACGGATCTGGCCGTCGCGCTCCATGGCGTTCAGGCGGCGGCCCAGGACTTCCTGGGCGGCTGGCTTGACCTTGAGGGCACGCGCCAGGCCGGCCGCATCGAGCGCTCCTGAAGCTTCGCGGAAGACTGCGAGGATTTCCTCGCGGCTTGGAATGGTATGAGTAGGTTGCTTCAAATCGGTTCTTTTTTCTTTTGGCCAGTAATTGCGCCGCTCATGAATAATAGGCGGCGTCATGCTTGATTGACACCTTGACAGGCGTAGTGTAACGGAGGTCCATCCGATTCGCCTAACGTGGCGTGCTGCGGGACATCCCGCGAGTTTTATTCATTGCCCCGATCGGAACTTCATCGTGGGTCTTTGACTATTGAAAATCATCCGCTATAATCTCGCTCTCTTCAGCAACGGCGGCAACGACGAAGCGAAGAAAGCAGCAGTGGCAAGCGGTGTAGTTGGCGTGACGATCTGGAAATGTTGATCTAGCGGAAAATGACAAAGCCTGCTATTGTAGCAGAGTTGGTTTGCAGTGCCCACGTGGCGGAATTGGTAGACGCGCATGGTTCAGGTCCATGTGCCGCGAGGTGTGGGGGTTCGAGTCCCTCCGTGGGCACCAACAGATTGACTGGTTGTTTGTTGTACAGAAAACGCCCACGTGGCGGAATTGGTAGACGCGCATGGTTCAGGTCCATGTGCCGCGAGGTGTGGGGGTTCGAGTCCCTCCGTGGGCACCAAC
>NZ_JH992925.1:214347-270137 GCF_000315425.1 Massilia timonae CCUG 45783 | reverse complement strand
GTGCCCACGTGGCGGAATTGGTAGACGCGCATGGTTCAGGTCCATGTGCCGCGAGGTGTGGGGGTTCGAGTCCCTCCGTGGGCACCAAAATCTACTTGTTTTTCGGACGCATCGTCCCGCAAAACGCCGTAGCCTTCTCATGAGGACTACGGCGTTTTGCGTTTTACCCTCTGTTTTCAATGCGTCGCCAGGTCGTCCAGGATCGGACAATCCGAACGATCGTCGCCATGACAGGATGCGGCGAGGCTCTCCAGCGTCCTGCGCATCGCTGCCATTTCCGCGATCTTGCGATCCAGCTCGGCGATATGCGCCAGCGCCATCGCGCGCACGTCGGCGCTGGCCCGGCGTTTATCTTCCCATAGCGCCAGCAAATCCCTGATCTGGTCCAGCGAAAACCCGAGCGCACGGCCGCGGTGGATGAATTGCAGCACCCGCACGTCCTGTTCGCCGTACAGGCGATATCCGGCCCCGGTGCGGTGCGGCGCTTTCACCAGGCCGATCGATTCGTAATGGCGAATCATCTTCGCCGTCACGCCGGACGCGCGCGCGGCGTCGCCGATGTTCAGCTTGGGTGTGGACTGCATGGCATTTCTCCCGTTGTTTTCCGACCTTTTTCCCGAGCAAGCATACACCTTCCCACCGTGGGAAGCTCAAGCGACGCTTGACTTGCGGTCGAGAACGTCCGAGCATGGAGCCATGCAGATTCTCCGACCCGCGGCCCTCGGGCTGGCACTCGTCCTCATCCTCTCCTCCGCCCTGGCCGGACCGGCGCCTTATTACCAATGGCGCAGCAAGCTCACCGGCGAGCTGGCCTGTTCCCAGACCCCGCTGGGCGAAGGCTGGGAAAAATCAAACGGCCCCTATCGGGACATGCGTTGCGAAAAACTCATTGTTGTTAAATAATGAAAGTGGAAGGCGCGGCGTGTTGACAAACATCGCCGTTCGATCTCATACCATAACAGAGCAGCCACTGAGGAGACGACCATGTTCACCAACCCGGAGCAGTTCGCAAACGCCACGAAAACCCTGTTCGACCTGCAGATGCAGACCTTCAACGCCCTGGCCGGCAAGACCGTCAAGGGCGTCGAGCAGGTCGTCGCCCTCAACCTGAACGCCGCCAAGACCTCGGTCGACAGCACGATGGCGGCCGGCCGCAGCATGGCCGAAGCCACCCAGGCCGGCAATCCGAAAGCGGCGTTCGACACCCTGGCCGCGCGCATGCAGCCGGCCGCCGGCGTCACCAATGCCACCGAATACGCGGCCCAGCTCAAGGCCATCATCGACGAGATGCACGACGAATTCCGCGGCGCCGCCGATGCCCACGTGGCGGAAGCGAAAAACACGCTGTCGGCGCTGATCTACGACGTCACCCAGAACGTCAAGCCGGGCTCGGAAAACGCGGTCGAGATCATCAAGGCCGCGATCGAGAATGCCTTCAAGGGCTACGAGCAGGTGACCCAGGCCACCCGCCAGGCGGTGCAGACCGTCGAAGCCCAGTTCGAGCGCGCCAGCGCGATGGTGACGCCGGGCGCCGCCAGGACCGAAAAAGCCGAGTAACCGGCCCCATGGACGTCCGGCGTCACGGCGCCGGATGTTCGATCCCCAGCAAGTCTTCCAGCCGCGCCAGCGAGGCGTCATCCTTGATCACCGAACGCAGCCAGGCGTGCAGCGGCTGCTCGCCCCAGCGCGCGGCTTTCTCGGCCAGGTAAGCCACCGGGCTATGCGGCTCGGTGCGGCGGAAAAATTCGGCGACCTGGCGCAGCTGGGCCAGCGCCTGGTCACGGTGCGCCACCTGTCCGTCGACCCGCGCCGGCAGCGCCGCCGTCGACGCCATACCCGCGCCGCCGGCCGCCGCCGCCTCGGTCGGCGCCGCTCCCGCCATCGCCACCGGCTTGATCAGGTCGTCCACGTCGCGCAGCGCGGCGCGTCCGACGCTGAATCCCGGCCCATCGGCGCCGAGCTGGGCGTCGACCACCCGTTCCAGCTCTTGCAAGGCGGCCTGGCAGGCTTCGCAATCGGCCAGCAGCGCCTGCACGACATCGCCCTTGATCCGCGCGCGCGCGGTCTCCAGTTCGGCCACCGCTTCCGGTCCCCTGGCGCGCGCGACTTCCCATGCCTGCAGGGTCAGCACGCCGTTCTCCGCCAGCGGCATGGTCTTGACCAGCGGCGCGATCCGGCCCGCCAGCCAGGCCAGGACCCCGATGCGGCGCTCGAAGCCATCCTCGTCGGCCTGCGGGTGCAGGCCTTCCCAGTAGCGCTCGCACAGCGCCGCCACCAGTCCCAGGCCCTCGGCCAGGCCGCGCATGCCGCCGGTCTTCGCGTTCGCCTCGGCCAGCCACACGGCCAGTTGCAAGTCCTTGCTGCGGGTTTGCAGCAAGCCGGCGCAGCGCTTGCCGACCAGCTTCCAGTCGGCTTCCTTGAGCGCCGTGACCCAGGCACCCTGCTCCAGCGACGGGTCGTCGGCCAGGCGCGCGCGTGCGATCTCGTCGACCTCGGGCGAGAAAGCCAGGTCGTCGCCGCAAGGATTGTCGGGCGCGATCGGCGCCAGCAAAGCATCGGTGTCCAGCATGGCGTCCTCCTCAGGCTTCTCTCGGTTCGATCGCGTACTTGAACTTGCCGGCCTTGGTGGCGCCGACTTTCACGCGGGCGATGCCGCCGCCGTCGGCCATGCGCGCCAGCACGTTGTCGGCGATCTCCGGCAGCAAGGTGCCGTTCAAGACATTGTCGACGTTGCGCGCGCCGGAATCGACTTCGGTGCAGCGCCGCAGCACGGCCTCCACCAGCGCGTCGTCGTATTCGAAGCTGGCCTTGTGGTTGTCCAGCACGCGCGCGCCGATGCGCGCCAGCTTGAGACGGATGATGTTGGCCAGCACCTCGTCGCCGATCGGGTAGAACGGCACCACCGCCAGGCGGCCCAGGAAGGCCGGCTTGAAGTGCTTCATCAACGCCGGCCGCAGCAGTTCGGCCAGCTGCTCGGGCGTGGGCAGCTCGCTCGCCGCCTTGTTCAGGCAGGCCGCCATCAGCTGGCTCGAGCCGGCGTTCGAGGTCAGGATGATGATCGTGTTGCGAAAGTCGATCTGGCGTCCTTCGGCATCGTCCATCACGCCCTTGTCGAACACCTGGAAGAACATCTCGAGCACGTCGGGATGCGCCTTCTCGGCCTCGTCGAGCAGCACCACGCTGTAGGGATTGCGCCGCACCGCCTCGGTCAGCACCCCGCCCTCGCCATAGCCGACGTAGCCCGGCGGCGAGCCTTTCAGGCCGGAGACGCTGTGCGCTTCCTGGTATTCGCTCATATTGATGGTGATGAGCTTGCGTTCGCCGCCGTACAGGATGTCGGCCAGCGCCAGCGCGGTCTCGGTCTTGCCCACGCCCGAGGTGCCGACGAACAGGAACACGCCCTTGGGCTTGTTCGGATCATCGAGGTTGGCGCGCGCGGTGCGCACGCGCTGGGCCACCACATGGCTGGCGTGGCCCTGGCCCAGGATGCGCTCGTCCAGCATCGATTTCAGGTTGACCACGGTGCGGATCTCGTCCTTGACCATGCGGCCCAGCGGAATGCCGGTCCAGGCGGCGACGATCTCGGCCACCGTATGGCCATCCACCTGCACCGGCACCAGCGGCGCCTCGCCCTGCAGCGCGCGCAGGGCTTCGTTCAGCGCGCGCAGATCCTTCGCGCCGCTGTTCTCGTCGCGGCTGCCGGAGGCCTCCAGTTCGGCGCGCAGCTTGCCGATCTGGCCGGCCAGCGCCTGCTCTTCTTCCCACCTGCGCTGCAGCATCTCCTGCTCGGCCGCGGCGCTGGCGCGCTGCTGGCCCAGCGCCGCCAGCACCTCGGCATGGTTCGAATTTGCGTCACTCTTTGCGCTGCCGTCGCGGTTCAGGGCGCTGATCCGGGCATCCAGCCGTTCGATGCGGCGCACGCAGTCTTCCAGCAGCGCCGGCGTGGCGCTTTGACCCAGCGCCACCTTGGCGCAGGCGGTGTCCAGCACGCTGATCGCCTTGTCCGGCAGCTGGCGGCCGCTGATGTAGCGGTGCGACAGGCGCACCGCCTCGGTGATGGCGTCGTCGTAGACGCGCACGCCGAAGTGCTGTTCCATCAGCGGCGCCATGGCGCGCAGCATGGCCGCCGCCGTGTCTTCGTCCGGCTCCTCGACCTTGATCACCTGGAAGCGGCGCGCCAGCGCGGCGTCCTTCTCGAAATACTTCTTGTACTCGCCCCAGGTCGTGGCCGCGATCGTGCGCAGCTCGCCGCGCGCCAGCGCGGGCTTGAGCAGGTTGGCGGCGTCGTTCTGGCCGGCCGTGCCGCCGGCGCCGATCATCGTGTGGGCCTCGTCGATGAACAGGATGATCGCGTGTGGACTCTTCTTCACTTCGTCGATGACGTTCTTGAGGCGGTTCTCGAACTCGCCCTTCACGCTGGCCCCGGCCTGCAGCAGGCCCATGTCGAGCGTATGGATCTCAACGCCCTTCAGCACGTCCGGCACGTCGCCCTGGGCGATGCGCAGCGCCAGGCCCTCGACCACGGCGGTCTTGCCGACGCCGGCCTCGCCGGTGAGGATCGGGTTGTTCTGGCGCCGCCGCATCAGGATGTCGATCGCCTGGCGGATTTCCATGTCGCGGCCGATCACCGGGTCGACCTTGCCGTCGCGCGCGCGCCCGGTCAGGCAGGTGGTGTACTGGTCGAGGGCCGGCGTGGCCCGGGTGGCGGCCTGGCTCAGTTCCGAGGCGGGGTCCGGCCCGGCGCCGACCGCTTCCTCGGCCTTGAGCTCGGGCGCCTCGACCGAGCCGCGCGTCAGGCGCTCCAGGTCGTGTTTCAGGCGGTCGAGCGGGAAGCGTCCGAACAGCGGCGATGCGCGCTGCGCCAGCTGGGCCAGCGACGGCTCGGTCAGCAACGCCAGCAGCAGATGGGCGCTGCGGATGCGGTTCGGCTGGCCCGAACCCAATGATGCGATCAGCCAGGCATGTTCGAACAGCAGCGGCAGGTGGCGCGAGAACACGGGCGTGCGCGCGCTGCCGGTGGCGAAACGCTCCACTTCGCGCCGCAGGTCGGCTTCCAGGCCGGTCAGGCTGATGTCGCACTGGCGCGCGATCGCGGCCAGATCGCTGCCCGGCTGTTCGATCAGGCCCAGGAACAGGTGCTCGACGTCGACCTCGTACTGGCCCAGCCCCATGCAGATGCTGGCGGCGCGGCTGGCGGCCGCGCGGGTGGTGTCGTTCAGCTTGGAGATGAGCGTCTTGAGGTTGATGTCCATCGTGGCTCCCTTGTCATGGTGGCGTGGTGGCGCCGCTTCTTCAGCCCCGGGGCGGCCGGGCGGCGCGGTTGATTTCGTAGTGCAGCGACGACGGCTGCAGCACCGCATTGAAGTTGACCGGCTCGAGCAGGCCGTCGACCGCCAGCCGGGCATGGATCGCGAAGTGCAGGCGGTTGACGTCGCCCGCCTCCGGCTCGAGCACGGCGCGCGCGTCGAGCAGGCGCGGCTCGTGGGTGGCGATCGCATCTTCGATGCTGGCGCAGACGGCGGCGCGGTCGATGCTGCTGGTCAGGCAGAAACCGGCGAAGTCGATCAGGCCGTAGTGCAGGATCGAGGTGCGCGCCGCCGGATAGCCTTCGAGGTGGGCGACGTCCAGCGCGATGCGGGTATTGAGCAGGGCTTCCAGGTCGCGCGCGACGCTGTCCTTGAGCTGCTCGACGCCCAGCGCGGCGCCGGCCGCGCCCTCGTCGACCATCAGGCGGTCGAGCAGGCCCGGCGTGAAGCCTTTCATGGTGCCTCCCGGGGATGTCGGATGCGCGGCGCGCTGCAATGCAAAAAGCGCAGCCGCCGCGCGAACGAGAGCGGCGACGCCGCTCAGACGACCTTGTTGGCCGCCAGGTCCCAGCCGCCGGAGGTGTTGCCGCCGGCGCCGCCGGTGACCTTCTGCTGGGTGTACTTCCATTTGATCTTCGAGAACTTCAGGCCGACCTGCTCCTGGATGATGCTGCCTTCGGATACGCTGGGGCTGATGCCGCCGATCAGGACGTTCTCGAGCTCGATCTCGAAATACTTGATGCGCTCGCCCTGGCCGTCGGCGCGCATGAATTCCAGCTTGGCTTTCGGGATCGTCTTGCCGGCCGAGCAGGTCTGCAGCAGGATCGGCGACGACAGGTCGGCCAGCTTGGTCAGCGCGATCTCCTGGTGCTCGCAGCGCTCGGCCGTGTGGCCGCCGCCGGTGGACGCGGTGGCCGAACGCGGCTGGCTCACGCCCCACGCCACCGAGGTGCACTCGATCCAGTCCTTGTGCTTGTCGTCCATCGATTCGCCCTTGATCCCGTCGATCTGCAGGTACACGTCAATTGCCATGTTCTACTCCAAGTAAGTTAAGAATAAGTGCTAGCTTTTGGTCGACTGCGGCAGCTCCGCGACCAAACGGAGCGAAACGGAAAGCTCATCGAGCTGGAAGTGCGGCCGCAGGAACGACACGGCGCGATACACGCCGGGGCGGCCCGGCACCTCGGACACCTGCACGCTGGCTTCGCGCAGCGGGAATTGCGCCTTCTGGTCCTGGCTCGCGTTATCGTCGAGCAGGACGTACTGGGTCAGCCAGCGGTTCAGGTAATCCTCGACGTTGGAGGCGGCGGCGAAGCTGCCGATCTTGTCGCGCATCATGGACTTCATGTAGTGCGCGATGCGCGACACGGCGAAGATGTACTGCAGCTGCGACGACAGCACGGCATTGGCATTGGCCGCCTCGTTGTTGTACTTGCGCGCCTTCTGGGCCGATTGGGCGCCGAAGAAGGCCGCATACGAGGTGTTCTTGCAATGCACCAGCGAGATGAAGCCGAGATCGGACAGCTCCTTCTCGCGGCGGTCGGTGATCGCGACCTCGGTCGGGCATTTCAGCGCCACTTCTCCTTCGTCGGTCTTGAAGGTGTGGGTCGGCAGGTTCTCGACCAGGCCGCCGCCTTCGACGCCGCGGATCGCGGCGCACCAGCCATAGTCCTCGAAGGCGCGCGTCAGGCGCGCGCCGAAGGCATAGGCCGCGTTGCACCACAGGTATTTGGAGTGGTCGCTGCCGTCCACGTCCTCGACGTAGTTGAAACCTTCGGTCGTCATGCCGTCGGCCGGGTGGTATGGCAGGCGCCCCAGGAAGCGCGGCAGGCACAGGCCGACGTAGCGCGAATCCTCGGATTCCCTGAACGCCTTCCACTTGGCGTATTCGACGGTGTCGAACACCTTGGCCAGGTCGCGCGGCTTGCCCAGGTCGCCGAAACTCTCGACGCCGAACAATTCGGGACTGCTCGAGGTGATGAAGGGCGCGTGGCTGGCCGCGGCCACATGCGACATCTGCTCGAGGAAGTAGATGTCCTCGGGCTGGCGCGAGATCTCGAAGTCGCCGATCAGGGTGCCGTACGGCGCGCCGCCGAAGGTGCCGAATTCTTCCTCGTAGATCTTCTTGAACATCGTGCTCTGGTCGAACTCCATCGCCGACTGGAAGTCCTTGACCAGCTCGCGCTTGCTGGCATTGAGCATGCGGATCTGCAGGTTGGCGCTCGTGGTGCTGTTCCTGACCAGGTAGTTGAGGCCAGTCCAGCTGCGCTCGAGCTTCTGGAATTCGGGCGCATGCATGATCGCCGAGAGCTGATCGGAGATCATGCGGTCCAGTTCCGCCAGGCGCGCATCGATGGTGGCCGACAGGTTGGACGAGATCACCATCGTCCCCTGCATCACCTGGGTCACCAGTTCCGAGATCAGGTCGCGCGCGCGTTCGTGCTCGCTGCTCGACGCCGCCACGCGGCTTTCTTCGACGATCTGGTCGAGCAGCGAAGCGTCCAGTTCCGGCGCCGCCGCCGCAGCTTGGGTGGATTCGAATACCGCCGCCATCTCACTCTCCCTTGCCCGATTTGCGCAGGCTGTCGAGTTTTTCGGTGTTGCCCAGCACCTCGGTCAGGATGTCTTCGAGCTTGTCGTTCCCGGCCAGCTTGTTGCGCAGGTCGGCCAGCTTGGTGCGCGCATCGAGCAGCCCGGCCAGCGGCGCCACCTGGCGCACCACCGACTCGGGCCGGAAGTCGTTCATCTCGCGAAACTGCAGCTGCACCCCGAACTGGCCGCCGTCCGGCGACAGGTGGTTGTCGACCTTGAAGGTGGCCACGGGCGCGACGGCGCCCAGCACCTCGTCGAAGTTGCCGGCGTCGACATTGACGAACTTGCGGTCCTTGAGGCGCTTCTTCTCGGCCTTGGGATCCAGGCCGAAGTCGCCGACCACGCCGACCACGAAGGGCAGCTCCTTGTTCTCGATCGCGTCGCCGATCTCGACGTCATAGGTCATCTGCACGCGCGGCGCGCGCACCTTCTGCAAGCGTTTTTGTACGCTTTCGCTCTTGGCCATGTCGACTCCAGTGGGGGAAGATGGATTTATTTCAGCACGTCGAACGGACTGCCGCTGCTGGCCGCCGGACGCGGCGGCGCCGCCACCGCCGGCTGGCTCGGGGTCCTGCGGCTCGACGCCGGGCGCGCGGCCGGGCGGGTCGTGACCAGCACCTCTTCGCCCAGGCTGGTGCGCAGCAGCTTGGCCAGGTCTTGCGCTTCGCTGCGCACCGAACCCTGCAGATTGTTCTTGCGCGTCAGGTCGGCCAGCGCCTTGCTGGCCACGCGCAGGCCGCTGACGGCCAGGATGCTGTAGGCCAGCGTGTCGTCGGGGTCGCGCGCCAGCGCTTCCTGCGCGCTGCTGATGGCGTCGCCGTACTGGGTGGCGTCGAAGCGGATCTGGGCCATGCGCACCCAGGGCTTCTTGTCGACCGGATGCGCCCTGCTCGCGTCCTTGAGCAGGCTCACGGCCTTGTCGCTCTGCCCGGCCGCGAGGGCGGCATCGGCTTCGGCATAGATATTCTCGGACACGGCGGCGCGCTTGGCGGTCGTGCCCGTGCCGTCGGTGGCGCACCCGGCCAGGGCGGCGACCCCGACCAGCAGGGGTAACAGGCGTTTGCGGATCATGTTCGTCTCTCCAGTGGGTGAACAAGCCCCCATTATTCGCATCGTGCTTGCCAAGAAGTTGTGCACTGTCAATGAAAAGCGAGTTCAAGCAAGCACTGTTGGATGTCGCTTGCGTTTGCGCGGTGTCAGCGTGCACCGGCGGGGATCGGGTTCAATCCAAGCCTGGTGCCTTAGGACAATTGCGAGGAGATCGTTGATGGGGACGCCCAACCCGTTCAAGCTGCCGGTCGTGGCGATCGCGCTGGCAGCGGCGCTCGCCGGTTGCGGCGGCGCCGCGCTGGCGCCGCTGGCGGGCGTGGCGCTGGAGGCGGCCGGCCTGCGCAAGCCGGCCGAACTGCCCGAGTCGCAAAAGCCGCCGCGCAACGTGCCGCTCAGGCTGCACGCCGCCACGCGCTTGAACGTGGACGCGCGCGGCCAGCCGCTGGCGCTGGCGGTGCGCCTGTACAAGCTGCGCCAGAAGGATGCCTTCGAGGGCGCGCCCTACGCCACCTTCCTCGATCCGCGCCTCGAGCGCGAGAGCCTGGGCGCCGACCTGGTCGAGGTGCGCGAGATCATGCTGGTGCCGGGCCAGCGCTACGAGGTCACGGAAAAAGTCGCGCGCGAAGCCGGCCACGTCGGCATCGTGGCCCTGTTCCATACCCCGGCCGCCGGCCGCTGGCGCACCGCGGTGAGCAGCCTGGAGGCCGAGCGCGACGGCCTGAACGTCGGCCTGCACGCCTGCGCGATGAGCGTCGGTTCCGGTACGGCGGCGCTGGGCTCTGTGCGCTGTCAATAATCGTTGTCGACTTTCCTGCAAGCTAGTCTTTTCTGAACGACGAGGAGGCGATTGTGATGCCATCCAAGGTCTTATGGGGCGAGGGATTGTTCCTGCGGCCCCAGCATTTCCAGCAGCAGGACCGCTACCACGAGGCGCGCCTGAACCAGACCGCCTGTGCGCTGCATCCGTATTGCTGGGGCGTGCGCAAGCTGGCGGTCGACCTCGACGCGCTGCGCAGCGACATCCTGCGCATCGACGAGCTGTCGCTGCTGTTCCCCGACGGCGAAGTGGTGCGCGCGCCGGGCGACGACGTGCTGCCGCCGCAGGTGCGACTTGGCGACCTGCCGCCGGCGCAGCAGACGGTTACCTACCACGCCGCCCTGCCGGCGCTGCGCACGCATGGCGACAATTGCGGCAACGGCCTGGAAGGACTGGAGACCATCGACGTGCGCTTCGGGCGCATCGACCGCGAGACCCAGGATTTATATACCCAGGCCGCCGACGCCCCCGTCACCTACCTGCGCAAGGCGCTGCGCCTGGTGGCCGACAGCGAGCCGCTGGAAGCCTATGAAAGCTTCGCGCTGCTGCGCCTGCGGCGCGTGGCCACCGGCGGCTTCGAGATCGACCCCGGTTTCATTCCACCCAGCCTGTCGATCGACGCCGTGACGATGCCCGGCGCCGGCCTTTACGTCGGCCTGGCGCGGCTGATGGAAAAGCTGCTGGCCAAGGTCAATGCGCTGTACGGCGATCTGCGCGAGCCGAGCCGCAACGTGGTCGAGATCCGCGGCGGCGACGTGTCCTCGTTCTGGCTGCTGCACACGGCCAGCGCCGGCTATGCGGCGCTGGCCCACTACCTGCACCACCGCGAGCTGCATCCCGAGTGCCTGTACGGCGCCATGCTCGAGCTGGCCGGCGGCCTGATGACCTATTCGCGCAGCTACCGGCTCGAAGACCTGCCTTCCTACGTCCACGCCGATCCCGGCCCGCAGTTCGCGCGCCTGGACGGCATCATCCGCGACCTGTTGGATACCGTGATCTCGTCCCGCTACTTCACCATCGCCCTGCACAAGGACCGCCCGTCCTACTACCTGGGCGCGCTCGATTCGGGCCGCATCAATGCCCAGACCACCCTGTACCTGGCGGTGGCGGCCGACATGCCGGCGCTGCGCCTGGTCGAGGCGGTGCCGCTGCAGTTCAAGGTCGGCGCGCCGGAAGACGTCGACAAGTTCGTGCTGTCGGCGCTGCCCGGCGTGAAGCTGGTGCATGCGCCCCAGGTGCCGAGCGCGATTCCGGTGCGGCCCGACACCTATTACTTCGTGCTCGAAGGCCGCGGCGCGCTGTACGAGGCGATGCTCAAGACCCAGGCGATCTCGGTCTACGTGCCGAACGGCGTGCGCGAGCTGCGCCTCGAACTGATCGCGGTGTCGGCATGAGCGCCTTCGTCGAGCGCCGCGCCGCGCACCGGGGCGAAGCCGCCAACCGCCGCCAGCGGCTGGTGGACATCATGTACGAAGGCTTCCACGCCCTGTTCCTGCTGAAGAACGGCTGCGGGCCGCAGGACAAGGGCGCCTTCGCCGACAATATGACCGCCTTCCTGGCCGACGTCGACCGCAGCGCCAAGGCGCTCGGCATCGCGGCCGAGGACGTGACGGCGGCCAAGTACGCCTATTGCTCGGCGGTGGACGAGATCATCCTGCGCTCGAGCTACGAGGTGCGCGAGGCCTGGGAAACCCGTCCGCTGCAGCTGCGCGTGTTCGGCGACCAGCTCGCCGGCGAGCATTTCTTCCACCGCCTGGAAGACTTGCGCGCCAAGGGCGCGCAGCAGGTCGAGGCGCTGGAGGTCTTCCATATGTGCCTGCTGCTGGGCTTCCAGGGCCGCTATGCGCTGGACGGCAAGGACAAGCTGGACTACCTGGTGGCGCGCCTGGGCGACGAGATCGCGCGCATGCGCGGCCGCACCCGCGGCTTCGCGCCGCACGCCGAGCGCCCGGACCAGGTGGTCAACCGGCTGCGCAGCGACCTCTCGCTGTGGGTGCTGGCCACGGTGTTCACGCTGGCCGGGCTGGGCGCCTACGTGGGTTTCCGCACCGTGCTGGGCAACGAGTCCGAGTTCGCGCTGGCGCACTACAACGACCTGGTCAAGCTGCCGCCGAAGGCGGCGCATGTGACCATCACCCTGCCCTGAAATGGGGAATGGCCCCGGGATCATCGGTCCCGGGGCCGCTGTTCTACTGGATGACCTTGAACTCGATGCGCCGGTTGCGCGCCTTGCCCTCCGGCGTGCGGTTGTCGGCCACCGGCCGGTCCGGGCCTTCGCCCGACACCGCGATCGATTCTTCCGCGATCCCCTGGCTTACCACATAGGCCTTCACCGCCTCGGCGCGCGCCTGGCTCAGCGACAGGTTGCCGGCGCGCGAGCCGGCGTTGTCGGTGTGGCCGATCACCTCGACCTTCACGCCGTTGAGCTTTTTCAGGGCCGCCGTCATCCCATCCAGCACCTCGGTGCCGGCCGGGGTCAGGGTCGCCTTGCCCGACTCGAATTCGATGATGCGGTCGGCCAGCGCCGCATCCAGCACGCTCTGCTGCGAGACGGTCACCCGCAGGCCGTTGTTGACCGTATAGGTCGGATTGAGCCGGGCCGCGATCTCGCCGGCGATCTGCTGGCGCTGGGCTTCGCTCGCCACGTCACCGCGCAGGCTGACGCTGTTGCCCTCGACTTTCAGCTGGCCGCCCTTCACCAGGCGCAGGTTCGGCCCGATCAGGCTGCCCACGTAATTGTTCCAGTTGGCAGGCGTCGAGACGGTGCCGACCGACAGCTGGTCGACCACGCGCTGCGCACCGTACACGGCGCGCAGGCGCTCGAGCAGCGCGGCCTTGGCGGCTTCGTCGGCCACCATGCCGCTGACCACGACCGGGGCCTCGGCCGCGCCTGGCGCCGTCTGCGCGGCCAGCGGCAATCCGGCGGCCAATCCGGCGGCCAATCCAAGCAACAGGGTCAGGGTGCGAAGTTTCACGTCAGGCTCCGATGAAGGTCTTCATGAACAGGTCGCGCGCCAGCGACAGCGGCAGGTCGGGCTGGGCCAGGTGGCTGGAGAGCTGGCGCACGTCGGCGTCGAACTGCAGCTGCTCGTCGATCCAGTCCGTGTCCAGCAGGCGCACCTGCAGCTCGGCGCCGACCAGGGGATCGATCACGGCGCGCAGGGTTTCGGCCAGCGCCGCGCAAAAGCCCACCACCAGCACCGGCCGTTCTTCCTGGCGCGTGATGAACAGCGCCAGGTCGAATTGCGCGCGGCGCAGGAAAGGCGTGATCAGCTCGAGCCAGAAGGCGGCCACCGGATAGCGCGCCGACGCGTTGTGCGGCAGCGGCAGCACCAGGCTCTTATGCAGCTCGGCCGGCTGGCTGTGCATGACCGGCTGCAGCAGCAATCCCAGCGCCAGCACCAGGCGCGCCGCGCTGGCATTCGCGCTGGCGCTCGACACTGCGCGGCCCAGCAGGCCGTCGAGCGAGGCGATCGTGCCGTGCTCCATCCAGCGCGCCAGCGCCGCCTCGTCTCCCAACCCGATCGCGCTGTCGGCGATCGCCTGCAGGTAGGCGGCGGGGTCGCCCTCGCCCAGCACCTTGGGGCAGATCTCTTCCAGGAACACCCAGAGCGGCGCGAACGCCAGCGGACAACGCGCGACGAAGGCGGCGGGATCGCTCACCGCCAGCGTGCGGGTGGCGAGAAAGGGAAAGCGCCGCCCCGACTGGTCGTGGCTGGCCAGCAGGTGGCCGGCCACCGCGTGGTGCCGCGCCGGGCCGACCAGGGCGAAGCTCACCGGCGCCATCGCATCGTAGTGAAAGCGCCAGCGCGCGTCCGACGGCAGCAGGGTCATCACCTGCGCCAGCCAGGCGTCGAGCATGCCGATCGCGGCCGGGTCGTGGGCCAGCTTGACGAAGTCGGCGCGCGCCGGGACCTTGCCGAAGTAGCCGATGCGGTCGGCGCGCATCATTGGCCTCCCGCGCTGGCCAGCGCCGGCGCCGCGTCCTGGGCTTCATGGCGGCCGACGATCGCCGGCGGCAGGCGCAGGCCGCGGAAACCCTGGGCCTGGCTCTGGCCGCCCCCGGTGGACTGCGGGCTGCTGACGATCTTCAGGTCGACCGCCACCGAGACGTTCTGCGCGCTCCAGCGCAGCTCGAACACCCCGCCGTCCTTGCGCTTGCGCTGGGCCGCCTCGAACAGGCGCTGCAGGCCGAACTGGCCCGGCTGGTTGAACAGCTCCACCGTGCGGCCATCGAAGGTGACCGCCGAGACCCGCGCGCCCGAGACGCCCTGCGGGCCCGGATGGACCATATTGTTCCAGCTGGGCGGCGTGTTCCGGTAGCGCAGCTGCTGGCCGTCGATCTCGAGCGTGTACTCGAGCGTGCCGGGCGCGCTCAGGGGCAACACCTGGAACACGGTCTGGGCCGCCCCGCTGGCCGCCACGCCGTTGTTCGACAGCGGCGCCACCCAGCCGGGGAAGGCGGCCACCGCCTGCGGCGCCAGCGAGATGCCGATGTCGGCCCAGGTGCGCGCCGCCAGTACGTCGCCGCGCCGCACCACCAGCGGCCCCATCGCCGTGCCCACGAACTTGGCCACTGCGCCTTCGGGGCCGAACACCTGGCCGATCTCGCCGGGCGTCGCCTCGACGCTGGAATCCTGGGCGAACGGGTACTTGGCGGCGAGCGTGCGGGTAAACGGCTCGACCACCTGCGCCTGCCAGGTCTTGTTGATCTCGGCCTCGGACGGCAGCACGATCATGGCGAAGGTCTGGGTGAGCGGGCGCACCAGCAGCGGGCGCAGCGCCTGTTTCTGGCTGTCGCTCATCCCGGTCAGCATCTGTTCGTCGACGTAGCGCAGCGCGTCGGCCAGCTCCGAGCCGCTGCCCTCCAGCGTCTGCTGCATGAACTGCTTGGCGCCGGGACCCGGATCGCCCTGGTTCTTCAATGCGTTGAGCCGCGTGCGCAGCCGCGACAGCGCGTCGAGATAGCCGGTCATCAGCGACGCTTCCTTTTCCCTGGCGCCGACCAGGCGCGCCACGCCGGCGAACTCGCGTCCGATCGGGCCGGCCCCCTGTTGTTGCTGGGCCAGCAGCTGGGACGGGTCGACGCTGTCGGCCAGCGTGCGCGCGTCGGACGGCGCCCGCCGCAAGACCACCTGCTTGAACCACTCGATCACGCCGCGCTCGGTCTTGCCGATGGGCGCGCGCAGGCCGCCCGGATTGTCCCAGGCCGTCTCTTCATAGATGGTGCGCAGCAGCTTGGCGATCGGCGAGGATTGCGGGTCGCCCAGGCGGTTCATGGCCTGCACGCTGGCGTCGAAGCCGCGCAGGTCGGCGATCGCCACGCCCTGCACGAACTTCGACCATTCGCGCGCATAGTCGGCCTTGTACAGGTCGATCAGCGCCTTCTGGATCTGTTCGGGGCTGCCCTCCAGGGTCAGGTCGTCGCGCGCGGTGGTCTTGAGCACCCAGTCGACCGTGTTCAGTTCCTTGTTCGAGGCATCCCGGATGGCGCCGAGCACGAACTTGTCCCAGGCCGCGCGGGTGAAGGCGCCGCTGACGGCGTGGCTGCCGGCCACCAGCGCCGCATCCTGCTCGCCGACGATGCGCGCCACCGTCACCGCCGGGAAGCGGGTGGCGGTGCGGGTCTTGATGTCGGCGTACACGCGCTCGCGCGCCGGCGTGCCGCGCACCACGCGGCGCAGGTGCTCGCGCGTGGTGTCGAGCAGGCTCAGTTTGGGCGAAATCTGCGGCCAGGCCGGGTCGTCGATGTGGGCCAGGTGGAAGGTCATCAGGCGCTCGGCGCTGCGGATCATCTGCTCGCGCGGCATGCTGCCGCGGTTCGCCTCCAGCCAGCCGCGCCAGTAGCGCGTGAGCTGATCGTTCAGGTGGCCCGGCTCGGCATACGATTTAGTGCCCAGCATCAGATAGGTCTTGAGCGCGTTGTAGGCGTCGCCGACATCCGTGGGCGACGCGTCCTGGTAAGGCTGGCCAAGCCTGGGCGCGCTGGCGGACACGGACGCGGGCGCGGCCACCTGGCGCCCCGGATCGAGGGCGGCTGCATTGTTGTTGACCTCCGTGAGCATGGTCTCGAGCGCGCCGGCGACCGGTTCGACCATCACCGCGCGCACCCCGGCGAAGTATTCGTCGCGCAGCTTGCGCGCCAGAATATCGCCCTGGTACAGGCCGAAGCCCAGCGCCCACGGCTTGTCGTCGGCATAGCGCTCCAGTTGCTCGATGCGGTCCTGCAGGATGTCGAGGGCCTCCAGGCGCGACTGCAGGTCGATGCGGCCCGCCTGCAGCTTCATCACCTTGTCGAGATCCGACTGCACGTTGGCGACCAGCTGGCGGTTGCCCATGTACGACCACGACCAGCCGCCCATCGCGCAGCCCAGCAGGATGGTGGCGGCGAAGAAGGCGCCCAGCTTCCAGCGCGCCGCGGCCGGATTCGTGTAGCGCTTGACCAGTTCGCGGTCGGCGAAGACCACCTTGCGGAACAGCTCGAGCAAGAAATAACCGGATTGCGCCCCCGCCTGCGAACCTGCCGGCTCCCCGGCACCCTCGCCCCCCTTTCTCTCCTGCAGCGCCAGGTCGAAACGGCTGGCCACGCGCCGGCTCGACAGGTCTTGCACGCTGCCTTCCTGCAACGCGCTGGTGAAGTAAAAGCCGCGGAACACCGGCTTGAACTGATAGGTGTTCTCTTCGAACAGCGTGGCCAGGAAGGCGCGCAGCGGCGTGCGCAGCGCCGCGAATTCCAGCGGGAAGGTGAACACGCCGGAACGCAGCGTCGTGCTGCGGTTGGCGCCCATGCCGGCCAGGCTCATTTCCTTCAGGCCGTCGACCAGTTCGTCGAAATGCTCGTCGAAGAAGGCCAGCACGTCCTGCGGCGCGGCGCGCCGGTTGTAGCGCAGGGTCGCGCCCCAGATCCGCTCGCGCTCGGCCTGTTCGCTGTCGTGGAAGAAGTCGAGGAAGCCGGCGACCAGGTCGGCCTTGGTGAACACCACGTACACCGGCGCGTGCACGCCCAGGCGCTCGGTCAGCTCCTGCACCCGGGTGCGCAGGTTCTTGGCCAGTTCGTGCGAGGCGGTGGCCGGGCCGGCCATCAGCTCGGCCACGCTGACCGCGATCAGGATGCCGTTGATCGGCGCACGCTGGCGGTATCGCTTGAGCAGGTCGAGGAAGCCGAACCACTCGGCGCGGTCGGCGTCCTGCACCGAGTAGCGCCCCGCGGTGTCGAGCAGGATGCCGTCGGTGGTGAAGAACCAGTCGCAGTTGCGGGTGCCGCCCACGCCCTGCAGCGCCTTGTTGCCGGGGATCGGGAAGCTCAGCCCCGAGTGCACGATGGCGCTGCTCTTGCCGGCCGCCGGGTTCCCGATGATCATGTACCAGGGCAGCTCGTACAGGGCCGCGGCGCCGCGGGTCAGGCCCAGCTTGGAGGTCTTGATGGTGCCGACCGCCTCCAGCAGGTTCTTGCGCAGCACCGCGACTTCGTCCTTGCCGTCGTCGTCGGTGGCGCCGGCGCCGGCGATGGCGCCCGCCAGCTTGCGCGCACGACGAGCGCGCCAGGCGCGGCGCAGCATCCACCAGATGCCCCAGCCGGCCAGCAGCGCCAGGGCGCCGATGGCGGCCCACACGATGCCGAGGCCGAGCAGGCCGGCGCCGATTACCAGGATGGCCGCCAGCGCGGCGAGACCGATCGCGGCCAGCACGCGGCTGTCGGTCAGATACTTCCAGAGTCGTGCCATGGCGGGATCTCTTGTAGAAAAATCTCACAGGAAATGGTCGCATGGGCATACGACGCGCTGCTTGACTCTGCGCAATGCAGCCAAAATCCGAAAAATCACGCAACAGCCCGCCGACGCTGGCGCCTCAGCGCCCCATCACGCCGCGCATGCGCAGCTCGATGTGGCCGAAATCCATCATCTTCCAGCGCCCGCCCCAGGTCAGGCCCAGCGATTCGGCCACCTGGCCATACAGCTGGTAGCCGCGCATGGCCCACGGGTCTTTTTCCGAGATCACCAGCTTGCCGTCGCGCAGGAAGGCGCAATCGGCCGCCAGGCCATACTGGTGCCAGCTCTGGAAGGCGCGCGCATTGGTGACGTGGCCGCCGGTCGCGGCCAGCTCATCCTGGCGCGCCGGACTGCGGTAGCCCTCGAGCAGCGCCATCTCGTAGCCATGCTGTTCCTTCATGATCTTGAACGCCAGCAGCAGGCGCTGGCTGAAGTCGGGATGCAGCAAGCCCCAGTTACGGCTGGCGCCGACCAGCATCGGCCGCACCAGCTCGACCTCGGCCGTGGTGAACACGCTGGGCGGCAGCGCCACCGGCGGCACCAGCTGCTCGCCGGCCAGCAGCGCCGCCACCTGTTCGTCGGGCAAGGCGCTGCTGCCCTCGTACACCGGCAGCATGGCCGGATTGCTCAGCGCCAGCGCCAGCAGCGAAGGAATCAACACCGCCGGCGCGCCGATGGCCAGCAGCACCTGGTGGCGGCGCACTCCCTGCACCACCCGCTCGCGCAGCGACAGGGTGACGCTGTCGCGCATGGCGCCGGCGGCGCGCGTGCCGGCATGGCTCCAGGCACCGGCGCGGCCGGCCAGGCCACGCATGGCATGCATCCCGCGCGCCATCCAGGCCCGTCCACTTGGAAAAAGAACAAGCCAAGCCAGGCCTGAAGCGAGACAAACGTACAGAAGGGCGATCAAGATCAGCATCGGACTCCCCAGGATTGTTTCTAATCAGAACAGGAGAAGCCAATCTTAGGAGTAATGTCGTGCGTCCATCAGACGAAAATCAAGACAACCGCATGCATGCCCATATGCGTCCCAACCTGATGTCGTCGGCGCGCCGCGGCGGCCGCGAAGACAGCATCCTCGCCAAGCTCGAGCGCGAGCCGGCGCGGCGCGCGGGCGCCGGTCACGGCGCGCGCCTGGCCTGGTATGGCGCGGCGGTGGCGGTCGCCGTCGGTTTGACGGCGACCCTGGCCTGGCTGGCGGCCGGCGCCGGTCCCGCGCCGATGGAAGTGGCGCGGCACGATGCGGCGCCCGCCCCGATCGCGAGCATGGACCCGGCGCCGGTCGAGACGGCCTTGATCGTCGACACGGCGCCCCAACCGGAGCCAGACCCGGTGCTGGCGGCGGCGCCTGCGCCCGTTCCGCCGCTGCGCCTGCTCGAACCGGCCGCCGCGCCTACGACGGCCCCAGCCAAGGCCGCGCCGGCGTCCGTCAAGACGGCCCCGGCGCGCCGTCCGGAAGCGCGCGCCGCCGCCCCAGCCCGCTCTCGCGTCCAGGCGCCACGCCAGGCCGCGCGTCAGGCCCGGACGGTGAATCCCGCACGCGCCGGCGAGGCCCAGGACGACAGCGACGTCGCCCTGATCTCGGCCGTGATCTACCATGCCAACGGTCATGCCGCGCCGGCGGAAGATGAAACCCCTGCCCCTCCTGCACGCTAGGCGTGGCAAATAGGCCGCACCTGGCGGGCGGCCGCCGCCAGAAAACGCTATACTGTATATAAGTACAGGTGGGCGTTCGGTGATGATCAGGGTGTTGGAAAACGAGTTTTATTATCTGGATAACTTCCAGCGGGTTCTCGATTGGATCGGCGAACGCTATGGCGATTTGCTCGACGACGGCGAACAGGCCTTCCTGGCCCGGTTCCCGACCTTGCCGCACAATGCGCGCGCCCTGTTCGTGCGCATGGTCATGCGCAAAGGTAACCTGTTCCGCGCCAGCAAACTGAGCTATGCCGAGATCGGTTGTCCGGTCGAGGCTGCCTCCCACCTGCTCGGCACCGGCTGGATCGAACCCGACCCCGAACTCACGCTCGACGAATTGTTCGACCTGCTGTCCAAGCCCGAGATCCTCGACGCCTTCGGCGCGCAGTTGCCGCGCAAGACAGCGCGCAAGGACGAACAGCTGGACGCCCTGCGCCCCGCATTCCCCGAGGCGCGCCGCTTCTCCGGCTGGCATCCGGCCTGTCCCGACGTCGCCTGGCGCATCCTGGTCAAGCCGCTGTGCGACCGCCTGCGCCTGGTCTTTTTCGGCAACCTGCACCAGGGCTGGACCGACTTCGTGCTGTCCGACCTCGGCCTGTTCCGCTACGAGAGCGTGGACATCTCGCCCGCCTCGCGCGGTTTTCGCCGCCGTGCCGACGTCGACCACTACCTGCAGCTGCATGCCTGCCGCGAGCGCTTCGCCGCCGGCGAAGACGTCGACGAGGTGGTGCGCGACCTGCCCGTGCACGCCTTCGACAACGACTGGCTCGAGAGCCGGCGCGAAAAACTGACGTTCCAGATCGGCCAGCACTACGAAAAGCTGAAGGACTGGGACGGCGCCTACGCCGCCTACGCGCGCTGCCGCTTTCCCGGCGCGCGGGCGCGCGCGATCCGCGTGCTCGAAAAACACGAGCGCTTCGAGCAGGCCCATGCCCTGTTGCTTGCAGCTCAGTGCGCGCCCGAGAACGAAGCCGAGCGCCAGCACCTGTCCCGCATCGCGCCGCGCCTGGCGCGCCGCCTTGGCCACGCGCGCCTGGCGCCGCGCGCCAAGACGCAGGTAGAGCGCATCGAGCTGTCGCTGGCGCCGCCGAACGGCGAACGCTGGGTCGAGGGCGCCGTGCGCGGCCACCTGCACGGGAGCGATGCGCCCGTGTTCTACGTCGAGAACGCGCTCGCCAACACCCTGTTCGGCCTGCTGTGCTGGCGCGCCGTGTTCGCCGCCATTCCCGGCGCCTTCTTCCACCCTTTCCACCGCGGCCCGGCCGACCTGCACAGCGCCGACTTCCACCAGCGCCGGCAGGCCGAATTCGCCGCCTGCCTGGCGGAGCTGGACAGCGGCAGCTACCGCGACACGATCCTGCGCACGTACCAGGAAAAAACCGGCCTGCAATCGCCCTTCGTGCACTGGGAGGGCGTCACGCCCGAGCTCATCGAGCTGGCCCTGGCCTGCATCCCGGCCGCCCACCTGCGCAAGTGGTGCGAACGCATCCTGGCCGACGTCAAGGAAAACCGCACGGGCTTTCCCGACCTGATCCAGTTCTGGCCAAGCGAAGGCCGTTACCTGATGATCGAAGTGAAAGGCCCGGGCGACCGCCTGCAGGACAACCAGCTGCGCTGGATCGACTACTGCGCGGCGCATGACATGCCGGTCGCCGTGTGCTACCTGCAGTGGATCGAGCCTACCGAGATGGCGGCCTGAGATTACGTGAGCTACACCATCGCCGTACGCGCCCTGTGCGAGTTCACCGCCAAGCAGGGTGACCTCGACCTGCGCTTCACCCCCTCCCCCAGCGCCCAGGAAGGCATTGCCGGCCATGCCGTCGTGGCCGGCCGCCGCGGCGACGGCTACCGCAGCGAGGTCGCGCTGTCCGGCCAATGGAACGAATTGCACGTGCGCGGCCGGGCCGACGGCTACGACGCCAATGAAAATCTGATCGAAGAGGTCAAGACCCATCGCGGCCGGGTGGACGCCATTCCCGACAACCACCGCCACCTGCACTGGGCCCAGCTGCGCGTCTATGGCCACCTGCTGTGCCAGGAACAGGGCATGGAGTCGGTCAACCTGGCCCTGGTCTACTACGACATCGTCAGCGGCGTCGAAACCGTGCTGCGCGAGACGCGCGACAGCGCCTGGCTGCGCGCGCACTTCGAAGAGCTGTGCCAGCGCTTCTCGGGCTGGGCCGCCAGCGAAGCGGCGCACCGCGCGGCGCGCGACGCCGCATTGCAGTCGCTGTCGTTCCCGCATGCCGACTTCCGCCCCGGCCAGCGCCAGCTCGCCGAAAGCATCTACCGCGCCAACGCCAGTGGGCGCTGCCTGCTGGCGCAGGCCCCGACCGGCATCGGCAAGACCGTGGGCAGCCTGTTCCCGGTGCTCAAGGCCATGCCGCGCGAGAAGCTGGACAAGGTCTTCTTCCTGGCCGCGAAGACCCCCGGCCGGCGCCTGGCGCTGGACGGCGCCGCGACCCTGTGCGCCGGCAGCAAAGCCCCGTTGCGCGTGCTCGAACTCACCGCGCGCGACAAGGCCTGCGAGCATCCCGACAAGGAGTGTCATGGCGAATCCTGTCCGCTGGCGCGCGGCTTCTACGATCGCCTGCCGGCCGCCCGCGCGGCCGCGACGGCCGTGCCCGTGCTGGACCGCGAGGCGCTGCGCGAGGTCGCGCTGGCGCACGAAGTCTGCCCCTATTACCTGGGCAGCGAGATGGCGCGCTGGTCCGACATGATCGTCGGCGACTATAACTATTATTTCGACGGCAGCGCCATGCTGTACGCGCTGGCGCTCGCCAACGGCTGGAAAACCAGCCTGCTGGTCGACGAGGCCCACAACCTGGTCGGCCGCGCGCGCTCGATGTACAGCACCGAGCTCGATCGCGAGCTGCTGCGCCTGGCCCGCGCCGGCTCGCCGCCAGCCGTCAAGAAGGTGCTGGAGCGCGTGGGCCGCGCCTGGACCGCGGTCGACAAGACGGCGCCGGCGCCCTACCAGCTGCTCGAGAAGATTCCAGCGAAGCTGGTCGACGCGCTGCAGGAAGCGGGCAGCGCCATCAACGAACACCTGGCGGCCTTTCCCGGCCCGCTCGACCCCGACCTGCAGCGCTTTTACTTCGACGCCATGGGGTTCGTGCGGCTGGCCGAATCGTTCGGGCCACACTCGCTGTGCGACCTGAGCCGGCACGCCGACCGTCCCACCGTACGCGATTCGACGATCTGCATCCGCAACGTGGTGCCGGCGCCCTTCCTCGGGCCGCGCTTCGCCGCCACCCATTCGAGCACGCTGTTCTCGGCCACGCTCGGGCCCTGGCACTACTGCCTCGACACCCTCGGCATGCCCGAAGACACGGCCTGGGTCGAGGTCGACTCGCCGTTCAGGGCGAGCCAGCTCGAGGTCCACGTCGCGCGCGGTATCTCGACCCGCTACCAGGTGCGCGCCGCCTCGGTCCAGCCCATCGCCGAACTGATCGCGCGCCAGTACCGCGAACGTCCCGGCAACTACCTGGCCTTCTTCAGCAGCTTCGACTATCTCGACAAGGTGGCGAACGCGCTGGAGCGGCTGGATCCGGCCATCCCGGCCTGGCGCCAGGAACGCCGCATGAGCGAGCACGAACGCCAGGGCTTCATCGACCGCTTCGACGTCAAAGGCGCGGGGGTCGGCTTCGCGGTGCTGGGCGGCGCCTTCGGCGAAGGCGTGGACCTGCCGGGCGAGCGCCTGATCGGCGCCTTCGTCGCCACCCTCGGCCTGCCCCAGGTCAATCCCGTCAACGAGCAGCTGCGCGAACGGATGCAGGCGCTGTTCGGCGCCGGCTACGATTACACCTATCTGTATCCCGGCATCCAGAAGGTGGTGCAGGCGGCCGGGCGCGTGATCCGCACCGAGCAGGATCGCGGCGTGGTGTGGCTGATCGACGACCGCTTCGCCCAGCCGGGCATCCGGAACCTGATGCCGGCCTGGTGGGAGCTCGGGTCCCGGTGAACCTCACGCCAGCCGTTCGCGTATCTTCTGGTAGCCGCTGCGGCTGATCGGCAACCTGACGCCGCCCCTGAGCACCGCGCAATGGTTGTCCTTGCTGACCGGCTCGATGCGTTCGACCGCGCAGACATTGACGATGAACGAGCGGTGGATGCGCACGAACACGACGCCGTCGAGCTGCGCCTCGAGCTCGGACAGGCGCTGGTGCTTCAGGTAGCCCTTCCCGCCCGCCATGATGCGCACGTAGTCGTCCTGGGCCTCGATGTAGTCGACGTTGCCGGCGGCGACCACGTGCACGCGGGCGCCGTCGCGGATCAGGATCCGTTCGAGCGGCTGCTGGCGTGCCTGCGCATCCTTCACCGCCGCGGCGATGCCGGCCCGGGCCGGCTGCGGCGCGCGCAGGCGCGCCTGCGCCAGCGCCTCGGCCAGGCGCTCGCGCGAGAACGGCTTGAGCAGGTAGTCGAGCGCGTGCACCTCGAAGGCGCGCAATGCGAACTGGTCGTAGGCGGTGGCGAAGATATAGTGCGGCCTGGCGCCGGCCAGCTCCACCACCTCGAAGCCGTCCAGCCTGGGCATCTGGATGTCCAGGAAGACCAGGTCGGGATCGTGCTCGGCGATCGCCTTCACCGCCTCGAACCCATTGGCGCATTCGCCCACGATCTCGACGTCGGGATGCGCCGCCAGGTACTCGCGCAGCAGCGCGCGCGCCAGGTGTTCATCGTCCACGATCAGGGTTCGCATCCCTCATTCTCCTGTGTCGGCGGGCAGCGCCAGCTCCACCCTGAAAATATTGTCGACGCGCGCCGCATGCACGCTCGCGTCGATCCCGTACTCCGCCAGCAGGCGCGCACGCACATTGGCCAGGCCGACGCCGCCGCCCGCAGCCGCATTGGTCCCATCCGCGCCATCCGGGTCGACGTCGTTTTCCACCCGCAGCCTGAGCCGCGAACCGGCGCGCTCGACGTGCACCCGCACCACGCCGCCCTCGGGCAGCTGGCCGATGCCGTGCTTGACCGCGTTCTCGACCAGCGGCTGCAGGATCATGGGCGGCAGCAGGCAAGCCTCGGCCTCCCGGTCCACGTGGCGCTCGACGCCCAGGCGTGGCCCGAAGCGCACCTGCTCGATCGCCACGAAGCGCCCGACCAGCGCCACCTCCTGGGCCAGCGTCACCTTGCGGTGCGCCTCGAGTCCCAGCGTATGGCGAAAGAAGCCCGCCAGCTGCAAGGTCATGTCGCGCGCCGCGCCGGCGTCGATCGCGGTCAGCGCGCTGATCGAATTGAGGCTGTTGAACAGGAAATGCGGATCGACCTGGGTGCGCAGCATGCGCAGTTCGGCGTCCTGGGCCAGGAGCTTGAGTTCGAGCTCGCGCCGCTCAAGGCCGCGCGCGCGCTCGAACTCCAGCGCCAGGTAGTGGGCGCAGGCGGTCATCCCGTACAGCAGCACGCCGACGCCGAACATCACCGCCGTCAGCGGCCGCGACATCGTCACGCCGTCACCGGCCGGCGCCAGCCACTGCCACCAGGCGGCCCAGCCGGACGCCGCGGCGCACCACAGCAGGGCCGCGCACACGGCGGTGAGGAAGAACACGCCCAGCACCGCCGGCGTCGACTTGCGCGCCAGCGGATAGGCGCGGCACAGGTAATACGCCGAGAAGCCGCACACGGCGGCGTAGACCAGCACGAGCGGCAGCACGAACAGGAGACTGGGCGCCAGGCCGGCGCCGCCGGTGGCGGACAGCAGCCCGGCCAGCATCAGCCCCAGCATCAGCCAGGCCGCCAGGTACAGCGCGGCGCCGCGCCGCGCCCAGAATCCGCCGCCCATCAGTTGCGGATTTCCACGCCACCCATGATCGCGTAGCCGCGGATGACCAGCCGCTTGGCGTCGTCCGGCGGCGCGATGGTCTTTTCCTCGAAGCCGCCCAGGATCGGCGTGCCGTGCAACACGATGGCCCAGTCGGGCGGGCACTTGATGGAAACGCCGCCCCAGAAGGCGAACACATTGATCACCGCCTCGCCCTGGATCGACGCGCCGCGCATATCGAGTTCGCAGCCGCCCATCACCGCCGTGATCTCGCCGCCGCGAAAGTTCCGGGTCGTGACGCGGCGCTCGTAGCCGCCCAGGATGGCGGTGATGTCCAGCACCTCGCCGGCGCCGGCGGGCGCGCCGTCGGCCAACGCCACGCCGTGTTCCAGCGCGCGCTTGCTGCGCACCGCCTTCGCCACCAGCAAGGCGCCGAAGCCGATCAGGACCAGCGGCCAGATGGTGCGCCAGCTGAAGTCGATGATGTCCATCCGGTCCAGCATCAGGAGGATGCCCACGCCGACCAGCCCGGCCCCGAGCAGCGTGCCGCCCTGGGTGCGGGTGTCGCACAGCTTGACGGCGCCGACGATGACGAACAACATCGGCCAGAACGAAAACGCGCGGTGCATGTCGACGAAGCCCAGGTTATCGAGCAGGAACAGCAACCCCATCCCGATCACGAGCAGGCCGAGCACGACCTGGCTCGTCACGCCTTTGGCATGCGGATCATTTTTCATGGCGGTTCCTCTGGTTGTTGGCGAAGCGGCGCGCGATGAATGGATCCAGCACCAGCTTGACGCCCCACATCAGGATGAACAGCGGCCAGCTGTTGCGAAAGGTCAGGCCGAAGGCGTTCTCCAGCACCGCGAACAGCCACAGGCCGGTGAACACGGTCCACAAGCCGCTGCTGAACTCCTTCGGGCTCGGGTAGCCGATGGTCTGGCCGATGCCGACCACGACCAGCAGCAAGGGGGCGTAATGCCAGTAGTCCTGGGCATCGATATAGTGCAGGCGGTCGAGCAGCACCACCGCGCCCACCACGATCAGGAGCAGGCCCCACAGCACCTGCTTGCGCCAGCGATAGGCGTCTTCAGTATCCATTGCGTCACTCCTCTCGTTATCGAACTGGATACACGATAACAAGCGGGAAGGCAATCGCGAAAGCGCTATTCGGCGAATGGCGGGTGGAAGGCGGCGAATGGCGAGCGCGCGCGGCGCGCGGCGGCGAATGAAGAAGATCGGGGACGATGGACGTAAAAAAGCCCGCCTCGCGGGCGGGCCGCAGGCGGGCCAAATAAGGCGTACGACGTGGATCAGGCGGCCGTCTGCGCCTGCTCGCGCTGGGTCTGGCCTTTCGGCTGGTTGCGGTACTTGGCGCGGGCTTCAGCCTGGCGTACCGCTTCGCGCGCCACGTTGGCGCGCTTGATCTCGAGGCGTTCCTTCTTGCCGCGGTGCTGGGCGATGTGTTTGCTGCCGATCTTGCTGGTCATGGATGTCTCCTGTGGTGGGGCTGGGCGCCGCGTCCTCGCGGGACGTCGGCGCGGAAAAAGTGACATTCAGGAGCGGTTGGTGCCCAACTTGAGGTCGGCCGGCATCAGCATGCCCCAGCCAAGCTGGCGCCGGATTTCTTCCGGGGTCGGCGGCGGTTTCGGGTCGCGCGAGCGACGTTCGAGATAGGCGCGCACCAGGTGCTTGGGTGGATGCTTGACATCGTACATGGCAACCTCCGCTTCCGTTACGGGCCGCGCCTGCACCAGCGGCGGCGCGGCCCTGAAATTGGTGCCGATCCTCGAGGCGACCGGCTAACCTGTTGAGGTTTCGGATGGCAGCGAATCGAATCGCGCGTTCCTCACTCAGACAGGTGCATCTTATCGAAACCCGGACAGGCGCACCGTTAGGTGACGCACACTGTGCGCGTCAATACGGCCGAGCAGGCCAGGTGACATGCGCGCGGCGGGACCGCCACGCCCGAAAAAAAAAAGGGAAGCCGAAGCTTCCCTTTTACCGTGCCCTGCCCGATCAGAACTTGTAGCGCAGGTTCAGGTAGTACTGGCGACCGCTGACATCCAGCTTCTGCTGCTCTTCTTCGCTGTAGCGATACTGGGCGCGCTTGGCATTGGTCAGGTTGGTCGCGCTGAACGCGAGTTCCAGGTTCTTGGTGAAGTAGTAGTTGGCGGAGAACGCCAGCGTGGTCACCGCGTCGGCATAGGTCGGCGCGGTCGGCATCGCGATGCCGTTGATCACCGAGAGACCCTGGCTGTTGGCGGTCGGCGACGGCGCGGTGGTGCTGTTCACGTACTCGCCACGGTAGTTCGCCACCAGACGTGTCGACAGCTTGTCGTCTTCGTAGTACAGGCCGACGTTGCCGGTCCATTCGGATGCGCCCACCATCGGACGGCCGTCGTCGACCTTGGTCTTGGCGCGGCTGACGTTGGAGGTGAAGCCGAAATTGGTCTTGCCGAACGGCTGCTCGTACTGCAGCTCGATGCCGTTGATCCTGGCGCCCTGCTGCGAGGCCGTGTTGATGAAGAAGGTCTTCACGGTCTGGTCGCGCGGATCGAGCAGGTCGACGGTGGCGCTGCCGACCGCGCCGGTCTTCGGATAACCGTCGATCGACGAGTGGAACACGCTCACCGCGACGATCGAACGCGGCGCGAAATACCACGACCACGACAGGTCGACGTTGTCCGAGGTTTGCGGCTCCATGTCCGGGTTCGGACCGGTCACGCGGCAGCCGTTGGCGTCGCAGCCCGGCGTGCCGAAGCCGCTGCCCAGCAGGTTGTAGTTCTGGCGGCCGATGGTGCGGCTGACGCCGAAGCGCGCCAGCATGTCGTTGCCCATGTCGTAGCGCAGGTTCATGCTCGGCAGCCAGTTGTCGAAGGTGCGCTTGGTCGGCGTCTTGTAGTACAGGATGCCGGCATTCGGATTGAACGGCACGCCGTCGAAGTAGGCGGTGGCGTCGCCGGCATCGGTGATCGCGCCCGGATAGGCGGCGCAGGTGATCGCCGGCTGGCCCGGCTCCACGCGCTGGCAGGCGCCGGACGGGATCGGGGTGGCGATGTTCGCCTTGACCTCGGTGCGGGTGAAGCGCACGCCGACGTCGCCCGACCAGCGCTCGCCTTCCAGGTTGGCCATCACGTAGGCCGCGCTCTGGCGCTCCTGCATGTCGATCTCGGAGTTCACGCGGCGTTCCCAGGCGTCGCTGGTGACCTTGGTATTGCTGGCGATGTAGTCCTTGATGCCTTCCGGGGTGTAGGTGAAGCCGGTGTTGTCCCAGCCGGCAGGGCCGTCGAGGTCCTTGCCGAAGTCGCCCGGGAATGCCTGCCAGCCGGTGAGCGGCGTCGGCGTGTTGGAGATCACGCGGCCGGTGACCGCATCGAGCGTGATGCCGTTGCGGAAGGCAGGGCCGCGGCGGCCGCTGGTGCGCTTGTGGTCGGCGAAGCGCACGCCGCTTGCCAGCGACTGCAGGAAACCGCGGTCGACGCGGTATTCGGCGTCGAACTGCGCGCTCCACTCCTTGTCGACGGTCTTGACGCCCGACGCGGCGCGGTCGACGATGGTGTAGCCGCTGCCATCCGCGTTCAGGCCGGGCTGGTTGCTGCCGGCGTTATGGTACTGCACGAACGGCGCGTCGTGCAGGTCGCCCAGCGCGTACGAGATGCCGGTGCCGTAGCGCGCCAGGGTCAGGCCCTGGTCGAGCCGGGTCTGGCCGACGCCGCGCGTGGTCGACAGCAGGGTCTTGACGGTGAGGTCGTCGTTGACGCGGTACTTCGCATCGAGGTCGAGGAAGGAGCTCTCGGCCTTGGCGCCGTCGCGGTAGAAGCCTTCCGAATTGCCCACGTACTGGGGGCTGGTGCCGTCGGCGAAGACGATGTCGGCGGCCTTCAGCACCTTCAGCGGGTGGCCGTAGACAGTGGTTTCGTCGACGATGACCGGGTTGCGGATCTGGGCGAACACCTGCTGGCCGTTGTGACTGGTGTTGACGGCGGCGGCGGTGGTGCCGCCCAGCGGCGCGTTCTTACCGAGCAGCATGGAGTAGATGGCGCTCGACGTCAGGCGGCCGTGGTTGTTGGCCTCCATCGCGGAGTGGAAACCGGTCATGGTGACGTCGAGGTCGCGGTTCGGCTTGAACTGCAGCGACAGCATGCCGCCCTTGCGGTCACGCACGCCTTCCACGAATTCCGAGCTCATCGAACCCGGGAGGCGCACGCCGTTCAGGTCCGCCGCGGTATAGCCGGTGCCGGCCAGCGATTCGTCGGTGATGCCCTTCATGGTGCTGGTGTTGATCACGTCCCAGCCGCTGTTGGTGCCGTAGGCGAAGCGCGACACCGAGTCGCGCCGCACATGGCGTTTTTCCGCGAACAGCGCGGCCAGCACGCCGAAGGTGCCCGCCTCGTTCTTCCAGGTGACCGAACCGTTCATGTCCGGCGCATAGCGGCCCGGCAGGTCGGCGTAGCTGGCGCCGACGCTGACCACGCCCGAGAAGCGCTCTTTCTGCGCCAGCGGCTTGCGGGTGCTGACGTTGATGGTGCCGGCCAGGCCGCCGTCGACGATGTTCGCCTGCGAGGTCTTGTACACGACCGCCTGCTGCAGCACGTGCGACGGCATCAGCGACAGGCTGGTCGAACGCGAGCTCGAGGCCTGGTCGGCGACGTACCAGTCGGCGCTGCTGACCGCATGGCCATTGAAGATGATCAGCGACATGTCCGGATTGGTGCCGCGCATCGACACCTTTTCCGCTTCGTCGTAGTCGGTGCGCACCGCCACGCCCGCCAGGCGCTGCAGGGAGTCCGCCAGGTTCTTGTCCGGCATCTTGCCCACGTCTTCGGCCGTGATCACCTCGACGTTGGCCGAGGCGTCCCGCTTGACCGACAGGGACTTGGCCAGCGAGGCACGGATGCCCGTCACTTCCACGGTCTGCATCGGCACCGGCGCTGCGGCTTCCTGGGCCATGGCCGGCAGGGCTGCGAGGCTCCAGACTGCCATCGATACGGCCGCTGCGAGCGGCTTCTGCTTGAACATGCTCTCTCTCCTGGGAATAGTGCTATCGTTATTGCTTAAGGCAGGCTGAAGGCTGCCATGCTCGGAGTATTCATGTTCATTTCACCGGTGAATAATCACTTGTGTTCGCTTCTATATAACTTGAAGGAATGTACATAAATGGCGCCCTTCCCGCGGTTATGGCTGGGCGAAGAAATTTCATTACCCAAGCCGGGCGCACCAGATTAGCTTGACGTTTTTACCCCACATTGATGAACGCCATGCGCCTTGCCTGCCTGCTGCTTGCCAGCGCCGTCCTGACCGGGTGCGCGACCGCGCCCGCCACCAAACCCATCCCGGGCGCGCCGCCGCCGCCCACGCCCCTGGCGGCGCTGCTGCAAAAGCAGGTCTACCAGATGACGCCGTTCGAGGCCGGCCAGTACATCGCCCACATGCAGGGCGCCGAGCCGGACCTGCGCAAGCGTATCGCCGCGATCGGCCGCCAGAACATCGGCCAGCCCTACTCGCTGCACCTGCTGGGGGAATTCCCCTACGAGATCCACGACAGCCTGCCTTTGTATAGCCTGGCGCAAAGCGACTGCGTGGTGTTCGCCGAGCACACCTATGCGATGGCCTTGTCCGGCTCGTGGGAGGAGTTCTTCTGGATGCTGCAGCGGATCCGCTACCGCGACGGCGTGATCGGCGTGGCCACGCGCAACCACTACACCGAGATGGACTGGAACGTGGCCAACGGGTGGCTGGTGACCGACGTCAGCGGCGAGCTGGCCGGAGCGGGCGGCCCGTGGTACGACATGAAGGTCGACCGCGCGCGCTTCCTGGCCACCCGCCACAACACGGTGCGCGACATCCCGGTCGAGACCAGCCGCCAGGCCTATGTGCCGAAGGAACAGGTGGCGGCCATCGCCAGCCAGTTGCAGGAAGGCGATTTCGTGAACGTGATCTCGACCCGCGACGGCGAGTACTGGGCCTCGCACGTGGGCCTGGTGGTGCTGGGACCGAACGGCGAGCGCCACTTCCTGCATTCGTCCGAACCGCAGGTGCGCGAGGAAACGTTCGAATCGTATATCGGGCGCACGCTCGAACGCCAGGAACGCAATGCGCGCGCGGGCAAGCGCGGCCAGGCGCTGGCCGGCTTCAAGTTCCTGCGCCTGAACGAACCGATCACGGTGCCGTCGATGGCGCCGCAGCCGCGTCCGGGGCGTCCCGCGGCCTGAGGCCCGACCTGACAGCGTCGCCAGCGTTCCGGCCTGCCGGGTCGGGACGCCTTGTTGTTTCCGCCATTCCCGTCGGCATTCGCCGATCCCGCCCTTGCCTGAATACGCCAGATTAAATAAATAGTAGCTGGAAATTATTATTCGAGGCCATTTCTTATATTCACTTCTTCACTTCAACTTCTCTATTCACGCATTATATCCCTGACCGCTGTTGAGTGACCTCAAGCCTGCCATTCAATCGCAGACAGATAATAAGCTTATACACACAAAACCAATCGGCTCAGCCCTATTCGACACAGCACATTATTCAAAACGACTGATCGTGCAGTAAACCACTATTTTGATTGCAGCAGCATGTCGTTCTCTTTCAGCGAGAAGCCGATTGCCATGTCAATTCAACGCCACACCCTGTCTCACCAGTTTTGCGCAAGAATCGTCTCCATGCATCGCACTGCGAAGGCCGCCCTGGCCATCGCGGTCGACCTGGTTGCGCTTCCCATGTGTTTTTTAATCGCAATGATATTGCGCGGTGGCGATTTACAGCTTGCAAAACAATTCAGCCCCGGCTCTTATTTACTAGTGGCGGTGCTGACGATTGCGGCTTTCTGGCTATCCGATTTATACCGGGCCGTCATCCGCTTTATCGACCATCGCCTGCTCACCCTCACCGGCCTGGCATTGGGCATTGCCGTATTATGCGCCTATCTCACTTTGGTATTCCTCAATGAGGCGAGATTTCCGCGCAGTGCGCTGGCAATATATTGGTTTATCGCTTTTTCTTATGTCGTCATGTCGCGTATCGGTGTGCGCAAGCTGCTGCGCAGCAAGCGCGGCCCCTGCGCCGGCAAGGCGCTGGCGGTCGCCATCTACGGCGCCGGCGAGGCCGGCGCCCGGCTGGCCCAGACCATGCGCGACGGCGACGAATACCGCCCCCTGTGCTTCTTCGATGACAAGCACGCGCTGAACGAGCGCACCGTGGCCGGCCTGCGCGTGTTCCACACCTCGCGCCTGGTCGAGCTCGGCGCCGCGCTCGGCATCCGCACCATCGTCATCGCCCTGCCCGCCGCCGCGCCCGAGCGCCTGCGCGAACTGATGCAGCGCCTGGGCCAGGCCGGCGTGCCCACCAAGATCCTTACCCGGCTGGTCGACCTGGCCGACGACAAGGCAAGCGACAAGTCGGTCCTGCGCGACGCCATCCGCGAAATCAAGTTCGAAGACCTGCTCGGCCGGCCGCCGGTGCCGCCGCGGCTCGACCTGTTCGCGCGCTGCGTGCGCGGCAAGGGGGTGCTGGTGACGGGCGCCGGCGGTTCCATCGGCAGCGAGCTGTGTCGCCAGATCGTCACCCTGAGCCCGGCGCGCCTGCACCTGATCGACCATTCCGAATACGCGCTGTACACCATCCGGCAAGAGCTGGCGGCGCGCTTTCCCGACCTGCCCATCCACGCCCACCTGGGCTCGGTCTGCAATGCCGACCTGGTCGAGCGCGTGCTGGCCGCCGGCGGCATCGACACCATCTACCATGCCGCCGCCTACAAGCACGTGCCCCTGGTCGAGACCAATATCGTCGAAGGCCTGCGCAACAATGTGCTGGGGGCCCAGATCATCGCCGCCGGCGCGGCGCACCACGGCGTCCAGACCTGCGTGCTGATCTCCAGCGACAAGGCGGTGCGGCCGACCAATATCATGGGCGCCAGCAAGCGCATCGCCGAGCTGATCTTCCAGGCCGCCGCCGCCCGCGCCGCCGGTGGCCGCGCACCTGGCGACGGCGCCGGCACTGGCGCCGCCAATGGCCCGACCCATGGGACAGGCAACCGGACGGGCACGACCTTCTGCATGGTCCGCTTCGGCAATGTGCTGGGTTCCTCGGGCTCGGTGATTCCCCTGTTCCAGCGCCAGATCACGCGCGGCGGGCCGGTGACGATCACCCATCCCGAGGTGTCGCGCTACTTCATGCTCATCCCCGAGGCGGCCCAGCTGGTGATCCAGGCCGGCGCCATGGCCAAGGGCGGCGACGTGTTCGTGCTCGACATGGGCGAACCGGTGCGCATCCTCGACCTGGCGCGCACCATGATCGCCATGCACGGCCTCACCGAGCGCACGCCCCAGCAGCCGCGCGGCGACATCGAGATCCAGTTCATCGGCCTGTTCCCGGGCGAAAAACTGCATGAAGAACTGCTCACCGACGGCACCGTCTTCCCGAGCGAGCACCCGCGCATCATGCGCATGAAGGAAAGCGCGCTGCGGCCCAATGTGCTCGAGACCTGCATCACCTGTCTCATGATGGCCTGCGAGACCCACGAGCGCGGCCCCATCGAGTCGATGGTCAAGGCCATCGTGTCCGAATACCTGCCATCGACGCCGGCGCCGTTGCCGCAGGCGCCCGCCGAGGAGCCCGCGCCTGCCGGCCTGATCCGCAGGTTCGTGCCATTCCGCATCTAGGGCCGGCCAGCGCCGCCAATCCACGCCGCCACCATCGTTGCCGTCCTACCCGCTGTCATACCGTCACTGTCGAGGAAACCCATGCGAGACGAGAACCAATCAATTCACCTGGAACAGCTGCTGGCCCGGCTGCGCGACCGCCATGCCGTGATCGGCATCATCGGCCTCGGCTACGTCGGCCTGCCGCTGGCGCTGCGCTACGCCGCCGAGGGCTTCCGCGTCCTCGGGATCGACGTCGACGCCGACAAGGTCGCGCGGCTCAACCGCGGCGGCAGCTATATCGCCCACATCGGCGCCCCCGCCATCGAGGCGGCGCGCGCCGCCGGCTTCATGGCCAGCACCGACTTCGCGCGCACGGGCGAGGCCGACGCCCTGATCATCTGCGTTCCGACCCCGCTCACCGCCTACCGCGAACCCGACCTGTCGTTCGTGATCGGCACCGTCGAATCCCTGCTGCCGCACATGCGGCCCGGCCAGCTGCTGTCGCTCGAGAGCACCACCTATCCCGGCACCACCGAGGAAGAACTGCGCCCGCGCCTGGAGTCGCGCGGCCTGCGCGTCGGCCAGGACGTGTTCCTCGTGTTCTCGCCCGAGCGCGAAGACCCGGGCAATCCCGATTTCCATACCCGCACCATCCCCAAGGTATGCGGCGGCTCCACCAGCGCCTGCCTCGAAGCCGGCCTGGCCCTGTACCGCGCCGCGATCGACACGGTGGTGCCGGTCAGCTCGACCCGCGCGGCCGAACTGACCAAGCTGCTCGAGAACATCCACCGCGCCGTCAACATCGGCCTGGTCAATGAAATGAAGATCATCGCCGACCGCATGGGCATCGACATCCATGAAGTGATCCGCGCCGCCGCCACCAAGCCGTTCGGTTTCACCCCGTATTACCCCGGCCCCGGCCTGGGCGGGCATTGCATCCCGATCGATCCCTTCTATCTCACCTGGAAGGCGCGCCAGTATGGCCTGCACACCCGCTTCATCGAACTGGCCGGCGAGATCAATAGCGACATGCCGGGCTGGGTGGTCGGCAAGGTGGCCGACGCCCTCAACGAGCGCGGCCGCGCGGTGATGGGCAGCCGCATCCTGGTGCTGGGCATCTCCTACAAGAAGGACGTCGAAGACATGCGCGAATCGCCCTCGGTGGCGCTGATGGAGCTGCTGCGCGCGCGCGGCGCCGCGGTCGACTATTCCGACCCGCACGTCCCGGTCTTCCCGCGCATGCGCGAGCACCGCTTCGAACTGTCGAGCGTGCCCTTGAGCCCTTCCTCGCTCGCGTCCTACGATGTCGTGCTGCTGGCCACCAGCCATAGCGCCTTCGACTACGACCTGGTGCGCCAGTACGCCAACCTGATCGTGGACACCCGCGGCGTCTACCCGAACCGGCTGCCGAACGTGGTGCAGGCCTGAGCGGCCGGCCGATCGTCCATGTCCCACATCATCGATCCCACCGCCACGCCCGGAGCCCGCATGCGCCACTACCCTCCCCCCATCCTCGACCGCAAGATCCGCTTCGCCCTGGTCGGCTGCGGCCGCATCGCCCGCAACCACATGAACGCCATGCGCGAGCACGCCGACCGCTGCGAGCTGGCCGGCGTCTGCGACATCGACCCGCGCGCGCGCGAAGAAGCGGCCGGCATCACCGGCGCCCGCCCGTATGCCAGCCTCGACCGCATGCTGGCCGAGCTCGACGCCGACGCCTTCGTGCTCGCCACCCCGTCCGGGCTGCACCCGGGCCAGGCGATCCGCATCGCCGCGGCCGGCCGCCACGTGATCACCGAGAAGCCGATGGCCACGCGCTGGGAAGACGGCAAGCGCATGGTCGCCGCCGCCGACGAGGCCGGGGTGCGGCTGTTCGTGGTCAAGCAGAACCGCCGCAACGCCACCCTGCAGCTGCTCAAGCGCGCGGTCGACAAGAAGCGCTTCGGCCGCATCTACATGGTCAACCTCAATGTGTTCTGGACCCGCCCCGACGAGTACTACCGCAGCGCCGGCTGGCGCGGCACCTGGGAATTCGACGGCGGCGCCTTCATGAACCAGGCCAGCCACTACGTCGACCTGCTCGAATGGATCGTCGGCCCGATCGAAAGCCTGCAAGCCTATACCGCCACCCTGGCGCGCGACATCGAGGTCGAGGACACCGGGGTGATGAGCCTGCGCTGGCGCAATGGCGCGCTGGGCTCGATGAACGTCACCATGCTGACCTGGCCGCGCAACCTCGAAGGCTCGATCACCATCCTCGGCGAGCATGGCAGCGCGCGCATCGGCGGCGTCGCCGTCAACGAAGTCCAGCAATGGGAATTCGCGCAAGGCGATCCCGACGACGCCCTGGTGGCTGATGCCAGCTACCAGACCACCTCGGTCTATGGCTTCGGCCATCCGCTCTACTACGACAACGTGATCCGCGTGCTGCGCGGCGAGGCCGAGCCCGAGACCGACGGCCGCGAGGGCCTGAAGTCGCTCGAGGTGCTGGTCGCCGCCTACCGCTCGGCGCGCGACGGCCGCCGCGTCGCCCTGCCGCTGGAGTACTGACCATGGCCATCATCATCCATTCCAGCGCCATCGTCGACCGCGGCGCCCAGCTCGGTGATGACACCCACGTCTGGCATTTCGCCCACGTCTGCGCCGGCGCGCGCATCGGCGCCGCCTGCTCGCTGGGCCAGAACGTCTTCGTCGGCAACGACGTGAGCATCGGCAACGGGGTCAAGATCCAGAACAACGTGTCGATCTACGACGCCGTGACGCTCGAAGACGATGTCTTCTGCGGTCCCAGCATGGTGTTCACCAACGTCTACAACCCGCGCGCCGCGGTGCCGCGCAAGCACGAATACCGGCGCACCCTGGTGCGGCGCGGGGCCACCATCGGCGCCAACGCCACCGTCGTGTGCGGGGTGACGATCGGCCAGTACGCCTTCGTTGCCGCCGGCGCCGTGGTCAACCGCGACGTCGCGCCGCATGCGCTGGTGGCGGGCGTGCCGGCGCGCCAGATCGGCTGGGTCAGCCGTTCCGGCGACCGCCTGGCCCTGCCTTTGCGCGGCAACGGCGCAGCCCGCTGCCCGCTTTCCGGCGAATCCTACATTCTGCAAGACGGCGCCTGCAGCTCGGCCGACGGCCCGGCTGGCAGCCCGTCAGGCGCGCGCGACCTGACGGCCAGCGACCCGAATCCAAGCCCGAGCCAAAACGCCGCACGAGGATAATCCATGGAATTCATCGACCTGAAATCCCAGTATCTCGCCTCGCGCGAGCTGATCAACAGCCGCATCCAGGCCGTCCTCGACCACGGGCAGTACATCCTCGGCCCCGAAGTCGCCGAGCTCGAGGCGCGCCTGGCGGCCCGCACCGGCGCGCGCCACTGCATCACCGTGTCGTCCGGCACCGAGGCCCTCATCATCGCCTTGATGGCGCTCGGCATCAAGGCCGGCGACGAGGTGATCACCACCCCGTTCTCCTTCATCGCCGCGGCCGAAGCGGTGATGCTGGTGGGCGCCACCCCGGTGTTCGCCGACGTCGAAGCCGCCACCGGCAACATCGACGCGCGCCTGGTCGCCGAGCGCATCACGCCGCGCACGCGCGCCATCCTCCCGGTCTCGCTGTACGGCCAGCCGGCCGACATGGACGCCATCAACGCCATCGCCGAACCCTACGGCATCGCCGTCATCGAGGACGCCGCCCAGAGCTTCGGCGCGACCTACCGCGGGCGCCAGAGCTGCCACCTGTCCACGATCGGCTGCACCAGCTTCTTCCCCAGCAAGCCACTGGGCTGCTATGGCGACGGCGGCGCCCTGTTCACCGACGACGACACCCTCGCCCAGGCCATGCGCGAAATCCGTGTCCACGGCCAGTCGCACCGCTACGTGCACGCCCGGCTGGGCGTGGGCGGACGCATGGACACCCTGCAGTGCGCCGTGGTGCTGGCCAAGCTCGAACGCTTCGAATGGGAAGTCGGGCAGCGCCAGCGCGCCGCGGCCACCTACGACGCCCTGCTGCGCCACCATATTCCCGTCCTCGCCGTGCGCAACGACCGCAGCAGCGTCCACGCCCAGTACACGGTGCTGGTCGACGACCGCGAACGGGTGCGCGGCGAGCTTGCCGCCGCCGGCATCCCGACCGCCGTCCACTATCCGGTGCCGATCCACCGCCAGGCCGCCTATGCCCACCTGGCGCCGGACGCCTATCCGGTGGCGGAAGGACTGGCCCGGCGCGTCCTGAGCCTGCCGATGGGGCCGTTCCTCGACAACGCCGGCGTGCAGCGGGTGGCCATGGCCCTGCTCCAAGCCTGTCGCCAGACTGGCGGCGCGCTGCCGGCCGTCACGACGGACGCGGTGGCGCCCGCGCCGGCTGCCGCCGCTGTCGCCGCTGTCGCCGCCGCCTCAGCCACTGCCTCGACCTGCGCAACGACCGTTACGCCGGCCGCGACTTCATGAGGCAACTGCCGCCATTCTGGCGTCACGTCGCCACCGTCCTCGGTGGCGCCCTCGGCGCCCAGGCCCTGCCGCTGCTGGCGGCGCCGCTGCTGACGCGCATGTGCACGCCGCAAGAGCTGGGCGCCTACAGCGTCTGGCTCGGCGTGATCGCGCTGTCGGCGATCGGCGCCACCCTGCGCATGGAGGCGGCGATGATCCTCGACCACGAAGAACAGCACCAGCGCACCTGCTTCCGGGTCGTGTTCTACAGCGCCACCATCGCCGCATTGCTGCTGACCCTGGTCGCCACCGCGGCGCGGCTGGCCGGCTTCGAACCGGCCCTGCACCTGCCATGGGCGGCCCTGCTCACCATCGGCGCCGGCGCCTGGCTGATCGCCTGCATGCAGACCACGCTCGCCTACGCCACCTCGCACAACGCTTTCGGCAAGGCGGCGCGCGCCAAGGTGGTGGCGGCCGCCGTCATCGTCCTCACCCAGCTCACGCTGCTGTACGTCGGCCTCGGCGGGTCCGGCCTGATCGCCGGCCACCTGTGCGGCCTGCTGGCCGGCTACCTGTACGCGCGCCGCCTGCTGCGTCCGCCGCGCGCGCCCATCGCCTGCCTGCCCGACCCCGACCAGCGCGCCTACCTGCGGCGCCACCAGGCCTTCTGGCGCTACTCGCTGCCGTCCAACCTGCTCAACGGCGCCGTCAGCCAGTTGCCGCTGTTCCTGATCGGGATGCGCCACGGCGCGCTGGCCGCCGGCCTCTACGCGCTCACCCAGCGCGTGCTGTCGGCGCCGGTGTCGCTGCTGGCGGCCTCGGTGCTCGAAGTCTTCAAGCGCGAATCGGTGCTCGAATTCCGCGAGCACGGCAATTGTAGCCGCACCTACCGCCATACCTTCAAGGCGCTGCTGGTGATGGGCATCGGCCCGGCGCTGCTGCTGATGGCCTTCGCCCCGACCCTGTTCGCCACCGTGTTCGGCCCCTCCTGGCGTGAGGCGGGCGAGCTGGCGCAGCTGATGGCGCCGCTGTTCCTGCTGAACTTCGTCGCCAGTCCGCTGAGCTATGTGTTCTTCGTGGCCGGCCGCCAGAAGGCCGACCTGCTGTGGCAGGTGACGCTGTTCGCCACCACCCTCGGCGCCTTCCTGCTGCCGGGCAGCGTGCACGAGAACGTGCTGTGGTACGTGATCGGCTACTCCTGCCTCTACCTGGTCTACCTGCACATGTCCTGGAACTGCTCGCGCAACGGGCTGGCCGCCGCATGAATCCCTCGTCCACGCCGCATCTCGCTCCGCCTCTCGCTCCGCCTTCGGCGCCGCCTTCGGCCCTGCATGCCGGCGGCGCGGCCGATACCTGGCAGCAAGCGCTACTGCGCGACCCCGCCCGGCAGCGCGGCGCGGCGCGCGCCCGGCGCGAGCAGTGGCTGATGATCGCCTGCTTCTTCATGCTGTTCCCGGGCTTCTTCTTCTACCATACCCTGCTCGGCACCGGCACCACCGGCGCCTTCCTGGGCGGCTACTTCGCCCCGGTGGCGCTGGCCTTTGCCGGTCCGATGTGCCTGGTCTACCTTGCCCGCATGCGACGCGAGGCCCAGCGCCTGACCCTGGTCGACGTCCATTACGGCGTCTTCTTCGCGTACTTCGTCGGCGTGGTGGTGGTCAATGCGGCGGCCGGCGCCAACCGCGCCATCGTGGCCTACCACATGCTGGCCATCCTGTTCATGGTACTGGTCTACCTGCAGTTCTGCTTCATCGACTTCGACAGCCGCCGCTTCCGCGTGGTTGGCCTGCTCAGCCTGGCAGGGATGTCGACCATCGTGTTCTCGTACTCGGTCGACGGCGTGTTCTACCTCGGCGCGCTCGGCATCGCCAAGGATGCCAATTCGCTCGCCACCTACCAGGGTTTCTCGCGCTCCTACCTGTTTACCTACCTCGCGGTGGTCACCTTCACGCGCAACCTGCCGCTGCGCCTGGTCCTGCATGCCGTGGGCGCGGCCACCCTGTTCGTCAACACCGCGCGCAGCGAGTTCGTGGCCCTGCTGTTCGCGATCCCCCTGATCGAATTCTATTATTCGCGCCACAAGCTGTACTTCGTGCTGGCCGGCGTGTGCATCGCCGCCGCCATCGGCCTCTACCTCGACCAGATCCTGGCCTCCCTGCCCTCGAACCGCATCCTCGAACTGTTCGACCTGTCGCACTCGACCTCGGCCAACAAGCGCCAGCAACTGACCGTGCATGCGGTGCAATCGATCGCCGCCCATCCCATCCTGGGCGACTATGGCAGCTACAAGCCCGGCCACTACTCGCACAACGTGCTGTCGGCCTGGGTCGACCTGGGCCTGTTCGGCATGCTCTATGTGGCCGCGCTCGCCATCGTCCCGATCACGCCGATGTTCTTCCACGAGTATTTCGCCGCGCGCCGGCGCCCGCTGTTCCTGCTGGCTTTCGCTTTCGCCTGCGTGACCGTGCTGTTGCTGCTGTCGTCCCACTACTTCACCGATATGCTGCTCAGCGCCACCCTCGGCGCCTGCAGCCGCTATGCCTACGAGAGGAAACATGCCGCGCATCGTCCACCTGACCTCGGCGCACCCGCGCTACGACACCAGGATCTTCTTCAAGCAATGCCGAACGCTGGCCAGCCACGGTCATGAGGTGATCCTGGTGGTGGCCGACGGCCTGGGCGACGAGCTGCGCGACGGGGTCCGGATCGTCGACGCCGGAAAACGCGCCGGCGGGCCATCCGGACGCCGTCCAGGCGCCGTCGTGGGACGCCGTCCAGGCGCCCTCGTGGGACGCCTGGACCGCATGCTGTGGACCACGCGCCGGGTCGCGGCGCGCGCGCTGGCGTTCGATGCCGATGCCTACCAGTTGCACGACCCGGAACTGCTGCCGGCCGGCCTGCGCCTGCGGCGCGCCGGCATGCGCGTCGTGTTCGATGCCCACGAGGACGTGCCGACCCAGTTGCTCGACAAACCCTACCTGGCACATAGCGTCGCCCGCGCGATCGCGGGCCTGTACGCGCGCTATGAACGCTACGCCTGCAGCCGCCTCGACGGCCTGCTGGCCGCCACGCCCCCCATCCGCGAGCGGCTGGCGCACTGCAATGCGCAAACGATCGACGTCGCCAACTATCCGCTGCCCGAAGAATTCTCTCCCGAGCGCAGCTGGGATGCGCGCACCGATATCTGCTACGTCGGCAGCATCTCGGCGATCCGCGGGATCCGCGAGATGGTGCAGGCCTGCGCCCTGCTGCGCACCCCGGTCCGGCTGGCCCTGGCCGGCGGCTTCGCCGACCCGGCGCTTGCGCGCGACGTGGCGCTGCTGCCGGGCTGGGCCCGCGTCCGCGCGCTCGGCCACCTCGACCGCGCCGGCGTGGGCCGGGTCATGGAAAACGCGTTCGCCGGCCTGGTCACCCTGCTGCCGACCGCGAGCTACCGCGATGCGCTGCCGGTCAAGATGTTCGAATACATGGCGGCCGGCATCCCCGTGATCGCGTCGGACTTCCCGCGCTGGCGCGCCATCGTCGAGGCCAGCGATTGCGGCCTGTGCGTCGATCCGCGCGATCCGGCCGCGATCGCCGCCGCCATCGACCGCCTGGCGCAAGACCCAGCGCTGGCGCGGCGCCTGGGCGCGAATGGCCGACGTGCCGTCGAGCAGACCTATAACTGGAAAAACGAGGCGCAGAAGCTGGTGCGATTTTATGCCGACCTGACCCGGCATCCATTGGCACACCGCCTGGAGCTGACCTAGCAACCAGCACTGAACTTCCAAAAATACATGAGATGGCATAAATGAATTCATGCTGCGCCGGTGCCCATCATTTAATCCACCTCGTTATACACAACTCGTCAGTCTCCAAGTTCGCGTAGTGCTTGAAGGGTGAGAGCTGAGGCGCGCACGTCGCGCAGCCCTTCCCAGAGGGTCTTGGCACCAGGTTCGCCATCACCTTTTCGGCCCAAGAAGCCGCCCGCGCGGGCGATCAAGCGTATTACTTCGTTTAACGCCGGGTTGGGCTGGGGGCGTAATTTGTTGAGCAAGTAGGCGCCGCGTATCTCATCGGGATCAAAGAACAAGTGGGCATCCAGGTTCGGGCAGGTACGGCCCATGCGTACCAGATAGGCAATGCGCCAGGCTACGACCAAGTACAGCGCCAGTGCGCGCTCGATGCGCTCGATCGTGCCCAGCTGAAGTTCCTCGACCTTGCAGCCGTTCTTGAGCACATTGAACAGCATTTCAATTTCCCAGCGGGCGCGATACCAGTCGATCAATTCGGCCACCTCGGCCGCGCTGGTGGCGACCCGGTTCGTCAGCAGGCGCCATTCGATCGGCTTGACGCCGGCCGGAGCGCCGTGTTCACGCGCCACGATGCATGTGGCGGTCACCACCTTGCCCTTGCCCGCGTTCAGTTCGACCCGGCGTGCCCACAGCTGCTGGCGCACGATGCGCGCCTTGGCGCCCGGCCGCGCGGCCAGCGCGAACTCGATTTCCCCCAGCGGCGCGCCTTCCGTGGCATGCGGCCACAGCTTCTCGCTGTTGGGCAAGCAGCGGTTGTGCGCGGCGCGCACCAGCCAGTCCACCGGGCAGTCGAGCTGCTGCGCCCGCGCCATCAAGGGCAGCATGTCCGCCTCGCGGTCGGCCACATACACCAAGCGCGTGGCGGGCAGGCGCGGTGCCAGTTCCGCCAGTCTTTCGTAGCCTTCGATCCAGCGCAGGCTTTCCTTGGGGCCGCCGCGCTGGCCGTTGGTGTCGCGCAGCGCGCGCGCCCACATCCACACGTCCAGGATCCCCAGCGGCTCGCGCGCCGTCGTCACCGCGTAGGTGGGGTGGACGTACATGCCGCGCTGCGCTTCATAGCTGAGCGGTCCGAGGCCGCGCGCCTGCTGTCCGTTAAAGTCCAGTTCGGTCGTGTCCTGCAGACACAGCACCACCGACTGCTCGGCCATTCGCTGTTCCGTTTGCTGCCAGTGCGGCTCCAGGATTGCCCGCCAGTCGACGCCGTCATTGTCGAAGAAGCGATACGCGGCCATCGTCTCACCCCAGCCGTTACAGGCCTTTGGCACGCTCGCCGTCGGTGCCCCCGCCATTGTTTCCATCAGTGTCCTCGCTCGCCGGTTCAGGCGCGCGTCGCCCAGGTCGAGTTGCTCAAACTCCGAATCGGTCCATCCCTTCGATTTGCTCGCCAATTGCGCCACGCAAAAGACGAGAGTAAACGCGATTTTGCAAAGGTTTACAAGGGCGCTGGCAAGTCATTGAAAGTAAACGGGATTTTCAGCCGGCGTGGTGAGGCTGGCGGACTTGTGTATAACGAGGTGCATTTAATCGGTTTCAAGGAATTGCACGGCAATCCACCTTATCGTGTATTGCAGACTTATAGGTGAGAATATGTTCTTGCAACACTACAATACATTTATTCAAGCGATTAGTTTGCCGGTAGCAAAACTCTGCTTTCACGAGCATATCGATCCGGCGGATATCCGCACCACCTACCGCGCATTTACCCGGCCGCATCCGCGCTTTCGCATCATTCGCGCCAAGACCGTCGGCGCGGCGCTGATCGACCTGTCGCGCTTTGCCGACCGCCATGCCTACCATGAGCAGATCAAGGCCAAGAACCACGGCGGCTATCACGCGAAACGGGCGCGCAACCGCGGCTACCGTTTCGTCGACATCGACCGCAACGATTATATCGACGACATCCACGCCATCAATACTTCGCTCGATACGCGGCAAGGCCGGCCAATGGACCATAAATATACCGAGAAATGCGAGGCATTCGACACGCTGCCGCATTTCCGCCATCACGGCATTCTCGATCCACAGGGAAAACTGGTCGCATATGCGAGCCTGGGCATCTATGGCAATTTCGCCGCCTTTTCGCAAATGCTGGGCTATCGCAATAACCACGGCATCATGCACCTGCTGCTGGTGGAAACCATCAGCCGCCTGATCGACGAACAGCAAGTGCGCTACGTCATGTACGACACTTTCTTCGGCGCCCAGCCCGGCCTCAAGACATTCAAGACCATCCTGGGCTTCCAGCCCTACCGTGCGCAGTATTCGCTGCAATGAAGACGTTCATCAACCGGGTGTATGCCGACTACCTGATGCCCAGCCGCCTCGGCGAGTACGCGGCGCTGCTGCAGGCGGCGAACGACGCCGGTTACGCACAGGTATCGGTACGCAGCTTCTTCCGCAACCTGAACCGCCAGGAGGCGCCGCGCAAGACGCTGGTGCACCGCCATGACATCGACAGCGACCTGCGCACGGCCAAGAAGATGTTCGCGCTCGAGGCGCGCCACGGGGTACGGGCCAGCTATTACTTCCGCCTGTGCACCCTCGACTACGGCTTCATGCGCGAGATCGAAGGGGCCGGCAGCGAAGCCAGCTACCACTACGAAGAGGTCGCCGATTTCGCCAAGCGCCACCGCATCCGCAAGGGTGACGAGCTGCGCCTGCGCTTTCCCGAGATCCGCGAGCTGTTCGCGCGCAATATCGGCCAGATCGCCTCGCGCCTGGGCGCGCCGCTGGCCACCGTGGCCAGCCACGGCGACTTCGCCAACCGCCGCCTGAACGTGATCAACCACGAGCTGCTGCGCGATCGCGCGCTGCGCACCCGCTGCGGCATCGAATGCGAATCCTACGACGCCGAATTGCTGCGCGGCTTCGACCTGTACATCAGCGACCGCAAGCATCCCGTCTACTACACGCCGATGTCGCCCTTCGCCGCCCTCGGCCACTACGAACGCATCTGCATGCTCACCCACCCGGTGCAATGGGAGACCAACTGGATCGAGAACACCCGCTGCAACTGGCGCCGGCTGGTCGAAGAAATGGCGTGGCGCATATGACGAGCATGACGCATCTGCATATGAATATTCTGCTCATCAACCACTACGCCGGCTCGGTCCACCACGGCATGGAGTACCGCCCCTATTACCTGGCGCGCGAATGGGTACGCGCCGGGCACCGGGTGCACATCGTGGCCGCCTCGCATTCGCACCTGCGCCGCCAGGGTCCCGCCATGGCCGGCCGCGCCCGTCTGAGCGAGGACATCGACGGCATCCACTACACCTGGCTGCGCACCCCTGCCTACGCCGGCAACGGCGCCGGCCGCGTGCGCAATATGCTGGCCTTCGTGACGCGCCTGTGGCGCGAGGCGCCGCGCCTGGCGCAGACCTTCGCGCCGCAAGCCGTGATCGCCTCCAGCACCTATCCGCTCGATATCTGGCCCGCGCACCGGATCGCCCGCCTGGCGGGAGCGCGCCTGCTGCACGAAGTGCACGACCTGTGGCCGCTGTCGCCGATGGAACTGGGCGGCCATTCGCGCCACCACCCGTTCATCATGCTGCTCCAGGCGGCCGAGAACCACGCCTGCCGCCACGCCGACGCCATCGTCTCGATCCTGCCCCGGGTACGCGAACACCTGGAGGCGCGCGGCATGGCGCCGCACAAGCTGCACCTGATCCCGAACGGCGTCGATCCGGACGAATGGCCGGCCGCCGGCACGCCGCCACATGCGGATGCGCCATCCCGCTGGCCCGATCCATTGCCGCCCGCCGCCGTCCCCATCCTTGCCCTGCTCGGCAGGCTGCATGCCGAGGGACGATTGATCATCGGCTATGCCGGCAGCCACGGCCTGGCCAATGCGCTCGACACCCTGCTCGACGCCGCCCACCTGCTGCGCCAGCGGCCGCTGTCCTTCGTCCTGGTCGGCGCCGGGCCCGAGAAGGAGCGGCTGCGGCGCCAGGCGCGCTCGCTGGGGCTCGACCACGTCCACTTCGTCGATCCGGTCCCGAAGCGCGCCATCCCGGCCCTGCTGGCGCGCTTCGACATCGCCTTCCTCGGGTGGCGGCGCCAGCCGCTGTACCGCTTCGGCATCGCCCCCAACAAGCTCCTGGATTACATGATGGCGGGCTGCCCGGTCCTGCATGCGGTCGAGGCCGGCAACGATCCGGTGGCGGAAACCGGCTGCGGCGTCAGCGTGGCGCCCGACGATCCGTCCGCCCTGGCCGAGGGACTGGCGCGCCTGATGGCGCTCGATCCACGCACGCGCCGCGCGCTGGGCGAGCGCGGCCGGCGCCATGTTCTGGACCAGCTGAGCTATCCAGTCCTGGCCCGACGCTTCCTTGCCGTACTCGCACAGGAGACCCACCATGCCTGACCACACCGCATCCGCTTCCGCTGCCGACACTTTCCTGCCCTTCGCCCTGCCCGACATCGGCGAAGAAGAGATCCGCGCGGTCGAAGCCTGCCTGCGCTCGGGCTGGGTCACCACCGGGCCCGTCACGCGGCGCTTCGAAACGGCCTTTCGCGACTACCTCGGCGGCGAGGTCGAGGCGATCGCCGTCAATTCCGCCACCGCCGGCCTGCACCTGGCGCTGGAAGCGGCCGGCGTCGGGCCGGACGACGAAGTCATCGTGCCGACCCTGACCTTCACCGCCAGCGCCGAGGTCGTGCGCTACCTCGGCGCCCGGCCGGTGTTCGTCGATGCCGACCCGCACACCCTCAACCTGGACCCGGCCGCGGTGGCCGCCGCGATCACGCCGCGCACGCGCGCCATCGTGGCCGTGCACTTCGCCGGGATGGCGGCCGACATGGACGCCATCGGCCGCCTCGCGCGCCGCCACGGCCTGCGCGTGATCGAAGATGCCGCCCATGCCTTCCCCACGCGCCACCGCGGCCGGCTGGTGGGCACGCTCGACAGCGACGTGACGGTGTTCAGCTTCTATGCCAACAAGACCATGACCACCGGCGAGGGCGGGATGGTCGTCACGCGCGACCCGCGCCTGGCCGAACGGATCCGCTGCATGCGCCTGCATGGCATCAGCCGCGACGCCTTCGACCGCTACACCGCGCGCACACCATCGTGGTACTACGAGGTGGTCGCCGCCGGCTTCAAGTACAACCTGACCGATATCGCGTCCGCGATCGGCATCGAGCAGCTGCGCAAGATCGACCGCTTCCAGCAGCGCCGCACCGCACTGGCCGAGCGCTACGACGCGGCGCTGGCCGGGCTGCCCTTGACCCTGCCGGCGCGCCCGGCGCCGGGTTCCGGCTCGACCCACGCCTGGCACCTGTACGTGGTGCGCCTGGACCGCGCGGCGGCGGATGGCGCGGACAGCGCGAGCACGGCGCAGCGTGAACGCGACGCGCTGATCGCCAACCTGGCCGAACGCGGCATCGGCACCAGCGTGCACTTCATCCCGCTGCACCGCCAGCCCTACTGGCGCGGCAGTTGCGGCCTGCGCGCGGCCGACTTCCCGGTCGCCGAGGCCGCCTTCGGGGCGATGCTGTCCCTGCCGCTGTACACCCGCATGGGCGATGCCGACCAGCAGCGGGTGATCGCGGCGCTGCACGATCTGCTGTCATGAGCAAGCGCCTGTTCGACCTGGCGGCGTCGCTGGCGGGATTGCTGCTGCTGTCGCCCTTGCTGCTCGCGATCGCCTTGTGGATCAAATGGGATTCGCCGGGCCCGGTGTTGTATCGCCAGCAGCGCGTCGGGCGCGGCGCGAGCTTGTTTACGATCTATAAATTCCGCACCATGCACCAGAGACTGGACGGCGGTCCCGAACTCACGGTCGGCGCCGACCCGCGCATCACCCATGCCGGCGCCGTGCTGCGCCGCTACAAGCTGGACGAGCTGCCGCAGCTGTTCAACGTCGTCAATGGAAGCATGAGCCTGGTCGGGCCGCGGCCCGAAGTGCCGCGCTACGTGGCCCACTATCCGGAGCCGCTGCGCCGCATCGTGCTGTCGGTCGCACCCGGCATCACCGACTGGGCCTCGATCCTCTACAAGGACGAGAACGCGGTGCTGGCGCGCGCCGGCGACCCGGAACGCGCCTATATCGACACCGTGCTGCCGGCCAAGCTGCACTACTACGTGCGCTACGTGCGCGAACGGACGTTCTGGATCGACATGAAGATCATCCTGCGCACGCTGGCCGCGATCGTTCGCTGAACATGTCACTGGACGATCAAGCGATGCTGCGCGTGCTGCACCTGGGCGACCTCGAAGTCGCGCTGCCGCTGGGAGCGGCGCTGGCGGTATGGTTGCTGGCCGCCGGGGCATGGCGCACGGCGCTGCGCTGGGGCGCGTGTTTCGGCGCGGCGGTGGTGCTGGTCGGCGGCAGCAAGATCGCGCACCTGGGCTGGGGCACCGATTTCTCCATGCTCGAGTTCAAGGCGATCAGCGGCCACGCGACGCTGGTCGGCGCGCTCTATCCGTTCGCGGCCTGGGTGTTGCTGGTACGCCAGGGCCAGGTCGCGGCGCGGGTGGGCCTGGCACTCGGCCTGCTGCTGGGCCTGGCCGTCGCGGCGCTGCTGGTGGCGACGGGCGAGCATACGACCGCCGAGGCGCTCAGTGGCTGGCTGCTGGGCGCCGGCGTCAGCCTGCTCGGCGCAGCCTGGTCCGGCGACCTGGAGCGGGCCCGGCTAATGCCGGCGATCTGGTGGTCGCTGCCGGTCTTCGCGGTCGGCGCCTGGCTGATGGAATTCGCGCACGTCGGCTACTGGATGATCCTGGTGGCCCTGGCGCTGTCGGGCAACAGCCATCCCTATCCCTGGGATGCCTGCTAACACTGCAGAAAGGAGTTTCACCATGCCGTCCCTCTCGCTTCCCACGATCCGCTGTCGGGCCCAGTCCAACCTGCACGACTATCCGCTGCAATCGCTGGCGCTCTCGCTGCTGCGCGGCGTCGCCGCGCTCGAGGTCGCCGCCGGCCACCTACGCTCCGAAATCTATCCGGGCCTGCGCTCGCTGCAAGACCCGACCTTCGCTTACCAGGTATTCGCCTTCGTGACCGGTTTCGCCCATCAAGCGGTGGTCGTGTTCTTCCTGATCAGCGGCTGGCTCGTCGGCGGCAGCCTGATGAACCGCCTGCACCAGCCGCGCGCCCTCGCCAACTACACGATCGACCGCGTCACCCGGCTGTGGACCGTCCTGCTGCCGACCCTGGTGCTGATCCTGCTGATCGGCCTGGCCATCGGCGTGGCGCAGCCCGGGGCGATCGATCTGTCGCCGTCGAATAACTACTCGGCCTCGAGCTTCGTCGGCAACCTGCTCGGCCTGCAGACTTTCCTCGTCCCTAATTTTGGCGGCAACTACGCCTTGTGGAGCCTGACCTACGAGACCTGGTACTACGTGCAGTTCCCGCTGCTGGCCCTGGTGCTGTTCGGCCATGGCCGCTTGAAGCGGCTCGCCTGCGCGGCCGCCTTCGTGGCGCTGGTGATCGTGCTGCCGAAGATGATCTCGATGTACTTCATGCTGTGGCTGCTGGGCGCGGCATTCTCGCGCATCGAGCTGCATTGCGGGAACGGCTTGCGCGTGGTGCTGGGCTTGCTGACGGTGGGCTTGTTCAGCTATTACCGCCTGACCGGCAGCAATAACGAACTGGTGCCGGAATCCTTCGTGCAAGACATGATCTGCAGCGTCCCCCTGCTGCTATTGCTGTCCTCGCTGCACCAGCGGGTCGATCCTTCCGCGTCGCGCTTCCTGCGCATCAATCACATCGCCAACTTCTTCTCGGAGTTCTCGTTCACCCTGTACGTCACCCACCTGCCGCTGATCTTCCTGGCGATCCACATCGGCGGCAAGACGTTCGGACGCGAACAGCTCGATCCCTTCGTGACGCTGGATTACCTCTGGTACGGCGCGCTTCTGCTGGGCCTGGTCGGCTTCGCCTATGTGTTCTACCTGGCCTTCGAGCGCAATACCTTCCGCATCCGCCGGGCGATGAAGGACTGGCTGCTCGCTCCACGCACCAACCGTCCCTCCGTCACGGTCCTGTCGCCGGATTGAGTGGGCCGGTGTCGGCCAGTGAGTGCGCCCGCCGGTGCCTGCGCTGGTCGGTGCGTGCGCTGGCCAGTGAGTGCGCTGACCGGTGCACTCGCTGGCCAGTGTATTTGCAAGCCGCAGTAGTCGCTGGCCGGCGCAATCGCGAGCTGGAACGCTCGCTGGCCGGTACGCCGCCTGATGAAAAAGATGCCGTACTTGCGCCGCGATGCGCCAGGTATGTCAGGTCCGCCGGGCCTCTTGCGCTTTGCCCACTGCGGCGCACCCGATGCGGCATGGTCAATGCAAGCTGCTATCGAAGATGTGGGCAAATGTGCTCAGCGTCCTCTTCCTGCCCGAGCCGTCCAGTTGACCGCGTTGGTATCTGACGGGCGTGACTTTCCCGCCTCCCGCCGACAAGGTTCGGCCGCAGTATCTGACGTCACGGCCAGACTCGCCACGGGTAGCGCCGTTCTCGCTGCAGGAGTGATGGTGGCGTGCCGTGGTTCATATGCCACCTCGTTACTGACCGCATGCCATGCACATCCAACGTCTTCGATCTCTGTCGCATGGTTTTCGCGGCAAAGATGAGTCATATGATGGCGTGCCTCTTGCAAGAGTACGCGTCATCAGACACCGGGATAGGGCTAGAGTTCGCTCCGCGATGCCTGTCGATGCGACACGGGACATGACAGCCCGGATGCGGCGCCTTCGTCACCAGGAATGGACGCACCACACCTCTCAGGAAACGATCTCGCCCCACCAGCCCCTGCGGCGTGGCAGCCGGCAAACACGAGCATAAACGGCCCCGCAGGCACATCATGGCAACCGGACGCCGGCCGCCCTCGCTCTCCCCCTTGCCCTTGCCCTTGCCCTTGCCCTTGCCCTTGCCCTTGCCCTTGCCCTCGCCCTCGCCCTAGCCCTCGCCCTAGCCCTCGCCCTCAGGCCGCGTACCCCAATTGCGCCGTCCCGTACTGCGAGCGATATTCGCCCAGACGCAGCGCCATGTCGTTGAACAGCACCCCGCGCGGCGAGATGCCGGCATGGTTGAGGCGCTTGATCGACTCGTTGATGTGGTTCTCGGTCGTCACACCCGAGCGGGCCACGATGAACACGGCGCCGGCATGGGTGCCGATGATGAGCGCATCGGCCACCGCCAGCAATGGCGGCGGGTCGAGCAACACCAGGTCGTAGCGCTCACTGACCAGCTCGAGCAGATTACCAAGGTTCAGTTGCAGCAGGAACTCAGAACGGTTGGTCGGCAACTCTCCGGTCGGAATGAAGTCCAGGTTATCGAGCACGCTCCGGTGGATGACCTCGTCGACCGGCATGGCGCCCACGATTGCCCGCGACAGGCCGCGCGAGCGATCGACGCCGAAGTAGCGGTGCAGGTGCCCGTTGCGCAGGTCGGCGTCGATCAGCAGTACGCGCATGCCGCTGGCCGCCATCACCGCCGCGAAATTGGCGGTCACGAAGGATTTGCCCAGCCCGCGCGTGGGGCCGGCGATCATGACCACGTTGTTCTTGAAGTGCGGCATGGAAAAGCGCAAGGCGGCGCGGAAGCTGCGCAGGCTCTCGACGGCGGGGTCCTCGGGCAAGACCTGGGCCAGCAGCGGCAGGCCGCCGTCCGGCTTGACCTTGCGCATGAGCTTGTCCTCGTTGCCGCTGTGCGGAATGGAGGCATACACGACCCGCGCCCGCAGCAGCCGCTCGATCTTGGCCGGGTCGTCGATCCCGCCGCGCATGGCCTTGCGGGTAAAGGCGATCAGGGTGCCGAGGAACAGGCCGGTGACCACCGCCAGCGCCACGATCAGCGGCCGGTTCGGCTTGATCGGCCGCTCGGGCTCGATCGGCGCATCGACCAGGCGCACGTTGCTGACCCGGCCAACCGAGATCAGGCGCAGCTGCTGGGCCGTGTTCGACAGGGCCGTGTAGAGGTCGGTGTTGACCTTGATGTCACGGGTCAGGCGCGCCTCGTCCTGCTCCATTACCGGCAAGGTGCGGATGCGGGCCGCGATCGCCTCGATCTCGGCATCGACCTCGCGCCGCTGGCGATTGACGGCGGCGACCACCGGATGGTCTTCGGTGAAGCGGGCCAGCAATTCGGTCTTTTTCTGCATCAGTTCCATGCGGCGCGCACGCGCGGCCGCCGCCTGCGCCAGGCTCATGCGCGCTTCTTCGCGCAGGTCGACCGTGCCGTGGGCATTGCGGAACTGGTTATAGCGGTCTTCGGATTGCTCCAGCTGGCGCTTCAGGATCGGCAGTTGCTGGTTCAGGAAAGCCAGCGACTTCTCGGCTTCCTCGGTCTTGCGCGCCAGGTTCTGGCGCATGTATTCACGGCCGATCTCGCTCAGCAGGCTGTTGATGCGGTCGGCGTCCTGGCCCTGCATCTTGACCTCGATCACGCCCGACTGCTTGCCCTGCTCGGTGATGACCATGGAGCGCTGGATGCCCTGGATCGTGCCCAGGCGCGACTTCCGCTTGATCTTGAAGCGCGCGCCGGGATTGGCTACCAGCCGGTCGACCTTGATCTCGACCAGCCCGTCCGGCGTCTGCACCCGGTAGCGCTGGCCGACGCTGGCGTCGAAGGCGATGCGCTGGCCGCCTCCGGAAAAGCGATAGCGGTTGTTGGCGCGCGCGGTGATCACGAACTCGCGGTTGAGCCAATTGTCGGGGACTTCGAAGACCGATACCGCGGCGCGCTCGCCACCCCAGACGAAGCCGCCATAGCCGAACAGCCCGGGCTTGGACAGCGCGCCGCCGTTCTGGTTCGCGAACCACGAGCCCAGCACCGGGAAGTACTTCGGCTGCACCTCCACGTACAGCTGCAGGTTGTCGACCGCGCGCGAAACCACCATGCGCGAGCGCAGCAACTCCATTTCGGCGATCGCCGCCTTCTTGGTCTCGAACAGCGACGACGCCTCGCTCAGGATGTTCTTCGAGGCGTTCGGACTTTCTTCCTCGACGTGGATCATCAGGTTCGCTTCGTAGACCGGGTTGGCCACCAGCGCATACAGCACGGCGACGATCGTGATGATCGCCGTGATGCTGCCGATCAGCCAGCGGCTGTCGTACAGGGTATTGAGATAGCCTTTCAGGTCGACCGTGGATTCTTCTGGCAACGGTTCGGGCGGGCGTGGGTCGAACGGCACCGACAGCACCGGCGGGCTGTGCGAGACCTGTTTCAGCGAATGCGCCTCGTGCGGGCTGGTCATGGCGAGACTCCTCGGGACAGCGGTGGCAGCTGCTCAGGGACGATTCGTGACGCCGACGGCATTCGTCAACGCGCCAGGGAACAGCAGGCTCAGGTGGCGGTTCCAGTTCGCCAGCGGCGAGGCGGCGACGTAGACGACGTCCTTGGGCCGCAGCTCGAAGGTCTCGGCCATCGCCAGCGCGCCGGAGTCGCGCGCGTCGAGCCGGAACACGCGCGTGCGGTCTTGCGCCTTGCGCACCACGTACACCTGGCGCGCGTCGCCGCTCAGGGGGCTGATGCCGCCGGTCTCGCCCAGCGCTTCGTTGAGCGTGAGGCGGCCGTCGTGCATGGTGAGCGCCTTCGGCGAGATCACCTCGCCCGACACGAACACCTTGCTCTCCTCGCGCGAATGCACGCGCACGACGTCGCCATGGGCCAGCAGGATGGCGCCCGGATTGACGCCCTTCTGCACCAGTTCGCGCAGGTTGACGTGGTAGCGGTCGTCGCCACGCTCGATCACGATGCGGCTCTGGTCGGCCGCCGGCTGCATGCCGCCGGCGCGGTTCAGCGCCTCGACCAGCGTCATCGGGATGTCGTCGATCGCCTGCAGGCCGGGCGTGCGCACCTCGCCGTCGACATACACGCGGCGGCTGCGGTAGGCCTGCACGCGCAGGGTGACGTTCGGATTGGCGATATAGCGCGCGAGCTTGCCGGTGAGCAGGGCGCGCGCTTCTTCCTCGGTCTTGCCGTCGATGCTGAGCAGGCCGATCAGGGGGAACTGGATGCGCCCCTGGTGGTCGACGACGAAGCCGGGCGGCGTCGCGTTCGGCTGGACGACGCCGCTGTCGGCCGCCGAGGTGGCCATGGTCATGCCGCCGGCGGCCAGCTCGGGATGGTCCCAGACCACGATCGACAGGATGTCGCCGCGCCCGATGGTGTAAGGCGGCGGCCGGGACACGAACAGCGGTGTGAGGTCTTGCCGGGCGACGCTGGCCTGCGCCGCGCGCTCTTGCTCGATCAGGGTTTCGGTGATCAGCTCGGCGGTGGGCGCCGACGCATTGCCGGGACCGCCGGAGCGCGCTGCGTCGCCGAACCCGATGCCGGTCGCACAGGCCGACAGGGCGAGACATAGCGCAAGCAGCAGGGCGATGGTGAACGCAGACACTGGCGCGCGAGGCGACTGCGGTCCACACCGTAGAACCCGCAACAAATCCCTTATTGCAACTGAACGAAGCCGAGCCATGATTGTTGCCTATCAAAAATAGTCGCAGTAGGTGAACGATTCAGTTCAGAGTACGGCGTCCATCGGGCTTGGCTTTGCAGCGCATCAAATGGCGAACGGCGGCGTCAGGTCGGGTGCGACGGGCAACTGCGTGGCGGGCTTCGCACAGGGCTCAGCGCATCTCTTCGATCAGCTTGAGCCCATCGGCGAAGCGCCAGATGCGGCGGATCTCGATGATGTCGAATCGTGCGGCGACATTCGGCGGAAACGCGGAATAGCGGGCATTCAGGCGCACGAAGCGGCGCACCGCGTCGTCCATGTCGGCCCGCCCGCTCGATCGGATGATGGTGACGTCGTCGATGCTGCCGTCGCTGCGCAGCGACACGCTGACCAGGGGATCGATGCGCACGTCGTGCAGCGACAGGCGCGCGCCTCCCAGCACCGCGTTGCGCTCCAGCTTCTGGCGCACGCTGTCGACATAGAGGCGCAGCGGCGCGTCACGCTCGCCGCCGTCGGCCAGCACCCGGCGCCCGCCCATGGCGCGCTCGGCCGGCGTGGCGGGCGCATTCACGTTGGGGATGGTCACGCCGCGCAGCAGCTCACGCGCGCGATTGCCGGGCAAGCCGGCCAGCGATCCGGCGCCGGGCTGGCTGCCGCCGCCGCTGCCGGCGCCACGCCCCGCGCCCTGCCCCGGCCCGACGGGCATCGATTCCATGGCCGCCGCGCCCGCGCCGGGAGCGGGCGCCTGTGCCTGCATCCGCTGCGCCGCCGCCTGGCGCGCCGCGTCTTCCGCCTGCTGGCGGGCCAGGCGTTCGGCCTCGGCGCGCGCCCGCTGCTCCGCTTGCTGTTGCGCTTGCTGTTGCGCCTGCTGTTGCGCTTGCTGCTCCGCCTGCTGTTGCGCCACCTGGCGTGCGCGCTCCTGCTCCTGTTCCTGTATCTGCGCCTGGCGCAGCGCGTCTTCTTCGGCGCGCTGGCGCGCCAGCGCCTGTTCCTGCATCCGCTCTTGCAGCGCCTGCTCGGCGGCCTGCTGCGCCAGCCGCTGCTCGGCCTGCTCGCGCGCGGCCTGTTCCCGGGCCTGCAAACGCTCGGCCTCGCGCAGTTGCGCGATCCGGGCTTCGTCGTCGGCCACACGGCGCTCCTGCTCGCGCCGCTCCTGTTCCAGCCGCTCCTGTTCGACCCTTTCCTGCGCCAGGCGCTCGGCGACTTCACGCTCGGCCTGGGCCAGCCGTTCCAGCTCCTGCTGCTCTGCCGACAGGCGCTGGCGTTCTTCCTCGGCCGCCTGCGCAACGAGATCCGGACCCGGGTCGGGCAACTCGGCCGGCTCCGCCGGCGGTTCTTGTGCGACCGCGTCGGCCAGCGCCGGCGCATCGAGCGCCGGTTCAGGGACGACGTCCGGCAAGGGCACGGGAACGGTAAATTCCGATTCCGGATCCGGGGCGGCCACGATCACCGGGGGCGGCACCTCGCGCAGCCTGCGCTTCGGCGCGGGCGGCTTGGTGCGCTTCGGCCGCCGGGCCTGGGCCGGTGGACGCGCCTCGGCCTGGACGATCGGCGGC
>NZ_JH992925.1:0-214207 GCF_000315425.1 Massilia timonae CCUG 45783 | reverse complement strand
GGGGGCGGTGGGTCGACCAGGCGCAGGCCGCGCGCCGGCGCCGGGGCCGGGGCCGACGGTGGCGCAGGCGTCGTGGGTGGCGCAAGCGGCGCCGGCGTTTCAGGCAATGGGAGAATCGGCGCGGTCGCCGGCGGCGCTGCCGGGGAAGGCGCCAGGGTGACGTTGATCGGTCCCCCGCCGCCAAAGTCGAGGCCGGGAACACCGAACTGCAGCGACAGCAACAGGCCGTGCAGCACGACCGACATGACAAAGCCCACGCCCAGGCGCCGGTCACTGCGTGCCTGGTCGTATCCGCGCCTGCCAGCGGTCGCTTTGGTCATGTCATCGCTTGAGCAATATTGTCAAGCTGGCATCTTAGCGTTTACTCAGCAGTAACGCGAGACGCGCACGATTCAAATCCGCCCTGTGGCGAAAAAGCTCGTGCTCAGCGCTTCGCCCTGGTGAACGTATACGTTTCGCCGTGTGCCAGGTACACCACTTCCTGTTCGAGTCCCGCGGCCTTCACCTCGCGCGCGAAGTCCTCGAGCGGCGACTTGAAGACGTCATAGTCGTTATAGTGGATCGGGATGGTCTTTTTGGGGCGCACCACCTGCATCATGCGCACGCCGTCCTTGCCGTCCATGGTGACCTTGACGACGCCCAGGATACGCGTGCCGCCCAGGTGCAGCAAGGCCAGGTCGATGCCGGGAAAGCGTTCCGGCACGGTCTTGATGTCGTCGATCACCAGCGTATCGCCACTGATGTACATGCGGTAGTCGGGCGCCGCCGGATCCGCCCCGAAGTCGAGCACCGAACCCATCACCTTGGGCAGCAGCGCGGCCACGCCGGCCGGTCCGTGGCGGCCGGGCGTGGCCGTCACCCGCAGGCGCGCCTCGCCTTTCGAGACGTCCAGCCGGTCCCACGGACTCAGTCCGGTCACGCGGGTGAATCCCAGTTTCTCGAGACTGGCCGCGGCCTGGCGGGTGCTGACGATGGGCACCGCACGATTCAGGCGTTTCTGCACCAGCTGGTCGAAGTGGTCGCCGTGAAAATGCGACAGCACCACCAGGTCAATGGGTGGGAGATCGTCGAAAGCGATCGCCGGATTCGTCTTCCGTTCGGAAGTCAAGCCATAGCCCAGGTGCACGTGGTCGCCCTTGTGCAAAAAATTGGGATCGGTCAGGATGGTGAAGCCCTGGTAGCGGATCAGCACGGTCGCCGTGCCGATGAACTGCACGCTGCCCTGCGCCGCGTCGAGCGCGCCCTCGCCTGCCGGAAGCTGCAGCGTCGACACCTGCCCTTGCTGTCGGGTGTCCGGCGCCTGGGCCTGGGCGCCGGCGGCGAGGCCGCACAGTGCGGTCAGGAAGATGGTGGTGAACAGCAGGCGGGGCAAGCGCATGAAGGATCTCCGGGTGGCTGCGAACCAGCCGGTCCGCCTGCCTTCACGTTAACACGAAGGCCCGGGCGGCGCCGCTCACTTGCTCGATGTGCCCGGCAGCGCGCCGACCAGCGCCCGCAGCCCGGCTTGCGCCTGGGCCCAGGGCGTGCCGGCCAGCTGCTCCATGCAGCTGGGGCAAGCCTGCATCGGATTGCAGTCGTGCGCCAGTTCGATGTAGTGCAGGCCGACCACGGTCTTGCCCTGGTAGCTGTCGACCCGGCCCGGCTTCGCGGACGGGGCGTCCCCGCCGGGCGCGCCGTCGAGCCACTTGGCGAACGGCTCGGTGGCCACGCCGTCCGGCACGTACCAGCGTTTGCGGGTCGGGTTCCAACGGGCGCCGAGCGCCTTGGCGGCGTCCTTCTCGGCATAGGGGACGGTGAGGAAAACCATGAACGAACGTGCTCCGGAATCGATGTCAGTGCGGCCCGCTATTCTACAGCGACCATGCCCGGGCGACGGGTGTCGCGCCGTCACTTTTCCTGGCGCCGCCGGGCCCACGCGGCGTCGCTTTCGCGCTGCTCGCGGCGGTCCTTGCGCCAGGTGTACACCAGGTTGACGAGCGCCCCCAGCAAGCCGGTCAGGATGCCGACCAGGATGCCCAGGTCCGCCAGCGTCAGCGGCGTGGCCTGGGCGGCGCCGAGAAGGCGCAGGTAAGTATCAATGATCATCGTGTCCCCCGTGCTTCGCCCTGAAGCGGCGCATGGGGAACCGTGATGGTCCCTGAGCCACGTCAACGCGGTGAATGAAAGTTTAGGAAAACTATACCACATCAGTAAATAAAAACTATACTCTTGCGTATAGTTTTCCTATACCATGGCGATATGGATCTCCAAACGATGATTGCAGGCTGGGTGAGAGAAGCGCGCACCGCCGCCGGCCTGTCCGGCACGGCGCTCGGCGCGCGGCTGGCGCTCGAACTCGGCACCGAGCGCGGCAACACCAAGGCCAATATCTCGCACTGGGAAAACGAAAAGCACAGCCCGAACCTGAAGCAGCTGCTCGCCATTTCGCGGGTCACCGGCCGCAGCCTGCCGCCGGAAATCCTGGCGCCCATGTCGGGCGCGCCCGCGACCGACGCGCCGCCCCACGGAGGGGTGAGCAATGCCCTGCGGGTCGTGGCGGCCGAAGGCGACGACGACGGCTTCGTACAGATCCCGATGGTCAAGCTGCGGCTGTCGGCCGGCATCACCGGCTACCAGACCGAGCCCGAACGGCGCGACGGCGGCACGCTCGGCATGCGCCGCACCTGGATCGAGCGCAACCAGTACAACCCGTCGCACCTGATCGCCATCTACGTCAAGGGCGAGAGCATGGAGCCCTCGCTGTACGCGGGCGACATCGTGGTCATCAACACGCTCGACACCAAGCTGGTCGACGGCGCCGTGTACGCCTTCAACTACGAGGGCGAAGCCGTGGTCAAGCGCCTGGCGCGCGATGCCGGCCAGTGGTGGCTCACCTCCGACAACGTCGACGGGCGCAAGTACCACCGCAAGCTGTGCCAGGGCGGCGAATGCATCGTCATCGGGCGCGTGGTGCGCAAGGAAAGCGACCGCATTTGAGACTCACAGGCGGCATCGTCACCGTGCGCGGCGTCCGCATCGCGCTCGTCTTCGCCGACCCCGACTGCCTGCGGCCCGGCGTCGGGGACGCGCTGCTGGCGCGGCTCGGGCCCTGGTTCCCGCGCCTGCCGATCATGCTGGCGGCGCCGCGCGCAAGACCGTCGCGGGCGTATGCGGCATTCGATACGCATCAGCTGCTGGCCGAACTCGACCTGGCCGGCATGGTCGAACAAACGATCGACCTTGACCTCGCGCCGCCTGACGACGCCGCGCCGCCGTTCTAGGCGGCTCGGTCGCCAAAGGCGCTCGCGGCCCGCTCCAGTATCCGCCGCAACGCCGGATGGTGCACGCGCCGCTCGACCGTCACCGCATAGATCTGCTCGACGATCGAATCGATCACGCCCACCTGCTCCAGTCCATACTGCGCGCACAGCGCGTCCGCCAGCACGGTCGGCGCCACCATGAAGCCGGCGCCCGCGCCGGCGAAGGAACCGAGCAAGGCGCCGTCGTCGAACTCGCCCACCACGATCGGCCGCAATCCATGCGCCTCGAGCCAGGCCCTGAGCTGGCTGTGCAGGGCCGCATCCTCGCCCGGCATCAGGAACGGCGCATCCTTCAGGCGTTGCGGGAATGGCCCGGCCCAGCGCCGGCAGACCTCGGGATGCGCCACCACCGTCACCGTGCTCGATCCCAGCAGGTGGCTGTGGCCGCGCACCGCGCCGCCAGGCGGCAGGCCCTGGTCCGAGATCAGCAGGTCGAGCCGGTGCGCGCTCAGGTCTTCCATCAGGTCGGCGAAGCGCCCTTCCCTGCACACCAGGTGCATGGCCAGGCCGGCATCGCGCGCCGGCTGCAGCAGGCGAAAGGCCATCGTCTTGGCGATCACGTCGCACAGGCCGACGCGCAGGGTTTCGGTCTCCGTGAACACGCCGCGCCGCACCGCCTGTTCCAATTCGTTGCCGAGGCTGAAGATCTGGTCGGCATAGCGCAGCACCGTCTTGCCGGCCTCGGTCAGCGCCAGCCCACGTCCCTTCTTGCGCAGCAATTCCTCGCCAAGCTGGTCTTCCAGCACCTGCAACTGGGTGCTGATCGCCTGTGGGGACACGTGCAATTGCTCCGCGGCGCGCGCGACGCTGCCCACCGTCGCGACGGCATGAAAATATTGCAGGTGCTTGTAATTGATCATTTAATACCACCAAAAAACGGAATGATTTCGAAAGATTATTCGATTTTACTTTCGTTTTGCAGCGCCGTATATTGATGACTCCCAGTTCTTTTGAAGCGAGGAATACAATGAGAAGTTACCCCACCAACAGCCCGAAAGCCATGTGCCGCCTGCTGGCGCTGGCCATGATCGTCGACGGCCGCATCGCGCCGCAGGAGCTCAAGAGCCTGCACCGCAGCGGCGTGCTCGGGGCGTTGCGGGTGAGCGAAGACACCTTCGACGACACGGCGGGCGAGCTGACCCAGGACCTGCTGGCGACGAGCGCCGACCGCGAGGGCGGCATGGTCGAGATCGAACCCGCGACGATCGACCGCCTGCTCGACGAGGTGCAGGACGAGCTGCTGCGCGCCACGGTCCTGAAAGGCATGCTCGAGATCGTGCGCGCCGACAGCGTGATCGACCACCGCGAGCGCCGGCTGCTGCGCCGCGCGATGCATGCCTGGGCCGAGGCGGGCGTCGAGGCCGCCAGCACGGTGTGACGACAGGGGCGGCGCCTTCGCATGCATACGTTGAAAGACATGCTTGCAATTGAGGCGCCGCCGTTACAAAGCGACACTATTTGCACACATTACCGGAATAGCCCAGCCATACAATGAAGACCTCACATCGCGCGAGGTCCATCATGTCGAACTATTCCCAGGATCACCAGTACACCCTGACGCCGTCCGAGATGGACTGGGCCTGGCGCCTCGAGCTGCGGCCGGTGCACGACCCGCAGCTCGGCCAGCACTATGGGCGCACCGCCCACTTCGGCACCCATGACCCGTATGCCGGCCAGGACGATATCTTCGTCTTCCACGCCACCAGGGGCATGGCTTACACGGTGCAGAGCGGCAGTTACTTCGACCCGGTCGTCATGCGCGTATTCGACGACCTGGGCAAGGAAATCGCCAGCGACGACGGCAGCGGCGCCTACGGCTATGACTACGCCTCGTTCGTCGCCCCCTATACCGGCTGGTACTACATCGACGCCGCCTGGAGCCAGGACTACTACGACACCTACGCCAGCGTGAACGTCTACGAAGACCGGGCGCCGGTCTATCCGATCACCAATACCATCGTCGGCGGCGCCGGCCACGACATGCTGTACGGCACGCGCTCGGACGACATCGTCGACGGCGGCGCCGGCATCGACACCTTCGTGCTGGAAGGCTATCGCGAGGAATACACGGTGAGCGGGAAGGACGGCGCCATCACGGTCACCGACCTGCTGGGCCTCGATGGGATCGACACGCTGCGCAACGTCGAGCGGCTGTCCTTCGAGGGCGGCGATCATATCTCCTACGAGACCACGGGCTTTCCGGCCGAGGCCTATCGCCTGTACCAGGCGGCCTTCGACCGCACGCCGGACAAGGCTGGACTCGGCTACTGGATCGGCCGGATGGGTGACGGCACGAGCCTGCACGCGGTGGCGGACGCTTTCGTCCACTCGGCCGAGTTCGGCAAGCTGGCCGGCGCGGCGGCGACCAATGCCGACATCGTCACCCTGCTCTATGCGAACGTGCTCGACCGTGCGCCCGACGCCGAAGGATTCGCCTACTGGAAGCAGGCGCTGGACAGCAAGACGATCACCGTGGCCGACATGCTGGTGGGCTTCAGCGAAAGCCCGGAAAACCAGGTCAAGGTCATCGGTTCGCTGCAGGCCGGTTACGAATTCATCGTGAGCTGACGGGCTCCGCCAGCCCCGCGCGCAGCGCATGGGCGTCGACGATGGCTTGCGCGCGCAGGATCACGGGCCGGTCGATCATCTTGCCGTCCAGGGCCACCGCGGCGCCGTCGGCGTGCGCCGCCGCCTCCAGCACCCGCCCGGCCCACGCCAGCTCGTGCGCGCCGGGCGTGAAGCAGCGGTTCACGGCGTCGACCTGCTTCGGATGGATGCACAGCTTGGCGCCGAATCCCATCTGGCGCGCATGCCGGGCATCGTCGGCCAGCCGCTCGGCGTCGTCGAGCGCCGTGCTGACGCCATCGACCGGCGCCGCGAGCCCGGCCAGACGCGAAGCCAGCACCAGTTGCGAACGGAAGAACAGCAGCTCTTCGCGTTCGCCCGGGATGCCCAGGTCGAGCTGGAAATCGATCGAGCCGAACATCAGGCGCTGCACGCCGCGCGCCGCGGCGATCGCGCGCAGATGGTCGATCCCGGCCGCGCTTTCGATCAGCGGCAGCACCGCCGTGGCCCCGGCCGCGCGCAGGCGCGCGATGTCGCCGGCCTGCTCGGCCTTCGGCAGCACCACGCCGGCCACGCCGGGCATGCGGCACAGGGCCAGGTCGTCGGCGAACCAGTCGGTGTCGGCGCCGTTGATGCGCACCAGCACCGGCTTCTGCGCCGACAACCAGGCGGCGACGGCCTCGCGCGCGGCCGCCTTGTCGGCGAACGGCACCGCGTCCTCGAGGTCGACGATCACGGCGTCGGCGCCGGCCGCGTACGCCTTGTCGAAGCGCTCCGGGCGGTTGCCGGGCACGAACAGGTAAGACCGGGGCAATGGGGCTGGCGGGTTCATCGCGTCTCTCCGGGCGCGAGGAAGTGGCCGACGACCGGCGTGCGGCCGATGTGCCAGATGCGCTCGAACACGGCGCGCATCTCGTCGTCAGTCGCGGCGGCGCTGAAACGCGCCAGCCGCAGTGCCTTGTCTTCCAGCTCGCGCCGGCTCAGGGTATTGCCCGGGTCGCCCTTCGGTTCGTCGACCCGCGCCCTCAGCACCCGAGCGTCGGTGGTCGTCACCGTCACCTTGCCGATCCAGCGCGCCGGGTAGGCGCCGTCCACCTCGTCGTCCAGCGCCATCGTCACCTTGTCGCGCAAGGCCACGATGCGCGGGTCGGCGTAGGCCTCGTCGAATTCGTTCAGGCCGGCGCTGCGGAACTGCGCGATCAGGCCCAGCACCGTCCCCATCGAGAATTTCGCCTGGTGGACCGTGCGCGGATCGACCACCGGGCCGAGCACGTCGAGCGCGCCCTGGTGCACGTGGGCCGTCACGGCGGCGATCTGCTCGGGGCGCAGGTCTTCGGCGACGATCACCTGCAGCAGCGCGTCGGCCGCCGGGTGCGTGTGGCGGCACGAGGCGTGGAACTTGAACGAAGTTTCGGCCGTCGCCCAGCGCGTGCCCAGGCCATTGGTGAGCCGCGCCGGATCGGCGTCATGCGACATGCCGGCCGCCATGCCCTGCTTGCCCTCCAGGATCCGGCGCGCGCCGGTGAAGCCCTCGGCCGCCAGATACGCGGCCATCAGGCCGTCGCTCGCGGCCTTGGCGGTGTGCAGCTGCTTCGAATCGGCGGCGTCGCGCAGGAATTCCCACAGTCCGGCCGCTTGCGTGCCGGCCGAACCGAAGGCATCCAGCATGCGCTCGGGCGTCAGGCCCAGCAGGCGGCCGACGGCGGCCGCCGCGGCGACGGTGCCGGCGGTGCCGGTGGTATGGAAGGTCCGGTAGTGCGAGCGGCCGAGGAACTCGCCGACGCGGATGCCGACTTCGTAGCCGGCCACCGCCGCCGTCATTAGCTCGCGTCCGCTGGCGCCGTTCGCCTGGGCCACGGCCAGCACGGCCGGGAACACCACGGTGGCCGGGTGGAACACCGAACCGTTGTGCACGTCGTCCTGCTCGGCGTAGTGCGAGGACGCGGCATTGACCATTGCGGCGAACAGCGGCGTCGTGGTGCGGCGCGAGATCAGCACTTCGGCGCCGCCGCCGGGGCCGGCCCCCATCGTGCGCGCGAACGATTCGATGCACTGGACCGGCCGGCCGTTCCTGCCAGCCAGCGCCGATCCGAACCAGTCGAGCATCAGGTCTTCGGCGCGCGCCATGACGGCCGGCGGGATGTCTTCGTAGCGCAGCTGGGCGGCAAAGGCGGCAAGCGCCTGGCTTGGGTGGTCGCTCATGTTCTTCCTTTTTATTGCTGTATTCAGATGGCGCGCTCGGCGCGCAGGGCGGCGATGTCGGCGCTGGCGTAGCCGAGCCCGGACAGGATCGCCTCGGTATGTTCGCCCAGCGCCGGCACCGGGTCCATGCGCGCCTGCCAGGTGTTCGGGACCGCCGGCGGCAGCAGCGCCGGGATCGCGCCGTCCGGGATGCCGACGTCGACCCAGCGTCCGCGCGCCGCCAGTTGCGGGTGCCGCCAGAGGTCGTGCATATCGTTCATGTGGGCGTTCGCGATCTGCGCCTCGTCGAGGCGCGCGACCACCTGCTCGGCGGTCAGCTGCGCGAACACGTCGACGATGATGGCGCGCAGTTCCTGGCGCGCCCCGTTGCGCGCCGCGTTCGAGGCGAAGCGCGCATCCGCGGCCAGTTCGGGCTGGCGCAACACTTTGGCGCAGAACTGTTCCCACTCGCGTTCGTTCTGCAGCCCCAGCATGACGGTCTTGCCGTCGCCGACCGGGAACGGCCCATACGGATAGATGGTGGCGTGAGCCGCGCCGGCGCGCGGCGGCGGCGCGGCGCCGTCGATCGCGTAATACAGCGGGTAATTCATCCACTCGGCCATGCTCTCGAGCATGGAGACATCGATGTGGGCGCCCTCGCCCGTGCGCCCGCGCTGGATCAGGGCGGCCAGGATGTTCGTGTAGGCGTACATGCCGGCCGCGATGTCGGCGATCGAGCAGCCGGCCTTGGCCGGCTCGTCGGGCGAACCGGTGATCGACAGGAAGCCCGATTCGCTCTGGATCAGCAGGTCGTAGGCCTTCTTGTCGCGGTAGGGGCCGTCGGCGCCATAGCCCGAGATGTCGCACACGATCAGGCGCGGAAAGCGCTCCTTCAAGGCTTCCCACGACAGGCCCAGGCGCGCCGCCGCGCCCGGCGCCAGGTTCTGCACCAGGACGTCGGCCCCGGCCAGCAGCCCCTCGAGGATCGGCGCGGCCTGGCGGTGCTTGACGTCCAGCGTCAGGCTCTCCTTGGAGCGGTTGGTCCAGACGAAATGCGAGGCCATGCCGCGCGCGCGCGTGTCGTAGGCGCGCGCGAAGTCGCCCACGCCGGGCCGCTCGACCTTGATCACGCGGGCGCCCAGGTCGGCCAGCTGGCGGGTGCAGAACGGCGCGGCGATCGCGTGTTCCAGGGTGACGACGGTGATGCCATCCAGAGGTCGCATGATCAGTCTCCTAGTACGAACGCGGCAGGCCGAGCACGTGTTCGGCCACGTACGACAGGATCATGTTGGTCGAGATCGGCGCGACCTGGTACAAGCGCGTCTCGCGGAACTTGCGCTCGACGTCGTATTCGGCGGCGAAGCCGAAGCCGCCGTGGAACTGCAGGCAGGCGTTGGCCGCTTCCCACGAGGCGTCGGCGGCCAGCATCTTGGCCATGTTCGCCTGGGCGCCGCAGGGCTGATTGGCGTCGAACAGCGCGCAGGCCTGGTAGCGCATCAGGTTGGCCGCCTCGATGTTGACGAAGGCCTTGGCGATCGGGAACTGCACGCCCTGGTTCTGGCCGATCGGGCGTCCGAACACGACGCGCTCGTTCACATAGTTGGTGACCTTGTCGATGAACCAGTAGCCGTCGCCGATGCATTCGGCGGCGATCAGGGTGCGCTCCGCGTTCAGGCCGTCGAGGATGTACTTGAACCCCTTGCCCTCTTCGCCGATCAGGTTCTCGACCGGGATCTCGAGGTTCTCGAAGAACAGCTCGTTGGTCTCGTGGTTGACCATATTGAGGATCGGCTGCACCGCCAGGCCCTTGCCGATCGCCTCGCGCAGGTCGACGATGAAGATCGACATGCCCTCGGATTTTTTGGTCACCTCGGCCAGCGGCGTGGTGCGCGCCAGCAGGATCATCAGGTCGGAGTGCTGCACCCGCGAGATCCACACCTTCTGGCCGTTGACGACATAGCGGTCGCCCTTGCGCACGGCCGTGGTCTTGATCTTGGTGGTGTCGGTGCCGGTGGTCGGCTCGGTGACCGCCATCGACTGCAGGCGCAGCGCGCCGCTGGCGATCTGCGGCAGGTAGCGTTCCTTCTGGGCCGCCGAACCGTGGCGCAGCAAGGTGCCCATATTGTACATCTGGCCATGGCAGGCGCCGGAGTTGCCGCCGGCGCGGTTGATCTCTTCCATGATGACGGAGGCTTCGGTCAGGCCGAGGCCGGAACCGCCGTATTCCTGCGGGATCAGGGCGGCCATCCAGCCGGCCTGCGTCAGCGCGTCGACGAACTGCGCGGGATAGCCGCGCTCTTCGTCGATCTTGCGAAAGTACTCCGGCGGAAATTCTTCGCACAGCGAGCGGACCGCATCGCGGATATCCTGGTGCGGCAGTTCCAAGTGGATCATGTGGGTCTCCTGGATAGTGTAGGGATGATGCGCTCAGCGCAGGGTCGCCTCGGCCTGCATGGCGAGTTCGCCCCGGTCGTTCTGCGCCCATAGGGAAATGGTCTTGCCGTCCGGTCCCGGCTTGCCGCAGACCGCGAACGGCGCGGTATCGAACAGCGGACTGACGGCGCGGAAGCTGAAGCGCGCGATGTCCGCGCCCGGCAGCTCGCGCCGCACCAGGTCGACCAGCAGCGTGGCGATGAGCGGGCCGTGCACGATCAGGCCGGGATAGCCTTCCACCCCGGTGACGTAGCTGCGGTCGTAGTGGATGCGATGGCCGTTGAAGGTCAGGGCCGAATAGCGAAACAGCAGCACCGGATCGGGGTGGATGGTGCGCGACCAGCGCGCGTCGGCCGGGGCCGGCCGGGGCGCCGGCGCTGCCGCGCCGGGCGCGGGCAGGTCGCGGTAGACGATGTCGTGTTCCTCGGTGATGACCGGCGCCCCGCCCTGGCGGATGTCATGCCGCACGGTGACGAACACCAGGCTGCCGCTGGCGCCTTCCTTGGCCTGCACGCTGCGGATGGTCGAGGTGCGCGTCACGAGCTCGCCGATCCGCGCCGGCGCATGGAACTCGAAACGGCCGCCCGCCCACATGCGCCGCGGCAGCGGCACCGGCGGCAGGAAGCCGCCCCGTTTCGGGTGACCGTCGTCGCCCAGCTGCGACTGCTGGGCGATCGCGTGGAAGTAAATCCAGTGCCACAGGGGCGGCAGCGCCTCGCCCTGGGCGGGCGCGTCCGGATAGTCCAGCGTGGCGGCCAGGGCCGCCACCGCGTCGGGCCGCAGCACATCGTGCAGCACTTCGGTCTTGCCTGTCCACTGCTGGAGCAGGCTTGCATCGAATTCGTTGGTAGTCATCGTTCGCCGTGAAAGGAATCGGATGACTCATCATAGATTTGAATGGATTGCCCGTAGAAATAGAAAAACGTGATTCCTCCATCACGCGCCGCGATAGCTGTGGCCATCATGAATCGCGATTGCCAAGCCGCGTGAAAGAGCATATGTTGATGGCTCATCCATTACCGGAACGTTCATGGACATCAAGCAGATCCGCACCCTGATCGCGATCGCCGAGACCGGCAGCGCCACCCGCGCAGGCGAACTGCTCCACCTGGTCCAGCCGGCCGTCTCGCGCCACATCCGGCTGCTGGAAGAAGAATGCGGCGTGCCGCTGTTCGAGCGCGAGCGCCACGGCATGGTGCTGACCGACGCCGGCCGCACCCTGGTCGAGTATGGGCGCCGCGCGCTGCGCGAGCTGGACAAGGCGCGCGCCGAGATCGGGCCGGCGACCACGAGCGTCTCCGGACGCTTGACGATCGGCCTGCTGGCCAGCACCAGCCGGCTGCTGGCGGGCGAGCTGGTGGCGCGGGTGCGCGCCCGCTACCCGGCGGTGACGGTCAGCATCACCGTCGGCTATGCCGGCAATGTGCTCCAGTGGCTGGAAGCAGGCGACATCGAACTGGCCCTGCTGTACGACACGCGCTCGTCCACCGGCCTGCAGGCCGAGGCGCTGGTCGACGAGCGCCTGTACGTGCTCGGCCCGCCGGGTGAATTCACGGGAAACGAACCGTTTCCCTTGAAAGGGCTCAAGGACCGGCCGATGGTGATGCCGAACGCGTCGCACGGGCTGCGCAGCATCATCGAGCACGCGCTGGCGGTGGCCGGCATCAGCGTCGACGTCGTCGCCGAGACCAATGCGCTGGACCTGCAGAAGTCGCTCGTGGCCAAGGGCTTCGGCTACACGATCCTGCCCACCTCGGCCGTGCTGGAAGAACTGCAGGCAGGAACGCTCTCCGGCGCCCCGGTCGGCACGCCGGACCTGTCGCGCCGCATCGTGCTGGCGCGCGCCGCCGCGCGCCGGCCCTCCCCGGCCAGCGCCGCCGCGGCCCCCATCCTGACCGCGCTGATGAAGGAGATGGTGGACCAGCAGGCCTGGCCGGGCGCGGCCTGGATCGGACGCTGAAACGAGCTATGCCGTTCCCTGATGCTGGCATCACAAAAAGGTATTTCGTGCGCCCTCCCATAAGCTCTTAGGATGGTTCAAAACAACGGGACCACCCGACACAACGAGCACAGGAGACGACGATGCTGAAAAAACTGATGTTTGCCGGCCTGGCGCTGGCCGCCGCTGGCGCCCACGCGGCCGATTACCCGGCCCGGGCAATCACGATGATCATTCCCTTCTCGGCCGGCGGGCCGACCGACGTCATCGGCCGCATCCTCGGCCAGACCATGGCGAAGTCGCTCGGCCAGTCGGTCGTGGTCGAGAATGCCACCGGCGCCGGCGGCACGATCGCCGCGGGCAAGGTGGCGCGGGCCGCGCCCGATGGCTATACCATCTTGCTGCACCACAATGGCATGAGCACCAGTCCGGCGCTGTACCGCAAGCTGGCCTTCAATCCGATGACGGATTTCGAATACGTGGGGCAGGTGGCCGACGTCCCGATGGTGCTGCTGGCGCGCAAGAACCTGGCGCCGAACACCCTGCCCGAACTGCTCACCTATATCAAGGCCAACAAGGACAAGCTGACCATGGGCAATGCCGGGCTCGGCGCCGTCTCGCACCAGTGCGGCATGCTGTTCCTGAGCGCCATCGGCACGCAGCTCACCACGGTGCCCTATAAGGGCACGGCCCCGGCGATGAACGACCTGCTGGGCGGCCAGATCGACCTGCTGTGCGACCAGACCACCTCGACCACGTCCTACATCAAGACCGGCAAGGTCAAGGTGTTTGGCGCGACCACCAAGGCGCGCATCGCCTCGCTGCCCCAGGTGCCGACCCTGGCCGAGCAAGGCATCGCCGGCTTCGAGATGTATGTGTGGCACGGCATGTATGCGCCCAAGGGAACACCGAAGGCCGTGGTCGACCGGCTCGGGACGGCCCTGCGCGAAGCGCTGAAGGATCCCAACGTGAAGGCCCGGTTCGCCGAGCTCGGAACGGAACCGGTCCCGGCCGAGAAGGCCACGCCGGAAGGCTTGCGCACGCATCTGAAAGCGGAGATCGACAAGTGGGGGCCGATCTACAAGAAGGCGGGGGCCTACGCCGATTGACGGCGTTCGTATGCGCGATGTGATTGGCCCGCCCTGAGGGAATCGAACCCCCGACCCACGGCTTAGAAGGCCGTTGCTCTATCCAACTGAGCTAAGGGCGGATCTTGGAAGAGCGCTACTATAAACCGCAAGCATCCTGCTTGCAATAAGGCCAGGCTCGTTGCCGTAGCAAACCATAGCAGCGCTAAAAACAAAACAGGCCGTCCTAGGACAGCCTGTCTTGATGAATCTTTTGGTCGGAGTACAAGGATTCGAACCTTGGACCCCCTGGTCCCAAACCAGGTGCGCTACCGGGCTGCGCTACACTCCGCCGTGAGAAACATTATACGCGATGACGGTGCCGAGCGCCAGTCCGGCCTGCATCTTGCCGGACTGGCACTTCGATCAGGCCGCCAGCTTGTCCGCGATGCGGCGCGCCATGCTTTCGGCCACGGCCGCCTCTTTCGCTTCCACCATCACGCGGATCAGCGGTTCGGTGCCGGACGCCCGGATCAGCACGCGGCCGTTGTCGCCCAGTTCGCGCTCGACCGCCTCCTTCTCGGCCACCAGGGCCTGGTCGCTGGTCCAGTCGAAGCCCGGCGTGACCTTCTTGTTGATCAGCGTTTGCGGGAACAGTTGCAGCTCGCTGCAGCATTCCGCCAGCGATTTATTGCCGCGCACCAGGGCCGACAGCACTTGTAGCGCCGACACGATGCCGTCGCCGGTGCTGTGCTTGTCAAGCGCCAGCAGGTGGCCCGAGCCTTCGCCGCCGAACAGCCAGCCGCGCTCTTTCATGACCTCGAGCACGTAGCGGTCGCCGACCTTGGCGCGCGCGAAGCCGATGCCCATCTGCTTGAAGGCGACTTCGAGCGCCATATTCGTCATCAGGGTGCCGACCGCGCCCGCCACCGGACCGGTGCTCATGCGGTCGCGCACCATCACGTACAGCAGCTCGTCGCCGTTGTAGACGCGTCCATTGGCGTCGACCATGATCAGGCGGTCGGCGTCGCCGTCCAGCGCGATGCCGAGGTCGGCCTTGTTGGCCACCACGGCTTCGGACAGCGCCTTCGGCGCGGTGGCGCCGAAGCCGGCATTGATATTGAAGCCGTCCGGCTGGGCGCCGATCGAGATGACTTCGGCGCCGAGTTCGTGGAACACGTGCGGCGCGATGTTGTAGGCGGCGCCGTGGGCGCTGTCGACCACGATCTTCAGGCCGCGCAGGTCGAGTTCGTTCGGGAAGGTGCTCTTGCAGAATTCGATGTAGCGGCCCTGGGCGTCGCGCAGGCGGGTCGCGCGGCCGAGCTTGTCGGAAGCGACGCAGCCCATCGGCTGGTCGATCGCTTCTTCGATCTCGAGCTCGACGGCGTCCGGCAGCTTGGTGCCGTGTTCCGAGAAGAACTTGATGCCGTTGTCCTGGAAGGGATTGTGCGAGGCCGAGATCACGACGCCGGCCTGCAGGCGCAGCGCGCGGGTCAGGTAGGCGATGGCCGGGGTCGGCATCGGGCCGGCCAGCATCGAATCGACGCCGGCGGCGGACAGGCCGGCTTCCAGCGCCGCTTCGAGCATATAGCCCGAGATGCGGGTGTCCTTGCCGATCAGGACGACCGGACGGCCGCTGCTCGACTTGCGGCCCTTGGCCAGGACGGTGCCGGCGGCGTAGCCGAGACGCATCACGAATTCAGGAGTAATTGGCGCCACGCCCACCGTGCCGCGCACGCCATCGGTGCCGAAATATTTCCGTGCCATCTAGTTCTCTTTTCTCTTATAAAAACGTTTTTACAGGACCGAGGGTGGATGCATCGCCGCATGCCACACCTTCAGGGCATCGACAGTCTCTGCCACATCATGCACACGCACGATTCTAGCGCCATGCGCTACCGCAGCCAATGCCGCGCCGATGCTGCCGGCCACCCGCTGCTCGACCGGACGCCCGGTGACGGCGCCGATCATGGATTTGCGCGACATGCCGGCCAGCACCGGCAAGCCGAGCTCGTCGCGCATGCGCTGCAATCCGTGCAGCAAGGCATAGTTGTGTTCGACCGTCTTGCCGAAGCCGAAACCGGGGTCGACGCAGATGCGCTCGCGCTCGATGCCGGCCGCGCTCAATGCGTCGACGCGCTCGCGCAGAAAAGCGATCACCTCCCCCACCACGTCGTCGTACTGCGGCGCCTGCTGCATGGTTTCTGGCGTGGCCTGCATGTGCATGATGCACAGGCCGCAATCGCTGTCCTGCACCGCCTCGATGGCGCCCGGCGCACGGAACGCGTTGATGTCGTTGATCATGTCGGCGCCGGCGATCAGCGCCTCGCGCATGACGTCGGGCTTGCAGGTGTCGACCGACAGCGCGACGTCGAGCGTGCGCAGCGCGTACAGGGTCGGCATCACGCGCCGCAGTTCTTCGTCGAGCGGTACGCTGGGCGAGCCGGGGCGGGTCGATTCGCCGCCGATGTCGATCATCGCGGCGCCGTCCCGGATCATGGTCTCGGCATGGGTCAGCGCGAATTCGAGGCCCTGGTAGCGGCCGCCGTCGGAAAAGGAATCGGGGGTAATGTTCAGGATGCCCATCACCACTGGATAGGCAGATTCAGCCCCCTCCAGCGCGAAGCTGAAGTGGCCACATTGCAGTTTCTTGGTCATGAAAGCACATCGGGGTCAGGTCTGACAATCAGACACGGCCTCGACAATAAATGTATTTAAAGGTTGAGCTCGTGTCCGAATGTCAGACCTGACCCCAGCTTTTTGCAAAACAAAAAAGGCACCCTGACGGGTGCCTTTGATGGGAGAGACAGCGTCAGGCCGGTGCGGTGGCATTCGGCGCCACACCGCCCGAGCCGCTGTCGCCCGGCGGCGTGCGCTTGGTCAGCACGGTCTTCGGCTGGCGCGGCTCGCGGCCGGCCATGATGTCGTTGATCTGCTCGGAATCGATGGTTTCCCAGTCGAGCAGCGCCTTGGTCATCATCTCGACCTTTTCGCGGTTCTCTTCCAGCAGACGGCGCGCCAGCGCGTACTGCGTGTCGAGGATGGCGCGGATCTCGGCGTCGACCTTTTGCTGCGTTGCTTCCGAAATGGTCTTGGTGGCGCCGCCGAAGAAGCCGTCGTTCTCGCTGTCTTCGTAGACCATCACGCCCATGCTGTCGGACATGCCGAAGCGGGTCACCATCGAGCGTGCCAGCTTGGTCGCGCGGGCGAAGTCGTTCGAGGCGCCGGTCGACATTTGGCCGACAAAGATCTCTTCAGCAATACGGCCGCCGAACAGGATCGAGATTTCCTCGAGCATCTTGTCCTTGTAACCGGACAGGCTGTCGTGTTCCGGCAGCTGCCAGGTCAGGCCCAGCGCATAGCCGCGCGGCATGATCGTGACCTTGTGCACCGGATCGGCCTTCGGCAGCAGCTTGGCGACCACCGCGTGGCCCGACTCGTGGTAAGCCGTGTTGCGGCGCTCTTCTTCGCGCATGACCATCGACTTGCGCTCCGGACCCATATAGATCTTGTCCTTGGCGTCTTCGAAGTCGATCATCTCGACCAGGCGCTTGCTGCGGCGTGCGGCGAACAGCGCGGCTTCGTTGACCAGGTTGGCCAGGTCGGCGCCCGAGAAGCCCGGGGTGCCGCGCGCCAGGATGTCGGCCTTGACGTCGGTGCCGATCGGCACTTTACGCATGTGCACGTTGAGGATTTGTTCGCGGCCGCGGATGTCCGGCAGGCCCACCATCACCTGGCGGTCGAAACGGCCCGGACGCAGCAGCGCCTTATCGAGCACGTCGGCGCGGTTGGTGGCGGCGATCACGATCACGCCCGACTGGGCTTCGAAGCCGTCCATCTCGACCAGCAGCTGGTTCAGCGTCTGTTCGCGCTCGTCGTTGCCGCCGCCCATGCCGGCGCCACGGTGACGACCGACCGCGTCGATCTCGTCGATGAAGATGATGCAAGGCGAATGCTTCTTGGCGTTCTCGAACATGTCGCGAACACGCGACGCACCGACGCCGACGAACATCTCGACGAAGTCGGAACCCGAGATCGAGAAGAACGGCACCTTGGCTTCGCCGGCGATGGCGCGCGCCAGCAGGGTTTTACCGGTACCCGGAGGACCGACCATCAGCACGCCGCGAGGAATGCGGCCGCCCAGTTTCTGGAACTTGGTCGGATCCTTGAGGAAGTCGACGATTTCCGAGACTTCTTCTTTCGCTTCGTCGCAACCGGCGACGTCGGCGAAAGTGACGGTGTTATTGGTTTCATCGAGCATGCGCGCCTTCGATTTACCGAAGGAGAAAGCGCCGCCCTTGCCGCCGCCCTGCATCTGGCGCATGAAGAACACCCATACGCCGATCAGGAGCAGCATCGGGAACCACGAAATGAATACCTGCTGCAGGAACGATGGTTCCTCGGGCGGCTTCACGTCGAAGCGCACGCCGTTTTCGCGCAGGTCGCCGATCAGGCCGCGGTCCAGGATGGTCGCGGTCGCGCGCACCTTGGAATCGTCGCTGCGCGTGGCGGTGATATTCGAGCCTTCGATCGTCACATCCTTGATGCGACGTTGTTTGATCTCATCGAGCAGCTCGGAATAAGCGATGGTCTTGCTGCCGCCGGCGACGCTATGGGTGTCGAACTGCTTGAACAGCATGAACAACAGCAGCGCGACGACCACCCAGATGGCGGATTTGGAAAACATATTATTCACGAGCACTCCTCCGATGCAATTGCATCTCTACCGATTTCAGTATTCCGATTTTACTCGCAATAAGCCGACACCGCCACGCGGCGCCGGCAATAGTGCCGAAATACTATCTTTTTACATCCCGCCAGCACATTGCATACAAATCTCGGCGCCGGGCCGGAGGGATCACGCGGCTGATGTATGGGCACGCGTGGAGATTTCAAGGGGAAATTCTACCCTCTAATCAATGGATCACTGCCCTCAGGCCGCCGGGTTCTTGAGGCCACGGCCGAGCAGGAAGATCTCGGACGATTTATCACGGCTGGCCTTCGGCTTGATCTGTTTCACGGTCTTGAACTCAGTCCGGAATTTCTCCAGGATTTGTGTAAAACCCATGTCTTTAAAACATTTAACAACCAGCCCGCCGCCCGGCTTCAAATGCAGCTGCGAAAATTCGATCGCGAGGTCGATCAAATGTTCCATGCGCGCCGCATCGGCGTGGCTAATACCCGACAAATTGGGCGCCATATCGGATAGCACAAGGTCGGCCTTGCGGCCGGACAGGACTTCATCGAGCTGCGTCAGCACTTCTTCCTCACGGAAGTCGCCTTGAATATATTGCACGTCCGCGATCGGCTCCATCGGCAGGATGTCGAGGCCGATGATGGTGCCATTGATGCCGCCGCCGTCGGCGCCGGCCAGCTTGCGCCGCGTGTACTGCGCCCAGCTGCCCGGAGTGCAACCGAGGTCGACGACCACCTGGCCCGGCTTGATCAGCTTTTCCTGCTCGTCGATTTCCTTGAGCTTGTAGGCGGCGCGGGCGCGGAAGCCTTCTTTCTGGGCCAGTTTGACGTACGGGTCGTTAATATGGTCGTGCAACCAGTTTTTGTTTAATTTGTTCTTGGCCATTCGCGTAGAATACTGCTTTTATAGGTACATCAAAAAAGAATTGTTATGATCAAACTTACACCGGCCGAGCGCAGCGCCCTGCGCGCAGAAGCACACGGGCTCAATCCAGTCGTCATGATCGGCGAAGCCGGCCTTACCGAATCCGTCGTCAAGGAAATCTCGGCCAGCCTCGATGCACACGGCCTGATCAAGGTGCGCGTGTTCGGCGACGACCGCGAAGCGCGCGTCGCCATGTACGAGCAGATCTGCGCCGACCTCGACGCGGCGCCGGTCCAGCACATCGGCAAGCTGCTCGTCCTCTACCGCTCCAAGAAAGAGGCGGTCAAGGAACGCAGCGGCAAATCGGGCCCGGGCATGCGCGAAGTCACCATCGTCAAGGCCAGCGCCAGCGGCACCAAGAAGCCGAGCGTCACCAAGGTCATGCTGAAGGGGAACGAACGCGTCACCGCCGGCGGCAACATCAAGCGCGCCAAGCCGCGCCAGACCAGTTCCAAGAAAAATTCGCTGAACAAGTGAACAAAAAAACCGGGGCAACCCGGTTTTTTTACGTCCGTGGGTGGCGCTACCGTCCACCCCACGATGTTTCAACGCAGCCGAACGATCAGCCACGCTCCCAGCAAGCTCTGGACGATGTGGAACAGCTGCGACACCCCATGCATCACCGCGAACTGGGTCCAGTACGGCGACGCCCGCACCCCACCCGGCCCGGCCAGCTCGCGCAGGTTCGCCATGGCCGGCTGCAGGCCGACGAAGATCACCAGCGCACACGCCAGCATCGCCAGCACCAGCAGGTTGAGAAAACGCCGGCGCGGCGGCGCCAGATCAAGCGACAGCCGCAGCAAGACCAGCAGCACGACCGCGCAGACGATCGACAGCCAGGCCTGGCGCGTGAGCAGCAGCGCGACCAGGTCGCCGGCCTGGCCGCTGTCCAGGACGGCGAACGCCGCCGGCGCCGCCACATAGCCGAGCGCCCACAGCGTGCCGGCCCACAGCGCGGCCACCAGCAGGCGCGCCGCCGGCAAGCGCCCTGCCTTCATGCCGCTGGCCGCCCCTTCCATCAGACGTAGCGGACTTCGAGGATTTCGTATTCGCGCGGGCCCGACGGGGCCTGCACTTCGACCACGTCTTCGGCAAACTTGCCGATCAGCGCGCGCGCGATCGGCGAGGTCACCGAGACCTTGTTCAGCTTCAGGTCGGCTTCGTCGATGCCGACGATCTGGTAGGTGACCTTCTGGCCCGATTCCAGGTCTTCGAGGTCGACGGTGGCGCCGAACACCACGCGCCCGTCGGCGTCGAGCGTCGATGGATCGATGATCTGGGCGGTCGAGAGCTTGCCCTCCAGCTCGGCGATGCGGCCTTCGACGAAGGCCTGGCGCTCCTTGGCGGCGTCGTACTCGGCGTTTTCGGACAGGTCGCCATGCGAACGCGCCTCGGCGATCGCGTCGATCACGATGCGGCGCTCCTTGGTCTTGAGCTGATGCAGCTCTTCTTTCAGGAGTTCTGCGCCGAATTTGGTCAGTGGTGTGTTCATGGTTCTCTGCTGTTTGTGTTGTACGGGACACCCGTAGCGTCTCAAAGCGAAAACCACAGAGGCACGCGGCGCCAAGGCCGCGCGAGCTCTGTGGTTCACTTGTGTACTAAGCTGTCCTACGGGTACTGCGTGTGCTTAGTGTAAGGTTTTATGCAGGCCTTGTAAATCGTACACGCGCAGTTCGTCGATGTGGGGCATGCCCTCGATCGCCGCTTCGGCGCCGGCGATCGTGGTGTAGGTCACCACGTGCGCCGCCAGTGCCGAGGTACGGATCGTGCGCGAGTCGGTGATCGCGCTGCGCTTTTCCTCGACCGTGTTCACGACCATGACGATCTCGTGGTTCTTGATCATGTCGACCACGTGCGGACGGCCTTCCAGCACCTTGTTCACCGAACGCACCGGGATGCCGGCCGCCGAGATCACGGCGGCGGTGCCCTTGGTCGCCACCAGGTCGAAGCCCAGCTTGACCAGCTCGCGCGCCACGCCGACCGCGCGCGGCTTGTCCGACGACTTCACCGACAGGAACACGGTGCCCGATTTCGGCAGCTTGATGCCGGCCGCGAGCTGCGATTTCACGAAGGCTTCGCCGAAGGTGGTGCCAACGCCCATCACTTCGCCGGTCGATTTCATCTCTGGTCCGAGGATGGTGTCGACGCCCGGGAACTTCACGAACGGGAACACGACTTCCTTGACGCTGTAGAACGGCGGCACGACCTCTTGGGTGATGCCCTGCTGCTCGAGGGTCTGGCCGACCATGCAGCGCGCCGCGATCTTGGCCAGCTGCAGGCCGGTCGCCTTCGAGACGAACGGCACGGTACGCGAAGCGCGCGGGTTCACTTCCAGCACATAGACGGTGTCGACGGTCTGACCGTCCTGCTCCGACTGCTGGATCGCGAACTGCACGTTCATCAGGCCGACCACGTTCAGGGCCTTGGCCATCAGCGAGGTCTGGCGCTTGAGTTCATCGATGGTCGCTTGCGACAGCGAGTACGGCGGCAGCGAGCAGGCCGAGTCGCCCGAGTGCACGCCGGCCTGTTCGATGTGTTCCATCACGCCGCCGATGAAGGTGGCTTCGCCGTCCGAGATGCAGTCGACGTCGACTTCGATCGCGTCGTTCAGGAAGCGGTCGAGCAGCACCGGCGAATCGTGCGAGACCTTGACCGCTTCGCGCATATAGCGCTCCAGGTCGCGCTGCTCGTGCACGATCTCCATCGCGCGGCCGCCCAGCACGTACGATGGACGCACGACCAGCGGGTAGCCGATCTCTTCGGCCAGCGCCAGGGCGTCGGCTTCGGTGCGCGCGGTGCGGTTCGGCGGCTGGCGCAGGTCCAGCTTTTGCAGCAGTTGCTGGAAACGCTCGCGGTCTTCGGCGGCGTCGATCATGTCCGGCGAGGTGCCGATGATCGGCACGCCATTGGCTTCCAGGTCCAGCGCCAGCTTCAGCGGGGTCTGGCCGCCGTACTGGACGATCACGCCGACCGGCTTTTCCAGTTCGACGATCTCGAGCACGTCTTCCAGCGTCAGCGATTCGAAGTACAGGCGGTCCGAGGTATCGTAGTCGGTCGACACGGTCTCGGGATTGCAGTTGACCATGATGGTCTCGTAGCCGTCTTCGCGCATGGCGAGGGCCGCGTGCACGCAGCAGTAGTCGAACTCGATGCCCTGGCCGATGCGGTTCGGGCCACCGCCCAGCACCATGATCTTCTTCTTGTCGGTCGGGTTCGATTCGCACTCTTCGTCGTACGTCGAGTACATATAGGCGGTGTTGGTCGCGAACTCGGCGGCGCAGGTGTCGACGCGCTTGTACACCGGACGGATGTTCAGCTCATGGCGGCGGGCGCGTACGGCGCTCGGCTCGACCTTCAGCAGGAAGGCCATGCGGCGGTCCGAGAAGCCCTTCTGCTTCAGTTTGTACAGGACGTTCTTGTCGAGCGATTCCAGGGTCTGGGTCTCGAGCCACAGCTCGATGTCCACGATCTCCTTGATCTGCACCAGGAACCACGGATCGATCTTGGTGAGATTGTGCACTTCTTCCAGGGTGAAGCCCTGGGCGAAGGCGTCGCCCACGTACCAGATGCGCTCCGGACCCGGCTCGCCCAGCTCTTCCTCGATCTTTTCGCGGTCGCGGGTCTTTTCGTTCAGGCCGTCGACGCCGACTTCCAGGCCGCGCAGGGCTTTCTGGAACGATTCCTGGAAGGTGCGGCCCATCGCCATGACTTCGCCGACCGATTTCATCTGGGTGGTCAGGTGCTTGTCGGCGGTCGGGAATTTCTCGAACGTGAAGCGCGGGATCTTGGTGACGACGTAGTCGATCGACGGCTCGAAACTGGCCGGGGTCGCGCCGCCGGTGATCTCGTTGCGCAGTTCATCGAGCGTGAAGCCGACCGCGAGCTTCGCGGCCACCTTGGCGATCGGGAAGCCGGTGGCTTTCGAAGCCAGCGCCGACGAACGCGACACGCGCGGGTTCATCTCGATGACGATCATGCGGCCGTCTTTCGGGTTGATCGAGAACTGCACGTTCGACCCGCCGGTGTCGACGCCGATCTCGCGCAGCACGTCGATCGACGCGTTGCGCATGATCTGGTATTCCTTGTCGGTCAGGGTCTGCGCCGGCGCCACGGTGATCGAGTCGCCGGTGTGCACGCCCATCGGATCCAGGTTCTCGATCGAGCAGATGATGATGCAGTTGTCGTTCTTGTCGCGAACAACTTCCATCTCGTACTCTTTCCAGCCCAGCAGCGACTCTTCGATCAGCAGCTCGTTGGTCGGCGAGGCCTCGAGGCCGCGCTTGCAGATCTGTTCGAATTCTTCTTCGTTGTAGGCGATGCCGCCGCCGCTGCCGCCCATGGTGAACGACGGACGGATGATGGTCGGGAAGCCCAGCTCGCGCTGCACGCTCCACGCTTCTTCCATCGAGTGGGCCACGCCCGAACGCGCCGAGCCCAGGCCGATCTTGGTCATCGCGTCCTTGAACTTCGAACGGTCTTCGGCCTTGTCGATGGCTTCCGGGGTCGCGCCGATCAGCTCGACCTTGTATTTGTCGAGCACGCCGTGGCGGTGCAGGTCGAGCGCGCAGTTCAGCGCGGTCTGGCCGCCCATGGTCGGCAGGATCGCGTCAGGACGCTCTTTCTCGATGATGCGCTCGACGACCTTCCAGGTGATCGGCTCGATATAGGTCACGTCCGCCGTTTCCGGGTCGGTCATGATGGTCGCCGGGTTCGAGTTGACCAGGATGACCTTGTAGCCTTCTTCGCGCAAGGCCTTGCAGGCCTGGGCGCCGGAGTAGTCGAATTCGACTGCCTGGCCGATGACGATCGGGCCGGCGCCGATGATCAGGATGCTTTTGATATCACTACGTTTTGGCATATTATTTTTTCTCCGCTGCTTGCATCAGGCCGATGAAGCGGTCAAACAGGTAGGCGACGTCGGTCGGGCCGGGCGAGGCTTCCGGGTGGCCCTGGAAGCAGAAGGCCGGCTTGTCCGTGCGGGCGAAGCCCTGCAGCGAGCCGTCGAACAGCGAGACGTGGGTCACGCGGCAGTTATCCGGCAAGGTTTCCGGGTCGACCGCGAAGCCATGGTTCTGCGAGGTGATCAAGACCTTCTTGCTGTCCAGGTCCTGCACCGGGTGGTTGGCGCCATGGTGGCCGAACTTCATCTTCATGGTCTTGGCGCCGGACGCCAGCGCCATGATCTGGTGGCCGAGGCAGATACCGAAGGTCGGGATGCCCTTCTCGATCAGCTCGCGCGATGCGTTGATCGCGTAGTCGCACGGTTCCGGGTCGCCCGGGCCGTTGGCCAGGAAGATGCCGTCCGGATTCAGGGCGAGGGCGTCGGCGGCGGTCGATTGCGCCGGCAGCACGGTGACCTTGCAGCCGCGTTCGGCCAGCATGCGCAGGATGTTGCGCTTGACGCCGTAGTCGAAGGCGACCACGTGGTATTGCGGATCGGTTTGCTTGCCGAAGCCTTCACCCAGCTTCCATTCGGTCTCGGTGAACTCGTAGGGTTCGGTCACGGAAACCACCTTGGCCAGGTCCATGCCGGCCAGGCCCGGGAACGAGCGCGCCAGTTCCAGCGCCTGGGCTGGCGACGGCTCGACGCCTTGCGCGGCGGTCAGGATCGCGCCGGCCTGGGCGCCTTTTTCGCGCAGGATGCGGGTGAGCTTGCGGGTATCGATGCCGGCGATGGCAACCACGTTCTCTTGCTTGAGGTAGTCGCCCAGCGACTGGGTCGAACGGAAGTTCGAGGCCAGCAGCGGCAGGTCGCGGATGATCAGGCCGGCGGCGTGCACCTTGCCCGCTTCGACGTCGGCGCTGTTCACGCCGTAGTTGCCGATGTGCGGATAGGTCAGGGTGACGATCTGGCGCGAATAGCTCGGGTCGGTCAGGATTTCCTGGTAGCCGGTGATCGCGGTGTTGAACACCACTTCGCCGGTCGTATGACCGACGGCACCAATGGAATATCCTTTGAAGATGGTCCCGTCAGCAAGTGCCAGGATGGCTGGAACGGAGGGGCCAGAAAAAAATGGCGGCAAGGGCAACTCCCGAAAAAGTTGCCGTAGCTTCGCCACGTCAGACCGACATCCAACTGTCCTGGGCGCGGTGAGGCCGCCCGGTGTTGGAGGTCATGTTGAATGAGGGATGGTGGGTATGCGCTACGGCTAAGTTTGAATTAGATAAACTTCCGAATTATAGCGCGAACTCTGATGTTCGGCAATGCGGCGCTGCCACATAACTGCCACCAAATTATCGGAAGATGACACGTAGCGCCATCTTCCCTGCCCTGCTGAAACTTATGTTGCGGGTCCAATATCGCGCCCGCAACTCGGGCTTAAGTAGCCATCAGGCGGCGTTCAGCGCAGCAATACCGGCCCGGGCGATCTGCACGTCCTGCTCCGACTTGACGCCCGAGACGCCAACCGCGCCGATCACATGGCCGTCGACGATCACCGGCACGCCGCCTTCGAGCATGCCTTCCAGCTTCGGCGCGCTCAGGAAGGACACGCGGCCGTTGTTGACCACGTCTTCATAGATCTTCGACTCACGCCGGCCGAGGGCGGCGGTATTGGCCTTGGCCGGGGCGATATACGAGGACACGGGCGGCGCGCCGTCCAGGCGCTGCTGCCACAGCAGGTGGCCGCCGTCGTCGACGATCGCGATCGACACGGCCCAGCCGTTTTGCACGGCTTCGGCTTCGGCGGCGGCGCCGATCTTCTTCACGTCGGCCAGGGTCAGGTAGGGTTTGGTGTTCATGGTTTTCCTTGTGGTGCAGGGTGCGGTACTTGTTGTTTAAGCTTCAGCTTGGCCTTGATCTGCGGCATGACCGCGGCGGCGGCCTGCTCGCCGGCCAGGATGGCCAGGTTGCGTCCGCCGAAATCGCTCGATCCCATATTGCCGAGCGCCGGCGTGATCACGATGTCGGCGTCCTTCAATTCGAAATGGTTCAGGCGCTGGCCCATGATGCTGAAGGTCTGCATCAGGACGTCGAGCGAGCTGGCCGTGGCCGCGCCTTCGGTCGCGCTCGAAATATTGACGGCGATAATGAAATCGGCGCCCATCTCACGCACGAAGCGCACCGGCACCGGCGCCACCAGGCCGCCGTCGACGTATTCCTTGTTGCCGATCTTCACCGGCTGGAACACGCTCGGCACGGCGGACGACGCGCGCACCGCCATGCCGGTATTGCCGCGGTTGAACAGGATCGGCTGGCCGGTTTTCAAATCCGTGGCGACGGCGCCGAAGCGCAATTTCAGCTTTTCCATCGGCACATTGCCGATCGCCTTGTTCACATAATTCTGCAGCGCCTCGCCCTTGAGCAGGCCGCTGGATTTACTCAGCCACGGCATTGCCCAGTCCGAGATGGTCGCCTCGTCCATCGTCAGCGCCGTCTTTTGCAGGGCGAAGCCGTTCAGGCCCGATGCATACAGCGAGCCGACCACCGAACCGGCGCTGGTGCCGACCACGATCTCCGGATAGATGCCCTGGGCCTCGAGGGCCTTGATCACGCCGATATGGGCGAAGCCGCGCGCGGCGCCGCCGCCGAGGGCCAGGCCGATGCGGATTTTCTTGGGCGGAAGCGGCGCCGCCTGGGGCGCGACCGCGGGCGTGGCGACGGGAGCCGGGGTCGGGGTGCTGCCGCAGGCCGCCAGCAGCAGCGCGGCGCAGGCCACGAGGGAAGAACGACGAGAAACCATGGAATGTGGGAGAAAGAACGAGGCGACGATTGTACCTCGGCTCGTTCTCCCAGCACAGCCAACCCACCCGGCGCGGGCTGGGCGACGCGTCTTACAGACTGCCGCGCAGGCTCACCGACACATTGCGTGGATCGCCGTAGTACCAGGCCAGCCCGGTCGGACCGAATTTCTTGTAGTAGACCTTGTCGAACAAATTGTTCACGTTGGCCTGCACCGACAGCGTATCGGTGAAGCGCCAGGCCACCATCGCATTGGCAATGGCGTAGCCGCCCTGGGTCGCGGTCAGGCCGCTGCCGCGCACATACGAGTCGCTCTGCATGTTCACGCCGCCGCCGACGGTCCAGCCCGGGCCGGAGCGGTTCGGGCTGTAGCTGGTGAACAGGCGCAACTGGTGTTTCGGATCGATGCTGCGCAGCGGTTGGCCCGTATTGGCGGCGGTATCGCGCAGGTATTTGGTGCGGGTGTTGGTATAACCCGCCATCACCTGCCAGCCAGGCAAGAGCTCGCCCGACACTTCGGCCTCCAGGCCTTCGCTGCGTTGCTTGCCGCCGGCGATGCGGCAATAGCCAGTGGTGAAATACGGCAGGCAAGGATCGATCGACGAGGTGTCTTCGATCGCGCGGCCGACGTTCTCGATCTGGAACAGGCCCAGCGAGGCGTTCAGGCGGCCACCGAAGAACGCGCCTTTCAGGCCGACCTCGATGTCTTCGCCGGTGATCGGCTCGAGCAGGTTGCCGTCGGCGCCGCGCACGTTCTGCGGCGTGAAGATCTCGGTATAGCTGGTGTAGGCGCTGATCTCGTTCGACAGGTCATAGACCAGGCCGACATACGGCGTGGCTTCGCGCGTCACCTTGTAGCCGCTGCCGTTGGCGCGGTTCTCGGTTTCCCACCAGCTCAGGCGCGCGCCCAGCGAAAGGGTCAGCGGGTCGGCCAGCGAGATACGCGCGGTGGCGAAGGCGCCGTTATTGGTCGTCACCGTCGGCGGATTGCCGCCGGCCGGCATCGTCGTCACCTCGCGCTCCGGATAGCTCGAGTACGGATCGAAGGTACGAATGTCGACCGTCTGCTTGAACAGGCTGCCCACGCCATAGGTCGCGATCGTCCGGTCGTACACGCGCTCGGCGCCCAGCACCAGCGCATGCTTGCGGCCGAACAGCGCGAACGGGCCGTCGGCGACGATGCTCAGCGCCTGCTGGCGGCTGTCGTCGCCGGTGTACTGCGACGTCGTGATGTCCATCAAATACGGATTGGTGGTGCTGGTGCGCGCGATGTACGACTGCTTGAAGCCGTTGGGCTTGATGCGCAGCGCCAGATAGCCGGCATTCGCACGCACGCTCCAGCCATTGTCGAAGCGGTGCTCGATGCCGACCTGGGCCTGATCGTTGTAGCGGTTCCAGCGGCTCCAGCCGGCGCTCAGGAAGGTGTCGTCCGGCATGTTCAACGACGATCCGTCGAAGTTGCCCGGGATACCGCCCCAGGCGCCGGTGGCGTCGAGGTCGGTGTGCTGCAACCAGGCGGTGACCGTGGTGCGCGGCGTCAGGTCGGCCTGGACCACGCCATACAGCACTTCGCGGTCTTCTTCGCGCGCTTTCTGGAAGAAGTCCTTCTTGTCCTTGACCGCCACCACCCGGCCGCGCACCGAGCCGCTGTCGTTGAGCGGGGTCGACACGTCCACCTCGACACGGCGGCGATCCCACGAGCCGACCGTCAGTCCGGCCGCGGCCTGGAACCCGGACGTCGGCAGCTTGCGCACCATATTGACGGTGGCCGACGGGTTGCCCGAACCCCGCAGCATGCCCGACGCGCCGCGCAGCAGTTCGACCCGGTCCAGGATGGCCGTGTCGGGCTGGATGAAGGCCGAGCCGGACTGCTTGTAGCTCAGGCCATCGATCTGCATCGCATCGATGCCGAAGCCGCGCGAGTTGTAGCCGAGGCGCTCGCTGTCGGTGTAGTCGACCGTGATGCCCGCGGTATTGGTCAGCACCTCGGTCAGGTCGAGCAGATTGCGCTCTTCCATCAGCTGGCGGGTGATGACGGTGACCGGCTGCGGCGTGTCGCGGATGTCCTGCTCGCCCTTGAACAGGGTCGAGGAACGGGTGGTGAAGGACTTGCTCTTCTCGGTGGTGGCGTCGTGCTTGCCGGTGACGTTGACGGTGGGGATGGCGTCCGCCGCGATCTCGTCCGGCGCCTCCAGGGCCGCCGCCAGCGCGGCCAGCGGTGACAGCAGGGCTGCGGTTGCGCACAGTGCAGTGGCCTGGCGCACCAGGCGGGCGACGGGCGTTGGATGGGATACAACGGATGGCACTGGGCGCAACATGATCACTCCTTGAAAGTGTTTTGATAATGAGAATGATTCGCATTATAATTCGTGTTCAAGAATTGACGCAATGCACATATTCGACGGCTCTACCAAAAGAGGCATGCTTTATTCGGAGAGTGCACGGCGCAATCGAATTAAATAAACCTATAAAGAGAATGACGACCATGAAGAAACTGCTGCTCTCCTCGCTCCTCGCCCTCGCCGCCATCGCACCTGGCGCCCAGGCGCACCACGTCTGGCTGGAGCAGGACGGCCAGACGGTAAAGCTGCAGTTCGGCGAGTTCGGCCTGAACCAGCGCGAGACCACGCCCGGCCTGCTCGATAAATTCGTCGCGCCGCGCGCGACGCTGCTCAAGGCTTCCGGCGAGACCGGGCTCAGGCTCGAGAAGACCGCCAGGGGCTACGTGGTCGGAGGCGCCACGCTGGCGGCGGGAGACGCCATCGTGGCGGAGGACAATGCCTATCCGGGCTGGGAAACGACCACCGACAGCAAGACCAGCCAGCACATCTGGATCCCGGCCGCGCGCCTGGCGACCAGCTTCGCCGCGCAGCAGCCGAAGCTGGCGCTGGACATCGTCCCGACCGGCACGCCCGGCGAATTCAGGGTGTTCTACCAGGGCCAGCCGCTGCCGAAGGCGAAGGTGGCGATCACCGTGCCCAGCGGCTGGTCGAAGGAAGCGCTGGCCGACGCCAACGGCGCGGTGAAGTTCGCGCTGCCGTGGAAAGGCATGTATGTGCTGGAGACGGCCCATACCGACAAGAGTGGCGGTGAGCGCGCCGGCGTGCAGTACGCCAGCGCCAGCCATACCTCGTCGCTGACCGTCATGCAGCCGCAAGGCATCGCGCCCCTGCCCGCGGGCCCTGCGCTGGCGCCGGGCGCGGAACACTGATCGCCATCCATTCGCATAGAAAGGCCCGAGCCTCATGACTACCCTCACCTGGCGCTACCGCGGCGGCGTGGCCGCGCGCGCGGTCGCGGCGATCGCCGGCGGCTATGTGCTGACCGCGATCGCCAGCGCCCTGATCGCCATCGCGCTGCCGCTGCCGCGCGCCGACGCCGTCACCCTCGCCACCCTGCTCTCCTTCGTGGTCTATACCTGCGTGATCCTGTGGGTGTTCGCCACCGGCAGCGCGCTGCGCGCCTGGGTCGGGGTGGTCGCGACCAGCAGCGTATTGGGCGCTGTGTTGTGGATTGCCGGGAGGGCGTCATGAAAGAAGGCTTGCGCCAATCGATGGCCTGGGTGCACACCTGGTCGGGCCTGTTGGTGTGCTGGCTGCTGCTGCTGGTGTTCATGGGCGGCACCGCGGCCTATTACAAGCACGAGATCACGTTCTGGATGAAGCCCGAGCTGCACAAGGCGGCCGATGCGCCCTCGCGGGTGACGCCGGCCGAATCGGCCACGCTCGCGGTGCGCGAGCTGCAGCAGCGCGCGCCGAAGGCGAATGCCTGGTTCCTCGACCTGCCGCACGAGCGCAATCCGCTGATCTATGCCAGCTGGACCAACCCGCCCAAAAAAGGCATGACGCGCGAGGAGCGGCGCGCGGCGTTCCGCACCCAGAACTTCACGCTCGATCCGATGACCGGCGAGAACACCGCGGCGCCGCGCGACACCCGCGGCGGCGAGTTCCTGTACCGCCTGCACTTCGACCTGTACTACATGTCCGCCATCTGGGGCCGCTGGATCGTCGGCGTCGCCGCCATGTTCATGCTGGTGGCGATCGTCAGCGGCGTGATCACCCATAAACGCATCTTCAAGGACTTCTTCACCTTCCGTCCCAAGAAAGGCCAGCGCTCGTGGCTGGACGCGCACAACGCCACCGCGGTGCTGGCGCTGCCGTTCCACCTGATGATCACGTACACCGGCCTGGTCACGCTGATGTTCATGTACATGCCCTCGCCCACCAAGGCGCTGTACGGCGCCGAGCAGAGCGCCATGTTCGCGGACGTGTTCCCGAACGCCGAACGGGTGAAGCCGGCGAAGGAGTTCGCGCCGCTGGCCGACATCGCGCCGATGCTGCTGCAGGCCGAGCGCGCCTGGGGCCAGGCGCCGACGCGGATCGTGGTGAGCAATCCGAACGACGCCAACGCCCGGGTCGCGCTGCATCGCCCTTCGGGCCAGCAGTTGTCGAACATCGAACCGACCATGACCTTCGACGGCGTGAGCGGCGCGCTGCTGACCGAGACCGCGCCGATGAGCACCACGCTGGACACGCGCGCCGCGATCTATGGCCTGCACGTGGCCCACTTCGCCGACCCGCTGCTGCGCGCGCTGTTCTTCGTGTGCGGGCTGGCCGGCACCGCGATGGTCGCCACCGGCGCCTTGCTGTGGGGCGTGAAGGAGCGCCAGAAGTACGCCAAGGTGCTGGCCAAGGGCGGCCGGGTCGGCTTCGGGGTGCGCCTGGTCGACGCCCTGAACATCGGCGCCATCGCCGGCCTGCCGATCGCCTTCGCCGTCTACTTCTGGGCCAACCGCCTGCTGCCGGTCGAGATCGCGCAGCGCACGAACCTCGAGGCCAACTGCTTCTTCATCGCCTGGGGCCTGGCCGCGCTGCTGGCGCAGATCCGTCCGACGCGCGCCATGTGGCGCTTCCAGCTGACGCTGGGCGCCGTGCTGCTGGCCGGGATCCCGGTGCTGAATGCGCTCACGACCGATACCCACCTGGGGGTGACCCTGTTCGGCGGTCCGGCCCTGCGCGCGGTGGCCGGGTTCGACATCGTGGTGCTGCTGCTTGGCCTGCTGCTCGGCTGGGCCGCCTGGTGGCTGGGCCGCAAGACGAAGAAGCAGGCTGCTGCCCGGCAGCCGGCCAACCCGGCGCAACCGACGCCACTGGAGATCGCATGAACGCATTGATCCTGAGCGGCGCCGCCCTCGCCTTCAGCGGCTTCGCCGCGACCAGCATCACGATGGACCGCCACTACGCCGACATCCACGGCCGCGGCAAGGAAGCCTCTCGCGCCACCCGCCTGCGCCTGCGCACCCTGGGCTGGATCGGCCTGCTGCTGTCGTTCATGGCCTGCATCGGCGCCAGCGGCTGGCACATCGGCCCGGTGCTGTGGTGCGGCATCCTGTCGCTCGCCGCCTGGACCGTCACCCTGCTCCTGCAATACCACCCGCGCCGGGTAATGCAGGGCGCCTGGATCGGCATTCCCGCCGCCCTGCTGGCCGCCGCACTCCTCCTGCGCAATTAGGGTCAGGCGGGCAGCGAGGTGTTGGGGAGCGAGGCGGAGAAAGTGCTGCCCTTGCCCGGTTGCGAGGTGATCGTCAGCTTGCCGCCATGGCGCAGCAGGACGTGCTTGACGATCGCCAGACCGAGGCCAGTGCCCTGCGTCTCGCGCGAACGGCTCTTGTCGACGCGGTAGAAACGCTCGGTCAGGCGCGGGATGTGTTCGGGGTCGATGCCGATGCCGCAGTCGGTTACCGCAAACGATAAAGCGTCGGCGCCGCGGGTCCAGGCCAGGCGGATCGTGCCGCCGTTTGGCGAGTAGCGCACCGCGTTCGAGGCCAGGTTGGCGAAGGCGCTGCGCAGTTCTTCCATGCTGCCCATCACGTCCGGGCCGTCGACCGACACCTCGATCTGGTGCCGACCGCCCGACAGCGCGCGCGCCTCCAGGGCGATCGAGTCGATCATCGTGCGCACGTCCACCCGCTCGCGCTTCATCGGATACTCGTCCGATTCCAGCCGCGACAAGGTCAGCATGTCCTGGATCAGGCGCTGCATGCGGTGCGCCTGCTCCGTCATCAGGTTCAGGTGCGCCATCCGCGTGGCGACGTCGATGCCCGGATCGGACAGCGCGATCTCGAGGAAGCCCACGATCACCGTCAGCGGCGTGCGCAGCTCGTGCGAGGCGTTGGCGATGAAGTCGCGCCGCATCGCCTCGATGCGCTCGGTGTCGGTGGCGTCGTGCGTCACCAGGATCTGGCGCCGGTTCTCGAACGGGATGATGCGGCATTCCAGCTTGCGGCCACGGAACGACAGCGTCAGCGGCTGCTCATAGCGGCCCAGCACGATATAGTCGATGAAGTCCGGATGGCGCACCAGGTTGGTCACGCGCAGCCCCTTGTCGCGCTCCATCGTCAGGCCCAGGTGCTTCTCGACCGCCGGGTTGCACCACTCCAGGAACAGCACGTCGTCCATGATGGCCACGCCTTCCGGCAGCAGGTGCATCGCCTGGCGAAAGCGCGCCAGCCACTCGGTCAGTTCGGCCTGATGGCGCTCGTCGTCGCGCCGCAGGCGATACAGGCGGGCGAAGGCATCGGTCCAGGCGCCCCAGCCATCCGGCAGGCGCGTGCTGTGCGGCTCGTCGAGCCACTCGCCCAGCTTGTACAGGTAAGACAGTTGCGTGAACACGGCGACCGCCATGCCGGCCAGCGCCAGCGACAGCCCGGCTATGGGGCCGAACCACCACCACACCAGGCCGGCCACGGCGAACAACAGGCCCGTGCGCAGCAGCGCCGGCACCCAGAACAGCAGCTTGGGATTCATCGCGTCCTTCGACACCGCGTTATTTCTCGGACAGCATGTAGCCGACGCTGCGCACGGTGCGGATCAAGCCATCGGCGCTTTTCAATGCCTTCCTCAGGCGCAGCACGTGCACGTCGACCGTGCGCTCCTCGATCACCGCGTGGTCGCCCCACACCTTGTCGAGCAGCTGGGCGCGCGAAAACACCCGCTCCCGATGCGCCATCAGGTACTTCAGGAGCTTGTACTCCGCGTTGCCGATGTCGATCTGCTGGCCCTCGACCGTCACCGTGCAGCTGTTCGGATCGAGCGTCACCGCGCCGGCGCGCAGCGGCGCCTCGGCCAGGTGCGGGCTTTTGCGGCGCAGCAGCGCGCGCGAGCGCGCCAGCAGTTCGCGCGGCGAGAACGGCTTGGTGATGTAGTCGTCGGCGCCGTTGTTCAGGCCCGCCAGCTTGTCCTCTTCCATGCTTTTTGCCGTCAGCATGATCACCGGCAGGTCCTGGAAGTCGCGGTCGGCGCGCAGGCGCGAGAGCAAACGCAGGCCGCTCTGGTCGGGCAGCATCCAGTCCAGCAGCAGCAGGTCGGGCTTGCCCCGGCTGATGCTTTCCCAGGCGCCGGCGGTGGTGTCGGCGGTGCGAATGTCCCACCCTGCCTCGCGCAGCGAATAGGTCACCAGTTCGACGATCGCCGGCTCGTCTTCGACCACCAGGACGGAGGTATTGTCCGCCATGCTCAGGCCGCCGACTGGTCGTCGAGGATCACCTTGCTGTGGCGGATGTCGCGGCCTTCGACCACGTAGATCACGTATTCCGCGATGTTCTTGGCGTGGTCGCCGATGCGCTCGATCGCCTTCGCCACCCACAGCGTATCCAGCGCCGACGAGATCGTGCGCGGGTCTTCCATCATGTAGGTGACCATGGTACGCAGGATGGTGCGGAACTCGTGGTCGACCACCTCGTCGCCGGCGATGATCTGCAAGGCCTGCTTGCCGTCCAGGCGCGCGAACGCGTCCAGCGAATCGTGCAGCAGCTCCGAGGTCGCCTTGGCGATGGTGCGGATCATGTCGTAGTGGGCGAAGCCGGCCGTGCCGCGCTCGTGCAGGCTCTTGGCGGTGCGCGCGATCTTGGTCGCCTCGTCGCCGATGCGCTCCAGGTCGGTGATGACCTTGATGGTGGCCATCACGGTGCGCAGGTCGTTGGCGGTCGGCTGGCGCTTGACGATCAGGTGGCTGCAGGCGTCGTCGAGCGAGACTTCGAGCTGGTTGACGGCCTGGTCTTCGGCCATCACGCGCTCGGCGCGCGGGATGTCGCCGATGCGGAAGCACTCGAGCGCGTCCTCGAACTGGGTTTCCACCATGCCGCCCATCAGCAAGACCTGGGAACGGATGCCCTCGAGTTCCTGGTCGTACTGCTTGGATGAATGCTCGCCTGTCATAACTTCTCCGTCAAATATTCTTGTGAAGCCGGCCCTGGCCGGCAAAATGAACAACCGGGTAGGATCAGCCGAAGCGGCCGGTAATATAGTCTTGCGTTTCCTTGCGCGCCGGATTCATGAAGATCTGGTCGGTCTCGCCGAATTCGACCAGCTCGCCAAGATACATATAGGCAGTGTAATCCGAGCAACGCGCGGCTTGTTGCATATTATGGGTCACGATGGTGATCGTGTAATCCTGCTTCAGCTCGCTGATCAGTTCCTCGATCTTGGCGGTCGAGATCGGGTCCAGCGCCGAGGTCGGTTCGTCGAGCAGCAGCACGTCCGGCTTGACCGCCACGCCGCGCGCGATGCACAGGCGCTGCTGCTGGCCGCCCGACAGCGACAGTCCGCTCTTGTTCAATTTGTCCTTGGCTTCTTCCCACAGCGCCGCCTTTTTCAGCGCCCACTCCACGCGCTCGTCCATCTCGCCCTTCGACAGGTTTTCGTACAGGCGCACGCCGAAGGCGATGTTGTCGTAGATCGACATCGGGAACGGCGTCGGCTTCTGGAACACCATGCCGACCTTGGCGCGCAGCATGTTGACGTCGACACCTGGCTCCAGGATATTGCGGCCGCGGTACATGATCGAGCCCTCGGCGCGCTGGCCGGGGTACAGGTCGTACATGCGGTTCAGGGTGCGCAGCAGGGTCGACTTGCCGCAGCCCGACGGGCCGATGAAGGCCGTCACCTGCTTGGCGTGGATGTCGAGCGAGACATCCTTGAGGCTCTGCGTCTTACCGTAAAAAAAGTTCAGGCCTTCGATTTCGATCGTCTTGGCTTTTGCAGCGGCCGGGGTCGGAGTCGTATTGAGCATGGCTTGGTTCATCACTTTGTCTTTTATCAGGTCGATTAACGCGGAGTTTTTTGGCTGAACAGGGTCCGCGACAGGATGTTCAGCAACAGCACGGTAGCAGTCACCAGCAGTGCGCCGGCCCAGGCCAGCGAGCGCCAGTCGTCATACGGGCTCATGGCATAGGTGTAGATCACGACCGGCAGGTTGGCCAGCGGCGCGTTCATGTCGGCGCTGAAGAACTGGTTGTTCAGGGCGGTGAACAGCAGCGGCGCGGTTTCGCCGGTGACGCGGGCAATCGCCAGCAGCACGCCGGTCACGACGCCGGCCTTCACGGCGCGCAGGCGCACCGTGATCGCCACCTTCCAGTGCGGCGCGCCGAGGGCGTAGGCGGCTTCCAGCAGGCTGGCCGGCACCAGGCGCAGCATATTGTCGGTGGTGCGCACGACCACCGGAATCGCGATCAGCGACAGCGCGATCGAGCCGGCATAGCCCGAGAAGTGCTGCACATTGGCGACGTACAGGGCGTAGACGAACAGGCCGATCACGATCGACGGGGCCGACAGCATGATGTCGGTCACGAAGCGGGTGATCTGCGCGAACTTGTTGTTCTCGCCGTACTCTGCCAGGTAGATACCGGCCAGGATGCCGATCGGGGTGCTCACCAGGGCCGACAGGCCGACCATCATCACGCTGCCGACGATGGCGTTGCGCAAGCCGCCGCCGGGGGTGCCCGGGGCCGGGGTATCGGCCGTGAACAGGGTGGCGCTCAGGCCGCCGAAGCCGTTGTACAGCAGGGTGAACAGGATCCAGGCCAGGAAGGCCAGGCCGATGCCCATGGCGCACACCGACAGCGTGATGCCGATGCGGTGCGCCAGCAGGCGCTTGCGGTAGACGGGGTTCTTGATCGCGGTATTCATATTATTTGGTGCCTTCGCTACGGGACATACCGAGCAACATCAGTTTTGCCGCCGACAGCACGACGAAGGTGATGCCGAACAGGATCAGGGCCAGGGCGAACAGCGACGACGAGTGCAGCGCCGTGGCCGCTTCGGCGAATTCATTCGCCAGGGTCGACGAAATCGAGTTACCGGGCGAGAACAGCGATGCCGACAGCGAGTGCGCATTGCCGATCACGAAGGTGACGGCCATCGTCTCGCCCAGCGCGCGGCCCAGGCCCAGCATCACGCCGCCCACCACGCCGGTGCGGGTGTAAGGCAGCACCACCTTGCGCACCACTTCCCACTTGGTGCAGCCCAGGCCGTATGCCGATTCCTTCAGCACGGTCGGCACGATCTCGAACACGTCGCGCATCACCGAGGCGATGAACGGGATGATCATGATTGCCAGGATCAGGCCGGCGGTCATGATGCCGATGCCCATCGTCGGGCCCTGGAAGATCACGCCGATCACCGGCAGCTGGCCGATGGTTTCCTTGAGGGCGGGCTGGACGTACTCGGCGAACAGCGGCGCGAACACGAACAGGCCCCACATGCCGTAGATGATCGACGGCACGCCGGCCAGCAGTTCGACCGCCGTGCCCAGCGGGCGGCGCAGCCAGGCCGGGCAGATCTCGGTCAGGAACAGGGCGATGCCGAAGCTGATCGGGAATGCCACCGCCAGCGCGATGATCGAGGTGGCCAGCGTGCCCCAGATCGCGATCATGGCGCCGTACTGGTCGTTGACCGGATCCCACTCCACCCGGGTGATGAAGCCGAGGCCGAATTCCTTGAAGGCCGGCGCCGCGCCGATGGCCAGCGAGATGATGATGCCGATCAGTACCGCCAGTACCGAAGCGGCGAACAGCCAGGTGATCTTGTGGAAGAAGAAGTCCTGCATGCGCTGGTTGCGCATGGTGCTGCGCAGCGCAGCATGCTGGAGGGCGTCGGCTTCGGCCGCTGCTTTCTCGGGCAGCTCGTTCATGGTCGCGGATGGGTGGGCGCTCATATCGTCGTTAATAGCTTTTTTGTCAATATTGCTGGCAAACGGAAGGGCTGGAACGCGCCAGCCCACCTTGTTTCAAGCAATGCGGATTACCAGAGCGCCTTGCCGGTGGTGTCCTTCAGGTTGGCGCGCCAGGCGTCCTGCACCAGCTTGGTGACTTCGGCCGGCATCGGCACGTAGTCCAGTTCGGCGGCCGACGGGGCGCCGTTCTTGTAGGCCCAGTCGAAGAACTTCAACACTTGCTGGCCCTTGGCGGCCGGCTGGTTCTTGTGCACCAGGATGTACGAGGCGCCAGTGACCGGCCAGGCGCCCTTGCCGGCCTGGTTGGTCAGGATCACCGCGAAGCCCGGGGTGCCTTTCCAGTTGGCGCCGGCGGCGGCGGCCTTGAAGGCGTCGTCCGACGGTTGCAGCCAGGCGCCGTCCGCGCCCTGCAGCTGGGTGTGCGCCATCTTGTTCTTCTTGGCGTAGGCCCACTCGACGTAGCCGATGCCGCCCTTGATGCGCTGCACGTTGGCGGCCACGCCCTCGTTGCCCTTGCCGCCCACACCAACCGCCCACTTGACGGTGGTGCCGGCGCCGATGGTCGATTTCCAGGCCGGGCTGACCTTGCTCAGGTAGTCGGTCCACAGGAACGAGGTGCCCGAGCTGTCGGCGCGGCGCACCACGGTGATGTCGTTGGCGGGCAGCTTGACGCCCGGGTTCAGCGCGGCGATCTGCGGCGCGTTCCACTTGGTGATCTTGCCCATGTAGATGTCGGCGATGACGGCGCCGCTCAGCTTCAGCTGGCCCGGGGCGATGCCGTCCAGGTTCACGATCGGCACCACGCCGCCCATCACGGCCGGGAACTGGAACAGGCCCGCGGCGTTCAGCTCGTTCGCCGCCAGCGGCATGTCGGATGCGCCGAAGTCGACGGTCTTGGCCTTGATCTGCTTGATGCCGGCGCCCGAACCAACCGACTGGTAGTTCAGACCGACGCCGGAAGCCGCCTTGTACAGCTCGGCCCACTTGGCATAGATCGGGTATGGGAAGGTCGCGCCGGCGCCGGTGATGTTGGCGTTCTGGGCGCTGGCGGAGAATGCCGTTGCGGCCAGGGCGATCGAGACGAAGAAGTGCTTCATGCGCATATCGGATCCTTTGGAAGTGACACCACGGGACGATCCCGCTGACGATGCTGCGCAGTCTAACGGGCGAATATGACAGGTTCATGACATATTTGGCGAATGTGACATGAACATGACACGCGCGCAAGGATGTCATCCCTGGGCACAGCGCGGCGCGCGGATGGACATCGGCGTCAGCCGAATAATGTCATGTTCCGCACCATGGAGCTTGTAAATACACCATTGCCTGCTATCCTGAAAGGGTAGTCATGACATGGAGGGGATGCCGAGAGGCGTTTGGTTTTAATGTTAGATCTGATGGTGATGGGGATTCTGAGCGGATTGGCCGCCCTCGTGGCGTTCGAGATCTACCAGGAGATCCGCGGCAGTTCCAGCGATTTGCACGACCGCTATCACGAATAGCGAATGGCCCGCTCAGTGGGCCAATACAGCAGGCGGCGAGACCGATGGCGCTCGCCGCTTGTCGTATACCAGGCGCTGTCATCGGCCTGGCGCTGCCGCCACCGTTACCGCATGAAACGCGCCAGCGCCGTCACCGCGGCCAGGTCGGGCTGCAGGAACTGGAAACCGACCTTGAACTCGCCGCTGCTGAAGATGCAGTACGACACCTTGGCCCGGGTATTGATGGTGACGAAGCTGCCCTCGACCAACAGGTCGAAGGCCAACTGGCCGGCCTGCCCGACCGCCAGCGGATCGCCGACACTGATGCTCACGCCGCTGGCGCCGACGTCGGTGGTCTTGCCGCCGATCGGCGGCTGGCCGTCCATGGCGAGCATGGCCTTGGTGCGGTACACCTTGCGTGGAGATTTCCTTTGGTCTTGATACACGTGTTTACCCGAATACAGTGAACAAGACACAATTATAGAATCTTCCAGGAAATCCGACAGCCAACGGCCCAGCCCGCCAGGATCTGACCGTCAGTCGATCTCGCGCAACTTGCTGAACGCCTCCTCGATGCGCTCGACGGCGATGATGTTCATGCCCTCGATCTTGGCCTTCGGCGCATTCGCTTTCGGGATCAGCGCCAGCGAGAAGCCCAGCTTGGCCGCTTCGCGCAAGCGCTCCTGGCCGCGCGGCGCCGGCCGGATCTCGCCGGCCAGGCCGACCTCGCCGAACACCACCAGCCCGCGCGGCAGCGGCTTGTTGCGCATCGACGAGTTGATCGCCAGCAGCACGGCCAGGTCGGCCGCCGGTTCGGTGATCTTGACGCCGCCGACCGCATTGATGAACACGTCCTGGTCGAAGGCCGCGATGCCGGCGTGGCGGTGCAGGACCGCCAGCAGCATCGCCAGGCGGTTCTGTTCCAGGCCGACCGACAGGCGGCGCGCGTTGGGCAGGTGGCTGGTGTCGACCAGCGCTTGAATTTCGACTAACAGCGGTCTTGTTCCCTCCTGCGTCACCATCACGCAGGAGCCCGGCACCTGGCTGTCGTGCTGCGACAGGAACAGCGCGGAAGGATTCGAGACGCCCTTCAGGCCCTTCTCGGTCATCGCGAACACGCCCAGCTCGTTCACCGCGCCGAAGCGGTTCTTGATCGCCCGCACCAGGCGGTAGCTCGATTGGGTGTCGCCTTCGAAGTACAGCACGGTGTCGACGATGTGTTCCAGCACGCGCGGGCCGGCCAGCGCGCCTTCCTTGGTGACGTGGCCGACCAGGATCATGGTCACGCCGGTCTGCTTGGCCACCCGCGTGAGCTGGGCCGCGCATTCGCGCACCTGGGCCACCGAGCCGGGGGCCGAGGTGAGCGCATCCGAATACATGGTCTGGATCGAGTCGATCACCACCACGTCGGGCTTGAGGTCGGCGATGGTGCCGAGGATTTTCTCGAGCTGGATCTCGGCCTGCAACTTGAGTTCCTTGGCGTCCACCGCCAGGCGGCGCGCGCGCAGCGCGATCTGGGCGCCGGATTCCTCGCCGCTGACGTAGAGCGTGCTGCGGACCAGCGACAGGCTCGACAGCGCCTGCAACAGCAGGGTCGACTTGCCGATGCCGGGATCGCCGCCGATCAGGACCACGCCGCCGGCCACCAGGCCGCCGCCCAGCACGCGGTCGAATTCCTCGATGCCGGTGCCGAAGCGCGGCACGTCGATCGCCTCGATGTCGGCCAGCGACAGCACCGGCGCGGTCTGCGCCAGGCTGCGGTGCGGGGTCTGCGACATGCGGTTGACGCCGGGCGTGTCGACGACCGTCTCGACCATCGTGTTCCAGGCCTTGCAGTCGGCGCACTGGCCGGTCCAGCGGCTGGCGATCGCGCCGCACTCGCTGCAGGTGTAATTGGTTTTTGCTTTTGCCATCGTATGGATATGGGGTTGGTCGGGCCGCTGTTCAACCGTCGGTGCCGAGACGGCCTTCGGTCACGCGCACGCGCGGCGCCAGCGCGCACATCAGCTCGTAGCCGATGGTGCCGGCGGCCTGGGCCACGTCGTCGATCGGCAACCCGTCGCCCCACAGGGTGACCTTGCTGCCGATGCGGGCGTTGGGGACAGGTGTGAGATCGACGGTCATCATGTCCATCGAGACCCGGCCGACCAGGGTCGTGCGCACGCCGTCGACGATCACCGGCGTGCCGTGCGGCGCGCTGCGCGGATAGCCGTCGGCATAGCCGCAGGCCACCACGCCGATCGTCATCGGCCCATCGGCCTCGAAGCGGCTGCCGTAGCCGACCGTGTCGCCCGGCCCGATGTGCTGGATGCCGATCACTTCCGAGCGCAGGGTCATGGTGGGACGCAGGCCGAAATCCTGGGCGCTGCGGCCGCCCGGCGTGCCGCCGTACAGCATGATGCCGGGCCGGACCCAGTCGTTCGACAACTGGTCGGCCAGTTCGGCCTGGTGCAGCACGCCGCCCGAGTTCGACAGGCTGCGCTCGCCGGCCAGGTCGGCGGCGCCCAGCTGGAAGCGCCGCACCTGCTCGGCGATCGTCAGGCGCGGATGTTCGAGTTCATCGGCATTGGCGAAATGGGTCATGTGGGTGATCGAGCGCACGTCGCGGATCGCGCGCAGGCGCTGCCAGGCGGCGGCGTACTCGGCGGGCGGAAAGCCCAGGCGGTTCATCCCGGTGTTCATCTTGAGGTAGACGTCGATCGGGCGGTACAGCTGGGTGTACTCCAGCAGCTTGACCTGCTCGATGCTGTGCACGGCAGTGGCGATATTGTGCTCGGCCAGCATGGGCACGTCGGCCGCTTCGAAGAATCCCTCTAATAAAAGAATCGGCTTGATCCAGCCGAGTTCGCGCAGGCGGATCGCGCTTTCCAGCTCGACCAGCGCCAGGCCGTCGGCGGTGGCGAAGCCGCGCAGCGCGCGTTCCAGGCCGTGGCCGTAGGCATCGGCCTTGACGACGGCCCAGATCTTCGCCAGCGGCGCGCAGCTGCGCGCCCGGGCCAGATTGTGTTGCATGGAATCGAGGTGGATGGTGGCGAAGAGCGGACGCGGCATGGCAATCTTTTAAGAAAAACGGAGGGAATCCGGTATAAAACGTCAAGTGCCTATTTTACCGGAGCGGGCCGCGCGCCGCCGCCGTGGCCGCGTTTCCGGTTTCGCCGGTCTATGCATTCATGGTATAAAGCAACCCGGACCAGATTTGTGAATTCTCGAATGAACCGTGGTTTCTATACCATCATGGCGGCGCAGTTCTTCTCGTCGCTGGCGGATAACGCGCTCCTGTTTGTCGCGATCAGCCTGCTCGTCGCAATGGACGCCCCGGCATCGCTGACTCCGTTGCTGAAGCTGTCATTCGTGCTGTTCTACGTCCTGCTCGCCGCTTTCGTGGGCGCCTTCGCCGATTCGCTGCCCAAGGGGCGCGTGATGTTCATCGCGAACATCATCAAGGTCATCGGCTGCGCCCTGATGTTCTTCACCGTCCATCCCCTGCTCGCCTATGCCGTGGTCGGCTTCGGCGCGGCCGTGTATTCGCCCGCCAAGTACGGCATCCTGACCGAACTGCTGCCGCCCGAAAAACTCGTGCCCGCCAATGGCTGGATCGAGGGACTGACGGTGATGTCGATCATCCTCGGCACCGTCCTCGGCGGCACGCTGGTGAGCGAGCGCGGCACGGCCTTCCTGCTATCGTTCGACGCCTTCGCCGGCCTGGGCATCACGAGCGGCGCCGAAGCCGCGATGGCGGTGGTGGTCGGCATCTATATCCTGGCCGCCCTGTTCAACCTGCGCATCCCGGACACCGGCGCCCGCTACGAGCACCAGGAACGCAATCCGGCCAAGCTGATCGCCGATTTCGCCAACTGCTCGGCCACCTTGTGGCGCGACAAGCTGGGCCAGATTTCGCTGGCGGTGACGACCTTGTTCTGGGGCGCCGGCGCGACCCTGCAATTCATCGTGCTGAAATGGGCCGAGCGCTCGCTCGGCATGCCACTGGACAAGGCGACGAACCTGATCGGCGTGGTCGCGATCGGCGTGGCGCTGGGCGCGGCGATGGCGGCGCGCATGATCCCGCTGCGCAAGTCGCTGACCGTGATCCCGATGGGCATCATCATGGGCCTGGTCGTGACCAGCATGGTGTTCGTGACCTCGGTGACGGTGGCCTATCCGCTGCTGGCCCTGATCGGCTTCCTGTCGGGCTTCTTCGTGGTGCCGATGAACGCGCTGCTGCAGCACCGCGGCCACGTCCTGATGAGCGCGGGCCACTCGATCGCGGTGCAGAACTTCAACGAAAACCTGTCGATCCTGGTGATGCTGGCCGCCTACGCGATCATGATCACGCTGAACCTGGACCTGAACATCATCATCGTCATCTTCGGCCTGTCGGTCGCCGGCATCATGCTCCTGATCCAGCGCCGCCATACCCTCAACCAGCGCGAACACGATTCGCTCGGACTGATCGGCGAAGGCAAGCACTGACCTCCGGCTCAAATCAGGGAAATCAGGGTCAGTGTCGAATTGTTTGACAACGTTTCGCGCCAGCTATTGCTCGGCGCGCGAACAAGGCGGCTGATTACCATACGCACTTGCTCGGGCAGCGCACTCTGTCCCGGATTGCTCGCTGGCGTGGGGAATTGCTCAATAAATCGACTCTGACCCTAATTATTTTGCAACGAAATTTGGGGCAGACAGGCAGTTCCTCTTCAGCGCATTCCTCTGCTGTTCGGCAGTCTCCGCATTCGTTGCCATACCTCCACTTAAACAGATCCAACTGGCAAAAAAAGAATCAGGGTCAGAGTTGATTTATTGGGCAATTCCTCAAAGTTGCCAAACAATTCGACTCCGACCCTCATTGTTTACTGTCGAGTTTGACACCTGAAAAGGCGCGACTCGGGGGCGAATTACTGGGGATTCTGGAAAGTTGTCAAACAATTCGACACTGACCCTCATGGAGAGGGGTGGAGCGGTTTCGCCAGGCGCGCTTGGGCGGCGCGGGTGCGCCAGTCGTTGGGGACGATGAAGCCGCGTTCGGCTTCTTCGATGAGATCGCCCTGGCGGCGCACGATCGCTACCAGTACCGGCGTGCTGGATGTGTCGAAGGCTTGCGCCAGCGTGGCGCCGAGTTGGGGGCGGGTCAGGAGCCGGTCGGACGACTGCGCAGGTGCTTGCGCCAGATATGGCGCCAGCCATTCCAGCTTGGGCAGGATCAGGAACTCCTCGCCGGGGATGGCGTCCAGTTCGTCGAGGGCGCACCAGAAGCCGCGGCAGTGGCCGGCCGTGATGCCCTGCATTGCCGGCCAGCTGCCGGACGGGTAGAACAGCCAGCCCTTGATCAGGGCTTGCGCCTGGGTCACGGGAAGCGGCAGCAGCGCCTGCGCCGCCGGGTGATCGCCCAGTGCGAGCTGGCGCTCGAATACCTTGCGCATCTTGAGGCCCAGGCTGTCGGCCAGGTTGGGGCCCACGAGGGCGTCGAATTCATTAGAAGCGCCGCCATCGAGCAGGTAGAACTTGGTGGCGAACTCGATATGCGTCAGCGCATCCGGCCCGCGCTCGAGCAGGAAGTCGAACTCGCCCACCGTGTCGTTGCGGGCGGCGCGCACCTGCAGGCCGTGGCGCACCAGGCGGCCCTGCTCGGCGAAATAGAAGGCCATCAGCTTTTCGGCGTACAGCCCGAGGCGGGTGTAGGTCTTGTCGCCCAGCGCCGCCGCCAGCCTGGACGGGTCCTGGTCGAGTTGCGCCAGCCAGTCGGCCACGCCGGGGGTGACCGGGCCGAGCGCAGCGATGCGCCCCGCCCACGCCGGGGCATCGACGTCCAGCAGGTCGGGAGAATCGAGCAGCCAGGCCAGCGCGCGCACCGGGGCCCGCCGCAGGTGGCCCCAGCGGCGGTGGAAGGTCGCCTGGTAGGTGCTAGTCGCGTGGTCCAAGGGAGCGTGCCCGGCACAGGTCGGCCCAGGCCAGCGCCTTGTTTTCGCCGCGCAGCAGCAGTTCGCCCGGATGCAGGGTCGCCACCAGCGGTGCCTCGCCCAGGCGATGGACCTCGCCACGGGCGCCGGCCAGCGGCTCCTGCAGCGCGCGGCCCAGCAGGCCGTTGGTCGCGACCTGGCCCAGGGTCAGCACGGTCGTGGCCCCGGTGAGCGCCAGTTCGCGTTCGACGAAGGGACGGCAGGCGGCAATCTCGCCGGGAGTCGGCGCGCGGTCGCCGCCCTTCGCGTTCAGCGGCCGGCACTTGACCAGCGGCGTGACGTAGGCATCGCGCTCGCGCGACAGCCCGACCGCGTGCAGCATATTGTCGAGCAGCTTGCCGGGCTCGCCCGTGAGCGGCTGGCCGGCCTCTTCGTCGAGCGCGCTCGGGGTGCCGGCGGCGATCAGCCAGCGCGCCTGGCGCGGACCGGCGCCGTGCACCGGCTTGCGGCCTGCGCCGCAGGCGCAATCCTTGCAGGCGGCGATCGCCTGGCGCAGCCCGGCCCAGTCCATATTGGCGACGTCGGGCGCCGCCGGCTCGGGCGCGGCGCTGTCGTCCCAGGCCGATTCATCTTGCACCGGCGGCGGATTGCGGTAAGGCGGCGCGGATAGCGGCGTATGCTCGCGCGCGGCCGGCGCTGGTGCCGGCGCTGGTGCAGGCGCAGAAATTGACGCAGATACGGGCGCCGGCGCGGGCTCCGCGGCTTCCGGCGCCGCCTCGACGACGGCCGCCTCGGCCACCGGATCCGCCCCGCCCGCCGGCGCATTGCGCGGCTGCCACAGCGGGCCGATGCCCATCTCGGCCAGGAACAGCGCGTCGCGCTGGCTCACGTTCTTCATAATTCCAGCCTCATCACGATCGCGTCCTCGCGGCCCGCCGCGCCGGCCGGATAATAGCCCTTGCGGCGGCCGATCTCGACATAGCCATGCCGCCGATACACTTCCAGCGCCCGTTCGTTCGACGGCCGCACCTCGAGCAGGATCGATGCCATGCCGTGACCGAGCGCGCGCGCCGCGATCTGGTAGAGCAGGCGCCGGCCCAGGCCCTGGCGCTGGCGCTTGCCGGCCACCGCGACGTCGAGCAGGTGCGCCTCGTCGAGCGCGTACATCAACAGATAATACCCGGCCAGCTCGCCGTCAGCGTCGCGCACGGTCCAGCAATCGTAACCGCTGGCCACGGCGTCGACGAAGTTACCGCGGCTCCAGGGATAGGGAAAGACACTGCATTCCAGCGCCCACACCTCGTCCACGTCGGCCGCCGTCATCGGGGCCAGGCTCAAGCCGGTATCCTGCAACTGCGTCATGCGCCGGCCTTGGCCTGGTTGATCGCCTGGCGCTCGGCGCTGGTGTAGGCGACCTTGTTGCGCAGGTAAAGCGGCTGGGCCTGGGCCGCGGGCACGCCCTGCCCGGCCGCCAGCGCGCCGCGCGCCAGCAGCGCCAGCTCGCGCGCGTGCGGCATGATGTCGGCCAGCGCGTCTTGCGCGAACGGCTGGCCGGCGAAGGCGTCGGCATACTCGGCGAAGCCGTTGCCGCAGGCCCTCAGGCCTTCCGCCGCGAGCGGCGTCACATCCTGCGGCGCCGACAGCGCCGGCGCCACGACCTCGAGCCACTTGCCGCCGTCGAAGCGGTACTGGGCCCAGTACACCTCGCCCATGCGCGCGTCGAGCACGGCCAGCACCTCATCGGCGCCGGTGGCGGCGCGGCAGGCCTCGGCCATCGCTTCCAGGGTCACCAGCGGCAGCACCGGCAATCTGGCGCCATAGGCCAGGCCCTGGGCCACGCCGCAGGCGGTGCGCACGCCGGTGAAGGAACCGGGGCCGGCGCCGAAGGCGATGGCGTCGCAGTCGGCCAGGGCGATGCCGGCCTCTTTCAAGAGTTCCTGCACCATGGGCAGGACCGATTGCGAGTGGCTGCGCACGCCGGGCGTCGAACGTTCAATGACTTTTTCCCCGACCAGAAGCGCGCAGGACGCCAGCTCGGCCGAGGTTTCGATAGCAAGGATGTTAGGCATTCCGCTATTTTACCTTCTCGGCCCGAGGGCTTCCATGGCGCGACGGCAGATCGCCGCCGCAATGCGCCACCGCGCTGCAACATCGTCCGCAACTCGCTGTACAATGCCGCACATGCAGAGCCTGACCCTCGACTCCACCACCCGCGACGCCGTCGCCGCCGCCGTCCATGGCGACGGCTGGACCGTCGCCTGCCTGTGCGCCGCCTGGTGCGGCACCTGCGCGACCTACCGCGCCACCTTCGACGAGCTGGCGCTGCGCCATCCCGACAAGCAGTTCGTCTGGATCGACATCGAAGACCAGGCCGACCTGGTGGGCGACCTCGACGTCGACAATTTTCCGACCCTGCTGCTGCAGCGCGGCGACACCGTCGCCTTCTTCGGCACCATGGTGCCGGACGGCGGCGTGGCCGACCGGCTGATCCAGGCCCAGGCCGAGCAGGGCGACGACGAACTGGCGCGCCTGGCGCAGTCGAGCGCAGAGCGCCGCGACTGGCAAGAGGAATGCAATCTGCGCGTGCTGCTCGGCGCGCCGGACTGATCCAGCTCCAAGCCTTTCAACCGTCAAGCTGTCCCTGCGCCAGCAGATCACGCGTGCGCCCCAGCGTCGACAGCAAGGCGCTGCGGTAGCCGTTCTCGCCATCCATCCAGGCCTGCTCGGCCTGTTCTTCCGCACCGCCCGGCGCCTTGTCGCGCGGGCCCGAGGCCTGGGAGAAGGTCACCTTGTGTTCCGGGTCGCACGCTGAAACTGACCCAGGAAGGGCTGGCGCTGCACGAGCGCACCCGCGTCTTGCTGGCCGAGATCGACGAGACGGCCGAGGCGATCGCCTCGGGCGCCGACCGCCCGCGCGGCCGCCTGCGCATCAGCGCGCCGCTGCTGTTCTCGCAGCTGCGATGGGCAGGCTGGCCGCCGGCTTCGTCCTGTGCCATCCCACCGTCAAGCTCGAGATCACGGCCGAAGACCGCAGCGTCGACATGGTCGAGGAAGGCTATGACCTGGCGATCCGGGTCGATCCGGATCCGGACGAACTGGCGGCCTGCATCGCCGGCGACTGCCAGGCGCTCAATTCAGTGTCAATGGCAGGCTGCGCAGGCGCTGCCCGGTCAGCTTGAACACCGCCGCCGCCACCGCCGGCGCCACCGGCGGCACGGCCGGCTCGCCCACGCCTTCGGGGTGCGCGCGGCTTGCCATGACGATGATCTCCACCTGCGGCGCCTGGCCGATGCGCAGCAGCGGATAGTCGCCGAAGTTCGACTGCCGCACCTTGCCTTGTTCGATCGTGATCTCGCCGGCCAGCGCCGCCGACAGGCCGAACACCACGCTGGATTCGACCTGCTGGGCCACGATAGTGGGATTGACCACCAGGCCGCAATCGATCGCGCACACCACGCGGTGCACGCGGATCTCTCTACCGTCGACCGAGACCTCGGCCACCTGGGCCACCATGCTGCCGAACGAGCGGTGCAGCGCCACGCCATGGGCCCGCCGTGGCGGCGGCTGGCCGGCGGCGGCCACTGCCGCGTCCAGCACCGCCAGCGCGCGCGGATGGCGCGCCAGCAGCTTGCGCCGCAAGGCCACCGGATCCTGGCCGCCGGCGTGCGCCACCTCGTCCAGGAACGACTCCTTGAAGAAGGCATTGTGCGAGTGCCCGACCGAACGCCAGTAGCCGATCGGCACGGCGCTGTCGACCGTCACGTGCGCCACGCGCTGGTTCGGGATCGCATATTGATGGTCGTATTCGCCCTCGGCGGTGGTCTTGTCCGGCCCCACGCCCGGCAGGCCCAGGCTGCGTTCGAAGTACTGGTGGCCGATGGCGCCGCTCGCCGACTTGTTGTCCCAGGCCAGGATGTTCCCGCCTTCGTCCAGCTGCGCCGTGAAGCGCGCCAGCGCCGCCGGCCGGTAGACGTCATGCATCGTGTCCTGCTCGCGGCTCCAGATCAGCTGCACCGGCTGGCCATCGAGCGCCTTGGCGATGGCCACCGCCTGCGCCACCATGTCGACCTCGAGCCGGCGTCCGAAGCCGCCGCCCAGCAACATGACCTCGATCGCCACGTCCTCGCGCGCCACCCCGGCCACGCGCGCGGCGCAGTCGACCGCGATGCTCGGCACCTGGGTCGAGGCCCACAGCCGCACCTTGCCGCGCGCGACCTGGGCGGTGCAGTTGACCGGTTCCAGCGCCGCATGCGCCAGGAACGGCGCGCGGTATTCGGCGCGCAGCGTGCGCACGGCGCCCTCGACCTCTTGCGCCCCGGTCTCGTGGTACACATAGCCACGCTCCTCATCGAGCGCGCGCGCCAGGCCGGCCAGGATCGCTGCGCTCGACAGCGCCGCACCCTCGCCCGGCTGCCAGGTGACGGGCAAGGCCTGGGCCGCCTGGCGCGCCTGCCACCAGGTGGACGCCACCACCGCCACGCCGGCCCCGGCGCCGGTGCGCCCCGCGAGCGCGGACGAGACGTCGACCACGGCCAGCACGCCCGGCATCCGGCGCACGGCGTCGGCGTCGAAGGCGGCGACCGTGGCGCCGATCGTCGGCGCCATCGCCAGGGCCGCATACACCATCCTGGCCGGCCGCGCATCGATGCCGAAGCGCGCGCTGCCGTCGGCCTTGGCGCGGCTGTCCAGGCGCGGCTGCGGCCGGCCGATCAGGCGAAACGCCGACGGCGGCTTGAGGCGCACGTCCCGCGCGGTGAGGCCCGCGCCGGCCTGCGCCGCCAGGGCGGCCAGCGCGCCATAGCCGGCGCTGCGGCCATCAAGGTGGATCACGAAGCCGTCTTCGGTGCGGCAATCCTCCACACGCGCGCCCCACTCCTGCGCAGCCGCCTTCACCAGCATCGCGCGCGCCAACGCGCCCGCTTCGCGCATCGGCAGCCAGGCGTCGCGCACGCTGCTCGAGCCGCCGGTGAACATGATGCCCAGCTCGCGGCCGACCTTGGCCATCAGCCACTGGGCGCCCTGGGCCGTGCGGCCGGCGTCGTCCGGGTGGAACGGCAGGTTCTCGCGCAGCACCGTGACGTTGGCGTAGATCTTGTCGATCGGCGGCTGGATGACGCGCACCGCGTCCAGGCCGACGTCGAGTTCCTCGGCCACCAGCATCGGCAGCGCCGTGTGCACGCCCTGCCCCATCTCGCTGCGCGGCACCACCACCGACACCGTGCCGTCGGGCGCGAGCGCGACCCAGCCATTGAGCGCGACCTCGTCGCCGGCGAGCGCCAGCGGCCGCGCAGGATGCAGGCGCTGGCGCGGCGGCTGCGCGCCCCAGCCGATCAGCAGCGCGCCGCCGGCGGCCAGGCCGGCCAGCAGGAAGCTGCGGCGAGTGGGCTTACGCATCCTCTCATGCATCCTGCGTCACTCCCCAGCGCGCCAGGATCTCGTCGTGCCCGAGCGGCTTGCCATACAAATAGCCCTGGGCGAGCCTGCAGCCGTGGCGCAGCAGGAAAGCCGCCTGGTCCTCGCGCTCGACGCCTTCCGCGATCACCGACAGGTTCATGCTCTTGCCGAGCTGGATGATGGCGATCGCGATCGCCTCGTCGTCCGGATCCTGCGGGATGTCCTTGATGAAGCTGCGGTCGATCTTGAGGGTCTGCACCGGCAACTGCTTCAGGTAGGCCAGCGACGAGTAGCCGGTGCCGAAGTCGTCGATCGCGAGGCAGACGCCGATCGCATGCAGGTCGTTCACGTACTGCAGCGCGTCGCCCGTGTTCATGATCGCCGATTCCGTCACCTCGAGCTGCAGGCGCTGCGGCGCCAGGCCGGTGTCGCCCAGCACCGCGGCCACGGCGGCGGCCATGCCGCCGCGCTCGAACTGGCGCACCGACAGGTTGACGGCGATCTTCGGCACCGCCAGGCCCTGCGCTTCCCACGCCACCATCTGGCGGCACGCTTCCTGCAGCACCCACTGGCCCAGCTGGCCGATGAAGCCGGTGTCCTCGGCCAGCGGGATGAAGCGGCTTGGCGCCACCTGCCCCAGTTCGGGACTGTTCCAGCGCAGCAGGGCCTCGACGCCGACCAGGCGGCCGCTGTCGATCTCGACCTGCGGCTGGTAGGCCAGATGGATCTCGCGCTTCTCGATCGCGCGCCGCAGCAGCGCCTCCATGCGCAGGCGCAGCGCGCCGTCGCCGCTCATCGTCGGGGCGTAGAAGCGGTAGCCGTTGCGGCCGCGCGCCTTGGCCTGGTACATCGCGACGTCGGCATTGCGGATCAGGATGTGCATATCGTGCCCGTCCCGCGGATACAGGCTGATGCCGACGCTGCCGGTGACGAACAGCTCGTGGCCCGAGACCTCGAAAGGCTGCTCGAACATCGCCATCAGCTTGTCGGCCACCCGCGTGGCGCCACGCACGCCGTCGACGTCTTCCAGCAGCACGATGAATTCGTCGCCGCCCAGGCGCGCCAGGGTGTCGCCTTCGCGCAGGCAGCGCGACAGCGCCTGCGCCGCCTGCTTGAGCAACTCGTCGCCCACGTGGTGGCCGAGCGTGTCGTTGACGTTCTTGAAGCGGTCGAGGTCGATGAACAGCACCGCCAGCTGCTCGCCGTCGCGTTCGGCGCGCGCCATCGCGTGACGCAAGCGGTCGTGGTACAGCAGGCGGTTGGGCAGCGCGGTCAGCGCATCGTGGTGGGCCAGGTGGTCGAGCTGGATCTGCGATTCGCGCGCGCGCGTGATGTCGCTGAACACGCACACATAGTGGGTGGTGGCGCCGTCGTCGTCGCGCACCGCCGACACCGTGAGCGCTTCCAGGTAGGCGTCGCCGCCCTTGCGCGTGTCCCAGATCTCGCCGCGCCAGAAGCCTGACGCGCCGAGCTCGCGCCACAGTTCCTGGTACAGGGCGGGATCGTTGCGGCTGCCCGCCGCGTCGTGGGACGACAGGCTCGACGCACGCCCCAATGCCTCGTGCTCGGCGTAACCGGTGATGCGGGTGAAGGCGGGATTGGTGGCCACGATCCGGCCATGCACGTCGAGCACCATCACGCCGTCGGCGATGTGTTCCAGGACGTTGGCCGACAGGCGCAGCTTTTCCTCGGCCAGCTTGCGTTCGGTGATGTCGGCGAACACCCAGATGCTGCCCTCGTCGGCGCGGTTCGGCTCCAGCGCGCAGCCGCTCATCAGGCACCAGAACAGGCTGCCGTCGCGGTGGCGCAGCTGGCGCTCCTCGCCCAGGTCCATGCCTTTCTCGAGCAGCGGATACTGTTCGACGCCGATGCGTGCGTAGTCGTCGTGGTTCGGATACAGGATCGCGGTCGACTGCCCCACCATGACGCCTTCGCCGTAGCCGAACAGCTCCTCGCAGCGGCGGTTGCTGGAGACGATGCGGCGCTGGCGCACGAACAGCACGCCGAACATGACGTTGTCCAGGATCGCGCCCTGCTCGGCCAGCAAGGCCTCGATGCGCATCTCGTCGTGGCGGCGCTCGCTGATGTCCGAGATGATGCCGTCCATCCGCACGCCGTCCGGCCCATGCAGCGCCGGATCCCAGGCGGCCTGCGGCTGGCCGCGCTCCTGCACCCAGCGCTCGATGCCGTAGGCGTCGATGATCCGGTACTCCATCTCGTAGGCGTTTCCCGACAGGGCCGCGTCGCGGACGGCGCGGTGGTAGACGCGCCGGTCTTCCGGATGGACGATGTCCGCCCAGTCTTCGGTCGTGGCGCACATGAAGCGCGCTGACGGGTAGCCGGTGATCTTCTCGATCTCGTCGCTGACGAATTCGATCGCCCCGCCCGCGCGCACGCGGTAGACGGCGCCCGGGACCTGGGTCACGATGGTGCGGAACTGTTCCTCGCGGCGCGCGACGTCGGCGAACAGGTCGCGGATCGCCAGGCGCATGCGCTCCATCTGCTCGCCCAGCTGCCCCAGCTCGTCGTGGGCCGACAGCGCCAGCGGCGTCTCGAAGTCGCCGCGCGCCAGGCGGTCCGAAAAGCCCATCAGCTTGCGCAGCGGCGACAGCAGGCGCCGCCGCAGCAGCAACGCGATCAGGAGCAGCGACACCGCCAGCTGCAGCGCCAGCACCAGCGCGTAATTGCCCTGCAGCGTGTCGTTCGGGCTGGCGCCCGCGCGCTGCTGCAGGCCGACCAGCAGGTAGCTGCCGACCACGGCGGGGGCCAGCAGGCCGGCGAACACCACCAGCAGCAGCGCACCGTACAACGAACGGCCATACAGCGAACGCAGGCGGGACGGGGTGCGGGCAGCGGGACTCGACATGGATGCGGGACTGGGCCTGCTAAGCCCGATGCATAAAGGATGGCCAGATTATGCACAGTTGCTTGCCGGGAGTCACTAATTATGCGGTCGGGTGCGTCAACGGCGCGCGACAAGACTTGCTATGATCGCGATGCTATTGGACTAACCAGAATAGGAGAACCAGATGAGCCATTCCCTGTACGCCGCCTCGGTGCCGGTATTCCGCCAGCTGCTGGGCAGCCTCGCCGCAGTGCTTGAAAAAGCCGAGGCCCACGCCCAGGAGCGCCGCATCGAGCCGGACGCCCTGCTGCAGGCGCGCCTCTACCCCGACATGTTCCCGCTGGCCAGGCAGGTCCAGATCGCCACCGACTTCGCCAAGGGCGCGAGCGCGCGCCTGGCCGGGGTCGAGCCGCCGCGCTACGAGGATGGCGAGCACACCTTCGCCGAGCTGCAGCAGCGCATCAGCAAGACGCTGGGCTTCATCGACAGCCTGAAAGCGGCGGATGTGGAAGCCGGCGCCACCCGTCCTATCACCCATGGCAGCGGCGAGCGGGCGCGCCAGTTCGACGACGGCGCGCGCTACCTGACGCACTTCGCGCTGCCGCAGTTCTTCTTCCACGTGACGACGGCGTACGCGATCCTGCGCCACAACGGCGTCCCGATCGGCAAGAAGGATTTCATCGGGGCCTATTGAGCCCCGCGCTTAACTGTTCCGGCGCGGATAACCCTGCGCCAGGATGCGCTGCCACACGACTTCCTTCGTGGCGGCATCCATCGACACCCAGTTGGCGACTTCGGCGACCGTGCGGCCGCAGCCGCGGCACACCTCGTCGAAGGTGGTCGAGCACACCGCCACGCACGGGGTGTCGGGACGTTCGGGCAAGGGCGCCGCGGGGGCGCCGTCTTCAGGCCGGGCCGACATCGAGCTTGTCCCAGCCTTCATGGCCGAGCTTTTCCATGGTGGCGATGTTCTTCTCGAAGATCGCTTCCGCTTCCGGGAAGGCGTCGACCGCGCGCGCGATGCTGTCCTCGCGCAGCAGGTGCAGGATCGGATACGGGGCGCGGTTGGTGTAGTTGGCGATATCGTTGGCGTCGGTGTCCGCGAACTGGTAGTCCGGGTGGAAGGACGCCACCTGCAGCTCGCCGTCGAGCTGCATGTCCTCGACCGCGACATCGGCCACGTCCAGGAACTCGTTGTAGTCCTCGAAATCGTTCAGCACGAAAGGATGGATCAGCAAGGTCGTATCGACCTGCTCCGGGCTGGTGTCGGACAGGCGCTGCAGCTCGTCCATCAGGGTTTCGAGCAATTGCTCGGGCGTGGTGGCGTTCGAGACGACGTAGCGCACCTGCTCCTTGACATAGACCGACTTGGCGAAGGGACAGAGATTGAGGCCGATGACGGCGCGCTCCAGCCACTTGCGGGTGGCGGCGACGATGGCGTCATCGTCGGCGTTCAGATTGGGGGTGCTCATGGTGAAACTTTCGAAAGCGAGGCGAACAGCAAAGCCTGGATTGTACGCACTCTTTGCGCCCACTCATAGTTCGACCCCGCCACGGCGCTAAGGTTTGCCAGACGCGACCGTTATTCGAGGTGGGTCGGGCAAAAAGCGTCCTGCTCGTCAATATCCGTGATATGTACGGCATCTTCCGTTTTCATGATGCCAACGGATGACATTTTTCCTTCGGCCTGAATTGTAACGACAGCGACTTAATTCTTGACTGACTCGACAATTGATACGTACACTGCCCTCTTGTCCTGTCCGTTCGTTCCTGGACGCAACACTGGAAACGCCTCATGAAGCCCATGCACGACACGAAACGCTCCATCTTCACCCTGGCCGCGCTGGCCCTCCTGGCAGCAGCGCCGCTGAGTCAGGCGATGGACGCGGCTCCGGCTTCAGGCGCCTACGCCGCGCCCAGCATCGAACGCCCGGCGCTGTCGCCGATGAAGCTGGACGCCGACGACTACCGTGAGACCGATGTCTGGGGCCGCATCCGCAGCGGCTATGCGATTCCCGACCTGAACAATGCCCTGGTGACGCGCCACACCCAGGCCTATGCGGCCCACCCGGGCAACCTGTCCCGCATTTCCGGGCGCGCCTCGCCCTATCTGTATCACGTGGTGTCGGAACTCGAAAAGCGCGGCATGCCGACCGAGCTGGCGCTGCTGCCGGTGATCGAGTCGGCCTTCAATCCGCAAGCCATGTCGAGCGCCAACGCCGCCGGCCTGTGGCAGTTCGTGCCGGGCACCGGCAAGGACTTCGACCTGCGCCAGAACATGTTCAAGGACGAGCGGCGCGGCGTGATCGCCTCGACCGACGCCGCCCTGTCCTACTTGCAACGCCTGTACACGATGTTCGGCGACTGGCCGCTGGCCCTGGCGGCATATAACTGGGGCGAAGGCAATGTTCAGCGCGCCATCAAGAAAAACCAGGAACTGGGCAAGCCGACCGACTTCGACAGCCTGGCCGAGCTGATGCCGGCCGAAACCCGCAACTACGTGCCGAAGCTGCAGGCGGTCAAGAACGTGGTGGCCAATCCTTCCCAGTATGGCGTCACCCTGCCGGCAATCGACAACCAGCCTTATTTCACCACGGTCGACAAGACCAGCGACATCGACCTGGCCATCGCGGCCCAGCTGGCCGAAATGTCGCTCGACGAATTCAAGGCGCTCAATCCGCAGTTCAAGAAGCCGGTCATCATCGGCGGCGAGCGCACCAAGATCCTGCTGCCGAAAGAAAACGCCGAGAAATTCCACATCAACCTGGCGCAATGGGGCCATGCCCTGTCCACCTGGACCACGCACAAGATCACCAGCGCCCGCGTGACGATTTCCCAACTGGCCTCGAAATTCGGCACCACGCCCGAAGTCATCCGCCAGGCCAACAACATCCCGCCGCAGATGCGCCTGAAGGCCGGCTCGACGATCCTGGTGCCGAAGACCTCGGCCTCGAACCAGGGCGACATCGCCGAGAACATCATCGAGAACGCCGTGCTGGCCTTCGAGAGCGACCGCAGCAAGGCCAAGCGCAATGCCTCGCGCTTCAAGGCCAAGGCGGGCGCCAGCAAGAGCGGCAAGCGCATCGCCCGCAATACCTCGTCCGCGCGCAAGCAGCGCTGATATATTGCCGTGCAGCATTAACTGCACGGTTTGACGCGCTGTCGTGCAAAGAACCGGAAAAACCTGTATAGTTCCGTTTGTGCGCTGCGACATCGCGCCCGCATCATGAACCTCATGAGCCGGTGATAGCAGCGTCAGCAGTACAACAAGCAGCTACGCAAACCCCAGGCAGCTCGATCAGAGCGCCTTTCCAAAGCCTCCCGCCTTGCGTGTCGTTTCCAGACACCGTCCCGGCGCAAAGCTTTTGTGCCGAAATTTCTTTCATTACTGAGTCATTTCGTTTGTCGGTTCGCGTTGCATTTTTACGTTCGCGCCACATGTGCGAACGTGCATGATTTATTCCGAAAGTAAAGAACACATGAGTTTTGAAGCACTAGGCCTGCACGCGTCCATCGTCCAGGCAGTGGCCGACACCGGCTATACCAATCCGACCCCGGTCCAGGCGCAAGCCATCCCCGCGGCCATCGCGCGCCGCGACCTGCTGGTCTCGTCGCAAACCGGTTCGGGCAAGACCGCGGCCTTCATGCTGCCGGCCCTGCACCACCTGGCGAACGCCGAGCCTGCTCCTGCCGGCAAGACTCCTGCGCAAGAAGCGCAGGCTGCCCGCGCACGCGGCGAACGCGTCCGTTTCAAGCCGGCCCAGCCGAAGATGCTGGTCCTGACCCCGACCCGCGAGCTGGCCCTGCAAGTGACCAGCAACACCGACAAGTACACGGCCCATATGCGCCGCGTGCGTTGCGTCTCGATCCTGGGCGGCATGCCCTACCCGAAGCAGATGCAACTGCTGGCCAAGAATCCCGAGATCCTGGTGGCGACGCCGGGCCGCCTGATCGACCACATGGAATCGGGCAAGATCGACTTCTCGCAGCTCGAGATCCTGGTGCTGGACGAAGCCGACCGCATGCTCGACATGGGCTTCATCGACGACATCGAGAAGATCGTCGCCGCCACGCCGTCGACCCGCCAGACCATGCTGTTCTCGGCAACCCTGGACGGCGTCGTGGGCAATATGGCGCGCCGCATCACCAGCGACCCGCTGACGATCCAGATCGCCAGCGCCACCAACCGCCACGAGAACATCGTGCAGCGCGTGCACTTTGTCGACGACCTGTCGCACAAGAACCGCCTGCTCGACCACCTGCTGCGCGACGAGACGCTGGACCAGGCCGTGGTGTTCACCGCCACCAAGCGCGACGCCGACATGATCGCCGACCGCCTGAACATCGCCGGCTTCGCCGCCGCCGCGCTGCATGGCGACATGCACCAGGGCGCCCGCAACCGCACGCTGGACAGCCTGCGCCGCGGCAGCGTCAAGGTGCTGGTCGCAACCGACGTCGCCGCGCGCGGCATCGACGTGCCGAACATCACCCACGTGGTGAACTACGACCTGCCGAAGTTCCCCGAGGACTACGTGCACCGCATCGGCCGCACCGGCCGTGCCGGCCGCAACGGCACCGCGATCTCGCTGGTCAACCACGCCGAGAACATGAACATCCGCCGCATCGAGCGCTTCACCCGCCAGCCGATCCCGGTCAACGTGATCGAAGGCTTCGAACCGAAGCGCGCGGCGGCGCCGCGTTCGGCCGCGCGTCCGGGCTGGAAGCCGGGCGACGGCCGCAACGGCAAGCCGGCCCAGCGCGGTTTCGGCAAGCCGTCGGGTCCGCGTGAGGGTGGCTACGAGCGCGGCTACGCCGATCGCGCGCCACGCGAAGGCTATGCGGCGCGTCCGCACGGCGACCGCCCAGCCGGCGAGAGCCGTTACGCCGATCGTGGCCCGCGCGAGGGTTACGCCCCGCGCCCACAAGGCGACCGTCCGGCCGCCGACCGTGCGCCACGCGACGGCAACCGCTTCGGCGGCCCGCGCGAAGGCCAGGGCCAGCGCCGCGAAGGCGGCTACAAGGGCGCCCACCCGCGCTCGATGGACGGCGCACGCCGTTCGTTCGGCGAATAAGCATGTCCCCGCGCAGGCGGGGATCCTGACTTGGCGTCAGTGAAAAACGGCTGCTTCGGCAGCCGTTTTTTTTATGGCGGATGCCCGGCCAAGCGCCGGCGTCCGACTTGCGCGATAATTCCACGATCAACGACAACCGGACATCCCATGAGCACCACCGACCAACCCATCAAACTCACCTCGTTCTCGCACGGCGGCGGCTGCGGCTGCAAGATCGCGCCCGGCGTGCTGGCCGAGATCCTCAAGTCCTCGGGCGGCTTCCCGCTGCCGAAGGAGCTGATGGTCGGGATCGAGACCTCGGACGACGCCGCGGTCTACCAGCTCAACGACGAGCAGGCGCTGGTCGCCACCACCGATTTCTTCATGCCGATCGTCGACGACCCGTTCGACTTCGGCCGCATCGCCGCCACCAATGCGATCTCTGACGTGTACGCGATGGGCGGCACCCCGATCATGGCGCTGGCCCTGGTCGGCATGCCGATAAACAAACTGCCGCTCGAGACCATCGGCCAGATCCTGGAAGGCGGCGCCTCGATCTGCCGCGAAGCCGGCATCCCGATCGCCGGCGGCCACACGATCGATTCCGTCGAGCCGATCTATGGCCTGGTAGTGATGGGCCTGGTGCATCCGGCCAAGGTCAAGAAGAACAGCGCCGCCCGCGCCGGCGACGTGCTGGTGCTGGGCAAGCCCCTGGGCGTGGGCGTGCTGTCGGCCGCGCTCAAGAAGGGCGTGCTGGGCGAGGAAGGCTATGCGGCCATGATCGCCAACACCACCAAGTTGAACAAGCCGGGCCGCCTGCTGGCCGACATGCCGGGCGTGCACGCCATGACCGACGTCACCGGCTTTGGCCTCCTGGGCCACCTGCTCGAGATCGCGCGCGGCGCCCAGCTGCACGCGCAATTGGATATGCCGGCGATCCCGCTGCTGCCAGGCGTGCTGCAACTGGCGCACGACGGCTTCTTCACCGGCGCTTCAGGCCGCAACTGGGATGCCTATGGCAAGGACGTCCAGCTGGATGCATCCCTCACCCCGGCCCAGCGCGCGCTGCTGACCGATCCGCAAACCTCGGGCGGGCTGCTGGTGGCCTGCGATCCGGCCGCGGTCGACGACGTGCTGGCCCTGTTCGCGCGCGAAGGGTTCGCGGACGCGGCGGTGGTCGGGCGCATCGACGCCGGCGCCGCCGGCGTCAGCGTTCGCGCCTGAACGCGGCGCTGAGCGCCGCGCCAGGCCCGGCCAGCTGGAACAGGCCGGGGTCCCTCCCCGGCTGCCCCAGCACGGGCGACAGGCGCAGCTCGGCGCCGTCGAGCACCAGGCGCGCGGACGGCCATTGCAGCAGGTTGTGGCGCGGCGCCACCCCACCGGCCGGCATCGAGACCAGCCAGCTCAATGCGCCGAGCCCGCGGTCGACCAGTCCGGCGCACCAGGCATGGCTGCCGTGCACCCCGACGCGGTAGCCCGCGGCGCCGCCCAGCGCGCTGCGCACCCCGGCCAGATAGTGCTTCAGCACGCCATCGATGTCGGCCGGCGTCGTGTCCTCGCCCAGGGCGAAATAGATCGCGCTGCCGGGCGGCTGTCCGGCCGCGCGGGCCAGGTGCAGGGCCTCGGCGCCGTCGCGCAAGCCCTGCTGGCGCGTGAGCCGGTCGCGCGCCCCGCATCCCTCCCATAGCGCGCCGATGCGCAGACCGGCGCCGCACAGGCGCTGCGCCTCCCCGGCGTCGAGGTTGGTCGATGGATCGCGGCTGTAGCGCCGCATGACGAAGTCGATGCCGCGCCGGCGCAGCGAGGCGGCGTGGGCCGCGATGGTAAACGGCGAATCGCAGCCGCGCAGCAGTCCCATGGTGCATCTCCCGAACAGTTTTTGCGTCCGATTGGTTTTGGGCAAGAACTTACTGTGCCATTCGCGGCGTCACCTCGGATTGACTGAGCGCAACGGCATGGTCAGCTTCCGCCGACGCCTGCGCCGTCGCTGCGGCCGTCGCCACGCGCAAACAGCTTGTCGCGCGCCAGCCTGCTGATCGCCACCGTGGCCGGATGGCTCATGCGGCGCTCGGTCGTGATCGCATACACCTGCTCGACCACCGACTCGACCTGGCCCAGCGCGACCAGTCCGTACTGGCTGGCGACCTGGGCCGCGATCACGCTCGGCGCGAAGAACACGCCGGCGCCCGAGCGGCCGAAGGCCTGGATCATCGCGCTGTCGTCGAACTCCCCCACCACGCGCGGATGCACGTCGCAGCGCTCGAGCCAGCGCAACAGCCGCTGGTGGATCGCGAAATCCTCGCCCGGCAACAGCAGCGGCGCATTGTGCAGGCAGGCCGGGAACGGCTGGTCGAAGCTGGCCGCCAGCGCCTCGGTGCAAAAGGCCGTCATCGGGCTCTCGCCCAGCAAGTGGTTATAGGCGCGCACGCTGAAGTGGCCCGGGATCGGGCGGTCGGCGATGACCAGGTCGAGCCGGTGCACCGCCAGGTCGGCGATCAGGCTGTCGAGGCGCCCTTCGCGGCAGATCAGCTTGACGGGCTCTTTCAGCTTGAGCGCCGGCTCCACCAGGTCGAAGGCGATCAGCTTGGAGACCGAGTCGGCGCAGCCGACGCGGTAGGTGGTGGTGGCGAAGGCGTGGTCGCGCACCAGCTCGAGCAGCTCGTCGCCGGTATTGAAAATCTCTTCGGCATAGCTCACGATGCGGCGCCCGGTGTCGGTCAGTTCGAGCTTGCGCCCGACCCGGCGAAACAGTTCCACGCCCAGGCTGTCGGCGAATTCGGACAGCTGGCCCGAGATCGAGTGCGGGGTCAGGTGCAGTTGCTCGGCCGCCCTGGCGATGCTGCCGGTCTTCGCCACCATCCAGAAGTAGCGCAGGTGCTTGTAATTGAGTGTCGACATGGCGCGCTCTCGTAAACATCGAAAAAACCGATGTTACATCAAATAAGATTCGATTTGTGCGATGTATCGGTGCGCTCTATAGTGGGGTTTTATTATCAACCGGAGGACTGTCATGCCCCCTCGTCTCACTGCAAGTACAAGGAGTTACCGATGAACGGATTGGAAACCATCGCAAGCCCCATGATGTGGGCCGGCTTCGTCGGCTTCGTGCTCGTCATGCTGGCGCTCGACCTGTTCGTCTTCGGCGGCAACAAGGCGCACAAGGTCAGCGTCAAGGAAGCCGGCATCTGGTCGCTGGTGTGGGTCAGCCTGGCGCTGATCTTCAATGCCGCCCTGTACTTCTACCTGAAGGACACCGCCGGCCCTGAAATCGCGAGCCAGAAATCACTCGAATTCTTCTCGGGCTACCTGATCGAGAAAGCGCTGTCGGTCGACAACGTGTTCGTGTTCCTGCTGATCTTCACCGCCTTCCAGGTGCCGCAGCAATACCAGCGCCGCGTCCTGATCTATGGCGTGCTCGGTGCGATCATCATGCGCGCCATCATGATCAGCGCCGGCGCCTGGGTCGTGAGCGAATTCAGCTGGGTCCTGTACCTGTTCGGCGCCTTCCTGCTGTTCACCGGTATCCGCATGCTGGTGGCGGTCGACGAAGAACCGGACGTGGCCAACAACCCGATCCTGAAGCTGGCGCGCAAGCACCTGCGGGTGGCCGAGGGCGACCATGGCGAGAAGTTCTTCGTGCGCAAGGACGGCCTGCGTTACGTGACGCCGCTGTTCCTGGTGCTGATCCTGATCGAGGTGACCGACCTGATCTTCGCGGTGGACTCGATCCCGGCAATCTTCGCGATCACGACCGACCCGTTCATCGTGTTTACGTCGAACATGTTCGCGATCCTGGGCCTGCGTGCGCTGTACTTCCTGCTGGTCGACGTGGCTGACCGCTTCCACCTGCTCAAGTATGGCCTGGCGATGGTCCTGACCTTCATCGGCGTCAAGATGCTGATCATGCCGTGGTATCACGTGCCGGTGCAGGCTTCGCTGACCGTCGTCGCCGTGCTGATCGCTGGCAGCTGCATCGCCAGCCTGATGATCAAGCCGAAGGGCGAAGCGAAGTAAGAAGCAAAGTAAGAAGCAAAGAACGCCGCTGGCGCGAGGTCGACGATGTCAGCCACGCGCCAGCGGCGGAATATCGCAGGCCGGCTGCGCCGGCGGCTCCCCGCCGCCGGCCTGCCCCACCCGCTCGTATTCGGCGATCACCTGGGCTCCCAGCAGCAGCAAGGTGGCGGCGATCTCCAGCGAGAACATCACCACGATCGCGGTCGTCATCGAGCCATACACCAGGTTCACCTGCGACAGCGTCGAGAAATACCAGACCAGCACGTGGCGCGCGATTTCCCACAGCAACGCCGCCGTCGCGCCGCCGATGAAGGCATGCCAGATCGACAGCCTACCCACCGGCATCACCAGGTAGATCGAGGTCAGCACCAGGATCTCGCCCGCCAGTCCCAGCAGGTACAGCAATATTCCCGACACCCCGCCCAGCGACCACTTGTAGTTAAACAGCCAGACGCTCTCGGACCCCATCACCTGCAGCGCGCCGGCGACCAGCGTTACCACCATGATGCCGATGCCCAACGCCAGGATATAGCAATAAGGCAGCACGGCCGAGACCAGAAAATGGCGCCGCCGCACCGCGACCCGGTGCACGAAGATCACGCTCATCGCATTTTCCAGCACGGTAAACGCGAGCGAGCTGAAAAACAGCATGGTCAGCGCCAGCACCCAGGTCAGCAGCTGGCGGTCCTGCAGGAAGTTGGCGACCTCGGTCACGATCGGGCGCGACTGGCCCGGCACCAGCAGCTCGAGATAGCGGCGCAAGGTGTCGAGCAGCTCCACCGGATCGATGAAATGCGACAGCGCCACCACCACCAGCATCAGGAACGGCACGATCGACAGCAGCGCGTAATAGGCGACGGCGCCGGCCAGCAGCAGGCCCTGGTTGGCGCGAAAGCCGCGCAGCACCTGCAGGGTGAACCTGAGGGGATGCGACAGGATGTAGATATTGGCGCGCTGGTCCTTCAGGCGCGCGCGCCAGTCACGCCGGCGGCTCATCTCGCCAGCCGGATGCCGGTGAACTGCCAGCGTGCGCCGGACGGGAAGAAGTTGCGGTAGCTGGCGCGCGCATGGCCCTCGGGCGTGGCGCACGACGAGCCGCGCAGCACGTACTGGTTGACCATGAACTTGCCGTTGTATTCGCCGATGGCGCCCGGCGCCGGAGAATAGCCGGGATATGGCGCGTAGCTGCTGCCCGTCCACTGCCAGCAGGCGCCGAACATCTGCTGCAGGCCGGCGCCGCTGGCCGCCGCCGGATGATGCACAGGCACTCCGCCCAGGCTCGACTGGCGCGCGGCAAATTCCCATTCCGCCTCGGTAGGCAGGCGTGCGCCACGCCAGCGCGCATAGGCGTCGGCCTCGTACAGCGAGACGTGGGTGACGGGACGCTCGGGGTCGAGCGGCTGCACGCCGTGCAGGGTGAACTCGCGCCAGCCATCCTCGTGCTCGATCCAGTACAAGGGCCGCGTGATCTCGCCCGAGCAGACGCGGTCCCAGCCTTCCGCCAGCCACAGGCTCGGGTCGCGGTAGCCGCCGGCCTCGATGAAGGCGCGGTATTCGCCGTTGGTGACGAGGCGCGAGGCCAGCGCGAACGGCGCCACATAGGTGCGATGGCGCGGCAGCTCGTTGTCGAAGCAAAAGCCCGTGCCCTTGTGGCCGATCTCGGCCAGGCCGCCTTCGAACGCCAGCCAGTCGAGCCGCGGCGCCGGCTCGGATGCCGCCATCGGCTCGGCCGCATAGGCCGGATACAGGGGATTTTGCGCCAGCAGGTGCTTGACGTCGGTGAGCATCAGCTCCTGGTGCTGCTGCTCGTGCTGCAGGCCCAGTTCGACCAGCGCCGCCAGCGCGTCGTCGATGCCGCGCGCCAGCAAGGCGTCCATGCGGCGGTCGACGTCGTGGCGGTAGGCTTTCACTTCGCCCAGCGACGGCCGCGTGAGCAGGCCGCGCTGCGGGCGCGGATGCTTGTCGCCGACGCCGTTGTAATAGGAGTTGAAGATGACCCGGAACGCCGGGTGGAACGGCGCGAAGCCCGGCTCGCGCGGCTCGAGGATGAAAGTCTCGAAGAACCAGGTGGTGTGCGCCAGGTGCCACTTGATCGGGCTCGCGTCGGGCATCGACTGCGCGCAGCAATCCTCGTCGGACAACGCCTCGGCAAGGTGCAGCGAACGGCCGCGCACCCGGGCGAAGGTGCGCGGCAGGCCCTCGTCGCGCAGCATGTTCATGGGGAGATGGCCTGTGCGTGGATCACCGCGAACCAGCGCTGGGGATCGGTCCAGACGCGGGTCGCCTCGAAGCCAGAACGCTCCAGCAGCCCGATGGCGTCGGCCTGCTGGTATTTATAGCTGTTCTCGGTGTGGATGCAGTCGCCCGCCTCGAAGCGGCGCGCGCCGCCGCGCCAGTGCACCTCTTGCGGCGTGCGCGCCTCGAGGTGCATCTCGATGCGTCCGCGCGCGGGGTTGTAGAAGCCGTGGTGGCGCCACTGGCGGATGTCGAAATCGGCGTCGACCAGCCGGTTCACGTGGCGCAGGATGTTCAGGTTGAAGGCGGCGGTCACGCCCAGCGCGTCGTCATAGGCGGCGTCGAGCGTGGCTTTATCCTTGGCCAGGTCGATGCCGATCAGGATGCCGCCATCCGGCCCGCACTGCGCGCGCAGGCGCTTCAGGAAGGCCTGCGCATCCTCGGGCGTGAAATTGCCGATCGAGGAGCCGGGATAGAAGAACAGGCGGCGCTCGGCGCGCACCTGGTCGGGCAATTCGAAACGGTTCGAGAAATCCATGCCCAGCGCTTCCATCGCGATCTGCGGGAAGCGCTGGCGCAGGCGCGCCAGGGCGTCATGGGTGAATTCGCTGGAGATGTCGACCGCCACGTATTGCGCCGGCTGCAGGAGCGGAAACAGCTTGGCCGCCTTGGCGCAGTTGCCGGCGCCGAGGTCGATCAGGGTGGTCCCAAGGCCGGCCACGCGCGCGATCTCGGCGCCATGGCGTTCGAAGATCGCGGCCTCGGTGCGGGTCGGGTAATATTCGGGCAGTTCGCAGATGGCCTCGAACAGCTTGGAGCCGAGCGCGTCGTACAGGAATTTGGGCGAGATGCAGGCATCATCGGCGCCCAGGCCGGCGTGCAGCTCTTGCGCGTCGTGGGCGTTGGCAACGGCGGCCTGGCGCTCGTCGGATGTGCAGGTTGTCAGCATAAGGTTTATCATTCGTGCCGCCACGCCGCACCATGCGAGATGGCATATGAGGATGTCTTCTATCGTTGCTGTTTTTACCATCATAGCGGATTCCCCCGATTCGCTGTGCGCGCGACAATTCAAGCGTGCAGGGTTTTGCCCTGCGACATTTCTAAGTTGAAATATGGATCAGCGACTTCATTGGGAGACCGTGTACCGCACCAAGGCGCCGGATGCGGTGAGCTGGTACGCCCCGCACCTGGACACCTCGCTCGCCCTGATCGGGCGCAGCGCCGGCGCGCCCTCGGCCGCCATCATCGACGTCGGCGGCGGCGAAGCCACGCTGGTCGACGACCTGCTGGCGCGCGGCTACACCGACGTGTCCGTGCTGGACATCTCGGCCGAGGCGATCCGCGTCGCCCGCGCGCGCCTGGGCGCCCAGGCCGGGCGGGCCCAGTGGCTGGTGGGAGACATCACGAAGGCCGAGCTGCCGGAACGGCGCTACGACGTCTGGCACGACCGCGCCGTGTTCCACTTCCTGCTCGAACCCGCGCACAGGGCGGCCTACGTGCGCCAGGTGGCGCGCGCCATGCGCCCGGGCGGCAGCGTGATCGTCGCCACCTTCGGCCCCGAAGGACCCACCAAATGCAGCGGCCTGGACATCGTGCGCTATGACGCCGAAGGCTTGCACGACGAGTTCGGCCCGGCCTTCCGCCTGGTCGAAAGCCGCACCGAACTGCACCGGACGCCGTTCGGCACGACACAGCAATTCGTCTATTGTTTTTGCCGGGTGGAATGATCGGCCTTTATAATTCGTATTCCGTCCCGATTAACCATCAATGAAGAACACCATGACCGTGTCCCTTCGCCGTCACGTCCTGAAAACCCTGTGCGCAGCTGTTGCCGGCACAATGCTGATCGCAGGCGCCGCGAGCGCCCAGAGCAATGGCGTGCTGCGCGTCTCGGCCATCCCCGACGAATCGCCGACCGAACTGCAGCGCAAGTTCAAGCCGCTGGGCGAATACCTGGCCAAGGCCACCGGCCTGAAGGTCGAGTTCACCCCGGTGACCGACTACGCCGCCTCGGTCGAAGGCCTGATCAACCGCAAGATCGACATGGTCTGGTTCGGCGGCTTCACCTTCGTGCAAGCCAACGTGCGCAGCAAGGGCCAGGTGACCCCGCTGGTGCAGCGCGAGGAAGACGAGAAATTCCGCTCGGTCTTCATCACCACCGTGCCTGGCATCACCAAGCTGGAAGACCTGAAGGGCAAGACCCTGGCCTTCGGTTCGGAATCGTCGACCTCGGGCCACCTGATGCCGCGCTCCTTCCTGTTGCAAGCCAAGATCAACCCGGACACCGACCTGAAGCGCATCGCCTTCTCGGGCGCGCATGACGCGACCGTGGCGGCCGTGGCCGGCGGCAAGGTCGATGCCGGCGCGCTGAACATCTCGGTCTGGGAAAAGCTGGTCGAGAGCAAGAAGGTCGATCCGAAGCAGGTGCGCGTGTTCTACACCACCCCGGGCTATTTCGACTACAACTGGACCGTGCGCACCGACATGGATCCGGCGCTCAAGAAGAAGATCACCGACGCCTTCCTGGCGCTGGACGGCTCGACCGCCGAAGGCAAGCAGATCCTCGACCTGCAGCGCGCGACGAAATTCGTGCCGACCAGAACCGCCAACTATGGCGCGATCGAAGCCGCCGCACGCAATGCGGGCCTGCTGAAGTAATCCGGGAAAGCGATTCACCATGGCGACCTACCGCCTGCGCGGCCTGACCGTGCGCCACCTGGCCGGCAGCCGCGCGCCGGCCCTGCACGCGCTCGACCTCACGATCCGCGCCGGCGAGCAGGTCGCCCTGATCGGCCCTTCCGGGGCCGGCAAGACCACCCTGCTGTCCACCCTCGCCTGCGCCCACCGGCCGGCCGAGGGCGCCCTGGAGATCTTCGGCCAGGACCCGTGGCGGCTGAACGGGGCCGAGCGCCACCACCTGCGCTCGCGCCTGTTCCTGGCGCCGCAGGCGCCGCCCCTGCCGCCGCGCCAGCGCGTGGTGACGGCGGTGCTGGCCGCGCGCCTGCCGCACTGGTCGCTGTGGCAGGCCCTGGCCTCGCTGGTGCGCCCGCAGGATCCCGACGCCGCGCATGCCGCGCTGGCGCGTTTTTCGCTGGGCGACAAGCTGTATGCGCGGGTCGACCGCCTGTCCGGCGGCGAACGCCAGCGCTGCGGCCTGGCGCGCCTGCTGCTCTCGAACGCCGAAGCGCTGCTGGTCGACGAGCCGATCTCGGCGCTCGACCCGGCGCTCGCGCGCCACACCCTGGCCACGCTGCGCCAGGAAGCGCAGGGGCGCAACGCGACCCTGGTGTGCAGCCTGCACCAGGTCGAACTGGCGCGCGAACAGTTCCCGCGCCTGGTCGGACTGCGCGACGGCCGCATCGTGTTCGATGCGCCGCGCGAAGACGTCAGCGACGCCATGATCGCCGAGCTGTACGCCAACGAGCAGGTCGAGCCGGCGCCCGCCACCCTGCACGAGACACCCGGCCAGATCGCCGTCGGCGCCTGCTTCTGATGAGCGCCGCTGCAGTCCTTCACCGCGATCCCGCGTGGCGCACGCGCGTCACCTGGGCCGCGATGTTCGTCGTCCTGCTGTACCCGCTGCTGGCCGGCGCCGAATTCAAGCCCTGGCTGCTGTTCGATGCGCAAAGCCTGCGCGCGGCCGGGATGTTCCTGTCCGATTTCCTCGTCCCCGCGGTCGAACCCGACTTCCTGGCGATGGTGCTGCGCGAGACCTGGCAGACGGTGGCGATCGCCACCGCCGGGCTCACGCTGGCCTTGCTGGTGGCGATTCCCGCCACCTTCGTCATCACCGAACGCCTGTCGATCTCGCGTCTGGGCACCGGCCGCGTGCATCCGTTCGCGGCGCTGGTGCGCCAGGGCCTGCGCTGGATCCTGATGGTCTTGCGCTCGGTGCCCGAACTCGTGTGGGCGCTGCTGTTCGTGCGCATCGTCGGCCTGGGGCCGACCGCCGGCGTGCTGGCGATCGCCCTGTCGTACAGCGGCATGCTGGCCAAGGTGTATGCCGAGATCCTCGAGTCGAGCGACGCCCATGCCACCGACGTCCTGCTCGCAAATGGCAGTGCGCGCCTGCCGGCGCTCTTGTATGGCGCCCTGCCCGATTCGAGCGCCGAACTGGTGTCGTATACCGTGTACCGCTGGGAGTGCGCGATCCGCGGCTCGGCGGTGATGGGCTTCGTCGGCGCCGGCGGCCTGGGCCAGCGCCTGGACGAATCGACCAAGATGATGGCCGGCGGCGAAGTCGCGACCATGCTGATCGTGTTCGTGCTGCTGGTGGCGGCGGCCGACCTGGTGTCGAAGATGCTGCGCCGGAGGCTGGGATGAAGCCATCGACCTTGCCTCCAGCGCCGCCACGCGACCTCAGGACCTGGCTGATCCTGCTTGGCCTGCTGGCCCTGGTCGTGGCCAGCTTCGCCTCGCTGCCGCTGCAATGGAGCGCCTTCTTCACCGCCGAGGCGATCGATTCAAGCCGCGAATTCCTGGCCGGCTTCGCGCCGCCCGAGACCGGCATGCCGTTCCTGCTGAAGACCCTGGGCGCGTTGTGGGAGACGCTGGCCATGTCGGCCATCGGCACCCTGCTCGCCGCCGCCGTCGGCCTGCCGCTGGCGCTGGCCGGCGCCGGACGCCTGGGCCGCGCGGCGCGGCTCGTGACGCGCCTGGTGCTCAATGTGCTGCGCTCGATTCCCGAACTGGTGTGGGCCGCGGTGCTGCTGGTGCTGGCCGGCCTGGGGCCGATGGCCGGCACCCTGGCGCTGGCCGCGCACACGGCCGGGGTGCTGGGACGGCTGTTCGCCGACGCCCTGGAAAACGTCGAGCCGCATGCCGAGCAGAGCCTGCGCACCAACGGCGCGCGGCCGCTGGCGGCCTTCCTGTACGCTACGCTGCCCCAGGCGCTGCCGCAGATGCTGTCGTATACGCTGTACCGCTGGGAGAACAATATTCGCGCGGCGGCGGTGCTGGGCGTGGTCGGGGCAGGCGGCCTGGGCCAGATGCTGAAGTACCACCTGTCGCTGTTCCAGATGCCCAGCGCGGCCACCGTGGTGATCGCGATGCTGGTGCTGGTGGCCCTGGTCGATGCGGCCAGCTACCTGCTGCGGCGTGCCCTCACCCGCTAGACCCTCGCTAGATCCATATCGCCTGCATGCTCGAACTCGACCAGCTCACCAAATCCTACGGCGGCCGCACGGTGCTCGCCCAGCTGTCGCATGTGTTCCAGGCCGGCGAGTTCGTGGCGATCATGGGCGAATCGGGCGTCGGCAAGTCCACCCTGCTCAACCTCATCGCCGGCCTCGACGCGCCGGACGCCGGCCAGGTGATCGTGGACGGCGCGCCGATGTCCAGCCTCGACGACGACGCCGCCACCCGCCTGCGGCGCACCCGCATGGGCTTCATCTTCCAGGCCTTCCATGTGCTGCCGCACCTGACCCTGCGCCAGAACGTGGCGCTGCCGCTGCTGCTCAACAAGGAGTCCGGCGCGCGCGCGGAGGAACGCGTCACCGCGATGCTGGAAGCCGTCGGGCTAGGAGGACGGGGCGACGATTTCCCGCGCCAGCTGTCGGGCGGCGAACTGCAGCGGGTGGCGATCGCGCGCGCCCTGGTGCACCGCCCGGCCCTGCTGCTGGCGGACGAGCCAACCGGCAATCTTGACCCGGAAACGGCCGACGTGATCCTCCAGCTCTTGCGCCATGAGACCCGCGCCCACGGCGCCGGCGCCATCATGGTCACCCACTCCCACGCCGCGGCCGCCATGGCCGACAAGGTGCTGCTGCTCACCCATTCCGGCCTGAAATTAGCATAAGTTCCTGGAAGAAACGCACAATTACGCCATTTTTAGTTAAATTTCGCGAATCGTGCGCAACATAATCGTAGTAATATCACAACGACCCGCCGCGATAAAGCGAATACAACAGGCGGGGCTACTTTTCCAGAACGGTCGATCTGTCTTGAATCATGTTTTCATATTGGAGAATCGACATGAGCGTACGACAGAAAAAACAGGAAATGCTCGAGGCCATGCACCGAGCGCGGGCGCTCGAGCCCTCGAGTTTCGTGCCCAACAAATTGCTCGACACGCTAATCGAGCGCCTGCAGCTGAAGAACGACGCGGAGCTGTGCCGCGTGCTCGAAGTGCAACCGCCGATCATCAGCAAGATCCGCCACCGCAAACTCAACGTCGGCGCAACCATCCTGCTGCGCATGCACGAGAAGTCGAATATCCCGATCCGCGAACTCAAGGAATTGACGAGCGCGTCGGCGATCCACTAGCGCTCAGTCCTGGGCCGGCGGACGCCCGGTCTTGAGCTGTGGCAGCGCGCCCAGCACGCTCTGCAGGGTGGCCACGTCGAGCTGGCCCAGCAGGGCCACACCAATGCGCAGCAGTTCGCTCTTCTTGACGTCGATGCCTGCGCGCAAGCAGGCCTGCTTGACTTCGAGCAGCACCGCGTATTCGCGCTCGGGCATGGTGAAGCTGTCGCGCACCAGCACCGGACGCGCATCCTGGACCGGCGCGCGCAGCGCCAACTTGGGCGCCGGCACGGGCGCCTTGGCGGCCGGCCTCCTGGCCGGCGGGTTCGCGAGCGCCCTGGCGGCCGACTTGACCGCCGTCCTGAGCCCGCCCTTTGCCGTTGCGGCCTTGGCGGCAGGCTTGGCGGCAGGCTTGACCACGGGCTTGGCCGCGGTCTTGGCGCTGGTCTTGGCCGCCGTTGTTGGACTGCCGCTCTTCGCCCTGGGGCGCTGCGCGCGCGCTGCCGCTGGTTCGGGCGCGGCGGCCGGCTTGCGTGGCATGGGTGCTGCTCCATCGTTGAAAGGGCAAATAGTATAAACGATTTAGCCGCTTCCCGCAGGATGCCGTACATACCGCGCGCTTGCTGCCGCCGGCGCCGATCGGTGTCACAATACGGTCTCCACAGGAGCGGCCTTCTGTTTTTCAGAAGTATTCATTCTGTAAACTCCGCTTTTATGGGAATGCATCCTGTATTATTCTTTCGAGCGGACAACTCTGCTGTAAACTCCGCGCGACGTAGAAATTTTTTGAGGAAAACGTGATTCAACCCGGGCCAGTATGCGCAACAAAGCTCATTTGATCCTGCCGGTGCTGTTCGCCATCGCCCTGGCCTTCTTGTTGCAACATTTTCTCGGCTCGATCGCCTGGGCCGGCCTGCTGGCGGTGATCACCTGGCCGTTGCACCAGCGCCTGCTTCGACGCGGCTGGGCGCCGCTGGCCAGCGCCAGCTTCATGCTGCTGCTCCTGGTGGTCAGCTTCGTCGGGCCGTCGGTGCTGCTGTTCCACACCCTCACCTACGAGCTGGCCAGCCTGCAGCGCATGCTCATCAGCTTCAACCAGACCGGGGTGCCGGTGCCGAGCTGGCTGGCCAACCTGCCGCTGGTGGCCGAACCCGCCGTCAAGTGGTGGCTCGAGCACCTCGCCGTGCCGGGCGGGCTGAACGCCCTGGTGCGCACCACGGTGGGCGACTTCATGCCGCACCTGACCGATACCGCGCGCGTCTGGGGTTCCACGATCCTGGCCAACGCCCTGTATCTGTTCCTCACCCTGCTCACGCTGTTCGTGCTGTACGTGCACGGCTCCAGCGTCATGCACTACATCGACCGCGCCGGCGCGCGCCTGTTGCCCGACCAGTACACCAAGCTGCGGCGCGTGCTGCCGCTGTCGGTGCGCGGCACCGCGCTGGGACTGGGTTCGATCGCGATCCTGGAAGGCATCGTGCTGGGCGTGGCCTACTGGGTGGCGGGCGCCCCGGCCCCGGTGCTGCTGGGCGTGATTACCGGCTACCTGGCCCTGATCCCGGGCGGCGCGCCGCTGTCGTTCACGATGGTCTCGCTGCTGCTGTTCGGCCAGGGCCACTCGGCCGAGGCGCTGGGCCTGTTCACCTGGGGCGCGGTCGAGCTGTTCCTGGTCGATAAATTCATCCGCCCGAAACTGATCGGGCAGCGCGTCAACCTGCCCTTCCTGGCGGTGCTGTTCGGCCTCCTGGGCGGCGTCTCGACCTTGGGCGTGATCGGCCTGTTCGTCGGCCCGCTGATGATGGCGATCCTGTTCGGCTGGCTGCGCGACGAGCCGCCGGGCACGGCGCACCTGGTGGCGCCACCCGCGCCCCCGGCTGCAGCCGGGTCAGGCGACGCCGAGCGGGTGGGTTAGCGAATTCATCGCCGCGGCGCGCAGGTGCAGGTCCCACAGCGCGCCCACGCGCAGGCCGGCCTGCACCGCGACCAGCTCGGCGATGTCGAGTTCTTCCATCAATCCGATCAGGATCGCCAGCCCGCCCGGCAAGTGCGAGACGCGTTCGGCCGGCGCATGGGCCAGGCGCACCCGCGCCACGTGGCCAAGTTCGATGAAATCGGCGCGCAGGCGCTCGAGGCCGGACCGGGACAGTACGCCTTGCGGCTCGCCCCTCGATTGGGCGATCTCGGCCAGCGCGCGCACGGCGCCGCAGGCGCCATAGGCCCGCTCCCAGCGCTGGGCGCCCAGCCTGGCCTCGGCGAAGCGGCTGCGGCTCGAACGCACCGCGGCGTCGAAGGCGGCGCTGTCGAGCCGGCCGTCGGCAAAGAAGGTCAGGCTCTGGCGCACGGCGCCGATGGCGAAGGTTTCGATGCGCCGGATGGCGGCGCCCTGGCCCAGCACCAGCTCGGTCGCGCCACTGCCGACATCGACCACCAGGCGCGCAGCGTCCTGCTCCCCGAGCGTGGTCGCCACGCCCAGGTACACCAGGCGGCCCACCTCGTCGCCGGCGATCAGCTCGACCGGCCGGCCCAGCGCCTTGCCGGCCGCAGGCAGGAACAAAGCCGCATTGCGCGCCATGCGCAGGGCCGAGGTCGCCACCACGCGCACCGCCTGCGGATGCCAGGCGTCGAGCACGCCGCGAAAACCCTCCAGGCATGCCAGTGCGCGGCGCATGGCGGACGTGCAGAGCATGCCGTCCTCGTCGAGCGTCGCGGCCAGCCGGACCGGCTCGGCCATGGTGGCGACCAGGCGCAGCGCGCCGTCCTCCACATGCCCGACATGCAGGCGGAAGCTGTCCGAGCCCAGCTCGACGGCGGCGTAGATGGGTGATTCAATCGTTGAGGCTTGCATGGCGCGTCCTTTGAACAGGCCGCAGCATAAGCCTCGCGCGTGACATGCGCGTGACGGCGCGCCGCATCGCGGCGCGCGCGCACTCACGTGAGGCCACTCACACCTCGGCCAGCGTCTCGCTGGCCAGCTCCACCCGGTTGCGTCCCGCCTGCCTGGCCCGCTGCAGGGCCTCGTCGGCGCGCTGGAACAGGGTCGTGGTGCTGTCCTCGGGGCGGATGATGGTGACGCCGAAGCTGGCGGTCAGCTTGATCATCGCGCGCTCGCCCTTGAACGGGGTCGACTCGATCGCGGCGCGGATGCGCTCGGCCACCAGCGCCGCCTCCGTGAGGTTGGTGCGCGGCAGCAGGAGCGCGAACTCGACGCCGACCACCCTGCCCAGCTGGTCGCTGTCGCGCAGCTGGCGCCGGCACAGCTCGACCATCTGGCGCAGCACGACGTCGCCGGCCGGGTGGCCATAGCTGTCGTTGACGCGCTTGAAACCGTCCGGATCGAACACCACCAGCGCGGTCGGCAGGCCCGGACGGCGCGCCAGCGCCATCCACGGCCCCAACAGCTGGAAGAAGCCGCGCCGGTTCGGCGCATCGGTCAGCGGATCGATCACCTCGGCGCGCTCGAGCGCGTCCTGCAGGCGCTCACGCGTCAGCAGCAGCACGCCGAAGGCATTGCCGAGCATGAGCAGGTACAGGGCGCCGCTGGACAGCTGACCCAGCAGCTCGCTCGTCAGCCAGCCCCAGCCGCCCGGCAGCAGCAGCACCGACAGGCCGCGCGCGGCCACCACCAGGGCCAGCGCCATGCTGGCCAGCGCCAGGAAGCGCTGCAGCAGGCTGACGTCGCGCCAGCGCCAGCTCAATGCCAGCGCGCCCGAGAAATAGAAGCCGCCCAGCAGCAGCGAGGCCGCCACGGCGCGCAAGGCTTCCTCGTCGATCAGGTAGCACAGGAAGAAAGCCAGGATCGCGAGGCCGCCGGCGATCATGGTCGGGGTGCGCCAGGCACGCCGCCGCGCCGCCTCCCACGAGGCCCCGCCCTCGACCGCCACGCCGGCGAACAGCAAGGCGTAGCCGCCCGGCACCGCGATCGCAGCCGGCACCACGCCGGCGTCGCCCAGGGCCAGCAGCAGCCAGGCGCCGCCCTGGATCTGTTTCGACAGGCTCCACAGCACCAGCGCCGGCGAGCGGTTCGGTCCGTGATTGAAGAAGGTCAGCAGCGCGCACAGGGTCAGGTTGCCCAATGCCAGTACCAGGACCATGGTCGACGCGTCCAGCATCATTGTGTCAGTACTCATGTTCGACGTTCAGGGTGCCGTCGCCGACCTTGCTGGCCCAGGCGCGGGTGAAATAGTCCCGCTCCGCTTCCAGGGGCGGTTCGTGCCAGAACACGATCAGGGTGCCCTTGTGATCGTGCAGCTGCGTGACTTTATCGACGAAGCCGCCATTGCCCGATCCCTCGGCCAGCGCCGTCGCGTAGCCATACACGCGCTGCAGCCGTTCGAGCCGGTCCGGCTCGGCCACGGCATTGGTCGCGGTCATGGTGGGATGGTCCAGGAACATGGGCTCTCCATCGAAGCGGCCAGCTTATCAGAAGAAGATGCTTTGCAACAAGCCAACTCTTCCGCCTCGACGTTGCTCCTGGACATCAACGCGTTTGCCGCGTTCAGCCGGCGAAGCGGCTGAACACCTCGCGGATGGCCAGGCCGCCGCCGCCGATCAGGACGGCGAAATACAGGATCGTCAGGACATTGCTGACGTGGCCCAGCAGGATGCACAGGCCGTCGCGCTGCAGCAGCCCGATGGCGAGGAACAGGATGGCCACCGCCGGGAAGGTATTGCTGAAAGGAATCAGACCAAAGGGCATCATCAGCAGCACGGCCCCCAGGATCAGGGCCGCATTATTGAAGAAGGCGACCGGGCCGGCTGCCACCAGCCACTGGATGCGGTTTGGACGGCTGACGCGCTCGAGCTTCTTGAGCCAGGACAACGCCTTGCGCAGCAGCGGGCGCAGCTTGCGGGTGCCGATCACGCGGTGCGACAGTGTCGACGGGATCCACAGGTCGCGCCCGAACAGGCGGCTGACGCTGATGAGCAGGATGGCGGCGCCGAACACGGTGCTCACGCCGGGAATCGAGATCGGGATCAGGAACACCAGGGTCAGCAGGGTTACCAGGATCAGCAAGCCGTCGTTGCCGACGCGGTGGATCAATTCGCTGAGCGTGATGCCGGTGCGCGGCATGTCGCGCACCAGGGAGCGCAGGCGCTGGGAAACCGGTTCACTGTACATTGTGTTCATGTCGTCCTGAAATCTTGGGTTGTGCGGAACGACGCCTGGGCCGGGCCAGCGCGTCGGTGCGACAGTATAGCCGGGCCCGACCCGGGCGGCTAACGCTCGCGCAAGAGCTTGAACTGCCGCGCCTGCCGATGGTGGCCGGCGACCGACTGCTTGATGTACCGCGTCAGCGCGTCGCCGGTGAGCGAGAACGGATACAGGCCGGCGCGCGCCCGTTTTTCGGCGAACTCCGGGCTGGCCTCCATATTGTCGAACGCCTTCACCCAGCGCCGGTAGTCGGCCTCGCGCACGTCCGGCCCCATCCACACGCCGCGGATCACGGGCCAGACCACGTCATAGCCCTGCTCGCGCGCGGTTTTCACGCCGGACAGCGCGCCCGGCAGGCGCCGCTCGGACAGCACCGCCAGCACCCTCACACGGCCGTCGCCGGTATAGAGCAAGGCCTCGGAGGTGTCGCCCGACACCGCCTGCACGTGGTTTTCCTGCATCGCGATGAACTGCTCGCCGCCGCCCTCGAGCGCGACGAAGCGCATCTTGCGCGGATCGATGCCGGCCATCTGCGCCAGCAGCGCCATCTTGATCCAGTCCTGGCTCCCGACCGTGCCGGACATGCCGATCAAGACTTTTTTAGGATCGCGCTTCAGCGCGTGCAACAGGTCGTCGAGCGACTGCCAGGGCGAATCGGCGCGCACCGCGATCATGCCGTAGTCGGCGCCGAAGGCCGCCACCCAGCGCACGTCGTCGACGTCGGCGTCGCCGAATTTGCCCAGCGCGAGGTTGAGCACCGAACCGCCGGAAAAGGTGACCAGGGTGTTCGCTTCGGCGCGGCGCTGCGACACCATCGTGTGCCAGGCCACGGCGCCGACGCCGCCCGGCAGGTAGCTCAGCTGCAGCTCGGGCGCGCCGCTCTGGCCGTGCAAAGCCTTCTGGGCCAGCTTGCAGGTCAGGTCCATCCCGCCCCCGGGCTTGGACGGGATCAGGCATTCGGCCTCGCGCGGCTGGGCGCCGCCGGGCGCGGCGAGCGCCAGGCCCAGGATGGCGAGGAAGGTGTGCACGAATCTCATGGGACGCATGATAGCGCCATGCCGGCGGCAGTGGCGGACCGGCTCAGAAACGGTGCTGCATGCCGGCCGTGATGCCGGTCTGGGTCGAGCCAAAACCGGGGTCGTCGCGCGACAGGCCGACCAGTTGGCCGTGGTCGGCTTTCGCATGCGCCGCCGACAGGTAGAGCGTGGTGCGCTTGGACAGCGCCAGCATGCCGCGCACGACGAACATCGTCGGGTCGGCGTCCTCGATGGCCGGCACGTCCTTCGTGTTGACGTGGTAGACGGCGCCGGTCAGGGTCACGTTATCGATCGTGCGCGAGATCCCGCCCCAATAGGTGTCGGCGCGCAGGTCGGCGCCCGCCCGTCCCGCGTCGAGCTCGAAACCGCGCATGCCGGCCGTGTAGCGCCATTTGCCTGTCTGGTAATCCGCCGCCAGGTGGTAGGCGGTGGTCTCGTCGCGCGCGGGCACGCCGGCAACGGCGTTGCCATTGATCTGCTCATAGGCGGCCATCAAGCCGAGGCCGCCTTCGCCGAACCACGAGCCGCCCAGCGCCAGCTTGCGGCCTTCGGCCAGGCTGCCCGAGCGCTCGCCCAGGCCGACCGTGGCGCCATAGGTGAAGCCGCCACTCTTGCCGGTGTACTTGACCAGGTTGTCGAACTGGGTCGTCATGCCGTATTTCGACGGCCCGGTGGCGCTGGCGCCGGTGGCCCAGGAATAATTGGGGGCGAAGCCCAGCGGATCGAACTTGATCACCAGTTCATAGGTGGTGGTGAACGAACGGCCGATGACGAGGCGGCCGAGCGAGCCGTCCAGGCCGACCCAGGCCTGGCGCTTGAACACGGCGCCATCGCTTTCGCCGGTATCCATCAGGAGGCCGCCTTCGAGCTGCCAGATCGCTTTCAGGCCGCCGCCGAGGTCTTCGCTGCCGCGAAAGCCCCAGCGCGAGGTGTTCTTGCCGCCCGAGATCACGCGCACCATGTTTCCGCCATCCTCGGCGGCATGGTTGACGTATTCGACGCCGGCGTCGATCAGGCCATAGACCTGGACGTTGCTCTGGGCGTGGACGGAATGGTTCAGGGAAAGCGCTGCCAGGACGGCGAGCGCGAGGGCCGACTGCTTCATGGTGTCTCCGAATCTTATATGTTTGTATTGCTTTATTCGACCGACTATATGCGCGGCTACCTTTCAGTTCGCTTTCAGTCGGCTATCGATGCCGCCCTTTCCGCCGCCCGGCCTTTGCGCTTACACTGGCGCGATGAGAATCCTGCTAGTTGAAGACCACGTCGAGCTGTCGCACTGGGTGTCGAAGGCGCTGCGCGACGCCCATCTCACCGTCGAATGCGCGAGCACCGGCGCCGATGCCGACGCCCTGCTGCACACCCAGGACTATGCGCTGGTGATCCTGGACCTGACCCTGCCGCGCATGGATGGCCTGGACGTGCTGCGCCGCCTGCGCGCCCGCGGCGGGGCGCGTGGCGGCACGCCGGTGCTGATCCTGACCGCGCGCGGCGGCCTGGAAGACAAGGTGCAGGGGCTGAACCTGGGCGCCGACGATTACCTGGCCAAACCGTTCGAGCTGGCCGAACTCGAGGCGCGCGTGAAGGCGCTGCTGCGCCGGCGCAGCGGCAACGAGGCGCTGGTGCACCGCTGCGGCCAGCTCGCCTTCGACACCGTTTCGCGCATGTTTTCCTACTGCGGCGAGCCGCTGGCGCTGACGCCGCGCGAGCACGCGGTGCTCGAAGCGCTGATCGCCAGGCCGGGCCGCGCGCTATCGAAGGAAAAACTGTTCCAGGAAGTGTTCGCCCTGAGCGACGACGCCAATCTCGACGCCATCGAGCTGTACATCCACCGCATCCGCAAGAAGCTCGAGCGGCCCGGGGGCGACGCCGCCATCGTGACCCTGCGCGGCATCGGCTACCTGATGCAAGAAAAACCCGCCTGAGGCCATGGCCCAGCGCATCTCCCTGCTGCAACGGGCCGCGGCCCGGCCGCTCGGCAGCCTGCGCCAGCAGCTGCTGCGCTGGCTGATCCTGCCGCTGGTGGCGCTGGTCGCGCTCAATGCGGTGTCGCTGTACCGCGACGCGCTGGAAGCGGCCGACGTGGCCTACGACCGCTCGCTGCTGTCGTCCACGCGCGCGCTGGCCGAGCGCGTGACGGTCAAGGATGGCAAGGTGGTGGCCAACGTTCCCTATGTGGCGCTGGACAGCTTCGAGACCGACACCCTGGGCCGCATCTACTACAAGGTCACCGGCCTGGATGGCGAGACGGTCAGCGGCTACGACGACCTGCCGCCGGTGCCGGCGGGCGTGCCGCGCAGCGACCTGTATCCGGCCCTGGTGCGCTTCTACCACGCCAGCTACAACGGCGAACCGGTGCGCATCGCGGCCCTGCTGCAGCCGGTCTACGACGACTCGATGCGCGGCATCGCCCTGATCCAGGTCGGCGAGACCCTCGACGCGCGCAACGCCCTGTCGCGCGACATCCTCCTCAATACCCTGCTGCGCCAGGCCGTGCTGGTGCTGGCGGTGGCGGCGCTGGTGTGGTTCGCGGTGCGGCTGGTGCTGCGCCCCCTGATGCGGCTCAAGAACGAGGTCGAGACGCGCCCGCTGTCCGACCTGTCTACCATCGACCAGGCCCTGGTGCACAAGGAGGTGCGGCCGCTGGTGGCGGCCATGAACGGCACCATGGCGCGCATGCAGGACCTGATCGCCAGCCAGCGCCGCTTCATCGCCGACGCCTCGCACCAGCTGCGCACCCCGCTCGCGGTGCTCAAGACCCAGGCCGCGCTGGCCCTGCGCGAAAACGATCCGGCCGCGATGCGCGCCATCGTCGCTTCGATCGCCGGCACCACCGACTCGGCGATCCACCTGGCCAACCGCCTCCTGGTGCTGGCGCGCATCGAGCATGGCGGCGGCGGAGAACAGGCGCAGCCGGTGACGCTGGCGCTCGTGGCGCGCCAGGTGGGACTGGAGCTGGCCCTGCCGGCGGTGCAGAAGGACATCGACCTGGCGCTCGACGTCGAGGCCAACGCCGACACCACGGTCGTCGGACGGGAATTGCTGCTGCACGAACTGGTGGCGAACCTGGTCGACAACGCGATCCGCTACACGCCCGCCGGCGGCAGCGTGCTGCTGTGGGTGGGACGGCGCGACGAACGTGTCGTGCTGGCGGTGAGCGACAGCGGTCCCGGCATACTTGACGCCGAATACGACAAAGTCCTGATGCCGTTCTACCGCGCCCAGTCCACGCTGGAAGCTAATCCCGGCGGCACCGGGCTGGGCCTGGCGATCGTGCGCGACGTCGCCAGCCTGCACGGCGCCGCCCTGAAGCTCGGGCGCGCGGATGCCGGCGGCTTGAAAGTCGAGGTGATCTTCGACGCGCCGCGCGCTGAAAGCTGATTGAAAGCTTGCGCGGCCTATAGTTGGCGAAAACGGGGCACTACCCCATTCACGACAACGATCGGAGACATCATGAAGCAACCGGCTTTCGCGCGCGCCGTCCTGGCCACGCCATTCCCTACCCTCCGCGGAGCATGACATGCTGACCATCCTCGCCTATTCGATGGTCGTCGTCTTCATGTTCCTGATCATGACCAAGCGCCTGCCGGCGCTGGTCGCGCTGATCGTCGTGCCGATCGCCTTCGGCCTGATCGGCGGCTTCGGCGCCGGCCTCGGCCCGATGATGCTGGAAGGGATCCGCTCCCTGGCCCCCACCGGCGTCATGCTGATGTTCGCCATCCTATACTTCGGCGTGATGATCGACGCCGGCCTGTTCGACCCGATCGTGCGCATCATCCTCAAGCTCGTGCAGGGCGACCCGATGAAGATCGTGGTCGGCACCGCGGCGCTGGCGATGTTCATCTCGCTCGACGGCGACGGCGCCACCACCTACATGATCACGGTGTCGGCCATGCTGCCGCTGTACATGCGCCTGGGGATGAGCCGCCTGACGATGGCCTGCGTGATCATGCTGGCCGGCGGCGTGATGAACATCCTGCCCTGGGGCGGCCCGACGGCGCGCGCCGCCACCGCGCTGGGCGTGGACGTGAGCGACATCTTCGTGCCGATGATCCTACCGATGGCGGTCACCGCCGTGTGGGTGATGTTCGTGGCCTGGGTGCTGGGCATGCGCGAACGCAAGCGCCTGGGCACCGTGAGCCTGCCGGGCCAGGCAAATATCAAGAAGCCGGCGCCGGTGGCCAAGCTGCAACCGGCCTTCCCGGAACTCGCGGTGGCCGGCGCCATGAACGGCACCACCGGCGAGTGGAGCGCCGCGCCAGGCGCCGCATCGCTCGGGGGCAATGTGCACGCCTTTGCCGCCGGCCGCATCGAAGCCGATGGCGGCGGGCTGCAAAGCCCGGCCGGATCGGGCGGCACGGGCGGTGGCGACGAGCCGCCGGTCGGCGTGTCCTCGCCCGACACCGCGCGCCCCAGACTGATCTGGGTGAACTTCCTGCTGACCGTGGCGCTGCTGGTGTTGCTGGTGCTGGGCGCCCTGCCGCTGCCGGTGCTGTTCATGATTTTCTTCGCGATCGCCATCACCGTGAACTATCCGAGCCTGGAAGCGCAAAAGGCGCGTATCGAGGCGCATGCGGCGAACGTGCTGCCGGTGGTGTCGCTGATCTTCGCGGCCGGCATCTTCGTCGGCATCCTGCAGGGCACCAAGATGGTCGACGCCATCGCCCTGAGCGTGATCGCGGCGGTGCCGGAGTGGATGGGGCCTTACCTGGCGATCGTCACCGGCATCCTGAGCATTCCGTTCACCTTCTTCATCTCGAACGACGCCTTCTATTTCGGCGTGGTGCCGGTGCTGGCCAAGGCCGCCGAGGTGTATGGCATCACGGCGGCGGAAATCGGCCGTGCCTCGGTCATCGGCCAACCGGTGCACCTGCTCAGCCCCCTGGTCGCCTCCACCTACCTGCTGGTCGGGATGTGCAAGGTCGAATTCGGCGACCATCAACGCTATACCCTGATCTGGTCGATCTCGGCCTCGCTGGTGATGCTGGTCGCCGCCGTCATCTTCGGCGTGGTGCCACTGATGGGATCAGGAGCCTGAGGTCATTTTCCGAGAAGGATGCGATGGCTAATGTGCACGGGCAGGCGACGGCTTGTGCATCCTCGATCTTCTCAAACGCCTTCAATCCGGTCGATGTTTGATCGTTCGCGTCCCTCGCCTCGGCGTTCGCTGCTGCAATCGCTTGGAACACGCAATTCTGAGCATATCAGCGTCGAGGACGACCATGACAGAAGGAATCCGGATTGATGCCCGTGACGCGGCGCCAACGATTCGCGGCGAACAAGGCCATCTTCTCGCTGCACTGTTAGCCTACTTTGCTGCGCACCTATTGATCCAGATGACGGTCACTGACTCGCTGGAGCGGGACGAGGCCGAGATCGTGTACCTTACGCAGCGACTGCAGCTCGGTTACGGAACCCAGCCGCCGCTGTACGCATGGTTGCAGTGGCTGGCATTCTCGATGTTCGGTCTGAACCTCTTTGCGCTGGCACTGCTCAAGGTGCTGATCCTCCTTGCCCTGTACCTCGGCATGTACCGGGCGGCGCGGCCGCTGATCGGCGTCCATGGCGCGCTGGCCGCCGCCGCCTCGCTCGTGCTTTTCCCGCAGATAGGCTGGGAATCGCTGCGCGACCTGACCCACTCCGTGCTCCTGACCAGCATCGCCTGCGCCACGCTGTGGTGTTATTTCGCCGTGCTGCGTAAACCTGATGCAGGACGCTACGCCTTGTTCGGCCTGCTGGTCGGACTCGGCCTGCAGACGAAATACAACTTCGGCATTTTCTTGGCCGGACTTGTCTGTGCCAGCCTCCTCGTGCGCGAGCATCGGGACGTCCTCTGGAACCGCAAAGTCGTGATCGCGGCGGGGGCGGCGTTCCTGGTGTTCCTGCCACATGGCGCGTGGTTGATGCAGAACCTGGACGCCGCGGCCGCCGGTACGGTGCGCAAGCTGGCGGAAGGCACTGGAAAAGCCGGCTACCTGAACAACGTTGGCGCCGGGCTGGCAAGCCTGTTGTCGGCAGTCCTGGCATTCGCGGTGCTGCCGGTGCTCGTCTACCTGCTTGCCTTGCGCCGCCTGCGCAAGCAGATCGCATTCGATGTCCGCGCGCCGGAAAGTCGCTTTTTCCTCTGCCTGTACGCCAGCTTTTTCGCGCTGCTGGTCGCGATTGTCTTCACAGGCGAGGTCGGGAAGATCAAGGATCGATGGATGATGCCGCTGCTGTTCTCGCTGCCGCTGGCATTGTTTGCCGTCGCGCCCAGGTTGTCGCGACAGGCCGCGTTCGAACGCCTTCGCCCGGTCGTCGTCGCGGTCGGCTTGCTCGTTCTGATACTGCTGCCGATGCGCACCTGGTTCGGACCGGCGCTTGGCAAGGTCGCCCCACCGCATCACCCCTATCCGGAGCTGGCCTCGGAACTCGTGCGCCGTTTTCCGGCGACGACCACGGTGGTGACCGAAGGAACGCTCATCGCCGGGAATCTTCATTTTGAACAGCCCCGCCTGCGGACGCTGCTGCTGGAGCACGCCATCCGTAGCGAAGAGCGACTTGCCGGGCAGGTTCTGCTGGTCATGGACGAGGACGCAACAATTGGCTGGCTTGACCGCTTCCGCTCGGCCTACCCGCAAGCCAAAGTCACGGAGCAAGGCCGGATCCGTCTCGGCTACCGTTTCGGGGGCAAGGGAAGCATGACCTTCGACTATGTCCATCTCAACGTGGAGGACAAAAATGCTGCTGTCAGTCGTGGTTCCGGTAATGAACGAACAGGGTAACATCGCGCCGCTGGTAGAGTGCATTGCCGCCGCCCTGTCCGGCATCGAGCATGAGGTGATTTTCGTCGACGATGGCTCGCACGACGACACAATCGGTGAAATCGAGCGGTACGCGCGGCCCAACACCCGGATTTTGGTGTTCAACCGCAATTACGGGCAGACGACAGCGATGGCTGCCGGCATCGATGCAGCGCGCGGCGAATTGATCGTCATGCTCGACGGCGATCTGCAGAATGATCCCTGCGACATACCGCTCATGATGGAAAAATTGGCGCTGGAGAACTGGGACGTGGTTGCCGGTATCCGCGCCAGGCGCAAGGATGGTCTTTTGCTGCGCAAGGTCCCGAGCAAGATTGCGAATTGGCTCATCCGCCACTCGACAGGTGTGTTCATCCGCGACTATGGCTGCACGCTGAAGCTGTTGAAGGCGGACGTCGCCAAGGGCCTGAGCCTGTACGGTGAGCTGCATCGCTACATGCCGGTACTGGCGAGCATGTACGGCGCCCGCATGACCGAGATGGAGGTGCGCCACCACGCGCGACACGCGGGTGTGTCGAAATATGGACTTGGTCGTACCCTCAAAGTCGCCAGCGATCTGCTGCTGATGCTGTTCCTCAAGAAGTATGGCCAGCGCCCGATGCATTTTTTCGGCGGCGCCGGCCTGTTCCTGTTGTTGGCGGGCTGCCTGGTCAACCTCTGGCTGCTGCTGCAGAAGCTGATGGGGGAATCCATCGGCGGCCGGCCACTGCTGATATTGGGCGTGCTGCTCACGGTGGCCGGCATCCAGCTGATCACGACCGGCTTCGTTGCCGACCTGGTGATGCGGACTTATTACGAATCGCAGAAGAAAAAGCCCTATACGATCAAGAAAGAAATTTGTGTTTAGCGGCCGCAAAAAGCTCGCACTGCAGTTCATGATCACTGCGATCCTGGGAGGATTAGTATTGCGGCAGCTTGACATGACCCAGTACCGGCATCTGTCGCTGACAGGGCCTGTCCTGGCCGGACTGCTGCTTGGCGTCCTGTTGTTCAACCTGTCGAAGATTGCCGGCGCTTTGCGGCTCAACATCTACCAGCGCCACGTTGGACTGCGCATCGGCGAAATCGATAACCTGAAGCTGTATTACGCCGGCATGTACCTTAATCTTGCGCTGCCTGGCGGCATCGGCGGCGACGGATACAAGATATTGGTATTGCGCCGTCAGGGCGCGGCATCCGGAAAAGTGCTGGTCGGGATCACGTTGTTCGACCGTTTCAGCGGCCTGCTGGCCCTTCTGCTCCTTGGCTGTGCTTTCGTGCCATTCCTTGGTCTCGGCTGGCTGAGTCACGCGGTGCACGCCTGGGTGGCTGGCTGCCTGACGATCTTCGTGGCCCTGGTCCTGGCCCACCGTTGCTGGTTGAAGATGCGGTGGCCCGGGATTTTCTGCGCCTGTTGCGGCGCTCTCGTCGTCCAGATCCTCCAACTTGCCTGCATGGCGGCCATCATTGCCGGATTAGGCGTGCCGCTCGGCCAGTATCCGCAGTATCTGGCTGTGTTCCTTGCATCTTCGATCGCCGCAGTCCTGCCCGTCACCATTGGCGGCCTCGGTATGCGCGAGCTGACGTTTGTTTATGGGCTGCGCCTGCTCGGCCTGGGATCCGAGGTCGGGGTGCTGGCCGCAATCGCGTTCTTTCTGATTACCGCAGGATCGTCGCTGATTGGGGCTGCGTTGCTTCCAGGGAGTTGGGAAACCTACGCGCGCAGCTGACACCTCACACTGCGCCGGCGAGTCGCACCGCTCGCATATACTGCTTCCATGCCCGCTCCCCTCGACCGCCCCGCCGCTGACGACACCCGCCCGCCCCTGGTGCGCACCGAGGGCGACCGCCGCACCCTCGAGTTCACCCCCGGCGACGTCCAGAGCGAGATGCTGGTCTCGCGGCCCGACGCGCTGGTGCTGGAATACACGCGCGCCATGATGTGCTTCGCGCTGTTCGTGCCCGACCCGCGCCATATCGTGATGGTCGGCCTGGGCGGCGGCTCGCTGGCCAAGTTTTGCCACCGCCATTTTCCGCGCGCCCGCATCACTGTGCTCGAGATCCGGGATGACGTGATCGCCCTGCGCGACCAGTTCTGCCTGCCGCCCGACGACGCCCGCCTGCGCATCCTGCACTGCGACGCGGCCGATTACCTGGCGCGCATGCCGGGCTGCTGCGACGTGCTGCTGGTCGACGGCTTCGACACCCAGGGCCTGCCGTCCGACCTGGCAAGCAGCGCCTTCTATGGCGCCTGCCGGCGCGCCCTGCATCCGGGCGGCGTGCTGGTGGCGAACATCTTTACCTACGATCCTCAGTATGCGAGCGCGCTGCAGCGGCTGCGCGCCGCCTTCGACGGCCGCCTGGCCTGGTTCGCGCGCATCGCCGGCAATAACCGGATCCTGTTCGCGGCCCGCCCCGGCCATCCGGGCGCGCGGCCGGGCCGCGGCGAGCGCCTGCTGGCCTGGATGGCGCGCAAGGAAGGCCGCGGCCTGGGCTGGAGCAACCGCCTGCTGGCGCGCCTGCTGGTGGCCTGGCTGGCGCGGCGCCGGGCGTGAACGTGTGGACGAATTGTCTCGCACGATAGGATTCGTTTGCGAGCCCATCGCGTTTATGACACACTTGCGCGGATTAATGCCTACCAGCAAGCAGTTTTCCTTCAATCCACCTACATCGTCAGACCATAGTCCAGGAACACGACCCGATGCCGCGCCGACCGATCCGTTCACTGACACTCGCGGCGGCCCTCACCCTGGGGGGCGGCCTGGCGGCTTCCCTCGGCCTGTTCGTGGGCGTCAGCCACCTCGAATACGACAATATGGCGCTCGCCTTCGCCCAGCGCGCCGACGAGCGGGTGGCGGCGGTGCGCCAGGGGATGAATGGGGCGATCGAAGTGCTGGCGGTGACCAACCAGCTGTTCTCGAACGGCGAGCCGGTCAGCCGCGAACGCTTCGCCGACTTCACCGCGCGCCTGCTGGAGCGGCACCAGTTCATCCAGGCCTTCCATTACCACCGGGTGGTGCGGGCCGACGAGCGCGCGGCGGTCGAGGCCGAACTGCAGCGCGTGCGGCCGGGCGCCGTCCTGACCGAAAAAACACCGGGCGGCCTGGCGCCGGCGCTCCCGCGCGGCCGCTACCACGTGATCGAGTACGTCGAGCCGATGCAGGGCAACGAAGGCGCCTTCGGCCTGGACCTGAGCCGCGATGCGTCCCTCATGACCGCGCTCGACGGGGCGAAGAACAGCGGCCAGCCCACCGCGACCAGCCTGTTCACGCTGGTGCGGACCGGGACCGTCGCCTTCGACCTGGTCATGCCGGTGTTCGGCAAGCGCGGCGAGCTGCTCGGCAATACCGCGGCCGTCGTCCGGGGCAAGCAGCTGGTGCACGAGTCGCTGCTCGGGGCCGGCCTGCTGGAGCGGGACGACATCTTCGTATCGGTGTATGCCGGCGAACAGGCCGATCCGGCGGCGCTGCTGCTGTCGACCGGTCCCACCACGCCCCGGGCGCGCCCGGCGCTCGCCAGCTGGCTGCGGCCGGACCACGGCGCCAGCGCCACCGTGCTGCGCGCCGGCGGGCGTCCATGGCGGGTCGAGGTGGCCGCCGCGCCGCGCCCCTTCCTGGCCGACCACATGGCTTCTGTGGCGCTGCTGGTGGGCGGCATCCTGGTGACGCTGCTCGGCACCGCCTTCGTCCAGTCGGCGGGGATGCGCGCGCGCAAGGTCCAGCAACTGGTGCGCCAGCGCACCTCGGACCTGCGCCGCAGCAACCGCCGCCTGATCGAGGACATGGCCGCGCGCGAGCGCGCCGAGAAGGCGCTGCTGCAAAGCGAACAGCGCTTCCGCCAGCTGGTCGCGATGTCGTCCGACTGGTACTGGGAACAGGACAAGGATTTCCGCTTCACGATGATCACCGGCGGCTTCACCGAGAAATCGGGCGTCGCGGTCGAGGGCCTGCTCGGCAAGACGCGCTGGGAATACGTGCCGGGCCTGCTCGACAGCGAGGGCGGGCGCGAGCACCTGGTCAGGATGCAGGCCCACGAGGCATTCACGAATCTCGAATACCAGATCGTCGACGATCGCGGCGACACGCGCTGGTTCTTGGTCAACGGCCAGCCGATCTTCGACGACCAGGGCGCGCTGCAGGGCTACCGCGGCACCGGCAGCGACATCACCGAACGCAAGCTCACCGAGCAGCGCGTGCACCACGTGGCCCAGCACGACGTGCTGACCGGCCTGCCCAACCGCTCGCTGCTGCAGGACCGCCTGGGCCAGGCGCTCGCCTACGCCAACCGCAGCGGCCGTCCGGTATGGGTGATGCTGATCGACCTCGACCGCTTCAAGTTCGTCAACGACAGCATGGGCCACAAGGCCGGCGACGTGCTGCTGGTGACGGTGGCGGCGCGCCTGCGCTCGTCGCTGCGCGATGCCGACACCGTGGCGCGCCTGTCGGGCGACGAATTCGTGGCCATCCTGGGCGAACATGCCGACGAGCCGCTCAATCCGGCCATCGTGCAGCGGGTGATGGATGCGGTGGCGCAGCCGGTCATGCTCGGCAACAAGGAATTCTTCGTCACCTGCTCGATCGGCGTGGCGGTGTATCCAAGCGAAGGCACGTCGAGCGAGAACCTGATCGAACATGCCGACATCGCCATGTACCGCGCCAAGAAGCTGGGCCGCAACAACTTCCAGTTCTATACCCCGGCCATGAACGAGGAATCGCTGGAGCGGGTGCGCATCGAAAGCGCGCTGAGGAATGCACTGGAACGCGATGAGTTCGTGCTGCACTACCAGCCGCAGGTCGACCTCAAGAGCGGCCAGATCGTGGGCATGGAAGCGCTGATCCGCTGGAACCATCCGGAGCTGGGCATGGTGCCGCCGGGCCGCTTCGTCGGCGTGGCCGAGGAGACCGGCCTGATCGTCCAGATCGGGGCCTGGGTGATGCGCACCGCCTGCGCCCAGAACAAGGCCTGGCAGGATGCCGGCTTGCCGCGCCTGCGGGTGGCGGTGAACCTGTCGGCGCGCCAGTTCGGCGCCCCCGACCTGCTGGAAAGCCTGGAGTCGGCCCTGCGCGACACCGGGCTGGACCCGGCCTGCCTCGAGATCGAGCTGACCGAAAGCCTGTTCATGAGCGACGTCACGCCGGCGGTGGAGCTGCTGCACCGGATGAAGGCGCTCGGGGTGAACCTGTCGATCGACGACTTCGGCACCGGCTACTCGAGCTTCTCCTACCTGTCGCGCTTCCCGATCGACGTGCTCAAGATCGACCGTTCCTTCGTGGCCGACATCACGCATGACGCCAACGACGCCGCGATCGTGACCTCGATCATCGCCCTGGCCCACAACCTGAAGCTGGCGGTGATCGCCGAGGGCGTGGAAACGGCGGAACAGCTCGACTACCTGCGCAGCCACGGCTGCGACGAGATGCAGGGCTATTACTTCAGCAAGCCGCTGCCAGCCGATGACTTCGAGCAGTTGCTGCATCAGCGCCGCGCGCTGCCGGCGCCGCAGCTCGAGCAGGAAGCATCATTGCCCGTTTAAATCGACGCTGAGGCGGCGCCGCAACGCCCCTATTCGGCAAGCATGAGAATTGCCTTCTCGAAAACATTTCCATAGCCATTTGATGATCGGTAGACGTACAATCACCGTGCTTATATTGCATTGACGGAGTACGACCATGATGATCAACGAAACGCCTGACGCGGCAAGCGCGTCCGGCGTGCAGGCGGGCCGCAGACAGCGCGTGGACGACCGAACGCGCGACCTGGTGAACCAGGCGGTGGCGTCGATCCCGACGCTCGGCCTGGCGCGCGCAGCGGAATTCCTGGCCACGATGAACGTGCCGGCCGAGGTGGCGGTGCGGGCGCTGGTCTATCCGAAGCTGCGCCGCGCCAGCTAGCCGCCGGCGCCACCGCTGGGTATCAGCGGCGTTCTTCCTGCTGGTCGATGTCGGCCAGCGATTCGCGGCCGCGCTCGCTGAGCGCATGGCCGCCCGCCTCGAGCGGCAGGATGTGCGATTTGCGGCCCAGGAAGCGCAGCACGTCTTCGTCGACCGCCGCCATCGGGTCGGCGGCGAGCGCGCGCAGGCCCAGCACGCAGCGGCGCAGGAACAGCACTTCTTCGCCTTTGTCGGTGAGCGCCAGCCGCTTGTCGCGGCCGAAGGACATCAGCTTGATGCCGCACAGGCGCTTGGTGTTGCGCCCGACGCAGGCCGTCGCCAGGTTCTGCTTGCCACCACGGCGCACCAGTTCCAGCGCATCGTATTCGTCCGTCGTCAGCTTTTCGTTTTTCATTACCGCATTCAATTAAGCAAAGGGCGCATGGTACGCGCCTCGGCCCATGGCGGCAACCTTCAGCGCAGCGAACGCAGCGCGTACCAGCCGATCCCGGCGCCGGCAATCACCCCGAGCACCAGCGCCAGCCGGGCGTGGGTGGAATCCAGCAGCGGGCGGCGGCCCAGGTAAATCTTGTTGTACAAGGTCGAACCCATCATCTCCTCCTGCTTTTTATTGTTACAAGCTCATTATAGAAACCGCATTGTTGCCGCTATGTGACAGCGAGCACACCCGCGTCACGGACGACGAAAAAGCAACACCGCATGCGCCGTCCTGCCGCGCGCCGGGACTGCGGGCGGCCTGTTAGGATCGTACGACATTGACAACTTTAGCGGAGCACAGCATGAACGACCCGACGCCCAGTATCGATCCCAAGAACAAGGGCCGCGCGATGTACGACGAAGCGGACATCGGTAGCGGCGAACGTTCTCCGGGGCAGCACGAAACCGATGAAATGATTCGCGGAATTCCTCCATTGCCATCGAACCGGCAGGCCGACGAAGGCGCGCAGCACGGCGACAAGGAAGACAAAGAAGGCGGCGGTGCGCCGGAAGGCAACCGCCAGGGAACGCCCGGAGTCTGAGCTCCAGGCCGACTAGTGTGCCCGGATCGGCGGTTCGGGCAGGCGCGGTTCCTCGACCGGGGCATTGACCGGGTCGGGAACGTCGTCCGGCACCGGCGGCGGCGCGGGCGGCGCCGGCGGTTCGCCGGGAAATTCCGGGTCGGGCGTGGAATGGAAGTGCTGGCTGACGCGCTCGCGCCAGGATTCAAACGATTGCAGTTCGCTCATATGGGCCTCTCAGGTTGGACGCGCGCCGGACTTGCCTGGATGCTGGCGCGCGAGGACATGGAAGGCAACGTTGTTGCCTGCTGTTGCCTGTTACCGCGGCGGGCAGGCACCCGCCGCGCCGGTGGCGCACCACCGGCAAAACCACTCATCACTTCTCTCAGCGCCTGGCCTTCTGCTTGGCGCCGCCGCCGGCGCCTTCGCTGGTGCCGGCCTTGATGCGCGACTTGGCATTGTGGCTGCTCTTGTCCGACTTGCCGGCGCGCTGTTTGGCCTGGTCTTCCTCGGACAGGTTGCCCGGTGCGCCCGACTGCTTGTTCTGGGCGCCGCTCGACTTGGAGTTGCTCATGTTTCCCCTCCCGATCAGTGGATGAAGTCGACACCAGCCTAGCACGTATCCCGGCGCCGGGATTTTCGATTGGGCGGCCCATGCCGCCATGTTCCACGCGCTGCAACTCGGCTATAGTGGCGGCTGTCCTGTCATTGTCATCCTGCCCATGCGACTGTCCAGCCTGCTTCCTGCCCTCCTGTTCGGCGCGCTTCTGAACGCCCACGCCGCCCCGACGCATCCCAGTCCCATGAAACTCGATGAATACCTGGCCCTGACCGGCCCCGCCCCCACCGCCAGGCTCGCCTATGGCCCCGCCCCCTCGCAATATGCCGAACTGTTCGTGCCGCAGGGCGCGGGGCCGTTCCCGGTGGCGGTGCTGGTGCATGGCGGCTGCTGGACCAGCAAGTTCGGCGGCATCCGCCAGTTCCGCAATATGGCCGGCGCCCTGGCCGCGCGCGGCATCGCCGTCTGGAACGTCGAATACCGGCGCGTGGACGAGGAAGGCGGCGGCTATCCCGGCATGTACCTCGACATGCATGCGGCGCTCGACCTGCTCGCGGCCAATGCGGCGGCGCACAAGCTCGACCTGGAACGCATCGTCGCCGTGGGCCATTCGGCCGGCGGCCAGCTGGTGCAGTGGATCGCGGGCCGGGCGCGCATCCCGGCCGGCAGCCCCCTCTACCACCCCGATGGCCTGAAGGTCGACCGCATCGTCAGCCTGGGCGGCCTGGCCGACCTGCGCCATGAAGCGGCGCTGATCAAGTCCAGCTGCGATCGCGACATCGCGCAACTGGCCGGCACGCCGAGTCCCGAACGGCCGGACGTGCTGGTCGACACCAACGCCGCCGACCTGATGCCCAACGGCAGCCGCACCTGGCTCGTGACCGGGGCGCTCGACACGATCTCGCCGCCACGGGTGGCCCACGACTACGCGGCGCGCGCAAAGGCCGCCGGCGACGCGGCCGAGGTCGTGATCCTGCCGGACGCCAGCCACTACGACGAAGTGGCCGCGACCTCGCCCGCCTGGCCGCACGTGCTGCGGGTGATCGAACAGGCGCTGGGCATTCAATGAAACACGAAGGAGTCTCCATCTTGAAACCGATCGTGCCGGCGCTGCTGGCGATGAGCTTGCTCGCCACTTCTGCTGCTGCGCTGGCGCAGTCCTGGTCGCGCGTGGCCGACGCCTCGCTGGCGCGCCAGGAAATCTATCCGACCGTGCTGGACGACAAGGTCTACGTGGCCGGCGGCATCCTGAGCGCGGCGCCGGGCTTCACCGACCTCTTCGAAGCCTATGACGCGGGAGCGGATCGCTGGACCAGGCTGGCGCCGCTGCCCGAAGGCCGCCACCACATCGCCCTGGCCGCGGCCGGCGGCAAGATCTACGGCATCGGCGGCTTCTCCGGCGCGATTCCCGACTGGCGCGCCCACGCCTCGGTCTTCATCTACGACCCGAAGTCCGACCGCTGGTCGAACGGCCCCGCCCTACCGCAGCCCCGGGCCGAAGGCGTGGTGGCAACGAGCGGCGGCAAGATCTACTTCATCGGCGGACGCATGCCGACCAGCCCCGATGCGAAGCACATCAGCGAACACGCCGACACCAACCGCGCCGAGGTCCTGGACCCACGCTCGGGCCGCTGGTCGCGCATCGCGGACGCCCCCAGCGCGCGCAACAGCGCGGCCGGCGCCGCGATCGGCGACAAGATCTACGTCGTGGGCGGACGGCAGATGGTCGAGCAGGCCGACGGCAGGTCGCGTCCGGTCAACGTGGCGACGCTGGAAGTGTATGACCCGGCCCGCGATCGCTGGGAGACCCGCGCGCCCATGCCGCTGGCCCAGGGCGGCCTGGCGGCGGCCGCCCATGACGGAAAGCTGTATGTGTTCGGCGGCGAGCAGTTCGTCCCGCAAGCCAAGGTGTTCGCCGAATCCTGGGTATACGACCCGGCACTGGACCGCTGGTCGGCGCTGCCGGCCATGCCGACGCCGCGCCATGGACACGGCGCGGCAGTGGTCGGCAACCGCGTCTACCTGATGGGCGGCGGCGAGAAGGTCGGGGTCGCGGCCAGCGCCGCGCACGAAGCGCTCGCGCTGCCGGCCCGGTAAGCCGGGCGCTATTCGGCCATTCGTCAGTAGAGCACCACCGAGCGGATCGATTCGCCGCTCTTCATCAGGTCGAAGCCTTCGTTGATGCGTTCGAGCGGCAGGCGGTGCGTGATCAGGTCGTCGATATTGAGCTTGCCCTCCATGTACCAGTCGACGATCTTCGGCACGTCGGTGCGTCCGCGCGCGCCGCCGAAGGCCGAGCCCTTCCACTCGCGCCCGGTCACCAGCTGGAACGGCCGGGTCGCGATTTCCTGGCCGGCGGCGGCCACGCCGATGATGAAGGACTGGCCCCAGCCTTTATGGGTGCATTCGAGCGCCTGGCGCATCAGCGTGGTGTTGCCGACGCACTCGAAGCTGTAGTCGGCGCCGCCGTCGGTCAGTTGCACGATGTGGTCGACCACGTTCGCGACCTCGTTCGGATTGATGAAATCGGTCATGCCGAACTTGCGGGCCATGGCTTCGCGCGCCGGGTTGATGTCGACGCCGATGATCTTGTCGGCGCCAACCATCTTCGCGGCCTGGATCACGTTCAGGCCGATGCCGCCGAGCCCGAACACGACCACGTTGGCCCCGGCCTCCACCTTGGCCGAGAACAGCACCGCGCCGACGCCGGTGGTGACGCCGCAGCCGATGTAGCAGACCTTGTCGAACGGCGCGTCGCTGCGGATCTTCGCCAGCGCAATCTCGGGCACCACGATGTAGTTCGAGAAGGTCGACGTGCCCATGTAGTGGAACAGCGGCTTGCCGTCCAGCGAAAAGCGCGAGGTGGCATCGGGCATCAGGCCGCGCCCCTGGGTCGAGCGGATCGCCTGGCACAGATTGGTCTTGCGCGACAGGCAGAATTTGCACTGGCGGCACTCCGGCGTGTACAGCGGGATGACGTGGTCGTCCTTCCTGAGGGTGGTCACGCCCGGGCCGACGTCGACCACGACGCCGGCGCCCTCGTGGCCCAGGATCGCCGGGAACAGGCCTTCCGGATCGGCGCCCGACAGCGTGTAGTAATCGGTGTGGCAGATGCCGGTGGCCTTCAGCTCGACCAGCACCTCGCCTGCGCGCGGGCCTTGCAGGTCCACTTCCTCGATCGTCAGCGGCTGGCCCGCCTGCCAGGCGACGGCTGCTTTGGTTTTCATGGTGATCCTCGTTTGATTTGATTGGCCGACAGTATGCGCGCCCGGACCCGCGCCCTGGACCGCAGGACGCGAGAATGGCAGGATTTTGCCGCATGAAGACTGGATTTTGCCGCTGGCTGCGGCGACAATGGCGCATGACCAGCACGCCCCCACCCGCCACCGACGCCATCGCGGAGCGCACCCGGACCGTCGACATCGTGGTCTACCCCGGCTTCAAGGCCGTCGAGGCGATCGGGCCGATGTCGGTGTTCGAGTACGCCAACCTGCATCTCGCACGCCGTCAGCGGCCGCCCGGCTACGACGTGCGCATTGCCTCATACCGTCTCGGCCCGGTGCCGTCGGACACCCTGATGTCGCTCGAGGCGACCAAGGTATTGAACACGCTGTCCCTGCCCCACAGCGCGATCGTGGTCGGCGCCCGCCACATCGAGGCGGCCCTGGCGGACGGCGCCGCGATCGTCGACTGGGTGGCGGCGGCCTGCCCCCGCATCGAACGTCTGGCCTCGCTCTGTTCGGGCGCCTTCTTTCTCGCCGCCGCCGGAGTACTCGACGGCAAGCGCGCCACCACCCACTGGAGCGTGGCCGAGCGCCTGCAGGCGTTTCACCCCGCCATCGCGGTCGAGGCCGACGCGATCTTCATCCGCGACGGCAAGCTGTGGACCTCGGCCGGCGTCACCGCCGGCATGGACCTGGCGCTGGCCCTGGTCGAGGAAGATTTCGGGCGCGACCTGGCGCTCGAGGTGGCCACCGAAATGGTGGTCTACCTGAAGCGTCCCGGCGGCCAGTCGCAATTCAGCTCCTACCTCAAGAGCGAACGCACCGCGCGCCCGAACATCCGCGAATTGCAGAACTGGATCCTGGACAATCTGCACGAACGCTTCACGACGGCGCAGCTGGCCGCCAGGGCGATGATGAGCGAGCGCCACTTCGCCCGCGTGTTCCAGCAAGAGGTGGGCCTGAGCGCCCAGGAATTCATCGAGGCCAGCCGCTTCGAACGGGCCACCCACCTGCTGGCCGACATTGCGCTGCCCTTGAAGACGGTGGCGGCGCGCGCCTGCTTCAGCGACGAGGCGCATATGCGGCGGGTGTTCATGAAGAAGCTGGGCATTACCCCGAAGCTGTACCGCGAACGCTTTGCAACGACCGGACTCGACAGCGCCGCATGAGCGCCGCCTGGCGCGTCAGTCGAACCGAACCCGCCGCGCCAGCGGCAGATCGACCACCAAATCGCTGCGCGCCAGCGCCACACAAGGCAAAATATAGCCTTCCCGCTTCTCGTCGAACGACAGGCCGGGCCACTCGATGGTGTAGGCCACCGTGCCTTGCCGCAGGCGGCAGATGCAGGTGCGGCAGGTGCCGTTGCGGCAAGAACTGGGGGCGTCGAAGCCGGCCGCCTCGAGCGCCTGCAGCAGGGTCGTGTCTTCCTGCGCGGAAAAGCCGGCGCCGAGGGGTTCGAGGATGACGGTATGACGGGTCGGCATGGTGCATGGATTGTAGCGCCTGGTGGAACAAACTGGACAAGATTGAAGAGTTCGTTCACGCACAGACCCGCTTGATTCATGTCATTACGCTAAGGTTTCCAGAAGCATATTGCAGGAGACCGTATGAAGAAAGCCACCGCACTGACCCTGATCGCCGCCCTTGGAGGCGTCTTCCCTCATGCCTTCGCGCAGCAGCCGGTTGGCCAGCCAGCTCCTGTCCAGCAGCCGCTGCAGCAGCAAGCCGCACCGGGCACGCCCATGCAGGCCGCGCCTGCGCCGGCCGGCGCGGTCCAGGATCCCGCCATCGCCGAACAGGCCGAGTTCGAACGCCTGCTGCGGGCCCAGGTGCTGCTCGAGCGCCAGTACCTGTCGCCGGGCGAAATCGACGGCGCCTATGGCTCGAACATGCGCCAGGCCCTGAACACCTTCCAGGCCCAGCGCAATCTCCCGGTCACGGGCAAGCTCGACGAAGCCACCTGGAACGCGCTGAACGCCGACGCCAGCCCGACCCTGGCCGAATACACGATCGCCGCGGAAGACGTGGCCGGCCCCTTCCAGCCGATCCCGGACACCATGATGGGCAAGGCCAAACTGCCCGCGCTCGGCTACGCCACGGCGCTCGAAGGCCTGGGCGAAAAATTCCATGCCAGCCCGGCCCTGCTGCAGCGCCTGAACCCGGGCAAGTCGCTGTCGCAGGCCGGCGAACGGATCGTGGTGCCGCATGTGAGCGGCAAGCAGCCGCTGCCGCCGGCAGCGAAGGTCGTGGTGCGCGATTCGACCAAGACCCTGCAGTTGTATGACGCCGGCGGCCAGTTGCTGGCCCAGTATCCGGTGTCGACCGGCAGCAAGCGCGATCCACTGCCGATCGGCAACTGGAAGATCAATGGCGTGCATGCCAACCCGGTCTACAACTACAACCCGAAACTGTTCTGGGACGCCAAGCCTGGCGACAGCAAGACCCAGATCAAGCCTGGCCCGAACAACCCGGTCGGCGTGATGTGGATCGACCTGTCCAAGCCGCACTACGGCATCCACGGCACCCCGGTGCCGGGCCACGTGGGCAAGACCGAGTCGCATGGCTGCATCCGCCTGACCAACTGGAGCGCCGCGGAAGTGGGCGCCGTGGTCGGCGAAGACACCGACGTCGAACTCGTCAAATAATCTTCATATCAACAAACCAGCGGCGCGGGAGGCGCCGGACGGAGGACGCGATGAAATGGTTGATGACCCTGATCGTTGGCGCGCTGTTGGGCGCCGGGGTGTTGTTCGTGCTGCTGAGCGACGATTCAGGCTCGCCGGCGCCGGAGGTCGTCGCCACCGCGCCCCCGAGCTCGAACCCGGGCGGCGTGCCTGCGGCGCAGATCGAGGGCCAGCTGCCGCCCGCGCCGGTGGTCGAACCGAACCTGCTCGAGGCCGACCTGCCGCTGCGTCCGGAACACGCCGACGGCGCCGCGCCCATGGCCCCGGCCACCGTTCCCGGCAAGCTGCTGGTGCCGGTCCAGGGCATCGCGTCGAACCAGCTGACCGACACGTATGACCAGCCGCGTGGCGAGCAGCGCCAGCACGAAGCGCTCGACATCATGGCGCCGACCGGCACGCCGGTGCGCGCGGCGGCCGACGGCAAGGTGGTCAAGCTGTTCCAGAGCAAACCGGGCGGCCTGACGGTCTACCAGTTCGATCCGAGCGAGCAGTATGCCTATTACTACGCCCACCTCGACCGCTACGCCGACAATATCAAGGAAGGCATGGACGTCAAGCGCGGCGACATCGTCGGCTACGTCGGCGCGACCGGCAATGCCGATCCAGCCGCGCCGCACCTGCACTTCGCCGTCGTCGCGCTGACGCCCGAAAAGCAGTGGTGGAAAGGCACGCCGCTCAATCCGTTTCCACTAATGTCCGACCAGTAGCCGGGGCTCTCGACGGCTCGGGCACCGGCTCGTCGACGTCCGCCCCCACATTGATCGCGGCGTAGGCGCGCTGCACCGCGATCGCCTCGCGTCCGCCTGCGCCATACAGCTCGCCGGCCGCCTCGATCATCTTGGCGCGCGCGTCGGCGTAGTTGGTGCTGGACGTGAACTTGGTCGTATTGGCGCGGAACCAGATACGGAAGGCCTTGTCGATGCCGATGCCCGTCATCGCCAGCGGCTGCTTGACCAGGAAGCGGCTCCAGGCATCGTTGGCGTTGTCCGCGCTCGAGCCCTTCGCCAGGAAATAGAACATGCGGTTGTTCGGGCCGCTGCTGTAATGGACGTCCAGCCGGCGCAGGCCCGTGCTCCAGGCGTCGTGACTATTGCCGTCCTTGCTCGGCTTGATCATCCAGCGCAGCGGCGTGCCGGTGCGGCTGATCTCGCTGCCCAGCATCCAGTCGTTGCCGGTGTCGGGGATCACGTCGCCGGCGCCGCCGCCGCGCGCATAGGCTTCGACCACCTCGCCCGCGATGTCCGAACTCGATTCGTTCAGGCCACCCGGCTCGCCCGAGTACACCAGGTTCGAGGTGGCGGCCGTGATGCCGTGGCCCATCTCATGGCCGACCACGTCGATCGACCCCAGGTTCGTGAAGAACGTGCCGTCGCCGATGAACATGCAGCGGCAGGTATCGCTGTAATAGGCGTTGTCGTAGCCGCGGTTGACGTGCACCGCGATGTGGGTGGCCGTGTCCTGGCCGTCCAGCGCCAGCCAGCCCAGCACGTTCTTGTGCATGTCATAGGTGTTCTTCAGGCCCCACATGGCGTTGACGGCGGCGGTCTGGCCGTTCGGTCCCGTGGTGCTGCCGCCCTCGACGAACTGCTTGCCGTCGCCCCAGGTGTTGACGGTGTTGGTATACACCCGGCCGCTCGAGGTGCCGTGGTTGGCGTTGGTGATCGCCATCGCGCCGAACGACCCGCCCTTGCCGCGTTCGGGGTCGAGCATCTGGTAGACGTTGTTGGCGAAGGTGGTGCTGAGCGGGACCTGGCCGTTGTACTGGCTGTTGCCGATGCCCTCGACGGTCTGCAGCATGTTCCAGCGGTCGATGATCTCGCCGTCGCGGGCGTTCACGACCACGTCGTAGTACAAGGGTTGTTCACCGCTGCGCATACGCAGCCGCACCAGCCAGGCCAGCTCGTAGCGGTCCACCGCCTCCACCAGGTCGACCGCGTTCAGCTCGGACTCGAGCTTGCCCTCGGCGCCGGGCGCGCGTTCGTCGCGCATCATCGGATAGATCAGCAGTTCGGCGGTCGGCGCCACCACGTTGACGACGCCGTCCGGCATGTCGCGCAGCGCGACGGCGATCGCGGCCTTGCGGTTGATGGTGGGCTTGATATTGAAGCCGCCGGTGGCGCCCTGCATGCGGTTGGCGGCGCCGCGGCCCAGGTGCAGGCGCCGCGGCGAGGCGCTCTCGGACACGATCTGGCGGCGCGCGTCGAGCACCACCACGGATTCCGAGCCGAAAATCCTGAGACCCTTGTACAGGTGGGCGGCGCGCACCACATGGGTGCCCTGCACGCCCGGGTGCTGGGCCATCACCTTGTAGCCGTGGTCGGCGTCGAGGCCGACCGCAGGCCGGCGCGCCACCAGCTGGTTGACGACCTGGGCCTGGGCCTTGCTGTCCAGCTTGAGCGGCGGCCCCATCATCGGCGCGGCCAGCGCAGCGGGCACAAGCGCGGGCACGAACGCGGGCGCGAACAGGACGGCAGCCGCCAGCAGGGCTGCCTTGAGAAGCGGTTGCGGGATCATCTCGTCTCCATCCGGTAAGCCGGGCCGGGGGGCGCCGGTCATCGACCATGATGGACGAGCTCGTAAAGGTTGGTTTGCTCAAAAACAATGACCGCGTTGTCAATGTTGACAACGCGGTCATGGCGTGCGGCCAGACAGGCCGGGTCAGCGATAGCGACCGTCGCGCCGTTTCATCAGGTAGCAGGCGGCGCCGATCACGGCCGCGCCGATCGCCACTTTCTTCACCAGCCCGGCCGGATTGTGCTTGAGCTCGGACTTGATGCCCATCTCGGCCAGGATGTTCGGCACCTTGCCCTTGGCCAGGTCGTCGCCGATGCCCTCGACCACATTGACGCGGTCGGCCAGCAGCAGCAATAGCCAGTGGCGCAGGTCGTTCTCGGTGCTCTTGAAGGCCAGGCGCCGGATCGCGCCCGACAGGCCGGATGGCGGCTGCGCCGAGCCGAACAGCGGCGTACGGCCGGGACGCTCGGTCGAGACCAGCACCTCCACATGCTGCTCCTGCGGCACCGGGTCTCCGTCGGGAATATTGATGAAGCGCGGCGGGGTGCGCTCCATCGGCACGGCGGGCCGGTTCTTGCGGTCGAGGTCGGCGCCCCAGCCCTGGATGTGCTGCAGTTGCTCGCGGGTGGGACGGCGCGGCGCGATGGCGCCGTGCACGTGGCCCACATGGCCTTCGCCGTCATGTTCGCCCGGGGCGTGGTGGCCGTCGTGCTGGTCGTTGGCGGCAACGATATCGTGTCGTGTTTCCATGGTTTCTCCTATGATCGGTGGCCGCGCTCAATGGCCGGCGCTGGCCTTGACGGCGCGCACTTCGTTGGCGCGCGGCGGGATCAGGACAGTCTTGATGCACTCGTCCAGCTTGCTCGAGAAGATGTGATAGGCATCCGATACTTCTTCCAGCGGAATCCGGTGGGTGATGATCTGTTTCGGATCGATGCGGCCGGCGCGGATGTGCTCGATCAGGCGCGGCAGGTGGCGCCGCACGCTGGCCTGGTTCATGCGCAGGGTCAAGCCCTTGTTCAGCGCATTGCCGATCGGGACCGCGTTGAAGGTCGGGCCATACACGCCGACGATCGAGACGTTGCCGCCCTTGCGCACCGAGTTGATGCACCAGTGCAGCACGGTGGCGGCGCCGGCCTGCATCATCGTGTAGACGCCGGTGATGGTCTGCATGGTGTTGCCGGCCGCTTCGCAGCCGACCGCGTCGATGCAAACGTCGGCGCCCATCCAGTCGGTCATCTTCTTGATGTGCAGCGCCATGTCCTTCACTTCCCTGAAGTTCACGACCTCGCACTGGGCGTAGCGCTTGACGAATTCGAGACGGTACTCCACGTGGTCGACCACGATCACCCGTCCCGCCCCCATCAGCCAGGCCGACTTGGCGGCGAAGATGCCGACCGGTCCGGCGCCGAACACGACCACGGTGTCGCCCTCCTTGATGTCGCCCATCTCGGCCGCCTGGTAGCCGGTGGGCAGCGCGTCGGTCATGAGGACGGCGTCGTCGTCATGGATATCGTCGGGAATCACCATCGGGCCGACGTCGGCCATCGGCACCCGCACGTATTCGGCCTGGCCGCCGTCGTAGCCGCCCGCCGTGTGCGAGTAGCCATAGATGCCGCCCACCGCCGTGGCTTGCGCATTCGTGTTGTGGCAATTGCCGAACAACTCGTGCTGGCAAAAGAAGCAGGAGCCACAAAACAGGTTGAACGGCACCAGGACCTTGTCGCCGACCTTCAGGTGCTGCACGCTCGACCCGACCTCTTCGACCACGCCGATGAACTCATGGCCGAAGGTGTGGCCGACGCGGGTGTCGGGCACCAGGCCGTGGTACAGGTGCAGGTCCGAGCCGCAGATGCAGGCCCGGGTGACGCGCACGATGGCGTCGCCGGGATGCTCGATGACGGGATCGGGCTTGTGATCGGCGCGGACCCGGTATGGCCCGCGGTAGTTCATTGCCAGCATGAGTACTCCTTCACAATTCGGTTGGTCGCGGCTCGTATGGATACGAGTTGATGTGACACAAACTTATGTCAAAACGTCACGAATTGCGATAGGCGCACGGAAACGAACGCAAATTTTACGTAATTTTATCGAATAAAATCAGTGAATTATTTAAAATTGGCAACAAATCGATGCCAATTATAGACTTTTGGCATCAAATGTATTGCAGGACGCCACCTGCCCGCTTTCCAGGCCACGCTGGAACCAGCGCACCCGCTGGGCCGAGCTGCCGTGGGTAAACGAATCGGGCACCACGACGCCACGCGCCTGCTTCTGCAAGGCGTCGTCGCCGATGGCGCTGGCCGCGTTCAGGGCCGTCTCGACGTCGCCCTGCTCCAGGATTTTCTCGCGCTGGTTGGTGCGGTTGGCCCACACGCCGGCGAAGCAGTCGGCCTGCAATTCCAGGCGCACCGACAGGGCATTGCCCTGGGTTTCGCTGGCCCGCTGCTGGGCCGCATGCACTTTATTGGAAATGCCCAGCAGGTTCTGCACGTGGTGGCCGACTTCGTGCGCGATCACATAAGCCTGGGCGAATTCGCCCTCGACGTTGAAGCGTTGCTGCATGGTGCGGAAGAAGCCCAGGTCGATATACACCCTGCCATCGGCCGGGCAATAGAATGGGCCGGTCGCGCTTTCGCCGGTGCCGCAGGCGGTGCTGGTGCGGCCTTCGAACAGCACCAGTCGGGCCGGCGTGTACTGCGCGCCCTGTTCGCTGAACAGCTGGGCCCAGGCATCCTCGGTATAGGCCAGCGTGGTGCGCACGAAGCGTGTCTCGCGATCGTCGGCACGCTCGGCGCGCGGCTGCTCCACCTGCGCCTGCTGCTGCGGCGGCGCACCGCCCGACAGCAGTCCAAGGATGGTGGCCGGCGAGACACCCAGGAAATAGGAGGCGACCACGGCGACGACGATGGTGCCGATGCCGATCGAGCGGCCTCCGAAGCCGAAACCGCCACCCCCGCCGCCGCCATCGCCACGCCGGTCTTCTACATTGTCGCTTTCACGGTCGCCTTCCCAACGCATCTGTTCTCCTTGTGTTCAGGTTTCGTTTTCAGTTACCGCCGCGCCTGAGATTGCAGGTGTCGGCGCGTTCGCGCGCGTCCTTGCCGCGCAGGTCGTCCAGCGCGCCCAGGCCGGCGCGCAATTCGTCGTGCAGCGCGCGCTCGCGGCGCTCGCGTGCGATCTCGCGCGCCATGCGGCTGCGCGGCACTTCGTCCAGTTCCATGCGCGTCATGATTTCTCTCTCGCTCTCGATTTTCCGGTCGATTTTTTTGGCTGCCCCGGTTGATCACATAATGCACCAAATCCGGCCCGCGCACGAACACATGCTACGTGCGTGCGCGCACGGAGCGGCCGCCCCGCCTGTGCCACGCTGGCGCAATGAACCCATCCAACGCCAACGCCCTCCTCGCCCTCGGCACGGCCCTGCGCCAGGCCGGTTACCGCTTCATGACGGTCACGCCCTCGACCCATCGCCGCATCAACAACCGGCCCGGCAACGAACGCGCGCACGACCTGCGCGGCGTGTTCGGCTGGAGCCGGCCGTTCGACCGGGAGCTGCTGCCGGCCAGCGTGCTCGCGCTGATGGTGGAGGCCGGCGTGCTGGAAGAAACGGAAGATGGACTGCGTTCGCAGGTCCGGCTGTCGACCCTGGACGACATGCTGCTGTTCCACTCGGCCTGGCCCACGCGCGACGACGACGCCGTGTTCTTCGGCCCCGACACCTACCGCTTCGTGAACGCCATGCGGCGCGGCTTCGCCTTCGTCGGCGCCGGGCCGGAGCGCGCAGTGGACATCGGCTGCGGCGGCGGCGCCGGCGCGCTCACCATCGCCCGCACATTCCCGCACGCCGAAGTGATCGGCGCCGACATCAACCCGAAGGCGCTCGAGCTGGCGATGGTCAACGCCCGCCTGAACGGAGCTTCCAACCTGGCGCTGGCCCAGTGCGACCTGTTCGACGGCCTGCAGGGCGACTTCGACCTGGTGGTGTCGAACCCGCCCTTCGTGGTCGATCCGGATGCGCGCCGCTACCGCCATGGCGGCGGCGAACTCGGCGCCGAACTGTCGCGCCGCATCGCCGAACAGGGCCTGGGACGCCTGCGCCGCGGCGGCAGCCTGATGCTCTACACCGGCGTGGCCCTGTGCGGCCAGCGCGACCACTTCCTGGAAAGCCTGCGCCCGACCCTGGAAGCGCAATGCGACACCTGGACCTACGAGGAACTCGATCCAGACATCTTCGGCGGCCAGCTGGGCGAACCGGGCTACGAGGACGTGGAACGGATCGCGGCGGTGTGGCTGCACGCGGTCAAGCGCTGAGCGGCGCGGGATGCTGGACCGATGATTCAGGTATCGGGAGGAATCTGGTTCAGAATTTCTGCTCATACTGCACACGCCAGCCGAGATAGCCTTCGACGAAGATCCGGCTTTCGAGCGCGCGTCCAGGGTCGGCATAGGCGTCGGCGCGCTCGCTATCGTTCCTGAGAACATTGAAGAGCGAGAATCGCACCTGGCGTCCGGCGTCGAGCTGGTACAAGGCATACGCTTGCAGATCGCGTCGTTGCGAGACGAAGCTGGATTCTTCGTGCGACAGCCGGGTCCAGCCGCCCGCCACCATCGATAAGGTTGCGCCGACGGTGATGGCGTCGCGTTTGTAGTCGGCGCCGAGATTGGCGGACCATCTCGGTTGGCGGTCGAGGCGGTTGTCCGGCCCTGGCACGGCATCGACCCGTGACCAGTTGCGTGCGATATTGGCGCGCAGGTCGATTGGCGGCGCCGCGGCGAACAGCGCGGTGAGCGGCACTTTGGCTTCGAGCTCCAGCGTGCGCACCGTGGCCTCGCCGGAATTCTCCGGATATGCGAGCCAGCGCTCGCCGTCATACCTGATCGCATTCCTGATCAAGCCTGTTACCTTGCGCAGGCCGGCGCTCACCGATGCCATCGCCTTGTTCGTCCAGTAATGCTCGAAGGCCGCATCGACGCCGGTGGCGAGTTCCGGTTCCAGCTGCGGATTGCCGGTCTGGTCCGGCGACACGGCGGAATTGTACGAGGTATAAAAATGGCGTGGGATCAGCTGCCGCAGTTCCGGGGCCTTATAGGTCCGCGTCAGCGCAAGCCGGATCTGATCGTTGTGACTGCCCGGGATCTTCCATACGGTCTGGACCAATGGACTGAACACGCTGGAACGGCGCTCGACGCCTTCGGCGTCGCCACCGGTCCGGGTTTCCAGCGCTTCCCAGCGCATGCCCAGGTAAATCGACCAACCGGGAGCGACATCCCACTCGTCCTGCACGTACAAGGCCAGCCGGGAAATCCTGGCGTGATAGGTATTGTCAAAATTGACCGGGGAAGACGCGGTCGACGCGAGGGCTTCGCGCTGGACTTCGTGTTCCTGGTACCGGCTGTACCCCGCGTCCCAGCCGAAGGCGATCGCGTGCTTGTCGGCCCAGTCCGCCGACACCTTTCCCGTCCATGTGCCGCCCTGGTCCGCGACGTCGGTATCGTAACGCCGGTCCAGCGCGCTCAGCGCGCTGTCGGCGAGCCCCAGGCGGAACATCCCGCGCTCCGTACGGGAGCGATACAGCCCCAGCTTGCTGTCGAGCTTGCCCCGCTCGCCCAGATCCCCGGCCCAGTTCAGGTCGGACCGGATACTGGCATTCTTTCCATCATAGTCCAGCAGCAATAAAGGATAGGGATAAAGCGGACCCGATTCGACGACCGTCGTCTGGTGGCTCGTGCCGGCGGAGCGCGAAGCGTTGACGAACGTTTGCCATGCCAACTTGTCGCCGCGCTCGGAATCCCACTGGATGCGTGCATTCGCGTTCAGGCCGGTAAAGCGGTTATCGTTGCGGCTAGCGGTGGCGCGCACCTGGTCGGCGCCCGCGCCGTGGTGACGCTCGCGGACCCGTTCATGCATGCCCTGGCCCACATCGCTGTGGTTGATGCCGGCCCCGACACTGTACGCATACTCTTCCAGCTTGTCGGACGCATTCAGGGTCAAGCCGGGATACCGGGCACTGGCCGCGCCGCCGAAACCGGCGATGAGCTCGCGGCTGGCTTTCGAGGCATCCCTCCTGAGGATCACGTTGATCGTCCCCGCGATGGCCTGCGTGCTGAATTCCGCCGTTGCCGCGCGCATGATCTCGATCCTGGCAATCGACCCCGGCGCCAGGCTGTCCAATGAAAATCCGGCGGGAGGCCGATCGCCGTTGATCAGCACCTGGGTATAGCCGCTGCCCAGGCCACGCATCCGTATCTCGTTGTTCACGACCGTTACGCCAGGCTGGCGCCTCAACACATCGAGCACGGTGCGATCCCCATATTTGAGCAGGTCGTCGCGGTCCACGACGATGCGCGTCGTCGTTTCATTGCGACGCTCCGAATCGGCACTGCCACGAACCGCAACCGTTGCCACCTGACTGGTCGGCGAATCGCCTTGTCCCGCATGTGCTTCAAACGCCGACAGAATACCCAGGGAAAAAACGGCGCTCCGACATCTCATTACAGATACCTCGCTTATCTTTCCGACGTAGACTAAATGATCTAGATTAGATTGTCTATAACTTCCCGTGGTTCGACACCATCGATGCGCGACGCATGCGCGGGCCAGAAAAGGAAAAGCCACCTTGCGGTGGCTGTTTTCATGCTACTTGGCGGAGAGGGTGGGATTCGCCTACATCCTGCAGGCCGCGGCATCGCGAGTACGCGATGCCCTTCGAATCTCCCCCCTTGGGGACACCCGTAGGGCGCGCAGGCGCCCTACTCCTCTGTGACGTTCCGGAATGAAAAAAGCCACCTTGCGGTGGCTTTTTTCATGCTACTTGGCGGAGAGGGTGGGATTCGAACCCACGGTACGGTCACCCGTACGCCTGATTTCGAGTCAGGTACATTCGACCACTCTGCCACCTCTCCTGAATCGGTGCTGCGTGGTCGCGTAAGCGAGGCCGCATTATAGCGGACGCCTGGCGAAAGTTGCAAGGCATGCGCGCCAGGTAAATTTTCATGCCGGCGCGCAGCACGGTCGCGATGCGGCCGATCGCGGTGACGATGCGGGCGGAAACGTCGGGCGTGCTGTCCCAGGGGGTTTCGGGTTGGATGTCCATGTGCTTCAGGATAGCAAAGCACGCGGGCTGTTCAAGGAGTCCTCACCAAATCCATCCTCCACGCGGCGTGGCGGCAGGGCGCGCAGCTGAAAAGCTAGCGGATGTCGACCCGCTGGTGCGGCTCGAACTCGTGGTAGATGTCGCTCTGGTGCAGCGGAATGTACATGTGCAGGCGTTTGCCGCGGTGGAAGACGCCGCGCAGCGTATTGCACGCCTCCCAGGCGCGCTCGTAGGAATCGGCGATGTGCAGCACGGCCCACGGACTGTCGGGCGAGCCTTCGCGGATCATCTCGACGCGACGGATGTGGAAGAACGGCGCGAAGCTCTCGACGATGGCGCTCTCGCAGGCGTCGCCGTGCAGGCCGGACAGGATGACTTTCATGGTTGCTCCAGGGTTCAGGCGATGATGTTCAGGCCACCGTCGACGTAGACGGTGCTGCCCGTCAGGCGGCGCGCGAAGTCCGAGGCGAGATAGGCGCACACCTGGCCGACGTCGTCGATGTCGACCAGCTCTCCCAGCGGCGAGCGCGCCACCGCATCGCTCAGCAGCAGGTCGAAATCCTTCAGCCCCGAGGCGGCGCGCGTCTTGAGCGGCCCGGGCGAGATGGCGTGCACGCGGATGTCGCGCGGACCGAGTTCGTAGGCCAGGTAGCGGCAGCACGATTCCAGCGCCGCCTTCACCGGCCCCATCACGTTATAGTTCGGCACCACCTTGTCGGCGCCGTGGTAGCTCATCGCGAACATGCTGCCGCCCTGCGTCATGAGCGGCGCGACCAGCTTCGCCATGCGCACGAAGGAGTGGCACGACACGTCCATCGCCTGCAGGAAGCCGTCCAGCGAGCAGTCGAGCAGGCCGCCCTGCAGGTCGGCCTTCGGCGCGAAGGCGATCGAATGCACCAGGATGTCGAGGCGGCCAGATTGCTGCAGTTCGGCGAACAGCGCCTCCAGCTGCCCCGGTTCGCGCACGTCGAGCGGCAGCAATCGCGCCCCGAGTTGCGCGGCCAGCGGTTCGACGTGCGGGCGCGCCTTGTCGTTCAGGTAGGTCAGCACCAGCTCGGCGCCGAGCGCATGAAAGGCCTTGGCGCAGCCCCAGGCGATCGAGTGCTCGTTGGCGACGCCGACCACCAGCGCGCGCTTGCCTTCCAGGATGGGATGATGGTTCATGCTTCCTCCAGCAGATCGCGGGTATGGCGCGCGATCATGAGTTCTTCGTTGGCCGGCACCAGCCATATCGACATCCGGCTGGCGGGCGCGCTGATGCGGGCGACGCCGGGCGGCGGCGCGGCGTTCAGCCCTGGATCGAGTTCGGCGCCGAGCCAGGCGGCATCGCGGCAGACGGCGGCGCGCAGGCGCGCGCTGTTCTCGCCGATCCCGCCCGAGAACACCAGCGCATCCAGGCCGCCCAGCGAGGCCGCCAGCGAACCGAGCTCGCGGCCGATCCGGTAGACCAGCAAGTCGATCGCCAGCTGCGCGCGCGGATCGCTGCTGGCCTCCAGCGTGCGCATGTCGGACGACAGGCCTGAGACGCCCAGCAGCCCCGACTCCTGGTACATCAGGCGCTGCACGCTCGACACTTCCATGCCCAGTTCCTCGATCAGGTAGATCACCACGCCCGGATCGAGCGCGCCGCAGCGCGTGCCCATCGGCAGGCCGTCGACGGCGGTGAAGCCCATGGTGCTGGCCACGCTGCGCCCGCCGCGCATGGCGCACATGCTGGCGCCGTTGCCCAGGTGGGCCGCGACCACCCGCGCGCCGGCCAGCGCCGGCTCATGCTGCGGCAAGGTGGCCGCGATGTATTCGTAGGACAGGCCATGGAAACCGTAGCGGCGGATGCCGAGGTCGGTGATCGCCGGCGGCAGCGCGAAGGCCTGGGCCAGCGCCGGCTGCGCCGTATGGAAGGCGGTGTCGAAGCAGCCGACCTGCGGCAGCCCGGGCGCCAGCGCCATCAAGGCGCGCACCGGCGCCAGGTTGTGCGGCAGGTGCAGCGGCGCGAGCGGCACCAGCCGCTCCAGGCGTTCGAGCACGGGCTCGATCAGGCGTTGCGGACCGCTGTAGTCGACGCCGCCGTGCACGATGCGGTGGCCCACCGCGCGCACCCGGTAGCCAGCGAGTTCACGCTCGGCGAAGTCGATCAGGAAGGCCATGCCGGCGTGGTGGTCGAGCGCGTCGGGCCAGCTCCGTTCGCCGACCGTGGCCCCGTCGGCGTCCTGCGCGATAAAGCGCGTCGCGCCGCGGTACAGGTTCTCGATCCGGCCCTTGAAGGCCAGCGCCAGGTCGGGCAGGCGGTGCACCGAGAACTTGATGCTGGACGAGCCGGCGTTGATGACGGCGACGCAGTCCGTGGCGTGCGGCTGCATCTCAGCGCCCCGCCAGCTGGGCGCTGGCCAACTGGTGGCGCGCCAGCAGCACCGCCACCGCGCACGAGGCCAGGCGCGCCGCGACCGTGTCGGCGCGGCTGGTCAGGATCAGCGGCACGCGCGCGCCGAGCACGATGCCGGCCGCCGCCGCGCCGGCCATGAAGCTCAGGCTCTTGGCCAGCATATTGCCGGCTTCCAGGTCCGGCGCCACCAGCACGTTGGCGCGGCCCGCGACCGGCGACACCAGGCCCTTGACGGCGGCGGCCTGCAGGTCGATCGCATTGTCCATCGCCAGCGGGCCGTCCAGGATGCCGCCCGTGATCTGGCCGCGGTCGGCCATCTTGCACAGGGCCGCGGCGTCGATCGTCGACGGCATCTTGTCGCTCACGGTTTCCACCGCCGCCAGGATCGCCACCCGCACGCCCTCGAAGCCGAGCACCCGGGCCAGGTCGATGGCGTTCTGCACGATGTCGCGCTTGGCCGCCAGGTCGGGAATGATGTTGATGGCGGCGTCGGTGATGATCAGGGGTTCGCTGCGGCCCGGCACGTCCATCACGAAGCAGTGGGAGAGGCGCCGCGCCGTGCGCAGGCCGGTGGCGCCGGACACCACGGCGCCCATCAACTCGTCGGTGTGCAGGCTTCCTTTCATCAGGGCCGCTGCCCTGCCCTCGCGCACCAGCTCCACCGCGCGCGCGGCCGACGCGTGGCTGTGCTCCGTGTCGACCAGGGTCAGCGCGCCGATATCGAGGCCGGCCGCGTCGGCCGCGCCGTGGATGCGCGCCACGGGTCCGACCAGCAGCGGCGCGATCAGGCCGATGCGGGCAGCGTCGAGCGCCGCCTCGATCGCGTAGCGGTCGCAGGCATGGGCCACCGCCACCGTGACCGGCCCCTGCTCGCGCGCGGCGGCGATCAGGTGATCATAATAGGGATGCGTGGTGTTCATCGGCTCCATGGCCTCCTCCTCATAGCACGACCGGTAGATGGTAGCATCACTTGACTGCAAAGCAATCATTTTATGCTGCAACGCAACATAACTTAATCTGGTTTAAGAGAATCGACGAGGACGAGATGAATGCAATCGATGCGCGGGCGAGCAGTGTGGTGCTGGTCGACTACCAGGCGCGGATGATGCCGGCGATCCACGGCGCGGACGATGTCGTCGCCATGGCGCTGCTGTTGGCGCGCGCCGCCGCGCTGCTGGAGGTGCCGGTGCTGGGGACCGAGCAGAACCCCGAACGTCTCGGCCCGAACGCCGAGGCGCTGGCGCGCTGGTGCGTGCAGACGGTGCCGAAGACGCATTTCGATGCCTGCGAGGATGGCCTGCTGGCGGCGCTCGACGCGCACGGCCCTGGGCGCCGGCAAGTGGTGCTCGCCGGTTGCGAAGCCCACGTCTGCCTGCTGCAGACGGCGCTCGGCCTGCTGCGCGCCGGCCGCGAAGTAGTTGTGGTGGAGAACGCGAGCGGCTCGCGCCGGCCGTCCGACCACGCCGCCGCCATGCGCCGCCTGCGGCAGGCCGGCGCGACGATCGTGACGCACGAGATGGTGCTGTTCGAGTGGCTGCGCGATTGCCGCCATCCGCGCTTTCGCGAGGTGCTGGCGCTGGTCAAGCAAGACGCCCCAAAGCCTGTTTAGGACAAGGGCTCCTGAACGTCACTGACGCGGCGAAAAATGGATCTCGACCTGCACCACATGCTTCGGTCGTAGTCCTGAATTGCCGTCAATAAACGTCATGATCGCATCGGATGCATTGCCGGTCCACTGCCCTATCAACAGATCGACCAGGTATTGATCAAGCGGGATGGCTGCCGACCGAATTTCGTTGTACCCCACCGTGCGCGATTTGGCTCCTTTCTTCGAACTTCCGGCTACGTAACCCAGTAGATGGCGTGCCGGCACGACAAGTACTTCACCGTGTCCGCAGATGAGAAAATACACCGCGCTAGCGCACTTTCCAATCAATGTCTTCAACTGGGCGATTTCGATTTTCCAGCTATCTGCGATCGCGGCGTTCTCATTGCCTGCCAATGTCTTTTTCACCTGTACGAGCCCGGCCCAGTCAAGCGCGTAGATTCCCTGCGCTCTAGCCCTTACCACGAAGGCGAGATCACAACCATACGTCGGCTCTTCCGCGGATTTGGATATCTCACGCTGCGACAATCTCAAGGTAGGAATGCCAAAAGCCTCAGAACGAGCATAGGTTGACAGCTTCCGGCTCTCGCCGAATTGTTCGACAAGCAAAGTCATCAGAGTAGCGGTGAGCGCCTCTTCCTGGCTCTTCCACTGATTGGGAACATCGACAGCAAACTTGTGACAGGCCCGCGCTACCCCGTCGCGCAAATATTTTTCCAGCCGATCAGAGCCTACCCAGGTCGAAGACCGTAGTGCCAAAGGCGAAGGAAACTTCGGCGTCCCGTCGAAGTAATGCGCCAGTGAATCGGCCAATGCCAATGAATGCTTGTCCGCCGGATCCACGATGCCTTCGGCCAGTGCACGGATTCCCATGGCAAGCGTTGACACGGCAGGATCTGCCTGCAACACCCGTAACCCATTCCTGACTTCTTCGTTGGTCTGGGCGAGTTCGCAGCTAATGAGGGTCACGTCCTGTTTGATCGCTTCTGCGTGCAGCAATATCCACCGTAATGCTTTTACCCACAACTCCGGGTCACGCTTTACCAGCGCTAAAAGCCCTGCACGCACACCGCTGCGCTCAGTATCGTTGTCGCTCCCGCGCAGTACACTCAGTTGTTTCAGGAAATACCACAGTGTCCCCATTGGTGCGAATTCGGGATGCCGGCTTCCACCATGCAAACGGTCCAATACATCCTGAACATCTCCAATCGTGGAAGCGCGGATACCTGCTGAATAGCCTGCCCCGAGCATGGTCATGCCTGGACAATGCGAACCGACCAGCTTGATGGCTGGCGGGAGCACACGCAGATAGCCCCAATCGATATTATCAGTCCACAGACCAGAGGTTTTCGTTCCTGTCCTGTTAAAGCTGTCCTCCCAGAAATATGCAATCGCATGCGCGAGCCGGGGATCACCATCGCGTGCAAAAGCGACGATCGGGTTGGTACGGCCATCGGCCAGCGTTATTCCTGCGATCAGGTTCAGAAACTTGAACTTGGTGTCGATACATTTGAGGTCCAGCACCGCGTTCACCAACTTGCACGCTTCATCGTGAACTGCGGTGGCGACCAGCAATGGAAGCACCTCGTCCAGCAACTCTATCACTGCGTCATTTCCGGTCTGGCTAATATCGATGGATTCGATACGGGCCAGGCACCATTCGATGTAGCGTGCAGAAGACAGCTGAATTAACGCCGAATGAAATTTTTTCCAGGCGCCCGGGTGCCGTGACGCTGTCAGTTGGGCCAACCGATGGATCAGGCAGTCTGGCCCGGAATAAAACTGAATACCAAAATCGTTTGCGGCTGCCCAAATCGAATCAGCTTCGGACTGATCCAGCTTGGCGGCGAAGTCGATAAGCATGTCGTCGGTGAGTTGCAGCAAGAGTTCATCTGCATCATCCTGCCCAACGATTTCGGAGAATTTCGCTAACTGAATAGCCGGTGAATCACCTGTCTCGCTCATGATGTTTACCCTGAAATCCGATTAGTGTATAGAACGCAAGAAAGACCGCACCTAGCAGGGTTATCAGGATTTTTCACATGACAATATGTGGCGCTTTCGCTGCCACACTCGCGCTCCGACATCGTTCCATAACTGGCTGATGCCGGCGCTCCCGAATTCCCAAGGTGCCAGTGCCATCTAGGCCAGATATGTTCTCTTCACCAGTAACCGAGGACCTTCCACCACGCGCCACCCACCACGGCGAACACCGCCAGCTCGAACACGCACATGATGAAGCCGATGCGCCACCACACCCCCATCGTCACGTAACCGCTGCCGAAGATGATCGGCGAGGTGCCGGTGGCGTAGTGGGTCAGGGTCATCATGATGGCCGAGGCGGCGGTCATCATGAGCAGGAACAGGATCAGGTATTCCCCCGGCACCAGCGCGGCCCCGACCGAAAGAAAAGCGAACATCATGGCGCTGATGTGGGCCGTGGTGCTGGCGAACAGGTAGTGCGAGAACACGAAGGCCAGCACCAGCACGGTCGCCGCCGCCTCCCACCCCATGCCGCTGGCGACGATCGCGTCGCGCATGCCGTCCGAGGCCCAGGCGATAACGCCCAGTTGATTGAGCTGCTCGGCCAGCATCACCAGCGCGCCGAACCAGATCAGGGTATCCCAGGCGCTTTTCTCGGACAGCACATCATCCCAGTCGAGGGTGCCGGTGATGATCAGGGCGAACAGGCCGAGAAAGGCGACCACGGTCGGGTCGAGCGTAAACGCCGGCCCGAACAGCATGGCCGGCACGTTCGCCCACAGCACCAGCAGCAGCCCAAAGGTGCCGAGCATGACTTTTTCGCTGGCCGACAACGGCCCCATGCGCGCCAGCTCGCTGCGCGCGAACTGCACCGCATCCGGCGTCTGCTTGAGCTCGGGCGGCGCCAGCAGGTAGACGGCGAGCGGCATCAGGAACAGGCAGACCAGGCCCGGCAGCACCATGCACAGGGCCCAGGTGGTCCAGCTCAAGTGAAAGCCCTGGCCGCTGGCGCGGGCGACGAAGTCGACCACCAGCGGATTGGGCGCGGTGGCCGTCAGGAACATCGCCGAGGTAATCGGATTGGCGTGGTAGTTGACCAGCGCCAGGTAGGTGCCGACCTTGCCGTGCGTGCCCTTGGCCGGATCGGAATCGAAGGCGCTGGCGATCGACTTCATGATCGGATGCACGATGCCGCCGCCGCGCGCGGTATTACTGGGCGTAAACGGCGCCAGCACCAGTTCGCACACGGCCAGCCCGTAGCCGATGCCGACCGTGCGCTTGCCCAGCAGTGCGATGAACTGCAGGCCGATGCGGGCGCCCAGCCCCGTCTTCTTGAGGCCGCGCGAGATCAGCACGGCGACCACGATCAGCCAGATGAGCGGGCTCGAAAAGCTGCCCAGGGCGTCGGCCATGGCGCCCTTGGACGAACCGGAAGTCACTTGCGACAGCGAGACGATGACGATGGCCATCAGGGCCATGACGCCGATCGGCATCACCTTCAGGATGATGGCGACGATGGTGGTGAGGAAGATGGCGACCAGGCCCCAGGAATCGGGGTTCAGCCCCTCGGGATGGGGCAGCGCCAGTAGCGTGAAGAGGACGGCGGTGGTGACGAGGGCGGGAACCAGGCGGAACGGCACGGCCTGGCTAAAGTAACGAAACATGGCCTGCAATTGCGACAGCATGACGATTCCTTCTGACGATGTAACCAGATAACAACTACTGGTTAACATGTTAGCAGAGGAATGTTGCAATGCATCAATTGTTGACCATGGCGGTCGGGAACCGCGAAGGTATTCAGCGATTGCCTGCCGCGGGCAGGCACGCCCCGCCCGGCGCATCGATCCCGCAGGGAACGCCGGCGCAGCAATTCTCGGTGAGGAAGCCGACCAGCTCGCTCATGGTGTCGAACTGCGCTGTGTAGATGACGAATCTCCCTTCCTGGCGCGCCGTCACCAGGCCGGCATGGCTTAGCTCCTTCAGGTGGAAGGACAGCGCCGACGAGGCAATGCCCAGTTCCTCGCCGATCTTCCCGGCCGGCAGTCCCGATGGGCCAGCCTGGATCAGCAGGCGGAAGATCGCCAGCCGCGACTCCTGGGCCAGGGCGGCGAGCGCCGCCAGTACCTGTTTCGTTTCCATCCTCGATGTTCCAGTTGAAGAATTTCAGTGCCTCGATTATAGTCGGCCCATCGTCTCAATATCTATTGAAATGTTGAGATTAACCCGATACCTTCTTACCCATGAACTTCCTGTTCCTCTGTACTGGCAACTCCTGCCGTTCGATCCTGAGCGAAGCCGTGTTCAACCATCTCGCGCCGCCGGGCTTCAAGGCCATCAGCGCAGGCAGCCATCCGAGCGGCCGGATCAATCCGGACGCGATCGCGCTGCTGCGCCGCCACGGCATTGCAGTGGACGGCCATGCCAGCAAGTCGTGGCACGACCTGCCGCTCACGCCGGACGTGGTGGTGACCGTATGCGGCAATGCCGCCGGCGAGACCTGCCCGGCCTACCTGGGCGACGTCGTGCGCACGCACTGGGGACTGGCCGACCCGAGCGAGGTGCAGGGAACGCCCGCGGACATCGCGGCCGCCTTCGAAGCGACCTACGCGATCGTGCTGGCCCGCGTCCAGGCGCTGTTCGCCTTGCCGCTGGCCGAGCTGGCCGGCGAGCGCGCAGCGCTCGAGGAAGCGCTGGACCGCGTCGGCGCATGCTGACCGCCTCGCTCATCTTCGTCGCCACGCTGGCGCTGGTGATCTGGCAGCCGCGCGGCCTGGGCATCGGCTGGAGCGCGGCCGCCGGCGGCCTCGCCGCCCTGCTCACCGGCGTCATCGGGCTGTCCGACGTCCCCGTGGTGTGGAACATCGTCTGGAACGCCACCGGCGCCTTCGTCGCCGTGATTGTCATCAGCCTGCTGCTCGACCGCGCCGGTTCGTTCGAGTGGGCCGCGCTGCACGTGGCGCGCTGGGGCAAGGGCGACGGCCGGCGCCTGTTCGTGCTGCTGGTGCTGCTCGGCGCCGCGGTGGCGGCGCTGTTCGCCAACGACGGCGCGGCGCTGATCCTGACGCCGATCGTGATCGCCATGCTGGCCGCGCTGCGCTTCCCGCCGCGCGCGACGCTGGCCTTCGTGATGGCGGCCGGCTTCGTCGCCGACACCGCCAGCCTGCCGCTGGTGGTGTCGAACCTGGTCAACATCGTCTCGGCCGACTACTTCGGCATCGGCTTCGCGCGCTTCGCCGCGGTCATGGTCCCGGTCAACCTGGTCTCGGTGGCGTCGACACTGGCGGTCCTGTACCTGTTCTTCCGCAAGGACATCCCGCGCGACTACGACCTCGCCCAGCTGCGCGCGCCGGGCGACGCGATCGTCGATCGCGCCACCTTCCATGCCGGCTGGTGGGTGCTGGCGCTGCTGCTGGCCGGCTTCTTCTGGCTGGACGACGCCGGCGTGCCGATCAGCGCCGTCGCGGCCGGCGGCGCCGCCATCCTGCTCGCCGTCGCCGCGCGCGGCCACCGCATCCCGACGCGCGAAGTGCTGCGCGGCGCGCCGTGGCAGGTCGTGGTGTTTTCGCTCGGGATGTACCTGGTGGTGTACGGCCTGCGCAACGCCGGCCTGACCGACGGCCTGGCCGTCCTGTTCGAACGCTGCGCCGCCTACGGCGTCTGGGGCGCGGCGCTGGGCACCGGCTTCATCGCCGCGGCCCTCTCGTCCATCATGAACAATATGCCGACGGTGCTGGTCGGCGCGCTGGCGATCGACGCCAGCGCCACGGGAGGCGCCGTGCGCGAGGCGATGATCTATGCGAACGCGATCGGCAGCGACCTCGGTCCCAAGATCACCCCGATCGGCAGCCTTGCCACCCTGCTCTGGCTGCACGTCCTGTCGAGCAAGGGCATCCGCATCTCGTGGGGCTATTACCTGCGCGTCGGCGTGGTGCTGACCTTGCCGATCCTCCTGCTCACGCTGTGCGCGCTCGCGCTGCGCCTGGGCTGAACACTGAAAGCGAACATGGACAAGATACCCGACCTTCCCAATATCGATCCGGCGCGCCTCGACCTGCCGGCCGCCAAGCGGCTCGCTCCCGCGGACGGCGTCGACCATCCGCCGCGCATCCTGATGCTGTACGGCTCGCTGCGCGAGCGCTCGTTCAGCCGCCTGCTGACGGAAGAAGCGGCGCGCATCCTGCGCCACTTCGGCGCCGAAGTGAAGATCTTCGATCCGGCCGGGTTGCCGATGGTGGGCGGCGCGCCCGATACCCACCCGAAGGTGGCCGAGCTGCGTGAACTATGCATCTGGTCCGAGGGCCAGGTGTGGTGCAGCCCCGAACGCCACGGTGCGGTGACGGCGGTATTCAAGAACCAGATCGACTGGATCCCGCTCGAACAGGGCTCGGTGCGTCCCAGCCAGGGCAAGACGCTGGCCGTGATGCAGGTCTGCGGCGGCTCGCAGTCGTTCAACGTGGTCAATACCCTGCGCCTGCTGGGCCGCTGGATGCGCATGTTCACGATCCCGAACCAGTCGTCGGTGCCGATGGCCTACAAGGAATTCGGCGACGACGACCGCATGCGCCCGTCCGCCTACTACGAGCGCGTGGTCGACGTCATGGAGGAGCTCTACAAGATCACGCTACTGATGCGCGGCAGCAGCGATTACCTGACGGACCGCTACAGCGAACGCAGCGAGCGCGCCAACCAGGCGATCGACCGCCAGATCGCGCGCTTGTGAGCCGGCGCGCCACGCTGCTACCATGAAGCCATGACCGACATCCGCACTGCTTCCAGCCTGGACGCCGCGCGCATCTGCGCCATCTACAACCACTACGTCGCCACCACCACGATCTCGTTCGAGGAGGCGCCGGTGCTTGATTCCGACATGGCCGAACGCGTCGCGGACGTCACCAAGGGCGGCCTGCCGTGGCTGGTGCTGGAGGTCGACGGCGTGGTGGCCGGCTATGCATACGCCACCAAATGGCGCGCCAGGCCGGCCTATCGCCATGCGGTGGAAAGCAGCGTCTATCTGGATCCCGCGCTGGCGGGCCGCGGGCACGGCCGGCGCCTCTACGAACGGCTGCTCGCCGAGCTGCGCACCCGCGGACTGCATACGGTCATCGCGGGCATCGCCCAGCCCAACGAGCGCAGCGTGGCGCTGCACGAGCGCCTGGGCTTTTGCAAGGTCGCCCACTTCGCCGAGGTAGGCCTGAAGTTCGGGCGCCGGCTGGACGTCGGTTACTGGCAGCTACTCCTCTGTGACGCCCCGGAATGAAAAAAGCCACCTTGCGGTGGCTTTTCACATGATACTTGGCGGAGAGGGTGGGATTCGCCTACATCCTGCAGGCCGCGGCATCGCGAGTACGCGATGCCCTTCAAATCCCACACGCAGGGCGCGCAGGCGCCCTGCTCCTCTGCGAGGCCGCGGAATGAAAAAAGCCACCTCGCGGTGGCTGTTTTCATGATACTTGGCGGAGAGGGTGGGATTCGAACCCACGGTACGGTCACCCGTACGCCTGATTTCGAGTCAGGTACATTCGACCACTCTGCCACCTCTCCGGCTTTGGTCGATCCTTGCAGTGGGCTGCAAGAGACCGCCATTATAGACGCATTCAAGAAAAATGGAAGGGGAAAATGTGCATGCAAGCACGATTCCCCTCCGCCAGCATTCAGGCAGCCGGCGCCAGGCGCTCCAGCCCGCCCATATACGGACGCAGCACTTCAGGAATGACGACGCTGCCGTCGGCCTGCTGGTAGTTCTCCAGCACCGCCACCAGGGTGCGCCCCACGGCCAGGCCCGAGCCGTTCAGGGTATGCACCAGTTCCGGCTTGCCGGCCGCGTTGCGGAACCGAGCCTGCATGCGGCGCGCCTGGAAGGCTTCGCAGTTCGACAGCGACGAGATCTCGCGGTAGGTGTTCTGCGCCGGCAGCCACACCTCGAGGTCGTAGGTCTTGGCGGCGCTAAAGCCCATGTCGCCGGTGCACAGTTGCATCACGCGGTATGGCAGGCCGAGCGAGGTCAGGATGAATTCGGCCTGGCCGACCATCTCTTCCAGCGCCGCGTAGGACTGCTCCGGATGCACCACCTGGACCAGCTCGACCTTGTCGAACTGGTGCTGGCGGATCATGCCGCGGGTGTCGCGGCCATAGCTGCCGGCTTCGGAACGGAAGCACGGAGTATGCGCGGTCATCCTGATCGGCAATTCGTCCAGCGCCACGATCTCGTCGCGCACCACGTTGGTCAGCGAGACTTCGGAGGTCGGGATCAGGTAGAAGTTCTCGCCCTCGCCTTCGGCGCCGCCCTTCTTCACCGAGAACAGGTCGGCCTCGAACTTCGGCAGCTGGCCGGTGCCGCGCAGCGAATCGGCGTTGACCATGTACGGGGTGTAGCACTCGGTATAGCCGTGCTGGCCGGTGTGGGTGTCGAGCATGAACTGCGCCAGCGCGCGGTGCAGGCGCGCCATGCCGCCCTTCATCATCGAGAAGCGCGAGCCTGTGACCTTGGTCGCGGTCTCGAAGTCCAGGCCCAGGCGCTCGCCGATGTCGACGTGGTCGCGCACCTCGAAATCGAAGGCGGTTGGCGTACCGACCTTGCGCACTTCCAGGTTGGCGCTTTCGTCCTTGCCTTCCGGCGTGCTCTCGTGCGGCAGGTTGGGCAGTGCAGCGATGAAGCTCGCCAGCTTGGCCTGGACCTCGCCCAGCGCCACTTCGTTGGCCTTGAGCTCGTCGCCCAGTCCGGCAACCTCGGCCATCACGGCCGTCGTGTCTTCGCCTTTGCCCTTCAGCATGCCGATCTGCTTCGACAGCGAATTGCGTTTGCCCTGCAGTTCTTCGGTGCGCGTCTGGATCGCCTTGCGTTCGGCCTCCAGCGCATTGAAACTGGCCACATCGAGCTGGTACTTGCGGGTCGCCAGGCGGGCGGCGACGTTGTCGATGTCTTTGCGGAGAAGTTGGATGTCAATCATGTCTGGTTGGACTGGGCTGTGTATCGAAAACACAATTGTACCAAGCCGACCGACATTATTTGCGAGATTCGGCAACCATGCTGCCGGGGCCTCGTCAAGCTGCCCCTAAAACCGGCTTGCCCCGGTTTTAGCGGGCCGCCAGGCGCGGCGCGCTGACGATCACGGTCTGGATGCTGGCCATGTCGATCGCCGGGGCGGTCGATGCGGCGATCTCGACCGGGCGCTCGTTGGCGGTAGCGAAACTGGCGACCAGGCCCAGGGCGGCGACGGCGAGGAACAGGGCTTCGAAGTTTTTACGGATGTTCATGATGGCTCCTTCAGGGGTTGGGTGATTCGCGAATTGCTTTGCGATGGTGGTACTTTAGCCACCAGCCCCGTGAATCGCCATCGACTTGCGACGAAGCGCATGAAACGCGGCGCAGAATGCATCAATGCGCGACCAGGCGCCCAATGCCGGCACATTGCGCGCCGTTGAAGGAAGAAAGGAAGGAGGAAGGACTGGCGCCGGGCTCACCGGCGCCACGCGCATGCCTACGAACCGTCGCCGTTGGCGCGCGCCTCGTCATCCAGGCTGCGCAGCCAGGCCAGCTTCTCGGCGATCTTGGATTCGATCCCGCGCGGCACCGGCTGGTACCAGCCCGGCTCGGGCATTCCATCCGGCAGATAGGTTTCGCCGGCCGCATACGCGTTCGGCTCGTCATGCGCATAGCGGTACTCGTGACCGTAGCCCAGCTCTTTCATGAGCTTGGTCGGCGCATTGCGCAAGTGGACCGGCACCTCGCGCGACTTGTCCTTGCGCACGAAGGCCATCGCCGCATTGAAGGCGTTGTAGCCGGCATTGCTCTTGGATGCGACCGCCAGGTAGACCACGGCCTGGCCCAGCGCCAGCTCGCCTTCGGGCGAACCGAGCCGCTCGTAGGTCGCGGCGGCGTCGTTGGCCAACTGGATCGCGCGCGGATCGGCGATGCCGATGTCTTCCCAGGCCATGCGCACGATGCGGCGCGACAGGTACTTGGCGTCGGCGCCGCCGTCGAGCATCCGGCACAGCCAGTACAGGGCGGCATCGGGGTGCGAGCCGCGCACCGATTTGTGCAGGGCCGAGATCTGGTCGTAGAAATTGTCACCGCCCTTGTCGAAGCGGCGCGCATTGAGCGTCAGCGCGTTCTCGACGAACTCGGCGGTGATGCGGTTGGTGCCGGCGGTATTGGCCGAGGTGCTGGTCTGCTCGAGCAGGTTCAGGAAGCGGCGCGCATCGCCGTCGGCATAGCCGACCAGGGTGTCGATCGCCAGTTCGTCGAATTCCAGGTGCTGCAGGGCCTGTTCGCGGGCGCGCGCCAGCAGCTGGCGCATCTCGGCGTCGGTCAATGCCTTGAGCACGTAGACCTGCGAGCGCGACAGCAGCGCCGAATTGACTTCGAACGACGGGTTCTCGGTGGTGGCACCGATCAGTGTCACCAGGCCGCTTTCCACGAACGGCAGCAAGGCGTCCTGCTGCGATTTATTGAAGCGGTGGATCTCGTCGATGAACAGGATCGTGTGCTTGCCGCGGGCCAGGTACTGCTCGGCCTGCTCGATCGCCGCGCGGATGTCCTTGACGCCCGACAGGACCGCCGACAGCGCGATGAATTCGCAGTCGAAGGCGTAGGCGGTCAGGCGCGCCAGCGTGGTCTTGCCCACGCCCGGCGGGCCCCACAGGATCATCGAATGCGGCTTGCCGGACTTGAAGACCAGGTTCAGCGGCTTGCCCGGGCCCAGCAGGTGGCTCTGGCCAACCACCTCGTCGATGGTGCGCGGACGCAGGGCTTCGGCCAGCGGCGCGGCCGGCTCGGTCTTGAACAGGTCATCCGTGGCCATGGATGCGGATAGGCGAATGGTTGTGCATGGGGCGTAGTGTATCCGATGCACGACGGGGCCGCGCGGCGCGCACGCCCCGTTGATGGCTTACTGGTTCACGACGTCGGCGCCCTGCGGCGCCGTGAACTTGAACTGCTGCGCACCCAGTTGCGGGTTGCGCTGGAAATTGGTGAAGGTCAGGCGCGAAGTCTGGCCGAAGGTATCCTTCAATTCCATCGCCATCGGCACGCCGCCCTTGAGGCCGATGCTGATCTGCTCGAACGAAGTGTCCTTGGCCTTCGGCACCGCGTTCAGCCACTCCATGCCGTCGCGCGCGCCGGCTTCGCTCAGCGTGAAGTTCTCTTCCAGCTTGTTGCTGCCGAACAGGATCGCGGCCGGCGAGCTGCCCAGCGCATTGCCGAGCTTGCGGGTGGTGACCTGGTTCAGGTCCTTGTCGTAGATGTACAGGGTTTCGCCGTCGGCCTGCAGCACCTGCTCGTAGGGCTTCTGGTAGGTCCAGATGAACTTGCCGGGGCGGGCGAACACGAAGCTGCCGCTCGAGGCCGGCGTGGCCTTGCCGCTCTTCGATTTGCCCAGCTGCTGCTGGGTGAATTCGCCCTTGGCCGACTGGGTCGAGGCGACGAAGGATTTGAACTGGTCGAGGGCGGCGGCGCTCGCCAGGCCCGGCAAAGCGAAGGCGCTCGCAGCCACCAGCGCGGCAAAAGTGAATTTGGTCATTGATTGCATTCAGCGTTCCTTTATTGTTATTCGGCGCTTGCAGTCGGCACCAGGATGTCGCGGTTGCCGTTCGACTGCATCGGCGACACCATGCCGTTCTGCTCCATTTGCTCGATCAGACGGGCGGCCCGGTTGTAGCCGATGCGCAGGTGACGCTGCACCAGCGAGATCGAGGCCTTGCGGTTCTTGAGCACGACCTGCACCGCCTGGTCGTACATGGCGTCGGATTCGCCGCCGCCCTCGCCCGCCACCGCGCCGTCGGCGCCCCCTTCTTCCAGGGTGCCGCCTTCGAGGATGCCTTCAATATAATTGGGTTCGCCCTGCTCCTGCAGATGTTTTACAACTCGATGCACTTCGTCGTCCGACACGAAGGCGCCGTGCACGCGGATCGGCAGGCCGGTGCCGGGCGGCATATAGAGCATGTCGCCCATGCCCAGCAAGGTCTCGGCGCCCATCTGGTCGAGAATCGTGCGCGAGTCGATCTTGGACGAGACCTGGAACGCGATGCGGGTCGGAATGTTGGCCTTGATCAGGCCGGTGATCACGTCGACCGACGGGCGCTGGGTCGCGAGAATCAGGTGGATGCCGGCAGCGCGCGCCTTCTGGGCAATACGCGCGATCAGCTCTTCCACCTTCTTGCCGACGACCATCATCAGGTCGGCCAGTTCGTCGATGATGATGACGATGGTCGGCAGTTTTTCCAGCGGCTCGGGCGCGTCCGGCGTGATCGAGAACGGGTTCGGGATGTGTTCCTCGCGCTTGGCGGCGTCGAGGATCTTGCCGTTGTAGCCGGCCAGGTTACGCACGCCCAGCTTGCTCATGAGCTTGTAGCGGCGTTCCATTTCGTTGACCGCCCAGTTCAGCGCGTGGCCGGCCTGGCGCATATCGGTCACCACCGGCGCCAGCAGGTGCGGAATACCTTCGTAGACCGACATCTCCAGCATCTTCGGGTCGATCAGGATCAGGCGCACATCGGCCGGATCGGCTTTATACAGCAGCGACAGGATGGTGGCGTTGATGCCAACCGATTTACCCGAACCGGTCGTGCCCGCCACCAGCAGGTGCGGCATCTTGGCCAGGTCGGCCACCACCGGCTTGCCGGCGATGTCCTTGCCCAGGGCCACGGTCAGGCTCGAGGCGCTATCGCCATACACCTTGGAACCGAGGATCTCGGTCAGGCGCACGATCTGCCGCTTCGGATTCGGCAATTCGAGGGCCATATAGTTCTTGCCGGGGATGGTCTCGACCACGCGGATCGAGGTCAGCGACAGCGAACGCGCCAGGTCGCGCGCCAGGTTGACGATCTGGCTGCCCTTGACGCCGGTGGCCGGCTCGATCTCGTAGCGAGTGACGACCGGACCCGGATAGGCGGCCACGACCTTGGCTTCGACGCCGAAGTCGGACAGCTTCTTCTCGATCAGGCGGCTGGTGAATTCCAGCGTCTCGACCGCCACCGTCTCTTGCGCCGCCGGCGCATCGTCCAGCAGGGCCAGCGGCGGCAGGCCGGTGTCGCCGTTGATGTCCTGGAACAGCGGCGACTGGCGCTCCTTCTCGGCGCGCTCGGATTTCGGCACGCTGACCATCTGCGGCTCGATCTTGATGGTGGGCGCCACCGCCTGGGCCGATGCCAGCGGCGCTGGAGCAGCAGCCGGCTTTGGCGCCGGCGGCGCGATCTCCAGCGACGGCTCGGTCTTCACGACCGGGATCGGCTTGTCCGCATGCTTTTCGGTGAACTTGGCGCGCTCGTTGACCACCACTTCGTCGCGCTTGACGGCGGCGGCTTCGCCATGGCGGCGGTCCTCGATGTCTTCCATGCGCAGGCGGAACCAGTCGATGGTGCCATCGAACACGGCGCCGATGCGCTCGGCCACGTTCAGCCACGACACCTGGAAGAACAGCGAAAAACCCAGGAAGAACAGCAGCAGCAGGAGCAGGGTCGCGCCGGTCGAGCCGAAGGCGACGTGGCTGGCGTGGCCGATCAGCTGGCCCAGCACTCCGCCCGGGGCGCGCGGCAGCTCGACGTCCCACGACCACATGCGCAGGTATTCCAGGCCGACGCTGCCGGCGAACATCAGGGCGAAGCCGATCCAGCGCACGTACATCTCGCCGTGGTGCGGTTCCTCCACCTTGGTGCCGAGCTTGTCGGTGAGCCGGCGCCAGCCGCGCCAGACCTGGCGCAGGAAGATCACGCCCCACCACCAGGCCGAGAAACCGAATATGAACAGCAACAGGTCGGACAGCCAGGCGCCCGCGCGCCCGCCCAGGTTGGCGATGCGCGGCACGACGTTGGCGTGCGACCAGCCGGGATCGAGCTTGCTGTAGCTGAGCAGGATCAGGACGAAATACAGGAAGGCGACGGCGCCGGCGATCCAGCGCGCCTCGGACAGCAGGCGCGCGAGGCGGCCCGGCAGCGGGCGGCGGGCGGTGGCGCTGGCCTGGGTGCGGGTGTATCCGGAGGTGCTGGCTTGGCTATTCTTGCTCATTACAGGTACTGCGGAAGTAAGTACTATCGACGATCCGCCCATTCTAAGCGATATACGGCCGCGTTGCCCCTACGATTCATGCACATCTGCATGATCGACTATAATCGGCGCTCTTCGGACACCCTCTGGCAGACCCTGGTGGCCCTTGATTCCTGTCAGGCCGCCCCCAATTGCCGTGTGTCCATATAACAACCACGTGAAGCAAAGAGCGCCGCCATGACTACTACCAAACACGCCAAAGTCCTCATCCTCGGTTCCGGGCCAGCCGGCTACAGCGCCGCGGTGTACGCCGCCCGCGCCAACCTGAAGCCGATGCTGGTGACCGGCGTCGAACAGGGCGGCCAGCTGATGACCACCACCGACGTCGAGAACTGGCCGGGCGATCCGCTGGGCGTGCAAGGTCCGGAACTGATGCAGCGCCTGCTGCAGCATGCCGAGCGCTTCAACACCGAGATCGTGTTCGACCATATCCACACGACGTATTTGAACGAAAAGCCGATTCGCCTGGTCGGCGACAGCCATACCTTCACCTGCGACGCCCTGATCATCGCCACCGGCGCCTCGGCCCAGTACCTGGGCCTGCCGTCGGAACAGGCCTTCATGGGCCGCGGCGTGTCGGCCTGCGCCACCTGCGACGGCTTCTTCTACCGCAACCAGGAAGTCGCGGTCATCGGCGGCGGCAATACCGCGGTCGAGGAAGCCCTGTACCTGGCCGGCATCGCCTCGAAAGTCACCCTGATCCACCGCCGCGACAAGTTCCGCGCCGAGCCGATCCTGGTCGACCGCCTGATGCACAAAGTCAGCGAAGGCAAGATCGTGCTGGAGCTGAACCAGACCCTGGACGAAGTCCTGGGCGACCAGAGCGGCGTGACCTCGCTGCGCCTGAAGTCGGCCGTCGACGGCGCCACCAAGGAACTGAACGTGCACGGCCTGTTCGTGGCGATCGGCCACAAGCCGAACACCGGCATCTTCGAAGGCCAGCTCGAGATGCACAGCGGCGGCTACCTGGTGACCAAGTCGGGCCTGGAAGGCATGGCGACGGCGACCAGCGTGCCGGGCGTGTTCGCCGCCGGCGACGTGCAGGATCACATCTATCGCCAGGCGATCACCAGCTCGGGCACCGGCTGCATGGCCGCGCTCGATGCCCAGCGCTACCTGGAAGCGCTGGAGGACGATCCCAAATAAGCGACTGCAAGTAATCAACGCAACAAGAAGGTAGCGAAGCGATGGCGGGCATGAAGGATTTCGGCGAGCTGAAAGGCTTGCGCGACCGGCTCAAGGAAGAAGAGCGCGTGCGCGCCATCGAGCAGGCCGAACGCGAGAAGCGCGAGCGCATCGCGCGCGAGCGGGCGGTCGAATTCCGCACCTCGATGGAAGGCGTGCACAAGCTGCCCGAATCCGACCGCTACGTGCACCGCCCGGTGTACGTGGCGCCCAGCGCCGCGCGGGCGCGCGCGCAACTCTCCCCCGAGGAAGAAACGGCGGACGTGCTGCGCGCCTCGATGTCGGATGAACTGTCGGACCTGTTCGACGTCGAGGGCATGCTCGACGAAGACCCGTCCATGAGCTATGCGCGCGACGGCGTCGGCCCCGACGTCGTGAAAAAGCTGCGCAAGCGCCACTGGCCGATCCAGGACGAGCTCGACCTGCACGGCCTGACCCGCGACGGCGCGCGCGACGCCCTCACCGATTTCCTGCACCGCGCCAACCGGCGCGGGGTGCGCTGCGTGCGCATCATCCACGGCATCGGCTACGGTTCGCCCAAGGGCGAGCCGGTGCTGCGCAGCATCGTGCACAGCTGGCTGGTGCAAAAAAACGAAGTCATCGCCTTCTGCGCCGCCGGCCGCACCGACGGCGGCCATGGCGCCCTGATTGCCCTGCTGCGCCCCGCCCTGCACGATTGATGTTGCGCCAGATGGACGCTGGCGACCGCGTCGTGTGACAATCAGCCGTTTCACAGTTGCAATTTGTCCGGAACTCGTCCGTTAATTGTAGAATGCCTCGACGCCGGACACGCCGGCCGATCGACAAAGGGGATGTGTATTGAAGGCAACGCAAGCAGTTCCAATGGAACATGGACGGCAGGTCGACCTGTCATCCTGTGCTGACGAGCCTATCCATATTCCCGGCTCGATCCAGCCGCACGGCGCGCTGCTGTTCTTCCAGGATGATGGTCAGCTCGAAGGCTGGAGCGGGAACGTTCCGGCCTTGCTCGGTGTCGTCCCCCAGCTGGGCTCGTCGTATGCCGCGCTGGCGCTGCCGCAGGCGGCGGTGGAAGCGATCGCCGACTGCATCGCCGCGCGCGACGACGAAGACGCCGCGCCGCTGGCCGCCGGCCTCACCATCGGCGACGCCGAATACGACTGCGTGGTGCATGCGCAGCATGGGCGCATCCTCGCCGAATTCGAGCTGCGCGAGACGTCGAGCGAGGAAGTGTCGCGCTTCGCCATCAAGGCGCACGGCCTGATCGACCGCCTGCGCCGCCAGAAGACCATCGACGCCCTGCTCGCATCCGCCGTCCAGCAGGTGCGCGAATTCACCGGTTTCGACCGCGTGATGGCCTACCGTTTCCGTGCCGACGACAGCGGCGACGTGGTGGCCGAGAGCCGGCGCGACGACCTGGTGCCGTATCTCGGCCAACGATACCCTGCCGGGGATATTCCTACCCAGGCGCGCCGCCTGTACACGCTCAACACCCTGCGCGTGATCGCCGACATGGACTACAACGCGGTGCCGCTGCACGGCGCGCCGGGCGCCGCGCCGCTCGACATGAGTTTCGCGGTGCTGCGTAGCGTGTCGCCGGTGCACGTCGAGTACCTCAAGAACATGCATGTGCGCGCGTCGATGAGCGTGTCGATCGTGATCAACGGCCGCCTGTGGGGCCTGATCGCCTGTCATCACATGTCGCCCAAGCTGGTGCCCTATGCGGTGCGCATGGCGGCCGACGTGCTGGCCCAGGTGATGGCCTCGACCATCCACAGCATCGAAGCGCGCGAGGACGCGACGCTGGCCGAGCAGTCGGCCCGGGTGCGCACGGCCCTGGTCGAATCGCTGCTGCTCGACGACGATCCGCTCGACGCCCTGGGCCGCCACGCCGGCGCGCTGATGGCGGCATCCGGATCGCAGGCGATGATCGCCACCCAGCACGGCAAGATCGCCGCCTACGGCGAGCTGCCGGAGGAGCTGGCGCGGGCCATCGTCGATTCGCTGCCCGAGAACGAGCACGACCTGGTGGTGCGCGAAATGGTGGCCGATTGGGCGCCGGCGCTGCGGGAGCGGCTCGGCAAATGGGCCGGCATGCTGGCCCTGCCCTTCGATCCGCTGGGCCAGGGTTGGTGCATCATGTTGCGCGTCGAACAGATCGACACCGTGGCCTGGGGCGGCCGCCCCGACAAGATCGTGGCGCTCGGCCCGCTGGGCGAGCGCCTGACGCCGCGCGGCTCGTTCGACGCCTGGCACGAGACCGTGCGCGGCTGCGCCCATCCATGGGAAACGAACGTGCTGGCCAATGCACGCCTGACCCTGGCCGAACTGGTGCGCGCGGTGAACGCGCACCGCTCGCAGACCGAGGCCACGCGCGCGCAGCTGCTGGCCATGCTCGGCCACGACCTGCGCGACCCGCTCCATTCGATCAATATGGCCGGCATGGTGCTCGAACGCACCGGCTCCGCCGGCAGCGGCAACCAGCCCACGCTGGCCAAGCGCATCCAGTCGTCGACCAACCGCATGCAGCGCATGATCAGCCAGGTGCTGGACATGAGCCGCATCGACCGCGGCATGGGCCTGGGCGTGACGCTCGAACCGGTCGACCTCAAGGCCTTGCTGGTCGACCTGATGGACGAGGCGCGCCTGGCCTATCCATCGATCCCGCTCGACCTGGTCTGCGACGACGCCGCGACGGTGAACGCCGACAGCAGCCGCCTGGCGCAGGTGCTGTCCAACCTGCTGAGCAATGCGCGCCACCATGGCGAGCCGGGCAAACCAGTGACCGTCTGCCTGAAAGCGCACGACGGCGAGGCCTCGGTCGCGGTGAGCAACGCGGGCGCGCCGATCCCGCCCGAGACGGTGGCGACGCTGTTCAATCCCTTCAAGCGCGCCTCGCTGAACAATCCGCGCAACCGCACCGGCATGGGCCTGGGGCTGTACATCGCGCAGCGGATCGTGCGCGAGCACAGCGGCGAGATCGCCTACCGCCACGAGGACAGACAGGTGGTGTTTACCCTGCGCCTGCCGCTGGCCGGCGCCTGATCAGCGCCGCACCTCCTTGACCAGCGTCGGCAAGGTCCAGCCGCCACCAGCGGCGATGCCGCGGCACATGCCGGTCGTGCTTGACGCCGTGTGCACGAAGCGCCGCCCGTCCCACACCCATTCGTCGTGGCCCCAGCAGTCGCCGATGCCGCGCCCCTTGTGCGCCGCGCCGATGACGCCCTTGTCGTAGTCGGTGCCCGATTGCGTCACCAGTTGCGGGGAGAATGGTGGCTTGCGATTGGCGACCCAGTAGCCGTGCCCTTCGTTGTAGGCGCCGCGCCAGCAGCGCGCCGAGACCAGCATTGTCGTCGATGTTAGCGGCGCGTAGGCGAACTTGCTCACGCCGGTGGCGATTGCCTCGAGGTCGCCACAGTCCTCATTGCCGCCGGTCTTGCGCAACGTCGCCAGCAGGATCCGTTCGTCTTCCTTGCCTGGCGGCGCCAGTTCGCCAGCCGGGACCGAAGCTACCGTGACGACCGGCGCCGGCAGCGGCGGCAATACATCGCGCTCCGGCCTGCCGCCCTTGCGCATGGCGGCGCCCGGCGTGCCCAGGCGGCCCTGGAATTCGTCCATCTTGAGCAGGACCGCCGACGCCCCTTTGCCCGACAAGCTCCAGGTGCGCCCGCCCGCGCGCCAGGCCACCTTGCCGCTGCCGGCCACCGCGCGCAACAGCGCCTCGGTCTGGGAGGCGCTCAGGCTGCCGATCGACTCGTCGCCTTTGAGCTCGACCGTGCCGAGCCCGCGGCCGTCGACCTGCATCGCCAGCGTCGCGGGCAGGTCGACGCCGTCATCGGCCTCGCCGAGCCGCAGCCGGCCGACGAAGGCCTCGCCCGGGCCGGCCCTGCGTTCGAGCAGGACGGACAGTGGAGGGTGGCGGCCGTCCTCCGCGTGGTAACCGGCGGCGCGGCAGGTGCGGGTATTGTCGCAGACGAGTTCCCAGTCGTGGTGCTGGAAGGACAGTTGCGGCAGGCCGGCCGCATGCAGCGGCATGGCGCAGTTGGCGGCGGCCAGGGCCGCCATCGGGATCAAGGCGAGGCGCATGCGCGAAGCGTCTTTCTGTCGTCGTTGGCAGGGGCGCAGATTTACCTTACGTAACTCTGCGGGCGCATGGTAGTCTAACAACACTTCCCGCTTCCTGCTGCTGCATGACCCTCATCAAGTTCATCGAAATCATGGCGATCCTGGTCGGCGCGTTTTCCGGCTTCATCGAGGCGCGACGCAAGCGCATGGACCTGGTCGGGGTGTTCACGGTCGCCTTCATCACGGCTTTCGGCGGCGGCACACTGCGCGACATCCTGCTCGACAAGCGTCCCCTGTTCTGGGTCACCCACCAGGAGTATGCGATCGCGATCTTCGTGCTGGCGCTGGTGGCCTCGCCGCTGATCCGCACGCTGCGCCAGATCGTGTCGGAACGCCTGATCGTGGTGGCCGACGCGGTGGGACTGGGACTCTTCTCGATCGCCGGGACCTCGGCGGCGCTGGCGGCCGAGATGCCGATCTTCATCGCCTCGATGATGGGCGTGATCACCGGGATCTTCGGCGGCGTGCTGCGCGACATCGTCTGCAACGAAGTGCCGATGGTGTTCCGCGACGGCAAACCGTATGCGATCTGCGCCTTCCTCGGCAACTGGCTGTTCCTGTTGATGGGTAAATACGGCGTGTCGCACGACTTCGCGCTGTGGTCGAGCTGCCTGTTCATCAGTGGGCTCAGGCTGCTGACGTGGAAGTTCGATATGCGGATGGGACGTTGACGACACTGCCGCCCGGGTAGTTACGTGAGTTAATTCAGCTCAATCACTACCAATACCACAGTGCTATATTCGCGCTCTGCCAATGAGGAGGAGCGCGCGCCCCGTTCCGCACGGAAGAAACTCGTGCGACGAGCAAACAAGGGCTCGACACCGATCATGAGTCGCTCTTTCACCCTACGGCACCTCCATCGGATCTTGCTCGTCTTCATCAATCTGCTGTCCACGATTCCGGCTGTGGCAAGCGACATTCGCGAACCAGGAAGAGACACCAGCATCATCGGAGAGTGGGAAATAAAATCCGTGCTGGATTATGCGACTATCTCCGTCGGCGAAGATCAGGCAAGGTCCTTGATCGGCAAGGACCTGATTATCAGTAGGGAAAAGATCGAACTCGGCAGTCGGGTTTGCTCCGAATCGAGCTTCCTTGCCGAGAGCGTGGAAACGAATATCGAGCTCCGGGAAAATGCGCGTACAAACAACGATAGACTGCGCTTGCCCAATCCCGTTACCGTCGTGGAGCTGAGTTGCGCCTACGCCTACATCAGGAACAAGAACAGGATCGTCCTGGCCTGGAACGGTGTCTTCTTCGACGCCATTCGTAAAAAGTGGCCGGGACCAACTACCCTCCCCCGCCAACCCTCGACCGGCACCAGATAGACAAGCGACACCCTGCACCGCTTGTCCGTCCGCGGCCGACCAGCCAGCTTACACCGCGTCCGCGCCCGTCTCGCCGGTACGAATACGAATCACCTGCTCCACGTTCTGCACGAAAATTTTGCCGTCGCCGATCTTGCCGGTGCGCGCGGCCTTGATGATGGCGTCGACCACCTGCTCTGCCATCGGATCGTCCACCACCACCTCGATCTTCACCTTCGGCAGGAAGTCGACCACGTATTCGGCGCCGCGATACAGCTCGGTATGGCCCTTCTGGCGGCCGAAACCCTTCACTTCGGTGACGGTCAGGCCGGTCACGTTCACCTCGGCCAGCGCTTCGCGCACTTCGTCGAGCTTGAACGGCTTGATCACGCAGGTAATCTGTTTCATGGTGTTGGTCCTTTCAAATACCAGGGTTAATCGGGGATGTTCGCCAGGTCGTCCAGCCACACGGTGGCCTCGGAATCGGACGGCGCGCGCCAGTCGCCGCGCGGCGACAGCGAGCCGCCGTTGCCGACCTTCGGTCCGTTCGGCACGCAGGAACGCTTGAACTGGCTGGTCTTGAAGAAGCGGAACAGGAAGATCCCCAGGTTCCGCTTGATGGCGCCCAGGTCATACTGGTTGCGCGTGCCCAGTTCCTCGGGCCAGCGCCCAAGCTCCCTGTCCTGCCAGGCCGAATACGCGAGGAAGGCCGTCTTGCTCGGCTTGTAGCCGTAGCGCAGTGTGTAGAACAGGTTGAAGTCCTGCAGCTCGTAGGGGCCGATCCGGTCCTGCGTGCTTTGCGCAGGCTTGTCGTCATTTTCTCCTCCGGGCACCAGCTCGGGGCTGATCTCGGTGTCGAGGATGTCGAGCAGCACCTGCGCGCGGTCGCCGACCACACTGCCGGTGTCGGCCACCCAGCGCACCAGGTAAGAGATCAGGGTCTTGGGCACGCTGGCGTTGACGTTGTAGTGCGACATATGGTCGCCCACGCCATAGGTGCACCAGCCCAGCGCCAGCTCGGACAGGTCGCCGGTGCCGATCACGATCCCATTGTGGAAGTTCGCCAGGCGGAACAGGTGGTTGGTGCGCTCGCCCGCCTGCACGTTCTCGAACGTGATGTCGTACTCCGCCTTGCCCTCCACATAAGGGTGGCCGAGGTCCTTCAGCATCTGGATGCAGCTCGGGCGGATGTCGATCTCTTGCGCGCTGCAGCCGACCGCCGCCATCAGGTCGCGCGCCTGCTTGAGCGTGCGGCCGCTGGTCGCGAAGCCCGGCATCGTATAGGCCAGGATGTTGGTGCGCGGCAGGCCGAGGCGGTCCATGGCGTTGGCGCACACCAGCAGCGCATGGGTCGAGTCCAGCCCGCCCGAGACGCCGATCACCACCTTCTGGATGCCGCTCGACGACAGGCGCTGGATCAGGGCCTGCACCTGGATGTTGTAGACCTCCGTGCAGCGCTCGTCGCGCCGCGCGCGGTCGGCCGGCACGTAGGGGAAGCGCTCGATCGTGCGCGCCAACGGCAGGGTGCGCGCCAACGGAAGGTCGAGCTCGAAGCCAATGACGCGGAAGTTCGCGACCTCGGCGGCATGGCGCCGCACCGACTGGGCGAAGGTGGTCGCCTTCATGCGCTCGGTCGACAGGCGGTCCAGGTCCACGTCGGCGTAGATGATGTGCGAATCGTCGGCGAAGCGCTCGGACTCGGCCAGCAGCTCGCCCTTTTCGTAGATCAGCGACTGGCCGTCCCAGGCCATGTCGGTGGTCGATTCGCCGCGCCCGGCCGAGGTGTACAGATACGCCGCCATGCAGCGCGCCGACTGCTGGCCGACCAGCTGGTGACGGTAGCCGCTCTTGCCCACCACGACGTTCGAGGCCGACAGGTTGACCAGCACCGTGGCGCCGGCCATCGCCGCGAACGAAGATGGCGGCACCGGCACCCAGACGTCCTCGCAGATCTCGACGTGGAAGCGCAGCAGCGGCAGGTTGGCGACCTCGAACAGCAGGTTGGCGCCGAAGGGAATGCGCTCGCCGAACAGGTCGATCTGGTCCACCGCCGCGCAATCCGCGGGCGTGAACTGCCGGGATTCGTAAAACTCGCCATAATTAGGCAAGAAACTCTTTGGCACCACGCCTTGCACCTTGCCATTGGCGACCACCACGCCGCAGTTGAACAGCATGTGGTTGACCCGCAGCGGCATGCCGATGACCATGGCCAGCGGCAGCGTCCTTGACTCCTCGACGATGGCCGCCAGGCCCTCGAGGCAGGCGTCGAGCAGCGCCCGCTGGTGGAACAGGTCGTCGCAGGTGTACGCCGACAGGCCGAGCTCGGGGAAGGCGACCAGCGCCGCCCCCTGGCCGGCAGCCTGGCGCGCAAGCAGGATGGTCTGCTCGACGTTATACGCCGGGTCGGCGATCCGCACGCGCGGGATGGCCACCGCGACGCGGGCGAAATGGTGCGAATAGAGATTGAAGAATGGGCTGTTCATAAAATGATCTTCGCAGTGAGACAGGTCGAGGCCGCATCGATGCCTGTCGTCACTCACCTCGTCAATGGAAGCAATTTTGAATTATCGCACGCATATCGTTTCCGATCTGTCCGAAGTAGGCCAGGCCTCCTGGGACGCACTGGTCCGGGCCCAGCCGGCGCCGACGCCGTTTCTCTCCTACGCCTTCCTGCATGCGCTGCACGCCTCCGGCAGCGCCTCGCCCGAGACCGGCTGGCAGCCGCAATTCCTGCTGCTGTTCGACGAGCAGGATGCGCTGGCCGCCGCCCTGCCCCTGTACGTCAAGGGCCACTCGTATGGCGAATACGTGTTCGACTGGGCCTGGGCCGACGCATACCAGCGCCATGGGCTCGACTATTACCCCAAGCTCCTGAGCGCGATCCCGTTCACGCCGGTGGCGGGCGCACGCCTGATGGCGCGCGATGCCGAAGCGCGCGCGGCCCTGGTCGACGTGTTGTGCGCCACCCAGCGGGCGACCGAGGTCTCGTCGACCCATGTGCTGTTCCCGCCCGAGGACGAGGCGCGGCAACTGGCCGACGCCGGCTTCCTGCTGCGCAGCGGCGTGCAGTTCCATTGGCTCAACGGGGGCTACCGCAGCTTCGACGAATTTCTCGCCACGCTCGAGCAGAAAAAGCGCAAGAACATCCGCGCCGAGCGGCGCAAGGTGGCCGAAGCCGGCGTGACGCTGCGCCGGGTGCGCGGCGTCGACGCCACGCGCGAGGATTGGATGCTGTTCAACCGCTGTTACCGCAACACCTACCGCGAACACCACTCAACGCCCTACCTCAACCTGGATTTCTTCCTGCGCATCGGGGAAACGATGCCCGACAATATCCTGCTCGTGATCGCGCAGAAGGAAGGCCGCGCGATCGCGGCCTCGCTGGTGATCCACGACGCGGACACGCTGTATGGACGCTACTGGGGCGCGCTCGAGCATGTGGCTTGCCTGCACTTCGAGACGGCCTACTATCAACCGCTGGAATTCTGCATCGAGCAGGGCATCGCCACCTTCGAGGGCGGCGCCCAGGGCGAGCACAAGATGGCGCGCGGCTTCCTGCCCACCCGCACCTGGTCGGCGCACTGGCTGGCGCATCCGTCGTTCGCGGATGCGGTCGAGCGCTTCCTGGAGCGCGAGGCGGACGGGATCGACGACTACATGGATGAGCTGAACGAGCGCAATCCGTTCCGGGCGCGCTGACGGGCGAGCGCGCTGGCCGCGTGCGGCGAAGGTCCAATGGCGGCGCGCGCCCTGCGCGCCTATTCTGCGGAAATGCCTCGCCAGCGGACGAAGCGCGAAAGGAGCCCACATGAACCCCGACTTCAACGGTGTGATCGAACTCGACGTGCGCGACTCCACGCCGGACTGGGAACCGTTCCTGGCCCGGCGCGCGCCGCAGGGCGCGCCTAACGTGCTGGTCATCCTGTACGACGACACCGGTCTGGCGGCATGGGAGCCCTTCGGCGGGCGCATCGAGATGCCGACGCTCAAGCGCCTTGCCGACGCCGGATTGACCTACTCGCAATGGCATACGACGGCGCTGTGTTCTCCGACGCGCTCGTGCTTCCTGACCGGCCGCAACCACCACCAGAACGGCTTCGCCACGATTTCCGAGGCCGCCAGCGGCTTCCCCGGCTATAACTCGCACGTGCCGCCGGAGTGCGCCACCATGGCCACGGTGCTGCGTGAGGCCGGCTGGAGCACCTTCTGGGTCGGCAAGAACCACAACGTGCCGGTCGACGAATGGACCATGGGCGCGTCGAAGAAGCGCTGGCCGCTGGCGATGGGCTATGACCGCTACTACGGCTTCATCGGCGGCGAAACCAACCAGTGGTATCCCGACCTGGCCGAGGACAACCACTACGTCGAGCCGCCCTACTCGCCGGAGGAAGGCTACCACCTGTCGAAGGACCTGGCCGACAAGGCGCTCGAATTCATCCGCGACTCGCGCCAGACCGAGCCGGACAAGCCCTGGTACCTGTGGTTCTGCCCGGGCGCCAACCACGCGCCGCACCACGCGCCCAGGGAATACATCGACAAGTACAAGGGCCGGTTCGACGACGGCTACGAAGCCTATCGCGAGTGGGCCCTCGCGCGCATGATCGACAAGGGCATCCTGCCGCAGGGCACCGCACTCACGCCGCTCAACCCGATGCGTGAAGACACGTTCAGCCAGCTCGACGCGGTGCGTCCGTGGGACACGCTGTGCGCCGACGAACAAGCGCTGTTCAGCCGCATGGCCGAAGTGTACGCCGCCATGTCCGAGTACACCGACGTGCAGATCGGCCGCATCGTCGACTACCTCGAGGAATCGGGACAGCTCGACAATACCCTGGTCATGTATTGCGCGGACAACGGGGCTTCCGGCGAGGGGTCGCCGAACGGCTCGATCAACGAAGGCAAGTTCGCCAACGGCTTCCCCGACGATATCGGCCAGAACCTGGCGATGCTGGACCAGCTGGGCACCCCGGCGACCTACAACCATTATCCGACCGGCTGGGCGGCGGCATTCTCGACCCCGTTCCGGATGTTCAAGCGCTACTCCTACCAGGGCGGCGTCGCCGATCCGCTCGTCATCTGCTGGCCCAAGGGCATCCGCGCGCGCGGCGAGGTGCGCCACCAGTACCATCACTGCACCGACATCGTGCCGACCATCCTCGAATGCTGCGGCGTGACGATGCCTGACACGGTCGACGGCGTGCCGCAGACGCCGCTGCCGGGCGTCTCGATGCGCTACTCATTCGATGACGTCGATGCTCCGACACACAAGGAAACCCAGTATTACGAGATGCTGGGCACCCGCGGCATCTGGCACCAGGGCTGGAAGGCGGTCACCGAACACGGCCCGTTCACCGACATCGGCAAGTTTGACCAGGATCGCTGGCAGCTTTTCCACACGGACGAAGACCGCTCCGAAGCGCACGACCTGGCCGACCAGCACCCGGAAAAAGTCGGGGAGATGGCCGCGCTCTGGATGAGCGAGGCGAAGAAATACCATGTGCTGCCGCTGTCCGACCTGGGCGTCATGGGCATCCTCAAGATGGAATTCAAGCCGCCCGTGCCGCCCAGCCGGCAGTATGCCTATTACCCGGGCACCAGCACCGTGCCGGAACACTCCGCCGCCAATACCCACGGCGTCTCGTTCAAGGTGCTGGCGGATGTCGAGTTCACCGCCGACAGCCAGGGCATCCTGTTCGCCCACGGTTCACGCTTCGGCGGGCATGCGCTGTACGTCAAGAACGGTAAGCTCATCTATGTCTACAACTTCCTCGGCATCCCTCCCGAGCAGCGCCTGGTCGGCGACGCGCCCCGCTCCGGCAAGCACGTGGTCGGCGTCGAGTTCATCAAGGAGAGGATGGGCGAATACAAGGAATCGTATGGCCCGGCGCGCCTGTACGTCGACGAACGGATCGTGGCCGAAGCGCCGATCCGCACGATGACGGGCCACTTCGCCATCACCGGCGAGGGCCTGTGCATCGGCTACGATTCGGGCGACGGCGTGTCGAACGATTACCGGCCCAAGTTCGCATTCTCGGGCGGCAAGATCAACAAGGTCGTGTTCGACGTCGGCGCCGACCTGTACGTCGACGTCGAGACGCACCTGGTCGCCGCCATGGCGCGCGACTGAGCCCGTTCGCCGGACCGGGAAGCCCGGCTTAGCGCTGCTTGTTGGTGACGTTGATGAAGTCCGACTTGCGGATCATCCCGTGCACGCCCTTGGTGCCGTCGACGACCTGGCTCACCTGGAAGTCCGAGGCGGCGCTCAGGTAGGCGAAGGCGGTGGCGCGGTCCATGCCCAGCACCTCGGTCAGGAAGCGGATCGATTCGCGCACCGCGTCCTTCATCGCTTCGTCGAGGTCGGGATTCAGGCCGATGGTCACCCAGTGCTCCGGCGTCTCGCCCATCGGACGGGTCAGGCTGCCGGAGCTCGACGGAATGTCGGCGTCGCCCTTCTTGAGCAGGGTGATGCGGAAGGTCGGACGCAGCGAATGCTCGAGCGCGGTCAGCGCGACTTCGCCGTCGCCCTGCACCATGTGCGGGTCGCCCGTATAGAAGTTGGCGCCCTTGACCAGCACCGGGAAGTAGACGGTGGTGCCGACGCCCAGGTCGTTGATGTCCATATTGCCGCCGTGCAGACCCGGCGGAACCGAATGCACCTTGTCGGTGGTCGCCGCGGCCACGCCCATCGTGCCCATGAACGGCGCGGTCGGGAACGTCACCTCGGTGCCGTCCTTGGTCTTCATCACGCCCTCCCATTTGCCGTCCTTGTCGCGGCGGATCGGGGTGAACACCGACACGTTGTGGTAGGCGGACGGGTTGGCCGCCGAGGCGTTCGCCAGCGGCTTCGGCGTCTCGGGGAACTCGCCCGGCAGCGCGCCCTTGCCGTGGCGGTTCGACACGACGCCATACGGCACGCGCGGCACCGCCGACAGCAGTTCCACCTTCAGCACGTCGCCCGGTTCGGCGCCCTGGATCTCGACCGGTCCGGTCACGATGTGCGGGCCGTCCTTGTAGAAATCATGGGCCATGTTCGAGCCGGTGATGGCGACCGCGTCCTTGAGCACCATATTCGCCGGAATGCCCTTGCTGCCGAAATACTTGACCGGATCGCGGCCCTGGTCTTCCACCAGGCCCTCGTGCGACAGCGTATCGAACACGATCGTGGCGCCCGATGGAATCGACAGCACCGGCTTGGTCGCCGCATTCGGCAGATAGCCCCACTGGATCGTTTCCACGGTCGACGGCACGTAATAGACCTCATGCTGCGTGCCGGGCAAGACGATGCGGCCGGGCTTGTCGGCCAGCGGTTGCAAGGGGAAGCCCGCATCGGCCGCTTGTGCAGATGCGGCAAGCGGGGCCATGCCTGCGATGGCGAGTGCGGTCAGAAGGAAGGTGGTGCGAAACTTCATGGTGGCTCCAATGTAGAACTGTTTAGCAAGAACCTGCTAAACAGCAACATTCATGCCAAACCATTTCAGAGCTTTCTTGCGGAAAACGCACTATGGCAGTGCACCACCTGTGTCATCAAACGGCGAAAGTATCCCAATACGATGCACATTCGTCTATACAAATACGTCCGGGTTGCGATAAACGATACCGATGAAAAAAAAGCTGGTCCGCGATACGGATCCAGCTTTTCATTTCATGCCACCGACGACCTGGCGGCAGTCGTGTCTAATTCCAGCCTCCCGCATTGCTGCGGAAATTCTCCTGGAACGGCTTGCCGGCCTCAGCCTGCTTGCGAATGATGCTCCTGGCGCGGCTGCCGGCGGCAGCGACGAGGGCATGGACGATCTTCTTCACGTGCGACTCCTTGATTGCACCGCCAACAACGGCGGCGCCTACGATAACGATTGCTATGCAAGGGTTATATAGGCGACCCGGACGAACTTCCAATTCCGAGTAGCAATATCAGACATCAGCTTCGTGAATGTTAATCGAGCTGCCTCTGTAGCCAGCTATGGATCCCATCGAGGGAACGGAATTCGGCCACCGAGCGGCAGGCGATGTGCGGGTGGCGCGCTTGCAACATGCGCGCCAGCGCGGCGCCCGGCCCCAGTTCGAGCGCGACTGTCACTCCCGCCTCCTGGCAGGCATCCATGCAATCCTTCCAGCGGATCGGCTCGGCGATCTGGCGCGGCAGCTCGCGCTTGGCCTTCTGCGCATCGGTGACCGGCTCGGCCGAGATGCCGGACAGGACCGGGAAGGCCGGCGCCGCCCAGCGCTGGCTTTCCAGCAGCGCCGCGAACGGCGCGACGGCGTCCTGCAACAGCGGCGTGTGCGAAGCCACGGCCACCGGCAGCACGGTGGCGCGCCCGCCGGCCGCCAGCGCCGCTGCCGCCAGCGCCTCGCCCTGGGCGGCGGGGCCGCCGGCCACCAGCGCATCGTCACCGGTCACGATCGCGGGATAAAAGCCGAAACGGGCCAGCAGATCCTCGACGCTCCCATCCGGCATGCCGGACAGCGCAACCATCGCCTGCGCCGCCCCGCCTTCCAGGCAGGCGTCCATCACGCGCGCGCGTTCGATCGCCAGCTTCACCGCCTCAATCGGATCGAGCGCGCCGGCGACGCCATAGGCCGACAATTCGCCGATGCTGTAGCCGGCCACCAGCGCCGGTTCCGGCAGCCGGGCGCGCAAGGCGGTCCACATCGCCAGGCTCGCCGCGACGATGGACGGCTGCGCGACGCGGTTGGTAAACCGTTCTTCGCTCTCCACCGAAGCGCGCAGCAGCGGCGCCAGCCGCGGGTCGCCGAACCATGCGTCCAGCAGGCGGCTGGCGCCAGGGTCCAGGCGCGCCAGCTCGAACATGCCGGCATGCTGGGCGCCCTGCCCCGGGCACAGGATGGCGAGCCGTCCCGCCATGCTAGTTCACCGTCACGGCCTGCAGCAGGCAGGCGGCGCCCAGCAGGTCGGCCGCGCCGCCCGGCGACAGGCGGCTGGCGACGAAGGCGCGGTGACAGGCCAGCGCCCGCGCTTCCCAGTCGGGGCTCGCCGTGCCGCCGCATGCGACAAAGGCGCGCGCGCGGCGCCGCACGCTCAGGGCGCCTTCGATTCCGCCGCGGTGATAGACATTGGTGTCGCTGATGTGGGCCATCAGGGCGAACAGCGCATCGATGCGCGCCTCGCGCATGCCGCGGCCCTCGGCCAGCGTGCGGCGCAGCGCCGGCAGGCCGACCGCGAACACCGAGGGAAAGCCGCGCGCGCCCTCCTCGCGCGCGCCGCTGGCGGCGTAGGCCAGCCGCGCCTGGGCGCCGTTCGAGGCGGCGCCGGCGTCGATGCTGTGGGCGCCGAGCGCATGGCCCCAGCATTGCAGCAGCATGGCCTGCACCGCGGCCGCGGTCAGCGGGACGCCGCGCGCGCGGCAGCGCCCGATCGCGGCGCACAGCATGCCGAGGCAGAAGATGGCGCCGCGGTGGGTGTTGATGCCGGCGGTGGCGCGCAACATGCGCGCTTCGGCATCGATGCCGAGCCGCTTGAGCGCGTGGAACGGCGCGTCATCCACGCCGGCCTGGGTGATGTCCAAAAAATAGCGGCGCAGCGCGAACATGCTGCGCATGAAGGTCGCGGCCGTCATGTCGGCGTGGCTGCCGTTGTCGACGAGAGAGACCAGGCCCGGTTTCGGATACAGGACCAGTTCGGCGTACAGGCTGCGCACGGCCAGGCGAGCGATGCGTTGGGCAAAGGCGCGCGCGCCGGCGGCAGCCGGCAGGCGCGGCGTCGGCGTCGGCGTCGGGTGCAGGGCGATCAATTCAGGCACGTCTCTTCCTCCAGCGTCGCGATCAGTTCTTCGGGCAGCACCAGCGCTATCCGGTGCAGTCCCTTGGTCAGCACGCGCGTGCCCGGGGCGCCGGCAAACGCCGCGCGCAGCTCCTTCCAGGCCACCGCGCGGCCGTCGGGAAACACCACTTCGCCGTCGAGCGGCAGGATGCCCGCATGCCAGGCCAGCAGGTCCAGCCCCTTCATCAGCTGGCGCCGGCTGGTGGGCTGCAGCAGCACGTCGATGTCGGAATGCGGCGTCAGGTAGTACTGGCCGGTCAGCGCCGCCAACGCCACCGAGCCGTACACCGCCAGGCCCACGCCGGCATCCGCGGCCTGGCTTTCGAGCAGGGCCAGGCTGTCGCGCCACTGCTCCGGCACCGCGTCCAGGGCCGCGACCAGCGGCAAGGCGCGCGTGCGCCGGCCAATATCGGACAGCTCGACCCGGCAGCCGAACTTCAGCTTGCCGCCCTCTTCAAGGCGCGGCGGCAGCGGAAAGCCGATCGCCACCTCGTTCGCCGCCATCTCGGCCTCGGCGCGCCGCACCACGGCCGGCCAGCCGCCGTCGCGCCAGCGGTCGAGCGCGGCCAGCGCCGCTTCGGGCGCGCCGGCGCGCACGCGCTGCCAGCCGCGGGGCGTCAGCCACACCAGGTCATGCCGCGCGAACATGGCCGCCACTCCTGACCGCCTCGGCCACCGGCTGCGCCATCAGGCGCCCGCCGCGCTCGCGTCCCAGCGCCATGCGCCGGTCTTCATCCGTGGCGTCGCGCAGCGCGCGCACCAGCTGCGCGGCAAGATCGTCTTCCCAAATGCCGTGCAGGCCGCCCATGCGCAGGTAGTTTTCGGGGCCCGGCGCGAACACCGGATTGTCCCGAGCCAGCTCGGTCAGGCGTTCTTCGGGCACCTTGGTGATGCGCGCCATCGCCGGGAGACCCATCACGCGGATGGTCGACTGCGGCAGCGCATAGCAGGCGCTCGCGATCAGGCCGCTGGTGATGAAACCGCCCGACAGCGCCTGGTCGTACACCAGGCCGATCACCGTATGCCCCTGGCGGCGCGCCAGGTCGACGCACTTGCCCAGGTGGGCCATGAAGCTGTTAATGCCCAACATCTCGTCGCGATGGCGCAGGCGCTGCCCCTGCGTATCGACCAGGATCAGGATCGGCCGTCCCGGATGCTCCCGCACGGTCTGGAGGATCGCCTGCGCCTGGGCCAGCGCGATCTCGATGCCGATCGGCGTGTGGCCGGTGGTGCCGATCACGGCGACCGGCTGGCCGTCGACCTGCGCCGTGCCCGATAAAAAGTTGTCGCGTTCGACGATCTCATGACCGCCCGGGAAAAGCTGGGTTGTAAGTAGTTGCCAATCCATCGTCAATCTCCGCTTGTGGCGCGGTATTGCGCCGCCATGTCGAGGAAGGCATCGGCTTCCAGCATCGGCACCCTGGCGGGTTCCGGCACGCCGAGCTGCCGCCATACTTCCATCGGTTCTTTCAGCCCGTCGGCGTCGCGCAGGCGCCGCGCCAGCATGGCCTGCTCGGCCAGCAGGCCTTCGAGGGTCAGGCGCACTTCGCCGCCACGCAGCTCGGCGATCGCCGCGATGGCGGCCGCGCGGAAGGCTTGCGACTCGCCCGCCACCAGCACCTGGCAATCGCCCAGCAGGTAGCGGTGCTTGCCGCCCGTGGTGCGCCAGACCAGCGCGCGGTCGCGCGAATCGAATTCCTCGACCCCGTTGGCGGTCTCGATCACCTCGGGGCCGGACATCGCCAGCCGCCCTTCCTCGGACATGATGACGGTGTTGGCGCAGCGCGCCGCGATGCCCATGCCGCCGAAGCAGCCGTTGGCGCCGCCCACCACCGCCACCACCGGGATGCCGGCCGCGCGCACATCCAGCATGGCGCGCATCACTTCCGACACCGCGATCAGGCCGGCATTGGCCTCGTGCAGGCGCACCCCGCCCGATTCCAGCAGCAGCAGCACCGCGTGCGCATGCTCGTCGATCGCGCGGCGCAGCATGCCCACCAGCTTGGCGCCGTGGACCTCGCCCACCGCGCCGCCCATGAAGCCGCCCTCTTGCGCGGCCCCGAACACCAGCTTGCCATCGAGCTTGCCGCGGCCGACGACGACGCCGTCGTCGAACGACACCGGCGCATCGAGCTGGGCCAGGTGCGGACTCGCCACCCGTTCGCCCGGCGGCAGGAATTCCTCGAAGCTGCCGGGGTCGAAGATCGCCGGAATGCGCTGGCGCGCCGTCAGTTCCTGGTAGCTGCTCATACTGCGCCTCCAGTCAGGGACTCCACCGCCTGGTCGAGCCGCAGGCTGACCACGGCCGGCGTGGCCCCCATGTCGTTGATGCTGATGCGCGCGTCGGCGAGACTCCAGCGATCGTGAAAATCGGCCATCACGGCCTGCCAGGTGGCGCCGAAGCCGACGGCCGCGGTGCGCACCTCGATCTCGCACGCGCCCTGCAAGGGCGACGGCTCGATCAGCACCTCGAGATTGCCCGAGCCGACCACGCCCACCAGCTGCGGCATGCCGGCCAGGGAACGCCTGCCCTGCTCGAAACGGTATTTCAACGTTTCCATGGTTGTTTCCTCACCAGTTCCTGAAGCGCTTCGGCGGGTCGTACAAGCCGCCGGATGCGCGCACCAGGCCCTTCATGTTCTTGGCGGCCAGCAGGTCGCGGGTCGCCATTCGTTTGTCGATGCCGAGGTCTTCGGGGCGCTGGACGATGCCGCGGTCGCGCAGGTTCTCGACCATGCGCTTGTCGCGCCCCATGCCGACCGGCGTATAGCCGGCCACGCCGCGGATCGCCTGCTCGCGTTCTTCCTCGGTGCGGCACAACAGCAGGTTGGCGATGCCCTCTTCGGTCAGGATGTGGGTGACGTCGTCGCCATAGATCATCACCGGCGGGATCGCCATGTTCGCCTGCTCGGCCAGCTGCCAGGCGTCGAGCTTTTCCACGAACGCCGGCGCCATGTGCTCGCGGAAGGTCTCGACCATCTGCACCACCAGCTTCTGCCCGCGCGGGATCACGTTGCGGCCCTGCCGCGCCTGTTCGCCGGCCTTGAGCCAGGCCTTGCTCGGGTGGCGCCGGCCGCGCGCATCGGCGCCCATGTTCGGCGCGCCGCCGAAGCCGGCGATGCGGCCCAGGGTCGCGGTCGACGAATTGCCCTGCAAGTCGATCTGCAGGGTCGAGCCGATGAACATGTCGCAGGCGTAGTGGCCGGCCGCCTGGGAGAACGCGCGGTTGCTGCGCATCGAGCCGTCCGGCCCGACGAAGAACACGTCCGGCCGCGCGCCGATGTATTTTTCCATGCCCAGCTCGGAGCCGAAGGAGTGCACCGATTCCACGAAGCCGGCTTCGATCGCGGGAATCAGCGCCGGGTGCGGGTTCAGGGCCCAGTGGCGCGCGATCTTCCCCTTCAAGCCAAGATCGGCGGCATAGGTCGGCAGCAGCAGCTCGATGGCGGCGGTGTCGAAGCCGATGCCGTGGTTCAGGCGCTCGATCTCGTACTCGGCATAGATGCCCTTGATCGCCATCATCGCCATCAACACCTGGATCTCGGAGATCAGGGCCGGATCGCGCGTGAACAGCGGCTCGATGTAGTACGGGGTCGGCGACTGCACCACGTAGCCGACCCAGTCGCCCGGGATGTCGACGCGCGGCAGCTTGTCGACGATCTGGTTGACCTGGGCGATCACGATGCCGCTCTTGAAGGCGGTCGCTTCGGCGATGGCCGGCGTGTCCTCGGTGTTCGGGCCGGTGTACAGGTTGCCCTCGCGGTCGGCCATCTCGGCCGCCACCAGCGCCACGCGCGGCGTGAGGTCGATGAAGTAGCGCGCGAACAGCTCCAGGTAGGTGTGGATCGCGCCGATATTCAGCTTGCCGCTTTGGGCCAGCTTGGCCAGGCGGCCGGCTTGCGGGCCGGAGAACGAAAAGTCCAGCTTCGAGGCGATCCCCTTATCGAACACGTCGAGGTGCTCCGGCAGCGACAGCACCGACAGCAGCATGTGCAGGTCATGCACGCGGCCGGTGTCGACTTTCGTCAATGCCTTGCCCAGGAAATCGGCCTGCTTCTGGTTGTTCCCCTCCAGGCAGACCCGATCGCCCGGCTCCAGCACGGCATTGAGCAGGTCGACGATGTGCGCGGCCTGGACGATCTTGCCGTCCAGCGCCCCGCCGAGCGCCGCCTGGACCCGTGCCAGGCGATCGCCGCGGTTGCGTTGCTGGGTAGTCCAGCGGCCTTCAGCTTGATTCATGAGATTTCCTGTTATTGCAAAATATGTGTGCCCTCAGAACACCACGAACAACACCCACAGCACGAGCGGCGCCACCAGGGTGACGATGCCGCCATAGATCATCAGCTGCCGTAGAAAGACGTCGCGGTCGATGTGCTGGGCGCTGGCCAGGACCAGCGCGCCGTTGGTCGAGAACGGGCTGACGTCGACGATGGTCGAGGCGACCGCCATAGCGGCGATGAAGCCGATCGGATCGACGCCGGTGCCCGAGGCCAGGAACGGCACCGCCAGCGGGATCAGGGAGCCCAGCACCGCGGTCGAGGAAGCGAAGGCCGAGACGATCGCGCCGACGAACAGCAGCAGCAGGGCCACGGTCAGTGGCGAAGCCAGGCTGGCGGCGCTGTCGCCGACCCAGGTGATGGTGCCCATCTTCTGCATCACGCCGACATAAGTGCTGACGCCGACGATCAGCATGATCTCCGGCCACGACACCTGGCCGATGGCGCGTTTCTGCACCTGCGGCGACAGGATCGAGATGAGCAGGCCGATGGTGATGGCCACGAAACCGATGTCGAGCTTGTACAGCAGGGTCAGCACGGCCAGCGCGATCAGGCCGACCACGGTGAACATCTGGTGGAAGGTCGGGCCTTCGTTCAGGTCGACGCCGGCATGGCCGGCCGCGCTGCCCGAGCCGGTGGCGCTCACGGCGCCGACGGCCGCGCTCGAACGTTCCTTGGTCAGGCGTTCCTCGCTGGCCGATTCATTCTCGGCGTCGCCATAGATCTGCGGGCCCTGGGCCGCCACCGCCACCGGCGGACCGAACGGCGAGACCGGCAGGCCCTTGCCCGAGCGTTCGGCCTTCGGCACCTGCTGGCGCATCAGCTTGGCGCCGCCGAAGGCGAAGAACAGCAGCACCGACACCGCCAGGTTGACGCCCAGGCTGGTGAAGGCGGTGGTCAGCGGCGAGATCGGCAGCCCCGCTTCCATCACGACCTTGTTGGTGATGCCCCCGTAGATGCTGATCGGCGAGAAGCCGCCGCCCTGGGCGCCGTGGATCACCAGCAGGCCCATCATGAGGGGATTGATCTTGTACTTGGCCGCGAAGCCGAGCGCGATCGGCGCGATGATCGCCACCGCCGCCGGGCTGACCGCGCCCACCGAGGTGAGCAAGGCGGTGATCGCGAACATGACCCAGGGGATGGCCGCGATGCGCCCGCCGACGGCGCGCACCGCGAGCCGCACCAGCCAGTCGATGGTGCCGTTGTTCTGGGCCTGGGCGAACAGGAAGGTGATGCCGACCAGGGTCAGGAACAGTTCGGCCGGGTAGCCGGACATGATGGCCTTGGTTTCCATGCCGGCGATCAGGGTGCCGACCAGGAAGGCGCCGACGAAGGCGATGACGCCCATATTGATGGGCATGGCGGTGGCGACGATGAACATCAGCGCCAGGACGCAGATTGCAATGACATGAGAGGACACGGCGAGGCTCCTTCGAGGTGCGGCGCCGGCTCCAACCGGTGTGGCCGCGGGTGGTACGTCTCCAGTACATGATCCCGTGCGGGCCATGCTCTTAGTTACGCTCTTGAGTCGGGCTCTTGGTGAGCTATTTGTGCTGCCAAGTTAACCGCGATTGGACTGGAGATCAATTACGCCCGGTCGGAAACGTTTACTGTCAGCGAAACTGTCGACCTAAAAGTTGGCCCGGATGCTGCGCTGCGGTATCAGGCGCTCCTGTGCTTGAGCATGCGGCACACGGCCGCCAGCGCCAGCAGATTGGGGTCGCGTTCCCGCACCCGCAAAAAGCTCAGGCCGATGGTCTGTTGCATGTGATAGTCGGCTTTCAGGGGGATCAGCTGCACCTTGTCGCCGAAGGCATTGCGCACCCGGCCCGGCAGCAGGGTGTAGCCGATGCCGGCCGCCACCAGGTTCATCAGCGAGAAGATGTCGCCCACGCGGGTGACGATGGTCGGCGCATAGCCGGCGATGCGGAAGGCTTCCTGGAAACCGGTGAGGGTCACGAAGCCATCCTTCAGGCACACGAATTTCTCGGACGCGCAGGCGCGCAGGTCGACTTCCTTCATCTTCGCGTAGGGCGAGCCGGCCGGCGCGGCGAAGAACACGTCGTCCTCGAACAGCGGGATCGATTCGATCTCGGGATCGGGATCGGGCATCCCCATCAGCGCCGCGTCGATCGCGTTCTGCTTCAGCTTGTGCAGCAGCTCGGCGTTCGAGCCCAGCACCAGCTCGGTCTCGATCTCCTGCTTGCGCAGCTTGATGCCGATGATGACCTCGGGGATCGCCCCCGTCGTCAACGAATACAGCGAGCCGATCCTGAGATGGTCGGCCGAATAGCCGGCCGCCGAGCGCGTGGCGGCGATCCCGTCCGCCATCAGCTTGACCACTTCGCGGCTGACATCGGCCAGCACCTGGGCCGCCTCGTTCGGGATCAGGTTGCGGCCCTGCAGGCTGAACAGCTGGCAGCTCATGCCCTCCTCGAGCGAGTGCAGCGCGCGGTGCACGCTCACCGCGCTGATGTCGAGCATGCGCGCGGCGGCGTTCAGGTTGCCGCCTTCCATATAGGCCAGCAGGATCTCGAGTTTGCGGAAGGTGATGTCGTCGCTGATCTGGCTGCGCATGGGGGCCCTTATGAAGATGAACCTTGAATGAACCTTGCGAGGATACCGCGCTCTTCAATCCGGCGCCAATGCAGGCTGCATGCCGCCCTGGACGAACAGGCTCGGCGAGCTGTCGGCGTACTCGCGCAGCACGTCCCACACCACCTTCACGCGGCGCAGGCGATACAGGTCGGTCGGCGCCGCCAGCCAGAACGAGCGCTCGGCCGAAAAACCCGGCAGCACCGGCACCAGCCGGCCATCGTCCGGCACCGCATAGGGCGGCGCCATCATGAGGCCCATGCCCAGCGACGCCGCCTCGATCTGCGCCGTCATGCCCGAGCAGCACATGCGCCGGCGCGGCGTGAAACCCAGCTCGTTCAGGTACGACAGCTCGCGGCTGGCGAGACGGTCCTGCACGTAGTCGACGAAGTCGTGGCGCGCCAGGTCGGCCTGGGTGCGGATGGCCGGATGGCGCGCCAGGTAGCTCGGGGCCGCATACAGGTAGAAGTGGAACGAGGCCAGGCGCGTGACCACGTAGCGGCCGGTGGTGGGCGGATCGAGCATCACGCCGAGATCGGCCTCGCGGTTGGCCAGGTTGGCGAAGCGCGGCAGCGCCAGCAGGTCGATCTGCAGGTCCGGGTGCTGGTCCAGCAGGCCGACCAATAGCGGCGCCACGACCTTCACGCCGAATACTTCGGGCACTCCGAGCCGCACCACGCCGTGGGCCGCCACCTCGGCCCCGCCGATCTGCTCGGCCGCCGCCAGCGCCGCCCCTTCCATCGCCTCGGCGTGCGGCAGCAGGGCCAGGCCGACCTCGGTCAGCTCATAACCCTCGCGCGAGCGGTCGAACAGGGTCGCGCCGAGCTGGGTCTCGAGCCGGTCGATGCGGCGCGCGACGGTCGTGTGCTCGACGTCGAGGCGGCGCGAGGCGCCCGACAGGGTGCCGGCGCGGGCCAGCTCGAGAAAGAATCGTAAGTCCGTCCACTCCGGAAGCGTATTCATGAGATCGCTTGTCAGATATCAAGATGACACATTGTGCGCTCGTGCACATTCCCTCTGCAAGCAATTTACCGACGATGTCTGCAGTGGCACAGAAATGGTGCGCTGCGGCATCTGTCCCTAGGAAAGCTCACAACGCGGGCCGGCAAGCGGGCTGTGCATTCATGCACAACGGGGTGGGCGATTGTTGACTATTCAACCAAACCCGACCTTGGCACACTGCCTGGCATGCGCTCGATCGCACGTATGCTCGATTGCATGCCATACCAAAAATGAGGAGACTAGAATGCGTCTGACCAGGAACAAGATGAAGCTGCTGAATCAGTCCGCCGCCGCCCTGCTGGTGCTGTCCGGCGGATCGATGGGCGTGGCACAGGCCCAGGATGCGGCCGGCACGCCGGCCGCTTCGCCAACCGAGGAAAACGTCTCGAAAGTGGTGGTCACCGCGCGCCGGCGCGAGGAGACCCTGCAGGACGTCCCGGTCTCGGTCACCGCATTCAGCGCCGACCAGCTGTCCAAGCAGGCCGTGCCCGACGTGACCGCCCTGGCCCTGGCGCTGCCGAACACCACCCTCAAGGCGTCGCGCGCCACCAACACCACGCTCACCGCCTTCATCCGCGGCGTCGGCCAGGCCGATCCGCTGGCCGGCTTCGAATCCGGCGTCGGCATCTATATCGACGACATCTACCTGGCCCGCCCGCAGGCCGCGGTGGCCGACATCTACGACGTCGAGCGCATCGAGGTGCTGCGCGGCCCGCAGGGCACGCTGTACGGCCGCAACACCATCGGCGGCGCCGTCAAGTACGTGACCCGCAAGCTCGGGCCGCAGCGCGACGTGCGCGTGCGCGCCACCGTCGGCGAGTACGGCCAGAAAGAAGCCGTGGTCACCGCCAGCACCCCGCTCACCGACACCGCCCGCCTGGGCGCCACCGTCGCCCGCTTCAAGCGCGACGGCTTCGGCGACAACCTGTTTACCGGCAAGGGCAACTACGACAAGGACGTCACCGCCGGCCGCGTCTCGGCCGAGTTCACGCCCAGCCAGGACCTGTTCATCCGCCTGGCCGGCGACTTCACGCAGGACGACTCCAATCCCAAGAACGGCCATCGCCTGATCGTGGGCCGCACCAGCGGGGCGCCGATCCTGCCGGACGTGTTCGACACGCGCGCCAACCTCACCAAGGCGCTGGGCCGCGACCAGGAAGTGCGCGCCTACGGCGGCTCGGCCACCATCGAATACCACGTCAACGACGAATGGAGCGTGAAGTCGATCACCGCCGCGCGCGAAGACAAGTCGTGGGCGCCGATCGACTTCGACGCCCTGCCCGTTGTGGACATGGAGGTGCCGGCGCTGTACACCAACCGCCAGTTCAGCCAGGAGCTGCAGGTGACCTACAACGGCCCGCGCCTGCAGGGCGTGGCCGGCGTCTACTACATGGACGCCAATGCCTTCAACGAGTTCGACACCATCCTGGCCGGCGCCGTGCCGACGTCCACCTATACCATGGGCGACATCGACACCAAGGCCTGGGCCGCCTACTTCGACGGCAGCTACAACCTCACCGACACCCTGAGCCTGTCGCTGGGCGGGCGCTACACGGTCGACAAGCGCGAAGCCGACGTGCTGCGCCAGATCTACTTCGGCCTGGCCGGCTCGCCCCAGATGGGCAACCCGGGCGCGCTCCTGTTCCGCACCGACACCGACCTGCGCAATGGCCTGCTGGAGCGCGAAGACAAGAAATTCACCCCGCGCGTGGCCGTCAACTGGAAGATGAACCCCGACCACAACGTCTACGCCTCGTATTCCGAAGGCTTCAAGGGCGGCGGCTTCGATCCGCGCCTGAACGTGGTCGGCACCCGCATTCCGCTCGACGTCGCCCGCGCCGGCTATGCGCCCGAAACCATCGAGACCTATGAGCTGGGTCTCAAGTCGGCCTTCAACGGCGGACGCATCACCACCAACGCCGCGCTGTTCTACAGCGACTACCAGGACGTGCAGATTCCCGGCTCGATCGCGGTCGACACCAACGGCGACGGCCGCGACGACAGCTTCGCCGGCGTGACGACCAATGCCGGCAAGGCCGAGATCAAGGGCGCCGAGCTGGAAGCGATCGCCAACATCACGCCCAACTTCATGATCGCGGGCATGGTCAGCTACATCGACGCCAAGTACAAGGAATACATCGTGGCGGGCGTGAACGTGGCCGACCAGCGCATCTTCCAGAACACGCCGAAGAACTCGGCCAACCTGCGCGCCAACTACGACATTCCGCTGCCGCTCATGGGCCACAACGGCCGCATCTCGCTGATCGGCAGCTATTCGTACAAGGGCGCCACCGCCCAGTTCGAGACGCCGTCGATCCTCGACCAGGAGTCGTACCGGATCTGGGATGCGTCGATCGTCTGGACCCGTCAGGACGGCAAGGTGCGCGCCGGCCTGCATGGCAAGAACCTGGGCGACGAGCACTACAAGACCGCCGGCTACCTGTTCCCGACCCTGGGCAACGAAGGCACGGTCACCGCCTTCTACGGCAACCCGCGCACGGTGTCGGCGACGCTGGAGCTGCGCTTTTAAGAGCAAACCCGCTGCAGCGAGCGAAGCCACCCGAAAGGCCCGCTGCAGCAAACGAAGCCACCCGAAAAACCAGCGGCGGCATCGAAGCCGCACGTCATCCCCGCGCAGGCGGGGACCCCAGTTCTTCACCAGCGTCGCAAACGTCAAAAAAATCGAACACTGAACAGGAACCGCCGCGTGCCAACCAGCTCCCCCATCACCTACACCAGCAGCGACGGCCTCGCCCTCTACGCACGCGATTACCACGGCGCAGGCGGCCCGGCCCGCCTGCCCGTGATCTGCATCCACGGCCTCACCCGCAACTCGCTCGACTTCGACGAACTGGCCCCGCAGGTGGCCGGACTCGGACGCCGCGTGCTGGCGGTCGACGTGCGCGGCCGCGGCCACTCGGCGCGCGACCCGAACCCGGCCAACTACACGCCGCTGGTGTACGCCGCCGACGTGGTGGCCCTGATGCATGCGCTGGGCATCGCGCGCGCCGTCTTCATCGGCACCTCGATGGGCGGCCTGATCACGATGACCCTGGCCGCGCAGCGCCTCGACCTGGTGGCCGGCGCGGTGCTGAACGACATTGGCCCGGTGCTGTCCCCGCGCGGCCTGGAGCGCATCGCCGGCTACGTCGGCAAGCCGGCCACGTTCGCCAACTGGGACGAGGCCACCTGCTACGTCCGCGACATCAATGCCTGCGCCTTCCCCGCCAATCCGGACACCGAATGGAACAAGTGGGCCCAGCGCGCCTTCGAACAGCGCGACGACGGCCTGTTGTGCGCCCGCTACGATCCCGGTATCGCCCACAGCCTGCAAAACGGTAGACTTCCTCCAACCTCGCTGGCCTTGCGCATGGCTTTCCGGCGCCTGACGCGGCATCGCCCCACCCTGATGATCCGGGGCGAATTGTCCGACCTGGTCGAGCTCGAGCAGGCGGCCTGGATGCGCAAGGCGGCCCCCAGCCTGGCCTATACCGAAGTGCCGAACGTCGGCCATGCGCCGATGCTCACCGAACCGGAAGCCTTCGAGGCGATCGGCGCTTTCCTGGCGCGGGTCCCTTAATTAAAACAAGGAGACACACGATGCAGCACCTGATCAAACCCCTCGCACTCTCCCTGGCCCTCGCCTTCGCGGCCGGCGCCGCCCCTGGCGCGCTGGCGCAAGGCAAGGAATTCAAGGTCGCCCTCATCGCCGGCAAGACCGGCATCATGGAATCCTATGCGCGCGAGACCGAGGCCGGCTTCATGCTCGGCCTCGAATACCTGACCGGCGGCACCATGACGATCAATGGCCGCAAGATCAAGGTGATCGTCAAGGACGACCAGAGCAAACCGGATCTCGGACGCACCCTGCTGGCCGAGGCCTATGGCGACGACCGGGTCGACATCGCCGTCGGCACCACTTCGTCCGGCTCGGCGCTGGCCATGCTGCCGGTGGCCAAGGAATACAAGAAAGTCCTGATCATCGAACCGGCGGTGGCCGACGCCATCACCGGCGACAAGTGGAACAAGTACATCTTCCGCACCGCGCGCAGCTCGATGCAGGATGCATTGGCCGCCGCCAGCACGCTCAAGGGCGGCAGCGTCGGCTTCCTGACCCAGGACTACGCCTTCGGGCGCGATGCGATCAAGGCCGGCAAGGAAGCGCTGGCCGCCACCGGCAGCAAGGCCAGGGTGATCCACGAAGAATACGCGCCGCTGGCGACGACCGACTTCACCGCCGCCTCTACGCGCCTGTTCGACGCCTTGAAGGACAAGCCGCAGCCACGCATCCTGCAGATCGTCTGGGCCGGCCCCAATCCGATGAACAAGATCGCCGACCTCAAGCCGGAACGCCATGGCATCGTGCTTTCCCCCGGCGGCAACATCCTGCCGGTGATGAAGACCTGGAAGAACTTCGCCGGCACCGAAGGCACGATCTATTATTACTACGGCTTCCCGAAGAACAAGATGAACGACTGGTTCGTCGCCGAACACCTGAAGCGCTTCAAGGCCCCGCCCGACATGTTCACGGCCGGGGGCATGGCGGCGGCGGGCGCGGTGGTGGCGGCGCTGACCAAGGTCCCGGACGGCAATGGCGACAAGATGGTGGCGGCGATGGAAGGCATGAGCTTCGAGACCCCGAAAGGCACGATGACCTTCCGCAAGGAAGACCACCAGGCGATCCAGCCGATGTACCACTTCCGCATCAAGAAGGACCAGAAGAACGAATGGGACTTGCTGGAACTGGTGCGCGAAATCCCGGCCAGCGAACTGCCGCTGCCGGTGAAGAACAAGCGCTGACATGACGGCGCCCCCTGTTCCTGACCCGCGCCGGCCGGCGCTGTCGACGCGCGACCTGACCGTCCGCTTCGGCGGCCACGTCGCGGTGAACGCGGTGACGGCGGACTTCTACCCCGGCACCCTGACCGTGATCGTCGGCCCCAACGGCGCCGGCAAGACCACGTATTTCAACCTGGTCTCGGGCCAGCTGGCGGCGACCGGGGGCACGGTCGCGCTGCACGGGCGCGACGTGACGCGCGACGGCGCGGCGCGCCGTACCCGCTTGGGCATCGGCCGCGCCTTCCAGCTGACCAACCTGTTCCCGCACCTGACCGTGGTCGAGAACGTGCGCCTGGCGGTGCAGAGCCGCGCCGGCATGGGCCTGAACTTCTTCTCGATCTGGTCGAGCCACAAGGAGCTGATCGCGCGCGCCGAACACTACCTGGAGCGGGTCGCCCTCATGCCCCGGCGCGACATGTTCGTCGGCGCCCTGTCGCACGGCGACCAGCGCAAGCTCGAAGTGGCGATCCTGCTGGCGCTCGAACCCTCGGTGATGATGTTCGACGAACCCACGGCCGGCATGAGCGTGGACGAGGTGCCCGTGGTGCTCGACCTGATCCGCCAGGTGAAGCAGGAACGCGACAAGACCGTGCTGCTGGTCGAGCACAAGATGGACGTGGTGCGCCAGCTGGCCGACCGCATCGTCGTGCTGCACAACGGCACGCTCGTGGCGGACGGCGATCCGCGCGAAGTGATGGAATCGAAGATCGTACAGGAAGCCTATCTTGGAACACCCGAACCCGAACATGCTCACGCCTGATCCGGCGCACGACGCTTGCCTGCTGCGGCTGTCCGGCGTGCACACCCACATCGGCCAGTACCACATCCTGCAGGGCGTCGACCTGGCGGTGCCGCGCGGCGAACTGGCCGTGCTGCTGGGCCGCAATGGCGCCGGCAAGACCACCACCCTGCGCACCATCATGGGCTGTTGGCGTGCCAGCGCCGGCAGCATCCACTTCGACGGCCGCGACATCACCCAACTGGCCACGCCCGACATCGCCCGCGCCGGCATCGCCTACGTGCCCGAGAACATGGCCGTATTTTCCGAACTGACGGTGCGCGAAAACATGGTGCTGGCCGCCCGCAACGGCCCGCTGGACGCGGCCCGCGTCGACTGGATCTGCGGCTTCTTCCCGGCCTTGCGCAAGTTCTGGAACCAGCCGGCCGGCAACCTGTCGGGCGGCCAGAAGCAGATGGTGGCGATCGCGCGCGCGATCGCCGAACCACGCAAGCTGCTGCTGGTCGACGAACCGACCAAGGGCCTGGCGCCGAGCATCGTGCAAAGCCTGATCGCCGCCTTTCGCGAACTCAAGGAGCGCGAGACCACGATCCTGCTGGTCGAGCAGAACTTCAACTTCGTGCGCTCGCTGGGCGACAGCGTCAGCGTGATGGACGACGGCCGCGTGGCCCATGCCGGCAAGATGGCGGCGCTGGCCGGCGACACCGCGCTGCAGCAGCGCCTGCTCGGGCTGTCGCTCGACTCCCACCAATAGGATACGACATGAGTGCAATCCTTCCTGTTTCCAAGACCGACGCACCCGCCGATGCGCCTCTCCCGGCAGCGAAGCGCGACATCGCGCCGCTGCTGCTGGTGCCGGCCCTGATGCTGGCCATGCTGCCGCTGGTCGGCAGCTTCCCCACTTGGCTCACCCTCACCGTTGCCGGCCTGGCGATGGGCATGATGATCTTCATCATGGCCAGCGGCCTGACCCTCGTGTTCGGCCTGATGAGCGTGCTGAACTTCGGCCACGGCGCCTTCGTCGCCGTCGGGGCGTTTTCCGCCACACTGGTCCTGCTGCCGATGCGCGGCTGGCTCGAGATGGACTCGCTATTGATCAACCTGGGCGTGCTGGCCCTGGCCGTCACGCTGGCGATGGTCGTCACCGGCCTCTTGGGCTGGGCCTTCGAGCGCATCATCGTCAAGCCGGTCTATGGCCAGCACCTCAAGCAGATCCTGATCACGATGGGCGGCATGATCGTGGCCGAACAGCTGATCCACGTGATCTGGGGCGCCGAGACGATCGCCCTGCCGCTGCCGACCGCGTTGCGCGGCGCGATCCTGTTGGGCGACGCGGCGGTGGAAAAGTATCGCCTGGTCGCGGTGGTGGTCGGACTGGTGGTGTTCATTGCGATGTTCCTGGTGCTCAATCGTACCAAGGTCGGCCTGCTGGTGCGCGCCGGGGTCGAGAACGGCGAGATGGTCGAGGCGCTCGGCTACCGCATCCGGCGCCTGTTCGTGGCCGTGTTCGCGGCTGGCTCGGCGCTGGCCGGCCTGGGCGGCGTGATGTGGGGCCTGTACAAGGAAACCCTTACCGCCGCGATGGGCAGCGAGATCATGGTGATGATCTTCATCGTCATCATCATCGGCGGCCTGGGTTCGGTGGGCGGCTGCTTCATCGGCGCCCTCTTGATGGCGCTGGTGGCCAACTATGCCGGCTTCCTGGCGCCGAAGATCGCGCTGGTGTCGAGCATCATCCTGATGATCTCGGTCCTGCTGTGGCGCCCGGCCGGCCTGTATTCGACTTCGCGGAGCTGAGCCAATGCTGCATCGACTTCTTTCCGGCGACCTGCCGCGCAGCCGCATCCTGACCGCGGTGCTGCTCGCGATCGTGCTGGGACTGCTGCTCGCGCCTTTCCTGTTTTCCGGCGCGCGCCCCCTCAATACGGCGGCCACGATCTGCGTCTACATCGTGCTGGTGGCGTCCTACGACCTGCTGCTGGGGTATACCGGCATCGTCTCGTTTGCCCACACCATGTTCTATGGCATCGGCGCCTACGGCATCGGCCTGGCCCTGGCACGCGTCAACGAACCCACCTGGGGCGTCATGGTGACGGGCCTGGTGCTGGCGCTGCTGCTGGCGCTGGCCCTGGCCCTGGTGGTCGGCCTGTTCGCGCTGCGCGTGCGCGCCATCTTCTACGCCATGATCACGCTGGCCGTTGCATCTTCGTTTGCGGTGCTGGCCTCGCAGCTGTCCGACCTGACCGGGGGCGAAGATGGCGTGACCTTCAGCGTGCCGGAGCTGCTGTCGCCCAGCTACCTGCTGTTCGAGAACGAGGTCTTCGGCCGCTACGTCGACGGCAAGGTGATCACCTATTACCTGGTGTTCGCCGGCAGCGTGCTGCTGTTCCTGTTCCTGCTGCGGCTGGTGAACTCGCCGTTCGGCCGCGTGCTGCAGGCGATCCGCGAGAACGAGTTCCGCGCCGAGGCGCTCGGCTACCGCACCATGGTCTACCGCATCTGGGCCAACTGCCTGGCCGCGCTGGTGGCGGCGCTGGCCGGCGCCCTGATGGCGCTGTGGCTGCGCTACGTGGGGCCCAAGACTTCGCTCGGCTTCGAAGTGATGACCGACATCCTGCTGATCGTCGTCATCGGCGGCATGGGCACCATGTATGGCGCGGTGATCGGCGCCACCCTGTTCATCCTGGCCCAGAACTACCTGAAGGAACTGATGGCGCACGGCTCGACGGCGCTCGAAGGCGTGCCGCTGCTGGCCGCCGCCCTGCATCCTGACCGCTGGCTGCTGTGGCTGGGCGTGCTGTTCATCCTGTCGATCTACTTCTTCCCGATCGGGATCGTCGGCAAGCTGCGCGTGCGGGCGTGGCTGGCGCGGCGCAAGATGGTATCTCCCGTGTCTTGAGACCTCTTCGGAGGTCTTTTTCCTGTCGCAGAGATATCGCGCCGGCGTCAGTCGCGGTTCGGGCGTGGTGGATCACTTGCGCTCGAAAATTCAGCCATCGGTGGACTCGTGGGGCGCCAACGCATGCCGCCCAGCAGGGTGTCCAGTCGTTGCTTGCTTTGTTCAAAAGGCGGTGGATGCTGCGTGATCTCGGTGGCGACCGCCCTGTTCACGGTATGCATTTCGACGAGAATGTAGGGCAAGACGTAAGTGCCCAGCCAGCCTCCATAACCTGTGAAGACATTGTAGATGTCGTATTTCTGGCCCTCCAATCCGGCTTGCAGGACGACGCCGCCTTGCGATGCGCTGAGTCCTCCCATTTTTACGGACTGGGGGCCGATGCGCTTGATGACCACCGGCCTGGCTTCATCCTCCCGCATTTGCGGCGGTGGGTTGATGCTCGCATGTGCCAACGCGTGTAGCAGCGGCGCTTTCGATCGGCGAGGGTGCACGGTGCCTGTTTCAATGGTGTAGAGCACGCCTGGAGCGTCGGGGAAACGCAAGGACTGCTTGAATTCGACGACGGTCCTGCCGTCGTCTGGAATGAAGCCATAGGGGATACATACGCCTGGTTCGGTCGGAATCTCGTGCAAGGCACGTGGCCTGAATGACTTGAGCATGGCGGAGAAATCACGCCTGTGAGCTTCCTTGGCGGCTGGCGTATCCATCTTGACCGTTGATTCGAATATGTATATGTAGTCTCCCCGCGTCAGGTAGGCGCGATAATTCGAATATTTGGTCATATAAATACCCCCTTCGAGCGTGCTGGTCCAATAGCCGTAGCTGGCGGGTACGCCCGGGTCGAACGGTTCAAATTTCTCGCGCATCTCCTCAATGGACTTTTGCCACATCTGAATAAATTCTTCCCGTTGTTTCACCTCTCTACGCAAGCTTTCAGCATCTTTGTTCTCCCGCCTCTGCTCATCGATATATCTGCGCGATCTTTCTATCAATTCCCTTAAATTCGCTTCTCGTGCTGGCGGGGTTATATCAAATATTTTCTCTTTACTGCTCCCACTCACCGACCCAATCACGGCAATATACGTATTACCGAAACGCAATGTATCGCCAGAACTGCGAACATTATTACTAAATGACCTCCCCCAAAATCCGCTACCATGCGGAACGTTATAGTATACTGGCCACTCGATTTTGTTTTTCACCTCGAATACGAGACGACCCAAGCATTCTGATTCAAGACCAGCGACGGGCCGATAATTCGGCGCAGTAACTTCTAGCACTCTTTTAGCATCAGGTATTCGAGATGGCACTGCATCTTCGCCATCGACTTGCATTGGTGGCGTCTGATTCGACTTTGCATCGCAGGCAGACGTCAGGGCAATCACCAGCGAAACCGCGACGCTATTCGACCAGAACAGGAAAAAATGCTCCTTGCGAAGCCATGCCCTGGGCGCACGAACAATAAGAACGCCCATCTGATCCATCCTAACTCCATTTTTCAAGTTTCGCATTTTCAGCCTCACCTATTCCAGCAAATGCATGTCCATCATCTTCAGACCTTCTCTCATCAGCAAGGATAGTCAAATTCATACCTGACGAATTACTCTCAGAATCCGTCCAAGACATTGGCAATGCAACGATAAATCCTTTGACGCCTATAGGATCCGTCTCGATAGTTCGCGATTTTGCATTCCATGACGAAGGCTTATCCATCACATTATCCAGCCTCCAGAAGCGCTCATTAAATGGCATATGCGCGTCTAACCTTCGCGTAGACCTATTCCATGTCGACCAAATCGAACTGGATCCCCCATCCACGTGCGGCAGAAAGGGAAATGCTTTTTTATATGCTAAAGCGTTAGCATATGAGACATGTTGGACAGCCTTCCAACTCTCCATGGCAGCGGGCTTATCAATAACGTTCTCCAGGTCGCGTGCAGGTTGGCTCCCAGCCATGAAACCAAACAGCTTCCTCCACAACTGCACTCTCAGCCTATGAACATTGGCACTTACCAGATCTTGATGCACACCGTCCAAGCTGATCTTCACCTGCTCATCATCACGCAGGATGACTGCGAGTTCCGAATCCCTGTCTCCAAGTTGACTACGATCATTAATATTGGCACTCCCCAGAACTGCCACCCTGTCGTCGACAATCAGCAACTTAGAATGCACGTAAATCTGTTCCGTTACGGGCCGTTGCCCTAAACTTTGCCAGCTTCGAAGATTCAGCATGGTCAAATAAGGTCTCCAGGATTCTTTAGCAGCATCTATAACATTATCAATTTCATATTTTTCAACCTCCGCGACCGCATCTTTTCTGCTAATTTTCCTTTCTTTGCACAACATAGCTCCAATTACTGCACGTCGAATCCTATTCACCAGACTGTGACTTCCCGCGACAATCGACTGCATGGTCAAATGTACCTGCGTCATGATATTCAGGGTATCCAATGTGCCCTCAGGGTGAAAAGGAAGTACCATATACACATGGAATGGGCGCCCGTCATAGATCGCATTCTCTATTCGACAAGCCAGCGCTTCACCGATCGGATTCAAGACTGCTTTCTGCGATGACCCTATTGATTGTGTTGCTTTTATTGCAGCGATATTTTTTAGCACCGCCTTCAAATCTCTTAGAAAAGCCGCTCCCTTCCCATTCCCATCCTTCATCACGGCATCGATCTGCGACCAGCGTATTGCAGCTGGTATATCACCAGGCGCGACCTCGTGGATTTCCAGGCGCTTTGCATATTTCTCATAGTCTGCCAAGGCTGTAACATCGGTCAGCGTGGCCATTGGCGAATTCTTTTTATCTTTTTCGCCGATTAGCTGATCAACCCCATAAGCCGATTGGAAGAACTGCCCTTCTATATAAATGAACTTCTGCGCACCATGAATTGCAGTCAGCATCGCCTTCAGACAATCATTCTGCGCATGTCCATGGTGTTTTTTTGCGGCCCCCGATGGCGCCGCATTCGACTCATCACGCAGCATCGCCACCGGCGCACTACGCAACACCTGCACCCAGCTCTTCCCCGGTCTGGGCTGCGCCGTCCTGGGCGGCGGCGCGGGTAGCCGCGGTATGCGAATACGTGCCGACGGCTTCAACCCGAATACAGCAAACAACGCACTGACATCCCGGGAAACAGCCGCGTGCGATCGTTCATAACGGCATGCGATGCCGTTCCAGCGCTGCACGAAATTCCTGGCCAGGTCGCTGACCGCCGGACCACTGATCGACGAATGGACATCGTGCCAGGGCATGCGCGGCTGCCCGGACGAGAGCGTCTTTCCGCTGGCAGGAACCACCTTGCCCAACGTTTTCAGGTTGGTGTACCGCCCTTTGGAAGTGTCGGCAAGGTTGCTCAGGTGCGTAAGCGTCGCGATCGTGAACGCCTCGATGAGCTCGACGCTGCCTTTCCACAGTCCCGCCGGTAACTGGTCCAGACTCGCGTTGTTCAGCCACGCCAGCAGCACCGCTGGCGCATTTGCCGCATGCGCCCCGCCGGTTTCCCGCAGCCACTCGAGCTTGCCATTCAGTTCCTGGTCCAGGCGCCGATAAGCCCAGCGCGCGGCGTCCTGGGCCGCGTCCACGGGAACATCCTGGAGCTTGCGCACGAACTCTGGCATCAAATCGCCTGTTGCCCACCAGTCGCTGACCACCTTGTGGGTCCGCGCCAGCGTATCGCCGACCGAACCGATCGCATCCTGCGCCATGGCGAGCGGTTTCGCGGGGGCCGACGTGATGAAGGTGCCGGTGCCGCCTACTCTCCCGTGAAAACAGGCGCAGAACAGTTCGGCGCGCGTCAGGTATTTCGTTTGCTCCACCTTCGACAGCGTATGAATTGGCGGAATACAGGGGTTATACAACTCGCTCCCGGTCCGTCCCTCCGCGGCGAGCGAGAAACGCCCATCGTCGCGCCTTCCGTATGCCAGATCGATACCTCCGACAAACGCCCGCTGCTCGTCGATGACCACGAGCTTTTGATGGTGCGAGAAACCGATGCCGAGGCCACCAGACATATCGCTCTGCGCGATCGCAGGCAGGGCAAAGGCACGCGCCGGCGGCGGCAGTCCCGCGTTGAGCTGGAAGACCACCAGCATCGTCTCGAAGTCGCCGGTATCGACACCAACCTTCGGCGACAGCCACGGCATCACATACACGCGCAGCGCAGGATTCGAATCGATCGCCTTCTCCAGGCATTGAAACAGCGTCTTCCCGCCAGCCAGCTCGACATCGAAGTTCACCTGCCAGCCAGCAATATAGATCGACTTCCTCGCGCCTGCGATCGCCGCGGCGACGGCATTGAAATACTCTTCGCCGGTGACATAGAAATCCACCTTGTTTCCATGCGACGGCTCGGAAAACACGCTTCCCCAGGACAGCCCCGGATGCTTTTCAACCGGTACGCCGTCCGAGATGAAGCACCCGGGGACAGAGGTCGCCGCAGCAATCGCTTTACCATCGCGAGAAACCAACTGCGATATGTGCTTGTTGCTCATCGCCAATCCGCTCCAATTCAGCCGAAACAAGTCGATTCATTTCTTTACTTTGGGGAAGATGCCGTTCGTGGCAGCCGCTTCGAATGCTTCTTTCGCATAACGCGCTTGCGGCAGGGCGCCATCCGCGAGCACCGATGCATGAAGATCCAGACTGAAATCCGCTGCGTGTAGGGCTTGCAGCAGCTTCTGCTTCTCGTCCCATTCGGGCGATTCCGTCTGCACATCGATGCGGACGACATGGCCGGGATAGACGAGCCAGGTACCGTCGGGATGCGCGGCATACGCTGCCGCGAGCTCCTCTTGGGCATCCGTTGTCAGCACCACGTTTCCATCGTCATCGGTAAGCCCTTCCGCCACCAATCGGTCGTCATCGATGAACGCAAGGCCGTCAGGCTTTTCGCCCGCCACGATCTTCCATGGCGTGCTCCCCAGCGCATGGCCGTTCGGTCCGGGCGTATCGGCCAGGCGCATATTGAACTGCAGCGGTCGTTCAGCAAGCGCCGAGCGCGGCAGCTTCGGCACCGGATAATTCAGGTTCTGCGGCCCGGACAGGCTTTTTTTTCCAGCGTGGACCCTGAGGGTTCCAGGGCATTGCACCGTGATGTTGCCGCCGCCGATCGTGACGCTCGCGCCGTCCGCGGTCGACAGGCTGATGGACTTCGCCGCCGCCCAGTCGACATGCGCATTGGCGCTGATGAGATTGATCTCGTCACGCGCCTGCACCGTCATTTCATCGCCTTGCGCCTGGATCTCGACGCAGTCCCGTGCCGAGACCAATTCCAATCCCGCACCGTCCTTGTCCGACGCCACCGCGCCCGCCAGCACGCCCATCGCCTGCCCGGAATGGATGCGGCTCGTCCCTCCGGTGACGAACTGGGTGTCCTGGCCGCTCGTCAAACTGCTGGTCTCGCCCGCAAGCAGCTGGATATCTTGCCCGGCGGCGGCGCCCAGGCCGTCCCGCGCCACCACCATGATGAGCGGATCGGCCATGTGCGGCGGCTTTCCATCGCCCGGTGCGGCAGGGTGGGCGTCCCCCGATGCCGATTTCAGCATCGCCGCGAGTGGCGCCGACTCAGCGCTCAACACACTCATGCCAGGTTTCGAGGCGCCGAGATGCGCAGCCAGACCAACCGTGAGATGCCTCGTCGCAGCGGCATTGAACGCCTAAACCGATTTCACCGCCTGCTGCAGCAATCCGATGCCTGCCGTGTTCTCGCCGGCCGGATCGCGCCGGCCCGCGCCGTGCTCGATCCTGTAGCTCGACACCAGCAAGCCGGCGCCGGCGCGCACCGCACCGTAGGCATCGGTGCGTAGTTCCGCTCCCAGCCCGCGAAAACTGCCACGGTAATTGTCGGCGGTATGGATCAGGTGGCCAAGATTCAGTTCGCTCGCCGCATGGGTACACCTCAATTGCACCCGCCCTTGAGCGTCCGTATCGTCGAACAGCAACTGGCTATAGCCCGAGCCGCCGAACTCCTTGCTGCGCAGGCCCCACTGGGCGGCGCCGTTGCGATGGCCGCCCGGGTCGCCGGATGCCCCGTGCCATACCGGACTGTTGCCGCCTGCCAGATTACCTTGCGCCGAACGCGCATGATCGTGGGCACGCTCGAAGACCGCAGCCGTGTGCGACGCGTCGCGCCGTCCTCCAGGCGTCGGTGCAGTGCCGCCTTCCCCCTGGCCGTTGTACAGCGCGCCGACGATGACCGGCCGGTCGATATCGTTTTCCAGGAACTGGACAAGCACTTCCTGGCCGATGCGGGGCAGGAACTGGAAACCCATGCCGTCGCCGCTCGAGCGCTGCGCCACCCGCACCCAGCAACTCGCATCGCCATTTTCCTGCCAGTGAAACCGGATACGTACGCGGCCAAGCCGGTCGCAATACAGTTCATCCGCACCGTTCGGCGTATCTCGGCCGTCAGGACCGACGACAATCGCACTTTGCGCGCCGGACGCCGTCGGTTTCGCCTGGCTGCGTCCATCGCTGCCAGGCAGCTGCGGACGCCACGGAAACTGCACCGGCACCGCTTCGAACCAGTTGGCGTAGCCCAGTTCGAGCGCCGTTGCGACGCTCAGGGCCAGGTCGTCCGGCAGGTCGCCGCGCACGAGTTCCTGCAGCAATTCGGGAACCGGGCCAAACAGCTCGGCGAGCGCATCGCGGGCGGGCGAAGGCAGATTGTTCACGCCGATGCTCAGCGCGCGCAAGACCACGAATGTCGGCGCAGGTCCCGTTTGCCGGCGCGGCAAGCCGGTGACGGTCAGCCGCGTACCTGCCCGCAGCGTACGGATAGTCGAGCGGCCGCTCCACATCCGTGCACGCGCTTCCCGTCCCTCCATCTGGAGGTCCGCGTAGCGGGTCGCCTGCTCCAGGTTCGCATACGCATACTGGCCGGGAGCATCGAACGATTCGAGCTCGGGCAGCCGGCGCGACCGCTCGATACGGGAAGGGGAACTCGCAGCGGTGACCAGGCGCGATTTATAGTCAGGGCCAAGCACGGTGGTAAGCGAAACGTGGAGGCGGCGCTCTTCCACCAGCGCCTGCACCGTGTCGCGCTCTTCCACCGAATGCGCGCCGTGGTAGCGCACGCCTCGCTCGAATGCGCTGCTGGGATCTTCCGGCACCGCGCTTGCCTGGCTACTGTCCGCAAACAGCACCACGCCGGGACCGTCCTCGGCCTGCTCGATGCGCCAGCACAGCCCTTCCTCGGCAAGCAGCCTGCGCACGAAGTCGAGATCGGATTCCCGGTATTGACAACAGTAGCTGCGCGCGACGGCCCGCGCCATGAACGGCCCGGTATCGGCACTCCAGCGCCAGCGTGCCAGTGGCCGGTAGGCCGAGAAGACGGCGTCGATGATCTCGATCACGGTCTTGTCCTGCCATACGCGGCAGTTTCGGGCCTGATCGAGACGCCGGAGCCACGCCGATATCCGCAGGCGGTAGCGCGTAAAGCCGCCGTCGCTGCCAAGTATCGCAGCTTCGCCGATCTCGCCCGCGAAACAGGTGCGCGTGCCGTCGGCCAGGCTGATGTCCAGGCTGGCCCGTTGCCCAATCAGGGTCGCCGGCACGATATACGTGCTGGTGGACAATGCGATCACATCGCGTGTCCCGAGTCCCTGCACCGCGTCATCGCCAAAAAAGGCTTCGACCAGGAGCACGTCGCTTCTCTGCGCCAAACGGTCGTCTTCGAGCGTCAGCGCGTAAAGCCTGGTTTCGCTGGAAAAATGTGCCAGCGTGGAAGTGAGTTCGTGTGCCAAGGCCTGGGTCGTCCATGCAGTGAGGAAAGCGACAGCTATCAAGATATCGCAGCAGAAACTCGGCGAGCATCTCTTTCCGGTGCGATTGCGGCGCATCAATGACGATCTCCCTCCACGTCCACCTACGCGATTGCCGCATCCGAGCCGCAGCGTCTCGCGTATCTGTATGCGGGACGGGTCACCCTGATTCATTGCATCGACGAATGGATGAACGAGCGATGGAAGATGCAGAGAAAAATCCTGATCGTGTGGACGGCTTCAGGGTGCGCCACGACACGTCGGTCGAGGCCGTCGACCAGTCCAGCCGACGCTGCGAAGTCGTCTTCATCGGCAACGCCGCCCACGCCGCCTCGCCCGTTGCGCCGCCGGGCCACCGGCCCGGTGCGCACGCCATTCGGCCGGGCTTCACGGGCGGTATTGCAATTTCCTTTCAGCATCGACTTGCAAAATTGCAAGCGCTTTCGTCAAGTTCCATCGCTGCATTTGAGGGGCGCCGCACACTCCGTTCGATGTTCTGAACACACATCAATATCTCGACCGTTGCCATTTTTATCATTAACTAAGAATGGCCTCGTCGTCAGCCAGCGCGAGGAATCCCATCCCTCTGGCCCCTGAACAACCACACCATGAAAAGACTCCAACTCCTGATCGCGACAGCGGCTGTCACCGCGGCCGCGTCCTCGCCGCTGGCCGCCCAGGCCAACGTCGAGGTGCTCAACGAGGGCTTCGCCAACCTGGCCGGCCTTACCGACTGGAACCTCGTCAACCACAGCAGCCCGGCCGGTATCGGCTGGTTCCAGGGTAATCCCGACGTCTTCGGCGCCCAGTCCGGCCCGGCCAACTCCTACGCCGCCGCCAACTTCCTCGGCGCCGCCAACGGCATGGGCATCGTCGACAACTGGCTGATCACGCCCACGCTCACGCTCAGCGGTCTCACCACGCTGTCGTTCTTCACCAACCGCGAGCTGGCCGACGGCTTCGACGACCTGATCGAGGTGCGCTTCAGTTCCGGCAGCGGGACCGATGTGGCCGGCTTCGACACCTTGCTTGCCTCCATCGGCGGCGACGATGCCTTCCCCGCCGCATGGCAGCAATGGAGCGCCAACCTGGCGGTCGAAGGAGAAGGACGCTTCGCCTTCCGCTACTTCGGCAACCCCGCCACGCTCAGCTACGTCGGCCTCGACACCGTACAGGTGGTCACCGCCGTGCCGGAGCCGGGCGGCCTGCTGCTTCTGGCGTCCGGCCTGGGCGTGCTTGGCCTGATGCGGCGCCGCGAGCGTCAATGAGTTCCTGGAGATATCCCATGCGATCCACTGTCCACCTTCCCGCCATGCTCGCCCTGCTCGTGGGCGCGTCCCATCCGGCTGCCTGGGCCACGCCCCAGGCCGGCGCCAGCCAGGGCATGACCGTCGTGCGCGACGCCGATACCGGCGAGCTGCGCGCGCCGACCAGCGCCGAACGGCAGGCGCTGCAGACCGCGGCGCCGGCTTCGGCCGCCACCAGCCGCCAATCCCCGCCCACCGTGGTGACCGGTCCCGACGGCCGGCGCAACGCCCAGCTGGGCGAAAGCCGCCTCGTCTACTCGGTGGTCACGCGCGGCCCCGATGGCAAGCTCGACCAAACCTGCGTCCACGGCGCGCATGCGGCCGAACGCATCGTCAACGGCGTCGCACCCGCCCACGAGAAAGGCCGCCATGATCACCGCTAATTCGTTCGCGCGCCTCGCCGCCGTCGTGCTGCTCGCGGCCGCCAGCCTGGCCAATATCGCCGGCGCCCGCGCCGCCACCATCGTGATCGTCAACCAGAACGGGGCCGGGATCGGCTTCAACGATCCCACCCCGGTCGAGCCGGTAGGCGGCAATCCCGGCACCACCCTGGGCCAACAGCGCCTGATCGCCTTCCAGCACGCGGCCGACCTGTGGGGTGCGACGCTGGACAGCGATATCCCGATCCGCATCGGCGCCGCCTTCGTGCCGCTCAGCTGCACCGTCACCAGCGCCGTCCTCGGCTCCGCCGGCGCGCCGTCGGTGTGGGCCGACTTCCCCAATGCGCCGCGCACCGACACCTGGTATCCGCCGGCGCTCACGGCCAAGCTGGTCGGCGTCGACCTGACGCCGCCGAGCCAGCAGCACATCATCGCGCGCTTCAATTCGCTGCTCGGCCTGTATCCGAACTGCGTGCCCGGCCTCACCTTCTACCTCGGCCTGGACAACAACGCGGGCGACCAGATCGACCTGGTCACCGTGCTGCTGCACGAGATGGCGCATGGCCTCGGCTTCCAGACCTATACCGACGACGCGACCGGGGAAGAAATCCAGGGCACGCCCTCGATCTGGGATCATTACCTGCTCGACAACCGCAGCGGCCGCACCTGGGTGCAGATGACGGATGCCGAGCGCGCGGCATCGGCGGTCGCCTGGCGCGGCCTGTCCTGGAACGGCGCCAACGTCACCGCGGCCGCACCAAGCGTGCTGGCGCGCGCTGCATTGATGACGATCAGCGGTCCTTCCGCCTCCAGCGCGGCCGGCGTGTATGCGGTGGGCACCGCCAGCTTCGGCCCTCCGGTGGGCGCCACGCCCGTCAGCGGCCAGCTGATGCCGATCATCGACCAGGCCGGCGGCGCCGGCCTGGCCTGCGCCCCACTCAGCACCGTCAATGCGCTGGCGGTACGCGGCAATATCGCCCTGGTCGACCGCGGCAATTGCGACTACGTGGTCAAGGCGCGCAACGTCCAGGCGGCGGGCGCCATCGGCCTGGTGGTGGCCGATAACGTCCCGGGCGAAGTGGCCGGCCTGCCGGGCCTCGATCCGGGCATCACGATTCCCGCGCTGCGCATCACCCAGGCCGACGGCCAGAAGCTCAAGTCCGCCCTGCAGACCCGCTCGCGCACCCGCTCGGGCGTGGTGGCGCAGTTCTCGGTCGATCCGCTGCGCCTCGCCGGGGCCGACGAGGCCGGCCGCGTCCTGCTGTACACGCCGAGCGTCAACGCACCCGGCTCCTCGGTCTCGCACTACACGACCGAAGCCACGCCGAACCAGCTGATGGAACCGGCGATCAACGACGACCTGACGCACGAGGTGGCGCCCCCGCACGACCTCACGCTGCCGCTGCTGTACGACATCGGCTGGTGAACCGGAACGTCCGGCGCCGCGCTCGGGCGCCGGACGCGCGGCAAATAAAAAGGCCGGCCACCCTCGCGGGCGCCGGCCTATGAAGAAGAACCTCAGGCTCAGGCCTGGGCGCCCTTCTTGTACGCTTCCACGCCATTGACCAGCTCGGCCTTGGCCTCATCGATGCCGGCCCAGCCTTCGATCTTGACCCACTTGCCCGGTTCCAGATCCTTGTAGTGCTCGAAGAAGTGCTGGATCTGCTTGAGGCGCAGCTCTTCCAGGTCTTCCAGCGACTGGATTTTCTTGTACATCGGCAGCACTTTTTCGACCGGCACCGCGATCACCTTGGCATCGCCGCCGCCGTCATCGGTCATCTTCAGCACGCCCAGCGCGCGGCAGCGCACCACCACGCCCGGCGGCAGCGGGAACGGGGTGATGACCAGCACGTCGCATGGATCGCCGTCGTCGGCGATGGTCTGCGGCACGTAGCCGTAGTTGCACGGATAGTGCATGGCCGTACCCATGAAACGGTCGACGAAGATCGCGCCGCTGTCCTTGTCGACCTCGTACTTGACCGGATCGGCGTTCATCGGGATTTCGATGATGACGTTGAAGTCGTTCGGCACGTCTTTGCCGGCTGGGACGTTATTCAGGCTCATGGATGGTCCTTGGTTGCTGGAGAGTCAATAATAGGCCGTCATTATAGCGAAACAGGCATCGCCTGTGCGGTGCGGCAGCGGTCAATGGTGTCGTCATCGGTCGGAGCGGTGTGACTGCATTGCCGCTTGTCGACTCTTTCTTCCACCATCCTCTCGCTGCAGATTGGTGCACCACGAAAACCGGCTTGTGCTTTCCGTTTTTATTGGTTCGAATATCCGAATTAACCACACATTTTTTGCAGAAATCTTACTTCTAAGCATTTTTCTTTGCATCATGTGGCGGTCCATGAGAGAGTTTCTTGTTATTGAAATCCAGCAAATTTCCCAAGCCATCCTCCGTAAATACGGATTTGCTGATTTTCACGTCTTTCTCAAACAATATCGGAGCGTCTCATGAGTACAAGAACAGCAACCGTCCCGCCTGGCAATGGTGAAATCGCCTTCATCGATACGTCCATCGCCGGCTACCAGACGCTCCTGGATGGCTTGCGAGAGGGTGTGGAGGCAGTGCTGATCGACGGCGCCCACGATGGCGTGGCGCAAATCGCCGCGGCGCTGGCCGGCCGCAGCGGGATCGAGGCAGTCCACATATTTAGCCATGGGGCGGCCGGCGTTCTGCAACTGGGCGCGACGCGCCTCACCGAATCCAGCCTTGCCGAACATGCGGCCGACCTGGACGTGCTGCGCAGCACGCTGGCAGAGGGCGCCGATCTGCTGCTCTATGGCTGCGATGTTGCTGCCGGCACGGTGGGTGAAAGCTTTTTGCATGCCCTGTCGGTGGCGACCGGAGCCGACGTAGCCGGCTCCATCGATCCGAGCGGCAGCGCGCTGTTGGGCGGTGATTGGGAACTGGAAGCGGATACCGGCAACATTGAAACACATTCGGCGCTGACGAAGCTTGGTTCGGCCACTTTTGGCGGTCTGCTCGGCATAAGCAGCGAAGACTTCGATTCTCTGGGACCTGGCAACATTTTCGGAAAGGCCATCACTGCGGGAGACTGGACCTTTTCATCTGATGTCGACACCGATTTGGCTATCGCGAGCAGCGCCCCGGAAGAGTTTCCCACATATCTGAACATCGATGAGAACGATCCAAACGACCGTGCCGTCGCCCTCAACTACCAACAACTTCTCGGACCGCAGGAATTCCGAATGAAGTCGACGGACGGCACGAATTTCAGCCTTGAATCCTTCAAGATTGGACAAAGCCCGGAATCACCATCGACGGTTACCATCGTCGCATACACGGACAGTGGCTTAAAAGTGCCTGGGGTCGCGATCGACCTTGCTAACTCGTCTTCCAATGGCGGTATTACCTATTCAATGAACGCCAACGATATCAATGGGCGTTACGGTACGTTGACCTTCGGCTCGGCGTACGCGGACATCGATGAGATCCGCTTCATCGTTAGCGAAGGTGCAAATCTATTTCTCGACAATATTACGGTAAGCCCGGTAGCAGTGGATGAGACGGAGCCCCGGGACCTGTCAGAAATTCTGTGTGCGGGGCCAGAATTCAGAGTTAGATAATTGCGTTCGTGAAGCGCTCGCCGAACATGATAGCGAACTGGTTGGCAGCCTGCTTCCAGGTACGCTGCGGCATCTTCCAATCTTTCTCGATATTGCGCAAGGCCAGGAACAATAACTTGGTCGCGGCTTCGTCGCTGGGGAAGTGGCCGCGGTTCTTGACGATCTTCCGTAGGCGCATATGCAGGCTCTCGATGGCGTTGGTCGTGTAGATAATCGTGCGCACTTCAGGCGGGTAGGCAAAGAAGGGAATCACCTGCTGCCACTGGCGCCGCCACATTGCAGCCACGGTCGGAAACTTGGTGCCCCATGGACCTTCCGCAAACGCGTCCAGCGCCGCTTCTGCCAGGTCGGCATTGGCAGCGTGGTAAATCGGCTTGAGCGCCGCTGCCAGCTCTTTACGGTCCTTCCAGGCCGCAAGCGTCGTCGAGTTGCGGATCAGGTGCACGATGCACGTCTGGATCTGCGCCTGCGGATAAACGGCTTCAATGGCCTCGGGGAAGCCACGCAGGCCATCGACGACAGCGATCAGGATATCGTCCAGCCCACGATTCTTGAGCTCGTTGAAAACCTTCAGCCAGAACTTGGCGCCTTCGGTCTGCTCGATCCACAGACCCAGCACTTCCTTGCGGCCGTCGGCACGAATGCCCAGAGCCAAATACACAGCCTTGTTCTTGACTGTACCTTCGTCCCGGATCTTCAGGCGCAACGCGTCGAAATAGACGATTGGATACATCGCTTCAAGCGGCCGTTGTTGCCACTGTGCGACCTCGTCGAGCACCTCGTCGGTGATGGTCGAAATCAGGTCCGGCGACACCTCGGTACCGTACAACTCCAGCAGATGCGCCTGGATCTCACGCACGCTCATCCCACGCGCGTACATGCTGATGACGTGATCATCAAAGCCAGACATCCGGCGCTGATGTTTGGCCACCAGCTTGGGCTCAAAGCTCGACAGGCGATCGCGCGGCACGTCCAGGTGGAGCTCGCCGCCGGGCGTGAGCACCTTCTTAGGGCTGCTGCCGTTACGGTGGTTTTTAGTGCCTTCTTCCTCGTTGGCCAAGTGATGGTTCAACTCGGCCGACAACATACGTTCGGCCAGCATCTTCTTGAGTTGCCCGGCCAGGCCCGATTCGCCAAGGATCGACTCAGCGTCCTTGTTCTCAACCTGGGCCAGCAACTGGTCGATCAGCTCGACGGGGAATGGGTATGCTGCTTTTTGCTTCTTGAGCTTCTTAGTGGTCATCACTTCGGTCATGGAACAGTCCTTTCGGGATTATTTCATGACCCCGGTTCCACACAGAAATTCTGACAGGCTCGAGCCCCGCATCAGTTCGGTCACGGCCCCCCAAAACGACACCTATGCCATCGGCGAAACGCTCCTGTTCACGGTCACCTTCGACAAAGACATCATCGTCGCCGGCACTGATAGTAGCCTGGAACTGGACATCGGCGACGTCGCCCACAACGCCACCTTCCAATCAACGCCTACCGACCGAACCATCGTTTACAGCTACACGGTGCGAAGCGGCGACCTCGACGCCAACGGCATCACGATCAACGGACTGTCCCTCGGCACCAGCACCATCCGCGATGCGGCCAACAATCCCGCCGACCTCACGCTCAACAATGTGGGCGCCACCGCCGGAGTACGCGTCGACGGCGTGGCTCCCGCGATCACCGGCACGATCTCCGCGCCCGCCGACCGCTGGTACAGCGTGGGCGACGAACTGCTGTTCACGGTGACCTTCGACGAAGACATCGTGATGTCGGGCACCGTCAGCACGCTCACTCTGGACGTCGGCGGCGTTGCCCGCCAGGCGGTCTACGACGATTCGAACGGCGCCAGCATCACCTACCGCTACATCGTGCAGAGCGGTGACAACGATGCCGACGGCATCGACATCACCGGCCTGGCGCTGAACGACACCTTCATCCGCGATCACGCCGGCAACGACGCCAATCTGACGCTGACCGGCCACCTGCCGGTGCTGACCGGCGTGCTGGTCGATGGCGGCGCTCCCTCCATCAGCGCCGTCGACGTGCCGGAAGACGGCTACTACCGCGCAGGCGACGTCCTGAGCTTCACCGTGACGTTCGACGAGGACGTGATCGTCGACGGCGACGACAGCATGCTGAGCCTGACCATCGGCACGACCGCGCGCAACGCCATCTTCGAGTCGAGCACCGCCAACTCGATCACCTATACCTACACGGTGCAAGCCGGCGACAACGACGCCAACGGCATCGCAATCGACGGCATCACGCCAGGCTTGACGACGATCCGCGACGCGGCCGGCAACAATGCCTCTCTGTCGCTGATCGGCAGCCTCCCGCCGACCACCGGCGTCATCGTCGACACCACGGCACCGTCGGTCTCGGGCAATATGTCGGTGCCGGCCGACGCCACTTACGTGGCTGGCCAAATCCTCGAGTTCAAGATCACCTTCAATGAAGACATCACCGTCAGCGGCAACGCCAGCACGCTCGGCCTGACGATCGGCAGCACCGCGCGCAACGCCAGCTTCCACTCCGTCGACGGCAGCACCGTGACCTACCGCTATACGGTACAGGCGGGCGACGTGGACGCAGACGGCATCGTCGTCGGCGCCATCGATCCGGGCCTCGACACCTTCATCGATGCGGCCGGCAATGCCGCCGACCTGTCGCTGAGCGACCACATTCCGTCTACGAGCCAGGTGCTGGTGGACGGCACCGTCCCCTCGGTCACCGGCATCGACGTGCCGGACGACCGCTGGTACACGCTCGGCCAGGTGCTCGAGTTCACGGTCAACTTCGACGAGAACGTCACCGTCTCCGGCAGCGCCAGCAAGCTCGAACTCGACATCGGCGGCACCTCCCGCAGCGCGACCTATTCCTCGTCGATCGGACACAGCGTCACCTATCGCTACACGGTGCAGGCCAGCGACAATGATGCCGATGGCATCAATGTCACCGGCCTGACCCTGAACGGCAGCACCATTCACGATGCCGCCGGCAACGATGCCGACCTGACGCTGACCGGACACGTGCCGCCGCTGACGGACGTGCTGGTCGACGGCGGCCCGCCGGCCGTATCCGGCAATATCGAGGTGCCCGACGCCGGCAGCTACCGCGCGGGCCAGGTCCTGAACTTCACGGTGAAATTCAGCGAGAACGTGACCGTCGATGGCCAAGGGAGCGAACTCGCCCTGCACATCGGCGAAGCCGTGCGCCATGCCGAATTCGTCAGGAGCGTCGGCGATTCGGTCACTTATTCCTATACCGTCCGGGCGGGCGACACCGATGCGAATGGCATCGAAGTCGGCGACATCGTCCTGAACGGAACGACGATCCGCGACGCCGCCGGCAATGACGCCAACCTGTCGCTGGACGACCACCTGCCATCCACCGCCGACGTGCTGATCGACACCACCGCGCCGGCCGTCGCGGGCACGGTGACGGCGCCTCTTCCCGGCACCTATGTGGCCGGCCAGAGTCTCGTCTTCGTGGTCAGCTTCGACGAGAACGTCACCGTCGACGGCGACAGCAGCACGCTCGGCCTGACCATCGGCACCACCGCCCGCAAAGCCACCTTCCTGTCCGCCGACGGCGACACGGTGACCTACCGCTACATCGTGCAGGCGGGCGACCTGGACGCCAACGGCATCGACGTCGGCGCCATCGACCTGGGCAGCAGCACGATCCGCGATGCCGCCGGCAACGACGCGGTCATCGAGCTTGCCGGTCACCTGCCATCCACCAGTGACATCCTGGTGGACGGCACCGCGCCTGTCGTGAGCGGCACGATCGCAGCGCCCGACAACAAGACGTACACGGTCGGCGAAACGCTGACGTTCACGGTCGCGTTCAGCGAGAACGTGACCGTCACCGGCACCACCAGCACGCTCGGCCTCGACATCGGCGGCGCAGCGCGCAGCGCGGTCTACGACTCGAAGAGCGCCAACAGCATCACCTACATCTACACCGTGCAGGCCGGCGACAACGACGCCGACGGCATCGAGATCACCGGCCTGGCGCTGAACGGTGGCGCCATTCGCGATGCCGCCGGCAACAATGCCGACCTGGCACTGGCTGGCCACCTGCCCCCGCTGGGCGCCGTGCGTGTCGATACCGCGGGCCCAAGCCTGACCACCGCCACGGTCAACGGCAACAGCATGGTGCTGGGTTTCGCCGACGCCGGCGCACTGGACGCGGCGCATCCTCCCGCCCTGGGGGACTTCACGGTAACGGTGGCGGGTGAGACCGTCACCGTGACTGGCGTTACCGTCGACGCAAGCGCCAAGACCGTCACCCTGACCCTGTCGAGCGCCGTGAAGAATGGGCAGGCGGTCACGGTGGCCTACGACGACCTGACCCCGAACGACGCCAATGCCATCCAGGATGCGGTCGGCAACGATGCCGCCAGCATCGAGGTCACGCCGGTCGTCAACAACACGCCGGCGCCGCCGACCAATCCACCAACCAATCCGCCGACCAATCCACCAACGACCGGCAACACGGTCGATGGCGTGCCCCTGCAGACCGGCACCGTCGTGCGCAGCGACGGCACCGTGGCCCAGGTCATCACGGTGCCGATCGTGACCCCGTCGCGCGAGGAACAGGTGGGCAACAACGACGTGGCCGACATCCCGCTCGTGAAAGCGGCGGACGGCAGCAGCCTGCTGGCCGTGCAAGTGCCGACCGGCGCCGGCCTGCAGTCGATCGGCAACGGCGCCCCCAAGCGGGCCGGCGATTCGCTCACCGACCTGATCCGCGAAATCCAGGCGCATACCGCCAGCGGCTCGCATGACCAGAACCAGCTGACCGGCGGTGGCGGCGGCTTCCTCGACATCCTCGACGCCGATACGCCGCTGCTGGTGCAGACCCTCGTCCTGAGCGGCAATGGCGGCACCGCCGACGTCCCGCTGGGCATCATCGGCCAGCCGCAGCAAGCTGGCTCCGTGCAATCGGCGCTGGTGATCGACACGCGTTCACTGTCGTCCGGCGCGACCATCGAACTGCAGCACGCGAGTTTCGCCGCGATCATCGGCGCGGCGACCGTGACCGGCGGCGCCGGCAAGCAGTACGTCTGGGGCGACGGCGCCAGCCAGACCATCATCCTCGGTGAAGGCGACGACGTGCTGCATGGCGGCGCGGGAGACGACATCATCGGCAGCGGTGGGGGCGACGACATGATCTATGGCGACGAAGGCGACGATCTCGTCTTCGGCGGCGAAGGCAACGACTACCTGGACGGTGGCGCCGGGCACGACACCGCGCGCTTCTCCAGCGCCGTCGACAGCTACTCGCTGCGCCTCAAGGATGGCCTCCTGGTGATGACGGACCGCGTGGGCAACGATGGCATCGACACGGTGGCGGCAGTGGAAGTCCTGCGCTTCACTGGCGGCCAGAGCATGGCAACCGATGCCGTGCTCGCGCGCCTGTATGAGGGCGTGCTGGGCCGCCAGGCCTCGGCGGCCGAAATCGCGTGGTGGCAGGACGTGCAAGTGCGCGGAGCCTCGCTGCAGCAGATCGCCGCCGCCATCATCGATTCGCCCGAAGCCGCCCAGGCAATGGGCCGGGCCGATGACGACGCCTTCGTCGCCGGCCTGTACCAGTCCGTGCTGGGCCGCACGGCGGCGGCGTCGGAAAGCGCTTTCTGGACCGACCTGCTGGCGGACGGCGTCGACCGCGCCACGGTCGCGCTGGGCTTCGTGAACTCGGCCGAGAAGCTGGCTTCCTCGCTCGACGTCGACTTCAACCACAGCGACGTCGCGGTGCTGGCGCGGATGTACCATGCCATGTTCGGCCGCGCGCCGGATGAGGGCGGCCTGAACTTCTGGCTCGAACGCCATGAGGACGGCGCGTCGCTGGGCGCCATCGCCGACGCTTTCGTCGTGTCGGCCGAAGCCCAGGGACTGGCCGGACACGGCAGCGACGCCGCCTTCGTCGACCAGCTGTATGCGACGGCGCTCAACCGCGCGCCGTCGTCCGAAGAGAAGACGCTGTTGCTGGAACAACTGCAAAACGGCGTCTACGATCGCGGCCAGGTGCTGCTGAACGTGGCGGAAACGGAAGAGAGCATCGCCATCGTCGGGGCCATCAACACGAGCATCGACCTGTTGTGATCCAGCGTGGCCCGCCAGAGCGGCGGCGGGCCCGCTGCAACGGCCAGCTGCCGGCCGGTCGCTACAGGACGCTGGCCAGGGCGCACTGCCGGTAATGACTCGCCGCCTCCTGCTCCTGTCCCAGCGCCTCGTGCATCTGGGCCAGCTTGAGGTGCGCCTCGCGCACCATCGACGCATCGAGGGCGTCCGACAGCGCCTGCTCCAGGTAGCGCTGGGCCTTGCCCCACAATTTCTGTTTGAGGCACAGCGAACCCAGGGTCAGGGCCAGCTCGGCGTCCATCGGGCGCTCGCGGCGCCAGGTCTCGCAAGCCTCGATCTGGGCCAGGAGCGAAGGAGACCCGGCCGGGCTGGCGGCGTCGCGGTAGGCGCGCACCACGCGCTCGTCCCAGCCGGCCTTGAGCGACTCTTCGGCGATCGCGCGCGCCTCGTCGTGCAGTCCGCGCGCATTGAAGGCGCTGGCGGCGCGCGCCGCGACATAGGGCACGGTGCGGTCTTGCGCCGGCACCGTAGCCCAGATGCGGCGCAGCGATTCGGCGTCGTGCCCGTCGCCGCCCAGCAGCGCCTCGTAGGACAGCTCGCGCAGGCGGCTCGACAGGGCCGGATGCAGCGCGCGGCGTTTGTCGAGGATGCGCACCAGGCGCAGCACCTCGGGCCAGTTGCGCGCCTGCTGGTTGGCCTTCATCGCCCACTGCAGCGCGTGGATGTGGCGCTGGCCGCTGGCATTGAGTTCGGCGACCGCTTCGAGCGCGGCTTCGGGCTGGTGGTCGTCGACCAGCAGTTCGGTGACCGTCATCAGGCGCGCGGTCTTGAGGGTGTTGTCGTGGGCGATCCCGGCCAGCCAGGCGTCGCGCCGCGCCGGCTCGCGCATGCGGTGCGCGGCGCGCGCGCCGATCAGGGCCGCCAGGCCGGCGTTCTCGGGCAGCTCGGCGGCGCGCATCGCGGCTTTCTCGGCGTGGCCGAAGCGGCCTTCGAACAGGGCCTTGAGCGCGTCGCGCATGCCCTTGTTGCCTTCGCGTTCGGCGCGGCGCTGACGATAGGCGGCCACGCGCTGCGGCATCCTGAGGGTGGCGTTGATGGCGCGCACCAGGCCGTAGAGCGCCAGGAAGGACGCCACCAGCAGCACCACGAACAGGTTGAGCGACATGTCGATCCGGTGCGGCGGATAGAACAGCACCACATTGCCCGGATTGAAGCGCGCCGTCACGGCGATGCCGATGGCGGCGGCCATCAGCGCGACTAACCAGAGAAGTAAACGCATAGCTTATTGTTTCGCTTTGTAGTTGCGCACGGCGTTCAGGCTGTCGGCCAGCGTCGGCATCTCGATCGTCAGGTTGTTGGCCTGGACCTGGCGCAGCGCGGCCTGGGCCGACTGCGTCACGCGCGCGCGCGTGTCGAAATACTTGAGCAGCATGGCCTGGGCCGTGGCCAGGTCGTCGCGGAAGGTCGCTTCGTTGCGCGACAACAGCGCCAGGCGCGCGTTCAGCAGGCGCAGCTTGAGGTTCTCGCGCACGAAGAACGACTCGCTCGGCGACAGCATCAGCGCCTCGGGCGACTCGACGCTGCGCACCCGGATCAGCTGGCGCACGTCGTCCCACATCTCCTGGCTCCACAAGGTCCAGGTCTGGAGCATGCGCTGGCCCACGCCCAGCGGCTGCGCCGCATCGGCGCCCGCCGCATTCGCTCCGGCGCCGGCTGCGGAGACAGCCGCCTCGCCCTTGCGCGCGGCGCGCACCGGCGCCACCGGCAGCAGCGGCTTTTCGCTCGACAGCATCGGCAGCGAATCGACCTGCCCGATCACGTGGTCGAGGCGCACGGCGACGCCGGCCAGGTCCACCGCCGGCAAGGCCTTGAGCTTCTCGATGTCGCCCGCGATGGCGCGCCGGATGGTGAGGAACTGCGGGGTATCGGAGCGCGACACCGCGCGGTCGGCGTTCTGCAGCGCGATCAGGGCGCCCTGCACGTTGCCGGCCAGTTGCAGCTGCTGGCTGGCGGTCGACAGGACCTGCTCGATCTCGGTCAGCGCCCACTCGTCGCGGTTCTGCGACAGGTCTTTATAGAGTTGCTCGAGCGCCACCTGCTGGCTCTGGGCCTCGCTCTGGCGGCTTTCGAGCACGCCGACCTTGATCTGGAGCTCCTTCGACTGGTCCGCCACGTCGCGCGCCAGCGCCGCCGTCTCGGCATTGACCGCATTGCCCTTCTGGAGGCTGCGCGCCATGTCCTGGCGCAGCGCGTTGATGCGGTTGTGCGACGAATACGTCTGCAGCGCCAGCAGCACGGCCAGCGCGATCACGGCCAGCGGCAGCGGGCGCGCCAGGCGGTCGAACAGGCCCGGGCCGCCCGGCTCGCCCATGCGCGGCAGGACGGGCACGCCTCCGGCCGGGGGCACGCCACCCGCCGGTGGCGTGCCGCCCGGAGGGGGCATGCCGGCGCCGCCGGCCGCGCCCTCCGGCACGCCGCTCTGGACGCCCTCGGGCTTGTGGAGACTCGGTGCGGGCACATTGGCCTGCGGCTGATCTGGATTGTTCGGCAATTCGTTCATTATTGTGATTGTAACGCTGCTAGTATGCGGGCATCTCCGGATCCCGTCAGGGTCACCTGGCGCAGGCCCAGCGCATGCGCCGTCTCGGCAATCCGCGCATGGGGCACCACCAGGCGCTGCCGCTCGAACCGTTCCTGGTACTGTGCCTGGAACTGCGGCGGCCCCAGCGCCGCCACCAGGCCGGCCAGGCCGCGCAAGGCTTCCGAGCTCGTGATTATCCAGTCGTTTGGCTGCGCCAGCAAGGCGCGCAATCGTGCGCCCAGCTCGTCCGTCAATACAGGGGTGGCGCGGCGGTAGGCCGCCACCGCCTCGACCGTGGCGCCGGCCGCGCGCAGGGCGTCGGCCAGCAGCTCGCGCCCGCCGTCGCCGCGCACGATCAACACGCGCCGGCCGGCAAACAGGGCCAGGTCCAGGCTCTGGAGCAGGTGTTCCGAATCGGCGTGGGCGGGGTCGAGCGGACTGTGGATCGTATGGGCGGGCGCCGCCACGCCATGGCGCGCCAGCGCGGCGCGGCTGCCCTCGCCCACGACCGCCAGCGGCACGGCCGGCGGCCATGCCTCCAGGTGGGCAAACGCCCCATCGACCGCATTCGGCGAGACGAACACCGCCAGCGCATACTCATGCAGGGCGGCCAGCGCCGCACGCAGCGGCGCCGGATCGTCGACCGGGGCGATCTCGAGCAGCGGCAAGACCTCGGCCGTGCGGCCGAGCGCCCGCAGCGCCTCTGCCAGGCCATCGGCCTGGGCGCGCGGCCGGGTGACCACGACCACGCGCTCGCTCACGCCTGGCTCCAGTTCAGGCATCCTCGGCCGCGTCCAAGCGGCAGGCGGCCAGGATCGCGCTGGCGTCCTGCTGCGCCAGCAGCTCGGACACCTGCTCTCCCAGGTATTCCGGCTGCCCGGCGGCGCCCGCCACCTCGGCGTGCGCGCTGCGCTTGCCGTCCGGGGTCGCGACCATGGCGCGCAGGCGCATCTGGCCGTCCTGCACGGTGGCGTAGGCCGCCAGCGGGATCTGGCAGCTGCCGCCGAAGATGCGCGACACCTTGCGCTCGGCCAGCACCGCCTGGGCGGTTTCGACGTGGTTGAGCGGGGCCAGCACGGCGCGCAGGTCGACGCCGTCGCTGCGCGCGCCGCTCAGGATCTCGATCGCCATCGCACCCTGGCCGGCCGCCGGCAGGCTCAGCTCGGGCTCGAGCAAGGCCTTGATGCGCTGCGGCAGCCCCAGGCGCTTGAGGCCCGCGGCGGCCAGGATGATCGCTGCATAATCGCCGCGATCGAGCTTCGCCAGCCGGGTGTCGAGGTTGCCGCGCAGCGGCTGGATCACCAGGTGCGGGTAGCGCGCCGCGATCAGCGACTGGCGGCGCAGGCTGCTGGTGCCGACCACGGCGCCGGGCGGCAGCTCATCCAGGCTGGCGTAGTCGTTCGAGACGAAGGCGTCGCGCGGGTCTTCGCGCTCGAGCACGGCAGCCAGCTCGAAGCCTTCGGGCAGCTCCATCGGCACGTCCTTGAGCGAGTGCACGGCCAGGTCGGCGCGGCCTTCGGCCATCGCGACCTCGAGTTCCTTGACGAACAGGCCCTTGCCGCCGACCTTGGACAGGGTACGGTCGAGGATCTGGTCGCCGCGTGTTGTCATTCCGAGAATTTCGACGCTACATTCTGGATATAATGCGGCGAGCCGGTCGCGCACGTGCTCCGCCTGCCACATGGCGAGGCGGCTCTCGCGGGATGCGATAATCAATTTGGCTGGCGCCTGGGGCGTCACGTTGGATTCCTGCTGTATAGCGTTTAACACTCGAGTTCTTTCACTGTCATTGGGCCGACCCGGACGATGCCAGTAGCCGCTCCCTGCATAAGATCATAAATTTTATCATGGGGGCATCTTGCAGATCATGGCCCACCGCCATCGCACAATCTATTACTTGTGGTCGACATGGACAATCCTGCTGCACCCGTAGTACAAGCCGGCGCCGACAAGGACGCGCCGCTCAAAGAAGACATCCGCCTGCTCGGACGCCTGCTGGGCGACGTGCTGCGCGACCAGGAAGGCGACGCGGTGTTCGACATCGTGGAAACCATCCGCCAAACCGCGGTGCGCTTCCGCCGCGACGACGATCCGGACGCCGGCGAAGAGCTGGCCACCCTGCTGCACAAGCTCACCCGCGACCAGACGATTTCGGTGGTGCGCGCCTTCTCGTACTTCTCGCACCTGGCCAATATCGCCGAAGACCAGCACCACAACCGGCGCCGCCGCGCGCACCTGTTGCAAGGTTCGGCGCCGCGCTCGGGCAGCATCGGCTACGCGCTGGGCAAGCTGGCCGAGGCGGGCATCGGGCGCGATACCGTGGACGCGTTCTTCCGCGACGCCCTGATCTCGCCGGTGCTGACCGCGCACCCGACCGAAGTCCAGCGCAAGAGCATCCTCGACGCCGAGCACGACATCGCGCGCCTGCTGGCCGAGCGCGACGCGCCGCAGACGCCGAAGGAACGCCGCCGCAACGAGCAGCTGCTGCACGCCCGCATCGCCACCCTGTGGCAGACGCGCATGCTGCGCTACTCCAAGCTGACCGTGGCCGACGAGATCGAGAACGCCCTGTCCTACTACCGCATCACCTTCCTGCGCGAAGTCCCGGCCCTGTACGACGACATTGAACTCGAGCTCGCCGAACAGTATGGCGGCGATGGGTCGGCCGCCGCCGCCCACGCCTCGTTCCTGCAGATGGGCAGCTGGATCGGCGGCGACCGCGACGGCAACCCGAACGTCAACGCCGACACCATGCGCCACGCGCTGACGCGCCAGTCGACCACCATCCTCGACTTCTACCTCGACGAGGTGCACGCGCTGGGCGCCGAGCTGTCGGCCTCCACCCTGCTGGTCAAGGTGTCGCCGGCGCTGGAACAGCTGGCCGACGCCTCGCCCGACGCCTCGCCGCACCGCAGCGACGAACCCTACCGCCGCGCCCTGATCGGCATCTATGCGCGCCTGGCCGCCACCGCGCGCGAGCTGGGCGTGGGCCACATCCTGCGCAAGGAAGTCGGCCATGCCGCGCCCTATCTCGACCCGGAACTGTTCGCGGCCGACCTCGAGGTGCTGGCCGACTCGCTGCGCCAGAACCACGGCGCCATGCTGATCCAGCCGCGCCTGGCCGGCCTGCTGCGCGCCGCGCGCATCTTCGGCTTCCATCTCGCTTCGCTCGACATGCGCCAGAGCTCGGACATCCACGAGCGCGTGCTGGCCGAGCTGTTCGCGCGCGCCGGCGTCGAAGCCGACTATGCGGGGATGGAAGAAGAGGACAAGCGCGCGCTCATCCTGCGCGAGCTGGCGCAGCCGCGGCCCCTGTTCTCGCCGTACGAAAGCTATGGCGACGAGACCAATTCCGAGCTGGCGATTTTGCGCTGCGCGCGCGAGATCCGCCTGCGCTACGGCCCGCGCGCGATCCGCAACTACATCATCTCGCACACCGAGACCGTGTCCGACCTGCTCGAAGTGCTGCTGCTGCAGAAGGAGACAGGGCTGATGCGCGTGAGCGCGGGGCTCAGTGACGTGATGGTGATCCCGCTGTTCGAAACCATCCCCGACCTGCAGCGCGCCGCCGGCATCATGGACGAGTGGATGGCGATTCCGCTAGTGGCCGGCATCATCGAGAAACAGGGCCGCCTGCAGGAAGTCATGCTCGGCTACTCCGACTCGAACAAGGACGGCGGCTTCCTGACCTCGAACTGGGAGCTGTACCAGGCCGAGTTGAAACTGGTCGAGGTGTTCGAACAGCGCCAGGTCAAGCTGCGCCTGTTCCACGGTCGCGGCGGCACCGTCGGCCGCGGCGGCGGCCCGAGCTACGACGCGATCCGCGCCCAGCCGCCCGGCACCGTCAACGGCCAGATCCGCCTGACCGAACAGGGCGAAATCATCGCCTCGAAATTCTCGAACCCCGAGATCGGGCGCCGCAACCTGGAGCTGCTGGTGGCGGCGACGCTGGAAGCGAGCCTGACGCCGCACGGTGTGAAAGACGGCGCCAGCGGCGTCGACGCCGGGCGCCTGCAGCGTTTCGAGTCGGTCATGGCCGAGCTGTCGAACCGCGCCTACAAGGCCTACCGCAACCTCGTGTACGAAACGCCGGGCTTCACCGACTACTTCTTCGAAGGCACGCCGATCGCCGAGATCGCGGAATTGAACCTCGGTTCGCGCCCAGCCTCGCGCAAGTCGACCCGCCGCATCGAAGACCTGCGCGCGATTCCCTGGGGCTTCTCGTGGGGCCAGTGCCGCCTGCTGCTGCCGGGCTGGTTCGGGTTCGCGTCGAGCGTGACGAGCTGGCTCGACGATGCCAACGTCGGCGCCGATCGCGACGCGAAACTGGAAGAGCTGCGCGCGATGTACCGCGACTGGCCGTTCTTCGCCACCCTGCTGTCGAACATGGACATGGTGCTGGCCAAGACCGACCTGGCGATCGCCTCGCGCTACGCCGGCCTGGTGAGCGACGCCGGCCTGCGCGAGCGCATCTTCCGCCGCATCGCGGCCGAGCATGGCGAGACGATCCGCACCCTGGAAGCGATCACCGGCGCCAGCGAACGGCTGGCCGGCAACCCGCTGCTTGCCCGCTCGATCCAGAACCGCTTCGCCTATCTCGATCCGCTGAACCACCTGCAGGTGGAGCTGATCCATCGCCGCCGCAAGCTGGCCGACAATGCCGACCCGCGCGTGCATCGCGGGATTCATTTGTCGATCAACGGGGTGGCGGCGGGGCTGCGCAACACCGGTTGAGCGCGTAGCGCTCGAAAAAACAAAAGCCGCCCGGCGCAAACCGGGCGGCTTTTTTACATCCACACCACCGATGAATTACTGGTTGTGCAGGAAGGTCTTGAGCTTGTCCGAACGCGACGGCTGGCGCAGCTTGCTCATCGCCTTGGCTTCGATCTGGCGGATACGCTCGCGGGTCACGTCGAACTGCTTGCCCACTTCTTCCAGCGTGTGGTCGTTCGACATCTCGACGCCGTAGCGCATGCGCAGCACCTTTGCTTCGCGCGGGGTCAGCGAGTCCAGCACTTCCTTGATCACGTTGCGCATCGAGGCGTGCAGCGCGGCGTCCAGCGGGGCCAGGGTCGCATTGTCCTCGATGAAGTCGCCCAGCTGCGAATCGCCGTCCTCGCCCATCGGGGTTTCCATCGAAATCGGTTCCTTCGCGATCTTCATGATCTCGCGAACCTTATTCTCCGGCATCTCCATCTTGGCGGCCAGGGTCGGCAGATCCGGCTCGCTGCCGGTTTCCTGCATGATCTGGCGCGAGATGCGGTTCATCTTGTTGATCGTCTCGATCATGTGCACCGGCACGCGGATCGTGCGCGCCATGTCGGCGATCGAGCGCGTGATCGCCTGGCGGATCCACCAGGTCGCATAGGTCGAGAATTTATAACCGCGACGGTATTCGAACTTGTCGACCGCCTTCAGCAGGCCGATATTGCCTTCCTGGATCAGGTCCAGGAATTGCAGGCCGCGGTTGATGTATTTCTTCGCGATCGAGATCACCAGGCGCAGGTTGGCCACCGTCATTTCGCGCTTGGCCTGGCGTGCGCGCTTCTCGCCGGCCGCCATCTGCTTGTTGATCTTGCGCAGGTCGGCCAGCGGCAGCGCCACGCGCGCCTGCAGGTCGATCATGCGCTGCTGCAGCTCCTTGATCGCCGGCAGATTCCGGCTCAGCACCGCGCTGTACGGATAGGCGCAGTCGACTTCGCGGTCGCCCCATTGCAGGTCGGTCTCGTTGCCCGGGAAGACCTTGATGAAGTGGGCGCGCGGCATGCCGCAGCGGTTCACGCAGATGTCCAGCACGGCGCGCTCGATCGAACGCACTTCGTCCATCTGGCCGCGCAGCGTGTCGCACAGCTTCTCGACCACCTTGGCGGTGAAGCGGATGCCCAGCAGCTCGTACGAGATCACGGCCTGCGCTTCTTCGTAGGCCGGCGAACCATAGCCCTCGTTCTTGAAGGCGTGGCCCATCAGGTCGAACTGCTGCTCGATCAGCGCGAACTTCTCCAGCGCGCCCTTGCGCAGCTGGGCCAGTTGCTCGGCCGAGTAGCCGGCCGCGGCGCCGCCGGCGCTGCCGCCTTCGCCCTCTTCTTCTTCGTCCTCGACCTCTTCTTCTTCCTCTTCGTCCTCTTCTGCGGCAGCGGCGGCGTGGGCCACCGAGGCGGCCGGCGCCGGGGTGTCTTCGAGGTCGACGAAGCCATCGACCACATCGTCGATCTTCAGCTCGTCGCTGGCGATCTTGTGCGACAGCGCGATGATTTCCGAGATCGTGGTCGGGCACGCCGAGATGGCCTGGACCATGTCCTTCAAGCCCTGCTCGATGCGCTTGGCGATCTCGATCTCGCCTTCGCGCGTCAGCAGCGACACCGCGCCCATCTCGCGCATGTACATGCGGACCGGGTCGGTGGTGCGGCCGAAGTCGGAGTCGACGGTCGACAGCGCGGTCGCGGCGGCGGCCTCGACTTCGTCTTCGCTGGTCGGGGTCACGGCCTGGTCCGACAGCAGCATCATTTCGGCTTCAGGGGCGCGCTCGTAGACGGCGATGCCCATGTCGTTGAAGGTCGCGATGATGCCTTCGATCGCTTCCGGATCGATGATGTTTTCCGGCAGGTGGTCGTTGATCTCGGCATGGGTCAGGTAGCCGCGCTCCTTGCCCATATTGATCAGGTTCTTCAGCTGCTGGCGGCGCTTTTCGAGTTCGGCTTCCGAGAAACCGGCTTCGTTCAGCATGCCGAGGCCCTTGGCCTTGCGCTCGCGCGCCTTCGAGGCGGCCTTCAGTTCGGCGCGCTCGACGGCGTTCAGCGCCGCGACTTCATCGTTCTCCGGCACGAATTCGCTCGGCTTGCGGCCGCGGCGGCCCGGGACCTTCACCTGCGGCAGCAGGTAGCCCGAGGTGTCGATCGCGGCCAGCGCGGCGGCGTCGGTGGTCTTGCTGACGGCGCCGACGGCGCTCACCGGGGCTGCCGGGCTGGTCTCGACGCGGCGCACGGCGCGGGTGCGCACGACTTTCGGCGCTTCCTCGGCGGCCTGGGCCACCGGCGCCACGATCGGAGCAGCGGTCGGAGCAGAAGCTGCGACCGGGACTTCCGGCTCGGCTGCCTTCAAGGCGGCCAGCTTGCCGCGCTTGCGCACGATGACCGGCGCCACGGCCGGCTTGGCCTGCGCCTGCATGTATTCGGCGGCCAGGTCGATGCCGGCGTCCACGTCGGCTTCGGCAGCGGCAGGAGCGGATTCGGCCAGCACCGGTGCGGCGGCTTCGGCCACCACCTCTTCGACCGCGGCGGCGATCGGGGCCGCGGCAGGCGTCTCTTCCACGACTGGCGCAGCGACCGGCTCGGCCGCCACCGGGCCGCCGGCGGCCAGGATGGCGTCGGCCTGCGCCTTGAGCGTGGCCAGGCGCGAACGGGTCTTGACCACCGTCACCTTGGCCGCCGCTTCCGTTTCGAGGAAGTAGGAGGTCGCGGTTTTCGGCACTGCCAGCGGCGCCGAAGCCTTGGCCGGCGCTTTTTTCGCTGTCAGTGTCAATGTCTTGGCGGTGTTTTTCATACTTAAAACTCTCCAGTCGAGGCGAGGTGCGCGCCTGCGAAGTCAATAATCCAGCGGGACCCGCGTACGGATCCTGGGAAAGGGGGAACGGAAGTGGCCCTACCTAGGGGCGGACATGCCAGGTTTCAAGCACGACTTACCGGGTTTTGCGCGCGCCAACTCGATTCTGGGCTGCGGACAGATAGGCGATGGTCGATGTTCAAAATCGTGCTGTGCATGTCGGAACGAAAAAAAGCCCGCTAACACGGGCTTGCATCTATTTTTCTAGAAGAATAGGGGAAGGGGTTATTATGCCCCAATGCAAGTTTTGGTGATAATTGATAGATCCGATAAGGGATATACACAATTCACATAGCGCCACCCTGACATGCCGTCCGTGCAAGCTGCTGGGCGTGTCTGCGCCGGCGCAAGCCGGACTCAAGGCAAGAGGCGGATGATACACGATTTCATGCGCCGGCGCTTCCCCCTGCTATAAGTTTCCCAACATTTATAATGAGAACTAGTACAATGCGCGCCCGAGCGCCGTGCTATCCTTCGCAATCCTGTTCTTACCATGAAGTCAATGAATACCAATACCCCTGCAGAGTCCGTCGACACGAACGCCAATCCGGCCACCACTCCGGAGGCGCAGCAGCCGCAAGCGCCAGCTACCGCAGCGCCGGCCGCCGCGCCGGCGCAGGGCCTGTCGGCGCGCGCGCTGCTCAAGCAACTCCAGCAGGAGTATCCAGCCTTCCGCGACTGCCTGCCGCTGTCGATCGGCATCGACAAGCAGCTGCTGGCCCGCATGCCCGGCCTGGACAAGAAGGTGATGCGCGCCGCCCTGGGCATCCATACCGGTTCGATGCGCTACCTGCGCGCGATGGAAAAGGCGAAAGTGCGCCACGACCTGGACGGCACCGCGGGCGCCGAAGTGCCCGAAGCGCACCGCCTGCACGCCAAGGAACAGCTGCAGCAGCGCTTCAAGAAGGAAGCCGAGCGCAAGAAGGCCGAACGCGAAGCCGCACAGGAAGAAGAAAACAACCGCAAGCGCCAGGAAAAACTGCAGGCGCTGGCGTCCAAATTCTCGAAGAATTGAGCGCGGAGCCCGGGATCCCCGAGGACGACCTGCCGCCCGATCTGCCGCCATACGTCGGCATCGATCTGGCCCGGGTGCGCCTGGTGCGCAGCGAGCAGGACGCGCGCGAGGCGCTGGCCGACCTGCTGGCCAGCGACGCGATCGGCTTCGACACCGAATCCAAGCCGACCTTCGCCAAGGGAGAAGTCTCGACCGGGCCGCACCTGGTGCAGCTCGCGACCCTGGACACGGCCTGGCTGTTCCAGACCGCGACCCCGGCCGGCATGGCGCTGGCGGTCACCGTGCTCAAGCCCGTGCTCGAGGACGAGCGCGTGCTGAAGGTGGGTTTCGGCCTGGGCGACGACGTCAAGCGCCTGAAGTCCAAGTTCGGCATCGGGCTGCGCAATGTGCTCGACCTGTCGACGGCGCTGCGCCGGCGCGGAGAAAGGAATCCGCTCGGCGCGAGGAGCGCCGTCGAGCGCTTCTTCGGCCAGCGCCTGCAAAAGTCCAAGCGCATCACCACCACCAACTGGGCCCTGCCCCGGCTGTCGGACAAGCAGTTGCAGTATGCGGCCGACGATGCGCATGCGGCGCTGAAGATCTACCGCCAATGGAAGGCGAATCCGCCGGCCTGAGGCGCATCGAAGCCCGCGCACCAAAAGAGGGAGTCAGGCTCGGCAATTCGCGATATCATTCTCACCATCTTCGATGCCGGTGGGAGTCCATGAGATCACGAAGCCTTCGCCTCTTCTTCGCCTCCCTGCTCGGCGCGCTGGCCTGCACGGCCAGGGCGGCGCCGCACACCGTCCCCGACACCCTCGACCAGCGCCTGCTGGCCTGCGCGACCTGTCATGCGCGGGTCGATGGGCGCGGCAACCCCGTCAACGACAGCTTCTATCCGCGATTGCAGGGCAAGCCGGCCGGCTACCTGTATCACCAGCTGCTCAACTTTCGCGACGGCCGGCGCCAGTATCCCTTGATGACCTACCTGGTCGACCACCTGCCCGACGCTTACCTGCGCGAGATCGCCCAGCACTTCGCGGCCCTGCCGCCGACCGTTCTGCCCCCGCAACCATCCGGTTTGTCGGCCGCTGCGCTCGAACGCGGGCGCCGGCTCGTGGTCGACGGTGACGCCGCGCGCAAGATCCCGGCCTGCGTCGCCTGCCACGGCGCGCGCCTGACCGGCGTGCAACCGAACATCCCGGGCCTGCTCGGCCTGCCGCGCGACTACGTCAACGCGCAGTTCGGCGCCTGGCGCAACAAGGTGCGGCGCGCGCATGCGCCCGATTGCATGGCCGACATCACGGCGCGCCTGTCGCTGGAGGATGTCTCTGCCATTTCGGGCTGGCTGGCGGCGCAGCCGATGCCGCCTGACCCGCGCCCGGCCGACGCCATCGCGCGTCCCTTGCCGCTGGCCTGCGGCAGTGATCCGGAGGCGCGATGAAGACCTTGCGGATTGCCCTCCTCCTTATCGTCGTTCTCGTCGTGGCCGCGGTGGCGCTGGCCTGGCCGCGCGCCGAGCATATTCCATCGAGTTCTCCGGCCGCCTATGCTTTGAACACGGCCAATATCGAACGTGGCGCCTACCTGGCGCGGGCCGGCGACTGCATTGCCTGCCACACGGCGCGCGGCGGCGTGGCCTACGCCGGCGGCCGCGCGCTCGATACGCCGTTCGGCCGTTTTTATGGGCCGAACCTCACGCCGGACAAGGAAACCGGCATCGGCGACTGGAGCGCAGACGACTTCTGGAACGCGCTGCACAACGGCATCGCCAGGGATGGCCGCCTGCTCTACCCGGCCTTCCCCTACACGAACTACACGAAGGTCACGCGCGCCGATTCGGACGCCCTGTTCGCGTACTTGCGCAGCCTGGCGCCGCAGCGCCAGCCGAACCGGCCGCACGAACTCGGCTTCCCCTACGACAGCCAGGCGCTGCTGGCCGGCTGGCGCCTGCTGTACTTTCGGCCCGGCGTGCACGAAGCGCAGCCGGCGCGCGGCGCCGAGTGGAATCGCGGCGCCTACCTGGTCGAGGGCCTGGGGCATTGCAGCGCCTGCCACAGCACGCGCAACCGGTTTGGCGCGAACACGGAAGGACTCGATGGCGGCCTGATTCCGACGCTGGGGTGGTATGCGCCGTCGCTCACGTCCGGCAGCGAGGCTGGACTGGGCGATTGGGACAGGGAACACATCGTGGCGCTGCTCGGCGCCGGCATCTCGCCGCGCGGCTCGGCCACCGGGCCGATGGCCGAAGTGGTGGCGCGCAGCTTGCAGCACCTGACGCCGGACGACCTAGGGGCGATGGCGAGCTATCTGCAATCACTGCCGGCGACGCCTGCGCAGCGGCCGGATCGCGCGCCCCCGGCGGACGAGCAGGTGCTGCTCGAGGGCCGCCGCATCTACGAGGCCAGTTGCGCGCAATGCCATGGCGACGATGGACGGGGCAAGCTGCCGGCTTATCCGCCGCTGGCGGGAAACCGCGCCGTGACCTTGAGCCCGGCCGTGAACGCGATCCGCATGACGGTCAATGGCGGGTTCCCGCCCGGGACGGAGGGCAATCCGCGCCCCTACGGCATGCCGCCGTTCGGCCACGAGCTGGACGATGCCCAGGTGGCGGCGGTGCTCAGTTGGATCCGGGCCAGCTGGGGCAATGCCGCGCCGCCCGTGACTGCGGTCGAAGTCAACCGGTATCGGGCGATCACCGGCGACTGAAGCGCGTAGCGACGTCCTCCACCGTTGCCTGCCAGAACCGAACGGCTGTGCACGTATGGGCGTGCTATCGTCGTGACCAATTTTCCGTCAACTGATCAGGCTCACTTCGGCGGCCTGCGCGCAATCGCGCCCCCGTGAGCCGGCCCGAAAGGACAAGGATGAACCGTTTCAACGAAAAAACCGTGCTGGTCACCGGTGCGGCCTCCGGCATCGGCCTGGCGGCTGCCCGCCGCTTCCTCGACGAAGGCGCCCGCGTCGTGATGCTCGACATCGATGGCGACACGCTGAAGAAGGCCGCCTCCAGCCTGCCCCAGGACCGCGTGCTCGTGCAGGTCGGCGATACCGCCGACAAGGACACCGCGAGCGCCGCCGTCAAGGCGGCCGTCGACCGCTTCGGCGGGCTGCATATCCTCATCAACAACGCCGGCATGGCGACCGAAGGCGACATCACGCAGACCAGCGAGGAAGACTTCGAGCGCGTCATGGCGGTCAATGTCGGCGGCTACTATCACATGGCCAAGGCGGCGATGCCCGAGCTGGTAAAGGTGCACGGGTCGATCGTCATGACCTCGTCGGTGTCCGGCCTTGGCGGCGACTGGAATCTGTTTGCCTACAACACGTCGAAGGGCGCCGTCAGCAATATGGTGCGCGCGATGGCGATGGATGCGGCGAAGGATGGCGTGCGGGTGAACGCGGTCAATCCGAGCTTCACGGTGAGCAGGATGACCGAGGACATGCTGGCCGATCCCGAGCTGGTCGCCAAGTTCAGGGAACGCATGCCGCTCGGCGCGCCGGAAGATCCGGAAGGCGTGGCGGCGGCGATGGCGTTCCTGGCGAGCGAGGATGCGCGCCTGATCACCGGGGTGAATCTGCCGGTGGATGCTGGGTTGATGGCTTCCAACGGACAGCCGCCGCAGTAAGCATCGGTCCAGAAATCCCGCTCTCGCCGGACAATATGCGGTGGGCGCCAGCCATCCGATGGCGCACGCCACTCAAGGCCTTATCTGGCTTGATCAAGGCAGGCATCGTCGCCGACACGATAGCGCAAGGCCACCGCATAGCCATCTGCCGAATAACGCGTGATCAACAGTGCTGACGATGCCTGATAGGTTCCGCCATTCATGGCGCGATCGATAAAACACACTTCCAGATCCTCGATCCCGTCCTTGTTGACATCCCGTCGAGACAGGATTTTCAGTTCGTAATACCAATCCCCCGCAGTATCGAACACAAGCGTGTCGTCCGTCGCCTTGCTCGGCCTCATGCCAAAGTCGGCGAACGTACGTAACCCGGGAGTGCGGCGCGGTCCGAATGAGCTCCGAATGGTGGCCAGGTCGAATTTCTCGGCCAGGAACTGCCCCAGGTTCTCACGAGGAAAAAAGCTGACCAAAGGCGAAGCTTGCACGGTCCCCGCCAGCGCCAGACCGGCCAGGATACTGGACACGAAGCGGGAGTACGTCACCGGGCTTTTCTGGTCGTCAATGACATTTCCGCTCGTCGATCAGACCATGTCGGCGAACGCCACGCGGTCGGTGGTCGCATTGCGCGCATCCTCGACCCGCACCTTGTGCGCCGCCAACAGCCCCTCGAGCGACGCATTCATCGTGTGGCACCCGGCATCGATCCCCTTGTTCATCTGCGCCCGAATGCCGCCCAGGTCCCCCGCCTCGAGCATGCGCACGACCGCCGGACTCGGCGTCAGACACTCGGTCGCAAGATAGTAGCGATTCCCTTCGACCGACGGCAGCAGCGCCTGGCACAGGATGCCGCGCAAGGCATGCGCCAATGCCTGCGCCTGCGCCTCCGAATTACCCAGCAGGCGCAACATCTTTTGCAGCCCGAGCTCGGTCGAGCGCGCATGCAGGGTTGCCAGCACCAGCGGCCCCGACTCGGCCAGCGCCAGCGCCTCCTGCGCCGTCTGCGCATCGCGAATTTCTCCGATCACGATGACGTCCGGCCGCTCGCGCAGCGCATCGAGCGCCCCCAGGTAATAGCTCTCGACGTCGCCATCCTCCCCCACCTCGCGCTGCGTGATGATGCACTTGCGCTGAGGGATCAGGGTCTCGACCGGATCTTCGATGGTGATGATGTGGCCGGAACGCTGGCGATTGATCTCGTCCAGGATCGATGCAATCGTGGTCGACTTGCCCTGGCAGGTGTCGCCGATGATCAGCACCAGCCCACTGGTCAGCCGCGCAAACTCGCGCTCGTCGTCCCACAGGCCCAGGTCGGACAATGCGATCGGCTCCTTCGGAAAGCGCCGGATCACGCAGCCGATGCGCTTGCCGCCCTGGAAGCGAAAGCAGTTGGCGCGTATGCGCGCCGTATGCAGGTCGATCGAGCGGTCGAAGGCGCGCGAGGCGATGCGCTGCGGCCAGTTCGGCTCGATCACGTCGAAGAATTCTTCCAGCTCTTCCTTCGTGATCGGCGAATCGGTCACCGCCACCAGGCCTTTCGGCTGGCGCAGCATCAACGGGCTGTTTTGGTGGATGATGATGTCCGAAAACACCAGCTTCGAGTTCAGCAGGTGCAGGATCTGCTGCACCAGGGTCTCGAACACCGGGTGGTCTTCGTTTTCGATGTACGAAAGGGTCGGGATCTGCGAGGACTGGTGGTATTCCATCTGGTGTTGGAGAAAAAACGATTTCCAGTCATTATAGAACTGGAATGTTGCACCAGAGTAAAAATATCGTCAGCGTGACAAACTCGCAACAATGCGATCGCCAAACACCGTGATCGTCACCCCCAGGGCCACGACCAGCGCCCCGGTCAAGCGCACCGGCGACACCTCGCGCCTGGCCATATTGATCAGGCCAAAATGGTCGATCGCCATCGAACTGAGCAGCTGACCGGCGATCACCAGCACCACCAGGGTCAAGAGGCCGATGCGCGGCGCCAGGAACACGGTGCCGAGCACGAAGGCCGCGCCCATGAAGCCGCCCAGGAATTTCCAGGCCGGCTGGGACGGCAAGGCGGTCAAGGTCGTCCCCAGGCCTGCCACGCCCCCCTTGGCCAGCGCCATCACCAGCAGCGCCACCGTGCCGCAGCTGAATGAGATCAACGCCGCCATGATCGAATTGGTCCCGATCGAGTGGGCCAACTGGCTGTTCACCGCGGCCTGCGCCGACATCGCGACGCCGATGCAGAATGCCGCCGCCAATAAAATCAGGTTCATCTCCGTACGTCCTGGCAAAAAAAACGCACGATTTTAGTGCATTCCGGGCCGGCGCGTCGGCACGCCCCGTCGCGTGTTCATGCATTTCATCCCCGGCAAGCTGCAATTCGTCGCAAACGGCTCTTCCGGATGCGCCCGGCTGGCTAGGATGGCTGCCATACCAACGAATCACGGAGCCCACCCATGCCAGCCTTCACACCATCCTTTGCCGCGCGCACCCTGCTGCTGGCCGCCACCCTCGCCTGCGTCGCCGCGCCGACGCCCGTCATGGCCTGGCCCTTCGGCGGCGAAAAAGTCGAAGGCAGCGGCAGCGTGACGCGCCAGGCGCGCCAGGTCGAGCGCTTCACCGGCATCGCGCTCGAACTGCCGGCCCAGCTCGAACTGCGCATGGGCAATACCGAAGGCATCACGATCGAGACCGACGACAACCTGCAGCGCCTGATCGAGACCGAGGTCGACGACGGCGTGCTGCGCATCCGCCCGACCAAGCGCAATATGAACCTGCGCGCGCGCACGATGAAGATCGTCGTCAACGCGCGCCAGATCGAGCGCCTGTCTCTGGGCGGCTCGGGCACCATCGATGCCGAGGCGCTGCGCGCCCAGACCCTGCGCGTGAACCTGGGCGGCTCGGGCAAGATCCGGGTCGCGAGCATCGACGCCGAAAAAGTGTCGGTCAGCGTCGGCGGCAGCGGCGACTTCCGCGCCAATGGCGGCAAGGCGCGCGACGTGTCGGTGTCGATCGGGGGTTCCGGCAATGTCGACCTGGGCAAGGTTGCCGCCGACAGCGCCAGCATCAGCGTCGCCGGTTCGGGCGACGTGACGGTCTGGGCCCGGCGCGAACTGAGCATGTCGATCGCCGGCTCGGGCGACGTCAAGTACTATGGCGACCCGCAGCTGCGCAGCTCGGTCGCCGGCTCGGGCAAGTCGCGCCGACTGGGCGACGCCCCGAACTGATCCGGCAGCGGCGCTTACAGGGCGCCGCGCAGCACTTCGCGCTCGACCTGCACCGTGTCCGTGCCGTCGGTCAGCCACACCTGGCCGTCCTGGATCGTGCACTGCAGCTGCATCGAGCGCTGCGCCATCTTTTCCAGTTGCGCGCTCGTCGAAGAGGGGATGTTGATCACGCTGACATTCCTGGCGCGCTCGATCTTGTTGGCCAGGCCCTTGAACCAGATGCTGCTGGTCGCGCTATAGCTGTACACCACCACCTTCTCGGCGCGGCCGGCCGCCTTCAGCAGGCGCTTCTCGTCCGGCTGGCCGACCTCGATCCACGTCTGGATGGCGCCGGTCAGGTCCTTCAGCCACAGCGCCGGCTCCTCGACGTCGAACAAATCCTTGCCATAGGCGAGCGCCAGATCGGCGTGCAGGGCGAAGGCCAGCAGGCGGATCATCACGCGTTCATCGGTTTCGGACGGATGCCGGGCGATGGTCAGGCTGTGTTCCTGATAGTAGTTCCGGTCCATGTCGGCGATCGACAGGTCGGCCTTGTAGATGGTCGCTTTGAGAGCCATTGTTGCGTGCGCTTGTGTGTGCTGGAGGATGAAAACCCGCTATTGTCGCATGCGCGGCGACCGCCGGGTTCCCAGCCGGTATAGACTGACCGTCTTACCGAACATGGAGACCGCGATGACCAATGCTTTCCCTCCGAACCAGCAGTTCCTGCTCGCCGCGCGCCCGGTCGGGCTGCCGAGGCGCGAAGACTGGCAGTTCCACGAACAGGCCGTGCTTGACCCGGGCGAGGGCGAGGTCGTGGTCAAGGTCCTGTACCTGTCGCTCGACCCCGCCATGCGCGGCTGGATGAACGAAGGCAAATCGTATATCCGTCCGGTGGCGATCGGCGAAGTCATGCGCGCCGGCGGCGTCGGCGTGGTGGTGGCATCGCGCTCGGCCCGCTTCAAGGTGGGCGATTACGTGATGGGCGGCACCGGCGTGCAGCGCTACTGGTCCGGCCCGGCCGACGACAAGACCGCCAACCTGGCCAGGATCGATCCGCACGTGGGACCCCTGACGGCCTGGCTGAACCTGCTGGGCATGCCCGGCATGACGGCGTACTTCGGCCTGCGCGAAGTCGGCCAGGCCAAGGCCGGCGAGACGGTGGTGGTGTCGGGCGCGGCCGGCGCGGTCGGCATGACCGTGGGCCAGGTCGCCAGGCAGATGGGCTGCCGCGTGGTCGGCATCGCCGGTGGGGCCGACAAATGCGCCTTCGTCGTCGACCGCCTCGGCTTCGACGCCTGCATCGACTACAAGGCCGGCCAGGTCGGCGCCGCGCTCAAGCAGCATTGCCCGCAGGGCGTCGACGTCTATTTCGACAACGTCGGCGGCGACATCCTCGACACCGTCCTCACCCGCATCAACATGAAGGCGCGCATCGTGATCTGTGGCGCGATCTCGCAGTACAACGTGACGGAGCCGGTCAAGGGTCCGGCCAACTACCTGGCGCTGCTGGTCAACCGCGCGCGCATGGAAGGCATGATCGTGTTCGACTACGCGGCGCGCTATCCCGAGGCCGTGGCCCAGCTCGGCGAATGGCTCAAGACGAGCGCGATCCAGAGCCATGAACACGTGGTCGATGGCTTCGAGCAGTTCCCGCAAGCGCTCCTGATGCTGTTCGAAGGCCGCAACCTCGGCAAGCTGGTGCTGAAAGTGGCGGACGCCTAGAACTTGTCGCCGGCTCCACGGTCGTACAGGTCAGGGCGCCCCGCCCTTCCTCCATGGAGCCGCCATGCTGTCACCTTTCGAAAGTTTCTTCGCCAACCCGGCGCTGCAGGACCAGTTCGGCACGCAGGCGGGCACGCCGCTGAATACGCAACTGGCCGCGCAGCTGGGCGCGCAGGCAAGCCTGCTGGCCACGCTGTCGCAGCGCAGCCATGAAATGCTGGCGCGCCTGACCGACCTGAACCTGCAGATGGCGCGCCACTTCGTCGAGACCGCGCTCGACACCGGCCGCCAGCTCGCCGCCTGCACCGATCCCCTGCAACTGGCCCCCACCGCGATGCGCGGCTGGCAGCCGCTGGGCGAACACGTGCGCGCGTGGCAGCAGGGCCTGATGGGCGTGATGGCCGAGGCCCAGACCGGCCTCGGCCACGCGGCCGCGCTGGCCCCGGCGCCCGCGAAACGCGCCGCCTGAGCGGGCCGGCACGCCGTATGGCGACGGGGCGGAACTAACGCTCACCACGTTTCTCTAAACGCACGAGCGCAGCCTGAGATGGCTCCAAGTGCGTTCATGCATAGCGTACGGCCTCTACAACTGACAGCCCCACGGGCACAAGGAGATCGACATGGCGACCAGCAAGGAGAACGGAGGAAAGAGCAGCAGCAGTCAGGGCAGTGCCCAGAAGAGCGGGCCGCCCGCCAAGCGCGGCTTCGCGGCGATGGACCAGAACCAGCAGCGCGAGATCGCCAGCAAAGGGGGCCAGGCGGCCCACCAGAAAGGCACGGCGCACGAATTCGATTCCGAAGAAGCGCGCCGCGCCGGCCAGAAGGGCGGCGAGGCCGTGAGCCGCAACCGGGCCCATATGGCCGACATCGGCCGCAAGGGCGGCGAAAGCCGGCAATCGGCCCAGCGCGCGGCAGCCGCCGCGGCCGCGGCGGCTGCCTCGTCGCAAAAGGGCAATCGCCAGGGAGAAGAAAGCTAGCGCGGCTGGCAGCCGACTACGGGGCGGTCCCGGCGCGGCCTGCGCGGCGGGCCTGCCCCTGTGGTACATTGCCGGGCTTATGCCTACCCTGAAATACCTGACCGCCTACCCGGACACCCTGCAAGCCCAGGTCAGCGGGCTGATCGAACAGAACCGCCTTGGCGACACCTTGCGCAGGCGCTATCCCGAGCCGCACGGCATCCGCACCGACCGCGCCCTGTACGACTATGTGCAAGATCTCAAGGACGATTACCTGCGCCAGGCCGCGCCGGTCTCGAAAGTCGCTTTCGACAGCAAGATCCAGGTAATCCAGCACGCGCTGGGCCTGCACACCGCCATTTCGCGGGTCCAGGGTTCGCGCCTGAAGGCCAAGCACGAGATCCGCATCGCCAGCCTGTTCCGCGACGCGCCGCTGCCCTTCCTGCGCATGATCGCCGTGCACGAACTGGCGCACCTGAAAGAAAAAGAACACGACAAGGCGTTCTACAAATTGTGCTGCTGGATGGAGCCGGATTACCACCAGCTCGAGTTCGACGTGCGCCTGTACCTGACCTGGCTCGACCTGTCCGGCGAGCGCCTGTGGAGCGGCGACTAGCTCGACTGCGCCGGCGACACCGGCGGTTGCCGCAGCGGCGAGCTCTGCGCGCCATCCGGCTGCGCGGCGCAACTGCGCGTGCAGCGCTGGAGCGCCGTGTCGCAGGCGCCAAGGCGCGCCATCCGGCGCCCGTTGTCGCCGGCGGCATCGAGCGCGCGGGTCGCCTGGCCCGGCACCGCGCCCTGGGCGGTGCGCGCCAACGGGTTGCGGTATTCCGCGGTCGACCCGGTCAGCCGCTGCTCCAGCGGCAGCGCCTGGGCGCTGGCGCGGCATTCGCGCTGCTCGGAGGCGCACATCGAGGTGCAGAACGCTTCGTCCGCGGCCAGCGCCGGTGTGGCGGCGGCCAGGGTTGCAAGGATGATGATCGATAAACGCTTCATTCCAACCTTTCCAGGAAAACGTGGCGGCATGCCATCCTGTCATCCTAGCCTGTTTTGACACAGCGCGTGTCTCCGATGCCCATGGCGACCGCGGCCAGCCGTCATCGTTGCCCTGCAACAACGAACGTTTCGTCCAAACACATTTCAAACCGCCGGTCACTCGACTTCGCGAACTGGCTCCGATACAGTCCTCACACTCGGAATTGCCGCATCCCGAGGCCTTCCTCCGCCTCCGGCCACTCACAATCACATGGTTCAGCAACATACCAAGCGCCTGTCCGCCGCGTTCGCAACGTGCGCGCTCGCCATCCTGTCCTCCCACGCCAGCGGCGCCGACGCGCCGGGCGAGCCGGCCGCGCCCGTATGGAGGCTGTCCGGCTTCGGCACGCTGGGCGCGGTGTATTCGAGCTCGCGCAGCGCCGACTTCACCGCCTCGGTGCTGCGCGCCCACGGCGCCGGCCATACGCGGGCCTGGAGTCCCGACGTCGACAGCCGCCTCGGCGCCCAGCTCGACGTCAATCTTGGCGCCTGGTCGGGCGTGCTGCAGGTGATCAGCGAGCAGCGGCTGGACGGCAGCTATACGCCCCAGCTCGAATGGGCGAATGTGAAATACCAGCTCACGCCCGACCTGGCAGTGCGCGCCGGCCGCATCGCCCTGCCCGTCTTCCTCGGCGCCGAATCGCGCAAGGTCGGCTACACGATCCCCTGGGTGCGCACCCCGGTCGAAGTCTACGGTTCCCTGCCGATTTCCAGCAGCGACGGCCTCGACGCCACCTGGCGCTGGAGCACGGGCCCGGTGCTGCACGCCACCCAGGTATTCGCCGGCCGCACCAACCAGGACCTGCGCAACGGGCTGCGCATCAAGGCCGAGGACATCGTCGGCCTGTCGCACAGCATCGAACGCGGCGCCCTCAGCGCGCGCCTGTCGGCCGCCAGCGGGCGCCTGAACACCGCCATCGGAGAAGACCTGTTCGCGGTGCTGCGGGGCTTCGGGCCGGCCGGCGAAGCGCTGGCCGACCGCTACGAGATCAGGAACAAGCGCGTCTCCATGGTCAGCATCGGCGTCAGTGTCGATCCGGGCGCGTGGTTCGTGACGGCCGAGTGCGGGCGCACCCGCACCGATTCGCTGCTGGGCGGCGGCACCTCGATGTATGTCGGCGCGGGCCTGCGCCGCGGCGCGCTGACGCCGTATGCCGGCTACGCCCAGGTGCGCGCCGACGTCCCGACCCGCGATCCCGGACTGCCGCTGGAAGGCTTGGCGCCGCCGCTGGCCGCGGCGGCTGGCCGGATCAACGCCGGCCTGAACGGCTTCCTGGCGGCGATCCCGGTGCAGTCCACCTGGAGCGCGGGACTGCGCTGGGATGCGGCGACCAATATCGCGCTCAAGCTGCAGCTCGAGCGGGTGCGTCCGCGCGAAGGCTCGCGCGGCACCCTGATCAACAACCAGCCCGACCTGCGTCCCGACCGTGCGCTGCACGTCGGCAGCGTGGCCATGGACTTCGTGTTCTGATGCGCGCGCTTTCCCGCTCCCTGCCATCCTGGCGGCGCCTGCCCGCCACCCTCGGCCTCGTCCTCGGCCTGGCCTGCGCCAACGCGTCGGCCGAACTGGTGGTGGTGGTCTCCAGCCGCAGCCAGGTGGCGGCCATCAATGCCGACCAGGTGGCCGCGATCTTCCTCGGCCATGCCAGCCGCTTCCCGGACGGCACCCAGGCGGTCGCCGTCGACCAGCAGCTCGGCGCGTCGCAGCGCGACAGCTTCTACCGTGAACTCACCGGCAAGACGCCGGCCCTGCTCAAGGCGCACTGGTCGAAGATGGTGTTCACCGGCCGCGGCCAGCCGCCGCGCGAAGCCAGCGGCGACGCCGGCGTGCGCCGCCTGGTGGCCGAGAATCCGGCAATGATCGGCTATATCGGGCGCGATGCGCTCGACGCCTCGGTGCGCGCCGTGCTGGTGCTGCCGTGAGGTCGCGATGAACACGCTCGCCTCCACCACGCCGGCCGCGCCGGCTGCATCTGCCGCTCCCCGCGCGCAGGCGCGGCGCGGCGCGCCCGCGCGCTGGCTCGCCCTCGCGCTCGAGACCCACATCTCGCTGCCGCTGTTCGCCCTGTGCCTGCTCGGCGCCATGTGGTTCGGCACCCTGCACGTGATCGAGGCCGAGCGCCGCGCCGCCGCCGCCGCCGCGCGCGACGCCACCCACGAGCTGCTCGACACCTACGAGGCGCAGATGGCGCGCAGCCTGAGCAACATCGACCAGACCCTGCGCGTGCTGAAATACGCGGTCGAGCAGAACGGCCCGGCCGGCGCGCTGCCGGCGCTGGCGGCCAAGGGCCTGCTGCCGCCCGGCCTGGTGTTCCAGGTCGAGATCTCCGACAGCCACGGGCGCGTGGTGGCCAGCAATCCGGACGTCGGCCCGCGCGACCTGGCCGGCGCCAGCTACTTCGAGTTCCACCGCCACAGCCGGCACGACCAGGCCTATGTGAGCCAGGCCATCACCCATCCCGGCGCCGCCGAGCCACACCTGCATTTCACGCGCCGCATCGACGACGCCGCCGGCCGCTTCGCCGGCGTGGCCGTGGTCGCGGTCGACCCGGCCTATTTCACCAGCTCGTACGAACGCTCGCGCCAGGGCGAACGCGGCCTGCTCGGCCTGGTCGGCAACGACGGCGTGGTGCGCGCGCTGCGCGTCGGCGAACAGGTCTCCTGGGGCCAGTCCTACACGCCCGGCCCCACCGACATGGTCGGCCTGCGCGCCTGCCGCATCGATGGCGAGACGCGCTACACCACCAGCCGGCCGCTGGGCGGCTTCCCGCTTCTGGCGGTGGCCGGCCTGTCGGAAAGCGAACAGATGGCGCGCTTTCGCCAGCAGCGGCGCGCCTGGCTGCTGGGCGCCGGCGCCGGCAGCGCCCTGCTGGTGGCCGTGGTGATCCTGGTCAGCGCCTGGTCCTGGCAGCTGGCCAAGGCGCGCCGGCGCGAGCGTCAGGCCCACGAAACCTATGCCGCCGCGTCCGAGGCCAGCCCGGACGCCTTCTTCGTCCTGCGCAGCATCATGGATCCGCGCGGACGCGTGGCCGACTTCACCATCGTCACCACCAACAGCCGCGCCGAGCAGCTTACCGGCCTCGGCAAGGAGCAACTCGCCGGCCAGCGCATGTCGGTGATGCTGCCCGGGGCCTTCAGCGCCGGCATCTTCGTCGACCTGGCCGCGGTGGCGCTGAGCGGCGTCACGCACGAAACCGAATGGCTGGCGCGCGCGCTGCCGCAAGGAGAGCGCTGGCTGTACCGCCAGGCGGTCGCGGTCGAGGGCGGCGTGGTGGTAATCGTGCGCGACATCACCGAACGCAAGCTGGCCGAGGGACGCATCCGCCACCTGGCCCACCATGACGACCTGACCGGCCTGCCCAACCGCAGCCTGCTGCGCGAGCGCCTGGACCAGGCGATCGGCGCCGCCGCCAGCGACGGCGGCGCCGCCAGCGACGGCGGCGCGGTGGGCCTGGCCTTCATCGACCTCGACGGCTTCAAGCTGGTCAACGACGCCCTCGGCCACAACGCCGGCGACGCCCTGCTGAAGGTGGTCGGCGCGCGCATGGCGCGCTGCCTGGGCGCGGGCGACACGCTGGCGCGCTTCGGCGGCGACGAGTTCGTGATCCTGCTGCCGGCCCTGGCGGGCGAGCCGGCGTCCATCGCGCCGCTGCTGGAGCGGGTGCGCCAGGCGGTCACCGAGCCGGTGCTGGTCGAGGGCCAGGAAGTGCAGGTCAGCTGCAGCATCGGCGTGACCTTCTATCCGCGCGACGGCGTCGACGCCAACGCCCTCATGATGCACGCCGACGTCGCCATGTACCGCGCCAAGGAGCTGGGCAACGACAACGTCCAGTTCTACGCCAGCGAGATGAACGCCAGCATCGACGAGAAGCTGGTGCTGCTGGAAGGCTTGCGCGACGCGCTCGACACCTGCGCCGCCGATCACGCCGGCCCCTGCCAGTTCGAGCTGCTGTACCAGCCCAAGGTCGACCTGCGCACGGGGCGCCTGTTCGGCGTCGAGGCGCTGATCCGCTGGCGCCATCCGGAACAGGGCCAGGTCTCGCCCGAGCGCTTCATCGGCCTGGCCGAAGAGAGCGGCCTGATCGTCCCGATCGGCGAATGGGTGCTGCGCACCGCCTGCGCCCAGAGCGTCGCCTGGCGCGCCGCCGGCCTGCCGCCGGTCAGCATGTCGGTCAACGTCTCGGCGCGTCAGTTCGAGGACAAGCGCCTGGTCGAGCGCGTCGCCGACGCGTTGCGCGCGAGCGGCCTGCCGCCCGAAGGCCTCGAGGTCGAGGTGACCGAAAGCCTGATCATGCGCGACCTGGGCCGCTCGGTGGACAAGATGCGCGAGCTGAAGGCCATGGGCGTGTCGCTCTCGATCGACGATTTCGGCACCGGCTACTCGAGCCTGTCGGCGCTGAAATCGTTCCCGATCAGCCGCCTCAAGATCGACAAGTCGTTCGTGGCCGACCTGGCCGAGCGCGCCGACGACCAGGCGATCGCGCTGGCCGTGATCTCGCTCGGCCATAAACTGAACCTGCGCGTGATCGCCGAGGGCGTCGAGACCGAGCAGCAGCGCGACTTCCTGCGCGCCAACGACTGCGACGAGATGCAGGGCTATCTGTTCAGCCGCCCGCTGCCCGCCCAGGCGCTGGCGCGCCTGCTGGCCGACAGCCACGGGGGCGCGGCATGAAGCCGGTGCGCGACACCACCAGCGTCCTGCTCGGCGCCGAGCCCACGCTGCGGCGCATGCTCAATTACTGGATCGCCACCAGCCTGCTGTACCTGGCCGGGATCCTGCTGCTGGCCTGCCAGGTGGCGGCCGGCCACACGCCGCAGGCGCCGGCCCTGGCGCTGGCCATCGCCGCCGCCGGCGGCACGCTGGTCTTCTATGCGCTGATCCGCTTCAGCGCGGCGCTGCGCCTGGCGCCCGGGGTGCTGGCGATGCTGCAGTCGCTGTTCGCGATCGGCTGCGGCATGGCCTCGTATGCGATCGCCGGGCCGATGCGCGCCGCCCTGCTGTGCATGACGGTGGTGATCGTCGCCTTCTGCGCCATCGCCCTGCGCCCGCGCCAGACCATGTTCCTGTCGGCCGTCGCGCTGGCCGGCATGGGCGCCGTCATGTGGTGGCTGCAGGCCGCCGACCCGCTGCGCCACCCGCCCGAGGTCGAGGCCATGAACTTCGGCTACATGGCGGCGGCCCTGCTGTCCACCGCCCTGCTGTCGAGCGAAATGACCAAGCTGCGCCGGCGCATGAAGCGCAAGAAGCAGGAACTCGAAAAAGCCCTGGAGACCATCCGCACCCTGGCCACGATCGACGAACTGACGGCCCTGGCCAACCGCCGCCACATGAACGAACTCCTGAGCGCCGAGGAACGGCGCCAGCCGCCCGGCGCGCGCAGCTGCGTGGCCCTGCTCGACATCGATTTCTTCAAGCAGGTCAACGACCGCCACGGCCACGCGCTGGGCGACGCCGTGCTGCGCGAGTTCGCCGGCGCCGCGCGCGGCGCCTTGCGCGCGAACGACACGCTGGCGCGCTGGGGCGGCGAGGAATTCCTGCTGCTGTTGCCGGACGCCGCGCCGCACGACGCGCGCCAGGTGCTCGAGCGCATGGCCGACCACGTGCACGCGCTGCGGGTCGAGGGACTCGATCCGCAGCGCCGCATCAGTTTTTCGGCGGGCCTGGCCGAACGGCGCACCGGCGAACCGTTCACCGACGCGATCAGCCGCGCCGACAAGGCGCTGTACCGGGCCAAGGCCGCGGGACGCGACCGGATCGAGGTGGCCTGAATTGCGCGCAAAGGACGGGCTGAAGTCGGGGTAGAATCGGGGCATGCACCCCGACCTGTCCGCCATCGCCGCCTACGTCATGCCCGAGCTGCCGCTGCGCGCCTGCGACGTCGGCCTGCTGTTCGGCACTCGCCACGGCGTGGAAGAATTCTGCCTCGCCGCCCACGACCTGTGGGAGCGCGGCATGTTCCGCGTGCTGCTGGTGTCGCGCGCCTGGTCGAACTGGGGATGCCACGGTCGGCCCTGGTGCTGGAAACGGCGGCCACCAATACGGGAGAGAACGTGGTGCTCGGCCGCGCCGCGCTGGCTGCGCAGCTGGACCTGGCGAGCGTGCGCAGCGTGCTGGCGATCGGCAAGGCTTGCGCCATGCGGCGCTACCTGATGACGCTCGAGCGCCACTGGCCGGGCCTGGCGCTGTCGGGCTGCCCGGTCAATCATTTCGGCATCGAGGCAGAGCGCTGGCATGAACACGCCGAGTTCCGCGCCCGCGTGCTGGCCGAGTACGACAAGATTCCCGGCTATCTCGAGCGCGGCTTCCTGAGCGAGCTGGCCGGCTACGGCGCTTACCCGCGCAATCCCCTGGCCTCGGCGTCGGCCTCGACCGCGGCCTGAACGGCCGGCGCCGGCGCCGCCGCGCGCAGGCGCCGGATCAGCTCATCGGGATCGCTCTCGGCCACCATCAGGCCTTCGTGCTCGGGCCGCACGAAGCCTTCCTGCACCTGGTGGCGCACGAAGGCGCGCAGGCCGTCGTAGAAGCCGTTCACGTTCAGCAGGCCGATCGGCTTGGCATGGATGCCCAGCTGGGCCCAGGTCACCATCTCGAACAGCTCTTCCAGGGTGCCCATCCCGCCCGGCATGGCGATGAAGCCTTCCGACAGGCCCGACATCATCGTCTTGCGCTCGTGCATGTCCTTGACCACGAACAGGCGGGTCAGGCCGGCGTGGCCGACCTCGCGCTCGACCAGCGCGCGCGGGATCACGCCGGTGGCTTCTCCGCCCAGGCGCAGCACTTCGTCGGCGATCACGCCCATCAGGCCGACCTTGCCGCCGCCGTAGACCAGTGCGATATTGTGCTCGACCATGGCGCGCGCGAGGGCGCGCGCGGCGTCGGCGTAGAATGGGTTGGCGCCATGCGCGGCGCCGCAATACACGGCCAGGGTTTTCATCGTGTCAGCCTCAGAAGAAGTCGGCGCCCGGCTTGGCGTCGGCCGACAGTTTTTGAAGATAATCGTCGGACAGCTTCTCGAACAGCACCCGGGTCTCGCCGCGCAGGTAGGGGCCGACCATCGACAGCACCTGGTAGCAGCCGCGCGCCAGCGCGTCGGCGATGGCCTGCTGCTCGCTGTACTTGCGCGGATTGCGCACGTACTCGAACGACAGCCAGTAGGTCGCCACCACCACCATATTGGTCGCCATCGCGCCGATCTGCTGGTCGGACGCCTCGAGCGAGCCTTCGCTGCGCAGGTCTTCGCACAGCTGGCGCGCGACCTTGATCTTGTGGGCGTGGATGGCCTTGAAGTGCAGTTCGAGCTTGCGGTTGCGCGACAGCAGGTCGTTCAGGTCGCGGTAGAAGAAGCGGTAGCGCCAGATCAGCTTGAACATATGGTGCAGGTACAGCCACACGTCTTCCATGTTCGAGCGACGCCCGGCCGGCACCGCGAGCACGCGCTCGATCTCCGCTTCGAACTGGACGAAGATCGAATTGACGATGTCGTCCTTGTTGCGGAAATGGTAATACAGATTGCCGGGCGAGATATTCATCTCCTCGGCAATGACGGTCGTCGTGATATTGGGCTCGCCGAACTCGTTGAACAGCTTGAGCGAGAGCTCGAGGATGCGTTCACGGGTGCGGCGCGGGGCTTTTTGTTGCATGTAGGCCGAAGTTAATAGTGCATTCCCGCAAGGATAACATCGAACGGTCGTTCGATGAATCTTTCGATCGGCCCGATCGCCCCGCCCCGTTCAGGCGGCGCCGCGCTGGCTCTGCAGGCGGAAGGCCTCGTCGATCCGTTCGCGCAGGGTGCGCGCGCCCAGCGGCTTGACGTAGTGGTCGTCGGCCACGCCGCTCGCGATCGCCGCCTCGATCTCGGTGAGGTCGGGCTGGCCGGACAGCATCAGGCGCACGGTCTTGGGATAACGCTCGGCGGCGCGCGCCAGCACTTCGGTGCCGCGCATGCCGGGCATGGCCTGGTCGCACAGGATCACCTCGACCGCTTCGTGGTCGAGCACCTCGAGCGCTTCTTCGCCCGAACAGGCGCTCAGCACGCGGTAGGGCTGGCCGGCCAGCATGTCGTTCAGCACGCCCAGCATGAAGCGGTCGTCGTCGACCAGCAGCAGCGTGCGCTCCGCCGGCGCGGCGCCGGGCTTGGGCGCGGGCGCGGACTGGGCCGCCGCCGCGGGCTGCACTGCGGGCTGCACTGCGGGCTGCACTGCGGGCGCGCTCGCGGCGGCCGGCGCGGCAGCCAGGAAGGCTTCGAGCTCGGCGACGAAGCTCTCCGGTTCGATCGGCTTGCTGACGTAGCCGTCGAAGCCGGCGGCCAGCACCTTTTCGCGGTCGCCCGCCATCGCCAGCGCGGTCACGGCCAGGATCGGCACGCCGGCAAGCGAAGGCTCGGTCTTGAGCGCGGCCAGCACCGCGAAGCCATCCATGCCGGGCAGGTTGACATCGCAGGCGATCAGGTCGGGGCGCTCGCTGCGCGCGGCGGCCACGCCACGCGGGCCGTCGGCGGCGGAAAGCGGCGTGTGTCCATAGGCGCCGAGCAGGAACGACATCAGCTCGATATTCGCTGGGTTGTCTTCGATGATGAGGATACGGGCCACGATGGCGCTCCGGGAATGCGATGTTGTGACCACTTTACCACGCGGCGGCGGCGCCGTGAGCCAGTCGTGAGCCAGCTAAGGGATGCCATGCCGATGGTGCGTCGCGGCAGGCGCCACACGGTCGCTACGCAAGGCCTCGATTTCGCGCATGACCATGGCCAGCACGCGCGGGTTGCGGCCGAGCGCCACGTGGCCCACGCCACCCAGCGCCAGGTTGCGCGCGCCCGGCAGTTCGCTCGAGGTCTGCGGCGCGATGATGTTGTCGTGGTGGCTGTAGATCGAGACGATCCGCGCGCGCACCTCGGGCGCTTCGCCAGCCGCAAGCGCGGCGAGCCACGCGCATTCGGGCCCGGCCACGCCCATGCGCCGCATCTGGCCCGCATTGATGCCCAGCCCAAAGGCGGCCAGGCAGGTGCCGTGGTGCGGCGTGCCGAGCGTGACCAGGCGCGCCACCTGCTGCGCGCCATGGGTGCGCATCCAGGCGCGCGCCGCCAGCCCGCCCATGCTGTGCGCGACCACGACCAGTTGCCTCGCGCCGGCTTGCGCGCACAGCTGCTGCGCCGCTTCCTCGATGCGCGCGGCATAGCCGTCGATGTCGCCGGTCAGCGGCTCCAGGTCGAGCGTGGCGTGGCTGATGCGCGCCGCAACCAGCAGCGGCGTCAGATGGTCCCAGTAGCCGCTGTTGCAGCCGTAGCCGTGCACCAGCAGCACCGGCGGCGCCGCCCCGCCGGGATGGATGCGGGTGTACGCCCGCGCGCGCGGCATGTGCCAGGAGGTCATCAGCATGCTGGTGCTGAACTCTTCCCAAAACATGCGCAAGGCGGCGCCCGGCGCGACCCTGAACGCGGGCGGCGTCGGGCTGGCGGCGCGCGCCGCCAGCAGGAAGTTGTTGGCATTGATCAGCAGGCGCACCAGCGCCACGCTGCCCAGCCCCAGCGCGGCGGCCTGCCAGCCGCCAAGCCCGAGCCAACGCATGCCGGCCGCGCAGATGGCGAGCGCCGCCAGCGCCTGCGCCAGCAGGATCAGCCGCAGCAGGGTGCGCGAGCTCATGCCAGCGCCGCCGCCGGGCGGCCCGTCAGGCTGGCCGCCAGGCCGCTCGCCAGGCGCGCCGTGATGGCGTAGATGGTCAGTTGCGGATTGGCGCCGAGCGAGGTCGGGAACAGCGAGCCGTCGTGCACCGACACGTTCGTCAATCCACGGTAACGGCCGGCGGGATCGACCGCGCCGCGGCGCTCGTCGCCGCTCATGGCGCAGCCGCCCATCGCATGGGCCGAGACCACGCGCGTGACGTGGGCGCGCTGCGGCAGGGCCGCGATCTCGCGCCGCGCCTCGGCCCAGGAACGGTAGCGCTGGGCCTTCTCGTGCGCCGGCTGCACGGCGCGGGCGCCGGCCGCGAACTGGATCTCGGCCATCGACAGCAGCGCGCGGCGCGCGCCATCCCACAGGTAGTCGTTCAGGCCGTAATCGAGCTCGCCGCTGCCGTCTGCGCGCAGGCGCACCACGCCGCCCGGCGACTCGTCATGGAAGCCGTCGCGCAGCAGCGCCAGCATGCCTCCCAGGTGGGCGAAGTCGCGCATCGCCGCCGCGTGCTGCTCGCCGAAACCGCTCATCATGGTGGCCACCAGCAGCGGGTGCAACGGCGGCGTCTCGAGCTTGTAGCCGATCGGGCCGTCGATCGGGCCCTGCGACAGGAAGTGGTCGGAGTACACGCTCTGCGGCGCCCCGGCCCAGCCCTCGACCCGCTTCTCGTGGAAAGCGGCCGAGATCAAGGTCGGGTGCAGGAAGGTGCGCTTGCCCAGCTGGCCGCTGGGATCGGGCGCCTGCGAGCGCAGCAGCAGCGCCGGGGTGTTGATGGCGCCGCCCGCGACCACGAAGTGGCGCGCGCGCAGGCGCAGCTGGCGCCCGTTCGGCAGCACGCCGTCCGCGCCGAGGGCGGCGCAAACCAGTTCCTCGGCCCGCTCGCCGCGCAGCCGCAGGCGCTCGGCGCGGGCGCGCGTGACCAGGGTGGCGCCGTGGTCGAGCGCCGCCGGGATGCTGGTGACCAGCATCGACTGCTTGGCATTGGTCGGACAACCCATGCCGCAGTAGCCCAGGTTCCAGCAGCCCTGCACGTTGCGACGGATGGCGGCGCTCGCAATCCCGAGCTTTGCCGCGCCGCGGCGCAGGATGTCGTTGTTCTCGTTCGGACCGACCAGCCAGTCGACCACGCCGGTGCGGCGCTCGGCCATGGCGAACCATGGCGCCAGTTCGTCCGGCGTGGCCTGGTCAAGGGCGTAGTGGCGGCGCCACCAGGCCAGGGTCGGTTCGGGCGTGCGAAAGCTCGAGGTCCAGTTGACCGTGGTCGAGCCGCCGACGGCGCGGCCCTGCAGGATGTTGATGGCCTTGTCGGCCGTCTTGCGCGCGGCCGATTCCTGGTACAGGTCGGGATAGGCGTCGGCCTCGCGCATCCGGAAATCGCGCGAGGATTTGAGGGGGCCCTCTTCCAGCACGATCACCGACAGGCCCGATCTGGCCAGGATCTCGGCGCTGATGGCGCCGCCGGCGCCGCTGCCGACGATGACCACGTCGGCTTCCAGCGTGCGGTCGTGCTCGAGCGTCGAGGCGTCGAGCGTGCGCCAGCCGCGCTTGACGCCAGCCTCGATCGGGTCGGGAATGCGCGCCGTCATGCCGGCACCCCTGGCGGACCGGGATAGCCGATGGCGTCCCAGCTGGCCGGCTGGGCGTACCAGGCGCCCAGCACCAGGTCGTGCAGCGCGCCGTAGGCGCTGCGCATCATGCCAAGGCGGTGCACGCGCCAGTCTTGCAGGAAGGCGCTGACGTGGCCGATGTCGGCGCTCTCCCAGCCGGTCGGCACGCCGGTGAGCAGGCGCCGCGCCGGGCGCAGGGCCAGCAAGCCGAACAAATCCTGCACTTCTTCTTGCGTGGCTTGCGGCAGGCCGCGGATGGCGGCTTCGACGGCGTCGATGGCGCTCTTCAGCTGCTGCGCGCGGCGGCCAGGATCGTGGGCCAGCGCGCCGTCGAGGATGGCCGGCGCGATCGCGTGCAGCGCGGCGCGCGCCTCGCCGTCGAGGGCGAAGCGGTGCGCTGCCGGTGTGTGCGTGGCGCGGTACCAGGCGCCGCCGGCGCCCAGCGCCAGCGCGGCCAGGCCACCCACGGCCAGGAAGGTCCTGCGAGAGGTGCGGGGGAGATTCGCCATGGCCCTAGTGTACGACATGCGCCGGACGGGGACCGGGACGATACGGCTCAGCGAGGCGGCCTGGCCTTCAGGATCGCGCTGGCGATGCCGCGCAGGATGTTGACTTCTTCGGTCTCGAGTCCGGTGCGCGCGAACAGGCGCTTCAGGCGCGGCATCAGTTTCTTCGGGTTGTCGGCGTCGAGGAAGTCGATCGCCACCAGGGCCTGTTCCAGGTGCGCGTACATGCCGTCCACCTGCGTGACGCTGGCGCTCTCGCCATGAAAGCCCACGCCGCGCGCCTCGACGCCGTCGCCCACCGCGGCCAGCCGCGCTTCATAGGCCAGCACCTGGGCGGCCTGCGACAGGTTGAGCGACGAGTAATCGGGATTGGCCGGGATGTTGATCAGGACGTTGCAGCCTTCGACGATCCCGTTCGGCAGGCCGACCCGCTCGTTGCCGAACACGATGGCCGGGCGCAGGTCCGGCTGGCTGCCCGCGTGGGCGGCGAAGGCGCGCGGGGCCCAGACCGGCGGCGAGAATTCACGCAGGCGGGCCGAGACGGCGGCGGCGAAGTTGCAGCCGTCCAGCGCCTGCTGGACGTCGGCGACGATGCGCGCCCGGCCCAGGACGTCGATGGCGCCGCTGGCGAAGGCCACCGCTTCCGGGTCGGTCAGCGGGTTCTCGCACTTGGGGGCGACCAGCACCAGGTCGCTGAACCCCATCGTCTTCATGGCGCGCGCCACCGAGCCGACGTTGCCGGCGCGGCTGGTCTCGACCAGGACGAAGCGAAGGCGATTGAAAAGAGAAGTGTCGGTTTGGGTCGGGTTCATTTACAATAGCGACCATCGCGCAGTGCGGACGGTTTTTTGTGATAACGGGAACAAGCCCGCGATTGTAGCCGTTTCGGCACTGCCCTGCTCTTTAATCACTCTTCAATAGCTGATCGTTCACGACGCCCTAAGGTGCGTGAGTGGGCGTTCGCGTTTTTCACGGAAAAGCCTCCATGCACCCAATGCTCAACACGGCCATCAAGGCCGCCCGCCGCGCCGCCACCGTCATCAACCGCGCGTCCTTCGATATCGATCGCATCGTCGTCTCCGAGAAGCAACACAACGATTTCGTCACCGACGTCGACCAGGCGGCGGAACAAGCGATCGTCGAGACCCTGCTCAAGGCCTATCCGACCCACGCCATCCTGGCGGAAGAAAGCGGCGCATCCGGCAACCTGAACGACGAGAGTGAATTCGTGTGGATCATCGACCCGATCGATGGCACCACCAACTTCCTGCACGGCTATCCCAACTACTGCATCTCGATCGCGCTCAAGCAGCGCGGCGTGATCACCAACGGCCTGGTCTACGACCCGGTCCGCAACGACCTGTTCACCGCGACCAAGGGCGCCGGCGCCTACCTGAACGACAAGCGCATCCGCGTGCGCGGCACCGAGCGCATCGGCCGCGCCCTGCTGTCGGCCGGCCACGGTCCCGACCCACGCGCGCTGGCCGAATACCTGCGCATGTACGAAGTGGTCGCCTCGCGCAGCCACGGCGTGCGCAGCGGCGGTTCGGCGGCGCTGGAACTGGCGAACGTCGCGGCCGGCCGCATCGACGGTTATTTCGAAAAAGGCCTCAAGGTCTGGGATATCGCGGCCGGCGCCCTGCTGGTGACCGAGGCCGGCGGCATCGTCGGCGAATTCAATGGCGAGTCCGAATACCTGAACAAGGGCGACGTGATCGCCGCCGGCCCGAAGGTTTTCGGCGCGCTGGTCCCGCTGCTTTCGCCTTTCGCGTAAAATAACGGCCGTACTAGTCGGGCCACTGGCAGGCTGCGCTTGCCAGTGGCCCGTTTGCTTTTCCAGGCGTCTTACAAAACATTACATAGTAATGGCGTAAAAACTTTCTATGGTGAAACTAATTTCACTATAATCCTTGCTGACCGCTTGCGCGGCAGCGTCCGGGCGAGCGCTTGATTGCGCGCCCGCATCAACCCGATTTCCAGGACTTGCCGCCACTGTGGCGACGGGCCGTTTTTTACTGAAAAAATCTATGTCATTCTCTTCACTTGGTCTCTCTGACGCGATCGTGCGCGCGGTGACCGAACAAGGTTATACCGCCCCGACGCCGATCCAGAGCCAGGCCATTCCCGCCGTCCTGAACGGCGGCGACCTGCTGGCCGGCGCACAGACCGGCACCGGCAAGACCGCCGGCTTCACCCTGCCGATCCTGCACCGCCTGTCGAACGACGCGGTGGGCGCCGCCCAGCGCAACAAGACCGCGCCGCGCGCCATCCGCGCCCTGGTGCTGACCCCGACCCGCGAACTCGCGGCCCAGGTCGAGGAAAGCGTGCGCCTGTACGGCAAGTACACGAACCTGAATTCGGCCGTGATTTTCGGCGGCGTCGGCATCAATCCGCAGATCAAGCTGCTCAAGCACGGCGTCGACATCCTGGTCGCCACCCCGGGCCGCCTGCTGGACCACGCGGGCCAGGGCACGGTCGACCTGTCGAAGATCGAAATCCTGATTCTGGACGAAGCCGACCGCATGCTGGACATGGGCTTCATCCACGACATTCGCAAGGTGCTGGCCCTGCTGCCGCCGAAGCGCCAGAACCTGCTGTTCTCGGCCACCTTCTCGGACGACATCAAGGCGCTGGCCGACCGCCTGCTGAACAATCCGCAATCGATCGAGGTCGCACGCCGCAACTCGACCGTGGAAGTGATCGCGCAGAAAATCCACCCGGTGGACCGCGACAAGAAGCACCCGATGCTGGCGCACCTGATCAAGTCGAACAACTGGCACCAGGTGCTGGTGTTTACGCGCACCAAGCATGGCGCCAACAAGCTGGTGGAACAGTTGGGCAAGGACGGCATCGGCGCGATGGCGATCCACGGCAACAAGAGCCAGTCGGCGCGCACCAAGGCGCTGTCGGAATTCAAGGATGGCAGCCTGCAAGTGCTGGTGGCCACCGACATCGCGGCGCGCGGCATCGACATCGACCAGCTGCCGCACGTGGTGAACTATGACCTGCCGAACGTGCCGGAAGACTATGTGCACCGTATCGGCCGTACCGGCCGTGCGGGCGCGACGGGCGAGGCGGTGTCGCTGGTCTGCGTGGACGAGCACCAGATGCTGAAGGACATCGAGAAGCTGATCAAGCAGACCCTGCCGCGCGCAGTGATCCCCGGCTTCGAGCCCGACCTGAACGCCAAGCCGCAACCGATCCAGCTGCGCAGCGGCGCCCCGGGCCACGCGAACCGCGGCGGCCGTCCAGGCGGCGGCCGTGGTGGTGGCGGCGGCAGTGGTGGCGGCAAACCGCGCACTTCCGGCACCGGCGCCCCCGCCGCCGCCGCGAAGCGCCACAGCGGCCCCCGCCCCGCCTCCGCCGTCCGCCGCGACCGCTAATCCCACCGAGGGTCAGATACCGTCTTGGATTGCAAGGTTTTTGTGAAGGTAATTGGCGTCAAATGGCTTGCCGGTTCGAACGACGCCGTAGATCAGATGCGCTAGCTTATGGGTAACAGCGCTGATCACTGCTCGCTTGGCCATGCCGTTCGCTAATAGGCGTTCGGCGAATTGATGCAGGATTGGATTGTGTCGGCGTGCGACCATACTGGGCATGAAAAGCGCTGCCCGTAGCGATGTGCTGCCGGTTTTGCAGAGCATTGTGCGGCCTTTGAGCGACGTGCCCGAGGTTCGCTGTTTGGGTGTGACGCCCAGGAAGGCAGCGAAGGCTTTCGCGTTTTTGAAGCGACGAATGTCGCCAAGATGGCCAAGTATGCGGGCAACCGTCGTCATCCCCAGCCCAGGGATACTGGCGATGAGTGCGGCATCGTTCTTCAATCCTGGATGGCGATCAATGTGATCGTCGATATCATCCTGCAGCTTTCGAATCTCGGCATCAAGCCATTTGATGTGCTCAGCGACGTTGTCGGCAACGTCTTGTAAGCCTGCCACGATGTGCGCTTCTATG
>NZ_JH992924.1:946970-1149480 GCF_000315425.1 Massilia timonae CCUG 45783 | reverse complement strand
GGCGCTCCACGCCGATATTATGCTCGTGGGCATAGGCTTGGACAGGCAGTCCGCTGCTGCGCCAATGCGCGACATGCTCATGCCAGGTCGATGCGGAAATGCGTTGACGGGTCATGGGATCCTCGAAGTAGAAAACCTCGAGTCTGCATGTCATCGCGGCGACATTACAGGTGGTTGGGCTGCACGCTTACAAAGCTCAGGTGTCACGCAGCGTATCTTATGGATCGCCCCACTTGCCTCTCGCACAGATAGTTGAGTCTGCTCAATTTTCATCTGTGCATGTACCTGAATAATTATAAAAAATTCGCATTGGCCGGCACAATTTCCTCAACTGACGACTCAAGCTCCAAGTTCGCCCATGACTCAAGCTCGTCGCTTTCTTCACGACCTTATTCACGACAGACAGCACAATCGCATCCTGCGCTTGTCGTTCCCAAACAATGACGCACCGGCTTCCAAATTTGTAGTCAACAGAATCGTTGCCATTGAAAGTTTGTCGAGAAATTTCGAATTTACGGTCGAGTTACTGTCTGACGACGATAGCGTGGCCTTTAAGGAAGTCCAAGGCAAGCTAATCAATATTGAATTGGTGCGACGAGACGGTGGCTTGCGCTATTTTTCAGGATATATATTTACCTTCCGTCGGCATCATTCGGACGGTGGCTTTACGATATACGAAGCCACTCTCGGTCCCTGGCTGAAATTTCTCAGTCTGCGCAAGGATAGCTATCTATTTCACAACCAGACTTTGCGAGAACAGACGGAGAGCATTTTCCAGGATTATGGAACCTACGCGCAATGGGATTGGAATGTAACCGGTGATGATCCCAAGATGACTGAAGCGTGTCAATTCAACGAAACTGATTTCAATTACCTAAGTCGCCGATGGGAAGCAGCAGGGTTGTATTATTGGTACGAACATTATCCAACGGGTCATAAGCTTATCGTCAGCAGCGATTCTATGCACGCTCCCGTCCTCGACGGCGGCCCGCAAGTGCGCTTCCATAGTGAAGGTAACTCATTGGAGGAGGACGCTGTGGACCATTGGTCCCCAATACGCCGTGTGACACCCTCGACCCTTGCCCTGAACAGCTTTAATTTCAAGGATCCTCGACCGTGTAGCGTCGTTCTACCAACCTTAAATCAGCAAGGCAAGGTACCAGAAATCGAGTCCTACGAATATAGTGGAGCCTATGCTTTTAGAAATTCCCAGGACGGTGACACCCAATGTCGAATACGTTTGGAAGAAATCGAAGCAACCGCCAAGCATGTTGAAGGCGCAGGCAATAATCGCTTCTTGATGCCCGGTCGTTGGTTCCAACTGGTGGACCATTTCAAGCACAATGTCTTGCGGCATGGCAACAAGGTTGGCAACGATAACTTCTTACTCTTGTCCGTCCATCACACCGCCACTAATAACTATCTACAGCAACCTGATGAAAAGATTCAATATCGCAATCGCTTTGTCTGCACGCGCAAGAACGTTAAGTGGCGCCCCGGGCGCAACTTCAACAGCACGGATACCAAGATCGTTGGCCCCCAAACTGCCATCGTAGTCGGGCCTTCCGGCCCTGACAGCATTTATACAGACGAATACGGTCGGGTACGGGTGCAGTTTCACTGGGATCGGGCAGGCAGCAACGACGAACGCAGCTCAGCTTGGCTGCGCGTGTCCAGCTCCTGGGCCGGAGCGGAGCTAGGCGCTACAGCAATTCCGCGGGTAGGTACGGAAGTGATTGTTCAATGGCTCGACGGCTCCCCAGATCGCCCGATCATTACAGGAGCCGTTTTTAATGAACGTAACATGCCGCCATGGTCTACTCCAACACAACGAGCGCTGACCGGATTCAGGAGCCGCGAATTAGCTCCAAGTTCCGGCAATTCGCCCGTTGGACGCAGTAATCACCTCATCCTCGACGACACCAATAAAGAAATTCAAGCACAACTCAAAAGCGATCACTTACAGAGCCAGCTTTCTCTAGGATATATAAAAAGAATCGAGAATAATCGTGGCCGAACGGATGCCCGTGGTGAAGGATGGGAGCTACGGACCGATGGACACGGCGCCATACGCGCCGCTAAGGGCATGCTGGTAACAACCGAAGCCAGAATGAACGCTCGTGGTCCAATAAAAAGCATGGAAGAAGCGGTCGAGAACCTTGATGCAGCCATCAAACAACAGCAATCATTAGCGAAAAGTGCGGAAGAAAATGGGACATATGAGGCTGATGGGAATCAGTGCGAAGTAGCACACATACTTCAGGAAGAGAGCGATTCAATTCGTGGAACCAATGCTAACCCAAGCAATTCACCTGAATTGACCAAACCACATTTGATTGTTTCCAGTGCCGCCGGAATTTCCACCTCGACTACCACAGATACTCACATTTCCAGTGGCCGCCACACAGCCATAACAACGGGAAGAAGTTTCTCCTTGGCTGCCGGGGAGAATATATTTGCAAGCGTTCGCCACGCCTTCCGTTTATTCGTACAGCAGGCGGGAATAAAAATGGTGGCGGCCGCTGGAGACATCGACGTAAAAGCATTATCAAATAGTATAAAAATTCTCGCCAAACTCGAAATTAATCAATCAGCCAATCAAATCACCATTACTGCCAAGGAAGAGCTCGTAATAAATGGCGGAGGAAGTTTTGCCAAGTTCTCTGCAGGCTCAATTGAAATCGGAACGTCAGGAACCCTAATTGCCCATGCGGCGACACACAGTTTCCCCGGCCCAAAGACACTTAACGTAAGCAGCGCCCTGACAAATGCAAAGCTTGGGAACTCAATGCTGCGCGAGCAACTCTTGAGCGAGCTAGTAAAAAATACCAGTTGGGTCGAGTTTAAGCTTATCGACTCAGACGGACCTATACCGAATGAGAGATTTATTCTTACCGATCCATCGGGAAATAAGCACGTTGGCAACGTTGATAATATAGGTACAGCACGTATTGAACAGCTGCCGGCTGGACGATGCAACGTGGAGTTCCCGGAGCTCGGAGTTGCAATAGAAGTGTTAAGCGCTTGATTGCTCGATTGACGTTCTCACGATAAATCTGCGGCCATGACAAAACTAGAACGAACGTCAGAAAAACTAAAAGCGGGAGTGGGTATTCTGACGAATCAAACCACGACAATACAGTTGAACACAGCTACTGTGGAGATCCTGATTGGAGGTCCATACAAGAGCAAAAAGGGAGAAATTAACAATTACGGACACGCGGCATTGCGCGTAATTTCAGCGACCGAAGAACGGATCTACGACTTCGGGCGTTATGGCGCAACGAAAGGGCTCTTTGGTGAACAAGGTGAAGGTATTCTCCGTGTCTGGGACAAATTTGAAACATACATCTCCGGCGAAAACGCATATGGAAGAAACACCACTGGGTTCTCATATACAGTTCCCAACGAAAAAACTTTAGCCGTAAATCGATACTTTGAAAAAATGACATCCGGGGCTAAAGAAAGAGTAGCAAAACATCCGAACCAAAGAGAGTTCAAGCTCAATGAAGATTATGATGCAATCAAGAACAACTGCGCTACCATGACACTTTCCGGTGCTAAAATAGCGCTCCCCACAATTGATTCAGAAGCTCAACTTTACAATTCTGGACGGGGCATGTCAGATGTAGAGAAAACCGCGGCAAAGGCACAAAATTTCGGATGGCCTTCAAAGATTTTCATGCCGGAGGATGTGCAATCGATGCTAGAGAATAATAAGCGGACCCCTGCCAAAAAAATCACTATCTATGGAAAAGGCCGAAAATGAAGAGAGCCTTTCTTGGCATCCTTATTGCACTCTTGTCTGGATTTTTTGGCTTCATCATTTCCGCTACTGGAACTTTAAATATGACAACAAAGAACGCTTACACCACGAAAGAGCCATTATTAATCGCCGGCGAACAGAATTATTATTCCATTCTCCCTGCGGGGACCGTTCTTTACTACGATCGCGCTTGGCCCGAGGGGCATCAAACGTACCATGTATACTTTCACTTCAAAGGCGAGTTTGATTCAGAGCCAGCTGACGCAGAAATGATATCACCGCTTTGGCTTCGGACTGTCGACCCTGAGGAATTACCAAAGCTTTTAAACAATTATCCGGTAACAAATGATGAGCTTGTGAAAATCCTCAAGGCCAGGAAAGTTACGAAAGCGGAACTTGTTCAGATTTTACGTGAATGGCCAGAAGATTGATTTGACCATGGCGCCCCTGCGCCTTTAAAATAACTACCGAAAAGTTTCGAATTTATTCCAGATAAGCCATGTTCGATGCCGCCTTGCCGGGAGACTGAAAATGCCTTTAAAGATAATCGCGGTAGGCGACAAAACTGATCATGGCGGAACAGTTATAAGCGGCTCAGCTACTCACGATGTGCGAGGCCGTGCGATTGCAAGACTCGGCGATGCCGTAGACTGTCCTCAACTATATCCAAGCGGCAATCCACACGGAATTAATAAAATCATTACCGCATGCGACACATTTACTGTAAACGGTATTCCAGTTGCGCTAGAAGGTTGCGAGACTGAATGCGGTTGCAAACTGATTGGCAGTCAGCCTGCAACCGTAAGATAATTATAGTTTAGGATAGCGTATAGGCGAGATGTTCTCTATAGCTGAGGTACAGATACCGTAAAGCGATCTGTTGCTCATCCTGCCAATCAAGCCGCTTCCACCACCGGATGCGCCTGCTTCCGATACAAGAACTCCAGCACCGCCTTGCGATGCTCGGTATAGCGCGCATCCTGCGCCAGCGCGACCCGATCGCGCGGCCGCTCCAGCCCCACCTCGACGATCTCGCCGATGGTTGCCGCCGGCCCATTAGTCAGCATCACGATCCGATCCGACAGCAGCACCGCCTCATCCACATCGTGCGTCACCATCACCACGGTCGACTTGGTGGCCGCCACGATCTTGAGCAACTCATCCTGCAAATGCGCCCGCGTCAGCGCATCGAGCGCGCCGAACGGCTCATCCATCAACAACACCTTCGGCTCCATCGCCAGCGCCCGCGCGATGCCGACCCGCTGCTTCATGCCGCCCGAGATCTCGTGCGGCCGTTTGCCCTCCGCGCTCGACAGCCCCACCAGCGCCAGCGCATCCAGCGTCCGTTCGCGCAGCTGGGCGCGGGTCTCACCGGCGCCAAACACCCGCTCGACCCCGAGATGAATGTTCTCGTAACACGTCAACCACGGCAGCAGTGAATGATTCTGGAACACCACCGCCCTCTCCGGCGACGGCCCTGCGATCTCGCGATTGGCGCACAACAGCACGCCCGCCGTCGGTTTCAATAAGCCAGCAATCAGGTTCAGCAAGGTCGACTTGCCGCACCCCGAGTGCCCGATCAGCGTAATGAACTCCCCCTTGCGCACCGCCAGGTCGATCCCCTGCAACGCCTGGAACACGCCCTTCTTCGTATGAAACGCCATCTCCACGCCGGTGATGTCGATGAACCTGGTTTGAAGGTCTTCCATGATCGCGCTCCTTAATCAGTTAGCCACTTGTTCGTGCGTCAGCGCCCGCGCCAGCGCCACCAGCGCCTGCTCGAGCAGCAGGCCCACCACGCCAATCACGACGATGGCGATGATGATGTTCGCCACATTCAGGTTGTTCCACTCGTCCCACACCCAGAAGCCGATGCCCACGCCGCCGGTCAGCATCTCGGCCGCCACGATCACCAGCCACGCGGTGCCGATGGCCAGGCGCACGCCGGTCAGGATGTAGGGCAGCGCCGACGGCAGCAGGATCTTGGTCAGGATCTTCCACTCCGACAGGTTCAGCACGCGCGCCACGTTCATGTAATCCTGCGGCACGCGCTGCACGCCGACCGCCGTGTTGATGATCATCGGCCAGATCGAGCAGATGAAGATCGACCAGATCGCCGCCGGGTCGGCCGACTTGAACACCAGCAGGCCGATCGGCAGCCAGGCCAGCGGCGACACGGGTTTCAACAGGCTGATGATCGGACCGAACATGCCGCTGACGAAACGAACCCGCCCGATGATGAAACCCAGCGGAATGCCCACCAGCGCCGCCAATCCAAAACCCACCGCCACGCGCTTGAGCGAGGCCAGCACATTCCAGCCAATGCCCTGGTCGTTCGGGCTGTTGTGGTAGAACGGATCGGCGAACAGCTTCAGCGCCTCCTGGAAAGTCGCCAGCGGCGACGGGAAGGTCTCGTTGCGGGTGGCGATCAGCTGCCACACCAGCACCACGAAGGCGATGCCCACCAGTGGCGGCAGGACGGCCTTCACCGCCCTGGCGAACGGCTGCGCGCCGCGCACAACGGGCGCCGGCTTGCGGACCGGAGACGCGGCGAGAGGCACATCCGCCGCAAGCGGCAGCGTCACGACAGTCGCGCCGCCACCGGTCGATGCATGGTGTTCGGATTTCAGGATAGCGTTCATGGCATTCCCCTATTCAAACAAGATGAAAATCAGACCCTGACCTTGAACGAAGCGGCATAGGCTTTCGGGTCCTTGCCGTCCCAGACGCTGCCGTCCATCAGCTTCGAGCTGCGCATCGGGCTGGATGGCACCGGCGCCTTGGCAAGGGTCGCCGCGTCCTTGTACAGCGCGATCTGGTTGACCGCGCTGGCCACGGCCAGGTAGTCGGGGTCCTGCTTGAGCAGGCCCCAGCGGCGATGCTGGGTCATGAACCACATGCCGTCCGACAGATACGGGAAGTTGACCGCGCCGTCGTTGTAGAACTTCATGTAGTTCTGGTCGTCCCAGGTCTTGCCCAGGCCGTTCTGGTAGCGGCCCAGGATGCGCTGGTCGATCGCGTCCTTGCTGGTGTTGACGTACGATTTGGCGGCGATGACCTCGGCCATCTTGTTCTTGTTGGCCATCGAGGCGTCGATCCAGCGGCTGGCCTCGATGATCGCGGCCATCATGGCGCGGCAGGTATTCGGGTGCTTCTTCGCGAACTCCAGCGTCGAGCCCAGCACCTTTTCCGGGTGGTCGCGCCAGATGTCCTGGGTCGTGATGGCGGTGATGCCGATGCCGTCCATGATGGCGCGGTGCCCCCAGGGTTCGCCCACGCAGAAGCCGTCCATGTTCCCGACCCGCATATTGGCCACCATCTGCGGCGGCGGCACCGTGATCACCTTGGCTTCCTTCATCGGGTTGACGCCGTTGGCCGCCAGCCAGTAATACAGCCACATCGCATGGGTGCCGGTCGGGAAGGTCTGGGCGAAGGTGAAGTCGCGCTTTTCGGCGCGCATCAGCTTGGCCAGCGACTGGCCGTCGACCGCGCCCTTGTTCGCCAGCTGCTTGGAGAGCGTGATCGCCTGGCCGTTGTTGTTCAGGCCCATCAGCACCGCCATGTCCTTGCGCTGGCCCCCGATGCCCATCTGGACGCCATACAGCAAGCCGTACAGCACGTGCGCCGCGTCCAGGTCGCCGTTGGCCAGCTTGTCGCGCACGCCGGCCCACGACGCTTCCTTGCTCAGCACGAATTTGACGCCGTACTTCTTGTCAAAGCCCAGCACCGACGCCATGACCACCGACGCGCAATCGGTCAGTGGAATGAAGCCGATTCTGATCTCGGTCTTTTCGGGCTTGTCCGAACCCGCCGCCCACACGCCGCCTGTTGCCAGCCCCATCAAGCTTCCTCCCGCTACCAGACCTGCGCCATGAATGACTTTCCTGCGCGTGACATCGACTTTGCCGACGCCCGTCGTCGCTACGCTCTTCGCTTCAAGCTTCTGATTTTTCATCGCAATCCCAATGTGGTCAGGCAAAAAAAAGACGCGTACCGACATGAACGCATTCATGTTCCGGTAGACGTCATTGTCTTGTGGGTGCTGCCTTCGTTGGCGGCACACGCAGCGCTCCGTTGCGCTGATGCTGATTACGCAATCTTCATGCCAGGAAGCGCGCAGAGGGACGCGCCCAAGACTGCACCGCCAGCGCACCGTACGATGGCGCAAACGGCGCACTGCGATTGCGCATCGCATCATTTTGGACGGGCTGTTGCGTCCGCTCAGCGAAGCTGCGAATACACCCTTCAACTCGCTGGCGCGGCATGCTAGGATGGACTGTTTCTATAAGAAAACACCAGTTGTCAATCGTGCGGCCCTTGTCTATACGTGGCATGCATGTAAAATAAATAACGTCCCGAACGCAGCCCGACTTGAAGGTCTTGCTCCTGTCCCGGGTCCCGAATTCGACGCTTTGTACTGGCATCCGCATGTCACGCATTCACTGTCCGCCCTACCCCAGCCCGCGTTATCCCAACGACGTGGCGGTGCGGCCCAGTTGCCACAGTTGCCAGACAGTCCTTCTTCCTGCCCAGCGCGCCCCGCGCGCCTGAACGGCACACCATCTTCGTATTACGCCCGGCTCACGCCGGCCATTCATCATCTACTTGCCAGTCTTCATTCGAGACGGCGCTGGAGTCAACCATGAACACCGAACATACCGAACGCCACCATTCTTCCATCCATGCCGCGACCGCGGTCGACCGCAGCAACCCACAGGCGCCGAAACGCGGCATCGCCAAGGACATCGTCTCCAACGGCCGCCGCCTGCGCACCCGCATCGGCGTCATCGCCGCCGCCTGCATCGGCCTGACCGCGCTGCTGATCGCTTTCGAGTAAGCCTCGATTGGTGCGACCCGGTTGTCGGCTCGATGTCCGCTGGGCTATACTGCCCCGCATCAACGTCAATCGGGAGCGCATGCAGTTCCAGGCCGCCAGCTTTCAGCAGATGAGCGCACCCCTGCGCCGGGTGCTGGGCTGCCTGTGCGCGCTGATCCTTGCCCTGCAACTCGTGGGCGCCTCGTTCCACGACCATGACCTGTCCGAACAGCTGTCCGACTGCGTCAGCTGCCAGCTCGCTTCCCATTCCACGGCCGACCTTCCCGCGGCATCGCCACAACTGCTGGCGATCTTCCTCGTCATCGCCTACGTCCTCGCACGCCTGCCGCGCCCCGCGCCGGTCGTCCTGCGCCGCTACCTGATTCCTTCCCGCCAGGCGCCTCCGCGCCACTGATCCGCCTCCAGAACCCTTGCAGGCCGGCCCACGCCGGCTTGCGGGCGCGCATGCGCTTTCGCGCACTGCGTGCATCCCGCGCGCGCCGCCGCCGGCTTTCACGCCGCGACGCGCGTGTCGCCTGTCGCTCCCGCTTCACCACAAAGGACCACGATGACCATGAATACCCCTGCCCTGGAGGCGAACGGCGTGACCGTCGCCTACCAGTCCGCGCCCGTGCTGCGCGACCTGTCCCTGCGCGTCGCGCGCGGCGAGATCTATGCCCTCCTGGGCGGCAACGGCGCCGGCAAGTCGACCACCATGAACACCTTCCTCGGCTTCACGGCGCCCCGCTCCGGCAGCGTGCGCGTGTGCGGCATCGACGTCGCCGCCGACCCGCTGGCCGCGCGCGGCCAACTGGCCTATGTGCCCGAGAACGTGGCCTTGTACGAGCATCTGGACGCCCGCGAGAACATCGAATACTTCCTGCGCCTGGCGGGCAGCAGTTGGAGCGACGCCGGCATCGACGCGGCCCTGGACGCCGTGCGCCTGGACGCCTCGGCCTGGAAACGCCGCCTTGGCGGCTATTCGAAAGGCATGCGCCAGAAGGTCGCGATCGCGCTGGCCGTGGCGCGCCAGGTGCCGGTGCTGCTGCTGGACGAGCCCACCACCGGCCTCGATCCGCAGGCCACCAGCGAGTTCAACGCCCTGCTGCAGGGCCTGCGCGGGCGCGGCAGCGCGATCTTCATGGTCACCCACGACCTGCTGGGGGCGGCCGAGGTGGCCGACCGCATCGGCTTCCTGGAGCGCGGCCACATCAGCCATGAAGTCGCGGCCGGCGGGGACGAACGCTACGACGTGCGCGACCTGTACCGGCGCTATGCCGGAACGACGCAGGCAAAGGAACCGGCATGAGCGCCACCATCAGGCAAGCGCTGCCCGCCATCGCCCGCAGCGAATGGCGCGCCATGCTGCGCAACCGGGTGGCGGTGGCCGCCGGCATCCTCATGCTGGCGCTGACCCTGGCCGCGATCCTGGTCAGCCACGAACGCGTGCAAGCCGTCGACGCCGAGCGCGCGCGCTTTCAAGGCACGGCCGACGCACAGTGGCACAACCAGCCGGATCGTCATCCGCACCGCGTGGTGCACTACGGGCACTACGTGTTCCGTCCGCTGAGTCCCCTCGCCTTCTTCGACTTCGGCGTCGATCCGTTCACCGGCAACACGCTGTTCCTCGAAGGCCACCGCCAGAACAGCGCCAACTTCAGCGATGCGGGCCAGTCCTCGGTGCTGCTGCGCTTCGGCCAGCTCACCCCGGCCTTCGTGCTGCAGGTGCTGACGCCCCTGCTGATCGTGTTCCTGGCCTTCGGCAGCGTCGCGCGCGAGCGCGAGCGCGGCCAGCTGCGCCTGCAGATCGTGCAGGGCATCCCCGGCGCGACCCTGTTGCTCGGCAAGCTGGCCGCGCATGCCGGCGTGGCGCTGCTGCTCGGCGCTCCCGCCTTCATCGCGCTTGCCGCGATCGCGCTGCTGCATCCGGCGGCGGCGCCGCAGGCGCTGACGATGCTGCTCGGGTATGCGCTCTACCTGCTGCTGTGGGTGGTGGCGGCGGTGCTGGTGTCGGCGACGCTGCCGCGCGCGCGCGACGCGCTGCTGGCCCTGGTGGCCGGCTGGATCGTCACCGCGATCCTGCTGCCGCGCGTGATGCCCGACTTCGCCGCCGGCGACGTCGGCCGGCCGAGCCGCATCGAAACCGAAGTCGCGATCCACGAGCGGCTGGCGGCGATCGGCGACAGCCACAATCCCGACGACCCTTATTTCAACGCCTTCCGCGCGCGCACCCTGGAGAAATACGGCGTGCAGCGGGTCGAAGACCTGCCGGTGAACTATGGCGGCCTGTTGATGGCCGAAGGCGAACGCCTGACGAGCGAACTGTTCGACGAATTCATGCGCGCCGACTTCGCGCGCCAGCGCGAAGAGAACGCGATCGTGCATTCGGCCAGCCTGTTCAGCCCCGTGATCGCGCTGCGCCGCATGTCGACCGCGCTGGCCGGCACCAACCTCGACAGCCACGCGCGCTTCCTGGGCGAGGGAGAAAAATACCGCTACGCCTTCGTCCAGGCGCTCAACGGCCTGCACGCCAACGTGGTCTCGCCGCAGGGCGCGGGCGACGAACGCATCGACAAGCACCACTGGGACGACACGCCGCGCTTCGGCTATCCGCCCGCGCCCTATGCCGAGGTGGCGGCGCGCCATGCCTGGCCAGCCTTCGCCCTGCTGGGCGGCTGGTTGCTGGCCCTGCTGGGCGCTGCTTATCCCATCGCGAAACGCCTGGAAAGGAAGGCCAAATGAAAACGCTGACATTTGAACTGCGCCAGGTCGCGCATTCGCGACTGGCCGTCGGCGCCGTCGTGCTGCTGGGACTGTTGTGCGCGCTGTCGGTCTGGACCGGCCTGCAGGCCGTGAGCCAGCAGCGCGCCGCTCTCGAGCGCATCGCCGCCAGCCACGCGCAGGACCATGCCGCCATCGCCGCCAGGCAGCTCAAGGGTGGCGTGGCCGAAGCCGGCTCGGTCGGCTACTACCTGCCGCACCTGACGCTGAACCCGCCGTCGCCGCTGGCCTTCGCGGCGATCGGCCAGCGCGACCTGCAGCCGCAGGCCTTGCGCGTGCGCCTGCTCGGCCTGCACTCGCAGCTGTACGAGTCCGAGGCCATCAACCCCGAGCTGGCCATGCCGGGCCGCTTCGACTTCGCCTTCGTGCTGGTGTTCCTGGCGCCGCTGTTCGTGATCGCGCTGATGCACGACCTGGTCTCGAGCGAGCGCGAAGCCGGCCGCCTGCGGCTGCTGGCGTCGCTACCTGCCGCCGCCGACACCTGGCGCCGCCGGGTCGGCCTGCGCTATGGCCTGGTGTGGCTGGCCACCCTGCTGCCGCTGGCCTGTGGCGCGCTGGTGGCCGGCGCCGCTGTGGCGGACTTCGCGGCGATCGCGCTGGTGGCCACGCTCTATCTGGCCTTCTGGTTCGGCCTGGCGAGCTGGGTCGCGGCGCGCGCCCGCACCTCGAGCAGCAGCGCCGCGATCCTGCTGGCCTGCCTGGTCGGCTTGACGATGATCCTGCCGACCCTGGCCGACGCCGCGATCGCGCGCCTGTCGCCGGTGTCGAAAGGCGTCGAGCTGGCGCTGGCGCAGCGCCAGGCCGTGCACTCGGGCTGGGACATCCCCAAGCCAGAGACGTTTGAGAAATTCTTCCGCAGCCACCCCGAGTGGAAAGACACGCCGCCGGTCGAAGGACGCTTTCACTGGAAGTGGTATTACGCGATGCACCAGGCGGGCGACGACGCCGTCGCCGCCGACGTCGCGCAGTACCGCGCCAGCATGCAGGCGCGGGAAAGCTGGACGGCGCGCGTCGGCCTGGTGCTGGCCTCGGTGAACGTGCAGGTGCTGCTGCATCGGCTGGCCGATACCGACCTGGCGGCGCAGCTGGCCTACCAGGACCGTATCGCCGCCTATCACACGCAATTGCGGCGCTTCTTCTATCCCTACCTGTTCGAGGAGCGGGCGATGACGGAGGACGATCTGGCGCAGCTGCCGCGGTATGAGCATGTCGCGGCGCCCGGCCGCCTGCCGACAGGTCAGTTGCTGGCGCTGGGCGCGCTGGCGCTCGCGCTGGTCTCGATTGGACTACGCAAGCTGCGCATCTGACTCGTGGCGCAGACGAAAAAAAGCCAACCGTCGGGTTGGCTTCTTCGTTCCGTTGGCGTCAGGCGGGAATCAGAACTCTTCCCAACCGTCGCCGACATCCGCGGTTTCGGCTTTCCTGGGCTTCGCAGCGGCAGCCGGGGCGGCTTGCGCCTTGGGCTTGGTCGGCGCTGCGGGATTGGCCGGCTTTGCGGCCGCCTTCACCGGCGCTTTCGCCACCACCGCCGGCAAGGTCGTCGTCACGCGCGGGGCCGCCGCACTGGCGCGGCTGCTGCCCGCCTGATTCAGCTTGAACGCGCCCACGGTCTGCGCCAGCGCAGTCGCTTCTTCCTGCAGCGAGGCCGCTGCGGCCGACGCTTCTTCCACCAGCGCCGCGTTCTGCGTGGTCACCTGGTCCATCTGGGCCACGGCGCCGTTGATCTGTTCGATGCCGGCGGTCTGTTCCTGGCTGGCGGCGGTGATCTCGGACATGATGTCGGTCACGCGGTTCACGCTCTGCACGATTTCCTGCATCGTGGCGCCGGCGCGCTCGACCAGCTCGGAGCCGTGGTGCACCTTGTCGACCGAGTCGTCGATCAAGAGCTTGATTTCCTTGGCCGCCGCCGCGGAACGTTGCGCCAGGCTGCGCACCTCGCCCGCCACGACCGCGAAGCCGCGGCCCTGCTCGCCGGCGCGCGCCGCTTCCACGGCCGCGTTCAGCGCCAGGATATTGGTCTGGAAGGCGATGCCGTCGATGACGGCGATGATGTCCACGATGCGGGTCGACGAGGCATTGATCGCGCCCATGGTCTGCACCACCTGCTCGACCACCGCGCCGCCCTTGCCCGCCACTTCCGAGGCCGAGGTGGCCAGCGCGTTGGCCTGGCGTGCGTTATCGGCGTTCTGCTTCACGGTCGAGGTCAGTTCTTCCATCGACGAAGCGGTTTCTTCCAGCGAACCGGCCTGCTGCTCGGTGCGCGACGACAGATCCAGGTTGCCGGCCGCGATCTGGCTCGAGGCGGTGGCGATGTTGTCGGTGCCGGTGCGGACCTGGCTCACGATCTTCACCAGCGAATCGTTCATGTCCTTCAGCGCCTGCAGCAGGCGGCCGGTCTCGTCCTTCGAAGTCACTTCGATGGTCTGGGTCAGGTCGCCCTGGGCCACCGCGCCGGCGATCGCGACCGCCTGCTCCAGCGGACGCACGATGGCGCGCACCAGCACCCATCCGACGAAGGCGGCCATGATCAGGCCGAACACCAGGCCGGCCAGGCAGACCGCGCGCACGATCTCGAAGGTCGATTGCGAGGCCTGGTATTCCTTCAGCGCCGCGTCCTGCTGCTCCTTGACCAGCCTGGCGCCGAGATCGGCCACCGGCAGGTACAGCGTGGTCATCTTGCCGTTGAGCTGGGCCACGGCGCCGGCGTTGTCGCCGGCACGGATCGCGGCCATGGCCGGGCGGATGCCCTGCTCGACGAATACCTTGCGCGCCTCGGTGAACTGTTCGTACAGGGCCTTCTCGCCGGCAGTCATCGGCAGCTGGCGGTAGCTGTCGAGGATCTTGCTGATCACCGCGATGTTCGCGTCGACCGACTCGAGCGCGGCATTGCGCTGGCCGCTGTCTTCCAGGTTGACGGCCTTGGCGACGGCGAGCTGGTTGGTGGTGATCAGCTGGGTGACCTGGCCCACCTGGCTCAGGCCCACCAGGCGGTGGTCGTACATCTGCTTGAGTTCGGTGTTGGCGACGCCGAGGTTGTAGATGCCGATGACCGCGCCGGCGACCAGTTCGACGGCCAGGAAGGCGATGACGAAGATGAGGCGCGACTTGATGCTGAGATGTTTGAACATGATTCGCTGGCCTAAGCCCATGGATAAAAAAATGTGGTATCCATTGGATTATAGAAACATTGTTCCCTTTATGGGAAGCATTGAGTATTTCCTTGCGTTATGACTTATCTTCCGTCGCAGTGCAGCAACAGATACACACATCTGGCGCGACCGCACGATATTCCTCCGTCAATATGCTCTGAGCGCATAAGCAAAGGTGACATTAACACTACGTCAAGGCAACTTTGCCGATAGAATGGCGCGATTCCTTGCTTCAACCAGAGTGTTATGACCTTCCCCGTCCTCCTGAACCTGGCCCTCGCCCTGGCCATCTGCGCACTCCTGTATGGCATGCAGGCCCGCCACGCCTCGTTCACCAAGCGCGTGTTCGCCGGCCTCGGGCTGGGCGTCGTGTTCGGCGCCGGCCTGCAGGCCGTGTACGGCGCCGGCGCGAGCGACATCGTGGCCACCAATGCCTGGCTCGACGTCATCGGCAGCGGCTACGTCAAGTTGCTGCAGATGATCGTCATCCCACTGATCATGGTCTCGATCGTGCAGGCCATCCTCAAGCTGCGCGACGCGGCGTCGCTCGGCAAGATCAGCACCCTGACCATCGGCATCCTGCTCGTCACGACCGTGGTCGCGGCCTGCATCGGCATCGCGATGGCCAAGCTGTTCGGCCTGTCGGCCGTGGGCCTGACCGCGTCGAGCGCCGAAGTCGCGCGCGGCGAATACCTGCAGGGCAACCTGGCCACGGCGCAGCAACTGTCGCTGCCGTCGCTGCTGCTGTCCTTCATCCCGGCCAATCCCTTCCTCGACATGACGGGCGCGCGCAAGACCTCGACCATCGCGGTGGTGGTGTTCGCGGTCTTCATCGGCATCTCGGCCGTCGGCATCGCCGGCAAGAAGCCGGAAGTGTTCCAGTCCTTCAGCGGCTTCGTGCACGTGGCCCACGTGATCGTGATGCGGATGGTGACCCTGGTGCTGCGCCTGACCCCGTTCGGCGTGTTCGCGCTGATGGCCAAGATGGTGGCCGGTTCGAGCCTGCAGGACATCCTGGGCCTGCTCAACTTCGTGGTCGCCTCGTATGCGGCGCTGGCGTTGATGTTCTGCGTGCACCTGGCGATGGTGGCCGGCGTCGGACTCAATCCGCTGCGCTACCTGAAGAAGATCTTCCCGGTGCTGGTGTTCGCCTTCACCTCGCGCACCAGCGCCGGCTCGATCCCGATGAGCGTGGCGACCCAGACCGCGCGCCTGGGCACGCCGGAAGGCACGGCCAATTTCGCCGCCTCGTTCGGCGCCACCATCGGCCAGAATGGCTGCGCCGGCATCTATCCGGCGATGCTGGCGGTGATGATCGCGCCGACGGTCGGCATCGATCCGTTCACCGTTGCTTTCCTTTTACCTCTGCTGGCGATCGTCGCCTTCGGCTCGATCGGCGTGGCCGGCGTCGGCGGCGGCGCCACCTTCGCGGCCCTGATCGTGCTGTCGGCGATGGACTTGCCGGTGGCGCTGGCGGGCCTCCTGATCTCGGTGGAGCCGCTGATCGACATGGGCCGCACGGCGCTGAACGTCAGCGGTTCGATCGCGGCCGGCAGCGTCACCAGCCGGGTGCTGGGCCAGACCGATATGCGGGTGTTCCAGGACGATGCCGACGTCAACCTCGACGGCGAGGAACAAGCCGTGTAAGCACGCGTAAACATCGCCGCGGGCGGCAGCAATCGTGCGCTGACGCCTTGCCGAATCCGTCATGATGACGCCATGTTAACTTTTCGGCGGACGGCGATGGAGCAGAAATGGCCACAGGAGATCTGGCTGGTCAGGCATGGACAAAGCGCGGGCAACGTCGCGCGTGACCTGGCAGAAGCCGCCGCCGGGCACCGCATCGACATCGCCGACCGCGACGTCGACGTGCCGCTGTCCGACCTCGGCGAGCGCCAGTCCGAAGCCCTGGGCGCCTGGTTCGCCGCCCTGCCGCCGCACCAGCGTCCCAACGTGGTGCTGCATTCGCCCTACGTCCGCGCGACCGAGACCGCCAACATCCTGATGCAGCGCCTGGAGCGCGACGAGCTGTTGTGCGTGCGGTCCGACGAGCGCCTGCGCGAGAAAGAATTCGGTGTGCTCGACCGTCTCACCACGCACGGCATCGCCCACCACTTCCCCGACCTTTACGAACAACGCCACCACGTCGGCAAGTTCTATTTCCGCCCGCCGGGCGGCGAAAGCTGGTGCGACGTCATCCTGCGCCTGCGCAGCGTGATGGACACGCTCGAGCGCGACTTTTGCGGCGAGCGCGTGCTGATCGTCGCGCACCAGGTCACCGTGAATTGCTTCCGCTACCTGTTCGAGCACCTGAACGAGGCGCAGATCCTGGATTTCGACCGCGCCGGCGACGTGCCCAACTGCTCGGTCACCTCCTATGAATTCGACCCCAACCAGGGCAAGCGCGGCGACCTGGCGCTGCGCCTGGTGAACTTCGTGGCGCCGCTGGAAGCGACCGGCACCCCGGTCACCGTCGCCAAGGACTTGCCCACCTCGCCCAAGGCCTGAGGCCGCACCATGGATTCCACCAATCACACCGTGCACGACGTCGATGCCGACTATCTGGCGGCGTGGCCGCTGCCGCAACCACAGGCCGAGGGCGACAAGGAATTGCGCGGCCACGTCCTGGTGCTGGGCGGCTCGCGCGAAATGCCGGGCGCCATCATCCTGGCCGCCACCGCGGCCCTGCGCGCCGGCGCCGGCAAGCTGACCATCGCCACCGGGGCCAGCGTGGCCCAGCTGGTGGCGCTGGCGATGCCCGAGGCGCGCGTGATCGGCCTTCTCGAGAACGACACCGACGGTTTCCACCTGGACGCACTAGGCAGCCTCGATCCGCTGGCCGACAAGGTCGACGCGGTGCTGGTCGGCCCCGGCATGCGCGACGCCCCCTGCACCGCGCGCCTGGTGCACGCGCTGCTGCCGCGCCTGGACGCAGCCGGCGTCGGCCTGGTGCTCGATGCCTGCGCCATGGACGTCATGCTGCACATGCCGCACGACTGGCCCGAGGGCAAGCCGATGCGCTTCGAGCGGCCCGTGGTCATGACCCCGCATTGCGGCGAGATGGCCCACCTGACCGGCCTCGAGAAAGAATGCCTCGTCGGCGCGCCGGACGCGCCGGCGCTGCAGGCGGCGCGCGAATGGAATGCGGTGATCGCGCTCAAGGGCGCACGCACGGTGATCGCGGCGCCGGACGGCACGCTGTGGCAACACGAAGGCGCAGGCAATATTGGCCTGGCCATTTCAGGGTCGGGCGACGTACTGGCCGGCATCATCGCCGGCCTGCTGGCGCGCGGCGCCGCGCCGGAACAGGCGGCCTGCTGGGGCGTGGCCTTGCACGCCCGCGCCGGCGACCGCCTGGCGCAACGGCTGGGCACTCTGGGATATTTGGCGCGAGAAATCTCCATGGAAGTTCCCGCGCTGCTGGAACAGCTTGCTCACACCGACCATATCAAGCGCAGCGCCGATGACCGGAACATCCGGACTGTTCCGGGGGACGAACAACTGGGTGCTTGACTTTTGCCCGGTGAAAGAAAACTCTGTAAAAAATGTTACGGAGTTTCGCAAGAGTGCGGTATCTAACGAACCGGCAGCCGGGCATCCGGTCTAATGGGCACAGTTGGATTGAAGTACGCACCGGGGCCGCGTATTGCGTCGGTTCCCTGAGTGTTCCTCCCTTGAATTGCAAAGGGGTGGAACTAACTGGCGCCGTTGTTCTTCCAGCGCCTCACCAATGAGCTGGAAGCTGCGGCACAAAGATAGACGTAAACGAGGAGTTTAAAAATGAATGCAATGACCAAAGCACCAAAAATCCTGCTGACCGCCGCGGTTCTGGCCACCCTGCTGGGCGCCTGCAAGAAGGACGACGCAGCGACCACCACCACCCCGGCCGACACCTCGGCGACCATGCCAAGCAGCACCTCGGGCGCCACCGGCACCACGGGTGACGTGGGCACCGGCGCAACCGGCACCGGCACCACCGGCACCGGCACCACCGACATGGGCACCAGCGGCACCACCGGCGCGACCGGCACCGCCGGCGACACCAGCGGCGCGGCAGGCACCACCGGCGCGACCGGCACCACCGGCACCGGCACCGCCGAAGGCGCCACCGGCACCACCACCACCGATCCGCAGACCACCACCACGCCGCCGACCGGCACCACCGGCCAGTAATCGATTGGCCAACGCCCCGAACGACGCCCTGCGCGCGGGGCGCGCTCGGGGTAGCGCTCTACCCAATACCAGCACCCGGCCCCTCACGGCCGGGTTGTTTTTTTTCAGGCCCGCACCTGCCGCCGTCGGCTAGTCAGTCGTGCGCTGCTTTGCCGCGACGTCGCGGATCAGATTCTCCACCATCGTGAAATCGGCCGGCTTGGTCAGGTGATGATCGAACCCCGCCTCGCTCGACCGTCGCCGGTCCTGCTCCGCCCCCCATCCCGTCAGCGCCACCAGCGTCGCGTCTTCCATGCCCGGAATGCGGCGCATCGCCTCGGCCGCCTCATGGCCGCTCATGTCGGGCAGGCCGATGTCCAGGAACACCACCTGCGGCAGGTGTTCTCCGGCGAGGCGCAATGCCGCGGCGCCGTCGTTGGCGACGCTGACGGTGTGGTCGTTCATTTCGAGCAGGGCTTGCAAGGTCTCGGCCGCGTCGACATTGTCGTCCACCACGAGAATGCGCAGCATGCCGCCCGGTGTGGCGGAGACCGGCGCGGTCACCGGTTCGGGCGCGGCTGCGGAGGGCAGCCCAGCCAGCGCACCCTGCGGCAACGGTAGCCACACCGTGAACCGGCTGCCCATGCCGGCGCCGGCGCTGCTGGCCGCCACCCGGCCGCCGTGCAGCTTGACCAGGCGCTGGACCAGGTTCAGGCCCACGCCCAGGCCGCCCTGCGCCATCCCGCTGCCGAGATGGGCTTGTGCATACATATCGAATATCGTCTCCAGCGCCGGCGCGGCGATGCCGATGCCGTTGTCCGACACCGTGAGCGCCACCTCGTTCGCCTCGACGCGCACCACCAGCTCGATCGCGCCGCCCTGCGGCGTGTACTTGGCCGCGTTGTTGAGCAGGTTGCTCAGCACCTGGGCCACGCGGTGGCGGTCGGCGTGCAGCGCCAGCGGTTCCTGCGGCAGGCGCACGGACAACGCGTGCTTGCCGGCTTCCACCAGCGGCATGCTCATGTCGACCGCCTCGCGCACCACGTCGTCCAGCCGCACCCGTTCCAGGCGCAGGGTCACCTTGCCCTCGGCCAGGCGCGCCATGTCGAGCAGGTCGTCGACCAGGTGCACCATGTGGTCGACCTGGCGCCGCATGATGGCCTGCACGTCGCCGCCGGCGGCGCCGATGCGCATCAGCTCCAGCCCCGAACGGATCGGGGCCAGCGGGTTGCGCAGCTCGTGCGCCAGCGTGAACAGGAAGTCGCTCTGCGCGCGGTTCTTCTGTCCCAGCTCGTTGGCCAGGCGCTGCAACTCCTGCTCGGCGTACTTCTGGCTGTCGATGTCGAGGGTCACGCCGTCGAAGCGCTCCGGCTGGCCGTGCTTGTCCAGGCCGCACCAGCCGATCGCCCGCAGCCAGCGCGGCGCGTCGCCCGCCACGGTGCGGAACTCGAGGTCGAGCGGCGCGCCGGCGCGCACCGCGTGCGCCACGCTGCCGGCCAGCCGCTCGCGGTCTTCCGGGTCGACCGCCGCCAGCAGCGTGTCGACCGAGGCCGCGCGCGCGCCGTCCAGGCCGAAGTGCAAGGCCATCTCGGCATTGAGCTGGAACTCGGTGAACGGCGCGTCGGCATACCAGACGCCGATGTCGCCCGCCTCGGACACCCGCTCGAAGCGCTCCTGCAGCATCTTGCGCGCATGAACGTCGATCACCGTGCCGACGTAGCCGTCCGGCTCGCCCGCCGCGTTCGCGCGCGGCAGGCCGGCGTCGATGAACCAACGGTAGCTGCCGTCGTGGCAGCGCAGGCGGTAGTCGATCGAGAACGGCTCGCGCGCCGCGCTCGCGGCCAGGAAGATCTCGCCCGAGCGCTGGCGGTCGTCGGGGTGGGTATTGTCGAGCCAGCCCAGGCCCAGGTCCTGTTCCGGCGTGCGGCCGGTGTAGTCGTACCAGCGCTGGCTGAGATAGGTGCACTGGCCCTCGTTGTCGGTGGTCCACAGCATGGCCGGCGAGGCGTCGACCAGCGCCCGCACATGGGCTTCGCGCGCCCGCGCATCGCGCTCCATCTGGCTGCGCTCGCGGCCCAGCGCCACCTGGGTGCGCACCCGCGCCAGCAGCTCGTTGGCCGAGAACGGCTTGACCAGGTAGTCGTCGGCGCCGGCCTGCAGGCCCTCGACCTTGGCTTCCTCGCCGGCGCGCGCCGACAGCAGCATCACCGGCAGCAGGCGCAGCTCCTCGCTGGCGCGGATCTGCGCGATCAGGCCGAAGCCGTCGAGCTTCGGCATCATCACGTCGCTCAGCAGCAGGTCGGGCGGGTCGGCCAGCGCGAGTTCGAAGGCGGCCTGGCCGTCGGCGCAGGCGCGCACCTCGGCGTGCGGCTCGAGCAGCGCCTTGAGGTAGGCCCGCATATCGTTGTTGTCGTCGGCGATCAGGATGCGCGGGCGCGCCTGGCCGGCCATGTCGACCGGCGCCGCCTGCTCCTCCTCGTGGGGTTCGGCTTCGGCGTCCGGCAGCCAGCGCAGCGCTTCCTCGACGAAGGCGGAGCCCATGCGCTGGCGGTCTTCCATCGCGTCCGGCGCGTGCAGGATGCGGTCTTGCGGCAGGTGGGCCTGGCCAAACGGCAGGTCGACGTCGAAGCGCGTGCCTTCGCCGAACACGCTCGAGACGGCGATCGTGCCGCCGTGCAGGCGCACCAGTTCCTGGATCAGGGCCAGGCCGATGCCGGTGCCTTCATAGGTGCGCCCCGGCGCGCCCTCGATGCGGTGGAAGCGCTCGAACATGCGCGGCAGCTCGTGCTCGGGAATGCCGGTGCCGGTGTCCTGCACCGACAGCCGCGCCATGCCGGCGTGCTCGCGCAGGCTGATCGTGACGCTGCCGTGCAGGGTGAACTTGAAGGCGTTCGACAGCAGGTTGAAGACGATTTTTTCCCACATGTCGCGGTCGACGTAGACCGGCCGGCCCAGGTCCTGCAGCGCGACCTTGTAGTCCAGGCCGCCCTTGGCCATGGCCGACTCGAACACCCCGGCCAGGTCGAGCGTCAGGTGCGCCAGGTCCACCGGCACGTAGCTGGCCTGCACCCGGCCGGCCTCGATGCGCGAGAAGTCGAGCAGCGAGTTGACCAGCTTGAGCAGGCGCAGCGCATTGCGGTGGGTGACCTCGATGCGCTTCCTCTGGGCCGCGCTCATGCTGTCCGCGGCGTCCGCCAGGGCGTCGTCGAGCGGACCCAGGATCAGGGTCAGCGGGGTGCGGAATTCATGCGACACGTTCGAGAAGAAGGCGGTCTTGGCGCGGTCGATCTTGGCCAGTTCTTCGGCCCGGCGCTGTTCCTGCTCGTAGGCGATGACGTTGCCGACCGCGGTGTTCACCGCCGCCCCCAGCAATTCGTAGAAGTTGCGATAGTCGGCGTCGAGCGCGCGGCGCACGCTCACGCCGGCGACCACGAAGCCGAACAGCTCTTGCTGGCCCGGCAGGGAAAGCGGCAGCACCAGGGCCGAGCGCGGCGGATCGTCGTAGGGTCCGCAGGCCGCGCCGCCGAGCCGTTCGGCGACGTCGTCGACCTGCGCCGCCGCGCCCGTGGCGGCGCAGCGCGCGAACGGCCAGCAGGCGTCGTCCAGACGCGCCGACTGCGGCGCCAGCGCGCAGTGCGCCGGCAAGCCGCCGCCGCCGCGCAGCGCCAGGGTTCCGCTGTCCTGGTCGATCTGGTAGAACAGCAGGAAAGGCACGTCGGCCTTCATGCGCTCGACGTGGACCGTCAGCTGCTGGCCGATCTCGGCCATCGAACGGGTCGAGGCCAGGCCGGCGGTCAGGTCGCGCAGGCCCTGGGTGCGGCGCGCGCCCAGCACCTGGGCCGTGGTCTCGGTGATCGGGTGGAAGACGCCGCCCACCGCCCCCGACTCGTCGCGGATCGGCGAGAACGAGAACGTCATGTTCGCTTCCTCGAGATAGCCGCTGCGGTCGAGGAACATCTGCTGGTCCTTGATGTAGGCGCCCTCGCCCTGGTGGGCGCGTTCGAAGGCGGCCCCCACCACCGGCAGGGCCGAGGCCCAGATGACCTTGAACGGCGCCCCCATCGACGCCGGATGCAGGTCGCCGCAGATCGGGCGGTAGGCGTCGTTGTAAATCTGGATGTCCTCCGGCCCCCAGCACACCAGGATCGGGAAGGTCGACGACAGGCACAGGCTGACCGAGGTGCGCAGGCTCTGCGGCCAGTCGGACAGCGGCCCGAGCGGCGTCTTCGACCAGTCCATGCTGCGGATCAGTTCGCCCATCTCGCCGCCGCCGGCGAGCCAGTTCATATCGGAACCGGCAGGTGTGGAGGGTGATGGGATTACTGACATGGGCATGGAGACCTAACGGCGGGAGGGATGGAAGACGGGATTCTTGAAACACTGTTCACTACTACGCAAGCAGTTCAGTATCGAATTATCCACAAGGCACCCGCTATTAGACCATAACAACAGGAAATACTGACGCAACAACGGCGACTGCACGGCGAGCCCATGCGACCCATCGTTGAAAAGACACGGCCAGCGCATGGCTGGCCGTGTAGGGGCAAAGGACGGCTGGCGCCGCCCGCAGGGTGAGGATCAGGCCGGGACGGCCTTGCCGCGACCGGTGACAAAGCGGCCGGCGCGGACGATCACGCGATAGACCAGGCGCACGAAGGTCAGGGTCAGGATCGCTTCCACGAAGGTCATCAGGAAGGCCGGCAGCGCGTTCCAGCGCTCGGCGCGGCGGCCATACTTGGCCAGCATGCGGTCGCGGGCGATCTCGATGCTGTCGTAGAAGGTCGGCACCACCAGCAGCGTCAGCACGGTCGAGGTGATCGTGCCGCCGATGATGGCGATCGCCAGCGGCTGGTAGAACTCGCCCGCGTCGCCGAAGGCCAGCGCCACCGGCAGCATGCCGGCGATCAGCGCGAAGGTGGTCATCAGGATCGGACGCAGGCGCTTGCGGCCCGCCGCCATCAGCGCTTCTTCGCGGTCCATGCCTTCGTGCTCCAGGGCGCGGGCGGCGTCCAGCAGCAGGATCGCATTCTTGGCCACCAGGCCCATCAGCATGATGATGCCGATCATGCTCATCAGATTGAGCGTGTGCCCCGTGATGATCAGCGCCACGACCACGCCGATCAGCGACAGCGGCAGCGACATCATCACGCCGATCGGCGCGGTGAAGGAACCGAACTGCATCACCAGGATCAGGTACATCAGGGCGATGCCCGACAGCAGCGCGATGATCATCTCGGTGAACAGCTCCTGCTGGTCTTCACCCGAGCCGCCCAGCGCCAGGCCATAGCCCGGCGGGAAGTCGAAGGTGCGCGCCAGGCGCATGGCGTCGGCCGTGACCTCGCCCGGCGAACGGCCCTGGGCATTGGCCGAGACTGTGATCATGCGCTCGCCGTTCTTGTGGCGGATGCCCGACGGGCCCTTGCCCATGGTGATCGAGGCGATCTGCTCGAGGGGCACCATCATGCCGGTGCCGCCGACCGAGATCGGCAGGCGCTCGATGCTCTCGGTATTGACGCGGTCATCCGGGTGCAGGCGCACGGCGACGTCGCGGGTCTCGCTGGTCGGGTCGACCCAGTCGCCCACCTCGATGCCGGCGAAGGCCACGCGCAGCGACTGGGCGGCGTCGCCCACCGAAATGCCCATCATATTCGCCAGGCCGCGGTCGAGCACGATCTGCAGCTCGTTCTTGGGATCCTGTTCCGACAGGGTGACGTCGACCGCACCCGGCACTTCGCGCAGCTTGGCCATGTAGGCGTTGGTCAGTTCCATCAGGCGGCGCGAATCGGGGCCGCTGAATTCGATCTGCACCGGCTTGCCGTTGCCGCTCAGGTCATCCATGACCGTGTACTCGGCGCCGACCAGGCGGCTGATCTTCTGGCGCAGTTCCACCGCGACCTCGGAAGCGCTGCGGTCGCGCTGGCGGCGCTTGCCGATGTCGACGTAGACCCGGCCGCCGTTCAGGTTGGCGTTGCTGTTGGTGTCCTCGGTCTCGGGCAGGGTGCGCGCCAGCTCGGCCGCCGCTTCCACCTTGCGGCGGGCGTATTCGATGCTCGACGATGCCGGCACGCGCACGTCGATCATGATCGTGCCCGAGTCCATCTTCGGCAGGAAGCTGGAGCCGCCAAAGCTCGAATGCAGGGCGATGGCGCCGACGAAGCTCGCCAGGGCGATGAAACCCATCCAGCGGCGGTGGTGCAGCGCCCAGGCGATCACGCGGCCGTAGCGGTCGGCCTGGCGGTCGAACCAGTGATTGAAGCGGTCCAGCACGCGGCCGATGCCCTTCTTGGGCGCGCTGTGGTGGTCCGGCGGGTCGCCCCAGTAGGCCGACAGCATCGGGTCGAGCGTGAACGAGATGAACAGCGAGACGATCACCGAGCAGGTCACGGTGAGCGCGAACGGGCGGAACCACTCGCCGGAGACGCCCGGCATGAAGGCCACCGGCACGAACACGGCCATGATCGAGAAGGTCGTGGCGGCCACGGCCATGCCGATCTCGGCGGTGCCTTCGAGGGCCGCGGTGCGGCGGTCGGAACCCATTTCCATATGGCGCACGATGTTTTCACGCACCACGATCGCATCGTCGATCAGCACGCCGATCGCCAGCGACAGGCCCAGCAGGGTCATGAAGTTCAGCGTGAAGCCGCACAGCCAGACCGCGATGAAGGCCGCCAGCACCGAGGTCGGCAGGGCCAGCGCGGTGATCAGGGTCGAGCGCCAGGAATTGAGGAAGGCGTACACCACGAACACGGTCAGCACGGCGCCCAGCACCAGCGCCTCGATCACGTTGTTCAGGCTCGATTGCGCATCCTCGCCGCCGTCGCGGGTCACTTCCAGCTTGGTGCCTTCCGGCAGGTGCTTGCTCGCTTCCTTGACGACTTCGTGGACCTTCTTGGCCAGCGCCACGGTCGAGGCGTCACGCGAGCGGGAAATCTGCAGGCCGACGTTCGGCTTGCCGCTGCGCATGGACAGGCTGTTGATGTCGGCGAAGCCATCCTGGATCTCGGCCACCTGGTTCAGGCGCACGATGGTGTCGCCGTTGCGCTTGACCACGATCTGCGAAAAGTCTTCGGGACGCTCGATGCGGCCGATCAGGCGGATGCCCTTCTCGTCAAGCTCGTCGCGCAGCTTGCCGACCGGCGCATTGGTATTGCCGCTGCGCAGGGCATTGGTCACCTCCGTCACCGACACATTGAATTCACGCAGCTTCTCGGCGCGCAGCAGCACCGACAACTCGCGCCGCAGGGCGCCGTTGACGGCCACCGTCGAGACGCCGTCGATGGCGCGGAACTGGTCGGCCAGCACGTCCTCGGCATAGCGCGAGATCTCGGCATGGCTCTGGGTGCTCGACGACAGCGCCAGCGACATCACCGGCTCGGCGGCCGGATCGATGCGGCGCAGCACCGGCTCGCGCATCTCGATCGGCAGCTTGTAGCGCACCGCGGCGATGGCGTTGCGCACGTCGTCCGAGGCTTCGATCAGATTGCGGTCGAAGTCGAACTCCATCCAGATCGTGGCGCCGCCCTCATAGGAGTTGGAATTGACTTCGGTGACGCCCTGGATCGCCTGCATTTGCTTCTCGAGGCGGTTGGTGATCTCGCGTTCCGAGGTCTCGGGCGAGGCGCCCGGATACGGGATGTCGACCACGATGACGGGGATGTCGACGTCGGGGTTCTGGTTGACCCGCAGCTTGGACAGCGCGAGCAGGCCGATGGCCATCATCGCGACGATGATCACCACCGTCGCGACCGGTTTCTTGACACTGAAATTGGACAGGAACATCGTTGTTTTCCTTTTATTTTTCCCGTATTACTTGCCCTGGACCGGCGCCGCGCCGGCGGCCGAGCCGGCGGCGCTGGCGACGCGCGCGGCCGGCATGTCGACCTTCTGGCCATCCTTCAGGTTCGAGGTCGGGGCGCGCAGCACGATGTCGCCGGCGGCCAGGCCCTGCTTGACTTCGAAGTTGCCGGTGCGCGGGTCGCGCGCGCCGACCACCAGATTGACCTTGGACAGGGTTTTATCCTTGATGCGCCAGGTATGGCTGTTGTCGCCGACCCGCACCAGGGCCGACTCGGGCAGCATCAGGGCGTCGGTGGCGGAAGCGTCGACGCGGCCTTCGGCGTACAGGCCGGCCACGCGCGGCTGGGCCTTGTCGGCGAAGCCCACCAGCACCTCGACCTGGCGCGTGACCGGGTTGGCCGCCGGATCGATCCTCCTGACGATGCCGGCGAACTGCTGCTCGCCATAGCCGTTGACGCGGAAATTGACTTTCTGGCCGACCTTGACGGTGCTGACCGAATCGGCCGACACCGCGCCTTCGAAGCGCATGCTGGTCGGATCGATGACTTTCACGAGTTCCTTGCCGATGGTGGCGGTGTCGCCATTGGAGACCTTGCGCTCGGAGACGATGCCGTCGAACGGCGCGCGCACCGTGGTGCGGGCCAGTTGCTGGCGCGCGGTGGCGACGCGGCTCCTGGCGCCCGACAGCTCGCTCATGGCGTTGTTGCGCGCCATCTCGGCGTCGTCCAGGGCCTTGGCCGAGGTCATGCCGGAGGCGCTCAGGGTTTTCAGGCGTTCGAGCTGGCGGTTGGCCTGCTCCAGCGCCAGGCTGGCGGCGCGCTGCGCATCCTCGGCCGACATCAGGCTGTCGCGGATCGAGGTTTCATCGAGGCGCACCAGCACGTCGCCGCGCTTGACCGGTTCGCCGTTCTCCTTGAGCACCTGCAGCACGATGGCCGAGACTTCGGCGCGCAGGTCGGCCTTGCGCTCGGGCTGGATCGAGCCGGTGATGACCGGGCCGGACGAAATGGCGTCGCTCTGGATCGTCAATACATCCTCGGGCGCCACCGTCAGCTGCGTCGGCTTGTTGTCCTTGGCCTGGCCGGGGGCCGTGGCGGAATCCTTGCCGCAGGCGACGAGGCTTGAAGCGATGGCTAGAACGAGGAGGGTTTTGCGCAGCATTGTGGTTCTCCAGAGAAGGACTTGGTCTTTTTTATAAAAATGAGAATAGATACAGCCAGCGCGAAGTATTCAGGAGGGCCCTGATGGCGTCAATTGACGAACCTGTATAACGCCGAATTCGATGGATGAACTGCGTTTTTTGGCGATGAGCTGCATTCCAGCCCGGACGAGATGCGGGGTAAAACGGACAGGCGGACGTCCGGGGGATGGACGCCGCCATATGGACACGATCAGAAACCGCCGAGGACGGCGTTGATCAGGAAGCCCATGCCGATGCCGGTCAGGACCCCGCCGGCGATCTCGATCTTGGTATGGCCCATGCGTTCGCGCAGGATCACGTAGTCGGCCTTGCCGTCGTGCAGGCGGTTGAGCGACACCGCGTGGCGGCCGACGTGCTGGCGCAGGCTGTTGGCGTCGATCATGACGATGAAGGCGAGCGTGCAGGCCACGCCGAAGGCCGGATGGCCCATGCCTTCGCGCAGGGCGATCAGGGTGGCCATGCTGGACACGACCGCGCTATGGTTGCTGGGGAAGCCGCCATTGCCGACCAGGTCGAAGGCCCAGCGCCGCAGGCGGACGCTGGAAATGAGAAACTTGATCGGACCGACCACCATCCAGGTCAGTATGGGCGTCACGAGGTAGATAATTTCCATGATGTCTTATAGGTGAAAATGCTGGGCGGAATTATCTCAGAAGCAAGGCGCGGTGGGCGACTTTTGGAACGGACGCAGCAACCCGGGAAACGGTAATATTGACCCAGGCAGTCAATACAGACAAGGGGTATGTATGCGGCACTTCCGCTGGTCGTTCATCGTCACGGCAGTCCTGATGGCCCTGGCCGGCTGGTGGGGCTACGAGCACCGGGGCCTGCCCGGCCTGCTGCAGGCCCTGTGGATCACGGCCATCCTCGGCGTGCTGGAAGTGTCGCTTTCTTTCGACAATGCCGTCGTCAACGCCTCGGTGCTCAAGCACTGGAACGAATTCTGGCGCAAGCTGTTCCTGACCGTCGGCATCCTGGTGGCCGTGTTCGGCATGCGCCTGCTGTTCCCGCTGGTGATCGTCGCCGCCGCCACCGGCCTCGGCCTGCTCGACGTCTGGCACATGGCGATCGACAACCCCAACGAGTATTCGCGCCACCTGACCGAACACCACGCCGAAGTCGCGGCCTTCGGCGGCGCCTTCCTGTTGCTGGTATTCCTGAATTTCCTCTTTGACACGGAAAAAGAACTGCATTGGATCACTTGGTTCGAGGAAAAAGTCGGCCAGTACGGCTCCGAGGGACTGGCCGTGCTGCTGGCGCTGCTCAGCGTGATCGGCGCCATGAACCTGATGCCGGAAGAACGCAAGCTGGCGGTGCTGATCGCCGGCGTGACCGGGGTGCTGATCTATATCGGCGTCAAGTGGCTGAGCGGCCTGCTCGAAGAAAAGGAAGAAGACCCGTCGGTCGGCGCCATGATCTCGCAGGGCAGCATCGGCGGCTTTCTCTACCTGGAAGTGCTGGACGCCTCGTTCAGCTTCGACGGCGTGATCGGGGCCTTCGCCATTACCAACGACGTCGTCATCATCATGCTGGGCCTGGCCATCGGCGCCATGTTCGTGCGCTCGATGACCGTGTTCCTGGTCTACAAGGGCACGTTGCAAGAATTTGTCTTCCTCGAGCACGGGGCCCACTATGCGATCGGCATCCTGGCCCTGATCATGTTCGCCAGCGTGCACTATCACATCCCGGAATGGTTCACCGGGCTGTCCGGGCTGGCGTTCATCCTGGTGTCGCTGTGGTCGTCCATACGCTACCGCAGGAGGATCGCGGCCCAGGAGGCCGAGGTGGCGGCGCGGACCGGGTGAATCGGTAACGGCTGAGAATTGCGGTTTGCGATTACGGCAAGGCATGGCAGAATGAGCGCGCATCGCGTTTGCGCTGCCATATTGACAACCCGTGCCAACTTTTTTCGATCGCCCTGCCCGACCATGCCCAAAGCCCGCGCCACCGCCATCCTGCTGTCCGTCATCGCCGCCGTCGCCGTGCTCGGTTCCCTGTACACCTGGTTCACCCTGACCTGGGCCTATTCCGAAGGCGACCGCGCCGGCTATCTGCAGACGTTCTCCAAGAAAGGCTGGCTGTGCAAGACCTGGGAAGGCGAGATCCTGCTGTCGAGCATGCCGGGCGCGATTCCCGAGCGCTTCGCCTTCACCGTGCGCGATGAGGCGGTGGTGCAGCAACTCAATAATAATATCGGCCGCCGCGTGCAGATCAGCTACGAGCAGCACAAGGGCGTGCCGACCAGCTGCTTTGGCGATACCGAGTATTTCGTGAAGCGTGCGGTGACGGGGCCGGTCGATCCGGTGTCGCCGAGCCAGGCGCAGGGAGCGCCGGCGCCAGCGGCGCCCGCGCAATAACAGTGTAGGCGTAGGGTCGGCGGCCCAGCCGGCTGCGCGCCCCGGCCAACCCTAGTCCTTGTCGCGGTCCAGTTCGCGCTGGGCCGCGATCACTTCCGCCAACCTCGCCGCCGCCTGCGCGGCTGAGGTGTCGCCGGCCCGGGCCTGCGACTGCTTGAACCGTCCCAATACCTCGCGCGTCAGGTCGGCCGACACCGAGCGTTGGCCGGCTTCGACCTTGCGTTCGCCGATGACGCGCTCGGTGGCCGCCAGTTCGGCGGCCTGCTCGTCCTGGCGCTTGCTTTCCAGGTTCACCAGGTGCTTGCGCGCATCGGCCATCTGCAAGGTCGCCTGCGCCGCCTTGCGCTGCATCTCGGCATGCGCCTGGGCGTGTTCCAGCAGCGCGCGCTGGGCTTCGCGTTTCTCGACCGCCGACTGCACGGCGGCCTGCTCGACCAGCTCGCGCTCGCGCGCCAGCCGGGCTTGCGTTTCCTCGGCCTCGGCGCGCGCCTCGGCGGCCTGGGCGGCGGCATGTTCCGACGCCAGCCGCGCCGCCTGCGCCTCGTTGGCGCGGGCGTCGGCCGCGGCCTGGGCGCGCTGGGCGGCCAGCTTGCGCTCGACCAGGGCCAGCGACTCGCGCGCGGCTTGGGTGGCTTCGCGCTCGGCGCCGATCGCCTGCTCGGTCAGCGCCACCTGCTGGCGCTCGACCTCGGTGCGTTCCTGCTGGGCCTGGGCCAGCTCTTGCGCCCGGCGCGCATGCGCCTGCTGGGCGTCGCGCGTCGCCTCGGCTTGCGCCGCTTCTTCCGCTACCGCGTCCGCCTGGGCCTGCTGAGCTTCGAAGGTCGCGCGCTGGGCTTCTTCGAGACGGCGCTCGGCCTGCGCCCTGGCGGCCAGCGCCGCCGCCGCGGCCGCCTCGGCTTCGCTGCGCGCCTGGGCCGCCAGCATCAATTCCTGCTCGGCCGCCACTTTCCGCTCGAGGTCCGCCAGGGCCTGGGTCTCGGCCGCCACCCGCTCGCGCTCGAGCTGGGCAAGGCGCTCGGCTTCTTCGCGTTTTTGCGCAGCCAGTTGCGCGGCCTGGCGCTGCAGTTCGACCAGCTCGGCCTCGAACGCGACCGCCTCCGCTTCGTCGGCGTTGCGCTTGGCCTGGACCTCGGCCGCGGCCTGGGCCAGCGCCGCTTTTTCGTCGGCCAAGGCTTGCTCGCGCTGGTGCTCCTCGGCCTCGCGCTGGGCCGCCGCCACCGCCGCCTCGTCGGCCGCGCGGCGCGCGCGCGCGTCCAGCGCCGCCTCGGCCTCGGCCTCGAGCCGGGCTTGCACCTGCTCGTCCGCTTCTTCCTCGGCGCGGACGCGGTCTTCGGCCACCAGCTGCAGCTTGCGGTCGGTTTCGATCCGGGCCTCGGTCGCGGCCAGGATGCGGGCTTCGGCCTCGCGCCGCGCCTCGGCGCTGGCGGCGGCCATCTGTTCCAGCCGCTCGCGGTGGGTGGCGGCGTCGCGCAATTCCTTTTCGGTCTGCAGGCGCAGGCGCAGCGACTGGGCCGCGACGCGCTCGGACTCGGCCTGGGCCAGCGCGATCGCCTCGCGTTCCTGTTCGATGTGGGCCAGCGCGCGCGCTTCTTCCAGCGCGCGCGCCTCGGCCGCCGCGCGCGCGAACGCCGAGGCCAGGGCCACCTGGTCGGCGCGTTCGCGCTGCTGGGTCAGGTCGAGCGCTTCCGCCTCAGCCTCGGCCAGCTTCTCGGCGGTCTGGCGCGCGGCTTTTTCGGCGCGCTCGCGCTCGCGCGCCAAAATGGCGATGCGGGCGTCGGCGCTGGCGTTGTGCAGCACTTCTTCCTTGGCCGCCTCCACCGCCGCCATGCGCTCGGCGGCCTGCAGCCTGGCCTGTTCGGTATGCGCCACCAGCTCGTCGGCGGCGCGGGCGGCCTTGGCCGCCAGTTCGGCCTCGGCTTCCATCTGGACGGCGGCGCGGCGCCGCGCTTCTTCTTCGGAGCGCGCACGGGCCTCCAGCGCCAGCCGGATCTCGGTGTCGCTCTTGACCCGCGCGCGCAGCTCGGCGGTCTCTTGCCGGATCGCTTCGAGGCGCTCGGCGGAGGCCTTGGCGGCGGCGCGCAGGGATTCGAGGCGGTCGCGGTTGGCCGCGATCGCGTCTTCGGATGCCTGCGAATTGGCCAGCGCGGCGGCGGCGGCGGCGGCGTCAATGGCGGCGCGTTCGTCCGCCAGCGCGCGTGCGCGCGATTCGGCGGTCTGGCGGCTTTCTGCAGCAACATTAGCCTTGGCCTCGGCTTCCACCCGCGCGATCGCTTCCTGGATTTCGCGCATCTCGAGGGGCTTGCGCGCGGCCGGCGCCGGGGCGGCCGCAGGGACCTCAGGCGCGGCGGCAGCCGCTTCAGGCCCCGAGTCGGGCGGAGCCTCGGCCGGCGCCATGCCGGCGGCCTGCGACAGGTCGATCGAGAAGTCGGCGTCGTCTTGCTTGGCTGGGTTTGGTTCCATGCGAGGTCTCAATAGCGGCGGTCGTTTCGATTATCCGGTAAATCCGTTCAGTACGCTACGCGGAACTGGGCGGCAATATTGGCTCAGCTCATCCATTCGGCCATCACACCGGCCACAAGGGCGGTTCGTCCATCAGCGCCACCTGCTCGCGCAGCTCCAGGATACGGTCTTGCCAGTAGCGCTGGGTATTGAACCAGGGGAAGGCGGCGGGAAAGGCCGGATCGTCCCAGCGCATCGCCAGCCACGCTGCATAATGGATCAGGCGCAGGGTGCGCAAGGCTTCGACCAGGTACAGCTGGCGCGGATGGAACTCGCAAAAATCCTCGTAGCCGGCCAGCACGTCGCTCATCTGGCGCACCATCTCGTGGCGCTCGCCCGACAGCAGCATCCACAGGTCCTGCACCGCCGGCCCCATGCGGCTGTCGTCGAAGTCGACGAAATGGGGGCCATCCGGCGTCCACAGCACATTGCCGCCGTGGCAGTCGCCGTGCAGGCGCAGCAGCGGCAGCTCGCCGGCCCGCTCGTAGCAGCGCGCGACACCATCCAGGGCCTGCTCGACCACGCTCGACCACGCGACCATCAGCTCGGGCGGCACGAAATCATGGCTGCGCAGCCAGTCATAGGGCTGGCGGCCGAACGTGACCGGATCGAGCGCCGGCCGGTGCTGATATGCCTTGACCGCGCCCTGGGCGTGGATGCGGCCGATGAAGCGGCCGGTCCATTCCAGCACGGCCGGGTCGCCCAGCTCGGGCGCGCGCCCGCCGCGGCGCGGGAACACGGCGAAGCGAAAGCCCTCGAAGGCATGCAGGGTCTTGCCGTCGATGGCCAGGGCCGGCACCACCGGAATCTCCTGCTCCACCAGCTCGGCGACAAAAGCATGCTCTTCGAGGATGGCGGCATCGCTCCAGCGCTGCGGCCGATAGAACTTGACCACCACCGGCGCGCCCTCCTCGCGGCCTGCCTGGTAGACCCGGTTCTCGTAGCTGTTCAGCGCCAGCAGGCGGCCATCGCCGTGCAGGCCGACGCTATCGAGCGCATCGAGCACCATGGCGGGATCGAGGCGGGCAAAGGGGTGTTCGGGAGTATCGAGGTTCGGCTTTTCCATGTGCCCATTGTACGGCGGCGCACGGGGAAGCGGAAATCGTCCCGCTTTTGGATGGCTGGGTTCGTTCGCGTACTGAGCGGCGGTGTTGTTCCGGGGTTCCATGTAACAAACGCATCCAGACGCAGCCCGCGTCGGAGCGCCAACCTGATTGGAACACCATGAAGAAGATGACCCTGACCCTCGTCGCTCTCGCCGCCGGCATGGCTGCAGGCGCCGCCATCGCCCAGAACGCCCAGCCGCCGAAGGCCGAGCCGAATATGCAAAAGGTGCTCGACGCCATGGCGTCGCTCAAACCGAAGCCGATCGAGAACCTGAGCCCGGAAGAAGCGCGCAAGCAGCCGAGCGCCGCCGACGCGGTCAAGAAAGTGCTGTCGGATGCCGGCCAGAGCACGGCGCCGGAACCCGGCGTGACAATGAAGACGCAGACGGTGCAGGGCAAGGGCGGCAGCTTCCCGGTCCACATCTTCACCCCTGAGGGCAAGGGTCCGTTCCCGGTCATCGTCTACTACCACGGCGGCGGCTTCGTGATCGCCGACACCAAGGTCTATGAAGCGTCGGTGCGCGCGCTGGCCAAGGGGGCCAAGGCCATCGTCGTCTCGGCCGATTACCGCCGGGCGCCTGAACACAAGTTCCCGACCCAGCCCGAGGACGCCTTCGCCGCCTATAAATGGGCAATCGACAACGCCAGCCAGTTCAATGGCGACCCGACCCGCGTGGCGGTGGCCGGCGAATCGGCCGGCGGCAACCTGGCGACCGTGGTCTCGATGATGGCGCGCGACCAGAAAGCCCAGCTGCCGGTGCACCAGCTGCTGGTGTATCCGGTGGTCGACAACGACATGAACAATGCGTCGTACAAGAAGAACGCCAACGCCAAGCCGCTCAACAAGGCGATGATGGGCTGGTTCTTCAAGCACTACGGCGCCGATCCGAAGAGCCCGTACGCCCTGCCGCTGAAGGCGACCTCGCTCAAGGGCCTGCCGCCGGCGACCGTGATCACGGCCGAGATCGACCCGCTGATGACCGAGGGTAAGGCCTACGCCGACCGCCTCGAGAAGGAAGGCGTGGCCGTCAACTACCGTCACTACACCGGTGTGACCCACGAATTCTTCGGCATGGGCGCGGTGGTGCCCAAAGCCAAGGAAGCGCAGCAGTTCGCGGCCGACGAGCTGACCAAGGCGTTCAACGCCAAGCGTTGATGCCATCCCGGCGCCGCGGCCGTTGCGCCGCGGCGCCATCTCCCCGCCGTTTGCCATACCTGATCGAGGTTTTTGCTGCCGCCTGGCGGCGCAGGCGTTACACTGGCGCCTTTACGCAAAACCGGCGCCCGGGCGCCGTCACCAGACACTCCCATGCATCTCGAACAGCCCCTCTCCGAAAAAGAATTCGACGAACTCGACCAGTTCCTCTTGTCCGACCGTTGCTCCGACGACGCGATGACGATGGACACCCTGCACGGCTACCTGACCGCGATCGCGATCGGTCCGGAAACCATCATGCCGGCCGAATGGCTGCCGCTGGTCTGGGGCCAGGACGAGGCGGCCGCCCCGAAATGGAAGAACAAGCGCGAAGAAGAAAAGATCATCAACCTGATCATGCGCTTCATGAACGAAGTGCTGATCACCTTCGAAGTCTCGCCGAAGGAGTTCGAGCCGCTGTTCGTCGAACACGAATTCGAAGGCAAGACCCTGATCGATCCGGAAGCCTGGTGCTGGGGCTTCTGGGAAGGCGTCGAACTGCGCGCCGACTCCTGGGAACCGATCTGGACCTCGGACGTGGCCGAACTCATTCGCCCGATCTACCTGCTCGGCGCCGACGAGATCGAAGAGGAGGAACTGGCCCTGGTCGACAATCCGCACAAGATCCACGCCCTGGCGCTGGAGATCGAAGCGAATGTGCCGGCCCTGTACCGCTACTGGCTGCCACTGCGCAAGGCCGCGGTCGAGACCGTGGTGCGCGAGGAGCCGAAGGTCGGTCGCAACGACGATTGCCCCTGCGGCAGCGGCAAGAAGTACAAGAAGTGCTGCGGGGCGGAATCGGCCTGATTCACCCGTAGGGTCGGCGGCCAGGCCGCCGACGCGGCGATCGTTGGCAGCGAGATCATCGCAGACGAAATCGGCGCCGAAACAAGCATCAATCGTCGCGCCGGCGCCGTAACCGCCACCCCTGCGTCGCCAACGTCACCCCATGCAGGGCGTCGAGCACTTCGACCGGCCCTGCCATCCCCACCAGCATGCCCGCCGCGTCGACCACCGGCACCCGCGCCAGGCCATGGCGGCCCGCCAGCGCTGCCACGGCGCTTGCCGGCTGCGCCGCCTGCACCGCGATCCCGGTCATCATCAGTTCGGCCACCCGCTCGGCTTGCCTGCGGCCGCGCAGCACGATCAGCGCCCGCGCCTTGATGTTCCACGCTTCGGCCTCGGCCGCCGCCCGCAGCAGGGATTTCAGCGTCAGCACGCCAAGCAGCCGCCCTTCCCCATCCACCACCGGCAGCGAAGGCAAGCCATGTTCGAGCAGGATGGCGCGCGCCGTCGCCAGCGGCATATCGGGTGCGAGCCGCGCCAGCGGCGGCACCACGACGTCGCCGGCATGCAGGTGCCGCACGCGCCGCTCGGCCGCATGGTGCTCGGCATCGTTGACGATGACGGCCAGGTCTTCGCGCGAGACGTCGACCGCTTCGCCAAAATGCTCCAGCGCGGCGTCGATGTCCTCGGCCGCCACGGCGGTCGGCGCCGGAACAGGTTTGTGCGCGTGATGGGCGCCCGTCACCCGGTTGTACAGCAGCGCCGCCAGCACCAGCAGCACGGTGTTCAGGCCCACCGGCGCCAGCGCGAACGACAGGCCAGCCTCGTGCACCGCCGGCCCGCCCAGCACCGCCGTCATCGCCACCGCCCCGCCCGGCGGATGCAGGCAGCGCAGCAGGAACATCATGGCGATCGACAATCCGCCGGCCAGCGGCGCGGCGAACATCGGATCGGGCAGCAGCTGGGCGCAGGCGGCGCCGACCAGGGCCGAGACGACATTGCCGCCGATGACGGGCCAGGGCTGGGCCAGGGGGCTGGCGGGGACGCAGAACAGCAATACGGCGGAGGCCGCCATCGGGGCAACGAGCCAGGCGACGTGGGCGCCGGGGGCGGTCCAGGCCAGCACGACCTGGCTCAGGATGCCGGACAGGGCCAGGCCGAACAATGCGCCGAACGCGGCCCGCGCCTGGCCGATCGGTGGCAAGGCGACCGGGTGCGGCCGCCGGAGGATGGATAGAAGAAAGGATGGCATTGCACCAAGGTTGAGCGCAGAGAGCGTCATTACAGCACATTTGCACGAAATGGGTGCAAAAGTCATCAAAAATAGTGCATGGAGTCAATTTGGACGCAAAGCATAATGCACGGTCGCCGTGAGAGCAACGATCACGTGCACCTGTCCGGCACGTCTACCATTCGTCCAGAAAGAGACGACAGACGTGACTTGCCGCTACGCCTCAGAGACCTCCAGATCCCCCTAAAGTCTCGAGCAAAGAATGCTGATCGAAGCGATACGACTGTATGACAAAGGCTGAAACGCAGCAATGGATAGCGCGCAAAACACATACGGCCTCATCTTTGTCAGGCACCTGTGCCTCCGCGTACCACAGGACTATTTCAAAACTCCGCCGCCTTGTTTTTGGCCATTGCCCCTCTGATAATTTTATGGCAAGCTCTACGCACTGGGTAAACAGTTCCACAGCACCGAGCACCGTAGTCATTCCACCGAAGAGGTAGGTATGCCAAATGTTTCGATTTTGCGCAAGTGGTTCATACTTTTGGCATTCCTGATCTCTCAGCAAACTGCATATGCAGGAGGGGTTCAAGTAATCCCATCTTCAGTCGTGTTCACAGAAGGGGGGGCGAAGGTTGCCCCCGGTTCTCAAATCGTGCTCCAGTTCCGGGCCAATGAGTATCATTTTGGCTCCAAGAAATACGCTTACCTTACATTCGCCGTCATTCCGGAAGGTTCGGAACGCAACCAAGATTCTTGGGAAATTTATGGAGCTTTAAGCGCCGCACCGGATATTGGAGAGGGATTCGAGGCCTCGGCAAAACCCTATACAATCGACTTCAGAGCACCGTATAAACCGGGGAAATACACGGTTGCGATTGCGCGGATCCCAACATTTATCGGACATCCATTAAAAACTGCAGGCGGCTATAAACGGGCATTTGTCCCGCATAGCGCTGACCGAGCGTTACTTAGTCCGGCCATACGTGATAGTTCACGTGCGACTCTCGCTCACTTCGAAGTGTCTGCAAGCCCGATTCCGCTTGATATCACACCGCGCGTTTATCTCAAGTTAAACGGCACCCTGCCCAGCCAAGCCAACACTTCTGGCGGAATGCAGGCAAAACCATTAAGGTTCAGCTGGGAAGTTGGTCCCGAGTTTAAATTGAATCGCAAGCATTTGCTTTATCGATACCGAATTTTCCCCAATGATTCGGATTGGGGCGCATGGACAACCCGTCAACAGTCATCATATTCCTTTTTAGTTAAAGGTATTCACCAGTTCTCAGTCCAAGCCCGCTTCGACGACGGCAACCAGACACTACTCTCAGTTCCTGCTACCTACCAGTTTAATCTGGATAATGATCATATTTCCGCTCCGGAACTGAAAGGCGAAGGAAAAGAAGGTCCAGCCATTGCATTCGACCAAGTGTACGCAAAAAGCCGAGCGTTGGTTATCGGAGTCTGGAACTTTGACGACAAGAAATTTTCCATATTTGACAGAGAGAAAATTGCACGTGACGTCACAGCAATGGATCAGGCGCTTAAACGCAATGGATTCGAGGTATCGACGCTGCTTAGTGACCGGGTAACCAAGGAGGACATTGATGTAGCACTTTCGAAATTGATTGATTCTGCTGATCGGGACGACCGCCTGTTTATCTATTTCTCCACACATGGCTTTTCCGACCCGCTCGTAGCATCTGAGGGCTATCTTGCAACGAGTGATTGTTATTCATCCAATCCAACCCTTCGTTGCCTACGTCTGAACGACCTTCAAAACCATGCTTTCCGTGCCCTCGACGGCAAGATGGTGCGACAAGTCCTGTTTGCAGTCGACAGTTGCTTTTCGGGTTTGGGAATCGTGAGAAAGTCGGGAGCAGTGCCCGACCTCACCCAACTGGCAGTGCCCCAAGGCGCCTTTATGGTCACCGCTGGTATGTCGGATCAAGCCGCTCAAATCGATGATCAGTTGAAAATGAGCACATTTACCCACTATCTCGCTAGCGGCCTGCAAGGAGAAGCAGATCTTCTCGGAAAGAATGGCGTAATTACACTCACCGAACTGTTTCTTTTCGTTCAATATAACGTAGCACAGCGAACGAACGCGACACAGATCCCAATGCTCGGCCGGATGCGCGGCGACGGGGAGATGTTGTTCAAACCTTTAGTCGAGAAAACCAGATGAAACCTCATTCCAAGCTGAAGCGACGCCGCTTTTTAGCATTTATGTCATTGGCATTCTCGGCCAAAACAACATTTTCTCAAACTACCGATCGCGACGCGAGCGATGCCTGGATGGAAGCACTATTTTTGCAATACGCAGAGGATCCGACGGAGAAGGTAAATAAAAAAAATCCATCCGGCGTATTAAAAGTAGCGCGTTTCGCTGATCCAACTTACTACACGACTAGCGTCATCGGCTGGACTCCTACTGCCCAACATTCGACCGCATATAAACAAGTCAGGGTCCCAATTGGCTTTGTCACCGATTTCGCAAGCATTCCAGCAATCTTTTGGCCGCGACTACGTCCGGACGGCCTATATGCATACGCCGCTGTTCTTCACGATTACCTCTACTGGGAACAGTATCTAACACGTGAGCAATCCGACAAGATTTTTAGACTTTGCATGGAAGCATTCAAGGTTAACACAATGGATGCCGGGGCAATTTACACAGCTGTGAGAAAATTTGGAAAAAGGGCTTGGAATGACAATGCCCGACGCAAGGCCAAAGGAGAAAAAAGAATATTGATAAAAACACCCGACGATCCGAGGATAACATGGAATGAGTGGCGTAAAATACCAGCGAATTTCAGATAGCACATGCATTTCCATCCTATCTATATATAGTTTTCTTGACGACTCCAAGCAATTGCCCCACCCCAATTATTGCTAACAGAAATTAGGCAAGTGAGTTTCTAGGCGCTTTAACGCTTAGAAAAAATCTGAAGCGATACATGAGTCCTAATGGAGTAGCTTTAAAGTCGCCCCAATGCGTCCATGCTGTGCCATAAGAGTTTTAGTGTACTAAGGAACGCCAACTCAACGCCGTGTGACTGCAATAACTTCAAACAAGAAATCCATAGTGAAAGTAGCCCCACCGGGAAATTCAATTACTTCTCCTGCAATTCGGCCCAGTAGCACACAAAGATTTTTAATTCTATACGACATATTTCATTGCTCACCCCCTTAAAATCACCGTCAGAAATGCTCCACTAGATCGTGGAACACTGCAGGGCAATGCTTTTGCAAGGTCCACTTTAGTCGGAGGCAATTGTGCAAGTGCTGATAGATCACGTGTCTTCACCTAGATTGACACCGTTGCTCGACTACTTGTCATTTCTGCAAAAAAAACGTCGAGCGTTTGTGTCAGCTGCCTGACATCGTTAGCCACCGGGTGCAGTCGGTCGCGGCGTCATACCCTTTGTGGTCATGACCACAGGCTTGATAGTGCCATCCGCATTAAAGTACAAATGCTCAATAGCCATCTCGCGATGATGCCCGTCCTTGTCGTTCAGCGGCCGCCGGTGATAGACAATAACCCAGTCGTCGGTGCCAGGAATATTGGCCACCGAGTGATGCCCCGCCCCATTGGCGATGGTCGTATCCTGCTGCAGGATGGTGCCGATGCGCTTAAACGGCCCAAACGGCGACTTGCTCATGGCATACGCAACGCGATAATCCGGCCCCGTCCACCCTCCTTCCGACCACATGAAGTAGTACACGCCATTGCGCTTGGCCATGAATGACCCCTCCACATAGGCCGGGTCGGGCGTGATCTCCTTGTAGGTGGTCCCGTCCGGAAATGGCACAACGCTCAGCAGGTCCGGCGCCAGCTTGACGACGTTGGCGTGCTTCCAGCCGCCGTAATACATATACACCTGGCCGTCGTCGTCCTTGAACACCATCTGGTCGATCGGCTGGGCGCCGTTGTGGATCTTGTCGATCAGCGGGCGGCCGAGCGCATCCTTGAACGGGCCTTCGGGACGGTCGCTGACCGCGACGCCGATGCCGCCCAGCTGGCCATTGGCCTTGATGTCGTTGGCGCCGAAGAACAGGTAGTACTTGCCGTTGTGCTCGATGGCGGATGGCGCCCACACCGCATACGCCGCCCACGCGACGTTCTCGACGTCGAGCACGTGGGTGTGCTTCGTCCAGTTGACCAGGTCGGTCGACGAGAAGGCGTCGAGGAAGGTCTGCTTCAGGTAGGGTTCCCAGATCAGGTCGGACTTGGCGCGCATGGCTTGCTGCTCGGGGGTGAATCCGCGCGAGGTGCGCGGCGTGCCGTAGTGGTCCGAATAGGTGGGATAGATCCAGTACTTGTTGCCGTAGATGCGGATTTCGGGGTCCGCGTACCAGCCGGGGACGATCGGGTTGGCGGCCTGCAGGGACAGGCTGGCGGCACTGAGCAAGGCAAGTGCCAACGTTTTCACGATGAAGAGCGGTTTTTCTTTCATCTGGTCTCCTTTTTTTGGTTTTCGGCGGCGCGACCGCCCTGGGCTCCCGCCTACGCGGGAGCGACGTTGGCTTGCTTGTTGTGCTCCTCCGTTGCCCCTGCTTCGCCGCGCACGCCATCCAGCACGCGCAGCAGCACGTCGACATTGACCGGCTTGACCAAGTGATGCGCGAAGCCTGCGGCCAGTGCGGCATCGCGATCCTGCTGCTGGCCATAGCCGGTGACGGCGATCAGGACCGCGCCGCCCGTCGCCGGATCGGCCTTCAGCCGCCGCGCCAGTTCGCGCCCATCCATCTCCGGCAGCCCGATATCGAGCAGGCAGACGTCGGGCCGCATGCCGCGCGCGCGCTCGAGCGCCGGCAGCGAGGCGTGCTCGATCGCCACCTCATGCCCCTGGGCCGACAGCAACAGGCCCAGCGTCTCGGCGGCGTCGTGGTTGTCGTCCACCACCAGGATGCGCAAGGGCGCGGCGCCGGCCGGACCGGCGGCGCCCGGCGCGGGAACCGGCGTTTCTTCTTCCTGCAGCAGCGGCAGGCTGATCACGAAGGTGCTGCCCTTGCCCAGGCCCGGGCTGGAACAGCCCACCGTGCCGCCGTGCAGCTCGACCAGGTGCTTGACCAGGGCCAGGCCCAGTCCGAGCCCGCCCTGCGAGCGGTCGGACGAGCGCTCGGCCTGGGTGAACAGGTCGAACACGCGGCCGGTGAGTTCGCGGTCCATGCCGATGCCCTCGTCGCGCACGCTCAGCACCAGGCGCGTGCCGAGCACCTCGGCGCGCAGGTCGATGCCGCGCCCCGGGGGCGTGTACTTGGCGGCGTTGCCCAGCACATTGGCCACCACCTGCACCAGGCGCGCCTTGTCGCCGCGCACCGCGGCGTGTTCGGACGGCAGGCGCACGCTGAGCTGCTGCGAGCGCGCGTCGATCGTCGGCCGCACCTGCTCCACCGCCTCTTCGACGACGGCGCGCGCCGCCACCCGCGCCTGGCCCAGGGTGATCAGGCCGCGCGTGACGCGCGAGACGTCGAGCAGGTCGTCCACCAGGCGCGTCATGTGGCGCACCTGGCGTCCGATAATGGTGCTGCTCTGGTGCACCCGGCGCTCGTCCATATTGCCCAGCCGGAGCAGCTCGGCGGCGGCGCTGATCGGCGCCAGCGGGTTGCGCAGCTCGTGCGCCAGCATGGCCAGGAATTCGTCCTTGCGGCGGTCGGCGTCCATCAGTTTTTCTTCGGCCAGCTTGCGGTCGGTGATGTCGCGGAAGAAGCTGGCGATGCCGCCGTCCTGGGTCGGATAGGCGCGGATGTCGGTCCAGATGCGGCGCCCGTCGGGGAACACGTGGCACTGCTCGGCGGCGCCGGCGCGGCGCGTGTCCATCACGCGGTGGTACATGCGGCCGGCCTCGCTGTCGGCCATGGCGGTGAACACTTCCCAGTGGTTGCGGCCGATGACTTCCTCGCGCGTGACGGCGCAGATGCGCAGGCCCTCGGCGTTCATGCGCTGCATGATCCAGTTGCGGTCGAACAGGGCGAAGCCTTCGGAGATATTGTCGAAGATGTCGCGGCTGCGGTCGCGCTCTTCGCGCAGCAGCGCCTGGGCGCGCGCGGTCTCGGCCGCGGCCCAGGTGCGCTCGGCCACGTCGCGCGCGAGCTGGACGTCGTGGCCGGTCCAGGAGCGCGGCGTCGGCGCATCGACGCCCAGGCAGGCGATCAGGCGGCCGGATTTTACCAGCGGCACCACCAGCAAGGCGCCGATGCGCTCGTCGCGCCAGGCGGCGCGCAGGTCTTGCGTGCGCGGGTCGTTGGCGGCATCGTGGATCTGCACCACGGCGCCGCTGCGCAGCTCGTCCACCACCGCCGGACTGAAGTCGTGCAGCGGCGAGCGCAAGGCCGCCGGCGCGGCGCCATCCTGGGACCACAGGCGCGGCACCTCCAGGCGGCCGCTGAGCGGATCGATCTCGGCGTACAGCACGCGCGCGGCGCCGAGCTCCACGCCCAGCAAGGCGCTGGCGGTGGCGATCACCTCGCCCGGATCCTCGATCGGGCCGAGCGCATCGGACACCCTGAGCTGGAAGGCGGCGCGCCGCTCGGCCAGCACGCGGCCGGTGGTTTCCATGCAGGTGCAGAGCAGGCCGCCGACGTGGCCGGCCGCATCGACCAGCGGGGCATACGAGAACGTGAACCAGGCACGCTCGGGATAACCGTTGCGCAGCAGGCTCAGCTCGAGGTCTTCGAAGAACACCGTCTCGCCCGCCACCGTGCGCTCGACCAGCGGCCGCAGCTCGGGCCAGGCTTCGGGCCACACCTCGGCGAACGGCAGGCCGGGCGCGCACGGATAGCGCTCTCCCAGGATGGGGATGTAGGCGTCGTTGAACAGGAAAGCGAACTGCGGCCCCCACGCGATGAACATCGGGAAGGACGAATGCAGCATCATGTCCACTGCCGTGCGCAGCGACGGTGGCCAGCCCTCGGGAGGGCCGAGGCTGGAAGTGTGCCAGTCGTGGCCGCGCATGCGCGCCGCCACCTGGCTGTCACTCGAAAAAGCGGTATGCGGGAGCGGAACCATACCGCCGATTGTCGCATACCTTCTTGTCAATACAATGCAGTTTTTTTGCTGCTTTTGCCGAGTTATTTCTGGATGAAATGCTCGCGGTAGTAGCGCAGTTCTTCGATCGACTCGGTGATGTCGGCCAGGGCCGTGTGCTTCTGGTGCTTCTTGAAGCCGGTGGCAACCTCGGGCTTCCAGCGGCGGCACAGTTCCTTCAGGGTCGACACGTCCAGGTTACGGTAGTGGAAGAAGGCTTCGAGCTTCGGCATGCCGCGCGCCATGAAGCGGCGATCCTGGCAGATCGAGTTGCCGCACATCGGCGATTTGTTCGACGGCACATACTGCTTGAGGAAGGCGATCAGTTCCTGCTCGGCCTGGGCTTCGCTGACGGTCGAGGCCTTCACGCGGTCGATCAGGCCCGACTTGCCGTGGGTGCCCTTGTTCCAGTTGTCCATCTTGTCCAGCGTCTCGTCCGACTGGTGGATGGCGAACACCGGGCCTTCGGCGATGATGTTCAGCTCGGGGTCGGTGACGATCACCGCCACTTCGATGATGCGGTCGTTGTCCGGGTCCAGGCCGGTCATTTCCATGTCCACCCAGACCAGGTTGAACTCGTTTTGACGCGGCACTGCGGCGGACTCGGTGGTTGGTGTAGCTTGTGACATAATTCTCTCTTTGCCTAGTCGTGTTTTACCTAATCCTGCATTTTCTCACAGGCACAGAATGTCTTCATTCGGGTTTTCAGTTTTGTTCGTCGTTTTCTTCGTGCTGACCATGGTGCTGCGCACCTGGCTGGCCGCGCGCCATATCCGGCACATCGCGCGCCATCGCGCCAGCGTGCCGGCCGAGTTTGCACCAAAGGTGCCGCTGGCGGCGCACCAGAAAGCGGCCGACTATACCGTCGCAAAGACCCGCCTCGGCCTGGTGGGCATGCTGTGGGGCGGCGCGGTCCTGATCGGCTTCACCTTGCTGGGCGGCCTGCAGCTGCTGTCGCTGGCCCTGTTGCCCCTCACCGGGCCTGGACTGTGGCACCAGCTGGCGCTGGTGGTGGCCTTCGGCGTCATCTCCAGCCTGCTCGACCTGCCGCTGGACTGGTACCGCCAGTTCGTGCTGGAACAGCGCTTCGGCTTCAACAAGATGACGCCCGGCCTGTGGTTCACCGACCTCATCAAGAGCTCGATCGTCGGCGCCGTCATCGGCCTGCCGCTGCTGTGGGTGGTGCTCACCCTGATGGACAAGTCGGGCGACCTGTGGTGGTTCTATACCTGGCTGGTGTGGAGCGGGTTCCAGCTGCTCATGATTGCGATCTACCCGAGCGTGATCGCGCCGATGTTCAACAAGTTCACCCCGCTCGAAGACGCCAGCCTCAAGCAGCGCATCGAGAGCCTGATGGCGCGCGTCGGCTTCGCGTCGCGCGGCCTGTTCGTGATGGACGGCAGCAAGCGCAGCGCCCACGGCAACGCCTATTTCTCGGGCTTCGGGCGCGCCAAGCGCATCGTGTTCTTCGACACCCTGCTGTCGCGTCTCGAGCCGCAAGAGATCGAGGCCGTGCTGGCGCACGAACTGGGCCACTTCAAGCTGCGCCACATCGTCAAGCGCGTCGCCGTGATGTTCGCCATGTCGCTGGCCTTCCTGGCCCTGCTCGGCTACCTGAAGGGCCAGGCCTGGTTCTATACGGGCCTGGGCGTGCTGCCCTTCATGAACGCCTCCAACGACGGCATGGCCCTGGTGCTTTTCGTTTTAGTTCTGCCGGTGTTCACCTTCCCGCTGGCGCCGCTGTCCTCGATCACCTCGCGCAAGCACGAGTTCGAAGCCGACGCCTTCGCGGCCCGGCATACCGATGGCCGCCACCTGGTGTCGGCCCTGGTCAAGATGTACGAGGACAACGCCTCCACCCTCACCCCGGACCCGCTGCACTCGGCCTTCTACGATTCGCATCCGCCGGCCTCGGTGCGCGTGAAACACCTGACGCTGGCGGGCGCATGAAGCTGGAGCATCGCGACTGCATCCGCAACGCCAGGGCGCTCGATCCGTGGGCGATCGACGCCTTGCTGAACGACGTGCCCGGCTGGACCGCGATCGACGGCATCCTGTTGCGCGAATTCCGCTCGCCGGACTACCGCGCCACCATCGCCCTCGTGAACGCGGTGGCGCAGGTCGCCGAAACCCAGGACCACCATCCGGAGCTGACGGTCGGCCATGCGACCTGCAGGGTGAGCTGGACCACCCACTCCGCCGGCGGCGCCCTGACCGAAAACGATTTTATCTGCGCCGCGAAAGTGAATGCGCTTTATCTTGAAATGACCAGCGCATGAGCGACTTAGTTACCCCCCTGACTGGCACCATCATCGCGGCCCACGGCCGTCACTACCTGGCCGACGTGGACGGCGAAAAGCTGCAATGCGTCACGCGCGGCAAGAAGACCAACGTCGCCGTGGGCGACGTGGTGCACCTGAAGCGCACCTCCGCCGACCAGGCGGTGATCGAAAAGATCGCCGAGCGCACCACCCTGCTCTACCGCTCCGACCAATACAAATCGAAGCTGCTGGCGGCGAACATCTCGCGCCTGTTCATCGTCGTCGCCACCGAGCCCGGTTTCACCGACGACCTGGTCTCGCGCGCGCTGGTCGCCTGCGAGGCGGCCGGCATCGAGGCCCACCTCATCCTGAACAAGCTTGATGTCGCAGACCTGCTGCCGCGCGCGCGCGAACGCGTTGCGCCGTATGCCGCGCTGGGCTATCCGGTGCACGAGGTATCGGCCACCGGGCAGCCCGAACAGACCGTGGCGACCCTGGCGCCGCTGCTCGAAGGCCACTCGTCGATCTTCATCGGCCAGTCCGGCATGGGCAAGTCGTCGATGATCAACCTCTTGGTGCCGGACGCCGACATCGCGGTGCGCGAAATCTCGGCCGCGCTCGACACCGGCAAGCACACCACCACCTTCACCCGCCTGTACCGGCTGCCCGGCGCGGATGGGAAGACGTCCACGATCATCGATTCGCCCGGCTTCCAGGAATTCGGCCTGTACCACCTGACCGAAGGCATGCTGGAACGCGCCTTCGTCGAGTTCAAGCCCTATCTGGGCGGCTGCAAGTACTATAACTGCCGCCACCTGGCCGAACCGCAGTGCGCCGTGCTGGATGCGGTCGCAGACGGCAAGATCGCGCGCATGCGCCACGAGCTGTATGCGCAGCTGTTGCACGAATCGGCGCAGACCCTGTATTGAAGACCAGGTACTGAAGACTATACTTTCCCTAACGAAAAGAAAAACCCCTTATAATTCAAGGGATAACATTCGAGTAGACCCCACTATGCCAGGCACCACTCCGATCAAGCACTTCCTGCAGTTCTCCGACTTCACGCGCGACGAGTTCGAATACGTCATCAAGCGCGCGGCGATCATCAAGCGCAAGTTCAAGGCCTACGAGGTCTATCATCCGCTGGTCGACCGCACCCTGGTGATGGTGTTCGAAAAGAGCTCGACCCGCACCCGCCTCTCGTTCGAGGCCGGCATGCACCAGCTGGGCGGCGCCGCCATCTACCTGAACACCCGCGACAGCCAGCTGGGCCGCGGCGAGCCGGTCGAAGACGCCGGCCAGGTGATGAGCCGCATGTGCGACATCATCATGGTGCGCACCTTCGGCCAGGACATCATCGAACGCTTCGCCGCCAACTCGCGGGTCCCGGTCATCAATGGCCTCACCAACGAACACCACCCCTGCCAGGTGCTGGCCGACGTGTTCACCTTCTGGGAACACCGCGGCTCGATCGCCGGCAAGACCGTGGCCTGGATCGGCGACGCCAACAATATGCTGTACTCGTGGCTGCAGGCGGCCGAGGTGTTCGGCTTCCACCTGAACGTCTCGACGCCGAAGGGCTACGAACTGGATCCGAACCTGGTCTCGACCTCGCGCTACACCCTGTTCGACAACCCGTCGGACGCCTGCGCCGGCGCCCACCTGGTCAATACCGACGTCTGGACCAGCATGGGCTACGAAAAGGAAAACGCAGAACGACTGAAGGCCTTCGACGGCTTCATCGTCGACGAAGCCAAGATGGCGCGCGCGGCCAGCGACGCCCTGTTCATGCACTGCCTGCCCGCGCACCGCGGCGAGGAAGTCTCGGCCGGCGTCATCGACGGCCCGCAGTCGGTGGTCTGGGACGAAGCCGAGAACCGCCTGCACGTGCAAAAAGCCCTGATCGAGTACCTGCTGCTCGGTCGTATCGAAGATAATTGATTTTTTCACCCACTGAAGCTTGATCGTTGGCCGTTCATCGCCCTGCCGGGCGGTGAACCTGTGCGCCAGCTGACCATCTCTCCTCTACCATCCCTCCATCACTGGAACTCCCATGAGCGACATCAAGAAAGTAGTCCTTGCCTATTCCGGCGGTCTCGATACCTCCGTCATCCTGAAATGGCTGCAGGACAATTACAACTGCGAAATCGTCACCTTTACCGCCGACCTCGGCCAAGGTGAGGAACTGGAACCGGCGCGCGCCAAGGCGCTGAAGTTCGGCATCAAGCCAGAAAACATCTACATCGACGATGTGCGCGAGGAGTTCGTGCGCGACTTCGTGTTCCCGATGTTCCGCGCCAACACCGTGTACGAAGGCGAATACCTGCTGGGCACCTCGATCGCGCGTCCGCTGATCGCCAAGCGCCTGATCGAGATCGCCAACGAGACCGGCGCCGACGCCGTCTCGCACGGCGCGACCGGCAAGGGCAACGACCAGGTGCGCTTCGAGCTGGGCGCCTATGCGCTGAAACCCGACGTCAAGATCATCGCCCCATGGCGCGAATGGGACCTGCTGTCGCGCGAAAAACTGCTGAAGTACGCGGAAGACGCCGGCATCGCGGTCGACATGAAGCACAAGAACGGCGGCGCGCCGTACTCGATGGACGCCAACCTGCTGCACATCTCGTTCGAAGGCCGCCACCTGGAAAACCCGAGCGCCGAAGCCGAGGAATCGATGTGGCGCTGGACCGTGTCGCCCGAGCAGGCGCCGGACGAAGCCGAGTACCTGGACATCGAATACGAAAAGGGCGACATCGTCGGCCTGAACGGCAAGCGCCTGTCGCCGGCCGCCGTCCTGACCGAGCTGAACCGCCTGGGCGGCAAGCACGGCATCGGCCGCCTCGACCTGGTCGAAAACCGCTACGTCGGCATGAAGTCGCGCGGCTGCTACGAAACCCCGGGCGGCACCATCATGCTGCGCGCGCACCGCGCAATCGAATCGATCACGCTGGACCGCGAAGTGGCGCACCTGAAGGACGACCTGATGCCGCGCTACGCTTCGCTGATCTATAACGGCTACTGGTGGGCGCCGGAGCGCGTCGCGCTGCAGACCCTGATCGACCACACCCAGCAGACCGTCAACGGCTGGGTGCGCATCAAGCTGTACAAGGGCAATGTGATCGTCGTGTCGCGCGATTCGAAGACCGACTCGCTGTTCGACATGAACATCGCCACCTTCGACGAAGACGGCGGCGCCTACAACCAGGCGGATGCGGGCGGGTTCATCAAGCTGAACGCGCTGCGCATGCGCATCGCGGCCAAGGCGCGCGCGAAACGCGGCCAATAAAGGTCGACCGAACCGGCTTCACAGCCGGCTTCGCAGCCGGTTTCAAACCAATCGGGAAGCCGCCTTCGGGCGGCTTTTTTTCGTCCCGCGTCCGCGCTAGAATTGGCCACCATGAGCGCCGACGACGTCCTTCCCTGCCTGAGCTGCGGAGCGTGTTGCAAGAGCTACCGCGTGTCCTTCTACTGGGCCGAAGCCCTCGACCTCGGCCTGCCCGACGCCATGACCGAGCAGGTCACGCCGCATATTTCGTGCATGAAAGGGACCAATGCTTCCCGCCCCTATTGCATCGCACTGGGGACCGGCGATGCCGGGCCGATGGCTTGCGGCGTGTATGCGCAGCGGCCGTCGGCGTGCCGCGAGGTCGAGGTCGGGGATGGCAAGTGCAATGGGGCGCGCGAGCGGCATGGTCTGCAGCCGCTGGCCGCCCTCATGCCTAGATGAGCGGCCGGCGGTCATCACGCCGGAGCGCTCAGCGCGGCTCCCATCCCGCCCACAGCTTGCGCTCGGTCGCATCGAGGTCGGACTGCACGCGCAGCTTCGGCCTGGCGTCGAACACCATCGTGGGGCGCTTGGCCAGGTCGTAGGCCGGCCAGGCCGGTGCGCCGCTGGCGGCCGGGCGGCCGGTCTTGATGAACGAAAGCCACTGCCCGAACATCACCTCCTTCAATTGCTCGGCCTCCGGACCGACCGGGCCCAGGTGCGGCGCGGTCGAATCGTGCAGATTGTCGAACACCAGCGCCAGTTCCGAACCGTGGACCGCGTAGCCTGCCTTCTCGCCGCTGGCGAACGGCATGTCGAGGCGGTAGACGTAGGCCTTGCCGCCGCCCTTGGCCTGCGCCTCGGCCATGCGCACCGTCGGGATCCAGTATTCCACTGCGCTCAGGGCCTTGTAGCGCCGCTGGGCATCGTTCAGGCCGGGGAAGGCTTGCGGATACTTCGAAAAGACCTTGTCGAATTCGGCCAGCGACAGGTTGGCCAACTCGCGCCCTTCGATATTGCCGTTCATGGTCTTGGCCGGCCCGAAGAAGGCGTTCTCGTCGCGCGTGGTGCCCATGATGACCGGGATGTCGCGCGCGGCGCCTTGCGCCAGGGCCGCCACCGGCAGCAGCGGCATCGTGACGCCGTCGACCACGCCACGGAACGGATACTTGTACGCGTTCTCGGCGATCAGCTTGACCTGGGCCGCCAGCAAGTCCTTGGCCGGCAAGGTGGTCAGCTCGCGCGCACGACGCTTGTCCAGGCCGGCGCGCGCCAGGATGCCTTCGGTCACCGCGCTCGCCATCGCCGGAGTGGCCAGGGTCTGGCCGCCGCCGCTCTGGCTAATCGCGCCGTGGAACAGGCCCTTGGCGGCCGGCATTGCCAGCAGCGAAACCACGTTCTTGGCGCCAGCGCTCTGGCCGCCGATCGTCACCCGCTTCGGGTCGCCGCCGAATGCTGCGATGTTCTTCCGGATCCACTCCAGGCCCTTGACCTGGTCGAGCAAGCCGTTGTTGCCGCTGCCGGCGTAGTCCTTGCCCAGCACGCTGCTCACGTCCATGAAGCCGAACACGCCCACGCGGTAGGCGACCGAGACCACCACCACGCCCTGGCGCGCCATGTTGGCGCCGTCGAACACCGGCATGCTGGTGGTGCCGGCCACGTTGCCGCCCCCATAGATGTAGACGTAGACTGGATGCGGGCCAGGCGTCTTCGGCGTCCACACGTTCAGGTACAGGCAATCCTCCGAATATTCCGGGCCGACCGGCACGTACTTGCTCGGCCCGATCGGCATCTGGATCGGCGCCTTCGGGAAAGCCTTCGCTTCCAGCACGCCGCTCCACGGCGGCGCCGCCTGCGGCGCCTTGAATCGCAGCGCGCCGACCGGCGGCTGCGCATACGGGATGCCGAGGTAGCGCGCGACGTCGCCGCCGTCCTGGCCGCGCAGCGCGCCGGACGGGGTGCGCAGTTCGGGCGTCGGGTCGGTGAACGCGGCGGCCCAGGCGGGCGCCTGCAGCAGCAGGCCGGACGCGAGAAGGAGTTTGGCGCCGGTGGTCAGGAACAGTCGTTTGGAATTCATGTCAGCCTTCATGGTCTTGGTCGTGGATCGAAAAGTCAAGGCGCTCACTGGATGCGCGGGAAATTGAACAGCGCGCCGAGGTTGGCGTTGATGCGCACGCCCAGCACCAGCGCATCCTGGATGTCGCGCGGGTAGTTCGGCGTCACCCGCGAATCGGGCTTGTGCAGGTACTGGATGTTCGGCGCCACCGTCACGCCCGGCGCCAGCGCGTAGCTGTAGGCCGCCTCGAGCACGTATCCCTCCGAGTTCACCCGGCCGGCGCCGCCGCCCAGCGCACGGCGCTCGCTCAGGAAGGCGACCTGCTTGTCCGGCATCTTGAGGGTGCTGGCGACGACGCCGAAGGTGTCGCTGTCGCGGCCGGCGAAGGTGCCGGTCTTGACCAGGCCGACCTTGGCCGTGTACTTGATCGCCTCGGCGTCGCTGCGGTTATAGACCATGCTGGCGAACATGGCCAGGTTGCGGCGCGACTTCAGGTCGGGCCGCGACAGCACCTGATCGCCCATGATGTAGATGCCGTTGCCGTGGCGGTGGGTCAGGCGGGCGCCGCCGTAGCGGGTGAAAGAGCGCCCTTCCGTGTTCAGGTAAACATCGTTGCGCGCCGCGTCGAGGTACCAGGCGCCCAGGCGAATGCGGCCCGGCATCGGATCGTTGTGGAAGTCGGTCTCGTAACCGGTCTCCAGCATGTAGTTCTGGCCCGTGATGCGGCTCGAACTGAAATCCCACAGGTGGGTGCCCGCGTCCAGCGTGGCCGGGTCGATCGAGAACGAACCGGCGTGCACATAGGTCTTGTCGCTGGGACGGTAGCTGATCCGCCCGCCCCAGGTCGACAACGGAGCCAGGACGGTGCCGGACGACTGGCTGAAGCCATACAGCGCGCCGCTGTGCGCATGGTTCTGGAACAGGGTCGAGAACGGCGACTTGGCGAAGGTCTGGAAGGCGCTCATGCGGCCGATCGAGAACGCCAGGTCGTTCTTGTTATACAGCGAAAAATTCTGGTGAAAGCTCAGGTCGAGGAAGCGAAACAGCGTGAACGGCGCCGAGTTCTCCTGCGCCGAGGTGCCGCCGCCGATGTAGAAACTGGTCAGGCTGCGGCTCTTGATGCCGATGATGGTGGCCTGGATGCGGCCACCGCTCCAGCCCACCAGCTTGTCGAGGTCGAAGTCGGCGCCGCCCACCACGTATTGCGACGCGGTGGCGCCCTGGTCGATGCCGCCGCTGGGGTTGGCCGCCAGCTCCATGTTCAGCAACAGGCGGGTATAGATGCCGCGCTCGGCCAGCGCGGCCAGCACGCCGCTGTCGGTGGGCTGTTGCGGCACGTTCTTGCGCGCGGCTTCGGTGGCGGCCGCGGCGTCGGTGGCGCCGGCGCGCGCCGGATTCGGGGCCTGGGCCCAGGCCGCGCCGGCGCCCATCGCACAGACCAGGGCGCAGGCGCCGGAAAGGCGCAGTCGGTCACTTCTACTCATCTTCTCACTCCATCGTTGTCATCATCGGAAACGGTTCGAGAACGTCGGGCCGCTCAGGGCAAGGCGGCGGTGGCCTCGATCTCGATCAGGAAATCCGGCAGCGCCAGCGCCGCCACGCCCACCACCGTGTTCGCGGCCGGCTCGGCGCCGTCGTAGAAGGCGGCGATCTCGGCGCAGATCGGCCCCAGCTGCTCGGGATCGTGGTTGACGATGTAGGTGCGCAGGCGCACCACGTCGGCCGGGGCGGCGCCGGCCGCGGCCAGCACTTGCTTCAGGTTGGCCAGCGCCTGGCGCGCCTGGGCCACCACGTCGGCGCCTCCGACCAGCTGGTACTGGCCGTCCCAGGCCACCTGGCCGGCCAGGTGCAGGGTGCGGCCGGGCTGCTGCTCGACGGCGTGGGAAAAGCCGAACGGGACGCTGGCGTACATGGTGTCGGGGTTGATGGCGCGGCGGGTCATGGGATGCTCCTGGTTCGATTGCGGTTGATGGTCGGGATGCGGACGGGGATTCACGCGGCGCCTGCGCCGTGCTGGCACAGTTCGAAGATGTTCCCCCACGGGTCGCGGAAATAGCGGAAGGCGGAGCCGGCGGTCGGCCCCTCGTCCAGGGCGATGCGCTCCATGACGGTGCAGCCGTTCGCCAGCAGCACCGAGGCTGACGCTTCCAGGTCGTCGACCTCGATGCCGAGATGGTGGCCGCCGACGTGGTTGCCCGGCGGCGGCGCGCTGCCGCCGCCCTGCGGGCGCCCGTACTCGAACAGCTCGAGGCGGAAGCCGTCCGGGAATTGCAGCATCGCCAGCCGCAGGCGCGCATCCGGGATGCCGAGATGGGCCTCGGTCCAGTCGCGGCCGCGGGCGTCGCGCGGGATGTCGGCCGCATCCAGCGGCCCCATGGCATAGAGCAGCGTGACGCCGAACACGCGGCGGTAGAAATCGATGACGGGTTCGAGTTCGGCGACCGTCCAGGAGACGTGGTCGATGCGACGGAAACTGATAAGTGCCTGGTTCAAGGCGTGACCTTTCCTGACGCGCGGGCGTCATGCGTGAACAACGGTGGATTGAAGGAGCGGGGTCGAGGCGGCGCACCCGGCGCCGCCTCGCAGGTTCAGGCGGTGACCGGCCTGGCCGCCGACGGGGTGGACGCGGGCGCCGCCGGCTGGCCGGGCCCGAGGGCCAGGCCGGCGCTGCCCGGCGCCCTGGTCACCAGGCTGACCGCGACCATCACGGCGGCATTGATGGCCATCGCCAGCAGGCCCGGTTCCCAGCCCGGCAGGGTCGCCGCCCAGTAGCCCTTGGCGAATGGCGCGACCAGCGCGGTGAAGCCGGCGACCACGCCGCAGATGACGCCGACGGCGGTGGCGCGGCGCCACAGGAAGGCCAGGAACACGCCCGGGGCCAGCATGCCGATGGCCGAATAGGCGTTGAGCAGGATCGACATCAGCGAACCCTTTTGCAGCAGCGAGACCGCGACCGCGACCAGCGCGAAGCCGACTACCGAGATGCGCGAGAGCAGCAGCGCCTTGCGTTCGCCCAGGTGCGGCGCCAGCGGCGTGACCACGTTGCGGGTGAAGATCGAGGCGGCGGTGAGCAGCAGCACCGACCCTGGCGCCAGCGCCAGCAGGAAGCCGGTGCCGGCCAGCAGGCCGATCACCCACTCCGGGTACTGGTTCGACACGAACTGCAGCAGGGCCGCGTTCATGTTGCCGCCGGGCGGCTGGGTGCCCGCCACCAGCGCACCCATGCCGAGCACGATGATGAAGAAGAAAGCCAGCGAATAGATCGGTTGCCAGATGGCGTTGCGGCGGATCGCGGTCGGGCTGTGGGCCGAATACGAGATCTGGAACAGGTGCGGGAACACCCAGTTGCCGAGCGCGATGTTCAGGGCCGACGTGATCAACCAGATGCCGGTGGTGGTCGCGTTGGGGTCGATGCCGGGCAGCTTGGTGATGCCCGGATAGCTCTGCTCGGCCAGGGTGAACACGTCGAGCAGCGAACTGGCGCCGACTTTGTCGGCCAGGGTCCAGGCCAGGATCACGACCAGCACCACCATCAGGATGTCCTTGATCGCCGCCGCGTAGGCTGCCGAGCGCAGGCCGGCGAACAGCACGAAGGTCACCATCACCAGCCCGGCCAGCAAGTGGGAGACCAGCGGCGAGACGGCGTCGCCGAAGGTGAGCGCGACCACCAGGCCGAGGCTCACCAGCTGGATCTGCACGTAGACGATCAGGGCGCCGATGCCGACGACGCCGGTGACCACGCCCAGCCACGGCGCCTCGTAGCGCGCGGCGAAGAAGTCGGCCTGGGTCACCAGGCCGGCGCTACGCCCGGCGCGCCAGATCTTCGGCATCACCAGGTAGCCGATGGCGTAGGACAGCGACACCGAACAGAAGGCCAGGTAGGCCGGCGCGCCCAGCGCCCAGGCATAGCCGGCGATGCCGAACACGGCGAAGGTCGTGTAGATCTCGCCGGCATTCATGAACCAGAACAGCAGCGTGCCCATTCCACGGCCGCCCAGCGCCCAGTCGGCGACGGTCTTGTTGCGGGTCCTGGCGCGGCCGAAGCCGATGGCGCCGACCACGGTCGCCAGCAGCAGCAGGAGTACGATGGTCAGTTTCATGCGTGCCCCTTCAGCTGCGCCGGCGCGCCCTCGCTGGCGGCGATGGCGGCCATGAAGGCCTCTTCTTCGTCCTGCACGCCGGCGCGGCGGTCGAGCTCGAATACCAGCGCGAACAGCACGGCGGACAGGATCACGCCGGCCATCTGCCAGGCCATAGGGAACGGCAGGCCGAATGGCTTGTAGCTCACATCGTTGACGAAAGGCGCCATGCCGAGCTGCCAGACGAAGGGCAAGGTCAGCAGCCACAGGTGGCCTCGGCGGATCACCCGAGTGGGTGCGGCGGTATGCGAATCGGACTTCATGACGGGACCTTTTCAATACGATGAGATGTTTGTGCAGCCAAACTGCACAACGAAACTTATTTTAAGAAATGTGCGAAGTCAATATTTTTGAACAGGATTGTCATATTCCGTCTCAAAACGAGGTAAACGCCACAAATCTATGGCGAACAGCAAATAATTGACAAGGTTCACATCAGGTGAAATAATCAAAAAGCGTGAAGTAATAATGCACGAATGCCCCGGATTGGTGCGCGCCATGGTGCATGCGCCCCGGATGTACACGATGAGGAGTTCCTGTGATTGGTAAACGTCTGCATGACCTGCGCGTGGCGCGCGGCCTGTCCCTGCGCGGGCTGGCCGAGATCGCGGGCGTCTCGCCGACCCTGCTGAGCCAGGTCGAGCGCGAAGTGACCGAGCCCAGCCTGACCACCCTGCGCAGCCTGAGCGCGGTGTTCGGCGAATCGATGTCGGCCCTGTTCGCCGATCCCGGCGCGCCGGCGGTCTGGCACAGCCGCCCTGGCGAACGCACCACCCTGATGGGTCCGAAGGGCGGCGTCAGCTACGAACGCCTGACCCGCGGCAATGGCCAGATGGAGGTGTTGCGCGCCGTGTTCGCGCCCGGCCAGTTCTCGGCCGAGGACGGCCTGCGCCATCCTTCGCTGGAGTGCGTGTACGTGATCACAGGCATCCTGACCGCCGAGATCGCGGGCACCGTCCACACCGTGGCGGCCGGCGAGAGCATCACCTTCGACGCCCAGCAGTCGCACCGCTACCGCAACAACGGGGACAAGGATGCCGAAGTGATCGTGTCGATCACACCGCCCGTGCCCTGACCCGCACATCGTTTTCGCACCTGCCGACCTGGCTGCGCCGCGCGCGGCCGGCGGCCCGCGCTCGCCCTTTTTTTGAATGGAATGGGACCACCATGAACCGCAACGACATCAACTGGACCGGCTACATCCCGGCCATCACCACCCCCTTCACCCGCGACGGCGCGATGGCGTGGGACGACCTGGCCGCGCAACTCGAGTGGTACGTCGAGCAGCGCATGCACGGCGTGGTCCTGGCCGGCACCTCGGGCGAGTGGTTCAGCATGAGCGAGGCCGAGCGCGCCCAGTTGTTCGCCGAAAGCGCGCGCGCCATCGACCGCCGCATCACCGTGCTGGGCGGCTGCAATGCCTATACCGCCGAGGAAGCGATCCGCCATGCGCGCGCCGCCGAGAGGGCCGGCCTGGACGGCATCCTGCTGACCCCTCCCCCGTACATGGTCCCGAGCCGGCGCGAACTTGTCCAGTTCTACCAGGACGTCTCGGACGCCACCGACATCCCGATCTGCGTCTACAACTGGCCGCGCGGCTGCGTGGTCGATATGGACACCGAGCTGCTGGACGAGATCAGCGACATCGACCACGTGGTCGCGATCAAGAACTCGACCCCGAACTTCGCCGGCTTCCTGGAAGGCCTGTATGCGCTGGGCGAGAAGGTGCGCTACTTCAACGTGCCGACCTCGGAACTGGGCGCCGACCTGGTCTCGATCGGCCGCGGCGACGGCCTGATGGGCGCCGGCGGCGTGCTCGGCGCCGACCACCCCGATTTCTGGCGCCTGATCGACAAGGGCGATAGGGACGGCGCGGTGGCCCTCGGTGCGCGCGACCGGGTCATCATGAAAGCCTGGTTCAACAAGGACTTTGCCGGCAACTTCGGCAGCGCCCAGGCGATCCTCAAGACCGCCCTGCGCCTGCGCGGCGTGCCGGCCGGCTACGTGCGCCGCCCGCTGCTGGACCTGACCCCGCAAGAGGTGGAACGGGTGCGCGCCACGCTCGAAAGCCTGGGGCTCGAAACCGGCGCCGCGTGAACCGGCCGCACGTCCCCATGAGCAGCCGCCCATCCGCGAGCGTCGTCGACACCCTGGTGATCGGCGGCGGCCTGCTGGGCAGCGCCGTGGCCTATTACCTGGCGCAGGCCGGCAGCCGGGTGCTGCTGGCCGAGAAGGGCCAGATCAACCGCCAGGCCTCCGGCCAGAACGCGGGCAGCCTGCACTTCCAGCTCGAATACCGGATGATCGAGAACGGCCTGGAAGCGGCGCGCAAGGCGGCCGAGGCGATGCCGCTGCACCTGCACGCACAGCAGGCCTGGGCCGGCCTCGAGCAGGAGCTGGGCAGCCCGCTGGGCGTGGTCCAGCATGGCGGGTTCATGGTGGCCGAGACCGCCGAACAGGTCGAGCGCCTCGGCCGCAAGGTCGCACTCGAGCAGTCGAGCGGCCTGGTGACCGAGCTGCTCGACGGTGCCGAGGTGAGGCGCCGCGCGCCGTATCTCGGGCCGTCGATCCTGGCCGCGGCCTTCTGCCCCACCGAAGGCAAGGCCGACCCGCGCCACTGCAGCCTGGCCTATGCCAATGCCGCCGCGCGGCTCGGCGCCGAATTGCGCACCGCCTGCGGCGTGGCTGCGCTCGCGAAGGCCGCCCACGGCTGGAACGCCACCCTGGGCGACGGCGCCAGCGTTCGCGCCTCCACCATCGTGATCGCGGCCGGCGCCTGGTCGGGCCGAGTCGCGCAGATGGCCGGCAGCGTGCTGCCGGTGAGCCCGGTCGGGTTGACGATGACGGCCACCGCGCGCAGCGCGCCGCTCGTGTCGCACCTGGTGCAGCATGCCGGACGGCGCCTGTCGATGAAGCAGACCCGCGAAGGCAACGTCCTGATCGGCGGCGGCTGGCCGGCGCGCCTGCACCAGGAGCATGGCCTGGTCGACCTGGAACGCAAGCCCGACCTGCTGCTGTCTTCGCTGGCCGGCAATATGGCCGCCGCCGCCGCCGTGGTGCCCGGCGTCGCCCACCTGCCGGTGCTGCGGGTCTGGACCGGGATGACGGCCCTGGTCGCCGACCAGCTGCCCCTGATCGGCGAAGTGCCGCGCGCGCCCGGCGCTTTCATCGCCACCGGCGGCTCGGCGTTCACCCTCGGCCCCACCTACGCCCGCGTGCTGGCCGACAAGGTGCTCGGCAAGCCGCCCGCCTTCGACGTCGGCCGTTACGACCCCAACCGATTCGCGAGCCTGACCTTTGTTTAATTCCATTCGCATCCAGCCAGAACGCGGCGAGGCCTTGCGCCCGGCGCCAGTCACCATCTTCGTCGACGGCGTCCCGACCGCCGCCCATCCGGGCGAGACCGTCGCCACCGCCCTGATGGCGGCCGGCGGCGTGCGCTTTCGCACCACCGCGCGCGGCGCGCCGCGGGCGCCCGTGTGCAATATGGGCGTGTGTTTCGAGTGCGTGGTGACGGTCGACGGCCGTCCCGGGACGCGCGCCTGCATGACCCTGGTCGCGGCCGGCATGCGGATCGAGAGCACATGACATGAATATCGAAAACAATCAGAATTACGACTTGCTCGTGGTCGGCGCCGGCCCGGCCGGCCTGTCGGCGGCGCTGGAGGCAGCCGGGCGCGGCCTGAAGGTGGCCGTGATCGACGAGCAGCACGCGCCGGGCGGCCAGATCTTCCGCCAGCCGCCGGACCGCTTCCAGCTGCCGGACGGCGGTCCCGCGCCGGCCTACCCCTTCGGCGCCGAACTGCTGCGGCGCGCGCGCGCCGATACCCGCATCGCCTGGCACTACGGCGCCACCGCCTGGGGCGTGTTCCGTGAGCCGCAGCAGGCGCGCTTGCGCGTCGGCATCGGCAGCGGCGACGCCGGCGCGATGCTCGACGGCCGCGCGCTGCTCATCGCCACCGGCGCCTACGACTTGCCGGTGGCCTTCCCCGGTTGGACGCTGCCCGGCGTGATGAGCGCCGGCGGCGTACAGACCCTGCTCAAGAGCCAGTTCCTGCGTCCGGGCAAGCGCTTCGTGCTGGCCGGTTCGCATCCCCTGCTGCTGCTGGTGGCCGACCTGCTGCTCAAGTCGGGCGCCACCGTGCTCGAAGTCGCGATCGCCCGCCCGCGTCCCGGCCTGGGCGAGCTGCTGCGCGGCTGGCGCGCCCTGCCTGGCCACCTCGGCCTGATGCTGCAGGCCACGCGCGCCGTGTGGAACCTCAAGCGCCACCGCGTGCCGCTGCGCTTTGGCAGCATGATCAAGGCCGCATCCGGCGGCGAGGCGGTCGAGGCGGTGACCATGCAGGACGTCGACCGCAGCTGGCAGCCGCTGCCCGGCACCGAGCGCCGCCTGGAGGCCGATACGCTGGTCGTCGGCTATGGCTTGCTGGCCTCGACCGAGCTGGCGCGCCAAGCCGGCTGCGCCGTCGACTACGGGCCACGCGAAGGCGGGTGGATCGTGCGGCGCGACGCCACCATGCGCAGCAGCGTGGACGGGATCTGGGTCGCGGGCGAACCAGGAGGCGTCGGCGGAGCCGAACTGGCCCACCTCGAAGGCCGGCTGGCGGCGCTGGACGTTGCGCGCGCGCTGGCGGCGCCCGCGCAACGTCCGGCGGACGCTGAGCTCGACGGCGTGCGGCGCGCGATTCGCAAGGCGCATCGCTTCAGCGACGTCGTCCTCGATTTCTTCGCGCCGGACCTGGCGGCGCTGGCGCGGCTGGCCAGCGGCGACACCCTGGTCTGCCGCTGCGAGGAAGTCGGCGCGGACGAGGTGCGCGGCTTCCTGCGCGCGAACCCGCACGTGAGCGACGTCAACAGCGTCAAGCTGGCCTGCCGCACCGGTATGGGCATGTGCCAGGGCCGCTACTGCCAGCACACGACCGCACAACTGCTCAGCGAGGCGACCGGCAAGCCGGTCGAACGCCTCGGCCACTACACGGCGCGCGCGCCGGTCAAGCCGGTGTCGGTGATCGCCCTGGCGAACCTCAAGTAAGCGGCTACAACAAGCCGAGCGCCTGCAGGGCAGCCTTCCCCAGCGGCACCCGCTTGGCGGCGACGGTGTCGTCAGTGATGTCGACGTTCAGCGCGAACGCATACACCTTGCCGTCCTTCTCGACCCAGCCGACCCACCAGCCGATCTGGTTCTTGCGGTCGTCCGGCATGTACCAGCCGGTCTTGGCGTAGAGATTGGCGTGATCGTCCTGGCGCACGATCTCGCGCACCGCCGCCATCGCGGCTTTCGGGAACGGCAGCTTGCCCTGCGCCAGCCGGCCCAGAAAGCGGGTCTGTTCGAGCGCGCTGATCTTCAACGGACCATCCAGCCAGAAGGCATCGATGACGGACCCGGCATCCATATTGCCGTAATCGAGCCGGCGCAGGCCTTCGCGCATGCGCGGCATGCCGATGCGGCGCGCCAGCTCCTTGTACACCGGGACGTTCGATATCCTGATCGCCTCGCGCAGCGGCATGTCCCTGGCCCATTGCGGCAGATAGGTCGGCCCGCCGCCGTACGGCAGCACTTCGTCGACGCTGGAGACGGCGCCGGTGGCCAGGCCGATCAGCGAATTGGGAATCTTGTAGGTCGACGCCGGGACGTAGCGGATGGCGGCGCGCTGGCGGTCGTGGCCCACGTATTCGCCAGTGGCGACGTCGTGCACGACGAAGGTGCCGGTTACGCCCGCCTGGTCGAACATCTCGGCGATCTTCGCATCGTCACGCCAGACGATGGCCGGCATCCCGGCTTCCTCTGCCAGCGTCTTTTGCAGCCGCGCTCGGCCCTTGTCGGCATAGGCGCGGCAGGCGCCCTTGTCGACGAAGGCCGCGTTGCCCAGCAGGGCGCGCTGCGCGTGGCGCTGCCACAAGCCGCTGCCTTCCGGGTGGCTTGACACCAGCACGTCGCACGGCAGCGCCGCGACCTTCGCGATCGAGCGCTCGATGTCGCCGCGCGCGTTCGGGTAGGCCGGGTCGCCGCTGTAGCGGAACGCCCCGGCGCCGATGGCATTCAGGCTGTCGGCGTACACCATGTTCACCCGCTTGCCGCCATCGCCCGAGGTCCAGGTCCAGGTCGAGCCGCCCTGGGTGTGGCCGGGCGTCGCATGCAGGGTGACGGCCAGCGGGCCGACCTTGACCGTCTCGCCGTCGCGCACGATGCCGACCCTGGCCACCGGCGCCATCTCCGGCAGATCGGCATATTGCGGATCGCCGCGGCTGGCCTTGCCGGTGCGCAGGACCGGCGCCGCGGCGGCAGTTGCCTTGACCTGCGCGCCGGACAGTCGCTGCAGCTCGGCGATCCCGCCCGCGTGGTCGAAGTGCTCGTGCGAGTTGAGGATGATGCGGATATCCTCGACCTTGAAACCGAGCTTGCGGACATTGGCCGCGATCTGACTCGCCGCCTCCGGGATGGCGCCATCGATCAGGATGTGCCCCTCCTTCGACGTGATCAGCACGGAACTCAGGCCGCGCGTGCCGACGTAATAGCTGTCGCTCGACAAGGCGAACGGTTCCTGCGGCGTGTTCCAGTCGTCGGCGGACGCGGATTGCATGCACGTGACGAGTCCAGCCGCGGCCAATGCCAGGCTTGTGATCTTCATGAAGGGTTCCTCAGGGTGGGTTCAGAGCGCGTCCAGCCTTGACGGCAGTTCGCGCAGGAAGGCTTCTTTCAATCGCGGTCCGGCCGCGCGATCGGGGTGCTGGCGGTCGAGGATCAGGCGCGCGAACACGATCGTGCGGCCATCCCTGCGCGCCCAGCCGACGAACCAACCGTAGGAGCGCGGCGGATCTTGCGCGCCCTTGGGCTGCTCCAGCACCGCGGTGCCGGTCTTGGCGTACACGTCCCAGCCGTTCGGCAGCGCGGGCAGGCGCAACAGCGTCTCCGTCATGTCGTATGCGTGCGGATTCAGACCCAGTTCGCGGTTGACGACCTTGCGCAGGAAGGCCGCCTGCTCCTGCGCCGAGATCTGCAGCGAGGAACCGATCCAGGCATCGGCGACGCCGCCCGACAGGTCCTGGTTGCCGTAGTCGAAGCGCCGTACGTATGATTGCAGGCCATCGAGCCCGAGGCGCGCCGTGACCTGCTGCGCGTACCACACGGTCGAACTGCGGATCCAGCTCGTCGGGTCGGTGGTGGCGCGCCAGGCCGGCAGCCAGTCGATATAGCCCGGCTTGAACGGCAGCGCCGGGGTGTGGGCGTCGACCAGGATGCCGGCGTCATAGCCGAGCAGGCTGACGGCGATGTTGAAGGTGGAGGCCGGGGTGGCGCGCACGTCGCAATCGCCCTCTTCGACCAGGCGCGCGCCGCTCGCGGCGTCGAGCATCAGCGTGCAATCGGGACTGGCCGGCGGATTGCTCCAGGCCAGCGCGGGCTGCAGCGCCAGGTTGCCGCCAAAAGCCAGCGCCAGGATCGCGAGCCCCGCGCCGCGCGCCCAGGCCGCGTGCCGCGCCGCGCCGGGCTTGCGGATCAGTTCAACGCGGGCCGCCAGCGTATCGGGACTCACGCCGCCGAATGCCAGTGCCCCATGCACGACACGGTGCTGCATGCGCAGCTGCGCGAGCAGCGCGGCGGCATAGGCGCGGCGCTCAAATGACGGCCGGCCGCGCAGCACGTCGCGGTCGCAGCCGAGTTCCTGGGCCCAGGCGAGTTTGTCGCGCAGCAGGCGCATGGCGGGATTGAACCAGCACAGCGCCTGCAGCGCGGCGCCCACCGTCAGCCACCACAGGTCGCCGCGGCGCCAGTGCGTCAGTTCATGGGCCACGATCAGCTCGCGCTGCAGCGGGTCGATGTCGCGCAGCCCACGCGGCAGCAGCAGGCGCGGCTTGAAGGGGCCGACCAGCATGGGCGGTATCGGGGCGTCGACTTCGATGACGGCAGGGTATGCCGGATGCGCCTGGGGCGCGCCGCAGCGCAGCAGGCGCTGCACGATCCGCTGGCCGCGCCACAGCCGGCCGAGCGTCCAGGCGAGGCCGCAGGCATAGACCGACGCCCAGGCCCAGGCCAGCCATGCCAGCCAGGAACGTTCACCCGCGATGGAGGCCGGCACACCGGCGGCGAGCCCGGGCGGCGCCAGCGCGGCGGGCAGGCTTGCCGCCGCGGCGCCCACGTCGACTTCGAACACCGGATGCATCGGCGCCTGCTGCGCCGGGGGCGCGAGCAGCAGGAGGAAGGTGGCCGCGATCGCGACTTGCCCCAGCAGCCACGTGGAGCGCTGCATGCCGAGCGCCGGCAGCGCGCGCCGCGCCAGCCACGTCGCGCCCCATACCGCCAGTCCCGCCGCCAGGCAGCCGGCGCCGGCGAACAGGAAGCGGATGACCAGCTGGTCGAGCGGGTTCATGGGGCGCCATCCTTGTCATCGGGCCAGTCGTTGAGAAGCTGCTCCAGGCGCGCCAGCTCCGCATCGTCGACCAGCTTGCTGCCGGTGAACATATTGACCGGCAGCGGCGTGTCGATTTCCATCACGCGCCGGCCGAAGTCGTGGGCGAAGGCGGCCAGGGTGTCGACCTTGTCGCTCACCGCCTCGTACACCTGCACGCCATGGCGCAGCTCCTGGCGCACCATGTTCTTCTCGAGCATGCGCTCGAGCGTCTTGCGGGTCGACGAATACGACCACGCCAGCTCCTCGACCACGGCGTCATGGATTTCGCGCGCGCTCAGGGGCTGCCGGCGCCACAGGGCTTTCAGCAGGCTCAGTTCGGAAATCGAGGGGACGGCCATGGACAACACTCCGGAATGCGACGATAGCCGCAATCATGCGACAAGTGTCGCATTACTGTCAACCATGCTGTCAACTACGTGCGCAAGTCGTCCACCGGCTCGCTGCCGAAACCGGGCGCCAACAGGTAATCGACCAGTTTCTTCGCGCACGCCTCGGGCGAATCGAGCGCGCCGCCCTCCTTCAGCGCGACGAAGCGTTCGCGCATCGGGAAATCCGCATCCGGCGTGGCGCGGATCGCGGCTTGCATATCGGTATCGATCACGCCCGGCGCCAGGCTGCAGGCGCGCACGCGCACGTCGCCGTCGAGGAGCACGGCGCGCGCATGCTGGTCGAGCGCGGCCTTGGTCGCGCAATACACGGCCCAGCCGGGATAGGCATTGCGCGCCGCCCCGCTCGAGACGTGCAGGATGCGCCGCTGGGCCTTTGGCGCGGCCTGCACGAAGGCGGCGGCCAGCGCCAGCGGTGCCCCTACGTTGAGCGACACGGCGCGCAGCACGTCCGCCGGATCTTGCGCCGCGAGCGGGCCGACCGGAGTGACGACGCCGGCATTGTTCACCAGCAGCGCATCGTCGGCGTCCCGCAGAAAATCGCGCAGGGCGTTCCCCGCCAGCCAGGCTTGCAGGGCGGCCGGGTCGGTCATGTCGAGCGCGATCTGGTCGATGCCGGCCAGCGGCGAACGTGCGCGCGCCAGGCCCAGCACGGCGATGCCGCGCCCATGCAGTTCGGCCGCGATCGCGGCCCCGAGGCCGCGGGTGTGGCCGGTGACGATTGCCTTCTTCATGCTGTAGTCCTCAAATGAATACGGGTTCGGGTTCCAGCGCCACGCCATAGCGGGCCGCCACGTCGGACTGGATGGCCTGGGCCAGGCGCACCACGTCGGCGCCTTGCGCGCCACCCAGATTCACCAGCACCAGCGCCTGCTTGGGGTAGACGCCTGCCGGGCCGATGTTCTTCCCCTTCCAGCCGCACTGGTCGATCAGCCAGCCCGCCGCCAGCTTTTCGCTGCCGTCCGGCTGGGCATGGTGGACGAGGTTCGGATACGTCTCCAGCAGGCGCCGGCATTCTTCGTTCGACACCACCGGGTTCTTGAAGAAGCTGCCGGCATTGCCGATCTCGAGCGGATCGGGCAGCTTGCGGCGGCGGATCGCTTCGACGATGGCGCCGATATCGCGCGGCGTCGGCGCCGCCAGCGCCGCTTCCTGCACCGCGTTGGCCAGTTCGGCATAGCGCAGGTTTGGCTGCCAGGCCGCCGGCAGGGCGAAGGTGACGTCCAGCACGATGAGATCGCGGCCAATGGCGTGCTTGAAGATGCTGTCGCGGTAGCCGAAGCGGCAAGCGGCGGCGTCCAGGGTGCGCAGTTCGCCGCTGGCCATGTCGAAGGCGGTCAGGCTGTGGAACACATCCTTGGTTTCGACGCCATACGCCCCCACGTTCTGGATGGGCGCGGCGCCGACCGTGCCGGGGATCAGGGACAGGTTTTCCAAGCCCCCCAGGCCCTGGTCCAGCGTGAAGCCGACGAAGGCGTGCCAGTTTTCTCCGGCCTGGGCGCGCACGAGGATCTTGTCGCCCTGCTGGCCGAGGATCTCCCTGCCCTGGCCGGCCATGTGCAGCACCAGGCCGTCGAAGTCCTGGGTGAACAGCAGGTTGCTGCCGCCGCCCAGCACCAGGCGCGGCAGATCGGCGAGCGCGGGATCGGCGCGCACCGCAGTCAATTGCTCGGCGCCGGTGACGCGCAGGTAGCGGCGCGCCGAGGCGGGAATGCGGAAGGTATTCAGGCCGGCGAGCGGCTGGTCGTGGACGATGGGCAGGTCTGGATGCATGACGGTCGGGATGGAAAATGTCGTTTCATTATAGTGGTTCACGCATTCCCGACTTTCCAGCCTGGCAAAACGGTCGCGATCCGGGCCGTTGTCCGCTAAAATAGAGGGATTCATCTAAAGCAATATTCGAAAAGGACACTCCATGCCATCGTTTGATGTGGTCTGCGAAGCAGACATGGTCGAAGTCAAGAACGCGGTCGAGCAATCGAACAAGGAAATCACGACCCGCTTCGACTTCAAGGGCAGCTCGGCCAATGTCGAACAAAAAGAGCGCGAACTGACCCTGCTCGCCGATTCCGATTTCCAGCTCGGCCAGGTCAAGGACGTGCTCATCAACAAGATGTCGAAACGCAAGGTCGACGTGCGCTTCCTGGACGAAGGCAAGGTCGAGAAGATCGGCGGCGACAAGGTCAAGCAGGTGATCAAGGTGCGCAACGGCATCGAGACCGAAGACGCGAAGAAGATCACCAAGCTGATCAAGGAAAGCAAGATGAAGGTGCAGGCCAGCATCCAGGGCGAGTCGGTGCGCATCACCGGCGCCAAGCGCGATGACCTGCAAACGGCGATGGCGATGCTGCGCAAGGACGTGCAAGACCTGCCGCTGGCCTTCAATAATTTCCGCGACTGATTGTCGTAGCACAGAGTCGCTTGTGGCCGGCATGACCGGCTTGAGACAAGGCGCGCGCGGACATGTTCTGCGGCGCCTTGCCCCGCTTGGAGTAGAATGGCGCCGTGCGAAATTCGTGCGCGTTTTCCACGACGTTGCGCGTCGCCGCAACCCCGGGCAGATTAGGTAGTCTAAGGATAGCAATGAAACGTGTTGAGGATTTCCGCCTACGTATGGGCAACAAGGAATATGTGCCCATCATGATCGGCGGAATGGGTGTGGACATTTCGACGTCCGAGCTGGCCCTGGAAGCGGCCCGCCTCGGTGGTATCGGTCATATCTCCGACGCTATGTCCCAGGACGTGTCCGACCGCAAGTTCGACACCACCTTCGTTAAAGACAAGACCAAGACCTACAAGTTCAACATCAACAATATGAACAAGGCGGTGGTCCAGTTCGACCTGGATCACCTGGCCGAGGCGACCCGTCGCCACGTCGGCGCGACCATGGAAGCGAAGAAAGGCGATGGCCTTATCTACGTCAATTGCATGGAAAAGCTGACCATGAACGCGCCGAAGGAAACCCTGCGCGTGCGCCTGGCCTCGGCGCTGGACGCCGGCATCGACGGCATCACCCTGTCGGCCGGCCTGCACCTCGGTTCGTTCGAGCTGATCAAGGACCACCCGCGCTTCCGCGACGCCCACCTGGGCATTATCGTGTCCTCGGTGCGCGCGCTGCAGCTGTTCCTCAAGAAGGTGTCGCGCCTGGACCGCAAGCCCGATTTCGTGATCGTCGAAGGCCCGCTGGCCGGCGGCCACCTGGGTTTCGGCATCGATGACTGGAAACAGTATGACCTGCACACCATCATGGACGAGGTGCTCGCCTTCATGCAGGCCGAGCAGCTGGGCATCCCGGTGATCGCGGCCGGCGGCGTGTTTACGGGCTCGGACGCGGCCGGATTCCTGGAAAAAGGCGCCGGCGGCGTGCAGGTGGCGACCCGCTTCACCGTCACCCACGAATGCGGCCTGCCGGACAACGTCAAGCAGGAATACTTCCGCGCCAGCGAAGAAGACATCGAAGTCAACGGCGTGTCGCCGACCGGCTATCCGATGCGCATGCTCAAGAATACCCCGGCGATCGGCTCCGGCATTCGCCCGGGTTGCGAATCCTACGGCTACCTGCTGGACGCCACCGGCAACTGCGCCTACATCAACTCGTACAACCGCGAGGTGCAGGCCCATCCCGACCAGAAGAAAGTGGTCGTGATGGACAAGACCTGCCTGTGCACGCACATGCGCAACTTCAATTGCTGGACCTGCGGCCACTACACCTACCGCCTGAAGGACACCACCCACCTGCTGGCGGACGGCAACTACCAGATCCTGAGCGCGGAACACGTGTTCAAGGATTACCAGTTCAGTGTGAACAACGAGATCGCGCTGCCGGTGAAGCAGGAAGTGGCGGCGGCGTAAGCGTCCTGCCTTTCCCACGAAAGCCACGACCCCGGTCGTGGCTTTTTTTCACCCCTTCCCTGGGTCAGCTTGCGTCGAACCAGCGCATGATCGCACCATACTCGGCCATCACCTGCTCGGCGCCGCCGCCTTCCGTCACCAGGTCGTGGTTGGCGCCAGGCAGGCGGCGCATCGTCACGTCCCTGCCTTGCGCGCGCAACTGCGCGTACATCACTTCGGTTGACAGGATCGGCACGCTCGCATCGCGCATCCCGCTCACGATGTACACCCGGGCTTTCGATTGCAGCAGGTTGTCGCCCGGCGACTGTGCAAGGAAACTGCTCCAGCGCCGGTATGGATGGCCCCAGGCGAACTTGCTGCCGCTGCCCGGATCGGCCTGGATGTCCTTGAACGTGGCGTCGAGCGACGCGAGCTCGCGCAGCTTGTCGTCATCGCTGCCGCCGCCCTGGTGGATGCGCGCGATGCTGTCGAACAGCTGCGTGGTGCCGGACACACCGGCCAGCGCCACCGCGCCCACTTCGGGCACGGCGCGCGCCAGCCCCGCCGCCATGACGCCGCCTTCGGAAATCCCGACCACGAGGACGCGCGTGGCATCGATCTCGGGCCGCGCCAGGGCGTGGCGCAGCGCCGTGCCCAGGGTGGCCAGCCAGGTATCGTAGGAAAACTGATTGTTGAAGGCGCCCCCGCAGCCGTTGGCGCTGCCGCCCTGCCCGTCCTGCTGCGCAGGCTGATAAGGCTTGTCCACCGACATCACTGCATAGCGACCGCTTTGCGCCAGCGGCACCCATGGCAGGATCGAGGCGCTGCGTTCTTGCGTGCCGAGGCCGCTGAACGGCGGTGTGCAGCCCGACCCTTGCACGAACAGCACCAGCGGCGCCTTCGCCTTGGGTTTCGACAGGTAATAGCTGACCGCAGGCCCTGCATCGGCGGGCAGCGTGACGCGGTCGAGGCTCCAGCCGTTGAAGTGGAAGGTCTCCTGCCGCTGCGCGCCGGCGGCGGGCAGGCTGACGGCCAGCGCCGTCGTCAGCGAGCAGGCAAGAATGAAGCGATGGGCGGAAGTGCTCACGAAGGTCCTTTGCAGTATGCGGACCTTCGATATTGCCTTTCCGCCCATCACGATGCAATGCGATGCGGGTAAGTCGCGCTTATTCTTTCAGCGCTGCGGCCAGCGCCGCGATCTTCGCCGGATCTCCGCCCACCGCCTTCACCAGGCGCTTGCCGTAGTCGGCGTCAGCCTTCCAGAAGTGCGACAGCATGGTCTCGCGGGTCTCGACGTTCTGCACGCGCTTCAGGTCGCCCGACAGGTTGACGATCAGGTCGTCACGGTCCTGGCTGCTCAGCGAGCGGTAGAACTCGCCGGCCTGGCGGAAGTTCAGCGTCTTGGCGATGCGCTGCTGCTGGGTGGTGCCGGTCAGCGGCAGGTTGCTCGAGCGTGCGTTCGGGTCCTCGACCAGCGGCGCCAGACGGCTCGGCTGGTAATTCACCGTGCCCTTGCGGCCATCGATATTGCCCTGGCCATCTTGCTGGTGATTACGCACCGGTACCAGCGGCTTGTTGATCGGCAGCGACTGGAAGTTCGCGCCCAGGCGGTGGTGCTGGGTGTCGATGTACGAGAACAGACGGCCCTGCAGCATGCGGTCTTCCGAAGGCTCGATGCCCGGCACCAGGTTACCCGGCGCCATTGCGACTTGCTCGGTCGCTTCGAAGAAGTTGTCAGGCACGCGGTCCAGGGTCATGGTGCCGACCTTGCGCTCCGGGATGCCGGGCCAGATCTTGGTCGCATCCAGCGGGTCGAAGTCGAACTTGTCCAGCTCTTGCGGCTTGAGCACCTGCACGGTCAGGTCCCAGCGCGGGAACTTGCCAGCCTTGATCGATTCGTACAGGTCGACCGTGGCGTGGGCGGTGCTCTTGCCCTGGATCAGCGGGATCTCTTGCGGACGCAGGTTGCGCTCGCCCTGCTGCGATTTCCAGGCGAACTTGGCGTACACATATTCACCCTTGGCGTTGACCAGCTTGAGTGCGTGCACGCTGCTGCCGTCCATCTGGCGGTAGTTGGCCGGCGTGCCGTAGTTCGAATACACGCGGGTCAGCATGGCGGTCGCTTCCGGTACGTGCGAGAAGAAGTCGAACACGCGCTCGGGTTCTTGCACATTGGTGACCGGGTCCGGCTTCAGCGCGTGGATCATGTCCGGGAACTTGATCGCGTCGCGGATGAAGAAGATCGGCAGGTTGTTGCCGACCAGGTCCCAGTTACCTTCCTGGGTGTAGAACTTGGTGGCGAAGCCGCGCGGGTCGCGCACGGTTTCCGCGCCCGAGCGGCTCGGGATCACGGTCGAGAAGCGCACGAACACCGGGGTCACGGTATCGCGCTTGAACATCTTGGCCTTGGTCAAGTCCGACAAGTCATCGGTGACGACGAAGCTGCCGTGGGCGCCGGTGCCGGTCGCGTGCACCACGCGTTCCGGGATGCGCTCGCGGTCGAAGCGCTGCAGCTTCTGGATCAGGTGCACGTCCTGCAGCAGGGTCGGACCGCCGGGACCGGCGGTCTGGCTGTTCTGGTTGTCGCCAACCGGAGCGCCATTGTCCTTGGTCAGCGTCTGGGCATAGGCGCCCTGGGCCAGCGCCATGGCGCCGGCAGTCAGGGTCAGTGCGCACAGGGCCAGGCGCCCAGCGGAAGGTAAAGCATAGCTCATAGTCAAAACCTATTTAAGTTCAAGTCGAGATAGCTATCTTATAGATGAGTATGTTATTTATGAAATCAATTATCTTTATAGAAACGATAGGTATTTGGCTATAATCGCACTTCCAGTCAGCCACCGCTGAAGCTTGTCGCCCTCCAAATGACCCGCCATTTGTTCAAGATGCGCGTCAATGTGCGCGGACGCACCGAGAGTCGGCTCCGGTGGCGGCTACGGTAGCCCTTCCACCAGCAGGGAGAGCCCATGAGCAATCAACAGAAAACCGTCCGCGTCGAACCCGCCACCATGCCTGCCGGCGGCTGGGGCTCGGTGGACGACGTCAAGAACGCCCTGACCGGCCAGAACGTGGTGCTGAAGGACACGCGCCTGCTGCTCAAGCAGAACAAGCCGGACGGCTATGCCTGCGTCAGCTGCGCCTGGGCCAAGCCGGCCGACCCGCATCCTTTCGAGTTCTGTTCCAGCGGCGCCAAGGCCACCGCCTGGGAAACCACGACCAAGGCAATCGGCCCCGATTTCTTCGACCGCCACACGCTCACCGAACTGGAAGGCTGGAGCGACCACGCGCTGGAAGACCACGGCCGCCTGACGGCGCCGCTGCGCTACGATCCCGCCAGCGACAAGTACCGCCCGGTCGAGTGGGAAGTCGCGTTCGCCGAGATCGGCGCCCACTTGCGCGCCTGCGATCGCAAGCAGGTCGTGTTCTATGCCTCCGGCCGCGCCTCGCTGGAAACCTCGTACATGTACCAGCTGCTGGCGCGCATGTACGGCAACAACAACCTGCCGGACAGCTCGAATATGTGCCACGAAAGCACCTCGGTCGGCCTGCAAAAGACCATCGGCGTCGGCGTCGGCACGGTGGGCCTGAACGACTTCAAGCACACCGACTGCATCCTGTTCTTCGGCCAGAACGTGGGCGTGAACAGCCCGCGCATGCTGCACCAGCTGCAGGAAGCGCGCGGACGCGACGTGCCGATCATTACCTTCAACCCCTTGCGCGAGCGCGGCCTGGTGAGCTTCACCAACCCGCAATCGCCGCTCGAGATGCTCACCGGGCACGAGACCGTGATCAGCACCCAGTACCACCAGATCAGGCCGGGCGGCGACACGGCCGCCATCATGGGCATGTGCAAGGTCATCTTCGCGCTGGACGACGTCGCCCGGGAAAGCGGCGCGCAGCGCGTGATCGACGTCGCCTTCATCCAGGAACACACCCACGGCTTCGACGCATTCGAGCGCGCCGTGCGCGCCTGCGGCTGGGACGCGATCGAGCGCGAAGCGGGCTTGCCGCGCGCCGCGCTCGAACAGGCGGCCGAAGTGTATTGCAAGGCCGGCGCCGCGATGGGCGTGTACGGCATGGGCCTGACCCAGCACCGCAACGGCGTGCAGAACGTGACCATGCTGGTCAACCTGCTGCTCTTGCGCGGCAATATCGGCAAGCCCGGGGCCGGCATCTGCCCGGTGCGCGGCCACTCCAACGTGCAGGGCCAGCGCACGGTCGGCATCACCGAGAAGCCCGAGCTCGCCCCGCTCGATCAACTCAAGGAGCAGTACGGTTTCGAGCCGCCGCGCGACGAGGGATTGACCACCGTCGATGCCTGCGAAGCGATCCTCAAGCACGAGCTGCAAGCCTTCATTGGCCTGGGCGGCAACTTCCTGCGCGCGGTGCCGGAAACCCGCCTGATGGAAGCGGCGTGGCGCGCGCTGCCGCTGACGGTGCAGGTGGCCACCAAGCTCAACCGCAATCACGTCATCCACGGCAAGGCTGCCTACCTGCTGCCCTGCCTGGGACGGATCGAGATCGACCGCCAGCGTTCGGGAGCGCAGGCGGTGACGGTCGAGGACAGCACCTCGTGCATGCACGGTTCGCGCGGCATGGCCGAGCCGGTCGCGGCGACCCTGCTGTCCGAGCCCGCCATCGTGGCCGGCATCGCCAAGGCCACGCTCGATCCGAACCCGCGCGTCGACTGGGATGCCTGGGTGGCCGACTACGGCAAGGTGCGCGACGCCATGGGCGTCACCTTCCCCGAGATCTTCCACGACTTCAACGAACGGATGTGGACGCCGGGCGGTTTCCGCAAGCCGCTCGCCGCCGCCGAACGGATCTGGAAGACCCCGAGCGGCAAGGCCGAGTTCACGACGCCGGACGAACTACCGGGCAACCCCGACATGGATGGCGGCGCGGGTGTGCTGCGCCTGTTCACGATCCGCAGCGATGGCCAGTTCAACACCACGATCTACAGCAATGACGACCGCTTCCGCGGCGTGCACGGCAGCCGCATGGTGCTGTTCATGAGCGAGGCCGACATGGCGCGCCATGGCTTGCGACAAGGCGACGTGGTGGCGCTGCGCACGAACAGCGACGACGGCGTCGAGCGCCGCGTCGACGGCCTGCAGATCGTGCCCTACGACGTGCCGCCCGGCTGCATCGCCGGCTACTACCCGGAGTGCAATCCCCTGATTCCGCTGTGGCACCACGCGAAGGAAAGCAAGGTGCCGGCGGCCAAGTCGATCGACGTGCTGCTCGAGCGCGCCGCCGCCGTGGCGGCCCCATGAACGCGCGCGCTTCTTTCGCCGAGGCTGGCGACACGGCATTCGCGCTGGCCAGCCGTGTGCCGGCGGCAAGCTGGCGCGACGGCGTGCTCGACGACGGCAGCGAACTGCTGGCCGAGGAAGTGCCGGTGGCGCTGGTCTACAACGGCATCAGCCACGCCGTGATGCTGGCGTCGCCGCAAGACCTGGAAGACTTCGCCGTCGGCTTCTCGCTGTCCGAACGCATCGTCCGCGCGGCGCGCGACGTGCGTGAAGTCGAGGTCGAGGCCGGCCCGTACGGCATCGCGCTGGCCATCGACATCGCGCCCGGCGCCATGGCGCGCCTGAAGGCAACGCGGCGCGCACGCCTGGGCAAGACCGGCTGCGGCCTGTGCGGCATCGACAGCCTGGCCTGGTTCGAGCGCGAGATGGCGCCGCACGACCCGCGCGACGGCGCCATCTGCCAGACGACCGGCCCGTTCGCGCCGCAAGTGCTGCAGCGCGCCATGGCCGCCATGTCCGGCCAGCAGCGCCTGCACCAGGCCACCGGCGCCATGCATGCGGCCGGCTGGGCCGACCGCGACGGCCGCCTGCTGCTGGTGCGCGAAGACGTGGGCCGCCACAACGCATTGGATAAGCTGGTCGGCGCGCTGGCGCGCGCGGACATCGATGCCGGCGCCGGCTTTGCGCTCGTCACCAGCCGCGCCAGCTTCGAGATGGTGCAGAAAGCGACGCGCGCCGGCATTGGCTTGCTGGCCGCCATCTCGGCCCCGACCGCGATGGCGGTGCGGCTGGCGGACCGCGCCGGACTGACTCTGGCCGGCTTCGTGCGCGGCGACCGCCACGTGGTGTACACGCATCCATGGCGCCTGGCGCCCGCCCCTGTTGCGCACGGCACGTAACGCTTGCCAAGTGAATTCGGAACAGGTGTAAGCTGGCTTCACGCAAGCGCGGGCCGCAGCGGCACGCGCTCCGTTGCGAGAAAGGCGGCCCGACATGTCAGCGTTCGACCCCTCCGAGCAGGCCAGTTTCCTGGCCGACGACGCAGGTACGATCATCACCTGGAACCCCCAATGCGCCGCACTGTTCGGCCTGGCGGCGGCGGATGCCCTCGGCCGGGACGCCGCGCAGTTGCTGGGCGCGCCGCCCTGGCCCGAGCTGCTCGAGGCCGGCGCCGCCCGGCTCGCGTTGCCGGCGGGGCGCGCGGCCAGCGTCACGCTCGCGGCCCAGCTCGATGCAAGCGGCGCGGCGCGCGGCTACAGCGTCACCGTGATTCCGGCAACCCCTGCCCTGTCCGATGCCGAGCGCCTCGGCGCCACCGCGCTGAAGGACGTGGTCGATCTGTTGCCGGGGACCTTCTACATCCTGGACCGCGAAGGCCGCATCCTGATGTGGAACCACAACCTCGAACGCGTCTGTGAAATGATGCCGGAAGAATTGGCGACGGCCAATGCTTTCGATATGCTCGACCCGCGCGACCGGGGCGAATTCATCGACAAGGTCCACCGCATGTTCGACGACAATGTCGAACTCGAGATGGAAGTCGATTACGTCTCGCGCAGCGGACGCGAAACTCCCGTGCTGCTGCGCGGCGCCCGCATCGACTGCAACGGCGGTCAGTACCTGTTCGGCATGGGCATCGACATCTCCAAGCGCCGCGCGCGCGAGCGCCAGCTGCACCTGTACAAGCGGGCCCTGGGCGCGGCGAGCAACGGCGTGATCATCGCGCATAACGGCGGCCCCGACCATCCGACCGAATACGTCAACCCGGCCTTCGAACGCATCACCGGCTACGCGGCCGACGAGATCATCGGCCGCGATCCGCGCTTCATGGCCGCGCCCGGGCTGGATGGGGACGAGCGCAACCGGATGCGCCAGGCGCTGCACGAGCAGCGCTCGGTCCACGTGGTGCTGCGCAACCTGCGCAAGAACGGCGAACTGTTCTGGAACGACCTGAACATCACGCCGGTGCACGACGACAATGGCCAGGTGACCCACTTCGTCGGCATCCTGGTCGACGTCACCGCCAGCAAGCAGCGCGCCGACCGCCTCGAGCACGAGGTCAACCACGACAGCCTGACGGGCCTGGCCAACCGCACGCTGCTATGGGACCGGCTCGATCACGCGGTGCACCTGGCCCAGCGCCACCAGACGCTGGTGGCGGCCGTGCTGATTGACCTCGACAACTTTAAAACCATCAACGACACCTTCGGCCACGACGCCGGCGACGCGGTGCTGAAGGTGGTGGCGCGGCGCCTGCAGGCCACCGTGCGTGACAGCGACACGGTGGCGCGCCTGTCGGGCGACGAGTTCGTGATGGTGCTGGTCGACCAGCCCAGCCTGCGCTACACCCTGCGCATGGTCGAGCGCGTGCGCCGTGCGCTGACCATGCCGGTGGCCTTCGGCGGCAGCGAAATCCCGGTCGGCGCCAGCCTGGGCGTGGCGGCCTTCCCGCACGACGGGCGCACCTCGGCCGACCTGGTGCGCGCGGCCGACATGGCCATGTACCGGGCCAAGAACAATGGCGGCGGCGTGCATTTCTATTCCACCGAAATGCGCTCGGCCAGCGAGGCGCGCGCGATCCTGGCCGGCAATATGAAGAGCGCGCTCGACGACGACGAACTGTTCCTGCTGTTCCAGCCGCGCATGGACGCGCGCAGCGGCAAGGTGCGCGGCTTCGAGGCGCTGCTGCGCTGGCGCCATCCCGAACACGGGGTGATGCTGCCGGCGGCCTTCCTGGCCGAGGCCGAGGAAAGCGGACTGATCGTCGAGATCGGCAACCGGGTGCTGGACCGGGCCTGCGCCTTCGCGCGCGAGCTGCGCCATGCCGGCTATACCGCGCTGCCGGTGGCGGTCAATGTCTCGCACCGCGAATACAGCCGGCCCACCTTCATCGCCGGCATCGCCGAACGCATGTCGCGCTACGGCCTGCCGCCCGGCGCCCTCGAGATCGAGATCCCCGAGGCCGACCTGATCCGGAATCCGGGACTGGGACGCGACCTGGCGGCCCAGCTGCGCGACGTCGGCGCCATGCTGTCGATCGACCAGTTCGGGCGCGGCATCTCCGACCTGAACTTCCTGCAGCAGCTGTCGGTGCGCCAGGTCAAGCTGTCGAAGGCGGCGGTGCACAATATCGCCGACCACGGCCGAGGCGGCTCGCTGGCCAAGGCCCTGATCGACATCGGCCGCAACCTCGACATCACGGTGGTCGGCGAAGCGGTCGAGACCGAGGCGCAGGTGGAGTTCCTGCGCAGCCATGGCTGCGACCAGATGCAGGGCCAGTGGTTCAGCGAGCCCTTATCCGCCGAGGCCGCGTGCCGGATGCTGGCGCAGCGGTGACTTCGCGCGGCGGCGTCAGCCTTCGCTGGTGATGCGCTTGATGAGCGCCCCCAGCACCTCTTCGGCCAATTCATTGTCCACCTGGCAGGTGCCGGCGTTCTCGTGCCCGCCCCCGCCGTATTCCAGCATCAGCGCGCCGATATTCGTGTTCGAGGTGCGGTTGAGGATCGACTTGCCGGTGGCGAACACCGTGTTCTGCTGCTTCACGCCCCACAGCACGTGGATCGAGATGTTCGTCTCGGGGAACAGCGCATAGATGATGAAGCGGTTGCCGGCGTAGATCACGGATTCGCCCCGCAGGTCGAGCACCACCAGGTTGCCTTCGACCCTGGCGCAGCGCCGGATCTGTTCCTTGCAGCGCGCGCTGTGCTCGCGGTACAGGGTGCTGCGTTCGACGACGTCCGGCAGCGCCATCAATTGTTCGATGTCCTGGGTGGCGCAGTGGCCGATCAGGTCCATCATGAGCTGGTAGTTGGAGATGCGGAAATCGTGGAAGCGTCCGAGGCCGGTGCGCGCATCCATCAGGAAGTTCAGCAGGTCCCAGCCTTGCGGATCGAGCACCTCCTCGCGCGTGAAGCGCGCCGAGTCGCCCTTGTCGACCGCCGCCATCATGGTGTTCCAGGCGGCCGGGAAGGTGCGCGCGCCGCCATAGTGGTCATACACCACGCGCGCCGCCGACGGCGCGTCGGGGTGGATGATGTGATTCTCGCGGCGGCCGGTATTGCGGATGGTTTCCGACAGGTGATGGTCGAACACCAGGTGGGCGCCGGCGACGTAAGGCAGGTTGGTCGTGATGTCGTGGGCGGTGATCACGATTTTGCCGTCCTGCATGTCCTTGGGATGGACGAACAGGATGTCGTCGATCAGGTCGAGATGCCTGAGCAGCACGGCGCACACGAGACCGTCGAAGTCGCTGCGGGTCACGAGGCGGAATTTGTGGGGAATAGCGGACATCTAGCACACCCTTTCATCGTCGGTTGTGATTGGTCCCAGAACGTGGCCAAAAGGCCCGGCCATCGGAGAGGAACATCTTACCTTGCAATGTTTCTAATTAATAGCTGTTGAGTTCGATCATTTGCCGCGCATGCGCACCGTCCATTCCCCGAATCCTGCAGGCTGTCGCAGGGGGCTGGCCCTGACGCGCCCGGCGCGTTAAAGTTGCATCATTCCAACGCTCCATCGTCGGCCACCCCGGCGATGGGCAGACAAGATTGACGACCATGCAAGCACGCAGTTCGACACAACAGTATTTGACGGGCATCCTGTCGTGGCTCTACCGGGCCTTCGACGCGGTGGCGACCTGGGTTACCCAGCTCTCGTGGTGGAAATTCCTCCTGTTCGCCTGCCTGACCCTGACCGCCGCCGGCATCCTGCAGGAAGAACTGTTCAACGGCCCGGCCCAGGAAGAGATCGCGCGCGCCGAGCGCGAGGCGGGGCGGCGCAGCGAAGCCAGCATCCTGATCGACGAAAGCGGCATCCGCTTCAATCCGCGCACCCGTGCGCGCAGCGGCGCGGCCGAGCCGGCGGACCCTGCCGAGCCGGCGGCGCCGGCGGACCCGGCGGACCCGGATGCGCCCGAGGCGCCGCGTCCGCCGCTGCCGCCCAAGCCGCCCGCCATCGGCGCCGGCGGCGTCAATATCCACCCTGGCGACGATTCGGTCCACATCGAGCTGCCGCCGCAGATCGGCGAAGAACTCTCGAACGCCATCGAAGCGGCGGTCGAGGACGCCGCCGAGCAGAAGGTGTCGCGCTACCACAAGCAGGCCTCGACCTGGTTCATGAATTTCGTGCTGCTGCTCCTGCTCGCCCTGTTCGGCACCAAGGCCCTGGTCGGCGGCAAGAAGCGCGCCGATGCCGTGGCCCAGGTCGCCAACGCCGCCGCCGAGCGCGAAGCCATGCAGCGCCAGCTGTCGGAAACGAAGATGCAGATGATGCAGGCCCAGGTCGAACCGCACTTCCTGTTCAACACGCTGGCCTCGGTCGAGCACCTGATCCGGGTCGACCCGCCGCGCGCCTCGGCCATGCAGCGCAGCCTGATCCAGTACCTGCGCGCGGTGCTGCCGCAGATGCGCGACAACGCCGTGCTCACCGGCCTCGGACGCGAGGTCGACATGGTCAGCGCCTACCTGGCCCTGCTCAAGATGCGGATGGAAGAACGCCTGACGGTCGACCTGCAGATCCCGGACGGCCTGCGCAGCGCGGCCTTCCCGCCGATGATGCTGCAATCGATGGTCGAGAACGCGATCAAGCACGGCCTGGAATGCAAGCCCGAAGGCGGCACCCTCCGGATCGTGGCCGAGGTGGCCGACAGCAAGCTGCGCGTGACCGTGACCGACGACGGCGTGGGTTTCGGCGTGGTGCCGAGCGACGGCACCGGCCTGGGCCTGCAGACGATCCGCGACCGTCTCAAGCTGCTGCACGGCGACAGCGCCCGCCTGCACATCGGCGCCAACAGCCCGAGCGGCGTGATCGCGACGATCGAAGTTCCTTATCAGTTGTCGAAACAAGCTTGAAACCGCCAGTCGGCCACCCGGCTTGCCTGACGCCCGGCTTCATTGAATAATCATTGCATAATAAACCTGAGAAGAGACCCACCATGCCTACCGCGATTATTGCCGATGACGAAAGACTGATGCGCGACCAGCTGCGCATGCGCCTGCAGGAAGCCTGGCCCGAACTGCAGATCGTCGGCGAAGCGAAGAATGGCGAAGAAGCCGTGCAGCTGGTCGGCGAACTGAGGCCCGACCTGACCTTCCTCGACATCCGCATGCCGGGCAAGACCGGCATGGAAGCGGCGCGCGAGATCGGCGACGCCAGCCAGATCGTGTTCGTCACCGCCTACGACCAGTACGCGGTGGAAGCCTTCGAGCGCGGCGCGATCGACTACGTGCTCAAGCCGACCGAGCCGGATCGCCTGAAGATCACGGTCGACCGCCTCAAGGAACGCCTGGAAAAACCGCAGGCCGCAGGCAGCGTCAACGACAGCGTGTCGGCCATGCTGAGCCAGCTGGCCGAGAAGATCGCCGCGCCGAAGCAAAAGCACCTGCAATGGATCCAGGCCAGCATCGGCCAGGACTTGCGCATGATCCCGGTCGAGGACATCCTGTTCTTCCGTTCGGACGAGAAATACACGGCCGTGCAGACGAGCAGCTTCGAGGCGCTGATCCGCAAGCCGGTGCGCGACCTGGCCGAAGAGCTCGACCCTTCGCTGTTCTGGCAGATCCACCGCGCAACGCTCGTCAACGTGAACGCGATCGAGGGCGTGACGCGCGACATCCGCGGCCGTCACCTCGTGCTGGTCAAGGGCCGCCCGGAAAAGCTCGAGGTCAGCCGCAGCTTCCTGCACCTGTTCAAGCAGATGTGATCGCCGAGGCGCGCCGGCGCCTTGTCTGCCCTCAACGCCCCGCCCCGCTCTTGCGCGTAATGTAGAGATCCCGGCCCGCGTCCGCGGCCGTCTTCTCTAACTATCTTTCCCGCATGAGACCTCAGCGCAGGACACGCAGTCGCCGCACCGGTCCGGCCGTGCTGGTGGCCGGCTTCCTGGGCGGCTATTGCGCCGGCAATATGGCGGCCGCCCTGCGCCGGGCCCGCAGTCCGCAGCGCGGCGCGCGCAGCTTCGACGGCCGCCGCATCGTCCACAGCGCCAGCGACGCCATCCTGTCGGTCGACGAGGACACCACCATCCTGCTGGCCAACCCGGCCGCGGCGCAGATGTTCAATTCGAGCGTGAGCGCGATGCAGGGCGCCCGGCTGTCGCGTTTCATCCAGCAGCCCACGCCGGAGGCGCATACCCCATTCGACTATTTCCCGGCCGGCAGCGGCCGTGCCGGCCGGCGCGCCACCGACTACGCCGTCACCGGCATCCGCGCCGGCGGCCAGCTGTTTCCCGTCGAGGGCTCGATCTCGAGCATCGAGCACGAAGGCCGCCTCGTGTTCACGGTGATCCTGCGCGACGTGTCAGAGCGCCACCTGGTGCAGCAAAAGCTGGCGCGCTCGCACGACCAGCTGCGCCAGCTTTCATCGGCCCTGCAGAGCATCCGCGAAGAAGAACGCACCCACATCGCGCGCGAACTGCACGACGACCTGGGCCAGTTGCTGGCCTCGCTGCGCATGGACCTGACCCTGCTGACGCGGGTCGACCACCTGCCCGACGCCAGCGTGCGCCTGATCGCCGGCATGGAAAACAACCTGCTCACCGCCATCACCTCGCTGCGCCGCATCGCCACCAACCTGCGCCCGCGCGCGCTCGACGAAGGCGGCCTGTATTTCGCGCTGCAGGGCCTGCGCGACGAGTTCGTCGAACGCCACGGCATCGCCTGTACGCTGCTGGCCGACGAGGCCGAGCTGCGCCTGGACGACGCCGCCAGTACGGCCGTGTTTCGCATCGTGCAAGAAGCGCTGACCAATATCGCGCGCCATGCGGGGGCGCAGAACGTGCTGCTCAATCTGTATCGCACCAATGGCGAGCTGCTGGTGACGATCCAGGACGACGGCCGCGGCATCCGCGCCGAGGACATGGAAAAGGCCCAGTCGCTGGGCCTGGTCGGCATGCGCGAGCGGGTCTGGGCCATGCACGGCGACATCACCATCGCCGGCGACGAACCGCCCGGCACCCGCATCGACATCGTGCTGCCGCTGAGCGGACACGTCGTCTGACATGTTCTACGGATGCCGAAAGTAAAGAATATTATTCGGTTATTGCGTAAAAACAACATAGTCAGGATGTCATGAACTCGACATATTGGCTCGATAAGATCGCTGTCGATCTGAGTTGATTAATAACTCAACATCTTGTCGAAACCAAACTGGAGATCTTCATGAAGTATAAGTTCCTGGCCGCCGCTGTGCTGTCGTCCCTGCCACTGTTCGCCCAAGCCCAGACCAACGTCCAGATCTACGGCGTGATGGACGCGGCCATCGCCCTGGAAGACACCGATGCGCCGGGCCAAGACCGCCGTACCACCGTCAGCTCGGGCAACCAGTCGAGCAGCCGCCTGGGCTTCCGCGGTACCGAAGATCTCGGCAATGGCCTGAAAGCCCTGTTCAACATCGAAGCCGGCGTGTCGCTCGACACCGGCGCCACCGACTCGCAGACCTTCGGCCGCCGCGCCGTGGTCGGCCTGCAAGGCGAGTTCGGCACCCTGACCGTCGGTCGCGAATACTCGCCGATCGCCGCCGTCGCCGCCGCATCGGACATCAACGGCCAGGGCCTGTACGGCTCGAACCTGTCGGCCTTCGGCACCAGCCGCCTGACCCGCCGCCTGGCGAACTCGGTCAACTACAAATCGAACTCGCTGTCGGGCTTCGTCGTCAACGCCGCCTACTCGACCGGCGAAACGACCGTCGACCCATCGGGCGACCTGCTGGGCGCATCGCTGGAATACAAGAACGGCGGCCTGTACCTGGGCGCCGGCTACCACACCATCGAGCGCCTGACCGAAGGCGACGACAAGGAAATGGCGTTCGGCGCCGGCTACAACTTCGGCGCGTTCGAAATCAAGGGCAACTGGATGAAGGCCGAGCTGGAAGGCGCCGGCAACGCTGTCAACCCTGAATACACCAACGCCAACATCGGCGCTTCGTACGCCGTCGGCGCGAACAAGTTCTTCCTGAACTTCCAGCAACAGAAGCTGGACAACACCGACGCCAAGGGCAACACCGTGTCGGTGTCGTACACCTACTCGCTGTCGAAGCGCACCAACATTTATACCACCTACGCCCAGCTGCGCAACAACAGCCGCGGCGTGTTCGGCATCAACGCCTCGTCGAACAACGTGACCCCGCCAGCCACCGCGCTGGGCGCCGATCCGTCGGTGTTCACCGTCGGCCTGCGTCACTCGTTCTGATACGCAGGGCCACGCACGTCGCCTGCGGGCGGCGTGCGAGGTCTCCACTTTGTTCCCGCGTCCGCGGGACGCCTGACGCCGGCCATGCCGGCGTTTTTCATGGCGCCCTCAACTATCTCTGCAGCCGCCTTGGTCATCGTTTGTGACCGATCAATGGTCGACCACATTCCAACGATCGTTTGCCTCATCTGAACTAGAGTGAAGGATCAAAGGAGACGATCATGTCCAGGTCACCAAAGACAAAAGCAAGCGCAGCGCGCGGCGGGAAGCCCAGCCCCGGCGGCGCGACATCCGGCCGGGCCGATGCTCCCCATTTCGCCGCTGCCGCGACTGGCGAATCCACTCACTTCGTCGCCGAGGCAAGCCAGCTCTACCACGTCGACCCGCAGGCCAGGATCGCGCTCATCCGCGAAGGTGTTCCCGCCTCCAGCATCGGCGAGCTCTCCATGCAGATGGGCATCAGCAAGGAAAACCTGCTCGCGAGCCTCGGCCTGTCACGGGCCACGATCAATCGCAAGGAAAGAAACGCCACGCCCCTGTCCAGGGACGAGTCGGAGCGCGTGCTCGGGGTGGGCATGTTGATCGGCATGGTGCAGACCATGGTGCAGCAATCGGGCGATCCGGATGGCTTCGATGCGGCGCGCTGGGTGGCCGGCTGGCTCGCCAGTCCGGTTCCGGCGCTGGCTGGCGCGACGCCGGCCAGCTATATGGACACCATCGAGGGCCAGCGCCTGGTGGCCGAACTGCTCGCGCGGACGCAAAGCGGGGTCTACGCGTGACCGTCACGGCCTGGCGGATCGCCAGCGAAACGCCTGACTACAACGCCCACGATATGCAAGGCATCGGCGCCAGGACGACGGGAGGACGATGGAACAGCAAGGGTACACCCGTCGTCTATTGCGCCAGCAGCATCGCCCTCGCCACGCTCGAAACGGTGCACTATTTCAGCGGCGAAGGCCTGCCGTACAACCGCTACCTGGTCAGGATCGACATTCCCGCTGCGCTATGGGCTGCGCGCAGGGTGCTCGATCCACCGCCTGCGGGATGGGATGCGATTCCGGCCGGGCTCACCTCCAGGACCGTCGGCGACGCTTGGGTCATGGGGCGCGAAACGGCCCTGCTGCTGGTCCCGTCCGTGATCGTGCCCGACGAATACAATGTCCTGATCAATCCCCGCCATGACGGCGCCGCCGCAATCGGCGCCACCACGCTCAAGCGCTGGCACTACGATCCCAGGCTCTTTTCCTGAGCCCACCGGCTGGCCACGTCCTGGCTCGGACCGGTGTCGACGGCCTCGGTCCGCAGCAGCCGCGCCGCGATGCCCCGCTCCTCTTCGGGCGAGAAGAAATAGGGATAGAAGGAACGCTCGCCGGTGTCGATGCCGCGCTTGAACGCGCCGCCCACCGCCTCGACCTGCTCTGCCACATAGGCCAGGCTGACGTGCAGCAGGTAGGAAGGCGCGTTGACGCGTGGGTTCGTCCTGAGGTCCCCCACCTGGCGAAAACCGAGCATGCGCTGGTAGAAGCGGCGATGGCGCGGATTGACTTCGATGACGGCGTCGGTGCAGCCGTGCATCTCGCGGGCGTAGATGAAGGCCAGGTGGAACACGCTGGCCAGCGCATGCTTGGACTGGACCGAATGGTCGAACGCCAGCTTGGTGACCTCGGCCAGGCGCGCGCCGTCGCGCCGGAAACCATCCAGTTCCTGCTTGTACATATGGTCGGCCATCAGCCCGTGGCCGGCATCGATCCCGATGGTCAGGGTGCCCACCACCTCGTCCCGGTCGGACGCGGTCAGGGTGATGCGGTACGGGTCATCGGCGTCGAGCCTTGCCGCCTGGTAGCCGCGCCAGGCGTACATGCGCTCGATCAGCAGGCTGGCGCCGCTGCGGCCATCGGGGCTGTCGGGCGAACGCAGTCCGTAGCGGGTGCGCGTCATGCGGTCCCCTTCGGGAATGCTGACAGTGGTTCGATGCGGCGAGTGCGTGTGACGTTGGCGTGCATGGCAAGCTCTCAACGTTCACGCTTGCGTCCGGTTGACATGGGCGTGAACTGTTACGCGTGGCGGCCCGACCATCGCGCATCCTGCCCCACTCCGGAATGGAGCGTGCACCCTTGCCTAATTATAACAAGTACAACATTGTTATCAACAGAATAACAGCATCGTGCGCGGGTCAATATATGTTGCCGTTCGACGCTAGGCGCCGGTCCGGCGATCCGGCGCGCGCGACCTGGACCGCGCCAGCTGGCGGTCGAGTGCATTCGCAAAGTTCTGGCGGTCGGCCTGGCTGAAGGCGGCCGGCCCGCCGGTGTCGACGCCGCTCCCGCGCAACTCTTCCATGAAGGCGCGCATCGTCAATTGCTGGGCGATCGTGTCCTTGGTGTACCACTCGCCGCGCGGATTGAGTGGCAGGCCGCCCTTGTCCAGCACCAGCGCCGCCAGCGGAATGTCGCCGGTCACGACGATGTCGCCGGCGCTCACCCGCGCGACGATCTCGGCATCGGCCACGTCGGGCCCGGCCGGCACCTGCAGCGCGCGGATGAAGCGCGAGCCCGGCACCCGGATCAGCTGGTTCGCCACCAGCGTGACGTTCAGCTGCAGGCGCTCGGCCACCCGGAACAGGATGTCCTTGACGACGCCCGGACAGGCGTCGGCGTCGACCCAGATGTGCAGGTCCTGCGGTGCTTCCTGATCCATCACTTCAACCGGCAGGTCAGCACCCAATAGAACTCCCAGCGCGCGATCTTGATCTCGCGGCCGACCTTGTCCAGGCGCTTGCGCAGATAGCTGTCGGTCGGGTAGTTCTTGACCAGCTCGTGACGGTTGCCGTCGGCGTCGAGCTGGAATTCGTGCGTATTGCCCTGCAGGTCGGTGCGGGCGATGGTGGCGCTCTCGGTTTCGACATAGGCGTCGTCGAAAACCACCAGCAGCACGTCCTTGCCCAGGCGCTTCTTGAGCGACAGCAGCAGCGCTTCCTGCTGGTCGCGCGTCAGGCGCGACCACAGGCCGGCCATGAACACGGCCGTGAACTTGTCGTCGCCGCTGCCGAGATCATCCGGCAGCGCCAGCGCGTCGACCAGGCGGTAGTCGACATTGTCCAGGTCTTCACCGTGCATGCGCGCCAGGTCGAGCATGGCTGCGCTGGCGTCGGTCGCCAGGACGAAATCCGCGCTCTCGGCCAGCACCTCGGTCCAGGCGCCGGTGCCGCAACCGAGCTCCAGGATGCGGTGGCCGGCCAGCAGGGTGGCGAGCTGCTCGCGCGCCTCGTCCAGGTCTTCCAGCTGCTCTTCCGAATAGTCGGCGCTAGCGTTGTCGTAGTGGGCGGCAATGCCGTCGTAGTAGGCAATCACCGGGTTTACGGCACAATTATTGTCCATCGTCATTCCATCACAGTTCGTAGTTTTCCCCACCGCGCATCGCCGACTCGACCATCTTGCGGTTGAGCGTCGGCGTCAAGAGCTCGATGAAGGTATAGATATAGCTGCGCAGGTAGGCGCCCTGCTTGATCGCCACGCGCGAGGTGTTCATGCCGAACAGGTGGCCGACCGGCAGCGCGCGCAGGTTGCGGTCGCGCTCGGGGTCGAAGGCCATGCCGGCGATGATGCCGACGCCCATGCCCAGCTCGACATAGGTCTTGATCACGTCGGCGTCGATCGCTTCCAGCAGCACATCCGGCTTCAGGTTGCGCAAGCCGAAGGCGTGGTCGATCTTGCTGCGGCCGGCGAAGGCGGCATCATACGTGATCACGGGGTAGCTGGCGATTTCTTCGAGCGAAATGGCGCGCGACTTGAACAGCGGATGGTCCGGCGGCGCCACCACCACGTGCTCCCACTGGTAAGCAGGCAAGGTGATCAGGCCTTCGACGGCGGTGATCGATTCGGTGGCGATGGCCAGGTCGGCCTGGTCGTTCTTGACCATGTCGGCGATCTGCTTCGGATTGCCCTGCAGCAGCGACAGGCGCACCTTCGGATACTTCTGCATGAAGCCCTGCACCACCTTCGGCAGCATGTAGCGCGCCTGGGTATGGGTGGTGGCGATGGTGAAGCTGCCGCTGTCGTGGGCGGCGTACTCCTTGCCGATGCGTTTCAGGCTGTCGATCTCCTGCATGATCAGCTCGACCGATTGCAGCACCAGCCGCCCCGGCTCGGTCAGGCCGCGGATGCGCTTGCCGTGACGGGTGAAGATGTCGACGCCCAGCTCTTCTTCCAGCTCGATGATGGCTTTCGAGACTCCGGGCTGGGAGGTGAACAATGCCTTGGCGGCATCGGTCAGATTGTAGTTCTGGCGTACGGCCTCGCGCACGAAGCGCAGTTGGTGGAGATTCATTTGATAATTATTGTTGTGTAAAGGACATCAAGCTGCTGCGAACGACATTCTAAGATGCTTATTCGGGTTACGTATATAAGCAAATAAATTATCCGTAGTTTGGAATATAAGCTTAGCTCCGTATCATCGGGACATTATTTAATGGGCGAACACCATCCGCCTCTCCATACGGACCCCGCTAATGTACCGCTACGACCATTACGACCACCTCATCGTGCGCGAGCGCATCGCACAGTATCGCGACCAGGTCGCCCGGCGCCTCTCCGGCGAGCTGCTGGAAGAAGAATTCCTGCCCCTGCGCCTGCAGAATGGCCTGTACATGCAGCGCCACGCCTACATGCTGCGCGTGGCCGTGCCGTACGGTCTGCTGTCGTCGGACCAGGTGCGCATGTTCGCCCATATCGCCCGCAAGTACGACCGCGGCTATGGCCACTTCACCACCCGCCAGAACATCCAGTACAACTGGATCGAGCTGGAGCAGACGCCGGACATCCTGACCGACCTGGCCTCGGTCGAAATGCACGCGATCCAAACCTCGGGCAATTGCATCCGCAACATTACCACTGACGAGTACGCCGGTGTGGCGGCCGACGAGATCATCGATCCGCGTCCGTTCGCCGAGATCCTGCGCCAGTGGAGCACCTTCCACCCCGAATTCCTGGCCTTGCCGCGCAAGTTCAAGGTCGCCATCAATGGCGCCCTGGAAGACCGCGCCGCGATCGCCGTGCACGACATCGGCCTGACCGTCGTGCGCAGCGAATCCGGCGAAGTCGGCTTCAAGTTCATGGCCGGCGGCGGCATGGGCCGCACCCCGATCCTGGGCAGCGTGATCCGCGAATTCCTGCCGTGGCAGCACCTGCTGACCTATACCGAAGCCGTGATGCGCGTGTATAACACCCACGGCCGCCGCGACAACAAGTACAAGGCCCGCATCAAGATCCTGCTCAAGGCCCTCGGCGTCGAGGAATTCACGCGCCAGGTCGAACAAGAATGGGCCGACCTCAAGGATGGCCCCGAGACGCTCACCCAGGAAGAATTCGACCGCGTGGCCAAGTGGTTCCAGCCGCATGCCTACCGCGAGCTGGCCGATAGCGACGTCGCTGCGTCGCAACCTGATAACCGCGCTTTCGCCAACTGGCTCCATCGCAACGTCAAGCCGCACAAGGTGCCGGGTTACGCCGCCGTCGTGCTGTCGCTCAAGAAGACCGGCGTGCCGCCGGGCGACGCCACCGCCGAGCAGATGGACTTCGTGGCCGAGCTGGCCGACCGCTTCAGCTTCGGCCAGGTGCGCGTGACCCACGAGCAGAACCTGGTGCTGGCCGACGTCGAGCAAAGCAAGCTGTTCGAAGTGTGGCAGCTGGCCAAGTCGAAAGGCATGGCCACGCCGAACATCGGCCTGCTGACCGACATCATCGCCTGCCCCGGCGGCGACTATTGCTCGCTGGCGAACGCGAAATCGATCCCGATCGCCGCCGCCATCGCCGAACGCTTCGACGACCTGGACTTCCAGCACGATATCGGCGACATCGAACTGAATATCTCGGGCTGCATCAATGCCTGCGGCCACCACCACGTCGGCAATATCGGCGTGCTGGGCGTCGACAAGGACGGCAGCGAGTGGTACCAGGTGTCGATCGGCGGCGCCCAGGGCAACGAATCCGCCATCGGCAAGATCATCGGCCCGTCGTTCTCGGCGGTGCAGATGCCTGAAGTCATCGGTCGCCTGCTCGAAGTCTATGTCCGCTGTCGCGTCGAGGGTGAGCGCTTCGTCGACACCGTGCAACGCCTGGGGATCGCCCCATTCAAGGAACACGTCTATGCCACGCCGATCGCGGCGGGCGAACTGGTTGGAGAGGACCACTATGCTTGACCGACACCCACAGATCATCAAGGGTCGCGAAGTGGTCGATGACGACTGGAGCGTGCTGAAACTCGACGAGGGACAAACCGCCGACAGCGTCGACGTCCCGGCCGGCAAGATCATCGTGCCGCTGACCGTGTGGCAAGCCCAGCGTGAAGCGCTTGCACAGCGTGCAGAACTGGGCGTGTGGCTGGCGCCTGACGAAAGCGCGGCCGTGCTGAAGGACGACCTGCAGCGCTTCCAGGTGATCGCCATCGACTTCCCGAAATTTACCGATGGCCGCGGCTATTCGATCGCCTACAACCTGCGCAAGCGCCTGGGCTGGACCGGCGAATTGCGCGCGATCGGCGACGTGCTGCGCGACCAGCTGTTCCAGATGGCGCGCTGCGGCTTCGACGCCTACGCCACCCGGCAAGACCGCAGCATCCACGACGCGCTCAAGGGCCTGTCGGTGTTTTCGGAAACCTACCAGGCGACGGTCGACAATCCGATCCCGCTGTTCCGCCGGGCTTCACGGGAACACTCGCGCGACACCCCGGCGGAGCACCGCGACGTCGGCGCCGGCATCTAGGAGCTTCCAGCATGAGCGACCTGCATCATCGCGTGGAAGAAACCCACGCGATACTGACCCGTATTGCCCGCGACTTCACGCCGGCCGTGTTCGCATCGAGCCTGGCGGCCGAAGACATGGTGCTGACCGACCTGATCCTGAAAGCGAAATTGCCGATCGCGATCTTCTCGCTCGAGACCGGCCGCCTGCATGCCGAGACGCTGTCGATGGTCGAGCGCGTCAAGGAAGCGTACGACTACGATATCGCCCTGTACCGCCCGCAACCCGAGGCGGTGGAGCGCTACGTCGCGGACCACGGCCTGAACGCCTTCTACGACAGCGTCGAGATGCGCAAGGAATGCTGCCGCATCCGCAAGGTCGAGCCGCTGGGCCGCGCCCTGGCCGGCAAGCGCGCCTGGATCACCGGCCAGCGCCGCGCCCAGTCGAGCACGCGCGCCGAGCTGGCGGTGCAGGAAGACGATGCTGCGCACGGCATGCAGAAGTTCAATCCGCTGGCCGACTGGAGCGAGCAGAACGTCTGGGACTACCTGCGCAGCAACGACGTGCCCTACAACGCCCTGCACGACCGCGGCTATCCGTCGATCGGCTGCGAGCCCTGCACCCGGGCCATCCAGCCGGGCGAGGACGTGCGCGCCGGACGCTGGTGGTGGGAAAACCCGGAATCGAAGGAATGCGGCTTGCACGTGGTGGACGGCAAACTTATTCGCATCAAATCCGTGGCTGCTTGAGCCACGACCGAGAAAAGAACAGGCACAGCAATGACAACTATCAGCGACAACGTAATACTGAGCGACGTGAACGCCGCCCACCTGGACGCGCTGGAATCGGAAGCGATCCACATCCTGCGCGAAGTGGCGGCCGAATGCAGCAACCCTGCCCTGCTGTTCTCGGGCGGCAAGGACTCGGTTGTCCTGCTGCGCCTGGCCGAGAAGGCTTTCCGCCCGGGCAAATTCCCCTTCCCGCTGGTGCACATCGACACCGGCCACAACTTCGACGAAGTGATCGCCTTCCGCGACGCGCGTGCGGCTGAACTGGGCGAACGCCTGATCGTCGGCAGCGTCGAAGACTCGATCAAGCGCGGCACCGTGCGCCTGCGCAATCCGCAGACGGATTCGCGCAACGCGGCCCAGGCGGTCACGCTGCTGGAGACCATCGCCGAGCACGGCTTCGACGCCTGCATCGGCGGCGCCCGCCGCGACGAAGAAAAAGCGCGCGCCAAGGAACGCATCTTCTCGTTCCGCGACGAGTTCGGCCAGTGGGACCCGAAAGCCCAGCGTCCCGAGCTGTGGGACCTGTATAACACCCGCGTGCACCCGGGCGAGAACATGCGCGTGTTCCCGATCTCGAACTGGACCGAGCTGGACGTGTGGCAGTACATCGCCCGCGAACAGCTGGCGCTGCCGTCGATTTATTTCGCCCACCAGCGCGACGTCATCCCGCGCAACGGCCTGCTGGTGCCGCTGACCCCGCTCACCCCGGCGCGCGAAGGCGAAACCGTCGAAAACCGCACCGTGCGCTTCCGGACCGTCGGCGACATCTCCTGCACCTGCCCGGTGGCATCAAGTGCGGATACGGTGGCCGGCATCATCGCCGAGACCGCCGTCACCGAAGTGACGGAACGCGGCGCGACCCGGATGGACGACCAGACTTCCGAAGCCTCGATGGAAAAACGCAAGAAAGCAGGATACTTCTGATGAACGCCATGACTGAACAACTCAAGCAACAAGCCGGTTCGACCCTGCTGCGCTTCATCACCGCCGGCTCGGTGGACGACGGCAAGAGCACCCTGATCGGCCGCCTGCTGTACGACAGCAAGGGCATCTTCGCCGACCAGCTGGCCGCCGTCTCGCGCGCCAAGCACAAGCGCACCGTGGGCGACACCATCGACCTGTCGCTGCTGACCGACGGCCTCGAAGCCGAGCGCGAACAGGGCATCACGATCGACGTGGCCTACCGTTATTTCGCCACGCCGAAGCGCAAGTTCATCATCGCCGACACCCCGGGCCACGAGCAATACACCCGCAATATGGTCACCGGCGCCTCGACCGCCGACGCCGTCATCATCCTGATCGACGTGTCGAAGGTGAAGCTGGGCGACGACGGCAGCGTCCAGCTCCTGACGCAGACCAAGCGCCATTCGACCATCGCCAAGCTGCTGCAGATCGAGCACGTGGTGGTGGCCCTCAACAAGATGGACCTGGTCGACTACGATCGCAACGTCTACGAGCGCATCGTGGCCGAATACGAGAAATTCGCCGCTTCGCTGGGCCTGAAGGACATCACCGCGATCCCGCTGTCGGCGCTGGCCGGCGACAACGTCGTCGATCGTTCGGAAAAACTCGCCTGGTACGAAGGCCCGACCCTGATCGAGCTGCTCGAGTCGCTGTCGGTCTATGACCAGTCGCACGCCGCGCCCTTCCGCTTCCCGGTGCAGCTGGTGGCGCGCCACAACGGCCACGAGGCGAACGACTTCCGCGGCTATATGGGCCGCATCGAATCGGGCGTGGTCAAGGTCGGCGACAAGCTGACCGTGCAACCCTCGAACCAGAGCGCGACGGTGAAAGAGATCGTCACCTTCGATGGTTCGCTCGAATCGGCCGTGGCCGGCCAGTCGGTGACCCTGGTGCTGAACGAATACGTGGACGTCTCGCGCGGCGACATGCTGGCCGGCAGCGAGCAACCGGCGACCCTGCTCAAGCAAGTGACGGCCGACGTGTGCTGGATGGCCGACGAGCCGCTCGACCTGCGCCGCAAGTACTGGATCAAGCACGGCACCCGCCAGACCGCGGCCAAGGTGGCGCGCCTGGACACCATCCTGGACGTGAACACGCAACAGCGCCATCCGGCCGAAGGCCTGAAGCTGAACGACATCGCGCGCGTGCAGTTGACGGTCCAGCAGCCGCTGGCGGCCGACGCCTACGCCGACATCCGCGCCACCGGCGCCTTCATCCTGATCGACGAAGTCACCCACCAGACCGTCGCAGCGGGTATGATCCGCATCGAAGAGTAATCGTTACAAGAGGACTGTATGGCGGCGCTGGGCAAGGTATATCTCGTGGGAGCCGGTCCCGGCGCGGCTGACCTCATCACGGTGCGCGGCGCGCGCCTGCTGGCCGAGGCCGACGTGGTGCTGTACGACGCCCTCGTCACGCCCGAGATGCTGGCGTTGTGCGCACGCGCAGAAAAGATCTCGGTCGGCAAGCGCTCCGGCCAGCGCTCGACGGCGCAGACCCTGATCAACGAACAACTGGTCGAGTGCGCGAAAAAACATGAGCTGGTGGTGCGCTTGAAGGGTGGCGATCCGATGCTGTTCGGGCGCGCCGACGAGGAATTGCGCGCGCTGGAGCTTGAAGGCATCGAGGTCGAGGTCGTCCCCGGCATCACCACCGCCGTCGCCGCGGCTGCAGCGACCAAGCAGCCTTTGACCAAGCGCGGCCTGGCGCGCAGCGTCGCCTTCTTCACCTCGAGCACGGCGCCGGACGAACCCGATCATCCTGCATTGCCCGAAACCGACACCCTGGTCCAGTACATGGGCGGGCGCGAAGCCGCCGCCACCGCCGAGCGCCTGCTGGCCGAGGGCCGGCGTCCCGACCTGCCGGTGGTGGTGGTGGAAAACTGCAGCCGCGCCGACGAGCGCATCCTGCGCCTGACGCTCCTCGAGCTGGCGCGCGGCCTGGAGCCGGGCCACGGGCCGGTGCTGGTGATGATGGGCGAGGCGCTCGCCAAACGCGAACACCAGGCCTGACGCCGGTCCTTATCCGCCCCACGGCGTGAACGCGATCCCGTCCTGGATCGACCCGATCACCTGCGCCTGGTTTTCCGGGCTCTCGCTGAACTGCACCAGCAATTCCTCGCGCGGCGCGTGATGCGCCTGCATCGCATCGACCCAGAACTGGCGTCCCGCCGCATCCGGCGCGCGGTGCAGCGTGTTCTGGTACAGCAGGTCGACGAATTGCGCATCGCTCGTGTGGGCGCCATACAGGTCGGTGAATTCCTGGCTGCCCGTGAATCCGGCGGCGACCGCCTGCAGGCTCACGCCCCGGTCCATCGCGGCGATCCAGTAGCCCAGCCCCGCCGGGTCGGGCGTGCGGTCGAAGGCCGCCGCGTACAGCCGGTAGGCTTGTCCGGCGGCGCCGTCGATGTCGAGCCTGAGCGCCTGCGGCTGCTCCTGCGCCTCCGGCACGGCGCCGGCCAGCACCCGCATCTCGATCCGGGTCTCTATCCGTCCAGCGCCATCGGCCTGGGCGTCGACCCAGGCCGCGGCGAAGCCGCCGTCCGCCAGCGCGCCCAGCGCCGGGCCGGCCTGGTCGCCCTGGCGCAGCTCGTTGATCGCGAACTCGCGCGCATCGAGCGCCTCGCCCCGGGCGTCGAAGCGGCGTCCGACAATCCCGTTGCCATCGAAGTCGCCCGCCTGCCAGGCCACGACGAAGCTGCCGTCGGCGAGCGCCGTCACCTGGGCGTCGAACCGACCGCCGATGCTGAAGTCGGTGTTGACCTGGGTGATGCCGCCCGCCGGCTGGCCGGCGGCGTCGTAGCGCTGGAAAAAAATATCGCTGCTGGCGAAGCCGAAGGGGTTGTTGGCATAGCTGTCCCAGGCGACCACGAAGCCGCCGTCCGCCAGCGCGGTCATGCCGGGCAGCGGCGCGCCGGTGCCGGCGCTGGCCGCCATGCCGTCGCCATTGACGGCGACCGGGGCCGCGCCGGCGCGCGCCAGGTAGACGTTGCCGTCGCCGATCTCGCCCCAGGACACGGCGTAGCCGTCGCCGTGCGCCACGACCTGGGGACTGTAGGCCGTGCCGAGCGCGCCGAAGGTCTCGACGGCGCCGCGCGGCGCGCCATCGGGCTCGAACTGGCGCACCGCGACCTGCCCGCCTTCGCGCCAGGCCAGGGTGAAGGAACCATCCTGCAAACACGCCAGGTCGGGCATGGCGGCGTCCGCATGCGCGCCGGTGTCAAGCCTGTGCGCTTCTCCGATGCCGCCGTCGGCGCCCACGATGCGGTAGGCGATGCCGCCATCCACGCCGTAGGCGAGCACGAAGCCGCCGTCCGCGAGCGCCGCCACCGCCGGCTCGCGCGCGGCGCCGCCGATCCCGGACACGACATCGCCGATCCGGGCCGTCAAACCGGCGCTGCCCGCCTGCCATACGGCGACCAGGCGGCCATCGGCCAGCGTGGTCATGGCCGGATCGCTCGCGGCGCCGTTCGCGCCCGCCGCGAACTCGGCGCCCAAGCTGGCCAGGTCTTGCGTGCGTCCCGCCTCCACCGCATACACCAGCGTCTCGGCGATGCCGAGGCCGAGGTCGGGCAAGGGATTGCCGCGCGCGTCGAGCTGATTGTGGTCGTAGTAGTGCACGGTCACCGAGGTCGACCGGCCTTCCTCGAGCAAGGCCGCATTCGCCACGATCAGCCGCGCCGACGTGTCGAGCGCGGGATCGTAGGCGATGCGGAACAGGCCGGGCTGCGCCTGGCCATCGATGACCCAACGGCCGCCGGTCAGCGGACCGGTGTCGATGGCGCGCAAGGTGGCGGCGATGTCGCCGTCGTGCAGGGTGGTCAGCAGCGTGTCGCGGTCGTCGACGATGCCGACCGGTGCGTAGTCGAGTTCGGTGCTCATGCGGATATCCTGAAGAAGACTTCAGGCGATCATGCACCAGGCAAGCTGTTCCTGATAGGGTGACACTAAATATTATGCGGCCTTATGACATAAAACCAACATATTATTTGAACATAAAGCCGACAAGGCAAATATTAATTGCCGAGCGCCGCCACGCAATAATCGGTCATGGCGCGTTGCACACCCGGGTCTTCGCCGATCGCGCCGACCACGTTCAGGTTCAGGCCGGGATGCGCGGCGCGGATGGTGTCGCACAGGGCCGGCAGGTCGCGCAGCAGGTGGCCGCCCTGCCCCAGGAATACTGGCACCACGGTGACGTGCGCGATGCCGCGCGCGACCATCGCCGCCACCGTGTCCGGCAGGTTCGGCGTCATCAGTTCCAGGAAGGCCAGCGTCACCGCGCAATCGGGCGCCTGCGCCTGCGTGGCGTCGCGCAGGCGCTCGAACGGCGCCGCCCAGCTGGCGGCGCGCGCGCCGTGAGCGAACAGGACCAGGCCGCGCTGGGTCGAATGCGTCATCAGTGCCTTTCCACCCACCATAGCGCCCCGAGCGCCATCAGCAGGAACAGCAGGCTGGGCGCCACCGCCGTCAGGAAGGCCGGCAGGATGGTCAGCACGCCCAGGTGCGAGAACAGTGAATTGATGAGCAGGAAGCTCACCCCGATCATGATGCCGATGAAGATCTTGAGGCTGACGCCGCCGCTGCGCGTGTGCAGGTAGGCGAACGGCAGCGCCAGCGCCATCAGCACGAAGATCGAGAACGGATCGATGACCTTCTTCCAGAACGCGACCTTGAATCGTTCGGTCTCTTGGCGGTTCTCGGCCAGGTGGCGCGTGTACACGGCCAGTTCGGCGGCCGACATGCGTTCGGGGTCGGAGCGCGACACCGACAGGATCTTGGGCGTGATCTCGGAAACGAGCACATAGCTGTCGAGCTTGCGGGTCGAGACCGAGGCCGTTTCCTGGCCATAGGTGCTCTGGATGGTCTGTCCGGCCGGGACCTTTGATCCGGGCGCCGGCAGCTCGCGGCTATTGGCGAACATGGTCTCGGTGACGTCGGAAAGGCGCCAGGTATTGTTGCCGCCATAGGTGCCGCGCGCCGCCGTGACCACCGAGCGCATGCGCATATTGTTGTCGAACTCGTAGAGGCGCACGTCTTCGAGCTGGCCGTCGGCCGCGATGCGGCGCACATTGAAGAAGCGCGAGCCGGTGATGTTGCCGCGCACGCCGTCCGCGTGCACGCTGTCCTTGGTCCACATGCCCGAGCGGAACTCGGCCGACACCGAACCGCCCTTGGCGGTCAGGCGCATGCGCTCGGCGATCGGCGCCGTGCGCGGCGTGATCAGCTCGCCGAACACGAAGGCGACCAGGACGAATACCGCGCCGATCTTGAACAGCATCATGGCGGCCTGGCGGGTCGACATCGACGAGGCGCGCATGATGGTGAATTCCGAGCTCGAGGCGAATTGCGCCATCGTATAGATGGTGCCGATCAGGGCGGCCACCGGCATCACCTGATAGACATTGCCCGGCACCAGCAGCAGCACGTACAGCAAGGCGTGCTGCATGCCGAAGTCGTTCTTGCCGACCGACGGCAGGATGCTGGTCAGGTCCATGAAGGCGACCAGGGCCAGGAAGGCGGCCAGCACGAAGGCCACCGCCTGGAAAATATTGACGGCGAAATAGCGTTGGAGGATTTTCATTCCGCGCGCGCCTCCTCGCGCTTGGCGACCGGCGATTTCTTCAGATGACGGCGGCGCTTGAAGGCGCTGATCAGGACCAGCGGATGATAACGGTGGTTCACGTTCAGGCGCCATGCGAACAGCCCCACCACCACCAGCAGCGCAGTCAGGTGCAATGGCCACCAGCCCATGGCGAAGGCGAGCTTGCCCTGCTTGACGCTGGCCTCCGACAGGCGCACCAGGTTGTTATAGGTGAAGAAGATCAGCAGCGCGACGATCAGGTTGGCCGACGACCCCGCGCGCGGATTGACGAAGCCAAGCGGAATCGCCAGCAGCATCAGGACGAGGCAGGTGATCGGCGCCGCGATGCGGGCCAGCAGCTCGGCCTGGGTAAAGCGGTTGGGCGCGACCAGCAGCGCCGGCGTGGACAGCGCCGATACCGGCACGTCGGCGCCGATCATCGGCGCCTGGGTCGCCACGCGCATGCTGTAGCGCTCGAATTCCATGGTCTGGAAATCGGCCTGGCCCGGCACGCCCTCGTAGCGGCGCCCGTTGCTGAGCACCAGGAACTGGCCGCCCTTGCCGTCCGATTCGATCACGCCCTGCTTGGCCACCACCACCGAGTGGCTGTCGCCGTCGACACCGCCGACGAACACGTTCTGCACCACGGTCGAGCCCTCGGCGCTGCGTTCGACGAAGAACACGCGGTCGCTTGAGCTGGATTCGCGGAACTGGCCCGGCGCCACCCGCTGCAGGTCTTCGCGCTTCTGGAAGCGCTCGACGAATTCGGCGCTCTTCATCTTGGCCCACGGCGTGACGACGAAGGACAGCGCGCCGACCAGGGCCACCATCGGCAGGCCGAGCGTGAGCACCGGACGGATCCAGCCAAGAAGGGATTGCCCCGACGCGAACCAGACCACCATCTCGGAATCGCGGTAGCTGCGCGTGATGGTCGCGACCACCGCGATAAAGGACGTCAGGATAAGGATGATCGGCAAGAGCTCGGCGCTGCGGAAGACGATCAGCGCCAGCACGTCGCCGGATGCCACCTTGCCGCCCGCGGCCCGGCCGAGGATGGCGATCAGGGTCCAGGTGACGAGGATGGAAAACAGCACCGTGAAAGTGGCGCCCGCGGCGCTCGCCAGTTCACGTTGCAGGGAACGTCGGAAAATCATTCAATAGAGTAGTTATAATTGCAGATTAGGCAGTCCGCCGCCAAACATCGAAACGGAGAACCAAATGGACTTTAGCATAAAAGCATTCGACACAAAAAACACCCTGGCCGCTGCGAAATCCGGCTGCATCGCGGTTGCGGTGTACGAAAACAAGAAACTGTCGGCTGCGGCAAAAGCACTCGATGTGAACGGCGACATCAGCGCGGCGCTCAAGTCGGGCGACATCAGCGGCAAGCCGGGTTCGACCCTGCTGCTGCGCGGCGTGGCCGGCGTGGCAGCTAGCCGCGTGCTGCTGGTCGGCCTCGGCGCCGATGAAGTCGTCAGCGAGAAAAGCTTTGCCACCGGCGTCACCGCCGCACTGAAGGTGTTCTCCACCCTGGGCGCGGCGGACGCCATTATCGCATTCCCGCTCGACAGCGTGAAAGAGCGCGACGCAAACTGGGCGCTGCGCGCCCTGGTGATCGGCGCCAGCGATGCGGAATTCCGTACCGACGGCCAGAAGAGCAAGAAGGATCCGGCCATTGCCGGCGTGCGCAAGATCGTCGTTGCCGCACCAAGCGCCGGCCTGGACAAGGCTGCCCTGACCCAGGCCGCGGCCATCGCCAACGGCATGAACCTGACGAAGGAACTGGGCAACCTGTCGCCGAACGTGTGCACCCCGACCTTCCTCGCCACCACCGCGCGCAAGCTGGCCGACGACTATGGCTTCGACATCGAGGTCCTGGAACGCAAGCAGCTCGAAGCGCTCAAGATGGGCAGCTTCCTGTCGGTGGCCAAGGGCAGCGACGAAGCGCCGAAGTTTATCGTCCTCAAGCACAACGGCGGCAAGGCGAAGGACGCGCCGGTGGTCCTGGTCGGCAAGGGCATCACCTTCGACACCGGCGGCATCTCGCTCAAGCCCGGCCCAGGCATGGACGAGATGAAATACGATATGTGCGGCGCCGGCTCGGTGCTGGGCACCTTCCGCGCCATCGGCGAGATGGGCCTGAAGCTCAACGTGGTTGGCATCGTCGCCGCCTGCGAGAACATGCCGTCCGGCCGCGCCAGCAAGCCGGGCGACATCGTCACCGCGATGAACGGCACCACCATCGAGATCCTGAATACCGATGCCGAAGGCCGCCTGATCCTGTGCGACGCCCTGACCTACGCCGAGCGCTTCAAGCCGGCCGCCGTGGTCGACATCGCGACCCTGACCGGCGCCTGCATCGTGGCCCTGGGCCACCACACCAGCGGCCTGTTCACCCGCGACGACGCCGCCCACGACGCGCTCGCGACCGAGCTGCTGGACGCCGGCAAGCAGGCCGGCGACGTCGCCTGGCGCTTCCCGCTGGGCGAGATCTACAACGACCAGCTCAAGTCGAACTTCGCCGACCTGGCCAATATCGGCACCCCGGGCGCGGCCTCGATCACCGCGGCCTGCTTCCTGGAGAACTTCACCCGCAAGTACACCTGGGCCCACCTGGACATCGCCGGCACCGCCTGGAAATCGGGCGCGAACAAGGGCGCGACCGGCCGTCCGGTGCCGCTGCTGACCACGTTCCTGATGAACCGAGTGTAATTGCCACCTGAGGCGTGTAACGAAGACGGCCCCGCTTGCGGGGCCGTTGTACTTGGTGGGTCAGAATACCCGCGTCTCGAGCGGATGCGCGCCCGCGGCCTCGGGCGGCGGCGCGGACGGCTGCATCACGACGGTCAGGATGGCCGGATAACCATACCCGGCCCCCGAATGGCGGTCGACGAAATACCCGAGACCCGCGCTGATGGCCAGGTTGCCCATCAGGTTGCCGGTGTCGAGCCTGGCCTGGACCACTTCGGCGGTGGTGGCCGCCGAACCCTTCTTGCAGCTGATCGACAGCGGCTGGCTGCTGCGGGTGACGGTCACGCGCCCGGGCGCGATCATGTACCAGCGGCCGACGTCATTGCTGAGGATGCAACCGACCCCGCCGATCTCGCGGTAATCGAGCACGGCGCGCACCTCGAGCTGCTGCACGGGGAAATCGGACATGGTCGCGCATCCGCCCAGGGCAAGGAAGGCGAGAGCGGCGACGGCAAACGGGCGGAATGGAAACGGCATGGCGAGCATCGAGAGGCAGATGCCTCGTTAACGGCAGGGGTGCGCCGTAACTGAAGCCCTGCCCGCTACTCACGCGCGCGGCGCGTCGAGCAGGGTGAAGCGCGGCAGGATCTTGCCGTCGACCGTCACTTCCTCGAAGAAGGCGTCACGGGGCCGTACCCACACGACACCATCCTGGCCGCGATAGACGACCACGGGTGTGTGATCGGCTTCGAGCACTGCTTCGCACACCAGCTCGTAGATGCCACCCTTGTAATGACGGTAACGCGTCGGCATGCGGACGAGGTCAAGCCTTCTCGGTCTCGGCCTTCTGCTTCTTCTTCAGGCCCTGGATGACCTTGAGCACGCCTTCCATGCCGGCGGTTTCGTCCAGTTCGCTGAAGGCGTCCAGCACTTCGTTCAGCACGCGATTGCGCACGGCTGCTTCGTCCTGGGCGATCGCCGGCTTCTGCTCGCCATCCTTGGCGAACTTCGACGGGGCATCGGCGGCGGCCTTGGCGCCATGCGCCAGCGCTGCCTGCCAGATCACCCAACGGCGCTGGGTTTCAAAAACGAGGTATTCCTCGGGCTTGTCTTCGCGGCGGCGAACAATATGACCCTCACGCTGGGCCCACGCTTCAAATGCACTGCGCATTTCTGTCCTTTTTCAAATCTGCGTTCGGATTATTAACTCGTGAAACCGAATATTTCACAATAGTACCACTACCGCGTGTCGATGGCCCTGGACAACTGTGCGGTCCGACCGAACCTGTTTCACGACCCGCTAATGGTACAATGGAAGTTGCCCTCACGCAATTTTATTATTACCGAAAAGCAACAAACTCACACTGCCGAGTTCGTTCACATCAACTCCACTGATCTGGTTTATAGCGCCGACCCGGCAATGGAGCAATACTCTTTGGCAATCTGTTAATCAATTTTATTATCACCTGTTGCGATTTCACCAAGGGACCAGCCTGCATCTCTCTCCCTGGAGAGGGCGGTCGCCCGATGGAACACCGCAAACTCGGTGATAATAGCTCGTTGGCAAGCAACTTGGCCGCACGACAGTATGTTACAGCCAACACTCTACCATGACACACATAGAACAATGAAAATAGTTACCTGGAATGTTAACTCCCTGAAAGTCCGACTCTCGCATCTTCTGCAATGGCTTCAGGCCAATCCGGTCGACGTGCTCTGCATCCAGGAGACCAAGCTCACGGATGACAAATTCCCCCTGGCCGAACTGAACGCCGCCGGCTACCAGGTCGCGTTTTCCGGGCAGAAGACCTATAACGGCGTGGCCATCCTGTCCAGGCACCCGATCGAGGATGTGGTCAGGAACAACCCGCATTATGAAGACGCCCAGCAGCGCCTGCTGGCGGCCACGATCCGGGGCGTGCGCTTCATTTGCGCTTACGTGCCTAACGGGCAGGAAGTCGGTTCCGACAAATATGCGTACAAGCTGGCCTGGCTGGACGCGCTGCGCACCTGGGTGGCGGCCGAAATGGCGGCGCACGAGCAGTTCGCGATCCTGGGCGACTACAATATCGCGCCCGAAGCGCGCGACGTGCACGACCCGGCCGAATGGGAAGGCCGCATCCACTTCTCGCTGCCCGAGCGCGCCGCGCTGCAGGAACTGATGGCCCTAGGCCTGTCGGACGCATTCCGCCTGTTCGAACAGCCCGAGAAGCAATACAGCTGGTGGGACTACCGCCAGATGGCGTTCCGCCGCAACCGCGGCCTGCGCATCGATCACATCCTGCTGTCGAAGGCGCTGGCCGAGCGCTGCACTGCCTGCCATATCGACCGCGAGACGCGCAAGTGGGAGCAGCCGTCGGATCACGCGCCGGTGGTGGCGACACTCACGGATTAAATGCCTATCCCGGTAGCGCGCAGGGTTGGCGGGCTCCCCGCCGACGCGCCCGGCGTGCGCTGGAATCACCCCGCCAGCAACCTGGCCACCTGCTCCGCCGGCAACGGCCGCGCAAACAGATAGCCCTGCGCATACTGGCAGCCGAAGGAGCGCAGCAAGGCATACTGCCCTTCGGTCTCCACCCCTTCGGCCACCACCGACAATTGCAGGCTGCCCGCCAGCGCCATCACCGCCGCCACGATGGCGCGGTCCTCGGTGCTGGCCTCCAGCTCGCGCACGAAGGCGCGGTCGATCTTGATCTTGCGTACCGGGAAGCGCTTCAGGTAGGCCAGGCTCGAATACCCGGTGCCGAAATCGTCGATCGACAGGCGCATCCCCATCGCGTTGATCTGGCGCAGGATCTCCAGCGTCTGGCCGCCGTGCTGCATCAGCGCGGTCTCGGTGATCTCGAATTCCACCAGGCCCGGCGCGATCCCGGTGTCGGCGACGATGGCGCGGATCGAGTCGACCAGGCCCTGGTGCATGAACTGGCGCGCCGACAGGTTGATCGCCAGCGGCACCACGTCCAGCCCCTCGCGCTGCCATTGCACGGCCTGGGCGCAGGCGCTGCGGATCACCCACTCGCCGACTTCCATGATCATGCCGCTCTCCTCCAGGATCGGGATGAACTCGTCCGGCCCCACCAGCGCGCCGCCGCGGCGCCAGCGCAGCAGCACTTCCAGCGCGCTCGGACGGCGCGTTTCGGTGCACATGATCGGCTGGAAATACAGCGCGAACTCCTCGCGCGCCAGCGCGCCGCGCAAGCTCGATTCGAGCTCGAAATGGCGCGCCGCCGCCAGGTTCATGCGTTCGGTGAAGAACTGGTAATTGTTGCGGCCGGCCGCCTTGGCCTGGTACATCGCGGCGTCGGCGTGGCGCATCAGGGTCTCGACGTCGACGCCGTCGTCCGGATACAGGCAGATCCCGATCGAGGGCGAGATGTGCAGGCAGTGGCCGTCGATCTGGCAAGCCATCGACAGCGCGGCGATGATCCGCCCGGCCACCTCGGCGGCATCGCCGCCGCCGGCGATCCCCGGCATCAGCACCACGAACTCGTCGCCGCCGAGACGCGCCACCAGGTCGCTGGGCCGCACCGCCGTCACCAGGCGCAGGGCGACGTCGCGCAGCAGCTGGTCGCCGACCATGTGGCCAAGGGTGTCGTTGATGTTCTTGAAGCGGTCGAGGTCGATGAACATCAGGGCGAGCTTCGCGCCCGCGTGCGGCGCGTCGCCTGCGGCCACGGCGCGCATCGCCGCCTCGAGCCGCTCGGACAGCATGGCCCGGTTGGGCAGCCCGGTCAGGCTGTCGTGGTAGGCCATGTGGTGCACGCGCGCCTCGGCCTGGCGCCGCTCGTTGATCTCTTCCTGCAGCAGGGCGTTGGCGCCGGCCAGTTCGGCGGTGCGCTCGGCCACCCGCACCTCGAGTTCGTCGCGCGCGCGCAGGATGGCGTCGGCCGCCTCGCGCTGGGCGGTGACGTCGTCCACCAGCCATACGCTCCTGCCGCCCGCCTGCGCCAGGTCGAACAGGCGGCCCGACAGGCGCGCCCAGAAGCGGCTGCCGTCGCGCCGCACCATCTCGTGCTCGGCCATGTGGGCCTGGCCCTGGGCGAACTGGCGTCCTGACAGCTCGCGCGCCTCCTTCCAGCTGGCGTGGTCGGGATACAGCGCGCGCACCGCGATGCCGTCCATGCCGCCCGGCGGCGCGCCGAACAGCTCTTCCATCTTGCGGTTGCAGTGCAGGGTGCGCCCCGCCTCGACCACGGCGATGCCCAGCACCGCGTTGTCGAGGATGGCGCGGTTTTCCATCAGCGCCTCGCGCAGCGATTGCTCGTCGCTGCGCTCGCGGGTGCGGTCCTCGAGCATCCAGATCGTGCCCTTGTCGGGGTCTTTCGCGTTGACCTGGTAGCCGATCATCTGGACCCAGGCCGGCGTGCCGTCCTTGCGCACCAGGGTGCGCGAGGTGGTGAACGGCCGGCCCTGGGCCAGCTGCGGATAGGCCTCGGCGCCGAGCTGGCGATAGGCGGCTTCGTCCGGGTAGATCACGCGCGTGGACACCCCGATCGGCTCGCCCTCGCCGTAGCCGAACATCTGGCAGAAGGCGGGATTGGCGCGCCGGATCACGCGGTTGCGGGTGAACATGATGCCGATCGAGGCGTTGGTCATGATCGCCTGCACCTCGCCCGTCGCCTGGCGCGCCTCGGTCACGTCCTCGACGATCCAGATGGTGCCGGCGCCGCGGTTGCCCGGTTCGACGGCGCAGCCGCGCAGCCGCGCCCAGAAGGTGCTGCCGTCGCGGCGCCGGAACTGCTGCTCGGTTCTCTCGAACAGGCCGCCCCGGGCCAGCACCGCGAACGCTTCGCGGATCAGGTCCTGGTAATCGTCGGGCGAGATGCACACGTCCATCGGCGAAATCCGGCCGACTTCTTCCGGCGCGAAGCCGAACATCTCGCCCGCGCGCGGGTTGAAGGAGCGGATCTGGTCGGGCTGGGTGACGGCGATGCCGACCGGCGCGTTCTCGAACACGGCGCGCTGCTCGCGCACCATGCGCCGCAAGGCGGCCAGGTCCGCCAGCTGCGCCGGGTCCGCATCGTAGCCACGGGGCTGCGCAACGTCAGCTAATTGCAGGTTCGAAAATCCATCCATCGGTGGTTGCTGTCGCGGCTAAAGCTCATGGTTGCCTTGGGTTGCCGAGCGGCAACAAGGGCGATCATCATACCGCGAAATGGGCCTGCAACTGAACTGCTTGCGGCAAGAAAGCGACACCGCGTCGATGCCGCCCCGGGGCTTCAGAACGCGTCACCCGGCACGCATACCCGCCCTTCCATCAAGACCCGCGCGCTGCGGCTCATGATGGCCTTGCCGACGCGCCAGGCGCCGCCCTCGTGAACCGCTTCGGCGCCCACGCGCAGGGTGCCGGACGGATGGCCGAAGCGCACCGCGCTGCGCTCGCCGCCGCCGGCCGCGAGGTTGACCAGGGTGCCGGGAATCGCCGCCGCGGTGCCGATCGCCACCGCCGCCGTGCCCATCATCGCGTGGTGCAGCTTGCCCATCGACAGCGCGCGCACCAGCAGATCGACGTCGCCCTGCGCCACCTGCCTGCCGCTGGACGACAGGTAGCCGGCCGGTTTCGCGACGAAAGCGACCTTCGGGGTATGCTGGCGCTTGCCGGCGTCCTCGATGCTCGCGATCAGGCCCATGCGCAGCGCGCCATGGGTGCGGATGGTCTCGAACATGGCCAGCGCGCGCGCGTCGCCATTGATCGCGTCCTGCAGCTCGGTGCCGTCGTAGCCGACCGCACCCGCTTCGATGAAGATGGTCGGGATGCCGGCATTGATCATGGTCGCGCGCAGGACGCCGACGCCGGGCACGTCCAGTTCGTCGACCAGGTTCCCGGTCGGGAACATCGCACCGGCACTGCCCTCTTCTTCGGCCGCCGGATCCATGAACTCGAGCTGCACCTCGGCCGCCGGGAAGGTCACGCCATCGAGTTCGAAGTCGCCCGTTTCCTGGACCTGACCATCCGTCATCGGCACATGGGCGATGATGGACTTGCCGATATTGGCCTGCCAGATGCGCACGACCGCGACGCCGTCGCGCGGCACGCGCGCCGGGTCGACCAGGCCGTTCGCGATGGCGAAGGGGCCGACCGCGGCCGACAGGTTGCCGCAGTTGCCGCTCCAGTCGACGAAGGGCTTGTCGATCGCCACCTGGCCGAACAGGTAGTCGACGTCGTGGTCGGGACGGGCGCTGCGCGCAACGATCACGGCCTTGCTGGTGCTGGACGTGGCGCCGCCCATGCCGTCGATCTGCTTGCCGTAGGGGTCGGGGCTGCCGATCACGCGCTGCAGCAAGGCGTCGCGCGCGGCGCCGGGCTCGCGCGCCGCTTCGGGCAGGTCTTGCAGCGTGAAGAACACGCCTTTGCTGGTGCCGCCGCGCATATAGGTCGCGGGAATCCTGATCTGGGGAACATGGGACATCGTGCGCTTCTCCATCAAGCCGCCGCCTTCGGCGCCGACGATTCAAGGAAGTCCTGGGCAAAGCGCTGCAGCACCCCGCCCGCTTCATAGATGGCGACTTCCTCGGCCGTATCGAGGCGGCAGGTCACCGCCACCGCGAGCTGTTCTCCAGTCTTGCGATGGATCACCAGCGTCAGGTCGGCGCGCGGCGTGCGCTCGCCCACCACGTCGAAGGTCTCGGTGCCGTCGATGCCGAGCGTGATGCGATTCACGCCGGGCTTGAACTCCAGCGGCAGCACGCCCATGCCCACCAGGTTCGTCCTGTGGATGCGCTCGAAGCCTTCGGCCACGATCGCCTCCACGCCCGCCAGGCGCACGCCCTTGGCCGCCCAGTCGCGCGACGAGCCCTGGCCATAATCGGCGCCCGCCACCACGATCAGCGGCTGCTTGCGTTCCATGTAATGCTCGATCGCTTCCCACATGCGGGTCACCTCGCCCGTCGGCTCGATGCGCGCCAGCGAACCGGCAACCACATTGCCCAGGCCATCCTTCACCATCTCGTTCCTGAGCGTCGGATTGGCGAAGGTGGCGCGCTGCGCCGTCAGGTGGTCGCCGCGGTGGGTGGCGTAGGAATTGAAGTCTTCTTCCGGCAAGCCCATCTTCGCCAGGTACTCGCCGGCGGCCGAGTCGAGCAGGATGGCGTTCGACGGCGACAGGTGGTCGGTGGTGATGTTGTCGCCCAGGACCGCCAGCGGGCGCATGCCGGAAAGTAGGCGTTCGCCCGCCAGCGCGCCTTCCCAGTACGGCGGGCGGCGGATATAGGTGCTCTGTGGCCGCCAGTCGTACAGCGGGCTGACCCTGGCGCCATCGTCGACGACGCGCGCGAACATCGGCGTGTACACCTTGCGGAACTGCTCGGGCTTGACGCTGGCGGCGACCACCGCGTCGACCTCTTCGTCCGACGGCCACAGGTCGGCCAGGCGGATCTCCCTGCCCGCGGCGTCCAGCCCCAGCACGTCCTTCTCGATGTCGAAGCGGATGGTGCCGGCGATCGCATACGCGACCACCAGCGCGGGCGAAGCCAGGAAGGCCTGGCTTGCGTACGGGTGGATGCGGCCGTCGAAGTTGCGGTTGCCCGACAGGACGGCGGTCGCATACAGGTCGCGCTCGATGATCTCTTGCTGGATGGTCGGGTCGAGCGCGCCGCTCATGCCGTTGCAGGTGGTGCAGGCGAACGCCACGACGCCGAAGCCCAGCTTGTCCAGCTCGGGCGTGAGGCCGGCTTCGTCCAGATACAGGGCGACAGCCTTCGAGCCTGGCGCCAGCGAACTTTTCACCCAGGGTTTGCGCAGCAGGCCCGCGCGGTTGGCGTTGCGCGCCAGCAGGCCGGCGGCGATCATATTGCGCGGGTTGTTGGTGTTGGTGCAGCTGGTAATCGCCGCGATGATCACGGCGCCGTCGGGCATCAGGCCCGGTTCGTCTTCTACTTTGCCCGCGATGCCGCGCGCCGCCAGTTCCGAGGTCGGCACGCGCTTGTGCGGATTCGACGGCCCGGCGATATTGCGCACCACGCTCGACAGGTCGAACGACAAGGTGCGTTCGTACTCGGCGTTTTTGAGGCTGTCGGCCCACAGGCCGGCCTGCTTCGCATAGGTCTCGACGAGGTGCACGGTCTCGTCCTCGCGCCCGGTCAGGCGCAGGTACTTGATGGTCTGCTCGTCGATGTAGAACATCGCGGCGGTGGCGCCGAATTCGGGCGCCATGTTCGAGATCGTGGCGCGGTCGCCCAGGGTCAGCGCGGCTGCGCCCTCTCCGTAGAACTCGAGGTAGCTCGATACGACCTTCGACTTGCGCAGGAACTCGGTCAGCGCCAGCACGGTGTCGGTGGCGGTGATGCCGGGGCCGGGCTTGCCGGTCAGTTCGACGCCGACGATGTCGGGCAGGCGCATGTACGAAGCGCGGCCCAGCATCACGCTTTCGGCTTCCAGCCCGCCGACGCCGATCGCGATCACGCCCAGCGCATCGACCATCGGCGTGTGCGAATCGGTGCCGACCAGGGTGTCCGGATACGCCACGCCGTTTTCCACCTGGATCACGGGCGACATGCGCTCCAGGTTGATCTGGTGCAGGATGCCGTTGCCGGGCGGGATCACGTCGACGTTCTGGAAGGCCTTCTTGGTCCAGTCGATGAAATGGAAGCGGTCTTCGTTGCGGCGATCCTCGATCGCGCGGTTCTTGCTGAACGCGTCCGGGTCGAAGCCGCCGCATTCGACGGCCAGCGAGTGGTCGACCACCAGCTGGGTCGGCACCACCGGATTGACCAGGGCCGGGTCGCCGCCTTGCGCCGCGATGGCGTCGCGCAGGCCGGCCAGGTCGACCAGGGCGGTCTGGCCGAGGATGTCGTGGCAGACCACGCGCGCCGGGAACCAGGGGAAGTCGAGCTCGCGCTTGCGTTCGATGATCTGCTTGAGCGCATCGTTCATGCAGGCTGGCTCGCAGCGGCGCACGAGGTTCTCGGCCAGCACGCGCGAGGTGTACGGCAAGGTGTCGTAGGCCCCCGGCTGGATGGCGTCGACCGCGGCGCGGGTGTCGAAATACTCCAGGTCGGTGCCTGGCAGGGGTTTCAGGTGATTCGAATTCATGGCGATGCTCTTTATTTGCGCTCGGCCAGCGGCACGAACGCCAGGTCTTCCGGACCGACGTAATTGGCGCTCGGGCGGATGATCTTGTTGTCGATGCGCTGCTCGATGACGTGGGCGGCCCAGCCCGAGGTGCGCGAGATGACGAACAGCGGCGTGAACATGGCGGTCGGCACGCCCATCATGTGGTACGACACGGCCGAGAACCAGTCCAGGTTCGGGAACATCTTTTTCACGTCCCACATCACCGATTCCAGGCGCTCGGCGATGTCGAACATCTTCATCGAGCCTGCATCAAGAGACAGCGAGCGCGCCACTTCCTTGATCACCTTGTTGCGCGGGTCCGAGATCGTGTACACCGGGTGGCCGAAGCCGATCACGACTTCCTTGTTGGCCACGCGGTTGCGGATGTCGGCTTCGGCTTCGTCGGCGTTTTCATAACGCTTCTGGATGTCGAGCGCCACTTCGTTGGCGCCGCCATGCTTCGGACCGCGCAGCGCGCCGATGGCGCCGGTGATGGCCGAGTGCATGTCGGAACCGGTGCCGGCGACCACGCGCGCGGTGAAGGTCGATGCATTGAATTCATGCTCGGCATACAGGATCAGCGAGGTGTGCATCGCCTGCACCCAGGACTGGCTCGGCTTGACGCCGTGCAGCAGGTGCAGGAAGTGGCCGCCGATCGAATCGTCGTCGGTTTCCACGTCGATGCGCTTGCCATTGTGGCTGTAGTGATACCAGTACAGCAGCATCGAGCCGAACGAGGCCATCAGGCGGTCGGCGATGTCGCGCGCGCCGGCGATGTTATGGTCGTCCTTCTCGGGCAGCACGCAGCCCAGCACCGACACGCCGGTGCGCATCACGTCCATCGGGTGCGCGCCGGCCGGCAGCGCTTCCAGCGCGCTTTTCACCGCCTGCGGCAGGCCGCGCAGCGACTTCAGCTTGGCTTTATAACCGCGCAACTCGGCCTCGTTCGGCAGCTTGCCGTGCACCAGCAGGTAGGCGATTTCCTCGAACTCGCAGGCGTCGGCCACGTCCAGGATGTCGTAGCCGCGGTAGTGCAGGTCGTTGCCCGATTTGCCGACCGAGCACAGCGCGGTATTGCCGGCGGCGACGCCGGACAGGGCCACGGATTTCTTCGGCTTGAAGGTCGGGGTTTCGTTGTTCTGGGTCGTCATCCTCGGTTCTCCTTATTTCGCTTTGTTCTGGGCGAACAGCGCGTCGAGCTTCTGTTCATAGCTATGGTAGTCGATGCGGTCGTACAGTTCGGCGCGCGTCTGCATGGTGTCGAGCACGTTCTGCTGGGTGCCGTCGCGGCGGATCGCGGTATACACGTTTTCGGCAGCCTTGTTCATCGCGCGGAAGGCCGACAGCGGATACAGCACCAGGCCGACGCCGGCACTTTTGAGCTCATCGACGCTGAACAGCGGGGTCGCGCCGAACTCGGTGATATTGGCCAGCACCGGCACCTTGACCGCATCGGCGAACCGTTTATACATCTCGAGGCTCGTCATCGCCTCGGGGAAGATCATGTCGGCGCCGGCTTCCACGCAAGCCACGGCGCGTTCGATGGCGGCGTCCAGTCCTTCCACCGCCAGCGCATCGGTGCGCGCCATGATCACGAACTCGTCGTACGGACGGGCGTCGGCGGCCGCCTTGATGCGGTCGACCATCTCGTCCTTGCTCACGATTTCCTTGCCCGGACGGTGGCCGCAGCGCTTGGCGCCGACCTGGTCTTCGATGTGGCAGGCGGCGGCGCCGGCCTTGGCCAGCGTGCGCACGGTGCGCGCGACGTTGAAGGCCGATGCGCCGAAGCCGGTGTCGACGTCGACCAGCAGCGGCAGGTCGCACACGTCGGTGATGCGGCGCACGTCGATCAGGACGTCGTCCAGGTTCGAGATGCCGAGATCGGGCAAGCCCAGCGAACCCGCCGCCACGCCGCCGCCCGACAGGTAGATCGCCTTGAAACCGGCGCGCTTGGCCAGCAGGGCGTGGTTGGCGTTGATTGCGCCGACCACTTGCAATGGGGATTCTTCCTGCATTGCCTTGCGGAATGCGGCGCCGGCGGAGAGCTTGGTCATGCGGTGTCCTTTCAGATGCGGTGGATGTCGATGCTGATATTGCAAAGCGCGTGCCAGGTCGATGCCAGTCCCTGGCGCGCTGACAGTTCCCTTTATATTCAGTTACTTAGCGCGAGCTGCACATACGATCCCGGCATCTCTGTTTGCCACCGCCCTCGATCTCGTTTCACATTGAAACGATGAGATGCAACACTTGAAACGATCAGGCCGAGCTTGACAGCGTAGCGGGTGTCTTGACATATCGGGATTTCCCGATATACTCGAACGTATGGAACTGCTCGACATCTTCAAAGCCCTCTCCAACCGCACCCGCCTCGATATCCTGAAAGGCTTGAAGGACCCGGAGAAGCATTTCCCTCCGCAAGACGAGGGCGACGTGCACACGGTCGGCGTTTGCGTGAGCAGTATTCAGGAAGGCGTCGGCCTGTCGCAGTCGACCGTGTCCGACTACCTTGCAACGCTGCAGCGGGCTGGCCTGGTCGAGGTGCGCCGTATCGGCCAGTGGACGTACTACAAGAGGAACGAGGCAAACATCAGCGCCCTCGCCGAGATCATCGGCAAAGAGCTGTAAATTTTTTAGGCATGTATATCGATTATTCCCGATATCCCTTTTTAACGAAACGAGGAACAATCATGAAAGCACAACTACTCAGTTCATTTGGCGGCCCGGAATCGTTCGAACTGCGCGATGTGCCGAAACCCGTACCGCAGGCCGGCCAGGTGCTGGTGCGGGTGCAGGCCACTTCCATCAATCCGCTGGACTACCAGGTCCGCCGCGGCGACTATGCCGACCTGGTGCCGCTGCCGGGCATCACCGGGCACGACGTCTCGGGCGTGGTCGAGGAAGTCGGACCGGGCGTGACCGCGTTCGCGCCGGGCGACGAAGTCTGGTACACCCCGCAAATCTTCGATGGTCCCGGAAGCTATGCCGAATACCATGTCGCCTTTGAAAACATCGTCGGCAGGAAGCCCGCATCGCTGACCCATCTCGAAGCCGCCAGCCTGACCCTCGTCGGCGGCACCGCCTGGGAAGCCCTCGCCGTCCGTGCACAACTGAAAGCCGGTGAAAGCATCCTGATCCACGGCGGCGCGGGAGGCGTGGGCCACGTCGTGATCCAGGTCGCCAAGGCCATAGGCGCGCGGGTGTTCACCACGGTGAAGGAAGAGAATTTCGAGTTCGCACGTTCCCTCGGCGCCGATGTGGTCATCGACTACACGAAAGAAGATTACGTCGAGGCCGTCGGGCGCGAGACCGGCGGCCATGGCGTCGACGTGGTGTTCGACACCATCGGCGGCGACACCCTGACGCGCAGCCCGGACGTGCTGGCGCAACTCGGTCGCGTGGTCTCGATCGTGGACATCGCGCAGCCGCAGAACCTGATCCAGGCCTGGGGCAAGAACGCGAGCTACCACTTCGTCTTCACCCGCCAGAACCGCGGCAAGCTCGACGAACTGAGCGCCCTGATCGAGCGCGGCCAGCTGAAACCCCACGTCGGCGCCGTCTATTCGCTGGCCGACATCCCGCTTGCGCATGCGCGGCTGGAAAGCCGTGATAACGGCCTCAGGGGCAAGATCGCGATCGCGGTGGGGCCACTGGCCGATCGCACGAGCGCGCAAGTCTGAGTCGTTTGATTCACTTCGAAAGGAATATCATGGTTTACGAAATCGCCACCCTGCTCGTTCGGCCTGAACACACCGACGGCTTCAGACATGCATTCGCCGAGGTCGCTCATCTGCTCACCCGCGCCAAGGGTTATCGGGGCCATTTGCTGGCGCCCGGGATCGAGCTGCCGCAACAATTCACACTGATCGTGCGCTGGCAGACGCTGGAAGATCACACTCCGAACTTCGAAACCAGCGACGACCACCAGGCATTCATGGCGGGCTTGCAGGGCTACCTCGCCGGCGAACCCGCTGTCCGCCACATCGAAGGTGCGGCCTTCAGCATCGGGCCGTGGGATGCGACGTCGGGTAAATAACAAAGGGGGCGGCCCTCACAGGCCGCCCCCTTTTTTTACATACTCGACTGCGGTTTAGTGCGCCGAAGCACCCGCCGCACCGATACCGGTCTCGGCGCGCACTTCCTGCGCCTCGAAGCCGGCGCGGTCGATGCGGGCGCGCGGGCCCTTGTCGGTGATCGAGAAGATCCAGATGCCGAAGAAGCCGACCGCCATCGAGAAGATCGCCGGCGAGGCATATGGGAAGATCGCGGCGCTGTTGCCCAGCACGTCGACCCAGACCGATTTCGACAGCAGGGTCAGCACGACCGCGGTCGCCAGGCCCAGGAAGCCGCCCACGGTGGCGCCGCGGGTGGTGCAGTCTTTCCACAGCACCGACATGAACAGCACCGGGAAGTTGGCCGAAGCGGCGATCGCGAAGGCCAGCGACACCATGAAGGCGACGTTCTGCTTTTCGAAGGCGATACCCAGCAGCACGGCGATGATGCCGAGGCAGATGGTGGTGATCTTCGACACCTTCAGCTCGTCGGCGCTGTTGGCCTGGCCCTTCTTGAACACGGTGGCGTACAGGTCATGCGAGACCGCCGAGGCGCCCGACAGGGTCAGGCCGGCCACCACCGCCAGGATGGTCGCGAAGGCCACGGCAGAGATGAAGCCCAGGAAGACGTCGCCGCCCACGGCTTGCGCCAGGTGGACCGCCGCCATATTGTTACCGCCCAGCAGTGCGCCGGCAGCATCCTTGAAGGCCGGGTTGGTGCCGACCAGCACGATCGCGCCGAAGCCGATGATGAAGGTCAGGATGTAGAAGTAGCCGATCCAGGTGGTCGCCCACAGCACCGACTTGCGCGCTTCCTTGGCGCTCGGGACGGTGAAGAAGCGCATCAGGATGTGCGGCAGGCCGGCGGTGCCGAACATCAGCGCCATGCCGAAGGAAATCGCGGAAATCGGATCCTTGATGAAGCTGCCCGGGCCCATGATCGCTTCGCCCTTGGCGTGCAGCTCGGTGGCGCTCTGGAACAGTTGGGTCGGGCTGAAGTTATATTGCGCCAGCACCGAGAACGCCATGAACGAGGCGCCCGACAGCAGCAGCACGGCCTTGATGATCTGCACCCAGGTGGTGGCGGTCATGCCGCCGAACAGCACGTAGACCATCATCAGGATGCCGACCAGCACCACCGCGATCCAGTAGTCCAGGCCGAACAGCAGCTTGATCAGCTGGCCGGCGCCGACCATCTGCGCGATCAGGTAGAAGGCCACCACGACCAGGGTGCCGGAAGCCGCGAACACGCGGATCGGCTTCTGGGCGAAGCGGTAGGAGGCCACGTCGGCGAAGGTGAAGCGGCCCAGGTTGCGCAGGCGCTCGGCCATCAGGAAGGTGATGACGGGCCAGCCGACCAGGAAGCCGATCGCATAGATCAGGCCATCGAAGCCGTCCAGGAACACGGCGGCGGAAATGCCCAGGAAGGACGCGGCCGACATGAAGTCGCCCGCGATCGCGAGGCCGTTCTGGAAGCCGGTGATGCCGCCGCCGGCGGTATAGAAGTCGGATGCCGAACGGGTCTTGGCGGCAGCCCATTTGGTGATGTACAGGGTGCCCAGCACGAACACGCCGAACATGATGATGGCGGTCCAGTTGGTGGCTTGCTTGACGCCCTGGCCGAGGTCGGGGGCGGCCTGGGCGATGCCCGCGGCGGCCAGCAGGGCAATTGCGGCTGCGGTATGGAAGCGCTTCATCATGCCCCCACTTTCGCTTTGATGGCGTCGCTCAGTTCGTCGTAGTCGCGGTTGGCGCGGCGCACGTAGATGCCGGTGATGACCACGGTGAACACGATGACGAACAGGCCCAGGGGAATACCCCAGGTCATGACGCCTTCACCGATGCGGGAACCCATGAACTCCTTGTTGAAGGCGACCAGCAGCGTGAAGCCGTAGTACACGATCATCATGGCCCAGGTCAGCGTCCAGCCGAACCGGGAACGGGTCTCTTTGAGCTTGAGGTAATTCGGGTCGCTCTTGACCCTTTGTACGACGTCTTGATCCAATTTTGTCTCCTGATTTTTCTGGTATTGCCTTTGCGGCTGAGACCCATCCTACGGCCGGCCCCTTACCGGATTCTTACGGCATGGAAGTAATTGACCGCTCGTTCGCTTAGGTCATGGCGTTTCAAATTGAAACTTGGCGCTGAAAAATGCACTAGACTTGAAACATGAATGCACCTCGCTCCCCATTGGAGGCTGGCGACAAGCCGGTCATCTGGACCGTCTCCGTCTCGCGCCTGTCCGACCTGTTCCGCGACATCACCGTCGAATACGACCACTTAGCTTTGATCGAACCGCTGCATCTTGGTTTTGACGAGGCTGCGAAACATATCCGCGAGCGCCTGGCTCTTGAACACTGTGACGTGGTCATCGCGGCCGGCTCGAACGCCGCCTGGCTCAAGGGCCGCGTGTCGGTGCCGGTGGTGGCGGCCAAGGCCAGCGGCTTCGACGTGCTGAAGGCGCTGGCGCGCGCGCGGCGGGTCTCGCACCGGATCGGCGTCATCAGCTACCAGGCGCCGCTGCCGGAACTGGCCGACTTCGCCGCCACCTTCGGCCTCGACCTGGCCCAGCGCACCTACGTCACGCGCGAGGATGCGCGCGCCGCGGTGCACGAGCTCAAGGCCGAGGGCATCGCCGTGATCGTCGGCGCCGGATTGATCACCGACCTGTCCGAGGAAGCCGGGCTGACCGGCGTGTTCCTGTATTCGGCGGCCTCGATCCGCCAGGCCTTCGACGACGCGCTCGAGCTGGCGCGCCTGACCCGGCTCGAGGCCGGCCGCGGACGGCGCAAGGGAGCCGAACAACGCGCGCGGCGCGGCATGAACGACCTGCGCGGCGACTCGCCCGCGATGGAGCGCCTGCGCCAGACCGTGGTGCTGTACGCGCGCTCGCCCAGCACCGTCCTGATCGAGGGCGAGACCGGCAGCGGCAAGGAACTGGTGGCCCAGGCGATCCACCGCGAAAGCCCGCGCCGTGGCGCCAACCGCCCCTTCGTGGCGGTCAACTGCGGGGCGATCGCCGAGTCCTTGCTGGAGTCGGAACTGTTCGGCCACGAGGAAGGCGCGTTCACCGGCGCGCGCCGCGGCGGCCACGCCGGCCTGTTCGAGGCCGCCAACGGCGGCACCCTGTTCCTGGATGAGATCGGCGAAATGCCGCTGGCCCTGCAGACCCGCCTGCTGCGCGTGCTGGAGGAACGCGAGGTGATGCGGGTCGGCGGCACGCGCCCGGTGCCGATCGACGTGCGCGTGATCAGCGCCACCCACTGCGACCTCGAAGCGCGGGTGCGCGAGGGACGTTTTCGGGCCGACCTGTTCTATCGGCTGGCGGTGCTGCGCCTGGCCCTGCCGCCGCTGCGCGCGCGGGCGCAGGACATCGCGCCGCTGGCCGAATGGTCATTGAAGCAGGCGCTGGCCGCGCTCGATGCGCGCCCGCATCCGAACCTGGCGGCCGAGGTCAAGGCGTGCGCGCCCCTGCTCGCTTCCTATGCCTGGCCGGGCAATGTGCGCGAGCTGCGCAACCTGATGGAAAGGGTCGCATTGTTCCTGGCGGCCGAGCCGCTGCAGGCGCTCACGCCGGCCTTCATGCTGTCGGTGGCGCCGGAACTGGGGCGGCAAGCGGCGCCGGCCGTCGACGCATTGCCCACGCCCGGTGCGGCGCGCGAGTCGGTGGCGGCCGTGCTGGCCCGCTTCGGCGGACAGCGCGATCTTGCCGCGCAGCACCTGGGCATCAGCCGCACCACCCTGTGGCGCCGTCTCAAGGCCGAGGGCTCTTAACAAAAATTTAAGCTGATCCAAAGCAGCGCTCGACAAAAACTCGTATCATGAATCTTTAAAGTGCTGGCGCCTACCCGCGCCAGTTCGTCGTAGCACGCCGGCCTGCCGCGGTCTCTTGCGCTACCCGCGCCGGCTGGTCGGCTTAACGGAGGCAATATGCAACATGCGTCGCAAGCTGCACTGTTTTCGCTGATCGGCGATACCCCGCTGGTGGAGGTCACCCGGATCGATACCGGTCCCTGCCAGCTGTTCCTCAAGCTCGAATCGCAGAACCCGGGCGGCTCCATCAAGGACCGCATCGGCAAGACCATGATCGAGCAGGCCGAGCACGACGGCCTGCTGCAGCCCGGCGGCACCGTGATCGAGGCCACGGCCGGCAATACCGGCCTGGGCCTGGCGCTGGTGGCGCGCATCAAGGGCTACCGCGTGGTGCTGGTCGTGCCCGACAAAATGGCGGCCGAAAAAGTCCTGCACCTGAAGGCGCTCGGCGCCGAAATCCACCTGACCCGCTCCGACGTCGGCAAGGGCCATCCCGAGTACTACCAGGACTACGCAGCGCGCCTGGCCAAGGAGATTCCCGGCGCCTGGTTCGCCGACCAGTTCAACAATCCCGCCAATCCGCGCGCCCACGAAACCACCACCGGCCCCGAGATCTGGGACCAGACCAACCACAAGCTCGACGCCATCGTGGTCGGCGTCGGCTCGAGCGGCACCCTCACCGGCCTGTCGCGCTATTTCAAAAAGACCCAGCCCCTGCTCGAATTCGTCCTGGCCGACCCCAAGGGTTCGATCCTGGCCGAGTACGTCGAAACCGGCCACGTCTCGCAGCACGCGGGCTCATGGGCGGTCGAGGGCATCGGCGAGGATTTCATCCCCGGCATCGCCGACCTGTCGCGCGTCAAAACCGCCTACACCATCAGCGACGAAGAGAGTTTCTCGACCGCGCGCCTGCTGCTGCAGCAAGAAGGCATCCTGGCGGGTTCCTCCACCGGCACCCTGCTGGCGGCCGCGCTGCGCTATTGCCGCGCGCAGACCCGCCCCAAGCGCGTGGTCACCTTCGTCTGCGACACCGGCACCCGCTACCTCTCCAAGGTGTACAGCGACGGCTGGATGGTCGACCAGGGCCTGATCACGCGGCCGAAAACGGGCGACCTGCGCGACCTGATCGGCCGCCGCCACGATGCCGGCGAAGTCATCACGCTGTCGCCCGACGACACCCTGCTCACCGCCTTCAACCGCATGCGCTCGAGCGACCTGCAGCAGTTGCCGGTGGTCGACGCCGGCGGCCGGCTGCTGGGCCTGATCGACGAATCCGACCTGCTGCACCAGGTGACGCAAGATACCGCGCGCTTCAATGCGCCGGTGTCCGGCACCATGACGACCGAACTGCAAACCCTGCATCCGGCGGCGAGCATGGGCCAGCTGCGCGAGATCTTCGATCGCGGCCTGACCGCCGTCATCGCCGACGGGCCGACCTTCTACGGTCTGATCACGCGCTACGACCTGCTCAACCATCTGCGAAGGACCTTGTCTTGACCAATCCAATCGAATTCAAGCGCCATCTGGCCACCCGTGTCATCCACGGCGGCCAGGCGCCCGAACCGGCCACCGGCGCCGTGATGCCGCCCATCTTCGCCACCTCGACCTTCCGGCAAGAGAGCCCCGGCGTGCACAAGGGCCTCGACTACGGCCGCTCGCACAATCCGACGCGCTGGGCGCTCGAGCGCTGCGTGGCCGACATCGAGGGCGGCCGCGCCGCCTTCGCCTTCGCGTCCGGCCTGGCCGCGATCGCGGCGGTGCTCGAGCTGCTGCCCGCCGGCTCGCACATCGTGGCCGGCGACGACATGTATGGCGGCACCTACCGCCTGTTCGAGCGCGTGCGCCGCGACAGCGCCGGCCTGTCGTTCAGCTACGTCGACCTGTCCGACCCCGACGCGCTGGCCGCCGCCATCAGGCCCGAGACGCGCATGGTGTGGGTCGAGACCCCGACCAACCCGATGCTCAAGCTGGCCGACCTGACGGCGATCGCCGGCGTCTGCCACGCGCGCGGCATCATCAGCGTGTGCGACAACACCTTCGCCAGTCCGATCAACCAGCGCCCGCTGGAACACGGCTTCGACATCGTGGTGCACTCGACCACCAAGTACATGAACGGGCACTCGGACGTGATCGGCGGCGTGGCCGTGGTCGGCGCCGGCGACGCCCAGACCGGGCTGGCCGAGAAGCTCGGCTTCATCCAGAACGCCGTGGGCGCCATCCAGGGCCCGTTCGACAGCTTCCTGGTGCTACGCGGGATCAAGACGCTGGCCCTGCGCGTCGAGCGCAGCAACGCCAACGCCCTGCTGCTGGCCAGCTGGCTCGAGCAGCAGCCGCAAGTGCGCAAAGTGTACTACCCGGGATTGGAATCGCATCCCCAGCACGCGCTGGCGCGCCACCAGATGCACGGCTACGGCGGCATCGTGTCGATCGACCTCGACACCGACATCGCCGGCGCGCGGCGCTTCCTGGAGGCCTGCGAAGTGTTTACCCTGGCCGAGAGCCTGGGCGGCGTGGAAAGCCTGATCGAGCATCCTGCCCTGATGACCCACGCCACCATTCCGCCGGAGCAGCGCGCCGAACTCGGCATCGGCGACGGGCTGATTCGCCTGTCGGTGGGCATCGAGCACATCGACGACCAGCGCGAGGATCTGCGCCGCGCATTGGCCGCGATCTGAACGTCGATCAAGCCGCTTCGAGCAGGCGCTGATGCGGCTGCTCCGACGCGGCCAGCGCGCTGCGCAACTTGAACGTCGCCACCAGCGCCGACAACTCCGCCGCCTGCTGGCGCATCGAGGCCGCCGCTGCGGCGGCTTCTTCCACCATCGCCGCGTTCTGCTGGGTCGACATGTCGATCTCCGCGATCGACTTGCTGACCTGGGTGACACCCATGGCCTGGCCCGCGCTGGCGGTGTGGATCTGGCCGAGGATGCCGGCCACCTCGTGCACGTGCTGGAGCATGGCGCGCATGGTCGAGCCGGCCGATTCGGCCATGCCGGTGCCGGCCTCGATCTCGCTCGACGACTCGCCGATCAGCTTCTTGATTTCCTTGGCCGCGCCGGCCGAGTGCTGGGCCAGGTTGCGCACCTCGCTCGCCACCACCGCGAAGCCGCGACCTTCGCTGCCGGCGCGCGCCGCTTCCACCGCCGCGTTCAGCGCCAGGATATTGGTCTGGAAGGCGATGCTGTCGATCATGCCCGTGATGTCCACGATGCGCGCGGCCGAGGCCTTGATCGCTCCCATGCGCGCCACCAGTTGCTCGACCGCCCTCGCGCCTTCGGTGGCCACGCCGGACGCGGTCTGGGCCAGGGCATTGGCCTGGCGCGCATTGGCGTTGTTGCTGGCGATCGCCTCGCTCAACTCGTCCATCGCGCTCACGGTCTGGCGCAGCGCGTCGGCCTGGCGCTCGGTGCGGGTCGACAGGTCCTGGTTGCCTTCGGCGATCTCGCTCGAGGCCGAATCGATCGCCTGGGCGCCCACCAGCACCTGCGACACGGTGCTCGAGACGCCATGGGTCATGCCATTGAGGGCGTCGAACAGGCGGCCGATTTCGTCGCTGCGCCCGTGCTGGATGGTCGGACGCAGGTCGCCTTTCGCTACCTGCTCGGCCAGCATGGCGGCGCGCTGCAGCGGCGCCACCAGGTTGCGGCTCAAGGCCCAGGCCAGGCCGACGCCGACCAGCAGCGCCGCGCCGCCCAGGCCCAGCAGCAGGATCTTGCTGAAGCTCGATGCGGCGCTCGTTTCGTCGGCCAGGCGGTGCGCCTCGCTGCTCTCGTAGGCGAGCAAGGCTTCGAAAGCGCCGACCTTGGCCTTGTAGCCCGGTTCCCATTGCCTGGTCAGGATTTCCTCGACCAGGCCGGTCTGCCCCAGGTCCTTGGCCTTGAACAGCGCTTCCTGCACCGTGCCCAGCGCGGCCTTGTGACGGGCCGCATCCTGCAGCAGCGCGCGTTCGCGTTCCGACACCGGCAGCTTGGCCAGTTTCTCCTCGATGGCGGCGATGTTCTTGCGGCCTTCGGCCAGCTGGGCCTGGAAGTAGTCGGCCAGTTCCAGGCTGTCGCTGCGCGCGATCGAGACGGTGCGCGAACCGTTCAGGCGTTCGATGCCGAGCAGGTCGGACACCAGCTGCTGCTTGGCCAGCTTGTCGTCGACCAGATTGGAGGTGATGACATCCGCCGCGTGCATGCGCCATACCGCGACGGCGGCGATGATCACGATGACGAGGGAGAGGATGCCGAAGGCGCCGATGAGCTTGGCGGAGGTGTTGAGCTGTGCAAGTCGCATTGGTGGTCCGTGAGAAGGTGGGACAACGATGCGAGGAGTGTAGAAATGTTATATGACACCGTCATGAACTCACATTTCCAGAATTACCATGGTTCTTTATAAATCTTATTGCATAAAAATCCACTGAGTTTTCAAAATAACCACGTCTCCTCAAAGTGCCGCAATGTCGTCGATCAGGCTGGGGTTTCGATCAATCAGGCTGAGGAGAATGGCGGCTTGGGCATTCGGCTTTGCCGTACCCTGCTCCCAGTTCTTGATCGTCTGCGGATTGGTGCGCAATTTGCGTGCGAATACCGGTTGCGATACGCGAAGCTTTTCCCGCACCGCACGCACGCCGGCCGCGGTCATGACAGGCGGCGCCTTCAGTTCCACCTCGGTCGCGCGTAGGGTGACTTTCCCTTGCCGAGCATCTTCCAACGCATCGAAGCCTTCCATCAACTCAGTAAAAATATTTCGCTTGGTCATTTTTCGGTACTCCTTGCCTTGATTTCCAACTCAAGTCGTTGTTTCAGCAATCTGCGTTCGCTTGCCGTGAGATCGTCGGCCTGATCCTTGTCGTAGACGGTGAATAGCCAGAACTGGTCGTTGGCATCTTTCCAGAAATAGATGACGCGCAGGCCGCCGCGCTTTCCCTTGCCACGCCGTTCATCGCCATACCGGATTTTCCGAAGTCCTCCCGTGCCCTTGATGACAGCCCCGGCAACCGGGTCCTTCATCATCTCGCTTTGCAGATCCTTGAACGATTCGTCGTCGAAGTATGCGTTGCGCAGCCGCTCGAACGGGGGAAGTTCGATGAAGGTCGCTTTCATATAGTGTACCCAAATTGGGGATATTTTGTCTGGCTTTCACACTTTAGCTGCGCCACTCCCGATCATTATTGCGTTACACCTGCCCATGACAAAGTCATGCGACACAAAAAAAGCCCGCGACACTTTCGTGTGCGGGCTTGCTTGGACAAGGCGGCATGCCGCCCCGTTCCGGCTCAGTCGAGGGCAATCACTCGATCTCGACCGTCTCTGCCGGCGCCGGTGGCGGCAGTGCGTCGCCTTCCGGGAACTCGAGGACCACGTCGTCCTTCTCGTTCAGGTCGACCGTCACGCGGCCGCCGTTGACCAGGCGGCCGAACAGCAGCTCGTCGGCCAGCGCCTTGCGGATCATGTCCTGGATCAGGCGTGACATCGGACGCGCGCCCATCGCCGGATCGAAGCCTTTCTGGCCGAGGAACTTGCGCAGCTTCTCGGTGAACACCGCTTCGACCTTCTTCTCGTGCAGCTGCTCTTCGAGCTGCATCAGGAACTTGTCGACGACGCGCAGGATGATGTCCTCGTCCAGCGCGCGGAAGCTGATGATCGCGTCCAGGCGGTTACGGAACTCCGGCGTGAACATGCGCTTGATGTCGGCCATCTCGTCGCCGGTCGCACGCGAATCCACGAAGCCCAGCGAACGCTTGGTCAGGCTTTCGGCGCCCGCATTGGTGGTCATGATGATGATCACGTTGCGGAAGTCCGCCTTGCGGCCGTTGTTGTCGGTCAGGGTGCCATGGTCCATCACCTGCAACAGGATGTTGAAGATGTCGGGATGGGCCTTCTCGATCTCGTCCAGCAGCAGCACGGTGTGCGGCTTCTTGGTGATCGCCTCGGTCAGCAGGCCGCCCTGGTCGAAGCCGACGTAGCCCGGCGGCGCGCCGATCAGGCGCGACACGGCATGACGCTCCATGTACTCGGACATGTCGAAGCGCACCAGCTCGATGCCCAGGATGAAGGCCAGCTGTTTCGCCACCTCGGTCTTGCCGACGCCGGTCGGACCGGAGAACAGGAAAGAGCCGATCGGCTTGTCGGTCTTGCCCAGGCCCGCGCGCGCCATCTTGATCGCGGCCGACAGCGCCTCGATCGCCGGGTCTTGGCCGAACACGACGTTGCGCAGGTCGCGGTCGATCGTCTGCAGCTTGCTGCGGTCGTCCTGGTTGACCGTTTGCGGGGGAATCCGCGCGATCTTCGCGATGATGTCCTCGATCTCGGTCTTGCCGATGGTTTTCTTCTGCTTCGACTTCGGCAGGATGCGCTGGGCCGCGCCGGCTTCGTCGATCACGTCGATCGCCTTGTCCGGCAAATGACGGTCGTTGATGAAGCGCGCCACCAGTTCGGCCGCGGTCGACAGCGCCGACGCCGAGTATTTCACGCCATGGTGCTCTTCGAAGCGCGACTTGAGGCCGCGCAGGATCGCCACGGTCTGCTCGACCGACGGTTCATTGACGTCGACTTTTTGGAACCGGCGCGACAGCGCATGGTCTTTCTCGAACACGCCGCGGAATTCGGTGAACGTGGTCGCGCCGATGCACTTGAGCTGGCCATTGGCCAGTGCCGGTTTGAGCAGGTTCGATGCGTCGAGCGTGCCGCCCGAGGCCGAGCCGGCGCCGATGATCGTGTGGATCTCGTCGATGAACAGGATGCCGTTCGGGGTGTCCTTGATCTGCTTGAGCACGGCCTTCAGGCGCTGCTCGAAATCGCCGCGGTACTTGGTGCCGGCCAGCAGCGCGCCCATGTCGAGCGAGAACACGACGGCGTTCTGCAGGATCTCGGGCACGTCCTCCTGCACAATGCGCCAGGCCAGGCCTTCGGCGATCGCGGTCTTGCCCACGCCGGCCTCGCCCACCAGCAGCGGGTTGTTCTTGCGGCGGCGGCACAGGATCTGGATCACGCGGTCGACTTCTTCCTCGCGTCCGATCAGCGGATCGATCTTGCCGTCGGCAGCCGCCTTGTTCAGGTTCTGGGTGAACTGGTCCAGCGGCGACTCTTTGGCCTGGCCTTCGACCTGCGCTTCTTCCACGCCTTCGGACGCCTTCTGGGTGTCCATCTGCTGGTCCTTGCGCACGCCGTGCGAGATGAAGTTGACGACGTCGAGACGGGTCACGCCCTGCTGGTGCAGGTAGTAGACGGCGTGCGAATCCTTCTCGCCGAAGATCGCGACCAGCACATTGGCGCCGGTCACTTCTTTCTTGCCGTTCGAAGCCGACTGCACGTGCATGATCGCGCGCTGGATCACGCGCTGGAAGCCGAGCGTCGGCTGGGTGTCGACCTCGCCCGTGCCTGGCACGGTCGGGGTGTTGTCACCGATAAAATTAGTCAAGGTCTTGCGCAGGTCTTCGATATTGACCGCGCACGCACGCAGGACTTCGGCGGCCGATGGATTATCGAGTAGCGCGAGCAGCAGGTGTTCCACGGTGATGAACTCGTGGCGTGCCTGTCGTGCCTCGACAAAGGCCATGTGTAGGGATACTTCAAGTTCCTGCGCAATCATACTTCCTCCATCACGCACTGCAGGGGGTGCCCGGCCTTGCGCGCATGCGTTAAGACAAACTCCACTTTGGTACACGCTATATCTTTGGAAAACACCCCACACACACCCTTACCATGACGGTGAACAGAGAGCATGATCTGGGTTGCGGTTTCGCGATCCTTGTTGAAATACTCCTGGATCACGGCCACCACGAACTCCATCGGCGTGTAGTCATCGTTCAGTAGCGCCACCTGGTACAGCGGAGGCGGTTTGATGGTCTGCCGCTCAAGCAGTTGTTCAGTATCGTGCTTCGTTGCCATGGGGTTATTCTAATACTTCCGAGGTTGGTGCCAAGCGTAAACATCAGCTCGTTTTCTGGTGCTTCCATCTTACGCGTTTTCGGATATTTGCGCAGATGGCGTTCCGATTGCGGAAATCAAGACCGTGGATGGGTTGGTCCGGAAATATTTGGCAATGGGCACGCAAAAGCGCTTGACTTCATTGATTATTCCACCAACAATGCAGTTATTGACATTGTACTTATGTACTTGTTGATAAGAAGTGAGCAGGCTGAGGAGGGGGCAAGAAGCTTCTTGCTTTTATGGCTCGTGTGATTTGTTAAATTTGAAAGTTCTTTTATGGCAACTGGTACTGTTAAGTGGTTCAATGATTCCAAAGGCTTTGGCTTCATCACTCCTGATGACGGCGGCGAGGATCTGTTTGCTCACTTCTCCGCGATCAACATGAACGGTTTTAAGACCCTCAAAGAAGGTCAAAAAGTCCAATTCGAAGTCACGCAAGGCCCTAAAGGCAAGCAAGCTTCCAACATCCAGGGTCTGTAATCTCTCCCCTCCCGGAAGCAAGGAACCCCGCGCATGCGGGGTTTTTTTTCGCCTACCGGTCGTGCCCTTGTTCATGCGTCCAGCCGCTCTCGCGCACGAAGGCCTGCGCGTCGGCGAGAATCGCCTGCAATTGCTCGTCGCTCACCGCATCGAGCGTGCCCGCGAGGCTGTTGCGCTGGATCGCCTCCAGCGCCTCGTCGTAGCGGCGCACCAGCGCCGCCGCACGCTCGGCCAGGTCGGGCGGGAGCACACCGGTCGCGGACGCCGCGCGCAAGCGCTCCGGATCGGCATGCCTCTGAAACGCATACATAAAACGTCCGATTCTCTCGTATTTGGCTTGGGTGATCGATGCTTCGCTCACGGCCTCTCCTCATGCGAATTAAATGACGCCTACATGTTTTCGATCATGACCTCGCCGAAGCCGGAACACGACACCTGGGTCGCCCCTTCCATCAGGCGCGCGAAATCGTAGGTCACCTTTTTCGACACGATCGCCCGGCCCATCGCCCCGATAATCAGGTCGGCCGCCTCGCTCCAGCCCATGTGGCGCAACATCATCTCGGCCGACAGGATCAGCGAACCGGGATTCACGTAGTCCTTGCCCGCGTATTTCGGCGCCGTGCCGTGGGTCGCTTCGAACATCGCCACCGAATCGGACATATTCGCGCCCGGCGCGATGCCGATGCCGCCGACCTGGGCCGCCAGCGCGTCCGAGATATAGTCGCCATTCAGGTTCAGCGTGGCGATCACGCTGTATTCCGCCGGACGCAGCAGGATCTGCTGCAGGAAGGCGTCGGCGATCGAATCCTTGATCATGATGTCGCGCCCGGTCTTCGGGTTTTTCACCTTGCACCACGGACCGCCGTCGAACAGCTCGGCGCCGAATTCCTTCTGCGCCAGCGCGTAACCCCAGTCGCGGAACGCGCCTTCGGTGTACTTCATGATATTGCCCTTGTGGACCAGGGTCACCGAAGGCTTGTCATGGTCGATGGCGTACTGGATCGCCTTGCGCACCAGGCGCTCGGTACCTTCGCGCGAGACCGGCTTGATGCCCAGCCCCGAGGTGTCCGGGAAGCGGATCTTGTTGACGCCCATTTCTTCGGCCAGGTAAGCGATCAGTTTCCGCGCGCCTTCGGAGCCGGCTTCCCATTCGATGCCGGCGTAGATGTCTTCGGAGTTCTCGCGGAAGATGACCATATCGGTCTTTTCCGGCTGCTTGAGCGGCGACGGCACGCCGGCGAAGTAACGCACCGGACGCAGGCAGACATACAGGTCGAGTTCCTGGCGCAGCGCAACGTTGAGCGAGCGGATGCCGCCGCCCACCGGCGTCGTCAGCGGGCCCTTGATCGAGACCACGTACTCCTTCAGCACGGCGAGCGTCTCGTCCGGCAGCCAGGTGTCCGCGCCGTAGCGCTGCGTCGCCTTCTCTCCGGCAAAGATTTCCATCCAGCTGATCTTGCGCGCGCCGCCGTAGGCCTTGTCCACCGCTGCGTCGACCACCTTGATCATGACCGGCGTGATGTCCACGCCGGTGCCGTCGCCCTCGATATAGGGAATGACCGGATTGTCCGGGACGTTCAGGGTGAAGTCGGCGTTGACGGTGATCTTCCGGCCAGCGGCCGGGACGGTGATATGCTGGACCATCCATTCCTCCAGTTAAGGCGGCGGCCGGCGGCGCGAACTCGCTTACAATGACGCCCGGCATGCCGCCACGAGACATCGGCGTGCCCTGCATTATGCCTCAGCTATCCTCATCCGTTCACACGCTTTCCCATGCCCCTGATTCTCTTTAACAAGCCATTCCAGGTCCTGTGCCAATTCTCGCCGCAGGAGGGCCGCGAATCGCTGGCCGATTATCTCGATATTCCAGGCATTTATCCGGCCGGCCGGCTGGACGCCGACAGCGAAGGCCTGATGCTGCTGACCGACGACGGCAAGCTGCAGCACAAGATCGCCCACCCCGACCACAAGGAAGCCAAGACCTATCTGGTGCAGGTGGATGGCGTGCCGGACGCCGCCGCGCTGGCGCGCCTGCAGGCGCCGCTCGACCTGGGCGACTTCGTCACCCAACCCTGCCGCGCGGTGCGCATCGCCGAACCGGAATGGCTGTGGCCGCGCAATCCGCCGATCCGCGCGCGCCAGGACAAGCCGACCGCGTGGATCGCGATCACGCTCGAAGAAGGCAAGAACCGGCAGGTGCGGCGGATGACGGCGGCGGTGGGCTTCCCTACCCTGCGCCTGGTGCGCAGCAGTATCGGGCCGTTTTCGCTGGCGACGCATCCATTGATGCCGGGTGAATATACCGAGGTAACGATGTAAAAAAACCCGCCGACCTCACGGTACGGCGGGTTTCTTCATTGGCGCTTCGGATTACGCCAGCGATTGCAGCGCAGCGTTGAAGGTCACGCTCGGACGCATCACCGCGCCCACCTTGGCTTCGTCCAGCTTGTAGTAGCCGCCGATGTCGGCAGGTTTACCCTGCACTTCCAGCAGTTCGGCAACGATCTTGGCTTCGCTCTCGCCCAGCTGCTTGGCCAGCGGCGCGAACTTGGCGGCCAGTTCGGCATCCTCGGTCTGCGCGGCCAGCTCCTGCGCCCAGTACATCGACAGGTAGAACTGGCTGCCACGGTTGTCGAGCTCGCCGGTCTTCGGCGATGGCGACTTGCGGTTGTCCAGCAGCTTGCCGGTGGCCGAATCGAGGGTCTTGGCCAGCACTTTGGCCTTGTTGTTGCCGGTCTTGATGCCGAGGTCTTCCAGCGAGACGGCCAGGGCCAGGAACTCGCCCAGCGAATCCCAGCGCAGGTGGTTTTCTTCGACCAGCTGCTGCACGTGCTTCGGCGCCGAACCGCCGGCGCCGGTTTCGTACATGCCGCCACCGGCCATCAGCGGCACGATCGACAGCATCTTGGCGGACGTGCCCAGTTCCATGATCGGGAACAGGTCGGTCAGGTAGTCGCGCAGGATGTTGCCGGTCACCGAGATGGTGTCCAGGCCGCGCTTGACGCGCTCGAGCGTGTAGCGCATCGCGCGCACCTGCGACATGATCTGGATGTCCAGGCCGCTAGTGTCGTGCTCCTTCAGGTAGACCTTGACCTTCTTGATCAGCTCATTTTCGTGCGGACGGTACGGATCGAGCCAGAACACGGCCGGCATGCCCGAGTTGCGGGCGCGGGTCACGGCCAGCTTGACCCAGTCGCGGATCGGCGCGTCCTTGACCTGGCACATGCGCCAGATGTCGCCCTGCTCGACGTTTTGGCTCATCAGGACTTCGCCGGTGGCGAGGTCGGTGATGTTGGCCACGCCGGCCTCGGGAATCTCGAAGGTCTTGTCGTGCGAGCCGTACTCTTCGGCTTGCTGGGCCATCAGGCCGACGTTCGGCACGGTGCCCATGGTCTTCGGATCGAAGGCGCCATGCCATTTGCAGAAGTTGATGATCTCCTGGTAGATGCGGGCGAAGGTGCTTTCCGGGATGACGGCCTTGACTTCCTTCAGGCGGCCATCGGCGCCGTACATCTTGCCGCCGGCGCGGATCATCGCCGGCATCGACGCGTCGACGATCACGTCGTTCGGCGAATGGAAGTTGGTGATGCCCTTGGCCGAGTCGACCATGGCCAGCTCGGGACGGTGTTCCTGGCAGGCGTGCAGGTCGCGGATGATTTCCTCGCGCTGCGACGACGGCAGGTCGGCGATCTTGTTGTACAGGTCGGCCATGCCGTTGTTGACGTTGATGCCGAGGCTGTCGAACAGGGCGCCGTGCTTTTCGAAGGCTTCCTTGTAGAACATGCGCACGCAGTGGCCGAACACGATCGGGTGCGAGACCTTCATCATGGTCGCCTTGACGTGCAGCGAGAACAGCATGCCGGTCTGGTGCGCGTCTTCGATCTGGGCTTCGTAGAAGTCCAGCAGGGCCTTGCGGCTCATGAACATCGAATCGATGATCTCGCCGGCCTGCAGGGCGACCTTCGGTTTCAGGACGATGGTCTGGCCGCTCTTGGTGACCAGTTCCATCTTGACTTCGCGCGCCGCGTCGAGGGTCATCGACTTTTCGCCGTGGTAGAAGTCGCCATGGGTCATGTGCGAGACGTGGGTGCGCGACGCCTGCGACCATGGGGCCATCGAATGCGGATTCTTGCGCGCGTATTCCTTGACGGCGCGCGGTGCGCGGCGGTCCGAGTTACCTTCGCGCAGGACCGGGTTCACCGCCGAGCCGATGCACTTGCCGTACTTGGCCTTGATGGTTTTTTCTTCGTCGGTCTTTGGATCGGCCGGATAGTCGGGGATGTTGTAGCCCTTCTCTTGCAGTTCCTTGATCGCGACCGTCAGCTGGGTGACCGAGGCGCTGATGTTCGGCAGCTTGATGATGTTGGCTTCCGGCGTGAGCGTCTTCTTGCCCAGCTCGGCCAGCGCGTCGGGCACGCGCTGTTCCGGAGTCAGGTTCTCCGGGAAGGCAGCCAGGATGCGGGCCGCGACCGAGATATCGCTGGCCTCGACCGTGATGCCGGCCGGCTTGGTGAAGGTGCTGACCACAGGCAGGAAGGCGTGGGTCGCCAGCAGCGGCGCCTCGTCGGTCAGGGTGTAGATGATGGTCTGATCACTGCTCATGCACATTTTCCTCGGTAGTCGCGAACGCTGTCGCGAGTATAAAACTGACAATTGGCCACAGGCCAAGACCTTGGCGCTCCGCCTTGGCGCTCCGCGCTGATGCCGGACATTCTACCCCTCCGGACTCCGGGATGGCAGATCGCAAAGGAGTGATCACATCCACCCTGCGGCGTCGCGGTCGGCGCCGCAAGTCTTCTATAAGACATAAGACGCGCCATATTATGCCCGAGCTTTGCGCGGCTTACCAGTTTTTAAGCGTTCGACAACCCAGGACGTGAAAAATGAAGCACCAAGCAAAAAAACCGCCAGGACCGAAGTCGGGCGGGTCTTTCCAACTGCACAGAACTTTGCCGTCGCGGCCCATCGGGCCGCGTCGCAAACGGGCTATTAAGCCGACAGTGCTTTCAGGGCTGCAGCCAGGCGGCTCTTGTGACGCGCTGCCTTGTTCTTGTGGATGATCTTCTTGTCAGCGATGCTGTCGATCTTCGACACGGATTGCTGGAAGATGGTGGTCGCGGCAGCCTTGTCGCCAGCCTGGATGGCTTTGCGGACGGCCTTGATTGCGGTGCGCAGGGTCGAACGCTGCGACGAGTTGTGTGCGTTTTGCTTAACTGCTTGACGAGCGCGTTTGCGCGCTTGTGCGGTATTTGCCATGGAATTTCCTAAATCGGGGTCAAGTTGCGTTTGCAAACATTAGCGACTGTCAAACTGGCGCCGGGGTTGGCTATGCGGTGCCTGCCCAACGATTAGTGTCTGCTAACAGAATTCAGTACAGCCCACGATTATAGCGAAGGTTTCAATTCGGAGCAATTCATAATTCAAAGATTGTCGGTTTACTGTGCCTTTCGGAGCACCGTCCGATACCTGTCATTCGTGTCCGTACGGACGAGTTGCCCAAGTATAATCTTGCGCCATGAACCTGCTCAGAACCCTCGCCGCCATCTCCAGCATGACCATGCTGTCGCGCGTCACCGGCCTGCTGCGCGAAAGCCTGTTCGCGCGCGCCTTCGGCGCCTCGGCCTATACCGATGCCTTCATCATCGCCTTCCGCCTGCCGAACCTGCTGCGCCGCCTGTTCGCCGAAGGCGCGTTCTCGCAGGCCTTCGTGCCGATCTTGTCGGAATATAAAACCCAGCATGGCGAAGGGGCCACCAAGACCCTGGTCGACCACGTCGCCACCGCCCTGATCTGGGCCACGGTGCTGACCAGCATCGTCGGCATCGTCGGCGCCCCGCTCCTGATCACGCTGCTCGCCGGCGACCTGCGCGAGACACCCGGCGCCTACGACGCCTCGGTGATCATGACGCAGATGATGTTTCCGTACATCGCCTGCATGTCCTTCGTGGCCCTGGCCGGCGGCATCCTGAATACCTGGCGCCAGTTCAAGGTGCCTGCTTTTACCCCTGTGTTGCTGAACCTGTCCTTCATCTTCGCCTCGCTGGTGCTGGTCAACTACCTGGAGCAGCCGATCTATGCGATGGCGATCGCGGTCTGCGTCGGCGGCCTGTTGCAGGTGGCGATCCAGATTCCTTCGCTGGTCAAGATCGGCATGTTGCCGCGCATCTCGCTCAACCCGATGCACGGCCTGCGCGACGCAGGCGTGCGGCGCATGCTCAGAAAGATGGGCCCGGCCGTGTTCGCGGTGTCGGCGGCCCAGATCAGCCTGCTGATCAATACCGGCATCGCCGCCAGCCTGGCGGCCGGCGCCGTCTCGGCCCTGCAGTATGCCGACCGCCTGATGGAATTTCCGACCGCGATGCTGGGCGTGGCCCTGGGCACCATCCTGCTGCCGTCGCTGTCGAAAGCCAATAGCGAAGGCAATACCGAAGAGTATGCGGCCCTGCTCAACTGGGGCCTGCGCCTGACCTTCCTGCTGGCGCTGCCGGCGGCGGTGGGCCTGGCGACGCTGGCCGAGCCGATGATCGCCACCCTCTTCCACTACGGCAAATTCGACGATGCGGCGCTGGCCAACTCGGCCATGCCCCTGATGGCCTACAGTGCCGGCCTGCTCGGCATCATCCTCGTGAAAATCCTGGCGCCGGCCTTCTATGCGCGCCAGGACGTCAAGACGCCGGTGCGCATCGCGATCATGGTGCTGTTCGCGACCCAGCTGATGAACCTGCTGTTCGTGTACCTGCTCGACCTGGGGGTGGCGGGCCTGGCCCTGTCGATCGGCCTGGGCGCCTGCATCAACGCCACCTGCCTGTACGTGGGCCTGCGCCGGCGCGGCATCTATGCGCCGCAGCCGGGCTGGCTGAAATTCTTCATCAAGCTGGCCGTCGCGGTCGGCGTGATGGGGGTGCTGGCCTGGTTCGGCCAGGCGCAGTTCGACTGGGCGGCGATGAAGGCGACCCCTGGCCTGCGCATCGGCGCCCTGCTCGCCATCATCGGCGCCTGCGCCTTCGCCTATTTCGCCGTGCTGGCCGTGCTGGGCTTCCGGCCGCGCGACTTCCGGCGCCGCGCGGCCTGAGTCCGCGATCAGGACTTGTACTTGACGTTGCAGCCGTAAGGACGGGTGGTGGCCTGGGCCACGTTCCCGCCCTTCACGACCGCTTCCATCGCGGTCTTGAACAGCGGACTGGCCTTCTCGATGTCTTCCAGCTTGGCCGACGCGATGCTGTCGATGCCGCCCGCGTAGCGCAGCACGCCTTTCGCATCGATCACGTACATGTGCGGCGTGGTGCGCGCGTCATACGCCTTGCCGACCGTGCCTTGCGGGTCGAGCAGCACCGCCGTCGGCGCGGCATTGCGGCTGGCGGTCAGCTCGTCGGCCTTCTTGCCGTCCACATGGCCCTGCTCGCCCGGCGCCGACGAAATCACGCTCAGCCACACCACGCCCGCATCCTGCGCCTGCTTCTGCAGGGCCGGCATGTTCGCCTGGTAGTGCTTCTTCACGTAAGGGCAATCGTGGTTGGTCCATTCCAGCACCACGACCTTGCCCTTGTAGTCGACCAGGCTGTGCTGCTTGCCCTTGCTGTCGACGGCCGTGAAGGCGGGGGCCGGCTGGCCGATGGCGGGCGCGGCGAACGCCGGCGCCGCAGCGGCGCCCAGCAGCAGGGCGGCCATCGATACCGTGGTGCGCAGCATGGCGCGACGTGGGGAAGCTTTCATGATCTCTCCTTGTGAGTAAATGATTACTGCTCGAACGACTCGGTGACGATGGACTGGGTCAGCACCGGCGGCAGGACCACCGGCTCTTTCCTGGCCGGGTAGAAGGCATAAAACGGCAGGCCGTCGCGCTGGAACGATTGTAAAAACGCCGTGATGGCGGGATCGCGGTTGGTCCAGTCGCCCTTCATGTAGACCACGCCGCGCTCGCGCATCGCCTGCTGGACGGCGGCCGTCGACAAGGTCGTGCGCTCGTTCACCAGGCAGGTGATGCACCAGGCCGCGGTCATGTTGACGAATACCGGTTTACCTTCGGCGCGGAGAAAGGCCAGGCGCTCGGCGCTGTAGGGTTCGGCCTGCATGGATTGCGCAGGGGCCGCGGCCACCGGCCCGGCGCCATGCAGCGCGGCCATCAGGCCCACGATGCCGGCAACGCCGGCCACTGCCGCCCCGCGCGGCCACCAGCGCTTCCTGGTCCCATGCTGGCCGAGGCCGACCAGCCAGGCCACCAGGCCCACCAGCACCAGCCCGGCGAGCGCCATGCGCAGGCCTGCCTCGCCCGCCTGCTGGGCCAGCACCCACAGCAGCCAGGCGGCGGTCGCATACATCGGGAAGGCCATCGCCTGGCGCAGCGTCACCATCCACGCGCCGGGCCGCGGCAGGCGCCGGGCGAGCGCCGGGAACATCCCGAGCAGCAGGAACGGCAGGGCCAGGCCGAGGCCCATCGTCGCGAACACCGCCAGGCTGACATAAGCGGGCGCCACCAGCGCCGAGCCGATCGCGGCACCCATGAACGGCGCGGTGCAGGGCGTGGCCACCACCACCGCCAGCAGGCCGGTGAAGAAGCTGCCGGCATGGCCCTTGCGCTCGGCGAGGCCCTGGCCCGCGCCGGCAAGTGCGCCGCCCACCTCGAACACGCCGGACAAATTCAGGCCGATCGCCAGCATCAGCCAGGACATCGCCGCCACGAACAGCGGCGACTGGAACTGGAAGCCCCAGCCGACCGCGCTGCCCCCCAGACGCACGGCCAGCAAGGCCAGGGCCAGCGCCATGAAGGCGGCCAGCACGCCAAGCGTATAGAACAGGCCGGACAGGCGGACCGCGCGCCGGTCGCCGCCCGACATGCCGGCCACCGCCGTGGCCTTGATCGCCAGCACCGGGAACACGCAGGGCATCAGGTTCAGGATCAGGCCGCCCAGGAAGGCGAACAAGGCCATCTGCCACAGCGGCAACGCGGCCGGCGCCCCGGTGGCGGGCGCGGGAGCGGCCGGCGTGAGCTCGAGCGCGAACCAGCGTTTCTGTCCGCCGCCGTCCGTGATCGCCAGCAGGCCGGCGGATGGCCCCGGCGTGTAGCCCTGGCCCTTGGTCGTCGCCAGCGTGAGCCTGCCCTCTTCCACTGTCAGGGCCTGGTCGGCCACGTGGTCGACGACGCCCCAGCTGTCCGGGAAGTACAGCGCCGATCGCACGGATGCCGGCGAAATGCCTTCGCCCTCGACCGCCAGTTGCAAGGTCGATTCGCCGGCGCTCACCGAGGCGCGCCAGTCGGCAGGCTGCGGCTGCGGCTGGCGCGCGTCGGCGCTCTTGAAGGCGGCCAGGATCCCGGCGCTGGCCGGACGTGCGCTCGCCTCGACCGGCAAGGCCAGGCGGAACTTGCCTTCCTCGGGAATGCACTCCTTCTCGCACACCACCCAGTCGGCATCGGCCTCGAGAACCAGCTGGCTGCCGGGCCGCGCATCCCGCGGCACCGTCAGGGTCATCGGAAACACGATCTCGTTCTCGTAGCCGTAGCTGGCGACCGGACCGATGATGAAGCGGTCGGGGCCCGGCCAGGCGATCTCGCCGACCGTGGCTCCTGGCGGCGCATTGAATGCGATGCTCGGCGGCGAACCGGCGTCGCCGGGATTCTTCCAGTAAGTGTGCCAGTGCGGCGCCAGGCGCTGGCGCAGGCCGATGCGCAACGCCTGGCCCGGACTCACGGCGGCGTATTCGCTCACCAGCGACACCGTGGCGCGCGGGCTTTGCTGCACATTGCTCTCTGCCGCCACGGCCAGCGCCGGCGTCAATACGAGAGACAGTGCAGCGATCAAGGTGCGCCAGGAAGACCGGGCGGCGGTTAGAAAAGATCCGGGCATCAGTTGCTAATGCGTGGGTCAATCAATGGGTTCGACGGTCGGTGACAAAGCTAACACGTTCCCGCGTCGCCCGGCAATCATCCCGATACTGTAAAGACACCGATTCGCATCCTGACTTTCGGCACATGCGGACCTTCGCGCGGCTTCGGATAATCGCCCCACTCGCAGCGCCTCGGGGGCGCCGCGATTCAACCAGAACCGGAAAAACAACCATGCAAAAATTCGTCCATGCCGCCGTCCTCATCGCCATTCTCGCCGTCGCCGGCGCCGCACGCGCGCAGGAGCGCGGCTACATCGGCCTCGCCGTCGGGCCTTCGAAAGCCAGCGTCACCAACGGCGATGGCCAGCGTGTCGACCGTGACAACGACGTCGTCGCGTTCAAGGGCTATGCCGGCTACGACTTGAACCGGCACCTCGCCATCGAGGGCGGTTACGCTGGCACGACGGGCAAGCTCCGCTTCGACGGCGCGCGCTTCGGCGTGGCCACCGATCCGCGCGCCGGGATGAGCGCCTTCTATGCGGCGCTGCGCGGCAAGGTCGCCGTCGGGGCATCGGTCGACCTGTTCGCCAGGCTTGGCGTGGCGCGCAACCGGTTCGAGCTCACCGGCGCCGGCGCGCAAGACTTCCACGTGACCGCCGTCAAGCCGATGGTGGGGGCCGGCGTCGCCTGGCGCGTGTCCGACCAGGTGGCGCTGACGGCCGAGCTGGAACACTACGGCCGCGTGCGCGAAGGGAACCGCCGCTTCGTCCAGAACCGCGCGCAGCTCGGCGTCCAGTTCGGCTTCTGATGGCGCCGGCAAGAACGAGCAGACTTTCCTCAGTGCATCTGCGAAAATACTGCTCCCTTTCCCCATGCGAACAATGATGCCCGCGCCCACCGCCCCCAGCATGCCGCATATTCCACCCTGGGCGTTCGCCGGCGTCGCCGCGCTGCTGTTCGCGGTGCTGGACATCGCCGCCGTCCTGGCCGCCGGCGTGGAGCGGGCGCCGCTGCACAACCCGATCGGCCTGGCCGCGCTGGCGGCTGTCGTCGGGACACAGGACTGGCTGGCCTGGACTGGCGGCGCGCAGCGGCCGGCCGTGTTCCAGTGCTATGCGATCGCCAAGACGGCGGTGGCCGTGCTTGCCGTGGCGGCGGCCGCCGCCGCCTGCGCGGCCCGCCTGCCACGGCGGCGTGCGGCGCTGCTGGCGCTGCAGATGGCGTGCGCGCTGGCGCTCGATTCCACGCCCTTCCACCTGCTGGTGGCCGTCCAGATCGGCATGCTGCTGCCGCTGCGCACGGCGCTGGCGTGGCTGGCCATCCAGTACCTGCTGGGCGCCGGCGTCGATCTGCTGCTGGTGCTCGACCTCGCGCAGCGCCAGGCGCAGCCGGCGCAGTGGTCGCTGCTGGGTTACCTGTGCGCCGAGCGCGCCGTCGTCGTCGCCGGCTTCGCCGCCGTCGGCCGCCTGGTCCTGTACGAACGCCGCACGCGCCAGGCGCTGGCTGCCGCCCATGCCCAGGTGCTGGCCACCCAGTCGCTGCTGGCCGACACCGTGCGCGGCAGCGAGCGCCTGCGCATCGCACGCGACCTGCACGACACGGTCGGCCATCACCTGACGGCCCTGAACCTGCATCTCGACCTGGCGCTGCGCCAGGCCGGCAGCGCCGCCCCGCCTGCCCTGCCGACGGCGCGCGCCGTCAGCCAGGATCTGCTGGCCCAGGTGCGCGGCGTCGTCACCAGCACGCGCGATGACCGCCCGATCGACCTGGCGCAGGCCTTGCGGATGCTGTGCGCGGGGCTTCCGGCCTTGAAGGTCGACCTGCGCGTCGACGCCGCAGCCGCATGCCAGCCGACGCCGGTGGCGCACGCGCTGTTTTGCTGCATCCAGGAAGCCATCACGAACACGCTGCGCCACGCGCAAGCAAGGCGTCTGGACATCGTCCTCGAGAACCGCGACGGCATGACGGTTGCCCGCGTCGCCGACGACGGCTGCGGCAAGCCCGGCGCCGCCGAAGGCAACGGCCTGCGCGGCATGCGCGAGCGCCTGGCCGAACTGGGCGGCACGCTGAGCTGCGGGCCCGATGAGGGCAAGGGATTCAGTCTCGAGATGCGCGTGCCGCAGGCCGGGAGCGCGGCATGATCCGCGTCGGCCTGGTCGACGACCAGACCCTGGTGCGCAGCGGCATCCGCGGGCTGCTGGACCTGACCGACGACATCCGCGTGGTCGCGGAAGCGGCCGACGTCGACGCGGCGCGCGCGATGCTGGCCACGCACGCGCTGGACGTGCTCCTGCTCGACGTGCGCATGCCGGGCTGTGAAGGGATCGACCTGTTGCGCCGCCAGAGCGCCGCGCTGCCGCCGACGATCATGTTGACGACGTTCGACGACGACGCGGTCCTGTTCGAGGCGATGCGCCTTGGTGCGCGCGGCTTCCTGCTGAAGGACATTTCGCTGGAACGGCTCGCGGAGGGCCTGCGCGCCGTGGCCGGCGGCGCCACCCTGTTCCGGCCCGGCATGACGGAACGCGTGCGGGCATCCTACCAGCGCACGCATGGCGCAACAGCAGCCGCCGGCGCGGCCGGACTGACGCGCCGCGAAATCGAGATCCTCGCCCTGATGGCCGGCGGACTCAGTAACGCCGAGATCGGCGCCGCCCTCGGCGTGAGCGAGGGCACGGTCAAGAACCATGTGTCGAGCATCCTGTCCAAGCTCGGCGTACGCGACCGCGTACGCGCGGTCCTGCGCGGCATCGAGCTCGAACTCGTCTGACGCCGCCTAGGCTGGCGACGCGGCTTGTTCCGCCGGCTCGGGCTCGGGCTCGGGCTCGGGTTCGGGCTCGGGTTCGGGTTCGGGCACGGGTTGGGGTTCCGGCTCGGCTTCCGGTGCGGGTGCGGGCGGCGGCGGCGCCACGGCCGGCGCCGGTTCCTGGACCGGTGGCGCCGGCGGCGCGCCCGGCCCGCCCGACTGCGTCGTCGGGACGGCAGGCGCCAGGCTGCGCTCGCCCGCGCTGAAGCGCCACTCCGAGATCATCTCCTTGTTATCCAGGCCCTTGAAGCGGCTGTCGAAGTTCGCGATCTTCAGCGGCCTGGCGGTCGACAGGCTGTGGATGGCGACCACGCCGGTCTCGCCGCCGCCCAGGTAGACGATGCCCCACTCGGCCTTGCCGGTCAGCGGATCGACATAGACCTTGCGCAGGTGGCGCCGCACGGCGGGCGAGCGCGGGTCTTTCAGCAGTTCGGCCAGCGACGGCGGATACGGCGAGCCGCCGCGCGGGGTGGCGGCGGCGTAGCTGTCGAGCGCGGCGCTGAAGGCGGCGCCGATCTCCAGCAGTTCTTCCTCGGCGGCGGCGCGCTGCAGGAGCGAACCGATCTTGAGCGTGGCCGCCCCCACCAGGCCGATGATGGCCACGAAGATGATCAGGCCGAGATAGGTGAAACCGGCCTGGCGCCGCGCTTTCACTACCACTCCAGGTAGGGACGCCCGCGCCGGTCGTTGCCGGGCGCGCCGCTGCGCAGGTTGGAAAAGCCCCCCTGCTCGCCGTCCTGCGGCGCCTCGAGTATCCAGGTCTCGCGGCTTTCGGTGACCGGGTCGAGCGGGATCTCGCGCAGGTATTTTTCGTCGACCAGCTGCTCGAGCGATTCCGGATAGCGCCCGGTGTCGGAGCGGTACTGGTCGACCACGGCGCGCGTATTGCGCAGGTTGTCGGCCAGGATGGTCTCTTTCGCGCCGTCGATGCTGGGGAAGAAGCGCGGCACGGCCAGCGTCAGCAGCAGGGCCACGATGCCCAGCACCACCAGCAGTTCGATCAGCGTGAAGCCGCGGCGTGGTCTCATCGGGTTCACCATTTGTTGTAGGGGATGCCGTTCAGGCCAATGCGCTGCGAGGTCGAATACACGTCGTAGACGTCGTCGCCCTCCTTCGGCTCGTCGGGCTCGCTGGCGTAGCTGCGCTTGCCCCAGGTGGCGGCGTCCGACAGCTCGGCATCGGGATTGAAGGGGTCGCGCGGCAGGCGCCGCAAAAAGTAGATGTTGGCCTGCTTCGGGCTGCGCAGGTCGGGCACGCCTTCGACCAGCAGCTCCAGGCGTTCCGGGTAGCCGCTGGCGTCCGCCGCCTTGCTCACGCGGCCTTCGTCGCCGGCCTTCTTGTAGGCGTCCAGGCCGGCGCGGATCTCGCGCAGCGCGCGCCGCAGTTCCTGTTCGTCGCGGCGCTGCACCGTGACCTCGGCCACCGGCAGCACCAGGGTGCCCAGCAGCGCGAGGATGGCCAGCGTGACCAGCAGTTCGATCAGCGTGAATCCAGTGGCTGCGCGCCGCGCCTGCACCTTCATCGCTGCGGGATCGGCGGATTGACGCCCGGCGGGTAGGCGGCCGGCACGACCTCGGGTTCGGGCGCCGGCGCCGGTTCAGGCGGCGGCGCCGGCGCGCCCGGCGGCGCCGATGGCGGCGAGCCCAGTTGCGGCGTGGCCGGCAAGGCGGATGGCGGCACCGAGAAGCTCGGGGTAGCGTCCGGCGGCGGCGCGACCGGGGTCGTTTCGACCGCCGGCGCCGGGGCTGGCGCGCGGATCGGCGAACCCGTGACCTGCACCCGCACCACGTTGTCGGGCCGGCGCCGGAAGCTGGCCTCGGTGCCGGCGCCGAATTCCGACGCCGACGCCGGCGGGCGCTGCACGGCGCGCACGATGCGCGGCGTGATCGACAGCACGATCTCGGTGCGGTCGCGCTGGTCGCGCTGGCTGCCGAACAGGCGGCCGACCACCGGCAGCTCGCCGATGCCCGGCACCTTGCTGCCGCTGCTGCGGTCTTCGTTGCTGATCAGGCCCGCCAGCACCTGGTTCTCGCCATCCTTCAGTTGCAGGAGCGTGTTGGCCGAACGGGTGCCGATGCGGTAGGCCACGGTGCCGCTGGTGGTGCGCACCGATTCGCCCAGGCTGCTGACCTCGAGCCCGATGCGGATCGCCACCTCGTTGTTGAGGTAGATGGTCGGCTCCACGTTCAGGGTCAGGCCGACGTCGATGTAGTTGATATTCTCGGAAGCGAAGCCGCCGATGCCGGACGACACCGTGGCCGAGATGTTCGGGATCTTGTCGCCGATGACGACCTTGGCTTTCTCTTTGTTGCGCACGCGGATGCGCGGATTGGCCAGGGTATTGGTGTCGCCGTCGGTCTTGTTGGCGTTGAGCGACGCGCCAATGCCGCTCACCTCGATATTGCTGCTGTTGAAGTTGCGCAGGTCGTCGATCGTCAGCGGGGCGCCGTTCAGCGTCTGCAGCGGCGTGAACGAGAGCCCCGCCGGCCAGGCGATGCCGAGGTCCATCACGCTGCTGCGGCGGATCTCGAGCACCTCGACGTCGAGCATGACCTCGGGCTCGGGCACGTCCTGCAGGGCCACCAGCTGGGTGGCGATGCGGATCGCTTCCGGGTTGTCGCGCAGGATCACCAGGTTCAGCTTCTCGTCCACCACCACGTCGCGCGCCTTGAGGATGGTCTTGAACGTGTTGGCGATGCTCTTGGCTTCGGCATTGGCCAGGAAGAAGGTCTTGACCGTCATCTCCTGGTATTCGCGGACCTTGGCCGCCACGTTCGGGTAGATCAGGACCGTGTTGCCGTCCATGACCTGGCGCTCGAGCTGGTTGGTCATCAACAGGTAATACACCGCCGCCTCGACCGTGCTGTTCTTGAGGAAGATCGAGGTGCGGGTGTCGGCCTTGACGTCCTTGTCGAAGATGAAGTTCAGGCCCGAATGGCGCGCGATGACCTCGAACACCTGCTTGAGCGGCGCCTCGCGGAACTCCAGGCTGATGGGTTTGCGGTAGCTGGCCGCCAGCGCCGCCTGGCCCTTCGGCGCGGCCGCCGCCTTGGCGTCGACTTCCTGCATCAGCTGGCGCGCCGCCTCGTGCGCGGGGCGTTCGGTGAGCACCGCCGCCAATAGTTGCCGCGCGGTCTCGGGTTCGTCCTTGTCGAGGGCGGCGCGCGCTTCGACGATGGCGGCCGCGTGGCGGCGCTCGGCCTCGACCTGGCGCAGCCCGGCGCGGGCGCGGTCGTTGACGGGGTCGATCGCCAGCACGCGGCGGAAATCCTGGGTCGCCAGGTCGACCTGGCCGGCCGCCAGCGCGCGCTCGGCCTGGTCCACCAGGCGCGCGGTGGCGTTGTCGCGCGCGCGCAGGAAGGCCGCCCGGTAGACCGGGTTGTCCGGCTCGGACGCCAGCGCTTCCTGGTACTTGGCCAGGCCGGCGCCCACCTGGTCCCGCGCCACCAGCTCATTGCCTTCCTGGTAGGCGCGCTGGGCCGCGCAGCCTGCCAGCAGCAGTGGAAGCAGCAGCAGGCCAAGACCTTGAATCCGGGTTCGCACCATCAGTCGAATACTCCAATATTGAGCTGCTGTCGTTGTTCCAGCGGCAGGTAAGTCAGGGTCAGCACCGGTGGACGGATCGCGTCCACGCGGTAGGTGCCATCGATGGTTTCGCCATCTTGCACGAGATAGGTGCGTTCGCCGCGCGCCAGGTAGATTTGCCACACACCGTCCTGCAGCGACTTGCCGAGATAGGTGAACGGCAGCGGCGGCGCGCTCGGCGGCGGTGGCGGGGGCGGTGGCTCGTTCGATGGCGGCGGCGGCGGCGGCGTCCAGTCATGGCGCGCGAACAGGCTATTCTCCCCTTCCCCGAAGCGGTCGCCGCTGGCGCCGATCAAGGTCTCGCGCGGGATCAGGCGCGCGATGGCCACGTCGTCGCCGGTTTTCCTGATGGCCGGCGCGGCGCTGCGCAAGGGGGCCGTGGCAGCCGCGCGCTCGACCGGCTCGGCCAGTTCCGTCTCCGGCGCGTTGTCGCCAAAGACGACCAGGCCGGCGGCCAGCGCCAGCGCCACGCCCATGGCAATGTGGCGCGGCTTCACGACTTGCTTCCTTCCGTGAGATAGAAGGTCAGGCGCAGGCGCGCCTCGACCCCGGCCTCGCCCACGCTGTCGCGGCGAAAAGCCACGTCGTCCAGCGAGGCATGCGGAATCGCGCGCAGCACGTCCATCGCGAATTCCCAGATCGCGCCATAACTGCCCTTCACCGGCAGGTTGACCTGGTAGGCCACCAGCTTCGCATTGCGGTCGTTGGTGGCCCGGTATTCGCCCTGGCGCAGCGCCAGGCCGTGGCGCTCGGCCAGCGCGAACACTTCCTTCAACTGACGCTCCACGCCGCGGCGCTCGCCCAGGGTCGCATAGAAGTGCCGCAGATTCTGGTCGCTGCTGGGCGGCGCCGCCGCCGGGACAGGCTGCGGCGGCAGCGGCGTGCGCGCCGCCCGGCGCGCCGCCTCGTATTCCGCGTCCAGTCGCGCGCGCGCCGGCACCAGCGCCGCCTGGACCGCGGCGCCAGCCAGCATCAGCGCCAGCACCAGGGCCACCAGCGGATCGACGCGCGCCAGCAGCAGGCGCGCGCGCAGCAGCAGTGCGCCCGTCTTCACGCGCTCTCCCACTGCACGCTGACCTGGAACCGCAACGGGCGGTTCGGGTCCTGCTCCATCACCTCGTGGCGCAGCAGCACCACGCTGCTGAACCATTCCTCGGCCTGCAGGCGCGTGATATAGGCCAGCATCTCGTCGCTCGAGCGCGCCTCGGCGCTGATGCGCACCGTGCGCCGCTTCGCGTCCGGTTCCAGCGCCAGCAGTGCGATCGTGTTCGGCGTGGCTTCGCCCAGCGCCGCCGCCAGGTCGCGCCACGGCAGGTTCAGTTGCAGGATGGCGGCATTGACGGCCCCGGCCTGGGTCGGAGACACGGCGATCGGCGCGGCCGGCGGCGCGGCAACTAGCGCCGGCGCGCTGCGCGCGGCCAGCGCCGCCTGCAGATCGCGCACTTCTTCCTGCTGTTCAAAATAGCGCTGGGTCATGAACAGCGCCGGGATGCACAGCGCCAGCACGCCCGGCAGCGTATAGGCCAGGGTCGGCGGCGCGCGAAACAGCGTGCGGCGCAGGCTGGGCGGCGCGAAATCGATGCGGGTGCGCTTCATGCCGGCACCCCGGTGCGGGCCAGGCGCGCCAGTTCCGACCAGTCATCAAGCTGCTCGAGCAGGCTGCAGGCGAATTTCAGCCGTCCCGGACTGCTGGCCCAGGCGGCGGGCGCCGCGCCGGAAAGCTGCAGACGCTCGGGCCGCGCGATTCCGACCCGCAGCGCTTCGCGCGCAATATGGGATTCGAGCCAGTCGCGGTCGGCCCCCGCCGGGATCGGGGCGCTTCTCACCGCCGCCAGCTTGCGGCCCTCGTAGGCCGCGAGCGACAGCACGCCGCCATGGACCAGGCCGAACCAGGCGCCGGGCCGGCGTTCGCGACGCCAGGCGTTCATGGCGGCGACGAATTGCGGGCTCACCTCGACCAGGTGGAAACCGTGCTCCCGGGCGGCCGCCGCCAGCGCGTCGAGCAGCGCCACGGGCGCCGCAGCGGCCAGGAAGGGATCGACCGCATCCCAGTCGGCGCTGATCTTCCAGTCGGCGCCGGACGCCCCGAACAGGTGCTGGAAGCGCAGCGCGGCGGCCGCCTCCAGGTCGCCCATGCGGGTGGCGCCCGGCGGCGGCGGCACTTGCCACAGGCGCACCAGCTCGTCGGCCAGCACCACGCTCACCGGCCAGCCCTTGACCGGCAGGTCGGCAAACAGCATCGGGAGGCCACGCGCCAGCGCGTCGGGCGCGAACAGGTCGAGCGGCTGTTCCGACAAGGCCAGCGGCGCGCCGCCGAACAGGCGGCTGGTCTTGACCAGGGCCAGGCCGCCCGCGGCCACGCCCAGGCGCAAGGCTTGTCCGATGGGAGGAAAATGCAGTCTACGCATGCAGGGTCACCCGCTTGATCTCGTCGATCGTGGTGGCGCCGCGCCGCACCAGGTCGAGCGCCGCCAGGCGCAGGCTGCGGGTGCCGTTGGCGTGGGCCGCGGCCTTGATGCGGCGGATCGGCTGCTTGTCGACGATCAGTTCGCGGATCTCGTCGTTCAGGGTCAGGATTTCGGCGATCGAACGGCGGCCCTTGTAGCCGGTGCCACGGCAGTCGCCGCAGCCCTTGCCGCGCATGAAGACATAGTCCGCCACTTCTTCGCGCGCCAGGTGCACCGAGGCCAGCTCGTGCGCGTCCGGCTCGTAGCGCTCGGCGCAGCGCGGGCAGCACATGCGGATCAGGCGCTGGGCCCAGATGCCGTTCAGGGCCGAGACGAAGGCATACGGATCGATGCCCATGTGGGTGAAGCGGCCGAACACGTCGAACACATTGTTGGCGTGGACGGTGGTGAGCACCAGGTGGCCGGTCAGGGCCGACTGCACCGCGATCTCGGCGGTCTCGCGGTCGCGGATCTCGCCCACCATGATCTTGTCGGGGTCGTGGCGCAGGATCGAACGCAGTCCCTTGGCGAAGGTCAGGCCCTTCTTTTCGTTGACCGGAATCTGCAGGATGCCCGGCAGCTGGTATTCGACCGGGTCCTCGATGGTGATGATTTTCTCGCGCCCGTTGTGGATCTCGGTCAGCGCCGCGTACAGGGTGGTGGTCTTGCCCGAACCGGTGGGGCCGGTCACCAGCAGCATCCCGTACGCCTCCTGGGCCAGCTGGCGCAAGCTCACCAGGGACGGCGCGTCGAAGCCCAGCGCCTCGAGCGTGAGCGCGCCATAGGCCTCGATCATGGCGCGCTTGTCGAGGATACGGATCACCGCGTCCTCGCCGTGGATGCTGGGCATGATCGAGACCCGCAGGTCGATGTCGCGCCCGCCCGCCTCGACCCGGAAGCTGCCGTCCTGCGGCACGCGGCGCTCGGCGATGTCGAGTTCGGCCAGCACCTTCAGGCGCGAGATGATGTGCTCGGCCAGCTCGATGCCGCCCACGGTGGCGGCGTGATCGAGCACGCCGTCGACCCGGTACTTGACGGCCAGCCCGCCGGCGGTGCTCTCCAGGTGGATGTCCGAAGCGCCGGCCTTCAATGCGTCGTACAGGGTGGAGTTGACCAGCTTGACGGCCGGGCTGCCCGCTTCCGACACCGAGGCGAACGACAGCACGGTGCCGGACTTGCCGTCGCGCCGCGCGTCCTGGGCGCCGCCCACCAGCGAGTCGACGGCGCGCGCCGACTCTTCCTGCTTCGACAGATAGGCCTGGATGTCGGACTGCAGCGCCAGGCATACATCCAACGGGTTCCTGGCGCTGGCGCGCGCCTGGGCCCCGAGCCAGGTCTGCAGGTCGAGGTCGAAGGGATCGGCCAGCACCCCGGTCAGGCGCCCGTCCGGGTGGCGCAGCAGCGCGCAGTGGCGCGACAGCGCCTGGGCCAGCGGCAAGAGTTCGAAGGCCGGGGCCAGCGCCAGCATGGCGCCGGTCTCCATCACCGCGAGGCCGAACGGCGCGGCCAGTTCGCGCACCAGCTCGCGCGGATCGCGCCCGGTCAGGGCTTCGAGCTCGAGCACCAGGCCGCGCCGCGAGACCGCGGCGGCGGCGCGGGCGCGCGCCAGCAGCGCCGTGTCGAAGGGTTCCGCGTTCACGACATGTCTCCCGCCAGGTCGAAGATCGGCATGTACAGCAGCACCACGATGGCGCCCACCACCAGGCCGATGGCCGCCATCAGCAGCGGCTCGAAGGTCCGCGTGAAGCGGTCGATCCAGCGTCCGATCTCGCCATCGTAGAAGGCGGCGGATTGGGTCAGCATCGGCCCCATGTCGCCGGTGCGCTCGCCCACGCGCAGCATGCGCAGCGAGATTGGCGTGGTCAGGCCGTGGGCCTCGAAGGCGTTCGACAGCGGCTGGCCGGCCTCGATCGCGGCGCGCGCCGCGGCCAGGTTGCGCGCCAGGTGGCCTGACACCATCGGCTGCACCGTCTCGATCGCGCCGACGATGGTGATCCCGCCCTCGGTCAGCATGCCCAGGGTCAGGTACAGGCGCGACAGCTCGTAGACGCGGGCCCGCTCGCCGATGCCGGGCAGGCGCGCCAGCAGGCGCGCCATGCCGCCGCTGCGCAGCAAGTGGCGCACGGCGGCGGCCAGGCCGGCCACCAGCAGCGCCGCGACGACCAGGATCGCGCCGCCGTGGCCGGCCGCGAACTGGCCCCAGTCCAGCAGCAGTTGCGACATCCACGGCAGGTCGCGCCCGGCGCCGTGGTAGACCTCGGCGAATTTCGGCACCACGTAGCCGATCAGGAAGGCGCTGACGCCGCCGCCGACCATCAACAGGATCACCGGATAGATCGAGGCGCTGACGATCTTGGAACGCACGGTGTCGATGCGCTGCTGGTAGTCGATGTAGCGCGCCAGCGCGCGCGGCAGGTCGCTGGTGCCTTCGGCGGCGCGCACGATGCCGACGTACAGCGGGGGGAACAGCGCCGGCTGCGCCGCCAGCACGCTGGAAAAGCGCTTGCCCTCGCGCAGGCCGGCCAGCAGGCGCTCGAGCACGGCGCGCGTGGAGGGCGCGGCTTCCTTCTCGAGCAGGGCCTCCAGGCTTTCGACGATGCCCAGGCCGGCGTTGAGCAGCGCCAGCAGCTCCTGGCTGAACAGCACGAGAGAAAGCTTTCCCCCGCGCGGGCGCGCCAGCGCCGCGCCGCGCGCCGGCTCGACGGCGCTGACGAACAGGCCGCGCGCCTCGACCTGGCGGCGCGCGTCCTGGGCGTCGGGCGCATCGACGACGATGTTCGAGATCGACATGTCGGGCGCGAGGGTGCGAACGGCGAACTGCATGGGATGCCCGGCGAGGTTGCGGTGAAGCGAAATAGGAACGTTCAGTTCGTGCTCAGTTGGTGATGTCGGCGTTGTCGCCGGCGCCGCCAGGTTGCCCATCCTTGCCGAGGGACAGCACCTCGTACTCGCCGCGGGCGCCCGGCGCCCGGTACTGGTAGGGATTGCCCCAGGGGTCGAGCGGAATCGCCTTCTTCAGATAGGGCCCGTTCCACTTGGCGCCGGCGCTCGGCGGCGCCGTCATGAGGGCGGCCAGGCCTTCTTCGGTGGTTGGATAGCGGCCGACGTCGAGCCGGTAGGTGTCGAGGGTCTTGTCGAAGGCGTCGATCTGGGCGCGGGCGGCGGTGACTTCGGATTTGCCGAGCTGCGAGAAGTACTTGGGTCCGACATAGGCGGCAAGCAGGCCGATGATGACGATCACCACCAGCAGCTCCAGCAGCGTGAAGCCCGCGCTGCGTCCGCGACGGACGTCGGCGCCCTGTTTCATAGCAAAAACCATCAAGCGACTCCTAGATTGCTTCTTTGAAATCCTGCCCGTGAAAGGTAACACGCTGCCGAGCGCGACGACAACTGTTCTTTTCAAAAAAACACCATCGTGATGCAAGACGTACGGCGCTTGATCTTGTGCAATAAAACTTTCTTATTTACAACGATGCATATTTCAAACAGGTGACAGACAGGTGGAAATAATGATTGCCCATAGGAGAAACCAAATTTAATCAGTGCAAGTTGTGGAAAGTCAAAATATTGCTCGTTAAACTTTTTTACACTTTTCTTAATTCAATTGATATATTTCTTGGCAACCTGAACCTCAGGTGCGAAACGCAGTGCCCCGCCGTATCCAGGCGAGAGAAATCCCAACCACAAAGGCAAATCATGACTCGGAAATCGCATATGGCATTACCCTCCCTGACCAGCCCGCTCGCCAAGTTCGCCGCCGCGGCCCTTGGCGCCGCGGCCATCGCCGCTCCGGCCCAAGGCGCGACCATCAATTTCGATGCCGGCGCAGGCATGGTGTTCGGCAGTGGCGACAGCTGGCAGGAGCAAGGGTACAAGCTGAGCTTCGAAGCCTACAATCCGGCGGATGTGGGCAGCCTGGTCGGCGCCATCGTCGACACCAGCGATCCGAGTTATTGCATCGGCATGGCGTGCCCGGTCAACGGCGAAGGCGGCTATTACGGCGCCTTCAACGACAGCATCGTGTGGGTCGAGTCCGAGACTGCCGCTTCCTTCATGGTGAAATCGATCGACGCCAGCTTCATCGGCCTGGATGCGGCCCTGGGTGGTTATCCGATCTATTCCGGCCTGCTGCGGATGCAGGGCTTCCTGGCCGACGGCAGCTATATGCTGCAAGACCTGCTGCTCGACGGTCCCAGCGATCAGGGCTTCCTGTTCGGCCGTTACTCGCCGTTCGAGACGTTCGCCAACACCGCCTTCGTGAGCGTCGCCCTATTCGGCTTTACCTGCGACAACTCGGGCAGTTGCCTGGCCTTCGAGAACAACCGCGGCCAGTTCGCCATCGACAACCTGGTGCTCGAAGACGCCCTGGCCGAGGTGCCGGAGCCGGCCAGTCTCGCGCTGTTCGGCCTCGGCCTGCTCGGCTTCGCCGCCCGGGCCCGCCGCCGCAATGCCTGAGCACGCCGTCACATCACAGCCGAACCCCGCAGAATCCAAGGACACGCATCCATGAAACTCCGCCCAATTTCCGCAGCCATCCTGTTCGCACTGACCAGCCTGTCGCTGTCTGCCCAGGCCGACGACGCGCGCCGCCCCTATGTCGTGCAACTGGCCGACAAGCCGATCGCCTCCTATGACGGCAGCGTCAACGGCCTGGCCGCCACCCAGCCGCGCGCCGGCCAGCGCCTCGACCTGAACAGCGCCAGCGTCCAGCTCTACAGCGGCTACCTGGCCCAGAAGAAGGCCGCCGTGCGCGCCGCCATCGGCAACGCTCCCGTCGTGCACGACTACAAGGTGGTGCTCAACGGCTTCTCCGCCATGCTGACCGACGCCGAAGTGCGCGCCCTGGTCGGCCGCGGCGACGTGCTGGCGGTCACGCCCGACGTGCCGCGCGAACTGACCACCGTCTCGACCCGCGACTTCCTCAAGCTGACCGGCCCGAACGGCGCCTGGTCCAAGCTCGGCGGCCTGGCCGAGGCCGGCGAAGACATCATCATCGGCATCGTCGACGGCGGCGTCTGGCCGGAACACCTGTCCTACGCCGATCGCGTGGACGCCAACGGCAAGCCGACCCACGACACCAGCGGCAGCCTGGCCTATTCGGCGGCGCCATCGCGCTGGCAGGGCGATTGCCAGACCGGCGAAGGCTTCACCACGGCCCACTGCAACAACAAACTGATCGGCGCGCAGTATTTCGACGACATCTACCGGAGCACCGGCCGCGTCAGCCACTGGAGCGAATTCCGCTCCTCGCCGCGCGATTCGCTGGGCGGCGACGTCGGCGAAGGCAGCCACGGCACCCACACCTCGACCACCGCCGGCGGCAACTACGGCGTGGACGTGACCATGGCCGGCGTCAACATCGGCGAGATGTCGGGCGTCGCCCCGCGCGCACGCCTCGCTTCCTACAAGGTGTGCTGGACCTATGTCGACCCCAGCGTGACCATCGGCCGGCGCAACAGCTGCTACGTCGGCGACAGCGTGGCGGCAATCGAGAAGGCCGTCGCCGACGGCGTCCACGTGATCAACTTCTCGATCAGCGGCGGCACCACCCTCACCGATCCGGTCGAGCAAGCCTTCTTCGGCGCCGCCAATGCTGGCGTCATTGCAGTGGCTTCGGCCGGCAACGACGGCCCGGGCAACCAGGTGGCCCACATCAGCCCGTGGCACACCACGGTCGGCGCCTCGACCCATAACCGCGAGTTCCAGGCCACTGTCACCCTGGGCAACGGCCAGAAATACACCGGCGCCTCGATGAATACCGAACCGCTGCCGGCCGAGCCGGTGGTCGACGCCTCCACTGTCGGCCTGCCGGGCGCCAACGCCTCCCGCCTCGCCCTGTGCTACAGCGCCTCGTTCAACGGCGGCCAGCCCGTGCTCGATCCGGCCAAGGTGGCCGGCAAGGTCGTGATCTGCAACCGCGGCGAGAACGACCGCGTCGACAAGAGCCGCGCGGTGCGCGAAGCCGGCGGCGTCGGCATGATCCAGGTCGACAACGGCAGCGGCCTGGTCGCCGACATGCACTCGGTGCCCTCGGTCCACGTCACCCAGGCCGACGGCCAGGCGATCCGCAGCTACGCGGCCGCGGGCGCGGCCAGCGCCACCGCCGCGATCAGCAAGTTCGTGGTCGGCGTGTCGAAGCTGAACGCCCCGATCATGGCCAACTTCTCGTCGCGCGGCCCGAACCGCGCCGATGCCAACGTGCTCAAGCCGGACGTCACCGCGCCGGGCGTGGACATCATCGCCGGCGGCACGCCGGGCCTGAGCGAGGAGGACCATGCCGACATCGTCAACGGCACCATGGTGCCGCCGGTCGAGTTCGTGTCGATGCAGGGCACCTCGATGTCGGCGCCGCACGTGGCCGGCGTGAGCGCCCTGCTGCGCCAGAAGCATCCGACCTGGTCGCCGGCGATGATCAAGTCGGCGCTGATGACCACCGCGACCGACACCTTCCCGGACACGCTGACCGGCGACATCCGCGGCCAGCTGCCGTTCGCCCAGGGCGCGGGCCACGTCAACCCGACCGCCGCGCTCGACCCGGGCCTGGTGTACGACATCGGCGAAGCCGACTACCGCAAATACCTGTGCGGCGCCGGCGTCACCACCCAGTGCGCGGGCGGCCAGATCCCCGGCTATGACCTGAACCTGCCGTCGATCGCCGTCGGCAACGTGCTCGGCTCGGTGACCATCAACCGCTCGGTGACCAACGTCAGCGCCAGCACCTCGAGCTTCAGCGGGCAGATCTCGGTGCCGGGCTACGAGGCCGTGGTGACCCCGGCCACGCTGGCGATCGAGCCCGGCCAGACCCGGTCGTTCACCGTCACGCTGACCCGCACCAGCGCGCCCGAGAACACCTGGCAGTACGGCACCCTGACCTGGACCGGCGGCGGCCATACCGTGCGCAGCCCGGTCGTGGCCCGCTCCGGCAAGCCGATCATCGCACCGGTATTCTTCTCCAGCGACCGCGCCAGCGGCAGCAAGGCCCTGGCCGTCACCACCGGCTTCGCCGGCAAGATGGGCTCGAGCGTCGGCGGCCTGAAGGAAATCGTGCGCACGGCAAACACGATCGCGCCGGCGCCGGAAGGCAGCCTCGACACGCTGGCCCAGATGGCCGACGCCTGCCACCGCGGCCTGTACGGCGCCCGCGTGCTGCCGGTGACCTTCACCGCCGACACGGTGGCGGCGCAGTTCGAACTGTTCGACCGCGATACCAGCGGCCAGGGTGGCGACGACCTCGACCTGGTGATGGTGAACGCGGCCGGCCAGTTGGTCGCCTACTCCGCCACCTACGGTTCGGACGAGACGATCGCGCTGGCGGCCCCGCCGGCAGGCAACTACCGCGTCTGCACGCTGGGCTACAACACCGCGTCCGGCGGCACCACCTCGTACGGCCTGCATGCGGCGGTCGTGAACACCAGCGACAAGGGCGGCAACCTGCGCGCCCTGGTGCCGGCCAACGTCTATGCCGGCGGCAAGGCGACGGTGGCGGTGAGCTGGTCCGGCCTGCCGACCGGCAAGCGCTTCCTGGGCGGCGTGCGCCTGCTCGACGCCAGCGGCGCGGTCGGCTCGACCACCGTGCTGCAGGTCGAGACCAACCAGCCGGTGCCGAAGGCCGAGCGTCCGCAACGCGTCAAGGCGAAGGACGTCGGCGTGTAATCGACAGGTCCGGGGCCCCTGGCCCCGGTTGAAAAGACAAAGCGCGCCACGGCGCGCTTTGTCTTTTTGAAGGAATGGAAAGACTCAGGCTGCGGGCGAACCCAGCTGGCAGGCGCCGGCGACGCAGACGGCGCCCGGGTCGGGGCGATGGATGCAGATCGACATTTCGCCGGTGCGCTGGATCTCGGCCTGGCGCTCGGTCTTCGAACGCTCGGCCAGGGCCAGCAGCGCCTTCTCGTCGGTCTTCGCGGTCGAATACGGCAGGTATTCCTGCGGGCCGCCGCAAGCCAGCGCGCCGACCGGGAGCGAGCGGCATTGCGCGTTGTCGCTGCAGGTGGGCGTGCCGATCAGGCGCTTGATCTCGGACACGGTGGCGCCGGGTTGGAGCGCGACGACCGGGGGCGCGCCGTCCTTCACCGGCGGCTGGACCGGATCGTGGGCCTGGGTGGTGCAGGCGGCGCTGGCGCCGAACAGGAGGATGAGGATGAGTTTTTTCATGCCGCCATCTTCGCGCGCACGATACAGCTGGTCAAGCGGATCACCTTGACTGACTGTTACCAAATGTGTCGTCCCACCTGTTGCGCGCTTCTTACGGAACACGGCAAGCTCCGTAAACTTACCTCAGAACATCTTAAATTTCCGTGAGGATATATTTCTCATTTGCAGGCAAAAGGCATGAACGTCGCGCATCCCGTTTCCATCGAATGATAACTTGGATGTTCGCAAATGTAAAAAATTGAGCGCAGGAAAAATTTACTCACTACAATAGCTTTCGTTAAAGACGAGCTTGTTCGAGTTCACATGACCTTCCTGCGCACCATCATCGCCCTCTCCCTGACGTCCGCCCTGGCTGCCTGCGGCGGCCAGTACGACCTCGATACGACCGTCCAGACTGCGTCGGCCAGCACGACCGCCAGTGCGCCCATCCTCGCGGGAACGCCGGAAACCGGCCCGAACGCGGCCCCGGCGCCGGCGCCGGGCGCCCCAGTTATCGCCACCATCGCCACCATCGCCTCGGCGACGATGCCGGCGCCAGACTGCGCCGCCGAAGGCTGCGCCAGCCTGCGCATCATCGACGGCAATGCCGAAGCCTGGCGCATCGATGCCCAGCGCCGCGCCGCGCTCGAGGCCAGCCTGCCCCGATCCTGAGCGCGGGACGCCCGCGTCAGCGCTGCTGGCGCAGACGGCGCGTCGCGGCCAGCAACAACAGGCCGCTCGCAACCAGCAGCCAGGCGGCCGGCTCCGGCACCTCGGCCACGCTGGCGAAGGCCGCATCCACCAGTTGCAGCTCGACACTCTGGCCCGCGACCACGTTCATCTCGAGCACATTGCCGGCGGCGCCCAGGTAATTGAGGGCGTCGTCGACGAAGGCGACGCTGAACAGGCTGCCATTGGCGCCCTCGCCCAGGTCGAACTCGACGTCAAAGCTGAACAGGCCGCCGAACGTGACCAGCTGGTCGAAGAAATTCCACTCCGGACCATTGCGCAACACGACGCCATTCACGACGTCGCCGCTGACGTCGCCCGACGTCATGCCGCCTTCCAGGAAGGCGCCGCTGAAGTTGCCGAGGCGGGCCACCGTCGGCGCCGCGTCCAGCGGACCGTTCAGGCCCAGGTCGAGGTAGCCGACGGTGCCGGCCAGGGCCGAGGTATCGAGCGAGACCCGGTACAGCGGGCCAGCCAGGGCCGCCGGGGCGCCGGCCGCGATCGACAGCGCCAGCAAGACACGGAACAACAGGGATACGAGGTTCGACATGGTGTTTTCCTTTAGAACGCGCCGGAGACCAGCTGCGGGGTATAGGTGAAGTTACGCTTGGCGCCATTGCTGAACGCGGTGGCGATGGTGACCGTGGCGCCCGGCGCGATGCCGGCCTGCGGCAGCGTGATGTAGGGCGCGCCCTCGTGGACGCCGGCCGGATTGTCGAGCGTGACGCCGGACGGCAGGCTCCGCAGCACCAGGTGCAGCGGACCGTTCAGGGTCTGGCCGCTGGTATTGGTGATGGTGACGTTGCCGGTGGTCTTGCCCGTCGCCCGATTGATGCTGAAGCCGCCGATGACGATCTTGCTGGACGCCGTGACGTCGGCATGCGAGCCGGCCAGGTTCAGGCTGACCACCAGCGGATCGTGGTCCGAGGCGCGCCAGGCGTTCTTGCGGTACGGGTCTTGCGCCGTATCGCCAAGGTTGTAGTCGATGGTTTCCGGCTCGTCGGCGTTGCTGTGCCATTCGGCCGCGCCCGCCACCTGCGGCGCCAGCGAGCCGCTTGCCAGCGCATGGTCGAGGTAGCCGGACAGGCCGTCGAACACATACGAATACGGCATGCCGTGCGGACGCACGAAGCGCTCGAGCAGGTTGACCATGCCGGCCTGCTGGGTCAGGTGATTGATCGGACTCTCGAAGGCATACGCGTTCAGGTCACCGATCACCAGCACGTCCGGATCCCCGGCCGCCTTGACCACCTGCGGGATGAAATAGTCGCTCAGGCGCCGGGCCTGCTCGGTACGGGTGCGGTCCCAGCAGCCTTCGCCATTGCCCGGGTCGGTGTCACCAGGACCGGCGCCACTGCAACCGCCCTTCGATTTCAGGTGGTTCACGATCACCGAGAACGTGCCGCCGCCCTGCTTCGCCTTGAAGGCCTGGGCCATCGGCGGACGGTTGTTGATCTCGTGGCCATCCGACAGCGCGCTGCCGGCCAGGCTCAGCTTGGCGGGCTTGTAGATCATCGCCACCCGGATCGCGTCGGTGCCCAGCGCCGCCGGCTTCGGCACCACCGCATAGGTGCCGGCCGCGGTGGCGGCATTCAATTGCTCGACCAGGTAGCCGACCGCGACGTCGCCATTGTTCTGGATTTCCATCAAGCCCACCACGTCGGCATCGAGTTCGGCCAGCGAGGCGACGATCTTGTCGCGCTGGCGCACGAACTCGGCCGTGTTGTCGGCGCCGCGGCACTCGCCCGCCGAGGTGCGGTTGCCGATGGTGCAGCCCTGGCCGCTGCGGCCCCAGGCGTCGCGGCCATCGGTGAAGGTGGTAAAGAAATTGAGCACGTTGGCGCTGGCCACCTTGATCGCGCCGGGCAAGGCCGGGGCCGGGGTGCGCTCGTTGGTGCGCGCGAAGGTCGGCGTGACGGTCGGCTGCAGCTTGAAGCCGGCCCCGCCGCCGCCCAGCGCGCCATAGTCGACCACGCCGGTCAGGTCGTGCACGGTGTCGCCCACGCGCACGGTGCCGTCCTCCGCCAGGTAGGGGATGGTGGCCGGGGCCACGAAGATGCCGTCATCCAGCACGATCTGGTTGCTCGCATGTTCGCGGGCGAGCGCGAGCGCCTCGGGCGAGCCGAGCGGATAACGGTTGGTCGGGTTCTCGCGGCGGCCGTTGGCGAGGATCAGTTCGCCGCGGTCGCCGAGGTTGCGGTTACCGTTGACGGTCAGCGGCGTGGTGAAACGCACCAGCATGCCTTCCACGTCGGCCAGGTTGGCGTTCGGCAGCGCGATATTGGTCGGCACGATGGCCGGGCCGGCGCCCAGCGACACGATGCCGCTGACATCCTTGAACTCGGTGTAGCTGCGGGTCGCGCCGCTCGGCCGGTATTCCTCGACCGTGCCGGTCACGCGCACCAGGGTGCCGACCGGCAAGTCCGTGGTCTTGCCGTAGATGTACAGGCCGTCCGACGTCGACGGATCGCCGTCGCCCTGCGGGTCCTGGATGAAGAAGCCGGCGCCGACCTTGGCGGTGATCACGCCTTGCGTGGTTTGCACGGTGCCGACATAGGCGCTGGTCGGGCCCGAACCCTGGATCGCCGGGATGCTCAACTGGCCCGCGACGTCGACGGTGACGGTGCAGCGCTCGGTGTCGCCCTCGGTGTTGGCGAACTCGACCTGGACCGGATACCGGCCGCCGGCCAGCGCGTCGCCGATGAGCAGGCGCGCCGTCGCCGTGCCGCCGATGGCGTTCGCAGGCGCGAAGTCGGCGAGGCTGACGCCGGGCACGGCCCCGGCCACGATGGCGGCCCGCGTCACCATGCTGTCGGCGTCGACCGCCGACAGCTGCGCCGAGGACGCGCTGCCCTGGGCGACCTGGACCGCCGCCGGGCAGCTCGGGACGATCGGCTTGACGACCGGGCCGCCGCTGCCGTCGCAGGGCGCCAGCGGGGAACGGGTGCTGCGCGGACCGTCGACCGGGCCGGCGACGAAGTCGTCGCGGTTATTGTCGGTATCCTGGCAGCCCTGGGCCAGGCGCGCGATCGCGTTGACGGTCGACGGCGCCGGCGCGGCCGCGCCTTCGTAGCGGTTGGCGGTGCCGAAACCGACCAGGTCGACCAGGTTGGCGCCTTCCGGCGCGGACATTTGAGTGCGTCCATTGACCAACGCCACCTTGCCGGCAGCGCCCGCCATATCGAGGCCGTTATTGAAGAGATCGCCCTCGCCCACCGCATTCGTGCCACCGCCATTGCGGCCCAGCACCAGGAAATACTGGCCCGGCGCCAGGGTCACATCCGGCAAGACCGTGACCGAACCCCAGTTACTGCCGGTCGCCGACTGGTATTGCAGGCTCAGGCCGTCGAGCCGCACCGGGGCATCGCTGCGGTTGAACAGCTCCACGAAGTCGTGGCTCCACTGGCCGCCGGCGTTGTTCGATGCGCCGTACAGCTGGCTGATTACCACGTCGCCGGGGGCGGCATGGGCGCTGGCGGCAAGGCCTGCCAGCAAGGTCGCCAGCAGCGTGCGCCGCGGTGCGAAGGATGCAAAAGTCGTCATGGGTTCCCCATTGGTTATCGCACAAGATGTGCCTGCTACGTTCATTAGCAGAATGATAGTAAATGCGGAGATTGACAACATGATGACCAGAAATTAGCCACGGTGGATAATTTCTAGCTTAGCGGCAAATCAACACGCGAGGGTCGAGTTTCCGCAGGGAATCGGTAGAGAGCTTGGCGCGGGTGTCAGCGGCGACGGCGTCGTGCGGCCCAGGCGGCTACCCCGAGGCCGCCGACCAGCAGCGCATAGGCGGGTGGCTCGGGCACGAGCGAGATGGCGTAGGTTTCGAGCGCTTCGACCCGCCTGAATTGCCCGCCGTAGGTGCCGTCGATGATGCTGCGGCCTTCGAAGGCGGGGTCGCCATAGCTCAGTTGCCAGGAAATGGAAGTGGTCAGCCGGTCGTCGACGAAGAGATCGGGCCCGGCGCCGAAGGTGGGGCCGTGATCGGGCCAGTTGTAGGTCTGGCGCGAGCCCTGGCTGGGCAGGACGTTATCGAGCAGCAGCTGGCGGTACACGGCCGGGTCGGTGTAGTTGAACAGGAAGGCGGTGCGTTGCCAGTCGCGCTCGGAGACGTGCCAGCCGGCCGTGGAAGACCAGCTGCGCGGGTTGTAGCCGCCCACCACCCAGCTGTCGCCGGCGTCGTTGGCGACGCGCATCAAGGTGAAGTTGCTGCCGCGCCCATCTGCAGCGGCATGGAAGTCGAGCGAGTCGTCGCCCGGCTGCCGCGTGTAGATGTTGTCGAGATAAAGGGGGCCGGCGCCGAGCCAGCGTTCGAGCTGGCCCTGCAGGCTGGGGTCGAGCAAGGGAGGTTCGTCTTGTGCCACAGCCGGCGATGCCGCGATGCCAGTGGCCGCAACCAGGATGGCGGCCGCACCGCCCCGTGCCAGGATCTTGTTCATGCAACGTCAGACTGCACGTTGCCGGACAAGTTCCAGGCGCGTGGCCGGAGGACTCAGGCGCGCTTGTAGATGTCCTCGAAGCGGACGATGTCGTCCTCGCCCAGGTAGCTGCCCGACTGCACCTCGATGATGTGCAGCGGCAGTTTGCCCGGGTTTTCCAGACGGTGGTTCATGCCGATCGGGATATAGGTCGATTCGTTCTCGGACAGCAGGCTGACGGTATCGCCGCAGGTAACGCGGGCGGTGCCCGACACCACGACCCAGTGCTCGGCGCGGTGGTGGTGCATCTGCAGCGAGAGCTTCTCGCCCGGCTTGACGGTGATGCGCTTGACCTGGAAACGGTCGCCCGCATCGATGCCCTCGTAGTGGCCCCATGGACGATAGACGCGGGTGTGGTGCAGGTGCTCGGTGCGCTCCTTGGACGCCAGGTGTTCGACCACCTGCTTGACGCGCTGCACCTTGCTCTTGCAGGTGACCAGCACCGCGTCCTGGGTCTCGACCACGACCACGTCTTCCAGGCCCACCACCGCAACGATGCGGCTTTCGGCGCGCACCAGCGAATTCTTGACGCCGTCCAGGTAGACGTCGCCGCGCTGGGCGTTGCCGTTGGCATCCTTGGCCTGGGTTTCCCACAGCGCCGACCACGAACCGACGTCGTTCCAGCCGATATCGGCCGGCACCACGGCGGCGTCGCGGGTGTGTTCCATCACCGCGTAGTCGATCGAATCGGACGGGCAAGCCGAGAACGCGCTCTCGTCGAGGCGGCAGAAATCGAGGTCGCGGTAGGCCGCGTGCATGGCCTGGCTGGCGGCGCTGGCGATGGCCGGCGCGTGCTGCTCCAGCTCTTGCAGGTAGCGCGCGGCGGCGAACATGAACATGCCGCTGTTCCAGTAGTAGCTGCCCTCGGCCAGGAAGCCTTCGGCCGTGGCGGCGTCGGGCTTCTCGACGAAGCGCGCCACCTTGTAGCATTCGCCGCACTCGTCCACCTGTTCGCCGCGGCGGATGTAGCCGTAACCGGTTTCCGGCGCATTGGGCACGATGCCGAAGGTTGCCAGCGCGCCCTTGGCCACCAGGCGGGTGGCGCGGTCGACCGCTTCACGGAAGGCTTCGCCGTTCTGGATCACGTGGTCGGCCGGCAGCACCAGCATGACGGCCTCGGGGTCGATCGCCTGCAGGTGGTGGGCGGCGGCGGCCACGGCCGGCGCCGTGTTGCGGCCGACCGGCTCGAGCAGGATGCCCAGCGGCGTGATGCCCACTTCGCGCAATTGCTCGGCCACCATGAAGCGGTGGTCATTGCCGCACACAACGAGCGGCGCCATCATCTCCGGCCAACCGGCCACGCGCAAGGCGGTTTCCTGCAGCATGGTCTTGTCGGCAACCAGCGGCAGCAACTGCTTCGGCAAAACCTTGCGCGACAGAGGCCACAGGCGGGTGCCGGCGCCGCCGGAAAGGATGACTGGATAGATCTTCATGCGCTGACTTTCTCTTTCTCTAACTCGTTGGTGTCGTGGTCCGCGACTTCCTTGCGCCGGGAGCGGCGACGGTCGCGTGCATTGAGCCATTCCTCCGAAGAATACTCGGAAGCGTGTTTCATTTCGCCTTTTCGGTCGACACTATATTCCTTAAAGACAATCATTTCATTCAATGTTACATCATGCAACACGCGGGTGTACTCGAACAGCACGCTGCGCACGATCTCGGCGCCTTCGCAGATATGGCTGCCGTGGCCGATCCAGGTCGGACCCACGATGCGGGCGCCGGCTTCCACTTTCACCCCGGAGCCGATGTAGACGGGACCCTCGATGGTCGTGCCTTCCCAGTCGATGCTGGTGTTCAGGCCCACCCAGACGCCTGGCTTGATCTCGATGCCGGGCACGTCCATATTGTTGACCTCGCCGGTGATCACCGACTGCAGCACTTCCCAGTAGTCGCCCATGGTGCCGATGTCGAGCCAGTTGAACGGGCGGCCCTGGGCATAGAACGGCAGGCCGCGCTCGGCCAGCAGCGGGAACAGCTCGGAACCGATGTCGAACGGCACGCCCGACGGGATCAGGTCGATGACTTCTGGCTCGAAGATATAGATGCCGGTGGAAATGAAGTTGGACTTCGCCTCTTGCTGGCTCGGCTTTTCCTGGAATTCCAGGATGCGGCCCTGCTCGTCCGAGACCACCACGCCATACGACGAAACTTTGTCCCATGGCACTTCTTTGGTGATAACGGTGGCCATCGCGCCCTTGCGGCGGTGCTCCAGCAGCGCGGCCTTGAGATCGAGGTCGATCAGGGCGTCGCCGCACAGCACCACGGTGGTGTCGTCGAAGAAGCCGCCGAATTCCTGGATTTTCTTCATGCCGCCGGCCGAGCCGATCGGTTCGGGGACGACTTCGCCGTCGTCCTTCGTATAGCCTTCGAAGGAGTAGCCGATCTGGACGCCGAACTGCTCGCCTTCGCCGAAATACTCTTCGATTTTTTCGTGCAGCCAGCTGACGTTGACCATGATTTCGGACACGCCATTTTTCTTGAGGTGTTCGATCAGGTAAGCCATCACGGGTTTGCCCAGAATCGGGATCATGGGTTTTGGCAGGTCGTAGGTGAGCGGACGGACGCGAGTGCCTTTGCCTGCGGCGAGAATCATGGCTTTCATTAGACTATCCTTTGCATTATTTGGCTGTGGTTTGGTAGCGCCATACGTCAGCGCACATTTGAGCGACATCACGTTCGGCACTCCAGCCCAGCTCCTCGCGGGCCAGGGCCGGATCGGCGTAGCACTTGGCCACGTCGCCGGGACGGCGGTCGACGATCTGGTAGGCGACCGGACGCCCGCTGGCCGCTTCGAAGGCGCGTACCATTTCCAATACACTGTTGCCCCGGCCAGTGCCGAGGTTGTAGGTGACGATGCCCGGGCCCTTGTTCAGGCGATCCAGGGTCTTGACGTGGCCGATGGCGAGATCCACCACGTGGATGTAGTCGCGCAGGCCGGTGCCGTCCGGGGTGTCGTAGTCGCCGCCGAACACCGACAGCTTGTCGCGCTGGCCGTTGGCGACCTGGGCGATGTAGGGGACCAGGTTGTTCGGGATGCCGCTCGGCTCTTCGCCGATCAGGCCGCTTTCATGGGCGCCGACCGGATTGAAGTAGCGCAGCAGCGCGATGCGCCAGTCGGGCTCGGCCTTTGCCAGGTCGCGCAGGATGTCTTCGATCATCAGTTTGCTGCGGCCATAGGGGTTGGTGGCCGACAGCGGGAAATCCTCGCGGATCGGCACCGAGGCCGGATCTCCGTACACGGTGGCCGAGGACGAGAACACCAGCGATTTACAGCCGAACTTGGCCATGGTCTCGAACAGCACCACGCTGCCGTTGACGTTGTTGTCGTAATAGCGCAGCGGCTGCGCCACCGATTCACCGACCGCCTTCAGGCCGGCGAAGTGGATCACCGCCTCGGGCTTGTGCTCGGCGAACGCGGCCTCCATGGCCGAGCGGTCGCGGATGTCGGCCTGGACAAAGGCGAACGGCTTGCCGGTGATGCGCCGGACGCGCTCGCAGACCGACTGCTGAGCGTTCGACAGGTTGTCGACCACGACCACGTCGTGCCCGGCGTTCTGCAGTTCGACGACAGTATGCGACCCGATATAGCCCACACCGCCAGTAACCAGAATCTTCATGTCTTTCGCTCTCTGTTAATAAATAATTTGATGACCCATGGACCGGTTGCGGCCCTTTGTTCTTGTCGGCGCAACGAAGTGCTGCTGCGCCGTGATCCCAGTTTTAGTTGTTTGTTCTGGCCGCTTCCTTGATCAGGAGCCAGAGAAACGCCATGTCGTCGATAAAGTAACGCCGAAACATCCGGCGCGGTTCCTGCAGGAATCGGAAGAACCACTCGAGCCCGGCCATCTGCATCCAGGCCGGCGCCCGCTTGACCCGGCCGATCGCCACGTCGAAGCTCCCGCCTACCCCCATCGCGAACGGTATCCGCATCTCGGCCTGGTACAGACCGAGAAATTGTTCTTTCTTGGGCGAGGAAATCGCCACGAACAGCAGGTCGGCCCGGCTCTCGCGCACCTGGCGCACCACCTGCGCTTCGGCGCCCTCGCCCTGCCAGTAGCCGTCATGCACGCCGGCCAGCACCAGGCCAGGATAGCGGCGGGCATAGGTCGCGGCCACCTCGCGCACCACGTCGGCGCGCGCACCCAGCAGGAACACCCGCCAGCCTCTCTGCGCCGCGCGCCGCATCAGGGCCTCGAAGAGGTCGATGCCGGCGACCCTTTCCTTGAGCGGCTTGCCCAGCAGGCGCGAGGCCCACACCACCGGCATGCCGTCCACATTGACCAGGTCGCATTCATTGATGATGCGGCGCAGGTCCTCGTCGCGGCTGGCCTTGACCAGCTTGTCGACATTGACCACCACATGCTGGTGTGGCCGCCCGCTGCGCACGAAACCCTCGACCCGCTCCAGGGTCTCTTCCATTGAAACGTTATCTATATTACAACCAAACAGCGTGACGCGCTCGTTCATGCGTGCCTCCGGTCCGGTGCGTGACGTTTCTTGACATTAATTATTTATCATCGACAAAGGTGATTGTAAACCTGCATTCGATGGGAACGGCGGACGATACGGTCGTGATGCGCAGCACTTCGCACGGCGTTTTCGATTCATAGGCGGCCGAATACCAGCCCAGCGGCGGATTCTCGGCGCCGCGCACCAGCTCGAGGTGCAGGTCTTCGCCGCTGGCCTGCATCTGCAGCACGAAACGCTTGCCGCGCACCGACAGGCCGTGGCTGGTCAGGCGCACGTCCAGGCCGGGTGCGAAGTGCCAGAAGGCCTCGACCTTGTGGTGCTTCCTGGCGGCAACCTCGTCGCGCACGGTCAGGGTATTGCTGGCGCCGTCGAAGCGCACGCTGCGCAGGTGCAGCACCGGGTCCGGCAGGCGCGCATAGCCGTCGTGCGAACCGCGGAAGTCGAATTCCTGGGGCGAGGCCGGCATGCGCTCGATGCTGGCGCGCGCCTTGCGCAGCCACATGAAGCGCCCGCCCGATGCCGACTGGTCGAGGCCGTCGACGCGCACGGTGTTGTGGCTCGAGGTGCCGCGGAAGTAATCGCGCCATTTCTGGTCTTGCCAGTACGAGTAGGTGCCGGAATCGACCAGGCAGGCTTCGCCCGCCACCGACAGGCTCAGGGCCAGCGCATCGGCGTGCCCATGGGCGGCGATGCCGAGATAGCCCAGCGGGCCGCAGTCGAGCACGCCTTTGATCTCGTTCACCTCGCCGAAGTGGTTGCCGAACAGCAGGTAGCCGCCGTCGGGGAAGGACCATCCGGACTCGACTTCGTGCGGATCGCAGTCGGGCCGCCCGCCCGGCAGCGCGTGCAGCAGCCAGCGCACGCCCGGGTGGTGGTCGGGCTGGCCGCCGAACACGGTGTCGCCCAGCGCCAGCAGTTGCGCGGCGCGGTCCGGGCCCGGCCGCCCGGTGCCGGCGTGCAGGCGGAACACGCAGCCGTCGTCGGCATCGCCGACCATCGGCAGGCCGCCGTCGACGTCGCGCACCGAGCGCAGGAAGCGCAGCGCGCGCTGCAGCACGGTCCAGTAGGCGCGCGAGAAAGGGCGGCTGCGCGCTTGGCCGCGCGCCTGGCCGTGCGCCTGACCCAGCAGTCCGGCCACGAACAGGCATTCACAGGAAAACATATGATAGGCAAACGCCTGCTCGCGGTTGACGCCGTCGCGCGAGAACTGGGCCTGGGCCTCGTGCTCCAGTTCGCGATGCGCCTGGGCTTCCCAGTCCTTCGATTCCTTCCAGCACGGCCAGGTGACGGCGCCGGCATACAGGCCGGCCATTTCGGCGATCAGGTGGTTGTTGGCCGAGGAATGGCGCGACGGGTGGCGCGCAATGGTGCGGCAGTGGGCGTGGATGCTGTCCAGCCAGTCGGCACGCAGGCGCTGCCCGCCATCGCCTTCGAACAGGGCGCTGTGTTCGCCGCCCACCAGTTGCCAGATCAGGCTCCAGTTGACGAGGCGGATGCCGAGCTCCATCGAGCTGGTCCAGTTGGGTCCCGTGAGCGGCGGACAGGCTTCGAACCAGCTGCGCAGGTTGTGCGCCAGCGCGTCCAGCCAGCGCGCCTCGCCCGTCAGGGCCCAGGCCTGGGCCAGCGTCACCAGGTGCAGGTGGCGGTTCAGTTCCCACACGTGCTTGATGTCGCCCACCAGTTCGCGGTCGCCGATGGCGATGTCGCCGCGGTACAGCGACGGCGCGACGACGCCGGTCTCTGGATCGCGGTTCCAGGCGGTCGGCACGCCGACGTCGAAGCGGCGTTCTGCGAACAGCACCACGTGGCCCGCCTCGATGCGCTCGGCGTCGAGCAGCAGCGCCTCGACCTCGGCCCGCTCGAGCGCCGGCGCGCCGCGCACGCCCAGGCTCAGGGTGCGCGGCAGCGGCGGCGGCGCGGCGCGGCCGACCGAGCGGCGCGCCAGGCGGATCGTCGCCGCCTGGCGCAGCCGGTAAGCCAGTTCCGGCACCGACATGCAGCGCAGCCGGTTGACCAGCCACGCCATGCGTACTGTTGCGTTCATCGATTTTCCCTCACCGTTCTTTCATCGCGCCTCATTGCGCGCTTATCGCGTTCTCTTCCAGCAATTGCGCGTACAGCGCGGACAGTCTGGCGCACACCACGCCGGCCGCGTAGTGTCGCTCGACGGCGGCGCGCGCCGCGCACGCCAGCCGCGCGCGCAATCGCGCGTCGTCCAGCAGGCGTCCGATGGCGCAGGCCAGCGCCGCCGCGTCGCGCGGCGCGACCAGCAGGCCGCGCGCGCCGTCGGCCAGCGCTTCGGGGATGCCGCCGACCCGGGTGGCCACCACCGGCGCCCCCGCCGCCATCGCCTCGAGCACCGACATCGGCAAGCCTTCGGCATGGGACGGCAGGCAGAACAGCCAGGCGCGCGCCAGCTGCGCATCGCGCGCAGCGGCGTCCAGCCAGCCCGGCGTCTCGACCCGGTTGGCGACGCCGAGTTCGGCGGCGCGGCGCCGCACCCAGTCCAGGTCGCCGCTGCCGCCCAGCACCAGATGCAGCCCCGGGTGGCGCGCGGCCAGGGCGGCGCAGGCTTGCAGCAGTTCGTCCACGCCCTTGGCCGGGTCGAGGCGGCCCAGGAACAGGATACGGCCGGCTTCGGCCTGTCCAGGCGCCGCCGGCGCCGTCAGGCGCACCGGATTGGCAAGCACCTCGACCCGCGCGCGCGGCGCGCATTCGCGCACGCAGGCGGCCCAGGCGGGCGACAGCGCGATCACGCGCGAGCTTGCTTCCAGGGTGTGCCGGATCCAGCGCCGCAGCAACGGTCCGGCCTCCACCAGCGCGTAGCGCCGAAAGCCGCCGCCATGCAGGTGGAACACGGTGCGCGCACCGCCCCTGCGCGCCATGAGCAGCACCAGCGACTTGCGCAGGAAACTGGCATGCGATCCGGCGTGCACATGGACGATGCCCGGCTTCTGCCCGGCGCCGAGGCAGGCCTGCCCGGTGCGCCACAGGCCGCGCAGCGCGCTGCCGAGCTTATGCAGGCGGCGGCCCTCGGCGTGGGTCGCGACGTAGGCGATGCCCTCGCGCTCGAACAGGCCGTCGATGCGCAGCACCTCGACCATGCTTGCGATGCCTCCCCTGCCCCCCAGCGCGGTTCCAACCATCAACACGCGTGGGGACGCCACGTTCATGCAGGCGCCTTTGAGAAATGTGTCGCAATCCTGATCATGAGGTTCATGCACTTATGAAAGGGACAATATTTACGATCATACATGGCAACTTGTCGAATCTCGCGCACGATTCAACCGTCGACGGCGATGAACTCGAACTTGCCGTTGGCGCCGCGTGGAATCGCCTCGACCCGCTCCACCGCCACCTGCACGCCGGGCACTCGCTGCAGGAATTGTTCGCGCAGGGCGGCTTCGTCGCCGCTGCCGAAACCGTCGGCCGCGACGACCCGCAGGGTGAAGCGGGCCTGGCCGTGGTAGCGCACCTGGCCCTCGAGCAGGCGCAGGCCGCTGCCCTGGAACACGCGGTCGAGGCGCGCCACCATGCGGCCGTCGGGCAAGGTGAGGATGCGCTCCTGGCGTCCGATCACGGCATCGAGCGTCGGAAACACACGCCCGCAGGGGCAAGGATCCGCCTTGCCCACGCGCACGGTATCGCCGGTACGGTAGCGCGCGAGCGGCATCGCGGCGTTGTTCAGGCTGGTGCCGACGAGTTCGCTGCTGCCGTCGGGCAGCGCCAGCAGTTCCACGCCGCCGTAGTCGCTCAGCAGGTGGTAGCGACCGTGCTCGCAGGTGCCGATGGCGGCGACCCGCTCGGCCTGCCCATACCAGTCGTACACGACGACGCCGAAGGCGCGCATGACGGCCGCGCGCACGTCCGGCTCCAGGGTCTCGGACGAGGTCATCACGCCGCGCAGGGCCCGGCCCGCATAGCGGCGCCCGGCCGCCTCCAGCCAGTGGGCGATGGCCTCGACCGACGATGGATAGGCGTGGATCACCACCGGATCGTAGGCTTCCAGCGCCGCCACATAGGCGCCGATGGTCGCGTTGGACAAGTGATAGGACGACATCACGAGCAGCCTGCCGACCGGGTCGCGCCGCCAGTAGCGCCCGTCATGGGGATGCTCGTCGCACACGAGGTCGCCGCGGATCCAGGCGCGCCGCTGCCCCGGGCGCCAGCCGATCCAGCGCAGCTGGCGCTGGATGAAGGCTTCTTCGCGGATCACGGCGCCGAGCGACTGTACCAGGGTGAGCGGTGAACCGGAAGTGCCGCTGGTGCGGATCGTGTTGCGCAGCAGCGAGCCGAAGCGGCGCGGCCGCAGGTGGCGCGCGGGGTCCTGGCGCAGGGCCGGCTTGGCGAGCAGGAAGGCGCCGGGCGGCACCGCGTGCAGCCGGGTCGCGTCCGGCGGCACTTCCACGCCGAGGCGGCGCGCGCGCCGCGCCACGTAGGCGTTGAGAATGGCCCCGGACCGCTCGTTGCGCATGAGAGAAGGCAGCACCAGCAGCCGCGCCGGCAGGCCGCGCGCCAGCAGGCGGCCGAGCGACCTGAACGCCAGCGCGAGCGTGCGCGCATCCATCAGGCGCCCCGCCCGGCCAGGATGCCGGCATAGGCCTCGGCCACCACCCGCCCCAGGATCGCGTAGCTGCGGTGTGCCCTGACCCAGCCTGGTCCGCGCGCGCGACAGGCGGCGGCCAGGCCGGGTTCGTGCAGCAAGCGGCGCACGGCGCCGGCGAAGGCCGGCGCCTCCATCGGCACGCACAGCCCGGCCCCGCTCTCGGCCAGCACCCGGGCCTGGTCCGGGATGTCGTTGGCCACGCCGGGGATGCCCAGCGCCAGGTACTCGACCAGCTTGGTCGGCGAAGAAACGTCGTACAGGACGCCGCGCGGGATCGGCGACAGGCCGACCTCGGCCCGCACCGCATAGCCGAGCGCCGCTTGGCGCGGCAGCCAGCCGGTCAGCAGCACGAGCCGTTCCAGCTTGCGGCGCGCGATCTCGGCGCGCATCCAGGCCATTTCGTCGCCCGAGGGGGCGTCGCCGGCGATCACCAGCAGGATATCGGGCACATCAAGGGCGAGCTGCTCGACGACGTCGAGCAGGAAGCCGGAGCCGCGCGCCTGCGCGACCCGGCCCAGGTAGAGCAGCACCCGCCGCCCGTCCAGGCGCGGATCGAGGCTGGGCGCGACCCGCGCGCGCGCACACAGCGTGAGATCGACGCCCATCGGCACCGCCGTCATGCGCGTGCGCGCGAATCCCTTGCCTGCCAGCCAGTCGGCCATGGCGTCGCTCTGCACGAACACATGGCGCGCGCCCGGCAGCACCAGCCGATACAGCAGCCAGCGCGAGGCCGCGGCGCGCGCCGCATGCGCCAGCCAGCGCGGCCCGCGGCCGCGGCGTGCGATCTCGTCGCGCCGCGCCTCGAAGCCTTCGACGATCGGGAACGACATCCAGTACAGGAAGGGCACGCCGAGCGCGGCGGCGGCCAGGCGGCCCAGCAGGCCGGACGCGATCTTGTCGCGCACCTGGATGCCGTCCGGCCGGCGGCGGCGCCAGGCGCGCGCCAGGCCCAGCAGGTCCCAGGCGGGCGCCAGCACGCTGGCGTAGCGGCTGCCCAGGCTGCCCACGGCGTGCATGCCGCCGCCGCCCCACTCCGGCGGGCCGGCGCCGCCGGACTGGCCGACCAGCTCGCTATCGACGCCATGGCGCGGCATCTCGGCGCCGAACAGGGTCAGCAGGTCGGCGCGCACCGGCGGCAAGGGGTCGCGCACGATGAAAGCGATGGAACACGGCTTGCGCATGGCGCCTCGTATCGATGGGTGGGACCTACGATACTAGACCGGCGCCCGACGCAAACGTTTCAGCTATCGCAGACTTGCGCGCTAGCGTCCGGCGTCGCGGTCGTCCTTGCCGTATTCGCCCGCCTTCTTGGCCGGCGCGCGCAGGATGGACAGGATCACCAGGCCGAACAGCGCGCTGAGGATGGCCGTGGCTTCGCGGCCCATGCCGGCGGCCACGCCGATGGCGGCCGTCATCCAGACGCTGGCGGCGGTGGTCAGGCCGCGGATGTCGTTCTGTTCCTTCTGCTTGAGGATGGCGCCGGCGCCCAGGAAGCCGATGCCGGCGGTGACGCCCTGCAGCACGCGCGACAGGTCCGACACCTCCATCCCGGCCTGCAGCGGGATCAGCACGAACAAGGCCGAGCCGACCGAGACCAGCATATGCGTGCGCAGGCCGGCCGAGGCGCCGACCGTTTCGCGCTCGTAACCCAGCATTCCGCCCACCAGGGCGGCCACCAGCAGGCGCACCACGATGACGGTCACGTCTTCGGCATTGCCCAGGTCGGAAAATTCACGCTGTATTGTCAGCCAGCTTTGTGTCCACCACACTTGCATTCCTCCATCCTTTGTCCGGTTCGATTTCCGGTAAATCATGCCATCCATGCAAGATCCGTGTCGCCACGCTCGGCCGTTGGCGCCTGCGTAAAGACGCGGCATGCCGTTGCGCTTTTCGTATAATCGGCAGCGCAGCCAACCTTCACGAGGAGAACCTGATGGAAACGATGGAGATCTATCGCGGACGCCTGATCGACCACATCCAGCTGGTGGTGCGCGACCTGCCCGCTTCACGCACGTTCTATACGGCCGTGTTCGATGTGCTGGGCATCCCGCTGGCCGGCTCGGGCATTGATTATTTCTGGCCCGACGAGTTGTTCGTCTCGACGGCGGACAGCGAAGCGGCCCAGGGCCAGTTGACCGGCCGCCATCACCTGGCTTTCCAGGCGCGCGACCGCGCCATGGTCGACGCCTTCTACCGTGCGGCGCTGGCGGCCGGCGGCAAGGACAATGGCGCGCCGGGCGAACGGCCCTATCATCCGGGCTATTACGGCGCCTTCGTGATCGATCCCGACGGTAACAATATCGAAGCCGTGTACCACGGCGAAGCGACCTTCAGCGCGCGCGAGATCAAGATCACTTTCTGACCAACAGCGTCACGCCAGCCGGTCTTGCTTCCATGCCAGCAGGCGTGGGAGCAAGGCGGCGCTGGCGTGACTGTCCAGTTTGCGGCAGAAGTGGGCGCCGGAAGCCTTGACGCGCTCGAAGTCGCCTTCGTCGAGCACCTTCGGATGGCAGGCGCCGCCTTCCGGCCACGCGATGTAGCGAAAATTATGCGGCAACACACGATCGGCGAACTCCGAACGCATCACCAGCGTCTGGAAGAACAGCTCGTCGGGCGACTGCACGCTGCGGCAAAAACGCAGCAGGCGAGGATGTGCGTCGGCAAGGCGCAGCAGCGCGCGCGCACAGTCGCGTGACAGGGTCCACCAGCACGAGCCGCCGTAGGGGACCAATCCGTCTGGCAAATGCCGGGTGCGCCGCAGCAGGCGCAGGCCGCGGTTGGCGGCGGCGCAGGCCAGTCGTTCGGCCAGCATGCCGCCGTCGCGATGGAAATAGGCGTAACGGTGCATCACGCGCCAGCCATGGGCCGCAATCGGCGCGGTCTCAATCAGCTCGTAACCGCGCATCCTTGCCAGCTCGGCTTTCAACAATGGATTCGGCAACAGCGGGAAGTCCTGGGCCGACATGAGGATGAGCTTGTCGAAATCCGGGGCTTCAGGCAGGATCTGGCGCATCGATGCCAGCGTGGACTCGACCTGGGACACGTCGCCCCAGCGCACGGCGACCCGCTCGCGCACGAGGCGGGCATGCGGATGCAGTCGCGCCGGGTCGAGCGCGCTCTTGCCGTCCAGGTGCACATAGACCAGGAAATCGGGATCGCACAATTGCCCGATCAGCCTGTTGAGCTGGTCCATGTCCTTGTGCGCACAGATCAGGAACACCTGTTTCATCGGCGAGCGCGGCTCCACTCATGCGCGCCAGACTAGCATCGCGCATGAATCGAGCGCGCCACCTAGGCGCCAGGCTATTAGTTCAAGGTCACGCTCTGGCCGGCGACGGTCACGGTGCGCACGGTGCCCGAGGTGGCGATGCTGACCGGCGGCTTCTTGCAGCCGACGTCGAGCAGCACCAGGAACTCGGCGGTCGACTTGCCGTCGTTCTTGAGGTAGAAGGCGCCGTGGTCCTCGATCACGTTCACCTTGGCGCCCGGCCCGATCCACTTGGCGAAGCTGGCGTCCGCGTTGAGCGAGCGCAGGCACAGCGACTGGCCGCCGGCCGACACCTTGACGTTCTGCGCGTTCTCCACCGTCATGATGACCGGGGTGTGGATATTCCACTCGTAGGTGCGGGCGATCGTGCTGGCCAGGCGGTCGCGCACCAGGATCGCATTGCCGGCATTGCGCAGGTGCCAGACCTGGCGCTTGGCCATGGTCAGCTGGCCGCCATAAGAGGCGGTGGCGTCGCCCTCGACAAAGTCGTAGGCGGGCTGGGCGGCGAAGCCGGTGATCTTGCCGTTGCGCTGCAGCTGTTCGCGGTAGCCGGTCACCAGCTGGCCCTTGCCGCCGTCGAAGGTGATCGCATTCTGCGAGCGGGTCTGGTGATACCAGTCGCTCCAGTAAGGCGAACCGTACCAGTCATACCAGCCGGCCTTGACCAGCAGCGGCTGGCCCGCGCTGGACAGCAGGATGCCGTTCTGGTCGCCATGGCTGTGGTTGAACGAACCGTAGGGGCTGGACTTGAAATACAGCGAGGTGCGGCTGCTGGAGCCGATGTCGGTGTGCATCGAAGCCCAGCCGATGCTCGGATAATAGGCCGAGTTGGTCGGCGGCGTCTTGGTCATGGTGCCCTTGATCGGCATCGGGTACGGCGCTTGCAGCAGGCTCAGCGTATCCTCGGTGCCGCCCAGGCTGGCCACGTACCAGGCCGCGCGCGGCGACACCATGCGCGAGCCGAAGGCATGCCAGACGCGGGTGTCGGGCTTGGTCTCGGAGCCGTCGCCGAAGGCGTGCACGCGCGAGCCCGGCGGCGTGAACTGGGTGGCGAAGTCGAGCAAGCCCTGGGCCCAGGGCTTGGCATAGAAATTCACGCCCGACGCCTGCGACATCGGATCCCACAGCGCGACCAGGTAGCCGGCCGCATATTCGGCATAGGCGGTGCCGTTGGCGTAGCCGCCCTCCTCGCCGCTCCAGGGCGACGGCGAGTTGGCATAGGCACGGAACGAGAAGTCGAACCACTTCTGCGCCTCGGGAATGTCGCCCAGCGCCAGCGTCGAGATCAGCGACAGGAAGATCAGGCTCGTGTTGCCGTGCGAATCGAAGGGATACTGGTCGAGGCGGCCATTGTCGCCGGCCAGGTTGCCGTAGATTTCCTCGGCGCGGATCCTGACCGTGTTCAGCCAGCGCGCGCGGCGCGGCGCGTCCAGGTCGGCGGCCAGGATGTCGACCGCCTTGATCAGCGAAACCGAGATCTGGCGCGTGGCCTGGTCCTGGTTGGCGTAGCTGGTCGGCCCTTTCGGGTCGAGGGCGGCCATCTGGTCGCCGCGGCGCAGCGCTTCGTCGAGGAACAGGCGGTCGCCCTTCATGCGCCACATCACGGCCGCGGCCTCGAGCTGGCGGCTGGCTTCGTTGATGCGCTGGCGGATGTCGGTCTGCTGGCTGGCCATGGCGGCCGTCAGCGGCGAGCTGATCACGATCGGCCAGCGCGCATCGCTCAGCGCCGGCACCGCGTTGATCTGCAGCTTGATCTCGTTCATCATGCGGCTGACGTAGGGGTCGAGTTCGGCGCGCTTGGCGCTGTTCCAGCTGGCATACGGTGTAAACGACGACGGCAGCGCGCGCGGACGCGCCTTGGCCGTGATGCGCGCGCGCAGCGTGGCATTGTCCGGCACCTCGAACAGGTTCGACCTGCTGGTGATCGAGAAGGCGCGCGGCGTCGACCAGTCGTCGCTGCCGACCGGACGCACGCGCCAGGTGTACTTGCCCAAGGCCAGGGCCTTCGGCGGCAGGTACCAGTTGCGCTCGGTGACGACCTTGCTCGGCGCACCGCCGCTCGGCGTGATCTCGAGCTCGTAGGCGGCGGGGCCGTTGGCGTGGCGAGCCCAGGTGAATCCGGGCGGATTCTGGGCCTGGACCTGGTTCAGGTCCGGGCTGGGTTGGACGACCAGGGGATCGGGGGACTGGGCCCAGTCCGCGCGCGCGCTCATGCATACGAAGAGCGACGCCAGCGCCAACGCGTGGACCAGACCTTTCCGGTGAAAATTCATGCTGAAGCTCCGAGAGAACGAGAATTGTTCAGGGATCGCGCCGCGATCGGGCGCTGGATCGATACCTGCTGCAGGCGTCGGGCGACGCTTGCTTGACGGGAACAATGTTACCGCAGGTTTTTTTGAACAAAATCAACTTCCCCAAGGAAACAAGAGGTTTATTTGCTTTCGCGCCCTCCATTCGCACGAATCCAACACGACGGATTTAACATTTGGTGAACAGGATGTTCTGTCCAGTAACTGTCGTGCTCGATGTGGAAAGACTGTGCGATAACTGGGAGCATGCGCTAGCTTTGCGCCTGGCCATCCGCGCTGCGTTGCAGACGGCGCAAGGCATGCATGCGCTTCAGGTAGCGCAGGCAATAGATGCCGAACGACAGCGGCGCCTTGTCCGCATGGCGCCGGCGCACGGCGAACTCCTCGCGCCGCGCCGCGATCCGGTTGCGCGACGAGACGCTGCCGGCATGGTCGCGAAATACGGCCAGCACCGCATCGACCAGCGCCGGCCGGCTGAGCGCCCCCAGCCGCAGCCACAGGTCGACGTCCATCGCATAGCGCAGGCGCTCGTCGAAGCCGCCGACCAGGGCGAACACGTCGCGCCGCACGAACACGGCCGGGTGCGGCACCCAGGCGCGGCCGGCGGCGTAGGAGCGGTAGGAGAACGGCGGCATCGCGTTCGGCGGCAGCAGGCGGCCCTCCCTGAGCACCTGGATGTTGCCGACCACCCAGGCCGGCGGGCAGCCGCCGCCCGCGTCGCCGTCGCCGTCGCCGTCGCCGAGTATGCCGCCAAGCTCTTCGATGCGCCGCCCGACCGTGGCCAGCACCGCCGGGCCGGCGTAATAGTCGTCGGAGTGCAGGTGGGCGACGTAGCGGCCGCCCGCCGCGGCGATGCCCTGGTTCATGGCGTGGCCGATGCCGCCCCGCACGTCGCGCAGCACGCGCTTGGCGCCGGGATAGGCGGCGATCATGTCCAGGGTGGCGTCGCTCGAGCCGGCATCGACGAAGATGTGCTCGAGATCGCGGCAGGTCTGGGCCTGGACCGAGGCCAGCGTGTCAGCCAGCGTAGCCGCGCTGTTCCAGGTGCAGGTGACGATCGAGAAGGTCGGCTGGTTCGGCATACAGCTCCAGTAAGGTGGGCAGCAGGCGGGCGGCGTCGGTTCCGAAGTCGGCCGGCGGCGCAATGCGTGGCGGCGGCGCCGCCGCGAGCAGGCGCGCCAGCCGTGCGACCAGCGTCGGCATGGTGCGGGCCAGCGCCAGCTGGCCCGAATACTGGGCGTACTGGGCCAGCTCGGGCGTGCCGCCGCGCGCCAGCGCCAGGCAACCGCGGCCCAGCGCCAGCGCTTCGAGCACCGTGGTGCTGCAGGCTTCCTCGCACAACGACGGCACCACGCACAGGTGGGCGCGTGCGGCCAGGGCCAGGGTGGCGGCATGGTCTTGCCAGCCGAGGAAGCGCACCTGCGGACCGGCGTGGCGCCGCTCCAGCGCCGCGCGCTGCGGACCGTCGCCGACGACGGTCAAGTGGGTATGGGCTGGCAGGTGGCCGGCGGCGGCGTCGAGAAATTCCGCGAACCCCTTGCCGGTGTCGATCCTGCCGGCCAGCACCACCTCTCCTGCCTGCGGCGCCGGGGCGGCCAGGGCCAGCGCGCGCAGCGAGGAATAGTCGACCAGGTTGTGGATCACGCGGCTGCGCGCCAGGTCGGCATCGGGCACCGCGCGCAGGAAACGGCGACGCAGGAAGTGGGACACGAACACTGTCTTGTGGCGGGCGAAGGCGCGCGCGGCCTGGCTGCGGTAGCCGCTGACGGCGAGCGCCGTCAGCGCCGTGCGCACCGGGCCGGGACTCGGGGCGGCGTGGCGCGCGCTGCACGCCGTGCACGCGCCCGGCGCCAGCCGCTCGCACACGGCGTCGTCGACGAAGCGCAGGTGGGTCAGGCATTCGCTGCCCTGGTCGTGGCGGGTCTGCACGAAGTTGATGCCGTCCCGGACGTACAGGCCCGTCATCGGCAGGTGGCCGTGGTAGTGGACCACGTCGAAGCCGGCGGCATGGGCATCGATGGCGCGCGCGATGCGGCGCGCAAACCAGGGCCGCTTGAGCGGATTGAAGACGCCCAGCTGCGCCTCTTTCCAGCCGGGGCGCACGATGGCGAAACCGGGCCGGAAGCGTCCGGCGAAGCCGATCTGGCGCGCGGGGTCGGCCGAGGGCCGGTCGGCGCGGCCCAGGATCTCGACCGCATGGCCCTCTTGCAGCAGGCGGTTGGCCAGGGTCACCACGTGCTTGCCCAGGCCGCCCACTTGTTCGCCTGGCAGATCCTCGGACACCATCAGGATGCGCATGCCTCACCCCCGCTATCAAAGACGTGAGCTCTCGGGCAGGACGACTGCCGTGCCCTCGAGGCGAATGTACCGTGGCGACATGCAAGGCGTCCTGACAGCACCCTTTCGCTCGAAACGCGGGAGATACGCCCGTGCGCTGGCGCGGTGTATGGCCCGACCGTCACGCTGCCGCCGAAGGTGCCGAATCGGTGATGTCGACTGTCCGCCACCGCATATGGTTGGACATCCATGGCGCTACTTGAGTTCAGCGCCCCGGCCATCCTCAACCGGCCCTGGCGCGCGCCGGCTGGCAGCGCGTCTTGAGGCGGGCCCAGGCCAGGTCGCGGTCGCCGCGCTCGATCACGAACAGCGCTCCATGCAGGGCCAGCAGGAGCACGGTGGCGGCCAGGATCGCGAGGAAGGCGCCCAGGCTATCGTCGAGCAGGGCCTCGGCCGCGCCGGCGGCGATGGCGACGGGCGCGATCCCGGCCAGCCCCGGCACATAGCCATGGACCAGCAGGCGCCGCAGCGGGGTCGGGACGGTGCGGCCATGGACGTAGACCAGGAATGCCGTGGCGAACAGCAGCGAGGTGGCCAGGTGACCCCAGGCGGCCCCAAGGATCCCCCACCCGGCCACGCCGGCGTAGACCATGCCCAGCCCGGCCAGCGCGCGCACCACGGCGAACAGCCCCGAGACGCGCGGGTGGCCCATGCCGTCGTTGACCAGAGACGGCAGGCTGGTCAGGGAATCGACGAATTGCGACAAGGCCATCAGCGCCAGGATGGTGGCGCCGTGGCGCGCGAAGGCGGCGTCCATCCAGTAGCCCAGGATGCGATGGGCGAACACGGTCAGCAGCACCAGGATCGCCGCGTTCAGGTAGACCACGTAGCGCGTCGCCTTGAGGTAGACCGCGTCCAGGCGCGCCAGCTCGCCCCTGGCCGCGAGCGCGCTGGCGGCCGGGAAGGCCACGGCCGACAGGCGAAAGCTCAGTCCCAGCACGCGGTTGGCCAGGGTGGCGGCGACCGTGAAATACGCGAGGCCGGCGACGCCGACCAGGGCCCCGATCACCAGCTTGTCGGCGTGGGCGTACGACAGCGCGGCGAAGCGCGACAGGAAAGTCCAGCCCGAGAAGCGCAGCAGGGCCGCGCGCACGCCGGCGCCCGGCCAGCGCCAGCGCCAGTCGGGCAGCAGGCGCCGGACGGCGCGCCACAGCACCAGAGCGTGGATGGCGCTCGCGACCACGCGCAGCAGGACCACCTCGAACAGGCCGCCGCCCAGGGCCAGCACGCCGACCGTGGCCAGCGGCACCAGCGTCCCGAACGCCATCTCGAGCCGGCCTGAAATATCGTAGCGCATGAGCGACTGCGGCACGCTGTTCAGGTAGATCTGCAACTGGCCGCACAAGAACGCCAGCGCGGCCAGTTGCAGGGTCGCGCTCGCCTCGAGGCGCAAGGCCGCCGGCACCGCGAACACGGCCTCGATCAGCCAGGCCGCGCTCAGCCAGATGCCCAGCGCGCCGAGCAGGCCGATGGCGACATAGGTGGCGAGGCCGAAGGACAGGGTCTCGGCGACCTGCCGCGCGTCGCCGTTGGCCCGGTGCTGGGCGATGTACTTGACCGAACCGGCCGTGAGGTTGATGTCGATCACCGCGAAATAGCCGACGATGGCCGTCACCAGGGAGTACACGCCATAGCCGGCCTCGCCCAGGCCTCGCACCACCAGCGGCACCGTGCCCAGCATCACCAGCGCGGGGACCGCCGCCCCGAGCAGGTTGGACCAGGCGTTGAGGGCCAGGCGCAGCTTCATCACGCCGGCGCCATTGGGCGCCGCGGCGCGCGCTGCCAGGCCGGCCGCTGCCAGGACGGCCGCTGCGCCGCTTCTTGCGCGGCCGCCAGCGCCAGGTAGGGCAGGCTCAGGCATAGAGCCAGCATCTGGGTGGTGCGCACCTGCGGGAACGGCGTGCCGATCAGCAGGTCGGGAATCATGAACGCCAGCCCCGCCGCCCCGGCCGCGCCCAGGCCCAGCAGCTCGGGCGGCAGGCTGCGCAGCGCCCGCTGCGCGCCCACGACGAAGGCGACGATGGTGCCGGCCAGCAGCACCGTGCCGAGCAGGCCGCTCTTGAGCGCGATGTGCAGCACCCCGCTGTGCAGGAACAGCCCGCCGTCCGGGTTGCCTTGCCATGAAATGGCCTGGTAGCCATGGTAGCGGCCCCAGGCGCCGATGCCGGCCAGCGGGTGCGCCAGGAAATCGGCGAACGCCAGCTTGAGTTCCAGCACCCGTTCGCTTTCCGGACCGAAGCGGCGCGACTGCATGTCGTACAACAGCCCACCGACCCCGCCGCCGCCCCCGCCCGCCTCGCCTGCGGCGCGCGTCTGCGCCAGGCGCCGCGCCGCCACGAAGGCCATGGCCGCGCCGGCCAGCGGCATGGCGGCCAAGCCCAGCTGCAGGCGGCGCGCGGGCGGAAAGCGCCACAGCACGACTGCGAACGCCAGCAGGAAGCCGATCCAGGCGGTGCGGCGATAGGACAGCACGACGCACAGCGTGGTGGCAAGCAAGGTGGCCCACGCCAGCGCGCGCCACGGCCGGCCTTGCGCCGGCGTCGGCGCGCCGGATGGCGCCTGGAACAGCGCGACGGCGGCGATCGCGAACGCCAGCGTGCACAGCAGGCTGTCGTTGATGTCGAAGAAGGTCAGGCGGATCTGGATCGCATTCATATTGGCATACACATTGTTCGGGTCGCCGCCCGATACCGCCCAGCGGCCGAGGCCGAACAGCGCGCGCGCCAGACCCGCCAGCATGATGAAGCGCGCCAGCTCGAGCGCCTGCTCACGGGTGCGGAAGGCCAGCAGCATCAGCGAGACGAGCGGCGCCATCCAGACGATATTCGAGAAGCCCGACGGCGCCAGCGACTCGGCCAGCGGCACCCCGGTGGCCAGCCCGACGCCGACGTGGGCGGCCAGCAGGACGGCCCAGGCCAGGAACCAGGGCCGCAGATTGCAGGCCGGCGCGGCCTGGCGCGGCCGGCCGGGCGCGAAGTTGTTTGCGCTGCCGTTCACGCAGTGATTCATGAAACTGGCGGACATGCGGGCGCACAGCCAGGCGCCGAGCACATACCACAGCACCACGCCGAAGAACAGCATGCCCGAGCCCCGGCTGTAGATGCTGCGTGACGCGAACACGGCCAGGTTGCCATAGCTGGTGGAATTGACCCAGAAAAAGACCAGCAGATAGGGATAGACCAGGAAACGCGGCCAGACCATCCCGACACCGATCCCCAGCACGGCCGCGAGCGACAGTCCGATGACGAACAGCCACGGCAACGAATAATAGATATAGGGCAGGATGTCGTTCATCGCCGCGCCGTCGCCGGGTCAGTGGCGCGCGCTGCCGACGGCGCGCGACGCGTCGGCCGTGGCGCGCACGGTGTCGGCGCCGATCAGGTGGGCGCGGTCTCCCGGCGCCAGCACCGCGAGCAGGTCGAGCACGAAACGGTCTTGCACCCGCCAGGCGGCATGCTCGTCGGAACCGATGGTCGATACCCGCACCAGCATGCCGTCCGGGATCTCGCCCGACAGGCCGTAGGCGAGGCGGCGCAGCTTTTGCTGGATGCCGGCCTTGGTCGCCTTGTCGCCGATGGTGATCCAGTAGGTGATCGGCTCGTTACGCTCGCTCAGGCGCGCCACCAGGCGCTTGACCGGCAAGCGGCCATGGCGGGTGGGCAGCAGGTCTTCGCTGTCCTCGACCAGCTCGAAGCCCTGGGCCACGTAGCAGACCTCGGGCAGGTGCAGCTGCAATGCCCTGCTCTGGTCGCCGCCATAGGCGATCGACAACATCACCCGCTGGCCGTGGGCGTCGATATAGGTGCGCGACAGGGTCTGGTCGTAGATCTTCGCGAGCACGCCCTGCTGCTCCGGGTCGGGCTGCAGGGGCACGACGCCCGGGTCGACCGTCCAGGCGCCGAAGCGTTGCGGAATCATCTGCTCGAGGCTGAAGCGCTCGTGCGGCAGCGGCGCGCGCGGCGCCGGCGTCAAGGCCCCGGTCAGCGCCGAGGTGGCGGCCATGGCCAGGCCCAGCACGATGCTGACGGCCAGGTGGCGGCGCGCCGGTTTCATCGGGCGCCCCCGCGCAGTGGACTCGGCGAGTTCGGCGAGTTCGGCGAGTTCGGCGGGTTTGGCCAACCGTGGCCGGGATGGCGCGGCTGCTCGCGGCGCTTGATGAACCACTGCAGGGCCGCGTCGAGCGCCAGGATCATCAGGAGCGCCGTCACGAACAGCACCATGCCGGCAAAGCCGTGCAGGAAGCCCTGCCCGGCCGCGTCACCGAAATAATAGGTGATCAGGGTCAGCGCGATCACGCGGATCACGTTCGCGGTAAACGAGACCGGGACGATCAGGATCGCCAGCGCCAGATTGCGAAAGGCCGACGGATGGCGCATCAGGTTCAGGTAGAACAGGCCCAGCGCCTCGAGGGTCAGGAGGGTCTGCAGGCCGGCGCAGGCATCGGCCACCAGCAGCTGGTACTGGCCGATCTGCAGCACCACGCCGGAGCGCGAAATCGGACAGCCGGCCGCGAACAGCAGGTGTTCGGTGGCCCAGGACACGGCCATCTTCATCGGCATCGTCACCGCCGCCACCAGCTCGCTCGGCAGGGGCACCATGAACAGCATGAAGAAGAACGGGAACCACAGCAGGCGCAGGGCGCGCGCGCCCAGCTTGAGCAGGACGGTTGCCGCCAGCACCGCGAGGATCGAGGCGACCTCGAACATCAGGATCTTTTGCGAACGGCCCAGCAGGTGGATGCCCAGGCCGAACACCAGCACCGCCCAGCCGATCCAGTGCGGCCGCGGCGGCGCGCTGGCCGCCCGCACCTCGGGCCACTTGCGCCAGATCAGCCACAGGGACAGGGCGAAAATGATCGGTCCATGGCCCTGCTCTTCGCCGATCCAGGCGCCGCTGAACAGGTCGCGGAACGTCGGCCCGAACAGCAGGGCCAGGCCCAGCATGACCGGCCACCATTCGGGCAAGGCCTGGCGCAGGCCGGCGCCCAGGCCAGGGTCGCGGCCAGGGTCGGGGCCAGGACCGGGGCCAGGACCGGGGCCGGGATGCACGCCGTGCCGCGGGTCCATGCTAGAACTCCATCACCACCGAACCGACCACTTCGGCGCCGGCATCGACCATCTGCCCGGCCATGCGCGCCATGTCGGCGATGCGGGTGCGGTGCTTGCAGGCCACCAGCAGCACGCCGCCGGCCCGGCCCGCCACCGCCAGGGCATCGGCGCCGGCCGTAAACGGCGGCAAGTCGAGCAGCACGACGTCGTGGCGGCTCTCCAGCTGCGCCGCCAGGGTGCGAAAGCCTGGCCGCGCCAGCAGTTCTTGCGGATTCGGCGGCAAGGTCCCGGCCGGCAACACCGACAGGTCGGCAAAGGACGGCACGCGCAGGATGGCGTCCAGGTCGGCCCGCCCCGCCAGCATATCGGACAGACCCTGGCGCGGCCGGAGTCCGAACAGTTCATGCTGGCGCGGCGCGCGCAGGTTGGCGTCCACCAGCAGGGTCTGCTCGCCGAGCTGGGAAAACACCAGCGCCAGATTGGCGGCGAACAGGCTGGCGCCATCGTCCGGATCGGCGCCGGCGATCGCCAGCGCGCGCCGCCCGCGCGCGAACCAGCGCAGCGTCAGCTGGCTGCGGATCGCGCGCAAGGCCTCGACCTGGGGCGCAAACGGTTCGTAGGCGGCGACCAGCCTGGGCGAGAGCCTGGCCTGCCCTTTCTGCAGATAGGGATAGGCGAACTGCCGGGCCAGCGCCTGCTGGATGTCGTCCTCGCTCACCAGGCCGAGGCGCAGCGCCGCCTCACCGAAACGGATGCCCAGGTCTTCGTGGGTGCGCAGCACGCGCTCGGCGTCATCGACGCTGAGCTTGCCCGCATCGACCAGCAGCGCGCCCATGCTGGCGTCGCGGCCGGGGCCGCTGTGCAGGGCGGATAGCACGGATGAGTTCATGGCGAGTCCTCGGCTCAGCTCAGCTCTGTTCAGTTCAGGCGCGGTTGCCGGCCGGGCGCCATCAGCCGGCGAAGACGGCTCTCCCGCGCGGGCGGCGCCTGCCAGGCGATGGCGCCCAGTACCGGAATGCCCAGCATGTCTTGCAGGTCGCTGCTGGAGCGCACCGGCCGCGCCAGCAATTCCAGCAGCAGCGCCAGGCCGACGCCGAGCACGGTGCCGAGCACGATCGCAGCCAATGTATTGAGCAGGATGCGCGGGCCACTCGGCGTCGTGGGGGCCACGGCCGGGTTGAGCACCGAGACGTCGGATTGCTCGGACAGGGCCTCGATCCGCGTCTGCGAATAGCGCTGGCTGGCCGCATCGAAGGCGCGCTGCGCGCCTTCGAGGTCTTTCAGCAAGGGACCGAGCTCGTCGCGGGTGCGGTTGAGCTCGAGCACGCGTTCCTTCTGCGCCGCCAGCTCGCTGCGCAGCTCGGCTTCACGCTGGCGGTAGACGTCGGCGTTGGCGCCGACGCTGCGGCTGACGCTGCCCAGCGCACTGCCGAGCTCGGCACGCAGCTTGCCGGCTTCGGCGGCCGCGGCCTGGTATTGCGGGTGGTTGCGCCCGAAGCGCGCCCCGGCCTCGGCCAGCTTGGCCTCGGCGCTGGCCAGGTTCATGCGCAGGTTCTGGATCAGGGTATTGTTGGCGACGTCGGGCGAATCGACGGCCGCGCCGGCGGTCCCGGCCGCCCTTTCACGCGAGCCCGCTTCCATGGCCGCAGCCTGGGCCACCACCAGCTGGGCGGCCAGGTCGTTCAGGCGCGACAGCTCGACATCGACCCGGTTGTTGTCGAGGCTGACGATGCCTTTTTCTTGCTGGTACTTCGACAGGCGGGCCTGGGCCGCCTCGAGGTTGTCGCGCAACTGCCTGGTCTGTTCGTTGAAGTACAGCGAGGCGTTCTTGGCCGGCTCGGTCTTGAGCTGCACGCCGACCCGCCGGTATTCCTCGGCGAAGGCGTTCGCGACCGCGGCCGCGAACACGGGATCGGCGCCGCTGAAGCTGATCTCGACCACGCTCGACTCGCGCGACGGCATGATCTCGAGCTTCTGGAGCAGCAGGTCGGCCAGCCAGTCGCGCACCGTCCCCCTGCCCTCGTTGGCTTCCTGGAATTGCTGGACGACGGCCGGGCTCGACGCCAGCCGCAGCGTGTCGACGACGCGCAGCGCCACGTTCTTGCTGCCGATGATGTCCATTTGCGTTGCCATATATCCCGGCATCAGTTGCCCTGGCATGGTCAGGCCGGTGAGCGGATCGACGCCCTTGTAGTTGAGCAGCACCGATGCCGTGGCCTCGTAGGTCTTTTGCTGCACCACGCTCCAGCCGAGGGCGAGCAGCACCGTGACCAGGAGCGTTCCCAGGACGATTTTCTTACGGGCCAGCAAAATCAGCAGAAATTGATGCACGCTCATGACTCACCTTTGCATGCGGGGACCGCGTCCAAGCCCGGCGAGAAGCCGATGCCGGACACGCTGCCGTCAGAACCAGCTTTCGCGCACCACGATCACGTCGTCGACCTGGACCGTATCACTGGCCTGGACGTCCAGCGTGACCGGCTTGCCGCTGGGGTCGCGGCGCGTGACCTTGATGCCGTTGTCGCTGCCGCGCGGACTCAGGCCGCCACCGGCCGAGATCGCCTGCTGGACCGTCATGCCGCGCTCCAGGCGGAACGGCCCGGGACGGCTGACCTCGCCGGTGACGTAAGCGCGCGGCGCCCGCTCCACGAAGATGATGTCGCCGCCGGCGACCTCGTAGTCCTTGTCGAGCTCGCCCTTGCGCACCATGTCGACCACATCGATGGTCTCGCGCGTCGTCTTGCCGTCACGCGTGCGCACCAGGCTGATCATGTCGCCGCCATCGCCATGGATGCCGCCGGCCAGCGCCAGCATGTCGAGCACCTTGCGCCTGCCTTCGACCGGATAGCGGCCCGGCCGGTTCACCTGGCCCAGCACCGACACCTGCTGGCTGGCCAGCGTGGTCACCAGCATGTTCACCTGGGCCCGCTTGATGTAGCCCCCCTTCTCGAGCTGGCCGGCGATCTTCTTTTCGGCGGCGGCCACCGACAGGCCGCCGACAGCCACCTGGCCCAGCAGCGGGAACGTGATGTGGCCACTCTCGCTGACGCGGGTCTCGATCGACAGGTCGGGGCTGCCATACACGGACAGCTTGACCACGTCGCCGGCGCCCAGCAGCACCTCGGTCGCACCGGCCACGCTCATGCCCAGCATGAAGGCGGCCCCCGTCATCCACTTGATCCAGCGTTTCATCGTCAGTCTCCAGGCACGTCGTTGGGAAGTCCTTCGCAAGCCCTACTTGAGGCCGGCCACGCCGCGGTCGAGCGCCGCCTTGTCGGCGCGCGCGTCCTCGTGCACGGTGTCGGCCACCGGGCCGATGTCGCCGTTGCCGTCGCCGTCGCCCGCACCCGCACCCGGTCCGGCGTGCGCCGGCGTGGCGGGCATGCCCGCCAGCGCCGCCGGCGCCGCGGCCGGGAGCGCGCCGGGCGTGGCGGCGTCGGGCGCCAGGTCCTTGTTCAGGTAGTCGATCTTCGCGGTGGCGCGCAGGCGCTGGATTTCGGCCTGGGCCAGTTCCTTGTTCTTGCGGTTGGCCAGGTATTGCGCGATCTGCGGCGCGGCGATCGCCAGCGACACCGGCGCGTCGCGCACCTCGTCGATCGAGGTCAGGAGCGCGCGCTGCCCTTCCTGCACCAGGAACAGCTGGCCCTTCGGCATCGACAGCAGCTTCGCGGCCAGCTCGGGCTTGAGGTCGGCAGTGCTGCGCGTGACCTGGGCGCGGCCGTAGGCGACCTGCCTGGTGTCGAGATAGGCGGCCACGTCCTCGAGCGAGCGGGCCTTGTCGGCGGCGGCGCGCAGCTCGGGCGTCACGCTGGACGCCGGCAGCACGAGCTGGTTCATCGCGAACTGGCGGCGGTTGGCGAAGAACTGGGGATGCTTGTTGAAATAATCCTCGATCTCGGCCTCGGTCGGCCGACCGACGTCGCCCACCCGCTTCTGCATATAGGCCTGGGCGATGATCAGGGAGCGCGCGCGCTCGATCGCCTGCATCACCTTGGGATCGCGGTCGATCTTTTCCTTGGCCGCCGCGCTTTCGAGCAGTTCGCGGTCGATCAGGGCTTGCAGCAACTGCTTGCTGGCGGTTTGCTGCTGGGCAGCCGGGACGCCGGCACGCTGCATTTCTTCATTCAGCTGCAAAACCGTGATCTCTTCGCCGTTGACGCTCGCCAGGGCCTGGCCGGGCTTGGTCTCGGGCACCGGCTTGTCGCGGTTGCAACCGGCCAGCGCGACGCTGGCCAGCACCAGGACCGCGCACACGGCCCGCCTCGGGCTGAACCTCGGTGCGAATGGATGCGGCAAGTCTGTGACATTGTGGTACGAGCTCTGCATGGTGTTCTCCGGCGTGGACGGCATTGGCCCTCAGGCATGCGCAGTCCGGTGTGAAATCCGCCATTCTGGACCGCTTGCGCCATCTGTTCTGTTGTGCATCTCACATCGTGCGTCGGGATCGCCACCTGCGCAGAGGTGCGCCAGATACGCGCGATAAGCACGCTCCAGCCCCTCGGCCAGCGGCGTGCTGGCGCGCCAGCCCAGCGCCGCCAGCTTGGAGACGTCGAGCAGCTTGCGCGGCGTGCCGTCGGGCTTGCTGGCGTCGAAGACGATCTCGCCCCGGTACCCCACGGTCTGGCCCACCAGGCACGCCAGCTCGGCGATGGTGACGTCCTGGCCGGTGCCGACATTGATGTGCGAATGCATGGGGTCGGTAGCCGCCGCATACGCCTCGGGCGCCAGCGCCATCACGTGAACGCTGGCGGCCGCCATGTCGTCGACGTAGAGGAATTCGCGCATCGGCTTGCCGCTGCCCCAGATCACGACCTCGGGGGCGGCGCTCGCCTTGGCCTCATGGAAGCGCCGCAGCAAGGCGGGAATGACGTGGCTGTTCTCGGGATGGTAGTTATCGCCGGGACCGTACAGATTGGTGGGCATCACGCTGCGATAGTCGGTGCCGTACTGGCGGTTATAGCTTTCGCATAGCTTGATGCCGGCAATCTTGGCCATGGCATAGGGCTCGTTGGTCGGCTCGAGCATGCCGTTCATCAAGTATTCCTCGCGGATCGGCTGCGCCGCCAGGCGCGGATAGATGCAGGACGAACCAAGGAACAGCAGCTTGCGCACGCCCGCGCGCCAGGCCTCGTGCACGACATTTGCCTGCACCATCAGGTTGTCGTAGATGAACTCGGCCGGATAGGTATGGTTGGCGTGGATGCCGCCTACCTTGGCCGCCGCCAGGTAGACCTGGTCGATGCCTTCGCTGCGGAAGAACTCGCGCACTTGCGCCTGGTCGGTCAGCTCGAGTTCGTCGTGGCTGCGGGTGACGATCTCGGCCTTGTCTGCGGCGCCCAGCGCGCGCACGATGGCCGAGCCGACGAGGCCGCTGTGGCCGGCGACGTAGATGCGTGGCTTGTTGTGCACATTGCCTCCCGTGATCAATGTCGATGTGTCGCCGCCCCTATTGCAGCAGCGAAATCGGCCATTGTTCTTGCATTGTGGTTAACGATTCTACCCAGCCCGGATGGCCGCGCAAGCTTGTCGGGAATCGTCCAGATCAAAGAGCGCGTCGATTAGCGCTCATCCGTTTCTAGGACAAAATTGATTGGCTCGAAAGCTCGGCCGGAATCCCCGCCACCCCTGCCATTCGATGCGCGCGAAGCCCGACGGTTCATTTTTCTCGCGCCGCGCTTCGCCGGCGGCGCGCCGGGATAGGCATCAGTGCGCGTTCTCGCGCGTGAGGACGACCTTGACGGTCTTGAGGATGATCCACAGATCGAGCCACAGCGACCAGTTGCGCAGGTAATCGAGGTCGTACTGGATGCGCGCTTCCATCTTGTCGAGGGTGGCCGTCTCGCCGCGCAGGCCATGCACCTGGGCCCAGCCGGTAATGCCCGGCTTGACCTTGTGGCGCAACATGTAACCCTTGATGAGCTTGCGGTATTCCTCGTTGTGCGCGACCGCATGCGGACGCGGTCCGACCACGCTCATGCGTCCTTGCAGCGCATTGATAAACTGCGGCAATTCGTCGAGCGAAGTGCGGCGCAGGAAGTGGCCGAGGCGGGTGATGCGGCGATCGTCGGCCCTGGCCTGGACGATGGTCGGCCCGTCGTCCAGTACCGTCATGGAGCGGAATTTATAGATATAGATCTCTTCGCCATACAGCCCGTAGCGGCGCTGCTTGAACAGCACAGGGCCAGGCGAACCGAGCTTCACGGCAAGGGCGATCACCAGCATCAGCGGCCCCAGCAGCACCAGGGCCAGCGCGCTGACCACGACGTCGGTGCCGCGCTTGAGCACGCTGTTAAAGCCCATGAACGGCGACTCGCTGATCGCGATCACCGGCATCCCGCCCACGGTATCGAAACGCGCCTGCATCAGGTCGAACACGTACACGTCGGGCAAGAAATAGACCGAGGCGGTGGTGTCCTTCAATTCGTCGACCAGCTGGCGGATGCGCGGCTGGGCCGAGACCGGCTGACTGATGAAGATCATCTTGATGTTCTTGCGCCGCACATAAGCGGCGACGTCTGCCATCTTGCCCAGCATCGGATAGCGCAGGCCGGGCGGCTTGCGACCGTCGGTACGGTCGTCGAAAAAGCCCTGCACCTGCATGAACAGGTTCGGATAGCGCTCGCACACGCCGGCGAACTTGATGCCGGCATCGTTGGCGCCGACCACCACGATCGAGCGCAGCTCACCGGCGTGCTTGCGGTTGCCGGTGGCGAAGCGCACCGCGATATGGCTGGCCAGGATCGTCAGCGGCGTCGCCAGCGCCCAGGCCAGCAGCACCCGCTCGTCGTAGTAGTACCTCATGCCGCTGGCCGAGCCGAGGAAATACAGCACGGCGAGCGTCAGGCACCAGCCGAATACCGTATCGCGCGCATAGGCCAGCATGCGGCCGCTGCGCCAGGTGCGGTAGGGATCGATCTGCTGGTAGACGGCCGACGAGATGAAGAAGGCCAGGATCATCAGCACCAGGCAATAGCCGGAGAACGGTTCGCCAAAGGCCAATGTCGCCAGGTACAGGCTGCCCATCACGATCAGCGGATCGAGCACGCGCTGGAAGAACGAAATAATGGGAATGTCATTGACCGTCATGCGCCGCCACATCCATCATCAGAACAGCACATTGGCGCTCAGTTGCACCATATTGGCGTCGAACTTGCCGGTGCCGAGTGCCTGCGAACCGGTGCGCGACTCGTAGGCGTAGCCGGCGATCACTTGTACCTTGGGCCGGACCTGCCATGACGCCCGTACGGTGGCGCTGCGGATCGCGTCGGTCAGGTCGTCCAATCCGGCAAACACGTCGCGCGCCGTATAGTCGCGCTTCTCGTAGGCGGCGCGGGCGTCCAGCCGGATGCGGTCGGTGGCAAGCCAGGTGGCTTGCAGGCTCGCTCCCTTGTTCAGGGTCGTGCTGACCCGCGAGCTTTCGATCGGCGCGAATTCGCGCCACAGCGACGCGCCATAGCTGATCTTGCCCTGCGGCTTGTACAGCCAGGTGACACGGCCGTTGACGCCGCTGGTGCGGCCGTCGTCGTACGAGGGCTGGTCGCGCCGCGCATAGCCGACCAGCGCCTGCACCGTCGTCGAGCCGCTCGCCAGCCAGTCGACCCGCGCCTTGAGCTCGTCCTGGGTGAAATCGTCGGTGAGCACGCTGCTGTTGTAAGGTCGCCGGTACGGATAGTTGCCCTTCAGGCGGCGCGCGACGAGGCCCACCGTGCTGCCGCTTTTTGGCCGGTACTGGAGCTCGACCTCATAGGCTTTTTCGGTGCGGTCGTTGTAGCGCTGGGCCAGCAACTCGTAGGTGTACTTGTCGCGCGCGGCGCCGACGCGCAGCTTCCAGCTTGGATGCAGCTTCCAGCCGGCATCGAGCAACTGGCGCCGCTGCCGGCGCAGGTTGCGTTCGTCGCTGTCGAAGTCGGTGTATGGCGCCAGCGTCTTGATGTACAACGCTTCGACACGGCCCTCGAACTGCTTGCCGGCTTGCCACAACCAGCTCGCCTGCAGGTCACGTCCGTCGTAGTCGAGCTGGTCGAAGTGGTCGAACTTGACCTTCGACACCTTGGCGGTCGCCGCGATGCGCTGGCGGCTGATGGTCTTGTCGAGCACGACGCCGGCGTCGAGCGTGCGATAGGAATCGCTGCGCTGGCCTTCGAACGGTTGCTCGTCGTCGGCCACACGAAAAATATTGTCGTCGTAGGCCCAGCCGATGCCGCCAAGCAGCCGTATGCCGTCTTCTTGTCGCGCGTCGTTCGGCGCAGACACTGCTGGGAAGGAACATAACACCGTCGCCAGGGCCGCCACGGTTCGAAGCCGATGCGCTGCAGGGTTGAAAGGCATGTTCTACATTTCCCGGTGGATGCTGCGCCGAAGGAATTACCAGAACTGCCAGCCTCCGGTATGCACCACCCAGACTCCCAGCAATCCATTGGTGATAGCGTGAGCCAGTATCGGCGACCACAGCTTGCGGTGCCGCATATACAACAAACCATAGGCGACGCCGGCCATGACGCCGGCCAGCCAAAGATGGTGTTCGAATCCGAACAACAGGCATGGAATCACGAAAGCCTTGAAGCCGATACGCGCCGGATCAAGCGACATGAAGTCGGATCGCTCGACCCACCGCATCAAGAAAGAGCGCCAGAACAGCTCTTCCATCACCGGCACGATCAGGGCGGCGCCGGCAATGCGGATCGTCACCAACAACCAGTCGATCTCGCCTTGTGTGCGCGGGTCGTAGCCGGGCGCGCTGCCAAGCGTCATCCAGGGGGCGTCGAGATGCACCCACAAGACCAGCACCACGACGCCGGCGGCGCTGGCGGCCAGCGCCTGCCTCAGCGACAGCGCGAAACGGTGCAGCTCGTCATAGCCGCGCCAGAACGCGGCCAGCAGCGCCAGCACGGCGCCGACCTGCACCGGATACAGCCAGCGCAGCTCGGCGCGGCCGACACCGATCCGCTCGAGCATGTCGGCAAGGATAATGAAGAAAATATAGGTGCCGAAAGGCAGGATCCGCATCCAGGCGGCGCGGTTGAGAAGGGGTTCGTCGGCCGCGAACGCGGCCGGTGGCGGGACAGCATGTGGTTCATCGCGTTCGGTCATCGATGCCGTCCCTTCATTGCCTCATTGAACGTCGTGCTTATTCGCCCCTGGCGCGCGCCTCGATGCGCTCCCAGCGCTCGAGCGCGTCGAGCAGCAAGTCGTCGATCTCGGCATACCGCGCATTGATGCGCTTGGCGTCGGCCGGATTCGTCTTGTAGAAATCAGGCGCGTTCAACTGCTGCGTGATCGCGGACTGCTCGTCTTCGAGCGACGCGATCAACTGCGGCAACTCTTCGAGCTCGCGCTGTTCCTTGTAGCTCAGCTTGACCTTCTTGCCCGCGCCCTGGGCCGGCGCCTCGTCCACCTTGGCGGCGCTGGCCTTGGCCGCGTTCGGCGCAGGCGCCGGCGCAGACGCCGCCGGGGCCGCCGCCCTGACGCGCTCCCAGTCAGTATAGCCGCCGACATATTCGCGCCACTTGCCGCCGCCCTCGGCCACGATGACCTGGGTCACGACATTGTCCAGGAAGGTACGGTCGTGGCTGACAAGGAAGACGGTGCCGGTGTATTCCTCCAGCAATTCTTCCAGCAGTTCGAGGGTGTCGATGTCGAGGTCGTTGGTCGGTTCGTCCAGCACCAGGCAGTTGGCCGGCTTGGCGAACAGGCGCGCCAGCAGCAGGCGGTTGCGCTCGCCGCCCGAGAGCGACTTGACCGGCGAACGCGCCCGTTCCGGCGAGAACAGGAAGTCGTTCAGGTAGGTCATCACATGCTTGCGCTGGCCATTGATCTCGACCCAGTCGCTGCCGGGAGCGATGGTGTCGGCCAGGCTCGCCTCTTCGTTGAGCTGGGTGCGCATCTGGTCGAAATACGCCACGTTCAATTTGGTGCCGAGGCGCACGGCGCCGCTGTCGGCCGTTTCCTCACCCAGGATGATCTTGAGCAAGGTCGTCTTGCCGGCGCCGTTCGGCCCGATCAGGCCGACCTTGTCGCCGCGCATGATGGTGCCGGTGAAACCGTCGACGATCACCTTGTCGCCATAACGCTTCGACACGCCTTCCAGGTCGGCGACGATCTTGCCCGAGCGCTCGCCGGTGGCGACGTCGAGCTTGATCTGGCCCTGCTGGTCGCGGCGCGCGGCGCGCTGCAGGCGCAGCGCTTCCAGGCGGCGCACGCGGCCTTCGTCGCGGGTACGGCGCGCCTGCACGCCCTTGCGGATCCACACTTCTTCTTGCGCCAGGAATTTATCGAACTTGGCGTTCTCGACTTCCTCGTTGGCCAGCAATTCGCGCTTGCGCTCCTGATACGTCGAGAAATTGCCCGGGAACGAGAGCAGCTTGCCGCGGTCGAGCTCGATGATGCGGGTGGCGACATTGTCCAGGAAGCTGCGGTCGTGGGTGATGAACAGGATCGAGCCGCGGAACTCACGCAACAGGCTCTCCAGCCACTTGATCGAGGTAAAGTCCAGGTGGTTGGTCGGTTCGTCGAGCAGCAGCACGTCCGGCGCCGACACCAGGGCCACGGCCAGCGCCACCCGCTTTTGCATACCGCCGGACAAGGTGCCCATTTTCGCGTCGCCCGCCAGGTTCAGGCGGCCCAGCGTGGTCTCGACCTTGTTCGCCAGGTTCCAGCCGTCGGTGGCGTCCAGCCTGGTCTGCAGCACGTGCATGCGTTCCATCAGCGCATCGTCGTCGCCCTGGCCGAACTTGCCGGTGAGTTCTTCATATTCAGTCAGCATCGCCTGCTGGTCGCCCATGCCGAGCGCGACCACGTCGAACACGGTCATTTGCGGGTCGAACACTGGTTCCTGCTCAACGTAGGCGATGCTCACGCCCTGCTGCATGACCAGCAGGCCGTCGTCGAGTTTCGAGCGGCCCGAGATGATCTTCAGGAGCGAGGATTTGCCGGTGCCGTTACGGCCGATGAGACCGACGCGCTCGCCGGTTTCCAGCGAAAAGTCGGCGTGGTCGAGCAGCGGGACGTGGCCGAAGGCCAGTTGCGCGGAAGTGAGGGAGATGACTGCCATGTTCGGTAAGCGTTCCGTCGCGCGGTGTTGCCGGCGCGGGATCGGAAAAATGTGCGTTAATTGATTGAGGCGCACATTGTACCGACTGGCGGGCCTGAACTTGCAAAACTCTTGCTATCCTCGGCTATAATTGCAGTCGGTCCATGGTCGCGGTCTGTCTTGCAGGCGTGGCCACCGGATTGCAAGCTTGTCTTGCGAGGCGTCGTCAGTGATGGCGGAACCTGCCTCCTCCCCGTAGCACAATGGATAGTGCACATGCCTCCTAAGCGTGGGATACTGGTTCGATTCCAGTCGGGGGGACCACCCCTTTAAATCGGAATGTTTCACCGCATCTCACCATATGCGCCTGAAGTATCAGAGGGTCGGGTTCTTTATTGCCCACTGAAGTTTCCGATAGAAGCAATCAGGCTTGCTCCACACGTCGTCTTATGCCCGTCGTAGGCAACGGCAATGCCGTTGATGACGTGGCTCGGATCGCCTTCAGCAATCGTGCATTTGTCATGTCCCTTGATGGGACAACTGCACGCATCACCGACGCAGGCGACCGGGACCCCGTCAACCGTGAAGTACGTGGCGCTCACACTTTCGACCTTGCCACCATGAGACGTTGCGTCACCTAATCGAATCACATTGGGCATCGCTCAGCCTTTCTCATTGGGTGGGGTTCCTTCGCCACGGCCACCGTGTGGCCTGGGATCGGTAGCGTCTTTCGGAAGGTCATCAGGGGGAGAGATTTCCACGATTGAGGTTGGCTGCCCCGCCGTGTGTGCAAGAGTAGGCGCATCATCGTAGCTGACCAGTTTCCAGACTGTCGCCGCTCGGTAAGAGGGCCGTTGCCCCTTGAGTTTTTGCCAGATCGACGGCTCGCCAATCACAGCCACATGCGGCATACGGTCGCCGGCCCGGATGTGTTGACGCCGGCTATCCCCCGTCGGCCCCGGCCTATCGTGCTCCCACAATCCGGTCTGCGGGCAGGTGCGCCCGGTTGCCGCGAGTTCGCCCAGCGGCAGGCGTGGACCGGTGTCGGCGGATTTGGCGGGCACGGCGCGGGTCGGGCGCACGCGGATGGTGCTGATGATCTTGTCCCAGACTGCGATGGCTTCTTCGTCGGTCAGACTGGCCTTCGTGGAGCCGGCTGCGTTATCGCCGACGCCGGTTTGGAGCTGGATATCGGCGTACGGTCTGAACGGGTCGTGGGGAACGCCCGTGAATTTGGCCTGAAAGTCGTGATAAGAATGGACGTGTTCTTCGTCGGGATTACGCAAGAGGACCTCGTAGCCGGTCTTCCATTCATGTATCTGGCGCGGGCTCTCGCGGAAAAAATCAATCTTGGCAAGCGCCGCTTTCTCTTCGGGCGTGGTTGGGCTTTCCTTGATACGCTTCCACTGGGCCCGGAGCGAGTCGCCTTCAGGGTTGGGGGGATTCGATGGTGCGACATAAATTGAAAAATGCGTATCGGGGAACTCTTTTAAACGAAAGCCAATACGGATGTGTTCCATAAGATCATCGTGTGTTGGATTTTGCTTATCTGGCAAAAAAAAGTGTTCGATGCAGTTGCCGGGCTCGATGGGGATTTCATCTTCTGGACGCTGGCGCATACGGCGTGCAATGCTTTTTATGTCTGTGATAGTCTCGTCTTTCTGTTCTTCTAACGGACGCGCATCAATGATAACGCTGTCGTTGTTCATCCTGAAGTAGCCGTTTATTTTCAGCATACCAATCGCTTCAAAACCATCGTAGCCAGTTACGATTTTTCCTTCGGGCTGGCGCATGTCGTCCACCGAAATCAGCAAGGGGACGTTGTTGAGGTAAATGGCCTTTTCGCTTTTCAGCTCGTCGACGAACTTCTGCATCAAGGCCTTTACCTCATCCACGCCGTCACGGTAAATGGTCACGCCCAGCGGAACATCGGTACCGCCCCATGCGACGGTAGCCGATGCGGGTACATCGACCATGAAGCGGCCAAAGCAGACGGTTTTCGTTTTGTCAAACACAGGTTGCAGGCGGGACGTAAAGGAGGTCATGTTCGGCGTCTTCCATTCTTTCGGGTGGTGGTCGCATGCTGCGAGCAACAGGCTCGCGGCAGCAAGCGGAAAAAGGAACAGGCGTCTGATGGCGGTCGGGCACATGGTATCCCTCTCAGCATTCCCAGCTTGCGTGCTGGATGTCAACGGCGATTGAAAACTGATACAGATTTCGTCGTCCCAGCGATTTAAAACTGATACACCGCCGTCGCCGAACACCGTCCGTGTTCAGCCCATTTCTGCAACATCGCTCCCCCTCATCATCCCGGCCTGTCGCTGGTGCTTCAGCCGGTAGCTCTCACCTGCAATCGGCACGATATGCGCATGGTGCAGCAGCCGGTCGAGCAGGGCCGCGGTGAGCGTCGTATCCTGCGCAAAGGTCGTGTCCCATTGTCCGAACGGCAGGTTACTGGTCACGATCAGGCTGCTGCGCTCATACAAGGCCGCGATCACCTGGAAGAACAGGTTGGCCTGTTCCCGGTTCATCGGCAAGTAACCTATCTCGTCGATGATCAAGAGCCGATATGCCTTGATCGCGCGGTGCATCACCGCTTTCAAATTGTTCTGCGTATGCGCCGTCGTCAGTGCCAGCATGAGGTCGGCCGCCGTCGTGAAGCGCGTCTTGATGCCGGCCTGCGTGGCCTTGTAACCCAGTGCCATCGCCAGGTGCGTTTTGCCTACACCGCTCGGCCCGACCAGTACCACGTTCTCATGCCGCTCGACGAATCCCAGGCCGGCCAGCTCCTCGACTTGGCTGCGCTTTACGCCTTTGGCGAAGTCATAGTTAAATTCGTCCAGCGTCTTCACCACGGGGAATCCTGCCAGACGGGTCATCGTGTTTTGCTTGCGCACGTTGCGCCCAGCTGCTTCCTCCCTCAGCAGCCCCTCCAGGAAGTCGCTGTAGGCCATCTCCTGTTTCGCTGCTTTCTGGGTTGCGGCGCCGTAGCCCTGTGCCACGAACGGCAGGTTCAGGCTCTCGCACAACGCCGCGATACGCTCATGCTGCAGGTTCATGCCGCCACCCCTTCCGATACCCGCACCAGCAGCGCGTCATACACCTGCAACGGATGCTGTACCGGAGAAGGTTGCGCGATCCGCTCCACCACTGCTGCCGGCCGCGGCGCCGCAGGTGCTGCAGCAGCCGGCTGCGGCCTGGCTGCCGCGATGTCCGCCCGCCACGGTGCCGGCAGCGCTTGCAGGTGCTCCACTTCCCGCTTCAAGGCTTCGGCTGGCGGTTCTCCGGTCGTGCCGTGGATGCGCGCATTGGCCACTTCGCGCAGCCAGTGGGCCACCTCGACGTTGGCCGTCACGACGTCGAGCTTCTGGCCGCTCTGTGCCAGCCGGCTCGCCAGCGGCACATAGAACGATCGGCGCAGGTAGCCGTTGAACCGCTCGACCTTACCCTTGGTCTTGGCCCGGTACGGCTGGCACAGCTTGATCACGAAGCCGCTATGCCTGGCATAGTCCAGGAAGCCGGCGTGGAAGCGGTGCTCGCCCTCACCGTACGCATCGCGCTCCAGTACCACCGTCTTCATATTGTCGTACAGGACCCGCCGCGTCACGCCGCCGAACGCTGCAAAGGCGCGCTCGTGGCAGGCGATCAGGGTATCCACCTTCATGTTGTTGACGAACTCCACGTAGCTGGCCCGGCTAAAGCCGAGCGTCGCGCAGAACGCGTGCAATGGCGCGCTGCCTTTACGAAATTCGACCCAGTCCACCTGCAGCTGCTCACCCATCGCCGTCTCGAAACGCACCACCGGATCGGCGGGAGGCGCCGGGCGCAAGGTGCGCACGAAGGCCCTCAACTGGCTCATGCCGCCCTCGTAGCCGCGCGCGGCAATCTCGCGGTACAGCACGGTGGCTGGAATCACGTCGGGCTGAGCAGCTTGCTGCCGATCCCTCAGGTACTGCTCGAACTGCGCCAGCTTCGTCTGGCGTTTGACTTTGCGTTCGTACTTCGGCACGGCCTCCAGGGCCAGGTGCCGGCGCACCGTGTTCACTGCACAGCCTACCTCGGCGGCGATCTGCCGAAGGCTTAACCCATGCTTCTTCAGTAGTTGGATTTCCACGTACACCTCTTTGGGTTTCAAGGCCGCTCCGCAAAGCGGCCATCTTCTCAAAATGGTGTATCAGTTTTCAATCGCTGCCTGTATCAGTTTACAACCGCTGCTGACACTGGACGATGCGCACGATGCTATACAAGGTCGACGCAATGGCCTGCGGGTCCTTGTAACTGGACTGGTGTTCGTAACCGGTCTGGCGGAACACGCCCTTGAACGTGCCGCTGTTCAACTGGTGGTCGGCGGATTTGGCGGGCACGGTCTGGTCGCCTGGCGCCGACGGCGCGAGTATCGTTGCGTGCATCGGTACAGGCCTACTGTCATTGAACGGCAGTGCCCCGATATTATTCGCTCCATCTGGGTCCCACGAAGTGAATTCAAGCCTGCCCTGCCGGCTGTCGCGGACGACAGACCAGTTCTGCCAGCCGCTAGGGTCGGCACAATTCCTGATTTCCCAAACCACCTCGCCGAAGCTTTGCCGTCCGCCGTCGGCGCCGTAATGCGCATAACTGTTCGGGTGATAGGTGTTTGCAATCGTCTGATGAAATTGCCTTGCCTGATCGAGAAATCTACATGTTCGTGCAAACGTTCCGCCGTCTTTCTTTGGGGGAACGTTGGACGGATTGATCCAGTCCTCCCGGAACAACGCATACCATTTGCCGCGCAGCTTGTAGATTTCGCTATAGGGATCGCCCTGCTTCGGCCAGGCTTCCAGATCCCGCCCATTGTGTCTCACGCGCAGCCAGCCGTTGCCGTAGGAATCGCTAGGCAGCAGCTGCAGTGCGCCCGTGGCATTCGCCAGCACCGCCGTGACTTCGTCGCCATAATTGCCGGCTACCTTTGCGCCAATACTTGCTTCAATGATGCTTGGGCTAATGCTCATCAGGCCCGGGTCCTCGAATCCTGCCCGCATGCGCTTATAGGCGGCCGGCGCACCGATTGCCGGCATCACGCCGTGCACAATGCCGAGCACTTTGTCCTGCAAATTGCCATAGGCCGGATGCACCAGCGCCCGCCCGACAAGCCCGCCCATCGAATGGGTTACAACGATCACCTTTTCGCATTCGTAGCCGGACGCGGTCAGCTCACCGATGACCTTGTTAATGCGTGCGGCGATAATCTTCGCGCTTTCGCCATTCGACTGCAGCCAGTTGTAGCCGAACGAGTAAACGGCAAACCAGCAGCCGGTGACCGCCTTTTTAAGTTCGTCCTCAGTCAATACTTGCTGCGGCAGACTGGGGTCGGACCTCCATACCTTTGGATCAACGCCAACGACATCGCGCCACTCGGACCGTATTTTTCCATTGGCGAACGTGTTGTTCAGGCGAGATTCGAGGTGTTGCAGCAACTCGCCATAACTCTTGAAAAATACTTCGCCCCAGCCGCGTGCCCGTGCCTTTTGGACCGCGGTACGTCCGTTCGGCATAGTCGGCGGGTCGCTCGTCAGCAAGGGAGAATTAAAGTTCTCGGCCAAGGCCACATTATCATGCCGTCCATCGCCCGTGACGTCAGACGGCCCGGACGGATCGTAGATATCGACCGTGGTTTGCAGCGGATCCAGTCGCAGTTGCCGCTCACGCGGCGGGCTATTCGCATTCTTGCTGATGTTCGATACCCCAAGCGCATCTGGCCGCCACGCAATATTGTCGCTCTGCTTCAACTCTCTCTGCCGCTCGGCGCTCAACCGCAAATTCGACCCCATGATGCCCGGAAGAAAAATTACCGGCAGCACCCGCTTCGGCAACATCCGCGCGCACTGCGGCTTCTTGTCCTGCTTCGGTGTCGCAAACCCTTCAGCTTTGCGAGCCGCGTGGGCATGATGTTGCGCAGGCAAAGGATGTTCGGCAGTCGTCATCGCATGCTCCCCATGGTGTATCAGTCGTCCAATGCCTCGATGCTGTAGCGCCCAAACGAAATGGCGCTGCTAAAACGCTCGGTCAGCCCGTTCGCATCTGTCCGCCCCTCGAAGCTGCGGCCGTCTTCGGTGGTGATGCGATAGCGCTGGTTCTGCATCGGCTCATCGGTCCCGATCCAGCGCAGCACGGTCTGCTGGTCGTGCTGCGCCTCGCTCTTCGGCGGCGTCACGGCGGCCGGGTTGCCGCCTCCCGGTCCGATATGCGCGAACTTCGACGATTTGATCGTGTGTTCGCCGCTGCTCTGCTGAGTGATGACCCCGGCGCCGATATCCACCTGGGCGCCCTGCGCCACGATGCGGACCTTGGGCGCCTGCAGCACGATCTCGTCGGTGGCAGTCAGCACGATGCGTTTGGAGGAAGTGACCTCGATATCGTCGCCGTGTGTCTGCAATTCCAGCTTGCCGCTGGCGGCAATCAGCTTGATACCGAGCCGGTGTGCGAACAGGCTGATGCTTTCCGAAACACGCGCCAGCAGTTTCCTGCCGACCGATAGCTGGGTATTGCCGATGCTGAGCACATCGATATGCGTCTGCGCGCCGATCGCAATATTGTCCTGGCTGGTCATGGCGACGCCGGCCGGCGCGGATAGCGCCACCACGGGCTGGCCGCCGGCGCCGTCCTTTTCGGTATTGCTGCCGGCTTCCCACTGCTTCAGGTAGCCGATCAGTTGTTCGAGCTCCCCATCGTCGGTACTGTCCGCGTGATGCGTCGACGCCAGTTCAGCCAGTTGCCTCTGCAGTCCCTGCAAGGCCTCGGCAAGGCCGAGAAGCTCGCTGCGATCCAGTTGTTTTCCGCCGGCATGCTGGCGCGCGGCGGCGCTGATCAAGACCCCTTGCGCGCCCCGGAGCGCGACGGCAAGGTCGCTGCGCAGCTCCGCGCCTTCGCCGCGCGCCTCGCCCTTGCCGTCCTTGCGCGGGTGGGTCAGCCACCCCAGGTTCAACTCGCTATGACCGTGCTGGGACGACAGCTGTGCATTGATCTGGCCCGACGTGTCATCCAACCGCAACTGGTTGTAGCGGTCGCCGCCGACCTCCTTGCTCTTGATGCCGGCAACGTATCGGTTTCCAGGCAGCGCCCCGGCATGACTGAACGCGGGCGGCGGCGCCATGCGCCCGTAGACCTGGCCAACGATGATCGGCTTATCCGGATCGCCACCGAGGAAGCCAACCAGGACCTCATCGCCGACGCGCGGCAGCGTGATCGTCCCCCACTGATTGCTGGCCCAGGTGCTGGCGACCCGTATCCAGGCGGAGTCCCGGTCGCTGCCGCTGGCACCCGCGCCTTGCGCATGCTCGTGGTCTTCAACCCTGGCGCCGGGAAAGCGTACCTTGACCCGCCCGTGTTCATCGCAATGCACTTCTTCGCCGGGCGGGCCGACGACGATCGCACTTTGCAGCTGTGGACGCGGCAGATCCGTACGCGGATCGAATGCCGGCACGATCGGAATGCTGCGGCGAACGCAGGCAAAGCGGTTCATGTAGCGCATGCCGCGCTCGGCGCTGGCCTGGTGCAGACCGCTGTCGAAATAGGTTTCATCCCACCGGTTGAGCGCAAACAGCCGCTGTATCCGCTCATCGAGTGTCTTCGGCAGGTTGTTCTGCGCATCGACCTCCAGGCGCGTGATGACAAATTCCCGTTCCTGCGGCGAGTGGGTGTCGATATCCGGATGGCCGCTCAAGGCGATCCATTCTCCGATACAAAGAGCGCGCACACTTCCTTCGCCATAAAAGCATTTGGACTCGTACTCATGGCGCTTCATGCGTAGTTCGCCAAGCTCGCGGTAGTCGTCGCCGTCCGCCCCAGCATGCGGCACGTCGATCAGGTAGTCATCGAGACCGAGCGCGAAGCGGTTACCAGTCGCCCCCTGGTCTATACATGACGGCGTATTGGCGGTCATCGGCCGGCCCTGCAGGTAGTCCCAGCTGAGACGGTTGAGATTGCCCGGGACGAGCTTGCGTACCGGGCTCCACGCGAAGATGGTATCGCTTTGCTCGGTACCGTCGTCCCGGTGATAACGCACCACGCCCGCGGCATTTTGCGGCAGCGTGAACCCATCGTCGAACAACACCAGCGTGTGCGCCGGCATGTCCTCGCCCTGGGATTCGCTAGCGAGCCCTGAACGCATGAACCACGCGATGCCGCGCCGTTTCCACAAGCGGCGCAAGAAGTCGGCATCGGACTCGTTGTGCTGCATGGTGAACTCGCGGGCCGGGAACATGCCTTTCACATGCGACCACTCCACGTCGAATGCCCTGGCCAGCACCGGATTGTTCCGACGCCACTCGCCCACAATGACCTGAGTGATGTCCAGTTCGTTCATGTTGCGGAAGACCCGGGTACTGGTGCGCTGCTCCATCAGCGCCAGCGCATCGCGCAGCACCAGTTCATAGGTCGCCAGGCCACCATCGCTCTGGCCGGCAGCCGCTTGCGCGACGATGCCGCGCACCGCGCGCATGTTGCCGCGGTCCGTCACGAACTGCAGCTCGACCGGCAGTGCGATGAAGTCCTTCAGAGGGAGATCGGCGCGTGTCGACACGCACAGGAGCCGGTATTCCAGTCCGCCACACAGTGTTTCGGTTCCGCTGACACGCTGGACCAGCAGGACGTCGCCAGACGCTTGCTGTCCTCGCGAAAACCGCAAACGTATGGGGCGATGCGACTCGGTCAGGCTGGTAAATCCTTCAATCAGGTCCTTGAGGTTCATTTATCCGCCGTCGAGGCTGCTCTAACCCGATGACGAAATATGGCGACAGTGAGCATGCGTCCTCCGCTATACGTGTCTTCGCAATACATTCCAAGAATCAATGGTATGTACTTGGAACGACAATATCTTTGACATCAGATAAGCCCTCGCTCGTTCATGCTTTTAGTGTGGACGCGCGGATATACCGACGGACAATGCAACACATCCGACTGCGGTAACTTCACCAGCGGCCGCAGTTGTTGGTACTTTTGTGGTATTCGACTGGCAATGCTCAGCCTATTGACGCGCTCATGCGGGATTGCAGAGGCTCTTCTATTCCATGGCGAAGCAGGAATCCATCCGGTGATAGTCGCTGTGCGCGGGCAACGTTGACGACGTGCCCGCGGCGCACACCACCACGCACATCACTTGATCGCCACGCTCATTTCCCCATCCGCCATCACCACCGCGCCAACGAAGAAGCTGGCCTTGTCCGACGCCAGGAAGGCGGTGATCTCGGCGATCTCGCGCAGCTCGGCGGCGTCGGCCCGGGTGGGCTGTGAGAGCTCCTTTCACTTCAACCGCGCATTCAAGCGTTTTTTCGGCCGCAGTCCGCGCCAGGAGGCGCGCGACGTGAAGTCGGCATTCTCGCTGCTGCCGCCAACCCGGATCCGCGAGCAGCCGGACCGTGACTAGCAGCCCCTAGACTTCATCATCCACCCGCAGCTTGCGCTTCATGGTCGACAACAAGGCAATCATCTCCGCCTTGTCCTCGCCCGGCACATCCACCAGCATCTCCTCGATCCAGCGCTCATGCACCGCCGCCATCTCGGCGAAGGCCTTTCTTCCCGCCTCGGTCAGCTTGACCGCCGACGCGCGCCGGTCGCGTGCATCCTGCACCCGCACCACGAGTTCCTCGCGCTCGAGCTGGTCGGTGATCCCGGTGATATTGCCCCCGGTGACCATCATGCGCCGGGACAGCTCGCCCATGCGCAGCCCGTCCGGATGGCGCTCGAGCTGCGCCATCAGGTCGAAGCGCGGCAAGGTGATCCCGAAGGTGGTGCGCAGACGGCTGCGGATCTCGTTCTCGATCCGCGTCGTGCACGACAGCATGCGCAGCCACAGCCGCAGCGACTGGTGGTGTTCATCCGTCAGGCGGCTTTCCAGGTCCAGGTCGGCCGCCTCTCCCCCCTCGGCGTCGGCAGCCCGTATGCGCCTGTCGTCATCCATGCAAGTCCTCAAACCGCTTCAGTGCGTAATTTAAACCGTTGCAGTTTACCGGTTTCGGTCCGAGGCAGTTGTTCCTTGAACAGAATCGCGCGCGGGTATTTATACGGCGCAATCTGGCCCTTCACGAATTCTTGCAGCTCGTGGGCCAGTCGCTCGGTTCCCACGTGACTGCTGCGCAACACGACATGGGCTTCGACCACCTGCCCGCGTTCGGGGTCGCTCCGTCCCACCACCGCGCATTCGGCCACCGCCGGATGGTGCAGCAGCGCTTCTTCGACCTCGGCGCCGGCGATGTTGTAGCCGGCCGAGATGATCATGTCGTCGGTGCGCGAGCGGTAATAAAAATAGCCGTCGTCATCCATTTCGTAGGCGTCGCCGGTCAGGTTCCAGCCATCCTGGACGTAGTCGCGCTGGCGCTCGTCGGCCAGGTAGCGGCAGCCGGTCGGCCCCTTCACCGCCAGCCGGCCGATCACGCCCGGCCCCAGCTGCCTCCCCTGGGCGTCGAGGATGCAGGCCTGGTAGCCCGGCACCGGCTTGCCGGTGGCCCCTGGCCGGACGTCGTCGCCCGCGCTCGCGATGAAGATGTGCAGCAACTCGGTCGCGCCGATGCCGTCGATCATGGCCAGCCCGGTCGCCGCCTGCCAGGCTTCGCGCGTGGCCACCGGCAGCGCTTCGCCGGCCGACACGCTGGCGCGCAGGCTCGACAAGTCGAAGCGGCCAGCCTGCGCCGCCATCTGGCGGTAGAAGGTCGGCGCCGTGAAGCACACGGTGGCGCGGTGCTCGGCGATCGCGCCCAGCAGGGCTTCGGGCGTGAGCTTCTCGACCAGCACCCCGGCCGCCCCCACCCGCAGCGGGAACAGCAGCAGCCCGCCCAGCCCGAAGGTGAAGGCCAGCGGCGGCGTGCCGACGAAGACGTCGTCCGCCTGCGCACGCAGGGCGTGGCGCGGGAAGCAGTCGCAGATCGCCAGCACGTCGCGGTGGAAGTGCATGGTCCCTTTCGGCACGCCGGTGGTGCCGGACGTGAAGCTGATCAGGCAGACGTCGTCCTGCGCCGTGTCGGCGGCGACGAACGGCTCGCCATGGCGCGCCATGCGTTGTTCGAGGCAATCGGGGACCGGGGCGTCGAACACCAGCACCGGCACGGACAGGCCGAGCGCGGCGACCTCGTCCACCAGGGTGCCGGCGCACAGCATCGCGTTCACGCGCGCCTTGCCGGCGATGGCGCCGAGTTCGCGCGCGCGCAGCAGCGGCATGGTCGGCACCGCGATGCAGCCGGCCTTGATCACGCCCAGGATGCAGGCCGCCATCGTCGGGCAGTTGGCGCCGCGCACCAGCACCCGGTTGCCGGTGGCCAGGCCCAGGTCGTGGCGCAGCACGTGGGCGATGCGGTCGACCCGCTCCAACAATGCGGCGTAGGTCAGCCGCTCGCGCGCGCCGATCAGCGCCGTGCGCCCGCCCCAGCCGCGCTTGACGGCGCCGTCGAGCAGGTCGGCGACGCAGTTCAGGCGCGGCGGGTAATGCAGTTCGGGCAGGTCGAACAGGAACTCGGGCCAGGTGTGCGCCGGCGGCAGGTTGGCGCGGGCGAAACTGTCCGTGTGGCCGGACGGGAACAGCGTTGCGATGGTGGCGTCGTTCATGGATGGTCCCGGCTGGGTAAAACGAGGCGACAAGAACTCAAGCAACAAGCCAGGAATACTTTAAATCTAAAGCACCTGCCCGGCAAGCGGATTCGCCACCCCTTCTTGCGTTCAGCCATGCGCGGCGCGCCCGGCCTGGCGCGCGACCGCCGCGCCGGCCGTCGCCAGCGCCGCCGCCACATCGTGCGGCGCCGGGGAGCGGGCCTCGGCCACCGTGGCCAGCGCCGCGGCGGCGCCGTACAGGCCGAGCGTCTTGCAGCCTTCGCGCAGGCGGTTCAGGCGCGCCTGCGTTCCCTCGTCGCCGGCCGGCGGCTCGTGCATGGCCACCTGCAGCTGGCGCGCCAGGCCGTCCAGGTAGAGGCGCAGGCGCGCATGATCGATGCCGAGCCGGCGCGCCACCTCGTCCGGTGCTTCGTCCGGCGCTTCGTCTGCGGGTTGGGCGCCGGCCAGCGCCGGAAACAGGCGCGCGAACTGCGCGCGCACGTCTTCCTGGCGGAACGGCTTGACGATGTAGCCGCTGGCGCCCAGGGCCGCCGCTTCGTCCAGCGTCGCGCCGTCGGACGCGGCCGAAACCAGCACGAAGGGCAGCGCCGCCGTGTCGGCGCCGGCGCGCACCCGCTGCAGCAGTTGCAGGCCGGACAGGTGCGGCATGCGCAGGTCGCAGAACACGATGTCGGGCCGCAGGCCCGATTCCAGCTGGCGCCAGGCATCGGCGCCGTCTTCCGCTTCCAGGATCGCATGATTGCCGCAGCTGTCGACCAGATGCATCAGCATCATGCGCGCCACGATGTCGTCGTCCACTACCAGCACCTTCATTCGCTCTCCGCCAGTTCGGTCAAGACCTGCATTATAGGCAAGCATTCGGGACAGGCCGGAGATTAGCGCGCATCGAAGGCGTCGAGCAGCGTATGCAGCCGCGGCAGCCCGGCGCGCAGGCGCTCGTGGTCGCCGGCGTCGGCCGCCGCTTCCAGTTCGCCGCACAGCGTTGCCAGGCCTGGCTCCGCCAGGTGGACGGCGCTGCCGCGCAGGCCGTGCAGGATGCGGCCGGCGGCGTCCAGGTCATCGGACGCGACCGCCGCCGCCAGCTCCCGGCGCCGGCGCGGCAGGTCGGCGACGAAGGCGGCGCGCAGGCGCACCGCCAGGGCCTC
>NZ_JH992924.1:846387-946870 GCF_000315425.1 Massilia timonae CCUG 45783 | reverse complement strand
GTGGCCGCGGTGGCCGCTGGCCCCGGATCCGCGCCGCGCCCCGCCGCCGGCGCGTCGAAGGTGACCTCGAACATCGCGTCGAGCGCCGCCATCGCCTGCGCACGGCTGTCGGGCGCGCCTTGCGCCGGCATCGGCTCGAGCGGCACGCCGCGCTGCAGCTGGCGCTCGATCGCGCGCGCCAGCTGGGTGTGCAGCGCCGCCTCGTCGATCGGCTTGGTCAGGAAGGCATCCATCCCGCAGGCCAGGTAGCGCGTGCGGTCCTCGTCGCTGGCGTTGGCGGTGAGCGCCACGATCATCAGGTGCGGATCGATCACTGGCGCATCCTGCGGGCCGCCGGCGCGGATCAGGCGGGTGGCGCTGGCGCCGTCCATCTCGGGCATGCGGCCGTCCATCAGGACCAGGTCGTAGCGCTTGCGCGCGCAGGCGGCCACCGCTTCCAGGCCGTTGTCGACGATGTCGATCGCATGGCCCAGCTCCTCGACCATCAGGCGCGCGATGATCTGGTTGGTAGGGAAGTCCTCGGCGCACAGGATACTGAGGCGATGGCTGTGCGGCGCGCGCGGCGCATGCTCCACGCGCACCGGCGGGGCGCCGTCCGGCAGCGGCAGCAGCACGCTGAACACGCTGCCCTTGCCTTCCTGGCTGTTGACGCCGATGGTGCCTCCCATCAGCTCCACCAGCTGGCGGCAGATCGCCAGGCCGAGGCCGGTGCCGCCGTAGCGGCGCGTGGTGGTGGTATCGGCCTGCTCGAACTTCTGGAACAGCCGCGGCAGCGCATCGGACGGGATGCCGATGCCGGTGTCGCGCACCGTGAAGCGGATCATGTGCATGCCCGGCGGGCGGTCCTGGTCGTCCGGCCGACACTCGACCTGCACCGTCACGCTGCCCGACCTGGTGAACTTGAAGGCATTCCCGATCAGGTTCACCAGCACCTGGCGCACGCGGGTCGGGTCGCCCACCAGGAAGCGCGGCACGTTGTCGTCGACCTGGACCGAGAAGTCCAGGCTGTGGCCGGCGGCCTGCTCCTGGAAGAGGCTGGCCACGTTGCGCATCTTCTCGTGCAGGTCGAAGTCGATGCGCTCGACGGTCAGCTTGCCGGCCTCGATCTTCGAGAAGTCGAGCAGGTCGTTGATGATCGCCAGCAGCGCTTCGGCATTGGCCTGGCCGCGCAGGATCTGCTCGCGCGTGTTGTCCCTGAGCGCCGCGTCGCGCAGCGCGAAGCCCAGCATGCCGATCACGCCGGCCAGCGGGGTGCGCATCTCGTGGCTCATATTGGCCAGGAACTCGGACTTCTGGCGCGTCGCATCCTCGGCGCGCTCCTTGGCCTGGCGCAGGACTTCCTCGTTCTCCTGCAGCGTGCGGTAGGCGCGCGCCAGCTCGTTGCTCTGGTGGCGTCCGCGCCGCTCCTGCTCGCGCAGTTCCTGCGTCTGCTGCTCGAGCATGCGGTTCTGCTGCTCCACCTGCTCGGTGCGCGCGCTCACCTGGTGTTCCAGCCGCTCCTTGTGGCGGCGCAGGCTGGACAGGCGCATGCGCAGCCCCCCGTAGACGGCGCTGCACACCAGCAGGATCATGGCGATCCGGGCCCACGGCGTGCCCCACGGCGGCGGCTCGATGGTCAGCGCCAGCGCCGCCACGTCCTCGCTCCAGACGTCGTCCTTGTTGGCCGCGCGCACCCGGAACACATAGGTCCCGGGATCGAGGTTGGTATAGGTGGCGAAGCGCTGGTCGGCGCCGGCGTTCACCCAGCCCTTGTCGAAGCCGTCCAGCCGGTAGGCGAACTTGTTGCGTTCGGGCGCGGCGAAGTGCAGCGCCGCGAATTCGAGGGTGAGCACGGCGGCGTCGGCCGGCAGGGTCACGGCGCTGGCGTTCTCGATCGGCCCCGGCAGCAGGCCCGGGAAGGCTTGCTCGAGCGGCCGGTTGAAGACCTGCAGGCCGGTGATCACGGGACGCGGCGCGATGCGGTTGTCGCGGATCGCGCGCGGATCGAAGGCGGTGATGCCGTTGAAGCCGCCGAAATACAGGGTCCCGTCGCTCGCGCGCAACACCGAGGCGTCGAAGAAGGCGCCTTCGGTGATGCCGTCGGCCGCCGTGTAGCTGCGCCAGCGCCCGTTGGCCGGGTCGAAGCTCGAGATGCCGCTCGAGGTGCTGGCCCAGATGCGGCCGTCCTGGTCTTCCACGATCGCCGCCACCGAATCGTCGACCAGGCCGTCGCGCGTGGTGTAGCGGGTGAAGCTGAGCGCGCCGTCGCGCCCCGTCACCATGCGGTTCAGGCCTACCGCGGTGCCGATCCAGATGTCGCCGCGGCTGTCTTCCATCAGGTGGTGCACCTCGTCGTGGCTGATGCTGTTCGGGTCGTAGGGATCGTGGCGGAAGTGGCGGAACCTGCCGCTGGCGCGGTCCAACAGGTCGAGGCCGGCGAAGGTGCCGACCCAGAAGCGGCCGCGCCGGTCTTCGAGCATCGGCCGCGCGATGTCGTCCGACAGGCTGGTGAACTTCGACGGATCGTGGCGGTAGCTGGTCACCGCGCGCGTGACCGGGTCGAGCCGGTGCATACCGCCGCGGGTCGTGATCCAGACCATGCCGGCGCGGTCGAGCAGCATCGAGCGCACGTTGTTGGCGTCGGCGTCGCCCGGCAGCACCTGGCGCCGGAACCGGCGCGCCGCGGGGTCGAAGGAGGTGATGCCGGAGCGGCTGCCGATCCACAGCAGGCCGGCGCCGTCGCGCACGATGGCCGCCGCTGGCACGTCGATCAGGCTGTTCGGGTCGTCCTTGCGGTGGCGGAACACCTCGGCCTTGCCGGTGCGCGGATCGAGGTGGTGCAAGGCGGTGGCCGAGCCGACCCACAGCCGCTGTCCGTCTTCGAGCAATGCGCGCACCTTGTTGTCCGCCAGCGAGTCGGGCATGCCGGGGCGCGCATTGAGGCGCGCGAAGCCGCCGCTGCCCAGGTCGACGCGCGAGACGCCGCCATACCAGGTGCCGGCCCAGAAGGTGCCGACCCGGTCGCGGTACAGGGCCGAGACGTAGTTGTCGACCAGGCTGTGGCGGTCGGTCACGACGTTGCGGAAGGCGTCGAAGCGCTCGCCCCCGGCGCGCCAGCGCAGCAGGCCGTCTTCGTGGGTGCCGGCCCACACCGTGCCGTCGGGATCCTGGTACAGCGTGGTGATCCAGGATTCCTTGACGCCGTCGGCCGGCCCGAAGCGGCGCAGCCTGCCCGCATCCGGGCCACGCAGTTCGCGCCGTTCCAGCCCGCCGAAGCGCCCGACCCAGAGCCGCTGCCCGGCGTCGACCAGCAGCGCGTGCACCGGCCGTGAACGAACGTCCAGTTGCGAAGGATGGTGCTCGACCGTCCGGCGGTTGGGGGCCAGGCTGTCCAGGCCCGCCGCGGTGCCGATCCAGAGGCGCCCGTCGGCGTCGAGCGCCAGCGCCTGGATGCCGTCGTCGCGCAGGGTGCGCTCGTCGTTCGGCACGTGGTGCCAGACCGTGAACTTGCCGGTCTCGGTGTCGAAGTGCTGCAGGCCGTCGGCGGTGCCGATCCACAGCCCGTCCTTGCCGTCGCCGATCATGGCCTTGATCTGGCGGTTGCCGGTGCCGCGCCGGGTCGGCTCGTGCGGCGCGTACAGGGTAAAGCTGCGGGTGGCCGGATCGTAGCGGTTCAGGCCGCCGTCGGTGCCCAGCCACATGCGGCCGTGGCGGTCCAGGTGCAGCACCCGCACCCAGTTGCTGGACAGGCTGCGCGGGTTGCCGATCTCGCTGCGGTAGTGCACGAACCGGTAGCCGTCATAGCGCGACAGGCCGGACTGGGTGCCGAACCACATGAAGCCGTCGCGGTCCTGGACGATGGACAGGACCGATTCCTGGGCCAGGCCCTGCTGCACCGACAGGTGTTCGAAGCGCAGGGTCGGTTCGGGCGCCGCCGCGCGCGACGGCGCCGATGCCGCCAGCACGAGCGGCAGCAGGAAGATCGACAGGAAGATGGAGAAGCACCGGCGCAGCATGGTCATGGGGCGCGAAAGCGGGCGCGCGCATCGGCGACACGCGCTCCCGCTCCCATCGGGATCGATCCGGTTTTCTGTTTGCTATCCACGGGCGACAGGTTAGCAAACTCTGATTGTCTTGAGGCAAATATGGGGTGGGGAACGCAACAAATTGTCTGCATTTGTCGCTTCCCCGCCCATTTTCAATCGCCCTTGGCAATGCCCTCGCGGCGCGGATCGGCGCCGCCGAACCACATCGGCACCCCGTGCACCTGGATCCGCTCGATGCCGTGCAGGCCCGAGGTCTGTTCGCTGACGCGGATCGCATGGCCGCGCGCGCGCAGCAGGTCTTGCGTGGCCTGCGGGAAGCGCCCGCGTTCCAGCTCGGTGGGGCCGTTGCGGCTGCCGAAATTGGGCAGCGCGATCGCCTGCTGCACGTTCAGGCCCCAGTCCAGGGTTCCGACCAGCACCTTGGCCACGTAGTTGATGATGGCCGGGCCGCCCGGCGAGCCGACGGTGAGCACCAGCCTGCCGCTGTCCTTCTCGAACACGATGGTGGGCGACATGGCGCTGCGCGGCCGTTTATTGGCCTCGACCCGGTTCGCCACCGGGCCGTCGGCGTCACGCGCGCTGAACGAAAAATCGGTCAGCTGGTTGTTGAGCATGAAACCGTCGACCATCTGGCGCGAACCGAAGGCGTCCTCGATGGTGGTCGTCATCGCCAGGCCGCGGCCGTCGGCGTCGACCACCGACAGGTGCGAGGTCGACGGCGTCTCGATCGCATTGTCGGTGCCCCACGCGACTTCCATGCCCGGCGGCGTGCCGGCCTTGGCCTCGCCCATCGAGCGGGCGCCGACCAGGGCGGCGCGCCCCTTCAGGTAGCCCTTGTCGATCAGGCTCGGGATGCCGCGACCCGGCAGCGGCACGAAGTCGGCGTCGGCCGCATAGCGGTTGCGGTCGGCGTAGGCCAGGCGCCCCACTTCCGAGAACACGTGCACGGCTTGCGCGCCCGGCACGCCGTCCTTCGGGGCCAGCGCCTTCATGTCGAAGGTCTCGAACATGCCCAGCATCTGGGCCACGGCGATCCCGCCGGACGACGGCGGCGGCATGCCGCACACGGTGTATTGCCGATAGTCGCTGCAGACCGGCGCGCGCACCTTGGGCCGGTAGTCGGCGATGTCCTTCGCCGTGAGCAGGCCGGGGTTGGTCGGATGGCTGGCGACCTTGGCCGCGATATCGCGCGCGATGCGACCGGTATAGAACACGTCGGCGCCGCCCTCGGCGATCTCGCGCAGCGTCCTGGCCAGCGCCGGGTTCTTCAGCACATGGCCGACCGGCCACGCCTGGCCATGCTGGTCGTAGAAATAAGCGGCGGCCACCGGGTCCTTGCGCAGGTGGGTCTCGCCGGCCAGCATCTTGTGCATGCGCGGGCTGACCGCGAAGCCCTGCTCCGACAGCCGGATCGCCGGCTCGAACAGCGTCTTCCAGGGCAGCTTGCCGTGCTGGCGGTGGGCCAGTTCGAGCATGCGCAGCACGCCCGGGGCGCCGACCGAGCGGCCGCCGACCACGCCTTCGGTGCGCGACAGCGGCGTGCCGTCCGGGCGTTCGAACAGGTGCTCGTCGGCCCTGGCGGGCGCGGTCTCGCGGCCGTCGAAAGCCTGGGTCTGTTTGCCGTCGTAGTGGACCATGAAGGCGCCGCCGCCGATGCCCGACGATTGCGGCTCGACCAGGGTCAGCACCAGCTGGGTGGCGATCGCCGCGTCGATCGCGCTGCCGCCGCGGCGCAGGATCTGGTAGCCGGCGTCCACCGCCAGCGGGTTGGCCGCGGCCACCATGTATTTCTGGGCCGGCCAGCCGGCCTTGTCGGCATAGCCGGTGGCCGCTTCCGGCGCGGCCTGCAGGGAATCCTGGGCGCCGGCAGGCAGGTGGAAGGCGGCGGCCAGGGAAAGTGCAGGTATGACTGCACGCGCAAAGGTGCTGAACTGTTTCAAATGATTCTCCCAAAAGCAGACGGGCGCGCCGCCGCACGACAGCGGCGACGCGCCCGAGATCGCAGACATGCTACCTCATGTCGCGCGAGCTTGCTTTAAGGACAATGCCTGAGCTAAGCGTTTACTTCGGCTGCATGCGGATCGCGCCGTCGAGGCGGATCGTCTCGCCGTTGAGCATCACGTTCTCGATGATAGCCTTGGCCAGGTGGGCATACTCCTTCGGCAGGCCCAGGCGCGGCGGGAACGGCACCATCTTGCCCAGCGAATCGCGCACTTCCTGCGGCATGTTCATCAGCATCGGGGTTTCGAAGATGCCGGGCGCGATGGTCATCACGCGAATGCCGCTGCGCGCCAGGTCGCGCGCCATCGGCAGGGTCAGGCCGGCCACGGCCGCTTTGGATGACCCATACGCGGCTTGCCCCATCTGGCCGTCGTAGGCCGCGACCGAGGCGGTGTTGATGATGACGCCGCGTTCGCCGTATTCGGCCTCGTCGGTCTTCGCCATGGCGTCGGCCGCCAGGCGCGCCATATTGAAGGTGCCGACCAGGTTGATGTTGACGGCGCGCTGGAACACCTCGAGCGGATGCGGGCCGTCCTTGCCGACGGTCTTGGCGGCCGGCGCCACGCCGGCGCAATTGACCAGGCCACGCAGGACGCCCAGCGCGACAGCCGCCTCGACCACCGCCTTGCCGTCCGCTTCCTGGGTGACGTCGCAGCGGACGAACTGGCCGTTCAGTTCTTGCGCCAGCGCCCGGCCGGCCTCTTCCTGGACGTCGGCGATCACGACTTTCGCCCCGCCGTCCGCCAGCATGCGCGCGGTGGCCGCGCCCAGGCCGGAGGCGCCGCCGGTGACGATGAAGACGTTGTTCTGGATTTGCATGGTGTGTCCCTTATAAAAGTTCTATGTGCCACATGTTTAACGTTTACGTTAACGTCAACTGGCATTGTAGCGAACTTTTATAGGGAACCACCATGTCGCCGCTCAGGCGTTCAGAAGCACTGCATCGTGTTGCCGGTGCGGTTGCACAGGCGGCCTTCGCTGTTGACGCTGGCGTTGCCGACCTGGCCGGCCGTGGTGGCGCCGCTGGCGTCGGTGCAGGTGGCGCCGGTGCAGGCGCTGACCGGGCGCGACGTCGGGCCGACCGGGGCCGGCGCGGTGGTCGGCGTCGGCGTCGGCGTGATGCGCGTGCTCGCCGGCACCGCCTGGGTGTCCTGCGGACGCGGCATCGGGACCGGCTGCGGACGCACGTTCTGCGGCGCCGGATGGGTGGCGGGATCGATGTCCTTCAGGCGCGACGGTTCCTGGCGCCCGGTCGCCTTTTCTTCCTGGGTCATGGGACGCATGTCAATCGTCGGGGCCGGCGCCGTGGTCTGCTGGCCGTCGAGCGATGGGCGGTAGGTCGCGCCAGTCGCCGGCTGGCCCTGCGTGACGCCGGTGGTCTGGGCGCCGGCGCCGATGGCGGTGGCGGCGAGCAGGACGGCAAGGATGGTTTTCGGCGTATTCATGGCAGACCTCTCTCTTGGCTTGATCGATGACCTATTATCGTCTTGTCAACGTGCGCACGGCGCACGAGAAACAATTTCTCACATAATCGAGGGGACATGCAGGTCAGGCAGAGAATGCGCCGCGCTCAAAAACGTCGTTCCCGCGGAGGCGGGAACTCAAGTTGCTTGCGTCATCGCGACACGTGGAACTTGGGTTCGCGCCTGCGCGGGAACGACGGTTACTGCTAACTTGCTTTGGTTGCTGCGCTTATTCGGACAGCGCCGCGAACGCGTTGTCGCGCACCTGCTCGACCGGGCCGACGCCCGAGATCTTGCGGTATTTCGGCGCGCCCGGCAGGCCCGACTCGGCCCACTTGCCGTAGTAGCCCAGCAGCACTTCGGTCTGGTTGTGATAGACCTCCAGGCGCTTGGAGACGGTCTCGGCCTTGTCGTCGTCGCGCTGGATCAGCGGCTCGCCGCTGACGTCGTCGACGCCTTCGACCTTCGGCGGGTTGAACTTGACGTGGTACACGCGGCCCGAGGCCGGGTGCGAGCGGCGGCCGGTCATGCGTTCGAGGATCATTTCGTCAGGAACGTCGATTTCGAGCACGTAGTCGATGGTGACGCCGCTGTCCTTCATCGCCTCGGCCTGGGCGATGGTGCGCGGGAAGCCGTCGAACAGATAGCCGTTGGCGCAGTCCGCATCCTTCAGGCGCTCCTTGACCAGGCCGATGATGATGTCGTCCGACACCAGTTGGCCGGCATCCATCACCTTTTTCGCAGCCAGGCCCAGTTCGGTGCCCGCCTTGATCGCGGCGCGCAGCATGTCGCCGGTCGAGATTTGCGGGATATTGAACTTTTCCTTGATGAAATTTGCCTGGGTGCCCTTCCCGGCGCCGGGTGCTCCTAACAGAATGAGACGCATGAGTTTCCTGAGATTCTAGAAAATAATGAAAATTGCTGTGGATTGTATAAATTATGTTTGATGTTGCCAAGCCTTCTTGACACGGAAGTTACCACAAAAGTTGGCTTTCAAGCCAGTTTTGGGGCCCTGCGGCCAGGATTATTGATCCTGCGCAGACAGCCCCATCACAGACCTGTGGTCTACATCAAGACGGATAATGCAGGCGTACTCGCGCCAGGTCGTCCGGCGTGTCGACGCCGCCGGGCGGCGCATCTTGTGTGACGTGCACGGCGATCGGGTAGCCGTGCCACAGCACGCGCAGCTGTTCGAGCGCCTCGATGCTCTCGAGCGGCGAGACCGCCAGCTTCGGATAGGCTTGCAGGAAGGCGTTGCTGTAGGCGTAGAGGCCGATATGGCGCAGCGGCGCGTAGCCGAGCGGCAAGGAGTCCTGGGTGGCCGCGAAGGCGTCGCGGTGCCAGGGAATGGTGGCGCGCGAGAAGTAAAGCGCGCGGCCGAGCTTGTCGAGCACCACCTTGACGATGTTCGGGTTGAAGACCTCAGAGGTGTCCAGGATCGGATGCGCGCAGGTGGCCATCGGCGTGTGGGCGTCGATGCGGGCGGCGCAGGCCGCCAGCAGCGCCGGATCGATCAGCGGCTCGTCGCCCTGCAGGTTGACCACGACTTCATCCTGGCCCAGGCCCAGCACCTGCGCCACTTCGGCGATGCGGTCGGTGCCGGACGGGTGATCGGCGCGCGTGAGCACCGCGGAGACGCCATGGGCGGCGCAGGCGGCGGCGATGTCTTCATGGTCGGTGGCGACGATGATGCGCGCCGCGCCGGATGCGCGCGCGCGTTCGGCCACGCGCACCACCATGGGTTTACCGCCCAGGTCGGCCAGCGGCTTGTTCGGCAGGCGGGTCGAGGCCAGGCGCGCCGGGATGATGACAGTGAAGTTCATCTGTAACCCGTCATGCCGGTTCGATCTTGCGCGCCTGGTCGGCCCACATGATCGGGATGCCGTCGCGGATCGGGTACGCCAGGCGGTCGGCGCGGCAGGTCAGTTCCTGCGCCTTTTTGTCGAGTTCAAGCGGTCCCTTGCACAACGGGCAGACCAGGATATCAAGCAAGCGAGCGTCCACGACATTTCTCCACGATTTGTTCGGCCAGTGCAGGGTCGAGCTGCGCCGTGACCGGCACGACCCACAGGCGTGGATCGTTCTTCAGATGATCAATTTGCCGACATTTTACTGCATCCTTCTCGGTGATCAGGATGACATCGGCATCGACCCCGGCAAACGGGTCGTCCATGAAGTCGTGATGGTCGGGCAAAGGCAGCTCGCCGACCGCCAGGCCGGCCGCGCGCAGCATGGCGAAGAAGCGTCCCGGATTGCCGATGCCGGCGGCGGCCACGATGCGTTGTTCGCTGAACTGGGCCAGCGGAACCTGCCCGCCGCCCTGCAGCGGCTCGGCATGGTCGCCGGCCAGGCGCATGCGCCAAGGTTGTCCGCCGACCGCCCGGGCCAGGCCGGGCGTGATCTCGGGCGCGTTGACGACCGTGAAGTCGCGCCGGCGCGACGGCGGTTCGCGCAGGGGACCGGCCGGCAGCAGCCAGCCATTGCCGACGCCGCGGCCGTCGAACAGTACGATCTCGACGTCACGCGCCAGCGCGTAGTGCTGCAGGCCGTCGTCGGCGATCAGCACGTCGACGCCGGGATGCGCCGCCAGCAACGCCCTGCCCGCCTCGACGCGGCGGCGGCCGACCACGACCGGGCACCCGGCGCGGGCCGCGATCAGGAGCGGTTCGTCGCCGACGGCGCGCGGATCGGACTGCGGGGCGACCTCCAGGGCCGCGCCTTCCTGGCCGCCATGGCCGCGCGAGATCACGCCGGGATTCAGGCCGGCCGCGCGCAGGCTCTCGGCCAGCCAGATCGTCAGCGGCGTCTTGCCGGTGCCGCCGATGAAGATATTGCCGACCACGATCACCGGCACCGGCAGGCGTTCGGCGCGCTTCAGGCCGGTGCGAAACAGCAGGCGGCGCAGGCCGGCCAGCAGGCGAAACAGCAGCGCCAGCGGCAGGAGCAGCAAGGCCAGGGGCCCGCGCCGGAGCCAGGCGCGGGTCAGGGTCGATTCGAGTCGGGAAGCCATGCGGAAAGAAAAACGGCGCGCAGCGTGCGCGCCTTGGGGATTATTTGGCGGCGCCGGTCTGGGCCGCGAAGGTCAGCTTGTCGTAGCCGGCCACGCGCGCCGCTTCCAGCACGTTGATGACCATCTGGTGCATCGCGAACTGGTCGGCGTTGACGATGATCACCGGGCTGGCCACCACCTGGCCGTCGGGCGTGCGCGCGGCGTTCTTCATGTCCTGGGCCAGGCCGGCGACGCTGTGGAAGGTCACCGGCGTATTGTTGACCGTGTAGTTGCCCTTGGCGTCGACCGTCACGTTGATCTCGAAGGGTTTCTCCGCCTGCTTCTCGGCCTCGGCGGTCGGCAGGGTGATCTGCAGCTCGGTGAACTTGCTGTAGGTGGTCGAGACCATCAGGAAGATCAGGACCACCAGCAGCACGTCGATGAACGGGATCAGGTTGATCTCCGGCTCTTCGCGCTTGCGGCCGCGGCGAAAGTCCATCATTTGCGGGCACCGTGGACGACATCGACCAGTTTCACCGCCTGCAGTTCCATCTCGACGATATAGGTGTCGACCAGGTTGCGGAAGTGGCGGTAGAACACCAGGGCCGGCATCGCGATCGCCAGGCCGAAGCCGGTGTTGTACAGCGCCACCGAGATGCCGTGCGCCAGTTGCGCCGGATTGTTGCCGCCGGTCGGGGTCGAGGCGCCGAAGATCTCGATCATGCCGACCACCGTGCCGAACAGGCCCATCAGCGGCGCCAGCGAGGCGATGGTGCCGAGCGTGGTGAGGAAGCGTTCCAGGTTCTGGGCCACGCCGCGGCCGGCCTCTTCGATCGACTCCTTCATCACGTCGCGCGGGGCGTCGACGTTGCGCAGCGCCGCGGCCAGCACGGTGCCGAGGGGCGAGTTCTGTTCCAGCTTGTCCACCACGTCGGGCGTCACCTTGCCGCTGCGGTAGACGCGGATGACTTCATCGAGCAGGTTGCGGGGCAGGATCTTCTCGCGGCGCAGGGTGATCAGACGTTCGACGATGAGGGCGACGGCGACGATCGACGCGACCAGCAGGAACCAGATGGGCCAGCCTGCGGCTTGAAAAATGGCGAGCAAGAGATACTCCTGAGAGGAAAAAGATCAATTCGGCAATGTAGCAAGTTGGCAGCGAAGCGGCAAGTAGAGTTCTTCACATCTTCTGTGGATAAAATTGTGCGCAATGGCCGCGAGGTGGAACAAGTACCTTGATTTGTAAGGGCTTTCTGCGCCTGCGCAAGAAAATGGCAGTCTCATGACTTGGCTCAACCGGGCCCGGGCTCAACCAGTTACTCACTGGCATCGTGTAGTTGCGAACAAATTCTGTGGACAAAATTGTGCGCAAGGGTAGCCGGACTCGACTAAGTAACTGATTCCAGACGATTTTATTGTTGAGCCTAAATTCCGGGCAGCCGAACCCGGCTGTACTTTGGCTGCGATCAGGTGAGGTTCCGCACACTTTTTGTGGACAAAAGTGTGAGCAATGGGCACTTTATGACCGTAAGCCTTTGATTTACCTCAATAAAACACCGCTGCTTAAAATATTGGCATACAGCACTTTTTGCCAACAAAAGGTGCCTGAGTGGCGCTTTCTGCCTCGTTTGTTTGGCCTCCGGGGCACCGGTGCACACATTATTCGTTATCTGCACAATTTTTGTGGATAAGAATGTGAGGAAGGTCAAACTTTACTACTTAAGTGCTTGATTTGATTGACATTAGATCAGACTGCCTCAAGAACAGGCAGCGGAGAACGCAACATGTTCAGCTCGACAAAGGGCACGGTAGTCCACGCCGCTGACCTGGACACGACGCCAAATGTTTGCACAGATTCTGTGGACAACTTTGTGATCAAGCTTCCGGCTAGGGGGTTAAGTCATTGATTCGTAACAATTCTACTTATCCTGCCCAATCGCTGCGCACTCCCACTTCGCGCGGATGAGTTCCCCACAGTTTTTGTGGATAAACCGCTCTCAAACGACATTACCCAACATCCAAGCCCTTGATTTAAAAGGGTTTTCAATAGATTGCATTGAAAAGCAGCAACATTGATCGGATCCGGGCCACGGCGTGGAAACCACTTGCCATCCGCCGATAAGGGATAATGATCGCTTTCGCCATTTTCACCAGCCCGCCATGCAAGCACCGAACGACGCCGATCCAGCCTTCACCGCCCCCGCCGTCCTGAGCGTCACCGCCCTGAACCAGCAGGTGGCGCGCCTGCTGGAGCGTTCGTTCCCGCTGGTGTGGATTGGCGGCGAGATCTCCAACTTTACCCGGGCCGCCTCCGGCCACTGGTATTTCACGCTGAAGGACGACGCGGCCCAGGTGCGCGCCGTGATGTTCCGTAGCCGCGCGCAGATGGCCGGCTTTACCCCGCGCGAAGGCGACAAGGTCGAGGTGCGCGCCTTGGTCACCCTGTACGGCGCGCGCGGCGACTACCAGATCAACGTCGAGGCGATCCGCCGCGCCGGCGTGGGCCAGCTCTACGAAGCCTTCCTGCGCCTGAAGGAAAAGCTGGCCGCGCAAGGCCTGTTCGACGCCGACCGCAAGCGCGCGCTGCCGCTGTTCGCGCGCAGCATCGGCATCGTCACCAGCCCGCAGGCCGCCGCGCTGCGCGACGTGCTGACCGCCCTGCGCCGGCGCGCCCCGCACGTGCGGATCGTGCTCTACCCTGCCCCGGTCCAGGGCCAGTTCGCAGCCGACAAGATCGCCGAAGCCATCATGACCGCCTCGCGCCGCGCCGAGGTGGACGTGCTGCTGGTCTGCCGCGGCGGCGGCTCGATCGAGGATTTATGGAGCTTCAACGAGGAATGCGTGGCGCGCGCAATCGACGCCTGCGCGATCCCCGTGATCTCGGGTGTCGGCCACGAAACCGACGTCACCATCGCCGACTTCGCCGCCGACGTACGCGCCGCCACGCCGACGGCAGCCGCCGAACTGGCCGCCACGCCGCGCGCCGACTGGCTGGCCTCGCTCGAAGGCGACGCCCTCGACCTGCAGCGCGCGATGGAGCGCCGCCTGCACGACGCCAGCCAGGGCCTCGACAACCTGAGCCGCCGGCTGCTCAGTCCCTCGGCCCAGATCGGCCACCAGCGCCTGAAACTGCTGTCGCTGGCCACGGCCATGACGCACGCGGTCAAGCTGCCGGTGAACCGCCACGGCCTGCTGCTCGCCCAACTGCAGCAGCGCTGGTCGCGCCACCGTCCCGACATGCGCGCCCTGCGCGCCCGGCTGGCGTCGGACAGCCGCCACCTGAACGCCAGCCTGTGCAGCCAGGTCAGGGCGCGGCGCGAAGCGCTGAACGCCCTCGCCGCCCAGCTCGAGCTGCTCAACCCGCAGCGCACGCTGGAGCGCGGCTATGCCATCGTGCGCGACGCCAAGGGCCAGATCGTGCGCGACCCGGCCCAGATCCATGCGCGCGACACGCTGACGATCCGCCTGGCCAATGGCAGCGCCGAGGTGGGCGTGGCCCAGGTCCAGAGCGTCCTCGAGTGAATTGGGATCGGTTGGCGGGACTGCATAAAATGCAAGCCTGCAACGTTGCTCCATATTGCGTAGAATAACGGCGCTATAAGAACAGCAACCTTTCCCAACCACTAAGGAACGCACAATGGAACACACCCTGCCGCCGCTGCCGTATGCCAAGGACGCCCTGCAACCGCACATCTCGGCCGAGACCCTGGAATACCACCACGGCAAGCACCACCAGACCTATGTCACCAACCTGAACAACATGATCAAGGGCACCGAGTTCGAGAACCTGTCCCTGGAAGAGATCATCAAGAAGTCGACCGGCGGCGTGTTCAACAACTCGGCCCAGGTCTGGAACCACACCTTCTTCTGGAACTGCATGAGCCCGAACGGCGGCGGCGCGCCGACCGGCAAGGCGCTGGACGCGATCAACGCCAAGTGGGGTTCGTTCGACAAGTTCAAGGAAGAGTTCAACAAGTCGGCATTGGGCAACTTCGGCTCGGGCTGGACCTGGCTGGTGCAAAAGGCCGACGGCAGCGTCGACATCGTCAACACCACCGGCGCCGGCACCCCGCTGACCACCGCCGACGTGCCGCTGCTGACCGCCGACGTCTGGGAACACGCCTACTACATCGACTACCGCAATGCGCGCGCCAAGTTCCTGGAAGCGTTCTGGAATGTCGTGAACTGGGAATTCGTGAACAAGAATTTCGTCTGAATGCGCTGACGGTCACGCCGGCGACGGCGTGATGCGTCGACGACCAGGGCCCGCTCGCGCGGGCCTTGTTTTTACCGGAACCCCAAGCTAGTCGCCGCCGCCGCAGCCACCGCCCCCACCATCGCCGCAACCGTCGCTGCCGCCAGCGGAATCGAAAACGGCAATGCCGCCATCGCCTGTTTGCGCTTCCGGTCCTGGTTTCTTCGACAGCGCCAGGTAAGTCATTTCACTGACCAGGCCCGCACCGAACAACGCCGGCAGCGCGACATCAAACCGCGCCCACTTCTACTCCCTGGAATAGGAAGAGCAGGTCGTCATTCACCCATCGAACGCACCAGGCTCGCTGCGGTAACGCAAGGCATCGAGCACCAATGCGAAGGCGGGCGAGGCCTGCCGCCGGCTTGGATAATAAAGGTGGTAACCGGGGAAAAGCTCGCACCAGTCTTCCAGCACCCGCTGCAGAGCGCCCGTCGCGAGCTGGCGCTGCACCACGTCTTCCAGCACGAACGCCAGCCCCATCCCGGCCAGCGCCGCGTCGACCACCTGCGGGAAACCATTCAGGGTCATCTGCCCTTCCACCCGAACGACCAGCTCGCGCGTACCTTGCTTGAAATCCCACGGCAGCAGCCCGCCATGCGTGGGCAGACGCACGTTGATGCAGTCGTGGCTCGTCAAATCCTGTGGCTTCACGGGCCGGGGGCGGGTGGCGAAATAGGCCGGAGACCCCACCACCGCCATCCGCACTTCGGGGCCGACAGGCACCGCGATCATATCCTTCTGCAAATGCTCTCCCAGGCGCACGCCGGCATCGAAGCGCTGCTCGACGATATCGATCATGCGGTAGTCGGTATTGATCTCCACCTTGATGTCAGGGTAGTTCGGCAGGAGCGTTGCCAGCCGCGGCAGCAGAATCCAGCTTGCCGCGTGCTCGGATGCAGTGATCCTGACATTGCCCGCAGGCTTGTCGCGCAGCTCGCTCAAGGCGGCGAGATCGTCCGCGATGCCGTCGAGTCGCGGGCCGACCGATGCCAGCAGGCGCTCGCCAGCGTCGGTCGGCGCGACCCGCCGCGTCGTCCGGGTCAGCAGGCGCACACCCAGTCGCTCTTCCAGCGCGCGGATGGTCTGGCTCAGCGCCGATTGCGAGACCCGCAGTTGCGCCGCTGCGCGCGTAAAGCTGCCTTCGCGCGCCACCATGACGAAGGCCGTCAGGTCATTCAGATTCTCTCGCATTACTCATAAGGGAAGCTAATAAGGACACGTCGATTATAGCGAGATGCCCAAAAGACATTGATAAGTTGAGCTAATAACGCCATGCACAATTAAGCGGCTAATCAAGGGGCAATCGTGCCCGGTACAGTACACCGGCAGATTGCAGCTTACTGACAAGGATTCGACCATGGACCATGTGACACTCAATAACGGGCTCAGAATGCCCATCCTCGGCTTCGGCGTTTTCCAGATTCCCGACCCGGCGGAATGCGAACGCGCGGTCATCGACGCGATCGCGTCCGGCTACCGCCTGATCGACACCGCGGCGTCGTACCTGAACGAAGCCGCGGTCGGCAACGGCATCAGGAATGGCGGCGTCGCCCGCGACGAGCTGTTCGTCACCAGCAAACTGTGGGTTCAGCACGCGGGCTACGAACGTACCCGCGAGGCCATCGACCAATCCCTGCAACGCTTGCGCCTGGACTACCTCGACCTGTACCTGATCCACCAGCCATTCGGCGACGTCCACGGTGCCTGGCGCGCGATGGAGGAAGCGCAGCGCGCCGGCAAACTGCGCGCCATTGGCGTGAGCAACTTCCAGCCCGACCGCCTGATGGACATCATCGCCTTCAACGAGATCAAGCCGGCGCTGAACCAGATCGAGGTGCATCCCTTCCATCAGCAGGAAGAGAGCGCCGCCTTCATGGCCGAGAACGGCATACAGGCCCAGGCCTGGGCGCCGTTTGCGGAAGGCAGGAACGGCTTGTTCGAGCACCCGGACCTGGCGGAGATCGCGGCCAGGCACGGCAAGTCCATCGGCCAGGTCGTGCTGCGCTGGCTTGTCCAGCGCAATATCGCGTCACTGGCCAAGACCGTGCGCCGCGAGCGGATGCGGGAAAACCTGGACGTGTTCGATTTCGCGCTGGACGGCGACGACATGGCCGCCATCGCGGCGCTGGAAACCGGCGCCAGCAGCTTCTTCTCGCATCGCGACCCGGCGATCGTGAAGTGGATGAGCGAACGCCGGCTCGGGATCTAGGCGATGATCGAGCGACTGCTGGCGCCGTGCGCCCTCCTCTTCTGCATCGGCGTCGCGAGCGCCGCCGAGAACCCATCGCCGGACGTGACGATCATTCGCAACGGCTCGCGGCCGGCCGTCGCGGGGCCGGAGCAGAACTTCACGGGCGCGGTCCGCGTCGATTCCGCGTTCCGTGCCCCGGCGCCCGGCCGTTCGAGCGGTGGCGTGGTCTCCTTCGCGCCGGGCGCGCGCACCGCATGGCACGTGCATCCACTGGGGCAGACGCTGATCGTCACCGAAGGCGCCGGACGGGTGCAGCAATGGCAGGGTCCGGTCGAGGAAATCCGGCCGGGCGACGTCATCTGGATTCCCGCCGGCGTGAAGCACTGGCATGGTGCGAGCCCGACCCAGGCGATGCGCCATGTGGCGATCACGGAATCGCTGGACGGCACATCGACGGTATGGATGGAAAAAGTCGGCGACGCCGCTCCCGACGCAAGCGCCCCCGGCCCGTTAGCCACGCCGGCACAACGCATGTATGGGGACATCGCGCCGAAACTGGCCGATCTCACCGACAGGGTGCTCTACGCCGACGTCTGGGAACGGCCCGGGCTGTCGAAACGCGACCGCAGCCTGGCCACCGTCAGCGCGTTGGTCGCCATGAACCGCCCCGATCAACTGCGCTCGCACTTGCGCATCGCACGCGAGAACGGCGTCACCGAAACCGAACTGGTGGAATCCATCACGCACCTGGCGTTCTATGCCGGATGGCCGAACGCGGTCACGGCAATCGCCGTCGCCAGGGAGGTGTTTGCCAAGCCCACGGGCGCGCAATGATTGCCCTGCTCAAGTCCTTCTACAGCAATCCCGATGAAAGGTTGGATATGTCGACACACACCACGAAGCACGCATCGGCTCCAGGCCGCCGGAATTTCCTGCTGGCGGCGGGCAGCCTGGCCGCGGCGCCGCTCGCGGGCGATGCCCTGGCCCAGGCAGGCGCCAGCAGCGGCGCACCGGCGCGCGCCGCGGCCGGCATGCGCCGCAAGCTGGGTACGCTGGAAGTGTCCAGCATCGGCCTGGGGGTGCAGAACATGAGCCGCACCTACCAGACCACGGTTCCCAGCCGTCCGGAGATGCTGAACATCATCCGCGCCGCCCACGAGCGCGGCCTGACTTTCTACGACGCCGCCGAAGCCTATGGGCCGCATGAAGTCGAGCGCATCCTCGGCGAAGGCGTGGCGCCGTTTCGAAACGAGATCGTCATCGCGACCAAGTTCGGATGGAATATCGACCTCGAGACCGGCAAGCGCCTGCCCGGCCTGAACAGCCGGCCCGCGCATATCAGGCAGGCAGTCGAGGGCATGCTCAAACGCCTGCGCACCGACCGCATCGACCTGCTATACCAGCACCGCGTCGATCCGCAGGTGCCGATCGAGGACGTGGCCGGCGCGGTGCAGGATTTGATGAAACAGGGGAAGGTGCTGCACTGGGGACTGTCGGAAATGGGCTTGCAGACCCTGCGCCGCGCGCATGCCGCGCTGCCCGTCAGCGCCGTGCAGAGCGAGTATTCGATGCTGTGGCGCGGACCCGAGCAGAATGTGATCCCGACCTGCCGCGAACTGGGCATCGGTTTCGTTCCATGGAGCCCGCTGGGCGTGGGCTTTCTCACCGGCGCCATCGATGCCAACACCCGTTTTGCCGAGGGCGACATTCGCCGCATCGAGTCCAGGTTCGCCCCCAGCAACCTGTCCCACAACCTGGCCCTGCTCGACCTGCTCGGGCACTGGGCTCAGCGCAAGGGCGCGACGCCGGCCCAGCTGGCGCTGGCATGGCTGATGGCGCAGCAGCCGTGGATCGTGCCCATCCCCGGCACCACCCAAATGGCGCATATGGTCGAGAACCTGGGCGCCGACGCCGTGCGCTTCACGAGCGCCGAACTGGCCGAACTCGATCGCGCCGTCAGGGAGATCCAGGTGCGCGGCGCCAGGCTGCCGGATGCGGTGCAGGTCTATTCGGACGTCGAGGCGCCCGCCAGGTCTTGATCGACGCATGGTCGCCAACGAACACGAGGACAGACAATGAACAGCAACGACAACCCGTCATTCACTCGCCGCGCCTTCATGGCCGCCAGCGCCGGCGCCACCGCCGCGCTGGCGGCGCCGCTGGCCGAAGCCGCGCAAGCGCCTTCCGGTGCGCCTCCATCGGCCGTCAGCTTCGAGGTCAACGGCAAGCCACTCCGCCTCCAACTCGACACCCGCACCACCCTGCTCGATGCGCTGCGTGAACACCTGCATCTCACCGGCACCAAGAAAGGCTGCGACCAGGGCCAGTGCGGCGCCTGCACCGTGCTGGTCAACGGCGAGCGCATCAATTCGTGCCTGAGCCTGGCCGTCATGCACGATGGCGACCGCATCACCACGGTCGAAGGACTCGGCACCCCTTCGAAGCTGCACCCGATGCAGGCCGCCTTCATCAAGCACGACGGCTACCAGTGCGGCTACTGCACCCCCGGCCAGATCTGTTCGGCGGTGGCGGTGCTGTCTGAAATCGCGGCCGGCATCCCGAGCCACGCCAGCGCCGACCTGAACGCGCGGCCGCTGCTGTCGAAGGCCGAGCTGCGCGAACGCATGAGCGGCAATATCTGCCGCTGCGGCGCCTATCCCAACATCATCGATGCGATGACCGAGGTCGCGGGAGACGCCGCATGAAGTCATTCACCTATGAACGCGTCCACAGTCCGGCAGAGGCGGCGCAGGCCATGCGGCGCACGCCCGGCGCCCGTTTCATCGCCGGCGGCACCAACCTGCTCGACCTGATGAAACTGCAGATCGAGACGCCGCAACACCTCATCGACGTCAACCACATCGGACTGGACCGGATCGAGTCCGCTGCCGATGGCGGCTTGCGCATCGGCGCGCTGGTGCGCAACACCGCCCTGGCCAGCGAGCCGCGGGTGCGGCGCGACTACGCGGTGCTGTCGCGCGCGCTGCTGGCAGGCGCCTCGGGCCAGTTGCGCAACAAGGCGACCACCGCCGGCAACCTGCTGCAGCGCACCCGCTGTCCCTACTTCTACGATACCGCCCAGCAGTGCAACAAGCGCCAGCCCGGCAGCGGCTGCGGCGCCCTGCGCGGCTTCAATCGTCCCCACGCCATCGTCGGCGCCAGCCAGGCATGCATCGCCACCCATCCGAGCGACATGGCGGTGGCCATGCGCGTGCTCGATGCGGCGGTGGAGACGGTACGCCCGGACGGTGCCACGCGCACCATTCCGATCGCGGATTTCTACCGTCTCCCCGGCATGACGCCTCAACGGGACACCAACCTCGCGCCGGACGAACTGATCACGGCCGTGACGCTGCCCCGTCCCGCAGGCGGCATGCACACTTACCACAAGGTGCGCGACCGCGCGTCCTACGCCTTCGCGCTGGTGTCGGTCGCCGCCATCGTCCAGCCCGACGGCAGCGGGCGCGTCGCCGTGGGCGGCGTCGCCCACATGCCGTGGCGGATCGAGGCGGCAGAGGCCGAGATGCCGCGCGGCGCCGCGGCGCTGACCGCCCGCTTGCTGGCCGATGCGGCCACCACGGAACAGAACGCCTTCAAGCTGCAACTGGTCGAGCGCACGCTGGCCACCATATTGACCGACGCGAGGACCAGCCCACGATGAAATTCCTGACTCCCGCCACCCGCAACCCGATCGACCGCTTGAACGTGGTCGGCAAGCCGACCGCGCGCATCGAGGGACGCCTCAAGACCACCGGAACCGCGACCTACACCTATGAACACCATGCCGCCGTGCCGGATGCGGCCCATGGCTACATCGTCGGCACCGGCATCGCCAAGGGACGCATCGTGGCGATCGACCTGGCCCAGGCGAAGTCCGCGCCGGGCGTGCTCGGCATCGTCACGGCGGACAACGCCGGCAAGCTCGGCGTCGGCCAGTTCTACGTGGCGCGGGTCCTGGCCGGCCCCGAGGTGCAGCACTACCACCAGGCGGTGGCGATCGTGGTCGCCGAAACCTTCGAACAGGCGCGCGCGGCGGCCCAGCTGGTGCGCGTGCGGTACGCACGGACCGACGGCAAATTCAGCCTGGCGCAAGAGAAAAGCACACCGCTGCCGCCCGAGCCGGGCATGGACACGGCGGCAGGCGATTTCGATTCCGCCTTCGCCAGCGCCCCGGTCACGCTCGACCAGCACTACACGACGCCCGACCATTCGCACGCGATGATGGAGCCGCATGCGGCAATCGCGTCCTGGAAGGGGGACAAACTGACGCTCTGGAATGCGATCCAGCTGGTGAGCTGGGGCATGCGAGACCTGTCGCGCACGCTCGGCATCCCGCGCGAGAACATCCGCATCGTGTCTCCCTACATCGGCGGTGGTTTCGGCGGCAAGGCCTCGGTCCTGGCCGACGCCGTGCTGGCCGCCGTTGCCGCGCGGCTGGTGGGACGGCCGGTCAAGGTCACCCTGCAGCGCCACCTGATGTTCAACAACACCTCCCACCGCCCCGCCACCATCCAACGCATCCGGCTCGGCGCGGGGCGCGACGGCAAGCTGACCGCGATCGGCCACGAAAGCTGGTCCGGCAATCTCGGCTCGCTGCCCGAACGGGCGACGCTGCCGACCCGCCTGCTGTACGCGAGCGCCGACCGCATCACGCGGCTGCGCGTGTCCCATCTCGACCTGGCCGAGGGCAATGCGATGCGCGCGCCAGGCGAAACGCCAGGCCTGATGGCGCTCGAAGTCGCGATGGACGAGATGGCCGAGAAGCTGGGCCTGGACCCGGTCACCTTCCGCATCCTCAACGACACCCAGGTCGACCCCGAGGTGCCCGCCAGGCCGTTCTCGACGCGCCAGCTGGTGCGGTGCATGCAGACGGGAGCAGATCGATTCGGCTGGGACCGGCGCAACGCCAGGCCGGGCGCCCGGCGCGAGGGCCACTGGCTCATCGGGATCGGCATGGCCGCGGGCATCCGCGGCGGGCGCGCCATGAAGTCGGCGGCTAGCGTGCGACTGGACCGCCAGGGCCGGATCACGGTAGAGACGGACATGACCGACATCGGCACCGGCAGCTACACGATCATTGCACAAACGGCGGCCGAAATGATGGGTGTCGGGATCGACAAGGTAACGGTGCTGCTGGGCGACTCGGCGTACCCGGAAGGCGCGGGCTCCGCCGGCCAGTTTGGCGCGGCCTCGTGCACGGCCGGCGTGTACGCGGCCTGCGTCAAGCTGCGCGGCCTGGTTGCAGAGCGGTTGGGACTGGGCACTACCGACATCGAGTTCAGCGGCGGCCGCGTACGGGCCGGCGGCACGAGCAGGCCGCTGGCAGACGCCGTCGATGCGGGAGAGTTGCAGGCCGAAGACGTGATGGAAATCGGGGAACTCGGCAAGCAGTATGCCCAGCAGACGTTCGCGGCCCACTTCGTCGAGGTGGGCGTGCATGCGGGCACCGGAGAAATCCGGGTGCGCCGCATGCTGGCCGTGTGCGCCGCCGGCCGCATCATCAATCCGCTCGCTGCGCGCAGCCAGATCATTGGCGGCATGACGATGGGCGTCGGCGCGGCGCTGATGGAAGACCTGGTGGTCGACAAGCAGGTCGGCTTCTTCGTCAACCACGACCTGGCCGGCTACGAAGTGCCGGTGCATGCCGACATCCCGGAGCAGGAAGTGATCTTCCTGGACGAGGTCGATCCCACGGTGGGGCCGTTGAAAGCGAAAGGTGTGGGCGAACTCGGTATCTGCGGGACGCCGGCAGCCGTTGCGAACGCGGTCTACAACGCCACCGGCATCCGCGTGCGGGAGTATCCGATCACGCTCGACAAGCTGCTGCCGAAGCTGCCCAGGATGGCATGAGGAGAACGCCATGAGTCAACCCGCTTCGACCCGGCGCCGCCAGTTCATGGCGACGTCCGTCCTGTCCGGCCTCGCGGTGGCGGCGCCCACTGCCGGCGCCGCCCCAGGCAGCATGCGGCGCCAGGGCGGCGACGTCCTGGTCGCCTACTTTTCACGCAGCGGCAACACCCGCGTGATCGCCGGCCAGATCCAGCGCGCACAGGCGGCGACGCTGTTCGAGATCCAGCCGGCCCGGCCCTACCCCGAGGACTATCTCGAGACGGTCGAGCAGGCCCGCCGCGAGCGCGACGGCGACGTGCGTACGGCATTGATGGCGACCGTGCCCGACCTGGCCCGTTACCGGACCATCTACCTCGGTTTTCCGATCTGGGGCGAAACCGCGCCCCCGGTGATCCGCGCCTTCCTTGCGGCGCATGATGTCAAGGGCAAGACGATCATTCCATTCATCACACATGGCGGCTATGGCCCCGGCAACAGCCTGGCGGTGGTCGCCGCCCATGCCCGTGGTGCGCGCGTCCATGACCAGGGCCTGGTCATGGAAGCCGACCAGGAACGCCGCACGATGGAGCGGGTCAATCAATGGCTGAGCGGTCTCGGCAGCACCTAGAACAGGAAATGCAGGTCGAGCCGCTCACCGCTCAGCGCGCCATCGTAGCCCGGCAGCGTCGACAGCACCTCCCTGAACGAGCCGCCCGCCATCGCGGCCTGCGCCGACGTCAGGAGCGGCGTCTCCAGCGCGCCGGCGTCGCAAGCCAGGAAATACCGTTCGCGAATCACCGGGATGAAATCCAGATCGAAGCGCCGCGCCGCGGTTTCGACGCCGAAGCCCACGTCGGCCATGCCGCTGGCAACGTAAGCCGCCACCGCCGCGTGCGTGAATTCGGCGGTGCCGGAACGGTTGATGACGGCCGGGTCGACGCCAAGGTCGGCCAATAACAATTCGAGCAGCACCCGCGTCCCCGACCCCTTCTGGCGGTTGACGAAGCGCAGGTCCGACCGCGCCAGGTCGGCCAGGCTTGTCACGCCTTTCGGATTGCCCTTGGCCACGAACAGCCCCTGCATGCGGTACGCCAGGTGCAGCAGCGCATGGCGCTCTGGATCGAGCCAAAGCCGGTACTTGGCCGCCGCCGCTCCCTCCAGTTCTCCCACCGGCAAATGAAAGCCCGCCAGGTCGCACTCCCCGCGCGCCAGCGCCGCCACCGCGTCGCTGCTGCTGCGGTAATTGATGTCGACCGTCACGCCATGCTCGTTCAGCTGCGTCACCAGCGCGGCCACCGCGAACCCGTGCGAAGCGGTCAGGCGCAGCACCTGGGCGTCGCCGACCAATACCCGCGCCAGTTCCTGCTGCAATTCCGAGGCCAGGCTGTCGAGCATGGGGGTCAGGCGGGCGTGGATGCGGCGGTCGGCCCACATCAGCTTTTCGGCGAGCGGAGACAGCACCGTGCCCTGTCCGCGCACCTTGTGAACGAGCTCCACGCCGAACTGTCGCGAGAACTGCTGCAGCAATCCCCATGCATGGCGGTAGGACATGCCGCGCGCCGTGGCGGCCTTGCTGATCGAACCGAGCTCGCTCACCGCGAGCAACAGCCCGAGCAGCGCCGGCAGCGCGGTCGGCTGGCCGGCGGCGTCGCGCACGATCCAGTCCGGCCGTATCTCCACTCTGATCATATGCAAAATCCTTCATATTGAACACCTGCAGAACGGGTGCTACTCTGGACGGAGCAGTACATAAAAGCCGTTATATATGTTCCCATAAACATATGCAAGGCAGAGATGGAGACACCCATGAATGCACCAGATACCCTTGACCCGCGTCGCGTCATCGGCGACATCCTCGCACTCCATGCGCACAATGGCCTGCTCGGCCAGGACATGCTGCTGCCGGTGCTGCACGCCATCCAGGACCGGCTCGGCTTCATCCCGCCCGATTCGGTCGAAGGACTCGCGCAAATCTTCAATCTCTCGCGCGCCGAGGTGCATGGCGTGATCACTTTCTACCACTACTACAAGACCACGCCGCCGGCGCGCTGCACGGTGCAGGTCTGCCGCGCCGAGGCGTGCCAGAGCATGGGCGGCGACGCCCTGCTGTCGCATGTCCAGCAGGCCCTCGGTTGCGACCTGCACGCGCATACCACCGACGGCGGCTTCGCCCTGGAGCCGGTGTACTGCCTCGGCCAGTGCGCCACCGCGCCCGCCATCATGATCAACGACGCCGTCCATGCCCGCGTGACGCCGGCGCGTTTCGACAAGCTGGTCGCGAAAGTGGCCGCCAAGGCCAAGGAGGCAGCATGAGCGTACGCATCTACGTCCCGGCCGATTCGGCGGCGCTGGCCCTGGGCGCCGACGACGTCGCCGCCACGATTCAATGCGAGGCCGCGCGGCGCGGCATCGCCATCGACCTGGTGCGCAACGGCACGCGCGGCCTGCTGTACCTCGAACCGCTGGTCGAAGTCGAGACGCCAGGCGGGCGCATCGGCTTCGGCAACGTCGATGAAAGCGACGTGGCCGCCCTGTTCGACGCCGGTTTCCACGACGGCCAGTCCACCCACCGCCTGGCGCTCGGCCTCGTCGAGCAGATTCCCTACCTGGCCCGGCAGACCCGCCTGACCTTCGCCCGCTGCGGCGTCACCGATCCGCTGTCGCTGCGCGACTACGAGGCGCATGGCGGCTACCGCGGCCTGCGCCAGGCCGTGACCATGAGCGGCGCCGACATCATCGCCGCGGTCACCGCCTCCGGCCTGCGCGGACGCGGCGGCGCCGCCTTCCCCACCGGGATCAAGTGGAACACGGTGCTGCGCGCGCCTGGCCACCAGAAATACATCGTCTGCAATGCCGACGAGGGCGATTCCGGCACCTTCGCCGACCGCATCATCATGGAAAGCGATCCCTTCGTCCTGATCGAGGGCATGACGATCGCCGGCCTCGCGGTCGGCGCCACCCGCGGCTTCATCTACGTGCGCAGCGAGTATCCGCATGCGATCGCCGCGCTGAATCACGCGATCCAGACCGCCACGCGCGCGGGCCTCCTCGGACCGAACGTCGCCGGCAGGGGCCGCGCCTTCGAGCTCGAGGTGCGCAAGGGCGCCGGCGCCTATATCTGCGGCGAAGAGACCGCCCTGCTGGAGAGCATCGAGGGCAAGCGCGGCGTGGTGCGCGCCAAGCCGCCCCTGCCCGCGCTCGCCGGCCTGTTCGGCCAGCCGACCGTGATCAACAATGTGTTGTCGCTGGCCTCGGTGCCGGTCATCCTCGACCAGGGCGCGCAGTATTACCAGGACTTCGGCATGGGGCGCTCGCGCGGCACCTTGCCGGTGCAACTGGCCGGCAATATCAAGAACGGCGGCCTGATCGAACTGGCGTTCGGCGCCACGCTGCGCGAGATCTTGTACGACTACGGCGGCGGCAGCGCCAGCGGCCGTCCGATCAAGGCGGTGCAGGTGGGCGGCCCGCTGGGCGCCTACCTGCCGCCGTCGCAGTGGGACACCCCGCTCGACTACGAAGCCTTCGCCGCCCTGTGGGCGGTGCTGGGCCATGGCGGCATCGTGGTCCACGACGACAGCGCCGACATGGCGCATCTTGCGCGCTACGCGATGGAATTCTGCGCCGTCGAATCGTGCGGCAAATGCACGCCCTGCCGCATCGGTTCCACCCGCGGCGTCGAGGTGATCGACAAGATCCGCGCCGGCGCCGAGCGCCCGCAGCAGGTGATCCTGCTGCGCAGCCTGTGCGACACGATGCTCAACGGTTCGCTGTGCGCGATGGGCGGCATGACGCCCTACCCGGTGCTGTCGGCGCTGAACCACTTCCCGCAAGACTTCGGCCAGGTGGCCGGCGACGAAATGGCCGCCTGAATGGCTGCCCAGGAGAGAAGGCAATGATCGAAACCATCCTCACTCGCGACTTTGGCACCCCGGCGAAAGACATCGACGTCGCCACCGAAATGATCACCTTGACCATCGACGGCGTCCAGGTCACCGTCCCGGCCGGCACCTCGCTGATGCGCGCGGCGGCCGAGAACAGCATCAACATCCCCAAGCTGTGCGCCACCGACAGCCTGGAGCCGTTCGGCTCCTGCCGCCTGTGCCTGGTGGAGATCGAAGGCCGCCGCGGCTATCCGGCGTCGTGCACCACCCCGGCCGAAGCGGGCATGGTGGTGCGCACCCAGAGCCCCAAGCTGCAAGAAGTGCGCAAGGGCGTGATGGAGCTGTACATTTCCGACCACCCGCTCGACTGCCTCACCTGCCCCGCCAACGGCAACTGCGAGCTGCAGGACATGGCCGGCGTCACCGGCCTGCGCGAGGTGCGCTACGGCTACGAGGGCGCCAACCACCTCAAGCTCAAGAAGGACGAGAGCAATCCCTATTTCACCTTCGATTCATCGAAGTGCATCGTGTGCAACCGCTGCGTGCGCGCCTGCGAAGAGACGCAAGGCACCTTCGCGCTGACCATCTCGGGCCGTGGCTTCGATGCGCGCGTGTCGGCCGGCCAGAGCGAACCGTTCATGCAGTCCGAATGCGTTTCGTGCGGCGCCTGCGTCGAAGCCTGCCCGACCGCCACCCTCACCGAGAAATCGGTGATCTGGCTCGGCCAGGCCGAGCACAGCATCACCACCACGTGCGCCTATTGCGGCGTCGGCTGCTCGCTCAAGGCCGAGATGAAGGGCAACGAGGTGGTACGCATGGTGCCGGCCCGGGACGGCAAGGCCAACGAGGGCCATGCCTGCGTCAAGGGCCGCTTCGCCTGGGGCTACGCCACCCACAAGGACCGCATCCTGAAACCCATGATCCGCGCCAAGATCACCGACCCGTGGAAGGAAGTGTCGTGGGACGAGGCGCTCGACTACGCGGCATCCGAGTTCAAGCGCATCCAGGCCAAGCACGGTCGCGATGCAATCGGCGGCATCGTCTCGTCGCGTTGCACCAATGAAGAAGGCTATCTGGTGCAGAAGCTGGTGCGCGCGGCGTTTGGCAACAACAACGTCGACACCTGCGCCCGCGTATGCCACTCGCCGACCGGCTATGGCCTCAAGACGACGCTCGGCGAATCGGCCGGCACCCAGACCTTCAAGTCGGTCGAGAAGGCCGACGTGATCCTGGTCATCGGCGCCAACCCGACCGACGGCCACCCGGTGTTCGCCTCGCGCATGAAGAAGCGCCTGCGCCAGGGCGCGCGCCTGATCGTCATCGATCCGCGCCGCATCGACCTGGTCAAGTCGCCGCACATCCGCGCCGACTACCACTTGCAGCTGCGGCCCGGCACCAACGTCGCGATGATCAGCGCGCTGGCCCACGTGATCGTCACCGAAGGCCTGATGGCCAACGATTTCATCACCGAGCGCTGCGACCTGCGCGCCTTCGCGCAGTGGCGCGCCTTCGTCGCCCAGCCCGAGAACTCGCCGGAAGCGATGGAAGCGATCACCGGCGTGCCGGCGCAGCAGGTGCGCGACGCCGCCCGCCTGTATGCGCTCGGCGGCAACGGCGCGATCTTCTATGGCCTGGGCGTGACCGAGCACGCGCAGGGCTCGACCGCCGTCATGGGCATCGCCAACCTGGCCATGGTCACCGGCAACGTCGGCCGCCCCGGGGTGGGCGTCAATCCGCTGCGCGGGCAGAACAATGTGCAGGGTTCGTGCGACATCGGCTCCTTCCCGCACGAGCTGCCGGGCTACCGCCACGTCTCGGACACCACCGTGCGTACCCTGTTCGAGCAAGCCTGGGGCGTGCCGCTGCAGGCCGAACCGGGGCTGCGCATCCCGAACATGTTCGAAGCGGCCCTCGACGGCAGCTTCATGGGCCTGTATTGCCAGGGCGAGGATATCGTGCAATCCGACCCGAACACCCAGCACGTCACCGCGGCGCTCGAGGCGATGGAGTGCATCGTGGTGCAGGACATCTTCTTGAACGAGACCGCCAAGTATGCCCACGTGCTGCTGCCCGGCTCCTCGTTCCTGGAAAAGGACGGCACGTTCACCAATGCCGAACGCCGTATCTCGCGCGTGCGCAAGGTGATGCCGCCGCGCGCCGGCTATGCCGACTGGGAAGTCACGGTGGCGCTGTCGAACCGGCTGGGCTATCCGATGAACTACCGCCACCCGTCCGAGATCATGGACGAGATCGCGCGCCTGACCCCGACCTTCAGCGGCGTGAGCTACCGGCGCCTCGATGAACTGGGCAGCATCCAGTGGCCTTGCAACGACGAGGCGCCGGAAGGCACGCCGACCATGCACGTCGACGGCTTCGTGCGCGGCAAGGGCCGCTTCATCATCACCCAGTACGTCGCCACCGACGAGAAGGTGACGCGCAAGTATCCGCTGATCCTGACCACCGGCCGCATCCTGTCGCAGTACAACGTCGGCGCGCAGACGCGCCGCACCGAGAACGTGCGCTGGCACGCCGAGGACCGGCTCGAGATCCACCCGCACGACGCCCAGGAGCGCGGCATCGAGGATGGCCAGTGGGTCGGCATCCACAGCCGCGCCGGCGAGACCGTACTGCGCGCGATGATCACCGAGCGCATGCAGCCGGGCGTGGTCTACACCACCTTCCACTTCCCCGAATCGGGCGCCAACGTCATCACGACCGAGAACTCCGACTGGGCAACCAACTGCCCCGAATACAAGGTCACGGCGGTGCAGGTGATGCCGGTCCAGCAGCAGTCGGATTGGCAGCTGGAGTACGCCCGCTTCAACCAGATGCAGCTGGGCCTGGCGGAGCCGGTCGCATGACCTGCGCTGTCGACCTGGATGCGGATACCGGCGTGCAGGCGCCGGTCCAGCACTTTCCGAGCGCCTGCATGACGGTGGCGCGCACGCACGGCGGCGCCTTGCGCAGCGCCCAGGACGAGCTGGCCGAGGAAGTGCCGGTCGCGCTCGAGTACAACGGCGTCTCGCATGCGGTGATGCTGGCCACGCCCGCCGACCTGGAAGAGTTTGCGCTCGGCTTTTCACTGAGCGAAGGCATCATCGCCTCGCCCGCCGAATGCTATGGCGTCGAGATCGAACACGCTGCAAGCGGCATCACCGCCCACATCGACCTCGCCGCCGGCGCTTTCATGCGCCTCAAGGAACGGCGGCGCAGCCTGGCGGGCCGCACCGGCTGCGGCCTGTGCGGGGTCGACAGCCTGGCCCAGGTGGTGCGTCCCCTGCCCTGGCTGGCGCCGACGCGGGCGCTGTCCGGCGCGGCGATCCGGCGCGCCCTGCTCGATGCCAGGGCCCAGCAGCCGCTCAATCGCATCACCGGCGCCACCCATGCGGCCATCTGGTGCGGCCGTGACGGCATGCCGCGCGCGGCGTTCGAGGACGTCGGCCGCCATAATGCGCTCGACAAGCTGATCGGGGGGCTGCACATGAATGGCGCCGATCTCGCCGACGGTTTTTGCGTGATCACCAGCCGCGCCAGCGTCGAGATGGTGCAGAAGGCCGCCACCGTCGGCATCGGCGCCCTGGTCGCCATTTCCGCACCCACCGCCCTCGCCGTGCGCACCGCGCTCGGCTGCGGCCTGACCCTGGTCGCCTTCGCCCGCGGCGACGACTTCGTCGCCTACGCCCACGGCGCCAACATCGCTATGGAGTCCGCATGAACATCGACAACCTGGTCACCATGGCCAACCAGATCGGCACCTTCTTCGCGTCCTACCCGGATCCCCGGGAAGGGCGCACCGAGATCGCCAACCACCTGCAGCGCTTCTGGGCGCCGCGCATGCGCAGCCGGCTGTTTTCGCACATCGACGACACCCAGGGTGAGGGACTCAGCCGGATGGTGATCGAGGCCTTGCTGGAACACCGGCGCGAGCACATGCCGCCGCCGCCGCCGGGTGGCGACGCCGGCTGATGTCCCACGTCCCGCGGCCCAGGCGCGTCATTCCCGCGTAGGCGGGAATGACGTTCTTGCATTACGGGACTAGCATGGAGCGAGACTGGATGAACAGGATCAAGCCTGCGCCGTCTCGAGCTGCGCCAGCCGCGCGCGCAGCTTGCGTTCTTCTCCCCAGCGTTCGGTCTCGTCACGCACCAGGGCGACGATCGCCGACACTTCCCCGCCCGGCCCGTGCAACAGCGCCACCGTGAAGGCGATCGACAGTGGCTTGTCTTCCTTGTGCACAGCCGGCACCCGCAATACGTCGGCGCCATAGCGCGTCTCGCCCGTGGCCATGGTCTTGTGATAGCCGTCCCAGTGCCGCTGGCGTTGGCGCTGGGGGATGATCAGGTCGAGCGACTGTCCGATCGCCTCGCTTTCGGTGAAGCCGAAGATGCGCGTGGCGGCGGCGTTCCAGAATGTGATGTCGCCTTTCGCGTCGCAGACGATGACGCCGTCGCCCAGCGCCTGCAGCAGTTGTTGAAAATCGATGTCGGCTTGCATGCTTGTCTCCCCCATAAAAAACAGGTGCGCGTCGCACACCGCCGACGCGCACCAGACGCTCGTTTTATCCAGCCAGGCCCGTGATCACACCACCCGCTTCTCGTGCAGCGCCGCGATCTCCTTGCTGCTGTAGCCCAGGCCTTCCAGCACCTCGTCGGTGTGCTCGCCCAGCAGCGGCGAACCCTTGATCTCGACCTTCATGTCCGAGAACTTGATGGGGCTGCCCACGGTCAGGTACGTGCCCCGTTCCTTGTGCTCGACCTCGGCGATCGTGCCGCTGGCGCGCAGCGATGGATCGGCGGCGATTTCCTTCATCGACAGCACTGGCGAGCAGGGAATGTCGAACTTGCGCAGGATGTCGACCGCTTCGAACTTGGTCTTGTCCTTCAGCCATTCCTCGATCGTGCCGAAGATGTCGAAGATCTTGTCCTGGCGCGCGATCGCGGTCGTGTAGGCCGGGTCGTCGATCCACTCTTCCTTGCCGATCGCCCTGCAGATCGGCGCCCAGGCATGGCCCTGGATGGTGAAGTAGATATAGGCGTTGGGGTCGGTTTCCCAGCCCTTGCACTTGAGCACCCAGCCCGGCTGGCCGCCGCCGCCGGCGTTGCCGCCGCGCGGCACGACGTCGGAGAACTTGCCGTGCGGGTACTGCGGATACTCTTCCAGGTAGCCGACCCGGTCCAGGCGCTGCTGGTCGCGCAGCTTGACGCGGCAGAGATTCAGCACGCTGTCCTGCATCGACACCGCCACTTTCTGGCCCTTGCCCGTGGTGTCGCGCGCACGCAGGGCGGTCAGGATGCCGATCGCCAGGTGCATGCCGGTATTGCTGTCGCCCAGGGCGGCGGCGCTGACGGTCGGTGGGCCGTCGTCGAAACCGGTGGTGGACGCGGCGCCGCCGGCGCACTGCGCCACGTTTTCATAGACCTTCAGGTCTTCATAGTGGTGACCGTCGCTGAAGCCCTTCACCGAGGCCACGATCATGCCCGGGTTCAGTTCCTTGATGTGCTCCCAGGTGAAGCCCATGCGGTCGAGCGCGCCCGGACCGAAGTTCTCGACCAGCACGTCCGACTCCTTGATCAGCTTGGTCAGGATTTCCTTGCCTTCGGGCGTCTTGGTGTCGAGCGTCAGCGAGCGCTTGTTACTGTTGAGCATGGTGAAATACAGGGCGTCGACGCCGGGGATGTCGCGCAACTGCGAACGCGTGACGTCGCCCGCGCCGGGACGCTCGACCTTGATCACGTCGGCGCCGAACCAGGCCAGCAACTGGGTGCAGGCAGGGCCGGCCTGGACGTGGGTGAAATCGATGATCTTGATGCCTTCGAGTGGTTTGCTCATGATGTCAGTCTCCTTTGTTCAGTCGATATTGCGGGCACCGCCGGCGGCCTCGTGGGCGCCGGCGGTCGTGCGTCGCTGGGCTATATCACTTCTTTGCGTTGCTTTGCGGATTCAGATTGGTCAGGCGGCCGCTCTCGGTGCCGGCGGTCTCGTCGATCACGGCATTGATCAGGGCGGGCTTGCCGGCCGCGATCGCCTCGCTCAACGCCCGGGTCAGCTCTTCCGGGGTGGTGGCGTGGTAGCCGATGCCGCCGAAGGCCTCGATCATCTTGTCGTAGCGGGCGTTCTTGACGAACACGGTCGGCGCGACGTCCTTGCCGCCGGTCGGGTTGACGTCGGTGCCGCGGTAGACGCCGTTGTTGTTGAAGATGATGGTCGTCACCGGCAGCTCGTAGCGGCAAATGGTCTCGAGTTCCATGCCACTGAAGCCGAAGGCGCTGTCGCCTTCGATCGCGACCACCGGCTTGCCGCTGACGACGGCCGCGCCGATCGCGTAGCCCATGCCGATGCCCATGATGCCCCAGGTGCCGGAGTCGAAACGCTTGCGCGGCTGGTACTGGTCGACGATGCTGCGCGCATAGTCCAGGGTATTGGCGCCCTCGTTCACCAGGTTGATGTCCGGATGCTGCTTGAGCACGTCGCGGATGGCGCGCAGGGCGGTGTGGAAGTTCATCGGCGCCGCATCGCGATTGAGCAGCGCCGTCATCTTGGCCATGTTCTGCTCCTTGCGCTCGGCGATCGGACCGAGCCATTCCGCGTCCGGCTTCGCGATGCCGGCGCCGTCGAGCCCGTCGAGCAAGGCCGCCACGCAGGAGCCGATGTCGCCGATCAGGGGCGCGGCGATCGCCACGTTGCTGTCGATCTCGGTGGGCGAGATATCGATCTGGATGAACTGCTTGGGCTTGCCCCAGGTCTTGCCCTTGCCGTGCGCCAGCAGCCAGTTGAGGCGCGCGCCGATCAGCACCACCACGTCGGCCTCGGCCAGCACGTAGGAGCGGGCCGCCGAGGCCGACTGGGCATGGGTATCCGGCAGCAGGCCCTTGGCCATCGACATCGGCAGGTACGGAATGCCGGTGCGCTCCACCAGCGCGTGGATGTCGGCGTCGGCCTGGGCGTAGGCGGCGCCCTTGCCGAGCAGGATCAGCGGCTTCTTCGCGCCCTTGAGCAGCGCGAGCGCGCGCTGCACCGAGTCCGGGGCCGGGATCTGGCGCGGCACCGGGTCGACCACCTTGACCAGGGAGCGCTTGGCGTGGCCGGCCTCGATCGTCTGCGCCAGCAGCTGGGCCGGCAGGTCGAGATAGACGCCGCCCGGGCGGCCCGAGACGGCGGCGCGGATCGCCCGTGCGACGCCGATGCCGATGTCCTCGGCCTTGTTGATGCGGTAGGACGCCTTGGCGTAGGGCTTGGCCGCGTTCAGCTGGTCCATTTCTTCATAGTCGCCCTGCTGCAGGTCGACGATCTCGCGTTCGCTCGACCCCGAAATCAGGATCATCGGGAAGCAGTTGGTGGTCGCGTTGGCCAGCGCGGTCAGGCCGTTGAGGAAGCCCGGCGCCGAGACCGTCAGGCAGATGCCTGGCTTTTGCGTCATGTAGCCGGCGATTGCCGCGGCGTTGCCGGCGTTCTGTTCATGACGAAAGCCGATGAAACGCATTCCTTCGGCCTGCGCCAGGCGCGCCAGGTCGGTAATCGGAATGCCGACCAGGCCGAAGATCGTATCGATGTCGTTGTGTTTTAGCGCATCGATTACCAGGTGGAAGCCGTCGGTCACGTCTACCGATACGAGGTTAGTCATTGCTGTCTCCAGTTATTGTCGATCCGGGCAGAACGCGGTGTGTATCGCCCGCAAACCATCATAGCCAGCGCGCCTGATTTGTCTCATTGACCATGGTCAATTTTGGCCGCATGATGCGAGAATCTCGGTAAACGGCCGCGTCATGACGACTATTGCAAATCACTCCGAACGAAACATCATTCGTCTGCAGTTAAAACAAAACGTGGTCCTCAAGGAACTGCGCGACAGCGAAATGGCGGCGCTCGAGCCGTACCTGACGATCGAGAACCACCAGAAGGGCGACTTGCTGCTGAACCAGGGGGTGCACGAGATGTCGCAGTACTTCATCCTGGACGGCATCCTCAAGCGCCAGGTCTCGAACCAGGAAGCCAAGGAGATGATCCTGCGCTTCTCGGCGGAGCGGGACATCGAAACCAGCTACGCCGCCTGGTGCCTCAAGACGCCGACGCCATTTTCCATCGCCTGCGTCACCAAGGTGCGGGTAGCGCGCATGCCGCTGCCGCAATGGGTCGACTTCATGCGCAGCCACAGCATCGTCAAGCAGGCCTTCGAGTACGAGGTCATGAACCTGATGAGCGCCATCATGGCGCACACCATCACGCTGCATCTGCTCGATGCGCCGGGCCGGGTCCACCGTTTCATGCGCAAGCACCCCGACCTGTTCGAACGTCTGCCCAAGAAAGAACTGGCGGCGTACCTGAACCTGTCGCCTGAGACGCTGAGCCGCCTGAAGAATCGGGGGAAGATCTGAAGATCAGGCGAAATCAGTTCCTTCGTCTGCTCGAAAACGTCGCCCCCGCGAAGGCGGGGGCCCAAGTTCAGCGTTACCGAGACGCTTGTAATCTTAGGCCCCCGCCTTCGCGGGGGCGACGTGCTGATTGCATCTAAGCGGTCGTTACCGCCCTCTGCAGCTTGACCCCACCACCCTCCTCGGTCATGGTCTGCTCCAGCAGCTTGACGAGCGCATACGCCGAATCGATATGCGGCGTCGGGGTGCCGGTCATGCGCGCCAGTTCGATCACCGACCCGACCAGGGCATCGATTTCCGGCCCCCGGCCCGCCTCGACGTCTTGCAGCATCGAGGTCTTGTGCTTGCCGATCTGGGCGGCGCCCTCGATGCGCCGGTCCAGGGGCACGCGGAAGGTGATGCCCAGTTTGGTTGCCACCGCTTCCGCCTCGCGCATCATCTCCGCCGCCAGCTCGCGTGTGAGCGGGTATTGGCAGATGTCGACCAGGGTCGAATGCGCCAGCGCGCTGATCGGGTTGAAGCAGACGTTGCCCCATAGCTTGAGCCAGATCTCGGCCCGGATATTGTCGAGCACCGGCGACTTGAAGCCGGCGTTCTGGAAGCAGGTCGAGACTTCATTGACCCGCTCGCTCGCCGTGCCGTCCAGTTCTCCCAGCGGGAAGCGCGCACCTTCGATGTGCCGGATGACGCCCGGCGCCACCAGTTCGGCGGCCGGATAGACCACGCAGCCGAGCACCCGCTCGGGTGGAATCCGGCGCGCCAGTTCGCCGCCGGCATCGACGCTGCGCACGGTGCGCCCGTCGAACTCGCCGCCATGGCGGTGGAAATACCAGAACGGTATGCCGTTCTGCATCGTCACCACCACGGTGCGCGGCCCGAACAGCTTGCCGATCTGGGCCGATACCCCATCGACCTGGTGCGCCTTGAGGGCCAGGATCACCAGGTCCTGCTCGCCGGCCGCGTCATAGTCGTCCGTCGCGCGCACTTGCGAGGCAATCTTCTCCTCCCCGTCCATCTCGATGAGCTTGATGCCGTTCGCGCGGATCGCCGCCAGATTGGCGCCCCGCACGATGAACGTCACCTCCTCGCCCGCCAGCGCCAGCCTGGCGCCGACCAGGCCGCCGATTGCTCCCGCTCCGATAACTGCGATCTTCATGACCCACCCCTTGTCGTTTACTCGAACCGATTGATGAGCTTTCCGATGCCGTCGATCTCTACCTCGATCGTGCTGCCCGGCCGCATCGAGCCGACGCCGACCGACGTCCCGCACAGCAGGAGGTCGCCCGGCTCCAATGTCATGTCCTGGGAAATCCGGCTGACCAGCTCGGCCACCGGAAACACCATGTCGTTGATCGGGTAATCCTGGCGCACCTCGCCGTTCAGGGTGGTGCGCACGACCAGCATTGCCGGGTTGAGCCCGGTGGCGATCACCGGGCCGAACGGGCAGAAGGTGTCGAAGCCCTTGGCGCGCACCCACTGGGGAAAGGTCGGGTCGCGCCCGATGATCTCGCCCACGGTGACGTCGTTGGCGCAGGTATAGCCGAACACGTAGTCGGGCGCCTCCTCGACCGGGACGGCGCTGCAGCGGCGGCCGATCACGATCGCCAGCTCGCCTTCGAACGCCACCTTGCCCTCGCACAGCGGCTTGCGGATCGTGCCGCCCGGCGCCAGGTAAGAGGTCGATGGCTTCATCAGGTAGAGCGGCTCGCCCGGGGGCGCCAGGCCCAGCTTCTGGCCGAGCGCGTGAAAATTGTTCCACATCGCCAGCACCTTGCCGGGCACGCACGGGGTGAGCACCTCGACCTCGTCCAGGTTCACCGCCAGGTCGGTGCGGCGCGGGCTGTCGAACATATCGCCCTTGAAGATCCGGATCTTGTCGCCCTCGATCGTGCCGAAACGTACGGTGTCGAGGTGTTGGAAGCGTATCCAGTGTCGGATCATATGATGTCTCTCGTACGTCGGGTCGGTGGATGGGCTGATTGTGGAAGAACGATTTCCGTATATCCTTGACCACGGTTAAGATTCGAAAATCTCTGCCCAGCCGTTGGTGTCTACACGCCGATCTGCCGCTGCTGGAGCGCGGACCAGTCGATAAAGGCGCCCGGATTGCAACCGGCGGCGCTCAGCTGCGCGTGGCAGCGCTCCTTGGCGGCCAGGATCGCCTCGACCAGGAAGTCGGCGTCGTGCGCGCTCAACAGGTGGGATTGATGCCGCGCCAGATAGTTGCGCAGGCCGGTGCGGTCGTCGGCGCCGGCGACCGCGCTCGCGTACAGTCCGGTGTCCCAGACCCAGCTCAGTCCCAGTTCATGAAAGGCCGCGTTATAGGCGTTGCACTCGGCATCGGCATTGCAGATCGTCGTCATGGCACTCTCCAGGTGGTGGTGGTTGCGGTCGAGCTGTCTGAACATCATCGTAGTCCAACAAAATGATGAGCAATAGTGAAAGTTTTTAGGGATAATCATTAACGACTGCTTATACATGGACAGAAGCGCCGATGAAGAACGCGACACTGCGTCAACTGAAGGTCTTCGAAACCGTCGCGCGCCGGCTCAGTTTTTCGCGCGCCGCCGAGGAGCTGCACCTCACCCAGCCGGCCGTGTCGACCCAGGTCCGCACGCTCGAGGGCCACGTCGGCATGCCCTTGTTCGAACAGCTGGGAAAGAAGATCTACCTGACCCAGGCGGGCGAGGAGCTGCTGCACTTCTGCCGCGCCATCATCCAGCAGTTCGATGAGGCGGAAGATGCGATGGCGCAACTCAAGGGAATCGCCGGCGGCAAGCTGAACGTGGCGGTGATCAGTGCCGGCGACTATTTCTTTCCGCAGCTGATGGTCGCCTTCGCGCGCCAGCATCCTGGTGTGCAGCTGAACCTGACGGTGCACAACCGCGAGGAGTTGCTGGACAAGCTGGCGGCCAATCGCACCGACCTGGCCGTGATGGTGCGCCCACCCGCCGAACTCGACACGCAGAACGATGCGTTCGCCCCTCATCCGTACGTGATCGTGGCGGCGCCCGACCATCCGCTGGCCGCGGCCAGGCATGGGCGCATCCCGATGAGCGACCTGATCCGCCACCCGTTCGTGATCCGCGAACCGGGCTCCGACACCTGGTTCTCGATGCAGGACGCCTTCGGCCCGCACCTGGCCGAGCTGAGCGTCGCCATGGAGATCAAGAGCACCGAGACGATCAAGCAGGCGGTGATCGCCGGCATCGGACTGGGCTTCCTGTCGTTTCACACGATCGGCCGCGAACTCGCCGCGCGCAGCCTGGTGGTGCTGGAGGTCGAGGGGTTTCCACTGATGCTCAACTGGTATGTCGTGCATCGTCGCGAGAAGCGCCTGCCGCCGGTGGCGCGGGCGTTTCGCCAGTTCCTGCTGGACGAAGGAAAGGCACGCATCGATGCGCTGATCCCCTCATCCTGACCGGCAGCCTGTGGCGACGCAGCCACATCCGACGACCACGCGGGCCGCGGTAGAGATCACGCATAAATGCCGGTTTTTATAGAGCAACATTCACGAGCAGCATAACTGGTATCAGCACTCGAAATTGGAAGCGCCGGTAAGTAGTCCCTATATTTACTGCATTGCACAAACCAACTTTCAGGAGCCAGTCATGATCAACGCACCAGCCGAAACCACGTTCGCAGCCCCGTCGCACTCGCTGCTGTCGCTCATCGTCGCTTTCCTCACGCTCAACCTGCGCGAAAAGCTCGAGCCAGGCTACACCGGCCAGGATTCGGACCCGGCCTACTACGGTTGCGGCCTGTAATTTCCCGGGGCCAGCCCCGCGCAACACCCTTCAGCGCTGCAGCAGCGCACGCACGTGCGCCGCGCTGCCGCCCTGCAGCCCCTCGACGCTGTAGCCTCCTTCCAGGATCGACACGATCCGGCCCTCGCACACCTCTGCTGCGATCGCCATCACTTCACGCGTAATCCACGCGAAATCCTCGTCTTCCAGGGCCATACTGGCCAGGGGATCGCTGCGGTGCGCGTCGAACCCGGCCGACATCACGATCAATTGTGGCGCGAAGCGCCGCAAGGCGGGCAGCAGCCCGCTCGCCACCGTGGACCGGAACAGCGCCGAGCCGCAGCCCGGCGGCAGCGGCAGGTTGACGATATTGCCGCTGGCTCCCGTCTCGCCCGCCGCGCCGGTTCCCGGATACAGCGGCGACTGGTGGCTCGAGCCGAAGAATAGTTGTGGGCGGTGAAAGAATGCGGCCTGCGTTCCATTGCCGTGGTGGACGTCGAAATCGACCACGGCGACGCGCTGCAGGCCATGCGTCTCGAGCGCGTGGACGGCGGCGATGGCGGCCTGGTTGAAGATGCAGAAGCCCATCGCCCGTTCCGGCTCGGCGTGATGGCCGCACGGCCGGGTCGCGCAAAACACGTTGGCGGCTTCGCCCGCCACCACCGCATCGACCCCGGCGCAAGCGGCGCCGACGCAGCGCATCACCGCCTCCCAGCTGCCGGGCGACATCAATGTGTCGCCGCCGTCCAGCGCCACCAGGCCGCTGCGCGGCGCCGCGGCGGCGATCGCGTCCACATACTCTTCGCCATGCACCAGCAAGACCTGGTCGCGCGTGCCGAGCGGCGCCTCGCGCCAGGCCAACCGCGAGAATTCCGGCTGGCGCAGCGCCTGCATGACCGCATGCAGGCGCTGCGGCGCTTCAGGATGGCCTGGCCCGGGCTCGTGCGCCAGGCAGGCCGGATGATGAAACACCCAGGTATCCATATGCTGCCTCCATTGGCGCCACGCCGCTGCCTCAGGCCGCGGCGATGGCGTGGTTCGACATCCGCTCGATCGCCTGGCACAGCGCCGAATGGTCGAGCTGGGCCATGCCGTGGGCGGCGCAGGAATTCATCAGCTCCTGCGCGCTGGCGGTATTCGGCAGCGCGAGACCGAGGCTCTTGGCACCCTGCAGCGCCAGGTTGAGGTCCTTCTGGTGCAGCTCGATGCGAAAACCCGGCGCGAAGGTGCGCTTGACCATGCGCTCGCCGTGCACTTCCAGGATGCGCGAGGCGGCGAAGCCGCCCATCAGCGCCTGCCTCACCCGGGCCGGGTCGGCGCCCGCCTTCGAGGCGAACAGCAGCGCCTCCGCCACCGCCTGGATGTTCAGCGCGACGATGATCTGGTTCGCCACCTTGGTGGTCTGGCCATCGCCATTGCCGCCCACCAGCGTGATGTTCTTCCCCATCAGCTCGAACAGCGGCCGGGCGCGGTCGAACGCCTCTTGCGCGCCGCCCACCATGATGGTGAGCGTCGCGGCGCGCGCACCCACCTCGCCGCCCGACACAGGCGCGTCGAGGTAGTCGCACTGGCGCTTGTTGATCTTCTTGGCGAACTCCTTGGTGGCCATCGGCGAGATCGAACTCATGTCGATCACGATCTTGCCCGGCGTGAGGCCCGCGGCCACGCCGTCGGCGCCGAACAGCACTTCCTCGACGTGCGGGGTGTCGGGCACCATCACGATGATGATGTCGGCGCGCTTGGCCACCTCGGTGGCGTTGGTGCAGACGGTGGCGCCGCCCTCGATCAGGGCCAGCGGCGGATTTTTCAGGTCGTGCAGGTACAGCTTGCAGCCGCCCTCCTGCAGCTTGGCGGCCATGGGCCCGCCCATGATGCCCAGGCCGATGAATCCTACTTTCGTCATGATGGTCTCCAGTGTGATGGTGTGCGATACCCTATGCCTGCAGGCCGTGCTCGCCGATCCAGCGCAGGCCCTGGGCGGTGCCGGCCCGGGGCTTGTACTCGCAGCCGACCCAGCCGTCATACCCGATCTCGTCGAGCATGCCGAGCAGGTAGCGGTAATTGATCTCGCCCGTGCCCGGCTCGAAGCGGCCCGGATTGTCGGCCAGCTGGATGTGGCGGATCAGGCCGAGGTTGGCCTTGATCGTCGCCGCCAGCTCGCCCTCCATGCGCTGCATGTGATAGATGTCGTACTGCAGGAACAGATTGTCGGAGCCGGTCGCGCCGATGAGCTCCAGCGCCTGGCGCGTGCCGTGCAGGAAGAATCCCGGGATGTCGAAGGTGTTGATCGGTTCGACCAGCAGGCGGATCCCCTCGCGTTTCAGCTGGCCGGCGGCGAAGTCGAGGTTCGACACCAGCGCGAGATAGGCCTCTTCGAGCGCGACGCCGGGCGGCACGATGCCCGCCAGGCAGTTGAGCTGTCTGACGCCCAGCGCCTTGGCATAGTCGATCGCCGCGCCCACGCCGTCCTGGAATTCCGCCTTGCGTCCCGGATGGCAGGCGATGCCGCGCTCTCCCGCGGCCCAGTCCCCGGCCGGCAGGTTGTGCAGCACCAACTCGAGGCGGTGTGCGTCGAGCCGGGCGGCGATGTCCTCGACCCGGTAGGCGTACGGGAACAGGAATTCGACGCCGCGAAAGCCCGCCCTGGCGGCGTGCTCGAAGCGGTCGAGGAAATCGACTTCGTTGAACAGCATGGTCAGGTTGGCGGCAAGTCTGGTCATGGCAGTCTCCTCATCTCGGTCTCCCGTGCTGGCGTTATTTGACGTCCAGGACTTCATTGAACTCGTTGAGCGCATCGATCTCGGTGCCCATCGCGATATTGGTGACGCGCTCCAGGATGATCTCGACCACCACCGGCACGCTGTACTGCTGCATCAGCGCGCGCGCACGTTCGAAGGCGGGGATGATGTCGTCGGGCCGGAACACCCTGAGCGCCTTGCAGCCCAGGCCCTCGACCACGGCGACGTGATCGACGCCATACCCTTCCAGTTCGGGCGCGTTGACGTTCTCGAACGCCAGCTGGACGCAGTAATCCATCTCGAAGCCGCGCTGGGCCTGGCGGATCAGGCCGAGGTAGGCGTTGTTCACCAGTACGTGGATGTAGGGCAGCTTGAACTGTGCGGCCACCGCCAGTTCCTCGATCAGGAACTGGAAATCGTAGTCGCCCGAGATGGCGACGATGTCGGCGTCGGGGTCGGCCACGCGCACGCCGAGCGCCGCCGGGATGGTCCAGCCCAGCGGGCCGGCCTGGCCGCAGTTGATCCAGTGGCGCGGGTGGTGCACGTGCAGGAACTGGGCGGCGGCGATCTGCGACAGGCCGATGCTGGCCACGTAGCGCACCTCGCGTCCGAAGTAGGCGTTCATCTCGTGGTAGACGCGCAAGGGGTTGACCGGCACGGTGTCGAAGTCGCTCTTGCGCAGCATGGTGCGCTTGCGCTCCTGGCATTCCTCGAGCCATGCGGTGCGGTCTTGCAGGCGGCCGCTCGCGCGCCACTCGCGCGCCACCTCCACCAGCAGTTCGAGCGCGGCCCTGGCGTCGGACACGATGCCGAGATCCGGCCCGAACACGCGCCCGATCTGGGTCGGTTCGATATCGATGTGCACGAACGTGCGGTCCTTGGTGAACACCTCGATGCCGCCGGTATGGCGGTTGGCCCAGCGGTTGCCGATGCCCATCACGAAGTCGGAGGCCAGCAAGGTCGCATTGCCGTAGCGGTGGCTGGTCTGCAGGCCGGCCATGCCCGCCATCTGCGGATGGTCGTCGGGAATCGCGCCCCATCCCATCAGGGTCGGGATGACCGGCACGCCGGTGATCTCCGCGAACTCCACCAGCAGCGCCGACGCGTCGGCATTGATGATGCCTCCGCCGGCGGTGATCAGGGGGCGCCGCGCCGCGTTCAGCATGTCGAGCGCCTTCTCGACCTGGGCGCGGGTGGCCTGCGGCTTGTGCAGCGCCAGCGGCGCATAGGTGTCGCCGTCGAACTCGATCTGCGCCATCTGCACGTCGATCGGCAGGTCGATCAGCACCGGGCCCGGCCGGCCGGAGCGCATCAGGTGGAAGGCTTGCTGGAAGACGCGCGGCACCAGGGCCGGCTCGCGCACCGTGACCGCCCACTTGGTCACCGGCCTGGCGATCGACTCGATGTCGACCGCCTGGAAGTCTTCCTTGTACAGGCGGGCGCGCGGCGCCTGGCCGGTAATGCAAAGAATAGGTATCGAATCGGCTTGCGCCGAATAGAGGCCCGTGATCATGTCGGTGCCGGCCGGCCCGGAAGTGCCGATGCACACGCCCAGGTTGCCGGCCTTCGCCCGGGTATAGCCCTCGGCCATGTGCGAGGCGCCTTCGACGTGGCGCGCCAGGTAGTGGCGGATGCTGTCGCGCTTGCGCAGCGCGGCGTAGAAGGGATTGATCGCGGCGCCGGGCACGCCGAAGGCGACCTCGATGCCCTCTTTTTCCATCACCAGGACCGCTGCCTCCGCGGCTGTCATCTTTGCCATTGCGCTCTCCAGGTTCATCACCGCACGATTGCGATGAGCGTATGCTAGAGCGTCGCGGCGCTGCTGATAAGAACACAAAAAGTAGGTGTATTCGATCCCTGGAGTATGGAATACTGCAGGGATGGACAAGGTCAAACAGATGTGGGCCTTCGTCGACGCGGTCGACAAGGGCAGCTTGGCGCGCGCCGCGCTGGGGCAGAACATCACCCCGGTCATGCTGGGGCGGCGCATCGACGCGCTCGAACGCCGCCTGGGCGTCAAGCTGCTGCACCGGACCACGCGCCACCTGACGCTGACCGAATCGGGGTCGGTATTCCTCGAGCATTGCCGCAGGCTGCTGGCCGACATCGACATGGCCGAGACCATCGTGTCCGAAGGCCGCGACCAGGCCAGCGGGCACCTGATCGTCTCGGCGCCGGCTGCGTTCGGGCGGCTGCACGTGGCGCCGCACGCCCCGGCCTACCTGGCCGCCAATCCGAACGTGCAGATCTCGTTCAACCTCACCGACCACGTGGTCGACCTGGTGCGCGAAGGCTATGAACTGGGGATCAGGATCGGCGGCGTGCTCGATCCGAGTTTCGTGGCGGTGCGGCTGGCAACCAACCGGCGCGTGGTGTGCGGCACCCCGGACTATTTCGCGCGCTGCGGCGTCCCGCGCACGCTCGAGGAACTGGCGCAGCACAACTGCCTGGCCTTCAACCTGCAGGGCGGGCAGCAGCGTGGCTGGTACTTCCAGAAGGAGGGCAAGCCGGTGACCATCAAGGTCAACGGCAACCTCGATTGCAACGACGGCGAATTGCTGCACCGCTGGGCCAGCGAAGGACTGGGCCTGGCCTGGCGCTCGACCTGGGAAATCCAGGCGCAGCTGGCGGCCGGCGAGCTGGTCACGGTGCTCGACGAGTTCGCCCTGCCCGACTACGACATCATGGCGGTCTACATGCAGCAGCGCCACCTGCCGGCGCGGGTGCGCAGCTTCATCGACACCCTCAAAACGGTCTACGCCCAGCCCGGGTACTGGACCCGGCCGGCGGCGGCGCGGCCCTAGATCACCCGCTCTTCGCGCAGCATGGCGATCTGCTCGGGAGAGTAGCCGAGCTCGGACAGCAATTCGTCGGTATGCTCGCCCAGCAGCGGCGAGCGGCGCACCTCGGTCGGGCTGTCGGACAGCTTGATCGGGTTGCCCACCGTGAGATAGGAGCCACGCTCGGGATGATCGACCTCGACGATCGTGCCGGTGGCGCGCAATGACGGATCTTCGGCGATTTCCTTCATCGAGAGGATCGGCCCGCATGGGATATCGTATTTGTTGAGGATATCCATCGCCTCGAACTTGGTCAGCGTGGTGCTCCACTCCTCGACGGCGGCAAAGATCGCCATCAGGCGCGGCAGGCGCGCCTTCGGCGTCGCGTAATCGGGATCAAGGATCCACTCCTCGCGCCCGATCAGCTTGCAGACCGAAGGCCAGACCTGGGCCTGCGCAATGAAATAGATGTACGCATTGGGATCGCTCTCCCAGCCCTTGCACTTGAGGATCCAGCCGGGTTGGCCACCGCCCGAGGCATTGCCCGCGCGTGGGACGGACTCGCCGAAGCGGCCCTCCGCGAACTGCGGATACTCTTCCATGACGCCGTTGCGCTCGAGACGCTGCTGGTCGCGCAACTTGACCCGGCACAGGTTCAGCACGGCGTCCTGCATCGCGGTGAGGACCCGTTGGCCGCGTCCCGTGGTGTTACGCTGGTAGAGCGCGGTCACGATGCCCAGCGCCAGGTGCAGGCCGCTGCCGCTGTCGCCGATCTGGGCGCCGCTGACCATCGGCGGGCCATCGTCGAAGCCGGTGGTGGCCGCCGCGCCGCCGGTGCACTGGGCGACGTTTTCGTAGACCTTGCAGTGCTCGTAGGGGCCGGGGCCGAAACCCTTGACCGAGGCCACGATCATGCGCGGATTGAGTTCCTGGATACGTTCCCAGCTGAAGCCCATCCGATCCAGCGCGCCCGGCGCGAAGTTTTCGACCAGCACGTCGCATTGCCTGATCAGCGTTTCGAGCACCTTCTTGCCGTCGGGCCGCTTGGTATCCAGCGTCATGGAGCGCTTGTTATGGTTGAGCATGGTGAAGTACAGGCTGTCCACGCCCGCGATGTCGCGCAACTGGCCGCGGGTCGCATCGCCCTCGCCGGCGCGCTCGACCTTGATGACGTCGGCCCCGAACCAGGCCAGCAGCTGGGTGCAGGTCGGTCCGGACTGGACATGGGTGAAATCGAGGATGCGAACGCCTTCCAATGCCTTGCCCATACCAGTTTCCTCCGAAGATTTAACTCAGCCATTGCATTCTGCTCCCGCCAACGCCTTAATGCACGCTGCGGTGCACACTTCGCCGCTTGCCTCAGCGCGTGAGAGCAAAACGCCAATTGATGGTAGCGAAACGCACCGGCCGAGCTCAATGACCGCCGTCAAGATTCATGAAATAGCGATTTGACATTGAAATACCGTTTCATCGGCAAGAAAAAGGGCTTCCGAAGAAGCCCCTTTCCCTGTCACGCTACGCTTGCGGCAAGGCCATCATGCAGGCAAAGGCCCTTTCCCGACCGCGTTCTCCTCGGCATAGCGACTCCTGGAGTAGCTGACGTGGTTGCGCAGCACCGGTCGCAGCACCGTGATCGCCAGCAGCGCCGCGGTCAAGTCCATGATGGCGACCGTGTACAGGACGGTCGACCAGGTGCCGGTCGCCTCCATCATCAGGTTGCCGACCGGGACGAACAGCGCGCCGATGCCCTTCGCGGTGTACAGGACGCCGTAGATCTTGCCGATGTGCTTGGTGCCGAAGGCATCGCCGGCCAGGGCCGAGAACAGCGAGTACACCTCGCCCCAGGCCAGGAACACGACGCCGGACAGGATCAGGAAAGCGTACGGGTTGCTGCCGAAGTAGCCGAGCGCGATGATGCCGCAGCCTTCGAGCGTGAACGCGATGACCATGGTCTTCTCGCGGCCGATGTGGTCCGAGATCCAGCCGAACAGCGGCCGCGAGATGCCGTTCATGATCCGGTCGAGCATCAGCGCCAGCGGCAAGGCGGCCATCACGAAGAAGTGCAGGTCGACCTGGAATTCCTTCACGCCCAGGTCTTGCGCGATCACGCCCAGCTGCGCCACCGCCATCATGCCGCCGGTGACCACCAGCACGAACATCACCAGCATCAGCCAGAACAACTTGGTGTTCAGCGCTTCCTTGAGCGTGTAGTCGTGCGTCGATTGCACCAGCTTGCCCGACTTCCTGACCTCGGTCGCTTTTGGCGAGCGCAGGAACCAGGCGGCGACGAAGGCCAGGGTGCCTTGCAGGATCCCGAAGAACAGGAAGGTCTGCTGGAAGCCCGACGACTCGATCATGGCCGCGATCGGCAGGATCGTGGCGGCCGAACCGGCGCCGTAGCCACCCGCCGTGAGGCCGACGGCCAGGCCGCGGCGATCCGGGAACCACTTGATCGCGTTATTGATGCAGGTGGCATAGATCGAGCCCACGCCGATGCCGCCGACGGCCGCGCCAGCGTAGAAGCCGGCCAGGCTGGTGGCTTGCGAGTTGATGATCCAGGCCAGGCCGATGAAGATGGCCCCGAAGGCGACCATCATGCGCGGACCGAATTTATCGATGAAGTAGCCTTCGAGCGGTGCGAGCCAGGTCTGGACGATGACGAACAGCGTGAAGGCGACCTGGATGCTGGCCCGCGACCAGCCGAACTCACCCTGGATTTCGGGAACGAACAGGGTCCATGCATACTGGATGTTCGCGGTGGCGATCATGCAGACGACGCCGACGGCGAGCTGGAACCAGCGCGTATTGCCGGAGGCCGGTTGCTGTGGCTGAAGCGCGGCTGCCGATGAATTATGCATTTGGCGCTCCTCGATCGGTGTGGTGTTGTTCTTCCCAACGTGCAGACGGATATGCGGGCGCCCGGGGCGCCTGCCTGGTTATGGTTTCCAGCATTTTCATGTCTCCATTTTTATGGTGTGATGTGCATGCTCCACGTCGAGTCATGGACTCGCGCGCCAACCCCTACGCCTTTTCTAGTTAAAATTGTTAAAGCACCCTGCCAGCAAAAAGGACGTCGGCATGCTCCTGGCGGCCAACCTGCCCGCCAGGCGAGACAGCCGCTTGCTACAGTGCTCTCCAGATTTTGATGTGCGCTATTGCCGCTCTCCTCATCTAGCAAGATTGCTACCCTGGACGACCGCAAAGGTATTGCGTTCCCCTGCTTTCACCATCGGCGCCCGAAACGGACGGCGCCGCATCGTGATCTGGAAAACGGTGAAAGTGAGATGATGTTGCTGGAGCCGATTTTGAGAATCATTGACCGCGGTTATGTTTTGAGTTTTTAGCGGGCCGCCGCCAGGCGGGCTTGATTTGGCCGCCGCGTGGCGGCCTGGCCTCAGGGAAGGTGCGACTGCGTCATGCTCATCAATACACTGTAGTCGCTCAATGCCTTCAACGCGAGCCTGTCGTTGAAAAATCATCGTGGCGCACTGCCCGCCGTCCTGTTTTGTGTGGGGGGGGCGGACGTTGGTCTAGTCGGCGGGCGGCTTTTCGACAACGAGCGCGAAGGACGACCCGCCGCCCTTGAACATCCCCATCTCCTGGCCCTTGCGCACCCGCGCGCCGCGCCGCATGCCAGGATCGAACGCGATGCTGGCGACTTCGCTCATGCCCAGCGCGATGCAGCACACGTGACCATGGTCCTCGGTCCTGATCACGATCACCCCGCGCGCGCGGTCCTGGCCGATGAAGCAGCCGGGAATGGTGAACGGATCGAACAGCACTTCGCCATCGGCCGGCGCCCACCAGCGGTGGAAGTCATATGGACCCAGGTCGGTCTGGAAGACCTGGCCACCTTCGAACAGGTCCAGCAGCCGGTAATCGTCGATCAGCGCCTGCTGCCGCGGCACGCTGGATGCGAGGAGATCGGCCGGCGAGCGATGCCTGTCCCCGGACCGGCGTGCGTCCCCGGGCGCCGGCGCGCGCGCCGGCCCGGGATGCTCGAAGGTGCGGGCCAGGAAGGCATTCCAGCTTTTCCAGTAAGGCGGCTTGCCGGCATCCTTTTTCCATAGAGCGAACCGGTAGCGCTCCTTCACGTCTGGCGCCAGCCACTGTTCGCCTTCGATGCGAAAACCCGCATTCGAGGCCGGGCTGTCGAGGAAGGCGTGCCAGTCGGTCAGGATGTTCGACATCAGGAGGCTGACGGTGGGCTGCCTGAACAAGGCGGCGCCGCGCGCGGTGCTGCCGAACTCCGCCAGGAAGGCGGAAAACGGCAGGCCGATCAGCTCGCCGTCGACGAAGCCCGGCGCATGGGTAAGGACCGTGTTCAGGCCGTGCAGCAGGGCGCCCACGTCCCCGATGCGCGCGCCCGCCATGCTCCCGGCCTGCGGCGCATGCCGGTCGATGGTGGCCAGGTTGGCGGCGCAGGCAGCGTCGGCCAGGCGCAGCCAGCCGCCGTGCGGATCGACGGCGCCGGGATCGATGTCGAATTGCGCGTCATGCAGGGCGATCGTCACGGCGTCTCCTTTGGCATGGTGATCAACATGGAACGATCACCTTTTTAACTGCCGCCCGATCACGCCTGTTTGATATGGATCAGTCCGCTCTCCTGCCATCCCGGAGGCATCTCGACAAGGTGCAAGCCCGCCCAATTGTCGTCAAACTGTAATGAACTGTCTTCTATTTCTGGAGGATGTGTTAATTCGACACTTGGTCTTATACAATGGCAGACCAAGGAGAAAATGTATGTACCGAGTGATGTTGGTGGAAGACGATGCGCGCCTGGCCGAGCTCGTCACCGAATACCTGTCCGGCTATGAATTCGCGGTCGAACTGGTCACGCGCGGCGATGCGGCGCTCGGCCGCTTCAAGGAACTGGCGCCCGACGTCGTGATCCTCGACCTGATGCTGCCGGGCCTGGACGGCATGGTCGTCTGCCGCCAGATTCGCGACCAGTCCGACGTGCCCATCCTCATCCTCACCGCGCGCGAGGACTCCTACGACGAAGTCTCCGGCCTCGAGCAAGGCGCCGACGACTTCGTCAACAAGCCGGTCCAGCCGCGCGTGCTGCTGGCGCGCCTGCGCGCGCTGATGCGCCGCACCCAGGCCAAGTCGGGCGTCGATGCGCGCGTGCTGCAGTTCGGCGCCCTGCGCATCGCCACCTCCGACCGCAGCGTGGTCTGGCGCGGCCAGCCCTGCGTGCTGTCGAATACCGAATACAAGCTGCTGCTGGTGCTGGCCGAGGCGGCCGGACGCGTGCTGTCGCGCGACGCCCTGCTCAAGAAGATGCGCGGCATCGAATTCGACGGCCTGGATCGCAGCATCGACAACTGCATCTCGAAGCTGCGCCGCAAGTTCGACGATGCCGAATCGGAAAAGATCAAGACGGTGTGGGGCGAAGGTTACCTGTTCTCGCCGTCGGCCTGGAATTGACGACCTCCCCATGAAACCTGCGCCGTGCAGGTTTTTTTTCGTCGCGCGCCGGTTACTCGAACAGCGGCACGATCGCCAGCGGAGCGTTGTAAGTGACGACCTGGCCCGCCGGCTGCGCGCCGAAACGGTAGGTGACGACCGGGAAGTCGGCATCAAGGTCGCCCGCGAAGGCGGCCCCGCGCGCCGCCGGCAACGCCTGTTCGGCGCCGCCCGTACGCACCCGCACGCCCGCCGCCGCGCCCTCTTTCGGGAACACCAGGCGCACGCCGACGCATTGGCGGCCGCGCGCCGAGTTGTCGGCATAGCGAGCGAAGCCGAGCGCCTGCTCGCAGGCCGCGCGCAGGTCGGCCACGTCGTACGAACCGTCGGCGCGCAGCGCCAGCGAGACCCGCGGCTTCACGGTGAAGCCGCCCAGCGGCCGGTTTGGCGTCAACACCGCGTTTTCGTCATAGGCCGCCTTCAGCAGCGGCAGCACGGCGCGGCCGAGCGGATCCAGCGCCAGGCTGGTCTGGACGGTCTTGCCCTGCATGAGCAGTTGCGCGCCCGGCCCCAGCACGCCCTTGTCGCGCGGCAACACCTGCAAGTGATTGTTCAGCAGATTCTTGGGGCCACCGTATTTGTCAAACAGCACCATCGCGCGGTAGGCGTCGCGATAGTTCACCCATTCCCCGGCGCGCGATTGCGCCACGGCCGTTCCGGCCGTCAGCAGCAAGGTCACGCAGGCGGTGAGGTGTGCGCGTCGCATCATCAAAACCGGTAGGCGAAGGCGGCCGAAACCGTCACGTTGGTGGGCCGCTCGACGAGCGGGCTATTGCGGACGCTGCCGACCAGGCGCGCGGCCTGGACATTGGTGACCAGCATCCAGGACGGGCTCAACGCCCAGTTCCAGCGCACGCCGGCGCGGACATCCTTGAGGCCGCCGCCCGGGCGATACGGAGGATTGCCGCTTTGCCAGGACTCCTGGCCAGTGACGCCGAAATAGGCGCGGCTGTAGTCGGCATTCACGATGGTGGCGCCGGCGTTGAACGACAGCGTATGCCGCGGCGCGACCTGCACCGCCAGGCGCTGGATGCCCAGCTGCATGCGCGCGCCGTCGCGGTCATTGCCCGCGCCGAGCAGCACGCTGCTGGTCAGCCGCCATTCCGGCGCCAGGTAGTAGTTGAAGAAGAACCCGCCTTCGAGGCGGGTGCTGACGTCCTTCATGCCGTCCAGGCGGTTGCCGGTGCGTGCGAACTGCATGGGCGAGCTGGTCACGCCGACGCCGTCGACGACATGCCCCGTGCCGGACTCGTCACGGTTGGGGTGGACCGACAGCAGCGGACCGTATTCGACCGTCGGGCGGTTGGACAGATGCATCCCTGCGCTCATGCCGGAAATAAAAAGGCCGTTGCTCCATTGAACCTGGAGCACCGGCAAGGCTGAAACCTTCTGGCTGTCCGCCCCTTCGTAACGCGGCCGCGAGACGGCGCCCAGCCCTGCGTACATGTCGCGGCTGCCGTCGGGCATCGGGTTGGTGGCCGGCGTCTGCGCACTCGCTGCGGTGCTCGCAGCCGCCAGGGCCAGGGCGAAAAATGGTTTCATCGTGAAAGTACTCGGAGAGTTCGTTGGTCGATATTTTACGTCGAGCAAGCTTCGCTCTCCCATCCCATTATGACAAGCGTCGCATTCCCGTTCGGGCTGCGTTCACGGTCAGCGCATGGAACCGCGCTATGCGCCGCGCGGGCGCTTCGGAACCGACCGGCGCGGCGCCGGGTTCGACGATGTTGCTCGCGCGCACCATACTCATAAGCGCTTCCTTATGGTCGCGGCGCGGCCCGTGCGGGTCGATTCCTATGAATAAAAAAACCCACCGATACTTTCGCATCAGGTGGGCAAACGGAAAACCTGATGATGGGAAAGATGGTAATCGCCCGGCCTCCTGTCATGCACCCTCCAGATGTCGGCCAATTGTCATCAATTTGTAAGCCGCGCTGCCTCCCGCTCTCATGGCTCACCAAAGTAATCGTTGCGCCTGTACAATTCGTGCCCGAGGAGACACCATGCAGCCGGCACCACTGCCAGACCGACAGTTACCCAGGACCCGCCCGTGAACCGGATCTTCTTCCGCTTCTTCGTGCTCGTCATGCTGTCGATCACGGCTGCCACCTTCGTCATCTATTTCGCCTTCGCGCGCCTGTTCGGCGACCCGCTGGACGACATCGCGCGGCGCCAGGCCGCGGCCCAGATCTTCCTGCTCGAACAATACGTCGACCAGGCGCCCGGCGACGAATGGCTGACCCGCCTGAACAATGTGCGCGAAGTGTCCGAGGTGCGCTACGACCTGATGCCCCTGGCCCAGGCGCTGGATGCCCTCGGCGCCGGCCAGCGCGCCGAGCTCGAGCGGGGCAACATCGTGATCGACGTGGCCGGCAAATCGTTCTACCGGCGGGTCGACCTGGACGGCGAACGCTATATCGGCAGCCAGGACGAAGTCTTGCACGCCCGGAACTTGCCGATCGATACAGGACAGGCGCTCAAGATGGAGCTGCTGCGCTACGTGATCGTCGCCATCGCCCTGCTGGTGCCGATCGCGCTGTGGTCGCGCTCGCATTGGCGCGCCCTGCAGTCGCTGTCGCGCATGGCGGACGAGTTCGGCGCTGGCAAGCTGTCGGTGCGCGCCCGGCTGAAACCGTCGGACGCCGTCTATCCGCTGGCCGAACGGATCAACCACATGGCCGGCCGCATCGAGGACTTGATGGAAGCGCAGCGCAACCTGCTGCACTCGGTGTCGCACGAACTGCGCACGCCGATCGCGCGCCTGGAATTCGCGCTCGAGCTGCTCGACGCCAAGGCCAGGGATCCCGAGCTGAGCCGCCGCATCGCCGCCATGGAGGGCGACCTGTCCGAGCTGAACAACCTGGTCAAGGAATTGCTCGATATGAGTAAGCTCGACAGTACGCGCACGCTGCAGGGCGCGCCGGTCGAGCTGGAAGCGCTGCTGCGCGATTGCTGCGCCACCCTGCCGCCTTCGCCGCAACCGGTGGCCTGCGAACTGGCGTCCGGGCTCGGCACGGTCGAGGCTGACGCGCGCCTGCTGGCGCGCGCGGTCGGCAATCTGCTGCGCAATGCCCAGAAGTATGCGCAGGGGCGCATCGTGCTGTCGGCGCGGCGCACGCCGGATGGCGTCGAGATCGCCGTCGACGACGACGGCCCCGGCATCCCCCTTGACGAGCGCGAGCGGATCTTCGACCCGTTCTACCGCCTCGACCGCAGCCGCGACCGCGCCACCGGCGGCTTCGGGCTCGGCCTGTCGATCGCGCACAAGGCGGTGGCCCTGCACGGCGGGACGCTGCGCGTGGAAAGCTCACCGTTGGGCGGCGCCCGCTTCGTGCTCAGGCTGCCGGCATGAACGAACGCCTGCTGATCGCCACACTGTGCGGGCTGGGACTGCTGTCCACCGTCGGCGCCTCCCTCCCCTATCCGATGCTGGCGCCGCTGTTCGCGGACGGCGGCGTCAACGGCCTGAACAGTTTTCTCGGCCTGCCGCCCAAGCTGCTGCTGGGGATCGCGCTGATGATCAATCCGGTCGGCCTGCTGATCGGCAGCGCGGTCCTGGGGCCGCTGTCGGACGGCTTCGGCCGGCGCCGCGCCCTGCTCCTGACCACCGTCGGGGCGGCAGTGGGCCACCTGCTCACGGCCGTGGCGATGGTGATGGAATCGTATCTGCTGTTCCTGGCCGCGCGTTTCTTCACCGGTCTGCTGGAGGGCAATGGCGCGGTAATGCGGGCACTGGTCATCGAGCGCATCAAGGGGCCGCTGCGCAACCACGCGCTGTCGTGGCTCAACGGCTCCTTCAACCTGGGCTGGCTGGTCGGCCCGCTGCTGGCCGGCTTCACCATGTCGTTCGGCCCGGAGCTGCCGTTCTACATCGCCGCCGGCGCCCTGCTGCTGGGGACGCTGGGCGTGCTGGTGTCGATCCCGTCCACGCCGGCGCCGCCGCATGCGCACCGCTGGTGGGCGGTGGCGCGCGACCGCCATGCGCTGACCCTGCTGCGCCATGCGCCGCTGCGCACCCTGTTCACGGTGCACCTGGCGTATTGCTGCGGCGTCGCCGCGCTATATGAATTCTTTCCGCTGTGGCTGGTGGACGTGGGCGGCTACGATGCGCGCCAGATCGCCGTCGTCAACATGGGCATGTGCGCGCTGATGACCACGGCCGCGCTGTTCGCCGGCCATGCCAGCCGGGTCGAGGGCCGCCTGCGCGCCGGCTGGTATGCGAGCATGGCCGCCGCCGCGGTGCTGTGCGTGGGCTTCGGCAACCTGTGGGTCGGCATCGCCGGCATCGTCCTGTTCGGCGCACCGCACGCCTTCTACAACACCGCCCTGCAGACCTGGTCGGCCGACGAGTTCGCGCTGCACGGCCAGGGTTCGGTCATGGCTCTGCTGTCCACGATCTTTTGCCTGGCGAATATCCTGATGGCGCTGATCGGCGCCGTGCTCACGCTGATCGATACCCGGCTGGTGCTGATCGTTGGCGGCCTGTTGACTGCCTGGGCCTCGGTGGCCCTGCGGCGCTGGAGCGCCCGCAGTCCCCGTCCGCACCTGGAAAGCACCTGACCCGCATCCAGACAGAAAAACGGCGTCCGCAGGGGACGCCGTGTTGTCTTACCGTATAGTATTACTTCCTGGTATCGATGCGACCATCGTGCTCGGGATGGGAACGCACATGGGTCACGCCGTACCAGAGATGCTCCCACCAGTGATCGCGCGAACGCACGGTCAGCAGGCACTTCTGGTCGAACCCCTCCTTGAACACTTGATCGGGACAGAGGTTCGACGCCATCGCGTGGCGCTGGTTTTCGGCATGGACGAGCGCGATGCCGAACCAGACGGTGGTCAGGACGAAGATCAGCGCAAGCGTCCACGCGACGTGATTCACGTTACTGGTCTCGAACAAGTTTTCCTCTTTGGGCCGGGACCCTTCGTAAATCTTGAGGATCTCGCCTTCGACTTTATCGGTCATTTTTCCTTGGCTGCCTTCGCCACCAGTGCGTCGAGGACCTGGCCGGTCGCCGTCATCAGCTGGCCCATGTCCTGGATCTTGTTGGATTGCGCCACCGTTGCCGGCGACACGACGTATTTGCCGTCGATGACGACGGTCGGGGTGCTGCTGGCTTTATACGCTTCGGCGATCTGCGGCAGGCGCTTGAGCTTGGTCTGCACGCCGAACGAGTTCCACGCTTCCATGAATTTCGCCTTGTCCAGGCCGTTCGCGGTCGCCCAGGCGATGATGTCGTCGTCCTTCATCAGGCGCTTGCGCTCGACGTGCACGGCGCGGAACACGCGGTGATGGTACTGCTCCAGTTTGCCCATGGCGTCGAGCGTCAGGAACAGGCGGGCTTCCGGATCGCTGGCGCCCTGGAACGGCAGCGGGATGCGGCGCATCACGATATTGTCACCCTGCTTCTTGACCCAGTTCACCAGGGTCGGCTCGAACGCATTGCAGGCGCCGCAGTGATAGGCGAAGAACTCGACCACTTCGACCTTCTTGCCCACGGTCTGGGTCGGCTGCGGGGTCGCGAGCACGGTGTATTCGGCGCCGACGCGCGGATCGGTTGGCGAAGCATTGGCGAAACCGGCGACCAGGGCAGCGGCAACGAGGGCGAAACGCAGGGTGCGCATAAAATCCTTCCAAAAGAATGAACGAACGACCGCGAGATTACCACTTTTTGTCTGTCCCCTGTCCCGGGAGCGCATTTTTTTTGCATTTGCTTACGGCTGAAACAGGGGCGTGGTGACTTTCAATCTACGCCGGCAACGCGAATAGTCAAGTCGTCAAGGCCGGCGCCCGCGCGCGTCCTCGAGCAGCGCGCAGATGCGGGCGGCGCCGTCGGCCGTGCGCGGCCCCGCCCGGCTGGTCAGGTCGCCATCGATCTCGAACAGGTTGCCGCGTCTTACCGCCGTCATGCCCTTGTACGGTTGCCAGATCTTCCAGCCGGGGTCCTTGGGATCGTCGCGCTTGCCGACCAGGATCACTTCGGGATCGGCTTCGATCACCGCCTCGATGCCGACCTCGGGCGCGATCGTCTTCAGGGCCCCGAACAGGTTGCGGCCGCCGCACAGGCGCAGGATGTCGCTGGCGACATGGTCGTCGTTGAGGGTGTACAGCGGGCGGTCCCAGACCTGGTAGAACACGCCGACCTGCGGCCGCCCGGCGTAGCGCGTCCTGAGCGCCGCGATGCGCGCCCCGTAGTCGTGCGCCGCCCGCCGGGCCACGGGCTCGGTGCCGAGCAGCCGGCCCAGGCGCAGCAGGCTGTCGCCGACCTGCTCCAGCCGGCTCGGCTCGCTGTAATAGACGGGGATGCCCAGCCGCGCCAGCTGCTCGACCTGGCGCGTCGGGTTGCCGCTCTGCCAGACCACCAGCAGGTCGGGCTTCAGCGCCAGCACGCGCTCGACATCGATCTTGTTGAAGCTGCCGACCTGGGGCAGCTTTTTCGCCGCCTCGGGATAGTCGCTGTAGTCCACTGCGCCGACCATGCGCGCCCCGCCGCCGGCCGCGAACAGCAGCTCGGTGACGTGCGGCGCCATCGAGATCACCCGCTGCGCCGGCCGCGCCAGCGTGACCGTGCGCCCGACGTCGTCGACGACCGTGATCGCCGCGAACACATTGACCGAGGTTGCGGCCAGCACGGCCGCCAGCGCGGACTTCATGGCATCAGAAGTCGAAGCGCAGCGACAACTTGAGCTGGCGCCCGTCGCTTGGATAGATGCCGGCGCGGCAGTTGTAGGCCTGGCTGTAGTACTGGCGGTCGGCCAGGTTCAGGCCCGACAGCGCCACTTCCCACGGGCCGAAGCGGCGCGCATAGCGGGCGTCGATCGTGGTGAACGACGGCATGCGGGTGCTGCAGCTGTTGGTGAAGTCGTCGCCATAGCGCTGGCTGTCGACCCACTGGGCGCCGATGTCGGCGGTCTGACCAATGCCCGGCGTCCACGCCAGGCGCGCGGTGACCACGTGTTTCGGCACCAGCACCATCTCGCGGCCGGCGTTCGGGCCGTCGCGGAACTCGGCCTGCACGTACTGCCACGAGCCAAGCAGGCGCCAGGCGTCGGCGAAGACGGCTTGCCCTTCCAGCTCCACGCCCTGGCGGCGGGTCGGATCGAGGTTGGTGTTGGCGCCATAGCCGATGGTCGGGTCGTAGAAGATCTCGTTCGTCAGGCGGTGGCGGAACACGCGCGCGGTCACCTTGCGCGCATCGAGGCCGGCGCTGACGCCCAGTTCCAGGTCGCGCGAGGTTTGCGGCTCCAGCACGTCCAGGGTCGAACGGTAGCTGTTTTCGTCGATATTGGCGATGCGGTAGCTGCGGCCGGCCTTGGCGAACACGGTCACGAGCGGCATCACGTCGATGCTGCCTTCCACGGTCCAGGCGTTGAGCGACTGCTTGCGCTGCTCGTTCACGACCGGCGGGAAGGCCAGCGGGTCGCTGTAGTCCTTCTCGAAGCGTTCGTGACGGCCACCCACCGCCAGGCGGGCGTTGTGCGGGGCATTCCAACGCAGTTCGTCGCGCAGGTAGAAGGCTTTCGAGTCCTGGCGCGCGTCGCCGGCCGAGAAATTGGAGGTAACCTCGCGCTCCCAGCGGATCAGGTCGATGCCGGTGACGAATTCGTTGCGCTTGTCGCCGAGGTCGAGGGTGTGGCGCAGGCGCGGCGAGAACTGGGTCTGCTCGGCCTCGTAGATCGACGTCGACGGCGCGCCGAAGTCGTAGGTGGACGAAACCTCGCGCTCGCGGTGCGACAGATCGGCCGCCAGCTCGAAGGCGCCGACACGGTGCTCGACGAACGCGGTCACGCGGTCGGTATCGAGCGAGCCGTAATTCTTCGGCGTGTTGCTCTGGGTCGGGATGGTCAGGAACTGCTCTTCGCTCAGCGAACCCGGCAGGCGCGAATCGGCGCGCGAACTCTCGAAACGCAGGCCGGCGCGGCCGTTCGGCGCGTAGGCATACCCCACGCCGCCACTGAAGCTGGTCTGCTCGTACTTGTTGTTGTCGCGGTAGTTATCCGTGCTGCGGTCGCTTACTGCGGCGTCGAACGACCACGGGCCGGCGCCGTGCGTGATCGAGGCGCGCAGGTCGCGGTGGTCGAAGCGGCCGGCTTCGGCGAACAACGAGCCGTGCGTTCCCGCGCCGGCGCCGCGGCGGGTAACGATGTTGATCACGCCGCCGGTGGCGCCGTCGCCGTACAGCACGCTGCTGCCGCCGCGCGTGATCTCGATGCGCTCGACCGTGTCCACGGGAATGGTCGACAGCACCGTGTGCGCCAGTTCGTTCTCGTTCAGGCGCACGCCGTCGACCAGCACCACCGTGTTCTGGGCGCTGTTGGTGCCGAAGCCCCGCAGGTCGAGGCCGAAGTCGGGCGAGCCGTCCAGGCTCTGGCGGCCGAACACGCCGCCGATCTTGCGGATCGCCGCATTGACATCAAGGGCGCCGGCGCTGCGGATCTGCTCCGCGGTGATGACGGTGGCGCCGATCGGCGTGGCCTGGGCCGGGAAGCGCGGGCCGGTGATGAGGACCGATGGCAAGGAGGACTGCGCGCTGTCCTGGGCGATGGCGTGAGGGGCGAACATGGCGAAGGCGCAAGCCAGTGCGAGTGGCGCGCGGCGCGGTGCAACTGCAAAAATCATGATGAATGTGTTCTCGATAAAAGGCACCGGCCTGCTTCCCCGCAGCCCGGAGTCAACGGAAGCGCCTGGCGCTTCCACCTGCTTTGGCCGGTATCCGGGCTGGCAAGCATGACGGCCTCACCTTCCTGCGCAGAAAAGAATGTACAGCGGCGCAGTGGTTGTCGAGACCGTCCGCCACGCTCTTGATGAGAAGCGCGGCGCTTGTTGACCGTTGCGGGGGCAGCACACCTCCATGGCGGCGCGTGGCGCGGCCATGTCGTGTTTCCCGTTTAACTTCGCGCACCTGGACGTGCGCGAGAGCACCAAAACGGGGCGATTATACCTTGACAAGGTGCTGGCTGCCCGGCCGCCGGCAAGCCGCCGTCGCTTGGGCTAACATGGTCGCTTCAATCCAACAGCAGGAGCGCTCGATGGCACGTCTACCCACCTATTTCGTCTCGCACGGCGGCGGCCCGTGGCCTTGGATGCGCGAGCAGTACGGCACTGCCTACGACCAGCTGGCCGCTTCGCTTGCCGCGCTACGGACCGAGGCCGGCGACGCGGTGCGTGCGGTGCTGGTCGTGACTGCCCACTGGGAGACGCCGCAGTTCATGGTGTCGTCCGGCACGGCGCCCGGCATGATCTACGACTACGGCGGCTTTCCGCCGCATACCTACCAGGTCAAGTACCCGGCCCCCGGCGAGCCGGCGCTGGCGCGGCGCGTGGCCGACCTGCTCGAGGCCGCGGGCCACCCGGCCGCGCTGGACGCCGAACGCGGTTTCGATCATGGCACGTTCTCGATGCTGTACCCGGTCTATCCGGAAGCGCGCATGCCGGTGGTGCAGCTGTCGATCCGGCGCGACCTGGATCCGGCCACCCACCTGGCGGCGGGCCGTGCGCTGGCGCTGCTCCGCGACGAGGGCATCCTGATCATCGGCAGCGGGTTGTCGTACCATAACCTGCGCCAGTTCGGGCCGAACGGGCGGGAGGCGTCACGCGCTTTCGACGGCTGGCTGCAGCACGCGCTGCTCGAACTCGATCCGGCGCAACGTGAGCAGGCCTTGCTGCGCTGGGATGCGGCGCCGATGGCGCGGGCGGCGCATCCGCGCGAGGAGCACCTGATTCCACTGATGGTGGCATTGGGGGCGGCCGAACAGGAGGCGGCCGCCTGCGTCTATCATGAAGACGCGTTCATGGGGAATCTGGCGGTGTCGAGTTTCAGGTTCGGGGCGACGCCAGCGGCGTGATCACGTCCCGCGCTTGCCGCGCGCCGCTTCTTCGGCCTTGGCGGCTGCCTTCTCGGCCGCGATACGTGCTTTTTCGGCCATCTCGGCCTCGTGCTGCGCCAGGCTGGCCGCGCGCGATTCCGGCGTCTCGAGGCTGATGCGGCCGAGCGCGCCCTGGCGGTAATCCTGCAGCAGCGTGTGCGCCGCCTTTTCGTAATCGAAATCGCCGCCGCGCACGCGAAAACCCCGGCGCTGGGCCACGCCCTCGATCACAGCCACGCCGTCCATCCCTTCGGTCTTGAAACCGTAGCGCGCGCTCAAGAGCTGCGGATAGCGCTGCAGCAGCAGCTCGCCCAGGTATTCGGCCACTTCTTCCTCGACCAGCGCATTGGTGCCGATCGCGTGGCTGGCGGCCAGCATCAGGCCGTCGCTGGCCATGGCGATCTTCGGCCACAGCATGCCCGGAGTGTCGACCAGCACCACGTTCTTGTTCAGGTACAGGCGCTGCTGGGTCTTGGTCACGGCCGGCTCGTCGCCCACCTTGGCCACGCGCTTCTTTAAAAGCGCGTTCATCAGTGTTGATTTTCCTACATTTGGGATGCCCATGATCATGATCCGCAGCGGCTTGGTCGGCACGCCGCGATGCGGCGCCAGCGACAGGGCCAGGTCCGGAATGCGGGCGACGTCGGCCGGCTTCTTGGTCGTCATCGGATAGGCGGTCACGCCGTCCTGGGCGTCGTAATAGGCTTTCCAGGCGGCGGTCGCGTTCGGGTCGGCCAGGTCGATCTTGTTCAAGACCTTCAGGCAAGGGCGCTGGCGGAACTTGCGCAGCTCTTCCACCAGCGGGTTGCAGCTCGCCTCGGGCAGGCGCGCATCGAGGACCTCGATCACCAGATCGATGTTTTCCATCTGCTCGGCCGCTTCCCGCTTGGCCGCGTTCATGTGGCCAGGGAACCATTGAATCGACATACTATTGCTCTCTTAATCTTTCGTCCAAGGCGCTATTTTACGCTGAGCGTCGACACAAACGTAGCGGCGCAGCCACAAGGCCTCTTTCCATCGCGCACACCGTTGAGCTATTGCAACACTGATGACATATTCCGCGCGCACACTGCTCTCTTGCCTGCACAAGACGGAGATGGGAATGCGCGTACGGGAAAAACTGAAACGGTCGCTGGCGCGCTGGTATGGCGTGCTGATGCTGTGCTGCGCCATCGCGGTGTCGGCGATGGTCGAGCAATTGCCCCTGCTTCCCTACTGAGCCTTCCCGCAGTCGGCCGGCGGCAGCGGCGCCTGCGGATCGAAGCGCGCCAGCCGCGTCCGCGCCGCGGCGCGGTCTTTCGCGTACTCGGCCAGGTAGCGGCTGCGTTCCTCGCTCTGCCACTCGGCATCCGGCACGCCGGCCAGCGAACGGGTGCGGCTGGCAAACACCTTGCCCTCCAGGCGCGGCAACAGCAGGCGGTCGGGATCGACATTTTCGCGCAGCAGATAGCCCTCGACGTCGCGCAGCAGCAGCGGCAGGCGCGGCGCGCCGTCGTGCAGCAGCTTGCCGTGCACCCTGAGCCGCACCTGCTGCGCGCCCTGCCCCAGCACCTCGTTGAAGGTGGCCAGCGCGAACGGGCGGCCGTCCGCATCGTCGACGCGGCCCGTGACCACGTAGCGTCCGGGCAGGCGCACCTCCAGCGGCAGCGCGAACTGCAGCGCGCCGCCGTCGACCGCCTCGCGCGGCGCCCCGCTCCAGGTGGCCGGCGACTGCGGCGAGTAAATGACGTCGAACAGGACGAAACCTTCGCGGCCGCCGGCCTGGTAGCGCACCTCGAGCCGGATGGTGCCGTGAAAACCCGCCAGCGCCGTTTGCGCCGGCGCGAGTGTCCCCTGCCAGGCGCCGCCTTGTTCAGCGAACGGCACGGCGACCTGCGGCGCCGGGCGGCTCGGCCCATAGGTCATGCCCTGGGCCAGCGCGCGCGTGACGACCAGCGGCAGCGGCTGGCCGCCCCCATCCACCGCGCGCAGCGAGAAGCGGGCCTCTTCGCCGGCCGCCAGGTAGACCCGCGACTGCGCGGTCTGCAGCTGGACCTCGGGATGGCTGTCGCCGCCCTCGGCCCGCATCGGGTTGGTCTCGAGCAGCGGCTGGTTCGGGTACAGCTGGTCGGAATGGTGGCCGGCCGGCCGCGAATCGTGCGGATAGCGCGAATGCGCCAGGTAGCTGCAATAGGTGTGATCGGTCAGGCGCACCTGTTCGACCAGCTGGCGCCGGCGCGCGGCGCGGTCTTCACGCCGAGGCGCGACGGGCCGCGCCTCGGCAATGGGAGGCGCGGACTGCGGCGCCGGCGCCGCGTCGGGCACCGCCTCGCCCTTGTCCGCCAGGACGATCAGCCCCAGGCCGATGCAGCCCCCCACGCCCGCCGCGGCCGGCCAGCGCCAACGCCGACGCCAAGCCATCCTGTGCCCCTAGTTGGCGGTGTCGACCATCGCCTGGCGCACGACCCCGATGATGCCCTCCCAGTTGCCGTCGGCGTAGTGGTCGAAGTCTTCGCCGTCGTCGCGGAAGGCGACCGAGTGCCAGCTCCACTTGACGCTGCCGCCCTGGTTCGGTTCGGTGCCATAGCGCAGGTCGTCGCAGAACCAGTCGCCCGGATTGCAGAGCGAACGGCCGGAGTTGCCGGCCGCGCCGCCGCTGCTGTGATAGGCCACCACCTCGTCATCCTGGCCCGGCAGCAGGAAGGAGTACAAGGTGCCGCGCGCGCCGGCGTAGCGGTAGAACCAGATATTGCGGGTGTCGTTGTGGTTGTACATGGCGCGCGCGGTGCCGGTGCGCAGGTCTTGCACCAGCGGCTCGGAGGTGGTCCAGGCGCCGGCATTGGCCAGTTCGGAGCCGCCCGCGGCGCCCGAGGCCGTCCTGACCCACTTGATGTTCCAGCCGCCCTGCACGCCGCCCGCGTCGCCGCAGACGCCGGCCGCATTGGCCGTGGCGTTCTTGACCGCGCGCGTGGTGCCGCCGAAGTTGGCCAGCGTGTACCCCAGCAGCAGCTCGCCCGCGCTGTAGGCCGCGATATAGCACCAGTTCTGGCCGGTGCAGAAGCAGTCGAGCGCGTCGCGCACGCGCAGGCTCTGCGACGAGATGCTGCTGTAGCCGTCCCAGTTGACGGCCTTCTTGTTGACGCCGGCGGGCGTGGTATCCGGCCCCCAGTAGCGGAAATCGGCGTAGTTGCCGGGACTGCCACCGCTGTTGCGGCCGTTGATCCAGAGGGTGTAGTTGGCAGCCTCAGCGATGCCGGCGGCTGATAGCAAGCAGAGCGCACACAGGGTGTGTTTCTTGTTCATCTTCGTCTCCTCTACGCAAGCCGGACAAAGGCCGGTCATGCGTTAGTGCGCGCGAGGAGCCGCTGAGTTCCGCGACCGGCGCCGTTGCCTACTCGAGGTCGGCCATCACCTTCAGGTGCGCCACCACGCTGCGGCCCAGCGCCGACAGGTCGTAGCCGCCCTCCAGGCAGCTCACCACGCGCCCGCCGGCGTGCTCTTTCGCCACCGCCATGATCTGGCGCGTGATCCAGGCATAGTCGGCCTCCACCAGGCCCATGCCGCCCATGTCGTCGTCGCGGTGGCCGTCGAAGCCGGCCGAGATGAAGATCATCTGCGGCTTGAAGGCGTGCAGGGCCGGCAGCCAGTGTTCGCGCACCAGGGCGCGCACCGCCTCGCCGTCGCTGCGCTCGGGCACCGGCAGGTTGACGCGGTTGGCCGTGACCGGTTCGACCTCGCTGTAGGGATAGAACGGATGCTGGAAGAAGCTGGCCATCAGCACGCGCGGATCGTCGCGGAAGGCGTCGGCGGTGCCGTTGCCGTGGTGGACGTCGAAATCGACGATGGCGACCCGCTCGAGTCCGTGGGCCTCGAGCGCATGGCGCGCCGCGATCGCGACGTTGTTGAAGAAGCAGAACCCCATCGGTTCGGTCGGCGTGGCATGGTGGCCGGGCGGGCGCACCGAGCAGAAGGCGTTGGAGACGCTGCCCTTGATGACGTCGTCGGTGGCGGCCACCGCGGCGCCGGCCGCGCGCAGCGCCGCCTGGTAGCTGTAATGACAGAGCGAGGTGTCGCCGTCGAGCGGGTAATAGTCGCCAGGCGTGGCCGGCACGTGGTCGCGCACCAGCGCCAGCGCCCCTTGCGTATGGTTGCGCAAGACCTGCTCGACCTCGGCCAGCGGCGCGCTGCGCTGCTCGATCAGCCCGTCCAGCCGGGCCAGGATCAGCTGGTCGTCGATCGCCTGCAGGCGGGCCGGGGATTCGGGGTGCCAGCTGCCCATTTCGTGCCGCAGGCAGTCCGGGTGGCTGTAAATCGCTGTGCTCATGGTGCTCTCGTCTCCGACTATGCTCATCCATTCACACCCTGCGCCGCCGTTCTCGCATAGAATCTTCTGGAACGGCTGGCAGTGGCCAGGGCATGAAGCTTGCCAATGGCGCTAATCTACCACGGCAGGCCGCGGCCCCGCTCGTCCGCTGCCATGGCAAGCGCACGCCGAACGACGCATCGATCAATTCACGGAAAATCCATGTTCAACAAATTGCACGCCGTCGCACGCCAGGTCAACGAAGTCGTGGTCGGCAAGGACCAGCAGGTGCGCCTGGCCCTGACCTGCCTGCTGGCCGGCGGCCACCTGCTGCTGGACGACCTGCCGGGCGTGGGCAAGACCACGCTGGCGCATGCGCTGGCGATCTCGCTCGGCCTGCGCTTCAACCGGGTCCAGTTCACCAGCGACCTGCTGCCGGCGGACGTGGCCGGCATCTCGGTCTACGAGCGCGACAAGAACGAGTTCGTGTTCCATCCCGGACCCATCTTCACCCAGGTGCTGCTGGCCGACGAGATCAACCGCGCCACGCCCAAGACCCAGTCGGGCCTGCTCGAGGCGATGGAAGAACGCCAGGTGTCGGCCGACGGCGTCACGCGGCCGCTGCCCGAGCCGTTCTTCGTGATCGCGACCCAGAACCCGGCCAACCAGGTCGGCGTGTTCCCGCTGCCCGAATCGCAGCTCGACCGCTTCCTGATGTGCCTGAGCCTGGGTTATCCGGACGCCGCCGCCGAGCGCGCGCTCCTGATGGGCGAAGACCGGCGCAGCATGCTCAAGACCCTCCAGCCGGCCATGCTGCCCGAGGAACTGGCCCAGGCCCAGCGCCAGCTGCGCGAGATCCACGCGTCAGGCAACCTGGTCACCTATGTGCAGGCGCTGGCCCAGGCGTCGCGCCAGAACGGCCTGTTCGCCGAAGGCCTGTCGCCGCGCGCCGCGATCGCCCTGCTGCAGGCCGGCCGCGCCTGGGCCGCGCTGGAAGGGCGCGACCACGTGATCCCGGAAGACATCCAGGCCGTGCTGGTGCCGGTCTGCGCGCACCGCCTGCGGCCCCTGCGCGCCGCCCACGGCACCGCGCTGGCCAGCCGCGACCTGGTGCTGCAGCTGCAGAAGGCGGTGCCGGTCTGATGGGGCAGACGGCGCAGAAGGTCTGGGGGCTGCGCGGGCGGCTGCGCCGCGCGACCGGCGCCTGGCTGCCGCGCGCCGGCACGCTCGACGCCGGAGAGGTGGTGCTCAGGCAGCGCCGCGTGTTCATCCTGCCGAGCCGGGCCGGCCTGGGCTTTGCCCTGCTGCTGGCGGTGCTGTTGATCGGCTCGGTCAATTATGCGCTCGGCCTGGGCTTCGGCCTGACCTTTCTTGCGCTGTCATGCGCGCTGGTCGACATGGTCGCCACCTACCGCAACCTGGCGCACCTGGCCCTACAGCAGGGCCGGGTCGCGCCCGTGTTCGCCGGCCAGGAAGTCCAGTTCGAACTGCAGGTGTTCAACCGCACGCGGCTGGCGCGCTACGCCATCCGGGCCGATTTCGCCGACGTCGCCAATGTCGACGATATGCGCCACGTGGCAGACATCGCGCCCGGCAACCACGCGATCCTGACCTTGTCGGCGCCGACCCTGCAGCGCGGCTGGCTGGCGCCGGCCCGGGTCAAGCTGTCGACGCGCTTTCCGCTCGGCCTGTTCACCGCCTGGAGCTACTGGCGCCCGGCCGCGCGCGCCCTGGTCTATCCGCGCCCCGAGGAAGGCGCGCCGAGCCTGCCGCTGGGCGGGGGCAGCGGGGCCAGCCTGCGCGCCGCCGGCCACGACGACTTCGCCGGCGTGCGCAACTACCAGGCCGGCGATTCGCCGCGCCAGCTGGCCTGGCGCCAGATCGCCCGGCTCGACCCCAGCATCGGCGGCGCCCTGGTGTCGAAGCATTTCGAGGGCGGCGGAGGCGACCAGCTGGTGCTCGACTTCGATGCCCTGCCCGCCACGCTCGACCTCGAGCTGCGCCTGTCGCGCCTGACGCGCTGGGTGCTGGAGGCGGAAAGCCGCGCCCTGCCCTATGCCTTCCGCCTCGGCGCGCTGCGCTTGCCCGCCGCCCTGGGCGCGGCCCACCAGGCGGCCTGCCTCCGCGCGCTGGCGCTGCATGGGCTGGAGAACGACATGGGGGAAGCGGCATGAAACTCCTGGCCACGCCGCTCACCCGCGACAAGGCCGACACCCTGCTGCTGCTGGGCAGCGCGGTGCTGGTGCTGGCGCCGCATACCCTGCACCTGCCGCTGTGGGTCTCGCTGCTGTGCGGCGCCACCCTGGCCTGGCGCGCCGCGATCACCCTGCGCGGCAAGCGCATGCCGCCGGCCCTGGTGCTGCTGCCGGTGGCGGTGGCCGCGATAGCCGGCGTGCAGTTCAGCTACGAGACCCTGCTCGGCAAGGATGCCGGGGTGGCGATGCTGGTGCTGCTGGTCGCCTTCAAGATGCTCGAGATGCATGCGCGGCGCGACCTGTTCGTCGTGATCTTCCTGTGCTTCTTCCTGGTGCTGACCAACTTCTTCTATTCCCAGGGGATCGGCACCGCCCTGTTGACGATCGCCTCGGTGCTGCTATTGCTCGCGACTCAACTTTCGTTCCAGTTCGCAGGCAGGGTGCCGCCGCTGCGCACCCGCCTGGCGATGGCCGGCCGCATGCTGGCCTTCGCCCTGCCGATCGCGATCGTGCTGTTCGTGGTCTTCCCGCGCATCCACGGCCCGCTGTGGACCATGCCGGGCGATTCAGGCGGCGGTTCGCGCTCGGGCCTGTCCGATACGATGGCGCCGGGCCAGATGTCGAACCTGGCCTTGTCCGAGGAGCCGGCCTTCCGCGTGCGCTTCCTGACGCCGCCCCCGGTGCAGACCCAGCTCTACTGGCGCGGCCCGGTGCTCGACTTCTTCGACGGCCTGACCTGGTCGCGCGGCGCCAGCCAGGCCTCCGGCCGCGACCTGCACCTGGCGGTGCATGGCGACCCGGTCGACTACGAGGTCACGCTGGAACCCTCGCAGTCGCGCTGGGTGTTTACGCTGGAGATGCCGGGCGAGCTGCCGCAGGTGGCGGGCCACGAACTGCGCCTCTCGCCGCAGTTCGAGCTGACCGCGAACGAGGCGCTCTCCAGCCGGGTGCGCTATCGCGCCAGCTCGCACCTGCAGTTCGCCTTCCAGGGCGGGCCGGCCCTGGACGACGCCCGCCGCTGGCTGCTGCTGCCGTATGGCTTCAACCCGCGCGCGCTGGCCGCCGGGCGCGCGCTGCGCCGGCTGCCCGATCCGGCGCAGCGGGTCGAGGCCGTGCTGGCGCAGTTCCGCGAGCAGCCTTTCGAATACACGCTGGCGCCGCCGCTGCTGGGCCGGCACACGGTCGACGAATTCCTGTACGGCACCCGCTCGGGCTTTTGCGAACACTATTCGGGCGCCTTCGTGTTCCTGCTGCGCGCGGCCGGCGTGCCGGCGCGCGTGGTGACCGGCTACCAGGGCGGCGAGATCAATCCCCTCGACGGCTTCATGACCGTGCGCCAGTCCGATGCCCACGCCTGGGCCGAAGTCTGGATCGCGGGCATCGGCTGGCAGCGGGTCGACCCGACCGCGGCGGTGGCGCCCGAGCGCGTGCGGCGCGGCCTGGACGCCTCGGTGCCGCGCCCGGCGCCGTTCGGCATCGAGGCGCTGCGCGGCATGAATCCGTTCCAGGGCGGCGCCAACGCCTGGCTGGCCCAGCTGCGCAACGCCGTCGGCGCCGTCAACAACGGCTGGAACCAGTGGGTGCTCAACTATACGCCGGAGCGCCAGCGCGACGTCGTGCGCGACTTGCGGCGCAAACTGTCCGGCTGGCCTTTTATCGCTCTGTTAACGTCTGTTGCCCTGGGCCTCGCCCTGCTGGTCTTTTTGCGCCGCCGCCGGGAAATCCACCCGGTCGATGCTCTATACTCGACCCTGTGCAAGCGTCTCGGCCAACTGGGCCTGGCGCGCGCGCAGGACGAAGGACCGAGCGCCTACGCGGCGCGGGTCGCCGGCGCCAGCGAGCTGGCGCCTCAAACGCGCGCGGCGGCGCAGGAATTCCTGCGTCGTTACAGCGCCTGGCGCTACGCGCCCCCGACAACCGATCCCCGGCTTACCGCCACCTTGAAAAGCTTATTGTCGCAAGTCAGATGAAATCGATCGCAATCCTGTTTTCCGCGCTCGCGCTTGCCGCCGGCGCGCATGGCGATGCCCTCGCCGCTCCCCAGACCACCTCGACCCAGGCCGCCATGACGCTGGCGGCCGACCAGGACCCGGAACACGTGAACTTCGTCGAATGGCTGCCGGTGCGCGAGTTCATCGAAGAGATGGTCACGCAGCACGGCTTCGAGCGCGAGGCGCTGCATACCCTGTTCGGCCAGGTCCGTTTCATCGACCGCGCCGTGCAGCTGGTCAAGCCGGCGCCGCCGGGCAAGCCGAAGAACTGGCAAGCCTATAGCGCGCGCTTCATCGAGCCGATCCGCATCCGCGCCGGCGTGCGCTTCTGGAACGAGAATGCCGATGCGCTGGCGCGCGCCGAGGCGGCCTATGGCGTGCCGGCCGAGATCATCGTCGGCATCATCGGCATCGAGACCATCTATGGCCGCGATACCGGCAAGTTCCGCGTGCTGGACAGCCTGACCACGCTCGCCTTCGCCTATCCGGAAGCGCCGAACCAGGCCGCGCGCAAGGCCTTCTTCCGCGAAGAGCTGGCCAATACCCTGGTGCTGGCGCGCGAGCGCGGCTACGATCCGTTCTCGCTGCTGGGCTCGTTCGCCGGCGCGGTCGGGATGCCGCAGTTCATGCCGAGCAATATTCTCAAGTACGGCGTCGACTTCGACAGCGACGGCCGGGTCGACCTGCGCGGTTCGGCCACCGATGCGATCGGCAGTGTGGCCAATTTCCTGGTCCAGCATGGCTGGAATGCCGAACACCGCGGCCCGACCGTGTTCGCGGCCGACGTCTCGCCGGCACGCGCCTGGGAGGGCTTGCTCGGGCGCGGCCTGGAAGCCACCCTGCGCCCGGAAGAGCTGCGCGAAGCGGGCGTGAGCACGGGGACGACGCTGCCGGGCGACCGCCTGTACGGCCTGATCGACCTGCAAAACGGCGCCGAGGCAACGGAATACTGGGTGGCGAACGATAACTTCTATGCCATCACCAAATACAATCGCAGTTACTTCTATGCCATGTCGGTCGTCGACCTGGGGCGTGCAGTGCGGGCGGCACGGCCTGGCTGAGTCTTTCCAGGCGGGAAATTTTGTAATCTTTTGTAACAGGTTTCCCGCTTTCCTTTTCCGTTGTTCGTAGGCATCCTCCTACATACCCCCCAGGGGTATCCGCCGACAACATTGTTGTGTCCGTGACAAAAATAGCACTGATGGCAACATACCCCCCAGTTTCTTTCCATTTCGTCAGCAAATATCGTACCGTGCGGCATCAAATGCTGGATGCCCGTACACTGGTCATTAAATAAAAAACAATATATTTCCCCAGTGACTTTGTGAGAGAATTGCATTGCGGCTATTGTTGCAATGAGACAACAAAATCCGAGGTGAGAAAAATGATTCCGACTTGCTCATGAGTATCGGAATAAAAATAGTTGTACAATTGAATAGAAAATTACGAAATTAAACTTCCGGAATCGAACGCCGCCAGCGACTCCGTTTCAACCCCAGATAGGAATTTGAATCATGACTAACCAAGTCGGCATTGATATGAACAGCGATTCGGAAGGCGATGAACTGCTTCAGTACAACCCGAACCGCCTGCTCGACACCCTGATCGAGAACCTGCGCCTGAAAAACGACGCGGCACTGTCGCGCGCCCTCGAAGTCGCGCCGCCGGTGATCTCGAAGATCCGCCACCATCGCCTGCCGGTCGGCGCTTCGCTGCTGATCCGCATGCACGAAGTCAGCGACCTGTCGATCCGCGACCTGCGCTACCTGATGGGCGACCGCCGTGCGAAGTTCCGCATCAGCGACAAGCAGTTCAAGCCGAAGGAAGGCGCGGTCCCGGCAGCCAAGGACTGAGTCGTCGCGGGCGCGGCAGTTGGCGCCCGGGCTTCTCTCCTGACGGGATGGGCGGCGCCTTGCGCGCCGCCGGATGAGTAGTGCGTACGCCCGCGCGGGCGTACGAGCCGCCGCATTGGCGGACGACCGGATATCGTCGGCGACATGCCAACTGAACGGTCTATGCAGTCCCAGCGACTGATACAACAAGGCCGCCTGTTACCCAGGCGGCCTTTTTCATTGCGCGGCGCCGTTCAGGCCGGGAAGACGCCGGTCGACAGGTAGCGGTCGCCGCGGTCGCACACCACGAACACGATGGTCGCGTTTTCGACCGTCTGGGCGATGCGCAGCGCGACTTCGCAGGCGCCGGCGGCGGAGATGCCGCAGAAGATGCCCTCTTCGGCGGCCAGCCGGCGCGCCATCTGTTCGGCGGACGCCTGGCTCACGCTCTCGACCTGGTCGACGCGCGCCGCCTCGTAGATCTTCGGCAGGTAGGCTTCGGGCCATTTGCGGATGCCCGGGATCGACGAGCCTTCCTCGGGCTGGGCGCCGATGATGCGGATGGCCTCGTTCTGTTCCTTCAGGTAGCGCGACACGCCCATGATGGTGCCGGTGGTGCCCATGGCGCTGACGAAGTGCGTGATGCGGCCTTCGGTGTCGCGCCAGATTTCGGGACCGGTGCTCTCGTAGTGCGCGCGTGGATTGTCGAAGTTGGCGAACTGGTCGAGGATGATGCCCTGGCCATCCTTTTGCATCTGCTCGGCCATGTCGCGCGCGTATTCCATGCCGCCCGATTTCGGCGTCAGAATGATTTGCGCGCCATACGCGGCCATGCTCTGGCGGCGCTCGACCGACAGGTTGTCGGGCATCAGGAGGATCATCTTGTAGCCGAGGATCGCGGCCGCCATCGCCAGCGCGATGCCGGTATTGCCGCTGGTGGCTTCGATCAGCGTGTCGCCCGGCTTGATCTGGCCGCGCAGCTCGGCGCCGCGCAGCATCGACATGGCGGCGCGGTCCTTCACCGAGCCGGCCGGGTTATTGCCTTCCAGCTTGCCCAGGATGATGTTGTTGCGGGCCGCGATGTCGGCGCCGGGCAGGCGCTGCAGCTGCACGAGCGGCGTGTTGCCGATCGTGGCTTCGATGGTCTTGTAAGCCATTGCTTTCTCTATTCCTTGCGAAACCAAAGCGCCATTTTAATCCGAGAAGCAATACGGCGTTTGCGCATGGTTCCAACATACCCTGCCGGACATCTTCCGACAGGGCGAGGAAGCGTGGCGTACGCCGGTTCAGCGCAGCGGCAGCGGATAGGTCGCCGGGCTGACGTTGCCGTCCTTGTCGACCGCCTGCACGCCGAAGAACACATTGTCCTTCGACAGGTCGACCGTCGCTTCCGTGACGTTGCCGACCCACTTCGAGCCTTCCCAGTTCGCGCTGGTGGTGTCGCGCCACACGAGGCGGTAGCCGGCCAGGTCGGGTTCAAGATTGGCCTTCCACACCAGGGTCGAATCGTTGGTCAGCCCGGCGGTGCGCAGCTTCACTTCCTGTGGCGCGGATGGCGCCAGCGCCAGCGACGCCATGGCGGCGCCATTCACCCTGGTCACGTTGGCCACATAGCGGAAGTCGACGTGGTCGAGCGTGTCGCCATACACCTTGCCGTTTTCGGTGCGCAGGTCCTGGTGCTGGTGGTCGAAGTTCTCGGCCGGCTCGGTGAAGCGCAGCGCGGCATAGCCCTGCTCCAGGAACGGCATGTGGTCACCGCCGCGCAGGTAGCGGTCGTGGCGCTGGATGACGGACACCTTGAAGCCCTTCACGTAGCGCTCGCCCTGCTCCTTGGTGTGGCGCGCGAGCTGGCGCGAGATCGAATCGTTCTCGCCGCCGGTGGCCACCAGCTGGCGCACGGCCTCGCTCATTTCCTTGGTCGCCGGGATGCTCTGGGCGAACAGGCGCACCGATTTGTCGTCGACCTTGCCGTCGTCGCCGCGCGAGCTGCCGATGATGTCGTTGGTGAACATGCCGGCCACGTTCCAGCCCTTCTCGCGCGCCTGGGTCGCCCAGTGGCGGGCGCCGATCAGGCCCTGCTCCTCGGCCGCGACGGCCATGAACACGAGCGTGGCGTCGAACTTGTGCTTGGCCATCACGCACGCCAGCTCCATGATGGCGGCGGTGCCCGAGGCGTCGTCATTGGCGCCCGGCGCATCCGAGGTGAAGTCCATCACGTCCGAGGCGCGCGAGTCGTAGTGGCCGCTCACGACGTACATGCGGTCCTTCGAGGCCGCCTGCGTGCCCGGCAGGGTCGCGACCACGTTGACGATCTCGGTCGGCTTCGAGATGCGCGCCGAGACCGGCGCCACATGGCTGTCGAAGGCCACCTGCAGCGGCGTGCCGGCGCCGCAGCGCTCCAGCTCGGCCTTGATCCAGCGGCGCGCGGCGCCGATGCCGCGCGTATTCGATTCGGTTTCCGACATCGTGTGGCGGGTGCCGAAGCTGACCAGCTTGCGGATATGGCTTTCGATACGCTGCTGCGAAATTTCGCCCAGGATCTTGTTGATTTGGGCTTGCTGGGCGGTGATGTTCGGCTGGGCCGGGGTGGCGGCAGAAGCCGTCGCGGACGCGGCCAGCAGGGCCGCCAGCAAGGCGGTGGAAACACGGGCGTGAGGCATGATGACCTTTCTGGTATTGATGTGCAAGCTGTAACAGATGAGCTTGCACATCTTGCCACGCAGCCGCGGGAATGTCAGTCAATACATGTCATCTGGCGATCACAGGGCTGCCTTGGCGTCGGCCGTCTGGCTCGGCTTGGCGTCCTTCGCGACCGGCTTGGCCGCGGCGCCTTCCTTGCCCTTGCCGTTGACCACCAGGCCGGCCTCGGACAGCTTGGCCGCCTTCTTGTCACCCAGGCCCTTGACCCGTCCCTGCAGGTCGGCCCAGTCCTTGAACTCGCCCTTGGCGCGTTCGTCCAGGATGGCCTTGGACATGCTCGGTCCCACACCCTTCACGCCGTCGAGCGCCACGGCATCGGCCTTGTTGACGTCGACCTGGGCGAAAGCAAACCCAGCCGAGGCGACCAGCGCGGCGACCGCCAGCATCAGATTCTTGATCATTGCATGTTCTCCGTAAGTGAATGCTCCCGACGGCGGGGCGCCGCCGGTGTTCACTTAGACGGATGACCCCGGCTATTGTTGGGGCCCGGGGACTGAGCGCGATCAAGCGTCAGGCGGGAAACAACTCCTCGCGCGTCACGGTAGCGGTGCCCAGCTTGCCGACCACGATGCCGCCGGCGCGGTTGGCGGTGACCAGGGCCTCGGCCAGCGGCGCGCCGGTGCCGAGCATGGTGGCTAGCGTGGCGATCACGGTGTCGCCGGCGCCCGAGACATCGAACACTTCGCGCGCATCGGCATGCACGTGCAGCACCTCGTCCTTCGTGAACAGGCTCATGCCTTCTTCGGAGCGGGTCAGCAGCAGCGCGTCCAGGCTGAGCTCTTCGCGCAGCTTCTGCGCCTTCTCGAGCAATTGCTCTTCGGTCTTCCAGCCCCCCACCACGCGCTGCAGCTCGGAGCGGTTCGGGGTCAGGATGCTCGCGCCCCGGTACGGCGTGAAATCGTCGCCCTTCGGATCGACCAGTACGATCTTGCCGGCGGCGCGCGCCAGCGCGATCATCTCGGCCACGTTGACCAGGGCGCCCTTGTTGTAGTCGGACAGGACGATCACGTCGTAGTCGGGCAGCAGCGCCTTGAATTGGGTGAGCTTGTCGCGCAGGACGTTCTCGGTCGGCGCATCCTCGAAGTCGATGCGCACCATCTGTTGCTGGCGGCCGATCACGCGCAGCTTGATGATGGTCGAGATCGCCTCGTCGCGCTTCAGGTAGCTGTGGATGCCGCCATCCTGCAGCAATTGTTCCATCTGGTCGCCCGCCTCGTCGGCGCCGGCCACGCCCAGCAGGCCCGTGTGGGCGCCGAGCGCGGCGGCGTTGCGCGCCACGTTGGCGGCGCCGCCCAGGCGCTCTTCGCGCTTCTCGATGCGCACCACCGGCACCGGGGCCTCGGGCGAGATGCGCGAGACGTCGCCGAACCAGTAGCGGTCGAGCATGACGTCGCCCACCACCAGCAGGCGCACGGAAGACAGTTGCGGGGCCGCCTGCTGGCGGAAATCGTCGGCCGCCAGCAGGCGGCTTGGAGTCGGCTTGTTCATCGTGCTCAGTTCATGACGTTCAGTTCTTCGGTGCGGCGCGGCGGGTAGGAATCCCAGCGGTTGCACCCCGGGCAATGCCAGTAGAACTGGCGCGCCTTGAAGCCGCAGTGGCTGCACTGGTAGCGCGCCAGCTTCTGGGTATAGCGCTGCACCAGGTTCTTGACCATCGACAGCTCTTCCCAGATATTCGCCGGCGCATCCATCAGGCGCGCTTCCAGCAGTTTATCCAGCCCCAGCAGGGTCGGATTGCGGCGCAGCTCTTCGACCACCAGTTCCTTGGCGGCCTGCACGCCATCGAGCTCGATGACGGCCTTGAACACGACTTCGATCAGGTCGATCGACGAGGCCTCGGCCAGATACGATTTGAGCAGGTTGACGCCTTCCTGCGGGCGGCCCACCTTGCGGTAGCCATCCATCAGGCGGGCAGCCACCAGCGCCACGTGCGGCACGCTCTGCTGCTCGACGCGGCGCCAGGTCTTGAGCGCCTCTTCGACGTCGCCCTGGGCCAGCAGCGCGTCGCCGCGCAGGATGGTGGCGCGCACGCTGTGGCGGTCGGCTTCCAGCGCCTTGTCCAGCAGTTGCATGGCGTCGCTCGGCGCCGTGTGCACCAGCGCGTCCTGGGCCAGTTCGCAATAGAACTGGGCGATTTCCTTCTGGCGCGATCCGGCGCCCGAATCCTGCAGGCCTTCGGCAGCGGCGATGGCGCGCTTCCATTCCTTCTCGCGCTGGTAGATCTCGAGCAGCGAGCGGCGCGCCTTGACCGCATACGAGGTGTCGACCAGCTGGTTGAAGGTTTCCTCGGCGCGGTCCAGCAGGCCGGCCTTCAGGTAATCGATGCCGAGCTCATACTGGGCGTGCGCCTTGTCTTCCGCCGGCAGGTCGGGCCGCGCCAGCAGGTTCTGGTGCACCCGGATCGCGCGCTCGGTTTCGCCGCGGCGGCGGAACAGGTTGCCGAGGGCAAAGTGCATGTCGGCCGATTCGGGGTCGAGCTTGACGATTTCGATGAAGGAATCGATGGCTTTGTCGGGCTGGTCGTTCAGCAGGTGGTTGAGGCCCTTGAAGTAACCGCGTGGCAAGGTACGCGATTCGGAGACCAGTTCGTTGATGTCGACCCGGGCGGCAAGCCAGCCGAGGCCAAAAAAGAATGGGATGCCAAGCAGCATCCAGAGTTCAAATTCCATGGATTTCTAGTGTTGTTATTGTTCAGGGCCGCGGTGCAGGCGGGGTCACGCTGTCCGGCGTCGGCGCTGCGTTGCCGGTGCCGGCGGCGCTTTGCAGGGACTGGATGGTGATCTTGTTCAGCCATTTCTCGCGGCGCTGGCGGAACACGGTCGGGGTCAGCGCCAGGATGCCGAGGGCGGCGCCGGCCACGAAGAAGGCCAGCAGCATCAGCACCAGCGGGCCGCGCAATTCATATTGCAGGAAGAAATGCAGGTCGACTTCCTGGGTGTTCTTCAGGGCGAAGCCAAAGAAGAGGATGAACAGGACGATTCCGACGATGGTCGAGACGAATTTCATCAGCAGGTTCCGCTGGAGAATGGTGTGAGGGCGAAGTGTCGCATATTCGCCATGATATTTCAAAATGACACCGGGCGTGGGCTGGAAGCCAATCGCAGACCGGCGAAAAAAAACGGCATCCTCGCGGATGCCGTTTTTCGGGACTGCAGGGCGACTCAATCGTTGATGATCGGTTGCCCGACCATCGCATCCACCCGCTCGCGCAACTGCTTGCCCGGCTTGAAGTGCGGCACCCGTTTTTCGGGCACCATCACCTTGTCGCCGGACTTCGGATTGCGTCCGATGCGCGGGGGACGGCTGTTCAGCGAAAAGCTGCCGAAACCACGGATCTCGATGCGCTGCCCGGTCGCCAGGGCGTTGGTCATCGCATCGAGGATGGTCTTGACAGCGAATTCCGCATCCTTCGCCACCAGCTGGGAATAACGCTCAGCCAGACGGTTGATCAGCTCGGATTTGGTCATCGCAGCTCCTCAGGAAATTCCTGATTAGTTCTTATTGTCGAACTTGGCCTTCAGCAGTGCGCCCAGGCTAGTGGTGCCCGAAGCTGCGCTGTTGTCGTTCGCCAGTTTGCTCATCGCTTCCTGGGTGTCGGCGCTGTCTTTCGCCTTGATCGACAGCTGGATGCTGCGAGCCTTGCGATCGATGTTGATGACCAGGGCTTCGACCTTGTCGCCCACTTTCAGGTGGGTGCCAGCGTCTTCCACGCGGTCACGCGAGATTTCCGAAGCGCGCAGGTAGCCTTCGACTTCATCGCTCAGCGAGATCACGGCGCCTTTTGGCTCAACCGATTTCACGGTGCCGGTGACCAGCGAACCCTTGTCGTTCAGCGACGAGTAGGTGTTGAACGGGTCGCCTTCCAGCTGCTTCACGCCCAGCGAAACACGCTCGCGCTCGACGTCGATTGCCAGGACGACGGCTTCCAGCTCGTCACCCTTCTTGAAGCGACGCACGGCTTCTTCGCCGGCTTCGGTCCACGACAGGTCCGACAGGTGGACCAGGCCATCGATGTTGCCTGGCAGGCCGATGAAGACGCCGAAGTCGGTGATCGACTTGATCGAACCCTTGACCTTGTCGCCCTTCTTGTGGGTCATGCCGAAGTCGTCCCATGGGTTCGCCTTGCACTGCTTCATGCCCAGCGAGATACGGCGACGCTCTTCGTCGATTTCCAGGACCATGACTTCCACTTCGTCGCCCAGCTGGACAACCTTGTTTGGAGCCACGTTCTTGTTGGTCCAGTCCATTTCCGACACGTGGACCAGGCCTTCGATGCCTTGTTCCACTTCGACGAACGCGCCGTAGTCGGTCAGGTTGGTGACTTTACCGAACAGGCGGGTGCCTTGTGGGTAACGACGCGACAGACCGGTCCATGGATCGTCGCCCAGTTGCTTGACGCCCAGCGAAACGCGGTTCTTCTCTTGATCGTACTTGAGGACCTTAGCGGTGATCTCTTGGCCAACCGACAGAACTTCCGACGGGTGACGCACGCGACGCCATGCCAGGTCGGTGATGTGCAGCAGGCCGTCGATGCCGCCCAGGTCGACGAACGCACCGTAGTCGGTGATGTTCTTGACGACGCCGGTAACCACGGTGCCTTCTTTCAGGGTTTCCATCAGCTTCGCGCGCTCTTCGCCCATCGATGCTTCGATGACGGCGCGACGCGACAGCACGACGTTGTTACGCTTGCGGTCCAGCTTGATGACCTTGAATTCGAGGGTCTTGCCTTCGAATGGGGTGGTGTCCTTGACTGGACGGGTGTCAACCAGCGAACCCGGCAGGAAGGCGCGGATGCCGTTGGTCAGGACGGTCAGGCCGCCTTTGACTTTACCGTTGACGGTACCGGTGACGATTTCGCCCGATTCCATCGCTTTTTCCAGTGCCAGCCACGATGCCAGGCGCTTGGCCTTGTCGCGCGACAGGATGGTGTCGCCGAAGCCGTTTTCCAGCGACTCGATAGCCACGGAAACGAAATCGCCGATCTGAACTTCCAGTTCGCCCTGGTCGTTCTTGAATTCTTCAACTGGGATGAACGCTTCCGACTTCAGGCCGGCGTTGACGATCACGAAGTTGTGATCCAGGCGCACGACTTCAGCCGAAATGACTTCGCCCGAACGCATGTCTTGACGCGACAGCGATTCCTCGAAGAGGGCTGCGAAGCTTTCCATACCGGTATCTTGGGTTGCAGTAGACATAAAAGGAGTGTTATTTCATGTTAGCCAGCAGGCCGGCAATATGCGGACTGAACTGGGTTAGGGTTAAAACACGCCTGCAACATAAAAGCGCGTTGCAGACACCAAAGGACGGCGGCCTTCCGCCGACGACACCGCTGAACGGCGCCACCAGCCCAAAGACCGTCGTCCCCGCGAAGGCGGGGACCAAAGTTTGCTTGCCTACCACGGCGATGACTCGAGCCAACGGTATGCATCGAACTGTGATTCCCGCCTGCGCGGGAATGACGTTTTGACGCCAACAGCTTACGCCGAAAGCATCGAAACGCCATTCAAAGTCTTTAAAAAACTCTTCTTGATTACTTTTGCGCGTACCAAGCCAAGACCTGGTCCACTGCCTGATCCACACCCATTTCGGACGTGTCCAGCAGATGCGCATCGCTTGCCGGGGCCAGGGGAGCGACCGCGCGATTGGTGTCGCGCTCGTCTCTTGCCTGCAAATCTGCCAGGAGGTCGTTCATATTAGCAGAAAACCCTTTGTCAATCAATTGCTTATACCGGCGTTGCGCACGGGCCTCAACACTTGCGGTCAAGAACACCTTCAGCTTGGCGGTCGGGAAGATCACGGTCCCCATATCGCGCCCGTCGGCCACCAGGCCCGGCGTCTGGCGAAAGCCCAGTTGCAGCCCGAACAGCGCCTGGCGCACGGTCGGCAGCGCCGCGATCTTCGACGCCATATTGCCCACCTCCTCGGCCCGGATCGCGTGCGTCACTTCCTCTTGCGCCAGGTAGATATGCTCTCCCTGGAAGCGCGCCGGCAGGTGCTCGGCCAGCTTGGCGATCGCGTGCTCGTCGCGCAGCTCGACCTCGCGCCGCAGCGCCTGCAGCGCCGTCAGGCGGTACAGGGCGCCCGAATCGAGCAGGTGGAAGCTGAGGCGCTCGGCGACCCGGCTGGCGACCGTCCCCTTGCCGGATGCGGTGGGGCCGTCGATGGTGATGACTGGAACGTTCGAATTCGGCATGCGGATCCTGGCAATCGGTTAGAACAGCTCGTCGCGCGCGATGCCCGCGAACGCTTCGAAATAATCGGGGAAGGTCTTGGCGACGCACTTCGGATCGTTGATGCGCATCGCGTTGCCGCGGCGCGCCTTGCCATCCAGCGAAGCGAGCGAGAAGCACATCGCCATGCGGTGGTCGTCGTAGGTGTCGATCGTGGCCGGCTTCAGCTCTTCCGGCGGGGTGATGCGGATGTAGTCCGGCCCCTCCTCCACCTCGGCGCCGACCTTGCGCAGCTCGGTGGCCATGGCGGCCAGGCGGTCGGTTTCCTTCACGCGCCAGCTGGCGATATTGCGCAGGGTGCTCGGGCCGTCGGCATACAGCGCCGCCACCGCGATCGTCATCGCCGCGTCCGGAATGTGATTGAAGTCGGCGTCGATGGCTTTCAGCACGCCGTTCGAGCGCGCTTCGATCCAGTTGTCGCCGCGGGTGACGATGGCGCCCATCCTCTCGAGCGCGTCGGCGAAGCGCACATCGCCCTGGATGCTCTGTTCGCCCACACCCTCCACCCGCACCGGGCCGCCGGCGATCGCGCCGGCCGCCAGGAAATAGGATGCCGACGACGCGTCGCCCTCGACGTGGATCGTGCCGGGACTCTGGTAGCGCTGGCCGGGATGCACGGTGAACGAGGCCCAGCCGTTCTGCTCGACCTCGACGCCGAAGCGGCGCATCAGGTTCAGGGTGATCTCGATATACGGCTTCGAGATCAGCTCGCCGACGACGTCGATCGCCACCGGATGGGTCTTGGCCATCAGTGGCGCCGCCATCAGGAGCGCGGTCAGGAACTGGCTCGACACATTGCCGCGCACGGCGATGCGCTGCGGGTTGACGCGGCCGCGGCGGATGCGCAGCGGCGGAAAGCCCTGCTCTCCCGTGTACTCGATCTGGGCGCCGACCTCGTTCAGCGCGTCGACCAGGTCGCCGATCGGACGCTCGTGCATGCGCGACACGCCATGCAAGGTATAGTCGCCGCCGATCACGGCCAGCGCCGCCGTCAGCGGACGGATCGCGGTGCCGGCATTGCCCATGAACAGGTCGGCTTCATGGTTCGGCAGCTCGCCGCCATTGCCGTGCACGACTACGGTGCGCTCGTCGACTTCGTCCCACTGGATGCCCAGCGAGCGCAGCGCGCCCAGCATCACCATGGTGTCGTCCGAAGCCAGCAGGTCGTGGATCGTGGTCGTGCCCTCGGATAGCGCCGCCAGCAGCAGCGTGCGGTTCGAGATGGACTTCGAACCCGGCAGCCGCACCGTTCCCTGCGCATGAAGCACGGGCTCGAGGTCGATATGCTGCGGGTAGTGTTTTTGCTGCGTCATGTGTTTTCCTGATTGGGCGAACGCCGTTCCAGCGCGCCGGCTTCGATGGCCTCTTGCCATTCGCGGCGGGCGCGCTGGGCGGTCGCGTAGATTCCTTGCAAGCCGACGCCGTCCGCGGCCGCGAGCATGGCCCGCATCGACGTCAATTGTGCCAGATATGCATCCAGCTCGGTAAGCAGCGCGGCGCGGTTGGCCAGGCTGATGTCGCGCCACATCTCGGGCGACGATCCGGCGATGCGCGTGAAGTCGCGGAAACCGCTGGCGGCGTACTGGAACAGCAGATCCGCATGCGGCTTGGCGGCGATGTCGTCCACCAGCGCATAGGCCAGCAGGTGCGGCAGATGGCTGACGGCGGCGAACACGCGGTCATGGTCTTCCGGGCTGAGCGTATGGATCACGGCGCCGCAGGCGCGCCAGGCGCCAGCGACTTTTTCGACGTCCTGCTCAGCGTTCTCCGGCAGCGGCGTCAGCACGCACTTCTTGCCTTGATAGAGTCCGGCCAGCGCGGCGTCGGGACCGTTCGACTCGCTGCCCGCGATCGGGTGGCCCGGCACGAACTGGCGCACGCGATCCCCCAGCACCGCGCGCGCGGCCGCGACCACGTCGCACTTCGTGCTGCCGGCGTCGGTCACGACCGTCTGCGGCCCGAGGTGCGGCAGCAGCGCCGCCAGGATAGGACCCGTTTGCGCCACCGGCGCGGCCAGCAGCACCAGGTCGGCGCCGCGCAGCGCATCGGCATGGTCGTCGCATACGCGGTCGACGATGCCCAGTTCCAGCGCACGCGCCAGCGCTTCCGGGTGACGGCCGATGCCGACCACCTCGCCCACCTGTCCGGCGCGCTTGAGCGCCAGCGCGAACGAGCCGCCGATCAGGCCGACGCCGACGATAACGACTTTAGCGAGCATTCAGCTGAGGGATTTCTTGAGGGCTTCGATGAAGGCGGCATTCTCTTCCGGCAGGCCGATCGAGATGCGCAGCCACTGCGGCAGGCCGTAGGCGCCGACCGGACGCACGATCACGCCCTGCTTCAGGAGCGCCAGGTTCACGCGCGCGCCGGCGCCTTCGTCGTCGCCGACCTTCACCAGCACGAAGTTGCCGAACGACGGCACATACTCGAGCTTCAGCTCTTCGAAGGCGGCGACCATCTGCTTGTAGCCTTCGGCGTTGTTCTTCGCACCCTTTTCCAGGAAGACCTTGTCGTTCAGCGCGGCGACCGCGGCGGCCTGCGCCAGCGAGTTGACGTTGAACGGCTGGCGGATGCGGTTCATCAGGTCCGTCACTTCCGGCTGGGCGATGGCGAAGCCCACGCGCAGGCCGGCCAGGCCGTAGGCCTTGGAGAAGGTGCGCGAGACGATCAGGTTCGGATACTTGCGCACCCAGGCGCTCGACTCGAACTGGTGCTGCGGCGCCAGGTATTCGTTATACGCTTCGTCCAGCACCACGATCACGTTGCTTGGGACCTTCTGCAGGAAGGCTTCGACCTGTTCGGCCGGGATGAAGGTGCCGGTCGGGTTGTTCGGGTTGGCGACGTAGACCAGGCGCGTGTCCGCGTCGATGGCGGCGGCCATCGCATCCAGGTCGTGGCCGTAGTTCACGCTCGGCACCACGATGGCGCGTCCGCCCACGCCCTGCGTGGCCAGCGCGTACACGGCGAACGAGTACTGGGAATACACGACCGCTTCACCCTTCTGCACGAAGGCATGGGCGGCGATCTCCAGGATGTCGTTGCTGCCGTTGCCGAGGGTGATCCACTCGAGCGGCACGTCGTAGCGCTGCGACAGCGCGGTTTTCAGATCGAAGCCGTTGGCGTCCGGGTAGCGGCCCAGATCGGCGGCGGCTTCGAGCATCGCGGCGCGGCTCGATTCCGGCAGGCCGAACGGGTTCTCGTTGGAAGCCAGCTTGACGATGGTCGCTTCGTCGAGGCCGAACTCGCGGGCGACTTCGGCGATGGGTTTGCCGGCCTGGTAAGGGGCGATGGCGCGGACATAATCGGGACCGAACTGCGCAGGACCAAATTTCGACATGGGATTTCTCTCTGATTGTTAAAGGCTTTGCGGGTAGGACCCGAGCACCTTGAAGAAGGCGGCGTTGTCCTTGAGTTCCTCGAGCGCGCGCGCCACCGCGGCGTCGTGCACATGGCCCTCGATGTCGACGTAGAAGTAATACTCCCAGGTGCCGATGCGCGCCGGGCGCGATTCGAAACGGGTCATCGACACGCCATGCTTTTCGAGCGGCGCCAGCAGGTTGTAGACGGCGCCGGCCTTGTTCGGCACGGCCAGCACGATGCCGGTGCGGTCCTTGCCCGACGGCCCGGTCTGCAGCTGGCCGATCACCACGAAGCGGGTGCGATTGTGCGGGTCGTCCTGGATGTGAGCCTGCACGACGCCCAGCTGATACTGCTCGCCCGCCATCTCGCTGGCGATCGCGGCGACCGTCGGATCCTGGCTCGCCAGCACCGCCGCCTCGGCGTTCGAGGCCACGGCGCGGCGCTCGATGTGCGGATGGTGCAGGTTGAGCCAGACCTGGCACTGGGCCAGCGCCTGCGAATGCGCGCAGACGACCTTGACACCGTCCATCGAACCGGTCTTCGTCATCAGGCTGTGGTGCACGGCGATCGATACCTCGCCGCTGATGATGGTGGTGGTCCCCAGGAGCAGGTCGAGCGAACGGTTGATCGCGCCTTCGGACGAGTTCTCGACCGGGACCACGCCGAAGTCGGCGGTGCCGGCCTCGGTGGCGCGGAACACCTCGTCGATCGACACGCACGGCAGCGTCTCGATGGCGGTGCCGAACTGCTGGAACACGGCCTGCTCGCTGAAGGTGCCGCTCGGGCCGAGGTAGGCGACCGTCACGCGCTTCTCGAGCGCGCGGCAGGACGACATGATCTCGCGGAAGATGGTCTGCACGTCCTTGTCCTTGAGCGGGCCGGGATTGCGGTCGGCGACGCCGCGCAGCACTTGCGCTTCGCGCTCGGGACGGAACACCGGGGCGTTGGTTTCGGCCTTGACGTGGCCGACCTCTTGCGCGACCTTGCCGCGCTCGCTGAGCAGCGAGAGGATTTGCGCGTCGATCGCATCGATGCGTTCGCGCAGGGGTTTGAGTTTGTCTGTCATCGTTATGCTGTATGGTCGATTGGTTCGCCTGACCGGTGCTGCACGCCTGAAAGCCCCGGCATGCCGGGGCGGGTCTCAACGACCGGCGAACTCGTTCAAGTAATCGACGAGGGCCTGTACGCCCTCGATCGGCATCGCGTTGTAGATCGATGCCCGCATGCCGCCGACGGACTTGTGGCCCTTCAGTTGCAGCAGGCCGCGCGCTTGTGCGCCGGCCAGGAATGATTGGTTGAGCGCTTCATCGCGCAGGTAGAACGGCACGTTCATGCGCGAACGGAATTCCGGCGCCACGCGATTGGCGTAGAAATCGTCGCGGTCAAGCGCCTCGTACAACAGGCGCGCCTTCTCGACATTGCGCGCCTCCATCGCGGCCACGCCGCCATTGGCCTTGAGCCAGGCGAACACCAGCCCCGCGATATAGATCGAATAGGTCGGCGGCGTGTTGTACAGCGAATCGTGCTCGGCGCAGGTCTTCCAGTTGAAGGCCGACGGACACTGCGGCGACGCGTAGTCGAGCAGGTCGTCGCGCACGATCACCAGGGTCAGGCCGGCCGGGCCGATGTTCTTCTGGGCGCCGGCGAAGATCACGCCAAACTTGGAGATATCGATCTTGCGCGACAGGATGTGCGAAGACATGTCGGCGACGATCGGCACATTGGGATCGGTCGCCGGCGCGTCAGGGTATTCGACGCCGTCGATGGTCTCGTTGGTGCAGATGTGCAGGTAGGCCGCGTCCGGCGACAGTTTCCAGGCACCGCGCGCCGGCACGCGGGCAAAACCTTCGGCCTCGCTGGACGCCGCGACGTTCACGCGCGCATAGCGCGCCGCTTCCTTGATCGACTTGCCCGACCACGAACCGGTGTGGACGAAGTCGATCACCGGGTCCTGGCGGCGACCGGCCAGGTTGAGGGGAACGATGGCGTTCTGCCCCAGCCCCCCGCCCTGCTGGAACAGGATTTTATAGTTGGCCGGCACGTCCAGCAGCTCGCGCAGGTCATCGAGCGCCTGGCGGTGGATGCTGGAAAATTCTGGACCGCGATGGCTCATCTCCATCACCGACATGCCGCTGCCATGCCAGTCGAGCATCTCGCTCGCTGCCTGCTGCAGCACTTCTTTCGGAAGGACGGCGGGGCCGGCCGAGAAATTGAAGACGTGGGTCATGCGGTCCTTTCTACGATTTATTTGGCCTTGGCGTTCTGCATCACTTCCAGCATCAGGCCGTTCAGGCGCGGCGCGACGATCTTCTGGCCGATCGCCATGCTCTCGGCAGCCAGGCGCGGCGACAGGGCCAGCATCTTCTGGCCCAGCGGGGTGCGATAGAAGGCGCTCAGCTGTTTCAGCTCGGCCACCGAGTAGTGGCGGGCGTACAGCGGCCCGATCTCGGCCATCATCTCGTCGATCAGCGCCGGATCGCGGAACATGCGGTTGACCGCATCGGCGGCGCCGGGCAGGACCTGTTCGACCTTCTCCAGCGCGGCCTTCTTCTTCTCGTCGCTGGCGCTTGGATCGGCATTGATCACCGCCGTAACCTGGGCGCGCATCATCTGCGGCAGCGCCTTTTCCATCTCGGTGAACGAGGCGGCCATCATCTTGCGCACGTCCATCGCGTCCATCAATTCCTTGACGGCGGCGCGCTCCTGCTCGCTCGGGGCAGCGCTTTGCGCAAAGGCAAACGAAGGAGCGCCGGCAAAGGCGGCGGCGCAGGTCACGGCGAGCAGGATTTTTTTCATTGGCTTTCCAGGCGGGCGCTGGCGCCCATTGCATTGAACGAAGGGGGCAAGCGCACGCATACCGATGCGCAACGCTTGCCCCGGGACGCCATTACTCCGGCGCCGGTTCGAGCTCGACTTCTTCGAGGTCGGTCTCGACGATGCGCTGCAGGCCGGACAGCTTGGTGCCATCCTCGACCGCGATCAGGGTCACGCCCTGGGTCGCGCGGCCCATCTCGCGGATCTCGGACACGCGAGTGCGGATCAGCACGCCGCCGGTCGTGATCAGCATGATCTCGTCGCTTGGCTCGACCAGGGTCGCGGCCACCACCTTGCCGTTACGCTCGCTGGTCTGGATCGCGATCATGCCCTTGGTGCCGCGGCCGTGGCGGGTGTACTCCGTGATCGGGGTACGCTTGCCGAAGCCGTTCTCGGTGGCGGTGAGGACGGTCTGCTCTTCGCTCTCGGCCACCAGCAGCGCGATGACCTGCTGGCCTTCCTCGAGGTTCATGCCGCGCACGCCGCGCGCGGTGCGGCCCATCGGACGCACGTCGTTCTCGTCGAAGCGCACGGCCTTGCCGCCGTCGGAGAACAGCATCACGTCGTGCTTGCCGTCGGTGAGCGCGGCGCCGACCAGCACGTCGCCTTCATCGAGGTCGACCGCGATGATGCCGGCCTTGCGTGGATTGCTGAAGTCGCGCAGCGGCGTCTTCTTGACGGTGCCCAGCGAGGTCGACATGAAGACGTAGTGGTCTTCGGGGAAGGTGCGGTTCTCGCCCTGCAGCGGCAGCACGACGGTGATCTTCTCGTTGTCCTGCAGCGGGAACATGTTGACGATCGGCTTGCCGCGCGAATTACGCGAGCCTTGCGGCACTTCCCACACCTTGAGCCAGTACATGCGGCCACGGTTGCTGAAGCACAGCATGTAGTCGTGGGTATTGGCGATGAACAGCTGGTCGATCCAGTCTTCGTCCTTGGTCGCCGTCGCCTGCTTGCCGCGGCCGCCGCGCTTCTGGGCGCGGTATTCGGAGATCGGCTGCGCCTTCATGTAGCCGGCGTGCGACAGGGTCACCACCATGTCCTGCGGGGTGATCAGGTCTTCGGTCTCGAGGTCGCTGGCGTTGTGCTCGATGGTCGAACGGCGGGTGTCCTTGCCATTGTCGGCGTACTCGGCCTTGATGGCGGTCATCTCGTCGACGATGATCGTGGTGACGCGCTCCGGCTTGGCCAGGATGTCGAGCAGGTCGGCGATGTGGGCCATCACTTCCTTGTACTCGTTGACGATCTTGTCCTGCTCCAGGCCGGTCAGGCGCTGGAGGCGCATCTGCAGGATCTCTTGCGCCTGCTCGTCCGACAGCTTGTACAGGCCGTTCTGCTGCATGCCGTAGTGCTTCGGCAGGTGCTCCGGACGGAAGGCCGCGATGCCGCCCGACTCGCCCAGTTCGGTACGATTGAGCATCTCGCGCACCAGGGACGAATCCCAGGCGCGGTCCATCAGCTCGACCTTGGCGACCGGCGGGGTCGGCGCGGCCTTGATGATGGCGATGAAGTCGTCGATGTTCGCCAGCGCGACGGCCAGGCCTTCGAGCATGTGGCCGCGGTCGCGCGCCTTGCGCAGCTCGAACACGGTGCGGCGGGTGACCACTTCGCGGCGGTGCGACAGGAAGCACTCGAGCATCTGCTTGAGGTTCAGCAGCTTCGGCTGGCCATTGACCAGCGCCACCATATTCATGCCGAAGGTGTCTTGCAGCTGGGTCTGCTTGTACAGATTATTCAGCACGACTTCAGGCACTTCACCGCGCTTGAGTTCGATCACCACGCGCATGCCCGATTTGTCGGACTCGTCGCGGATGTCGGAAATGCCTTCGAGCTTCTTGTCGCGCACGTTCTCGGCGATGCGCTCGAGCAGCGATTTTTTATTTACCTGATACGGCAGCTCGTCGATGATGATCGCGGTGCGGCTGCCGTCGCGGCCCACTTCCTCGAAGTGGGTCTTGGCGCGCATCACCACGCGGCCACGGCCGGTGCGGTAACCGTCGCGCACGCCCGAGACGCCGTAGATGATGCCGGCGGTCGGGAAGTCCGGCGCCGGGATCAGCTCGATCAGCTCGTCGATGGTGCAGTCCGGATTGCGCAGCACATGCATCGCGCCGTTGATGACTTCGGACAGATTGTGCGGCGGAATATTGGTCGCCATGCCGACCGCGATGCCGGACGAACCGTTGATCAGCAGGTTCGGGATGCGGGTCGGCAAGACCGTCGGTTCCTTTTCCTTGCCGTCGTAGTTCGGCTGGAAGTCGACGGTGTCCTTGTCGATGTCGGCCAGGATCTCGCCCGAGATGCGGTCGAGGCGGCATTCGGTGTAACGCATCGCCGCAGCGCTGTCGCCGTCGATCGAGCCGAAGTTGCCCTGGCCGTCGACCAGGGTGTAGCGCAGCGAGAAGTCCTGGGCCATGCGGACCAGGGTGTCGTAGATCGACGAGTCGCCGTGCGGGTGGAATTTACCCATCGTGTCGCCGACGACGCGCGCGCACTTGAGGTAGGGACGGTTCCACACGTTGTTCATCTCGTGCATCGCGTAGAGCACACGGCGGTGCACCGGCTTCAGGCCGTCGCGTACGTCCGGCAGCGCACGGCCCACGATCACGCTCATGGCGTAATCTAGGTAGCTCTTGCGCATCTCTTCTTCGAGGGAAATCGGGACTGTTTCTTTTGCGAATTGATCCATTGGGCGGGTCGACTGCTTTCAGGCGATGGTTATAAGTTGCAACGGACGATTCTACCATGCGACAGATAGCAGTTGCTCAATTCCGACCGGCCCACTATGGATGCCAGAAATCAAGGGTCGACCGATGGAATGACCACGAAATTTCCAGCATTGTCGTCCCCGGCCGGGTACGCTTGTGGAAATGTTGCGGCAAAACAACGTCAAGCAATTAATGCTTGATGTTTGATTTGGGTGCAGTCGTGCGATTTTGGTGCATGTGGCAAAATGGACAGGAAGTCAATTGCTTGTTTCATAATACGAAACAGACGGAGCGGCCGCCGTGTTAATCTTATGACCACATGGAGCCTGTCTGAATCGCTACGGAATTAACCGAAAGGAAAAGAATATGAAGAAACTGATCACTGTTCTGCTCGCAGCGTCGGCCGCGATTGCGGGCGTCGCCTCCGCCCAAAGCGCCCCACCCTACGCGCCGCTGACCACCGACATTCAGGCTCGCACCCCATACAGCGCCTATGTGCAGGACTCCCGCGGCGTGATCGCGCGCAATCCTTTCGGCCTGTGCTGGCGCACCGGCTACTGGACCCCGGCCGACGCGGTCCCGGGCTGCGATGCGCCACTGTGCGTCGAGCCAGAGAAACTCGAAAACGGCAAGTGCGTCGCTCCGCCGCCACCGGCAGCGCCGGCACCGGCTCCAGCGCCTGCGCCAGTCGTGGCCGCGCCAGTGCCGACCTCGGAAAAAGTCAGCTACTCGGCCGACGCCTTCTTCGACTTCGACAAGGCGATCCTGAAGCCGGCCGGCAAGGCTTCGCTGGATGAGCTGAGCGCCAAGCTGGGCGACATGAACCTGGAAGTCATCATCGCCGTCGGCCACACCGACTCGATCGGCACCGATGCCTACAACCAGAAGCTGTCGATCCGCCGCGCCGAAGCCGTCAAGGCCTACCTGAAAGGCAAAGGCATCGAAGAAACCCGCATCTACACCGAAGGCAAGGGCGAAAGCCAGCCGAAAGCGGACAACAAGACCGCCGAAGGCCGCGCCCAGAACCGTCGCGTGGAAATCGAAGTCGTCGGTACCCGTACCGTCAACAAGTAATCCAGGCCGAGCGCCATCGAAACCCCGCTGCGGCGGGGTTTTTTCATTGGTAAGCCGTTCCCCCGCATCAAATCCGCTATTATTCGAGCCATGACGACGACAAACGCAGACCCATTAGAAATCCAGAAGTTCAGCGAACTGGCCCACCGCTGGTGGGACCCGACCTCGGAATTCCGACCGCTGCACGAAATCAACCCCTTGCGCCTCGAGTGGATCAATGCGCGCGCGCCACTTAGCGGCAAGAACGTGATCGACATCGGTTGCGGCGGCGGCGTGCTGTCCGAATCGATGGCGCGCAAGGGCGCCAAGGTGACGGGCATCGACCTGTCCAAGAAGGCGCTCAAGGTGGCCGACCTGCACAGCCTGGAATCGGGCGTCGAGGTGCGCTACAAGCACATCGCGGCCGAAGAGATGGCCGAGCAGGAAGCCGGCCAGTTCGACGTCGTCACCTGCATGGAAATGCTGGAGCACGTGCCTGACCCGGCCTCGATCGTGCGCGCCGCCGCCAAGCTGGTGAAACCGGGCGGCCACGTGTTCTTCTCGACCCTGAACCGCAACCCCAAGTCTTACCTGTTCGCCGTGATCGGCGCCGAGTACGTGCTGCGCATGCTGCCGCGCGGCACCCACGACTACGGCAAGTTCATCACGCCGGCCGAGCTGGCGCAGTTCATACGCCAGGCCGGCCTGCAGGTCGACGGCCTGAAGGGCCTGACCTACAACCCGCTGACCAAGATCTACTCGCTGAACAACGACACCGATGTGAACTACATGGTGGCGTGCAGCAAACCGCTCTGAACGACATGACCTTTCCCACCGTGATGCCGGCACCGCGTGCCATCCTGTTCGACCTCGACGGCACGCTGGCCGACACGGCGCCCGACCTCGCCGCGGCCGTCAACTGGCTGCGCACCGAACGTGGCCTGGACCCGACCCCATACGAGGCGCTGCGTCCGACCGCCTCGGCCGGCGCGCGCGGCATGATCGGCGCCGCCTTCGGCCTGGCGCCGGGCGACGACGGCTACGAGGAATTGCGCCTGGCCTGGTTCGAGCGCTACCAGTCGGCGATGTCGCTGCACACGACGCTGTTCGACGGCATTCCCGAGCTGCTGGACGGTATTTCGGACGCCGGCATGGCCTGGGGCATCGTCACCAACAAACCGTCGCGCTTCACCGATCCGCTGGTGCCGCAGATCGCACTGGCGCACGCCGGCTGCATCGTCTCGGGCGACACCACGGGCTTCGCCAAACCCCACCCCGCCCCGCTGCTGGAAGGCGCGCGCCGCCTCGGCCTTGCACCAGAACAGTGCTGGTACGTGGGCGACGACCTGCGCGACATCGAGGCCGGACGCGCGGCCGGCATGGTCACCGTCGCCTGCGCCTGGGGCTATTGCGGCGCGATCGAACCATCGACCTGGGGCGCGGACTACCTGCTCGACACGCCGGCCGAGCTGCTGGCGCTGCTGGGGCAAGTCTCCGAAGCGGCGCGACAGGCCGAGCACGCGGCCTGATCTCTGACATTCGTCCGTTACGGCGCCCCTCGCGGCGCCGTTTTTCATTTCTGCCCTGTGCTTACATCTATTTACGATTGATACAGGGGCATGTCTATCTCTCGGTCCGGCTCGCCAGTAATCTACGTCCATACGAACACGCCATACCTTATGGAGCAGATCATGGAAAATACGACCACCAACCGCATTCACCCACTGATGGCCGCTGCCGCCGCGTCGGTCATTATCGTGAGCCTGACCGGCGCCGCCGCGATCACCGGTCTGCTGCCTACCTCGAACAGCGCGCCCGAGCCAAGCCTGCCGCTGGCAGCGGCCTCGCCGTATGCCATGCCGCAAGCGGGCATGCAGGCGCCGGTGAACGGCTATGCCGCCCAGCCTGGCCAGATGGCGCCGGTGGCGGCGGCCGGCCAGCAGATGGTCCCGGCAATGGTGCCGGCAATGGTCCCGGCCCAGCAGGTGGCGTATGCCCAGCCGGCAGTCCAACCGCAACCGCAGCCGACCGTGATCGTCAAGGAAAAGCCGGTGGTGAAAGTGGTCGAGAAGACCCGGGTGGTGCACGCCGCGCCGCAGCCGGCGCGCTATGAAGAACCGCGCTACTCGCAGCCGGCCCCGGCCCCGGCCCAGCAGCCGAACTATGTCGGCATCGGCACCGGCGCCGTGATCGGTGGCCTGATCGGCAACCAGATCGGCGGCGGCAACGGCAAGAAGCTGGCGACTGTCGCCGGCGTGATCGGCGGCGGCATCATCGGCAACGAAATCGCCAACCGCAACGGCCGCTAAGCAAGCGCTAACTAACTCTCTCTCCCTTGGCCGCGGACCTTCAGTCTGCGGCCTTTTTTTTGAACACGCCGACGATGATGTCACTCGGGAACATGCGCAAGACGGGAATCGCGCACATGATCGCGACATATTGCAGGTAGAGCGATACGGTCGGCACATTGCCGGCGCAGCGCAGGCGCTCCAATAAGCCCTTCGCGCGCAGCGCCGGCAGCTCGGCCGCCTCGGCCAGCTCGAAGCCCTGCCCCACGACCAGCTGCTGCAGATTGCGCGGATTGAAGTAGTGAACGTGCGGCGACGGCAGGTCTTTCTGCCACAGGCGCTCGAACGGCCCGCGCCAGCCCAGGCGCGCGATCAGCTTCGACAACCGGTAGAAGAAGCCGCGGCTGTTGGGCAGGTTGAGGATCAGGATACCGCCGTCGTGCAGGCGCGCGTGGCAGGCGGCCAGCGCGCTGCGGATGTCGGGAATGTGTTCGATCACGTCGTTGAACACGATGACGTCGAAGCGTTCGCCGTCCTTGAGCACATCCGGAAAGTAGCCGGAGCGTACCGGCAAGCCGCGCGCGGCGGCGCGGGCGCCGACCACCGCATCCGGCTCCACGCCCAGCACGTCGAACTGTTCGCGCGCCGTCTCGAGAAACCAACCGTGGGCGCTGCCGACGTCGAGCAGGCGCGGCCGGCTGACGCTCACGTGCTGCCGGGCCCAGGCGACGATGGTGCGGAAGTTCTCGAGGCGCAGCGCCTTGAGGCCAGCCTCACGCTCGACTTCGTCAACGGCGGGACCGGTATGCGCATTGATGACGACGCTCAGGGCGGCGCTTTCATAGTTGCAAGCCGGGCAGGTCGCATGCCATCCGGCCAGGCCAGCCACCTTGGTGTTGCCACAAACGATACACGTCATGTCGAACCTCGTCAGCATCTCGAATCCCTTTAGCATATTGCAATTAAGCTATGCATTGTAGGTTTTTTATGGTGACAGACTTTAAGCAGGCGCTAAGGAACGGCGCTGTACATCCTCAGCGCTTGGAGTACAATAGAGGTTCTTGACGTTGGGGGCGACCTGGTTTCGACGTGGGTTGCAAAGCAGCGCAGGGCATACCGAGGACTGGTTACCTCGTAAATACATCCAGAAATCAATAACTGCAAACGATAACTCGTACGCACAAGCAGCTTAATTGCTGCTAGCTCTACAACACCTCGCCTCTGGGGTGAGTCGCAAGACTGGTAGAGTCATTTACAGAGGCTAGGAATCAACCGGGTTACTTGGTTGCTTCCGAAATTTAAGGTAACTCGCTTGTACAAAGGGTGCACATCCCCGTTGTGCAGGTCAAATCAAATGATAGTGCTAAGTATGTAGAACTGTCTGTAGAGTGCTTGCGGACGCGGGTTCGATTCCCGCCGCCTCCACCAACCTCTTTCCAAAAGCCGCTGATTCGTCAGCGGCTTTTCCTTTTCTGGCGACAGTTTCGGTCGCGGGTTCGAGCCGAATATCACATCACTCTTCGTCAACTTTCATACTATAGTCGCTGCGGAATATTGTACCTTTTGAAATTCTGATCGAACGTGCCCGCGCCGTCGTTTTCGTTAAGCCACAGTGAACTGCTCAGTTCACAGAGCAGAAATAATACTACCGACGCAATTTAGTTGATCGCCCTCAGCCAAGATACCTTCCACCCGCTTGTAGGGCCACTTTGCTACATAAAGAAGCGATCTAGCGACAGAGCAAGAGACTCGATCTGATCGCCGGGATCAGCTTGATGAATTCGGGCGACCGACGTGAGCCGAGTTGCCATGCGAATCAGGCCATTCGCTTTAGGCGAAGAAGTCGGCGATTCAAGTAGTACGGGACAGTACGCCGGCGGCACGCCTATCGGGCGAACACGCCAAGGCTGAACTGATTTAGATCGCTATCCATTTATATCGAGAGATTCTTGCCAGTACTTTCGTAGCTCTCATACTGAAGGAGAGGCCAGTTAGATCCGACACAGCCGCGATCGCACTTCTCACCAAGATCACCGGCAAAAGGAAGACAGGGAAACCTATCGGCAATATCATCACCTATTTAGTCAATAACTGCCCCGCATAAACATGTTTACGATCTCTAAGTGGACTATCAGCTCCAGAGCTTCTAAGGCACGTGTGAAGGTTTTTATCAAGAACTGATGATAGTTCGGACCGAAAAATTAATATTTTTATCTGCAGGAAATTAACATATAAAAAAGCCCCCCAATGCCCTTCGGGAAGGGGGGCAAATCTTATTTCGCGTGCGAATGATTACCGTTACCAAAGTAATGAACGATTGCAGCGCCTGCGAAGCCAACAACTGCTCCACCAGCCGTCCAAAGAGCATAGGCGACGAGGGGGCCAACCGCGCCGCCAACTTGATCTATCTCAGCTTCGGTTAGCAGTGCAACACTGCCCTTATTAGTCGAATCAATAGCGATCATTACACCACCTCCTAATTAATGATTGAAACGGTTAAATTGCGATGCCACAGAAGTAAAATCTACCCAATACCCAACCCGAGTAGACGGCCAAGAAAAAGAGTGCTGGGCCAGCCATTGCACCAAATGGAAGCTCTTTTTTCATTTCCCTCTCCATCTAAGTCGTGGCGTAATTTATCGACTCATTGATCACAGAAAAGTGCACGACCAAACTGCCAGCCGGCCGCAACCCCTGCAGTTCCGCCAGCAGCATAAAAAGCCCACAAAGGAATCATAAGAAGGCCGCCACTGACCTCATCAATCTCAAACACATTCATTTCTTGCATGATATTTTCCTTTAAAATTTAATAGGACGGCCGTTAGAAACACATATTCATGTAAGTCGGCACTCATCAGCATCCGAAACTCTGGAGTAAAAATAAGTACATGTGACATTACTATGAACAGCTTAGACGGCAGAGACAGTATTGCAAAACGTAAATGTGACTGTCAACAGAATATTTACGAAAGAGAAGTTTTTTTGCTTAAGAGCAAATTTCAGAAAATATTTCTATATCTACATCTCTTCTTTGACTTCAGCTCGTTTTGTTGCCGCTTTACTAAGTAAGCGCAATACATGCGCCTCTTCTGCCTCGTGAAGCATTCTTCCCGAATATGACGTCGGCACGAGATCGTTATATTTTCTTTATTGATAAATCTGTATGCTTTTCCTCGTGACTGCACACATTGTTGATATGCGTCTACAGTTGTTGATGACGCCGATACATTCCTATATTCCCCTCCTCCATACAATAAGTTTGCTGATGGATTTCCCAGAAGCATCTTGAGAGGAGCTACTTTGCACAATACCGTTCTCCCCACGGATGAAAAAGGAAAAACACAGGCTACGCAGTCATCCGATCCCATACGTAAGTCATTATTTCGCCAACAAGCCATTGAACATGTAACAGTTCACGCGTGCGGCAGAGTAATCCTAACCCGTCACATCAGTCATATAATCTAAAGTGGACCCATCAGTCAAGACACTCAGCCGGCTAGTTTAAGCTGTGTCCATTTCCACTTCAGCAGCTGCCCGGCGCTGCCCCGTTCCGCCGTTTTTCTCCGGCTCTTGGTCCGCGTCGCCGAACTTGTCGACGATCAACGCACCTCCTCCAACACCGGCACGGTAGACATGATCTGGCGTCTCGTAGCCCAGCGCCTGGTGTGGACGCTCGGCGTTGTAAAACGCGAAGTACTGTGCCAGGCCGACTGTCAGCTCGGCCATGTTGGCGTAGCCCTTCAGGTACACGTCCTCGTACTTCACGTTGCGCCACAGGCGCTCGACGAAGATGTTGTCCAGCGCCCGTCCTCGCCCATCCATGCTGATGGCCACGCCTTCGCGCTTGAGCACGCTGGTAAAGGCGTCACTGGTGAACTGCGAGCCCTGGTCGCTGTTGAATACCTCGGGCTTGCCGTGGTGGCGCAATGCCTCCTCCAGACAGTCCACGCAGAACGACGCGTCCATGCTGTTGCTGATGCGCCAGGCCAGCACACGACGCGAGTACCAATCGATGACCGCCACCAGGTAGGCAAAGCCGCGCGCCAGCCGAATGTACGTCAGGTCCGTACTCCACACCTGGTTCGGCCGCGTGACCGCCACCCCGCGCAGCAGATAGGGATAGACCTTGTGCTGCGGGTGCGGCTTGCTCGTGGACGGCCCCGGCGCCATGCCCGCCAAGCCCATTTCCCGCATCAGGCGCTGCACGCGCTTGCGGTTGACGCGGTGCTCTCGGCCTCGCAGGAAGACCGCCATGCGCCGGCTGCCGTAGAACGGGCGGCTGGTGTACTCCTCGTCGATCAGGGCGCGCAGCTGGCCGTCCTCCTCCTCGATGCATTCCTGTCGGGCCGCCGCCTCCAGCCGCCGATACACGGTCGAACGCGGCACGCCGGCCAGCTCGCACTGCATCGTCAGCGGTATCTTGTCCTCGCGCTCGATCCACCGTGCCCGCTCGGCCGGACTCATTCCCCAAGCTTTTTTTTGAGCCAATCCACCTGCATCTTCAGCTTGCCGATCTCGCTGTACAGCTTGTCCTCCGGGCTGCTTTCGTCCACCGGCTTCGGCCCGCGCTTGACGTCGAACAGGGCGCCGGCGTTCTCCAGGATCTCCTTCTTCCACTGGCCCACCAGTACTGGATGCACGCCGAATTCCTGCGCAATCTCCGTCACCGTCTTCACCCCACGCACCGCTTCCAACCCAACCTTGGCCTTGAACTCGGCGCTGTGCACCCTGCGTTTTTTACCTTCACTCATTCGCTGTCATCCTTTCGCGGACGACAGCTTAAACCACCGTCTCAGATTCGGGGTCCACTATAATCCTCACCAGCGTGTTCGTGACCCTGACGCTGCTGCTCATTATATTTTTCGCCACGTTTGAAACTATCCGTAAGGTGCCGATTCAGGGGATGCTAATGCCGACTGCCGGAGTAACGCGCGTTTTTTCCAGCCAAGCCGGCGTCATCAAGGAGGTTCATGTTAAGGACGGACAGCTCGTGCGCGAAGGTGAGATCCTATTCGTCGTTTCCAGTGAACGCAGCACCTCCAATCTACGCTCTACGGAAGACCTGATTTCCGAATTGCTGGCGCGCCGCCGCGACAATTTTCATACCGAGCTCCTGCAAGCCCGAACGCAGTTCAAGTATCGACGCTCGGCCTTGAGACAACGTGCGTTTGATCTACGCGGTGAAATCAAAGGCCTCGACAGACAGGCCTTTATGCAAAAGCAGCGCGTTACCTTGTCAGAGCAAAATTTCGCACGCTTCGTACAATTAAAAGCTACAAACTACATTTCAGCAGCGCAACTGCAGGAACGGGAAGCCGAGTTGCTCGATCAGCGGCAACGCCAGCTTGAGATCGAGCGCATTCGATCCACGATTCAGCGCGAATTGGCTAGTACCCAGGCAGAGGAGCAGGACATTGCACTAAAGTGGACCCATCAGTCAAGACACTCAGCCGGCTAGTTTAAGCTGTGTCCATTTCCACTTCAGCAGCTGCCCGGCGCTGCCCCGTTCCGCCGTTTTTCTCCGGCTCTTGGTCCGCGTCGCCGAACTTGTCGACGATCAACGCACCTCCTCCAACACCGGCACGGTAGACATGATCTGGCGTCTCGTAGCCCAGCGCCTGGTGTGGACGCTCGGCGTTGTAAAACGCGAAGTACTGTGCCAGGCCGACTGTCAGCTCGGCCATGTTGGCGTAGCCCTTCAGGTACACGTCCTCGTACTTCACGTTGCGCCACAGGCGCTCGACGAAGATGTTGTCCAGCGCCCGTCCTCGCCCATCCATGCTGATGGCCACGCCTTCGCGCTTGAGCACGCTGGTAAAGGCGTCACTGGTGAACTGCGAGCCCTGGTCGCTGTTGAATACCTCGGGCTTGCCGTGGTGGCGCAATGCCTCCTCCAGACAGTCCACGCAGAACGACGCGTCCATGCTGTTGCTGATGCGCCAGGCCAGCACACGACGCGAGTACCAATCGATGACCGCCACCAGGTAGGCAAAGCCGCGCGCCAGCCGAATGTACGTCAGGTCCGTACTCCACACCTGGTTCGGCCGCGTGACCGCCACCCCGCGCAGCAGATAGGGATAGACCTTGTGCTGCGGGTGCGGCTTGCTCGTGGACGGCCCCGGCGCCATGCCCGCCAAGCCCATTTCCCGCATCAGGCGCTGCACGCGCTTGCGGTTGACGCGGTGCTCTCGGCCTCGCAGGAAGACCGCCATGCGCCGGCTGCCGTAGAACGGGCGGCTGGTGTACTCCTCGTCGATCAGGGCGCGCAGCTGGCCGTCCTCCTCCTCGATGCATTCCTGTCGGGCCGCCGCCTCCAGCCGCCGATACACGGTCGAACGCGGCACGCCGGCCAGCTCGCACTGCATCGTCAGCGGTATCTTGTCCTCGCGCTCGATCCACCGTGCCCGCTCGGCCGGACTCATTCCCCAAGCTTTTTTTTGAGCCAATCCACCTGCATCTTCAGCTTGCCGATCTCGCTGTACAGCTTGTCCTCCGGGCTGCTTTCGTCCACCGGCTTCGGCCCGCGCTTGACGTCGAACAGGGCGCCGGCGTTCTCCAGGATCTCCTTCTTCCACTGGCCCACCAGTACTGGATGCACGCCGAATTCCTGCGCAATCTCCGTCACCGTCTTCACCCCACGCACCGCTTCCAACCCAACCTTGGCCTTGAACTCGGCGCTGTGCACCCTGCGTTTTTTACCTTCACTCATTCGCTGTCATCCTTTCGCGGACGACAGCTTAAACCACCGTCTCAGATTCGGGGTCCACTATAATCCTCACCAGCGTGTTCGTGACCCTGACGCTGCTGCTCATTATATTTTTCGCCACGTTTGAAACTATCCGTAAGGTGCCGATTCAGGGGATGCTAATGCCGACTGCCGGAGTAACGCGCGTTTTTTCCAGCCAAGCCGGCGTCATCAAGGAGGTTCATGTTAAGGACGGACAGCTCGTGCGCGAAGGTGAGATCCTATTCGTCGTTTCCAGTGAACGCAGCACCTCCAATCTACGCTCTACGGAAGACCTGATTTCCGAATTGCTGGCGCGCCGCCGCGACAATTTTCATACCGAGCTCCTGCAAGCCCGAACGCAGTTCAAGTATCGACGCTCGGCCTTGAGACAACGTGCGTTTGATCTACGCGGTGAAATCAAAGGCCTCGACAGACAGGCCTTTATGCAAAAGCAGCGCGTTACCTTGTCAGAGCAAAATTTCGCACGCTTCGTACAATTAAAAGCTACAAACTACATTTCAGCAGCGCAACTGCAGGAACGGGAAGCCGAGTTGCTCGATCAGCGGCAACGCCAGCTTGAGATCGAGCGCATTCGATCCACGATTCAGCGCGAATTGGCTAGTACCCAGGCAGAGGAGCAGGACATTGCACTAAAGTGGACCCATCAGTCAAGACACTCAGCCGGCTAGTTTAAGCTGTGTCCATTTCCACTTCAGCAGCTGCCCGGCGCTGCCCCGTTCCGCCGTTTTTCTCCGGCTCTTGGTCCGCGTCGCCGAACTTGTCGACGATCAACGCACCTCCTCCAACACCGGCACGGTAGACATGATCTGGCGTCTCGTAGCCCAGCGCCTGGTGTGGACGCTCGGCGTTGTAAAACGCGAAGTACTGTGCCAGGCCGACTGTCAGCTCGGCCATGTTGGCGTAGCCCTTCAGGTACACGTCCTCGTACTTCACGTTGCGCCACAGGCGCTCGACGAAGATGTTGTCCAGCGCCCGTCCTCGCCCATCCATGCTGATGGCCACGCCTTCGCGCTTGAGCACGCTGGTAAAGGCGTCACTGGTGAACTGCGAGCCCTGGTCGCTGTTGAATACCTCGGGCTTGCCGTGGTGGCGCAATGCCTCCTCCAGACAGTCCACGCAGAACGACGCGTCCATGCTGTTGCTGATGCGCCAGGCCAGCACACGACGCGAGTACCAATCGATGACCGCCACCAGGTAGGCAAAGCCGCGCGCCAGCCGAATGTACGTCAGGTCCGTACTCCACACCTGGTTCGGCCGCGTGACCGCCACCCCGCGCAGCAGATAGGGATAGACCTTGTGCTGCGGGTGCGGCTTGCTCGTGGACGGCCCCGGCGCCATGCCCGCCAAGCCCATTTCCCGCATCAGGCGCTGCACGCGCTTGCGGTTGACGCGGTGCTCTCGGCCTCGCAGGAAGACCGCCATGCGCCGGCTGCCGTAGAACGGGCGGCTGGTGTACTCCTCGTCGATCAGGGCGCGCAGCTGGCCGTCCTCCTCCTCGATGCATTCCTGTCGGGCCGCCGCCTCCAGCCGCCGATACACGGTCGAACGCGGCACGCCGGCCAGCTCGCACTGCATCGTCAGCGGTATCTTGTCCTCGCGCTCGATCCACCGTGCCCGCTCGGCCGGACTCATTCCCCAAGCTTTTTTTTGAGCCAATCCACCTGCATCTTCAGCTTGCCGATCTCGCTGTACAGCTTGTCCTCCGGGCTGCTTTCGTCCACCGGCTTCGGCCCGCGCTTGACGTCGAACAGGGCGCCGGCGTTCTCCAGGATCTCCTTCTTCCACTGGCCCACCAGTACTGGATGCACGCCGAATTCCTGCGCAATCTCCGTCACCGTCTTCACCCCACGCACCGCTTCCAACCCAACCTTGGCCTTGAACTCGGCGCTGTGCACCCTGCGTTTTTTACCTTCACTCATTCGCTGTCATCCTTTCGCGGACGACAGCTTAAACCACCGTCTCAGATTCGGGGTCCACTATAATCCTCACCAGCGTGTTCGTGACCCTGACGCTGCTGCTCATTATATTTTTCGCCACGTTTGAAACTATCCGTAAGGTGCCGATTCAGGGGATGCTAATGCCGACTGCCGGAGTAACGCGCGTTTTTTCCAGCCAAGCCGGCGTCATCAAGGAGGTTCATGTTAAGGACGGACAGCTCGTGCGCGAAGGTGAGATCCTATTCGTCGTTTCCAGTGAACGCAGCACCTCCAATCTACGCTCTACGGAAGACCTGATTTCCGAATTGCTGGCGCGCCGCCGCGACAATTTTCATACCGAGCTCCTGCAAGCCCGAACGCAGTTCAAGTATCGACGCTCGGCCTTGAGACAACGTGCGTTTGATCTACGCGGTGAAATCAAAGGCCTCGACAGACAGGCCTTTATGCAAAAGCAGCGCGTTACCTTGTCAGAGCAAAATTTCGCACGCTTCGTACAATTAAAAGCTACAAACTACATTTCAGCAGCGCAACTGCAGGAACGGGAAGCCGAGTTGCTCGATCAGCGGCAACGCCAGCTTGAGATCGAGCGCATTCGATCCACGATTCAGCGCGAATTGGCTAGTACCCAGGCAGAGGAGCAGGACATTGCACTAAAGTGGACCCATCAGTCAAGACACTCAGCCGGCTAGTTTAAGCTGTGTCCATTTCCACTTCAGCAGCTGCCCGGCGCTGCCCCGTTCCGCCG
>NZ_JH992924.1:820345-845807 GCF_000315425.1 Massilia timonae CCUG 45783 | reverse complement strand
CTAAAGTGGACCCATCAGTCAAGACACTCAGCCGGCTAGTTTAAGCTGTGTCCATTTCCACTTCAGCAGCTGCCCGGCGCTGCCCCGTTCCGCCGTTTTTCTCCGGCTCTTGGTCCGCGTCGCCGAACTTGTCGACGATCAACGCACCTCCTCCAACACCGGCACGGTAGACATGATCTGGCGTCTCGTAGCCCAGCGCCTGGTGTGGACGCTCGGCGTTGTAAAACGCGAAGTACTGTGCCAGGCCGACTGTCAGCTCGGCCATGTTGGCGTAGCCCTTCAGGTACACGTCCTCGTACTTCACGTTGCGCCACAGGCGCTCGACGAAGATGTTGTCCAGCGCCCGTCCTCGCCCATCCATGCTGATGGCCACGCCTTCGCGCTTGAGCACGCTGGTAAAGGCGTCACTGGTGAACTGCGAGCCCTGGTCGCTGTTGAATACCTCGGGCTTGCCGTGGTGGCGCAATGCCTCCTCCAGACAGTCCACGCAGAACGACGCGTCCATGCTGTTGCTGATGCGCCAGGCCAGCACACGACGCGAGTACCAATCGATGACCGCCACCAGGTAGGCAAAGCCGCGCGCCAGCCGAATGTACGTCAGGTCCGTACTCCACACCTGGTTCGGCCGCGTGACCGCCACCCCGCGCAGCAGATAGGGATAGACCTTGTGCTGCGGGTGCGGCTTGCTCGTGGACGGCCCCGGCGCCATGCCCGCCAAGCCCATTTCCCGCATCAGGCGCTGCACGCGCTTGCGGTTGACGCGGTGCTCTCGGCCTCGCAGGAAGACCGCCATGCGCCGGCTGCCGTAGAACGGGCGGCTGGTGTACTCCTCGTCGATCAGGGCGCGCAGCTGGCCGTCCTCCTCCTCGATGCATTCCTGTCGGGCCGCCGCCTCCAGCCGCCGATACACGGTCGAACGCGGCACGCCGGCCAGCTCGCACTGCATCGTCAGCGGTATCTTGTCCTCGCGCTCGATCCACCGTGCCCGCTCGGCCGGACTCATTCCCCAAGCTTTTTTTTGAGCCAATCCACCTGCATCTTCAGCTTGCCGATCTCGCTGTACAGCTTGTCCTCCGGGCTGCTTTCGTCCACCGGCTTCGGCCCGCGCTTGACGTCGAACAGGGCGCCGGCGTTCTCCAGGATCTCCTTCTTCCACTGGCCCACCAGTACTGGATGCACGCCGAATTCCTGCGCAATCTCCGTCACCGTCTTCACCCCACGCACCGCTTCCAACCCAACCTTGGCCTTGAACTCGGCGCTGTGCACCCTGCGTTTTTTACCTTCACTCATTCGCTGTCATCCTTTCGCGGACGACAGCTTAAACCACCGTCTCAGATTCGGGGTCCACTATACACTTCAAGCACTGCGCGACGAGAACGCCTTACGTCGAAATGTATCAATGCTGGATCAAGACCTGGCCGAGAATGAAGCGCGGCGCGAAGTGCCGGTTCGGGCACGTCAGAACGGCACAATAACGGCAATTGCGGCAAATCTTGGCCAAACCGTCCGCGCTGCCACCTCTCTAGCATCGATCCTGCCAGAAGGGAACAAGCTTGAAGCGGAAATGTACGTGCCATCTCGGGCGGTCGGCTTCATCAAGCCGGGAATGAGCGCCCTGGTGCGGTATCAGGCTTTCCCATACCAAAAGTTCGGCCAGCATCCTGCGCGCGTGCGCGAGGTGGTAACAACCTCTGTGCGTCCCGAGGAGTTGCCCACTTCAGCGGCAGCAATGCCCGGGGCAGTCCAGGCGGAGCCGGTCTACCGCATTCGGCTCGAGCTCGACCAGCAGACCGTCCGCGCCTACGGCGCACAGATCCCCCTACGCTCTGGCATGCTCGTCGACGCCAGCGTCATGCTTGAGCGCCGCAAGCTTTATGAATGGGTGCTCGAACCGCTATTTAGTATCTCCGGCCGCTTGTAAGCGAATACTGTTCACTACCAACATCGTGCTAGCAGTGGCCATATTCGTACTGCCGGCTTATCCTGATCGCAGGTGAATGATGCAATTTCCTGTTCTTACCGAGTTAGCTTTCTGGAACCGCCGGCGGCTACCCGTCCTGCTACAGACTGAAGGAGCTGAATGCGGCTTGGCGTGCATGGCAATGGTCGCAAATTATTGGGGCCACCGAATCGATATTCCGAGCATGCGCCGCCTCTTCTCGGTGTCGATGAAGGGAGTAAATCTGAAGGGTCTGATGGCGATGGCAAGAGGGCTGTCATTGCAGACGCGCCCGCTCAAGCTAGATCTCCAACATTTGCCAGAGTTAAAGTTGCCCTGCATTCTGCACTGGGATCTGAACCACTTTGTCGTGCTTAAGTCTATCTCCGCGAAGTATGCCGTCCTGCATGATCCGGCTGTCGGCGAAAGAAGCATGGAACTGGAGGACGTCTCCAAGCATTTTACCGGCATCGCGCTTGAGATTACACCGACCGCGCAGTTCCGGCCTAAGGAGGAACGTCAGCAATTCTCACTGTTCTCGCTGATTGGGCATGTGGTCGGCCTGCGTCGTGGACTGTTTCAGCTACTCGCGCTCGGACTGGCCCTGCAAGTTTGTGCTCTGATTGCACCTTTCTATATGCAGTGGATGGTGGATGAAGCCCTATTGGCGTCAGACCGTGACTTGGTCACGGTGCTGGGCTGTGGCTTCTTATTACTGGTACTTCTGCAAACTGCGATCGGTGCCGTCCGTTCTTGGGTAACCACAGTACTCTCCACCAGCCTGAACCTGCAATGGTTAGGCAATACCTTTGTCCACCTCCTGAAGTTGCCGTTGCCATACTTCGAAAAGCGCCATACCGGAGACATCGTTTCGCGCTTCGGCTCAATCCAGCGGATCCAGACCAGTCTAACAACCCAATTCGTCGAGGGGGTTATTGACGGCGTCTTGGCTCTGGGCACCTTGGTAATGATGCTTCTGTATAGTAGCGCTCTGGCCGCAGTCGCCTGCGTGGCCGTGCTGCTGTATACGCTGTTGCGCTGCGCGATCTTCCGCCCCCTCCGAGATGCGAGTTCCGAGGTGATCATTCACGCCGCGAAACAGCAGAGCCATTTCATGGAAACCGTGCGCGGCATACAGAGTATTCGCTTGTTCGGACGCAGCGAAGAGCGTCGTTCAGGTTGGCTGAACTCGCTAACCGACGAATTCAACGCCCAATTGCGTGTCGCCAAACTTTCGGTCTCATACCAGACAGCTAATACCTTGTTGTTCAACGGGGAGCGCGTAATCGTAATCTGGCTTGCAGCGCTCGCCGTACTCAGCAACGACTTCTCGATTGGGATGGTGTTTGCCTTCCTCAGCTACAAAGACCAGTTCAGCCAGCGTATGGCTAGCTTAATCGACAAACTGTTTGAATTGCGGATGATGCGTCTGCATGGCGAGCGTGTGGCGGACATCACGCTGGCTGAGGTGGAACAGGATGATCATGCAGCTGAAATTGATGCAAATCATATTACTCCGTCGATCGAAATAAATAACCTGAGTTTTCGCTACTCCGACAGTGAATCCGATATCATCCGCGAACTTAACCTCAGCATCCCCGCTGGGCAATGCATTGCGATCACTGGGCCATCAGGCTGCGGCAAGACGACACTGATGAAATTATTGCTCGGGTTACTCACGCCAACGAGTGGCGAAATTCTCGTCGGCGGCGTGCCATTGGGTTCGCTCGGCCTGACAAATTACCGTAATTTGCTGGGCACGGTAATGCAGGATGACACTTTATTCGCCGGCTCGATCTCCGAAAACATTAGTTTCTTTGATCCAGTGATCGACATACAGCGCGTCTACGAATGTGCGGGACTAGCCGCAATCGCGCCCGAAATCGCGGCCATGCCAATGAACTTCAATACGTTAATTGGCGATATCGGTACTGGCCTATCCCCACCTCGTTATACACAAGTCCGCCAGCCTCACCACGCCGGCTGAAAATCCCGTTTACTTTCAATGACTTGCCAGCGCCCTTGTAAACCTTTGCAAAATCGCGTTTACTCTCGTCTTTTGCGTGGCGCAATTGGCGAGCAAATCGAAGGGATGGACCGATTCGGAGTTTGAGCAACTCGACCTGGGCGACGCGCGCCTGAACCGGCGAGCGAGGACACTGATGGAAACAATGGCGGGGGCACCGACGGCGAGCGTGCCAAAGGCCTGTAACGGCTGGGGTGAGACGATGGCCGCGTATCGCTTCTTCGACAATGACGGCGTCGACTGGCGGGCAATCCTGGAGCCGCACTGGCAGCAAACGGAACAGCGAATGGCCGAGCAGTCGGTGGTGCTGTGTCTGCAGGACACGACCGAACTGGACTTTAACGGACAGCAGGCGCGCGGCCTCGGACCGCTCAGCTATGAAGCGCAGCGCGGCATGTACGTCCACCCCACCTACGCGGTGACGACGGCGCGCGAGCCGCTGGGGATCCTGGACGTGTGGATGTGGGCGCGCGCGCTGCGCGACACCAACGGCCAGCGCGGCGGCCCCAAGGAAAGCCTGCGCTGGATCGAAGGCTACGAAAGACTGGCGGAACTGGCACCGCGCCTGCCCGCCACGCGCTTGGTGTATGTGGCCGACCGCGAGGCGGACATGCTGCCCTTGATGGCGCGGGCGCAGCAGCTCGACTGCCCGGTGGACTGGCTGGTGCGCGCCGCGCACAACCGCTGCTTGCCCAACAGCGAGAAGCTGTGGCCGCATGCCACGGAAGGCGCGCCGCTGGGGGAAATCGAGTTCGCGCTGGCCGCGCGGCCGGGCGCCAAGGCGCGCATCGTGCGCCAGCAGCTGTGGGCACGCCGGGTCGAACTGAACGCGGGCAAGGGCAAGGTGGTGACCGCCACATGCATCGTGGCGCGTGAACACGGCGCTCCGGCCGGCGTCAAGCCGATCGAATGGCGCCTGCTGACGAACCGGGTCGCCACCAGCGCGGCCGAGGTGGCCGAATTGATCGACTGGTATCGCGCCCGCTGGGAAATTGAAATGCTGTTCAATGTGCTCAAGAACGGCTGCAAGGTCGAGGAACTTCAGCTGGGCACGATCGAGCGCATCGAGCGCGCACTGGCGCTGTACTTGGTCGTAGCCTGGCGCATTGCCTATCTGGTACGCATGGGCCGTACCTGCCCGAACCTGGATGCCCACTTGTTCTTTGATCCCGATGAGATACGCGGCGCCTACTTGCTCAACAAATTACGCCCCCAGCCCAACCCGGCGTTAAACGAAGTAATACGCTTGATCGCCCGCGCGGGCGGCTTCTTGGGCCGAAAAGGTGATGGCGAACCTGGTGCCAAGACCCTCTGGGAAGGGCTGCGCGACGTGCGCGCCTCAGCTCTCACCCTTCAAGCACTACGCGAACTTGGAGACTGACGAGTTGTGTATAACGAGGTGGCCTATCCCCCGGTGTCAGAATAGTTGTCGCGTCACCTGATGAAGTAAATACCAACCGGGGACGGGCAAGAGAGATCGTGTGAAGCAGTATTCAGCAGAACGGAAAGAAGCGCTACTTCGGCAGATGATGCCGCCGCAGAACAGGCTGGTGTCGGAGTTGGCCCGCGAGAGCGGGATCACCGAACAGACCCTTTATACTTGGCGCCGTCAACTTCGTAATCAAGGAACGCTGGTGCCAGGTAGTGGAAAGAATGCCGAGGAATGGACTTCGGAAGACAAGTTTTCCGTGGTACTGGAAACGGCTGCGCTGAACACAAGCGAACTGGCCGAGTATTGCCGTCGCAAGGGCCTGTTCGCGGAGCAGATTGCCACGTGGCGTGCCGCATGCATGTCGGCCAATGCGAGCGTGGTAAAGCAGACGCGGGAGCAGCAGGCGCAGTCGAAGGAGGACAAAAAGCGCATCCGGCAACTGGAGAAGGATTTACAGCGCAAGGAGAAGGCGCTGGCCGAGGCGGCCGCGCTGCTGATCCTGCGAAAAAAAGCCCAGGCGATCTGGGGGGACAAAGAGGAAGACTGATCAGCGTCCCAGATCGCCTGTTGTGTGTTGAGTTGATCCGTGAAGCAGAGGCCGCCGGCAGCCGGTTGGCGCCAGCCTGCATCGAGCTGGACATTACCTTGCGTACTTTCCAGCGCTGGGTGCGCAATGGCGACGATGCCGTGGCCGGCGACGGTCGTCCCTCCAGCGTGCGGCCAGAACCGGTCAGCAAGCTGAGCGAGGATGAGCGTACCGAAATCCTCGCCGTTGCCAACAGCGAGGAATTCGCCAGCTTACCGCCCAGCCAGATCGTGCCAGCGCTGGCCGATCGGGGCGTGTACATGGCGTCCGAGTCAAGCTTCTATCGCGTTCTGAAAGCGGCGGCGCAACAGCATCATCGGGGCCGCGCGAAGAAACCTTGTGAGCGCGTGCTCACGAGTCATTGCGCCGCGGCTCCGAACCAAGTGTGGAGCTGGGATATCACCTGGATGCCGGCCGCCATCAAAGGCCAATACTATTACTGGTACATGGTGCTCGATATCTTCAGCCGCAAAGTCGTCGGGCATGAGGTGCACGTGGCGGAATCGGCGGAACTGGCTTCACGGTTGATGCGCCGCACTAGCTTGGCCGAGGGGCTGGCCGGTCGTCCACTGGTGCTCCATTCGGACAACGGCAGCGCCATGAAGGGCGCCACCATGTTGGCCACGTTGGAACAGCTGGGTGTGGCGCCCTCGTTCAGCCGGCCACGTGTAAGCAATGACAATGCATACGCCGAGTCGCTGTTCAAGACCTGCAAATATCGCCCAGATTACCCGAACAAGCCATTCGGAAGCCTGGAAGAGGCGCAGGCATGGACGCAGAAATTCGTGCGTTGGTATAACCACGATCACAAGCACAGCGGCCTGAAATTCGTGACCCCGGCACAGCGCCACTGCGGGCAAGACGCGGCGATTTTGAAGCTTCGTGAGCAGGTCTATCACGAGGCTAGAAAGCGCAACCCGCAGCGCTGGTCGCAGGGCACCAGGAACTGGGAACTTGACGATCAAGTCTGGTTGAATCCGGAACGGATTCGGCCAGAAGCACTACAGCAAGCAGCTTGAGATGACGCGACAACTACGTTGACAAACACCGCTATCGGGTGGACAAAAGCAGCGTATTCTACTCGCACGCGCATTGTACAAGAACCCGAAAATTTTATTTATGGACGAGGCAACCAGCCATTTGGACGTATGGAATGAGCAGGCCGTGAACCGGGCAATCCAGACAATCCCGCTTACCCGAATCATCGTTGCTCATCGTCCAGAAACAATCCAAATGGCAGAGCGTGTAATTGTGCTGCAAAACGGGCAGATAGTCCAAGATGTTAGTAACCTGACTCATGAGGATAAGCAGGCCGCATAATGACTGGTCGCAACTCGGCTCACCGGCTCCGCATATAAATAGTTATTGCATTGATCGCGTGCTCGATCTTACCTTCCTCACGAGCGCAAAGGACTGCGTTCCTAATCGAGGACGCTGAGAAGTTACGTGTCGAGTCCCGTTTGATCATAAACGCGCTTAATGAATAATTCCGGCAGTTTCTGCTGTCACACTCCTTGATTGCAAAGATGGGAGTTTTGCGTCGAGTGCACGCTGCGGAATGGTGGTGATTTTACAGCTTCAAGTAGTTCATCAATGTAGCTTGCAGATCGGCCCTGCTGTCGAAGCGAGTCTGCTGCAGCAGTTCGTTGATACGGCCGTTGAAGCGCTCGACCATGCCGTTCGTTTGTGGGGTGCCGCGGCGGTGCTAGACGATGCTCGGCAGGTATTTCGGCGCAAGCCATGTCACCGAGTGCTGGCCGCTAGGCTTTTTATCTTGGTGGCGAAACGGTCAATAAATTGCGAGCCCTTGTCAGCCAGGATCTTGCTAATCTTGATGGGCGAGGCCAGCTTCAAACGGCGCAGAAAATCGACGCTGCTCTTGTCGGTCATGTCGCCATAGATGTGCATGAAGACCCGGCGCATGGTGCGGTCGATGGCGACAAACACGTAGCGACGCGAGGTCTTGCCTGGCATCTGAGGCAAGTACTTGATCTCGATGTGAATGAAGCCTGGTCCGTAGTCCTTGAAGGTCTTCTTGGCGTGGTGATTTCGCCTTCGGCATTTGCGATCACGTCTTCGAGACACGACATGCCTCGCGCTTGACGAGCGACGCCTGACCGAGAGACATCTAGATTAATGTATTGTTGCATAACAAACAACAGATCATCTTGGGAAGGATAAAGCGACTGGCGCAGTGCCAGGACGATGGCTTCTTGGGATGCGCTTAAGGTCGTATGGAGCATGCGGGCACAGTACGACCGGTCCTGCACATCGTCCCTCTTGAGCCACTTCGCAGCAGTGGCTCGCGAGACGCCAACGACCTTTGCGGCCTGCCGATCAGACAGACCGAATCCTTGACTTCCTGCCGGATTTTCGGCGTGGTGCAGGCTTGCGGCTGGATGCGTAAACTCATGCTGCGAACTGCTCCTGGTGCGATTGAATGCCGGGACTGCTGAACTCAGCAATCAAGTCGTCCAGCATAGCCTTTGCACGCAACAAATGCCAGCCAAGACGAGAAGTATGATCGCACGAAACTAAACAGCTAAAGCCTGCTTGCCACTGCCATTCGTCAGCGGCTTTTTCATTTCGAGCGCCGTCACTGGCGGGTCAGTCCGCACCAGGAATGTCGCGCCTGCGCGCCCTTCCTTCCCTCGCAGTTACACGCGACGCAGGAGACTTCACGCGATGCTTCACCGACGGATCCGGCGCCGCAAACATCCTCACCCTGCAAACGATCCGCTCGTCGCAAGTCAGGATCGCGTCATGCAGCACGACGCCGTCGGCCATATCGTCCAGCATCACTTCCGCCACCAGCAACTCGCCGACGCTGGCGGACGCCAGGAACTGGGCGCTGCAGCGTGCTGGCGGGCGCGGCTGCGATGCGCCATCGTGCTCCGTGCGCGACAACAGCGCGAGCAGGTAGGCCGACTGCTGCGCGAACTCGATCAGCAAGGACTCGCGCAAGGCCTGCGCACCGCCCGGCACATGCGCGGCCACGAAAGCGTCGCCGGCTTCGATCCGGCGGCAGGTGCGGATATAGTCGGGCGGCCGGCATTCGACAACCCGCTCGACCAGGATCCATTCCGGCGCGATCGGCAACAGACGCTCGATCTCGGCCCGCCTCAATGGGGAAAGCGACGGCGCGTCGGTGTCTCGCACGATGGGTTCCTTTCAGCCAGTTCATACTGACTGGAAGACCGACAAAATACGGGCGAGTTCAAGATCTACGCCGTCTGTCTGATATGAATTAAGCCGGGCACCGCGAAGCCCCGGCCAGTGTGTTTCTTGTCTTCAAGCCATTCTTGCGTTACCATGCCCCCGCCCTTGGGGAGTAGCCTACTTCCGCAACGGAAGTTCCCGCATCAACATACTTGACGTCAGCACGTCATGGTGCGGAAGCCTTCTGGTTGGCAAGACCATTGGCATGTTCACGCGACGATCGGGCCGCGCGACATGCCTTGTGTCGTGCCCGATCGGAAAGCTGTCATGACTCTCGCTGCAATCATCATCCTCGCCCTCGCCATGTCCACCGACGCCTTCGCCGTCGCGATCGCCATGGGTTCCCGACGCGCCCACGTCCTGTTCAAGGATGCGCTGAAGGTCGGCCTGCTGTTCGGAATCATCGAGGGTGTGACGCCGCTGGTCGGCTGGGCCATGGGCAGCATTGCCGCGTCCTACGTCGAAAGCTGGGACCACTGGATCGCCTTCGTCCTGCTCGGCGGCCTGGGTATTCGCATGATCGTCGAAGGCTGCGGCGAACCTGACACGGAAGCGGACGATCCCGCCCGCCCCTTCTGGCTGCTGGCCCTGACCGGCTTCGCCACCAGCATCGATGCGATGGTGGTCGGCGTCAGCCTGGCCTTCGCCGACACCGGCATCCTGTGGCCGGCGCTGGCGATCGGCCTGGCGACCCTGACGATGGTGACGCTGGGATTGTTGATCGGCCGCCGTATCGGCGCCGTGGTGGGCAAGCGCGCCGAGATCTTCGGCGGCCTGGTATTGATCGCGGTAGGCAGCGTCACGCTGTACGAACACCTGCAGTGACGCCGCCGCGGCAAGGAAAGATCAGGACGTCGGCCCCGGGTCGCTCCCCGCCTGCTGCAGCACCATCAGCTGCTTCTGGATCGCCTCGTTGAAAGCCGGGATGTCGTCCGGCTTGCGGCTGGTGATCAGCTTGCCGTCGACGACGACTTCTTCATCGGTCCATTCGGCGCCGGCGTTGCGCAGGTCGTGCTGCAGGGTCGGCCAGCTGGTCAGGTGCTTCGACTCGGCCACGCCGGCGTCGATCAGCGGCCACGGGCCGTGGCAGATCGCGGCGATCGGCTTGTCCTCGTCGCCGAAGGCCTTGATGAAGGCGATGGACTCCGCGCTCAGGCGCAGGTTGTCCGGGTTGGCGACGCCGCCCGGCAACAGCAGCAGGTCGTAGTCGCCCGGCCTGGCGTCCTGCACGCTCAGTTCGACCTTGAATTTCTGGTCCGGCGTCAGGTGGTTGAAACCTTGGATCTCCTCGCCGGCCTTCTTCGGCGAGACCAGGATCACCTTCACGCCCTGCTCCTCGAGGAAGCGGCGCGGCTCCGTGTATTCGACCTGCTCGACGCCATCGGTCATCAGCACCGCGACGCTCCTGCCTTGCAGGGATTGGGTGGCGGCCGGCTCGACGTGATCCGCCGGCTGCATGTTTTCTGCTTGTTGCATATGGCCTCCTTGTTCAATGCGGTTCATTCGCATCGATTGTAGGTCTACCATCGCGCCTGCGGCGCGCGCATGCCTGCCGGCATTCAATTGCTCAGTCGGCCGGGTTCGTCATCCCGATTCAATCAAGCAGATAACACACATCGTCGCGGTCGCGCCGCCCGGTCCGGGTACACAGGAAACCGTCCAGCCCCAGGCGCACCGAGCCATCCAGGCAGGCGCCGTCGACGTCCTCGCGCCGCAGCACCACCTGCAGCTCGCGAAACGGCACCTCGATCGCGAAGCGGTCCAGCAAGGCGGCCAGCGCCCGCGCGCCTTCGGCGCCGGGCAGGAAGCGCTCGAAGGCGTGCGCATCCAGCGGCCCAAGGCGGATGCGGATGCCCAGCTCGGGCCGCAACAGGCGCGCTCCCGCGGTGGCGCCCTCCCCCAGCACGCAATTGCCGCATGCGAGCCGCGTGCGCTGCGCCGGCTCGAGCACGTCCCAACGTCCGGTAAATTGCTCGACCCGCACCGGCACCCGGAAATAGGCGCGCAATACGCCCGCGATCGACTCCGCGCTGACTACCCGGCTGCGCAGCGGCGCCGCGAACCAGGCCAGGCTGGCCGCTTCCACGCCGGACATGCCGTCCTCGCGCGCCGGCACGCCGGCCAGCGCCAGCAGCAGCGGCAGGAAGCGGTCGACATCGGGCTCCATGGGATGGCGCACCCGGTACTTGCACCAGGCGCGGTAGAACAGCGCCACCTGGCGGCTCGACAGCAAGTCGAGGAAGGCGCGCGGCCCCTCGTCGCGCACTGCGAGCTCCCAGGCGGCGAAGCGCTCGGTGTAATGCAGCGGCAAGGTCCCCATCACGCCCAGCAACCCCATCAGCGTGGGCGTGACGCTCACCGCCGGCACGCCCTCGGTGGTGGGCACGATGGTCTCGATCTCGCTGGCAGGGAAGCCCAGTCCCAGGCTGTTGCGAAAGCGGATCAGGCCGCCGAGCGCATGCTCGGGCGCGATGCCCTGGTGCGCCAGCCAGCACACCAGCAGCCGCACCGCCTGGAAGAATTCGTAGCGTTGCGGCTGGCGCAGCAGGTCGGCGATGGCGCTCGTCCGCCTGACAGCGTTCACACCAGCGCCAGGCTGCCGTTGCGGGGCTCGCATCGCAACAACTCCTTGTCGCTCTGCCCCGACACCAGCACCAGCCGGGTAAAGCTGTTCAGGTGCACATACAGGCCCAGGAAGCGGCTCACGACCTGCGCGAACACGAACAGGCTGCTGCCGGCGAAGGCCTCTTCGTCCACCGTCATGCGCACCTCGATGCCGTGCACCAGGCTCGCGCCGTAGCGGTTGCGCAGCCAGGCGGTGGCCGGGGTCGACGCCATCGCGCTGACGCCGGCGATCTGGCGCTGCGAGGCGCCAGAGCGCGGCAGGTCGTACAAGGCCAGCGTCTCGCGGAAGGCGTCCAGGTCGGCCAGCGAGCGGTGGTTCAGCGCCAGCTGGGTCACCAGGCGCCAGTGGGTGCCATCGCGGTTGCCGAAACGCAGCGGCGCGGAGGGCTTGCGCAGCGGGCGGATCGGCAGGCCGCTCGTCGCGGTCTCGCTGGCCAGGTCGCCGCCCGGCGCGCCAACCCCGACGCCGCAGGCCGCCGCGCCGTTGCTGCAGGTCAGGTCGATCGAGGCCACGCTGGCGTCCTCGCCCAGCAGCGAAAAGTCGTCGCCGGTGAAGGCGATCTTCATGCGGTGGCGGCTGTCGCCGCGATCGTCGCGGCGCGCGAACCAATAGCGCTGGCCATGCTCGTCCCCTTCGCCATGGCGCAAGCCGTAATAGGGACGGTACGCGACGCTGGCGGTCTTGCCGTCCTCGGTCCTGAGCACGTGCACCGCGTCGATGCTGTAGACCTCGACGCCCTCCTCGTGCCGGCTCGGCGCCACGTCGTACATCGCCGAACGGTGCGTGATGCGCACCGGCGCCGCCGCCTGGCGGAACAGGTTCACCACCGGCACGCAGCCGGTGAGCAGGTTGGCGGCCGACAGCGCGCGCAGGATGCGCGCCGGGCTGGATTCGGCGTGCATGCCGGAGAGCAGGAAATGCAGGGTGAAGCGGCGCGTGCCGGCCGGCAGCAGCGGCGCCAGCCGGGCCAGGTCGACGTCCAGGAAGTGAAATTTGTCGGGGAAGGCGAAGTATTCGGTCAGCAACCGGTAGGCGGGATGGGCATGGTCCTGTTGCGGCACCAGCGCCTCCTCTAGCTCCAGGCCGCCCAGGTGCAGCGCCGCGCCGTCGAGGCGGCGCCAGCCTTCCACGCCTTCGGCCTCGACCCAGGTCTCGACCACGTTCATGCCCAGGGCGTCGATCAGCGCCGCCGACAGCAGGCCGTCGCCGTCGACGTACAGGCGCACATGCGGCAGGCCGCGGCCATGCAGCATGCGCGCCGGCAGCGCGCTGTCGAAGGCGATGCCGATGCGCGCGCCCGCGCGCGGCGGCAGCCGGATGCGCGGCGGGACGTGGGCCACCGGCTCGAACCAGGCGCGCGCCACCTTCACCGGCGCCAGCGCCAGCTCGGCCGTGGTACGAAACACGCAGGGCGCGCCGCGCGCCCTCAGCGAACTCATCTCGGTGCCGCGCGGCACCGCCTGCACGTGCTCGATCTTGCCGGCCCGGGCCTGCGGATCGCCACCGTCCACGTGCGCGATCGAACAGCTCGGCAAGCCATGCAGGAAGTGCGGATACAGGCTTCCCAGCAGGGCTTCGGTCAGTTCCGGATAGTCGTCGTCGAGCTTTTTCGCGGTGCGCGCATTGAGCAGCGCGCAGGCCTGGATCAGGCGCCGGATATGCGGGTCTTCGCTGCCCTCCGGCCCCAGTCCCAGCTCGGCCGCCAGCCGCGGATACTGGTGGGCGAGCTCGCGCCCGACGGTATTCAGGTAGACCAGTTCGCGCTCGAAATACGGCAACAGTTCTTCCATGAAGACCTCCTGGGGCTGTCGCTCTACGGTGGTGCAGATCGCGGCAAGTTGTCTTGCGACGGCGCAACATTAACGCCGGGATAAAACTCGTTGCGATAAGCGGATCGCGGCTGGCAATACCGGCCTTGACAATAAGTCAGTAAAATCACGGGTCCATCGACCTATCACCGCATCATGACCGCCACCACCGCCGCCACCGAAACGCCCGTCCGCACCGAGATCGCCACCCTGTGGCGCCTGTCGTGGCCGGTGCTGGTCGGCCAGCTGGCGACGGTCGGCATGGGTGTGGTCGACGTCGCCCTCACCGGCCACGTCAGCGCCGACGAGCTGGCGGCGGTGTCGCTGGGCACGGCGGTGTGGTCGATCGTGCTGGTAACCGTCATGGGCACCATGATGGCGATCAATACCGTGGTCGCGCACGAGATCGGCGCCGCGCGCCACGACCGGGTGCCGCATTCGGTGCGCCAGGCCATGTGGAAGGGCTTGCTGGTCGGCCTGGTCGGCTGCCTGTTCGCCAACCTGTGCACGCTGCTGTTCGACCACATCGGCATGGACGCCCACGTGGCCGACCGCGCCTCGCTGTTCCTGCACGTGATCAGCGTCGGCATGCCGGCCTTCGGCGTGTATCGCGCGCTGTACGGCTATACCACCAGCATCAACCAGACCAAGCCGATCATGTGGATCGCCATCCTCGGCCTGGTGTTCAATACCATGCTCGCCTGGGTGCTGGTGTACGGCAAGTTCGGCTTCCCGCAACTGGGCGCGATCGGCTGCGCAATCTCCACCGCCAGCGCGCTGTGGCTGATGCTGGGCGCCATGCTGTGGTGGATCACGCGCGCGCCGGCCTACCGCCTGACCTACCCCTTCGACCGCTACGAAGGGCCGGATACCCGCGAGATTGGCGCCCAGCTGCGCCTCGGCCTGCCGATCGGCATCACCTATTTTGCCGAAGTCAGCGCCTTCGGCCTGATCAGCCTGCTGGTTGCGCGCTATGGCGTGGTGCAGGTGTCCTCGCACCAGATCGCGCTCAATTTCGCTTCGCTGGTGTTCATGGTGCCGCTCAGCTTCGCGATCGGCATGCTCACCCGCGTCGGCCAGGCGATGGGCGAAGGCGACCCGGTGCGCGCGCGCTTCGTCGGCTGGGTCGGCGTCGGCGTCTCGGTCAGCTTCGGCGTGGTGGCGGCGCTCGGCATCGCCCTGTTCCGCTGGGAGATCGCGGCCATGTATACCTCCGATCCGGCGGTGCAGCAGGTGACCGCCAACCTGCTGCTGTTCGCGGCCCTGTTCCAGCTGTCGGACTCGACCCAGGTCGCCACCGCCTCGGCCATCCGCGGCTACCAGGTGACGCGCCCGCCGATGGTGATCCAGCTGCTGTCGTTCTGGGGCCTGTCGCTGCCGCTCGGCTGCATCCTCGGCCTGGCGCCGGCCTGGTTCCCATGGTCGCCGGATGCGCCGATGGAAGCCACCGGCTTCTGGATCGGGCTGGTCGTGGCGCTGACGGTGGCGGCCGTATTGCTGACCTGGCAGTTCGAAAAGCTGGCGCGCCAGCGCATCCGCGAGGGTGGGCATCGCGCCACAGCACATTAATCAGAGGACAAGTTATTACAGCGCCGCCCCGCCGACTCTGGTATCGTCTCGCGATTGCTGTAAATTAATATTCTTCAAGAGACATCATGCGCCCTCTCCTCCTTCTCCTGGCCGCCCTCGCGGCCACGCCCGCCATGGCCGAAAAACTGACGCTGGACCGCATCTACGGTGAATCCTCGCTGGCCGGCGCCAGCGTGCGCAACCTGCGCGTGTCGCCCGACGGCGAACGCGTGACCTTCCTGCGCCCGCGCGCCGATGACCAGTACCGTCTCGACCTGTGGGAATACAACACCAGGAGCAAGGCCACGCAGCGCCTGGTCGACTCCAAGCAACTGGTGCCGAACGAGGAATTGTCGCTCGAAGAAAAAGCGCGCCGTGAACGCGCGCGTACCGCCGGCCTGTCGGGCATCCTCAACTATTACTGGTCGCCCGACGGCAAGCGGCTGCTGGTGCCGATCGGCGGCGACTTGTATCTCGTCGATGCCGCCAAACCGGAAGCCGCGCGCAAGGTCGCCTCGGGCAACGTCATCGATCCGAAGATCTCGCCGCGCGGCCGCTACGTGTCCTTCGTGCGCAACCAGAACCTGGTGGTGATCGATCTGACCACCGGCGCCGAGCGTCAGCTGACCACCGATGGCAAGGGCACCGTGCACAATGGCGAAGCGGAATTCATCGCCCAGGAAGAGATGGACCAGCACACCGGCTACTACTGGGCGCCGGACGATTCGCACATCGCCTACCGTCGCTACGACGAGGCGCCGGTGCCGGTGGTGCGCCGCTTCGAGATCTTCGCCGACCGCACCGAGGTGATCGACCAGCACTACCCGGCCGCGGGCGATCCGAACGTGGCGATCGAGCTGATGGTCGTCAATCCGGCCACGGGTGAACAGCGCAAGATCGACCTCGGCCAGGACAAGGACATCTACCTGGTGCGCGCCGACTTCAGCGCCGACGCCAAGACCCTCGTCTACCAGCGCCAGACGCGCGACCAGAAACGCCTCGACCTGGTGGCGGTCGACGTCGCCACCCTGGCCCAGCGTCCGCTGTTCTCGGAAACCTCCCCTACCTGGGTCGAAGTCCATAACGACCTGCGCTTCCTCAAGAACCGCCAGGCCTTCGTCTGGGCGTCCGAGCGCAGCGGCCGCAAGCACCTGTATTTGTACGACCTGAACGGCAAGCTGCTGCATCCGATCTCGCGCGGCGACTGGGGCGTGGACAATATCCTGGCCGTCGATGAAGGCGCCGGCAAGATCTATGTCTCGTCGAACCGCGACGCCGTGATCGACAAGCAGACCTATGCGCTGTCGCTGGATGGCCGCGGCGCCGACAAGCCGACCCGCATCACCCAGGGCGACGGCTGGCACGAGGCTTCGTTCGCCGGCAACGGCAAGCTGTTCGTCGATACCTATTCGAACCCGAACACCCCGCCGCAGGTGTCGATCCGCCGCGCCGACGGCAGCATGGTCGAGTGGATCGAGAAGAACGAACTCAACGCCAACCATCCGTACACGCGCCACCTCGATGCGCACTTGCCGACCGAATACGGCACCCTGAAGGCGGCCGATGGCCAGACCCTGCACTACTCGATCATCAAGCCGGCCGGTTTCGATGCCAATAAGCGCTATCCGGTGTTCCTGTTCACCTATGGCGGCCCGCACTCGCAACGCGTGACCCGTGCCTGGGGCAATTATTTTGACCAGTACATGGCGCAGCAGGGCTTCGTGGTCTTCCGCCTCGACAACCGCGGCTCGGGCCGCCGCGAGCGCCAGTTCACCGACGTGCTGCACAACAACCTGGGCAAGCACGAAGTCGAAGACCAGGTGGCCGGCATCGACTGGCTGGCCAAGCAGAGCTTCGTCGATCCGAAACGGGTGGGCGTGTTCGGCTGGAGCTACGGCGGCTTCATGACCCTGCGCCTGCTGTCCGCAGCGTCGGACAAGATCGCGATGGGCGTGTCGGTGGCGCCGGTGACCGACTGGGCGCTGTACGACACCCACTATACCGAGCGCTACGTCGGCGGCACGCCGAAGGGCGACCCGGAAGCCTACAAGCGCAGCGGCGTGTTCGCCCACCTGGACGGCATGAAGTCGCACCTGCTGCTGATCCACGGCATGGCCGACGACAATGTGCTGTTCTCGAACACCACCCTGCTGATCGACGAACTCGTGAAGCGCAATGTGCAGTTCGACCTGATGACCTATCCGGGCGCCAAGCACGGCATGTCGGGCCGCACCAACCAGCGCCACGTGTATGGGCTGATCGAGTCCTACTTCAAGAAGCAGCTGGGCGGCACGCAGCCGAACTGAGTTCGACTTCTTGAAACAAAAACGGCCGCGTCGATCGACGCGGCCGTTTTTCATTGCGCCTTTACAGCGCGGTGTGGCTTATGGACGTGGCGCTGGGCGGTTCGTCTGGTCCACGGCATCCTTCACGACTTCTTTCGCGTCGCCGTAGGCTTCCTGGGTCTTGCCCTCGGCCTGGTTCGCCAGGCCCTTGGCCTGCTGTTCGGTGCTGCCCACCACTTTGCCGGCGCCTTCCTGAATCTTGCCGCCGATGTCTTTCAGTTTGCCTTCGACTTGGTCCTTGTTCATGGTGTTCTCCTTGAGTAGTGCATGCCTGAATGGCCATGCGATGGATACAGAATAGTCCTTTCGCGCCTGCTCATCTGTTAGCGCACGCACACAGTCAATCAACCCCATCCGCGCGACATTTTTATAGCTTAAATGCTAATCTTTTCTCGCAACGCGGCGCGCCGCTCAAGAAGAGAATCCTCCATGAATAACAACAATACCGAAGCCGTCCCCGCCACCCAGGAAGCCCCACAGGCCCAACGCCGCCTGGCGCGCCGCGTGACCCTCGTCAATGGCATCGCCGTGCTGTTCATCCTCGGCCTGGCCGCCGTCGTGCTGGCGGCCGATGCGCTGTTGCTGGTGTTCGCCTGCATCCTGTTCGCCATCCTGCTCTACAAATTGAGCGAGATCATGCATCGGCGCTTCCACATGCGGCGCAAGCTCGCGCTCGGCATGGTGGTGCTGCTGCTCAGCGCCATCATCGGCCTGGGCGGCTGGGCCATGGCGCCGCAGATTTCCGAACAGTCGACCCAGCTGGCGAAGGAAATCCCGGCCGCGATCGAGCGCCTGCAGGGCGAAGTCGAGCAGCATCCGCTGATCAAGCGCGTCGTCGACGAACTGCCGCCGCCGGAAGACATCGTCAAGCAAATGAATTCGATGGTGCCGAATGCCGGCCTGTTCTTCACAGGCATCCTGGGCGCCCTCGGCAATGTCGTCATCATCATTTTCGTCGGCATCTATTTTGCCGCCACACCGGGCGTGTATACGGGCGGCTTCATCCGCCTGATCCCGCAACACAAGCGCGGCCGCGCACGCGAAGTCATCGACGAGATGGGCGATTCGCTGGCCAGCTGGCTGGTCGGCAAGGCGGTCTCGATGCTGATCGTCGGCACCACGACCGCGATCGGCCTCTCCCTGCTGGGCGTGCCGCTGGCGCTGATCCTGGGCGTCATCGCCGGCCTGCTCGACTTCATCCCCTACCTCGGCCCGATCATGGCCGGCGTCCCCGCGGTGCTGCTGGCGCTCTCGATCAGTCCGGAAATGGCCATGTATGCGCTGCTGTTGTTCGCGGCGATCAATATGCTCGAGGGTTATGTGCTGCAGCCAATGATCGAAGCCAAGGCGATCGAATTGCCGCCCGCGCTGGTGATCGTGATGCAACTGATCTTCGGCACCCTGTTCGGCTTTGCCGGCGTGGCGCTGGCGACGCCGCTGGCCGCCGTGCTGTCGGTGCTGGTCAAGATGCTCTATATAGAAGACGTGCTGGGGGACAGACCGGCGAAGGGGGTTGGGTCGAGTTGACTTGCCTCGTTTCTGGAGTGCCGTGCCGCGGCATTCCAGAGAATGTCGGCACAAAAACAAAGCCGCGCGATTGCGCGGCTTTGTTTGTGGGGCGGAAGGCAGATCAGCGGTTGCCTTTGGCGATTTCCTTCATGTCGCCAACTTTCTTCTGGACCTTGCCCTCGGCCTGGTTCGACAGGCCTTCGCTCTGCTGCTGGCGGCTGCCGACGGCTTCGCCGACTTTCTGCTGCACCTTGCCGCCAACTTCCTTCGCCTTGCCTTTGACTTGATCCTTGTTCATTGCAGTCTCCTTGCCTGTTACGTGGATGAGCCTTGATGGTAAGGATAACTGCCAAGCGGTTCTGTTCGACGCTTAACAAACAGGCTTGCGCCACACGCTGGCCAGCCAGGGCTGCTGCTCGCGCGGCAAGCCGGGCGGACGGTAATAGTGATGCAGCGCCGTGAAACCGGCCGCGCGCAGGTAGCGTTCCCAGGTGGCGTAGTCGTAATAACTGCCATAGCGCGGGCCGTTCCAGCCTTCCTGGTTGTCGCCGCGCGGATTCGAACTGAACAGCACCCCGCCCGGCTTGAGCGCGGCGTGCAGATGCGCGAGCACCTGCGGCAGGGCAGAGCTGGGCACATGGAACAGCACGGCGTTGGCGAAAATGCCATCAAAGGTCGCTTGAGGCAAATCAAGGTGCAGGAAGTCTTGATGCCAGACCTCGCAGCCGCTGTAGTCGCGCGCCATGGCGACGAAACGCTCACTGCCGTCGACGCCGATGGCGCGGTGGCCGAGCGTGCTGAAGGCTTTCAAGTCACGCCCCGGGCCGCAGCCCAGGTCGAGGATGGTGTACGGACTCGGCGCCTCGATCGCTTCCAGCAGGGCGGCGATGTTCTGGCTGACGTCGTGGTCGATCGTGCCGGCGAAGAAGGCATCGGCGTTGCGCTCGTAATGCGCCAGCGTGCGGCGGGCGATGTCGTCGTGATTGTTATCGTGATCCATGACGACAGTATGCCAGCCGGCGGCGAACGGCTTCGCCGGACATGCTCGCCGCGTCAGAAAAAAAATTCAAAAAAATTTCGAAGTCACCCTAAAGTTCCCACAATCCCTGCCGTAATAGAGTCAGACAACCGGCAATCCGGCCGGAGTTTCATTGTTTTGGTGGCAACATGAACGCAAACGAAGTCCTCGCGATGTACGAAAACCTGGCTGGCCTGACCCGTCAGATGTCGGAAGCCGCCAAGGCCGGTGACTGGAACGAGTTTGCCAACCTGAACGTGGAAGCCAAGGTCGAAGCGCGCAGCGCCGCCGCCGGCATGCCGGCCCTGGAAGGCGCCCAGCGCCTGCGCAAGATCGACCTGCTCAAGCAGCTGATGGCCAACGACCGCGCGATTCGCGACGTGACCGAGCCATTCGATGGCCAGCTGGACCGCGCGCTGCAGGCGCACTGATTCCTGGCGAATCCTGAACCAAGGCACCTGCGGGTGCCTTTTTTGTTGCCGGAACAAGGCGGGGAAAGGTTGAAGCACAAATGACAAGGCGCCCATCGGGCGCCTTGGCTGCCGCCGAGCCAGTGGCTCGGCCGCGAATCGGGTGGAGGGCGAACCCCAGCTATCTGCTGGCCTCGCCTCTTGCCGGTTGCTCCCGGCGTCCACCGCCGCTGCAGGCAAGTGGACTGCTTCCGGTCACAGGCGTTTCATCAACGGTCGTCTGTTGTCGCGCCACGCTATCGGTGGTGGCTGCGCAGACCCTGTGCCGTCTGTGACCTCGTCGATCACAAGTCCAGTATAACGCAAAATCAAAGTTGTGTAGACATTTCCTGTTCAGTCTCGTCCAGCTTCGGCTCGACCGGCTGCTGGCCCGCTTTCTTGCGCACGAAACGCTGGCGCAGACGGGTCATCAAGGGCACGCCGGGCATGGGCTGGATCTGCCCTGCCCGCTTGCGACGGCGCACTATCAGGATCGCCGCGCCGGCCAGCGCCAGCACGGCGCCAACGCCGCCGGCGATCCAGCCCCAGGGCGTCGACGCCTCTGGTTCGGGCGCCGGACGCCGCCGCGCCGGATGCGGCTTGTTCGGATCAAGCGGCCGCGCCCTGCTGACGTCCGCCGGACTGGCGCCAAGCGCCACCTGCAATACCCTCACCTTGTCTTCCAGCTGGCCGATCTGTTCGCGCAATTGCGCGTTCTTGTAGTCCAGCGCGGCGCACACGGTCGAACGGTCGACGTCGGGCGCGGGCGCACAGGCGGCCGGCGTCGCCGGGGCAGCCAGTGGCAGGGGCAGCGCCTGGGGAGCCGGCTTCGGCTCCGCTGCCGGCACTGGCCGGGCTTCCTGTTTCGGTTCCGGTTCGGGCGCGGGCTTGGGCTCCTGCTTCGGCGCCGCCTCGATCTTCGCGACGACCGGCTTGGGCGTTGGCGCCGGGCGCGGCCGTGGCGGCGGCCTGGCCACGACTGGCGCGGGCGCCGGCGTAGCGGCCACGACCGGCGCCGGCATCCTGACCGGCGCCGGCGCCGGCGGCGGCGGCGGATTCGGATTCGGCGCCATCGACAAGGTCACCAGGCGCACGTCGCGCTGAACGCCATCGGCTAATTCCAGGTACAGATGCAGGCGGTTTGACTCAACCGGGGCCAGCGACGTCACGTGCAGGAACTGGCGGCCATCGCGCTGCGTCACAGTCATGTTGAGTGTCGACAGCACGTGCGGCATGCCGATATTGGCGCCGCGGTAGACGTTCGGGTGGGCCAGGCGCACCTGCACCGGCGTCGCCGGGGCGTTGAGCATGGTCAGTTCGATGTCGGCCACGAGCTGCTGGCCGATATACGACGCGACGTGCGGTTCGCCCAGTTCGGCTGCGCCGGCAGCGCCAGAGAGTAGCGCGCAAGTGATGATCAAGGGGAGGCGGCTAGCCATAAGGAATACCGAGAGTGAAGCCCAAGCGTAATTAACGGACATTGCGATAAACTCTTTAATCCCAGCCCCCTCGTACAACAGGAATGTCTATGGAAAACAGGATTGAGAAGGACAGCTTTGGCCCGATCGACGTGCCCGCCGATCGTCTTTGGGGTGCGCAGACCCAGCGCTCGCTCCACCATTTCCACATCTCCACCGAGCGCATGGCGCCCGAGCTGGTCGCGGCGCTGGCCCAGGTCAAGCGCGCGGCGGCGGCGGTCAACCGCTCGCTCGGCAAGCTTTCCAGCGACAAGGCCGACGCCATCATCCGGGCTGCCGACGAAGTGCTCGAGGGCCGCCATCCGGCCGAATTCCCGCTCGCCGTGTGGCAGACGGGCTCGGGCACGCAGAGCAATATGAACATGAACGAAGTGCTGGCCAACCGCGGCTCCGAGCTGCTGGGCGGCGCGCGCGGCGAAGGCCGCCTGCTGCACCCGAACGACCACGTCAACATGGGCCAGTCGTCGAACGACATCTTCCCGACCGCCATGCACGTGGCCGCCGCCTGGGCCCTGGCCAAGGAGGTATTGCCCGCACTGGCCCAGCTGCGCGGCACCCTGCTGCGCAAATCGCGCGACTTCGAGCCGATCGTCAAGATCGGGCGCACCCACCTGCAGGATGCGACGCCGCTGACCCTGGGCCAGGAATTCTCCGGCTACGTGGCCCAGCTCGACTATGCCGAGCAGCAGCTCAAGTCCGCCCTGCCCGGCCTGCTGCTGCTGGCCGCCGGCGGCACCGCCGTGGGCACCGGCCTGAATGCCCACCCCGAGTTCGCCCCGCGCATCGCAGCCGAGCTCGGCTCGCGCACCGGCCTGTCGTTCAAGACCGCGCCGAACAAGTTCATGGCCCTGGCCGCCCACGACGCCATGGTCGCCGCCCACGGCGCCTTCAAGACCCTGGCCACCGCCCTCATGAAGATCGCCAACGACGTGCGCTGGATGGCGTCCGGCCCCCGCTCGGGCCTGGGCGAGATCACCATCCCCGAGAACGAGCCGGGCAGCTCGATCATGCCGGGCAAGGTCAATCCGACCCAATGCGAGGCGCTCACCATGCTGTGCTGCCAGGTGTTCGGCAACGACGTCGCCATCACGGTCGGCGGCTCCCAAGGCAATTTCGAGCTCAATGTGTTCAAGCCCATGATCGTCCACAACTTCCTGCAAAGCGCGCGCCTGCTGGCCGACGGCATGCGCTCCTTCGACACGCATTGCGCCCAGGGCATCGAGCCGAACCGCGCCCGCATCGGCGAGCTGATGGAAAAATCGCTGATGCTGGTGACTGCGCTGGCGCCGCACATCGGGTATGATCGCGCCGCGCAGATCGCCAAGAAGGCATCGACGGACGGCCTGACCTTGCGCCAGGCCGCCCTGCAGAGCGGCTTCGTCGACGAACAGCAGTTCGACCAGTGGATCGTGCCGATCGACATGACGCATCCGGATCCGGTGTAAGCCGGACGGCGAGACGGCGTGTACCGGGTGCCGGCACGGCGCCACCGGACGCTGCTACATGCGCTTCAAATAGGCGGCCTCATCAATCGTACGCCGCCTTCACCAACCCGAGGATAGAATGCAAAAAATAGTTTTCGATTTGACATCAGAATTCGTCGAGGTCAACCAGCTGCTGAAGCTGGTCGGCCTGGTCGACAGCGGCGGCGCCGGCAAGAACATGGTCGCCAGCGGCGTGGTGTCGGTCGATGGACGACAGGAACTCCGCAAAACGGCGAAAATTCGCAGTGGCCAGACCGTCTCGGTCGGCGACCTGCGCATCACCGTGCAGTAAGCTGTTGGCGCCCGCGAGCCGGGCTGATAGTGCAAGAAATGGGGCGCCGGAACGGCGGCCTTATGTTTGCGCACTAACAAACAGAGCGGGGCTTCCTTGTTTATATTTTAAGACGTCACTCATACGGCTTAGAGGTGAAGGCGATGGAAACCCCGGAACACAGCGCACAAACGCAGGAGCAATTGATTGGCGACCTGCGTCTCGTGATCGAAAACGCGGAAGAACTGCTCAAGAATACCGATCACTATTCCAGCGCCCTGTACCAGAACGCGCGCGCCAAGCTGTCGCTCGCCCTGGAAGCGGCCAATGAAGAACTGTCCCGCTTCGAGGATGCGCAACTGGAGCGCATGATGGCCGCCACCCGCGCCGCCAATGACCGTTACAACGACAGGTCGGGCGAAGAACGCATCCTGCGCGCCTTCCACTGATCGACGACAGCAAAAACCCGGCATCGAGGCCGGGTTTCAAAAGGCAAGACACAATCCCATGTGATCTTCGACCCGGCTTTCGCGCTCGAGTTCGCGCCGGATGCAGCGACGATCCCGGGTCGTTCAAGCCCTGGGTTCAAGCTTTCGTATTGATCGTATTGCCCAGGTGGGGCGGCAGGTTTTGCGGCTGTGGCAGCGCGTCGAGCAACTGGGCGGCCGACGCCGCCTGGATGTCCATGGATTTCTTGAGCATGGACACGCCCACTTCCTGACGGATACCGGTTTCGGCCATGCTGGTTGCAAGCTTGGCAATGTTCGTGACGTCCATACACCTCTCCAGAAAAAGACTTGTCAGTCTTTAACGGCCTCATCGACCAGAACTTGAGGCTGCATCTTTAACCATCCGCAAACCCAGTCCACCACCCGCCCCAGGTCGTTCAAGTCGAGCCAGGCGAGTCCGGCACGCGCGTCCGCCGGCCGCGCCGCGTCCGAGAGCACGGCCAGGATCGTGACATCGTCCTGGAACAGCGGCGGCTTGCCCAGGCTCGGGCGATGCACCTCGAGCTTGGGCAACGATTCCCATTTATACCCTTCGACCAGGGTCAGGTCGGCCGGCGACAGCCGCGCCAGCAACTCTACAAGTCCCGGCTCCGGCTCCGCCCGCAGCTCGCGCATGATGGCAATGCGGTAAGGCGAGGCGATCATCACCTCGGCCGCCCCGGCCAGGCGCAGGCGCGCGCTGTCCTTGCGCGGCGGCTCGAGTTCGATGTCATGGTGGCTGTGCTTGACGATATTGACCCGCAAGCCGTCCTGCGCCAGGCGCGCGACCAGCCCTTCCAGCAAGGTGGTCTTGCCGCTGCCCGACCAGCCCACCACGCCCAGGACCGGACCCAGCCCCTGCGCCGACCGCGGCGCTTCAGTACGCGACACGGTAGCGGGTTCCCCGGTAGTTCATCACCGCCGCCTTCGGCATCAGGCGCTCGAGCACCAGGCCGGGCGCCACTTCCTCGCCTTCGCGGCGCAGCGTCTTATCGACCAGCAGCAAGCTCTCGCCCGGCGTCGGCGAATAGATATAGCCGCCGAAGCTCACCTGCGGGATCTCGCGCCTGACCGACTCGGGCAATTGCTGCAGGGTGCGCAGGTTTTCCTCGCCGGCCGGCTGGGCCGCCGCCACGGGCGCCGGCGCCAAAGCGGCCGGCGTTTCGGAAAGCGGCGCCTCGGCCACCCGCACCGGCGGCGGCGCCGGCTCGGCTG
>NZ_JH992924.1:674647-820245 GCF_000315425.1 Massilia timonae CCUG 45783 | reverse complement strand
GGCGGCGCGGCAGCCGCCGCGGGAGCGGGAGCGGGAGCAGGCGCAGGTGCGGAGGCCGGCGCAGACACCGGCGCCGCCGCCAGCCGCACCGGCTGTTCGCCCGTGTGACGCACCCACAGCAAGGCGGCCGCCGCCACCAGCACGCCCAGGCCGAGGCCGATGATGAGATGGCGCCGGTTCCCGTCCCGGGCGCGATCCGGGGCCGCGTACATCGGCGGCGGCGCATGGATGGTCGGGGCGTTGCCCAGCTGGCGTTCGGCCTGGGCCTTCTTGAGTGCTTCGAGGATGTACGACATATCAGTTTCCCGTCACCGGACCGGCCATCAGGCGCGGCTCGGCCACGCCGGACAGCTGGTTGAGGCGCATATAGGTGCGCGGCCCGGCCACGCCGTCCGCCTTCAGGTCCTGGGCCGCCTGGAAGGCGCGCAGCCATTCCTGGGTACGCGCCGCCAGAGGCTGGTCGAGCGCCGGCGCGGTCGTCTTGTTCAGGCCGGCCAGGCGCTGGGCGATCCAGTCGACGTCGGGACCACGGTCGCCCTGCCCCACGACGTCGCGAAACGCGCCCGGCATGCGCCAGAAGGTCGTGAACTCGCCGCCGAAGCGCGCGACGAAGGCGGGAATCGCGACCCGCTGGCGGCGCCCGTCCACCGCGAGCAGCACGCTGTCCTGGTCCATCCCAACCAGCACCGCATACCCGGTGCGCGGGCCGTCGTGCAGGGTGAGCACGGCCGGACGGTCCAGCAGGCGCAGTTCGTACAGGCCGCCGCGGCCCTGGTGGCAACGCAGGTTGGCGCGCTGGGCCGCCTCGCAGGTCGCCTTCGGGCTGGATCCGGCAATGCCGGCGAACGACGGCCCCCACAGGGCCGCCAGCGCGCGCAGCGCATCGTTCTCGCTCTTGCCGGCCGCGAAATCGGCGCCCGCCACGGGCGCGGCCTGGATCGACGCCGGCGACGGCCTGGCCGCCACCTGTGTCACGACGGCCGGCGCCGCCTGTGCGCTGGCCGGCTGCGCCTGCTGCTGATGCGGCAGCATCTGCCAGGCCGCGGCGCTGATCGCCACCCCGGCCAGCGCCCCGCCCGCCAGCAGCGGCCAGCGCAGCGGCTTGCGTGCCGCCGGCTCACCGGCAAACACTTCCTCGGCCGATTTCAGCAAAATGGCGCGCGTGACTTGCGGGCTGTTTTCGACATAGGCGCCCAGCAGCGCGCGGTCGCACAGCAGGTTGATCCGGCGCGGCACGCCATGCGTCAGGCGGTGCACCACAGGCGTCAGGCTCGCCGGAAACGGCATCCCGGCCGCCCCGGACACCGCCAGCCGGTGCGCGATATAGGCCCCGGTTTCCTGCTCGGACAGCGGCCCCAGGTGGTAGCGCGCGATCACGCGCTGCGCCAGCTGCTCCAGCTCCGGCCGCGCCAGCATGGTGCGCAGCTCGGGCTGGCCGATCAGGATGATCTGCAGCAGCTTGCGCTCGCTGGTCTCGAGATTGGTCAGCAGGCGCAACTGCTCGAGCACCTCGCTCGACAGGTTCTGGGCCTCGTCGATCACGAGCACATTGTTCAGGCCCTGGGCATGCGATTCGAGCAGATAGCGGTTGATCGCATCGACATAGGATTTGACGCCGCTCACCCCGGACGGCAGCGCGATGTGCAGCTCGTCGCAAATCGTCTGCAACAGCTCTTCGGCGTTCAGGCGCGGATTGAAGATATAGGCCAAGCGGCAGTTATCGGGAACCTGCTCGATGAAGCAGCGGCACACGGTGGTCTTGCCGGCGCCGATCTCGCCCGTGAGCAGGACGAAGCCGCCGCCGCTGCCGATGCCGTACAGCAGGTGGGCCAGCGCCTCGCGGTGCCGCTCGCTCATGAACAGGTAGCGCGGGTCGGGCGCGATCGAGAACGGGGCGTGCTTCAGCTGGAAATAATGGTTGTACATGCGTTGGACCGTACGATATTGCGTGCGTGGCTAGCGGCCCGGAGGCTGCGGCTTGAACTTCGCGCAGTATATTTTGCTTTTGTCCCTGGCGTAGGCGATCGTGCTGCCCGGGTTGGACTTGCGCAAAGGGTAGCGCGAGGCGTCCACCGGCTTGAAGGCGACGCCGGCGCCGGCGCGCACCGATTTCTCGAGCTCCTCGGGCGTGCTGTCGACGACGGCGGCCACGAACACCAGGTTGCTGGTATCGTCGCTGACCATCACTTCGCTCACCTGGGCGCCCCACAGCGAAGCCTCGGTCTTGAACCAGTACGCCCCGCCCTCGCGCTTGTAGGCCGGGCCGAAGGCCTGGGTCAGGTAAGCGTGGAAGTAGGCATTGTCCAGCTGGCTGCGGCACAGCAGCGCGCTGCCGATCACCGGGCCGAAGGTCGACGGCGCCGCCATGGCGCCGCAGCAAGCGAGCCCTGCCAGCAGCGGCAAGGCGCGCAGCATGGAGCGGGTCTTGCCCTGCAGCCCTGGGTGGCGAATCATGGACATCCTTTTTTCGACGATCTCGACATTATGACATTGCACGCCGTGGCGGGTGCCGCGGATTGTCGCAAACGGCGCACGGTTCGTCGCCTGCAGGCGCAGCCGAGCCCCCGAATCCACCGTTCCGTCGGTTTCCTCATGCCCCGCATGCGCAGCCGGCGTATCGTTCAGTCTCCATCGACTCCGGGCCAGGAACAATATGCACCTCGTACAAAAAACCACCCTGCTGGCCGCCGCCCTCGGCGCCGCCTTCCTATCGATCGAGGGCAGCCAGGCCGGTACGCCCGCCAGCGCGGTCTCTGAACAGCGCAGCGTCGCCGCCTTCAGCGCCATCGAGCTGAGCGGCCCGTACGAGGTCGCCATCGACACCACGGGCCGGGCCGGCCTGAGCCTGCGCGGCGAACGCCGGCAGCTGGACGAGATCGAGACCTTCGTGCGCGGCGACACCCTGGTGGTGCGCCCCAAAGAGAGCAGGACGTTCCGCTTCGGCTTCGGCGCGCGGCGCGAGACCGTCGTCATCCACATCGGCGCGCCGGCCTTGAAAAGCCTGTCCATGTCGGGCAGCGGCGACACCACGCTGGGCCAGGTGAGCGGCGAGCGTTTCGCGCTCGACCTCAATGGCCCGGGCGACCTGGAAGTCTCCGGCGCGGTGCGCGACCTGGCGCTGACCGTGAGCGGCAGCGGCGACGCCCAGCTGCAGCGGCTGCGGGCCAGCAATGTGGCGCTGACGATGTCCGGTCCCGGCGACGTGCGGCTGGCCAATATCGACGGCTCCCTGCACGCCAACATCAGCGGCTCGGGCGACCTCGAGGCGGACGGCCTGCGCCTGGCGCGCCTGGAAGCGCGCCTGTCCGGTCCCGGCGACATGGTGCTGCGCGGCGCCAGCGGCGAGGTGCGCGCCGAAGTGACCGGCTCGGGCTCGTTCGACGCCTGCGACCTGGCCGCCGGCCGCGCCAGCACATCGCAGAGCGGCCCCGGCGACGTCTGCCTGGGCGGCGCCATCGCCCAGCTCGACGCCGAGATCGGCGGCTCGGGCAACCTGACCGCGCTCGGCCTGCGGGCGCAGGCGGCCACCCTGCGCCTGCACGGTCCGGGCGACGCGCGGCTGGCCGGCACGGTGGGCGAGTTCAAGGCGCAGCTGTCGGGCTCGGGCAATATCGACGCCGGCGGCCTCGCGGTCGGGAAAGCCACGCTCAAGGCGCGCGGCCCGGGCGGCATCGAACTGGCCCGGGTCTCGGACACGCTGGAGGCCGAACTGCGCGGCTCGGGCGGCCTGACGTCGGAGATCCAGGGCAAGCGCCTGCTCCTGACCTCGGGCGGTCCGGGCGACGCCCGGATCAGCGGCCAGGTCGAGATGGTCCATGCGCGCCTGAGCGGCTCCGGCGGCCTGGACGGAAATCGCCTCAGGGCCGGCCGCGCCGACATCGCGGTCAGCGGCCCCGGCACGGCGCGGGTCCAGGTGGCCGAACGCGCGGGCGGCGCGCCGGCGGGCGCCAGCGGCCAGCTGCTGGTCGTCGACCGGCGCGGCAGCAGCCACGCGCCGCAGTAGGCCACACACCGCGGCCGCCGGCCGCGGCGCGCCGTTTCGACCTTGCGCCGGGACCTGCGGTATGGTCTCGGCGATCCTTTCTTCCACCATCCTTTCCCCGCCCGCGACCACTCCCGCGGTTCCGCCGTCCACGCCGACGCCCGGACAATACCAATAACGATACCAATTTTCACTTCCGTCGCCAGACTGCTCGGCAGCATGAGCGTAAGCCAGTCCCGGATTTTGGTCTGCAGCGGAGAATACCAGTTAAATACCTGTTGACATCCAGATAGGGCCTGCCTATAGTGCCCTGACCCTATTTCTCCCACCTACCACATGATCGACTATCTCATCGGCGTCGACGGCGGCGGCACCAATACCCGCGTGCGCCTGGCCGGGCGCGACGGCGCCGAACTGGCCACCGGCCGCAGCGGCGCTTCCGGTCTTGTCCACGGCATCGACAATGCATGGCGCGCGGTCGACGATGCCGCCGCCAAGGCGTTTGCCGCGATCGGCATCGACGCGATTCCGCGCCAGTCGTGCGCCATCGGCCTGGGCCTGGCCGGCGTGCACAACAAGGAATGGGCGGCCGCTTTTCGCGCCGCCAATCCGGGCTATGCCGCGCTGACGCTCGACACCGACGCTTTCTCGACCCTGATGGGCGCCCATGGAGGCCGCCCCGGCGCCATCGTCGCGATCGGCACCGGCAGCGTGGGCGAAGCGCTGCGGGCGGACGGCGCGCGGGTCGAGGTCGGCGGCTGGGGCTTTCCTTCCGGCGATGAAGCCGGCGGCGCCTGGATGGGCCTGCGCGCGATCGCCCACGTCCAGCAGGTGCTCGACGGCCGCGCCGAAGGCGGCGCGCTGGCGCGCGACGTCATTGCCGCCTGCGGCGGCGGGCGCGACGCGATCCAGGTCTGGCTCGGCAAGGCCACCCAGACCGATTACGCGAGCCTGGCGCGCTTCGTGGTGACCCATGGCGCGCTCGACCCGGTCGCCGGCGCCATTCTGGAGCAGGCAGGCCGCGAAGTGGCCAGGATGGCGCATGCGCTCGATCCTTCGGGCGACCTGCCGCTGTCGCTGTGCGGGGGCCTGGGCGACACCCTGCGCCTGTACCTGCCGGCCGAGATGCTGGCGCGCTGCAGTCCGCCCCATGGCGACTCCGCCCTGGGCGCGCTGCGCATGATCGAACTGCACCTGAAGGACTCCCAGGCATGAGCGCTACCATCAAAGGCAATATCCTCACTCCAGACGGCTGGATCCACGGCACGCTGCGCTACGGCGCCCACGTCGACGCCATCGAAGGCAGCCCGGCCGATCCGGGCGCCAATGGCGACGACTACATCCTGCCCGGCTTCATCGACGTGCACGTGCACGGCGGCGCCGGACGCGACATGATGGAAGGCGGCGACGCCCCGCACGTGATCGCGGCGCTGCACGCGAAGCACGGCACCACCAGCCTGCTGGCCACCACCATGACCGCGCCGATCGAGGACATCGACCGCGCCCTCTCCGCCATCGGCCGCGCCTGCGCCGCGCGCGGCAAGGGAGAAGCGCGCATCCTGGGCGTGCACCTGGAAGGCCCGTACATCAATTCGGGCAAGCTGGGCGCCCAGCCGCCGTTCGCGCGCGAAGCCAGCCTCGATGAAGTGAAGCGCTTCGACGCCCAGGCGCCGATGAAGCTGATCACGGTGGCGCCCGAGATCGACGGCCACATGGACCTCGTCCGGCAACTGGCCGACGCCGGCATCCGGGTCCAGGTCGGCCACACCAACGGCGACTATGAGGTGGGCGTGGCCGCCCTCGCACACGGCGCGGCGGGCTTCACCCACCTGTTCAACGCCATGCCCGGCCTGCACCACCGCGATCCCGGCATGGTCGGCGCCGCGCTGGCGCATGCCGAGTACGCCGAGATCATCCCCGACCTGCTGCACGTGCATCCGGGCGCGATCAGGACCGCGCTGCGCTGCATCCCCAAGCTGTTCTGCGTGACCGATTCGACCGCCGCCGCCGGCATGCCCGACGGCGAATACATGCTGGGCCGCCAGGTGGTCCATAAATGCATGGGCGGCGTGCGCCTGGCCGACGGCACCCTGGCCGGCAGCACGCTCACCATGGACCAGGCGCTGCGCAACCTGGTCAAGATCGGGCTGTCGATCGAAGACGCCAGCCGCCGCGTCTCCCTCAACGCCGCCGACTACCTCGGCGAAACCCTGCGCGGCCGCCTGGCGCCGGGCTGCCATGCCGACTTCGTGGTCCTCGACCGCGACCTGAACATCAAAGCCGTCCATATCGAAGGAGAAGTCCTGTGACCACCGCCGCCGCTTCCGCAGTCGCCCAGCCCCCGTCGCTCATGCTGCAGGAGGCCTTGTCGGCCGCCGACTGCATCGCCCACCAGCTGACCCAGGACGTGGAGCGCTACGCGGGGCTGGGGGCGACGCTGCGCGCCACGCAGCTGCACAGCGCGGTGACGGTGGCGCGCGGCAGTTCGGACCACGCGTCCAGCTACCTGGCCTACCTGATCATGGCGCGCATGGGCCGCCTGGTGACCTCGCTGCCGATGTCGCTCATCACCCTGTACAAATCGCCGATCGTCGCGCGCGACACGCTGGCGGTGGCGATCTCGCAATCGGGCCAGAGCCCGGACGTGGTCGAGCCGATCCGTTATTTCCGCGACGGCGGCGCCACTACCGTGGCCCTGGTCAACGATCCCGCATCGCCGCTCGCCGACGCCGCCGAATGGACCATGCCGCTGCATGCCGGCCCCGAAAAAAGCGTGGCCGCGACCAAGAGCTTCATCGCCAGCCTGGTGGCCGGCGCGCGCCTGGTCGCCGACTGGCAAGACAGCAAGGAGCTCAAGGACGGCATCGACGCCCTGCCCGACGCGCTGCGCGCCGCCACCGAAGTGGACTGGTCGGCCGCGATCGAGGTGCTGGCGCCGGCCCGCAACATCATGGTGGTGGGCCGCGGCATCAGCTTCCCGCTGGCGCTCGAATCCTCGCTCAAGTTCAAGGAAACCTCGGCGCTGCAGGCCGAGGCGTTCTCGGGCGCCGAGATCAAGCACGGCCCGATGGCCCTGATCGAGGAAGGCTACCCGCTGCTGGTCTACGCCACCCGCGGCCCGACCCAGGCCGGCCTGGTGGCCCTGGCCGACGAGATGCGCGGGCGCGGCGCGCGCGTGCTGCTGGCCGCGCCCGCCGACGTCGCCAGCCGCGACCTGACCTTGCCCACCGCCGCCATCCCCGACCTCGACCCGATCGCGGCGGTGCAGGCCTTTTATACGATGGCGGCGAAGCTGGCCGCCGCGCGCGGCATGAATCCGGACCAGCCGCGCCACCTGAGCAAGGTCACCAAGACCAACTGACGCCCTCCCCATGACTGATTATCTCGACCTCGCCGGCCAATTGATGATGGTGCGCCTGTTCGGCACCGAGCTCGATGCCGACACCGACGCCTTCCTGCGCAGCCACAAGATCGGCGGCGTGTGCCTGTTCCGCCAGAACATGGTGGACGCCTTTCAACTGACCCGATTCACCGGCGCCCTGGTCGACGCCATGGGTCCGCGCGCCCTGGTCGCCCTCGACCAGGAAGGCGGCGCCGTGGTGCGCTCGACCTGGGTGCCGGCGCCGCCGAGCGCGATGGCGCTGGGCGCCGCCAACGATCCGCAGCTGGCGCGCGAGGTCGGCGCGGCGGTGGCGCGCGCGGTGCGCGCGCTGGGTTTCAACTGGAACTTCGCGCCGGTGCTGGACCTGAACAACAACCCGCACAACCCCGTCATCGCCGAGCGCTCGTTCGGCGCCGATCCATTGCTTGCAACTGGTCTTGCCCTGGCCTGGATGGAAGGCAGCGAGAGCGAAGGCGTGGCCTGCTGCGTCAAGCACTTCCCCGGCCACGGCGACACCCACGTCGATTCGCACCGCGACCTGCCGCGCGTGGACAAGCCGCGCGCGGAGCTGGAACGCTTCGAGTTCGCGCCGTTTCGCATCGCGGCCCAGGCGGCAACCCCGGCGCCGGCGGTCATGACGGCGCACATCGTCTACCCGGCCCTGGACCCGGTCAATCCGGCCACGATGTCGCGCGCCATCCTCACCGGCGTGCTGCGCGAGGAATTCGGCTATGAGGGCGTGATCATCACCGACGGCATGGACATGCATGCGATCGCGCACCGCTACAGCGCCGGCCAGGCCGCCGTCAACGCGCTGGTGGCGGGCGCCGACATGGTGATGGCGATCGGCGCGCGCGAGACCCAGGTCGAGACCGTGCACGCGATCGCTCAGGCGATCCGCGACGGCGTGTTGCCGCTGCTTGAGGTCGAGGCGAAACTGGCGCGCCTTGGGAAACTGGCGGAGGCGCATCCCGCGCGCGCCATCGCCTACGTCCGCGAACAGGACGACCGCGCGCTGATGGCGCGCGCCTGGCGCGCCGGCCTGACCGCACTCGGCCAGCCGCAACGGCCCGCGCGCGGCAGCCGCGTGCGCCTGGTCGCGCGCGCCGACGTGGTCAGCGATGGTATCTCGGAAGCCGGCGTGCCGGCGGCCCGCATCGCCGAGGCGCTGGGGACCCTGTACGACGTCGAACTCGTCACCTTCGCCGACAGCGAAAGCTTCGACTGGTCGGCGCTGCCGCAGGACGGGCGCTTCACGATCCTGGCCTCGACCTCGCGCCGCCGCTATGGCCCGAACGCGCGCGCCGGCTGGCGCCCCGACCTGCACCTGGCCCTGTGGAACCCTTACCAGGCGCTGGACTTCCCGGCCCCGGCCCTGATGAGCTATGGCTTCGCCCCGCCCGCCCTGGAGGCGGCCGTGGCCTGGCTGGGCGGCGAGATCGACGCGCCGGGGATCTGCCCGGTGCCGGGTTTCGAGCGCGGATGACAAGACGGCGACAACTGCGGCGCCAACGACGAGGTAACGCGATGTAACGACGCTGGGCGCGCGCGCAAGCTCTGCGGCACAATTGGCCGGCCAGAAAATGGCTGATTTATGGGACAATGCACGTTTTGTCCGAGATTGGCATTTTTGCTATAGTTGTAAAAATGCGTGCAGAAAAAGCGTAGCGAAAGCGCGTTTCGTCGAATTTTTGTCTAGATAGAAGGATACACAATGTCCCAACTCCGTCTTGCCCGCCTCTGCCTGATGCTGGCCGCCGTCGGCCTCTCGGCCCCGGCCCTGACCACCGCCGTCCACGCGCAAGAGAAGCCTGCCGCCGAAGCGCCGAAGGACACCGTCCGTCCAGAGCTGTTCAAGCTGCTCGACCCGGCCGCGATCAAGCCGCTGATGGACGCAAAGAATTACGCCGAAGTGCAGAACCGCGTGCAGCAGGCCGAAGCCTTCCCGAACCGCACCCCGTACGAAGACTACGTCGTCAACCGCATGAAGCTGTCGCTGGGCTCGGCGACCAACAACAACGCCATCGCCATGCCGGCGCTCGAAGCCGTGATCAATTCCGGCCGCCTGCAAGGCCAGGAACAGGCCGACTTCATCCTGGCCCTGGGCAATATGCACTACAACGCCAAGGACTACACGAAGGCGATCGAGTGGTTCAAGCGCTATCAGAAAGAAAGCGCGACCCCTGAAAAAGTCACGCCTTCCCTGATCCGCGCCCATTACCTGGGCGGCGACTTCGCCAGCGCCAAGGCGGCCCTGCTGCCGGCGATCGAAGCGACCGAGAAAGCCGGCCAGAAGCCGAGCGAGGAAGACCTGCGCCTGCTGGCCTCGTCGGCCAACAAGGTCAAGGACGACGCGGGCTACCTGACCGCACTGGAAAAACTGGTCGCCCACTACCCGAACGACGACTTCTGGACCGACGTCCTGAACCGCGGCGTGGCGCGCAAGTCCGGCTTCGATGCGCAGACCAATATGATCAACGTGTACCGCCTGGAAGCGGCCACCGTCAAGAAGATGGCGCCGGAAGAATACGTCGACCTGGCCGAACTGGCGCTGCGCGACGGCTTCCCGAGCGAAGCCAAGAAAGCCATGGACGCCGGCTACGCCGCCGGCGTGCTGGGCCAGGGCTCGAACGCCAAGGCCCACGCCGCCCTGCGCGACAAGGCGACCAAGGGCGCGGCCGACGACGCCAAGAGCATCGCCGCCGGCGAAGCCTCGGCCGCCAAGGCCAAGACCGGCGCCGGCCTGGTCAACCTGGGCTGGGCTTACGCCACCATGGACCAGGGCGACAAGGGTGTCGGTTTCATCCAGCAAGGCATCGCCAAGGGCGGCCTGAAGAACCCTGAAGAAGCCAAGCTGCGCCTGGGCATGGCGCAGGCGCTGGCCGGCAAGAAAGCCGAAGCCATCCAGACCTTCGAAACCGTCAAGGGCGGCGGCGGCGCGGGCGACCTGGCGAAATACTGGATCGTTCACCTGAACCAGAAGTAATCGCTGCGCTTCACGTTGCACCCGCGAAAGCGGGCCGGGCTCGCTGCCCGGCCCGCTTTTTTCGTATGCGCGGGTCATCCTGTCCCGCTGCCGGCCGGCGGTTTTACCGGCCCAAGGTGCGCGCCCGTACATTAAGGCCGCCCGAGCCCGTCCGATAATTGCCTTATTTGCATCGGAGGCAGCATGACGACGACGGTACGCAAGGGCCAGGCGCCCGCCAAGCTGGGACGCGACGAATTCCACCTGCGCTTTCGCAGGGCGTTCCAGGACCCTGGCTACGAAGCGCTCGACCGCGAGCTGGCGGCGATCGAGGACGTGGCCTGGGATGCGTACCAGAACGGCCGCAAGGCCCCGCACACGGTCAAGGCCGGACCCGGATTCCATGATCCCGGCTACGACCTGTCGGTCGAGTGGAAGGAGGCGCGCGACCGCCTGATCGGCGCCGAGCGGCACCAGAAGAATCCCGACTCGCGCAACCGCGTCCTGCTCATCAACGCCTCGGCCCGCAACGACGGCACCTGTCCCGGCGAGATGTCGAAAAGCTGGCGCCTGACGCAGATGGCGAAAGAGGTCCTCATCAACGAAGGCTTCGAGGCCGACGTGCTCGACCTCAGCCTGCTCAATTCGGACTACGACCGCCACATCCACCCCTGCAAGGGCTGCGTCTCGACCGCGATGCCGCTGTGCCACTGGCCGTGCAGCTGCTACCCGAACCACGGCGAGCGCCAGGTGAACGACTGGATGAACGAGATCTACGAGCGCTGGGTGCTGGCCCATGGCGTCATCATCGTCACCCCGGTCTACTGGTACCAGACCCCGGCGGTACTGAAACTGATGATCGACCGCCTGGTGTGCGCCGACGGCGGCAATCCCGACCCCTCCTCCACCCACGGCAAGAAGGCCGAGGAGGCCAAGCAGATCGAGCGCGACGGCTGGGATTATCCGAAACACCTGGCCGGCCGCGCCTTTGGCCTGCTGGTGCACGGCGACGTGGCCGGCGTCGAGGGCACGCGGCGCTCGCTGTCGGATTGGCTCGAGTGGATGGGGCTGATCAACTCGGGCAGCTTCGGCCAGCTCGACCGCTACATCGGCTATTACGAATCGTATGCCGACAGCCACGAGACGCTCGACAAGGACGTCGCGGTGCAGGAAGAGACGCGCAACGTGGCGCGCGCGGTGGCCACCGCCGTGCGCGAGGTGCGCGCGGGACGGGTCGCCGTGGTCAGCCAGCCATTGAAGAATCCGCGCCCGAAATGATGGCGCCCGGGAGCCGCGCGGCGCCCCGGCCGATGCCGTGACTATTGGCGAGTTTTACACACGTGATTCTCAGTAGAATTGTGGAAACAACCTACAGGGGATCTTCAGATGGAAGCAGTTGGCGGACTCATCATCGCAGCGATCATCGGCGTACTGATCGGCAAGGATGCAAAGGCGCGTGGCATGAGCGGTATCGGCTGGGGCCTGTTTTCCTTTCTGATCTGCATCGTCGCGGTACCGATCTACCTCATCGTCCGCAAGCCGCGTATCGCATGATCGGGACGGTCGGCGGGCGCCTGGGCCTGCTGCTGGCGAGCGCCGCCCTGGCCTGGCTGCCGGCCAATCCGCTGGTACGCGCCGAAGCCCTGCTCGGCCTGTCGCCCGGCCCCCTCGAACGCCATCTCGGCATCAAGAATGCCTTCAGCGGAATGACCGAGGGAATGCACCAGCTCGTGCATGGCGAATTGGGCGCGGCGCTCGCGGCGAATTTCCTGACGCCGCTGGTCGCCTGCGCCTTGATCGCCTGGGCCGTGACCGGGGTGCGCCTGGCAACGCGGCGCCATGAAATCCTGGCCGCGGCCTGGTTCGTTGGGCTGTCCATCCTGGTGAACATCGTGCACCCCTTGCCTTGATCGCCGGGCGGCCTGCGGTATGATGGGCGGTCCCATCTTCATGCCCGCCGAATGAATCCCCTCGTCCAACTGATGCACGACGCCGCCAAGGCCAGTCTCGCCACCGGCGCCGGCAAGCTGCCGCTCTACCAGCAACTGCAGCGCGCGCTGCGCCAGGCGATCGACAACGGCGTCTATGGACCGTCGAGCGCCCTGCCCGCCGAGCGCCAGCTGGCGCTGGAACTGGGGATCTCGCGCATCACGGTGCGCAAGGCGATCGACAGCCTGGTCGACGACGGCTTGCTGGTGCGGCGCGCCGGCTCCGGCAATTTTCTCAACATGCGCATCGAAAAGAATTTTGCCAAGCTGAGTTCGTTCTCGGAAGACATGCGGGCGCGCGGACGGGTGCCGCGGAGCAGCTGGCTCAAGCGTTCGGAAGGCCTGGTCACGCCCGAGGAAGCGCTGCGCCTGCGGCTCTCACCGGGCACGCCGGTGTACCGCTTCAACCGCCTGCGCTATGCCGACGATGCGCCGATGTGCCTGGAATACGCGACCATCGCCGCCTTCGCCCTGCCCTCGCTCGACGCGGTGGGCGACTCGATGTACGAAGCGCTCGAGGCCACCGGCAACCGCCCGGTGCGCGCGCTGCAGCGCCTGTCCGCCCTGCTGCTGGGGGTCGAACAGGCGCGCCTGCTCGATGCGCGCGAGGGCGACGCCGGCCTGTGCGTGGAACGGCTCGGTTTCCTGCGCGACGGGCGCGCGGTGGAGTTCTGCCGCTCGTATTTTCGCGGAGATACGTATGACTTTGTTGCCGAGCTGACCGCAGCCTGATGAACTAGTGGTAATCTGGTCGTTTTCACCACGCGAGGACGATCATGTTCAAGAGAATGGCGGCGGAAGCACTGGGGCTGAGCGATATCGGTGTCATCGTGGGACCAGAAGACTACAGCAAGGTCGATGCCGACGACTACCTGTTCACCGAGGACGGTGAGCAGATCTTCTTCCTGATCAAGAGCAAGAAGGACGAGTATTGCTTCACCAACCTGGCGCTGATCCATGTCGATGGCGACTCGGCCGTGTCGTCGAAGCGTTCGATCAAGCGCTACGAGTATGCGTCGAACCTCATCACCGACGTCAGCATCGAAACCGCCGGAACGCTGGACATGGACATCGAGCTGAAGTTCAACGTGGATGACACGAAGTTCTCGATCGACGTTAAAAAATCCTTCATCGAACAGCTGAAGGACATCTACAAGGCCTTGATTACCATCGGCAAGCAGCAGCGGCGCGATGCCGTGTGCCGCGACAATGCGCTGCGCACGCTGGATGCCACCGCCTCGGTCCACAAGCTCAATATCGCCCCCGGCGCGGGCAGCCTGGTCAGCCAGTACGGCGAACTGCTGGAAGCGCTGAATACGGCCATGCTCGACACCCACACCAAACGCGATTTCAGCGACGTGTTCGCCAAATACATCCACAACTGACGCAGCGGTCGCCGCCAACAAAAAACCACCATGCCGGCGTGCGCCGGGATGGTGGTTTTTTCATGCGGCGCTGCCGCCTCGCCTGCAATCAGGCAGGCTTGCTCGCGCGGCGGCGGCGCATGGCGCCCATCAAGTCCAGGCCTGCGAGGACGGTCGCCAGGCTTGCCGGTTCCGGCACTTCGACCGCAAATGGCGTGTAGTCGTAGGTCACATTCACATTGCCCGACGCGAAGGTCTGGAAAATGGTTGCCAGGTTACCCGCGCCGTTCGCACCCGATGCGCCGGTCGCTTTCAGCGCCAGATCGATCTGGCCCCCGCCCAGCGCCGAGAACAGGGCGAAATCGCTGGAGCTGGTGCTCAGGAAGAAGTCATGCGCGTTGGCCGTGACCATGCCGGTGCTGCCGCCGGAAGTGCCTGCAAAATCGATGTCGCCGTCGCCCGCGCTGAACTCGAAGGCATGGTTGAATACGGGATTGCTCAGCACCAGCAGGCTGCCGTCCGGACGCGACAGTTTCAGGATCGAGCCCAGGCTCAGGTTGACCGTGGTCGCTTCCTCATCGTCGCTCTCGGCCCTGCCGGCGCCCTGGACCAGGCCGCTCAAGTCGAACCTGATCGCATTGAGGGTGCCCAGGCTGGCATCGAACTTGCCAAAGCTGAGGGTATCGGTCCAGTTGGTCTTTTTGAGCGCAGCGGCGTCGTTGAAGCTGATCGTGGCAGCCTGGACGCTGGCGGCTGGGATCAGGGCGGCTGCGAGCGCCAGTGCGGCGAAAGTCTTTTTCAAGTTGATCTCACTAGTTGGATATGCGTCGGGACCATGCGGCCCGATTGCAACCAATAAGTATAATTTATGCCACTAGGAAATACCTGATCAAAAACAGGGACTTGAGCTTTCCCGGAGCGTCAATACGCCCCGCACTGTAAAGATTTCCGACAAGAAAAAACTGCTCAAACGGCGGTGAACCCGCCATCGACCACCATCTCATGGCCATTCACATACGACGCCATGTCCGAGCACAGCCACAGGGCGGCCTGCGCCACCTCGCCCGCCTCGGCGAAACGCCCCATCGGATGCGCCGCCTTGAGCTTCTTCTCGATCGCCGGATCGCGCTCGAAAGCGCGCGCCAGCATCGGCGTCTTGACCGCGGCCGGGCACAGCACATTGACGCGGATACCCTCGCGCGCATATTCGGCGGCGGCGCTCCTGGTCAGGCCGACCACCGCGTGCTTGCTGGCGCCATAGATCGCATGGTTCGGGCTGCCGACCAGGCCGGCGATGCCGGCCATGTTGACGATCGCGCCGTGTCCCTGCTTGAGCATCTGGCGCAACTGGTATTTCATGCACAGCCAGACGCCCTTGACGTTGACGTTCATGATGCGGTCGAACTGCTCGTCGTCGGCGTCGGCCAGCGGCTGGCGCTCTTCCTCGACCGCGGCATTGTTGATCGCAAAGTCGAGACGGCCGTAGTAATTGATGGTCTTGTCGACCAGGGCTTCGACGTCGCCGGCACGGGTGACGTTGCTTTGCACGAACAGCGCCTTGCCGCCGTTTTCGACGATCATCGCCGCGGTGGCGTGTCCACCGTCGATCGAGACGTCGGCCACCACGACACAGGCGCCGGCGCGGCCGAACGCCAGGGCGATGGCGCGACCGATGCCACTGGCGGCCCCGGTGACCAAAACGACCTTGCCGGTGAACGAGAAACCGCTCGCCGGCTGCTGCTTGCTGATGGCCTTCATGATGCTCCCTGGATGAAACTTTTGCTTCTGAAAAGAAACATTTTAACGCATGGCTTCGTGCATTGTCACAATCCAGAGAGTTTTTGTCAGGAAACTGTTGTAGTTACGGCATAGTGACTGACGGTGTCGCCGCGCCGCCTGCCTTGGCCTGGTCGCCCGCCATGAATACCGATAGCTTACCCGGATCAATCGCCTTGCGGAATGCTGCATTCAGCTGAGGCAGGGTCACCGCCTGCATCTTGCGTTCGAGCTCGGCCGATGCCTCGAAGGTCTTGCCGCGATACAGGAACGAGGTCCAGCCGGATGCCAGCGCCCCATCGTTGGAGCGCGATTGCAGGCGCTGCTGCATCAGGCCCGACTTGGCGCCGGCCAGCTCCTCGGCAGTGAAGCCATCCTTGAGCGCCCGCGCCAGTTCCGCGCGCACGGCGGCGTCGAGCCTGGCCAGGTTCTGCGGCGCCGCGATCGCATTGATCGTGAAGCTGCCGGCGCGGTCCAGGGTGCCCGGCGACACGTCCGAGCCGCCGCCATACGACAGGCCATCGCGCTGGCGGATGCGGTCCATCAGGCGCGACTTGAGGCCGCCGTCGCCGAAGATGTAGTTGGCCAAGGTCAAGGCCGGATAGTCCGCATCGTCGATGTTCAGGTCCAGGTTCAGGCGCGCGATATAGAAACCGTTTTCCTTGTCCGGGGTATTCAGGGTGCGCGCCACCGGGGCCACCTCGGCATGCGCGACCAGCACCGGCGCGTGCGGTTGGGGTGCGCGCCAGGCGCCGAACAGGGTATTGACCAGCGGCGTGATCTCCTTCGGATCGAAGTCGCCCACGATGGCCATCTCGGCCGGATTGGCGCCATAGAACTGCGCGTGGAAGGCCTTGACGTCCTCGCGCCGCGCCGCCCTGGCGTCGTCGAGCTGTTCTTCCAGGCTCGGCGAGTAACGGATGTCGCCGCGCGGATAGCGGTTGAAATGCTGGCTGAGCGCGCGCACGGCGGCGCTTTGCGGCTCGTTGCGGCCCGCTTCGATGCCAACCACGAGTTGCTGGCGCAATTGCTCGAACTCGGATTCAGGGAAAGCCGGCTCCTTGAGCACGTGGGCCATGAGCTTGAGCGCTTCAGGCAGGTGTTCGCGCGTGGTCTGGAAATGGGTCGGACCGCCGGCGATCTTGAGCTTGTCGAAGGCGTCGGCCAGTTCGGCGCGCGTGTAGCGGGTGGTGCCGCGCGTCAGCATCAGGTTCGTCAGGGCCTGGGTCGTGCCCTTGCCGAACAGGCTTTTCTCGTCGCCGAAGTGCTGGCGCAGGTCGACCGTCACGGTTTCGCCGCGGTTCTTTTTCGGCAGCAGGGCCAGCTTGACGCCGCCGGCGGTCGTCAAGGTGGTGCGCTTCATGATGTTGTGCTGGCTCGGATCGAAATTCTCCGCCACCAGGGTCGAGACGGCCGGCTTGAAGTCCTTCATGGCATCAAGCACCGTGGGCGCCGGCGGCAGTTCGGCGCGCTTCGCCGCTTCTTCGGGGATGAACGTGCCGACCGTGCGGTTGCTGCGCAGGTAATAGCGCCCGGCGCTGGCGGCGACCTGTTCGGCCGTCATCTTCTGCACGCGCTCGCGGCCCACGAAATACATGCGCCAGTCGCCCAGGGCGATCGGTTCGGACAGGGCCACGCCCACCGCCTGCGGATTGTTCAGGCTGCGTTCGATCGTGTTCAGCCAGGAGCGGCGCACCCGTTCCAGTTCCTCGGTGGTGGGCGGCTTGCTGGCGAGTTCCTCGACCGCCTGGACCAGCGCCTCGCGCACCGGCTCGATCGGCTCGCCCAGCTTGACCACGGCGCCGAAGAATTGCAGGCCCGGCGCGTAGCCGGTCTGGCCGAAGCTGAACACCTGGCTGGCCTTGCCGGTCTCGACCAGCAGCTTGTGCAGGCGCCCGTTCGGCGCGTCGCCCATGATCTCGGAGGCGAAGCCGAGCGCCTCGGCTTCGGGATGCAGGTCGGACGGGATCTTGTAGCCGACGGCCACGAACTGCATATCGCCCTGGCGCCGCACGGCGAAGCTGCGCTCGCCGTCCTGGGTCGGCTCCACCGTCCAGAAGGCCGGCAGGCTGCGCTTCGGTTTCGGGATCGCGCCGAACAGGCGGTTGATCTTCGCTAAAGTTGCGTGCTGGTCGAACTGGCCGGCCACCAGCAGCACCGCATTGTCGGGCTGGTAATAGGTGCGATAGAAATTCTGCAGGTTCTCGATGCGCACGTTCTCGATGTCGCTGCGGTTGCCGATGGTCGAGCGGCCATAGCTGTGCCAGTCGTAGGCGACGCTCTGCATGCGCTTGAACAGCACGTTGCCGGGCTCGTTCTCGCCGGCTTCGTACTCGTTGCGCACCACGGTCATCTCGGACGCGAGATCCTTGCTTGATACGAAGGAATTGACCATGCGATCGGCCTCCATCTGCAAGGCCCAGTCCAGGTTTTCCTGGGAGGCCTGGAACACCTCGTAGTAATTGGTGCGGTCGAGCGAGGTGGTGCCGTTGAACTGCATGCCGCGCTCGGAGAACTGCCTGGTGATGTCGCGGTTGTTCTTCGCGCCCTTGAACAGCAGGTGCTCGAGCAGGTGGGCCATGCCGGTCTCGCCATAGTTCTCGTGGCGCGAACCGACCAGGTAAGTGACGTTCACGGTCACGGTGGGACGCGAGGCGTCCGGGAACAACAGCACTTTCAAGCCATTCGCCAGGCGGTATTCGGTGATGCCTTCGACCGAGGGGCCGAGGGTCACGCCCTTGGGGAGCGTTGCGCCGGCGGCGGACTTGCCGGCGGCCGGGGTTGCAGGGGCGGCGGCGGTCGCCGGCGCGATCATGACCAGGGCCAGGCAGCCCGCTGCTACATGCGCGGCCATCCCGCGCAACTGAAATCTCGAATCCATGGTGTCCCGTTGACTCGGCGGGACGCCAGCCGTCCCGCCTGCCGCACGATGGTAGCAGACGGACGTCTTTCCTGTGGCCTAACCAGCCACCCAGTTGACAAGACTTGCCGATAGGCAGCTATTGACGCACGCGGCGCTCGTGCGATTGCTGCCAGGAGCCGATGCGCGACAGCTCGCTCATTTCTTCGGCCAGGAATTCGAGCAGGTCGTCGGCGCTGACGATGCCGCTCAGGTTGCCCTGGGCGTCCACCACGGGCACCCGGCGGATGCCGCGCAGGCGCATGTGCTCGATGGTCTCGTAGACATCGTCGGACTCGCCGGCGGTGAGCAGGTCGTCGCTCATGATGTCGCCGGCCAGCAGGCTGGCCGGATCGAGGCCGGGGGCGATCACGGCCAGCACGATGTCGCGGTCGGTCAGGATGCCGAGCGGGACGTTGCCGCCGCCGTCGGTATCGATCACGACCAGGTCGCCGACGTGGTGGCGCCGCATCAGCATGGCGGCGCCCTGCACGGTCTCGTCGCGCGTGCAGCAAATGGTGTCAGTGGTACAGATTTCGCCGATGCGCATGGTGCCCTCCCCCGTTGTCGCTTGAGGCTAGGCCGAAACAAAACTGGCGCTTTGATTTCGATCAAAGCGCCAGTGGTGGCAGGCTTGCAGCGACGGTCAGGCCGCGCCTGGTTTCTTTTCGCCCGGCAAGGGCACGAAACAGGCGTCGACGACTTGCATATCGTTGTCTTTGGCGAAATTGACCACGAAGTGGTAGGCCATCGGTTCGATCTTTTGCAGGGTGCGGTTGACCACGACGGCCTTGGTGCCGTTGACCACGGTCGGGTAAACGTAGGGCGAAAACTTCAGGTGGGCATTGGGGCCGCCGGCGCCGGGGCAATAGCAGGACATGACGCCGCACAGGCGCTCGGCCCAGTCGCTCGGGCGGAACGTCTTGCCTTTGTTCGTGATGCCCAGGATGAAAAACTCGCCAGACAGTTCATCATCCTTGGGGGGCGCTTGGTCGGTCATAGTCCTACGGGCTCAGACAGAAAATACTGCGTGGATGAGAGCAAATTCGGCTCGGTGCAATACGGCTTTGCTCGGCTCAGGCAGTATTATATCTTATAGAAGACTTGAGGACGAGGCCCGGCGCGCCACACTCAGCGCAGCCAGGCCACGCTCGAGGTCAGCAGCAGCAGGATCATCCACAAGATCAGGGCGCGCCACACCAGGCCAACCGTGCTCTGCAGCGCGCGCACGTTCGGCTCCTCGCCCGGCAGCACGTCGACGTCGCTTTCGCTCAAGTCCACCGTGGCGGCGTCCGCTGGCAGCAATTGTGGCGCATTTTCGTTCGGCGTGCCGAGGCGCACACCCATCGCGCCGCCGCCGGCCGACAGGATGATGCCGCGCGCCTCGTCGGCCCAGCGGTTGGCGAAATTGCGCCAGGCATAGACGGCATCCTCGAAATTACCGACCACGGCAAAGGCCACCGCCGTCAGGCGCACCGGCACCCAGTCGATCCAGTAAAAGGCCCTGGCGGCGAACTGGCCGAAGGCTTCGTTGCGCATGTGGTCGGGCTCGTTCCAGGCGCGCGACAGGTATTCCGACACGCGGTACATCACGGCGCCCGCCGGCCCCAGCGGCATCAAGAACCAGAAGAACACCCCGAACACGTTGCGATGGGTTGTGATCAAGGCCTTTTCGACCGCGATGCGGGTGATCTCGGTGCTGTCCATCCCGACGGTGTCCAGCCGCGTCCATTCGGCCAGGAGGGTACGCGCCCTGGCGTCATCCCCTGCATTGAGCGCGAACTGGATGGAGGTGAAGTAATGGCTGTAGTGACGGAAACCGAGGGTCAGGTAGACGATCAGGACATTCCAGGCGAAGGCCAGGAATACCAGGTTGTAGTGCATGAAGAACCAGTAGACGAGCCAGGTCGGCAGCATCAGCGCGGTCATCATCAGGATCCAGCCCATGCGCCCATTCTTTTGCTCGCCTGCATTGAACCAGGTCTCGATGCGCACGGCGAGCGACTTGACGCCGCCATACACCTGGTTATCGGCGCGCAGCGGTTTCAGTTGCTCGATGAGCAGTGCGCACAGGATGGAAAAGAATGTCATTCAGGAACCCTTTTTTGTTATGGCAATACGACTGCCCCGTTACGATAACGGAGAAGCCAGCCAGAATCAAATCCGGACCTGCGATAAAGCGTTACGCGCGCAGAAAATGGAAGAGGTTGCGCAGCATGGCCGCCGTGGCGCCCCAGATGAAATATTGCTCGTACGGCATCGTGTAAAAAGCGCGCCTGCCGGCCCCTTGCGGCAACTCGACTACCCGGCGCTGGTGGTTCAGGCCATCCATCAGGAAGCTGAGCGGCACTTCGAACGCTTCGGCCACTTCGCCCGGATCGGGCTGCAGCTCGAATGGCGGCTGGACCAGGGCTACCACCGGCGTCACGCGATAGGCGCTCACGGTGGTGTAGTCGGGCAGTACGCCGATGATCTCGATATGACGGCGGTGCAGGCCGACCTCTTCCTCGGTTTCGCGCAGCGCCGTCTCGATCGGGGACGAATCGAGTTCTTCGGCGCGGCCGCCGGGAAAACTGATCTGGCCGGCATGGCTGGACAAATGGTCGGTCCGCAGCGTCAGCAGCACGGTCACACCCTCGGGGCGCGCTACCAGCGGCACCAGCACGGCTGCACGGCGCAGCGTGGCGCCCGTCATGCCGCGGCCCTCGTCCGACACCTCCTCTTCCCACGGCAGGGTTTGCGCAAAGCGTGCGCGCAGCGCGGCCGGGATCAGGCGCGCGGGCGCAACCGGCGCTTCACCGGCAAGGCCGGCAACCGGCAACTGGGTCGGATCGAAAATGAGTTTGGCCAAACTGAATCCTTTGCAATACTCCGCCGGAATAGAAAAAGGCATCCTTGCGGATGCCTTTTTCTGAGCACGAATGCTATTACTCAGCAGCAGCGGCGGTCTTGACGCGACGCTGTGGCAGTTTTTCTTTGATACGCGCCGATTTGCCCGAACGCTCACGCAGGTAGTACAGCTTCGCACGACGGACGTCACCACGACGCTTCACTTCGATCGAAGCGATCAGCGGCGAGTACAGCTGGAACGTACGCTCGACGCCTTCGCCGGACGAGATCTTGCGAACGATGAAGTTCGAGTTCAGGCCGCGGTTACGACGCGAAATCACGACGCCTTCGTATGCCTGGGCGCGCTTGCGGTTGCCTTCGACGACGTTGACGCTGACGACAACGGTGTCGCCAGGTGCGAAATCAGGGATATCACGGCCGAGGCGCGCGATTTCTTCTTGCTCGAGTTGTTGAATCAGATTCATTTTTTTATGACTCCAAAAACCATCTTGCTGGCACTACCTTCGCCCAGTAGAGGATGGGGTTGAACCACGGGCAACATGCCCGTGATTGCATGCGCCATACTGCCGCGCATATTCTTTTAATCAGCAGGTTTTTCCAAACCCGCCAAAAACTGTTCATCGGCCTTGCTCAACTGGCCGGCGGCGCGCGCCTTGTCTAGCAGATCGGGCCGCTTGGTCGCGGTCGCTTCCAGCATGCGCTGGCGGCGCCACTTGACGATCTCGGCATGGTTGCCGCCCATCAGGACCGGCGGCACTGGCACGTCTTCGTACACTTCCGGCCGCGTGTAATGCGGCGAATCGAGCAGGCCGTTGACGAAGCTGTCTTCGACCGCCGAGGCATCGTCGCCCAGCACGCCGGGAATCAGGCGCACCACCGCATCCATCAAGGCCATGGCCGGCAATTCTCCGCCCGACAGCACGAAGTCGCCGAGAGAAATTTCCTCATCGACACAGCGGTCCAGCAGGCGCTGGTCCACCGCCTCGTAGCGGCCGCACAGGATCACCAGGCCGGGCTCGTCCTTCAGCGCCATCGCGCGTTCATGGGTCAATGGCTTGCCTTGCGGCGACATGAACACCACGCGCGGACTCGGCAGGCCGAGCTCGATTTGTCTTTGCTTTGCTGCATTGATGGTCGCTTCGAGCGGCTTGGCCATCATCACCATCCCGGGGCCGCCGCCGTAAGGGCGATCGTCCACGGTGCGGTGGCGGTCCTGCGTGAAATCGCGCGGATTCCAGAGGGTCAGGCCCCAGCGTTGCTGCTCGAAAGCGCGCCGGGTCACCCCCGACTGCGTCAATGCGGCGAACATTTCGGGGAACAAGCTGACGACGTCAAACTGCATCGCGCTGTGCTCCTCTATTGGATGGGCTCAAAAATCGAGACCCCAATCCAGGGTAATCAGTTTTTGCTCGAGACTGACGGTCTTGACGAACTGGTCCACGAACGGCACGAGGCGCTCTTGCGCCTTGCCTTCGGCAGCTGGATCAGCGACCGGAGTGATGCGCAAGATCGATTGCGCGCCGTTGTGCATCATGTCGGTCACCTTGCCCAGGGCTTCGCCCTGCAGGTTGACCACGTCCAGCCCGATCAGGTCGGACCAGTAATACTCGTCTTCCTCGAGCGCTGGGAACTCGCTGCGCGCGACTTGAACCGACGCACCTTTCAGTGCCTCGGCCTCATTGCGGTCGCGCATGCCGACCAGGGTCGCGACGACGTCGCCACCATGCAGCTTTGCACTCCGTACGGTGACGGCGTGCAGGGTCGGCTTGTCGAGCCACCAGGTCTTCACGTTCAGCAGCGCATCGGCGTCTTGCGAATACGGGGTGACACGGATGCCGCCCACGATGCCATACGCCCCGGAGATGTGCCCGACCTGGGTCAGGTCATCGGGGACGGCCACCGGGCTTGCTGCTGAATCGCTCACTACGTGTTGCTTGATAAATTAAGCAGCTGGCTTGTTCTGGGCGACCAGACGAGCGACGGTCGGCGACAGTTGTGCGCCAACGCCTTGCCAGTGAGCCAGACGGTCAGCAGCGATACGCAGGCCGACTTCGGCGCCCGAAGCCATCGGGTTGTAGAAGCCGATGCGCTCGATGAAACGGCCATCGCGACGGTTACGCGAATCGGTTGCAACGATGTTGAAGAACGGACGCTTTTTAGCGCCACCACGAGCCAAACGAATAACGACCATAATATTTCCGAAAAAGTTGTTCTGGACGGAGAAAGTCGACGATTATAGCGCGCGACACCGAACAGCAGCAAGCGTTAATGACAACAGGGCGCGCAGTCCCAGCAGAATCAACCATTATCGCTGATTTTTCACCACACCGCCACCGGCCATCCCGCCATTTCGCCAGCCTGTCGCCTGAAACGTGCCATTCCTGCAAATATGGACGATACTCTTGCTGTCCTGAATCCTGAACAACACGACATGGCTGCTACTCACAAGAACAAGACCGTCGCCACCCTGCTCGCCCTGCTGCTGGGCGGGTTCGGCGCGCATCGCTTTTACCTGAAGGGCGGCGCCGACCGGCTCGGATTGCTGCACCTGTGCGCGCTGCCCATCACCGGCATCCTGTACGGCGCGGTCAAGCCGCATCCCTTCTATGTGATCCTGCCGCTGCTGGTATCGTTCATCGCCGGCTTCATCGAGGCGCTGGCGATCGGCCTCACGCCCGACGAGAAATGGGATGCCAAACACAACGCCGGCAGCGGCCGCCAGTCGCGGTCGAACTGGACCTTGCCGCTGCTGCTGGTGATCACGATGCTGACCGGCGCCATCGTCCTGATCGGGACGATGGCGCGACTGTTCGACCTGCTGTTTACCGGCGGCGCCTACGGTTAGAACTGCTCGACGTCGAGCGCCAGCACGCCGGCGGCGCCTTCCATGATCGCGTGACGCAGGCTGTGCGCCTGCGACAGGATGTGGTCGGCAAAGAAGCGCGCCGTGGCGATCTTGGCGCGGTAGAAGGCGGCGTCGCCCTCGCCCGCATCCAGCTTGCGCTGCGCCACCAGCGCCGCGCGCGCCATCTGCCAGCCGCCCAGCACGATGCCGGCCAGTTTCAGGTACGTCACGCTGCCGGCGTACACCCCGCGCGGATCGTTCTTTGCGTTTTCCACCACGAAGTCGACCACGGACTCGAACGCGCTGGCGCCATCGCGCAATTGGCGGGCGATCGCGGTGAGGTCGATGCTCTGCGTTTCTGCCAGCTGCTGGACGACCTCGTCCATCTGCGCCCGCAGCGACCTGGCCACCGCCCCGCCATCGCGCACCGTCTTGCGGCCGACCAGGTCGTTGGCCTGGATCGCCGTCGTGCCCTCATAGATGGTGAGGATCTTGGCGTCGCGGTAATGCTGGGCCGCGCCGGTTTCTTCGATGAAGCCCATGCCGCCGTGCACCTGCACGCCGTCGCGCGCGACGTTCTCGCTCATCTCGGTCGACCAGCCCTTGATGACCGGAACCAGGTATTCATACACGGCCAGGTTCGCCTGGCGCGTCGCCTCATCGGGATGGTGATGCGCCAGGTCCGAGATGCCGGCGCCGACGTAGGCCAGCGCGCGCGCCGCCTCGGTTTGGGCGCGCATCGACATCAGCATGCGGCGCACGTCAGGGTGGTTGATGATCGCCACCGGGCCGCTCGAGCCGGCCACGTCGCGCGACTGGATGCGGTCCTTCGCGAACGCCACCGCCTGCTGGTAGGCATGTTCGGCCAGGCCGACGCCCTGCATGCCGACGCCGAAGCGGGCCGCGTTCATCATGATGAACATGTATTCGAGGCCGCGGTTTTCTTCGCCCACCAGGGTGCCGATCGCGCCGCCGCCGTCGCCGAACTGCAGCACGGCGGTCGGGCTGGCCTTGATGCCCAGCTTGTGCTCGATCGAGACGCAGTGCACGTCGTTGCGCGCGCCCAGCGAACCGTCGTCGTTGATCATGAACTTCGGCACGATGAACAGCGAGATACCTTTCACGCCCGGCGGCGCGTCGGGCGTCCTCGCCAGCACCAGATGGACGATGTTCTCGGCCATGTCGTGATCGCCATAGGTGATGAAGATCTTGGTGCCGAAAATCTTGTAGGTGCCGTCGCCCTGCGGCTCGGCGCGGGTACGCACGGCGGCCAGGTCGGAGCCGGCCTGCGGCTCGGTCAGGTTCATGGTGCCGGTCCACTGGCCCGAGACCAGCGGCTCGAGGAAGCGCGCTTTCTGCGCATCGGAGCCGGCGGTGAGCAGCGCCTCGATCGCGCCGTCCGAGAGTAGCGCGACCAGCGCGAACGCCAGGTTGGCACCATGCAGCATCTCCATGCACGGCGTGGCCACCAGCTTGGGCAAGCCCTGGCCGCCGAATTCCTGCGGATGCTGCACGCCCTGCCAGCCGGCGTCGGCGTAGGCGCGGAAGGCTTCCTTGAAGCCCTTGGTCGTGGTGACCGCGCCATCCTTCCAGAAACTCGGCTCCTGGTCGCCGGCATGGTTCAGCGGGGCGATCACTTCGCCGCAGAATTTCGCGTTTTCTTCCAGCACCGCTTCCACGGTGTCCGGGGTCGCGTCCTCGCAGCCGGGCAGCGCATTGACCTCGGCGAGGTTGGCCAGTTCATTGAGGACGAACTGCATGTCTTTCAGCGGGGCGTTATAGCTCACCTGTTGTCTCCTGATTGTCTCTCATGCATGAAAAACGCCGTTCCTGCGTGGGCGGGAACGGCGTGTGCGGGGTGCTTGTGGCGCGCCTGGCTGGATGGCGCGCCGCGCGATCAGCCCAGTTCCTTGACCAGCTCCGGCACGACCTCGAACAGGTCGCCCACCAGGCCGTAGTCGGCGACCGAGAAGATCGGCGCTTCCGGATCCTTGTTGATGGCGACGATGGTCTTCGAGTCCTTCATGCCGGCCAGGTGCTGGATCGCACCCGAGATGCCCACGGCGATATACAGGGTCGGGGCGACGATCTTGCCGGTCTGGCCCACCTGCCAGTCGTTCGGCACGAAGCCGGCGTCCACCGCGGCGCGCGAGGCGCCCATGGCGGCGCCCAGCTTGTCGGCCAGCGGCTCCAGGATCTTGAAGTTGTCGGCCGAGCCGATGCCGCGGCCACCCGAGACGATCACCTTGGCGGCGGTCAGCTCCGGACGGTCCGACTTGGCCAGTTCGCGACCGACAAAAGTGGAGGTGCCCGAGTCGGCGATTGCGGTCACGTTCTCGATGGCGGCCGAACCGCCGGCGCCGGCGGCGTCGAAGGCGGTGCCGCGCACGGTGATGACCTTGACCTTGTCGCTCGACTGCACGGTGGCGATGGCGTTGCCGGCATAGATCGGACGCTCGAAGGTGTCGGGCGAATCGACCTTGGTGATCTCGGAGATCTGCGCCACGTCCAGCTTGGCGGCCACGCGCGGCAGGATGTTCTTGCCGTAGGCGGTGGCGGGGGCCAGGATGTGCGAGTATTCGCCGGCGACAGCCAGGATCTGCCCGGCCACGTTCTCGGCCAGGCCGTCGGCGAAGTGCGGCGCGTCGGCGACCAGCACTTTCGACACGCCGGCGATTTGCGCGGCGGCTTCGGCGGCGGCGCCGCAGTTCGAACCGGCGACCAGGACGTGCACGTCGCCACCGCACTGGGCGGCAGCCGTCACGGTGTGGTGGGTAGCGCCCCTCAGGGAGCCGTTGTCGTGTTCAGCAATGACTAATGCGACCATGTTGATTCCTATGTATTAAGTAACGACAGACGACTCAGATGACCTTGGCTTCAGTGCGCAGCTTCTGCACCAGCGTCGCCACGTCCGGCACCTTGACGCCGGCCGAGCGCTTGGCCGGCTCGACGACCTTCAGGGTCTTCAGGCGCGGCGCGACGTCGACGCCCAGGTCTTCCGGCTTGACGGTCTCGAGCGGCTTCTTCTTCGCCTTCATGATGTTCGGCAGCGTCACGTAGCGCGGCTCGTTCAGGCGCAGGTCGGTGGTGATGATGGCAGGCAGGGTCAGGGCAACGGTCTCCAGGCCGCCGTCGACTTCGCGGGTCACGGTCACCTTGCCGTCTTCCAGCACGACTTTCGAGGCGAAGGTCGCTTGCGGCCAGCCCAGCAGCGCAGCCAGCATCTGGCCGGTCTGGTTCGAATCGTCGTCGATCGCCTGCTTGCCCAGGATGATCAGTTGCGGCTGTTCCTTATCGGCCAGCGCCTTGACGATCTTGGCCACGGCCAGCGGCTCGGTGTCGCCGGCGGTTTCCACCAGGATGCCGCGGTCGGCGCCGATCGCCATGCCGGTACGCAGGGTTTCCTGGCACTGGGCCACGCCCACCGAGACCGCCACCACCTCGGTGACCTTGCCGCCCTCTTTCAGGCGGGTCGCCTCTTCCAGCGCGATCTCGTCGAACGGGTTCATCGACATCTTGACGTTGGCGACATCGACGCCGCTATTGTCGGACTTGACGCGAACCTTGACGTTGTAGTCGACCACGCGTTTGACGGGTACCAGGACTTTCATAGGGTGCCTTTAAAAATGGAATGGATGACAGAACTGTGGCCCAGATTATAAGAGAAATTCGAGCGACGGGCTAAATTAAAGCACGATCGTACGATTTTTTGTTAGAGGAAACCGCCTAATGCACCCGTCCATTTCATGCGCCTTGACTAAAAGTGATTCTCTACCCGAAAAGCGGTGATTATTTCCTACACACAATTACATTCTGAATACATAATGTTTCTACATGGCAATTTGACCATGCATAAAAACGAATGATCCTGATATGAACGAACTGACTTCCCACGCATCCGCGGTGCACGCCTTCTATCTCGCCTTCCTCGGCCGTCCGGCCGATCCTGACGGCCTGGCCTACTGGTCCGCGCGTCTCGCCGCCAATGAAAGCGACCTCGGCGCCATCGCCGCATCGTTCGCGCACTCCGAGGAAGCCCAGGACCGCTTCGGCGACGACACGCCGGCCGAGCGCATCGCCGAGATCTATCAACAGTTGTTCAGCCGCGCACCCGATGCCGGCGGCTTGGCTTTCTGGAGCGACGCGATCGGCGCCGGCCATGTGTCGCTGGCCGACGTCGCCATCACCATCCTCGATGCCGCCCAGGGAACGGATGCGGACCTGGTCGAGCTGCGCAAGCAGGCCGCCGTCGACTTTACCGCCCAGGTGGCTGAGTCCGGCAGCAACTATGCCGGCGACGCCGCGCTCGAGGCGGCCGGCGTGCTGATGCGCGCCGTCACGCTCGGCGCTTCGCAGGACGACATCGACCAGCTGGTGCAGGCCACGGTCGCGTTCACCGACATCGCCTCATCCAATCCGAAGGTGGTCGAGGCGATCGCCACCGGCACCACCCTGCTGGCGCTGTTCGACACCGAGCGCGGCGCGGCCGACCCGGTGACCCTGGCGCAGGCCCTGGCCGACATGGCCAAGGCCGCTGCCGACGATCCCTCCGCGCTCGCTGCGCTGCAGCGCCACGGCGGCATGGCCAAGGTGCTGGACAAGCTGCCGGCCAGGGCCAGCCTGCAGGACGTGGTGGACGCCGTGGCCAAGGGCGGACTGGACGCCGTGATCGACATCGTCGACCCGCCGCGTCCGACCCCGCCGGCGCCCACGCCGCCAGTCGGCGTGACGCTCAAGTTCGCCGGCGTCGATCACGACGCCAACGACCGGGCTCCTGACGACAACGTCACCAATGCGGAAGTCGCCGACGTCCGCTTCAGCTTTACCGGCACGCCAGCCACGGGCCAGAAGTTCCAGTACCGGCTCGATACTGAAGCGGACTGGACCGATATCGCGCCGGTTGGCAAGACCATCACCGTCACGGACGTCGACCTGACCGCCAGCCCCGCGGGCACGAATGTGCAGGTACGCCTGGTGAACGCCGACGGCGCGGCAGTCACCGCGATCGACCAGGACATCGTCCACGACGCCACGCCCCCGACCGAGCGGCTGGCCTTCCTGCGCATCGAAGGCCAGTACGACGGCGCGGTGATCACGACGAAAGAAACCGTCGACGTGAGCTTCAGCGTGGATCAGCGCGACGACAGCATCCTCCAGTGGCGCATGACCGGCAGCGATGCATGGATCGACGTCGAGGACGATGCCGGCGCCGGCACCGTCACGCTGAAGGGCATCGACCTGACGCAGAACGATCCGACGATCGAGGTGCGGGCCATCGACGCGGCCGGCAATATCGGCGAGACGGCCGAGGTTCGTATCGACGGGCCAGGCGGCATCGACATCGGGCTGGGCATGCGCTGGGTGAGGCTCAACAGCCCGTTCGACGGCGAGATCACGCTGGAATCGGCGGCCGGCTCGTTCGTGGTGGAGTCGAACCACGCCAGCAAGGGGGCCGTCGCAGGTGTCTCCGTCCAGATCCTGGAACAGCAAACGCTGATGCAAGGCACGCTCACGGTCACGTCGGCGCAGGGCGAGACGATGACGACCGGCGACAACTACATCTACACCTTCGGCAGCGCTGCCGGTGAAAAACTCACGGGCAATATGCTTTGGGGGTTTGGCGGCGACGACACGCTCACCGGCACCAGCGACTCCTACAACTTACTGAGCGGCGGCGCCGGCAACGACACCATCTACGCGAACGGCGGCGAAGACACCATTTCGGGCGGTCTCGGCGCGGACACGATCATCCTGACCGCGGATGGGATACCGGCCCTGTTCATGTACAACGTGGGCGAGGCCCTGAGCGGCGTATTCGCGAGCGGTGATTCGATTGCCGAACTGGACCGGATCACGAATGCCGAAGCCGGCGACATCTTCTTCGCCTCCTACATCGATCCGGAAGTGGCCGTCGTCAGCGACACCTTCCTCACGACCGGCGAACTGAACCAGGCCGCCCTCGTCCGCGGCGACATCGTGGCCGACGCCTTCGTTGCCAATACGGGCGGCGAGGCCTGGATGATGCAATGGACCGATGAGGTCGGCATCAACAGTGTCGTGTTCACCAACTTCGCCGGCGGCACGCCGGGCCTGGACCTGCAGTTCGGCACCCTCGACCTGGTCGACCTCGATGCCGGTGCGGAGGGAGAACGGATCGGGCTGGTCGGCGTGGCCGACGGCGCCGGCTTCGGCGGCTGACGGCATCCCGTCACCGCGCAGGCACGCGCCCCGCCATCCTCGGATGCGGGGCTTTTCTTTTTGCGGGAAGCGCACGGGGCAGGACGCCCCGTCGCGGGATACGCACGCGGCTGCAGCATGGACTGCAGCCGAATCGCTTATTTGCGGCGCATCAGGAAGGTGAACTCGCCATTCTCATGGGTATGAGCCAGCAAGGCATTGCCGGTTTGCTTGGCGAAGGCCTGGAAGTCGCGCACGGAGCCGGTGTCGGTGGCAACGATGCGCAGCACCTGGCCGGTTTCCATCTCGGCGAGCGCCTTCTTGGCTTTGAGGATGGGCAGCGGGCAGTTCAGTCCGCGTGCATCCAGGTCTCTCTGGAATTCCATGGTGTCGGTGTCGGTTTCAAAAGTGATATCGCTCATCGCATTACCTGCTTTGATTAAGTGGTCCAACTTCAGTCGCATACTACTCCAATTCGGGCAGTATGACGCACCGCACCAAAATAGTCACACATTGTTGCAGGATTGCAACCGCAATGTGAAATGCTTGACCAAATAACATTGACTGTGTACTCGGTGCTCACAAATCGGCACCGCAGCGGTGCAGCACGCCTCCTAGATGCGGTCCGAATCAGGGCGCGCAATAGTCGAAACGACCATCAAAACAAAGTGTTACCACTTCAGTCCAGGTTTCGTGCGGCGCATGCAAAACGCCACCCGAAGGTGGCGTCGATGGTCAAGCCAAGAGACGGAACGATCAGGCGCGTTCGCCGACCCAGCCGGCCACGCCGGCCAGCGCCGCCGGCAGGCCCGACGGATCGGTGCCGCCTGCTTGCGCCATATCAGGACGGCCGCCGCCCTTGCCGCCAACCTGCTGGGCGACGAAGTTCACCAGCTCGCCGGCTTTTACTTTACCGGTGGCATCCTTGGTCACGCCCGCGATCAGGCTGACCTTGCCGTCCGCCACGCTGGCCAGCACGATGGCGGCCGTCTGCAGCTTGTCCTTCAGCTTGTCCATGGCTTCGCGCAGGGTGGCCACGTCGGCGCCTTCCATCGTTGCCGCCAGCACCTTGATGCCGTTGACGTCGACCGCCTTGCTCACCAGCTCGTCGCCCTGGCCGGCCGCCAGCTTCGACTTCAGCGCGGCGACTTCCTTTTCCAGGACCTTGACCTGATCCTGGACCTGGGCGATGCGGGCCGTCAGCTCGTCCGGGCTGGTCTTGAGCGCGCCGGCCGCTTCGACCAGCTTGCGGTTGATCGACTGCACCAGGGCCAGGGCGCCCTCGCCCGTCACCGCTTCGACGCGGCGGATGCCGGCGGCAACGCCGCCTTCCGACACGATCTTGAACAGGCCGATGTCGCCGGTGCGGGTCACGTGCACGCCGCCGCACAGCTCTTTCGACGAACCGATGTCCAGCACGCGCACGGTGTCGCCGTACTTCTCGCCGAACAGCGCCATCGCGCCATGCTTGACGGCGTCGTCGAACGACATGTGGTGTGACTGGGTCGGATGGTTCTCCAGGATCTCGCGGTTGACGATGGCTTCGACCTTGGCGATCTCGTCGGCGGTCAAGGCTTGCGGGTGGCTGAAGTCGAAGCGGGTCTTGTCCGGATCGACCAGCGAACCCTTCTGCTGCACGTGGCTGCCCAGCACTTCGCGCAAGGCCTTGTGCATCAGGTGGGTGGCCGAGTGGTTGCGGATGGTGCGTGCGCGCTTGACGGTATCGACTTGCGCATCGACGGTATCGCCCACTTTCAGGGAACCTTCGCGCAGCACGCCGTGGTGGCCGAACACGTCGGCCTGGATCTTGAGCGTATCTTCCACGTCGAACTGCACGCCGGCAGTACCGATGACACCCTGGTCGCCGACCTGGCCACCGGATTCGGCATAGAACGGGGTCGTGTCGAGCACCACGATGCCGGCCTGGCCGGCCTTCAGCTCGTCGACCTTCACGCCGTCGGCGTACAGCGCCAGCACGTGGGTGTTGTGGGCCAGCGATTCGTAGCCGACGAACTTGGTCTTCTCGCCCGCATACTCGACGTTGGCGGCCATCTTGAACTTGCCGGCGGCGCGCGCGGTCTTCTTCTGCTGTTCCATGGCGGCGGCGAAGCCGGCCTCGTCGAGCGTGATGTTGCGTTCGCGGCAGATGTCGGCGGTCAGGTCGAGCGGGAAACCGTAGGTGTCGTACAGGGTGAAGGCGGTGGCGCCGTCGAGGTTCTTCGGATCCTTGGCCAGCTGGGCTTCCAGGATCTTCATGCCGTTTTCCAGCGTCTCGCCGAAACGCTCTTCCTCGGCCTTCAACACCTGCGCCACGCGGTCTTTCGCGTCGCGCAGTTCCGGATAGGCTTCGCCCATCTCGAGGTCGAGGTCGGCCACCAGCTTGTAGAAGAACGGTTTCGTCTGGCCCAGCTTGTGCCCGTGGCGCAGCGCGCGGCGGATGATGCGGCGCAGGACGTAGCCGTGGCCTTCGCTGCTCGGGATGATGCCGTCGACGATCATGAACGAGGCCGAGCGGATGTGGTCGGCGATGACCTTGAGCGAGTTGTTGCCCAGCTCGTCGATGCCGGTCTCGCGCGCGGCGGCGCGGATCAAATTCTGGAACAGGTCGATCTCGTAGTTGCTGTGCACGTGCTGCAGCACGGCGGCCAGACGCTCCATGCCCATGCCGGTGTCGATCGACGGCTTCGGCAGCGGGGTCAACTTGCCCGCCTCGTCGCGGTTGAACTGCATGAACACCAGGTTCCAGATCTCGATGAAGCGGTCGCCGTCTTCTTCGGGCGAGCCCGGAGGACCGCCCCAGATGTCGGCGCCGTGGTCATAGAAGATCTCGGTGCACGGGCCGCATGGGCCGGTGTCGGCCATCTGCCAGAAGTTGTCCGAGGCGTAGCGCGCGCCCTTGTTGTCGCCGATGCGGATGATGCGCTCTTTCGGCACCCCGATCTCGTTGGCCCAGATATCGTAGGCTTCGTCGTCCTCGAAATAGACGGTGACCGTCAGCTTCTCGGCCGGCAGGCCATAGACCTTCGTCAGCAGTTCCCAGGCATACTGGATCGCATCGCGCTTGAAATAGTCGCCGAAGCTGAAGTTGCCCAGCATTTCAAAGAAGGTGTGGTGGCGCGCGGTGTAGCCGACGTTTTCCAGGTCGTTGTGCTTGCCGCCGGCGCGCACGCAGCGCTGGACCGAGGTCGCGCGCGAATACGGGCGCGAATCCAGGCCCAGGAACACATCCTTGAACTGCACCATTCCGCTATTGGTCAACAGCATGGTCGGGTCATTGCCAGGCACCAGCGGGCTGGAACGCACGATGGAATGGCCTTTGGATTCAAAGAACTTCAGGAACTTTTCGCGAATGTCTGAGGATTTCATGTCTGTTGGAGGGCGGAATGAGGCAGCGTGCCGTATAAAGGAACGATTATAGCCTAGCCGCCGCCGTCAATATCAGTCCCACTAATATTGACAACTTGCCAGCAACAACGGATTCAGCGCAGCAGGTTCGAGATCGCGCGCGTCCTGGGCTCGACCGGGGCCAGCATCGTCATTGCGGCTTGCCGCAGGATGCGGGAGCGCGCCTCGCCATCCGCCTCGATGGCGGACCGGCGCACGCCGGCCATCGCGACCTGGCCGAGCCAGTGGCTGACGGCGGCCTGGGTGTCTTCGCCATGCGAAGTGAACGGGATAATGGTGGTCGAGGGTGCCATGCTAGCTGCTTCAAAGAGATCGTCTGTACTTAACGTCTCCCCGGCCTCCATTCTTGAGGCCGCCTCACAAATATATTGCTGAGCCGAAAGTATCTCAGGCGAAGTCCGGCCCGATCAGGTCGATGCGGTCGGTGCAGAAGGCGTCCACGCCCCAGTCCAGCAAGGTGCGTGCACGGCCGGGATCGTTGACCGTATAGCAGAACAGGCCCAAACCCGTTTCCTTCACCGCCCGCGCCATCTGCGGCCCCAGGTGCTGGTGATTGGTGTGGATGGCAACCGCGTCCAGCGCCCGGGCGCGCAGCTCCCAATCCGGCCCCAGCGCGCTGATCAGGCAGGCGCGTGGGAGTTGCGGCGCGGCCAGGCGCGCGCTGGCCAGCGCCACGTCGCTGAACGAGGACAGCAGCGGAACCCGGGCCATGTCTCCGGCCGCGAGTTCGGCGGCGAACAGGTCGGCGGCAAGCGCGGCCACGACCGCGCCGGTTTCCGCTTCGAACCCGGGCGCCGGCTTGATCTCGATATTCATCCACACGCCCTGCTCCCTGCAGCGGCGCGCGAACTCGGTAAACAGCGGCACCGGTTCACCGACGAACGCCGGGCCGAACCAGGCGCCGGCATCCATCGCCACGAGATCGCCGGCATCGTGCTCGAACACGCTGCCGCTGCCCTTCACCGTGCGGCCCAGGCCGGGATCGTGCATCAACACCGGCACGCCGTCGCGCGCCAGCATGACGTCGAACTCGATCGCGCGAAAGCCGGCCTGCATCCCGCAGCGCAGTCCGGCATAGGTATTCTCGGGCGCCAGGGTGCCGCCGCCGCGGTGGGCCAGGATACGGGGGTAAGGCCACATGCGATCCTCCTTTCGACGATCAGGCCGGCACGCCGAAGCGCCAGGCCAGCCAGGCGAAGGCGCCCAGGTTCAGCGCCACCGTCAGCTGGAACTTGCGCTGGAACGATGGCTTGCTGCTTTTGTGGCGCAACCATTGTTGGGCCAGCAAGGCGCCGGGCCAGCCGCCGACCAGGCCCAGGATCAGCAAGGTGCTTTCCGGCGTGCGCCAGGACTGCGCACGCGCCGCCGACTTGTCGATGGCGTAGGCGACGAAGCAGGTCAGGCTGGTCGTCAGGTAGGCCGCGCCGACCAGCTGGGACATATCCCAGGCCAGGCTGGCGAACAGGTAGACGGCGAGGAAGATGACGAGCGGCAGGTAGGGCATGGCGACAGCTTACCGCTCCCGGCTTGCAAATGTCCACTGGGCAAATATGGGCCGATCGTCGATGAATACCCTTCCTGGGTTCGTCATCGAACAGAGCCGGCGATACCAAACGCCTACGCTGAGCAATCACAGGTATCACATCACGTAGGAGATGACATGGCTTTCGATTTAGGAAACTTATTGCAGCAGTATATTGGCGGCGCCGTCGCCAATAATGGCAAGGCTGCCGACGACTTCGACCAGGTGGCGCAAAACGCGCCCCGCGCCAGCATCGCCCAGGGCATCGCCAGCGCCTTGCGCTCGGACCAGACCCCGCCCTTCCCCCAGATGGTCAGCCAGCTGTTCGGCCAGAGCAATCCCGACCAGCGCGCCGGCATGCTCAACAACCTGATCGGCGGCGCCGGCGGCGGCCTGCTGTCCTCGGTGGCTGGCGGTGCGCTCGGCAAGATCTTCGGTGGCAACACCTCCCAGGTGACACCGGAACAGGCGGCCCAGGTCTCGCCTGAGCAAGTGCAAGAACTGGCTGAAAAGGCGCAACAACAGAACCCTGGCATTGTCGATCGCATGAGCGACTTCTATGCCGAGCATCCGACCTTGATCAAGGCTGCCGGCGGCGCCGCGCTGGCGGTCGCGCTCGGCTATATGGCAAACAATATCCGTAAACAATCACCAGAAAAGGAGGGTCCCGTGGGTATCCTGAGCAATATTTTCCACAAAATTTTCCCAGGTAAGAAAGATGCGGCGCCTGCCGCAACGACCGCCGCGCCAGCGGCCGCACCGGCAGCCCCGAGCGCCGCGCCGCAGCCGCAAGCCGCGCCCGCGCCAGGCGCACCGGCTGCCGCTCCCGCCGCTTCCGCCGCTCCGGCCGCCGCCCCGATGCAGCAAGTCGACGTCGAGCAGATCCTGAACGATATGCAGAAGTCGTCCGGCCAGCAGCTGAACTGGCGCACCTCGATCGTCGACCTGCTCAAGCTGCTCGGCCTGGACAGCAGCCTGCAGTCGCGCAAGGAACTGGCCGCCGAGCTGAACTACACCGGCGACACGGGCGACTCGGCCAAGATGAACATCTGGCTGCACCGCCAGGTGATGAACAAGCTGGCCGCCAACGGCGGCAAGGTGCCGGCCGACCTGCGCGACTGACCCTGTCGCACGGCGCTGGCCGCCTAATCGGCCAGCGTGGTGTTGGCCGCCGTCCCGCAGGCGAAGCAAAAGCGCGCGAACGCATTCTTGCGGGTCGTGCAAGCGCCGCATCGGTTGAACAGGCCGATGCCGCAGTGCGGGCAGAAGTCGGTCTTGCCATCCTTGAGGTCGACGGCGCGCTCGCAACCGGGGCACACGCTTTTCGTCAGGCGCGCCTGGACGAGGTCGTAACGCATCCCCTGGCGCCGCTCGGCGTCGGGCAATGCCTCGGCCAGCTTCTGGCGCGCCAAGTAGCCCTGCAGCCATGCGACGGCGTAGCGCCCCGCGACCACGGTGAGGATGATGCCGACGATGTAGCGCACATAGCCGCCATAGCTCGGCAGGTAGGGCACCAGCTCGAAGAAAAAGGTGAACAGGGCAAAGATGATGAAGCCCCAGGCGAACGGCCAGTCCGGCGTCTTGCGCTTGTGCCGGAACAGCCAGCCGGCCGCCAGCAGCAGCGGCAAGGTCAACGCCAGGCGATACAGAAAGACGCGCAGCTCGCGCGCCTCGACTTCGTCGGCGAAGGCCTGCTGCGCCGGTTCCTGCAGGGCGTTCCAGCGCAGGTTGGCGCGCTCGTAGGCCTGGGTGGCGTCCAGCATCGTCTGCTGTTCGCCTTCCACCGCCGCCAGGGCGGCGCGTTCAGCGCGCTCCAGGGCCTCCAGGCCCTGGGTACGCTTGATCAGTTCGGGGTCTTGCTCGGGCCGCGCGGTGGCCTGCCGGGTCGCGAGCCAGTTGTCGAAGGTCGAGCGCGCCGAGCGCGTGTTCGACTGCGCCACGGCATGCTTCTGGCTGGCCTGCTCGAGGCGCGTGCGTGCGCCTTCGATGCGCGCGCGCTCGCTGTCCATCTCGGCGCGCAGCTTGCCGACCAGGGCCGGGTTCATGAACTGCTCGACCGTCAGCGGCTCTTCGACGTCGCGCAGCTGCTGCACGACCAGGCCGCCCAGGCCGATCAGGAAGCCGGCGAAGACGAAGGCGACGAGCCACAAGGCCCGCTGCATCCATTGTTCGGTCAGGCGCAAGCCTTTGCTCATGAAGCGCTCCTCGGCGATGGACAAGCCCGCAGCTTGCCATCGTCGCCGGCTCCGTGCTACTGATAGTTATCAGAGGCACGGGTTGCGCTACCGCAGGTATCGCGCAGCGATACCCGTGCCCTCATCAGAAGTAGGACAGGCCCAGCGCCTTCTTGACCTCGTCGGTGGTCGCGGCCGCCACTTCGCGCGCCTTGAGGGTGCCTTCCTGCAGCATCTTCATCACCTGGGCCGGATCCTTGGCGAACTCTTCGCGGCGAGCGCGGATCGGCGCCAGCAGGTCTTGCAGGATGCCTTCGAGGCGCTTCTTGACGATGCTGTCGCCCAGGCCGCCGCGCTGGTAGTGCGCCTTCATCTCGGCCAGGCCTTCCTTGTCGGTGTCGAAAGCGTCCAGGTAGCTGAAGGCGACGTTGCCCTCGATATGCCCTGGATCCGACACCTTCAGGTGCAGCGGGTCGGTGTACACGTTCTTGACCGCGGCGCGGATCTCGTCGGCGCTGGCGCCCAGGTTGATGGTGTTGCCGAGCGACTTGCTCATCTTGGCCTTGCCGTCGATACCCGGCAGGCGGCCGACTTCCGGCACGAAGGCCTTGGCCTCGACCAGGATGTCGCGGCCGACGATGCGGTTGAAGCGGCGCACGATCTCGTTGCACTGCTCGATCATCGGGATCTGGTCTTCGCCCACCGGCACCACGCCGGCCTTGAAGGCGGTGATGTCGGCGGCCTGGCTGGCCGGATAGGTCAGGAAGCCGGCCGGGATGTCGCGCTCGAAGCCGCGCAGGACGATTTCCGCCTTCACGGTCGGGTTGCGCTCGAGGCGCGCGACGGTCACCAGGTTCAGGTAATAGAAGGTCAGCTCGGTCAGTTCCGGAATCTGCGACTGGATGAAGATCGTGGTCTTGGCCGGGTCGATCCCTACGGCAAGGTAATCGAGCGCCACCTCCAGCACGTTCCGGTGTACCTTACTCAGGTCATCCATATTGTCGGTCAGGGCCTGCGAATCGGCCAGCATGACGAATTGGCGGTACTGGTGCTGGTAGGTCACGCGATCGCGCAGGCTGCCCACGAAGTGGCCGAGGTGCAGCGGACCGGTCGGACGGTCGCCGGTCAGGATGATCTGGCTTCCAGGAGCGGAAGCAGAAGCAGGAGCGGTAGTTTGTTGCAGGGTCATCGAGATTCCTTGGTAGATGCCTCGATTGTCCTGCGTCAAAGAAAAAACGCCACCCAAATCGAGGCGGCGTTAGCTGAAATGCACATCATTTCCGGGGCCGCGCGCTAGGAGCGGCGCCACCAGGCAAGAATGAGATGTGCTTTCGGAAAGATCATGGACCGCATGGTTGCAGGTTGGCGCTCCGCTGTCAACCGCTACCCGCACCGTGACTCGGCAGGCAGGGCTCTCCCCACGCAGTTTGAACGTCGGTAGCGCCGCATTGTCGAAACTTTGTTGTCATAAAATTAAGGATTCAAGACCACCATGAACAAGAGCACGAACAGCCCAGCACACCCCCTCGAACTCTGGGGCGGCCTCGAATGCACGGTCAACCGCGTGCAGGACACCTACTTCAGCCAGCTGGACCGCAACGGCCATAGCGGACGCGCCTGCGACATCGAGCGCTTCGCCGCGCTCGGCATCCGCGCCATCCGCTACCCCATCCTGTGGGAACGCACCGCCCCCGACGGCGTCGACGGCGCCGACTGGCGCTGGCCGGACGAGCGCCTGGCCGCCCTGCGAGAGGCTGGCGTCACCCCGATCGCCGGACTGATCCACCATGGCAGCGGCCCGCGCCACACGAGCCTGGTCGATCCCGGTTTCGCGCAAGAGCTGGCCGACTACGCCGGCGCCGTCGCCGCGCGCTACCCCTGGCTCGAGTTCTATACCCCGGTCAACGAGATCTGCACCACGGCGCGCTTCGCCGGCCTGTATGGCGTGTGGTATCCGCACGGCCGCGACGACCGCACCTTCATCGACGCCCTGCTCAACCAGTGCCGCGCCACCGTGCTGTCGATGCGCGCCATCCGCGCCGTCAACCCGAACGCGAAACTGGTGCAGACCGACGACCTCGGCAAGACCTACAGCACGCCGGAGCTCAGCCACGTGGCCGAGTTCTACAACGAGCGCCGCTGGCTGGGCTGGGACCTGCTGTGCGGCATGGTCGGGCCCGAGCACAAGCTGTGGAACTACCTGCTCAAGAGCGGCGCCAGGCCAGAGGACATCCTGTGGTTCCGCGACAACCCCTGCCCGCCCGACCTCATCGGCGTCAATTACTATGTCACCAGCGAGCGCTGGCTGGACCACCGCCCCGAGCGCTATCCGGCGCACCACCGCGGCGTGGCCGACGGCATTCCCTGCGCCGACATCGAAGCCTCGCGCGTGCTGGCCACGCCGACGCCCGGCATCGCCCCGCTGCTGTCCGAGATCTGGGAGCGCTATCGCATCCCGCTGGCCATCACCGAAGCCCACATCGACGCCAACCGCGAAGACCAGATGCGCTGGCTGCTCGAGATCTGGGAAGCGGCCCAGCAGTCGCGCGACAACGGCGTCGACGTGCGCGCCGTCACGGTGTGGGCCCTGCTCGGCTCCTTCGACTGGAACAGCCTGGTGACGGTCGACCGCGGCTACTACGAACCGGGCCCGCTCGACGTGCGCTCGCCGCTGCCGCGGCCGACCGCGCTGGCGAACATGATGCGCGAACTGTCGAGCGGCGCGCCGCTGTCGCACCCGGTGCTGCGCGCCCAGGGCTGGTGGCGCCGGCCGGGCCGCTTCCTGTGCCAGCAGCCGGTGGCCACGCCGGCCGCCCTCACCTCGATCGCGGCCGACGGCCACCGCCTGGTGGGCAGCGACGCCGCGCCGATCCTGATCCTGGGCGCGACCGGCACCCTGGGCCGCGCCTTCGCCCGCATCTGCGACAAGCGCAACCTGGCCTACAAGCTGCTGTCGCGCCAGGACATGGACATCGCCGACGCCGACTCGGTCGAGCGCGCGCTGGCGCGGCACAAGCCGTGGGCGGTGGTCAATACCTGCGGCTATGTGCGGGTCGACGACGCCGAGCACGACATGGAACGCTGCCAGCGCGAGAACACGCACGGCGCCGCCATCCTGGCCGCCGCCTGCGCGCGCCACGCCATCCACCTGACCACCTTCTCGAGCGACCTGGTGTTCGACGGGCGCAACGAGCGTCCCTACGTCGAATCGGATACGCCGAATCCCCTCAACGTCTACGGCCGCAGCAAGCTCGACGCCGAACGCGCGGTGCTGGCCAATCACCCGGGCGCGCTGGTGGTGCGCACCAGCGCCTTCTTCGGGCCGTGGGACCAGCACAACTTCGTGACCCAGGCGCTCGATGCCCTGGAGCGCGGCGACGCCTTCGTGGCGGCCGGCGACATGACCATCACGCCGACCTATGTGCCCGACCTGGTGCACGCCTGCCTGGACCTGGCCGTGGACCGCGAAGCCGGCATCTGGCACCTCGCCAACAAGGGAGAATTGACCTGGGCCGAGCTGGCGCGGCGCGCGGCCGGGCTGGCCGGCGTCGATGCATCGACGCTGGAAGCGAAGCCGGCGGAGGAATTCGGCTTCACTGCGGCGCGGCCGGCCTACTCGTCGCTGCACAGCGAACGCGGCGCGCTGTTGCCAGCGCTGGACGATGCGCTGCGGCGTTATGTCGAGTTGCGCAATGCCGAGAAGGCCGAGCGCTGCGCGCTGCTGGCCGAGGCCGAAGGGCGCCAGGCGGTGGCGGGTGGCGATAGCCAGGGGGAGGCCGATTCGGTTGCGGTAGTGCGAGCCTGTCAGAATTTCTGTGTGGAACGGGGTCATGAAATAATCCCGAAAGGACTGTTCCATGACCGAAGTGATGACCACCAAGAAGCCCAAAAAACAGAAAGCAGCGTACCCGTTTCCCGTTGAGCTGATCGACCAGTTGCTGGCCCAGGTTGAGAACAAGGACGCCGAGTCGATCCTTGGCGAATCGGGCCTCGCCGGGCAGCTCAAAAAAATGCTGGCCGAGCGTATGTTGTCGGCCGAGTTGAACCACCACCTGGCCAACGAGGAAGACGGCAGCAGAAACCACCGCAACGGTAGCAGCCCGAAGAAGGTCTTGACGCCAGGCGGGGAGCTCCACCTGGACATTCCGCGCGATCGTCTGTCGAGCTTCGAGCCCAAACTGGTGGCCAAACATCAGCGCCGGATGTCGGGCTTCGACGATCACGTTATCAGCATGTACGCTCGTGGTATGAGCGTGCGCGAGATTCAGGCGCATTTGCTGGAGTTGTACGGCGCCGAGGTGTCGCCAGACCTGATTTCGACCATCACCGACGAAGTGCTCGAGGAGGTCGCGCAGTGGCAGCAGCGGCCGCTCGAGGCGATGTATCCGATCGTGTATTTCGACGCGTTGCGCCTGAAGATCCGGGACGAAGGCACGGTCAAGAACAAGGCCGTATATCTGGCCTTGGGCATTCGTGCCGACGGCCGCAAGGAAGTGCTGGGTCTGTGGATCGAACAGACCGAAGGCGCCAAATTCTGGCTGAAGGTTTTCAACGAACTCAAGAACCGCGGACTGGACGATATCCTGATCGCCGTCGTCGATGGCCTGCGCGGCTTCCCGGAGGCCATCGAGGCCGTTTATCCGCAAGCGCAGATCCAGACGTGCATCGTGCACCTGATCCGCAATTCGACGACGCTTGCGGCCTGGAAGGACCGGAAGGAACTGGCAGCGGCGCTCAAGCCGATCTACCACGCTGCCAACGCCGAGCTGGCCGAAGCGGCGCTGGATGCCTTTGCAGAAGGCCCATGGGGCACCAAGTTTCCGACCGTGGCCGCGATGTGGCGGCGCCAGTGGCAGCAGGTGATTCCGTTCTTTGCCTACCCACCTGAAGTGCGCACGATCATCTACACGACCAACGCTATTGAAAGCCTGCATATGCGTCTGCGGAAGATCGTCAAGAACCGTGGTCACTTCCCCAGCGACGAAGCCGCGACCAAGTTATTGTTCCTGGCCTTGCGCAATATCGAGAAAGATTGGAAGATGCCACAGCGTACCTGGAAGCAGGCTGCCAACCAGTTCGCCATCATGTTCGGCGAGCGCTTCACGAACGCGATTATCTAACTACGAATTCTGGCCCCGCACACAGAATTTCTGACAGGTCCGGTAGTGCAGTCCGGGACGTAAGCAACTGCAATTAACGGAGAGCGCTACGGCGCTTTCTCCTAAGAAGGGCCTATTTCATTATTAGCAAAAAAGCCACGAAGATCGTGGCTTTTTATCAATGCTCAGCAGTACGAGGCTTGGAGAAGGTGACAATTGTCCCAGCTCGCCGTCTGCGGTAAACATCTGCCTGAAAGGCAACTGCTCCATGCTGGGGAGTATCACGCTCCCTACGCTGTGCACGTACCTCTTCAAGCGAAGTCGATTTGAGCTGCGATAGCGCTTGCAAAAATTTTCTTGTCATATTGAAATCCCCCTCGCCTTGGCGTACTCATGCAGAAGTTTCCAACTCACACTATCATCGTCAAGTTCGAACGTCAATTCGAGTCCTACCCCGTTATAGTACCACCAATCAGGCCCTCCATCTGCCTGCATCAAATCAGATACCCGCGCGCACCACTGAAGCTCGTCAGGAAGCTTGCTCAATATCACGCTTGGCAAATCTGCATCGAAACCCAAAGATGGCCAGACGTGATAACCGAAAAACATGCTTCGATTGCTTGCACTGCCGGCAGCTTCCAAGCCAACTGAATGAAAACCCAATTCTTTTGCCTGGTCGATACTGATCATTACCGACCTGACGCCAATGCCTTTGTCCTGATCTTCTTTACGAACATAGATTGAATCGACGATCAGCTGAAACCTGAGTTCTCCACCGTTGTTAATGATGAAATATTCTGACGGATACTGAAACACCTCATTGTGCACTTTGAGGTTGAGCGTATCAACTGCCCCTATACCCCGCGAAACAAGGATGGTGCTTCGATCGGGTGCACCAGTGAGACGAGCAAGTAAATCCACATTGTTAAATGTATCAAACTCGTCGTCAGTAATTGACGATCCGATCTCCAACGTGATGCAATGCTGATTGAAGTACTTTTGAGAGGTAATATCGCGAACCATCCAGCATCTTAGCACTCACCAATCCTCCCCGTCCCTTGAGCTCTCAAAAGGTGACGAACGATGAAGGCAGGTCTGAATCATCAGTGAAGCGATACAGACTGCGCCTACGAGCCAAGCGCTCGTCCACTCACAATGCCGTTTCGTTCCTGCCAGCTATAATCAGCCTTCCTTGTTGCCGCGCAAAGAACGTCATGACGCTATCCACCTCTCCCCCCTCAGCGCTGCCGAAAGCCCTCGGCCACATCCGCGTGCTCGACCTGTCGCGCGTGCTGGCCGGCCCCTGGTGCTCGCAGAACCTGGCCGACCTCGGCGCCGACGTGATCAAGATCGAGCGCCCCGGCGCCGGCGACGACACCCGCGCCTGGGGTCCGCCATATGCCAGGGATGCGCAGGGCAACGATACGCAGGAAGCGGCCTATTACCTGTCGGCCAACCGCGGCAAGCGCTCGCTCACGGTCGACATCGCGAGCAGCGAAGGCCAGGCCCTGCTGCGCGAGCTGGTGCTGCATTGCGACGTGGTGCTCGAGAACTTCAAGGTCGGCCACCTGAAGCGCTATGGCCTCGACTATGACTCACTCAAGGCAATCAAGCCCGACCTGGTGTACTGCTCGATCACCGGCTTCGGCCAGGACGGTCCCTACGCCCACCGCGCGGGTTACGACTTCCTGATCCAGGGCATGGGCGGCCTGATGTCGGTCACCGGCGAGCGCGACGACCTGCCCGGCGGCGGTCCGCAAAAGGCCGGCGTCGCGCTGACCGACCTCATGACCGGCATGTACGCGACGGTGGCCGTGCTGGCCGCCCTCACCCACCGCGACCGCACGGGCGAGGGCCAGCACATCGACATGGCGCTGTTAGACACGCAGGTGGCGATGCTGGCCAATGTCGGCAGCAATTACCTCAACAGCGGCAAGCCGCCCAAGCGCTGGGGCAATGCCCACGCCAACATCGTGCCCTACCAGACCTTTGCCTGCGCGGATGGCCACATCATCGTCGCCACCGGCAACGACGGCCAGTACCAGAAGTTCGTCGAGGCCGGCGGCCGGCCCGAGCTGGCCGGCGATCCGCGCTTCGCCACCAATCCGCTGCGCGTACAGAACCGCGATGTGCTGGTGCCGCTGCTGGCCGAGATGGTCAGGACGAAACCGCGCGACGCATGGATCGCCCTGCTGGAAGAAAAAGGCGTGCCCTGCGGGCCGATCAACGACGTCGGCGAAGTGTTCGCCAACGAGCAGGTGCAGGCGCGTGCGATGGCGATCGACCTGCCGCATCCGAGCGCGGGTCAGGTCAAGCTGGTGCGCAATCCGATCCGGATGTCGGCCACTCCTGCGACCAGCGGGATGGCCCCGCCCCTGCTGGGCCAGCACACGACGGAAGTATTGCGCGAGATGCTGGGCAGGAGCGAGGAAGAGATCGCGGCCTTGCGCGAGCGGGGTGTGGTTTAAAGGCTCAGTGCAGCTGGTGCTTCAGGTTCGACAGCTCGTCGTGCACGCGCACGACGACGGATTGCACTTGCGGTGAAGGCCTGGTCGAGGTGCAGACGCGCTTGGCCTCGTCGCCCATGGCTTCCAGGTCGTCGATGCACTGGATCATGCTCGACTGGTCGTTCGACTGCATGACGCTTTGCGCGCGCCCGGCTTCCTCGGCGATCTTGTGGATGCAGTCGCGGATTTCGCTGGGGACGCTCTGGTCGCTCTGGCAGACTTGCTCGGCCTGGTTCACGACCTGCTGGACGTTCATGAAACGTTGCTGGATTTCGGCGGTTTGCAGCATGATGTTCTCCTGAAAAAGATGTGGAAAAAACCACTGGAGCCTTCCAGCTTAGGATGGATTCGTGGTTTATCAAGCATCGATTTCGCCCGTTCCGCGGGACAATCGCGGTGCACTCCAGATGGCAGTGTTACGCCGCCGGCTCCGACAGCGCCGCGCGCAAGACGTCGACCAGCTCGCGCACGCGCGGCACGTCCTGTTTCGCCTTCGGCCACACCACGTGCATTGTCAGGCCGGGCGTCGCATAGTCCGGCAGCACCTCGACCAGGCTGCCGTCCGCCAGGTGGCGCTCGATCAGCCAGGTCGACAGCTGGGCGATGCCGAGCCCCGCCACGGTCAGCTCGGCCTGGGCTTCGGCGTCGCCGGCGACGATCCGCGCATCGAAAGCGCGCTGCTCGACCAGGGCGTTGCCGCGCCGGATCAGCAAGGGACTGACGCGGCTGTCGGCCTTGCCGTACATGATCACCGCGTGTTCCACCAGGTCTTCGACCGAGGCCGGTGCGCCGTGCGCCGCGAGGTAGGAAGGCGCCGCGCAGAACACCTTGCGGTCCTGGCCCAGCAGGCAGTGGCCGAGCGCGGGCGACCAGGCTTCCGGACTGCCGATGCGCACCGTCACGTCAATGCCTTCGTCCTCGAGGTCGACATAGCGGTCGGTGAAGGACAGCACCGGCTTGATACGCGGATAACGCTGCAGGAAAGCCGTCAGCACCGGCAATACGATCAGGCGTCCATAGGTGGCCGGCAGGTCGACCCGCAGCCGCCCGGCCAGCAGGTCGCCCTCGGCGTGCAATGCATGCTCGGCTTCCTCGAGTTCGCCGAGCACCCGGGTGCAGGCGGCCAGGAAACGGGCGCCGGCGTCGGTCAGCGCCAGCCGGCGCGTGCTGCGCTCGAACAGGCGCGCGTTCAGGCGCGCCTCGAGGCGGGCGATGGCCTTGCCGACGGCCGATCCGGTCAGGTGCAGGCGCTGGGCCGCGCGGACGAAGCTGCCGGCCTGGGCCACGGCCACGAAGACATCGACCCCCTTCAGGCGTTCACTGGTTTGCATAGGCTATTGCGGAAAAATATTCCGCCAAGTATAGAAAAAATGCCCGAGATAGGAAATGGTATTTCAAATAGGATGGCGACCCTGCTTAATCCTTATAAGAAATCCATGTCCCGTTCAAGCTCTGCGCTCGCACAGGCGGCCCCGGCGTCATCGTCGTCCGGCGCGCTGCCCATCCTGATCCTGGCGGTCGCCGCCTTCATCATCGTCACCACCGAATTCCTGATCGTCGGCCTGCTGCCGGCCTTGTCGCGCGACCTCGGCATCTCGATCTCGCTCGCCGGGCAGCTGGTGACCCTGTTCGCCTTCACCGTGATGTTGTTCGGTCCGCCGCTGACGGCCTGGCTGTCGCACCTGGACCGCAAGGCGCTGTTCATCGGCGTGCTGGTCGTGTTCGCGCTGTCCAATGCCCTGGCCGCGCTGGCGCCGAACGTCTGGGTGCTGGCGCTGGCGCGCTTCATTCCTGCGCTGGCGCTGCCGGTGTTCTGGGGCACCGCGAGCGAGACCGCGGCCGAACTGGCCGGTCCCGACAAGGCCGGGCAAGGCGTGGCGCGGGTCTACCTCGGCATCTCGGCCGCCCTGCTGTTCGGCATCCCGCTCGGCACCATCGCCGCCAACAGCATCGGCTGGCGCAATGCATTCTGGATCCTCGCCGCCCTGTCGCTGGCGATGGCGCTCGCGCTGCTGTTCCTGATGCCGGCCGTGGCGCGCGCCAAGCGTGTGGACTTCCGTTCCCAGGCGCGCCTGTTCCGTGAGCCCTACTTCCTGGCCAACGTCGGCCTGTCGATCCTGGTGTTCACCGCCATGTTCACCGCCTACACCTACCTGGCCGACATCCTCGAGCGGGTGGCCGGCGTGGCGCCGCTGGACGTCGGCTGGTGGCTGATGGGCTTCGGCGCGATCGGCCTGATCGGCAACTGGGTCGGCGGCAAGGTGGTCGACCGCGCGCCACTGAAAGCCACGGCGCTGTTCTCGGGCCTCTTGGCGCTGGCGATGGCGCTGGCGGCGCCCAGCGCCGGCTCGACGATCCTGTTCTGCGCGGTGCTGGCGCTGTGGGGCATCGCGTACACGGCGCTGTTCCCTATCTGCCAGGTGCGGGTGATGAAATCGGTCACCCACTCGCAGGCGCTGGCCGGCACCACCAATGTATCGGCCGCGAATGCCGGCATCGGCATCGGCGCCATGCTGGGCGGCGCGGCAATCCCGCTGGTCGGCCTGGACAAGATCGGCTACTTCGCGGCCGGCTTCGCAGTGCTGGCCGTGCTGCTGGCGCCCCTGGTGGCGCGCTTGCGCCAGGGCGAGTGACGCCCCGGCGGCCACCGTCGCCATCACTATTCTCTGCACCTTGTGAAAATATTTTTTCACAAGGTGCATCCATTCCTGCATCTGGCGCGTAGTACCAACGCCAACATTGCAGCCGACCCGGCCGCGATGCGCCCCCAATGAATTCAAGCAAGCAATTCTTACTGAGGACACATCATGACCCAACCGCAATTCACCAAGCTCGCTCTCGTCTCGTCGATCGCCCTTGCCCTGGCCGCCTGCGGCAGCAGCAGCGACGACGATCACGCCTCGCCGCCGACCACCACGCCGCCGCCCGCCGCCACCGTCGGCGACGTGGTCGCCCTGACCACCAGCAACCGCCTGGTGTCGTTCGACCGCGCCACGCCGGGCGCCATTCGCACCAACGTGCTGGTGACGGGCCTGCAGAGCGGCGAGAACCTGGTCGGCATCGACGTGCGGCCGGCCGACGGCATGCTGTACGGCGTCGGCTCGACCGGCCGCCTGTACACGCTGGACGCCGCCACCGGCGCCGCCACCAACAAATCGCGCCTTGTCGCCGATGCCGCCGACACCACGGAACCGTTCACCGCATTGGCCGGCACGAGTTTTGGCGTCGACTTCAACCCGATGGCCGACCGCCTGCGCATCGTCGGCAATACCGGCCAGAACCTGCGCATCAACGTCGACACCGGCGCCACCACCACCGACGGCGGCATCAATGGCGGCGCGGCCGGCGCCGCGATCTCGGCCTCGGCCTACACCAACTCGTTCGCCGGCACCGGCTCGACCACGCTGTACGGCATCGATGGCGCCAACTCGACCTTGTACACGCAGAATCCGCCGAACAGCGGCGCCCTGGCCACGCCGGTGCCGCTGGGCGTGACCATCGGCGCCGCCAACGGCTTCGACATCGATGCGCGCACGAATATGGGATACATGGTCGCCACCGTCGGCGGCGCGCGTAACCTGTATGGCGTGAACCTGGCCGCCACCAGCGCCCCCACGACGCTCATCGGCGCGCTCGGCGTCACCGAAGACATCCGCGGCATCGCGCTGCGCGGCGCCGCGGCGCCGGTCGTGCTGGGTCTCTCGAACGACAACCGGCTGATGGGCTTCAAGGTCGGTTCGCCGAATACCATCGACACCAACGTCGCCATCACCGGCCTGGCCGGCGGCGAAACCCTGGTCGGCATCGACGTGCGGCCGAAAGACAGCAGGCTGTACGGCCTGACGAGCAACGCGCGCCTGGTCACCATCGACCCGGCCACCGGCGCCGCCAGCGTCAAGGCGACGCTCGCCGCCGACGGCGCCGACACGAGCGCGCCCTACACCGCCATGCAGGGAACCGCATTTGCGGTCGACTTCAACCCGGTCGCCGACCGCCTGCGCGTGATCAGCGACAGCGGCCAGAGCCTGCGCATCAACGTCGACACCGGCGCCACCACCACCGACGGCAACATCAACCGCGCCGGCGTGGCCCCACGCGTGGTGGCCGCGGCCTACACCAACAGCATCCCGACCCCGGCCTCGACCCAGCTGTTCGACGTCGACGGCGCCAGTTCGGTGCTGGCGCTGCAGAATCCGCCGAACGACGGCACGCTGGTCGACGTCGGACCGCTGGGCGTGACGGTGGCGGGCGCAGGCGCCATGGACATCGGCGGCGGCGAGAACGGCCTGGTGCTGGCGGCGCTGCGCACCACGGCCGGCGGCCCCAGCTCGCTGTACCGGGTGAACCTGAGCAGCGGCGCGGCAACCCTGGTCAATGGCGCGGCGACGCCGGCGACGTCGGTGATCGGCGGCAGTAGTGGCAACAGCGGGCCAGGCGTGCGCGATATCGCGATCTGGCTACGCTGATGATCCGGGCGGCGGCATGCGGGCTGCCGCCTAGGGAAGCACTGATTTATTCTGGCGGGCTGCGATCGGTCACGAAAAATGTGCCCGGCAAGGCCTCGCCGGCCGCGCACAAACCGCAGCGATACCGCGTGGTATCGCGAGGATTTGCAACGCCGCAGGGCGCATTTTCTCGTGGACGAGCGCGCCGCCATGAATAAATCAGTGCTTCCCTATATCCTGACCGCGCGCCCGATGTAGAGAATGGGGCCGGTCGGACGGCCGATCGGTGAGCCGGCGGCCGGTTCCAATGTAATCTCGAACAGCTGGTTCGGCACCACCTTCGGCAGCTTGGCGAGCTTGACCTCGACCGCCTCGCCCGGCTTGACCAGCCCCAGCGAGACCGGACCTTCCCAGTCGTCGGCCTTGGTCCACAGCTGCAGCGCGCGATCGGCCGGGACCTCGGTCGTGACCAGCGGCTCGAGGCGCAGCGTGTCGTCGGCCACCAGCTCCAGCACCCAGCCCGGCCCCGCGTTCTGCGGCGCCGCCAGCACCACCATGTAGCGCGGCTGCGCGACCTCGAACTGGCGCACGCCGACCACGGCCGCCATGATCGCGGCGGCGGCGAAGCCGCCGGCGGCCAGCGCGCGCCACAGGCCCAGGCGTTCCCACCAGCCCGGACGGGCGACGGCGGACACGGACGCCGGCCCGAGGCTGCGCTCGATGCGCGTCCACAGCGCGGGGGGCGGCGCCACCGGCTCGACCAGCGCGCTCAGGGGCAGCAACCGCTCTTCCCAATAGGCGACGGCGGCGCGCAGCGTGGCGTCGTTCGGCAACATGGCGTCGACTTCGCGGCGGCGCTCGCGCGACAGGGTGCCGAGCACGTATTCGCCGGCCAGCTCATAGGGATCGAACCGTTCGCTCATACCATGCACTCCCGCAGCGCGCTCAGGCCGCGCTTGATCCAGGCCTTCACCGTTCCCAGCGGCGACTTGAGGCGATCGGCGATCTCGCTGTGCGACAGCCCATCGACATAGGCGTGCAGGATGCTGTTGCGCTTGGCGACGTCGAGCCGGTTCAGGCAGTCGTGCAGGCGTCCCATGTCCTGGCGCAGTTCGAACGCGTCCTGCATGCCGGGATCGAAGGCATCGGTGCTCAAGGCATCGAAGGCTTCCTCGCCAACGTTGATTTCGCGGGCGCCGTCGCGCACCGCATCGAGCGCCGCGTGGCGCACCACGGTGTACATCCAGCCGCGGCCCGAGCCTCGGGTCGGCTCGAAGCTCGCGGCGCGGGTCCAGATGGCGACGAAAGCGTCATGCAATACGTCCTCGGCCGCCTGGCGCTCGCGCACGATGCGCAGGGCCACGGACAGCAGGCGCGGACTTTCCTGGTCATACAGGCGGCGCAGCGCATGGCGGTCGCCGCGCGCGCAGGCCGCGAGCGCGGCTTCATAGTCGAACGGCGCGGTGGAGTCGCTCATCTTTCTCCTTCGGTCGGTGGAACCATGGCTGGCCGCTGTGATTCGTCGCCGGCGCGCTGGCGCTGCAGCGCCTGACCGACGCTGATCGCCAGCTCGGCCAGCTGGAAGGGCTTGCGCAGCACCGCGCCATCGCCGATCACCTGCTCGATCGCCTTCATGTCGGCGTAGCCGGTGGCGATGATCGTCGGCAGGCCGGGGAACATCGCGCGCGTGCGCTGCACCAGTTCGGCGCCGGTCATGCCCGGCATCAGGTAATCGGTGATGAGCAGGTCGGGCCGCTCGTCGTGCAGCGCGCAGAGGCCGGCCTCGCCGTCGGGCGCCTGGCGCACCGTGTGGCCGAGGGCTTCGAGCGAAGACACCATCGAGGCGCGCACGAAGTCGTCGTCCTCGACGACCAGGATGCGCGCCGCCTGGATGGCGGCCGGGATGCGCGCCAGGGGCGCCGGCTCGGCGTCTTCCGTGCCGCGGGCCGTGCGCAGCCAGATTTCCACCGTGGTGCCGGCGCCCGGCTCGCTCAGGATGCGCGCGGCGCCGCCCGACTGCTGCGCCATGCCGTACACCTGGCTCAGGCCCAGGCCGGTGCCTCCCACGCCCTTGGTCGTGAAGAAGGGCTCGAACACCTTGGCCACCAGCTCCGGCGTCATGCCTTCGCCGCTGTCGGTGACGGCGATGCGCACGTACTCGCCCGGCGGCAGGAAATCGGGCGGTGGTTCGTCGCAGGCGGCGACGAAGACCAGTTCGCCGCCGTCCTGCATCGCGTCGCGCGCATTGATGGCCAGGTTCAGGAGCGCCATCTCCATCTGGTTGGCGTCGGCCAGCACCGGCGGGCAGTCCATGGCGGCGTCGAAGCGCAGCCGGATGCGCGAACCGAGCGAGGTGGCGACCAGTTCGCGCACGCCGTCGAACAGAAAGCCGATATCGGTCTCGCGCAGGTCCAGGCTCTGGTTACGGGCAAAGGCCAGCAACTGGCGGGTCAGCTTGCCGCCGCGCTGGCAGGCCTTGCGCGCGATCTCGGCGCGGCCCTTCGCCACTTCGTCCTTCGACATCAGCAGGATCAGGTCCATGCTGCCCTGGACCACGTTGAGCAGGTTGTTGAAGTCGTGGGCGATGCCGCCGGTCAGGCGCCCCACCGCTTCCATCTTCTGGTACTGCGCCATGGCCTGCTGCACCCGTTCGCGCTCGATAATCTCGCTCATCAGGCGGTCGTTGGCCTGGGCCAGGGCGCGGGTGCGCTCGTCGATGCGCGACTCGAGCGTTTCGTTCAGCGCCACCAGCTGCTGGCGGCTGTGATGCAGGCTGGCGGCGGTGCGCTCGCGGTCGGCCAGCACGTCGCGCGCCTGGTACTGGCGGCGCCGCGCGCGCAGCGCCGACACGCTGGCGCTGCGCAGGGTCTGGACGTTGAGCGGACGCTCGAGCAGGATCACGTTGCCCAGGTCGCCCAGGCGCTCGCGCGCCGCGCCCTGCTGCAGGCCGATCGTCTTGCCAAGCAATACGACGAAGGGAAAGTCGGACCACGGCTTCTGGCGCCCCAGCCAGGCATGCAGCGCCGCGACATCGACGCCGTGCAGGGCCTCCTCGGCCACGATGGCGGCGCCCGCCCCCGCGCCGATGGCGCTCACCAGGGCGCCGAAACCGGCGGCGACCTCGCATCCGAGGCCGTCGCGCGCCAGCATCGAGGCCATGACCTCGGCATCGCGCCCGAGTGGCGCGAAGATCAGTATCCGCTCTTCGTGCAGGCTATTCCGGTGCATGCCCGGCCGGCGCCATCAGCGGCGTTTCTCCGCGGTAGGTTGGCATCCCCGACAGGACGCCCTCGAATCCCACCAAAGGCGCGCCGATGCGCACCCCGCCCTCGCCCAGCAACAGCTCGTGGATGGTGGTGGCATGCTCGGTGGTGCGGCTCTTGATCACGCTGATCGCGCGCCGCACCTTGCCGCCCGCCTCGAAGAAGCGCAGCAGCACCGTGCTGTCGCTCAGGTAGCTCAGGTCGACGTCGGTGCGCGCATCGGCCATCAGGCCATGCTGGCCGAGGATCATCACCGTGGTCACGCCCTGCTGGTTCAGGTAGGACAGCAGTTCGTGCATCTGCAGGATCAGGAAGTGCTCGCCCGGCATCGCCTGCAGATAGGCGTTCAGGCTGTCGATGACGATGAAGCGGCTGCGGCGCTGGTCGACCGCGTCGCGCAGCTTCTGGGCGAATTCGCCGGGCGACAGCTCGGCCGGATCGAAGTGGTCGATGGTCAGCTGGCCATTGTCGAGATAGGGACGCAGGTCGAGACCGAGCTGGATGCTGCGGGCGAAGAAGGTGCCGAGCCCCTCGTCGAACAGGTAGTACGAGGCCTGCTCGCCGCGCTGCAGCGCCGACAGCAGGCAGCGCGTCGACAGCGTCGTCTTGCCGATGCCGGACGGGCCCACCAGCAGGGTGTTCGTGCCGCGCACCAGCCCGCCGCCGAGCAGCGCGTCGAGGCCGTCGGAACCGCTCGAGCCGACCTGCGGCGCGAAGTCGCGCACGTGTTCGGCGGCCACCAGGCGCGGATACATGACGATGCCGCCGGTGTCGAGCGTGTAGTCGTGGAAGCCGCCCCGGAAACGGATGCCGCGCATCTTGAGGATGTTGACCCGGCGCCGCTCCTTGCCGTATTCCCTGGTGATCTGCTCCAGGCTGATGACGCCGTGGGCCAGGCTGTGCAGGTGCTGGTCGGATTCCGCGGTCTTGTCGTCGAGCAGCAGCACGGTGCAGTCGCGCGCCGAGAAGAACTGCTTGAGCGCCAGGATCTGGCGCCGGTAGCGCAGCGGGTTCTGGGCCAGCAGGCGCACCTCGGACAGGCTGTCGAACACGATGCGCATCGGCCGCAGCGCGTCGACCCGGTCCATTACCTTGCGCGTCGTTTCACCCAGCTCGACTTCGGAAGGATGGAACACCGATTGCTGCGAGTGGGGGTCGAGGTCGTCGTCGCCGGCCAGCTCGACGATCGCCAGGGCGCCCAGGTCCCATCCATGGCTGTGACCCACCGCGACCAGCTCGTCGGTGGTCTCGGACAGCGTGATGTACATACCGCTCTCCCCCCGGGCGACGCCGTCGAGCAGGAATTGCAGGCCGAGGGTGGTCTTGCCGGCGCCGGGAGAACCCTCGACCAGGTACAGGCGTTTTGGCGTCAGGCCGCCACCCAGGATGTCGTCGAGACCGGGAATGCCGGTCGAAGTGCGGTCGTTCATGCAATGCAGCCCTGGCTGTAGGCCGGTTCACGCGCGTCCGCGCCTGCGCACGAGGGACGGAACGGGGGATGGCCCGGGATCGGGAGGCGTCGCGCGCGGTACAAGCGCAACGTAACGAATATTGCTGGGATTATATCCTCATCAAGGCCGACCCGGGACAGCAAGGCGCCAACCGTGCTACACTATCGGTTCTGCGGCATCGACCGCCCCTCGCGCGCGTTGCGCGTCATGCAGTGCTGGGGCTGGCGACACGAGATTGCCTCTGGAAATTCCTGATTCCGTCCCCATATCGTGTTCCTGCGGACGAATACTGCGCCAGCAGCGCAGCCCTGAAGCGCGACGCGGAACGCGGGCCGTCGCACCCAACGAAGTAACCGTCATACCTGACATCGAATCGAGGCCTGCAGCATGTGCGGGCTTTTTCATTCCCCGGCACGGCGCCTGCGCCGCGCCGCCACGGTCACCTACACTGCCCGCTTGCGCGGGCCGCTTCACCGCCCGCCCGTGCGCCTTCGCGCCAGGCTGGCCTGATATCGTATTTGCAACTAACAGGAGCCCATCTTGGCAAAAGAAGAACTCATCGAAATGAATGGCGTCGTCGCTGAAGTGCTGCCCGATTCGCGTTATCGCGTCGATTGCGAAAACGGCCACAAGCTGATCGCCTACACCTCCGGCAAAATGCGCAAGAACCACATCCGCATCATCGCCGGCGACCAGGTCAGCCTGGAGCTGTCGCCTTACGACCTGAGCAAGGGCCGGATCACCTTCCGCCACCTCGGCAAGACCGGCAGCGGTCCGCGTCCGCCGGTGAACCGCGCGGCGCGTCGCTGATCGGGGCGCCGCTCATCGGCAAGCAACGCCACGCCCAGCGTGGCGTTTTTCATTGGCGCACACTTTTCGGACCAGGCTGGCAGATCGTCTTCGTCACGGGGTATCATCCCCGGACGCGCGGATGCATACCGAACCATCCGCACTCGACAGTAAATGATGCAAAGGTGTTGTGAGATGCAAATGCGGCAACGACGCAGCGATGAAACCACCGCGAACGCCGTGGCGCGCGGCCTGAACATCCTGGCCGTGCGCGATGCCACCCAGGCGCGGCGCTATATGGAATACAAGAATGTCCCTGCAACCGTGATCGAGCGCGTCCTGCAAAGTCCGCACGCGTGCCGCCGGCTGACGCCCGAACAGGCGGTGTCCGAGGCGATCCTGCCGCTGCCGCGCAACGGCCGCTTTCCGAACTGAGCCGCTCAGCTCAGCAGCGGCACCGGCGCCAGCCTGCGCAGGCGCAGCGCGATCAGCAGGCCGACGCCGAGGATCGCGCCCAGCAGCGCCACCACTCCGGGCCAGGCCCAGTGCTCGTAGACATAGCCGGTAAACCACCCCACCACGCTCGAGCCGAGATAATAGAAGAACAGGTAGATGCCCGAGGCCAGCGCCTGCGGCGGCTGCGCACGCCGTCCGACCCAGCTGCTGGCCACCGAATGGGCGGCGAAGAAGCCGAAGGTGGCCACGCCCACGCCCAGCACCACGGCGACCACCGAATCGACCAGGGTCACCAGCAAGCCCGCGATCATCACCCCCATCAGCAGCCACAGCACGTTGCGCCGGCCCAGGCGGTCGCCCAGCTTGCCGGCCCACATCGAGCTGAAAATGCCCAGCAGGTAGAGCAGCGACAACAGCCCGACCGCGCTCTGGCGCAGCCCGAACGGCGGCGCCAGGAGGCGGTAGCCGATGTAGTTGTACAGGCTGACGAACGCCCCCATCAGCAGGAACGGCAGCGCGAACAGCCACGGCAGGCCCGGGTCGCGCAAATGGATGCGCAGGCCGTCGACGAAGCCGGGGCCGCGCGCCGGCAGCGCGCCGCCATGGCGCGACGGCGGCAGGCTGCGCGAGAATTCCCAGGCCGCGTACAGCCCGGCCGCGCCGAGCAGCCCGACCGCCACGCGCCACGACGCGACGTCGCTGATGAAGGCCGAGATCACCCGCCCGCTCATGCCGCCGAAGGCGCTGCCGCTGATGTACATGCCCATCGACAGGCCGAGCGAGGTCGGCTCGATCTCGTCGCTCAGGTAGGCCATGGCCACGGCCGGCAAGCCGCCCAGCATCAGGCCCATCAGGCCGCGCACGGCGACCAGTTGCGTGTAATTGGCGGCGAAGGCGCAGGCCAGGGTCAGCACCGCCCCGCTGATCATCGAGGCCACCATCACTGTCTTGCGGCCGAAGCGCTCGGCCACGCTGGAAGAGCCCAGCAGCGCCAGCGCCAGGGTGGCGGTGGACACCGACAGCACCAGGCTGCTCTGGGCCGGCGACAGCCGGAAGTCATGGCCCAGGAGCGGCATCAAAGGCTGGACGCAGTACAGCAGGGCGAAGATGGAAAAGCCCCCGAACGCCATCGCGCGGTTGATGCGCCGGAACTCCGGGCTGCCGGAGGCGATGCGCGCGCCGGGGGCGGTCATGCTCAAGGGTATTCCGGATCCAGTTCGGAACCGGCGTAGTTCTCCAGCTCGGCCATCAGCTGGCCCATGGTCGCATTCGTCCCGATCTGCTCCAGCACCGTGCAGTGCTTGCGGTAGATGTCGATGCGCTCGGCCACGACGGCCTGGTGGGCCGGCGGGATGCGCGCCATGAACTCGGCCCAGCCCTGCTCGAAATCGGGCCGGTGCTTGCGCACCGCCTTCACGAAGCGCTCGAACTCCGCCTGGCCGGTGCGCGCCGTGATGCGCGCGCCGCCTTCCGCCGCGAAGATGATCGCCATGGCGATCACGCCCTCGGCGTTCAGGTCCGGGTCCTTGACCGGGCCTTCGTAGTGGTTCTTGCGCAGCCATTCGGCGGCCTTGACGATCGCCTGGACCTGCTGGCGCTGCTGGACCTGGCCCAGGAAGCGCTCGTAGCCCGACCACGATTCGCCCGGGTCGGCGGTGCAGATGTCCACGAACAGCTCCTTCAGGCGCCGCTGGGCATAGACCGGATCGTTGTCGTACTCGCTCACCAGGCTGTCCTCGGGCAGCGCGGCCAGCTCGCGGATCATGCGGAAACCCGCCTGGAAGGCGTGCTCGGCGCCCTCGCCCACCAGGATGTCGAGCGCGTCGAGGTCGCCCTCGTCCTCGCTCTGGATGAGGTGTTCGAGACCCAGCGAAACACAGCCAATGCTCAAGAGCAGCGCGCGCTGGATCCCTTCGGCGGTGCGGTCGTTGGTGAACTTCTCGGCCACCATGGCGGTGATCCCGGACAGCTCGTCGGCCAGGATCGCCGCTTCGTCGGGCGTGGCTTCGCCCGGCAGCAGCTTGATGGCGCGGATCAGGCGCGGCGGTTGTTCGATGACGATGGCTGGCAACATATCAGCGGCGGCTCCCGTCACGAGAAGATGTCCGTGCCCATGCTGCGGCGCGGGCTGCGGCGCGGCATGCTGCGCACCGACGGTACTTGCTTGCGCAGGCGCAGCAGGAGGTCGCGGGTCGAACGCTGCATGAACTCGGACTCTTCGTCCGGATCGTCGGGGAGCTCGATCTCGGCCATCTCGGCGCTGTGGCGGAATTCCGGGAACAGCTCGAGCAGCGAACGCTCCCAGCCGTCCTCGGTGGCCTTGGCCAGGTCGACCGCCAGCGGCACGACGTCGCTGTCGGCGCTGGTCTGGCCGCTGACGTAGCGGCCTTTCGACAGGATCTCGCCCGCCACTTCCAGGATTTCCTTCGGCGCCAGCGACCACAGGATCGCGAACACGGTCGCGCCATGGTCGGTGGCGGACGCCGCCTCGAGCAGCTCGTTGCGGCGTTCCTCGTCGTCCTGGGCGTAGACCACGCCGTGCACGTGGTTGAACAGGTTCTCGGCGATGCGCTCGGGATCGTCTTCGATCAGGTTGTCGGGCCAGGTGGCGGCGATGAAGGCCAGGCTGTCGGCCCAGGCCTTGGGCGGCACCAGCATGGTCGCCAGCGAGGTCTTGGCGCCGTCGAAGCCCGACAGGTGCAGGGCCGTCACTTGCGGCGGCAGCTCGGTCAGGACCTGGGCCACGGCGTAGTCGCCGTGCTCGTCGGCGGCCCTGGAGAACACCTCTTCGGCGTGCTCCAGCGAGCCGGCCAGCACCAGTTCGCCGACCTGGCTGACCAGGGCCGGCAGGTTCGATTTGGTGTCATCGCTCATCGCGCTCTCCTTCGTCGAACAGCTGGGTGAAGTCGTCGGTGGCGGCGCTGTCTTCGTCGTCGTCGTCGTCGCCATCGTCGTCGCGGCCGAGTTGCTCGAGCGACTGGTCTTCGTCGTCCCAGCGGTTCTGGTTCTTGAACAGGAAGGCGGTGATGATGGCCTGGCGCGCCAGTTCCGGATAGTTGGCGGTCATGCCCTCGTACATGGCCTTGCCGTCGTCGCCGCTGCACTCGGCCATCGCGAACACGCGCGCCGGATCGCCGTCGGCGTAGTCGGCCGCTTCGCGCATCAAGCCCTTCGGATCCAGGAAGCGGATCTTGTCGACCAGGGCGAACGCCATCATGTTGACGTCGTCGATGCCGCCGCCGTCGGCGTATTCGGCCACCAGCGCGCCGACCATCATGTCGTAGTTCTTGCGGTTGGGCGGGTCGCCCAGGGTGCCCTCGATCTGGCCTTCCAGTTCACGCGACTGGAAAGAGAATTCGGGATGTACGTTCTTCATGTTCTATCCTGTTGATGGGACGCGGCGCTTCTGGCCGCATCCGTTGCGTTGCCGTCGGATGACGTGCAAGGCCGGGTCAGTTCGCCGGCAGGTTCACGCCGTTGAGCGCGAACAGCGAACGCCACAGCTCGAAAGCCTCGGCCTCGGCGTCCAGCACGATGCGGTGGTTCACGCTCTGGTTGTATTCCTCGCGTTTGGCGCGGTCGGAGAGGATCTCGTAGGCCTTGGTGACTGCCTTGAAACGCGCTTCCGCGCCTGGCGCCTGGTTGCGGTCCGGGTGGTAGCGCATCGCCAGCGAGCGGTAAACTTTCTTGATCTCGTCGTCGCTGGCATTCGGCGCGACGCCGAGGATCGCATATAAATTTTCCAACAGAAATTCTCCGGCAACTATCTTAAAAATGCGGTGGATTGAGACCAAACAGAGATTATCCTATAGAAAACGCCAGACGTGGCGCGAACGCCGATGTCCGCCTTGCGACGCGGGCAACCTCAGGCGCGTCCGGGTACGGTAAAATGCCCCCCAACTTACCCTTCCAGAACTTTTTCATGAGCAACGACAAGAATACCCCGGCGCCGGGCAATGCACCGTCGTCGAACTTCGTCCGTGCGATCGTCGAATCCGACCTGGCCGCCGGCACCCACCAACGGGACGGCCTGCCGCCGGTCATCACGCGCTTCCCGCCGGAGCCGAACGGCTACCTGCACATCGGCCATGCGAAATCGATCTGCCTGAACTTCGGCCTGGCGCGCGACTACGCCGGCCTGTGCCACCTGCGCTTCGACGACACCAATCCGGAGAAGGAAGACCAGGAATACGTCGACACCATCATGGACAGCGTCAAGTGGCTCGGTTTCTCGTGGGAGCGCGAGGGCCAGGAACACCTGTACTACGCCAGCGACTACTTCGAGCAGCTGTACAAGATGGCCGAGTACCTGATCGAGAAGGGTCACGCCTACGTCGACAGCCAGAGCGCCGAAGACATGGCGAAGAACCGCGGCAACTTCGGCACGCCGGGCACCAACTCGCCGTTCCGCGACCGTCCGGCCGCGGAATCGCTGCAACTGTTCCGCGACATGCGGGCCGGCAAGTACAAGGATGGCGAACACATCCTGCGCGCCAAGATGAGCGAGGATGCGATGGCGTCCCCGGTCATGACCAACCGCGACCCGGCCCTGTACCGCATCCGCCATGCGCACCACCACCGCACCGGCGACGCCTGGTGCATCTACCCGATGTACGACTACACGCACCCGATCTCGGATGCGATCGAGAACATCACCCACTCGCTGTGCACCCTGGAATTCCAGGACCACCGCCCGTTCTACGACTGGCTAGTCGAGACGCTGGCCGAAGGCGGCTTCTTCAACAAGCCGGTGCCGCGCCAGTACGAATTCGCGCGGCTGAACCTGACGTACGTTGTCACCTCCAAGCGTAAACTCCGCGCGCTGGTCGACGACGGCACCGTGACCGGCTGGGACGACCCGCGCATGCCGACCATCGTCGGCCTGCGCCGCCGCGGCTACACGCCGGAATCGATCCAGCTGTTCTGCGAGCGCATCGGCGTGTCGAAGGCCGACGGCTGGATCGACATGAGCACCCTCGAAGGCGCGCTGCGCGACGACCTGGACCCGAAGGCGCCGCGCGCCATCGCCGTGCTGCGTCCTTTAAAACTGATCGTCGACAACTTCCCCGAAGGCGAGTCGGTGGAATGCTCGTCGCCGGTCCACCCGCACCACCCGGAACTGGGCAAGCGCACCTTCCCGTTCACGCGCGAGCTGTGGATCGAGCAGGAAGACTTCATGGAAACCCCGACCAAGGGTTACTTCCGCTTCACCCCGCCCGTCGGCGACCAGCCGGGCAGCCGCGTGCGCCTGAAATACGGCTATGTGGTCGAGTGCACCGGCTACGACAAGGATGCCGACGGTAACGTTATCGCCGTGCACGTGAAGTACTTCGAGGATTCGAAGTCGGGCACGCCGGGCGCCGACAACTACAAGGTCAAGGGCAATATCACCTGGGTCAGCGCGGCCAGCGCGCTCGAAGCCGAGGTGCGCCTGTACGACCGCCTGTTCCTCGACCCGCAGCCGGACGCCGGCGGCAAGGACTTCAAGTCGGTGCTCAATCCGAACGCCCTGGAAACCGTGACCGCCTACCTCGAGCCGGGCATGAAGGACGCCGTGGCCGACCAGCGCTTCCAGTTCGAGCGCCATGGCTACTTCGTGGCGGACCGCGTCGATTCGCAACCGGGCAAGCCGGTGTTCAATCGCGTGACCACGCTGAAGGATAGCTGGGGCAAGTAAGCAGCCACCTGCTACCGTCTCCAGGAATCCCGCTACGGCAATGTCGTTGCGGGATTTTTTTGCGCCCAGCCTGGATCGCGCACAAGCGGGGTCACATCTGACATTCGGACACAGCCTCAACAATGGCATGGTTGATACGGCTGAGCTTGTGTGCGAATGACAGACGTGACCCCGTGTTTGCTTTGACGTCTCCGCCCCGCTCTTGTAACAAAGCGGTCATGCAAGAATGTAATCATGCCGGCCATCTTTCTGACCGGAGCCTGCATGACCCGCTTATCCTTGCCCCGCTTGCGCCTGACCGGCGCTGCTCCCTGCGCCGCCGCCCTTTCCCTGGCCCTGCTGGCCGGCTGCAGCCCCAGCGATCCATCCGATCCCGTTGCGATTACGCCGCCTCCAGTACAGACGCCGGACCCGACGCCAACGCCTGCGGCGCCGACGCCGGTCGCCTTCATGAGCGACGTGCACTTCCAGAACGTCTATGGCGACTTCAAGAACAGCCAGTTCGCCGGCATCCCGACCAGGGACGGCAAGCACGCGACCATCCGCACCATGTACGCGCAGCTGACCTCGACCCGCCTGTTCAACGAGAACTACTTCGCCTTCTTTGCCGCGCTCGACGACGCCTACGCCAGGGGCATCCGCGTCGTGGCCCTGCCGGGCGACTACACCGACGACGCCCAGCCGATGAACGTCGACGGCATCGCCGCCATCATGCGCGAATACCAGGCCAAGGGCATGCGCTTCTTCCTGGCGCCGGGCAACCACGATCCGGTCGAGCCCTACGACGACAACGAAGCCGGCAAGAACGACTTCCTGACCAAGGAAGGCAAGGAACAGAAGATCTTCGCCACCGGCAATCCGGCCTGCATCGCCAAGGACCCGACCGTGATCTGCACCGACCAGATCATGGAGCAAGGCACCGAACGCCTGATGACCAGGATGGCCGAATTCGGCTTCATGCCGAACAAGGCCGACCTGCTGTGGGAAACGCCGTTCAGCAAGTACAGCGGCGGCAAGTACAGCTATGACGAAGCGCTGGCCCAGGCCGCGGTGAAGAACCGCCAGTTCGAGATCTGCCTCGAGGGTTCGGGCGGCGCCTACAAGGCGGCCGGCGAAGCCAAGCTTGGCAAGCCGTTCACCAAGTGCACCGAAATGATCGACAGCACCTATCTGGTGGAACCGGTCAAGGGCTTGTGGCTGCTCTCGATCGACGCCAACGTCTTCGTACCGAACGCGAAGTTCGATCCGGCCAAGCCGCACGACTTCAAGGGCTACGACGGCGCCGGCAACGCCGGCTGGAACAAGGTGATCACCCACAAGATGTTCCTGATGGACTACATCAAGTCGGTGGCGGCGCGCGCCAAGGCCGAAGGCAAGCAGTTGATGGCCTTCTCGCACTACCCGACCATGGACTTCTACGCCAACCAGACCGCGGCCATGAAGGCGGTGTTCAAGTCGGGCGCCTTCCAGACCGCGCGCGTGCCGGACCAGACGGTGGCCAACGCGGTGGCCGCGACCGGCCTGCGCCTGCACGTCGGCGGCCACATGCACTTCAACGGCACCAACGACCACCAGGATGCCGGCGGCAACTACCTGGTCAACGTCCAGTCGCCATCGCTGGCGGTGTACGGCGCCGCCTACAAGATCGTCACCTATAAAGACCAGGACACGATCGACGTCCAGACCATGCCCCTGAACACGGTGCCGCGCTTTGCCGAGCTGTTCCCGCACTACGTGGTCGAGAACGACTACCTGAAGGGCAGCTCGGTCCCTGGCGACGCCAGCAAGCGCTGGGACCGCAGCATCCTCGAGACCCGTTCCTACGGCGAGTACACCCATCAGTACTTCGGCGAACTGTCGCGCCTGCGCTTCATGGACGAATACTGGCCATGCGAGATGAAGGAAGCGGCGATGGCCCTGGACGGCAAGCAGATGCTGATCCTGTCGCAGCTGCAGACGAAGGTGACGCTGGCCCAGCTGAAGGATGTGCCCGGCGTCGTGCCCCTCACCGCCTCCTGCGCAGCGGCCGGCACCGCCGCCGGCGCCGCAGTCGCCGCCTCGACCCTGGCCACCGACTGGCTTGACGCCACTGCGCGCGCCGACAAGCTGGCCAGCGCCGCCGGCCTGCGCCTGGACGACTTCGCCACCATCTCTGCCTACGATTTCTACGGCGACTTCCACCGCACCGTGTATGCGGGCGAACTGGCCCTGCGCGACATGGGCCAGCAGCGCGTGAACCAGTACAAGGTCTTGATGGCCGCCTTCCCGGCGACGCCGGCGGCGATCGTCAAGGTCGGCGACAAGCCGTCCGACCAGAACCCGGTGCACGTGCCGTTCCAGAACCAGTTCAAGCAGGTGTTCGCCATCCTCAAGGGCCTGGGCTCGGCCAAGCCGAGCGACCATTTCACGGTCGACCTGAAGGGCAAGAAGGTCAGCAATGCCAGCAATAATGGGCTGAGCTTCAACTAACTGCCGCTCTCACTCACCCGAAGGCGCTGCGCCCCATGGCCGCAGCGCTTTTTTTTCGGGAACAGCGATGCGCACGCCGTCCGACCTGTTTCGCGGCCCCCGCCGCCAGACGTCGTGTTTTTGTAAAACCTAGTAAACCTGATAGCTCCTGTCTGGTCAGACATTGCTTAGCGTATGGACCATAGGTATTGATGTTAAGCATGGCCACGTGCCGTCCCGCCCTTTCGAGATACCGCATGCCTTCAGATCGTCCTCCCGCAATGTTCTCGCCGGCAACCTTGTTGACGGGTTTGCTGCTGTCGCTGGCGTTCGGCGCCGGCGCCTATTTCGCCACCGCGGAGGCGATCGAGAGCGATGCCCACGCGCGGTTTCGCGGCATGGCGCGCGCCGCCCAGAACAATATCGATACCCGTATCAAGGGCTACGGCGCCGTGCTGCGCGGGGTCGCGGGGCTGTTTCGCGTCAACCCCGACACCACCGCATCCGAGTTTCGCCAGTACGTCGAGCAGCTCGACATCAAGCGCAGTTTTCCGGGCATCGTCGTGATCAATTATGCGCGCATGGTGCGCGCTGACGGCCTGCCGGCACTGAACGAGGAATTGCGCGCGCGGCTGGCGCGCCATGGTGTGCGCCATCACACGCCGCTATTGCCTTCATCCGAACGCGACAGCTACACGGTGCTGGTGTACATGGAGCCGCTGTCGCCCGACCTGTACGACAGGCTGGGCCTGGACCTGGAGGCGCGCGGCATCACCCGGCGCGTGATGGCGCATGCGCGCGACAGTGGCCTGCTGAGCGCTTCCGGCACGCGCATCACCCTGCGGCCCGGGCCCAACCAGACCGCGCTGGCGCTGCGCCTGCCGGTCTACCGCGGCGACATGCCCGCTTCCAGTGCGGAACAGCGGCGCCTGGCCTATGTCGGCTCGGCCGGACTGGGGTTCGGCGTCACGCCGCTGGTCAGCGGCGTGCTGGACGAGTTCCCGGTCGAAGGCGTGCGCCTGATGCTGACCGAGCTGACCGAGCCTGGCGAACCGGCGCCGCAGACGGTCCTCTACGACAGCCTGGCCACCGTCGACTACCCCAAGCCGGCGCTGCCGCCGGACGACAGCAGCATGTTCGCAACCAGTCTACCGATCGAATTCAACGAGCGCGTCTGGCGCGCCGACTTCAGCGTCGCCAAGTCGGCGCTGTACACCCGTTTCGACGTGTATTACCCGTGGCTGGCAGCCTTCGCCGCCAGCATGAGCGCGGCCCTGCTTTACGCCCTGTTCCAGACCCTGGCCTCGTCGCGCCGCAACGCCCTGCGCATGGCCGAGGAAATGACGCGCGAGCTGCGCGCCAGCCAGGCCAAGCTGCAGGCCAGCCACGAAAAACTGCGCATGCTGGCGGCGCACGCCGAGCAGATCAAGGAAGGCGAACGCAAGCGCATCGCGCGCGAGATCCACGACGACCTGGCGCAGAACCTGCTGGCCCTGAAGATCGAGGCCGAGCTCCTGGCCAATCGCACCCGCGGCGGCCACCGGCGCCTGCACGCGCGCGCCGACGCCACCGTCCGCCAGATCGACGTCACCATTCGCAGCGTGCGCCAGATCATCAACGACCTGCGTCCCAACGTGCTGGACCTGGGCCTGTCGGCGGCGGTCGACTGGCAGGTGGCCGATTTCGCGCGCCGCACCGGCATCGAGTGCGAACTGGTCGACGACGACGGCGAGCACCGCATCGACGACCATTGCGCGACCGCCTTCTTCCGCATCCTGCAGGAATCGCTCAACAACGTGGCGCGCCATGCACGCGCCACCAAGGTCAGGATCGCCTTGCAGCAGCAGGCCGACATGCTGACCATGACGATCCGCGACAACGGCGTCGGCATGCAGCCGGGCAGCCGCAACCGCCACGGCTCGTTCGGCCTGGTCGGCATCGAAGAGCGGGTCGGCATCCTGGGCGGCTCGTTCTCGATCAGCAGCGGACTCGATTCGGGCACCACGATCGTGGTCACGATTCCCGTCGTCGGCCTGTGCGGGGACGTGGGCATGGACTTCTATCCCGGCAAGGCGTCCCCGATCGCCGTAGCCGCCTAATGCCCGGCAATGTTCGCACGGCTGTTGCCAAAAACTCGCAATGCTACCGGCACTTGAGCAACCTCAACAGTTACTCTGACAGACCGCAGGACAATTCCTATAGCTGTCGCCGGTCAATACACCGGGATTCTTCCTATATCGAGTAGGCGGAGTCCATCACTGACCGTTCAGCAGCGCAAGCGCGGCGAATAAGCGCACGACCTGAACAGGGATGAAGCAACACCAACGTCTACAACACAACACGAGGTGAAACGATGTCGACCAATACCGAATTCTCCGTCTTTGAAGCACTCGACCTGGCCCCTATCAAGATGAAACTGATGCACGTGGAATCAGGTGAAGGCTGGTCCGAGCAGCGTGCCGATGCCGCCGCAGCCGAGTACCGCCGCTTCCTGTTCCTGATGAAAAAATACCCGGAGGCCGGTGCTTCGCCGACCGTTGAAGTCGACACCTTCTGGCACTACCACATCCTGGACACCATGAAGTACGCCCGCGACTGTGAGGCTACCTTCGGATTCTTCCTACACCACTATCCCTACGTCGGCATGGGCGCCGGCGCCAACGATGGCGAACGCCAGCGCGCCGGCGACCGCATGCCTGCGTTGTACGAGGCCGAGTTCGGCGTGGTCGTCAAGGGCGACGCCGCGTTCTGCGCCTACCCGAGCAAGCAAGCCGCCGAAGCCGCGTTCTGCGCCGCCCCGAGCAAGCAGGCCAGCGACACCGCCTTCTGCGCCGCCCCGAGCAAGCAGGCCAGCGACGCCGCCTTCTGCGCCGCCCCGGGCAAGCAAGCCAGCGCCACCGCCTTCTGCGCCGCCCCGGGCAAACAGGCCAGCGACACCGCCTTCTGCGCCGCCCCGGGCAAGCAGGCCAGCGACACCGCCTTCTGCGCCGCCCCGGGCAAGCAAGCCAGCGCCACCGCGTTCTGCGCCGCCCCGGGCAAGCAAGCCAGCGACATCGCGTTCTGCGCCTCCCCGGGCAAACAGGCCAGCGCCACCGCCTTCTGCGCCGCCCCGGGCAAGCTGGCCAGCGACACCGCGTTCTGCGCCGCGCCCGGCAAATCCCTGCAAGCCGCCTGACCTGCCTGTCTGACCCTCGCAGCCGGGAGGCAGCCATGCCGCCATCCCGGCTGTCGCCTATTCGGCGAGCGTCATCTCTGCTTCGCTGCCCTTCCTGATCATCAGCGCCCGCAATTCGCTGATGCTGAAATCGCTCTCCTCGTGCATGCGGATCAGCAGCGTGGCGCCGATCGGCAGGGTAGCGTGGCGGATCTTGCTGATCACGGGCGGCGCCACTTCGAGCAGCTTCCACAGGGCTGCGTCATTCTTCAGGCGCAGTCGGGCAATGATGGCGTCGAGGACCCGGTTGGGGTCGTACTCGGCGCCGGGCGGGAGGCGGCGGATCGGCATGGCTCTTTCAGTAATATTATTAATTTGCTATTTAACACGCTATACCGCGAAAAATTAGCAGAAAGAGGCAAACTATCAGTATTTATACGGCTATTTTCGCGGGACGCGAAATTATACAGATAGTCGATAAATAATGTTTACTATTCCATCATCTGGTCACTACGCCGCGCGCAGGCGCGCCAGCGTCGTGGCGACGTCGGGATGGCGCAGGCGCACGCGCAGTTCGCGCCTCAGGCGGGTGTCGTCCAGCTGCCGCGATTCCGACATGAAGGACAGCAGCATCGGCGACACCGCACCTTCCAGATCGGCGCGCGCCAGGCGCGGCGGGCGGTGCATGCCGAAGGCGTCGGCCACGGCATCGAAATAATCGGCCATCTTCATGCGCGTGCGGTCGACCGCGTGCACCACGCGCCCGGCCCGTCCGCGCTGCAAGGACGCCAGCACGATGCGCGCCAGGTCGTCGGCGTGCACGTGGCTGGTGTAGACGTCGTCCTCGGCACGCAGCGCCGGCGTGCCCTGCTCCAGGCGGCGCAGCGGCAGGCGGTCGTCGGCATAGATGCCGGGCACTCGCAGGATGGACAGCGACGCGCCGCTGGCCAGGGCCCAGGCGCGCAGGATGCGTTCGGCGTCCACGCGCCGCCGCGCGCGCGCGTTGCGCGGCGCCACCGGGCGGTGTTCATGGACCAGCGCGCCGCCGCAATCGCCGTACACGCCGCTGGTGCTCACATACACCATGCGCTCGACCTTTCCCAGCGCCGCCGCCAGGTGGCGCGTGCGCCGGTCGTGCTCGCCGTCCGGCTGCGGCGGCGCCAGGTGCAGCACCCATGGCGCGAGTCGCCGCAGGCGGGTCAGGGTCGCGGGGCGGTCCAGGTCCGCCACCAGCGGCACCGCGCCCAGCGCGCGCAGCTCGGCGCGGCGCTCGGGCTGGCTGGTCAGGGCGAACACCCGGAATTTCCCGGCCAGCAGCGGCAGCAGGCGCATGCCGACGTCGCCGCAACCGACGATGAGCAGGCGGGGACGGGCGAAGGAGGAGCGGTCTGGCATGGGTTCGGGCGATGGAGGCGGACCGCGGCACTGTAGCACAGCGCCGGCGCCGGGCCGGGCCCACCCGCGCCCGGCAAAACCGGGGCCGGTGTAGAATAGCGCCCAGTTGCGACAAAATCGCCATAGGATCAACCACTTGCGCTTAGCTTGCGCGCCAACCACCGAATCGCATGACCTTCCAGATCACCGTCCAGCCCAGCGGCAGCCAGTTCACCTGCGAAGCCGACGAAACCGTCCTTTCCGCGGCCATCCGCGCCGGCATCGGCCTGCCTTATGGCTGCAAGAACGGCGCCTGCGGCTCGTGCAAGGGCAAGGTGCTCGATGGCGCGGTGGAGCACAAGCCGCACCAGCAGCGCGCGCTATCCGACATCGAGAAGACCAGTGGCATGTCGCTGTTCTGCTGCGCCGTGCCGAGCGCCGACCTGGTGATCGAGGCGCGCGAAGTGGGCGGCAGCTCGGACTACCCGCTGCGCAAGATGCCGACCCGGATCGCCGCCATCCGCCGCGCCGCGCCCGACGTCGCGATCGTCAACCTGCAGCTGCCGGCCAACGAGCTGCTGGCCTACCGCGCCGGCCAGTACATCGAATTCCTGCTCAAGGACGGCAAGCGCCGCGCCTACTCGATCGCCAACGCGCCGTCGTTCGAAGGCCCGCTCGAACTGCACATCCGGCACCTGCCGGGCGGCCTGTTCACCGACCACGTGTTCGGCGCCATGAAGGAACGCGACATCCTGCGCTTCGAGGGTCCGCTGGGCACCTTCTTCCTGCGCGAAGAATCCGACAAGCCGATCGTGCTGCTGGCCTCGGGCACCGGCTTCGCCCCGGTCAAGGCCCTGGTCGAGCACCTGATGCACCTGAAGTCGACCCGCCCCGTGCGCCTGTACTGGGGCGGCCGCCGTCCGCAAGACCTGTACATGGACGAGCTGTGCCGGGCCTGGGAAACCACGCTGCCCGACTTCACCTACGTGCCGGTGATCTCGGACGCGCTGCCCGAGGATGCCTGGACCGGCCGCACCGGCTTCGTGCACGCGGCCGTCATGCAGGACGTCATCGACCTGTCGGGGCACCAGGTCTACGCCTGCGGCGCCCCGGTCATGGTCGATTCGGCGCGCCGCGACTACACCGCCCTGTGCGGCCTGCCCGAAGACGAGTTCTTCGCCGATTCGTTCACCACCGAAGCGGACCTGGCGGGCGGCTGACCCGCCGCTGGCGGCGCCGACGCGGCGCCGCATCTTCGGGCACAATGATGGGTTCTCCCGTCGCCCCGAACAATCCATGTCCCTGCTGTCTCCCTCCGGCCGCCTCGGCGTCCTGCGCAACCGCAATCTCGCCTTCTATCTCTCGGCGCGCTTCCTCGCCACCTTCGCCGTCCAGATGCAGAGCGTGGCGATCGGCTGGCAGGTGTACCAGATCACGGGCAGCCTGTTCGACCTCGGCCTGATCGGCCTGGCGCAGTTCGCGCCGTTCCTGCTGTTCATCCTGTGGGCCGGCCACGTGGCCGATCGCTACAACCGGCGCCTGATCGTCATGGCCTGCATGGCGGTGCAGCTGTTGTGCAGCGCGCTGCTGATCGCCTTCACCGCCAGCGGCAGCACGGTCGTGTGGCCGGTGTTCGCGATCCTGGTGGTGTTCGGCAGCGCGCGCGCCTTCATGATGCCGGCCTCGCAGGCGGTGCTCAAGAACCTGGTGCCCGACCGCGAATTCAGCCAGGCGGTGGCGCTCGGCTCCTCGACCATGCACGTGGCGATGATCCTGGGACCGATCGTCGGCGGCCTGCTGTACGTGTTCGGCGCGCAGGTCGTGCACATGACGTCGGCCAGCCTGCTGGCGCTGGCGGTGCTCCTGATGACGAACACGCGCAGCATCCAGCAGATCATCAACAAGGCGCCGGTCAGCTGGCACACCCTGCTCGAGGGCCTGCGCTTCGTGCGCTCGCGCCCGATCGTGCTGGGCGCCATCTCGCTCGACCTGTTCGCGGTGCTGTTCGGCGGCGCCACCGCCCTGCTGCCGGCCTATGCCCACGACATCCTGGGCGCCGGGCCCACCGGCCTCGGCTTCCTGCGCACCGCGCCCGGCGTCGGCGCCGCCCTGTGCTCGATCACGCTCGCGATGTTCCCGATCACGCGCCGGGTCGGGGCCTGGATGTTCGGCGGCGTCGCGCTGTACGGCGTCTGCGTGATCCTGCTCGGCCTGACCGACAGTTTCCCGGTCGCCCTCGCCGCCCTGTTCCTGCTCGGCGTGGGCGACATGGTCAGCGTCTACATCCGCCACCTGCTGGTGCAGTACGAGACCCCGGACGAGATCCGCGGCCGCGTCAGCGCCGTGAACTCGGTGTTCATCGGCGCCTCGAACGAGCTGGGAGAATTCGAATCCGGCGTCACCGCCGGCTGGCTGGGCCTCACGCGCGCCATCCTGCTCGGCGGCGTGGCCACGCTGGTCGTCACCGGACTGTGGGCGGTGCTGTTCCCGGTGCTGTCCAGGATGGACCGCTTCCCGCACCACGAAAAAGAGCGCGGGAACTGACTCCCGCGCCGTCGCCCCTGCCCTGGCTTCAGGCCACCGCCAGCGCGCGCCGGTTCGATGCCGATGCCGACGCCGATGCCGATGCTGCCGGACGGGCCGCGCCGGCGGTGCGCTGGCCAGTCTCCAGCTTGAACACGCTGACCGTCTCGGCCAGGCGCGCCGATTGCTCCTTCAGCGACTGGGCGGCGGCGGCCGCTTCCTCAACCAGGGCCGCGTTCTGCTGGGTCACCGCATCCATCTCGCTGACCGCCTGGTTGATCTGCTCGATGCCGTTTTCCTGCTCGTGGCTGGCGACCGTGATCTCGCCCATGATGTCGGTGACGCGCTTGACGCTCACCACGATCTCGTCCATGGTGGCGCCGGCCTGGGTCACCAGGCGGCTGCCTTCGTCGACCTTGTTCACCGAGTCGTCGATCAGCGTCTTGATTTCCTTGGCCGCGCTGGCCGAACGCTGGGCCAGGTTGCGCACCTCGCTTGCCACCACGGCGAAGCCGCGGCCCTGCTCGCCGGCGCGCGCCGCCTCGACCGCCGCGTTCAGCGCCAGGATGTTGGTCTGGAAGGCGATGCCGTCGATCACCGAGATGATGTCGACGATCTTGCTGGCCGACGCATGGATGGCGCCCATGGTGTCGACCACGCTGGATACCACGACGCCGCCGCGGGTGGCGACGTCGGAGGCCGAGCGCGCCAGGCCGTTGGCCTGGCGGGCGTGTTCGGCGTTCTGCTTGACGGTCGAGGTCAGTTCTTCCATCGACGAGGCGGTTTCTTCCAGCGAGCTGGCCTGCTGCTCGGTGCGGCTCGACAGGTCGAGGTTGCCCACCGCGATCTCGTCCGAAGCGGTGGCGATGGTGTCGGTGCCGCTGCGCACCTGGCTGACGATGTCGCGCAGGTTCGTGTTCATGTCTTTCAGCGCGCGCAGGAGCTGGCCCGTCTCGTCGGTCGAGGTGACCTCGATCTCGCTGCTCAGGTCACCGGCGGCGACGGTGCGCGCCACTTCCACCGCCTGGTTCAGCGGCTTGACGATCGAGCGCGTGATCAGCCAGGCGATCAGCACCGCGGCCAGGAGGGACACGACGCCCACGCCCAGCATCAGGGCCATGGCCTGCGAATAGGCTTCACGGCCGCGCGCCTGGTCTGCGGCATTGCGGGTCGCCTGCAGGACGACCATCTCGTCGATCGCCGCGGTCCACGCGCGCATCGCCGGCGCCATCTTCGCGCTCAGGAATTCACGGCCGCCCTCCAGATCGTTGGCGCGGGCAAATACCTCGCCCTGGGCCACCAGCGGCAGCGCGGCCTTGCGCGCGGCGACGATGTTCGCGTGGAGAGTCGTGCCCTCTTCGCTGATGAGCAGTCCGGCGAGCGTGCTTTCCGCCTTGTCGTAGGCTTCCCGGGCGACGCCGATGGTCCGCGCCAGCTCCTGCATCTGCGCCTCGTCCGAAACGATCGTCATGTCGCGTACCGCGATCGAGATCCGGCGCAGGCTGTCGCGCATATTGCTGGCCGCCTCGATGCGGACGTTGTTGCCCTCGACGATCCTGACCAGCAGCGCGTCCATGGCTTGCAGTTTCTGGATGCCGGTTCCCAGGACCACGACCAGCAAGGCCAGGACCAGGCCGAATCCGAGCGCGAGGCGCTGGCCGATTTTAAGTTGCTTCAACTGCATCATACTCTCCGTTCTGTGAAGGTGCGCCAGCCAGGTTGCTTATCGGTGCTTGCGCATTTTTATCGATTTGTTATTAAAAAATGCTGCCGCCACGTCCGCGCCCAACCTGAATGGGATCGTCCGCTGCAAGAATTCGATAGATTTGCAAATACGTGTTGGATTCTAGTAGGACAAGTCCTACAAAACGAGCACTAAATTGCGATGTGGAAATAATGCAACTAAGATATAAAAAAGGCTTATCAAGAAGATAACGCGAGCGGGCGCGGCGAAAATCGCGGGAGGTGTAAGATGAAGCCGTAATAACTACAGGAGCCATCCATGCAGATCAATGTAAATACCGATAACACCATCAACAAGCATCAGGGCCTGGACGAGCACGTCCAGGAAGTCGTGCGCTCCTCCATCGGTCGTTTCGGCGACCAGGTCAACCGTGTTGACGTTCACCTGAGCAATGAGAACAAGGAGAAGAAAGCGGACGGCGGCAATTCCTGCATGCTGGAAGCACGCCTGGCGGGCATCGCGCCGATCGTCATCCACGAGCACGCCACCGACCTGCACCAGGCCATCAACAACGCCGGCGGCAAGCTGGCGCGCGCCCTCGACAGCGCGATCGGCCGCCTGCAGGACAAGCAGCGCGCCGCCTCGATCACGCACACCGAAGATCCAACCGCCGACAAGCACTTGACGGACATGTGATCGTGACCCAATGAAGCGCAGGCCCGTCCGGGCCTGCCTTCAGCCTACACAGCGCTCCCCTCCAGCATCGCCTTCACTTCGCGCAGATAGCGCAAGCCCGCCAGCGCGCGGCTGCCGTACCACGACATCATCTCGCCATCGACGAGCAGCACCGGAATCCCGATCTGTTTTTCCAGCGCGTCCGCGTGCGCCTCCGTGAAGCGGTAGGGTTCGGTCGACAGCAGCACGGCGTCGAGCCCGTCCACCAGGGCTTCGGACCAGTCGAAACGGGGATAGCGCGCCGCTCCCAGCGCGGGCACCCGCCAGCCCAGTTCGGCCAGCATGGCGGCGATATACGTGTCTTTCGACACGCTCATCCACGGGTCTTGCCAGATGCAGTACAGGACTGTGCGCGCCGGGCCGGCCGGCAAGGCGCGCAGCCGCGCCAGTTCTTCCTCGAAGGCCCCGCACCATGCCCCGGCTTGTTCCGGGGCGCCGAAGATGCCGCCCATCAGCCGCGCCAGCGCCAGGTTGTCGTGCGGGACCAGGGGATGGGTGACCACCACGTGCGGCACGAACTGCGCCAGCGCGTCGACGGTCGGCTTTTCGTTCTCGTCGATGTTGACCACGACGTGGGTCGGCGCCAGCTTGCGGATCTTCTCGAGGTTGACGTCCTTGGTGCCGCCGACCTTGGGGATGTCCGCCACCGCCGCCTTCGGGTGAATGCAGAAACCGGTGCGGCCGACCAGCCGCGGCGCCAGGCCGAGGTCGCACAGCAGCTCGGTGATCGACGGCACCAGCGACACGATGCGGGCGTCCGCGGCCACGGCATGCCGACGGCCCAGCGCGTCGACGAGGAGATTGTCAGAAGTCGTCATGCGATGTTTCACCATTGTTGTTTAAGCCGCGCCGAATACGCATTCCAGGTCCGATAGGCTATCATTTCACCGCTGTAAGGACTCAACCTTACGCGATTCGCTCGAGGCCCCACTTGGAACACATCGGCACCTTCGGTGCTTCCCGTACGCTGCGCGACCTGCACCTGTTTCGCGACGAGACCGACCCGGCCATCGCCGCGATGGTGGCCGGCTGCGCCGTCGTGCGCATGGCGCGCGGCCGCCGCATCGACGATGGCGGCCAGGCGCGCCTGTACATCGTCCTGTCGGGCGTGCTCGAGATCGCACCCGACGCCCATGCCGGCGACGAAGGCAACACCAGCCGCATCCTCCCGGGCGAGAGCGTCGGCGAACAGGCGGTGCTGGACGACGCGGCGAACCTGGCGGCGATGACGGCGCTCGAGGACACCGAACTCCTGGTGATCGAGTCCGACATGGTGTGGACCCTGATCGAACGCTCCAGCGTGCTGGCGCGTAACCTACTGCGCCTGCTGTCCTTCCGCATCCGCGCCACCAACGCCCTGCTGCGCCGGCGCCAGAAGCTGGGCGAATTCTACCGCCAGCTCTCGCTCAACGACCCGCTCACGGGCCTGTACAACCGCGCCTGGCTGGGCGAGATGCTGCCCAAGCTGGCCGCGCGCGCGGCCACCGACGGCAAGGCGCTGTCGCTGGTGATGATCGACCTCGACCACTTCAAGCGCTTCAACGACACCCACGGCCACATCGCCGGCGACGCCGCGCTGGCCGCGGCGGCGAACGTGATCCGCGGCGCGCTGCGCCCGTCCGACTTCGCGGTGCGCTATGGCGGCGAAGAGATGCTGGCCGTACTGCCCGACACCACGCCGGAACTGGCCGCCGGGGTGGCCGAACGCCTGTGCCGGCGCCTGCGCCTGGCCGTCGTGTTCCCCGACATGCGCCTGCCGCTGCCGCACCTGACCGCCTCCTTCGGCGTGGCCAGCCTGGCGCCCGGCGACGACGAGCGCAGCCTGATGGCGGCGGCCGACGCCGCGCTGTACCGCGCCAAGGAGGCGGGACGCGACCGCGTCTGCGCTTGAGGTCGCTTGCCGCCGGCCGTGACTGATCGGCGCGGATGTGCCACCATGCTGGTTGACGCTGTGAAGCAGCACACACAACAACAACACATGAGCACGCATACCTTCCTCTGGCACGACTATGAAACCTTCGGCGCAGTGCCGCGCCGCGACCGCCCGGCCCAGTTCGCCGCGATCCGCACCGACGCCGACCTCAACGAGATCGGCGAGCCGGTCATGCTGTACTGCCAGCCGGCCAACGACTTCCTGCCCGACCCGCAATCCTGCCTGATCACCGGCATCACCCCGCAGCACTGCCTCGAACGCGGCGTGCCCGAACACGAATTCGCGCGCCGCATCGAAGCCGCCTTCAGCGAGCCGGGCACGATCGGCGTCGGCTACAACACGATCCGCTTCGACGACGAGGTCACCCGCTTCCTGTTCTGGCGCAACCTGATCGATCCGTATGCGCGCGAGTGGCAGCACAACTGCGGCCGCTGGGACCTGCTCGACGTGGTGCGCATGGTGTACGCGCTGCGCCCGGAAGGCATCGAATGGCCGACCCGCGAAGACGGCAAGCCGAGCTTCAAGCTGGAACACCTGAGCGCCGCCAACGGGCTGGCCCACGAGGCGGCGCACGATGCGCTGTCCGACGTGCGCGCCACCATCGCGCTGGCGCGCCTGATCCGCGACAGGCAACCGCGCCTGTTCGACTTCTGCCTCGAGCTGCGCCGCAAGGACCGGGTCGCGACCGAGATCGGCCTGCACCTCGATCCGGGCCAGCGCCAGCCTTTCCTGCACGTGTCCGGCATGTTCCCGGTCGAATACGGCTGCCTGGGCCTGGTCTATCCGCTGGCCCAGCATCCGACCAACAAGAACGAGGTGCTGGTCTGGGATTGCCGCCACGACCCGTCCGAACTGTTCGCGCTCGACGCCGACACCATCCGCACCCGCATGTTTACGCGCGCCGGCGACTTGCCCGAAGGCGTGACCCGGCTGCCGATCAAGAGCGTGCACCTGAATAAATCGCCGATGCTGGTCGGGAACCTCAAGACCCTGCGGGCCGACCTGGCCACGCGCTGGGACATCGACCTGGAGCGCGGTCGCGCGCACGCCGCGCTGGCGGCCGGCGGGCCGGACATGCGGGCGATCTGGGCCCAGGTGCTGGCCAAGCCCGGCGCGGGCGAGACGGTGGACGTCGACGAAGACCTGTACGGCGGCTTCGTCAGCCGCGACGACCGCCGCCAGCTCGAGTCCCTGCGCATGCAGAAGCCCGAGGCGCTGGCGCGGCGCGTCAGCTTCGAGGACGAGCGCCTCAACGAACTATTGTTCCGCTACCGCGCGCGCAACTTCCCGCACACGCTTTCGGAAGACGAGATGCAGCTGTGGGAAGCGCACCGGGCGGCGCGGCTGTTCGAGGGTGCGCATGGGGCGCGTACGGTGGACCAGCTGTTTACCGAGATCGATGCCTTGTCGGAGACGGCGGACGAGCGCGCGGAGGAAATCCTCGGCGCCTTGTACGATTACGCCGAGTCGATCGCTCCCGACCGATATTGAACGTGTCGTGGACGGCGGAGGCGTCCACGACCCGGGATCAAGCGTGGCGATATGCGTTGATCGCATCGCGCGTCTCGCGCGCCACGCGCCGCGCCGCTTGGGCGAAATCCTCGCCCTCCTGCGGCGTCGCATACAGGATCGCGCGCGACGAATTGATCATCATGCCCGCGCCCGCCGCCGTGCGGCCGGCCTTGACAGTCGCCTCGACGTCGCCGCCCTGGGCGCCCACGCCCGGGATCAAGAGCGGCATGTCGCCCACCAGCTTGCGCACCTGCGCGATCTCGTCCGGGAAGGTCGCGCCCACCACCAGCGCGCACTGGCCGTTGCGGTTCCATTTGTCGGCGACCAGCTGGGCCACGTGCTGGTACAACGGACGCCCCGCCACGTCCAGGAACTGCAGGTCGGAGCCGCCCGCGTTCGAGGTGCGGCACAGCACGATCACGCCGCGGTCCGGCCATTCCATATAGGGCTCGACCGAGTCGAAGCCCATGTAGGGGCTGACCGTCACCGCGTCGGCGCCATAGCGCTCGAACGCTTCGCGCGCGTACTGGTGGGCGGTGGCGCCGATGTCGCCGCGCTTGGCGTCCAGCACCAGCGGGATGTGCGGGTAGGTGGCGCGCAGGTAGGCGCAGATTTGTTCCAGCTGGTCTTCGGCGCCGAGGGCGGCGAAATAGGCGATCTGCGGCTTGAAGGCGCAGGCCAGGTCGGCGGTCGCGTCGATGATGGCCTTGCAGAACTGGACGATGGCGTCCGGCTGGCCCTGCAAGTGGGCAGGCAGGCGCGCCAGGTCCGGGTCGAGGCCGACGCACAGCAGCGAATCGTTGCGGGCCCATGCGGCGGAAAGTTTGTTGATGAAATTCACCTCTAGCCCCTTGTATCTTTGTAAATGCAAACCCATTATTGTACCCGCCGGCGGTCCATCGCCGCTAATCGGCGCCCGCCCGGACGCCAAACCGTGGCTATTTCAGGTATATTTTGATCATTCGACAACTTGACCACACGAACAACATCATGACCCATTCCTTCTTCTTCCGTTGGACCCGTCTCCTCGGCGGCGCCGTCCTGGCCGGCGCCCTGCTGTCCGGCTGCGGCTACAACGAGTTCCAGACCAAGGACGAGGCCACCAAGGCGGCATGGAGCGAAGTGGTGAACCAGTACCAGCGCCGCGCCGACCTGATCCCGAACCTGGTCAACACCGTCAAGGGCTACGCCTCGCATGAAAGCGCCACGCTCGAAGCGGTGACCCGCGCCCGCGCCCAGGCCACCAGCTTCCAGATCACGCCCGAGGTGCTGAACAACCCGGAAGCCTTCCAGAAGTTCCAGCAGGTGCAGGGCGAGCTGTCGGGCGCGCTGTCGCGCCTGATGATGGTCTCGGAAAAATACCCCGACCTGAAGGCCGACACGAGCTTCCGCGACCTGCAGTCGCAACTGGAAGGCACCGAAAACCGCATCACGGTGGCGCGCCAGCGCTATATCGCCTCGGTCCAGGATTACAACGTGACCGTGCGTCAGTTCCCCAAGAACTTGACGGCGATGGTGTTCGGCTATGACACCAAACCGTCGTTCACCGTCGAGAACGAGAAGGCGATTTCGACCGCGCCGACGGTCGACTTCGGCAAGTAAGCGCGGATGGCTGCGCTCTCACGATTCTTCTGCATCCTGCTGCTCGCGCTGGTTGCCACCGCGCCGGCCTTCGCGCAGCTGCAGCCGGTGCCGACGCTGACCACGCGCGTCACCGACCAGGCCGGCATGCTCGACGCCGCCCAGCGCCAGCGCCTGGAAGCGGTGCTGGCCGACTACGAAGCCAAGACCGGCAGCCAGATCGCCGTGCTGCTGGTGAAGTCGACCGAGCCCGAGGCGATCGAGCAGTACAGCATCCGCGTCACCGACGCCTGGAAGCTGGGCCGCAAGGGCGTCGACGACGGCGTGCTGCTGCTGGTGGCGCGCGATAATCCATCGGCGCTGCGGCGCCTGCGCATCGAGGCCGGGCGCGGCGTGCAGGGCGTGCTGACCGACGCCCAATCCAAGCGCATCCTGCAGGACGTGATCGCGCCACACTTCCGGCAACAACACTATTACGAGGGGCTGGTCGCCGGCGTCGGCGCCATCGCCACCCTGCTTAACCAGGAAGCCTTCCCCGCCCCACCGCCGCAGCAACCGCAGCGCCAGGCGGCGGGCGACGGCGGTTTCCCCTTGTGGGCGATCTTCCTGATCATCATCGGCGCCTCCATGCTGCGCTCGGTGTTCCGGCCGCGCCGCGGCCGCACCATCGCCACCCGCCGCGGCCAGTCGCACTGGGGCAGCGCCACCACCGGCTTCGTCCTCGGCAACATCATCGGCAATATGAGCCGCGGTGGCGGCGGCGGCTTCGGCGGCGGCGGCGGTGGCTTCGGCGGCGGCGGATTTTCGGGCGGCGGCGGCAGCTTCGACGGCGGCGGCGCCTCGGGAGACTGGTAATGGGATCGATGACACACAAGATGCGCCGCGCCTGGCGCCACTGGAAGAGCAGCGCCAGCGAGGCGAAACAGGCTTTCCCCGACGCGACCCTGGACGCGATCGCCGAGGCGATCGACCAGGGCGAACGCACCCACCGCGGCGAGGTGCGCCTGATCGTCGAAAAATCGCTGCCGTTCGAGGCGGCCTGGGAAGGCGTCACCAACCGCCAGCGCGCGATCGCCCTGTTCGCCGACTATGGCGTGTGGGACACCGAAGACAATTGCGGCGTGCTGATCTACGTGAACCTGGCCGAGCACAAGATCGACATCGTGGCCGACCGCGGCATCGACCGCAAGATCGACGCCGCCACCTGGCAGGCCGTGTGCCGCACCATGACCGAGGGTTTCAGGCAGGGCAGCTTCCATGAAGCGACCCTGGCCGCGGTCAACCAGGTCAACGCGCTGCTGCGCCAGCACTTCCCGGCCAGCGGCGAGCGGCCGAACGAGCTGCCGGACCGGCCGGTCATATTGTAGGCGGCTCGTCCAGCCATTCGCGCGCCAGCGCGTCGACGTCGGCGATTTCGGCCGTCATCCGGCGCGTCTTGCGGCGCGCCCAGATCCAGCCGCCGGCCAGCACCAGGGTCACCGCCACCGAAGACCAGGCCGCATTCCAGGCGTCGCGCGCCGTGATCAGGGAGACCACCGGCGCCGGCAGCAGGGCGATGGTGGTCCAGCGCGTCAGTCTCGCCAGCCGCAACCCGAGCAGCGCGCGGCGGCGCCGCAGATCCAGCCAGTCGCGCAGGCTGGCGCCGCTTGGCTCCTGCAAGGCCTGGAGGCGGGTCCAGGTATAGCTGACCATGACGACGCACATCACCAGCACATAGAACAGCGTCCACAGCAACAGGATGCCCTCGGTAGCCGGCAGGGGCCAGCGGGCGACCAGCATGCCGGCAGCCACCGCCGCAAGAGCCCACTCGCCCACGATCGTCCACATGATCAAACGACGCTCGCGGCGCGCGCGCGCGATCATCGCCGTCACGTCCGGCATCGGTGGAGCAGCCGGCGCATCCGCGCCCCAGGCATCCTGCAACCTCGCCCATTCATCCGCATCGTTCATCGTTCCTCCAGCCTTTCCTTGAGCGCAGCCTTGGCGCGATTGAGCCGCACGCCGACGTTATTGACCGAGATGCCGAGCAGCTGCGCGATCTCTTCATAGCGCATTCCCTCCAGCGCCAGCAGCACCAGCTGGCGTTGCCCGACCGGCAGCTGGCGCAATGCCGCCAGCAGGCGTTGCTGCTGCTGGTTCAGGCGCGCCAGGGTTTCCGGCCCCGGTTGTTCGTCGGCCCATTCCTCATCGAGTTCCTCGTGCTGCGGCTGCGCCACCGCGCGCATCACGTGGCTGGCGCAGCGCCGGTGCGCCACGCCGATCACATAGGTCTTGAGACTGGATTCTCCGCGAAAGGCCGGCAAGGCCTGCCACACGGCGAGCATGATGTCCTGCACCAGGTCTTCGCGCGCATGGCGGTTGCGCTCGAAGCTGGCGGCGAAGCGCACCAGCATGCCGCCGTGCTCGGCCATCACGCTGTCGAACTGCGTCCTGTCGCCTGGCGCCATCACAGCCCGAACACGAAACGCTCGCTGCCCAGGCGCCGGCTGCCGAAGGCGATCAGCAGCGCGGCGCCGCCCAGGCAGCCGGCGGCCGACAGGGCCAGCAGCTGTGGCGCCACGGCCTGGCCGGAGAGCAGCGCGCTCAGTTGGGCGTGCTGGCTGAACATCGGCAGCAGGTGGGCGGCGGACGGCGACGTGGGGCCGAGCTTCTCCATCATCAGCAGCATCGGCGCCAGTTGCAGCAGGTTGAGATAGATCTGCCCTTCCTTGTGGGTGCGGGCATGCAGCGCCACCACGCATTGCAGGGCGCCCACCAGCAGCGCCAGCGGCAGCAGGATGATCAGCATCTGCACGAGCATCGCCGCGTCGGGCGCGAAGGCGATGCCCAGTTCGTGCAGCGGCAGGCGTGCGAGCGCCTGCGCCGACAGCAGCAGCGCGGCGGCGCAGCTGGCGTAGCCGAACAGCGAGGCGGTCAGCCATTTGCCGATGAAGAGCGTGCCGGGCGCCACCGGCTGCGCCAGCAAAGCCTCGAGGGAGCGCCGCTCACGCTCGCCGCCGGTGGCGTCCAACGCCACGTGCGAGCCGCCGACGACCAGGCCGAGCAGCCAGAACAGCGGCAATACGCCCAGCACCAGCGCCGCCCGACCGCCCTGGCCGCCCATGTCGCGCAGCTGCAGGTGCAAGGCATTGGCATGGCCGGGCGCCACGCCGGCGCCCAGCAGGCGCTGGCCGGACAGCTGCGCGCCATAGCCGGCCACCAGCGCCTGCACGCGCTGGGCCTGGCGCCTGGCGTCGTCGTCGGACATGTCGGCCCACAGGGCCAGCGTGGCCGCGCGCCCCTGCGCCAGTTCGCGCGGCGCCTGCGCCGGCACTTCGAGCACCACCGCGCCGGGCGAAGCCGCCAGCAGGCCCTGCGGCTTCCCGGCGCTTGCGCGCAGCGTGACGCCCGCGGCCTCCAGGTGCCGCACGAGCCCCGGCGCATGCGCCGCGCCGACCAGGTGCAGCAGCCGCGTGCCGGCGTCAAGCTCGGACGCGATCAGCGCCTTGAGCACGCCCGCCAGCACGAAAGGACCGAGCAGCGCGAACAGCAGGCCGGCCACCATCGAGCGGCGGTCGCGCACGGCGTCCATCACTTCTTTCGAGACCACGATCCACAGGTTCTCCACGAATTTTTCACGTCTCATGCCGCCATCCCCTCATCGCTGCCGATCACGTCGACAAATGCCTGTTCCAGGCTGCTCCCGCCGGTCTGCGCCAGCAGCGCCGGCGTCGTCCCCGCGAAGCGCACCCGGCCCGCGGCCAGCACCACCACCTGGTCGCACAGCTGGGCCGCCTCCTGCATCACGTGGGTCGACAGCAGCACCGCCGCGCCACGCACGCGCGCCCGCATCAGGGCCTCGCGCACGGCGCGCGTGCTCATCACGTCCAGGCCGCGCGTGGGCTCGTCCAGCACCAGCACGGCAGGATCATGCAGCAAGGCGCGCGCCAGCGCCACCTTGATGCGCTGGCCGGCCGAAAATCCCCTGGTCGGGCGCCCGGCCTCGGCCTCCAGCCCCACCTCCCGGACGACGCGCTCGATGGCGCGCTCCAGCATGGCGCCGCGCATGCCGTGCAGGCGGCCGAAGTAGCGCAGGTGGTCGCGCGGCGTGAGCCGTTCATAGAGCCCGAATTCGTCGGTGACGATGCCGAGCCGGCGCCGCGCGGCGAGCGGCGCGCGCGTCACGTCGATGCCGTCGATGGCGACCATGCCGCTGTCCGGCGCCAGCAAGCCATACAGGATGCGCAGGCAGGTCGACTTGCCGGCGCCATTCGGCCCCAGCAGCGCGGTGATGGCGCCGGGGCGGGCCGTGAAGCTGACCTCGTCCAGGGCCTGCAAGGTCTTGAAACGCTTGCCGATATGGTTCACGACGATCATGGCGCGCTCCTCACAGGGTGGGCTGGCCGTCGGCCAGCACGAATGGTGGCCGGCGAATCGCCGCCAGGCAGGCGCCATCCACGGCGGCAGGATCGGCGTGCTCGAGGAAGGCGGCGATCAGGCGCGGCGCGCAACCGGCGCCGCTGAACGTATGGCCGGCGCCGGCGGCCACCAGCACCCGGCTGTGGCGCAGGGTGCGCGCCGCCAGGTGGGCATTTTCCGGCGGCGTGACCGGATCGAGGCCGCCCGCCAGCAGCAGGGTCGGAACGTCGGACACCACGGCGCGCGTCAGTGCGGCATCTGGCCGCGCGGCCGGCCACACCGCGCACCAGTCGCGCCAGCCCCTGGCATAGGCTTCGCCGAAGCGGCTGCCGGCGGCGTCCCGGCGCATGGCGGCGGCGTCGAGGAATGGCGCTTCTTCGGCGCACAGCACTGACAAGGTCTGGCCGAAGGTCATGCCTTCCAGGCTCCAGCCGGCCAGGGCGTCGTACAGGGCGAGCAGCGGCTGCGGCCGGCCATTGGCGGCGGCGTGGATGGCGAACGGCAGCACGCTGGCATGCTGGGCGCTGTACATGGCGCCGCGCAGCAGTTGCGGCACCGCCTCGGCCTGGTGCTGGCCGAGGGCCGGCAGCGCCAGCACGGCGTCGAGCTCGCGCGCCAGGTTCGGGAAGGCCCGGGCGCAGCCCTGGTCGGCGGCGCAGTCGGCCAGCAGGCGCTCGAGCGCAGCCTGGGCGTGACGCGACGACAGCAGGATGCGGGCATTGGGCGGCGCCACCGAATCGAGCACCATGCCGCGCACGCTGCCGGGGTAGCGCCGCGCATACAGCAGCGCGGTGCGGGTGCCGTACGAACCGCCCCACAGGCTGAACTGGCGGTAGCCGAGCGCGCGCCGCAAGTCCTCGAAATCGGCCAGCGCGGCTTCGGTATGGAAGTGGCGCGGGTCGGCGTCGAGTCCTGCCAGGCAGGCGCGCAGGCTGGCCTGGACGGCAGCCGTGTCGCCTCGCGCGATCGCCTCCTCGGGCATCGGGCAGCGCAGCGGGGTTGACCTGCCGGTGCCGCGCTGGTCGACCAGCAGGATGTCGCGGCGCTTCCTCGCTTCACGGAAGGCGCTGGCCAGGAGCGGCCCGTAATCCATGGCGGCCTGGCCCGGACCGCCGGCCAGCACCAGCAGCGGGTCGGACGCCGGCGGTTTCGCGGTGGCCTTGAGGCGGGCGAAGTGAATCGTGATGCTGCGGCCGGCCGGCTTGGCGCGGTCTTCCGGCACCTGCAGCGTGCCGCACTCGACCCGCTCGGGGAAGTGCGGCAGGTGGCACGGTTCCAGCGCGGCGGCCATGCCGGAATACAGCAGCATCGCCAGGAACAGGGTCCAGGCGAGGGCGAGATGCTTGCGGGTCATTTTTATTCTCGTTGTGGTGGAGATACCCGTGTAGTCGTGCCGTGCGTGGAAAACTTACACGCGCAGCGAAGATCATGCATGGCGGGTAGCCACGCCGAGTGGTTAGAATGGCGGCCTTTGCCTCTCTACGAAAGCCCGCCATGAAACTCCATCAGAAGATTGCCATCGTCACCGGCGCCAGCCAGGGCATCGGCCTGGCCTGCGCTCAGCGCCTGGTGCGCGAAGGCGCGCGCGTGATGCTCGTCGACCTCAAGCCGGAAGTCGAGCAGGCCGCCGCCAGCCTGGGCGAAGCCGCCCGGTTCTTCCACGCCGACGTCGGCGTCAAGAAAGAGGTCGATGCGATGGTCCAGGCCACGCTCGACGCGTTCGGGCGCATCGACATCCTGGTCAACAACGCAGGCGTGACCCACGCGGCCGACTTCCTCGACCTGGAAGAAGACGATTTCGACCGCGTGCTGCGCGTCAACCTGAAATCGATGTTCCTGTGCAGCCAGGCGGCGGCGCGCGACATGGTGAAACGGGGCGAAGGCGGCTGCATCATCAATATGTCGAGCGTCAACGCCGAGCTGACCATCCCGAACCAGGTGCCCTATGTGGTGTCGAAAGGCGGCGTCAACCAGTTGACCCGGGTGGCGTCGATCGCCCTGGCCCACTATGGCATCCGCGTCAATGCGATCGGCCCGGGCACCATCCTGACCGAACTGGCCAGGCAGGCCGTGCTGGGCAGCCCGGAGGCGCGTCACACCATCCTGTCGCGCACGCCGCTGGGCCGCTGCGGCGAGCCGGAAGAAGTCGCCTCGATCGCCGCCTTCCTGGCCAGCGACGACGCCTCGTACATGACCGGCCAGACGCTGTACGCCGATGGCGGCCGCATGGCGCTGAACTACACGGTGCCGGTACGCGACTGACAACGACGGAAATGGGGCAGATATTACTTTAACGCATGTCTGGTATCCGAACTCGCAATTGGACACCCGAATGGCCGACCCCGATAATTACACCTGTCTCCACTATTCTCCTCCAAGAAAATAGTTTTGAGCCCGCGCAAGAGCGGGCTTTTTTTTTGCCTGAAACGGACAGAAAGGCTGCTACTACGTAGTTCTACGTATAACCCACGCGCATGACGCGACGGCGTCCGCCGGTCATTTGATACCGCCAGAACTTTGCGCTTGGTCACAATCGCGTCACAAACTCTCCCTATACTAAGAATCACCTGTCATACACGCAACCGATATGCCTGATGACAGCAGGTGTGCAGCGCCCGGGGTGCTACACACCAACCGATTTCGCATCTCTTGGCCCGATCTTGGGTTGTGCCCGCCACCGGCGGGCATTTTTTTGGATGATGCGCATGCTTTGGGAAACCATATCCGTTGCGGATCGGTCCTATTCTCTGCCCCGGCGCAACTCGCAGTAAAAAAATTGTCACAGCGCTTGAAGCCGTCGCTGATTTGACTATCATAAAGTTCGCGCTTCCGATTCGGCCACCGGTCGGAAGACCACGTACAACGAAACGTCCAAGGGAACCCGTCCTATGAACCTACGTGTACCAGCCAGCGCCGCCCCCGACACTTGCCGCCGCCATCATGAAGACGGCGACCTCGTCCTGAGCGAACTCAATCCGTGCACCGTCGTCGACACGCTCGATAGCGACAGTACGCCGCTCAACCTGCTCACCTTCGGCAGCGTCCGCGAAGTCTGCCCCAAGTGCCAGCAAGCCCACCTCAAGCTGGTCCTGCGACAGGGCAGCGTGCGCATGGCCCACCTGTTCTGCGCCGATTGCGAAAGCTGTTTCGACGCCCATTACGCCGACGGCGCGCCGGCCCTGACGATCTGATCTGGCATTAGCGTGCGGGCAATTGGCTGCAAGCGTGGTATGGTTGCCGCTCTACGCATCCACCTATCCCGTTCGCCTCGATGCCCGCCCTGTCGTCCCTGCTGCAGCCCCCACCCACAGTCCGCCGCGCCCTGCATGGCTTCGCCCTGCTCGGGCTGCTGGCCATCCTGGTGGCGGGCTCGATTCCCGGCGCCCGCGCCGAGGTCGGCGCCTATGCGTCCGGCGTGGTGCTGCATGGCATGACCTACGCCTTCCTGGCCGCCCTGTGGTTCCTGGGCGCCACCGGCACGCCGCTGCAGCGCGCCCTGAAGGCGATGCTGGCCATCGCGCTGATGGGCGCGGTCGACGAATGGGTGCAAAGTTTCTTTCCGTATCGCTCGGGCGACGTGCGCGACTGGCTGGTCGACGTCACGGCCGCCACCCTCGCCTCCACCGTGCTGGCGGTGCTGGCCAGCCTCGCGCCGCGGCCGGCGCCGGCGGCGCGTCGGCGCTGACCATCATCCTCCGTTCGGGTTCCGCAAAGAACCCTCCAGCTTGATCCAACCGGCCTCCAAAGGAAGTCAGCTGGAACGCTGCCGCACTTCCCGCCTCTTATCCTCGTGGCGCGCGGCATCGTCACATCCCCACTAAACATCCAAACGAGGAGTTGATCATGAAGCAAACACACCAGAGCGTGGCCATGGCGGGCCTGCTGGCGGTCGCGCTCGCCATTTCGGGGTGCGCCGCCATGCGTGGCGAAGCGTCGCCCGGCGAGTCGTCCAGCGGATCGTCGTCGAGTGGCGCCAGCGGCGCCAGCGGCAGCACCGGAACCAGCGACTACGGCGCGGGCTCCAGCGGCACCTCGGGCACCTCGGGCAGCAGCGGTACCTCGGGCAGCGGCACGACCACCGAGAGCATCCAGGACGGCGCCGGCGTCTCGGGCAGCTCCGACACATCAGGCAGCTCGGGCAGCTCGGGCAGCTCGGGCGCCTCCGGCGCCAGCGGTTCCGGCACCTCCAGCATGCAGGACGACGGCAGCGGCAGCGCCTCGACCGCGGGCGCGGCCGCGGCCAGCGCGGCGCCCAACAGCACCGTGCTGGCGATCGAGGTCCTGCCGGCATCGAGCGGCATCACCGAGGGCGATTCGTCGATGGGCAGCAGCGGCGCCGCCGGCGCTACCGGCAGCAGCCAGTCCTATCGCGTCACGGTGCGCATGGACGACGGCAGCACGCAGGTGGTCACCCACGGCGCCACGCCCGACTTCCGCAGCGGCGACCGTGTCAACGTGACGGGTGGCGCCATCCAGCGCTAGCCGGGCCGCGCCGCCGGGTGGACCGGCCGTCCACCCGTGACAGAAGCAAACGAGGGATTGCCGGGCTCAGGGCGTGCCCGGGTCCTTGCCCTCCTCCACCTCGCGGTGAAACATCGGGATGTTGCGCGTCGCATTGCTGATGACTTCCAGCGGCAGCTTGGGCGTCCGGTCGGCGTTCAGCAAGCCATTGGCCTCCTGGAAGGTGTCGGCGAACTGGGTATAGCAGAAGCCGCTGAACATGAAGGTCTCATTCACCACCTGCAACAGGCGCCGGTACTGCTTGAGATAGCTTTCCGCCGTATGGGCGCGGCTGTAGCCCCAGGTGGTCTCGTCCGGGTTCGGGGTCTGCTTCGGATCGTAGGCAATGCCGCCGAATTCCGTCAGCACGATCGGCTGGCCGCGGTGCGGGAAGCCATCCAGGGTCAGGATGCGCCCGCCGGGACGCCGCTGGTCGAACAGGGTGCGCACCGGATCGGTGACGGCGTAGCGCGCCAGGATTTTCTCCGGATCGCTGTCGTAGTCGTGGATGCCGAGGATGTCGGTGGCCGACGCCTCCCAGCCGTCGTTGCCGATCACCGGACGGGTCGAATCGAGCGTACGCGTCAGGTGGTAGAGCGCTTCGACCGCGTTGCGATGGGCCTGGGTCAGGGTCAGGTTGGGCACGCCCCACGACTCATTGAAGGCCACCCACACGATGATGCAGGGATGGCTGTAGTCGCGCTCGATCGCCTCGGTCCATTCCTTGACCATGCGCGTGATCGCGCGCGGGCTGAAGCGGTAGGCCGAGGGCATCTCTTCCCATACCAGCAGGCCCAGCTTGTCGGCCCAGTACAAAAAGCGCGGGTCTTCGATCTTCTGGTGCTTGCGCACGCCGTTGAAGCCCATCAGCTTGACCAGTTCGACGTCGCGTTTCAGGTGCTGGTCCGACGGCGCCGTCATGAACGATTCCGGCCAGTAACCCTGATCCAGCACCAGGCGCAGCTGGTAGGGGCGGCCGTTGAGCATGAAGCGGTCGCGGTTGATCGATACCGAACGCAGCGCCGTGTACGAGCGGATGCGGTCCAGCACCACGTCGCCGCAGCGCAGGGTCACCTCGGCGTCGAGCAGGGTCGGCCGCTCCGGGCTCCACAGGATCTCGTTGCGCGAATCGTCGATGCCGGGGTCGGACAGCGCGATCTTGCGGTTGGCTTCGCCGGCCAGCAGCTTGTAGTAATCGTCCGCCAGCAGCTGGTCGCCGTGCCAGATCTTGACCTCGACAAACAGCTCCTGCTGGATGTCGCCGGTCGCGAACACTTCGCAGCCGATCTCGTAGGTCTCGAACACCGGCGTCCAGCGCAGCTTCTGGATATAGGTCGGCGCCACCTGCTCGACCCAGACGGTCTGCCAGATGCCGGTCGTGCGCGGATACCAGATCGAGTGCGCGTCGAGCAGCCAGTCCTGCTTGCCGCGCGGCTTGGCCAGGTCGGCCGGATCGTCCTCGACCCACACCGTCACGGTCTGCTTGCCGTCGCCCTGCATGGCGCAGGTGATGTCGGCCGAGAACGGCGTATGGCCGCCCTCGTGCTCGGCCACCAATTGGCCGTTGACCCACACCTTCGCGCTGTAGTCGACCGCGCCGAAGTGCAGTATCGTGCGCCCGTCGTTGGGCATGAGTTCGAAGTCGCGCTGATACCAGACCACGCGGTGGAAGCCGGTGTCCTGGATGCCGCTCATCTCGGTCTCGGGCGCGAACGGCACGGTGATCTCGTGCGTCCACTCCTTGACGTCGGACGGCATGAAGTACTTGCCCTCGTCGTCGAAGCAGAACCGCCACTTGCCGTTCAGGTTCTGCCACTGGTCGCGCACCAGCTGTGGACGGGGATATTCAAACTGGTTCATCGTGGTCCTTTCTGTCAGTCGGCACCGGCACCAGGATCCGGCCTTGGCGTCCATCTTGGTTATAGGCCGCCAGCGCGCTGGCGGCGGCTTGCTGCGCCTGGCCCTTGCGGCACAGCGCCACGCAGGCGCCGCCGAAGCCGGCGCCGGTCAGGCGCGCGCCCAGCACGCCGGGGGCGGCGCGCAGGGCCTCGCACAGCGCGTCGAGTTCCGGGATCGAGACCTCGTAGTCGTCGCGCAGGCTGAAATGCGATGCATTCATCAATTCGCCGAAGCGCTCGGCGCTCACGCCTTGCGCCGCTTCGAGCACGCGCAGGTTTTCCTGCACCACGTGGCGCGCCCGCTCGCGCAGCGGCGGCGGCAGGCTCTCCACCGAGGCCGGGTCGGCGACGTCGCGCAGCGCCTGCACGCCGAGCTTTTTCGCGCCCTCCTCGCATTCGGCGCGGCGCTCGTTGTACTTGCTGGCGGCGAGCTTGCGCGCCACGCCCGAGTCGACCACGATCAGCTCGGTGTCTGGCGGCAGCGGCACCAGGCGATGCTCCAGCGTGCGGGCGTCGATGAACAGCATATTGCTCTCGTCGGCCAGGCTGGACGCCATCTGGTCCATGATCCCGCAATTCACGCGCGCATACTCGATCTCGGCGCGCTGGGCGATGCGCGCCAGCTTGACGTCGTCCAGCGCATCGGGTCCTATTTCCAGCAGCGCGCGCATGGCGCGCAGCATCGCCACCTCGAGCGCGGCCGAGGACGACAGGCCCGAGCCGACCGGCAGGTCGGTCTCGACATACACGCGCAGCGGCGGCACCTCGATTCCTTCCGCCTGCACCAGCCGGATGCAGCCTTCGATATAGCTGCCGAAGCCCTGCGGCGCGCTGCCGTCGCGGGCGAAGGTCACGGTCGCATCGAGGTTCGGCGAATAGAAGTGGAAATGGTCGTCGCCGCTGCGGCTCAGCGCCACCATGGTGCGCTGGGGCGTCGCCACCGGCAGCATGAAGCCGTCGTTGTAGTCGGTGTGCTCGCCCAGCAGGTTGACCCGGCCCGGGGCCGAGGCGTTCACTTCGGGCGCGCCGCCAAAGAAGGTGTCGGGGTTCAAGGTCATGCCTGCGCCTCCAGCCAGAGCGGCCGCTTGCGGCCATGGACGTCCAGCGCCGGCCAGCCCGGATCGCACGTCAGGTTCTCGAGCCCCTGCGGGCCGAGCAGGAAGGTGTCTTCGATCTTCATGCCGCCGAAGCTGGGGTTGAAGGCGAAGGCCATGCCTTCCTCGAGCTGGGTCGCGGTGCTGGCGGTGGCCACGATCTCGCGCGCCAGGTAGCCGGTGATGCCGCCCTGGTGGTGCTCGCGGATCGCGCCTTCGACGTCGGCATGGTGGTAGGCCTGGGCCAGCGCATGATAGACGCTCGACAGCGATTTACCCGGCGCCACGGCGGCCAGGCCGGTGGCCTCGACATCCATCAGCGCGCGCTGCGCCTCGGGCGCCGAGCCGGCGCCGCCGAAGCTCACGAAGCGGGTCAGGTTCGCATACAGGCCGTGGCGGCGCGCGCAGAACACCAGCATGGCGCGCTCGCCGAGCGGCTCGTGCGACGGCGTCGCGTGGCGGTACAGGGGCAGGCGCCGCGCGCCGGCCGCCAGCACCAGGGCCGGATGGATGCCGCGCCGCCACAGCGCCTCGGCGCCGGCGCCGGCCAGCTGCTGCTCGGTCCAGTCGGGCCTGGCCCGGTGCAGCACTTCCGTCATCGCCTCGGCGGCCTCGCGGCCCAGCAGGCGGTAGCGCGCCTGTTCGGCGTCGCCCAGCACCAGCTTGCGTTGGCGCAGCGCCAGCGGCAAGGGAAGTTCCTCGCCCACGGGACGGTCGGACAGGACGGCGCGGCCCTGGGCCGCATTGGCGACGAAGCGCTCGCGCAGCTCCGGCTCGGCCCACGGTTCGATGTGGAAGGTGAAGCCGCCCGGGACTTCCTCGGCGCGCAGACGCTCGCCCTCGATCTCGTCGGTCAGCACGCAGGCGTCGTCCTGCGTGACGAGCACTTCGGCGACGCCGACGCCGGTGGTCAGCAGCACCGCGCTCGAGCCGCCGGCCGTGACCCAGGCGAACCAGTCGGTGCCGCGCAGGCGCACCGCGCCGGCCCCTTCCTGGACCAGTGTCGCGCGCAGCAGCGCCAGTTTGTCGGCCACCTCCGTGGCCCGCATATCCAGCCCCGTCATGCGGCGTCCTCCAGGCTGACTTCGACCTGCTGCAATTCATAGGCCGTGGTTTCGGGCAGCACGTCCATCGCGAACATGCCGGCCGCCAGCTCGGTGCCGGCCAGGTATTTCAGGCGGTCGCGCGTGCGGTAAGGCGGATAGAACTGGGCGTGCAGCTGGGTTTCCGGGTGCTCGGCGCCGTCGGTCGGAGCCTGGTACCAGGCCATCAGGTAGGGGAAAGGCCGGTTCCACAGGGTCTCGTACTTGAGCAGCACGGTCTTGAGCGCGCGCGCCAGGGCTTCGCGCTGCGGCGGCGTGAGCGCGGCGAAATCCTTGCACGGCGCGGTCGGCATCACCCACACTTCGTAGGGATAGCGCGCGCAGGCCGGCACGAAGGCGATCGCGTAGTCGTCCTGGTACAGCACGCGCCGGCCGTCGGCGGCCTCGTCGCGCGCCATGTCGCACAGCAGGCTGGCGCCGTGCTGCAGATAGTATTCGCGCTCCTGCGCCAGCATGCGCGCCGGCACCGCCGGCACGAAGGGATAGGCATAGATCTGGCCGTGCGGATGGTGCAGGGTCACGCCGACTTCGGCGCCGCGGTTCTCGAACGGCAGCACGTAATGGATGTGCTGGTGACTGCCGATGCGGGTGGTGCGATCGCCCCAGACCTGCAGCAGGAGCTCGATGCGCGACAGCGGCAGGTGGGCCAGCGCCGCATGCGGATCCTGCGTGAACACCACCACCTCGCAATGGCCGTTGGCCGGCGCGGTCGGCACCGTCGCCAATGGCGGATCGTGCGACTCCAGCGCCAGCGAAGGAAAGCGGTTGTCGAACACGGCGATCTCGTAGTCGCCGGCCGGCATCTCGGTGGGATGCTCCTGGTCCACGGTCGGCGCCAGCGGGTTGTATTGCGGCGGCGGCTGGTAGGTGCGGTTCTGGCGGAAGGCGGCGTAGGTCACCCATTCGCCGCGCAGCGAATGCCAGCGCAGGTGCGGATTCGCATGCTGCGGATCCGGGAACGGGCTGGGCGCAACGATGCCGTCAGGGATCGGCCCATTGCTGTACAGGGTGAGGTGACGTCCGTCCGGTTTCTTGAGTTCTTTACTATGCATGGCAACAGTTCAGGTTCGGTCGAGCATTCTGTCCTATCGGGCGCGAACGGCCACGCCGCGCGACGGCGCATCGGCGCGCTCGCGGCGCTAATAGCCGATCCTAACATGCTGTTTTCGCCACACTTTCTGCCCAGAATTTACGCATTTTCCACGCGTCAATACTGTCATGTCACAAAGGCGAGACACCCTGTAATCCAAGCCGTGGATTCATAAGGGAGAGCGCCCCGGCAGGCGCTGTCTGGAAGAGCTGCTGTAGGCCCAGGCCTACAGCAGGATGAGAGGTTTTGACACATTTTGGCAAGCAAAACACTGACCTGCCCGACATAGGCAAGAGCGGTGTCTCAACTTCCTGGAACAAGCCGGTTGGCGGTCGCGCCGCCAACCCGCAGGCATTGGCCTGGCCGGCGTTATCGGGCCAGATCGACCAGGACGGCCGTGTACATCTGCAGGTTCAGCAACAGCTGCCTGGTGGTGATGAATTCGTGTTCCGAGTGACCGGTGTACTTCTGGCCCGGCATCGATGGACCGAAGCTGACCGCGTTCGGGAACAGGCGCGAATTGGTGCCGCCGCCGATCGCCACCGGTCTGGCGTCCTTCATGCCGGTGAAATAGGAGAACGTCGACAGCAGGGTCGGCACCTGCGGCGCATTCTCGAGAATCCAGGGGTCGCGCACGCCGACCCTGATGTTCGCCAGCGGCAGGCGGCGCGCCTGCCACTCGGCCAGGGCGGCGTCGATCTCGGACGTCAGCTGCTCGGTCGTCTTGCCGCGCGGCCGGCGCACATTGATCGCGACCTCGATGCCTTCGTCCAGCTGGCGGATCACGGTCGGCTTGAAGGTCATCGGGCCCATGAAGCTGTCGCGGTAGGCGATCTTGCCGAACTTCTCGCCGTGATAACCGGTGCCGACCAGGTCGTTCAGGTAGTTCACCACGCCGCCGGCCACCGTGTTCGGCCAGTCGCGCACCGCCAGCGCGTCGGCCAGCATGCTGACCGCGTTCACGCCTTCCTGCGGCTTGGACGAGTGGGCCGACACGCCTTTCGCGACCACCTTCAGGTTCGCGCCCTGGCGCTCGAAGGTGTAGCGCATGTCGTCCTGCGCCGCGGCGCGCGCGCGGATCTGCCGCTCGATCTCCGGCGTGGCATTGGCCACCAGCGCCTCGGCGTCTTCGGGAATCTGGGTATTGAAGGAGCCGCCCCTGAATTCGGCGATATGGGCGTCGCCGGCCGCAGGGAGCGCGGCGCCCGCCTTCGGGATCGTCACGGCCACGGTGCCGCCGCCCTTCTCCGCCGTCACCACCGGATACTCGGCGTCGAGCGTGATGCTCATTTGCGGCGGCACGTGGGTCTTGAGGAATTCGGTCAAGGGTCCCCAGTCCGACTCCTCGCCCATGTACACGTAGAGTTCAATGCGCTTGTTCAAGGGGATCTGGCGGTCGCGGATCGTCTTCATCGCATACAGCGCGGTGGCGATCGGTCCCTTGTCGTCCTCGGCGCCGCGCGCGATCAGCTTGCCCGGCTCGCTGGTGCGGTCCAGCACGAAGGGCGACTTCTTCCATTTGCCCGGGTCGACCGGCTGCACGTCGCCATGGGTCACGATGCCGACCCGCTCGCTGCCCTTGCCGAGACCGACGATGACGGTCCAGCCATGGTCCTCGTAATCGAGGCCGAGGCGCTCGGCCTCCTCTTTCAACGCGGCCTTGAACGCGATATGGACCGGGTTCCGGTCGGACGGGTAGCGCGCATCGACCACCGTATTGAAGCTGACCAGCCTGGCCAGGGTATCGACCACGTCGTTGCGGTAGGTCTGGACCGCATACTTGGCGGCGCTGACGGCGGCGTCGCTCGGCGCCGTCGCCGGCGCGGAAGATGCGGCAGGCGCTGCTGTTGCAGTGGCGGCGCCGGTGGCGGCGGTCCACGCCAGCACCAGGCTGGCAATCAAGGCTTTCTTGTACATACAACTCCGGGAAACGGCGCAGGAATACGGCGCGGGATTGCAAATGCGCAAGGAGTCTAGCACAGGCATGTGTGCACCCGATCCGCGTTTTCCGCGTATCGTTAGGCGCTTCGCACCAAGAGAAAACGCCCATGACCGACAAGACCATCCGCCGCCTGCACCCCGCCCTGCGCGACGACATCGGCGACCTGCTGACACAGCGCCCCGTGCCCTCGCACCAGCTCGAGCAGATCGACCCGTTCCTGTTCCTGAACCATCACGGCCCGCAGGTCTACGGACCGCACAACCGCGGCCTGCCGTTCGGACCGCATCCGCACCGTGGCTTCGAGACCGTCACCTTCATCGTCGACGGCATGCTGGCGCATCGCGACAGCGCCGGCCACGAGAGCGTGATCCACGCCGGCGGCATCCAGTGGATGACGGCCGGCAGCGGCATCGTGCACGCCGAGGTCTCGCCGCGCGATTTTCTGGAACACGGCGGCCCGCTCGAGATCCTGCAGCTGTGGGTGAATCTGCCGTCGCGCCTGAAGATGAGCGCGCCCGCCTATACCGGCCTGCAGCGCGACCAGATCCCCGCCCTGCCGCTCGATGGCGGCAAGGTGACGCTGCACCTGATCGCCGGCGAATGGGAGACGAGCACGGGACCGGTGCGGTCATTGACCGGCGTGTTCATGAGCACGGTCGCGATGCAGGCCGGAGGACGCTTGAAGGTCGCCGGCCTGCAGGGACGCAACGTGCTGCTGTACGTGGTGCGTGGACGTATCGGCGTGGGCGACCCCGGCGATCTCGTCAACGCTTACCAACTCGTGGAACTGGATGACGACGGCGACGCCCTGCACATCCGGGCCGAGGCCGATTCGCTGCTGCTGTTCGGCCATGCCGAGCCGATCCGCGAACCGGTGGTGGCGCACGGTCCCTTCGTCATGACCACCCGCGAAGAGATCGTGCAGGCGATCGCCGACTACCAGGCCGGGCGCTTCGGTTCGACGCAGGCTTGAGACCACCCGAGGTTCGCGCCGGGTTCAGCGCTGGGTCGACGCCACGGCGCGCCTGTCGCCCTCGCGCACGAAGACGGTTTCCGGAATCCGGTCGCCCTGGAAGCGCAGGCTCAGCTCCCTGTCCACGGCGACAAAGCGCTTGCTGCCGACGTGGACCAGTTCGACCGGCCCGTCGCCCAGGTCGGCATACAGGGCGCGCTGACTGCCATTGAGCTTGCCGCTCACCTGCAGGACGCGGCCGTCCTCGAGCGCATATTCACCCTGCACACGGTCATACATGAACGGCGCCATCCTTACCTGCTTGACGTTGGAGGCGCGGACTTTGACCACTTCGTTGTCGGTCGTTTGCGGCGCCGCGCCGCTGGAGAACGAAACGGCGGCGACGGCGGCGAACAGGGCGATGTGCTTGATGCGCATGATGCTTTTCCTTTCAGGTCGAATGCGAGAGAAGAACCCGTGCGGCAAGCGTTCGGTCGCTCGTGAAGAGGCCGCATGGTCCACGTGTTTCGTCGTCGCCAGGGCTGCTGTTTTTGTCTGGCGATGAAGCCAGTCTAGCCAGACTTCGCGAACGCTCAAGCGGCAGTGGGATGAAGCGCCGAAACGCGCGATGAAACGCTGAAAACGTGAGGTGAATGGGAGGTGCATATGGGCCCCGTTCGGACACGTCTGCACCCCGTCTGCATGCCTGTTTCCTGCTTCGGCGCAAGCGCTGTCAAGCGTGTGTCTGCATTGCGTGCAGATGCCGTACATTAGCGCCATCGACAACGAAACAGACCCAACCCATGCAAGCGATTCCCCTCGTCGCGACCACGCGCGGCTATCCCGACTCCGGCAATGTGATCGAGAACGTCCACTGGGGTTCGGTCGCCGTGGTCGACACCTGCGGCCGGCTGTTGTGGTCGGCGGGCGACCCGGACTATCCGACCTTCACCCGTTCCGCCCTGAAGCCCTTCCAGGCCCTGCCCTTCATCCTGTCCGACGGCCCGGCGCGCTTCGGCCTCACGCAGGACGAAGTGGCGCTGCTGTGCGCCAGCCATTCGGGCGAGGACATCCACCTCGAGGGCGTGCGCGCGATCCTGGACAAGATCGGCCTCGAACCCGGCCATCTCGAATGCGGCTGCGCGCAGCCGCTGCACTACGAGTTCACCGGAACGAAGCCGCCGCAGGATGCGCAGTGGACGCCGCTGCACCACAACTGTTCCGGCAAGCACAGCGGCTTCCTGGCCTGGTGCAGGCTGCACGACGTGCCGACCGCCGACTACGTCGAGCGCGGCCACCCGCTGCAGCAGGCGATCCGCGCCACGCTGGCCGACACGGCCGGCGTGCCGGCGGACGCCATGCCGACCGGGATCGACGGTTGCTCGGCGCCGAACTATGCGCTGCCGCTGTCGCGCCTGGCGCACCTGTATGCGCGCCTGGCGCATGGCCCCAACGATCCGCAGCTGGGCAGCGCGATGGGCGTCCTGTGTGACGCCATGACGGCGCGGCCCGACATGGTCTCGGGCCAAGAGCGCACCGACCTGCACTGGATGACGGCCGGCGGCGGCGACTGGGTGGCCAAGATCGGCGCCGACGCAGTGCAGGCAATCGGCGTGCGCTCGGCCGGGATCGGCATCGCGATCAAGATTGCGGACGGCAACAGCCGCGCGCTGCATCCGGCCGTGTACGCGGTGCTCGACCAGCTCGGCCTGCTCGACGCCGGGCGCAAGGCCGCGCTCGAACGCTACCGCCAGCCCGCCATCAAGAATGCGCGCGGCGCGGTGGCGGGCGACATCCGACCCATCTTCACGCTGGAGGGGCGGCCGGTGAAAGGGTGACTTCACCGAAATAACAGGCGATGCGCCCATACAACAGCCAGCACATCGGGAGATTTCATTTTAGGTTTAAACAGGTGATACTTTCCTGGCGGAATTTTCCGTTTCTACGGGCTACTGACATCGTGTTAAAAAATCTACGCATCGGCTCGCGCCTGACGCTCGCGTTCGCCACGATCCTCGTCCTCTCCCTGGCCGGCACCGCATTTGCGCTGTACACCACACGCAGCAGTGCCGAAGCCACTCACCAAATGATGCAGAAGCCCCTGACCAAGGAACGCCTGGTCTCGGACTGGTATGTCATGACGTATTCGGCGATTGCCCGCACCTCGCTGATCGCGCGCAGCACCGACAGCACCTTGTCGACCGTGTTCGCCAAGCCGATCAAGGACAGCGTCACCGACACCACCGCGATCCTCAAGAAAGTCGAAGCGCTGCTCGACTCGCCCGAAGAAAAGCAGACGCTGCAAGAGATCCTGGGCCTGCGCAAGCAATACCAGGCGGCCAAGGAAGTGGTGATGAACGCCCGCACCGCGGGCGACGCCGCCGGCGCCGAGCAAGCCTATGAGACGGTCTTTTCCCCGGCCGCTGCGGCCTATGGCGCGCGGGTGCTGAGCCTGCTGCAGATCCAGCGCAAGTCGATCGACCAGATCGCGCTCGACATCGAGGTCGCAAACCAGCGCAGCACGCGCCTGGTCATCCTGCTGACCGTGCTGGCCACGGCGCTCGGCTCGGTGGCCGCCGTCATGATCACGCGCAGCATCACCCGGCCGCTCGACACCGCGGTGGACGTCGCCAGGACGGTGGCGGCGGGCAACCTCGGCAATACCTTCGCCACCTACCCGAAAGACGAAGTGGGCGACCTGATGCGGGCCCTGGAAACCATGAACGGCGCCCTGGCCCGGGTCGTGGCCGAAGTCCAGCAAGGCACCACCGCCATCTCCACCGCGTCGAGCGAGATCGCGGCCGGCAACCTCGACCTGTCGAGCCGCACCGAGCAGCAGGCCAGCTCGCTCGAAGAGACGGCGGCCTCGATGGAAGAACTGACGGCGACCGTGCGCCAGAACGCCGACAATGCGGTGCAGGCCAACGGCCTGGCGCAGGCGGCGTCCGAGGTGGCGGCGCGCGGCGGCGCCATCGTCGGCCAGGTGGTCGACACCATGGGCTCGATCGACGCCTCGGCGCGCAAGATCGTCGACATCATCGGCGTGATCGACGGCATCGCCTTCCAGACCAATATCCTGGCGCTCAACGCCGCCGTGGAAGCGGCGCGCGCCGGCGAACAGGGCCGCGGCTTCGCCGTGGTGGCGAGCGAAGTGCGCAACCTGGCGCAGCGCTCGGCCAGCGCGGCCAGGGAAATCAAGGGCCTGATCGGCGACTCGATGACCCAGGTGAATGCCGGCACCGCCCTGGTGCAGCAGGCCGGCACCACCATGCACGACGTGGTGAGCAGCGTGGCGCGCGTGACCGACATGATGTCCGAGATCACCTCGGCTACCCAGGAACAGCGCACCGGCATCCACCAGGTGAACGAGGCGATCACGCAGATGGACCAGGTGACGCAGCAGAACGCGGCGCTGGTGGAACAGGCCGCGGCGGCCGCGGCCAGCATGCAGGAACAGGCGGCGCGCCTGGCCGAGGTGGCGGCCGGCTTCAGGTTGGGCGATGCGGATGTCCGGCCGCGCCTGGCGCTGCGCAAGAGTCCGGCGCTGGCGATGTAAGCGATGCCGGCGGCGGCCGGCCGAAACTCAGGCCGCCAGCCGGCGCAGCATGGCGGCGATCGCGTCCAGCACCGCGGCGTCTTCCCAATAGCTCTCGTGCGACAGCGGGTTCCAGCTGCGCGCCAACAGGCTGCCAATGCCGCCGCTGGCATTGATCGCGCGGTCCTCGACCAGCGCCCGGTAACCGCCCGACAGCGGCTGCAGCGGCCAGCCCAGCACGTCGTCCGGATCATAAAAATTGATCCATTTGAACAGCGAAGTAGGCGGCGCGATCGGGATGATGTCCATCTCCTTGTGCGCGGCGACGAAGATCGGGATATTGCAGCCGGTGGTGACCAGGCCGGCGCAGGTGCCGCCGCCCAGGAACACGCGCTCGCTCGCGGTCAATGGCCGGCCCAGCGCGCTGGAGGCCCAGGCGTCGATATTGCGCCAGACGCCGGCGCCGACCGGCCGCCCGGCGGCCGCCTTCTGGGCGTCGTACAGATAGCTCGACAGCACCTGGCCGCCCAGCGACTGGGCCACGAACACCACCGGCATGTCGGGACGCACCGCATGGGCCGACAACAAGGCGCCCGCGATTTCGCCCTGGGCCAGCTCATAGACCGAGCCGGGGATTTCCTTGCGGTTTTCCAGTCCGGCGGCGTCGCCCAATCCGTACAGCACGAACCGACGCAAGGCGTCGTAGCGCACCTTGCCGGCGGCGGCGGTGCGCTCCCAGACCTGGCGCTGGTTCTCGTGCAGGATGCCCTGATAATAGACCGAGCGCATCGTCACCTGGCCCGCCAGCCCGCCCAGGCGGCTGCGCAGCTGCGCCATCAGGCCGTCCGCATACGCGGGCAGCGTCTCTCCCATGCCGTGCACGGCGATCAATGCAACTTGCGACATGAAAACCTCCGCTCGATCTGGCGCAAAGTGCGTCGTTATCGCTAGCGTATCAGTTCATGCGCACTGACGCATCTCAATGCATTGAGCAGGACATGGTTATATAGGTCAGGCCCGTGTTGGCTCAGCGGGCGGCCCCCCCGGCGGTCAGGAAATCGTCGATCAGCTCGACGGTGGCGTCCGGATTTTCTTCCATCATCCAGTGACCGGCGCCGGGCACGACGGCTTGCCGCACGTCGAGCGCGGCATTGCGCATCACCGTGGCCATCATCGGGCCGAACGATTTTTCGCCGCCCACCGCGAGCACCGGCATCGTGAGCTTGACCTTCGATGCGGCGCGGTTGTCGGCCACGTCGTGGGTGGCGATCGTGTTGAATTGCGCGAACGAGGCCCGCATGGCGCCGGGTTGCGCATACAGCCTGGTGTAGTAGGCCCGGGTGGCCTCGTCGACCTTGGCCGGGTCGGCGGCGAACTGGTTCCACAGGCGGTCCAGGAAGATGCGTTCGCGCCCGGCCACCAGGCGTTCGGCCTCCTTGCCGCCGAAATTGAAGTGCCACAGGCGCGGGTCGAGCACCAGCTCGTCCCACGGCGCCACCCCGGGCACGGGCGCGTCCATCACGACCAGCCGCGTCACCTTGTCCGGATAGCGCACCGCATAGGCATAGGCCACCATGGTGCCGATGTCGTGGCCGACCACGTCGGCCCGGTCCTGGCCGAGTCGCTCGACCACGGCGCGGATGTCGGCGGCCTGCGATTTCTTGTCGTAGCCGCCCGCCGCCTTCGACGACAGGCCCAGGCCGCGCAGGTCGGGCACGATGACGGTATGATTCCGGGCCAGGCGCGCGGCCAGCGGCCCCCACATGTCGCCGGTGTCGCCGAAACCGTGGATCAGCACCACCGCCGGCCCCTTGCCGCCGCTGCGGACGTGGATGGTGGCGCCGTCGGCGGTCTGGACGCTGGCCGTCTTGAAGCCCGCGGGCATCGACGGCTCGGCGGCCTGGGCCGCCAGCGCAAGGAAGCAAACGATGAAGGTGCAGCAGACTGAGCGGTACGTGTTCATGATCGTCTCCTCGTACGCGACACCGCCAGCGTAGCGCATTTATCCCGGCTTCACGCCTCCCGAAAGACTGGCACAATGCCCAGCTCGTCGCATTCGCACAACCTGTCTCATGGAAATTCTTTTCGACCACTACGCCGACGCCATTGCCCGACTGGACCTGGATGCCATCGCCGCGCCAGCCGGCATTCCAGAACACTTCCTGTTGGCACATGAAGGGCGTTACCGCAGCTATTACATCCCGTTCGAGTCGGTGAACCGCGCGGCGCGCGTGTTGGTGGTCGGCATCTCGCCCGGTTTCGTGCAGTGGAAGAATGCGATGCGCGAGGCGCAGCACCAGATGGCCACGGGCGCGTCACGCGACGCGCTGCTGGTGGCGGCGCGCCAGGCCGGCGCCTTCAGCGGCGCGATCCGGCCCAACTTCGTGGCCCTGCTCGATGCGATCGGGGTGCAGCGCTGGCTCGGCATCGCCAGCTGCGCCACGCTGTTCGGCCCGGATGCCGGGTTGGTCCATATCGGCGCCATCCTGCGCCATCCTGTGTTCGTCGACGGCAAGAACTACAGCGGCACGCCCGCCATGCCGCGCCACGCTTTTCTGCACGAGGAAACACTGCGCTACTTCGCGCATGAAGCGGCCATGCTGCCCGACGCCCTGTACATCCCGATGGGGGCCAGCGTCGGCGCAGGTCTGGACTGGCTGGCGGCGCAAGGCATGCTGACGGCGAGCCGCATCCTGCACGGCCTGCCCCACCCTTCCGGCGCGAACGCCGAGCGGGTCGCCTACTTCCTGGGCCGCAAGGAGCGTGTCGCGCTATCGGCCAAGACCAATGGCGCGCAGCTCGACGCGGCGCGCCAGGCCTTGCTGGCGCAGATGGCGGGGTTGATGGAAGGTCAGCGGATCTCGAGTTCGAAGGTGTCGACGCCGTCGACGCCGCCGCGCACGCGGTCGCCGGGCTTGAGCGCCGCCACGCCCGACGGCGTGCCCGAATAAATCAGGTCGCCCGGCGCCAGCGTCACGAAGCGCGACAGGTAGGCGATCACGTCGGCGATCGGCCAGATCAGCTCATTGAGGTTGCCTTCCTGGCGCAGGGCGCCGTTCACCTCCAGCCAGATACGGCCTTCGGCCGGATGGCCCACCGCGCTCACCGGATGCAGGGCGCTGCAGGGCGCCGAGGCGTCGAAACCCTTGGCCATGTCCCAGGGACGGCCGGTGTCCTTGGCTGCCGCCTGCAGGTCGCGCCGGGTCAGGTCCAGGCCCACGCCATAGCCCCATACCAGGTCGAGCGCATTGGCCGGGTCGACGTCGGCGCCGCCCGCGCCGAGCGCCACCACCAGTTCGATCTCGTGGTGCAGGTCACCGGTCGACGGCGGATACGGCACCGCGCCGCCGGCGGGCACCACGGCATCGGCCGGCTTGGAGAAGAAGAACGGCGGTTCGCGGTTCGGATCGCTCCCCATCTCGCGCGCGTGCGAGGCATAGTTGCGGCCGACGCAGAACACGCGGCGCACCGGGAAACGGCTGCTCGAACCGCTGACGGCCACCGAAGGCGTGGCGGGAGCGGTGAAGACGAATTCGGACATGCTCATCCTTTCATTGAGGGAAGCATGATCATACTACCGCCATCGCTGGCCGTGGCCCCAGGAAATACTCAGGCCGGCGCCATCGTCTCTTCGGATTCGGACGCCGAAGCCGGCTTGGGCGTCACCGGAGTCGATGCCGCCTCCGCCACCGCCGCGAGCGCCGCGCTCGATTCCAGGATGCGCACCAGCGCCGTCATGTCGACCGGCTTGACCAGGTGGTGGGCGAAGCCCGCCTGCAGCGCCCGCTCGCGGTCCTTGGCCTGGCCGTAGCCGGTCACCGCGACCGGCACCGTGGCCGCCGTCTCGGGCAGGGACCGCAGCGCCGAGGCCAGCTGGTAGCCGTCGACGTCGGGCAAGCCGATATCGATCAGCATCACGTCGGGCCGCTCGGCGCGCGCGCGGCGCAGGGCCGATTCGGCGTCGTACTCGACCGAGGTGGCGTGGCCCTGCACCTGCAGCAGGTTGGCCAGGCTGTCGGCGGCGTCGCTGTTGTCGTCCACGATCAGCACCCGCAGCTTGCGCTGCAGGACCGCGCGCGCGGCCTCGGGGTCGCCCGGCTGCATGTCGCCGCCGTCGCAGGCGCCCGTCACGCAGGGCAAGGTGAGCGTGAAGGTGCTGCCCAAGCCGACGCCGTCGCTGTGCGCGGCCACCTCGCCCTCGTGCAGGTCGATCAGGCGCTTGACCAGGGTCAGGCCCAGCCCGAGCCCGCCCTGCGAGCGCGCCAGCGTGCGCGCACCTTGCGTGAACAGGTCGAACACGCTCGGCACCAGGTCGGGCGGCATGCCCGAGCCGTTGTCGCGCACGCGCAAGACCATGCTACCGTCGACCGCCTCGAGGGCGAGCACGAGCTGGCCGCCTTTCTGCGTGTACTTGGCGGCGTTATTGACGATATTGGCCACGCTCTGCACCAGGCGCGTGTGGTCGCCGCGCACCCACACCGGGGTCTCGGGCAGCTCCACCCGCACCTGGTGCGCTTTTTCCAGCACCAGCGGGCGGGTCTGGTCGAGCGCCCCGGTCACCACCTCGCGGAAGTCGACCGTCGCCAGCTTGAGCTTGACCAGGCCGCGCGTCACGCGCGAGACGTCCAGCAGGTCGTCGATCAGGCGGCTCATGTGCTTGACCTGGCGGCTGATGATGGAACTGGTCTGGCAGATGCGCGGCTCGGCGGAGAACTGCATGCTCAGCAGGCTGGCCGAGCTGCTGATCGGCGCCAGGGGATTGCGCAGCTCGTGCGCCAGCATGGCCAGGAATTCGTCCTTGGCATTGCTGAGACGCTCGGCCTGCACCCGCGCCAGACGCTCGCTCTGCAGCAGCGCGTCACGCTCCAGCGCCGCATCGCGCAGGGTTTCCTCGAGGCGCGAGCGGCGCACCACCTCGCGCGTGTGGCGCGCCACATCCTCGGCCATCGCGGTTTCTTGCTCGGTCCAGTGGCGCGCGGACGGCTCGTGCAGGTAGAACACGGCAGCCAGGCGCGCTTCCTCGATGATCGGCACGATCACCACCGCGCGCGCGCCGATGCCGGCATAGGCCGCGGCGCACGGCGCCGAGCGGGGGTCGGCCGCGACGTCGTCGATGCGCACGGTGCGGCCCTGGCGCAGCATGGCGGCAATCTCGGGCCCGAAATCGTCCAGCACATGCGACATGCCGCCCAGGCTGGCCATGCGGCCGTCGGTCCAGTCACGGTCGACGTTCACGGTGCGGCCGGTGGGATCGATCTCGCCATAGCCGACGCGCGCCGCGCCCAGGGTCTGCCCGGTCATGGCGCTGGTGGCCTTGATGATGTGGATGGCGTCGTCCAGGCCTTCGAGGGTCTCGCCCAGCTTCTGGTGAAAAGCGTGGCGGTGCTCGGACAATACGTCGGACGTGGTCTCGGTGAGCACGCAATAGACGCCGGCCACCTGCCCCGCATGGCGCACCGGCGACAGCGAGACGGAAAAGAAACGCCGCTCGCGCTTGCCGTTGCGCTCGAACTCCATCAGGGCGTGCTGGAGCTGGGTCGCTTCGCCGGCCAGCACGAGGTCGAAATACGGACGCATGCGCTCCCACAGCTCGGGCCGGACGCTGGCGTACGGCGCGCCATGCGCGCCAGGGTGCTTGTCGCCCAGCAGGTCGGAATAGGCGTCGTTGTAGAACAGGCGCAGGTCGTGGCCCATGGCCAGGAACATCGGAAAGCGCGATGCCAGGATCAGGTCGAAGATGGCGCGCAGGCCTTCGGGCCAGGAGTTTGGCTCCAACTGCGCAGGCTCGGACTGCGCCGGCTCTCCCAGCGCCAGGCCGCCGACGGCCGCCGGCGGGAAACTGCTCAGATTGCTCATCAGGATTGCCCAGTATGGTTCTCGCGAAGCTGGCTGGGCTTAATACACTGGAACGTTTCCCCTCACGTTCTTATTGCCCCGCCGCCAACATTTTCTTATTGTCGGCGATTATAACGAGCAAACAGAATGGGCTGCGCCCGTTACACATCCGTGACTTTTGGTGGTTGTATCTATGGCACAATCAATAGATCTCGGCGGCCGCGGCCCGCACAGCCGTCAAGAGCAGGTCGGCGCCCGGCGACAGCAGGTGGTCTTGCTGGCGGATGATGCCGAAGGCATCCATCTTGCATGGCAGCTCGATCGGCAGGATGCGCATCACGTTCAGCGAGGCATAGTACTGCGCCACCTCCTGCGGCATCACGTGCAGGGCGTCGGTCTGCTGCAGCAGCGCCGTCACTACCAGGATCGCGGTGGTATCGACCACGTTGCCGGGTGGCGGCAACCCAACGCGCCGGAACATCATGTCGAAGCGGTGGCGCAGGATGCTGCCGGGCGACGGCAGGATCCACGGCCGGGCGGCGATGTCCTCGAGCGTCAGGCCGCGCCGCTCCAGCAGCGGATGGCCGGGGCGGACGACGGCGCAGGCCGGCTCCTCGCTCAGCTCTTCGTAGATCAGGCCCGTCGAATCCTCTTTGTCCAGGATGCGGCCGATCATGAAGTCGAGGGCGCCGTGCTTGAGCTTGTCGAGCAATACGTTACTGGATTCGAGCTGCACGCCGATGCGCAGCAGCGGCGCCTGCTCCTTGATGCGCGCGATCGCGCGCGGCAGCAGCGCCATCGCCGGCGCCATGATGACGCCCACCTCCACCTGCCCCGCCAGCCCGGCCTTGAGCGCGACGATGTCGTCGTGCGCCAGCGCCAGGCTGGTGAGCGCCATGCGCGCGTGGCGGATCATGGTCTCGCCGTAGATGGTCGGCTCCATCCCGCGCGGCAGGCGCTCGAACAGGCGCACGTCGAGCATCTCTTCCAGGTCCTTGACCTGCTTGGACGCCGCCGGCTGCGTCATGTGCAGCTCCTCGGCCGCGCGGTGGATGTTGCGGTAGTCGTCCAGCGCGATCAGCAGCAGCAGCTGGCGCGTCTTGAGGCGCGCCTTCAGGAACCAGTTCGGGTTTGTCGTATCCATCAGGAAATCATATCAGCGTGGACGGCGGCCCGGCGGCGAGTCATGTCGATTTGAACGCCATCACGCGTTGCACCACGCAGAACACGAACAGCAGGCCGCCGATCACGATCCTGGTCCACCACGAGCTGAGCGTGCCGTCGAAGGCGATCAGGGTCTGGATCGTGCCCAGCACCAGCACGCCGGACAGCGCGCCGAGGATGTAGCCGTAGCCGCCGGTGAGCAGGGTGCCGCCGATGACGACCGCGGCGATCGCATCGAGCTCCGTGCCCTGCGCATGCAAGCCGTAGCCGGACAGCATGTAGAACGCGAACAGCAGGCCCGCCAGCGAGGCGCAGAAACCGCTGAAGGCATACACCAGGATCTTGGTGCGGGCGACCGCCAGGCCCATCATCGCCGCCGACTGCTCGTTGCCGCCGACTGCGTACACGGCGCGCCCGAAAGCGCTGTAGTGGGCCAGCCAGACCGCGCAGGCCAGCATGGCGAGCGCGATCAGGGCGCCGGGCGAGAGAAAGCCGCCGAAGAACGGGATTTGCGTCTGCGACATCGCCACGAACAGCGGATCCTCGATCGTGATCGACTCGATGCTGATCAGGTAGCACAGGCCGCGCGCCAGGAACATGCCGGCCAGGGTGACGATGAAGGGCTGCAGGCGGAAGTAATGAATGACGGCCCCCATGCCGCCGCCGAACAGGAAGCCCAGCGCCAGCACGGTGGCGATTACCGCCAGCGGCGGCCAATGCGCCACCTGCAGCAGCCAGGCCGCGATCATGGTCGACAGCGCCAGCACGGCGCCGACCGACAGGTCGATCCCGCCCGAGAGGATCACGAAGCCCATGCCGATCGCAATCACCAGGAGGAAGGCGTTGTCGATCAGGAGGTTGAGCATCACCTGCAGCGACAGGAATCCTTCATACAGGGCGCCGCCGATCAGCAGCATCGCGGCCAGCAACACCACCGTGACCAGCGAGGTGAAGGACGGCGCGCTTGACAGCTTGCGTGCGTGCTCGACGACCGCGTTCATGCCGCCCTCCGCTTCCACAGGCGCTTGAACTGGTCCGACTGCGACATACAGACCAGGAACACGACGACCGACTTGACGACCATATTGACCTCGGGCGGCACGCCCAGCGAATAGATGGTGTAGGTGAGCGTCTGGATGATCAGCGCACCGACGATGGAGCCGGCCAGGCTGAACTTGCCGCCGGCGAGCGAGGTGCCGCCCAGGGTCACGGCCAGGATGGCGTCGAGTTCGAGCATCAGGCCGGCGTTGTTGGCGTCGGCGCTCTTGACGTTGGAACTGATCATCAAGCCCGCCATGCCGGCGCAGGCGGCGGCGAACACGTAGACGAACACGATCAGGGCCGCGGTGCGGATGCCGGCCAGGCGCGCCGCAACAGGATTAACCCCAACAGCCTGGATGAACAGCCCGAGCGCGGTGTGGCGCAGCAGCAGCGCGGTGACGCCGGCTACCGCCGCCACCACGAACAGCGCGAACGGCAACCCGAACAGGTAGCCGCTGCCCAGGAAGAAGAACGGCTGATAATAGACGGTGACGATCTGGCCGTCGGTCAGCAACTGGGCCAGGCCGCGTCCCGCCACCATCAGGATCAGGGTGGCGACGATGGGCTGCAGGCCCAGGCCGGCGACGAGCAGACCATTCCACAGGCCGCATAGCAGCGCGACGCCGAAGGCGGCGGCCATCGCCAGCAGCATCGGCGTCTCGGCCACATAGACCGGCACGCCGTCCTGGATCACCATCGTCCCGCCAACCAGCATCGACGCCACGGTGCCGGACAAGGCCACCACGGCGCCGACCGAGATGTCGATGCCGCGCGTGGCGATCACCAAGGTCATGCCGATCGCCGCCAGCATCAGCGGCGCGGCGCGGTTGACGATGTCGACCAGGGAGCCGTACAGGTGGCCGTCCTTGATCTCCAGGCGGAAGAAGCCAGGGATCAGCAGGAAGTCGATCAGCAGCAGCGCGGCCAGCGCGGCCAGGGGGCGGAACAGGTGATGTCCTGTTGCGCGCGCGAGCAACGAGGCGGGTACGGGTGCGTTCGGCTTCGTGGCCGGGGTGGCCGCCGCCACGGGCGCTTGTTCCTTGACGATCATCGGCAGCCCTCCCCTGCGATCACGTGCAGCACCGAGCTGTCGTCCAGCTCACCACGGCGGTACTCGCCGCAGGCCTTGCGGTCGCGCATGACGACGATCCGGTCGGAGACGCGCAGCACCTCGGGCAGTTCGGACGAGATGAACAGGATGGCCATGCCTTTGCGGCACAGCGTGGTGACATAGTCCATGATTTCCTGCTTTGCCCGCACGTCGATGCCGCGTGTGGGTTCGTCGAGGATCATCAGCCTGGGCTCGGTGGCCAGCCAGCGCGCCAGCAGCACTTTTTGCTGGTTGCCGCCCGAGAGCGTGCCGATCGGCGTTTCGATACTCGCCGTCTTGATCCCCAATTGTTTAACGTAGTAATCGGCCAGCGCCTGCTGGCGCCGCAGCGGGATCGCGCGCAGCAATCCCTGGCGCGCCTGCAGGGCCAGGATCAGGTTTTCGCGCACCGACAAGTCGAGGATCGCGCCCTCGTGCTTGCGGTCTTCGGAGCAGAAGCCGATGCCCTCGCGGATCGCATCGCGTGGGGTGGCGAAGGTGGTCGAACGGCCGCCGATCTCGATCGCGCCATCGTCCGCCTTGTCGGCGCCGAACAGCAGGCGCGCGGTCTCGGTGCGGCCGGAACCCAGCAGGCCGGCAAGGCCCAGCAGTTCGCCCTGCTTGATGGTCAGGTCGAGCGGCGCCAGCACGCCGCGGCGTGCGAGTTCTTTTGTGCGCAGCAGGGTCGGGCCGGCCTGGTGGCCCTCTTCCATGCAGGTCTGCGGCTGCTCCCGGGTGTCGGCAGCCACGCCGATCATCTTGTTCACCAGCGCCAGGCGCGACAGCTCGCTGCACAGGTATTCGCCTTCGCGCTCGCCATTGCGCATCACCGTGATGCGGTCCGAGATCGCATAGGTCTGCTCGAGGAAGTGGGTGACGAACAGGATCGCCATGCCCTGCTCGCGCAGGGTTTTCAAGACCGAGAACAGCAGCTGCACCTCGGCCTCGTCGAGACTGGACGTGGGTTCGTCGAGGATCAGCACCTTGGCCGAGATGTTCAGCGCACGGGCGATGGCCACCATCTGCTGGATCGCCAGCGGATAGCTGGCCAGTGGCCGCTTGACGTCGACATTCACCTGCAAACGCGCCAGCAGTTCGGCGGCGTCGCGACGCATCCTGCGCCAGTCGATCATGCCGAAGCGGCGCGGATAGCGGCCGATGAAGATGTTCTCGGCGACCGACAGGTTCGGGCACAGGTTCACTTCCTGGTACACCGTGCTGATGCCGAGTTCCTGGGCGTGCTGGGTCGAGCGCGGCTCGATGCGCTCGCCATCGAGCACGATGCTGCCGCGCTCCGGCTGGTAGACGCCCGTCAGCACCTTGATCAGGGTGGATTTGCCGGCCCCGTTCTGGCCCATCAGGGTATGGACTTCGCCCGGATACAGGCGCAGGCCGGCATCCGACAGCGCTTTCACGCCGGGAAAAAGCTTATGGATGCCGGTGACGTCGAGCACCGGCAGCGCCGTGGTCGAGGCGAGCATGGCCGCCTCAATATTTGCGGTTCGGGAATTCCTTGGCTGCGACTTCGGCCGGGAAGACACCTTCTTGCACCACGATGCGCTTCGGCACCGGCTTGCCGGCCTTGACCGCCTTGGCCGCTTCCATCAGCTGCGGGCCGAGCAGCGGATTGCATTCGACGGTCACGTTCAGCTTACCCTGCAACATCGCCTCGAACGCGCCGCGCACGCCGTCGATCGATACGACCAGGATGTCCTTGCCCGGCTTGAAGCCCGCTTCCTCGATCGCCTGGATGGCGCCGATCGCCATGTCGTCGTTGTGCGCATACAGTACGGTGATGTTCTTGCCCTCGGACTTGAGGAAGGCTTCCATCACCTCCTTGCCCTTGGCGCGGGTGAAGTCGCCGGTCTGGGAACGGATGATCTTCAGTCGCGGTTCAAGCTTCATGACTTCCGCGAAGCCGGCCTTGCGGTCGATGGCCGGGGCCGAGCCGACAGTGCCCTGCAGCTCGACGATGTTATAGGCGCGATTCGGGTTCTTCTTCGCGTGTTCCACCAGCCAGCGCGCGGCGCGGCGGCCCTCTTCCACGAAGTCGGAACCGAGGAAGGTGACGTACAGCGACTCGTCGCTGACCTTGACGCCGCGGTCGGTCAGGATGACGGGGATGTTGGCGCGCTTGGCTTCGCGCAGCACGGTGTCCCAGCCGGATTCCACGACCGGAGAGAAGGCGATGACGTCGACGCGCTGGGCGATGAAGGAGCGGATCGCTTTCACCTGGTTTTCCTGGCGTTGCTGGGCGTCGGCAAACTTGAGGTTGATGCCGGCCTTTTTGGCGGCGTCCTTGATGGAGGCGGTGTTGGCGGTGCGCCATTCGCTTTCGGCGCCGACTTGCGAGAAGCCGATGGTGAGGGGCTTGGCGGCGAAGGCCGCGTTGAGCGGCACAACGGTTGCGGCCACAGGCGCGGCAACTGCGACGCCCAGGAAATTCCTGCGGGTGAGGCTCATCACTTTGTCTCCGGTATTGTTGTTCTGCAATCCTAGGCCAAACTGAGATACTGTTCCAATCACTTTTTTGATAATTGTGATACGGTTTTCGGCATCAACAACTATCGCAACAGCCTAAGCCCGTACAAGCCGCCGGCAATCGATCCGGGCTTGGCCACGAACCGCACGCTGAGCTTTCCGTTCGTCTTCATGCGTACCGCATCAGGGATTGGGTAATCGACCGTATAGATGTATTCCTGCGCATCGGCCGTCAACGTCACGTTCGCCAGCGCCTGCCCGTTGACGAGGATGTCGAACCGCCGCCCCGCGTCCGCCTTCGCGAAGGCCAGGCGCAGCACCCTGGCTTCCTTCTTCGGATCGTTCAGCTCATAGCTGAACCACGCTGTCGCATGGCGCCAGCGCCGCCCATGATTGATCCCGGCATCGATGCCCTCGCCCTTGAAGAAGTGATCCGACTCCGGCTGCTGCTCGCCCGGCGCCACCTGGTCGATGGTCCTCGCATAGAGCGCGATTCGGTCCGCCTCGCGCTCCGCGTTCGCGGCCTGCTGCGCCTCCAGGTCATCCGGCGTGGCATGCTGCCAGTACATCGTGTAGCGCGATTCGTGCAGGCGGAAGAAAGGAATGAACTCGGTGCGCGGCCCATCCGCGCCATGCACCAACCCCGGCGCCGTGAACGTCAGCGGCTTGCCGGCTACCGGTATGAAGCGCGCAATGAAATCGGTCGAATCGCTGACGAACATCGGCGCCGACGCCAAAGGACAGGTCGGCCCCGAGGCGATATGCCCCATGCGCGAGTCATCGGCCAGGTAATTCAGCTTGTCGTCGCCGACCATGCGCGTGCGCGCCGCCAGCACGACCGGCCCGTGCAGCACGGCGTAGTAATTCGACCTGCCCGGCATTTGCTCGAGATGCGTCGTCATCGGCAGCCGCACGTCGACCCGGTCGCCCTTGCGCCAGGCGCGCGCTATCGTCGCATAGCCGCCTGGCCGGGCGTCGATCTTCACCTCTGCGCCGTTGACCCGCACCGCCATCCGGCCCGGCGCTACCCACGCCGGGTAGCGGATCTTCATCGTGAACCGGCCCTCGCCATCGACCGTCAGGCGCGTGGTGTCGGCATCAGGGAACGTCGTCGCCTGAGTGACCCTGACGCCCTTGTCTTTCCAGTCCAGGGTCGAGGCGACGAACAGGTTCACGAACAGCGTGTCCTTGTCGCGGGCGTAGATGAATTCACCGTATTTGGCGTGGCTTTCGATGCCCGAGCCGACGCAGCACCACATGCCCTTGTCCACCTGCGAATACACGCGGTAGTGGTTCGGCCGCATCGGCGTGAAGTAGACGAAGCCGCCTTCCGGCCGCTGCGACGACAGGATATGGTTGTACAGCGCCCGCTCGTAGTAGTCGCTGTACATACCCTTTTGCTCCGACCGGAACAGCATCCCGGTCAGCTTCAGCATGTTATAGGTGTTGCAGGTCTCCGGCCCCTCGACCTCGTGCACCATGGGATCGAAATCGTCGGTGCTGTGGAAATGCTCCTTGACGCTGTTGCCGCCGATGGCGACCGTGCGCTTGTCGACCACGGTCTGCCAGAAGAAGCGCGCAGCTTCTCCCATGTCCTGCCGTCCCGTCATGTCGGCGATGCGCTTGAAGCCGATCACCTTCGGGATCTGGGTATTCGCATGCAGTCCGGTCAGCTGGTCCTGCTTTCGCGCCAGCGGCTGTAACACAGCCTGGTGCGAAAAAGCCAGCGCCAGGTCGAGGTATTTGCGCTCGCCCGTCATCTCGGCCACGTCGACGAATATCTCGTTCATGCCGCCATGCTCGCTGCGCAGCATGGTCTGCATCTGCTCGGGCGACAGCTTCGCGCTCAATGCCAGCGCCCAGTCGGACAGTTGCACCAGCATGGCCTTCGCATCCTCGTTGCCGGCGTAACGATAGGCGTCGCGCAAGCCGGCGTACACCTTGTGCAGGTTATACCAGGGCACCCACTTGCCGTTGACCGAGAAGTTGTCGGCTTCCAGCTTGCCGGCCGCGATGTCGCGCCAGGCCTGGCGTCCGCCGGGAATGCCGCCGAGATAGCCGTCGCCGTTGGCCTGCTGTGCGCGTTTGAGCTCGGCCACGAAATAGTTCAGGCGGCGCAAGGCTTCCTGGTCGCCGGTCGACGCATGCATGAGCGCCAGCGCCGACAGGTAATGGCCGCCCATATGGCCATCCAGTCCGGTCGACTCCCAGTTGCCGTAGCTGGGCTGGCGCGGCTGCAAGCCGGCCTCGCGCAGGAACGGCGCCAGCAGGCGGTCGGGCTCCATCGCCATCAGGTAGTTCAGGTTGGTGGTCTGGGCGTCGAGGAAGGGACCAGGGCCCAGGCGCACGGCGGACAGCGGAAACAGCTCGGCCGCCTGCGCCCAGGCGCCGGCGACCATCAGGCTCAAGGCGGCGAGTTGGATTTTCATTGTTGCAGCACGCTCTGGTAGCGGTTCAGGTCCTTCTGGTCGAGCACGGGCCAGCCGTCCCCGTCCCACGTCATCTCCAGCACCTTCAGCTTCTGCCGGTACTTATCAAAGGTCTCGTAGGCGTGCAGCACCATATAGTCCTTGCCGTCGAAGGTATAGGCGCTGTTGTGGCCGAGCGCCTGCCAGTCGCCGTCGCCCTGGATCACGAGCGAACCGCCGCCCCTGGCCATGTCGACGCCGTTGCGGTCGAGGTAGGGGCCGGTGACGCTCTTCGACCGCCCCACCACCACCTTGTAGGTGCTGTCCTTGCCCTTGCAGCACAGGTCCCAGGACGCGAACAGGTAGTACCAGCCGTTCTTCGGGAAGATGAACGGGGCCTCGATCTGCGCCGGCGCGGCTTCTTCGTCCGGCGTGAAGGCCGGACGCTCGCGGCGGGCGATCGTGCGCCACTCCTGCGGTTCGGCCAGGCGGGTGCGGCTGGCGTCGAGCTTCACCAGTTTGAGACCGCCCCAGAACGAGCCGAACGACATCCACGGCGTGCCCTTGTCGTCGTCGATCACGTGCGAGTCGATCGCATTCCACAGGTCGCGGCCCGGGACCGATTGCACCACCAGTCCCTGGTCTTCCCATTTGTAGCCGGGCGCACGCGGGTCCAGCGTGCTGTTGACGGTCACGCCAATGGCCGAGGTGTTCTTGCCGAAGCCGGACACCGAGTAGTACAGGTAGTACTTGCCGTCATGATGATAAATGTCGGGCGCCCAGACATGGCCGTTGAAGCTCGGCGCGGCCTTCGTCGCCCACGCCGGGCCTTCCGGGAATACGCGTCCTTCCGGCTTCCACGTCTTCATGTCGCCCGAGCTGTAGAAGGTGATGCCGGGGCCGGTGCTGAACAGGTAGTAGCGATCCTTCTCCTTCGCCATCACCGGGTCGTGCACGCCGACCTGGGCGGCGTATGCCGCACCGGTCAGCGCGGCCAGTGCGGAAAATACCGCCATCGCTACAGCCGCGATTGCGCGCGCGGCCTTCACGTCACGCCTCGACGGCGAACACCATCACGGCCTTGGCCGGCACCTTGATGGTCAGCTTGCCGTCGGCCGCCTTCGCGCTGAATGGCGCCGGCTTGACCGCCTGCGGCTGCTCGAAGGTGTTGTGGGCGTCCATCTTCTCGGCCGTCAGCACCTGGCCCGTCACGCTCCCCACGTTCAGGCCGGCCACGTTCAGCGCCACGTCGCTGGCGCGGGTCGGGTGCGTGTTGACCAGGGCGACATAGACCTTGCCGTCCTTGGCGCGCGCCGCGGTGGCGCTGATGCCCGGCACCGCCTTGCCATTGCTCGAGTAGGCCACATCGTTGTCGACCGCCACCGGCAGCTTGGTCGCGTCCTGGAACGGGATGTACATCTTGTAGGCGTGGTAGGTCGGCGTGAGCAGCATCTTGTCCTTGTCGGTGATGATCATCGCCTGCAGCACGTTGACCATCTGCGCGATATTCGTCATGCGCACCCGCTCGGCGTACTCATGGAAGATGTTGAAGTTGAGCGCCGCCACCACCGCATCGCGGATCGTGTTGCGCTGGAACAGGAAGCCCGGATTGGTGCCCGGCTCCACGTCGTACCAGGTGCCCCACTCGTCGACATAGAAGCCGATCTTCTTCTGCGGATCGTTCTTGTCGAGGACGGCGATGTTCTGTTTGATCTGCTGGTCGATGCGCAGGGTCTGCTGGATGGTCGAGAACCATTCGGATTCCGGGAAGCCGGTCGCGGCGCCCTTCTTCTCCCAGACGCCGGTCGGCAAGGTATAGTAGTGGTAGCTGATGCCGTCGGTGCCGCGCGCGGCTTCGCGGCTCAACACGTCGGTCCATTTGGTGTCGTTGTCGTTGCCGCCGCTGGCGATGATCTTCGGACGCGCGCCCGGCGGCGTCTTCAGGAAGGTGGCATAGTGGTTATACAGGTGGGCATAATACTCCGGCTTCATATTGCCGCCGCAGCCCCAGGCCTCGTTGCCGATACCGAAATAGGCGACCTTGTACGGCTCCTTGCGGCCGTTCTTGCGCCGCAGCTCGGCCAGCGACGACTTGGTGTCCGAGGTCATGTACTCGAGCCACTCGGCCATCTCTTGCGGGGTGCCGGAACCCAGATTGCCGTTGACGTAGGCTTCGGTGCCCAGCAGCTCGACCAGGTCGAAGAACTCATGGGTGCCGACCGCATTGTCCTCGGCCACGCCGCCCCAGTGGGTGTTGACCTTGACCGGACGCTTGTTGCGCGCGCCGATGCCGTCGCGCCAGTGGTACTCGTCGGCGAAGCAGCCGCCCGGCCAGCGCACCAGCGGCACCTTCAGCTCCTTCAACGCGCCCACCACGTCGTTGCGCCAGCCGCGCGTGTTCGGAATCCTGGAATCCGGCCCCACCCACAAGCCCTCATAGATGCCGGTGCCGAGGTGTTCTGCGAACTGGCCGTACACGTTCTTGTTGATGACCGGGCCCGGCTTGGTGGTGTCGACCGACACGCTCACCTGGGCGAAGGTGAGAACCGGCAAGGCGGCAAGGCTGCATGCGAGGATGAGGGGCTTGAGTGCTTTCACTGATGTCTCCTGGTTTTAGTCAGTCTTATTTGAATACCGCGACGAAGCCGCCGCGCGCTTTGATGCGGATGCTGGTCTTGCCCGCCTTGATCGGGGCCTGGCTGAATGCGCGTTCGCCATCCCCGTCGGTGGTCAAGGTCCCGCTGCGTCCGGCGATGAACGACAGGTCGAGGTCGACGCTGCGCGCTTCACTGTCGGCATTGAATCCGGCCACATACCAGCTGTCGCCGCTCTTTCTCGCGATGACCGCGTGGCGGCCCGGGTAGCCGTCGATGAAGCGCACGTCGTCCCAGCTGCGCGGCAGGTCGCGCAGCAGCTGTTTCACGTAATCGGGAACGCCGGCCATGCCTTCGGGCCGCTCGGCGACGTGCTGGATTCCGGACAGGAACAGCACCGCCTCGGCCAGCTCGAAGCCGTTGCGCGTGACGCGCTTGATCCTGGGGATGTCGCCGAACACCAGCGGCGTGTAGTCCATCGGGTCGAACAGGTTGCGGCTGAACGGCAGCATGGCGGCGTGTGGCGGCATCGCATCCTGGTCCTTCTGGTCGAAGGTGGTGAATTCGAATCCCTTCACCGCCTCCACCGTCATCAGGTTCGGGAAGGTGCGCGACCAGCCGCGCGGCAAGGTGGCGCCGTGGAAGTTCACCAGCAGGCCGGCGTCGGCCGCGTCCTGGAGCAGGTCGACGTAATAGGCGACCATCGACTTGCCGTCGCCGGCGAAGAAGTCGATCTTGACGCCCTTGACGCCCATGTCGCGCAGGCGTGCGAATTCGCGCACGCGCGCTGCGCGGGTGAGCAGCGCTCCCTTCGGGCTGTATGGCGTCTTGTTCCAGGCGCCGGACGAGTTGTACCAGACCAGGATGCCGATCTTCTTCGCAGACGCATAGGTCACCAGCTCGCGCATGCGTTCGAAGCCGATCTTGCGGTCCCAGTCGGCATCGACCAGCGTGTAGTCCCACCCCATGTCGGCGGCGTAGTCGACGAAGCGCTTCTGGATATCGAGATAGGTGCCGTCGTCCTTGAGCAGCGCCCAGCTCCAGGATGCGTGGCCGGGCTGGACCTTCGCCTTGTCGAAGGCGATCGCAGGCGCCGCGAGATCGGTGCCGAGCGTCGATTCCACCAGCGTGCGCAGGCTGCCCAGTGCGATGATGCGCCACGGCGTGACCAGATCGCCCTTTGACTCGGCCAGCAGCGCGCCGCCCGTGAACACCTCGGGCGCGGCCGGGACGTCGAGACGATAGACGCCGCCGCGCGAGTCGGTGTGCAGGCGCGAGGCATGGAAGCTGCCGTCCAGGTTCGCCTCCGTGAGCGCGACCCAGGTCTCGCCGGTACGGAACAGCGCCGGGAAGACCCAGCCGGCGCCCAGGGTCGACGGGGTGCCGACCGGGATCTCGCGCTGGTAGTGCTCTTCGTAGGAAGGATTCGTGTTCGACCAGCCGGTCTGGGCGACCGACATCGGCTGCAGCCAGGCCTTCGCGGACTGATCGAAGGCGAAGGCCGAGGTTTCGCGGACGAATTTCAGGTTCTTGCCGGCGACGCGGTAACGGAAGGCGACGCCGTCGTTCGAGACGCGGAAGGTCACGTCCATGGCCTGGCCCTGGGCATTGCGCACGGTATGAGTCTGTTCGTTGGCGCGGTAGGTGATGTGGCGCTTCTTGGCGGTGGCCAGTTCGTAGCGGTCTTCGATCGGCTTGACCGGCGAGCTGGCGGCCAGCCTCAAGCCCGTGGTCAGGTCGGCGCCCTGCACCGCCAGGCCGAGGCTTGAGCGCAGGATGACGGGCGTGCCGTCGCGGGCGACGGAGTAGGTCAGCGCGCCGTCCGCCGAGACGCCGACATCGACCGCGATGTGGCGGTCGGGGCTGCTGAGAGGCGCGGCGTGCGCATGGGCGCAGAGTGTTCCAAGGACGAGCAGTGCGGTGGAGCGGGATGCGGTCATGGCGGACTCCAATGGTCCATCGTCGCCACGCAAGCGGCAACGATGGTAACGGGTGGACGACTGGGGCGTGAAGGAATCGTGCGGACGTGCGGATCGATCAGGTCCAGCCGGCATCCACGACAAAATCCTGCGCCGTGCACATCCTGCTGTCGTCGGCGCCGAGGAACAGCACCATGCGCGCGACATCGTCGGGCATCAGCTTGCCCGGCAGGCACTGCGCCTTCCCGATCTCGACTTCCGCCGCCGCATCGACCCACAGCTCGACCTGGCGCTGGGTCATGACCCAGCCCGGCGTGACCGTGTTGACCCGCACGCCGAACGGCCCCAGGTCGCGCGCCAGGCTGCGCGTGAGCCCGATCACGGCCGCCTTGGTGGTGGCGTACACCGGATACCCGGCGCCCTTGGCATGCCACGACATGGAGCTGAAATTGATGATGGAGCCGCCGCCCTTCTTCTTCATCCCGGGCAGGACCGCCTGGCAGGTGAAGAACATCGGACGCTGGTTGATGGCGATGCGCTCGTTCCAGTAGTCGAGCGAGACGTCCTGGATGTCGTGGCGCTGGTCGTTGGCCGCATTGTTGACCAGGACGTCGAAGTCGCCCAGCTGCGCGGCCAGTTCGGCCATCGTGCGCTGCAGCGCCGGGATGTCAGTGATGTCGCAATGGCGGTAGACCGGGGCATGTGGCCCCGCATCGGCCAGCCGCGCGCATAGCGCCTCGCTGGCCTGCTGCGCGATGTCGACGAAGGCGACGGTCGCGCCCTGCTCCACGAAGGCCTGCACGATCGCTTCGCCGATGCCGCTGCCGCCTCCCGTCACGAATACCCGCTTGTCCCGCAGGCTGGGGTAGTTCCCCATCTGTTCCATGCTTGTCTCCATCCTGTTATCGAGCCGAAGCCTCTGCGGGCCGGCTTACTGCATCATAAGCGCTTGACCTTGACGAACGGGGCGTCATGCACGGCGAGGCGGTTGCGCAGGGCCGGACCGAAAGCCGGCGCCTCGATCTCGAAGGTCTCCCCCGCCGCGACCTGGACGCCGTCGGCAAAGCTCAGGGTCGCGGTGCCGAAGAAGTGGACGTGCACGTCGCCCGGGCGTTTGAACAGGCCATATTTGAAGTGATGATGTTCGAGGTTTTCCAGCGTGTGCGACATATTGTCTTCGCCGCTGACGAACGCCTTCTCCCAGCGCACCTGGCCGTCGAGGCCAATGACGCGCGACACGCCCGCCACGTGGGCCGGCAGCTCGCCGACCAGCAGCGCTGGACCGACACCGCAGTTGCGCAGCTTCGAGTGCGCCAGGTAGAGGTAGTTCTGGCGTTCGGTGACGTGGTCCGAGAATTCGTTGCCGATCGCATAGCCCAGGCGGTAGGGCTGTCCATCGTCGCCGATCAGGTACAGGCCGGCGATTTCCGGCTCCTCGCCGCCGTCGAGCGAGAACGCCGGCATGTCGAGGTCCTGGCCGCTGGCGCGCAGGATCGAGCCGTCGCCCTTGTAGAACCATTCCGGCTGCACGCCGGGCGTGCCGGGCGCCGGCTTGCCGCCTTCCACGCCCAGGCGAAACATCTTCATGCTGTCGCTCAGGGCCTCGATGTCGCCGCCGATCTTCTTGTGCATGCTGTCGCGCGTGTCGGCGCTGCCCAGGTGGGTCAGGCCAGTGCCGGTGACGTAGCAGTGGGCGGGGTCGGGATGGTCGACCGGGGGCAGGATACGGCTGGCAGCGGCCAGCTCGTCATAGGCGACCTGCTGCGCACCGGCGGCGCTGTCGGCCAGGTGCGCCAGGCCCCTGCCCTGCGCGATCGCGGCACGCGCGAGGTCGAGCGTGGTGGCATAGCCGTCGATGATGCGGATGGTGGCGTCGTTCAGGATGCCGACGCGGCGTTCATTCGATTCGGTCAGAAATTGGACGAGCAGCATGGTTCGGGTCTCCTTTATATTATGGTGATTGACGCTTTCCATCGACTCAATGGGAATGCTTCGGCACCGCCGACCCGCGACACCCGACGAGAAAATCGAAGTCGCACCCTTCATCGGCCTGCATCACATGGTCCAGGTACAGCCGCTGGTAACCGCTATGCTGCACGGGCGCGGCTTTCTCGGCCCGATCCGCCAGCCGCGCGCGGATCTGTTCATCGCTCAGTTCCACATTGAGCAGGCCGGCATGGCAATCGAGCTGGATCATGTCGCCGTCCTGCACGATGCCCAGCGGGCCGCCGGCCATCGCCTCCGGCGCCACGTGCAGCACCACGGTGCCGTAGGCGGTGCCGCTCATGCGCGCGTCCGAGATGCGCACCATGTCGGTGATGCCCTTGGCCAGCAGCTTGGGCGGCAGTCCCATATTGCCCACTTCGGCCATGCCCGGATAGCCCTTCGGCCCGCAGTTCTTCATCAGCAGCACGCAGTTCTCATCCACGTCCAGGTCGGGATCGAGGATGCGCTCCTTGTAGTGGTCGAAATCCTCGAACACCACCGCGCGGCCGCGGTGCCGCATCAGGTGGGGCGACGCCGCCGACGGCTTCAGCACCGCGCCGCGCGGCGCCAGGTTGCCGCGCAGGATGCAGATGCCGCCGTCCGCGATCAGCGGATTGTCCAGCTGGCGCACCACCTCGTCGTTGTATATCGGCGCGTCGACGCAGTTCTCCCACAGCGACTTGCCGTTGACGGTCAATGCGTCCCGGTGCGGAATCAGGCCGCCTTCTCCCAGGCGCCGGACCACCGCCGGCAGGCCGCCGGCGTAATAGAACTCTTCCATCAGGTAGCGGCCCGACGGCAGCAGGTCGACCACGGTCGGGGTGCCCTTGCCGATGCGGGTCCAGTCCTCGAGTTCGAGCTGCACGCCGACGCGGCCGGCGATCGCCTTCAGGTGGATCACGGCATTGGTCGAACCGCCGATCGCCGCGTTCACGCGAATCGCGTTCTCGAAGTTCTCGCGCTTGAGGATCTTCGAGATGCGCAGGTCTTCGTGCACCATCTCGACGATGCGGATGCCCGACATATGGGCCAGCACGTAGCGCCGCGCATCCACGGCGGGAATCGCCGCATTGTGCGGCAGCGAGGTGCCCAGCGCCTCGGCCATGCAGGCCATCGTAGACGCCGTGCCCATGGTGTTGCAGGTGCCGGCCGAACGCGAGTGCCCCGCTTCGGCCGACAGGAATTCGTGCATCGTGATGGCGCCGGCCTTGGCTTGCTCGTGCAGCTGCCAGACGGCGGTGCCGGAACCGATGTCCTTGCCGTTCAGTTTACCGTTGAGCATCGGGCCGCCGGTGACGACGATGGTCGGCAGGTCGACGCTGGCCGCGCCCATCAGCAGGGCCGGCGTGGTCTTGTCGCAGCCGACCAGCAGCACCACGGCGTCCATCGGATTGCCGCGGATCGACTCCTCGACGTCCATCGACGCCAGGTTACGGGTCAGCATGGCGGTCGGCCGCAGGTTCGATTCGCCGTTCGAAAACACGGGGAATTCGACCGGGAAGCCGCCGGCTTCCAGGATGCCGCGCTTGACGTGTTCGGCCAGCTTGCGGAAATGGGCGTTGCAGGGAGTGAGTTCGGACCAGGTATTGCAGATGCCGATGATGGGTTTGCCCTGGAATTCATGGTCGGGAATGCCCTGGTTCTTCATCCAGCTGCGGTACATGAAACCGTTCTTGTCTTGCGTCCCGAACCACGCCGCCGAGCGCAGCGGCGTCTTTTTCTTTTCCCCGGACATGCAGATCTCCTGTTTATTCTTGGCCGAGCGAGGCGTCGAGCCTGGCCCATGTCTCCTGATGAGAGTAATGGTAAAGACCAGCCAGATAACTTTCCAATCACATTTTTGGCGACGTCGATACCGTTTTCAGTATCGATCAGCGGGTGGATCGGCGGGAGATGGGGCGGCGCTGGCCGCCAGGATGGAAGGTCAGCGGTGCAGGAAGCGTGCTTCGGGCAGGCCGCGCACGTCCAGGGGCAGCTGGAACACCGCGCCCGACAGCGGCGCAGCATCCCGGTCGCGCGCCGTCATGCCCACGTGCGCGCTGGTGACGAACAAGGTCGATAGACCTGGCCCGCCGAAAGCCGGGCAGCTCGGCTGCGGCGCGGCGAGCGGGATCACCCGATCCAGCTTGCCGCTTGGTGCGAAGCGCCTCACCTGCCCCGCGCCCCAGCGCGTGCTCCACAGGTAACCCTCGGCATCGACCGTGGAACCATCCGGTTCGCCCGGCGCGGCATCGGCCGCGACGAAGGTGTGCACCCGCCCGACTTCGGCGCTGCAGGGGTTGTAGTCGGCGTACAGGATGGCCTTCTCTTGCGAGTCGGCGAAATACATGCGCCGGCCGTCGGGGCTGAAGCAGATGCTGTTGGCGATCGCCGCCTTCGGCAGCGGCAGCGATTCCAGCGACAGGTCGAGGTTCAGGCGATAGAAGCCGCCCACCGCGCGTTTGGGGTTCTCGTCCTGGTTGAACATGCCGAACACGAAGCGCCCCTGGCGGTCGCAACGCCCATCGTTCAGGCGCGTCGATGGATTGTCCGCTTCGACGTCGACGATGCGGGTGACCTTGCCGGTCGAGAAAGTGAAGAAGGCCAGGCCGGAGGCAAGCCCCAGCAGCAAGCGATCGTCGCTGCCGGTGAGCGCGAAGCTGCACAGGCGCTCGGGCATGCGCCAGGAGACGGTGCGCCCGCTGGACGGCGAATGCGACCACAGGGTCGCGGCCGGGATGTCGGTCCACAGCAGCCGGCCAGTGCGCTCGCACCACAGCACGCATTCGCCGAGCTCGTGCCCGGCGTCGAGCAGCACTTCCATCATGCGCCCGGCTCCACCAGGAAGCGAAAGCGCGACTCGGTCTGGTATGCCTCGCCCGGACGCAGGATCACGTTCGGGAACAGCGGCTGGTTCGGCGAATCCGGGAAGTGCTGCGGCTCCAGGCAGAAGCCGCTGCGGTGCTGGTAGGTCCTGCCCTTGCCCGCCAGCGAACCGTCGAGGAAGTTCCCGCTGTAGAACTGCACGCCCGGCTCCTCGGTCCACAATTCCAGCACGCGTCCCGATGTCGGTTCGGACACGCGCGCCGCGCGGCTCAATGCCTTGCCCTGCGGCTTGTTGAGCACGAAGTTGTGGTCATAGCCGCCGCCATGGCGCAGCTGCTTGTCCGGCTGGCCGATGCGCTCGCCGATCGCGCGCGGCATGCGGAAGTCGAACGGCGTGCCCGTCACCGGCGTCAGTTCGCCGGTCGGGATCGATTCGGCGTCGATGGCCACGAAAGCGTCGGCCTCGATGCTCAATACGTGGCCGAGGATGTCACCATCGCCGGCCAGGTTGAAGTAGCTGTGCTGGGTCAGGTTGACCGGCGTCGCCTTGTCGGTGACGGCGTGGAAGGACACCACCAGCTCGTTAGTATCCAGGAGCGTGTAGGTGACGGTCGCATCGAGGTTGCCGGGATAGCCCATCTCGCCATCGGCGCTGCGGTACTGCAGGCGCAGACTGGCGCCGTCGATCGTGGCCTCCCACTTGACGCGATCGAAACCATCCGGCCCGCCATGCAGGTGGTTGCTGCCGTTATTGACCGGCAGCTGGACTTCCTGGCCGTCGAGCGTGAAGCGTCCGTGCCGGATGCGGTTGCCGTAGCGGCCGATCAGCGCGCCGAAATATGGGCTATCCGTGCGGTAGGGCTCGAGCGTGTCGAAACCCAGCACCACGTCGGCGAGGTTGCCGTCGCGGTCGGGCGCATGCAGCTCGGTGATGATGCCGCCATAGTCGATGATCTTCGCCACCATGCCCCCGGCATTGGTCAGCGTGAACTGGGTGATGGCCCTGCCGTCGGGCAGCTGGCCGAATGGCGCTTGCGTGATACCGGTTTGCACGTTGTATCGATCTCCAGATGTCATCAATAAGTGGAAGGACGGCCGAACAGCGGCATGCCCTGTTCGTCCCAGCGCAGCGGTTTCACGAAGGTGTGGCGGTCCGGATTCCAGAGCGGATCGCCGACGATCTCGGTATGGGTGCGCGCATGGTAGACCAGCATGACGGTGTCGTCGTCTTCGGCATAGGTAAAGCTGTTGTGGCCCGGGCCATAGACGCCGTGATCGTAGCACGACCGCAAAACGGGCTGCGCCGACTTGGTCCACGCTGCCGGGTCGAGCAGGTCGGCATCCTCGTCGGCCCACACCAGGCCCATCGCGTAATTGTGGTCGGTGGCGCTGGCCGAGTAGCTGATGAAGATCCTGCCGTTGCGGCGTAGCACGGATGGACCCTCGTTGACCCGGAATCCGATGGTTTCCCAGTCGTGCTCCGGCTTGCTGAGCAGGACCGGCTTGCCCTCGATCTGCCACGGCGTCTTCATCGGCGCGATGTACAGGTTCGAATTGCCCTCGATCTCGACATCCTTCTGCGCCCACAGGTAGTACAGCCGGCCCTGGTGGGTGAACGTGGTGGCATCCAGGCAGAAGCTGTCGATGCCGGTGTCGACTTGGCCCATGAATTCCCACTCCCCTTCCAGCGGATTGGCATTCGTGTTGCGGATCGCGTACATGCGATGCTGGAACAGCTGGTGCTTGATCTCGCGGCTCGGGGCGGCGGCGAAATAGACGTACCAGGCGCCCTGGTTGAAGTGCAGCTCGGGCGCCCACACCAGTTCGGAATACGGCCCGGTGTCGGGCTTGATCCAGGCGTCGACCGTCGGCGCGCTCGCCAGGCCGTCGATCGTGGTGGCGCGGCGCAGTTCGATACGGTCGTAGAGCGGGACCGAGGCCGTAAAGTAATAATACCCGTCGCTGTGCTTGTAGATATAGGGATCGGCGCGTTGCTCGATCAGGGGTCTCAGGATCGTTTCTTGCATCTCGTGTCTCGCTTCGTGGTTCAGGTGGTCGCGTAGCCCTGCGCGCGCATGTCTTCCTTGACGCTGCTGTAATAGTCGTCGCTGATCCGGTACTTGAACATCAGAAGCCCCATGAGAAAGTGAAAGAACCCCGGGATCACCGACAGCATCAGCGCGATGCCCTGCAGCGCCAGCGCCGACTGCGCCTGGTTCGGCTGGTATTCGAAGACGTCGAGCAGCACCCCGACCAGGCCGCCGGCGATGGCCATGCCGGCCTTCTGGCACACCGAGATGCCGCCGAAGGCGAAGCCCGAGACGCGCTTGCCGGTCTTGACCTGGCCATAGTCGATGGTCTCGGCGATCGCCGACCAGAACACCGGCGCATGCAGGTCGACCACCAGCGACAGCAGGAAGTACAGCGCGAAGGCCAGCGCCATGTCGCCGGGTTGCACCAGGAAGTAGAGCATCAGGCTGAGCACCGCGACCATGATCTGCGAATTGCGGAACAGCTTGACCTTGCAATAGAACTTGGTGGTCCAGGTGGACACCACCATGGCCAGGATCGCCGCCGCCACGCCGGTCGAGAGGAAGGCCGACACGGTGGCGGTGTCGCCGTTCAAATAGTATTTGGCGTAGTAGATCGCCACCGAGCCGCGGATCACGTAGCCGATGGTGCCGGTCACGCACACGGCGCACAGGATCAGCCACTGGTCGTTCTTGAGCAGCAACCGCACCTGCTCGGTCAAAGGCTGCTTCTCGACCTTGTGCACCACGCGCTCGGTGGTGGTGAAGAAGCAGAACGCGAAGAGCAGGACGCCCACCGCCGCCATCAGCACCATCGCGGCCTGGTAGCCGGCCGCCGGATTCGCGCCGCCCCAGGCGTCGGCCAGGATCGGCACCACGATGGTCACCATGAAGGCGCCGACCTTGGCGAAGAACAGGCGGTAGCCGTTGGCCGACAGGCGCTGCTGCGGGTCGGACGTCAGGCCGCTGATCAGCGAGATGTAGGGGATGCCCACGCCCGCCGTCATCAGGGTCATCAGGATGTAGCTGGCGTAGGCCCAGACCAGCTTGGCGTCATAGTTCCATTCCGGCGTGCTGAATACCAGGAACACCGACAGGCCATAGGGCAGCGCGAGCAGCAGCAGCCAGGGGCGGTAGCGCCCCCAGCGCGTCAGCACCGCATCGTTGACCTGCCCCATCGCCAGGTCGGCCAGCGCCCCCACCACCTTGACCGCGACGAACAGCGCCGCCAGGTCGGCCGTGCGCAGGCCGTAGATGTCGGTATAGAAGAAGGTGATGATCAACATCATCGACGAGATCACGACGTTGAGCGCCATGTCGCCGGCGCCGAAACCGACTTTTTCGAGGGTCGAGAGCTTTTGCGTGTGCACGTTCATCGTCCTCAGTTGCGCCACCTGAGCGCCAGCCCCACCACCCGGTCATAGCGGCGCACGTCGCGCGGCAGCTGCGGCACGCTGTGGTAGTCGTGGTAGGCCTGGTCCAGCAGGTTGCTGCCGTCCAGGGTCAGGGTCAGGCTGTCGGTCAGCTTGTACGACACCGAAGCGTCCAGGGTCTTGAGCGGGTCGACGACGATGTTGTACGGCAGCGCGCGGTAGTTGTACTCGGCGGTGAACTTGTCGCGCCAGCTGTAGGCCAGGCGCGCCGACCACTTGCCGTACTCGTACAGGGCGACCACGTTGGCCGACAGCTTCGACATGCCGGCGAAGGTGTTGATGGTGCCGTCCGCCTCGGCCAGGCCGCCATCCATCCAGGTGACGTTGGCCTGCATGCCCAGCCCGCCCAGCCAGCCCGGGAGCTGCGTGTAGAACTGCTGGTATGCCAGTTCGGCGCCCTTCAGCTTGCCCTCGACCGCGTTATACGGACGGCTGACGTTATAGATGTCGCCATCGTGCACCTCGGGCCGCGCGCTGCGGCGCAGGTAGTTGTCGTAGTCGTGCTGGAACAGCGTGCCGGTGATCGAGCCGGCCGGCGCGAAATACCATTCCAGGGCCAGGTCGACGTTGCGCGCCTCTTGCGGCTTGAGGTCCGGGTTGCCGGCGGTGCCGGTGGCCAGGGTGGTCGTGGTCGACGGGAACAGCGCCAGGCCCGGGTTGAAGTCGGCGAACGGCGCGCGCTCGATCGCCTTGCTGGCCGACAGGCGGCCGATCAGGTCCTGGCGAAAGTGAGCCCGCAGCGACAGGCTCGGGAGCACGTCGCTGGTGGTGGACGAGACCGTGGTCGGCGACACCACGCCCTCGCGCGCCGAGAAGCCTTCGACACGCTGCTTCGTCTTCACGTAGCGCAGGCCGGCGGTGCCGTCGATCGGCAGCGACCAGGCGTCGAAGCCGAAATTGGCCTTCAGGTAGATGGCGCTGGTCTGTTCGCGGTCGGCATAGAACGATTGCGGATTGTCCGGCCGCGGATCGCGGTCGCCACGGATCGCCTGGCGGATGTCGCCGGTGTGGTCCAGCAGGTAATCCATGCAGGGCGCGTAGAACTGGTTCATGCCATAGTTGCCGCCGGTCTCGGGGCTGGTGCAGTTCAGGCCCGGGAAGTCGGTGACGCGGATGGCGTTCGGCGACCACAGATTGGGAGCCGGCGAGTGGCCATTGAGCTCGTGGACGAAAGTGGCGTCGCGTTCCGCGTAGCGCACCCCGGCGCTGAGTTCCCTGAAGAAGCCGTCATTCTCAGGCGTCCAGGCCACGTCGCCGCGCCAGTCGTTGGCGGCGCCGCGCGAGCGGTTGTGGTTGTCGAACAGGGCGAACATGGTCCAGTTGGCGGGGTCCGTCATATCGGTGCCCGGGTACGCGAGGTAGCCGCCGCCGTCGCGCACCTCGGCGTGGATGGCCTTGGAGCGGTCCATCACGGTGTCCAGGATCGGGTTCTTCATGCCGTGCTTGCTGATCGTGCGAACCAGCTCGGTGCTCACGCGCACGCCGGGCATCGCCTTCCAGATCGCGCCGACCGCCGCCTGGTGGGTCTCGGCGACCTCGCGCCGCGCCTGGGTCGAGCTCAGGGTGAAGGTATTCACGTCCGGGTGGCTGATCGAGCCCAGGTAGTTCGAGCCGGGCATGGTGGTGACCGTCGCTCCCGGGTTGTTGATCGGCAGGTCGCCAACAAAAAAGATGCTCTGCGAGTCGTGCTCGATCCTGGTCGAGAAGCTCTCGGCATAGACCTCGAGGTCTCTCGTCGGCCGCCACTGGACCGACAGGTTGCCGGCCAGGCGTTCGCGGTCGCCGCCGGTCATCACCCGCCCCATCGACGGCGCGCCGATCACGCCGCTGTCGAGGGTGCGCGGCTCGCCGACGAAGGCAGTTTCGTCGTGGTAGCGTCCGCGCTGGTAGGACAGGCCGCCCAGCACCCCGATCTCGCCGATGCCGGTCTTCCAGCGGTTCGACAGCAGGCCGGAGACGTTGGGGTCGACCTTGTCGGCCTTGTCGCGGTGTTCGCCGCGCAAGTTGAAGGCGGCCTGGGCCCCCTTGAAGTCGAACGGACGGTTGGTGCGCACGTCGATCACGCCCGAGGTGCCGCCTTCGACCATGTCGGCGCCCTGCGATTTATAGACGTCGACCCGCTGCAGCATCGCCACCGGCACGTCGGCCAGGAACAGGCTGCGGCCGGCCGCGGTGAACATCTCGCGGCCGTTGTACAGGGTGACGATGCCGCCCAGGCCACGAATGACGACGTTGCCGGCTTCGCCATTCTGGCGGATCACCTGCACGCCCGGCACCCGGCCCAGGATCTCGGCCACGTTCTTGTCGGGGAACTTGCCGATGTCGTCGGCGACGATGGAGTCGAGCAGCTGCTCGGCGTCGCGCTTGATGGCCTGGGCGCTCTGGGCAGCCTGGCGGGTGCCGGTGACGGTCACCACGGCGTCGGGCGGGACGGCTTCTTGGGCGCCCGCGGTGGCGCACGTCAGGCCGAGGCCGGCGCCGGCCAGGGCGGCGACGGTGGCGCGCAGGGCGAAGCGGCGGGAAGAAGGACGAGAAGCAGGACGAGAAGCAGGACGAGAAGCAGGCCGAGAAGCAGGCCGAGAGGCAGGGGAAAGTACGGGCGTGACGAAGCCCGGTGCATACCGTTTCATATGTCTCCTTTGTCGTTATATGCCGGTATCCGGCTGTATTTATGTACTACTCGACAATGATGGTAGGCGGCCCATCGAGAACGTTCCAATCAATTTTTCTGGCGCTCCGATACCGATTTAAGTATCGAGGCTTCTGTCAAGCTCCTCGTGAAAGATGACGCTGGAACGGCAAATCGCGATGCACTACCGCGGTGCAAAAAGCGCATAAGCATAGTGCGATGACAACGATGTGAACTGCCATTTGATCTTGAGCAATAGCGTGAGCCGCTATATATGCACGCTTCGGCGGCGGCTGCCGCTTACCGCTCCGCATCGAGCCCGCACCGTTATTGCGCACTGCAACAGATGTCAAGGGCGAAAATGTGGCGTTATTGCAACGCAATAAGTTGATTATTGGCAATTATTTGAAAGTGCGCGGCGCGCCTGCGCTAGGCTCACAGAAAGCCCGCCAATACAGGGTTCTCCTATGAAAAGCGGTGTCGAACAAGGGCAATTTTCGCTTGTCAATGAGGGGTTTCGACCCTGTTCCGATTGGACCGTGCCCGATGACAAATGTCCACTTGGCATGTCATGATGGATAGGCTATTTCACAAACAAACACTGGAGAGACATCCATGAAGCACAAAATTCTTGCCATCGCCATCGTGTCGGCACTGCCGCTGGTCGCCCAAGCACAAACCAGCGTCACCATGTACGGCTTGATCGACGCTTCGATCGGCGTCGAGAACAACGATGCGCCAGGCGAAAGCAGCCGCACCGTCGTGTCGTCGGGCACCCAGTCGGCAAGCCGTCTCGGCTTCCGTGGCACCGAAGACCTGGGCAATGGCCTGAAAGCCCTGTTCAACATCGAAGCCGCGATCGCCGCCGACACCGGCGCGACCAACTCGCGCATGTTCGACCGCCGCGCCGTGGTCGGCCTGCAAGGCGCCTTCGGCACCGTGACCGTCGGCCGTGAATACGGTCCGATCGCCGCCGTCGCCAGCGCTTCGGACACCCTGGGCCAGGGCTTCTACGGCTCGAACCTGGCATCGTTCGGCACCAACCGCCTGACCCGCCGCCTGGACAACTCGGTCAACTACCAGAGCAATGCCCTGAACGGCTTCACCCTGCGCGCAGCCTACGGCGCGGGCGAGCGTAACGAGACCGACCTGCAGGATACCGGCGACATCACCGGTGTGGCGCTGGAATACGCGAACGCGGGCTTCTACGTCGGCGCCGGCTACCAGAATCGTGAAGACCTGCCGAGCGGCGACAGCAAGGAATACGGCGTCGGCCTGGGCTACAAGTTCGGCAACTTCGAACTGCGCGGCGGCTACCTGGCGGCCGATCCTGAATTCGCCAACGGCATCGACAACAAGTACGAGCAGATGAACGCCGGCGTGTCGTACGGCTTCGGCGCCAGCCGCGTCTACCTGAACTACCAGCAGCAAGAGCAGGAACTGGGCGATGCGGAAGGCAAGGCAATCACCCTGGCCTACACCTACACCCTGTCGAAGCGCACCAACGTGTACGCTTCGTACGCCAAACTGCGCAACAACGGCACCGGCGTGTTCACGCTGGCTGGCTCGGGCAACGCGATCGCCCTGCCTGCAACCGCCTTCGGCGCGGACCCACAGGTCTACAACATCGGCGTGCGTCACTCGTTCTAAGCGACTCTGCCTCAAGCCGGGTGCCCGTCACCCGGTGCGGGTTGCAAAGAAATACGCCAACAAAAACGGCAAGCCTTGCGGCTTGCCGTTTTTGTTTGGCCTGTCGATTTCTTTGTCGTTCGATTTCTTCAGAACGCCGGCGCCGCCGCAGGACCGGCAACCGCAGGGCGCCTGGACGCCGGCGCCCGGACGACGGGCCGTGGCGCTTCCACGGCCGGGCCGGCAGCGATCCGGAACACCGCCACCGCCTGCGCCAGCCGCGCCGCCTGCTCCTGCATCGCATTCGATGCGGCGGCGGTTTCCTCGACCAGGGCCGCGTTCTGCTGCGTGCCTTCGTCCATCTGCGCCACCGCCCCGTTGATCTGCTCGATGCCGGCGGTCTGCTCCAGGCTGGCCGCGCTGATCTCGGCCATGATGTCGGTCACCCGGCGCACGCTGTCGACGATCTCCTCCATCGTGGCGCCGGCCTGGGCCACCAGCCGGCTGCCGTTGGCCACCTTGTCGCTCGAGTCGCCGATGAGCTCCTTGATTTCCCTGGCTGCCGCCGCCGAGCGCTGGGCCAGGTTGCGCACCTCGGTCGCCACCACCGCGAAGCCGCGCCCCTGCTCGCCGGCCCTCGCCGCTTCCACCGCCGCGTTCAGCGCCAGGATATTGGTCTGGAAAGCGATGCCGTCGATGACGCCGATGATGTCGCCGATCTTGCTGGAAGACGCCTGGATCTCGTCCATCGTGCCGACCACCTGGTGGATGACTTCGCCGCCGCGCGCGGCCACGCCGGACGCCGATTCGGCCAGCTTGTTGGCCTGGCGCGCATTGTCGGCGTTCTGGCGCACGGTCGAGGTCAGCTCTTCCATCGACGACGCGGTTTCTTCCAGCGCGCCGGCCTGCTGCTCGGTGCGGCTCGACAGATCGAGGCTGCCGGCGGCGACCTGCTCGGCCGCGACCGCGATGGTGTCGGTGCCGGCGCGCACGGCGCCGACGGTGCGCGCCAGGCTGTCGTTCATGGTCTTCAGGGCCTGCAGCAGCTGGCCCGTTTCGTCGCGGGTGGTGACCTCGATGCGGCTGGTGAGGTCGCCCGCGGCCACGGTGTTGGCCACTTCCAGCGCGCGCGCCACCGGTCGCGTGATCGAGCGCGTGATCCACAAGGCGATGCCCGCGGCCAGCGCCAGCGCGAACAGGCCCAGGCCCCAGGTCTGGCGGATGGTGCTGCCGTAGGTCGTGGCCGCGTCCTGCGCCGCCGCCGCGCTGAACTGCTTTTGCAGCGCCAGCTCGGCGCCGGTGGCTTCCTTCAGGATGCCCAGGCGCGGACGCAGCTCATTGAGAAGATAAGCCCTGGCCTGCGCGTCCTCGCCCGCCTGGATCAGCTTGACCAGCTGGTCGGCGCCGGCCAGGTAGCTGGCGCTGGCCGTTTCCATGCGGCGCAGGATGCCGATCGATTCGGCGTGCGCCATCAGGGTCGGCTCGATCTCGACCAGGGTCGTGGTCATCACCTTGCGCGCGTCCTCGATCGCCTGGACCTGCCGCTGGCGGTCGGCCGGATCATCGTTGAGCATCATATTGCGCACGGCGATGGCGATGATGCTGATCTGGGCCTCGACCCGGTTGCTCATCTCGATGGCCGGGATGCGGTGCTCGACGATCTCCCTGGTGTCGTTGTTCAGGCGCAGGATCGAGGCGTTGCTCAGGGCGCTGATCAGCACCAGCATCAGGCTGACGGCGCCGAACCCCAGCGCCAGGCGCTTGCCGATACTCAGGTTTGCTAACTTCATGGTCGTACTCCTCATTTCCAGTCTAACAATAGATATTGCCAATCGGAAATTAGAGTAAGTTCCAGTTCGTACTATGACGATGTGTGCACGCTAACAAATCGGGAATACTGGACTGATAGCCAGGTTTTTCGGACGATATGCAAAGTTTCTGACAATGTTTGATGTCAAGAATTACAAAAAAAACGGCAAGCCTGGGCTTGCCGTTTTTCGTCGGATGTCCTGGAATCAGAACTCTTCCCACTCTCCCGCAGTAACGGGCGTCCTGGCCCTGGCAGTTGCCGGCTGCACGGCCGTCCGTGCCGGCGCCACCCGTGGCGCCGGCTTCGTCTGCGTCGTCACCAGGACACGCTGCGGGGTTGCCGCCACGTCAGGCGCCATGTCCGCCGCCGCCCGCGCCTGCTCGCCATCGATCCGGAACACCGCCACCGCCTGCGCCAGCCTGGCCGCCTGCTCCTGCATCGAGGCCGACGCCGCAGCGGCTTCTTCGACCAGGGCGGCGTTCTGCTGCGTGCCTTCGTCCATCTGCGCCACCGCGCCGTTGATCTGTTCGATGCCGGCCGTCTGTTCCTGGCTGGCCGCGCTGATCTCGGCCATGATGTCGGTGACGCGGCGCACGCTCTCGACGATCTCCTGCATCGTCGCGCCCGCCTCGGCCACCAGGCGGCTGCCGTCGGCCACCTTGCCGCTCGAGTCGCCGATGAGCCCCTTGATTTCCTTGGCCGCCGCCGCCGAGCGCTGGGCCAGGTTGCGCACCTCGGTCGCCACCACGGCGAAGCCCCTGCCCTGCTCGCCGGCGCGCGCCGCCTCCACCGCCGCGTTCAGCGCCAGGATATTGGTCTGGAAGGCGATGCCGTCGATGACGCCGATGATGTCGTTGATCTTGCTGGACGATGCATTGATCGCATCCATCGTATTGACGACCTGGTGAATGACTTCACCGCCGCGCGCGGCGACGTTCGACGCCGACTCGGCCAGCTTGTTGGCCTGGCGCGCATTGTCGGCGTTCTGCTTGACGGTCGAGGTCAGCTCTTCCATCGACGATGCCGTCTCTTCCAACGCCGACGCCTGCTGTTCGGTGCGGCTGGAAAGGTCCCGGCTGCCCGCCGCCACCTGGCCCGCAGCGACAGCGATAGTGTCGGTGCCCACGCGCACGGTGCCCACGGTGCGCGCCAGGCTTTCGTTCATGCTCTTGAGAGCCTGCAGCAATTGGCCGGTCTCGTCACGGCTGGTGACGTCGATACGGCTGGTCAGGTCGCCCGCGGCCACGGTATTGGCCACATCCAGCGCGCGCACCAGGGGACGCGTGATCGAGCGCGTGATCCACCACGCGACCACGGCGGCCAGCACCAGCGCCAGCGCGCCCACGATCGACATCAGCCAGGTCGTGCTGCGATAGGTCGCCTCGGCCTCATTCCCGGCGCGCACGCTGAGCTCCTTCTGCAGCTTGGTCTGCTCGGCGGTGGCGCCCTTGAGTTGCGCCAGGCGCGGACGCAGTTCGCGCACCAGGTAGTCCCGCGCCCCCTCGTCGTCGCCGGCGGCGATCAGCTTGAGCAGCCCATCCTGGCCCGCCAGGTAGCCGGTGTTCGCCGCCGCCATCCGTTCCAGGATCTCGCGTCCTTGCGGCGTGGTGATGGTCGTGCGCAGCGCGGCCAGCATCTCGTCCATGATCTTGCGCGAGGCCATGATCTGGTCGACCTGCTTCTGGCGGTCGGCCGCATCGGCGTTGAGCATCATGTTGCGCAGGGCGATCGCGATATTGTTGTTTTCGGACTCGAGACGCGCGGTCGCGTCGATCGTGGGAATGCGGTTGGTGACGAGCATGCGGGTGCCGTCGTTGACGCGGGCGAGCATGACGTTGCTCAGGCCGAGCATGACGACCAGCATCAGGCCGACGGCGCCGAATCCAAGGCCCAGGCGCTTCCGATATGGAGGTTCTGCAGTTTCATGTAGGTGTTCAGTCCTTCTAAAGTTGAATAAATATTTTCCAGTTCAAAAAAGAGTGGGTGACGTGTGGATCGCCACCGCCAGGCGAAAACAAGGCAGGCCGCGGCCTGCCTCCTCGTGGGCCGGTGACGACGTCAGAATTCTTCCCACGCTCCCGCGTCCGCCGTCGCTTTTCCTCGCGTGGAGACCGGCCTCGGGGCTGGCTTCCGTACGGTCAGCGCTGGACGGACCGGAGCCGGCGATGCGTCCACCGCGGCGGTCGACGCCGCCAGCATCTGCTCGCCATCGATCCGGAACACCGACACCGCCTGTGCCAGCCGGGTCGACTGCTCGCGCAGCGCCGCCGCCGCGGCCGCCGCTTCCTCGACCAGGGCCGCGTTCTGCTGCGTGCCCTCGTCCATTTGCGCCACCGCCCCGTTGATCTGCTCGATGCCCTCGGTCTGCTCCAGGCTGGCGGAACTGATCTCGCCCATGATGTCGGTCACGCGGCGCACGCTGTCGACGATCTCCGCCATCGTGGCGCCGGCTTCGGCCACCAGGCGGCTGCCGTCGGCCACCTTGCCGCTCGAGTCGCCGATGAGCCCCTTGATCTCCTTGGCCGCCGCCGCCGAACGCTGGGCCAGGTTGCGCACCTCGCTCGCCACCACGGCGAAGCCGCGGCCCTGCTCGCCCGCACGCGCCGCTTCGACCGCCGCGTTCAGCGCCAGGATATTGGTCTGGAAGGCGATGCCGTCGATGACGCCGATGATGTCGTTGATCCTGGCCGAGGAAGCATTGATGGCGTCCATGGTGCCCACTACCTGTTCGATCACGGCGCCGCCACGGGCCGCCACGTTCGATGCGGCGTCGGCCAGCACATTGGCCTGGCGCGCATTGTCGGCGTTCTGGCGCACGGTCGAGGTCAGCTCTTCCATCGAGGACGCCGCTTCTTCCAGCGCCGATGCCTGCTGCTCGGTGCGGCTCGACAGGTCCTGGCTGCCCACCGCCACCTGGCCGGCGGCCACCGCGATGGTGTCGGTGCCCACGCGCACGGTGCCGACGGTGCGCGCCAGGCTCTCGTTCATGGTCTTGAGGGCCTGCAGCAGCTGGCCGGTCTCGTCGCGCGTGGTGACCTCGATGCGGCTGGTCAGGTCCCCCGCGGCCACGGTATTGGCCACTTCCAGCGCGCGGCCGAGCGGGCGCGTGATCGAGCGGGTGATCCACCAGGCCACCAGCGCCGCCAGGACCAGCGCCGCGGCGCCGAGGCCCCACATCAGCGCGCTGGTGTTGCGGTAGGTGGCTTCGGCATCGCGCGCCGCGGCGTCGGCGATCTCGTTCTGCAGGGCGGTCTGCTCCCTGGTCGCCCCCTTCAGCCGCACCAGCAGCGGACGCAGTTCTTCGCTCAGCAGCGTGCGCGCCGCCTCCACGTCGCCGGCGGCGACGTGCCGGATGATGGCGTCCTGCCCCGTCTTGTATTGGGCGGTCTCGTTGCGCATCTGGTCGAGCAGCGCCAGCGCCTGCGGGTTGTGCAGCGCGTCCTTCAGCTTGGCCAGGATGTCGTCCATCGCCGCGCGCGACGCCATGATGTCGCGCACCTGGCGCTCGTGGTCGGCCGCATCGGTGCTCAGCAGCATATTGCGCAGCGCGATCGCGATGTCGTTGATCTCGGCCTGCATCTGGTTGGTCAGCGCGATGCGCGGCATGCGGCCGTGGACGATCTCGTCGGTGCCGGCATTGATCCGGCCCAGCATCGCATTGCTCATCACGATCATCACCACCAGCATGGCGCAGATCACGCCATAGCCCAGCGCCAGGCGCTTGCCGATGTTCAGGTTTGCCAGTTTCATGTTGGTGGCGTCCTCAAGCCGCGCGCGGCAGCGCCGCCACCAGTCCAAGCTCGTCGGACTGCATCAGTTTGTCGATATCGAGCAGGATCAGCATCCGCTCGTCCACGGTGCCCAGGCCGAGCAGGCAGTTGCCGTCCAGCGTGGCCTGCATCTCGGGGGCGGGCCGCACCTGCTCCGGGGTCAGGGTCACCACGTCCGAAACGCTGTCGACCACCATGCCGATCACGTGATGCTCGATGTTCAGGATGATCACCACGGTAAAAGCGTCATACACCGCCTCGCCGATGCCGAACTTCAGGCGCATGTCGACGATCGGAACAATGGCGCCGCGCAGATTGATGATGCCCTTCAGGTAGTCGGGAGCGCTGGCCAGGCGGGTAGGCGCTTCGTAACCCCGAATTTCCTGTACCTTGAGGATACTAATTGCGTACTCTTCCTTCCCTAGCCGGAAAGACAGCACTTCGTTCTCGTTGCCTGTTTCCATCGTACCCCCTTGTATCGGACTGACCGGATTGTTTGAATTTCCAAGAGGAAATACAGTACAAGCAGCAATTCGTGGTGTCGATGGTCAATTGTTAAGATCTGTAAATTTTTCCCCGTTTCGGCCGTAAGTATGGCGCCATTGCAACGGGTTTGAACCGCTTATTACCTACGATGAAATTGCATTGGCACGAATTGTGCTAGAGAAATAACATCACTTATCCAGCACCCGGGAGCCCCCATGATCATCCGCCGACTCGACCCGCGCGCCATCGCCGAACGCAAGCCGCAACTGGCCACGCTGCTGCTCGATGCCGTCGCCGATGGCCATTCGCTCGGCTTTCTCAACGGCCTCGACCAGGACGGACTCGACGCCTATTGGCAGGGCGTGGCGGACGAGGTCGGCGTCGGCCGGCGCGTGCTGCTGGCGGCCGAGCGCGACGGCAACCTGGTCGGTAGCGCCCAGCTCGACCTGTGCCTGAAACCCAACGGCAACAACCGCGCCGAGGTGCAGAAGGTGCTGGTGCATTGCACCGAGCGCCGCAAGGGCATCGGCACCGCCCTGATGCAGGCGCTCGAGATCGAGGCGCTGGCGCTGCGCCGCGGCCTGCTGTACCTCGACACGGCGGCCGGCTCCGAGGCCGAGCAGCTGTACCGCAAGGCCGGCTACCAGCGGGTCGGCGAACTGCCCGAGTACGCCTGCACCCCGAACGGCCGCTGGCACGCGACGGCGATCTACTACAAGACGCTGTTCACCCGCAGCCGCGCCTGAGCCGCGGCAGCCGCGCGCCGCGATGTCGCGCCATCGTGGCGTCTGCCACACGCTACCGCGCGCCCAGTGTGCGGCGGCACGATTGCGCGTAGAATCGCCGGTTCAAATGTTCTGGAAAGCAATGTGACTGGCGCCTCCTCCACCATGACCCGCAGGCCGCTGCGGGCCTACCTGCTCTGGCTCGTCCTGGCGACCTTGCTGCCGGGCATGGTCGGCGCCTCGCTATTGTTCATCGATCAATACCGCAAGAGCCGCGCCCAGTACGAACGCAACACCATGCAGACCGTGCGCGCGCTGGTGCACACGGTCGACAGCAAGCTGCTGCAGGCGCAGGCGATCGCCCAGACGCTGTCGACCTTCGACGCGCTGCAAAGCGCCGACTTCGCGCGCGCGCACCGCCAGGCGCGCGAAGCCCTGCAGCTGGCCGACTCCGGCATGAGCGCCGTCCTGCGCGACCGCAGCGGACAGCAGATCTTCAATACCAGCCGTCCGTATGGCGCCACGCTCCCGCTCGAACACACGGTGCAGCTCGAGAGCGTGTTCGCCACCGGCAAACCCTCGATCTCCGAGGTGTTCACCAGCGCCGTGCTCAAGCGTCCCACCGTCAGCATCAACGTCCCGGTGCGGGTCGACGGCCGCATCGCCTATGTGCTGAGCATCGGCGTGCGGCCCGACTACTTCGACGACATGCTGTCGCCCAAGGCGGTGTCGGACGGCGCGCGCGCCTCGGTGGTCGACGCCGCCGGCACCATCTTCGCGCGCAACCTCAGCCCCGAGCTGTTCGTCGGCAAGCGCGTCACCGATCCCCTGTACCGCGCCATCCTGCGCGCGCGCGAAGGCATCGTGCCCTCGGTCTCGCAGGAGGGCACGACGCTGCTGACCTTCTACTCGCGCTCGCCCATCACCGGCTGGCACGTGGCGATCGGCGTGCCGCGCGCGAACCTGAACCAGGCCATGTTCGAGCCGCTGGCGGCGCTCCTGATCGGCATCACCCTGCTGTTCGGGATCGGCCTGTGGCTGGCATGGCAGATCGGCGGCCGGCTGGCCAGCTCGGTCCAGGGCCTGACGGCGCCGGCGGTGGCGCTGGGCAAGGGCGAGGACCCACCGCGCTTCACCCAGGCCTACGTCAAGGAGACCGCCGAGGTGGCCGAAGCGATCAGCGCCGCTTCGCGCCTGCTGGGCGAACGCGCCCAGGCGCTGGCGGTCAAGGAAGCCGAGCTGCGCGACGCGCACCGCATGGCGCGCTTCGGCACCTGGCACCTGACGCTGGCGACCGGCGTGGTCGAGACCTCGGAATCGGTGCCATACATCTACGGGCGCGCGCTGCCGCCGTTCACGCAGCAGCGCGGCACCCTGCTGCCCGAGGAATCATGGGAACGCGTCGACGCCCTGCTGCGCGAGCTCGAACGCGACGGCGGCAGCGGCCGCCTGCAGCTGCAGGTGCTGCACGGCGAGGGCCACCGCATCTGGATCGACCTGCACTGCGAAGCCGTGCACGATGCCGAGGGCCGGGTGACGGCGGTGCGCGGCACCATCCAGGACGTCACCGACCGCGTCAACGCCGAGGAAGGCTTGCGCGAAGCCGACCGCCGCAAGAACGAGTTCCTGGCCATGCTGGCGCACGAACTGAGGAATCCCCTGGCCCCGATCGCCTCGGGCGCCCAGTTGCTGGGCCAGGACGGCCTGGATCCGGGCCGCACGCGCCAGATCAGCGGCATCATCGCGCGCCAGGCGCGCCACATGGCCGGCCTGGTCGACGACCTGCTGGACGTCTCGCGCGTGACGCGCGGCCTGGTGGCGCTGTCGAAGGCCCGCATCGACGTCAACGAGGTGGTGCTCGAGGCGCTGGAACAGGTGGGCGAACCGCTGCGCCAGAAGCGGCACCGCCTGGAGACCGCGCTGCTGCCGGCGCCGGCCTGGGTGATGGGCGACCGCAAGCGGCTGGTGCAGGTGGTCGGCAACCTGCTGCACAACGCGGTCAAGTTCACCGCCTCGGGCGGCCATATCACGGTCGCGCTCGAACTCGAGGAAAAGACGCTGCGCATTGTGGTGGCCGACAACGGCATCGGCATGCTGCCGCACGAGCTGGAGCGCGCCTTCGAGATGTTCGTGCAGGGCGAGCGCACGCCGGACCGCACCCAGGGCGGCCTGGGCATCGGACTGGCGCTGGTGCGCAGCCTGGTCCAGCTGCACGGCGGCAGCGTGGCGGTGGAGAGCCCCGGGCAGGGCCAGGGCAGCACCTTCACGGTGACCCTGCCGCGCTGCGCCGAGCGCAGCACGGGCGCGCCCGGCGCCGGGCACGGCGTGGCGCAGGCGCCCTCCGCGCGCGCCCTGAGGGTGATGGTGGTGGACGACAACGTCGACGCGGCCCAGGTGCTGGCGATGTATTTCGGCGCCGCCGGCCACGAAGTCGCGGTCGAGCACGACCCGTTCGCGGCGCTGGCGCGCGCCGGGGCGTTCGCGCCCGACGCCTGCCTGCTCGACATCGGCCTGCCCGGCATGGACGGACACGAACTGGCGCGCCGCCTGCGCGCGCACCCTGCCACCTCTGGTGCGCTGCTGGTGGCGGTCACCGGTTACGGCCAGGCCCAGGACCGCGAGGCCAGCCGCCGCGCCGGTTTCGACCATCACCTGGTGAAACCGGTCGACATGGGCGAGCTGGAACGGATCCTGGCGGCAGCCTAGATCAGCGCTTCACGCTGCCGAAGGCTTCGCCCTTCTTCCAGGTCGGCATGGTCGGCGCGTTGGCGACCGCGTAGCCGAGGTTGAGCGTGAACTGGGCCTGCTGCACCATGCCCGACAGATCCCATTCCGATTGATACTCGTCGCTGACCTGGTGGTAGTGGTCCTTGAAGCCCTTGATGTTGGCGCTCGATTCGTGCTGGTGGTGCTCGAACTCGAAGTGGCCGTCGCCCGAGAACACGGCCGAGCCGACGTTGAAGGCCGGGACGCCCGCCTTGGCGAAGGCGAAGTGGTCGGCGCGGAAGTAGGCGCCCGACAGGTCGGGAACGGCCGGCGCGATCTTCAGGCCCATCGATTTCGCCACCTGCTGCGAGGTCTCGTACAGCGAGCTGCGCTCGGCGCCGGCCACGCCGATGTCCCTGGTGCGGCCCACGAAGTTCAGGCTGTCCAGGTTCAGGTCGGCGGCGGTCTGCGCCAGCGGCCACACCGGCTTGGCGACGTAGGCGGCGGCGCCCAGCAGCCCCTGCTCTTCGGCCGCCGGCCACAGGAAGATCTGGGTGCGCTTGGCCGGCTTCTTGACGGCTTCGGCCGCCATCGCCAGCAGCGCGGCGGTGCCCGAGGCGTTGTCGATCGCGCCGTTGTAGATGCGGTCGGCCTTCGGATCGTCACCCGGTTTCGCTTCCGCCATGCCCATGTGATCCCAGTGCGAGGAATAGACCACGGCCTGCTCCTTCAGCTTCGGGTCGCTGCCGGGCACGATGCCGACCACGTTGAACTGTTCGACCGGGCGGATGGTCGAGCGCAGCGCGACCTTGGCGGCCACCTTCAGGTCGACCGGACGGAAATCGCGCCGCTCGGCCTGGGCGCGCAACTGGTCCAGGTCATGGCCGCCGGCGGCGAACAGTTCGCGCGCGGTGTCTTCGTGCAGCCAGCCTTCCATCGGATTGCCGTTGCCCTTGAGGCCGAAGCGCTCGTTGCCGAAGCCGTTGGCCGGCACGCTCCACGGGTACGAGGCGGAGCGCGTGGTGTGGATCAGGAGCACGCCGGCGGCGCCGCGGCGCGCGGCTTCCTCGAATTTATAGACCCAGCGGCCGTACCAGGTGTAGGCCTTGCCGGCGAAGCGGTTCGGTTCCTCGGCAGTGGGCTGCGGATCGTCGACCATCATGACCAGGATCTTGCCCTTGGCGTCCAGGCCCTTGTAGTCGTCCCAGTTTTCCTCGGGCGCGGCGGCGCCGTAGCCGACGAAGACCAGCGGCGCATCGAAGGCCACGTTCTGCTTGCCGCTCTTGGTGCCCATCACGATATCCTTGCCGAGTTCCGGCTTGATGGTCTTGCCGCCAGCCGTGAAGGTGGCGCTGCCCTCGACCAGCTTGCTGCCCTCGATCTCGACCTTCTGGCGATAGCCGCCGCCGGGGATCGGCTGCAGGCCGATCAGGGCGGCCTGGGTCTCGAGGTAGCGCACCGTCAGGTCGCCGCCGCGCTGGCCGGTGCCGCGGCCTTCGAGCAGGTCATCGGCCAGGAAGGACAGATGCGCGCGCAGCGCGGTTTCCGAAATGGCGGACGGCTGCTGGGCGTGCGCTGCCTGTGACAGGGTGAGGACGACGGCGCTGGCGGCCAGGGCAAGGGGATGAAGTCGCATCGATGTTCCGTGACAGTGTGGTGAAAAAGACCATCTTAAACCAACAGGGCCTTATACTGCCGGTAACCCAGGAATGACGCCAGAAGGAAGCAAGCATGCCCATATCACGACGCACCGCCATCGGCTTTCTCTCCGCCATGCCCCTGGCCGGCGCACACGCCTCACCTGCCACCACGACCACCACGACCACCACGACCACCATGGAGAAACCCCGGATGTACGGCTTGATCGGAAAAATGCGCGCCCAGCCAGGCCAGCGCGACGCACTCATCGCCATCCTGCTGGATGGCACCGCCGGCATGCCCGGCTGCCTGGCCTACGTGATCGCGAAGGACGCGCAGGATGCCGACGCCATCTGGATCACCGAGACCTGGACAGACCAGGCCAGCCACAAGGCTTCGCTGTCACTGCCCTCGGTGCAGGCTGCGATCGCGAAAGGCCGGCCGCTGATCGCCGGCTTCGGCGAGCGCTTCGAAACCGAACCGGTCGGCGGCCACGGCCTGTTGAAGAAGTAGACATACTTACCAGGGGCAACAGGAATCTTTCAGGCTGCAATGCGCTCGATATGTGGACGCTCAACCTTGCTGGCAACGTCGAGGTCATATTGCGCCTGCATGCCATACCACATTTCCGCGCTCGTTCCGAACGCTGCGCCAAGCCGAAAGGCCATGTCCGGTGAAACTCCAGCCGAACCGCTCACGACGCGCTGGAGCGTGACACGACTCACACCCATCTTGGCTGCCGCCTCGGTCACGGTGACATCACCGAGGTACTCCTTGATCACCTCGCCGGGATGCGGCGGATTAAACATACGCATTTTTATCCTCCCTGATCCTTAATGATAGTCCTGGTAGTCAACCACAATCGCGTCCGTACCTTCGAACTTGAAGGTCATTCGCCAGTTACCGTTGACCTTAATTGCCCAATGGCCTTTCAGGCTCCCTTGTAGCCACCTCGTTATACACAAGTCCGCCAGCCTCACCACGCCGGCTGAAAATCCCGTTTACTTTCAATGACTTGCCAGCGCCCTTGTAAACCTTTGCAAAATCGCGTTTACTCTCGTCTTTTGCGTGGCGCAATTGGCGAGCAAATCGAAGGGATGGACCGATTCGGAGTTTGAGCAACTCGACCTGGGCGACGCGCGCCTGAACCGGCGAGCGAGGACACTGATGGAAACAATGGCGGGGGCACCGACGGCGAGCGTGCCAAAGGCCTGTAACGGCTGGGGTGAGACGATGGCCGCGTATCGCTTCTTCGACAATGACGGCGTCGACTGGCGGGCAATCCTGGAGCCGCACTGGCAGCAAACGGAACAGCGAATGGCCGAGCAGTCGGTGGTGCTGTGTCTGCAGGACACGACCGAACTGGACTTTAACGGACAGCAGGCGCGCGGCCTCGGACCGCTCAGCTATGAAGCGCAGCGCGGCATGTACGTCCACCCCACCTACGCGGTGACGACGGCGCGCGAGCCGCTGGGGATCCTGGACGTGTGGATGTGGGCGCGCGCGCTGCGCGACACCAACGGCCAGCGCGGCGGCCCCAAGGAAAGCCTGCGCTGGATCGAAGGCTACGAAAGACTGGCGGAACTGGCACCGCGCCTGCCCGCCACGCGCTTGGTGTATGTGGCCGACCGCGAGGCGGACATGCTGCCCTTGATGGCGCGGGCGCAGCAGCTCGACTGCCCGGTGGACTGGCTGGTGCGCGCCGCGCACAACCGCTGCTTGCCCAACAGCGAGAAGCTGTGGCCGCATGCCACGGAAGGCGCGCCGCTGGGGGAAATCGAGTTCGCGCTGGCCGCGCGGCCGGGCGCCAAGGCGCGCATCGTGCGCCAGCAGCTGTGGGCACGCCGGGTCGAACTGAACGCGGGCAAGGGCAAGGTGGTGACCGCCACATGCATCGTGGCGCGTGAACACGGCGCTCCGGCCGGCGTCAAGCCGATCGAATGGCGCCTGCTGACGAACCGGGTCGCCACCAGCGCGGCCGAGGTGGCCGAATTGATCGACTGGTATCGCGCCCGCTGGGAAATTGAAATGCTGTTCAATGTGCTCAAGAACGGCTGCAAGGTCGAGGAACTTCAGCTGGGCACGATCGAGCGCATCGAGCGCGCACTGGCGCTGTACTTGGTCGTAGCCTGGCGCATTGCCTATCTGGTACGCATGGGCCGTACCTGCCCGAACCTGGATGCCCACTTGTTCTTTGATCCCGATGAGATACGCGGCGCCTACTTGCTCAACAAATTACGCCCCCAGCCCAACCCGGCGTTAAACGAAGTAATACGCTTGATCGCCCGCGCGGGCGGCTTCTTGGGCCGAAAAGGTGATGGCGAACCTGGTGCCAAGACCCTCTGGGAAGGGCTGCGCGACGTGCGCGCCTCAGCTCTCACCCTTCAAGCACTACGCGAACTTGGAGACTGACGAGTTGTGTATAACGAGGTGCCTTGTAGCGGGTGCAATGCCCACGCTGGCGCCCCCATATCCTCGGGCTTGGTCGCATTGTGCAAAGCCGCAAGCTGCAATTGCAGCTTGATGGCATGCGCTGCCTGGATACCGGCCTTACTCCCCGTTTCAAAGAAACGTTGCAGCCCTTTGTGCCTGAAATCCTTTATCATGCGATTTATTGTATCGTGTATCGCCACTAGATACAACACGCTATCGCGGATTCACCCGTTCTCAACATCACCGCACGACTCGACGTTGATGGAGGGCAAGGAAGATCGAAAAACCGGTGCCGCTAGCCGAGCCAAAGTCGGTAGCCCACGCCGGTCTCGGTCAGCAGATGACGCGGCTGGGCCGGATCGGCTTCGAGCTTGTGGCGCAGGTGGCCCATGTAGATGCGCAGGTAGTGGCCGCTCTCGACGTGCCCCGGCCCCCACACCGCCCGCAGCAGCTGGGGATTGGTCATCACCCGTCCGGCGTTGGCGGCCAGCACCGACAGCAGGCGGTACTCGGTCGGCGTCAGGTGCACGTGCTCGCCGTTGCGGGTGACCGCGCGCGCCTGCGGGTCGACGGTCACGTCGCCGAAATGGACCGTGCCGTCGCCGCCGGCGCCGGCCTGGCGCTGGCGGCGCAAGGTGGCGCGCACGCGCGCCAGCAGCTCGCCGGTGCCGAACGGCTTGGTCAAGTAGTCGTCGGCGCCGGCGTCGAGCGCGCGGATCTTTTCGCCCTCGGCCACGCGCGCCGACAGCACGATGATCGGCACCGTCGACCATTTGCGCACGTCCTGGATGAACTCGATGCCGTCGCCGTCGGGCAGGCCGAGATCCAGCACCACCAGGTCGGGGCGGCGCGTGCCGGCGTCGATCAGCCCCCGCCCCATGCTCGCCGACTCGTGCACCTGCCAGCCTTCCTGCTCCAGGGCGGCGCGCACGAAGCGGCGGATGTGGGGTTCGTCCTCGACCAGCAAGGCGCAGGGGGCGTCAGTCATCGTCTCTTTCCATCGAAGGCGCGTCAAGCGCGGGCGGCGTGCCGGCCGGCAGCGAGAACACGAAGCCGGCGCCGCCCAGGGGCGACGCGCAGGCCCGGATCGCGCCGCCGTGCGCCTCCACGATCGCGCGGCAGATCGCCAGGCCCAATCCGACGCCGGGCAAGGCCGACTCGCGTTCGCCGCGCGTGAACTTCTCGAAGATCGCTTCTTCGCTGCCCGGACGCAGGCCGGGACCGTCGTCGACCACCGTGACGTCGATCCAGGCGCCGCGCCGGCCGGCCGCGATCTCGATGCGCGAGCCGCCAGGCGTGTATTTTGCGGCATTCTCGACCAGGTTGCACAGCACCCGCTCGATCAGCACCGCATCGAATCTCACCAAGGGCAGGTCGGGCGGCAGCCGCACCGCGACCGTGTGATTGCGCAAGGCGGCGCCGCAGGCGCGCAGCGCGCTGCCGACCACTTCTTCGAGCGCCTGCCATTCGAGGTTGAAGCGCACTTCGCCGCTCTCGATGCGCGCCATGTCGAGCAGGTTGGCGACCAGGGCGCCCATGCGCACCGCTTCGTCGTGCAGCGACTGCGCCAGCGCGCGCGGCGTCTCCGGCAGCGCCTCGCCCCGCAGCAGCGATTCGGACAGCCCGACCAGGGCCGTGAGCGGCGTGCGCAGGTCGTGCGACAGGGCCGCCAGCAGCGAATTGCGCAGGCGTTCGGACGCCATGTCCACCAGGGCCGCCTGGGCCACCTCGACATAGTGCACGCGCTCGAGCGCGATCGCGGCCAGCGCCGCCAGCGCGTCGAGCTGGCGCCGCTGCTCGGGCGCCAGCACCCAGCGCCCGCCTTCCGGCGCGATCGCCAGCACGCCGCGGGTGCGCATCGGCGCCACCAGCGGCAGGTAGAACAGGGGGCTGGCCGGCAAGGTGTCGGTGCCCAGGCCCGCCGGCTGGGCATGGTCGAAGGCCCACTGCGCCACGCCCGGATCGACGTCGGGCGGCAGCGGCGGGCCCAAGCCGCCATCGTCCGCCGGCGGCATGCCGAGCCGCCCTTCGGCATCCGGCACCAGCAGGGTGGCACGGGCGCCGAAGGCATTCTGGATCACGGCGCGGCTCGATTCGAACACCTGCGAGGCCGCCAGCACGCCGGACAGTTCGCGCGCAAACTCGTACAGCGCGCGCACCCGCCGCTCGCGCTCGCCGGCGGCGCGCGCCTGGAAGCGCAGCCCGGCCGTCAGGTGTCCGGTGATCAGCCCCACCGCCAGCATGACGCCGAAAGTGACCACATACTGGAAATCCGATACCGCAAAAGTGAAGCGTGGCGGCACATAGAAAAAATCGAAGCAGGCCACGCCGACGCAGGTGGCGGTGACCGACGGCGCACGGCCGAAGCGCACCGCCACCAGCAGCACCACCAGCAAGAACATCATGGCGATGTTGACCAGGTCGAAGCGGCCGCTCAGCGGCGCGGCCAGCGCCGCCGCCAGCAGGCTGGCCCCGGCCGCCCAGGCGTGCGAGGACAGCGGCTGGCGCCGCGGC
>NZ_JH992924.1:622182-674457 GCF_000315425.1 Massilia timonae CCUG 45783 | reverse complement strand
GGCCGATCTCGATCAGGTCGACGCCCGGGGCCTGGCGCGCCAGGCGGCGCGCGGTGCTGCGGCGCCAGGGCCGGCGCGAGCCGCTGCGCCCGAGGGCGATGCGCGACAGGTTGTGGTCGCGCGCATAGTCGACGGTCTGGGCGGCGACGTCGTCGCCCGACAGCATCGCGGTGGTGGCGCCCAGGTCCCCGGCCAGCGCCAGCGTGTCCATGATGCGCTGGCGCGCGGCGTCCGGCAGCCGCGCCAGGCGCGGCGTCTCGACGTACACCGCATGCCAGCCGGTGCCGAGCTGGGACGCCATGCGCGCGCCGCTCCTGACCACGTGTTCGGCCAGCCCGCCCGGCCCGACGCACACCAGCAGCCCGGCGCCGGTCTTCCAGATCGCGTCGATCGACTGCTGTTCGCGCCAGGCGCGCACATCGCCCTCGACCCGGTCGGCGGTGCGGCGCAGCGCCAGCTCGCGCAGCGCGATCAGGTTGCCCTTCCTGAAGAAATTGCCGGCCGCGCGCTCGGCCTGTTGCGGCTGGTAGACCTTGCCCTCCTTCAGGCGCGCCAGCAGCGCGTCGGCCGGCAGGTCGACCATGATCACCTCGTCGGCCGCGTCGAACACCCGGTCCGGCACCGTCTCGGCCACGCGGATGCCGGCGATGCCGCCGACCACGTCGTTCAGGCTCTCCAGGTGCTGCACGTTGACGGTGGTGAGCACGTCGATGCCGGCGTCGAGCAGTTCCTCGACGTCCTGCCAGCGCTTGGGATGACGCGAGCCGGGCGCGTTGGAGTGCGCCAGCTCGTCGACCAGGATGATGCCGGGCGCACGTTCGAGCGCGGCGTCGAGGTCGAACTCGTCGAGCTGCCGGCCGCGATGGTCGACGCGCCTGCGCGGCAGCACGTCGAGGCCGTCGAGCAGGCGCGCCGTCTCCACCCGGCCGTGGGTCTCGATCACGCCGACCAGCGGCGCCTTGCCTTCGGTCCGCAGCTTGCGCGCTTCCTGCAGCATGGCGTAGGTCTTGCCGACGCCGGCCGAGGCGCCGAAATAGATGCAGAGGCGCCCGCGCGCGGCGCGCCGCTCGTCCTCGCGCATCTGGGCGAGCAAGGCGTCGGGGTCGGGTCGCTGTTGGTCGTGCGGCATGGTTCAGCGAGTATGCCCGCTTTCGGCGTCCAAGGCCATGTTCAGGGCCAGCACGTTGACGCGCGCCGCGCCGAACAGGCCCAGGAAAGGCCGCTCGGTGTGCGCCTCGACCAGGGCGCCGACCCGCGCCGCCGGCAGCTGGCGCGCACGCGCCACCCGCGCTGCCTGGTAGCGCGCGGCGGCCACGCTGATCTCGGGATCGAGGCCGCTGGCCGAGCTGGTGACCAGGTCGACCGGCGCCAAGGCCGTGTTGCCCGGATCGAGCGCGCGCAGCGCCGCGATCCGGCCCTTGACGGCTTCTTGCAGGGCCGGGTTGAGCGGCCCCTGGTTCGAGCCGCTTGATCCGCCGCCGTTATTGGCCATCGGCGCGGTGGCCGAGGGACGGCCCCAGAAATAGCCGGGCGCACTGAACGACTGGCCGATCAGGCGCGAGCCGACCACCTGGCCGTCCTGCTCGACCAGGCTGCCATTGGCCTGGACCGGAAACGCGGCCTGGGCCACGCCGGTGACCAGGAGCGGATACAGCACGCCGCAGGCCAGGGTGAGCGCCGCGAACAGCGCCAGCGCGGGGCGAAGAATCGATTGCATGACAACTCCTTACGTCAGGTTGAAGGCGGCGAGCGCCAGGTCGATCAGCTTGATGCCGGCGAACGGCAGCAGCAGGCCGCCCAGGCCATATACCAGCATGTTCCGGCGCAGCAGCGCGGCCGCGCCGATCGCGCGGTAGCGCACGCCGCGCAGCGCCAGCGGAATCAGGAACACGATGATCAGGGCGTTGAAGATCACGGCCGACATGATCGCGGACGCGGGGCTTGCCAGCCCCATGACGTTGAGCGCGTCCAGGCTCGGATAGGTGGCCACGAACATGGCCGGCACGATCGCGAAATACTTGGCGATGTCGTTCGAGATCGAGAACGTGGTCAGCGCGCCGCGCGTCATCAGCATCTGCTTGCCGATCTCGACGATCTCGAGCAGCTTGGTCGGGTTCGAATCCAGGTCGACCATATTGCCGGCCTCCTTCGCCGCCTGGGTGCCCGAGTTCATCGCCACCGCCACGTCGGCCTGGGCCAGCGCCGGGGCGTCGTTGGTGCCGTCGCCGGTCATCGCCACCAGTTTCCCTTCCGCCTGGTAGCGGCGGATCAGGGCCAGTTTCTCTTCGGGCGTGGCCTCGGCGATGAAATCGTCGACGCCCGCCTCGGCCGCGATCGCCGCCGCCGTCAGCTTGTTGTCGCCGGTGACCATCACGGTCTTGACGCCCATGCGGCGCAGCTCGGCGAAGCGCTCGCGGATGCCTCCCTTGACCACGTCCTTGAGTTCGACCACGCCCATCACGCGCGTGCCGTCGGCCACCACCAGCGGCGTGCTGCCGCGGCGCGAGGCTTCGTCGACGCTGCGCTCGACGTCGCCGGGCCAGGCGGCGCCGATGGACTCCATATGCCGACGAATGGCCGAGGCGGCGCCTTTGCGGATATGGCGCTCCCCCAGGTCGACGCCGCTCATGCGGGTCTGCGCGGTGAACGGCACGAACACCGCGCCCATCGCTTCCATCGCACGCTCGCGGATATTGAAACGGTTCTTGGCCAGCACCACGATGCTGCGCCCTTCCGGCGTTTCGTCCGCCAGCGAGGCCAGTTGCGCCACGTCGGCCAGTTCCTCCTCCGTCACGCCCGGCGCCGGCCGGAAGGCGGCGGCCTGGCGGTTGCCAAAGGTGATGGTGCCGGTCTTGTCGAGCAGGAGCACGTCGACGTCGCCCGCCGCTTCCACCGCACGGCCCGAGGTCGCGATCACGTTGGCCTGCAACATGCGGCTCATGCCGGCCACGCCGATGGCCGACAGCAGGCCGCCGATGGTGGTCGGGATCAGGCACACCAGCAGCGCCACCAGCGCGGTGATGGTCACCGCCTGGCCGCTGCCCTGGGCCTGCACGGCGAAGATCGAGAACGGCAGCAGGGTCACGGTCACGACCAAAAACACGATCGTCAGGGCCACCAGCAGGATCGTCAGGGCGATCTCGTTCGGCGTCTTCTTGCGCGCCGCGCCTTCGACCATGCCGATCATGCGGTCGAGGAAGGTCTCGCCCGGATTGGCCGACACGCGCACCACCAGCCAGTCGGACAGCACGCGCGTGCCGCCGGTGACGGCGCAGAAATCGCCGCCCGATTCGCGGATCACGGGCGCCGATTCGCCGGTGATGGCGCTCTCGTCGACCGAGGCGACGCCGTCGACCACTTCGCCGTCCACGGGAATCACGTCGCCCGCCTCGACCAGGAAGAACATCCCCTTGCGCAGCTCGCTCGAGGCGCAGGCCTGCCACGGCGCGCCATGCGCGGGATTGGCCAGTTTTTTGGCGGTCACGGTCTGGCGCAGGCTGCGCAGCGAGGCGGCTTGGGCCTTGCTGCGGCCTTCGGCCAGCGCCTCGGCGAAGTTCGCGAACAGCACCGTGAACCATAGCCAGACGGCGGTGGCCAGGATGAAGCCCGCCTGTGCCTGCTCCTGTGCCTCGCCCTGCCCTGCCAGCGCCTGGAACCAGAGCAGGGTCGTGATGATGCTGCCGATGTAGACCACGAACATCACCGGGCTGCGCAGCTGGGTGCGTGGATGGAGCTTGCGCAGCGCGTCGACCATCGCCGGCCAGACGAGCGTGGAATCGAACAGGCTCAGGGAGCCGCGTGGCGCCTGGACGGGATTGTGGGATATCTGTTCCATATCATTCTCCAAACAGCTGAAGGTGTTCGACCACCGGTCCCAGCGCCAGCGCAGGGACATAGTTGAGGACACCGACCAGCACCACGACGGCGGCCAGCATGCCGACGAACATGGGGCCATGGGTAGGCAGGGTGCCGGGGGTGGCGGGCAGGCGCTGGCGGCCGGCCAGCGAGCCGGCGATCGCCAGCACCGGCACGATCACCGCGAAGCGGCCGAACCACATCGCCACGCCCAGCAGGGTGTTATAGAAAGGCGTGTTGGCGGACAGGCCGGCGAAGGCGCTGCCATTGTTGTTGGCGGCGGACGTGAGCGCGTACAGGATCTCGGAGAAGCCGTGCGCGCCCGGATTGGCCACGCCGGCGGTGCCCGATGCCGAGGTCACCGCCAGCGCGGTGCCCAGCAAGACCAGGCAGGGCGTGACCAGGATGACCAGCGCGGCCATCTTCATCTCGTAGGCCTGGATCTTCTTGCCCAGGTATTCCGGCGTGCGGCCGATCATCAGGCCGGCGATGAACACCGCCAGGATCGCGAACACCAGCATGCCATACAGGCCCGAGCCGACGCCGCCGAAGACCACTTCGCCGAACTGCATCAGCACCATCGGGACCATGCCGCCCAGCGGCATGAAGGAATCGTGCATGGCGTTGACCGCGCCGCACGATGCGGCCGTGGTCATCACCGCGAACAGGCTCGACGCGGCGATGCCGAAGCGCGTTTCCTTGCCTTCCATATTGCCGCCCGCCTGCAGGCTGCTCGCGACCTGGTCGACGCCCAGCGGGGTCAGGAGCGGATTGGCCTGCTGCTCGGCGGCGAAGGCGGCGACGGCGGCGATGACGAACAGCAGCGTCATCGTCCCCAGCACCGCCCAGCCCTGGCGGATATCGCCCACCATGTGGCCGAAGGTGAAGCACAGCGCGGCCGGGATCAGGAAGATGGCGACCATCTGCGCGAAGTTGGTGAGCGCATTCGGGTTCTCGAGCGGGTGCGCGGAATTGGCGTTGAAGTAACCGCCGCCATTCGTGCCCAGCATCTTGATGGCTTCCTGCGAAGCGACGGGGCCCATCGGGATGACCTGGGTGTCCGCACGCGTTTCTGTCGCATCGACCATGTAGGTCACCGGCTCGAGCAGGCGCGCCTCGGCGTGCCCCGACAGGCTCTGCACCACGCCCTGCCCGGCCAGGAACACCGCGAGCATCAGCGACAGCGGCAGCAGCACGTACAAGGTCGAGCGGGTCAGGTCGACCCAGAAGTTGCCGATCGCACCGCTCGATCGCGCGGCGAAGCCGCGGATCAGCGCGAACACGACGGCGATGCCGGTGGCGGCCGAGAAGAAGTTCTGGCCGGCCAGGCCCACCATCTGGGTCAGGATGCTCATGGTCTGCTCGCCGCTATAGCCCTGCCAGTTGGTGTCGGCGACGAAGCTGATGGCGGTATTGAAGCTCGAGTCCGGGCTGACGTTGGCCATGCCCTCGGGGTTGAGCGGCAGCCAGGCCTGGAGGCGCTGCAGCGCGTAGACGAAGACCGCGCCGACGGTGTTGAAGGCGATCAGCGCCAGCGCGTAGGCTTTCCAGTCCTGGGCGCTTGATGCGGCCGGGCCGGCTAGGCGGTACAGCGCGCCTTCGATGCCGGCGGCCCAGCCCAGGCCGGGCACCTTGCCGTCCGCGGCGACGCGGGCGATGAAGCGGCCCAGCGGCCAGGCGAGCAGGAGCAGCACCAGCAGGAAGGCGGCCAGGAGGACGATGAATTCGGTGGTCATCACAATTCCTCCGGCTTGAACAGGGCCACCAGCAGGTAGACCAGCAGCGCGGCAGCGGCCAGGCCGCCGATCACGTAGGACAGATTCATGGCTTGCCTCCCGCTTGTGCGCAACCGGCCACCAGCAGGCAGGTCAGGCGGACGAAGATCAGGAGCGCGCCGAGGTAGATGAGGTCCATGGGCGTTCTCTATCAGAAGGTGCGGCTGACGGTCAGTTGCAAGGCGTCGCGGCCGGTGAATTTTCCGTTGACCGGCGAGGTGTACGCCGACTTGCTGGCATTGGTGCCGAGGTAGGCGAGGCTCACCGTGGCAAGGGAGAACGAGCGGCTCACGCCGATCTTCCAGTCGGTGTAGTCGGATGCCGGGTTGTTCTTCACTTCCTGGCGGCCGGCGTGCAGTTGCAGGGTCAAGCCATGGCCGACGTCGAGGTTGGCGCCGATGTCGAGGTAGCCGCTGTTCTCGCTGTCGACGAAGCCGAACAGGTTGGTGGTGGCATGCGAGTATTTGACGTAGGCCGGGCCATAGCCCAGCTGCGCATAGACCTCGGTGGTGTGGGCATTGACCCAGCCCGGGAGCCGGCCCAGGCCGTTGTCGGGATAAACATAGCGCAGCACGCCGACGTCGTACGACAGGCCCTGCGACAATGCGCCGCGCTTGCCGCCATAGACGTCGATCTCGACTTCACCGTCGCCGCCGGCGTCTTCGACCCACTTGATGGTCGAGGCCCAGACGCCGGCATACCAGCCGTCGGTGTGGACGTAATCGACGCCGCCCTGCAGCGCGGGACGCAGGCGCGTCTGCGAGATGGCGCGGTAGCGGTAGTCGGAGGTGACGGCGACGTTCCAGGCGATGGAAGAAGATGCCGCCGGCGCGGTCTCCAGGGGTTCGGTGACCTGGGCGTGGGCGGCGCCGGCGAACGCCAGGGTGGCGGCCAGCGCGTGAATCGATGCTTTCATGTGTTCCTGCTCGTGGTTGTGGTTGAAGCCATGCGGCGTCGCGAGGACGGCGCATGGAACACGAGCAGGTTAGCGATTCAGGCGTAAAAACCGGGTATAAAGGCCGGCGGACGGTGTAAACGCGGTGTAAAAATCAGCGCGCCGGCTGGGCGCGCAGCCAGTCCATGTACTTCGCCACGCCGGTCGCCACGTCGGTGAACGGTTCGTCGTAGCCGGCCGCGCGCAGCGCCGAGATGTCGGCCTGGGTGAAGCTCTGGTACTTGCCCTTCAGCTTGTCGGGGAACGGCAGGTACTCCAGCAGGCCGCCGTCGATGATCTGCTGCAGCGACAGCGCCGGCTTGCCCTCATTGGCCAGCGCGTTGACGGTGGCCACGGCCAGAACATTGAACGGCTGGGCGCGGCCGGTGCCGAGGTTGAAGATGCCGCGCTTGTCCGGGTGATCGAGGAAGAACAGGTTGACCTTGACCACGTCTTCCACGTAGATGAAGTCGCGCATCTGGGCGCCGGCCTCATAGCCTTCGTTGGCGCCGAACAGCCTGACCTTGCCGTCCTTGAGGAATTGGTGGTACTGGTGGAACGGCACCGAGGCCATCGTGCCCTTGTGCCCTTCGAGCGGACCGTAGACGTTGAAGTAGCGCAGGCCGACCACCTGGCTGCCGGCGTCCTGGCCCTTGGCCTGCCAGTAGCGGCGCAGGTACTGGTCGAACAGGAATTTCGAGTAGCCGTAGACGTTGAGCGGACGCTCGAGCGGGCGCTCCTCGCGGAACACCGTGCCGGCGCCGTAGACGGCGGCCGACGAGGCGTAGATGAAGGGAATGCCCTGGCGCTGGCAGAATTCGAACAGGGCGACCGTGTAGTCGTAGTTGTTCTTCATCATGTAGCGGCCGTCGGTCTCCATCGTGTTGGAGCAGGCCCCCTGGTGCAGCACGGCGGTGAACTTGTTGTCGAATTCGCCCGCCTTCAGGCGCACCAGGAAGTCTTCCTTGTCGGCATAGTCGGCGATCTCGGCGTCGACGATGTTGTGGAACTTCTCGGGACGCGACATATTGTCGACGGCGAAGACGCTGAACGGCTCGCGCTGAGACAGCGCGTGCACGAGGTTCGCGCCGATGAAGCCTGCTGCGCCGGTAACCAGAATCATGATAATAGTCCTCTTCAAATTAGCCCGCGCCCTCAGGCGCCGGCAAGCATGGGTTGCAAGGGCTGCCACACGTCGGCCGGAAGAATCTGCTTCATGCAGTTCTGGTGCCCCAGCGGGCATTCGCGCTGCTGGCAGGGCGAGCATTCGATGTGCAGCCACAAAATCTGCGCCAGCTGCGACAGCGGCGGCGTGTGGCGCGGGTCGGTGGGTCCATAGATCGCCACCACCGGCCGCCCCAGGGCGGCGCCGATGTGCATCAGGCCCGAATCGTTGGTCACCACGGCGGCGGCGCGCGAGATCAGCGCGATCGCTTCGCTGAGCGAGGTGGAGCCGGCCAGGTTGTGCGCCTGCGGCACGATGGCCGTGATCTCGTCGCACACCGCGCGGTCCTTGGGAGAGCCGAGCAGCAGGATCTGCGCATCCGGGCGATTGGCCAGGATGGTCCGGGCCAGCTCGGCGAAGTAGGTCGACGGCCAGCGCTTGGCCGGGCCGAATTCGGCGCCCGGCGCGAAGGCGACATACACGCCGGCCGGCAGCTGCAGGCGCGCGATCGCGGCCTCGGCTTCGCCCGCGGCGACCGTCATGACCGGCTCCGGCAAGCGTTCCGGGCGCGGCAGGTTTCGCACCGGCGCGTCGGCCAGCGCCTGGTAGAACTGGGCCATCGGGCGCGGCGCCGCCTTGTCGTCGTGGTGCATCACGTTGACCAGGCCGTAGCGCATCTCGCCCTTGTAGCCGACCCGCTTCGGGATTCCGGCCAGCCAGGGGATCAATGCGAATTTCAGGGTATTCGGCAGCACATAGGAGTCGGCATAGCCGCGCGCCCTGAGCATCTTCGCGAAGGCCTTGCGCTCCTTCCACTGCAGCGCGCCGTGCTTGAACGGCGACTCGATCACGGTGTCGACTTGCGCCATTGCGCGCCAGACCGGCGCCACCCAGGTCGGGGCCAGCACGTCGATCGGCCGCCCCGGCGCGAGCTCCTTGAGCCGGCGCAGCAAGGGCTGGGCCATCACGGCGTCGCCGATCCAGTTCGGGGAAATCACAAGGGTGCGCAACATGGTGTTCTTCGGGTGGTCTGCCAACCCACGATTATAGCAATCGCGGCCGATTCAGCATTCCTCCAGGCGCCAGCCGGTGTCCAGCGCGGCCAGGCGGTGGGTCAGCTTGACGCGCTCCAGGAACACGCGGTCGTGCGACACCACGACCAGCGCGCCCTGGTATCCGTTCAGCATCGTCTCCAGCGCCGCCAGCGACGCCAGGTCCAGGTGGTTGCTTGGTTCGTCCAGCAACAGCAGCGCCGGCGGCGTGTCGGCATACAGCACGCAGGCCAGGGCCGCCTTCAGGCGCTCGCCGCCGCTCAGCAGGCCGGCCGGCCGGGCGATCGCGCGCGCGTCAAGGCCCAGCTGGACCAGCCAGGTGCGCAGCATGTCCTGTCCGGCGCTGCGGTTCACGTCCAGCAGCTGGTCCAGGGTCGGGCGCCGCGGATCGAGGCTGGCCAGCTGCTGGTCCAGGTAGGCGACGTGCGCCGGCAGGCTGCATTCGCCCGCGACCGGGTCGAGCCGTCCCGCCAGCACCTTGAGCAGGGTCGACTTGCCGCTGCCGTTCGGGCCGACCAGGCCCACCCGCTGGCGCCCCGTCAGGCGCAGGCTGATGCGGTCCAGCGGTGCGGCCACCCAGGGCAGCACGACCTCTTCCAGCCGTGCCACGCGGCGCTGACCCACGCCGTCAGCCGAAACCGCGTGGATGCGCACGGCGGCGTCGGTGGCGACCCGATGAAAGGCGTCGCGCACGCGCCCGGCCTGATCCGCGCGCGCGGCCCCGTGCTGCTGGCGCAGGCGGCCGGCGCTGCCCTCGCTGCGCTCCTTGCCGCGGCCGAGCAGGATGGCGGCCTGGTTGGCCTGCCGGGCGTCGCGGTGGCCGCGCGCCTGGCGCCGGTCCTGGCGTTCGCGCTGCGCGCGGCGCGCGGCTTCGTCGCGTCGCAATTCCTGGCGCGCATGATCGAGCGCGCACTGCGCCGCTTCCTGTTCGTGGCAGCGCGCTTCTTCGTAGAACGCGTAGTTGCCGCCATAGCTGCGCAGGCCCTCGCTGGACAGCTCGACGATGCAGTCCATCGCGTCCAGCAGCTCGCGGTCGTGGCTGATCACCAGCAGGCCTTTGGACCAGGCCTGCAACTGGCGCTGCAGCGCCGCGCGGCCCGCTGCATCGAGGTGGTTGCTCGGCTCGTCGAGGATCAGGAAGTCGGGATCGAACAGGGTGGCGCCGATCAGCGCCACCCGCATCGCCTCGCCGCCGCTGAGCGCGGCCAGCGGCGTGTCGAGGTCGACGTGCGGCAGGCCATGCGCCTGGCAGGCCTGGCGCAGGCGGGCGGCGATATCCCAGTGCTCGCCCACCGCATCGAAATCGTGCGGGTCGGCGCTGCCGGCCTCGATGCGCGCCAGGGCCGTCGTGATCGCGCCGATGCCGGCCAGTTCAGCCACCGACGCCGCCCGGCCGCCGCCCGCCTGCTGCGACAGATAGGCAATGCGGCCCGCACGCAGGCAGCGGCCGGCGCTGGGCGCCAGTTCGCCGGCCAGCAGGCGCGCGAGCATCGACTTGCCCACGCCGTTGCGTCCCACCAGGCCGGTGCGGCGCAGGTCGAACTGGTGATGCAGGTTTGAAAACAGGACGCTGCCGTCGGGCAGATGCAGGGACGCGCCGTCGAGCGCTAGAATGGGATGCGTCATATGTACGACTCCAGGGATGCCTGAACGCTTCCGCAGCCATGCTGGGAAGACCGGAAAAATGGCATCGATGAGGTATTACACGTGCGCGCTCCTTGGAAATGACGGTCTATGGTAGCAGGATCGGTCCTGCTGGACAAATTGCCCACCCGTGCGCGCCGCCGCGCCAGCAGGACTATAATTTTCACATGCACAGGCTCCGAACAACCCGAACGCTGTATGGCTTGACCGTCCTCCTGACGTTCCTGTTCGGCCTGTTCGTGCCTGCAGTTTCCCATGCCGTGGCCCACGCCACCCAGCAGCCGGCAGCGGCCTGGATCACCGAGATCTGCAGCGCCAGCGGCACCCGCCATGTGACGGTGATCGACGATGCGGCGCAGACCGACACGCCGGCGGTGCCGGACATGTCGCACTGCGAACTGTGCTGCTCGCACCACCACGCGCCACTGGCGCCGCCGGCGCCGGTCCCGTCGGTGCTCGCGCTCGACAACGAGCGCGATCCCTACCCGCCCCTGTTCTACCGCTCGCCGCGTCCGCAGCACGCCTGGACGCCCTCGCAATCGCGCGGGCCGCCGTCTTCGCTTTCCTGATCCGCCCCTCACCACCATTCGGGTGACGCAGCCGATGCGTCACCCACCATGCGTGACGCCGCGAGACGCTGCGTCGCGCGCACAGGATTTGCAATGAAGACTCGCTATCGCCTCCGGCCGCGCAGGCTGGCGCTCGCCCTCGGCTGCGCCCTGGCCACCTTGAATGTCCAGGCCCAGACCACGACCATTCCCACCGTCGAGGTCACGGCCGAAGCGCCGCACGCCAACGGATTACTGAACCTCGACGCCCCGAGCGAAACCGCCAGCCGCCTGGGCCTGAGCCCGCGCGAGACGCCGGCCAGCGTCACCGTGGTCGACCGCGCCCTGATCGAGGTGCGCGGCGCCCAGGACACGCAGGAGATCCTGCGCGCCATCCCCGGCGTCACCGCCCACGATGCTCCCGGCAATATCGGGGTCAGCTACCGCGGCTTCGGCAGCGGCTCGGTCAGCCAGCTGTTCAACGGCATCAACGTGCAGTATTCGATCGCCGCGCGACCGGTCGACAGCTGGATCGTCGACCGCGTCGAAGCCATTGGCGGGCCGTCGAGCTTCCTGTTCGGTTCCGGCGCCGTCGGCGGCACGATCAACACCATCACCAAGCTGGCCGAGACGCGCGAGTTCGCCGAAGGCCGGCTGCGCCTGGGCGCCGACGCGCTGAAGGAAGCCTCGGTCGGCCTGAACCGCCGCGTCGGCGACGGTCACTACGCGCGCATCGACGTCAATCACCGCGACGGCGGCAGCTGGGTCGACGGCGTCGAGCGCCGCGCGACCCAGCTGGCGGCGTCGCTGCGTTCCGACTTCGGACGCGGCTTCACGCATACGCTGGCCTATGAATTCCAGCAGGAAGACGTCGACCGGCCTTACTGGGGCACGCCGCTGCTGAATCCCGTCGCCGGCAAGCTGCGCATCGACGAGGCCACCCGCTTCAAGAACTACAACAGCGCCGATGGCGTCTACGACCAGCGCGTGCAGTGGCTGCGCTCGATCGGCGCCTGGAAGGTCAGCGACGCCCTGCAGCTGACCAACACCTTCTACGTCTATGACGCGCTGCGCGACTACCGCAACGTCGAGAACTACCGCTTCGATCCATCGAACACGCAGGTCATCCGCTCGGCCGCCCTGCTCCAGCGCCACGACCAGACCCTGGTGGGCGACCGCATCGACGGCGTCTACCGCGGCCGCATCGGCGAACGCCGCAGCGACTGGGCGTTCGGGCTGGACTTCGGCATCAACCGCCAGACCCGCTATCCGAACAGCCAATCGGCCACGGTGAGCAGCGTCGACCCGTACGACTTCGTCACCGAGCGCTTCTTCGACGTGCCGAACATGACGCCGCTCTACCGCCCCGACCGCGACAATGAGGTCAGGACCACGGCGCTGTATGTCGAGAACCGCACCGAGCTGGTCCCGAACCTCAATCTGGTCACCGCCCTGCGCCACGAGCGCATCGAACTCGACCTGGTCAACCGGCGCGAGATCACGCCGGCGGCGCCGGCCAGCTTCTCGCGCAACTACAATCCGACCACCGGACGCCTGGGCCTGGTGTGGGACGTCACGCCCGGCATGAACGTCTATGCCCAGTACGCGACGGCTGCCGATCCGCCCTCGGGCGTGCTGTCCACCGCCTCGTTCGCCGACGTGCGGAACAACAGTGAACTGACCACCGGCCGCCAGGCGGAGGCCGGCGCCAAGCTGGATTTCTGGCAAGGCAAAGGCACGGCGACCCTGGCCGCCTATCACATCACGCGCAAGAATATCGCGACCCAGGATCCGGTCAACAGCAACCTGACGATCCTGGTCGGCGAACAGTCCTCGCAGGGCGTCGAACTGGCGCTGGGGCTGCAGCCGACCAGGCGCCTGTCCGTGCAGGGCAACTTCACCTATGCCGATGCCGAGTACGAGACTTACCGCCAGGGCGGCGTTTCGCTGGCCGGGAAGACGCCGACCAATACGCCGAAGACGGTGGCCAACCTGTGGCTGTCGTATGCCGTCACCCCGGCGCTGCAGGCCCACCTCGGCGCGCGCCGGGTCGGCAAGGTGTATGCCGATGCGGCCAACACCCTGTACTGGCCGTCGTATACCTTCGTCGACCTGGGCCTGAGCTGGCGCATCGACCGCAGGCTGTCGCTGGAAGCGCGCGTGCGCAACCTCACCGACCGGCTGTATGCGGCCAACGTCACCGGCACGATGGCCTATCTCGGCGCCCCGCGCACGGCCGACGTGGCGCTGCGCATGGCCTTCTGACGCGAGGGCACGATGGGCGCACGATTGAAACGCTGGCTGTTCCTGGTCCACCGCTGGCTCGGCATCGGCATCTGCCTGCTGTTCGCGATGTGGTTCGCCTCGGGCATGGTCATGATGTACGTCGGCTATCCCAAGCTGACCGAAGAAGAGCGCCTGCAGCGCCTGCCGCCGCTGCAAGCGGACGCGCGCCTGCTGGCGCCGGCGCGGGCGCTGGCGGCGGCCGGCGTGACCGGGCCGCTGGACGAGCTGCGCCTGGCCGCGTCCAGCGGCGGGCGTCCAGTCTACGTCGCGACGCCGGCCGGCCACGAGGGCCCGCCCAAGGGCAGCGGCGCGGTGGTGATCGACGCACTGAGCGGCCAGCGCCTGCGGGCGGTGGACGAGGCGCACGCCATGGCCAGCGCCACGGCCTTCGCCGGGCCGGGTATAGCACGCGACTACCTGGGCACGATCGACGAAGACGCGTTCACCCACTCGCGCGCGCTCGACCCGCACCGTCCGCTGCACAAGGTGCAGCTGGGCGACGCCGAACGCACCCTGCTCTACATCTCGAGCCGCAGCGGCGAAGTGGTGCGCGACGCGACCCGCAGCGAGCAGCTGTGGAACTATGCGGGCGCCTGGATCCACTGGCTGTATCCCTTGCGCGGCAATGCCTTCCAGCCTTACTGGGCCGACATCGTCAACTGGCTGTCCATCCTGGGCATCGCGATGGCGCTCAGCGGGACCGTGGTCGGCATCCTGCGCTGGCGCTTTCGCAAGCCCTACCGCAGCGGCGCGCGCACGCCCTATCCGCACGCCATGATGCGCTGGCACCACGTCACCGGCCTGCTGTTCGCGCTGGTGACGATCACCTGGATCTTCAGCGGCCTGATGTCGATGAACCCGTGGCGCATCTTCGACACCGGCGCGCCGCCGCTGCGCATGGAAGCGCTGCAGGGTTCGGCGCTGGTGCTGAGCGACGCCGACGCCGCGCCGCAGGCGCTGCTGGCGGCAGGCGCAGGCGCCGTGCGCGAGCTGCGCTGGACCCGCGTGCTGGGCGAGAACCGGGTGCTGGCCCAGGCCGCCGGCGGCGCGCCCCGGGTGATCGGCAGCCGTGACGGGCAGCCGGTCGTCATCGATGCGGCCGCGCTGCGCGCCGCCGCGACCGGCCTGCTGCCGGCGCCGGTGGCGCGGGTCGAGCAATTGCGCGACTACGACTTCTATTACTATGCGCGCGATGCGCACACGATGATGGGCGGGGCCATGAAGCCGCTGCCGATCCTGCGCATCGTGTTCGACGATCCGCATGCCACCTGGGTCCATCTCGACCCGCACACCGGCGCCGTGCTCGGCCGCCTGGACCGCGGCAAGCGCACCAGCCGCTGGCTGTTCGCGATGCTGCATTCCTGGGATTGGCTGCCGTTGCTCGAGCGGCGTCCGCTGTGGGACCTGGTGCTGATCGCGCTGAGCCTGGGCGGGACCCTGCTCAGCGTGACGGGGGTGGTGATCGGCTGGCGGCGGCTGGGGCGGAAACTGCGCGAGGCGCGCCACGAAACGATCGTGGGCGCGCCTCGCGGGGAGTTGGCCGGCTAGGTCTGGATAAGGCTTACTGGCCGGCGGCGCCGGCGGCGTGGCGGCGCATGCGCGGCTGTCGGGGACCGTCGGCGCCGGCCGGCAGGCGGTCGACATGGTTGATCTTCGCCAGGCGCAGGAAGGCCAGCACGCGCAGCACCAGGTAGCCCGAGTCGAATTCCCACCACTTCATCGACAGCTTGGCCGAAGCCGGGTTGGCGTGGTGGTTGTTGTGCAGCTCGGCGCCGCCGAAGATGATCCCGATCGGGAAGAAGTTGCGCGAATCTTCCTTGGTCTCGAAATTGCGATAGCCCACCACGTGGAAGATGCCGTTGATGAAGCCCGACGCCCAGAACGGCAGGATCGACAGCTGGAACAGCCAGATCAGGAAGCCGTTCACAGGGCCGAACACCAGCAGTTCGACCGCCAGGAAAAACAGCGCGCCACGGAAGCGGTGCCTGGTATACAGATGCTCGTCCATCCAGTCTTCCTTGATGCCGACGCCATAGGCTTTCACCAGGTCGGCGTCGCGCGCCGCCTTGCGGTACAGGAGGGTGCCCTTGCCCAGGATGGTCCACAGGCCGTGGATGCGCGGGCTGTGCGGATCTTCCTCGGTATCGCACTTGGCGTGATGCTTGCGGTGCACCGCGACCCAGGTCTTGGCGGTGACGCCGTAAGTCGTCAGCCAGATCCACATGCGAAACGCCTGGCACAGGATCGGATGGAAGGTCACGGCGCGGTGGCTGCGCGAACGGTGCAGATACAGCTCGCTGGCGAAGACGGTCATGATGTACGACCCCGCCATGGCCAGCGCGACGCCCATGGGACTGAGCTGGATGAATCCTTCGAACACGGCATTTCTCCCTGTTGTTGTGTTGATCAGGGCTAGGACGTCCTGATATTGCAGAGAGAATAACGGGTGCCGGATGGGTTCAAATCGATGAGAAGAGAGGTATTTATCCCTGTCTTTACCCTTCTTCGCTTCCACCACTACACGATGAGGCCGCGCTGGCGCGCCTCCTTCACCCATTGCGGGTACTCGTTCATCAGGAGGTCGTACAGCGCGCCGTCGGAATGCTCGTCGGGCGAGGCCACCGAGAAGAAGTCGGCGTTGTCGATCAGGCGGCCATCGAGTTCGTCCAGCTTTTCCAGGAACGGAAAGTCCGAGTCGGCGAAGTTGGCCAGGGCCCTGGCTTTCGATTTGCGGCCCTTGCCGATGCCCATGAACTGCCAGAAGATCGGTTCGCGGCTGGCCCAGCGCAGCTGGCGCTCGGTCAGCGGCTTGTCCGAGGTCGAGCCATCGGTCACGAACATCACGTACACCGGCACCTCGGCCTTGACCGGGGCCTTGCGCTCGCCGCCCCCGTCATCCGGAAAGTAATGCCGGCGCACGGCCTCGATCGCGGCGCCGTAGCGGGTGTCGCCCTCGAGCGGATGCTTGTCGATGATGCGCTTGATGTAGTTCGACCAGTTCGAGAGGCCCATCGGCGCGCCGTGGTGCACGTTGCGGCCGAACAGGAAGACGTCGATTTCGCCGTCGTCGTCGAAGCGGCAGCCCAGCGCCAGGATGCGCTCGGCGAACTGCTGCACCAGGCCCTTGCGGTACAAGGTGCTCATCGAACCCGAGATGTCCAGCACCAGGCAGACCTTGGCCCGGTGCTGCGCCAGGCCGGCCTTTTCGAGCGATACCGCCGCCGACTTGACCAGGTTGACCAACTGCGGCGCGGCTTGCGCGACGCGCTTTTCCAGGTCGACCGCCGCGGCGCGCGGTAAGGCCGGGGCCGGGGCGGGCGCCGGTGGCGCAGGCGGCGGCGTTTCATCGGCCACCGCGCCGCCGAAATGCCGCACCAGGGCGTCCAAGCCGCCATTGAAGCCCTGGCCGACCGCCATGAAGCGCCAGCCGCCGTCCTTGCGATACAGCTCGCCCAGCATGACCGCCTTCTCGCCGACGAAATCGCGGCCACTGAAGTCGAAGCGCGCGAATTCACCCTGCGGACCGGCGAGGCGCAGGCTACCTGCCTGCAACTGCGCCATGAGCGCGCCGCCGTCGGTGCTGGCCACGATGCTGAGCCGTTCGACCCAGGCCGGCAGGCTGGCGAGCCTGAAGCTGAAACCTCGGCTATCGGCGCCAACGCTGGCTTGCGCCACGCCGCCGCAGGGTGTCGCCGGCTGGTTGAAGAAGGTCATGTAGCGCTCGTCGGCCAGCTTGCCGCCGGCGTCGAGCGCGAAGCAGGCAAAGTCCAGCGCCAAGCCCTGGGCCGACAGGCCGGCCTGCAGGACGCCGTCGGGAGCCGATTGCGCCAGGGGCAGGCGCTCGCCGCGTTCCAGCTGTTTCATCTCTCCCTCCAGTCAGGTTGAACGCGTGGACGGAAAATCCGTCCACCCCACGATATTACCGTTCGATCAGCCCTTGTCGAGCGGCTGGGCGTACCCGTCGTCGAGCCGGCTCACGATCACGGTCGCGATGCGGCGCTCCAGCACCTGCGCCACCTCGAATCGGAAGCCTTCGATCTCGACCGCGTCGCCCACCTTCGGCAGGGTGCCGAAGCGTTCCAGCATCAGGCCCGCCAGCGAGGTGTAGTCGTCGGTGTCGCCCACCAGGGCGTCCACCTCGAGCACCTGCTCCAGGTAGTGCAGGTCGGCGGTGCCGTCGACGCGCCAGCGGCCCGGTCCGAGCTCCTGCACCACCGGCTGCTCGTCCTCGTCGGGGAATTCGCCGGCGATCGCTTCCAGGATGTCGATCGGCGTCACCAGGCCCTGCAGGGTGCCGTATTCGTCGGCGATGATCACCAGCTGGCCATGCGAGCGCTTGAGGCGGTCCATCACCTTCAGCACGCCACTGGCGTCGGGCATGATGATCGGCGCGCGGATATGGGCCTGGTCGATCGCGCCCGACTGGGTCAGGTCGGCGATCAGGTCCTTGGCGCGCGCCACGCCGATCACTTCGTCGAGCTGGCCTCGGCACACCGGGAAGAAGCCGTGCGGCGTGGCCAGCAACTGGGCGCGGATGGTGTCGGCGTCATCCTCGATATTGATCCACGAGATCTCCGAGCGGTTGGTCATGATCGAGCGCACCGAGCGCTGCGACAGGCTCAACACGCCGCTGACCATATTGCGCTCCTCGGCCTCGAACGCCGGTTCCTCGGCGGCCTGCACCTCGGCTTCCGGCTCGTCGTGGTGGTCGGCGCCGCGCTTGCTGCCCAGCAGGCGCAGCACGGCGTCGGCGGTGCGGTCGCGCAGCGGAATGTGCGCCTCTTGCTTGATGAAGTTGCGGCGCGCCAGCTGGTTGAAGAACTCGATCACCACCGAGAAGCCGATCGCGGCGTACAGGTAGCCCTTCGGGATGTGGAAGCCCAGGCCTTCGGCGATCAGGGAGAGGCCGATCATCAGCAGGAAGGACAGGCACAGCACGACGACGGTCGGATGGGCGTTGACGAAGCGCGTCAGCGGCTTCGATGCGAACAGCATGACGCCCATCGAGATGATCACGGCGGCCATCATGACGCCGAGCTGTTCGACCATGCCGACCGCGGTGATCACGGCGTCGAGCGAGAACACGGCGTCGAGCACGATGATCTGCGCCACCACGGCGGCGAAGCTCGCGTATTCGCGCTTGCCGCTCTGGACATGCGATTTGCCTTCGACGCGCTCGTGCAGTTCGATGGTCGCCTTGGCGAGCAGGAAGATGCCGCCGATCAGCAGGATCAGGTCGCGCCCCGAGAACGACAGGGTGCCGACGGAGAACAAGGGTGCGGTGAGCGTGACCAGCCACGAGATCATCGTGAGGAGGCCAAGGCGCATGATCATGGCGAGGGACAGGCCGAGGAGTCGTGCCTTGTCGCGCTGATGCGGGGGAAGTTTGTCCGCCAGGATGGCGATGAAGATCAGGTTGTCGATGCCCAGGACGATCTCGAGCACGACGAGGGTGAGCAAGCCGACCCATATATTCGGGTCAAGTAGCCATTCCATTGGAGAGTTTTGTAGTTAAGGAAGGGGCATTGTACGCGATCGTGTCGGCATCGGGGGAGAACTGCCGGCGCCAGGGCGCCGGCCATCGCGCTCGACAGGTGCGGCGGGTGGAATGCGAACAGTCTGGCGCAGCGCCGCGAACCGTCGCCTTGCCGACCGATTCGGTGTAGAGTCCGGCCTGGCCGCATGCACCCGGCGATAACAATAACGGAGAACCACCATGCAGCACCACGACCGCGCCGACGGCGCCGTCAACGTCCAGGACTTCCTGAACGAACACCGCTTCTCGCCCTATCAATGGCTGATCTTCGGCCTGTGCTTCGTGATCGTGCTGCTCGATGGCTTCGACACCGCGGCGATCGGCTTCATCGCCCCTTCGCTGGTGCAGGACTGGGGCGTGACGCGCCCCGCCCTGGCGCCGGTGCTCAGCGCCGCGCTGTTCGGCCTGGCCGCCGGCGCCATGGCGGCCGGCCCGCTGTCGGACCGGGTCGGGCGCAAGCTGGTGCTGGCGCTGTCGGTGCTGCTGTTCGGCGCCGCCTGCGCCTGGTCGGCGTTCGCGAGCGGCGTCACCGAGCTGGCCATCCTGCGCTTCATCACCGGCCTGGGACTGGGCGCGGCGATGCCGAACGCCGTGACCCTGATGAGCGAATTCTGCCCCGACCGCAAGCGCGCCCTGCTCACCAATGCGATGTTCTGCGGCTTCCCGCTCGGCGCCGCGCTGGGCGGCTTTCTCGCGGCCTGGATGATTCCGTTGTGGGGCTGGCGCAGCGTGCTGCTGCTGGGCGGCCTGGCGCCGCTGCTGGCGGGCCTGTTGATCATCCTGCTGCTGCCGGAATCGGTGCGCTTCCTGGTCGGGCGCGGCGCCGGCCACGAACGCATCCGCGCCATCCTGCGCCACGTCTCGCCAAGCGCCGACGCTGCCCACGCCTTCGTGACGCGCGAGGCCGCCCCGGCGGACCAAGCCGGCGGCGGCATGCAAGTGATCCTGTCGCGGCCCTACGTGGTCGGCACCCTGATGCTGTGGCTGACCTATTTCATGGGGCTGGTGATCTTCTACGCGCTGATCAACTGGATGCCGCTGCTGCTGCGCGACGCCGGCCTGTCGGCCAAGGACGCGACCCTGGTCTCGGCCCTGTTCCCGCTGGGCGGCGTGGGCGCGGTGCTGGCCGGCTGGCTGATGGACCGCTACAACGCCAACGCCGTGATCGCGGCCTGCTTCGCGCTGACCGCCGCCACCATCTTCGCCATCGGCCAGAGCGCCCACGATCTTGCGCTGCTGATGGCGGTGGTGCTGGGGGCCGGGCTGGCGATGAACACCGCGCAGGCGTCGCTGCCGGCGCTGGCGGCAGCCTTCTATCCGACCCGCGGCCGCGCGACCGGCGTGGCCTGGATGATGGGCATCGGGCGGCTGGGCGGGATCGCGGGCTCGTTCCTGGTGGCGGAACTGGCGCGGCTGCGCTTCGGGATCGAGGGGATCTTCGGCGTCGTGGCGCTGGCGGGGATCGTGGCCACGCTGGCGCTGCTGGTCAAGCTGGCCGCGGAACGCGCCGGCAAGCGGCCGGCGTAGCGCTCAATCGGCGACCGGCGCCGCCTTGCGCGCCGGCAGCATCGGCTCGAGCAGCTGGCCGCCCAGCGTGGGCGGGCACGGCGTGTCGGTCCCGACCTCGGCCGGCCAACTCTTCGGCAGGTAGTGGCTGCCGAACACGCGGTCCAGGAATGGCAAGGTCGACGCGTAGTTACGGTTGATGTGGTCGTGGCGGCTGTGGTGCCAGTGGTGGAAGGCCGGCGTCGTCACCAGCCATTCCAGCGGCCCGAAACGCCAGCGCAGATTGGCGTGGATGAAGAAACCCCACACGATGCCGAGCGCGATCAAGAGCGCCGGCGTGCCGCTGCCGGCCATGCCCGGGCTGGCCAGGCCGATGACGTACAAGGGCACCAGGCCGAACAGCCGGGTGATCACCATGTCGACCGGATGGCTGCGCGTATTGGCCAGGAAGTGCATGCGCTCGGTGCTGTGATGCAGCGCGTGGAAGCGCCATAGCCAGGGAATTTCGTGGCTGAGGCGGTGCCCCCAATAAAAACCCGTTTCGGCGATCACGAAGGCCAGGCCGATGCGCAGCGCCTGCGGCAGGTCGGCCACGGCCGTCTTGAGCGCGGCCGGCACCAGGTAATGAGCAGCGGAGGCCAGCAGCGCCATCGGCACCGAGAGCACCACGACCGGCACCAGGCTGCTGATGAAGTAATAGGCCAGATTGTGGCGCAGCTCGGGATTCGGCTGCTCGTGGCGCACGCCGAACCAGCGCTCGAGCGGGACGAACAGCGCCGTCAGCAGCACGAGCCAGATGCACAGCCGCAGCGCGGTCATGGCGAATTCGGCGAAGGTGACGTTCATGGTGGAAACGGTGTCGCGATGCGGAGGTTGTCGCCGGACCGGCGGCGCCCGGCTGCAGAGGACTGCAGCCGGTGGATCGGCGTATCAGGCCTGGCCGCCGCTACGGCTGCGGCGGCGGGCTGTGAAGCCAATCAGGCCGAGGCCGCCCAGCAGCATGCCCAGGGTTGCCGGTTCCGGCACTTCGGCATTCAGGGCGACGTTATCCAGCAGCATGAACGGCGGCGCGCCGGCGCCGCTGCCGTGCACCAGGAAGCTCAGCCATTCGCTGGCGCTGGTGGCGGTGAAGGTCATGGTGGCGGTCTTCCAGCCGCTGAAGCCGCTGTCGACGATGCTCAGCAGTTCGGACTGTTGCTTGACGCCGCCGAAATCGACTTCCCAGTAATTGTTGTTGTTCGGGCCCCTCTCGATGACCTGCTGGGCCAGCGCGAAATCGAAGGTCAGCGTATAGGTGTCGCCGATCGTCAGGCCGTTGACCTGCTGCTTGAGCGGACCCGGGAAATACATCCAGTCCGAGGCGAAGAAATTGCCGCCGGTTGGAGAGGCGCTGTAACCATTGCTCAGACCAGTCGTGCGGTATTTGTCTTTCAACCAGATCGCGGACTTGTCGGTGTTGGCGATATCGCCATTCAGGACGAAGTTGTAGCGGCCATCCTTGCCATAGCCACTTTCCCAGTACGCCAAGGTAGTACGGTCGGTGCGCGTCGTGGACGTGCCGCCGGCGAGCTGCTTGTTGCCGCCGTTGGTGGTCTCTTCGAAGTTGCCGTTCTTGATGAGGTTCGCATGAGCGGCATTGGTGCTCAGTACCGAGGCGGCCAGCAGGGTCAGCAGGAATGGTTTGATGCGCATGGCGCGGACTCCAGAAAATGGTGGATGGCGGTGAGAAAGCGCCGGCGTTTTCTGGGCCGGTCTGAACGTGAGCGGGACAATATCTTCCACGCCATTTCGACGCGTGAATAATTGATAACTATCACGAATTATTGCACTGAGATTATTCTATCAGAATCATGATTGAGGAAATTCAATATTCTATAGATAACAATATTTTCTTATGGGGAATGTTTTTACAATTTCCATTGATGTGTCAGGCATGCGCTCCGCGGAGATTTCGCAGGAACACCCGGTAATCAAGGCTGTGACCGGAAAATCGATTCGTGAAGGACGGGGGCTAAAGGTTACATATGCAGCGCAAGAACGGAGATGGTGACCGGGCCCGCAGACGAATTGCACAGCTCGGCGGACTAATAGTAGGGCTACCAAAAAACAACAGTCGGTCGATGTCCCGCATCGATCGGCAATAATGACCAGCGATGAAGGGGCCAGCATGCCGACACGGGAAGATATCGTTCTACTAGCGTCCTATAACGCGTCCATGAATGCCAAGGTGTATTCCGCTGCGGCGACCTTGCCTGCGGACGCGCTGAATGCCCACCGAGGCGCCTTTTTTGGCTCGATCCTCGGCACGCTGAATCACATCGTCGCCGGAGACACCATCTGGCTGCAACGTTACCAGGGGCATCCGACAACGTTCTTCGCGCTGGCGCCGATGCGGGATATCGCAACGCCCACCGGACTGACGCATATCTACAGCGACGATCTCGAGGTGCTGCGCGAACATCGCGCGCGGCTCGATGCGATCATCGAGGCGCTGGCGGCGGAGTGTTCCGACGATGACCTGGCGCAGCCGGTCACGTACAAAAGTGCACGTGGAGCGTTCCGGAAGAAATTCGGGAGCCTGCTGCTGCATTTCTTCAACCATCAAACGCATCACCGCGGTCAGGTCAGCACGCTGTTGACGCAGTCGGGCGTGGATATCGGGGTCACCGACCTGATCGTTTCGATTCCCGACGAGCCCTGACTACGGTCTGCCGCCCTGCTCCATCGTGTGAGCATAAAACGCCTGGCCGTTCTTTCCTTGCCCTTTGATGTGGTACATCGCGACGTCCGCATGGCGCATCAGTTCGTCGATCGTTTCACCATCGTGGGGAAAGACCGCGATGCCGATCGATGCGGAGATCGTCACCGCCTTTCCGTCCAGGTCGAACGGCATATTCAGGCATTCCAGGAATTTGTCGGCGACCACGCGCGCGTCGTCACGGGTATGCAGGTCGGGAAGAACGGCGGTGAATTCATCGCCACCCTGGCGCGCGAGCGTGTCGCCCTTGCGCAGGCAGCCTTTGAGACGCGCCGTCACCTGCAACAGCAATTCATCCCCCTTGTCGTGACCGAGCGTGTCGTTGACGACCTTGAACCGATCGAGATCGATGAACATGGTCGCCAACTCGGTCCGGTTGCGCCGGGACTGCAGGATCGCCTGGCCAAGCCGGTCCTTGAATAGCAGGCGGTTTGGGAGATTGGTCAGGACGTCATGGTAGGCCTGGTGAAGGATGATGGCTTCCGCCTGCTTGCGCGCCGTGATATCGCGGGCGATCCCGTAGGTGCCGATGTATTTCGCCCCGCCCGGTTCCGCATGGTCCAGGTGCATGCCGACCGCATTGAGCGATACGGTGATCGATGCGTCGACGTTTTGCGCCGGGCTGGCATTGGACCGGCACGTCATGCGCAGCTCGACGTCACGCGACGCCCGGTCGCCGGAGCGCCGCTCGTTGAAGGCATAACGCGCCCTGGCGAAATCTTCCTCGTGCACCAGCACCGAATAATGCTGGCCAATCAGTTCGCGGCGATCGTAGCCCAGCATTTGACAGGCCCGGTCGTTCACGAAGGTAAACCGTCCATCCGGTTCGACCATGTAGATGAGATCCGGCGACGTATCGACAATGTAGCGGTAAGTGCGCTCGGACATTTCCAGTCGATGCGCCATGTCGCGGTTGGTTTGCCGAAGCCGGCGCAGGGTCAGGACGTGATCGATGGATTTGAACAAGTCCTGCTGGCTGAATGGCTTGCGCAGGAAATCGTGGGCGCCGCGCCGCATTGCCCCGATCGCGGCGTCGATCTGGACATTCCCACTGATGACGATGACCTCAGTTTCGATGCAGTGATGGTTGATGAAGTCCATGACATGGTGGCCATCCATGTCTTTCAGGCTGAGATCGAGCAGGACCAGGTCGTACCGCGTGCTGGACAGGGATGCCAGCGCTTCGGCGCCGGAGCTTGCCGTGTCGACGTCGAAATGTCGCTGGCGGAGCAGCTCGTGCAGCGAGGAGAGCATGCGCGGCTCGTCGTCCACGAGCAGCAGCTTGATCGACTGGTTGGCGGCGGCGATCGGCAAATTTGGCGCAGAAAATGAATTATCACCGATCGTGAGTCGCGATTTTCTCGGGAATAGATTCATGTGTCTATGGGCGCGAACGGCTCACGCAGTGGAGCATCGTCAGGATGAAGTATGTTTAGGCGGATGGGCTTGTGCTTGCCACCTTACCATGGACGGGTCTGTTCAAATACAAATTGACAACTCTCAAAGTCAGTCATTAACAATTTCCCAAGGAAAATATTAGGCGTGCGTTGCGCGGACAGAAAATTGGCCGCCCGTGACAGCCGACTGTTTCTCAATTCTAGTGGTGTCAACGGCGATTGAAAACTGATACAGATTTCGTCGTCCCAGCGATTTAAAACTGATACACCGCCGTCGCCGAACACCGTCCGTGTTCAGCCCATTTCTGCAACATCGCTCCCCCTCATCATCCCGGCCTGTCGCTGGTGCTTCAGCCGGTAGCTCTCACCTGCAATCGGCACGATATGCGCATGGTGCAGCAGCCGGTCGAGCAGGGCCGCGGTGAGCGTCGTATCCTGCGCAAAGGTCGTGTCCCATTGTCCGAACGGCAGGTTACTGGTCACGATCAGGCTGCTGCGCTCATACAAGGCCGCGATCACCTGGAAGAACAGGTTGGCCTGTTCCCGGTTCATCGGCAAGTAACCTATCTCGTCGATGATCAAGAGCCGATATGCCTTGATCGCGCGGTGCATCACCGCTTTCAAATTGTTCTGCGTATGCGCCGTCGTCAGTGCCAGCATGAGGTCGGCCGCCGTCGTGAAGCGCGTCTTGATGCCGGCCTGCGTGGCCTTGTAACCCAGTGCCATCGCCAGGTGCGTTTTGCCTACACCGCTCGGCCCGACCAGTACCACGTTCTCATGCCGCTCGACGAATCCCAGGCCGGCCAGCTCCTCGACTTGGCTGCGCTTTACGCCTTTGGCGAAGTCATAGTTAAATTCGTCCAGCGTCTTCACCACGGGGAATCCTGCCAGACGGGTCATCGTGTTTTGCTTGCGCACGTTGCGCCCAGCTGCTTCCTCCCTCAGCAGCCCCTCCAGGAAGTCGCTGTAGGCCATCTCCTGTTTCGCTGCTTTCTGGGTTGCGGCGCCGTAGCCCTGTGCCACGAACGGCAGGTTCAGGCTCTCGCACAACGCCGCGATACGCTCATGCTGCAGGTTCATGCCGCCACCCCTTCCGATACCCGCACCAGCAGCGCGTCATACACCTGCAACGGATGCTGTACCGGAGAAGGTTGCGCGATCCGCTCCACCACTGCTGCCGGCCGCGGCGCCGCAGGTGCTGCAGCAGCCGGCTGCGGCCTGGCTGCCGCGATGTCCGCCCGCCACGGTGCCGGCAGCGCTTGCAGGTGCTCCACTTCCCGCTTCAAGGCTTCGGCTGGCGGTTCTCCGGTCGTGCCGTGGATGCGCGCATTGGCCACTTCGCGCAGCCAGTGGGCCACCTCGACGTTGGCCGTCACGACGTCGAGCTTCTGGCCGCTCTGTGCCAGCCGGCTCGCCAGCGGCACATAGAACGATCGGCGCAGGTAGCCGTTGAACCGCTCGACCTTACCCTTGGTCTTGGCCCGGTACGGCTGGCACAGCTTGATCACGAAGCCGCTATGCCTGGCATAGTCCAGGAAGCCGGCGTGGAAGCGGTGCTCGCCCTCACCGTACGCATCGCGCTCCAGTACCACCGTCTTCATATTGTCGTACAGGACCCGCCGCGTCACGCCGCCGAACGCTGCAAAGGCGCGCTCGTGGCAGGCGATCAGGGTATCCACCTTCATGTTGTTGACGAACTCCACGTAGCTGGCCCGGCTAAAGCCGAGCGTCGCGCAGAACGCGTGCAATGGCGCGCTGCCTTTACGAAATTCGACCCAGTCCACCTGCAGCTGCTCACCCATCGCCGTCTCGAAACGCACCACCGGATCGGCGGGAGGCGCCGGGCGCAAGGTGCGCACGAAGGCCCTCAACTGGCTCATGCCGCCCTCGTAGCCGCGCGCGGCAATCTCGCGGTACAGCACGGTGGCTGGAATCACGTCGGGCTGAGCAGCTTGCTGCCGATCCCTCAGGTACTGCTCGAACTGCGCCAGCTTCGTCTGGCGTTTGACTTTGCGTTCGTACTTCGGCACGGCCTCCAGGGCCAGGTGCCGGCGCACCGTGTTCACTGCACAGCCTACCTCGGCGGCGATCTGCCGAAGGCTTAACCCATGCTTCTTCAGTAGTTGGATTTCCACGTACACCTCTTTGGGTTTCAAGGCCGCTCCGCAAAGCGGCCATCTTCTCAAAATGGTGTATCAGTTTTCAATCGCTGCCTGTATCAGTTTACAACCGCTGCTGACAAGTGGGGAGTGAGTTTGCCTCCGATAGGCTATGAATCTATCTATGCTTTGCTGATTTTCCGTTGCGGGTCAATTGCTTAGCGTGGGTGGCCTGCACTACAAAACCGCCCTCGGAGCAGCGGAGCATCAACTAAGCTGGTCAGGTCTGTGACGTTTGCCTCATCACGCTACCTGCGACGTAGGCGCGGACCTCGCCCTCATCCTGCTACGGAAGATCGGGCTGGCCGATGCGGAGCAGATGCTTGTCGGCGCTGTGCGTCGCGCGCCGTGATCAACCGTGCGATGACGCGGCCAGTGGAGCGCAGGCCGTTCATTTGTCCCGAGACAAAGATCGACAGCCTGCTGGCGCCGACCGAGACTGACTCGATCAAGCGGCTCCTGCGCGCTCGCGCTGATGTTGACGCCAACCAATTCTCCCAGGCAGCGCATCGGTCACGATGGCCTCTCCGAATTGGGAGGACAAGATGGCTCGAAAACAGCAGACGGCGACATACGCGGTGGCCCTATTGGTGGCCATGCTGCCGGTCGAGGTGCCCGCGGCACCCTATATCCCAACCTTAACCGGCGAAAAGTTCGTTCGGGACATGTTGGCCGCGCCTGACAACGGTGCCGCTTCAATGCGCCGTGAGCGCGCGATGGGCTATATGGATGGCGTCATGGATGGCACGGCCGGCCTGCTTTGGTGCCCAGCAGGCCAGCACGTTGGACATGAGCTCAACTACCTGGCCGCTGAGCAAATGAAGTCACTGCCAGCGGAGCAGTTGAAGAAAGGCGCTGCGCCGCTCGTCGTGGCTGCCCTGGCCAAGATATATCCGTGCCCGATCAAAAGGAGGCCGTCGTGAGACCGCCACTGCTCACTGTGATGATGCACTATCCCAACCGCATTAAGCGTGAAGACCTGTATGCCGATATTGGCTGGAATGACCTCGTCGACAACAAGGCTTACAACGACACCTGTGCGATCCGCATGAGCTATGGCCTGCTCATGGCCGGGGTGAGTTTGCCTGGCGCACGCATGAAGGCGAAGGCTGGCGTCCTCAAGGGCAGATACATGGAGCCGGGCCAAGCCAGACTATCGAACATACTGCGGCAGCAGTGGGGCGCGCCCGAGGTCTACAAGGGTGAGCATGCGGCGCGCAACGGAATCGGCTTGCGCACAGGCGTGGTGTCGTTCTTTCGCATTGGCGGAGGCCACGGCGGACACATTGACTTGGTCGTACACAAGCCCGGGGGGAGGTTCCAGGATTGCGCTCGAGTCTGCTTTTGGGATTCGGAGACGATCTGGTTCTGGCCGCTAACGTAACTCCGCCAGTCGGCGTCGGCGGACGATCGGTACGGGACGAGCAAGAATTGTCGCAGTGGCTAGAGAACCTGAGCGGTGGCGTCAAGAAACAGCCCAGTTAGCGATGTGGGTAGAAATGGGGGAGGCAGAATTGAGAAAGCCCCTACATAGGGGCTTTTGGTATTCTTGGCGGAGAGAGGGGGATTCGAACCCCCGATAGGCTATGAACCTATACACGCTTTCCAGGCGTGCGACTTAAACCACTCATCCATCTCTCCTGATGGGTCGACGTGGGAACACCACGAAGCCGCCTATTATAGCAAGTATTCCCAGCAGTACAAGGCCGATAACGGTGTCGAACGTGTGAACGGCGAACCCGAGTGTTGCTGAACACACGGAGTGATCTGGTCCAGTGGACCAGATCACGAGCCATCCACCCTACGTCTTGGCCAACAGCACAAAAAAATGCCCGCCCCTCTCCCGAGTAAGCGGGCAAGCCTTGCGTCAGCCTTGTGGGCCGGCGCAGGCAGGTTGCTCAGTGATTGTAGCTCACGCCGATTCCTTCAGCTGCTCCAAGATGGCCGGATTCTCGAGCGTCGACACGTCCTGCGTGATGTTCTCCCCCTTGGCCAGCACGCGCAGCAGACGGCGCATGATCTTGCCGGAGCGGGTCTTCGGCAGGTTGTCGCCGAAGCGGATCTCTTTCGGCTTGGCGATCGGACCGATCTCCTTGCCCACCCAGGCGCGCAACTCGTTGGCCAGTTTCTTGGCCTCTTCGCCGGTCGGACGCGCCTGCTTGAGCACGACGAAGGCGCAGATCGACTCGCCCGTGGTCTCGTCCGGCTTGCCCACCACCGCCGCCTCGGCCACGATCGGATTGGCCACCAGCGCCGATTCGATCTCCATCGTGCCCATGCGGTGGCCCGACACGTTCAGCACGTCGTCGATGCGGCCGGTGATGGTGAAGTTGGCGGTGTCCTTGTTGCGGATCGCGCCGTCGCCGGCCAGGTAGTATTTACCGCCCAGTTCTTCTGGGAAGTAGCTGGTGCGGAAGCGGTCCGGGTTGTTCCAGATCGTGCGGATCATCGACGGCCATGGACGCTTGACGACCAGGATGCCGCCCTGCCCGTTCGGCACGTCGGCGCCTGCCTCGTCCACGATGGCGGCCATGATGCCCGGCAGCGGCAAGGTGCAGGAACCCGGCACCATCGGGGTCGCGCCCGGCAGCGGGGTGATCATGTGGCCGCCGGTCTCTGTCTGCCAGAAGGTGTCCACGATCGGGCAGCGCTCCTGGCCCACATTGCGGTAGTACCACATCCAGGCTTCAGGATTGATCGGCTCGCCGACCGAGCCGAGCAGGCGCAAGCTGGACAGGTCGAAGTTCTTCGGATGCACCTTCTCGTCCAGGTCCGAGGCCTTGATCAGCGAACGGATCGCGGTCGGGGCCGTGTAGAAGATGCTGACCTTGTGCTTCTCGACGGTCTGCCAGAAGCGGCCGGCGTTCGGGAAGGTCGGCACGCCCTCGAACACCACTTGCGTGCCACCGACGGCCAGCGGGCCGTAGGCGATATAGGTGTGGCCGGTGATCCAGCCGATGTCGGCGGTGCACCAGTAGACGTCGTCGGGCTTGAGGTCGAAGGTCCACTTCATCGTCAGCGCGGCCCACAGCAGGTAGCCGCCGGTCGAGTGCTGCACGCCTTTCGGGGTGCCGGTCGAGCCGGACGTATAGAGGATAAACAGCGGGTGCTCCGCATCGACCCATTCAGGTGCGCAGTCGGCCGACTGGCCCTGCACCAGTTCGTGCAGCCAGATGTCGCGGCCTTCCTTGAAATTGATGTTGCCGCCGGTGCGCTTGTAGACGATCACGTCCTTGACGGTGTCGCAACCGCCCAGGCCCAGCGCTTCGTCGACGATGGCCTTGAGCGGCAGCGCCTTGCCGCCGCGCTGCTGTTCGTCGGCCGTGATGACGGCCACGGCGCCGGCGTCGATGATGCGCTCCTGCAGCGACTTGGCGGAGAAGCCGCCGAACACCACCGAGTGGGTCGCGCCGATGCGGGCGCAGGCCTGCATCGCGGTCACGCCTTCGATCGACATCGACATGTAGATGACGACGCGGTCGCCCTTCTTGATGCCGCGCGACTTGAGCGCGTTGGCGAACTTGCAGACGCGCTCGTGCAGTTCGCGGTAGGTGACCTTGGTCACCGCGCCGTCGTCGGCCTCGAAGATGATGGCGGTCTTGTCGGCGTTGCCATTCTCGAGGTTGCGATCGAGGCAGTTGTACGAGGCGTTCAGCTGGCCGTCGGCGAACCATTTATAGAATGGCGCATTCGATTCGTCGAGGGTGGAGGTGAACGGCTTGTGCCAGTCGAGGTGTTCGCGCGCCAGGCGGGCCCAGAAACCTTCGTAGTCGCTGGCGGCTTCAGCGCACAGTTTTTCGTAGGCGGCCATGCCATTGATGGTGGCCTTGTCGGCAAACTCTTTCGGCGGTTGGAACACGCGGTGTTCCTGCAGGCCCTGGGTTTGCTCTTGGGTTGTCTCGTTATCGGCCATACTAGTCTCCATATTAATGTAGTAGGTTATGCCAGATACCATAGGGGGGCTCGCTTACTGAGCCCTTACATGGAAACTCCCTGAGGCGGGTCGGTATTGACTGCGCTTGCCCGCTCTTGTCCCCACTTATTCTAACGCCAGCCGTTGCAATGCGTGCAAGTGACGTGAGCGCGCCGCTGCGCGTCCCACCTCATCGACAAGCTCCGGTGTAGAATGCTGAGCTGAATTTTCGCCTCCCTGGAGTTTTCTTCCGTGTCCGCCCTAGAACCAAGCAAGCAAGTCCGCAAGCTGTCCCCACTGAGTAACCTGATCTTCGCCAGCCGCTGGCTGCAGCTGCCGCTGTACCTCGGCCTGATCCTGGCGCAATGCGTCTACGTGTTCCACTTCTGGGTCGAACTCGTCGACCTGATCGGCGCCGCCATGGGCAACGTCGATTCGCTCAACCACATCATCGACGCCGTCGGCCTGTCCGGCAATCGTCCGCAACGCCTGACCGAAACCGTCATCATGCTGGTCGTGCTGGGCCTGATCGACGTGGTCATGATCTCGAACCTCCTGATCATGGTGATCGTCGGCGGCTACGAGACCTTCGTCTCGCGCATGCACCTGGAAGGCCACCCGGACCAGCCGGAATGGCTGTCGCACGTGAACGCCTCGGTCCTGAAGACCAAGCTGGCAATGGCGATCATCGGCATCTCGTCGATCCACCTGCTCAAGACCTTCATCAACGCCGCCAACTACGACGAAAAGACCCTGATGTGGCAGACCCTGATCCACGTCGCCTTCCTGGTGTCGGCGCTGGCGATCTCGTGGACCGACCGCATCACCACCATGACGCATCACGACAAGCACTGAAGCACCAGCAGTAACACAACGATAACGATACTCCGACACTCCATCACGAGAGATTTCCCACCATGGCAACCGTCATTACCCAGGAAGACCTGATCGAATCCGTCGCGGCCGCGCTGCAGTACATCAGCTACTACCATCCGGCCGACTATATCCAGCACCTGGCACGCGCCTACGAGACCGAGCAAAGCCCGGCCGCGAAGGACGCGATCGCCCAGATCCTGACCAATTCGCGCATGTGCGCCGAAGGCAAGCGTCCGATCTGCCAGGACACCGGCATCGTCAACGTGTTCCTGAAGGTGGGCATGGGCGTGCGCTTCGAAGGCTTCACCGGCTCGGTGACCGACGCCGTCAACGAAGGCGTGCGCCGCGCGTACAACTTCGCCGACAACAAGCTGCGCGCCTCGATCGTGGCCGACCCGCACTTCGAGCGCAAGAACACCAAGGACAACACCCCGGCCGTGGTCCACATGGAACTGGTCGAGGGCGACACCGTGGACGTCAAGCTGGCGGCCAAGGGCGGCGGCTCCGAAAACAAGACCAAATTCGTCATGCTCAACCCGTCCGACTCGCTGGTCGACTGGGTGATCAAGACCGTGCCGCTGATGGGCGCCGGCTGGTGCCCGCCGGGCATGCTCGGCATCGGCATCGGCGGCACCGCCGAGAAGGCGATGCTGATGGCGAAAGAGTCGCTGATGGAAGACATCGACATGTACGAGCTGCGCCAGCGCGGCCCGCAAAACAAGCTCGAAGAGCTGCGCATCGAGCTGTGCGACAAGATCAACGCGCTGGGCATCGGCGCCCAGGGCCTGGGCGGCCTGACCACCGTGCTGGACGTGAAGATCAATATGTACCCGACCCACGCGGCCTCGAAGCCGGTGGCGATGATCCCGAACTGCGCCGCCACCCGCCACGCCCACTTCGTGCTGGACGGCTCGGGCCCGGCCTATATCGAACCGCCTGCGCTGTCGACCTGGCCTGAAGTGCACTGGACCCCGGACACCGAGAAATCGAAGCGCGTCGACCTGAACACCCTGACCAAGGAAGAAGTCGCATCGTGGAAGCCGGGCCAGACCCTGCTCCTGAACGGCAAGATGCTCACCGGCCGCGACGCCGCGCACAAGCGCATCCAGGACATGCTGGCCAAGGGCGAAAGCCTGCCGGTGGACTTCACCAACCGCGTGATCTACTACGTCGGCCCGGTCGATCCGGTCGGCAGCGAAGTGGTCGGCCCGGCTGGCCCGACGACCGCCACCCGCATGGACAAGTTCACCGACATGATGCTGGAGAAGACCGGCCTGATCTCGATGATCGGCAAGGCCGAGCGCGGCCCGGCGGCGATCGAATCGATCCAGAAGCACAAGTCGGCCTACCTGATGGCGGTCGGCGGCTCGGCCTACCTGGTCTCGAAAGCGATCAAGTCCGCGAAAGTCGTCGGTTTCGAAGACCTGGGCATGGAAGCGATCTACGAGTTCGACGTGACCGACATGCCGGTCACCGTCGCCGTCGATTCGACCGGCACCTCGGTCCACAATACCGGCCCGAAAGAATGGTCGGCCAAGATCGAATCGCTGAAAGGCGTGCCGGTCACCGTCGCTTGATTCGAACAGAATCATGACTTTCCCCGACGCTCCGGTTGGCATCTTCGACTCGGGCGTCGGCGGCCTGTCGGTGCTGCGCCACATCCAGGCGCAGCTGCCGCACGAACACCTGCTCTACCTGGCCGACACCGGCTTCGCCCCCTACGGCGACAAACCCGAACACATCGTCGTCGAACGCGTGCTGGCGATCGGCGATTTTCTATTGGCGCAAGGCGCGAAGGCGCTGGTCGTGGCCTGCAACACCGCCACCGTGGCCGCCGTGCGCGAACTGCGCGAACGCCACCCCGGCATGCCCATCGTCGGCGTCGAACCGGGCCTGAAGCCGGCGGCAAGCCTCACCCGCAGCGGCAAGGTGGGCGTGCTGGCCACCGAGCGCACCCTGCGCGGCGCCAAGTTCCTCCAGCTGCGCGACCAGATCCACCGCGATTCAGGCGCCGAGTTCCTGCTGCAGCCCTGCGTCGGCCTGGCCGACCAGATCGAGTTCGGCGAACTGGATTCGACCGCCACCAGCGCGATGCTGAAGCGCTTCATCATGCCGCTGCTCACTGAAGGAGCAGACACGCTGGTGCTGGGCTGTACCCACTACCCGCTGGTGCGCGCCTCGATCGAGCGCCTGCTGAAGGATGCCGGCCGGCCGGACGTGGCCCTGGTCGATACCGGCGACGCCGTGGCGCGCCAGCTCGCGCGCCTGCTGGCCGGCGCCAGCCAGCTACGCGCACAAAGCACCATTCCCGCCAGCCTGACCGGCTACACCAGCGCCAGCGCGACCGCCCTGACGGCGGCGTTCCGCAACCTGCTGGGCATCGATCCGCCGGTGCACGAGGTGGCGCTGCCCCTGCCGGCGGGCTGGCCGCCGGCCCCGGCATCCTGAGTGCACATTTAAATTTGCCAGTTTGAGATGAAGCCCTTATAATCTCGTTCTGTCTCAGCAATGCAGAGATAGAAAAGAAAGTCAGTGGTGGCTGTAGCTCAGTTGGTAGAGTCCAGGATTGTGATTCCTGTTGTCGTGGGTTCGAGTCCCATCAGCCACCCCACCGAATTCACGAAAAAGGTCACCTGCTCCGGCACGTGGCCTTTTTTGTTTTGCGAAGAATCAGCATGCAGATTGTCGAACAAACCCTCTCCCGCGCGGACGTCGAAGCGGCATTGCCGCACGCCCCGCTCGTCTTCCAGGAGTGCGACCTCGACGGCGCCGACCTGTCGCGCCTCGACCTGCGCAGCTGCACTTTCATCAGCTGCAGCATCGCCGAGACCTCGTTCTACGCCGCCAGGCTGGGCCAGACCACCTGGCAACGCTGCCGCGGCCGGCAAGCCGACTTCGAAGCGGCCGACCTGACCGACGCCCGCTTCCAGGGCTGCGACTTGAACAACAGCAGCTGGCGCCGCGCCCACCTGGCCTCCCTCGTCTTCAGGGGCTGCAAGCTGACCGGCGCCAACTTCGAGGAAGCGGCCCATCTTGGCCTGGCGTTCGAGGATTGCCTGCTGGTCGGCGCCGACCTGCGCCGCATGTCGTTCCGCAAGGCGAAACTCATCGGGCTCGATTTCGGCGACGCCGATCTGGCCGCCTGCGATTTTCGCGACGCCGTGTTCGAAGGCGGCAGCCTGCGCGGCGCCAACCTGAAGCAGGCGCGCTTCGACAACGCCGACTTGCGCGAAGCCGACCTGGGCGGCATCACCCTGGCCGACATCAAGCTGTTCCAGGGCGCCTGGATCACGCCGCGCCAAGCCGCCGAACTGGTCAGCGAGCTCGGCTTGCGCGTGGCCTGAATGCGCTTCACATTTGGCGTCAATACCGTGAGACAGATGTAAAAAACACCAACTTAACGGCTGGGCAATGCTTGATGTGCGACAATTGGTGACTTTTCTACAGGAAATTCGAGTCGCCTTCCTTGCATGCCGGATTGCGGGCATGGAGCCCTGGCGGCTCCCCGATTTATGCCAGACAAGCGTACCGCCCCCGAGATCTCCCGCCTGACCGCCGAAAAACGCCCGGCAGTGCGCAACGCCGTGCTGTTCGTTGCCGCCCTATGCCTGTTGTTGCTGACCATACAGGTCTGGGACGGCTGGCGCGCGCGCAAGGAGCGGCTGGCGGAAGTGGCCGTCGCCACCACGAATATGTCGCACGCGCTGGCGGCCCAGGCCGAGAGCGCGGTGCGGGTGGTCGATACCGTGCTGGCCGGCGTCGTCGAGCGGATCGAGAACGATGGCATGACAGGTGCGGGGCGCCCACGCCTGCAGTTGCACCTGAAGAATATGGTGGCCCAGGTCGAGGAGCTGCATGGCTTGTTCGTGTTCGGCCCCGATGGCCATTGGCTGATGACCTCGCAGGACCGCATTCCGCTGTACACCATCGATGACCGCGAGTATTTCCAGTACCACCTGAACAATCCCGACCGTTTCATCCATGTCGGCAAGCCGGTACGCAGCCGCTCCAGCGACGAGTGGGTGCTGCCCGTCTCGCGCCGCCTCAATAATCCGGACGGCAGCTTCGGCGGCGTCGCGCTCGGCACGATCCGCATCGATTATTTCTCGACCCTGTATAAAACCTTCGACGTGGGCAGCAATGGCGTGATCATGCTGACCCTGGACGACGGCACCATGGTGTATCGCCTCCCGCACAGCGACAAGCTGATCGGCAGCGATACGAGCAATGGCCCGGTGCACCGGATGTATCTGAGCTCCGGCCCGGCCGGCACCGCCATGCTGCGCTCGAAGATCGACGGCATCGAACGGCTGTACAGCTACCGTCATCTTGAAACCTATCCGCTGATCGTCGCCACCGCGCAGAGCAAGCACGACATCCTGGAAAAATGGCTGAAGTCGATGCTCGGCCAGGCCGCCATCACCCTGGTCGCGATTGCATTCCTGCTCTATTTCGGCCGGCGCCTGGTGCGCCAGATCGTGATACGCGACCACCTCGAGCACGAGCTGGTGCAGGCGCGCGAACAGCTGCAGGAACATAACCGCGCGCTGACGGTCCTGGCCGACCACGACAGCCTGACCGGCATCGCCAACCGGCGCCGCTTCGAGCAAGCGCTGGACGTGGAGTTCGCGCGCGCGGCCCGAAGCGGCGTGCCGCTGTCGCTGCTGATGTTCGACGTCGATTACTTCAAGCGCTACAACGACACCTATGGCCACGTGGCGGGCGACGCCTGCCTGCGCCAGGTGGCGCAAGCGCTCGAGGGCTGCCTGGTGCGCCCGGCCGACCTGGCCGCGCGCTACGGCGGGGAAGAATTCGTGGCGCTACTGCCGGATACCGACCCGGCCGGCGCCAGGATGGTGGCCGAACGCATCCGCCAGGCGGTGATGGCGCTCGGGATCCCGCATGCCGGCAACGGCCCCGGCGTGGTGACCATCAGCGTGGGCGTGTACACCAGCGGCGCCGGTGGCGGCATGGCGACCGACAGCGCCACCGCGCTGGTGGAGCGGGCCGACGCCCTGCTCTATCGGGCCAAGCAGTCGGGCCGCAACCAGGTGTGCGGCGGCGATCTCGCCGCACCCTGAGCGCCTGTCATCAATAGCGGTTAGGATTGTTCGGGCGGGCGTCGTGGCGGTTGGGGACGCCGTCGCGATCGCGATCGCGGTCACGGTAGGTCGCTACCTGACGCGACTGATGCCAGCCGCCGCGCTCGAGATGCCAGCCATTACGGTCCTGGCGCCATTGCGCGCGCTGGTAGGCATAGCCCGGACGCACTTTCTCCCAGTGGCCGGCCACCCACTCGTGACGGCGGCCGTTCCAGTCCCAGTAACCCGATACCCATTCGAAGCCGCGGCGCGCGGCCGGCACGGCTTCGCGGCGGGGCGCCGGCGGCGCCTTCTTGATGACGATGACTTCGGCGCGCGGATGAGCGGCCTGGGCCTGCACTGGCGCGAATGCTGCGCTGCCGATCAGGATGGCGGCGGTGGCGAGAATGGTTTTCATGGTGCTCTCCGTTTCGGTTGGTGTGAAACCACTATAGCGAGACGGGACGCCAAAAAGATGAATTGAAGGAAGTCTTTACAGCCGATACATGCCGCTACAAACTTGTAACAGCGAAAGGATAGAGCGGAGGGGAAGCTGGCGCCGCAAAAACACAGCCGGCTATGAAAGCCGGCTGTGTAAAGGGGAAGGATTTAGTCGAGCTTGAAGGCGTAGTCGACCCTGGTCCAGGTCTGTGCCGGTGCGCCATCCTTGGTGCCCGGCTTGAACTTGCACGAGGTCAAGCCCTTGACCAGTGCGCGGTCCAGGTTCTTGAAGCCGCTCGACTTGTCGATCTTCGATTCCGCCACGGTGCCGTCCGCATTGACCAGGAACGATGCCGAGGTCGTGCCCTGCTCTTCGTTCATCAGCGACGCCTTCGGATATTCGATGGCGCACTTCTTCGGATCGAACGATGCCGGGGTTTCGGCGGCGAAGCTGGCGCTGGCGGCGCCGGTCAGGGTCAGTGCAACGAACAGCTTGGCGGACAGGTTTTTCATGATTTCCCCAAATAAGGTTTTTAAGAGTTAAATGTCGTGATGCTTCGCTAGCGCGCCGCCCGACTGGCCGGCGCAGGTTTGCTTGGTAATGAATGCTTAGAATTCTTCCCACTCGTCGTTGCCGACGGTGGCAGCTGCCTTTTTCGGCTTCGGCGCGACTTCCGCCTCGTCCGGATTCACCGCGGCGCTGGCGGCGACCGGCTTTTTCGGCGCCGGCGGTACGGGACGCTTGGCGGCCGGACGGACCACCACCGCGGTGGTGGTCGCGACTGGCGCCTGCGCCTCGAATTGGAACTGTTCACCCTCTTCCAGCTTGAAGATGCTGACCACGCGGGCCAGTTCGCCGGCCTGGTCCTGCAGGCTCTGGGCGGCCGCGGCGGCTTCTTCCACCAGCGCGGCATTTTGCTGGGTCATGCCATCCATCTCGATGATCGAGGTGTTGACCTGGGCGATGCCGGCGCTCTGTTCGGCGCTGGCGTTGGCGATCTCGCTCATGATGTCGGTCACGCGCTTGACGCTCGACACCACTTCATCCATCGTCACGCCGGCCTGGCCGACCAGCTTGCTGCCGCGCTCGACCTTCGACACCGAATCGTCGATCAGGGTCTTGATTTCTTTCGCCGCCGCAGCCGAACGCTGGGCCAGGTTACGCACTTCGGAAGCGACGACCGCGAAGCCACGACCCTGTTCGCCGGCGCGGGCCGCTTCGACCGCGGCGTTCAGCGCCAGGATGTTGGTCTGGAAGGCGATGCCGTCGATCACGCCGATGATGTCGGCGATCTTGCTGGCCGAGCCATTGATCTCGCCCATGGTGCCGACCACTTGCGACACCACGTCGCCGCCCTTGCGGGCCACGTCCGACGCGGCGGCAGCCAGGGCATTGGCTTCACGGGCGTTGTCGGCGTTCTGCTTGACGGTCGAGGTCAGCTGTTCCATGGCCGATGCGGTCTTTTCCAGCGAGCTGGCCTGCAGTTCGGTACGCGAGGACAGGTCGATATTGCCGGCGGCGATTTCACGCGAGGCGGTGCCGATGGTTTCGGTGCCGCGGCGCACCTGGGCCACGATGTCGACCAGGCTGTTGCGCATTTCTTTCATTTCGACCAGCAGGCTGCCGCGGTCCGACTCCTTGGTGTCGATGGCGATCGACAGGTCGCCGTGGGCGATGCTGCCGGCGATCTTGGCGGTGTAGCCAGGCTCGCCACCGAGCTGCTTGAGCAGGCTGCGGGTGATCACGACGGCGGCGGCCACGCCCAGCACCACGGCCAGGGCCAGCAGGACCAGCATGAAGTTACGGGCATTGTCGAACGCCGCTTCGGCATCGGCCTTGGTCTGCGCGTTCTGTTTTTCTTCCTGGGCGGCCAGCGCGTTCAGGGCGTCGGTCCACTTGCGCTGCACCGGGCGCACTTCGCGCACCATCACGCGGGTGGCGTCCATGGCGTTAGCGGCCAGATAAAGTTCGGTGGCGCGGGCGATCGCCGGCATGGCGGCGGTTTCGTGTTCCTTGATCTGGGCCAGCAGCGCCTTTTCCTGGTCGTTGCCATTCGATGCGAACAGGGCAGTCAGCTTGCGCTGGGTTTCGTTGTACTGCGCGGTCTGTTCCTTGAACTTGGCGATCTCCGGTTCCATGTCGGCCGGATCGGCCATCAGGGTCAGGACGCGCAGCGACTGCAGGCGGTCATTGACGTTGTTACGCATCTCGATCACGAGGCCGGTCGACACATTGCTCACGCTGACCACGTGGTCAAGGCGATCCTGGATCTGCGCCATGCGCAAGATACCCACTACAGCAACAGCCACCAGCAGCACCAGGATCAGTGCGAAACCGAGGGCCAGACGGGTACCGACCTTCATGTTGTTCAAATTCATTCGTGTTTTCCCTGTAACTTATTGATCGAAACTCGCTCGGAGAGACAAGCGCCGTGCGAAGCGCGTCTGAAATCATTGTTTCTTCACGATTTCAGGTGTTTCCGACAGGATAAATCAAGATTTCATGTCGCTAGTCAGAAAATCTCTTGCTCGACCGAATTGTTTCGGCACAACAACAGGATTGATACAGTGCAACATTGGAACAGGTCTGCATTATGGAACAGCTATTTCCACACAGCAAGCAATTTTGAAACTTGCGTGGTCATTTCGACAATCAAATGTATCGATTTGTCGACAGGAAATAAAAAAAGGCGTGCCTCAGCACGCCTTTTTGTTACTTTTGGATAGATTATTTCAGGCCGCAGCCGGCATCCTGGCGGCAGCTTCAAGGAGCAGGCGCGGATCGCCCAGCGCCAGCTTCTTCGAGTCGGACAGGGTCTGGCGGAAAGAACGGGCGCCCGGCAAGCCCTGCATCAGGCCCAGCATGTGGCGCGTGATGCTGTTGAGCTTCAGGCCCAGCGGGCCGTACAGGCGCAGCTGCTCCTCGATATACGGGATCATCGCCTCCAGCACCTCGACCCGCGAACGCGGGCGACCGGCGCCGGCGTCACCATAGAAGCGGCGGTCCCAGTCGGCCATGGTCCAGGGATTGTGATAAGCCTCGCGGCCGAGCATCACGCCATCGACGTGTTGCAGGTGCAGCGCGATTTCGTCGTCGCTCTTGATGCCGCCGTTGATCAGGATCTCGAGGTCCGGGAATTCGCGCTTGAGCTGATAGGCGACCGCGTAGCGCAGCGGCGGGATCTCGCGGTTTTCCTTCGGCGACAGCCCTTTCAGGACGGCATTGCGGGCGTGCACGATGAAGGTCTTGCAGCCGGCGTCGGCGATGGTGCCGACGAAATCGCGTACGAAGCCGTATTCCTCGTCGTAATCGATGCCGATGCGGTGTTTCACCGTGACGTCGATCGAGACCGCGTCGCGCATCGCCTTCACGCAATCGGCCACCAGCTGCGGCTCGTTCATCAGGCAAGCGCCGAACGCGCCCTTCTGCACCCGCTCGGACGGGCAACCGCAGTTGAGATTGATCTCGTCATAGCCCCATTGCTCGCCCAGCTTCGCGCTTTTGGCCAAGTCGGCCGGATCGCTGCCGCCCAGTTGCAGGGCGACCGGGTGCTCGACATCGTCATAGCGCAGGTGGCGCTCGACGTCGCCATAAACCAGGGCGCCGGTGGTGACCATCTCGGTGTACAGCCAGGTGTGGCGGGTGATCTGGCGGTGGAAGACGCGGCAGTGGCGGTCGGTCCAGTCCATCATGGGGGCGACCGACAGGCGGCGCGATGGCAGGACGGAGGCTGGGGCGATGCCTGGAATGGTCGAGGTGGTGCTCATGCTGAGAGGGGGTGGTCGCCGGTAAAAAGACGACAGATACTGTCGGGAACCCGCAATGATAAGCCAAAGCTGCCCGGACCGCACACTTGGTGCGGAACAGTTTTGCAAACACGTCTCTTTAGTAGCGGACGGTCGGCTCGCGTGCAGCCGGGGTGAGCGCCGACTCAAGACTGACTACCCGGTGAGCCCAGGCAGCATGGATTGTTGAGCTTGTGTCCGAATGTCAGACCTGATACCAGCCCAGCGTTGGAATCGCTTCGGTATATCAAATTCTCAAGGCGGCAGCGTAAGCCCTAGGAGGCCACCATGTGACCCGTAGCGGTGGCCCTCTGACAATCCAGTACCCTCATCGGAAGGCTCCCATGATATTTAGAAGCAGCGACGGTGGTACTTTTCGGGCTTATTTTCATGTTAAGCCATCGTCGCGACTTCCACGGATCTTCTGGCTTCAGCACGCCGGTAAGCAAAAGCCTCCAATTGGAGATAAACTTACGCAAACAGTCGCTTGAACTATCGCCTTGCGTATAAGTTCTTGCGTCTACTGACCTCAACGGCTCCCGGTCGTCCCATCGATCCTATGGATTGACGCAGTTCACGCCACCTCGTTATACACAACTCGTCAGTCTCCAAGTTCGCGTAGTGCTTGAAGGGTGAGAGCTGAGGCGCGCACGTCGCGCAGCCCTTCCCAGAGGGTCTTGGCACCAGGTTCGCCATCACCTTTTCGGCCCAAGAAGCCGCCCGCGCGGGCGATCAAGCGTATTACTTCGTTTAACGCCGGGTTGGGCTGGGGGCGTAATTTGTTGAGCAAGTAGGCGCCGCGTATCTCATCGGGATCAAAGAACAAGTGGGCATCCAGGTTCGGGCAGGTACGGCCCATGCGTACCAGATAGGCAATGCGCCAGGCTACGACCAAGTACAGCGCCAGTGCGCGCTCGATGCGCTCGATCGTGCCCAGCTGAAGTTCCTCGACCTTGCAGCCGTTCTTGAGCACATTGAACAGCATTTCAATTTCCCAGCGGGCGCGATACCAGTCGATCAATTCGGCCACCTCGGCCGCGCTGGTGGCGACCCGGTTCGTCAGCAGGCGCCATTCGATCGGCTTGACGCCGGCCGGAGCGCCGTGTTCACGCGCCACGATGCATGTGGCGGTCACCACCTTGCCCTTGCCCGCGTTCAGTTCGACCCGGCGTGCCCACAGCTGCTGGCGCACGATGCGCGCCTTGGCGCCCGGCCGCGCGGCCAGCGCGAACTCGATTTCCCCCAGCGGCGCGCCTTCCGTGGCATGCGGCCACAGCTTCTCGCTGTTGGGCAAGCAGCGGTTGTGCGCGGCGCGCACCAGCCAGTCCACCGGGCAGTCGAGCTGCTGCGCCCGCGCCATCAAGGGCAGCATGTCCGCCTCGCGGTCGGCCACATACACCAAGCGCGTGGCGGGCAGGCGCGGTGCCAGTTCCGCCAGTCTTTCGTAGCCTTCGATCCAGCGCAGGCTTTCCTTGGGGCCGCCGCGCTGGCCGTTGGTGTCGCGCAGCGCGCGCGCCCACATCCACACGTCCAGGATCCCCAGCGGCTCGCGCGCCGTCGTCACCGCGTAGGTGGGGTGGACGTACATGCCGCGCTGCGCTTCATAGCTGAGCGGTCCGAGGCCGCGCGCCTGCTGTCCGTTAAAGTCCAGTTCGGTCGTGTCCTGCAGACACAGCACCACCGACTGCTCGGCCATTCGCTGTTCCGTTTGCTGCCAGTGCGGCTCCAGGATTGCCCGCCAGTCGACGCCGTCATTGTCGAAGAAGCGATACGCGGCCATCGTCTCACCCCAGCCGTTACAGGCCTTTGGCACGCTCGCCGTCGGTGCCCCCGCCATTGTTTCCATCAGTGTCCTCGCTCGCCGGTTCAGGCGCGCGTCGCCCAGGTCGAGTTGCTCAAACTCCGAATCGGTCCATCCCTTCGATTTGCTCGCCAATTGCGCCACGCAAAAGACGAGAGTAAACGCGATTTTGCAAAGGTTTACAAGGGCGCTGGCAAGTCATTGAAAGTAAACGGGATTTTCAGCCGGCGTGGTGAGGCTGGCGGACTTGTGTATAACGAGGTGAGTTCACGCCCGCTTTCACCTGACGAATAGTCAACGGACCTGCGGCCGAAATCAATGGCATCTCGACATACGGAACATTACGCTCGCGTAATTGCCGTTCCCTGACAGGGTAATTCCGGTTAGCAAAATTCGACATTCCGTAGACGCATCGCCATTCTTTCTCGTTTGCGTATTTAGAAGCATCCTTGAAAGACATCACGTAGTAACGTAGAACATCGTACAACCCAACAGATGCGTTCATACCGAACATCATTGCTCCTAGGCCGTACTTATCTGTACTGTCTTGTAACAGGTTGACAAAATCGCGTAATGCTTCAGTAATCAGTTGATATTGTTCTTGCCGGTCATAGACAACCTTCAGGAACTGCACGTTCTGGCGTAGCAGCTCAATGGACTGACCACTTCCTGGGTCAGCGAATGGCGGCATCACGTCTAGGTGGATGCAATACCCTTTGGCGTCGTTAGCATAGTGTTTCCACTGATGCTCTAGATCGCCGCTCTCGCTGAAGCAGACGAAAAATGTTTCAATCTGATCCGTGAAGTCGTTTGAGTAAGGGTTCGCCCGCTCCTTCGCCATGTCCACGAACTCACGGATCGCAAAGGGCAACATAGGGTTATGTTCGAGAAAGGCGTCCAGTACCTCCGTAACCATCTCGGCACCGTATCGAAGCTCGTTGCTGTCAGACATGTGACTGGCGCTTGTTGCCCAAAAGCGTCCGTCCCTCTTCAGTGAGTCAACAACTACCTTATGTCCGGTGTAATGGTAGAGGTGCGGATGACCATTGAGAGACGAGAACGACCGCTGAACGAACTCGTCGATTTTCGTTAAAGCTAGCTCTTGGAATGCCATGTGAGCCTCAACTGGTGGGAAATCCATCTCTTCTCCGGGGTTGTCTGACGATGCCAATGTTTTATGGAACATACGATAAGAAAGAGGATATCATTTACCCACGAGTATCAAATATAGATACACAGCGGTTACCTTTAGCTTACAAATACGAGACTTCAAGCGCATGCGGCCCTCTATGGCAGGGTCCCCAGATCTTTTAAGCCGGGAAAGCAGGTGCCCTTCATTGCTGGTCTACGGTACTTAACCGTCTGTTCCCTCGCCAGCCTTTTTCACCTTCCCACACCAGATATTTCTACAGATTCCGCGACTGGGAGCCTGTCAGGTCGAGTTGTAAATAATTTTTCTTAAACTTGCGACTTCAAAAATTCTTTTTCTACTCCTACGCACACGGTGTCGATTATCAACGTGTACAAACCAAACTTTTACTTGAGTGCCGCACGTTCTTGCATAAGCCGAGCTATGCGATCAGTTAAGTCTGAAACCTGAACCGAAAGCATGCGATATTCCTCCGTAATTTGCTCCTGGCTCTTGTTTGCCAAAAAGAATAGTTTGTCAGCAGCCTCATATATAGCTAACGAAAGATTCTCTGCTGCATTTAATCGATTTGCGCGCATCCATCGCTCGATTGCACCATTAGAAAGACCGAGAAGTTCTTCATCCCATCGCTTGCTGTTTACAATGCGTAAAACTGCACGCTGAGCGTCAATACGATTATTAAACTCACTCATGACCTTTGTCCTTTCAGTGCAGCCATCCATTGCGAAACATTTGCAACAGCTTGAATAGTATCAACTATCTCACGTGGGCTAAGATTTTCCCCATAACCTCTCGTAGACAACAATCGTGCGCGGGTCATGACAGAGAACGCATTCGGATCTATATCTAGTTTGGGGTTCACCATAAGCGGTGACCTCCTTGAGAATATCGGGCTCCCAAGGGAAAGCGAATGGCATGTTGCGAAATTTCGAACAGCTAAAAACATACACGACAAATTGAAAGTGGCGCTATTTAAATCTAGTCTAAGCTCGTCGTAAGAGCGTTCAAAAAGCAGTCGGAACTTCTCACAATCTTCCTCCACACGGCTGTATTGTGCTGGCTCACCGAGTACTTTTACAAAATCTGATCCATCTGACGAATACAGAAGTTTAGATTCCAAATAAAGATGCCAAGCAAAGGGGCTCCCCTCATCCCACAAATCCCGCAAACGCCCATACTGATACACCGAATATTTATTAACATCGATTTCGGGCGCAGACGCATCGACACAAGCCAGCAAATCAATATCCGAGCCAAGATCGATCTCGCCGCGACAAACGGAGCCAAACGCATAAATGTGCATAACTAGCGACGACCAAAACGTTTAACAAGAATAGCAGTTAAAAATGCAAAGCTAATTAAGCGAGCAGCCGCAATCAAGGCGGACACCCAAGTAGGGTATGGATTTAATGACTCAATTCCAAAAAATACACCTGGCGACTCACTAAGACTTTTGAAAAATTCTTTCAAGTTCCACCAATTCCCAAAGTAATAGCAATCAAACCCAGCAATAAGCAAATGTACCAATAGGATTGTTCGAATTAACTTGAGTGTGTTCTCCCCGTTCCCCCACACAAAGTCAAGTACCGTAAACTCGATCCACTTGAAAAATTGCGGCACCCTTTTCCAGTTCGCATATTTTTCACGATAATATGACTCACTCGAAGACCACGACTTCCTGAGGTAACTGGAGGTGGCATTTAGTTCGAGAGAAATTGCCTTGTTAACGGCCTTTGCATCGCCGATCTGCTGGAAGTTCATCCGAAGCGAACGAGCAAACCGCATCTTCAAATTTTCTTCCCGAGGGGCTTCACTTTCAAGGATATCGTCGCTAAGCTGAGAGCGTTCGAAAATTGCATATTCAAAGTTGCAACCCGAGAAGGATGACTGATGAAAATTGCAACCGATAAATCGACATCCAGTAAAGTCACAAGTATTAAAAACACAATTATTAAAATAGCAAGCATCAAAAACACTGTGTTGAAATGACACGTTTTTGAAGGTGGTATTTTTCTTCGCGTTTACCCTTGTATATATCTTGAATTCATAGTCTTCCGACTCGTTTTGGACACTCCTGTCAAAATATAGGTCCGAAAGTGCCTCTCGGTTACCTTTTTTTAGAGCAGGTGGCACTGTCTTCTTTGGCTCGCCCTCCAGCTCTGCCGTTGATTGAGTGACAACCTTTTCGAAATTTTCTTGTGGTTCGGTAGTGGTCATTATATGCTTAGTCGCTGCAACCATCGTGGCTTTAACGGCATTGTGACCGAATGTTGCGAGTACATCAACGACTGCCTGAGGTAGCGGCACTGTGGATGGTCAGCCTCAACAGAGCACTTCTGAGCGATAAATGACCTCAGCAGTTCCTAGCATGTTCAGTGTGATTAGCAACCTGCTTCGGATCATACAGCGGCGGACTGTCGGGGAGCCTTCTCTGTACTCTCTTCCGAGTCCCTCACTAGAGCCGTCACATTGAGTGAGCTAGACGATAGCTCGTAGAATGAAGGTCATGGACCTAGCAGGGCTCTTCTACCGTGAAACGACTGTTGAGCGCGGATGCACATGGAGTGCACACACCGCCCCCCCAAACCCGCATGAACACTGACCTTTCGGTCCAATCCATCATGGGGGCGCAAAAAAATGGCGGCATTGCCGGAGCAAGGCCGCCGTTCTCCATTCACTACCGCATCAACGGTTGCGCGTCACCCGCCACACGGTATTGGCCAGGTCGTCCGCGACGATCAGGGCCCCGCGCGGATCGACGGTCACACCCACCGGCCGGCCGCGCGTCTTGCCTTCCTCGGTACGGAAGCCGGTGACGAAGTCGATCGGTTCGCCGGCCGGACGGCCGTTGGCGAACGGGATGAAGATCACCTTGTAGCCCACCGGCGGATTGCGGTTCCAGCTGCCATGCTCGCCGACGAAGGCGCCGTTGGCGAACTTCTCGCCCATCACCGGCGACGAGAAATGCAGGCCGAGCGCGGCCACGTGCGAGCCGAGGCTGTAGTCCGGCTTGATGGTGGCCTTGACCTTTTCCGGGTCGCCCGGCTTGACGCGCGGATCGGCGTTCTGGCCCCAGTAGGCGTAGGGCCAGCCATAGAAGCCGCCTTCGCGCACCGAGGTCAGGTAGTCCGGCACCAGGTCCGGCCCCAGCTCGTCGCGTTCGTTGACCACCGACCACAGCTGCCCGGTTTCCGGGTTGATGGCCAGCGCCGTCGGATTGCGCAGGCCCGTCGCATACGGTTTATAGGTGCCGGCAGTGGCGTCGATCTGCCACACCATGGCGCGGTCGACTTCGGCTTCCATGCCGCGCTCGGTGATATTGCTGTTCGAGCCGATGCCGACATACAGATAACGCCCGTCGGGGCTGACGGTCATCGCCTTCGTCCAGTGGTGGTTGATCGCGGATGGCAGCTTGGTGATCGTGGTCGGCGCACCACCGGCCTCCGTCTGGCCTTCCTGGTAGTCGAAGCTCACCAGTTCGTCCTGGTTAGCCACGTAGATCTTGTTGTTGGCAAACGCCAGGCCATACGGGGCGTTCAGCTTGTCCGCGAACACGGTCTTCAGTTCGTACTGGCCGTCGCCGTCGGCATCGCGCAGCAGGGTCAGGCGGTTGCCGCTCTTGACCTGGGTATTGCCCTTGGCCTTGATATAGCCGGCGATCACGTCCTTCGGCTTGAGCTTGGCCGCATTGCCGCCGCGGCCTTCGGCTACCAGGATGTCGCCATTCGGCAAGACCAGCGTCTGGCGCGGGATCTGCAGATCGGTCGCGATGGCCGTGACGCTGAAGCCTTCCGGCACGGTCGGCTTCTGGTCGCCCCAGGGCGACGGTTCGGCGATCTTCATGCTCGGCAAGATGCCCCGTTGCGGCTCCGGCAGCGTCGGATCGGCGCCGCGCGACAGCGTCTTGGCGCCCTCGCCTTCGGTGCAGGCGGCCAGCAGCAGGCTCACACCCAGCATCACCAGTGTGCTCGATCGCTTCATGGCGCACCTCCCACGCGTGGATTGAGGCCGACCCAGGCCGCCAGGCAGGCCAGGACGAAGACGATGGCGGACAGCACCAGGCCGGCCGGCATGACGGCCCAGGCATCCTTGGCGTGCTGGAAGGCGTTGAACAGTCCCAGCGCCCAGGTGGCCAGGAGCAGCAGGAAATAGGTCAGCACATGGCCTTTCTTGTGCGGCGCCCGGATCAGGTTGACCAGCGCAAACACCAGGGCCAGTCCGCTGAACAGCTCGGCGCCCGCGATCAGCCAGGACGCAAAATTGCTCCACTGGATCTGGTAGGTGTTGTAGTAGGCGAGATCGCTCAGCAATGCGCCCAGGAAGAGCGAGACGCTGCCCGCAAGCAGGATGGTATGAAGCGTGCCCGGCGCGCTGCGGTATGCCGGGTTCGCTGTAACGACAGTCGACATCGGATTGTCCTTGATAGTGATTGTGTTATTCAAATCATATCGAGTCGATCGATGTCCTGGCGCATGGTTGAGCCAGCGTTCAATTTCTATTAAAACTTGCGCGACGGTGAGGATGAAGCCGAGGCCGGGTATCAGCCCGCTCTTGGTGCGCAGCCAGCACCAGTCCAGGATGCGGGCCGACCGACGCTTTTCTCTTCGCTCAGTCGAACACCGGCGTCTCCACGCCCAGCAATTTGTGGATCTTCGGCGACGTCGTCGTATACAACATGTGCGTCATTTTGTCGGGGAAGACATAGGCCGCTGCGCCGAAGGCCGCCAGCGCCGCCTCGTGAAAGCCCGACAGGATCAGTTTCTTCTTGCCGGGATAGGTATTGATGTCGCCGACGGCATAGATGCCCGGCTCGCTGGTCTCGAACGTCGCGGTATCGCGCACCCGCAACTGGCGCATCTCCATGTCCAGTCCCCAGTCCACGATCGGTCCCAGCATCGGCAGCAGGCCGAAGAACACCATCAGGACGTCGGCCGGCACGCGCCGGGTGACGCCGTCGCCGCCTGCCACCTTCACTTCGGACAGCCGGCCGCCCTGCACGTCGAAGCCCGTGACCTGGCCGGAGATGAACTGCATCTCCTGCGCCTCGCACAGCTGCTTCATCTTCGCGATCGAGGCCGGGGCGGCGCGGAAACCGTCGCGGCGGTGCACCAGCACCACCGATGCGGCCTTGCCCGCGAATTCCAGCGCCCAGTCCAGCGCCGCATCCCCGCCCCCGCAGATCACCAGCTGCCGGCCGTGGAAGCGCTCGGGGTGCTTGACCCGGTAGAACAGCTGGCTGCCCTCGAAGCGGTCGATGCCGGCCACTTTCAGCTTGCGCGGCTGGAAGGCGCCGACGCCGGCCGCGATGATCACCGTCCTGGCGATGAAGCGCGTGCCGAGCGAGGTCTCGAGGTCGAAGCGACGGTCGGCGCGCCGCTGCAGCAGCGTGACTTCCTGCCCCAGGTGGAAGGTCGGCGCGAACGGCGCGATCTGCCGCAGCAGGTTGTCGGTCAGTTCGCGCCCGGTGAGCACGGGCGCCGCCGGGATGTCGTAGATCGGCTTGTCCGGATACAGCTCCATGCACTGGCCGCCCACCGCGCCCAGCGAATCGATCACGTGGGCGCGGATATCCAGCAAGCCCAGCTCGAAGACCTGGAACAGGCCGACGGGGCCGGCGCCGACGATCACGGCGTCGGCTTCGATGGCGCCGCCCGACGCCTGGAATGCGGGCCTGGAGAGATGGGTCGTTTCAACTGGCTTGTTCATGTTTGCTCCTTCTGCCGGCTTGGCTGCATGGTGTCGTCGATGCGCGTAAAACGCGATGGCGCCGCCGGCGCCGGGCGCTTGCCGGGCGGGCGGACTTCAACGTTATAAATCCTCAAGCTCACTTGAGGTCAAGGAAAAGCCGCCATTCCGGCCCGCTTGCCACTGTTGCGCCTGGCCGGCAATCTCGTCCTTTATGCCAATAAACAGACGACAAGGAAGAACCGAGCAATTACAATCGTCGTTATTTCCCACGGGCAAGCAAACAGCTGCTGTAGCGCTGACGACATCCCATGATCACACCGACACCAACCACCTCCGCGCCGTCGCGGGCCCGGTTCCCCGGGAGCGCGGCATGAACCAGATGACGCCCCCTGGCGCCAATCCCGAGATCGAGCAGCACCGGCGCGCCGTGCGCAAGAAACCGCGCGATGCGAACGCCCACGCCCTGCTGGGTCTGTCCCTGCTGCGCCAGCGCCAGCTCGACGAGGGCGTGCGCGCGCTGCAGCGCGCGTTCGAGCTCAAGGTCAGGCAGCCGGAACTGCATGCGGTGCTGGCCGCCGCCCTGTTCGAACTGGAGCGCTACGAAGAAGCGGCCGCCAGCTACCGCCAGGCGCTGCGCGTCCAGGACGCCGCCGACCTGCAGCGGGGCCTGGCCGACTCCCTGTCCAGGCTCGGCCGCCACCAGCAGGCCGAGGACAGCGCCCGGCGCGCGGTCGCGCTGAAGCCGGACGACGTCGGTTCGCACCTGCTCCTGGTGGGCGCCTTGTACAAGCAACAACGCCTCGAAGAGGCGGCCGACGTGCTGCGGCGCGTCCTCAAACTCGAGCCGCAGCGCACGGACGCCCGTTACGACCTCGGCTACGTCCTGTACTCGCTGCACCGGCACAAGGAGGCGCTGGCCTGCATGGAGCGGGTCGTCGCCGAGCAGCCGGCCCACCTGAATGCGCTGCGCCATATCGGCCTGTGCCGGCGTGCGCTGGGCAAGGTCGACGACGCGGTCGTCATCCTCGAAGAAGCCGTGGCGCGCGAACCGGACAACGGGCAGCTGGTCGCGGAACTGGCCGGCACGCTCCACATGCTCGGCCGCCTGCCGGAAGCGGTGGCCATGTCCCGGCGCGCGCAGGAGCTCGATCCGGCCAATATCATGGCGCTGCGCACCGGAATCCATACCCGTTTCGCCCTCGGCGAATGGCAGGAAGCGCTGCGCCTGGCGCGCGAACTCCTGGCGCACGCCCCGAGCCCGGAACACCACAGCATGCTGCTGTTCATCCTGAGCCATTGCTGCCAGGATGGAGATGAGCTCACGCGCGAGCATTTCGCCTATGGCGAGCGGTGGGAAACGCCGCTGCGCGCGCTGCGCCAGCCGCACGCCAACGTGCGCGACCCGCAGCGCAAGCTGCGCATCGGGCTGGTGTCGGGCGACCTGTACCGGCACGCGGTCGCGCGCTTCATCGCGCCGGTCCTGCGCACCCTCAAGAACAGCACGCAGGTCGAGTTCTACGTCTACCACAACCAGGTCAAGGAAGACGAGATGACGCACACGATGCGCGCCGACGTGGCGGCATGGCGGTCGATCATGCATCTCGACGACGCGGCCGCCGAGCGCCTGATCCGCGCGGATGCGATCGACATCCTGATCGACCTGTCCGGCCACTCGGCATTGAACCGCCTGCCCCTGTTTGCGCGCAAGCCGGCGCCGGTCCAGGCGACCTGGATCGGCTACGCGGGCACGACCGGCCTGGAAGCGGTGGACTACATCCTGGGCGACCGTTTCTGGCTGCCCGGCACGCGCTACGACCGGCAGTTCACCGAAAACATCGTGCGGCTGCCGATGTTCGTGCTGTTTTTGCCGGAGCCGACCGCGCCGCCGGTCAATCCCCTGCCCGCCCTGGAGAACGGCTATATCACCTTCGGCAGCTTCCACCGCGCCAGCAAGCTGGGACAGGACGTGATCAGGCAATGGTCGCTGCTGCTGCACGCCATCCCGACCGCGAAAATGCTGCTGGGCGGCATGCAGGAGGGGATCGACGACGTGCTGGTCGACTGGTTCGCCCAGGAAGGCATTCCGCGCGAGCGGCTGCTGTTGCGCGAGCGCGCCGGCATGTACCATTACCTGAAGCAGCATTACGAGGTCGACATCTGCCTCAGTCCCTTCCCCTACAGCGGCGGGACCACGATCGGCCATGCCCTGTGGATGGGCGTGCCGACCCTGGCCACGGTCGGAGCAACCAATCCCAGCCACGCGGCGGCGGCATTCATGATGCATCTCGGCCTGGGCGCCTTCGTCACCGAGAGCGAAGAGACCTACGTCAAGCTCGGCGCCCTCCTGTCCGAGAACGTGTCGGCGCTGGCGACCATGCGCCAGACCATGCGCCAGCGCTTCCTGGAGTCGCCCCTCGGCTATCCGGCCATCCTCGGCGCGTCGTTCGAGATCGCGATGCGGCGCATGTGGACCCGCTGGTGCGATGGGCAGGAGGCGGCGCCGTTCCCGGTCAGCCTGGCCGATGTGGAGGCCTATGGACGGCAGCCGGCCGCGCCGGACTGATTCTGCCGGAGGGGGCGACTGCCCCCTTTCTCTTATCTGCAAAAAAATTTCTCAAAAGAATTTAATGCCGTAGCGAAACTGGTCGCCTTGTACAGTGGAGAGCGAGTGACGCGCTCGAATTTCCAGATAATGCTGTACCAACAGGAGCTACCATGCTGAGCCTTCACACCAACAACGCCGCTCTGTCCGCGCAGAATTCGATCGCGAAAACCCAGAGCTCGCTGTCGACTTCGATGACCCGCCTGTCGACCGGCTACCGTATCAATTCGGCCATGGACGACGCCGCCGGCCTGCAGATCGCTTCGCGCCTGAAAGCCCAGACCTCGGGCATGACCGTGGCGATGCGCAACACCCAGAACTC
>NZ_JH992924.1:609428-621392 GCF_000315425.1 Massilia timonae CCUG 45783 | reverse complement strand
AACCTGTCCAACATCAGCACCAACACCAAGGCCGCGACCGGCACCATCATGGACGTCGACTTCGCCAGCGAAAGCGCGAACATGACCTCCAATCAGATGCTGCTGCAAGCCTCGACCGCCATGCTGAAGCAGTCGAACAGCATGTCCTCGATGGTCATGTCGCTGCTGCAGTAATCACCGCAAGACCGGGCTTGCGGCCGGGTTCCGAGCGGACCCGGCCCGGCAACACGCGAAAGGCCAGCCCCTGCGGTTGGCCTTTTTTACATTCCTGAACGGGGTCCATCATGGCCAGCGTCTCTTCCCTTCCCGCCCTGCCTCCACTCGTCACGCCGCCTTCCACGCCGGCGCTGCCGGTCGGCGCCGTCGCCGCGGCCGCCCCGGTCGCCCTGCTCGCGGGGGGCGCCGACGGGCCGCCGCTGCCGTTCTCGCAAGCGCTGTCCACGGGCGCCGGCACGCCGGCCCAGGCGCCGGAATCCGGCGCCGAGGGGACGGCCATGCGTCCCGACCAGGCGATCATGGCGCGCCAGCTGGCCTACCAGCAGATGGACGCCGCCGGCCTGGCGCGCGCCTGGCGCACCCAGGTGCGCAACCACGGCAGCCAGCTGGCCAGCCGCGCCCTGGCCAGCAGCGCCGGCCAGCTGTCGCCGGCCCTGCTGGCGGCGGCGCAACAGGGCCAGGTGGTGGGCCAGGCGATGCGCCAGCCCGAGCTGCTGGCGGCCCATCCGGACGCCTGGCGCTTCACGGTGCATGGCGCCGGCCAGGCGCCCCAGCACCTGGAAGTCCTGTCGCGCGACCCCGACCAGCCGCCGGGACGCCGCCGGCGCCTGCGCGCCGCCCTGCGCCTGGCGCTGCAACTGGCCGACGGCAGCACCGTCGTGGTCGAGGTCGAACCGCTGCCCGGAGGCGTCGCACTGACGCTATGCGGGGCCGATGCGCGCACCCTCACGCGCCTGCGCTGGCTGCAGCCGGAGCTGGAAAGCGCGCTCGGCCGCGCCGGGTTGAAGGTGCTGCGCTGGCAGTTCCGCGACCGCCTACCGACCGAGCACAGCCACGCCCTGCGCACCAATGCCGAGGCGGTGGCCCAGGCCCTGAGCCCGGCGGTGTTCCGCGCGGTGGCCGAGCTGGCGCTGCTGCTCCCGGCGGTCGAGCAACCCGCACGGGAAGCCTGAGCGCGCCGCTATCCAGGTATGAAATATTTTCGAGAAAATTTCTCAAAAGAATTTAATGCCGTAGCGAAACTGGCCGCCTTGTACAGTGGAGAGCGAGTGACGCACTCGAATTTCCAGATAATGTAGTACCAACAGGAGTTACCATGCTGAGCCTTCACACCAACAACGCCGCACTGTCCGCACAGAATTCGATCGCGCGCACCCAGAGCTCGCTGTCGACCTCGATGACCCGCCTGTCGACCGGCTACCGCATCAACTCGGCCATGGACGACGCCGCCGGCCTGCAGATCGCTTCGCGCCTGAAAGCCCAGACCTCGGGCATGACCGTGGCGATGCGCAACACCCAGAACTCGACCTCGATGCTGCAGACCGCCGAAGGCGCGCTGGACGAAGTGTCGAACATGCTGGTCCGCATGAAGGACCTGGCTACCCAGGCCGCCGACCAGTCGTCGACCGACGACGACAAGACCGCCATGCAGGCCGAATACGATGCCCTGGGCCTGGAACTGGCCAACGTCCTGGACAACACCAAGTTCGGTGGCGAAGCCCTGCTGGTCGGCGGCACGCTCGCCAACGCGATGACCTTCCAGATCGGCGCCTCGTCGGACGAGACCATGGAAATCGACCTGTCGGACGACATGAGCTCGCTGGCCGATGCCGCCTCGGCCGTCTCGACCAACTACACCGCCGCTTCCACCGGCACCGAACTGACCGGCACCAATGCAAACGGCACCATCGACGACCTGGAAACCGCGCTGGACGCGGTGAGCAAGGTCCGTTCGGGCCTGGGCGCCGCCGCCAACCGCCTGGAACACGTGTACAATAACCTGTCCAACATCAGCACCAACACCAAGGCCGCGACCGGCACCATCATGGACGTCGACTTCGCCAGCGAAAGCGCGAACATGACCTCCAACCAGATGCTGCTGCAAGCCTCGACCGCCATGCTGAAGCAATCGAACAGCATGTCGTCGATGGTCATGTCGCTGCTGCAGTAATCGTCATCGGCCAGGCCCGGGCTTCCCGGGTCCGCCAATGCAAAAAGGCCAACCTCGCGGTTGGCCTTTTTCATTGGCGCAGCCGGATCGTCTCATCCGTGCGCGACGATGTCGATGATCCGGTCGACGTCGGCATCGGCCAGGGCCGGATAGATCGGCAGGCACAGCACCCTGGCGGCGGCCGCCGTCGCCACCGGCAGGTTGTCGCGGCGCGCCGACGCCAGCCCCCGGTACATCGGGAAGTCCGTGATCAGGGGATAGAAGTAGCGGCGCGGATGGATGTCATGGCGCTTCAGGCGGTGATACAGCTCGTCGCGGCTGGCGCCGTACTCCGGCTCGACCAGGATCGGGAAATAGGAGTGGTTCGCGACCTTCTCGCCCGCACGGTCCACGCAGCGGATCCCGGCCACCGGCGCCAGCCGCGCGCGGTAACGCGCATCGATCTGGCGCCGCCGTTCGATCGCCGCGTCCACGCTCTTGAGCTGGAGCATGCCGAATGCCGCGTTGATCTCGCTCATCTTGCCGTTGATGCCGGGTGCGACGACGGTGACCTCGTCGACGAAGCCGAAGATCTTCAGGTGATCGATGCGCTGCTTGGTGCGGCGGTCCGGGCAGACGATGGCGCCGCCCTCGAAGGTGTTGAAGACCTTGGTGGCATGGAAGCTGAGCACGGACAGGTCGCCATGGCGCAGGATGCTGCCGCCGGCGTCCTCGACCCCGAAGGCGTGGGCGGCGTCGTAGATCACCTTCAGGTTGTAGTTGTCCGCGATCTTTTCGATCGCCGCGACGTCGCAGGGATGGCCGTAGCAATGCACCGGCAGGATGGCGGTGGTGTGCGGCGTGATCGCCGCCTCGATCCGCGCCGGGTCGAGGTTCAGGCTGCCCGGCTCGACGTCGGCGAACACCGGGGTGATGCCGTTCCAGAGCAGCGAATGGGCGGTGGCCACGAACGAGTATGGCGTCGTGATGACTTCGCCGGTGATGCGCGCGGCCTGCAGGGCGGTCACCAGCGCCAGCGTGCCGTTCGAGAACAGGGCCAGGTGCTCCACGCCCAGGTAGTCGCACAAGGCCTGCTCGAGCTGCTGGTGGAACGGTCCGCCATTGGTCAGGATCCGCTTGTCCCAGATCTCCTGCAGGTAGGGATAGAACTCTTCCAGCGGCGGCAGATGCGGCTGGGTCACGTAGATCGGTTTCGCGTCACTCATGCTTTGCTCCTCCAGGGGACACGGCGCCGCGCCCCCGCCTGCGTCAGCCCACCGTCCCCACGATCGACACGTCGCGGTTCTCGGGAATCTCGTTATACGACAGCACGTGCAGCCCCGGCGCGAACAGGCGCGCATAGCGCGCCAGCAGCGGGCGCACCTGCGGCAGCACCAGCAGCAGCGGCGGCGTGTGCTGCTGCTTCATCTGCTCGCGCGCCACCGGCATATTGATCTGCAGCTGAGACAGCAGTTGCGGATCGATCGGGTAATTATCCAGCACTACCTTGCCGCCGCCGTTCTGGCGCGCCTGGTTCAGGGAACCGAGCAGCATGTTTTCCAGTTCGGCCGACAGGTTAAAGGCCGGCATCTCCTTCTTTTTGCCGAACAGGGTCGAGACGATCTGGCGCCGCAGCGCGCAGCGCACCTCGGCCGCCAGCAGGATCGGATCCTTGGTGGTCTCCGAGCTGTCGAGCAGGGTGGTGGCGATCACCACGATGTCCTTCAGCGACACGCCCTCGGCCAGCAGCACGCGGAACACGCGCAGCAGCTGGGTGTGGGTCAGCGCCTTTTCCAGCGCCGCGGCCAGCTTGGGCGACAGGGCGGTGAGGCGCTCCAGGATCGCCGGCACGTCTTCGTGGCGGAACAGCTCGTGCAGGTATTCGCGCACCACCTTCGAGACGTGGGTCGCGATGGCGCTCGGCACCTCGACCACCTGGTAACCCAGGCCCAGCGCATGCGCCTTCTGGTCGGGTGTGATCCAGGTGATGGCCATGCCGTAGGCCGGCTCGATGCCGGGGATGCCGTCGAGTTCGCCGTACACGTTCGGCGACGGGATCGCCAGCAGGTGCTCGGGCATCACCTCGGCCTCGGCCACCACGGTGCCGGACAGGCTGATCGAATACTGGGTCGGGCGCAGCGCCAGGTCGTCGCGCACCGCGATCGCCGGCAGCAACATGCCCATCTGTTCCGACAGGCTCTGGCGCACGCCCTTGATGCGCTTGACCAGCGGTTCGCCCTGGGCGCGGTCGACCATCCCGACCAGCTTGTAGCCGACCGCCACCGTCACCGGCTGCACCACCGGCAGGGCCTGCCAGTCGAGATCGGGCGCGCGCTCATCCCGCAGCGCGGCCTCGATTTTGGCCACGCCGGATACGTCCGGCGCCTTGATCCGGCCGCCAACCTTCCAGCCGGCGAAGGCCAGCACCGCCGCCGCCAGCGCGAAGAACAGCCATGGCATGCCGGGCACCACCGCCATCAACAGCATGACGCCGGCCGCCGAGTACAGCACGCCCGGCTGGGCCAGCACCTGGTTGCCGACCTGCTGCTCGAGGTCGCCCGATTCGCCGATGCGGGTCACCAGGATCGCGGCCGCGGCCGACAGCATCAGGGCCGGGATCTGGGCCACCAGGCCGTCGCCGATGGTCAGCAGCGCGTACACGCGGAAGGCGTCGCCCAGGGCCAGGTCGTACATCAGGGCGCCGATCGCGACGCCGCCCACCAGGTTGATGATCAGGATCAGGATCGATGCGATCGCGTCGCCGCGCACGAACTTCGAGGCGCCATCCATGGCGCCGTAGAAGTCGGCTTCGGCCGCGACATCCTTGCGCCGCGTGGTGGCCTGTTCCTGGTTGATCAGGCCCGCGTTCAGGTCGGCGTCGATCGCCATCTGCTTGCCCGGCAGCGCATCGAGCGTGAAGCGGGCCGAGACTTCCGAGATCCGCTCCGCGCCCTTGGTCACGACGATGAAGTTGACGATCATCAGGATGATGAAGATCACCAGGCCGACCACGAAGTTGCCGCCGATGACGACGTTGCCGAAGGCTTCGATCACCTGGCCGGCGGCATGCGTGCCCTCGTGGCCGTGCAGCAGCACCACGCGGGTGGAAGCGACGCTCAGCGCCAGGCGCATCAGCGTGGCGCCCAGGATCACGGTCGGGAACACCGAGAAGTCGAGCGGACGCTTGGCCGTCACCGCTACCAGGATCACGATCAGCGACAGCACGATGTTGAAGGTGAACAACACGTCGAGCAGGATCGGCGGCAGCGGCAGCATGATCATGCCCAGCAGCGCGATCAGGAATACCGGCGCGGCGAACTTGTGCCGTCTCAGCTCGCCGACGAAGGCATTGATGGTATTCGTGAAGTTCATGCTTGTTTCTCGCTCAGATGAGATGGGACGTCCATCTCGTGGGGGAACCGCGGGGGCGCCTGGCGCCGGCCCGTGCGGAACGCATTCAGTTGTAAAACGTAGTTCAGCACCTGCGACACCGCCTGGTACAGCTGGGCCGGAATCTGCTGCTGCACCTGGCTGGTGTTGTAGATGGCGCGCGCCAGCGGCGGCAGGGTCAGGGTCTCGACGTTGTTCTCTTTCGCCACGCGGCGGATGTACAGCGCCATCTCGTCCACGCCCTTGGCCACCACGAACGGCGCCTCGGCGCGCGCGGTGTCGTACTTGAGCGCCACCGCATAGTGTTCCGGGTTGACGATCACGACGTCGGCGGTCGGCACCGTGCTGCGCACGCTGCGCCGGGCCAGCTGCTGCTGCAGCTGGCGGATGCGCTGCTTGACTTCGGGGCGGCCCTCGTTGCTCTTGTGTTCTTCCTTGATCTCCTGCTTGCTCATGCGCTGGTTGCGCATGAACAGGAAGTGCTGCACCGGCACGTCGACCAGGGCGAACACCACGAACACCGCCACCATCGCCATCAGGGCGTCGAAGGCCAGGCCGCTGCCGGCGGCGATGGCATCAGGCAGCGGCATGCGCTGCAGTTCGACGTACGCCTTCATGCCGGCGCGCGACACCATCCACAGCACCACGCCCAGCATGACGGCCTTGCCGAGCGAGGTGAAAAAACCCACCCAGTGCTTTTGCGAGAACAGGTTGCCCAGGTTGGTGATGGGGCTGAAGCGGCTGAATTTGGGCTGCAGGTTCTTGCCGCTGGCGACGAAGCCGCCCGGGATCACGCCGGCCACCACGATCGCCAGCGGGATCGAGAACAGCGGCAGCACCATCTGCACCAGCAGCATCACGCCGGCGCCGAACACGGTCGACAGCGCGTTCTCCATGTCGCCGGCCGCGCCCATGGGCACGAACACCAGGCGGAACAGGTGGCGCATGTCTTCCAGGTAGCCGGGCGCCATCAAGGAGAACAGCTTCAGGCTGATCAGGATGCCGACCGCCGTCGCCAGGTCGCGCGAGCGCACCACCTGGCCCTCCTGGCGCGCTTTCCTGAGCTTTTGCGCCGAGGGCTTTTCGGTCTTGTCGCCACCGCTGTTGTTATCCGCCACGGGCCATCCTCATCTGTTCGGTCAGCATCTCGAGCACCTGGTTGGTCATCGACACGTAGTGCTCGGGAATGAAGCGCACCAGTTGGATCAACATCAACAGGCCGAAGATCGTGACCAGCGCGAAGCCCAGCGAAAACAGGTTCAGGCTGGGCGCGACCCGGTTCAGGAAACCAAAGCCCATCTGCACCACGATGGTCGAGAACACGATCGGCAATGCCAGCAGCACGGCGGCGGCGAACACCCAGCCGACATTCAGCGCCACCGCCTCCAGCAGCATCGGCGGCACGCCCGAGCCGACCGGCCACACATGGAAGCTCTGGCCCAGCACCGCGACCAGCACCAGGTGGCCGTCGATGGCGAAGAACACCAGCATCGCCACCAGCGACATCAGGCCCGAGATCACGTCCGACACCTGACCGTTGACCGGATCGTTCATCTGCGCCATCGAAAAGCCGATCTGGCTCGAGGCCAGGAAGCCCAGCATGGTGACGGCCGCCATCGCGAACTGCAGGGCCAGGCCCAGCACGCCGCCGATCACGGCCTGCTCGAACATGGCGACCACGCCAGAGAGCGAGAACGGATCGGGAGTCGCCATGCCGGCGCGCGTGGTCAGCGGCAGCATCAGGAACGACAGCACGATCGCCAGCAGCGCCCGCACCGGCACCGGGATGGCGCCGTCGCCCATCACCGGCGCGGTGACCATCATGGCCATGATGCGGCAGAACGGCCACCACAGGGCGCCGATCAGCGGCATCAGGAAGCCGAACAGCTCGATGCCCATTCAACCCACCAGGGTCGCCGCGCGCTGGAACACCGAGACGCAGTAATCCATCAGCCGGGTCGTCATCCAGTGGCCGGCCAGGATCACCGCCAGCAGGGTCACCAGCAGGCGCGGCAGGAAGCTCAGGGTCTGTTCGTTGATCTGGGTCGCGGCCTGGAACAGCGCCACCACCAGGCCCATGACCAGGCCCGGGATGACCAGCACCATCACCAGCAGCATCACGATCTGCAGGGCCTCGACCACCAGGTCGACGGCGATATCGGGACTCATGTTCGTCGCTCTCTCGTACAGGAATGGCCAGCTAGTAGCCGTGGATGCTGCCCACCAGGGTGCTCACCGTCAGCGTCCAGCCGTCGACCAGCACGAACAGCAGCAGCTTGAACGGCAGCGAGATCACCAGCGGCGACAGCATCATCATGCCCATCGCCATCAGCACCGACGCCACCACCAGGTCGATGATCAGGAAGGGAATGAACAGCATGGCGCCGATCTGGAACGCGGTCTTCAGTTCGGACAGCACGAAGGCGGCCAGCTTGACCGGGAAGCTGTGCTGCTGCGGCTGCGCATAGTCGGGTTCACCGGCCAGGCGCGCGACCTGCGCCAGCGAGGCCTTGCTGGTCTGGGCCAGCATGAAGCGCGACACCGGCACTTCGGCGATCCGCAGCGCCTGCTCCAGGCCGATCTTGTCCTGGTCGTAGGGCAGGAACGCCTCTTTCCATACCTGCTCGCCGATCGGACGCATCACCAGGATGGTCAGGATCAGGGCGATGCCGGTGATGATCCGGGTGGGCAGGCCCTGCTGCAGGCCGAGGGCCTGGCGCAGCAGCGACAGCACGATCACGAAGCGGGTGAAGCAGGTCATCATCATGATCATCACGGGCAGCAGCCCGAGCAGGGTCATGATGACCAGGATCTGCGACTTGACGCTCATGCCGGAGCTGGTCGCATCGGCGCCCGGGATGACGCCGGCCAGCAGGTCCTGGTTCTGGGCCAGCGCCGGGGACGACAGCAGCAGGCCGCCCAGCAGCGCGCCGAGCAGCAGCGCGCCCGGCGGCGCGCTGCGGGTGACACGCGTCATGGCGCGAGCATGTCCAGGTTCAGGCCGTCCAGGTCGATCACCTTCAGGCCGTACTGCTCGCCCGCGACCACCACTTCGGCGCGCCCGATCGGGGTGCCGTTGACCTTGATCACCAGCGGCTCGCCGGCCAGCGAATCGAGCGGCAGCACCGACGATGGCTGGATGTCCATCAGTTCCTGCAGCGAGACGCGGGCCGACCCGACCTCGAGGGTCAGGGTCACCGGGATGCGCCGCATCATCTGCGGCAGCTGGCGTCCGGCCTGGCGGCCGGCCGTGGCGGCCGCCCCGTCGACGGCGTCCAGATCATCGATGATCACGTCGCCAGCCAGTTGCTCGTTGAGATTCATGTCCATTATTCGGCGTCTTCAAATGAGGTTAAACACAGCTTGCCCTTGTGCTCGGCCACCGCGGCCGTGAACAGGCGGGAATCGTCGAGCAACACGTCCGCGCGGCCGACCGAGACCGGGATCACGTCGCCGACCTTCAGGCCGAACAGCGTGGCGAGGGTCACTTCCTTGCTCACCAGGCGGCCTTCGAGCTTCACCCGGAGGTGCGATGCCAGCGGCTCGCGCGCCATGCGCACCGCGCCGCGCATGCCGTTGCGGTCGGCCATCAGGCCCTGCAGCACGTGGGCCATCAGGCCGTGATCGAGGCTGATCCACAAGCGCCCTTCCGGCGCCGCCAGGCTGGGGTCGTCGGTGTCGCGCCGGCCGTACTGGGCGCGCAGCACGGCGCGGACCACCCAGCCGGACTTGCCCGGCGCGCCGGCCGGCACGATCGCGGCGCCGCCCTTGGCCAGCTGCGGCGCCAGCGCCGGCGCGGCAGTCCCGGCCGCGGCCAGTCCTTGCGCCACCTGCTCGTCGAGCAGCCGCGTCACCTGTTGGGCCAGGGTCGCGGCCAGGCGCTCCTCGGTGGCGGTCACGCGCTCGAGGCCGGGATCGCGCTGCGGTGCAATATTCGGTCCCTGCAGCGGCCCCTGCGTGCGGCGCGCATAACGGCCTTCGAGCAGGTCCAGCAGCAGGCTGCGTTCGAAAGCGACGGCGGCCAGTCCGTAGGGACCGTTCACGCCCAGCCAGCGCAGCGCGCGGTCGTCGGGAGCGCGCTCGAAGGCGAGGCTTTCGAGACGGAAGGCGCCCCAGTAGCGGCGCCCACCCGGAGAAGCCATCGCGGCGCCGAGCGCCTCGGCCAGGCGCGCCGCGAAGGCCGGCAGCAGATGCACCGGCCGCCCCAGCAGGCAGGGGTCGAGCACCTGGAAATCGCGCGCACGATCTGGTTGATTTATCGACATGTTTGTTGACTAAAAATTACGTTTCGATGACAGCTTTTCATTCTCCACGGCAACAATTATACAGGGAAGTTTTATACAGTAGCTTTGACATTCTTCTTTGATTTCCAACTTGCCGTACGGTAATATCGTGCTGTCGCATCGCAACAACTCGCCCCACTTTCCCGGTTTCCCAGAGGAGAGACGAAGGGAAAGGACAGAAGACAAACGGAAAAAACAAACGTTCGTTCGTTGACCGATGTTTAAGAATTTCACGACTGACCGGGCCAGCAAAAGCCGAAAATCCGCAACTTTTTGTCGCTCGCAAACAACAACGTTTTTACATGGGAACCACGATGGCAACTGAACTTGCCGGCCTGATCCGGGCCGACCTGGCGCAACTGACCAACGACGCGAATCGCCTGGCGATCGCCCCCGCCACTTCCTTCGCCAACCCCGGCGCCGAATCCGGCAACGCCTTTTCCTTCACCCAGGTGATGAAGCAGGCCATCGCCAACGTCGACGCCCAGGACCAGGCGGCCGGCGCGCGCGTGGCCGCAGTCGAGTCCGGCAAGAGCGACGACCTGGTCGGCGCGATGCTGGCCAGCCAGCAAGCCAGCCTGTCGTTCTCGATGCTGATGCAAGTACGCAACAAGGTCATGACGGCCGTCGACGAGCTGATCAAGCTCCCGGTCTAACCATACAGCGAAACTTCCCGTGATCTCCTCCCTCAAGTCCGCCGTCGGCGGCAAGCTGGCCCTGCCCTCGCTGCCGCCCCTGCTGCGCAACAACCTGCCGCTGATGCTCGGCCTGGCCGTGGCGCTCACCGCCGCCATCATGATGTACCTGTGGCAGGACCAGTCCAGCTACAAGCCGGTGTTCGGCGCGCGCGAAAAAGTCGCCGCCGCCGACATGATGTCGGTGCTCGAAGCCGAACAGATTCCCTATCGTGTGCACCCCGAGAGCGGCCAGGTGATGGTCCCGGCCGCCGCGCTGGGCAAGGTGCGCATGCTGCTGGCCGCCAAGGGCGTGACCGCCCAGCTGCCGGCCGGCCTGGAACTGATGGACCGCAACGATCCGCTGGGCGTGTCGCAGTTCGTGCAGGACGTGCGCTTCAGGCGCGGCCTGGAAGGCGAGCTGGCGCAGAGCATCCTGACCATGGACGCGATCGCGTCGGCGCGGGTTCACCTGGCGATCGCCAAGACCAGCTCCTTCGTGACCGCCACTACCGACGGCAACTCGGCCTCGGTGGTGGTCTCGGTGAAACCCGGCCGCGCGCTGTCGAACGAGCAGGTGGCGGCGATCGTCAACCTGGTCTCGGGCAGCGTGCCCGGCCTCAAGCCGCAGCGCGTGTCGCTGGTCGACCAGGCCGGCAACTTCCTGTCGTCGCGGGTCGACCTGGAGGATGGATTCGAAGGCGCGACGCAGGGCGACGCGGCCTCGAAGCGCTACACCGACGAGGTGCGCGCCAACGTCAACGACCTGCTGGCGCCGATCCTGGGCGTCAACAACTACAAGCTCAGCGTGACCGCCGCGGTCGACAACGACCGCATCGAAGAGACCCAGGAAAAATACGGCGAAGCGCCGAAGGTCACCAGCGAGGCGATGCGCGAGGAGATGGAAAAGAACCGCATGGCGCTGGGCGTGCCCGGCACCCTGTCGAACCGCCCGCCGGCGCCGGCCAATCCGGATGCGCTCGATACCGAGGCGCCGGGCGGGAACGGCGAGGACGGCAGCGCGCGCAAGAACGCCACCACCCGCCAGTACGCCTATGACCGTGCGATCACCCAGATCAAGCGCGAACGCGGCCGCCTCAAGAAGCTGTCGGTGGCGGTGGTGCTGAACAATGCCAGCGCCGCCAACGGCCAGGCCTGGACGCCGGCCGAACTGGCCAACATCAAGACCATCCTGGCCGGCGGCCTGGGCATCGACGCCGCGCGCGGCGACGTGCTGGCCGTCTCGAGCCTGAACTTCCCGGCTGCGCCCGTGGCCCAGGAATGGTGGCAGGAACGCGACAACGTGGTCGACATGACCAGCTACGCCCTGTGGGCGCTGGGCGCGATCCTCGCTTACTTCCTGCTGGCCCGCCCGCTGCTGCGCGCCGTCACCACGCGCCTGGCGCCGCAACAGCCGCCGCTGGCGCCGGCCACCCCTGCCCTGCCGGGCGCACCGGGCGCCGCAGCCGCC
>NZ_JH992924.1:602945-609328 GCF_000315425.1 Massilia timonae CCUG 45783 | reverse complement strand
CCGCGGCCGGCGCATTGCCTGCCGGCGTGGCCGCCCTCGGCGCGCCGGACGCCGCCACCGCGACCAGCCCCGGCGCCGTGGTCCCGCTGCTCGAGAACTACGACCTGCCACCGAGCGGTTCCGCGGTGGACGTCATGGTCGACCACCTGAAGATCCTGGCCGGCAAGGAGCCCGAGCGCGTTGCCGAAGTCGTCAAACAATGGGTACAGAAAAAACATGGCCGACCAGAATAATTTTGAGGACGACGCCGTCGTCCTGACGCCGGTCGAACAGGCCGCGATCGTGTTGCTGTCGATCGGCGAGGAGCAGGCGGCCGCTGTGCTGCGCTGCCTCGAACGCGACGAATTGATGGAACTGACCCAGGTCATGTCGCGCATGAGCGGCATCAAGGTCGATGCCGTCAAGTCGGCGCTCCAATCGTTCTTCGACGACTACCGCCAGCAAAGTGGCCTGCACGGCGCCTCGCGCAGCTACCTCAAGCGCTCGCTCGACCTGGCGCTGGGCAGCGACATCGCCAACAGCGTGCTCAATACGATCTATGGCGATGCGATCCGCCCGATGATGGCGCGCCTGCAGTACGCCTCGCCGCGCTGGCTGGCCGAATTCGTCTCGAGCGAGCACGTGCAGATGCAGGCCGTGTTCCTGGCCTTCCTGCCGCCGGCGCTGGCTTCCCAGATCCTGGAGGCGCTGCCGGTCGAGGGCCGCGAGCTGGTCTTGCTGAACATGGCGCGCCTGGACGAGATCGACCGCGACGTGCTGCACGAACTCGAAGAGCTGGTCGGCCGCTGCCTGGCCGCGCTGGATACGCAAAGCGCCAGCGTGGAAGGCGTGCGCCAGGTCGCCGACATCCTCAACCGCCTGCAGGACAACCGCGCCGGCATGGTCGAACTGCTGCGCGCCCACGATCCCGAGGTGGTGTCGCAGATCGAGATGTCGATGTACGACTTCTTCATCCTGTCGCGCCAGACCGAACAGGTCATCACCCGCCTGCTCGACGACGTGCCGCTGGAACAGTGGGCGATCGCGCTCAAGGGCGCCGAGGCGCCGCTGCGCGAAGCCATCCTGGCCGCGATGCCGCGCCGCCAGGCCCAGAGCTTCGAAGACCTGATGCGCCGTTCGGGCCCGATCCCGATGTCGCGCATCGAACAGACCCGCCGCGAGATCATGGCCACCGTCAAGGAACTGGCCGACGCCGGCGAGATCGACATCCAGCTGTTTGCCGAGGCGACCGCGGAATGAAGCAGTTCAGGTCCTATCACTTCCCGCCGCTGCACCAGTTCAGCGCGGCGCGCCCGGCCGGCCCGAACGGCGCGGGCTCGCAGGAGGAATGGCAGAGCGCCCTGGCCGACGGCTATCGCCAGGGCCAGCGCGAAGGCTATGAGGCCGGCCTCGACCAGGGCCGCGCCGAAGGCTATCCGCGCGGCGAGGCCGAGGGCCGCGAGCGCGGGATGGAAGAAGGCCGCGCCGCCGCGCTGGCGCGCTTCGACGAGCTGGCGCGCCCGGTCGAGGCCATGCTCGAGGGCCTGTCCCAGCTCAAGGCCGACCTGCGCGCGGCCCAGCGCAACGAAGTCGTCGAACTGGTCGGCAAGATCGCGCGCCAGGTGATCCGCGCCGAACTGGCGCTGCAGCCGGTGCAGCTGCTGGCGCTGGTGGAAGAAGCGCTGGCCGTGATGCCGCCGTCGCGCGACGAGGTCGAGGTGTTCCTCAACCCCGAAGAACTGCGCCGGGTGCAGGAACTCGATCCCAAGCGCGCGCGCACCTGGACCCTGCTGCCCGACCCTGCGCTGGAGCCGGGCGAGTGCCGCGTGCGTGCCGGCGACAATGAAGTCGACGCCGGCTGCCAGGGTCGCCTGGCAGCGGTGATGGAGCAGGTCCACGACCAGCTCATGACGGAGGAGCCGACGGCATGATGGCCCTGGCCGACAGCCTGCGTGCGGTCGACATCGGCGCGGTGCCGGTGGCGACGCCGACCGGACGCCTGGTGGGCGCCCAGGGACTCCTGCTGGAGTCCGTCGGCTGCCGCCTGCACACCGGCCAGCGCTGCCGCATCGAGACCGTCGACGGCGAGTGGCTCGACGCCCAGGTGGTGGGCTTTCGCGACAAGGTGTCGTACCTGATGCCGTTCAAGAAGGCTGCCGGCCTGGCCACCGGCGCGCGCGTGCTGCCCACGCCCGACAAGAGCGACCTGATGATCGGGCCTTCGTGGCTGGGCCGCATGGTCAACGGCCTGGGCGAGCCGATCGACGGCCTGGGCCGCCTTGGCGGCGACCAGCCGCTGTCGACCACCCCGCCGCGCGTCAATCCCCTCAGGAAGGCGCCGGTCGAGGAACCGCTCGACGTCGGCGTGCGCGCCATCAATGCCATGCTCACCATCGGCAAGGGCCAGCGCGTCGGCCTGATGGCCGGCTCCGGGGTCGGCAAGTCGGTGCTGCTGGGCCTGATCACGCGCCAGACCGTGGCCGACGTGATCGTGGTCGGCCTGATCGGCGAACGTAACCGCGAGGTGCGCGAGTTCGTCGAGCGCTCGCTCGGCCCGGAAGGCCTGAAACGCGCCGTATTGGTGGTGGCCCCGGCCGACGAAAGCCCCCTGATGCGCGTGATGGCGACCGAGATGTGCCATTCGATCGCCGCCCACTTCCGCGACCGCGGCCTGAACGTGCTGCTGCTGTGCGATTCGCTGACCCGCTACGCGATGGCGCTGCGCGAAGTCGCGCTGTCGCTGGGCGAGCCGCCGGCCACGCGCGGCTATCCGCCGTCGGTGTTCTCGAACCTGCCGCAACTGGTGGAATCGGCCGGCAATGGCGAACATCCGCAAGGCAGCATGAGCGCCATCTACACGGTGCTGGCCGAGGGCGACGACCAGCAGGATCCGGTGGTCGACTCGGCGCGCGCGATCCTCGACGGCCACATCGTGCTGACCCGCGAACTGGCCGAGCGCGGCCACTATCCGGCGATCGACGTCGCCCAGTCGATCTCGCGCTGCATGGCCCAGGTGGTGCCGCAGGAGCACGCGCTGGCCGCGCGCAAATTGAAAGCCGCGATGGCGCGCCATGCGCGCGTGCGCGACCTGATCCCGCTCGGCGCCTACGTCCCGGGCGCCGATCCGGAAACCGACCGCGCGGTGCAGCTGCAGCCGCAGATCGAAGCCTTCCTGTGCCAGGGCACGCGCGAGGCGGCGCCGATGGCCGGCTGCGTCGCCGCCCTGAGCGCGATGATGGCGTGAGGACCGGACCGTGAAACGAGAAAACACCATCCGCAGCCTCGACACCCTGGTGCAGCTGCGCTCGACCCAGGTCGACCGCCTGCAGGCCGACCTGGCCAGCCAGGAAGCGACCCGGGTGCGCTACCAGGTCAACCTGGAGCGCCTGGCGCTGCTGGCCGAAGGCAGCGGCGCGTCCGGCGCCACGCTGGCGCTCAATCCGGCGCTGGCCCTGAACTGCGGCGCCTACAAGCAAGGCGTGCTGGCGCTGGCCGACAGCCACCGCACCGACCTGGCGCTGCACGAAGCGAACATGGCGGTGGCGCAGGGCCGCCTGAAGGATGCCTGGGTGCGGCGCGAGCTGCTGGGCAAGGTGCTGGTGCGCGAGCAGGATGCGCTGGCAGTCGAACAGGAGCGCGCCACCAGAAAGCGCGAAGACGATATCGCCACCCAATCGTGGATGGCCGGAAAACCGGGCGGCCTGGCCGCGGCATGAACGACGCACACGAATAGACCAAGGAGCACGCATGGCAACTGCAATCACCGCACCAACCTACGATCCGATCCCGACCGCGAACGACCTGGCCGACAAGTACATCGCTTCGCGCCAGGCGATCCTGAACGCCCAGACGACGGCCGCCAGCGCCACCGAAAAAGGCTTGTCCGACCTGAGCTCGGCGCTGTCGGCATTCCAGACCAGCCTGTCTTCGCTCACCGGCCTGAACAAGACCATGTACGCGCAGTCGGCGGTGTTCGGCGACGCCGCCATCGGCAGCGCCACCGCCACCAGCACCGCGGCGGCCGGCACCTATTCCTTCTTCGTCAAGCAACTGGCCGCGGCCAGCCAGGTGTCGTACGCGGGCCTGGGCAACGCGACCGGCGTCAGCGGCAAGCTGGACATCCAGATGGGCGGCGTCGACGGCACGTCGTTCGAGGTGGACCTGGGCGCCACCGCGCGCGACCTGACCCCGCGCGAACTGGCGGCCGCCATCAACGCCGCCGAAGGCAACGACGGCAAGGTCGTGGCCTCGGTGGTCAACACCGGCAACGGCACCTCGGAACTGGTGCTCACCGCCAAGGACACCGGCGCCGCCTCGAAGATCACGATCGACGCCAGCGGCCTGCAAGGCGACCTCGACGGCAACCCGCTCGCCGCCAAGCTCGGCGCCGGCAACCTGCGCACGCTGGTCGACGGGGTCGACGCCGAAATCCACGTCGGCGGCGAAGGCGGCACCGCGATCACCCAGGCCAGCAATACCTTCACCGCGATCGACGGCGTCAAGATGACCTTCACCAAGGCCCAGGCATCGGGCGCCGCCCCGGTCTCGCTGACGGTGGGCCCCGACAACACGTCGACCCTCGCCAACGTGCAGGCCTTCGTCGACGCCTTCAACAAGCTCAAGACCACGCTGACCAAGCTCACCGCCGGCAACGACCCGTCCACCTCGGCCGACGACGGCGCCTTCGCCCGCGACGGCGGCGTGCGCGCGCTGGCGGACCGCCTGGCCGCCCTGCTGCGTCCGGGCACCGGCGAATCGCTCGCCACCTACGGCATCATCGCCACCCGCAGCGGCACGCTCGAGGTGAATTCGGACCGCCTGCTGGCCCAGCTGGCACGCAACCCGACCGGCCTCGATACGGTGATTGGCGCCGCCTCCGCCTCGAATCCGACCGGCGTCGCCGGCGAACTCGACAAATACCTGAAATCCTGGAGCAACGGCATCGACGGCCAGATCAAGCAGCGCCGCGACCAGAACGGCACCTTGCAGACGCGGCTGGCGGATCGCCAGGCCACGCTCGACCTGCAGCACAAGGCCGCCTACGACCGCTACCTGCGCCAGTTCACGCAACTGCAGTCGATGCAGGGCGTGATGAACCATAACGTGTCGCTGTTCGACGCCCTGTTCGGCAACGACCAAGACTAAGAGAGCCCCACCATCATGTCCTATCAGGAAGCCTACGGCAGCTACCACGCCGTCAACCTGGACGCCCAGACGTCGCGCGCCTCGCCGGTCGAGCTGGTCCTGTTGCTCACCGACGGCCTGCTCGACGAGCTGGCGCGCGCGCGCGCCCACATCGTGGCGCGCCGCTACGAGGCCAAGGCCAAGAGCATCGACAAGTGCGTCGAGATCATCAATGGCCTGTCGAGTTCGCTCGATTTCGAGAGCGGTGGCGAGACCGTGGCCAACCTGGCCCGCATCTACGACTTCTGCGCCCACCGCCTGAACGGCGCCGGCATCAAGCTCGACCCCACCATGGTCGACGAGGTGATCCAGGTCCTGACCACCATCCGCCAGGGCTGGAAAGGCGTGCAGGAACGCAATGGATAGGAGCGCCGCCATCGAGCGCCTGGCAACGCAGCTGCGCGACGCGAGCGCAGGCGCCGATTGGGACCTGCTGGAACGCGCGGCGCGCGCGCTCGGGCCGCAGTTGCAGGCGCTGGCCGGACGCGGAGACTGGAGCGCGCGCGAACGCGCCGCCCTGGCCCGGCTGCGCGCGGCCCACGATGGCGCCGCCCGCGCCAGCGCCGATGCGGCGTCGCACCTGCAAGCCCAGCTGGGCGAGATGCGCGACAACAAGGAAGGCTGGATGGCCTATGCCCTCGCGGGCGAACTCGAATCAGGTAGCACCCCATGATGAACTTTTCCATGAACAGCGCGATGAATGCCATGAATGCCGTCGGCGCCAGCGCCGGCAAGGTCGCCGCGAACGGCGCCCCGCTCGACGCGGCCGCCGCGCCTGATGGCGCCCAGCCGGGCATGCCGGCGGACGCGGCGGCGCCGCAGCCGGCCGCCCAGGTGCTGCCATTCCAGCAGTGGATCACCCTGGGCGACGTGGCGCCCGGGACCGACGCGGCGCTGCCGGTCGACGGCGCCGTGCCCGAAGCCGCACCGCAAGACCCCGGCGCCGACCAGCCGGACGACACGGCCGCACAGGATGCGGTGGCGATCGATGCCGCACTGGCCGCACTGTCCGTGATCACGCCGCAAGCGGCGCCGGCCGCGCTGCCGGCCATGATGATGGCGATGCCGGGCGCCAAGCCCGGCGCCGCCAACGATGGCGCCAACGTCGGCGCCAACGCCGCCGCCGTGACCTCCGCCGCACCCGCCACCCATGCCCTGCTGGCGCTCGACGCCGAGCCTCAGGCCGCGGCCCGCGGCGCAGCGGACGCCGCGGCCCTGAC
>NZ_JH992924.1:551839-602695 GCF_000315425.1 Massilia timonae CCUG 45783 | reverse complement strand
CCACCGCCGGCGTCGCCGGCGCCGCCAGCCAGCCGGCCGCGACCCGCGGCGCCGACAGCGTCACGCTCGCCGGTCCGCCGACCGCCTGGCGCCAGACCCTGCAGGAAGCGCTGGGCGACCGCCTCCAGCTGCAGCTCGGCCGCGGCATGGAGCAGGCCACGATCCGCCTTGAGCCGCCGATGCTGGGCCGGATCGAGATCTCGGTACGCCACAGCGGCGGCAACCTGGAAGTGTCCATCGCCGCCTCCAACAGCGAAGTGCTGCGCCAGTTGAACACGGTCAGCGACAGCCTGCGCAACGACCTGGCCGGCCGCCAGTACAGCAACGTCTCGGTCAACGTGAGCGAGACCCCGCGCGCCCAATCCACCGCCCAGGCCGGCAACCAGCCGTCCGGCCAGCCCGGCGCCGATGCCGGGGGCCGTGGCCGCCAGCAGAGCGAGGAAGAACAGCGCCAGCGCACGCCCGGCCTGGCCCTGAACGACGCCGGCGACGCCGGTTCCCTGTTTTCGATGAATAACCGCGACTAAAGACCATGAAAGCAAAACTGATCATCGCCTTTGCCGGGGTCGCCGTGGCGGCCGCCGCCGCCGCGGGCGGCGCCATGTGGTACATGAACCCGGCGCCCGCAGCGGGCGCCGTGGCCAAGCCGGCCCCCGAGAAGAAGCCGACCAAGTACGTCACGCTGGACAAGGTGATCGTCATGCTGCGCCGCGCGCCGAACGAGCAGGCCGCGCACTACCTGTCGGTCGACCTGGTGCTGGCCACCACGCCGGCCGAAGAGAAGGAAGCCAAGGAACAGCTGCCGCTGCTGCGCTCGATCGCCGTCTCGGCGCTGTCGGCGCGCACCATGGCCGAAGCCTCGAGCATGACGGTCGACCAGTACGCGGCCGAGCTGAACAAGGTATTCAACGCCAACTATGAAAAGGAAAACCACATCAAGCCGTTTTCCGAAGTCATGGTCGGCAAGCTGATCATCGAGTGACACCATCCCGGGTGACCACGTGGCCTATATGACCGATTACCTCGACGTTGCCGCCGGCGCCTGCGCCGACTATGGCGAGGCGCAAGCCGCCGGCATGAGCGCCCAGGACGAGGGGCGCCACCTGCTGGCCTACGCGCCGCTGGTGAAGCGCATCGCGCGCCAGCTCGGCAGCCAGGTGTCGGGCGCGTTCGGGCGCGAGGACATGGAGCAAATCGGCCTGATGGGCCTGCTCGAAGCGCTGCGCCGCTACGGCCAGCCCGATGCCGGCTTTTCGAGCTATGCGGCGCTGCGCGTGCGCGGCGCCATCCTCGACGAGCTGCGGCGCCAGGACTGGCGTCCGCGCGCCGTGCGCCAGGACAGCCACCGCCAGCGCGACGCCCTGCGCGCGCTGACCCGCAGCCTGGGCCGCGAGCCGAGCGAGAAAGAGGCGGCGCAGGCCCTGGGCCTGTCCTTTGATGAGTATCAACAGTATCTGCTCGACGACAGTGCCGAGGAAATGCTGAGCTTTGACGAAGTCTTGCAGGAAGCGGTCGCCGAAGCCCACCATACGCCCGGCCCGGAAGAACAGTTCATGGTGCGGCGCAGCCTGGAACAGGTGCTGACCACCCTCAACGAAAAGGAGCAGCGCGTGATCCAGATGATCTACGAGTTCGAACTGAGCTACAAGGAAATCGCCGCCGTGCTCGACCTGTCCGACGCCCGCGTCTGCCAGCTCAACAAGAGTGCGCTGGCCAAGATGAAGGCCGCGCTCCAGCGCGACTGAACCGAATCACAGAATAAGCCAGAAAGGCCCTAAGTCATGCAGCAACTACTCGGCATCGCCATCGTGCTCGGCGCCATCTTCGGTGGATTCACCATGATGGGCGGCACCTTCGCCTCGATCTTCCACCCGGTCGAGATCCTGATCATCGGCGGCGCCGCCTTCGGGGCGCTCGTGCTCGGCAATCCGCGCCACGTGCTGTCCGAGATGGGCCACCAGCTCAAGAAGGTCGCGGCGCGCAAGAAGCACGACTCGGAATTCCAGCGCCAGCTGCTGCTCCTGATGTACGAACTGCTGCAGACCGCCGCCGGCGGCCTGAAGGCCCTGGACGCCCACGTCGAGGCGCCCGCCGAAAGCCCGCTGTTCCAGCGCTATCCGGCGATCCTGGCCGAGCCGAAGCTGCTGGCCTTCATCGTCGACAACTTCCGCCTGATGGCCATGGGCAAGATCAACGCCCACGAGCTGGAAGGCGTGCTGGAGCAGGAACTGGAAGCCATCCACGAAGAGCTGACCCAGCCGTCGAAATCGCTGCAGAAGATCGCCGAGGCGATGCCGGGCTTCGGCATCCTGGCCGCGGTGCTGGGCATCGTGATGGCCATGTACTCGGTCTCGGGCGGCGCCGATTCGGGCGAGATCGCCGAGAAGGTCGGCGCGGCCATGGTCGGCACCTTCATCGGCATCTTCTTTTGCTACGGCGTGCTCGAACCGCTGGCCAACCTGATGAAGCAGACCGTCAATTCGGACGCCTCGACCATGGAGACCGTCAAGGTGGTGCTGTGCACCCACGTGGCCGGCAAGCCGGCGCTGCTGGCGATCGACGCCGGACGCCGCCTGATCCAGCTGAACACCAAGCCCAGCTTCGCCCAGCTCGAACAGTGGATCAACGCCATGGGCGGCGAAGACGAATCGCAGAACAAGCGGCGCCGCGGCAGCGACCGCATGGCGGGGTAACACGTGTCGAAAACGAACGACAAGCACGAATCGACCATCGTCAAGCGCGGCGGCGGCAAGCACCAGCACGACGAGCACGGCGGCGCCTGGAAAGTGGCGTTCGCCGACTTTTGCCTGGCCCTGATGGCGCTGTTCCTGGTGCTGTGGCTGATCGCCGCGCGCGAGCAGCAGAACCTGAAGGCGATCGTGCGCGACGCCACCAGCGCCGGCATGCTCGAGGGGCAAGGCCAGAAGCCGGCCATCGCCACCGAGCCGAGCGGCAGCCTGATCGAACGCTTCGAAGTCCCGCGCACCGGCAATGCCGGCACCAGCCAGCCGGGCAGCCCGAGCGCCCCGAAGGTCGGCTATGAGACGCCAGCCGACCTGGCAGCATTGTCCAGGGCCCTGACCGAGCTGTCGGTGAACGCCGGCCTGGCCTCGAACCTGGCCACCGTCGTCACGCCCTACGGCTTGCGCGTGATGCTGCACGACACCGACAAGCAGGGCATGTTCATGCGCGGCAGCGCGCTGCCCACCGGCCGCTTCGCGCGCCTGCTGCAGAAGATGGGGCCGCTGTTCGCCCAGATGCGCAACCAGATGCTGATCATCGGCCATACCGATTCGAGCCGCTACGCCGGCATCGACAAGGGCGGCTACTCGAACTGGGCCCTGTCGACCGACCGCGCGCTGGCCGCGCGCGCCCAGCTGCTCACCGGCGGCATGCAGACCTCCACCATCCTGCAGGTGGTCGGCATGGCCGACCGCGGTCCGCTGCATCCGGAAGACCCGCTGGACGGCATGAACCGCCGCATCGAACTCCTGATCCTGACCAGCGCCCAGTCGCGCGCGGTGGCGAACATGTTCGGCGCCCCCGGCAGCAATGGAACGGCGCTGGGCAACGGCGCCACCGTCACGCTGCCCGACGCGACGGCGCTCGAAGAATTGCGCGGCCAACTGCCGAAAACGCCATGACGATCCAACCGAAATCTCGAGGTAACCGCATGAAAATCACCGGCTCATCCAACGCCGCCGTCGCCAGCGTCACTGTCGGCGCCCAGACCGTGGCCGCGCCGGTCCAGGCCGAGATGCCGGCGGCCGCCGGCGCCGCCCTGCAATCCGAGGTGCTGAAACCCGCGTCCGAAGCCCTGCGCGCCATGCCCGACTTCGACGCCGCCCGCGTGGCCGAGCTGCGCGATGCGCTGGCGCGCGGCGAGCTGCCGTTCGACCCGGGCCGCCTGGCCGGCCTGATCCAGAAATTCCACGGAGGACGCTGATGGCCACCCTCACCCGCACCCAGGCCAATGCGCTGCTGCTCGACGGCGTCCAGCGCGACCTGCACGAAGCGGCCGCCATCCACGCCCTGCTGGAACGGCAGTTCGAGGCCGCCGTGCGCCACCGCAGCGTTGAACTGACGGCGCTGGCCGAGGACCTTGCGCCGCTGCTCGAGGCCATGGAAGGGCGCCGCCAGCAACGCCTGCAGCTGGTGCGCGCCCTGCTCGGCGCGCAAGCCACGATGGAACAGTACATCGCCAGCCTGACACCGGCCGCGCGCGCCACTTTTGACGCCGCCTGGGCCGAGCTGGAAACCATCGTGCGCGCCTGCAAGGAAGCGACCATCCGCAATGGCCAGCTGCTGGCCGAGCAATACTCCGTGATGCAGCGCGTGCTGCATGGCGAGGATGGCATCTATGCGCCACGCTGATTTCTCCATCGCGCCGACCGCCGCCACGGCGGCCACGTCGGCCACCGCCGCGACCCGTCCGACCGCGGCCATCGGCGACGGCGGCGGCGCCGGCTTCGGCCGCCTGTTCAGCGAGCTGCAGGGCGAAGTGAACGCCTACATCCAGCACGGCGACGTCGACGGCGGCGCCGCCAGCAGCCTGAGCGCCGAAGGCGCCCTGCTGCGGCTGCGCGCGCAAGGCTTGATCATGGGCGAGGACGAGCGCGTCGACCCTGCCACCGCCAGCGGCGGCGCTGCCGCCAACACGCCGGAGCAGCAGGCGTTCCTGGACAGCATCGCCCCCTGGGCGCGCCAGGCCGCGCGACAACTCGGCGTGGCGCCGGAACTGGTGCAGGCCCACGCCGCGCTCGAATCGGGCTGGGGTCAGCGTCCGCTGCGCACCGCCGACGGCGCGAGCAGCCACAACCTGTTCGGGATCAAGGCCGGCGCCGGTTGGGAAGGCGCCGCCGGCGAGTCCACCACCACCGAATACGTGAACGGCGCCGCGCTCAAGACGCGCGAGCGCTTCCGCGCCTATCCGGACGCGGCCAGCGCCTTCCAGGACTATGCGCGCGTGCTCACCGATAATCCGCGCTACCGCGCCGCCCTGAACACCGGCAACGACGCCCAGGCCTTCGCCCAGGGACTGGCGCGCGGCGGCTATGCGACCGATCCCGGCTACGCCGCCAAGCTGGCCCGCATCGCGGCCAGCCTGCAAGGGAACCAGGAATGACGGACTATTCGCCCAGCGGCATGTCGATCGGCTGCACCGCGCCGGCGCCGAGCACGCGCATGCGCACCACCTGGCCGCTGGCGCTGTTCTTGACCCGCACCACGGCGCCGCGCGCGCCGGCGTCGAGCGCCTCGCCCGCCATGCTGACCTCGATGCCGTCCTCGCGCGCCGTCATGACCACGGCGTCGCCGCGTTTCACCACGATCGGGGCTACCAGCTGGCTGGCGCGCAGGACCTCGCCCGCGCGCAGGCTGCGCCGGCTCGACTGGCCGACCGCTTCCTCGGGCAGGCCGATCGGATCGCGCAGGTTGGTCACGTCGCGCCGCTCGAGCGTGACGTCGGATTCGCCCAGCGTCTGGTTGGCGCCCACCGGCGCCGCGGTCACCGCCACCAGCGCCGACATGCGCGCGCGCACCACGAAGTCGTGGCGCCAGCCCTGTCCGTCCGGGCAGCGCGCCACGAAGCGCATGCGCGCCGGCTGGCGCGTGTCGAGCGCTTCGACGCTTACCGGCCCCTTGCAGGCGGGCGCCGGACGACTGCTGACCACGTTCAGGTCGAACTCCGGATCGCCCAGCGCGCTGGCCGCGGCGACCTTCTCGAGTTGCTCGCGCGCGGCTTGTTCTATTTGTACGGAAAGAGTTTGCGCCGACCACGCTGTGGTGCACAACAGACAGGTTACAATACTTATTGTTGCCGTACGGAAAGCAATCATTGGACAATACGGGTCAGGCGGAAAGGCCCATTCTAACCAAGTTCACTGCAGTTCACTGGAGAATCGCCATGTCGATTAATTTCAAGGAAGCCCTCGGCGTCAGCGCCGACGCGCTCCAGCTGCGCGCCGAACGCACCCGCGTGCTGGCCGCCAACATCGCCAACGAAAGCACGCCCGGCTATACGGCGCGCGACATCGACTTCGCCAGCGTGATGCAGGACCGGATGGATGCCGACGACGGCCTGCCGACGCTCTCCGAGGACGGCCCGCTGTTTCGCGTGCCCTACCACCCGAGCGCCGACGGCAATACCGTCGAGATCGGCGTCGAGCAGGCGGCGTTCTCGCAGAACGCTTCCGATTTCCAGACCAGCCTGACCTTCATCAATATGAAGCTGCGCGGCCTGAACAAAGCCATCACCGGCCAATAAGGAGCGCTGAATGGGTTTCAAAGACATTTCCCTGATCGCCGGCTCGGCCATGGCGGCCCAGACCGTGCGCATGAACACGATCGCCAGCAACCTGGCCAACGCAAATGCCGTGGCCACCACCGAGGCCGAGGCCTACCGCGCCCGCAAGCCCGTGTTTTCCGCCGTGCTCGACGGCGAGGGCGTGGCCAAGGTGCAGGTGCTGGACGTGGTGCAGTCGAGCGAACCGCTGCGCCGCGTGCATGAGCCGGACAATCCGCTGGCCGACGCCGACGGCATGGTCTTTTACGCCAACGTCAATGAAGTGGCCGAGATGGCCGACATGATGGCCGCCTCGCGCGCCTTCGAAACGAACGTCGAGGTCATGGGCCGCATCAAGTCGATGCAGCAGTCCCTGATCCGCATGGGAGAAAGCTGATCATGGTCACCACCACCAACAACTTCGGTTTCAGCAGCAATTACAGCAGCACCAGCACCAGCCCGGCCGGCGTGCCGATGAGCGAGAACAAGGACATGTTCACCAAGCTGCTGGTGGCGCAGATCCGCAACCAGGATCCGCTGGCCCCGTCCGATCCGGCCACCTTCGTCAACCAGCTGTCGCAGCTGTCGCAGACCGAGGCGCTGGAAAACATGACCCAGACCACGGCCGCCAGCGCCACCATGCTGCAGAGCCTGCAGGTGCTGGCGATGGGCGGCCAGGTCGGCAGCCAGGTCTCGGTCGAGACCAGCCGCGTGGAACTGGGCGACGCCGCGATCACCGGCAGCGTGCGCCTGGAAGGCGCCAGCACCCTCACCCATGTGATCCTGACCGACGTCGCCGGCAAGCAGACCAGGATCGAACTGCCGCCGCACGGCGCCGGCGGCCAGGCATTCACGCTCGACCCGGCGCAGCTCGGCCTGCCGGCCGGCAAGTACAGCATCGCGGCCGAGTCGTCGGACGGCACCAAGCCGGCGATCGAGATCGACGGCCGCCTGAACAGCGTGCGCCTCGATTCGACCGGCGGCATCCTGATGCAGGTGGCCGGCGTCGGCGAAGTCGAGCCGGGCTGGATCACGGGTTTCAACGGTAAAAACACGTCCGCCGACCTGGCGCTGACCAACTAAGCAAAGGATTCCCCATGAGCTTCAATATCGCCCTGTCGGGCATCCAGGCCATCAACGAGCAGCTGAACACCCTGTCGAACAATATCGCCAACGCCGGCACCTACGGCTTCAAGAGCAGCCGCGCCAACTTCTCGTCGGTGTACGCGGGCGACATGGCCAACGGCGTGCAGGTCGGCTCGCTGACCCAGGACATCGGCAAGAACGGCAGCCTGCAGACCACCGGCCGCGGCCTCGACGCCGCCATCCTCGGCCGCGGCTTCTTCACCAGCCGCGACGCCCAGGGCGTGGTCTCGTACTCGCGCGTCGGCATCTTCAACACCAATGCCGACGGCTACCTGGTCGACGCCACCGGCAAGCGCGTGCAGGGCTATGGCCCGACCGTCAACGGCGTGCGTGGCGCGATTGGCGATATCGCTGTTCCGACCGGTCAAATTCCGGCTGAGCCTAGTGACAAGGTCAGCTATACGGGCAATATGTCTGCAGACTGGAAAGTTCCGACCGTGACGCCGTTCGATATGGCCAATGCAAACAGCTACAACATGGTCAAACAGTCCGTGGTGTACGACTCGCTGGGAAGCCAGCACACGGTATCGCAATATTTCATCAAGACCGACGACAATACGGTGAGCGTGCGTTACAGCGTCAATGGCGCCGCCCCGACTGTCACGCATACTTTGAATTTCGACGAGGACGCCCAGCTGGAAGCCGATTCGGTGATGAGCGGAGCCTTGACCTTCAACGTCCCTGGCGCAAATCCTGTCACCGTTTCTTTCGACTATACCGGCACGACGAAATTCGGCGGTGAGGCAACCACGACGACGAACCGCGGAAACGGCTACGCTTCCGGCACCTTCATCGGCGTAGAACTGGCCGAGGACGGTTCGATCGTCGCCAAGTACAGCAACGATCAGCAGCAGGTCGTGGGCACCGTGGCGCTCGCCACTTTCCCGGACGAGGGCAGCCTGGTCCCGACCAGCGACACCACCTGGGTCGCCAACGCCAACTCGGGCGCGCCGCTGTACACCGTACCGGGCGAAGGACTGGGCGGCAAGCTGTCCAAGGGCTCGCTGGAAGGTTCGAACGTGGACATCACCTCGGAACTCGTCGGCCTGATGACCTCGCAGCGCAACTACCAGGCCAACTCGAAGGTGATCACCGCCGAGAACCAGATGATGCAGTCGCTGATGCAGGCGCTGTAAGCATAGGCCATGGACAAGTTCATCTTCACCGCCGTCAGCGCCGCCCAGCGCACCCTGCAGGCGCAGCAGGTGCGCGCCAACAACCTGGCCAATGCCGACACCCCGGGCTTTCGCGCCAATATCGAACTGGCCTCGAGCCAGGCGCTGGCCGGCTACGGCTACGACGACGTGCACCTGGCGCGCGGCATGGCCGATGCCGTCTCGACCCGCAACGGCACTGTGCGCGACACCGGCCGCGCGCTGGACGTCGCCGTCAACGGCAACGGCTACCTGGCGGTGGAATTCGACAACGGCGAAGCCTATACCCGCGCCGGCGCGATCGACATCGACGCCAACGGCGCGCTGTCGGTGGGTGGCCGCCCGCTGCTGGGCGAGGGCGGGCCGATCGTGCTGCCGCCGCACACCGCGGTCGATATCGCGGGCGACGGCACCATCTCGGTGATGCCCGAAGGCGGCACCCTCACCCAGATCATCGACCGCCTGCGGCTGGTCAGCGCCGACGGCGCCCAGCTGGCCAAGAACGAAGCCGGCCTGATCGTCACGCGCGACGGCGAGCAGCTCGCGGCCGACCCGAACGTCACCGTGCGCGGCCGCGCCCTCGAAGGCAGCAACGTCTCGGCGGTCGAGGAGATGGTGGCCGTGATGAGCCTGAACCGCAGCTTCGAACTGCAGATGAAGATGTTCAAGGCCAGCGACAGCATGAACGAGTCGGGCAACCGGCTCATCGGCGCCTGAATCGCGAAATAAGGCGACACTTAATTAGGGAGCAACCATGAATCCAGCAATGTGGATCAGCAAGACCGGCGTGCAGGCACAGGATGCCAAGCTGCAGGCCATCGCCAACAACCTGGCCAACGTCAACACCGTCGGCTTCAAGCGCGACCGCGTCGTGTTCGAAGACCTGTTCTACCAGGTCGACGCCCAGCCGGGCGCCCAGAACGCCGACAACACCGTCAACGGCGGCGTCCAGCTCGGCAACGGCGTGCGCGTGGTCGGCACCCAGAAAGCCTTCACCAACGGCAGCCTGCAGACCACCAGCCAGCCGCTCGACGTCGCCATCTCGGGAAACGGTTTCCTGCAGGTGCTGCGCCCGAACGGCGAACCGGCCTACACCCGCGCCGGCCAGCTGAAGGTCGATCCGAACGGCACCCTGACCAATGCCCAGGGCCTGGCCATCGTCCCGCAGATCACGATCCCGCAAAATGCCAGCGGCGTGACCATCGGCGAGAACGGCGTGGTCTCGGTGACCTTCCCGAACCAGCCGGCGCCGCAGGAAATCGGCCAGATCAACCTGACCGCCTTCATCAACCCGACCGGCCTGCTGGCCCTGGGCGACAACCTGTTCCAGGAAACCGCCGCCAGCGGCGCGCCGAACGAAGGCCGTCCGGGCGACGCCGCCTTCGGCACCCTGAAGCAGGGCGCGCTGGAAGGCTCGAACGTGCAGGTGGTCGAAGAGATGGTCGACATGATCGCCGCCCAGCGCACCTACGAGATGAACACCAAGGTGCTGTCGGCGGCCGACAATATGCTGCAATACCTGTCGCAGGCGGCGCGCTGATGAAAGCCCTGGCTGCCCTGCTCTGCGTCATGGTGCTGGCCGGCTGCGCCACGCCGGCGCAGGTCGCCATGCGCGACGACGATGACGACCACATGCCGCTGCAGCGCATGGCGCGCGGCGGCGTCTCGGGCGGCGTGTTCACCGCCGACACCGTCTCGCTGACCTCGGACAGCCGCGCCTACCGCGTAGGCGACGCCGTCACCGTGATCCTGCAAGAGACGACCCAGGCCAGCAAGCGCGCCGGCACCAGCATCTCGAAGGGGTCTTCCATTGGCATTTCTCCGCTCGCCGCGCTGGGCAAGGTCTACGACAAGGCGGCGGTCGACATCACCGCCGACCGCGATTTCCAGGGCGACGCTACCAGCACCCAGCAGAATGCGCTGTCCGGCTCGCTGACCGTGATCGTGCAGGAAGTGCTGCCCAACGGCCTGTTGCGCGTGGCCGGCGAAAAGAACCTGATGCTGAACCAGGGCGAGGAATTCGTGCGCCTGAAGGGCTTCGTGCGCGCCGCCGACGTCGACGCCGACAACCGCGTGTCCTCGCTGCGCGTGGCCAATGCCCGCATCGCCTATTCGGCGCGCGGCGCGCTGGCCGAGGCCAACCAGCCGGGCTGGCTGACGCGCTTCTTCAACAGCCCCCTGATGCCATTCTAAGGTCGACATCATGAACCTGCGCCGCATTGTTCCCCTCATGGTCGCCGCCGTCCTCGGCTGCGCCATCTTGCCCGTCCAGGCCGCGCAAGCGCTGCGCAACCTGGTCAGCGTCGAAGGCGTGCGCGAGAATCCGCTGGTCGGCTATGGCCTGGTGGTGGGCCTGAACGGCTCGGGCGACTCGACCCAGGTCAAGTTCGCCAGCCAGTCGGTCATCAATATGCTCAAGCAGTTCGGCGTGCGCCTGCCGGAAGGCGAGGACGCCAAGAACAAGAACGTGGCCGCCGTGATGGTCTCGGCCACCTTCCCGCCCGGCTACCGCCGCGGCCAGAGCATCGACGTCACCGTCTCGTCGCTGGGCGACGCCAAGAGCCTGCGCGGCGGCACCCTGCTGCTCACGCAACTGCGCGCGGCCGACAACGAAGTCTATGCCCTGGCCCAGGGCAATGTGGTGGTCGGCGGCCTGAACGCCACCGGCCGCAGCGGCTCCTCGGTCACCGTCAACACCCCGACCGCCGGCCGGGTGCCCAACGGCGCCATGATCGAGCGCGAGATCGCGACCGACTTCGCGACCCGCCCGCAAGTGATGCTGCGCCTGCGCCAGCCGCATTTCGAGACCGCCACCAACGTGGTCAATGCGATCAACAAGCGCTACGGTCCGATCGCCACCACCCTGGACGGCACCAGCGTCGAAGTCATCGCGCCGGAGAATCCCACCGAGCGCGTCGCTTTTGTGGCCGCCCTGAATGCGATGAGCGTGGAAGCCGGCATCGAAGTGCCGAAAGTCGTGTTCAACTCGCGCACCGGCACCGTCGTCATCGCCGACGGCCTGCGCGTGAAGGCGGCCGCCGTGACCCATGGTTCGCTCAAGGTGATCATTTCGGAGAGCTCGCGCGTCAGCCAGCCGGGCCCGTTCGGGCGCGGCCAGACCGCCGTGACGCCGGAATCGAAATTGTCGGTCGACCAGGGCTCGGGCCAGATGTTCCGCTGGCCGCCGGGCGCGCGCCTGCAAACCATCATCGACACCGTGAACAGCCTGGGCGCCTCGCCCGACGACATCATGGCGATCCTGCAGGCCCTGGACCAGGCCGGCGCGATCGAAGGCGAACTGGTGGTGATCTGATGCGCATCGACGATCTTCGCAACGGCAGCCTGACCCCGAACACCGACGCGCCGGTCGCGCCCGCCGCCGACCAGCCCGACCCGGCCTACGTGGCGAAAGCCACCCAGGCCGCGGTCGAATTCGAGCGCTTTTTCGTGAGCCACATGCTGCGCACGATGCGTTCTTCGACCCGCGCGATGGCGGCCGAGGACAGCGTGTTCAACAACCGCGTCAACCAGGACATGCAGGACATGGCCGACGACCTGCTGGCCGGGAATATGGCCGGCCAGCGCGCCTTCGGCATCGCCGACGCTATCCTGCGCCAGCTGGTGCCGGGCGCCACCACCGGCAAGCGCTGAGCGGTCGACCCGATTTACATCTAATACTTAATAAACGGCAATAATCGGTCGCCCTGTTAGGTTAACGCAGGTTAAGCCTGTATCGAGGACGAATTCGCATCATGACGATCATCAATAATGCCCTGTCGGGCGCCCTCGCCGCCCAGCTCGCACTGTCGGCCAGCAGCCACAACATCGCCAACCTGCAGACCAAGGGCTATACCCGCCAGTCGGCGCTGTTGATGGCGGTCGGTCCGGATGCCAGCGGCCGCTCGGCCGGCAATGGCGTGCAGGTGACCTCGCTGCTGCGCTTCTCGGACAACTACAAGACCCAGGCCATGTGGCGCGCCAATTCCGAGCAGGGCATGTACTCGCAGTCGCAGCCCTACCTGACCCAGCTCGAGAGCGTGATGAGCGACGCCTCGGCCAGCCTGTCGGCCGGCATCGACGACTTCTTCAAGGCGATCAACGCGGTGGCCGGCGACCCCGGTTCGACCCCGCTGCGCCAGCAGGTGCTGACCGCGGCAGGCCTGATGGGCGAGCGCTTCAATGGCCTGAACAACGTCTTCAACACCCAGCTGACCTCGGTGCGCCAGCAGCGCAGCGCCCTGGTCGACTCGGCCAACGTCGACATCGCCACCATCGCCCGCCTGAACAAGCAGATCATCGAGACCCAGGCCAGCGGCGTGTCGGCGTCGAGCCTGATCGATGCGCGCGACCAGGCCATCGACGATCTGTCGAGCAAGATGGCGCTGGAGGTATCGGACAATGGTGACGGCAGCCGCGACGTCTCGCTCAAGAGCGGCCAGGCACTGGTGATCGGCAGCATGAGCGGCACCCTTAAAGCGGCCCCGACCGCAGATTCGCCGCAGGGGTTCTCGATCACCTTCGCCAGCTCGACTTTCGCGCTCGACGCCAGCAAGATGGGCGGCCAGCTGGGCGGCCTGACCCAGTTCGAGATCAACACCCTGCTGCCGCTGCAGGAAGACGTCGACTCGCTGGCCGAGCAGATCGCCACCCTCGTTAACGAGCAGTTGGCGCGTGGTTATACCTCGCCTGCCGACGAGCCGAACGGCACGCCGCTGTTCGTCTACACCCCAGGCGGCGGCGCGAACATGCTCAAGACGGTCGAAGGCTTCAAGGCCCAGGACCTGGCCTTCTCGAGCGACGGCGAGCCGGGCGACACCGGCAACCTGCAGAAGCTGGCCGCCCTCAAGAGCGAATCGATCACCCTGCCGGGCATCGGTAAAGTCCTCTTGAGCGACGCCGACACCCAGATGCTGGGCAAGCTGGCCGTGGACAGCAAGATCAACAAGGCCGCGCTGAAAACCGCCGAGACCGTGCGCGTCCAGTCGATCAACGACTGGCAGTCGACCAGCGGCGTCAACGAAGACGAGGAAGCGGTCAAGCTGGTGGAGTTCCAGCGCATGTACCAGGCGAACATGCAGGTGATCTCGATCGCCAATTCGCTGTTCGACGCCACCCTCGCCATGATGCAATAAGGAGAGCAGCATGCGTATCGCCACTGCCCAATACCAATCGACGATGAACCAGTCGCTCCAGAACAACCAGGAGCGGCTCAGCTACATCATGCGCCAGCTGGACACCCAGAAGCGCATCCTGCTGCCGTCGGACGACCCGGTCGACAGCGTGCGCCTGTCGCGCCTGGCGCGCGAGGAGTCCACGGTCGGCCAGTACCGCAGCAATATCTCCTCGCTCCAGCTGCGCCTGACCAAGTCGGAAGGCTACCTGAGCAATATGGTTACCGAGATGATCCCGGGCCGCGACCAGCTGGTCTGGGCCCTGGACGGCGCCAACACGCCGGACGACCTGAAGGCCATGATCGCGCCGCTGCAATCGCTGCGCGACAGCCTGTTCTACACCGCCAACACGATCGACGAGGAAGGCAACTACCTGTTCGCCGGCACCGCGACCAAGACCGCGCCGCTGGCGCTCGACGCGGACGCGGACGCCGGCGCGCGCTACAGCTTCGCCGCCAATACCAATGCCCAGCTGGTCGTGGTCGGCAACGGCCTGACCCAGCCCGCCAACGAGAACCTGGCCGGCCTCGAGAAGCTGCTGAACCAGATCGACGCCACCATCGAGGTGATGTCGCAACCGGGCGCCACGCCCAACGACCCGGCCGTGCGCGCCGTGCTCGAAGCCAACCTGAACGGTTTCGACGATGCGCAGGCGCTGATCTCGAGCAAGGTCGCCGACCTGGGCGGACGCCAGAACATCATCAAGACCCTGGACGACAACCACGCCAACATCAGCCTGTCGAACAAGATGGCGATCACCGACATCGGCGCGCTCGACGTCGGCGTCGCCGCCACTGAACTCAACGGTTACTCGACCGCCCTGCAGGCGACCTACAAGGCCTATGCCAAGATCGGCAACCTGAGCCTGTTCAATGCGATCTGATGGCCATGGAAGCACTGCTCAGACCAACCAGCACGACGACCGCCAGCGGCGCCAACCCTAACGGCGGCGCCGTCAGCGGCAACACCGGCGCCCAGAGTACGTCGGCCACCGGACGCGCCCATGCCGTGCCGCCGGCGAGCTCCGCCGACCGCGCCGTCAGCCGCAGCGCGCCGACGGCGAGCCCGTTGCGGCGCGGCGTCGGCATGCAGCAGAACCAGGGCGAAGTGGCGCGCGCCCAGCAGGCGCTCGACTACCTCGAACGCATGGCCAGCCAGCTCGAAGCGCTCAAGGCCGACCTCAGCGCGCGCCTGTCGGGCCGCGGCGCCGCCTCGCGCGAACTCGAAGCGCGCGTGCGCCAGCTCAGCGCCGCCCTCGAGGCGCGCCGCCAGCAGGCCGGCGACGGCCTCGACGCCCAGCTCGACTTCGACGCGGTGCAGGGCGCCCAGCAGCGCTTCCGCATCCAGGGCCTCGACATCGCCTCGCTCAAGGCCGGCGGCACGCAGACCCTGGGCTTTTCGGTCGGCAGCGCCGGCGGCCCGCAACTGGCCACCACGATCGAACCGGGCATGACGCCGGAAGAGATCGCCCGGCGCCTGGACCGCACCCTGGCCCCGGTCAAGGTGCGCGCCGGTCTCGACCAGGACCGCGAACTGGTGTTCCGCACCAGCGAATCGACGTTCTCCGGCGTCAAGGATGCGATCGCGGTGACCGGCCGCGGCCGGGTCGACACGGTCGCCCTGCCATCCTCGCTCGAGCCGAAAGAATGGGAACTGGGCAACCCCGACGCCCTGCGCCAGAGCCTGCGCGAAGTGGTGCAGGCGCTGGCCCGGGTGCGCCGCTCGCAGGACGCCGCCTCGCTGGCGCTGAGCACCGCCATGGCGCGCAGCGCCCAGCCCGAGATCCCGAGCGCCGAACTGGCCATGATCGCGGGCGACTTCGCTTCCACCGCCGCCAGCCACGACTACGAGTCGCTGCTGGCCATCACCTCGGCCCTGGTCGGCGTCAGCCGCGAACGGGTGCACGCCCTGCTCGGCCTGCGCTGAGCTGAGCTGCACCAGGATGGCCGGGACTTGACCGTTCCGGCCACCGATACAATCGATGACTGGTCACGGCTGCATTTTCATGCGATAAAGCAATGGTAGCAACCTTCGGTTGCACGACATTCCCGACCAGGATTATCGAGCCATGCTGACAACTTCCACCACCGGACTCGCGTCCCAGCCCGCCGCCAGCCAATACGGCGACATCCGCACCAACCTGACGCAATCGCTGCTGGCCCAGAATCCCGGGCTGAAGATCATCGATGCCCAGGTCAAGCGCGACGACGCGCGCCTGTCGTCCATCGGCAAGATGGCGCTGGCGCTGGACGGCTTCCGCTCGGTCGCGGCCGGCCTCACCGGCGGCAAGCTCGACATGCTGGCGAGCGCCAGCGGCAGTGCCCTGTCGGCGAAGCTGAGCGCCGCTTCCGCCAACCCCGGCAAGTATACGATCGACGTGCAGCAACTGGCCCAGGGCCAGACGCTGGAGACCAGGGCGGTGGCGGACAAGGACGCGGCATTGGGAACCGGCGGCGCCAGCGTGATCACGGTCGAGACCGGAACCGGCGCGAATGCCAAAAAGACCACGGTGCGCATCGATCCGGGCAACAGCAGCCTCGAAGGCATTGCCAAGGCCATGCGCGAAGCCGGCCTGGATGCCGGGGTCGCCAAGGATGGCGACGGCTATGCGCTGAGCCTGACCGGCGCAACGGGCGCAGCCAACGGCATGCGCGTCAGCGTCGCCGGCGATCCGGTATTGGGGGGCCTGCTCGCTTACCAGCCGGGCACGGAAGGCGGCATGCAGCAGGTGGCCGCGGCCCAGGATGCGCGCCTGGTGGTCGACGGCAAGACCGTCACGTCCGCCACCAACGCGGTCACCGAGGCCATCCCCGGCCTGGACCTGACCCTGAAAGAGACCGGCAAGAGCGAGGTCGAGGTGCGCAGCGATCCGGCCGCGATCGCGGGCAACGTCAAGGATTTCGTCAAGGCCTTCAATGACCTGAACACCCAGCTGGGCAAGCTGGAAATGGGCGACGACCGCTCCGACGCCACGCTGCTGCGGATGCGGGCCCAGATCGGCAATATCGTCAACGGCAGCAGCGTGCGCGACCTGGCCGGCTTCGGCATCACCCAGAAGGATGGCGCGCTGGTGCTGGACGAGGACAAGCTCAAGGCGGCCATCGCCGCCGATCCGGCGCGCGCCAACAAGGTGTTCAGCGACCAGGGCGGCCTGGCCGACCGCCTGGTCGATCAGGTCAACAAGCAGATCGGCGCCAGCGGCAGCCTCGGGGTGGAGGCGGCCAGCGTGATGCGCGAGCGCGACCGCCTGCTCGAGCAGCGCGACAAGGTGATCGACACCGTGACCCGCCAGGCCACGCTCATGGCCCAGCAATACCAGCTGGCCGGCAGCGGTGGCGGACTGCTGTTCGGCGGCGGGCTCGGGCGACCGATGTCGTCGTTCGATTACATGGCCTGATATCGTATAGGGGTATCGGGAGTGGTTCTTAGTCTTGCCACTCCCTGACAATCTGCGCCAGTTCTTCACGCGTCATCTTTCGGGCCTTCAGTATTCGGACAAGATCGGCCTTGGACACCGGCGTGTTCGCCAGCAGCATAGGAAGGTCTTCGGGTCTCACTGGCTCGCCCCAGAGCGGCGCTGTAAAGTTCGGCTTGTCGGAGACGACTGTCCTGGTTGCGACCGGCGCCTTGATGTTCACATAGACGATGTACCGGGTATGCCCTTCGGGAAACGCGTAATCTTTGTAAAGAGCGGTTCCTGCAGGCAGCATGTGGTAGGCCCTCTGCTGTGCTTCAGGTGTGAGCACTTCCAGCAGGAGCGGCTCCTGTAGTTCCAAGTGAGTCGCGTTCTGCATCATTGGTGCTCCAAGTTTTTGAAATGCCATACCGCTAGCAAACATGGCCGCCAGCATTCCTGCGAAACCAAGGAGTCGTAGCCCATTCATCGCTTGTCCTCATATGTTCATTCTTGGTCTTCTTGGCCGAGGGGCTTTCCAGCGTTGCCTGGAAATCTCTGGGTGGCCATGCCAGCCGCCGGGATCAGCAGCTTGTCGGGCGTCAGTTTTAACTTGCAAGGAACTTCTGGAGCGTCCATGGTTGCCTTTCCACTGATATCACTCCAATACCGGCCGACGGCGAGTGACCCAACGGGATATACCTTGAGGCCCGCCAACTCTACTACTGCAGAGCCGGGCAAGAATGTGGCCTCGAAATCAACATTCTCGGAGGTTCCATGGCAAGCGACGTCTATCTGCAAATTGATGGGATTAAGGGCGAGTCCCAGGACAGCGGGCATAAGGACTGGATCGAATGCAGCTCAGTCCATTGGGGGATCATGCAACCGCGTTCGGCGTGCGTATCATCGGCGGGCGGACACACTGCCGAGCGCTGCGAGCTTGACGATATCATGTTTCACAAGATCGCGGATTTGGCTTCGCCCATCTTGATGCAGACCTGCGCTACCGGCAAAACCATCCCGAAAGCCAAGTTTGAATTCATGCGCGCCGACGGGGACGGCAAGCCCATCAAGTATTTCGAGATCGAGCTTGAAAACGTTCTTGTCGGGCAGATCACCCCGAGCATCGAGGCCGGCTCATTGTTGTCCGAGAATGTGTGCCTCAAATTCTCAAGGGTAAAGTGGCGCTACAGCCAGCAAAAGATCGGTGGCGGCAGCGGCGGCTCCACGCTAGGCGGCTGGGATCTGAATCAGAATCGGATCGCGTGCTAGGCCATGTACATCGATGTAGAAAGGTTTACAGCGCATCTTCGCGAGAAATCGGAGGCGCGGAGCCAACGCAAATGCGCTAGATTCGTTCGCCAGGCTCTGGCTGCCGGCGGCGCACACACGAAAGGAGCGCATCCCGTTGACGCCAAGGATTGGGGGCCTATGCTGCTGCGCCTCGGCTTTCATCAACTGACGGTCGAAGACTCAGACAAGTTTATTCCCATGAAAGGCGACGTTGTTGTGCTTCAGCCTTACGAGGGCGGAAACCCCTCAGGGCACATCGCCGCTTTTGATGGACGCATTTGGATCTCCGATTTTCGCCAGATCGACTTTTGGTCCGGCCCCGGCTACCGAAGAAAGAGGCCCGCCCATGTCTTCTATCGCCCTTAAGCATTTTGTCGCGCTCGCCATGTTCCTCATCGCGGGCGGACCGTTCTTCGCTCAGGCTCAGGCTCAGCCTCGCTTTCTTCAAGATCCGCTCATCGGCTTGCGCTACGAACCCACCAAGATCCATTTTGAACCTGTGCCGCAGCAAGTCGTCTCAAAGTGCGAGGCCCTCTCGGGAAATCAGCACATGCGCGGGGTTTGGTTTGTTTTCGGCCTGGCTGGCGACGCGACCGGACGAACCTTCTATCTCGTCAACGGATACGAGATCAGGAGCAAGCCAGAGCCCCCAGACTTTCCAAGGTACAGCGCTGGGGGCTATGGGCTTCTTCTGGTAGTCAACGGGCATGAGTGTCAGCTCATCGACGCGGACGCCCGGCAGTCTTTCGCAGATCGTCTATTCGATGAAGAGCTTCCGCAGCATATTGTCCAAAAGCTTGCGAATAATTTTGCAACGCGGATGAAGAATGCGTTCGGTGGAGCATATAAGCTTCGTGTCGAGATAACCAATCAGCGTATCGATCTCGACGCACTTCCAGAAGAGATTAAAGCATCGCTTCGTGACCTTCGAGAAAAATAGATAAAGCCAACCCTTCCTGGTTGACTCCTCGGTAAGCGAACCCGCTTTGAAGTCAACCACGGCTCCGCTTTCAGGCGTGGTCGTTCGGAAGCCAACCATCGCCGCGTGGACGGCCCACGCGGTGATAGTTATCGATGCCGATCTTGTGCCGGATGAATTATCTGCCAACCATCACCACGTGGACGGCGTAGCCGTCCACCCTACCGCCGCCGGCAAAAAAAAACCCGCTGCAAGCAGCGGGATTTTTTTCGCCCTGGGGCGACGGAGCACCCTGGACTATTTCGCTTACGCCTCGCGGCTGGCCTTCTTGCGCTCGTGCTCTTTCAGGAAGCGCTTGCGCAGGCGGATCGATTTCGGGGTGATCTCGACCAGTTCGTCGTCCTCGATGAACTCGACGGCGTATTCCAGCGACATCTGGATCGGCGGCACCAGGCGCACCGCTTCGTCGGTGCCCGACGAACGCACGTTGGTCAGCTGCTTGCCCTTGATCGGGTTGACGACCAGGTCGTTGTCGCGCGAGTGGATGCCGATGATCATGCCTTCGTACACCGGGGTATTGTGCTCGACGAACATGCGGCCGCGGTCCTGCAGTTTCCAGATCGCGTAGGCGACGGCGGCGCCGTCGTCCTGCGAGATCAGCACGCCGTTGCGACGGCCGGCCAGGTCACCCTTGCTGTTGTCGACCGCTGCGTACTCGTGGAACACGTGGCTCATCAGGCCGGTGCCGCGGGTCAGGGTCATGAATTCGCCCTGGAAGCCGATCAGGCCACGCGCCGGGATCAGGTATTCCAGACGCACACGGCCTTTACCGTCGGATTCCATGTTCTGCAGGTCGCCACGGCGGCGGCCCAGTTCTTCCATCACGCCGCCCTGGTTGGCTTCCTCGACGTCGACGGTCAGGTTTTCGTATGGCTCCTGGCGCACGCCGTCGACCATCTTGTAGACGACGCGTGGACGCGACACCGCCAGCTCGAAGCCTTCGCGACGCATGTTTTCCAGCAGGATGGTCAGGTGCAGCTCGCCGCGGCCCGACACTTCGAAGGTGGTGTCGTCGTCGGTCGGCGCCACGCGCAGCGCGACGTTGGCCTTCAGTTCGCGCTCGAGGCGCTCGCGCAGCTGGCGGCTGGTGACGAACTTGCCTTCGCGGCCGGCCAGCGGCGAGTTGTTGACCATGAAGTTCATGGTCAGGGTCGGCTCGTCGACGGTCAGCATCGGCAGGGCTTCCGGGGTGTCCACGGCGCAGACGGTCGAGCCGATGCCGATTTCTTCGATACCGTTGATCAGGCAGATGTCGCCAGCAACAGCCGAGTCGACCAGCACGCGCTCCAGGCCCTTGAAGTTCAGCACCTGGTTGATGCGGCCCTTGATCGGGGTCGAATCAGGACCATTCAGGATGAGCACATCCTGGCCGGTCTTGACGGTGCCGCGATTGACGCGGCCGATGCCGATCTTGCCGACGTAGGACGAGTAGTCCAGCGAGGTGATCTGCATCTGCAGCGGGCCGTCCGGGTTGTCGTCACGCACCGGCACGTATTTCAGGATGGCGTCGAACAGCGGCTTCATGTCGCCGCCGCGCACGCTTTCGTCCATGCCGGCGTAGCCGTTCAGGCCCGAGGCGTAGACGATCGGGAAGTCCAGCTGCTCGTCGGTCGCGCCCAGCTTGTCGAACAGTTCGAAGGTCTGGTTGATCGCCCAGTCGGCGCGCGCGCCCGGACGGTCGATCTTGTTGACGACGACGATCGGCTTCAGGCCCAGCGCCAGCGCCTTGCGGGTCACGAAGCGGGTCTGGGGCATCGGGCCTTCCTGCGCATCGACCAGCAGCAGCACCGAGTCGACCATCGACAGCACGCGTTCCACTTCGCCGCCGAAGTCGGCGTGGCCCGGGGTGTCGACGATGTTGATGTGCGTGCCTTCGTATTCGACGGCGCAGTTCTTCGACAGAATGGTAATGCCGCGCTCTTTCTCGAGATCATTCGAGTCCATGACGCGGGTGTCCACGGCCTGGTTTTCACGGAAGGTGCCGGACTGGCGCAGCAGCTGGTCGACGAGCGTGGTCTTGCCGTGGTCAACGTGGGCAATGATTGCGATATTACGAATCGCGCGTTTGGTGTTTGACATGATTTTTGAGAAGTAACGTGGTGTACGAAATGTACTGGAACTGCGTGTACTGGAACTGCAAGTCCGATACTGCTGATTTCGGAAACCGACTAGTATAGCATGGTAAGCCGGCCAGTCTGAATCTCGGCGCCGAAAGGCACGAATTTTCAACGGAATTTCAACAGCTTGTCACGGTGGCAGCGTGGTGGAAGATTAGCCGCCGTCCGTGACAGCCGCGTGACATGCCCGATGGAAAAGCGATCAGGCTGCCGGCGCGGTCGAGATCAGGCGCTCCGGCGCCAGGATGGCGTACTCGCCCAGCTGGCCGGTGCCGAGCAGGCGGCCGTCGTGGTAGATGCGCACCCTGCCCTGTTGTTCCGGCACGGCGACATCTTCCTTGCCCAGCGCCAGGCGCTGGCCTTGCAGGAAACGCCTTGCCAGCTCGGCATCCAGTTCGATCGACGGGAAGGTCGACAACAGCGCATCGACCGGCCGCAGCAGCGAGCGCGGGTCCGGGTGCGCCAGCAGCTCATCCAGCGTGATCATGCCCGTGACGTCCAGCGCACCGACCTCGATCCGGCGCAGCGCGTTCAGGTGCGCCCCACAGCCGAGCGCGGCCCCGATGTCCTCGCCCAGCACGCGCACATAGGTGCCCTTGCTGCAGGTGACGCGGATCTTCAGGAACGGCGCCTGGTAGTCGATCAGCGACAGCGCGTGGATCGTCACCGGCCGCGCCTCGCGCTCGAGCGTGATGCCCTCGCGCGCGTATTCATACAGCGCCTTGCCGTCGCGCTTGAGCGCCGAATACATCGGCGGCACCTGCTGGATCGGACCGCGGAACCGCGCCAGCGCCGCCTCGATCTGCTCCACGGTGACGTCGACCGGCAGGGTCTCGATGGCCTCGCCCTCGGTGTCGCCGGTATTCGTCATGATGCCGAGGTGGACCGTGGCTTCATAGGTCTTGTCTGCCTCGAGCAGGTCTTGCGAGAACTTGGTCGCTTCGCCGAAGCACAGCGGCAGCAAGCCGGTGGCGAACGGGTCGAGCGTGCCGGTGTGACCGGCCTTCTTCGCGTTCAGCACGCGCTTGGCGCGGATCAAGGCGTCGTTCGAGGACAGGCCGACCGGCTTGTCGAGCAACAGCACGCCGTCGACGAGGTCGCGCGGTTTTTTCGCGGGACGACCGTTCACTCTTTCTCCGCCGGGTCGGCTTCCTGCGCGTCGGGATTCGACTCCGGATCGTCCTTGGCGCGGGTGGCGTTGGCCTGGTCGATCAGGGCCGACATCGCCATGCCGCGCACGGTCGAGGTGTCGTGCACGAAGTGCAGCGACGGCAAGGTGTGGATGTGCAGGCGCTTGCCCAGCATGTTGCGCAGGTAGCCGGACGCCTTGGACAGGCCTTCCAGCGTCTGGCGCACTTCTTCCGCGCTGTCCTTCAGCAGGGTGAAATAAATCTTGGCGTGGGCGTAGTCGGGGGTCAGCTGGACTTCGCTGATGGTGACCATGCCGACGCGCGGGTCCTTCAGTTCGAAGGCGATGAGTTCCGACAGGTCCTTCTGGATCTGGTCGGCCACGCGCAGGCCGCGCTGTGGAATGCTTTTGCTGTGTTTAGCCATGATGTGCTGCTTGTTCTTTTGTGAGCTTCAATTCACCGTCGTCCCCGCGTAGGCGGGGACCCAAGTTTCTAAGTTCAGTGGCTCTGCTGGGGGCAGTCGTCCAGCGAGCGAACTTGGGTCCCCGCCTGCGCGGGGATGACGTGATAAAAAAGGGCCAGGCCCTCCGCGACATTGCCGCGAAGCGTCCTGGCCCCCATGGTACGCCAACGGCGTGGCTTACAGCGTACGCGCCACTTCGGTGACTTCGAACACTTCCAGGACGTCGCCGACCTGGATTTCGTTGTTGCCCTTCAGCGACAGACCGCACTCGAGACCGGCGCGCACTTCCTTCGCGTCGTCCTTGAAGCGTTTCAGCGAATCGATCTCGCCGGTCCAGATCACGATGTTGTTGCGCAGCAGGCGGACCGACGAGGTACGCTTGACCACGCCATCGGTGACCAGGCAGCCCGCGATCGCGCCGACCTTCGACACCAGGATGACCTGGCGAATCTCGACCTGGCCGGTGACGGTCTCGCGCTTCTCCGGCGCCAGCATGCCCGACAGTGCGGTCTTGATCTCGTCGATCGCATCGTAAATGATGCTGTAGTAACGGATGTCGACGCCGTTCGCCTCGGCCAGCTTGCGCGCCTGGGCGTCGGCACGGGCGTTGAAGCCGATGATGACTGCCTTCGATGCGGTCGCCAGGTTGACGTCCGACTCGGTGATGCCGCCGACCGCCGCATGGACGATCTGCACGCGCACTTCCGAGGTCGACAGCTTCTGCAGCGAGCCCACCAGCGCTTCCTGCGAACCCTGCACGTCGGTCTTGACGATCAGCGGCAGGTTCTTCACCTCGCCTTCGGCCATCTGCTCGAACATGTTTTCCAGCTTCGCGGCTTGCTGCTTGGCCAGCTTCACGTCACGGAACTTGCCTTGACGGAACAGGGCGATTTCACGCGCCTTGCGCTCGTCGGCCATGACCATGACTTCTTCGCCGGCGCTCGGCACTTCGGTCAGGCCCTGGATCTCCACCGGAATCGACGGGCCGGCCGAGGCGATCGTCTTGCCGTTCTCGTCCAGCATGGCGCGGACGCGGCCGAACGAGGAACCCGCCAGCACGACGTCGCCGCGCTTCAGGGTGCCCGACTGCACCAGGATCGTCGCGACCGGGCCGCGGCCCTTGTCCAGACGGGCTTCGACCACCAGGCCACGGGCCAGCGACTCGGTCGGCGCCTTCAGTTCCAGCACTTCGGCCTGCAGCAGCACGTTCTCGAGCAGGTCGTCGATGCCGGTGCCGACTTTCGCCGACACTGGCACGAATGGCGACTCGCCACCGTACTCTTCAGGCACCACGCCTTCGGCGACCAGTTCCTGGGTCACGCGATCCGGGTTGGCGCCCTGCTTGTCGATCTTGTTGATCGCGACGACCAGCGGCACGCCGGCGGCTTTCGCGTGAGCGATCGCCTCTTTCGTCTGCGGCATCACGCCGTCGTCCGCCGCCACCACCAGGATGACGATGTCGGTCGCTTTCGCGCCGCGGGCACGCATCGCGGTGAACGCTTCGTGGCCCGGGGTGTCCAGGAAGGTGATCATGCCGCGCGGGGTGTCCACGTGGTATGCACCGATGTGCTGGGTAATGCCGCCGGCTTCGCCCGACGCGACCTTGGCGCGGCGGATGTAGTCCAGCAGCGAGGTCTTGCCGTGGTCGACGTGACCCATGACGGTGACCACCGGTGCGCGCGAAGTCGATTCGAACTCGGAGTGCTCGCCCTGGTCGGCCAGCAGTGCCTCGGGATCGTCCTCGGCGGCGGCGAAGGCCTTGTGGCCCATCTCTTCCACCAGGATCATCGCGGTTTCCTGATCCAGCACCTGGTTAATGGTGCACATCTGGCCCAGCTTCATCAGCTGCTTGATGACCTCGGATGCCTTGACCGACATCTTGTGCGCCAGTTCGGCCACGGTGATGGTTTCCGGTACAAACACGTCCTTCACGATCGCTTCAAGCGGCGCCTGGAAGTTCGATTCACGATCGTCCGAATGACCGCGACGGCCGCCACGGCCACCGCTGCGCCAGCCGTCACGGCCGCCGGCACCGGCGCCGGCGCCGCCGCGCGTCTTCACGCTCGGGCCGCCACGCTTCTTGGCGTCGTCCGACCAGGTCGACGACACATTGGCCGACTTGATCGACTTCTTGTCGCCCGGCTTCTTGGCGTCGTCCTTCTTGACTTCGCCCGGCTTTTTATCGGCAGGCTTGTGCAGCGTGCCGGCGGCAGCCGCAGGAGCGGCTGGCTTCGGCGCCGGTTCCGGCGCCTTGATCACGCGGCGTGGCTGGCTCATCATGAGCTTGATCTGCGCCACTTCGTCGGCCACGGCCTTGCGTGCGCGCTCGGTGGCGGCAGCGCGTTCGGCGGCTTCCTTGGCGGCGGTTTCCTTGGCAGCCTGGGCCTCCTCGGCGGCTTTCTTGGCCGCTTCGTCGGCGCCGGCGGCTTGCTTGCCCGCCGCGGCTTCCCTGGCGGCCTTGTCGGCGGCAGCCTTGTCGGCGGCGTCGCGCTTGGCCTGTTCTTCGGCTTCGCGCTTGGCCTGCTCTTCAGCCGCCTTGGCTTGCGCCTTTTCTTCGGCTTCCAGCTTGGCCAGGCGTTCCTGCTTCTCGCGCAGGTCGGCCTCTTGACGGGCGATCAGCTCGGCCTGGCGGCGCGATTCTTCCTCGCGGCGCGCCTGTTCGGCGGCGTCGATCACCGGCTCCTCGGGGGCCTTGGTCGTGACCAGGTCGTCGCGCTGCACGAAGGTGCGCTTCTTGCGGACTTCGACCTGGATGGTGCGCGATTTGCCCGACGAATCAGCTTGCTTGATTTCGCTGGTTTCCTTGCGCGTCACCGTGATCTTCTTCTTCTCGCCGGTATCGGCGGCGCCGTGGGTACGGCGCAGATGGTTCAGCAGCTTGTCCTTATCATCTTTCGACAAGGGATCTGACGTCGAGCTTTTCTCGACGCCGGCCGAACGCAGCTGGGTCAGCAGCAGGTCTGCAGGCATCTTCAGCTCGGTGGCAAATTGGGCTACGTTGTTACTCGCCATTCAGTCCTCTTTTCTACGTGTCGCGACAGATGATAAAGAAATGCTCAAGCCTTGGCCGTTTCAGCCAGGCTCCAGGCTTTCGCCTGCAGTGCTTTCGCCCGGTCGTCGTACTTGCTGTCGACCAGTTTCATCTCGTCGTCGGTCACATCATTAAATTCACTCTTGATCAGGTCGCGGGCGCGGTCCGACGACAACGCCAGGATGGCGCCGAATTCGTCATAGGCCAGTGCCGCGAATGCTTCGACCGTCTTGATGCCAGCCAGGCCAAGCTTGCCGGCAACGGTGCGGTCCATGCCTTCCAGATTGACCAGAGCTTCTTCCATGCCTTCGAGACCTTCCTCGGAAGCGATCGCCTCAGTCACCAGCGCGTCACGGGCGCGGGTGCGCAGTTCGTTGACGGTGTCTTCGTCGAACGATTCAATTTCCAGCATCTCGGAAATTGGCACGTATGCGATTTCTTCCAGGCTCGAGAAGCCTTCTTCAACCAGGATATCGGCCACTTCCTGGTCGACGTCCAGTTTTTCCATGAACAGCGCGCGGATCGCGGCCGTTTCTTGCGCCACCTTGTTCGCCGATTCCTCGGCGGTCATGATGTTGATCTTCCAGCCGGTCAGCTCGGACGCCAGGCGCACGTTCTGGCCCGAACGGCCGATCGCGATGGCCAGGTTTTCTTCGTCCACGACCACGTCCATGGCGTGCTTTTCTTCATCGACCATGATCGACGAAACATTCGCCGGAGCCAGGGCGCCGATCACGAACTGGGCCGGATCGTCCGACCACAGCACGATGTCCACGCGCTCGCCGCCCAGCTCGCCGGTCACGGCCTGCACACGCGAACCGCGCATGCCGACGCAGGTGCCGATCGGATCGATGCGCTTGTCGGCCGTGAACACGGCGATCTTGGCGCGCACGCCGGCGTCACGGGCCGCCGATTTGATCTGCAGCAGACCCTGTTCGATCTCTGGCACTTCCAGTTCGAACAGCTTCATGATGAACTCTGGCGCGGTGCGCGACAGGATCACCTGCGGGCCACGCATATTGCGGTCCACACGCAGGATGAAAGCGCGCACGCGGTCGCCGATGCGCAGGTTTTCTTTCGGGATCATCTGGTCGCGCGGCAGGCGCGCCTCGATCTTGCCCGACTCGACGATCGCATCGCCGCGTTCCATGCGCTTGATGGTGCCGGTCACCAGCGAATCGCCGCGCTCCAGGAAGTCTTGCAGGATCTGCTCGCGCTCGGCATCGCGCACGCGCTGCAGCACGACTTGCTTGGTGTCCTGGGCAAAACGACGGCCGAACTCGACCGACTCGATCGGCTCTTCGATGTATTCGTCGACTTCGATGTCAGGAATTTGTTCCTTGGCTTCGAAGTGCAGGATTTCCTGGTCAGGCAGCTGCAGGCCCGCTTCATCAGGCACCACGTGCCAGCGGCGGAAAGTCTCGAACTCGCCGGTGTCGCGATCGATCGACACGCGAATGTCGACTTCGCCTTCATAGCGCTTCTTCGTGGCCTGTGCCAGCGCGAACTCGAGCGCACCGAAAACGACTTCCTTGTCGACGTTCTTTTCGCGCGCAAGCGCATCCACCAGCAATAAAATTTCGCGACTCATGCTTTGCGACTCCTAAAATCCACCTGTGGCACCAAACGTGCCTTGTCCAATTCGGCCAGCGTAAATTCCATCAACGCCGGGCCATCTTTACTGTCAAATTCCAAACCGACCTTGTCGTTCTCGACGCCGCGCAGGATACCGGTATAGGTTTTCCGGTTCGCGCTGCCCGGCACCGCGACGCGCAGCTTGACCGTGCACTCATGGCCGGCGAAGCGGGCGAAATCGGCGAGGGTTCGTACCGGGCGATCGAGGCCCGGCGACGAAATTTCCAATCGTTCGTAATCGACGTTTTCCACGGTCAGCACGTGCGACAGCTGGTGGCTCACCTTGGCGCAGTCCTCGACCGTGATCGGGCCCTTTTCGTCCGCGTCGGCAGCCGGGAAATCGATGTATACACGCAGGATCCCGCGCTCGCCCCGCTCCACATCGACGAGGTCATAGCCGAGTCCACTGACTGTCGTGGCGATTAAGTCAAACTGCTGCACGGCACTTCTCCAGGGCTTTAAAACGATTTACCAAAAAAAAAATGGGCATCTGCCCATCTTTTTGTACTTACAACCCAACCAGATGAAAGCACTTGCACCAATTTCACGCGCATCACGACTCGCGGATACAACGTTCGGGAAGGACTTCGATTAGGCTGCAAATTATACTGCTTTTCCGCTTCTCTCGCAATCGCCATACCATAAATGAGATTTTAAACAACAGTTGGCAGTGTGCTATGGGCTGCGAAACATTTTACGCCGATCTGGCGACGCATGCGCGGCCTGCGCACGCTTGCGCAGGCCGGTCATGAACGGTGCTCAGCCGCGACGTCCACGGCGCGGCAAGCCGTGTTCCGAGCCGCGCGGCCCCTGGCCGCCGCGACGGCCGCCGCCGGTGCCGGCGAAGCCGAAGGTGGTCTGCAGCGGATCCGGCTGGCGCGGACGGCCGCTGCCGGCGCCACCCTTGCCGCCACCCGCGTTGGCGCCACGGCCCTTGCCGCCGCCCTGGCCGCCGAAACCGCCCTGGCGACCGCCGACTGGCTTGCCGCTCGGCACTGGGCCGTTCAGGATGCCCTGCCCACGGGTGGCGCCGACCCGCGCCACCGGCGGGCCGAAGGGATCGACGTTGCGGTTGGCGTCGGCGCGGTCGATGCGATTGCCGTCGCTGCGATCGTTGTTGCGCTCGGCGCCACGGTTGCCGTCGGCGCGCATGCCTTCCGGACGCGGGCCCTTGCCCTTGTGGCCGCCCTTGACATGCTTCTCGGGGGCAGCGCCCTTCTTCTCGACGCCGAAGGCCGCCATCAGGGCGCGCACGTCGTTTTCTTCCAGCTCTTCCCAGCGACCGCGCTTGAGGCCGGTCGGCAGGGTCATGGCGCCGTAACGGGTACGGATCAGGCGCGAGACGGTCAGGCCGACCGCCTCGAACATGCGGCGCACCTCGCGGTTGCGGCCTTCGCCGATCACCACGCGATACCAGCGGTTGATGCCTTCGCCGCCGCCGTTCTGGATCTTCGAGAACGCGGCCTTGCCGTCGTCGAGCTCGACGCCGGACAGCAGCTTCTGGCGCATGCCTTCCTCGAGCTCGCCCAGGGTGCGCACCGCGTATTCGCGGTCGATGTTGTAGCGCGGGTGCATCAAGCGGTTGGCCAGGTCGCCCGAGGTCGTAAACAGCAGCAGGCCCTCGGTATTGAAGTCGAGGCGGCCCACGGCCAGCCATTTGCCGGCCTTCATGGTCGGCAGGCGGTCGAACACCGATGGACGGCCTTCCGGATCGTCATGGCTGACGATCTCGCCGGCCGGCTTGTGGTAGACCAGCACGCGCGGCGGCTTGCTGCTCACGCGGCGCTGGATCAGCTTGCCGTTGATGCGGACCGCGTCGGTCGGCAGGATGCGCTGGCCGATATGGGCCGGCTCGCCGTTGACCGAGACGCGGCCGGCGACGATCAGCTCTTCCATGTCGCGCCGCGAACCCAGGCCGGCCTCGGCCAGCACCTTGTGCAGCTTCGGCGCATCGTCGTCGGCGGTCAGGTCGCGCCGCGCCGGCTTGGACGAAGCGTTGCCGCGCGCGCCGTCGTTGGCGTCGAAGTCGCTCGACGTGACGAAGGAGAACACATTGTCGGCCTCGTTGCCCGGCTGCTGCTTGCCGCCCTTGCCCTGCGGCTGCTGCTTGCCGCCGCGGCCGATCTGCTTGGCCGGACGTCCGCCTTCGGTGGGACGAGCGCTTTGCTGGCCCGGACGGCTGCTTTGCTGGCCGCGCTTGCCCTGCTTGTGCTGGCCACGGCCGCGCGCTTCTTGTTTACCCTCTTGCTTACCTTCCTGCCCGCCTTCCGGCACGGCATCAAAGCCAGCCTCGGGCGCCGCAGCGGCCTGCTCGGCGACAGCCGGCGCGGCGGCCTGCTGCAAGGCTTCGCGTTCGGCGCGCTTTTCGCGCATCTGGCGCGGGCCGCGCGGCTTGCGCGCTTCCTGGGCCGGAGCGGCGTCGACCGCGGCCGGCGCTTCGGCGACCGCGTCTGCCGGTGCGGCGGCGGACTCTTCTTTCGCGGCCTTGGTGGCGCGCGGCTTGCGGGCCTTCGGCGCCGGCGCTTCGGCGGCTGGCGCAGGTTCGGCGGCGACCGGCTCGGCGGCGACGGCCGCCTTCCGGGTGCGCTTCGGCTTGGCCGGCGCGTCGGCCGCTAAGGCCTCGCCCGGCGCAGTGTCGGCCACGGCAGCCGCCTTGCGCGTACGCTTCGGCTTGGCTGCAGCTGGCTCGCCTGCATCCACAGGCTTGGTCTCGTTTTGTTCAGTTGGGTTCATCGTTCGTGTCTTTATTGTGCTGACCCGCCTCGGCAATCCCGTCATCAAGCGTGTCGCGGATCGGAACTTCAACGGGTGAAGTAGCTAAATCGTCGGCGGCCGCGCTGGCGTCCGCCCTGTCAAAATTATCGTTCAATGCCGCCTCGAGGGCTTCCAGGCTGCGGCTGTCGGGGCCTTCGGCCAGCGGCTGCAGCGGCGGCAGCTGCGAGAGCGACGCCAGGCCCAGGTCGTCCAGGAACTGGCGCGTGGTGCCCAGCAGCGCCGGCCGCCCCACCACTTCGCGGTGGCCGACGACGTCGATCCAGCCGCGGTCTTCCAGCATCTTGATGGTCTGCGAATTGACCGCGACGCCGCGGATCTCTTCGATGTCGCCGCGCGTGACCGGCTGGCGGTAGGCGATGATCGCCAGCGTTTCCAGGGTCGCCCGCGAGTACCTGGGCGGCTTTTCGGGCGACAGGCGGTCGAGATAGGGCTTCATCTCGGGACGGCTCTGGAAGCGCCAGCCCGACGCCAGGCTGACGATCTCGATGCCGCGTCCATCCCAATCCTGGCGCAGTTCTTCCAGCAAGATTTTGATCGTATCGGCGCCGACGCCGGCGCCGACCTGCCGTCCTTGCGCGTCGACCTCGGCGAAGAGTTTCTTCATGCCATGGATCGACATCGGCTCGCGGGCGCATAGCAAGGCGGTTTCGAGGACTCTCTTGGCCTCGTCAGTATTCATATCGCGATGTCGTCAATCAAACAATTCGGCCAATCGGGGTCGGGACAGGATCAATGCGCGTGGCGCGCATGCCTGCGCGCCATGCGCCTGTCGCCCTGCGATCTGCTGCCTGAAACCGGAATCCGTGGGCCCGGCGCGCTGAGCGCCGGAGCTGTTACATGGCGGGCAAGGAACCCACCAGGGGCAACCCGCCTGCGCGACGGGCCGCTGGTGTTGATCTTCATTGCGAAACGTGGAACTCGGCGGAACTCTATCTCTTAGGCACGCCCGCGATCGGGGCGCTGCCGGGGAGCGGCCTGTGCGGCACGCGAGTGGACGACGTCGTTTCTTCCAACTGGCGGCCATTGTAACCGATAAAACCCCGCAGCGGACAAGGGGGCGGCGCTGCGATGTGCGCCTATTTGCGTCAGTCGGACAGTTTTTCCGACAAAATCGCCGATACGCCAAGGAATGCGGGGTACTCGGCCGTGATCACATAGGTCGGCACGTCGGCCAGGTAGCCGGCGAAGCGCCCCTTCTGCTCGAAGCGGCGGCGGAACGAGGAACGGTCGAAGCGCTCCCCGAGGCGCGGCACGATGCCGCCGCCGATATACACGCCGCCCTGGGCGCCGAGGGTGACGGCCAGGTTGCCGGCCACGGTGCCGAGCATGCCGCAGAACGCTTCCAGCACCTCGTCGCACAGCGCGCATTCGCCGCTGAGTGCGCGGCGCGAGATTTCGGCCGCGTCGAGGCGCTCGTCAGGGCGGCCGGCGCGGTCGGCCAGCGCACGGTAGATGAGCTCGACGCCGGCGCCGGACAGGAAGCGCTCGAACGAGACGTGCTCGAATTCGCGCCAGGCATATTGCAGGATCGCGATTTCCTGCTCGTTGACGGGAGCGAAGCTGACATGGCCGCCTTCGCTGCGCAGCGCGGTCCAGCTGTCGCCGCACGGCACCAGGCCGGAGACGCCGAGGCCGGTGCCGGCGCCCAGCAGGCCCAGCGCCGCGTCCGGCTGCGGCGCGCCACCGCCCACCTGGCGCTTTTGCTCGCCAAGATGCGGCAGCGAACGGGCCAGGGCCGAGAAGTCATTGACCACCAGCAGGATTTCGAAGCCGCACTCTTGCCGCAAGGCTTCAGTGGAAAATTCCCAGTGGTGATTGGTCATGCGCACATAGTCGCCGTTCACCGGGTTGGCGATGGCGATCGCAGCGTGGCGGATCGGCGCGGCGCTGATCGCCTTGACCGCCGCGCTGCCCAGGTAGGCGCGCATGGCATCGCCCAGGGTGGCATGGTCGGCGCAAGGCAGCACCTCGACCGCCTCGAGCCGGCCCGGCCCCAGCTCCAGCACGAAGCGGCAATTGGTGCCGCCGATATCGGCAAGCAGGCGGGCGCCGCCGCGATGGGGGCGGTCGGTCGATGGGCTGAACGGGGAGGCAGTCATGGTGGTACGCATGTAAAAGACGCCCAAGCTTACTAAATTTTTTGCCCTGACGACAAGTGTTTTCTGTAGTTTAGGTACATACTCCGCAACAAGGCGGATTATAAAGACCCGCCGCCCACTCGCGCCGACGTAGTAGAACTACTTTTTTGATGAGACTGAGCGCATCGCGCCGCCTGCCGGGCGGCGCGCCGGTCAGCAGGTTGCCGGATCGAGCTCGGGATCGTTGCCGCGCTGGGCGTTCCAGGCGTCGAGCCCGCCCTTGAGCGGACGGGCACGGTGGAAGCCGTTGGCCATGAACTGGCGCGCCACTTCGGCGGCGGTGACGTCGTCCGGGCAGCTGCAATAGACGACGATGTGGCGGTCGCGGTCGAGCGAAGCCATCAGGTGTTCGGGCTGGCAGGCCTTGAAGATCACGGCGCCGGGAATCGCGGCTTCCATCTGCTGCGCGCTCAGGCTGCGCGCATCGATGATCACCGGATCGTGGCCGGCCTCGATCAGGGCCAGCACCTCGTCGATCCCGATGCGCTCGATCGCGCTGCGCGAACGGTGGCGGCGCCGCTCGGCATACTTGAAGGCGATGAACAGGGCCAGCAGGCCGGCCACGATCGTCAGCGCCGTGCTGCCCATGGTCGAGAGCGTGTCGAGGACGCCGTCGACGCTGTTATGGAACCAGACGCCGAGCAGGATGCCGGTGCCGCTCCAGAGCGCCGCGCCGGTGACCGCATACAGCAGGAACAGGCGCGGGTTGACGCCCATGGCGCCCGACAGCGGCGCCGCGATGGTGTTAAAGCCAGGAACGAACTTGGACACCAGCAGCGACTTGACGCCGAACTTGCGGAAGCGGTCTTCGGTCTGGTTGACGCAGGAATCGGGGGACAGCGAAATCTTGCACAGCAGCCGCAGGATGCGCTTTCCGTAGAAGCGGCCGGCGCGGAACCAGAAGGCGTCGCAGATCAGGCAGGCCAGGATGGCGGCCACCCATACCAGGTGCCAGCTCACGTCGGCGGTGACCGAGAGCGCACCGGCCACGATCAGGACCGGGTAGGCGGGTATGGGCAGGCCGAACTGTTCGACGAGGACGATGCCGAACACGATCAGCACGCCATAGACTTGGAGGAGTTCGGCTAGCTGGGGCATTTCTGTATATTAGCGCAATTGGGCTGGAGGCACAGGAACGCCCCCTATTCCTTTTGGCGTAAGCGCAACGCCGGTGACGGATGAGCTGTTTTTACAAGACGCCACGCGGAATCGCCGCCAGCAGCGAGCGCGTGTACGGATGCTGCGGGTCGCGGTACAGCGCGTCGGCATCCGCCATCTCGACCACGCTGCCATGGTGCATCACCATCACCTGGTCCGAGATGTACTTGACCACCGACAGGTCGTGCGAGATGAAGATATAGCTCATGCCGTATTCGTCCTGCAGGTCTTGCAGCAGGTTCAGCACCTGGGCCTGCACCGAGACGTCGAGCGCCGACACCGATTCGTCGCACACCAGGATCTCGGGCCGCATGGTCAGGCAGCGCGCGATCGCGATGCGCTGGCGCTGGCCGCCCGAAAACTCGTGCGGATAGCGGCCATAGGCGGCGTCCGGCAAGCCCACCCGCCCCAGCAAGCCGCGCGCCAGTTGCGCACGCTCCATCTCATTGGCGCCGATGCCGTGGATGCGCATCGGTTCCAGCAAGATCTGGCCGACCGTGAAACGCGGATTGAGCGAGGCATAGGGATTCTGGAAGATGATCTGGATCCGCCGTTTATACGCCTGGAATTCGCGGTCGGACATGGCCAGCAGGTCGCGCCCCTCGAACAGCGCCGAGCCGCCGCTCGCGCGGTGCAGGCGCAGCAGGGTCAACCCAACCGTGGTTTTTCCGGACCCCGACTCGCCCACCACGCCCAGGGTCTTGCCGCGGCCCAGGGTGAACGAGACGTCCTTGACCGCCTTGAATTCGCGCTTGCCGAACAGGCCTTCGCGCAGCCAGAAACTTTTCGCCAAATTGTTGACAACCAGCACCGGCTGGTCGTCCGGCGCCGTGCCGCGCTCGCGCTGCGCCGGCGCTTGGTCAAGCATTTGATCGGGCAGGATGCGGCCGCTCAGATAGTCGTCGATCACCGGCAGGCGCAGCGGCCGCGCATCGAGCGGCGGCCGGCAATGCAGCAGCGCCCGGGTATACGCGTCGACCGGGGCGCCGAACACCTGGCCGGCCGCGCCCTCCTCGCGCACCTCGCCGTGGCGCATCACGATCACGCGGTCGGCGATCTCGCCCACCAGCCCCAGGTCGTGGGTGATGAACAGCACCGCCATGCGGCGCTCGCGCTGCAGGCGCGCGATCAGCTCCATGATCTGCTTCTGGATCGTCACGTCCAGCGCGGTGGTCGGCTCGTCGGCGATCAGGAGGCGCGGCTCGCAGGCGATCGCCATCGCGATCATCACCCGCTGCTGCTGGCCACCCGACATCTGGCTCGGGTAGGCGTCGATCTTGCGCCCGGGTTCGGGAATGCCGACCTCGTGCAGCAGCGCCAGGGCGCGCGCCCGCGCCGCGCGCCTGCTCATGCCCAGGTGCAGGCGCAGGACCTCGCCGATCTGGTAGCCGACCGTGAATACCGGGTTGAGCGAGGACATCGGCTCCTGGAAGATCATCGCGATGTCCTTGCCGCACAGCGCGCGCCGCTCGCGCGCAGGCAGGCCGAGCAGCTCACGGCCGGCGAAGCGGATGCTGGAAGCGGGATCGATGACGGTGGTCTGCTCCGGCAGCAGGCCCATCACGGCCAGCGAGCTGACCGACTTGCCGCTGCCGGACTCGCCCACCAGCGCCACCGTGCTGTTGTCGGGGACGTCGAACGAGATGCCCTTCAAGGCTTCGAAGGTCTGCCGCTTGTCGGTGCGAAAGGCGATGCGCAGGTCGCGCACTTGCAACAATGGTTCCTGGGTCATATCGGCCGTCATTTGATCTTGGGATCGAGCGCATCGCGCAGCGCATCCGCGAACAGCGAGAAGCTCGTCACCAGCAGCGCCATCGCGCCCGCCGCCGCCGCCAACTGCCACCACTTGCCGAGGATCAGTTCATTCTGCGCCTCGTTGAGCATGCTGCCCCAGGACACGGTGCCGACCGGCACGCCGAAGCCCAGGAACGACAGGATCACCTCGGCCTTGATGAAGCCCACCACCAGGATCGACATCTGCACCAGCGCCACGTGCGAGACATTGGGCAGGATGTGGCCGAACATGCGGGACCAGCTCGACGCGCCGATGGCATCCGCCGCCATCACGTATTCGCGCGCGCCGTGCTTGATGTATTCGGCGCGCATCAGGCGGTAGGGGCCGGTCCAGCCGGTCAGGCCGAGGATCAGCACGATGGTGGCCACGCCTTTTTGCTGGAGCACGGCGGCCACGGTCAGGATCATGAGGATCGCCGGAATCGCCGTGAAGATGCTGTAGAACCAGTTGAACAGGTCGTCGACCCAGCCGCCATAAAAGCCCGAGACGGCGCCGAACAGGGTGCCGAGCGCCACCGCCAGCAGGGCCGCCACCAGGCCCACCACGATCGAGGTCTCGCCGCCCTTGATGGTCTTCTTGACGATGTCGTGCCCCCATTTGTCGGCGCCGAACGGCAGGGTCGTGCGCTTTTCGACCGGCGGATGGGTCTGCGCCACCTGCGCCTCGAGCTCGGCCAGATCGATCGCCAGCGGGTCGAAGGCGTTCGGCGGCGTGGCGCGCGGCAACTGGGCGCGGGCCAGGGCGCGCGCCGTGGCGTCGGCGCCGACGAAGCTGGGCGGCGCGTAGTTGACCGCCACCTCTTGTTCCCAGTCGCTGGCCAGCATGCCCGTGGCGGACAACAGCACCAGCAGCAGGAAAGCGGCGACGACGGCCAGCGCCGCCATCCCGACGCGGTCGGCGCGCAGGCGCCGCCAGGCGAGCGCCCACAGTCCGGGAGAGCGCATGTGCACGGTGGTGGTCATCGTCATTTGAGCTGCACGCGCGGATCGACCGCCTGGTACAGCAGGTCGGCCAGCAGGTTGAACACCATGGTCGCGGCGGCCACATAGACCGTGATCGCCTTAATCACCGGGAAATCGCTGCGCTCGACCGCCAGGATCACTTCGCGGCCGATGCCGGGAATGCCGAAGAAGCGCTCGAGCAGGAAGGCGCCGATCAGCAGCGCCGGCAGGTTGGCCATGACGTGGGTGATGATCGGGATCGCGGCATTGCGCAGCACGTGGACCCAGACAATGCGGCCCTCCTTCAGGCCCTTGGCGCGCGCGGTGCGCACATAGTCCTGCCCCGCTTCGTCGAGCACGAAGCTGCGGTACAGGCGCAGGGTCGGCGCGATCGACACCGCCAGGCCGATGATGATCGGCAGCAGCGCATACCTGAGCAAATTCTCTCCCAGACTATTGCCCCAACCCTGGACCGGAAACAGGCCCAGCTGGTAGGCGAACACGTACTGGAACACGATGATGTAGACCAGGATCGAGATCGACATCCCGACCGTGCAGGCGACCATCACGGCGCGGTCGGTCAGCGAGCCGCGCACGAAGGCGATCGCCAGCGCCAGCGCGATGCCCAGCACGGTCTCGAGCACGGTCAGCGGAATCAGGACCGTGAGCGACGGCCCCAGGCGGCTCGCGATGATGTGCGACACCGGCTCGCCCGTGCTCCAGGCGTTGCCGAAGTCGAAGGTCAGGATCTGCTTGACGAAGATCCATAGCTGCACAGCATACGGCTGGTCGGTGCCGAGCTGGCGCCGGATGTTCTCGATCGCGCCGGCGTCGGCCATCTTGCCGGCCAGCAGGTAGGCCGGGTCGCCGCCGACCCAGTTGAACAAGAAAAACACCAGCAGCACCACGCCGCCCATCGTCGGCAGCATCTGCCACAGCCGGCGCAGGACATAAGCAAACATCGCACTCCCGAATTTGCGGATTGGGCGAACGTGCCGCCCCCCAGGTTTGCCACCAAGCCAAATTCACGATGGCAAAAAACGACACGATAGCGCATATCCGCACGCACCGACAGCCGCGCAATCTTATGCCCCGATAGTCACAGGTTATTACAATGTAATGACACTGGTATCAAGAATTCATATAAGAAGCTTGCCGACGACCTGATATATGTACATCGCCGGATTCGCAATATCATGTCCCAAAAATATAGTTTGAACGAATCAAATGCTATATCTAACTATATTTTTCGCATGATATATCGTATTTCGAGTTTTGTGACTTTTGTGTGACTAGCATCAAAATTGCAGATTGTAAAGACAAGTCATCAGACAGTTGTATTTTGCTGCATACAGACGTTACCAATTGACACTATCTATTCGTCAATGTTTTTATTGTTAAGTAGTAAAAACATGCCGGGCCCATTCGCCACGGCGATTCACTTGACTTTACTGGCGACGCGACCCGCCGCCAGGTCTTAGGGGAAGACTGACTATGATGGTTGAAACTGTGTTATCTCGATCGATACGCCTGATGTGCGCCGGCGGCCTTGTCGTCGCCGTGACCGGCGCCCACGCGCAGGAAGCGCCGCCTGCCGTCGAATCGGCCCAGCGCGTGGAAGTGACCGGTTCGCGCATCGCGACCGCCAACCTGGAAAGCGTCAGCCCGGTCACCGTGGTCGGCGCCAAGGATATCGCGCTGGAGGGCGTGAAATCGGTCGAGAGCCTGCTGAACAACCTGCCCCAGGTGTTCGCCGACCAGGGCGGCTCGATCTCGAACGGCTCGTCCGGCACGGCCACCGTCAACCTGCGTAACTTCGGCGCCGACCGCACCCTGGTGCTGGTCAACGGCCGCCGCCTGCCGGCCGGCAGCCCGCGCAATACCGCGGCCGACCTGAACCAGATTCCCGCCGCGCTGATCAAGCGCGTCGAGGTGCTGACCGGCGGCGCCGGCGCCATCTACGGTTCGGACGCCGTGGCCGGTGTCGTCAACTTCATCATGAACGACACCTTCCAGGGTGTGCAGATCGACGCCAACTACCAGTTCTACAACCACGACCAGAACGGCGGCCTGGCGGCCCAGGCGGCCCAGCGCCGCAACTACCCGCTGCCGGACGACGTCGGCGCCGACGCCAAGATCAAGGACATCAGCCTGCTGCTGGGCGGCAACTTCGCCGACGGCAAGGGCAATGCCACGCTGTACTTCGGCTACAAGAAGGAAGATCCGGTGCTGCAGTCGCAGCGCGACTTCTCGTCCTGCTCGCTGGACGGCTTCAGCTCGGGCAACCAGTTCAACTGCGGCGGCTCCGGCACCAGCTACCCGGGCCGCTTCATCACCGCCAACGGCGACCGCACCGTGGCTGACGCCAACGGCAACGTGCGCCCCTACGTGGCCGCCACCGACCAGTACAACTTCGGCCCGCTGAACTACTACCGCCGTCCGACCGAACGCTACACCTTCAGCGCCTTCAGCCACTACGACATCAACGAGAAGGCGCGCCTGTACACCGAAGCCAGCTTCCACGACGACAGCACGGTGGCGCAGATCGCCCCATCCGGCCTGTTCGGCCTGGATGCCTCGGGCGCCAACGCGATCCGCTGGGAAAACCCGCTGCTCACCGATGCATGGCGCAGCGCGCTCGGCATGACCGGCCCGGGCGACACCGCCGATGTCCTGATCTTCCGCCGCAACGTCGAAGGCGGCGGCCGCCAGGACGACCAGCGCCACACGTCGTACCGCGGCGTGATCGGTATCAAGGGCGACATCGGCAACTGGCGCTATGACGCCTTCGCCCAGGTCGGCAAGGTGCTGTACTCGGAAACCTACTACAACGACTTCTCGGTCGCCCGCAGCGCACGCGCGCTGGACGTCATCGCCGACGCCAACGGCAACCCGGTGTGCCGCAGCTTCGCCAACGGCACCGACCCGAACTGCGTCCCATACAACATCTGGCGCCTTGGCGGCGTGAGCCAGGACGCGCTGAGCTACCTGCAGACGCCGGGCTTCCAGCGCGGCAGCACCTCGCAGACCGTGCAGGGCATCAACCTGTCGTCCGACCTGGGCGAATACGGCCTGACCATCCCGGGCAGCAATGAAGGCATCGGCGTCGCCTTCGGCTGGGAACACCGCACCGAAAAACTGGACCTGAACGCCGACGCGGCCTTCTCGACCGGCGACCTGGCCGGCCAGGGCGGCCCGACCCAGAGCGTGGCCGGCCAGTTCAGCGTGCGCGACTACTTCGCCGAGACCCGCATCCCGATCCTGCAGAACGTGCCGCTCGCCGACCAGCTGACCGTGACCGCCAGCTACCGCAAGTCTGACTATTCGACCGGCCACAAGACCAATTCCTACGGCGCCGGCATCGAGTGGGCGCCGGTGGAAGAAGCGAAGTTCCGCTTCAGCTACCAGCGCGCGGCGCGCGCGGCCAACGTCGTCGAGCTGTTCAGCCCGTTCGGCCTGAGCCTGTTCGGCATGTCGAACGACCCTTGCGCCGGCGCCAACCCGAGCGCCACCCTGGCGCAGTGCCAGCTGACCGGCGTCACCGCGGCCCAGTACGGCAACATCCAGGACAGCCCTGCCCTGCAGTACAACCAGATCAGCGGCGGCAACCCGAACCTGGAGCCGGAAACCTCCGACTCGTATACCCTGGGCCTGGTGCTGACCCCGTCCCGCAACAGCTCGATCACCATCGACGCCTTCGACATGAAGGTCGAGGGCACGATCGGCGGCTTGCCGGCCTCGACCACGCTGACCCAGTGCCTGAACACGGGCGATCCGACCTTCTGCTCGCTGATCACGCGTGACCGCCTGGGCACCCTGTGGGCGCTGCCGGCCGCGCAGGTCGTCGCGACCAACCAGAACCTGGGCCAGATGTCGACCAAGGGCGTCGACCTGGGCGCCAACTACCGCATGAAGATGGGCGCATGGGGCGGCCTCGACCTGTCGCTGATGGGCACCTACCTGAAGGAATTCATCCAGGAAGACTTCCCGGGTTCGGGCGAGTACGACTGCGCCGGCTTCCACGGCACCTCGTGCGGCACCCCGATGCCGAAATGGCGCCACAAGCTGCGCGCGGTGTGGGCAACCCCATGGCGCGGCCTGGAACTGGGCGCGACCTGGCGCTACGTCCGTGGCACCAAGCTCGACCAGTCCAGCGACAATCCGATCCTGGCGGGCGACTTCGAGCCGGCCGACGAACGCATGGGCGCACGCAGCTACCTGGACCTGGTGGGCAACTACCGCATCAACGACAACTTCACCTTCCGCGCCGGCATGAACAATGCGCTGGACAAGGATCCACCGGTGTCGGGCGTCGTCGCGGCCGTGTTCGGCAACGGCAATACCTATCCGCAGGTGTATGACACCCTGGGCCGTCACATCTTCCTGAACGTGACCGCCAAGTTCTAAGCCGCCGACAGGCGAAAAAAACGGCGCACTTCGGTGCGCCGTTTTTCATTTGGTGGCCGGAGCGGATCAGTCCTGGCGCAACCTGCGCTGGCGCACCGCTTGTGCCAATCCTTCCAGCACTCCCACGCTGGTATCCCAGTCGATGCAGCCATCGGTCACCGACTGGCCATAGGTCAGCTCCTTGCCCGGCACCAGGTCCTGGCGTCCGGCCACCAGGTGCGACTCGATCATCACGCCGACGATGCGGTCGTCGCCGCCCGCGATCTGGGCCGCGATGTCGGCGCACACCGGCACCTGGTTCTCCGGCTTCTTGGAACTGTTCGCATGCGAAGCGTCGATCATCAGGCGGCTGGCCAGGCCGAGCGCGGCGATCTGGCGGCACGCCTCCTCGACGCTGGCGGCATCGTAGTTCGGCGTCTTGCCGCCGCGCAGGATGATGTGGCAATCCTCGTTGCCCGAGGTCGACACGATGGCCGAGTGGCCGCCCTTGGTCACCGACAGGAAATGGTGTGGCTGCGACGCGGCCTTGATCGCCTCGGTCGCGATCTTGATATTGCCGTCGGTGCCGTTCTTGAAGCCGACCGGGCACGACAGCCCTGACGCCAGCTCGCGGTGCACCTGCGACTCGGTGGTGCGGGCGCCGATCGCGCCCCAGCTGACCAGGTCGGCAATGTACTGCGGGCTGATCACGTCGAGGAACTCGGTGCCGGCCGGCAGGCCCATCTCGTTGATGTCGCGCAGCAGCTCGCGCGCCATGCGCAGGCCGTCGTTGATGCGGAAGCTGTTGTCCATGTACGGGTCGTTGATCAGGCCCTTCCAGCCGACCGTGGTGCGCGGCTTCTCGAAATAGACGCGCATCACGACTTCCAGCTCGCCGGCGAAGCGGCGGCGCTGCTCGACCAGCCTGCGCGCATACTCGAGCGCCGCCTTCGGGTCGTGGATCGAGCACGGTCCGATCACCACCATCAGGCGGTCGTCCTGGCCGTGCAGGATGCGGTGCAGGTCGATGCGCGCGCCGCTTGCTGTCTGCTCGGCCTGCGGGGTCACCGGGAACTCGCGGATCAGGTGCGAGGGCGGCGTCAGTTCCTTCATTTCACGGATGCGTAAATCGTCGGTGCGGGGCATGCTGGGACTCCCTTTCGTGCTGTTCTTTGCTGTATTGGTTCAGGACTGGAAATAAAAAAACCGCCATCGCTGGCGGTTTGTCTGGATGTTGCCGGGACGTTTTACTGCGCGTACCCGCCGCTACTCCACCGCCAGGGGCTGGAATGGCTAAAGTAAAAAAAGCGGGTAAAGAAAGCGTGGCGCATGGTGTCGTCCGGGTTTGGTCGAATTGACTATAACAACAAGGCATGAAAGTTGGCAAGCCTTTTGTCGCCCGTTCCACGCTTGTACAGACAACAATCGGTTGCAGCAAACTGACATGCCCATCTGAACTCGGGCACCTACGCCCCTTATCTTGCGCGCATCTTGCGTTAGCTCAGTCCCGCCATGGCTGCCGATGCAACAGTCGATTCAAGCCCGGCGGGCGCGCGTGTTGATTGTAGACACAAATAGGTGCTAAGAGGTGCCAGGGAAATTGATCTGCAATAAGGATCAAGCCCTCCACCCGCGCCATCCGGATCCTTCCATCCACTGGAGTGTCGGACCATGACTGAAACCCTGCTTTCCCGTTCCGTGCGCCGCCTGTTCGCGGGAGGCGGCGCCGCCGGCCTGGCGCTCGCCGGCCCCGTGCTGCTGGCCCTTCCCCACCCTGCCGTCGCGCAAGAAGCCGCTCCCGTGGCCCGCGTCGAGATCACCGGCTCGAACATCCGCCGCGCCCAGGCCGAGACCGCGTCGAGCGTGCTCACCGTCAACCGCAACGATATCGAGCGCTCGGGCAAGACCACGGTGGCCGAGCTGCTGCAGACCCTGGCGGTCGACAACCAGGGCTCGGTGCCGATGAGCTTTGGCAGCGGCTTCGCGGCCGGCGCCTCGGGCATCTCGCTGCGCGGCCTGGGCACGGCCTCGACCCTGGTGCTGCTCAACGGCCGCCGCATGGCGCCCTACGGCCTGGCCGACGACGGCCAGAAGGTGTTCGCCGACCTCAACGTGATCCCGACCGACGCGGTCGAGCGCATCGAGATCCTCAAGGACGGCGCCTCGGCCATCTATGGTTCGGACGCGATCGCCGGCGTGGTCAACATCATCCTGCGCCGCAACTTCCAGGGCACCAGCGCGCGCGCGCTGTACGGCAGCGGCGAGGCCGGCGACGGCCAGCAGCACAACCTGGCCCTGGCCTGGGGCTTCGGCGACCTCGAGACCGACCGCTACAACGTGCTGGTCAACGTCGAGTACAAGCACACGCAAGAAATCTGGTACCGCGACCGCGGCAACCGCGACTACATCGGCAAGATCGACCTGCGGCCCTATGGCTATTCGGCCCAGGAAGGCTTCGGCGGCACCGGCGCCATCACCGGCAACAACCAGTCCGGCAACGCCATCAACGGCAATGTGCGCAACCCCGACACGCTGGAGTACTACAACCGCGGCAACCTGGCCGGGCCCGGCTTCACGCGCACCTTCCCGGGCGCCGCCTGCAGCAATTTCACCAATCACCCGCAGGGCGATCCGCTCGGCGGCTGCCTGGTCGATTCGGCCTTCCTGTACAACCAGATCCAGCCCGACAGCGAATACCTGTCGCTGTACAGCCGCGGCACGCTCAAGCTGCAGGGCGATACCGAGGCCTATGCCGAACTCAATCTGTACAACAGCCTGGCCCAGTCCAGCTCAACGCCGAATCCGATCGCGGCCAGCGTCGGCTATCCCGGCGGCCCGGTCAGCAACGCCGGCGTCCAGCTCGGCGCCGAGCACCCCGACAACCCATACTTCGGCCGTGCGGCGCGGCTGCGCTACCTGCCGTTCGACGTCGGCCCGCGCGAGTCCGACATTTCCTCGACCTTCATCCGCGCGCTGTTCGGCGCGCGCGGCACCCACGGCGCCTGGGACTGGGATACCTCGCTGCTGTATTCGACCAGCCGGGTCGACAACGACCGCCGCGGCTACCTGCAGCGCGACGCCACCTTCGCCCTGCTCGACCCGTCGGCCGCGAACGTGGCGGCGGCCCAGGCCAATCCCGGCTACCGCGCGCTGCCGGCCGGCGCCTATTGGCGCATCGCCGAGAACGCGGGCCTGAATTCACCGGACCTGTACGCCGCCCTGTCGCCGACCATCTCGAACGACGCCGAGACCGAGATCGCCCAGGTCGACTTCAAGGCCACGCGCGAGATCGGCAAGCTGGCCGGCGGCGCGGTGGGCGTGGCGCTGGGCGCCGAATTCCGCCACGAGTCGGCGCGGCTGGAGCCGACCGCCGGCACCGAGCGCGGCAACATCATCGGCCTCGGCTACTCGGCCTATGACGGCCAGCGCAACGTGACCGGCATTTATGGCGAAGTGCTGGCGCCGGTGCTGCCCGGACTCGAACTGACCGGCGCCATGCGCTACGACCACTTCACCGACGTGGGCGACGCCTGGACCCCGAAGGTCGGCGTCAAGTGGAACCCGCGCCGCGAGCTGGCGCTGCGCGCCACCTGGGCCAAGGGCTTCCGCGCGCCGAGTCCGGCCGAGAACGGCGTCGGCGGCCTGGCCGCCTTCGCCAACGCCACCGATCCGGCCCGCTGCGCGCTGGGCGTGCAGACCGCCTGCAGCCCGGCCTCGGTGTCGGTCATCACCTCGCCCAACCAGGACCTGAGCCCGGAACGCTCGAAGAGCTGGAATATCGGCGCGATCTGGGATCCGCTGCCACGCACCAGTTTCTCGCTCGACTTCTGGAACATCAAGCGCAAGAACGAGATCAACCAGCAGCAGATCGACGCCGCGATCGCCGCCGGCGACGTGGCGCGCGATCCGAGCACGGCGGTGCCGACGATCCCGGGCGACCCGGGCGCGATCACGGCGGTGCTGGCCGAATACGTGAACTCGGCCGAAACCGAGGTGCGCGGCATCGACCTCGATGCGCGCCAGGGCTTCGGACTCCCGAACAACTGGGGCACCCTGACCTTCGACGTCAAGTACACCTACCTCGACAAATGGGAGCGCACCGAACAGGACGGCACCACGCGCGACTACGCCGGCACCCACGGCAATTGCGACGTCAGCAACTGCATGGGCACGCCGGACCACAAGGCCAACCTGCGCGCGACCTGGGAGCGCGCCAACTGGCGCGTGTCGGCCAACGTCAACTACCGGGGTCCGATCGACAACACCTTCTTCAAGGACGATCCGGAAGGCTGCGCCAGCCACTTCGCCAACGGCATTGACGCGCCGAGCGATTGCGAACTGGCCTCGTTCACCACGGTCGACCTGGTATTCCGCTGGAAGCCGCAAGCGCGCTGGGAAATCTACGGCTCGATCCAGAACCTGTTCGACAAGCAGGCGCCGCTCGACCCGCTGACCTATGGCGCGGTGTCGTACAACCCGCTCGACTACTACGGCGCGATCGGCCGCTTCTTCACGCTGGGAGCGAGATACGCCTTCTGAGCTGGCGATGGCCGGATGCGCGGCACGGAGTCATTCGTGCCACGCATCCGGCGCACGCCACCAGCCGGTCAACCGCCGAAGTGATAGTTCAGCTCGACCCACCCGGTCCGTCCCGCCGGGCTGTAGCTGCCCACCGCATAATTGGGCCAGCCGCCGGTGGTGTCGTGCTTGATGCGGTCGAACACATTGTTGACGATCGCCGACAACGTCAGGCGGTCATTCACGCGATACACGACGCTCGCGTTGACCAGCGTGGTCGGCGTCAGGTAGTCGGTCTGGGCCGAGTTCGGAATCTTGCCGTAGCGGGTGGCGAACAGGGTCGACGACCAGGCGCCCACGTTCCAGTTCAGGCTGGCTGCCAGCTTGTCCGGCCAGTCCGAACTGGTGAGCGAATTGAGTTCGTCGCGTACCGTGTCGCCGGCGAACTGTTTCGAGCGGCGGGTCAGCGTTTTCGAATAATTGCCGCGCAAGGTGAACGTGCCCCAGGCCGTGGTGCGCAGCGCATAACGGGCGCTGACGTCGATGCCGCTGCTCGACTCCTCGGCCGCATTGATCGGGTTCACACGGATCTCGCGGATCTCGCCCGGACGCACCGGCGAACTGGCCGCGTAGCGCGTGATGCGCGAGATCGTGTCCGCGCACAGCGACGAGCCGATGTCCAGCGAGCCCAGGCGGCAGGCCGCTTCGTCGCGCAGCAGCTGGTCGGCCGACAGATTGGTCACCAGGTCGTCGATCTCGATATTCCAGTAATCGACCGAGGCATCGAAACTCGTGCTCGGCGACCAGACGATGCCAGCGCCATACGACTTGCCCTGCTCCGGCTTGAGGTCGGCGCTGCCATACTGGACGTAGTCGGCGCCCGGCGAGTAGTTGGCGAATTCGCAGCTCGCCAGCGGCTGGCCGGTGGCGCCGCAGCGGTAGTGGTCGGTGGTCGACGAGTAATAGCCGGTGCCGCGCGCCTTGTAGATGTAATTCATGTCCGGCGCCCGGAAGCTGGTGGCGTAGTTGGCGCGCACCAGCACCTCGCGCGTCGGCCGCAGTTCCAGGCCGCCGGCATAGGTGAACTTGCCGCTGTCGCGCTCGGCGAATTCATAACGGTCGTAGCGGCCGGCCAGGGTCGCGGTCAGGACCTTGTGCAAGGGAACACTCGCTTCGGCGCCGAGCGCGTAGCGGTTGCGGGTGCCGGCGGTGACGGCGGTGTTCGGCGCCAGGTTGAAATAGCCCGCATTGATGCGCTGGTCGGGCGCATTGGTAAAGCCCTGGCGGCCGGCCTCGGCCACCACCGCCAGTTGCAGCGGGCCGGCCGGCAGTTGCGCTACTTCTCCATTGGCGCTGGCCGACACCGTGTGGGTCCACGACTCGTCGTCGCTTTCGGCGTAGCCGGTGATCGTGCCGAATTCGTCCGGATTCACGCGGGTCGCCAGCCGCGTCGGGTCCGGCGCGTAGATGGCGACGCCGCTCGCGTCGGTTCCCAGGCGCGGCCCGAGGAAGAAGCTGTCGATGTTCGACAGCGCGCGCGGGGTCTTGCCCTTGCTCTCATACCACGAGGCGCTGTAGCCGGCTTCCCACTTCCAGCTGGTGCCCGGCACGATGCCGCGCGCGCCGAGCGAAGCGGCGACCGCGCCGTCTTCCCAGAAGCGGTCGTAGCGCGACAGGCCGCCCATCTCTTCCGGGGAAATGTAACGGGTCCAGGCTTCGTAATGCCCTGTGTTCCGGTTCAGGAAATAACCATTGTTGAGCGAGTTCGACGTCCACGACGGACCGCGCGTATTGTTGACGGTGTCGTTTTGGCCCAGCAGGATGTCGGCGAACAGCGTCGTGTTCTCGTCGAGCTCATAGGTGGCGCTGCCGAATGCATTCTTGCTCTGGTTCCGGGTCTGCACCGACCAGTAGGTGGGGCTGACCTTGTTGCTGGCGCAGTAGTTACCGGTGCGCGATGCGTAGTTGACGACGCTGCCGCCGAACAGGTCGCCCAATTGCGCGCAGGTCGCGCCCGGATCGATGTAGCGGCCCACGGTGGCGTCACGGCGCGACAGCACATTGGTCGGCGTGCCCGAGCGTTCGGCCATGAAATCGCGCTGGTAGGCGCCGATCGGATTGCGTTCCGAGAACTCGAGCGCGAACACGGTGCTCAGGCGGTCGAACTGCTTGCCGCCGGTGAGCTGCACGCGCCGCTCGGCGCCGCCGCCGCGGCTGGTGCCGCCCAGCTTGACGTTGAGGTCGACGCCCTCGGCTTTCCTTTTGAGGATGATGTTGACCACGCCGGCGATCGCGTCCGAGCCATAGATGGCCGAGGCGCCGCCCGACAGGATCTCGATGCGTTCGACGATGGCCGACGGGATATTGGCCAGGTTGGTGAAGTTGACCGTGCCTTCATAGGCGATCGGGAAGTCGGCCAGGCGCCGGCCATTGAGCAGGATCAGCGTGTGGTTCGGCCCCAGGCCGCGCAGGCTGATGGTGTTCGCCGACGGCGTGAAGGTATTGCCGAAGTCGGCGCCCTGCACGAAACCGCTGTTCTGCACCTGGTTGTTCAGGGCATCGAACACATTCTTGTAACCCTGGCGCGTGATCTCGTCGCCGGTGATGACGGTGACCGCCGACGGACCGTCCAGTTGCGCGCGGGCGATGCGCGAACCGGTGACGAGGACCGACGCGGGCGCGGTGTTGGTGGTGGTAGCGGCCGGCGCATCGGCCGAGGTCGCCGCCGCCTGGGCGTGGGCCAGCAGCGGCGCGCCGATGGCGGCGGCCAGGAGGTAGGTATGTTTCATGATTGGCTTGTTTTTATTGGGAAACGAACTCTAACAAGCCATCGACGCAGTACAAACGAATTATTTAGAGCAACTTTATGACAATAATGTTTGATTCAATAATGAAAAATGACGGAAGCCGTCGGCGTTCGTTCAACGCGCGACGTTCCGGTGCTGGTAACGCTTCGACGCGTTACACCGTTATACGATTCGCAGCCAGATCCCACCCGCCTACGGTGCTCCCTCCGCTCCCGCCGCCGACTTTTTGTTGGGTGTAGCGCCACTTTACTTTGGAGAATTTCAAGCTCACCTGTTCGTTCAGCGGTAATCCCCCCACAAAAAGAGCGCGTTCAGAAGTAGAATTTTCTACTTAAGACACAGAAAGCTCTACATGAAGACGTCCCGCTTTACCGACAGCCAGATTATCGCCATCCTCAAGCAAGCCGAAGCCGGTAGCCCGGTGCCAGAGCTGTGCCGCGAGCACGGCATCAGCAACGCCACGTTCTACAAGTGGCGCTCCAAATTCGGCGGAATGGACGCCTCGTTGATGGCACGCATGAAGGAGTTGGAAGAGGAAAACCGGCGGCTCAAGAAGATGTACGTCGAGGAGCGCCTCAAGGCAGAGATCGTCGCGGAGGCGCTCACAAAAAAATGGTAGCGCCATCTCAGCGGCGGGAGATGGCGCAATGGGCCGTAACGGAGCGGGCAGCCACGGTCAAGCTGGCGTGCAAAGCGTTTGGCATCAGCCAGACCTGCTACCGCTACAAGGCCAAGCTGGATGCGGAAAACGTCCTCATCGCGGACTGGCTGGTGCGACTGACGAACAACCAGCGCAACTGGGGCTTCGGGCTGTGCTTCCTGTATCTGCGCAACGTCAAGGGCTTCAGATGGAACCACAAGCGCGTCTACAGGATTTACCGCGAGCTCGAGCTGAATCTGCGGATCAAGCCGCGTCATCGTCTGGTACGTGAAAAGCCGCTGCCGCTGGCGGTGCCGCTCGCGATCAATCAGAGCTGGTCGATGGACTTCATGCACGACCAGCTCGCCGACGGGCGGAGCATCCGTTTGTTCAACGTCATCGATGATTTCAACCGCGAGGGCTTGGGGATCGAAGTCGATTTCTCGCTGCCGTCCGAGCGCGTGATACGCTCGCTCGACCGGATCATCGAATGGCGCGGCAAACCGGAAGCCATCCGCTGCGACAACGGCCCTGAATACATCAGCGCGGTGACTTTGGCGTGGGCTGCAAAACGCGGCATCCGCATCGATTTCATCCAGCCAGGACAACCGCAACAGAACGCCTACGTCGAGCGATACAACAGGACCGTGCGTTACGATTGGCTTGCGCATCACCTGTTCGAGACGCTCGAAGAGATCCAGGAATTTGCTACCAACTGGTTGTGGACCTACAATCACGACCGGCCCAACATGGCACTCGGCGGTATCACGCCAAAACAGAAATTGGCACTGGCCGCTTAGCTGTTTAGTGCCGTGCGATCATATTCCTCGTCGTAGCTGGCCTTTATTCCGAGCAAAGGCTATGCTGAACGAGTTGATTGCTGGGTTCAGCAATCCCGGAATTTCAAAGCACCAGGAGCAATTTGCAGCATGAGTTCACGCATTCACCCGCAAGCCCGAACTACACCGAAAACGCGCCAAGAGATCAAGGACTCGGGCCTGTCAGATCGCCAGGCGGCCAAGGTCTTCAATGTCAGCCGGGCTACCGCCAAGAAGTGGCTCAAGCGTGATGATGTACAGGACCGTTCCCACCGTGCCCATGTCCTCAAGACCACCCTGAGCGCAGCGCAGGAAGCGATCGTGCTTGCGCTGCGCCAGTCGCTTTATTTGCCATTGGACGATCTTCTCTTCGTCACCAAGCAGTACATCAATCCTGACGTCTCTCGCTCAGGTCTTGCCCGCCTTTTGAAGCGCGAGGGCATGTCACGTCTTGAAGATGTCATCCCGAAAGCTGAAGGCGAAACGATCGCGCCGAAAAAGACGTTCAAGGATTACGAACCAGGCTTCGTTCACATCGATATCAAATACTTGCCCCAGATGCCTGACGAAACCTCGCGTCGCTATCTGTTCGTCGCGATCGACCGGGCCACGCGATGGGTTTTCATGCACATCTATGGCGACATGACGGACAAGAGCAGCGTCGATTTCCTGCGTCGGCTCAAGCTTGCTTCACCGATCAAGATCAGCAAGATACTGACAGATAACGGCTCTCAGTTCACTGACCGCTTCGCTACCAAGGACAAGAAGCCGAGCGGCAACCATGCCTTCGATGTGGCTTGTACCGCACTGCCGGCAGAGCATCGCCTGGCACCGCCACGGCACCCGCAAACGAATGGCATGGTAGAGCGCTTCAACGGACGAATCAACGAACTGCTACAGCAAACCCGTTTCGACAGCAGGGCTGATCTGGAGGCGACCTTGATGAACTACTTGAAGCTCTACAACCATCATATTCCGCAACGCGCCATCGACAGCAAAACACCAATTCTGGCGCTCAAAGAATGGCAGAAAAAGCGCCCCGAATTATTTGTCAAACGGGTTTATGAACAGGCGGGACTTGACA
>NZ_JH992924.1:60694-551739 GCF_000315425.1 Massilia timonae CCUG 45783 | reverse complement strand
GACAGCAAAACACCAATTCTGGCGCTCAAAGAATGGCAGAAAAAGCGCCCCGAATTATTTGTCAAACGGGTTTATGAACAGGCGGGACTTGACACTTAGCCTCTACTTTTAGCGTGCTCTAAAAATGGGGGGATTACCCAGCAAAGTACCAGCGGCGATGCCAGGACTGATACTTCCGATCAGAACATTCTCCAATTCGATCTCGAAATATTTGATCGGGTTGCCCTGGCCGTCTGCACGCATGAATTCGAGCTTGGCCTTCGGAATCGTCTTACCCATCGCGCAGTGCTGCATAAGTATCGGGCTGGCCAGGTCGGCCGTTTTACTGAATAAAAGTTCCTCCAACTCCGCACGCTCCGCAGTGTGTCCACCGCCAGTCGAACTGGTGGCGCTCTTGGGCTGATGTATGCCCCAATGCACGGTCTCGCACTCGATCCAGTCCTTGTGCCTCTCGTCCTGCGACTCTCCTTTGATACCGTCCATTTGCAGATATACGTCGATTGCCATGTGGTTCCCCTGATTACGACCTGATGGTCGGCCTGTGGATTATGTGCATTCGTCGGTGGACTGGCTTAGCCGAGCGCAAAGTCGCGCCGTGTCATCGCGACTAGAGTGCGTATTCAAAGCAAGCAAGAGGACATTTATGCCAGCAACAGTTGAGAAAACACTGCCTCAGCGACCGACTGTCAATATGCGGATAAGCCCCGAGGCGCGCAAGCGGCTGCGCGATACGGAAACCGTTCAATACCGGTATTACAACGACATGGGCAAGAACCGTGGGCACTGCACATGGGGGATTAGCGTGCTCGCTCACCGTGGCGTTTGTACCGAAGAAGAGCTTGGGAGGGCTGTCAGCCCTGCTCAGGTCGAGGCTGAGTTCTCTCGTAAAGTCGCAGAGGCCGAAGGAGGGGTGCATCGCAACGTCCATGCAGAGTTAAACCAGGCCCAATTCGATGCCCTGGTTTCGTTCACGTATAACACGGGGATCGGTGGTGCCGGGAATACCTATAAGCTCATCAACGCCGGTGATTTCAGCGGAGCTGCTGCCAATATGCAGCAGTTTGTACGGGTGCGAATAAGAACTAAAAACGGCGTGAAAAAAGTCGTTGCAGGTGGTCTGGTAAAGCGCCGCGCAGAGGAAGCCGCACCGTTTCTGGAAACAGAAAGATAGGAGAACCATGGGACCTGTCAGAAATTCTGTGTGCGGGGCCAGAATTCGTAGTTAGATAATCGCGTTCGTGAAGCGCTCGCCGAACATGATGGCGAACTGGTTGGCAGCCTGCTTCCAGGTACGCTGTGGCATCTTCCAATCTTTCTCGATATTGCGCAAGGCCAGGAACAATAACTTGGTCGCGGCTTCGTCGCTGGGGAAGTGACCACGGTTCTTGACGATCTTCCGCAGACGCATATGCAGGCTTTCAATAGCGTTGGTCGTGTAGATGATCGTGCGCACTTCAGGTGGGTAGGCAAAGAACGGAATCACCTGCTGCCACTGGCGCCGCCACATCGCGGCCACGGTCGGAAACTTGGTGCCCCATGGGCCTTCTGCAAAGGCATCCAGCGCCGCTTCGGCCAGCTCGGCGTTGGCAGCGTGGTAGATCGGCTTGAGCGCCGCTGCCAGTTCCTTCCGGTCCTTCCAGGCCGCAAGCGTCGTCGAATTGCGGATCAGGTGCACGATGCACGTCTGGATCTGCGCTTGCGGATAAACGGCCTCGATGGCCTCCGGGAAGCCGCGCAGGCCATCGACGACGGCGATCAGGATATCGTCCAGTCCGCGGTTCTTGAGTTCGTTGAAAACCTTCAGCCAGAATTTGGCGCCTTCGGTCTGTTCGATCCACAGACCCAGCACTTCCTTGCGGCCGTCGGCACGAATGCCCAAGGCCAGATATACGGCCTTGTTCTTGACCGTGCCTTCGTCCCGGATCTTCAGGCGCAACGCGTCGAAATACACGATCGGATACATCGCCTCGAGCGGCCGCTGCTGCCACTGCGCGACCTCCTCGAGCACTTCGTCGGTGATGGTCGAAATCAGGTCTGGCGACACCTCGGTGCCGTACAACTCCAGCAAATGCGCCTGAATCTCGCGCACGCTCATACCACGAGCGTACATGCTGATAACGTGATCGTCGAAGCCCGACATCCGGCGCTGATGTTTGGCCACCAGTTTGGGCTCGAAGCTCGACAGACGATCGCGCGGAATGTCCAGGTGGAGCTCCCCGCCTGGCGTCAAGACCTTCTTCGGGCTGCTACCGTTGCGGTGGTTTCTGCTGCCGTCTTCCTCGTTGGCCAGGTGGTGGTTCAACTCGGCCGACAACATACGCTCGGCCAGCATTTTTTTGAGCTGCCCGGCGAGGCCCGATTCGCCAAGGATCGACTCGGCGTCCTTGTTCTCAACCTGGGCCAGCAACTGGTCGATCAGCTCAACGGGAAACGGGTACGCTGCTTTCTGTTTTTTGGGCTTCTTGGTGGTCATCACTTCGGTCATGGAACAGTCCTTTCGGGATTATTTCATGACCCCGTTCCACACAGAAATTCTGACAGGCTCGAACCATGTCACATCCATTCGCCAGAACCGTCACTCAGCGATGGGACATTCAAGCCTATATCGCAGTCGCGGTAGTCGCACTAGCGATGTGGGCATCAACACCTGCGAATGCCCAGAGCCAGGACAAATCGGTGATCGGACAATGGAGATTGACCGCTGTGCTGGACTCATCGCAGATCAGCGCGCTTGACGACGCCCAGGCCAATGGAATGATCGGTCAAGTACTCAGTATTGGAGCGAACCGCGTGCGACTGGGCAAACGCATCTGCGATGCACCCACGTTCGAGGCGACGCGCGCAGAGACCGAGGAATATCTGTATCGGCACGCAAATGCCAGCGCAGAGAACCTGGGGCTACCGAATCCGGTGACGGTGGTGAATCTGGATTGCATGGATGTATACCAGAAACCGCCAGACAAGCTGATTGTGCACTGGCAAGGTGTATTTTTTGACGCTGTGCGTGAAAGACCCCGACGCCAGAAATGACGCGGCCACAAACGCACCAAAAGCTACAATGCCCGGCAAAACCGGGCATTGAGAGTGAGGACAAGTGACGGATCAGGCCGTCCCGCCCACCGTCACCCCATCGATGCGCAGGGTCGGCTGGCCGACGCCCACCGGCACGCTCTGGCCTTCCTTGCCGCACACGCCGACGCCCGAATCCAGGCGCATGTCGTTGCCGATCATCGAGATGCGGTTCATCACGTCCGGGCCGTTGCCGATCAGGGTCGCGCCTTTCACCGGATAGGTGATCTTGCCGTCCTCGATCATATACGCCTCGCTGGCCGAGAACACGAACTTGCCGTTGGTGATGTCGACCTGGCCGCCGCCGAAATTCACTGCGTACAGGCCGTTCTTGACCGAGGCCAGGATCTCTTGCGGGTCCTTGTCGCCGGCGCGCATATAGGTGTTGGTCATGCGCGGCATCGGCAGGTGGGCGAACGATTCGCGGCGCGCATTGCCGGTGACCGGCATCTTCATCAGGCGCGCATTCATCGTGTCCTGGATATAGCCCTTCAGGATGCCGTCCTCGATCAGCGTGGTGCACTGGGTCGGGTTGCCTTCGTCGTCGATGTTCAGCGAACCGCGGCGGTCTTGCAGGGTGCCGTCGTCGACCACGGTCACGCCCTTGGCCGCCACCCGCTGTCCGATCATGCCGGCATACGAGGACGAGCCCTTGCGGTTGAAGTCGCCCTCCAGGCCGTGGCCGACCGCCTCATGCAAGAGCACGCCGGGCCAGCCCGGTCCCAGCACGATGGTCATCGGACCGGCCGGGGCCGGACGCGCCTCCAGGTTGACGCAGGCCGACTTGACGGCCTCGGTCGCATAGCGGTCGAGCACCTCGTCGTCGAAGTAGCCGTAGTCGAAACGGCCGCCGCCGCCGGAGGAGCCGACTTCACGCCGGCCGTTCTGCTCGGCGATCACGGTCACCGACACGCGCACCAGCGGACGGATGTCGGCCGCCAGCACGCCGTCGCTGCGCACCACCAGCACCACGTCGTATTCGCCGGCCAGGCCCGCCATCACCTGCACCACGCGCGGATCCTTGGCGCGCGCCATCTTTTCCACGCGCTCGAGCAGCTTCACTTTCGCGGTCGCATCGAGCGAAGCCAACGGATCGTTGGGCAAATACAGCGAACGGCCGCCGGTCGGCAGCGCGCTGCCGGCCACCTTGATGCGGCCGGCGCCGGCGCGCGCGATGGTGCGCGTGGCGGTGGCGGCGTCCAGCAGCGCGCGCTCGGAAATCTCGTCGGAATACGAAAACGCGGTCTTGTCGCCCGAGATGGCGCGCACGCCGACGCCCTGGTCGATCGAGAAGCTGCCGGTCTTGACGATGCCCTCTTCCAGGCTCCAGCCTTCGCTCTTGGTGAACTGGAAGTACAGGTCGGCGTAATCGACCTTGTGCGTGAACATCGTCCCCAGCGCGCGCAGCAGCTTGCCCTCGTCGAGGCCGAATGGCGTCAACAGCACGTCGCGCGCGACGGCGATGGAGGAAAGATTCGGTTCAAATGGAGTCATGTTGGCATCAAGCATTCGGTTGGAAAGGGCATTGTGCCATATCCATGCCGTTCGCACCGGAAGGTAGCCCAGGCAATGTGCTGTCGGTCATCGGGCATGCGTTTCGTGGCGCCAGGCGCCGCCTGACCCACTCAATCCCAGTAGCGGTTGGCGCGCACCAGTTCCAGGTAGTCGTCCCGCGTGACGCCGACAACGATTTTGTCGTGGTGTTGGCCGTCGCGAAAAAACCAGTTGCGGCGCACCCCTTCCTGCTTCCACCCACACTTGTCAAGATAAAAGCGGATCGAACGTTGATTGTAGGCAATCATGTCGCCGTCCAGGCGCTGTAAGCCCAGTTCCATGAAGGCATAGCGCATGATCGCCATCACCGTGTCGAGGGCGTAGCCGCGGCCGCGCAGGTTTTTTTCCCCGATCATCATGCCGTGGAAAGCGTTGCCGTTTTTCCAGTCGATGTCCACCAGGTTGGCGGTGCCGATCATGCCGTCGTCCGGCGTGTCGATGCAAAAGACATGGCTGGTCGGATTGCCGTCCTTGCGCGAACGGACCCAGTCTTCGGTCGAGCGGCTCGAGAACGGAAAATGCCAGCCGCCAAGCATATTCCATACTTCCGGATCGTTGCTCCAGCGATGCAGGCGCGGCACGTCATCGAGTTCCGGAGCCCTGAGGGTGACGGTCTTCCCTTGGATATTCATGGTGTATCTCCAGTATGGTGTATGTGTGCCGACAAGTAGGCCGCGCAGGCATCCGCCACCCTCGCCATATCGTCTTCGTCATAGCGCTGGTCGCAAGGCAAGGGCACGAGCTCGCGGACCAGGGCGGCTGCAGCGCTGGCGCCCGGCGCTCGCTGCAGGACGTCGGACCAGTAGGTTGCGACGTAGATTCGCTGTGCGATAAGCGCCTCGCGCAGGCCTTGCGCGCCCGTCAGCAAGGGATAGCACAGGGGACCATCGATGCTTCCGGGATCGAGGTCGCAGCCGTTGAAGCGCGCCAGCCGCCGGTGCAGATAGTCGAAGTTGCGCTTGCGCCGTTCCCGAGCCGCCTCGAGGTCGACGCTGCCCAGGATGCGCTCGGATAGCGCCGACATGTGGCGCGGCGCCAGTGCCGCCAGCGCCTGTTCGCTGCGCTGGTAGGCGGCGTACCCGATCTCCGGCGCGCCCGCCAACCGCATCAGGAGGTGGCCGGCATGTTCCAGCACCGGCGTATCGTCCTGTTGCGGGGCAGGCACCGGCAAGTCCGTGACCAGGAAGCCGCCATCGGCAACACCAAAGAACTTGCGCGGCGAATAGATGGACGCCAGGCAGGCCGGAGCCGGCACGTAGAACGCCTGGCAATGGTCGAGCACGACACGCGCGGGATCCACCCGCGCCAGCAAGGCATCGATTTCACGGGTACGGACACCGAAATAGTTGACGGCATAGAACCAGTCATCCGCCTGCAGATCGACCTGCCCCGACACCTCGAAACGGGCATCGACCTCGTATGGCATGACGGTCACGCCAGCCGCGTGCAGAGGCGCCAGCATGGAATCGCACAGGTAGTCGGGCATCCACACCCGGCCCGGCCGACCGGCTTGCAACAACGCGAAAAACGCCGCGCGCGCCGACTGGAAACGCAATGCGCCGGGAAACGCTGACGGCCGCTGCGGCGGCAGCTCGAGTTCGAAATAGCCACCGATCGCTGGCGCGCTCATGCCACCTCCCCCGCCGCGATCAGCTCACGCGTGGCGCGGGCGTCGTTGAACATCAGCACGTCCAGGATCGACAGTCCGGGCTGGAACGGCTGCGCCAGCTGGGGATAGGGTTCCAGGCGCGGTGCGATGAACTCCAGGGCGATGCCATGCCAGGCGAAGGTCGACTTGTCGTACAGGTCGGTGCCACCGGGCGCGTTGAGGTAGCGGCTGGCGCGCTCGCGCAGGCAAATGTCGATGATGCGCGTCTCCCCCGCCAGGTGCCCATTGTCGTAGGTGCGGGATGAATCGACGAGCCCCGTGTCCAGCCCGACGTGTTCGCACACCATGCGTACACTGGCGCGCGACAAGGCGCCGATCGACGCATGATTTCCGTGAATGACACTGGCGAGCATCTCGTACGCCAGCGCGAAGTATGGCGCCCTGGCGTAGGCGTGGCGGACACTCTCCAGCAGCTTCTTTTTCCAGTGCTCGCCCGGCTCCGGCCTCACCGTATCAATCTTCATGAAGGAACTCGCGCCGGCCAGCGGCACCGTCATGTAGCGTACCGCCCCCGCCAGGAACAGGCGGTTGCGGTTGACCCATCCATTCTTGATGTAATTGACGTCGTCATAGAACACGAATCGATCGACCGACGCAAGCAGCTGGAAGTACCCGATGTACGGAAACAGATAAGGCTGCATGATGGCAAGCTTCACCGTTGCGCCCCCGGCGCGACGACCGCGCAAGCCACGCTCGCCGACGACGCCTCGCGCAGCGCGCGTGCCTGTCGAGAGACCTGGATCGAGTGGTGTTTGCTCATGATTGCAGTGCCATTCACTATGCGCGGTATGGGCCGCCCTGCTGCCGGCTGAGGGAAAACCGCATGATGACAAAAATCTTTCCCCAAAACAAGCTTCGTGATACGCATGCACGGCGGGCCCCGAAACCCTCGAGGAACGCCTACATTTTGCGATGGCGCAATACCGGCAGGCTTTCGCGCACCCCGGCCAGGTAGGCCGCATCCAGTTCGCCCGCGACCACGCCCTCGCCTTCCGGCAGCACCGCCTTGACCTCGCCCCAGGGATCGACCAGCATGCTGTGTCCGTAGGTGCGGCGGCCGTTGACGTGCATCCCGCCCTGGGCCGCGGCCAGCACATAGCACTGGTTCTCGATGGCGCGGGCGCGCAGCAGCACTTCCCAGTGCGCGCGGCCGGTGGTGTGGGTGAAGGCGGCCGGCACGATGATGAGAGCGCATTCGCCCATCGCGCGGTACAGCTCGGGGAAACGCAGGTCGTAGCACACCGACAGGCCGACCCGGCCGAACGACGCGTCGAACACGCCCACCGTCTCGCCCGGCACGATGGTGCGCGCCTCGTCATACGATTCGGCGCCCTTGTTGAAGCCGAACAGGTGGATCTTGTCGTAGCGGCTCATCATTTGCCCCTGCGGGTCGTACACCAGGGTGGTGTTGAGCACCTTGCCCGCCTCGGGCGAGACCATCGGCAAGGTGCCGCCGACCAGCCAGATCCCGTGCTCGCGCGCCAGCGCGGCCATGCAATTCTGGATCGGGCCGCTGCCGGGCTGCTCCGCGTGCGCCACCTTGTCGGCGTCGCTCATGCCCATGATCGGCCAGTATTCCGGCAGGGCCACCAGGGTGGCGCCCCGGCCGGCGGCCTCGGCCACCAGGCGGCGCACGGTGGCCAGGTTCTCGCCGACCTCGGGGGTGGAAACCATCTGGATCGCGGCTACGGTCGTCATATCACTCCTTCTTGGCTGGCTCAGTGGCTGGTGCAGTGGCGGCGGCCGCCGCCGGGTTGTCGATTTTCGTGATGACCGGCGCCTTCCACGGCCCCGTCACCTGCATTTCATAGGTCAGCGCCTTCATCACCGGCGCGCGCAGGAACAGCTGGGCCAGGAAGCCCCCCAGGCCGATCACCGGGTTCACCGCCAGGCCATACACCAGCGGCCCGGTGCCCAGGTTGAATTCGGGGATCACCACCACGCGCAGGTTCGTCGATTCGTTGGCGATGTCGGCGCTGCCGTTCATCAGGACGGTGGCCGCCACCCCATGCATTCTAAGGTTGTCGGTGCGCAGCACCCCGCGCTGGATCATGGCGTTGGCGCTGATGCCGTCGAACGCCAGGCCTTCCGAGAACACGTCGTGGAAGTCGAGCTTGAGCAGGCGCGGCAGCGCTTGCAGGCTGAGCACGCCCAGCAGCTTGGCGGCGCCCGGATCCTGCTTCAGGAACTGGCCCGATTCGACGTTCATCTCGATCTGGCCCGACAGGCTCGGGATATCCATCGCATACGGCAGGCCGGCCCAGGAAATGTCGCCGCTCAGGGTGCCGTTGCCGCGCCCGATCGTGCCTGGGAAGCCCAGGCGGTCCAGCAGCTTGCCGGCGTCGTCCATGTGGAGCGCGAAATTCAGGCTGGTATTGCTCTTGCCATCCTTGGTCAGCCAGCGGCCGTTGGCCTTCAGCTGGCCGTCCGGATTGGCGAGCAGCACGCGGTCGATGCGCCATTCGCGGCCCGCCAGCGCGCGCACATTGCTGGCGCGCAGTTCCAGCCGGCCGAGGCGCTTGTCGAACAGTTCGAACTGCTCGGCCACGATGTCGAGCGAAGGGATGGTGGCGCTGGCGCCCCGGCTCGACTCCAGCAAGTCCTTGACCTCGGCCTCGGCCGATTCGGGAATCGTGAGCGAAGCCAGGCGCGCCGTGACCTTGCCCAGGCCGCTGGGGGTCTCGCTCCAGGTGAGATAGCCGCTGGCCTGGCGCGAATGCAGGTTCGCCTGCCAGGTGTCGCGGGTGTGGGTGGCGCCGAGCACCACGTCGGCCACGCGCCGTTCGCCGATGGTCAGTTCGCTGATGCGTCCGGCCAGCACGGTCGGCAGGATGTACTGCGTGAAGTCGGCGCCGCTGGCGGAGCTGGCCGCCGGTCCGGCCATCGCGCCCGGCGCCGGCAAGGCGGCGCCGGTATCCGCATCCGCGCCGGCGATGGCGCGCCCGGCCGCCAGCCAGTGATCGATATTGAGCACCTTCGAATCGACGTGGACCATCATGCCTTCGTCGGGCAGCGGCGCCGGCACGTTCACGCCGATGCCGCCCTGGGTCACCCGCCACGGGCCCTTGCCCTGCTTCTCGCGCAGGTAGCGCGCCGCCAGGTTGGGGCCGACGCCGACGCGGATCTCGTCGCGGCCCAGGCCGGCCATGGTCGGCGCGCCTTCCAGCACGAAGCTGAGCGGCAGGCTGGCGTCCGCCGCCTTGTTCAGCGGGTGCGGCAATTCGACGCCCAGGCCCGACAGGCTGGAGTCGATGGCGATCGTGCGCCGGCCTTCGCGCACCACGATCGAGCCGGTGTAGTGGGTGCTCCCCGACAGGCGTTCGGCCAGGCGTTGCATTGCCGGCGCCGGCGCCGTGCGGCGCATGCCCTCGGCCGACAGCACGCCGTCGAGCAGCACCCGGGTGCTGCCGTCGCGCTGGGTGCCGCCGGCCACCGTGACCGGCTCGCCCAGGAAGTCCGCGCGAATCGCCTCCAGGCCGAAGCCATGGTCATGGAAATCGATCCGGCCCTGGGCGCTTTGCAAGGTCGGCAGTTCGGGGAACAGGCTGACGTCGTTGTTCTGCAATTGCAGGCTGCCCTGCACCTTGGTGTCATGCATGTGCGACAGCGGCATGCGCAATTTCAGGCCCAGCTTCGCGTTGCCGCTGCCGCGCGTGTCCTCGGTGAAGTGGCCGATCCAGTCCAGCACCGGCGTCACCGACACATAGCGCAGGAATTCCTGCAGCGGCCCGGCGCCCTGGCCGTCGATTTCCAGCATCATGTTCTCGTGGGCGCCAAGGTCGGGGATCACCGCCTTGACGTTCGACAGCGCCACGCCCAGGGTGCGCAGGGTCTTGCCGTGGATTTCCATGCGCGCCCGGTCGAACTCGATGCTGCCGTCGATCGCCTCGGCCAGCGGCCACAGCGGCGTGCCGTCCGGATGCCGGTGGCCGGGCGCGTATTCGAGGCGCGCCCCTGCCAGCCGTCCGCTCACGTTGAATTCGCCGCGCGCGCGTTCGGCCGCGTTATTGGCGTGGAACGGGAAGTGGGCCAGGTCGCCGCGCAGGCGCAGGCTGGCGTCGTTCAGGCGTCCGCCCTGCAAGGCCCCGACCAGCCAGTCGTGCAGGCCGTGCGGGGTGGCGAGCGGCAGGTAGCGGCCGATCTGGTCGATCGGGAAGCCGTCCAGGCTGCCGCTGAAGTCGGCGCTGCCGGGCCCGTGGCCGGGCTCGAGCGGCAACACGTGGCGGCCCGACACCTCGCCCGTGAAATCGCCCTGGCGGAACGTCAGGTCGTCGACCTCCACCTGCAATTGCTGCCCCGGCTCGAGCTTCCAGTTCGCTTTCAGCGCCAGCTGGTCGAACGGCATGCGCGGCTCGGCGAACCAGGCCGGCATGAACAGCGCCAGGCCCTTCGAGTCCAGCGCCACGCTGCCGCCGCGCTCGTTCGCATCGATGCGGCCGCTCAGGCGCTCGAAACCGGGCGTGGCGGGCCGCGCCGGCAGCGCCGGAACGCCGCCCTGGGCGTTTCTCGCCGGACGGGCGGCGACGGCATTCAGGGCCAGGTCGGCGACCTCGCCGCGGATGCGCCAGCCGCTCACGTTCGGGTAGCGCCCATCCCATTCGGCGCTGACGTCCTGCAGCATGCCGCGCGGCGCATAGTCGGCCAGCAGCTGGCGCTGCACCGGCGTGACCGGCAGGTACTGGGCCAGCGCCGCCAGCGCGCCGATGTCGAGCCGGCGCGCGCGCAGGGCGCCGCGCTCTGGCTGGCCATCCTTCGCGGGACGCCAGGTTTGTTCCAGCGTGGCCGGCGGCAGCGCGCGGCCATCGCGCGCCACCACGGCAAAGTGTTCGAGGCGGATCGTGTGGCCGTGGGCGCCGAAGGTCGGCTTGCCGTCGGCCCCGTTCGGCAGCAATTCCTCGCGCGCCGACAGGCGGCCGCTGACGCGCGCCAGCTGCAGGGGCGCGATGTCCTTGCCGAGGCGCGCATTGACGCCGGCCAGGGCCAGGTCGGCGGTGAAGCCGGCCAGGCGCGCCTGGTCGAAGCCGAGCCAGGCGCGCAGCGAACCGCGGCCGCGCTCGAGCTGGATCGGATAGTCGACGAAGCGTTTCCAGGCGCCGAGGTCGACGTCGCGCAGGTCGGCGTACAGCTCGCCCTTCCAGCGCAGCACGTCCGACGGCCGTTCGCCGAAGCGGTGGCGGAACTGGGCGCGCACGTCGATCGGGCTGCCCAGCGCGCGCGGCGGCGTGGCCTGCAGCGCGAAGTGGTGGGCGCCCCAGCGATTGAGCAGCGCCAGGGTCACGCCTTCCAGCGCCAGCGGCGGCGTGCCGCGCAATTCGTCGGTCCAGTCGACCCGGCCGTCGCGGATCACGATCTCGCGCTGGCGCAGCAGCCAGTCGCCGCCGCCGCCGCCGGCCTTGTTGGGGTCGAGCCGCACACCGGCGACCTCGATCACGCCGTCCAGCCCGCGCCGCACCGCCAGGCGCGGCCCCTTGATCTCGAGCGAGGCGAAGCGCGGCTCGAAGGCGGCCACGCTCCACCAGCCCAGGGTCGCCTCGACCTGCGGCAGCGCCAGCACCTGGCGCCCGTCGCGGTCGTGCAGGCGCACTTCGCTAAGCGACAGGGCCGGCCGCAAGCCGTGCCAGGACGCGGCCAGGCGCGCGATCGTGACCCGGCTGCCGAGGGCATTGCCGGCCATGCGCTCGATGTCGCTTTTATACAGGTCGATGTTGGGGAGGATGGCGTAGCGCAGCACCAGGAACAGCACGGCAAGCGCGAAATACACCAGCAGCACGAGCTTGATGGTAAAGCCAAGCACGTGGTGCGAGGCCAGGTTGGCCATGCGGTAGGCCGAACGCAGCCGCCGCCAGCGCACGGCGAGCGGCGATGCCGCAGTGGGCGCCTGCGGATCCGGGTTGTGCATCAAGGTGCTAATAACAAAGGCTCGCCGTAAATTTAACTCTTTAATAAAACAGGTCGCTTGCAACAGTTGCGGCGTCTACCTTACCATCGGTGCTGACCCAGGCAGCGTATCGTGTCCGATGAGCAGGCCATTCTACCGCATCGCCTCTGAGCCAGACCTTAAAAACCCTCCCCGCCGGGCGGCACCGACCCGCGCATCTAACAGGATCGACGATGACCACAGCTTCCCCCGCCTGCGCCTCACGCTTCGTCCAGCGCTGGCTCGATGCCGCTCCCGAGCGCGCCGCCCAACTGGCCGCATTGTCATCATTATCGCTGGGCGGCGCCGATTTCCGCGCGCTGTTGGAACGCGAACTGGCCCAGGGCCTGCCGCTGGAACGGGCCATGCGCCGCGTGCGCAACCTGCTGGTCTCGACCATCGTGGCGCGCGACCTGGGCGGTCAGGCCGACCTCGACGAGGTGGTCACGGCCATGACGGCCTTCGCCGACTTCGCGATCCAGACCCACGTCTTCGCCCTCACCGACGAGCTGGTGGCCAGCCACGGCATGCCGATGGGCGAGGAATCCGGCCGCCCCCAGCACCTGATGGTGCTGGCCATGGGCAAGCAGGGCGGCGGCGAGCTCAATGTCTCGTCGGACATCGACCTGATCTTCGTCTATCCGGAAGACGGCGAGACCGCGGCCGGCCCCGGCCAGCGCCAGTTGTCGAACCACGAGTTCTTCGTGCGCCTCGGACGGCGCCTGAACGCGGCCCTGTCCGAGGTGATCGAGGACGGCTTCACGTTCCGGGTCGACATGGCGCTGCGCCCCAACGGCAAGTCCGGCCCGCTGGCGGCCAGCCTGGGCATGGTCGAGGAATACCTGATCGTCCAGGGCCGCGAATGGGAGCGCTATGCCTGGGTCAAGGCGCGCGCCGTCACCGGCGCGCCCGACGACATCGCGGCGCTCGACGCCATCGTGCGGCCCTTCGTGTTCCGGCGCTACCTCGACTTCGGCGTGATCGACGCGATCCGCAATATGCACGCCCAGATCCGCGCCGAGGTGAAGCGCCAGGAGCGCCTGCATCCCGAGCGCAGCCACAACGTCAAGCTGGGGCGCGGCGGCATCCGCGAGATCGAGTTCCTGGCCCAGGTGTTCCAGCTGATCCGCGGCGGACGCGATCCGGCCTTGCGCGAGCGCTCCACCCGCAAGACCCTGCTGCTGCTGGCCGAGCGCGAGCTGCTGCCGCAAGAGACGGTGGAGCGCCTGCTGCAGGCCTATACGTTCCTGCGCAACCTCGAACACCGGGTGCAATACCTGGAAGACGCCCAGACCCATACCCTGCCGGCCAATCCGGACGACCGGCTGGCGGTGGCGCACATGATGGGCGTCAAGGACGAAGCCACCCTGCTGGACGCGCTCGACGCGCAGCGCAGCTATGTGGCCCAGCAGTTCGACGCCATTTTCGCCGACAAGGAAAAACCCGACGACAAGCCGGATGCCCCGGCCCTGGCCGACGAACTGGATAATATGGACGCACTCGCCGCCCGCCTGGCCGCGCTCGGCTTCGACGACGCCCGCACCGCCGCCAGCCGCCTGGCCGCCACCCTGCAGGGTCCGCGCCTGTCGAACCTTCCCGACGCCAGCCGGGAGCGGCTGCTGGCGCTGGTGGACGCTTCCCTGCCGCTGGTGGCCACAGTGGTCGGTGAGGCCGGCATCGGCAGCCACGCCGCCACCCTGGGCCGCCTGCTCGACCTGTTCGAAGCGATCGCGCGCCGCTCGGCCTACCTGTCGCTGCTGACCGAATACCCGCACACGCTCGAGCGGGTGATCCGGATGATCAATGCCAGCGGCTGGGCCGCCACCTTCCTCACCCAGCACCCGATCCTGCTCGACGAACTGCTGGACGACCGCAATGCCGGCGCCGGCGACCTCGGGCAGCTGGCCGCGCTGCTCGACGAACATTTGAGCGAGGCGGCCGGCGACACCGAGCGCCAGCTCGACATCCTGCGCGAAGCCCACCATGCGCAGCTGTTCCGCCTGCTCGCCCTGGACCTGGCCGGCGAGCTGTCGGTCGAACGCCTGGCCGACCACCTGTCGGCGCTGGCGGATATGATCGTCGGCGCCGTGGTCAGGCATGCCTGGCGCACGGTCAATGGCCGCCACCGCGAGGAACCACGCTTCGCCGTCATCGCCTACGGCAAGCTGGGCGGCAAGGAGCTCGGCTATGTGTCGGACCTCGACGTGATCTTCCTGTACGACGACGAAGACCAGGACGCCCCGCCCCTGTATGCGCGCCTGGCCCAGCGCTTCATCACCTGGATGACGGCCCATACCGCGGCCGGCATCCTGTTCGACGTCGACATCGCCCTGCGGCCGGACGGCGCCAGCGGCATGCTGGTTTCGTCGGTAGCCGCCTTCGAGCGCTACCAGAACGATGCCGCCTGGCTATGGGAACACCAGGCATTGACGCGCGCCCGCTTCTGCGCGGGCGAGCCGGCCATCGGCGCGCGCTTCGAGGCGATCCGCGAGCAGGTATTGCGCAAGGACCGCTCCGGCCAGGAAGCGCAACTGAAAGAGGAGGTGGTGCGCATGCGCCAGCGCATGCGCGACGCCAACGTCAACCGCAGCGAGCTGTTCGACCTCAAGCACGACGCGGGCGGCATGATCGACATCGAGTTCATCGTGCAATACCTGGTGCTGCGCCATGCCGCGGCTTACCCGCAGCTGACCGCGAACGCCGGCAATATCGCCCTGCTGCGCGTCTGCGGCGAGCTGGGCCTGATCGACGCCGGCCTGGCGGGTCAGGTCGCCGACGCCTACCGCATCATGCGCAAGCTGCAGCACAGCGTGCGGCTGCAGGGCCAGGACAAGACCCGGGTCGAGCCCGGCCTGGTGGGCGCCCACCCCGATAGCGTACGAGCGCTGTGGCAAGCCTGCTTCGGCAACTGAACAGCAGCTTTTCCTTCCTCTCCCCATCCCATTTCGTGCACGCACCACTCCGGTGCGTGTGCGCTCTCCTCGCACTGAATTTACTCGTAAGTACACCTTTTTTGCACAATCGATAAGCCGTTGAATTTCCTGACTTTTTGGTCATTTAATTTCTTTCTGATAACTGTTGTTTTTGCCACAAATTCCAGCCTGCAACGCGTTGACACTGGTCAACACGGAATGGTTTTATATAGATGTGTATGCACGACGGAACCCCCGTTATCCACGGGCGTCCGCATGCGCACGGGTTGCACCTATTAATCATAAAAAGTCGTTCCACACCCGTGGGACGCAGGATGGAGAGCACATGCAACAACGAACGAAGATCGCATTGGCCGTGGCGCTCGCGCTGCCGGCAATGAGCGCCATCGCGCAGGAAGCACTGCAGCGCGTCGAAGTGACCGGTTCCCGCATTCGCCAAGTCGACCTCGAGACCGCACAGCCGGTCCAGGTGATGAGCCAGGAACAGATCCAGAAGAGCGGCCTGGTCACCGTCGGCGACATCATCAACAGCATGTCCTCGGCAGGCGTTCCAGCGTTCAGCAAGGGCACCGCGCTGGGCGCGGGCCGCGAACAGGGCGGCCAGTTCCTCGACATGCGCAACCTCGGCTCGCAGCGCCTGCTGGTGCTGGTCGACGGCAAGCGCTGGAGCCAGTCGGTCAACGGCTATACCGACATGTCGACCATCCCGTCGGCACTGATCGAACGCGTCGAGATCCTGAAGGACGGCGCCTCGTCGATCTACGGCTCGGACGCGATCTCGGGCGTGGTCAACATCATCCTGAAGAAAAACATGCAGGGCGGCCAGGCCAGCATCTATCACGGCCAGAACGAAAAGAACGACGGCAAGACCAAGGATTACTCGATCTCCTACGGTGCCGGCGACGACAAGGCTTCGCTGCTGTTCGGCCTGACCCACACCGACCAGGGTCCGGTCTGGGCCAAGACCCGCGATATCACCGCGACCACCAACGGTCCGGACCGCCCACTCGCCGGCCTTGGCACTGGCCCATGGGGACGTATCCGCCAGGTTAGCCCGACCGGCGGTCCGACCGGTTTCGACCGGGTACTGAACCACACCGGCAGCCAGTTGGGCGATGGCGTCGGCGCCGATTCGCGCGACCCGGCCAACTACCATACGTTCGCCAATGCACCTGCCGACCTGTTCAATTCGACGAGCCAGATGCACTTCCTGACGCCGAGCAAGCTGACCTCGATCTTCGTCAAGGGCGAAGTGGCGCTGCCGTGGAATATGAACTTCAAGACCACCGCGATGTATGCCGAACGCAAGTCGTCGCGCTCCGTTGCTGGTTATCCGCTGAGCTCGACGTCGCAGTCCGCCTACCCGGTCTATGTCGACAAGGACAGTTACTACAACCCATACGGCAACTCGGTGGCCGGCGCGGGCAACGGCCAGGACCTGTTCTTCTACCGCCGCACGATCGACGTGCCGCGCGTGACCGACAACAGCAACCGCACCCTGCACATCGACGCCACCCTGGAAGGCGAATTCGCGATCGCCAACAATCCATGGAACTGGAGCGTCGGCTACAACCACAGCAAGGTCGATGGCGGCGTGCGCGGCTACGGCGACCTGAACCTGCTGAACCTGAAGAAGGCCCTCGGTCCATCGTTCATGAACGCCTCGGGCGTGGTGCAGTGCGGCACCCCGGCCGCGCCGATCGGCCTGGCCGCCTGCGTCCCGTTCAACATCCTCGGCGGCCCATCGGCCTCGACCCAGGAAGCGCTGGACTACGTGATGTCGACCGCCCAGGCGACCTACGGCTCGACCGTCAACAGCGCCACCGCCGACCTCACCGGCGAACTGTTCCAGCTGCCGGCCGGCGGCGTGGGCGTTGCCGGCGGTGTCGAATACCGTGAAGTGCGCGGCCAGGACGTGCCGGGCCAGTTCGAGCAGTCGGGCTATTCGTCGAGCCTGGCCGGCAATGCGACCTACGGCCGCTACACCGTGCGCGAAGCCTATCTGGAAGCCAACGTGCCGCTGCTGAAAGGCGTGCCGTTCGCCGACCTGCTGAGCCTGAATGCGGCAACCCGCTATTCGGACTACTCGAACTTCGGCTCGACCACCAACAGCAAGTTCAGCTTCATGTGGAAACCGGTGCGCGACGTGCTGACCCGCGGTACCTACGCCGAAGGCTTCCGCTCGCCGACCCTGGGCGACACCTTCGGCGGCGGCTCGCAAACCTTCGCCAGCTACCTGGACGTGTGCGACAGCCTGCACGGCGAAGCGGCGCGCAACCCGACCGTCGCGTCCCGCTGCGCGGCCGCTGGCGTGCCGGCCGGATTCCGCCAGAAGAACCAGACCGGCGCCGACGTCGGCGCGACCGGCGCCCAGACGCCGTTCCCGTTCACCACCGGCGCCGGCAATGCCTTCCTGCAGCCGGAATCGGCCAAGACCCGCACCCTGGGCCTGGTCATCAGCCCATCGAGCGTGCCTGGCTTCTCGGTGTCGGTGGACTGGTTCAACATCCGGATCGAGAATCTGATCACCGGTGTCTCGGCGACCAACACCCTGGAAGAGTGCTACGTCAACAACGTGCAGAATTTCTGCTCGCTGATCAAGCGTGACACGACCGGCCAGGTGGTTGACCTGCAGATCGGCAACACGAACCGCGGCAAGGTCGAGACCGAAGGCGTCGACGTGGCGGTCAACTACCGCCTGCCACGCACCCGGTTCGGTCAGTTCAGCATCCGCAGCGAATCGACGTACACCGATTCGTATAAGCAGCAGTCGACCCTGGACACCGAATGGGTTGAATACGCCGGCGAATACGACATCTTCCGCGTGAAGTCGAACACCTCGCTGGACTGGAGCATGGGCAACTGGAGCGCCACCTTCACGGCCCGCTTCTACAGCAGCCAGAAGAACCGCTGCTACTCGGCGACCCAGGCCATCTACTGCTCGGATCCGACCAAGGAAGCCAGCTGGGGCACCGGCTACAACCGTCATGGCGAGATGTGGTACGGCGACATGTCGGTCGGCTATGCCCTGCCATGGAATGCGAAGATCCTGTTCGGCGCGAACAATGTCTTCGACAAGAAGCCTGAGATCAACTACAGCGCAAGCTCGAACACTGGCGGCAACTCGTCGTCGTCGTCGGTGTCGCCGGAACTGCCGATCGACCGCTTCTTCTACGTGCGCTACAACCAGTCGTTCTAAGCTTCAGGTTTCAAGCAATTTAATTGCGCAAAAAACCCGCCCGGCGCAAGCCGGGCGGGTTTTTTTTCGCATTGCCAAATTTAGATCAATTATTGACTGCATAGTCAATTACTTGCAACATTGCCAACACGTAATTACACATTTCTGCAACACATTTGTCATACACGCGTATATGCATTGACAGTGATGCACCGCGAATGTTTTTATTGCTGACTTGAAAACTCGTTAAACCAATAAGTTGGCGTTTTTCAGGTAGTCGCTTCGCGACATTTTCGGTGGCAGTGCCCTTCCCATGGTGCCGCCGCGTTTTCACCCCTAGGAGTTTGCAACATGATGGAAACACTCTTGTCCCGGTCGGTCCGCGCGATCTGCCTCGGCGGTATGACCCTCGGCATGACCGCAGCGGTCGCACAGGAAACATCGGCGCCGCTACAGCGCGTCGAAGTGACTGGTTCGCGTATCCGCCAAGTCGACCTGGAAACCGCTCAGCCGATCCAGATCATGAGCCAGGAACAGATTCAGAAAACGGGTCTGGTCACCGTCGGCGACATCCTGAACAACCTGTCGTCGGCTGGCGCCCCTGACTTCTCCCGCTCGGGCTCGCTGACCTCGAACAGCGAAATCGGCGGCCAGTACGTCAGCCTGCGTAACCTGGGCTCGAACCGCCTGCTGGTCCTTGTGGACGGCAAGCGCTGGACCCAGTCGGTCGACGGCTTTACCGACCTGTCGACCATTCCGTCGTCGATGATCGAGCGCATGGAAATCCTGAAGGATGGCGCTTCGTCGATCTACGGCTCCGACGCGATCGCAGGCGTGATCAACATTATCCTGAAGAAGAACATGCAGGGCGGCCAGCTGTCCCTGTACACCGGCCAGAACGAAAAGAACGACGGCAAGAACAAGGACTTCTCGCTGAGCTACGGCGCCGGCGATGAAAAAGCTTCGCTGATGTTCGGCCTGTCGCACACCGAACAGGGCCGTGTTGACACCCAGTCCCGCGCGATCACCGCCTTCGGCAATGGCCCAGACCACGCGTTCGACGGCCTGGGCGCAGGCCCATGGGGCCGCATTACCGCGGTCAATCCGTTGAACGGCGGCACGCTGGCCACCGGCCCCAACGGTTTCAACCGCGTCCTGAACCACACCGGAACCTATGACGGCGTCGGCGTCGGCGCGGATCCGCGCAACCCGAATAACTACCACAGCTTCTCGAACGCGATTCAGGACGACAAGTACAACTCGACCCAGGACATGGACCTGCTCATCCCGAGCAAGCTGGACACCCTGTTCGTCAAAGGCGAGATCGCGCTGCCGAAAGACATGCGCTTCAAGACGACTGCGATGTACTCGCAGCGTACGGCCAACCAGCAGATCGCCGGCTACCCGCTGACCTCGACCTCGCAGGCCACCTATCCGGTCTACATCGACAAGGACAACTACTGGAATCCGTACGGCAACCAGGTTGCCGGCGCTGGTAATGGCCAGGATTTGTGGTTTGCCCGCCGCACGATCGAGCTGACCCGCAAAACCGAAACCGAAAACCGTACCTTGCACATCGATGCCACCCTCGAGGGTGAATTCATGATCAAGGATCTGGCATGGAACTGGAGCGCTGGCTACAACCACAATAAAGTGTCTGGTTCGCAATTCGGCACCGGCAACATCAACCTGCTGAATCTGAAGCGCGCCCTGGGCCCATCGTTCATGAACGCCAGCGGCGTCGTGCAGTGCGGCACCCCTGACGCACCGATCGGCCTGTCGTCGTGCGTGCCGTTCAATATCCTTGGTGGTCCGTCGGCCTCGACCCCGGAAGCTCTGGCCTACGTCAATTCGACCGGCCAGTCTACCTACGGTTCGACCGTCAACAGCGCCACCGCCGACCTGGCTGGTGAGCTGTTCCAGCTGCCAGCGGGCGCGCTGGGCTTGGCAGTCGGTATCGAACACCGCGAAGTGAAGGGCCAGGAAGTACCAGGCCAATTCGAGCAATCGGGCTATTCGACCGACCTGGCAGGCAATGCCACCTACGGCCGCTACACCGTGCGTGAGGCGTACGCAGAGCTGAACGTCCCTGTCCTTAAGGACATGCCGTTCGCGGACCTGCTGAGCTTCAACTTCGCGCACCGCTATTCGGACTACAGCAACTTCGGCGTGGCCAACAACAGCAAGGCCAGCTTCATGTACAAGCCGCACAAGGACATTCTGGTCCGCGGTACCTGGGCTGAAGGCTTCCGTGCTCCGACCCTGGGCGACAGCTTCGGTGGCGGTTCGCAGTCGTTCGACACCTTCCTCGACCCATGCGACACCGTGTTCGGCGAAGCTGCACGTGACCCAGCTGTTCAGGCACGTTGCGCTGCTTCGGGCACCTTCGCGGGATACCGTCAGGTGAATCAGGCCGGTGCTGCGATCGGTGGCGCCAACGGCACTCAGTCGACCGTCGCTTTCAACTCCGGCGCCGGCAATGCATTCCTGCAACCAGAGACTGCGAAGACCAGGACTGTCGGCTTTGTGTACAGCCCGTCGTTCGTGCCTGGCCTGACCGTTGGCCTGGACTGGTACAACATCCAGATCGAGAACCGCATCACTGCGATCAGCGCGACCTACGTTGCCAACGAGTGCTTCATCAACAACAGCGCCAACTTCTGCTCGGCGATTCGTCGTGACCCGGTCAGCGGCCAGATCACCACGCTGGCACGCGGCAACGCCAATCTGGGCAATATGGAAACCGAAGGCCTGGACATGTCGATCTCGTATCGCCTGCCACGTACCGCCTACGGCCAGTTCGGCGTGCGTAACGAAACCTCGTACGTCGACAAGTTCCGCACCCGCAGCGGCGCCGATTCGGAATGGAACAACTACGCCGGCGAGTATTTCTACAACCGCGTGAAGTCGAACACCAACCTCGACTGGGCGCTGGGTAACTGGTCCGCAACCTGGGGCTTCCGTTACTACAGCCCGGTCAAGGACATCTGCTACGACGAGTTCGAGTGCAACCTGCCTGACTACGAAGCATCGTTCGGTACCGGTGCCAACAAGCTGGGTTCGGTCGTCATCCATGACCTGAGCGTTGGCTACAAGACTGGCTGGGATGCCCGCGTCCTGTTCGGTATCAACAACGTCTTCGACAAGTCGCCACGCATCGTGTACAGCACCCAAGCATCGGCTTCGTCGGTTGATGCCGACATGTCGCTGGACCGCTTCTTCTACGTCCGCTACACCCAGAACTTCTAATGGAACGGGGTCGCAAGCCCCCCTCCTGAAAAGTTCAGCGAATGCCCGTCCGGCCTTGCCGGTCGGGCATTTTTTACTTGGGCGCCTGCCCCTGCCGCCGCCGACGCGGTATCATGCCGGTTTGCCCGCGCCGCGCGCAGCCCCTACCTCACCGTAATGACCATCAAACTCAAGAACGACAAGGACATCGCCAAGATGCGCGTCGCCGGCCGCCTGGCCGCCGAAGTCCTGGAAATGATCAAGGAATACGTCGTGCCCGGCGTCTCCACCGAAGAACTCGACCGCCGCTGCCACGACTACATCCGCAAGGTGCAGAAGGCCACGCCGGCCAACGTCGGCTACCACGGCTTCCCTAAGACCCTGTGCACCTCGATCAACGGCGTGGTCTGCCACGGCATCCCGAGCGACAAGGACGTGCTGCAGGACGGCGACATCGTCAACATCGACGTCACCGTGATCAAGGACGGCTGGCACGGCGACACCAGCCGCATGTATTTCGCCGGCACGCCTCGCCCCGAAGCGAAGAAGCTGGTCGACACGACCTATGAAGCGATGATGGCCGGGATCCGCGCCGTGCGCCCGGGCGCGCGCCTGGGCGACGTCGCCCACGCGATCCAGAAGCTGGCCGAAGGCGCCGGCTACTCGGTGGTGCGCGACTACTGCGGCCACGGCATCGGCCGCGTCTACCACGAAGAGCCGCAGGTGCTGCACTACGGCCGCCCGAACACCGGCCTGCTGCTCAAGGAAGGCATGACCTTCACGGTCGAGCCGATGATTAATATTGGCGAGGAAGACGTGATCCAGCTCGATGACGGCTGGACCGTGATGACGCGCGACGGTTCGCTGTCGGCGCAGTGGGAACACATGATCGTGGTGACGAAGAACGGCTTCGAGATCCTGACGCCGTGGCCGGACGCGAAATAATCACCCGAAAACGCCGGGTTGGCACATGCCGCGCCGATCACGGTGCGGCATGCTGCTCGATTCAGCCTAGATGCCGCAACGGGCGTAGCAATCGGTACGGTCCATATTACACTGGCTTTCATCGTAGCCATTGGCTACGCATGCCTGATACCCCCTGAGGCATTGCCATGCGCACTGACCCATGTCTTGCTGGAAGGCCGATACCGAGGCTGCGCTACCGAGCCCGATTGCGAACAACAGCACTGCAAGCTTCTTGCTCATACATTTCTCCTAGATGATGAAGGCGGCGACATAGCTCTGGAGCCGCGCCGCAGGTCGCGCCGATCCCGACACGGGAAATCGGCAAAATGGGCCAGCGGTCAGGGCCGTGCGATGCGGCCTGCCGCGGCAAGAGCGGCTTCCAGGTGGCTCTGGTTGAATCCAGTGAGCATCCGTTCGCCGACCAGTATCACCGGGACACCCTTCCCGCCAAGCTGCGCGAGCTCGCGGTAACTTTGATCCGAATCGGAAATATTACGATCGATGAATGCGATATTGCGTTCCCGTAGATAAGCCCGCGCCTGAATGCAATAAGTGCATGAGCTCGTTCCATAGAGAACGACATTGCTTTGCTTGTCGGGATAGTAGGCGCTGTAGTCGCCCGTGGCATAGGCGGGCTTCAGCAGGTTGACGACGTAGGGGACGCTGGATCCTATGCCAAGGCCGGCAGCAAGGATGAGCACATACGACAGGATGGTCTTGACGCGTTTTGCAGGCATGGATCGTTCCGGTCAAAGAGACGAATCCACGATACATATCTGTATATTGTGCTGTCAATGAACTATGATTGTTGCATGGATTTATCCATGATTTAATGCTTTCGGGGTAGTGTACAGACGCAAAAAAGCCCCAGATGCGCGCGCACATCCGGGGCGATTGGATGCCCGAAGGCTTACTTCGCGTTCATCAGCGCGACGGTGGTGTCGAGCATGCGGTTCGAGAAGCCCCACTCGTTGTCGTACCACGAGGTCACCTTCACCAGGCGGCCCGAGACCTTGGTCAGCGTGGCGTCGAAGTTCGACGATGCCGGGTTGTGGTTGAAGTCGACCGAGACCAGCGGATCGGTGTTATAGGTCAGGATGTCCTTCAGCGGGCCTTCGGCTGCGGCCTTCTTCATGATCTCGTTGATCTCTTCGACCGTGGTGTCGCGCTTGGCGATGAACGACAGGTCGACGATCGACACGTTGATGGTCGGCACGCGAATCGCGAAGCCGTCCAGCTTGCCGTTCAGTTCCGGCAGCACCAGGCCGACCGCGGCGGCGGCGCCGGTCTTGGTCGGGATCATCGACTGGGTGGCCGAACGGGCGCGGCGCAGGTCTTCGTGCATCACGTCGGTCAGCACCTGGTCGTTGGTGTAGGCGTGCACGGTGGTCATCAGGCCGGTTTCCAGGCCGATGGCGTCATGCAGCGGCTTGACCAGCGGGGCCAGGCAGTTGGTGGTGCACGAGGCGTTCGAAATCACCGTGTCGCTGGCTTTCAGCACGTCCTGGTTCACGCCGAACACGACGGTCGCGTCGACGTCCTTGCCGCCCGGGGCCGAGATGATGACCTTCTTGGCGCCGCCCTTCAGGTGGGCCGATGCCTTCTCCTTGGTGGTGAAGAAGCCGGTGCACTCGAGAACGACGTCCACGCCCAGCTCGCCCCAAGGGATCTCGGCCGGATTGCGCTGCGCGAACACGCGGATCTTGTCGCCGTTGACGATCATATTGTCGCCCTCGACCGTGACGGTGCCCGGGAACTTGCCGTGGGCGGTGTCGTAACGGGTCAGGTGGGCGTTCGACTCGGCATTGCCGAGGTCGTTGATCGCCACGATCTGGATATCTTGCTTCTTGCCGCCTTCATAGAAGGCGCGCAGGACGTTGCGGCCGATGCGGCCATAACCATTGATTGCAACTTTGATCGTCATGCTGTGCTCCTGATTAGAAAAAAACTTTTTTCGTAACGAACATAGTAGAACGGGCTGCTCCTGGGAGCAGCCCGCGTCCGGCAAATGCTTATGCTGCGATAACTTCTTTCGCTTTCGCGACGACGTTCTCGACGGTGAAGCCGAAGTGCTTGAACAGCACCGGCGCCGGCGCCGATTCGCCGAAGGTGTCGATGCCGACCACGGCGCCTTCCAGGCCCACGTACTTGTACCAGAAGGCGGTCACGCCGGCTTCGATGGCGACACGAGGAATGCCCTTGGTGAGGACACTTGCTTTGTAGCTCGCCTCCTGGCGGTCGAACACGTCGGTCGACGGCATCGAGACCACGCGTGCGGCGATACCTTCGGCGGCCAGCGCGTCGAATGCCTTCACTGCCAGCTCGACTTCGGAACCGGTCGCGATCAGGATCACTTTAGCGTCGGCGCTGTCGCGCAGCACGTAGCCGCCCTTGGCGATGTCGGCGACCTGGTTCGCTTCACGCGCCATGAACGGCAGGTTCTGGCGCGAGAAGATCAGGGTCGATGGACCGTCCTTGCGCTGCACCGCCGCGCCCCATGCCACCGCCGACTCGACGGTGTCGCACGGACGCCAGTTGTCCAGGCCCGGGATCAGGCGCAGCGACGAGACGTGCTCGATCGACTGGTGGGTCGGGCCGTCTTCGCCCAGGCCGATCGAATCGTGGGTGAACACCGAGATCGAACGGATCTTCATCAGGGAAGCCATGCGCAGGGCATTGCGGCTGTAATCCGAGAAGGTCAGGAAGGTCGCGCCGAACGGGATGAAGCCGCCGTGCAGGGCCACGCCGTTCTGGATCGCCGACATGCCGAATTCGCGCACGCCGTAGTTGATGTGGTTGCCGGCGATGCCCGAACGCACAGGCACCGATTCCTTCCAGTTGGTCAGGTTCGAGCCGGTCAGGTCGGCCGAGCCGCCCAGGAATTCAGGCAGCACCGGGGCCAGCGCCTGGATCGCGTTTTGCGAGGCCTTGCGGGTGGCGATGGTCTCGGCCTTGTCGACGCAGGCGGCGATCGCCGCGTCCAGGGTCTTGCTGAAATCGGCAGGCAGGTCGCCCTTCATGCGGCGCTCGAATTCGGCGGCCAGCTCGGGGTGGGCGCCGCGGTAGGCCGCGAACAGCGTATTCCATTCACCTTCGGCCTGCGCGCCGCGCTCTTTCGCGTCCCAGGCTTCGTACAGGTCGGCCGGGATGTCGAACGGGATCGGATCCCAGATCAGGTGCTTGCGCACGGCAGCGATCTCGGCGTCGCCCAGCGGCGCGCCGTGGACCTTGTCGCCGCCCTCCAGGTTCGGGGCGCCCTTGCCGATGATGGTCTTGCAGCAGATCAGGGTCGGACGATCCGATTGTTTCGCCTTTTCGATGGCCGCATCGATGTCGGCGACGCTGTGGCCGTCGACCTTCGGGATCACGTTCCAGCCGTAGGCCTCGAAACGCTTCTGGGTGTCGTCGGTGAACCAGCCTTCCACACGGCCGTCGATCGAAATGCCGTTGTCGTCGTACAGCCAGATCAGCTTGTTCAGGCGCAGGGTGCCGGCCAGCGACGCCACTTCGTGCGAGATGCCTTCCATCAGGCAGCCGTCGCCCAGGAAGGCGTAGGTGTAGTGATCCACCACGTCGTAGCCTGGACGGTTGAATTCGTTACCCAGCAGCCACTCGGCCAGCGCCATGCCGACCGAGTTGGCGATGCCCTGGCCCAGCGGACCGGTGGTGGTCTCCACGCCCGGGGTGATGCCGACTTCCGGGTGGCCCGGGGTCTTCGAGTGCATCTGGCGGAAGTCGCGCAGATCGTCCATCGTCAGGTCGTAGCCGGCCAGGTGCAGCAGCGCATAGTGCAGCATCGAGCCGTGGCCGTTCGAGAGCAGGAAGCGGTCGCGGTTCGTCCAGCCCGGATTGGCCGGATTGTGGCGGTAGTGCTTGTCCCACAGCGCGACGGCAATCTCGGCCATGCCCATCGGCATGCCCGGGTGGCCCGAGTTGGCTTTCTGGACGGCGTCCATCGCCAGCGCGCGGATCGCGTTGGCCATCAGGGTGGTGGTTTGCGTAGATTTCATGGAGATCGTGGATCAGGGATTGGAAAGCGATGGCCCGCGAGGCCGTAGCCCGTTATTCTACCAGACCGGGGTGCTGCCGATTTAAAATGCAGGTTTATTCCTTTAACGCAAGCCCTCGCTGCGCTCCCACAGAATGCCCCGTTTTTATTGCCCCCAGCCACTCGCCGCCGGCCTGACCGTCGACCTGCCGGAAGCCGTCGCCCACCACCTGCACGTGGTGCGCCTGCAGCCGGGCGCGACGCTCACCCTGTTCAATGGCGAAGGCGGCCAGTACCGCGCCACCCTGAGCGAGAGCGGCAAGCGCCGCGCCACGGCGACGGTCGACGCCTTCGAGGATGTCGAGGCCGAGACGCCCTACTCCGTCACCCTGGCCCAGGGCTTGCCTGAAGGCTCGAAGATGGACTGGATCGTGGAAAAGGCGGTGGAACTGGGCGTGACGGCGATCCAGCCATTGGCGGCCCAGCGCAGCGTCGTGCGCCTGGCCGGCGAGCGGCTCGATAAGCGGCAAGCGCACTGGCAGGGCGTGATCGTCGCCGCCTCCGAGCAGTGCGGCCGTAACCGGCTGGCGCGGCTGCATCCGCTGCTTGAGGTGCAGCCATGGCTGACGGCGCCGGCCGACGGCGTGCGCATCCTGCTCAGCCCGCGCGCGACCGAATCGCTGGCCGGCTGGGCGCGCGCCAATACGCCGCAAGCGGTCACCTTCCTGATCGGCCCCGAAGGCGGCCTCACGCCGCAGGAAGAAGCCGCGGCCGTCGCCGCCGGCGCCCTGTCGCTGTCGATGGGTCCGCGCGTGCTGCGCACCGAAACCGCGGGGCTGGCGGCGCTGGCGGTGCTGGCCGGCGCCTGGGGCGGTATCTGAACGTTCTGCAAAGTACATTCTTTAGTTAACATAAAAACGTCGTTCCCGCGCAGGCGGGAACCCAAGGTAGCAAGCGTCTCGACAACGCAAGCAGTACTTGGGTTCCCGCCTGCGCGGGAACGACGTGCTGAGGCAGCTGGCCTAGGACTTAGAACGTGTAGTTCGCGCCCAGGCTGAAGAAGCGGCCCACCGCGCCAGGCTGGTGCAGCGAGGCGTTGTACGAGGTCTGGTTGCCCGCGTTGCCGTAGGTGGCGACGTCATACGGGGCTTCCTTGTCGAACAGGTTCAGGATCGCGCCCCGGATGGTCAGGTTCTCGGAGACCTTGTACGCCACGTTCAGGTTGGTCGAGGTGAACGACGACACGTCGCAATACCACGCCGGCTGGACCAGGCCCTGGAAGTAAGGACGGCCGCCGACGTTGGTGCCGGTCGACGCGCAATCGGTCTCGCCCAGCGCCGGGTCGAAGGTCGAGAAGCCGCTCGTGTAGTTCACGGTGGCGGTCACGTCCAGCGGGCCGCGGGCATAGCCGAGGGTGAACTGGGCGCGGTCCTTCGGGTTGCCGGTGGCGCCGCCGACCGACGATGGCCCCTGGGTGCCGGCCAGCTGGTAGCTCTCGCCAGCCACTTCGGTCTCGTAGCCGAACACGTGCGCCGCGCTCAGGTTGGCCGTGATGGTGCCCATGTCGCCCAGGCGCCAGCGGTAGCGCACATCCGCTTCGATGCCGTGGGTCTCGGTGCTGCCGGCATTGATATACGGCGACAGGCCGTACAGGATCGGACCGGCGACAGGCATGCCCGGGACCGTGTTGTTGCCGGCGCCGGTCGCGATGTCGATCGTCGCCGCCGGGCCGCGCACCCAGGTCGGGACGAAGCTCGGATCGTTGCCGGCCTGGGTCACGATCAGGTTCTTGATCTGAATCTTGTAGTAATCCAGGGTCATGTTCAGGCCACGCATCGGCTCGAGGATGATGCCGAAGGTATACGACTTCGATTTCTCCGGCTGCAGGTCGGGATTGGTGGTCTGGACGTATGGCGGGCTGAACGAGCAGGCCGACGGCACGTTGCCGGCGGTGGTCTGGCTGCCGTTGGCGCACAGGATCGGATCGCTGATCGCGTTGAAGGTGAAGAAGGAACCGGCGTTGCCCACCTCGGCCGGGGCCGGCGCTCGGAAACCGCGTGCGAAGGTGCCGCGCAGGCCGATCTGCTGGCTCGGCGTCCACTTGAAGTTGGCCGACGGCGTGAACGAACGGCCGTAGGTATCGTAGTGGTCGTAGCGGCCGGCGACGCCGATTTCGACGTTCTTGATCGGGGTCGCCTGCAGCTCGGCGAACGCCGCCTTGTTGGTCTCTTCGCCGATCGCGAAGGCCGCGGTGTTGGCCACCGCGCCATTGAGCGTCAGGCTCGATGGCGGCGCATCCTGCTCGCGCTTGTGCCAGTGCAGGCCGGCCGCGAAGTTCAGCGGACCGGCGCCGAAGTTCGACAGCAGTTCGCGCGATCCGATCAGGTCGGCGTAGTTCAGGGTCGACTCGATCTTGTTGCTGAAGTGCGGCGACACCTGGTTCATGACGGCCGGCGAGTTACCGCCCAGCACATTGAAGGTGCCGTTGCGCAATGCGGCGTAGAGCGCGCTGCGGTTGACGTAGCCACTATAGTCGAGGTCGTTCTTGACCTTGGTGGCGCCGACCGAGGCAGTCACGTCCCAGCCGTAGGCGCTGCCGATCAGGTCGGCCGAGAAGCGGGTGGCGGTCGACTCGTTCCTGGTGGTCAGGGCGGCGCCGACATCCGGAATGTAGCCATACAGGCGTGCGTTCTGGCCAAACGGGTTGGTGACGTTGGCGCCAACCTGGGCGCCCGGCGCGAAGGTCGTGTCCGGCACTGCGCCGACGCGCGGGGTCAGCACGCCGTTGACCAGGGTGGTGGTGCCGTTGAAGGCCGTCGGATTGAAGGCCAGCGGCGACGTGCCTGCGCCGTTGCGGTTGTTGGTGCTTTCGCGGCGGAACATCGAGCCCTTGAACTGCACCTCCCAGTCCTCGCTCAGCTTCTTGGTCATGCCGACGAGGACGTTGACGTTCTCGGTCGGCGGCTGGATGAACGATTCGGTATCGCGCACCGAGCAACCGCCGGCGCGGTACTTGGCGAAGTTGCAGTTCGGATCCAGGAACAGGTAGTTGGCCGGGTTGTTGGCGTTGGTGACGCCGGCCGGATTGTTCGGATTGGCCGGGTTGTACAGGAAGGGGCTGCTGGACGCGGTCAGGAAATTGTTGATATTGGTTGGCACGCCCAGGGTCAGGTCGTTGCCGCCGCGTGCGCGCCAGTCGCGGTTGGCGTAGCCGAACTGCTCGCGGTCGACCACATAGATCGGGTCCTGCTTGCGGTATTCGGCGGTGATGAAGGCGTTGTAGCCGTCGGCGCCGAGGTCGCCGATGCCGGTGCTGACCGAGGCGCGCTTGGTCTTGCCGCCGCCGTGCTGGGTGTCGCCGATCTCGGCCGACAGGCGGGTGCCGTTCAGGTTCTTCTTGAGCTTGATGTTGATCACGCCCGCGATCGCGTCGGAACCGTACAGCGACGAGGCGCCGCTTTTCAGGACCTCGATGCTCTCGATGGCGTCGAACGGAATCGCCGACACGTCGACGAAGGAGCGCTGGGCGTCGTCCGACAGTGGATACGGGGCCATGCGGTGGCCGTCGATCAGCACCAGGGTGGCGCCGACGGTCAGGCCGCGCAGCGAGATGCCCGAGGCGCCGTTGGCGAAGGCGCCGGCGAAGCCGGTGCCCAGGGTGCCGGCGCCGTTGGCGGCCAGGTCGGTCAGGAGCTCGGCGACCGAGGTCTTGCCGCTCTTCTGGATGTCGGCCGCGGTGAGCACCTGGATCGGGGTCGGGGTTTCGGTATTGGTGCGGCTGATCAGCGAACCGGTCACGACGACGCGCTGCGCCGCGGGAGCAGGCGCGGCCTGGTCCTGGGCGAGTGCCGGTACGGCGCCGGCCAGGGCGCCGCTGGCGATCACGCAGGCGATCGCGCACGGCATCGACTTCAGTTTCAACATTGTGTTTCTCCTTGCTGTTCTTTGAATAGTTTTATGCGGGCGCACGTACCGGTCCGTGCTCAAGTGTTTTGCCTAAAACAAATTATCTGCATCGTGGCTGTGCAGCGTGTCATATGCAGACATGTATCAGGGACGAACACCCTCAATCGACGTTGATTGTTGAATCCCACACCATATGAGTCATTCCATAAAACCATATCAAAACAAAAAGCGTCAACAAGCAGATGGGATATGCATATTGTTAAATCCCGGAATGGGCAGCAGACGATTGGTCGGTGACGCACTGCTGCCACGGCCTGTCGGCTGACTCCCTCATCCCTATGGAACCTGGGTCGCGGCAACGCTTACCAAGCTAAGCCATTGTATTTACGACAGTTTCAAGTGAGTATGGACGAACTAAATCATATGCATGCGGAGTCTTCGTTCAAAAAATTTCTATGTACATAGTATGCATTAGCAATAGATGTATAAAATTTGTAGTTGACTCACGAGATAGTTGCGTAGAAACGACGCTCAGTTCGATTATGTTCATTTATGACGTCGAAATGCGATGTGATAAACCATATGAGCGCCTTATTGTTACCTTCCAAAAATAAAAAATGCCCTGAAACAGCCAGGGCATTTTCTTGGAAAGCACACCAGGCGCGCGGCTGGCGAGCTTCCTGAAGCGCTTAGAACTTGTGATCGTAAGACACCGAGATCCGCGCATAACGCGGCGGCGTCAGCGACAGCGGCGTTCCATACAGGGGCGAAACCGCGTCGCCGCTGTTGTAGGCCTCGGTCACGTTCTGCGTGACCTGCTCGTTGGTCACATTGAACACGTCGAGGCGCAGCTGCAGGCCCTTCAGCAAACCCGGACGGTAAGCGACATTCAGGTCAAGGCGCTTGTCCCACGGCAGGTTGCCGACGGTGCCGCGCTGTACGATCTGGTTTTGCGGGACTTCGGCGCCGCCGCACCAGAAACTCTGGTTGGCGTAGTTGGGCGAGTCGCCAGGGTTGGCCGAGGTGCCGATGCAGCTGCGCGGGCGGCCGGCAGCCAGCAGCACGTTGCCGCCGACCGAGACTTCGGGCGTGACTTCATAGAAACCGAAGGCCTTGATCTGGTGCTTGCGGTCGTTCGGCAACAGGCCGTAGGCGCCTTCCATCAGCTCGGGATAATCCCAGGTCGAGGTCACGGCGACGTCGGCCTGGCCGTTATCGGAACGCACCTGGCCTTCGGTATTGCCCTTGTTGCGCGACCAGGTGTAGTTCACCTTGCCGTAGAAGCCGTTGCGATATGGGTGTTCCAGGAACAGGTCGACCGCGGCATAGGTGCGCTTCGGTTTCACGAAGCCCTGGTCGGCGGCGGTCAGCGAAACCTTGGTCAGGTTCGCCGGGTCGCCCGAGTAGTCGACCATGAAGGTGTTGTTACGGCCCGGGTTGAAGGTCTGGCAGGTATTACCCCAGTAGGGATTGGTGATCTCGATGCCGTTCGCTTCGGCATAGCGCTCGAACGGACGCACGTCGCAGAAGTCGTCGATGGTCTCTTTCAGCTCGCGGTAGGTCGCCTTGGCGCCGAAGGTCAGGCGCGGCGTGATGGCGCGCTCGAGCCCGATGGTGACCTCGTCCTGGTAGGCCGGCTTCATGTCGAGGGCCGCGAGGGTCGCGATGACTTTATCCTGGCCGAACTCGTTATTGCCCGACAGCGGCTCCGTCAGCTGCACCAGTCCGGTCGGGGCGCCGTTGGCGTCGACGCCGGTATAGGTGAAATACTGGTCGGTGTAGGTCGAGCGGCCGGCGCCGCGCACCGAGATATGGGTCGGGATCGGCACCGAGTAGCGGCCGAGCGTGGCGAACAGCTTGGTCTGACCATCGCCGTTGACGTCCCAGGCCGCCGCCAGGCGCGGCTGGATCTGGTTGTCCATATCGAGGAAGGTGACCTTCGATTCGTTCTGGTTCTTGAACGATTCGCTGCGCACGCCGATGGTCAGCAGCAGGTTCTTGGTGGCTTGCCAGCGGTCCTCGACATAGAAGGCGCTCTGTTCGGCGTACGAGTCGGTCACCGTCGAGAACAGGCGCTTGGACACGTAGTAACCCTGGGTGCCCAGTCCGCCGCCGCTGGCGGTCGCCGGGACCGTGCCGCCGCTCACGCCGATCGGCCGGTTCGGGTTGGCCGTCCTGAAGTAAGCCCAGGTGCCGCCGCCGGCCTTGAACACGCCGGCATTGAGCGATTCGACGTCGGTGCGGTCGTAACCCGCGCGCAGGTTATGGTCGCCGATACGGTACTCGAGGTCCAGGCGCCCCGAATCGACCTTGTCCTTCGCGTCCGGCGCCAGGATATTGCCGGTAATCGCCTGCGGGTTGGCGTAGGTGAAGCCCGGGGCGCGGTTTTCCGGCGACGAGGTGGTCGAGAAGATGTCAGCCTGGTAGTTGCTGAAGGCGTTCTCGTGCTTCAGCTCGCTGCGGCCGTAGAGCGCGGTCAGGGTCAGGTCATCGGTCAGGTTGCCGATGTAGCGCAGCATGGCTGTGCGGCCGCCGTTGTCGTCCACGTTGCGGCGGGTGGCGGTCGAGGTGACGACGCCGTTGCGGGTGCGGGTGGCGTAGTCGTAGCCGCTGTCCTCGTAGGTGCGCTTCGGGTTGTCGCCCAGCGCCGTCAGTTCGAGACGGTGGTTATCGGTGATGTTCCAGTCGATCTTGCCCATGTAGCGAGCGATTTCGCGCTCGTCGTCGCGCCAGCCGTTCTGGGCGTTCGAGGTGCCGGTGCGAAAACCGTTGACGTAGCCGCGGTCGTTTTCGATCATCTCACCGGCCAGGTACACGAACAGCTTGTCCTTGATGATCGGTCCGCCGACATAGGCTCCGTAGGTCTTCTGTTCGCGCGTGTTCTCGCGCTGGGCCAGGCGCAGCGTGTTGTCGGTGAGCGGGTTGTAGCCGGTGTTGGCGTAATAGATGTCGTTCTCGCTGGCGCGCCAGCTCTTCGGCTCGAACGTGACCTGGGCGCCCGCCTCCCAGGTATTGGTGCCGCTCTTGGTGATGACGTTGACGACGCCACCGATCGACCGGCCGAACTCGGCGCCGAAGCCGCCGACCAGCACCTGCGCTTCGGCGATCGCGCCGAACGGCAGCTGCGACGCGCCCAGGCCGGTCAGCGGGTTGGTGACCGGGAAACCGTTGATGTAGTACGAGTTTTCGGACGCCGCCCCGCCGCCGAACGAGGCGCCGCCGGCGAAGCGCGAGTCCACGCGGGTAGTGTTCGGCGCCAGCTGGATGATGCCCTGGATGTCGCGCGTCACCGGCAGCGCGGCCAGCTGGCGTGCGCTGAAGGTCGCGCCCGACGACGTCGAGGTGACATCGATGTTGCGGCGCTGGCCTGTCACTTCGACCGTCTGCACGCCCGCCTCGGCGAAGACTGCCTCGGCGTTCTGGCCGATGCTGGTTTCGACCCTGGTCGTGCCTACCACGGCATCACCCCGGTACTGGGTCACGGTATAGGAACCGGTGGGCAGCGCGGTGGCCTGGAAGCGGCCCTGCGCATCGGGCGTCACGGTGCGGCGCAGGCCGGTGGCCGGGTTTTCCAGCACGACGCGCACGTCGGCGCCAGGGGCGACGGTGCCGTACACGACCGACGTGGCGTTCGATTGCGCCATGGCCGGCGCCATCGTGCCGATGGCCAGCACGGCGCCGCCGAATGCCAGCGTCAGGGCGTGGACTAGAACGGTTTTCTTGAACATGTGTGATTTCCTGTTTTATTCCTCGCTGTTCTGGCGGAACGGGCTCGGATGGTTGTGTATGAATCACGATCTCAGCAGCGTTGGCTGCTTTCCTCTCTTGGGCCCACTGACGAAATATTCATTTAACTGATAATTCGACCAAAAGGCGCTTTTGGATAGAACCATGAGGAAACTTCTTGTGTCAATGACACAGTTTCCTTTGGTATGCATATAAACAACACTGTTTATGACAAACCATGACCGATTACGCAAACCGAATAAAAGTCGCCAAAACCGGGCATGGATGCACATATTTGGCTGGTTGTCGCACCAAATTGCACATCAAACGAAATCTTGTATCGCAATCGGCAAAATCGATACGTACACCATACAGACACGAGAAAATCGGGATGTCTGCCGCAGAACGTTCGGACGGATGTCACGCAAGGATAATTTTGTAAACTTTCAGTTACCAGAAAACAAGAAAGGATATTCGCTCTACTTATAGCGCCGTACGAAGAAGAGGACGACTCCTCGGCAGTACCGGAATCCGGTACGGTCGGCCATGGAATTTGCAAGAATGGTCGCTGGGTTTGTTGATCCAGCGCAAAGTGAGGTGCAACGATCCCGCATGCCAATGCGTGCGCGCTGATGGCCGTGCGGCGCAATACAGTGGGGACGGTGGCAGCGCCGAAAAAAAGGCCGCTCCGAAGAGCGGCCTGTCCGGCTGGCGACGGCCTTGCGGCCACCGCTCAGGATCAGAACTTGCGGTCGTACATCAGCGAGAAGCGTGCATAACGCGGCGAGGTCAGCGACAGCGGAGTCTGGTACAGGCCACTGACGTTGGCGCCGTTGTTGTAGGCCTCGGTCACGTTGCGCACGACCTGGCTGTTGAACACGTTGAACACGTCGACGCGGAACTGCAGGCCCTTGATGAAGTTGGGCTTGTACGCCACGTTCAGGTCGTAGCGGTGTTCCCACGGCAGGTTGCCCACCGTGCCGCGCGGGGTCAGCACGTTCTCCGAACGGGTCAGGCCGCCGCAGTAGAAGGTCTGGTTCGCGTAGTTCGGCGAATCGCCCGGATTGGCGGCGCTGCCAATGCAGCTGCGTGGACGGCCCGAGGCGATCAGCACGTTGGCGCCGACGACGACTTCCGGCGTCACTTCATAGAAGCCGAAGGCCTTGAGCTGGTGCTTGCGGTGGTTCGGCAGGTAGCCATAGGCGCCTTCCATCAGCTCCGGATAATCCCACGACGAGGTGACCGCAACGTCGGCCTGGCCGTTATCCGAACGCACCTGGCCTTCGGTATTGCCCTTGTTGCTCGACCAGGTATAGCTGGCCTTGGCGTACCAGCCGTTGCGGAACGGGTGCTCCAGGAAGGTCTCGATCGACTTGTAGGTACGCTTCGGCTTGTCGAAGCCCTGGTCGGCCGCGGTCAGGTTCACCTGGGTCAGGCGCGACGTATCGCCCGAGAAGTCGACCAGGAACTCGTTGTCTTCACCCGGGTTGAAGGTCTGGCAGGTGTTGCCCCACAGCGGATTGGTGATTTCGATGCCATTGGCTTCGGCGAAGCGTTCGAACGGACGCACGTCGCAGAAATCGTCGATGGTCGAGCGCATCTTGCGGTAGATCGCCTTGGCGCCGAAGTTCAGCGACGGCGAGAACGCCTTCTCGAAGCCGAAGGTCAGCTCGTCCTGGTATTGCGGATCCATGTCGCGCGCTGCCAGGGTCTCGACGACCTTATCCTGGCCATATTCGTTGTTGTTCGACAGCGGTTGGCTCAGCTGCACCAGGCCGGTCGGCGCGCCGTTGGCGTCGGTGCCGGTATACGTGTAGTACTGGGCGGTATAGGTCGAACGGCCGGCGCCGCGCACCGAGATGTGGGTCGGGATCGGGACCGAGTAGCGGCCCACGGTGCCGTATACCTTCAGGCTGGCGTCGCCGTTGACGTCCCATACCGCGGCCAGGCGCGGCTGGATCTGGTTCTTCATCTCCAGGAAGGTGGTCTTGGTGTCGTTCTGGTTCTTGAACGACTCGTTACGCACGCCCAGGGTCAGCAGCAGGTTCGGGGTTGCCTGGAAGCGGTCTTCCAGATACCAGGCGCTCTGTTCGCCGAACGAATTGGTGACGGTCGAGAACAGGTTGCGGGTCACGTAATAGCCCTGGCTGCCCAGCGGACTGCCGGTGCTGGCCGGCGACGGAATCATCACGCCGCTCGGACCTTCGATCTGCGCGTTCGGATTGGTGGCGCGGAAGTAATCCCAGCGTCCGCCGCCGGCAATGAATTCGCCCGCCGCGACCGACTCGACCTTGGTCTGGTCGAAGCCGCCGCGCAGGGTGTGGCGGCCCAGGCGCCATTCGACGTCGAAGCGGCCCGAGTCGACGATGTCTTCCGAGCCCGGGGCCAGGATGTTGCCGCTGATGTTTTGCGGGTTGGCGTAGGAGAGGCCCGGCGCGCGCGCGTCGACCGTCGACGAGATCTGGAACAGGTCCGGGTTATAGCCGGTGAAGTAGTTCTCGTGGGTCGACTTGGAGCGGCCGTACAGTGCGGTGACGGTCAGGTCGTCGGTCAGGTTGCCGACGTAACGCAGCGTGTTGAGCTTGGCGCCGTTGTTGTCGACGTTGACCAGGCGCTGGGTCGAGCTGACGACGCCGGTGCGGGTGCGGGTCGCGTAGTCGAAGCCGCTATCCGCGCGGGTCACTTCGGGCGTATCGCCCATCGTGGTGAATTCCACGCGGTGATTGTCGCTGATGTTCCAGTCGAGCTTGGCCATATAGCGTTCGACCTTGGTGTCGCGGTCGCGCCAGCCTACCGAGGCGTTGTTGGTGGCGACGCGGAAGCCGTTGACCAGGCCCTCTTCGGTATCGTGCTTTTCGGCTGCGGCGAAGAAGAACAGCTTGTCCTTGATGATCGGGCCGCCGACGTAGGCGCCGTACACCTTGCGGTCGACCGTGTTCTCGGCGCGCGCCAGGCGCAGGGTGCCGTCGGTGGCGGCGTTGTTCGGGGTGCCGGTGTTGCCATAGTAGATGTCGTACGGCGTAGCACGCAGCGATTTCGGTTCCCAGGTCACCAGGCCGCCGGCTTCCCAGGTATTGGTGCCGCTCTTGGTGACGATGTTGACCACGCCGCCGATCGAACGGCCGAATTCGGCGCCGAAGCCGCCGGTCAGCACCTGCGCCTCGGCGATTGCGCCGAAAGGCAGCTGGGCCGCGCCCAGGCCGGTCAGCGGATTGGTGACGGGGAAACCGTTGATGTAGTACGAGTTCTCGGAAGCCGCGCCGCCGCCGAACGAAGCGCCGCCGGCGAAGCGGGTATCGGCCGTGGTCGTGTTCGGGGCCAGCTGGATGATCGATTCGATGTTGCGGCCGATCGGCAGCGAGGCCAGTTCGCGGGCGTTGAAGGTGGCGCTGCTGCCGGCGCTGCTGGTGTCGATGGTGGCGCGGCGGGCGCTCACCTGCACGACCTGGGTGCCGTCGGCGGCCGGGGCGCCGGCAAAGATCGCCTCGCCGTTGCGGCCGATGCCGGTTTCGACTTCGACCGTCGCCACGTTGGCGCCGTCGCGCAGCTGCGTCACGCGGTACACGCCGCTCGGCAGCGAGCTGGCCACGAAACGGCCCTGCGCGTCCGGGGTCAAAGTGCGGCGGATGCCGATGTCCGGGTTCTCGATCAGGATCTGGACATTGCTGCCCGGGGCGACGGTACCGAACACGCTACCGGAAGCATTCGACTGCGCCATTGCCGGCGACATCACGGCCAGGCCCAGTGCGGCGCCGCCGAAGGCGATGCTCAGTGCGTGGACCAATACGGTTTTTTTCAACATGCGATTTCCTGTCCTCTTGTCGGCCACCCTCGTGAAGCGGCCGGTGTTGGTTTTTAGTTGTAATCCTAAAGTCACTGCGTTTGTAACTTTTCCTCTCTTGTGGCAACTGACGGCATATTCATTTACTTGATAACGCTGTAGAGTTGCTTGGATTCATAAGACCATGGCATAAGTTATTGTGTCAATGACACACTCTTGCGGTATGCATATATACAACACTCTCCTATGAGAAATCCAAACCTGCAAATTAAATTCAGCCAGATTGGTGCGGCGCCGCACAATTTTGGCAATGCGAAGCACCAAACTGGCGCTACCTCGCAATATTCTGTCAAAAGTGAGTCTAACCATACAAATAGCCGTATTTACGTTGCAAGGCGCCAATCCGGTGCAAATATCATTCGGCACCATGTCATATTTAACTAATTTTCGTTGTCTATAGACTATCTTCTGGCGCATAAGGATATTTGTTCTAGTAATAAAGCGTCGAAAAGAAAACCTGTCTTTACACTCCTCTATTACCAAATGTCGCATGCAGGGTAGCGCCGGGAACCAGGTGCGGGGCGACGTCCATGCATGGCCGCCGCTTTCGCCACACGGGCTGCATGACGCCAAGTAAAATGACGCTTTTGTTCGCCTTCTATTTGTTGCCTCACCAGCAACCACCCTTCCCATGCTGCGTATTAACGAACTCAAACTCCCCCTGAACCACCCCGAGCCGGCCCTGCGCGAGGCCATCCTGGCCCGCCTCGGCATCCAGGACGCCGACCTGGTCGACTTCAGCGTCTACAAGCGCAGCTACGATGCGCGCAAGAAGGCCGCCATCGTGCTGATCTATTCGATCGACGCCGAAGTGCGCGGCGAAGCGGCGGTGCTGGCGCGCCTCAAGCACGACCAGCACGTGATGCCCTCGCCCGACGTGGAATACAAGTTCGTCCAGGTGGGCAAGCCGGCCCCTGGCACCCCGCGTCCGGTCGTGGTCGGCACCGGCCCCTGCGGCCTGTTCGTGGCGCTGGTCCTGGCCCAGATGGGCCTGAATCCGATCATCCTCGAGCGCGGCAAGATCGTGCGCGAGCGCACCGTGGACACTTTCGGCTTCTGGCGCAAGCGCAAGCTCAATACCGAGTCGAACGTGCAGTTCGGCGAAGGCGGCGCCGGCACCTTCTCGGACGGCAAGCTGTACAGCCAGATCAAGGACAGCAACCATCACGGCCGCAAGGTGCTCACCGAGTTCGTGCGCTTCGGCGCACCGGAAGAGATCATGTACGTCAGCAAGCCGCACATCGGCACCTTCCGCCTGGTCAAGATGGTCGAACAGATGCGGGCCGAGATCATCCGGCTCGGCGGCGAGATCCGTTTCGAGACGCGCGTGGACGACGTGCTGGTCGAAGAGAGCGGCGGCGTGCGCCAGGTGGTCGGCGTGCGCCTGGCCAGCGGCGAAGAGATCGCGACCCGCCACCTGACGATGGCGATCGGCCACAGCGCGCGCGACACCTTCCAGATGCTGTACGACCGCGGCGTCTACATCGAAGCCAAGCCGTTCTCGATCGGCTTCCGGGTCGAGCACCCGCAGTCGCTGATCGACGTCTGCCGCTTCGGCCCGAACGCCGGCAACAAGCTGCTCGGCGCGGCCGACTACAAGATCGTGCACCACGCCTCCAACGGCCGCTCGGTCTACAGCTTCTGCATGTGCCCGGGCGGCACCGTGGTCGCCGCGTCGAGCGAGGAAGGCCGCGTCGTCACCAACGGCATGAGCCAGTACTCGCGCGCCGAGCGCAACGCCAACAGCGCGATCGTGGTCGGCATCACGCCCGACGACTATCCCGGCCACCCGCTGGCCGGGATCGATTTCCAGCGCGAGCTCGAATCGCGCGCCTTCGTGCTGGGCGGCGGCACCTACGACGCGCCGGGCCAGCTGATGGGCGACTTCGTCAAAGGCAGGCCCTCGACCGAATTCGGATCGGTGACGCCGTCGTTCCGCCCGGCCGTGCACCTGACCGACCTGGCGACCTCGCTGCCGGACTACGCGATCACGGCGCTGCGCGAAGCCTTCGTCGCCTTCGACAAGCAGATCAAGGGCTACTACAAGGAAGACGCGGTGCTCACCGGCGTCGAGACCCGCACCTCGTCGCCGATCCGCATCAAGCGCAATAACGACGACCTGCAAAGCCTGAACACGCGCGGCCTGTTCCCGGCCGGCGAAGGCGCCGGCTACGCGGGCGGCATCATGTCGGCCGCGGTGGACGGCATCCGCGTGGCCGAGGCGGTGGCCAGGGCGATGGCGGCCAAGTGAATGATCAGGTGAACGCGCACGCCGCCACCAGAGCCCAGGGCGTGGCCGCGCCCGCGCTGGCGATCCTGGGTTCGCTGGTGTCGATCAATGCCGGCGCCGCCTGGGCCAAGGGCCTGTTTCCGGCGGTCGGCAGCGCCGGCGTGGTGGCGCTGCGGGTCGGCCTGTCGGCCCTGATCCTGCTCGCCATCGTGCGGCCGTGGCGTTTCAAGCTGCGCCGCGCCGACGTGCCCAATCTCGTCATCTACGGCGTGATGCTGGGGGCAATGAACCTGTTCATCTACCGCTCGTTCGAACGCATCCCGCTCGGCATCGCGGTCGCGATCGAAGTCACCGGGCCGCTGGCGGTGGTGATCCTGTCCTCGCGCCATGCGCGCGACTTCCTGTGGGTGATCCTCGCCGGCGCGGGATTATGGCTGTTGCTGCCGACGGCGGCCGGCAGCGCCCCGCTGGACCCGATCGGCATCGCTTACGCGCTGGCCGCGGCGTTCTGCTGGGCGATGTACATCGTGTTCGGCAAGCGGGTATCAATGCTGGACGGCGGCCAGGCCGTGTCCTGGGGGCTGCTGGCGGCCTGCGTGTTCGTGGTGCCGTTCGGCGTCACCCACGCCGGCGGCGACCTGCTGGCGCCCGCGGTGCTGGGCGGCGGCCTGGCGGTGGCGCTGCTGTCGTCCGCCCTGCCCTATACGCTCGAGATGAAGGCGCTCAAGCGCCTGCCGCGGCGCGTGTTCGGGATCCTGGTCAGCGCCGGTCCCGCAGTGGCGGCGCTGGCGGGCTTCCTGCTGCTGGGCGAGCGGCTCACGACGCTGCAATGGCTGGCGATCGCGCTGGTGACGCTGGCCTGCGCCGGGGCGGCGGCGACCGCCGACCGGCGCTGATCACAACCAGCCGGCCTTCTTGAACCGCCGGTACAGGTAGGCGCACACGCCCACCATGGTGAGAAGCGCCAGCGGATAGCCCCACTTCCACTTCAGCTCCGGCATGAACTCGAAGTTCATCCCCCACACCCCGGCGAAGGCCGTGAACACGGCGAAGATCGCGGCGTACGAGGCCAGCTTCTTGCTGACTTCGTTCTCCTCGATCGCCACCATCGACAGGGTCACCTGGATCGCGGTGTTGATGGTGTCGCGCACCGCGTCCAGGCGGCCGGCGATGCGGTACAGGTGGTCGTGCACGTCGCGGAAGTAATCCTGGGTCTCGAGCACCACGCCCGGCACCCGGCCGCCGTACAGGCGGCCGACGGCGTCCATCAGCGGCACCACGGCGTGACGCAGGGTCTGCGCCTTGCGCTTGAGCTCATACAGGCGCTCGACGTTGGCGCGCTGCTTGCCCTGCATGCCGAAGATGTGGTCCTCGATCGATTCGAGCTCGGATTCGAGCATGTCGACCACCGGGAAGTAGCGGTCGACCACGGCGTCGACCAGCGCATACAGCACGAAGCCGGCGCCCTTCCTGAGTTGATGCGGCTCGCGCTCGGCGCGCGCGCGCACGCCCAGGAAGCCCTGGCTGGCGTCGCGCCGCACTGACAGCACGTAGTTCTCGCCCGCGAACACGGCCAGCTGGCCGACGTTCAGTTCATCGTCCGCCAGCTCCACGATCTGGACCACGACGAACAACGAGTCGCCGTATTCCTCGAGCTTGGGACGCTGGTGGCCGCGCAGGGCGTCTTCGACCGCCAGTTCGTGCAGCCCGAATTCTTCCTGCATCAGGGTGATGTCGGCGGGCGCCGGGTCGCGCAGGGCGACCCAGACGAAGGTGTCGTCCTGTTTCAGGTATTCGCTGATATCCTCGACCGGGATATCGCACAGTTTCTTGCCTTCCTGGTAGGCGACGCAGTTGATCAGCATGAGGTGAAAATGAGGTGAAAAGGTAGAGCGGGCGATGCAGGAGCTTACACCACCCGCCACACTTTTCACCATCAGGCTTTACTACGAGGCTTTACTACGAGCCTATTCCTCGCGCGCGCCGTCGATCCCCAGTTCCACGATCTTGCGCGTGATGGTGTTGCGCCCGATCCCGAGCCGCATTGCGGCGTCGTTCTTGCGTCCGTGCGTATGCTTGAGGGCTGTCCTGATCAGGGCCGATTCGAACTGGCGCCCCAGGATGTCCATCACGTCCATCTGCCCCGCGCTGAGCATGCCGGCGGCCTGCAGTTCGAGCAGGTCGATCCAGCCGTCGGGCGAGGCCGGCGCCTGCGCCGCGACCTGCATGACGATGCCGCCGGCGCCGGCCACGGGCAGCGCGCCCGCCCCCACCACGCCGTCGGCCAGCGGCACCGGATTGGCGCCGGCGCCGGCCTGGCCCTGGGTCAGGTCGCGCGGCAAGTCCTTGATCTCGACGGTCTGGCCGGGCGCCATCACGGTGATCCAGTTGCACAGGTTTTCCAGCTGGCGCACATTGCCCGGCAATTCGAGCCCGGTCAGGAAGCGCATCGCCTGCTCGCTCATGCGCTTCGGTTCGACGCCCAATTGGTGTGCGCTCTGCACCAGGAAGTGGCGCGTGAGGATCGGGATGTCGTCGCTGCGCTCGCGCAGGGACGGCAGGCGCAGGCGGATCACGTTCAGGCGGTGGTACAGGTCTTCGCGGAACAACCCGTCGCGCACGCGCTGCTCGAGGTTCTGGTGGGTGGCGGCGATCACGCGCACATTGGCCTTCACCGGCTGGTGGCCGCCGACGCGGTAGAAGTGGCCGTCGGACAGCACACGCAAAAGGCGCGTCTGCAGGTCGAACGGCATGTCGCCGATCTCGTCCAGGAACAAGGTGCCATCCTCGGCCTGCTCGAAACGGCCACGCCGCATGGCCTGGGCGCCGGTGAAGGCGCCGCGCTCGTGGCCGAACAGTTCCGATTCCAGCAAGTCCTTCGGGATCGCCGCGGTGTTCAGGGCGATGAAGGGCTGTTGCGCGCGCGGGCTGTGCTTGTGCAGCGCGCGCGCCACGAGCTCCTTGCCGGTGCCCGATTCGCCCGTGATCAGCACCGTCACGTTCGATTGCGACAGGCGGCCGATGGCGCGGAACACCTCCTGCATCGCCGGAGCATGGCCCAGGATCTCGGGCGTCTCGGCGGGCAGCGCCTCGACGCTGGCTTCGCGCAGGCTTTCTTCCAGCGCGCGCCGAATCAGCGCCACCGCCTTGTCGATGTCGAACGGCTTGGCCAGGTAGTCGAAGGCGCCGCCCTGGAACGAGGACACCGCCGAATCGAGGTCCGAAAAGGCGGTGATGATGATGACCGGCAGGCCGGGATGGCGGGCCTTGACGGCCTGCAGCAGGTCGATGCCGGATTCGCCCGGCATTCGGATGTCCGATACCAGCACCTGCGGGGTATCGGTTTCAAAGGCGGTCAGGGCCTCGCGCGCGTTGGCGAAGCTGCGGGTCTCCAGGCTTTCGCGCGCCAGGGCTTTTTCGAGCACCCAGCGAATCGATGCGTCGTCGTCGACAATCCAGATTGGTTTCATGTATTCGTGCTTCCCGCAACATGGATTCAATAAAGGACTGGTCGGCGCTTCTCGCTGCCCGCGCTTATGGCAGGGGCAGCAGGATACGGAAATCCGTCAGTCCAGGCCGGCTTTCGCACTCGATCACCCCCAGGTGCTGCTGCACGAAGGTTTGCGCCAGCGTCAGCCCGAGGCCGCTCCCGCCGTCGCGCCCGGATACGAGCGGATAGAAAATGCGGTCGCGGATATCGGGCGCGATGCCCGGTCCATTGTCGATGATATGCAAGTCTAATGCCAGCCCGTAACGAACCTTGGCCAGGGTGACCTGGCGCGCCACGCGGGTGCGCAAAACGATCTCGGCATCGCCCCCGGCGATGCGGCCGGCGAGCGCCTGGGCGGCGTTGTGGGCGATGTTCAGCACCACCTGGATCAGCTGCTCGAAATCGCCGCGAAACTCCGGAATCGAGGCATCGTAGTCGCGCTTGATGCTCAAGCCTTGCGGGAATTCGGCCAGGATCAGGCTGCGCACCCGCTCGCACACCTCATGGATATTGACGTCCCCGACGATGTGAGGTTTCCTGTGCGGCGCCAGCAGGCGGTCGACCAGGGTCTGCAGGCGGTCGGCTTCCTTGATGATCACCTGCGTGTATTCCTGCAGCTCGAGCAGGTGGTGCGGCGGCAGCTCGAGCTCCAGCAGCTGGGCCGCGCCGCGGATGCCGCCCAGCGGGTTCTTGATCTCGTGCGCCAGGTTGCGGATGAGTTCCTTGTTGGCCTGGCTCTGGTCGAGGATGCGCTCCTCGCGGTCGAGCTTCAGCTGCTGCACGTTCTCGCGCAGCTCGATCAGGAGGGTGCCGTCGCCCAGCGCGCTGACGATGCTGTTCACGTGCAGCGGCTCGCGGTTATTGCGCTGCAGGGTCAGGTCCTGGCGCAGGTCGGCGTACTGGTGGGCCAGCGCCTGGCCGATCAGGGCCGCCAGCTCGGCGCCGTTCTGGAACAGCTCGGGCAGGCGATGGCGCTGCAGCGACTTGAGCGACAGCTCCATCAGGTTCTCGGCGGCGGCGTTCGCATACAGCACCTCGCCATCGGCGCCGGTCAGCAGCACGGCCGAGGCCAGCAGGTCGAGGCCGGCGTAGCGCGCCGGATCGCCCGCGTCAAAAGCGGGAGTGTCCTTCAAAGGTGGCAGGGTCATCTGATATTGCCGATCTCGCGCCGCAGCGCCTCGATATTGCGTTCGGTCCGGTTGATCTCGTCGCGCATCGACGCCACCCGCTCCTGGTACTTGGCGTAATTACGCTCGTTACCCTGGCGCTCGGGCTCGCCGTTATTGAATTCCTTCCTGAGGTCCGCCAGCTTGCGTTCCTCGATGCGCAGCTCGTCGCCCAGGATCTCGCGCCGCTCGTCGTCGCGCGCGCGCTGCACCACGTTGTCCACGCGCGGGAAGCCCGACGGGGTGCTGGCGGCGGCCGGGCTCGGCGCGCTTGCCGAACCCGATCCGCCCGAGGCGCTCGATGAGCGCGGGGCCGGGATCGGCTTCGACGCGGCCGGCGGCGAACTGTAGCCGGTGTCGATCAGCTGGCACTTGCCGACCTTGGTGTCGGTGTACAGCGGGCGGCCGTTGGCATCGAGACAGCGGTAGATCTGGGCTTGGGCCGAGGCGCAGAACAGCAGGGCGAACATGGCCACGGCGCCGTGAAAAACGATGTTTGTCATTCCTATCACTCGGTAGCTTGCATCGGCGGGAAGATGCATTGTAGTCGCGCCCGACTATACCCGAAGCAACAAAAAACGCGGGGAAAGCCATCGCTTTCCCCGCGTTTCATGGCATCGCCGTGGAGCATGGCGATGCGCAGGCACAACAGTATTGCTAACCGATTACGACGAGTAGTACATGTCGAATTCGGCCGGGTGCGGGGTCATGCGCAGACGCTGCACTTCGTTCATCTTCAGCTCGATGTAGGCATCGATCATGCTGTCGCTGAACACGCCGCCGCGGGTCAGGAACTCGCGGTCCTTGTCCAGGGCTTCCAGCGCTTCTTCCAGCGAGGCGCACACGGTCGGGATCAGCTTGTCTTCTTCCGGCGGCAGGTGGTACAGGTCCTTGGTCGCGGCTTCGCCCGGGTGGATCTTGTTCTGGATGCCGTCCAGGCCCGCCATCAGCAGCGCGGCGAAGCACAGGTAGACGTTGGCCAGCGGATCCGGGAAGCGGGTCTCGATGCGGCGGCCTTTCGGGTTCGCCACGTGCGGGATGCGGATCGATGCCGAACGGTTGCGGGCCGAGTAGGCCAGCTTGACCGGGGCTTCGTAGCCAGGCACCAGGCGCTTGTACGAGTTGGTGCCCGGGTTGGTGATCGCGTTCAGCGCGCGTGCGTGCTTGATGATGCCGCCGATGTAGAACAGCGCGGTTTCCGACAGGCCGGCATAGCCGTCGCCTGCGAACAGGTTCTTGCCGTCTTTCCAGATCGACTGGTGCACGTGCATGCCCGAGCCGTTGTCGCCGTTGATCGGCTTCGGCATGAAGGTCGCGGTCTTGCCGTAGCTGTGGGCGACGTTCCAGATGACGTATTTCAGGTTCTGGGTCCAGTCGGCGCGCTCGACCAGGGTCGAGAACTTGGTGCCCAGCTCATTCTGGCCGGCGCCGGCCACTTCGTGGTGGTGCACTTCGACCGGGATGCCCATCGATTCGAGGATCAGCGACATTTCCGAACGCATGTCCTGGAACGAATCGACCGGTGGGACCGGGAAGTAGCCGCCCTTGACGGTCGGACGGTGGCCGCTGTTGCCGCCTTCGAACTCCTTGTCGGTCGACCACGAGGCTTCTTCCGAGTCGATCTTGACGAAGCAGCCCGACATGTCGATCTTCCAGCGGACCGAGTCGAAGATGAAGAATTCAGGTTCCGGGCCGAAGTAGGCGGTGTCGCCGATGCCCGACGATTTCAGGTAGGCCTCGGCGCGCTTGGCGATCGAGCGCGGATCGCGGTCGTAGCCCTTGCCGTCCGACGGTTCGATGACGTCGCACTGCATGAACAGCGTGGTCTCTTCCATGAACGGGTCGAGGTTGGCGGTGTTCGGGTCCGGCAGCAGGAGCATGTCCGAGGCTTCAATACCTTTCCAGCCGGCGATCGACGAGCCATCGAAGGCGTGGCCGGATTCGAATTTGTCCAGGTCGAAGTGCGACACCGGGACCGTGACGTGTTGTTCCTTGCCGCGGGTATCGGCGAAGCGTAAATCAACGAATTTGACTTCGTTGTCCTTGACCAGTTGCATTACATCTGCGGCGGACTTTGCCATTCGGAATCTCCTAATTGAAAAAAGGAAGTCGAGTCATGAGAACCGACAACTTGCATCATGTTGAAGCACGAAGCATGCCAACTTGGTGACACCCCACGCGCCATCTCATTTGCATGAGGGCATGCACAAATCGTTCTTGGGGGACGGGCCAGTTTACCCATAAAATCGCGTCGATCGGCAAGCTTGTCGAAAGATTTACAGTACAGGCCGAATGCACCAATGGAGTGCGATCGTAGCCAGACGCACCATTTCAGAGCAGGATACACTGATCCATGGTGGTGCAGCGCGAGCGAATGCCCAAAAACGGAACGGACATTATGACTAAAGAAAACATTCTCGAAGCAGCGCGCCAGCGCGGCGCAGGGCAGCCCTATGCCGGTGCGGTGACGCCCCAGGAGGCGTTCGAGCTGCTCAAGAGCAGCCCGAAGGTCAAGCTGGTGGATGTGCGCACCAATGCCGAACGCGACTGGGTGGGCCGGGTCGCCATCCCCGACGCCCAGCACGCGGCAGTGCAATGGGCCACCTACCCGGGCGGCGTGCCGAACCCGGATTTCGGCGCCCAGCTCGAAAAAGTCGCGAGCAAGGACGACACCCTGCTGTTCCTGTGCCGCTCGGGCGTGCGCTCGCGCCACAGCGCCCGCGTCGCGACCGAACTCGGTTACGCCAACTCCTTCGACATCCTCGAAGGCTTCGAGGGCGACAAGGATGGCGAAGGCCATCGCAAGACGGTCGGCGGCTGGTGCAAGGCGGGATTGCCGTGGGTGGGCGCATGAGCGACGCCATGGAACGCCTGGTCAGGGCGCGCGAGCTGGCCGACCAGGGGCAGTATGACGCGGCGCTGCAAGAGCTGGCCTGGTTCCACGAGCACGCCCTGGAACAGGATCCCTCGTTGTATGGCGTGCGGCGCTCCTACGCGCTGGCCGACTGGGCGGTGCTGGCCGAGGCCCATCCGCCCGCGGCCGCAGCGCTCGAAGCGGTGCGCGAGCGCAATACCACTGCCCTGCTGAACGGCCAGGGCGCCCGCGACCAGCTGCTCGACGTCCTCTCGATCGACCATGCGCGCGACCAGCCGGTGCGCACGCGCGACTTGTTCCTGCAATTGGAAAAGGTGGCGCCGGCGCTGGCCGCTTCCTGCATCCGGGTCGTGCTGCCGCAGGTGATCGCCGCCGGCGACGCCGAGCTGGCCGAACGCCTGATGCCGAATCCCGAAGAGAACATCCGCCAGCATGCCGACTACCTGATGGACGCCTTCCGCGAGCGCCGCAAGCGTTTCACCGCCGCGCCCAGCATCCCGGCCGAGGTCCACAACTATGTGCAGGACGTGAACGCCATCCTGGACGTGCTGGCGGCGCGCGGCCGGCAGGCCGACGTGCGACGCCTGCGCCAGCTGGCGGCCGACGCGATTCCCGCCACCACCCTGCGCCGCGAAGTGCGCGCATCGCTCGTTCCCGGCGCGCCGGCGTGGTACGAGCGCGGCGTGCCGCGCCGTCGCAACGAACGGTTCAGTTAGGCATCACCATCAGCTGGAGGCCAGAGGCGCTGCCCGGCGTGCGATACACACGCTGGCTCGCTTTCCTGAAATCCTCCGGCCTGGCGTCGGGAATGCGCATGAAGCTCTGCGGATTCAGGTCGATCAGCGGAAACCACGAACTCTGCACCTGCACCATGATGCGATGGCCGCGGCGGAAGGTGTGGTTCACCTGCCCCAGCTCGTAGTCGATCGCTGTCACCTCGCCGGGCACGAAGGGCTGCGGCTTCTCATAGCTGTTGCGGAACTTGCCGCGCAGCGGATTGCCGCGCACCAGCTGCTGGTAGCCGCCCAGCTTCATGGCCGGCGGTGCGACGTCGTTGCCCGCGCGCGGCGAAGGGGGCGTCGGATAGTCGCTCGGGTAGACGTCGATCAGCTTGACCACCCAGTCGGCGTCCGTGCCGGTGGTCGAGACGAACAGCTTCGGGACGACGGAGCCGGCCACCGTGACGTCTTGTTCCAGCACCTCGCTCTGGTACACCAGCACGTCGGGACGGGTCGCGGCGAAGCGCTGGTCGGACACCATGTATTCACGCGGCACGCCCTGCGCCGGATAGCCGATGTAGGGCACCGGGCGCTTCGGATCGGCCACGTATTCATCGTAGCCGGCGCCGCCGGCGACCGGCTGCTGCCAGGTCAGGCTGCCGTTGGCGTTGAAATACAGGGTGCGCGCCCGGGCCGGCTTCGGCGGCCAGGCGTCGTAATTGCGCCAGACATTGGTGCCGGTCTCGAACATGGTGAACGGCGCCAGCTCCGTGGCCGGCTTGACGCCTTTCAGGTGCTGCTCGAAGAACGGGAACTGGATATGGCGCCGGAAGTAGTCGCTCGTATTGGCGTCGAAGCGCACGTGCCCGAGGCGCGCACCAATGCCGCGCATCCAGCCGCCATGCACCCATGGGCCCACCACCAGCTTGTTCGCCGCGGCCGGACTGTGGCGCCTGACCGCGTCGTGGATCGTGAACGGACCCTGGAAATCCTCCGCATCGAACCAGCCGCCCACGGTCAGCATCGCCGCCTTCACGTTCTTCATGTGCGGGCCGATGGCGCGCGACTGCCAGAATTCGTCATAGGTGTCGTGCTCGATGTTCGGCATGAACAGCGCGCGCTGGCGCTCGCTCATCGTGCCCGCGATCGCCCCCAGGGTCAGGTGCTTGAGGAAGAAATCGTAGCCGTCGGCCTCGTCGTAGTCGAAGCCGCCGCCCGACGCCGGCTTGGGCGATGGATTCGGCGCCGCGACGAACGACGAATAGAAGTCGAAGTTGGCGGCCAGCTTGAACGCGCCGCCATGATAGGAATCGTCGCCCATGTACAGGTCGGCGATCGGCGCCTGCGGCGAGGCGGCCTTGATCGCCGGATGCGAATCGATCACGCTGGCGGCGGCGTAGAAGCCGGGATAGCTGATGCCCCAGATGCCGACCTTGCCGTTGTTGTTCGGGACGTTCTTCAACAGCCAGGCGACGGTGTCGTGCATGTCCTCGGCTTCGACGCCCTCGCCTTTCGCGCGCTGCGTCTTGCCGTGCGGCGTCATCTCCTGCCACACGCCCTCGGACATGTGGCGGCCGCGCACGTCCTGGACCACGAAGATGTAGCCGGCCTCTTCGAACTCGCGCGAGGGGCCGAGCGTTTCCGGCATCCAGTCCACGCCGTAGCGCAACGCTCCTTCGGCGCGCACGCCGGCGCTGTAGGGCGTGCGCTGCATCAGGAAGGGATAGGAGCGCGAAGCGTCCTTCGGCACGTACACGGCCGTGAACAGGCGCACGCCGTCGCGCATCGGTATCCGGTACTCATACTTGGTATAGGCTTCGCGCGCCGGTCGCTCCCTCGCGGACGGCGCGGCGTCCATGCCGGCCGCAAGAACGGGCGAGGCGGCCGGCCAGGCCAGCAGGCAACCCAGGACGAGGGCGGAGAACGAACGGCGGATCATGGCTTCCTTCGGGACGGTACACGGGGCCGCCAGTGTAATCCGTTTGCCCCGGGCGTGGCTATGCCGACAAGTTCCTGGCCGGCTGCCGCAACTCGCACGCGACCACGCGGTCGCGGCCTTGCGCCTTGGCCTGGTACAGCAGCGCGTCGGCCGCTTGGCCCCATGCCAGGGCGGGCCCGTCGTCGACGGCGCATCAGACACCGGTGATGGAGCTGGAGTTCCACTCCTGGATCTGCGGCGTGACGGAGCGGAACTCTAGTCACAATAATGGTGTCTGAATCTACGTAAGCGTACATGCGAGAACACCATGGAAATGATGCTGAAGACCGGCGCGGCAGCGCGCCGGCTTGGCGTGACACCCAAGACGTTGCAACGCTGGGATCGCTGTGGCACGTTCTCTCCATTAGCGCGCAGCCCAACCGGCCTGCGCCTCTATAGCGAAACGCAGATTGCTGAGCGGATCGGCTTGCAGTCACGCCCGGTGCCATACCGGATCATCGCTTACTGTAGGGTGTCTAGCGCTGCGCAAAAGCCTGATTTACGCAATCAGCGCCGGGTTCTGGAAGAATTTTGCACAGCCCGTGGACTGGCAAATGTCGAGTTCATCAAAGAGATCGGCGGCGGGCTCAATTTCAAGCGCCCGCGCTTGCTGGAGCTGACCGACGCGATCGGGCGAGGCGAGGTCCGCACCCTGGTGCTGGCGCATCGGGATCGCCTGGCGCGCTTCGGGTACGAATGGTTCGAACACATAGCGCACGTGCATGGCTGCGAGCTTCTCGTACTGAATCAGGAGCGCCTGTCCCCCGAGCAGGAAATGGTGCAAGACATGATGACCATCGTGCATTGCTTTTCAAGTCGTTTAGATGGGCTGCGCAACTATCGCCGCCAGTTGGATGTTGCATTGAACAAGGATGTGCGCAATGTTGCTGTCACATCGCATCCGGCTTGAAGCCACATCCGAGCAGCGCGACTATTTCGTACGTGCGGCAGGGACGGCGCGCAAGGTCTGGAACTGGGCGCTGGCCGAGTGGCAGCGGCAAACCGCGCTGGGCCAGCGGCCGGATGCCATGAAACTGAAGAAGCAGTTCAATGGGATCAAGTATGCCCACCCGGACTGGCTCGATGCCGAAGGCAAACCGTGGTTGCGAACAATCCACCGCGATGCGCATGCACAGCCTTTCGCGCATCTTCAGCGAGCTTGGCGTCGCTACGTCGAGCAACGGCAAGCCGGCAAGAAAGCCTATCCACCGACGTTTAAACGGAAAGGTCGCTGCCGGGACGCGTTTTATATTGCCAACGACAAGATTCGTTTTGAGGGCAAGTGCGCCGTGCTGCCAAAGATCGGCGAGGTTTTGCTGACCGAGGTTCTACGGCTCCCCGGCAAGATCATGGGCGCCTGCGTGTCGCGCGAAGCCGACCACTGGTATCTGGCCGTGCAGGTCAAGCTACCGGAGCAACTGGCCCGTCTGCAGCGTCAGGGCGATGGCGTGGTTGGGGTCGATCTTGGCGTGAGCGCCGCGGCCGTTCTGTCCAGCGGCGAGAAGATCGCGGCCCCACGGCCGCTACGTGCAAGCCAGCGGCGCCTGCGCATCCGCTCGCGGCGCCATGCACGCAAGCTGAAAGCAGCGAAGGCCGGTGCCGGGATCACGGGCGCGATCCCGAAAGGGGTACGTTTGCCGGTGTCGCGCAACCGACAAAAGGATGCGCATGCGCTGGCGCGCCTGCATGCGCACATCACGCACGTACGCACCGATTTCATCCATAAGCTCACGACTCGACTGTGCCGCGAAAACCAAGCGATAGCGATCGAGGACCTGAACGTGAGCGGCATGCTGGCCAACCATCGGCTGGCGCGTGCGATCGCCGACGTTGGATTTTACGAGATCCGGCGTCAGCTCCAGTACAAGGCGCAACGTTACGACACGTTATTGGTGCTGGCGGATCGCTGGTATCCGTCCAGCAAACTGTGTTCGACATGCGGCGCGCATTACACCGGGTTGAAACTCGGTGAGCGCAATTGGATTTGCGCCTGCGGCGCGCGTCACGACCGTGATGTGAACGCCGCGGTCAATCTGCAACGGCTCGCCACCGGCGCCCTCGTGGCGAGAACGGCGCTACCCGAGGCGAGTCATGCGGCAACGTATGGCACTGCCGCTGGAGCGGTTCCAGCGGCAGGCGGGAAAGTCACGCCTGTCAGGTACGAGCACGGTCAACAGGACGGCTCGGGGCAGGAAGAGAACGGTGCGCACGTTTAGGCACCTTTTCGATAGCAGGCGATATGGGCCAGCCGCGCATGCAGCCCGGCATCCTCGGCGGCCACCGTCGCGCCGGCCCCGGCGCGCGCCGTCATCTCGTCCAGGATCGCGTCGCCCAGGTCGATCGTGCGCTCCGCGTGCGAGGCCAGCGCGCGCGCCATGTTGGTGGTGCTGGTGCCCGTATTGTCGATCTCGGCCTGGCGCGCCACCAGCGGCTTGCGCAGGCGGTCCAGGCGGTCGATCGCGGGTTGGGCGGAGTCGCACATGGGATCGCAATCGAAAAAGGAAAAATCAGGCGCTGCCGCGCACCGGATGGCCCGGCGTCGCATCGTGGCTCGCGTCGCTGGCCGTGCCCTCCTGCTGCCAGCCGCGCACGCGCTCGCGCACCAGGTGGATATGGCTGCGCAGCCGGTACAGCTCGTCCGCATAGGCCAGCGGCACCGAGATGTGGTTGACGCGGTCTTCGAGGCTGTCCAGGCGCCGTTGCAAATCGTTGCGCACCTTGTCGTCCGGCGCCGCGCCGCTGTCCTCGAACGCCTGCTCGATCGCGCGCAGTTCGCCGTACCAGCGATAGACGCGCGAGCGCACGCGCCACACGTAGATCGGCGGCACGATCTTCGACAGCGGGATCAACAAGGCGGTCAGCGCCACCACCACCACCCACAGGCGTTCGGCCAGGTTGGCCAGCCAGAAGCTCAGGTAGCGCTGCATGAAGGGCGGACCGTCGCGGTAGTAGCGCGCGGCTTCCGCCGCCACCGGGATCTCGGTGTACTTCGGCGACGGGAACTGGCCCTGCTGCTGGAACCAGCCGGCCCCGCCGTGGATCTCGGTGGCGGCCTTGACCAGCAGGCCCACCAGGGCCGGATGGATTTCCTCGCGCGCCACCAGGGTCGCGGTCGGCGCGATCAGGTGGTAATCCTGGGCCGGGATGTTGCGGCCCAGGTCGACGATCCCGCGCGGCAGCACCACATGGGTCAGGAACGGCAGGCGCCGCGTATACGCCTCGGCCTGGGCGAAGTCGAACAGCTTGATGCCGGGCGTCTGCAGCAGCATCTGGATCAGCGGCGCTTCCGGCGCCGAGGAAAACACCAGGCCGTCGATGCGGCCGGCCAGCAGCTCCACCGTGGCTGGCGTATCGGCCAGGTCGCCGATGCGCAGGTCTTGCGGCGCGATGCCGTTGGCGTCGAGCACCTGGCGCAGCAGGCGCGGCACGCCGGTGCCCTCCGGCCCCAGGTTGATGCGCTTGCCGCGCAGGTCGGTCAGCTTCGTGATATTGGCTTCCGCGCGCAGGAACAGCCACACCGGCTCGGTGAACAGGCTGCCCAGCGACACCAGGTCGCGGCGCTCGGCGCTGCCCTCGGCATCGGCGTTCATCGTGTCGCCGTCGGTCGAGCCGCTCTGCACGAAGGCGACGTCGGCCTCGCCCGCCAGCAGGCGCTGCAGGTTGTCGCGCGAGCCGAGCGTCGGCGCCAGCGTCACCTTGATCTCGTCGCGCGCGAGCACCGCGGCATACTGCTTGCCGAAGGTTTCGTAGGCGGAGTTTTCCTGGCCGGTGGCCAGGCGCAGGCTGCGCGGCGGCGCCGGGTCGACCCACCAGTAGGCCAGCAGCAGCGCCGCGCCGACCAGCAGGATGGTCGGGCCGGACGCCACGACCAGATCGCGCAGCGAGACGATGCTGAAATTCTGCAGGCGCGCGCGCAGGCCTTTCACCTGCGCGCCGCCGGTTGCGCCCTGGCCTGGCTTCAACGCACGCACTGGCGCTGGGCCGCCGCCGCAGGGGTCGCGCCAGGAGCCGCGGGCGCGGCCGAAGGCTCGATCATCGGCATCAGGCTCGGCGCCAGCGTCACCAGCAGCTGCACCGGCAGCGCGCTGGTGAAGTCGTAGTGTTCCGACTGCGGGCCGTGCACATAGGCCGTCATGCTGCCGTAGAAACGTTCGCCGATGTTGAAGACGAAGGTCGCCGAACGGTTCACGTAGCGCGATTCGATCAGGCGGCCGCCGCGCGCATACACGTCGAAGCGCTGGTCGCCGGTGCCGGTCTTGCCACCCAGCGCGATGATGCTGCCGTCGGCCTGCACGAAGGCGGTCTTGACGCGCTTGGCGGTGCCGTCCGAGACCACGCCCTGGATGGCGTCGGCCACGGTGCGCGCGACTTCCGGCGCCAGCACCTGTTCCTTGCCGCCCCCCTTGTTGCGCTTGACCAGGGTCTCGTACGGCGTGTCCTTGGCGAAGTGCAGCGAATCGATGCGCTCGGTGGGTTTGCGCACGCCGCCGTTGACGATGATGCCCATCAGCTCGGCCAGCGAGGCCGGACGGTCGGCCGAGGCGCCCAGCGTGGTCGCGTACGACGGCACCAGCGAATCGAAGGGATAGCCCATCTTCTTCCACTGGGCGTGGATCTTGAGGAAGGCCTCGACCTCGAGCAGGCCGGCGATGCGCTTGTCCTGGGCGTTCTTGCGGCTGGTCTTGAACAGCCACTGGTAGACTTCCTGGCGCTCCTTGACGCTGGCCGCCGTGACCTCGGACCAGGTGGCCTTGGGATGGGTGCGCAGATAGCTCACCAGCCACAGTTCGAGCGGGTGCACCGAGGCCACGTAGCCGCGGTCGGCCAGCGACATATTGCGCGGATCGTACATCTCGTACATCTTCGGGATGCGTTCCGGATCGACCTCGTTGGCGGACGGCAGGGTCGCATTGATGAAGGCGCCGAACTGGTCCAGCGTGGCGTTCGGCGCCACCGTGCGGTGGGCCGCGGCCAGCTTCGAGGCCAGCGGACGCACGCCGGAGAACAGCAGCGCTTCGATCTCCGCCGGGGTCTTGCCCTTGTATTTATTCCAGAACTTGGCCAGGAAGTCCTTGCCTTCGTTGTCAGCAAAGCGCGCCAGGTAGGCGGCGCGGCGCGGATCGTTGGCGTCGGCCAGCAGCTGGGCCGACGAGCCCGGCAGCTGGAACATGTAGAAGCGCACCACGTCGCGCATCATGCGCACGAACACCAGGTTCGTGGACTGGCGCAGGGCCTGGTGCACGTCCATGATCTTGCTGTCGTCGAGCTTGCTGAAGTTGCCGAAGGTGTGCAGGCCGCCGCCGGTCATGAAGCGCTCGTAGGGGCTGGCCGAATAGCGGCGCGCCATGGCCGCGTCGAGCATGGGCTTCAGGCCGCGGTCAGCGCCTTCCGGCAGGGTCTGGAAGTATTCCAGCGCCCATTGCGACAGGCGGTCCTTCGGATCGATCTCGACGCCATGCAAGCCGATCTTGTCGAGCGGCTCGAAGCGCTTGTGCAACTGGTCGACGATGTCGAGATAGGTCACCAGCGTGCGCAGCTTGGCGGTCGAACCGAGGTCGAGCTTGGCGCCCTCGTTGATGTCGAGCGGCTGGTCGTAGTTGTCGGTCTGGACCCGCAGGTAGTTGACGTGCTCGCCCCGCTCCATCAGGGTGAAGCTGTACACCACCTGGGCCGGGTCGCCGTTGCCGAGCAGGCCCTTGCCGGTCAGGCCGGCCGCTTTGGCGTGCTCGGCGTCGGACAGCTGGCGCAGGGCCGCCGTCACCGCCTGCTGGGCATTGCCGTCCAGGGTCGAGACCACCGACAGGTCGAGGCGGTCGACGTTGTACAGGCGCGTGTCGCCGATCAGGTAGCCGAGGTGGTTGCGCACCGCGTTGGCCGCCTTGCGCGACACGAAGGCGTCGGCCGGCGGCGGCGCCACGCCGCTGTGCAGCGCCGGCTGCAGCTTGACGCTCAGGGCGGCGTCGCGCAGCTGCGGCGAGATCACGCCGGCCTGGGCCAGCACGCGCAGGTGGCTGTCGGTCAGCACTTCGAGGTCGGGCTCGCCGGCGCCCAGGTAATAGGCCGGACGGCGCTGGGCGATCATCAGGGACAGCGCTTCCTTGTAGGCCAGCACGGCGTCCGGGCTCGTCATCGGGCCCTTGAGCATGGCGTTCACCTTGTCGAAGTCGCGGCCATACCAGACCCACAGGCCGTCGCCGATGCCGTTCACTTCGCCATAGCCGGACTTGGCCGACAGCGGCACCGTGTTCAGGTAGTCGAGCACGATCTGGCGGCGCGAACCGGTGGTGTCTTCGCCGTCCTGGTAGGCGCGCAGGGTGGCCGAGGCCATCTGGATGATCTTGTCGGTGGTCGAGCTGGTGCGGCCTTCGGGCGAATGGCGGTATTTCTCGATCTGGGTCGCCAGCGTGCTGCCGCCGGCCACGCGGCCGCCGCCGCCCAGGCCGACGCTGGACAGGGTCTTGTCGAACACGGCCTTCGAGAAGCGGTCCCATTCGACCGCCGGGTTGCGGCGCGGATGGCTGGCGTCGAGCAGTTCGCGGTTTTCGATGAACAGCAGGCTTTGCACCAGCAGCGGCGGCGCGGCGCTGAATTCGTGGTAGAAGCGCTCGGGGAAGCGCGAGGTATAGATCGGCTGCGAGCGGCAATCGAGGATCTCGAGGCCGACCTTGGTTTTCTCGTGGTAAGTCGCGTACAGGCCCAGGTCGGCCATCTTGACCATCTGCGGCGAGATGCGCGCCTGGGCTGCGATTGCGTAGTCGCGCGTCTGCAGCCGCTCGAGGTAGCGCGGCAGGCCGGCGTAGCCCAGCCGGGTGTCGTACGGACTGGCGGCCGGGAAGCGGATCGCATCGCTGGGACCGTTTTCCATGCGGAACGTGAGTTCGCTGGCCATGTCGGCGAAGATCTTCGCCTGCAGGCGCGAGCTGCGCGTCTCCAGCACCGCCCAGGCCGCCAACACGGCAACCAGCAACAGCAGGCCGAGCAGCAGCCACAGTTTCCAGCGGCGCTTGCGCGGGGCCGGCTCGTCGTCGCCGGGCTCGCCCGCCGGGCCGGCGGGAATGCCGCCATTGCCCGCCAGGTGCGGGAAGGCTTCGTACAGGGGGACGTCGTTGCCGCCGGCCGCGAGCGCAGGAGCGCTCTCCACGGCGGCGCCCGCGGCGCTGGCGCTCGCTGGCGCCGCGGAGGTCGCGACCGCGTCGCCGAAGCTCGGCTCGAAGGTCGGCTCACTGCGCTCGTTGGCGGCACGTTTGCCGGACACATTGCTTGGCCGTCCGAGACGGCGAATACTTTCCATGATGGCTTAACCGGTCTGAATCAAAACGCTAGCAATCCCCGCCAACCTGCTCGCCATCCGTGGTGCTGCTGGTCCGTTCGAGTGGTCGTGGTCTTTGTTAGTTCGCACGCTGATGGTGCAATCCCACTCCAGATCGCACCGTCCGTAGGCAATATTCCACCACATCAATACGTCCCACGCGAGACGCCGTTTAACAAATTTGCTGCGCCTGGAATATTTTCGCAAAAAAACAACGAGGTCTTGGCTGAGTGCTATTACCGCGTGCAATTCAGGCAAGCACCCCGGGCCGTTTTAGCTACCAATATTTAACGCGCTGGAAATGCCTTTGGTGCACAGCCAGGTTTGATCCATATCGAAAGACGGATCACGCCGGCTGCGTCGCCTCTTCCGCGCGCAGCTCTTCCAACCCTTGCAGGCAGTAGTACTGGAACCATAGCCCGGCGAACAGGAAAATCATGACGTACAGCCACAGCGACACCAGGGCCAGGATCGGGAACAGCACGATCGACAGCACCGCGCCTCCCATCCAGACGATGCCCGGCAGCGCGCCGGCCAGCCCGGTGACGAAGCCGATGGCGAGCAGGGCCGAGCGGCGGCGGCGCATCAGGGCCAGGCGTTCGGCCTGGCTGGCGTGGGCGGCCAGCGCGTCGTAGCTCATCACGCGCGAGGTCACCCAGGCCCACAGGCTGGCCTGCACCAGCCAGGCCAGCGGCGGCACCGCGTACAGCGGCAGGGTGAACAGCCACAGCAGGGCGAACACGGCGGTGCTGCCCAGGTTGATCGCCACGCTGCCGAAGAAGGAGCCGCCCTCTTTTTTAGCGAGTTGGGGAAACTGGCGCCTGCCCACATAGGTTTCGATGGCCGGCATCGCCACCACGCCCACGAACAGCAGGGCCGAGCCGATCATGAGCGGCAGCAGCAGCACGATCGCCATCAGCGGCACCACCATCACCTTGAGCATGCCCAGGCCGACCATTTCCAGCATGCTGCCGCTGGTCTCGAAGCCGCCGTAGTCGGCGAACATGCCGTGCAGCCAGTCGAGCAGCGGCTGCAGGCCCAGCCACATCGCCACACCCCACAGGACGAGCGCCAGCAACAGGGGCGCAAGCGACAGCAGCAGCATGCGGCCGCTGAACTGCGCGCCCAGGGCGCGCCGGCAAGCGGTCAGTACGGCGTTCATGGGGCTTTCCTTTGCAGCATGGTTTCTCCTGATGGCAGGTCGGGACGAGGATCAATGCCGCCATTCTACGGGATGGCACTTTCGAGACCCATGGACTACAATCGCCGTTCAATCTGAACAACAAGGAAGACCATGTCCACCATCACCACCGATTCCGGCCTCCAATACGAAGACCTCGTCACCGGCGAAGGCGCCGAGGCCAAGGCCGGCCAGCACGTCACCGTGCACTACACCGGCTGGCTGCGCAACGACGACGGCAGCCTGGGCGCCAAGTTCGACTCGAGCAAGGACCGCAACGACCCGTTCGAGTTCGCGCTCGGCGCCGGCCACGTGATCCGCGGCTGGGACGAAGGCGTGCAGGGCATGAAGGTCGGCGGTTCGCGCCGCCTGACCATCCCGGCCAGCCTGGGCTACGGCGCACGCGGCGCCGGCGGCGTGATCCCGCCGAACGCGACCCTGATCTTCGACGTCGACCTGCTGGCCGTCTAAGCGCGTTTTACCGTGCGCCGTCCTGCGGCGGCGCATGGTGCCGCCGTCTTGACGGCAGCTTTTGAACTTCCCTTCTAAAATGCGGCCCGAATTCCCGTGCCCGCCCTCCTCCTGCGCTAAGATGCCTGCCGAATTGTCCAAGCGACAATACCGCACTCAACCATCACAGGAGTTTCCATGAGCTTGCAGGAACAGTTCAACCAGGCCCAGGCCGATTCGAAGAACCTGTCGGAGCGTCCCGACAACATGACCTTGCTGAAGATTTACGCGCTGTTCAAGCAGGGCTCGAGCGGCGACGTGACCGGCGAGCGTCCGGGCATGACCGATTTCGTGGCGCGCGCCAAGTACGACGCCTGGGCCGGCCTCAAGGGCACCTCGCAAGAGGAAGCCCAGCAGCAGTACGTCGACCTGATCGAAGAGCTGAAGGGCTGATCGCCCACCGGGCCGGCGTCCATGCCCGGCCCGCCATCCCGGTCATGCCGCGGCGGCGAAGGTCTTGCGCATCTTTTCCGCCACCTTGGCCTCGATGGCCGGCGCGAACGCGCCCATGAAGAAGCCCAGGCGGATGCGCATCGCGGCGCGCTGGTCTTCGAGGGTCAACATGCCCTCCACGCCGCTGCGCTCGAAGCGCAGCACATCGCCGTCCCACCTGCATTCCAGCCCGTATTCGGCCGCGATACGCTGCGCCACCTGCTCGGCTGCCGAACGCGCCGCGTCCGGGCTCAGGCTGTGCTGCTGGACGATGCTGATTTCCGCCATCTGACTGATCCTTCCTGAATCGATTGCAAACAATCCGCCATGATGCCAGTTGCGGCCGGGCTATGCCAGAGCTCGCTACAACAGACGGCGCTCGCGCACCCTCAATTGATGAGTATCAAAGCGTGCCCAGCAGGGAGCGCGAGGATGAAGGCGCAAGCCCGTCATTACGCGAGGAGTCGATATGGAAACCCCCGTCGTCCAGCCCAACCGCCTGTTGCCCGGCGACCCCGATGCGCCGCAGGCCGCGCAGCCCCCGGTGCGCTTCGTGCCCACCCCGAGCGCGCCCTACCGCCAGCAGCACCGCGCCGCGCGCCTGCTCGAAGAACCCGACGTCCCCGATCCGGGCGCGCCCCCGGCCACCGAGCCGCCGCCGCACGCCATCGGCGCCCGCGTCCTCATGTGGAAGCAAGATCCTTCGGTCAGCGAAATCGGCACCCGCAAGGCCTTCCTGCCCGGCGTGGTGCTGGCCGGTCCGCGCGACGCCCGCATCGCCCCCGGCGAGCCGGGCATCGCCGCGGTCGAACCGAACGCCTTCGGCGACTTCGTCACCCAGCCCGACACGCCGCAGTTCGACGCCGTCCATACCTTCGTCGTGGTGCGCCAGACGCTCACCATGTACCAGCGCGCCCTGGCCGCCGCCGGCGGCGCCATGCCGCTGCCCTGGCAATGGAACAGCAGCACCGATACGCGGCCGCTGCTGGTCTTCCCGCATGGCCTGCCGAACGTCATGAACGCCTTCTACAGCCGCAGCCAGGCCGCCCTCAAGTTCGGCGACTTCGTTCCCAACGGCGCGACCGAGCGGGTCTTCACCTGCCGCTCGTTCGACATCGTGTCGCACGAGACCGCCCACGCGGTGCTCGACGGCATCAAGCCGCTCTGGCTGCAGGCCGACGCCCCGCCCCAGACCGGCGGCCTGCACGAAGCCTTCGGCGATCTCACCGCGATCTTCCTGGCGCTGTCCCAGCTCGACCAGTGCGAAGCCGTGATCGCCCAGACCAAGGCCGACCTGCACGACAAATCCTTCCTGACCGACATCGCCGAGCAGTTCGGGCTGGCGCTCGGCAACAGCACCGGCCTGCGCAACGCCGACAACGACCTCAAGCTGAGCGAGGCCGGCACCCAGGTGCACGCCATCTCGCAGGTGTTCACCGGCGCTGTCTACGACGTGCTGGCCGACCTGTTCGCGCATGAACGCGATCCCGAGCGCGAAGACTGCGCCGCCGTCCTGCACCGGGTGGCCGGCTACCTGAGCGGCGTGCTGATGCGCGCCCTGATCGCCGCGCCCGACGCAGCCGCCACCTATGCCGACGTGGTCAACGCCATGCTCCAGGCCGTGACAAGCGACGGCAAGCCGGCGGCCTACGCCGACGCCATCCGCCTCCAGTTCAGCCGGCGCGAAGTCGTGGAGGCCGGCCATGGCGGCGGTGCGGATGGCACGGCCTCGTTCGTCCCCGGCCTGCCGCTGGCGGCGCGGGTCTGCGACGCCCCCGGCGCGCGGCAAGACCGGCGCGCTTGCTGCGGCACCATGCAGCTGGCCGAATACGATTGCGCCGAGCGCGTGCTGGCCGGCGAGGCACGCCTGCTGGCGCGCTGGTGTGCCGAACACGGCCGCCACGGGCCGGCGCTGCCCGGCCTGCCCGCCGCCGCGGCGCCGGCCGCCGGAGCGCCGGCCGCCGGAACGCCGGCCGGATCGTCGGCCGAACCGTCGATGCTGGCATGAAGATCAGCGCCCGCGCCTGCGGCGGCTTCGCCGGATTGGCCGAATCCTACGAGCTGGATACCGCCCGCCTGGCCGACGGGCCGGCCCTCGAGACGCTGCTGCGGCGTCTCGACTTCTTCGGCGTCGCCCCCGCCTGCCCGGTTGGCGCCGACCTGCCGCGCTGGGAAATCACGGTCGAGGACGGCCCGCTGTGCCACACCGTGTTCCTGCGCGAAGACGGCAGCGGCGGCCAGTGGCAACACCTGCTCGACTACCTGCGACAGGCCGGCTGAGCGGGGCCTTGACGGCTTCCCTCCGCAGCGACCTTAATCGCGGTCAATATCCACTGCACGGTGGCTTGACAAGCCAAAATCCGCACGCCCGTGCGGATTTCTCGTTCATTTGCTTATGTAGATTGTGTATATAGGCGAATTTGTGAGAAAAGCCGAATTGCCCTAAAATACAGTGCTTTGCTCTGTCCGGCCAGCCTATTCTCTTTCTTGCGCTCGGCGACGCGACATCCCACCAATTGATAGGACTGTTATGACCCACGTTGTCACCGAATCGTGCATCCGTTGTCGTTACACCGACTGCGTCGATGTATGCCCGGTAGATTGTTTCCGGGAAGGCCCGAATTTCCTCGCCATCGATCCTGACGAGTGCATCGACTGCGCCGTCTGTGTCGCCGAGTGCCCGGTGAACGCGATCTATGCCGAAGAAGACGTGCCTGGCGACCAGCAGCAGTTCATCAAGCTGAACGCCGATCTCGCGCGCTTCTGGCCTTCGATCACCAAGACGAAGCCGGCCCTGCCAGACGCGGAAGAGTGGAAAGACGTCAAGGACAAACTCGACCAACTGGCCCGCTAATACCGCCGCTGCGCCGCCCGTTCGGCGCCGGCCCGGGGTCGTTCTGCATGGCAGTGCTGGCTGCCATCGCCTCACCAATCAAAAATCACAGGAAGTAAGCGCATGACTATCAGTGCCACCCACGAAGCGGGCAGCATCGCTCCCAACAGTTCCTTCGCCGGCGCCATCGAAGCGGATGCCGTGATCATCGGCGCGGGCCCGGTCGGCCTGTTCCAGGTGTTCGAACTCGGCCTGCTCGAAATCAAGGCCCACGTCATCGATTCGCTGCCGGCCGTCGGCGGCCAGTGCGTGGAACTGTATCCGGACAAGCCGATCTATGACATCCCTGCCGTCCCGGTGTGCACCGGCCAGGAACTGACCGACAACCTGCTCAAGCAGATCGAGCCGTTCGAGCCGACCTTCCACCTGGGCCAGGAAGTGACGACCGTCCAGCGCCGCGAAGACCAGCGCTTCAACGTCGAGACCTCGACCGGCACCCGGTTCATCACCAAGACCATCTTCATCGCGGCCGGCGTCGGTTCGTTCCAGGCGCGCACGATCAAGGTCGACGGCATCGACAAGTACGAAGGCGAGCAGCTGTTCTACCGCGTCAAGGATCCGGCACGCTTCGAAGGCAAGAACCTGGTCATCTGCGGCGGCGGCGACTCCGCGCTGGACTGGGCCCTGAACTTCGTCGGCAAGGCCGAGTCGGTCGTGCTGGTGCACCGCCGCGATGACTTCCGCGCCGCCCCGGCCTCGGTCGCCAAGATGAAGGCCCTGTGCGACGAATACGAAATGCAGCTGATCACCGGCCAGGTGACCGGTTTCGACGAAAAAGACGGCCAGCTGACCGAAGTGAAGGTCACCGGCGCCGACGGCGTCACCCGCCGCGTGCCGCTGGACATGCTGCTGGTGTTCTTCGGCCTGTCGCCGAAGCTGGGTCCGATCGCCGACTGGGGCCTGGACATCGAGCGCAAGCAGCTCAAGGTGATGGACACCGAGAAATTCGAGACCAACGTCCCGGGCATCTTCGCCGTGGGCGACATCAACACCTATCCGGGCAAGAAGAAGCTGATCCTGTCGGGCTTCCACGAAGCCGCGCTGGCCGCCTTCGGCGCCGCGCCGTACATCTTCCCGGACAAGAAGATCCACATGCAGTACACGACGACCTCGCCGAAGCTGCACAAGATCCTGGGCGTCGAAACCCCGGTGTTCGACTAAGACGAGCATTGCCGCCACGGTTACCGCGTTCACCCAGCGTTCAGTAACTTGGCGGCGACAGAGTCCCCTGAAGCGCCCCGCCTTGCGGGGCGTTTTGCTTTATGTGGGCCGACCAACGGAGCGGGTCCGGGTAAATATGCTACAAGTGCACCATGCATAAGGGATGGCGCAGACCCTTGTTTCCACCGGCCAACGCAAATCCCCTATAATCGGATGAAGCTTATGCGCGGGCGATATTAGCGCAGTGTCAATACGAAGGAATACTTTATGCTTTATCAACTGCACGAGATGCAACGCTCCTTCCTGACCCCGCTGATGCAGTGGGCCGATGCGTCCTCGAAACTGTTCTCCAATCCCGTGTCGCCGTTTGCGCACACCCCATTTTCCCAGCGTATCGCCGCCGGCTACGAGCTGATGTACCGTCTCGGCAAGGAATACGAAAAACCGGCCTTTGGCCTCAAGACCACCACCATCAACGGTGAAGAGGTCGGCATTGTCGAGCGCATCGTCGTCGACAAGCCGTTCTGCAAGCTGCTGCACTTCAAGAAAGACATGGGCGACGCCGCCTTCGCCGCGCTCGATCAGCCGTCGGTGCTGGTCGTGGCGCCATTGTCCGGCCACCACGCGACACTGCTGCGCGACACCGTGAAAGCCCTGCTGGTCGAGCACGACGTCTACATCACCGACTGGACCGACGCCCGTATGGTGCCGCTGTCCGACGGCCCGTTCCACCTGGACGACTACGTGTTCTACGTCCAGGACTTCATCCGCCACCTGGGCCCGGACGTGCACGTGATCTCGGTGTGCCAGCCGACGGTGCCGGTGCTGGCCGCGATCGCCCTGATGGCAAGCAACAAGGACCCCAAGCTGCCCCGGACGATGACCATGATGGGCGGCCCGATCGACCCGCGCAAGTCGCCCACCGCGGTCAACGACCTGGCCATCGAAAAGCCGTATTCGTGGTTCGAGAACACCGTGATCTATTCGGTGCCGGGCAATTACCCGGGCTTCGGCCGCAAGGTCTATCCGGGCTTCCTGCAGCACGCCGGCTTCATCGCGATGAACCCGGGCCGCCACGCCCAGAGCCACCGCGAGTTCTACCAGCACCTGGTGCGCGGTGACGATGACTCGGCCGAGGCGCACCGCAAGTTCTACGACGAGTACAACGCCGTGCTCGACATGCCGGCCGAGTACTATCTCGATACCATCAAGACCGTGTTCCAGGACTACAGCCTGCCGAAGGGCACCTGGAAAGTCGGCGGCCAGCTGGTGCGTCCGCAAGACATCGAGTCGGTCGCCCTGCTGACCGTCGAAGGCGAGCTTGACGATATCTCGGGCCTGGGCCAGACCAGCGCCGCGCTGACCCTGTGCAGCGGCATCCCGAAGGAAAAAAAGCACGACTTCGTGGTCGAGAAAGCCGGCCACTACGGCATCTTCTCGGGCCGCCGCTGGCGCGAGATCGTGTGTCCGAAGATTACCGAGTTCATCCGCGCGAACGGCTGAACCGGGGACGAACAACGCAAAAGCCGTGGCATGCCACGGCTTTTTTTCTTGCTCGCTCGGCTTCAGCGTCCCGGCTTCAGCGCCCCATGACCACCTGCGCCACGCGCCCGGTCGCGATCGCGACCAAGGCATAACTTTCGCCGGCATCGACCCACTGGTGCCCGCGCGGCGGCTTGGTCAGCCGCAATGCGCGCCAGTCTTCGACCACGTGCTGGTGCGCCTGGTAGCGTGCCGGCAGGCGCTCGCCGCGCCGCACTTCCCCGGTCGCTTCCACGCTGCGGTAGCGCGTCGGACTCAAATGCGCGACCTGCGCACGTCCGGCCTGCGCGTCTTCATCCGCCTTGGCGTCCCGCTGCAGCAAGCCATCGCCTGCCGAAAAGATGGCGGCGAACAGCAGCGGCCCAATCAACTCGTTCATGTCCCATCCCCGGTGATCCAGCGTGAGCCGACAGTACAGCAGGATTGTGACAAGTCGTCTGTTAGCTCTCCCACGTAGCGAATGGATGAGCGCAGCCGGGTCCGCCAAAAGGCCGTCCGGTCGCATCCAGCCCCGTTTTGGCGGATAATGTCGGCTTGACCAGATTGAATCGCCCGCAGATCCTCCCCCCCGTGACCAGCCCCCTCGCCGACCAGCTCGAAGACCTGCTGCCGCAGACCCAGTGCACCAAATGCGGCTATCCCGCCTGCCGCCCGTATGCCGAGGCCATGGCGCGCGGCGAAGCCGAGATCAACCAGTGTCCGCCGGGCGGCATGGAAGGCGTGCGCCGCCTGGCCGCCGCGACCGGACGCGCGGTCATTCCGATCAATCCGGCCAACGGGGTCGAGCGAGCGCGCCCGGTCGCCTTCATCGACGAATCGCTGTGCATCGGCTGCACGCTGTGCATCCAGGCCTGCCCGGTCGATGCGATCCTGGGCGCGGCCAAGCAGATGCACACCATCCTGCCGAGCCTGTGCACCGGCTGCGACCTGTGCGTCGCGCCCTGCCCGGTCGACTGCATCGCGATGATTCCCGTCACCGGCGAACGCACCGGCTGGGACGCCTGGAGCCAGCAGGACGCCGACGCGGCGCGCGAACGCCACGATTTCCGCACCGCGCGCCTGCGCCGCGAGCGCGAGGAAAACGATGCCCGCCTGGCCGCCAAGGCCGTCGAAAAAATGCGCGCGGTGACCGCCGAAGTGACGAACACCCCGGAAGAACTGGCCGAGAAGGAGCGCAAGCGCGCCATCATCGCCGCCGCCATGGAACGCGCCCGCCTGAAGGCGGCCGGCAACCAGGACAAGAACTGAACCAGATGAATCCCGCCAAACGCCTGGAAATCTTTACCCGCTTTCGCGCCGCCAATCCCAAGCCGACCACCGAACTCGAGTTCACGACCCCGTTCGAACTGCTGATCGCGGTGCTGCTGTCGGCCCAGTCGACCGACGTCGGCGTCAACAAGGCCATGCGCCGTCTGTTCCCGGTAGCGAACACGCCGCAGGCGATCCTCGACCTCGGCATCGACGAGCTCAAGACCTATATCTCGACCATCGGCCTGTACAACACCAAGGCCAAGAACGTGATGGCGACCTGCCAGATCCTGGTCGAGCAATACGGCGGCGAAGTGCCGCCCGTGCGCGAAGCGCTGGAATCGCTGCCGGGCGTCGGCCGCAAGACAGCCAACGTGGTGCTCAATACCGCTTTCGGCGAGCCGACCATGGCGGTCGACACCCACATCTTCCGCGTCTCGAACCGGACCAGGATCGCGCCCGGCAAGAACGTCGACATCGTCGAGCAGAAGCTGTTGAAATTCGTGCCCAAGGACTTTTTGCACGACGCCCACCACTGGCTGATCCTGCACGGCCGCTACACCTGCGTGGCGCGCAAGCCAAAGTGCTGGAACTGCCTGATCGCGGACCTGTGCGAGTTCAGGGACAAGACGCCGGCGCCGGCCGGCGTGCTCGATCCGGCGGTGGCCGCGGCCAACGCGGCGACTTAGCGTCGCAACTTAAACCCGGGTTTCGCCGCTGGCGAACGACGCGCGCACGATGCGTCCGTCGACCACCTCGTACACGCACAGCATCTCGACCGTGCCCTTCCCTTCGGGGAAGTTGCGGGTGACGATCTCGAGGTCAGTGACGAAGTTGCCGAGCACCGTGCGCGACAGCAGGCGCGCCTGCAGGTCGGGTTCGACAAAGCGCGCTTCGTAGCGCGGACGGATCTGGTCGTGGCCTTCGGCCAGCAGCGCGCCGTGCAGGGCGAATTGCTGCGCGTTGGGCGCATAGGTGGCCATCAGGGCGTCGAGGTCCTTGGCGTTGTAGGCGTCCAGTTGGGCCTGGACCACGGCGAGAGGGGAAGTTGGCGTCATTGGCATTCGATCGGTAAGGAAGCGCGCCGCCGCTTGTCCGGACGATCCGGGCAACACGGGCGCGTGCGCATCTTACGCTGTCTGGCGTGCGCCGTTAAGCGAGCGCCTTGCGCCATGGCGCGGCCGGCGCCGCTTGCGGCTGCTGTTCGACCTTGAACACGCTGACTACCTCGTTCAGGGCCACGGTCTGGTCGCGCAGCGACTGCGCCGCGGCGGCGGCTTCCTCGACCAGGGCCGCGTTCTGCTGGGTCGCGCTGTCCATTTCCGTCACCGCCTCGTTGACCTGGGCGATGCCCTGGCTCTGTTCGCTGCTGGCGGCGCTGATCTCGCCGATGATGTCCATCACCTGGCGCACGCTGGCGACGATCTCGCCCATCGTCGCCCCGGCCTCGCCGACCAGGCGGTTGCCATCCTCGACGCAGGTGGCCGATGCGGCGATCAGCTCCTTGATCTCCTTCGCCGCGACAGCCGAACGCTGGGCCAGCGTCCGCACCTCGCCGGCGACGACCGCGAAGCCACGACCCTGCTCGCCCGCGCGCGCCGCTTCGACCGCGGCGTTGAGCGCCAGGATATTGGTCTGGAAGGCGATGCCATCGATGACGCCGATGATGTCGGTGATCCGGCGCGACGAGGCGCTGATCGAGGCCATGGTGCCCACCACTTGCTCGACCACCTTGCCGCCCTTGGCCGCCACGTCGCAGGCCGATACCGCCAGCTGGCTGGCCTGGCGCGCATTGTCGGCGTTCTGGCGCACGGTCGAGGTCAGCTCTTCCATGGACGAGGCGGTTTCCTCGAGCGCGCCGGCCTGGCGCTCGGTGCGCGCGGAGAGGTCGAGGTTGCCCTGCGCGATCTCGTGCGAAGCCACGGCGATGCTCTGCGCGCCGCCGCGCACCTGCAGCACGATGCGCTGCAGGCTGGCCGACATCTCCTTCAGGGCCAGCAGCAGCTGGCCGGTCTCGTCGTCGCTACGAACCGTGATCGCGGTGCGCAGGTCGCCGGCGGCCACGCTGCGCGCCGCTTCCACCGCCGCGTCGAGCGGCCGGGTGATCGAGCGCGACACCAGCACGCCGGTCGCCACCGCCGCCAGCGCGCCGAGCAGCATCAGGCTGTAGCTGAGCGTGGTCGCGCGCGCGCCGACGGCGTCGGCCTGCCGCACGCTGGCGGCGCTGAGCGCCGACATCTTCTTTTCCGCCTGCACCAGCAGTTCGGCCGGCGCCCGGTCCTTGCCCTTGACCGCCACGTCGCCGGCGGCGGGGTCGAAGCCGGCCGCGACGAAGTCCTGGTAACCGCGCCGGTAATCAAGGCCCATCTGCGCATGCGCGGCGCCGAACCGCGCCACCAGCGTGCGCACTTCTCCTTCGGGCAGGCTGGCCAGCAGGGCCGCGACCTGGGCGGCCACCTCGGCTTCGTTCTGCTGGAACGCGGCCCAGTACTTGTCGCGCTCGCCATCATCCTTGCCGCGCAGGAGCGTGTTCTTCCATTCCTGGAGCTGCTTGCGGAAGTGGGCCAGCATGGCCTCGACCTGCGTCGATTGCCCTTCCATGGCGACCGGACGGAGCGGTTCAGCTGGCTCATGCCGAAGAAACCGGCGCAGGCGACGAGCAGGGTGACGGCTGCAAAACCCAGGGGGAGCTTGCGGCTTAGCTTCATGTGGTGATCCTGAAAAACTGGGAATGCGGCCCGGCTGGGCGGATATGCACAGTGTATAGGCTGGCGGGCGGTTTATCACCGCCAATGGAGCTTTCCAGACGGAAAGCGATACGGAACAGCGCTTATGTCCTGTCAGCGACACATCGCTGGCAGGAGCAAGCGCTTACTGATTACAAAAGCACCATATTGTCGCGGTGAACCAGCTCAGGCCCCTCGACGAAGCCCAGGATGCGCTCGATCTCTGTCGAGGAATGGCGCATGATGCGGCGCACCTCGCTGCTGGCATAGTTGGTCAACCCGCGTGCCAGCGGCTTGCCGGCCTCGTCGACGCAGGTGATCACCTGGCCGCGGCCGAACTCGCCGTTCACGGCCAGCACGCCGATCGGCAACAGCGACTTGCCCTCTTTCGTCAGCTTGGCCACGGCGCCGGCGTCGATCACGACTTCGCCCGTGGTGTGCAGGTGGTCGACCATCCACTGGCGGCGCGCCGTCAGGCGACCGGTGGCGGCCAGCAATTGGGTGCCGATCGCTTCGCCGCCGGCCAGGCGCGTGAGCACGTCCGGCTCGCGGCCCCAGGCGATCACGGTATGGGCGCCGGAGCGCGCCGCGCGCTTGGCGGCCAGCACCTTGGTCAGCATGCCGCCGCGGCCGATGCTGCTGCCGGCGCCGCCGGCCATCGCCTCCAGGGCCACGTCGCCGGCCTGGGCCTGCCCGATCAGCTGGGCGTCAGGATCCTTGCGCGGGTCGGCCGAGTACAGACCGGGCTGATCGGTCAGGATGACCAGGGCGTCGGCCTCGATCAGGTTGGCGACAAGGGCGCCGAGCGTGTCGTTGTCGCCGAACTTGATCTCGTCGGTGACGACGGTGTCGTTCTCGTTGATGATCGGAACCACGTTCAGGCGCAGCAAGGTGGTCAGCGTCGAGCGCGCATTCAGGTAGCGTTCGCGGTCGGCCAGGTCGGCGTGGGTCAGCAGCACCTGCGCGGTTTTCACGCCGTGGGCGCTGAAGCTGGATTCATAAATCTGGGCCAGGCCCATCTGGCCGCAGGCGGCGCAGGCCTGCAATTCATGGATGTCGGTCGGGCGTTTGGTAAAACCGAGGCGCAGCATGCCCTCGGCGATGGCGCCCGAGCTGACCAGGACGACGTCCTTGCCGAGCGCGCGCAGTGCGGCGATTTGAAAGGCCCAGCGGGCGATGGCGGTATGGTCGAGGCCCCTTCCCTCGTCGGTGACGAGGGAGGAGCCGACCTTGACGATGATGCGGGAGGCTTGGTGCAGTACGGAATTCATGGCGACAGGATTTTCCCCCGCGGTCGCAACGCGAGCAGGGAAAGTCCTGCCAGCAGTTCAACCGCGCAGACGACTAATAATACCCCCGAGGGCAAGCCGATCGCGAAAGCCGCAACGAGGCGGCCGGCCGGCTGGGCCAGGAGGAACAGGGCAGTAAGGTCGCCGAGGATGGGCTGGTCGCCCTGCCTGGCCGCCAACAGCGCCAACCCCGCGGTAGCGAGGCGGATGCCGACGTAGATGGCGTAGAACTGGCTGTAGCCGTTCACGCCGACGAGAAACAGGCCCATCGCGGCAGCGATGCGGTCGGGATCGAGCATGGCCGCGAGCGCGGCCAGCGAACTGGCGGTCGCGACCAGCTGCAACAGCTGGCCGCGCAGCCAGGCGCGGGTCCATTTGGTGGCAGGTAGTACGCTTGCGCTCAAGTTCAGTCTTCGATGATCTTGAAGCGTGGATCGTCAGGATCGATCGACGAGATGCCGCGCGCTTCCTCGGTCATCGAGGTTTCTTCGGCGCGCTGCTCGGAATGGCGCTTTTCTTCGAGGTGCAGGTAGATCGCGTTGATCAGGTCCTGGCAGCCTTCGCGGTTGAGGGCCGAAATCTCGAACACGGGGCCTTTCCAGGCCAGGCGCTTGATGACGTCCTTGACGCGCTTCTTGCGCTCGGCGTCGTCGAGCACGTCGAGCTTGTTCAGCACCAGCCAGCGCGGCTTGTTGAGCAGCTCTTCGTCGTACTTTTCGAGTTCCTTGATCAAGGCCTTGGCTTCCTTGACCGGATCGACCTTCTCGTCAAACGACGACAGGTCGACAATGTGCAGCAGCAGGCCGGTGCGCGCCAGGTGGCGCAGGAACTGGTGACCCAGGCCGGCGCCTTCGGACGCGCCTTCGATCAGGCCCGGAATGTCGGCGATCACGAAGCTCTTTTCGTGCGACACGCGCACCACGCCCAGGTTCGGGTGCAGGGTGGTGAACGGATAGTCGGCGATCTTCGGCTTGGCGTTCGACACGGCCGTGATGAAGGTGGACTTGCCGGCATTCGGCATGCCCAAGAGGCCCACGTCGGCCAGCACCTTCAGCTCGAGGCGCAGGGTGCGGCGCTCGCCATCCTTGCCCTCGGTCTTCTGGCGCGGCGCGCGGTTGGTCGAGGTTTTAAAGTGGATATTGCCCCAGCCGCCCTCGCCGCCCTTGGCCAGCAATTCGGTCTGGCCGTGCTCGGTCAGGTCGGCGATGATCTCGCCATTATTGTCGTCGATGATCAGCGTGCCGACCGGCATGCGGATAGTAATATCTTCGGCGCCCTTGCCATAGCAATCGGAGCCGCGGCCCGGTTCGCCGTTCTTGCCGGTATGGACTTTCGAGTAACGGAAGTCGACCAGGGTATTCACATTGCGGTCGGCAACCACGTAGATCGAGCTGCCCTTGCCGCCGTCGCCGCCGTCCGGACCGCCGAATGGGCGGAACTTCTCGCGACGGAACGAGGCGCACCCGTTGCCGCCGTCGCCAGCGATGACTTCAATTCTTGCTTCGTCAATAAACTTCATGATTGTGACCGCTAAAAAACTAAAAAGGCCCTACCGTGGGCAGAGCCTTTCGATGGAAGGCTTGCGCCTTGCAAAGAAGCGCCGCTGATGCGGCGCAAATGCGTTATTACGCTGCGACTGCTTCGTTAGCAACGACGGTCACGAACTGCTTCGAGCCCACGCCTTGCTTGACGAACTTGACGGTACCGTCGACCAGCGCGAACAGGGTGTGATCCTTGCCGGTGCCGACGTTGGCGCCAGCGCGCACTGGGGTGCCGCGTTGACGGATGATGATGCCGCCGGCGTTGATTGCCTGGCCGCCGTAGACTTTCACGCCAAGGCGTTTGCTTTCTGAGTCACGGCCGTTGCGGGTAGTACCGCCGCCTTTTTTGTGTGCCATTGTATTACTCCTTGATGACTAATGCTGGGAACCGGACGGCGATTAGCCGTTGATCGAAACGATCTGGATTTCGGTGAAGTTCTGGCGATGGCCCTGACGCTTCTGGTAGTGCTTACGACGGCGCATCTTGAAGATACGGACCTTGTCGTGACGACCATGCGAAACCACTTTCACCAGCACCGTTGCACCTTCGACCAGCGGAGCACCAAACTTGATGCTGTCGCCCGCGCCAACGGCGAGGACCTGATCGATCGTGAGTTCGGAACCAATGTCAGCCGGTATCTGTTCTACTTTAAGTTTTTCACCAGCGACAACTTTGTATTGCTTGCCACCGGTTTTTATGACCGCGTACATGATTTGAAACCTCATCAAATGTTAAAAGAATCCGCCAGCAACAGAGCCCCGCGCAAGCGCGCTGGACTGTTCGTAAGCCGGGGAACAGGGGATTATACATAAATCGCCGCGATGCGTCAAAAGCGACTGACGATCTCTTCCGTACGTGGCATGCCGCCAACGCCGCACCGACGCCCAGGATCCGCTCAAGAGCGAGCTCTACCCTGCCGGTGGGACGGATATCCCTTGCATACCGTATAATCGCGGCACTCTTATAGTTAACCCACGTTTCGCAGGTCAGCCTTGTCAGCCGCCACTCAACACGCCCAACAGAACTCCATCGTCCAGTCGATCGCCCCAGACATGGAGGCCGTCAACACGGTGATCCGCCAGCGGCTGCATTCCGACGTCACCCTGGTGAACCAGATTGCCGAGTACATCATCAGCGCAGGCGGCAAGCGCATCCGTCCAGTGCTGGTGCTGCTGCTGGCCAATGCCTACGGCTACCGCGGCACGGCCCACCACGAGCTGGCCGCCGTGGTCGAGTTCATCCACACCGCGACCCTGCTGCACGACGACGTGGTCGACGAATCCTCGATGCGTCGCGGCCGCCAGACCGCCAACGCCCTGTTCGGCAATGCCGCCTCGGTGCTGGTGGGCGACTTCCTGTACTCGCGCTCGTTCCAGATGATGGTCGGCCTGGACAATATGCGCGTGATGCAGATCCTGTCCGACGCCACCAACGTGATCGCCGAAGGCGAAGTGCTGCAGCTGCTGAACATGCACGACCCGGACGTGACCGAGGCCGCCTACCTGCTGGTGATCCGCTCCAAGACCGCCAAGCTGTTCGAAGCGGCGGCCGAGCTCGGCGCACTGGTGGCCGGCGCCAACGACGACCAGATCGCCGCGGCCGGCGAATACGGCCGCTCGCTGGGCACGGCCTTCCAGCTGATCGACGACGTGCTCGACTACGCGGGCGACGCCGCCGAGATCGGCAAGAACCTGGGCGACGACCTGCGCGAAGGCAAGCCGACCCTGCCGCTGATCTGGCTGATGGAGCATGGCACGCCGGAACAGCGCGCGCTGGTGCGCAACTGCATCGAGCAGGGTGACGAGCAGCAATTCGATGCGGTGCTGGCGGCAGTGACGTCCAGCGGCGCGCTGGATTACACCCGCAAGCAGGCCGAGGAAGCGGCCCGCCGCGCGTCGAATGCGATCGCCGATTTGCCCGACAGCGTCTTCAAAAACAGCCTCCTCCAGCTCAGCAGCTTCGCTGTTGACAGGAACCACTAAGTGATTTTATAGTAATGCCTTCCCGGGGTGACCTGTAAAGACACCCCGAACCGTCGGGGTGTAGCTTAGCCCGGTAGAGCGCTACGTTCGGGACGTAGAGGCCGGAGGTTCGAATCCTCTCACCCCGACCATTTCTTCTCGTTGATTCTCAACGATTTTCCTTGGTTCTCAAGGACTTACAGTACCAATGTCGCGAGTGAGTGTTACACCAGCTGAGGAGCAAGCTGTGTGTAGCCACCTAATCAAACGCGGCAGCCGGTATTCGATTCGCCGCAAAATCCCTGTTGACTTGCAGAGCCATTACGGCCGCACCCAAATAGTCAAAGCACTTGGCACCAGTGACCGCCGCGAAGCTGAACAGCTTTGCCGTATCGAGGGTGTCAAGTTCGATGTGGAGTTCGCGAGCGTTCGTGCCGCGCTTGCCGCTTCCGCTCCAACTCAGCCCACGCCTGCACCGCCCGCGCCACTGGTTCGCCCATTCGGATCAACGCGGATGAGGTTGCATCGCGAACGCTCGGCCCACCGGCGGGACGCTGCTGCTGCACAGGGTTATGAGGCTCTGGCCGCGTTCAATGAACGAATGAGGCGCGGCCTTGACGATCAAGAAGTGATTCTGTGTGGCGATTCAGGGAAGTCTGGCCCTGATCCAGTCGAGCCAAGTCGGGGGCATGGTGATGCTTCGCGGGCTGTCTTGGTCTTCATCGTCGTAGTAAGTTAATTTGTCCGTCTCAATACCGATGGGTTCATGTCCCGGCTCTCCATCCCAAAAGACCTTGTAGCGTCTCCTTGCAAGAAGCGCCCCTTGCTCATTAAGGACAGTCAGCTGAACGGCTTCCATACCATCCCCAAAGAAGGGACTGTTGTCCACTCCGCTTCCACAAATGTTGATGATGTATTTCTTGCCATTAAAAACTTTGACCCCGCCATTTAATTTCTCGTTGTAGTTGTTAATACGGCAGTCAGTTCCATCCCCATGACCGCCAATCAACGTCCCTACTGAGAAAACAACAACAAGCCAAATAATGACAATGGGGGTCATCTTGATAAATTCTTGACTTGGGGATTCAGCAGTTTTAAAGACCCTAAAAGCTTTGTATCCAAAGAAGACAAGGATACCAAAGACAAGTGCAAGCCCTGTCTCTTTGGCAAAGTACAGCGAGGCTAGAACAAGTCCGTTGTGGAATCGGCGCGGGAGAAACCAGTCAATGACAATCCATACTAAAATCAGAACAATGATTGAAGCAAGAATTAAGGCCAAATTCTTTAGCGACTTGTAAAAGTATTCCCGCATGGTCAACATACCGTGTCCGCTTTGAATACGGCTGATTGGTTGGAATTACTGCCCCCGAACATCAGCCGTTTGGTTTACATGCTTCTTCCAAAGTTAGTTTGATTGGCTTTGGCAGCTTGACTTTCTTAGGTTCCGTGTAGATTGCGAAATCGCCACCTCGGCCAAATTTCTCTCGCCATTTGTGATAATCGCTATTGCGAACGGGATAGTACACGTCCTGTGTGCGCATCTCGCCGAACATGCCCTTGAGGATGTCAACAGGCTTGTCGAAACCATCTTCCGTGTATGGGCCGTTCCCCCACTGTATGTCCTCGCCATAGTTGGCCGCAAGATCCGACGCAACAGCAGTCGGAACAAGTATTACACCGTTCCGGTTCCAATGGCCCAGGTATTGAGAAGCTTTCTTGCCCGGCTTGTCAGCAGCGGTTGTAAACTGATACAGGCAGCGATTGAAAACTGATACACCATTTTGAGAAGATGGCCGCTTTGCGGAGCGGCCTTGAAACCCAAAGAGGTGTACGTGGAAATCCAACTACTGAAGAAGCATGGGTTAAGCCTTCGGCAGATCGCCGCCGAGGTAGGCTGTGCAGTGAACACGGTGCGCCGGCACCTGGCCCTGGAGGCCGTGCCGAAGTACGAACGCAAAGTCAAACGCCAGACGAAGCTGGCGCAGTTCGAGCAGTACCTGAGGGATCGGCAGCAAGCTGCTCAGCCCGACGTGATTCCAGCCACCGTGCTGTACCGCGAGATTGCCGCGCGCGGCTACGAGGGCGGCATGAGCCAGTTGAGGGCCTTCGTGCGCACCTTGCGCCCGGCGCCTCCCGCCGATCCGGTGGTGCGTTTCGAGACGGCGATGGGTGAGCAGCTGCAGGTGGACTGGGTCGAATTTCGTAAAGGCAGCGCGCCATTGCACGCGTTCTGCGCGACGCTCGGCTTTAGCCGGGCCAGCTACGTGGAGTTCGTCAACAACATGAAGGTGGATACCCTGATCGCCTGCCACGAGCGCGCCTTTGCAGCGTTCGGCGGCGTGACGCGGCGGGTCCTGTACGACAATATGAAGACGGTGGTACTGGAGCGCGATGCGTACGGTGAGGGCGAGCACCGCTTCCACGCCGGCTTCCTGGACTATGCCAGGCATAGCGGCTTCGTGATCAAGCTGTGCCAGCCGTACCGGGCCAAGACCAAGGGTAAGGTCGAGCGGTTCAACGGCTACCTGCGCCGATCGTTCTATGTGCCGCTGGCGAGCCGGCTGGCACAGAGCGGCCAGAAGCTCGACGTCGTGACGGCCAACGTCGAGGTGGCCCACTGGCTGCGCGAAGTGGCCAATGCGCGCATCCACGGCACGACCGGAGAACCGCCAGCCGAAGCCTTGAAGCGGGAAGTGGAGCACCTGCAAGCGCTGCCGGCACCGTGGCGGGCGGACATCGCGGCAGCCAGGCCGCAGCCGGCTGCTGCAGCACCTGCGGCGCCGCGGCCGGCAGCAGTGGTGGAGCGGATCGCGCAACCTTCTCCGGTACAGCATCCGTTGCAGGTGTATGACGCGCTGCTGGTGCGGGTATCGGAAGGGGTGGCGGCATGAACCTGCAGCATGAGCGTATCGCGGCGTTGTGCGAGAGCCTGAACCTGCCGTTCGTGGCACAGGGCTACGGCGCCGCAACCCAGAAAGCAGCGAAACAGGAGATGGCCTACAGCGACTTCCTGGAGGGGCTGCTGAGGGAGGAAGCAGCTGGGCGCAACGTGCGCAAGCAAAACACGATGACCCGTCTGGCAGGATTCCCCGTGGTGAAGACGCTGGACGAATTTAACTATGACTTCGCCAAAGGCGTAAAGCGCAGCCAAGTCGAGGAGCTGGCCGGCCTGGGATTCGTCGAGCGGCATGAGAACGTGGTACTGGTCGGGCCGAGCGGTGTAGGCAAAACGCACCTGGCGATGGCACTGGGTTACAAGGCCACGCAGGCCGGCATCAAGACGCGCTTCACGACGGCGGCCGACCTCATGCTGGCACTGACGACGGCGCATACGCAGAACAATTTGAAAGCGGTGATGCACCGCGCGATCAAGGCATATCGGCTCTTGATCATCGACGAGATAGGTTACTTGCCGATGAACCGGGAACAGGCCAACCTGTTCTTCCAGGTGATCGCGGCCTTGTATGAGCGCAGCAGCCTGATCGTGACCAGTAACCTGCCGTTCGGACAATGGGACACGACCTTTGCGCAGGATACGACGCTCACCGCGGCCCTGCTCGACCGGCTGCTGCACCATGCGCATATCGTGCCGATTGCAGGTGAGAGCTACCGGCTGAAGCACCAGCGACAGGCCGGGATGATGAGGGGGAGCGATGTTGCAGAAATGGGCTGAACACGGACGGTGTTCGGCGACGGCGGTGTATCAGTTTTAAATCGCTGGGACGACGAAATCTGTATCAGTTTTCAATCGCCGTTGACACGGCTTGTCTGTGAATGAGTAGCTGTCCCGCGCATAGACATAAATGTGCGTCACCTCAACATGAGACTGGCAACAATAGACCGGGGCAGCCCCCTTAGGATACTTGTAATACTTCTCTGTGTAGACGCGGGCCTCAGCTACCGCCGCGCATAAGGCGAAGTTCGCCAAGGATGCTGTAAGATCAGTTAGGCCGTAACTCCAATCCAGTGTGTCGAAGTTGCTCACGACCTCCCTTTGGAATTGAAATTCTTTGTGCAGCTTCTGGATGTTACGGCCTGAATGGGCAAAGGCATCGAGTTCCCCTGAATAGGCGATGCCGTTGTCAATGAATTTCCGTGTTAACAGGTGCCCGACTTTCTCCCTGATTAACTTAATCGCCCTGTCATTGTAAATTCCACTACTGATTAGATGCTCGTATTTAGCCCGTACTTTCGGATACTTCAATACGAAATCCATTGACACAATCTTGGTATCTACCATGTCGTCTGGGTAGACGTACTTCGAATCGTTCTGAATCTCATGTTTTCTACCATTGAACCACCGCCTTGCCAGCTTAGCGGCGACGGGGAAACCCATGTGTTCCATCGCCTCCGGTAGATCAAGCATGTCGAATGGTGGCGGGGCTTTGCACTCCTCAACGGGTTCCTTGCTTTTGACTTGTGCGTTTGAGACCTTGGACGCCTGCGCGGCCTTTTCGCTCATAGCTCCGGCAGCAACCGCTGGCGAGGGGGCAGCTTTCTTTGCCTCTTGCTCTTGCGCAGCGGCTTTTGGATCAAGCTTCGGCTTCTCTGCTTTCTTCGGCTCAGGCGGCTTCTCGCCGGGCAACGGCGGGGGCTTTCTCTCCATGAGGATTGCCGCCTGCGGGTTCTTGAGCGGCTTACAGCCTTCCGTCTTGTCGACCAGCTTCCAGACCTTCTGGAGCGCAAAGAACCCGGCGAAGTCGAGCCTGTAGTACGGGATTCGGATTTGCGCTGGCATGGACTCTCGGGCAAGCAGATGGGAAGCTGACATTGTTGCTTGCCTTGCTCTGGGACAGGTTAGCGAACGTCAACTCAGGGAGTGGGCTAAGGCCTTCCAGTGCCTATGGATGCGAGCGGTCCTCCAAGGTGGCGACTTGTCATTCAGTCTGCTACACTACAGCTTTCCACGTGTAACACTGCACGCGACGTAAGTCATTGATTTGTAACGGCTCGGTGAAGTTCGAATCCTCTCACCCCGACCACAGAATTCAAAAAGCCAGACCAGGCATCAGCCGGTCTGGCTTTTTTCATTGTTACATGCCTGGCGTGGTCTCCACCGGCGCTCTTTGCTGGGCATCGAACGCCATCGCCAGGATGTCTGGTTGCCTACGCCAGTTCGGTGACGAACTGCGAAAACGGGCGACGCACTTTCTTCAGGTCGACCAGCCAGTCTCCTTCATCCGCACGGTAGCCAATAGGCAACAGGATCACCGAACGCAATCCCCGTTCGCGCAGCTTCAGGATCTCATCCACCTTGGCAGGATCGAACCCTTCCATCGGCGTGGCATCCACCTTTTCCTCGGCTGCGGCAATCAGCGCACTGCCGAGGCCGATATAAGCCTGGCGCGCGGCGTGTTCGAAATTGGTCTGGGCATCGCGTTGCGGATACGTCGACAGCAACTGCTGGCGGTAGGCTTCCCAGCCTTCGTTTCTGAAGCCGCGCTCGGCGTTCACCAGATCGAACATCGCGTTGATGCGCTCAGCCGTATAGTTATCCCACGCGGCAAACACGAGCAGATGCGAGGCTTCCGTCACCTGCGCCTGGTTCCAGGCATGCGCCCTGATCTGTTCACGCAGAGCCTCGTTCGTCACCACGAACATCTCGTACTGTTGCAGCCCACTGGAACTGGCCGTCAGGCGCACCGCTTCGAGAATGCGGTCGATCTTCTCCTTGGCGACCTTCTTGGTTGGATCCATTTTTTTGGTGGCGTAACGCCACTGCAAGGTTTGCAAGACATTGGACATGCAGAATTCCTTCTATGTGAGTGAATAATGCGCCATGATGCCCGACCCCGCAGTTTCTTGCCGAGCGCCGCCCAATCTGCCCGCGGCATGTGTTTATTTCACCTACCTCTTCCACTCAAAACGTACTGCGCAACCGAACGCCCAGCTGACGCGGCGTCCCCACCAGCACCCGCATGGCGCCGTCGGCGGACGTGTAATAAGCGCCCTGGGTCGGGCTGCTGGCCAGGTTCGGCACGAAGGACGTGGCGTAGTTGGCGTACAGCGACAGTTGCGGGCCGAGCTTGTAGAGCGCGCCGAAGCGCCGCAGCACTTCCGAGCCGGAGATATTCTGCGTCTCCACGAACTCGAGGCCAACGCCCTCCTCCTGGCGGTAGCGCTGGAACCTTACCGAGGCCGCGACGATCCAGCGCTCGCCGAGCGCCATGCTGTCCTGGGCGAACACCGAGGTGGTGGACTCCGGCATTCCTTCCCGATGTGGCCCCATGGCTAAGTACGGCACGCTCAAGCCCGGGAACTCTGGACCATTGTCCTTTGGTCTGATTGAACGATGAATATCTCTCCCGTAGGATGACATTCTCAAACTCAGGTTTCTCGGGGAGGCGCCTCATGATTCTCGCTAAACTTTCTCATCCGGCCCGCGTGGCGGCGGGATGCTGTCTTCTTGCCTTGTCCGCCTGTTCCAATCAAGCGTTGAACCACGAGCTTGCCGCCAGTCGGGAGGCGGTCGATCAAGCGCAGATGGCGGGTGCGGAGGTCAACGCTCCCGCGAATTACGGTGTCGCGGTCGACAAGCTGGGGCGGGCCAATGCCGCCGCCACCGGCCACCACAAGCATGACGCGATGCGCCTGGCCGAGCAGGCCAAGGTCGACGCCAATCTGGCGCGTGCCAAGAGCGAATCGACCCAGGCCAGGCTCGCGGCCGCCGAGATGGCCAAGAGTAATCAGATATTGCGCGAGACAATCAACCGCGCATACCCGAACCAGTAGAGGTGAGAGATGAACCACATCCTTCGATCAAGCATGGGCGCGGTCATTGCCGGCATCATCGCAGCGGGATGCTCGACGACCCCGCCTGCGTCCAATGTGGCTGCCGCCAATACCGCTATCGGCAACGCCCAGCAGGCGATCGACCAGGCGTCCGCCGATCCCCACGTCGCCAAATACGCTGCAAGCGAACTGGAACGCGCAAGCGCGTCGCTGCAGAAGGCGAAAACGGCGTGGAATGACAAGCATGACCTGACGACCACGACGCATTTCGCCTATATCGCACAGCAACGCGCCGCGACGGCGCAGGAATTCGCAGGCGAGCGGGCGGCGGGCGAGGCAGTGACGGTTGCGGCGGCGGAACGGGACCAGGTGTATTCGTCGCTTGCAGCAAGAAGCGGCAAACCGAAAGCAATCACGGAACTGGCGCAAAAAGACCTGGTAGGCTTCGCCCCCGGCCGAGCGAACATCCCGGCCAGCGCCAAGCGCGCGCTTGACGAGTTGGCAGCCACATTGAAAAGCAATCCCGAGCGCGAGGTCGTGATCGAAGGGTATACGGACAATATCGGCGGTCGCCGTTACAACCAGGCCCTGGCCATGAGACGGGCAGATGCGGTACGTGTCGCCCTGCTCCAGCGTGGCATCGACTCCGGCCGCATCGCCATCCGGTCTCACGGCGAACAGAATCCGGCGGCCAGCAACAAGAGCAGGATCGGGCGTCTGGAAAACCGGCGTGCGGAAGTCGTCACGGGCGACTCCAACACGCAAATGCTGGGTTCGTCACAAATCTCTTCCACGACGTCGAGCGACGAAAACGGGCAATCCAGGCAGCCCGAGCGATGATGCCTGGGGCACGGATCTGCATGCGCATGGTCCGGATATCCTCGCCCCAGCGACAGGATTGGAAAAGCCAGATACGGTGAGCCGGTCTGGCTTTTTTACTGCTTGCAGGTCTTCCGGCGTCGGACCGTGATGTTCAGGCCAGGGCATATCGGCTCGGGTAATCACCAGTGTTTGTTCCAATACCGCCATCCGTTTTATGATATGCATCGCAAGCCGGTCATTGCCGTCACCGGCTGGCATCCAACCTTCAACCAAAAGGAATCCCATGTCCGAAACCCTCACCGTCACCACCGCCGACCGCAGCTTCGACTGCTACGTCGCGCGTCCCGATGTCGTCGGCACCTACCCTGTGATCATTGTGATCCAGGAAATCTTCGGCGTGAACGCCGGCATCCGCAGCATCGCCGACAACTACGCCGCCAAGGGCTATATCGCTGTCGCCCCCGACCTGTTCTGGCGCACCGACCCAGGCATCCAGCTCTCGGAGGCGAATGAAGCCGACGTCGCCAAGGCCTTCTCGATGTACCAGGCCTATGACTTCGACCACGGCGTGCAGGACATCGCCGCCACCATCAGCGCCGCGCGCACGATGGAAGGCAGCACCGGCAAGGTCGGCGTCACCGGCTATTGCCTGGGCGGCCTGATGACTTACCTGGCCGCGGCCCGCACCGATGGCGACGCCTTCGCGGCCTATTATGGCGGCGGCACCGACCAGTACCTGCACGAGGCCAAGCATATCGGCGCTCCCCTGCTCTACCACCTGGCCGGCGCCGACGAATACATCGGACCGGAAGCGCAGGCGCAGATCAAGGCCGCGCTGGAAGGCAAGGCCGATGCCGAAGTGCATGTGTACCCGGGCCGCGACCACGCCTTCGCCCGTCCGGGCGGCAGCCACTACGACCATGACGATGCGACGCTGGCCAACAGCCGCACCGACGAGTTCTTCGCCCGCACCCTGCGCTAAGAGCCCTACATCAAGCCCTATCGACTGCCGGCGCCATGCCGGCAGGCGCCGTTCCCACTTCGCTTCCCTTCACTGATCCGCTTTTTTCCGCACGCCGCCATGCGTGCGGCGTTCCTCCAAGGCTCATGCTCTAATTCCAACGCCGCTGGACTCCAGACCGTCCGGCACGCCTTGCCTTGGAGAAGCCATGCTCGAATCCGTCGGTACGCCCACGCTCTATCTCTCATTCTCCGCCTTCGTGGTGGTCATGCTGGCCATCGACTTCTTCGGGCTCAAGACCGCCGGCGACCACAAGGTCAGCACTAGGGAAGCGGCCCTGTGGTCTCTCGTGTGGATCACGGTCGCCCTCGCCTTCGGCGGCTGGTTCTACTGGTACCTGGACGGCATCGCCGGGCCCGTCGTCGCGCGCGACAAGGCCTTGGAATACCTCACCGGCTACCTGATCGAAAAATCCCTGGCGGTCGACAATGTGTTCGTCTGGATCACCCTGTTCAGCTTTTTCGGCGTGCCGGCCCAATATCAAAAACGCGTGCTGATGTATGGCGTGCTCGGCGCCATCGTGCTGCGCGCCATCCTGATCTACCTGGGCGCCCTGCTGCTGGCCCAGTTCCACTGGATCCTCTACGTATTCGGCCTGTTCTTGCTGTACACCGGCATCCAGATGCTGATGTCGGCCGACAGCGAACCCGACCTGGCCGACAACAAGCTGCTGAAATGGCTGCGCGGCCATATGCGCATCACCAACGAATACCATGGCGAACGTTTCTTCGTCATCCAGAACGGCCTGCGCTACGCCACCCCGATGTTCATCGTGCTGATCATGGTCGAGATCACCGACGTCATCTTCGCGGTCGACTCAATCCCGGCGATCTTCGCCGTCACCAGCGACCCGTTCATCGTGTTCACGTCGAACGTGTTCGCCATCCTGGGGCTGCGCGCGATGTACTTCCTGCTGGCCGACATGGCCGACCGCTTCCACCTGCTCAAGTACGGCCTGGCCGGGATCCTGATCTTTATCGGAATCAAGATGCTGCTGCTCGATATCTACAAGATTCCGACCGGTATCGCGCTCGGGGTCGTCGGCGCCATCCTGGTCGTCTCGGTCGTCGCGAGCCTGCTGACGACCAAGCCGACCAAGCCGCAGAAGACCCCGCCACCGGCCGCCTGAGAGTCGACGCCGCGCAAGCCCGCGCGGCGCTTCTATCCCGCTGGAACGCCAACTCTCCCGAAGCCTGATCTTCGCCAGAGCCGCCGCGTTCGCTCCGACTACTGTATCTCGACCACCCCGCCGCGCCCATCAGGGTGCGGCGGCATGGCGTCTTGACACGAAAGGAGAATCTCATGGCGAGGTTCGGCGTAGAAGCAATCCGGTACTTCAACCATGCGCGCGCCGCCGGCGTGAGCACGGCGGGAGACCTCACGTACACCTTTAATAGAAGCAATGGGTTCGACAGCAAGTTGCGCTCGGCCGGGCACACGCGCGCCTTCTACTGGGCCAATACCGACGTCTGGGAGACCGACATCCGCGACGTCGACCAGGGCGGGAGCGACCGCAACTGGGTCGACGACGTCGACCTGTTCTGGATCGAGACGCACGGCAATTCCGAGGCCGATGGCCGGGCGCGCATGCTGTACGACATCGCGCACAGCGAATGGCGCACCTGGTCCGACGGGTGGCAACTGGGCGAGGACTGGAACAGCGAATGGGTGATGGCCTATTCCTGCCACACCGTCAACCTGGACGCCGTCGCCGGTCTGTGGAACATCTTCGCGCGCCTGCACATCTATTGCGGCGCCTGGGGCGATATGTACGACGGCATCACCACCGACGAATGCGGCGAGGACGTGGCCGACAACCTGGTCGACGGCGACACCGTCTCGGGCGCCTGGCACGACGGCGTGTCCGACTGGTGGGTCGACAACCATCCGGTCACCGTCTGCGTGGGCGACGCCGCCACCTGGAATGGCGGCGCCATCCGCTGGGATCTGTCCGCCCTGAACCGCGACCACCTGTGGGGCCACGGCGGCGTGAGTCCCGACCTGGCGCCGGCGCAGCAGGCATGTCTCTTGTGGAAGTGGACGGAGGGCTGAACCATGAACCAGCAAACCCTGATCGATACCCTGATGAAGACCGGCGCGCATGCCGTGCCCGGCCGCGCCGACGTGATCGCGCTCACCCCGCTCACCCGCGACGACGCGCGCGCCAACATGAACCGCTTCCTGACCGCGCTGCACGAAGCCGACATCTGCCGCCACGACCGCGCCAACCTGGCCGACCGCGGCGAGCGCAGCGTGGTGCACCTGGCCGACGGCGCGCGCGCCGTGGTCTACCACGCCTCGGGCGCGCTGCAGTACGTGTCCGGCCTGGCGCCGTTCCAGGCGCCGTGGCAGCGGCTGGAAGAAACGCCGGTGCTGGTGCGCCAGCTGGAACAAGCCGCGCAGCGCATCGACCTCGCCGCCTGGGTCGGTGAGCGCGGCAGCCTTGCCTTCGAACGCCTGTGGCAGACCAAGGCGCGCGGCAGCGACCGCGACCAGAAGCTGTCGGACACGCTGCTGGTGCGCGCCACCGGCGCCTGGCGCCATGCGGTGGGAGAAATCCCGGTGCTGGGCGCCGCCTCGGTGGCGCTGCGCCTGGCCGGCGACGGCACGGTTGACGCGCTCGCGCTGAACATCCGCCACAGCGATGCCGAAGTGCTCGACAGCGCGCCCGTCATCGAGGCCGAACTGGCGGCGCGCCAGCTGGCCGAACGCCTGGCCAGCGTGCTGGGCAAGTCGAAGGACCGGCTGCCGAGCGACGTCGTGCAGTCGGCCGTGATGCGCTTCGGCTATCTCGACCTGGGCAAGCGCAAGGCCCAGCGCGTGCTGGCCCCGGCCTACGTGGCGCAGGTCGTGCTGCAGCACCGGCTCGAGCGCCAGGCCTATGTGCTGGCGGTGTCGGGCACCGAGCGGCCGTATATCGAGTTGCCGCTGTTCGGCAACGAGGCGCCGGTGGTGCGCTCGCGTGGTTTGCATCCGGAGTGCCGCGATGGGGCATCGTGATCCGGTCACGCCACGGCTGAGCGCGCCTCCTGCAACAGCGACCTGATCTCGGGCAGGCACGACCCACAGTTGCCGCCGGCCCGCAGGCAGGCGGTTACCTCGGCCGGCGTCGTCAAGCCCTGCTTGTCGATCGCCGTGCAGATCGTGTTGCGGCCGACGCCAAAGCAGGAGCAGACGGTCGGCCCCGGGTCCGGTCCCAGCGTCGGCGCGCGGCCGGCCAGCAAGGTCGCGCGTTCGCGTGCGCTCAGTTCGGCTTGCGCGAACAATCCGCCGAGCCAGGCGCGCGCCGGCAAGTCGGGCCGGCGCGACGCGAACAGGCAGGCTTCCAGGCGACCATCGACCACGAGCGCCGCCCGCAGCATGCCTTCCGACTTGTCCTCGTACTCGATCCAGTCGGCGTCCTCGTCCGCCCCGAGCAGCGCGCGCGCCATCGCGGGCGATACCGGCTCGCGACCGCCCAGCTCATAGCGCAGGAAGCCGCTGCCGCGCACGCGCGTCCAGTGCGCCACCCGTTCCAGGTTCAGTTCGGTGCGGCTCAGGATGAAGCCATGCCAGGCCACGCCGAACGGTTCCACCCGCACCGGCGTGTGCTTGAACTCGGGCTCGCCCGACACCGGATCGACCTCCGGATTGACCAGTGCGCCGACGCGCGCATCGGAGGCGTTGTGCCCATTCCAGTGGATCGGCACGAACACCGCGCCGCGCGCGATGCCGCCGCCATGCGCCACGCGCGCCACCATCGCGCCCCACTGCGAGCTCACACGGGCCAGTTCTCCTTCGCGCACGCCGGCGAGCAGCGCGTCGTGCGGATGCAAATCCACGAAGGGTTCCGCCGCATGGCCGGCCAGCCGCGGCGACTTGCCAGTGCGCGTCATCGTGTGCCATTGGTCGCGCAGGCGGCCGGTGTTGAGCGCCAGAGGATACTCTCCGCCCGTCGCGTGCACGGGTAGCCGCGGCGCGGTCGCGACGAAGCGCGCCTTGCCGTCCGGGTGAGAGAAACGACCATCGCCGAACAGCCGCGCGGCGCCGTCGGTCGGTGCGCGCAGCGGCCATTGCACCGGTTCCAGCGCATCGTAGGCCGCGCGGTCTATGCCGACCAGCGGATCGAGCCGAAAAGCACGGCGGTAGCCGTCTTCGTCATTCTTCCAGGTGGACAGGCGCGCGTGCTCATCAAAAATCGCGTGCGCGCCGTCGTAATCGAAGCCGGCAAAGCCCATGCGCCGGGCCACGTCGCACAGCGCCTGCCAGTCGGCGCGCGCTTCTCCCGGCGCCGGCAGGAAGGCGCGCTGGCGCGAGATGCAGCGCTCGGAATTGGTCACCGTGCCATCCTTCTCGCCCCAGGCCAGCGCCGGCAGCAGCACATGCGCATACGGCGCGACGTCGGTGTTCGCCACCACGTCCGACACCACCACCAGTTCGCAGGCGGCCAGCGCGCGCCGCACCTGGTCGGCGTCCGGCATGCTGACCACCGGATTGGTGGCCATGATCCACACCGCCTTGACCTTGCCCGCCTCCACCGCGCGGAACAGGTCCACCGCCTTCAGGCCCGGCTTGTCGGCGATGCGCGGCGCGCCCCAGAAGCTGCGCACCGCCTCGCGGTGGCCGGCGTTGTCCAGGTCGAGGTGGGCCGCCAGCATGTTCGCCAGGCCGCCCACTTCGCGTCCGCCCATCGCGTTCGGCTGGCCGGTCAGCGAGAACGGACCCATGCCGGGACGGCCGATGCGGCCGGTGAGCAGGTGGCAGTTGATGATGCCGTTGACCTTGTCGGTGCCGCTCGATGATTGGTTCACGCCCATCGAAAACGCCGTCACCACTTTCTCGGTGCGCGCGAACAGTTCATAGAAAGCGCGCAGCTGGGCCGGATCGACGCCGCAGGCGCGCGCCACCTCCTCCACGTCACCGCCAAGCCTGGCCTCGTCCAGCGCCGCCTCCATGCCGCTGGTATGCGCCGCGACGAAAGCGTGGTCGACGGCCCCCTCGCCCACCAGATAGGTTAGCAGGCCGTTGAACAGCCGCACATCGCTGCCCGGCTTGAGCGGCAGGTGCAGGTCGGCCAGCTCGCAGGTGGCCGTGCGGCGCGGGTCGAGCACGACGATCTGCAGTTCGGGCCGCGCCTCCTTCGCCTTGACGATGCGCTGGAACAGCGTCGGATGGCACCAGGCGGCGTTCGAGCCGACCAGCACGATCGCGTCGGCCAGTTCGAAGTCCTCGTAGCAGCCGGGCACCACGTCTTCGCCGAAGGCGCGCTTGTGGCCGGCCACGGCGGACGACATGCACAGGCGCGAATTGGTGTCGATATTGGCGCTGCCGACGTAGCCCTTCATGAACTTGTTGGCGACGTAGTAGTCCTCGGTGAGGATCTGCCCCGAGACATAGAGGGCCACCGCATCCGGACCGTGCTCGGCGATGATGCGCCTGAAGCCGTCGGCGACGGTGTCCAGCGCCTCCTCCCAGCCGGCGCGCGCCATGGCGCCGTCGCGCCTTACGGCCGGATGGAGCAGGCGGCCATCCAGGCCCAGCGTCTCGCCCAGGGCCGAGCCCTTGACGCACAGGCGGCCGCGGCTCGCCGCATGGCCAGCGTCGCCCTCGATCAGCGCGCCGCCATCGCCCAGCGGCGTGGCTTTCACGCCGCAGCCGACGCCGCAGTAGGGACAGGTGGTGCGGACTTCTTGCAGCGGGATCGGCATGTGCGACATGAGTGACTCTCTTCTATGCGGCCTGCGCTTCACACATGGCAGGCCCGAACAACAATCGATCGCGCAGCGCCGACACGTCGGCGCCACGCTGGATCAGGTCGAAATACCAGGGACCATCGAGCACGTCGCCATACAGCACGGCGCCCGTGATGCGGTTCCCCTCGAGCACCAGGCGTTTATAGACGCCGGCGCGGCGGTCGCGCAGCACCAGGTCTTGCGTGCCCGGCCCGCCGACGATGTCGCCGGCCGAGTACAGGTCGATGCCGGTGACCTTCAGCTTGGTGGCCGTGGCCTGCTGCACGTAGCGGCGATGGCCCAGGCCTGCCAGGTGGGCGGCGCACACGCGCGCCTGGTCCCAGATCGGCGCCACCAGGCCGAAGGTCGCCTTGCGATGCTGGACGCATTCGCCCACCGCATACACTCGCGGGTCGAAACTTTGCAAGGTGTCGTCAACCACGATGGCGCGCTCGACGTGCAGGCCTGCGGCGCGCGCCAGCGCCACATTGGGACGCACGCCGGCCGCCATCACCACCAGGTCGGCCGGCACTTGCGTGCCGTCCTTGAAGCGCACGCCCTCCACCTTGCCGGCGCCAAGGATGGCCTCGGTCTGGGCGCCTAGCAGGATGCGCAGGCCGCGTCCCTCCAGCGCGCGCTTGAGCAGCGTTGAGGCGTCGCCGTCGAGCTGCTGGTTGAGCAGGCTCCCGGTCAGGTGCACCACGGTGACGTCCATGCCGCGACGCAGCAGGCCGTTGGCCGCTTCCAGTCCGAGCAGGCCGCCACCGATCACGACCGCATGCCGGCCCTCGCGCGCCGCCTGCAGCATGGCGTCGACGTCGTCCAGGTCGCGAAAACCCACCACGCCGGGCAGCTCGGCGCCCGGCACCGGCACGATGAAGGGTTGCGAGCCGGTCGCCAGCAGCAGGCGGTCGTAGGCCACTTCCTTGCCCGACCGGGCGCGCACGACGCGCCGCTTGCGGTCGATCGCCACCACCGGGTCGCCCGCATGCAGGGTGATGCCGTGCTCCTCGTACCAGCTGCGCGGATGCAGCACGATCTCGTCCGCCGTCTTTTCGCCGGCCAGGACCGGCGACAGCATGATGCGGTTGTAGTTCACGCGCGGCTCGGCGCCGAACACGGTGATGTCGTACAGATCGGGCGCCAGCGCCAGCAGCTCCTCGACAGTGCGCATGCCGGCCATGCCGTTGCCGACCACGACCAATGACGGTTTCATGCGGCGACCCACACCTGTCCGCCGTCGATCCGCGCCGGATAGCTGGCGACCGAATGCGCCGGCGCTTCCAGGCACTCGCCGCTCTGCAGGTCGAAATGCTGCTTGTAGATCGGGGACGCAACGACGATGCGCTCGCCGATGCTGCCCACCAGTCCGCGCGACAGCACGGCGGCCTGCGAATTCGGATCGTAGTTATCGATGGCGAACACCCTCGGCTCATCGGCGCCGACGCGGAACACGGCCACCTGGCGGCCGTTCAGCAAGGCGCACACGCCGGTATCGGGCACGATGTCGGAAAGTAGGCAGACGGCGGTCCAGTGTTCGAGTTGAAGATCACGGTGCATGATGCTCTCCTTTATGCTGCGCTGGCGATGGGAATGACGCGACGGCGTTCGTCGAAAGTGGCGGGACGCACCTGCCCGCGCTCGGGCACGAACACGACGTTCTCGTCGACCTGCGCGCTGTTGACGAAGTGGCGGAAGCGGCGGCGCACGGTCGGATCGGTGACGGCCTCCTTCCATTCGCAGGCATAGGTGTCGACCACGTGCTGCATCTGCGCTTCCAGCTCCTGCGCGATGCCGAGGCTGTCGTCGACCACCACCGCCTTCAGGTAATCGAGACCACCTTCCAGGTTCTCGCGCCAGGTGCTGGTGCGCTGCAGGCGCTCGGCCGTGCGCACGTAGAACATCAGGAAGCGGTCGGTCAGGCGCACCACCTCTTCTTCGGAGAGGTTCGAGGCGATCAATTCGGCGTGGCGCGGCTTCATGCCGCCATTGCCGCACACGTACAGGTTCCAGCCCTTGTCGGTGGCGATCAGGCCAACGTCCTTGCCCTGGGCCTCGGCGCATTCGCGGGTGCAGCCCGAGACGCCGAACTTGATCTTGTGCGGCGCGCGCAAGCCTTTATAGCGGTTTTCCAGCGCGATGGCGAAGCCGACGCTGTCGCCGACGCCATAGCGGCACCAGGTCGAGCCGACGCAGGATTTCACCGTGCGCAGCGACTTGCCATAGGCGTGGCCCGATTCGAAGCCGGCCGCGATCAGCTCTTCCCAGATCGCCGGCAGCTGGTCCACGCGGGCGCCGAACAGGTCGACCCGCTGGCCGCCGGTGATCTTGGTGTACAGGCCATACTTCTTGGCCACCATCCCCACTGCGATCAAGCCGTCGGCCGTGACTTCGCCGCCCGGCATGCGCGGCACCACCGAGTAGGTGCCGTCCTTCTGGATGTTGCCGAGGAAGTAGTCGTTAGAATCCTGCAGGCTGGCGTGCTTCGGTTTCAACACGAAATCGTTCCACACCGAGGCCAGGATGTTGGCGGCGGTCGGCTTGCAGACGTCGCAACCGAGTCCCTTGCCGTGGCGCGCCAGCAGCTCGCCGAAGTCCTTGATACCTTCGACACGCACCAGGTGGTACAGCTCCTGGCGCGAGTACGGAAAGTGTTCGCACAGGTGGTTGTTGACCGCCACGCCCAGTTTCTTCAGCTCGGCATTGAGGACCTGCGTCACCAGTGGCACGCATCCGCCGCAGGCGGTGCCGGCCGAGGTGCAGCTCTTGAGGGCGCCGATGGTGGTGGCGCCGCCGGCCACCGCTTCGCACAGCGCGCCCTTGCTGACGTCGTTGCACGAGCAGACCTGGGCCGTGGCCGGCAGCTTGTCGACGCCGATCGCCGGACGCGCCGCGCCGGTGTCGGGCAGGATCAGGTATTCCGGCGCCTCCGGCAGCTCGATCCTGTTCAGCATCGTCTGCAGCAGCGCGCCGTAAGCCGACGCCTCGCCCACCAGCACGCCGCCCAGCAGGTATTTGCCGCAGCTGGAGACGACGATCTTGCGGTAAGTCTGGCGACGTTCATCGAGGAACTGATAGCTGCGGCTGCCCGGCGTGGCGCCGTGGGCGTCGCCGATGCTGGCCACGTCCACGCCCATCAGTTTCAATTTGGTGCTCATGTCGGCGCCAGCGAAACCGCATTCCGTGCCTGCCAGGTGCCGCGCCGCGGTGCGCGCCATATCGTAGCCCGGCGCGACCAGGCCGAACAGTTGGCCGTTCCACAAGGCGCATTCGCCGATGGCATAGATGTGCGGGTCCGAGGTCTGGCAACGGTCGTCGATGACGATGCCGCCGCGCGGGCCGATCTCGAGGCCGCAAGCGCGCGCCAGCTCGTCGCGCGGGCGGATGCCGGCCGAGAACACGATCATGTCGGTGTCCAGGTGCGTGCCGTCCGCGAACTGCATGCGGTGGGTGGTTTCTTCGCCATCGACGATGGCCAGCGTGTTCTTGCCGGTATGGACGCCGACGCCCAGCTCCTCGATGCGGGTGCGCAGCACGCGCGCGCCTGGATCGTCGACCTGCACCGCCATCAGGCGCGGCGCGAATTCGACCACGTGCGCGTTCAGGCCCAGGTCGCGCAGCGCCTTGGCGCATTCAAGGCCCAGCAGGCCGCCGCCGACCACGACGCCCGACTTCGACCGCGCGCCGCATTCCTGCATCGCCTCCAGGTCTTCGATGGTGCGATAGACGAAGCAATCCTTGCGGTCGGCGCCCGGCACCGGCGGCACGAAGGGATACGACCCGGTCGCCAGCACGAGGCGATCGTAGGCGACGGAGGAGCCGTCGGCCAGGGTCACCTGCTGCGCCGCGCGATCGATCCCGACCACTTTCGCGTTCAGGCGCAACACCATGTCTTGCCGGTCGAAGAAGCCGGGCGCGACCAGCGACAGGTCGTCCGCACTTTTACCGGCAAAGAACTCCGACAGGTGCACGCGGTCGTAGGCCGGCCGCGGCTCTTCGCCCAGCACCGTCACGCGCAGGTCTTCCCGGCCGCTGGCGGCCAGGGTTTCGAGGAATTTGTGGCCCACCATGCCGTGGCCGATGACGACGATATGCATTTGCTGCTCCCTAATCAAGCTGCTGCGGCTGCCGGCGCCGTGCTGGCGCTGGTCGCGGTGAATCGGGCTGCGATGGCGCAGACGCTGGCGACCAGCACCAGGCCGCTGAGGATCGTGAGCGTCTGCTTGATGTCGCCCGTGCCCTTCATCAGGAAGCCGGCCGCCACCGCGCCGACGTTGCCGCCGGCGCCGACGATGCCGGCCACGCCGCCCAGCGCCTTCGGCGCGATGAACGGCACCAGCGCATAGATCGCGCCGCACGCCATGTGGGTGAACAGGCCGAACACCAGCATCGCGACCACGGCGAACACCACGCCCTCGGCCTGGGCGAACCACAGGAGGCCAAGGCCTTCGCCGATCATCAGCACGAACAGCACGGTCACGCGGCGGTTCAGGTCACCCGACAGAGCCGCCTTGTCCGACAGCCAGCCGCCCAGCGCGCGGGCGAACAGCGCCAGCAGGCCGAAGCTGCCGGCGGCCATGCCGGCCTGGGCCAGCGACAGGTCGAAGTGCTCGACGTAGTACACGGCGGCGATGTTGTGGATGAAGATCTCGATGCCGAAGCAGGCGCCATAGGTGACGAACAGCAGCCAGGCGCGGTAGTTGCGGCAGCCGGCGACGAAGCTCGCCCAGCCGCCCTTGCCGCCGCCCTCTGGCATGCGGCCGGTCTTGCGCAAGTCGTCGTAATTGCCGGCCGGGCAATCCTGCGTATAGCGCCAGTAGAAGAAGGCCATCACGATCATCATCACGCCGGGCACCACCAGCGCCAGGCGCCAGCTCAGCGACTGGCTCACGCCCAGCATCACGATCGCGGTGAGCATCAGCGGCATGACCGCTTGCGCCGCGCCGCCGCCGGCATTGCCCCAGCCGGCCGCCGCCGCGTTGGCGGTGCCGACCACCTTCGGGCCGAACATGACGGAAGTGTGGTACTGGGTGATGACGAAGCTGGCGCCGACCGCGCCGATGCCCAGGCGCGCCAGCAGGAAGGCTTCGTAGCTCTGCGCCAGCGCCACGCCCAGCACGGGAATCGCGCCCAGGAGGAGCAAACCCGTGTACGTCTTGCGCGGGCCGTAGCGGTCGCACAGCGGGCCGACCAGCAGACGCACGAAGATGGTGATCGCGACCGCCGCGATATTGATGTTGGCGATCTGCTCCATCGAGAGCCCGAATTCGCCCTTGATGACCGGCATCAGCGGCGCGCAGGCGAACCAGGCGAAGAAGCAGATGAAGAAGGCGACCCAGGTCAGGTGGAAGGCGCGCATGGGCGCGCCCTGGAAGGAAAAGAGCTTGATGCTGTCCGCTTTGCTGGCCATTGTTCTTCCTTTGAAAAACGAAAAGGCGTCCGCGCTTGCTGCCATGGGCAGTAGCTGCGGACGCCGTTGTCCTGTTGCCGTCCCCGCGTTGGGCCGGCGCTAAGTGAAAATCGTGAAGAGAATCGCCATTGATCCTGTCAGAGGTATGAGCAAGAGGCGTGCCACCGCGGCTTCAGGGGGCGTACCTCAACGGATCGCATCCGGATGCTGCATTGCGGTGCATCGCTCACCATGATGATGCGCCCGCATGCACCGCGTTCAAGATCGCGCTGGTGCGCCGGCCCAGGCCTGCGGGTCGCTGCCGTCCCATACCCGTCCGCCGAGCAAGGTCGAGCTGCGCATCGGGGAGGCGGGCAGCATCGTGCCGGTGCGTTCGGCCGCCTCGCGATACAGGTCGATGCGGTTGACCTGGGCCGCCAGCGCCAGGTAGGCGGGCGCTTCGCGCAGCAGGCCCCAGCGCCGGTGCTGGGTCATGAACCACATGCCGTCCGACAGCCAGGGGAAGTTGGCCTCGCCGTCGGCATGGAAGCGCAGGCCGTTATGGCCGCGCCAGCAGCCCTCTCCGCGATGCTCGTCGATATGGCTGCCGGCCAGGCAGAACTGCAGCGTCTCGCGGCTGGCGTTGACATAGGCGGGACTGGCCAGCACCTCGGCCGCGGCTTCGCGGTTGGTGCGCGAGGCGTCGAGCCAGCGCGCCGCTTCCAACAGCGCGGCAATCATGGCGCGGCAGGTGTTCGGGTGGCTGGCCGCGAAGGCGGCGCGCGTGCCGAGCGCCTTGCCCGGATGGTTCGGCCATATCTGTTCGCTGGACGCGGCCTGCACCCCGGCGCCGTCGCGCTGCGCGCGCTGGCCCCACGGCTCGCCCGCGCAGAAACCATCCATATGCCCGGCCGCCAGGCTGGCCGCCATCTGCCCGGGCGGCACCGTCACCGCCTGGCAGTCGGTGAGCGGATCGATGCCATGCGCGGCCAGCCAGTAATACAGGAACATCGCGTGGTTCCCGGTCGGGAAGGTGTGGGCCAGGGTCAGCTTGCGCCCTTTCTCGTCCACCTCGCGCCGCAGCAGGCCGGGATCGCGGGCGGCGTTGGCGAGCGCGCGCGACAGCGTGATGTTCTGGCCGTTCTGGTGCAGGTTCATCAACACCGCCATATCGCACTGCTGGGTGCCGATGCCGTTCTGGATGCCATACACCATCCCGTACAGCGCATGGGCCGCGTCGAGCTGCTGGCCGATCAGGCGGTCGCGCATGGCGGTCCACGACAGCTCGCGGGTGAGCTCGAAGCGCACGCCATACTGCTCGTCGAAGCCGAGCACCGACGCCATCACCAGCGGCGCGCAATCGGCCAGCGGCATGAAACCGATGCGGACGGTCTCGATCTCGGGCCGGTCGGTGCCGGCGATCCAGGCGCCTTTGCCTGCCAATGTCATACGTCTCCTTTTCCTTGTATATAGTAAAGCGTGGCCTAGCCCAGCAGGTCTTCCACGTCGATCAGGCGCTGCGCGACTTCGGCCAGCTTCAGGTTCTTGTTCATCGCCAGGGTGCGCAGGCGCTGGTAGGCCTGCTCCTCGGTCAGGCTGTAGCGGTTCATGAGCAGGCCCTTGGCGCGATCGACGGTCTTGCGCTCCGCCAGCTTCTGGCGCGTGTCGCTCAGCTCGTCGAGCAGCTTCTGCTCGCGCCGGAAGCGCGCCAGCGCCACGTCCAGCACCGGCTTGACGCGTTCGGCCTGCAGGCCGGCCACGATATAGGCCGAGACGCCGGCGTCCATCGCCGCGTCCATGCTGGCCGGCGCATCGTCTTCGGTGAACAGGACGATCGGCCGCCGCGCGTCGCGGGTGGCGATCACGATGTGCTCGAGCACGTCGCGCGCGTCGGACTCGCTGTCGGCGATGATCAGGTCGGGCTGCAGCTGGGCGATGCGCTCGGGCAGGAAGACGTCGGCCGGGAGCGAGGCGATCAGGTCGTAGCCCGATTCGAGCAGGCCGATGCGCAGCGCCGTGCTGCGCCGGGCCTGCGCGGCCTGGGCGGCATCCGGGTCGATGCCGGGTGCTGTTGCGGAAAGCACGACGACGATCCGCAGGTGTGGTGAAGCACTGTCTCGCGATTTCATGTGCTTACGATATGCAAGATTCGCACCAGGCGCGAGCATCGACGATTGCCCATGCCCTTCTTATGCAAAACCCCTTGGCCGAGATATTCGCATGACGAATATCTTGTATGAGAGCAACTTTGCAACCATTCACCAGACGCATCGCTGGAATCACAAATCTAAAGTTTGTTTATGACGGAGACGCCCCTATACTGCAACGCAACATCGAAGTATTTATCTTAGGGGAACTATCATGACTGCAGCCATCCAACGCACCAGCTTCTTCGCGGCAGCCATCTCGGCCATCCGCAGCTTCTCGCAAGAACTCTACGTCGCCCACGGCGGCTACGCTCCGGCAGTGCGGGGTTGATCATGCACCCTCTCGAATATATCACCATCGCCCTGGCCGTCGTGGCCGTGGCAGCCCGCGTTTCCATGTTCCTGCCGCGTCCGCCAAAGGGTCCGTTCAAGGCCATGTAATTCATGTGCGATTGCGGCGCACCATCGTCGCAATACCCGCTCCGCCTCTCGCGCCGGCCGTACTGACGTACCGCCGGCGCTTGTCTTTACAGCAAAAAAAACCTGTCATATTTCGCGGTCGCGGTGAGTGCCTGCGCTAGAATGCATGCGCATTTCTGGCAAGCATCTTTGGCAACCAAGCCATTTCTCACTCATCAGACTCCACATGCGAACACCTGCACTTACCCTGTTTGCGGCCTCTTTCGCCGCACTGATCGCGCTGCCGGCGGCGGCATCCACCCCCATCACCCTCGACCAGGCCATGAGCCATCCAGACTGGATCGGCACCCCGGTGGAAGACGCCTGGTTCAGCTGGGACGGCAAGCAGGTGTACTACAAGCAGAAGCGCACCGGCTCGCCCGTGCGCGACGTGTTCCAGGTCGCGGCCGGCAAGGCCCGGCTGGTAGCCGATGCCGAACTGCCGAAGATCGACAGCGCCGACGTGGTCTACAACCGCAACAACAGCCGCATGCTGGTCCTGCGCAACAACGACCTGTTCGAGCGAGACCTCAAGTCGGGCCAGCTAGTCCAGGTCACGCGCGGCGCCAGCCGCATCACCGCCGCCCAGTACACGGCGGACGAACGCGCGGTCCAGTACCGCATCGGCAACGACTGGTATGTGTGGGACCGCGGTAGCCGTGTCACCGGCCCCGCCGCCCTGCCGCGCGCCGCCAAGGACCCGAACGCGCCCGAGGACGATCCCTACCGTTCGACCGAACTGCGCCTGATCGAGCACCTCAAGCGCCAGAAGGATGACCGCGACGCCCTGCGCGCGCGCGCCGACGAACTGCGCCGCGCCGACGCCTCGATGGCGCCAAGCCCGGTCTACCTGGGCGACAAGGTCACCATCGAAGGCAGCTCGCTCTCGCCCGACGGCCGCTGGCTGCTGGTGGTCACCGCCGCCAAAAGCGCCGACAAGGGCCGCGCCGGCAAGATGCCGCGCTACGTGAACGAGTCGGGCTACGAGGAAACCGAAGACGTGCGCACCCGCGTCGGCCGCAATATGCCGGTGCCGCATGCACTGAAGCTGGTCGACCTGCGCACCAACAAGGTGCAGGACATCGCCTTCGACGCGCTCCCGGGCGTCAACGTCGACCCGCTGGCCGAGCTGCGCGCCGCCGCCAGGAAGGACCCGCTCAAGGGCAACCGTCCGGTGGTCGTCTCGGGCGGCCGCAACGCGATCGACTGGAGCGCGAACGGCGCCAACGTCGCCGTCATGCTGCGCGCGGTCGACAACAAGGACCGCTGGATCGCCAGCGTCGACCTGGGCGCCGCGAAACTGAAGCCACTGCACCGCCTGACCGACGGCGCCTGGGTCAACTACGACAACGCCGAATTCGGCTGGCTGCCGGACAACCGCACGCTGTGGTACCTGTCCGAGGAAAGCGGCTACTCGCACCTGTACACCAAGGACAGCGCCACCGCCGCCGCCCCGCGCGCCCTGACCACGGGCAAATGGGAAGCCAGCGACGTGCGCTGGACCTATGACGGCAGCACCGCCTACATGCTGTGCAACCGCGAGACCCCGGGCGACTACGAAGTCTGCGCCGTCGACGCCAACGGCGCGAATGGTGCGACCAAGGTACGCGAAGTGACGAAGCTCGATGGCGTCGAGAAGTTCGCCCTGTCGCCGGACGAGAAGAAGCTGCTGGTGCACTGGTCGTCCAGCTACACGCCGATCCAGATCGCGACCGTGCCGGTCTCGGGCGGCGAAGCGAGCAAGCTCACCGACACCCGCACGCCGGACTTCAAGGCGCGCGAGTGGATCCAGCCAGAGTACGTGGCCGTGCCTTCCAGCGCCGGCGGCGATCCGGTGTGGGCCAAGCTGTATCGTCCGGCCCAGCTCGAGCCGGGCAAGAAGTATCCGGTCGTGATGTTCGTGCACGGCGCCGGCTACCTGCAGAACGTGAGCAAGCGCTATCCGAACTACTTCCGCGAGCAGATGTTCCATAACCTGCTGGTGCAGAACGGCTACGTGGTGCTGGACATGGACTTCCGCGCCTCGAAAGGCTACGGCAGCAAGTGGCGCACCGCGATCTACCGCCAGATGGGCCATCCGGAACTGGAAGACTACGTCGACGGCGTCAAGTACATGGTGAACCAGCACCAGGGCGACGCCGCCAACGTCGGCATCTATGGCGGCAGCTACGGCGGCTTCATGACCTTCATGGCCCTGATGCGCGCGCCGGACACCTTCAAGGCCGGCGCCGCGCTGCGCCCGGTGACCGACTGGACCACCTACAACCACGAGTACACCGCCAACATCCTGAACACCCCGGACATCGATCCCGAGGCGTACAAGAAGTCGTCGCCGATCGAGTACGCGCAGAACCTGAAGGGCCACCTCTTGATCTCGCACGGCATGATCGACGATAACGTGTTCTACCAGGATTCGGTGCGCATGGCGCAGCGCCTGATCGAGATGAAGAAGGACAAGTGGGAACTGGCGAGCTATCCGCTGGAGCGTCACGGCTACGTGCAGCCGGAGGCGTGGTATGACCAGTACCGCCGGATCTATGAGCTGTTCGAGCGCTCGCTCAAGCAGAAATAATCCGCAACCTTGACCCGTCGTTCCCGCGCAGGCGGGAACCTCGTTCTTCAGCTTCGCCACTTCGCTTGACTATGTGGCGCGCTAAATAACTTAGGTTCCCGCCTCCGCGGGAACGACGTTTTTGGGCTAGCAATAGAATCGGGCCGGCGGTGTTTCAGGGCCGCGGACCGAGAAAATCGAGCAGGGTCAGCGCCACCACCTTGGTCGCGCGGCGCAAATCTTCCAGCAGCAGACGTTCGTCGGCCTTCTTGGCGTTCGATTCCTCCACCGTGCGCGGCCCTGCGCCATACAGCACCGCCGGGATGCCATGTTCACCATACAGCCGCGCATCCGCATACAGCGGCGTGCCATGCGCGGGAATCTCCTCGCCCATGACGGCGCGCCCATGGCGCTGCAAGCGCTCGACCAGCGGCGCCACGCCCGGCAAGGGCCGCAGCGCCTGCGACAGCAGCAGGCGCCGGATCTCGAGGCGGATGCCGGGCAGGCCGCGCACCGCGTTCTCGATCAGGGCGCGCACCTGCGCCTCCACCAGCGCCGGGTCTTCTTCCGGGATCATGCGCCGGTCCATCCGTAACACCACCTTCCCCGGCACCACATTGGTATTGGTCCCGCCATCGATGCGGCCGACGATCATGGTCGGCGAGCCGATGCCTGCTACGGCGCTGCGGATCTTCTTCAGCGCCGGCAGTTCGCCATAGATCGCGTTCAGCACTTGTGTGGCGGCCTGCAGGGCGTCGACCGCCGTCTCGGGCATCGCGCCATGGCCCGCCCTGCCGTGCACGGTCACTTCGAGCTGCAGGCAGGCGTTGTGGGCGGTGACGATGCCATGGCCGAAGCCGGCCGCGATCACGTAGTCGGGGCGGGTCAGGCCCTGCTCCAGCAGCCAGCCCGGTCCCAGCAGGCCGCCGACTTCCTCGTCGTAGGTGAAGTGCAGTTCGACCGCGCCCGACAAGGCCACGTCCATTGCCTCCAGCGCGCGGGTCGCGAACACATAGGTGGCGAAGTCGCTCTTGGAGACCGCCGCCGCGCGCCCGTACAGGTAACCATCGTCGATCACGGCGCCATACGGCGGTCGGGTCCAGCCTTCGCCCGGCGGCACCACGTCGCCGTGGGCGTTCAGCGCCAGCGTGGGGCCGTCCCCGCCATAGCGGCGGCGCACGATCAGGTTGGTGATGCTCTCCAGGCCATGGTCGCGCACCTGCTGCGCCGGCACCGCATGGCGCTCGACCGGCCAGCCGGCGCTTTCCAGCATTCCCGCGATTGCCTCGGCATGCGGCGCGTTATTGCCCGGAGGCGTATCGGTCGGGATGCGCACCACCTCCTGCAGGAAGGCGACCTGTTCGTCGAAGTGGGCGTCGATCCAGCCGGTGAGACGATCGTGCAAGGGATTGTTCATGGCGCCTTTCCTGTGTTTGTGCCGGTGACCGCGCCGGCCTCGAACCAGGCCCCCACCTGGGCGCGTTCGGCATCGGTCATGTGGGTGAGATTCGCCAGCGGCATGGCTTTCAGTTGCACCGTCTGCTGGTAGATGCGGGCCGCATGCTGGCTCACCAGCTCCGGCGTGTCGAGCATCACGCCGCCCGGCGCCGCCGCGAAACCGGGCTGGGTCGGCTGCTGCGCGTGGCAGGACACGCAGCGCTGGTCCATGATCGTGCGCACCGCCGCAAAGCGCGTGGCAGCGTCGACACCGGCGGCGGCCGCCGGATCGGCGCTTGCGCGCGGCCTTGGGGCCAGCACGACCGCCAGCGCCAGGAGCAGCGCCACGCCGGCGGCCGGATACCGCCATTCGATGCGGCCCTTGTGGCGCAGGTTGAAGAAGTGGCGGATCAAGACCCCGGCCAGCATGATCACGCCCAGCACGGCCCAGGCATGCGGATGGTTGTAGGTCATCGCATAGTGGTTGCTGATCATGATGAACAGCACCGGCAGCGTGAAATAATTGTTGTGGACGCTGCGCTGCTTGGCCTTGATGCCGTGGCTCGGGTCGGGCTTGGCGCCGGCCAGCATGGCATTGACCATCTTGCGCTGTCCCGGAATGATCAGCATCGCCACGTTCGCCACCATGATGGTGCCGATCATCGCGCCCACGTGCAGGTAGGCGGCGCGTCCGCTGAGCAGGTGGGTGAGCACCCAGCTGCTGCCGACCAGCAGCAGCCAGATGGTGGCGCCGAACGCCAGTTGGTGCTGCACCAGCTTCGACCGGCACAGCAGGTCGTACACGATCCAGCCGACCACCAGGCTGCCGATGCCGATGCCGACCGCCTGCCAGCCCGTGAGGTCGGCCACGCTGCGGTCGACCATCATCGCCTTCGCGTTCATGTAATAGACGACGGTCAGCAGCGCAAAGCCCGACAACCACGTGGAATAGGCTTCCCACTTGAACCAGTGCAGCTCCGGCGGCAGCTCGGCGGGCGCCACCAGGTATTTCTGCGGGTTGTAGAAGCCGCCGCCGTGCACCGCCCACAGCTCGCCGGACACGCCCTTGCGCTCCAGGTCGGAACCTGGGGCCGGCGGTTTGATGGTGTTGTCGAGCCAGACGAAATAGAACGAGGCCCCGATCCAGGCGATGCCGGTGATGATGTGCAGCCAGCGCAGCAGCAGATTGAACCACTCCAAAGCATATGGCGCCAGGTATCCGGTGTCGAACATGGGCTTCCTCGTGAACGCTGAGATGGATCGAAGATACGCCGATTCCAATTTCTCCGACATGAAATTTAGCGTATATTCAACATATCTTCATTGATATACGTGCCACCCCGCCCGCCCGCGATGTCCAGCCTGCCCCGCAACCTCGACCTGCACCTGATCCGCATCCTCTACCTGCTGCTGGTGGAGAAGAACGTCTCGCGGGTGGCGCTCAAGCTGAACCAGCCGCAACCCTCGATCTCGGCTTCGCTGCGTAAACTCCGCGAGCTGACCGGCGACCCGCTGCTGGTGCGCGGCGCGCGCGGCATGGTGCCGACCCAGCACGGCGAGAGCCTGCTCAAGCCGGCCAAGCGCATCCTCGACGAAGCCGAGAGCCTGTTCGTGCGCAAGGCGCCGTTCGTGCCCGAGCAGGCGACACGCACCTTCCACATCGCCGCCCCCGACTATCTCGACGCGCGCTTCCTGCCGAACGTGGTGGCGCTGCTGCGGCGCGGCTCGCCCGGCAGCAAGGTCGTCATCCACGCCCTCGGCCCCGGCCTGGACTACCTGCGCATGCTGTCCGACGGCGACATGGACCTGGTGATCGCCAACTGGGACGAACCGCCCGCCCACCTGCACATGTCCAAGCTGTTCGAAGATCCGATCATCTGCACCATGCGCGCCGACAGCCCCTACGCCAGGCGCACGGCGCCCGACGCGATGACGCTCGAGGATTACCTCGACCTGCCGCACGTGGCCCCGACCCAGATGCTGCCGGGCTACCACGGCGTGATCGACGCATACCTCGAGCGCCACGGCCTGCAGCGCCGGGTGGCGGTCGAGTCGCCCTATTTCGGCGTGATTCCGTATATGCTGACCCAGAGCGACCTGGTGCTGACCACCGGCCGCCAGTTCATCCGCGCCTTCGAAAAGACGCTGCCGCTGAAAAGCTTCACGGTGCCGCTCAAGTTTCCGCCGATGCGCTTCTACCAGCTGTGGCACCAGCGCGTGCACCAGTCCACCGAACACAAATGGCTGCGCGACCAGGTGAGCAGCGCGGCGCGGGCCCTCAATCAAGAATAGCCAGGAGCAGACATGCCGACGATCCAGGAGCTGAACCAACTCGACGCCGACGCTTTCACCAAGGCGCTGCATGGCATCTACGAGCATTCACCCTGGATCGCGCAGCGCGCCGCCGCGGCCCGCCCCTTTGCCACCCTGGCGGCGCTCAAGCTGGCCTTGCAGGCGGCGGTCGACGGCGCGACCGATGCGCAGCAGCTGTCGCTGCTGCGCGCCCACCCGGAGCTGGCCGGCAAGGCCGCCATCGCCGGCGAGCTGACGCCTGAATCGACCGGCGAACAGGCCGCATCAAACCTGGATCGCTGCACGCCCGAAGAATACGCCCGGCTGCACGCGCTCAACGCGCAGTACAACGAACGTTTCGGCTTTCCCTTCATCCTGGCCGTGAAAGGTCCGACCGGACGCGGCCTGGCGCGGCAAAGCATCATCGACACCTTCGTGCGCCGCCTCGACAACGCCCCTGGCGACGAGCTGCGCGAAGCGCTGCGCCAGGTGCACCGCATCGCCGAGATCCGGCTCAATGCCCTGCTCGGCATCGAACCCGCCATCGGCGTCACCGTGATGGACTGGTGCGAGACCCTCGGCGCCATCAGCGACAGCGACGCCGACCTGACCTGCGCCTACATGACGCCGGCCCACCGGCGCACCGCCGCCGCCATCGCCGGCTGGATGCGCGACGCCGGCATGGCGGTCCACATCGACGCCGTCGGCAACGTGGTCGGCCGCTACGCCGCCGCCCGGCCGGGCGCGCAGACCTTGATCACCGGCTCGCACTACGACACCGTGCGCAATGGCGGCAAGTACGACGGCCGGCTCGGCATCCTGCTGCCCATCGCGCTGGTCGGCCGGCTGCACGAACGCGACGAGCGCTTGCCCTATGACCTCGAAGTGATCGCCTTCGCCGAAGAAGAAGGCGTGCGCTTTCGCAGCACCTTCCTCGGCAGCAGCGCGGTGGCCGGCGGCTTCGACCCGGCCCTGCTCGATGCGCGCGACGCCGACGGCGTTCCGATGCGCGAGGCGCTGGCCGCCGCCGGCCACGATCCGGCCGCCATCCCCGCCATCGCGCGCGATCCCGCCGGCGTGCTCGGCTTCGTCGAGGTGCATATCGAGCAGGGGCCGGTGCTGCTCGAGCGCGGCCTGCCATTGGGCGTGGTGAGCGCGATCGCGGGCAGCTCGCGCTACCTGGTCGAACTGAAGGGCGTGGCCAGCCACGCCGGCACCACGCCGATGGGCATGCGGCGCGATGCGGCGGCGGCCGCTGCCGAGATCGTGCTGCTGGTGGAACGCCGCTGCAGCGGCCCGGCCTCCCTGGTGGGCACGGTCGGCCAGCTGGAAGTGCCGGCCGGCTCGGTCAACGTGGTGCCCGGCGCCTGCCGCCTGTCGCTCGACATCCGCGCCGCCGACGACGCAACCCGGCTGGCGGCGGTGGACGACATCCTGGCCGGCATTAGCGCCATCTGCGCGCGGCGCGGCATCCAGGAAAAACTGTACAAGCTGCTCGAGATCGACGCCGCGCCGTGCGCGCCGCGGCTGATGGCGCAGCTGGAAGCCGCGGTCGAACGCGCCGGCCTGCCATCCTTTGCATTACCCTCCGGCGCCGGCCACGACGCGATGCGCATGGCGCAGCTGACCGAGGTCGCGATGCTGTTCGTCCGCTGCGGCAACGGCGGCATCAGCCACAATCCGCTCGAGACCATGAGCGCCGACGATGCCGAAGTCGCCGGCGCGGTGATGCTCGACTTCCTGCGCAACTTTACTCCGGTGGCAGCGCCGGCAGGATCAGCGTCGTGAGCAGCTTCTCCGTCAGCGGATGCGGCCCCGGAACGCGGAAGTTGGTGGTGGTGATGACCACCACCGTGTTCCATTCCGGCAGCACGTAGACCTTGTTGCCGCCCAGGCCAGACATCGCATAGGTGGCCACCTTCCTGTCGCCCACGGTGAAAGGCTGCAGCCACCACAGGTAGCCGTAGTCGACGCCCTCGCGCACCCGCGCATGCGGCTTGATCGAGCGCTCGACCCAGCCTTGCGGCAGCACCTGCTTGCCGGCCCACTTGCCGCCGTTCAGGTAGAGCTGGCCCAGCTTCCAGAGGTCGCGGCTGCGCAGGCTCAGGCTACCGCCGGTCATCGCCGTCCCCGACGGCTGCAGCTGCCACTTGACCGGCTCGATGCCCAGCGGCTTGAACAACACCTCGTCGGCGAAGTCCTGCACGCTGCGTCCGGTCGCGCGCTCGAGCAGCGGCGCGATCAGGGCGGTGCCCGCAGTGCAGTAGCTGAAGGCGCGGCCATACGGCTGCTTGTCGGGCGGCGGCGTCCACTCCGGGAAGCCGCGCACCGGCAGGTCGAGGTAGAAGCGGCTCCAGTCCTCGATCAGGTACATGCGCTCTTCGTGCCCGCGCGAGAACTCGTTGAAATCGTCGCACTCGACGATGGAACTCATGGTGAGCAGGTCTTCGACCGTGATGCGGTCCTTGCGCGGATCGGGGTGCGCGACCGGCATCTTGTCCTTGAAGAAGGGCATGATCGGCGCATCGACCGTGAGCAGCTTGCGCTCGACGGCCGCCCCGACCAGCATGCCGCCCACGGTCTTGGTCACCGAACGCGTGTTGCGCAGCCCTTGCGCCCCTTCGCCGTCGAAGTACTGCTCGTAGAGCACCTTGCCGTGGCGCGCCACCAGCACGCTCGTGATCTGCTTGAAGTTGCCGGCCTTGATCTCGCCCGTCACGGCGTCGAAGCTCGCCGCGCCGGCGCCGCCCGCCGCCAGGGCGCAGGCCCCGGCAATCGCACATCGAAGATACTTGCGCATGCATTCCTCCTCGTCATGGAAACCGGCAATCTAGTGCGCGCCCCGCCCCTTCATCATGAGACCGTAGACCACGGCGGCGATCGCGACGCCGACGAACCAGGCATACGTATAGATCGTCTTGAAGGCCTCGCCGACATCGGGGAAGCTGGCCGGGAAGGCGGCGTTCAGGAAGCCCGGGATGTTGGGCAGCACGCCCAGCGCGAAGGCGGCCAGCGCCGCCTTGTTCCAGCCATTGCCATAGCCGTAGATGCCGTCGTGGCGGTACAGCTGGTCGACCTCCAGCACGGTCTTGCGCACCAGGTAGTAGTCGACCACCAGCACGCCGGCGATCGGTCCCAGCAAGGCCGAGTAGCCGACCAGCCAGGTCATGATGTAGTTCTGGGTCGACTCCAGGATCTTCCACGGCATCATGAGCAGCGCCAGCCCGGCCGTGATATAGCCGCCGGTCCGATAGCTGATGCGGCGCGGCGCCAGCGCCGAGAAATCGTAGGCCGGGCCGACCAGGTTGGCCGCCAGGTTCACGCTGACCGTATCGACCAGCAGCACGATCAGGGCCACCAGCACCGCGATGCCGGTCATGCGGCTGGCCAGGTCGACCGGGTCCCATAGCGCCTTGCCGTACAGGACCACGGTGGCCGAGGTGACGATCACCGCCAGCGCCGCCAGCAGGCCCATGGGCAGCGGCAGGCCGACGGTCTGGCCGACCACCTGGTCGCGCTGCGACTTGGCGAAGCGGGTGAAGTCGGGGATGTTCAGCGCGAGGGTCGCCCAGAAGCCGATCATGGCGGTCAGCGACGGCCAGAAAGTGGACCAGAACCGCCCTTCTTTCGGCCCGCCGGGCACGAACTGCGAACGCTGCTCGAGCAGCGGGCCGAAGCCGTCGGCCCCGACCTGCCTGTGCACCCACCACAAGAGCACGAAGCAGATCGCGATTTTCAAAGGGGCGGTCCAGGTCTCGAGCTGGCGGATCGATTCCATGCCGTGCACCACGAAGTACAGCTGGATCGCCCAGAACGCGAGGAAACAAACCAGCTGCGCCAGATTGATGCCGAGCCAGGCGAGCGGCTCGCCGCCGATCGGAGCGCCGTTCATTACGCCCAGCAAGGTATAGATCATGCTGCCGCCGAACCAGGTCTGGATGCCGTACCAGCCGCAGGCGACGATGGCGCGCATCAGCGCCGGCAGCCTGGCGCCCCGGGTGCCGAACGAGGTGCGCGCCAGCACCGCGTAGGGAATGCCGTACTTGGCGCCGGCATGGCCGATCAGCAGCATCGGCACCAGTACGATGGCGTTGGCCAGGAATACGGTGAGCACCGCCTGCCAGCCTGACATTCCCGCCTCCACCAGGCTGGCGGACAGCGTGTAGGCGGGGATGCACATCACCATGCCCACCCACAGGGCGGCGAAGTGGTACCAGCGCCAGGTGCGCTGCGCTGCGGTGGTGGGAGCGAGGTCGTCGTTCCAGAGGTCGTTGCTTGTAGAGGTCGGATGAGTCACGGTGCACGTCGGTTGAAATCGATGCGCGCGAGTGTAACGCAAACGTCAATACGACGCGAAGACCTCAGGCCTGCAGGTCGGCATGGATCGCCTGCGCCGCCTGCAGGCCATGGCGGCGCGCCTGCATCGATTCCAGGAGCGGGGCCACGCAGTCGCCGCCGGCATAGATGCCCGGCAGCGCGGTGCGGAAGCACCCGTCGACCTGGATGCGGTCGCCCTCGCGCGACTGCTGGCGCACGGACGGGTCGAGCTCGGCCCCGGCCGCGCGGCCCACCGCCTTGAACACGGCGTGGGCGGCGATCTCGGTGAAGCCGCCGGTGTCGACCACCCGGTCGCCCAGCAGGCGGGTCTGCTCGAAGCGCACCGACCCGACCGCGCCGCGTTCGTCGCGCAGCACCTCGAGCGGCGCGACCCAGCCGCGCACCCGCACGAAGCAGGCGCGCGCGACTTCTTCTTCGCGGCCGTCGGGCGCCAGGGCGTGGCGCAGCGCCAGGGTGACGTCCTGGGCGCCCAATTGCTTGAGGCGCGCCGCCATGCCGACCGCGCCGCGGCTGGCGCCGATCACGATCGCGCGTTGCGGCACCGGCAGCGCCAGCAGGTCGTCCAGCGCATACACGGCGGCCAGCCGGCGGCCGGCGTCGACCAGGCCCGCCGGATCGCTGCCGGACAGCGCCAGCACGCGGCTGGACGCCAGGCCGACGCCGATGAAGATCGCGTCGTGCCACAGGTGCAGGTCGGCCAGCTCGAGATCGACGCCCAGCTTGCGGCCGTATTCGCAGCGGATGCGGCCCTGCGCCACCAGGCGCTCGAACAGCGCCTGGTCGGATGCGCTTGCCGCCATGGCCTCGCCCATGCGCTCGCGCGAGCGCGCCTCGTACAGCACGACGCCATTGCCGAGCAGCGCCAGCCGGATGGCGCAGGCCATGCCGGCCATGCCGGCGCCGACCACGGCGACCTGCTTGCCGGTCGGCGGCGCCGGCTCGCCGGCCAGGAGGGAATGCTCTTCGGATGCGAGGTCCGGGGCGTCGGTGGTGGCGGTCATCAGTCTCTCTTTCCTTTCATGCGGGGCGTGGCGCGCCCTCTTTCTTGGTGTCAGCCAGGTATCAGGCCAGTTGCGTCAAGACCTTGGCCAGCTTGCCGAACAATTCGTCGACGTGCTGTTTTTCCAGCACCAGCGGGGGCGACAGCGCGATGATGTCGCCCGTGATGCGGATGAGCAGGCCGTCGGCGAAGGCCTGCTTGAGCGCCGCATAGCCGCGCGCGCCGGGCTGGCCCGCGATCGGCGCCAGCTCGATGCCGGCGATGATGCCGATCGAGCGCAGGTCGATCACGTGCGGCAGGCCGCGCAGCGATTGCAGCGCTTCCTCGAAATACGGCTGCATGCGCGCCGCGTTCTCCAGCACCCCCTGTTCGCGGAACACGTCCAGGGTGGCCAGCGCGGCGGCGCAGGCCAGCGGGTGCCCGGAATAGGTATATCCGTGGAACAGCTCGATCCCGGCCGGCCCCTCCATGAAGGCGTCATGGATGAAGGACTTGCTGAACACCGCGCCCATCGGCACCGCGCCGTTGGTGATGCCCTTGGCCGTGGCCATCAGGTCGGGCTCGACGCCGAACCAGTCGCCGGCGAACGGCGTCGTCAGGCGTCCGAAGCCGGTGATGACTTCGTCGAAGATCAAGAGGATGCCGTGGCGGTCGCACAGCTCGCGCAGGCGCTTGAGGTAGCCCTTGGGAGGAATCAAGACGCCGGTCGAGCCGGATACCGGCTCCACGATCACCGCCGCGATGGTCGACGGGTCGTGCAGGGTCACCAGCCGTTCCAGGTCGTCGGCCAGTTCGACGCCGTGTTCGGGTTCGCCGCGTGCGTAGGCATTGCGCTCCAGGTCATGCGTGTGGCGCAGGTGGTCGACGCCCGGCAGCAGGGGCCCGAAATGCTTGCGGTTGGCGCCGATGCCGCCCACCGAGATGCCGCCGAAGCCCACGCCATGGTAGCCGCGCTCGCGGCCGATCAGGCGCGTGCGTCCGCCCTCGCCGCGCGCGCGGTGGTAGGCCAGCGCGATCTTGAGCGCGGTGTCGACCGCTTCCGATCCCGACCCGGTATAGAACACGTGGCCGAAGCGGTGGCCGCTGAACTCCATCAGGCGTTCGGCCAGCTCGAAGGCGGCCGGGTGGCCCATCTGGAAAGTGGGCGCGTAGTCGAGCTGGCCGGCCATGGCGGCGATGGCTTCGGCGATCTTCGGCTGGCCGTGGCCGCAGGGCACGCACCACAGGCCAGCGGCGCCGTCGAGCAGCTCGCGGCCATCGACGTCGCGGTAATACATCCCCTTGGCGGAGACCAGCAGGCGCGGATCGCGCTTGAAGTCGCGGTTATTGGTGAATGGCATCCAGAAGGATGACATCGCGGCAGGCCTGGATTCGTACATATTGCGCTCCTCGTTCGATGGCGCCCTGAAGCATTTAAGTTTGAACAAGAATGGCGAGTCTGGCAACAGGCACGCGGCATCGGGCATGCGCCATCGCAAAACCATGCACGACGCATCGTGTTAGCGAGAAGAAATAATCGTGGTGCGCAGTCATGTCTACAGGCGTCACGGCAGTGGTATGCTAGCGCTTATCACACTGGCAATGCGAACCATGTCGACTTATATCACCCCTGTCCTGACCACCGAACGCCTGGTGCTGCGCCCGCTGGCCGCGAGCGACGCGCCGGCCCTGTACACCATCTTCTCCGACCCGGCCGTGGTGCGCTACTGGAGCGCCGAGCCGTGGACCGACATCTCCTTCGCCGAAGCCGCGATCGCCCGCGCACTCGAGGCCTACCGCGACGAGACCGAGCTGCGTTTCGCGATCGAACTGGCGTCGAACCGCGAGCTGATCGGCACCGTGGGCCTGCACCACTTCTTCAACCAGAACAATCGCTGCGAACTCGGCTACGCGCTGGGCAGCGCGCACTGGGGCAAAGGCTATGCCTTCGAAGCGCTGCAGGCGGCGCTGGACCATGGTTTCCGCGAGGTCGGCCTGAACCGGGTCGAGGCCGACATCGACCCGCGCAACGAAGCCTCCGGCCGCGTGCTGGAAAAACTGGGCTTTCGCAAGGAGGGCTTCATGCCGCAGCGCTGGCTGGTGCACGGCGAGTATGCCGACACCGTCTTTTACGGCCTGCTGCGCGACTATTGGAACGACAGGACGGCGCACTGATGGCAAGGCGCACTCCCACGATGAAGGCCCTGGCGGCATGTTCGAGCCTGGCGCTGTCCCTGCTGGCCATGGCGCCGCAATCGGCCGCGGCCCAGGCCACGGTGCCGACCTGGCGCGAGATCACGATCTATGCGAGCGACGCCGGCTATCCGCCGGCGCTCGCGCGGCGCGGCGTGCAGGGCAATGTGACGGTCGAACTGGCCCTCGACGACAAGGGCCGCAAAGCGGTGGTGGCGGTGCGCGATTCCTCGCGCTCGGCCGAACTCGACGCGCTGGCGCTGGCCATGGCCAGGCGGCTGGACATCCCCGCCAGCGGCGCGCACCGCACCGGCCTGGTGACCTTCAAGTTCAAGAAAGACCACAGCGCCACCATCGCCACCAAGAGCTGCGCCGATTTCAACGTCGACGCCGCCTGGCAGGCCGCCACCTTCCCGGAACGCAGCCTGCGCGAGTTGCCGGTGACCTATGAGAGCGTCGGCACGCTGATCTACAGCCTGCACCGCGAAGGCTCGGCGCGCCAGTCCTTCCCGGCGCTGGAACCGATCCTGAACGCCACGGTGGCCGCCTGCGCGCGCACGCCCGAGGCCGGCATGCTCGACGTGATGCGGCAAGAGGCGCTCAAGCTGATCGAGCAATAAAGCGCGTAAAACAGCGTATTGACGGGGTCGAAAGCGCCCCCGTTCATCCGCCCTCACGACCGTCCGTCGCCGAAATCGCACCGTTTATCGGATCGCTCTTGGCGTAACATGGGTGCATCCCTACAGTAGGGTCATCTTTGTTAGAAAGGACTTGCACGCATGAAAACCATTCATACGCCCACCAGTCGCTTCCAATCGATCCTGCGCAATATGGAAGTGGCCGGCCGCACTACCTGGCGCCTGGCGAAGTCCAGCGCCCGTTCGCTGCGCCGCATGCCGTGGCCGGTGCTGCTGGTGATCGCGATCGTGCTGGCGGCCCTGATCACCATCGTGCCGATCGTGCTGGCGCTGTTCGTCGGCCTGCTGCTGCTGAAATTCCTCGCCATCGCCATCTTCGGCCGCGAACCGCGCCGCATCAAGCACTACACCGGAGAATAACGCCGATGGCCGCCACCCAGATCAACCGCGCACTCGACTTCGTCCGCGACGCTTTCCGCGAAGCGGGCGTGCTGTGGTGGCGCTTCTTCGACTGGCTGGCGCTGATCGAGTGGCGCCAGTTGTACCTGGTCTGGTTCCTGGTGTTCGTGACCGGCATGTTCGTCAAGCTGACGGAGCCGGCGATCTGGTTCATCCTGATCTCGTTCGGGGTCAAGGTGCTGGCCGGCGGCAAGCGCCGCGCCGAGCTGCTGGCGCGCGACGCCTCGACCAAGGCCGACGTCGCCAATCTCGAGCGGCGCCTGACCGAGGCGCAGATGGCCACGCTCCAGGCCCAGGTCGAGCCGCACTTCCTGTTCAACACCCTGGCCCTGATCGGCCAGCTGATCGAGACCGACCCGAAGGAAGCGGCGCGCGTGCACGGCTACCTGATCGAATACCTGCGCGCCTCGCTGCCGCAGATGCGCGCCGCCAAGGGCGCCGGCGGAACCCTGGGCAAGCAGGTCGAATTGTCGCGCGCCTACCTGTCGATCATGCAGGCGCGCATGAAGGAAAGGCTGGCGGTGCGCTTCGAGGTGCCCGACTTCCTCGGCAGCTCGCCGTTCCCGCCGATGATGCTGCAGACGCTGATCGAGAACGCGATCAAGCACGGCCTGGAGCCGAAGGTCGCCGGCGGCACGATCACGGTGCGCGCGCGGGTCGAAGGCGCCACCCTGTGCGTCGACGTGTGCGACGACGGCGTCGGCTTCAACCTGCATGCCGGCAGCGGCGTCGGGCTGGCCAATATCCGCGAGCGGCTGGCGCTGTTGTATGGCAAGGATGCCGAACTCGTGATCGAAGCCCTGCCCGGCGGCGGCGCCTGCGTGTCGATCCGCCTGCCCTATCGCATGACGGAAGACGGCTGATGGCGCCCATGCACCCGACGGCCCTGATCGCCGACGACGAAGCGCCCATGCGCGACCAGCTGCGCGCGCGCCTGCACGAGGCGTGGCCGGCGCTGCGCATCGTGGCGGAGGCGGCCAACGGCGCCGAAGCGGTGGCGCTGGCGCGCGAACACAAGCCGGATATCGCCTTCCTCGACATCCGCATGCCGGGCATGGGCGGCATCGACGCGGCGCGCCAGATGTACGAGCGCTGCCACATCGTGTTCGCCACCGCCTATGACCAGTATGCGGTCGAGGCCTTCGAGCACGGCGCCATCGACTACCTGCTCAAGCCTGTCACCCTGGCGCGCCTGGAAACCACGGTGGCGCGCCTGCGCCGCCGGCTCGACCACACGCCGCAGGACATCGGCGCGCAACTGGCCCGCCTGGCGCAGCTGGGCGACCAGTTGCTGATGCAGAACGGGGCCGCCGCGGCCGCCGCCAGACCTGCTTATCTGCGCTGGATCCAGGCCCAGGCCGGCAACAGCCTGCGCATGGTGAGCACGCGCGAAGTGCTGTTCTTCCAGTCGGACGACAAGTACACGCGGGTGCAGACCGCCACCGGCGAGCACCTGATCCGCAAAACGCTCAAGGAACTGGAAGAAGAGCTGGACCCGGACGAGTTCTGGCGCATCCACCGCTCGACCCTGGTGCGCGTGGATGCGATCGCGGAAGTGCGGCGCGACCTGCGCGGACGCCAGATGCTGCGCCTGCGCGGCTACCCGGAAGAACTGGAAGTGAGCCGCAACCACGGCGCGCTGTTCCAGCAGATGTAAAGCGACGTCAACGCTGCGCCGGCGTATTCAGGTAGTTGTCCTTGACCCGCACGTAGTGCTCGGCCGAGTAGCGCAACCAGGCCTTTTCGGCATCCGTCAACGGACGCACCTTCTCGGCCGGCCGGCCCATGTATAAAAATCCGCTTTCGAGCCGCTTGCCCGGCGTGACCAGGCTGCCGGCGCCCAGCATCACCAGGTTCTCGATCACGGCGTCGTCCATCACGATGCTGCCCATCCCGACCAGGCAGTCGTTGCCGATGCGGCAGCCGTGCAGGATGACCGAGTGGCCGACCGTGACGTAGTCGCCAATGACCAGGGGCGAACCCTGCGGCTTGTGGGGCGTGCGGTGGGCGACATGGCCCATCGTCAGGTCCTGGATATTGGTGCAGCTGCCGATGACGATGTCGTTGACGTCGCCGCGCAGCACGGCGTTGCACCAGACCGAGGAATCGGCGCCGATGCGCACGTTGCCGATGACCTGGGCCGATTCGTGAAGATAAACGCCGTCGGCGAGTTGCGGCAGGGCGTCGAGGTAGGGGGCGATCGGCATGACGGTCTATTGGATGACAGGAATTCGTCATTTTAACTTGGGCATGTTTACTGCTATGCTGGGCCGGTCTCGCCCACGGTCCACGCCATGCCGCTCCAAGCCACCGCTACCGCCACCTTGCCCATCTGGTCCATCTTCCGGACCTTCCTGAAGCTCGGCCTGACCTCGTTCGGCGGCCCGATCGCCCATCTGGGCTACTACCGCAACGAGTTCGTCGTGCGCCGCCAGTGGCTCGACGATGCGCGCTACGGCGACCTGGTGGCGCTGTGCCAGTTCCTGCCCGGGCCGGCGTCGAGCCAGGTCGGCTTCGCGCTCGGCGTCCTGCGCGGCGGCGGCCTGGCCGGCGGCCTGGCGGCCTGGATCGGATTCACGCTGCCTTCGACGCTGCTGATGTTCGCGTTCGCGCTGGGCGCCGCGAGCCTTGTCGGCTTAGGGGCGGCGGGCGTCGTGCATGGCCTGAAGCTGGTGGCGGTGGCCGTGGTGGCCCAGGCGGTATGGGGCATGGCGCGCACGCTCACGCCGGACCGCCGGCGCATCGCGATCGCGCTCGGCGCCATCGCGATCGTGATCCTCGTCGATGGGCCGACCGGGCAATTGGCCGCCATCGCCGCGGGCGCCGGCGCCGGGTACTGGCTGTGCCGGGGACCGGTCGCGCAGTCCGGCCCGGAACTGTCGATGCCGGTCAGCCGCAGCGCCGGCATCGCGGCGCTCGTGCTGTTCGGCGTCCTGCTGCTCGGGCTTCCGCTATTGTCCGGCCTGACCGGGCATCGGCCGCTGGCGCTGTTCGATGCCTTCTACCGCTCCGGCGCGCTGGTCTTTGGCGGCGGCCACGTGGTGCTGCCATTATTGCAGGCCGAGACGGTGGCCACCGGCTGGATCCCGAACGAGACCTTCCTGGCCGGGTATGGACTGGCGCAGGCGCTGCCCGGCCCGCTGTTCGCCTTCGCCGCCTTCCTCGGCGCCCAGGCCGGCATGACGGCGGGCGCGCCCACGGGCGCCGCGCTCGCCCTGCTCGCGCTCTTTCTTCCCGGCCTGCTGCTCGTCTATGGAACCTTGCCGTTCTGGGACGGCTTGCGCCGTCACGCGGCCGCGCGCCACGCCATGATGGGCGCGAACGCGGCCGTGGTCGGCATCCTCGCCGCCGCCTTGTACCACCCGGTATGGACCGCCGCCGTGTTCGACATCCGCGACGCCGGCATCGCGCTGGGCGGCTTCATGCTGCTGACGCTGTGGAAGGCGCCATCGTGGATCGTCGTGATCCTGCTGGTGGCGCTGGGGGCTGTTGGCGCGTCATAGCTTCTTGTATATCTCTGGATTCAAACCTGCCGGCCCCGGCCCCTCGCTGCCGCGATTCAGGTCGATCAGCGTCCGTCCACGCAAGGGCAGCCCGGCGCCATGCAGTTCGACTTCGAGCGTGATGCCCGATTCGAACACGATCCGGTTGGTCTGGAACACCTTGGTCACGGTCACCGTTGCCCCCTTGGGCACCGGGGCTTCGAACACGACTTCGGACCCGCCGATGCCTGGGCGGGGAATCAAGGTGAGATAGTCGGCCGGCGCGCGCGAGTGCCGGCCGATGCCATAGGCGTCGACCTCGCCGATGATCTCGTACCGGGAGCCCACGACCTTCCTGAATTCCTCGTGGTGGCTGACATCGGCATAGGTGACCTCGCACGAACAGCCGGCAAGCATGGACGCGCAGGCACACAGGACAATGCAGGGAAGCGGACGCATGGGGTGGTCTCCTCGACGGCAAGGAAGCGGCTGGCGTGCCACAACCGGAAAGGCCATCCTGCCGCTTTCGCCGCGACGCTTCCACGAAAGCCGGCAAGGTGCCGTCATCTGCGCCTGCAAGGAGCGTGCGACGATCCCGGGTATCGTCAGCCGAACAGCCCTTCGTCGGAACCGTCGCCGTCGAAGAAGCCGCCCAGGCTATCCTCGCTGCTGTTGTCGGCCAGGCTGTCGTCGGCGCCGCCGCCTGGCTCGTCGATCGCCCCGATGCCGGCCTGGTCCGCCAGCGCCCCGCCCCCGGCCGCCTCGGCCGCGCCACCGTCGGCCGCGTTGTCCGCCAACAAGTGGTTCGAGGCGCCCTGCCCGTCATTGCCCAGCAGGTTGCCGATGCCGTGGAACAGGAAGCTGCCGGCCGCCACCCCGGCCGCCGTGGCCGCCATCGTGCCCAGCATGCTGCCGCCGGCGCCGCCCAGGAAGCCGCCGCTTCGCGCCGGCTGGGCCTGCGGTGCCAAGCCGGTCGGTCCGTTCTGCTGGTAAGCCCCCTGCTTGACTCCCGGGACCGGATTCGATGGCTGGCTCTGCGCGGAGTTTCCCCATTGGTTCGCGTCGAGGAATCCCCCGCTTCCTCTCCCGCCCTGGCTTTCGAGCTCGGCGATACGGGCCTTGGCATTGCCCAGCGCCTGCTCCACCAGCAGTGCGCGCTGCACCAGCAGGTAGGCGGCGTCCGGCTGCTGGGCCACGGCGCGCTGGATCAGTGCGTCGGCTTCCGGATCCTTGGCCACGCCACGGGCCTGCACCAGCTGGCCCAGGAAATCCTGCAACATCTTTTCGTCGGATGGGTTCATTGTCGAGCTCCTGTCTGATGGACGGTATTCCACTATGTTGTGGATCAGTCATCGCTATTTCAAGTCGTACGGCAGGCGCGAGTTCGCCTGCGCCATCCCGGCCGGCATGTGATCGCTTTCCGCCGCGCTTGTTGCTATGCTATCGGCTGGCGCCGCGAGCGGCATTCATCATTTCAAGGAAGCACAACATGGTCTCGCTGCAAGAGCAGTTATTGAAAGCCGGCCTGGTCGACAAGAAGAAGGTCAAGCAGGTCAACCAGGACAAGAGCAAGCAACACAAGGAAGTGTTGCGCACCGGCGTGGAAAAGGTCAACGAATCGCGCGAAGCCGCGCTCGAGATGCAGCGCAAGAACGCGGAACGGGCGCGCGAACTGAACGCCCAGCGCGACGCCGCGGCGACCCAGAAAGCCATCCTGGCGCAGATCGCCCAGCTGGTGCAGCAGAACAAGCAGTCGAAGGGCAAGGGCGACGTGCCCTACAACTTTACCTTCGGCACCAAGATCGAGCGCATCCACGTGACGTCGCAGATCGTCGAGCATCTGGTGGCGGGACGCCTGGTGATCGTCCACATGAATGGCAGCTTTGAACTGGTGCCGCGCGTGATCGGCGAAAAGATCGCCCAGCGCGATGCCTCGATCGTGGTGCAGATCAAGAAGAAGGTGCAGGAAGTGGAAGAAGACGATCCGTACGCGGATTACAAGATTCCGGACGACCTGATGTGGTGATCGAAGGCGGCCCCAACGCAGACCCCGATGGGGCCGCTGTGACGAAGCTTACTGTTTCGTCTTGTTTTCCACGTCCTGCACGTCCGAACCGCTCTTCTTCGAAGACCGCTCGCCTTCCTTCTTCGGCTGCCCCAGGCCGGATGCGGTGGTTTCCTGCTTGCTGCTGCCCTGGAAATCGGGGTCGACGATGTTCGCGCTTTCCGGCCCTTCCGCGGCCGGATTCTCCCGCTTGTCGCGGTCGGTATTGGCCGGAATCTGCCGATCGACGGTTCCCGTCCGTTCAGCCTGGGTTGTATTCGAACTGGTCTTGTCCGCCTGGGCCGCGGCGCTCGCCGCGATGATCACACCACTCAACAGCACGATGACTTTCTTCATGACTACCTCCAATTCCAGGTTAAAGCATATAAGGATGTCATCATGGTGGTGACCGAATCGCGGATCACAAGGCCTGTTTAATTGCCCAGGTCACGCCCGCCGAAGGCATTCGGCAACTGCGCCGCCGCAGTGGTCTCGAATACGTCGCCGCCCAGGTTGGTCAGCACCACCGGCAATTCGTTGCCGCCCAGCTCCAGGATCACCTGGCGGCAGGCGCCGCAAGGCGCGATCGGGCCCTCGGTCTGGCCGATCACGGCCAGGGCCGCGAAATCGCCCGGCTGGTAGCCGCTGGCGATGGCGCTGAACAAGGCGGTGCGCTCTGCGCAGTTGCACAGGCCGTAGGCGGCGTTCTCCACGTTACAGCCGCGGAAGATGCGGCCATCCTTGCACTCCAGCGCGGCGCCTACCTTGAACTTCGAGTAGGGGGCATAGGCCAGCTCGCGCGCGGCGCGCGCTTCATCGATCAGTTTCGCGTATTTCATGATTGGTCCTCAGCTCAGGGACGAACGGTGCGGTGGATCATCGGCTCGACGGCCGGCTTGTCAAGAGCGATGCGGTAGGCGGCCTGCACCTGGCGGATGGCCTGCTCGGCGGCTTCCCGGGTGCGCGCATGCACCATCGCCAGCGGCTGGCCGACGACGATCGCATCGCCCAGTTCCACCAGCCCGGTCAGGCCGACGGCGAAGTCGATCGCATCCTGCGGACGCACGCGGCCACCGCCCAGCGCCACCACGGCCAGGCCCAGTTCGCGGGTGTCGACCGCGCTCGCATAGCCGGCCTGCAGCGCAGGCGCGGGCACGATGACCGGCGCCGTTTCCAGGTAGGCATCGGGCTTGTCCATCAGGTCGGCCGGGCCGCCCAGGGCGGTCACCATGCGCGCGAAACGCTCGGCGGCTCCTCCCGAATCGAGAGCCGCCTGCAGCCTGGCGCGCGCTTCCTGCTCGCTCGACGCCAGGCCCGAGATGACGAGCATCTCGGCGCACAGCGCCATCGTCACCTCGTGCAGGCGCGCCGGGCGCGATTTGCCGCTCAGGTAGTCGATCGCGACGCGCACTTCGACGGCATTGCCGGCGGCGTGGCACAGCGATTCGTTCATGCCGGTGAGGATGGCCGAGGTGCGGGTGCCGGCGCCGTTGCCGACGCTGACGATCGATTCGGCCAGCTCCAGCGATTTGGCCGGAGTCGGCATGAAGGCGCCGCTGCCGACCTTCACGTCCATCACCAGCGCATCCAGGCCCGCCGACAGCTTCTTGGACAGGATCGAGCCGGTGATCATGGCCACCGATTCCACGGTCGCCGTGGTGTCGCGGATGCTGTAGAAACGCTTGTCGGCCGGCGCCAGCTGGGCGGTCTGGCCGATGATGGCCACGCCCACGTCCCGCACCACCTGGCGGAACTTTTCGGGTTCCGGCACGGTGCTGTAGCCCGGGATCGAATCGAACTTGTCGAGCGTGCCGCCGGTGTGGCCCAGGCCGCGCCCCGAGATCATCGGCACGAAGCCGCCGCAGGCCGCGATCATCGGTCCCAGCATCAGCGATACCACGTCGCCGACGCCGCCGGTCGAGTGCTTGTCGACCACCGGGCCGGGCAAATCCAGCGATTTCCATTCCATGACCTGGCCCGAGTCGCGCATCGCCAGCGTGAAGGCGACGCGTTCATCCATCGTCATGTCGTTGAAATAGACCGCCATGGCGAAGGCCGCGATCTGGCCTTCGGTGACGCTGCCGTCAGGGATGCCGCGCACGAAGAACTGGATCTCTTCGGCGGAAAGGACGCCGCCGTCGCGCTTCTTGCGGACGATTTCTTGGGGGAGGAACATGATTGTGTCCGTTTTCGCTAATAGCTTGAAAACGTCATTCCCGCGGAGGCGGGAATCCAAGTCGTTCGCGATACGCTAGCTTGCTTGGATTCCCGCCTGCGCGGGAATGACAGGGTTTGAGGTTCCGGGCTGATTACACGCCGTACGGAATCCAGACATTCTTGACCTGGCTCGCATGCTGCAGCACCGTGCGGCCGCAGGCCTGCTTCGGATCGAACCAGTCGCGGCCCTTGGCGCCGCCGGTCCAGGTGCGCTTGAGCGATTCGGCCGACAAACGCTCGACTTCGGCACAGCCTTCCGCCGAACCATCATGACGCCACACCGCATCGATATCGCCATGCGTCGCCAGTGTGCGCGCCAGCTCGTCGGCGGAGCCAGTGACGATGTTCAGCGCGCCGCCCGGCAGGTCCGAGGTATCCAGCACCTGGTACAGGTCGATGCTCGATAACGGATGCTGCTCCGACGGCACCGCCACCACGCGGTTGCCCAGCGCCAGCGCCGGCGCCACCAACGAGATGAAGCCCAGCAGCGGGTTCTCGTTCGGGCACACGATGCCGATCACGCCGACCGGCTCGTTGAGCGCGACGGTGATGCCGTGCATCGGCGGCTGGTGCGCCGCGCCGTCGTACTTGTCGGCCCACGCCGCCCAGTAGAACAGGCGCTCGATCGAGGCGGCCACTTCGCGCGCCGCATCCTTCGAACCGGTCTGCTGCGCGATGCGCTGCGCGAATTCGTCGGCGCGGATCGCCAGGTTCTCGGCGATGTAGTACAGCACCTGCGCGCGGTTGTGCGCGGTCGCCCTGGTCCAGCCGGCGGCCTTGTGCGCCGCTTCCACGGCGTTGCGGATGTCCTTGCGGCTGCCTTCGCCGATGTCCGCCAGGAAGTCGCCATTGGCGCCATGGATGGCGCGGCTGTAGGCGCCGTCAGGGCGGGCCTGCTTGCCGCCGATGTACAGCTTGGCGGTGCGGTCGACCGCGAACGGGCTGTCTTCCTGCGCCGGCCTGGCCTTGGCTTTGTCGGCCACGATTGGCGCCGCTGGACGCGCATCTTCCGCCAGCGGCGTCAGGTACTCGACCATGCCCTCCTTGCCGCCTTCGCGGCCATAGCCCGATTCCTTGTAGCCGCCAAAGCCGCAAGCCGCGTCGAACTGGTTGGCGGTGTTGATCCACACCACACCGGCCTTGATCTGCGGGACCACGTCCAGCGCCAGGCTGATCGACTCGCTCCACACGCAGGCCCCCAGGCCATACACGGTGTTGTTGGCCAACTGAACCGCCTCGGCCGGGGTGCGGAAGCTCATCGCCACCAGGACCGGTCCGAAGATCTCGGCCTGGGCCACGGCAGCCGAGGTCGACGCGCCCGTGATCAGGGTCGGCAGATACCACGAGCCGGTGGTCGCCAGCTCGACGTTCGGCTGCCACACTTCGCAACCCTCGGCGCGCGCCGATTCGACGAGGCCGTGGATGCGCTGCTGCTGCACCGGATCGACCAGTGCGCCGATATCGTTCGATTTGTCCAGCGGCGAGCCGACGCGCAGGTTCTGCATGCGCGCCTTCACCTTGGCGATGAAGCGGTCATAGACCGACTCCTGCACCAGCAGGCGCGAACCGGCGCAGCACACCTGGCCCTGATTGAACCAGATCGAATCGACCAAGCCTTCGACCGCCGCATCCAGGTCGGCGTCGTCGAACACGATGAACGGCGACTTGCCGCCCAGTTCCAGCGACAGCTTCTTGCCGCTGCCTGCGGTGGCCTTGCGGATCAGGCGGCCGACTTCGGTCGAGCCGGTGAAGGCGATCTTGTCGATGCCAGGGTGATTCACGATCGCTTCGCCCACGCGGCCGTCGCCGGTGACGATGTTGACCACGCCGCTTGGGACGCCGGCGCGCTGGCAGATCTCGGCGAACAGCAGCGCGCTCAAGGGCGTGTACTCGGCCGGCTTGAACACGACCGTGTTACCGGCGGCCAGCGCCGGCGCGATCTTCCATGCCAGCATCAGGAGCGGGAAATTCCACGGCACGATCTGGCCCACCACGCCGACGGCGCGGTAATCCGCGAATTCTTCGGACTGCAGCTGCGCCCAGCCGGCGTGATAATAGAAGTGCCTGCTTGCTAACGGCAGGTCGGCGTCGCGGGTTTCGCGGATGGTCTTGCCGTTGTCGAGCGTCTCGAGCACCGCGAACAGGCGCGCGTGCTTTTGCAGCAGGCGCGACAAGGCATACATGATCTTGGCGCGGCCATGGCCGCCGAGGGCGACCCAGCCCGGCTGCGCGCGGCGCGCGGCGGCGACGGCGCGTTCGACGTCGTCCTGCGTCGCCTGCGTCACCTGCGCCAGCTCGCTGCCGTCAGCCGGATTGTTGGTGGCGAAGGTCGCGCCGGCCTCGCTCCAGGCGTTGTCGATGAACAGGCCGAAGCGGCGGCCACGCTGGTCCAGCCACGCGAGCGCTTCCTTGGTACTCTCTGGTGCAGGACCGTAATCCATGGTGTTCAGAATCTCTTTGATTGTTGGCATGACGAAGTCCGGAATTAAGGTTGCGCGTGGCGATGGGCGGCCGAGTAGTTCCCGGTCACGTAGTGCTCCAGCTGGCGCTCGATGTCGGTCAGCAGGCTGGAAGCGCCGATGCGGAACAGGTGCGGCTGCAGCCAGTCGTTGCCCAGTTCTTCCTTCATCACGGTCAGGTATTGCAGCGCCGACTTCGCGGTCGACACGCCGCCGGCCGGCTTGTAGCCGATCTGGAAGCCGGTCTGTTCGTAGTAATCGCGGATCGCGCGCACCATCACCAGGGACACCGGAATGGTGGCGTTGACGCCTTCCTTGCCGGTCGAGGTCTTGATGAAGTCGGCGCCGCCCATCATGCACACCCAGGAGGCCTTGGCCACGTTTTCCAGGGTCACCAGGTCGCCGGTGGCCAGGATCGCCTTGACGTGCGCTTCGCCGCACGCCTGGCGATACGCCACCATCTCGTCGTACAGCGCTTGCCAGTTACCGGTCAACACGTGCTGGCGGGTGATGACGATGTCGATCTCGGTGGCGCCCGCGGCCACCGACAATTCGATTTCGCGCACCTTGGTTTCCATGCTCGACAGGCCGGCCGGGAAAGCGGTCGACACGGCGGCGATCGGCAGGCGGCCCTGGATCACTTTCACCGCGGGCTGGATCATCTCGTGGTACACGCACACGGCGCCGGTCGACAGGGTCTCGAGGCCGAGGGCCTGCATCAGATCGGCGCGCAGCGGACGCATCGCCTTCATGCACAGGCGCTCGACGCGGCCCGGCGTGTCGTCGCCGCTCAGCGTGGTCAGGTCCATGCACTCGATGGCGCGCACCAGCCAGGCGGCCTGGTATTCCTTCTTGACCGTGCGGCGGTTCGCCAGGCTGGCGGCGCGGCGGTCGGCCGCGTTGCGGTTGACCTTGAGGCTGTTCACCAGGCCCAGGTCCAGCGCAATGCCGGTATTACGTTTGAAATCCAGGGGCTGGCTCATAACAGTGCGGTTCCGTTCGAAAGTGGTTTGACGCCGAGGTGCTGCGCCAGCGTGGCGCCGATGCTCGAGAAGGTGTCGGCGGTCGGCAGTTCCTGCGCCTTCACGCCCGGGCCGAAGAAGATCATCGGGATGTGCTCGCGGGTGTGGTCCGAGCCAGGCGCGGTCGGGTCGCAGCCGTGGTCGGCGGTGATCACGACCAGGTCGCCATCCTTCAGCTTGGCCATGAATTCCGGCAGGCGCGCGTCCAGCTCGTGCAGCGCGTTCGCATAGCCGGCGACGTCGCGGCGGTGACCGAAGTGCATGTCGAAGTCGACGAAGTTGACGAAAGTGAGCGACTTGTCGCCCGCTTCGTCGGCCACTTCCAGCAGGCGGTCGAACAGCGCCATATTGTCCGGGCCCTTGACCAGGCGGGTGACGCCCTGGCCGGCGAAGATGTCGCTGATCTTGCCGAGCGCGATCATCTCGCCGCCCGCTTCCTTGACGTGGTCGAGCAGGGTCGGCGCGATCGGCGGCACGGCGTAGTCGTGGCGGTTCGACGTGCGCTTGTAGTCGCCGTTGGCGCCCACGAATGGACGCGCGATCACGCGGCCGATATTGTAGGGCTTGACCAGCTCGTAGGCCGCTTCGCAGACTTCGTACAGGCGCTCGAGGCCGAAGTGTTCTTCGTGGGCCGCGATCTGCAGCACCGAGTCGGCCGAGGTATACAGGATCGGCTTGCCTGTGGCGACGTGCTCGTCGCCCAGCTCGTTGATGACGGTGGTGCCCGAGGCGTGGCAGTTGCCCAGCCAGCCCGGCACGCCGGTCAGCGCTTGCAGCTTGTCGGTCAGCTCGGCCGGGAACGACGGCACGGTCTTGGGGAAGTAACCCCAGTCGAACAGCACCGGCACGCCGGCGATTTCCCAGTGGCCGCTCTGCGTGTCCTTGCCGGTCGACTGCTCGCGGGCGACGCCCCAGGCGCCAGTGAAGCCATCGCGCAGGTCGAAGCCGGGCGCCCACTCGCCGCTCGCCTTGTGCGCGGCAGCCGCGAGACCCAGTTTCTCCAGGTTCGGCAGCGACATCGGCTTGCCCTCTTTCGCCGCCCACTTGGCGATGTGGCCGAAGGTGTTGGCGCCCGCGTCGCCGTATTTGTCGGCGTCCGGCAATGCGCCGAGGCCGAAGGAATCAAGCAGGAGGATGAATGCGCGTGACATGGTCTTCGCTTTCAAAAAAGGATGGATTACGCTCAAACGCGCGGGGTCGAACCCAGGCGCTCGATGTACGCATGGATCAGCTTGACCATGTCCTGCGCCGCGACGGCGGCGTACTTCAGGGTCTGCTCGTGCGACAGCGCGAACGGCGACAGGCCTTCGGCCAGGTTGGTGATGGCCGAGACGGCGGCGACCTTCAGGCCGCAGTGGCGCGCGGCGATCACTTCCGGGATCAGCGACATGCCCACCACGTCGGCGCCCAGCGTCTTGAAGGCGCGGATTTCGGCGACGGTCTCGAAGTGCGGGCCGGCGGCGGCCAGGTACACGCCTTCGTGCAGGGTGATGCCCTTCTCGGCCGCGACAAGCTTGACCTGCTCGCGGATCTCCGCGTCATAGGCGTTGGACATGCTGAAGAAGCGCGGGCCGAAGCGCTCGTCGTTCGGGCCGGCCATCGGGCTGCCCGGCAGGAAGTTGATATGGTCGGTGATCGCGACCAGGCTGCCGGCGTCGGCTTCGACGCGCAGCGAACCGGCGGCATTGGTGACGAACAGCAGTTCGCAGCCGATTTCCTTGAGCGTGCGGATGGCCGAGGTCATCACGCCCGGACCGTAGCCTTCATAGAAGTGGCCGCGGCCCTTCATGCAGGCGACCGGGACGCCGGCCAGGGTACCCAGCACCAGTTCGCCGGCGTGGCCATGCACGGTGGAGATCGGGAAGCCCGGCAGGTCGGCATAGCTGATCGACACCGCGTCGACCAGCTGTTCGGCCAGCACGCCCAGTCCGGAACCGAGGATCAGCGCCACACGCGGGGCGAAACCCGGCTTGCGGGCGCGGATGATGTCGGCGGCTTCGAATGGGGTATTGCTGGACATGATATTCCTTGTTGAAAACTGGGTGATGTGGGATCGCGGATGAGAGAGGCAGCTGCCCAGCGCACACGAGTGCGGCGCATTTGGACAACTAGATATTATAACTATGCATGATTGGCGATATGTATGGCAAATACACTTTTTCTTCCCGATTTATATCTTTTATAGATAAATTATGCGAAGCGAGAGAGAGGTGCTTACACTGGGGGAAAGATTCGTTGACATGCTCCAAACAATTGTCTAGCATGATAAAACAATTGTCCTGGGCGCCTGACGGCGCATTTGAACGCGATGCCGAAAAAAGAACAGTTATACGAGCTGATCCGTTCTAACCCCTTCATCTCGCAACAAGACCTGGCCGGCCATCTCGGCCTGTCGCGCTCCGCGGTCGCGAACTACATCGCCACCCTGGTGCGCGAGCGCCGCATCCTCGGCCGCGCCTACGTGCTGCCCGACCATCGTCCGATCCTGTGCGTCGGCGCGGCCAACCTCGACCGCAAGCTGCGCACCATCGGCAAGCTGACCCTGAATACCTCGAACCCGGCGCGCCAGACCGAATCCTTCGGCGGCGTCGCGCGCAACATCGCCGAGAACCTGGCGCGCCTGGGCGCCCCCACGGCGCTGGTCACGGCGGTCGGCGGCGATTCGTCCGGCCGCGCCCTGCTCTCCTACGCCGACGAAGCCGGCATCGACACCCGCGGCGCGCTGCGCGTGGACGGCGCCGCCAGCGGCACCTATACCGCGGTGCTCGACGAGGACGGCGACATGCGCGTGGCGCTGGCCGACATGGAGATCAACGAGTCGCTCACGCCCGATTTCCTCGCCACCCGCGAACAGCAGCGCGCCGGCGCCGCCCTGATCGTCGCCGACCTGAACCTGCCGCGCGAGACGGTCGCCACGCTGCTGGAGGGCAGCCGGCGCGACGGTGTGCCAATGGTGATCGTCGCCGTCTCGGAACCGAAGATCGACCGCCTGCCGCGCGACCTGACCGGCCTGCGCCTGTTGATCCTGAACGTGGGCGAGCTGGCGGCCCGCGCCGGCCGCCCGCTGGCGACCGCTGCCGACATCGCCGCGGCCTGCGCCGAACTGCGGCGCGACGGCGTCCGGGACGTGATCGTCACGCGCGGCGCGCAAGGCGCCATGTTCACGACCGCGACCGGCATCGCGGCGCTCGAAGGCCAGCCTGTCGACGCGCCAGCCGTGGTCGACGTCACCGGCGCCGGCGACGCCTTCGGCGCCGCCGTCTGCTGGAGCCTGTACAACGGCCAGCCCGAGCTGGACCTGGAAACGGCCTGCCGCCGCGGCCAGCTGCTCGCCGCCATGACCATCGCCTGCGCGCAGACCGTCTGCCCGCAACTGGCGCCGGGGCTGTTCGACGCCCCGGTCCAGGACCTCGTTACCGACTGAATAAAGACCCGACCATGCAATCCTTCCTCCTGTTTTCGCCCGAAGTGGCGGCCGCCCGCGCCGCCGGCAAGCCGATCGTCGCCCTCGAATCGACCATCATCTCGCACGGCATGCCCTACCCGCAGAACGTGCACACCGCGCGCGAAGTCGAGCAGGTCATCCGCGACGCCGGCGCCGTGCCGGCCACCATCGCCATCATTGGCGGCAAGATCTGCGTCGGCCTGTCGGAAGACCAGCTCGAGACGCTGGGCTCCTCGCCCGACGCCATCAAGGTCAGCCGCCGCGACCTGCCATACGTGCTGGCGCAGGCCCGGCTGGGCGCGACCACCGTCGCCGCCACCATGATCTGCGCCGAACTGGCCGGCATCGAGGTCTTCGTCACCGGCGGCATCGGCGGCGTGCACCGCGGCGCCGAGACGAGCTTCGACATCTCGGCCGACCTGCAGGAGCTCGCCCAGACCAGCGTGGCCGTGGTGTGCGCCGGCGTGAAGTCGATCCTCGACATCGGCCTGACGCTCGAATACCTCGAGACCCACGGCGTGCCGGTGCTGGCCGTCGGCCAGCCGGGCTTCCCCGCCTTCTTCACGCGCGACAGCGGCTTCAAGGCCGACTTCCAGCTCGACTCGCCCGAGGAACAGGCCGCCTTCATCCGCACCAAGTGGCAGCTCGGCCTGAAGGGCGGCGTGGTGGTCAGCAACCCGGTGCCGGCGGAGTCGGCGATGGCGCCCGACGAGATCGACGCCATCATCCACCAGGCCCTGGGCGAAGCGCAGCAGCAGGCGGTGACCGGCAAGCAGGTCACGCCCTTCCTGCTGGCCCGCATCAAGGAGCTGACGGGCGGGCGCAGCCTGGCCACCAATATCGCGCTGGTCAAGCACAACGCCCTGGTCGGCGCGCGCCTGGCCGTGGCGCTGCACCACAAGGCTGCCTGATGAAAACGAAGAGCGGCGCGCCATGTCGATCGACCTGAAACAGCTCAAATACTTCCTGGCGGTGGCCGAAGAAAAAAGCTTCAGCCGCGCCGCCGAGCGCCTGCACATCTCGCAGCCGCCGCTGTCGCAGCAGATCATGAAGCTCGAGAGCGAGCTGGGGGTGAAGCTGTTCACCCGCACCACGCGCAGCTTCGAGCTGACCGTGGCCGGCCGCGCGCTGATGGTCGAGGCGGCCGAGCTGCTCGGCAAGATGCGCATGACGATCGACACGATCCGCCAGATCGACCGCGGCGAGGTCGGACGGCTACGGGTCGGCATCGTCGGCTCGGCGATGTGGGGCCCGATCCCCGGCCTGCTGGAGCAGTTCCAGAGCCAGTTTCCGCGCGTGAGCTGGACCATCCACGAGCTGGGCCCGAACGACCAGTGGGAAGCGCTGCGCAGCAAGCAGATCGACGTCGGCTTCTGGCGCGAGCCGCGCATCGAGCAGGACGTGCTCAAGCAGGCCAACCTGCGCCAGGAACTCTGTTTCAGGGAGCAGTTCTGCGTGGCGGTCAATGCCCGCCATCCGCTGGCCGCGCGCGACGCCATCGCCCTGCCCGAGATCGCGGGCGAACCCATGCTGTCCCTGCACCTGGACCAGTCGGCCGAGCCGCGCTACCTGCTCCAGTGCTGCGTGAACGCCGGGTTCCAGCCGACCATCTTCCAGGAGGCGGCCGAGCCGCAGACCCTGCTGGCCATGGTCGGCGCCGGCCTCGGCGTGGCGCTGATGCCCGAAACCACCAGCCGCATCGGCTGGCCGGGCGTGCGCTTCCTGCCGATCCACGCCCACGCGCCATCGGCCAACCTGTACATCAGCTACCCGGCCCAGGACGATGCGCCGGTGGTGCGCGCCTTCCTCAAGATCCTGTTTCCCGAAGAACAGCCGGCCTGACGACTTCCGGTTATCTTTTTCTGCTCGGCCCGCCATGTGCGGGCCGAACCGTTTTTGTACCGCCTTCCCATAAGTCCTAGCGTAAATTGCGCATTTTTTGCGCAAGAAACCCCCGCACGATTGAGTTCAATTAACTATTTCTCAACTTTGTCTCCGGTATGATGGTTATCAAGTTCATCAATTTCTACAGGATTCCGTATGACTACAGCGACGCGGCGGTACGATGGGATCGGCGTGGAAACGGGCGACGACGCCGCCTTCGATGACATCGCATCGCTGCGCCGGGCGGTGGACGAACGCATCGACCAGCTGCTCTCCGGCAGCCCCCACGACCAGCTCACCAGGGCCATGCGCTCGTCCGCGCTCAGCGCCGGCAAGCGCATGCGTCCCCTGCTCCTGATGCTGGTCGCGCGCGACCTCGGCTGCAATTCGCCGGCCCTGATCGACGTCGCCTGCGCGGTCGAGCTCGTGCACGCGGCCTCGCTGATCCTCGACGACCTGCCCTGCATGGACGACGCCAGCCTGCGGCGCGGCAAGCCCGCGATCCACATCCAGTATGGCGAAGACGTCGCCATCCTCGCTTCGGTGGCCCTGCTCAGCCGCGCCTTCGGCGTGCTGTCGCAGGCCCAGGACATCGCCCCCGCCACCCGCGCGCGCCTGGTCGCGACGCTGGCGCAGACGGTCGGCGACCAGGGCCTGGTGCGCGGCCAGTTCGAAGACCTGCACGGCGGCGCGCGTTCGCCCGAGGCGATCGCCACCACCAACGAACTCAAGACCGGCTTGCTGCTCGGCGTCGCGGTCGACATGGCCTGCATCGTCTGCCATGCCGACGAGCAGGTCGCGCAGCAGTTGCGCGCCTTCGCGCTGGCGGCTGGCCAGGCCTTCCAGATCAAGGATGACTTCCTCGACGGCGCCGGCAACGACAGCGCCGTCACGGGCAAGGACACCGGCAAGGACGTCGGCAAGGCCACCCTGATCAACACGCTGGGCCGCGACGAAGCGCAGCGCCGCCTGGCGGCCTGCCTGGTCGAAGCCGACCGCTGCCTCAGCGCCGCCGTCGGCGCCCACGGCCGCACGCGCCGCTTCGTGTCCGGCCTGTTCGCGAAAGAAGGCAAGGGAAAGCGCTTCGCCCCCGAGCTGGCCAAGGCGCGCGAGCTGCGTGCGGGCGCCCAACTGGCCGAGCTGCGCCTCTCCTGAAGCCGGCGGTCCGCATGGCGCATTTCGCGGTGGTGGCCCCGGCGCTCTACAGCCACTTCAATACGCTGACGGTGCTCGCGCGCGAACTGCTCGCGCGCGGGCACCGCGTCACCTTCGTGCACCGGCCGGATGCCGCCGCCTACGTGAAGGACGAACGCATCGGCTTCCATGCCGTCGGTCTCGACACCCACCCGGCCGGCTCGCTGCCGGCGATGCTGGCGCGGGTGGCCAATCCCGGCTCGCCGCTGGGCCTGCGCCGCGTGATCCTCGACATGGCGGCCAGCACCACGATGCTGTGCCGCGAACTGCCGGCCGCGCTGCGCCGGCTGCAGGTCGACTTCCTGGTCGCCGACCAGATGGAGGCGGCCGGCGGCCTGGTGGCCGAGGGCACCGGCATGCCGTTCGTCTCGGTCGCCTGCGCGCTGCCGGTCAACCGTGAACCCGGCATTCCGCTGCCCGTCATGCCGTTCATGTATGAAGACAGCGAGCGCGCCTTCAAGATCGTCGAAGGCAGCACCATGGTCTACGACTGGATGATGCGGCCGCACGAGCGCGCCATCTCCGCCGCGGCCCGGCAGCTCGGATTGGGGCCGCGCGGAAAACTGCACGACTGCCTGTCTCCGCTGGCCCAGGTCGGCCAGATCGTGCCGGGATTCGATTTTCCACGGCGCGCGCTGCCGCCGCATTTTCATCACGTCGGCCCGCTGCACAGCGGGGCCGCGGCGCCGGCCCAGACGCCGGCCGAACTGGCTGCCGAACTTGCCACGTTGCTGCCGCCCGCGTCGAACACGCGCCCCTTCGTCTACGCCTCGCTCGGCACCCTGGTCAGCCAGCGCTTCGGCCTGTTCAAGCGCATCGCGCAGGCCTGCGCGCGCCAGGACGCGCAACTGCTGGTCGCCCACTGCGGCGGCCTGGATCGATCCCAGGTGCGCGCGCTCGAACGCATCGGCGACACCCGCGTGCGCACCTATGTGCCCCAGCTGGCCGTGCTGGCGCGCGCCGACGCCGTCATCTCGCATGCCGGCGCCAACACCGTGATGGAAGCCGTCGCCAGCCGCACGCCGATCCTGGCGCTGCCGATCGCCTTCGACCATCCGGGCGCCGCCGCCCGCGTGGAATACGCCGGCGTCGGCCTGCGCGCCTCGCCGCGCTTCGCGACGGTGGCCGAACTGTCGCGCAAACTGCGCCGCCTGCTCGACGAGCCAGGCTTCCGGCAACGCATGGAACCGCTGGCCGACCAGATCCGCCAGGCCGGCGGCGCGCCGCGCGCGGCCGACGTCATCGAGGCCGCGCTCGGCCTGCAACCCGCGACCCGAGGCCTGGCCAGCCATGGATGAACGCGGCAAGCCCGACTACGACCTGATCCTGGCCGGCGGCGGCCTGGCCAACAGCTTGACCGCGTGGCGCCTGCGCAGCGCGCGCCCCGAACTGCGCATCCTGCTGCTCGAACAGGGCAAGCGCCTGGGCGGCAACCATACCTGGTCGTTCCACGACAGCGATCTCGATGCCGCGCAACTGCGCTGGATCGCGCCGCTGGTCACCCACCGCTGGCCGCGCTACGACGTGGTGTTTCCCGATCTGGCCCGCACACTGGCGGGGGGCTATGCCAGCATCGCCTCGCACGACCTGGCCCAGGTCGTCGCACCGGCACTTGGCGCGGCGCTGCGCACCGGCGTCTGGATCGACGAGGTGACGCCGACCACGGTGCGGCTGGCCGATGGCGAAACCCTGCACGCGCGCGCCGTCATCGACGGCCGCGGCATGCGCCCCAGCAGCCATCTCGCGCTCGGCTACCAGACCTTCCTCGGCCAGGAACTGCGGCTCGACGCCGCCCATGGCTTGACGGCGCCGGTGATCATGGACGCCAGCGTGGCCCAGCAAGGCGGCTACCGCTTCGTCTACCTGCTGCCTTTCGGGCCCGACCGGGTGCTGGTCGAGGACACGCACTACGTCGACAGCGCCGCCTGGGACCCGGAGCGGCTGCGCGCCAACATCGCCGCCTATGTGGGGGCGCGCGGCTGGCGCGTGCGCGACATGCTGCGCGAAGAACAGGGTTCGCTGCCGATCGTGCTGGCCGGCGACTTCGACCGCTTCTGGGACGAGCTTCACGGCCAGCCCAGCGTCGGCCTGCGCGCCGGCCTGTTCCACCCGACCACCGGCTACTCGCTGCCGCACGCAGTGCGGCTGGCCGAGCGCATTGCCGCGCTGCCAGCCCTGTCGGCCCCGACGCTGTTCGCCGCCATCCGCACGCTGGCGCGGCACGCCTGGGACGAACAGCGCTTCTTCCGCATGCTCAACCGCATGCTGTTTTTGGCCGGCAGCCCGGATCACCGCTGGCGCGTGATGCAGCGTTTCTATGGCCTGCCCGCGCCCTTGATCGCCCGCTTCTATGCCGGCCATCCGACCGTGGGCGACAAGGCGCGGCTGCTGACCGGCAAACCACCGGTGCCCGTCATGGAAGCCTTTCACGCCGTGCGCAAGACCCACCCCTATCAGATCAGGACCGCAGAATGAACCAGATGAATTTCAAGCCGAGACTCGAGCCAAAGCGCGCCGTCGTGATCGGCGCCGGATTCGGCGGCCTGGCGCTGGCCATCCGCCTGCAGGCCGCCGGCATGCAAACGACCCTGCTCGAACAGCGCGACAAGCCGGGCGGCCGCGCCTACGTCTACGAGGACCAGGGCTTCGTGTTCGACGCCGGCCCGACCGTCATCACCGATCCGTCGGCGATCGAAGAACTGTTCACCCTGTGCGGCAAGCGGATGGGCGACTACGTCGAGATGCTGCCGGTCACGCCCTTCTACCGCCTGTGCTGGGAAGACGGCAGCCACTTCGACTACGCCAACGACCAGGAGGCGCTGGACCGCCAGATCCATGCGCGCAACCCGCAAGACGTCGCCGGCTACCGGCGCTTTTTGGCGTATTCGAAGGCGGTGTTCGACGAGGGTTACCTGAAGCTGGGCGCGGTGCCGTTTCTCTCTTTCCGCGACATGATCCAGGCCGGCCCGCAGCTGGCGCGGCTGGAGGCGTGGAAGAGCGTGTACGGCATGGTGTCGCGCTTCGTGAAGGACGAGCAGCTGCGCCAGGCGTTTTCCTTCCATTCGCTGCTGGTGGGCGGCAACCCGTTCGCCACCTCGTCGATCTACACCCTTATTCATGCGCTCGAACGACGCTGGGGCGTGTGGTTCCCGCGCGGCGGCACCGGCGCGCTCGTGAAAGGCCTGGTGCGGCTGTTCGAGGACATGGGCGGCAAGCTGGAACTGAACGCATCGGTGGCGCGCATCGAGACCGCCGGCAATCTCGCCAGCGGCGTGCGGCTGGAAGACGGCCGCTGGTTCATGGCCGACGCCGTGGCGTCGAACGCCGACGTGGTGCACACTTATGCCGACCTGCTGAAGAACCATGGCCGCGGCAGCAGCCACGGCGAGGCGCTCAAGAAGAAACGCTTCAGCAATTCGCTGTTCGTGCTGTACTTCGGCCTGGACAAACACCACGAGCAGCTGCAGCACCACACGGTGTGCTTCGGCCCGCGCTACCGCGAGCTGATCAAGGACATCTTCCACGGCCAGCAACTGGCCGACGACTTCTCGCTCTACCTGCACGCGCCCTGCGTCACCGATCCCTCGCTCGCGCCGCCCGGCTGCGGCAGCCACTACGTGCTGGCGCCGGTGCCGCACCTGGGCAACGCGCCGATCGACTGGGAGACCGAAGGCCCGCGCTACCGCGACCGTATCTTCGACTATCTCGAGCGGCGCTACATGCCGGGCCTGCGCAGCCAGCTGGTGACGAGCCGCATCTTCACGCCGCACGATTTCCGCGACCAACTCAACGCCCACCTGGGTTCGGCCTTCTCGCTGGAGCCGATCCTCACGCAAAGCGCCTGGTTCCGCCCGCACAACCGCGACGCCGAGCTGCCCAACCTGTACCTGGTCGGCGCCGGCACCCATCCCGGCGCCGGCGTGCCGGGCGTGATCGGCTCGGCCAAGGCGACCGCCGGCCTGATGCTGGAAGGCGTGCATGCCGGGGTGCACTCATGAGCGCCTACGCCGGCACCAAGCTGATGGAACACGCGACCCAGACCATCGCGGTCGGGTCGAAGAGCTTCGCGGCGGCCGCCAGGCTGTTCCCGCCCGCCACCCGGCGCAGCGTGCTGATGCTGTACGCCTGGTGCCGCCATTGCGACGACGTGGTCGACGGCCAGGAACTGGGCTTCGCCGCCGCCGCGCCGAGCGCCTATGGCGCCAATTTCGAGCTCGACCGCCTGTACGACGACACCCGGCGCGCCTATTCGGGCGAACCGATGCGCACCCCGGCCTTCGCCGCCTTCCAGGAAGTGGCGCTGGGCCACGCGATCGCGCCGCGCTATGCCTTCGACCACCTGGCCGGCTTCGCGATGGACGTCAACGAGGCGCGCTACCGCACCATCGACGACACCATGCGCTACTGCTACCACGTGGCCGGCGTGGTGGGCCTGATGATGGCCTCGATCATGGGCGCCCGCGACGAGCTGGTACTGGACCGCGCCTGCGACCTGGGGCTGGCCTTCCAGCTGACGAACATCGCGCGCGACATCATCGACGATGCGAAGATCGGGCGCTGCTACGTGCCGTCCGAATGGCTGCTGGAGGCCGGCATACAGCCCGACCACGTGGCCCTGCCGCGCCATCGCGCGGCGCTGGCGACCGTCGCCGCGCGCCTGGTCGACCATGCCGAGCCGTATTACGCGTCCGCCACGCTCGGCATCGCCGCCCTGCCCCTGCGTTCGGCCTGGGCGATCGCCACCGCGCGCAATGTCTATCGGCAGATCGGGATCGAAGTCAAGCGGCGCGGCGCGCACGCCTGGGACGAACGGGTGGGCACCTCGAAGGCGGCCAAGCTGCGCCTGCTGGCCCTGGGCGGCGCCCAGGCGCTGGCCTCGCGCCTCAGCCCTGCTCGGGCAGCGAGGGCGCCGCGGCGGCGCGATCTGTGGCTGCGTCCTGGGCGCGCGGGCGGCGCACCTGGCCCTGCCGCGCCTGCAGCTGACGTTTAAGCCGGGCGACCGGCGGCGCGTACAGGAAGCCGAAGGACACGGCGCCCTCTTTACCTTCCACCGCATGGTGCATGCGGTGGGCCTGGTACAGGCGCTTGAGGTAGCCGCTCCGGGGGACGTAGCGGAATGGCCAGCGCTGGTGCACCAGGCCGTCGTGGGCGATGAAGTACAAGGCGCCGTAGGCGGTCATGCCGGCGCCGATCCATTCGAGGGGGTGGTAGCCGCGCGTGCCGAACCAGATCAGGGCGATGGCGACCCCGGCGAACACCACGGCGTACAGGTCGTTCTTTTCGAACCAGCCGGTGCGCGGCTCGTGGTGCGAGCGGTGCCAGCCCCACCCGAAGCCGTGCATCACGTACTTGTGCGCGACGATGGAAAACACTTCCATGAACGCGATGGTGGCCAGGACGATGAGCGCGTTGGAAAGCATAATGAGGGCTGCCGGAGCGGGTTGACGGGATATCAACAGCCTATCATGGCGGCCCGCGCGCACGGTTGCGCGGCGCTGCCGCAGACCGGTCAAACACGGTCAAACACGATTCACACTTAACCTTATGGAGTTTTCATGCAGTCGATCTTTCGCACCCTGGGTCTTTCCCTCCTGCTGGCGTCAGGCGTGGGCGCCGCCGGTCTTGCTTCGGCCGCGGCGATCGAGGTCAGGGTCCAGGGCGTCACCACTGCCAAGGGCACGGTGCGGGTCGCGATCTGCGACAAGGCGACCTTCCTGAAGGATTGCCCGTATGCGGCGTCGGCCGCGGCGCGCGTGGGCGAGACCGTGGTCACCGTCGACGACCTGCCGCCCGGCACCTGGGCCGTGCTGTCGTTCCAGGACGAGAACGACAACGGCAAGCTCGATCGCAATGCGCTGGGCATCCCGAAGGAGCGCTATGCCTTCAGCCGCGATGCGCGCGGGCGCTTCGGGCCGCCGAGCTTCGAGGATGCAGCCTTCGTGCTGCGTGACGAGAAGGCGGTCAGCTATATCAAATTGCGTTGATCGGCTTCAGTCCCGCAGCGGCGGCGTCGCAAGCCGCCATGCTGAGCTGGACGGCCACATTCGGCTGCTCGCTGTCGAGGCACGGATGTTGCGGCGACTTTCCGGATTGCTGAACGATTCTTCCGTGGCCGCCGGTAGCGTGATTCCAGACTGGATGTCATCCGCAACCGGACGCGGCGCCTGACCCGCTCTGTGTGCGACGGATTCTTCGGCACGCGATTTCCAGCTCGGCGCTTCCCGTGCCCGGAGGGTGACCGATGCAGGTCTTGCTGCGCACGTGCTTGCGCTGGCCGCTATGGGCGCTGCTTTGTCCACAGTAGCTGCCTTCCCTCTGCTTTCTTGATGTAATGAATATTTGGTCCGGCATCGTTTCTCGCTTGCACACGTAGTGAGATGATTTTATTCACTAAGTGCTCGACAATAGTGCCAGCGCAAAGACTGTTCGCTTGTCAGACTTCTCGTACTCTCGGCAAGGGCAGACCGCCACGCTCAGGCTCGATACTCGGTCGTGATCAGGAACACCCCGAAGCAGAAGACCGCCGCCGCAAGCAGCATCGGGATCGATGATAGTATCTTCGCGCCCATACTCGTGCGCGTCCGGCCATCGTGACGCCGCCGGTAGCCCTGGTAGCCATAGTAGAACGCCAGCGGCGGCAGGACGAAGACCGGAATGAGCAGCCAGGCCGTCAATACGGTGAGAGCGGTCAGTGCGAGCGACTTGAGCATGAGGGCCGGCCAGTAGGGAAGTTCAGTGCGTGGCGCCGCCCGTTTCGCGCACGTCGGCCTCGATGCTCACGGTCACCTCCACCGCCAGCTTGATGCCGGCGATGATGTCGTCCAGCGCCATCGACGGCGGCGCATCCGACCGCGCCGCGGCCTGCTCCGGCAGGAAAGGCACGTGGATGAAACCGGCCTTCATTGGCTGCGGCTGGCGCGCCGCATGGTGCATCAATCCATAGAACACATGGTTGCACACGAAGGTGCCGGCGGTCTGCGACACGCCGGCCACCAACCCCTTCTCGCGCAGCGCGCGCACGATGGCCTTGATCGGCAAGGTCGAGAAATAGGCGGCGGGACCGTCGGCCGCGATCGCCGCATCCACCGGCTGCTGGCCGCCGTTGTCGAGGATCGCCGCATCGTCGACGTTGATCGCCACGCGCTCGACCGAGATGTCGGGCCGTCCGCCGGCCTGGCCGACGGCGATCGCGACATCCGGATGCAGCTCGTCGACCATCGCCACCAGGTCTTCGATCGCCTGCCCGAACACGCAGGGCAACTGGCGCACCTCGACCCGGAAGCGATGTTCCCCCACCTCGCCTTCCCAGCCTTCGAGCGCGCGCACCGCTTCCCAGGCCGGGTTGATGCTGGCGCCATTGAACGGCTCGAAGCCGGTAAGCAGTACGGTCTTGATCATCGTGGCCTCACAGGTTCATCAAAAAATACAGCAGGAAGATATTCGCTATCAGGATCGGCAGCGCGCTCGGTATCTGGGCGCGGATCACCGCGTTCTTGTCGGGCAGGTCGAGCAGCGCCGCCGGCACGATATTGAAGTTGGCCGCCATCGGCGTCATCAGGGTGCCGCAATAGGCGCTGAACATGCCGATCGCCGCCATCACGGCCGGATTGGCGCCATACACGCCGATCAGCACCGGAATGCCGACGCCGCCCGCCATCACCGGGAAGGCGGCGAAGCCGTTGCCCATCACGATGGTGAACAGCGCCATGCCGATACAGTACACCGCCACCGCGACGAATGCCGAATCCATGCCGATATAGGTGGTCGTCAGGTGCGCCACCGCCTTGCCGACGCCGGCTTCCGAGAACAGCAGCCCCAGCACCGCCAGGATGTGCGGCAGCACCACCGCCCAGCTCATGGCGTCGACCAGGCGCCGCGCCTCGCGCACGCCCTGCAGCGGCGTCGCGCGCGTCAGCCAGCAGGCGGCAGCCAGGGCCACGACCGCGCCGCAGCCCATGCTGACCAGGGTCAGGTGGGCCGGGTCGAGCATGGGCAGGCCGCCAATGTGAACGTCCTTGAGCACGGTGGCGCCGATCACGGTCACCAGCGGCAGCAGCAAGGCCGGGATGAAGATGCGGTTGCCGAGCCGCGCGGCGCTGGCGCGGCGCGCCTCCGGCTCCAGCGCCTTCGGCGCGCCGGCCTTGACGCCGCCAAAGCCGGCCAGCAGCGCCATGCCTATCATCAGGGCGCCGACCGCCGCCGGCGGCATGCGCTCGCCGGCCAGGTACAGCAGGGCATACAGGCCCCAGAACAACGCGGTGGTATGGCGGCGCGGATTGCTGCGGTCCACCAGGTTCATGATGGCGACACTGGCGAGCAGGAGGCCGACCAGGATGTAGAAATGGTCGATGGTGAGGGTCATGCCGCCTCCTTCGCCGCCGACACGTCACGCCCGACCTCGCGCCTGATCTCGGCATCGAGCCGGCGCAGGTTCCAGGCATGGATCACGAAGGCGGTGATCGCGGTCGGGATGCCCCACAGCGCGATGTGCAGCGGATTGACCTCGATGCCCTCGGCCTGCAGGATCGTGTGCATCAGGACGATGGCGCCGAAGGCGACGAAGATGTCTTCGCCGAAGAACAGGCCGATATTGTCGGTGGCGGCCGACATGGCGCGGATGCGATGGCGCACGCGTGCGGGCAGGCTGCCGTGCTGCGCTTCCGCAGCCGCCTCGGCCATCGGCGCGACCAGTGGCCGCACCATCGTCGGATGGCCGCCCAGGCTGGTCAGCCCCATCGCGGCGGTGCTCTCGCGCGCGAACAGGTAGACGATCAACAGGCGGCCGGCGGTGGCAGAGCGCACCTTCGCGATCACCGATTGCGCCTGTTCGCGCAGGCCGAAGCGCTCCAGCAGACCGATCGCGGCCAGCGGCAGCAACAGGATCAACGGCAGGTTGCGCGTCTTGACGAAGGCGGCGCCGAGCGACTCGAGCAGGGCCATGACGGGCATGGCGGCCGCGACGCCCGTCACGCCGCAGGCGGCGACGGCGACCAGCACCGGATTGGCGCGCAGCAAAAAGCCGGCGACGACGACGACCACGCCGAGCAGTGGCCACAGATTGACAGCAGATTGCATGGATTCCCCGGCAATGTTCGACAAGCCGAGGATGTTACCCGATCTTGTGTGTTAATTCGGCAAGAACTCAGGCGGCGATTCAGGCAGGCCGTACGGGATTGCCCGCCAGGTCACCGACCACCGTATTCCACTGGCGCACGTGGAAGGCGCGCACCAGGCCATGGGTGACGTAGGGGTCGCGCGCCGCGAACAGCTGGACCGGTTCGGCCGTCTCGCAATCGAAGACCAGCACCGCATGATCGGCCGGCTCGGCCAGCGCGCCGGCCAGCACCAGTTCGCCGCGTTCCTGCGCTTCCCAGGCCAGCTTCAGGTGTTCGTCGCGGAATTCGCCGCGGCGTTCGAGGTAGTCGGGGGCGAGGTCATAGGTGAGCAGGTAATGCACGGCGTCTCCAGGATGGCTTGGATGAATGTGAACGTACATCGTACCCGCAATCGCCCGACGGCGGCACCAGCACGACGGCAGCGCTCGATGTTGGTTTAAAACAACTTCTTGACCCGTTTCGCATGGCCCGCCCGACAGTGAGAGGCATCACACAAAACAAAACTCAGCGGCTGGCGTAGACTGTCAGTCATGGATATGTCGAAGAAAATGGCGGCGGGGATCACGGGCTTTGCCAGCATGCTGTGGCTGGGGCTGACGGCGGCCGTCGCCGCCAACCAGCGCCGCCTGGTCTTCAATCCGACGCTCGAGCGCGAGGTGAAAAGCCCGCGCAGCAGCGGCCACCGCACCCGTCCCGTGGTCTTGCGCGCCAACGACGGCACCCGCCTCTCGGGTTGGCTGATGACCCCGACCATTCCCGGTCCGCGCCCGGCGGTGCTGTATTTCGGCGGCCGTTCCGAAGAAGTGTCCTGGGTCGTGCGCGATGCGGGCAAGCTGTTTCCCAACATGACCGTGCTGGCGATGAACTACCGCGGCTATGGCGAATCGCAGGGCGTGCCGGCCGAGATCCACATGATCGAAGACGGCTGCCTGCTGTACGACTGGCTCGCCACGCGCGGCCAGGTCGATCCGCACCGCATCGCCGTGGTCGGCCGCAGCCTGGGTTCGGGCGTCGCGGTGCAGGTCGCCAAGGAGCGGCCCGCCCATTCCGTGGTCCTGATCACGCCCTACGATTCGATCCTGGCGATCGCCAAGCGACGCTTCCGCGTGATGCCGATCGAGTACATGCTGCAGCACCGCTTCGAGTCGATCAAGTACGCGCCCTCGCTCAAGGCGCCGACCTATGTGCTGCGCGCGGCCAGCGACGACGTGGTGCCGCACACGCATACCGACCTGCTGGTGGCCAAGCTGGGCCAGCTGGTGGCGGACGACATCGTGCCCGACTCCGACCACATGAACATCCCCTACCTGGCATCGACCCAGGACATGATCGCGGGCTTTCTCACGCGCCAGTTCAGCCAGCCGGTGACGCCGGCCGCCGCGGCGGCCGTTGCCGACGCGGTCGCCACCGCCGAACCACCCGCCGAGGCGGTGCCGACGCCCGCCGATTTCGTCCTCGCGACAAAATAATTGCTGAAAGTTGTCAGCAGTTATATTTCCAACGAATAAATTGGCAAGTAAAATCGTATTTGTCATCAACTTGCAGGTTGATGCATATTTGACAGCTTGCGCTGAAATGGCGTGAGTTTGCTCATGATTTGCTCACTTCAGCCAGATCGACCCTCCCAGCCTGTTGTGGCCGTGCTACACGCATGCCCTTCTGCTGAGAAAATAGTCGCCAGATACAAACCGTAACTTCCTGCGGATCGCCGGACTGACACAATCGCACAGCGCGAAGTGCCGTCCCCGCCATGTCGCTCGAGGTCGCAATTGCGCAGCCCTTACCATCGGCCACCATGCCGCGGGTACAATATCGCTATTCCAGGAGCCCATTGATGAAATTTAAGCAACTCAGCATGACCATCGCGGCGCTGTGCGTCGCAGGCAGTGCATTGGCCGCGCCGGCAGCAGGTCCGATCGCGCAGCCGAAGCTCGGCATGGTCTACGATGCGGGCGGCAAATTCGACAAATCGTTCAACCAGTCGGCCTTCGAAGGCCTGCAGCGCTTCACCAAAGAGACCGGCGTCAAGGTGTTCGAAGTCCAGGCCAATAGCGATACCCAGGCCGAGCAGGTCATGCGCGGCCTGGCGCGCAAGAAGGTCGACATGATCGCCGCCATCGGTTTCTCGCAAACCCAGGCCGTGCAGAAGGTCGCCCGTGAATTCCCGAACGTGCGCTTCGTGCTGATCGACAGCGTCGCGCAAGGCCCGAACATCGAATCGGTGATGTTCAAGGAACAGGAAGGCTCCTACCTGGTCGGCGTGGCCGCCGCCATGGCCTCCAAGTCCAAGAAGCTCGGCTTCGTGGGCGGCATGGACATCCCGCTGATCCGCGCCTTCGCCTGCGGCTACGGCCAGGGCGCCAAGGCCCAGGCGCCGAAGATCGAGATCGTCCAGAACATGGTCGGCACCACCGCCGCCGCCTGGAACGACCCGGCCAAGGGCGGCGAGCTGGCGCGCGCGCAGTTCGCGCGCGGCGTCGACGTCGTGTTCGCGGTGGCCGGCGGCAGCGGCATGGGCACGCTGCAGGCCGCCAAGGAACGCGGCAAGCTGGCGATCGGCGTCGACTCGAACCAGAACTACATGCATCCGGGCACCATGCTGACCTCGATGGTCAAGCGCGTCGACGTGGCCGTGTACGACTCCTTCATGGCCGTCAAGAACGGCAGCTGGAAGGCTGGCGTGCACTACAAGGGCCTGAAGGAAGGCGGCGTGGACTGGGTGCTGGACAAGGACAACCGCAAGGTGGTCACGCCCGAGATCGAAAAGCGCGTCAACGCCGTGCGCCAGGACATCATCAACGGCAAGATCAAGGTCATCGATTACCGCGCAGGCAGCAGCTGCCCGGTCTGATCTTTTCATTCCCATTCAAAGCGCGCCGCGCCGGCTTCAACCGGCCCGGCGCGCTTTTGAATGATAAGCACACTCATATTTACGACAGATCGCAATGCAGCCAGCCGTAGAATTTCGCAACATCAGCAAGGCCTTCGGGCCTGTGCAGGCGAACGCCGACGTCAGCTTCTCGATCGCCAAGGGCTCGATCCATGGCGTGATCGGCGAAAATGGCGCCGGCAAATCCACCCTGATGAGCATCCTGTACGGCTACTACCATGCCGACAGCGGGCAGCTCGTCATCAACGGCGCCGAGCAGAAGATCCGCTCCAGCCAGGAGGCGATCGACCTGGGCATCGGCATGGTCCACCAGCACTTCATGCTGGTCGAGAACATGACCGTGCTCGATAACGTGATGCTCGGCGCCGAGGGCGGCTTCAAGCTGGCGAAGAAGCGTACCGAGCTTGAGGCCAAGCTGCGCGAGATCTGCGCCCGCTACCACCTCGACGTCGATCCGCTGGCGGTCATCTCGACCCTGTCGGTCGGCGCCCAGCAGCGGGTCGAGATCCTCAAGCAGATCTACCGCAGCGCCGAGATCCTGATCCTGGACGAGCCGACCGCGGTGCTTACCACGCAAGAGATCGCCTCGCTGTTCGACATCCTGCGACTGTTCAAGGAACAGGGCAAGACCATCATCCTGATCACCCACAAGCTGGGCGAGATCATGGAGATCACCGACCAGGTGACGGTGATGCGCGCTGGCCGCGTGGCCGGCGCCGTCGCCACCCGCGACACCTCGAAGGAGCAGCTCGCGAACATGATGGTGGGCCGCCCGATCGAGGGCAACCTGCCGCGCAAACCGCACGCCCCCGGCGCGCCGGTGCTGCAGGTGGAGAACCTGCAACTGAAGGACGCCAACGGCGTCCAGCTGCTGGCCGACATTGCCCTCAACGTGCGCGCCGGCGAGATCGTCGCCATCGCGGGCGTCTCGGGCAATGGCCAGAGCGAGCTGATGGAAATCCTGGCGGGCATGCGCCTGCCGACTTCCGGCAAGGTGACGATGGAAGGCGCGCCGCTGCCCTTCGCCGGCCGCGCCAACGCCGACGGCCTGCCCGCCCTATTTCGTGACCTCGGCATCGGCCACGTGCCGGAAGACCGCCTGCGCGACGGCGTGATCAAGGATTTCTCGGTCATGCAGAACACCGTGTTCGGCTACCAGGACCGCGTCACGAAGCGCGGCCTGTTCGACTTCGACGCCATCGCCAAACGCTGCGCCGGCTTGCTCGAGCAATTCGACGTGCGCCCGAAAGACCCCAATGTGCGCATCGGCCTGCTCTCGGGCGGCAACCAGCAGAAGGTCGTGATCGCGCGCGAAGTGTCGGCCGCGCCGAAGCTGATGCTGGTCGGCCAGCCGACCCGCGGCGTCGACATCGGCACCATCGAGAGCATCCACACCCAGCTGCTGCGCCTGCGCGACGAAGGCGTGGCCATCCTGCTGGTGTCGACCGAGCTGGAAGAAGTGCGCGCACTCAGCGACCGCATCGTCGTGATGTCGGGCGGCCGCGTCACCGGCGAACTCCATATTGACGAATTCGACACCACCCGCATCGGCCTCCTGATGGGCGGGATGCACAAATCATGAAAACGACTGAACTCCCACGCTGGGCCTCGGGCTTCGTCCTGCCGGTCCTGAACCTGCTGTCCGCGCTGCTGGTCGCCGCGCTGGTCATCCACCTGCTGGGCGAAAGCCCGGTCGAATCGCTGCAGATCCTCGTCAACAGCGCCGTCATCAATCCGGAAGGCCTGAGCTATACGCTGTTCTACGCCTCCACGTTCGTGTTCACCGGCCTGGCCGTGTCGATCGCGATGAAGGCGGGCCTGTTCAACATCGGCGCCGAAGGCCAGATGTACCTGGGCGGCCTGGGCCTGACCCTGGCGATGCTGGCGTTCGACGCCTCGCTCTCCGCCTGGCTCCTGATCCCGCTGGCGATCGTCGCCAGCGCCCTGTTCGGCGCGGCCTGGGCCTTCCTGCCCGGCTACCTGCAGGCCAGGCGCGGCAGCCACGTGGTGGTCACGACCATCATGTTCAACTTCATCGCCGCCGGCCTGATGAATTTCATCATCGTCAAGTACATGATCCCCGAGGGCGACCAGAACCCGGCCAGCCGCGTGTTCTCGGACGCCGCGGCGATCCCGCAGCTGTCGACCTGGCTGCCGTTCTTCGGCGAGAACACGCCGCTCAACCTGGCCTTCATCCTGGCCCTGGTCGCGCTGGTGGTCTATTGGGTGGCGGTGTCGCGTTCGAGCTGGGGCTACAAGCTGCAGGCGACCGGCCTGAACGCCCACGCCGCCCATTACGCCGGCGTGCGCATCAGCCGCACCATCATCGTCGCGATGCTGATCTCGGGCGCCCTGGCCGGCCTGGCGGCGGTGAACTCGATCCTCGGCTCGACCCACTACCTGAGCCTGAACTTCCCGGCCGGCGCCGGCTTCATCGGCATCGCGATCGCGCTGATGGGCCGCCAGCATCCGGTCGGCATCCTGCTGTCGTCGGTGCTGTTCGGCGCGCTGATCCAGGGCGGCTTCGACCTGTCGCTGGAAAAGCCGAACATCCCGCAAGAGACCTTCATTTTCATCCAGGGCCTGATCATCCTGTTCTGCGGCGCCATGGAAAACATGTATGGACCGGCGCTGCTGAAACTGATCAACGCCACTCGTCGTAGCAAGGGATAAGCCATGGAAGACTTCCAGTTCGCCAGCATCGTCGTCTCCACCATCCGCAACGCGCCGGTGCTGATCTTCGCGGCCATGGCCGGCCTGTTCGCCGAACGCAGCGGCGTGGTCGACATCGGCCTCGAGGGCAAGATCCTGGCCTCGGCCTTCGTCTCGGCCGGCGTCGCCTACACCTACCAGGACCCGTGGATCGGCATCGCCGCCGGCATCCTCGCATCAGTCGCACTGGCCCTGGTGCAGGCCTTCGTCTCGATCACCCAGAAGGGCAACCAGCTGGTGGCGGGCATCGCCATCAATATCGCGATGAGCGGCCTGACTTTTGTCGTGGCCCAGTACTTCTTCCAGCAGGGCGGCCGTACGCCGGACCTGGGCGAGGCGCGCCTGTCGACCGTGGTGCTGCCGGGTTCCGACCTGGTGGCCGACATCCCCGGCCTGGGCTGGGTCTGGACGCGCCTGATCGGCGGCCACTCGCCGCTGGTGTACTTCGCCTTCGCCCTGCTGCCGATCGTGCACTGGGTGCTGTTCCACAGCCGCTTCGGCCTGCGCCTGCGCGCCTGCGGAGAGAATCCGCACGCGGCCGACGCCGCCGGCATCTCGGTCCAGCGCACCCGCTACACGGCGATGATCATCGCCGGCGTGCTGTGCTCGTTCTCGGGCGCCTACCTGTCGATCGTCCAGAGCGGCTTCTTCCTGCGCGACATGTCGGCCGGCGCCGGCTACCTGGCGCTGACCGCCCTGGTGTTCGGCAACTGGCGTCCGCTGCACACGGTGCTCGGCTGCATGATGTTCGGCTTCTTCGCCGCGGTGCAGATCCAGATCGAAGGCGTCGACCTGCCGGTCGTGGGCCGCATCCCGGGCTCGCTGATTCAGATGATCCCGTACATCGTCACCGTGGTCGTGCTGGCTGGCCTGATGGCCAAGTCGGTGGCGCCGAAAGCGCTGGGCAAACCCTTCGTCAAGTCGCGCTGAGCAATACCTTCGCCTGCCCGCGTTCGCGGGCAGGCGTTTTCTCCTTCCCTGCCCCGCCTCGCAGCGCGAAATCAGCTATCACTTGTTGTGATGACAAGTGAACGTGACTGCATTGCCACACATATCAAGAAATTTGGCATACAAAATGCAATCTTGTTCGGAAATTGCTGTCCAGTCTGAGAAAATACCGACTTTCCGTATGGCAACGAACAGACCATGGTCGTTGACATGCAAATTTTCTCTATAGGAAACTTATGGCAATCGAGAACATCAAGCTGCGCAGCCTCCTGTTCGGCGGCTTCGCTACCCTGCTTGCGGCAATGCTGATCCTGGTCGGCATCGGCCTGATCCAGACCAAGAAGGCGGAAGACTTGACCGACAGGCTGACCACCGAAAGCATGGAGCGTCTGGCCATGCTGCAGGAATGGCAGGCCATCATCGAAACCAATGCGGCGCGCACGATCGCCGCCATCAAGATGGCTGACGCCGCCGACGAGAAATACTTCCTCGACGATATCGCCTCCTCGTCCAAGCGTTCGGACGTGCTGCACAAGGGCCTGATCGAAAGCCTGAAGGACGACGCCGCGGCGATGGCCCTGTTCGACAAGGTCGACGAGCAGCGCGAAGGCTACCGCGCCGCGCGCAAGAGCGTGCTGGAGAAAAAAGCGGCCGGCGACGACGAAGCGGTGCGCGAATTCCTGGCCAAGGACATGCTGCCGCGTGTGAAGTCGTACATCGAGAGCCTGCGCGCGATCGTCGAGTACCAGAAGAAGGTGGTCGAAGCCGATGCGCAGTCGATCGATGACGGCTTCAAGACCAGCCTGAACCTGCAGCTGACCCTGGCCGCGATCGCCCTGGTGGCCGGCGCCGCCTTCGCCTGGTGGATCGGCCGCCGCATCACCGCGCCGTTGGAAGAAGCCGTGGCCGTGGCCCAGACCGTCGCAACCGGTGACTTGAGCAGCCGCATCGTCGCCCAGGGCAGCAACGAAACCGGCGTGCTGATGGGCGCCCTGAAGGACATGAACGACAACCTGGTGGGCATCGTCGGCCAGGTGCGCAGCGGCACCGAGACCATCGTCGAAGCGGCCGACCAGATTTCGGCCGGCAACCTCGAACTGTCGTCGCGCACCGAGCAGCAGGCCGGCGCGCTGGAAGAGACCGCGTCGTCGATGGAAGAACTGACCTCGACCGTGAAGCAGAACGCCGACAATGCGCGCGAAGCCAATGCGCTGGCGCAGACCGCCTCGCAAGTGGCGGGCCGCGGCGGCGAGACCGTCGGCCGCGTGGTGCAGACCATGGACGCGATCAACGATTCGTCGAAGAAGATCGTCGACATCATCTCGGTCATCGACGGCATCGCCTTCCAGACCAATATCCTGGCGCTGAATGCGGCCGTGGAAGCGGCGCGCGCCGGCGAACAGGGCCGCGGCTTCGCGGTCGTGGCGAGCGAGGTGCGCAACCTGGCCCAGCGTTCGGCGGCGGCGGCCAAGGAAATCAAGACCCTGATCGGCGACTCGAGCGCCAAGGTCGAGGAAGGCAGCCGCCTGGTGTCGGATGCCGGCGCGACCATGCAGGAAATCGTGGACAGCATCGGCCGCGTCACCGCGATCATGTCGGGCATCGCCATGGCCAGCCAGGAGCAGTCGGCCGGCATCGAGCAGGTGAACCAGGCGATCGCCCAGATGGACCAGGTGACGCAGCAGAACGCGGCGCTGGTGGAAGAAGCGGCGGCTGCCTCGACCTCGATGCGCGAACAGGCGCAATTGCTGGCGCAGCTGGTGTCGACCTTCCGCTTCGAGCCCGAAGCGGCTGCCGGCCGTCCTGCGCTCAAGAACGCCGGCCGTCCGGCCCTGGCGATGCGCCAGGCGGCCTGACGCCGACGATTCGTGTCTTCGTTTGACGCCGGGCTGGTCCCGGCGTTTTTTTATCGCGTGACCGGATCGACCGGCTCATAGCCGGCCGCGCGGCGGCTCGAGCGCGCCAGGGTCCAGGCAAAGCCGATGCCGGCCGAGGTGCCGGTGTTCTTGAGGTGCAGCGGGCTGTCGCGGTTGGCGCTGCCCGCATACGATTCGAAGCGCACGAAGCCGAACAGGCGCACATCCGGATTCAATTGGCGCGTGGCGAACAGGCCGACGCGGGTCAGCATCAGGCCGGCGTCGGCGCCATAAGCGGCGCGCGACGCGTTCGCATACTGCGGCTGCACCTCGTAGAAATAGCGGTTGATGCGCTTGTCGCCGAACACGACCGAGACATTCCCCTCGACGCTCCACAGCCCGCGTTCGCCACGCGTCTCATACGCCAGCTTGGGCTCGAAGGTCCAGCCCTGGCGCCGCAGCCCTCCCCTTGCCTCGATCACGGCGCGCAGCGGCAGCTCCGCGCGCAGGCGGCTGCGCTCGTCGAAATCGGCCACCCGGATCTTCAGGCGTGGACCGAATTCGAACAGTGCTCCCAGGTCGGGCATGCCGGCGCGGATCTCGACGTCGTCGGAATCGGATGGCAAGGCGCCGGCCAGGCCGACGTCGAACTCGAGCCGGTCGGAACGGAACAGGCGCGCACCGATGCCCGACTGGTCGGCGCGCAGCACTTCGCCGCGGTACAGCAGGTAGGGCACGGGCAGGACGCGGTTGTTGCGATCGTCGGCGCCGGGATAGGCCGGCGCCGTGAGGCCGAAGGCCCCCACGCCGAATTCCCAGAGCGGCAAACCGGCCGAGGCGGGCGCCAGTTCGGGCGACTGCGCGCTGGCGTGGAGGGAGGGAATCAGGCATGCGGCCGCGATAGCGGCCTTGAGGGTGGGATGCATGTGGCCTCGGAATCTGGTCGGGATGACGCGATTCTAGCCGAGGCCACGAAAAAAATGCGCCATACGCGACCGGGGATCGGCGCGGCGCAAAATTACGGCCAGATCGCCTGCAGCATCGCCGCCAGGTTGTAGCCGCCCTTGATCAGCTGGGTCTTGGCGATCTCCGAACTCGGCACCGGGTAGTTCTGCGGCACTTCGAGCGCGAAGGTGTAATAGGTCTCGCCCTTCTTGCTGGTCTGCGGGGTCAGCTTTCCAGGTGTCACGTCCTTGTAGGCCAGCTTGGCCGACACCAGGCCGTCCTCGACCCACTGCACCGGCCAGGTCGAGACATCGCCCTGCGCCCGCTTGATCTGTGGCCGGCTGGCGACCGCGACGTCGGCGAACTGCTCCGGCGTGCGGGTCTTGATGCGGCGGAAGGCGTAATCGACCGTGGTGCTGTCCCAGTAGGAGTGGAACGGCTTGGTCAGCGCCGCCGGCACGCCTTCCTTGACGACGATTGGCTCGCCGGCCGGGATCACGCCGGCCGACAGGGCCGACAGGCGCTCGTTATCCAGCAGCAGGTTGTTGCCGCCGCGCGAGTCGAAGACCAGGGTCTCGTCGATCTCGGCGCGGTCTTTCGGCACCACGAACTGGCCGTCCTTGGAAACGAAAGCCGAACCCACGTGCAGCGGCTGGTGGATGTCGCCGGCGAAGTGGGTCAGCAGGATCAGGGCCTGGCGCTTGGTGAACTTGTGCGGGTTCAGGGCAGGGTCGGTATTGCCTTGCAGGACGGCGATGCACTGCTCCAGCGTCTGCACGATGTCGACCTCGCTCGTGCCCACGCCGTGTTCATGGTAGTGGTCCAGCTGGAACGGCACATTGGTGTAGTGGTATTCGCTGTGGCGCGGATTGGCGGCCACGTACTCGATCATCTCGGGCGTTTGCGGGCCGCAATAGGTGCCCTTGACGCAGTCGGCCCAGCTGGCCATCGACGCCAGCGATTCGCCCGGCTGCAAGAGCTGCGCGATTTCCTTTTGCGCGTTGCTGCCCTTGAGCAGGCGGTCGGCGATGGCGCCGATGGCGCGGTGGCCGTCGCGGCCCCAGGCGGCGGCGTCGGGCGCGGCCACCGATGCGAAGACGCCGGTCAGCGCCAGCGCGCATGCGAGTTTTTTCATGGTGATTCCTTGTTGATTCAGTTGACCTTGCGGATGCGCGGAGCCGCTGGCGCCATCGCGCCCTGCCCTTCGATCTTCTTCAGGTAAGCGATGAAGCCGTCCAGGTCGCGCATGCCGGTGTCGACGCGCGCCGTGCCCTTGCCGAACTCCGGATAACCGTCGCTGCCTTCGGCCAGGAAGTTGTTGGTGGCGATGCGGTAGGTGGCGTTGTCCTGCATCTCCTTGCCGTTCAGCCTGAGGCTGCCCGGGACCAGGCGGCTGCCCGCCGGACGCTTCGGGTCCCAGGCATAGCTGAAGCCCTCGGAAATCTGCAGCACCGACGAATTCGAATCGACGCCGTCGGCCCACTGGCGTTCCAGCAGGGCGCGGATCTGGGCGCCGGTCAGGTCCATCACGACCGTCGTGTTGCCGAATGGGAGCACCACCTGGACCTGGCCGAAGGCCACCGTACCGTCAGCGCCGGCCTCGAGGTCGCGGCGGATGCCGCCATTGTTCATGAAGGCCAGTTGCGCGCCCAGGTGACGGACCGAATCGAGGGCCGCATCGGCGATCATATTACCCAGCACCGATTCGCCTGCATCGTTGGTCCTGCGCAGCACGGGCGCCCCGACCACCCTGGCGATCGGGCGATTCAGGGCTTCCTTGCTGCGCTCCTTCACCTGCGCCACGAAGGCCGTCATCTTCGGGTCCGCCGGGTACTCGCCCGGCTTCATCACCACATTCTTCACGACCAGGTTGCTCACCGCGCCGGTCTTCGGCTCGACCTGCATCGACACGCGGGTGAGCAGGTGGCCGGCGGTGTCGGCCTGGGTCACGGTGCGGCCATCCACATTGCACAGATAGCCCTGGTGCGAGTGGCCGGTCAGCACCAGCTTAACCGACGGGTCGATCTTTTTCACCACGTCGACGATGTCGCCCTTGAGCTGCGAGCAGCCGGCCTGCAGCGGCGACTCCACCGTGCGGCCGCCCTGGTGCACCAGGGCCACGATGACTTGCGCGCCGGCGGCGCGCATGGCCGGCAGCGCGGCATTGATCGCCTCGGCCTCGTCGCCGAAGCGCAGGCCGGCGATGCCGGAAGCGACCACCATGTTCGGCGTGTCCTTCAGCACCACGCCGACCAGGCCGACCTTGATGCCCTTGACGTCTTCGATCCTGAAGCCCGGGATGACCGGCTTGCCGGTGGCCGAGTCGATCACGTTGGCGCCGAGGTAGGTGAACCTGGCGCCGCCGAAGTTCGGGGTGAGCTTGCAGGCGCGGGTCGGATGCGGCGAATCGCAGCCGCCGTTCTGCTGGCGCAGCAATTCCTTGCGGCCGCCGTCGAACTCATGGTTGCCGACCGCGCTGGCGCGCAGGTTCAGCATGTTCATCACTTCGATGGTCGGCTCGTCGGCCCACAGCGAAGACAGCGCCGGGCTGGCGCCGACGATGTCGCCGGTGGACACCAGCAGCAGGTCCTTGTCTTCCTTGCGCCAGGCCTGCAGGGCCGCGGCCACCGCTTCGGCGCCGCCGGCGCGCATGACTTCTTCCCTGCCGTCCGCATGCTTGAGGACGTAGCGGCTCGGCTCGAGGTTGCCGTGGAAGTCGTTCAGCGACACGAGGTTGAGGGTGACCGGCCCCTGGGGCGCGCTGACGCAGCCGGCCAGCAGCAGCGCCATGGTGAGGGTGGAAAGACTGGCGCATGCGCGGCGCGAAACGATCATGGGAACACCTTTAGTGGATGCGGACCGGCGCGAACGGCGGGTCCGGAAAAACGGAGTTCGAGCGAACTCGACAGCCAACATTATCCCACGCGGCTTGTGCGCAGGAAATCCTTACGGCGGCTGGGTTTCTCAATTTTTGAAAGAAAAACGGCCGGTGTTTCCACCGGCCGTTTCTTGACTAGCTCATGCTACGAATTCGACCTGCTTAGAATTCGTACTTGAGGGTTGCCTGGATCGCCCACTGCGACTCGCCCTTCGACTGCTTCAGGTCTTGACGCTCGACGTCGTTGCGCACGACGTAGATGTAACGACCCTGGCTGTCCAGACCGGCGTAGTCGACGAAGCTACGCGCCATGCCGCCCGACGACTGGAAGCTGATCTCTTCGGTACGGCCCCACTTCTTGTTCAGCAGGTTGCCGAAGTTCATGAAGTCCAGGGTGAAGGTCGCCTTGTTGCGCTTGAACAGGCCAGGGATTTCCTGGCTGATACGCACGTCGAAGGTGTTGACCCACTCAGCGGTGCTGTTGTTACGCTTCACGACGCCACCAGCCGAACCGTGCAGGCCCTTGTTGGCGTTGACGACGTCCCAGAAACGCTGCTCGTTCGAATGGTTGGTCGCGGTGTCGCCGTAGAACACGACTTCGCCGGAACCGAACGCGGTCGGGATGTACATCAGGTCGTTGCCCGACTCGCCGTCACCATTCAGGTCATTGTTGATGGTCCAGCTGTATGGACGACCTTCACGACCTTCGTAGAAGATGCCCAGGCGGGTGTTGTAGTTCGAGAAGAACTTCTTCTGGAAGTTGACCAGCGCATTGACGCGGTTCTTGATGGCGTAGCTCGACGCTGCAGCGACTTCTTCGTTCGGGTTGAACACCGAACGACCGCGCCAGTTCGAGTTGGCCACCGACGAGGTCAGCGGCGAGACTTCGGTTGCATCGGTGTAGGTGTAAGCCACCGACCAGCCGAAGCCCTTGGTCATTGGACGCGACAGCGACGCGGTCAGGACTTTTGCATCGCCCTTGTCGGTATCGCGCGCCACCAGCACGTTGCCGAAGCTGCGGTTGTTCAGCGAGCGAGTCTGTGCGCCGGCGCTGGTGATCACGTTGGCGGTGTTGTTCGACACGCCCCAGCTATTCTGGTTCAAGCCGGCCGCGTTCCAGTACAGCTCACGACCGTCGGTGCCGGTGCGGGTCGACGCGCCCAGGTTCAGGTGCTCGTAGTAGATGCCGTTCTTGTTCTTGGTGTACAGCGCTTCGGCGCCGAACACGATGCCGTACCAAGGCAGTTCGGTATCGAACGCCAGGTTGGCTTTCCAGATCGACGGCTGGCGGAAGTTCGGATCCAGGAAGTTCACGTCAGCAGCCGGAATCGCGCCGGAAATCGCCGGCTGGGCGTCCGGATCCAGGCTGGCCAGGCCGCCCGTGGTCGGGCAGCGGGTCGCGCCGGTGCCCGAGCAGCTGATGGTGGCGGTTGCCACGCCGGTGCCCGAGAACGGGTTCGACATCCAGACGGTCGCTGCCGCGCCCTGGAACAGGCCGACGCCGCCGCGCAGCTGGGTCGGACGCTCCGCCTTGTCGAAGCGGTAGTTGAAGCCCACGCGTGGCTGGACCAGGTCGGTGCCGTCGATGGTCTGGCGGTTGTCCAGACCGAAGCCGCCGCTCTGGCGGACGCCGGTGGCCGGGTTGCCGGCAACCATCGGTGCGGCGGCAGCGGCGTTGTACAGCGGGACGCCGCCGACATCGTTCCGGTCGTAACGCACGCCGTAGGTCAGGGTCAGCTGGTCGTTGACAGCCCAGGTGTCCTGCAGGAACAGGCCGGTGTTCTTGGTTTCGAACGTGGCGATCGCGTCGTTCAGCGATGCGCCCGGCAGCGCGCGCTGCTGGCTGAAGCTCAGCGGACGGCCGCGCTGGAAGTTCTCGAGCACGGCTTGCTGGATGCGCTCGGCCGAGGCGCCGGAGCAGGTCAGCGCGCCGAACGAGTAGAAGTTGGTATCGGCCGAATCCAGGCAGGCGAAGGTGTACGAGCCGTTAATGCCCTGCAGGAAGGCGTTATAGACTTCGTTCTTGGTCTGGTCGACGCCGAACTTCAGCTCATGGTCGCCCACGATCCAGTTGGCGCCCGCATACATGTCCTTGGTCTTGTTGCGCAGGACGTTGTTATGGCGGCTGAACTCGGTGCCGAAGTTCAGGAAACGGTTGGCGGTCGACAGGCCGGCCGGTGCGCCGGCTGGCAGCGCGCCCGAGAATTGCAGGCCGATCGATGGGGTGCGGGTCGCGTTGACCGGGACCGAATCATAGTCGCGGGTCGAGAACTTGAACTCGGTCGAGAAGGTCGGGGTCCAGTCCGAGAAGATCTGGCCGACGACGGTCTCGATCTCCTTGCCCTGGTTGTAGAAGCTCGACGACAGGCCGACGCCGGTGGCCGAGAAGCCCGGGTAGAACGGCTCGCCCTGGGTGGTCTTGGCGTAGCGCAGGTTGGCGCGGTGCTCGTCGGTGATGTTCCAGTCGAACTTCACCATGCGCTCTTTCGAGGTCAGCATCGAGCCGCTAGGAACGGTCGGGCTGCCGATGTCGACGCCGTAGACGCTCTGGGCGATGCGCTGGGCTTCGGAGATGGCTGCCGGGGTGATGGCGACGGTGGTGCCGGCGCCGCTGCCGATCGGTCCGAAGTCCGGGCTCGAACGCGAGCTTTCATAGTTTTCAGCCAGGGCGAAGATGAACAGCTTGTCCTGGATCAGGGGACCGGAAGCCCAGATACCCTTGGTGGTTTCCTTCGACTTCGGCGGCTCGCTGTAGACGTCGGTGATCGGGTTGTAACGGTCGCCCGACATGGTGTCGTTGCGGAACACGTAGTACACGCCACCCTTGTAGGTGTTGGTGCCCGACTTGGTCACGGCGTTGATGTTGGCGCCGGTGTAGCCCTTCTGGGTCACGTCGTAGTTGGCGACGTTGACCTGCACCGACTGGATCGCTTCGATCGAGATCGGCTGGCGTGCGGTCGGGCTGCCGTTCGCTTCCAGGCCGAAGGTGTCGTTGATCGCGACGCCGTCGATGGTCATCGAGTTGTAGCGCGAGTTCTGGCCGGCCACGGACAGTTCGCCGCGGTCCTTGTCGGTCTGCGACACGCGCGGGTCGGCACGTGCGTAATCTTGCAGGTTACGCTGGATCGATGCCTGGGTCTGCAGTTCGGTGTTGCTGATCGAGGTGCCCGAGCCCATGTTGTTGCTCGAGAAAATCTCCGAACGAACAGCCGAGCCGGCCACGGTCACGGTCTGGATGCCGACGGTCGCGTCGACGGTCGCGGTCTGCGCCAGCTCGACGTAGACGTCGTTGCGGGTCTGGGTGACGCCATCCTTGGTGATGGTAATGGTGTAAGGACCACCCACGCGCAGGCCGCGCGCGGTGTAGCGGCCTTCCGCGTCAGTGACGACATTGCTGACAGAACCCGACTCGACGTGCAGGATCTGCACTTGGGCGCCGGCGGCTGGTGCGCCCGCAGCGTTCGAGATACGGCCACCGATGGCGGACGTGGTGTTCTGTGCAAACGACGGCGACGCCGCCAGTGCAACCGACAAAGCCAGCGCCAATTTGGTGAGCCGGATCTGTTGTTGAGTGATCATTGATTACCCCAAAAAGAACTTCAATTTATTGTTGGACGCCCGGGCGGACGCCCTCCCCTACGATTTACTGCTTGAATTTTTTGCTTGGTGCGGCAGCGCTTCAGCCGGCAAGCGGCTGCGATTGTATCGTTACAATGTTTCAACAAAGTGACACGACGGAGTGATGAGATACAGCGGAATTCCGCCAATATGCATGAGCTTTGAACAAGCCGACAAATTCGTTTTGGCTTCGTTATTCAGAGCTTTTACGTATAAATCACCGCGTATGTGTTGTCTTTACGCGACATAATCGGAGTGCTGCCAGCCGGAATATGACAAGGCGGGATTATATGTGCGGCGTTCTCCAGCGGAATTTTTTTGATAAAAATTCAGTGGAAGTGCGTAGGGAACGAAGATTTTTGTAGCGAGAAGGCGACATAAGTTAATTTTATATTAACTTATTACCAAAGAGTCACCGGAGAATCATGACAAGGTAGTGGCCCGGCGGGCGCCGGGCCGTGGATGTCACACTTTATTTGGCACGGACGGCCGCGGCGTCCAGGGCAGCGATCTTTGCCTCGAATTCCGTGTAACGCTGATCCAGTTGTCGGGTCAGCCGTTGCTTTTCTGCCACGGGCAAGAAGGCATAGCGGATGCTGTTGTACGAGGCCTTCTTCACTTCCGCGTAGCTCGGCTTGAACTGGCTGGCGAACTGTACGTACTCATGCGACAGCGTGTGACGGGTCACGCCGGCATCGTCGGTCGAGATCACGTAAGGCACGCCATATTTACGGTACAGGTTGAGCGGATGGTTCGTGGTCGACACGCCGCTGATGAAGGCGTTCGAGGTCAGGTTGATCTCGACCGGGATGTCCTTCTCGCGCATGGTCTTCATGATGCCGGGGGCATTCGCCTCGTGCGCCAGGTCCAGGCCGTGGCCGATGCGGTCGGCGCCCGCCACCGCCAGCGCCTGGTCGATGTGGAACTTCAGGCCTTCCGGCGGCACGTCGCCCAGCGCCAGTTCGCCCGCATGCATCGCCACCTTCACGTCCGGGTAGACCGACTTCAGGAAGCGGAACATCTTCATGTGGAGAAGATAGTCGCGCATCGAGACGTGGGTGCTTTCCTGGCCCACGATGTTCAGGCCGACGACGCGCCCGCCCTTGGCTGCCGCCTTGAAGCTCGACACCATGGCCGAGAAGACCTGCGACGGGTTCAACAGGCGCAGCGTGTAGTTCTGGTAGCGCATGGTGAAACGCTCGTCGTCGATGCCTTCGGAGGCGGCATGGATCTGCTGGACGAAGTCGTCGATCGACTTGTTGAAGGCGGCGTCTTTATCCAGCGCAGCCAGTTTCGCGCGCAGCGCATCGTCGAGCGCCTTGTCGTCGTTCACCGTGGCCCAGGCCTGGCTGTCGAAATCCGGATTGGCGATGAAGGGCGACAGCAGGAACATCGTTTCGATGTAGCCGACGTTTTCCGCGATCGCGCGCTCCTTGATCTCCAGCAGGCCTTCGCGCAGGTTGTCGTTGGCCACCGGGCCGAAGTAGCCGAAGGTCTGGAAGAAGCGCTGGTCGGGCGCCGGCTGCAGGTTGGTGTGGTTGTAGAAATCCCTGTTCGACCAGCGCTTGGCCACTTCGCGCCAGGTGTCTTCGTCGGCGCGCACCTCGGCGCCCGAGCGGCAAGCACGCTGGGCTGCCGGCTTCGCGCGTTCGGCGGCGACGACTGCCTTGTCGGTCTCGATCCGATACGTCTGCGTGTTGATGCAGAAGCCCTGCTTGTCGACGAATTCGGTATAGGTCTCGGCATACACCGAACCCGAATAATGGTGGTGCAGGTCGCCGCCCTTCGGCATCTGCGTGAAGAACATCGTCAGCTCGGACAGCTTCGGCTGCTCGCCCGCGATCAGGCCCGCGTAGTGGCGGGCGGTGGCCGCTTCATTGGCGTTGGCGGCAGGCTCCTTGGCCCAGGCCGGAGCGCCGGCCACGGCCAGCGCCAGCAGCGCGCTGCCGGAGAGTAGCTTGTGCATAGTGTGCTTTCTGGATGAGATGGAATCGCGCCACTCTAACTGCTTAGTTCACCCTTGGCAATATTGCCAGACTCATTTGCCAAATGCGCGCTGATGCACCTTGCGTCCGCCCGAATACGTCGCGGCGATCGTGCGGTCGTCTCCCAGCAGCGCCAGCGCGAACAGCAGTTCTTCCAGCGAATCGGCGTAGCTGGTGCGGCGCGCCAGCAGCGGCGTCGCCTCGCGGTCGAGCACCACGAAGTCGGCTTCCAGGCCGGGCTGGAAGCTGCCGATCGTGTCGTCCAGGCGCATGCTGCGCGCCGCGCCCAGTGTGGCGAGGTAGAACATGCGCAGCGCCGGCAGGTAGCTGCCCTTCAGGCGCGCCACCTTGTAGGCTTCGTTCATGGTCTGCAGCATCGAGAACGAGGTGCCGGCGCCGACGTCGGTGCCCAGCGAGAGCAGCGCACGCGCGCTGTCGGCGCGTTCGAAGTCGAACAGGCCGCTGCCCAGGAACAGGTTCGAGGTCGGGCACACGGCGGCGGCCGACCCGGTGGCCGCCATGCGCGCGAAGTCTTCGTCGTCGAGCCAGATGCAGTGGCCGAACAATGCGCGCGGACGCATCAGGCCAAAGCGCTCGTACACGTCGAGGTAGCTGCGCGCCTGCGGGAACAGCTCGCTCACCCAGGTGCACTCGTCCTTGTTTTCCGAGACGTGGGTCTGGATGAAGGTGTCCGGGTGGCGCGCCGCCAGCTCGCCGGTCAGGCGCAGCTGGACGTCGGTCGACGTCGGGGCGAAGCGTGGCGTGATCGCGTACAGCGACCGTCCGCGCTTGTGCCATTTGTGGATCAGGTCTTCGCTCTGCCCCAGGTCGCCCTCGAGGTCGCGCAGGAAGTCCGGGCAGTTGCGGTCCATCAGCACCTTGCCGGCCACCATGCGCAGGTTGCGCGCCTCGCTCGCCTCAAAAAAGGCGTCGACCGATTGCGGATGCACGGTGCAATACACCACGGCGGTGGTGGTGCCGCAGCGCAGCAGTTCGTCGAGGAAGAACTCGGCGGTCGCGCGCGCATGCGCCGGGTCCTCGAAACGGCGCTCGCTCGGGAAGGTGTAGGTCTCCAGCCATGGCAACAGGCCCGGCGACGGCGAGGCGATCATGTCGGTCTGCGGGTAATGCAGGTGGGTGTCGATGAAGCCGGGGGCGATCACCTTGCCGCGGTAGTCGACCGGCTCCAGGCCGGGCGGCAAAGTGGAAACCAGCGCGGCATGGTCGCCGGCGGCCTTGACGCGGCCATCCTCGACGATCAGCAGGCCGTCTTCATGCCACAGCGCGGCCCCGTCGTCGAAGGCCGGATCGGCGCGAAAGTGCAGCAAGCTGGCACGGTAGGCTTGCACATTGGATGATGCGGTGGACATTACGAGAGTTCCGGTTGTTCTTCAGGGTAGTGGGCGGCTTCCCACACGGACAGCAGCTGGGCGGCGACGGAGGCGGCGATCACGGCCGGGGCCTTGCCGTCGATGCCAGGCAGGCCGATCGGGCAGGTCATATCGGCCAGGCGCGCGGCATCGATGCCGCGTTCGCGCAGGCGCGCCTCGAACTGGCTGCGTTTGGTACTCGATCCTATCAGGCCGAACCAATCCTTGCAGGAATCACTGCGCGCGCGTGACAGGATTGCATGGCACAGGCGCAGGTCGAGCGCGTGGCTGTGAGTCATGACCAGGAAGCTGGTCCCGGGGGCGGCGCGTTCGGCCAGTGCTTCCGGGGTGTCGGTCGCTTCCACCGTCACGTTGGCGGGGACGTCAAGCGGGAACAGGTCGTCGCGTTCGTCGACCCAGGTGACGCGGCACGGCAAGGGCGCCAGCGCGCGCACGATGGCGGCGCCGACATGGCCGGCGCCGAACAGCATCAGGTGCTCGCGCGGGGCGAGGACGGCGTCCAGCAGCCAGCGGCGGCGGCCCTCCCCCTCCACCACGCGCGTATCGCCTTGCGCTGCAAGGATTGGCGTCGTGACCGCACCGGCGAGGTGACGGCCCGCTTCGTCGAGCAGCGTCCATTCGCTGGCGCCGTCGAGGGCGACCAGGCGCCAGGTGTCCTGGTGGCGGCGCGCGCGCAGGATATCCATCTGTTCGGCTTCCATGCGCTCGAACGCAAGCCAGGCCACGCCGCCGCAGCACTGGCCCAGGCTCGGGCCAAGGGGAAAGCGCTCGAAGCGGCGCGCTTCGCCAAGCTGCAGCATCGCACGCGCGATGTCCAGTGCCCGGTGCTCGAGGTGGCCGCCGCCGATGGTGCCGTCGAAATCCCCGGCGCGCACCAGCATCTTCGCCCCCGGTTCGCGCGGCACCGAGCCCTTCACGGCCGCCACCGTCACCAGCACGGCGGCCGCGCCCGCGTGCGGGGCAAGCCAGTCGTTCGTCATGCGCGCGCCGCCTCGACGAAAGCGACCGCCTTCAGGATCTCTTCGGACGTCGCCGGCGCGTTCAAAGGCGGGTTGACACGGTGCCCGCCCACGCTCGAGACGGCGTCGCGGATCGCGAAGAAGACCGAGAACGGCAGCAGCAGCGGCGGCTCGCCGACCGCCTTCGAGCGGTGGATGCTGTCCTCGACGTTGGCGTTGTCGAACAGGCGCACGCGGAAGTCTTCGGGACAATCCGAGACGGCCGGAATCTTGTAGGTGGACGGCGCATGCGTCATCAGTTTGCCGGCCGGATTCCACCACAGTTCTTCCGTCGTCAGCCAACCCATGCCCTGGATGAAGGCGCCTTCGACCTGGCCGATGTCGATCGCCGGATTGAGCGAGCGGCCGGCGTCGTACAGCGCATCCACGCGCAGCAGCTTCCATTCGCCGGTGAGCGTGTCGACCACGACTTCGGACACCGCCGCGCCATAGGCGAAATACGAGAACGGCCGGCCGCTCATCGTCTTCGGATCCCAGTGCAGGCCGGGCGTCGCATAGAAACCGTCGGACCACAGCTGCACCCGCGCCAGATACGCTTTGGCCACCAGTTCCTCGAACGGCAGCGCCATGCCGGCGACGAACACGGTCCCGGCCGCGAAGCGCACCTCGCTGGCCGCGCCGCCGTACTGGCCGGCGGCGAAATCGGCAAGGCGCGCGCGGATGGTGCGCGCCGCATCCTGGGCCGCCTTGCCGTTCAGGTCAGCGCCGGTCGACGCCGCCGTGGCCGAGGTATTGGCGACCTTGGACGTATTGGTGGCGGTGGCGCGCACCCTTTCCAGTTCCACGCCCAGCTCGTGCGCCACCACCTGCATCACCTTGGTGTTGATGCCCTGCCCCATCTCGGTGCCGCCATGGTTGACCAGGACCGAGCCATCCACGTAGACGTGCACCAGCGCGCCGGCCTGGTTCAGGTGGGTGACGTTGAAGGCGATGCCGAACTTGAGCGGCGTGAGCGCCAGGCCCTTCTTGAGCACCGGGCTGGCGCGGTTGTACTCGAGGATGGCGGCGCGCCGGGCGCGATAATCGCTGTCGGCTTCGAGCTCGGCCACCAGTTCGGGGAGCACGTTGTCGACGATCTCCTGGCCGAAGGGCGTGACGTTGCGCTCGGTCTTGCCATAGAAATTCAGGCGCCGGATGTCGAGCGCATCGCGCCTCAGCTCGCGCGCGATCTCGTCGAGCACGTACTCGATGGCGATCGCGCCCTGCGGTCCGCCGAAGCCGCGAAATGCGGTGTTCGACTGGGTGTTGGTCTTGCCGCAGGCGGCCCGGATCTCGACGTCGGAAAGATAATACGCATTGTCGAAGTGGCAGACCGCGCGCGTGGCGACGGGGCCCGACAGGTCGGCCGAATAGCCGGCGCGGGTGACCATGTCGACCTTCGCCGCCAGGATGCGGCCGTCGTCGTCGTAGCCGACCTCGTACTCGTAGTGGAAGCAGTGGCGCTTGCCCGTGACCAGCATGTCGTCGTCGCGGTCGGCGCGCAATTTGACCGGGCGCCCGGTGCGCACGGCCGCGATCGACGCCGCCGCGGCCCACAGCGCCGACTGCGACTCCTTGCCGCCGAAGCCGCCGCCCATGCGGCGGCACTCGACCGTCACGTGATGCGAGTGCAGGCCCAGCGCATGCGCGACCACGTGCTGCATCTCGCTCGGGTGCTGGGTCGAGCAGTACACGTGCATGCCGCGGTCTTCGCCGGGGATCGCATAGGCGATCTGCCCTTCGAGGTAGAACTGTTCCTGGCCGCCGACGTGCAGCTCGCCCCTGACGACGTGCGGCGCGCGAGCAAAGGCCTGCGCCGCGTCGCCGCGGGCCAGGCGCATCGGCGGCAGCACGTAGGATGCGGCGGCGCGCGCCGCCTGCGGCGTGAGGATGGCCGGCAGGTCGTCGTAGTCGACCACGGCCAGGCGCGCCGCGCGGCGCGCGTTGTCATGGCTGTCGGCGACGACGATGAAGATCGGCTGGCCGACGTACTGGACCAGGCCATCGGCCAGGATCGGATCGTCGTGGACGATCGGGCCGCAATCGTTCAGGCCGGGGATGTCGCGCGCCGTCAGCACCGCGACCACGCCGCGGCTGGCGGACACCTTCGCCAGGTCGATCGCCTTGACGCGCGCATGCGCGCGCGCCGACAGGCCCAGTGCCGCGTGCAGGGTGCCGGCCAGCTCGAGGATGTCGTCGGTATAGGTGGCCTGGCCGCGCACGTGCAGCTCGGCGGATTCGTGCTTGCGTGCGCGGCCGACTTCGGCCCAGGCGTCCATGCGGTTCAAGCCTGCATCGTTCATGATCAATCCCTCACAAGCTTGCAAAGGCGTTGACGGCGCTGGCCGGCAGCGGATTTTCCGGGCGCGTCTCCAGCCAGAAGCGGTGCAGCAGGTTTTGCGCGGTGCGCATGCGGTAGCTGCTGGAGGCGCGCGCGTCGCTCAGCGGCGCGTAGTCGCGGGCGAGCGCCGCCATCGCCGCGCGCAGCGTGGCTTCGTTCCAGTCCTGGCCTCGCAGGACGGCTTCGGCCTCAAGCGCGCGCTTCGGCGTGGCCGCCATGCCTCCAAAGGCAATGCGCGCGTCGACGATGGTCGCGCCGTCGAGCGTCACGGCGAAGGCGGCGCACACCGCCGAGATGTCCTGGTCGAAGCGCTTGGCCAGCTTATAGGTACGGAAGCGCAGCCCGGGCAACGGCAGCGGCACGCGCACCGCTTGCACGAACTCGCCCGCGCGCAGGTCTTTCTGCTGGTAGCCCAGATAAAAATCTTCCAGCGCCAGCACGCGGCTGCCCTCGTTACCGCGCAAGACCACCTGGCTGCCCAGCGCGATCAGCCACGGCATCGAATCGCCGATCGGCGAACCGTTGGCGACGTTGCCGCCCAGGGTGCCCGCATTGCGGATCGGGAGCGAGGCAAAGCGCTGCCAGAGTTCGGACAACTCGGCCGGATAGCGCTCGCACAGCGCCGCGTAGGCATCCTGCAGCGAGACGCCGGCGCCGATCTCCAGCATGCCGGCATCCATACGCACGCTCTTGAGCGCCTCGACCTGGCCCAGGTAGATGACGTCGCCCAGATCGCGCAGCTGCTTGGTGACCCACAGGCCGACGTCGGTGGAACCGGCCAGCAGCACGGCGGCCGGGTGCGCGGCGCGCAAGGCCACCAGTTCGTCCAGCGTGCGCGGCACGTGGAAGCGCTGGCCGCCGGCCGTATAGCTGAAGCCGGTGCTGCGCTGCAGGCCGCGCAGGCGCTCGGCCAGGGCCGCCTTGTCGAAGGCGACCGGCGGCAGTTCGGTCATGCGGCGCGCGGCGTCGATGATGGGACGGTAGCCGGTGCAGCGGCACAGGTTGCCGGACAGCGCGTCAATGATCTCGCGGCGCGCCGGCGCGCGGCCCTCCTGCTTGAGGTACATGCCCCACAGCGACATGGCAAAGCCCGGCGTGCAGAAGCCGCACTGGGAACCATGGCACTCGACCAGCGCCTGCTGCACCGGGTGCAGCGCGCCGTCGGCCTGGGCCAGGTCTTCGACCGTGAACAGCGCCTTGCCGTCCAGCGTCGGGGTGAACTGGATGCAGGCGTTAATGGACTTGAGTGCAAGATGGCCGTCTTCCAGCGAACCGACCACCACCGTGCAGGCGCCGCAGTCGCCTTCGGCGCAGCCTTCCTTGGTGCCGGTGCAGCGCACGTCCTCCCGCAGGTGTTGCAGGATGGTTTGCGTCGGCGGCGTCTCGCGCAGTTCGCGCACCTCGCCACGGAAGAGGAATCGGATCGGTTCTGACATGCCTGTCTCGAAGTACAACTTTATTGTTCGCCAAGGGCGGAAGGCTACCATCCGGTGGCCATCCTCATATCATCAAATTCTGATATCGGTTATCATCAACTGCGAATATCTTGGACGCGCGTCCTTGCGCCTCATTCCACGTAAGGATGCACGGTTTTCCAGTGATTGGCGATATCGATGCGGCGCGTCACCCAGACCCGGTCATGCCGCATCACGTAATCGAGGAAGCGCGCCAGCGCCGCCGTGCGCCCCGGCCGCCCCGCCAGGCGGCAGTGCAGGCCGACCGAGAGCATCTTCGGCCGGTCCAGGCCGGCGGGGTCGCCTTCCGCGTAGAGCACGTCGAAAGCATCCTTCAGGTAGTCGAAGAACTGGGTTCCTGAGTTGAAGCCCTGGGCGGTGGCGAAGCGCATGTCGTTGGTGTCGAGCGTGTACGGCACCACCAGGTGCGGCGCCGCGCGCACGACGCCATCGGCGTCAAGCGCGTCGACCCGCTGCCAGAACGGCAGGTCGTCGCCATAGTGGTCGGCATCGTAGGCGAAGCCGCCATGCTCGACCACCAGCCGGCGCGTATTGGGCGAATCGCGTCCCGTATACCAGCCCTGCGGCGCGGCACCTAGCAGGCGGCGCATGATCTCGACGGCCTCTTTCATGTGCGCGCGCTCGATCGCCTCGTCGACGTTCTGGTACGAGATCCAGCGCAGGCCGTGGCAGGCGATCTCGTGCCCCAGTTCGCGAAACGCGGCGACGGCGTCGGGGTTGCGCTCGAGCGCCTGCGCCACGCCGAACACGGTCAGGGGCAGCCGGCGATCCTCGAACAGCCGCAGCAGGCGCCACAGGCCGGCGCGTGAACCGTATTCGTAGAGCGACTCCATGCTCATGTGGCGCGCCGGGAAGGCGCTGGCGCCGACGATCTCGGACAGGAAGGTCTCGGAGGCCGGATCGCCGTGCAGCACGCAATTCTCGGCGCCCTCCTCAAAGTTCAGCACGAACTGCAGGGCGATGCGCGCGCCGCCGGGCCAGCGCGCATGCGGCGGATTGCGGCCGTAGCCGGCCAGGTCGCGCGGATAGGAAGCTGCCATGGCGTCCCTCGACAAGGAAGAATACGCTTGATCATATATTGCAACGACCACAACAGTATATGACAGGACGCATATGCGGGCTCTTGGCGCCGATATACGTCACTCAGGCGCGCATGACGAATGGGTCGACGCTTGTATCCGTCCAGATCGGCGTTATGATGAGCTCCCCCCACATTCCCCGACAAGGACCACGATGGGAAAACTGACCACCCATGTGCTCGACACCGCCCACGGCTGCCCCGGCGCCGGCATCCGGGTCGAGCTGTACGCAACCGGCGCCGACGGTCGCACGCTGCTCAATAGCGCAGTAACGAACGACGACGGCCGCTGCGGCGCGCCCCTGCTGGAGGCGGCCGCGCTGCAGGCCGGCCAGTACGAACTGGTGTTCCACGCCGGCGACTACTACGCGGCGCGCGGCGTCGACCTTCCGTCTCCCCGCTTCCTGGACCGCATCACGCTCGCCTTCGGCATCGCCGATCCCGCCCAGAACTACCACGTGCCGCTGGTGATGACGCCGTGGTCGTATTCGACCTACCGCGGCAGCTAGCAGACTTGTGGGCATCATTCTGCGTTGATCGGAAGTAAGATACTCATCAAGACCACGATCAAGGATTGACGCCATGCAGCAGCCCGCGCCCGCCGCTTCTTCCGCGCTTTCGCCCGACGACGACCTGGTCCCGGCCTGGCTCGGCCCCACGCGCATCGGCATCGGCCTGGCCCAGGGCCTGCTGCTCTACCTGCTGTACACGGCGGCGCAAGACAAATCCTGGCCGGCCACCATGCCGCTGCTGTTCGGGCCGCTCGTCATGCTCGGCCTGCTGCTGCCGGTGATCCTGATCAGCGGCCTGGGCCACCTGTCGCGCCGCCAGCTGGCGTCATGGGCGGTGTCGGCGGCCATCGTCATCGCGCTGCTGGCCGCCTACGATATGTGGCGCCGGCTCGGCGGGCCCGATGGGGAGGGCGGCAAGCCGTCCGGCATGCTCACCTTCTGCCTGGCGGTCGGCTTCTTCATCGCCCATGCGCTGGTGCTGGCGGCCTGCCGCGAGGGGCGCCGCATCGCGGCCTATGCCAGCTACTTCGAGGTCGCCTGGAAGCTCAATCTGCAGATCCTGTTCTGCCTCGTGTTCGTGGGCGCGACCTGGATGGTGCTGCAGCTGGGCGCCGCGCTGTTCGACCTGGTCAAACTGAATTTCCTGAGCTGGGCCATCGGCAAGGCCTGGTTCTTCATTCCCGTCACCGCCTTCGCGTTCTCGGTGGCGATGCACCTGACCGACGTCAAGCCCGCCATCGTGCGCGGCATCCGCAACCTGCTGCACGTGCTGCTGTCCTGGATCTTGCCGGTGCTCACCCTGCTGGTGGGGGGCTTCCTGGCCAGCCTGCCGTTCACCGGTCTCGATCCGCTGTGGGCCACCCGCAGCGCCGGCGGCATGCTGCTCAGCGCGGCGGCTGCCTTCGTGGTGCTGATCAATGCCGCCTACCAGGACGGCGCCAGCCCGCCGGCGCGCGTGCTGGCCGCGTCGGCGCGCATCGCCTGCCTGCTGCTGGTGCCGCTGACGCTGCTCGCCGCCCATGCCCTCGCGCTGCGGGTCGCGGACCACGGCTGGTCGGCCGACCGCGTCATCGCCGCCGCCAGCCTGCTGGTCGCGGCCTGTTATGCCGGCGGCTATGCGGCGGCAGCACTGCGCCGCGGCTGGTTGCGTACCCTGGCCGGCGTCAATATCGCAGCCGCCTTCGTGGTGCTGGCCGTGCTGGTGCTGCTGCTGTCGCCCGTCCTCGATCCGGGCCGCATCGCGGTCAACAGCCAGCTGGCGCGCCTGGCGGCGGGCCAGATCACGCTGCGCCAGCTGGACGTCGCCTACCTTCATCACCACGGGGCGCGCCATGGCCGCGCGGCGCTGGCGCGGCTGGAGCAAGACGCCGCCGGCCCCGACGCCGACTGGCTGCGCGCCGAACTGGCGCGCCTGCGCCAGCCACGCCCACTCGGCGCCGACGCGCCGGCGCAGATCGCGCGCAACCTCAAGGTCTGGCCGGCCGGCGCCTCCCTGCCCGCCGGCTTCGCGCAATACGATTGGAAGAAAGTCGACGGGCAGTACAATCTGCCGCTATGCCTGCAACGCCAGCAGACGCCGTGCGACGCCTATGTGATCGATCTCGGCGGCGACGCCAGGCTGGAGGTCGTCGTGATCGGCGCCCGCGACCATGGCAATGCCGTGCTGCGCCAGGACGACCAGGGCGCTTGGGAAATCGCCGGCAGCCTGCCCGCGTCGCTGACCGGTTGCGCGCCCATGCTCGACGCCCTGCGCGCGGGCCGGGTGCGCGCGGTAGCGCCGCCGATGGCCGATCTCGAGATCGGCGGCCGGCATGTCGCGATCGAGCCGGCCGCGACATTACCCAATTGCGCAGCGACGTTCGGGCAAGGCCAGAGGGCCGGCGCCGTCCAGGAAGACGCGCCGCGCTGACGAATATTGCTATGCTCGGGGGCCGGATACTACCGCTGGAGGGGAGGCGCGCATATGGCATTGCACATCGTTCATTTCATCGGCCCGATCAACCACAACTCCGCCTGCACCGTACGTAATTGCTGCCTGGAGGCGCTGCAAAAAGGCGCGACCGAGATCGCGCTGCACATGTCGACCGAGGGCGGCAATATGACGGCCGGCTTCGCGCTCTACTTCTTCCTGAAATCCCTGCCGATCCCGCTCACCACCCACAATATCGGCAGCGTCGAATCGGTCGGCGTGGTGATCTTTTTGGCCGGCCAGAAGCGTTATGCCTGCCCCGGCACGCGCTTCCTGATCCACCCGCTGCACTGGGGTTTCGGCAATCTGGTGGCGGCCGACCATGCGCGCGTGTCGGAGTGGCGCGAGTGCCTGGATTTCGATGCCGAACGCTACGCCAGCATCTTTCGCGAGGCTACCCGCGAAGCCGGCCATGAAACCGACATCCGGCCGCACCTGACCGGCCAGGCCCGTATCTATACCGCCGAGGAGGCGGTTGGCGCCGGCATCGTCCACGAAGCGGTGCAGGCCAGATTGCCGACAGCAGGGCCGACTTGTCATTGGTGGAACTAAATCTGACAACGAAATGTGTCAATCCAGCCACAGAATATGGCAAAGCATCTCCAAATATCTCCAATTGTCATAAATTTGTTGCTGCGAAAATTACCTGCTGGATAGAATAATTTCCAGCGCCCATGCCTGCTGCCCTTGCGTGCGCATCTTCCCTAGCAGCTCACGTTACAAATCCGGTATCACCCCCGCAATGAACAAAAAGATTCTCGCCAGCCTGCTGGCGCTCCCCTTGGTCGTCCCTGCGATGGCCCAGGCGCAAGATAACGCCGTCAAGATCAGCGGTTTCGGCACCGCCGCCCTCACCTGGTCGGACGACGACCGCGCCCAGTTCGGCCGCCCGAACCAGGCCAGCGGCGCCGCCGACAATTTCCGCACCGGCGTCGATTCCAACCTCGGCTTGCAGGCCGACTACGCGGTCAACAACTGGCTGTCGCTGACTGCCCAGGGCCTGGTGCGCCAGGATGCCGAAGAACACTACGGCGCCGAACTGAGCTGGGCGTTCGCCAAGTTCCGCATCTCGGACGACCTGAGCGTGCGCGTCGGCCGCGTCGGCCTGCCGGTCTTTATGATCTCGGACTACCGCAACGTCGGCTACGCCAACACCATGCTGCGTCCGCCGTCGGAAGTGTATTCGCAAGTGCCGTTCAACAGCGTCGACGGCGCCGACATCACCTGGCGTCGCGACTACGGCAACACCACCATCACGTCGCAGCTGGCGGCCGGCGCCATCAAGTCGCCGCTCGACGGCTTCCACGTGCGCGGCAAGGACATCGTGGCGCTGAACGTGGTCGCCGAGAATGGCCCGTTCACGCTGCGCGTCGGCCATGCCCGCACCAGGATCACGGTGGACGACCTGGCCTCGCTCAACACCCTGGTCGGCTCGCTGCGCGCCGCCGGCGCCGGCTATCGCCTGCCACAGCTGACCGACCTGGCCGGCCAGATCGAAGCCAAGGATGCCAAGGGCACCTTCAATTCGATCGGCCTGACCGCCGACTGGAACAACTTCGTGCTGCAGACCGAGTTCGCCAAGCGCAAGACCGAGACCTATATCAACGACACCACCTCCTGGTACGTGATGGGCGGCTACCGCATCGGCAAGTTCTTGCCGTACTACACGCGGTCTGAACTGAAGATCGACGGGTCCATCAACAGCACCGTGCCTGCGGCCTGCCCGGCGGGCTATCCCGCGGCCTGCACCCCGACCCTGATGCAGCTGGACGGCGCCGTGCGCCGCATCCCGGTATCGGGCGTGGGCCAGGGCGAGCAGACCACCGACACCATCGGCGTGCGCTGGGATTTCGCCAGCTCGGTGGCGCTCAAGGTCCAGATCGACCGCATCAAGCCAAGCGGCAACGGCCTGTTCATCAACGCCCAGCCTGGCTTCTCCGGTCCGGTGACCGTGGGCGCCGTGGCCCTCGATTTCGTGTTCTGAAGGAGCGAACATGAAGAAATTGATTCTGGCCGCGTGCGCGGCATCGAGCTTCGCCGTCCTGCCGGCAATGGCCCAGGTGGTCGTGGTCGTCAATCCCAAGGCGGCCGAGAGCAGCATGACCAAGGAACAGGTCGCCCAGTTCTTCCTCGGTAAATCGACGGCCATGACCCCGATCGACCAGCCGGACGGCGCACCGATCCGCGCCGACTTCTACAAGAAGGTCGCGGACAAGGACGCGGCCCAGGCCAAGGCGCTGTGGTCCAAGCTGGTGTTCACCGGCAAGGCCACGATGCCGAAGGAAGTCGCCGACAGCGCGGCCGTGAAGGCGGCCGTGGCGGCCAACCCGAAAGCGATCGGCTATATCGAGAAGAGCGCGGTCGACGCGACGGTCAAGGTCGTCCACACCGCGCAGTAAATGGCATCTGCCAGGCGGCCGGCATTGCCGCGCCGCCTTGTCGATCCGCCGACGGCATTCGCCGCCCGGCGGGTCTCGCATATCTGGAGACATCATGAGCATCAAGCGCAGGATCTGGGCACTGCCCGTCATTTCCGCCATCATCTTCGGCCTCGGGGCCGGCGCCAGCGTGACGATCGCGAACGGCGCACTGGCGTCGATCACCACCACCGAAACCGTCGATTACCCGCTGATGGATGCCGTCAAGGCGGTGACGCTCGACATCGCCGCCGTCACCGAGGGCCTGACCGACGCCGTGACCGAGGGCGACAAGGCGCGCATCGAGCAGGTCGGCGCGCAGGCGAACAAGGTGCGCGCCGATCTCGACAAGCTTGGACAGATCCCGGGCCATGCAGCGACCGGCGCGCGCCTCAAGAACGAATTCGACGCCTACTACGCTCCCGCGCTGTCGTCGGCGCGCATCATGCTCGAAATGGAACAGGGCGACCCGCAGGCGACGGTCGGCAAGATGCAGGCGGCGCTGGCCTCCCTGAACGCCGACCTGGCCAAGACCGTCGACAGCGCCCAGCGCCAGTTCGCGGCCGGCATCGCCGCCAGCCAGGACAGCGTGCGCAACACGCTGGTGGCGATGGTCGCCAGCGCCCTGGCCGTGCTCGCCGCGCTGGCGATCACCTCGTGGTTCGTGGTGCGCACCATCTGGCGCCAGCTGGGCGGCGAGCCGGCCTATGCGCGCACGATCGCGCAGGCGGTGGCCGCCGGCGACCTGTCGATGGATATCCGGATCGAAGCGGGCGACAACGACAGCCTGCTGGTGGCGCTGAAGGACATGCGCGAACGCCTGGCGACGCTGGTGGCCGGCATCAAGGGTTCGGCCGACACCATCGCCAACGCCAGCACCGAGATCGCGAGCGGCAACGCCGACCTGGCGCGCCGCACCGAATCGCAGGCGGCGAGCCTGGACCGCACCACGCGCGCGATGGAAGAGCTGACCGGCGCCGTGCGCCAGAACGCCGCCAACGCCAGCCAGGCCAACGCCCTGGTGGCCTCGGCCACCGACATCGCCACCCGCGGCGGCGCCGTGGTGGGCGGCGTGGTGACCACGATGGGCGACATCGACGCCTCGTCCAGGAAGATCGTCGAGATCATCGCCACCATCGATGGCATTGCCTTCCAGACCAATATCCTGGCGCTGAACGCGGCGGTGGAAGCGGCGCGCGCCGGCGAACAGGGCCGCGGCTTCGCGGTCGTGGCCAGCGAGGTGCGCACGCTGGCCCACCGCTCGGCGGCGGCGGCCAAGGAAATCAAGCAACTGATCGGCGATTCGGTGTCCAAGGTGAACGCCGGCAGCGCGCTGGTCGACGAAGCGGGAGCGACGATGGAACAGCTCGTGGACGCGGTGCGCAAGGTGCAGACCATCATGGTCGAAATCCGCGACGCCGGCGCGCGCCAGCACGCGGGCATCGAAGACATCGGCCGCGCGATCGGCAGCATCGACGAGATGACGCAGCAGAACGCGGCCCTGGTCGAAGAGGCATCGGCGGCGGCGGAGTCGCTGACCGACCAGACCGGGCAGCTGACCGAGGCGCTGGCGGTGTTCAGGCTGCAGGTTTCCGAACCGACCACGACCGTGAAAGCTTTGCCAAGACTGTTTCATCAAGCTTAACGCGCCGCACGCGAAGCAGCGCAATACCAGCCCATCCATTCCGGGCGATCCTGCCCGGAATGCCAATTCGTCCACGTGGTACGGACGCATCTCATGCACACCAAATCCTTTACAAATTTAGTGCCTGTAGGCATGATCCTTTGATCCGCCGGCTCGCCCGGCGCCCTTGTCGCTTCCCTTGAGGTTCCCACACACGGCGCATATGGCAGCAGTCCTCCCCAACACGACCACCGGCACCGCGCTGTCGGGCCTGGCGCGCGCGCTGGTGCAGGCCAATCGCCTGAGCGCCGCACAGGCGGACATGCTGCACAAGAAGGCCATCCAGGAAAAGACCGCCTTCATCGACGCCGTGCTCGCCAGCGGCGCGATCGAGCCGCGCGCGCTGGCCGCCTTCTGCGCCGAGACCTTCGGCTATCCGCTGTTCGACCTGTCGGCCTTCGCGCCGGAGTTCCTGCCCACCAGCGCCATCGACGCCAGGCTGATGCAGGCCCAGCGCGTGATCGCGCTGGCCAAGCGCGGCAACAAGCTGTCGGTCGCGCTGTCCGACCCGACCAATAACCAGGCCCTGGACCAGATCAAGTTCCAGAGCGAGGCGACGGTCGAGCCGGTGATCGTGCCGCACGACGCGCTGCTCAATCTGCTGGCTGCGATCGCCAAGGGCGCCGAACAGGATTTGAGCGAGCTGGCCGGCGACGACGCCGAGATCGAATTCGCCGAAGAAGACCAGCAGGCGGCCACGAACCCGGAGGCCGCCAGCGACGTCGAGGACGCGCCGATCGTGCGCTTCCTGAACAAGATCCTGATGGACGCGGTACAGATGGGCGCGTCGGACATCCATTTCGAGCCCTACGAAAAGTATTACCGGATCCGCCTGCGGGTCGACGGGGTGCTGCGCGACCACGCCTCGCCGCCGCTGTCGATCCGCGAAAAACTGGTGTCGCGCATCAAGGTGCTGGCGCGGCTGGACATCGCCGAAAAACGCGTGCCACAAGACGGCCGCATGCGGCTGATCATGTCGGCCACCCGCACCATCGATTTCCGTGTCAGCACCCTGCCCACGCTGTTCGGCGAAAAGACCGTGATGCGTATCCTGGACGCGACCCAGGCGCAGATGGGCATCGACGCGCTCGGCTACGATCCGGACCAGAAGGCGCTGCTGCTGGAAGCGATCACCCGCCCCTACGGCATGGTGCTGGTGACGGGCCCGACCGGCTCCGGCAAGACCGTGTCACTGTACAGCTGCCTGAATCTGCTGAACAAGCCAGGCATTAACATTTCGACCGCCGAAGACCCGGCCGAGATCAACCTGCCGGGCGTGAACCAGGTCAACGTCAACGAAAAGGCCGGCCTGACCTTCCCGGTGGCGCTGAAATCCTTCCTGCGCCAGGATCCCGACATCATCATGGTCGGCGAGATCCGCGACCTGGAAACCGCCGACATCGCGGTCAAGGCCGCCCAGACCGGCCACATGGTGTTCTCGACGCTGCACACCAACGATGCGCCGTCGACCCTGACGCGCCTGATGAACATGGGCGTGGCGCCGTTCAACATCGCCTCGTCGGTGATCCTGATCACGGCCCAGCGCCTGGCGCGGCGCCTGTGCGGCTGCAAGCAGCCGCTCGAGATCAGCCGCGAGGCCCTGCTGGCCGCCGGCTACCGCGACAGCGACCTGGACGGCGACTGGCGGCCCTACGGCCCGGTCGGCTGCGACCGCTGCCTGGGCTCGGGCTACAAGGGCCGGGTCGGCATCTACCAGATCATGCCGATCTCCCCCAGTATCGAGGCGCTGATCCTGGCCAATGGCAATTCCATGGAAATCGCGGCCCAGGCCGAGAAGGAAGGCGTCAACTCGTTGCGCCGCTCGGGTTTGCTGAAAGTAAAACAGGGGCTGACCAGCCTTGAAGAAGTGCTTGGCTGCACCAACGAATAAGACCCGGACAGGAAGACGAACAATGGCAACATCCCCCCAACCCAAGAGCCGTGGCGCGCAGGTCAAGGAAAACGTGTACGCCTGGGAGGGCAAGGACAAGACCGGCCGCGTGGTGCGCGGCGAAGTGCGCGCCGGCGGCGAGGCGATCGTCAACGTGACCCTGCGCCGCCAGGGCATCATGGTCACCAAGGTCAAGAAGAAGGTCTACCGCAGCGGCCGCAAGATCACGGACAAGGACTTGACCATGTTCACGCGCCAGCTCGCGACCATGATGAAGGCCGGCGTGCCCCTGCTGCAATCGTTCGATATCGTCGGCAAGGGCCACAGCAACCCGTCGATGGCCAAGCTGATCCAGGACCTGCGCAACGACGTCGAGACCGGCACCAGCCTGAACCGCGCCTTCCGCAAGTTCCCGCTGTACTTCGATCCGCTGTTCTGCAACCTGGTCGGCGCCGGCGAACAGGCCGGCATCCTGGAAGACCTGCTCACGCGCCTGGCGATCTACAAGGAAAAGACGCTGGCACTCAAGGGCAAGATCAAGTCGGCCCTGACCTATCCGATCGCGATCCTGGCGGTGGCCCTGGTCGTCACCGCCGTGATCATGATCTGGGTGGTGCCGGCCTTCAAGCAGGTGTTCTCGAGCTTCGGCGCCGACTTGCCGACCCCGACCGTGGTGGTGATGGCGATCTCCGACTTCGTCGTGGAATGGTGGTACGTGATCTTCGGCTCGCTGTTCGCCGGGCTGTACCTGTTCTTCCAGGCCTGGCGCCGCTCGCTCAGGATGCAGCAGGTGATGGACCGCCTGCTGCTGCGCCTGCCGATCTTCGGCAGCGTGATCCGCAAGGCCACCATCGCGCGCTGGACGCGCACGCTATCGACCATGTTCGCGGCCGGCGTGCCGCTGGTCGAAGCGCTCGATTCGGTCGGCGGGGCGTCGGGCAATGCGGTCTACCTGGAAGCCACGCGCAAGATCCAGAACGAGGTCAGCACCGGCACCAGCCTGACCGCCTCGATGCAGAATGCGGACGTGTTCCCGAACCTCGTGATCCAGATGGTGCAGATCGGCGAAGAATCGGGTTCGCTCGACGCGATGCTGGGCAAGGTGGCGGATTTCTTCGAGGATGAGGTCGATGAGGCGGTGGCGGCGTTGTCGTCGCTGATGGAGCCGCTGATCATGGTCATTCTTGGGGTGTTGATCGGCGGGCTGGTGATTGCGATGTATTTGCCGATCTTCAAGCTGGGGTCGGTGGTCTGAAGCGGGTAGTTGTAGGTTCTCAGAATACTTCGCAGCGTCTCAGAAAACTTCGCAGCGAATTCGCAGCGTTCTCACGTAGTTCGCAGTAGCTCTACCTCTATCTGACATAAAGCTACTGCTTAATACTATAGCAGGCGCAGGCAAGCACGATGTGAATCGCCACAGCTTTTCTAGACACTCGAGAGCCGCTGGAAATACTGCTTTTCATACTCGACCGGCGACAAGTCATTGCTGAAACTGTGCCGGCGCTTCGGATTGTAGAACATCTCGATATAGTCGAAGATGTCCTGCCTGGCCTCATCGCGAGTAATGTAGATCCGCCGGCGAACACGTTCCCGCTTCAGTAGCTGGAAAAAGCTCTCGGCGACCGCATTGTCGTGACAATTGCCGCGTCGGCTCATGCTCTGTTCGAGGTTGTGCGCTCTCAGAAAATCGCGCCAGTCGTAGCTGCTGAACTGGCTGCCCTGATCCGAGTGAACCATGACGGTCTGCTTAGGCTGGCGACGCCAGACAGCCATCAGCAAAGCGTTCAGAGCCAACTCGCGATCCATCCTCGAACCCATCGACCAGCCGATGACCTGGCGTGAAAACAGGTCGAGCACTGCGGCCAGGTACAACCAACCCTCATGCGTGCGGATGTACGTGATGTCCGTGACCCAAACCTTGTTTGGTTCAGTCACATCGAATTGCCGCTGCAGGTGGTTTGGTGCTACTACCGATGGAATGCCGCCGCGTTTGAAGCGGCGCTTGCCATAGCCTGTTTGCGAGTGCAGGCCGGCGGCGCGCATGATTCGGTGAACGCGGTTGATCCCACATTGCTCGCCCAGGTCGCGCAAGTCGTCCGAGACTTTCCTGTAGCCGTACACTGCGCCGCTTTCCAACCACGACTGCTTAATGTGCCCGAGCAGGCGCCGGTCTTCCTGGGTTCGCTGGCTTTCCGGCTCGGCACACCAGGCGTAGAAACCGCTGGGATGCACTGTCATCATCTTGCAAAGCCTTCGGATCGAATGTTCGTTACGGGCATCGCGAATGAAGGCGTACCTTACCCGGACATCTTGGCAAAGTACGCGGCGGCCTTCCTAAGAAACTCACCCGCTAGCCATTGATTCCTGAGGCTGCAGAGCAAATCCGAACTGCGCTGCGCGCCGATGCAGCTGCTTGACCACGCGATCGCGATACTGCTGTTCATAGTGGTCGGCACCGGGGTCCCGGTAATCCATACCATACCGCATAGCGTTGTAAAACAGGACCGCAATCTTGCGGGCTGTGGCGGTCACTGCTTTGGCCGTGCCGATGCGTCCTGCAAGACGTCGGTAGAACGCGCCGAGCGCGGTGTCGCTCCGTCCAACGGTGACGGCTGCCAGTCGAATCGCGACGGTCAGCCGGCTGCTGGTCTTGCGCGTATGCGCCGACAGCACCTTGCCGCCGCTGATTTTGCAGCCGGGTGACAACGTCAACCATGACGTGAAGTGTTTCGCGCTACGCCATCGACCCATGTCCGTACCACATTCGCCGATAAACCGTAATGCCAGGAATGGGCCGACGCCGTGGATTTGCGTGAGATCGGTGCCGGTTAGCTGATACAGGGCAGCGCGCACGTCAAACTTAGGATCGCTCGGCATTTTGCTGCGATGTTTGGCCTTCGGGAGCGGCGCGTCCGGCATCGTCTTGCCAATGTTCAGCCCCGCCACCGTACGTTCGATTTCCACGTCGCATTCGTCGATGCAGCGCTGATAAAAATCGTAAAGGGCAAGCGCCTGCTTGAGCGCAAACACGTGTTCGGGCTGGTAATTACCAACCAGCGCACTGCGGATGGTTTCCAGGCTTTCCTTGCAGCGCACATCGCGCATCGCCGCCAACGTATCGGGATTGCGCTCGCCGGCAACGATGGCACGGATGATCCTCATGCCCGTGACGCCGGTGATCGTGGCGATAACGTGATGGAGCTGAATGTTCATGAACGTCAGCGCCTTCTGCATGTGCTGGATATGTGCGGCAGCGTAGTCGGTGTGCTTCTCGCGGGCGCGAAGATAGGCCCGCAACTCTGCGATATCGCGGCCAGGACGGAAGCTAGCACGCAGCAGGCCGCAGGCATGCAAACGCTGCAGCCACTGGGCATCGTTGACGTCGCTTTTTCTACCTGGGACGGCCCGCGCTTCGCGGGCGTTGGCCAGGATGACTTCGAGCCCGTGCGACTCGAGCACTTCAAAGGCGGCGACCCAGTAGACGCCTGTCGATTCCATCACGACCGTTTTCGTTCCGGTTGCAACCAGCCAATTGGCCATGCGTTCCAGATCACTGGTAAAAGCCTGAAACGTCTGGACTGGTTCGTCGCACAGATCCGGGCTGACGGCGGCGACGTGGAATCGTGCACCGATATCGATGCCGGCCGCGAATGGATGAATGATCGGCAGCCCGCTGGGCTTGGATCGTGAACGCTCTCTGGACATGGGCCACCTCCTGGATAGTCAGGTGCAGGACGGGGACTCGGAATTGATCAACTTCCTAAACGGGGTCGCCAGATGGCGCCGCCACATATGAGTCCGCAGCTTCCCCTGGACCAGGTTTTTTGACGGGGTCTATGCCTCCAAAAAGCGTTCGGTCACAGTCCTGCGTGCAACCAGTGTACTCTTCTGGAGTTTCTATTCATGAGGGCCACGGGCGACCGTGCGGGGCGGTTTTTTAAAATATCGCGCTCCTCGGTAACGCGTTTCAGCTCGGCCTTCAGGCGCTTCATCTCAGCCTGCTGATCGTCCACCTTCTGCCGCTCGGCCGGCGGTGCGCTGTAGCGCTTTACCCACTGGTACAGGCTGTGCGAGCTGACGCCCAACCGTGTAGCAACTTCCGTCGCCGCGTGCCCACGCTCCGTCACTTGCTTGACCGCTTCGATCTTGAATTCTTCGGGATACCGTTTGCCGCTCATACTTTTTTCCTTGACCCTACAATTATAGGCTCAGGAGTGTCTATGGAAGTCGTGGCGATTCAGATACCCGATGAAGCCCACGGTAATAACCACCGGCCCCGGTGTGATCATGGCAACTGCAACGGCGTCGACGAACTGCTTCTCCGTCAGCCACGCGTGTTCGGTAACTACGCCCCCGTACAGGAAGGGCACGATCGCCAGCCCGGAACCGAAGACGAAGGCGCCGGCTTTCGCAAAAAACAGCGCGATCTGCACCAGCAGCGACACGTCCGCCGCTGCATACAGGCTCGAGACCATCCGCAGTTGGGTGGCGGCAAGCGCGTTGACGCTGCCACGGTTAAGCCACTTCGGTGGCGCGCGCCAAAACCACACCAGGACACCGGCCGCAATGAAGAGCCAGGCGATTTCCGACTCGGTGGCGATGGTGACGGCCGCCAATACTAGATAGATGGCCCAGAGCAGCTTGTCCTTGCCGACACTTTTCTCGGTGAGCTTTTTTGCGCTCATCACGATGATGCCCACGACAGCTGCGCCAACCCCGTAAAACACTGCCTGCATCCACGATAGTCCACCAAAACGGACATAGGCCCAGCCAAGCACGACCACAATAATGAATGACGGGATAACGAAGGCGATGCCGACCAGCGTCGCACCCCATATCCGGTAATGCACATAACCGAGGTAAATCGCCAGCTGGGCAGCCAGAGGGCCGGGGGCCAATTGCGACAGCGCCAGTCCCTCCTTATAGTCAGCTTCCGATACCCATTTACGTGACTCCACCAAGTCGCGATGCATGTATCCGACCAATGCTACCGGGCCGCCAAACCCAAGCGCACCCAAACGCAGCATGTAGGCGATCATCTGCCACAAGGTATAGGCAGGCCTGCCGCCACTGTTTGCTGGATCGTTCATGCAGGGACTCCATCGTCTTTAGAAAAATAGGCGTACAGCGAATCCAGTACGCCGCTGACCTCGCTGAGCAGGGCATCGTCATCGGCAGCCCGCTGGCGGGCGCCATCCAGGATGGCCTCGAAACCGCTCGCCTCCGGCACAAAGCCGTCACCCACATCGAGAAATCGGACCATGGCGCCCAGCCGCAACAAGCCTGTATCGCTATCCAGACCGAAGCTCGCCAACAGGACTTCGAAAGAGACACGTTTGCCGACATGCGTGAACTCGGCTCCGTCGTAATCGAAGCCAAGCGCATTTGCAGGACACTCCTGCGGCGACGCAAGCCATACGAACGACGCCTCCTTGTCAATGAAGCGACGGATCAGCCAGGCACAGGCAACGCGATCGACCCATAGCCGGCGGCGGGTAGCCCAGACGCGGTGCCGATACTTGGTGATGTCCCGTTTTGCGATGCTTGCCTCGACTGGAACCGGTTCTCCCGTAGATAAGCTGCGTTCGCTGAGGCTGACAAATTCCGTCCAGGCGATTTCGGCCTGGCTGCTTGCCTGACCGGGAAAATAGTCCGTAGTCCGCAAGGTCTCATACTCGCGCTGAAGCTTTCTCCTGACCCGTGTGATGGCTTGGGGAGTGGCATTAGCTAACGCAGCGCTCGCATCGGCCACAGCGCTCAGGAAGACTGCGTAGTTGTCAACGGCGATTGAAAACTGATACAGATTTCGTCGTCCCAGCGATTTAAAACTGATACACCGCCGTCGCCGAACACCGTCCGTGTTCAGCCCATTTCTGCAACATCGCTCCCCCTCATCATCCCGGCCTGTCGCTGGTGCTTCAGCCGGTAGCTCTCACCTGCAATCGGCACGATATGCGCATGGTGCAGCAGCCGGTCGAGCAGGGCCGCGGTGAGCGTCGTATCCTGCGCAAAGGTCGTGTCCCATTGTCCGAACGGCAGGTTACTGGTCACGATCAGGCTGCTGCGCTCATACAAGGCCGCGATCACCTGGAAGAACAGGTTGGCCTGTTCCCGGTTCATCGGCAAGTAACCTATCTCGTCGATGATCAAGAGCCGATATGCCTTGATCGCGCGGTGCATCACCGCTTTCAAATTGTTCTGCGTATGCGCCGTCGTCAGTGCCAGCATGAGGTCGGCCGCCGTCGTGAAGCGCGTCTTGATGCCGGCCTGCGTGGCCTTGTAACCCAGTGCCATCGCCAGGTGCGTTTTGCCTACACCGCTCGGCCCGACCAGTACCACGTTCTCATGCCGCTCGACGAATCCCAGGCCGGCCAGCTCCTCGACTTGGCTGCGCTTTACGCCTTTGGCGAAGTCATAGTTAAATTCGTCCAGCGTCTTCACCACGGGGAATCCTGCCAGACGGGTCATCGTGTTTTGCTTGCGCACGTTGCGCCCAGCTGCTTCCTCCCTCAGCAGCCCCTCCAGGAAGTCGCTGTAGGCCATCTCCTGTTTCGCTGCTTTCTGGGTTGCGGCGCCGTAGCCCTGTGCCACGAACGGCAGGTTCAGGCTCTCGCACAACGCCGCGATACGCTCATGCTGCAGGTTCATGCCGCCACCCCTTCCGATACCCGCACCAGCAGCGCGTCATACACCTGCAACGGATGCTGTACCGGAGAAGGTTGCGCGATCCGCTCCACCACTGCTGCCGGCCGCGGCGCCGCAGGTGCTGCAGCAGCCGGCTGCGGCCTGGCTGCCGCGATGTCCGCCCGCCACGGTGCCGGCAGCGCTTGCAGGTGCTCCACTTCCCGCTTCAAGGCTTCGGCTGGCGGTTCTCCGGTCGTGCCGTGGATGCGCGCATTGGCCACTTCGCGCAGCCAGTGGGCCACCTCGACGTTGGCCGTCACGACGTCGAGCTTCTGGCCGCTCTGTGCCAGCCGGCTCGCCAGCGGCACATAGAACGATCGGCGCAGGTAGCCGTTGAACCGCTCGACCTTACCCTTGGTCTTGGCCCGGTACGGCTGGCACAGCTTGATCACGAAGCCGCTATGCCTGGCATAGTCCAGGAAGCCGGCGTGGAAGCGGTGCTCGCCCTCACCGTACGCATCGCGCTCCAGTACCACCGTCTTCATATTGTCGTACAGGACCCGCCGCGTCACGCCGCCGAACGCTGCAAAGGCGCGCTCGTGGCAGGCGATCAGGGTATCCACCTTCATGTTGTTGACGAACTCCACGTAGCTGGCCCGGCTAAAGCCGAGCGTCGCGCAGAACGCGTGCAATGGCGCGCTGCCTTTACGAAATTCGACCCAGTCCACCTGCAGCTGCTCACCCATCGCCGTCTCGAAACGCACCACCGGATCGGCGGGAGGCGCCGGGCGCAAGGTGCGCACGAAGGCCCTCAACTGGCTCATGCCGCCCTCGTAGCCGCGCGCGGCAATCTCGCGGTACAGCACGGTGGCTGGAATCACGTCGGGCTGAGCAGCTTGCTGCCGATCCCTCAGGTACTGCTCGAACTGCGCCAGCTTCGTCTGGCGTTTGACTTTGCGTTCGTACTTCGGCACGGCCTCCAGGGCCAGGTGCCGGCGCACCGTGTTCACTGCACAGCCTACCTCGGCGGCGATCTGCCGAAGGCTTAACCCATGCTTCTTCAGTAGTTGGATTTCCACGTACACCTCTTTGGGTTTCAAGGCCGCTCCGCAAAGCGGCCATCTTCTCAAAATGGTGTATCAGTTTTCAATCGCTGCCTGTATCAGTTTACAACCGCTGCTGACAGTAGTCGGCGCTGCGGTCGAAGAGCGAACGGTAGGCGGCGCTGTCGACTTCCGATTGAGGCTGAACGACCAGAAGCCACGCGCTACCGCTTTCCCGAAGACACTCGTCGGCTAACGTTCGCAACTGATGTTCCAGCTGGACGGTATGCGGCAACAGATAAGCGCCGTCTCGTAGCGGCACACAACCAAGCGCCTTGAGGGCGCGCCATATCCGGATACGAGCGGTCGCATTGTTACTCGGCAGGGTCAGCACGAGTAACTGCCATTCTGGGGGGCTTGTCATCCTGCTAGCTTATCATTTAGTAATTGCAATTACAATTATTGATACGACAGCGACAAAATAGTTCCTTAACTTCCCGAACATTTTGGATAGGAACCAATGGCGGCAGACAGGCTGTTATAATTTCGCGAAATTTACCTGGTGATTCCCTTGCGTCGGATTGTTCACATCCTCCTGCTATTGTGCTTGCCCCTGTATGGTTTCGCCATGCAAGGCAGCCTGCCGCCTGTCGCGGACGCGGTCTCGCTCGTCCACGAGCTGGAGCACGATGAGGGCATCCATCACCACCATCATGAGGACGACGGCTCCGTTCACTATGACGACTCGGATGAATCCCTCGATCACGCGCAGGAACATTCCTCGCCTTCACAACCGGTAGGCTTCGGTCTCCCGCGCCTGGTACTCCCTCCAGAACAGCCAGTGTCCGAACTGGGGCCATATGTTGCCCAGGCAGTTCCTGAACCGTTCCTCGACGGACCACACAGACCCCCAGCTTTCTCCCTCGGCCACACTGCCGGGGGAACGCTGCACGCATAATCGAAAGATGCAGGCGCAACGCAAGCTGCGCTGACGTGCTCGCCCTCGGTGATTCTGAATATCACCCGATGGAGAACACATGCGCACCTGCCGCCTGTCCCTTTACCTTATTGGTGCCGCCCTGGTCCTGCCATGTCAGGCCATCGCAGCACCGCCTCCGCCGACTGTAATCGGCACCACATTGAAGCAAGCCGTAGAGAGTGCATGGCAGCGAGCACCCGCCGCCCGCACGATCGAAGCGCGCCAGGACGAAGCGCATGCTGCGCGCGACAACGCACGCTCCTGGCTCGCCTCCAACCCGACCTTCGGCTTGTCCCAGCGCGCAGACCAGGGTTCGTCCGAGCGCGACCAGCGAGAATCCGAGATATCGGTCTCGTCCTCATTCTTCCTGCCGGGCCAGAAGAGCGCCCGCGAAGCGCTGGCCGCGCGCAGCACTGAAGAAGTCGCCGCTCACATCGGCGCCACCCGCCTCGCTGTTGCCGGCGTAGTGCGCAACCGCATGTGGGAAGCGGCGGCCGCCCAAGTCCGGCTCGAGGAGAAGCAGGACCACCTGGAACATCTTGAGGGGCTCCGTGACGAGGTGCAGCAACGCGTCAAGGCCGGCGACCTGGCACGCAGCGACGGGCTGCTCGCCGAACAGGAAGTCCTGGCGGCCCGGATCGCCGTCACGGATGCCCGCACTGCGACCCTCGAAGCGCTCGCACGCTACCGCGTCCTGACCGGCCAGTCCGACTTGCCTCCGCTCGAACCCGAAGCGCTCGCTGAAGGCAAGGCCCTTGCCAATCCACGCCTGGCAGCCGCGCAGGCGTCCGAACAACGTGCACAGGCGGCGCTACGCCTGGCCGCGGCTTCCCGCTCAGCGCCGCCGACCATTGCCTTGTCGGTTCGCCGCGAGGACGAGAGGCTGCTGCAAAAGCCTGTCAACAGCATCGGCGTAGCCCTGCAGATCCCGATCGGCACTGCCGCACGCAATCGTAGCGTTGAAGCCCAGGCGCAAACCGTGATCGCAACGGCTGCTGCGGAGGCGGCCGAGGTCCAGGCCAATGCTGAGGCCGACATCGAGATCGCGAAAGAACGGCTTGCGAATGCACGTGCTGCCCTGGAGACCGCCACCGCACGCGCAACCGCCCTGCACGAACACACTGCGCTGTTCGAAAAGGCGTTTCGCCAGGGTGAAAAAGGTCTTGCCGACCTGCTCCGTTCACGGGCGCTCACCCACGAAGCCGATGTCGCCGTCGCCCAGCAAAAAGTCGCGCTCGGGCTCGCCCATGCCCAACTCAATCAAGCCTTAGGAATCCTTCCATGAAATACCTGCACCTGTTGTTTGCCGCCATGCTCGTCATGTCGTCGGCATTCGCAAGCCCTGGCGCCCACGGGCCCAATGGCGAACACCTCGATGGCCAGGCGGCTGCCACTGGCACCGCATCAATCGTCCCCCGCATCGAGACCTTCACCGAAGCTTTCGAGCTGCTCGGCCATCTTTCTGGCGGCGAGCTGTCGATCATGATCGACCGCTACGAAACGAACGAGCCGGTACTGGGCGGCGTCCTTGAGGTCCAGTACAAGGACCTCAAGGCAAAAGCCAAATTCCACGCCGACCTCGGTGACTATGCAGTCGACGATCCGAAGTTTCTTGCCGCAATCTCCAAGCCGGGCACCCATGCGCTGCTATTCACCCTGGTCGCAGGCGAGGAAAGCGATCTGCTCGAAGGCACGCTGACGGTTACCGAAGCGCTTGATGACCACGGACACGAGCACGGTTTCAACCGCCGCTGGCTGCTGGCCGCGGCCGCAGCGCTTGTCTTGGCTGCTGCCGCAATTTTCGTTGTACGACGCCGGCGCCACGCGAAGGAAATCTAATATGAAAATGACACAACGCCTTATCGCTGGCCTGATCGCCGGCTTATTTGCAAGCTCCCTGTTGGCCTCGCCCGGCGCGCACGGACCGAACGGGGAGCACCTGGACGGCCAAGCAACTGCCACCGTCGGCGGACTGGCGCGCCTGCCCGATGGCAGCGTCAACGTTCCAAAACTGGCGCAGCGCCGTATGGGCGTGCGCACGCTGATGGTCAAGGAAGGAGAATTTGCCCGCACCGTGCAATTGAATGGCCGTGCGAGCATCGATCCGAACGCCGGGGGGCGGGTGCAGGCGCCTTTCGCTGGCCAGATCGCGCCGGGGCCAAACGGTCTGCCTGTTGCCGGCCAGCGCGTCGTCAAAGGGCAGGTGCTGGCACGCCTGCGACCGACAGGCGCCGCCATCGAGCGGGGCAATCAGGCAGCCCAGCTGGCGGAGCTGCGAGCCAACCGAGCCCTGCTGGCAAAGCGGGTAGAACGCCTGAAGTCGCTCGAAGGCGTGGTGCCAGCGAAGGAAATCGAAGCTGCCCAGGCCGAACTGACGGCGACCATTGGCCAGGAACGCGCGGTCGCTGGTTCGATTAATGGCGTCGAGACGATCGTCGCCCCTGCGAGCGGCATCATTGCCAGTGCATCGGTACTCAACGGGCAGATTGTCGAGTCGCGCGACGTCCTGTTCGAGATCGTCGATCCGCAGCGCATGGTCATCGAGGCCTTGTCGGCCGACGCGGGAATCGCCCGCAAGATCAGCGCTGCCACCCTCGTAAACGTGCCGGATGTCGAGCTGACGCTGCTGGGCGGCGCCCGCACCTTGCGCGACGGCGCCGTGCCGATCAATTTCCGTGCACGCAGCGCGACCCTCGACCTGGCCGTCGGCCAACCGGTGACGGTCCTGGCCAAGCTCGACACGAAGGTCAAGGGCATTGCCCTCCCGGCCGCGGCCCTAGCCCGCAACCCGGCCAACGAGACGGTGGTCTGGATCAAGTCCGGCGCTCAGCGTTTCATTGCCCTGCCCGTGGAGACAACCCCGCTGGATTCGCGCACAGTCATCGTTACCAAGGGGCTCAGCCCCGATAACAGGGTGGTGGTCATCGGGACCTCCCTGATCAACCAGATCAGGTGACCATCCATGTTTAATTCGATAGTTCGCTTCAGCCTGCACAACCGTCTCTTCGTTCTGGCGGCGGCGCTGATGCTGATGGCCTACGGTGCCATGACCGCATGGCGTACCCCGGTGGATGTCTTCCCCGACCTGAACAAGCCAGTCGTGACCGTGCTGACCGAAGCCGGCGGCATGGCCCCGGAAGAGGTCGAGCAGCTGGTGTCCTTTCCGATCGAGACTTCACTCAACGGCATGCCCGGCGTCACGCGCGTCCGCTCGGTGTCGGGCGTTGGCCTGTCCATCGTGTATGCCGAGTTCGACTGGGAAACCGACATCTACCGCAACCGGCAGCTCGTGTCCGAGCGGATCACGCTGGTCAAGGAACAGCTGCCCGGGAACATCTCGCCAGTGATGGGACCGGTATCTTCGATCATGGGCGAGATCATGCTGATCGCACTGCCGATCGATGTCGCGAAAACCGACCCGATGAAGGCGCGCGAGTATGCCGACTTCGTACTGCGGCCGCGTTTGCTCTCAATCCCGGGGGTGTCGCAGGTCATTCCGATCGGTGGCGAAGTTCGCCAGTTGCGCGTCGAGCCGGATACGGCGCGCATGGCGCAATTTAATGTTTCCTTGGAACAGGTGACGACGGCGGTGCGCGGCTTTGCGTCCAACACCAGTGGCGGATTCGTCGACCTGAACAACCGCGAATACCTGATCCGCAACCTGGGCCGCACCAACCGCCTGAACGACGTCAAGGGCCTGGCGATTACCTACCGCAATGGCACGCCTGTGCTGCTCGAGCAGGTTGCCAGCGTGAGCTACGCACCTGCCTTCAAGCGCGGCGACGCCGGCCTGAACAGCAAGCCGGCGGTGATCGTCAGCGTGCAAAAGCAGCCCGCCGGCGACACTGTACGCCTGACGCGCGATATCGAGACCGCCCTGGCAGAACTGAAACAGGGGCTCCCGGCTGGCATCTCGCAGCCGGTAGTCCTGTTCCGGCAGGCTAATTTCATCGACGCTTCCATCGGCAACGTGGTCGAGGCCCTGCGCGACGGCGCGATCCTGGTCGCGATCGTCCTGTTCGCCTTCCTGCTGAGCGTGCGCACGACCGTGATCTCGCTGATCGCCATTCCGCTGTCGCTGGCAGTGACGGCGCTTGCCTTCCACCTGCTCGGCCAGTCGATCAACGTGATGACGCTGGGCGGCCTGGCCATTGCAATCGGCGAACTGGTCGACGATGCCGTGGTGGACGTCGAGAACATCGTACGCAGGCTCAAGCAGCGCGGCGAAACCGGCCAGTCGGTGCTGGAAACCATCTGGCATGCCTCGGTCGAGGTACGTTCGGGCATTGTCTACGCGACGGTGATCGTCGTGCTCGTGTTCGTGCCGCTGTTCGCCTTGCCCGGCATCGAGGGCCGGCTGTTCGCGCCGCTGGGCATTGCCTACATCGCCTCGATCCTGGCGTCGATGCTGGTGTCCATGACCGTGACCCCGGCACTGGCCTACTACCTGCTGCCGAAGATGAAGCGCCTGCACCGCGGCGACAGCCCGATCGTGCGCCGCATGAAAGCATGGGATACCGCCGCGTTGAACTGGTCGTTTCCGCGCATCCGCATGATGCTGGCGGTGGCCTTGATCGCGGTGCTGGCGGCAGCGGCATCCGTGCCGTTCTTCCCGCGCGCGTTCCTGCCAGCCTTCAACGAGGGCTCGCTGGTGATGGGAATGACCTTTACGCCGGGTACCTCATTGGCGGAAGCGAACCGGATGGGCTCTCTTGCCGAGACCCTGATCGCGCAAGTGCCGGAAGTGACCAAGGTCGGGCGCCGAACCGGACGTGCCGAACTGGATGAGCATGCGGAGGGTGTGCACTCGGCAGAGATCGATGTTGACCTGAAACCGTCCGAGCGCTCGCGCGAAGAAATCATGGCAAGCATCCGCAACCAGCTGTCCGTGATTCCCGCCTCTGTCGCGATCGGGCAGCCGATCTCGCACCGCCTCGACCACCTGCTCTCTGGCGTGCGCGCCCAGATCGCCCTGAAGATCTATGGCGACGACATCGACACGCTGCGCGGCCTGGCCGACGGCCTGCAGGGCCGCTTGCGCGCGGTGCCGGGCCTGGTCGACCTGTCGGTCGAGCGGCAGGTGCTGATCCCGCAGATCAAGGTGCGGATCGATTACCGCAAGGCGGCGCAGTACGGCCTGGCGGCGGGCGATGTGCTGCAGGCGCTACAGGCCCTGGCCGAAGGTACGCGCGTCACCCAGGTCATCGACGGTCCGCGTCGTTTTGACCTGGTCGTGCGCCTGGCCGACGTCGACCGTTCGCCGCAGGATCTGGCACGGGTGATGCTCACCAGCCCTGCAGGACAGATTCCGCTCTCGAGTGTCGCCACCGTCGAGGAAGGCGACGGCCCGAACCAGATCGGCCGTGAGAACGGGCGCCGCCGGATCGTCGTCTACGCAAATACGGACGGCTCCAACATGTCCCGCATTATCGACGACGTGCGCAAGACGGTTGCCGCCAGCCAGCTCCCGGGCGGCTACTTCGTCAGTGTCGAAGGCCAGTTCCAGGCCCAGGAACAGGCGCAGCAGCTGATCGTGGGCCTGTCGCTGGCCTCGCTCGTGCTGATCTTCCTTGTGCTCTATTCGCGCTATCGCTCGTCGACGCTGGCACTCGTCATCATGGGGAATATTCCCTTCGCCCTGGTCGGCAGCGTGGTCGCCATGTGGATTGCCGGCGTGTCGCTGTCGGTCGCGTCGATGGTCGGTTTCATCACGCTGGCCGGCATCGCAACCCGTAACGGCATCCTCAAGGTGAGCCATTACATCAACCTCTGCAAGTTCGAGGGCGAGACCTTCGGCTGGCCGATGATCGTGCGCGGTTCGATCGAACGCCTGACGCCGGTCCTGATGACGGCGCTCGTCGCGGCTTTCGCACTGACGCCGCTGCTGCTGGCCGCGGACGCGCCGGGCAAGGAGATCCTGCATCCGGTCGCGGTCGTGATCTTCGGCGGCTTGATCAGTTCCACGCTGCTCGATTCGCTGCTCACGCCGCTCATCTTCTGGAAGGTCGGGCGCCACCCACTTGAGCGGCTGCTGGCTGACGAAGGCAAGGATAGCTATTGACAGATACGGGCCAAGTGGCGGCGCCCGTCCCAAGCCGCCACACCTCATTGGAGTCTGAACATGAAGAAGTATTTTGCGGTAGCAGCCCTCGCAGCTGGCGTCATCCTTTCGGGTAGCGCACTCGCGCATGGCGCCAAGCCCAAACACGGTGGGATCGTGCAGAGCGCAGGCGACCTGGCATTCGAACTGGTGACCAAAGACGACGGCGCCACGATCTATGTTGATGATCATGGCAAGGATCTGCCGACCACTGGCGCAACCGGCACCCTGACCGTGCTGAAAGGTACGGAAAAGACCGAAGTACCACTCGAGTCCGGTGGCGGCAATACGCTGGTCGCCAAAGGGACTGCAAAGCTGGAACCAGGCAGCAAAGCCGTTGCGGCCGTGACGTTTGCGGACAAAAAGACCGTCAGCGTCCGCTTCTCGGTCAAGTAATACCGGTCCGGTGGCCGCTGCGGTGGCCACCGGAAGACTCAGCACAACAGAGGATAGACGATGAAATGGCTTATCACGAAATACCTGATCACCGCAGCCGTTGTCGTACTGGTTTCTGAGGCCGCAAAGCGCAGTGATCGCTTCGGTGGGTTCGTCGCGGCCCTACCGATGTAAAGTGGACCCATCAGTCAAGACACTCAGCCGGCTAGTTTAAGCTGTGTCCATTTCCACTTCAGCAGCTGCCCGGCGCTGCCCCGTTCCGCCGTTTTTCTCCGGCTCTTGGTCCGCGTCGCCGAACTTGTCGACGATCAACGCACCTCCTCCAACACCGGCACGGTAGACATGATCTGGCGTCTCGTAGCCCAGCGCCTGGTGTGGACGCTCGGCGTTGTAAAACGCGAAGTACTGTGCCAGGCCGACTGTCAGCTCGGCCATGTTGGCGTAGCCCTTCAGGTACACGTCCTCGTACTTCACGTTGCGCCACAGGCGCTCGACGAAGATGTTGTCCAGCGCCCGTCCTCGCCCATCCATGCTGATGGCCACGCCTTCGCGCTTGAGCACGCTGGTAAAGGCGTCACTGGTGAACTGCGAGCCCTGGTCGCTGTTGAATACCTCGGGCTTGCCGTGGTGGCGCAATGCCTCCTCCAGACAGTCCACGCAGAACGACGCGTCCATGCTGTTGCTGATGCGCCAGGCCAGCACACGACGCGAGTACCAATCGATGACCGCCACCAGGTAGGCAAAGCCGCGCGCCAGCCGAATGTACGTCAGGTCCGTACTCCACACCTGGTTCGGCCGCGTGACCGCCACCCCGCGCAGCAGATAGGGATAGACCTTGTGCTGCGGGTGCGGCTTGCTCGTGGACGGCCCCGGCGCCATGCCCGCCAAGCCCATTTCCCGCATCAGGCGCTGCACGCGCTTGCGGTTGACGCGGTGCTCTCGGCCTCGCAGGAAGACCGCCATGCGCCGGCTGCCGTAGAACGGGCGGCTGGTGTACTCCTCGTCGATCAGGGCGCGCAGCTGGCCGTCCTCCTCCTCGATGCATTCCTGTCGGGCCGCCGCCTCCAGCCGCCGATACACGGTCGAACGCGGCACGCCGGCCAGCTCGCACTGCATCGTCAGCGGTATCTTGTCCTCGCGCTCGATCCACCGTGCCCGCTCGGCCGGACTCATTCCCCAAGCTTTTTTTTGAGCCAATCCACCTGCATCTTCAGCTTGCCGATCTCGCTGTACAGCTTGTCCTCCGGGCTGCTTTCGTCCACCGGCTTCGGCCCGCGCTTGACGTCGAACAGGGCGCCGGCGTTCTCCAGGATCTCCTTCTTCCACTGGCCCACCAGTACTGGATGCACGCCGAATTCCTGCGCAATCTCCGTCACCGTCTTCACCCCACGCACCGCTTCCAACCCAACCTTGGCCTTGAACTCGGCGCTGTGCACCCTGCGTTTTTTACCTTCACTCATTCGCTGTCATCCTTTCGCGGACGACAGCTTAAACCACCGTCTCAGATTCGGGGTCCACTATAAATGTCGCGAGCGTGGTGACACCCAGATCGACTCCGACCACGCCTTGGTTTTCAGCTGAAGGCAAGAGAGGCTCTGAGGTATCGACGGTGATGCTGGCATACCAATGATCGGCAACGCGTGAGATCGATGCAGAAACGCACCTGCCTGCAAACCGCAACGATTCCCACATCCTGACCCATCCAAGGCGAGGGATCCAGATGCGTTTTTCCTTGATGCGAAACTGGTCGTTCGTTAAAGTAAATCGATCGTCACGCCCTTTACGCCGACAGGTGGGGTAGCGTGCTCTTCCCTTGAAGAAGTTCGTGAAGGCGCGATCCAGCTCCATGATTGCCATTTGCGGCGCATTCTTCGTCACCGCCAGCATCCAGGGGTACTGCACGCGCTTGATCGCATTGAGCTGGCGCCTTAGCGCTCTCTCGTTCGGTTTTGGCAAATCTGGATCGGTCTTGCACGCCTCATACTGTCGCTGCCACTCGGTCAGTGCCCAGTTATAGGAGAATCGGGCGGTGCCTGCCGCGCGGGCAAGGTACGTGGCCTGCACGTTGTTGGGATCGAGGCGAATGCGATGACCGCGGAACATGATGGGTCCCCAGAGTCGTGGCCCGCGTTGGCGACGAACCCGGCTAGAGCCAATCAGCCGGGTCTTGTCAGAGCTGGTGAGGCACCGGATAGTTCCCAATAACGCACCCTAAACCACAGTTCCAGACTTCCAGCCCATCTTCAGCAGATGCAAACCATCGCACTTCCGCAGCGGGCATCTATTTCCTCCATAACGACCAGGGTTCCCCAGCATTCAGGTCCGTCTGGCTATCGTCGAACCAAACTTTCTCGCAGTGGATAAGTTTGAGCTTCAACTAGCTTTCGTACTAACTGTTATCAACCCTACGCTGCTGCATCGCAAAAAACACACGGTTGTTTCGTTAAATCGAAAGATTTCGAAAGTTATTTGATATTTCGAAAGCCTTCCATTACTATCTGCTTATAACGAGGAAACCTGAGGAGGACGACGACGATGAAAACCCACTGGCTTGGCTACGCCCTGGTGACCACCCTGCTGTGGGGCGTGTGGGGCGCCTTCGCCGGGCGCCCGGTGCAGAACGGCTTTCCCGAGACCCTGGTGTATGCGGTGTGGGCGCTGACCATGATTCCGCCGGCGCTGTTCGCGCTGGCGCGCATCGACTGGCGCGTGCGGCGCGATGGCCCCGCGATCGCTCATGGCCTGGCCATCGGCCTGCTGGGCGCCGGTGGACAGATGATCCTGTTCCACGCGGTCAAGGAAGGACCGACGTACCTGATCTTCCCCCTGATCTCGCTGTCGCCGGTGATCACGATCGCCCTGTCGTATGCCTTCCTGCGCGAACGCACCGGCGCCATGGGCGTGACCGGCATCGTGCTGGCGCTGTGCGCGTTGCCGCTGTTCGACTACGCGCCGGAACAGGGCGGCGTGGCCTACGGCTGGTGGTTCGTGCTGGCGCTTGGCGTGCTGGTGGCCTGGGGCTTGCAGGCCTACTTCATCAAGCGCGCCAACGCCATCATGGATGCCGAAAGCATCTTCTTCTACATGACCGTCAGCGCATTGGCCTTCATTCCGGTCGCGCTGGCCATGACCGACTTCTCGCAGCCGATCAACTATGGCCTGGACGGTCCGTGGCTGGCCGCGATCACGCAGGTGCTCAATGCGGTCGGCGCGCTGACCCTGGTGTACGCCTTCCGGCATGGCAAGGCGCTGGTGGTGTCGCCCCTGGTCAACGCTGGCGCGCCGCTCCTGACCACCATCGTTTCGGTGGCGATGGCGGCGACGCTGCCCAACGGTTTCAAGCTGGCCGGCATCGGCCTCTCGCTGGCGGCGGCGCTGTTCCTGGCGTTGCAGCCCGACGAGCCGAGCGCCGCCTGAAGTCCCTCTTTCTGGAGTCAACGACAATGCAAGTGCTTCTCGATCTCGTCCAACGCCATCACGCGGGCCAGCCCGTGGGCATCCATTCAGTGTGTTCGGCGCACCCGCTGGTGATCGAGGCCGCCTTTGAGACCGGCCTGGAAAGTGACGGGCAAGTGTTGATCGAGGCGACCTCGAACCAGGTCAACCAGGACGGCGGCTATACCGGAATGACGCCCGCCGCCTTCCGCGACTTCGTGTTCGGCATCGCCGACAAGGTCGGCTTTCCACGCGGGCGCATCCTGCTGGGGGGAGACCACCTGGGGCCGAACTGCTGGCAGGGCGAGCCTGCCGCCGACGCGATGGCCAAGTCCGAGGTGCTGATCGACCAGTACGTGGCCGCGGGTTTCCGCAAGATCCACCTCGATTGCTCGATGTCGTGCGCGGGCGATCCGGTGCCGCTGCCGGACGAAGTCGTGGCCGAACGCGCCGCGCGCCTGGCGGTGGTGGCCGAGCGCGCCTGGCAGCGCGCGGGCGGCGAGGCGCCGGTGTATATCGTCGGCACCGAGGTTCCGGTGCCGGGCGGCGCCCACGAAGAGCTGGACGAGCTGGCCGTGACCACGCCGGATGCGGCGGCGCTGACCATTGCCGCGCATCGCGCTGCGTTCAACGCGGCCGGCCTGGAAGCCGCGTGGCCGCGCGTGATCGGCCTGGTGGTGCAGCCGGGCGTGGAATTCGACCACCACAAGGTGATCGACTACCGCCCGGAAAAGGCGCAGGCGCTGAGCCGCTTCATCGAGGGCGAGCCGACCATGGTGTTCGAGGCCCACTCGACCGACTACCAGACGCCCGGCCTGCTGCAGGCGCTGGTGCGCGACCACTTCGCCATACTGAAAGTCGGCCCCGGCCTGACCTTCGCGCTGCGCGAAACGCTGTGGGCACTGGCCGACATCGAGGCTGAAATGGGAATGCAAGGAGAGCGCGGCTTCAAGGAAGTTGTGCTGGACGTGATGCGCGCCGAGCCGGATTACTGGCGCAAGTACTACCACGACGCCGGCAGCCTGCTGTTCGACCAGCAGTACAGCCTCTCCGACCGGATCCGCTACTACTGGCCGCATCCGCGCATCCAGGCCGCGCAGGCGGCCCTGGTCGCGAACCTGGAACGCCAGCCGGCGCCGCTCACCTTGCTGAGCCAGTACCTGCCATTCCATTACGAAGCCGTGCGCGAGGGCCGCGTGCGCAACACGCCGCTCGCGCTATTGAAAGAAGGGGTAGCCCGCGTGCTGCGCCAGTACATGCGCGCCTGCCAGCCGGGCGCCGAACCTAGGGAGCAGTGAACATGCAAGCAGTACAGGATGCCGCGCAAGGCGGCAGTGAGTTATTTGGACAGGATGTGGGCCGCCTCGATGCGCTGGGCGGCGGCGTGACGGCGCGCGAGATCGCGCAGCAGCCGGCCGTGTGGCCGCAGATCGATGCGCTGGTGACCGCGCAGCGCGCGCAGATCGACGCCTTCCTGGCGCCGCTGCTGGCGCGCCCGGCGCTGCGCATCGTGATGGCCGGCGCCGGCACCTCGGCCTTCATCGGCGAATGCCTGGCGCCAGGCCTGCTGCGCCAGGGGCGGCGCGCCGAAGCGGTGCCGACCACCGACCTGGTGTCGGGCCCGGACCGCTATTTCCAGCGCGGCGCGCCGACCCTGGTGGTGTCGTTCGCCCGTTCCGGCAGCAGCCCGGAAAGCGTGGCGGCGGTGCAGCTGGCCGACCAGCTGGTGGATGACGTCTACCACCTGGTCATCACCTGCAATGAAGAGGGGCAGCTGTACCGCATGACCCAGGACCGCGCCAATGCGCTGGCGATCCTGCTGCCCGACGCCACCCACGACCGCGGCTTCGCGATGACGACCAGCTTCACCTCGATGCTGCTGGCCGCGGCGCTGGCCTTCCGGCTGCTGGCGCCGGGCGCCGCCGCGCGCGTGGCGCCGGCGGCAACGCAGGTGGGCGAGCGCGCGCTGGCGCTGCTGGCGCAGTTGGTGGCGCAGGACTTCAGGCGCGTGGTCTACCTCGGCAGCAACGAGCTGCGCGCCCTGGCGCGCGAAGCCGCGCTGAAGCTGCTGGAGCTGACCGACGGCCAGGTGGTGGCGATCCACGATTCGCCGCTGGGCTTCCGCCACGGTCCCAAGACCATCGTCGACGACCGGACCCTGGTGGTGGTGCTGCTGTCGAACGATCCGCAGGCGCGCCGCTACGACCTCGACCTGCTGCGCGAGCTGCGCGGCGACCGCCGCGCCGGCCGCGTGCTGGCCCTGGACGCCCAGGCGGATGCCGCGCCCGGTGACGATGCGTTCACCTTTACCGGCGCCGAGGGTGCGCAAGACCTCGAGCTGGCGCTGCCCTTTATCGTGTTCTGCCAGGCCTTTTCCTTCCTGCGCTCGCTGTCGCTGGGCGTGCGCCCGGATACGCCGAGCATGTCCGGCACCGTCAACCGGGTGGTGCGCGGGGTGACCATCTATTCGTTCGTTTCCCACGTCGACAGCGAGGCCGCCCATGTTCCTCGGGGTTGACGGCGGCGGCACCAAGACCGCGTTCGCGCTGATCGACGCGCACGGCGGCGTGCTGGCGCGCCACGAAGAAGGCAGCACCTACCACGTCGACGCCGGCATGCCAGCCGTGGCCGCGACCTTGCAGCGCGGCGTGCAGGCGCTACTGGCAACGGCCGGCGTCGATGGCGGCGCGGTCGACTACGCTTTCTTTGGCCTGCCGGCCTATGGCGAGGACCGCGCGGCCCAGCGCGAGCTGGATGCGGCGGCCGGCGCCATCCTTGGCCCTGAACGCACGCTGTGCGGCAACGACATGGTGTGCAGCTGGGCCGGTTCGTTGGCCTGCATGGACGGCATCAGCGTGATCGCCGGCACCGGCTCGATGGCCTATGGCGAAGTCGCCGGCCGCCAGGCGCGCGCCGGCGGCTGGGGAGAGCTGTTCAGCGACGAGGGTTCGGCCCACTGGATCGCGCGCGCCGGCCTGACCCTGTTCTCGCGCATGAGCGACGGCCGCGCGCCCAAGGGAGGCCTGTACGGCCTGGTGCGCGAGCGGCTGGCGCTGGAGGACGACCTCGACCTGTGCGCCGTGGTGTACGGCGAGCTCGGCGCCGACCGCAGCCGCATCGCCCAGCTGGCGCGCCTGGCGTCCGAGGCGGCGGTCCAGGGCGACGAACAGGCGCGCGCCATCTTCGTCGACGCCGCGCGCGAACTGGCCGCGATGGTCGACGCGGTGCGCGACCGGCTCGACGTCGCTGCCGACCTGCCGCTGCCGGTGTCCTATACGGGCGGGCTGTTCGGCGACGGCGGACTGCTGCGCGCGCCATTCGAGCAGGCGCTGGCCGCCTGCGCCAGGCCCTACCGCCTGCAGGCGCCGCGGCTGGCGCCGGTGCTCGGCGCCGCCTTGTACGCCGCCCGCAGCGCCGGGCAGCCATTGAGCGAGGCCGCGCTGGATCGCCTCGCATCCCAGACCCGATAGACAGGAGCATATATGCGCGTCCGCCTTCTTTGCACCATCCTCGCCGCGCTGGCTGCCGACAGCTACACCATGCAGGATTACGAGAGCGTGCCCAAGATCGACGCCCACCTGCACCTGCACGGCCTGGAGCAGGGGCCGTTCCTGGAACTGGCGCGCAAGGCCAATTTCCGCGCGCTGACGATCAACGTCGACTATCCGGTGTTCCCGGCGCTGGAGCAGCAGCAGCGCGTGGCCAGCAAGCTGCACCGCGAGCATCCGGCCACCGTGGGCTGGATCGCCAGCTTCAGCGCCGACAACCTGCTGCAGCCGGCCTGGATCCCGGCGACCCTGCACCGGCTGGATGCGGCGCTGCAGGATGGCGCGGTGGGCGTCAAGGTCTGGAAGAACATCGGCATGTCGGAGCGCGATGCGCAGGGCCGGCTGGTGATGGTCGACGACGCCCGCATCAAGCCGCTGTTCGACGCGTTCGAAGCGCGCGACGTGCTGCTGGTCGGGCACCAGGGCGAGCCGCACAACTGCTGGCTGCCGCTCGAGAAGATGACGACGAAGAACGACCGCGAATACTTCAGGAACCATCCGCAGTACCACATGTACCGGCAGCCGAAGATGCCGAGCTACGCAGACCAGATGGGCGCGCGCGACCGCCTGCTGGCCAGCCATCCGCGCCTGCGCTTCGTCGGCGTGCACATGGCCTCGCTGGAGTGGAACGTGGACGAGCTGGCGCGCTTCCTGGACCGCAATCCGACGGCCAATGTGGATATCGCGGCGCGCATCGGCCAGATCCAGCACCAGTCGCAGCGCGACCGCGAGCGGGTGCGCCGGTTCTTCATCGATTACCAGGATCGCCTGATGTATGGCTCCGACCTGGCCCAGTCGACGGCGCAGAGTCAGGCCGACTTCGTGGCCGACCTGGACGGCGTGTGGCGGCGCGACTGGCGCTACTTCAATACCGACGACGAACTCACCACGCCGGATCTGGACGGCGTGGTGCGCGGCCTGGCGCTGCCGAAGGTGGTGGCCGACAAGCTGTTCCGCCTGAACGCCGAGCGCGTGTTCCGGGGCGCCTGGAAGGCATGATCATGCTGGCTTCATACGTAAGCGAGAAGGGGAGCAAAAAATAGTCTGAACTTTCGTTTCTTGCATTTTCATCCTGTATCATCAAACCGTTAATGACACGGATACACGCCTACACACGGAGCCGCGACGGCGAACCGGCGCGGATGGACAAGGAATGAAGCGAGAAAAAAATTTAGAAACGAAAGTTTCGAACGGTAACGGTGGCAAGCCTGCGGAAACGGTGCCCGACCAGGATCTGCTGGTGGCGGAACGGCGCCGCAAGATCCGCGAAATGGTGGCCGAGCGCGGGCGGGTGACGGTGGCCGAGCTGTCCGAGATGTTCGGCATCTCGCTGGTGACGGTGCGCGCCGATCTGAACGTGCTGGCCGAGATCGGCGCGGTGGTGCGCACCCGCGGCGGGGCGCTGGCCCAGCGCGCCGACGAGGACTTGCCGATCGGCGTCAAGCAGTCGCTGCACCGCGCGGAGAAGGTCCGCATCGCGGAAGAAGCGGTCAAGCTGATCGGGGAAGGGCAGACCATCGTGCTCGACTCGGGCACGACGACCGCCGAAATCGCCAAGCAGATCCGCGGCCTGAAGCTGCAGTCGGTGAACGTGATCACCAATGCGCTCAACATCGCCGTGCTGCTGGCCGGCGCGCCGCACGTGACCCTGATCATGCTCGGCGGCGTGCTGCGTCCCAGCTCGTATTCGCTGGGCGGCCCGCAGGCCGAGCAGGGGCTGGAAGGCCTGCATGCCGACATCCTGTTCCTGGGCTTCGACGGCCTGGATCCGGAGATCGGCGTGATGACGCCGCACCTGCTCGAAGCGCGCCTGAATGCGCGCATGCTGGGCATCGCGCGCCGCGTGGTGGCGGTGGGCGACTCGTCGAAGATCGGACGGCGCAGCCTGTCCATGATCGCGACGATCGAACAGATCGACCAGATCATCACCGATGCCGGCGTGCCGGCGGAGATGGTCGAAGCGCTGCGCTCGCGCGGCGCGCAAGTGGTGCTGGTGTAGGGCGGCGCGGCCGGCCGGCGCCGGCTGTGTAGTCCTACCAAGCAAGGAGACAAGATGACCGAAGTGCATAGCGAGCGGCGCCGCACCCTGTTGCAGTGGCTGGCCGGATCGGCCGTGGCAAGCGGCATGGGCGCCGGCGTGGCCGTGGCCGCGCCCGAGGCTAAAAACGTGGCGCGCATCGGCGACGCCGCCCTGGGACTCGAATTCGACGGCCAGATGCGCACCCGCCTGCTGGCGCGCCAGGGCGGCGCGACGGTCGCGGTCACGGGCTTTCACGCCAGCGAACGGCTGCGCGTGACGGGCGGGCGCTGGATCGACGGCTTCGCCCTCGGCGAGCAGGCGGTCGACCGCGTCGACGGCCCGCACGGCGCGGGCGTGCGCCATCGCCTGAAAGGCGTGTCGAAGGACGGCGTCGAAAAGACCGTGACGGTCACCTTCTACGAACGCCATCCGGGCCTGGCCCTGCTGCGCGTGAGCTATCGCAACAACGGCCAGGCGGCGCTGCCGGTGGAGGCCTGGTCGAACAGCGGCTACACGCTGCTGCCGGCCAGGCGCGCACCTGGCCGCGGCTTCTGGACCTTCTCCGGTTCGTCGCACGCCGACCGGCGCGACTGGGTGCAGCCGCTCAAGGACGGCTTCGAACAGCGCAACTTCATGGGCATGAATTCGTCCGACTATGGCGGCGGCACGCCGGTGGCCGACGTCTGGCAGCCCGAGCACGGCATCGCCGTGGGCCATCTCGACACCGTGCCGCGCCTGGTGGCGCTGCCGGTGCGGCAGGTGAAGGCCGGCGCCGCGCTGGCGATCGAATTCGATCAAGCCGTCGTGCTGCAGCCGGGCCAGGAGCTGGCGACCCTGGACACCTTCGTCACCGTGCACACCGGCGACTACTTCGCCGCCCTGGACCGCTACCGCCTGCTGATGGCCGAGCGCGGCCTGGCGGCGCCGCAGGCGGGCGAGGAATCGTACGAGCCGATCTGGTGCGCCTGGGGCTATGAGCGCGATTTCACGATCCCCCTGATGACCGGCACCCTGGCCAAGGCCAGGGAGCTGGGCCTGGAATGGGCGGTGCTGGACGATGGCTGGCAAACCAATGAAGGCGACTGGAAGATCGACCGCAAGAAGTTCGCGCGCGGCGACGAGGACATGAAGAAGCTGGTGGACGACATCCACGGCGCCGGCCTGAAGGCGCGCCTGTGGCTGGCGCCGCTGGCGGCCGATCCGGGCACGGACCTGCTGCACCAGCACACCGACCAGCTGCTGCTGGACGAGAACGGCGCGCCGCAATTCGTCACCTGGTGGAATGCCCTGACCCTGTGCCCGGCCTACGGACCGGTGATCGAGCAGACCCGCGCGCTGGTGCGCAAGATCATCGGCGAGTGGGGCTACGAGGGCCTGAAGCTCGACGGCCAGCACCTGAACGGCGTGGCGCCATGCCACAACCCGGCGCACAAGCATGCGCGTCCGGAAGAATCCTTCGAAAAACTGCAGGACTTCTGGAAAATGGTGTACGACACCGCGCGCGAGATCAATCCCCAGGCCGTGGTCGAGTTCTGCCCCTGTGGCACCTCGTACGCCTTCCATACGCTGCCGTATACGAACCAGGCGCCGTCGTCCGACCCGCTGTCCTCGTGGCAGGTGCGGCACAAGGGCAAGACCCTGAAAGCCCTGATGGGGCCGAGCGCGGCCTACGCGGGCGACCACGTCGAGCTCAGCGACGGTGGCGACGATTTCGCGTCGACCGTGGGCATCGGCGCGGTGGTCTCGACCAAGTTCACCTGGCCCGAAGATCCGAAGCCGAAGGACAGCTACCTGCTGACGGCGGTCAAGGAAGCGAAGTGGCGCAAGTGGATCGGCATCTACAAGGACAAGATGCTGCCCAAGGGCCAGTATCGCGGGGAACTGTACGACATCGGTTTCGACAAGCCGGAAACCCATGCGGTCGAGAAAGATGGCCGTCTGTACTATGCCTTTTATGCGAAGGCGTGGTCGGGCCAGGTCGAATTGCGCGGGCTCGGAAACGGTCGCTACCGCGTGCGCGATTACGTCGAAGACCGCGACCTGGGCGAAGTGAGCGCGGCCAGCAACAAGCTCACGATTGGATTTGAACGGGCGCTCTTGCTCGAGGCAATCCCGGTATAAGGCGTGGAAAGGCACCGCAACACGATTGCGGTGCCTCATGGATGGCGCGCGACGTGGCGATAGGCTGAAGCCGAGCCTACCCCCGCCATGCCGCTATGCCGAGCCCGACCTTCACCTTCCTGAACCACGCCGGTTTCCTGCTGCGCACCGACCATGCGCTGCTGCTGGCCGACCCCTGGCTGGACGGCACGGTGCTGAACGATGCATGGAGCCTGCTCGACCGTTCCACCCATACCGCCGGGCTGATCGCCGAGCTGAATGCGAGCGGCTTGCCGGTGTTTGTCTGGTGTTCGCGCGCCCAGCCCGACCGCCTGTCGGGGCCTTTCCTGCGCCGCTTTCGCGCCGAGTTTCGCGGCATCGCCACCTTCCTGTATCGCCAGGGCCGCGACTGGCGCCTGCACGCCGAACTGCGGCGCAACCGCTTTGCCATGGCCGAGTGCCCCGAGGGGCAGGCGCGGACCCTGGCGCGCGACCTGCGCCTGACGGCGTTCGCGAACGGCGAGGGCGACTCCTGGTGCCTGATCCGGTGCGGCCGGCGCACGCTGCTGCACCTGGGCGAGCGCGCGCTCGCCACCCGCGCCGCCTGCCACGCCGCCGCCGAGCGACTGCGCAGGGCCAACGTCCGCGTCGATGTATTGTTGACGGGCTTCGCCGACATGGCCTGGTGCGGCAACCCCGACAACTTTGTCCAGCGCGAAGCGGCGGCCGAGCGGGGCATCGAGCGCCTGGCCCTGCAGGCCGAAACCTTCAAGCCGCGGCTGATCGTGCCGGTCGCGTCCTTTGCCCGCTTCAGCCGGGTCGACAATGCCTGGCTCAATCACGGCCGCCGCACACCGCTGGGCGTGCTGGAGGCGTCGCGGCTGGAAGCGCAGCGCGGCCTCATCCGCTTTTTGCAGCCGGGTGCGCGCTTCGACCTCGAGTTCGACAGCCCGGCCAGCCTGGCGGCCCAGCACGAACAGGCGCTGGCGCACTGGATGCGCTGCTGGCGCGACCGGCCCGAGCCGCTGCCGCGTCCGGCCCAGGCGACGGTGGCGGAGTTGAAAGAGGCGTTCCTCAGGTATCGCGAGCGGGCGGGGGAGCGGTTGCACGGCTTGCCGCGCCTGCTGGAGCGTTTGCGTTTGCTGCGCCCGCTGGTGCTCGCGTTGCCCGATCTGCGCCAGACGCTCGAGTTGTCTTATCTTCGCGGCCTGCGCCTGCTGGCGCGCGATGCGCAGGCCGACGTGGCGATGTGTTCGGGGACGGCGCTGTATCTGCTGCGGGCGGAGGATGGGTTCGATACGACGTATGCTGGCGGGTGTTTCTGGGTCATGCGTGGGAGTGGGTTGTCGGCGTTCGGGCGGTTTTTCCTGCCGCAGCGGATGGGGCGGCGCGGGCTGGACCGGCAGCGGCCATGGGCGATGGGCAATGCGCTGCTGAGGGCGACCCTGGAATGGGCGGCGCGGGGAATCAGAACAGCGCTGAGATAGTGCGAACAGGTCGCGGCGGTTCAGGGCTGCGCCGGAAGGGCATCGCTGATTGGATCAAGCGCCCGGATTCGCCTGAGCGCGGCTGGCGCATTCCTCGCGGGCGAGCAGCGATGCGTTGTTGGGTAAAGTAAGGGCATCGACTATGAGGCCCATTGCCGAAGCGGATACGCTGCTGCTGACCGCGTCGAATCAGCTCGGCGAGGACTGCAACGTTCGCCTGCCGTCGTCGTTGCTCGAGCATGTGGCGCCGGCGCTTGGATGGCGCTGACAGATGCGTCCCTACCGCCCCTTTCAGAGCACAGTCGGAACATATCGTGAGTGATCGCGATCGAACGCCTACGAATCTGGAGCAGATAAGGAGGCGCGACCATGGCATCGCACACCACCCAGTAGCGCTCCTCGAAACGAACGCCTTCCGGACTGTTGACCTGGATGTCATATTTCTGGATGGCCATCGTGTCGGCGCATTGCGTCTGCAGGACGCGATGGAGTGAAGCACGCAGGTTCGGGACGCCGCTGGCTGCCGGGTCGTCGGGATTTTCCGGGAAGACGTTGAAAATCTCCCGGCCGATGATCTGGTCGTATACCGTGCTGGTCGCCTGCAAATAGGCTTGATTGACCGACACGATACGCAAATCAGGGTCAAGTACCAGATAGGGAGACGGTGTTGCGTCGAACAAGACTCTGAAGTCGGGTGCCGGCATCGCTAAGTTGGTTGTATATGACTAATAACAGAAAAACGGAGGTGCGAACAAATCCAATGCCAGGCTGAACAGTCGCGGGCAAGGAACATCCGGTCCTTCGAGTACAACGGGCACAGCGGGACCTGTCAGAAATTCTGTGTGCGGGGCCAGAATTCAGAGTTAGATAATTGCGTTCGTGAAGCGCTCGCCGAACATGATAGCGAACTGGTTGGCAGCCTGCTTCCAGGTACGCTGCGGCATCTTCCAATCTTTCTCGATATTGCGCAAGGCCAGGAACAATAACTTGGTCGCGGCTTCGTCGCTGGGGAAGTGGCCGCGGTTCTTGACGATCTTCCGTAGGCGCATATGCAGGCTCTCGATGGCGTTGGTCGTGTAGATAATCGTGCGCACTTCAGGCGGGTAGGTGTCAAGTCCCGCCTGTTCATAAACCCGCTTAACGAATAATTCCGGCCGTTTTTGCTGCCATTCTTTGAGCGCGAGGATGGGCGTCTTTGCATCGAGTGCACGCTGCGGAATGTGGTGGTTGTATAGCTTCAAATAGTTCATCAATGTGGTCTGCAAATCGGCACGGCTGTCGAAGCGGGTCTGCTGCAGCAATTCATTGATGCGACCGTTGAAACGCTCGACCATGCCGTTCGTCTGCGGGTGCCGCGGCGGCGCCAGACGGTGCTCGGCAGGCAGTGCGGCACAAGCCACGTCGAAGGCGTGCTGGCCGCTTGGCTTTTTGTCTTTGGTGGCGAAACGGTCGGTAAATTGCGAGCCGTTGTCGGTCAGGATCTTGCTGATCTTGATGGGCGAGGCCAGCTTCAAGCGGCGCAGGAAATCGACGCTGCTCTTGTCGGTCATGTCGCCGTAGATGTGCATGAAGACCCAGCGGGTAGCGCGGTCGATGGCGACGAACAGGTAGCGGCGCGAGGTCTCGTCCGGCATCTGCGGCAGGTACTTGATGTCGATATGAATAAAGCCTGGTTCGTAGTCTTTGAAGGTCTTCTTGGGAGCGATCGTTTCGCCCTCGGCCTTCGGGATCACGTCTTCAAGACGCGACATGCCTTCGCGCTTGAGCAGGCGTGCAATGCCTGATCGAGAAACGTCGGGATTGATGTACTGCCGCGTGATGAACAGCAGATCATCGAGGGGCAAGTAGAGCGACTGGCGCAGCGCGAGCACGATGGCTTCCTGCGCTGCGCTCAAGGTCGTATGCAGCGTGTGGGCACGGTGCGAGCGGTCCTGCACGTCGTCCCGCTTGAGCCATTTCCGGGCGGTCGGGCGGCTGATGTTGAAAACCTTCGCGGCCTGTCGGTCGGATAGGCCCGAATCCTTGATCTCCTGTCGGATTTTCGGGGTGGTACGGGCTTGCGGGTGAATGCGTGAACTCATGCTGCCAACTCCTCCTGGTGCGATTGAATGCCGGGACTGCTGAATCCAGCAATCAAGTCGTCGAGCATAGCCTTTGCACGGAACAAAGGCCAGCTACGACGAGGAAAATGATCGCACGGAACTAAACAGGTAGGCAAAGAAGGGAATCACCTGCTGCCACTGGCGCCGCCACATTGCAGCCACGGTCGGAAACTTAGTGCCCCATGGACCTTCCGCAAACGCGTCCAGCGCCGCTTCTGCCAGGTCGGCATTGGCAGCGTGGTAAATCGGCTTGAGCGCCGCTGCCAGCTCTTTACGGTCCTTCCAGGCCGCAAGCGTCGTCGAGTTGCGGATCAGGTGCACGATGCACGTCTGGATCTGCGCCTGCGGATAAACGGCTTCAATGGCCTCGGGGAAGCCACGCAGGCCATCGACGACAGCGATCAGGATATCGTCCAGCCCACGATTCTTGAGCTCGTTGAAAACCTTCAGCCAGAACTTGGCGCCTTCGGTCTGCTCGATCCACAGACCCAGCACTTCCTTGCGGCCGTCGGCACGAATGCCCAGAGCCAAATACACAGCCTTGTTCTTGACTGTACCTTCGTCCCGGATCTTCAGGCGCAACGCGTCGAAATAGACGATTGGATACATCGCTTCAAGCGGCCGTTGTTGCCACTGTGCGACCTCGTCGAGCACCTCGTCGGTGATGGTCGAAATCAGGTCCGGCGACACCTCGGTACCGTACAACTCCAGCAGATGCGCCTGGATCTCACGCACGCTCATCCCACGCGCGTACATGCTGATGACGTGATCATCAAAGCCAGACATCCGGCGCTGATGTTTGGCCACCAGCTTGGGCTCAAAGCTCGACAGGCGATCGCGCGGCACGTCCAGGTGGAGCTCGCCGCCGGGCGTGAGCACCTTCTTAGGGCTGCTGCCGTTACGGTGGTTTTTAGTGCCTTCTTCCTCGTTGGCCAAGTGATGGTTCAACTCGGCCGACAACATACGTTCGGCCAGCATCTTCTTGAGTTGCCCGGCCAGGCCCGATTCGCCAAGGATCGACTCAGCGTCCTTGTTCTCAACCTGGGCCAGCAACTGGTCGATCAGCTCGACGGGGAATGGGTATGCTGCTTTTTGCTTCTTGAGCTTCTTAGTGGTCATCACTTCGGTCATGGAACAGTCCTTTCGGGATTATTTCATGACCCCGGTTCCACACAGAAATTCTGACAGGCTCGCACAGCGTTTATCAAGACTGCTTCTATTTTTACATTCTCGCACGACATCAAATTCGCGGGCGGACGTCTCGCGTTGTGGCTGTTTGTTGATATCGCAGTCTCCGCTTTTAATGCCTTTTTACACCTATTTCTCGAGGCTCATCCCTGCATCATGTCAGGCTATTCTTGTCTCGCTGCTCCTGCTGCGTATCAGGAGCATGCTTAAAGAAGAACGACGCCGAATTGTTTCATTACGAGTGCAAACGCGCCAAAACAAGCCATCGTGATCAGTGCGCAGGCGCCCAAGGTCCACCAGAACCCCAAGCGCGGCAGCAGCCACGGAAACGCAAGGAACATCGGCAGAGTCGGCACCACGTACCAGAACGTGTACCAGGCGTGGTTCGCCAGCTTGGCCTCTGGCTGGTTTTCGACATGCAGCCACACCAAGGTGAGCAGTGTGATCATTATAGTGGACCCCGAATCTGAGACGGTGGTTTAAGCTGTCGTCCGCGAAAGGATGACAGCGAATGAGTGAAGGTAAAAAACGCAGGGTGCACAGCGCCGAGTTCAAGGCCAAGGTTGGGTTGGAAGCGGTGCGTGGGGTGAAGACGGTGACGGAGATTGCGCAGGAATTCGGCGTGCATCCAGTACTGGTGGGCCAGTGGAAGAAGGAGATCCTGGAGAACGCCGGCGCCCTGTTCGACGTCAAGCGCGGGCCGAAGCCGGTGGACGAAAGCAGCCCGGAGGACAAGCTGTACAGCGAGATCGGCAAGCTGAAGATGCAGGTGGATTGGCTCAAAAAAAAGCTTGGGGAATGAGTCCGGCCGAGCGGGCACGGTGGATCGAGCGCGAGGACAAGATACCGCTGACGATGCAGTGCGAGCTGGCCGGCGTGCCGCGTTCGACCGTGTATCGGCGGCTGGAGGCGGCGGCCCGACAGGAATGCATCGAGGAGGAGGACGGCCAGCTGCGCGCCCTGATCGACGAGGAGTACACCAGCCGCCCGTTCTACGGCAGCCGGCGCATGGCGGTCTTCCTGCGAGGCCGAGAGCACCGCGTCAACCGCAAGCGCGTGCAGCGCCTGATGCGGGAAATGGGCTTGGCGGGCATGGCGCCGGGGCCGTCCACGAGCAAGCCGCACCCGCAGCACAAGGTCTATCCCTATCTGCTGCGCGGGGTGGCGGTCACGCGGCCGAACCAGGTGTGGAGTACGGACCTGACGTACATTCGGCTGGCGCGCGGCTTTGCCTACCTGGTGGCGGTCATCGATTGGTACTCGCGTCGTGTGCTGGCCTGGCGCATCAGCAACAGCATGGACGCGTCGTTCTGCGTGGACTGTCTGGAGGAGGCATTGCGCCACCACGGCAAGCCCGAGGTATTCAACAGCGACCAGGGCTCGCAGTTCACCAGTGACGCCTTTACCAGCGTGCTCAAGCGCGAAGGCGTGGCCATCAGCATGGATGGGCGAGGACGGGCGCTGGACAACATCTTCGTCGAGCGCCTGTGGCGCAACGTGAAGTACGAGGACGTGTACCTGAAGGGCTACGCCAACATGGCCGAGCTGACAGTCGGCCTGGCACAGTACTTCGCGTTTTACAACGCCGAGCGTCCACACCAGGCGCTGGGCTACGAGACGCCAGATCATGTCTACCGTGCCGGTGTTGGAGGAGGTGCGTTGATCGTCGACAAGTTCGGCGACGCGGACCAAGAGCCGGAGAAAAACGGCGGAACGGGGCAGCGCCGGGCAGCTGCTGAAGTGGAAATGGACACAGCTTAAACTAGCCGGCTGAGTGTCTTGACTGATGGGTCCACTTTAATTGTCGAATGGTGAAACCTTTGTTGGACCAAAAGCGCTGGCAATGCTCCTGGATCGGGTGTGACGGTTATCGCGCGACTTGTCCCGGCAGGTGAAGGGTTCGCGCAACCGTGGCAAAGCGAAAAAGAAACTAGCCAAGTTGTATGCCAGGATTGCCAGCCTGCGGCGCGACAGCCTCCACAAGCTCAGCACGAATATCACGCACCGATTCCACACCATCGGCATCGAAGATCTGCATGTCAAAGGCATGCTTGCCAACCGGTGCTTGTCGCGCGCCATTGCCGACATGGGTTTTGGTGAGTTGCGCAGGCAGCTGGAGTACAAGGCGGCGCAACGTGGTGGGCAGGTAGTGGTAGTCGACCGTTGGTATCCGAGCAGTAAAACGTGTTCATGCTGCGGTTACCTGCTTGCTGTACTCGATCTGGGCACTCGCCGCTGGGTTTGCCCGGGCTGTGGGACAAACCATGATCGCGACGTGAACGCGGCGATCAACTTGAAAAATCTAGCGGCGAGTTCCGCCGTAGCTGCCTGTGGAGGGGAGGGCGCTGGCCTCGCACATCAAGTGTGAGGCGAAACCGTCCCCTATGAAGCAGGAATTCAACAGCAAAGTTAAATATAAATAGCTTTGCGTAAGTTTGAAGGAACGGAAAACCCCTACAATGAGCTTGATGTAAGGAATTACTCTGCGGCAGACCGTCGATCATCGGACGGCGCCGCCTTTTCGTCTCGGACCGGATCGACATGCCCCTGGAATCGTTGTTGTTTGCGCCCCCTGCCCTGCTGGGCCCCACCCTCGTGGCCGCGCTGCTCGGCCTGCTGGTGGGCAGCTTCCTGAACGTGGTCATCTACCGCATCCCGAAGATGATGCAGCGCGAGTCCGACAACTACGTGGCGCAGGAAAGCGGCAAGGAGCCGCCGCATACCGACCGCTTCAACCTGATGGTGCCGCGCTCGCGCTGCCCCTGCTGCGGCCACCAGATCACGGCCATCGAGAACATCCCGGTCATCAGCTGGCTCGCCCTCGGCGGCAAGTGCCGCAAGTGCAAGACGCCGATCCCGGCCCGCTATCCGGCGATCGAACTATTCACGGCCGTCGTCTCGGGCCTGATGGTGTGGACCTTCGGCAGCGGCGCGGCGGGCATGAGTAGCCTGCTGTTCGCCTGGCTGCTCATCGCCATGACCTTCATCGATTTCGACACCCAGCTGCTGCCGGACGACCTGACCTACCCGCTGCTGTGGGCGGGCCTGCTCATGAACATCAACGCCACCTTCGTGCCGCTGCAGGACGCCGTGATCGGCGCCGCCGCGGGCTACCTGGTGCTGTGGGCCGTGTATTGGGTGTTCAAGCTCGCCACCGGCAAGGAGGGCATGGGGTATGGCGACTTCAAGCTGCTGGCGGCGCTCGGCGCCTGGCTCGGATGGACCGCCCTGCCGACCATCATCCTGCTGTCGTCGGTGGTGGGTGCGTTAGTGGGCATCAGCCTGATCGTGTTCGCCCGGCGCGGACGCGACAAGCCGATCCCCTTCGGCCCCTACCTGGCGGCGGCCGGCCTGATCGCCATGCTGTATGGCGCAGAGCTGGGCCGTTTCAGCGCCGGCCTGCTGGGCGGCGCATGAACACGGCGGATGGCATGGCGTTCTCGGTCGGTCTCACCGGCGGCATCGGCTGCGGCAAGAGCACCGTGGCCGAGCTGTTCGCCGGCCTGGGCGCCACGATCGTCGACACCGACGCCATCGCCCACTCTCTCACCGCCGCGCACGGCGCGGCGATGCCGGCCATCCTGGCCGAATTCGGCCCCGACTTCGCCACGCCTGACGGCGCCCTGGACCGCGCGCGCATGCGCAGCCTGGTGTTTACGGATGCCGGCGCGCGCGGCCGGCTGGAAGCGATCCTGCATCCGCGCATCCGCGACGCCACCGCCGCTGCGGCGGCCATCGCCACCGGACCGTACGTGATCTTCGCGGTGCCGCTCCTGATCGAGTCGGGAACATGGCGCGAGCGGGTGTCGCGCGTGCTGGCCGTGGACTGCTCGGAAGACACCCAGGTGGCCCGTGTCATGCAGCGCAGTGGCCTGTCGGCCGACCAGGTGCGCGCCATCATGGCGACCCAGGTCACGCGGGCCCAGCGCCTGGCGGCGGCCGACGACGTGATCGACAACGACGACGGCCTGGAGGCCCTGTTACCCCAGGTAATACGCTTGCACGAGCGGTATCTGGCATTGAGTATGTAACAAGGTTGATGCAGTGTTTGTAATTTCGCTTCGTATGGTTCAGAATCACCAAGTTGCTTGCCAGCCTACATTCAGAGGAATGTCATTTTGATCGTCTACGAATACCCTTTCAACGAGAGGATTCGCACGTTGTTGCGGCTGGAGGACCTGTACGAGAAGTTCAAGTTCTTCGTGCAGCAGGAACACCCGATGCAGCACCATGTCGCCCTCGCGACGATCTTCGACATGCTGGAAGTGGCCGGCCGCGCCGACCTGAAATCGGACCTGCTGCAGGAACTCGAACGGCAGAAGCAATCGCTGCTGGCCTACCGCAGCAATCCCGCCGTTGCCGCCGACACGCTCGACGCCGTCCTGGCCGAACTGGACAAGGCCAGCAGCGCGCTGGTCACCAGCCAGGGCAAGACCGGCCAGAACGTGCGCGACAACGAATGGCTGATGAGCATCCGCGGCCGCACCATCATCCCGGGCGGCGCCTGCGAATTCGACCTGCCCTCCTACTACGCCTGGCAGAAGCGCCCGGCCGAGCAGCGCCATGCCGACATCATGGGCTGGTTCGGCCCGCTCGCCCCGCTGCTCGAGGCGCTGGCCCTGGTGCTGCGCCTGCTGCGCAATTCGGGCGCGCCGGTCAAGATGATCGCCGTAGCGGGCAGCTATCAACAGATGTTACAGGGTAAAATCTACCAGATGCTGCGCTTGACCCTGGACGAGTCGACGGGAGCGATCCCCGAGATCTCGGCCAACAAGTACATGCTGTGGGTACGCTTCACCACCCAGGACGGCGATTGCAAGCCCAAGCCGCTGGAAGAAGACGTGCCGTTCGACCTGACCCTCTGCAATTTCTGATTTTTGATTGGTAGTACCGATGACCGTAGTCGCCTGCCCCACCTGCGGCAAACAAGTCGAATGGATCGAAGCGAACAAGTTTCGTCCGTTCTGTTCCGAGCGTTGCAAGAAGATCGACCTGGGCGCCTGGGCCGAAGAGAAGTTCGTGATTCCGGGCGGCGCGCCGAGCGACCCGCTCGATGAACCGCCGACCGAACGTTAAACGGCGATCCCCGCCGGCGCCACCACCGGCCTGTTGCGCCGCCCATAGCGGTCCATGAACAGCCCTTCCAGCCCGATCTCGGGCTGGCGTCCCGACAGGATATCCGCCAGCACCCGGCCCGAGCCGCACGACATGGTCCAGCCCAGCGTGCCATGCCCGGTGTTCAGGAACAGGTTGCGATACGGCGTCGGTCCGATCACCGGCGTGCCGTCCGGCGTCATCGGCCGCAGGCCGCACCAGAACGAGGCCTGGCGCACGTCGCCGCCGTCCGGGAACAGGTTCGTCACCGAATGCTCGAGCGTGTCGCGCCGCGCCTGGTGCAGGCGCAGGTCGTAGCCGCACAGCTCCGCCGTGCCGCCGACGCGGATGCGGTCGCCCAGGCGCGTGATCGCCACTTTATAGGTCTCGTCCATCACCGTCGATTCGGGCGCGCCGGATGCGTCCGTGATCGGCACCGTGATCGAGTAGCCCTTCACCGGATAGACCGGGATATGGATGCCGATCTGCCTGAGCATCAGCGGAGAGTAGCTGCCCAGCGCCAGCACGAAGGCCTCGGACTTCAGTTCGCCTTTATTCGTGACGACGCCGGTCACGCGGTCGCCCTCGACGTTCAGGCGCTCGATTTTCACCTCGTGCCGGAACTTGACGCCCAGGCCCTTGGCCAGTTCGGCCAGCGCCTGGGTGAACTTGAAGCAGTCGCCGGTCTCGTCGTTCGGCAGCAGCAGGCCGCCCACGTAGTTGCCGGGCACGCGCGCCAGCGCCGGTTCGTACCGCGTGCAGCCTTCCCGGTCGAGCAGCTTGTAAGGCACGCCGGAACGCTCCAGCACCTCGGTATCGGTGTGCGCGCCATCGAGCTGCTTCTGGGTGCGAAACAGCTGCAGGGTGCCCTTGCTGCGTTCGTCGTAGGCGATGCCGGTGTCACGCCGCAGCTGGACCAGCACGTCGCGGCTGTACTCGGCCAGGCGCACCATGCGGCCCTTGTTGACCTGGTAGCTGCGGGTATTGCAGTTGGCCAGCATCTGCAGGATCCAGCGCCACTGCTGCGGATCCATCCGCGGCCGGATCACCAGGGGGCTGTGGCGCATCGCCAGCCATCGGAGGGCCTTGAGCGGCACGCCGGGGCCGGCCCAGGGCGTGGCATAGCCGGGCGAGATCTCGCCGGCATTGCCGAAGCTGGTCTCCATCCCGGCGCCGCTCTGGCGTTCGATCACGGTGACGTCATGCCCGGCCTTGGCCAGGAAATACGCCGATGCGGTTCCGATGACGCCACTGCCGAGGATGATGACCTTCACACGTTCTCCTTGAGATTGATGGTCCGCGCTTAGCGTTCCGGATACCGGACCCGGTCGAGCCACGCGAGCAGCGGAATGGTGGCCGGCAGCAGCGGGCTCACGCCGAAAGCGCCCTGCCAGGCGAAGGCCTGGCCTTCCAGGCTTTGCGGCTCCCCTAACCACTCGCGGCAGATGTAGAAATACAGGCGCACGTGGGCGTGTTCGTACACGTGCTCGACGCAGCACCAGGCGTCCCCGCTCACCACCTGCACCCCGAGTTCTTCCATGAACTCGCGCTGCAGGGCGGCGAAGATGTCTTCACCCGCCTCGACCTTCCCGCCCGGGAATTCCCAGTAGCCGGCATACGGTTTGCCGTCGGGACGCTGGCCGAGCAGGACGTCGCCGTCGGGCCGCATCAGGATGCCGACGGCGACGTCGACCGGCGCTTGATTGCTTGTTTCAGTCATTCGATGATGCATCCGGCAGCTTGCCGGCATAGTCCTTCGCGAATTGCCAGGCCACGCGGCCCGAGCGCGAGCCGCGCTGCAAGGCCCATTGCAGGGCCTCCGGGCGCGCGGCCTCGATCTGCTGGGGCGTGCAGCCGAAGTCGGCCAGCCAGTGGCCGACGATGTCCAGGTAGTCGTCCTGGCGGAACGGGTAGAACGACAGCCACAATCCGAACCGTTCGGACAGCGAGATCTTTTCTTCGACCGTCTCGCCCGGATGCAGATCGCCGTCCTCGCCGTGACGGTAGCTGGCGTTGTCCGACATTTTCTCGGGCATCAGGTGGCGCCGGTTCGAGGTGGCGTAGATCAGCACATTGTCCGACTGCGCCGTGATGCTGCCGTCGAGCGCCACCTTCAGCGCCTTGTAGCCGGCCTCGCCCTCTTCGAACGACAGGTCGTCGCAAAACACCACGAAGCGCTCCGGCCGGCCGGCGACCAGGTCGATGATGTCGGGCAGGTCGGCCAGGTCGGCCTTGTCGACTTCGATCAGGCGCAGGCCCTGATCGGCAAAGGCGTTCAGGCAGGCCTTGATCAGGGAAGACTTGCCGGTGCCGCGCGCGCCGGTGAGCAGCACGTTGTTGGCCGGGCGGCGCGCCACGAACTGGCGCGTGTTCTGTTCGATCTGGCGCTTCTGGGCCGCGACGTGCTGCAGGTCCTCGAGCTTGATGGTCGATGCGTGCAGCACCGGCTGCAGGTAGTTGCCACCGCCGGCCGGGCGCCGGCGCCAGCGGAAGGCGAAGCTGCGCTTCCAATCCGGCTCGCGCGCGCTGGCCGGCGGCAGCACCGCCTCCAGGCGCTCGAGCAGGCCTTCGGCGCGGCGCAGAAACTGGTCGAGCGGCGTCATTACGAACGATAGTCGGCGTTGATCGAGACATAGTCGTGCGACAGGTCGCACGTCCAGACGGTGGCCGTGGCGTCGCCGCGCGCCAGCTTGACGCGCACCGTGATCTCGGATTGCTTCATCACGCGCTGGCCGTCTTCTTCCTTGTAATCCGGATTGCGGCCGCCGCTCTTGGCCACCCAGACGTCGTCCAGGTAGAGGTCGAGTTTGGTCACGTCGAGGTCGTCGACGCCGGCATAGCCGACCGCGGCCAGGATGCGGCCCAGGTTCGGGTCGGACGCGAAGAAGGCGGTCTTGACCAGCGGCGAGTGCGCGATCGCATAGGCGATCTTGCGGCACTCGGCCACATCAACGCCTTCGTCGACGGTGATGGTCATGAACTTGGTCGCGCCTTCGCCGTCGCGGATGATCTGCTGCGCCAGGTTGCGCGAGATGTCGGTCACGGCTTCCTTCAGCGCCTCATAGTCGGCGCCGCTGGCAGCGTCGATCGACAGGCCGCCGGTGCCGGTCGCGATCACGATGAAGGAATCGTTGGTCGAGGTGTCGCCATCGATGGTGATGGCGTTGAACGAGTGGTCGGCCGCGTGTTTCACCAGTTCATCCAGCACCGGCTGGGCGACTTTGGCGTCGATCGCCAGGTAGCCGAGCATGGTCGCCATATTCGGCTTGATCATGCCGGCGCCCTTGCTGATGCCGGTCATCGTCACGGCATGGCCGCCGATGGTGACGGTGCGCGAGGCAGCCTTCGGCTGGGTGTCGGTGGTCATGATCGCCTCGGCGGCGTTGAACCAGTTGTCCGCCTTCAGGCTACCCGCGGCGGCGGGCAGGCCGGCCAGCAGCTTGGGCATCGGCAGCTGTTCCAGGATCACGCCGGTCGAGAACGGCAACACCTGGCCGGCCTCGAGGCCCAGTAACTTGGCCACTTCGGCGCAGGTGGCGTTGGCGTTGGCCAGGCCCTGCTCGCCGGTGCCGGCATTGGCGTTGCCGGTATTGACCACCAGCGCGCGGATCGGCGCGCCGCCGTTCTTCACGGCCTCCAGGTTGGCCTTGCTGACCTGCACCGGCGCGGCGCAGAAGCGGTTCAGGGTGAACACGCCGGAGACGGTCGCGCCCTCGGCCAGCTTCATGATCAGGACATCCTTGCGGTTCGGCTTCTTGATGCCGGCTTCGGCAAAGCCGATCTCGACGCCGTTGACGGGCTTCAGGTCGGCAGCGACTGGCAGGGGGGAATTGACGGCCATGGTGATCTCGTTGGAAAAATTGTCGAATTCGTTATTGTAACGCCAGCGCCCTGGCCATGCTGCGAGGTTTCTGCTGCACATCAACGCGCTCGGATGCCGATAGGAAAAACATGCAGGAGCAGAACCGACGGGAGCCGCCATGTCAGCATCGAACCAGATCGCGTTGAGCGCCGCCGCGCGGCGTTGCCAGCAGCATTTCCAGGATGCCGCGCTTGAATTCGACGTGCCGCCGGCGCTGCTCGAAGCGGTCGCCTGGGCCGAGTCGCGCTGGCATCCGCCATCGCCGCAGGCGGCCTCGCACCACGGCCTGCCGCAGTCCTACGGCATCATGGGCTTGCGCGACGATCCGCATTTCGGCCGCTCGCTGCGCCTGGCCGCCGCCCTGCTCGGCATGCCGTCACGCCGGCTGGCGCTGGACACGCCCAGCAATATTCGTGGCGCTGCCGCCCTGCTCGCGCTGTATGGCGCAGGACTGACGCGCCAGTCGCCGCTGGAAGCCTGGGAAGACGCGCTGGCGCGCCTGTGCGGCATCGCGCAACGCGACGTCGCGCAAATCCACACCTACGACATCTATATGGCGATCCGAGAAGGACGCCAGGGACCGGATTTCGCGGTCACGCGCCTGCCGGTCGACCTCACGCGCATCTATGGCCAGGCCCGGCTGGACGTGCTGTCGGCACCGGCGCTGACCTTGGCCGACTACCCTGCAGCGACCTGGCTGCCGGCGGCCAGCTGCAATTACTCGAGCCGCACGCTGGCGGTCAGCCACGTGACCATCCACACGACCCAGGGCTCGTATGCGGGCGCCATCTCGTGGTTCCGCAACTGCAGCGCCGGCGTGAGCGCCCACTACCTGGTGCGCTCGTCGGATGGCCAGATCACGCAAATGGTGAAAGAAAGCGACAAGGCCTGGCATGCGGGCAGCGCCAACGGCCACACGGTCGGCATCGAGCACGAAGGCTTCGTCGAGCAGCCGGACGCCTGGTATTCGGAACCGATGCTGATGGCCTCGAGCGCCCTGGCGCGCGCCATCCTCGCGGCGCGCGGCATCGCGCCGCGGGTGTATGACGGCACTCGCGGCTGGAACGCGGTGCTGCCGGAGGCCGACTACAACTTGAAAGGCCACGTCAATCACGCCGGGCAGACGCATACCGATCCGGGCGCGGGCTGGGATTGGGAACGCTACCGGCGGATGGTGATGGACGAATGAAAACGGCCGGGTCGCCCCGGCCGTTTCGCATGCTGGCTAGTGGCTGGTTACGCCAGCTTGCCGTGGCACTGCTTGAACTTCTTGCCGCTGCCGCAAGGGCATGGATCGTTGCGGCCGACCTTCACGCCCATATAGCTGTTGTGGTCTTCGGCCGACACGGCTTCGCCGTCGCCGCTGCGGTTCGGGTTCGGATTGAGCAGCTCTTCCGGCGCGGCCGACGGGTTGAAGTCGGCGTGCTGGTAGTTGACGTTTTCCAGCTGCGCGGCCTGGGCCGCCATCGCCGCCTCGGCCGCCTCGACTTCTTCGCGCGACTGGATGCGCACGGTCATCACGGTGCGGATCACTTCGTTCTTGATCAGGTCCAGCATATTGCTGAACAGCTGGAACGCTTCGCGCTTGTATTCCTGCTTCGGATTCTTTTGCGCATAGCCGCGCAGGTGGATGCCCTGGCGCAGGTGGTCCAGCGCCGCCAGGTGCTCGCGCCAGTGGGTGTCCACGCTCTGCAGCATCACGTTGCGCTCGAAGCCGCCGAACGACTCCTTGCCCACCACGCCGACCTTGGACGCATACGAGGCGTCGGCCGCGGCCAGCACGCGCTCGAGGATGTCGTCGTCGTTCAGGTTGGGTTCGTCCTGCAGCATCTGCTGCAGCGGCACATCCAGGCTCCACTCGGACGACAGCGCGCTTTCCAGGCCCTTGACGTCCCACTGTTCCTCGACCGACTCGGCCGGCACGTAGTCGCGCACCAGGTCGGTGAACACGCCCACGCGCAGCGAGTTGATCATCTCGCTGATGTCGGTCGACTCCAGCAGTTCGTTACGCTGGGTGTAAATCACCTTGCGCTGGTCGTTGGCAACGTCGTCGTACTCGAGCAGCTGCTTGCGGATATCGAAGTTGCGGGCTTCGACCTTGCGCTGGGCCGACTCGATCGAGCGCGACACGATGCCCGCCTCGATCGGTTCTCCTTCCGGCATCTTGAGGCGGTCCATGATGGCGCGCACGCGGTCGCCGGCGAAGATGCGCAGCAGCGCGTCGTCCAGGCACAGGTAGAAGCGCGAGGAACCCGGGTCGCCCTGGCGGCCCGAACGGCCGCGCAGCTGGTTGTCGACGCGGCGCGATTCGTGGCGCTCGGTGCCGATGATGTGCAGGCCGCCGGCGTTCACCACGTGGTCGTGCAGCGACTGCCATTCGTCGCGCAGCTGCTGCGCCTGGGTGGCTTTCTGTTCCGGCGACAGGTTGCTGTCGGCTTCGATGATCTGGATCTGCTTGCCGACGTTGCCGCCCAGGACGATGTCGGTGCCGCGGCCGGCCATATTGGTGGCGATGGTGATCATCTTCGGACGGCCGGCCTGGGCCACGATCTCCGCTTCGCGCGCGTGCTGCTTCGCGTTCAGGACGTTGTGCGGCAGCTTGGCCTTGGTCAGGATGCCGGACAGCAGCTCCGAGTTCTCGATCGAGGTGGTGCCGACCAGCACCGGCTGGCCGCGCTCGTAGCAGTCGCGGATGTCGTTCAACATCGCGTTGTATTTTTCTTCCGAAGTCTTGTAGACCTGGTCCTGGCGGTCCTTGCGCTGCGAAGGACGGTTCGGCGGCACGACGACGGTTTCCAGGCCGTAGATTTCCTGGAATTCGAACGCTTCGGTGTCGGCGGTGCCGGTCATGCCCGCCAGCTTGGCGTACATGCGGAAGTAGTTCTGGAAGGTGATCGAGGCCAGGGTCTGGTTCTCGTTCTGGATGCGCACGCCTTCCTTGGCCTCGACCGCCTGGTGCAGGCCGTCCGACCAGCGGCGGCCCGTCATCAGGCGGCCGGTGAATTCGTCGACGATCACGACTTCGTTGTTCTGCACCACGTAGTGCTGGTCCTTGTGGTACAGGACGTGGGCGCGCAGCGCCGCATACAGGTGGTGGATCAGCGAGATATTGGCGGCGTCGTACAGCGACGCGCCTTCGGGCAGCAGGCCCATTTGCGTCAGGATCGCCTCGGCGCGCTCGTGGCCCTGCTCGGTGAGCAGCACGGTGTGCGCCTTCTCGTCCTTCAGGTAGTCGCCCGGGACCTCGATCTTGCCCTTGCCGTCCGGGGTTTCTTCGCCGATCTGCTGGGTCAGTTGCGGCGGCACTTCGTTCAGGCGGTGGTACAGGTCGGTGTGGTTCTCGGCCTGGCCGGAGATGATCAAGGGGGTGCGCGCCTCGTCGATCAGGATCGAGTCGACCTCGTCGACCACGGAGAAATTCAGGCTGCGCTGCACGCGTTCGCGCGCGTCGTAGACCATATTGTCGCGCAGGTAGTCGAACCCGAATTCGTTGTTGGTGCCGTAGGTGATGTCGGAACCGTAGGCCTTCTGCTTGCTGTCGTGGTCGAGCTGCGACAGGTTGACGCCGGTGCTCAGGCCCAGCCAGCCGTACAGCTGGCCCATCTGGTCCGCGTCGCGCTGGGCCAGGTAATCGTTGACGGTAATGACGTGCACGCCCTTGCCCGACAGACCGTTCAGGTAGACCGGCAAGGTCGCCATCAGGGTTTTGCCCTCACCGGTGCCCATTTCGGCGATCTTGCCCTGGTGCAGGACCATGCCGCCGATCAGCTGCACGTCGAAGTGGCGCATCTTGAGCACGCGCTTGGCCGCTTCGCGGCAGACGGCGAAGGCTTCGGGCAGGATATCGTCCAGGGTCTGGCCCTTGGCCAGGCGATCCTTGAATTCTGGCGTCTTGGCTTGCAGTTCGGCGTCCGAAAGCTGCTCCATTTGTGGCTCGAGCGCGTTGATCTGACGCACGGTCTTTTGGTACTGCTTGAGCAGACGCGAGTTACGGCTGCCGAAAATCTGGGTCAGGAATGACATGCTGTGTTCTAGAAAAATACGCCGCAAAAAGAAGCCAAGATGATATCAAAGCGATAAGCACCGTCGACAGAGTTAGGCAAATAACCACCGATTTTATCATGCGATCCGGCCACACTTGGGGATCGTAGGCAGGATAACAAGTCCTGCTGAGCCAGAAACGTTATCAAACTGGCTTCGATGGCGCTGCCACGGGGCCGGATCCGCCACCCGGTCCGCCCAAAGCGCGGGCGCTGTGGTATGTTCCAAGCATGCAGCAATCTCCTCCCAAGCGTCCCTTCCATATTTTCGGGACCAGCACCCGGCAGACCTCGCACGCCGCCACCGACTTCTTGCGCGCCAACGACCGCATGGCCAGCCTGCTGCCGGCCGTCGGCCGCATGGCGCGCCTGCAGGCCGACTGCGCGGCGGCGCTGCCGGCGATCTTTCACAATTGCGACGTGCTGTCGTTCCAGGAGGGCGTCCTGACCCTGGCCGTGCCCAGCTCGGCGCTGGCGGCCCGCCTCAAGCAGCTGCTGCCGAAACTGCAAGCCACCCTGCTGCAGAAAGGCTGGCAGGTGGAATCGACCCGGATCAAGCTGCAGGTGACGCGCGCCCTGCCCGACCGGCCCGAGATGCGCACGCTCGAGCTGCCGCCGCGCGCGGTGCAGGCCTTCGAGGAACTGGCGCAATCGCTGCCAGAGACGCAGCAGAACCGCGACCTGGTGGCGGCGCTCAGGGCGCTGGCGGCGAAGCGCAAATAATCCCGCACACCGGAAAGAACAATGGCTGCGGCCCTTGCAGGACCCGCAGCCATCGTGTATTCCGTGCAGGGCGACAGGCTCAGCTCTGCGCCCACTCCCGCGTCATCTGCCGCACATAGGACGGCGGCGCCGTGCCCAGGTCGTCGAAGGTGACGATCTCGTAGGAATCCGGCTGGGCCAGCAGCGCGCGCAGCAGGTCGTTGTTGAGCGCATGGCCCGATTTGTGCGCGGTATAGCTGGCCAGCAGCGGGTGGCCCACCAGGTACAGGTCGCCGATCGCGTCCAGAATCTTGTGGCGCACGAATTCGTCCTCGTAGCGCAGGCCGTCGGTGTTCAGGATGCGGTATTCGTCCATCACGATGGCGTTCTCGAACGAGCCGCCGCGCGCCAGGCCCATGCCGCGCAGGCTCTCGACGTCTTGCATGAAGCCGAAGGTGCGCGCGCGCGCCACGTCGCGCACATAGGTGATGTCGCCGAAATCTACGGTGGCGCGCTGCATCGTGCCATCGACCGCCGGGTGGTTGAATTCGATGAAGAAGTCGAGCTTGTAGCCGTCGTGCGGCGATAGGCGCGCCCACTTCTCGTTGGCGCCGCTCCCCTGGCGCACTTCGACGTCCTTGAGCACGCGGATGAACTTGCGCAGCGACGTTTGCTCTTCGACGCCGGCCTGCTGCAGCAGGAACACGAAGGACGATGCCGAACCGTCCATGATCGGGATTTCCTCGGCCGTGACGTCGATGTAGAGATTGTCGATGCCGAGGCCGGCGCAGGCCGACATCACGTGTTCGACGGTGGAGACGCGCACGCCGTCCTTCATCACGACCGAGGCCATGCGCGTGTCGCCCACCACGTCGGCGCTGCTCGGGATGGCCACGATCGGATCGACGTCGACGCGGCGGAAGATGATGCCGGTGTCGGGCGCGGCCGGACGCAGGGTGAGCTCGACCTTGCGGCCCGAGTGCAGGCCCACACCCGTGGTGCGGACCAGTTCCTTGATTGTTCGTTGTTTCAGCATGCGCCGATTATAGCCCAGCGTTTACAGCGGCGCTGCCGCCCCCCTCGATTGGCGGGGCCATGGTGGCGCGGTCGCGACAGCAGCCATGCGCACTTAGGGGTGTTCCGCCTCGGCATGGTCTTTTTCGTGGCGGATCAGATACAGGCCGCTGCCGATGATGATGGCCGCGCCCACGATGGTCCAGCCGTCGGGCAGCGCCCGCCACAGCAGCCAGTCCAGGCCCACGCCCCAGGCCAGGGCCGAATACTCGAACGGCGCCACGCTCGAGGCCTCGCCGCGCGAAAACGCCTCGGTGATCGCCAGCTGGCCGATGAAGCCCGACACCGCCAGGCCGCACAGCAGCGGAATCTCGCTGGCGGGCAGCGGCACCCAGTCCGGCGCCGCCAGCACTCCGGCGCCCGCCGCGATCATGACGATCAGCCAGAACACCGTGTGCTCGCTGCGGTCGGTGCGCGCCAGGACCCGCACCGTGATCGCCGACACCGCGTAGCAGGCGGCGGACCCCAGCACCGCCAGGCCGCCGATGGTGAGAAAGCCCGCGCCGCTGGGACGCAGCACCACCAGCACGCCGCACAATCCCACGCCGATGGCGAGCCAGCGCGCCAGGTCGACGCGCTCTTTCAGCAACAGCACCGACAGCGCGGTGATCAGGGCCGGCGCGATGAAGAAGATCGCATAGGCCTCGGCCAGCGACAGCTTCTTGAGGCCGAAGGCGAACAAGGCCAGCATCAGGATGCCCAGCAGGGCGCGCAGCAGGTGCATCGACCAGCGCACCTGGAACACGCCCGTGAAGGCGCCGCGCCAGGCCACGTAGGCGGCGACCAGCGGCAACGAACACATGGCGCGCAGCGCCGCCACCTGCAGCGCCGGATAGCGCGCCGCGAGCAGCTTCATCGCCGTGTCCATCAGGGCGAACATGAAGACGGCGAGCAGCATCGCCTGGATGCTGTACAGGTTGCGGCCGCGCGCCGTCGCCAACCCGGTCACAGGCGCTTCTCCATGAACAGGCTCAAGGGGTCGGGCCGGTAGCCGCCGAACGGCGCGCAGCGACTGAAGCCGAACCCTTCGTACAGCGCGATCGCGGCCGGCTGGTGGATGCCGGTTTCGAGCTTCAATTCGCCCAGGCCCGACATGCGGGCGAACATCGCCAGGTGTTCCAGGAGCTTCTTTCCCGTGCCCAGGCCGCGGCGCGCCTCGTCCACATACATGCGTTTGACTTCGCCATAGGCGCCGCGGTTGGCCAGGGCCGCGCAGCCGACCGCCGCGCCGTCGATGTCGCGCGCCACCAGGAACAGCACGTCGCCGGCCAGCAGCGCGTCGATGTCCAGCAGGTGGTTGCTCTCGGCCGGGTACAGCGCCGCGCAATAGGCGTCCAGCTTGCCCAGCATGGCCCGGACTTCTGGCTGGTCGGGGGTTTCGGTATTGATGATCATAAGTAGGAAACGGCGCCGCAGCGCCGTTCGTCAAGTGCGGATACGGCCGGGATCAGCCGAGTTTCTGCAGCATCGATTCGGCGCTCGACACGTCGACGCCCTTGGCGTCGATGTCCAGGCTCTTGACCACGCCATCCTCGACCAGCATCGCGTAACGCTTCGAGCGCGTGCCCATGCCGTGGGCCGAGAAGTCGTTGTCCAGGCCCAGGGCCTTGGTGAAGGTGGCGTTGCCGTCAGCCATCATGCGCACGATGCCGGTGGCCTTCTGGTCGCGGCCCCAGGCGCCCATCACGAAAGCGTCGTTGACCGAGATGCACCAGATTTCGTCGACGCCCTTGGCGCGGATCGCATCGGCGTGCTTGACGTAGCCCGGCACGTGCTGCACCGAGCAGCCTGGCGTGAAGGCGCCCGGCAGGCCGAAGATCACGATCTTCTTGCCTTTCACGAGGTCGGCCACCTGGAAGGTGTTCGGGCCGAGCGTGCAGCCCGCGGTCTCGTTCTCGATGAATTCCGCGAGGGTGCCTTCCGGCAGGCGGTCGCCGATCTGGATGGTCATGCTGTTCTCCTGTTGATGTTTTGTGAATCTTGCCATTATCGCCGATCCGGATCGGGCGTGCTGGTCTTGCGGCCGTTTCGCGGCGACGCAAACGAAAAGGCCAGCTTGCGCTGGCCTTTTCATCGCGAACGAGCGACCGAATCAGTCGGCCTGCTTGCGCAGGAACGCCGGAATATCGTAGGTCTCGACGCCGTTGCGCTGCATCGCCTGCACCTGCTCGGACGCCTGCTCGCGGCGCCACACGGCCGGCTGCTTCATGCCGCCCAGGGCGTCGGCGCTGGCCTTGCCCGCGGTCAGGCCGCCGGCGACGGCCGCGGCGCCCTGCATCACCGGCGCGTCGTAGGTGCCGGTGCGCAGCTGCTGCTGCGGTTGCACCAGCTGGATCGACTTCTTGTTCTTGCCCAGGCCCGTCGCGACCACGGTCACGCGGATTTCGTCGCCCATCGCGTCGTCGTAGGCGATGCCCTGGGCGATCGAGGCGTCCGGCGCCGCGAAGGCGCGCACGGCGGCCATGACTTCCTTGATCTCCTTGCCTTTGAGGCCGCGGCTGGCGGTCACGTTGACCAGCACGCCCTTGGCGCCCGACAGGTCGATGCCGTCCAGCAGCGGCGACGCCACGGCCTGCTCGGCGGCGATGCGCGCGCGGTCGACGCCGGCGGCGGTCGCGGTGCCCATCATGGCCTTGCCCTGCTCGCCCATGATGGTCTTGACGTCGTTGAAGTCGACGTTGATGTGGCCCGGCACGTTGATGATCTCGGCAATGCCGGCCACCGCGTTGTTGAGCACATCGTCGGCGTGCTTCATCCAGTCGAGCATCGATTCGTCTTCGTAGATGTCTTCGAGTTTTTCGTTGAGGATGACGATCAGGGAGTCGACATGCTTGGTCAGTTCTTCGAGGCCTTCCTCGGCCACGTCCATGCACTTCTGGCCTTCGTAGGAGAACGGCTTGGAGACCACGGCCACGGTCAGGGCGCCCATGGTCTTCGCCACTTCAGCCACGATCGGCGCGGCGCCGGTGCCGGTGCCGCCGCCCATGCCGGCGGCGATGAAGACCATGTGGGCGCCGCGCAGGGCATCCTCGATGCGCGAGCGCGACTGCTCGGCCAACTGGCGGCCGACCTCGGGACGCATCCCCGCGCCCAGGCCCGAATCGCCAATCTGGATGATGTTGTTGGCGCTGGAAACCGCCAGGGCCTGTGCGTCCGTGTTTGCGGCGATGAACTCGACACCGGACACACCTTTATTGATCATGTGCTGAACCGCGTTGCCGCCGGCGCCACCGACGCCAACGACCTTGATCACGGTTCCCAGTGCTGCGTTATCGACCATATCGAACTCCATGATGAACTCCCTAATTTTCAAAATGCGGTTCCAGGGAAGAGGCCTTGGCGTTGCTGGTTCGCTGCCTCAAACCGGTAACTGCGATTGTATTTAAAAACCTTGTACCCGTGACGAATTTTTACAACTGAATTTGTTACTAGAGTTTAGAAATTCCCGGCTATCCATTCCTTCATGCGCTGCCAGACCGCCTTCACCGACCCGTCCTGGCGCGTGACGATGTGTCCGCGCAGGTACTGCTTCTTCGCTTCGAGCAACAGGCCGAGCACTGTCGCGTAGCGCGGGCTGCGCACCACGTCGGCCAGCTGGCCCCGATAGTCGGGCGTGCCGAGGCGCGCGGGCTTGAGGAAGATGTCTTCCGCCATCTCGATCATGCCCGGCATGATCGAGCTGCCGCCCGTCAGCACGATGCCCGAGGACAGCACGCCTTCGTAGCCGGATTCGCGCACGGCCTGATGGACCATGGCGAACAGTTCTTCCACCCGGGGCTCGATCACGGCTGCGAGGGCCTGGCGCGACAATGCGCGTGGGCCGCGGTCGCCGAGACCTGGCACTTCGAGTGTCTCGCCCGGATCGGCCAATACCTGCTTGGCCACGCCGTAGCGGATCTTGATGTCCTCCGCCTCGCCGGTCGGCGTGCGCAGGGCCATTGCGATATCACTGGTGATCTGGTCGCCGGCGATCGGAATGACCGCCGTGTGGCGAATCGCGCCGTCCGAAAACACCGCGATGTCGGTGGTGCCGCCGCCGATGTCGATCAGGACCACGCCCAGTTCTTTTTCGTCGACCGTCAGCACCGCGTCGGCGGACGCCATCGGCTGCAGGATCAGGTCCGAGACCTCGAGCCCGCAACGGCGCACGCACTTTACAATATTTTGCACCGCGGACACCGCACCGGTGACGATGTGCACCCGCACTTCCAGTCGAATGCCGCTCATGCCGATCGGCTCGCGCACGTCTTCCTGGTTGTCGACGATGAATTCCTGCGGCACCGTGTGCAGCAGTTGCTGGTCGGTCGGGATGTTGACCGCCTTGGCGGTCTCGATCACGCGCGCCACGTCGGTGGCCGTCACTTCCTTGTCCTTGATCGCCACCATCCCGCTCGAATTGAACGAGCGGATATGGCTGCCGGCGATGCCAGCGTAGACGTTGCGGATCTTGCAATCCGCCATCAGCTCGGCTTCCTCGAGCGCGCGCTGGATCGATTCGACCGTGGCCTCGATGTTGACGACCACGCCCTTCTTCAATCCCTTCGACTCGTGCTGACCCAGCCCGATCACCTCGTGGCGTCCGTCGGACATCACCTCGGCGACCACGGCCACCACTTTGGAGGTGCCGATGTCGAGGCCGACGATCAGGTTTTTCGCGTCTTTTGTCATTGCTGTTCGCCTGCTTCAGATTTGCTTGGTTGTTTTATTGGGTGTTGCATGTTTGGGTGACTCTTTGGGCTTCTTTGCCGCCTTGACCGGCTTCGTCGCATCCACCGGCACCGTGAGCGCCGCCGACGACAGGGCCAGACCGTTCGGATAGCGCATGTCGATCGTGTCGATACGGCCTTCCTGTAGCCGGGCGACCAGCTGCGGATAGACGCCGACCAGGCGCTGCACGCGCTTCTTGAGCGTGTTGCGATCCTGCTCGCGTCCCAGTGCGACGCTCATGCCGTTGTCCAGCTTCACGGTCCAGGCATACCGGTTGGACAGCGACAGCTCCTGCGGCACCAGCTGCACGGGAGCGAACGCCGTGCGCAGTTCGTTGAAGCGGGCCAGCACTTCCTTCTCGCTGCCGACCGGACCGTCGAAGGCCGGCAGCGCCTGCTCATCCTCGGTCTCGGCCACGTTGGCGGTGAACACGTCGCCCTTCACCGACAACAGGCGGCCATCCTCGCCCCAGGTGCCGAGCGCTTCGTGCTCCTCGACCTCGACCACCAGCGCATTGGGCCACTCGCGGCGCACGGTGGCGCGGCGCACCCAGGGCACGGTCTCGAAGGTGGCGCGCACCTGTTCCAGGTCGGCGGTGAAGAAGTTGCCGCGAATCTTGCCGAGCACGCCGTTGCGCACGGTGAGTTCGTTTACGTGCTTCAACTCGATTCCGTACATGCTCTCCACCGTCACCGAACCGAGCGCGAACATCGGGCGCTGCGACAGCCACCACACGCCCGAGATCAAGGCGGCGAGCACCGTCACCGCCGTCAGGAAACTGGCGGTCGCGTTGAGGGCCCGGACGTCATGCCACATCTGCTTTTATCCTTTTGCCTTCTGGCCCATCTTGAGCCGCGCCGAACGCAGGATCTCGACGCACAGGTCTTCGTAGCCGATGCCGACCGCGCGCGCCGCCATCGGCACCAGCGAGTGGGTCGTCATGCCGGGCGAGGTGTTCACCTCCAGCAGGAAGGGACGCATATCGCTTTCGCGCACCAGCACGTCGACCCGGCCCCAGCCCTCGCAGCCCAGGGCGCGGTAGGCGTTCACCGCGTGGCGCTGGATCTCGTGGGTCAGCTCCTCCGGGAGCGGCGCCGGGCAGTGATATTGCGTGTCGTCGGTGAAGTACTTGTTCTGGTAGTCGTACTTGCCTTCCGGCGCCACGATCTCGACGATCGGCAGCGCGCGCGCCGAGGCGCCATGGCCCAGCACGGCCACGGTGAACTCGCGGCCGGTGACGAACTCCTCGGCCAGCACCGACTCGTCCATGCTGGTCACCAGCGCCACCGCCTCCTTCAGCTGGTCGGCTTGCGTGACCTTGGTGATGCCGATGCTCGAGCCTTCGAGCGGCGGCTTGACGATCAGCGGCAGGCCCAGGTCGGCCACCACCGCATCCAGGTCGGTATCCGCATCGATCCTCACGTAGCGCGGGGTCGGCACGCTCTCCTGCAGCCAGATCTTCTTGGTGGTGATCTTGTCCATGCCAACGCTGGACGCCATCACGCCGCTGCCGGTGTAAGGGATACCCAGCAGTTCGAGGGCGCCCTGCAGGCTGCCGTCTTCGCCGTAGCGGCCGTGCAGCGCGATGAACACGCGATCGAATCGTTGCGCGGCCAGCTCGGCCAGGCTTTGCGTGCCGGGGTCGAAGGCATGGGCGTCGATGCCGCGGCCCTGCAGCGCCGCCAGGACGCCGGCGCCGGAAATGAGCGAGATCTCGCGTTCGGCGGAGCGTCCGCCGAACAGCACGCCGACCTTGCCGAAAGCCGCTGCGTCAAGAGTTGGGGTGGTGGTCACGGTTCAGGCCTCGCATTGATGATAGATTCGTTAGTGAGTTGGTTCGGCACGCCGCTGATCGAGCCGGCGCCCATGGTCAGCACGACGTCGCCGTCGCGCGCCACATTCAGGATGGCGGCCGGCATGTCGGCGATCGTCTCCACGAAGATCGGCTCAAGCTTGCCCGAGGTGCGCAGCGCGCGCGCCAGCGCGCGGCCGTCGGCGGCCACGATCGGCGCTTCGCCGGCCGGGTAGACCTCGGCCAGCAGCAGAACATCGGGCGTGGCCAGCACCTTGACGAAATCCTCGAACAGGTCGCGCGTGCGGCTGTAACGGTGCGGCTGGAAGGCCAGCACCAGGCGCCGGCCCGGATAGGCGGCGCGCGCCGCGGCCAGCGTCACCTCGGTCTCGACCGGGTGGTGGCCGAAGTCGTCGACCAGGGTAAAGCTGCCGCCGGCGGGCAGCGCCACTTCGCCATAGCGCGTGAAGCGGCGGCCGACGCCACGGAATTCCAGCAGGCCCTGGGCGGTGGCGGCGTCCTCGATGCCGATCTCGCGCGCGATCGCGATCGCCGAGCAGGCATTGAGCACATTGTGCATGCCGGGCTGGTTCAGCACGAACTTGGTGTCCGGATAGCCTTCCTGGCGCACCGTGAAATGCATCTGCGTGCCTTCGGCATAGGCGTCCAGCGCACGCACCTCGGCTTCCTCGCAGAAGCCATAGGTGGTGACCGGCTTGGTCACCTGCGGCAGGATCGAGCGCACGTGCGGGTCGTCGATGCACAGCATCACGCGGCCGTAGAACGGCATGCGGTGCGTAAAGTTCACGAACGCGGCCTTCAGCTTCTCGAAGTCGTGCTCGTAGGTGTCCATGTGGTCGGCGTCGATGTTCGTGATCACTTCGATCATCGGCGACAGGTTCAGGAACGAGGCATCCGACTCGTCGGCCTCGGCCACGATGTATTCGCCGCTGCCCAGGGCCGCGTTGGCGCCGGCCGCCGTCAGGCGTCCGCCGATGACGAAGGTCGGATCGAGTCCGCCGGCGGCCAGCACCGACGCCACCAGGCTGGTGGTGGTGGTCTTGCCGTGGGTGCCGGCGATCGCGATGCCGCGCTTCAGGCGCATCAGTTCGCCCAGCATGATCGCGCGCGGCACGATGGGCGTCTTGTTGGCGCGCGCGGCGACCACTTCGGGATTCGCCTCGTTGACGGCGGTCGAGGTCACGACGACGTCGGCGCCGCTCACGTTCTCGGCCTGGTGGCCGAGGTGGACGGTCACGCCCAGGCCGGCCAGGCGCTGGGTAGCGGCATTGCTGCCCAGGTCCGAGCCCGACACCTGATAGCCGAGATTGTGCAGCACCTCGGCGATGCCGCTCATGCCGCTGCCGCCGATGCCCACGAAGTGGATGTTCTTGATCTTGTGTTTCATTAAAGCTGCCCTGCCAATTGTTCGAGTTCGCGCGCGATCGCCTCATTGGCGTCGCGCTTGCCCACGCCATGCGCCGCCTGCGCCATCGCCAGGCAACGCTCGCGCGTCGTGTCTTGCAGCAGGCTCGCCAGCCGCTGCGGATTGAGTTCGCCCTGCGCCAGATGCACCGCCGCGCCTTGCTTGTCCATCCACACCGCGTTGTCGCGCTGGTGGCTGGTGGTGCTGGCGACGAACGGCACCAGCACGCTGGCCACGCCGGCCGCCGTCAGCTCGGACACCGTGATCGCGCCGGCGCGGCAGATCACCAGGTCGGCGTTCGCGTAGGCAGCGGCCATGTCATCAATGAAGTCGACCACGTTTGCGTTGACACCGGCCTGCAAATAAGACGCGCGCAGCGCATCGATATTCTTCTTGCCCGACTGGTGGGTCACGATCGGGCGCAGGGCCGGGTCGATCAGGGCCAGGGCCGCCGGCACGCTGTCGTTCAGGACTTTCGCCCCCAGGCTGCCGCCCACCACCAGCACGCGCAGCGGACCGCTGCGGCCGGCGAAGCGCGCGGAAGGCAGAGGCAGGTCGAGGATCTGCTGGCGCACCGGGTTCCCGGTGACCACCGCCTTGTCGGCCGCCTTGCCGAAGTCCGCCGGGAAGCCGAACAGCACACGCTGCGCCACCGGCGCCAGCGTCTTGTTCGACAACAGCAGCGCGGCGTCGGCGTTCACCAGCGCCAGCGGAATGCCGCGCGAACGCGCGGTCAATCCGCCCGGAACCGTGACGTAGCCGCCCATGCCCAGCACCACGTCGGGACGACGGCTGCCGAGATAGCGGCGGCAGGTGAGGAAGCTCGCCGCCATCTTGAAGGCGCCCTTGACGGTGTGGCCCAGGCCCTTGCCGCGCAGGCCGGCGAAGTCGATGGTGTCCATCGGGATGCCGGCCTTGGGCACCAGGTCGGTTTCCATGCCGTGGGCGGTGCCGAGCCAGCTCACTTCCCAGCCGCGCGCGCGCATGGTCTGCGCGATCGCGATGCCGGGGAAGATATGGCCGCCCGTTCCTGCAGCCATGATCATCAAACGCTTAGTGTTTCTGACCTTCATGTGCGGCCTCCGCGCATCCGCACCCGGTTCTCGTAATCGATCCGCAGCAGGATCGCGAGGCCAATGCAGTTGAACATGACGCCCGAACCACCAAAGCTCATCAGGGGCAGGGTCAGGCCCTTGGTCGGCAACAGGCCCAGGTTCACGCCCATATTGATGAAGGTCTGCACGCCGATCCAGATGCCGATGCCCTTCGCGGCCAGGCCGGCGAAGGTCTGGTCGAGGGCGATCGCCTGGCGGCCGATGTCGAAGGCGCGCTTGACCAGCCAGTAGAACATCGCCACCACCACCAGCACGCCGACCAGGCCCAGCTCTTCGCCGATCACGGCCATGATGAAGTCGGTGTGCGCTTCCGGCAGGTAGTGCAGCTTCTCGACCGAGGCGCCCAGGCCCACGCCGAAGAATTCGCCGCGCCCGAAGGCGATCAGCGAGTGCGTCAATTGATAAGCCTTGTCCAGCGCATTGCCCTCTTCCCATGGATCGAGGTAGGCGAACATGCGCGCGCGCCGGAACGGCGACAGCGCGATGATCGCGCTGAAGATCACCACCAGCAGCGCGCCGATGCCGCCGAACCAGACGATATTGATCCCGCCCAGGAACAGGATGCCCATGGCGATGCAGACGATCACGCCGAAGGCGCCGAGGTCGGGCTCGAGCAGCAGCAAGGCGCCGACCAGGCCGATCGCGACCATCATCGGCAGGAAGCCCTTGGTGAGCTTGTGCATGTACTCCTGCTTGCGCACCGTGAAGTCGGCCGCGTACAGCACCACCGCGATCTTCATGATCTCGGATGGCTGCAGGTTGAAGACCTTCAGCGACAGCCAGCGCCGCGCGCCGTTGACCGACACGCCCAGGCCCGGGATCAGCACCAGCACCAGCAACACCAGGGTGCCGATGAACATCATCGGCGCGTATTTTTGCCATACCGCGATCGGCACCCGGAACACCACCGCGGCCGCAACCATCGAGACGATGATGTAGATCGCCTGGCGGTACAGGAAGTATTCGTTGCGGTCTTCCAGGTAGCGGAACTTGGGCGAATCGGGCAAGGCGATCGAGGCCGAGTACACCATCACCATCCCGAGCAGCATCAGCAGCAGCGTGACCCAGACCAGCGGCTGGTCGTAGTCCATCATCTTCGACGGCTTGCTGCGGCCGTCGACCGTGGCGTCGGAGGCGGTTCCGGAGAACTTGAACGGAATCTGGAAGGCCATCAGATCTCCTGTCCCTTGTCCAGCGCGATCTCGCGCACCGTGTCGACGAACACCTGGGCGCGGTGCGCGTAATTGGTGAACATGTCGAGGCTGGCGCAGGCCGGCGACAGCAGCACGGCGTCACCGGGACGCGCCAGGCCCGCGGCGCGGCGCACCGCCTGCGGCAGGTCATCCAGGTCGAAGGCCGGCACGCCGGTCGGCTCGACCGCGGCGCGTACCGCGGGCGCATCGCGGCCGATCAGCAGCACGGCGCGCACGTGATCGGCGACCGGTTGCGCCAGCGGCGCGAAGTCCTGGCCCTTGCCGTCGCCGCCGGCGATCAGGAGGATCTGCTGGTCGGCGCCGGTGAAGGCCTTGCCCAGGCCGGTCAGGGCAGCCACGGTGGCGCCGACATTGGTGCCCTTGCTGTCGTCGTAGTAATCGACGCCGTCGATGGTGGCGACCAGTTCCACGCGATGCGGCTCGCCCGCGTATTCGCGCAAGCCATGCAGCAGCGGCGCCAGCGGCAGGCCGCAGGCGCGGCACAGGGCCAGCGCGGCCAGCGCGTTCGAGGCATTGTGCAGGCCGCGGATTTTCAAGGCATCGGCCGGCATCAGGCGGTTGACGATGGCCTCGACCGGCTCCGGCGCCTCGTTTTTCTTGCGCTTCTTTTCGACTTCCTCGCCCGCGACCGCATTGGCCAGCCACAGCACGCCGCGCTCTTCGAGCAGGCCGAAGCTGTCGGCCTCGACCGGCTCATCGGTGCCGAAGGTATAAGCCGGGGTGTCGACCGCCGCCATGCGCATCACGCGCGCATCGTCGCGATTGAGCACGCGGATGGTAGCCGCGCCGAAGATGCGCGCCTTGTCGGCCGCATAGGCGTCCATGCTGCCGTGCCAGTCCAGGTGGTCCTGGCTCAGGTTCAGCACCGTCGCGGCGTCGGCCTGCAGGCTGAAGGTGGTGTGCAGCTGGAAGCTGGACAGTTCCAGCACCCAGGCCTGCGGCAGGTCATTCGCATCGATCGTTTCGCGCAGCACGTCCAGCGCGGCCGGGCTGATGTTGCCGGCCACGCGCGTGCTGAGGCCCGCGCGGCGGCACAGCAGGCCGGTCAGGCTGGTCACCGTGGTCTTGCCGTTGGTGCCGGTAATGGCGATGACCTTTGGCGTGTAGCCGCTCGTCTCGCGCAGGTGCGCCAGCGCCTGCGCGAACAGCTCGATCTCGCCCCACACCGGAATGCGGCGCTCGGCGGCGGCGGGCACGATCTCGGCCAGTTCGCGATGCGGCGCCAGGCCCGGGCTGACGGCGACGAAGTCGACGCCGTCGAGCAGCGCGACATTGAAATCGCCCGCGATGAATTCGGCGTCAGGCGCCGCGGCGCGCAGCGCTTCCAGGCGCTGGGGTGCATCGCGCGTATCGGCCGCGCGCACGCGTGCGCCGGCCCGCGCCAGCCAGAGCGCCATCGCCAGCCCGGATTCGCCCAGGCCCAGCACCAATGCGTGTTTGCCGTCGTAGTTCATTTCAGCGCAGTTTCAACGTCGACAGGCCGACCAGGATCAGCACCATGGTCACGATCCAGAAGCGGACCACGACCTTGGTCTCCTTCCAGCCCTTTTGTTCGAAATGGTGGTGCAGCGGCGCCATCAGGAACACGCGGCGTCCGGTGCCGTAGCGCTTCTTCGTATATTTGAACCAGCTGACCTGGATGATCACCGACAGGGTCTCGGCCACGAAGATGCCGCCCATGATGAACAGCACGATTTCCTGGCGCACGATGACGGCGATGGTGCCCAGCGCGCCGCCCAGCGCCAGCGCGCCGACGTCGCCCATGAACATCTGGGCCGGGTGCGCGTTAAACCACAGGAAGGCCAGGCCCGCGCCGGCCATCGCGCCGCAGAAGATCAGGAGCTCGCCCGCGCCCGGGATGTACGGGATCAGAAGGTATTTCGAATAGGTCACGCTGCCGGTGAGGTAGGCGAACAGGCCCAGCGCGCCGCCCACCATCACGGTCGGCATGATGGCCAGGCCATCGAGGCCGTCGGTGAAGTTCACCGCGTTCGAGGCGCCCACGATCACGCAATAGGTCAGCGCGATGAAGCCCCACACGCCCAGCGGATAGCTGATGGTCTTGAAGAAGGGGACGATCAGGTCGGCCTTCGGCGGCAGGTCCATCGAGAAGCCGGACTGCACCCAGGCGTAGAACAGCTGCGCCACTTCCCACGGATTGGCGGCCGAGACCGAGAACGCGAGGTACAGGGCCGAGGCGATGCCGATCAGCGACATCCAGAAGTATTTTTCGCCCGAGCGCATGCCTTCCGGGTCCTTGTAGACGACCTTGCGGTAGTCGTCGACCCAGCCGACGGCGCCGAAGCCGAAGGTCACCACCAGCACCGGCCAGATCAGGCGGTTCGACAGGTCGCACCACAGCAGGGTCGAGACGCCGATCGCGATCAGCACCAGCACGCCGCCCATGGTCGGGGTGCCGTGCTTGGTCAGGTGGCTTTGCGGGCCATAGGTGCGCACCGCCTGGCCGACCTTCAGTTCGGTCAGCTTGCGGATGACGATCGGGCCTGCGACCAGGCCGATCGTGATGGCGGTGATGGTGGCGAACACCGCGCGGAAGGTGATGTAGTTGAACACGCGCAGCGGACCGATATAGTCCTGGAAGTATTGTGCGAGCCAGAGAAGCATATTAGTGGGCGCCCTTGCCAATGGTGGTTGATCCGGTCAGGTGCTGGACCACGCGCTCCATCTTCATGAAGCGCGAGCCCTTCACCAGCACAGTCGCTTTGGTATTGCCGCCCAGTTTTTCATCCAGTGCTGCCAATAATTCGTCGAACTGCTCGTAATGTCGTGCTCCCGACGCGACCAGGTGGCGCGCCAGCTCGCCTGTCGCGAGCACGGTCTCGATGCCACGCGAAGCTGCGTAGGCGCCGATTTCTTCGTGAAACTCTTTTCCTTGCGCGCCGACTTCGCCCATGTCGCCCACGACCAGGATGCGCGGCGCCGGACAGGCGGCCAGCACGTCGATCGCGGCCCGCATCGAATCGGGGTTCGCGTTATAGGTGTCGTCGATGACGGTCGCGCCGTTGCCGGCCTGCTTGCGCTGCAGGCGGCCGCCGACCGGGGCGAATGCCTCCAGGCCGCGCACGATGGCCGCCTGGTCGACGCCGGCGCCGAGCGCGCAGGCGACTGCGGCCAGCGCATTGCGCACATTGTGTTCGCCGGCCGCGGCCAGCTTGATGCCGAACTGCGCACCGGGCGCCAGGACGTGCAGCTCGCTGCCGAAATCGCCGGCGGCATGGGTCGCGCGCACGTCGCAGGCCTCCGACAGGCCGAAGGTCAGCGCCTTGCAGCCAGCCAGGCCGCGCCACAGGTCGGTGTAGGTATCGTCGCCCGGGAACACGGCCACGCCGTCCGCTGCCAACGCCTGCAGCACCGAACCGTTCTCGCGCGCCACCGCTTCCACGGTGTGCATGAATTCCTGGTGCTCGCGCTGGGCGTTGTTCACCAGGCCCACGGTCGGCGTCGCGATCGCGCTCAGGCGGCCGATCTCGCCCGGATGGTTCATGCCCAGCTCCACCACCGCGGCGCGGTGCGAAGCGTCGAGACGGAACAGGGTCAGCGGCACGCCGATCTCGTTGTTCAGGTTGCCCTGGGTCGCCAGGCGCGCGTCCTCGCCGACGGCCGCCGCCAGGATGGAGGCGATCATTTCCTTGACCGTCGTCTTGCCGTTGCTGCCGGTGACGCCGATGACCGGGATGTCGAACTGCGCGCGCCAGGCGTGGGCGATGCGCCCCAGCGCCACCAGCGTGTCCGGCACCACGATCGCGGGCAGGGTCCAGCCTTGCGGCAGGCGCGACACGACGACCGCCGCCACGCCCTGCCCCGCGACCTGGTCCAGGAAGTCATGGGCATCGAAGGTCTCGCCGACCAGCGCGACGAACAGCGCGCCCGCTCCCACCTTGCGGCTGTCGGTCGATACGCCCTCGAAGGACGCATCCGGCCCGACCAGGCGCGCGCCCGGGATGGCGTCGGCCAGCTGTTGCAACGATCCGCGCATCAATGCGTCCTCAACATGGTTAGCCGCGCCGTCAATGCCAGCGAAGCGTGGTCCGCATCCGAGAACGGCATCTTGCGACCCTTGATTTCCTGATAGGGCTCATGGCCCTTCCCTGCCAGCAGGATCACGTCCTGCTTGGCGGCCTGCTTTACCGCCAGCAGGATGGCGGCCGCGCGGTCTTCGACCGTCTGCACGCGCGCGGCCTGCGAGGTGTCCATGCCGGCCACGATCTGGGCGATGATGCTCGCCGGCTCTTCGCTGCGCGGATTATCGCTGGTGACCAGCACCTGGTCGGCGCCCTGCGCGATGCGGCCCATCTGCGGGCGCTTGCCCGGATCGCGGTCGCCGCCGCAGCCGAACACGCACCACAGCTGGCCGCCGCGATCGAGCGCCACCTGGCGCAGCGCGTCGAGGGTTTTTTCCAGCGCGTCCGGCGTGTGCGCGTAGTCGATCACGACCATCGGCGCGTCCGACCCGCCCATCTGCTGCATGCGGCCCGGCGCCGGGACCAGGGTCTCGATCGCATCGACCGCGGACTTGAGCGCCACGCCTTTCGCCAGCAGCGCGCCCAGCACCGCCAGCGTATTGCTGACGTTGTAGTTGCCCACCAACTGGGTGCGCACGGTCGCATTGCCTTGCGCGGTCTCCACCTGGAACTCGGTGCCGGCGTTCTTGCTGCGCATGCCGCCGGCGCGCAGCACGGCCACGCCTTCGGGAGCTTGCGCGGCGGCGAGCGTGTAGCCGGTGACGGCCAGCGCAGGGAACTTCGCGCGCAGGTGCGCCACCAGGCGCTGCCCGGCCTGGTCGTCGAGGTTGACCACCGCGTGTTTCAGGCCATCCCATTCGAACAGCCTGACCTTGGCCGCCTCGTAGCTTTCCATGTCGCCGTGGAAGTCGAGATGGTCGCGCGTCAGGTTGGTGAAGATCGCGACGTCGACGTGCATGCCGGCGGTGCGCTCCTGCACCAGGCCGATCGACGAGGCTTCGATGGCCAGCGCGCTGGCGCCCGCTTGTTTCAGGTCGGCCAGCGTCGAGGCCAGCAGCACCGCGTCCGGCGTGGTGTAGCCGGTGACGTCGAACTGCGGTTCAGTCGCGGCCTTGCCCTTGATCAGGCCCACGCCCAGCGTGCCGATCACGGCGGCGGCTTCGCCCAGGCGCGCCAGGGTTTGCGCGGTCCACAGCGCGCACGAGGTCTTGCCGTTGGTGCCGGTGACGGCCACGGTGAACATGGCGCGGTCCGGATAGTCCAGCACCGCGTGCGCGATCGGGCCGGCGTTCTTTTTCAGGTCGTTCACGGCAAGATGGGGCAATGCAGTATCGAAATTCCAGGCGAAACCGGCGGCCTCGAAGACCACGGCGGCGGCGCCGGCTTCGATGGCGGCTTCGATGTAGCGACGACCGTCGGCGGCTTCGCCCGGATAGGCGAAGAACACGTCGCCGGGCTTGACGCGGCGCGAGTCGGAAACGAGACGGCCGCCTTGGGCGGCGGCGCGAATCCATTCGATGGTGTCGTGCAGGCTCGGGGCCATCACATGCTCTCCTCTAGAGGAACTTCCGGAATGATGATGTCCGTGATCGATGAATCGGGCGGCACGTTGGCGGCCCGCAGCGCATTGGAAAACAGGTCCGCGGCGGTCGGCGCGGCGACGAAGCCGCCGGTGCGGAATGGACCGCTCGGATCGTCGACCATCACCGCGATGATGAAGCGCGGCTTCGACATCGGCCCGATGCCGGCGAAGTAGCCGATATTGTTGGTGCGCGAGTAGCGGCCGTTGACGATCTTCTCGGCGGTGCCGGTCTTGCCGCCGATGCGGTAGCCGGCGACCTGGGCGCGCGAGGCGGTGCCGCCCGGGCCGACCACCGATTCGAGCATGGTGCGCACCTGGGCCGCGGTCTTGGCCGAGATCACCTGCTGGCCCACCGGCTGCTCGTCCACCTTCACGAACGACAGCGGGATGATGTCGCCGTTGCGGGCGAAGATCATGTAGGAGCGCGCCATCTGCAGCAGCGACACCGACAGGCCGTGGCCGAAGGCCATGTTGGCGTACTCCACCGGCTTCCAGGTCTTGTAGGGCCGCACGCGGCCGGCGGCGGCGCCAGGGAAGCCGAAGCGCGGCGCCTGGCCGTAGCCGACCTTGGTGTACAGCTCCCACATCTCCTGCTGCGGGATCATCTGGGCGATCTTGACCACGCCGAGGTTCGACGATTTCTGGATGATGCCGCTGACGGTCTGCACGCCATAGTTGTGGAAGTCGCGGATGCGGCGACCGGTCACCATCATATAGCCCGGATTGTTGTCGAACACGGTGTCGGGCGTGATACGGCCGGTTTCCAGGCCGAGCGCCACGGTGAGCGGCTTGATCGTCGAACCCGGCTCGAAGGTGTCGGTGATGACGCGGTTGCGCAGCTGCTCGCCGGTCAGCTTGGAGCGGTCGTTCGGGTTATAGGTCGGGTAGTTGGCCAGGGCCAGCACTTCGCCCGTTTGCACGTCGAGCACCACGGCGGCGCCGGCCTTGGCCTGGAACTTCTCGACCGCGTTCTTGATGCTGGTGAAGGCGATGTACTGCAGCTTGCTGTCGACCGACAGGGTCAGGTCGCGGCCCTGGTGCGGCTCGCGGAACATGCCCAGGTCTTCGGCGATGTGGCCGAGGCGGTCCTTGATCACGCGGCGGCTGCCCGGCACGCCCATCAGGGTCTTCTGGTGCTGCAGCTCCATCCCTTCCTGGCCCTTGTCCTCGACGTTGGTGAAGCCCACCAGGTGGGTCATCACTTCGCCCTGCGGATAGAAGCGCTTGTATTCCTTGCGCGTGTCGATGCCGTCGATCTTGAGCGCCAGGATCTGGTCGACGATCGGCATCTCGACCTGGCGCTTCAGATAGACGAAGCTGCGGTCGGAGTCGAGCTTCTTGCGCAGCTCGGATTCCGGCATCTCGAGCAGGTTCGCCAGGGCGCGCAGCTTTTCCGGCGGCGCCTGCAGCACGTCTTCGGGAATGCCCCAGATCGCGCGCACCGGCAGCGAGGTGGCCAGCACCGCGCCGTTGCGGTCGAGGATGCGGCCGCGCGTGGCCGGCAGCTCGAGCGTGCGCTCGTAGCGGCTCTTGCCCTGCTTTTGCAGGAACTGGTTCGACACGCCCTGCAGCCAGACCGCGCGCACGGCCAAGGCGGCGAAGGCCGCGAACAGGACGAACAGCACCAGGCGCGAACGCCAGTCGGGCAGGCGCACCGCCAGCACCGGGCTCTTCGAAAAGGCCACGCCCTTCGATGCGGCCACCCGCGCATTGCTGTTCTTCGCGGCGCCACGCATCATGGGGCGCCCTCGGTCAGGTACTGGGTCCGGGCCGGGCTCAATGGCGCCATCTCGAGCTGCGAACGGGCGATCTGCTCGATGCGCTCGTTCTTGGCCAGGCGCGACTGGTCGAGCTGGAGCTGGTCCCAGTCGATGTCGAGCTGGCGCGCGTGCTGCTGCAGGCGCTCGAGCTCGATGAGCAGGTGGCGCGCCTGGTAGCGGGCGTTGACGACCGATAGCGCGCAGCCCACCAGCAAGGCGGTGAGCAAGACGTTCAGCTTGACGCTCATGCAGCCGTCCCCAGGCGTTCGGCCACGCGCAGCACCGCCGAGCGGGCGCGCGGGTTCTCCTGCACCTCGGTGTCGCTCGGCTTGATCTTGTCGATCAGCCGCATCTCGGGCTGCGGCAGGTCGACGGCGCGGATCGGCAGGCGGCGGTCGGGTTGTTCGACCTTGGCCTTGGAGGCGAGGAACTGCTTGACCATGCGGTCTTCCAGCGAGTGGAAGGAAATCACGGACATGCGCGCGCCCGGCGCCAGCATGCCGTAGGCGGCCGTCAGTCCTGCCTCGAGGTCCTCAAGCTCCTTATTGATGAAAATCCGGATAGCCTGAAAGGTCCTGGTTGCCGGGTCCTTGCCTTTTTCGCGGCCCTTGACCGCGCTTGCCACGATTGCGGCAAGCTGTCGTGTGCCTGAAATCGGTTCGACTGCGCGGCGAGCAACAATCGCCTTTGCAATCTGAAAAGCATACCGCTCTTCTCCATAATCGCGTATCACCTTTTCCAATTGAAGTTGCTCCGCGCTCGCTATCCACTCGGCCGCCGACATGCCGCGCGTGGTGTCCATGCGCATGTCGAGCGGGCCATCGTTGCGGAAGCTGAAGCCGCGGCTGGCGTCGTCCACCTGGGGCGACGAGATGCCCAGGTCGAGCAGGATGCCGTCGACCCGGGGGATGCCGCGCGCGGCCAGCGCGTCGTGCATCGTTGCAAAGCTGTCGTGGACGATCGCGAAGCGCGGATCGTCGATGTGTGATGCTGTGGCAATCGCTTGCGGATCCTTGTCGAACGCGATCAGGCGCCCTTGCGGGCCCAGGCGCGACAACAACAGGCGGCTGTGACCGCCCCGTCCGAAAGTGCCATCTATATAGATGCCGTCAGCGCGTGCGCCCGCGAGGTTGAGCGCATCGACCGCTTCGTCAAGCAGCACCGTTCGATGCTGGTACATAGGCACCGTCAAGGAATCCGTCATCGGCGCCTCAGAAAGAGAAATTGGAAAGAACATCGGGCATGCCACCGGCGACGGCCTCGGCCTCGTCCTCGGCCAGCTTGGCGGCATTCCAGATTTCGAAGTGGGTGCCCATGCCGAGCATCATCACTTCCTTCTCGAGCCCGACCGCGGCACGCAGTTCGGGCGAGATCAGCACGCGGCCGGCGCTGTCGAGCTCGACATCGACGGCGTTGCCGAGGAAAATGCGCTGCCACGCGCGGGCCGACATGGGCCAGGCAGCGATCTGTTTGCGGTGCTCTTCCCATACCGGGCGCGGGAAAAAGAGGAGGCAACCATGGGGGTGTTTGGTCAAGGTCATGCGGCCCTCGCACTGAAGCGTAAGGGCGTCACGGTGCTTGGCCGGAATCGACATTCGGCCTTTTGCATCGAGATTGATCGCGGACGCGCCCTGGAACACGTATTTACCTAGCTTTGGAGAGTTATTTGCCGATGTTTGTCGGGCGCCGGGAGCCGAAGGAATTACCCCACAACCCTCCCACAAATCGACACTTTTTCACACCGTTTCCCACTTTAGTGGAAGCAATGTTGACGGTCAAGCGAATTCACGATTGACGAAATCGACTTTTTCCAATGAAACCAAGGACTTAGGCGCAGGTGCAGCGCACACAACGCAACAAAATGTCCCGTAAAATTAGGGACTTAGCCGTAGGAGTGAAGGAAAGGCCTGAGTTGTAAAGACGATGTTTACGTTTGAGCAACGTCAAATAGAAGAAAAATATTGACGTAAAGAAACAACTGTTGAGGTCGACCGACTGCTGTATGGGCATCCAGTCATTGGCGAGGATCGCGCTTTTCAGTGCATTCCCACGCGCGGCCCCGGCCGGCGCGGTCCGGTACAGGGCCTGCAACAGCGCTGCGCCGTCGCCGACGCTGACCAGCAGCGACTTGCCACCTTAGCAGAAGCGCCGCGCGGATGACCCACGCCTGCGCGCGCCCGGCATGCAGATGCTTACAAATGTTGCGCACTACGCACTATCCACAGTTAACTATTTTGACTTTGGGAAACTAAAAACGTAATATCGGAAAATATGAACACCCCAACCGACCTGCAGCCGGCAGCGACCTACAATGCCGCGGACTATTGCTCGACCAAGGAGGCCGCGGCCACCCTGGGCGTCTCGCACCGCACGGTGCAGCTGTGGGTGGAAAACGGCACGCTGCAGGCCTGGCGCACTGCCGGCGGCCATCGCCGCATCACGGTGGAATCGGTGAACCGCCTGGTCGACGGCCGCCGCATCGCCATCGGCGCCCCGCCGGCGCCGGCCAGCGCGCCGGCGCCGGGCAAGCCGCGCGTGCTGGTGGTCGACGACGATCCCCTGATGCTGCGCCTGTACGAACTCGAGATGGCGGGCTGGGGCCTGGACCTCGAAGTGGTCAAGGCGAACAACGGCTTCGAAGCCCTGATCCGCATCGGCGAGCAGCGCCCCGACCTCCTGGTGAGCGACCTGAACATGCCGGGCATGGACGGCTTCCGCATGATCCGCACCCTGCGCGAAGACAGCGGCACGGCCGGCATGAACATGATCGTCGTCAGCGGCCTGGACCGTGCGACGATCAAGGCCATGGGCCTGCCCGCCGACATCCCGGTGTTTCCCAAGCCGGTGCCGTTCGGCGAACTGCGCGGCGCCGTCGAGAACGGCCTGGTGCGCGCGTAAGCTGCTATGCTGACCCACCGGCGCGGCGCGCGTCCGGCCTGTCAGGGAGCTGTCATGTCCGCATTCCCGTCGCTGCAAGCAACCACCCCGCCGCCCTTCGCGGCGCGAACAAGACCATGAGCAGGACGATTCTCGTCGTCGACGACCAGGACGAGCTGCGCCTGCTGATCTCGCTCACCCTGCAATCCCTCGGACGCATCGTCGAAGCGGCCAATGCCGAGCAGGCCCTGGCCCGGCTCGCCGACGAAGGTCCCGACCTGGTCGTGCTCGACATCTGGCTCGGCCCCGGCGCCAGCGGCCTCGACGTGTGCGCCGAGCTGCGGCGCGATCCGCGCCATGCGGCAACCAAGGTCATCCTGTTGTCGGCCTGCGGCCAGCAAAGCGATATCGCGGCCGGCATGGCGGCCGGGGCCGACCTGTACGTGGTCAAGCCGTTCAGTCCGCTGGAATTGCTCGACGCGGTGCGCAGCCTGCTCGCCTGAATCGCGCCATGATGTTGACGTAAAGAAACAGAAGTTTCTTTTAGAGACAACTCTCTAATTCTTCCGTCGATTCTGCAAATCCGAACAATTCTGACAACGCAATGAGACTCAGGGACACCCCTGGGTCTGCCCATCACGGTCGGGCGCCCCGGCAATCCCGCAAAACCAAAAAACCGCCTGCGGCGACGAGCTGACCGATTCCGACAGCACCGCGCGCAAGCCGCCAGTAAAGCCGCTATGATGAATTCATCGCATATTTATCCGGTAATGTTCGGCTTTGTTCATCATGTTGCGCGCATCCCGTCTTCTCGCGGCCAGCCTGGCCGCCGTCACCCTGGCCCTGCCGGCCGTGGCGGACGCGCGCATCGCATCGGCCAGCTTCGAAGCGCGCTTCGAGATCGTCGCCACCTGCTCGGTGCGTGTCACCGGCGCGGTCGACGTCGCCTGCGCCAGCCCGAGCACGCCCTACCTGCTCGACGCCCAGGGCGCGCCTTCGCAACGCAGCGCCGACCCCGACGCCCGTCGCGTGACGGTGTACTTCTAAGACGTTTTTCTTATTTGCATATCAGCTTTTGTTCGTAGGCCCCTGGACGGGCGCCGTCGATAATGGCTGAGTGAATCATTCCGCCTCTACTTCCGACACCCACGCAGCCACCGACAATGCCGACCGCCTGGTGCACTGGCTGATCGACAGCGTGCAGCTCGAAGCGACGGTCTTTCACCTCGGCCAGTACTGCGGCCGCTGGCAGGCGTCCACCGCCGGTCGCGGCCTGGGCAGCTTTCACCTGGTGCTGCATGGCGAGTGCTACCTGCACGTCGCGGGCCGCGCGCCGGTGCGCCTGGGCGCGCGCGACGGCGTGTTCCTGCTGCGCGACACGCCGCACTTCCTGAGTCCCGATCCCGACCCGGCCAGCGCCCGTTCCGGCATGCCGATGCAGCAGCTCGGCCAGGCGGCGCCGGACGCCACCGCCCTCGCCTGCGGCTTCTTCCACTTTCGCAGTGCGCTCAGCACGCTGATCGCCGATTCCTTCCCGGACAGCCTGGTGCTGCGCGCCGACGACCCGTCGCTGCAGGCCCTGAACGCGCTGTTCGAACTGATCCTGCTGGAGCCGCCGCGCGACCCCGACGCGCCGTCGCCGCTGGTGGCGCGCCTGGCCGAGCTGATGTTCTTCTATGTCATTCGCCACGTGGCGCGCCAGCAGGACATCGCCACCGGCCTGCTGGCCGTGGCCAGCCGGCCCGAGTTCTCGCCCCTGCTCGACCGCATGATGCAGGAGCCCGGCCAGGACTGGTCGACCGAGAACATGGCGCGCGCGGCCCATATGTCGCGTTCGAGCTTCTATAAACACTTCAGCGAGGCCAGCGGCCAGGCGCCGGCGCAGTTCCTGTTGCTGCTGCGCATGAAGATCGCGGCCCAGCGCCTGCACGGCGGCGAGACGGTCGAGCGCACCGCCGGCCACGTCGGCTACAGCTCGTACGCCGCCTTTTCGCGCGCCTTCCACAAGGTGATGGGCGAGCATCCGGGCACCTTCCGGCGCGGCCGGCACATCCACGTCAAGACACCGGATGCCGGGCCGATTCGGACGATCGAGCAGAAAACAAGGACGGGCGTGTCCAAACGTGTTTTTCAATCGCCGCTAAAATAACGGACCCAACGCTTTGATAGAGAGATCCGCCATGTCCCGCCTGACCCTGCATACCCAAGAAACCGCGCCTGAAGGCAGCCGTCCTTTCGTGGACAAGGCCGTCGCCAACAACGGCTTCCTGCCGAACCTGATCGGCGTGCTGGCCAATTCGCCGCAAGCGCTGCAGACCTATATGACGGTGTCCGGCATCAATGCCGAGACCAGCCTCACCCTGCCGGAACGCGAAGTGGTGCAGATCACCGCCGCCCGCATCCACGGCTGCGACTTCTGCATCGCCGGCCACACCGCCATCGCCCTCAAGAAAGCCCAGCTGCCGGTCGAGACCGTCCGCGCCATGCAGCAAGGCCAGGATACCGGCGACGCCAGGCTCGACGCCGTGCGCCGCTTCTCGGAAGCCGTCATCGCCACCCGCGGCGGCGTGAGCGACGACGCCCTGGCCGCCTTCAAGGCCGCCGGCTACAACGACCAGCAGGCGCTGGAAGTCGTGCTGGGCATCAGCCTGGCCACCCTGTGCAACTTCGCCAACACCCTGGCCGGCAGCGCGATCAACCCGCAGCTGCAGCCCTTCGCCAGCGGAGCCATCTGATGTCGGTCGGCGAACAAACGACACGCTCTGCCGTGACTCTGCCCGCGGAGCTGACTGACTGGCTGCAGGCCAACGCCGACCAGCTCGACAGCACGCCCGAGCTGGCGAGCGAAGTCGTGCCGCGCCTGGCCGGCGCCGGCCTGTTCGCCGTGGGCGTACCGCAGGAACTGGGCGGCAGCGGCGGCGCCACGATCGATGCGATCGACGCCATCGCCGCCGTGGCCGAATATTCGGTCACCGCGGCCTTCGTGTTCTGGGGCCAGCGCACCTTCATCGAGTACCTGCTGCAAAGCCCGAACGAGGCCATGCGCGCACGCTGGATCGGCCCGCTGATGCGCGGCGAATTCGCCGGCGCGACCGGCCTGTCAAACGCGATGAAATTCCTGTCCGGGATCGAGTCGCTGCAGATCACGGCCACCCCCAACGAACAAGGCTGGCAGCTCGACGGTTCGCTGGCCTGGATCACCAACCTGCGCAAGGAAGGCTTCATCGCCGCCGCCGCCGTCAACTCCGCCGGCGAGCTGCCGCCCGCGGTGGTCGCCTTCGTCAGCGACGGCGCCGGCGTCACGCGCAGCCCCGACCTCGAACTGATGGCCCTGCGCGGCAGCAATACCGCCGCCGTCAAGATCGAGGGCGTGCAGATCGGCGAAGGCGAAGTGCTGCATCCGAACGCGCGCGCCTGGCTGCCGGGCGTGCGTCCGTCCTTCCTGGGCCTGCAGTGCGGCCTGTCGATCGGCCTGGCGCGCGCCAGCCTGCGCGCGGCGCACAGCCTGTCGACCGCCATGCGCGGCCCCCTGCTCGAGCGTATCGTGGGCCAGCAGGTGGCATTGGAAGACCTGGTCACGCAGCTGAAGGATGGCGTGGCCGACGGCCGCTTCAAGACCGCCGCGGCGCCGATGTTCAGGCTGCGCATCGCGCTGGCCGAAAGCGTCCAGCAAGCCGTGATGCTCGAGCTGCAAGCCAGCGGCGGCCGCGCCTACCTGGTCGACCGCGACCGCAGCTTCGCGCGCCGCTGGCGCGAATCAGCCTTCATCCCGATCGTCACCCCGAGCCTGACCCAGCTGCAGGTCGAACTCGCGAAGCACGCCGCGGCATGACGGCGCCCGTGCTCGAACCAGGCGCGACCGCGCTGTCGGCCTCCGGCCTGCGCATCGGCTACGGCGGCAAGACCGTGGTCGACAATATCTCTCTCACCATCGACAGGCGCGAGATCGTGTGCCTGCTGGGCGGCAGCGGCTGCGGCAAATCGACCCTGCTGCGCGGCCTGGCCGGCCTCAGCCCGGCCCAGGCCGGACAGGTCAGCTTTTTGGGCGAACCGCTCCTGGCCCCGCATCCGCGCGCGGCGCTGGTGTTCCAGCAACCGAGCCTGCTGCCCTGGCTGAGCGTCGAAGGCAATGTGGGCTTCGGCCTGGACTTCGCGCGCCAGCCGGCGATCTCCCGCGACGCGCGCAAGCAGCGGGTGGTCGACGCCATCGAGGCGGTCGGCCTGGCGGCGCGCGCGCATGCCTATCCGGCCCAGCTGTCCGGCGGCCAGGCCCAGCGCGTGGCGCTGGCGCGCGCCCTCGCGCGCCAGCCCGAGCTATTGTTCGCCGACGAGCCGTTCTCGGCCCTGGACGCGATCACGCGCGCCGAGATGCAGGCCCTGCTGGTCGACCTGGTGCACCGCTGGCATACCGCCGCCCTGCTGGTGACCCACGATATCGACGAGGCGATCCTGGTCGCCGACCGCATCCTGCTGATGGCCGGCCAGCCCGGACGCATCGTGCGCGAGTGGAAGGTCGACCTGCCGCGGCCGCGCCACGAACACGCCGACGGCGTGGTCGGGCTGCGGCTGGACATCATCAAGGCGCTGCGCGAAGGCGCCTGAACGCCGCGGCGCGAACCACGAACACGAACAACAAGGAAAACCCATGAGCAACCCGATCCACATCTGCGCTTCTTCCGACTGCGATTGCGGCATGACCCGGCGCGACTTCCTGCGCATGTCGGCCCTGACCGGCGCCGCGGCGGCGTCGCCGCTGCTGTTCGCGGGCGACGCGATGGCGCAGAACTTCAAGGGCGACGACCAGCCGGTGAAAATCGGCTACCTGCCGATCACCGACGCCGCCCCGCTGCTGGTGGCGCACGGCCGCAAGCTGTTCGAGCAACAAGGCCTGAAGGTCGAGACGCCGCGCCTGTTCCGCAGCTGGGCCCAGATCGTCGAGGCCTTCGTGGCCGGCCAGGTCAACGTGATCCACCTGCTGTCGCCGGCGACCCTGTGGGTGCGCTACGGTTCGAAATTCCCGGCCAAGGTGGTGGCCTGGAACCACATCAACGGCTCCGCCCTGACGGTGCAGAACGAGATCAACTCGGTGGCCGACCTCGGCGGCAAGACGATCGCGATCCCGTTCTGGTACTCGATCCACAACATCCTGCTGCAGAAGATCCTGACCGCGAACAAGCTGAGCGTGGTCACCCGCGCGCGCGGCGCCGCGCTCAAGCCAAATGAAGTTAACCTCATCGTGCTGGCGCCGTCCGAGATGGTCTCGGCGCTGGCGACCAAGTCGATCGCCGGCTACATCGTGGCCGAGCCGTTCAATGCGGTGGCCGAAAATGCGAAGATCGGCAAGGTGCTGCGCTTCTCGGGCGACGTCTGGAAGAACCACGCCTGCTGCGTGACCTTCCTGGCCGAGCGCGACCTGAACGACAAGCCGGAATGGTCGCAGCGCGTGGCCAACGCGATCGTCAATGCCCAGCTGTGGTCGCGCTCGAACCAGGTCGAGACGGCCAAGCTGCTGGCCGCCACCGGTCCCAACAAGTACACCCCGCACAACCTGCAGGCGCTGACCAAGGTGCTGGCCACCACCGATTATTCGGACTACGAAAAGCGCCGCATCGTCGCCCACCCGGCCTGGCAGCAGCGCCGCATCGACTTCCAGCCGTTCCCGTTCGCTTCGTACACCGAGGAACTGGTGCGCGCGATTGGCCAGACCAAGGTCGAGGGCGACACCAGCTTCCTGGCCAAACTCGATCCGAAGTTCGTGGCGAAAGACCTGGTCGACGACCGCTTCGTGCGCAAGTCGATCGCCGCCGTGGGCGGGCCTGCCAAGTTCGGCCTGCCGGCCAACCTGCTGCGCACTGAGACGATCGCGGTCTGATCATGCTGGGACGTTTCTTGTGGCCGGTCGCCGGCTTCGCGATCGCGCTGCTGCTGTGGGCCTGGGGCGCCAAGGGCCTCGAAGAGAGCACGCCGATCGCGGCCATGTTCGCCCCGATGGAGACCTTCGAGGCCTTGCGCGCGATGGTGCTGGGCCCCGACATCTGGGTGCACGTGGCCACCAGCCTGAAGCGCGTGGCCGTGGGCCTGGGCTTCGCCATCCTGTTCGGCGTGCCGCTCGGGATCCTGGTCGGCATGTCGAAGGCCTTCAGCCAGGCCAGCACGCCGCTGTTCCAGCTGCTGCGCATGGTCTCGCCGCTGTCGTGGATGCCGCTGGCGGTGATGGTGCTGGGCGTCGGCGACGCGCCGGTCTACTTCCTGCTGGCCTTCGCCGCCGTGTGGCCGCTGATGCTGAGCACCGCCGCCGGCGTGGCCCAGCTCGACCCCAACTGGATGCTGCTGGCGCGCTCGCTGTCGGCCACCAAATGGGAAGTGATCTGGCGCCTGGTGCTGCCGGGGATCACGGCGCAGATCCTGACCGGCGTGCGCCTGGCGATCGGCATCATCTGGATCGTGCTGGTGCCGGCCGAGATGCTGGGCGTGTCCGCCGGCCTGGGTTACTTCATCCTCGATACGCGCGACCGCCTGGCGTATTCGGAACTGACGGCCGCCATCATCCTGATCGGCCTGCTGGGTTACGCGCTCGACTACGCGGCGCGCTTCGTGCACGCGCGCTGGCTGCACTCGGTGCCGTCCGATCCGCTGCGCTGATCGCCTGTCCATCCCCGCCCGGTGCGGGGATTTTTTTTGGCGCTATCATCGTTAGCTGTTGATGACTCCGAATGCGATGCGCAGCAATTGCTCGACAGAATTGACTCGCCCGCCGTCAAGCGCCCAGTGCCAGCCTAGGTAATTGGGTAGCCAGCGCGACGCCACGCCATGGAAATGCGCCAGCCATTCCTTGAAACGTCGATGGTAGGCGTTTACATTCTGCACATGGATGGCGCCCGCATCGCCCTTACGGACTCGTTCTCCGGCGCTGAGATTGACAGCCTGGTGGGCGACGCCATGGGCACGGGCGAAAGCGGGATAGGCGGTGTTGGCGTCGGTGACCAGCAGCGCCTGGGCATGGAGTTTCGGCAGCAGGTGAGTGACCAGCTGGGCCACCTTCAGGGCGCCGCGGCCGGTGACGGCGTCGATGGTTTGTCCGCCGCGGTCGCGCGCCACCAGGATGCAGTCGAGGTGATGCGAAATGCCGCGCAGTGCGGCCCGGCCGCCGCGCTTTCGCGGCGGGCGATCGAGCTTGCGTGAACCCTTCTGCGATTCGAGCAGGAACATCTCGTCGGCCTCGACGATGCCGACAAGGTGGTCGGGCCGGTCGTCCTTGACCCGGTCGAGGACGCGATGGCGCCAGCGGAAGGTCGTGTTGCGGTGCACGCCGATACGCTTGGCCGCGGAGCGGACCGTGCGGGAATCGAGCACAGTGTCGAGATACTCGAGCCATTTCCCCTTGTGCCTGAGCCGCGCCAGCGGCGTGCCGGTCAGGTCGTTGAAGGTGCGCCCGCATGCGCAGCAGCGATAGCGTTGCAGGTCGTTGGCCTGGCCATGCCGGTGGCATCGATCACAGGCGCAGTCGGGGCACCGCCGCCCCTTTGACCGGATTTCGCCGATGAGTGCGACCACCCGGTCGAGCCCGGCTGCCGGATGCAGGGCGACGAGCACCTGCCGGTGCTGTGGCTGGTTCAGCAGTGCCAGCTGGGCAAACAGCTTCTCGAACTGCGGCGCTTTCATGGCGCGCTCCCGATCGATGACGACGGGGATTGGACCGCCGGTCAGCTCAGCAGTTCAATGCTCATCCATATCTAACGGGTACAGCGCCATTTTTTTAGAACGTCAGCTGCACCGTGATCGTGTCGCGGTAATCTCCCGGCGTCGGCGCACGCTGGCGCGGCACCAGGCCGTGCATCATGACGCTCTGCGTCGCGCCGGTCCCGGTGCCGGTGTACACCACGGTGCCGCCGGTGCCGTCGCCCCAGATCGCGCCGTCCGGCGTGGACGAGATCCGGTAGCCCAGGGTTTCGCCGGTCAGGCTGTTCTTCATGGTGCGCGCCGCCGGGTTGCCGGACTGGCCGCCGTTCATCGAGATCTGGTAGCTGCTGTTGGCGGTGCAGGTCACGCTCAGGGGCGCGCTGGCGCGCCGCTCGCTCAAGGGGCTGCCCGCACCGAACACCAGGTTGCTGGCGCTGATCAGGCAGTTGTTGGTCACGGTGGCGCGCGCCTGGAAGGCGAAGGATTCGGTGGCGCCGGCGGTGCACGACTTGCCGGCCCCGAACGAATACTGCAGCGTGCCGTGGCCGGCGAAACTGGCCGTGTACAGGGTGTCGGTATTGCCCGAGGTGCCGACCCCGGCCAGGCTGGACGCCGGGATGCGGCCATAGATCGTCACGCTCTGGGTCACCCCGCCCAGCGACAGCAGGCCGACCATGGTACCGGTGATCGGCTTGGCGCCGATGGTGCTGGTGTTGCTGCCCCACAGCGATGCCGCCGAATAGGAAGGATCGGCATACAGGTTGAAGCCGAGGCGCCGCGAACCGCTGGTCATGTAGCGCGGGTCGCCCGTGCCGCCGCCGCTGCCCGGCCCCAGGTTGACGCAGACGTTGGCGGCCGGCAGCAGCAGCGCCGACTGGCCCACCAGCAGGGTCCAGTAGCAGGTCACGTTCAGGGTGCCGCGCGCCGTGTAGTCGGTGTTGGCGATCGGGCTGACCACGCCGAAGTCGATGTCGGTCATGGTGACGGTACAGTTATCGGCGCGCGCGCCGGGAATGGCCAGCAGCCACAGCAGCGTCGCTGCGCACAGTGCGCGCAGCAGCCGGACATTCATGGTCGTCATCTTCATCATGGTCGTTTTCCTTGCACGGGCTGGCACACCAGCGGTCCGATGGTCGGCAACTCGCCCTCCACCGGCTTGTAGTCGAAGCGCACCTCGCAGGCATCCGCCCCGGTCCCGACCGTCACCCGGTTCGAGGCGCGCAATCCTTCCACGAACAGCACGCCATCGTAACCGACGACCGCGCCGGCCGCGCCGCGGCTCGCGCCATCTTCCAGGCGCGCGGGGGTGCCGACCTCGGGCGGCGTGCCGTCCGGCCTGAGCACCATCAGCGCCGTCGCCGCATAGCGTTCGATGTCGAAGCGCGCCACCACGCCGGCGTACTCGCGCGGCACCACGTCCTGGCTGCTGCCGGCGATGCGGGTGTCGGGCGGCAGCGAGGATGGATCGATCGCGATCCGGTTGGCGGCATATGGCTGCAGGTCGGGCACCAGCAGGCGGCCCTTGCTGTCGGTGCGGCCGATCACGCGGTTGTCCTGCAACACCGGCAGGTCCGGCGCGCCGGCCGAGACCAGCGCGAAGCCGTTGCCGACCTGGCGCGCGGCGACCAGCGCGCCATCCATCGCCACCAGCGCGCCGCTGATGTCCAGGCTGGTATTGCTGCCGCCATTCACATGTTGCGTGGAGATGGCGGCGCGGCCGTGCGAGCCGAGGTACTGGACCTGCGCCTGGTGGTAGCGCTGGGCGCCGGCCATGCCGGACTGCAGCGCCCAGCCCAGGCCGCCCTCGAAGTCCGGCGCGCGTCCCAGCGACACCGTGGCCGCCGTGTCGCCGCGCTGGCGGCCGGCATTGGTGTTGAACGAGATGCGCGAATCGAAGGCCATGCTGAAGGTGAACGTGATGCCGCGGTCGGCGCGCTGCTTCAGGTCCTGGAAGGCGCTGACGCTCAGGTTGCCGCGCCGCCCCACGCTGCGCGACCAGGCCAGCGACACGTTGCGCGTGACGCCCGGCGTCTCTTCGACCGGGCCGATCGGGGTGCCGCCGCCGGCGCCGGGGCCCAGCGGATCCGGCGCCAGGCCCAGGCCGTTCTCGGACGGCAGGCGCAGCTGGATCAGGCTCACGCTCAGGCCATTGCCGCGGTACGAGGTGCTGAGCGTCGCGCGGTCGGTGGCGCGCGGCACCGGCACGCCCTCGAGCACGCCCAGGTCGCCATAGTCGCGGCTGGCGCGCACCGACTGCACCTCGAAGGCGAAGCGCGGCGACACGTATTGATAGCCGAGGCTGGCCTGGCCGCCGCGATGGCGGCCGCCGCTCGCGGCCAGCGCGGCGCTGAACACGCCCGCGTTCGGGACGCGTTTCAACACCCCGGCGCCGGCCAGCACCAGGCCGCTGCCGGCCTCGGCATGCCCCTCGAGCGTCATGCTGTCGCTCCAGCCGTGGCGCCAGGACGCCAGCGCCGCCGCGCTGCCGTAGCGGAAGGAATGCAGCCCGTAGTCGCGCCGCAGCGCGCCGACCGAGACCGCGAAATCGCTCAGGCCGCGCGCCAGCAGGCGGGTGTCGACGTACAGCGGCAAGGTGGTGGCGACTTCGCGCCCGAGGCGTCGCGGGTGACCACGGTGGCCTGGCCGGCGCCGTTCAGGCCCGTCACCTGGTCGACCACGAAGGGGCCGGTGGGCACGGCGGCGCTGAACTGGCGCACCCCGTTCACGTACAGGTCGACGCTGCTGGGCACCACGGCCGAGCCGGCGACCGAGGCCACCGGATAGGTCACGAGGTCGGGCCGCAATTCGAAATTGCGGCGCCATTCGATGCCGCCCAGGCGCATGGCGCGGGTCCAGCTGAGCGCCGGCGCGACGGTGTCGCCCACCTGCCAGGTCGAGAGATTGTCCTGCGACGAGCGCACCCAGCTGGTGTCATAGCGGGTATACCCCTGCCCCGGGCCGCGCAGGATGGCGGCGCCGGTGCTGTTCAGCGTTCCATGGCGGTCGAAATAACGCAGGTCGAGGGTGCCGGCCAGCGCGCGCGAGCTGCTCTGGCCGAACAGGTTGTAGTTGAGCAGCATGCCGCGGCTGGCCTGGGCGGGTCCGGCCTGGCGCACCGTGCGCGCGCTCAGCACGCGCTGCTCGCGCAGGGCATCGGTCAGGGTCAGGGCCAGGGCCTGCTTCGCGGGGTCGTAGGCCCAGCGCATGCCGCTTACCTCGTCCAGCGAAAAATCGCTGCGCCCGGCCACGCCGAAGCGTGCCGGGTCCAGGCCCAGTTCGCGCAGGGACTCGACCGTCATGCGCAAGGTGGAGCCGAGCTGGATGACGGGCACGATCTGGCCGGTGGGCTGGCCGTCGATGCTGGTGTCGAGGAAGAGTTCGACCGCTTGCCCGGCCGCCGCGGATGCGGACGCAGGCGCTGACTGGGCCACCTCGGCCACTTGCGCCACCGCGGCGGCGATCGGCGTCAGGCTCAGGGCCAGCAGGCACGACGAATGCAGCGCCCGCCATGGCCGGCGGCTGATCAACATTGCTGCACGAGGACTCAGTCCCTGGCGACGGCGGCGCTGGCGGACTGGGGCCGGGTATTCACCGTGGCCTGGATCCCCAGGGACGCCGGCATGCCGGCTGCGACGTCGGGCGGCAAAGCCCATTCGCGGGCGCGGCCCGGCAACGCATAGCCCAGCAAGCCCTTGGAGAGTTCCACGTCGCGCTCGCCGATGCGCACGCTGGTGGCGCCGATCTGGGCGTGCAGGGTGCCGGCGTTGAAGGCGCGCAGGTGCCAGGCGCCACCGCGCTGGAAGGTGCTCCATTCGAGCCTGGGCGCGGCCTGGCCGTCGGCCGGCAGCACGAAGGCCGGTACCGAATACTGGAGGCGGATCGCGACGTTGCCCTGCTGGCTGTCGCCACGCGGGAGTTCGTCGATGAGGATGCGGTAGGTCTGTTCGGCGGCGCCGGCGGCGGCCGCGCCCTGCGCACCCGGGCGGCGCACCAGGCGGATGGTCTGGGTGCTGTTGGGGGCGACTTCGATCACCGGCGGGCTGGCCACCAGCTGGGTGGTCGGGGTCAGGTCGTCGACGCCGTTACGCTGGTCCCATGCGTACACCCTCACCTGGCCGTACAGGGGCGTATCGCCATTGTTCTGGAGCTGGATGCCGGCCGCGTTCTGGCCCGGCTGGAAGCTGATCGAGACCGGCGAAATCTGCAGGTTGGCGCCATGCGCCAGCTGGCCGGCCGCCAGGACCATGGACAAGGCTGTAAAGCGGACCGCAGCGATTGCGGCGCAGCGAAGACTCCGCATGCACACTCCAGTTTAGAAATACACGGATGCCGTGATCGACGATTTGTAGTTGTCCGGCGTCGGCGCATTCTGCACCGGGATCTCGCCGTACACGGTCAAGGTCTGCTTGTCGCCGTTTCCAGTTCCGGCGAGCGTGTCGGTGCCCTGGGTGTTGCCCCACAGGCCCGCGCCCGGCGCACGGTACAGGTTGAACTTCACGGTGTCGGTATTGGTGCCGCTGCTGCCCGACAGGTAACGCGTCGTGCCGCTCGAACCGGCGCCGGTACCGGCATCCAGGCCCACATTGTAAGGCGTAGTGTTGGTGCATGTCACAGTCAAGTTCGATTGACCGTTCTTGGCCGTGGTGATCAGGCCGGTCTGGCCGAAATCGAGGCTGGTCGCGGTGACGGTGCAGTCGGCAACGACGCTCATCGTCACGTCGAATTTCGCGGTGGCCGGGCTGGCGGCGTACACGCTGGTGAAAGGCATGACGGCAGCCAGGACAGCAGCCAATACGCGGTTACGGTTCGAGGTCGACATCATTTTCTTTTCTCCAGGTGTTGAGGGCGCGATCACCATGACGCACACGAAATTGCTCAACTCGGAAAATATGATACCTCGTTTCCGTACGGAATCAAATGCTTTTCATCACTTTTGCTGACTATTTCAATTTTGCTGGTTTTATGCAACAGCGTGGTGAAATTGCTACACCGACCTCACTCTTCCGGCGTGGCCCAGGAACGCGCATGCGCGACCGCCCGCGCCCAGCGCGCCAGCAGTTCGGCGCGGCGGCCGGCGTCCATGCCTGGCGTGTAGCGGCGCTCGACCTGCCATTGCGCCTCGATCGCCTCCAGCGATTCCCAGTAGCCGCAGGCCAGGCCGGCCAGGTAGGCCGCGCCCAGGGCCGTGGTTTCGGTGACGCGCGGACGCACCACCTCGACGCCGAGCAGGTCGGCCTGGAATTGCATCAGCAAGTCGTTGCGGGCGGCGCCGCCGTCGGCGCGCAGCTCGGTGACGGCGCAGGCGGCGTCCTTCTGCATGGCCGCCAGCAGCTCGGCGCTCTGGTAGGCGATGGCCTCGACCGCGGCGCGCGCGATGTGGGCGGCGCCCGTGCCGCGCGTCATGCCGAGAATGGTGCCGCGCGCATACGGATCCCAGTGCGGCGCGCCGAGGCCGGTGAAGGCCGGCACCAGCATCACGCCACCGCTGTCGGGCACGCTGGTGGCGAGGGCCTCCACCTCGTGCGACTGGCGGATGATGCCCAGGCCGTCGCGCAGCCATTGCACGGTGGCGCCGCCCATGAAGACGCTGCCCTCGAGCAGGTAGTCGGTGCGGCCCGCGACCGTCCAGCCGACCGTCGCCAGCAGGCGCTTGCGCGAGACCGGCGCGGAATCACCTGCATGCATCAGCATGAAACAGCCGGTGCCGTAGGTATTCTTGACCAGGCCCTTGCGGTGGCAGGCCTGGCCGAAGGTGGCGGCCTGCTGGTCGCCGGCGATGCCGGCGATCGGGATCGCGTGGCCGAACCACTCCTCGGCGGCCAGCCCGACGACGCCGGCGCTGGGAACGACCTCGGGCAGCAGCGCGCGCGGAATGTCGAACAGCGCCAGCAAGTCGTCGTCCCAGGCCAGCGCATGGATGTTGAACAGCATCGTGCGCGCGGCATTGCTGGTATCGGTGACGTGGCGGCCACACAGGCGCCAGACCAGCCAGCTGTCGACGGTGCCGAAGGCCAGCTCGCCCTTCTCGGCCCGGCTGCGCGCGCCAGGAACATGGTTCAGCAGCCATTGCAATTTGGTGGCGGAAAAATAGGCGTCGAGCTCGAGGCCCGAGCGTTGCTGGATGAAGGCGGCCTTGCCCGCCTCGCGCAGGCGGTCGCAGGCGCCGGCGGTACGCCGGTCCTGCCACACGATGGCGTTGGCCACCGGCTCGCCGCTAACGCGGTCCCACAGGAGCGTGGTCTCGCGCTGGTTGGCGATGCCGATCGCGGCGAGCTGCGCGGCCTGGATGCCGGCTTGCGCCAATGCTTCGCGCGCGCAGGCGAGCTGGCTGTGCCAGATGTCGAGCGGGTCGTGCTCGACCCAGCCGGGCTGGGGAAAATATTGGGGGTACTCTCGCTGGCAGCTGGCCACCGGCAGGCCGGCGCGGTCGAACAGGATGGCGCGCGAGCTGGTCGTGCCCTGGTCGAGGGCAAGGATGTATTGGGTCAAAGGCGTCTCCGGACTCTGGCCGGCGCGGAACGCCAGGGCAAAGCGGTCCGGGACGACCGTCAACAAGGCGCGTGGATCACGCGCCTCGGGGAATTATAAGTAAAGCAGGCCGATAGGCCGGATTCTGTGTAACGCCACCTTGCGGCGGCGCATGGACAGCCATTCCTCTAGGCGCTGGATTACTCCAGCGCTCAAGCTTCCTACCCGCACGCTCCGCGAGCAACATCAACGCGTGCCTATTTGGAATTGCTCCAGGTGGAGGTTACCGCGTTTCACCGTAACTGAATACGCTCGTCTCTGTGGCCCTATTCCTCGCCTTATACCGCTGGCTTGCGCCAGACGGCTTTCAGCGGACGGCCGTTAACCGTCACCCCGCTCTGTGGAGTCCGGACCTTCCTCCCGTCCACGACCTTGCGGCGTGGACCAGCGACTGTCTGGCCTGCTTCACGGGCGGTATTGTACTCGCTCGCCGCTGTCGGTAGGGGCCTGCAGCACAGATTAAGTCCTCTCCCCTGAAGCGGGAGAGGTTCTTCCGCTCAATTCAAGGCTATCTTGTCAACGTTTAAAGCAAACAACTCTTCGATCAGCTTTGTGATGTTGGCTCGCACTGCACCCTCGTTTGCGATTCGCAAACGCTCTGTGCCAGCAAATGCAGCACTGAACGAAGCGGTATACGGGACGCTGATACGGCGGGTCAGGATTTCCTTGCCAGTCGTTCGCTCGATCACGGAGTACATTACGCCAACAGTGACAGTCATATCAAACCCTGCCATTGGCTGATCTACGCGCTCCAAATGCGCTATTAGCAGGTACTTCCCTGCCTGCTTACCGTTTGCTAGCAGGCCTGCATCACGCAGTGATCCCTCCAAAGCTTGCTCGAATTCACTATTGCCAACATTCGATACCCACATTGGGTTCGTTTCTTTTCCGCCGGTTACATCCTTTACAGCAACATTTGAACGAAGTGGCGTCTGTCCGATTCGCTGTTGCGGCGTTGCGTGGGCGGTCATCTGATCAATACGTGCCGGGGCGGCGCAACCAGTGAGCAGGAGTGTCAAGACGAGCGGTGCGGCAATGACGACGTTTTTCAAGTTGTCTGTTCTCATCAGAGTCCCGTTTGAGTAGAAGTAACAACCGGGGAGTTGCCAGGCGCTGCAACGGCACCTGAGCATTTTTTCAGGATCGCAGCCTGATGGCTGGCATCGTATTCGCCGCGCAGTCTTGCATAGTCAGCTTCTTGCTGCTTCGTCCCGCCCAATGCGAACAACGCAGGCCAGAACAGAACAATACCCACTCCTGCAATGGCTTTATCATTCGATGCTGCCTCGTCCAAGCGTCCACCCAGTTGAACGACACGAGACTGGATTCTTTGTATCTCACTGCTCAGCTGTTCACAGTCATAGGCTTGGTATTGCATTGGCGAAACGTATGCGACCGGGACATCCTTAGAGGCAGTCGCGCATCCGGTCAACGTCATACACGCTGCCAAAGTTATTGCTATGGTCTTTTTCATACGAATATTCCCTAGTAAATATTATATTTTTTAGCAACATAAATTGCCTCAGTAAATATAAATACTGGAAAACATCAGTGTCAATCTGAAAACATAAATTTCCTAATTGCTATTCTGTATGCATATCCACGTCGCATTCCAGCAACTAATAGCGCTAAAAGAAATCTGAAATTTAGTGTCGCCATTTCAAAAGCCGACACGGGCGTGCTCACATAGAATGCCGAAGATGCCAAAACCTCAAGGATGACCTCTCCATGACCCACCCTTCCCGCACCGGCGGCCAGCTCCTGGTCGATGCGCTCCACGTCCACGGCGTCGACACCGCCTTCGGCGTCCCCGGCGAAAGCTACCTGGACGTGCTCGATGCGCTGCACGACTCGAACATCCGCTTCGTGATCAACCGCCAGGAAGGGGGCGCGGCATTCATGGCCGAGGCCTACGGCAAGATGACGGGCAAACCCGGCATCTGCTTTGTCACCCGCGGTCCCGGCGCCACCAACGCCTCGATCGGCGTGCACACCGCCTATCAGGACTCCACCCCGATGATCCTGTTCATCGGCCAGGTCGGCAACGACTTCGTCGACCGCGAAGCCTTCCAGGAAATCGACTATCGCCGCATGTATGGCCAGATGGTGAAATGGGTGGCCCAGATCGATCGCGCCGACCGCATCCCGGAATATTTGGCGCGCGCCTTCCAGGTGGCCACCAGCGGCCGTCCCGGCCCGGTGGTGCTGGCGCTGCCGGAAGACATGCTGGTGTCGACGGCGGCAGTAGCCGACACCCGTCCCTACCAGCCGTCGCACGGCGCGCCAACGGGCGAGCAGATCGCCCGCCTGCGCGCCATGCTGCAAGACGCCCGGCGTCCGATCGTGCTGCTGGGTGGCGGCACCTGGAACGCGCAGGCCTGCGCCGACCTGGCCCGCTTCGCCGAAGCAAACCGCTTGCCGGTGGGCTGCACCTTCCGCTTCCAGGACCTGCTCGACAACGCGCACCCAAATTACGCCGGCGACGTCGGCATCGGCATCAACCCCAAGCTGGCCGCGCGCGTCAAAGAAGCCGACCTGGTGATCGCCATCGGCCCGCGCCTGGGCGAGATGACGACCGGCGGCTACACGCTGCTCGATTCGCCGGTGCCGCGCCAGCGCCTGGTCCACATCCACCCGGACCCGGAAGAGCTGGGCAGCGTCTACCAGGGCGAACTCATGATCGCCAGCGGCATGCCGCAAGCCTGCGCCATGCTGGCCGCGATGGAGCCGGTCGACGCCACCGCCTGGCAGGACAGCGTGGCCGAGGCCAAGGCCGATCTGGCCGCCTGGCAGGCGCAGCCGGCGCTGCTCAAGGAAGGCGTGCCGCTCGACCTGTGGCAGGTGGTGCAGGACTTGATGGATCAACTGCCGCGCGACGCCGTCATCACCAACGGCGCCGGCAACTACGCCTCGTGGGCGCACCGCTTCTATCGCTACGGCGGCATGCGCACCCAGCTGGCGCCGACCAATGGCGCGATGGGTTACGCCGTGCCGGCCGGCGTGGCCGCCAAGATCGTGTGGCCGGAGCGCGCCGTGGTGACCTTCGCCGGTGACGGCGAATTCATGATGACGGGCCAGGAACTGGCGACCGCCGTCCAGTACGGCGCCGGCGTGGTAATCCTGGTGTTCAACAACAATATGTTCGGCACCATCCGCATGCACCAGGAACGCACCTACCCGGGCCGCGTGTCGGGCACCGGCCTGCACAATCCGGACTTCGCCGCGCTGGCGCGCGCCTACGGCGGCCATGGAGAAGTCGTCGACAAGACCGGGGATTTCGCGCCGGCGCTGCGGCGCGCGCTCGAGCATGCGGAACAGCACCAGCTGCCGGCCGTGATCGAGCTGCGCTACGACGGCAACCTGATCACCCCGAACGCCACCCTGGAGACGATCCGCCGGCAGGCGGAAAGCGCCAGGGCTGCCCGCTAGGCCGGCACGGCCGACGGCGCCGCGTCCAGGCGCCGGCGCCAGAACGCGTGGCCGGGCCAGCGGGTTTCCATCCGATACCACGCGTCCAGGTGGCGGCGGTAGGCCAGGTCGATGCGGGCGGTCTCGCCGCCGTAGTCCTCCAGCGCGCCGGCCTCTCCTTCCAGATACCGATGCGCCGCCTCGGCGCCGGCGAGTCCGGTGTACAGGGCATTGAACAGGCCCTGGGACGACAGGGGATCGAAGGCGAGCGCGGCGTCGCCGACCGCGAGCCAGCCATCGCCCCAGGGACGATCCAGCGCGGCGCCGTGAGCGGCGCAAAAACCGTGTCCGTCCTCGGGATCGAAGCGCGCACCGGCCAGGCTGGCGCGCAGCGCCGGCGTGCGCGCCAGCCGTGCCAGCAAGGCCGGGCCGGTATGCGCGCAACGCGCCGCCGGGAGGTCGGCATCGGTGTAGAAGGCCAGCAGGCGTCTCTGTTCAGGCAACGACGCCGTGTACCACCAGCCGTCCTCCTCGGCGTGCAGCTCGCTGGCGCCGGTCGCGGCGCCGTCGTCGCGGCCGAACAGCCAGCCGCAGACCAGCTTGCCCCGCGCCTGGCGCCGCGCGCCGACGTGGCGCGCCAGCACCCCATCCCTGCCGCTCGCGTCGACCACCAGGCCGGCCCGGATCTGCAAGGGTTGGCCATGGCGCCGCACTTCGAGCTGCCAGCGCGCTCCCCCGTCGTCGATGCGGCGCAGCCCGGCCAGGCGCGTCCCGGCCAGCAGGGCGGCGCCGCGCGTGCGCGCCACGTCGGCCAGCCAGGCATCGAAGCGCGCGCGGTCCAGGTGCCAGCCCGGCCCATCGAGATTGCGCAAGGCATCCTGCTCCACCAGGGCGGACGAGCCCCAGCAGGAGCGCGTCACGTGACAGGCGGCATGCCCCTGCGCCAGGAAGTCGCGCTCGAGACGCATGTCGCGCAGCAGCCGGCCGGCGGCGGCCGGCAGCGCCTCGCCCACGCGGCGCGGCGCCGGGCCGCCCTTGTCGAGCACCAGCACCCGCCTGAAGGGCGCCAGGTTGAGCGCCAGCGCGCACCCGGCCGGCCCGGCGCCCAGCACGACGACGTCGGCATCGATGCCGACGTCGAGCGCGTCCCCGGCCGGCATCAGCCCGGCAGCCCGTGCGGGAAGCGCCGCACCTTCTCGATGGTGCCCGGCTCGGGCTCGCGCCGCTGCGCGCTGCTGCGGGCGCCGATGCGCAGCCCCGGCTGCGCCGCATCGTGCGACCGGTGGGCGTCGGGCGCCGCCATGTCCTTGATCTTCGGATGCTGGTCCTCGACCTCGATCAGCGCCGGGAAGTGCGCGCGGTCGGATGGCCCCGGATGCGACTCGACCACGCCGAGCTTGTCGAAGTGATGGATCATGTTGTTGATCTTGTCCGTGTAGCTCGTGTTCGCGTCGCCCAGCGGGTCGCTCCAGCCCGCGCGGTCGGCGAAGGCGGCGAGCCGCTCGCCCAGCGGCTTGCGCTCGTCCATGACGATCCTGTAGTTCTCCCTGGTGAGCACCTCGTTGGGCACGCGCGCCGGCCAGAAGGTCGGAATATACGGGTCGTACTCCGGCACGTAGCCCGACTTGCAGCTGGCCGTGTCCGTATGCCAGGGCACCGCCATCCAGCGCGTGATGCCGCCCGGCTGCTGGCCGGCGAAGGGGCCGTCGGTGATCTGCATCGCTTCCGGGGTCAGGACCTGCGCCGGTTGCGGCGCGATCCAGCCGTCCAGGGCGTGGGCGAAGCGGAACGGTTCCATGTACATGCTCGGCTGGCGCGTGACCCAGGTCATTTCGCAGCCGGGGTGGAAGGCGTCGGCCAGCGCGAATTCGAGCGCCGCCCGCGTCAGCGTATCGCCCTGCTCGGCCAGCGGCACCTCGTCCAGGCTGGCCGGCCAGCGCCGCTCGGGGTCGTAGTCCTCGATGAAGTCGCCCGCCGCCCACTGCGCCAGCATCTGCATCTGCGTGCCGGACAGCGAGGCGTTCTGGCGCGGCGTGGCGGCCGGCGGCACGTTCATCGCGTCGCCGTACAGCCAGGGCCAGGGCTTGGGCGAGGCGCCGTCGACGGCGTCGTCGCGGAACTGGTTCGCGACCAGGTGCCGCAGTTCGGCGCTGGCGCCGCCGCCATCGGACAGGCGCGCGAGCGCTTCGGCGCTGGTGAGGTCGTTCGCGCCCTTCCAGCCGAATCCCGACGCGAAGCCGGCATTGACCCACTGCAGCCCGGCCATCCGCTCGAAGATCGGCAGGATGTCGAAGGTGAAACTGGGCCGCCTGGGCCGCGGCAGCATGCCGGCGTTGATGGCCACGTCGCGCATCAGGTCCCACATGGTGCGCACCGACTGCCGCTGCGGGCCGTAGTTCGGCGGCGCCACGACCACCCACGCCGGCACGACGTTCAGGCGCATGCCCTGGTATTCCACGTCGGCGCTCACCGGACCGTCGGCGACGTCGTCATGCCAGGCCTCGTTGTTGGCGAAGGTGACCGCGCGGCTGCCGTCGTACGAGGCGGCGGCGCCGTGCCCGCCCAGCACGATCAGGCGTCCCTGGTCGTCGGTGAAGATCTCGCCCAGGTAGACCGGCTTGTCCATGAAGCGGCCGTCGTCGAAGCGGCGCGGGGCGGCGTCGCGTCCCGTCACCGTGCGCGCCGCCGGCGTGATCGCCAGCCTGTCGCGCTCGGCGACGCCGGGATTGCGCAGCGTCGTCGGCGGCGCCCAGGCGGCTTCGGGAATGTCCAGCGCCAGCTGGAAGCCGTACCAGGCCGACTTGGTGTTGGCCAGCTGGACCTTCCACTCGATCTTCGCGTCGTCCGGCGTCAGTTCGCGCACGATATGGCCCTTGGCGTTGACGCCGTAGACGCGGAAGCGCACCGCCTGGCGCTTGAGCTTGTGATGCGCGTCGCGATAGAAGCCGGGCGGCTGGGCCGGCGGATTGCGCACTTCCGGGCCCAGGAACCATTCGTCCTCGCTCGACCCCACGCGCGCGATGCCGATCGCCGGATGGATCACCGCCTGGACGATGCAGGTGTCGGCGTCGGGCGCCGGCCGGCCCGCCGAGAACGGACAGCTCGCGCGCGGCTGGCGCGGCTCTTCCTGCGGCTGGCCGTTGGCCTCGCGCCGCGCGTGCGCGCTGGCCGCGTAGGCGATCTTGCGCGCTTCGGCGATCGAGCCGACCGGCGTCTGCTCCGGCGGCACGCGCCAGATGTTGAAGGACAGCGCGTCGCCATATTCGGCCTGGCCGCGGGTGCAGATGTCCTGCTGCGGCAGGATCAGGGTCGCCACCTGCACGAACGGGCTGGTCTTTTCGCTCCATTCGACGGTCGCCTGGTCGAGCGGCATGTTGTCGGGGTCGGTGCGGCGCTGGACCATGAAGCGGAACCGGTATTCGCGCCGCGCCAGGCGGCGCGCCATGTCGGTGCCCAGGTAATCGTTGCCGCTGCCGGCGATCCGGTCGGACTCGGTTTCCGGTTCCAGCCGGTACTTGACGAACTGCTCGCCCGCCCTGAACGGCAGGATCGCCCAGTAGGTGGCCGTCAGCACGCTCGACTCGACCTTCGCCATGCGGTCGAACAGGCGGGACATGCGCTCATGCTTGGCCAGGTAGCCGTCGTCGTCCTTGGCGATCAAGCTCGCATAAGTGAAGTCGAGCATCTCCGCGCAATCGTCGGCGAAGAACACCGGGAAGTTCTGCATGATGAAGTCGGCGGTATCGCCTTCCTCGCCCAGCCCGTTCGGGCCGGCGACGCCGAACAGCTTGATGCCGACGCCGACCGTCGAACGCAGGTCGGGATCGGTGGGCTTGATGTCGCTCGAAAAACGCATCCATGCGTCCAGCCGCGCATGGCGGAACACGCCGACCTTCAGGTCGGCCGGAATCGACGGCAAGACTTCCAGCCGGCCGCTGGCCACGCCATGCTGCTTGCGGAACACCGCGCGCCGCGCGGGTCCGGGGTCGTTCTCGATGTGCCGCTTCTGGGAAACGTCGACGAACAGTTCGGTCAGGCGTTGCGCGGACTGGTCCGGCTGCGTGAAACAGGGAGGCGCTGCGTCGTTCGGTTTGGTCATGGCGGAATCCAATTGGGGTTGCAGGGCATCGCATCGGTGGCGATGGTGGTCCGGCTGGTGAGACGACCGCGGTGCTGCATTGGAACGGGTGCTGGACTACGAAGAGGACGAGGTGTTCATACCCTGTCGAGAGGGCAATTTATTGCGAAAAAATACTACTGCAGTATTTTTCGAAAATCTACTCGTAGTTTTCATCTTTACCGGTTCTTGTATGCGCCCGCGCAACGATCGAGCGGCATCCGATGCGCCGCAGCGACACCGGGCATGCCGCCAGCATGAACGATTGGATTCCGGCAAGGCTTCAGGAAGGCGATACTGGCGTGCAAGCGTGGTGTCGCTCGCGTGCAATGCAAGACCGTATTGCTGCTCTGGTAAAATATTCGCTAGTTTTTTCATCGCCGGCCACGCCGGCGTCCGCACGCAGTCCCGCCACCAGACACTATGTTTAGCTTCTTCAAAAGAAAAAAAGCGCCTGACACACCGGCGCCGGAACCGGTCGTGCCGGCCGCGCCGCCTGCGCCCGCCCCCGCTTCGGCCCCGGCGCCCATCGCCGCGGCCCCGATCGCCGCCGAAGCCAGCGTCCTGCACGAAGGCGCCAACCTGTTCCCCGAAACCGCCGAACGCCCGACCACCGAGCTTGAAAAGAAGACCTCGTGGATGGCGCGCCTGAAGGCCGGCCTGTCCAAGACCTCGAGCAACCTGTCGCTGCTGTTCGTCGGCGCCCGCATCGACGAAGACCTGTACGAGGAACTCGAGGCGGCGCTGCTGATGTCGGACGCCGGCATGGACGCCACCGAACATCTGCTGGGCGAACTGCGGCGCAAGGTCAAGGAAGACAAGCTGCTGGACGCCGCCGCCGTCAAGGCCGCGCTCAAGGCGCTGATGATCGAGCTGCTGCAACCGTTGCAGAAGCCGCTGGAGCTGGGCCGCCACGAACCGCTGGTGATGATGATCTCGGGCGTCAACGGCGCCGGCAAGACCACCACCATCGGCAAGCTGGCCAAGCATATGCAAAGCTTCGACCAGTCGGTGCTGCTGGCCGCCGGCGACACCTTCCGCGCCGCCGCACGCGAGCAATTGATGGTCTGGGGCCAGCGCAACAACGTCACCGTGATCTCGCAGCAGTCGGGCGATCCGGCCGCCGTCGCCTTCGACGCGGTGCAGTCGGGCAAGGCACGCGGCACCGACGTCGTCATGATCGACACCGCCGGCCGCCTGCCGACCCAGCTGCACCTGATGGAAGAGCTCAAGAAGATCAAGCGCGTGATCGGCAAGGGCATGGACGGCGCCCCGCACGAGACCCTGCTCGTCATCGACGGCAATACCGGCCAGAACGCGCTGGCCCAGGTGAAGGCCTTCGACGACGCCCTGCAGCTCACGGGCCTGGTCGTGACCAAGCTGGACGGCACCGCCAAGGGCGGCGTGCTGGCGGCGATCGCCCGCACCCGTCCGATCCCCGTGTACTTCATCGGCGTCGGCGAGAAGCTGGAAGACCTGCAGCCGTTCAACGCCGAAGAATTCGTCGAAGCGCTGCTCGGCTGACGGAACGGGGACCCATGATCGCATTCCAGTCGGTATCCAAACAGTACACCCACGGCGATGCGCGCGGCGCCTATGCGCTGCACGACGTCTCGCTCGACATCGCCAAGGGCGAGCTGGTCTACCTGGCCGGCCCATCGGGCGCCGGCAAGTCGACCCTCATGAAGATGGTGGCGGCGGTCGAGCGCCCCAGCAGCGGCAAGGTGATCGTCAACGGCCAGGACATCGGCCGCATCAAGCCGGCCGGGATTCCGTTCCTGCGCCGGAACATCGGCATCGTCTTCCAGCAGCAGCGCCTGCTCAACGACCGCAACATCCTGGCCAACACCATGCTGCCCCTCCTCGTCACGGGCGCCCGCACCGCGGACGCGGCGCAGCGCGCCCGCGCCGCGCTCGACCGGGTCGGCCTGCTCGACCGCGCCAGGGCGATGCCGCTCGAACTGTCGGGCGGCGAACAGCAGCGAGTGGCGGTCGCGCGCGCGATCGTCAACCGGCCGCAGATCATCCTGGCCGACGAGCCGACCGCCAATCTCGACCGCGTGGCGGCCGACAAGGTGCTCGACGCGCTGCGCGCCTTCCACGCCGCCGGCGTCACCTGCGTCATTTCGACCCATGACGAGCAGGTGCTGGCAGGCAGCACGCGGGTGATCCGCCTCGAGCAGGGCCAGCTGGTCGGAGGTGCGGCATGAGCCCGTGGCTGCGCCAGCACCGCTTCGCCCTCGGGGCCGCGCTGTCGACGGTGCGCAAGTCGCCCGGCAGCTTCCTGTTCAACGTGCTGGTGGTCGCGCTCGCGCTGACCCTGCCGTTCGCGGGCATCACCCTGCTCGACAATGTGCGTCCGCTGTCCGAGCAATTGTCGGTCGATCCCGAGATCAGCCTGTTCATGCGCGACGACGCCAGCCGCGCCGATGCCGAAGCGCTGGCGCCGCGCATCCGCCAGATCGTCGCGCCGCAGGGTGGACAAGAGGCGGAAATCGCCTTCGTGCCGCGCGAGCAGGCGCTCGCTTCGCTCAAGGAGCGTAGCGGCCTGGGCGACGTGCTGGAAACCCTGGGCGATAACCCCTTGCCCGACAGCTACGTAATGAAGCTGGAAGGCTTCGCCAGCGCCGGCGCCGCCGCCCAGGTAGACCTGATTACCGAGCGCCTGGGCGAACTGCCGGGCGTGGCGACGGTGCAGGTCGACTCAAGCTGGGTCAAGCGCCTGGCCGCGATGCTGGCCATCTTGCGCCTGGCGCTGCTGCTGCTGGCGGCCACGTTGGGCATCGTCGTGATCGCGGTCGTGTTCAATACGATCCGCCTGCAGGTGCTGACCCAGAAAGAAGAAATCTCGGTCTCGACACTGCTGGGCGCGACCAACGATTTCATCCACCGTCCGTTCTTCTACACCGGCGCCCTGCTCGGCCTGTGCGCCGGCGCGGTGGCGCTGGGCGCGGTGACCCTGGCCCTGCGCCCGCTGAACGGCGCGATCGGGGAGTTCGCCCGGCTGTACGGCTCGAATTTCCAGCTGATGCCGCTGGGTGGACTCGAAATCGCCGGCCTGCTGGCGATCAGCGCCGGGCTGGGCCTGGTCGGCGCCCTGCTGTCGGTGCGGCGTCACCTGGCGCGCCAGCGTTGAACGCGGTCCTACAAAGTTGCATTGAAAAAAACTGTCGAGATGGTATTGAAAACGCGATAAGCGTCACCATCTGGTGTAGCAGGGCTAGGCGGCCCTCCTGTGTGGCTGCCTGCCCCTTTACCGGACAAGACCGCGTCGCATGACACCGCAGTGAATCCTACGGCCTAGCTGCCATCCCCTACGCTTCCACGCGCATAAGTCCTACAGGCTGCGCCGTGGGTACGTGCGCCATTCAACAGAATACGTGCCGCTGCGGCCGTAATCTGTGTCTAACGTTATTCCAGTCATTCCTGGCTCACTTTTGAGCCGAATCAACTGGACAAGCAATACCTGCTCTACAGTGGAACCGTCGGCAATTCGATTCCCGAGAGCAATACTTTGAACAATCTTAAGCGCCGGGACCACTTCTAGCACTCACCTCGGGGGAGTGCTAATATATGGTCCAAGGCAATCGAAATTCAAGTCACGCATCCAGGTAACAAGCCGTAACAGCAGTGCCGCAAGGCAATAAGTTATGGCACATTAAGGATGTAGCAAGATTACTACGAGGGAAATGAATATGTCCGCACAATCCGCATTGGTTCCGACCGGCAGTCGTGCTCTGGGACTGGGTTTCACCGGCAATCTGGGCAATATCGACGCCTATATCTCGGCCGTCAACCGCCTGCCGATGCTCACGCACGAAGAAGAGGTATCGCTGGCAAAGCGGCTGCGCGACGACCACGATCTCGACGCCGCGCAAAAGCTGGTGCTGTCGCACCTGCGCCTGGTGGTATCGATCGCGCGCGGCTACCTGGGCTATGGCCTGCCGCACGCCGACCTGATCCAGGAAGGCAATATCGGCCTGATGAAGGCGGTCAAGCGCTTCGACCCGAACCAGGGCGTGCGCCTGGTGTCGTACGCCATGCACTGGATCAAGGCCGAGATGCATGAATACATCCTCAAGAACTGGCGCCTGGTGAAGGTCGCCACGACCAAGGCCCAGCGCAAGCTGTTCTTCAACTTGCGCAGCAACAAGACCGGCCTGGACGCGATGTCGCCGGGCCAGGTCGACGACCTCGCCAAGCTGCTGGGCGTCAAGCGCGAAGAAGTGATCGAGATGGAAACCCGCCTGTCGGGCCGCGACATCGCGCTGGAGTCGCCGACCGACGACGAAGACGACAAGTTCTCGCCGATCGCCTACCTGTCGTCGGACCAGCAGGAACCGACCAAGGTGCTCGAGGCCGAGCAGGTCACCCGCCTGCAGTCCGAAGGCCTGGAAACGGCGCTGGGCAAGCTCGACCCGCGTTCGCGCCGCATCATCGAGGCGCGCTGGCTGGCCAACGACGACGGCTCGGGCGCCACGCTGCATACGCTGGCCGAAGAGTTCAGCGTGTCGGCCGAGCGCATCCGCCAGATCGAATCGGCCGCGCTCAAGAAGATGAAAGGCGCGCTGGCGGCTTACGTGTAAGCCTGCCCTGCCCCATCGGGAACCCCGCTTAGGCGGGGTTTTTCTTTGGCGCTGTCAGTCCCGCACTCACAGCGCCCGGTAGCGGAAATCGCCGAGCGTTACCGCGCCGGCGCCGGCGCAATAGACGCCGACCTTCAGGCTCAGGAAGCCACCGAACACATTGTGGTGGATGCCCGATACTTCCATCCGCGTGCCGTGCAGGGTCCAGGTCTTGCCGCCGTCGTGCGAGTAGCGCCAGGTGACGACGTGCTCGTCGTTCGTCATCCGCACCCTTACCGAGGACGTCTTGCGCTTGCCCCGCGCCCAGCCCTGTTCTTCGGCGTACTGGAAGGTCTTGACCTCGTCGCGCGTGAACCCGATGCCGACGAAGGCTTTCTGGCTGTAGAACAGCAGCAGGCCGGCTTCGGCCTCTCCCTCCAGGGTGAGCGTCACCTCCACCTCGTAGGCGCGGTCGCCGACGCCGCAGGTCAGCGGCCGGCTGTCGGCCGGCGACGCGCCGCGACCGGCGATCCGCAGGCCCTTGTCGATGTAACGCGCGCGGCGCATCTCGTCCAGCGCCGGATCGTGGAAGGCCCACTGCACGCCGAAACGGTCGCGCCTGAAATCGTCGGACAGCGCCTGGCCGGCCGGGCCGGCCTTCCCTCCCTTCGGCATCGGCAATGGCCGCGACAGGTCGCCGCCCATGGCGTGGAACCAGCCATCATCCGTCCACTCGATCGGCTCCAGCAGCGTCTGCCGCCCCAGGGTGCGGTAGACGTTCTCGTAGCCGTGATAGATCATCCACCAGTCGCCGGCCGGCCCCTCGACCAGGGTCGCATGGCCGCGCGACCACCACGGTTCGGCCGTGCCCAGCGAACGCACCAGCGGGTTGTGCGGACAGTGTTCCCATGGTCCATGCACCGAGGTCGAGCGCGCCGCGATCACCATATGGCCGGTGACCGGGCCGGCGGTGCCGCCGACCGCCGTCACCAGATAGAACCATTTGCCGCGCCGCAGCAGCTTCGGCCCTTCGGGCGCGAAGTTCTCGACGATCCAGTCGGCCGGATAGCGCCAGGGTTCATAGGCCTTCTCGAGGCGGCCATCAGTGGCCAGGCCATCGTCGGCGAGCCGAATCTTGCGGATGCCGTTGACGAACAGGTAGCGCTTGCCGTCCTCGCCCACCACGTGGCCGGGATCGATGCAGTCGGCAATCCTGAGGTCGACCGGATCGCTCCACGGCCCCTCGATGCGGTCGGCCCAGATCGCGTAGATCGACCACGGCTTGCCGTCCGGCGCGGCCGGGATGTAGATGAAATAGCGGCCATCGTGCTTGCACAGGTCGACGGCCCAGATCGTCCCCAGGGGTTTGCTCAGCGCCGGCGCGACCGGGCGCCAGTTGACCAGGTCGGTCGAATGCCAGATCACCAGGCCAGGGTAGGAATAGAAGGAAGAATACGTGAGGTAGTAGTCCTTGCCGTCCTTGAGCACGGTGGGGTCGGGATGGTCTCCGGCGATGATGGGATTCAGGTAGGTGCCGTCGCCCTGGTCGGCCCGGCGCTGGCCTTCGATGCCGCGGCGCCAGGCCTGCCCGCCTGCCTGGCAATCAATCGATGCCGCTGCCGCCATGGGCAGCGCCGGCAGGCTGGCGCCCGCCAGCAGGATCTTGAAGGCGTCGCGACGCGAGGGTTTCGTCATGTCCTGGTCTTTCTCGTGGTGGACGGGACAGGATAGGAAATCCCGCGCGCCGAAGCCAGCGCCAGCAGCCTTTTCTCCCGGGGGATTGCGGAAAATTGTACGAATCTTGCAGCAAATGGCAGGCCGCCCGCCCCTTTTCGGGGGCGCGCCAACGCGTTTCTCTCCCATTGGCTAGAATGATTTCTTTGACCAGGTTCAAGGAGACCCCATGGCTGACCAAGCATCCTACGTCCCACCGAAAGTCTGGACCCCGCCCGCTTCGTCGGGCGGAACCTTCGCCAGCATCAACCGCCCGGTCGCAGGCCCGACCCACGACAAGGAACTCCCGGTCGGCCAGCATCCGCTGCAGCTGTATTCGCTGGCCACGCCGAACGGCGTGAAGGTGACGATCCTGCTGGAAGAATTGCTGGCGGCCGGCCACAGCGGCGCCGAGTACGATGCCTGGCTCATCCGCATCAACGAAGGCATGCAGTTCTCGAGCGGTTTCGTCGAGGCCAACCCCAATTCGAAGATTCCGGCCCTGGTCGACCGCAGTGGCGCAGAACCCGTGCGCGTGTTCGAATCCGGCTCGATCCTGGTCTACCTGGCCGAAAAATTCGGCGCCTTCCTGCCGAAGGACGGCCTGGCGCGCGCCGAGACCATGAACTGGCTGTTCTGGCAGATGGGTTCGGCTCCTTTTGTCGGCGGCGGTTTCGGTCACTTCTATGCCTATGCGCCGGAAAAGCTGCAGTACCCGATCGACCGCTACGCGATGGAAACCAAGCGCCAGCTCGACGTGCTCGACCGCCATCTGGCCGACAAGCGCTTCGTCGCGGGCGAGGAGTACACGATCGCCGACATGGCGATCTGGCCCTGGTATGGCGGGCTGGTGCTGGGCCAGCTGTACGAGGCGGCCGAATTCCTCTCCGTGCACGAATACAGACATGTCAAACGCTGGGCCGACGAGATCGCCGCGCGGCCGGCCGTCATCCGTGGACGCAAGGTCAACCGCTCGTTCGGCCCCGAAGCCGACCAGGTGCACGAGCGACACGACGCGGCCGACCTCGACTGAGCGCTACCTGAACTGCACCCGCGCGACCACCGGATGGTGGTCGGACGGATAGCGGCCGTGGAGCGAATCGCCCAGGGCCGCGTACTTGAGCACCTCGAAGTGGCGGTCGACGTAGATGTAGTCGATGCGGTCGCGCATGGGCGCATCGAGCCGGAAGCCGTTATAGGTGCCGACCGGCCCGTACGGCGGCGTGCGGCTGACCTGGTAGGCGTCGCGCATCGTCGTCGCCATCGCCCGCATCTGCGGGGTGTCGGGCGTCGAATTGAAGTCGCCCGTGCAGATGGCCGGCTCGCCGCGGCCGATCTCGGCGATCTTGCGCAGCAACAGCTCGCTCGATGCACGGCGCGCGACAACGCCTTCATGGTCGAAGTGCGCCGAGAACACGTACAACACCCGGCCGCTGGCGCGTTCGCGCAGCCTGGCCCACGAGACGATGCGATGGCAGCAGGTCGCATCCCAGCCCAGCGAGGGCCGGTCGGGCGTTTCGCTGAGCCAGAAATCGCCCTTGTCCAGCAGCGCGAAGCGGCTCTTGCGGAAGAAGATGGCCGAATGCTCGCCGGCCTGTTTGCCATCGTCGCGGCCGACGCCGACGTGGTCGAATTCTTCCATCTGCGCCAGGTCGGCGACCTGGCCGGCGAGTCCCTCCTGGGTGCCGACGATGTCGAATTCGTGATGGCGGATCAGCGCCTTGACCATCTCCCTGCGCGCCGGCCAGGCGTTGGGGCCATCCTGGGGATTGTCATAGCGCAGGTTGAAGCTGGCGACGTTCATGGGCTCGCCCCGCTCGAATGCGGCGGCGGGCGCGCAGGCCACGCCGATCAGCATGGCGAATGCAGCGAACAGGGAGCAAACAATCTTCATGGCGTCGAGTTAAGCACAGTCGGCAGGCCATGGCGACCAACAAGACCTCATGACGGCGCAGTTTATGTTCTTTACTAAACAGCGGGGGCGGTTTGCGCGTCCAGCAGATAACGCCGCTCCATCATCGCCGCCATCTCCTCGGCCGGCACCGGACGCGCGATAAAGTAACCCTGCACCTCGTTGCAATCGAGGTGGCGCAGGATCGCCAGCTGTTCCTCGGTTTCGACGCCCTCGGCCACCACCGACATGCCCAGCGCGTGCGCCATCGACACGATGGCCTGGAAGAACACCTTGCCCTCCTTCGAATTGGCCAGCTCGGTGGTGAAGGCGCGGTCGACCTTCAGCACGTCCATCTTGAGACGCTGCAGCTGCGACAGCGACGAGTAGCCGGTGCCGAAATCGTCCACATGCAGTTTCACCCCGAGCGCGCGCAGGGCCGCCAGCTCGGCCAGGATGTCGTCCTGGTCGCCCATCATCGCCGACTCGGTGATCTCGACTTCGATCAGGCTGGCCGGCACCCGGTGCTTGACCAGCGCCGCGCTCAGCTGGCGCTGCACGCCGCCGCGCAGGAACTGCTTGGGCGAGACGTTGATCGAGACCGGCACCAGCGCCACGCCGGCCTCGCGCCAGGCGGCCAGCTGGGCGCAGGCCTTGTCGATCACGGTCTCGCCGATGCGCACGATCAGCCCGGTGGCTTCGGCCAGCGGGATGAATTCGCCCGGCGCCACCATGCCCAGGGACGGATGGCGCCAGCGCACCAGCGCTTCCATGCTCAGCAATTCTCCGCTGCGCGCATCCACGCGCGGCTGGTAGTGCAGCACGAACTGGTCGGCCTCGAGCGCTTCGAGCATGTTCTGCTTCAGGCGCGCGCGCGAGTTGAGGGTCGACGACAGCGAGGGATCGAAGAAGCGGTATTGCCCCTTGCCCTCGTTCTTGCCGACGTACATGGCGATGTCGCTGTGCCTGACCAGGGTCTCGGCATCCAGCCCGTCGCGCGGATACAGGCTGATGCCGATCGAGGAGCCCACGGCGTGCAGCTCGTCGCCGATCAGGAACGGCACGGCGAAAGCCTCGACGATGCGCGAGGCCACCGAGGCGGCCTGGCGCTCGCCGTCGCAGGGCGACAGCAGCACCACGAATTCGTCGCCGCCGAAGCGCGCCACCCCGTCGCCCGGACGCAGCAAGGACAGCAGGCGGCCGGCGGCGGCCTTCAGCAGCTGGTCGCCGGTGGCGTGGCCGTGGGTGTCGTTGACATGCTTGAACTCGTCCAGGTCGATGAACAGCAGCGCGGCGCTGGCGCCGTTGCCGGCGCTGGCTTCCTGCGCCTGGGCCAGCATGGCCGGCATGCGCTCCAGGAAGGCGTGGCGGGTGGCCAGGCCGGTCAGCGAATCTTCGTTGGCCAAGCGCTCGAGCTGGGCCTCGTGCGCCTTGCGCTCGCTGATGTCCTGCAGGGTCACCGCCAGGCCGTTGCCGACCCGTACCAGGCGCCGGCGGCCCCAGCTGATATTGAGCCGGTTATCGCTCGGCATCCTGCGGTCGTCTTCATGAAAGCCGCTGTCCATCGCCTTGCGGTAGGTGCCGAGGAGGTCCTCGCCGAACAGGCCGCTGTCGATCCCGGTCAGGCTCGACCCGACCAGTTCGTCGCGCGTCACGCCATAGAAGAAGGCGCCGCGCTCGTTGCAGTCGACGATGCGGAAATCCGTGATCTGGCCGTCGCGCGCGCGCACCGCCGAGGCCATGTAGAAGCCATCGTTGCCGCTCTCGGTGGCCGCGCGGTAGGCGCGCCGCACCTCGTCCTGTTCCCTGGCGCGCGCCACGGCGCGCCGCGCCAGCGCCGCCCCGACCGCGCCCAGCAGCAACAGGCACAGGGTGGCGACGATGGCGCGGTCGCGGCTCTCGATCCAGTAGCCGTTGTTGGCCTCCAGCGCAGCGTGCTGCGGCAGGCCGACCAGGGCCACCAGCGGATAGGCGGTCGACTGGCGCCAGCCCAGCACGCGCGACTGGCCGTCGGCGAAGCCGCCCTCGCCCTCGACCAGACGCACGCCCTGCTCGCCCGACCAGGCGGCGCCGCGGCGCGGCAGCGCGACCGCGTCCGTGAACGATGCGCCGTTGCTGCGCTGCTCGACCCGCAGACGCCCTTCGCTGCCGGCCAGCGCCACGATGCCGCCGGCGCCGATGGTGGCCGGGCTGACGAAGGACGTGAAGTAGCGGGCGTCGATCGCCATCAGTACCACGCCGTCGAATTCCTCTTCACGCGTTTCGAGGCGGCGCGTGAACAGCACCACGTCGTCGGCGCTGCCGAACTGCGTCGGCGCGGCGCCGACCCGCAGCGCGGTCGAGTTGTTGTCGCGGTGATGGTTGAACCAGGCGCTGGGCGCCAGGTCGGCGCCGATCAGGCCGGCGCGCGTGCTGGAGCGCACGACGCCGCCGCGGTCGAGCACCGCCACCACGTGAAAGGCGCTGTCGGTGAACATGCCGTCGCGCCGCATCTCGTCGAGCAGGCCAGCCTGGCGCGAATTCTCCCAGCTGAACTTCAGCTGCATCGTGATCTGGTCCATCTGCGCCACCGAGCGCGTGATGTACTGCTCGTACGCTTCGGCGTAGGCCGCGACGTCCTTGCGCGCCTGGCCGGCCACGCGCTCCTGCTCGGCCTCGACCCGCAGCAGGGTCGCCGCCCACAGCGCGCTGCATGCCAGCACGGCCAGCAGCGGCCACAGCAGGACCAGGAAGCGGTTGCTGCGCGCGGGGTCCAGATAGGGCGCCAGGTAGGGGGCGAGCCCAGGATGTTTACTCATTGCTGCGGCCAAAGGAAAAGTTGCCGCCAGTCTAGATTGCAAATATGTCAGCGTAGTGACACGTGAAATGTTTGGAGGCTTGCGCTTGCGAGACAGCGATCAAGTGACCTCGGCCTTGGCCGCCCCGGGCGGCTGCGTCGGCCGTATGCGGATGCTGGAGATGATCCTGTCCCACAGCGCGAGGGCTGCCGGCTGCGACAGCGAGGACGGCACTGGCCCGTCGTCGCCACTGCCGGTTTTCATCATCAGGCGCACATCGGGGACGAGTACATTGTCTTCACTGCCGTCCACCTCCCATCGGAACCCGTAGATAATGGAAAAGTTCTCTTCGAGCACCTGCTCGACGAGTTCGTCACCGGTCAGGCCACCGATCGTACGCGGCGCGGCGCGCAGCTTCGTGAAACGCGCGCTGACGATCAGGGGCGCCCGCGCGTGCGAGGCGGCAGCCCGCTCGAGCAGTCCCTTTCCCGGCTTGGTGCCGGCGGTCGTGTCGAACTTGATCTCGATGTCCGGACGGCTCGGCAGGCCGGCCGTCATCACGATCCGCTCCCGATTCTTCGCCGTGAGCGGGTCTCGTACGTAAGCGCGGTCGAGACAGAAACCGGACTCGGTCGGAATACTGTTGGCAGGATTGGCCACCAGCTGGGACACGAGTTTGAAGAGAGTCTCGATGCGCTGCGGACTGGCTTCTTTTGCGATCACGTCGATGCCGACGCCATCTCCATGAACATGCGCTTCGAGGGTGACGTCCTCAATGCGGTATGGCTCCCGCTTCATTCCATTCAATTGCGTGCCTTCAGTTACGGTCCGTTCATGCATGAATATTTTTCCTACAAGACCGCTATCGGTTTTCACATCCCTGGCAATTTCCAGGTTGTTGTCTCCACCTAGCCGGTCCGGCTTGGTCCGGATCGCCGCTTCCCGTTGTGCCAGCCGGGCGGTGAAAGCTTCCGCGCTTTCTTCGGACGCGCCGATGCTGAAGCCGCTGATTTTTTCTCCAAAGAAGCTGTATTGCGCCTCAGCCGGCAGGTCGATCAGCATTCTGCCGACACATACGGTTTGCATCTTTTCTGTCATCTTCGCCACCTCATACCTGTCCAGCACGGCGCCCACCGCCCACGTGCCTGTCAACGCCGCGAGCACCACGGCCCATGCCCGGGTCCATCGCTTTTGCAGATATCTCATTCGGGTAGCCCTTGTACGATCCTGACAATCAGGCGCAGCGTGAGCATCAGCATGTCCTCGCTCTTGTAGCTGCCTTGATGGTCATAGCCGCGGGTCTCGAACAACTGCCGGATACTGCCGGCCGGCCCAGCGCCGGACTGGTGCGGCACGGTGCCGTCGCCCCGGGTATCGGGTGGTTCCGGCCTGAAGAGCATCTCGCAGCCGGCTTCGACGCCCACGAGCCGACCGTCAGGGTAATGGCGGATGAAGCTGCCTTCCTTGACGTTGGATGGCGTGAGGACGGTACGCGACTCGGACGGCTTGCGCCCGACCCAGCGCACCTGACCGAAGGCGCGTCGATCGGGATCGGCCCCATAGAATGCATAGGTATTGGGATGGTAGTAATTTCCCAAGTGTTCTTTGTGGAAACGCTCGGCGGTGGCGATTGCTCTTTTGATGGCGTCTTCCACACCCCCTTCTTGATCAATGAATTTTTCGGCAGGGTCGGCCAGTGCAGGATCAACCAACCGATACCAGGATTTCAAATCGCGGTACAGCTCATAGGGATCGGGGTAGGCTTCATTCGGTATGCGCAAATAATCGAAAACGGGATCCGGCACGCCCTGACTACCAGACGGCTGCCTGACGCTCACATGCAGCCACGGTCCCGGATACAGATGGTTCGGCAGCAATTCGAGCGGACCGGGCGACGTCGCCAGTACGGGCGTGGTGTCGTAGGTCGTCGCGCCAAGGATCATGGCGGCGAAGCGGCCGACGAAGTCGTTGACCTCGGTGCCACAAGCCATGCGGCGGTAGGCGGCGGGAGCGCCCAGGGCCGGCATCGCGCCATGGATCACGCCGGCGATCTTGTCCGGGATGCGCCTGGCGCAGGCACGCGCAACCAGGCCGCCCATCGAGTGCGTCACGAGGATGACCTGCTCGCACTTGCGCTTGTGCGCCTTCCAGTAGTCGATGACGTCGTCGATGCGCTGCTCGAGGCGCTGCGACGCTTCGTGCGCGCTGCGCAACCAGTGATAACCGGCGCCGTACACCGGATAATGGTGGAGCGCATGCCGTTCCAGCTCGGCCTCGGTCAGCGGCGCCATGTGCGGAAAACCCCATTTCGCAGGATCGCAATCCATCACTTCTTGCCAGTGTGGCCGGATGCGCCGCATATCCTCCGCGTAGCGGCGGTAGAAGGTCTGGTTCAGGCGCGTTTCCAGCATACACAGCAGGTCGATGTAGGAACCGGCATGCAGCTCGCCCCACCAGCGCTCGCGCGCCAGTTGGGGGTGGACATGCGGCCCCCACTGGTCGTGACGGATATGCGGTTCGCCGCTGTCGTCCACCTCCAGCGTGTCGGGGTCGAGCAGGCGCTGGCGGTAGGCGGGATCGTATTGGTCCCAGACCAGCGCATCCCACAATCCGCCCGGCGTCGTGTTGGGCGGCCGCCAGGCTGGCTTGCCAGGATTGACCTCCTCGTTCTCTTCTTCCCGCGAGCGTGGCTTGCTCTTTGCCCTGAGGTTGGTCCCCATGATGCCGGGAACGACGATCACGGGCACCGTGCTCCGCGGGGGCACCAATGCCAGGCCGCGGATCTTGAAGTCGACCGGGGTGGCGACGGACATCGCCTGCCAGCCCCCGTCGGGCAAGGGCAGCAGGGGCCGCAAGGGGCGTGTCGGTTCCGGCATGAACGCGGAAGGCTGCTCGTCTCGTCAAAATCGCGATACTGACATGAGAACGCCAGCGCTTTCTTGCGAATGCACAACAGACTAGCCGCCCTATTTCGGCGAAAAAAGATGCCCGAGGATGCCGTCAGACCGCGCTTCAGGTCGGCGACAGCATGTAGCCGGCGCCGCGCACGGTCTTGATCAGCGACTTGGCCCGCCCCAGCGCCTTGCGCAGGCGCAGCACGTGCACGTCCACCGTGCGCTGGTCGAGCGAGGCGTGGGCTTCCCACAGTTGCTCCAGCAGCTGGGTGCGCGTAAACACCTGGCCCGGATGGCACAGCAGGAAGCGCAGCAGCCGGTATTCGGCGTGCCTGACCTCGACCTTGTGGCTGCCGACCCGCACGCTGCAGCTGAGCGGATCGAGCACCAGGCGGCCCGAGCGCAACAGGCGCGACTCGGGCGACAGTTCGCGCGCCTGCTCGAGCGGGGCCTGGGGAATGAATTCGGGATGGGGGACGGGCGCCGGGAGGCTGGCGGGACGCTCGCCTTCCGCGCATTGCGCCGCCAGCAGGATCACCGGCTGCTCGCGCAGGCGGCGGTCGCCGCGCAGGCGCGCCAGCAGGCGCATGCCGCCTTCATTGCGCAGCATCGATTCCTGCAGCAACAGTTCCGGGCGCTCGCGCCCGATGAAGTCCCAGGCTTGCGCCAGGCTCGGCACGTCATGCCAGACCCACTCGTCCTCGTGCAGCGAGAACTTGAGCAGCTCGGCAATGGCCGGCTTGTCGTCGATCACCAGGACGATCGTGTTCGCCGTTGTCATGGGATGCCCAAAAAGAGGTTCTGCGTTGATGCGGCCCACGGTGCCGCGAGCGCACCAACGAAAATCCGGCAGCCAGGCTGCCGGATCGGTCGCCGTGAAGGCGTCTTACATGATGGCCTTGCCCGAAGCGTCCTTCAGGTTGGCTTTCCAGGCGTCCTGCACTTGCTTGACGACGCTGGCCGGCATCGGCACGTAGTCCAGCTCGGCAGCTGCCGGGGCGCCGTTCTTGAACGACCAGTCGAAGAACTTCACGACTTCCTGGCCTTTCTTGGCGTCGGCCTGGCTCTTGTGCATCAGGATGTACGACACGCCGGTGATCGGCCAGCTCTGCTTGCCGGCGCCGTCGGTCAGCACCACGCCGAAGCCTGGGGCCTTGGTCCACTCGGCATTGGCGGCGGCGGCCTTGAACACGTCGTCCGACGGTTGCAGGTCGACGCCTTCCTTGTTGCGCAACTGGGTGTGCGACAGCTTGTTCTTCTTGGCATAAGCCCACTCGACGTAGCCGATTGCGCCCTTGATACGCTGCACGTTGGCGGCGACGCCTTCGTTGCCCTTGCCGCCCACGCCCACGGCCCACTTCACGGTGGTGCCCGAACCGATGCTCTCTTTCCAGGCCGGGCTGGTCTTGGCCAGGAAGTCGGTGAACAGGAACGAGGTGCCCGAGCTGTCGGCGCGGTGCACGACGGTGACATCCAGAGCAGGCAGTTTCACGCCCGGGTTCAAAGCGGCGATTTCCGGCGCGTTCCACTTGGTGATCTTGCCCATGTAGATGTCGGCCAGCAGCGGGCCGGTCATCTTCAGCTGGCCCGGGGTCACGCCGTCGACGTTGACCACGGCGACCACGCCGCCCATGATCGCCGGGAACTGCATCAGGCCTTCCTTGTCCAGCTCTTCCGCCTTCAGCGGCATGTCCGATGCGCCGAAGTCCACGGTCTTCGCCTTGATCTGCTTGATGCCGGCGCCCGAGCCGACCGACTGGTAGTTCAGGCCGGTGCCGGTGGCGGCCTTGTAGCTTTCAGCCCACTTGGCGTAGATCGGGTACGGGAAGGTCGCGCCCGCGCCGGTAATGTCGGCGGCGAACGAGGTCGTCATCACGAGCGTGGCGGCAGCGCCGGCGAGGATCTTCTTGAACATTGTTATTCCTATCTCTGGTTGAGGGATACGTTTTGGACTACAGGAAAAAGAATAGCTGCCGAATATGACCTGTTTATGACTTGACCATGCCCTGTCTTTTCGCTGTCACGCGACCGGCTGATTGCGGTTTTGCTATCATGGGTTTCCCGTCAAACCCTGGATGACACCGATGCGCACCCTGCCCTGCGTCCTCTCCATCGCCGCCGCCGGCCTGCTGTCGGCCTGCGCCGCGCCCGACCGCCTGCCCAACGCCCAGTACACGCTGAGCGAGCGCCAGACCCTGCACCTGCCGCCATTGCCGATCGACCAGCGCCTCTCCCTCACCTACGAGGGCGCCGACGACAGCCGCTGCCCGGACAATGCGCGCTGCATGTGGGCCGGCCAGCTGGCCTACCGCTTCACCCTGCGCATCAACAACATGGCGCAGGGCTTCTGGCTGGTGCAGGGCAAACCCGGCTATACCTCGCCCGGCCTGCGCGGCGCGCGCATCGAACTCGATCCCTCGTTCGTGCCGCAGCCGCGCGGCATGGCGGAAGCGAAACCGGCGTCGTATCCGGTGGTCTTCAATATGTACGGCAGCTGATGGCCCCGCGCCGCCTGCCGCGGGCCGCACTGGCGTGCGTCCTGGTCGTCGCCGTTTCCTTCCAGGGCGTTGCGGCCGCGCCGGTCGCGACCGGCACCGGGGGCGCCGTCGCCACGATCAGCGCGCAAGCCTCTCAAGCAGCGCTCACCATCCTGAATCAAGGCGGCAACGCGGTCGACGCCGCGGTGGCCGCGGCCGCCACGCTGGGCGTCACCGACCCCTTCAGCTGCGGCATTGGCGGCGGCGGGTTCATGGTGATCTACCTGGCCAGGGACAAGCGCGTGATCACCATCGACCACCGCGAAACGGCGCCCGGCGCGGTGGGCCCGCGACTGTTCCAGCAAGATGGCAAGCCGCTCGACTTCGAGACGGCGGTCGCCAGCGGAGCGGCGGTCGGCGTGCCGGGCACCGTGCGCGGCTGGCACGAGGCGCTCGAACGCTACGGCAGCATGCGCTTTTCCCAGGTGCTGGCGCCGGCGATCGCGGTGGCCGACGGCGGCTTTCGCATCAACGCCAATTTCAGCAAGCTGGTCGAACAGAACGACAAGAAATTCCGCCAGTTCGCGCCGACGAGCGAGCTGTACCTGCACAAGGGCAAGGCGCTGCCCGCCGGCACGCTGCTGCGCAATCCCGGCATGGCGCGCGCCTACCGCGAGATCGCGCAAGGCGGCGTGAAGGCATTCTATGAAGGGCCGATCGCACGCGCGATCGTCGACAGCGTCAACCGGCCGCCGGTCGCGAAAGGGTATGCCGTACGGCCCGGCGCCATGACCATGGCGGATCTCGCCAACTACGAGGCGCGCATCCGCCCCGCCCTGCGCAGCACTTATCGCGGCTATGAACTGTATGGCATGCCCCTGCCGAGCAGCGGCGGCCCGACGGTGGCGCATGCGCTCAACATCCTCGAAGGCTACGACCTCGAGTCTTTGCCGCGCGCCCGCGCCGAGCACCTCTATATCGAAGCCAGCCGCCTGGCCTTCGCCGACCGCAATGCCTATCTGGCCGACCCCGAATACGTCGATGCGCCGCTCGCCGGCCTGCTCTCCAAGCAGTATGCGGCCGAGCGCCGTGCGCTGATCGATCCGCGCAAGGCCGCGCCGGGCGCGGTGGCGGCGGGCGACCCCTACCGCTATCAGAACGACCCGAGCATCCCCCTGCGCACCCAGCCGGCCGCCGCCGTCAAGCTGGCGCCCGAGAGCGCCCACACCACCCACCTGACGGTGTCGGACAAGGACGGCAACGTGGTGGCGTACACCTTCACCATCGAATCCTGGGGCGGCAGCGGCATCGTGGTGCCGGGCTACGGCTTCCTGCTCAATAACGAACTCACCGACTTCGACTTCGACGCCAGCGGGCCGCACCCGAACGTGCCGGAAGCCGGCAAGCGGCCGCGCTCGAGCATGGCGCCCACGATCGCGCTCAAGGACGGCAAGCCGGCCTTCAGCATCGGCAGCCCCGGCGGCTCGACCATCATCACCACGGTGCTGCAGACCATCGTGAACCACGTCGACTTCGGCATGCCGATGGACCAGGCGCTCGATGCGCCGCGCATCAGCCAGCGCAATGCGCTCGACACCTCGGTCGAGCCGGGCTTCACGGACACGGCGCAGGCGCGCGCCCTGTCGGGCTTCGGCCAGCGCTGGGAGTCGCCGGCCGAAGAAATCGGCGCGGCCAATGCGCTGGTGTTCAACCCGGACGGCACCGTCACCGCCGTCAGCGAGGGCAAGCGCCACGGCGTCGGCACGGCGCTGGTGCAGCGCCGCGGGCACTAGCTGGCGGGCGGGTAATCAATATAGCCGCGCTCGCCTCCCTGGTAATACGTCTGCTGCACGGCATGGCGATCCAGGCCAGGGCCGGCTTCGAGCGCGAGACGCTCGAGGCGGTGGTCGGGCAGGCGCTGTCGACCTGGCCCGGCGCCTGACCTAGCGCGCGACCAGTTCGCGCACCCGCTGCGCCATCGCGTCGATCGAGAACGGCTTGGTCAGCACCGACATGCCGGGCGCGAGCTGCCCGTGGTCGAGCAAGGCGGTTTCGGCGTAGCCGGTGATGAACAATATCTTCAGCCGGGGACGCTTGACGCGCGCCGCGTCCGCCATCTGGCGTCCATTCATCATGCCCGGCAGGCCGACGTCCGAGATCACGAGGTCGATGCGCGCGTCCGATTGCAGCAGCGCCAGGCCGCCGGCGCCGTCCTCGGCTTCCAGCACCGTGTAGCCGAGCTCCCCGAGCAGGTCGACCACCAGCGTGCGCACGCTCGGCTCGTCGTCCACCACCAGGATCGTCTCGCCGCGGCCGGCCGGCGGCGCCGCGAGGGCGGGCGCCGCCTCGGGGCCCTCGGCCGCGCCGCGATGGCGCGGCAGGAAGATGCTGACCGTGGTGCCCTGCCCCAGCTGCGAGTCGATGGCCACCTGCCCGCCGGACTGCTTGGCGAAGCCGTAGATCATCGACAGTCCCAGCCCCGTGCCCTGGCCCAGCGGCTTGGTGGTGAAGAAGGGTTCGAAGGCCTTGGCCAGCACGTCCGGCGCCATGCCGGCGCCGGTGTCGGCCACCGACAGCGCGAGATAATCGCCCGGTGGCAGCTCGTGGCCGCGTGCGGCCTCAAGGCCGAGCACCCGGTTGGCGGTGGCGATCGCGATGCGTCCGCCGTCCGGCATGGCGTCGCGCGCGTTGATGCACAGGTTCAGCAGCGCGTTCTCGAGCTGCGACTGGTCGACCAGCGCCGTCCACGGCACCTCGCTGTACGCCGGCTCGACCCGCACGCCAGGGCCCACCGTGCGCCGGATCATTTCCAGCATGCCGTCGACCATGGTGTTGACGCAGATGGCCCTGGGCGCCAGCGTCTGGCGCCGCGAAAAGGCCAGCAGCCGGTGGGTCAGCGCCGCCGCCCGCCTGGTCGCGCCCTGGGCCACCGTGAGATAGCGCTCGATCTCGCCGGCGCGGCCCTGCCCCAGGCGCAGCTTGATCAGGTCGAGGCTGCCCGCGACGCCGGCCAGCAGGTTGTTGAAGTCATGCGCCAGCCCGCCGGTGAGCTGGCCGACCGCCTCCATCTTCTGCGAATGGCGCAGCTGTTCCTGCGCCCGTTCCAGCTCGGCCTGGCGTTCGCGCTCGACGCTGATGTCGCGCGCCGAGCAGTACACCTTGCGCTCGTCCGGCACCGCCACCCACGACAGCCAGCGCCAGCCGCCGGTCTTGTGGCGGTAGCGGTTCTCGAAGCGCAGCGCGGGAATGCCGCGCTCCAGCGCATTGCGCCAGACCGTCTCGGTGCGGGCGCGGTCGCCGGGGTGGATGAAGTCGAGGAAGGGCGTACCGGCGACTTCTTCCTCGGTCCAGCCCAGCGTGGCCTGCCAGGCCGGGTTCGAGGTCTCCATGAAACCGTCGGCATTGAGCACGCCCAGGATGTCGGGGCTGAGCTGCCAGGTGCGCCCGCGCGCCAGCGCCTGGGCCAGCACCTTCTGTTCCAGCTGCTCGTTGAGCGCGCGCAGCTTGAGGATCGCGCCGTCGCGCTCGGCCTCCACCGCGCGCCGGCCCTCGACGTCGATCAGCACGCCCGGGAACAGCAGGCCGGTGCCGTCCGGCGCCAGGTCGACCCGGCCATTGGCCTCGATCCAGTAATACCGGCCGTCGGCGCGCCGCACCCGGTACTGGTGGGCGTAATGGCCGCCGCGCGCGATCACCGTATTGATGGCCTGCGCCAGGCCGGCCTGGTCGTCGGGGTGCACGGTGGCCACCACCTGCGCCAGCGAGAGGCCGGTGCGGCCGATGGCCGGGTCGAGGCCGAAGGCGCGCGCGAAGGCTTCGTCGACGGTGAAGCGGTCGGTCGGCAAGTCCCAGAACCAGGTGCCGATGATGGCGCCCGCCTCCAGCGCCAGCCGGACCCGCTCGGCGTCCTCGCGCGACGCCGATTCGTGCTCGCGCAGCACCGCTTCGTCGGCCGCCTGGCGCCGCTGCCGGAGCACGGCCTCGGTGGTTTCGATGCAGTTGCACAGCAGGCCGAGGATGCGGCCGGCATCGTCGCGCACGGGACCATAGGAATAGGTGAACCAGGTGTGCTCGGCATAGCCCTTGCGCTGCATGACGAGCGCGATGTCGTTCATCTTGTGCGATTCGCCGCCCACCAGGGTGCGCTCGACCAGCGGCCCGAGCACGTCCCAGATTTCGTGCCAGACGGCCTGGAACGCCTGCCCCAGCGCGGCCGGGTGCTTGTTGCACAGGATCTCGGCGTAGGCGTCGTTGTAGAGCAGGGTCTGGTCCGGCCCCCAGACGATAAAGCTCGGAAAGGCCGAGTCCAGCACGATATTGATGCTGGTGCGCAGCGTCGCGGGCCAGGATGCGATCGGGCCCAGCGGCGAGGCCGCCCAGTCGTGATCGCGGATCGCCGCCGCCATCGCGGCGCCGGAAGCGGGAAACGCTAGTGGACTACCCATGGAGTCGATCTTTTGCCTGATGGGGTCCGGGGACATGGTTGCGCGCGTTCATGCGGCATTATTGCATGTTTCGCAACGTCATCGCGCCGTAATATGCGGCGCCGCCCGGCGATTTTTTGGCGCGCCCTCGCCGGGCGCCCTGGCGGGACGGCGTGCCGGCTTACGCAGCCAGGGCCATGCGCTCGTGGCCGGCGCGCGCGCGCACCGGCGCCTGCGCTTGAGGCGCCGCCTGCGCATCGATCTTGAACACGCCCACCATCTGTTGCAGCGCATGCGCCTGATCCTGCAACGCGCCGGTGGCGGCTGCCGCTTCCTCGACCAGGGCGGCGTTCTGCTGGGTCGCCTGGTCCATATGGCTGACCGCTTCGTTGATCTGCTGGATGCCGGCGGTCTGCTCTTCGCCGGCGGCCAGGATCTCGGCCATGATGTCGCTGACGCGGGTCACGCTACTGACGATCTCGTCCATGGTAGTGCCGGCGCTGTCGACCAGGGCGGCGCCCGCCTCGACGTTGCGGACCGAGGTGCTGATCAGCTCCTTGATTTCCTTGGCCGCCGCCGCCGAGCGCTGCGCCAGGTTGCGCACTTCGCCGGCCACGACCGCGAAACCGCGGCCCTGCTCGCCTGCGCGGGCCGCTTCGACGGCCGCGTTCAGCGCCAGGATATTGGTCTGGAAGGCGATGCCGTCGATGGTCGAGATGATGTCCACGATGCGCTTGGACGAGGCATCGATGGCGCCCATGGTCTGCACCACTTCCGACACCAGCTGGCCGCCGCGCACCGCGACTTCGGACGCCGAGCGCGCCACGTTATTCGCCTGGCGCACATTGTCCGCATTGTGCTGCACGGTGGTGGTCAATTCCTCGAGCGAAGAAGCGGTTTCTTCCAGGCCGCTGGCCTGCTGCTCGGTACGGCTTGATAAGTTCATGTTACCGGCCGCGATCTCGCTGCTGGCGCTGGCGATCGACATGCTGCTGTCGCGCACGCCGCGCACGGTGGTGGCCAGCTGCTGCTGCATGGTGGCCAGACCCTTGAGCAGTGCGCCCATTTCGTCGTCGCGGTCGATCTGCACCCTGGTCGACAGGTCGCCATGGGCCATCGCGTCGAAGTGGCCGAGCGCGTGGTCGAGCGGCCGCATGATGGCGCGCAGCAGCAGCCACGACGACACCGCCGCCAGCAGCACGCCGAGCACCACGCTGGCGCTGGAGATCCACATCAGCGTGTCGAACAGACGGCCGCTCTCCTCGTAGCCCCGCTTGGCGGCCGTCAGCTGGTAATCGTCCAGGGCGCTCGATGCCTTGTCGAAGACACCGTACAGGGCCGTCATTTCCGTCATCGACAGCGCTTCGATGCGCTCGACGTTCATCTGCTCGATGGCGGTGGCCAGCGCCAGCATGCCGTCGTTGATGTAGCGGTTGCGTTCGACTTCCAGGGTCTTGGCCAATGCCGCTTCCTCGGCGTCGCGCGGCAGGGCGAGGTAACGCTGCCATTCCTTGTTCGCGTCGTCGATGAAGTCCTTGGCGCGGCTCAGGGTCTTGCCGACGTCGGCCGCGTCCGGATGGAACACGGCGCGGTCCAGGCCAAAACGCGCGCGGTTCAGGAAGTTCTTGGAATTATTGATCGCGATGCTGGACGCCAGCTGATTGGAGTACACCTGCTCGAGCGTGGCGTGGTCTTCACGCATGCCGTAGATGCCGAGCAGGCCGACAGCGGTGATGAGGAAGCCAAGCATGGCCATCGTGGCGATCAGCCGGAGTCGCAGTGTCAGTTTGAAAAGCATGGTTGCCCTGAAGATGAAGGTTTTTTTATGAGTAAGTACAACAGCGAAACCTTATCTTCAGTGCGACTTTTTTTCAGCAAAAACCGAAGTTCAGTATCAAAGTGCCAGTGGACCGGTTGTTGCTCAGCGACAAAAAGAACGATCGATCTATCCCCTTCGGCAACTCGGTTAATGAACAGATCACATCGCGGGACATGACCCATCCCCCGTCAATCCAGCCTTCCGGCGGGAAAAGCGAACGGCGCGCGAAGTGTCGAACGGTAGCGGCGCGACACCAGGAAAGCCGTCAGCACGATGGCAAGGCCAGCCGCAGTCGGAAAAACCGGCAATGCCAGAAGTCGTCCGATGGGCAGTGCGACCAGCAGGCAGCCGCCCGCCAGCGCCAACACCGTCAGCCACTGCAGAACCGGATTCCAGCGTGGGCGGCGTGCATGGTCGCGCAGCGGCAAGGCCAGGGCCGGCAGGGCCAGGCCACACAGGCTCGCCACCAGCAGCAGCTCATCCGCGCCGGCGCCGCTCAGGACGCTGCACAGGAGCGCCGTGGCCGCCGCCATGCCCCAGGCCGCCAGACTGCTGCGCAATGCCGTCGAGGCCAGCAAGCGATTGAACCGCGGCGCGGTAGCGGGCATCGCCGGCGCCAGCCTGAGCAGAGGCTGGCCAGCAGGCATGTCCGTCAGGTTCGCCAGCAAGTTCGTGTGCAACTGGAACAGGAGCAATGGCAGCAGACTCCACATCCAGCCCATCTCCAGCGCGAGCTCGGCCGCCTTGGGGTAGCCGCCCAGGCGCATGAAGCCGACCAGCAGCAGCCCGAACAGGCCCATGCCGGCAATGCTCAGCGCGATCACGCCCAATGGCAGGCCGGGGCCGCTGCCGTGCAAAAGCATGGCGCCCAGGTCACGGCGCTTGCCGGCCAGGCGCAGCGAGTATGCTTGCCACGAGAGCAGCAAACCGTTCTCCCCGCGGAGCTTGAACGCGTTCCTGTCACGCCATACCGTGCGCTTTTCCAGCAACTGCCAATGCCGGTCCCCCGCCTGCGCGAGAATCACGCGCATGGCCGCCAGCCCGGGCAGCAAAAGCAGGGCCGCCAGCAGCGGGAGGAAGGCCGGATGCGCCATCATGGCGTACGCCCGGTCCGGTATCACGGACGGCAATCCCATCAACGGCCAGATCGCGAGGAGCACTGCCGATCCGGCGCCGCTGCCGGTGGCCGCCAGCGCCAGGCCAAGCGAAGCCACCATCCACCAGACCACGCGCAGGACGACGTCCGACGCGCTGCCTGCATTGGCAAACGCCAGTCCGGCGATGCACAGCATCCACACTGCCGAGGCCAGTTCCAGCAAGCGCGCCCGCATCCCGGGTGTCAGCTGGGCATTGGCGGGGGAATTGAGCTTGAAAGCGCCAGGCAGAAAGCCCCAGGTCCAGGTGAGAAGGACCAAGCTGCACAGCATGTTTGCGCCCCAGCGCGCCCCAGTGGCCAGGTCGTACACTTTCCAGGCGAGCGCCGCCGCCACCAGCGACAGGACCGGCGTCAGCCAAACGACGAGCCGATGGGCATACGGGTGCACCTGCGCCAGCGCCGAGCGCCACAGCAGTCCGTAGAGCGCCAGGCGCGGGCTCACCGGGTCACCTCGATGAACAGGTCTTCCAGGTTCGACGGCACGCGCGCGCCGGACGGCACGTGGCTGGCGGCGCCATCGAGCAGGTCGTCCAGATCCCCTTCGAGCACGATGCGGCCATCCTTGAGGAAGGCGACGTCCAGCGCCACCCGCTCCAGGTCGGTGAGAATATGGGTCGAGAACACCACCGTGGTGCCGCGCTCGATCACGCCGTCGATCAGCTCGGTGAGAAAATCGCGCCGCCCGGCCGGGTCGAGCGCCGACACCGGTTCGTCCAGCACCAGCAGCTCGGGATCGTGGGCCAGCGCGCGGATGATCGACAGGCGCTGCTGCTCGCCGCCCGACAGGCGCCGGATCGGCTTGTTGCGCATGGCGAGATCGATGCCCCAGCGGCCCAGCAGGCCCTCGACCTTGGCGTCGTTCCAGCGCGGATACAGCGCCTTGAAGTAGCCCAGCATCTGCAGCGGCGTCATCCAGTCGAACAGGTCGGACTTCTGCGGCACGTAGCCGATGCGGGCGCGGGTCGCGTCCGACAGCGCGGCGGGCGATTCGCCGAACAGCGCGATGCTGCCGCCGTCGATCTCGCGCAGGCCCAGCAGGCATTCCATCAGTGTCGACTTGCCGGCGCCGTTGCGCCCCAGCAGGCCGATCACCTGGCCCGGTCCGACCTCCCAATCGAGGCCGTCGAGTACGGTCTTGTTGCCGAAGCGCCTGGCGACGCCGCGCATCTGGATCGGGAGTGCGGTCACGGTGATTCCTTCAGGATGGTTGTAAAGAGAGAGAGGACGGTGTCGGGATCGAGTTCGAGCTCGCGCGCCTCGCGCGCGGCGCGTTCAAGGGTGGGACGCAGCAGCGCCAGGCGCTCGCCGGCAGCGCTCGCCCCGCCCCTGCCGGCCGGCCGGTCGGCGACGATCATGCCGATGCCGCGGCGGCGCTCGAGCAGGCCTTCCAGCTCGAGCAACCCATACGCCTTGGACACGGTCATCGGATTGACGGCGAGCTGCAGCGCGACCTCGCGCACCGACGGCAGCGCATCGCCCGGCGCCAGCTGGCCGCCGGCCACCAGCCGGCGCACCTGGTCGACCAGTTGCCGGTAGATCGGATCGGTCGAACCGGGGACGATCGAGAACAGTTGAGATGGTTGGGGGGGCATGGCGTATTGGTGTATTAGTTGGTTGATACACTAAGGGCATCCGCAGTCCTTGTCAAGCATGAAAACGTGTGAGCGCTACAGTGACATTTGGCGCATTTTCGGCGAACTTTCGTTGATAGGATCGACCGGTTTGGTATTGGATTCAATCGGATGCACCGTCTTCTCGCCTGCCTGTCAGCCCTGTATTGCACCTGCGCGCATGCCCAGACCGAGGCGAGCGCGCCACCCCAGCAAGTCGTCATCAGCGGCGTCCAGACCGACGTCGAGGCGGGCCAGGATTTCGTCGCCGGAAAAATCATCATCGGCCAGAAGAAAATCGCCGACAGCGGCCTGCAGAATACCGGCGAACTGCTCCGGCGCGAGCCCGCGATCAGCGTCGACAAGGGCGGCCGCATCGGCCTGCTCGGCCTGCCCGGCTATACCCAGGTGCTGGTCGATGGCCAGGCGCAGACCGGCGACTACATGAACATCGACCTGATGCGCGTCGAACGCATCGAGATCGCCAAGACCACCACCGCAGCCACCGGGCCGTTCGGCATCGCCGGCACCATCAACATCGTCCTGCGCAAGGCGCAGCGCAAGACGTCGTCCAGATTGCACGGCAATGTGCGCACCGAGGGCGGCAGGAAGGGCATGGACCTGACCTGGTCGACCACCGGCGTGAGCGATGACTTCAGCCATACCTTCATGCTGTCGCGCTGGCGCAGGTTGTCCACCGCAAATGGCAGCTATGTCCAGACCCGCGAACGGCCGGGCTCGGGCGTGGCCCGTGAGTACGAAGGCGAGGCCCATACCCCGGGCCTGTTCGAATCGATCAGTGCGAGCGGTGTGCTGGCCTGGGCCCTGGATGCCGATCACACGCTGACCTTCAGCCCGGAAATCGCGCGCGCCAACTCCGACAATGACAGCCAGGAACAGCGGCGCTGGCTGTCCGGCCCGACCTCGTTCGCGAACCAGACCGGGACGAGCCCCACGAACAATCTGCACCTGCCCTTGCTGTGGAACTGGAAGATCGACCCGGACAGCAGCCTGGCCGTCAAGCTTCTTGCCAGCGGCTCGCGTTCGGACAGCCGCCTGCGCCGGGACGAAATATGGTCGCCGGGCGGCCCGCGCCAGCGTGTCAATGACCAGGACCAAAGCACGCGCAACTACTTCCTCGACCTCGACTACGCCCTGGAGACCGAGGATGGCCACCGGATCAGCGCCGGCGCCAGGTTCGCGCGCAACGACAGCGACAGCAGCCATACCGACCTGATCGACGGCCGTCCAGACCCCAGCCTGGCCGTGCTGGGGCCGGAAACGGCATCCCACCTGACCAGCGTCCGGTTGTTCATCCAGGACGAATGGCGGATCAACCGGCGCTGGGCCGTCAACCTGGGCGCGTCAGGCGAACGACGCCATTACCGCCTGGTCGAGGGTCCGGTCGACAACCGTCCGCGATTCGACCTGTGGTCGCCGTCGGCGCATGTCTCGCACCGCATTGGCGGCAATCGCAAGCGCCAGCTCAGGGCCTCGCTGGCGCGCAGCTACCGCACGCCCTTCTTCGACGAAATGCTGCTGCGGCCCACGATCAATCCATATGCGCCATGCCCGGCCCAGGGCTTGTGCGGCGCCAACGGCATCGACCTGGCCGACAGCAGCGGCAATCCCGCGCTGCGGCCGGAACGCGCGCTCGGCCTGAACCTGTCGTATGCGCACGGGTTCGGCCGCGACAGTGAAGTCAGCCTGGAATTCTACGCGCGCGACATCGGCGACAAGAACGGCCAGGAGGTCGCGCTGGTGGACGTGCCCTGGGCCAGCGTGCCGCGCTACGTGATCCGCCAGGCCAACCTGGGCCAGGCGCGGATACGCGGCCTGGACCTCGAAGCGCGCCTGGCGGGCAAGGATTTCTCGTCAACGCTGGCGAACCTGGAACTCTCCGGCAGCATCGGCCTGGCCGACTCGACCCTCAGCGACCTGCCCGGTCCCGACAACCGCATTGCCGGGCAGTCGCCCTGGCGCGCCAAGCTGGGCGGCAGCTATGCGTTGCAGTCGCTGCCCGTGAAACTGGGCTTCGATGCCAGCTACCTGCCCGAGGACTGGGTGCGCAGCAGCGTCAACCAGCGCGTCTACGAATCGAGCCGGCGCGTGCTGAACCTGAATGCGAGCTGGAACGTCAGCAAGACCACGGTCTTGCGGCTCAACCTCGACAACCTGCTGGCCCAGCGCAAGGCCCGCATCGACGAATACCTGGAGCAGGACAGCATCGTCCGCCTCTCGGCCTGGAACGCAAGCCACGCGCGCATCGTGGTGCGTTTCGAAACCAGCTTATGACCGGAAAGGAAACACATGAAAAAGATTGTCGCGCTGTGTGCATTGGCATGCATGTTGTCGAACACCGCGTTTGCCCAGAAAACCTATAACACCAGGTCGCAGTGCATGCGCAACTGCGCCGAGGTGGGCCCGTCCGATGCAAAGCGGGAAGCCTACCAGCGCAAGATCGCCGAACTTGACCGGAAGAAGAATGCAGAAACCGATCCCAAGAAGCTGGCGCTGCTCAAGGATGAAGAGGAATCGGTCATCGACAAGTACGAAGCCGATTCCGAAAAGCTCTGCCGTTACATTTGCGACGGCATGCCCGAACAATAAAAAAACCGGGGCCTCGGCCCCGGTTCGGTGGTTTGGCGAAAAAGCCGGTTACAGGTGCACCGTAATCTGCGGCATCAGATCGTCGAAGGTCCGGCCAGTGCCGTTCTCGCCGATCGCATGCATCTTCCACTCGCCGTTGTGGCGGTACAGCTTGGCCATGATCTGGGCCGAGTGCGAGCCGGTCACCGACAGGTTGAAGCGCGCCACCTCTTGCTGGTTCGCTGCGTTGATCAGGCGGCAGTAGGCGTTCTCGACGGTCGAGAAGTTCTGGCCGGTGAAGCTGTTCACGGTGAACACCAGCGCCTTGACGTTCGCCGGCACGGCGTTCAGGTCGACGCTGATCTGCTCGTCATCGCCATCGCCGGCGCCGGTGCGGTTGTCGCCCGAGTGCGAGATGCTGCCGTCGCGGCTCTTGAGCTGGCGGAACCAGACCACGTCCATCGGGCGGTTCGACTCGTCGAACATTACCACCGAGGCGTCGAGGTCGACGGCTTCGGACTTGCCGCCGCCGAAGCCGAAGAAGCCCTTCGACTTGATCGCGTCCCAGCCCAGACCCATGGTCACGCGGGAGAGGCCGCCACCGGCTTCCTTGTCCAGGGAGATCTTCTGTCCCTTTTGCAGATTGACTGACATTGTTATAGCTCCTTATTTTGCGGGCGCCTGCATCCAGGCCTTGAATGCGGTGCGGTTGCGCGAACACACATATACCTTGCCACGACCCGAGAAGCGCAGGACCATGCCCTCGCCACTGGTCTGGCTGTTGATCAGGTTGCCCAGGAAGCCGCCGCTGGTGCCGGTCGTGATCGAGATTTCGTAGCGCAGGGTGCTGTCCCAGCACACCACGTGCGAGTTGTCGATGATCGCATCCTTGCCCGGCTCGACCTCCAGGACCGACATCGAACCGAAGCCCGACACCACCACCTGGCCCTGGCCGCCCGTCTCGGTGACGAAGAAGCCGCCGCTCTGCGCGAACAGCGCGTTGCCCAGGCTTTGCGTGCGCACCCGCAGGTCCACGCCGGACGTGGCCGCGACGAAGGCGCCATCGCTGATGATGTAGTTGTTCGGACCGACGTCGACGATCTGCATCGCGCCCGGCAGGGTTGGCGACAGCAGGCAGTCGCCCTCGCCGCGGGTCGCTTCGATGTGCTGCTGGAAGAACGACTCGCCGTTGGCGAAGGTGCGCATCAGCGCGCTACCGAGGCCACCCTTCATCTTGCCCTTGAGATCGAGGGTCGATTCCATCATCACCATCGCGTCGGATTCGCAATAGATGGTCTCGCCCTGCTTCATCGACACATGCAGGAAGGGATCGACGTCCCCGGTCACGGTAAAAACTGGCATTTGGCTTCCTTTCATGAGGCGGTTCCCTTGAACCGCCCCTACATTACCTTAAACGTTCACGCCGTAGTTGCGGGCCAGTGGGCCCAGGCCGCCGTTGAAGCCCTGGCCGATCGCGCGGAACTTCCAGTCGGCGCCGTTGCGGTACACCTCGCCGAAGATCATCGCCGCTTCGGTCGAGCTGTCTTCCGACAGGTCGTAGCGCGCGACTTCCTGGTTGGTGGCGTTGTTGACGCAGCGGATGAAGGCCTTGCCGACCATGCCGAAATTCTGGCGACGGGCTTCGGCGTCGTGGATGGTCACGCCCAGCACGACCTTGTCGACGTCGGCCGGCACCTTGGTCAGGTCGATGGTGACGAACTCGTCGTCGCCTTCGCCGGCGCCGGTGGTGTTGTCGCCCGAGTGGACGATCGAGCCGTCGGCCGACTTCAGGTTGTTGTAGAAGATGAAGTCGCTGTCCGAACGTACCTTGCCCGACGAATTGAGCAGGAACACCGCGCCGTCGAGGTCGAAGGCTGCGCCATCGGTTGCGCGAACGTCCCAGCCGAGGGCGACTTTCAGCGAAGTCAGGCCCGGGGCTTCTTTCGACAGGTTGACGTTGCCGCCTTTTTGCAGACTGATTGCCATGATGAGACTCTCCTAGTTAATGAACACCGGGTTGCAAACGCAGCGAGCTGGTGTTCAGCCACTCGCCGCGGATTCTGGACCGCTCCGGCAGGAGCGGTCATTTGTCATTTACGCACCGCTTTCCAGCGCCGCGTGCTTTTTCTTGTACTGCAGCGAACTCCACAGCGAAGCCAGGATGAAGGCCACGCCGACGCCGCCGGTGATCAGCTCGGGCACGTGCCACTTCATGCTCGCCAGCATGATCACGGCCAGGATGCCGATCGCGTAGTGCGCGCCATGCTCCAGGTAAACATATTCGTCCAGCGTGCCCTTGCGCACCAGGAACACGGTCATCGAACGCACGAACATCGCGCCGATCGCCAGGCCCAGCATGATGATCACGACGTCGCTGGTGATCGCGAAGGCGCCGATCACGCCGTCGAACGAGAACGAGGCATCCAGCACTTCGAGGTACAGGAAGCCGCCGATGCCGCCCTTCTTGACCGCGTCGCCGACGGCGCCGGCTTCGGACTCGCTCTTTTCCAGCATGCTGCTGAGCATGTCGACACCGACATAGACCAGGATGCCCCACATACCTGCGATCAGGACGACCATCTTCTGCGCTTCTTCAACATAGGTCATGCTGAACAGCAGCGCGGCGATCGCGATCATGACGGCGATCGAGGACACCTTGCCCAGCGCGCCGATCTTGGCTTCGAAGTTGCCCAGCCAGTGGGTTTCCTTCTCGTCGTCCAGCATGAAGTTCAGGAACACCAGCAGCAGGAACATGCCGCCGAAGGCCGCCACTTCGGCGTGGTGGTTGGTCAGGTGGGTCGAGAACGCCTTCGGATCGGTCAGCGCCAGGTTCCACACTTCGACGGTGCCCAGGTCCGCGGCCACGGCCACGATCACCAGCGGGAACACCAGCCGCATGCCGAACACGGCGATGATGATGCCGACGCCCAGGAACAGCTTGATCCAGAACTCGTCCCAGCCCTTGAGCACCGAGGCGTTGACCACGGCGTTGTCGAAGGACAGCGAGACTTCCATCACCGCCAGGATGGCCGCCACGCCCAGCGCGGTGAACGCGGCGCTCATGCCGCCATGCTCGAAGCCCCACCATGCGGAGAGCGCGAGACAGACTGCGGTCACGATGAATGACCAGGTAAAGTACTTCATAAGTTTTTCCCTCTTATAAAAGTTATACGCCAACAGTGTCGGCGAGCTATATTGTAAAAGCTTGGCGCTTATTGAAAAAGCGAAGATAATCGAAATATTACTTCCGAAAAACAGAAGCCATGAACCACGCGCCACCCAATTTCCGTCACCTTTATTACTTCTGGGTGGTTGCCAAGGAAGGCAGCATCACGCGCGCCGCCGAGCGCCTTGGCCTGGCGATCCAGACTGTCAGCACACAGCTTACCCTGCTTGAACAGGCGTTTGGCAAAGCACTGTTCAATCAGCAAGGCCGGCGCCTGAACCTGACCGAGGCCGGTCGCCTGGCGCTGTCCTATGCCGACCAGATCTTTCTTCTGGGAGAGCAGATGCAGGAAGCGCTGGACGCCTCGGACAGCGCCCGCATCCGGCTCGCGGTGGGCATTTCGGATTCGCTGCCCAAGTTCACGGCCTACCGCATGCTCGAGGTGACGACCCAGCTCGCCATTCCGGTGCGCCTGGTGTGCCATGAAGACGAGTACGAAGCCCTGCTGGGCGACCTGGCCCTGCACAAGCTGGACGTGGTGCTGACCGACCGCGCGGTGCCGACCGGGACCACGCTGCGCGTGTTCAGCCACCTGCTGTCCGAGAACGAGATGTATGTGGTCGGCGCCCCGGCCCTGGCCAAGAACTACCGCAAGGATTTCCCGGCCTCGCTGCACGGCGCCCCGATCCTGCTCCCGACCCGGAACAATGCCCTGCGCGGCAAGATCGACGACTGGTTCGAGCGCCATGCGATCCGGCCCGACGTGGTCGGCGAGTTCGAGGACAACGCCCTGCTCAATACCTTCGGGCGGCGCGGACTCGGCCTGTTCTTCACCCCGGCGGCGCCGGTGGCCGACATCAAGGTCCAGCTCGGGGCCGAGCTGGTGGGCCGGGTGCCCGAGGTGCGCGAGCACTTCTATGCGATCTCGAACGAACGCAAGATCAAGCATCCGGCGGTCGAGGCCATCCTGGCCGCCGTGCACAAGGAAGCGCTTGACAGGGAATAAAGACAAGTCAGGTTGTACAATGACCCCTGGCTTTGCCTTTTGTTAATACAAAACCAGTATGGAAAACATTTTATTTGTCGTTCTCGCCTTCTTCCTGGTGGCGCTGAACGGCTTCTTCGTGGCGGCCGAGTTCAGTATCGTCACGCTGCGCAAGACCCGCGTGCGCGCGATCGCCAAGACCACCGGCCTGCGCGGACGCATCCTGGCCAAGGTCCACGGCCAGCTCGACGCCTACCTGTCGGCCTGCCAGCTCGGCATCACCCTGGCCTCGCTGGGCCTGGGCTGGGTCGGCGAACCGGCCTTCGCCAGCCTGCTCGAGCCGGTGTTCGCCTTCCTTGGCGTCACCTCCGAGGAACTGATCCACGGCGTCTCCTTCGTGGTCGCCTTCTCGGTGATCTCCTTCCTGCACATCGTGGTCGGCGAACTGGCCCCCAAGTCGCTCGCGATCCGGCTGCCGGAATCGGTGGCCCTGTGGTGCGCGATGCCGCTGTACGGCTTCTACTGGGCGATGTACCCGGCGATCGCCGTGCTCAATGCCAGCGCCAACGCCGTGCTGCGCATGGCCGGCCTGGCCGGCGCCGGCGGTCACGACACCCACTACTCGCTCGACGAGCTCAAGCTCATCCTGCGCACCAATACCAACACCACCACGCCGGGCGAGCAGATCACCCAGGACGACCGCAACATCCTGGCCCAGTCGCTCGACTTCAGCACGCTGCAGGTATCCGAGCTGATGCGGCCGATCAACGAGGTCAGCGCCCTGTACGCCAGCCGCTCGCTGGAAGAGAACCTGGAAACCGTGCGCCGCAACCGCTTTTCGCGCTACCCGTATTTCGACGAGGAAGGCGAGGAGGTGCTGGGCATCATCCACCTGAAGGACCTGTATTTCGCGCTGCAGGCGGGCCGCCCGGTCACCGACCTGACGCAGTTCCTGCGCCCGGTCGAGTCGATCTCGGCGCGCACCCCGGCCCAGGACATCTTCCGGCGCTTCCGCGGCGGCGCGCCGCACTTCGCCCTGATCGGCGAAAAGGGCAAGCGCCCGGTCGGCTTCGTCACCCTGGACAACCTGCTGGGGGCGATGGTCGGCGAGATCCGCGACGAGTTCCGGATGAACGAAAACGACTGGCTCAAGCAGACCGACGGCACCTATATCGGCAAGGCCAGCCTGCCGATCTTCTCGCTCGAACGCCTGCTCGGGATCGACATCGACAACGAGCAGATGGGACTGGAAGACGTGGAATCGGTCGGCGGCCTGCTGATGGAAAAGCTGGGCGATATCCCGAAGCAGGGCCAGCGCATCGCGTTCCCGCATTTCGACGTCGTGGTCAAGAAAATGAACGGGCCACGTATTTTGCTGGTCAAAGTCATACCGCAATTGACCCGCGCAAATGAAAACGACGAGCGCGATTGAAACGTTTACGCCCCTTTCCACCCTGATTGCATGCTGCCTTTGCTGACTTTGCAGACAAAAAATGTTATTTTCAGTGCATGGCTGCGTGAAAATATTAGAAGGCATTAAATGTCCGTCAAGACTCGCAACAACGTCCACGTGACCGGCCAGGGAGCGGCCACGATGGTGTTTGCCCACGGTTTCGGCTGCGACCAGACCATGTGGCGCTTCCTCGCGCCCTGCTACCAGGACCGGTTCCGCGTCATCACCTATGACCTGACCGGCTCCGGCGGCTCTGACCTGGCGGCCTACGACCGCGCCAGGTACGCGTCGCTGCACGGCCATGCCGACGACCTGCTCGAGGTCGTGGAAGAGTTCGCCACCGGACCGGTCGTGGTGGTGGGCCACTCGGTCAGCGCCATGATCGGCATGCTGGCCACCATCGCGGCGCCCGGGCGCTTCGCCGCCCAGGCCATGATCGGCCCCTCCCCCTGCTACATCAACGATGGCGACTATGTCGGCGGCTTCAGCCGCGAAGACATCGGCGAGCTGCTCGACACCATGGAAGCGAACTACCTGGGCTGGTCGCGGAGCCTGGCCCCGGCCATCATGGGCGCGCCGAACCGGCCCGAGCTGCGCCAGGAACTGACCGACAGTTTCTGCCGCAACGATCCCGAGATCGCGCGCCACTTCGCCTGCGTCACCTTCCTGTCCGACCACCGGCCGGATGTGCCGAAGTCGACCGTGCCGGCCCTGGTCCTGCAGTGCAGCGACGACCTGATCGCGCCGCGCACGGTCGGCGAGTGGCTGCACCGGCACCTGCCCAGCAGCAGCCTGGCCGTGATCGACAACGTCGGCCACTGCCCGCACATGAGCGCGCCGACCGCCAGTTCGCGCGCGATCGACGTCTTCCTGGCGCAGACGCTGCGCTAGCCTTCGATGAACGCCGCCCTGCCCGCCGTCGATGCCTTTTACGAGCAGGCGGCGTGCGGGCTGCTGGCGACCGATGCCGGCGGCATGATCGTGCGCGCCAATGCCACCATCCATGCCTGGCTCGGCGCGCCATCCGACGCCCTGGCCGGCAAGCTGCGTTTCTGCGACCTGCTGTCGGTCGGCGCCCGCCTGTTCCACCACACCCGCTGCGTGCCGCTGCTGCAGCGCGAAGGCGCGGTGAACGAAGTCCAGGTCGACCTGCTCACCCTGGACGGCCGGCACCTGCCGGTGCTGCTCAACATCGTGCGCCACCCCGGCGCCGACGGCGCCTGGGTCGACCACTGGGCCGTGTTCAGGTCGAGCGGACGACACGCCTACGAACATGCCCTGCTCGGCGCGCGCAAGGTGGCCGAGGAAGCGCTCGAGGCCCAGCGCGCGGCCGACCTGCAGTTGCAGGCGCTGAACCTGCAACTGACGGCGGCCGACCGCCGCAAGGACGAATTCCTGGCCACCCTGTCGCACGAGCTGCGCAATCCGCTGGCGCCGATGCGCAGCGCGGTCGACGTCTTCAAGCTCAAGTACGGCAGCGGCGCCGACGAGCGCCTGCTGCAGGCCTTCGACCGCCAACTGCGCCACCTGACACGGCTGGTGGACGACCTGATGGACGTCTCGCGCATCACCCAGAACCGGATGCGGCTGCGGCGCACGGCGGTCGACCTGGCGCCGCTGGTGCGCGGCGCGGCGCAGGACATGGCCCCGGCCATGGCGGCGGCGCGCCATACGCTGCGCCTGTCCGTTGGCGACACGCCGCTGGTGGTCGACGGCGACGCCACGCGACTGGCGCAAGTGGTCATCAACCTGCTGGCCAATGCCGCCAAGTACACGCCGGACGGCGGCCAGATCGACGTCGAACTCACCTGCGCGGACGGGCACGCCGAACTGCGCGTGCGCGACAACGGCATCGGCATTCCGCCGGACGCGCTGGGCGCGGTCTTCAATATGTTCGCCCAGCTCGAACCGGCCCTCGACCGGGCCAGGGGCGGGCTCGGCATCGGGCTGGCGCTGGCGCGCGGCATCGTCGACCTGCATGGCGGCGCGATCCTGGTCGAGAGCGCCGGGCCCGGCCTGGGCAGCGAATTCACGCTGCGCCTGCCGCTGGTCGCCGGCTGCGCCGCGCCGGAAGCCGCCGCGGAACCGGCCGCGCCGGTCTCGCCCAGGCGGGTGCTGGTGGTGGACGACAACTTCGACACCGCCGAGACCATGGCGCTGGCGCTGGAACTGTTCGGCTGCGAGACGCGTATGGCGCACACCGCGGCCGCCGCGCTGGACGTCGCGGCCGAATTCGCGCCCGACGTCGCCCTGCTCGACATCGGGCTGCCCGACTACAACGGTTACGAACTCGCGCGGCGCCTGCGCGCCCTGCCGTCCGGCCTGGACATCACGCTCGTTGCCGCCACCGGCTGGGGCCAGGACAAGGACCGCACGCTGGCGCTGGACGCGGGCTTCGATCACCATTTGACCAAGCCGATCGATTTCGAGCAGCTGCGCCTGCTGTTACGATGAGCGCTTGTGAACTTCGAGCACGATCCATGACCATCCGGTTTTCCATGCTTCCCGGGCTGGCTGCAGGCCTGTTGTGCCTGGCTTCGCTGATGCATGCGGGCGTCGCCGCCGCCTGCGAGCGGCGCTATCCCGACGCCAACGGCGACGACCGCACCCGCCACGTCGCCCTGTCGGCGCGCTGGCCGGACGCCCAGATCCTGCAGAACCTGCGGCTGCAGATCGACCGCGCCGAGGTCAGGCAGAGCGAGAGCAGGGACGCGCTCAAGACCGAGTATGGCTACTTTGGGCGTTCGGTGACGATCACGCGCTCGGTGAAGAACGGCGTCGAGGTGCTGTTGCTGGAAAAAGGCAGGGACAAGCTGGTGTGGAAGCTGGGAACCTGTTGATTCTGGACGAAGCCGCTTCCGGCACCGGATACAACCGACCGGAAGCAGGACATCAAGACCGCGGACGGCGGATGAACAAGCCCAGCATGCCCACACCCAACAAAGCCATCGATGCCGGCTCGGGAATCACGCGATCCAGCGGCTCCACGCCGATGATTGGTGGCGGAAGGATGAACTCGCCGCCTGTGTAGGCGTGGAACTGGAGGTTATCGAGGCGATCAGTATTGAAGCTGATATGTGTGGCCATCGCGTCGCCATATGCCGAATAGACACGATAGCTACCCATGGTCCCAAGATGCGGAAAGCCGCAGAAACTCGGGTTGGTCGGGCAGTAAGGGTTACCGTTGCCGGAGACCCAAGTGTATGGTTCGTAAAACCCATCTTCGAACAACACATTCACTCCGCCGCCATCGACGTCATAGCGCGCTGCGTTAAACGAGATGTAGTACTTGTCGCTGCCCAGAGCTGCGCGCAGCTTGGCTGGGTCAATCGTCAGCTCCACTGGCCCTCCAAGGAAGGCGCCGCGCGGCGTATGCATGACATACTCGTTGCGAAAGCTCAGACCGTAGTCATGGTAGCCTTGGCGATTGTGGCTATCGCGCCCACCGCTATAGAAATCCCCGATCTGGCTGTGCGAAATGAATGCCTCGAAATCCAGAACGATGCTTCCGGCCTTGGCGGGAAGCGCGCTTGCCAGCAGCAGCGCGCCCAAAGCGCCGGTCAGTCGTTTATTCATGATCATCCCTATATTTGTTATGGAACAATCAACATAGCAAAATTCGCGCCAACTAAATTAGCTCAATGAAATTAACCATTTATCCCGACACAGGGATCGCACTGTAAAAATCTCCGACAATTGCCAGCTATTCGTGAGCATGATCCCCCTCGTGCTTAACGATCGGATCCTCGGTCCCGGTCCATTCGCTCATCAGCGAATAGCCAACCGCCAGCAGCACCGGCCCGATGAACATGCCGACGAAGCCGAAGGCGATCACGCCGCCCAGCACCCCGAGCAGGGTCAAGAGGAACGGCAGGCTGCTGCCGCGGCTGATCAGCATCGGCCGCACGACGTTGTCGACGCCGCTGATCAAGACCGTGCCCCAGATCGCCATGAAGATCGCCCAGCCCGTCTCGCCGTGGGCGAACAGCCACAGCGTCGCACCGCCCCACACCAGCGGCGGGCCGAGCGGAATCAGGGACGTCAGGAACACCAGCACCGACAGCAGCGGCACCGCCGGCACCCCGGCAATCGCGAAGCCGACCGCCGCCACCAGCGCCTGGGCCAGCGCCGTGCCGAGCAGGCCGTACATCACGCCGCGCACGGTCTGGCTGACCGTGTGCTGGATCGATTCGGCGCCCTCGCCCATCACCTTGCGCATCGTCACCGCGATCACGGCCAAGAGCGCATTGCCGTCGCGGTACAGGAAGAAGCTGACGAAGGCCGCCAGGCTCATCTGCACTACGCCGGTCCCGAGCATGATGCCGCCCTTGACCAGCCAGATACGGGCCGGCTCGATCATGCGCTGGGCCAGCGCCAGCATCTGCTCGCGGCTGGCGATCAGGTCGTGCAGGTAGGTGTCGATCGTTTCGCCGAGCAGGGGAATGTCGCGGATCCAGGCCGGCGGCGCCAGTTCGCGGTGCTCGACCAGGACGCGCAATTCGTTGAAGCCGCGCGCCACGTCGTCGCCCAGGTTGTAGGCCACCATCGACAGCGGGATGATGAACAGCAGGGTCAGGGTGAGCGTCATCGTCAGCGCCGCGATCGTGCGCTGGCCGCGCAGTTCGCGCAGCAGGCGCAGGTACAGGGGCCAGGTGGAGATGGCGACCGCGGCGGCGAACAGGATGGCCGGCAGGAAGGGACGCAAGACATAGAGACAGCCCAGCGTCAGCAGGACGACGATGGCGATGCGGGTATAGTTTCTTCCGGGTCGCGCTTCCATGCCGTCCTGTCATGAATGATGTTTACATCATCATAGCAGTTGGCGCAGGTCGTGGGCGATGAGCGCCGGGCCCTGGCCGTGGCGCACGAACAGGCGCAGGCGGCCCTGCTTGTCGAACACGAAGCTGCCGGCCGTGTGGTCCACGGTGTAGCTGCCGGGATCGGCGCCCGGCACCTTGGCGTAGAACACCTTGAACTCCTTGGCCACCTTGGCGGTCGCGGCGGCGTCGCCATACAGGCCGATGAAGCGCTTGTCGAAGGCCGGGACATAGTGCGACAGCAGCTCCTGCGTATCGCGCTCGGGGTCGACGGTAATGAACAGCACCTGCACGTCGTCGCTCGACGGGCCCAGTTCCTTCATCACGGTGGCCATCTCGGCCATCGTGGTCGGGCAGACGTCGGGGCACTGGGTGTAGCCGAAGAAGACCACCACCACCTTGCCCTTGAAGTCTTCGAGGGTGCGCGGCTTGCCGGTGTGGTCGGTGAGCGCGAAACCCTTGGCGTAGTCGACGCCGGTGACGTCGGTGTTGTGGAAGGCTGGCGGCTTGTCGCTCAATTTTTCGCAACCGCTTGACAGCAGCGCGACGGCCGTGAACCCCACTACGCTCAAGAATTTTTTCATGTCAGAACCTGAAGTAATGGTCGACCAACAAGGCCGCGAACAGCAGCGACAGGTAGACGATCGACCAGGTGAAGGTCTTGCGCGCCGCCATATCGCTGTAGTTGCGATGCACCCGCCAAGCGTGGCGCAGGAAGATGGCGTTGAGCGGCACCGCCGCCGCCAGGTAGATCAGGCCGCTCATGCCGACCGCGAACGGCAGCAAGGTGGTCGCGGCCAGGCCGATCGTGTACAGCCACACCTGCAGGCCGGTGAATTTCATGCCGTGGGTGATCGGCAGCATCGGCAGGCCCGAGCGGGCGTAATCTTCGCGCCGGTACATGGCCAGCACCCAGAAATGCGGCGGGGTCCACATGAAGATGATCAGGACCAGCAGCCAGGCTTCCATCGGCACCTCATTGGCCACCGCGGCCCAGCCCAGCGCCGGCGGCATGGCGCCCGACAGGCCGCCGATCACGATGTTCTGCGACGTGTTCGGCTTGAGCAGCAAGGTATAGATGAAGGCATAACCGACGAAGGTGACGAAGGTCAGCCACATGGTCAGCGGATTGACCAGCGTGTACAGGATATACATGCCCAGGCCGCCCAGCGCGACCGAAAAAGTGATCGTCTGCGACTGGCTCAGCTCGCCCGAGGCGGTGGCGCGGCGCGCGGTGCGCGCCATGCGCGCGTCGACCTCGGCCTCGACCAGGCAGTTTACCGCGAAGGCGGCGGCGGCCAGCAGCCAGATGCCGACCGTGCCGGCGACCAGCGTCTGCCAGCCGGGGAAGCCGTCGGTGGCGAGGAACATCCCGATCACGGCGCAGAACACCGCCAGCTGCGTCACGCGCGGCTTGGTCAGGGTCCAGTATTGCGAGAACCGGCTCGGAGGCTTGTGGATGGCGGTCTGGGTCGTCATTTAGGGTGCTTGCTGGCGCAACAAGGCATTGCCAAATTCGGGCGCCGGAGCGGCGCGGGCCGCGTCGAGTTGGAACTTCACCCGGTAGTTTAACATGGTCACCAGAATGACAAGCAGGGCGGCCCCGGCGTTATGCATGACGGCGATCGCCAGCGGGAAGTCGAAATACACGGTGGCGATGCCGGTGAACAGCTGCACGACCATCACCAGCAACAGCCGGCGCGCGGTCGTGCCTACCTCAGGCAGATGCCAGGCGCGCCAGGCCGCCAGGCCCAGCACCAGCACCACCGCCAGCGCGAACGCCCGGTGCACCCAGTGGATCGCCACCAGGGCCGAGAACGGCAGGTAATGGCCTTCCTTGGTCATGCCCAGCTCGCGCCACAGGTGGAAACCATGCTCGAAGTCGAGTTCCGGCACCAGCGCGCCCTGGCACAGCGGGAAGGTGTCGCAAGCCATGGTGGCGTAGTTGGTGCTCACCCACCCGCCGAGCGCGATCTGCGTGACCAGCACGACCGCCGCCAGCAGCGACAGGATGCGCAGGCCGCGCAGGCGGCGCACGAGATCGCGCATTTGCTCCATACCGCGCGCCAGCGGCGGCGGCTTCAACAGATAGTCTTCGCGGCAGCCCATCCATACCAGCATCGCCAGCAGCATCATGCCCAGCAACAGGTGGATGGTGACGATCACCGGCTGCAGCTTGAGGGTGACGGTCCAGGCGCCGAAGGCGCCCTGCACCAGCACCGAGACCAGCAGCGCCAGCGGCATGGCCGGCTTGAAGACCTCGTTATGGGTGCGGCGCCATTGCTTGACCGAGGTGAACAGCAGCGCCAGGATCAGCGCGCCGATGCCCATCGCCAGGTAGCGGTGGATCATCTCGATCCATGCCTTGGCGACGGTCACCGGGCCGGTCGGCATCGCCGCTTCGGCGGCGGCGATGTGCTCATGGGCCAGGAAGGGATTGGCTTCGCCATAGCAGCCCGGCCAGTCCGGGCAACCGAGGCCCGAATCGGTCAGGCGGGTGAAGCCGCCGAACACGATCAGGTCGAAGGTAAGGAACACCATCACCCAGACCAGCTTGCGGTATTTATTGGGGTCGGCCGACATCCAGACGATCGCCAGCGGCAGGCTGGCGACAAGCAGCCCCATCAGGAGCAGGTGAAGCAGTGAAGACAGATCCATGTGTTTCTTTTAACTGTGACTGTGAAGCGCTAGCTGTAAGGCTCAACCGATGGACGAGGCCTTGAGCAGCTTGACGATGTCCTTGTAGACGCGGCCCGGTTCCGGCTGGTAGGGGAAGCGCATCATGAGGTTGCCGAGCGGGTCGATCAGGTAGATGTGGTCGCCCATCTTCTGGCCCGGCGCGACCGGCAGCCATTGCGCCACCGTCGCGGCGGGCGCGCGCAGCAGTTCCATGCCATCGTATTCGCGCATCAGGACGGTATCGAGCGGCTCCTTGTCGGTGATCAGCCAGACGCGCTCCATGCGGTCCATGTTCTTGCCCTGCATGGTGCGCCACTGGCGCATCGCGTACAGCTGGCGCTGGCACTCGTCGTCGCAGGCGCCGCCGCCGACGCGCAGCATGACCCACTTGCCCTTCAGGTCGGCAAGGGTGCGCGGCTTGCCGTCGAGCGTGGTGGTGGCCATCTCGGGAATCGGCAAGGTGCGCGCGTCGAGGATGGTGCCGTAGTTCGTGCGGCCATCCGGCTTGACGATATAGAACGTGATGTAGGACACGATGATCGGCAGCGCGCAGATCAGCAGCACGAACAGCAGTTTCATGCGCCCACGGCGGCGCGCAGCCTCAGGGGCCTTGGGGTCAGCGATTTGTTCTTGAGCCACGTCGAAATCCCGTCATTACATAAAAAATCAGGGCCAGCGCCGCCAGTGCATACCACTGGAAGGCGTAGCCGCGGTGTTTGTCGATGCCCGCGGAAGGCACGGGCCAGTCGCGGCCGAGCGCATCGCGCCGGCCGGCGGCCTGGGTCTGCTGCACCAGGAAGGGCTGCAGCTTCAGGCCACTGGCCGCGGCGAGCGCCTCGGGCGTCAGGTTCTGGACCAGGGCGCCGGGCGCCAGCGGCGGCTCCTCGCCCAATTCCATCACCTTGCCGGCGCTCGCGACGATCCTGCCCTTGAGCAGGAGCGGGCCGGCGGGCGTGGCGAACGCGGGCAGCTTGCCGTATTCGGCCCCGGCGGGTCGCGGCAGCCAGCCACGCAGCACCAGCACGTGCGTGTCCGAACCCGCTATTTTAAACGGCATTGCGAGATAGAACCCGGACTGCGCTCCGGACCGGGTCGTCATCGGGCGATTGGCGAGGAAGACCGGCCAGCCGGCGACGAACTCACCCTGCAGGCGCACGGTCCGGAATTCGTCATCCGGGCCGATCCTGGTGGAAGGCGTGAGTTCGAGCGGCGGCTCGGCGGCGCGCGCCAGCTGGCGCGCCTGCAGTCCGGTCTTATAGGCGGCCCGGCCCTGTTGCCAGTTGCCGAGCAGGATGCCGATGATGGCCACGACCACGGCCGCGGCGAAGGCGACGGGGCGAAAACGGAAGCCGAACCGCATTACAATGAAGCCTCAACCTTTCGCGGGTCCACCATGAAAATCTTCGTCGCCATCGCCTTCGTCCTGATCCTGGCCAGCCTTGGCTCGGCCCTGTTCTTCCTGATGCGCGACAAGGGACGCAGCAACCGCACCGTCAATGCGCTGGCGCTGCGGGTGGGCCTGTCGATCGTGTTGTTCCTGTGCCTGCTGGCGGCGCACCAGCTGGGGTGGATCGCGCCGACCGGCTTGCGGTAAGGTGGGCGGGTTCCCCGCCCACGCGTTCAACCTACGCTTGCGTCACAACCAATATACAACAACGTACAGCCCCAGCCACACCACGTCGACGAAGTGCCAGTACCACGCGGCGCCTTCGAAACCGAAGTGGTTATCCGCCGTAAAGTGCCCTTTCATGACGCGGTACAGGATCACCGCCAGCATGATCGCTCCCATCGTCACGTGGAAGCCGTGGAAGCCGGTCAGCATGAAGAAGGTCGAGCCGTAGATGCCCGAGGTCAGCTTCAGGTTCAGGTCCCGGTAGGCGTGCATGTATTCGTAGACCTGGAAGCCCATGAAGACCGCTCCCAGCAGGATGGTGGCGGCCAGCCAGAACGCGGTCTTGCCGCGATGCCCGGCGCGCAGGGCGTGGTGGGCGATGGTCAGCGTCACGCCCGAGGTCAGCAGCAGCGCGGTGTTGATGGTCGGGATCGGGAATGGTCCCATGGTGCGGAAGCCGTCGACGATGTGCGCCGGGCCGGTGTTGCCCCATTGCGCCGAGAAGTCGGGCCACAGGATCTGGTGGTCGAGGTCGGCCAGCCAGGGCATGCTGATCGCGCGCGCGTAGAACAGCGCGCCGAAGAAGGCGCCGAAGAACATCACCTCCGAAAAAATGAACCAGCTCATCGACCAGCGGTAGGACAGGTCGATGCGCTTGCCGTACAGGCCCGATTCGGATTCGCGGATCGCGTCGCCGAACCAGAAGTACAGCACCACCAGCATGGCGACGATGCCGGCCAGGCACACGGGCGGCGCCCATGACATGCTGTTGACCCAGCCGGACGCACCGGCCATCGTCACCAGCATCGACAGGCCGGCCAGCAGCGGCCAGCGCGACGGGCCGGGGACATAATAGTAAGGCGCGGCGCCTGGGGAACTCACTGGTGACGAACTCATGTTTATCTCCTCTGTGATGCTATTGTTGTTGCGTCTACGTTGCCGACACTGCGAACCGCACCGCCAGCATGATCAGTCCGATGAAGATCGCGACCCCGATCAACCCGGCGACGATCACGTGGATCGGGTTCAGGTTGGCGGCATCGCTCTCGTAATCCTTGCGCTTGCGTACGCCGAAGAAGGACCAGAACACGGCCTTCATGGTGGCGAGAAAATTCGCCTTGCGCTCGTGTGGCTTATCCATTCTTCGCCGATTTCGCCGGCGCCGCCGCCGCCTTGAACGCGCCGCCGATCTCGAAGAAGGTGTACGACAGCGTGATGTTCTTCACTTCGCGCGGCAGCTTGGGATCGATGAAGAACACCACCGGCATCTGGCGCGCCTCGTTCGCCGCAAGCGTCTGCTCCTGGAAGCAGAAGCAATCGACCTTCATGAAGTGCGGCGTGGCCGACTGCGGCGCATAGCTCGGGATCGCCTGGGCCTTGACCGCCCTGCCCTGGGTGTTGACCACCTCGTACATGACGGTGGCCAGCTCGCCCGGGTGCACGTCGATGCTGCGCGTGGTCGGGCGGAAGCGCCACGGCCCCTGCGAATTGCCGTCCAGCTCGATCGTGATGGTGCGCGATGTATCGACCTGGGTATTGGTCGGCGCCGCCACGAACTCGCCCTTCTGGGTCAGCACGTTAATGCCGAGCACCTCGCAGATCTGGCGATACACCGGCACCAGCGCATAGCCGAAGCCGAACATCGCGATCGCCACCACCACCAGCTTGCCGAGCGTGGTGCGGTTCAGGCGCAGGAGCTTGCTGTTCATGCGCGCCTCCCGGATCAGCTCAGCAGCGTGAACTTGACGAACACGCTGGCGAAGAAGAACAGCGCCAGGCCGCCCACCCACAGGGCGGTGCGCAGATTGTTCGGTTTACGCGGGCTCATCACTTCACCAGCGGCGGGTGTTCGAAGGTGTGGAACGGCGCCGGGCTCGGCACCGTCCACTCCAGGCCTTCCGCGCCTTCCCACGGCTTGGCCGGCGCCTTGGCGCCGCCGCGGATGGTCGGCAGCACCACCGCGAACAGGAAGTACACCTGGCTGAAACCGAAGCCGAAGGCGCCGATCGACACGATCATGTTGAAGTCGGTGAACTGCACCGCGTAGTCGGCGTAGCGGCGCGGCATGCCGGCCAGCCCCAGGAAGTGCATCGGGAAGAAAGTGATGTTGAAGGTGATGAGCGAGAGCCAGAAGTGGATCTTGCCGCGGCCTTCGGGATACATATGGCCGGTCCATTTCGGCGCCCAGTAATAGAAGCCGGCGAACAGCGCGAACAGCGAGCCGGCCACCAGCACGTAGTGGAAGTGGGCCACCACGTAATAGGTGTCGTGCACCTGGATGTCGATCGGGGTCACAGCCAGGATCAGGCCGGTGAAGCCGCCCATGGTGAACACGAAGATGAAGCCGACCGCGAACAGCATCGGGGTCTCGAAGGTCATCGAGCCCTTCCACATGGTGGCGACCCAGTTGAACACCTTCACGCCGGTCGGCACCGCGATCAGCATGGTGGCGTACATGAAGAACAGTTGCGAGGTCACCGGCATGCCGGTGGTGAACATGTGGTGGGCCCAGACCACGAACGACAGGATGGCGATCGAGGCGGTGGCGTACACCATCGAGGCATAGCCGAACAGGGGCTTCCTGGCGAAGGCCGGGATGATCTGCGAGACGATGCCGAAGGCCGGCAGGATCATGATGTAGACCTCGGGGTGGCCGAAGAACCAGAAGATGTGCTGGTACATGACCGGGTCGCCGCCGCCGGCTGCGTTGAAGAACGAGGTGCCGAAGTGGCGGTCGGTCAGGGTCATGGTGATGGCGCCGGCGAGCACCGGCATCACGGCGATGAGCAGGTAGGCGGTGATCAGCCAGGTCCAGCAGAACATCGGCATCTTCATGAGGGTCATGCCCGGCGCGCGCATGTTCAGGATGGTGACGATGATGTTAATCGAGCCCATGATCGACGAGGCGCCCATGATGTGCATGGCAAAGATCGCCATGTCCATGCCGATGCCCATCTGGGTCGACAGCGGCGCATATAAAGTCCAACCCGCCGCAGTCGCCCCGCCCGGCACCAGGAAGGAACCGGCCAGCAGCAGCGCGGCCGGCGGCAGCAGCCAGAACGAGAAGTTGTTCATGCGCGCGAACGCCATGTCCGAGGCGCCCACCTGCAGCGGCAGCATCCAGTTGGCGAAGCCGACGAAGGCCGGCATGATCGCGCCGAACACCATCACCAGGCCGTGCATGGTGGTGAGCTGGTTGAAGAATTCGGGACGCACGAATTGCAGGCCGGGCTGGAACAGCTCGGCGCGGATCATCAGCGCCAGCACGCCGCCCGAGAGCAGCATGACGAACGAGAACCAGAGATAGAGGGTGCCGATGTCCTTGTGGTTGGTGGCGAACAGCCAGCGGCGCCAGCCGTGTGGATGCTCGTGGTGTTCGTCGTGGGCGTGGTCGTGGCCGTGTGAGTGATCGTGGCCGTGGTCGATCGTCGTGGTGCTCATGTCGTTACCCCTGCATTATTTGCGTGCGGCCAGGACTTCGGCCGGTTGAACGATATTTTCCGCAGCCTTGTTCGACCAGGTATTGCGGGTATAGGTGATCACGGCGGCGATCTCGGTATCGGACAACTGTTTCCAGGCCGGCATCTCGGTCGGGAACTTGCCGCTCTTCTGGCCATTGAGCAGGATGTCGATCTGGTGCTTCTTGTCGCCCAGCACGTTCGGCGAACCGTCCAGCGCCGCGAAGGCGGCGGGCACGCCCTTGCCGTTGGCCTGGTGGCAGGCCACGCAGTTGGCGGCATAGACCTGCTCGCCGCGGGTCTTGAGCTCGTCGATGGTCCAGGTCTTGGTCGGATCGTCGGCCAGCGCCGCCATTTCCTTCTTCTTGCCCTCGACCCAAGCGGTGTACTCGGCGTCGGTCACCACGCGCACCACGATCGGCATGAAGGCGTGGTCCTTGCCGCACAGCTCGACGCAATTGCCGCGGTAGACGCCGGTCTTCTCGGCGCGGAACCAGCCGTCGCGCACGAAACCGGGGATGGCGTCCTGCTTGATCGCGAACGCCGGAATCGTCCAGGCGTGAATCACGTCGTTGGCGGTGAACACCATGCGGATTTTCTTGTTCACCGGGACCACCATCTCGTTGTCGACCTCGAGCAGGTAGTTTTCGGTGCGCGCTTCGGTGGGCTTGACGCCCGGCTCGCCGATCTGCGAGCGCGGCGTGGCCAGGTTCGACAGGAAGGAGATGCCTTCGCCCTCGCCTTTCAGGTAGTCGTACCCCCACTTCCACTGCATGCCGGTGGCCTTGATGGTGAGGTCGGCATTCGAGGTGTCCTTCAGGGCGACCACGGTCTTGGTCGCGGGCAGCGCCATGCCGATGACGATCAGGAACGGGACGATCGTCCAAGCGATCTCGACGGCGGTGGATTCGTGGAAGGTGGCGGGCTTGTGGCCGAGGGATTTGCGGTGCTTGAACACCGAATAGAACATGACGCCGAACACGCCGAGGAAGATCACCAGGCAGACGATCATCATCCAGTTGTGCAGGGAATAGATGTCGGCGCCGACGGCGGTGACGGGGGCCTGCATATTGAGCTGGTGCTCGAGAGGCCGGCCCGTGAGCGGCTGTTGCTGCGCCAGGGCTGGCGTGGCGCCGGCTGCTGCGAGTACGGCAAGGCCGTACAGCACGGCCTGAAGTCGCGTTGCATATGTCATGTATGTCCCCAACCACCCTAAAAATAAGAATATTTTTAAACGGGCCCAGCAATTTCGTGAACGAACCGTGCCCGCTCCTACTGATCGCAGAGGGCTTGCCGGGTCGTCCCGCGAAATTGCGCTGCGGAATGGTGGGAAACCATCTCGCCCACCTGGCAATACGTTGCTGCCAGGACCGGGCGACTCTGCGACTGCTGCAATTCTTTTTCTACTTTTCGTCCAAATCTGCCGCTTTTTTAAGCGATTCTATTGGCCGGACGGAAAAAATAGCAATTGATTATATCTAAAGCACTAATTTTTATTCAAGGAAAATCGGCCGTCTTATCAGATATGCCATGCGAGGCGGATATCAGGGCTTGCGGGGCTGGAAGCGCACGATGGATTCACCCGAGGCGGTGGTGCGCGGCGCAGGGCGGAAGGCGTGGCCGTAGATGACTTCGAAGGTCAGGCCCAGCTTGCCGTCCGGGCGGCGTTGCGCCTCGAGGGCGTCGAGCAGGCGCTGCCAGGCCGCGCGGCCGATCAGGCCGCGGCGGCGCGATTCCAGCGGGTTACCGCCCAGCGCCCGCACGTCGGCCAGCAGCGCCTGCGGCGTGTCGTAGGTGACCGTGATGCGTTCCATGTCCATCACGGGCGTCGAGAAACCGGCCGCGACCAGCTGGTCGCCGAAATCGTGCATGTCGACGAAGGGCAAGGTGTGCGGATAGGCGTCGAGCGCGGCGAAAGCGGCGCGCAGCTCGGTGAAGGTATCCGGGCCGAAGCAGGAAAACATCAGCAGCCCTTCGACCCGCAGCACGCGGCGCCACTCGGCGAACACGCGATCGGGCAGCGGGTGCCAATGCAGCGCCAGGTTCGACCACAGCAGGTCGAGCGAGTTCGGTCCGAACGGCAGGTTGCCATAGTCGCCGCACAGCACGTCGACGCCGGCCTTGGCCGGCATCAGGCGGGTCAGCAGCTGGTTCAGCGCGCCGCCCTGCGCTACCGGCCCCCTGGCCGCGCGCGCCATGGCCCCCGCCCCGTCGAGGCCCAGGATCTGCGCGGCCGGATAGGTTTTCTGCAACAAGCCCAGGTCGGCGCCGGCGCCGCACCCGGCATCCAGCACCTGCCTGGGAACGATTTTCACCAGGCTCAGGCGCTCGTGCATGCGTTCGGCGATCTCGCGGCGCAGGAAATCCGATGGCGCGATGCGTGCGGGACGCGCGAACAGCTCGCGCACGCGGGGCAGGTCGATCGGGGCGCTCAGCCTGGACGGGGATTGAGGAGAAGCCATGGGATGCAAGTCGAGATGAGATAATGTTGGCAGTTTAACCGGTTGTGGGAAGTCGAGCCGATGCTGGACCTTCGCGCACTGCCCGGCCGCCTGCTGGGCGCCATGCTGCCGTCCGCCTGCGCCTTGTGCGGAGCTTACTCGGACCGGGCCGTGTGCCCGGCTTGCGAGCAGGCCTACGTCCTGCCCGTGACGCGCTGCCCGTGCTGCGCCAATCCGGCAGGCAGCGCCGACCTGGGCCGGCATTGCGGCGCCTGCCTGGCGGACAGCCCGGCTTTCGACGCCACCGTGGCCGCCTGCGACTACGCGGCGCCGCTCGACAGCCTGGTGCTGCAGCTGAAATTCGGGGCCCAGCTGGCGCTGGCGCCGTGGATGGCGCGCATGCTGCACGGCGCCGTCGCACGTGCGGCGCCAGCGTTGCCCGACGTGCTGTGCCCGGTGCCGCTGGGCCCGGCCCGCCTGGTCGAGCGCGGCTACAACCAGGCGCTCGAGGTGGCGCGGCCGCTGGCCGGCGCGCTGCGCGTAGCCATAGCGCCGCGGCTCTTGCAGCGGGTGCGCGAAACCCCGGCGCAGTCGAATGCCGCGCCGGGCGAGCGCAAGAAGAATGTGCGCGGGGCGTTCGGGGTGAACGCCGCGGGCGACGTGCGCGGACGCCATGTGGGCGTGGTCGACGACGTCATGTCGAGCGGGCATACGCTCGATGAAGTCGCGACCGTCCTGAAGCGGGCCGGCGCCGCGCGCGTCACGAACTTCGTGTTCGCGCGCACACCGCCGCATGCATGAATTATCACTGAGGAGAAGTACCTTGTTTCACGTCGTCCTGGTCGAACCAGAAATCCCGCCGAATACCGGCAATGTGATCCGCCTGTGCGCCAACGCCGGCGCCCAGCTGCACCTGATCGAACCGCTCGGCTTTCCGCTGGACGACGCCAAGATGCGCCGCGCCGGGCTGGATTACCACGAATACGCCAATATGCAGGTGCACAAGGACTGGGACGCCTTCCTGGAGACGGTCAAGCCCGATCAGGCGCGCATGTTCGCGCTCACTACACATGGCTCGTCGCCGTTCGCCGAGGCGCACTTCCAGCCGGGCGACGTGTTCGTGTTCGGGCCGGAGTCGCGCGGCCTGGCGCCGGCGTTTCGTGAGACCTTCCCGCCTGAGCAGCGCATCCGGCTGCCGATGCGGCCCGATAATCGCAGCCTGAATTTGTCGAATACGGTGGCGATCGTGGTGTACGAGGCCTGGCGCCAGAACGGTTACCAGGGCGGGGCTTAGGTCAGGACGCAGGCTTGGCACGCGTATACATCCCGACCGCCTTGCCGTATATCTCGGTGTCCGCTTCATACGTCAGGCCAAGGCGCTTGGCAACGCGCAGCGACGATGCATTGGCTGAAGCGATGAGCGCCCGCACTGTTGGTTCGCGTCGGATCTCGAGCGCGTGGCTCAAGGCTGCCGCCGCCGCTTCGTTCGCGAATCCCTGGCCCCAAAAGGCACGATAGGTATTCCAGCCAAGCTCCATCACGGTGGATTCCTCGCGGAAGAACGCGCCGACACTTCCGACGAGTCGACCGGTCTTCTTTTCCTCGACAGCCCACCATCCTGCGCCATGGATGAGCCATAGTCCCGCTTGTGAACAGAAGATGCGCCAAGCGGCGTGGCGGTCAGCCGGGACCAGGTGGGCCGAGCTGACGGGGTCGGCGAGATGCGCTGCGAACGCATCAAAATCCTCGCGCCGATATTCACGCAGCATGAGTCGCTCCGTGTGAAGGCATGGCACAGAAGTGATGAACTCGCTATTCATGCGCTGGATTCCATGTAATGGTGCCGGATTATTCATGCGTCGTCGGCCACAAGATTACCTCAAGCGTGCGATCAACTCCGCATGCTCGGGCCAATCCTGCTTGAGTAAGCTTTCATCCCCGATCTCGAATTCTTCGAACTCGAAGCCCGGGGCTACCGTACAACCCACCAGGCTGTAGCCCTCGGGCTCCTCGCATTCCGCCGCGAACCAGCGCCCGGCCGGAACCAGCGCCTGGAACTGCGCGCCCTTATGCCGCAAAGGATTGCCGAGCCTGAGAACGCTGAGCCCTCCACCTGGCTCCAGGACATAGATCCGAATCGGCACACCGTCATAAAAATGCCACATCTCGTCCGACCGGATCCGATGCCAGGTTGACCTTTCCCTTCCGCGAAGAAGGTAGTAGATCGCCGTCGAGGCAGAACGGCTGACCGCGTCCCCTTCCCTGTTCACGCGGTGTTGACTTCGGTATGTCTCCTTGAAATGGCCTCCTTCCGGATGCGGCATGAGCGACAGCAGAGAGATCAGATTGTCTGAACTGGTTTCAAGCGTCATGGGCGTCTCGCAGGTCAAGAGATAAGCGTTTCTCGAAAGGGTATATGCCAACGCAGGGAAAAATCAAACTCAGGCCACGCCCCCGCAAAAAGCCCCGGCACGAAACGCCAGCGCGCAAAAGCGTTCGCCGATCAGGCGATGCGCTTCCGCCTCGGGATGCAGCTCGTCGGGCAGAGGATAACGTACATTGTCCTCCAGGCCGTAAAGCTCCCTGCCGTCGAGGTAATGGATATTCGCATCGGCCGGCGCCCGCTGCTGGACAATCTTCTGCAACTGCTCGCGAATCACGCCCAGGGTCAGCTTGCCCTGCCGGCGCTCGGCGTCGTTGCCCATCGCCCGGAACAGCAACGTGCCTTTTTCCAGCGCCTTGCCATCGAACATGGTCGGCCCTGGCGTCGTCTCATGGATCGGGCACCAGGTCGGCGAGACCACCAGCAGCGGCGTCGTTGGATGCCCTTCCCTGATCGTATCGAGAAAGCCGTGCACGGCCGGCCCGAAGGCGCGCAGCCGCATCGCGTCCGTGTTGACGAGGTTGATCCCCAGCTTGAGGCTGATCACGTCGGCCGGCAAGTCGCGGATCGTGCGCGCCGTGAACGGGTCCAGCAATGCGCTGCCGCCCAGGCCAAGATTGAGCAGGTCGACACCGGCCAGCCGCGCGGCCACGGCCGGCCAGATGCCGGTCGGGTTGGTCGCGTTCGAGCCCTGGCTGATGGAGCTGCCATGGTGCAGCCAGCGGCGCTTGCCGGACGCCGCCAGCGGCGCGACCGGCGCATCCGCATCCAGCGCCACCAGCTCGGTCGTCTCGTCATGCGGCAGCCAGATTTCGATCGTTTTGTCGCCTGGCGGCAGGCCGGCAAAGCGCAGCCGCTGCGGTTCGCCCGGCAGCATCTTCGCCGCACCGGACAGCACGTCGATGTCCATGATCTTGCCGCCCGGCGCGCTGGCCTGCTGCGCCAGGTGGCCGTCGACGAGCAAGTCATAGATGCCGTCCGGACGCGGCGCCATGGCGCCGTAGCGGCGCTTGGTCGGCAAGACAATCAGTTCCACGATCGTCGCCGCGGTGCGCAGCGCGACGCGCACGCCGGAAGGCTGCGCTTCCACCATCGCCAGTTGCGGATCCTGGCACTGGGCGCGTGCCCATGCGGGCAGGCGGTGCGGCAGCAGGCCCGCTTCCGTGCGCTCGAGTTCGACGGCGCCATGGACCAGGTCGGACGTGATCGGTGAATGGAAAGGCAGCGTCATCGCGGTATTCCTTGGAGTATTTATGCAGCGCTCATTATAAGGACCCCAGCCGTTGACACCGGCGTCGCCGATGCGTAGTTTGCTCATCCATTGCCTGCCCTGGAGATCGCCGCGTGCCGAGATCGCCGATGCCCTCCCGCCGCCGCCTGGCGCTCGCCCTCGCCTCGCTCGGCCTGCCCGCGCTTGCCCGCCAGCCGGTCGTCAACGACGCGACGCAGCTGAACCCGGTGGAGGTCGAGCGCATCCTCGTTCCGCGCACGGTGGACGAGATCGTGGCCGCGCTGCGCGCGTACGCCGGTCCGGTCTCGATCGGCGGCGCCCGCTACAGCATGGGCGGCCAGATCGCCGCCGACCGTTCGCTGCACCTCGACATGCGCGGCTTCGACCAGGTAGTCCGCTTCGTGCCCGCCGAGCGCAGCATCACGGTCCAGCCGGGCATCACCTGGCGCCGCATCCAGGCCATCATCGACCCGCACGACCTGGCGCTGCAGGTGATGCAGTCGTATGCCGATTTCACCGTGGGCGGCTCGCTCGGCGTCAATGCCCACGGCCGCTACGTCGGGCAAGGCCCGCTGGTGTCGAGCGTGGAAGCGATCCGGCTGGTGCTGGCCGACGGCGCGGTCATTGCCGCCAGCCCCACCCGCAACAGCGAGCTCTTTTACGGCGCGATCGGCGGCTACGGCGGCATCGGCGTGATCGTCGAAGCGGCGCTGCGCCTGGCCGACAATGCAGCTCTCGAGCGACGCTCGCGCGTGATGCCGCTCTCGGACTACCGGCAATTCTTCACGGCCCGTATCGGCACCAATCCAGATGCCGTGATGCACAACGCCACCCTGTACCCCGACGATTACACGCTGGTGCGCGCGGTGACCTTCGAGCGCACCCGCCGCACGGTGACGCTACCGAACCGCCTCACCGCCATCGGCGGCGACTACCGCATCGAGCGCCGGCTGCAGGAAGTGATCTCGGCTTCGCACTGGGGCAAGGAGCTGCGCCGGCGCGTCCTCGAGCCGCTGCTCTATTCCACGGATTCGGTCGAGTGGCGCAACCACTAGGCCGGCCTCGACATCCATTCGCTCGCGCCGCTGGCCGGCGCCGGGACCGCGTACGCGCTGCAAGAGTATTTCGTGCCGGTAGCGGCGATGGAACGCTTCGCCGAGCGGCTGCGCGCCATCCTGCGCCAGCACCAGGTGAACGTCATCAACGTTTCGATCCGCCATGCGCGCAAGGACCCCGGCACCCTGCTGGCCTGGGCTCGCAGCGACGTGTTCGCCTTCGTGCTGTACTACCGCCAGCAGACCGCGCCGCGCGACCGCGACGCGGTGCGCGCCTGGACCCGCGAACTGGTCGACGCCGCGACTGCGCTGGGTGGTTCTTACTACCTCCCCTACCAGATCCATGCGACCGTGGCGCAATTCCACGCCGCCTATCCGGATGCCGAACGCTTCTTCGCGCTCAAGCGCAGGGTCGACCCGGCGTACAGGTTCCGCAACAAGCTGTGGGACGCGTACCATACGGGTTGATCCAACCAATGAAACGAAAGCCCACACCATGCTGATACGTGTCTTCACGACCGATGACCAATCCGAACCTTCCCTGGCCATGGAAACGCAGGTCGACGCCGCCGCGCTGATGGCGATGGCGCAGCCGCGCGCAGCCGAGGCGCGCGAACGTGGGGCCGAATGGACCGCGGGCGCCATCCCCTTCTTCGTCCAGGAACTGGTCGATGCGCTGCAGGCGGGCAAGCCCGCCCGGGAAATCGAGATGCAGGCGACGAACGCCGCGATGGCCGCATGGCTCTACGACTCGGTCCACGATGGCGTGAGCGCGGAAGTCTTCGCCGGATGCGACCTGGTGTTCACGCAGTCGGCGGGCGGCGTGGTGCAATACGACCGCCTGCCTAGCGCGGCAGGCTGAAGCGACGGTCAGCCGCGTATCCGCGCCACCAGCTTGGTGGTCGAGCGGTCGTGCTCGAAGTCGATCGCCACCGCCCGGCCGCCATAGGCCAGCACGGCCTTGCCTTCCGGGATCTGGTCCATCACGTAATCGCCGCCCTTGGCGTAGATGTCGGGCCGACCCTCCTGCACCACCTCCAGGGCCGTGTCCTCGTCGAACTCGACCACCAGGCTCACCGATTCCAGCGCCGCCAGCACCGCCATGCGGTCGGCCAGGGTGTTGTGCGGACGGTCGTCGCCCTTGCCCAGGCGCTTGACCGAGGCGTCGGTGTTCGCCGCTACCACCAGCGAGCCTCCCAGCTCGCGCGCCTGCGCCAGATAGGTCACGTGGCCGCGGTGCAGGATGTCGAACACGCCGTTGGTCAGCACGACCGGTTTCGGCAATGCGGCGATACGCGCGGCCAGCTCGGCGCGCGTGCAGATCTTGTTTTCGAATGCAGGCATAAAGTAGAAATAAAACGGATATCAGGGTTTGGGCGGTTCGTCGTCTGGTTCTTCCTCGATCGCCATCGACAGCTCGGCCGGCCGCGCGGCGGCGGCGCCCGGCTCGCGCCGTTCGCCCGACAGCTTGATCTGCAGGCGCAGTCCGTTGGCCGAGTCGGCATTGCGGATCGCCTCGTCGTAGCCGATCAGGCCCTTGTTATACAGCTCGAACAAGGCCTGGTCGAAGGTACACATGCCCAGTTCGCGCGACTTGTGCATGATCTCCTTGATGTTCTGGAAGTTTCCCTTGAGGATCATCTCGCCGATGGTCGGCGTGTTCAGCAGGATCTCGATGGCCGCCTTCCGGCCTTTTCCATCCTCGGTACGCACCAGGCGCTGCGAGACGATGGCGCGCAGGTTCGACGACAAATCCATCAACAGCTGGTTGCGCCGCTCCTCCGGGAAGAAGTTGATGATCCGGTCCATCGTCTGGTTGGCGTTATTGGCGTGCAGGGTGCCCAGGCACAGGTGGCCGGTCTCGGCGAAGGCGATCGCGTGCTCCATGGTCTCGGTGTCGCGGATCTCGCCGATCAGGATCACGTCCGGCGCCTGGCGCAGCGTGTTCTTCAGCGCGTGGTGCCACGACAGCGTGTCGACGCCCACTTCGCGGTGCGTCACCAGGCACCCCTTGTTCTTATGGACGTACTCCACCGGGTCTTCCACCGTGATGATGTGGCCGGCCGAGTTGCTGTTGCGGTAGTCGATCATCGCCGCCAGCGTGGTCGACTTGCCGGAACCGGTGCCGCCGACGACCAGCACCAGGCCGCGCTTGGTCATCACCACGTCCTTGAGCACCTCGGGCAGGTCGAGCTTGTCGAAGTTGGGGATCTCGGAGGCGATGGTGCGCACCACCATGCCCACGCTCTGCTGCTGCACGTAGACGTTGACGCGGAAGCGGCAGACGCCCGGCAGCGAGATCGCGAAATTGCACTCCATCTCGGCCTCGAACTCGGCGCGCTGGCGCTCGTTCATGATCGACAGCGCCAGCGCGCGCGTGACTTCGCCGGTCAGGCGCTGCTGGCTGAGCGCCTTCATCGCCCCCTGGTGTTTAATGCTTGGAGGAAAGTCAGCCGAGATGAAGAGGTCGGAGCCGCCCTGGTGATGCATCACCGTCAAGAGCTTGTGGATATAGGCCTGGGCTTCCGCCGGGCCGAACGTCGAAGACATGCGGGCCTTTCAAAAATTGCAGTGACTAGGGAAGCACGGATTTATTCTTGGCGGCGGTCTTGGCACGGAAAAAACGCCCTGCTGCGTTGCAAATCCTCGCCATACCACCGGTATGGCTGTGGTTTGCGCGCGGCCGGCGAGGCCTTGCCGGCCGCTTTTTCCGTTGCCAATCCCATCCGCCAGAACAAATCCGTGCTTCCCTCGCCTGCCGGGCAATTATATCGACTATGATTCTCGTTAAACTATTATTTCATGGCTAAAACGGGTGTGCCGCCCCGGCCCGCCGTCCCGGCGCCGGCCGGGGTGCGCTACCCGGAACACATAAAACATGACACTGACCGAGCTGAAATACATTGTCGCCGTTGCGCGCGCCAAACACTTCGGCCATGCCGCCGAAGCCTGTTTCGTGGCCCAACCCACCCTGTCCGTCGCCATCAAGAAACTCGAGGACGAGCTGGGCGTGACCCTGTTCGAGCGCGGCGGCTCCGAAGTTTCCGTGACGCCGCTGGGCGCCCAGATCGTGGCCCAGGCCGAGCGGGTGCTGGAGCAGACCGCCGCCATCAAGGAGCTGGCCAAGCAGAACAAGGATCCGCTGGCCGGCCCGCTGCGCCTGGGCGTGATCTACACCATCGGGCCCTACCTGCTGCCGCCGCTGGTGAAGAACCTGATCGACACCGTGCCGCAGATGCCGCTGGTGCTGCAAGAGAACTACACGCATAAACTGCTGGAGCTGCTGCGCCAGGGCGAGCTGGACGCCGCCATCATGGCGCTGCCGCTGCCCGACCACGGCATGTCGGTGCAGCCGCTGTACGACGAGCCGTTCATCGTGGCCATGCCGAAGAGCCACCCATGGGCCGGCCGCAAGGAAATCTCGGCCGAAGACCTCAAGAGCGAAACCATGCTGCTGCTGGGCGCCGGCCACTGCTTCCGCGACCAGGTGCTCGAAGCGTGCCCGGAAATGGCGCGCTTCTCGGCGCCCGGCAACGGCATGCAGCGCACCTTCGAAGGCTCGTCGCTCGAGACGATCCGCCACATGGTCGCCAGCGGCATCGGCCTGACCGTGCTGCCGCGCGCCTCGGTGATCGACCTGCAGGACCCGAACGGCCTGCTGACCTACGTGCCCTTCCTGCCGCCGGCGCCGTCGCGCCGCGTGGTGATCGCCTGGCGCAAGAGCTTCACCCGCCGCGCCGCGATCGATGCCGTCGTGCGCGCGGTGGGCGAATGCCACCTGCCGGGCGTGGACATGGTCACGCTCGAGGCTGCGGCATAGTCTTATCCAGCGTCACCAGGCCTGCATCCTCTCCCCCCTCGCCAGGACCACCCGGCTGTTCCCGGGCGCCGGCCTGCTCCCGCGAAAACACGATCTTCTGGGTCGGGAAGGCGAAGGGGATGCCGGCCGCTTCCAGCCGCTCGTGGATCTTCAGTAGCAGCGTCTCGCGGATGATGACCTGGGTGTCGAACTCGCTCACGTTGATGTACGACCAGACATCGATGTTGAAGGCCCGGTCGTTGATGCTGCCCAGCCGCGCGCGATGGCCCTCGGCCATGTTCTTCTCTTCCGTCAGCACCTGCTGGACGATGGTGATCGCCTCCTTCAGCTTGGCCGACGGAGTGCCGAGCGGCACCGCGATGGTCGGGTTGAACAGGAAGCGGTCGCGCGCCGCGAAGTTCTCGATCTGGCGCGCCGACAGGTCGCCGTTGGGAATCGTGACGACGGTGCGCTCGCCGGTGCGGATGCGGGTCGAGCGGATGCCCACGTCTTCCACGGTGCCGACCACGTCGCCCACCTTGACGAAGTCGCCCACCTGCAGCGGCTTGTCGGCGATCACGGTGACGCTGCCGACCAGGTTTTCCACCGTCTTCTGGGCGCCCAGCGCCAGCGCGATACCGCCGATACCCAGCGCCGCGATACCGGTCGTGACGTCGATGCCGAAGGTGCCGAGGATGGCGACGGCCGAGAATGCCAGCAGCAGGATCTTGGCGGCGCGGCGCGCCAGCGTGATGACCGCCACCACCTGGCGCCGCTGGCTGCGCTGCATGCGCGCGGTGGCCAGCTCGGCGACCGCATCGATCAGCCGCAGGCCGAACCACACCAGGGCGATGACCGAGACGATGTCGGTATAACGCAGCAGCGTCGTGCGCGCGACGATCGACACCGGCAGTTCTTCGGCCCAGTTGTAGAACAGGGCAACCGCGATCAGCAGGCTGGCCGGCGGCAGCGCCGCCTCCATGAAGCGCACCAGGCCGTTGGCGCCCGCGTCGGGTACCAACCTGCGTATGGCGGCGACGATCAGGGCCGCCACCATCCACAGTCCGCCAAAGAGCAGCACCCCGAGTCCGACCAGCATCGCCCAGTCCTTCAGCGGCGCGCCGGCGACGACGAGTTCATTCTTGTCGGGCGCCTGCACCACCGGCTCCTGGCGCGCCGCCTGCGTGACCTGGTCGATCGTCTCGCGCGACACGCGCCAGACCTGGTGGTCGCCGTCCTGGCCGCGAGTCAGCAGGATCGGCACCTTCCTGTCCTGGATGGTCAGGACGCCGACGTTTTCCTGCTCGGCCGGCAAATCGTCGTCGATCTTGCCGATCGCCTCGTTCGACAGCGCGACGAACGGCGACAGCGAACCGCCGTTGTCCAGAAGCGCATGGAAGTTGCGCGCCTGGGTAATGGCGTTGGTGCGCTGGCGGTTACTGCCGGCCGGCATGTCGAGGTACTGGGCGGCGCGATCGTAATCGGGCTCGGCCAGGGCAGAAATCAGGCCCGAGACCATCGAGCGCGGCGTCTCGCGCTTGAGCGGATCGGGAATGACTTCCTCGGCGGGCGGCGCTTCTTCGGCCTGGCCGGCGGCGAAGGCGGTCGATGACAGTGGCGCCGCCAGGGCGATCAACAACAGGAACAGGAAACTGAACGAAGCACGCATAAGCAAGTCGACTCCTCTGACTGGGCATCTGGCTGATGCGGAACAAAAACAAGGCTGAAAATGAAAGCGGACACCCTATGTCCGCTTTCAAGCAAGTCTAGCATCCGGTCGAGTCTGTCCCTCGCACTATTGCCCTGCTTCTACGTTCATTTCACTGCCAATCCCGTCCAATGGGCGGCAAATACCCGTTCTTCGCACACTTGCGCGTCTACGCTATCGGTTTTCAATCGCGCTTGCGGCGGCGCGCCAGCAGCAGGCCGGCCAGCAGCGGCAGCACCATGGCCACCGTCGACGGTTCCGGCACCTGCGCCACGATCGAGAAGGTGTCGCCGGCCGACAGGCCGCTGGTGTCGAGCAGCCAGTCGCTGCGGCCGTCCAACAGGGTCGGATTGCCGAACAGGACGTCGGCCGTCTCGCCGTTGGCGAACTTGATGACGGCGTTATTGCCCGAGTAGCTGGCCGCGGCGCCGGAGAACGAGGACACGCTGCCCGCGCTTGCGTAGCCGATGCCCTGCAGGCCGAAGTTGAACTGGTACATCGACAGACCCACCAGGTTGCGGACGATGGCGCTGAAGCTCAGCGGCCCGGCCAGGTCGGCTTCTTCCAGCACGAAGTTCAGGGTAGTCGTGCTGAAGTCGCGCAGGTCGAGGTCGAACGACACGACGCCGGCTTCGCTGTAGTCGGTCACGAGATTGGCGCCGCTGCTGCCGGTCAGGACGACGGCGCTGGCGGAGTGCGAAAAGGCCAGCGCGCCCAGGGCGATGGCGGAGGCGGCGACGAATTTGTGCATGCTCATGTTCGTTTTCCTTTATAAAAAGTGACGGTTACAGCGGGCCCTTGGCCCACGGGCCCGAGATCGCGAAGGTCACGCCCGGGGTCTGGATGTTCACGAACAGGTAGCGGCCGGTCGGGTCGAAGCAGGCGCCGGCGAATTCGTTGCCGCGCCCGTCGCCGGCGAGCGAAGTCAGCTTGCCGGCGCCCTGCAACTGGGCCGCCGTCAGGTTGATGTTGTTCTTGGCGAAGATGTAGGCATCGCCCGCGCCCGTCAGGCCCATCAGGCGCTGGCCGTAGCCGAAATGGTCGGTGATGGCGCTCGACGCGTCTTCGCAGATCAGGATCGCGTTGCGCGGGCTGACCGTCAGGTTGTCGCCCATATTGCCCACCAGCTGGCTCGGGCTCGAATAGATGCACTTCAGGGTCTGGCGCGCCAGGTCGAGTTCCCAGATCGCGCCGCGGTTGATGTGGCCACCCGAGGTGTCCATCACGTACATCTTGCCCTGGGCGTACCAGATGCCTTCGCCGCGGTTCATGCGCAGCGCGCCTTTCATCCAGCCCTGCACGAAGGGGCCGGCGGCGTTGTTGATGGTCTCGCCGCCCGGGCCGACGCCGCTGCCGCGGTTGGCGTCCGGATTGGCGATCGGCACCCACTCCAGCTCATACGTGTCGTCGACCGAGGCCACCGCCAGGTTGACGTTGTTGCGGCCCTTTACCTTGGCCATCTCGAGCACGCCGCCCATGGCCAGCGAGCCGGGCGCGCCGGTCTTCACATCCGGGATGTAGCGGTAGAAGCCCGACTTGCCCGAGGAATCCTCGGTCAGGTAGACATTGCAGTTGCTCGGGTCGACGGCGGCGGCTTCATGCGCGAAGCGGCCCATGTTGACGATCGGCTGGCCGCTGACCTGTTGCGGATCGGCCGTCACCTCGAACACGTAGCCGTGTTTCTTGCCGCCGGCGCTGACCGTGTCCGAACCGACCTCTTCGCAGGTCAGCCAGGTGCCCCAGGGAGTGATGCCGCCGGCGCAGTTCTGCTGGGTGCCGCCCAGGCTCGGGGTCATGCTGATCCAGTCGCCGTCGCGGAACACCAGGTTGGTGGTGCCGCCGCAGGAACGGTTGCCCGAACTGCCGCTGACGTTACCGGTGTCATACAGGCCATAGGCGTTGATGAAATTGACAGCGGCACTGCCGCTGATTTCATGATTGCGCACCAACACTTGTTCCGTATTGCGACCGACCTTGCGCGTGACGATCACGCCCATGCCGTCGTGGCCGCCCGGGCATGGACGGCCGTCGCTCATGGTGTCGCCGCGCCAGCCATAACTCTTGTAGCTGAAGCCCGGCGGCAGTTGCAGCAGCGGTAGGCCGGTGGAGAGGTCGTTGACCGGGGCGATCGGGCCATAGGGGCTGTCGACCAGGGCGGTCGCGCCATTGGCGGCCAGGGCTTCGCGCGCGTGCAGCGCGGCGAAGGCGCCGACGAAAGGCAGCGCGGAGGCGCCGGCCATGCCCTTGAGCAAGTTGCGCCGCGAAGGCGACATATCGTGTTCGTTCATCGAGATGCTCCAAAGAGTAGGAATCGAGCCGGTGGTCCGGCGTCTGGTGTCGTTGGCCGCGCCCACGCATCGGGCCCGTCCTGTCCCGCCACCCCCGGCAGGACCGATGCATTAAAACAAACAAAAATGTCACATTCATGACGACAAAAAGACAACAATCATGTATTCGCCACGCATTGAATACATCGCGTTGTCATGCACGAGGGATGGCGCCCGTATGGACGGGGACAGAATGGGCGCGCACGGATAAACAGGCTAGAATCGCTGTCTTCTGCTCAACAATTCTTGCCTGTCAAGACGCGATTCACCATGAACAAGCTGGCGCTCTACTTCCGCCTGGTCCGGGCCGACAAGCCGATCGGCATCCTCCTGCTGCTGTGGCCTACCCTGTGGGCGCTGTGGATGGCGTCCGGCGGCGTGCCGGACCTGCAGGTGCTGGCGATCTTCGTCGTCGGCACGGCGCTGATGCGCTCCGCCGGCTGCGCCATTAACGACTATGCCGACCGCGACTTCGACCGCCACGTCAAGCGCACGGTCGACCGCCCGCTCACCAGCGGCAAGATCAGCGGCAAGGAAGCGGTGATGGTGGCGGCGGTGCTGGCCATCGTGTCCTTCCTCTTGATCCTGCCGCTCAATGCGCTGACCAAGCAGCTGTCGGTGGTGGCGGTGGTGGTGGCCGGCACCTATCCCTATTTCAAGCGCTTCTTCGCGATTCCCCAGGCCTATCTCGGCATCGCCTTCGGCTTCGGCATCCCGATGGCCTTCGCCGCCGTGCAGGACCAGGTGCCGGCCGTGGCCTGGTGGCTGCTGGTAGCCAATGTGTTCTGGGCCGTGGCCTACGACACTGCCTACGCCATGGTCGACCGCGACGACGACCTCAAGCTCGGCATGCGCACCTCGGCCATCACTTTCGGACGCTTCGACGTGGCTGCGATCATGCTGTGCTACGGCGCCTCGCTGGCGATCCTGCTGCTGTGCGGCTGGTCGCTGGGCCTGCGCTGGTGGTTCGTGGGCGGGGTGGCGGTGGCGGGCTGCATCGCGCTTTACCACTACACCCTGATCCGCGATCGCGACCGCATGAAGTGCTTCAAGGCGTTCCGCCACAACAACTGGCTGGGCGCCGCACTGTTCATTGGTGTCGCGCTCGACTATGCATTAGGTTAATATTGTCCAAAAGGCATTCACCCACCACACACAAGAGGCCCAAGATGATCGAAAAAATCCCGACCCAGACCGGCACCCGCGACCAACTGGTCAGCGACCTGAAGACCGTGATCCACGATGCCGAATCGTGGCTGCGCAATGGCGGCCAGCTGACCGGCGAAGAGCTGAAGGCCGCCAAGGTCAAGTTCGAGCAGACCCTGGCCTCCGCCAAGACCAGCCTGATCCACGCCGAAGAAACCGTGGTCGAGCGCACCAAGGTCGCCGCCAAGGCCACCGACGAGTACGTCAAGGACAATCCGTGGAAGTCGGTCGGCCTGGGCGCCGCCGTCGGCGTCGTGATCGGCATGCTGATCGCGCGTAAATAACATGACGATCTCCGCGACCGTCGGAAGGATAGGATCCAACCTGCTCGCCATGGTGCGGACCAGGTTGGAACTGGCAGCCATCGAGCTGCAGGAAGAGACGCACCGGCTGATCGGCTATCTGGCCTGGGGCGTCGCGGCCGCCTTTTTCGCGGTGGTCGCGGTGTTGCTGGCGATCCTGTTCGTGCTGGTCCTGTTCTGGGACACCCATCGCCTGCTGGCGATCGGCGTCATGACGGGGCTGTTCGCTCTGGGCAGCCTGCTCGCCTTCTTCAAGGTGCGCGGCGACCTGGTGACGCGTCCGCCGCTCATGGCCGCCACGCTGGCCGAACTGCGCAAGGATGCGCAAGCCGTCAAAGGAGAGCCGATCGATGAGCAGCAATGAAACCCTGGCGGCGCGCCGCCGCTTGCTCGCCGCCCAGTGCGCCGAACAGCGCGCGCTGATGGCGCACGACGTGGCGCTGCTGCGCCATCCGGCCGAACTGGGCGGCGCCCCCGGCTACGTGGCGCAGCACAAGACCGCCGTCCTGGCCGCCGCCGGCCTGGGACTGGGCTTCCTGATCACCAAGCCGAAGTGGGTGGTCGGCGCGGTGACCGGCGCCCTGTCCGCCTACAAGCTGGCGCAGAAGATATTGCCGGTGCTGGGCTGGAGAAAGTTCGAGATCCACTGATCCGGTGCGCGTGAACGCGCCAACCGGGCCGCTGTCCAACCGGACGAGCGACCACGGTTGGAGGCATCATGCGCACACGAATCCTGCGGCCAGTCCGGGCGCTGGCCTTCCTGCTGGCACTGAACTTCCTGTTGCCGCTCTCGGCGGCGGCCATGCAGGCGCAGTCACCCGACGCGCTCGCTTCGCGCGTCGACGGCGCCTATCGCGTCGGCGCCTTTTCCCTGTCCTTCGCCAATAACGGCTTGCGCATCGGCCATGCGGCCGAGCCGGCGCGCATCCTGTGGGCCAGCGTGCCCGGCCGCGCCTTCCTCGGCGCCGCGCAGGGCCAGGCCGACATCCGCCAGTTCGGCACGCCCGACGGCTCCTACCGCATCGACGACAAGCTGCTGGCGCAGTGCCTTGCCCAGAGCATCGATGCGATCGACAACGCGACCGACACGCTGGTCGTGCGTGGTCGCTTGCGCGGTCCGGGCTGCGACGTGGCCTACCGCCTGGCGTTCGACGTGGCCGGCGGCAACCAGCTGCGCTTTCGCCTGCAACTTGAAGGCCCCCAGGCCGCGCAGCTGAACCGCAGCTACTTGCGCCACGCCTCGAGCGCTGATGAACGTTACTTCGGCCTGGGCCAGCAACTGACGTGGTTCGACCAGAAGGGCAAGACCATCCCGGTGCTGGTGCAGGAACACGGCGTCGGCCGTGGCCTGCCCGGCTTCACCCAGCTGTTCGACCTGCTCGAAGGCGGCGGTGGCGGCAGCGAGGTGTCTACCGGCGCCCCAGCGCCGCATTACCTCAGCAGCAAGCTCAATTCGCTATTCCTCGAAAATACCGAGTACAGCATCTTCGATTTCCAGCATCCCGAGCGGGTGGAAATCAAGCTGTTCACAAGCGCGCTGACGGGCCGCATCCTGTATGGCCGCACGCCGCTCGAGCTGATCCGCGAGTACACGGCCTATACCGGCCGCATGCCGCCGCTGCCGGACTGGGTCGGGCGCGGCGCCATCGTCTCGGTGCAGGGCGGCACCGATGAGGCCAATAAAAAGCTCGATACCTTCGAACGCGCCGGCATTCCGCTCGCGGGACTGTGGATCCAGGATTGGTCGGGCGTGCGCATTACGAACGCCGGCAAGCAGCTGTGGTGGAACTGGGAGCTGGATGAAAGCTACTACCCGCGCTGGGATGCGCTGGTCGACCGGCTCGCGCGCCTCGGCGCCCGCATGCTGGTCTACATCAATCCTTTTCTCAGCACCGAGGCCGGCCACGACAGCCTGTACCAGCAGGCACGCCAGGCCGGCTATCTCGTGAAACGCCAGGACGGCACGCCCTACCTGATCCGCAACACTAACTTTGATGCCGCGCTGGTCGACCTCAGCAACCCTGAGGCGCGCACCTGGATCAAGAACGTCATCAAGAACGAGCTCCTCGGCCACACCCGCGCTTCCGGCTGGATGGCCGATTTCGGCGAGGCGCTGCCGTTCGATGCGGTGCTGGCGGACGGTAACGATCCCGCCGCCTGGCATAACCGCTATCCCGAGGAATGGGCGGCTGTGAACCGCGAGGCGATGATGGAGGCTGGACGCGAAGGCGACGTCATCGCCTTTCACCGTTCCGGTTTCACCCGCAGTCCCGGTCAGGGCACCCTGTTCTGGCTCGGCGACCAGCTGCAGACATGGGACGGCTACGACGGCATCCGCACCGCGATCGTCGGCATGCTGTCGGGCGGCGTCTCGGGATACAGCCTGCTGCACAGCGATACTGGCGGCTACAACGCCTTCGGCTTGACGGTGCTCGGCCGGCAAGTGCCCGTCATCGCGAGGAACAAGGAATTATGGATGCGTTGGGTCGAGCTCAATGCGTTCACGGGCGTGCTGCGCACCCACGAGGGCCTGAACCCGGCCATTAGCTGGCAGGTGGATAGCGATGCCGAGACGCTGGCTCACTTTGCGCGCATGAGCAAGATTTTTCGGGCGCTGGGGTTTTATCGGCAGGGGTTGATGCAGCAGGCGGCGGACAGCGGTGCGCCGCTGGTGCGGCATCCTTTTCTGGAGTTTCCATCTGACCAGAATACCTACGCGCTGCGCTACCAGTACATGCTCGGGTCGGATTTCATGGTGGCGCCGGTGGTGACGCGTGGCGCGCAAGCGGTGCGGCTTTATCTGCCGGCCGGGACCTGGATTGACCTCTGGACCGGCAGGCCTTTTGACGCCGGCTCGGGTGCCTGGACCGAGGTGGCGGCGCCCTTTGGCAAGCCGGCGGTGTTCTACAAGGCCGGTTCTGCTGCGGGCGCGCGCCTGGTTACGGCGTTGAGATTAGAAGGATTCTATTAAGCGTCCTTAACTACTCGAGACACCCGTCAGTTTCCTGAGGTTGCCATAAGAGCGACCTCCGAATACACTCAGCCATATCGAAGGTCTGCTATCGGCCAAATGCGGACATTTTATAGATTGATAAGACAGGCGAAAACTTAGCTCAGCTCTGTAGGCTATTACTGCAATGGGTCTGGCGGACAAATAGTTCGCTGGGCGAGCAAATTGGTAGCACCGTTTTAGGCGTAGGTTACAGCCAACACTAGCCTTAAGGCCACCTCGAAAAACCTCGGCCGAGATACGCGCGGCTGAGTAAAATCCTGACATCGAACCAAGCCAGCGAGTGCCGTCATGATGAAATCCCAGATCAGTCTGTTTGCCGAGCAGGAGCGTGAGGACCGGCGTGGAAAGCTGGGGGATCCGTTGGTGAGCTTGGCCGAGCACGTGGATTTCGAGGCGCTGGCGGAGCGCATCGATGTCGCTGCACCGCGTCCTTCGCGCGCCAATGGGGGCCGTCCGCCATACCCGGCGGTCTTGATGATCAAGATCCTGGTGCTGCAACAGCTCTACAACCTGGCCGACGATGCGCTGGAGTACCAGTTGCTGGATCGCTGCAGCTTCCTGCGTTTCCTGGATTTGACCGAGAGCAGCAGCATTCCCGACGCCAAGACAATCTGGCTGTTCCGTGATCGTCTGGCCCAGGCTGGCGTAGGAAATCAGGTATTCGAGCAGGTCCAGCAACAGCTGCTGTCGCAGGGCTACCTGGCGCGTTGCGGACAGATCGTCGACGCATCGCTCGTGCAAGCCCCGGTCCAGCGCAACAAGCGGGAAGAAGCCGAGACGGTCAAGGAGGGCATGATGCCGCTGAGCTGGAAACCGCATAAGCGCGCTCAGAAGGATGTCGATGCGAAGTGGACCAAAAAGCATGGCAAGAACCACTTCGGCTACAAACTGCATGCCAGCGTCGACAAGCGTTGCAAGCTGATCCGCAAGATCGCCATCACACATGCTGCCGTGGCCGACACCACCGTCTTCGAGGAGTTGCTCGACCTGAGCAACACGAGCCGGGATGTCTATGCCGATCGGGGATGTCCCAGCATTGAACTCTAAGCCAGCTTGAAGCAAGCCAGCTGGCGGGTGCATATTCAGCGGTGCGGTCATGCGACCAAGGGCATTTCCGAGACACAGAAACGGAGCAACCGCGCGATCGCCACGCCGCGCGCCCGTGTCGAGCATGTGTTTGGCGCCCTGGCCCAGATGGGCGGCAAACTGGTGCGCTGTCTGGGAATCGTGCGCACCACGTTCGTTTTGCAACTGAAGGCCGCCAGTTACAACCTCAAGCGTCTCGTCTTTTTGAAAGAACGCGGCCTGGCGCCGTTCTAAACAGCAGTTCGGCAGCCTTCGGCTGCCAAACCTGCCCGGACCCAAGGTGCTGGACACTTCGCAAATAACGCTGTTGGGCTTTGCTGAAAGGCAGAATCACGCCTCGCGTTGCGTCGCTCACATCGAAAGCGGGTTATTCGAGGTGGCCTTAATTAATGGGCACTCCGCGATTACGAAGTCTCGCGCATCAATATAACGCGGAACTTGAAACCAACACTTACATAATAAAGGGAGAAATAGATAGCGCACTAATGAAGTTCTTCTCGGTTGAATACTCTGGGCTGTGGTTGGGATTGAGCATTGCTCGATGATGGGGTGGGGGGCGGGTGGCGAATTCGGTTTCACTGAAGACGACGCGCATTTCGGGCTGGCGGGGTGGAATGGTAATCCCCCCATTTTTAGAGCGCGCTAAAAGTAGAGGTTAAGCGGCAAGGGAAAGTTTCTGTTTTGGTGTGATGCCGCCGAGCGCCATATTGGGCCGGTCGTGATTGTAGGTCCACAGCCAGCGGGTGGCAAATTCCTGGATTTGGTCGAGCGTTTCAAAGAGGTTGTGCGCTAGCCAATCGTAGCGCACGGTCCTGTTGTATCGCTCGACGTAGGCGTTTTGCTGAGGCTGGCCTGGCTGGATGAAATCGATGCGGATGCCGTGCCTGGCGGCCCAAGCCAACGTCATGGCGCTGATATATTCGGGGCCGTTGTCGCAGCGGATCGCCTCCGGTTTGCCGCGCCATTCGATGATCCGGTCCAATGATCTGATAACGCGTTCGGATGGCAGCGAGAAGTCGACCTCGATTCCCAAGCCTTCACGATTGAAGTCATCGATGACGTTGAATAGGCGGATGCTGCGGCCGTCGGCAAGCTGGTCATGCATGAAGTCCATCGACCAGCTTTGGTTGATTGCGGTCGGCACGGCCAATGGCAGTGGCTTCTCGCGCACCAGACGATGGCGCGGCTTGATCCGCAGGTTCAGCTCGAGTTCGCGGTAGATCCTGTAGACCCTCTTATGGTTCCACTTGAATCCCTTAACGTTGCGCAGGTACAGGAAGCACAGCCCGAAGCCCCAGTTGCGCTGGTTGTTCGTCAGCCGCACCAGCCAGTCGGCGATGACGTTGTTCTCTTCGTCCAGCTTCGCCTTGTAGCGGTAGCAGGTCTGGCTGATGCCAAACGCTCGGCAAGCCAGGTTAATCGTGGCTGACCGCTGTGCCACGGCCCACTGCGCCATCTCTCGCCGCTGAGATGGCGCTACCACTTTTTTGTCAGCGCCTCGGCCACAATCTCGGCCTTCAGACGTTCCTCGGCATACATTTTCTTCAAGCGCCGATTCTCGTCTTCGAGCTCCTTCATGCGTGCCATCAGCGACGCATCCATGCCGCCGTACTTGGCGCGCCATTTGTAGAACGTGGCGTTGCTGATGCCGTGCTCGCGGCATAGTTCCGGGACAGGGCTGCCAGCTTCGGCTTGCTTGAGGATGGCGATGATCTGGCTGTCGGTAAAGCGGGACGTCTTCATGTAGAGCTTTCTGTTAAGTAGAAAATTCTACTTCTAAACACGCTCTTTTTGCGGGGGGATTACCGAATGTAATGACGAGCGGCGCGCGCGTATTGACGCACGGTAGCCCGTAAAATATCGTTTAGAATATATTTGGAGAGATTTGTATGAATTCACCCGTGCTAGAATTTCTTACCGATAGCAAGTGCTGCGGCTTAACCTAAGGAGAATTCAATGCATGAACTTACGATGAATGAAATCAATGAAGTCAATGGTGGTCTGAGCATCTCATGGGACTTCGATGGTATGTCTGCTGGAGCTATCGGTGGCGCCATTGCGGGCACCATGGGCGGCGCACTTGCCGGTCCCCAAGGTATGGCAGCAGGCTTCTTTGGCGGCTTGGTGGGCGGAGCCATTGCCGGAGGCCTCAAAATTGAAAATGACATGGAGGCAATTCTCAGAAAGAATAAGCCCTAACGGCGATTGGTTAAATACAATTAATTCGCGTTACAAGAATGGAGTCCATATGACTAAGAAAATACTGATGGCTCTAGGTGCAACTGTGATCTTCGCACTCCTGTTCCCGTGGATCTATTCATTAGTAAACACAGCCGGTGGGGAGCCAGCCTCGGTAGTCGTTTCATCTGTAATATTTTTCATTGCGATGATGGCTGTATTCACTGTTAGTTCGCGCAAGAAGAGGTAAAATAAGAGCGCCCGGAACTTGTTTCGAGCGCTCTATTCTTTGAATCTAGTTGAACATCTATTTGAAGTTAGATCACTAATTCTTAATTTTAGTCTTAATCTAGATATAAAAATATCTTCCATCTGTGCTGCAGGAGCTTTTGAGAATCAGTTGCAGGGAAGGCCATTAAGTTTTCCCAGTTATTTCTTTAAATGAAGTTTTCCTGAATAATAGTATTTTTATTTGGCTTTTTATCCAATAGCTGCCGGTTCAAAGAGATTACCTTGCGCGAAACTGTTGCCAATTCGGACGAACACAAAGCAAATTTGCTCACTGAGCAGTCCTCAACCGCTGCGCCTGCACCGACAACGTACCAGGGGCCGGGCTCTACAAACCTGTTCCGAAAGCAAGCTATTGAACATATGACAGTGCGCCAATATGGCACGGTCGTCCTAACCACCTCGTTATACACAAGTCCGCCAGCCTCACCACGCCGGCTGAAAATCCCGTTTACTTTCAATGACTTGCCAGCGCCCTTGTAAACCTTTGCAAAATCGCGTTTACTCTCGTCTTTTGCGTGGCGCAATTGGCGAGCAAATCGAAGGGATGGACCGATTCGGAGTTTGAGCAACTCGACCTGGGCGACGCGCGCCTGAACCGGCGAGCGAGGACACTGATGGAAACAATGGCGGGGGCACCGACGGCGAGCGTGCCAAAGGCCTGTAACGGCTGGGGTGAGACGATGGCCGCGTATCGCTTCTTCGACAATGACGGCGTCGACTGGCGGGCAATCCTGGAGCCGCACTGGCAGCAAACGGAACGGCGAATGGCCGAGCAGTCGGTGGTGCTGTGTCTGCAGGACACGACCGAACTGGACTTTAACGGACAGCAGGCGCGCGGCCTCGGACCGCTCAGCTATGAAGCGCAGCGCGGCATGTACGTCCACCCCACCTACGCGGTGACGACGGCGCGCGAGCCGCTGGGGATCCTGGACGTGTGGATGTGGGCGCGCGCGCTGCGCGACACCAACGGCCAGCGCGGCGGCCCCAAGGAAAGCCTGCGCTGGATCGAAGGCTACGAAAGACTGGCGGAACTGGCACCGCGCCTGCCCGCCACGCGCTTGGTGTATGTGGCCGACCGCGAGGCGGACATGCTGCCCTTGATGGCGCGGGCGCAGCAGCTCGACTGCCCGGTGGACTGGCTGGTGCGCGCCGCGCACAACCGCTGCTTGCCCAACAGCGAGAAGCTGTGGCCGCATGCCACGGAAGGCGCGCCGCTGGGGGAAATCGAGTTCGCGCTGGCCGCGCGGCCGGGCGCCAAGGCGCGCATCGTGCGCCAGCAGCTGTGGGCACGCCGGGTCGAACTGAACGCGGGCAAGGGCAAGGTGGTGACCGCCACATGCATCGTGGCGCGTGAACACGGCGCTCCGGCCGGCGTCAAGCCGATCGAATGGCGCCTGCTGACGAACCGGGTCGCCACCAGCGCGGCCGAGGTGGCCGAATTGATCGACTGGTATCGCGCCCGCTGGGAAATTGAAATGCTGTTCAATGTGCTCAAGAACGGCTGCAAGGTCGAGGAACTTCAGCTGGGCACGATCGAGCGCATCGAGCGCGCACTGGCGCTGTACTTGGTCGTAGCCTGGCGCATTGCCTATCTGGTACGCATGGGCCGTACCTGCCCGAACCTGGATGCCCACTTGTTCTTTGATCCCGATGAGATACGCGGCGCCTACTTGCTCAACAAATTACGCCCCCAGCCCAACCCGGCGTTAAACGAAGTAATACGCTTGATCGCCCGCGCGGGCGGCTTCTTGGGCCGAAAAGGTGATGGCGAACCTGGTGCCAAGACCCTCTGGGAAGGGCTGCGCGACGTGCGCGCCTCAGCTCTCACCCTTCAAGCACTACGCGAACTTGGAGACTGACGAGTTGTGTATAACGAGGTGCGTCCTAACCCGTCCGGTCACACATCTAGTTCTAACAGGCGTGTTCGTGACACTTGCATTGCTTTTAATCGCCTTCTTTGCCTTTTTCGAGACTACGCGCAAGTCGCACGTCCAAGGCATGCTGGTGCCTACTGCCGGTGTGATCAGGATATTTGCAAGCCAGGTCGGTGTGATTAGCGAAATTCACGTTAAAGAAGGCCAATTCGTGCGCACAGGTGATATCTTATTCGTCCTTTCAAGCGAGCGCAGCAATTCTGACGCGCGTTCCACGGAGGCATTGATCTCCGATTTGCTGGTGCGGCGCCGGGATAGCTTTCAAATCGAACTGCAGCAAGCTAAAGTTCAGGCCGGGTATCGCCGCGCAGCGATGCTACAGCGCGCCCGGGATCTCGAAGGAGAGATCAAACGGCTCGAGAGTCAGGCACTTATGCAAAAGCAGCGAATTGCCCTGTCTGAACAAACTGTCATGCGATATGCGCAGTTGAAGGAAACCAACTACATCTCTGCAGCACAACTTCAGGAGCGCGAAGCGGAACTGCTCGACCAACGTCAGCGCCTGCTCGAGATCGAGCGAATCTGCTCTGCTACTCGGCGCGATTTGGCAGGTACTCAAGCGGAAGCTCAGGATATCGAGGTACAGGCGCTGCGTGACGAAAGCGCCTTGCGCCGCAGTGCCTCCACGCTCGAGCAGGACCTCACCGAAAATGAGGCACGGCGCGGGATTCCTGTGCGGGCACGCCAAAGTGGCACGATCACGGCGATTACTGCCAATCTTGGCCAGACGGTGGGGACTGCAGTCTCACTAGCATCAATCCTGCCTGAAGGAAATAAGCTGGAGGCGGAAATGTTTGTACCGTCACGGGCGGTAGGCTTCGTCAAACCCGGCATGTCGGCCATGCTGCGCTACCAAGCTTTCCCCTACCAGAAATTCGGACAGCACCAGGCCCGCGTGCGCGAGGTGGCCACTACCTCTGTACGCCCCGAGGAGCTGCCGACCTCAGCGGCGGCGATGCCAGGTGCGGCCCAGTCGGAGCCAGTCTACCGTATTCGTATTGAGCTTGACCAGCAAACCGTCCGTGCCTATGGTACGGCGATGCCACTGCGGTCGGGCATGTTGGTTGACGCTAGCGTCTTGCTCGAGCGCCGCAAACTCTACGAATGGGTGTTGGAACCGCTGTTCAGTATCTCAGGCCGCCTGTAATCGGAAGGTCTGTATCTCACCGTCCTGCCGATCCCTCGCGCGTTGTCGCGGTCGGCTTATCCCTGATCGTAGCTGAAACATGCAATTTCCCATTCTTTCCCGGTTAGCTTTTTGGAGTAGTCGTCGGCTACCCATTCTGATGCAGACCGAAGCGGCCGAATGCGGTCTGGCATGCCTCGCGATGATTTCAAGTTATTGGGGCCACCAGATCGACATCCCGAGCATGCGCCGCCGCTTTTCGGTGTCGATGAAAGGCGTGAACCTGAAGGGCTTAATGGCGATGGCGAGCGGTTTGTCTCTGCAGACCCGACCGCTCAAATTGGACTTACAGCATCTGCCCGAGCTGAAACTGCCTTGCATCCTGCACTGGGATCTAAATCACTTTGTCGTGCTCAAGTCCGTCACGGCCAAACATGCGGTCATGCACGATCCGGCCGTCGGTGAACGTCGCATGGCCATGGGCGAATTCATCAAACACTTCACCGGCGTTGCTCTCGAACTAACGCCCACTGCGCAGTTCGAGGTCAGGGAAGAACGTCAGAATTTCTCCCTGTTCGCCCTCATGGGACGCGTGGTCGGCCTGCGCCGTAGCCTGTTTCAGTTGCTGGCACTTGGTTTGGCTCTGCAGGTCTGTGCTTTAGTTGCGCCCTTCTACATGCAGTGGATTGTGGACGAAGCGCTGCTGGCCGCAGACCGCGACCTGATCACGGTGCTAGGCTGCGGCTTCTTACTACTCGTGTTACTCCAGACCGCCATTGGGGCTGTACGCTCTTGGGTCACCACCGTAATGTCCACCAGCCTAAACCTGCAATGGCTGGGCAATGTGTTTTCGCACCTGCTGAAGCTGCCGCTGACGTACTTTGAAAAACGCCATACCGGCGACATCGTATCGCGCTTTGGGTCAATACAGCGAATGCAGGCTAGCCTGACCACTCAGTTCGTCGAAGGCGTCATCGACGGAATATTGGTGGTGGGTACCTTGATCATGATGCTCTTGTACAGCACAACACTGGCCGCCGTTGCCTGCGTTGCCGTGATGCTGTATGCCTTTCTACGTTGGGCTATGTTTAGCGCCCTGCGTGCCGCGAACTCCGAGCAGATTATCCACGCCGCAAAACAGCAGAGCCATTTCATGGAAACGGTGCGCGGTATGCAAAGCATTCGGCTGTTCGGACGCAGCGATGAACGCCGTTCAGGTTGGATGAACTCTCTAACCGAAGAATTCAACGCCAACTTGCGCATAGCCAAATTATCAGTTTCGTACCAAACCGCCAACACCTTTCTTTTTAATAGCGAGCGTGTGATAGTAATATGGCTTGCAGCTTTGGCGGTCCTAAACAACGCATTCTCAGTTGGTATGATGTTTGCGTTCATCAGCTATAAGGACCAGTTCAGTCAGCGCATGGCCAGTCTTATCGATAAGCTCTTCGAACTGCGCATGATTCGTCTACACGGCGAACGTCTAGCTGACATCGTGCTAACCGAAGCAGAAGTGGAAAACGCTATGGCCGAAGTCGACCCAAGCCTCCTCAGTCCCTCGATAGAGATCAAGAACCTAAGTTTTCGCTATTCCGATAGCGAACCTGAGGTTATTAAGGAACTGAATCTAAGCATTTCAGCCGGACAATGCGTTGCAATCACCGGCCCTTCAGGCTGCGGCAAGACGACTTTGATGAAACTGCTGCTCGGCCTACTGAGCCCAACTGACGGCGAAATCCGCGTTGGCAACGTAGCGCTTGGACACATCGGTATGGCGAATTACCGTAACATGCTGGGAACAGTAATGCAAGACGACACCCTTTTTGCTGGCTCGATTGCGGATAACATCGCTTTTTTCGATCCAATGATCGATATGCAGCGTGTTCACCAATGCGCTCAACTAGCGGCCATCGCAACCGAGATTGCCGCTATGCCAATGGCTTTTAATACCTTGATAGGCGACATTGGCACCGGATTATCTGGCGGGCAGAAACAGCGAATTCTATTGGCAAGGTCATTGTATAAACAGCCGAAGATCCTGGTTTTGGACGAAGCAACTAGCCATCTTGATGTATGGAACGAGCAAGCCGTCAACCAGGCTATACAGAAGATTCCGCTTACTCGAATCATCGTTGCGCATCGTCCGGAAACGATCCAAATGGCAGAGCGTATAATTGTCCTGCATAACGGTAAAGTAGCTCAGGATGTTACCAAGACGATTTCAGACGACAAACAGGCAGCTTAAGGTCACCTCGAAAAACCTCGACCGAGATACCCGCGGCTGAGTAAAATCCTGACATCGAACCAAGCCAGCGAGTGCCGTCATGATGAAACCCCGGATCAGTCTGTTTGCCGAGCAGGAGCGTGAGGACCGGCGCGCAAAGCTGGGTGATCCTTTGGTGGCTTGGTCGAGCACGTGGATTTCGAGGCGCTGGCGGAGCGCATCGATGTCGCTGCACCGCGTCCTTCGCGCGCCAATGGCGCCCGTCCGCGTTACCCGACGGTCTTGATGATCAAGATCCTGATGCTGCAACAGCTCTACAACCTAGCCGACGACGCGCTGGAGTACCAGTTGCTGGATCGCCGCAGCTTCCTGCGTTTCCTGGATTTGACCGAGATAAGTTTGCTTGTGAAGTAAATTTATCAGGGCTTCCCTGATGTTATGTGGAGATTATTATCAATTCTATGTTCAGGACTAGAAAGTAAGCGTGCAGCCCAACCACCTGTAATGTCGCCGCGATGACATGCAGACTCGAGGTTTTCTACTTCGAGGATCCCATGACCCGTCAACGCATTTCCGCATCGACCTGGCATGAGCATGTCGCGCATTGGCGCAGCAGCGGACTGCCTGTCCAAGCCTATGCCCACGAGCATAATATCGGCGTGGAGCGCCTCAGATACTGGGTGCGCCGCATCGAGCGCATGGCCAGTGGCACCCAGCTGCTGCCGGTGCGCATTGGCTCTCCAGGCTCTTCGACTCCCCTGGAACTGCGCAGCGCCTCGGGCTGGAGCCTGCGCATGGATGGCGGCGTCGATGCCGCCTGGCTGGCCAGACTACTGCAGGAGTTGCGGTGAAACTGCTGCCCGAATCGATCTGGCTGGCTGTCGAGCCAGTCGACATGCGCACCGGCATCGACGGACTGTCGCTGCACGTGCAGCAGGCCTTGGGCCGCGCGCCCTGCGATGGGACAGCCTACGTGTTCAGCAACCGGCGCCGCACGCGGATCAAGGTGGTGAGCTGGGATGGCACTGGCGTGTGGATGTGCCTGCGCCGTCTGCATCGGGGCCAGTTCGTCTGGCCGCAGCCGGGCGAGAGTTGCTGGCAGCTCAGTGCCGAGCAGTGGCAGTGGCTGGTGATGGGCGTGGACTGGCAGCGCCTGTCGGCCCAGGCGCCGGCACAGTGGCGGCTATAGATGCCGACGTAAACTGTTTCGCTTGTAAACGTCGGACCGGTTCGCTACACTTTCACCATGAACCTGCTCGATCAACTTGCCCAGACCGATATCGCCCCAGCCATGCTGGCGCAGGTTCGGGCGCTGTTCGAGCAACAGCAGGCGCAGCTGGCCGAGAAGGACTTCAAGATCACGGCATTGACACACGAACTGGCCTACCTGAAGCGCATCCGCTATGGCAAGGCCAGCGAAGTGCTCACCGGCGAGCAGCGTTCGCTGTTCGAGGAAGCGGTCGACATGGACCTGGCCGCCATCGAGCAGGAGCTGGAGAATCAAGCCAGCGTCAAACCTGCGCGCAAGCGCGCCGGTCGTCAGGCACTGCCACCGGAACTGCCACGCATCGAGCACCGCCACGAGCCCGAGTCGTGCGCTTGCGGTCAGTGCGGCGCCAACCTGGTCAAGATTGGCGAGGACGTCAGTGAGCAGCTCGACGTGGAACCGGCGCGCTTCTTCGTGCACCGCCACATTCGCCCGCAATATGCTTGTCGCGCCTGCGAGACCGTGACGGCGGCGCCGGTGCCGCCAGCGGTGATCGACGGTGGCCTGGCCGCACCCGGCCTGCTGGCATGGGTTGCCGCCAGCAAGTACCTCGATCACCTGCCGCTGTACCGGATCGAGCAGATCGCCGCGCGCCAGGGCGTGCCGCTGGCGCGCTCGACACTGGCGCAGTGGATCGGGCGGATTGGCGTGGCCCTGCAGCCACTGGCCGAACGCCTGAGCGAGCTTCTGCGCCAGCGCAGCTGCCTGCATGCCGACGAAACGCCGGTGCGCCAGCTCGATCCTGGCAGCGGCAAGACCCGCCAAGCCTATTTATGGGCCTACCGCTCCGGCACTTGGGAGGATGGGCCACCGATCGTCGTCTTCGATTACCAGGAAAGCCGGGCCGGCAAGCACGCCCGCGATTTCCTTCAGGACTGGCGCGGCCACCTGATGGTGGACGACTACGCCGGCTACAAAGCCCTGTTTGCCAATGGGCCGACCGAACTGGCGTGCCTGGCGCACATCCGTCGCAAATTCTTCGACCTGCACGCTGCCAGCAGCAGTCCTGTCGCCGACGAGGCGCTGCGCCGCATTGCGCAGTTGTACGCCATCGAGCAGGACGGCGCAGACACAACGCCGTCCGAACGGCTGGATCTGCGCCAGGCGCGCGCCGTGCCGGCGCTGGCCGATCTGCACGCCTGGCTGCTGTCGATGCAGCGCACCGTCGCCATCGGAAGTGGTACGGGCAAGGCCATCGAACACTCCCTCAAGCGCTGGAATGCCCTAGTGCGCTATGCCGATTCCGGCATCCTTCCGATCGACAACAACCCGGTCGAGAACGCGATCCGTCCCATCGCCATCGGTAAAAAGAACTGGCTGTTTGCCGGCTCTGAACGCGCCGGCCGCCGCGCCGCCGTCATCCAGAGCCTGTTTGCCACTGCCAAACTCAACGGCCTGGACCCGGCACGCTGGCTCGCTGAGACACTTGAGAAACTGCCTACCTGCCCGAACAGCCGAATCGACTCGCTGCTGCCATTTTCGGACTCTACGCTGGCTTGATTCCGCTGTGAAGGTGGAGCGGTTGGACGCTTACACTAGAAAGGCGATGGCGTCCTTTCCGACGCGTGGATATTCGGTGACGATCTATATAGTTTACGTGCTCTAACATGCTCTCGAACGACCGTCCGCTTTGGGTTGATTCCTGCCGGTCGTGACAGTCTGCGACTGTTTCGCCTTTGCAACCTGCTATGCTGAACTCAACGGCTGTATGGGGGCCCGTTACTGTGAGCTCGAATTGAGCAAAGAAGCTTGGCGCGCGCTGCCGCTAGAGCGCTATCCCTAGCAGTTCCTTGCCCAGCACGCAGGCGTCGCTACCAAGGTCGAACGGAATCACCTCAAGCCACAGTTTGTCGCCAAGCCGGAATGGAGGCAGTGGCTCCGCAAAACCGGTCCACTTTGGAAAGATCAGCGCCAGCCTGCCCTCTCCACCCAGGTATTTGTGGCCGTATGCGAACAGCTGGTACATATCGGACTGCGCGATGCCGGCCTTGGGATCCTCACTACCGTCGGCATAAGCGTTGCGGCGGTCGATCAGCTTCCACTTGGTGTCCAGCACGGCCAGCCATTCTCCGGCCCTGGACAGAATAAGGTCGGGTTTGAGCTGGAAGGCTTGGGGCGCCTCCGCCAGGTAGCGGGTACGGACGTGGGTGTGCACGGCGATCCGCAGCGAGGCCAGGCGCCGCTCAAGCACCTTCGCGACGTATTTTTCGAACAGCTTCTCCATCGGGAACAGGAAGGAGACGCCGGCATGCTGGTCGCGCAGAGAGAAGGGACATTGCCGGTTGAGGATGAGCCGGATCCAAGGCAGCACTGGCTGATAATGGACCATATCGCGTCCCGTGCGCCAAGCAGCGAAATCGGCCTGGTGGCTTACCGACGCGGGCACTGCGCCGAAACTGTGGCGCAGCTCGCGCGCAAGACGCTGGTTTTTCGGGGTCTTGCTGGTGCGTGCGACCTTGAGCAGGGCGGCGTGGAGCAGGCGGTTTTCGGCGCGATTCTCGGAAAACAAATCGTATTCGATCGGGAACAGGTGCTGGCGGCCAGGCGGCGTCTGCATCTGACGGGCCACGCGCAGGCGCCCGCGCAGGAAGCGCTCCTCTTCCTCAACGCGCTCGTAGTCGCGCCGGATTCCGCGCCGCCCCAAGGCGGCCACATGATCAAGGAAGACCGACATCAACGCTTCGGTCATGGGAGCGTCACGTAGCCGCAGCTGCGCCTGCGTCGTTTCGAGGTGATGCAGGTTCTCAACGGCGCCGAGCATTTTCCAGAGCATGTCGCGAGTGCTGCCCAGGTCCTGCGCGCCCTCCGACGTCTTGGGCAAGATTTCGACTTGGGTCCCGTCCGGCGCGCCGATCACGCCGACGAAATTCTTCACGCGCAGTGCCTTGCCCCCTGCGTGGCGCGCGATTTCGATGAAACGGTCTTCCTTCGCGCCGGAAAAGGCCAAACTCTCGAAGAACTTCCAGGCTGCAGGGCTGGCAATGCCACACACGTCCATCGAATCGTCTTCGCGAACACCCTGCACCATCAAGCCGAATTCACGCAGACAGTATTCAGCCATCGGCGTCGTCCGCTGCGGCCGGCGCTGTCTCCGGCTCCGGGTCTGCAGCAGCTTGTTCGTAGATTGCCTGGTAGGTTGCTGCCTTGTCGAGCCGCTCGAGCCTTCTCCTCCAGGTCTTGCCAGTAGGCGCGAACCCCAGCGTCGTGGTGGACTGGGATTCGTAGATGCGCGACTTGCCGAGAATCTTGTCGATCTTTTCCCAATCCTCGAAGAAATACTCTTCCAGCAAGGGAAGAACGTTGTTCTTGAAGATGAGCGCCAGATCGCCCAGCGTGGAACGCGCAGTGAGGCCCATGAAAAAGGAATGGCCGATGGTGTGTTCGCGGTCGTACAGGTGCTCGATGCGCAAGTTGATGGCGCGAAGCATGAGCTTGATCTTCACACCTTGCACATCGTCCTGCTTCAGCGCGTCTGGATCGGGCATCATCTCGATGAAGTCGAAGCGCCGCCGCAGCGCCGTGTCGACGACGGCCAGCGACCGGTCGGCAGTGTTCATCGTGCCGATGAGGTAGAGGTTGGACGGCACGCTGAAGCGCTCACCGGAATACGGCAGCTGGACCTCTGCGGTCTCGAACCGGCCGGCGCGCTTGGCCGGTTCGATTAGCGTGATCAGTTCACCGAACACGCGCGACATATTGCCGCGGTTGATTTCGTCGATGATCAGCACGTAGCGCTTGCCGTTCGGTGCCAGAGTATCGTCGCCGAGCACCCGGCGCTTGATCTGCTCGTATTCCGTCAACTCGACCGGCGACAGGTTTTCCTCCGGTGCCGGTGTCAGCTCCTGGCGGGAGTCGTCCCTGAACTGCAGCAGGCGCTTGAGTGCGCCCCAGTATACCGTCGAGTTGGCGCCGCCGATAACCTCGGTGATGGCATTCACCGTAGACTTAAGGGCGAGCGCGGCCTGAGTTGGATATGCCTCATACAGGGCTTTCAGTCGATTCCTAGTCACGCCATACACTGCTGTGCGCCCTGCATGCGTCACCCGCAACGTGTCTGCATCGTTGATCGACTGAACTAGCAGTTCTCCACCCGATGCACTCTGGAGCCGGTACGGCAGCTCGCTTCCGACTTTTTCCAAGAAGGCCTCAAAGACATCATCGAAGTCTGGCTCGGCCTGCCGCTCTAGCGGCACCGGCGTACGGTACATGGCAGAGATGGCCATCTGCTTGAAGACGCCGTCACGCACGCTGTAGCACAGTTGGCCCTTGAGGGTATCGGCACGGATGCCCTCGATGAAGTCCTCGTAGCTGAAGCTTTGGTGAAATGTGACGAAGGCGATCCGGCCTTCCCGGCGCAAGGCGTCGAAACGCTTCTTCTGGGCCGCATAGTCGCCGTCCGGCTCGGCCGTATCCTCAATGATGCGCAGCGCTTCGCTCACCGTGCGGTAGGTCTTGCCAGTGCCGGGAGGACCGTAGAGAATGCGGTTCAGGGCTTGGGCGGGCGCTTCGTCGTCCTGCGACACAGGCGCATCGCCCTCGTCGTCCGGACTGGCGTCTTCATCCTCGCCGGCTGACTCCGGATAGTCCGCCGGCCGCAATCCATCGCCTTCCAGCTTAGTGTATCCCCGGTCGGTGAGTTCGTAGCCGTCCAGCCATTCCTTCACTTCTTGCAGGATCGGCGCTTGGTCAAAAAGCAGCCTCGCCTCGGCATCGCTTCGCCGCGCGCTCGGGTTGACGAACAGCGATACGGGGCCCCTGCCACGATGTAGCTGTATATAGAACACCGGCTTACCTTTGGTAAGCTTTTTTGGTTTTCCGCCGATACGGATATCGGTGTACTTGGAACCTTCTCCACCGGTAGTCCAGTGATCAGCGGCCGGATAGCGCTTTCGCAACTCAGCGATGACGAGGCCGACCCACTCACGTTGCGCCTCAGGCATCCGCTCGAGGAAAAGCCGTGCATCCCTGTTCAGATAATCGTTCAGCATAGTCCGCCCCGATCGAATTAATTACTCTTTTGCAAGTATGACAAGGGCCTGGCTATTTGTCCATGTACGCTCATCGATATGAGCGCAAGGTGGGCACCTTTACGTTTCACTGGCCCATTCGATTCGATGCGACCGCCCGATGCTCGCTATCCTTGCCTTGATGGGTTTCCCTGAAGCCCCTCGTCCTGACGCTCGACCTGCTCGGAACCTTCGTGTTCACGCTGAGCGGCGCGGTAACCGGCATGCGGCGTAGGCTCGAGCTGTTCGGTGTGCTACTGCTGTCCTTTGTTGCGGCTAATCGGGCGTTGTAGCCTCGTTTCGGCCATAACCGGTCATTAAGGAATTGTCCCCCTAGCGGGCATCCCAGCCCTCCCCTGCAGAAGGTAAGTAGACAAGCCTGTTGAGCAGCAGACGTGCCCCGGCCGGTCGTACCCCTGCGGCGGAGATAGCAATGTCGTGCAACACTGCGATATGCTCAGGCGTCAACGCCGACGGCCTACCACCAGCCCTGCTTGATGACTCAGCGTCATCCAGCGGATGTTTCGGCGCCATGGCATGCTCCTTCCATACCCCAACAGCATGCCACACCTACGTCATTCATTTCGTCTACGCCCTGTTAATCTCTAGCGTGTTCTTTTAGAAGTTCCGACCGAAGTGCGTTGCACTGAGCTGGGATTTTCGCGATAGCTTTCTGGATTGTCTGGGGGTCAAGGTCGAAGCCCGTGTGATCGAGCATCTTGAACATTAAGTCTACTTGGTTCTTTTTGAGCATTTCGGCGTACGGTGTCTTTTTCGGCAACTCATCGCGTAGCGTTTCGCGCATTTTCTCGATGTATATCATCGCGCACATGTGGCCGGTTATCGCGCTGACGTCTTGCACCAGCCTTCTGTTGGTCTTGTTGATCGGGATAATTTCCCGGCGTGGTCGGTTAGACAACTTGGTCTCATCCGACGTTAGACCTACCCCTGCGTTGGCGCAATACCTGTTGCGCTGGGCAAGTAGCACATTGCGAAATCCACGCATAGCCCGCTCGACATCAGGTAGCCGCTGGTCGTAACGGATCGCCAAGACTGCATGATGTTGAAGGAAATTCCCGTCAATAAGAATGTCTGTATCGTTAGTGTGGAAACATGTCTTCGGGATTGGATCCGAGGATGGAATTCGCGGTTCCGGAAGGGCATTGACGGCCCAATAGTCGAACGCTTCGAACAAGTCGTCCGGCGGTGCCTCGCCGGTCTTGTCCTTCGGACTGTGTTTCGAGTTTTTAATGATGCCGGAAGTGATCAGGTCCGAATAGATCACCAAAAGTGAATGTGCGTAGTATGGCGCCTCCCACAGCGCTCCCCACGGATAAATCCTGTCCAGGCTAATCTTCAGACGCCGTGCACGAGAGAATAGATCCTTCACCATCTCGTACACAAATCCAGACGTTACCAAGTGCTGAAAGCTCTGGTTAGCCTGTTTCACGTATGTGTCGACCATCTGGTCAACACGCATGGGACTGCCCAATAGAGCCTGGCTTGTAGTCAGGCCGGCAACGAAAGCCTGGTGCGCGATAGCGCTGAGGACGTTCACTGGAACCGGTCCAGCGTAGCGGATCTGCCCTTCGCGACGAAGCTCCGGAACGTGTCAATGAATTTGAAACACCTGGTGGAATGATGAGAGTCTAACTCTCTTGTTCAGGCTGCTTTTTTCTCCGTGACTGGTGGATTGATCCATGCCGCTGTCGGCAATTTGGTCTGTCGTGGTACGCAGTGCTTGAAGCGGCCCGGCGTGCGTTGGTAGGCGCTTTCAAGCGTTGCCTGGCGCAGCTTGCGGATCTCGGCGGCACGGCCGGCATGGACGCTTTCCGGGGTCATCATGCCGATGCCGGAATGGCGGTGCTGCTGGTTGTACCAGGTGAAGAAGGCTGCGCAGTGGGCGCGTGCGTCAGCGAGCGAGCCAAAGCGCGCCGGGAAGCCGGGCCGGTACTTCAAGGTCTTGAATTGCGCCTCGGAATACGGGTTGTCATCCGAAACGTAAGGGCGGCTATGCGATTTGGCGATGCCCAGATCGCTCAGCAGCGTAGCGACCGGCTTGGAGCGCATGCTGCTGCCGCGATCGGCATGCAGGGTCAAGGTACCAGGCGCGATATTTTCCTTTGCGGCGCTGTCGGCGATCAGCTGTTCGGCCAGTTCGGCGGTCTCCCGTTCGGCCACCATCCAGCCGACGACGTAGCGGCTGAAGATGTCGAGGATGACGTACAGGTGGAAACAGGTGCCCCGGACCGGTCCCTTGAGTTTGGTGATGTCCCAGCTCCACACCTGGTTTGGTGCGACGGCCAGCAGTTCCGGCTTGGTGTACTCCGGATGGCGCAACTGGTTACGGCGTTCGCGCACGGCAGCGCAGCCTTGTAGCAGGCGGTACATCGTGCGTACCGACGCCACATAGCGCCCTTCGTCGAGCAGTTGAGCGTGGATGGCGGCCGGCGCACAATTGGCAAAGCGTGGGCTGTTGAGCACCTCCAGCACGACACGCCGCTCATGCTCGGACAACGCGAGCGGTGGCCGTCGGGCTGGCGCAGCCGGCGTCACGGGCGCTAACGAACCAGGTCGTTGCGCGGTGCGATGGCGATATAGTGCGCTGCGCGGCAATTGCAATGCGCGGCAGGCTGCGGCCACGCCAACTTCGCCGGCGAGGTGATTGGCGGCGCTGATCACTTCGGCTCGCTCGGCGTGTCGGCCGTACTCAGCCCCAGCAGGGTGGAAAGTTTTTTTTGGACGTCAATGATCAGGTCGGCCTTGGCCAACTTGTCTCGCAGGCGCGCCACCTCTGCCTCCAGGTCGCGCACCTTGCGGTCCTGAGCAGCAGCTAGGTCGACCTTTGGGCCACGCTTGCGCGCGAGGACTTGAGAGGCCGCAGCGGCCTGGCGTTGCTTGCGCCAAGTGGCCAGATGGGACGAATAAATGCCTTCGCGGCGGAGCAAGGCACCGATGTCGCCAGGCGCCTGGCAGGAGTCGGCAGCGGCAAGAATGCGCAGCTTCTCGGCGTTGGAAAACGTGCGTCGCTTGGCGACCGGGACGACCTCGGGATCGGGACGGTCCACTGGCGTGGCTGGGCTGCTGGGTTCGACAGAATTGCTGATTTGATGCTTTCGGCTGTGCATGTTGGGGACCTACCGCTGTACTCTAAATTAATCGGGTAGGTGTCTCAAGTTATATTGGCACAGGGGGCTCGCGGAATGTCGCAGCCACAAGCTCAGGCGTGACGTATGGTCGGAGATCTTCAGAAAAAGTAAAGCTCAGCCGTGAAAGAACGGTCTCGAACATGTGAATGAGTTCATTGCGATGTTCGCTGTGTAAACGCCACAGATCCTCGCTCGCAAATTTATCGAGTAGTCCATCCCACGAAGCATCGACTGGCCCGTCAATTTCGGGGTTGTTCGCCTTGCAAGCTCGCTGCAGGACATTCATAACACGGCAAATCAGTCCTCGGAGGCGCTCCGGATCTGTAAGGGTTGCGGCATTGAGCGACTGATCGGCCTTGGCAGCGATTTCCGCAGCAAAACCTCGCAGGGTTTCCAGGTCCGGGTTACGTTGCCGCTCGCTTTCGTACAGGTAGCCGAAGACAAAAAAGTTGTCAAAGTGGCTCAGCACAATGTGGTGTTCGTCGCGGGTACGGGGCATCGTTGCTCCATGCACAGGTAAAAATGGTACGGCATCATAAGCCATTTCTCGTCCTCTGAAAGTGCACGGCATTAGTAGAATCGGTACACCCCGATTTCACCTCAAAAATCCCTTGTCGTGCCCTGCCAGGTGACGCATCCTAGTTGCTCACCGGACGCCCCGGTCAACGCACTTAGGAGAAAATTCATGTGCATTTCTAACAAGGAAATGGATCGAGCTGTCGAGCTCGCTGAGGAGGAAAATGACTACGCCGTGGCCCATAGCTCGGACAACAGCCCGAACTATGTAGCAAACCGTTACGCGCAATTACACCTCACCTATCGTGTCCGCGTTCCTGTTCGCGCCGGCGCCGCGCTGCCGGCTGACGCGCGCCTGTTCCCGGCAGGTCCAGATCACCAGCGCAAAGGCGTACCCATTGCGCGTAGCGGCCCGGCGCGAGCAGGCATTGTCGTGGCGCTGTTCGATGCTGCCAGCGGCGAGACCTCAGATTACCAGGTCGAGTCAAATGGCCTGAACGGCGTGGAGGTGACGCGCCGCGCCTAGATCTCAAATTGTTACGTGCCGCAGCATTCTGCAGCCCTAAACCCTGCGCCATCGCGGCTTAGGCCCCGAGTCGCCAATCGAAACTTATTCACTGTACAACGGAGAACGAAATGAAACTTACGGGAATTACTGAGGACGCGACTTACCTAGCGATCGGACGTGCGATTGTACGCATGGGCGAGCGCGGAAATCTTGTCATCAGCGACGACGAGGCGGTGGGCCACGCACACGTCCTCCAAGCGCGCTACAAATTCGTCGATGAGAAGGACACCGCGAAATTCGACCAAAAAGTGCTGAGCGCATATCACTACGTCAGCGAGGGCAGCATGCCCGTGTCGGCGACAGCCGCCGCAAGATTCGCGCTGGAAAACAAGCTTGGCACGACACCGCTCCATCGCGACATAGCTGACAAGCGATTCAAGGACGACCTTGGTGGCAAAGGTTCCTTTGCCTGATCAACGCAGGGCGAAAATCACCCCGAAACGGGATTCATGATCGACTCGCTCATCATCGTAGGGAGGCAGCTTCCAAGAATAGTCGGGGTACCCTGGCGCGACCGGTTCGGCCGTCAGGCGCCCCACCAACGCGTTGTGGATGCCGCGGTGATTTCATTACCGGCACAAATCCGACGGCCTCGATGTCGAACGCGATCGAGTCTGGATGGAACGCGGTAATGCAGAGCATGCCGCGCGCGCAGCTAGCCGCGTTCCTGATGGCCTGCGTCCGCTGTTCGAGCTAGACGGTTGTCCATATAATCCTGTTGATAGGAATGGAACCGGAGCATGCCATCAAAATTGCCGACTCAAAAGCCGAGTTCGCCGAAACGTTCGAACTGAACGCTGAGTGACCGCAACGGGTCGACAGTCGCTATACACTACACGGCCGAACTGGCCAGAAGCGGACGTTCGCTTGTGCCCACGAATACTCTTGACTGAGTCTGAGATTCTTTTCTTGTCAAACTAGTCCGATTACGGGATTTCATTGATTAAACGAGATAATCATTACGTTCCCCACAGCTACCTGAAGCGTTGGGCAGACGCTCACGGCAACGTCTGGTCGTACCGGATCCTAGTACCTCACGCGAGATCAAGCCTGTGGAAAGCACGCTCGCCCAAAAGCCTTGGATTTCACCAGCACCTCTACACGCAAATGGCAGCGAGTGGCGAAAGTGACGACATCGAGAGATGGTTCGATTCAATGTTCGAGTCTCCAGCGGGCAGCGCTCTTCAGCACGCGGTAACCGATCAAAGACTTAGTCCCGACGAATGGGCTCGCCTAATCAGGTTTTTAGCCGCGCAGGATGCTCGGACGCCTGCCAGACTGCTGGAGCGAATGAAGGACTGGCAGGAGAACCTGCCATCCCTTATCAACAAGGTCATGAGTGACGCCGTCCATGAGCTGGAGGAGGCGAAACGAACTGGAACTCCAATTGCATTCGAGGGGCGGAAAGCAGGTGACGAGCTGTTTCCAGTTCGTACTATGGTTGAGATTCAACCGGGCGAAGAGTCTGGCTTACTCCGTGTTGAAGCATCGATAGGCCGCAGCCTTTGGCTCTGGAGCCTGAAGCATGTGCTAACGAAGTCCCTCGACGTCCTTCACCAACATCGCTGGACGATTCTTCGCAGCCCTCCAGAGGTCGAGTGGCTCACCAGCGACAGCTGTCAGCAGCGGTTGTAAACTGATACAGGCAGCGATTGAAAACTGATACACCATTTTGAGAAGATGGCCGCTTTGCGGAGCGGCCTTGAAACCCAAAGAGGTGTACGTGGAAATCCAACTACTGAAGAAGCATGGGTTAAGCCTTCGGCAGATCGCCGCCGAGGTAGGCTGTGCAGTGAACACGGTGCGCCGGCACCTGGCCCTGGAGGCCGTGCCGAAGTACGAACGCAAAGTCAAACGCCAGACGAAGCTGGCGCAGTTCGAGCAGTACCTGAGGGATCGGCAGCAAGCTGCTCAGCCCGACGTGATTCCAGCCACCGTGCTGTACCGCGAGATTGCCGCGCGCGGCTACGAGGGCGGCATGAGCCAGTTGAGGGCCTTCGTGCGCACCTTGCGCCCGGCGCCTCCCGCCGATCCGGTGGTGCGTTTCGAGACGGCGATGGGTGAGCAGCTGCAGGTGGACTGGGTCGAATTTCGTAAAGGCAGCGCGCCATTGCACGCGTTCTGCGCGACGCTCGGCTTTAGCCGGGCCAGCTACGTGGAGTTCGTCAACAACATGAAGGTGGATACCCTGATCGCCTGCCACGAGCGCGCCTTTGCAGCGTTCGGCGGCGTGACGCGGCGGGTCCTGTACGACAATATGAAGACGGTGGTACTGGAGCGCGATGCGTACGGTGAGGGCGAGCACCGCTTCCACGCCGGCTTCCTGGACTATGCCAGGCATAGCGGCTTCGTGATCAAGCTGTGCCAGCCGTACCGGGCCAAGACCAAGGGTAAGGTCGAGCGGTTCAACGGCTACCTGCGCCGATCGTTCTATGTGCCGCTGGCGAGCCGGCTGGCACAGAGCGGCCAGAAGCTCGACGTCGTGACGGCCAACGTCGAGGTGGCCCACTGGCTGCGCGAAGTGGCCAATGCGCGCATCCACGGCACGACCGGAGAACCGCCAGCCGAAGCCTTGAAGCGGGAAGTGGAGCACCTGCAAGCGCTGCCGGCACCGTGGCGGGCGGACATCGCGGCAGCCAGGCCGCAGCCGGCTGCTGCAGCACCTGCGGCGCCGCGGCCGGCAGCAGTGGTGGAGCGGATCGCGCAACCTTCTCCGGTACAGCATCCGTTGCAGGTGTATGACGCGCTGCTGGTGCGGGTATCGGAAGGGGTGGCGGCATGAACCTGCAGCATGAGCGTATCGCGGCGTTGTGCGAGAGCCTGAACCTGCCGTTCGTGGCACAGGGCTACGGCGCCGCAACCCAGAAAGCAGCGAAACAGGAGATGGCCTACAGCGACTTCCTGGAGGGGCTGCTGAGGGAGGAAGCAGCTGGGCGCAACGTGCGCAAGCAAAACACGATGACCCGTCTGGCAGGATTCCCCGTGGTGAAGACGCTGGACGAATTTAACTATGACTTCGCCAAAGGCGTAAAGCGCAGCCAAGTCGAGGAGCTGGCCGGCCTGGGATTCGTCGAGCGGCATGAGAACGTGGTACTGGTCGGGCCGAGCGGTGTAGGCAAAACGCACCTGGCGATGGCACTGGGTTACAAGGCCACGCAGGCCGGCATCAAGACGCGCTTCACGACGGCGGCCGACCTCATGCTGGCACTGACGACGGCGCATACGCAGAACAATTTGAAAGCGGTGATGCACCGCGCGATCAAGGCATATCGGCTCTTGATCATCGACGAGATAGGTTACTTGCCGATGAACCGGGAACAGGCCAACCTGTTCTTCCAGGTGATCGCGGCCTTGTATGAGCGCAGCAGCCTGATCGTGACCAGTAACCTGCCGTTCGGACAATGGGACACGACCTTTGCGCAGGATACGACGCTCACCGCGGCCCTGCTCGACCGGCTGCTGCACCATGCGCATATCGTGCCGATTGCAGGTGAGAGCTACCGGCTGAAGCACCAGCGACAGGCCGGGATGATGAGGGGGAGCGATGTTGCAGAAATGGGCTGAACACGGACGGTGTTCGGCGACGGCGGTGTATCAGTTTTAAATCGCTGGGACGACGAAATCTGTATCAGTTTTCAATCGCCGTTGACAACAGCCCTGTTGTGCGGCTAAACTATCATGATGCGCAGAACTACGACTTCGGTGGCGGATGGAACAGTCACGGCACAGATATCTTTATGCCATTGAGTCCCACTCACCTCTTATTTACGCAAGTCGGGGCTCGACAGCGGCTGCCACGAGGGACAACTGTGTCGCTCGATTTTGCTATGCAAATACAGAGGTTTACGGTGGAGCATGCGCATCGATATGTCTTCGGCCGCTCTGCTGACGTACAAGCAGCCCTGTGGCGCCCGCGCACCGTCAATCGGGAAGCGTTCCACGCCGAGGCGGAGCAATGGAGGTTATGGAACACTGTTCAGTCCGAAGCGGAACGCGAAATATTTCAGAGATAAACATGCTAGACGAAAGCGGACCGTGCTGCCACCGATGCCGGCCGCCCACGTGGGGAGACCTGCCGCAGGTCTGCGTCTAGATCACGCCTATATTATCGTTGACGCTTGCTGCGCGGCTTAGAGCGCCTAACAAAACCCTCTAGTGGCTAAATAGGAAACATCCGACTACACTGAACCGTGAAAACCGTCTGCTATCCTGCATAAACTTCTTCTAAGGGCTGCCGGAGATTCCGAGGAGCAGTGGAATTTCTTGCAGCGTGCACTTCGGGTAGACTTGCAAAATTAGCAAACCGGGAGGGGCAGTGATGGCAGCCTATTGCGCAGGACACGCGCGGCCATTCTAAAACACTGGCTGGCTATAAGCCTTGTCCTCAGCATCTTCATTGTAATCGGATTGGCGCAGGCAGCTGCTTCAAATCGCTGCAATTCTGGCTTCGCTCATGATCATCAGAATCGATCATCAGGAGCAGCGTAGGGAAGCAGAAACTGCTGAAAACATGGAGCAGGCGAACCTTGTCCTCGCTACTCACATTTTTGCGTTGAATGTGAACGCGATCGTTGAGTACAGCCGTTTCGGCGGCAAGAACAGCTTTATGAAGCGGTCACTCCTAGAACACGCAGCCAACCGGATGCGGCGAGCAATGGAGCACGCCGTCACCGTTCCGCATTGGAAAATCGATTTGAAGGAGGCGCTGACGTGGACGCTGGTCTTCCGAACTGCGTCGAAGTTTGAGGCTGCCCTTCTGCTGACGCGCGCGGAGAATGAAGGGCTCGACTCGCCCCACATAATTGTTGACGGTATCTATGAAGTAATGCACGGTTGTCTTCGAGGAATGGTAATCGCGCAAATTGCCTGCGAAGCACGATACAAAGATCTGACCGGAGAGGAGATTCCTCAAGACATTTGAAGTCGAGTTCAGTGCTTCAACCAATTATGGGTGCCACTACCAAACTTATATTACAGTCCAGCGTGCAGATGCAATGACTGCTTAGGGTCGATAGCGGACGTACCCATGCTCAGTCCGAGCATTAAAATTGCGGCGCTTTGCAGAAGAACTGATGCCGTGGCTTAAGTACTTCTTCCCGAAGACCTTTTGGCCACGCATGGTAGATCATCTCTTTGCCTCCAGCTGATCGTCCAAAGGGAGGCGCCACGTATCAATGTTCGCGCAACCTGAGCGTGGTCATGCTTGTCTCATTACCGGAGTCTCTGTGACTACCTGCCGTGTGAAGCCGGATGCGGCAGTCGCATAATATATTTGGCGTCAACATTCACGAATGGATGCAGGTTGGTGTTTGGCAGCGTATCCACGAGGCGCTTCTGCAACTGCTCCGCGTGCACCGTCGAATCATATGGGGCACTCGCTCATCCGTTTGCGATATGCTGAACAGTTTTGCCAGCCGCGCTCAGTTGCTACCCAATTCCTCACCCAGCTCACGCCCACGCGCCGCCGCCGCCTTCATCGCCGCGACAATGGCTTCCTTGACGCCAGCCGCCTCCATGCTACTGATCGCCGCATGCGTAGTCCCACCCTTCGAGGTCACCCGCTGCCGCAGCACCTCGACCGGCTCATCCGACTGCGCCGCCAGCTGCGCCGCGCCGGTGAAAGTGGCCAGCGCCAGCTCCCTGCCCTGCTCCGCGTTCAAGCCCATTTGCAGTGCCGCCTCCTGCATCGCTTCCAGGAAGAAGAACACATAGGCCGGACCGCTGCCCGACACCGCCGTCACCGGATCGATCTGCGCCTCGTCATCCAGCCACACGGTCTTGCCGACCGCGCGCATCACCGTGTCGGCCTGCGCGCGCTGGGCCTCGCTCACGCCCGTCTGCGCAACAAGGCCAGTCACGCCCATGCCGATCAGCGCCGGCGTGTTCGGCATCGTGCGCACGATCGCGTCGTAGCCGCCGAGCCAGCGCGACAGATCGCTGCTGCGGATGCCGGCGGCGATCGACAGCACCAGCTGGCGGTTCAACAGCGGCGCCAGCTCGGCCGCGACTTCGCGCATCTGCTGCGGCTTGATCGCGAGCACCACGACTTCGCTTTCCCCGACCTGTTCGTCGATCGCCGTCGCGGTGCGCACACCGTACTGTTGCGACAGGCGCTCCAGCGCTTCGGGGTTACGGTCGACGACGTGGATGTTCGCGCCCGAACCCGCCTGGCGGACGATGCCCGAGATGAGCGCGGCTGCCATATTGCCGCCACCAATGAACGTGATCTTCATGTGTTTTCCTGTTAGTCGTAATTGCGTGCGCCAAAGATGGCGCTGCCGATGCGCACGATGGTCGCGCCTTCCGCGATCGCCGCCGCCATGTCGCCCGACATGCCCATCGACAGCGTATCGAGCGCCAGGCCGTCGGCGCGCAGCGCGTCGTGCAGCTTGCGCAGGCGGGCAAAGGCGGCGCGCTGCTGCTCGGGTTCGGTCGCGCGTTCGGGGATCGCCATCAAGCCGCGCAGGCGCAGGTTCGGCAACTGCGCCACGGCGCGCGCCAGTTCCGGCAATTCAGCCTCGGATGCGCCGCTCTTGCTGGCCTCGCCGCTGATGTTCACTTGCAGGCAGATATTCAAAGGCCCGAGTTCGGGCGGGCGCTGTTCGGACAGGCGCTGGGCGATCTTAAGGCGCTCGACCGTGTGCACCCAGTGGAAGCTGGCCGCGATCGGGCGCGTCTTGTTGCTCTGGATGGGGCCGATGAAATGCCATTCGACCAGCGCATCGGGTTGCGTCTGCGCGACGTTCGCGATCTTGTCGAGCGCTTCTTGCAGATAATTTTCGCCGAACGCACGTTGTCCGGACGCCATCGCATCCAGCACCGCTTGAGCAGGAAATGTCTTGGAAACAGCGAGCAATTGCACCTCGTCCCGGGCGCGTCCAGCGGCTTGCACAGCCTCCCCGATTGTCGCTTCGACAGCTTGCAAGTTGGCGGCGATTGTGGACATAATGATTTTCTATAGGAAATATTTTTCGAGCCGCGATGATGACAAAGGCGCACCTCGAGCCACAGGGATTATAAATGGACATTTCGGAATTACTCGCCTTCTCGGTCAAGAACAAGGCTTCAGACTTGCACCTGTCGGCCGGCCTGCCGCCGATGATCCGCGTGCATGGCGACGTGCGCCGCATTAACCTGCCGCCGCTCGAGCACAAGGACGTGCACGGCATGATCTATGACATCATGAACGACGGCCAGCGCAAGCAGTACGAAGAAGTGCTCGAGTGCGACTTCTCGTTCGCGATCCCTGGTCTTGCGCGCTTCCGCGTCAACGCCTTCAACCAGGAGCGCGGCGCGTCGGCCGTGCTGCGCACGATTCCGTCCAAGATCCTGACCCTCGAAGAGCTGAACGCCCCGAAGATCTTCGCCGACCTGGCCATGAAGCCGCGCGGCCTGGTGCTGGTGACCGGCCCGACCGGCTCTGGTAAATCGACCACGCTGGCGGCGATGGTGAACCACCTGAACGAGAACGAGTACGGCCACATCCTCACCATCGAAGACCCGATCGAGTTCGTGCACGAGTCCAAGAAGTGCCTGATCAACCAGCGCGAAGTCGGCCCGCACACGCTGTCGTTCAACAACGCGCTGCGTTCGGCGCTGCGCGAAGACCCGGACGCGATCCTGGTCGGCGAATTGCGCGACCTGGAAACCATCCGCCTGGCGCTGTCGGCGGCCGAGACGGGTCACTTGGTGTTCGGCACCCTGCACACCTCGTCGGCCGCCAAGACCATCGACCGTATCGTCGACGTGTTCCCGGCCGAAGAGAAGGAGATGGTGCGCGCGATGCTGTCCGAATCGCTGCAGGCCGTGATCTCGCAGACGCTGCTCAAGACCAAGGACGGCTCGGGCCGCGTGGCGGCGCACGAAATCATGATCGGCACCCCGGCGATCCGCAACCTGATCCGCGAAGCCAAGATCGCCCAGATGTACTCTGCCATCCAGACCGGCAGCAATGCCGGCATGCAGACGCTGGACCAGAACCTGACGGAGCTGGTGCGCCGTAACGTGATCTCGACCGGCGCCGCGCGCGCCGCGGCCAAGATCCCGGAAAACTTCCTCGGCTAAGGATCATCCAGATGGAACGCGACCAGGCATCCAAGTTCATGTTCGACCTGCTGCGCCTGATGGTCAGCAAGGGCGGTTCCGACCTGTTCATCACGGCGGGCTTCCCGCCGGCGATCAAGATCGACGGCCGCATGACGCCGGTGTCGAGCCAGGCGCTCACCGCCAGCCACACGGCCGACCTGGCGCGCGCGATCATGAACGACAAGCAGGCGGCCGGCTTCGAGCTCACGCGCGAAGCGAACTTCGCGATCACGCCGGGCGACCTGGGGCGCTTCCGCGTATCAAGCTTCATGCAGATGGGTTGCGTGGGCATGGTGCTGCGCGTGATCACCACCGCGATCCCGAAGTTCGAAGACCTCGCCCTGCCCGACACGCTCAAGGACGTCGTGATGACCAAGCGCGGCCTGGTGATCATGGTCGGCGCCACGGGCTCGGGCAAATCGACCACGCTGGCGGCGATGGTCGGCTACCGCAACGAGAACAGCTACGGCCACATCATCACGGTCGAGGACCCGGTGGAATTCGTCCACCCGCACCGCAACTGCGTGATCACGCAGCGCGAAGTGGGCGTCGATACCGACAGCTTCGAAGCGGCGCTGAAGAATTCGCTGCGCCAGGCGCCGGACGTGATCCAGATCGGCGAAATCCGCGACCGCGAGACGATGGAACACGCGATCGCCTTCGCCGAAACCGGCCACCTGTGCCTGGCCACCCTGCACGCCAACAGCGCCAACCAGGCGCTTGACCGCATCATCAACTTCTTCCCTGAAGAGCGCAGACAGCAGCTGCTGATGGACCTGTCGCTGAACCTCAAGGGCCTGATCTCGCAGCGGCTGATTCCTAAGAAGGAAGCCAAGGGGCGCGTGGTGGCGATCGAGATCCTGCTGAACTCTCCCTTGATCTCTGACCTGATCTTCAAGGGCGAGGTGCACGAGATCAAGGAGATCATGAAGAAGTCGCGCGAGCTGGGGATGCAGACTTTCGATCAGGCGCTGTTCGACCTGTATGAGGCGGACAAGATCACTTATGAGGATGCGCTGCGCAATGCGGATTCGGTGAATGACCTGCGCTTGAACATCAAGCTCAATAGCAAGCACGCGAAGAACCGCGATTTTTCGAGTGGGACGGAGAAGCTGGGGTTGATCTGACGACCGGCATACTGCGACCCTCGGCAATCACCACCACCTCCCACACGTCGTTCCCGCGCAGGCGGGAACCCAAGTGTACATGCATCCCCACCGATATTTGCTCGAGCGGATGCGCTGAAGGCTTAGGTTCCCGCCTTCGCGGGAACGACGTTTTGAGGCCAGCGAACGAATAATGCCGCCGTCGGCCAGCCAGCTTAGAACCGCGACTCCAGCGTCACCCGCGCCATCGTGTGTCCTTCACTGAAACTGGTCCTGCGCAGCGTCCCGAATTCATCGGTATAGCGTGAATCCGACACCCCATCCTGGCGCAGCAGGTTCGACGCGGCCAGCCGCAGCTGGTACTTCGGATTGAACTTCCACAACGCATATACGTCCAGATCGCGCCGCACGCTCTGGTAGCGCGACTGCTCCACATTGACCCGCACCGGGCCGCCGTCCTTGAACGCGAAGCTGGCGCCGGTACTGAGCTTGCCGTCGCGGGTCTTGTAGTCGATCCCCAGCGTCGCCGACAACGGCACCTGCTGGTCCAGGCGGTTATCAGGGCCCGGCACCGCGTCCACCTCGGACCAGTTGCGCGACACGCTCGCACGCAGGTCGATCTCCGGCACGTCTTCCATGACTGCCGACAGCGGGAACTTCGCCTCCAGTTCCAGGCTGCGCGTGAGCGCGTCGCCGTCGTTGACCGGGGTCTGGATCCAGCGGCCGTCTTCCAGGATCAGGCCCTGGCGCGTGTAGTCCTCGATGCGGCGCACCGACACGCTGGCGCTCAGCAGCGCCTTCTCGGCCCACCAGTGCTCGTAGGCGGCGTCGATGCCGGTCGCCAGTTCCGGCTGCAGGTCCGGATTGCCGCGGTAGTCGGGTTCGGTCTGGCTGTTGTTCGGCGTCGTGAAGCGGCGCGGGATCAGGTTGCTCGCGGACGGCGCCTTGAAGGTGCGGGTCAGCGCCAGGCGCACCTGGTCGCGGCTGTCCGGAATCTTGTACAGGGTCTGGGCCAGCGGCGAGAACACGCTGGCGCGGTTGGTGCTGGTCTCGAACGTATTGCCCTCGCTGGTCGTCTCCAGTCCTTCCCAGCGCAGGCCCGCATACATCGACCACTGCTTGCTCACGTTCCACTCGTCCTGGATGTACAGCGCCAGGCGCTTGATGGTGGCGTCATACTCTTCGTTCGATATCAGCTCGCGCCCGGCCAGCGGCAACACCTCGATTTCGCCGCGCTCGTCCTCGCGCTGCGTGTAGCCGGCATCCCAGCCCATCGACAAGGCATGGTCCTTCTTCCACGGCGTCGTGTACTTGCCGACCAGCGTCAGCCCGCGTTCGTCGGTCGCGCTCAGGACGGTGGAGTCGCGCGCCAAGCGATCCAGGTTGTAGTCAAATTCGCGCCAGTCGCCGCGATTGCGCATGCCGTTGGCGCCGAGCTTGAGGTCGAGCTTCGCCCCCTCTTCCAGGTTGTGCACCCAGTTCACGTCCGTGCGCAGCATCGTGTGGTTGCCCTCGTTGTTCATGTCGCGCACGTCGTACGGCGGCGGCGCGCCAAGCTCGGTCGTGGTCACCGCATTGCCCTGGTAGTCGTTGCGATTGTACGAGACCATCGTCTGCCAGCTGACCGTGTCGCCGTTCTCGAGCGTCCAGTTCAGGCGTGGCGTGAGGTTGAAGCCCTTCGGGCTGCCGCTGTCGTTCTGCTCGGTGCGGCGCAGCTGCGTCAGGCGGCCTTGCGGATCGATCTGCGTTTCCTCGTACGGTTGCGGACGGTCGAAGTTGAAGCGCCAGACGCTGGCGCCGAGCGAGTACGACAGCGCGTCGAGACGGTCCGACATGTTCAGGCTCGCGCTCGGGTTGCTGGCGTCCTCGCTCTTGCCGTAGCCGACCCGCAGTTCGCGCTGCGCCTTTCGCACCACCCGCTTGAGCACGATGTTGATGGTGCCGGCGATCGACTGGGTCGAAAACTCGGCGCTGGCCGCGCGCAGGATCTCGATCCGTTCGATGACGTCGGGCGACAGCTGGTCGATGTCGAAGCCGGCCGGGGCCCGCTCGCCATTGATCAGGATCTGCGTATAGCCGCTGCCCAGGCCGCGCATGCGGATTTCGCCCGCCCCGCGGCCGCCGCCACCGCCGACGGTGATGCCGGGCAGGCGCTTGAAGACGTCGAGCACGGAGGTGTCGCCGTAGCGCTTGATCTCTTCGTTCGAGACCACGATGCGGCTGGCGGTGTCGTCACGCCGCGGGTCGTAGCTGTTGGCGTCCGCCTTGACCTCGACCTTCTGCATGGCATCCGGGCTGACCGGCGGCGGGTCGGATGGCGGGCTGACTTGGGCGGCGGCCGGCAGCGCAGCGAGGGTCAGCGCGATGAGCGTTGGTCGGAGCATGGGATCGGGAACGCAGTGGACAAAAGTCCCCGTATTCTGTCACAGCTTGTTGCGCCGAAAGCCGCTTTGCCGGAATTATTCATCCGGCATATCGCCTGTACTGACGGGCTGTATTTACCGCGGCCCCATGCCGCCGCCCGGTGGACCGAAGCCCGGCCCGCCCGGGCCACGCGGGCCGCGTCCGCCGCCAAAGGTGCCGAAGCGGTACGACAGGCCGACGTAGACCAGGCGCCCGTCCTGGCGGCGCAGGCTGTATTCGCGCAGGCTGTCGGTTTCGGTGATCGACTCCGACTTCTGCGAATCGAAGACGTCGTTGACGTTGACGACCAGGCTCAGGGCCTGGCTCAGGTTGTGCCGGTAGTTCAGGTCCGCGGTGCGGGTCGGCTGGCGATAACCCTCGCCGAACAGCGTCTTGCCCTGGGCATTGAGCACCAGCTGCAGGCTGTTGGCCGGATTGAACTGGTAATTAAAGCGCGCGCGGCCGGCGATCGAGGTCGCGCTGCGCTTGTCGTCGTTCACGCTGCCCAGCACCGATTGCTCCGAATAGCCGATATTGCCGCTGGCATTGATCGTCAGCTTGGACGTGGCGCGACCGCTGAAGGTGAATTCCAGTCCGCCCGAGCGGCTGGTGCCCGCGTTCTCGCGCGTGGTCAGCAGCACGGTGTCCGAAATGAAGTAGCGGCGCTCCGAGATCAGGTCGGTGTCGCGGCGCGCATACAGGCGCACATTGGTCTCGACGTTGCCAAGCTTGGTCTCGACGCCCAGCTCGAGCGAGTCGGACTCGGTCGGCATCAGCTCGGGATTGCCCGACGAGACGTTCGTTTCGTCGCGGTAGATCACGAAGGGATTCAGGTCCGAGGCGCCCGGACGGCGGATGCGGTGCGCATAGCTCAGGCGCAGCGCCGTGCTATCGGACAGGTCATAGGTAAGGAAGGCGCTGGGGATCGCTTCCAGGTAGTGGTTGCCGGCCTTGATCCCGGTCGTGACCTGGTCCATGTCCAGATCGGTGTATTCGGTGCGCAGGCCGCCCAGCACGCCCCACTTCTCGCCCAGGCGCATCTGGTAGGTGCCGTACAGCGCCAGCGTGGTGTCGACCAGCTCGAAGCGGTTGGTGCGCGCCGGGTTCACGGTTTCGAACAGCGTGCCCGGATCGACGTCGAGGAAGCGGGTGTCGATCACGCTGCTGTTGCGGATGACCTTGTAGCCCAGCTTGAGCACGCCGGCCTCACCCGGACGCTCGTAATCGCCGGTGAGGTCGATGATGCGGGTCTCGTTCAGGTTGTCCTGGCGGGTCAGCGGATCGGACGAATTGATCGGACGCACCGTGTAGTCGCTGGCGTAACGGGTGTCGCCCTCGCCCCGGGTGCCGGACAGGCGCAGGTCGGTCTTGAAGATCTCTCCCGGCAGCTCGCCCTTGTGGTCGAGGCTCGCGCCCAGGCTGTAGCTGCGGTTGTCGGTGTCGCGCACGGTCGAGCGCAGGTAGTCGCTCTCGACCGCCCCGGATGCGTCGGTGCCACGGTAGCGCTCGGACGACAGGCCATCCTGGCGGTTGGCGTTGAAGCTGGCCTTGAGCGACACCACGTCCTTCTCGCCCAGGTTGTAGTTGAGGGAGCCGTTGAAGCCGGCCGACTCGGTGTCGTTCTCGCTGGTCGAGGTCTGCACGCTGCTGGCCACGGCGCCGGTGGCCGGATCGATGCGGTCGCGCGTCGTCTCGCCGGTCGAGCCGCGGCTGTCGCGGCGGCCGAACAGCGCGCCCTGCACGCTCAGGCGTCCGCCCGTGTAGCTGCCGAAGGTCGAGGCATTGAAGCGGCCCTCGGCGCCGGCGTTGGCGTTGACCACGCCGAAGCTGCCCGGCGTGCGCTCGCGCCGCATCACCAGGTTGATGATCGGCCCGCCGCCGCCCTCGTTGCCGAACTGCGCGCCGGGATTGTTGATCACCTCCACCGACTCGAGGTCGGCGGCCGGCAGCGCGCCCAGGGCGGCGGCGCGGTTCTCGCCCTGCATCATGGCGGACGGCTTGCCGTCGATGAGGATCTGCACATTGCTGCGGCCACGCAGGGTCACGTTGCCGTCCGGGTCGACCGCGACCGACGGCACCTTGTTCAGGGTATCGGCGATGGTGTCGTTGGTGGCGGCAGAATCGCTCTTGACGTCATAGGCCTGGCGGTCGATGCGGTTCGACGAGCGTACCGCGCTGACCGAGACCGTCGACTGGACCGGAACCTCGGCTTCCGGTACGGGGGTAGCTGGCGCAGGCGCGGCAGGTGCGGGGACCGCGGGAGGCTGCTGGACGCTGGCGCTGGCAGGGGCGAGCAGCGTGCCCGCCACGATCGGCGCGAGCAGCAAGACGGAAGAACGGTGACGTGGCATGACAACCCGGGATGCTGGACAATTGGACGAGCGTAATTGTCGCACGCGCTGTGCCCAAAATACGTTAAGAAATGCTAAGACGCAATAAAAGTCACCGCCATGATTCGTGCCGGAAGGTCGCGTCGGGATGCCGTGCACGTCGCGCCGCCTTCGCGTAAACTTGGCGATTCAACCACAAGGAGAACGCCATGACCGCCTACGATTTCAACGCCACCGCTCTCGACGGCCAGCCGGTCGACCTGGCACGCTATCGCGGCAAGGCGCTCCTGATCGTCAATACCGCCAGCGCCTGCGGCTTCACCCCGCAATACCAGGGCCTGGAGGAACTGCAGCAACGCTATGCGGACCAGGGCCTGGTGGTGCTCGGCTTCCCGTGCAACCAGTTCGGCCGCCAGGAGCCGGGCAGCGAGGCCGAGATCGGCGCCTTCTGCGAAAAGAACTACGGCGTCACCTTCCCGATGTTCGCCAAGATCGACGTCAATGGCGACGACGCCCACCCGCTGTTCCGTTTCCTGAAGGGCGAGGCGCCGGGCGTGCTGGGCACCGAGGGAATCAAGTGGAACTTCACCAAGTTCCTGGTGAACAAGGAAGGCGCCGTGGTCAAGCGCTACGCGCCGGCCACCAAGCCGGAAGAACTGAAGGGCGATATCGAGAAGCTGCTGGCGGCCTGACGCCGCCCAAGGGCGTATCGCGAAACGCTCAGTTGGCGAGGACGGTCACTTCGTCGTCCGGCCCCGGCTCGCACGCCGCGCCAAGCGGCTCCCAGCCGCGCCGCACGACGATGCGGCCCTCGTCGTGGCAGATCTCCACGCGTTGCGTCTGCGGCGCGCGCTGGCGCACGAAGGCTTCGATCGAGGCCGGCACGCTCACCTGCAGCGCGAGGGCGTGCAGGTCGTCCACCGGATGGTCGTTGACGTGCACCAGCGGCACGAACTGCCCGGCGAACATCAGCAAGTGTCCCGGCACCCTGACCGGCCCGGCGACGTAGCCCTGCGCGCGCAGCCAGTCCTGCGCCCGCTCGCGCACCTGTCCTGCCTGCCCTGCGCCGTGTCCCGATACGCCGCCCCAGGCGCCCGCCAGCAGTTCGGCCACCCACTGGTTGCAGTTCTGGTAATCGGTGCCGAAAGCATAGGCGTTGGCGCTGTACTTCCCTGCCAGCAGCGCCAGCGCCAGCCGCTTGTCGCGCGCGGCGCGTTCGAGCTGCGCGCTGTCCTGCTCGGGCAGGAGCAGCAGCGACACATGGCCGCTGGATGGCGCATCGGCGCCGAGCGCGAAGCCCGAGATGCCCTGGTCGAACAGGTGCGGACGGGCGTCGTCGCAGGCGTAGTACAGCTGGCGCACCGCCCAGGCGCCGTCGGCATCGTCGCGCAGGGCGACGCCGGCATGCGAATACAGCAGGCCGAAGCGGCTCAGGTCCACACCGGCGCGGGAAATCAGGGCGACCTTGCCGCCCGAGCGTTCGAGTTCTTGCCGGACCACGCCGGCAAAGCGCAGCACGCGGTCCTGTTCGAGCGCGGTGATGTCGCTCTCGCGCTCGCAGAAGGTCGGCAGCCCACCCCACGCGGCGCTGCTGGCGCAGAGGCCGAGCGCCAGCGCGGCGGTCGCCCTGCGCAGCCGCATCAGATGACGACTTTGCGCGACGCCAGGTCGCGCTGCCAGTCGTCCTGCAGCGCCAGGAAGAACGGACGCTGGGTGTCGGCATGGGCGAATTCGTAGCCATAGACGCGCTCGTTCACGCGCACCACGTCGCCGGCATTGACCTGGCGCTGGGCCATGGCGCGGTTCGGCACGTCAAGGAAGAAGGTGCGGGCCTGGCCGGCTTCGGCGCGCAGGGTCAGGCGGGTGGTGTCGGGCTTGTTCGGGGCTTGCGCGATATCGATCACGCGGTAGTCGCCGGCCGCCACCTTGTCGTCGCCGCTCGAGCTGTTGCTCGAATCGCTGATCGAATCCGAAATGCTGGCCGACGACGCAGAGCCGGCGCTGGAGGCCGACGAGGCGAAACTCTCGGCATGGACCGGGATGGCGCAGGCGATGGCGAACAGGCCCAGGCACATGGAACGTGAAAAGATTGGCAAGGTCATAAGAGGCTTTCGTTGTCGAGCAAAACGCTCACATGGTACAAGCCCTTGCACTTGAACACCATAGCGCCGTCGTAACCTCTTGTGACAAGCGCACGGATTCGTCGTCAGCGCGTCTGGATGCGCGCCACGCCGTGGATGGTGCAGCCACGGCTGACGTTGTCGAGGAAGCGGATCGCCTCGGTCATCGAGACGCCCGGCGGCAGCAGGCTGCCCAGCGCGGCGTTCTCGTTCAGCTGGTCGAGGCCGTAGGCGATGGCGCGCGAGACGTCGCGCGCCATGCGGCCGTCGCTGTTGTACAGCGCGTCGTAGACGCCGGCGGCTTCCCAGACCGGGACCAGGCCGGGGCTGCTGCTGTCTTCGAAGACCACGGCGGCCGGGCCGCCCTCGTCGTCGCGCACGAGTTGGAAGGTGAAGCTCAAGATCGTTCCTGTAGATTGCCACTGGTTCCCGCCGATTGACGGGTTCGGCGCGATCCTAACACGGCCAGGAAATCGGCGTTGCGCCCGCGCGCGCAATCAGCGCAATGCCCGCTCGAGCAATTCGATCCAGTGCGCCACCGGCTTGTCCGTGCCCGACTGCAGGTGGGTCAGGCAGCCGATGTTCGCCGACACGATCTCCTCGGCGCCGGTCGCCGCCAGGCTGGCCAGCTTGCGGTCGCGCAGCGCGTGCGCGATCTCCGGCTGCAGCACCGAATAGGCGCCGGCCGAGCCGCAGCACAGGTGGTTGTCGGCGCACAGCACCACGTCCACGCCGGCCGCGTGCAGCATACTTTCGACCTTGCCGCGAATCTGCTGGCCGTGCTGCAGGGTGCAGGGCGGGTGGTAGGCCACGCGCGGCGCGCTTCTCCCCTGCGCCCGCGTCCTGATCTGCTCCTCGAATTGCGGCAGGATCTCGGACAGGTCGCGCGTCAACTCGCTGATGCGGCGCGCCTTGTCGGCGTAATCCGGATCATGCGCGAGCAGGTGGCCGTACTCCTTGACGGTGACGCCGCAACCGGAGGCGGTCATCACGATCGCCTCGACCGCGCCCTGTTCCACGTAGGGCCACCAGGCATCGACGTTGCGCCGCATGTCGCCCAGGCCGCCGTCCTGGTCGTTCATGTGGTAGCGCAGCGCGCCGCAGCAGCCGGCCTTGGGCGCCACGAGCAGCTGCACGCCGAGAGAATCGAGCACGCGCGCGGTGGCAGCGTTGATGTTCGGCGCCATCGCCGGCTGCACGCAGCCGTCCAGCAGCAGCATCTTGCGCGCGTGGACCCGCGCCGGCCAGTGGCCGGCGGCGCGCCCCGGCTGCAGCTTGTCCTGCAGAGCGGCCGGTAACAGCGGCCGCAGCGCCTGGCCTGCCCGGAAGGCCGGCCTGAACACGCCGGCGCGCGGCAGGCATTCCTTGAGCGTGGTGCGCTTGATCCTTTCATTCAAGGGACGCGGCACGCGCTCGTCGACCAGCTTGCGGCCGATGTCGACCAGGCGGCCATACTTGACGCCGGACGGACAGGTGGTCTCGCAGTTGCGGCAGGTGAGGCAGCGGTCCAGATGGAGCTGGGTCTTGCGGGTCGGCTGCGCGCCTTCGAGCACCTGCTTGATCAGGTAGATGCGTCCGCGCGGGCCATCGAGTTCGTCGCCCAGCAGTTGATAGGTCGGACAGGTGGCGGTGCAGAAGCCGCAGTGCACGCAGGCGCGCAGGATCGCTTCAGCTTCCGCGCCTTCGCGCGTGCCCTTGATGAAGTCGGCTAATGTCGTTTGCATGGGTCAGGCGCTTTCGGGATACAGGCGGCCCGGGTTGAAGATGTGGGCGGGATCGAAGGCATCCTTCATGCGCGCATGGATGCGCGCCAGCACCGGCGCCAGCGGCTGGAACACGCCGCTGCCCTTGTCGCCGCCACGGAACAGGGTCGCATGGCCGCCGCAGGCTTGTGCCGTGCGCCGGACCGTGTCGGCCGTGGCGGCATCGCCACCGGTGCGCAGCCAGCGCTGGGCGCCGCCCCACTCGATCAGCTGGTCGCCGCCGAGCACCAGCGCGCCGGTGGTCGACGGCACCGACAGGCGCCACAGGGGTTCGCTCCCTGTGAAGAAGGCATGACGCTGTTCGCGCAGGTCGGTCCAGAACGCCGCCGCATCCGGATGCGGCACCGCTTCGCCGCCCAGCAGCCGCATCGCGGCGTCGACCGCCGCCTCGGCGCCGGACAGGCGCAGCGCCAGCTGGCCGCCGCACCAGGCGCTGCCCGACAGCGGCAAGGGCTGGCCGCCCCATTCGTTCAGGCGGCGGATGGCGTCGATCTCGCTCATCTCGAAGCGCAGCGTGGCCTCGGCGAAGGGCCGCGGCAGCACCTTCAAGGACACTTCCAGCAGCAGGCCGAGCGTGCCCATCGAACCGGCCAGCATGCGCGAGACGTCGTAGCCGGCCACGTTCTTCATCACCTTGCCGCCGAACGCCAGCACGTCGCCCTTCCCGTCCAGCAGCCTGGCGCCGAGCACGAAGTCGCGCGTGGCGCCGCTGCTGCCGCGCCGCGGACCGGACAAGCCCGCCGCGACCGTGCCGCCCACGGTGGCGGTAGCCGAAAAATGCGGCGGCTCGAAGGCCAGCATCTGGTTGTGGCGTGCGAGCAGCGCCTCGATCTCGGCCAGCGGCGTGCCGCAGCGCGCCGTGACCACGAGTTCGGTCGGCTCGTAGTCGACGATGCCGGCGTGGTCGCGGGTGTCGAGAACCGCGCCCTGTGGCGCGCCGCCATACCAGTCCTTGCTGCCGCCGCCGCGGATGCACAGCGGCTGGCGATCACTCGCCGCGGCCCGCACCCGTTCCTGGAATCGTTCGATCGTTCCCATATCGGCTCTCGTTCAAAAACGCGGCAGGTCCGGGAACGGAACCTCGCCGTGGTGCACGTGCAGCTTGCCGAATTCGGCGCAGCGGTGCGGGGTCGGGATCGCCTTGTCCGGATTGAGCAGCGCGACCGGGTCGAAGGCATGCTTGACCGCGAAGAAGGCGTCGAGTTCCTTGCGGCCGAATTGCACGCACATGGAGTCGATCTTTTCCATGCCCACGCCATGCTCGCCGGTGATGGTGCCGCCCACTTCGACGCACAGCGCCAGGATCGCCGCCCCGAAGGCTTCGGCGCGCTCGAATTCGCCGGGCGCGCTGGCGTCGAACAGGATCAGCGGATGCATATTGCCGTCGCCGGCGTGGAACACGTTCGAGCAGCGCAGGCCATAGGTCTGTTCCATCGCGGCGATGCCGGCCAGCACCCGCGCCAGCTGCTTGCGCGGGATGGTGCCGTCCATGCAGTAGTAATCTGGCGAGATGCGGCCCGCCGCCGGGAAGGCGTTCTTGCGGCCGGACCAGAAGCGCACCCGCTCGGCTTCGCTCTGCGACACCGTGATCGCCGTGGCGCCGGCGCGCTCGAGCACCGCGCTCATGCGCGCGATTTCTTCGGCCACCTCGAGCGCCGTGCCATCGGCCTCGCACAACAGGATGGCGGCGGCGTCGAGGTCGTAGCCGGCCTGCACGAAGGGCTCGACCATGCGCACCGAGGTGCGGTCCATCATTTCGAGGCCGGCCGGGATGATGCCGGCCGCGATCACGTCGGCCACCGCATTGCCGGCCGTGACCACATCGCTGAACGACGCCATGATGACCTGGGCCAGCGCCGGCTTCGGCACCAGCTTCACGGTCACCTCGGTGACGATGCCCAGCATGCCTTCGGAACCGATGAACACCGCCAGCAAATCCAGGCCCGGCGCATCGAGCGCTGCGCCGCCCAGTTCGATGATATCGCCCTCGATGGTGGCGACCCGCACCCGCAGCACATTGTGCACCGTCAGGCCATATTTGAGGCAGTGCACGCCGCCCGAGTTCTCGGCCACGTTGCCGCCGATGGTGCAGGCGATCTGCGACGACGGGTCGGGCGCGTAGTACAGGCCGAACTGGGCGGCGGCTTCGGAGATCGCCAGGTTGCGCACACCAGGCTGGACGACGGCGGTGCGCGCCAGCGGGTCGACGCGCTTGATCTGGCTCATGCGCGCAGTGGACAGCACGACGCCGTCGCGGATCGGCAGCGCGCCGCCCGACAGCCCGGTGCCGGCGCCGCGCGGCACGATCGGCGCCTGCAATTCGCGGCAGACGTCGAGGATGGCCAGCACCTGCGCCTCGTCGGTCGGCAGGGTCACGACCAGCGGCAGCTGGCGGTAGGCGGCCAGGCCGTCGCATTCATAGGGCCGGGTGTCTTCGGGGTCGGACAGGACAGCGCCCGCCGGCAGGCGCGCGCGCAGGGCCGCCGCCACCTGATTGCGCCGCTCGGTGGGGTCATGCGTGGCGACTGGGCCTGGATTGGAGACGAGGTCGTGCATGCTTCGATTGTAAGCACAATTACCACGTTTTGTCGTATGCTCGTCCCATCGTTTTTTCTCACCAACGCATAAGGCAACATCATGGGCAACCGCCTCTCGAAAATCGCGACCCGCACCGGCGACGATGGCAGCACCGGCCTGGGCGACGGCAGCCGCACCGGCAAGGACAGCGCGCGCATCCACGCGCTGGGCGAAGTCGACGAACTCAACTCCTTCGTCGGCCTGCTGCTGTGCGAAGACATGCCGGCTGCATTGCGCGAAGAGCTGGTGTCGATCCAGCACGACCTGTTCGACCTGGGCGGCGAGCTGTGCATCCCCGGCTACCAGATGATCAAGGAAGAACACGTGGCGCGCCTGGACGGCCTGCTCGAGAAATACAACGCCGACCTGCCGGTCCTGAAGGAATTCATCCTCCCGGCCGGCTCGCGCGCAGCGTCCACCGCCCACGTCTGCCGCACCGTATGCCGGCGCGCCGAGCGCGCCATCGTGGCGCTGTCGAAGGCGGAGCAGATCCACGCCCACCCGCGCCAGTACGTCAACCGCCTGTCCGACCTGATGTTCGTGCTGGCGCGCGTGCTGAACCGCCATGCCGGCGGCAGCGACGTGCTGTGGCAGCACGAACGCAAGCGGGGCTGATCCATGGACGACAAGGTGATGGATGACTTCATCGGCGTCTATGACGACGCGCTCAGCGCGCAGCAGTGCGACGCCCTGCTGGCGCGCTTCGAGGCCAGCGACAAGGTCGTGCGCGGGCGCACCGGCAACGGCGTCGACGTCGACAAGAAGGACAGCTACGACATCACCATCAACCTGCACCGCGAGTGGGACGACGTCACCCAGCTGCTGCTCGAGACGATGTCGCGCCACCTGGTGCAGTACGTCGATCGCTACCGCATGCTGCTGATGGGGTCCCTGTCGCCGACCCTGGAGCACCCGCAGACCGGCGCGCCGACGGTGCTATCGATGGACAACTTCGAGGAAGTGGGCCGCCCGTATATCGAAGACCTGGTGCGCGTGCTGTACCGCCCCGGCACCATCAACCTGCAGAAGTACCGGCAGAATAGCGGCGGCTACCACCACTGGCATTCCGAGATCTATCCGCAGAACGCCAGCTGCGATTCGCTGCACCGCGTGCTGCTGTGGATGTTCTATCTCAACGACGTGGACGATGGCGGCGAGACCGAGTTCCTGTACCAGGGCCGCAAGATCGCGCCAAAAAAAGGGCGGCTGGTGATCGCGCCGGCGGGCTTCACCCATACCCACCGCGGCAATGTGGCCAGGAGCGGCGACAAGTACATCGCTACTTCCTGGATCCTGTACCAGCGCGCCGAGGCGCTGTTCGGCCAGCCGGGCTAGTGGGAAAATCGTCCCAGGCCGGCCGCTCGCCCCACTGTTCGAGCAGGTAATCGATGAAGACCCTGACCTTCTGCGGCAGGAAGCGGTTCTCGAGATAGACGGCCAGCACCTGGCTGCCGAACATGCCCACCGGCCGCGCCGCCGGCAACACATGCAGCGCGCGGCCGGCGCGGATGTCCTCGCCGACCACGAAGGTCGGGAGCAAGGCGATGCCGGCGCCGCCCAGCATCGCTTCGCGCAGCGCCTGGCTGCTGTTGATCGTCAACGCGCTGGCGGGCTTGAGCGTGACCGGCGCGCCATCCACCTCGAATTCCCAGACCGCGCCCGGCCCCGACTCGCCAAAGGTCAGGCAGCGCGCCGCCGCCAAGCCGGCGACGTCGGGCGGCATGCCGCAGCGCCGTACGTAATCGGGCGAGGCCGCCAGCACGTAGCGCAGCGGCGCCACCGGACGCGCGACGACGCTCATCAGGTCGATCTTCGGCGACAGGCGCAGCGCGACGTCGATCCCCTCTTCCACCAGGTCGACGTGGCGGTCAAGCAGGTTCAGGACCACGCGCACCTCGGGGTAGCGCGCCATGAAGCCGGGCAGCAGCGCGGCCAGTTGCGCATTGCCGAACGCCATCGAGGTCGACACGCGCAATGTGCCGCCCGGCCCGGACTGCTGCCCGGCCGCCGCGGCCTCGATGGCCCTGCCTTCCTCGATCATGCGCACGGCGTGCTGGTAGATCTCGCGCCCCGCTTCGCTCAGGCCGATGCGGCGCGTCGAGCGGTTCAGCAGCTTGAGCTGCAGCGCCTTTTCGAGCCGCGCCACCGCCTTGCTGACGCTGGCCTTGGTCGTGCCCATCCTGCGCGCGGCTTCCGAAAAACTGCCGGCCTCGACTACCTGGACAAACGGCCATAAATCCGAAAAATCGCGTGGCGCCAGCTCGCTCATGGTATCCCCGTTGGAAACAATGTGTTATCGCTTGAACGTATTGTATCCATATTTACACGGTCGTAATCTGGTCTCCCGACAACCGGAGACGATCATGACGACATTCAGCATCCAAAAAACGGCGCTCGCCGCGCCCTCGTCCACCCTGCCCTTCCTGTTCATCCTGATGTGGAGTTCGGGCTACGTGGTCGGCAAGCTCGCCCTGCCTTACGCGGGACCGTTCACCCTGCTGTTCCTGCGTTTCGCGGTGGCGGCGCTGGTGCTGCTGGCGATCGCGCTCGCCACCCGGGCGCCGTGGCCGACGGGCTGGAAGCCGGCGGCGCACCTGGTGGTGGTCGGCCTGCTGGTGCAGGCGCTGCAGTTCTCCAGCCTGTACACCGGCCTGAAGCTGGGCGTGAGCGCCGGCGTGTCGGCCCTGATCGTCGGCACCATGCCGCTGTTCACCGCGCTTGGAGCCAGCGTGTTCCTGCATGAACGGGTCAGCGGTCGGCAGTGGCTCGGCCTGGCGGCAGGCCTGGGCGGCGTGGCGCTGGTGGTCGCCGATCGCATCGGAGGCGCCAGCATCGCCGGCCTGGGCGCCGTGAGCCTGGCGCTGGCGGGCATCACGCTCGGCACCCTGTACCAGAAAAAGTACTGCGCCAATGCCGATCTGCGCACCGGCGGTTTCATCCAGCTGGCGGTCGCCAGCATCGTCGCTCTGCCGCTGGCCCTGGTCGTGGAAGGGTTCGAAGCGCGCTGGACGCCGGCGCTGGTACTGGCATCCGGCTGGCTGTCGATCGTCAATTCGATCGGCGCCGTCAGCCTGTTGTTCCTCATGATGCGCAAGGGCGAGGCCAGCAAGGTCGCCAGCCTGTTCTATCTGATTCCCGGTACGACGGCCTTGATGGGATTCGCCGTGCTTGGGGAAACGCTCGGCGCGATGATGTTGGCAGGTTTCGCCGTCACGGCCGGCGCGGTCCACCTCTGCACCGGCAAGCCCGACTGACGCGCAAAAAAAACCGCTTTCACGAGAAAGCGGTTTTTTGTTCGAGACGCGGTCTCAGCCGTTGCTCACCACCAGCCGCGGCTCGCCCTGCGCCACCAGGCGCGCGCGAATGGAGGCTGCGATGCCCTTGGCATCCAGGCCCACCGACGCCAGCAGCGCTTGCGGATCGCCCTGGTCGATGAAGTTGTCGGGCAGGCCCAGGTTCAGCACCGGCTTGGCGATGCCGGCGGCGGCCAGCGCTTCCATCACGGCGGCGCCGGCGCCGCCCATGATGCAGCCCTCTTCCACCGTCACCAGGAAGTCGTGCTCCTGCGCCAGGCGCTTGACCAGTTCGACGTCGAGCGGCTTCACGAAGCGCATATTGGCCACCGTCGCATCGAGTTCGTCGCCCGCCTTCAGGCTCGGCGCCACCATCGAGCCGAAGGCCAGGAGCGCGACACCCTTGCCGGTGCGGCGCACCTCGCCCTTGCCGATCTCGATCGAGCTCAAGGCCTCGGCGATCTGGGCGCCGACGCCGGCGCCGCGCGGATAGCGCACCGCGGCCGGGCCGGGATAGTGGTAGGCGGTGGTCAGCATCTGGCGGCACTCGTTCTCGTCCGACGCGGCCATCACGACCATGTTCGGGATGCAGCGCAGGTAGGCCAGGTCGTAGTTGCCGGCGTGGGTCGCGCCGTCGGCGCCCACCAGCCCCGCGCGGTCCAGCGCGAAGGTCACGTCCAGGTTCTGCAGCGCCACGTCGTGGATCAGCTGGTCGTAGGCGCGTTGCAGGAAGGTCGAATAGATCGCGACCACGGGCTTGAGGCCCTCGGTGGCGATGCCGGCGCCGAAGGTCACCGAGTGCTGCTCGGCGATGCCGACGTCGAAGTAGCGCTGCGGGTACTCCTGGTGGAAGCGCACCATGCCCGAGCCTTCGCGCATGGCCGGCGTGATGCCGACCAGGCGTTTATCGGCGGCGGCCATGTCGCACAACCAGTTGCCGAATACCTCGGTATACGTGATCTTGCCCGGCGCGGTGGACGGCTTGATGCCCTCGAGGTGGTTGAACTTGCCGGTCCCGTGGTACAGGATCGGCTCGGCCTCGGCCAGCTTGTAGCCCTGGCCCTTCTTGGTCACCACATGCAGGAATTGCGGGCCCTTGAGCTTCTTGATGTTTTCCAGCGTCGGGATCAGCGAATCGAGGTCGTGGCCGTCGATCGGGCCGATGTAATTGAAGCCGAACTCCTCGAACATCGTGGCCGGGACCACCATGCCCTTGGCGTGTTCTTCGAGCTTGCGCGCGAGATCCAGCACCGGCGCCGGCAGCACGCTCTTGCCCACGTTCTTGGCGGCGGCGTAGAACTGACCCGACAGCAGGCGCGCCAGGTAGCGGTTCAGGGCGCCCACCGGCGGCGAGATCGACATGTCGTTGTCGTTCAGGATGACCAGCAGGTTGACGTCGTCCTCGACGCCGGCGTTATTCAGCGCCTCGAACGCCATGCCGGCGGTCATGGAGCCGTCGCCGATGACGGCGATCGCATGGCGGTCCTCGCCCTTGATCCTGGCTGCGGTGGCCATGCCCAGCGCCGCCGAGATCGAGGTCGACGAGTGGGCGGTGCCGAAGGTGTCGTATTCGCTCTCGTCGCGCTTCGGGAAGCCCGACAGGCCGTTCAGCTGGCGCAAGGTGGGCATGCGGCCGCGGCGACCGGTGAGGATCTTGTGCGAATAGGTCTGGTGGCCGACATCCCACACGATGCGGTCGCGCGGCGTGTCGTACACGTAGTGCAGCGCGATCGTCAGCTCCACCGTGCCCAGGTTGGACGACAGGTGGCCGCCGGTCTTGGACACCGACTCGAGCAGGAACTGGCGCAGCTCGTGCGCCAGCGGGGTGAGCTGGGTGCGCGGCAGCTTGCGCAGGTCGGATGGGTCGTTGATTTTTTCTAGCAGGTTCATTTAGGCCTTCCGCTGCACGATCAGGTCTGCCAGTTCGCGCAGACGCTGTGCTTTGTCTCCAAATGGCGCCAGCGCTTCGTGCGCGTCACGCCGCAGTTGTTCGGCCAGCGCGCGCGATGGCTCCAGGCCGAGGATCGACACATAGGTCGGTTTGTTGTCGGCCGCGTCCTTGCCGGCGGTCTTGCCCAGCGTGGCCGAATCGGCGGTGGCGTCGAGCACATCGTCGACCACCTGGAACGCCAGGCCTACAGCGGCGGAATACGCGTCCAGCGCTTCGAGTTCGTGCGTTGCCAGGTCGCGCCCGGCGAGCGCGCCGAGCAGCACCGACACGCGCAGCATGGCGCCGGTCTTCAATTGGTGCATGCGCTCGAGCTGTTCGCGGGTGAGCGACAGGCCGACGCTATCGAGGTCGATCGCCTGGCCGCCGCACATCCCGTTCGAGCCGGCGGCCTGCGCCAGCAGGCGCACCATCGTCAACTGGCGCGCCGGCGGCACCGCCGCGGCATCAAGGCTGGCCACCACCTCGAAGGCTTGCGCCTGCAGGGTGTCGCCGACCAGCAGCGCGGTCGCTTCGTCATAGGCCACGTGCACCGTCGGCTTGCCGCGGCGCAGGGCGTCGTCGTCCATGCACGGCATGTCGTCGTGCACCAGCGAATACACGTGGATCATCTCGACCGCGCTCGCGACCCGGGCCAGCGCCGCGGGGTCGGCGTCAAACAGCGCGCCGGCGGCATACGCCAGCAGCGGGCGCACGCGCTTGCCGCCGCCGAGCGTGGTGTAGCGCATCGCCTCGTGCAGCTTGTGCGGCACCCGGTCGGCGGGCGGCAGGAAGGCGTCAAGCGCTTCCTCGACCCTGGCCTGGACCTCGCGGGTCCAGGCGCTGAAATCCTGCACCGTCATTGCGTGACCTCGTCGTCGCTGAATGGCTTGAGCATGTCGCCCTCGAGCACCTTGACCTGGGACTCGACTTTTTCGAGCTGGGCGGCGCAATACTTGACCAGTTCGGAGCCGCGCGCATAGGCCGCGACCGAGGCTTCCAGCGGCAAGGCGCCGGATTCCATCTGTGTCACGAGCTGGGCCAGTTCGGCCATCGCCTGCTCGAAGGATTGCGGAGGCGCCGCGGCTGCTGCCGGCGCGCTGTCCGCTGTCATATTCTTTGCCATAAGTCGGTTTCGTGAAGGCGCCCAGTTGTGCGCCGTGGGTCAGTCCAATCGCGTATTTTAGATCAATCCCACCCCACGGGGGGCGCACATTGCAGCATTCACAACTGGCAGGTGCGTCAGGAATCCGGCCGACGCCCTTTATTTGTCCCCTCCCTGCCCCTGTTCCAATATGAAAACCATGCCTCATCGGCAACACATCAAGCGCCGCGCACCACAATCTCGCGCCGGCCCAAGACGGTAGAGCCTGTTACGCAGTATAATCTCCGGTTCTGTCCGAAATACCGTATTCCTCTACTTAAATACTGGTCTTTGGATTCTTTCTCTTCTTTGGAAGCTACCTTAAAGGGGGGTTGGGATGTCCGATCTGGCTACCCACGCCAAGCTGGCGCGCTCGAACGCACAGCTTCCGGTAAATGTTTATTTTGACGACGCGCTCCTCAAGCGCGAGATGCAGCAACTGTTCCACAATGGCCCGCGCTACATCGGCCATGAATTGATGGTGCCGGAAACCGGAGACTTCGCGACGCTCGCCTCCGAACACGAAGGCCGCATGCTGGTGCGTAACGCGGGCGGCATCGAAGTGCTTTCCAACGTCTGCCGCCACCGCCAGGCGCTGATGTTCAATGGCCGCGGCAACGCGAAGAACATCGTGTGCCCGCTGCACCGCTGGACCTATGACCTGAAAGGCGAATTGATCGGCGCACCGCATTTCGCGGACACGCCGTGCCTGAACCTGTCGAAAACCCCGCTGCAGAACTGGAACGGCCTGCTGTTCGAACAGAACGGCTACAACGTGATGGAAAAGCTCGGCAAGCTGTCGGTGACGAAAGACCTCGACTTCTCGGGCTATATGTTCGACCACGTCGAGATCCACGAGTGCGACTACAACTGGAAGACCTTCATCGAGGTCTACCTGGAGGATTACCACGTCGAGCCGTTCCACCCGGGCCTGGGCAACTTCGTCTCGTGCGACGACCTGAAATGGGAATTCGGCAGCGACTACAGCGTGCAGACCGTGGGCGTGAACCGCGCGCTGCAGAAGGCCGGCTCGCCGGCCTATAAACGCTGGCAGGAGCAGGTCCTGAAGTTCAACAACGGCCAGCCACCGAAGTACGGCGCGATCTGGCTGACGCTGTACCCGAACATCATGGTCGAGTGGTATCCGAACGTGCTGGTGGTGTCGACCCTGTGGCCGGACGGCCCGCAGAAGACCCGCAACGTGGTCGAGTTCTACTACCCCGAAGAGATCGTGCTGTTCGAGCGCGAATTCGTCGAGGCCGAGCGCGCCGCCTATATGGAAACGGCGGTCGAGGACGACGAGATCGGCCTGCGCATGGATGCCGGCCGCAAGATCCTGCTGGCGCGCGGCGTCAACGAGGTCGGTCCGTACCAGTCGCCCATGGAAGACGGCATGCAGCACTTCCATGAGTGGTATCGCAGCAGGATCGCGTTGTAACCTTCAAGTCGTAAAACCGGCGCCGCACCCCGGCGCCCGGACCGCGCGGCGGCGATGCCGCATGGTCCTTCACTGGAAATCCGATGGCTTCCCTCTGGATGTTGTACGCCAGCTTCGCGTTCGCCGCCATGGGCGCGGGCGTGAAGCTGGCTTCCGAGTTCTATTCCACCTCCGAACTCCTGATGTACCGGGGCCTGATCGGCACCCTCATCCTGCTGTTCATGGTGCGCCGCCAGGGCGGCACCTTCAAGACGGATTTCGGCAAGGCCCACCTGTGGCGCAGCCTGGTCGGCGTGACCTCGCTGTGGCTGTGGTTCTTCGCGATCGGCCGCCTGCCGCTGGCCACGGCGATGACGCTCAACTACATGGCGCCGATCTGGATCGCGGCCGGGATGTTCGTCATGGGCTGGTGGACCAAGACCAAGCATGCCGAGTGGCCGCTGGTGGTGGCGATCGCCTCCAGCTTCTTCGGCGTGACCATGGTGCTGCAGCCGGCGGTCGAGAGCAACCAGTGGCTGGGCGGCCTGGCCGGCGTGTGCTCGTCGATGATCTCGGCCATGGCCTATATGCAGGTGCGCAAGCTCGGCCAACTGGGCGAACCCGAATACCGCGTGGTGTTCTACTTCTCGCTGACCACGACCCTGGTCGGCCTCGCCGCCACACTGGCCGGCGACGGCCCGCAAGGCGCCCTGTTCCATGGGCACACGGCCTACGGCTTCCTGCTGCTGCTGGGAATCGGCGGCGCCGCCCTGATCGCCCAGATGTGCATGACCCGCGCCTACCGCGTGGGCAAGGTGCTGGTGGTGGCCAACCTGCAGTACACCGGCATCGTGTTTTCCACCCTGTGGGGCCTGATCCTGTGGGGCGACGCCTTCGACTGGCACGTGTGGCTGGGCATCGGCGTGATCCTGCTCTCGGGACTGGCCGCGACGTTCTACAATACCCGCAAGACGGCGCGCGGCGCCGTCGTCAAGGACCAGGACCCCGTGGTCAGCGAATCGTAGAAGGAGACTTAACGCCATGTTCAAGACCCTGATTTCGGCCAGCCAGCTGGCCGCCCATATCGACGACCCGAAATGGGTGGTGGTGGACTGCCGCCACGACCTGGTGAACCTCGCCGCCGGCCGTGACGGCTATGCCGCCGGCCACCTGCCGAACGCGGTGTTCGCCGACATCGAGACCGTGCTGTCGGGCGCCAAGCGCGGGCCTGACGGCGTGTTCCTCGGCCGCCATCCGCTGCCCGAGAAGGAAGCGCTGGCGCAGGCCCTGCAGGCTTTCGGCATTGATGACGACACGCAGGTGGTCGCCTACGACGCCCACGGCGGCATGTTCGCGGCGCGCCTGTGGTGGCTGCTGCGCTGGCTGGGCCACGAGGCGGTGGCGGTGCTCGACGGCGGCATGGCGGCCTGGCAGGCGCTGGGCCAGCCCTTGTCGACCGAGACGCCCGCCAGGCCGCGCGGCAGCTTGAGCGTGCGTGCGCCCTTCGTGCCGACCGTGACGGTGCGCGAAGTGATGGACAACCTGGAAAGCGGCCAGCGCATCGTGATCGACGCCCGCGCGGCCGACCGCTTCCGCGGCGAGAACGAAACGATCGACCCGGTGGGCGGCCACATCCCGGGCGCGAAGAACCGCTTCTTCAAGGACAACCTGCAGGCGGACGGCCGCTTCAAGGCCCCGGAAGACCTGCGCGCGGAGTTCGGCGCCCTGGTCGACGATCCGCAGCGCGCCATCATGCAGTGCGGATCGGGCGTGACCGCCTGCCACAACCTGCTGGCGCTGGAAGTGGCGGGCCTGCCGGGCGCCAGCCTGTATCCGGGATCGTGGAGCGAGTGGGTGGGCGACGCCTCGCGGCCGGTCGCGAAAGGCGCGGATTGAACGACAAAGGGCTTCTTCGCGAAGCCCTTTTTCTTTAGAAGGCGTGCAGCGCCACCACGATCGCCACCCCGAGGGCGATCAGGAACACCTGCGGCACCGACTCCTTCAGGGTCGCGCGGCGCTGCATCTGCGGCATCAGGTCGCTCACCGCGATATAGATGAAGCCCGACGAGGCGAACACCAGCACATAGGGAATCAGGCCGCTTGCCTGGTCCAGCGTGAAGTAGCCCAGCAGGCCGCCCGCCACTGCCAGCAGGCTGCACAGCAGGTTGAACACATAGGCGCGCAGGCGCGAGAAGCCAGCGTTGAGCAGCACGATGAAGTCGCCGATCTCTTGCGGGATTTCGTGGGCGACGATGGCCAGCGCGGTCACGATGCCCACCTCCGGGTCGGCCAGGAAGGCCGCCGCGATCAGGATGCCGTCGGTGAAGTTGTGCATGCCGTCGCCGAGCAGGATCATCCAGCCCGACTTGCCGGCCTCGCGCGCGTCATGGCCGTGGGCGTGGTGGTGTCCGTCGCCCTCGTGGTGGTGCGAATGGCGCAGCAGCGCCACCTTTTCCAGCAAGAAGAACGCCAGCAGGCCCGCCAGCAGGGTGGCGAACAGGCTCTTGATGTCGGCGCCCGATTCGAACGCTTCCGGCAGCGCGTGCAGCAGCGACGTCGCCAGCATGATGCCGACCGACAGGCTGACCATCTTTTCGACCACTTTCGACAGCAGGGCGAACGAGAAAAGCGCAGCCCCGGAAATGCTGACGACGCCGGCGATCACGGTCGCCAGCAGGATGGAACTCAGGGTCGGGTCGATAAGCGGGTCGATTTGAAAGCCTCTTGTTCTGTTCTTGCGACGATCCGCAAACCGGGCATTGTACCGCTCCCGGCCCGCGCTCGTCCAAGAGCCCGCCCGAAGCGGCAGGCTCGCAGGCTGTCACCCGTCAGGCGACGCCGTGCTTGCGGAACCACGCCAGCGCGCGGTTCCAGCCATCCTTGGCGTCAAGCTCGTTGTAGGTCGGGCGGTAGTCGGCGTGGAAAGCGTGGTCGGCGTCCGGATACACGTGGATCGTCGAGCGGCTGTTGCCCTTGTCGAGGGCGGCCTGCATGCGCTTGACCGTGTCCAGCGGGATGCCGCCGTCCTTGCCGCCGTACAGGCCCAGCACCGGCACCTTGAGGTTCTGGGCGACGTCGATCGGGTGTTTCGGCGTGTTCGGGGTCGCCTCGCCCACCAGGCGGCCGTACCAGGCCACGCCGGCCTTGACGTCCAGGTTGTGCGCGGCGTACAGCCAGGTGATGCGTCCGCCCCAGCAGAAACCGGTGATCCCCAGTTTGGTGGTGTCGCCGCCACGCTGCTTGGCCCAGGCCACGACGGTGTCGAGGTCGGACATGACTTGCGCGTCCGGCGTTTTGGAGACGATGTTCTTGATCAGGTCCGGAATGGCCTCGACCTTGGTCGCGTCGCCCTGGCGCACGAACAGGTCGGGCGCGATCGCCATATAGCCCTGCTTGGCGAAGCGGCGCGCCACGTCCTTGATGTGCTCATGCACGCCGAAGATCTCGGACACCACCAGGATGACCGGGACGTTGGTCTTGCCGCGCGGCTGGGCGCGGTAGACGGGCACGTCCTGGCCTTCGATGACCAGGATGCTGTCAGCGGCGTCGAGGCCCTCGGCATCGGTCTGGATCCGGGTCTGCGCGACCACCGGCAGCGCGGCCGCGGCGAAACCGGTGCCGACCGCCGCCTTCAGGAAGTCGCGCCGCTTCACGCCGTCGTCGTAGGCGCTGGCGCCCAGCAGGCTGTGGGCATCGTTGACGAGATCTTTCATGGACATCCCCTTTCTGGTCAGAGTTGGACAGGCTTGCCAGTTTAGCATCGCTTGCGGCGACTGCACGCGCGGCACGGACGAGCGTCAGGCGGCTGAGCTTATACTTGTCGGCTCATAGTGGACAAGACAGGGATTTTCGTGCACCGGCTGGAAGACCATTTCACGCAACTGCAATCGACCTTACCGCCGGACGGCCCGGGCTTCAGCGCCGCCGTCCTGTGCGACGGCAAGGCCGTATTCGAGCTTCACCACGGCATGGCCTCGCTCGAACTGAAGGTGCCCTTGGGCTCCGACTCGGCGTATTACCTCGCCTCCGAATCCAAGCAGTTCACCGCCGCCTGCGTGCTGTCGCTGGTGCGCGCGGGCGCCATCGGGCTCGATGACGACGTTTGCATCCACCTGCCGGAACTGGCGAAGTTCGAACAACCCTTCCCGCTGCGCAGCCTGCTCAATCACAGCAGCGGCATCCCGGACTATTTCCAGTTCATCGAATCCCAGTTGTCGCGCCACGAGGCCGACTATTTCGACAACCGGATGATCCTGCAGGTGATCGCTCGTCTCGACACCGTCACCTTCCCCACGTCGACCGGATACCGCTACAGCAATAGCAACTACATCCTGCTTGCCACCCTGGTGGAGCGCCTGAGCGGCAGGTCGCTCGGCCGCTATGCGCGAGAAAAGCTGTTCGATCCGCTGGGAATGCGGCGCATCGTGTTCGACGAGGACCGCTTCAGTATCATCGAACACCGGGTCTTCAGCTATGAAGCCGATCGCGCGCGTCCCTTCGGCTACAAGCAGCACCTGGGCAATGCCAACACGGTTGGAGATGGCGGCGTCTACGCGAGCGTCAATGAACTGCTGCGCTGGGAAAAAGAATGGCATCGCCAATGGGCCGATCCAGCGAGTCTGTTGCGCGCGATGCTGCAGGCTTCGCCCTTGCTGGACGGTTCGGTGCCGGCTTACCGCTTCGGGCTGGAGGTGATCCAGCGCGCAGGCCATGACGTCGTATTCCACAGCGGCGGCCTGTGGGGATTCGACACGCTGATCCTCAGGATACCGGCCCACCGCATGTCGGTCATCCAGCTGGCGAACTGCGAGGCGGCGCAATCCGATATGGAAAAGATCGTGGCTGCCGCCCTTGATCAACAATGATCGGAACGGCGCCTACCTGGCCTGGTCGAACAGCAGCGGCATCTCGCCGTCGACTGCGAGCCGTTCCATATCGCTGCGCACCGCCGGCGGGAACTGTAGCCCGTCGACGATGCTCAGCGAACGCAGAATCGGCCACAGCTTGGCGTCGCCGATGATCGGCACGGCCTTCTTGCCGACCAGGCGCGTGGGCGTCTCGGCATCGTCTTCCATGACGACGATGATCTCGAAGGGCAGATTCTTCAGGCCCAGGGCCAGCCGCGCGCGGCTGCAGAAAGGGCAATGCTCGTCTATATAGAGTTTCAAGAGTCCTCCATGGACGATGTGCAGGCGCCTGGCCGCGTCCCTACATCAGTACGCTATCAGTGCGCCTCTTCCCAGTTCTTGCCGACACCGGTCTCGGCCAGCAGCGGCACGTCGAGCTTGGCCACACCCGCCATCAGCTCCGGCAGCTTGACCCGCACCAGTTCCAGCTCGGCTTCCGGCACCTCGAGCACCAGTTCGTCGTGCACCTGCATGATCATGCGCGTGCCCAGCTTCTCGTTCTCGATCCAGCCCTGCACCGCGATCATCGCCAGCTTGATGAGGTCGGCCGCCGTGCCCTGCATCGGCGCATTGATCGCCGCGCGTTCGGCGCCGGCGCGGCGCGGACCGTTCGGCGAATTGATCTCGGGCAGCCACAGGCGGCGGCCGAACACGGTTTCGACGTAGCCGCGCGCCTTCGCTTCCAGGCGCGTGTTGTCCATGTACTGCTTCACGCCCGAGAAGCGCGCGAAGTAACGCTCGATATAGTTGGCGGCCGCGGCGCGTTCGATGCCGAGGTTGCCGGCCAGGCCGAAGGCGCTCATGCCATAGATCAGGCCGAAGTTGATCACCTTGGCGTAGCGGCGCTGCTCGCTCTGCACGTCGGCGGGCGGGATACCGAAGATCTCGGCGGCGGTGGCGCGGTGGATGTCCTCGCCGTCGGCGAAGGCTTTCAGCATCGCCGCGTCGCCCGAGATGTGCGCCATGATGCGCAGCTCGATCTGCGAATAGTCGGCCGAGACGATCACGTGGCCCGGGGCGGCGATGAAGGCCTCCCTGATGCGGCGGCCTTCGGCGTTGCGCACCGGGATGTTCTGCAGGTTCGGCTCGTTCGACGACAGGCGGCCGGTGATCGCCACCGCCTGGGCGTAGTTCGTGTGCACGCGGCCGGTGTTCGGGTTGACCATCTTCGGCAGCTTGTCGGTATAGGTCGACTTCAGCTTCGACATGCCGCGGTGCTCGAGCAGGATCTTCGGCAGCGGATAATCCTCGGCCAGCTTCTGCAGCACCTCTTCGTCGGTCGACGGCGCGCCGGTGGCGGTCTTCTTGATCACCGGCAGGCCGAGCTTGCCGAAGAAGATCTCGCCGATCTGTTTCGGCGAACCCAGGTTGAACGGGCCGCCGGCCGCTTCATAGGCCTGCTGTTCCAGTTCCATCATGCGCTTGCCCAGCTCGCCCGATTGCACGTCGAGCAGCGCGCTGTCGATCAACACGCCGTTGCGCTCGATCTTGTGCAGCACTTCCATGGTCGGCATCTCGATCTCGCGGTAGATGTAGGCGAGACCCTTGTCCTTCTCGACTTCCGGCAGCATGCTCTGGTGCAGGCGCAGGGTGATGTCCGAATCCTCGCCGGCATACTCGGTGGCGCGCGCCAGCTCGACCTGGTCGAAGCAGATCTGCTTGGCGCCCTTGCCGCACACGTCCACGTAGGGAATCGTGGTGTAGCCGAGGTGGCGCATCGCCATCGTGTCCATATCGTGCGGCTTGTGCGACTCGAACACATACGATTGCAGCAGCGTGTCGTGCACGATGCCCTTCAAGGTCACGCCATGGTTGGCGAAGATGTGCATATCGTACTTGAGGTTCTGGCCCACCTTCGGCTTGGCTGGATTCTCGAGCCAGCCGCGCATCTTTTCCAGCACGTGCTCGCGCGACAGCTGGTCCGGCGCGCCGGCGTAGCGGTGCGCCACCGGGATGTAGGCGCCCTTGCCCACTTCGACCGACAGCGAGATGCCGACCATCTCGGCCGCCATCGGGTCGAGCGAGGTGGTTTCGGTGTCCACCGAGGTCAGCTCGGCCGCATCGACCAGCGCCAGCCATTTGTCGAGCTGCTCGTCGGTCAGGATCGTTTCGTATTCACCCTTGATGACCGGCATGCCGGCCAGGGTCGCCGCGCCTTCCGGCGAGTTCAGCGGCCCGCCGCCCGGCGCGCTGCCGGCGGCCGGACGCACGCTGCCGTCGCCCGGCTTGGCGCCGCCCAGGTCGCGCAGCATGGTCTTGAAACCATAGCGCTGGAAAAAGTCGCGCAGCGCCTCGGCATCTTCCGGACGGCCGACCAGCGACTCTTCGAACGAGATCACGTGCTTGACCAGGTCGCAGTCGGTCTTGACGGTGATCAGTTCGCGCCCCTTCGGCAGCCATTCCAGGGCCGCCTGCAGGTTGGCGCCGACGGCGCCGCCGATGCTGGCCGCGTTCTCGATCACGCCATCCAGCGAGCCGTGCAGGGTGAGCCACTTGACGGCCGTCTTGGGGCCGCACTTGGCCACGCCCGGCACGTTGTCGACGGTGTCGCCGACCAGGGTCAGGTAGTCGATGATGCGGTTCGGCGGCACGCCGAACTTGGCCAGCACGCCGGCCTCGTCCATGCGCTCGTTGGTCATGGTATTGATCAGCATGACCTTGTCGTTGACCAGCTGGGCCAGGTCCTTGTCGCCGGTCGAGACCACGGTCTTCATGCCGCGCGCCGTGGCCTGCACCGCCAGGGTGCCGATCACGTCGTCCGCTTCGACACCATCCACCATCAGGATCGGCCAGCCCATGTAGCGCACCACTTCGTGGATCGGTTCGATCTGCTTGCCCAGGTCTTCCGGCATCGAGGCGCGCGTCGCCTTGTATTCGGGATACAGGTCGTCGCGGAACGTCTTGCCCTTGGCATCGAAGACGCAGGCGATGTAGGCGGCCGGAAAGTCGGCGCGCAGGCGGCGCAGCATATTGACCATGCCGTGCATGGCGCCGGTCGGGAAGCCGTCCGGGCTGCGCAGGTCGGGCAGCGCGTGGTAGGCGCGATAAAGATAACTGGAACCGTCAACGAGCAGCAGGGTATTGTCCATAAGGGGGGCGACATTCAGGAGTTCGGCAGGCGGCGCCATCGGTGGCGCCAGGGTAAGCGCCATTATCGCAGAATCCGCATCAGCAGCCGCGCCTGAGCTTCAAGGCACTTGCCCCTCTGTAAACATAAGGTTTTGGCACACTTTTCACTGGGCAGGGACGCTGTTTGCTACAATGGACTAAACGACATTAGGTGACCATCATGCTGCGCTCGACATCCCGCTTCGCCCTCCTGACGCTTTGCCTGCTCGCCGGCTCGGCCGCGGCCCAGCAGTCGGCGTTGCCTCCGACGCAACCGACGCCAACCCCGCCGCAGAACCAGCAGCGGCCCAGCGATGCGCCGCCCGAACTCGAACGCATCGAGCCGGGCAGCGACACGCCGGCGACCACGATTCCGCCGCGCCAGCGCACCAAGATCACGGAGCGCCGCAGCAATGACGGCACGGTCACCCAGGTCGAGGTAGAAAGCGGCCCGAGCCGCTACACCATGAAGCCCAACGTTGCACCAGGTAACGCCCAACCCGGCGATGCCACCAGCAACAACATCCGTGCCCCACAATGGACGGTGATGGAATTCGACTTTGGCAATCCCAAGAAGCAGGACACAGCCGATCAGCCGGTCGCGCCGGCCCCCGCGCGTCCGGGCGTGCCCGCCCGCGCCGACGTGCCGCCGCCGCCCGCGCTGGAGCCGACCACCAAACAATGATCCCACCAGCCGCGGCGCTTGTGTCGCGGCGGCGGGTTCTCACCTTCTCTTTTGTTAGCACATGGCAGTATTTACCGCGGTCTCGCTGGATGACCTTCACCAGTGGATCAAGCAGTACCCGCTCGGCCAGGCCGTCGGGCTCGAAGGCATTTCATCCGGCATCGACAACAGCAATTTTTTCTTGAGCACTGCGCATGGTCCACGGTCTGGCGAGTATGTGCTCACGATCTTCGAGAACCTGCGCTTCGACCAGCTCCCCTTCTACGTCAAGCTGATGGCCCACCTGGCCGAACGCGGCATTCCGGTGCCGGCGCCGGTGCCGAACACGGACGATGAACTGGTGGTCGCGCTGCACGGCAAGCCGGCGATCATCGTCAGCCGCCTGCAAGGCAGCTCGCAGCTCGACCCGCAGCCGGTGCACTGCGCCGAAGTGGGTCGCATGCTGGCGCGCATGCACCTGGCGGCCCAGGATTTCACCCTGCATCAACCCAATTTGCGTGGCCTGGACTGGTGGGTGGAGACCGCGCCGGCCGTCCTGCCGTTCTTGAATGAAGCCGAAGCCGCGCTGCTGCGCAGCGAAGTGGCCTACCAGAGCGAGTTCGCCGCCGGCGCCACCTATGCGCAACTGGCGCGCGGGCCCGTACACGCCGACCTGTTCCGCAACAACGTGATGTTCGAGGGCGAGCGCCTGAGCGGCTGCTTCGACTTTTATTTTGCCGGCGTCGACACCTGGCTGTACGACGTCGCCGTGACCGTCAACGACTGGTGCGTCGACCTGGCCACCGGCGTTCTTGACGCAGCCCGGGTGCGTGCGTTGCTGGACGCCTACCATGAGGTGCGGCCATTCACCGCAGACGAACAAGCCGCCTGGCAGCCGATGCTGCGCGCCGGCGCGCTTCGCTTCTGGCTGTCGCGCCTGTATGATCTGCATCTTCCCCGTGCGGCCGAGCTGTTGACGCCGCACGATCCGACCCATTTCGAACGCATCCTGCGCGAGCGCATCGCTTGCCCGGCGCCGAATTTGCCCTAAATGAACAATTTGCCTGCTATCACCGGCTGGATCTGGCTCAAACGCGGCGCCAGCCTGTTCCGTCAACAACCCGCGGCCCTCACCACGCTGCTGTTCGCCAACATCCTCATCAGCATCCTGATCAGCTCCGTGCCGCTGCTGGGACCGATGGTGGCGGTGGTCCTGATTCCGTCGTTCTCGATGGCTTTCATGATGGGTTGCTCGATGATCGAGAGCGGGCAGCGCGTCTCGCCCGCGGTGCTGCTGACGGGATTCCGCAAGCCGGTATTCCGCGAATTGTGCAAGGTCGGGGTGGTCTACCTGGCCGTGTCGCTGGTGCTGGCGCTGATCACCCGCCTCGCCGTCGATGAAACGTTCTGGGAGCAGGTCCGGGCCCAGGGCACGACCGGCACCCCGGCCGTGCTGGCGGGATCGGACGTGCTGGCGATGTTCCTGATCTTTGCGGTCGACGTCGCGGCGCTGATCTCGCTGTGCTTCGCCGCCCCGCTCACCTACTGGCAAAAGATGCCGCCGTTCAAGGCCGTGTTCTACAGCTTCTTTGCGGTGAAACGCAGTGCCGGCGTGTTCCTGGTCTTGCTGCTGGCCTGGTTCGCGATCTTCTTCGCGGTGTGCATGGTGATCGCCATGCTGCTGGGCGGGAATAATATCGCGCGGGTGGTGATCATGTGGGTGATCTTCCTGTTCATCCTGCTGCTGCAGTGCGCGATGTATGCGGGGTATCGGGAGATTTTCGGCAAGCCGGACACGGCGCCGGCTGACAAGGTCAGCCTCGAGAAATGATGTCGGCGGGTGGATGGCGCCGCCATCCACCATGAAGCTCAGCGCCCGATCTTCTCCAGCTTCGCGATCGACAAGTCCAGCACCTTCATCCCGGCCGAACCGAAATTGATCTGGGCCCGCGCCGCGCCGGCGCCGCCTTCGATATTGACGATCACGCCTTCCCCGAACTTGGCGTGCGACACGGATTCACCCACGCGCCAGCCGGTGCCATTGCCCGACTTCTGCGTGATCTGCTGCGCGATCTTGTTGTCGCTGCCGCCTTCGCGGAACTTGGCGTCGTCCCAGGCCGTCGTCTGCTTGCGGCCAGCGAACCAGGCGGTCTGCACGCGCGGCGACAGCCACTTGAGCGCTTCTTCGGGCAACTCGTCGAAGAAGCGCGACTTCATGTTAAAGCGGGTCTGGCCGTGCAGCATGCGCTGCTGGGTAAAGCTCATGTACAGGCGCCGGCGCGCGCGCGTGATCGCCACGTACATCAGGCGCCGTTCTTCGTCCACGCCCTCGGCTTCGCGCGCGCTGCTCTCGTGCGGGAACAGGCCTTCTTCGAGGCCGGTGATGAACACCGCATCGAATTCCAGGCCCTTGGCCGAGTGCACCGTCATCAGCTGCAATGCCTCTTGCCCGGCCTGGGCCTGGGCGTCGCCCGCCTCGAGCGAAGCATGCGACAGGAAGGCGGACAAGGGCGACATCACGGTCGGCAGCGGCGCGCCGCCGTCGATGACCTCGATGCCGTCCTGGTACACCACCGCCTCGCCGGCCTGGGCCTGAGATGGCGGGCCCAGATGGGCCGGCGCCTGGACGCCGAAGCCTTCTTCTTGCACGAACTGGGTCGCGGCGTTGACCATCTGCTCCAGGTTCTCGATGCGGTCGGCTCCTTCCTTCTCGTTGGCGTAATGCGTGAGCAGGGTGCTGCGCTCGAGCACCACGCGCACCAGCTCGGGCAGCGGCAATTGCTGGGTCTCGAAACGCGCGCCTTCGATCAATTTGACGAAGGCGCCCAGCGACGTGCCGGCCTTGCCGGACATATAGGGCACGGCCGCATACAGCGAGATGCCGTAGCTGTCGGCCGCCATCTGCAGCTGCTCGATCGAGCGCGCGCCGATGCCGCGGGTGGGGAAGTTCACCACGCGCAGGAAGGCCGAATCGTTGTGCGGATTATCCATCAGCTGCAGGTAGGCGATGGCGTGCTTGACCTCGGCGCGCTGGAAGTAGCGCAGGCCGCCGTACACGGTGTACGGCAGGCCGGCGGCGAACAGCGCGTGCTCGATCACCCGGCTCTGGGCATTGCTGCGGTACAGGATCGCGATCTCGTTGCGCGGCATGCCCTCGTTCATGAGGCTTTTCGCTTCTTCGATGATCCACTGCGCTTCTTCGAGGTCGGACGACGCCTCGTACACGCGCACCGGCTCGCCCTGGCCCGCATCCGTGCGCAGGTTCTTGCCCAGACGCTTGGTGTTATTGGCGATCAGGTAGTTGGCGCTGTCGAGGATGTGGCCGTGCGAGCGGTAGTTCTGCTCCAGCTTGATCAGGTTCTTGACCTGGTAGTCGCGCTCGAAGGCCGACATATTGCCGACGTTGGCGCCGCGGAAGGCATAGATGCTCTGGTCGTCGTCGCCGACGGCGAAGATGGCGCCGCCGCCGGTCTCGCCCTGCCCCGCCAGCAATTTCAGCAGGTTGTATTGCAAGTCATTGGTATCCTGGAACTCGTCGACCAGGATGTGGCGGAAACGCATCTGGTAGTGATGGCGCAGCGGGCCATTGCGCGCCAGCAGTTCATAGGAACGCAGCAGCAGCTCGGCGAAATCGACCACGCCTTCGCGCTGGCATTGCTGATCGTACAACTCATACAACTCGACCATGCGGCGCTCGATCGGGTCATACGCTTCGACCTGCGAGGCGCGCAGGCCCTGGTCCTTGGCGTTGTTGATGAAGTACATCAGGTTCTTGGCCGGATACTTCTCGTCGTCGACATTGTGCGCCTTGAGCATGCGCTTGATCAGCGACAGCTGGTCTTGCGAGTCGAGGATCTGGAACGTCTGCGGCAACGCGGCGTCGCGGTAGTGCGTGCGCAGCAGCCGGTTGCACAGGCCGTGGAAGGTGCCGATCCACATGCCGCGCGTATTAATCGGCAGCATGGCCGACAAACGCGTGAGCATCTCCTTCGCCGCCTTGTTCGTGAACGTCACCGCCATGATGCCGGCCGGCGACACCTGGTTGGTCTGGATCAGCCAGGCGATGCGCGTGGTCAGCACGCGCGTCTTGCCGGAACCGGCGCCGGCAAGGATCAGCGCGCTCTGCGAAGGCAGTGTAACTGCGGCAAGTTGTTCGGGATTGAGGTTGTGAAGAAGGGTCTGCATCCGGCCATTATACCGCCGCGATTTACTGTATGCCCATCCAGTTCGCGCCGCCGCAACGTTTGCCGGCTACGCTCAGGGCGAGCTCAAGGTGAAAACCGCTCGACCCGCACGACCGCGTCACCATCGCCCTGGAAGGCAGCGGCCTTCGTCTCGATGCGCGCCAGCTGGTCCATGGCCGACGAGCAGGCGAAACCATATTTGGCGCGCACCCGCTCGCTGGCGGCGCCCAGCCCGCGGCGGCTGCGCGCCAGGAAGTCGGCCAGCGCATACGGCGTGCCGGCGTCCAGGTGCTCCTTGATGGCCGTCGACGGAGAATAGCAGTCGTCGGTGCTGGCATCCGGCCAGCGGACCAGAAAACGTACTTCAGGCATGGTTTGCTCCCCTATCGCGTTCTTCACCGCAGCCGATGAAGGCTTCCCGTTCGAAATCCCACAGCGTGACCCGTTCGGCGCCGCGCCGCAGCGTGACGGCGCTGCCCGCTTCCGTGCGGCCGATCGCGGCGCAGGCGATGCCGCGCGCCGCGAAGCGCGCCAGCACGGCGTCCAGGTGCTCGTCGGCGACGCTGAGCAAGAAGCCGTAGCTGGGGAAGACGCCCAGCCAGCGCGCCAGGTCGACGCCGTCCGGACGCGGCACCAGGTCGACGTCGATGACGGCGCCGATGCCCGAGCATTCGAGCAGCATCAGCGCCGTCCCGACCACGCCCGCCATGCTGATGTCCTTGGCCGCCGCCGCCAGGCCGTCCTCGGCCAGCGCCGGCAGGATCTCGAGGTCGGCGCGCAGGCGCTCCGGCGGCGCGCCGAGGCTCGTGTTCCAGTAGGCATACGGCTCCTGGAAGCGTCCGCGCAGGTCGATCGCGGCGACCAGGTGCTGGCCAGGTCGCGCATCGAAGCTGGTCAGCAGGCGGTGCGCGCGGCCGACGATGGCGACCGACAGCTGTTCGCGGTCGGTGCGCCGGTTGCTGTGGCCGCCGACGATGGGAACGCCATACGCGAGGGAGGCCGCCGCCATCCCCTCCAGCACCGGGGTGGCGGCGTCGCCGCCGCGGCTCCACAGCGCATCCACGACGGCGGTGGGCCGTCCGCCCATGGCATGGATGTCGCTCACGTTGACCATCACGCCGCAATAGCCGGCGAACCAGGGTTCGCGCTCGACGAATTCGTTCAGGAAGCCTTCGATCGCGAACAGCAGGTAGCCGTCGCCGTCGGGGATCGCCGCGCAATCGTCGCCGATGGCGACGCCGCTGGGCGCGGCCCCGCGCAGGGCCGGCAGCACGCCCTCGATGTCGCGCTTGTGCGCGAAGCCGGGACTCGCGCGCAGGGATGCGGCCAACGCTTCCAGTGTGGAGTCGCTCATGCCGCCGGCCGCTTTTCGTAGGTGGACAGTGTCGAGCAGGCGCCGCAGCGTCCGCAACCCGCCTTGATGTCGGCCGCGCGCAGATTGCCGCGCTCAAGGATCCCGGCCAGCGGCGCCAGGACGGCGCGCATGAAGGCGGCGTCGGGCGCCGGATGGTCTTCGAGCGGGGTGCCGGTGACGGGCACGAACGGCACCACGAAGGGATACACGCCCATGTCCACCAGACGCTCGCTCATGGCGAGGATCGCCTCCGGCGTGTCGCCCAGCCCGGCCAGGATGTAGGTGCTGACCTGGCCCGGGCCGAACACCGCGACCGCCGCCTCGAAGGCGCTGAAATAGCGCTTGAGCGGCACGCTCGCCTTGCCCGGCATGATGCGCGCGCGCACCGCCGGCGTCACGGCTTCCAGGTGCATGCCCAATGAATCGACGCCGGCATCGCGCATGCGCCGGAACCACGCGTCGTCGTCGGGCGGCTCGCACTGGCCCTGGATCGGCAGGTCCACCGCCGCCTTGACCGCGAACGCGCTCTCGCACAGGATCTGCGCGCCACGATCGGTCGCGTTCGGCGTGCCGGTGGTCATGACCATGTGCTTCACGCCGTCGAGCAGCACCGCGGCGCGCGCCACCTCGGCCAGCTGTTCCGGCGTCTTGCGCAGGATCGTGCGGCCGGCCGCCAGCGACTGGCCGATCGCGCAGAACTGGCAGGACTTGCGCCGGCTTTCGTAGCGGATGCAGCTTTGCAGGACCGTGGTCGCCAGCACGTCGGCGCCGTGCAGGGTGGCGATCTTGGAGTACGGCACGCCGTCGTAGGTCTGCAGCTTGTAAAAGCGCGGCTGGCGCGGGAAGGACACCACGGCCAGCTCGATCCCGTCGCGCACGATGCGCGTCGAGCCGTCGGCGCGCGGCGCGGCGACATAGGGCGAGCTCCAGGCGCCCGCCGTGTGCACCGGGATCATCACCGTGTGGCCATCGATCGTGACCGCCTTGTGGTCGGTCGGGCCGGCGCCGCCGCGCCGGCTCGGCGCGCCGATGCTGGTGTCGCCCAGCCGCAGTCCGACCGACTGCAACTCCGCAATCAACTGCTGGTTCATGGGGTTCATGGCTGCTCCAGTGGTTGGGAAGAAGGTTCCGCGCCGCGTGTCTCCATCGCCTGGACCTGCGATTGCATGGGAGACGTCTGGCGCGGATCGATCATGAGGCTCAGGAGTTCGGGCCGCGCGTAGTGGCCCACCGAATCCATCATGCGCTTGCGTTTCGTGATCAGGGCCAGGTCCAGGTCGGCCACGACCATGCCTTCGCCGCTGCGCAGCGGCTCGGCCAGCAGCTTGCCTTCGGGCGAGACGATGGCTGTGAAGCAGCCGCCGCGCAGCGCCTTGCGGCGCTCCGGGTCCGGCGTGATCGCCTCGACCTGGGCGTCGGTGAGCCAGCCGGTGGCGTTCACGACGAAGCAGCCCGATTCCAGCGCATGGTGGCGGATGGTCACTTCCATCTGGTCGGCGAAGACCTGCCCCACCATCGAGCCGGGGAACTGGGCGGCATGGATTTCCTCGTGCTGCGCCATCAGCGCGTAGCGCGCCAGCGGGTTGTAGTGTTCCCAGCAGGCCAGCGCGCCGAGGCGGCCGACCGCACTGTCCACCACCTTCAGGCCGCTGGCGTCGCCCTGGCCCCAGACCATGCGCTCGTGGTAGGTCGGCGTGATCTTGCGCCGCTTGAGGATCAACTCGCCGTCGGCGTCGAACACCAGCTGGGTGTTGTACAGCGAGCCGTGGTCACGCTCGTTCACGCCGAGCACCACCACGACGCCATGGCGCCGCGCCGCGGCGCCGACGGCGTGGGTCACCGGACCCGGCACCGCCACCGCGCGCTCGTACAACAGCAAGTGCTCGGGACCTTGCTCGAAGGGCGGCCGGATGAAGGAGAAATAAGGATAGTAGGGCACGAAGGTCTCCGGGAACACCGCCAGTTGCGCGCCCCGCGACGCGGCCTCGGCGATGGCGTCGCAGACCTTCGCGACGGTGCCGTCGGCGCTGTCCAGGCTTGGTGCGATCTGCACCGCCGCCGCCCTGACCACCCTGTTCGCTTGGTTCATGGTGCCGCCCTCCTGTCGCCGCTTACAGGGTCCAGGTATCGATGACGACCGCGTTGTCGCGCAGGTGCAGCAGCTTCAGGTCGAGCACGTCGAGCGGGCTGATGGGGCGGATGCCTTCGATCAGCGCCGGCTCGCCATGGCCGTACAGCGCCTGCAGCGCGAAGCGGCAGGCATAGACCTTGCCGCCCTCTTCCATGAACTTGGTGAGCTGCTTGCTGTAGTTCTGGTGGCCGGGGAAGGCTTCGTCGCCGATGGTCGGGAAGCCGCGCTGGATGCCCAGGGTGACGCCCGGCCCGTACATCAGGATCGAGGTTTCGTATCCCTTGCGCTGCAGGCGGGTGGCCTGCAGCATGTTGACGAAACCGATCGAGCCTTCATAGGCCACCGTGTGGAAGGTTACCAGCGCTTTCTCGCCCGGCTTCGCCTTGACGTCCTCGAACACCTTCTCCTCGTAGTCCACGAAGAAGTCGCCTTTCTGGTGCTTGGCTTGGGTAACTGCTGGCATGGTAGTGCTCCTGTCTAGTGGTTGAATTGGTGCGGAAAAACGCGGTCCGCACAGGGGGATTGATTGCATGCTCCGTGCCAGTCAATGCCCTGGCGCGCGGACATTGAATGGAACGTTTTCCATTCAAGCCGCCGTCCAAGAGGCATGCCGGCGCGGTGCGGGGCAGCGATCCGGTCAAACCGTCCAGTCAATGACGGCGGCAGGATCGAAGCACAGCGTGCCGGGGTTGCGTCGCGGCGGTGCGGCGCATGCCACATCACGGCGCGCGCTGCACCGGGGCATGTCAGGCATACCGCAACGCCGGGGCGCCAGCCAGCGCGCCGATGTGCGCCGCCAGGTACTCGGCATCGCGCGCCACGCCCGAGAAGCGGCCCGAACCCCAGGTGTGCAGCCAGGGCAGGCCCAGGAAATACAGGCCCGGCTGGCCGCTGACGCCGCGCGCGTGGACCGGATGACCGCGCCCGTTGAAGACCGGCGCATTGACCCATTTGAAATCCGGCGCGAAGCCGATGCACCAGACCACGGCTGCGATGCCCTCGGCGCGCAGATCGAGCGTGTCGGCCAGCGCGCCGTCCGGCTCCCATGGCGCCACGTAGGCGGCGCCGGGCGGGGCGGCGATGCCCTGGGACACGATCCAGTTGTCGATCGAGGCGTTGATGCGGTTGTAGACCGCGTCGGCCTGGTCCAGGTTGGCCTTCAGGTTGGGGGCGAAGTCGAGCCGCGTGCCCTCCAGGCCGGTCAGCGTGCCGTGCAGCCGCATGCCCTGCAGCGCGAAGGCGCGCAGGTCGATGTCGCGCCCGCCGTCGCGCCCCGTGACATAGTGGTTGGTGTTGTCGCGCACGCCTTCGCGCAAGGGGTGTTCGCTCACCGGCTTGTCGTAGTAGCCCATGTCGGCCAGCCAGTCGACCACGTCGCGGCCGCGATAGAAGCGCGCGCAGCGCGGCGCGTCGCCGGTGGCCAGGTGGACGCGGCGGCCGGCCAGGTGCAGGTCTTCCGCGATCTGCGCGCCGGACTGGCCGGAGCCGACGACCAGCACCGCGCCTTCGGGCAGGCTGTGCGGATTGCGGTAGTCGGCCGAGTGCAGCTGCACGACGTCGGCCGGCAGGCGCTCGGCCAGGCGCGGCACGATCGGCTCCTGGTAGCAGCCCGAAGCCACTACGACCTGGCCCGCGGTGGTGTCGCCGATGCTGGTGCGCAGCGCGAAGCCGCCGCTCGCCAAAGGCGCCACCTCGCGCACCTCGACGCCTTCGCGCACCGGCGCATTCACCTTGGCGATGAAGCCGTCCAGGTACTCGACGATCTGTTCGCGCCGCATGAAGCCGTGCGGATCGTCGCCGGCATACGGATGACCGGGCAGCCGGCATTGCCAGTTCGGGGTCACCAGCGAGAACGCGTCCCAGCGCTGGGTGCGCCAGGCGTGCGCCTGCACGTGTTTTTCGAACACGATGTGCCCGATGCCGGCCTGCTGCAGGTAGTAGCTCATGGACAGGCCGGCCTGGCCACCGCCGACGATGGCGACGTCGTAGTGCGCATCGAGCGCAGGCAGGATGGTGGGGGTGGTCATGCGGTTTCTCCGGTGGGAAGGTTGGAAGACGGCGCCGGCCTGGCCGCCAGGCCGGCATAGCCGGCTTGCGGGGTGTGGCAGGGCGGATAGCTGGCCAGGTCGGCCTGCATCAGGTGATGCGGCCGTCCCAGCAGGGTTTCCTCGTGCAGCACATGCCAGTCGAGGCGCTGGAACAGGGGCACGTTCTGGCTTTGCACGTGGGCGCGAAACACGCGGCAGCCCAGCGCGCCGGCGCTGGCGACCGCCAGGCGAATGAGGGTGATGCCGAGCCGGGCGTGCTTGCGCCATGCGGGATCGACGGCCAGCCGCGAACCGAACCACAGGCCGTCGCCTTCGTGATGGATGCGCACGGTGCCGATCACCTGGTCGGGCAGACCGGCCAGGCACGACAGCGCGACCAGCAGCTGCGCGCGTTCGTCGACCGCGTCGCGGTCGTCGTGCGCGAAGATGCCCTGCTCTTCGCAGAACACGGCGCGGCGCAGGCGGTAGGCTTGTTCCGCCTCCCACGGCAGGGTGACCCATTTGACGCGGAACTCGCTGGGCAGATAGGCGAGGGGCAGCTCGTTCATCATGATCGTTCTCCTGGCGGGCGATGCCTGGATTGAATGCATGGGGCGTGCCAATCAATCGCCTTGGCGCCCCGATTTGACTGCAGGCGCCTGCGGTCATTCCGGGCCACGGCGCGCCCGCCCCTTCTGGCACGCGCCTTGCATCGGGCCAGACGAGGGAGGCGGCTTTTTGCGTCGTCCGCCGGCTCCATACATTCGCTCCATACAATCGGCGCCAGGGGCCGCCACACGAAGTCGCGGATATCGCATCATGCGGGTGCGCGTTGAGCCTTTTCGGTGCCTGCGCGCGCCCGCAACAACGTCATGGAGGCCGGCAGCAATGAGCAAGAAATTCGATGGCTGGATGCCCAGGCTGAAGAAGGCGAACACGCCCGGCGCCCTGCCCTTCTACCAGCAGATCGCGAATGCGATCGCCGACGACATCACGACCGGCCGCCTGATGCCGGAGCAGCGCTTGCCGGCACAGCGCCGGCTGGCCGCCGGCCTCGGGATCGACTTCACCACGGTGGCGCGCGCCTATGTCGAGGCGCAGCGGCGCGGGCTGGTCGATTCCACGGTGGGCCGCGGCACCTTCGTGTGCGGCAAGCGCCGTCCCGCCATCCCGCGTGCGGTCGAAGGGCGGCCGAACATCGACCTGTCGATGAACATGCCGCCCGAGCCGGCGTCGCCCGAACTGGCGCAGCTGATGCAGGCCGGCTATGCGGAAGTCGGCGCCCACCTGCGCGACCTGCTGCGCTACCAGGACTTCTGCGGCTCGCGCGCCGATCGCGAGGCCGGCGCGCTGTGGCTGCGCCGGCGCGGCCTGGTGGTTCCCCAGGAACGGGTGCTGGTCACGCCGGGCGCCCAGTGCGCGCTGCTGGCGGTGCTGGGCGCGATCGCGCCCGCGGGCTCGGTCGTGTGCTGCGAAGAGCTGACCTATCCGGGGTTGCGCGCGCTGGCCGGCCAGCTGGGCCTGAAACTGGTGGGGTTGCCGATGGACGGCGAAGGCATCGATGCGGTCGCCTTCGCCGCCGCCTGCGCCCAGTACGCGCCGAAGGCGCTGTATTGCAATCCGACCCTGCTCAATCCAACGACGGCGGTGATGTCGGCGCAGCGGCGCCAGGCGCTGGTGGAGGTGGCGCGCTTTCATGGCGTGGCGATCATCGAGGACGACGCCTACGGCTTCCTGCCGCGCTCGGGCCCGCCGCCGCTGGCCAGCATGGGGCCGGACATCACCTTTTATATCGCCGGCCTCGCCAAATGCGTGGGCGCGGGCCTGCGCGTCGGCTTCCTGGTCGCCCCGGACGCCCACTACACGGCGCGCCTGACGGCCGCCATCCGCGCCACCACGACCATGGTCTCACCGATCACGGCGGCGCTGGCGACACGCTGGATCCGCGACGGCACGGCCGACCTGATGCTGGCCGCCATCCGCAAGGAATGCGCGGTGCGCCACAAGATCGCGCTGCGCGCCCTGCCCGACGCGAGCGTCGACGCCACGCCGGACAGTTTTCATCTATGGCTGCGGCTACCCGCGCCGTGGGGGCGCCGGCAATTCGCCGAGACGATGGCCGCGGCCGGGGTGGCGGTGGTCGCCAGCGATGCGTTCGCCGTCGGGGCGCCGGGCATGGCGCCGGAGGCGGTGCGGGTGTGCGTGGGCGGCATGGCCGACCGCTACCAGATCCAGCATGCGCTGGAGCTCATGGGGCAGGCGCTGCGCCATCCGCCCCCGTGCGTCGCGCATGGCGTATGAACGCCGGCGCGCTTGCCGCCGCTAGACGCGCCTGACGAGCAGCGCGACGTCGATCTGGTCGTCGGCGCGCACGACCACCCGCTGGCCGATCACGGCGGTGCGGATCGGCGCCGCCAGGACTTCGTCGTTGCTGGTCAGCCTGGCCTGCACACGCAGATTGCCCTCGTAGTCCATGCGGGCGATCGTGAACTCCAGGGCCCACGGCGTATCGCCATGGACGCCACGCAAGGTGATGCGCTCGGCATTCTGCGCGACCACGACCGGCTTGCTGACTTCGCCGAACATGTCCAGCTTCAGCGCCACCTCGAATCCCGTATGGTGGTTGGTGTGCCCGATCCCGGCCGGAGGCAAGGGACGGGCTTGCGCGGCGGAGCCCGCCACTCCTGCGAGTGCTGCAACAGGCAGGGCGAGGCAAAGCTGGCGACGCTTGCGGTTGGACGATGGTGCGCTCATGGCGGTAGCTTTCCGAGAAGTTACGGTGATTCCATGCTCGCATCTTCCTGCACGGATGACAATGCGGGCCGCATGAAATCAGCCTTCCGACCGTGTCTTCTGATATTGCGGCAAGCCGTCCTGCAGCTTTAGCCAGCCCAGCCGGCTACGCACGAAGGTGTGGTCGGCCGGCGGCACCTGTTCCGGGTCGTCCAGGCTGGCGGTGGCAAGGTCGATCTCGTCGGGCCAGCGCTCGTCGTGCCAGGTGAGCGTGGCGCCGCAGGACGGGCAGAAACTACGCAGCGCATGTTCGCTGGAGCGGAAGCGCTGCGGTGCGCTGGCGGTCCAGTGCAGGCTCGTTGTCTTGACGCTGAACCAGGCGAAGGCCGGGGCGCCCGAGGCCTTGCGGCAATCGGTGCAATGGCACAGCGTGCTGTTGAAAGGTTCGCCGCGCGCCTCGTAGCGCACTGCCCCGCAGAAGCATCCACCTTGCAAGCTCATCTGATTCCTCCACGCTGGCATATTCGTCGATTTCGCACAGGAAACCATATTAACATCGCGCAACTTCTCGGAAATGGCATCCCAGCCGCGCGCCCCTTCCTTGTCTTTTCGCTTATTTTAATGACAGATTCGCGACAAGGTCGCGAACCCCGTTCGCAAGTGCATTCATTCGAGCCCAGGCGCAACGCGCCCGGGCGAAACCTAAGGAGAACACTATGTTGGGTCGTGTAGTTACCGTGGCCGCCCTGGCCGTCGGCGGCGCAATGCTGTCGAAGAAACTCAAGCAAAACCGTGGCTTTGGCGCCAGCTCGTCGATCGTCGAGACGATCGAAGTCAACGTGCCTGTGCGCACTGCCTATAACCAGTTCACCCAGTTCGAAGACTTCCCGCAATTCATGAAGAGCGTGAAAGAAATTCGCCAGCTGGACGACAAGCACCTGCACTGGAAGGCCAATGTGGCCGGCGAAGACAAGGAATGGGATGCCGAGATCACCGAGCAGATCCCGGACAACCGCATCGCCTGGCGCAGCGTCACCGGCGTCAAGAACGGCGGCGTGGTCACCTTCCACAAGATCTCGGACACCGTCACGCGCATCGCGCTGCAGATGGACTACGAGCCGGAAGGCCCATTGGAAACCCTGGGCGACGCCCTGGGCGCCGTGCGCATGGAAGCGCGTTCGAACCTGGCCAACTTCAAGGAGCTGCTCGAGAAGCGCGGCACCGAGACCGGCGGCTGGCGCGGCAAGATCGACCAGCATTGATTGCTGGCTGACGCGGGATCGGCGGCGCGGCCGCCGATCCCGCACGTTCACGGCCGACGGCTATTCACCGCCTTCGTCGTCGCCGGCAACTCCACCCTCTCCACCGGCGTCGCCTGCGCCTCGATGAAACCCTCCAGCGCCCGCGACAGGTCGTCGACGACCTGGCTGCCATACGCTCCCTCGATCAATGTGTACTGCTGCTCGATCAGCGGCGCGATCTCGTCGATCAACTTGTCGCCCTTCGGCGCCAGCCGCACCCAGATGCGGCGCTGGTCGGCCGCCACGCGCTGGCGCTCGATCAGGCCCAGTTCTTCCATCCGCGACAGCACGCCGGTCATGCTCGGACTCAGGATCTGGCACAGGTCGCACATCTCGCGTGGCTCCAGCTGCCCGTGCTCGTCCAGCACGCGCAGGATGCGCCATTGCTGCTCGGTCACGCCAAAGTGGTTGAGGATGGGGCGAAAATGCGACATCAGCGATTCGCGCGCTTTCAGGAAAAGTTGGGGCAGGTTGCGGTGAGTGATACGGCGGGCCAATGCGTGCTCCGTGTTAAGTGTGTCTACGTCAAGAATGATCGCACAAGCACAAGCGCTTGACTGACTAAGATATTAGTGATTTACTGCGAATATATTAGTGAGTTTTCCTTGACTCCGTCTATTTTTTTGCGAATGCGGTCGGTACCGTGATTATCCGAGAGCGCCCTTCCGGGCTCAAGCTGTTCCTCCTGTTGCGCGGCTCGGTCCTGCCCCGCATCCTGCCTGTCCTGCTGGTCAATATCGCGGTGGCGACCCTGGTCACCTGGTCGCACGGCGACCTGTGGGACCTCAAGATCACCCTCACCACGATCCCCTTCACGCTGATCGGGCTGCCGATCGCGATCTTCCTCGGCTTTCGCAACAACTCGGCCTATGACCGCTTCTGGGAAGGCCGCAAGCTGTGGGGCGAGCTGGTGCTGCGCTGCCGGAACCTGGCGCGCCAGACCATGAGCCTGATCGACGACCCACGGCCTGCCCTCGCAAGCAATGGCTTGCAGGATACACGGGTTCGCATCATCTACCGCGCGATCGCCTTTGTCCACGCGCTGCGCGACCATCTGCGCGACCAGCCCGGCTCGCCCTACGTCGCCACCTTCCTGCTGCCGGATGAATACGAAGACATGGCGCGCGCCCGCAACAAACCAGACAGCCTGATGCGCCACATGGGCGACGACCTGCAACGCTGCATCAAGGAGGGTCGCATCGAGGCCTGCCTGGCGGCCAACATCGACAACACCCTCTCAAGCCTGACCGCCGCCGCCGCGTCGTGCGAGCGCATCAAGAACACGCCCATCCCCTTTTCGTACACGCTGCTGCTGCACCGCACCGCCTATATCTACTGCTTCCTGCTGCCCTTCGGCCTGGTCGATTCGATCGGCTTCATGACGCCATTCGTGGTCGCCATCGTGGCCTACACCTTCTTCGGCCTGGATGCGCTGGGCGACGAGCTGGAAGAGCCGTTCGGCATCGAACACAACGACCTGCCGCTGGACGCCATGTGCCGCGCCATCGAGATCGACCTGCGCAACGCGTTGCGCGACGAACACGTGCCGCCGCCTCTGCAGCCGGTCGCCTACTGCCTGACCTGATCCCCCTTCAAGAAAAACAAGACCACACCAAGCCTGAACCTGAGGAGAAACCATGCATCACGATTACCACCTTGCCCACGACCGCGTCCGCCTGCCGCAACTGCGCGAGCGCATCACCAGCGCCGCCCATGCCGCCGAATGGATCCAGGACGGCATGACCGTCGGCACCAGCGGCTTCACCCGCGCCGGCGACGCCAAGGCGGTGCCGCTGGCGCTGGCCGAACGCGCACGCAGCGCGCCGCTGGCGATCACCCTGATCACCGGCGCCTCGCTCGGCGGCGAGACCGACGCGGCGCTGACCCAGGCCGGTGCGCTGGCGCGCCGCATGCCGTTCCAGACCGACCCCACCCTGCGCGCCGCGATCAACCGCGGCGAGGTGATGTTCACCGACCAGCACCTGTCCGAGACCGTCGAGCTGCTGCGCACGCGCCAGCTCGCGCCGGTGGACGTCGCCATCATCGAGGCGATCGCGATTACCGAGAGCGGCGCCATCATCCCGACCACCTCGGTCGGCAACAGCGCCAGCTTCGCGATCCTGGCCGACAAGGTGATCGTCGAGATCAACCTCTCGCAGTCGCCGGCGCTCGAAGGCCTGCACGACGTCTTCATCCCCAAGCACCGCCCGCAGCGCGAGCCGATGCCGCTGATGAACGTCAGCGACCGCATCGGCGCCACGGCGATCGCCATCCCGCCCGAGAAGATCGTGGCCATCGTCATGACCGAGAAGCACGACAGCGCTTCCACCATCCAGCCGCCGGACGACGACACCGCCGCCATCGCCGGCCACCTGACCGATTTCTTCAACGCCGAGATCGCCGCCGGCCGCCTGACCGAGCGCTTGATGCCGATCCAGGCCGGCATCGGCACCATCGCCAACGCCGTGCTGGCCGGCCTGATCGACGGTCCGTTCAAGGGCCTGACCATGTATTCCGAGGTGCTGCAGGATTCGACCTTCGACCTGTTCGACGCCGGCAAGCTCGATTTCGCCTCGGGTTCGTCGATCACGCTGTCCGAGGAAAAGGGACGGCAGGTGTTCGCCGAGCTGGAAAAGTACAAGGACCGCCTGGTGCTGCGTCCGCAGGAAGTGAGCAACCATCCGGAAGTCATCCGCCGCCTGGGACTCATCGCCATCAACACGGCGCTCGAGTTCGACATCTACGGCAACATCAACTCGACCCACGTGGGCGGCACCCACATGATGAACGGCATCGGCGGCTCGGGCGACTTCGCGCGCAACGCCTATCTGTCGGTGTTCGCGACCAAGTCGGTGGCCAAGGGCGGCAAGATCTCGAGCATCGTGCCGATGGTCTCGCACGTCGACCACACCGAGCACGACGTCGATATCGTGGTGACCGAAGTCGGCCTGGCCGACCTGCGCGGCCTGGCCCCGCGCGAACGCGCCCAGCGCATCATCGACCACTGCGTGGCCGAGCCGTACAAGCAGATGCTGCGCGACTACGTCGAAGAAGCGAACACGCGCGGCGGCCACACGCCGCACGTGCTGGAGAAGGCGTATTCGTGGCACGTGCGGTATCGCGAAACCGGTTCGATGCTGCCGGTTGCGGATTAACTTGCCGTCGGCACGGGCCTGGCGAGTCCTTTCGCGCGCGCGTCCCTGATCAGGGCGCGCACCGTCTTGTCGGCGGCCTTGCTCTCGCGTTCCATCTCCTTGCCCAGCTCGCCCATGCGCTTGCCCAGCCTTTCCATCGGCTGGTTGGCGATTTCCATCTGGCGGCTGATGTCTTCCATCGAGGCGCGCTGCTGGCGCGCCTGCGGGCCGTTGTAGGCTTCGCCGATGCGCTCGCCGGCGTCGGACATGCGCTTGCCGGTCTCGGCCATCTTTTGCTGGATGATGCGGCGCTCCGCATCGTCGCGCGCCGCCGCCATTTGCCGGCTCAGCAGGTCCATGTGCTTGCTCAGCGCCTGCATGCCGTCGTCGACTTCGCGCATGTCGCGCTCGCTCGGCAGGTTCGCCGGCTTGGCTGCGGCGCGCTCCATGTCGCGGCCCAGCGCTTCCATCTTCTTGCCGTGCTTTTCCATTTCCTTGCCGTGGACCTTCATCATCTCGCCGAGACGGTCGAGCGGCGCCCAGGCGGCGCGCGCCCGCTTGACCGTGTCCGGATCCTGGATCACGTAGCCACGCCCGTCGGCGCGGAACCAGATGAATTCGCCCTGGATGGCGCGCTGGGCCGCGCGCACCTCGTCCCAGTCGTCGCTGCTGCCGCTGATGTCGAAGCTGCCCGACGTCTCGCGTACCAGGGCGTAGGGCTCGTCCGCCGCCGCCACGCGCACCACGCGCGGCTTGCCGTCGGCCGCCGCCTGGGTCGGCATGGCGAACGCCGCCAGGGTAGCGAGGCCGAGGAGCGGAAGCGCCAGCTTCCAGTGGGGCGATGCGGTGCGTGACATGGGCTAGTCTCCAGTGGTGGGCCGGGCGCGGCCGGCGATGAAAGCACTGTAGACAAGACGGCATGCGCCGCCCAGCGCGCTGCGACAGACGGTCGAAATCGCGGAACAGGCGGTGGAACAGGCGCCGAAGCCGCCGCCAGAACGACGACGCGGCCCGAAGGCCGCGCTGGAACGGTGCATATGCGGCAGGCCGGGCGGCCCGCCGGGATAATTAATACACCACGACCGAACGGATCGACTCGCCCGACTTCATCAGGTCGAAGCCTTCGTTGATGCGGTCGAGCGGCAGGTGGTGGGTGATCAGGTCGTCGATATTGATCTTGTTTTCCATATACCAGTCGACGATCTTCGGCACGTCGGTACGGCCGCGTGCGCCGCCGAAGGCCGACCCTTTCCATTCGCGGCCGGTCACCAGCTGGAACGGACGGGTGGAAATCTCCTGGCCGGCCGCCGCCACGCCGATGATGATCGACTGGCCCCAACCCTTGTGGCAGCACTCGAGCGCCTGGCGCATGGTGTTGACGTTGCCCACGCACTCGAAGCTGTAGTCGGCGCCGCCGTCGGTCAGCTGGATGATGCTGTCGACGACGTTCTCGACCTTGGTCGGGTTGATGAAATGGGTCATGCCGAACTTGCGCGCCATGGCTTCGCGTTCCGGGTTCAGGTCGACGCCGATGATCTTGTCGGCGCCCACCATCCTGGCCGCCTGGATCACGTTCAGGCCGATGCCGCCCAGGCCGAACACGACCACGTTGGCGCCCGCTTCGACCTTGGCGGTGAAGATCACGGCGCCGATGCCTGTGGTGACGCCGCAACCGATGTAGCAGATCTTGTCGAATGGCGCGTCATTGCGCACCTTGGCCAGCGCGATCTCGGGAACCACGATGTAGTTCGAGAAGGTCGAGGTGCCCATGTAGTGATAGATCGGCTGGCCGTCCAGCGAAAAACGCGAGGTCGCATCCGGCATCAGGCCGCGGCCCTGCGTCGAGCGGATCGCCTGGCACAGGTTGGTCTTCTGCGACAGGCAGAATTTGCACTGGCGGCATTCCGGCGTGTACAGCGGAATCACGTGATCGTCGCGGCGCAAACTCGTCACGCCGGGACCGACGTCGACCACCACGCCGGCGCCTTCATGGCCCAGGATGGCCGGGAAGATGCCTTCGGGATCGGCGCCCGACAGCGTGTAGTAGTCGGTGTGGCAGATACCGGTGGCCTTGACCTCGACCAGCACCTCGCCGGCCTTCGGACCTTCGAGTTCGACCTCTTCGATCGTGAGCGGGTGGCCCGCCTTCCATGCAATTGCTGCCTTCGTTTTCATGTCGTATTCCCGTTGCTTGAAGAAAAACCGCGCGTCCATGAGCGCGCCGCAAAGGTGACATGATAACAAGCTTGTGAAATCACGTCCGGCCGCGGCCCCGCAATCGTTCGCCGATGGCGCCATGTAACCCGTTGAGGGTTTCCTCGGCGGCCAGGATCTGCTCGGCCACCTCGCCCATCTTGCGCCGCTGCGAGCGCGCCTCGTCGCGCAGCACGTCGAAGGCCAGGTGGCGGTCGATGTGAAAGCGCGCCATCAGCACGCCGACCGCGATGCTGGTCTCGCGTCCCGCCGCCAGCGCCAGGCTCAAGCTTTCTTCGCTGCGGCGCAGGCGCCGGATGTCGTCGCCGCGCGCCAGCGCCGCGGCGAACGCCGGCAGCAACTGCGCGCCGTCGACCGGCTTGACCAGGTAACCGACCGCGCCGGCATCGGCGGCGGCGCGCGCCGTCGCCGCATCGTCGCTGGCGGACAGGAACATGAAGGGGATGGTCGTTTCTTCGCGCAGCAGGCGCGCCAGCGCCAGGCCCGACATGCCGGGCATCTCGATGTCGAGCAGGACCAGGGCGATCCCGTCCGCGTGCTGCTCGATCGTGCGCAGGGCCTCGGCCGCCGTGCCGGCGTCGAGGGTATCGTGGCCCGCATGCTGCAGCACCTCGGCCAGGTATTCGCGCAGCAGCGCATCGTCGTCGACGATCAGTACCAGGCGGCGCGCTGGTGGTTGTGGGTTCATGCTTCCTCCTGTCTATACATGGGACGTCAGCGCCGCTGACGTGCTGGAGCATGAAAAAAATATAGCACGCAAGATTGTGAACGCGCCAGTTGGAAACGACACAATGTCAGATTCATGGAATGGCTGGCGCCGATGAATTTCTTGGGATACCATCGTTCCCTGCACCTTTGCAGGGCCAAATGGAGAACACCATGCCCGATTCCGCGAAGGTGCGCGCCGCGCATCTCGACGCCACGCCCGCGATCCCGCGACCGGCACTTCTTGCGCTCGACCTGTCACTCGCCTTCCCCGCCGCCTTGCGGCCAGCGGTCGCCGCGCTGACCGACAGCGCGGGCTGGCGCCCCGAAATACGCCACTATACCTATCACGTCATGCTCGGCGGCGACACACTGACGATTCCTTTGCGACTCTACGTTGACCGCGGCCTGCTGTGGGACGATGCCGGCCGCGACGCCACCGGACGCGGCATAGCATGGTGCCTCGGCACTCGCCACCACGACGGCCATGTGCGCGAAGCATGCCTGACGCGGCTGCTGGCGGCGCCGCAAGGCTGGATGGCGCCCTTCATCGTGCATCTGGTGGGCGAATACGTAGACGAGATCGTGCAGCGGATCGAGGCGGCGCTGCCGGACCTCGCGCCCGACATGCGGGCCGCCCTCGCCGCCTTCGTGCGCGAAAATCCGCGCTATCTGGACACGATCGAGCGCCGCACCGTCAGCTACCGGCCCTACCTTTGCCCTGCGTCGGAGAGCTATCCGGGCAAGCGCGTCATGGCCTGCCTGCGCGCGCTGGGCCGGGAAGCGTGAGCCGCATGCGCTGCTCCATCAGGTCCGAGCCCGGCCGCAAGGGCTCGCGCACGCCGGCCTCGACGAAACCGGCGCGCTCGTAGAGGCGCAGGGCGTCGGCATTGGTGCAGGTGACGCCCAGTTGCATCGCCTGCGCGCCGCGCTCCGTGGCCCAGCGCACCGCGTCATCCAGCAAGGCGCCGGCCACGCCCCGTCCGCGCGCCTCGGGAGCAACCCACATCTGGAACAGGTTGACGATGGTTGCGTCGTCGCCGTCCTCCTTGGCCCAGGCCAGGCCGACCAGGGCGCCATCCATCTCGGCGGCCAGCGCGCGGTCGATGCCGGACGTGGTCGAGCGCGCCAGGCGCGCGGCCCAGGTCTCGGGCGCCAGCGCTTCCTCGGCGGCCAGGGTGCTGCCGAAGGCGTCCGGCGCGTCGGCGAGCGCGCGCAGGCGGATCGCGCGGTAGGCCTGCCATTCGTCGGCCACGAATGGCCTGATGGAGAATGCAGAGCGGGTCATGACGAACTCTCGTTTATTCCAGGAAACCGATTTTAGCAGGCCGCATCCGGCTCATTGCCGAGCGCCCCTAACGAACGACAATTGGTACATTGAAGCTTCTAACCAGGGAGAGACTTCATGTCCGAACTGAACAAGAGCATCCTGCAACAGGCGAATGCGGCGGTGACCCGCGGCGACAACGAAGGATTCCTGGCGTTCTGCACCGACGACCTCGTCTGGTCGACGGTCGGCGGCGAAACCCTGCGCGGCAAGGAAGCAGTGCGCGCCTGGATGGTGGATGGCTATGCCGAGCCGCCCAAGTTCACCGTGCGCGAACTGGTCGCGGAAGGCGACCTCGTGGTCGCTTTGGGCGACATCGAATCGAAGGACGAGCAAGGCAACACGGTGCAAAATGCCTATAGCGACGTCTGGCGCTTCCGGGATGGGAAGATGGCCGAACTGCGCGCCTTCGTGGTGCCGGTCAAGGAGTGAGACGGGCCTAATCCCTTTCCCAATCCTCCATGCGGCGCTTGCGCGCCCTCCCCACCGCAATCCGGTTACGCGTGGTAAACGCAATCAACCGCGCCACCACCACCGCCAGGTACATCAGCCCGACCAGCATCTCGACGCTGGCCAGCGCCCGCGCATGCACGGTCAGCGGGATCACGTCGCCGATGCCGGTGCTCGACAGCAGCGCGAAGCTCAGGTAGTTCAGTTCGGTCCAGGTGCGCGGCGCCCCCGGGTTGACGGCAGCCGCGAAGCTGCCGGGATGGAGTTCCTGCACCAGGATGTACATGTGGGTGAAGCCCCATGCGAGCAGGGTGAAGGTGGCGCCGGCCGCGAACAGCTCGTCGGTGGTGGCCAGCTCGTCGTCCATCATGTAGGCGATCAGGCTGCCCGCCGCATAGAAATAGAACAGCGCCTCAAGACCGGACGACCAGGCCAGCAGTTCGCGCAGCCCGAACAGGATCTGCGCCAGCAGCAGCGCGATGATCGGCACCGCCAGCGCCCAGCTGACCCGCACCTCGCCCGGCGTGCGCCGCACCATGCGGATGGTGAAGGCCAGCACCACGATGCCGAAGGCATTGAAGGCCACCTGACCGGCCGGCGTGCCCTCGATGAAGGGATAGGCCAGCATGCCGATCAGCTGGACCAGCAACAGGATGGCGGACGGGTGGCGGCGGGTGTGGACGAACAGGAGCAATGGGCGCATGGATGGACGACGGTGATCGCGATGCGCCCATTGTAGGTTCAGGCGGGCGGAAACAGCGCGCCGAATGCGCGCGCAGCCGCGCCGGGGTCGCGCGATCCATAGACGCTCGTGATCGCCGCCACCAGGTCGATCCCGCGCGTCACCAGCGGCGCCGCATTGCTCGGTGTCATGCCGCCGATGACGACGATCGGCAGGCTGAACTCGGCGCGCGCCTGGTCCAGCAGCTCGGGTGGCGTGACAAAAGTGTACTTCTTGACCGGCGACGGATAGAAGCCGCCGAAGGCGACGTAGCTGGCGCCGGCTTCGACTGCCGCGCGCCCCAGGGCCAGCTCGCCGTAGCACGAGGCGCCGACGATCTTGTCCTTCCCCAGCAGCGCGCGCGCCTCCTGAACGCCGTCATCGGTATGGCCCAGGTGCACGCCGTCGGCGTCGATCGCCTGGCACAGGTCGAGGTGGTCGTTGATGACGAGCGGCCGGCCGTGACGGCGGCACAGCGCGAGCAGCGCCGCTGCCTGCTCCTTGCGCAGGTCGGGACCGGCTTCCTTGTGGCGGTACTGAACCAGCGCGGCGCCGGCGCCAAGGGCGGCGTCGGTCGCGGCGATCAGTTTTTCCGTATCGTCCCAGTTCGGGGTAACGAGGTACAAGCCGCGCATGGCGGACTCCTTTCAGCTTGTCGATTGCAACAGGCGGCGCGGGATGCGCTGCCCTGGCGCCAGCGCATACGACTGCGCCAGCGCATGGTGGGTATAGGTCTGGGCCGTGTCGAGCGCCGCCTCCATGCGCTCGCCCAGCGCCAGCCGCGCCGCCAGCGCCGCGGCCAGCGTGCAGCCGCTGCCGTGGTAGCCGTGCGGCAGGCGCGGCCAGTGCCAGGCGCGTCGCTCGACGCCGTCGACCAGCCAGCGGTTGACGACGGTGTCGCCCGCCGCGTGGCCGCCGGTCACCAGCACCTGTGCGCCGTGGATCTCGCCCAGTGCTTCGTGTTCGGGCAGGTTGGGCAGCACGATCGTCGCCAGCGCCAGCAGTTCGCGCAGCGCTTTGATAGCGTCGCCCTGCCCCAGCGCATCGCCATGGCCGCTGGCCAGCACCGGATCGAGCACCACCGGCAAGGTGGGCCGGCGCGCGCGCAAAGTCCGGATGACGTCCGCGATCGCCGCCGCATTGGCGGCGTTGCCGGGGATGCCGAGCTTGACCGCCCCGATCTCGAAGGCGGCCAGAAGCGGCGCCGCCTGGCGCGCGATCCATTCGGCATCCACCGGGCTCGCCGCATGGACCCGGTTATTGTCCTGCGCCGTGATGGCGGTGGCCACGGGCAGCGGGTGCGCACCCTGCGCCGAAATCGCCAGGATGTCGGCGGCCAGGCCGGCGCCGCCGCCGGGATCGAGCCCGGCGAACACCAGCACGCAGGCCGTCATCCGGTGATCTTTCCTTCGACGGGCGACGAGGGCGAGGCGGCGAAACGCTTCGGCATGCGGCCGGCAAGATAGGCATCGCGCCCCGCCATCACCGCATGCTTCATGGCGCGCGCCATGCGCACCGGGTCGCCCGCGGCGGCGATCGCGGTGTTCATCAACACGCCGTCGCAACCCAGTTCCATCGCGATCGCGGCGTCCGACGCCGTGCCGACGCCGGCGTCGACCAGCACCGGCACCGTGGCCTGCTCGATGATCAGGGACAGGTTCCAGGGGTTGAGGATGCCCATGCCCGAGCCGATCAGGGAGGCCAGCGGCATCACCGCCACGCAGCCGATCTCCTGCAGGATGCGCGCCTGGATCGGGTCGTCGCTGCAGTAGACCATGACGTCGAATCCATCCTTCACCAGGGCCTCGGCCGCGACCAGGGTCTCGGGCATATGCGGGAACAGCGTCTTCTGGTCGCCCAGCACCTCGAGCTTGACCAGCTTGTGCCCGCCCAGCAACTCGCGCGCCATCTGCAAGGTATAGATCGCGTCCCTGGCGGTGTAGCAGCCGGCCGTATTCGGCAGGATGGTGAACTCGTTTGGCGGCAGCACGTCCAGCAGGCTCGGCGCGTTCGGGTCCTGGCCGATGTTCACGCGGCGGATCGCCACCGTGATGATCTCGGCGCCAGCGGCCAGCGTGGCTTCGCGGGTCTGCTCCAGGTCGCGGTACTTGCCGCTGCCGACCAGCAGGCGCGATTGGTAGGCGCGGCCGGCAATCGTCAGCACGTCCTGTTTGATGTCGTTCATTGCATTCATGTCTCGTCTCCTGTCAGCCGCCACCGATGGCGCGCACGATATCGACCCGGTCCTGCTCATGCAGGCGCCGGTGCAACCACTGCTGGCGCGGCACCACTTCGCGGTTGACCGCCAGCGCCATCCCCTGTCCGCTCAAGCCCAGCTGTTCCAGCAGGCCGAACAAGGTTTGCCCCGGCGGCACCTGGCACGGCGCGCCGTTGACTTCGATCGGCGTCATTCACACCTCCCGGTACAGCTGGGCGCCGTTCTTCACGAACTCGATCGCCTTTTCCTGCATGCCCTGGGCCAGCGCGGTCTCCCCTTGCACGCCCTTGGCGGCGGCATATTCGCGCACTTCCTGGGTGATCTTCATCGAGCAGAAATGCGGGCCGCACATCGAACAGAAGTGGGCCACCTTGGCCGAATCCTTCGGCAAGGTCTCGTCGTGGAATTCGCGCGCCTTGTCCGGGTCGAGCCCCAGGTTGAACTGGTCTTCCCAGCGAAACTCGAAGCGCGCTTTCGACAGGGCGTTGTCGCGCAGCTGGGCGCCCGGATGGCCTTTCGCCAGGTCGGCCGCGTGCGCAGCGATTTTATAAGTGATGATGCCGTCCTTGACGTCGTTCTTGTCGGGCAGGCCCAGGTGCTCCTTGGGCGTCACGTAGCACAGCATGGCGGTGCCATACCAGCCGATATTGGCGGCGCCGATGCCCGAGGTGATGTGGTCGTAGCCCGGCGCGATGTCGGTGGTGAGCGGTCCCAGCGTGTAGAACGGCGCCTCGTGGCACTGCTCCAGTTGCAGGTCCATGTTTTCCTTGATCAGGTGCAGCGGCACGTGGCCGGGGCCCTCGATGATGGTCTGCACGTCGTGCTTCCAGGCGATCTGGGTCAGCTCGCCCAGCGTCTTGAGTTCGGCCAGCTGGGCTTCGTCGTTGGCGTCGTAGATCGAGCCGGGACGCAGGCCGTCGCCCAGGCTGAACGAGACGTCATACGCCTTCATGATGTCGCAGATGTCCTCGAAGTGCGTGTACAGGAAGGATTCGCGGTGGTGGGCCAGGCACCACTTGGCCATGATCGAGCCGCCGCGCGAGACGATCCCCGTCAGGCGGTTGGCCGTCATTGGCACGTAGCGCAGCAGCACGCCGGCGTGGATGGTGAAGTAATCGACGCCCTGCTCGGCCTGTTCGATCAGGGTGTCGCGGAAGATTTCCCAGCTCAGCTCCTCGGCCTTGCCATTGACCTTTTCCAGCGCCTGGTAGATCGGCACCGTGCCGATCGGCACCGGGCTGTTACGCAGGATCCATTCGCGCGTCTCGTGGATGTGCTTGCCGGTCGACAGGTCCATCACCGTGTCGGCGCCCCAGCGGATGGCCCAGGTCATCTTTTCCACTTCCTCGCCGATCGACGAGGTGACGGCCGAGTTGCCGATATTGGCGTTGACCTTCACCAGGAAGTTGCGGCCGATGATCATCGGCTCCAGTTCCGGGTGGTTGATGTTGGCGGGGATGACGGCGCGGCCGCGCGCCACTTCCGAGCGCACGAATTCCGGCGTGATCTCATGCGGGATGCTGGCGCCGAAGGACTGGCCCGGATGCTGGCGGCCAAGCAGCGCCGCCACCCGCTGGCCCATCGGCCCCGAGGATTCCAGCGAGGCGATGTATTCCTTGCGCTGCATGTTTTCGCGCAGGGCGATGAATTCCATCTCCGGGGTGATGATTCCCTGGCGCGCGTAGTGCATCTGGCTGACGTTGGAACCGCTCTTCGCGCGGCGCGGCGCGCGCTGCAGGTTGAAGCGCAGCGCGGCAAGCTGCGGATCGTTCAGCCGCGCCTGGCCGTAGTGCGAGGTGGGGCCGTCCAGCTGCTCGGTGTCGCCCCGTTCGGCGATCCATGCCTGGCGCATGGGCGCCAGGCCGCTGCGGATGTCGATCGCCGCGCCCGGCTCGGTGTACGGGCCGGAGGTGTCATAGACGAACAGGGGCGGATTCGGCTCGCCGCCGAAGCTGTCGGGCGTGGGCGACTGGCTGATTTCGCGCATCGGCACGCGGATGTCGGGCCGGCTGCCTTCGATATAGACCTTGCGCGAATTGGGTAGCGGATTGATTGCGGCGTGGTCCACCGTGGCGGTGGCGGCGTCGAATATCCGGGATGACTTCAGAGGTGCGTTCATGTGGCTCCCTTGCTTGCGGAGCCAGCAAAGGAGGTGCCGGGTGAGGCAAGGCGGACGCGGGTGTGCGCATGCTTGCATCGATTCGGCTGCTTCCCTTCGCTGGCATTATCCAGATCAGGTTCGGAGGGTATTTCTCACCCACGCGCCGTTGTGGCGACGCATAGGACCCCTAGCGTTTGCCGTCAGGGCGCGTGAGCGCCCGGACAGCCAGCCGATTATAGCCCAATCATTTTTCGATGGGCAGAAAATGCATGTGGTTTTATCACAGCATCGGCGGCTCCTGTTCCAGCGCATGCAGCTGCAGCTCGCCGTTCACGGAACGCACCTCGACGAACGGCGTGCGCGCCGGCGCAATGGCTTGCGCGACCGGCGGCCCGCCGTCGACCGACACTTCGAGCTGCACGCTGTCGGCCGCGGTGTGGACGTCGACCGCGTCCGCACGCGAGATCGTCCAGTCGGTGCTGACGCCGGACCGCTGGTACACCTGCTTGCCGTCGACCCGCACGCTCACGGTATTGTTCTGGAAGCCTTCGCCCAGCCTCACGCGTAATGTCATGACCTTCTTCTGCTATTGAAGATGTGAACAAATTTGCCCAACGTCCTCTTCCTGCCCCGAGCCGTCTTGCTAACCGTTCTCGTATCTGACAGGCGTTACTTTCCCGCCTCCCGCCAGACATGAGCTGGCGGCAGTGTCTGACATTGCCGCCAGACTCGCCACGGGTAGCGCCGTTCTCGCCATGAGGCACGGTGGCGAACCGTTGCAATTCCACGACTTGCAACCGACGTGATGCGTTGTTTGCTCATGACCGTCACCAGCAATCATCGAGAAGCAGAACTGGACAGTAAACTACCTATCTGCGGCACTTGGTTTTCGTGACGCGGACGAGTTGTCTCGATAGTGCACCGTCCAACCAGCGTACGTCGTTCAGACAGCGCAGGCAGGACGAGAGTTCCGCTCCCCGGTGGTGTGCATTGACGGCATTCCGGTGAAACGCTGATGCCTTTCCCTGGGCTTTCAGGCTTATCCTTCCTTCATGCCAAGTCGCTGCCGGGAATGTCGCGTGCGATTCGCCCAGGCCGCCAGAGTTCGTTGCGATCAGATATCCGCTCGGAGGACATCAGACAATCTTCGTAATCGAGCAGCACCAGCAGCGATGTGGCCGCGCATGCCCCCCGTTGCACGATGCCGCCGGGATAGGCTGGGGATGCAAGGTGACCTATAATGGTTCTTTCGCAAAAAATTTCACCTACCACCACATCATGGAATTAGCCAAGTCTTTCGAGCCAGCCGATATTGAACAGTTCTGGCGCGCCGAGTGGGAAAAGCGCGGTTACTTCGCCGCCACCATGGACGAGGGCAAGCCGTCCTTCAGCATCCAGCTGCCGCCGCCGAACGTGACCGGCACCCTGCACATGGGCCACGCGTTCAACCAGACCGTCATGGACGGCCTGACCCGCTACTACCGCATGCGCGGCTATAACACCGCCTGGGTGCCGGGCACCGACCACGCCGGCATCGCGACCCAGATCGTGGTCGAGCGCCAGCTCGACGCCCAGAAGATCTCGCGCCACGACCTCGGCCGCGACGCGTTCCTGGAAAAAGTCTGGGAGTGGAAGGAAAAGTCGGGCAACACCATCACCGGCCAGATGCGCCGCCTGGGCGCCTCGGCCGACTGGCAGCGCGAATACTTCACGATGGACGACGTGCGCTCGAAGTCGGTGGTCGAGGTCTTCGTGCGCCTGTACGAGCAGGGCCTGATCTACCGCGGCAAGCGCCTGGTCAACTGGGACCCGGTGCTGGGCACGGCTGTGTCCGACCTCGAAGTCGATTCGCAGGAAGAAGACGGCTCGATGTGGTACATCCAGTACCCGCTGGCCGATGGCAGCGGCCACCTGACGGTCGCCACCACCCGTCCCGAGACGATGCTGGGCGACGTCGCGGTCGCGGTCGACCCGACCGATGAACGGTATACGAGCCTCGTGGGCAAACTGATCAAGCTGCCGCTCACCGGCCGCGAGATCCCGATCATCGCCGACAGCTACGTCGACAAGGAATTCGGCACCGGCTGCGTCAAGATCACCCCGGCCCACGACTTCAACGACTACGCGGTCGGCCAGCGCGCGAACCTAGCGCCGATCAACATCTTCACGCTCGACGCGAAGATCAACGAGAACGCGCCGGAACAGTATCGCGGCCTGGACCGCTTCGCCGCGCGCAAGCAGATCGTCGCCGACCTGGAAGCGCTCGGCCTGATGGAACAGATCAAGCCGCACAAGCTGATGGTCCCGCGCGGCGACCGCACCAACGTCGTGATCGAGCCGATGCTGACCGACCAGTGGTTCGTCGCCATGACCAAGCCGGCGCCGGAAGGCACCTTCAATCCGGGCAAGTCGATCACCGAAGTGGCGCTGGAAAAAGTCGCCAGCGGCGAGATCAAGTTCGTGCCCGAGAACTGGAGCACCACCTACAACCAGTGGCTGGGCAATATCCAGGACTGGTGCATCTCGCGCCAGCTGTGGTGGGGCCACCGCATCCCGGCCTGGTTCGCCGAAGACGGCTCCATCATCGTCGCGCGCAATGAAGAAGAAGCCCAGGCCAAGGCCGCCGCGCAAGGCATCACCGGCGCATTGCGCCGTGACGACGACGTGCTCGACACCTGGTTCTCGTCGGCGCTGGTGCCCTTCTCGACCATGGGCTGGCCGGAGGAAACGCCGGACATGAAGATGTTCCTGCCGTCGTCGGTGCTGGTCACCGGCTTCGACATCATCTTCTTCTGGGTGGCGCGCATGGTCATGATGACCGCCCACTTCACCGGCAAGGTGCCGTTCGAGACCGTGTACGTGCACGGCCTCGTGCGCGACTCGCAGGGCCAGAAGATGTCGAAGTCGAAGGGCAATACGCTCGACCCGATCGACCTGATTGATGGGATAGATCTCGATAGCCTGGTCGCCAAGCGCACCACCGGCCTGATGGACCCGCGCGCGGCCGAGAAGATTGCCAAGGCGACCCGCAAGGAGTTCCCGGAAGGGATCCCGGCCTTCGGCACCGACGCCGTGCGCTTCACCATGGCGAGCTACGCTTCGCTGGGCCGCAACATCAACTTCGACCTGGGCCGCGCCGAGGGTTATCGCAACTTCTGCAACAAGCTGTGGAACGCGACCCGCTTCGTGATGATGAACACCGAAGGCAAGGACTGCGGCGCCCCATCGCCGGAAGATTTGTCGCCGGCGGATCGCTGGATCATCTCGCTGATGACCCGCGTCGAGCTCGACGTGGCGAAAGGCTTTGCCGACTACCGCTTCGACAATATCGCCAGCAGCATCTACAAGTTCGTGTGGGACGAGTACTGCGACTGGTACCTGGAAGTCGCCAAGGTGCGCGTCCAGCAGGGCACCGAAGCGCAGCAGCGCGCCACCCGCCACACCCTGCTGCGCGTGCTGGAAGTGATCCTGCGCCTGGCGCATCCGATCATCCCGTTCGTGACCGAAGCCCTGTGGCAGAGCATCGCGCCGCTGGCCGGCAAATCCGGCGAGACCATCATGCTGCAGCCGTATCCGCTGGCCGACACCTCGCTGATCGACGAGGACGCCGAAGCGTGGATGGAGCAGTTCAAGGCGCTGACCGACGCCACCCGCAACCTGCGCGGCGAGATGTCGCTGTCGCCGTCGGTGCGCGTGCCGCTGATCGTCGAGCCGGGCAACGAGGAAGACCGCGCCAGGATGGCGGTGTTCGCGCCGTACATCCAGCTGCTGGGCAAGCTCGCCGAAGTGCAGATCGTGGACGCGCTGCCGGAATCGCCGGCCGCGGTGTCGATCGTCGGCACCACCAAGCTGATGCTGAAGGTCGAGATCGACGTCGCCGCCGAACGCGAGCGCCTGTCGAAGGAGATCGCGCGCGTCTCCGGCGAGATCGCCAAGGCCGAGGGCAAGCTGTCGAACGAGAGCTTCGTGGCGCGCGCGCCGGCCGCCGTGGTGGCGCAAGAGAAGGAACGCGTGGCGAACTTCTCGGCCACCTTGGCCAAGATGCAGGAGCAGCTGGCGAAGCTGCCGGCGGCTTGACCGGACTTGCACCCGGTTCAAACGCGGCTTCGGCCGCGTTTTTTGTTGGGGGACGGCGTGGCGGCGTTATCGTAACGCGAAGCGCAAGCCGTAATTGTCCAGCGTCCCCGGCAGCTGCGCCGGGTCCAGTCGACCTTGCGGCAGCAGCCGCAAGGTTTTCCCGTCCGCGCCCGCATCGATCAAGGCCCCCAGCATCACGCTGGTCAGCATCAGCACCAGATTGCGCGCCGGGCACGTCACCGGTCCGCTGCTGAACGGAATCAAGGGCCAATCGCGATCCTGCGCATCCCTCACCTTATCGTCCTTCAACCACAACTCGGGCGCAAACCGGTTGGCGCATGCCATGCGCCGGTCATCCCGATGGAAGAACGGCGTGAACACCAGCACCCCGGTCCCTGCCGGCATCGTGTCTCCGCTCCAGTCGGTATCGCGCGTCGTCTGGCGCAGGATCGCCGGCGTCGTCGGCCACAGGCGCAGCGATTCCAGCACGGTGGCGCGCAGGAACGGCAGATATTGCCGCGCCATGCCGGGATGGCTGCGCAGTTCTTCGCGCGCGCGCTCCGCCTGCTCAGGATGTGCCGCCAGCAGCGCCAGCGCGCGGAAGGTGGCCATGCCGGCGGCGTCGAAGGCAAACAGCCATTGCGGCACCTGCTGGTTCGGCGCCGCATCGGGCGTCCTGGGAACGCTCGCCGCGACCGCTGCCAGGCTGCCGGGTTCGGCGCGCTCGAGGTAGGCCTGGATGCGCGCGAGGAAGCGTTGGCGCGTAACGGTCTTCCTGGGACGCATGAATGCCCAGTTGGCCGCCTGGCGCAGCGCGATGATCATGTCGCTGATTTCCTGGTCGCCGGCTGCGGCGTCGCCGAAGACGATGCGCCGCACCAGGCGGGTCCAGCCGGCGTTGAAGCCATCCCAGTCGAGTTTTCCCTGGCGACGCGCGCGGTCCAGGATGCGCCCGGCCTCATCGTCGACGGCCGGCAGGAACTGGCCCACCATGTGATGGACGGCGCGTTCGTGCTCGAGCACTTCCTCGTTGAAGCGGCGCCGCTCGGCGCGCTCGCGGCCGCACGAAATCAATGCTCCTTCGGGCTCGAAATGCGACAGCGCGGCGCGCTTTTCGCTGCTGGCGGCGCTGAACGGTTCCGGCGATTCGTCCAGCACCCGGCGCACGTGTTCCGGCGCCAGCAGGACGGCCTGCTTGCGGATCGGCAGCGGCAGCATCAGCGGCCCGTCTCCATACTTGTCGCGCAGCTTCTGCATGCGGCGCACCGCGCGCGCGTCCAGCCCAAGGCGCTCGGCCAGCGCCACCATCTTGGGGCGGCGCACGATCACGCCCTTGGCAAAGGTCGGGGCCAGCACCTCCACGGCCAGGGCCGCCGTGTCGATCGCGCCGGCGGTGGCCAGGCCACCGTGTCTTGTCGCGCCTGTCCTGCGGGAAGACTGGGACATCCATTTAGCTGCTGCGACACCCCCGACCAAACCGAGCGCGCCGGCAAGCAGCAAGTTCCGATTCCGTTTGTTCATGTCAGCCACTCTCCAGATTCGTCACGAACGGGCACGGCCCGGCATGTGCCGGACAGTCCAGTTCGTCATGTGGACTTTACGACAAGAACGTCAATGGCGACGCACGGCGCCCATTTCGCGCCTACTTCATGGCGCGCCACCATGCGCGCCCGGAATGCGGCTGGCGCAGGTCGACTGCCTCGCCCATCTCCGGCGTGGTCAGCCTGACGCCCTTGTCGTCGGCCAGCTGCGCGATGCGGTCGAACGGATCCTGCCAGCGATGCATCCCCAGGTCGAAGGTGCCGTTATGCACGGGGAACAGCCAGCCGGCGTCCAGGTCGAGGAAGGCCTGCATGGTTTCCTCGGGCTGCATGTGGACGTCGGGCCAGCGCTTGTCGTAGGCGCCGGTTTCCAGCAGCGCCACGTCGAACGGGCCGAACCTGGCGCCGATCTCCTTGAAGCCCTTGAAGTAGCCGGTGTCGCCGCTGAAGAACAGGCGCAGGTCGTCGTGCTGGATCACCCACGAGGCCCACAGGGTCGTGTTCGCATCGGCCAGGGTGCGGCCCGAGAAATGCTGGGCCGGCGTCGCGGTAACGCGCACGCCGCCCACTTCCGTTCCCTGCCACCAGTCGAACTGGCGCACCTTGGCCTGGTCCACGCCCCAGCCGACCAGCCGGTCGCCCACGCCCAGCGGCGTCAGGAACAGGTCCGTCTTCGCGGCCAGCGCCTTCACGGCGGCGTAATCGAGGTGGTCGTAGTGGTCGTGCGACAGGATCACGGCCTTGATGGGCGGCAGTTCGTCGATCGAGATCGGCGGCGCATGGAAGCGCGCCGGGCCGGCCCATTGCACGGGCGAGGCGCGTTCGGAGAAGACCGGATCGGTGAGATAGAACTCGCCGCCGAGCTTGATCAGCATGGTCGAGTGGCCGAGGCGGTACAGCGTGTTGTCGGGCGCGGCCAGCAATGCCGCCTGGCTCAGGCTGCGCACCGGCACCGCCTGCTCGGGAATCGTGCCCTTTGGTTTGTCGAACAGGAAGATCCACCACAGCTTGGCCATCTCGCCAAAACTCATCTTGTGCATCTCGACCGGGTTACGGTATTTCCCGTCGTGGAATTGCGGCGAGGCCGGCGCGGTGGCGGTGCTGGCGATGGAGGTGCAGGAAGCCATGATAGCGAGTGCTCCAAGTAAGAGAGTGCCGAGAAGTAGGCGCATGGTGTCGATGGATAGTCATAAAGTACACTACACAGTGTAGTATCGAAATTTGAGAAAGTAAACTACTGAGTGTAGAATTCGCGTATGCACACGCCGACCCGCCTGACCGACCGAAAACGCAGCGCCATCCTGGCTGCCGCTGCCGAGCAGTTTCGCGTCCACGGTTACGAAGCCGCGAGCATGGATGCCATCGCGGCGCTTGCGGAAGTCTCGAAGCGCACCGTCTACAACCACTTCGCCAGCAAGGAAGAGCTGTTCGCCGAAACGGTGATGCAGATGTTCGAAAGCAGCGCCGGCGAGCTCGAACTGGGCTACCGTCCCGAGCGCAGCCTGCGCGCGCAGCTGGTCGAATTGATGGCGCTGAAGATGCGCACCCTGGCCGATCCGGAATTCATCGCGCTGGCGCGGGTGGCGATCGGCGAGGCGATCCACGCGCCCGAGCGCACGCTGCCCATCCTGGCGCGCCTGGGCGAGCGCGAAGAAGGCGTCACGGCCTGGATCCGCGCGGCCCAGGCCGACGGCAAGCTCAAGGCGGGCGACCCGTCGTTCGCCGCCACGCTGCTGCAGGGCCAGATCAAGACTTTCGCCTTCTGGCCGCAGATCGCGATGGGCGCCGCGCCGCTCGCGCCGCAAGAACAGGAGCGCGTCATCGACGCCGCGGTGTCGATGTTCCTGTCGTATTTCGCGGCCGGCTAGAAACCGATCACGAAGCGGGCGCCCTGGCCCACCGATTTCGCATAGCGCACCGTGCCGCCGTTGGCATGGACCAGGTGGCGCACCATCGCCAGCCCGATCCCCCCGCCCTGCTTCTTCGTCGTATAGAACGGCGTGAAGATGTGGGGGACCGAGGCCTCGGGAATGCCCGCGCCATCGTCCACGACCTCGATGCGCAGGCGGCTGCCGCGCACCAGGCGCGCCTCGACCCGGGCCTGCCCGCCGGCCCGGGTGGCTTCGAAGGCGTTCTTGAGCAGGTTGATCAGCGCCTGCTCCAGCTGGCCCGGATCCACCATCAACTCCAGCGAGGCCGGTTGGACCGCGAACGTCACGTCCCCGCCGCGCGCGCCAGCCTGGTCCCACCAGCGCATCGACCCGATCGAACAAAGCGGCCAGCGCCACCCGCTCGGGCCGCGCTGCCGGCAGGTTCGACAGGCTGCGGTAGCTGGCGACGAAATCGACCAGGCTGTCGGCGCGGCGGTTGATCGCATCCAGCGCCGTCTTCAGGTCGGCGCCGACGTCCGGCGGCAGGCCGGCCGCGGATCCGTCCAATGCGTCGTCCAGCAGGTCGCGCGCGGTGCGCGACAGCGAAGCGATCGGCGTCAGCGAATTCATGATCTCGTGGGTCAGCACGTGCACCAGCTGGCGCCACGACTTGAGGGCTTCGGCCTCCAGCTCGCTCTCGACCGGCATCAGCGCGGCGAGGCGCTGCGGCGCGCCGTGCAGGGTCAGCATCGAGACCGCCGCCAGCGCCCGCTCGACGCCGCGCTCGGACTCGAATTCGACCAGCCGCCGCTGTCCCGCCTGCGTGGCCAGCTGGCGATACAGCGCGCCGGCGTCGAGCGCGCGACCCGGCGCGACCAGCTTGCGCGCGCTGGCGTTGAGCGGGGCCACGCTGTCGGCGGCGTCGATGGAGAACAAGGCGATCGGCGCATGCTCGAGCCGCGCCTCGAAGGCCAGCGCGCTGTCGAGCAGCGCGCGCTGATCGATGCCGGCCTCCGGCACGACGGGCGGCGCCGGGCGCGCCCGGGCCAGATGCTCCACGCACCACCACAGCAACGCCAGCAGCGGCAAGGCCGCCAGCGCGCACGTCACCTGCAGGCGCGGCGAATCGCGCAGCACGCCCGCGCCGAACGCCAGCGCCAGCATGCCGGCCAGGGCAATCCAGATGCCGGCCCTAGATCCCATGCTTGCCCAGCTTGCGGTACAGCGCGGCGCGGCTCAGGCCCAGCAGGCGCGCTGCCAGGCTGATGTTGCCCCTGGCCTGCTCCATGGCGGCCGCGATGGTCTCGCGCTCCAGCGCGCCGAGCTTGAATTCTTCCCCTGCCGGCGCGCACGCCGCTACCGGCGGCGGCGGCGACGCCAGGCCGAAATCGTCGACATGGTAGTCGGGACGGTTGCCGAGGATGACCGCGCGTTCGCAGGCGTGGCGCAGCGCCCGCACATTGCCCGGCCAGTCCCAGGCGCACAAGCGCTCGAGCGCGCCCGGCGCCAGCTCGCGCACCGGCCGGCCATACTGGCTTTCGTACAGCGACAGGTAGTGGTGCAGCAGCGCCGGGATATCGCCCCGCCGTTCGCGCAGCGGCGGCACGCGGATCACGATCGTGTTCAACCGGAACAGCAGGTCGGTGCGGAACACCGCCGCATCGAACAGGCTCGCCTCGTCGAGATTGGTGGCGCTGACGATGCGCACGTCGACCGGCTCGGCGCGGTCGGCGCCGACCGGCGTCACCTGGCGCCGCTCCAGCGCCGTCAGCAGCTTGGCCTGGGCGCCCAGCGGCATGTTGCCGACCTCGTCGAGAAACAGCGTGCCGCCGTGGGCGGCCTGGAAACGGCCCGCGCGGTCGGACCTGGCGTCGGTGAAGGCGCCGCGCCGGTGGCCGAACATCTCGCTCTCGAAGGTCGCCTCCGGCAAGGCGCCCATGTCGACCGCCAGGAAGGCGCCGTGCGCGCGGCTGGACGCCGCGTGGATGGCGCGCGCCACCAGTTCCTTGCCGACGCCGTTCTCGCCCAGCACCATCACGTTGGCCATGGTCGGCGCCACGCTGGCGATCATCGCCTTGACGCCCTGCATGGCCGGCGAATCGCCCATCAGGGCGGCGTCGACGCCGGCGCCCCTGGCGCCGCGGCGCGCCAGCGCGGCGTCGACCGCCGCCAGCAGGCGCGCATTGTCCCAGGGCTTGGTGATGAAGTCGCCGGCGCCGCGCTTGAGCGCTTCCACCGCCAGCGGCACGTCGGCATAGGCGGTCAGGACGATCACGGCCGGCGCGGCGGCCATGGCGCGCAGGCGGTCAAGCACCGCCAGGCCCTCGGCGCCGTCGATGCGGCCCGGCGTGAAGTTCAGGTCGAGCAGGACCACGTCCGGCACGCCGGCCTCCAGCACGGACGCGAGCCGCGCCGGATCGCCGAGCGTCGCCACCGCGCCGTGGCGCCGCCGCAGCAGCATCTGCGCGGCGCAGGCGACGTCGGGGTCGTCGTCGAGGATCAGGATGCGCGCGGCGGATTGGCTCATGGAGGTGCGGGAAAACAGGTCAGCAGGCATTCTAGCAGCGCGCAATGGCGCCGTGCGGCCGTCCCCGCGCACCTGTCCGCAAGCGCACACCCCACCTGTCCGGAACCGGACAGGTGGGCGCGAAAAAATCTCCAGCGGCCCGCAAAAGCGCCTGGCACGGCGCTTGCAAACGATGCCGGCATGGACCAGATACCCCCACCCGCCGTCACCGGCGCCGCCATGGACATGCAGTTGCCGCCACGGCGCGGCCGCCGCGCCATGCGCCTCGCGCTGTCGTTCGCCGTTCTCGCCGCCGGCGCCCTGCTGCTGTGGCAGTGGCTGCCGCGCGGCCTCGCGGTCGAGACGCGCGACCTGCGCATCGCCACGGTCGAAGCCGGCACCTTCCGCGACGAGATCGTCGTGCGTGCGCTGGCCGAGCCGCTCAATTCGGTCATGCTCGACGCGGTCGAATCGGGCCGCGTCGAGGAAGTGTTCGCCCGCGACGGGCAGATGGTGAAGAAAGGCGAGCTGCTGTTTCGCCTGTCGAACCCGCAGCGCAACCTGGAACTGCTGGCGCGCCAGGCGGAACACGCGCAGCAGATCTCGAACCTGGCCAACCTGCAGGTGGCGCAGGAAGCGGTGCGCACCGACCACCAGCGGCGCCTGAACGACCTCGCCTTCGCGCTCGACCAGGCCGACAAGCAGCATGCCCGCAACCTGCGGCTGGCGCGCGCCGGCTTCATCTCGGCGGTGGCGCTGGAGGAATCGGGCGACAGGCTGGCGCGGGCGCGCCGCGCGCTGGACGAGGAAGGACGCGGCATGGCGCGCGAACAGGACGTGCGCGGGCGCGCGCTGGCGCAGATGGACCAGGCGATCCGCGGCCTGGCCTCGGGCCTCGACCTGGTGGCGGCCACGGTCGATGCGCTGGCGGTGCGCGCGCCGAGCGACGGCGTGCTGACCGACTTCCGGCTGCTGGTCGGCCAGGCCGTGCGCCAGGACCAGGCCATCGGCCGCATCGACGATCCGGACCGCTTCAGGCTCAGCGCCCAGGTCGACGAGTTCTACCTGAACCGGGTCACGCCCGGCCGCGAAGGGCGCGTCATCCAGGACGGCAAGACCCATGCGCTGCGGGTCAGCACCGTCTACCCCCAGATCAAGGAAGGCCGCTTCAGCGTCGAACTGGTGTTTACCGGGCGCCAGCCGGAGGTGATCAGCCCCGGGCAAGGCATGGACGTGCAACTCACGCTCGGCCAGTCGGCCCGGGCCCTGCTGCTGCCGAACGGCGCCTTCGCCAACGACGGCGGCGGCGCCTGGGTCTTCGCGCTGGCCGCCGGCGCCAGCCACGCCGAGCGGCGCGCGGTGAAGCTGGGACGGCGCAACAACACCCAGGTCGAGGTGCTGCATGGCCTGGCCGCGGGCGACCGGATCATCGTGTCCGGTTATGCGGGCTTCGGCGAGGCCAGGCTGCTGCGGCTCACCGATTGAACCAGGTTTATCATCGATATCTCAACAGGAAACTCCTTATGCTCAAACTTTCAGGCGTCAGCAAGATCCACGTGGCCGGCGAAGTCCGGACCACGGCCCTCGACCGCATCGACCTCGAGATCGGCGCCGGCGAATACGTCGCCATCACCGGCCCTTCCGGCTGCGGCAAGTCGACCCTGCTCGGGGTGCTCGGCCTGCTCGACGTGCCGACCTCGGGCGCCTTCCTGTTCGACGGCCATGACGTCAGCGGCTGGAGCGAGGCGCGCCTGAACGGGCTGCGGCGCGGCATGGTCGGCTTCATCTTCCAGAGCTTCAACCTGATCGAGGAATTGAGCGTGTTCGAGAACGTCGAACTGGCGCTCGAATACACCGGCGTGCCGGGCGCCGAGCGCCGGCGCCGCGTGCAGGCCATGCTGGAACGCCTGGGCGTGGCCCACCGCAGCAAGCACCGGCCGTCGCAGCTCTCGGGCGGCCAGCAGCAGCGGGTGGCGATCGCGCGCGCGCTGGTGGCCGGGCCGGCCGTGCTGCTGGCCGACGAACCGACCGGCAATCTCGACACCGCCCACGGCGACGAGGTGATGCGCCTGCTGCGCACCATCAATGCCGAGGGCACGACGGTGGTGATGGTCACCCACTCGCCCGCGCATGCGGCCCAGGCCTCGCGCACGGTGCGCCTGCTCGACGGGCGCATCGTGGTCGACGCGCTGCAGGCGGCGTGAGGAGACCGATATGCTGCTGCGCGACTTTCGTATCGGCTGGCGACTGCTGGCCAAGGACCGCTCGTATTCGGCGGTCGTGATCCTCGGGCTGGCGACCGGCATCGCCGCCTGCTTCCTGCTGCTTGGCCTGGTGCGCCACGCGTTCTCGTACGACCGCCACGTGCCGCAGCATGAACAGGTATTCCGGCTGCTGCAACGCTGGAACCTGGAGCTGCTCGGGACCAAATGGGATCCCATGGCGAGCCTGCCCGCGCGCGACGCCGCGCTGGCCAGCGGCCAGCCGGTGCTCGCCACGGCCTTCGTGTCGCGCCCCCTGGATGCGCGGGTCGGCAACCAGGTCAAGGCTTTCAGGCTGACCCTGGTCGATCCGGCCTTCCAGCAGATCTTCTCGCCAAGGGTGCTAGCCGGCGACCTGCAGGCCGCGCTCGCCAGGCCCGGGGCGCTGGCGCTGAGCCGCGCCACGGCGCTCAAGCTGTTCGGCCGCATCGACGCGATCGGCGCCACGCTGCAGGGAGACGGCGCCACCTATACCGTGGCGGCGGTGCTGGAAGACCAGCCCGCGGCCACGACGACGCCGTACGAGGCGCTGGCCGGCTTCGACGGGCCCTTCCTTCCCGCCGAAGTGCGCCGCGAACTGGAGACTTCATGGGGCTTCAGCGGCGGCGCCGTCTATGTGAAACTGCTGGACGGCGCCGATCCGGAGCGCGTGCTCGACAACATCCGGCGCCAGCTGCGCGAGTCGTCCCTGGTGCGGCGCAATTTCGCCGAACAGGTGGCGGCCCTGGGCGGGCGCGACCTGATCGACTACCGGCTCGACCCGCTCGCGGATGCCTACCTGGCGCCCGACGTGGATGGCGCGATGATCGAGCACGGCAACCGCCAGGGCATGCTGGGCCTGGCCGTGGTGGCCGGCCTGATCCTGCTGCTGGCGGCGACCAATTACGTCAACCTGGCCACCGTGCGCACGCTCGCGCGCCAGCGCGAGATCGCGATGCGCAAGGTGCTGGGCGCATCGGCGCCGGCGGTGGCGCGCCAGTTCCTGGCCGAGTCGGTGTTGATCTGCCTGCTCGCCACCCTGCTCGGGCTGTTGCTGGCCTGGCTGCTGCTGCCGGCGTTTTCCGACCTGGTGCAGCGCGAGTTCGATGCCATGTTCAGCCCTGTCGCGCTGGCCGCCACGCTGGCGCTCGGGCTGCTGCTCGGCCTGGCCGCGGGCGCGTACCCGACCTGGTCGGCGCTGCGCGTGCGCCCCGGCGCCGCGCTGGCCGGACGCGGCGCCAGCGAGACCGCGCGCGGCCTGTGGCTGCGGCGCGTGCTGACCGTCGTGCAGCTGGCGACCGCCATGGGTTTGACGGCCACGACGCTGGCGGTGAGCTGGCAGACGCGGCATGCCAGCGCGCTCGATCCCGGTTTCGACATGGCGCCGCTACTGATGTTCCCGGCCATTAACGACGCGCGCGACGCGCGCATCCGGGCCCTGCGCGACGAAATCGCGCGCCTGCCCGACGTGGCCGGCGTGGCCCTGTCGCATATGCCGTTCAGCGTCGGGCACAACATCACCAGCCTGCGGCGCGAGGGCGGCGCGGTGATCGACCTGCAAAACTATGCGGTCAGCCCGGAATTCTTCGACGTGTTCGGCGTCAAGCCGCTGGCGGGACGCCTGTTCGATGCGGCGCTCGACCAGCCGAAGCAGCCCGACCGGGTCGTGATCAATGCCAGCGCCGCGCGCCGGCTGGGCTTCGCCAGCCCGCACGACGCGATCGGCAAGACGCTTCTCAGGCCCGGAGCAGGCCGGGACGCGGTGCGCATCGTCGGCGTCGCCCCCGACATCCGCCACCGCTCGGCGCGCGACGAGCAAGCGCCGGCCGCCTACGTCCTGAACGACCGGGTCGGCATGTTCACGGTGCGCACCCGCGCCAACCCCGATGCGACCGCGCGCGCCATCGAGGCGCTGTGGCCGCGCCACTTCCCGAACGAGACCCTGGGCGTCATGCGCATGCAGAAGGTGGCCACGGACCTGTTCTACGCCGACGACCTGCGCCTGTCGCAATTGCTGGCCGCGTCGAGCGCCATCGCCAGCGCCATCGCGGCCTTCGGCATCTATGTGCTGGCCGCCTACACCGTGCAACGGCGGGAAAAGGAGATCGTGCTGCGCAAGCTGTATGGCGCCAGCCGCGGCGCGATTGGCCGGCTGGTGGCGCGCGACATCGGCCTGCTCGTGGCGGGCGGGGCCGCCCTCGGCCTGCCGCTGGCCTGGATCGCGATCGAGCACTACCTGACAGGTTTCGCCACCCGGGCGCCGATCGGCGGCTGGACGCTGGCGCTGGGACTGCTGCTGGCCTGCGCGGTGACGCTGGCGGCCACCCTGCGCCACGCGCTGGCGGCGATGCGCCTGCGGCCGGCGCAGGCGCTGCGCGAATAGCGTCTTACTTTACCGGCGTGTCGAGGCGCACGCTATCTTGCTGCGTGGGCGACGCGGCGTTACGCTGCACCCAATAGTCGGCGTTCTTGATGCCGAGCGCGACCGGATCGAAGACCGGATCCTTGCCGGCTTTCTTCTGCGCTTCGTAGTCGCGCAGGCACTTGAAAGCGACGTTGCGCAGCAGGACGATCGCCACGATGTTCAACCAGGCCATCAGGCCTACGCCCATGTCGCCCAGCGCCCAGGCGACATCGGCGGTCTTGACAGCGCCGTAGACGGTAGCGGCCACGATCGCGATCTTGAGCGCGAAATTCAGCCACGGATGGCGCGCATGGCGGTCCATGTAGGCGATATTGGTCTCGGCGATATAGTAATAGGCGACGATCGTGGTGAAGGCGAAGAACAGTAGCGCGATCGCCACGAACAGCGCGCCGAAGCCCGGCATCACGTTCTCGAGCGCGGTCTGCACGTAGCCGGGGCCGGCCGCCACGCCCTGCACGCCGACGAACATCTGGGTGCCGTCCGGCGCCTCGACGTTGTACTGGCCGGTAATCAGGAGCATGAAGGCGGTGGCCGAGCACACGAACAGGGTGTCGATGTAGACCGAGAAGCCCTGCACCAGGCCCTGCTTGGCCGGATGGCTGACTTCGGCGGCGGATGAGGCGTGCGGGCCGGTGCCCTGGCCTGCCTCGTTCGAGTACACGCCGCGCTTGACGCCCCACATGATGGCCATGCCGATGATGGCGCCAAAGCCGGCGTCAAGGCCGAAGGCGGAGCTGACGATCAGCGAGATTACCGCCGGCAACTGTTCAATGTGCAGGAACACGATGACGCAGGCAACCACGATATAGCCCAGCGCCATGAAAGGCACCACCAGCTCGGCGAAGGTCGCGATGCGCTTGACGCCGCCGAAAATGATGAAGGCCAGCGCAATGGCCAGGACGGCGGCGGTGACGTTCGGATCGATGCCGACGGCCGTCTTCAGCCCCTCGGCGATCGAGTTGGCCTGCACGCCGGGCAGCAGCAGGCCGGTGGCGAACACCGTCGCGATCGCGAAGGTCCAGGCATACCATTTGATGCCCAGGCCCTTTTCGATATAGAAGGCGGGACCGCCGCGGTACTGCTTGCCGATCTGCTCCTTGTAGACCTGGCCCAGCGTCGACTCGACGAAGGCCGAGCTGGCGCCCAGGAAGGCTACCACCCACATCCAGAACACCGCGCCAGGACCGCCGAAGGTGATGGCGGTGGCCACGCCGGCGATGTTGCCGGTGCCGACCCGGCCGGCGAGCGTCATCGTCAGTGCCTGGAAGGAGGACACGCCCTGCTCCGAGCTTTTTCCTTCAAGCATCAGGCGGGTCATCTCCCGCACATGGCGCACCTGCAGGAATCGTGACCGGAGCGAAAAATACAGCCCCACGCCCAGGCACAGCGCGATCAGCGCGGGGCTCCAGATGATGCCATTGATGGCGGTTACCAGATCGTTCATGCAAAGTCCTTGTCGCGTGGGAGAGGTTGAAGATTTACCTTTGGTAAAGATGCCACAAGATACATTAATTAGAGGGAAATTTGCATCGAAAAAAAATAGATTGGCCTCGCAATCGAGCACCGTTTCATGAGAAATGGCATCTAATAAATACATGATACGATCTGCCCATGGACCGACGAAGCGACTACAAGACCTCCCTGCGCATCGACGCCGTGATTCACGAGGCGTCCATCGACCAGCGCACCAGCGCCGCGCGCCAGCTCGCCGAGCTCGGCGTGCCGCTGGAAGTGACGATGCGGGTGCTGACCCGCCCGGCCGAGCGGCGCCACCAGGTCACGCCGGAAGACGTGCGCAACGCGCCGTAGTTTTGGAGGGAATCCTCTGATTTCAGGCCGTCCTGTCTCCAGGCGACTTTGCTACACTCTGCCGTACCAACAACAATACTGGAGACCTACCATGCGCCACCTGATGCACGTCGGCCTGATCGCCGCCGCCATGCTCGCCCTGCCCACCGCCGCCCTCGCGCAGAGCGCCTCGCCGGTCGGCACCTGGAAAACCATCGATGACGAAACCGGCAAGCCGAAGGCGCTGGTGCGCATCACCGAAGAAGGCGGCGTCCTGACCGGCAAGATCGAGAAACTGTTCCGCCCGGTGGACCAGGACCAGAATCCCAAGTGCGTCAAGTGCAGCGACGCGCGCAAGGACCAGCCGATCATCGGCATGACGATCCTCTCCGGCCTCAAGAAAGAAGGCAACGAATACACCGGCGGCCAGATCCTCGATCCGTCCAACGGCAAGACCTACAAGAGCAAGGCCAGCCTGGCCGACAACGGCAGCAAGCTCGAAGTGCGCGGCTATGTCGGCGCCCCGATGTTCGGCCGCACCCAGACCTGGCAGCGCGAACAATAAACCCCAACGCGGCCCGGCGACGGGCCGTTTTTCTTCCTGATGACCCTGAATCAAGCCTATATCTTCCTTGGCTTTGCCATCGTCGCCGAAGTGATCGGCACCACCGCCCTCAAGGCCTCCGACAGTTTTACCCGCCCGCTGCCGAGCCTGATCACGGTCGGCTGCTACGCCCTGTCGTTCTACCTGCTCACCTTCAGCCTGCGCGTGCTGCCTACCGGCATCGCCTATGCGATCTGGTCCGGTGTCGGCATCGTGCTCATCTCCCTGGTCAGCTGGTTGTATTTCCGGCAAAGCCTGGACCTGGCGGCGATCGCCGGCCTGGCCCTGATCATCGCCGGCGTGCTGGTCATCAACCTGTTTTCGAAGAGCGTGGGTCACTAGAACACGCCTGGTTCACGCGCCAGGCAATGTCGGCTATGCTGACGTCAAGATCGTGTCAACCTCGCGTCAACCGCGACGTGTTGCCGGACGTTACTTCCTGCCCACCTTCGAGGCGCCATGAAACCAACTTCCGTAGCACGTGCCGCACGACCCGTCTTCCGCGGACGGGCCATGCGCGTGATTCGCCTGCTCAGCCTGGCTGGCGGCGTGTTCGGCATCCTGTTGCCGGCCGCCTTGCTGGCCTCGACCGCGCACGGCATCCCGGACTGGATCGAGCCGTATATCGTGCTGGCCGGCGTGGCGCTCGGCTCGGGCGGCTTCTTCCTGGTCGCGATGGCCGGCCACCGCATGAACCGCGACGCCATGCTGCGCTCGTTCGCCGCCCTGCTCCTGATGATGCCCTTCGGCGCCAGCGGCATCGTGATCTGGCATGCCAGCAATATGCTGATGGTCTGGCTGTGCACCTTCCTCTTGACGCTGACGATCCTGCTGTACCTCAGCTTCATCTATCCGCTGACCCATGTGCCGCAGCAGCCGATCGTGCCCAGGACGCCTTCCCGGCGTGCACCCAAGCCTATGCAATGGGTCCCGCTACGGCGCAACGGCCAGCGCGAACGCCGCTTCACGCAGCCATCATAGCCAGCCGTCATAGCCAACCCGCATCGCGCGCCATCCGGTACGCTTCCACGCGATTCCCGGCGCCCAGCTTGCTGATCGCCTCCGACAGATAGTTGCGCACCGTCCCCTCCGACAGGTGGACCTGGCGCGCGATCTCGACGCTCGAGCGCCCTTCTCCCGCCAGGCGCAGCACTTGCCGTTCGCGCTCGGTCAGCGGGTCGCTGCCGCCGTTCCAGCTTTCCAAGGCCAGCTCGGGCGCGATCGCGCGCCCGCCGCCATGCACGACGCGGATGGCGGCGGCCAGCGCCTCGACCGGCGCATCCTTGAGCAGGTAGCCGCGCACGCCCGCCTCCATCGCGCGCCGCAGGTAGCCGCTGCGGGCGAAGGTCGTCACCACCACCACGCGGCACGCCAGCTTTCTCGACGACAGCGCCTGCGCCAGTTCGATGCCGGTCATGTGCGGCATCTCGATATCGGTCAGCACGATGTCGGGAACGAGGCGCTCGCACAGGGCCAGCGCCTCGCGGCCATCGAGCGCGCCGGCCACCACCTCGATGTCCGGCTCCAGCCGCAGCAGCGCGCTCAGGGCCCCCAGCACCAGCTTCTGGTCTTCGGCGATCAGGACGCGGATCATGCCGGCACCTGCAGCTCGAGCGCCAGGCCGTCGCCGGCCGCCAGTTTCAAGCGCCCGCCGAGCGCCGCCACCCGCTCCTGCATGCCGGCCAGCCCGTTGCCATGCCTTAACTCATCGGTATCGCGCAGGCGGCCGTCGTCGTGCACGCGCAGCACGGCGTGGCCGGCTTCGCGGCTCAGCGACAGCGTGCAGCGCGACGCCCGGGCGTGGCGCACGATGTTCGTCACCGCTTCGCGCACCGCCAGCGCCAGCACGTGCTCGGCGGCCGGGGCCAGCTCGATGCGCTCGACCCGTTCGTCGAGCGCCACGTCGGCCGCCTGCAGGCTGGCGCGGGCGCTGGCCAGGGCCTGGGCCAGGCCGCTCTCGCGGTAGCCGGTGACGGCCGTGCGCACCTCGGCCAGGGCGGTGCGCGCGCTGGCTTCGATGTCGGCGATTTCGCGCGCGCAGGCGGCGTCGTCGCGGCCGGCCAGCTTGCGCGCCAGTTCGGCCTTGAGGGCGATCAGCGACAGCGAATGGCCGAGCAGGTCGTGCAGGTCGCGCGAGATGCGTTCGCGCTCGGCGATGCGCGCCATGTGCTCCACTTCTTCCTGCTTGCGCATGAGCTGCTCCCGCGCGCTGCGCTGGCGCGCATCCATGATGCAGGACAGCCCGACCGGCAGGCCGGCCATCAGGATCGGCATCAGGAGGATCAGTTGCATCGGTCCGGCCAGGAACGACGCCGCGGCGCCGCAGGCGATCACGCCCAGCATGGCGCCGACGGCGCGGCCCAGGCCCGGGATGCGGGCGCACATGGCGCAGGCGAAGATGAAGAACGATGCGGCGCCCGGGTTCCAGCGCGCCCATGCCGTGCCGAGCACGCAGCCGGCCACCACGCAGGCGGCGACCTGCCAGCCGCGCGCCCAGAAGCTGGCGCAATACAGCGGAATGAAGATCGCCAGGGTCAGCACCAGCAGCGCCAGTTCGGGCGCCGTCGGCGTCACGTAGGCGAACTTCCAGAACAGATAGCCCAGCGACAGGAGCCAGACGTATTGCAGCCTGCCGTATGCGGGCGGAATCCAGGGCCGTGCCAGCGCTTTCCTGAGGGTCGTCATCATGGTGGGCTCCGTCGTTCTCATTGTTCCAGCAGGCGCACGTCGGCGAGTTCGAAGCGGTAGTCGCCCGGTTGCGGTCCGGCACTGAATGCTAGCATGGCGACGGCGGCCGGATCGATGCCGGCGAAGGCCGACAAGGGCACGCTCACTTCTTCCCATTCCCCCTTGGCCACGAAGGGCACCATGCTCGGCCGCTGGCTGCCGGCGCCCATCAGCATCACCTGATAGGTCTTGCCGTCGCCGCGCACCTTGAAGCGCAGGATCTTCGCCGCGCTCAGGTCGGCCGGCTGCATCGGCTGGGCGCCGGGCATGAAGGCCACGCTGGACCAGGCGAACGGCAGGCCCGGCGCGACCGTGGCGCGCACCGCCAACGGCACCTGCCCGTCGGGCAGCGGCGCCAGCACGTCGAGCTTGACGGTCGACTTGCCGCCCGCGAACTGGTCGGTCGACGGCAGCCAGCCGCTGCCGAACGGGCTGCCCAGGCGGCTGGCGCTGAAGTCGCTGATGCGGCCATCCGGCGGCAGCGCCTGGCGGGTGGCGCCGCCGCTTTCCTGCGCCACCCGCTGGCGCCGCGCATCGCGCAGGGGATTGGCGCTCTGGCCATCCTTCCACACCTCGACGATGTGGCGCGTGGCCCGGACGTCGGCCGCGGGATTGCCCTCGACCAGCAGCAGGTCGGCCTTGCAGCCCCTGGCGATGCAGCCGCGCCGGCCCAGCCTGAAGGCCGCGGCCGGGGCGCTGGTGGCGGCGGCCAGCGCCTCGGCCGGACTCAGGCCGGCCTCGACCAGCGCCGCCAGTTCGCGGTGCATGCTGATGCCGTACAGGGTGCCGGCGTTGCCCGCATCGGTCCCAGCCAGGATCGGCACGCCGGCCTTGCGCAATGCGGCGGTGACGGCTTTCGGCGCCGCCAGCGCCTGCGGCCGCGCCTGCGCGCCGTAGCGCGCCTTGAGCGTGGCGGCGCCTTCGCGGTCGACCAGCGCCGCCAGCCGGGCGTCGGCGAGCAGGTCGTCGCCGCGCACGCCGGCCATGCTTTCCAGGACCGCGAAGGTCGGGATCACGAAGGCGCCCCTGGTCCTGGCCAGCCGGGCCAGGCCGTCGACAGCCTGCCGATCGGGCGTGGCGCCCAGGAACAGGTGCACCAGGCCGTCGGCGCCGGCCTCCAGCGCGGCGCGCGCATCGCGCTCGTTGCTGACGTGGACCACGGCCAGCTTGCCGCGCAGGTGGGCGGCCTCGATCAGCGCCCTGGCGGTCGCCAGGTCGAGCGAATTCATCCTGCTCGTGCCCTGCCCGCCGGCTTCGAGCACGATCTTGATGAAGTCGGAGCCTTCGGCGATGCGCGCGTCGACGAAGTCGCGCGCCTGCTCCGGCCGGCTCAGGGTCGGGATGGGCAGGCCGTACTGGGTGCCGTGCCCGTTCGGGGCGGTGGCCAGGGTGCCGGCCGAGAACATGTCGGCCCGCCCCGCATTGCGGCCGGCCGCCATGCTGCCCTTCACCTCCTGCATCAGCGGCACGGCGGTGAACATGTCGACCTGCGTGGTGACGCCGAACAGCAGCGGCAGGTCGAGCTGCCTGAACGCGTGGGTATGGGCGTCGATCAGGCCCGGCAGCAGGGTGCGGCCGGCGCCGCCGACGATGCGGCTGCCCGCGGGCGGCGCGCCGCGGAAGTCGGCGTCGACGATGACGCCGCCGTCGAACAGCACCGAACGGCGTTCGTGCACGGCCTTGCCGTCGAAGACGCGCACGTCCTGGACCAGGGTGGCGGCGGCCAGGGTCGTGCCGGACAGGGCGACGCAGGTGGCGACGAATAAGGTTTTCAGGACGGGGATGGGCATGGTTTCCTCACGAGTTGGTGTGAAACCAGTATGTCGGTGCCGCCGCCGGCCCGACAGAATCGCTTGCCATCAATCCTGGCTGACAAATGTCATCCGCCCAGTTCCGGATGCTGCCATCCGGATCGCATCGCGCTTCCTTCCACTCAGACTTGGTAGCCGCCGCCGACCTCGATCGACTCGGCATTGACCCAGGCCAGTTCCGGACCCGGCAGGCTGGCGATCACGCGCCCCACTTCATCCGCCTCGCCCACCCGTCCGAGCGCTGTCTGCGATGCGCGACGCGGCGCGGATCGCCGCGCATGCGCGCGGAAATACCGTGCGATCGGCGACCGGGATGTGACAAGGCGTCGCGCACGAAGAAACAATTACGACAAGTATTTTTTCTTGTGTGCCATCTTGGTTCCACTGCCGGACAGGCAGCATGTTTTTCGTATGGCTATCCATGAACCGACGTTTGTCGTCTCTTCACCCTGCAAGGATGTGCCATGATCTTTCTTCGACTCGCCAGCCTGGTGGCCGGCGTGCTGGTGCTCATCGCACCCGCCATACTGATCCGCGTCGGCGGCATGCCCCCGGATACGGGCCGGGCCGGCGCGGCGCTGGCCTGCGTGGTGCTGGCCTCGAGCGGTTTCATCATGATCGGCATGGCGGGCCAGCGCCTGCGCTCGGCCTTGCTGCGCACGGCGGCCGCGATCCTGCTGGGCGTGCCGACGGTCGCCAGTGCCGCACTGCTGTGGCGCGGCAGCTCGCCCGCGGTATTGTGGCTGGCCGGCGCCGTCATCGGCTTGAGCGTGCTGCTGTACCTGAAGCTCGTCTACCGGCCGGCGCCCCTCCTCGCCGCGCTGTTGCAGCGGCGGCGCCGTCATCCCGCGCCGGGACCCTGAGCGCGCGATTCAGCCGGGAGGCAAGTTATCCCACAAATCGCCCGTCGGGCTGATGCGCGGCGCGGTGACGCCGAAGTGCTGGTAGGCCAGCGGCGTGGCGATGCGTCCGCGCGGGGTGCGCTGCAGATAGCCCTGCTGGATCAGATACGGTTCGAGCACGTCCTCGATGGTGTCGGCGGCCTCGCCGATTGCCGCCGCCAGGTTGCCGATGCCCACCGGGCCGCCGGCGAACTTGAACAGCACCGCCTCCAGCAGCTTGCGGTCCATGACGTCGAAGCCGACGGTGTCGACGTCGAGCATCTTGAGCGCGCGGTCGGCCATCTCGCGCGTGATCTCGCCATTGCCCTTCACTTCGGCGTAGTCGCGCACGCGGCGCAGCAGGCGGTTGGCGATACGCGGCGTGCCGCGCGCGCGCTTGGCGACTTCGCGCGCGCCGTCCTCGTCGATCGGGGCTTCCAGCAATGCGGCGCTGCGCGCCACGATCTTGGTCAGCTCGTCGACGTTGTAGAACTCGAGGCGCGCCACGATGCCGAAGCGGTCGCGCAGCGGATTGGTCAGCATGCCGGCGCGGGTGGTGGCGCCGACCAGGGTGAACGGCTGCAGGTCGAGCTTGACCGAGCGCGCGGCCGGACCCTCGCCGATCATGATGTCGATCTGGTAGTCCTCGAGCGCCGGATACAAAATCTCCTCGACCACCGGCGACAACCGGTGGATCTCGTCGATGAACAGCACGTCGTTCGGCTCGAGATTCGTGAGCAGCGCCGCCAGGTCGCCGGGACGCTCGAGCACCGGGCCCGAGGTCTGGCGCAGGTTGACGCCCATCTCGCGCGCGATGATGTGGGCCAGCGTCGTTTTACCCAGGCCCGGCGGACCGAACAGCAGGGTGTGGTCGAGCGCCTCGCGCCGCTTGCGCGCCGCGTGGATGAAGATCTCGAGCTGATCGCGGATCTTTTCCTGGCCGACGTATTCGTCCAGCTGCTTCGGACGCAAGGCGCGTTCGATCGCCTCTTCGTTGGGCGAGGCCGGCGCGGCGTCGATCACGCGGTGTTCGGTGAAGTTGTCGGTCTGGATGCTCATTGCTCAGATTCTTCCTCAGCCTTTGGACAGCGCCTTCAGCGCGAACTTGATGCCGTCCGAGACGCTCGAGCCGGCCGGCATGTTCTTGATCGCGAGGAGCGCTTCCTTGTCAGAATACCCCAGCGCGGCCAGCGCATTGAGCACGTCCACCTGCGCGTCGTCACGCGCCGCGCCGGCGACCATGCCGATGTCGGCGCCCAGCTTGCCTTTCAGTTCGAGCAGCAGGCGTTCGGCCGTCTTCTTGCCGATGCCCGGCACCTTCACCAGGCGGCCGGTTTCCTGCAGCGTGACGGCCTGCGACAATTCGGCCACCGACATGCCGGACAGGATCGCCAGCGCCATGCGCGCGCCGATGCCGGTGATCTTGATCAGCTGGCGAAACAACGCGCGTTCGGAAGCGGAGCCGAAGCCGAACAGCAGGTGCGCATCCTCGCGCACCACCAGGTGGGTGAACAGCACGACTTTTTCGCCGGTATGCGGCAAGTTATAAAAGGTGCTCATCGGCACGTCGACTTCATAGCCGACGCCATTGCAATCGACCAGCACGTGCGGCGGCGCTTTTTCGAGCAGGATTCCAGAGAGGCGACCGATCATCGGTAAGGTTCCTAATTAAGAGACGAGACGGCTGTTCTTCATGCGCAGCGCCTGCATATCGGGCGACAGCGTGCCCAGTAGCGACAAGGTGTCGATGCTGTGAGCATGGCAGATGGCGACGCCCAGGGCGTCGGCGGCGTCGGTGCCCGGCAGGCCCGGCAGCTTGAGCAGGCGCGCGACCATGTCCTGCACCTGCGGCTTGGCCGCCTTCCCGGTGCCGACCACGGCCTGCTTCACCTGCACCGCCGTGTATTCGGCCACGTCGAGGTCGGCGCTGACCAGGGCCGTGATCGCCGCGCCGCGCGCCTGGCCCAGCAGCAGGGTCGATTGCGGGTTCACGTTGACGAAGACTTTTTCGATGGCCGAACAGGCCGGGCGGTAGGTGGCGATGATTTCGCTGACGCCGTGCAGGATGACCTTGAGCCGCGGCGGCAAAGCGCCCTCCAGCCCGGTCTTGATGGTGCCCGAGGCGACGTAGCGCAGCTTGGCGCCGTGTTTTTCAATAACGCCGAACCCCGTCGTGCGCAGGCCCGGGTCGATGCCGAGAATAATCATTATGGAATGTTACCCCGGCTGGGGGTGTTCGTGGGAAAAATACTGTGCAAAAACACAGGTTCACCACGGTTTGATCGCATCGGGCCGGCAAGTTCCGCCGGCCCGACGTGTCACCGGATCAGTGACGGAAGTGACGGGTGCCGGTGTACAGCATCACCACGCCGCGCTCGTCGGCCGCATCGATCACTTCCTGGTCGCGCATCGAGCCGCCCGGGTGGATCACGCAGGTCGCGCCGGCGTCAACGACCACGTCCAGGCCGTCGCGGAACGGGAAGAAGGCATCCGACGCCACCGCCGAACCGGTGAGCGACAGGCCGGCGTTCTGGGCCTTGATCGAGGCGATGCGGGCCGAGTCGATGCGGCTCATCTGGCCGGCGCCGACGCCCAGGGTCATGCCGTTGGCGCAGAACACGATCGCGTTCGATTTCACGAACTTGGCCACGCGCCAGGCGAACATCATGTCCTGCAGCTGCTGCTGGGTCGGGTGCTTCTTGGTGACCACGCGCAGTTCGCCCAGGCCTACGTTCTTGGCATCCGGCGACTGCACCAGCAGGCCGCCGCCGACGCGCTTGACGTCATACGCGTTCTGGCCGGCGCCCAGCGCGATCTCGAGCAGGCGCACATTCTGCTTGGCCGCCATGATCTGGCGCGCTTCCGCGGTGAACGATGGCGCGATCAGCACTTCGACGAACAGTTTTGACAGGGCTTCGGCCGCCGTGCCGTCGACTTCGACGTTGAAGGCGATGATGCCGCCGAAGGCCGAGGTCGGGTCGGTCTGCAGCGCGCGCGAGTAAGCGTCCAGCGCATCAGTGCCGATCGCCACGCCGCACGGGTTGGCGTGCTTGACGATCACGCAGCCGGCCGGCTGGCCGAGACCGCCCAGCGACTTGACGCATTCCCAGGCCGCATCGGCATCGGCGATATTGTTGTACGACAGTTCCTTGCCCTGCAGCTGGGTGTAGTTGGCCAGTGCGCCGTCGACGCTGACCAGGTCACGGTAGAAGGCGGCGCCCTGGTGCGGGTTCTCGCCGTAGCGCATGTCCTGGACTTTCTCGAAGCCCATGTTCAGGGTCTGCGGGAAGCTCGAACGGGTCGCGTGCGCGCGGTCTTCGCCCAGGCTGGTCAGGTAGTTGGTGATCGCGCCGTCGTACTGCGCGGTGTGCGCGAACACTTTCTTGGCCAGGCGGAACCTGGTTTCATAGCTGACCGGGCCGGTGGCTTCGCCCTGGCCCTTCATCTCGGCCAGCACCACACCATAGTCAAGCGGGTCGACGATCACGACCACGTCGCGGTGGTTCTTGGCCGCCGAACGCAGCATGGTCGGGCCGCCGATGTCGATGTTCTCGATCGCATCTTCCAGCGAGCACTCTTCCTTGGCGACGGTCTGCTGGAACGGGTACAGGTTGACCACGACCATGTCGATCTGCGGAATGCCGTGCTCTTCCAGCTTGGCGACGTGCTCAGGAAAATCGCGGCGCGCCAGGATGCCGCCGTGCACTTTCGGGTGCAGGGTCTTGACGCGGCCATCCAGCATTTCCGGGAAACCGGTGTAGTCGGCGACTTCGGTCACCGGCACGCCGTTATCCTGCAGCAGCTTGGCGGTGCCGCCGGTGGACAGGATGTTGACGCCGAGCGAAGAGAGCGCGCGCGCGAAATCGAGCACGCCGGTCTTGTCGGATACGGAAATGAGAGCTTGTTTGATCATGGTGTGGCCTATGGTTGAGAATTCCTGGCGGCGGGCAGGCGGATCGGGGATCCGGTCATGGCCGCGCGCCCGGTGCGCGGCCACGTGGGTCACGCTTAGAGCAGCCCGTGCTCCTGCAGTTTCTTGCGCAAAGTGTTCCGGTTAATGCCCAGCATCTGTGCGGCGTGCGACTGGTTGCCGTCGGCGCGCGACATGACGACTTCGAGGACGGGCTTTTCGACGGTCAACACCATCATGTCGTAGATGTTGGTCGGCTTTTGTTCGCCCAGATCGTTGAAATAATCTTCGAGACTCTTCTGGACGACTTCCTGGATACTTTCTTTGCTCATGTCTTCTGCTGCTTCATCCTGGTTTAATGATTGCTGCGCTCACGCACAGCGCGTCCCCGTGTTCTTCTTGTGGTGTGGTGCTTATTCCTGGTGCTTATGCCGCGATCGCGTCGACATCCGAATGCGAGGGGCGGTATTGTAACCGCTCGCCATGCCTGTGCTGCGATTTGAAAAACTCATCGACCGCCGCCAGTTGCTCGGCCGTCGATTCCAGCAAGTTCATGCGCTGCCGGAATTCCTCGCCGCCCGGAAGGTCTTGTACATACCAGCCGATGTGCTTGCGCGCGGTGCGCACGCCGACGTATTCGCCATAGAAGGCGTAATGGGCCGGCAAGTGCTCGTTCATCAATTCGCGCACTTCGTCCACCAGCGGCGCCGGCAGGTGTTCGCCGGTGCGCAGGTAGTGGTCGATCTCGCGGCAGATCCAGGGACGGCCCTGGGCCGCGCGGCCGATCATGACCGCATCGGCGCCGGTATGGTCGAGCACGAACTTCGCCTTCTCGGGCGTCGTGATGTCGCCATTGGCCACCAGCGGGATGCTCACCGCCTGCTTCACGGCGCGGATGGTGTCGTATTCGGCCTCGCCCTTGTAGCCGTCGGCGCGGGTGCGGCCGTGCAGGGTCAGCATCTGGATGCCGGCCTGCTCGGCCAGGCGCGCAATGCGCAGCGCGTTCTTGTTTTGGCGATCCCAGCCGGTGCGGAACTTCAGGGTGACCGGCACGTCGACCGCCTCGACCACGGCGTGCAGGATGCGCTCGACCAGGTCTTCGTGCTGCAACAGGGCCGAACCGCACCAGCTATTGCACACCTTCTTGACCGGGCAACCCATATTGATGTCGATGATCTGAGCGCCGCGCTCGACGTTGAACTTCGCGCAATCGGCGAGGTCTTTAGGATCGGCGCCGGCGATCTGCACCGCCTTCGGCTCCATCTCGCCCGCATGGTCGATGCGGCGCGAGGTCTTTTCGCTGGCCCACAGGCGCGGGTTCGACGCCGCCATTTCGGACACCGCATAGCCCGCGCCGAGCTGCTTGCACAGCTGCCGGAACGGACGGTCCGTCACTCCGGCCATGGGGGCGACAAAGACGTTATTACGCAGGTGATATGGACCGATTTGCACAGCAGAAAAACTCAGAAGTTTCTTGGGAACCTGCTATTTTACCCCAAGCGCTGCTCAAATTATCAGCAAAATTAATGTGATTGTTGCGTGTGCGATATTGGCAGGCCGAAGAAACAGGCGTTGTCGCGCCTGTTTTACGCGCTTGGCTGTCAGGGCAAGTCGTCCAGCGCCGTCTGGCGCAAGTGACCAATTTCACCCCAGCTGACCAGTGTCAAGCAGCCCTGCTCGACCACGAAACGGTTGATGCTGGCGTTGTGCACCTTGAAGTCGCGCGGCGTTTCCAGCGGCAGGCCGAGAGCCGCCCGGTAGGCGCACTCGAGCACGCCGCCGTGCGCCACCAGCGCCAGGGTCTGGCCGGGGTGGCGCGCCGCATGGCCCAGGATCGCCTTCGTGGCGCGCTCGTAGAAGCTGCGGAAAGTTTCACCCTGATTCTTACCTGGCGGCAGGACCGCATCGACGTTGCGCGCCTGCCATGCGGCGAACTCGAGCGGAAAGCGGGCCGCGATTTCGCTGTAGAGCAAGCCTTCGAAGCCGCCGTAGCAGCGTTCGCGCAGCTGGGGGTCGCGCTGCGGACCCGGGCGATCGATCCCGTGCGGGCCGCGGGCGCGCACGATCGCCTCGGCCGTCTGCCGCGCACGCGCCAGGTCGCTCGACACGACCAGGTCGATGCGTTCGCCGGCCAGCGCCGCGCCGAGCGCCGCGGCCTGGCGCTCGCCTTCGGCATTGAGTGCGATATCGAGATGGCCCTGCAGCCGGCGCTCGGCATTCCAGGCGGTTTCGCCGTGGCGGATCAGGAGGATGGTGGTGGCGCCCGCGGGCGTTGCGTTCTGGGTCATGAGGTTCTTGCACCCGAACCTCGGGGCAGCGAAATGATTTATTTGGACAGGTCGGCCACGATGCGCGGATTGAGCGAGTACGTGCCGAAGATACGCGCTTCGTCCAGGATATGCCCCTGGATCGCCATGCGCGCCTCGTGGCCTGTGAACCGCCCCTCCAGCGGCAGGCGCGGGATGTCGAGCGCATACAGCGTAAACACATAATGGTGCACGCGCTCGTCGTTCCATGGCGGGCACGGGCCGTCATAGCCGTAGAACTCGCCCGCCATGTCGGGGTCGCCCGCGAACCAGCCGGTATAGTCGTTGACGCCGTGGCGCAGCTGGTGTTCGGTGCCGTTCTTGACGGTGAAGGCGACTTCGGGACCGGGCTTTCCATGCGGCGTGACCATGTCGGAAAACATGCCTTCGGCCAGCGACTTGAGGCAGACCGGGATGTCGGCCAGCGTCCAGTGGAAAAAATCGACGCGCGGCAAGGCGGCCGGTACGGTACGGCCTTCCTTGTTGACGTCGCCGCCTTCGGACGGCACGTCGGGATCGTGGCAGATCAGTACCAGCGACTGCGTGCCGGCCGGCACGTCGTCCCAGGCGATATGGGGATTGCGGTTGCTCGACAGCTTGACGTGGGCATCAGGATCGCTGACCGCGAACGCGTAAGCGGCGGGGATGTCGGCCCCATCGGTGAATGAATCGCTCCAGATTCGCATATGACCTCCCTGGCTACTAAATTTGACCTTGGCGCCAGGCGCGGGTTTCAGCGCGCCGCCCCGACGGGATCAATACGCAGCCAGAATGTGACCGGGCCATCGTTGATGAGTGACACTTTCATGTCGGCACCAAATACGCCGGTCTCGACAATGCCATGGCGCTCGCGCGCCTGGCGCACGACATGCTCGAACAGGCGCCGTCCGTCTTCCGGCGCGGCGGCCGGCGAGAACGAAGGACGCGTGCCCGATTTCGTATCGGCCGCCAGGGTGAACTGCGGCACCAGCAGCAGGCCGCCGCCAGTGTCCGTCACGCTGCGATTCATCTTGCCGGCCTCGTCGGAAAACACGCGGTACCCCAGCAGCTTGGTCAGCAGCAGGTCGGCCTCGCGTTCGGTATCGCCCTTTTCGGCGCACACCAACACCATCAGGCCGGGCCCGATGGCGCCGACGGTCTGGCCGTCGACGCGCACCGCCGCTTCGCTCACGCGTTGCAGCAGGCCAATCATGCGAGCGTGACGCGGGCGAACTTGCGCTTGCCGACTTGCACCACGACGGCGCCGGCAGCCACTTGCAGGCCCTTGTCGCTGACCACGGCGCCGTCGATGCGCACGCCGCCCTGGTCGACCATGCGCATGGCTTCCGAGGTCGAGGCGCACAGGCCGGCGGCCTTCAGCAGTTGCGGCAGGCCCAGCGGAGCGCCGGACAGCGACACTTCCGGCACGTCGTCCGGAATGCCGCCCTTGGAGCGGTTGACGAAGTCGGCCAGCGCGTCGTCGGCCGCAGCGGCCGAGTGGAAGCGCGTGACGATTTCCTTGCCCAGCGCCACTTTCGCATCGCGCGGATTGGCGCCGCCGTCGATCGTCGCCTTCAATTGCGCGATGTCGTCGAGCGAGCGGAACGACAGCAGATTGAAGTACTTCCACATCATCTCGTCCGAGATGCTCATCAGTTTGCCGAACATGCTGTTCGGCGCTTCGGTGATGCCAATATAGTTGTTCTTGGACTTGGACATCTTGTCGACGCCGTCCAGGCCTTCCAGCAGCGGCATGGTCAGGATGCACTGCGGCTCCTGGCCGTAGTCCTTCTGCAGCTCGCGGCCAACCAGCAAGTTGAATTTCTGGTCCGTTCCACCCAGCTCAAGGTCTGACTGCAAAGCGACCGAATCATAGCCCTGCATCAGCGGATAAAGGAACTCATGCACGGCGATCGGAGTCCCACTCTTGTAGCGCTTGGTAAAGTCGTCGCGCTCCATCATGCGGGCCACGGTGTAGCGCGAGGCGAGCTGGATCATGCCGCGCGCGCCCAAAGGATCGCACCATTCGGAGTTGTAGCGGATTTCCGTGCGGCTGGCGTCCAGTACCAGCGAGGCCTGGCGGAAATACGTCATCGCGTTTTCCTCGACCTGCTCGCGGGTCAGCGGCGGACGGGTGGCGTTGCGGCCCGACGGGTCGCCAATCATGGAAGTGAAGTCGCCGATCAAAAAGATCACCTGGTGACCCAGGTCTTGCAATTGACGCAATTTATTCAGCACGACGGTGTGGCCGAGATGCAAGTCCGGGGCCGTCGGATCCAGGCCCAGCTTGATGCGCAGCGGCTTGCCGGTCTGCTCCGAGCGCGCCAGTTTTTGCGCAAAATCGCTTTCGATCAACAGTTCGTCGACGCCGCGCTTGGCGATCGCGAGGGACTCAAGGACCTTGTCAGTCAGTGGCAAAGCATTAATGGAAGTTGCCGGAGTGCTAGCACCAGCTGCATTTGAGGTCATAAAATTCGTGTAGGAAATTGGCTAAAACGGTTGTAGGACCACTTCTTTTGGTATAATTCACGATCCTGTTTTCGTTTCCTAGAGAAAACTTTTTCGGAAACGCAATACATGGCCCTTGAAAGTTCAGCCGCAAATTTTAACTGATTGCATGAACCCTATACAGAAAATCACTGGTAAAAGCCTGCTAGCGCTGCTGCCGAAGACCCGCAAAGCCCGCGTCCTGAGCGCCGGCGCCGTCTTCCTGAGCGTGTGCGCCTTTGGCGCCGTGGGCGTTGCACCGATCGCTCCCGATCCCTCCGACCTGCCCGTCACCTCTGTTGCGCAAGACCTGGAACTGCCGAACCTGGCCGACCAGATCGCCGCGCTCCAGCAAGACGAGCAGCAGTTCATCCACGAAGAACGCATCCGCCGCGGCGATTCGCTCGGCTCGCTCTTCACCCGCCTCGGCATCGAAGACGCGCAAGCGCAAAAGTTCGTTCGCTCCGACAAGCTCGCAAAGCGCCTGCTGTCGCTCCAGACCGGCAAGCGCATCCAGGCCGAGACCGACGAGAACGGCCTGCTGCTGTCGATGCGCGCCACCGTCAGCGACGGCAAGAGCGGCGAAGCACGCACGATCACCGTGCAGCGCAAGGGCGAGGAATTCGTCGCCCTCGAGGCGCCGGCCAAGCTCGAGCGCCGCATCGAGATGCGTTCGCGCGAAATCACCAGCTCGCTGTACGCGGCCACCGACGCCAACGTCGACGGCGGCAGCATCCCGGATTCGATCGTTGGCCAGATCATCGAGATGTTCTCGACCAATATCGACTTCCGCAGCGACGTCAAGCGCGGCGACCGTTTCAATGTCGTGTACGAAACCTTCTGGCTCGACGGCGAACTGATCAAGACCGGTCGCATCCTGGCCGGCGAATTCGTCAACCGCGGCACCAGCTATCAGTCGGTGTGGTACGAAGATCCGGTCTCCAAGCAGGGTGGTTACTACTCGCTGGACGGCAAGTCGCTCAAGAAAGCCTTCCTCAAATCGCCACTGCAATACTCGCGCGTCTCGTCGGGCTTCTCGATGCGCGTGCACCCGATCTCGGGCAAGTTCAAGGCGCATAAAGGCGTCGACTTCGCCGCCGCCACCGGCACCCCGATCCGCGCCGTGGCCGATGCCACCGTCGACTTCGCAGGCAACGGCAATGGCTACGGCAATATGGTCGTCCTGAAGCACTGGTCGAACTACAGCACCGCCTACGCCCACATGAGCCGCATCGCGCCAGGCATGCGCAAGGGCGCCAAGATCAGCCAGGGCCAGGTGATCGGCTACGTCGGCTCGACCGGCTGGTCGACCGGCCCGCACCTGCACTATGAATTCCGCGTCGCAGGCGTGGCCAAGGACCCGAACAAGTTCAAGTCGCTGGCCCAGCAACCGCTGAACCAGGCCGAACTGGCACGCTTCCGCATGGCAGCCGCCGAGATGAACCACCGCTTCTCGCTGATGGCGCCAAGCGGCTCGTCGATGGCAGCCCGCTAAGCCGCACCGTCCTGTATAAAAAACGCCCTCCTCGCATTTCGATGCCGGAGGGCGTTTTCTTTTGTATGCTTGCTGGCCTCTATAGGCACCTGAACCCGATACAACAATGACCGAGACACCTTCCCTCTACATCGGCCTGATGTCCGGCACCAGCCTCGACGGCGTCGACGGCGTGCTGGCCGACTTCAGCAATGGCGCCATCCAGACCGTGGCCGCCGCCTTCACGCCCTTCCCCGACGCATTGCGCAGCGAACTGATGGCCCTGCAGGCCGCCAGCGACAACGAACTGGAGCGCGAGGCGCTGGCCGCCAACGGCCTGGCCCTGGCCTACGCCGACTGCGTGCGCGCACTGCTGCCATCCAGCGCCGGCCCGGTGGCCGCCGTCGCCGTCCACGGCCAGACCATCCGCCACCGCCCCGAACTGGGTTTTACGCGCCAGACCAATAATCCGGCCCTGCTGGCCGAGCTGACCGGCATCGACGTGATCGCCGACTTCCGCAGCCGCGACGTCGCCGCCGGCGGCCAGGGCGCGCCGCTGGTGCCGGCCTTCCACGAGGCCGCCTTCGGCAAGCCGGGCACGGCGCGCGTGGTGGTCAACATCGGCGGCATCGGCAATATCAGCGTGCTGCATGGCGACGGCCGCGTGACCGGTTTCGATACCGGTCCGGGCAATGTCTTGCTCGACCTGTGGATCGCGCGCCACCTGGGGCGCGCCTATGACGAGGATGGCGCCTGGGGTGCGACCGGCACTGTCCACCAGCCGCTGCTGGACGCCCTGCTCGACGAACCGTATTTCCGCCAGCCGGCGCCCAAGAGCACCGGACGCGACCTGTTCCATGCGCCATGGCTCGATGCCAATCTCTCGCCCTTCGGCAATCTCGCGCCGGCCGACGTGCAGGCAACCCTGGTGCAATTGACGGCGGTGACGATCGCGCGCGCGATCATCGAGGAAGGCGTGACGCCGGATGCGGTGTACGTCTGCGGCGGCGGCGCCTACAACGGCGCCCTGCTGCGCGCCATTGGCGCCGGGCTGGGCGGCGTGAAAGTGGCCTCGACGGCGGAACTGGGCGTGGCGCCGAACCGGGTCGAGGCGCTGGCCTTCGCCTGGCTGGGCTGGCGTTTCGCCAACCGCGAACCGGGCAACCTGGCGGCGGTCACCGGCGCGCGCGGTCCGCGCATCCTGGGCGCCTTGTATCCAGCCTGAAACTCAGGCGGCCAGGCCTTTTTGCAGCAACTGCGCCACCAGCTCGTTCAGGTCGACGCCCTGCTCCTTGCTCTGCGCCTGCAGCTGCTTGACCAGGTCGCCATTGAGCTTGACGGCGAACGGCACCAGCCCCAGCGCACGGTCGCGCTCGCGTTGTTCGCGGCGGTCCGCTGCCGGCGCATCCCCGGGCTTGCCGACGACGGCGCCCTTGGGGCCCATCTTGTTCATCAGCTTCTTCGCATCGAATTTCGCGAGCTCGTTCTTGTTCATTGCTTACCTTGCTATTGGATTGATAGGTTGCGGCGTCAGTCGAAACGCTTGAGCCGCTGGCCGAGGATGCCCCACTGGCACGGCGCGCCATCGACCACGCCGCACAACGCCCAGCCGGTGCCGATTTTTTCCACCGTGACCTCGCTCTCGATTTCCCGGGCCAGCTTCTCGGCCCAGCCTTTGGCGGCGCCCTGCCCCTTGAACAATTCCTTGCCCTCATAGATGACGGTGGCGTCGAACACGGGCATCGCGAATACGGTCATGGCTATCTCTGTCTCAAAAAAGCGTCATGCTACCACTGCAGGTCGGCTGCATAGATAGCAAATACAAACGGCCCGCAGGAGCGGGCCGTCGATGATCCAGACCGCGGTCTGGATGGGCAGGCAACGATTACGCCGAGAACGACGAACCGCAGCCGCAGGTCGAGGTGGCGTTCGGATTCTTGATCACGAACTGGGCGCCTTCGAGGTCGTCCTTGTAGTCGATCTCGGCGCCGACCAGGTACTGGTAGCTCATCGAGTCGATCAGCAGCTGGACGCCGTTCTTTTCCATCGTCGTGTCGTCTTCATTGACGATCTCGTCGAAGGTGAAACCATATTGGAAGCCCGAGCAGCCACCGCCCTGCACGAAGACGCGCAGCTTGAGGTCGGGGTTGCCTTCTTCTTCGATCAGCTGAGCAACTTTCTGAGCGGCGCTGTCGGTGAAGTTGATTGGTACGGGAATCGTGTCGAAATCTTGCACTTCGGCGACTGCGGTCATGGGAAAGCTCCTGAATAAATCAAACACCGTCCATTATAGACGGTTGGCGGAAGTCATGCTGCCGAGCCTTCGACGGCGTCGGCTAGATGAAACACCGGCTCGCTGGCGGGTTGGTGCGTCAATTTACCTGTTACCAACGCCCCACCGTGCATCTCGAGCAAACGGTAGTGTACATCCCCATTAATGCGGCCTTTCGGCTGTAATTCAAGGAGTTCCGACGAGTAAACCGCGCCGGCGATATAACCATTGACCACCAGGCTGGCGCAGCGCACCTCGCCTTCGATCCGCGCGTGCTCCGACACGATCAGCATGCTGTCGGCGCCATCCACCGCCACCACATTGCCATGGACTTCGCCGTCGATGCGCAGTCCGCCGGTGAAACACAGGTCCCCTTCGATGCGGGCCGAAATTCCGACCAGGCTGTCTATTTCGCTTTTTACTTGTCGACCGAACATGACGCACCTCTGAGGAAAATTGACCGTTGGAGTGGGTGTATCCAACAGTCAATTTACCCGGCTCAAAGGTCGTCGCTTTGATCTGCGTCGGGTCGCAGATCAAGGGTGACGATTATGGCAACAGCGTTATGGCAACAGCGCGATCTGCTGCAGGCCCTTCGACTCTTGCAGGCCGAACATCAGGTTCATGCACTGCACGGCCTGGCCCGACGCGCCCTTGACCAGGTTGTCCTGCACCACCAGGATCACGACGGTATCCGTGCCTTCCGGACGGTGCAGCGCCAGGCGCAGCATGTTCGAGCCGCGGGTCGAGCGCGTTTCCGGGTGCGAGCCGAACGGCATGACGTCGACGAATTCGCTGTCCTTGTATTGTTCTTCGAACAGCGCCTGCAGGGCGGCGTTGTCGATTTCCTTCGTCAGGCGCGCGTACAGGGTCGCGTGCATGCCGCGGATCATCGGCACCAGGTGCGGGGTGAAGATCAGGCCGACCTTCTGGTCGGTATAGCGCGCCAGCTGGGCCGAGGTTTCCGGGGTGTGGCGGTGGCCATGCACGCCGTAGGCCTTGAAGTTGTCGCTCGACTCCGAGAACAGCGTGCCGATCTCGGCCTTGCGGCCGGCGCCGGAGACGCCCGACTTGCAGTCGGCGATCAGGCTGCCGGCGCCGATCAGGCCGGCCTTGAGCAGCGGATAGAAGCCCAGCTGCATCGTGGTCGGATAGCAACCCGGATTGGCGATCAGGCGTGCGCCCTTGATATCGTCGCGGTTCAGTTCCGGCAAGCCATAGACGGCTTCATCCAGCAGCTCGGGCGCGGTGTGCTCGATCTTGTACCATTTTTCGAAGACGGCGCGGTCCTTGATGCGGAAGTCCGCCGCCAGGTCGATCACCTTGACGCCGGCCGCCAGCAGCTCGGGCGCCTGGGCCATCGCCACGCCGTGCGGGGTGGCGAAAAACACCACGTCGCACTGCTTCAGATCGGCCTTGTCCGGGCTCGAGAAGGCGATATCGACGCGACCGCGCAGCGAAGGAAACATATCGGCCACCGGCAGGCCGTCTTCCTTGCGCGAGGTGATCGCGGTCAGTTGCACATCCGGATGAACGGCCAACAGCCGCAGCAATTCCACGCCCGTGTATCCGGTTCCGCCGACGATGCCAACTTTAATCATATCTGTTCCTTCAATAATGGTAAAAAGGCCCTTTCCCAGGACGAGGCTGCATTTTAACAGCCTGTGTATGCGGGCGTTGTACCTGTCCCGAGCCTGTCTCAGTAGGCGGGGGGAAGCTGATGGCGATGCATGGCAAGCGTGGACAAGGCGCGAGGAGGCCGCATGGCGCGCCATGCAACGACGAGCAACGCAGCCCACGCTTGTCAGGCGCGCCAGCAGCGACTCCCGCCTACTGAGACAGGCTCATGCAAAAAAGCCGCCCAACCTTGCGGCGGACGGCTTTTCTGAACCAGTGCCCGAAGGCACTGAGGAAGACAATTAACGCTTCGAGAATTGCTTTGCGCGACGTGCTTTGCGCAGACCAACTTTCTTACGCTCGACTTCACGGGCGTCACGGGTGACGAAACCGGCACGTGCCAGGTCGCCCTTGAGGCCTGCGTCGTAGTCGATCAGTGCGCGGGTGATGCCGTGACGGACGGCGCCAGCCTGGCCCGATTCGCCACCGCCGTGCACGTTGACCTTGATGTCGAAACGCTCGACGTTGCCGGTCAGTTCCAGCGGCTGACGGATCACCATCAGGCCGGTTTCACGCGAGAAGTATTCCGATGCCGGCTTACCATTCACGATGATCTGGCCGGTGCCAGCTTTGATGAACACGCGAGCGACTGCACTCTTGCGACGGCCGGTGCCGTAGTTGTAGTTACCGATCATGTCAGTTCCTTAGAGGGTCAGTGCTTGTGGTTGCTGAGCAGCGTGCGGGTGGGTACCTTCCGCGTACACTTTCAGCTTCTTGATCATGGCGTAGCCGAGTGGGCCCTTAGGCAGCATGCCCTTGACAGCCTTCTCGAGTGCGCGGCCTGGGAAACGCTGTTGCATTTTCAGGAAGTTGGTTTCGTAGATACCGCCCGGGTAGCCCGAGTGACGGTAGTACGTTTTTGCGGTGGCCTTGGTGCCGGTCACGCGCAGTTTGCCGGCGTTGATCACGACGATGAAATCGCCGGTGTCGACGTGCGGGGTGAACTCTGGCTTGTGCTTGCCGCGCAGTCGGAGTGCCACTTCGCTGGCAACACGTCCGAGGACCAGGTCCGTCGCGTCGATGACAAACCAGTCGCGCTGGACTTCGTGGCCCTTAGCGGAAAAAGTTTTCATGTTTAATCCAAAAGAAAAAATTGCTCAAATGGTGGTTCCGCACAAGACTTCAGCGGACTCGTCCTTATTGTCTTTCCTGAGCAAACGGAAAGCCGGCAATCATACCCCGCCACCGCCTTGCCGTCAATCCTCATCCGCGTCGAGCGCAACGTCTCCACGCGCTTGCCTGCGGGCTGCTACCCGATACGCATGCCTTGATGCGTTGTTGAAACAATCGGTTGACCGGAGAAACAGCGCGAACTTATCATCGTTGCAACCTGAGGAGATGCTGTGAAGAGATCTAAGATTCTGCCCGCCATACTGTTCCTGCCACTCCTGGCGACGAGCCTTGCCAGCGCCCAGCCCGCTGCCAGCACGCCGGCGCCGGCGACGACCGAACGCAGCTGCCACCTGCCCGGCGTGGTCGAAGCGCTGCGCTGCGTGACCGTCGACGTGCCGCTCGATCATGCCAAGCCGCAATCCGGCACCCTCAAGCTGCACGTCACCGTCGCCCCGGCCTATCGCCAGGGCACGCGCGGCGACCCGCTGTTCGTGCTGGCGGGCGGCCCCGGCCAGGCCGGCAGCGACGTGCTGCCCCTGCTCAAGCTCGCCTTCGACCGGGTGCGCGCCACCCGCGACATCGTCTTCATCGACCAGCGCGGCACCGGCCGTTCGGGCAAGCTCGATTGCGAAAGCAAGCCGGAACACGAGCGCATGACGGACGACCAGCTGATGGCCGAGCTGCGCGCCTGCATCGCCAATAACAAGCAGCCGCTGGCCGCCTACACCACGGCGGCCGCCGCGCGCGACCTGGAGCAGGTGCGGCGCGCGCTGGGCTACCGCCAGGTGAACCTGTGGGGCGGCTCCTACGGCACCCGCCTGGGCCAGGCCTATGCGCGCGCTTATCCGGACAGCGTACGCAGCCTGGTGCTGGACGGCGTGGCCGCGCCCGACCAGGTGATCCCGGCCGGCGGGCGTGACGGCCAGGCGGCGCTGGACGGCCTGTTCGCCGCCTGCGCCAAAGATGCTGCTTGCAACAAAGCCTACCCGAACCTGCGCGCCGAGTTCGATGCGCTGGTTCAGAAGGTCGAGTCGGGCAATGTGCGCCTGTCGCTGCCGAATCCACGCACCGCCGAGCCGACCGAATTCACCATGAGTTCGCAGCGCTTCCTGGGCACCGTGCACAACATCCTGTATGCGCCGGCCGATGCGCGCCGCCTGCCCTTCCTGATCCACAGCGCCAGCCGTGGACGCTGGGAGCCTTTCGTCGCGCGCCAGAACCTGGCCGGCGACTTCGGCAACGACGCCAGCATGTCGATGCTGCTGCACTTCGCCGTGGTGTGCGCCGAAGACGTGCCGCGCTTCACGCCCGAACTGATGAAATCCGACGCCGCCGTGCTGGCGCGCCCGCTGGCCGAGATGATCCCCAGGCTGTGCCAGGACATCAAGGTGCCGGCGGTGCCGTATGTGCGGCCGGCGCGCATCGAGGCGCCGGCCCTGCTGCTCTCGGGCGCCCTCGATCCGGTCACGCCGCCGCACCGCGCGGAGGCGGCCGCGACATCGATGGCCCGGGCCCAGCACGTCGTGGTGGCCAATGCCGGCCACGGCGTGTCGCAGCTCGGCTGCGCGCCGCGCCTGCTGCGCGCCTTCCTCGACCGGCCGCAAGACAAACTCGACGCCGCCTGCATGGCCGAGGTGCCGGCCCCCACCTTCCAGCTCGGCAGCGCCGGGCCGCAACCTTGAATCCGGGAACCCCATGATCGAAGTCCACGATGTACGCAAGCAGTTCGGCGCCGTCCAGGCGCTGGGCGGCGTTTCCTTCACCGCGCGCGACGGCCAGATCACCGCGCTGCTGGGCCCCAACGGCGCCGGCAAGACCACCCTGCTGCGCACCCTGGTCGGCCTCCTCCGGCGCGACCACGGCACCATCTCGATCGGCGGCGTCGACCCCGAGCGGGATCCGATGGCGGTGCGCCGCAATATCGGCTTCCTGACCGACCAGTTCGGGCTGTACGAGCGCCTCACCACGCGCGAATACCTGAACTACTTCGGCGAATTGAACGGCATGGACGGCGCCGCGCTGCGCGCCCGCATCGTCGAGGTGTCGGAACTGCTCGGGATGGACGACATCCTCGAGCGCCAGACCAAGGGCTTCTCGCAGGGCCAGCGCATCAAGGTGGCGCTGGCGCGCACCCTGCTGCACCGCCCGCGCCACCTGCTGCTGGATGAACCGAGCCGCGGCCTGGACGTGATGAGCACGCGCGCGCTGCGCACCGCGCTGAACGCCCTGCGCGAGGATGGCTGCTGCGTGATTATGGCCACCCACGTGATGCAGGAAGTGGTCCACCTGTGCGAGGACGTGATCGTCATCGCCAAGGGCCATACCGTGGCCCAGGGCTCGCCACAAGAACTGTGCCGGCGCACCGGCATCGCCGACCTGGAAGACGCGTTCGTCAGCCTGGTGGGCACCGAGGAAGGCATCGCATGAAATCCAAACTCAAGGTCGTATTCCTCAAGGAGCTGCGCGAGACGCTGCGCGACCGCCGCACCTTCGGCTTCCTGGTGCTGGCGGTGCTGTTCTATCCGGCGATCCTCGGCGTCACGCTGCACCAGCTGATCGACAAGAGCACCAAGACCGAGCGCGAAGGCATCCACCTGACCGTGATCGGCGGGGCCAAGGCCCCGACCCTGATCTCCCAGCTGCGCGAACGCAGCGTGACGATCAACGAATCCGGGCCCATGACCGAGGAAGCGATCGGCGAACTTTTGCATGGCAAGAAGATCTCGGCCGTGCTGCGCCTGTCGGACGACTTCATCGACAACTACCACTCGATGCGGCCCGCGCGCATCGAGTTATGGTTCGATTCGTCGACCGAAAGCGGCCCGCAGCGGCGCGAGCTCGAAGAGATCCTGCAGGCCTACGGCAGCAATATCGCCAGCGCGCGCCTGCTGGCGCACGGCGTGTCCCCGGCCACGCTGGCGCCGATCCAGCTGCAGCGCTACGACACCGGCACCAATGCCTCGCGCTCGGCCATGGTCATCGGCGGCCTGATCGGCTTCCTGTTCTTCCCGGCCTTCCTGCTGAACATGTCGTCGGCAGTCGACAGCACCGCCGGCGAACGCGAACGGCGCTCGCTGGAAGTGCTGATGGCGCAGCCGGCGCACAGCTGGGAGCTGGTGGGCGGCAAGTGGCTCGCTTCCAGCGTGCTGGCCCTGCTGGGCGTCACCGTGGTGCTGATGCTGGGCCACGCGATCCTGCGCTGGCTGCCGCTGGAAGAAATCGGCATGTCGTGGAACCTGGGCTGGGGCGAGCTGCTGCTGGTGTGCGTGGCGACGATGCCGCTGGCGCTATTGTCCTCGGCCCTGTACGTCGCCATGGCGATGAACGCCAAGACCTTCAAGGAAGCCCAGACCACGGTCAGCCTGGTGATGATCCTGCCGCTGCTGCCTGGCTTCGTGGTCTCGTTCATGGAACTCAAGACCGCGCAATGGATGTACCTGATGCCGATGCTGTCGAACCAGACCCTGATCAAGGAGCTGGCCAAGAGCGGCGACATCGGCTTCGCGCCGTTCGTGCTGACCTTCCTTTGTTCGCTGGTCCCGGCGCTGTTGATCGTCGCCTTTGCCAGCTGGCGCATGAAGAGCGAGAAGTACGTGCTGGGTGTTTGATGCGGGGCGTGTGAGCCTGAGGCAGCAGCCGCCTGCGCGCGGCCGGCGGCTGCCGTACAATCGACGTCCTTATCGACGCATCAGCAACACGGAGAATCGCATGGAAGTGAAAGTCAGCTGGAACGGCCCGTCGGGCATGAGTTTCCGGGCCGAGACCGGCAGCGGCCACATGGTGGCCATGGATGGCGCGCCGGAGGGCGGCGGCCATAACCTGGCGCCGCGCCCGATGGAAATGGTGTTGGTGGGCACCGGCGGCTGCACCGCCTATGACGTGGTCCTGATCCTCAAGCGCAGCCGCGAGGACGTGCGCGGCTGCGACGTGACCCTGCAGGCCGAACGCGCCGACGTTGATCCCAAGGTGTTCACGAAGATTAACTTCCACTTCACGGTCAGCGGCCGCAACCTGAAGCAGGCGACGGTGGAACGCGCGGTCAAGCTGTCGCACGAGAAGTACTGCTCGGCGTCGATCATGCTGGCCAGGACGGCCGAGATCACGCACTCGTTCGAGATCGTGGAAGTGTAAGAACCACGCATACCACCCACATTGGCGGCGCCCGCCGCCAACGCCGTCACCTCAGATGCGGTAAGCGGTGGTGGTCATCACCTTCGCCATCGCCCGCATCGCCACCTTGACCGGCAACGGCAGCGACGCCGCGCCCGCGGATTGCGCCGCGTCGGCGTGCGCGATCTCGTCGATGCGCATCTGGTCGACGATGGCGCGCGACTTGGCGTCCTGCGCGGGCAGCAGTTCCAGATGGCTGTTCAGGTGCGCCTCGACCTGGCGCTCGGTCTCGACCACGAAGCCCAGGCTGACCGGGTCGCCGATCCGCGCCGCCACGCTGCCCATCACGTAGGCGCCCGCATACCACAGGGGATTCAGCACGCTCGGCTGCGATCCAAGCTCGGTCAGGCGCTGCGCGCACCAGGCCAGGTGGTCTTCTTCCTCGCGCGCGGCGTGCTCGAACTGGGTGCGCACCTCTTGCGTATGGGCGAAGTTGGCCTGCGAATCGTAGAGCGCCTGCGCGCATACCTCGCCCACGTGGTTCACCCGCATCAGGCCCGCGCTGTGACGGCGCTCGGCGTCGCTCAGTTCGCCGTCGATGGCGTGCGCGCCCGGGTTCGGGCGCGACATCGCCGCCACGCCGCCGACGACGCGCAAGGCCTTGTCGACGCCGACGATCAGTTGGTCCAGGGGGCTGATGAAACGGTTCGCAATCATGGTGTGCTCGATGTTCTGGTCGCTGAAGCGTTCATTATATGCCTTCGGCATGCGGCCCAGCGTGCGCCTGCTCTCCGGCGCCATCCTGCTGCGTTCCCTGCTCCTGTTTCTTGCGCGCGATCCAGTCGGCCAGCGGTCCCTCGGGCTCCAGCCCCGAGATGTTCTTGGCCACGCCCAGGTTCAACTCCAGCAGGAAGGGCAACGACACCAGCGGCACGCCCGGGCAATGCCGCCTGAAGGCGTCCAGGAAGCGCGCCGACTCCACCGTCGGCATCACCTTCGCGCCGCTCATGAACTGCAGCACGCTGGTGATGGTGTGGCCCTTGCCCAGCGTGTGATAGATGAAGCGGTTGTACTCGCGATCGACCGTCTTGAAGTCGATCGCCTCCTTGGTCATCAGGCCGGCCAGGTAGACCAGTCCCAGCGCGACGCGGAACCAGTCGGTGGATTCGGCCCGGCTGCGCCCCTCGCGCATCAGGATCAAGAGCTTTTCTTGGGTGATGGAGTCCATGCAGCCATTATCCATGCTTTGCCCCGGCTTGCGCCGCACGCGGTCTTCTATTGCAAGAAATTTATCGAAAGAAAACCATCGTGCGTCCTGTCACCGGATAATGCGGTCTGGGTCCCTGTTTGGACCGTATGTCGCACCGCGCCCGCCGTGGCCGTGCCGATTGAATACAATGCCAGTGTGAAAAAGTGTTTGGCCTGGCGTAAATACGCGCGAGGCAGCAGCCAGGAGTCGTCATGCAATTGAAAATCCGCAATTTGTCCAAGACCTACGCCAACGGCGTGGTCGCGCTGGACCGTGTCACGCTCAACATCCCGGCCGGGATGTTCGGGCTGCTCGGCCCGAATGGCGCGGGCAAATCGACCTTGATGCGGATCCTGGCGACCTTGCAAGAGTGCGACTCCGGTTCGGTGTTCCTGGACGATATCGACGTGCTCGACGAAAAGGACGCGGTGCGCCGCATGCTCGGTTACCTGCCGCAGGATTTCGGCGTCTACCCGAAGGTGAGCGCTTACGAACTGCTGGACCATTTCGCCCAACTGAAAGGCCTGTCGCACAAGGCGCGCCGGCGCGAAGTGGTCGACGGCCTGTTGCAGCAAACGAATCTGTGGGAAGTGCGCGACCAGCGCCTGGGCACCTTCTCGGGCGGCATGCGCCAGCGCTTCGGCATCGCCCAGGCCCTGCTGGGCGACCCGCGCCTGATCATCGTCGACGAACCCACCGCCGGCCTCGATCCGCAGGAGCGGGTGCGCTTCCACAACCTGCTGTCGGACATCGGCGAAGAACGCACGGTGCTGCTGTCGACCCACATCGTGTCCGACGTGGCCGACCTGTGCGCCAATATGGCGATCATCAACAAGGGCCAGGTGCTGCTGTGCGGCGAGCCGCAAGAGCTGATCTACGGGATCGAGGACTTCATCTGGGCCCGTTTCGTCACCAAGGCCGAGCTGCCCGCTTACCAAGCGCGCTACAGCGTGATCTCGACCCGCCTGCTCAGCGGACGCACCCTGATCCATGTGTATTCCGAGGACGATCCGGGCGACGGCTTCGAGCCGGCGCGCGCCAGCCTGGAAGACGTGTATTTCGCCACCATCGCCGGCCGCCACAACCCGGCCGCCGGGAACTGCTGACCGTGCGCGCCCTGTTCGTCATCGCCCGCTTCGAAGCGGGCCAGCGCCTGCGGCGGCTCTCGACCTGGGTCTATTTCGCCGTCTTCCTGGCGCTCGCCATGACCTGGATGGCCGCCTCGGGCGGGGCGTTTCGCGATTTGCTCGTCACCTTCGGCAGCCGGGTCCTGGTCGACGCGCCGCGCCAGATCGCGATCGCGACGGCGCTGCTCGGCAGCCTGGGCACGGTGGTGACGGCGGCGGTGATGGGACGCGCGGTGCAGCAGGACTTCGAACACGAGATGCACCACTTCTTCTTCAGCGCGCCGTTAAGCAAGGCCGACTACGTGTTCGGCCGCTTCCTCGGCGCGTTCGCGACCCTGGCGGTGATCTTTTCCGGCATCGTGATCGGGCTGTGGCTCGGCACCTTCATTCCCGGCATCGCGTCCGACCGCCTGGGCGGATCTCTGGCGTCGGCCTGGATCAAGCCCTACCTGTTCACGCTGCTGCCCAACCTGTTCATCTTCGGCGCGATCTTCTTCGTGCTCGCCGCGCTGACCCGGCGCATGCTGCCGGTCTACGTGGCCGCCGTGGTCATGACCATCGGCTATACCGTCGCGCCCTCGCTGGCGCGCGACCTCGACTTCAAGACCCTGGCCGCCCTGATCGACCCGTTCGGCACCACCTCCCTGTTCCTGCTGACCGAGTACTGGCCGCTGGCCGAGCGCAACCTCAATCCGATCGACCTGCAGGACGTCTACCTGATCAACCGCCTGCTGTGGTGCGGCTTCGCGCTGCTGGCGCTGCTGCTCGGCTACTGGCGCTTCCACTTCATCGGCGAGGCCGACGTGCAGGCGCGCACGCGTGGCCGCGGCCAGGCCCAGCCCGACCTGCCGGTCGAACTGTCGCAGGCCGCGCGCGACACCACCGCGCAACCCGATTTCGCGGCGCGCAGCCTGGCGCTGCTGCTGTTCAAGTCGGCGCGCAGCGAACTGCGCGAAATGACCCGCAACGTCTATTTCGCGGCGCTGGCCACCGGCGGCGTGCTGGCGCTGGTCGCCGGCGGAATCGACCTCGACGCCATCTACGGCGCCGCCACCTATCCGGTGACCTATATGGTGCTGGAGCTGATCCGCGCGGTGTTCGGCCTGTTCATGCTGGCCATCACGATCTTCTATGCCGGTGAACTGGTCTGGCGCGAACGCGAGACGCGCGTGGCCCAGATGCTGGACGCGCTGCCGGTGCCGAGCTGGCTGCCGCTGGCCGGCAAGACCCTGGCCCTGATCGGCCTGCAGGCGCTGCTGGTGCTGCTGGCGATGGTCACCGGCATGCTGATCCAGCTGTTCAAGGGCTACTTCCAGCTCGAGCCAGGGCTGTACCTGCATGCGCTGTTTACCATCCTGCTGCCGAACTACGCGCTGATCGCGGTGCTGGCGATCGCGGTGCAGGTCGTCGTCAATCACAAATACCTGGCCAACTTTTTAATGATCGCCTGGCTCGTGGCGGCGCTGCTGTTGAACAGCGCCGGCCAGAACCATCCGCTGCTGCTGTACGGGGTCTGGCCCGACCTGACGTATTCGCCGATGAACGGCTTCGGCCACCAGCTGCTGCGCGAGCGCTTCTATCTGCTGTACTGGAGCGGCGCGGCGCTGATGCTGCTGGCGCTGGCGCGCGCGCTGTGGCCGCGCGGGGTCGACGACGCCTGGCGCGAGCGCCTGCGCCTGGCGCGCCGCAACCTGACGCCAAAGGTGTTGACCTGCTTCGGCCTGGGGCTGGCCGTGTTCGCGGGCGCCGGCGGTTTTTTGGCCTGGGAACTGTCGGGCGGCGGCTACCTGACCACCTGGCGCAGCGAACTGCTGCGCGCCGAATACGAGAAGCGCTACCACGGCTTCGCCCGGCTGCCGCAGCCGCGCATCGTCGACGTCAGGCTCGACGCCGCCATCCATCCCGAACGGCGCGCCCTGCACGTCAAGGGCAGCTACCGGCTCGAGAACCGCAGCGGCGCGCCGATCCGCGACCTGGTGCTGTACCAGCAGCGCGGCGCGCGCCTGACGCCGAACTTCGGCCAGCCGGCGACGACGGTCACGCGCGATCCCGACCGCGGTTTCTACCACTACCGCCTGGCCGCCCCGCTGGCGCCTGGCGCGCGCCTGGACCTCGATTTCGAACTCGACTACGCGCCGCGCGGCCTGCTGGGCCTGGGCAGCGACACGCCGGTGGTCGCCAACGGCACCTTCTTCACCAACGAGGTCATGCCGCGCATCGGCTATCAACCTTCGGTCGAACTGAGCGACGTGCGTGACCGGCGCCGCCACGGACTGGCCGCGCGCGCGCCCATGCCGGCGCGCGACGACCCGGCCGGCCGCGCCACCCACCGCATCGGCGTCGACGCCGACTGGATCGGTTTCGAGGCCACCGTCAGCACCAGCGCGGACCAGGTCGCGATCGCGCCCGGCACCCTGGTGCGCGAATGGAACGAGGGCGGGCGGCGCCACTTCCGCTACAAGATGGACCGTCCCATGCTGAACGCCTATGCCTTCCAGTCGGCGCGCTACGAAGTCCGCCACGACCGCTGGCAGGATGTGACGATCGACGTCTACTACCAGCCGGGGCACGACGTCAACGTCGAGCGCCTGGTGCGCGGCGCCCAGGCCGGGCTGGACTACGGCGCGCGCCATGTCGGCCGCTATCCGCTGCGCGAGCTGCGCATCGCCGAATTCCCGCGCACCGTCCGCACCGCGCAAGCCTTCCCGGGCCTGATCCCCCTGTCCGAAGGCGCCGCCTTCATCGCGCGCGTCGATCCCGGTTCGCCCAAGGACCTCGACTACCCGTTCTACGTCAGCGCCCGCGAGACCGCGCGCCAGTGGTGGGGCCAGCAGCTGGTCGGCGCCGACACGCGCGGCGCCACCCTGCTGTCCGAGAGCCTGGCCGAGTACACGGCGCTGATGGTGATGAAGCGCTCGCTTGGCGCGGACAAGATGCGGCGCTTCCTGCGCCATGACCTGGAGGCCTACCTGATCGGCCGCGCCCAGGAACAGGAGAAGGAACTGCCGCTGGCCCATAACGAGAACCAGCGCTACATCCACCAGTACAAGGGCGGCCTGGCGCTGTACCTGCTGCAGGACATGCTCGGCGAGGACGTCGTGAGCGGCGTGCTGCGCGGCCTGCTGCAGCAATACGCCTACCGCGGCGCGCCCTACCCGACCGCCTCCAGCCTGGTCGGGGCCTTGCGCGCGGTGACGCCGCAGGACAAGGCCTACCTGATCGACGACCTGTTCGAATCGATCGTGTTCTACGAAAACCGCGCCGCCAGCGCCGTCGCGCGCCGCCGTCCGGACGGCAAGCATGAGGTCACGATCGATGCCCACGCCGCCAAGCTGCGGATGACGGAACAGGGCGAGGAGCGGCCGGTGCCAATGAACGACTACGTCGAATTCGGCGTGGATGACCGCAATGGCAACCCCTTGGCGCGCGAACGGCGGCTGGTGACCCAGGCCGCGCAGCAGCTGACCCTGGTGGTCGATGGCGTGCCGGGCCGCGCCGGCATCGATCCCGACAACAAATTGATCGATCGCAAACCGAATGACAATATGCTGCCAGTCGACAATCAATAGTTCTCGCGCTATGATCGAAACAAAATTATAGGAGAGAGCATCATGTCCAACGCCGTCGCGGAAATCGCCGAACGACTCAAGCTGCTGAGTCCGTCCGAGAAACAGGAAATCATGCAGCTGCTGCTACAGGACATCGACGGCCCCGACCAGGACGCCGATGAAGCGTGGCGCAATGAAGTCGTGCGGCGTGTGAAAGCGATCCGCAATGGCGAGGCGGCAATCCTCGCACTGAAGGAATGGCAGGAGTGAGCATCGCACATCCCTGATGCTGGAATGAAAAAACCGCGGCAAGCCGCGGTTTTTTTACGTCCGGACCAGGCGGGATGCACCCGCCCTCGACCTGTTACTTCTTCGCAGCGGCCGCGGTCGCCTTCTTGGCCGGCGCCTTCCTGGCCACTGCCTTCTTCGCCGCCGGCTTGGCGGCCGGCTTGGCGGCTGCCTTGCGCGCTGCCTTCACTGGCGCTGCCGCACCATCGGCGCCGTCCGCGCCGGCAGCGGCCTCATCGCCCGCCTTGCCCTTGGCGGCGGCGCCCGGCTTGGCCTTGCGCTCCTCGAACTCGAAGCTGATCTTGTTGTCCTTGCCGCGCACCAGGAAGGCCTTGAATGCACGACGGGTACGCTGGGACACGAAGCCCGGCAGCAGGTCGGTCTTGCCGTCGTTCAACAGCTTGGCCATCTGTTCCGGCACGATTTCCTGCTGCAGGATGATGCGTCCGCTGCGGAAGTCGCAGGTCTTCGGCTTGGCCACGCTGTGCTCGCAAACATAGGCGAGCGGCATTTCGTACACCCCGCCGTTGCACTTCGGGCAAGGGCCGACCGGGGTCTGGCCGCTGAAGTCGACGCCTTCGCCCTCTTCGCCTTCCTCGTCCTGGCCGAAGTCGAACTCGAGCTTGAAGTTCTTGATCTCTTCATCGCGCACGATGCGCAGGATGGCGGCGAACGGGCGCCCCATCTTCGAGCGGAAACCCTGCAGCGGACCGATGGTGCGGTTCTTCAGCAGTTCTTCGACTTCCGCGATTTCGAACTGGCGGCTGCCCGGCGTCTTGCTCATCGAGAAGTCGCACTTGGTGCAGGCGAAGCGGCGGTAGTTTTCCTTGACCATGCCGCCGCAGTTCGGGCACGGGTTGACCAGGGTCGCGTACTCGCCGGGAATCGTGTCGTTGTCGTATTCCTTGGCGCGCTTGACGATGATCTGGGTCATCTGCTGGATCTCGCGCATGAATTCTTCGCGCGAAATCTTGCCCTTCTCCATTTGCGACAGCTTGAATTCCCATTCGCCGGTCAGCTCGGGCGCCGTGAGTTCGTTCACGCCCAGGCCACGCAGCAAGGTCATCAGCTGGAAGGCCTTCGCGGTCGGCATCAGCTCACGCCCCTCGCGCAGCAGGTATTTCTCGGTCAGCAAGCCCTCGATGATGGCCGCGCGCGTGGCCGGCGTGCCCAGGCCCTTGCCGGCCATCGCATCGCGCAACTCGTCGGAATCGACCAGCTTGCCCGCGCCTTCCATCGCCGACAGCAGGGTCGCTTCGTTGTAGCGCGCCGGCGGCTTGGTGACCAGGCCGTTGGCCGTGACCTTGTCGGTGAGCACCTTCTCGCCCTTGGCCACCGGCACCAGGTTGGCGCCGTCCTTGTCGTCGCCCGTGTCCTTACCGTACACGGCCATCCAGCCGGGGTTGGTCATGACCTTGCCCTCGGTCTTGAACTGGTGGCCCGAGACTTCGGTATAGCGGGTCGTGACCAGGAACTCGGCGGCCGGGAAGAACACGGCCAGGAAGCGGCGCGTCACCAGGTCGTACAGTTTTTGTTCCGGCTCGGACAGGTTCTTGGGCACGACGCCGGTCGGGATGATGGCGAAGTGGTCCGAGATCTTGGTGTTATCGAAGATGCGCTTGTTCGGCTTGACCCAGCCATTTTTGCTGATCTGCTTGGCGAACTGATTGTAGTTATTGGTCTCGGCCAGCGCTTCCAGGGTCGACTTCACGGTGCCGATGTAATCCTCGGGCAGGTGGCGCGAATCGGTACGCGGGTAGGTCAGCACCTTGTGCTTCTCGTACAGCGCCTGGGCCAGGCCCAGCGTGTTCTTGGCCGAGAAGCCGAAGCGGCCGTTGGCCTCGCGCTGCAGCGACGTCAGGTCGAACAGGCCGGGCGCCATCGATGTGGTCGGCTTGCTTTCTTCGGTGACGTTGCCCTGCTTGCCGCGGCAGGCGGCCGCGATCGAATCGGCGGCAGCCTTGCTCCACAGGCGCTCGGCGCGCTTCTCGGGATCGTTCTCGTCCTTCTTGAATTTCTGGTCGAGCCAGCGCCCTTCGTAGACGCCGGCGGCGCACACGAACTCGGCGCGCACTTCCCAGTAGTCGCGCGGCACGAACTTCTTGATCTTTTCTTCGCGCTCGACCACGATCGACAGGGTCGGGGTCTGCACCCGGCCCACCGTCGTCAGGTAGAAGCCGCCCTCTTTCGAATTGAAGGCGGTCATGGCGCGGGTGCCGTTGATGCCGATCAGCCAGTCGGCTTCGGAGCGGCAGCGCGCGGCGTCGGCCAGCGGCAGCATTTCTTCGTCGCTGCGCAGGTTATTGAAGCCTTCGCGGATCGCGTTGGCCGTCATCGACTGCAGCCACAGGCGCTTGACCGGTTGCTTGGCTTTCGCGTTCTGGGCGATCAGGCGGAAGATGAGTTCTCCTTCGCGGCCCGCGTCACATGCGTTGATCAGGGTGGTGACATCCTTGCGCTTGATCAACTTATTCAGCACCTTGAGACGCGACTCGGTCTTGGCGATCGGGTTCAGCGCGAAGTAAGGCGGGATCATCGGCAGGTGGGTAAAGCTCCACTTGCCGCGCTTGACGTCGTGTTCTTCGGGCACCGCGATCTCGAGCAAGTGGCCGACGGCGGACGAGAGGACGTAGTCGTCCGATTCGAAGTACTCATCGTGCTTGGTGAAGCCGCCCAGCGTCTTCGCGATATCGTTCGCGACCGACGGTTTCTCGGCGATGATGAGGGATTTGGTCATAGTGATTCTCGTCGTGCTATCTATATAGTGTGGGCTTGCGCATCATACATGCTGGCAGCCGGGCCGGTGAAATTCCGGCCATAGTGTCTGATTGGTAACTGTCAAGATGAAGCGGCCAATGATAAGCGCGTTATCGCGCTCCCTGCAAGTACACCTTGCGCTTCGTGATGGTGCGATGCGGGCCACATATGGTCTATGTGCCGCCCAGAAATGGTGAGCCAGAAATGCAAAACGGGGCACTAGCCCCGTCGAATGTCTTACAAAAGCGACGCCGCGGTCAGTGCAGCAGACGCGGTTCCTGCTCGTCGTCGTCGCTGAACAAGTCGTCGAACATCAGCGCGTCCGGTTCCTTGCCCTGGCTCCAGAGCACCATCAACACGATGATCTTGAGCTTGCTCAAGGCGATGGGGGACTCGTCGCAGGCCAGTGCGCGCTCGATGACGATTTCGCGCTGGATGGGGCCGAGCACCTTGGCGCTTTCGAGGAAGGCGATGAAGCCGATCGCGGCGCTGCCCAGCTCGATATATTCTTCGTCCACGTAGTAGCGCATGCCGGTGGAGGCATCGATCGTGTCGGGCAGCGGCGCATCGGTCAGCCCGGTCAGCCAGTCCAGCGCTTCCGAGATTTCGATGTCGTCAAAGCCGACAGCGGACAGTTTGCGAGCCAGGGCTGCCGGCTCGGGGCAGGCGTCGGGACGGTAGTACGTCTCGTAGAGATAGACCAGGATGTCGAACATAGTGACGCTACTGTAGCAGCTAAACTTCGTGCGGCACAAGTAGAGCGCGCCTGTCGCGCTGCCTCGTGGAAAAAACGTTGTATGCAAGCCTTGTTCGATCAGCTAGCTTACCAAAAACGATTAAAAACAAGAACATACAATTCGCAAACTTCGTGAGATGAAGCACAGGCAATCTATTAAATGTGCATCCACGCGGCCTGATTCGAAGTAGGCCTAAGGCCAGATGCGCTGCACCCTTCCGCCCGGCAACTGCACCACCAGACCGGCCAGTTCCAGGCCCAGCAGTCGCCCGCCGAGCTCGCCAGCATCGGTCCCCAGCCGCGCCAGCAAATCGTTGAGCGCCACCGGTTCGTGGCCCAGCGCGAGCAACAGCTCGGCGTCTTCTTCCGCCGTTTCGTCCGGCCCGGCGTCGCGCTTCTGGCGACATGCTTGCCCGAGGGCCGCCAGCGGTGACACCCGCATCGCCAGCAGCACCTCGTCCACCGTCTCGACCAGTTGCGCGCCGTCGCGGATCAGGCGGTGGCATCCCTTGGCCAGCGCGGAATGGATCGAGCCGGGCAAGGCGAACACCTCCCTGCCCTGCTCGGCCGCCATCTGGGCCGTGATCAGCGAGCCCGACTGGGCCGCCGCCTCGATCACCAGCACGCCGGCCGCCAGGCCGCTGATCACACGGTTGCGGCGCGGGAAATTGGCGGCCAGCGGCGGCGTGCCCAGCGCGTATTCGCTGAGCAGGCAGCCGTGTTCGGCGATGCGGTGGGCGAGCATCCGGTTGCGCGCCGGGTAGACGCGGTCGAGTCCGGTGCCGACCACGGCGATGGTGGCGCCTAGCCCGCGCAGCGCGCCTTCATGGGCGGCGGTGTCGATGCCCAGCGCCAGCCCCGACACCACGCACAGGCCGGCGCCGGACAGGGCCGCGGCAAAGGATTCGGCGTCGAGCTTGCCCTGCACGCTGGCGTTGCGGCTGCCGACCACGGCGACCAGGGGCCGCGCCAGCAGCTCGATGCGGCCGGCGGCGTACAGCAGCAGCGGCGGATCGGGGATCTCGGCCAGCGCCGGCGGGTACAGGGGATCGTGGAAGGTGATCAGGTGGTGGCCGGGTTGCTCCAGCCAGGCCAGGGTGGCCGCGACCAGGGCCGTCAAGGCGGGCGTGACCGGCGCGCTCACCGCTTGCGCCTGGCCCGCCGACACATGGGCCGCCAGCGCCGTTGCCCCGGCCCTGAAGATGGCGCCGGGCGAGCCGAAGGCGGACAACAGCGCATGCGCGCTGCGGCACCCCACCCCATGCGCCTGTTCCAGGCGCAGCCAATCGGCGATCAGGGTGGCGCGCTCGGCAATGGGATGGGGTTCCGTGTCTTGCACGGCGGGGTTACTCCGGTGATCTGGCGACGTCGCCCACCTGCACCGGCGCCGTCACCTGCATGACCAAGCCGTACGAGACGTTCTTGAACACGCGGAAGATGAACAGGCTGCCGTATTGCTCGTCGGGCAGTTTCAACTGCTGCCGGCCCAGGCCCAGGAAACCCCGGCTTTGCGGATCGGCCACAGTCTTCCCGAGATGATAGAGCTGCAGCACGGCGCCGACATCGAGCCCGTCAACCGTGCCCCGGTTGACAGTGACGACCTGGCTCTGTCCGGCGTAGGTCACGCCCGAATAGATCGACATGACGCGGCCGTCGACGGGTTGCAGCGGCGCGTGCGGCACGTAGTTGCGCACCGGCGTCGGCGGCGCCGGCAGCAGCAGGTCGCCCACGCCCATCTCCTGCACGGTATCGACCACCTGGAAGGTGTGCACGTCGACGCCGGGCGCGGCCGGCTTGAGCAGCTTGACGGTGCCCAGGAAGGCGGCTTCGTGCGCCACCACCAGGCCGGTCTGCGGGTCCGTCAGCGCCGCGCCGGGGCGGAACACCTGGAACACGCTCTCGTGCTTGACGTCGCCGTGCACGTAGACGCGGTCGCCTTCTCCCAGGTAGACGCGGCCTTCCTGCGAGGCGGCGATGCGCGGCGCGCCCGCCAGCTCGTCGGCCTCGACCACCAGCGGCTGGGTCAGATAGGGTTCGATGGCGCCGGCGGGAATCGCCGGCACGGCGTCGCGCGCCAGGCCTTCGCTGCGCACCTGCGGCGACAGGCGGGTCAGCGGAGGCGCATCGCGGTCGTCGCCGCCATCGAGGCTAGTGCCGGGCTGTTGCAGGCTCAGGCGGCCACGCGCGCGGTCGAACCAGATGGTCTGGCCCGGATAGATCCAGTGCGGGTTGCGGATTTCGTCACGGTTCATGCCCCAGACCTGGGGCCAGCACCATGGGTTGCGCAAGAAGGCGCCAGAAATATCCCATAGGGTATCGCCCTTGACCACGACGTGCTTGTCGGGTGCGTCCGGGCGGAAGCTGCAGGCGGCAGCGGGCACTGGGGTCTGGGCCGAGGCGCCGGCGGCGCATGCGAGCAACGCCGCCGCAGCAGCACGGGCCACGACTGTGCTAAAATTTTTCATTGAAGACGTCCGTTTAATGCGGCGTAAGATTAAATGATGCCGCCAGATTGCAGCTGCATCCAATGCAGGTCATGATGCTGAACAGGCCGCTCCGTCATCCGGCCCGGCCGCAGCGAGAGACAGCACGACGTACCGCTCCCCGCTCACGGAAGGGTTGCTGTATAGAATCAAATTCTGCACACAAATCCCTGAACTAGCAAGCAAACCGAGGTCTGCGCGCCAGGGCGTGTGGCGGGTTTGCGTCCTGTCTTGCCTGCCAGCCAAGTACCCGTTCAACCTAGACAACTCCACCGACATCCGATCCGATATGGCACTTCTCGACATCCTCCGCTACCCCGACCCGCGCCTGCACAAGGTCGCCAAGCCGGTCACCGAATTCGGCACCGAGCGCCTGCGCAAGCTGGTGGCCGACATGGCGGAAACCATGTACGACGCGCCTGGCGTCGGCCTGGCCGCCACCCAGGTGGACGTGCACGAACGCGTGGTTACCATCGACGTGACCGAAGCGCAAGAAAAGCTGATGGTCTTCATCAACCCCGAGATCACCTGGGCCAGCGAAGAAAAGCAGGTCTACGACGAAGGCTGCCTGTCGGTGCCCGGCATCTACGACGGCGTCGAGCGCCCGGCCCGGGTCAAGGTGCGCGCATTCGACGTCGACGGCAAGCCGTTCGAGGTCGAGGCCGACGGCCTGCTGGCCGTGTGCATCCAGCACGAGATGGACCACCTGATGGGCAAGGTTTTCGTCGAATACCTGTCGCCGCTCAAGCGCAACCGCATCAAGGCCAAGCTGCAGAAGGAAGAACGCGGCATGCAGCGCGACGCCGCCCAGCGCGCCGCCCGCCGTTGATTGCGGCGGTGACATGAAAGTCGTTTTCGCCGGCACCCCCGAATTTGCCGCCGTCGCCCTGCGTGCCCTGCACGAGGCCGGCTTCGAGATCCCGCTGGTCCTGACCCAGCCCGACCGCCCCGCCGGGCGCGGCATGCAACTGCAGGCATCCAGCGTCAAGCAGTACGCGCTGGCGCACGGCATGCCGGTGGCGCAGCCGCTGTCGCTGCGCATGGACGCCAGGGATCCGGAGCGCGCCGCGCAGGCGCGCGCCGCGCACGAGCAATTGCAGTCGATCGACTACGACGTGATGGTGGTCGCGGCCTATGGCCTGATCCTGCCGCGCAGCACGCTCGACATCCGTCCCTGCATCAATATCCACGGTTCGCTGCTGCCGCGCTGGCGCGGCGCCGCGCCGATCCACCGCGCGATCGAATCGGGCGACCTGGAAACCGGCGTGACCATCATGGAGATGGAAGAAGGCCTGGATACCGGGCCGATGCTGACCATGGAGCGCCTGCCGATCGACCCGCTTGATACCACCGGCAGCCTGCACGACAAGCTGGCCGCGCTGGGCGGACGCATGATCGTCGACGCGCTGCGCAAGATGCAAGCCGGCGAGCTGACCGCCGTGCCGCAGCCGGACGAAGGCGTGACCTACGCCGCCAAGATCGGCAAGGAAGAAGCGAGGCTCGATTTCAGCCTGCCGGCCGCGGTATTGGCGCGCAAGGTGCGCGCCTTCAACCCCTTCCCCGGCGCGAACGGGGTGGTCGATGGCGTGGCGGTGAAGTTCTGGTCGGCCGAAGCGGTTGAAGGCAGCGGCGCACCGGGCGCGGTGTTGCAGGCCGACGCCGGCGGCATCGTGGTCGCTTGCGGAGAAGGTGCGCTGCGCCTGAACGAGCTGCAGAAGCCTGGCGGCAAGCGCCTGAAGGCGGCGGAATTCCTGAAAGGGTTTTCGCTGGCGGGGTTGACGTTCAATTGAAGCGCTCGCGGCGCTCCTGAAGTCGATTTCATAACACGTCGTCCCCGCGGGCGGGGATGACGTGCAAAACGGTTGCGGCGATCAACCGATAACGATCACCGCGTCGGCGGCAAAGCCGCCACCCCTACGCCTGCGACGTACGCTGGGCGTCCATGTGTTCACGCAGAACCTGGTTGATGCGGGTCTGGTAGCCGGGACCTGCGGCCTTGAACCATTCAAGCATATCCACATCCAGGCGGATCGTGACGATCTGTTTCACACCATTGCTGGCGACTTGTGGCTTCGACGACATTGCTGGCTCCGGGTTGCGGTCCATAGGCTGATCCCAATCCGGTTGGTATTCTTTGTTCATGCGGTTATCCCATCTATACGTTCGCCACTCGTGGAGGCGGACCTTGATTGTCGTCTCGCCATGTATCGTAAAGATTGCAGCCACCCCAACAAATGTAACGCTATGTAACGCATGCGGCGTTGAATACATAACGATACATACACACCCCCACTGCCGGGCCTATCGCGCCGCTTGACGTATAATCGTAGACCGCCCTTTCTCAACCGGCCTGTCAAGCCGCACCTTCGGAAAAACACGATGAACGCCCGTACCAATCCCGTCTCCCCGATCGAAACCCAGCTGCGCGAGATCCTCGCGCGCCGCATCATGATCCTGGATGGCGCGATGGGCACCATCATCCAGCAGTACAAGCTCGATGAAGCGGCCTACCGCGGTGAGCGTTTCGCGAACTTCGCGGCGCCCGAGGGAGCAGGCCAGCGCGAGCTGTTCGTGAAAGGGAATAACGAGCTGCTCACGCTCACCCAGCCGCAGGTGATCCAGGAAATCCACGAGCGCTATCTCGCCGCCGGCGCCGACCTGCTCGAGACCAATACCTTCGGCGCCACCGGCGTGGCGCAGGAGGATTACCACATGGCGCACCTGGCCTACGAGATGAACGTCGAAGCGGCCAGGCTCGCGCGCGCCGCCTGCGACAAATATTCAACCCCTGACAAGCCGCGCTTCGTCGCCGGCGCCCTGGGACCGACCCCGAAGACCGCCTCGATCTCGCCCGACGTCAACGACCCGGCGGCGCGCAACATCACCTTCGACCAGCTGGTCGCGTCCTACCACGAACAGGTCCGCGGCCTGGTCGACGGCGGCGCCGACCTGCTGCTGGTCGAGACCATCTTCGACACCCTGAACTGCAAGGCGGCGCTGTTCGCGATCGACCAGTATTTCGACGAGCATCCCGAGACGCCGCGCCTGCCCCTGATGATCTCGGGCACCGTGACCGACGCCTCGGGCCGCATCCTGTCGGGCCAGACCGTGCCGGCCTTCTGGAATTCGGTGCGCCATGCCAAGCCGCTGACGATCGGCCTGAATTGCGCGCTCGGCGCGGCGCTGATGCGCCCCTATGCGCAGGAGCTGTCGCAAATCGCCGACACCTTCGTGTGCATCTACCCGAACGCCGGCCTGCCCAACCCGATGAGCGACACCGGCTTCGACGAGCTGCCGGCTGACACCTCCGCCCTGCTGCGCGAATTCGCCGACGCCGGCTTCATCAACATCGCCGGCGGCTGCTGCGGCACCACGCCCGAGCACATCGCGGCGATCGCGAAGATCCTGGAAACCCAGGCTCCACGCCAGGTGCCGGAAGTGCCGGTCGCGATGCGCCTGTCGGGCCTGGAGCCTTTCACCATCGACGAATCGTCGCTGTTCGTGAACGTCGGCGAGCGCACCAACGTCACCGGGTCGAAGGCCTTCGCCCGCATGATCCTGAACGAGCAGTTCGACGAGGCGCTGTCGGTGGCACGCCAGCAGGTCGAGAACGGCGCCCAGGTCATCGACATCAATATGGACGAGGCGATGCTCGATTCGCAGGCGGCCATGACGCGCTTCCTGAACCTGATCGCGTCCGAGCCCGACATCTCGCGCGTGCCGGTGATGATCGACTCGTCCAAGTGGTCGGTGATCGAGGCGGGCCTGAAGTGCGTGCAGGGCAAGGCCATCGTCAATTCGATCTCGATGAAGGAAGGCCTGGAGGAATTCATCCGCCAGGCGCGGCTGTGCCGCCGCTACGGCGCCGCCGTGATCGTGATGGCCTTCGACGAACAGGGCCAGGCCGACACCTTCGCGCGCAAGATCGAGATCTGCGAACGCGCCTACAAGGTGCTGACCGAACAGGTGGGCTTCCCACCCGAAGACATCATCTTCGACCCGAACATCTTCGCCATCGCCACCGGCATCGAAGAGCACGACAACTACGCCAACGACTTCATCGAAGCCTGCGCCTGGATCCGCGACAACCTGCCGCACGCGAAGATCTCGGGCGGCGTGTCGAACGTCTCGTTCAGCTTCCGCGGCAACGACCCGGCGCGCGAAGCGATCCACACCGTGTTCCTGTACCACGCGATCAAGGCCGGCCTGACCATGGGCATCGTCAACGCCGGCATGGTCGGCGTCTACGACGACCTCGATCCCGAGCTGCGCGAACGCGTGGAAGACGTGGTGCTCAACCGCCGCAAGGACGCCACCGAACGCATGATCGAATTCGCCGGCACGCTCAAGGCCGGCGGCGCCAAACAGGAACAGAACCTCGAGTGGCGCAACGCGCCGGTCGAGAAGCGCCTGGCGCATGCGCTGGTGCACGGCATCACGCAATGGATCGTCGAAGACACCGAAGAGATGCGCCAGCAGGTCGCAGCAGCCAACGGCCGCCCGATCCACGTGATCGAAGGTCCGCTGATGGACGGCATGAACATCGTCGGCGACCTGTTCGGCCAGGGCAAGATGTTCCTGCCGCAGGTGGTCAAGTCGGCGCGCGTGATGAAGCAGGCCGTGGCGCACCTGGTGCCGTTCATCGAAGAAGAGAAGGCGGCGGAAGAAGCGCGCACCGGCATCGTCGCCAAGCCGAAGGGCAAGATGGTGATCGCCACCGTCAAGGGCGACGTGCACGACATCGGCAAGAACATCGTCTCGGTGGTCCTGCAGTGCAATAACTTCGAGATCGTGAACATGGGCGTGATGGTGCCTTGCGCCGACATCCTTGCCAAGGCCAAGGAAGAAAACGCCGACATGGTCGGCCTGTCGGGCCTGATCACGCCGTCGCTCGAAGAGATGGCGCATGTGGCGCGCGAAATGCAGCGCGACCCGTGGTTCCGCGAGCGCCAGGTGCCGCTGCTGATCGGCGGCGCCACCACCAGCCGCGCCCACACCGCGGTCAAGATCGCGCCGCACTACGACGGCCCGGTGGTCTACGTGCCGGACGCGTCGCGCTCGGTCTCGGTCGGCCAGGCGCTGGTCACTGACGACACGCGCGACGCCTACATCATCGAACTGGCCCAGGACTACGAGCGCATCCGCATCCAGCACGCCGGCAAGAAGGCGCTGCCGATGCTGCCTCTCGACCAGGCGCGCGCCAACAAGGCCAAGCTGGCGTTCGCGCCGGTCAAGCCGAAGTTCATCGGGCGCCGCGTGTTCAAGAACGTCGACCTGGGCCTGATTGCGCGCTACATCGACTGGGGCCCGTTCTTCCAGACCTGGGACCTGGCCGGCCCCTTCCCCGCCATCCTCACCGACGAGGTGGTGGGCGAGGCCGCCACCAGGGTGTATGCCGAAGGCCAGGCCATGCTCAAGAAGATCATCGAAGGCCGCTGGCTCACCGCCAACGGCGCGATCGCCCTGCTGCCGGCCAACACGGTGAACGACGACGACATCGAGGTGTATACCGACGAATCGCGCGAGCAGGTGGCCTTTACGTATTACGGCCTGCGCCAGCAGGGCGTCAGGCCGGTCGTCGACGGCGTGCAGCGCCCCAACCAGTGCCTGGCCGACTTCATCGCGCCGAAAGAGAGCGGCATCCCGGATTACATCGGCATGTTCGCCGTGACCGCCGGCCTTGGCATCGAGAAGCACGAGCAGCGCTTCGAGGCGGCGCATGACGACTACTCGTCGATCATGCTCAAGTCGCTGGCCGACCGCCTGGCCGAAGCCTTCGCCGAATACATGCACGAGCGCGTGCGCACCGACCTGTGGGGCTACGTGGCGGACGAATCCCTGTCGAACGAGGCGCTGATCGCCGAAGAGTACCAGGGCATCCGTCCGGCGCCGGGCTATCCGGCCTGCCCCGAGCACACGGTCAAGGCCGATATGTTCCGTACGCTGCAGGCCGGGGAGATCGGCATGGAGCTGACCGAATCGTTCGCGATGTATCCGGGCGCGGCGGTGTCGGGCTTCTACTTCGCGCACCCGGACTCGAAGTACTTCGTGGTCGGGAAGATAGGCGACGACCAGGTCGAGGACATGGCGCGGCGGCGCGGGATGGACAAGGCCGAGGTGGAGCGCCACCTGGCGCCGAACCTGTAAAACACAACGCCGCGAGATCCGCGGCGTTTTTTTCGTGACGCGCCAAGTGTGCGGCGCTCAGATCGCGTAGCGCACCACCTTGTCGCTCCACTCGAACGCCGACACCTCGAGTTCGGCCAGGTCGTCGCCATCCATCGACAGGCTCTTGAGGCCCGCCAGCAGGTCGTCGCCCTCGTCGTCCATGCGCTCGATCGATTCGGCCAGCTTCAACAGCTCGCCGAAGAAGCCGCTGCGCTGCAGGAGCGCGGCGCGCACTTCGTCGATCACGGGGATCTGCTCCACGATGTCCATCATCGGGATGCAGAACAGCGTGTCCATCAGGGACATCATGCCGACCGTGAAGGCGACGTCGGCGACGTTCTTCTGGCCGGGGCGCAGGCGCTGGGCCAGCAGCTCCATCAGGCGCGCGCGCGTGGTGGCCAGCAGCAGGAGCGGGCTCTGGCTGTGGCCGCGCACGTCGGGCTCGGCATACAGCAGGATCTGCAGCCAGCGCTGCAGCTGGCGCCGGCCCAGCAGGGTCAGGGCCTGGCTGATCGATTCGATGCGTCGCCCCGCCCCCACCGCCGGCGTGTTCACCAGGCGCAGCAGGTTCAGGCCGATCGTCACCTCGCGCTTGACCACGCTTTCGATCTCGGCGTTGTCGGCGTCGGACGCCACCAGGTTCACCAGGTCGAGCACCGTCGTCTGCGACGGCGACAGCTTGCGGCTGGCCAGCACCGACGGCTTGGCGAAATAATAGCCCTGGAAGTAGTCGAAGCCGATGTCCAGGCAGGTGCGGTATTCGCTGTGGCTCTCGACTTTTTCGGCCACCAGGCGCTTGCCCGTGGTGCGCAGGCGCGGCGCCAGCGACAGCAGGGTCACGGCCGGCAGCGCGCGCAAATCCATCTTGACGAAGTCGATCACGGGCAGCAGGCGCGACAGCGCCGGGCCGTGGGCCGCCGCCTCGGCCGCGAAGCGAAAGCCATGCTTGCCCAGGGCCCGCATGCGTTCGATGACGGCGTCGTCCGGCTCGACCGAAGCGACGATCTCCAGCACCGTGCGCTCGCGTGGCAGGAAGGCGAACATATCGCTCATCAGGACGTCCTTGTCGACGTTGATGAAGGCGTTGGCGTCGCCGATCGCACGCGGCAGGCCGAGCTGGGATGCATGGTGGATGACGCTGGCGCTGGCCGACAGGCCCGAATCGAAATGGGCCGGGCCCTGGGCGCTGCCGCGAAACAGCAGTTCATAGCCGAACAGCGCCTGGTTGCGGTCCAGCACGGGCTGGCGCGCGAGGTAGAAATGGCGCATGCGTAGCGGCTGGGAGGCCTCGTCGAGGCTGGCGGTATCGGTCATCTCGTTCTCGTTCTCGCATCAATCGGACTACTTTACCGCATCCATCCCGGCGTGTGTCTTCTTGGCACTAATTTATTAGAAGAACGTTATTCGCGAAACATCGGTGTTGTCACAATCGATACACAGTGTTTACTGCGGCAATCCGTCGACGAACACCTTCAGCTCACCCGGCGCGAAATGGGTCCACTCCTCGTTCGTCGTGAGCGGCTCGGTGACGATGATCGCGACCCGGTCGTCGGGCGTGGTCACCTGCGAAAAGTCGACCGACAGGTCTTCGTCGGACAGGCAGGCCGTCACGAAGGGATACTTGCGCACCACGTAGCACAGCTTGGTCGAGCAATGGGTGAACAGCGCGGCGCCGTCGGACAGCATCATATTGAAGGTGCCGTGGGCGGCGATGCCGGGAATGATGCGCTCGAGCAGTGCGCGCAACTCCTCGCGGCCCGGCGCGGTGTCGCCGAATTCACGGCGCATGCTTTGCAGCAGGTAGCAGAAGGCCAGTTCGCTGTCGGTGGTGCCTACCGGACGAAAGGCGCCGTCGAGCACGGGCGCGAAATCCTTCAGGTCGCCGTTATGGGCGAACACCCAGTAGCGGCCCCACAGCTCGCGCACGAAGGGATGGCAGTTTTCCAGCGCCACGTGGCCGACGGTGGCCTTGCGGATGTGGGCGATGACGTTGGTCGACTTGATCGGATAACGCTTGATCAGTTCGGCGATCGGCGAGGCGATGGCGGCCTGGTGATCGACGAAGTGGCGCACGCCACTGCCCTCGAAGAAGGCGATTCCCCAGCCGTCGTGGTGGGTGTCGGTACGGCCGCCGCGGTGGGCGAAGCCGGTAAAAGAGAAGACAATGTCGGTAGGGACATTGCAGTTCATTCCGAGGAGCTGGCACATGGCCCGCAGCTTACCATGACCGATGAAAAAAGCGCCATCGCCCGCTGGTGGCAATGGCGCTCGGGGGCGTCAGCGCAGCGAAATGCTGTCCTGGCTCAATGCACGTGCTCAATGAAGAACCACGGGCTGGCTCATCAGGGTGTCATACGAGCCCAGGAAGTCGTCGATCTCTTCCATGGTGGGTTCGCTGGCAATCAGGTTGTTGACGTCGCGCCGGAACGATTGCGCGAGGCGGCCGCCAATGAAGGCCTCGCGACGGCCGGCCTTGTCGACGATCTCGAAGCCGCCAAATCGCAGCGCTTCGAGTTCACGGTCGACGCCGAACTCGACGACGCTGTACTGTTCGCTGTTATAGATCATGTTCATGATGACTCCTTCGATCAGAAATTAGTGCAACCCTGCCGCATGGCGGCGTACGGCAGGCTGTTCACTTCGCTTCAGAGGTGGGGCTGTCCGAACCGATTTCAAGACCGTCAAGTGCCTTCAGGCGTGGACGGTCGGGTTCAGTGCCAACAGCTGATCGTATGGCGGCGCTGCAAGCCACGATCGCAACTGATCAAGGTGTTCGCTGCTCGCCAGGCCGAGAAACAGGCGTCCCGGGCGTTGGCGCAGCAGTCGATTCAATGTTACACGCAAAACGAGATTGCCGTCGCAGCACAAACACCCGGGAGCGATGCGCACGACCTGCATGCCGGGGCCGGTCTCGAGCGGCGTGGCGGCCACGCCCAGGCCTTCGAGGATGACCGCGCTGAAGTCGCGCGACGTGGCTGCGCCGGCGCCAGGCGCGCCAGGATCGGAAACGGCAGCGGGAGGAACGGCCAGCAGCGCCGCGATCGCCTGTTCGCGTGCGGCGGCGCTGGACCCTGTGACGAGGACGGTGGCCGCGCGGGCCATCATCCCCCTTTCTTGGCGAGCTTGCCCGGTTCGACGCCCAGCTGCTTGAGCTTGCGGTACAGGTGGGTGCGCTCGAGGCCGGTCTTCTCGGCCACGCGCGTCATGCTGCCGCCTTCGCGGCCCAGGTGATGCTCGAAGTACATGCGCTCGAAGGCGTCGCGCGCCTCGCGCAGCGGCAGGTCGAACGACAGCGTATAGCCGGTGCCCTCGCCCTGCGACACCGCATGCACCATGCGCGTACCGTTGCCCATGCCGACGCCTGGGCCGGGCTGCACGCCGGGGGACGCAAACATCGGCGCGCTGGGGGCGGCGATGGCGGCGTCGCTCGCCACCGGCGGCGCGCTCGGCGCGATCGGGCGCGGCGGCGCCATCGGTGCGCGCGCCACCTCTTGCGCGCGGGTCAGGCCCTGCTGGACCGCCTTGAGCAGCTTTTGCAGGGCAATCGGCTTTTCGAGGAAATTCAGGGCGCCGATGCGGGTCGCCTCGACCGCCGTGTCGATGGTCGCATGGCCCGACATCATGATGACCGGCATGGTCAACATGCCGTCGCGCTGCCACTCCTTGAGCAGGGTCACGCCATCGGTATCCGGCATCCAGATGTCGAGCAGCACCAGGTCTGGCGTCGCGGCCGCACGCGCCTCGCGCGCCTGTTGCGCGTTCTCGGCCAGGGTGATGGCATGGCCTTCGTCGCCGAGAATCTCCGACAGGAGTTCCCGGATGCCCATTTCATCGTCAACTACGAGTATGTTCGCCATCGTTTCTACCTTCCTGATCTTCTACCCGTCACGTGTGCAATTTTATAAGTTTTTTTGCACTTAAGCCAAGTTTGCTGATGGGGCTGAGTTCTCATGCCCTGAAATGGAGGTTCGTTGAACAATCAGGTTTGATTCAATGAATCTTCATTTCAGGACACTCAAGCTAACTTTAGCAGCAAAATCGATACCGCTGCGCCAGTTCCATCGCTGCGGTTGCCGACGTCGATCCGGCCCCCGTGCTCGTCCACGATTTTCTTGACCATGGGCAGGCCCAGGCCGGTGCCGCGGGCCTTGGTGGTGACATACGGTTCGAAGGCGCGCGCCAGGATGCGCGGCGCGAAGCCGGGGCCGTTGTCGACGATCGCCAGGCGCACCGCGGTGCCCGCGAGCCCGTCGGCGCCGGTGTAGTGGATCGCCTCGGTGCTCACGTCCACGCGCGGGGGCGGCGCGTCCGGGCCGCGGTCGACCAGCGCATCCTGGGCGTTCTGCACCAGGTTGTGGATCACCTGGCGCAGCTGGGTGGCGTCGCCCATCACGCGCGGCAGGTTCGGCGCCAGGCTGGCGTGGATGACGTCATTGCCATCCTCGGCCAGGTAAAGGTTCAGGATTTCTCCGATCAGGCCATTCAGGTCGAGCTGCTCGAGCATGGCCGGCGGCGTGCGCGCGTAGTCGCGGAAGTCGTCCACCATGCGCTTCATGGCGTCGACCTGGTTGACGATGGTGGTGGTGCCGCGCTTGAGCAGCTCGGCCTCCTTCGGCGGCAGGCTGTCCTCGAGCTTCATCTGCATGCGCTCGGCCGCCAGCTGGATCGGCGTGAGCGGGTTCTTGATCTCGTGCGCCAGGCGCCGCGCGACCTCGCCCCAGGCCACCGAGCGCTGGGCCGTGATCACGTCCGAGATGTCGTCGAACACGACGATGAAGCCGCTGTCGGCGCCCACCGGCAGGCGCGAGCCGCGCGCCAGCAGCACCAGGTCGTGGTCGTGGTCGTCGCCGCTGCCGCGGCGCGGGATCTCGATCTGCTGCTGCCAGTGCGCGCGCTTGCGCCGCTCGGCCGCCGAGTGCGCGCTCTGGGCCGAGAAGGCGCGCGTGATGCAGTTCGAGAAGTGTTCCAGTCCCGGGATCCGCGCCAGCGGCCCGGCCATCGCGCCGGGTTCCACCTGCAGGATGCGGTAGGCGGCGTCGTTCGAGTTCACCACCAGGCCCTCGGCGTCGAGCACGATCACGCCGGCCGACATATTGGCCAGCACCGATTCGAGGTGGGCCTTGGCGCTTTGCAGCGCGGCGCGGTTGCGCTCGACCGCGCTCCTGGCCTCGAACAACTGGCCGGTCATGGCGTTAAACGATTGCGTCAGCGTGCCCAGTTCGTCCTTCGTCTGGACGATCGGCCTGGGCGACAGGTCGCCCTCGGCCACCGCCTGCGTGCCCTCGGCCAGCACCAGCAGCGGCTGCGCCAGGTTGCCGGCGATGAGGAAGGCGCTGCCGACGGCGCCGAAGATCGCCAGCAGCAGCGTCAGGGTCAGCATCCCGATGTACATCTTGCGCAGGCCGGTGCGCGCTTCCAGGCGCAGGCGGTATTCGCTGTAGGCCGAGCGCAGCACCTCGGCGTTCGAGGCCAGGTTGACCGGCACCGACTGCAGCAGCTGCAGGTAGCGCTGCGGCGCGCCGGGCGGCTCGGGCACGGCCAGCACCACGCGCAGGCGCAGGCCCGTGACGGCGTCGAGCGCGCTCGAGACGCCATCGAGCCCCTCTTCGCTCAGGTCGCGGTCGACGCCGCCTTCGGCCAGCGCATACCCGCCCGGCATGGCGGCGCTCTTCAGCATGCGTTCGTTGGGCGCGTCGGCCGCCAGGTTGGCGCCGCGGTCTTCCAGCGCCGCGGCCAGCACCGCGCCCTTCTCGTCGACCAGCATCGCGCTCTGCAGGCCGCTGGTGTCGGCCAGCAGGCGCGCCAGCACCGGCTGCGCGCTCATGTCGCCCTGGCCCGCCAGGGTCGCGGCGGCGGTCTGCGCGGTCGCGCCCAGTTCGGCCAGCGATTCGTCGAGCGCGGCGCGGCCCAGGTTCAGGCCCGACTCGATCGCCGACTCGATCTTGACGTCGAACCACGAGTCGATCGAATGCGAGACGAAATTCACCGACACCATGAAGATGACGACGCCGGGCAGGATGCCGATGCCGGCGAACAGCAGCACCAGTCTCGCCATCAGGCGCGAGCCGAACTTGCCGGCCTTGTGGCGCGAATACAGGCGGCCGAGGGCGACCGCGACGAAGGCCAGCAGCACGAAGGCCACCGCGCCGATCAGTCCGATCAGCCAGCCGTAGTAGCGGCCAAGGAATTCGGAATTGGCCGAGGCCGACGCGAGCAGGAACAGCAGGATGCACACTACCGCGCAGCCCACGACGAGGGCGTAGCGCAAGACCTGGTTGACCGGTCTACTCTGCACGATAGGTAAAGGTCTTCCGGCTGGACGTCAGGCGCCAGTCGGAATCGTTGAGGGCGTTGACCTGGAGCGGCTTCTGCAGGTATTCGCGGTCCATGTACATGCGCAGCGAGACTTCGTAGACTTCGCCCGGCTTGAGCTTGCCCTTGGGCGCGATCAGCCAGCGGGTCGGCCGGCGCACCATGAACATCGCATCCTCGAAGGTCTGGAAGCGCTCCTGGAAGGAGCCGACCACCGTCACGTAATACTGGCGCGTCAGCACGTCATACGAAATGCGGATGGTGCGCTTGGCGGACACCGCCCGCTCGTCGCGCCACCACCAGCGCGGCCGCACCAGCTCGATCTCGGTGGTGAAATGCAGTTGCACGCCGTGCTGGAGCGCATCCCGCAGGCCGCTATTGAGCTCGAAATCGTAGACCGTGTTGAGCCGGTAGCCGTCGTCGCTCGCTTCGATCGCGGCGCGGCTGATCTCGATCCCGTCGGCCGCCTGCGCCGGTACCCACGCAGCAACGCACGCAAGCGCCAGCAGCAGCTGGCAGGCGAGGAGGCGTAAAAGTCGTAACGTCACGGGTGAGCCGGGGCCTTAAAAAATGCGCGTAGTGTAAAAGAACTTACGCCGCTTTCTTCTGGAACAGGGCGTAGAACAAACCGTCATGATCCTGTCCGGCGCCGCCGAGCGGCAGGAGTTGGCCCGGCGCATCAAGGCGGACTGCGTCGTGGCGAGCCGCGAAAGCGGCTGCCTGCGCCTCCGATTCCTGGGGCCAGAGCGAACATGTCACGAACAGCAATTTACCATCGGGCAGCAACATCTGCCAAAGATTGTCGAGTATTTTGGAAGAAAGTGTTGCAAGTTGGGATGTATCCGACTTGCGGCGCAGCCAGCGGATATCCGGGTGGCGGCGCACGATGCCCGAGGCGGTGCACGGCACGTCGGCCAGGATACGATCGTATTGACGGCCATCCCACCAGTCCCGGCTGCCGGCATCGGCGGCCAGCAGCGTCGCGTCCAGGCCGAGGCGGCCCAGGTTGTCGCCCACGCGCGCCAGGCGCGCCGGGTCGGCGTCGACCGAGGTCAGCTGCACGTCGGCGGTCTCGAGGATGTGACCGCTCTTGCCGCCGGGAGCGGCGCAGGCGTCCAGCACGCGCATGCCGTCCTTCAGGTCGAGCAGCGGCGCGGCCAGCTGGGCGCCGGCGTCCTGCACCGACACCACGCCGTCGGCGAAGCCCGGGATCTGGGCCACGTTGATGGCCTGGGCCAGGCGCACCGCGGTCAAGCCCACCTGCTCGGCCTGCAGGCCGGCTTCGTTCAGGGCGTGCAGATAGGCAGAGACATCGGTCTTGCGGCGGTTGACGCGCAGGGTCAGCGGCGGATGGACGTTGCCGGCCTCGAGCACGGCTTCCCAGTCGCGCGGATAGGCCGCGCGCATGGTGTCGATCCACCACTGCGGATAATTGAAGCGCGCCAGCGGCTCGCGCAGGGCTTCTGCGACCAGCGCCTCGCGCTCGCGCAGGAAGCGCCGCAACACGGCGTTGACCATGGCCTTGGCATGGGCGAAATCGGGATGGGCCGCGGCCGCGTTGACGGCCTGGTCGACCACGGTGAAGGCCTCATACGGGGCCGCCTGGCCCTCGGGCGGATCGAGCAGGGAGAGCGCCGCGCACAACAGGCCGCCCAGCATCGGCGGCTCGGGCGCCTTGCTGGTCATCAGGCCCAGCAGGGTCTCGCTGCGGCCCAGCTGGCGCATGGTGCGGTAGGCGATGTCCTGGATCGCGCCGCGCGCCTGCGGCGTGGCGTCGTAGGCGCCGAAGACGGCAGCCAGGGCCTGCGGCAGCGCGCTGCCCCCGCGCACGCGCGCCACGGCGCTGGCGGCGCCGAGCAGCGCCAGCGCCAGCGAATCGGACTTGAGGTCGGGGCGGTAGTCGCGCTGCGGCGCGACTTTCACTTCGTGGCTCTGGCGCAGACGCGGCGTTTCTTCACGCTGCGCACGCGGCTGCTGGCCGGGGAAGTCGCCACCCTGCGCCCGAGGCGGCTTGCCGACCGGGCGGCGGTCGGGATCTGCCGGCCGGGGCTGGCCTGATGCGCTCGGACCGGGCTTGCCATGACCGCCCTGCCCCCGCGCAGGACCCTTTGCCGCAGCGCCGGCCGGAACCGGGTTGCGGCCGACCGCGCCTGGCGCGCGCCGGTCGGCGGCGGGCCTGGCCTTGGGTTTCAGGGTGAGCGTTGGACGCTTGTCAGTCATGGCGAATAAAATGTTGCGAAAATGGGCTCCCATTGTAACGGTTATGCCTTTGGCGACGCTTAATATGGTTGTTGAACCGCCAATCGCGAACGCCGTGGCCAGCCAAAGCGTGGCATCAAACTAGTATAATGTTCACTGTTTGCCTGCTCGTCTTCCCGATAATAGGCGCCGTCCATCCGTAGTACCTAATTTTTCGACCATTCCCATGCTCGCCCAACAAAAACAACAAATCGTTGCCCTGTTCCAGGCAGCCCTCGCCCCGATCGTCGCCGGCACCGACCTGGCCCCCAATGTGGTGCTGGAGCGTCCGCGCGATCCTTCGCACGGCGACATCGCCTGCAATATCGCCATGCAGCTGGCCAAGCCGCTCAAGACCAATCCGCGCGAACTGGCCACCCGCCTGGTCGCCGCGCTGCAGGCCGAGCCGGGCGCGCAGGGCCTGATCGAATCGGCGGAGATTGCCGGCCCCGGCTTCATCAACCTGCGCGTGGCCGCCGCCGCCAAGCAGTCGGTGGTGCGCAGCGTGCTCGAGCAGGGTGAAGCCTTCGGCCGCGCCGGCGCCGCCAGCGGCCACCATGCGATCATCGAATTCGTCTCGGCCAACCCGACCGGTCCGCTGCACGTCGGCCACGGCCGCCAGGCCGCGCTGGGCGATGCGCTGTCGTCGCTGTTCGAATCGCAGGGCATCGAAGTGACGCGCGAGTTCTACTACAACGACGCCGGCGTCCAGATCGCCACCCTCGCCACCTCGGTGCAGGCGCGCGCGCGCGGCTTCAAGCCGGGCGACGCCGAATGGCCGGAGTCGGCCTATAACGGCGACTACATCGCCGACATCGCGGCCGACTTCCTGGCCAAAAAGACCGTGTCGGCCAGCGACGGCGAACCCGCCACCGCCAGCGGCGACGTGAATGACATCGAATCGATCCGCCGCTTCGCCGTGACCTACCTGCGCAACGAGCAGGACCAGGACCTGCAGGCGTTCGGCGTCAAGTTCGACAACTACTACCTCGAGTCGTCGCTGTACGCCGACGGCAAGGTGGAAGCCGCGGTGCAGGCCCTGGTGGATGCCGGCAAGACCTATGAAGACGGCGGCGCCCTGTGGCTCAAGACCACCGACTACGGCGACGACAAGGACCGCGTGATGCGCAAGTCCGACGGCACCTATACCTATTTCGTGCCCGACGTCGCCTACCACATCCAGAAATTCCGCCGCGGCTTCGACCAGGCGATCAACATCCAGGGCAGCGACCACCACGGCACCATCGCGCGCGTGCGCGCCGGCCTGCAGGCGGTGAATATCGGCATCCCGCAGGGCTATCCCGACTACGTGCTGCACAAGATGGTCACCGTGATGAAGAACGGCGAAGAGGTCAAGATCTCCAAGCGCGCCGGCTCCTACGTCACCGTGCGCGACCTGATCGAATGGTCGGGCAATGGCGACGTCACGCGCGGCCGCGACGCGGTGCGTTTCTTCCTGATTTCGCGCAAGGCCGACACCGAGTTCGTGTTCGACGTTGACGTCGCCCTCGCGACCAATGACGAGAATCCGGTCTACTACGTGCAGTATGCCCACGCGCGCATCTGCTCGGCGCTGGCCAACTGGGGCGGCGACGTCGCCAGCCTGGCCAAGGCGGATCTGTCGCCGCTGACCGAACCGCACGAGTCGCAGCTGCTGGCCAAGCTGGCGGCCTATCCCGAGATGCTGCAGCGCGCGCAGGCAGAACTCGGCCCGCACCAGGTCGCGTTCTACCTGCGCGAACTGGCCGGCGAGCTGCACAGCTACTACTTCGCGCACAAGTGGCTGCTCGACGACGACGAGTCGCTCAAGCTGGCCCGCCTGGCGCTGGCCGCCGCCACCCGCCAGGTGCTGCGCAACGGCCTGGCCCTGATCGGCGTCTCGGCGCCGGACAAGATGTGAAGGGCGCCTCGAAAAACCGTCGCGAGCGGCAGCAGTTTCGGTCGAGAAGCGCAACCGTACGGCCGTACGGTGAGCATCGCAGACCTACGCGGCCCGACCGAAACTGCAACGCGCAGCAGGTTTTTCGAAGTGCCCTAAAGTGCAGGCAGCACTGGAACCGAAGCCCAACGTCTCATCACCAGAAAGCGTCATGACCGTCATCCGTACCTTCTCGAAGCGTAGCCAACGCTACCAACGCGGCAGCACCCTGACCGGCATCATCGTCGGCCTGATCATCGGGCTGGGGATCGCGGTGGCGGTCGCGCTCGTGATCACCAAGGGCGCCTCGCCGTTCACCGACCGTTCCAACAAGATGGGCCGCCCGGCCGACCTCGAGCCGAGCCAGGCGTCCGATCCCAACAAGCCGATGTACGGCAACCGGGCGCCGGTGCCGCAAACGCCGGCCCAGCCGAGCGCGCCGGCGAGCGTGCCGGCGCCGTCGCCACAGCAGCAGCCCGACTCCGACCCGCTGGGCGCCGCCATCGCCGGCATGCAGGAGCCGCGCCCGAGCGCGCCGCCACCGCCGCCGGGCCCGGTCAACACCGCCGCCCCCGCCTCCGGCGCGGCGGCCGTGACCGACGGCTACATCTATTACCTGCAGGCCGGCGCCTTCCGCGAGATGTCGGACGCCGAGAACACCCGCGCCAAGCTGGCCCTGCTCGGCTTCGAGGCCGCCATCACCGACCGCAGCACCGACAGCGGCGTGCTGCACCGGGTGCGGGTCGGCCCCTACTCGCAAGTCGAAGCCGTCAACAAGGCGCGCGCCAAGCTGCTCGACAGCGGCATCGACGTCGCCATCGTGCGCAACCAGCGCTAAGCCCATGTCGACGCGGACGGAGCGCGTCTTCATCACCGGCGCCTCGAGCGGCATCGGCGCCGCCCTGGCGCGCGAATACGCCGCGCGCGGCGCCACGCTCGGCCTGCTGGCGCGGCGGCGCGACCACCTGGTTGCGCTGGCCGCTTCGCTGCCCCACCCGGAACGGCATCACATCTACGCGGTCGACGTGCTCGATCGCGACGGCCTGGCCGCGGCCGCGCTTGACTTCATCGCCGCCAACGGCGGCGCCGACGTCGTCATCGCCAGCGCCGGCATCTCGCACGGCACGCTCACCGACCGCGCGGCCGACCTGGCCGTGTTCGACGCGGTGTTCGCCACCAACGTGGGCGCCACGGTCGCCACCTTCACCCCCTTTATTCCCGTCATGCGGCAGCAGGCGACGCCCTGCCGCCTGGTCGGCATCGGCAGCGTGGCGGGCGTGCGCGGCATGCGCGGCGCCGGCGCCTACTGCGCCAGCAAGGCCGCCGTGCACAGCTACTGCGAAGCGCTGCGGGTCGAGCTGCGCGCGACCAACATCCGGGTGGTGACGATCGCCCCCGGTTATATCGACACCCCCATGACCAGCAAGAACCGTTTTCCCATGCCCTTCCTGATGCCCGCCGACCGCTTCGCGGCGCAAGCCGCCACCGTGATCGCGCGCGGCGACAGCTACCGCGTCCTGCCCTGGCAGATGGGCGTCGTCGCCAAGCTGCTGCGCCTGTTGCCCAATTTCCTGTTCGACCGCCTGTTCGCGCGCGCGCCGACCAAACAGCGCCAGGGGGAAGCATGAACGCCGATGCCATCCGCGCGCTGTCGAAGGCCGGCGTGGCGGTCGACGTCGTGGCGCAGACCGGCTCCACCAATGCCGACCTGCTGGCGCGCGCCGCGACGCTCGAAGCGCCATTGCTGCTGGTGGCCGAACACCAGACCGCCGGCCGTGGGCGCGCCGGCCGCAGCTGGCTGTCTTCGCCCGAAGGTTCGCTGACCTTTTCGCTGGCGTGGAAATTCGACGGCGGCCCGCAGCTTCTTAGCGGCCTGCCGCTGGCCATCGGCGTGGCGCTGGCCGAGACGCTCGGCGCGCTGGGCCAGCAAGTCCAGCTGAAATGGCCGAACGACCTGCTCAAGGACGGCGACAAGCTGGCCGGCATCCTGGTCGAGACCCAGTCCGCGCCCGGTGGCGGCACCTGGACCGTGATCGGCATCGGCCTCAATCTCCTGATGCCGGACGAGATGGAAGCGCAGCTGGGACGCAGCGCGGCCGGCGTGCCCTGGCTGGCGCGCATGGAGCGCGACGTCCTGATGGCGGCCCTGCTCGACGGCCTGGCCGCGGCGCTGGCGGAGTTTTCCGCGCGCGGCTTCGCCGCCTTCGCCGCGCGCTGGAACCTGCGCCACGCCTGGCAGGGCGAGACCGTGGTCCTGCTCGACCACGGCGCGGTGCGGCACGAGGGCCGCGCCGCCGGCGTCGACGACAGCGGCCGCCTGCTGCTCGACACGTCGGAGGGCCGCATCACCGTGATGGCCGGCGACGTCTCGCTGCGGGTGAAGACATGATGCTGCTGGTCGACGCGGGCAATACCCGCGTCAAGTGGGCGCTGGCCGACGCCGGCAGCGCCCTCGGCGCGTGGCGCCTGCACGGCGCCGTGCTGCATGCGCAGCTGGACGAAGCAGCTGCCCGATGGGCGAGCGCCGGCGTGACCCGCGCGCTGGTGTCGAACGTCGCCGGCCCACAGCTGGCCGGGCGCATCGCGGCCCTGCTGCCGGCCGGGATCGAGGTCGAATGGTTCGCCTCCAGCGTGGAGCGCGCCGGCCTGCGCAACGGCTACCGCGACCCCGGCCGCCTGGGCTGCGACCGCTTCGCCGCCGCCATCGGCGCGCGCGCCCTGGCGCCCAGGCAGAACCTGATCGTCGCCACCTGCGGCACCGCGACCACGGTCGACGCGGTGAGCGCCGACGGCCTGTTCGTGGGCGGCATGATCCTGCCCGGCCTGGCGCTGATGGCGTCCAGCCTGGCCAGCAACACGGCGCAGCTGCCGCAGGTAGTCCCTGGCGCCGTGCCGGCGCTGTTTGGCGACAATACCAACGACGCGATTCTCTCCGGCGTGCTGTCGGCCCAGGCCGGCGCCATCGAGCGCGCCGTGGCCGGACATGGCGCCTCTTCCTGCATCGTCTCGGGCGGCGCGGCGCCGACCATCGCGCCCGCGCTCAAGGTCGCGCACAGGGTGGTCGATAATATCGTGCTGGTCGGCCTGCAGGCGGCGACCGCCTGGAGAGAGGGGGAAGCACGGTGTTGAAATTCGTATTCTGGGCGCTGCTGGCCGCGAACGCGGCCTTGCTGGCGTATGGCCAGGGCATGCTGGGCCAGCCCGGCGCCGGTGAGCGCGAGCCAGGCCGGCTGAACAACCAGCTGGCGCCCGAACGCATCACGCAACTGACGGCGGTCGAGGCCAAGCGCGCGCTGGACGAGGCCGAGGCCATGGAAGCCGGCGACGCCGAAGCCCGCGCCGAGCCATCCGCCGCCGCGCCCTCGCCGGAGCCGGCGCCGCCGGCCGCCGTGGCGCCGGACCTGATCGCCTGCGTCCAGGCCGGTCCCTTCAGCGCCGCCGACGCCCGCCGTTTCGAAACCCGGGTGGCCAGCCTGGACCTCGCTGCGCGCCAGTCGCGGGTCGACGTCCCCTTCCAGGAAGTGACCAGCCGCCTGGTCTACCTGCCTCCCAACGGCGGCCGCGAAGGCGCCCAGCGCCGCGCCGCCGAGCTCAAGGAACGCGGTGTCGAGAATTTTTACATCATGCAGGGCGACTCGCCGCTGCGCTGGGCGATCTCGCTGGGCGTGTTCAAGACCGACAGCGCGGCCCAGAAGCTGGTGGCGCAACTGCAGCGCCAGGGTGTGCGCGGTGTGCGGGTGCTGCCGCGTGGCCCGCAAGTCATGCGCCCCGCCTACCAGTACCAGGCGATCGATGCCGGTGCGCGCAACCGGCTTTCCACGCTCATCGGCAACTTCTCCGGCGCCGACTTGCGCAACTGCGAATAACGTCGCGGTCGTGTATCGCATCCATCCAGCGCGCCACATGGCGCGCTTTTTTATGCGGTGTGCAGTTGACCACCCGCAAGCTGTCGAATATCTTTACACTTAATTTTCCTCAAGAAATTTTAATTAACCAAAACAAACACTTATATCCTTGGCACACTATTTGCTCTATATCAAATTAAGTTGTTCCAATATAATTTGACGTTCCGAGGGGAAACCATGAAACAGATCATCACCGCCTTGCTGCTCGCCGCTGCCACGCTGTCGACCACCGCTGCCGCTGCACCCATTTCGCTGAACGGCTCGCTGGCCAACGGGATGCTGGATCAGGGCAGCTACAAAGTCGCTTTCATCAACGATACGCCGCTGCCAGAAAAATATACCTTCAATAGCCTGTCGTATTCGTTCTCCTTCAAGGACGATGGCGAACTGATGAAACTGACCTCGACCAGCGACCGCGACGAAGGCGAATACGGCAAGGTCAAGAATGGCAAGAGCACCCGTGATGTGACGGTCACCAATACCCATACCTATACCGGTGAACAAGAGAGCGCCGCCCTGTGGTTCGGCGACTTCCTGCTCGGAAGCGGAAGCACCCAGCTCTTCGAGTCGAGCTATACCTCCCCGTCGAGCTTCCAGGAAATTTACGACGGCCAAAAATGCACGAAATGGTTCTTCTTCATCTGCAAACAATCGCACTCGCAATATTCGGATACCACGACCACGACGACGACCGTGAAGAAGGCGTACACCGGTGAGTTCACCATCAGCGGCACCGTGACGAACCAGTCCATCATCGACGCGCTGCTGAACGATGGCCAACTGACGTTCAAGCTGAAAGTGCTCGGCGACCTGATGCTCACCAACTCCGAGCTCCTGCTCGACTACACCAAGGTGGAAGAGCCGACTGAAGAGCCGGGCGAAGTGCCTGAGCCGTCGAGCGTCCTGCTGGCCGGCGCCGGCCTGGCCGCCATCGGCTTCCTGCGCCGCCGCCGCACCGCCGCACAGGCATAAGCGCTTCTTTTCCGCTCGAAGAAATGGCCGGTTCGCCGGCCATTTTTCATGGCGCGGAGGTTCAGCGCGCCGCGTTCGACGAGGGGGCGATCAGCGCTGGACCACGATCGGCTTGAAGCCGAGGCTGGACGGCAGCGCACGCATGGCTTCCATCGCTTCGGCGCGGCTGGCGTAGGGGCCGCCGTACAGGCGATTCAGGGAACCCACCTTCACCACTTCGAGCTTGCCCAGCTCGACGCCGGCATCGGCGATCTTTTCTCCCATCGCCTCGGCGGTGCCGGCGCGGCCATAGGCGCCGAGCTGGATGAAGAAGCGACCGGCCGGCGCGGGCGCGGACACCGGCTCTGCCTGGCTCACCAGCGCCGCGCTGTCGGAATGAATCCGGTCTTCCAGCATCAGCGCCTCGATCTCGGGCGGCGCCGATTGCGCGATCGACGCGACTTCGCGGCGCGCGGCCGCGATCTGCGCCGGCGGGACGATCGGATCGCCCGGGAACAGGCGCTCGATCTCGACTTCATGGCTGCCCTTGCCCAGCAGCCCGAGCTTGAGCGCCGCCGTGTACGAGACGTCGATGATGCGGCTGGAATGGAAGGGGCCGCGGTCGTTGATGCGCACCACCACCGAATTGCCGGTGTCGAGGCTGGTCACGCGCACATAGGACGGGATCGGCAGCGTCGGATGCGCGGCCGTCATCTTGTACATATCGTACAGTTCTCCGGACGCCGTGCGCTGGCCGTGGAACTTGACGCCATACCAGGTGCTGACGCCGCGCGCGCTGTACCGCTCGTCATTTCCCAGCGGCGTATAGGTCTTGCCCAGCACCGTGTAGGGACGGCTGGTCCATTTGTTGAAGGGCTCGGCCTTGACCACGGCGTCCGGCACGTCGAGCAGGCCGTCGGGGATGTCGTCGCCCGGGCCGTCGTCCTTGTAGTAGCCGCCGCGGCCCGACTTGGCGGCCGGCAGCTGGGGCGCCTTGCCATGCTTGGCGGTCGGCTTGTGCGGCCAGGGGAAAGGATTGAGCTTTTTATGCTCTCCCGTGCTGCTGCAGGCCGATACTAGAATGGCAACCGGTATGACCGCCAGGAAGCTTGTACGAACGCCCATTGGCCGTCCTCCATCGTGTTAGGTCGACCCCCAGTTTACGTTGTCTTGCCAGACTCATCAATATGCAGGCATCAAGCCGGAATGCGATAATGGCCGTTTTGGCAAGACGTCCGCGTGCCCTGATCGTTCCGAAAGTGTGGTTCCGGCGCAAAAAAACAGGGCATACTGCGGCATCGCCGGTCTGTCCGCTTTCAACCATGTTGCACGCTTCGCATATTTTCGATCACCTGCCGGGTAACGGCGACACCGTGACCCTGCTGCGGCAGACCGACTGGTCGCGCACCTGCCTGGGCGACCCATCCACCTGGCCCGACGCCTTGCGGCTGCAGGTGAACGTCTGCTTCGAATCGCAGTTCCCGATCGCGATATGGTGGGGCCCGGACCTGATCCAGCTGTACAACGATTTCTACCGGCCGATCCTCGGTTCGAGCAAGCACCCGGCGTCGTTCGGCGGCCCGGCCCGGGAAACCTGGCCCGAAATCTGGCCGACGATCGGCGCCATGGTCGACCAGGTGATGAACGACGGCATCGCGGTCAGGGGCGAGGACATGCCGCTCGAACTGCTGCGCAACGGCTACCCCGAACTGTGCCACTTCACGTTTTCGTACAGCCCGATCCGCGATATTTCGGGCGCCGTCGTCGGCATGTTCACCGCGGCGGTCGAGACGAGCGCGCGCGTCATGGCGGAACGCCGGCGCGCTTTCCAGCTCAACCTGGCCGACGAATTGAGGGGGCTGGCGACGACCGACGACATCATCGGCACGGCGACCCGGCTGATCCGCCAGCACCTGGGCGTCACGCGCGCCTATTACGCCGAAATCGACGACCAGGCCGGCTGCTTCCACATTCCCGCGCAATGGACGCACGGCGGCGAGCTGCCCGCCCTGCCCGGCCTGCCGATGCACGGATCGGTGGCCTCGTTCAGTCCCTACCTGCTGCAAAGCCTGCGCGCCGCGCGGGCGGTGGTGGCCGAGGACATCGCGGCCGACCCGCACCTGGCCGGGCATGCGCAGGCCTACCAGGATCTCGGGATGCAGTCGGTCGTCGTCATGCCGCTGAACCGGGGTGGCCAGCTGCGCGCCAACTTCAATGTCGGCCATTCGGTGCCGCGCCGCTGGACGCCGGGTGAACTCGAGATCATCGCCGACGTGGCCGAGCGCACCTGGGACGCGATCGAGCGGGCCCGGGCCGAAGAAGCGCTGCGCCTGTCAAGCCGCCTGAAGGACGAATTCCTCGCGATGCTGGCGCATGAACTGCGCAACCCGCTGGCGCCGATCAGCGCCGCGGCCGACCTGCTCGCCGCCGCCCGCCTCGACGAGGACAAGATACGCCGGACCAGCGCCGTCATCCAGCGCCAGGTCGCGCACATGACCGCGCTGGTCGACGACCTGCTCGATATCTCGCGCGTGACCCGCGGCCTGATCACGCTGGAACAGAGAGAGATCGATGTGCACGACGTCATCGCCGACGCCGAGGAGCAGGCGCGCCCGCTGATGGAAAAGCGCCAGCATGCGCTGCGCTGCATCTGCCGCGCGGGGAAGGCCTACGTTCGCGGCGACCGCAAGCGGCTGGTGCAGGTGCTCGCCAATCTCCTCAACAATGCGGCCAAGTACACGCCGCCGGGCGGCGCGATCGACATGCGGGTCGAGGTGCGGGAGCGCGACGTCGCCATCTCGGTGAGCGACAACGGCATCGGCATGGCCCACGAGCTGGTCGGCCGCGTGTTCGATCTGTTCGCCCAGGGCGAGCGCGATGCCGACCGGACCCAGGGCGGGCTGGGCATCGGCCTGGCCCTGGTGCGCAACCTGGTCGAGCTGCACGGAGGCAGCGTCGGCGCGCATAGCGCGGGCGCCGGACAGGGCAGCCGGTTCACCGTGACCCTGCCGCGGATCGAACCCGATGCCGCGCCGGCCGGCAGCGCCGGTTCCGCCACGGGGCTCGCGCCGGCGGCGGGCGGGCTGAAAGTGCTGGTGGTGGACGACAATGCCGACGCCGCCGCCATGCTGTCGATGCTGGTCGAATCGGCCGGCCATGACGTCGTGGTCGAACTGAGCTCGGTGAGGGCGCTCGACAACGTCGAGACGATCAGGCCGGATATCTGCCTGCTCGACATCGGCCTTCCCGAGCTCGATGGGAACGCGCTGGCGCGCCGGCTGCGCGCGATGCCGCGGCTGCCGCCTCCGGTGCTGGTTGCCGTCACCGGATATGGCCAGCAGTCCGACCGCGACAAGGCCTTCGCGGCAGGCTTCGACCATTTCTTCACCAAGCCGGTCGATATTTCCCGCTTGATGGCCTTGCTGACCGAGGTGCACACGGCAGGCCCCGGGGCGCGCGGCGGCCGGGTGCGCTAGACGCGTGGACGGCTTGGCCGTCCTAGGGAAGCGCTGTTTTATTCTGACGGATGGGATTGGCGACGGAAAAAGGCGCCCGGCAAGGCGTAAACCGCAGCCATACCGCGTGGTATGGCGAGGATTTACAACGCAGCAGGGCGCCTTTTTTCCGTGCCAAGACCGCCGCCATGAATAAATCAGCGCTTCCCTAGGTCTGCACCAGCTTGCGATGCCGCTGGATGCTCATCAGGATGCCGGCGCCGAGGCCCAGCGTGATGAAGGCCGTGCCGCCATAGCTCATGAAGGGCAGCGGCACCCCCACGACAGGCAATATTCCTGAAACCATGCCCATATTGACGAAGGCATAGGTGAAGAAAATCATCGCGATCGAACCGGCCAGCAAGCGGCCGAAGGTGTTCGGCGCATTGGCCGCGATCATCAGGCCGCGTCCGATCAAGAGCAGGTAGACCAACAGCAGGAACAGGTTGCCGACCAGGCCGAACTCCTCGGAATACACCGAGAACACGAAGTCGGTGGTGCGTTCCGGCACGAATTCCAGGTAACCCTGGGTGCCCTGCATATAGCCTTTGCCGGTCACGCCGCCGGAACCGATCGCGATGATCGACTGGATGATGTGGAAGCCCTTGCCCAGCGGGTCGGAGGTCGGATCGATCAGGGTCATCACCCGCTGGCGCTGGTAGTCGTGCATCATCGACCAGCCGATCGGCAGGAAGGCCACGACGCTCGCCGTCACCGCCGCGATCGCCTTCCACGACAGGCCGGCCAGGAAGATCACGTACAGTCCCGACGACGCGACCAGCAGCGAGGTGCCGAGGTCGGGCTGCTCCATGATGAGGGCGACCGGGATCATCAGGATCACGGCGGCCACGATGTAATGCTTCCAGCCGGCGACCTGGGCCCGGGTCTGGAAGTACCAGGCCAGCATCAGCGGCAGGCCGATCTTCATGATCTCGGACGGCTGGATGTCGATGACGCCGATGTGCAGCCAGCGCTGCGCGCCCTTCTTGATCAGGCCGAACAGCGCGACCGCGACCAGCAGGGCCACGCCGACCGCATAGACCGGCACCGCGAGCCGCATCAGGGTTTGCGGCGCGATGTTCGCGGCCACCCACATCACGGCGAAGGACAGCAGGAAGTTGCGGATCTGGTGCTCGACCCGGTCCGGGAAATCGGCGCCGGCCGACATCATGGTGACCATGCTGATCGTCACCAGCATGGCCAGGATCAGGGTCAGCGGCAGGTCGAACACCGTGAAGTACGGGCGCAGGCGGCGGCGCAGCGAGCGCCGTTCTGGAATATGGGCCATGGCTTATTCGGTTCGGGTGGCGGTGGCGGGGGCCGAAGGTTGGGGCGCAGCGGCTGCAGCGGCCGGCGCGGCCGCCTTGACGGTGGCGGGACGGGCGCTATCCTTCGGCTCCGGCGGCGGCGCAGGACGCTTGCCGAGGATCGCATAGTCGAGCACCTTGCGCGCGATCGGCGCCGCCACGACGCCGCCGAAACCGGCGTTCTCGACGATCATCGCCAGCGCGATGCGCGGCTGCTCGACCGGCGCGAAGGCGGTGAACAGCGCATTGTCGCGATGGCGTTCGTCGATCGCGTTGGCGTCGTACTTCTTGCCGCGCAGGCCGATCACCTGCGCGGTGCCGGTCTTGCCGGCCGACGTGTACGTGGCGGTCGAAAACGCGCGTTGCCCGGTGCCTTCGCGCATCACGCCGGCCATCGCATCCTTGATGAAATCGAGGTGCTCCTGCTTCATCGACAGGCGCCGGGTCTCCTTGGGCACGGTCAGGGTGCGCTCGCGGGTCACGCCATCCTCGACCATCTTGACCAGGTGCGGCTTCATCACCACGCCGTCATTGGCCAGGATCGCGGTCGCATGCGCCAGTTGCAGCATGGTGTAGTTGTTGAAGCCCTGGCCGATCGAGATCGAGATGGTGTCGCCGCCCACCCATTTCTGGGCCGCGCGGTTGCGCTTGAAGCGCTCGGCCTTCCATTCCTTCGACGGCAGCACGCCGGTCTTTTCGTGATCGAGGTCGATCCCGGTCGGATGGCCGAAGCCGAATTCGCTCATGAATTTCGAGATGTTGTCGATCCCCATCTCGTTGCCCAGCTGGTAGTAATAGGTGTCGCACGAATGGGCGATCGAGTGGTACATGTTGACGATGCCGTGGCCGCCCGGCTTGTCGTCGTTGAAGCGGTGTCCGCCCAGGATGAAGAAGCCGGGATCGCGGATCGCGTCCTGCGGACGGCGGTAACCCAGCTCGAGCGCCGCCAGCGACATGAAGGGCTTGAAGGTCGAACCCGGCGGATAGGTGCCCGACAGCGGACGGTTCATCAGCGGCCGGTCGAGCGAGGTGTTCAGCTCGTTCCAGCTCTGGTAGTCGATGCCGTCGACGAACAGGTTCGGATCGAAGCCGGGCCGCGAGACGTAGGCCAGCACGTCGCCGGTCGAGGGCTCGATCGCCACCAGCGCGCCGCGGTGGTCGCCGAAGGCCTCCTCGGCGATCTTTTGCAGCTCGATGTCGATCGACAGGATCAGGTTGCTGCCCGGTACCGGCGGCGTGCGCTTGAGCGTGCGGATCGCGCGCCCGCCGGCCGAGCGCTCGACCTGCTCGTAGCCGGTGATGCCGTGCAGCTGGCGCTCGTAGCGCTTCTCGACGCCTTCCTTGCCGATATGGTCGGTGCCGTTGTAGTTGGCGGCGTCGTCGCCCTCCTCGATCGCGGCGGCTTCCTTGGCGTTGATGCGGCCGATGTAGCCGATCACGTGCGAGGCCACCTCGCCCATCGGGTACTGGCGGAACAGGCGCGCCTGGACTTCGACGCCGGGAAAGCGGAAGCGCTGGGCGGTGAAGCGCGCCACCTCGTCGTCGGTCAGGCGGGTGCGCAGCGGGATGCTGGCGAAGCTGCGCGACTCTTCACGCAGGCGCTTGAAGCGGCGCCGGTCGCGCGCGTCGATCTCGACCAGCTTGGCCAGCTCGTCGATCACCGACTCCATGTCGGCCTGCAGCTTGGACGGCGTGATCTCGAGCGTGTAGGCCGAATAGTTGCGCGCCAGGACCACGCCGTTGCGGTCCACGATCAGGCCGCGGTTGGGCACGATCGGCACCAGCGCAATGCGGTTGTCCTCGGCCTGCGCCGCGTACTGGTCGTGGTGCAGCACCTGCAGCCAGACCACGCGCGCGACCAGCAGGCCGAAACAGATGAAGACGAGCGCCACCAGCGCCGTGAGGCGCATCCGGAACTGGTGGATCTCGCGGTCGCTATCCTTGAACTCGGTCATTCCTGGGCAAACCTGGTCAGATGGGGCGGGTATGGTCGCGGTCGACGGCGCGCCGCTGGGGCGCCAGCAGCAGCCAGGTGATCAGCGGCCACAGCGCCACCGCCACCACGCTCTCGACGAACGGCAGCAGGCCGGGGAAGCGGCCGGAGACCACCAGGTGCACGACCAGCTGGATGGCCTGCGCCAGCAGCAGCAGCGGGAACACGTGCAAGGCCTGGGTCAGCAGCGGGAACCACAGCACGCGGCGGTGGATCATGATGGCCAGGTAGGACAGCACGGTGTAGGCGAGCGCGTTCTCGCCCAGCAGGCTGGCGTCGTGCACGTCCATCAACAGGCCCATGCAGAAGGCGACGCCGATGCCGACCTTGCGCGGCTGGTGGATGCCCCAGAACACCAGCACCAGCGCGACGAAGTCGGGCGCCCCGACCCAGCGCCCCCAGGGCATCAGGTTGAGCATGAAGGCGCACACCAGGCTGAAGGCGATGAACAGCGGGCTGACGGGCAGCAGGATGTAATGCGGACGGCGACCGGGCATGGCGGCTTACTCCGTTCGGGCGGCCGGCGCGGGCGCGGTCGCGGTCGTTGCAGGTGGCGTGGCGGCGGGCGCCGCCGGACGTGGCGTGGGCTGGGCCGCGGGCGGCGT
>NZ_JH992924.1:2598-60594 GCF_000315425.1 Massilia timonae CCUG 45783 | reverse complement strand
GGGCGCGCCGGCCGCCGGCAGCGGCGCGGCCGGCAGCGGCGGCGTCGGCACCGCCGGCATCTTCGGCATATTGCGCCGGCTGCCGCTGTACGGCGCTTCCGGCGCCGGGCGCGGCGGCAAGGGATTGTGCGACATGATCACCAGCACCTGGCGATTGCGGTCGATGCCGGCCAGCGGCTGGCCGACCACGCGGCCGAACGAGCCGGCCGCCTTCTCGACCTGGGTCACGCGCGCCACCGCCAGGCCGGCCGGATACATCCCGTCCAGCCCCGACGTCACCAGCACGTCGCCGACCTGGATGTCGGCGTCCTGGGCCACGAAGCGCAGGTCGAGCAGGCCCGTATTGCCGCGGCCATAGACGATGCTGCGCAAGCCGCTGCGCAGCACCTGCACCGGAATGGCCTGGTCCTTGTCGGTCAGCAGCGTGACTTCGGAGGTGAACGGAAACACGCGGGTGACCTGGCCGACCACGCCGGCGTGGTCGATCACCGGCAGGCCGAGCGACACGGCGTCGCGCGAGCCGCGGTTGATCACGATGCGGCGGGTGGACGGGTCGCGCGCGTCGTACAGGATCTCGGCCATCTGCGACTGCACCGGCAACTGCTGCTTGCCTTCCATCAGGCGCCGCAGGTGCGCGTTCTCGGCCATCTGGAACTGGGCCTGCTGCAGCAACTGGGCGCGCGCCAGCTCCTGGTGCTTGAGGGCCTGCACTTCCTTCTGCAAGGTCGACAGCGACGAGAAATAATCGCCCATATTGGCCAGCGCCTCGCGCGGCATCAGGGCCGCCATCTGCATCGGATAGAGCACGGTGGCGGCCACCTGGCGCACGCCGGACAGCAATCCCATGCGGGCGTCGACGAACAGCAATACGATGGCGATCAAGGCGCACACCATGGCCTTGACTCGTGCCGGGGCGCCTTGCTTGAACAGCGGCGGAGGACTGTATTCCATGACGTCCGTTGGTGATAACGCGGGCGGTCAATACCAAGGCGGGCAGATGCGCGCAGCTTGTGACCGCACGCCCTGCCCGCCCCGGTTGATCACGCGCGTCTTATTCGTACGAGAAGATCGAACCAAGCTTGTCCATGCGCTCGAGGGCCATGCCCGAGCCGCGCACCACGCAGGTCAGCGGATCTTCGGCGGCCAGCACCGGCAGGCCGGTTTCTTCCATCAGGAGACGGTCGAGGTCGCGCAGCAGCGCGCCGCCGCCGGTCAGCATCATGCCTTTTTCGGCGATGTCGGCGCCCAGTTCCGGCGGCGCCTGTTCCAGCGCGTTCTTCACGGCCGACACGATCTGGTTCAGCGGATCGGTGAGGGCTTCCAGGATCTCGTTGCTCGAGATGGTGAACGAGCGCGGTATGCCTTCCGACAGGTTGCGGCCCTTGACTTCCATTTCCTTGACTTCCGAGCCAGGGAACGCCGAGCCGATCGCCTTCTTGATCGCTTCGGCGGTCTGTTCGCCGATCAGCATGCCGTAGTTGCGGCGGATGTAGTTGACGATGGCTTCGTCGAACTTGTCGCCGCCGACGCGCACCGAGCCCTTGTAGACCATGCCGCCCAGCGAGATGATGCCCACTTCGGTGGTGCCGCCGCCGATGTCGACCACCATCGAGCCGGTCGCTTCCGAGACCGGCAGGCCGGCGCCGATCGCGGCCGCCATCGGCTCTTCGATCAGGTACACCTGCGAGGCGCCCGCTCCAAGAGCCGATTCGCGGATCGCGCGGCGCTCGACCTGGGTCGAGCCGCACGGCACGCAGATGATGATGCGCGGCGACGGACGGAAGAATTTCGAGTCGTGCACCATGCGGATGAACTGCTTGAGCATCTGCTCGGTGACGGTGAAGTCGGCGATCACGCCATCCTTCATGGGGCGGATCGCTTCGATATTGCCGGGCACCTTGCCCAGCATCTGCTTGGCTTCCTTGCCGACTGCCTGGATGGTCTTCTTGCCGTTCGGGCCACCTTCCTGGCGGATCGCGACCACCGACGGCTCGTCCAGGACGATGCCCAGGCCGCGGACGTAGATCAGCGTGTTGGCGGTGCCGAGGTCGATCGCCAGGTCATTCGAGAAGTAGCTGCGTAAAAAACCAAACATGGGTGTCCTGATGCGCATCAATGTGCGCCTAAACATTGATCGGGGATTCTGTGCCGCACCTGCCTCGCATGGGCACCGCGGACTTCGCATGCGCGGGCGCCGGGCTTTCGGCACGACAACGCATTAGCCCGCCATTCTACCTTATAATTTGTCGTTTACATGCTGAATACGGGTGGTTTTCCCCACCGAATTGCAAGCGATTTGAGCGGTGTTTGCAGGGTTTTATCGCCTTTAAGAAGCCGTTCGCTGACAACTTGCTAACTTTCATTATTCGCCGAATCACTTTTTGCGCGCTGATGGCGTGCCATATAGCCATGTCCCTGACCCTTTCCGACGTAAAACGCATCGCCAACCTGGCCCAGCTCGACATGGACGACGCCCATGCCGAGACCGCGCTGGCCGAGCTGAACGGCATCTTCGCGCTGGCCGAGCAGATGCAGGCGGTCGACACCACCGGCGTGGCGCCGCTGGCCCAGCCGCTATCGGCCATCCTGGCCCTGCCGCTGCGCCTGCGCGACGATGCGGTCACCGAAGAGAACCGCCGCGAAGACTACCAGGCGCCGGCGCCGAAGGCCCAGGATGGCCTGTACCTGGTGCCGAAGGTCATCGAGTAAACCGCCCAGAAAATCGCTAAAGAATCGACACGCACATGCATAACAAGACCATCAAGGAGCTGTCCGCGCTCCTGCACTCGAAACAGGTGTCCGCGACCGAGCTGGCGCGCCACTACCTCGGCCGCATCGACGCGAGCGGGCACAACGCCTTCCTGCACGTGGACCACGAACTGACGCTGGCCCAGGCCGCGGCCGCCGACGCCCGCTTCGCGCAAGGCACGGCCGGCCCGCTGACCGGCGTGCCGATCGCGCACAAGGACATCTTCGTCACCCGCGGCTGGCGCACCACGGCCGGCTCGAAGATGCTGGACGGTTACGTCAGCCCGTTCGACGCGACCGTCGTCGACCGCTTCAACGCGGCCGGCATGGTTACCCTGGGCAAGGTCAACCTGGACGAATTCGCGATGGGCTCGGCCAACGAGAACTCGGCCTATGGCGCGGTGAAGAACCCGTGGGACGCAGCAGCCGTGCCGGGCGGCTCGTCGGGCGGCTCGGCCGCGGCGATCGCCGCGCGCCTGGCGCCGGCCGCCACCGCGACCGACACCGGCGGCTCGATCCGCCAGCCGGCCGCCTTCTGCGGCGTCACCGGCATCAAGCCGACCTATGGCCGCGTGTCGCGCTTCGGCATGATCGCCTTCGCCTCGTCGCTGGACCAGGGCGGCCCGATCGCCCAGACCGCCGAGGACTGCGCGCTGCTGCTCAACGAAATGATCGGCTTCGACGAGCGCGATTCGACCAGCCTCACGGTCGAACAGGGCAACGTCCGCGAAGACTATACGCGCGACCTGAACAAGCCGCTGGCCGGCCTGCGCATCGGCGTGCCTTCGGAATACTTCGGCGAAGGCCTGGCCAGCGACGTCGAAGGCGCGGTGCGGGCGGCGCTCGAGCAGTTCGTGAAACTGGGCGCGGTGCTGGTCGACATCTCGCTGCCGAAAACGGCGCTGTCGATTCCGACCTACTACATCATCGCGCCGGCGGAAGCCTCGTCGAACCTGTCGCGCTTCGACGGCGTGCGCTACGGCCACCGCGCCGCGGAGTACAAGGACTTGCAGGACATGTACCGCAAAACCCGCGCCGAAGGCTTCGGCAGCGAAGTGAAACGCCGCATCATGGTCGGCACCTATGTGCTGTGCCACGGCTACTACGACGCCTATTACGTGCAGGCGCAAAAGATCCGGCGCCTGATCGCGGACGACTTCCAGGCTGCGTTCGCGGACAAATGCGACGTGATCATGGGGCCGGTGGCGCCGACGGTGGCCTGGGACCTGGGCTCGAAGACCAATGACCCGGTGGCGAACTACCTGGCCGACATCTTCACGCTGTCGACCAGCCTGGCCGGCCTGCCCGGCATGTCGATCCCCTGCGGTTTCGGAGATGGCAAGGAAGGCAGTGAAGCGAACGGCAAGCGCCCGGTGGGCCTGCAAATCATCGGCAACTACTTCGCCGAGGCGAAACTGCTGAACATCGCGCACCAGTACCAGCAGGCGACCGACTGGCACAAGCGCACGCCCGAAGGCGTGTGATCCGCGACGCTACTGAACAAAGAGAGAACACTATGCAATGGGAAGTCGTCATCGGTCTTGAGAACCACGTCCAGCTCACGACCCAATCGAAAATCTTCAGCGGCAGCTCGATCCGCTTCGGCGCCGAGCCGAACACGCAAGCGAGCCCGGTCGACCTGGCGCTGCCGGGCGTGCTGCCGGTGCTGAACCGCGGCGCGGTCGAGCGCGCGATCCGCTTCGGCCTGGCGGTCGGCGCAAAAATCGCGCCGCAGTCGGTCTTCGCGCGCAAGAACTACTTTTATCCCGACCTGCCGAAGGGTTACCAGATCAGCCAGTTCGAGGATCCGGTGGTCCAGGGCGGCACCATCAGCTTCGCCTATGAAAAAGACGGCAAGCTGGAGACCAAGACCGTCAATCTGACCCGCGCCCACCTCGAGGAAGACGCCGGCAAGTCGCTGCACGAAGACTATGCCGGCATGAGCGGCATCGACCTGAATCGCGCCGGCACGCCGCTGCTCGAGATCGTGTCCGAGCCCGAGATGCGCAGCGCCGCCGAGGCGGTGGCGTATGCCAAGGCCCTGCACTCGCTGGTGATGTGGCTGGGCGTCTGCGACGGCAATATGCAGGAGGGTTCGTTCCGCTGCGACGTCAACGTCTCTGTGCGCCCCGTCGGCCAGAAGGAATTCGGCACCCGCTGCGAGATCAAGAACCTGAACTCGTTCCGCTTCATGGAAGAGGCGATCCACTACGAGGTGCGGCGCCAGATCGAGCTGATCGAGGACGGCGGCAAGGTGATCCAGGCGACGCGCCTGTGGGACCCGGACCGCAAGGAGACGCGCTCGATGCGCACCAAGGAAGACGCCCAGGATTACCGCTACTTCCCCGACCCCGACCTGCCTCCCCTGGTGATCGGCCAGGACTGGATCGACCGCGTGAAGGCCGGGATGCCGGAGCTGCCGGGCGCCCTGCGCGCGCGCTTCACGGGCGAGTATGGCCTGCCGGAGTACGACAGCCTGGTCCTGACCTCGTCGAAGGCGATGGCGGGCTACTACGAAGCCGTGGTGGCCAAGGCCGGCAAGGAAAACGCCAAGGCGGCCGCCAACTGGATGATGGGCGACGTCTCGTCGACCCTGAACCGCGAAGGCGTGGACATCGGCGACGCGCCGGTGAGCGCGGCGCAACTGGCGCTGCTGCTCAAGCGCATCGCCGACGGCACGATCTCGAACAAGGCGGGCAAGGAAGTCTTCGCCGCGATGTGGGAAGCCAAATCGGACGACGAAAACCTGGCCGACACCGTGATCGACCAGAAGGGCCTGAAGCAGATCTCGGACACGGGCGCGCTGGAAGCGATCGTCGACGAAGTCCTGGCCGCCAACGCCAAGTCGGTCGAGCAATACCGCGCCGGCAAGGAAGCCGCCATCAACGCCCTGATCGGCCAGACGATGAAGGCGTCGAAGGGCAAGGCGAACCCGGCCCAGGTGACCGAACTGCTGAAACAAAAACTCGCCGGCTAACCCTCAGCCATCGACAATGAGGGTCAGCGTCGCATTATTGAGCAGTTTCCCGGAACTGCCAGTAATGCGACGCTGACCCTCATTGTTTTCACATGTTAGATACCGTAGCGGGTGCGGTATGCGGCGACGGCGTCCTTGTGCTGGGACAGGCGCGCGTCCTGGGTGTGGGTGTCGAGGTAGGTGAACAGGTCTTCGAGGTTGGCGATCGAGATCACGGGGATGTTGAACTCGCGCGCGACTTCCTGCACTGCCGACAGTTCGGACAGCGCGTCGTCCTTCCCCGAACGCTCCATGCGGTCCAGCGCGATCAGTACGGCGGCCGGTTCGGCGCCGGCGGCGCGGATCATCGTCACCGATTCGCGCACCGAGGTGCCGGCCGAGATCACGTCGTCGATGATCACCACTTTACCCTGCAGCTTGGCGCCGACGATGGTGCCGCCCTCGCCGTGATCCTTCGCTTCCTTGCGGTTGTAGGCGAACGAGGTGTCGCGGCCCTTCGCGGCCAGGGCCACGGCGGTGGCGCTGGCCAGGGTGATGCCCTTGTAGGCAGGGCCGAACAGCATGTCGAATTCGACGCCCGAATCGAGCAGGGTCTGGGCGTAGAACTGGGCGAGCTTGCCCAGCGTGGCGCCGTCGTGGAACAGGCCGGCGTTGAAGAAGTACGGCGACAGGCGGCCGGCCTTGGTCGTGAATTGGCCGAACTTCAATACCTCGGCCTCGACCGAAAACCCGATGAATTGCTGGCGCAGATCGCTCATGTACTCTCTCCCTGAATGTCGAAAGCGGCTATTTTAATCCGTCGCGGCGTCGGCCGCGACCACCCGCGCCACCTCGTCCGGATTGACCGGCTTGACCAGGTGGCGCTCGAAGCCGGCCGCCTCGCTCCTCGCATGGTCGGCCGCCAGCCCGTAGCCGCTCAGCGCCACCAGGCGGCAGCCCGCCCCGCCGGGCAGCGCGCGGATGCGCGCGGCGAGCTGGTAGCCGTCCAGCACCGGCAGGCCGATGTCGAGCAAGGCGACCGTGGGCCTGAAGCGCTCCAGCGCCGCCAGCGCGCCGACCGGATCGTGGTACACCTCGACCGCGTGGCCGTGCGCACGCAGCAGGCGGCCCAGGGTATCGGCGCCGTCGGCATTGTCGTCCACCAGCAGCACGCGCTGCGAGGCGACGCCCGCCATCGGAGCCGGCGCCTGGGCTACGCTGCTTAGCGGCAGGCGCACCACGAATTCGCTGCCCAGGCCGCGTCCCTCGCTGTGCGCATGGACGCTGCCGCCGTGCAGCTCGACGATGTTCTTCACCAGCGCCAGCCCGATCCCGAGTCCGCCTTCGGCGCGGTCGATGCTGCGCTTGCCCTGGAAGAACAGCTCGAACACCTGTTCGCGCACCTCGGGCGCGAGGCCGATGCCGGTGTCGCGCACGCTGATCTCGACCGCTTCAAGCCCGTCGCGCAGTACGCGCAGTACGCGCAGCCACAGCTGGCCACCCGGCTCGGTATAGCGCGCCGCATTGGTCAGCAGGTTCGACACCACCTGCGCCAATCGCACCGGATCGCCTTCCCACGCCAGGCCGGGTTCGAGTTCGACTTCGAGGCGGTGGCGGCGCTGCTCGATCAGCAGGCTTGCCATCTCGACCGCCTTGTCGACCACCCGCGCCAGTTCGACCCGCTCGACCTTGAGCTCGATCTTGCCGCGCGTGACGCGCGAGACGTCGAGCAGGTCGTCCACCAGCCGCACCAGATGGTCCACCTGGCGCTGGATGATCTCGCCCTCGCGGCCGTGCGCGCCGTCGCCGCGCATGCGCATCAGCTGCAACGCGATGACGATCGGCGACAGGGGATTACGCAGCTCATGGCCCAGCATGGCCAGGAACTCGTCCTTGGCCCGGCTGGCCGCGCTCAACTCCACCAGCAACTGTTCGCGCTCGCGATGAGCGCGCTCGATCGCCTGGCGGCTGCGCACGTGGTCGGTCACCTCGACCGCGACCAGGATCACGCCGTCCGGCCGCCCGTCCACGCCCGTCAGCGGCTCCAGGCTGAACTTGAAATAGCGCTCTTCCAGCTGGCCCTGGGAGTCGAGGCGGCCCAGGGCCAGTTCTTCCGCGTGATACGGCTCGCCGGTGGCGAACACGTGGGCGATGCGCTCGGCCACGCCGCTGCCGGACAGGCGCGGGAAAGCCTCGCCGAAGGTGCGTCCAACCAGTTCATTGGAGCCGACCAGTTCGCAATAGCGGCGATTGACGAGGTGGAAGCGCAGCTCGGGCCCCATCAGGAGGGCCGCCGCCACCGGCGCATTGAGCAGCATGGCGTCGCGCTGGGCCAGCGCCACGTCGCGCTCGTGCCGCTCGGTGGCGTCGCGCGTGAAGCAGCGCGTGTAGCGCAGCCGGCCGTCCTCGAAATGCCCGTTGGAGTGGATCAGCACATGCTTGATCGAGCCATCCTTGCAGCGCAGCCGCGCCGGCTGGTCGTACAGCACCCCGCCCGACAGCAGGGTCGTCAGGATGTAGTCGATCGTGGCCGGATCGGCGTGGAAGTCGGCGATGTGGCGGCCGACGTATTCGTCCCACTCATAGCCGAGCAGCTGCAGTTCGGCGCGGTTGGCCCACAGGATGGTGCCGTCCGGGCCGACCCGGTGCAGGCCTTCGACGGCATTCTCCACAAAGTCGGCCAGCTCGGCGTTCGATGCGGCGGGCAGGCAAACGCCGGAATCGACGATGCCCGCGAGTAGCGGTTTGTCAGTGTTCATGGACTTGGGAAGGAGGCAATGCAACGTCAGGAAGTTGACGCGGCGTACGACGCAGGAGAATGCCTAGTGTAACAGATCGTTGCCCTTCATCACGGCATCTACTGCATATCCGCAACAGTCGGCAGGCATGACGGACGGTTCAAAAACGCGCTACACTGTCCCGCTTGTTGCCGGGTGGCCATTAAACCCGCTGATCCATTACCAGTCTTATCATCACCATGCCACGAATTATTTCTGCGAACCTGAACGGCATCCGTTCCGCCCACAAGAAGGGCTTCTTCGAATGGCTCGCCACGCAGGATGCCGACTATATCTGCGTCCAGGAGCTCAAGGCCCAGGAAGCCGACATGACCGAGGATTTCCTGCGCCCGCACGGCTACCATGGCCACTTCCACTACGCCGAGAAGAAGGGCTATTCGGGCACCGGCGTCTACAGCCGCACCGCCCCGGACAAGCACCGCATCGGCTTCGGCTGCGTCGAGTTCGACGCCGAGGGCCGCTATACGCGCTGCGACTTCGGCGACCTGACCGTGATCTCGCTGTATGCGCCGTCGGGCTCCTCGTCGCCCGAGCGTCAGCTGGCCAAGTTCCGCTTCATGGAAGTGTTCCTGCCGCACCTGCAGGAGCTGCAGGCCGAGGGCCGCGAAATCGTGATCTGCGGCGACTGGAACATCGCGCATAAAGAGATCGACCTCAAGAACTGGAAGGGCAACCTGAAGAATTCGGGCTTCCTGCCCGAGGAGCGCGCCTGGATGACGCGCATCTTCGACGAACTGGGCCTGGTCGACGTGCACCGCGGCCTGGACCCGCGTCCCGAGCAGTACACCTGGTGGAGCAACCGCGGGCAGGCCTATGCCAAGAACGTGGGCTGGCGCATCGACTACCATGTCGCCACCCCGGGCCTCGCCAAGTGCGCCAAGGCCGTCTCGGTCTACAAGGACGTCAAGTTCTCCGACCACGCTCCCTTGATCATCGATTACGAGCGCTGATTCAGGGCCAATCCAGGCTGAAATCGCTGCAGAAGCTGCGCGGCTGGCCGCTCAAGGGATCGTCGAAGGCGATCGAGCGCGCCAGCAGCTGCAGCGGCGACCTGAAATCGTCGCCCTTGCACGGCAGCGCGACCGGATAGAAGGCGTCGTTCACGATCGGCGCGCCGAGGCGCGACAGGTGCAGCCGCAGCTGGTGCTTGCGGCCCGTGTGCGGATGCAGGCGATAACGCGCCAGGTTTCCTCGCCGCTCGATCAGCTCGATCAGCGTCTCCGAATTCGGCTCGCCCTCCACCTCTTCGCTCACAAAAAACTGCTCCGCATCCTGCATGCGGCTGCGGTAGGTGAAGGGGAATTCTCGTCCCGCCATCATCGGCGCCAGCGCCTCATAGGTCTTCTTCACCACCCGCTTCTGGAACATCGATTGATACGCCCCGCGCGAGTCGGGATTGTGCGAGAAGATCACCACGCCCGCCGTCTCGCGGTCGAGCCGGTGGATCGGCACCAGGTGCGGCAGGTCGTGGGCGCGCTTCAGGCGCACCAGCAGCGTCTCTTTCAGGAAGCGCCCGGTCGGGATGGTCGGCAGGAAGTGCGGCTTGTCGGCCACCAGGATGTGCTGGTCCCGGAACAGCACTTGTTCGTGGAACGGGATCGGCGTCTCGGCCTGTTCCAGCTCGCGGTAATACCAGATGCGCATGCCCTGGCGCACGTGGCTGTCGGGGCCCAGGGCAGCGCCTTTCGCATCGACGATCTCGCCGCGCGCCAGGCGCGCGGCCCAGGCTTCGCGGCTCACGTCCGGATACCGCTCGGCGAGAAAACGCAGCATGCCCCCGGCGCGGGTCTCGGTCAGCCACAGGTAGCTGGGCGAGACGCCGTCGCGGATCGGCAGCGGCACGTAAGCGTTGGCTTCGGCCTGCCGGCCCTTGACGACTACACGGCCCATCGAACCATCATTTGAGGGCGGTGCTCTGGTAGGCCGGGAGCCTGGCGACGCTCGTGTTCTTGGCGCGCGCGTACAACGGCAGCAGCACGTTCATGTGCGCTTCCATGTCCTTGATGCGGGTTTCGCCGCCCGGGTGGGTCGAGAAGATCTCGAGCGGCGCGCTCTGGTTCAGCGCCGCCATCTTGCGCCACAGCGCGATGCCGGCGCGCGGGTCGTAGCCGGCGCGCGACGAGATGTCCAGGCCCACCAGGTCGGCCTCGCGCTCTTCGTCGCGCGAGAATTTCAATACCAGGAACTGGCCGGCATAATTGGCGGCGGTGCCCGTCAGGTTGGGGTCGACGCCGAAGATCCCCGACAGCAGCGCGCCGCCGACGCGGGCGCCGAGCGCGGTGACATTGGTCTTGACCAGGCGCTCGCGCCCGTGTTCGCGCAGCGCGTGCGCGATCTCGTGGCCCATCACGGCCGCCACTTCGTCGTCGGTCAGGTTCAGCTGATTGATGATGCCGGTATAGAAGCCGATACGGCCGCCCGGCATGCAGAAGGCGTTCACCTGGTCGGACTTGAACAGGTTGACCTGCCATTCCCACTTGCTCGCGGCCGGATTCCAGCGCGTGGTCTGCGGGATGATGCGCTGGGCGATCACGCGCAGGCGCTTGAGCTGGGGGTCGCCTTCCGGCGCCAGCACGCCCTTCTGCTTGGCCTCGCCCACCATTTCGGTGTACTGCTGGCGCGCGGCCTCGTTGACCTGTTCTTCCGGCGCCAGCACGCGCATGCGCGACAGCGGCTTGACCGCGATGCCGTCCTGGACCACCTGGCTGTTGTCCTGGGCAAGGCCCAGGCTGGTGGCGCTCATCAGGGTGAGGCAAAGGGCAAGGCGTTTCAGTTTTATCATCTCGTCACCGACAGGCTGTTGTTAGCAGCGCTATCCTCTCAGAAATTATTCAAAACGGGCAACACGCCCGCGCAGGATTGGCGAGGATCATCGCGTATCCGCCGCGTTCGCTCAAGCCGCCAACGCACATAAGACGTATCAAGTTGCTGGCGTTATTTTCTTGCGCAGACGAAACACTGCCAGGCTGCCGCGCAGGTTGGGCAGGAATTTGACGACCTCGCCGTCGGCCAGCGCCACGCACTCCAGCACTTCGAGGCCGCACGACACCGCCAGTTCCTGGAAATCGTAGATCGTTGCATAGCGCACGTTGGGCGTGTCATACCATTTATAGGGCAGCGAGCGCGACATCGGCATGCGGCCCTTGAGCAGCGCCAGGCGGTGCGGCCAGTGGGCGAAGTTGGGAAACGAGACGATGGCTTCGGTCCCCACCCGCACGATGTCGCGCAGCAGCGCCTCGACGTGCTGCATCATCTGCAGCGAGTTCAGGCACAGCACGGTGTCGAAGGTATTGTCGCCGAACAGGCCCAATCCCTTCTCCATGTCGTGCTGGATCACGTTGATGCCGCGCGCGGTGCTTTCCAACACCTTGTCGTCGGCGATCTCGATGCCGTAGCCGCTGCAGCGCTTGCCGGACTCCAGGTAGCGCAGCATGGCGCCGTCGCCGCAGCCGACGTCCAGCACGTGGGCGCCCTCGCCCACCCAGTGCGCGATGAAGGCCAGGTCGGGCCGCAGCGTGTTCAGGTCGTTGAAATTCATGCGACCTCCAGCGCAATGCGGTTGACATAGGCGCGCACCACGTTCATGTAGCGCGCGTCTTCGAGCAGGAAGGCGTCGTGACCGTGCGGCGCGTCGATCTCGGCATAGCTGACGCGGCGCCGGTTCGAAATCAGGGCCTCGACGATCTCGCGGCTGCGCTCGGGCGAGAAGCGCCAGTCGGTGGTGAACGAGGCGACCAGGAACTGGGCTTTCGTGCCGGCCAGCGCCTTCGTCAGGTCGCCGCCATGCTCGCGCGCCGGGTCGAAGTAGTCGAGCGCCTTGGTGATCAACAAATAGGTGTTGGCGTCGAAGTATTCCGAAAACTTGTCGCCCTGGTAGCGCAGATAGGATTCGATCTCGAAGTCGATGCCGAAGTCGAAGTTGTAGTCATTGGTTTCGGCCGCGTTGCGCAGCTTGCGCCCGAATTTTTCCGCCATGTCGTCGTTTGACAAATACGTGATGTGGCCGATCATGCGCGCCACCTTGAGGCCGTTCTTCGGCACCACGCCATGCTCGTAGAAGTCGCCGCCGCGGTAGTCCGGGTCGGTCAGGATGGCCTGGCGCGCGACGTCGTTGAAGGCGATGTTCTGGGCCGACAGCTTGGGCGTCGAGGCGATCACGATGCAGTGGCGCAGGCGTTCGGGGAACATGATGCTCCACGACAGGGCCTGCATGCCGCCCAGCGAGCCGCCCATCACGGCGGCGAATTGTTCGATGCCGAGGCGATCGGCCAGGCGCGCCTGGGCCGCCACCCAGTCTTCCACCGTCACCAGCGGGAAGGCGGCGCCATACGGCTTGCCGGTGGCGGGATTGACGTGCATCGGGCCGGTCGAGCCGAAGCAGGATCCGAGGTTGTTGATGCCGATGACGAAGAAGCGGTCGGTGTCGACCGGCTTGCCCGGTCCGACCATATTGTCCCACCAGCCGGCGCTTTTCGGCGTGGCGTAGTGGCCGGCCACGTGGTGCGAGGCGTTCAGCGCGTGGCAGATCAGCACCGCGTTCGACTTGTCGGCGTTGAGCGTGCCATAGGTTTCATACATCAGCGTGTAGTCGCCGAGCTGGGCGCCGCTTTGCAACAGCAAGGGCTCGGCGAAATGCATCGCCTGCGGTGTGACTATTCCAAGAGATCCCATGGAGGTATTCAAAAGTGTTGGGTGGTGCGGTGGTGGTGCTCGCGACGGCCGGGGCCTGGCCGTCGCCACAACGTCAGAGGGCTTGCAGCTGCTCGACCGCGCTGGCGATCTCGCCCGGCTCGATCGCGCGCAGGATGCGCCGGGTACGGGTGGTGACCGCGCCCAGGTCGGTGTTCAAGATTTCTTGTTTCACCGCCAGCAGCTGCGCCGGATGCATCGAGAATTCGCGCAAGCCCATGCCCAGCAACAGGCGGGTGAGCTTGACGTCGCCGGCCATCTCGCCGCATACCGCCACGTCCAGACCGGCCTTGTGGCCGGTGGCGATGGTCGAGGCGATCAGCTGCAATACGGCCGGGTGCAGCGGATTATACAGGTGCGCCACCTCGTAATCGACCCGGTCGATCGCCAGCAGATACTGGATGAGGTCATTCGTGCCGATCGACAGGAAATCCATGCGCCGCACGAACAGCGGCAGCGCCAGCGCCGCGGCCGGGATCTCGATCATGGCGCCGACCTCGATGCCCTCGTCGAATTTGATGTTTTCAAGACGCAGCTCGGCCTTGGCCTGTTCGATCATGTTCAGGGTCTGGTCGATCTCGAAGGCATGCGCCAGCATCGGGATCAGGATCCTCACCTTGCCGAAGGCGGACGCCCTCAGGATGGCCCGCAGCTGGGTCAGGAACATCTGCGGCTCGGCCAGGCAGTAGCGGATCGCGCGCAGGCCCAGCGCCGGATTGAGCGCGGTCTGATCGGTCTGGTCGAGCGGCTTGTCGGCGCCGACGTCGAGCGTGCGGATCGTCACCGGCCGGCCCTTCATCGCCAGCACCGCCTTGCGGTACTGCTCGAACTGTTCGTCCTCGCCCGGAATCTGCAGGCCCTGCGGGCCGCGGCCCATGAACAGGAATTCGGAGCGGAACAGGCCGACGCCGTTGGCGCCCGCTTCGAGCGCGGCCGGGCAATCGTCGGGCAGCTCGATATTGGCCAGGAGCGTGATAGCGGTGCCGTCCTGGGTGACGGCCGGGGTCTTCTTGAGCTTGAGCAGGCGTTTGCGCGCCTTGGCCAGCGCCGTCTGGCGCTCGCGGTACTGCTCCAGCACCAGCTGGCTCGGATTGCAGATCACCACGCCGGCGTCGCCGTCGACGATCACCCAGTCATCCTGCTCGACCAGGCGCGAGGCCTGGTCCATACCCACCACGGCCGGGATGTCGAGGCTGCGCGCGACGATCGCGGTGTGCGAGTTCTGGCCGCCGACGTCGGTGACGAAGCCGATGAAGGTGCGCGGTCCGCCGTCGCGGTCGCGGAAGGCCAGCATGTCGGCCGGCGAGATGTCGTGCGCCACCACGATCATCTGCGGCGGCGGCTGGTCGTCGTCGATCACGATCGGCGGCACGTTCAGCGCGGTGCCGGTCAAGACCTTCAGTACCCGCTCGGCCACCTGCTGGATGTCGTGCTTGCGCTCGCGCAGGTATTCGTCCTCGATCTCGTCGAACTGGGCCGACAGGTCGTCGATCTGGGTCACCAGCGCCCATTCGGCGTTGTAGTGGCGCGCGCGGATGATATCGAGCGGCGCTTCCGACACCATCGGATCGGACAGGATCAGGGCGTGGACGTCGATGAAGGCGCCCAGCTCGGTGGGGGCGTCCTTGGGCAGGTCGGTCCACAGTTCCTGCAGGTTGCGGTGCACGGCGGCGATCGCGTCCTGCAGGCGGCGCACTTCGTTTTCCACCTGGTCGTCGGCGACCAGGTAGTGCTTGACGTCGAGCGCGGCCGGGGTGAGCAGGTGGGCGCGGCCGATCGCGATCCCGCGCGAGACCGGTATGCCATGGAGAAGGAAGGAGGCCATGCTGACGTCTCCTGAACGAGATGCCGCTTCACGCGGCATTACTCGCCTTCGCCGAACTTGTCGTTGACCAGGGCGGACAGGGCCGCGACCGCGGCTTCCTCGTCCTTGCCGTCGGCTTCCAGGGTCACCTTGGCGCCCTTGCCGGCGGCCAGCATCATGACGCCCATGATCGACTTGGCGTTGATGCGGCGGCCGTTGCGGGTGAGCCAGACGTCGCTCTGGTACTTGGCGGCCAGCTGCGTGAATTTGGCGGATGCGCGGGCATGCAGGCCCAGCTTGTTGATGATCTCGAGTTCTTGTTGAATCATATTCGCTTTATCGTTGTACTTGTCGAATCGCGCCCCTCGGCGCCTGCACCGCTACCGCTACGGCTATCCCTACCCCACCCGAATCCGGTTATCCACCCGCACCGCGCCGTTCTGGGCGCCCGCCAGCGCCATCTCGACCACGACGTCGAGCGTGTCGCGCCGATACGTGATCGCCCGCAGCAGCATCGGCAGGCTGATGCCGGCGATGACTTCCACGTGGCCGGCGTCGGCCAGCGAGTTGCAGCAATTGGACGGCGTGCCGCCCTTGACGTCGGTGATCACCAGCACACCGTCGCCTTCGTCGAGGCGCGCGATCGCCTCGCGCGCCAGGCCGTTGACTTCGCCGATATCCTGGTCGGCGGCCACGTCGATCGCCTCGAAGCGCTCGGTCGGGCCGCGGAACACGTGCGCCACCGCCGCGATGAATGCCTGGCCCAGCGGCGCGTGGGTCAGGAGCAGGATGCCTACCATGATGTTATTCGTTCACCTTTTGTTCGACCGCGTCGATGAACATCGCGGCCACGTCGAATCCGGCCTGGTCGTGGATCTCCTGGAAACAGGTCGGGCTGGTCACGTTGACTTCGGTGAGGAAGTCGCCGATCACGTCTAATCCTACCAGCAACAGGCCGCGCTCGGCCAGCACCGGGCCCAGGGCCTCGGCGATCTCGCGCTCGCGCGGGCTGATCGGCTGGGCCACGCCCAGGCCGCCGGCGGCCAGGTTGCCGCGCACTTCGCCGCCTTGCGGGATGCGCGCCAGCACGAAGGGCACCGGCTTGCCGCCGATGACCAGCACGCGCTTGTCGCCCTTCTCGATGGCCGGAATGAACTTCTGGGCCATGATGGTGTTGCGGCCATTGTCGGTGAGGGTCTCGATGATCGACCCCAGGTTCAGGCCATCGCTCTTGACGCGGAAGATGCCGGCGCCGCCCATGCCGTCGAGCGGCTTGAAGATCACGTCGCCGTGTTTCGCGTGGAAGGCGCGCAGGCGCGCCGCATCCGAGGTGACGATGGTCGGCGAGGTGTGTTCGCTGAACTGGCCGATGGCCAGCTTCTCGTTGTGGTCGCGGATCGCGCGCGGGCTGTTGACCACGCGTGCGCCCTGGCGCTCGGCCAGTTCCAGCAGATAGGTGCCGTACACGTATTCCATGTCGAACGGCGGATCCTTGCGCTCGATGATGGCGTCGAATTCGGACAGCTCGACGTCGGCGGCCGGGTCAAGGCGGTACCACTCGTCGGCGTCGCCGGTGAGATGGATCTGCGCCACGCGCGCGCTGACGACGCCTTCTTCGAGCACCATGTCGCGCTGCTCGAAGTGGTAGATGGCATGGCCGCGCCGGGCCGCCTCGCGCATCATGGCGAAGGTCGAATCCTTGTAGATCTTGAATCCGGACAGAGGGTCGGCGAGAAAGGCGATTTTCATGGGGCTTCCATTCGGGGTAATGCTCTGATTTTAGCCCGAATTGCGGAAACTCGCGGCCGAGGCCCCGGGCCAACCCCATCCATTCACACTTGAAGGTGCACTGCTGCAATTTGTCGGGTATCACGCCGCGCGACTGAGACACCTCAATCGGATCGCGGCGATCAGGGTGGAGCATGGAGGCATGGATACCCAACCAAGCCAACAGGCCGAGCAGGAGCGCATCGAAGATGTCTACCGCAACTGGCATGGCGGCGCCGCGCTGGCGCGCTACGCCTGGCACCGGCCCGAGATCCTGCAGCAGGTGGCGGCGCGTTCGCGCGGCTTTGCCGACCTGCTCTCCAACACGGTTGGCTCTGATCTATCGAGCGTGCAAGTGCTGGACGTCGGCTGCGGCACCGGCGGTTTCCTGCGCCAGATGATCGACTGGGGCGCCACGCCGGCCAAGCTTACCGGCACCGAGCTGCAAAAAGACCGGCTCGACCATGCGCGGCGCTGCACCGCCCACGGCGTACGCTGGCACCTGGGCACGCTCGACGCGCTGCCGCAGGCCGGCTACGACCTCGTCACGGCGCAAACGGTGTTTTCCTCGGTGCTCGATCCCGTCCTGCGGCGCGAGCTGGCCGCCCAGATGTGGCGCATGCTGCGCCCGGGCGGCTGGTGCCTCGTGTTCGATTTCCGCTACGACAACCCACGCAACCGCAACGTGCACAAGGTCACCCGCGCCGAGCTGCAAGCGTGGTGGCCGGGCACAGAGCAGCGCTATCGCAGCCTGGTGCTGGCGCCGCCGATCCACCGGCTGCTGGCGGTGGCGCCCTACATGGTGTCCGAGTTGCTGACGGCGCTGGCGCCGGTGCTGCGCTCGCATTTCATGTACGTGGTGCGCAAGGAAGAATGAGGACCAGCCGGGGAGCCCGTCAGTCAAGAACGGGCGGCAGCGGCCGCCCTCCCCGCTACCGTCAATAGACTTCCGGATTCGGATCCGTGCGTTCCATTTCCAGCGACGCCGCCAGCATGCCCAGTCGCGCCACCACGCCATACACATAGAAGCGGTTCGGCGCCGCCGTGCCCGGCTTGGCCTTCAGGTCCGGCACCGCATGCTGCTGGGCGAAGGCCAGCGGCACGTATTGCGAGCCCGGCGAGTTCAGGTTCTGGTCGATGCCGCGCTCGGCGTGCACGCGATAGAAGCCGCCCACCACGTAGCGGTCGATCATGTACACCACCGGCTCGGCCACGGCGTCGTCGATCGATTCGAAGGTGGGCACGCCTTCCTGGATGATCAGGTCGGTCACTGCCACGCCATCCTTGATCACCGACATGCGCGCGCGCTGGGCCGGGGTCAGGTCGCGCACTTCGCTCGCATCCTTGATGGTCATCACGCCCATGCCGTAGGTGCCGGCGTCGGGCTTCAGGATCACGAAGGGCTTGCGCTCCTTCATGCCGTATTCCTTGTATTTCTTCTTGATCTTCGAGAACAGCGCCGAGACGTTGTCGGCCAGGGCCTCGGTGCCGATGTTCTCGCGCAGGTCGACTTCGCCGCACTTGCTGTGCAGCGGATTGACCAGCCACGGATCGATGTCGATCAGCTTGCCGAACTTCTTGGCCACCTCGTCGAACGCCTTCAGGTGGTTGCTCTTGCGGCGCAGCGCCCAGCCGGCGTGCAGCGGCGGCAGCAGCGACTGCTCGTGCACGTTCTCGAGGATGGCCGGAATGCCGCCCGACAGATCGTTGTTGAGCAGGATGGTGCAGGGATCGAAATCGGCCAGGCCGACGCGGCGGCCGTTGGGCGAACGCACCAGCGGCTCGACCACCAGCATATTGCCGTCAGGAAGGGCCAACGGGGTCGGTTCGGTGACGTCCGGCGAGAACGAGCCCAGGCGCACGTGCAGCCCGGTCTGGCGGAAGATCTGCATCAGGCGCGCCACGTTCTGCAAGTACATCGGATTGCGCGTATGCGTCTCGGGCACCAGGATCAGGTTGCGTGCGTCCGGGCAATATTTGTCGATCGCGGCCATGGCGGCTTGCACCGTCAGCGGCAGCATTTCGGTCGGCAGGTTGTTGAAGCCGCCCGGGAACAGGTTGGTGTCGACCGGCGCCAGCTTGTACCCGGCGTTGCGCAGGTCGACCGAGCAATAGAACGGCGGCGTATGCTCCTGCCACTCGAGCCGGAACCAGCGCTCGATGGCGGGGGTGGCTTCGAGGATTTTCTTTTCCAGGTCCAGCAGAGGACCGGTCTGGGCTGTGGCGAGGTGCGGAACCATGTAGAGGACGTCCTTGTTATGCGCTTCTTGTTGTTTACTTAATCGGGTATCTCATATGGGGGTGCCTGGCCCTTTTTAAAGAGGTGTTGCCAAGAACGCAAAAAAGGCGCCCGCAGGCGCCTTTCTGACCGATATCCGGGGATATCAGTAACGGTACGCCGATTCGCCGTGGCTGGTGATGTCCAGGCCTTCGCGCTCTTCGTCTTCAGGCACGCGCAGGCCGATCACGATGTCGACCAGCTTGAAGGCGATGAAGGCGACGATGGCCGACCAGGCGATGGTCACGACCACGCCGTGCGCCTGCACCAGCACCTGGCTACCGATCGAATAGCTGGTGTTCATGGCATTGGTGGTGTAATCCCACACGCCCTGGCCACCCAGCGACGGCGCCGCGAACACGCCGGTCAGCAGCGCGCCCAGGATGCCGCCCACGCCGTGCACGCCGAACACGTCGAGCGAATCGTCGGCGCGCAGCATGCGCTTCAGGCCGGTCACGCCCCACAGGCAGATGATACCAGCCAGCAGGCCCATGACCAAGGCGCCCATCGGCCCCACGAAACCGGCGCCCGGGGTGATCGCCACCAGGCCCGAGATGGCGCCCGAGGCGGCGCCCAGCATCGATGGCTTGCGCTTGAAGATCCACTCGCCGGCCGCCCACGAGACGGTGGCGGCGGCGGTCGCCAGCAGGGTGTTGATGAAGGCCAGCGCCGCGATGTCGCCCGCTTCGAGCGCCGAACCGGCGTTGAAGCCGAACCAGCCGACCCACAGCAGCGAAGCGCCGACCATCGTCATCGGCAGCGAGTGCGGGGCCATCGATTCCTTGCCGTAGCCGACGCGCTTGCCGATCACGTAGGCGCCGACCAGGCCGGCGACCGCGGAATTGATGTGCACCACGGTGCCGCCCGCGAAGTCGAGCGCGCCCTGCTGCCACAGGTAGCCGGCGCCGGCGGTGACGGTGGCCAGCGAGGCGGCGTCGGTAATCGCGTCAGGGCCGGCCCAGAACCAGACCATGTGCGCCATCGGCAGGTAGGCGAACGTGAACCAGATCACCACGAAGGCCAGCACCGCCGCGAAGCGCGCGCGCTCGGCGAAGGAACCGACGATCAGCGCGCAGGTGATGGCGGCGAAGGTGCCCTGGAAGGCGACGAAGATGAACTCGGGGATCATCACCTCCTTGGTGAAGGTGGCGCCCATCGAGAACGTGCCGGCGACCGGGTCCCAGATGCCTTGCAGGAAGGCACGGTCGAAGCCGCCGATGAAGGCGTTGTTGCCGGTGAAGGCCAGCGAGTAGCCGTACAGGCACCACAGCACGATGATCAGCGAAAACACCATCATGACCTGCATCAGGACCGACAACATGTTCTTGGCGCGTACCATGCCGCCGTAGAACAGCGCCAGGCCCGGGATCACCATCATGATCACCAGCAGCGTGGCGACGAACATCCAGGCGGTATCCCCCTTGTTGATGGACGGCGCCGCCATGGCCGGGAGGGCCAGGCCCAGGCCCAGCATGGCGGTCAGGATTTTTGTAGTTATCTGCTTCATGAACACTTTCCTTCTTACAGTGCGTCGTTGCCGGTCTCGCCGGTGCGGATACGGATGACCTGGTTCAGGTCGGCCACGAAGATCTTGCCGTCACCGATCTTGCCGGTGCGGGCGGCGCCCTGGATCGCGTCGATCACCTGGTCGACGACGGCATCGTCGACGGCAGCTTCGATCTTGATCTTGGGCAGGAAGTCGACGACGTACTCGGCGCCACGGTACAGCTCGGTGTGACCCTTCTGGCGACCGAAACCCTTCACTTCGGTCACCGTCATGCCTTGTACGTTGATTTCCGACAGCGCTTCACGCACCTCGTCGAGCTTGAAGGGCTTGATGATGGCGGTAATCATTTTCATGGTATTGCCTCTTTTGCTATCAAAAAGTTTTTGACACGGACAGCACGGCGGCTGACTTGCCCAGGTTCTTGCCTTCCGGACTCAGGTAGGCATCGGTATTCGCCTTGTGCCAGGCCAGGGCCACGGTGGCGACCCCGAAGTCCTTCGTCACGCCGACCTTGTAGTCGGTGTACGACGCCGGGCTGTTGTTCTTCACGCGCTGGCGGCCAACGTGCAGGTTCAGCAGGAAGCCGTTGCCGACGTCGATGTCGGCGCCCACGTCCAGGTAACCGCTGCGCTTGCTGTCGGCGGTGCCGAACAGATTGGTCGTCGAGTGCGAATACTTGACATACGCGGGCCCGAAGCCGAGCTTGCCGTAAATTTCAAACGTATTTGCGTTCGGATCCAGGCTGTTATCCGGATACCAGTAATACAGGCCGCCGACGTCGTAGCTGACCTCGTCGGTCAACTGGCCACGCTTGCCGGCATACACATCCCATTCAATATTGCCGTCGCCACCCAGGTCTTTCGTCCACTTGATGGTGGAGAGCCAGGTGCCTACGTAAAAGCCGGTTGGGCTGTGCACGTAGTCGACGCCGCCGGACAGCGCGGGGTCGGAATCGGTTTGCGACAGGCCGCGGTAACGGTAGTCGCTGGTGAGGGCCACGTTGTAGCTCACCTGATGTTCGGCGGGTTGTTCCTGTGCCATGGCCGGGACGCTGGTGAAAGCCAGAATCGCCAGACTGATTGCGTTGATTTTTGCATTGCACTTCATGACAAACCCCCTTTGACAGTTACTGCGTTTGGAATCCTTTTTTCATGCGTTATTCCTCTTTCATTTAGCAGGATGTGTGCCAGCTCATAAAAGCGAGCAAAATGGCCTTGTTTTTTTGGTAAACACGCCCCACATACGATTTGCTTCAATACAACCGAGCGCGAGCGGCGTCCGCCGTGTTGCGTGACGCACCAAATCAGGCTCGTTTGCACCGACTTGGTGCATACAACCCGGCAGAAAGGGATAGGGACATGAACAACAGCAACTTCTTCAGCGACTTGCAGGGCAAGATCAACCAGGCACTCGAAAGTGGTCCGGCCAAGGACATCGAGCGCAACGTCAAGGCCGCGATGACCTCGGGCTTCGCCAAGCTCGACCTGGTAACGCGCGAGGAATTCGACATCCAGGCCCAGGTGCTGGCCAAGACCCGCGCCAAGCTCGAAGCGCTCGAGCTGCGCGTGATCGAGCTCGAAGCCCGCCTCGCTTCCGGCGCCGCCACCTCGGCATCGTCCACGTCGACCACCCCGCCGCCAGGCGCGGCGCCGTCGGCCACCGCGCCGTTCCCGGCCCAGCCCGAAGATCCGACGATCGTGCTGCCGCCGCATCTCGACAAATCGGGCGATACGCCGATCAACAAACCCTGATGGCGGGTGCATTCATGGATAGGGCGACCGGCATGAATGCACCAGAAGCGCCAGCCGGCGCCCTGCCCGCGCAGGAAGTGTCGCTGGACGTGCTGCGCGAAAAATACGCGCGCGGCGACGAACGCACGATCGAGGACGTGCAGCGGCGCATCGCACGCGCCCTGGCCGCCCTCGAGCCGGCCACGCAGCGCGCCGACTGCGAGCGCCGTTACCTGGAGGCCCAGCAGCAGGGCTTCATTCCCGCCGGCCGGATTGCGTCCGCCGCCGGCCTTGGCCTGTCGGCCACCCTCATCAACTGTTTCGTCCAGCCGGTGGGCGACTCGATCTCCGGCGCCAGCGACGGCCTGCCCGGCATCTATACGGCGCTCAGCGAAGCCGCCGAGACCATGCGCCGCGGCGGCGGGGTCGGCTACGATTTTTCCGCGATCCGCCCGCTGGGCAGCAAGGTGGCCGGCACCGCCTCGCGCGCTTCCGGCCCGGTGTCGTACATGGAAGTGTTCGACGCCTCGTGCCGCACGGTGGAGTCGGCCGGCGCCCGGCGCGGCGCCCAGATGGGCGTGCTGCGCATCGACCATCCCGACATCGAGCGCTTCATCGCGGCCAAGGACACGGGCCGTCTCACCAACTTCAATATCTCGGTCGGCGTGACCGACGCCTTCATGCGCGCGGTCGAGGCGGACGAGGCGTTCGCGCTGGTGCACGCGGCCGAGCCGGGCGACGAAGACCAGGCGGCCGGCGGCCACCGCCGCGAAGACGGCCTGTGGGTCTACCGCAGCGTGCGCGCGCGCGACCTGTGGGAGCGCATCATGGTCTCGACCTACGACCACGCCGAGCCGGGCGTGCTGTTCGTCGACCGCATGAATGCCGAGAACAACCTCTGGTATGCCGAGGAGCTGCACGCCACCAATCCCTGCGGCGAGCAGCCGCTGCCGCCGTATGGCTGCTGCGATCTCGGCTCGCTGAATCTCACCGCCTTCGTCGACGCGCCGTTCACCCTGGATGCGCGGCTGGACTTCGAGCGCCTGCGCAAGGTGGCGACCGTCGCGGTGCGCATGCTCGACCTGGTGCTGGACGCCACCCGATGGCCGCTGCCGCAGCAGGCCGACGAGGCGCGCGCCAAGCGCCGCGTCGGCCTGGGCTTCCTGGGGCTGGGCAGCGCGCTGGCGATGCTGGGCCTGCGCTACGACGCCGACCCGGGCCGGGCCATGGCGGCGCGCATCGCCAGCGAGCTGCGCGACGCGGCCTACGCGGCCTCGATCGAACTGGCGCGCGAAAAAGGCGCCTTCCCGCTGTTCGACGCCGACCAGTACCTGCGCGGACAGTTCGCCCTGCGCCTGCCCGAGGCGCTGCGCGACGGCATCCGCAAGCACGGCATCCGCAACTCGCACCTGCTGTCGATCGCGCCGACCGGCACCATTTCGCTGGCCTTCGCCGACAATGCCTCGAACGGCATCGAGCCGCCCTATTCCTGGACCTACCAGCGCAGGAAGCGCACGGCGGACGGCGGCACGCGCAGCTACGAGGTGTGCGACCACGCCTGGCGCCTGTACCGCCAGCTGCGCGGCGACGCCCCCTTGCCCCCAAGCTTCGTCACCGCGCTCGAGATGCGCGCGCTGGACCACCTGCGCATGGTGGAGGCGGTCCAGCCCTTCATCGACACCGCGATCTCCAAGACCGTCAACGTGCCCGAGGATTATCCCTATGACGACTTCCGCGACCTGTACCTGGAAGCCTGGCGCGCCGGCCTGAAGGGGCTGGCGACCTATCGCCCCAACGCGGTGCTGGGGAGCGTGTTGTCAACCGCGCCGGCGGCGGACGACGCATCGGCCGCGCCGGTGGCGGACGACGACCCGCTGCGCAGGCGCTTCGAGCACCGTCCGCTCGGCGAGCTGGAATCGGTGACGTCGAAGATCGAGTACTCGACCCAGGAAGGCCGCAAGACCGTCTACCTGACGGTGAGCTTCCTGCGCGCCGAAGGCGTGTGGGAAGGCCGCCAGGTGACGGTCGAGCGTCCTTTCGAATTCTTCATGCCGGCCAACCAGCGCACCGGCGGCCACCAGTGGATCACGGCCTCGATGCGGCTGCTGTCGATGGTGGCGCGCGCCGGCGGTCCAATCGCGCGGGCGCTGGCCGACATGCGCGAAGTGGTATGGGAAAAAGGCCCGGTGCGCTGCGGCCACATCACGCGCGACGACGGCGTGCAGGTGCCGGTGTACCACGACTCCGAAGTCGCGGCGATCGCCTTCATGCTGCAGCGGATCCTGACGCGGCGCGGCTTCCTCGACGAGCAGGGCAACCAGGTGCCGGTGGACGCGCTCGCGCGCAGCTTCGAACGGCGCATGCACGACGCCGCGCCAGGGCCGCGCTTGCAAGAGGAGACGCCGGCCGAGCCGCTGCCCGTCCTGAACGGCGCCAAATGCCCGGAATGCGGCGCGCTGGCGCTGCGCAAGGTCGACGGGTGTTCGCGCTGCGCGTCGTGCCACTACGTCGGCGAGTGCGGCTGACCGGTCCTTTGAACAGTCGCGCCCGCGGGCCGGGTTCGGGCATACTGCCGGGGTCGCAACCAACCCGACCCAACGATGAGTTATTACGCCCTCAAGCATATCCACATGACCTTCGCCGTGGTGAGCGGCGCCCTGTTCCTCGTCCGCGGCCTGTGGATGCTGGCCGCATCGAAGCGCCTGGAGCAGCGCTGGGTGAAGATCGCGCCGCATGCGATCGACACCCTGCTGCTGGCCAGCGCCATCGGCCTGGCGGTATGGAGCGGCCAGTATCCCGGCCAATCGCCGTGGCTGACGGCCAAGCTGCTGGCCCTGGTCGCCTACATCGGCCTGGGCACGGTGGCGCTCAGGCGCGGCCGCACGCGCCAGGTGCGCGCCCTCGCTTTCGTCGCCGCGCTGGCCTGCTTCGCCTACATCCTGGCGGTGGCGCTTACCAAGAATCCGCTGATCGTCGCGTGAATCGAAGCGTGAATCGAAGCGTAATTCGCCATCCTCCGGTCGGCCATCAGCGCCGCTGCAACTGCGCCAGCTGCGCCGTCACCTGCCTCTTCTCGCGCCGCGCGAGCGGCGGAACGCCCGCCAGCGCCGCCTGGTAGGCCGCGATCGCCCGCGGCCGGTCGCGGCGCGCTTCGTAGACTTCGCCCAGCGTCTTGTAGACATAGGGCTTGGGGGCGATCGCCGCCGCCCTCTCCAGCTGCAGCGCGGCGTCGGCCAGCCGCCCCTGGGCGCGCGCCACTTGCGCCAGTCCGTAAAGTCCATGCTCGCCGGACGGCAGCCGGCGGTTCAGTTCCTGGAACAGCCGGACGCTCTGCGCATGGCGGCCGGCGTCGAGGTGGGTGCTGGCCAGGGCCAGCAGCAGCTCGCGCTCGCTGCCCTGCACCAGTGCATACTGCGTCAGGTCGGCCGCCAGGATGTGCTGCTCGGCCTCGTCCAGTTTCCCCTCGTCGAAAGCGCACATGGCGCGCATCAGCCGGGTCAGGTCGGGGTCGAGGCGGCGCGCTTCGGTGGCCAGTTCGCGTGCGCGCACTTCGCTGCCGCCCAGGAAGAACGGCGCGTCGAGATAAAAGCTCATCAGCGTCACGCGGGCGCGGTAATTCATCGGATCGAAGCGCAGCGCGCGCTCCAGGGTGTCGCGCGTGGCATGCGCATTGCGCACGAACGCGACCAGGCCGCCGGCGCGCGACTGCGCCAGCATGACGTTCCCCAGCGCTTCGGCGCAGAGGCTGCTGTCCGGATTGGCCCCGACGCAGCGCTCGGCCGCGGCGCGCGCCTGCGGCAAGTCGTCCGGCTCGCCCCGGGCGATGCGCACGTCGACCGACGCGGCCAGTGCCGTCGGATCGGTGGCGTCGCGCGCCAGCCTGGCCTGGATCGCACTGTTCGCCTCCTGATAGCGCTCCTGGTGCACCAGCCGTGCGATCGGATCGGTCTGGGTGGCATGTGCGGCGCCATCCCATGCGCCCAATAGCAATACCGGCACCCACCATGCCCAGCTCTTAGCCAGCATTGCATTTCCTCTCGTCGGGACCCGGCCCTTTCCGTGGCGACCGGTACCGCTTCCGCAGTCAGATAGTGTTGCTATTTAATATAGAACAAATCCTCACACGAAAGTTATGCACGAGTCAATGCGGTGGGGATACCCATGGTGACGATCGTTGCGCGCCAGCCGAATTCTTCGGATGCGCGAACTCAGCGGGATGGGCGCGCGGCGCGATACTTCGCCAGCTCGGCCTTGAGCCAGGCTGCGCTGGCGACCGGCGCATTGCCGCCGCAGCGGACCAGGTAGGGCTTGCCGCTGAGGCTGCTTTCGCTGGCGGCGCGCGCGATGAAATCCTCGCTCGAGGCGACCAGGTCGCGCTTGAGCAGGTAGTCGTATTTGCGCTGGAGGTGTTTCGCCGCTTGCGCGGCGTCGTGCCAGCTGCCGTTGCGCTGGAAGCTGCAACCGGATGCGGTCAGGTAGCCGATCAGGTGCGCGATCTCCTGGCGCGCGGCGGGGGCCGGCGCGGCGAGGGACGACAGCGGCAGGATGGCGAGCAGAAAGGCAGCGACGACAGGTTTCATCATGAGCGGCGAAAGAACGAAGAAGTTCCAGTATGCCGCGTTTGCCGTCCACGCGTCGCCTCCCCCGCCATGGCCTGGCCGAACGGCCGGACCATGGCGGCATGTTCGCCCCGGATCACTCGATACCGACCTCCTTGCGGTTGTCGCGCGACACGCGGTCGATCATCTTGTTGTAGGGATCGACGCCCACCTCGAACGGCTGCTCCTTCACCGTGACCGTCACCACCGGATTGGCGCCGGACAGCACGCGCTTCTCCAGGAGCAGCACTTTTTCGTCGGCTTCCCTGGCCCCTGCGGCGCGGGCGAACACACCGATCTCCACCGGCTCGTCGTAGGCGCGCGCGGTTTCCTTGCCCTTGCCGTCGGCCTCCATCTTGGCCAGGTGCAGCGTCATCGTCACGTCCCACTGGCCATCCGGGCGCTTCTTCGCCGTCGCCTGCGTCACGCGGTTATCGTAGAACACGATTTTCTCGAACATGTCCGAGATCAGGGCGTGCTTGTCAAGCGGCGCCTCCGCGCGGATGTAGTCGAGCAGCTCCTTCGAGGTGGTGAACGGCGACTCCTGGTAGCCCTTGTCTTCGAGGAAGCGCTTGAGCGCGCGGTTCAGCGCCTGTTCGCCGATCTCGTCGCGCAGGCGGTAGAAGATCAGGCTGCCCTTGCGGTAGTGGATGTAATCCTGGTTTTCCACGCGCATGAGCGGCAGCTCTTCGATCACCTCGCCGCCGCGCGAACGCAGGTAGCGATCGAACTCGTAGCGCAGGAAGCGGCGCATCTGGTGGCGCCCGTACTCCTTCTCCATCACCATCAGCGCCGAGTACTGCGACAGCGATTCGATCAGCATGCTCGCGCCCTGCACGTTGGCGGCGGTGACCTGGTGGCCCCACCACTGGTGCGCCATCTCGTGGGCCGTCACATAGAACACGTAGTCGATGTCTTCCTTGTCGCGCAGGTCGGCGATGAAGCCGATCGACTCCGAGAACGGGATCGTGTTCGCGAACGACTGGGCGAAGGCCTGGTAGTTGGGGAACTCCAGGATGCGTACCTGCTTGTGCTGGTACGGCGTGAACTCGGTGGTGAAGTAGTCGAGCGACTTGCGGGTGGCCTCGATCATCCGGTCCACGTTGTAGCCGTGCTTGGCGTCGTGGTAGATCTCGATCGGGATGCCGTTCCAGTCGCCCTTCTTGACCTGCCAGCGCGCCGACAGGTAGGCGAAGAACGGCATCATCTTCTGGTCCATCTTGTAATGGTAGTAGTTGCGGCCGTTCTCCTTCCACGATCTTTGCAGGTAGCCCGGCGCCAGCGCGATCTGGTCGCCGCTGGTCGACACCGTGGTCTCGAAGCCGATCCAGTCCGCGCCGCCGCCGAACATGGAGTCGACGCGCGCCGCCTCGTCCTCGAGCTTGGCCATGCGCTGCGGCTCGCCCAGCCCGCGCTTGCGGCGCTCGTTGCGGTCGGTCAGCTCGTAGTCGGCCTGGTAGCCGAGCATCGGGAAGAACTCGTGATTGTTGAAGAACGTGCCGTTGAGGTTGAAGGTGTCGGCCTTGCCCGAATTCGAGAAGCCCTGGCGATGCGCATCGATCGTGAAGTCGAGCGGCAGGCGCGCGCCCGGCGCCAGGGGTGCGGCCAGCTTCAGGATCCTGAAGCCCGATTCGGTGTCGTCCAGCACCACCTGGTGCGGCGGCAGCTTGCCCAGGGTCGTGACGACGTCGGGAGTGAACTGCAGGCGCAGGGTGTCGAGCGGCTTGTCGGTCTTGTTCTCCAGGACGTAGCTGCCCTTGACCGTCACGCGGCGCTGCTCCGGATAGATGTCGACCGCGGCGCGCACGTCGATGACCTTCGGATGCGGCAGGTCCTTGTACTGGCGGTAGTTCTTCTCGTACCGGGCCTGCTTGTCCATGCTCACGTTCTTGGCTTCGTAGCCGCCCAGGGTCACGGTATTATGGAAGATCCAGCCGCCGACCAGGGCGAAGGCGATCGTGCACAGCGCCAGCGCCACGCCGGCGCCTCCGCGCAGGCGGCGGCCCGCTTCGCGCACCCGCACCCGCCACGCGACCGACAGGCCGCGCACCCAGAAGGCCTGGGCCACGATCAGCGCCGCCAGGCAGAACAGGGTCCAGTACAGCGCGAACCAGGCCCAGCCCGTGACGAAATGGCCGAAGCCGTTCATGTCCGAATACGGCGTCTCGGGCAGCAGCGCGATGTTGTACAGATTGTGATCGAAGTGCATCACCGACAGGACGATCTGCGCGATCAGGAGGACGATCACCAGCAGGTAGCCGATGAATTTGTTGTTGGTGACGACCTGCAGCACGATGGCGATCAGCGCCATCAGGACGAACGGCAGGCCGGCCATGAACACGCCCTGGACGTACACCCCGAATTCGACCGGCGCCCCGCCCCGGAACAGCTGGATGGCGATCGCGGTCAGGATCCCGGCGAACAGGAACACCAGCACCACGCCCACCAGCGCCAGGCTCTTGGCGACCAGCGGCGCCCAGTTCGGCGCCGGCATGGCGTCGCTCACGTCGGCGATCCTGGCCTGGCGTTCCTTGAAGATCAACTCGCCCGCATAGAAGGTGACGATGACAATCAGGAGGAAGTTGAACGACCCTTTCAGCAGTTCGATCATCAGGTGCGTGCGCGGATAGACGTCGGTGCCGAACATCTCGTCCAGCACGCTCGCACTGCCGACCATGTTCAGCACGCCGAACAGCAGCAGCACGAGGAATGGCACGCTTCTGAACACCGCGACGGCGTCGAAGGCGAAGATGTGCCAGCACTGGGCCCAGCGCGTGGCGCCGGTAAACCGCGGCGCGACGCGCGGCAGGGCCACCGTCACCGGCACGAAGGCCTGCGCGGCCTGCGTTTTGGCCTTGCCGAACAGGCGCTTGCCGGTGCCGGCGCGCTGCGGCTTGAACAGGGCCAGGGTCAGGCCGACCAGCACCAGCGCCACGGCGCTCCACAGCAGGCGGTTGGCCAGCATGTAGCCGCCAATGTCGGGCAGGCCGGCATTCGATTCGGCGGTCGAGAAGTAGCGCGTGGCGCGGCCGAGCGCGCGCAGGCCGAAGGGATCGGCCAGCACGGCGATCCATTCGTTGTCGATGTTCGAAGTGAAGCTGCCGGCGACGATCCACAGCACGAAGAAAGCCATCACGCCGACGTACACCATCATGATCGAGCGCGTGGTGGCGGCCAGCAGCATCAGCAAGGCGCCGATGAAGAACAGGTTGGGCACGACCAGCACGCCCAGCGCCCACAGGTAGGCCGCGCCGGGGAATGGGCCGACCCGCTGGACATCGATCCACGGCATCAGGGGACCGAGCATCGTGCCGAGCACGATCATGGCGAAGATGAGCAGGCAGGCCACCAGGCCGGCGGCGAAGCGGCCGATCAGGTAGTCGCGCTTTTTCATCGGGGTGGCGAACAGCATGTCGGAGATGCCGACTTCGGCGTCGCGCAGCACGCCGCCGGCGATGAAGATGGTGACGACGAACATCGACATCAGGCTGAAGATGCCGAGCAGCTGCGCGACCACGGTCGGCGCATTGCGGTTGACGTTGCCGATGCTGCCGCCGACCTGGATCGCATCGCTGGTGGTGGCGCCGAAGGCCAGCGCGCCGAAGATCAGCGCGCACACCCACAGCAGGGGCTGGCGCAGCTGGAAGTCCAGCTCGAACTTGAAGAATTCTCTCAGCATGCCGCCCTCCTCACGCCGTCACCGGCGCAGCCTGGGCCGACGCCGCCTGGCCGGCCGCGCGGCTGGCATTGCGGATCTGCAGGAAGTAGACGTCTTCCAGGTCCGGCTCGACGCTGACGAAACCGTCGTCCGGCTGCGACTCGGCATAGACGTTGATCTGCGGCCGGCCCGCCACCAGGCGGGTGGACAGCACGTTGAAGCGCTCCTGGTATCCGGGCAGCGCTTCCTGGGTGACGGTGCGGCGCCACACGCGGCTTTTCAGGGTGTCGATCGCGGCCTGCGGCTCGCCCTGCAGCAGCACCGTGCCCTTGGCGATCATGGCCATGCGCGGACACAGGTCGGTCACGTCCTCGACGATATGGGTCGACAGGATGACCACCACCTGCTCGCCGATCTTGGCCAGCAGGTTCAGGAAGCGGTTGCGCTCGTCGGGATCGAGGCCGGCGGTCGGCTCGTCGACGATCACCAGGCGCGGCGCGCCGAGCAGCGCCTGGGCGATGCCGAAGCGCTGGCGCATGCCGCCCGAATAGGTGCCCAGGCCGCGCTTGCGCGCTTCCCACAGATTGGTCTGGTGCAGCAGGGCTTCGACGATCTCCCTGCGCTCGCCCTTCGCGGTCAGGCCTTTCAGGACGGCGAAGTGGTTCAGCAGCTTTTCGGCGCTGACCTTCGGATAGACCCCGAAGTCCTGCGGCAGGTAGCCGAGCTGGCGGCGCAGGCTCTCCTTGTCCTTCAGCACGTCGAGGCCGTGGAAATGGATGCTGCCGCTGTCGGGGTCCTGCAGGGTAGCAATGGTGCGCATCAAGGACGACTTGCCGGCGCCGTTCGGTCCGAGCAGGCCGAACATGCCGTTCGGGATCTCGAGGCTGACATCGTTGATGGCCTTGACGCCATTGGCATAGGTCTTGTTGAGCTGCTTGATCGATAACATCGGCGGTGACTCCTGGTCTGTAAATGGTGGCAGATATTTCCTTGCAGATAATGTAGCGGTAGTGGAATGCGATGTCAGGTTTTTGTGACAGGCGGTAGAAAAGCCGGAATGGACGACGAATTCGGGGGCATATGCGTACGCCATGCAGCGCGAATACGCATGCCTGTCCGCACGCAACAGATGCCGCCGCGCGCGCCGTACGATAGGGCCTTCCCAGCGTTCATGCGGAAGGAACACTATGAGTCTGGCCGTCCTGAGAAGCCGCGCCCTTGCCGGCATGGAAGCGCCCGCCGTCAACGTCGAAGTCCACTTGGCCAACGGCCTTCCTGGCATCGCCATCGTCGGCCTGCCCGATACCGAAGTGCGCGAAGCGAAAGACCGCGTGCGCGCGGCGCTGCAGAATTCCGGCTTCGACATCCCGGCACGCCGCATCACGATCAACCTGGCGCCGGCCGACCTGCCGAAAGAATCGGGCCGCTTCGTTAGGACGTTCCCAACATGTTAAGAAGAAAGTATTATATTTTTCAATGACTTGGGAGTTCACTAAACACCTGCGCGATCTTCCAACCCTTTGCCCTGCCGAACGCAAGCTGCAGCTACCTTTTACGAAGGCCAAATAATAAATTGCACTTAATCAGCTCAACCGACGACTTAAGAATCAACGGCATTAGCCAACCCGGCTTCCCGATACTGCTTTGGGAGGATATGCGTAGCTGCACGGAGGTCAACGACTTTTTCCGCCATTATCTTTACCGAAGCTCGATCCAGTCTAAAAAGTCGTGGGAGCCAATAAGCCGCGCTATGTATGATTTCTTTGGCTTTCTTGAGGCCAATAGTTTGAGTTGGAACGAGTTTGAAAAATGCCTTTTACAAAAAGGCTTGATCGAAGAATATCGAGATTATTGCTATGACGTGGTCCAACTAAAGCGAAATACCGTCCGCTTACGCATATGGTACATCTGCGAATTTTACAAGTTCGCCCTAAATGAAGGCATGATATCTACGCTACCTTTTGGCTATGAAAGCCGGCAAGTGAATCATCCAGGGAGCTTTCCAGGGCACATTTCTGGCGCAAAAACCGTGCAGGTCCCGGATGTGCTGCCAAAAAAACGTAAGGATTTAATTCGTTACCTAGACGCTTATCAAATCAAGCAACTGCTCGAGCAGGCAAGGCCAAACATTCATCATTACCTAATGATTAAGTTTGCCCTACATACTGGACTTCGCAGAGAAGAAATCGCGACGTTTCCGGTCTCATATGTGTTTGACCCCACCAAGGCAAAAGTCCAAACTAGAAACGTCAGAGTAACATTAGACCCACAGGACGGTTCGGGCATGAAAACAAAAGGCAGTCGAGCGCGCCATATTTTTTTAACTACGCGCTTCATGCAAGACCTCTACCATTACATTACTCACCATCGAGGTCTGCTCGCCTATGAAAGGAGTAATCAAGAAAAAACACTCTTCTTGACCCAATACGGGAAACCGTGGTCGAACAGCGGCAAAGGTATCGAACGTATGGTAAGCAAGATTGGCGCAAAAGCTGGCGTCACAACACATCCACATATGCTACGCCACACGTACGCAACTCACACTCTAATAGCCTTAAGAAGCACAAATCAAAAGGCGGTTGAACCGCTAGTTTTCTTAAAAAATCAACTCGGTCACGCCTCACTCCGAACCACTGAAGTCTATTTACATATAATTAACGAAATCGCTGACGACGCCGTTCTTGAATATGACAATGAACTAAACAATCCAATAGGAAGCTGAATGTACCGAAAGAAAATATTCAAGAGGATCGAAAGCGGCAAACCTTCTGCACTAGCTTCCCACGGTTCTAACGAGCATCCCTCTCCAACAGCAGATTCTAAAAAATACACGAAGGTAATCCTCAAAGCAACCTCCATTGGTGACAAACACGTCTTTGATTTTGCACAGTGGTACAAGGTTGGTTTTGACATGATAACAAGCGCATGCCAGGAACAAATAGAGCGTTTCCTGAACAATCAAGACAAAACTCTGGAAGCAACAACTGTATTACGATACTGTCAATCGCTATCGTCTTTCCTGAAGTACCTCGTCTTATACCGCTCCTCGTTTGAACGTGATCTTAATGTCGATGACATAAACGGCAAGATGCTAAGGGGATTCTTGCAATCGTTAGAAACATCCGGCACCTCGAAGTACACGCAAAAAGGCAACTACGCCGGTGTAAAATCCGTATTGCAAGCAATGTGCCGACGCGGCTTGATAAGGGAAATAGAGGGTGGAGATGATGCCACATTCCCGCCCAATCCCTTCTCTGGCGCCGGGCGCGCAACAAAGGGGCAAGTGCCGCTAACGCCTGCTGAGCGTATGGCATTCAACAGAGCGATTAAGCAAGCTATTACCCCGCTTTTTGCCGAGGGTGCTGAGCCCACGTCGTATCTTCTAGCATGTGCTTTATTAGTTGTCGCTCTTCATACTGGCCGCAATACCTGGCCTCTACTAGAGATGACACCTGACTGCCTACGTCCACATCCAAAAAATAACAAAGTGTTCCTTGTCGTATATAAGAGACGAGGACACTCAACAAATAAGGTAGCGCTGCTAAAAGCACGCCAGGCTGACGACAACGGACTCGAGTCGGTGCCATCAATACTCCCAACAGTAGCCAATCTTATACAACGCATAATCAGTCTATCACGCGGTTTATCATCCGAGGCCCCGGAGCATCTGCGAGATAGAATCTGGCTTTACCGTGCTCAAACAGCACGTAGAGGCGCTGGAATGATCGGGTCAGTAACCGCGTTATCTGAAGATAGCCTTGAGACTGCTATAGTTAAGTTAGTCCGAACGTACAATCTAACCGATTCGGACGGAAAACCGCTGAAACTCAATGTCAGCCGTCTCAGAAAAACATTCATTAATCGGGTATATGAGATTTTAGATGGCGACATTGTCGCAACTGCAAGCGCGGCAGGGAACACTGTAAAGACAGTAGATCTATACTATTTGTCCCCAAATGAACAATCAAAGCGGAACTGGAAATTTTTAGGTGAAACGTTATTTGAAGAAGCGTTAACTGGCACATTAGGATCAACAGAGAGAACGCCAGTCGGACGATGTAGCGACAATAGAAACGGCGAATACGCACCCAAACAAAACGCCACGGCTATATGCATGAATTTTCTGAACTGCTTACGCTGTCGAAATTATGTAGTGACTGGCGATGATCTTTATCGGGTGTTCAGTTTCTACTGGCGAATCTTCTATGAACGGAATCGTATGCGACCGAAGCAATGGAAGCGTGAATTAGGGCATATCACGCGCCTGATTGATCAGGATGTAATAGCGACAGGAATCGCAAAGGGAATTTTCAAAAAAGCGTTCGTTGACGCGGAGCGAGAGCGCGCGCGGCGTGCCCCCCATCCATTTTGGTCTACGGAAACAATCATGGCAGACATATCTGGACATAACAATGAGTGAGCCCGCACCAAGCGCGACCGCTGCTCTGGCTGAACAGCAAGAGCAATTCAAACGAGAAACTGAACTCAATAATGATGGCTTGGCGGTGATCTCACATCGTGTCGTCGGAAAACATGCCGTCCCGATCAGTCGATACCGAGACGACATTTGGGAATTTGTAGGTGTAACCACCAATACTACAAAATCCGATACGCGAGTTAACTTCGCAACAATACCCAAAGAATTTCAAAGCATAGCAAAGCAAGTAATTTATCGATATTTAAGAAATGGCGGTTATGGGCAGAAAACACCGAAAGCCTCAACCGTTATCAAGTTTTTTCAAGATATAAAACCGTTCTTTATTTATCTTGCCACGGTTCATATTAAAAGCTTGACGCGAGTAGATCGCTTCACTGCTGCAATGTACGTTGCACATGTCAACACGAAAACTCGCGTTGGGTCAAGAGATGTCAAGCTGAGCTCGTTAACCGTCGCAAAACGTCTCCACGCTGTTGAAAAGATTTATTACTTAAGCCAATATACCGACGATGTAATGCCCGCTCATCCATGGCCGGAGAGTTCAGCAGAATTTCTGAGTGGTGTCACCAAAAACAGAGCAGATCAAGAGCGCACGCCACTTATCCCTGACGATATCTTCCATATTATCTTTCGGCGCGCATGGGAGGTCGTTGAAACGGCGCCTCACCTGTTGGACTTACGCGACGGGGTGGATCTGATCGCGTCATCCCATCGCGATGACAAATATCGCAAACAAGAACTGCAAGGCGAATTTCTAAAGACGAACGGCTGGAAGGGAGGTGTCAAGGAACTGGGCAAAGAAATAACCAAGATTCGAGTCGCTAGTTACATCGTTGTGGCAAGCCTTAGTGGTTGTAGAAATCATGAAATCGCATTCTTGCAAAAAAACGCCTGTTACAGTACATCGAACACGACCGGTGAAACATACTGGTGGATGCGATCGACATCTACAAAAACCAATGCGGGTCAAACCGAATGGATGGTCCCAGAAGCCGTCGTGTCAGCGCTTCAGGTTATGGAACGATGGGCTCGCCCACTACAACAACTCCTTCAGCGCGAAATCGACCAATACAGATCTACAGATCCATTGGATCCACGAATTGCTGAAGCAGAAGAGCACTCGAGGGCATTGTTTATCGGTTTAAGTACCGGAAAAGGAAACCTGGTACGGACCACACCGACAAAAACACTAAATCAAGAGCTCAAGACTTTTTCGCGCAACTGCGGCACAGATTGGAAGTTAGCATCGCACCAGTTTCGAAGAAAGTTTGCGAACTATGCGGCTCGTAGTCAATTTGGCGATCTCCGCTACCTACGCGAGCATTTTAAACATTGGAGTATAGATATGACGCTAGGGTATGCTCTGAACGAATCCCAAGAAATTGCTCTTTATGCTGAGATACAACAAGAAATCAGTGACATAAAGGAACAGACTGTGCAGAATTGGCTAGACCCAGACCAGCCACTTGCGGGAGGATATGGCACCAACCTCGCTAAATGGCGCACCAGGGGCGAAAATATAACATTGTTTAAAAATCAAAAGCAGATGATAACTTCTATCGCCGAAAGCACGGCTATAAGAAGCAATGGACATGCTTGGTGCACTGCTGACGACAATCTCTGCATAGGCAACAGCATTGAACCTGTCAGATGCGCAGCAGGATGCAGTAACGCTGTTATTGGACTTGAGCACAAACCATTTTATAACGGGCTCTACAATCAATTGAGACAGCTAAAGGATTTAGACGACATTGGCCCAGCTGGCCTAGCTCGCGTACAACGCGATTTAGACAGGTGCGCCAACGTTTTAAACACATTGGCAGGTAATTGAAAACATCACGATTATGACGCTTGCTCGCAAACGCGCCGACACGAGAAAAAAAGAACTTCAACTGGCCATCTTTCGAATTGAACAGGGACGTGCCCATACAAAAGAAAAAAAATTAAGCATAAGCGCAGTTGCGCGCGAAGCAGGTGTCACCCCTGCACTAATTCACAATCACTATCCTTCTATCGCGGACGCCATCCGTGCGAAGCTAAATAAGCTAGCACGTGGCGAACACAATGAGCGCAACAAAATCATCAAAGATTTACAAGAAAAAAATAGGACCCTGAGGGAGGAAATTGACAATATGAGATTGAAAATTTCCAGACTTGCAAGCATCAACGAGTCCCTTCTTACGGAAAACAGAATCTTGGTTGCGAAAATTTCGTCGCCAAACGTCGTCGATATTGCCCCCCCCAACGACCAAAAAATAGAAGGCTGCGCCGCGAAAGACCAATAAAGGGTCGTGGCAAACTTTTTTCCGGATTCTTATCCAATCGTCTTACGCTCGCGAAATGCAAAAGCATTCGCCCTCGCATCGTTTAACGCGAAATGCTCAGCTAATTTATTGGTAGCATAAAAGTCTTCCAACAGGAGTAGAGAGAGCTCATAGTCAATATTTCTTGGATTTATCCAAGATACATCTCCCACTACCTCGAAAAAGAGCATCCAATCGTATTCGTGATCGAAGCAAATCTCAACTTTTTGCTCTGTTGCTTTAACCAGTTTAAGCCACTGTACGATCTTATCCTTCAATAGATCAGATGATATTAGCGTAATTTGATCTTGTAAGAGCAAAGGAATAACGACATCCCGGACGAATTCGCTGCATATCGTACGGTCGAAGGGTATTTCGAAATAAGCTTCTTCGCCTGTTTCGGCGACTAGACCAATGCTAATCAGTTTGGGGTTAATCAAACTTGTAAACTCAGTATCGATAAAAACCTTTAAAGGAATATTTTTCATAGATACGGCACTTACTTCCCTGTTCGATGAGTCACGTAAGCATTGTTCCAAACGAAACTAGCGTTTCAATGAGACGTTAATCTGAGTACGTCCCGTCTTTAACGCGTCGTCTAGAATTTGAAAAATCATCGAGGGGACGCTTACTTGCTTACGCTGTACGAGCGTCGCAGCAGCTGACAGGTTCAACAAATGTTCGTACATATCTTCTGGTATGCGGAGGAAGACTCCCTTCTTCTCTACAGTCAGGTTTGCCTTATCAGCGTTTTTCATTCGTACGGTGTTCAACGTGTAGCTCCTAGGTGCCCCGGTTGGTCAGGGGAAGTGAAAATGGGCCGTAAATGCCGTGGTCTATTGTGCACGAAGACAGCACGATGCGGCAATGTCCACCAAGCCGCTCGAACCCGCAGAAATACGTTTACGTGCTTTAGGAGCCGCGATCCGTGCTCTCAGGAGAGAGCTTGGTCTCTCCCAGGAAGAGTTAGCCCATCGTTGCACGATCGATCGAAGTCATATGGGTCGCATAGAGCGCGGAGAGCGGAATCTCAGCATCCTAAATCTCATCCGCATCTGCGATGGTCTCAGTGTGTCGCCCTCAGAAGTCCTACTGCGAGCTGGATTGTAGCGTTAGCCAGCCACAATGTGAGCTTTCACTAAACAGGCGACCGCACCGTCAAACTACGATATAGCACCTCAAGAATTACCGTGCTGGCTCAGCAGGCATCAAGATATCGGTAGCCTGGGCTAATCAAGCTCCAATGACAAAGCGCCACCTTAGGCTCCCACCGCGAGCTGCCGGATCGAACAATCTTTGTATCTTATCTTTATCATCTCGACCCAGACGCCCCCAGGTCGAAAAATCATCTGGCTTTCCAGATACGTCAAAGCCAGCAGGCGTAGTACTACCTAAGATATCGGTGATGAGATATCGGTCATGAAAGTCGTCCCATCCAAAGACCTCAGCGCTCAGTCCGTGGGAAACAAGTATGAGGTGAAGAGGTTCAAACCGTGTTCGCCAAGTTGCCAGATCTGGAAATGTTCGCCTTGGTCCATCACCATCACAGAGACTTCGATGAATTTCAATACGTGGCTTAACTGCCCGGTGTTTCAGCGGCGCCAACAATAGACCGAATTCCCTATAACTGTGACTGCTAGGGTCGAGGTTTGGGTCAATGAACATCAGAGAATTTGCCTGGCGCAGAAGCCTATACAGAACCCGTTCGTATTCGCTAGTTTTTCGATCAATTGTGATCGAAGGACTGCGAGACTGCCACCAAGAAGTTCCGGTAAGCTTTTCGATTGATGCCACTTCGGTCTGCGCAAAAACTTGCTTTGTGTTGTGCCCAGCAATAATCCCAGTTAACGGTTCAATGCCGGACGCGGCTAGCCCCTCGTTGCACCAATCAGTTGCGTTCAGAGGACCTGTCCCGAGCTGGCGTGGATATCGCCGAAGACGGTTACCTTGAGCAAGTTTTCTGATAATTTCTTTGGATAGTCGATGCAACCCTGAAGAGTTCTGAATGCAGAATTGACGCCATCCCCCGTCGCATAGATCACGAACAATGCCCTCTTGCAATAAAGGCTCCTTTAAGAACGGAAGGTACGCTTCAATTAATTCTGGTTTACTATAAGCCGCAGGATCAAAAATGTCCGGAATAAGCGCATATTCATCAAGAATCACCGAATTGCTCCCGAAATCCCTCTTCAAAAAAACCACCAGGCCACGATTTCACGAGTTCACCTAGCTCGTTAAGCGGCATCTCACGGACGATACTATGTGTCCCGTCCGGCTCTACATACAACACCGAAACATCTTGGGGCGTTATTGGCGGAAGACCAGTTGCTTTACCTAGGTGTGTTTCGCGCATTCTGCGCATGATTCGTAAAATCAAATGCTCGCTATGAGTTTCTAATATGAAAGTGTTTTTCCGATCCCCTAATGCCGACTCAATGAAAACATCGCCTAGTTCAGCCTGCAGTGCTGGATGAAGGTGAATTTCGGGCTGCTCCATTGCCAACAGCTTTCCTTTTGAGCCGTAAGCCATGACAAGTACAGGAAGTACCTGAGAGATCCCTATACCCACATCCCTATGAGTAACCACAGTATTCGTACGCTGATCAACTAGCACAAGCTCGCGAATACGATCAGCGTCGGACATATTAAGTTCTTTCAATATGTCCAGAGCGGCTGCTTCTACATCTTTAATAACGGAGTATGCGCCTATTGGGCTTGCGTCATCGTCATCATAATCCAGCTCGACTTCCAAGCCGTCACTCTGCAGTTTCTCAAGTCCCTCTTCCAATGGGGTCTGTAGGTCATCAAGGGCTAGTAGAGATCGAACCACTAGCTTGTAGGGTGTCTTTAACTTGTTAGAGCCTAACCAACTGTTGACCGTCTCGCGTACTTTGTCGTCTCGTCGAACGACATCCCAGGCGTAGCCGCCGCCTGCATACCAGTTTGCGTCCTCGTGCTCTACGAACGAAACGTGTCGTGGCGGGAAGGAACGTAATGGTCCAAGATACTGCAGTTGTTTCAATTGGTCCCCTACAGCGAGAGCCAGTCCTTTGATCAGATCGTTAAGCATCCTGGGCAAAACGAGCCTTACGGCGTGAGCAATATCCTCCTGACGGTTTCCTTTACTGACCGGAAATAACATGTTGGCAGACGATAAATCACTCGTCACGGCCTTAGGCAGCTCAACACCAGATGGGAAGAACTGATCAACACGTACTAATAACTCAGGCAGCCATTCTGCAATGCCCTCATTAGCCGCCTTAACGTCTTCGGGACGCATTTCTTCGGAAGTTGTTTGCGCCTCTATGATAGCCTTAAGTACTTCCTGGAAAACTGGATGATCGCTTGCAAGCCGATCTACCCGCAAGTATTCGCCTTCATGATGAGCTAACTGCACTGCAGTTGGCCGGCGGCTCATGCGCAGCAGTTCCGTACCGTCGGCTATTATTTCAATTGAATCAACTCGCGGTTCAACACCAGATATAGGGCGATCCTGATCATCAAGCTCCATACCTAAAGCGATATTCAATGCCACAGTATTTACAGGCGCCAGCCACTTCGCGATTCGTTGATCCTTGTTTCCAGCTAACGCATTTACTTTGAGCTCGGCTCCCCACTCAACGCGCTTGTTCAATTGACCTCGGTGAACATATTGCCGAAAACCACCTAAATCAATAGCACTACCGCCCACATCAGTATGGTGGACATCAAGTCGAGCTAGGTTTCTTTTTTCACGGCCAAACTGAGCCTCGTGTGCTAAAGCTAGACTATGAATAAAACTCGATTTTCCTGCGCTATTTGCACCAAAAATCAAAGTAATAGGTTTTATTGGAATGCGCTGGGTATCAGCGAAAGCCTTGAAATTACCTACATGCAGACCTTGTAAAGCACGGTTCATAAGCAAGCCTCTTCCCTTAAACTAGGTAAGTCCTGGATTCGACTCCACTCTTCCATTTCTGCAACCAATTCATGCATGCGGGCAGTGCGCCATTGACCGGTCAACTTGCCGAGAAAAGCATTTTCAAGCATATGCACCCAAACTTTGTCCAAATGTTTTGCCGCGTTTTGGGCAGCTTTCAGCTTTTCCATAACGCCCCACGCGATATGTTCGAATTTTTTTTGCAGCTCAATGGGTGGCAGAGGCACGAGAGTACGCAACATCGCATCTTGGCTAATATTCAGCATGGACCCGCTACTTCCTGAAGACACTGCCCTAAACTTGTCTCGCACTCCTTCTTTCCAGAATAACTCTTTGAGATATAGCACAGACGCCTTTCGAGAATCTGGTATAAGTCGCCAAAGCTTATCCGATAGAAAGAGGTCTGGATAATCATCGTCAACGACACAGCTAGCAGCAATCAGCTCGCGAGTATTTGCGCGACTGAATAGAAGGTCGCCGCGCTTGGGCATCAGCAGGGGCCGAGAGAATTCGACCTCCGATACTGCCTTGTTTTCTTCAGGACGAAATACACCGCTTGTAACGGCACTTATCTTCAATACGCCAAGTTCACCAGCTTGTCGTGCTCTACCCTCACCTAGGGCGCTCCACCCTGCTTCAAGACGTGGAATGACTTCAGACAGGGGCTCTTCCGGCCATCGCATTGGATTGCTAACTGGATCTCCGAACATTCTATTGAAGAGCGTAGGTAAAATGCTTGCTGCTTGCGCATCTGTATAACGCCTCAAGTGTCTCAGCCGATCTGCTTCCTTCAGCAACTCAACAATACGGGCCTGCTCGCTTGGTGTGGGAAGGTTCAGTTTCGAGCGTTTGATAATGCCTTCGGTAACTGCCGGGTAACTTGCGCCCGTCGCGTTAATTGTTAAAAAATCCACGAACTGGCGACTTTGTACCCAATAGAACAGATATTCGGGGTGAATCAATTTATCGTTTGCCCGCAACACAGCAAAGGCCGTTGACGCGATCTCTCCGTGCAACGCTTCTGGGACCAAAGCAACTGCGTTCAAATTTGGCCTAACGGTCGAGACGATCACGTCGTTCGCATGCACGATCTTTCGAGCACGGCTTGGCGCGTTCTCAGCTTCGATCTGATCCGCTCGGACAATTAACTTAGAATTTCTGTCTACCCCAGCAACGTCAATGTAGCGAAAAACGCGTCGCCCAATCCGAACGGGATCTCCTTGCAATATTGGCAGGCAGACGTCCCCGATTGTTACAGGAAGCCAATTCATTTTTTTAGTTCCTGCAATAGATCTTCTAAACCGGAAACAACTTTCCGATAATTCGACAAAACGTCTCCTACTAATACGGCGGGATCCTCGTCGTTTGTTTTCTCGACTAGTCGAGGTTTCCACTGCCCTGCGCTTAGGTTGAAATCGCTTTCTGCTAATTTATCGTGTCCAACCCACCAACAGTCAGGTGCCGTCGCATCATAAGGTAGCAATGTGTTACCTTCGATCCCAGGAGGTGTAGTAAAGCCGCTCGCCTTATATAAGTTCCATTGAGAAAGAAGGTCGGGGATGTCATTTTTTTCAGGCGTTTCCATACGCCCTCCCCCAACTATCTTGTCGGGATCGTAGCCATCGTTATGTATTTCATAAAACCAAACCTTGTTTGGACGTTTGGCAGTATCCGATATTGGGTTACGGAATACCAAAACAGCCGTTTTCACTCCTGCATAAGGTTTAAAAACACCGGATGGTAGGCTAACAACCGCTAGAAGATCGAAGTCTCGTATCAGTTTGCTTCGAAGAGCGACATGTGCGCCTGTTGAGCCAGACAGAAGGCCTTCAGGCACTACAACGGCACATCGTCCGCCTGGGGCGAGATGATGCATCATTAGCGACAAAAATAATAACTCGCTTTTCTTGCTGTTTGTTGGCAGATCAGAACGAATTGAATCCTTAGGCAATTGACCGGCGAAAGGTGGATTAGCTAAAATCACCTGGTAACGGCGACGAAGATCATCATCAGTCAGACCACCCATATCAGATAGCGAGTTTGCTCGTTTAAGTTTAGCGTGACGGACGCCATGGAGCACAAGATTCATCATACTGATACGGACCATCTGTCTTGAAACATCTGTTCCATAGACTGATGCCTCAAGTACTTTCCAGTCCGGTATTTTTTCGCCTGCGCCTTTCCGATACGTCTGCAGACGCGGGATATCTTTTTTCAGCTCTGCAAGCGATCGTCCCTTTTTCTCGAGCCAATCTTCACCATATATAGGATATTCATTAATTTCCGTTGAATATTTAGCAAGGAGGTGATCAATTGCGTCGATTAGGAAACCACCCGTCCCCATAGCCGGGTCGAAAAATGAGTCTCCGAAATCAGGATCGACCATTTCAACCATGAAAGAACGGATCTGACGTGGCGTACGAAACTGGCCGTTCAGCGAGCTGGACCCAAGATGAACTAAAAGATATTCGAATATATCTCCCTTTACGTCCGGTCCCAGCTTTCGAAACTCGAAACCGTCAAGCTCATCAATTACCTGTTTGAGAACGTTCGGATCAAAGATCTCTAGGATCGCATCTCGAAAATACTCCGCAACTTCGGGTTCATCTTTTGTTAGAGACGCCATGTAAGGAAATACTTCATCACGAATAAAGTCGCGTAATTCGTGACCGCTTTTGAATCGCCATTGACTCCATCGATATCGCTCAGCTTGGTTCGGAAACAACAGTACAGCGTTTCCGCCTGTTGCGCCCATGCGCGCACGTAATTCCCTGCCAGACTCTTCTTCATCCAAAAGCTTCAAGAAGATGAGATACGAGATCTGCTCAATATACGTAACAGGGTTTGTGACGCCGCCTGCCCATAGAATACCGGTAATATGGTCCAGCTTACGGCGGAGTTGTTGATTCATTCTTGTTTCCTAAGTTCATATTCTTACGCTGCCAGGACGGAGTCGTTAATCTCGTCCATAACATTCCGGAGGCCCTGCTCGCCAAAAAGCTCGATGCCGATGTCAGCAGCATTCAAAATGGATAGTGGAGGATTGAAAAGATCGTCGATCAACACTTTCCCCTTGACTATTCCTCGATTCTTAAGCAGGGCAACATATTGTGCCTGCTCCGGATTTATATTTTTCATCACAAGCCAAGCTCGGAAATTTTCCTCCACACGTTCCTCGCGGCTTTTTATCTTTAGAAGACCCAAAGCCGCGCGAATGAAGTCAACAAGATTACCGCCCGGGTTGCGATAAGCGCGTCGCAGATTCTCTTCATTAAAATAGTGCTGGGGTTGATTCAGCCGCTGAGCTAGCTTCTGTTCTTCCTCATCAGTTAAGGAGTTGCCCGCCTTAACCTTTGAGATTATCGGATCTGTGTGCGCGCCTTGCTGTACCGTATTTTCCCAATCGGTAACGTAGGCTCGCTTGTCAACGCGCTCACCATCTGGACCAACCTCAATATACTGGACCGCATCGAGCCATTCATCCTCCAGACCTAACTCGATCAGCTCTCTAGGTGATTTTCCGCTTGATCTCGTCGGTTTAACCGCATAACCCCCACCGCCTCCAGAAAAGATGTCGGTGTCTGAGTCATTGAAATACTCATGATTACGGAAGAAGTCGTAGATTACAAACTTGTTTTTTCCGATATGAGGTGCAGTACGTGTACCCCGACCGCGCATTTGTTGGTACAGGATTGGGCTTCGTACTCTTCGGCACATTACAAGGTGAAGGATCTCGCGACAATCAAAGCCTGTGTCGAGCATTCCAACGCTAACCACTACCATGGGCAGGACTTCCCGCTTGAAATCGCGTATCAATTCTTCAGCGTTCGATACATCGGACGTGATCACTTCGGCATAGCGGCCTTTGTGCTCAGGATGTAGTTCGTTGAGGTACTGAGCCAATCGGGCTGCATGATGCTTTGTAATCGCAAATACGATAGATTTGCCGGGGCCGTCTTTCTGCCCGGGCGCGAGTTCTTTGTAGTTTTCCCAAGCTAAGCGGTCGAACTCCTTCATCATCAACCGGTTGCTTCGTTCATTAGTCCACTTGCGTTCGAACTCGGCCGGATCATAATGTTCGTCGTCGACGGTAGTTCCCTCTGATACCAGTGTAGTGATTCCAGTAGCAAACTTATAGGGAATCAAAAATCCTTCTTTGAAAGCTTCTTGAATTGTGTAGGAGTAGTCGGGTGTACCATCCTTGCAGTGGTAGAATTGAAAAGTATTACGTTCGATGTAGACGGCAGGTGTGGCGGTTAGTCCAATATGCAACGCATCGAAGTGCGACAATGCCGCTTGCCAAGCACCGTAAATTGATCGATGACATTCGTCCATTACGACGACGTCGAAATACCCACTCGTATATTCCGAGTAACGCCCGATCATTGTCTGCAACAGACATACCGTAATTTGCTTTTCTTGCCGGACCATCCCAGGCTTAAGCCAATAGCTCGAGTAGTTTGGCAATAAGTCTTGGATTGCCTCGACAGCCTGTTTAGCAAGCTGATCACGGTCGACCAGAAACAGTATTCGTTCAGCTTGCCCTGCTTCCATCAATCGCTTAATGTATAGTGTGATTAAGTCTGTCTTTCCACACCCCGTAGGCAGTTCGATAAGGAATCGGCGCTTCCCGAGTTCTACAGCGCGATCCAGAGCCTGCATTGCCTCATTTTGATAAGGCCGCAGCGTCCGGATCTCACCTTGCCTTAGGTAAGTATCGGGTATAGCTATTGTGGCCAATGGCTTGCGCTGCGAACGCATGTGAATTATCTTTTCAAGGTCCCGTCGAGAAAAGAATGAATTCACAATCCGAGCATCGTCGTTCTGGTAATCCCAGAAATATATCAATTCTCCGTTCGTTAGAAAGATAAACGGCGCTTGCGCTTGCTTTGCATATGGAAGTGCTTGTTGTTTGGCAGTATATGGTTGAATAGCCTGTCTCTTGGCTTCGATAATAGCAATCGGCCGACCGCGTTGATCAAGCAGAACATAATCAGCCCGTCCAAACGATGACGGTCCCTGCCCCACGTTATCGAATGAGTTTAGTGGTTCTGCATTCTGAACAGCGGCCTGGACATTAGAGACCAACACCTCGGTAAGCACTTGTGATTTGTCAGCTGGGTTCCAGCCCGCCGCACGCAGCTGATCGTCGATTTTGATGCGCGCGTCGGTCTCTTTGTTTTGCGAGTTCAAGTTAAGACTCCACAATTACACATATATAATGCCAGTCAACAGTTATTGCGTGCTAATGACCAAGACTAACGTTGCTATCGTGCCCACGTCATCGTTGCTTCTTTTCGGAATGGATAAAGCTGCGCAACGATAAGCGACAGCATTGCCGCTTCTATAGCCGGGCTAGCCAACGGGGGTAGTGCTCAAGTTAAGCTACGACATTTACCGATGTGAAGTTAGGTCGTACGAATTGGTAAAGCTAATACTACAACCTCGACGCTCACTCTCGTTAATTTTGGTTTAGCGCCCGCGGATACAGTAAATTTGTGGATAGGGGTTGCTCCGAGGAGACCGATCGGGCATGGCTAGGGGCAGCTTACAGTAAACGCTTATATAGAGGATTGTACTTTACTCTTGTGCAAATGAGAACGTCGGTGCGCGGCTTTGAGATGCTATGCGGACGGACGCAATAGCGTCCTCCATCGTATGACTTTGGAATCGTGCAAGAAAACAACGATGTTGTTAGTTAAGCTAACCCTCTGATTATTAAGGGATTTTTATCAGTTAACAGTTATGTTGGTGCCCAAAGGATTGACCTGCCGATCGCGCTGGGCATCCTGGCCGCCTCGCGCCAGATCCGCGACGATGCGCTGCATCGCTACGAATTTGCGGGAGAACTGTCGCTGTCGGGTGAGCTGCGCCCGGTGCGCGGCGCGCTGGCGATGGCGTTCGCGATGGCGCGCTCAGGCAAGGACGAGATGCGCGACGACGAAATGCGCGCCTTCATCCTGCCACTGGCCAATGCCGACGAAGCGGCCCTGGTCGAGGCAGCCGCCATCCACCCGGCGCGCACCTTGCTCGAGGTCTGCGCCCACTTCGCCAATGCGCCCGACGCGCCGAAGCTGGCGCGCCACCATGGCCCCGGCCTGTCGCGGCTGCCTTCCTATCCCGACTTCGCCGAGGTCAAGGGCCAGCAGCATGCCAAGCGCGCGCTCGAGGTGGCGGCAGCCGGGACCCATTCCGTCCTGCTGGTCGGCCCGCCGGGCGCGGGCAAGAGCATGCTGGCGGCGCGCCTGCCCGGCCTGCTGCCGCCGATGAGCGAGGCCGAGGCGCTCGAGTCGGCGGCCGTGCAATCGCTGGCCGGCGGCTTCGCGCCCGAACGCTGGCGCCAGCGGCCGTTTCGCAGTCCGCATCACACGACGTCCGGCGTGGCCCTGGTCGGCGGCGGCAACCTGCCGCGGCCGGGCGAGGTGTCGCTGGCGCACCACGGGGTGCTGTTCCTCGACGAGCTGCCGGTTATGCGAGGTCAGGTTGTCTGTCTGCAGACTTCGACGCGCGCCTAGCAATATTACGAATACCTTAATCCGATAAGTCTTGCGTTGACAATTCAGCCTGCCGAACAACTAGTTGAGTTGCGTCTGCCGACAAGTCCGGAGGGTATCCGTATTTAGCCAGTAATCGGCGTACACTTCGTCGTAAGCCCGCACGTACTGATTCGCGTTGAGACCAGTCAAGTTTCGGTAGCTGTTTTACCATTTCAACGAGCTCTCGTGCCATTAACCGGAGTGTCTCGTCCTTCATAACCTCCTTTGCGGAGCCATTCTCAGCAAGAGCATCGTAAAACGCTGTTTCTTCCGCGCTCAATCCAAGGGAATCGCCGTGCTCTTTAGCACTTCTCAATTCTCGTGCCAAATCCAACAGCTGCGTAACCATCTCTGCAGTGGTCAGCGCCTTATTGGTGTACCTCAACATCGCCTCTTCTAACGCTTCGCGGAACAGCTTGCTCTGAGCGACATTTGTTCGCTCCGTCAATGTGATCTGATCAGTTAACAGTTTTCGGAGAGCTTCTAATGCAATATTTTTGTGAGGTAAAGCCCCGACCCGACAAAGAAAGTCTTCACTTAAAATGCCAATCTGTGAAGTTCCTAATCCAGCGATCTGAAAAAGATCTAGAACCTCGCCAGCGTTGATGGTTCCGCCTATTACTTGGCGGACGGCAGCCTCAACTGAACCGTTTGGATTTGCTGGACTGTCAAATTCATCGCTAATAACGCGCTTCTTGATTAAGACAACTAGTCGCTGAAAAAATGCAAGTTGTGGAGCAATAGAATCTGTTTCTGGACGTGGAACCGAAAGAGAAAAAGCCAACGCTAGCTCTTTTACTAACGCACGGAGTCGGGTCCAACCATCAGGCTGTCCGAGCGCATGGTCGGCAGCAGCCAGATAATATTCTGGAGCTAAAGTGGGCTCAACCTCAAGAGCTTTTCGATAATCACAGCCATAAAAGAACGCCTCGAGCTTTTCTAACGCCGACAGCATGGCAGGAACGGCCGATTCCTGAACTTGCTGAATCGCCTCCCCCGTGCCACCTGCGCGCGTATAGGTCGCAATCGCATCTGCTAACTGGTCAGTTAAGCCAATTAAATCCACCACTAAACCGCCCGGCTTATCACCAAATACACGATTTACCCGAGCAATTGTCTGCATGAGATTGTGCCCTGCGAGAGGCTTATCTATATAGATCGTATGGGCTGCTGGACAGTCGAACCCCGTTAGCCACATGTCGCAGACGATAACTAAACGAAGACTATCGTATGGATCTCGGAATCGATCTGCAAGGCGCCGTCGGGCGTACTTGCCACGAACATGCTCCTTAAGCGGTGTTTCTTCGAAACCTGTACCACTAATAACAACTTTTACATAGCCCTCATCGTCACTATCGGAATGCCATTCCGGACGTAGAGCAACAATCTCGTTGTATAACCGAGCAGCAATGTCGCGGCTCATGGTTACAACCATGCCTTTCCCTTCAAAGGCACATCTACGTTGTTCCCAATGCTCAACGACAAATCTCGCGATTTTTGCAAGCCGGCTAGGAGCACCCACTAATATCTCTAATGGCACTTTAACATCAGGCGAAATCTCAGCTCCGCACTCATCTGCAGCGGCTACACGATTGAGCTCGGTTTCAGCCTCCTTAATTTGCAAGCGGTCGACACTGAGCTGTACGATGCGTGATTCGTAAAACAACGGTTTCGTTGCCCCATCGTCAACAGCTTGGCGGATGTCGTAAATATCGCAATAGTCGCCAAAAACTTGGATGGTATTCTTGTCAGACCTTTCGAGCGGCGTACCAGTGAAGCCGACGAACGTCGCGTTTGGAAGCGACTTCCGCATCCACCGTGCTCCACCTTCGACAAAGCCGTATTGGCTGCGATGTGCCTCGTCGGCAATCACAACAATATTCGGACGTTTTGACAGCTCGCCTTGCTCCTCAGTGAACTTGAATATAGTTGTGAAAACAACTCCACCAGAAGGCCGCGTCAGGAGCTGCGTTAAATGTGCACGACTTTCAGCTTGTACAGGATCTTGCCGAAGTAAGGAGCGACCTTGCGCGAATGTAGCAAAGAGCTGATCGTCGAGGTCATTTCTATCTGTGACTATAACGATTGTTGGATTAGCTAGACGAGGTTCTCTAATTAGTGCTCCTGAGAGCATGAGCATTGTTAATGATTTACCGGACCCTTGAGTGTGCCACACAACCCCCCCACGCCCATCACCACTTCCTACAGGGGGGCAGATATTCGATAGCACGCTCGCTCGAGCGCTTCGCATGGCTCGGAACTGATGGTAGCCGGCAAGCAGCTTCGTCACGCTCCCATCTACCGACTCAGTGTATACAACACAATTGCGGAGCAAATCTAGAAACAAAGATGGATCAAAGATTCCTCGAATCGCACCTTCTAAGGTAGGTTGCTCCGCATACACTGACCGCCAAGGTTGGAACCTATCGTTCCCGCTCGAAACTGTTCCAACCCGGGTAGTTGCGCCATCAGACGCAATCAACAACAAATTTGACAGGAAGAGGTTCGGCGCGACTTCACCATAACGTTTAACCTGCGCGATTGCCGCATCTATGGACGCCGCTTGACGAGTCGGGCTCTTCAGTTCGATGATAGCAAATGGTATACCATTTATGAAAAAAATCAAATCTGGGCGAACTAACTTCCCGGCCGGACCAGTCACCGACATCTGGCGAATAACACGATAATCGTTAAGCCTCGGGTCATCAAAGTCTATTAGCTTAGTACGTGCTTGCTTAGTCTCCCCAGCAGCGGTTTGATATTCAACTTCTACCCCGTCAGTCAACTGCTGGTAAAACCAACGATTGTTATTCACAAAAGTGGGATAAGGCGGATTCCTCAACGTCCGCTGCACTGATTCTAAGGCCGACACCGGAATAGATTCATTCAAGCGTTGAAGGGCAGCCGTTAACGGTCCGCCAAGGAAGAAACTTGCAGGCCCATTGAGCGGATCCTCGTCTACTTCAGCCGCATCTAATACATGAATTCTGAGTGTTTCAAACCATGCAGATGCTGCAAGTTCAATTATCGATTCATCCATTTGAATTCTCGTGGAGCACTTGGCCCTCGGTAATATCCGACGTCTCTGCTTGACCTGCGCGGAAATCGACAAGACTTTTTTGGTAGGCGCGGCGATCTTGTTGATAAAGCGCTACACTGGCTTGGATTGGCACCTCTTCGATCACAATGTCAGCATATCGCTCATCCAAGTATTCATCGAAGTCTGGGTGTGCTCCATAGCGGAGCTGGCTCATAGGATTTCTATTTAGTTGCTCACGATGCAGACGAAACATCAAGCCTACTGCAGCATCCATAGCCCGAGCGGTGAGTAAGGCATACTCCACGGATAACATTTTTTCGAGTGCGTCTCTGCCATGCGGACCGATTCCTTGGCTGTTCCTTAGCGCAACAATTCCGTCAACAAGCAGGTTCAGACCTTTCAATACAGAGCTTACACCGCGCTCAGCGTCCTTGTCCTCTGCATTGCGACTAGTTAGTTCTAGGGTCGCCAGCGCTTGAGTCATTAGCCAGTTAGGTTTTGATTCCGGTGGAATTTCCTGACCCCTGTCTGCCAAAATACTGATGCAAACAGTCTCCAGTAAGCCCCGGCAGTGTGTGAAAGCAATGCCGGGCTCCTGGAAGATCGTACGTTCGATAACCTCGACGGCCGGAAGTATAGACCTTGATTCCGGGTAAAGTTCTAATAACTGTCTGCAACTCGACAATTCAAAACTTTGAACAGTACTCATCAATCTCTCGCTATCGGTAAGCGAATTTTTCCCGTGAGCAATTTAGAGCTTATTGCATCCCGCATTGATTTAGCCTCTCGGTTTTCCAAAGTAAGACTTCCGTACAGATCAAATAGTGGGCGAAATATAGTGTCTGCTACCATCAAGATCTCGGGCGGAGGAACATTTACTTTTGCTTCAGTCAAATGTTCACGTTTGATATGACCCATAGTCGTTGCCTTGCTAGCTGCGACCTTTTTAAACCAAGGCAAGTGATGCTTGATCCACATCAAACAAAACCAGCTCGGAAACTGAGCAGAACTTACCTTAAACAAATGCTGGTTAAGCGCCCCGCGGCCGCCAAACCAAAACTTAGCCTCCAATGTCCCTGACCAAGAAAACAGCAGATCGCCATCTTCGATCATGTATTGCCCAGGAACTTCCGCGTTAGCAAATTCCGTCCTACTAGGCTCACCCTTTCGCAAATCCGCAATTTTAATGACTCCCAAATCATCGCCATCGCCCCTTGGAGGATACTTTTGCAAAGCCAGTCCGTTCATAAACGATGCTATGCTCGCTAACGGCTGAACTGTCCAACCGGTCGGATGCTCATCAAACTCTTCGCTTTGTATAGAGTTAAAGGTCTTTTGTGGGAACGATGCGAACGAATTAGCACCAAGGTTTTTAGCACGGTAAGGGCCGAAATCCACGAACCAATTTTGAAACAAAATTTGTACTAAATTTTCGATTTTTTCGCAAACGGCCAAATTGTGTGAGATCTTTTTATCAATTGAATCGACAATCTGGACAATCGCCTCCTGTTCGGGCAAAGACGGCAAGCGCAGGGGCATACGTGCAAGTTCACGATAATAGATTCGCACACGAACCGATCCTATGCCTGCTGATTGAACCCAATCATTCCACTCATCCGTCTTTGTAACCAAATTGAGATATCGCGAATTTAGATAATTAGGATCACACTCGAAAACAATGTAATCTGGGCTAACCACCCCATCACATGAAATATCAGAGCAGTAACCGATTGACCCGATGTTCAAACGCATTGGATTATAGGCGAACATGCTCGGTCGAATGCGCTTATATCGAGAAAGCTCATCTGCTTGATATTTTGGACTAGATGTTAAGCCTTCTGCGCGATCGACCCCGAATACTTGCACACCTGCGTTGTTAGTGCCCAACCTTTCGGTGACTTCCCTTGTAACGTCACCTAATTTATACGGCTTCCAATCCAACGGCACGAATTTTTCAAGTTCAGCCATTCTTGATCTCGTCTTTCGGCAAACTACTCAGCATCTGACGCACATTGGATGTGATCTCATCACTTTGCGCAAAAAGTGACTCAAGTTGCTCGAGTATTGCAGTGAATTGCTTCTCGAACGGCTCATCGTTTGAGCCATCGCGACCCTTTGTCTCGACATATAAACCTGGTGACAGGACATATCCTCGCTCCGCGATCTCCTGCAGAGTTGCGGTCTTGCAGAAACCAGGTATATCGCGGTACTCCCAAACTCCATCTCTATGCTCATCCCACCAATCCGGCTTAGGCTCACCGCGCCATTGGCGGAAAGCGTACGTGATCCGCCCGATGTCAGAGTTCGGTTTTGGATCTCCACGTCCGTTTGCGTCGACTGTTTCCCCATCATCGGCGCCGCTCAACACGTTTTGCAACCTGGTAACTTTATTTCCGAGCTGTCGGGCGTCGATGAACAACGTCTCTTTTATACGGCCGTTCGGACGACCTGGACATCCGTGTTTAAGGTTTTTTCCTGTCTTATCCCTTGTAAGAAACCATAAACAAACTGGAATTCCCGTTGTGAAGAAAAGTTGTGGTGGAAGCGCGACAATTGCATCCACAAGATCATCCTCAATAATTCGCTGACGGATTTCACCCTCGCCTCCTGCCGTGCTAGCTAAAGAGCCATTGGCCATAACGAAGCCGGCCACTCCACCGCCCTTGCCGTTTGGAACAGCCATGTGATGAATAAAGTGTTGAATCCAAGCATAATTCGCATTCCCGGCTGGAGGAATGCCGTATCGCCAACGAACGTCGTTTTGTAATAGCTTTCCCGACCAATCCGAAATATTAAATGGAGGATTCGCAATAATGTAATCTGCTTTTAAGTCCGGATGCATATCACGTAGGAATGTGTCAGCGGGCTGACTTCCTAAGTTTGCCTCAATGGATCTAATCGCAAGGTTCATGTGAGCAAGGCGCCAAGTCGTGGGATTCGACTCTTGACCAAATATTGATATGTCGGTTTTCTTACCGCCATGAGACTCTACAAAACTTTCCGATTGTACGAACATGCCACCTGACCCACAACAAGGATCATATACGCGACCTTCATGAGGCTCTAACATCTCAACCAGCAATTTCACAACGCTTCGCGGTGTATAAAACTCACCTCCTAATTTTCCCTCCGCTTGGGCAAACTTTCCTAAGAAATACTCATATACCCGACCAAGCGTGTCGCGAGCCTTACCGTAGCTCCCTTTGAAACCGATCATTGAAACTAGGTCAATTAGTCCTTTAAGCTTAATTGGATCGATGCCACGTCTCGCATAATCTCGCGGCAACTTAGCTTTCAAATTCGGATTATCACGCTCAACAGCTAGCACAGCTTCGTCAATAAGGATTGCGATATCAGGACGCACAGCCTTATCTTGCAAGGTCTCCCAGCGCGACTCGGGTGGTACCCAAAAAACGCGCTCGGCGGTGTATTCGTCGCGACTTTCCAACAATGCTTCGCATTGCTCGCCGGTAATGCCATCGGCATTAAGTTCACTTTTGATTTGTTCACGACGCTCGCTGAACGAATCGGAAATATATTTGAGGAATAATAGGCCAAGGACAATATGCTTGTACTCTCCTGCATCGACTTGCCCGCGAAGGGCGTCAGCAGACTTCCACAAGGTGTCTGCATAAATGATGCCGTTATCTACCATAATTATCTTTAAATCCGATGGAATGTTTCAAATTGCTTGACGTTCAGGAGGTCGCAGCCAGGCACGCAGCCACCGCCAGCAACGTAGTCAATAATAGGAGTCCGTGCCTGCGGGGATAGCTATCGTAAGCGTTTTCAGCGGGAAACGATAGTCGAATGAGTTGGTAATTTAGCAACCCATCAACCTGCGGGTGGAGATGGGTCAGAAAGAAGAGTTGCGAATCTGCAACACGAACACTAGCCAAGGCTGTGTTGTTGTACATAGCGTCACTTTCCAGCGCTTTGGCCTTTAGAGGGTAGTTCTCTCCCAAATTTGGTGCTGGACCGTTTGAACTATAGCGTAGTAACGCAGATTGCCCCTCGTCGACATTTTCAGTGCGTCCGTTTCGATTCGCCTGATGTGGGTACGGTCAAGCGAACATCGATAGGCTATCTAGTATGGTAGAGCTATTAACACGACCTCTAAACAAGCGCAATCTGCGCACAGCGTACTGCCCAATTGACCTTGCTATCGGGACCGCGACCCTCGATGGCTTTTCGGTCGAGCGAGTTCAGACGCCAGCCCCGACAAGGTAAGGCTGCAGCGTATCCACGAAATCTTTCGTCAGCGTCGGGACATCTGCTGGATCGGTCGTCTTAAACTTCCGCGACCAGTCGCCTAATAGCGACGGGCATTCCTTTGCCACCACCTTCACCATTGCCTTGCCGACGGCTCTCAAAATATGCGGGGGGACCAGGGGCAGGATCGAAATGACGTGGCGCAGCACTGCACGGCGGCCCTTTTCCCCACCCGCGTCATTCGCCGTACTCATCAGGTGGCGCAGCAGATAGACATTGCGTGCCAGGTCACTGGCCGGGAAATTCCGCATCACGGTCGCCAGTAAGGCGTCGTACAGATCTTCCTTGCGAATCCTGCTGCGGATCGTATCGCAGACCGAGTACAGTAGGACCAGTTCAGGGCGGCTTTGCGCAGAGAATCCGACCTCGGCCAATACGACATGAAGAAGTCGCGCATATTCGTCGCGTAGCTCATCCGTTAGCTTGTAATTCCCCTCGTGAATGAAGTTGACCAGTGCATACGTCTCTGCCACCGGGAAAGCGTTGTGCTGCAACCAGTTGAAGTGGATGGTCACAGCCTCGCGCTGCAGGTCCGCATGCCCTCGTCCCTGTTCGGTTACCCAACGCATGAACGAACTACGCCCGAAAGTGACTGTCGGTGAGGCAAAGATGCGTGATACCACCCCGTATGCGACAGCGAAGTTTTCCGTGTCATTCAGATAGGCGATGGCATCCTGACCGCTGCGTACGCGTTCAGGAATAAGCGCTGCCTTCAAATGTCGAACTGCGCCAGCCAGTTTCGTCGCCCCAGCGGCGACCACCGCATCGATCGCCCGTGCACAACGCCTGATATCCAAGTATTCTCCATACCGGATAATAGAACTCGCGAACTTCTCGAGCTGAAGCGGATAGCGCGCAAGGTCTCGCGCGCTACGCTCGTCCAAACCGTTCAACACCAGCCCAAGCGCGAACCGCCGCTCGGTAGCATTCTCGAAGTCGACGTCCTCCAGCAAGACAATTTTAAGGGTGGCAGCGTCGGTTCCCGAACGTTCCACGATGCTGCTGGCCAGGGCCGCATGGCCAGAGCGTACCCGGTTGTTTCCTTCGACGAAGACGAGCCGTTCCCGCTTGGCCACTTCCCAAAGTTCGTCCAATGGAAGCATGCGCAGGAACAGGCTTGCTGGCATGGTCTGGTCGTTGGCGCCGCAGGCACACAGGCCGAGGAATACGGTCTCGAGCTCGGGAGCAATGCGCCTCAGCCGAAGCAAGGTCTGGTCCGCCACTGTGTTTAGGCTGGACCCCTGCACCAGTAGGGACACAGCGAACATTTCGCCATGTCGCATCAGGGGCGACAGTTTTTCCTTCGCCTTGTCGCCGAGGATCCGGCCGGACTTGGTTTCGAGCCGCGCAAACTCGTTCGCGGACACGGTCTCGAGCGCATGGTATAGGACGTTCATAAACACATTTTTCGGGACACATTGCCGGTCCTTATCCGTGGAAAGGATGACAACGCCCTTGGCTGACCTGCGGCGCAGCTGGTCGAAGACCTGAGAGTACGAGTCGATATCATCCACGATCACGACCACCGGCCGCACGGTCAGCCCGGCGAGCCGAATTAGCTCATCCCAGGACTGCTTGTCCAGGACGGCGGGATTGGTCATTTCCAGCACGAGGGCCGCACCCGAGCGATGCAGCTCCCACCCGATGCGCCGCACCAGGGTGGACTTTCCGGACGCAGCGGCGCCAGAGACGAGCACTAGCCCGCCTGACTCGCTAAGACCCATTACCTTCGCCCGGATGTCAGCCTCTGCGTCACGCGCTATATCGAGCTCGAAGTGGATTGCCGGCCATGTCACCCGCCCACTGTCTCTGAACTCCTGCGCCACAAGGGCTCGCGCGGGAAAGCAGTTTTCGCTGGGCAAAAAATTAATGCATCCGCGTCCGCTAGCGGGATGCTCATCGGGCAAACCGTCAAGGCAGTGTGCCACATCCGCCGGGAAAACCTTTCTCGGAGGCGTCAGCAGTTGCGTGATCTGCGCGATCGACGCAGCGATACGCGACGGCGGCACCCCGAACAGGGCCAGCCGGCCGATTGCCATGAGCTCGGGTTCATTGATGCCCCGCAGTTTCGGATGCACCTGGAATTCCACATTGTCCAGTACATAGGCCGCGATGCGCTGACAATCGTCGAGGCTGTCGAGCTTGTTCTCGTCGTAGACGAAGTCGGCAGCAAGCTGGGCGGCGAGCTTCTTCACCTTCGTCTTGGTCTTGCGCAACACCGAGATAATCTCCTCGCCAACGAAGACGCCTGTGGTGACAAGCAGGAAGCCCAGTCTCAGGTCTGCAAGCCGTTCGAGGTCAGGCGGATGTCCGCAGGCATCAACCGCGTCGCGCATAAAACCATGCAAGATATCCTTCATGGCGTCGAAGGTATACTCGACGTCGCCTGTTTCCTTGTACTGAATGAAAAGCTGACGCCCATGCCCCAGCATGAGGTCGATGTCTTGTGCCCCTTCATAGCGCAGCTGGACTAGGCTACCCTCGCAAGTCAGGAGTTGCGTCATCATGTGAACGGCATGCGCTGCCTGGAATTCGAAACCCTTGAGAGAGTTTCTTCCGCCCATGCGCGAACGCGTCCTCATATCGGTGCCATCCACCAGCCAGGTGTGGGTACGCCGCTCCATCGGGAAAATACCTTTCGTATCAGTCAGCAACATCAGTCAGCACATCAGCGACTATTGTAGTTTCCAATCGGGATTTTTCCCAGAGGCTTATTTGGTACAAGGCTCGCCACAGCGAACCTACCTGTCAAGTCCCGCCTGTTCATAAACCCGCTTAACGAATAATTCCGGCCGTTTTTGCTGCCATTCTTTGAGCGCGAGGATGGGCGTCTTTGCATCGAGTGCACGCTGCGGAATGTGGTGGTTGTATAGCTTCAAATAGTTCATCAATGTGGTCTGCAAATCGGCACGGCTGTCGAAGCGGGTCTGCTGCAGCAATTCATTGATGCGACCG
>NZ_JH992924.1:0-1640 GCF_000315425.1 Massilia timonae CCUG 45783 | reverse complement strand
AGGCCCGAATCCTTGATCTCCTGTCGGATTTTCGGGGTGGTACGGGCTTGCGGGTGAATGCGTGAACTCATGCTGCCAACTCCTCCTGGTGCGATTGAATGCCGGGACTGCTGAATCCAGCAATCAAGTCGTCGAGCATAGCCTTTGCACGGAACAAAGGCCAGCTACGACGAGGAAAATGATCGCACGGAACTAAACACCTACCTAGCGAATCGTCTCGCTATTTAGATAGGCGCATGTTCTCAACAGCGGTGACGATTTCATAGTAGTCTTCAAATTTGATAAATCCGGCCTGTCTCCCACGAGCCGGAATGGATTCTAGCGGTCGTATATCTGAAGCAATATCCGCCAATACCCCCTTAATGAAGCTAGTGACAACTTTCATTTGGTTTACGTACACCGTATCAATATTATTTTTCGGCGGTTGCTTTTTTGGAGATTTTAAAAAATCTTGTAATAAAGCAACCCCTTCAGCTTCCTTGCCTTGAAAAAACATTAGCATGCCCCTAAGATATCTAGAACTTGACGAATGAATTGTCGCAAACTCATCTAACATGTTTTCCAGCAGATTAACCTGCTTGATCTTGAACATATTAATCAAGACTTCAAAGCCAAAGATGCTCATGTAGGCGAGATCGCACCCGCCATCGGCGGATACTATCAAGCAACGTAAAGCCTCGTTGTAATTACCTTCAGACATAAGATAGCCTGCCATTTCGTAGCACGCCCCGACATGCCCTTGGTTGTGTGCCATAGATAACCACAGCAGACAATTGTCATCCCTTCTGCCACTTAAAGCAGTACCAATCCAATACATTGCGCCAACGTGCCCGTTGCTCGCTGCCTTTAGAATTTCCTGAAGCTCTGCCATAGAGCGCTTGTGCTGTGCCATTAAAAGCGGAACGCATTTATCATTCATTTTCTTTTTGTCAACGGCGATTGAAAACTGATACAGATTTCGTCGTCCCAGCGATTTAAAACTGATACACCGCCGTCGCCGAACACCGTCCGTGTTCAGCCCATTTCTGCAACATCGCTCCCCCTCATCATCCCGGCCTGTCGCTGGTGCTTCAGCCGGTAGCTCTCACCTGCAATCGGCACGATATGCGCATGGTGCAGCAGCCGGTCGAGCAGGGCCGCGGTGAGCGTCGTATCCTGCGCAAAGGTCGTGTCCCATTGTCCGAACGGCAGGTTACTGGTCACGATCAGGCTGCTGCGCTCATACAAGGCCGCGATCACCTGGAAGAACAGGTTGGCCTGTTCCCGGTTCATCGGCAAGTAACCTATCTCGTCGATGATCAAGAGCCGATATGCCTTGATCGCGCGGTGCATCACCGCTTTCAAATTGTTCTGCGTATGCGCCGTCGTCAGTGCCAGCATGAGGTCGGCCGCCGTCGTGAAGCGCGTCTTGATGCCGGCCTGCGTGGCCTTGTAACCCAGTGCCATCGCCAGGTGCGTTTTGCCTACACCGCTCGGCCCGACCAGTACCACGTTCTCATGCCGCTCGACGAATCCCAGGCCGGCCAGCTCCTCGACTTGGCTGCGCTTTACGCCTTTGGCGAAGTCATAGTTAAATTCGTCCAGCGTCTTCACCACGGGGAATCCTGCCAGACGGGTCATCGTGTTTTGCTTGCGCACGT
>NZ_JH992923.1:1200111-1219890 GCF_000315425.1 Massilia timonae CCUG 45783 | reverse complement strand
TGTCAAGTCCCGCCTGTTCATAAACCCGTTTGACAAATAATTCGGGGCGCTTTTTCTGCCATTCTTTGAGCGCCAGAATTGGTGTTTTGCTGTCGATGGCGCGTTGCGGAATATGATGGTTGTAGAGCTTCAAGTAGTTCATCAAGGTCGCCTCCAGATCAGCCCTGCTGTCGAAACGGGTTTGCTGTAGCAGTTCGTTGATTCGTCCGTTGAAGCGCTCTACCATGCCATTCGTTTGCGGGTGCCGTGGCGGTGCCAGGCGATGCTCTGCCGGCAGTGCGGTACAAGCCACATCGAAGGCATGGTTGCCGCTCGGCTTCTTGTCCTTGGTAGCGAAGCGGTCAGTGAACTGAGAGCCGTTATCTGTCAGTATCTTGCTGATCTTGATCGGTGAAGCAAGCTTGAGCCGACGCAGGAAATCGACGCTGCTCTTGTCCGTCATGTCGCCATAGATGTGCATGAAAACCCATCGCGTGGCCCGGTCGATCGCGACGAACAGATAGCGACGCGAGGTTTCGTCAGGCATCTGGGGCAAGTATTTGATATCGATGTGAACGAAGCCTGGTTCGTAATCCTTGAACGTCTTTTTCGGCGCGATCGTTTCGCCTTCAGCTTTCGGGATGACATCTTCAAGACGTGACATGCCCTCGCGCTTCAAAAGGCGGGCAAGACCTGAGCGAGAGACGTCAGGATTGATGTACTGCTTGGTGACGAAGAGAAGATCGTCCAATGGCAAATAAAGCGACTGGCGCAGCGCAAGCACGATCGCTTCCTGCGCTGCGCTCAGGGTGGTCTTGAGGACATGGGCACGGTGGGAACGGTCCTGTACATCATCACGCTTGAGCCACTTCTTGGCGGTAGCCCGGCTGACATTGAAGACCTTGGCCGCCTGGCGATCTGACAGGCCCGAGTCCTTGATCTCTTGGCGCGTTTTCGGTGTAGTTCGGGCTTGCGGGTGAATGCGTGAACTCATGCTGCAAATTGCTCCTGGTGCTTTGAAATTCCGGGATTGCTGAACCCAGCAATCAACTCGTTCAGCATAGCCTTTGCTCGGAATAAAGGCCAGCTACGACGAGGAATATGATCGCACGGCACTAAACAGGTAGGCGACATGACCCAGATCGCAACCCGCAACGGCCCCCTCCATCTGGCCGCATTCATCGACCTATGCACACATCGCGTCGTCGGCTGGACCACCGGTGCAAGTCAAACTGCGAAGCTGGCAATCGCAGCGCTGCAGAATGGATTTGAGCAGCAAAAACCGCAAGCAGGTCTGATCTGTCACACCGATCAAGGCTCGCAGTTCGCCTCCGCCATATTCAGAAATTATCTGAAGGATCAGCAGGCGCGACCAAGCATGAGCAGGCGAGGAAACTGCCACGACAATGCCGTGGCAGAGAGCTTCTTTTCGAACCTGAAGAACGAAGTAACCCATCACACGATCTACGATAATCACGAGTCAGCATTGGCTGCAATCGCTGATTACATCGACGTGTATTACAATCAACAGCGCCTCCACCAAACCCTCGGCTACCGAACGCCCGCTCAGGTGGAAAAAATGCACAGGTGTACCTGATTAACCCTGTCCACCAATCCGGTGCATCTCACTCCGACCCTATTTATTATTGGGTAGGTATAGCGCTAACATGTGGGGCGATCATCCTTTGCGGCATCTTATTTCCTGAACGCTCGACCGACGGCGCTAAAACCGCAAAAAATAATCAGGGTCAGAGTAGAATTGCCGAGCAATTCTTCAAAGTTGTCAAACAATTCGACTCTGACCCTAATGCCGCTAAGTTAACGATCTTTGCGGCATTTTTTCGTTGTAAACGTGGCTCAGAAATGTTAACTTTCGGCCATGCTTTCTGATGCCATCCCCCTCGTCATTGACCTACCTAATCCTCTTGAGTGGAGCCGCCTTGGCGAACATCTGCCCTACGAATGGGTGGAAGCTGCGTTAGTAGCGAACGATAAAGCGACTATCCGCTCTCGGCGGTTACCCGCGCAGCAGGTCGTCTGGCTAGTCATTGCTCTGGCGATCTATCGACACCGTTCCGTCAAGGACATTGTCGACTCGCTCGACCTGGCATTGCCCGAGTTGGCAGACCGTTGCATCACCTCCAGCGCGACAACGCAAGCTCGACAACGCTTGGGCTCCGAGCCGCTTGAATGGTTGTTTCACAAGTCGTCGCGGCAGTGGATTGCGCACGATGAAGCGCATTATCTGTTCAAGGGCTTGCATCTGCTTGCCATGGATGGCACGACATTGCGCCTGGCAGATAGCCCAGACAATCGCGAGCACTTTGGTTCTCAAATCTACCCCAACAACAAGGTTGCCAGCTATCCACAAGCACGCGGCGTGACCCTGATGATGATGGAAACCCAACTGATCCGTGATGCCCGTTTTGGACGCTACGACATCAGCGAAACGACGCATGCCCACTCTCTGCTCGAGAGCATTCCTGACGACTCGCTCACTGTGTTTGACCGAGGCTTTCTGTCAGCGCAACTACTATGCAATCTCGTCAACCATGGAACGAATCGACACTTCCTTGTTCCCGCCAAGAGCAACACCAAATGGACTCTAATCCTGGGCACGGACGACGATGGCATCGTGGAAATGATTGTCTCGCCTGCTGCACGCAAAAAAGATCCCGCTCTGCCAGAGACTTGGCGCGTGCGCGCCGTAAGAACACCGGATGACGGATCGGGAAAACAGCGGTACCTGCTTACGTCGCTGATGGATAGCAAGAAGTTCAAGGCGGTTGACTTGATTGCTTGTTATCTCCGACGCTGGCGTATCGAAACAAGTTATAGGGAACTGAAGCAGTCAATGATGGGCTCGGAGTTGACTCTGCGCAGCATGACGGTCAGCGGTACCGAGCAGGAAATCTGGGGGGCGATGATCGCTTATAACCTGATTCGCGTTGAGATCGCCAAGGCCGCGCTGGAAGCGAAATGCGAACCGACGAGCATCAGTTTTACTACTGCCCTGATGACCATCCAGAACGAGTTGATGATGACGGGCCCAGCAACAGCACAAGGGAGGATACCGGAGATGCTTAAGCGCTTACGTGGACGGTTGGTACTTGAACTGAAAGCGCAACGACCCGGACGAAAATTTGACCGCGTCGTTAAGGCAGTAGCTCAACGGTATCCAGAAAAACGGCTATCGAGAAAACCTTAACTTAGCGGCATTAGACTCTGACCCTGATTAATGTGCACGAGCTTTTAGGCAAGTCGCGGATGGCTTGTGCAGAATTAATTGGCGCTCAATAAGCTTTCACGATAATTCTACTCTGACCCTCGGTGGAGTCAGTACTCGCGGCGGTCGGGTTTGATTTCCTGGAGGATGGTGGTCGCGATTTCTTCGATGGATTTCGTTGTCGACGAGAGCCAGCGGATGCCTTCGCGGCGCATCAGGTGTTCGGCTTCGTTGACTTCGTAACGGCAGTTTTCCAGCGAGGCGTATTTGCTGCCGGCGCGGCGCTCGTTGCGGATTTGCGAGAGGCGCTCGGGGGTGATCGTCAGGCCGAACAGCTTTGCCTTGAATGGCGGCAGCGAACTCGGCAGCTTGCCGCGTTCGAAGTCGTCGGGAATCAGCGGATAGTTCGCGGCCTTCAGGCCGTATTGCATCGCCAGGTACAGGCTCGTCGGCGTTTTGCCGGAACGCGAGACGCCGACCAGGATCACGTCGGCCTCGGCCAGGTTCTTGTGCGATTGGCCGTCGTCATGCGCCAACGAGAAATTGATCGCTTCGATACGGTTCTTGTATTCCTCGGTGTCCACCGCATTGTGGATGCGCCCGATCGTGTGCGTCGACTTGACGTCCAGCTCCTGCTCGAGCGGCGCGACGAAGGTCTGGAACAGGTCCATGTGCATGCCGTTCGCCGAGCGGATCACGCTCGACAGGTCGTGCTTCACCAGGGTCGAGAACACGATCGGCCGCTGGCCGTGCAGCGCGAAGCTCTCGTTGATGCGGCGCGCAGCGTCGTGCGCCTTTTCGATCGAATCCACGAACGGCAGGCGGATCTGGCGGAAACGCAGGTCGAACTGGCTCAACACGGCGTGACCGAAGGTCTCCGCCGTGATGCCGGTGCCGTCGGAAACAAAGAAGACGGTGCGCGAGGCGGTGACTGGGGAAGGCAGGGAATCGTCGGTCATGATGGCTGGATCGGTATGCTTTGCTGACAAAGTAACATCAAAAGTGCGCTGCACTTCACCCTGTCGCGGGGTAAAATGCTCGGCAACGGGTTTTGCATTGTGCTGCACGCGGGCCAGAATAACAAGAATACGTCAAGACGCCCCCGCTTCCCGGCACCGATGCGCCAACAGCTTTCCATCATCAAGTAAGGGTGTTTTATCATGACTAACCTAGCTACTCCAGCACTGAAGCCAGACGAGGCAAACCGCGTCTACGTGGCCTCGTTCGAGGACCTGCGCATGACCGACGTCGAGTCGGTCGGCGGCAAGAACGCCTCGCTCGGCGAGATGATCAGCCAGCTGGCCGGCGCCGGCGTGCGCGTGCCGACCGGCTTCGCCACCACCGCCGACGCCTTCCGCGACTTCCTCGACCACAGTGCCGACGGTGGCCCGTCGCTGGGCCAGCGCATCGCGACCCGCCTCGAGAACCTGGACGTCGACGACGTGCGCGCGCTGGCGGCCGCCGGCCTTGAAATCCGCGGCTGGATCGTCGAGACCCCGTTCCAGCCACGCCTGGAACAGGAAATCCGTTCTTTCTACGAACGCCTGGTGGCCGGTTCGGAAACCGAAGTGTCGTTCGCCGTGCGCTCCTCGGCCACCGCCGAAGACCTGCCGGACGCCTCGTTCGCCGGCCAGCAGGAATCGTTCCTCAACGTGGTCGGCATCGACAACGTGTTGGAGGCGATGAAGCACGTGTTCGCCTCGCTCTACAACGACCGCGCGATCTCGTACCGCGTGCACAAGGGCTTCACCCACGCCGAGGTCGCGCTGTCGGCCGGCGTGCAGCGCATGGTGCGTTCCGACACCGGCGCCTCGGGCGTGATGTTCACCATCGACACCGAATCGGGCTTCAAGGACGTGGTGTTCATCACCTCGAGCTACGGCCTGGGCGAGACCGTGGTGCAGGGCGCGGTCAATCCCGACGAGTTCTACGTCCACAAGCCGATGCTGGCCCAGGGCAAGTCGGCGGTCATTCGCCGCAATATCGGCTCCAAGCTGATCAAGATGGAGTTCACCAACGAAGCCAAGGCCGGCCGCTCGGTCAAGACCGTCGACGTGCCGATCGAGCTGCGCAACCGCTATTCGCTGGTCGAGGAAGAAGTCATCGAGCTGGCCAAGTACGCGATGATCATCGAGAACCACTACGGCCGTCCGATGGACATCGAGTGGGGCAAGGATGGCCGCGACGGCAAGCTGTACATCCTGCAGGCGCGTCCGGAGACCGTGAAGTCGCAGCAGAAGGCCACCGACGCCCAGCAGCGCTTCCAGCTCAAGGGCACCGGCACCGTGCTGACCCACGGCCGCGCGATCGGCCAGAAGATCGGCGCCGGCCCGGTGCGCGTCATCACCGATCCGTCGGAGATGGAACGCGTGCAGCCGGGCGACGTGCTGGTGGCCGACATGACCGACCCGAACTGGGAGCCGGTCATGAAGCGCGCCTCGGCGATCGTCACCAACCGCGGCGGGCGCACCTGCCACGCGGCGATCATCGCCCGTGAGCTGGGCGTGCCGGCGGTGGTCGGCTGCGGCGACGCGACCGACGTGCTCAAGGACGGCACCCTGGTCACCGTGTCCTGCGCCGAAGGCGACGAAGGCATGATCTACGACGGCCTGCTGGAAACCGAGGTCACCGAAGTCTCGCGCGGCGAACTGCCGCCGATCAAGACCAAGATCATGCTCAACGTCGGCAACCCGCAGCTGGCATTCGACTTCCAGTCGGTGCCCAACAACGGCGTCGGCCTGGCCAGGCTCGAGTTCATCATCAACAACAATATCGGCGTGCACCCGAAGGCCATCCTCGAGTACCCGAACATCGACGCCGACCTGAAAAAAGCGGTGGAGTCGGTGGCCCGTGGCCACGCCTCGCCGCGCGCCTTCTACGTCGACAAGCTGGTCGAAGGCGTGGCCACCATCGCCGCCGCGTTCTGGCCGAAGCCGGTGATCGTGCGCCTGTCCGACTTCAAGTCGAACGAGTACAAGAAGCTGATCGGCGGTTCGCGCTACGAGCCGGACGAAGAGAACCCGATGCTGGGCTTCCGCGGCGCCGCGCGCTACCTGGCCGAGGACTTCGCCGAATCGTTCGCGATGGAATGCGCGGCCATGAAGCGCGTGCGCAACGAGATGGGCCTGACCAACGTCGAGCTGATGGTGCCGTTCGTGCGCACCCTGGGCCAGGCCGAGAAGGTCGTCGACCTGCTGGCCAAGAATGGCCTGAAGCGCGGCGAGAACGGCCTGCGCCTGATCATGATGTGCGAGGTGCCGTCCAACGCCATCCTGGCCGAGCAGTTCCTGCAGTACTTCGACGGCTTCTCGATCGGCTCCAACGACCTGACCCAGCTCACCCTGGGCCTGGACCGCGACTCCGGCATGGAGCTCTTGGCCAAGGACTTCGACGAGCGCGACCCGGCGGTCAAGGCGATGCTGTCGCTGGCGATCAAGGCCTGCCTCAAGCAGGGCAAGTACGTCGGCATCTGCGGCCAGGGTCCGTCGGACAACCCGGACTTCGCCGAATGGCTGGTGGGCGAGGGCATCGAGTCGATGTCGCTCAACCCGGACTCGGTGATCGAGACCTGGCAGAAGCTGGCCGGGGCCTGATCTCCGACATTCCCCGTCGAGGGCCGCCAGTGCTACACTGGCGGGAATGATCGCTTTCCAAGCCCTCACGACCAGCCGCCGCAGCCCACCGCGCGGTCATGCGAACCCTCGCTACCCACTTCGGGTAGCGAGGGTTTTTTCATTCCATGACAAGAAGGAGACCCCGACATGTCCGACTGGACGTACTGGCTCATCGGCGCCGGCATCCTGATCGTCGCCGAGCTGTTCATCGGCACCTTCTACCTGTTGATGATCGCCGTCGGCCTCCTGTGCGGCGCCGGCGTCGCCTGGCTGGGCGCCAGCGGCCCGCAGCAGACGCTGGCGGCGGCGCTCGTCGGCATCGGCGCCACCATGATCCTGCGCCGCACCCGCTACGCGCGGCACGGACGCGGCCAGGCCGCGAACGACCCCAGCATCAACCTCGACATCGGCCAGCGCGTCACCGTGCCGCAGTGGCAGGAGCGGCGCGCGCGCGTGATGTACCGCGGCGCGCTGTGGGACGTCGAGCTGCGCGCCGGCCTGGAGCCGGAGCCGGGCGACTTCGAGATCGTCGAGGTCCAGGGCAACCGCCTGATCGTCGCGCGCCGCCAGGCCTAGAACAATCACAACAGGAGGGATGCACATGGAACTGTCTTTCAGCGTGGTCGCGATCGTGATCTTCGCCATCGCCCTGGTCTTCGTGTTCAAGACCATCAACGTGGTGCCGCAACAGAACGCGTGGGTGGTCGAGCGGCTCGGCAAATACCACGCCACCCTGGCCCCCGGCCTGAACATCGTGGTGCCCTTCGTCGACCGCATCGCCTACAAGCACAGCCTGAAGGAGATCCCGCTCGACGTGCCGCCCCAGGTCTGCATCACGCGCGACAATACCCAGCTGCACGTGGACGGCATCCTGTACTTCCAGGTGACCGACGCCATGCGCGCCTCCTACGGCTCGTCGAACTACATCCAGGCCATCACGCAACTGGCCCAGACCACCCTGCGCTCGGTGATCGGCCGCATGGAGCTCGACAAGACCTTCGAGGAGCGCGACCTGATCAACACCCACATCGTGAACGCGATCGACGAGTCGGCCGCCAACTGGGGCGTCAAGGTGCTGCGCTACGAGATCAAGGACCTGACGCCGCCGGCCGAGATCCTGCTGGCGATGCAGGCCCAGATCACGGCCGAGCGCGAGAAACGCGCGCTGATCGCGGCCTCGGAAGGCCGGCGCCAGGAGCAGATCAACATCGCCAGCGACGAGCGCGAGGCGGCCATCGCGCGCTCCGAGGGCGAGAAGCAGGCCGAGATCAACCGCGCCATGGGCGAGGCGGCCGCCATCGTGGCGCTGGCCGACGCCAGCGCATCGGCGCTGCGCCAGGTGGGCGAGGCAATCGCTTCGCCAGGCGGCATGGATGCGGTCAGCCTGCGCGTGGCCGAGCACTACGTGGACGCGTTCGCGAACCTGGCCAAGACCAACAACACCCTGATCGTGCCGGCCAACCTGGGCGATATGAGCACCGTGATCGCCAGCGCGCTGCAGATCGTGAAGGCGCAGAAGTGAAGCGCGTCGTCATCGTCACCGGCGGCTCGGACGGCATCGGCGCCGAAATGGCGCGCCAGCTCGCGGCCCGCCACGGCGCCGGGGTCAGGCTCGTGCTGGCCGCGCGCAACCAGGGGCCGCTCGACCTGGTCGCCGGCCAGTGCCAGGCGCTGGGCGCCGACACGCTCACGGTGGCCTTCGACGCCGGCTGCCAGGACGATTGCCTGCGCCTGATCGCGCAGGCGCTCGAACGCTTCGGCCGCATCGATGTCCTGGTCAACAACGCCGGCCGTTCGGCGCACGCCCTGTTCGAAGAAGTCGAGAGCCTGGCCTGGTACGAAGAGCTGATGCGTGTGAACCTGTGGGGCAGCGTCTGGTGCACCCAGGCCGCGTTGCCGCACCTGAAGGCGAGCCGCGGCGCCATCGTGGCGGTGTCGTCGCTGGCCGGCCTGGTCGGGGTGCCGGGACGCACCGCGTATTGCGCCACCAAGTTCGCGATGAGCGGCTTCTTCGAAGCGCTGCGGGTCGAACTGAAGGAGGCAGGCGTCAGCGTGACCACCGCCTATCCGGGCGTGGTGGCCACGCGCATCCGCTACCGCGGTTTCAACGCCAGGGGAGAAGAGGCCGGCGCCAGCGCGCTCAGGGAAGAGAAGGCGATGCCGGTGGAAGAGTGCGCGCGCCTGATCGTCAAGGCGATGGAGGCGCGCCAGCGCGAGGTGGTGATGACGGCGCAGGGCAGGATCGGGCGCTGGCTCAAGCTGATCGCGCCCGGCCTGGTCGACAGGATGGCGCTGGCCGCCGTGAAGGACGACCTGCGCCTGCCATGAATTCGGTTCAGAATCCGACCGTCGCCGACACCACCACGCTGCGCGGCGCCGCCAGCACCAGGTAGCCCGCGCCCGGATAACCGCCGGCCGAGGCCCAGTAATTCTTGTCCGTGACATTGTCCACGCGCGCGCGCAGGGTCAGGTCGCGGTCCATGAAGCGGGTGTTCCAGGTCGCGCCCAGGTCCAGGCGGGTCCACGACGGCAGCTTCTGCAGATTGGCGCCGTCGGCATACTGCTTCGAGGTGTACACGGTGCGCGCGTTCAGCGACAGGCCGTCCACGCCCGGTACCATCCAGTCGGCGCCGATGTTGAACTGCGTTTCCGGCACGCCGATCGCGTCCTTGCCCTGGTTCACGCCGCCGGCCGTCACACGCTGCTCGGCGTCGATCAGGGTCAGGCCGCCCAGCAGCTTCAGGCCGCGCACCGGATTGCCGAACACCGACAGCTCGAGGCCGCGATTGCGCTGCTCGCCGAACACGCCGAACACGCGGTTCTCGACGTAGGCGCTCGGCTGGCTGGTCGAGAACACGGCCGCGGTCAGGCCGTAGCGGCCGCTGTCGTACTTGACGCCCGCTTCACGCTGGCGCGCGACGTAGGGCGCGAAGATCTCGCCCTGGTTGACGATGTCGGTGCCCGAGGCGACCGGGCCGCGCTGCAGGCCTTCGCTGTAGTTGGCATACAGCGACAGGTCCTTGCGCGGCTTGTAGACGATGGCGGCGAACGGCGTGTTCTTGCTCGATTCGTAGCCCGAATTCTCCAGCCCGGTGTTGTAGTCGTAGCCGAAGTCCTTGATGCGCTGGTGGCGCAGGCCGACATTGACCAGCACCTTGTCGTCCATGAACGACATGGTGTCGGCGATCGCCAGGCCCGACAGGATGGTCTTGGAGGTCACCAGCGGATCGTTCATGTCGCCGCCGGTGAAGAAGGTCGACGACGGCGCCGCCACGTCGCGCGGGCGGTACAGGTTCGACGCGAAGCCGGCGAAATCGGACATGCCATAGGCATTGCGCGACTTGGAATGGAAGCCCGAGGCCGATGCGCTCAGCACGTGCTTGACGAAGCCCGTGCGCAGTGAGCCGCGCACGCCCACTTCGCCGGTGCGCACCTGGTCCTTGCGGATATTATCGAAGCGGCTCATGGTGGCGTCGCCATCGACGGCGTTGACGTCGATGCCGGCCAGGATGTTGAATTCCTGGCCGTTGCGCAGGCCGGCCGCCGCCCACGCGACCGCGTCGGCGCCCAGGTCGACCTCGGCGCGCACGGTGCCGAAGGTATGGCGTTCGTTCGAGATGGTCCACGGCTGGGCGAAGTTGTGGCTCGCATCCGGCGCCGCGATCATCGGCAGGCCGGCGGCCAGGTCGACGCTCGGACGGGCATTGGTCAGCTGGTGGTCCTGCGCGCCGACGTCGGCCGACAGGCGGTAGCCGCGGCCGCGGTAGTCGACGCCGATCGAGTACACGGACAGTTCGCGTTCTTCGCGGTCGACCGCGGTGTCGCCGTTGCGGTGCGCCACGTTGACGCGCACGCCGGCGCGGCCTTCCTCGCCGAAGCGGCGGCCCAGGTCGATCGCGCCATAGCCCTGGCCGCCGGTCTCGACGCCCACGGTGACTTCGCTCAGTTCCTGGTTCGGGGCGCGCTTGGGCAGGATGTTGATCGAGCCGCCGATGCTGCCGCCGGCCGGCGCCGCGCCGTTGATGAAGCTGTGCGCGCCGCGCAGCACCTCCACCCGTTCCATCAGCTCGGTCGCCACGAACTGGCGCGGCAGCAGTCCGTACAGGCCGTTATACGCCGTGTCGTCCGAGCCGACCGCGAAGCCGCGGATCATGTACAGCTCCTGGTAATTGCCGAAGCCGCGCGCCACCCGCACCGACGGATCGTTCTGCACCACGTCGGCCACGCTGCGCGCCTGCTGGTCCTGGATCAGCGCATGGGTGTAGTTGGTGCTGTTGAACGGGGTGTCCATGATGTCGACGTTGCCCAGCAGGCCCAGGCGACCGCCGCGCGCCACCTGGCCGCCGGCATACGCGGCCGGCAGGCCCTGGGCCGAGGCATCGGCCGATGCGGTCACGACCACGGTCGAGATCTTCTCGTCGGCTGGCGATTCGGCCTGCTGGGCGAACGCGGTGCTGGAGACGAAGAGGGCGGCGGCCAGCGCGACCGGGGTCGGGCTCAGTTTCAAGGTCGGGCGGAGGGTGTCCATGTGTCTTGCTCTTTTTATGCGTTAAAAGTAACGCGCATTCTATGCCTGATGCTTGCATCTGTAAATGAGAACGATTATTATTCATGGTCTGTATCTCTAGCTATAATGCATACCCAATAACATGTCACCCGTTTCCCTGCGTCGCTGGGGCTGGATCCACAAGTGGTCCAGCCTGGTCTGCACCATCTTCATGCTGCTGCTGTGCCTGACCGGCCTGCCGCTGATCTACCACCATGAGATCGGCCACCTGCTGGGCAACGAGGTCGAGCCGCCGGTGCTGTCGCAACCGACGCCGATGGGCAACGTCGACGCGGTGATCGCCTCGGCCAAGGAGCTGTACCCGACCAAGAAGCCGATGTTCATCTCGCAAGAGGCGGACGTGCCCGAGATCTGGAACGTGACCCTGGCCGACCACATGCACGACCACGACTACAAGCCGATCGCAGTCGATGCGCGCACCACGGAGGTGATCGAAGAGCCGGCCTTCGAGGGCGGCGTGTTCATGTCGACCATGCTGGCGCTGCACGTCGACCTGTTCATGGGCCTGGCCGGCCAACTGTTCCTGGGGTTGATGGCCCTGTTGCTTCTGGTCGCGATCGTCAGCGGCGCGGTCCTGTACTCGCCGTTCATGCGCAAGCTCGACTTCGGCACCGTGCGCAAGGAGAGAAGCAGCCGCCTCAAATGGCTCGACATGCACAACCTGCTGGGCATCGTCACGCTCACCTGGCTGTTCGTGGTCGGCGGCACCGGCATGATCAATACCTGGGCCGACCTGATGCTCAAGTATTACCAGCACAATGAGCTGAGCGAGATCCTGGCCCAGTACAAGGACAAGGCGCCGCAGCCGCACACCGCCTCGGTGCACGACGCGATCGAAAAGGCCAAGGAGCGCCTGCCGGGCATGCGGGTCGCCTTCGTGGCCTTCCCGGGCACCGATTTCAGCAGCGCCCACCACTACGGCATCTTCATGAACGGCAACGAGCCGTTCAGCTCGCGCATGTACCAGCCGGTGCTGGTCGACGCCCATACCGGCGAACTCACCGACGCGCCCGAACTGCCGTGGTACCTGAAGGCGCTGCTGGTGTCGCAACCGCTGCACTTCGGCGACTACGGCGGCCAGTGGATGAAGTTCCTGTGGGCGGTGCTCGACATCGCGACCATCGTGATCCTGGTGACGGGCCTGTACCTGTGGGTCAAGCGCGGCAAGACCGCCAACGCGTCGGCCAAGGCCGCGGCCCTCGACAAGCACGCGCCGGCCCGCGGCATCGATGCGCCGGCGCTGGCGCGCGAGGGGAGCGCATCGTGAGCCGCACGCCGATGCAAATCTGGGGCGCGCCGATCGTGCTGGCCATCCTCACCACCATCGGCCTGATCTCGGCCCTGCTGGGCGACGGCATCTGGGACGCCCTGTCCGCCGTCACGCTCGGCATTCCCTGCCTGGTCGGCGCCTGGCACTGCCTGCGCCGCCGTCCGGCCGTCCGCCAGCGCGGCTGAACGGCCGCATCGTACAACCCCCGGCGCACTTTTCGCGCGCCGGGGTTGGTGGCGACCCGCGCCACGCTGTATACTTGGCCCTGCCGATCCCGCGCAGCATGAGCTGGCCGCGGGATTCGTCCATTTTCGAAAGGGCCTCATGTTTGCAGCAGTCGACCTCGGGTCCAACAGCTTCCGCCTGCACATCGGCGAGCCGCTCGGCGCCCGCATGCACATCGTGCGCACCGCGCGCGATCCGATCCGCCTGGCGGCGGGACTCGATAGTCACGACATGCTCACCGAGGCCGCGATGCGCGCCGCCATCGCCTGCCTGCACGACTTCCGCAAGATCCTCGACGAATACCACCTCGACGCCGTGCGCGTGGTCGCCACCAACACCATGCGCGTGGCGAAGAACGCCGACCAGCTGCTGCCGCAGCTCGAGGCGGCGATCGGGTATCCGATCGAGATCATCTCGGGCGAGGAAGAGGGCCGCCTGATCTACATGGGCGTGACGCGCGCCATCGAGCGCCAGGACGAGCGGCGGCTGGTGATCGACATCGGCGGCGGCTCGACCGAGGTCATCGCCGGCACCGGCGCCGAGATCCACCTGGTCGAGTCGTTCGGCATCGGCACCCAGCCGCAGGTGCGCGCCTATTTCCCCGACGGCCGCATCAGCGCGCGCAATTTCGACGCCGCCGTCACCGCGGCGCGCGCCCGCTTCGAAGACGCCGCCTCGCTGTACCACGCCCAGGGCTGGGACGCCGCCTATGGCTCATCCGGCACCATGCGCGCCATTTCGGAAGTCATCGGCCGCAACGCGATCGGCGACGGCACGGTGTCGCAGGCCAGCCTGCATGCCTTGCGCGACATCCTGATCGAACTGGGCCACGTGGACGCCTTTCTGCTGGCGGGCGTCAAGCGCGACCGCGTGCCGGTGATGGTGGGCGGCCTGACGGTGCTCATCGGCGCGATGCAGGAGCTGAAGGTCGAGCGCCTGCAGGCGGTCAATGCCGGGCTGCGCCTGGGCGTGCTGTCCGACCTCGAGCTGCGCGCCAACCGGCGCGACCGGCGCGACGCCGCGATCCGCTCCTGCATGCAGCGCTTCCGGGTCGACACCCAGCGCGCGCTGCGCACCTGCGGCATCGCGACTTTGCTGTACGAACGCCTGCAGCCGCAGGCCGACAGCCAGCCGCACTACCTGGCATGGAGCGCCATGCTGCACGAGATCGGCCTGGCCATTTCGATGAGCGGGGCCCACAAGCACGGCGCCTACATCGTCGAGCACGCCGATCTGGGCGGCTTCACCACGCGCGAGCAGCGCCTGCTGGCGACCCTGGTGCTGGGACAGAAGGGCAATCTGCGCAAGATCCGCGAGGCGCTGGTCGAGCCCGACCTGGCCAAGGCGGTGCTGGCGCTGCGCCTGGCGGTGGTGTTCATGCATGCGCGCGCCGACAACGACATCGGCGGCCTGCGCCTGCGCATGAAGGGCAAGATCGAGATCGAGCTGCCGCCGGAACTGCTGGCGCGGCATCCGACGCTGGCGCCGTGGTTCGAGAAGGAAGAGTGCAGCTGGAACGAAGTCGGCATCGGCTTCCAGGCGCGCTAGCGTTTCTTCTAACGCAGCTTGCCGATCACGTCCGGCCCCGCCACCAGCCGGATATACGGCACGCCATCCGCCTCCTTGTGCTCGATCCAGAACACGCCCGCCTTGCGGATGCGCCAATCCTGCTTGTTCCCGCACAGCGCCATCGACGCCACCTGGCCCAGCAGCGGCTGGTGGCCGACGATCAGCGCCGGCTGGCGGTGCTCGGGCCAGCCGCAGGCGGCGATGATCGCTTCCGCGCTCGACCCGGTGTTCAGCGCCTCGACCACTTCGTAGCGCCGCCCCAGCGCTTCCACCGTCTGGATGCAGCGCGTGGCCGGGCTCACCAGGATGCGGCAGGCCGGGGGCAGCTTGCGATCCAGCCAGGCGCCCATGCGCGCGGCGTGGCGTTGGCCCTTGGGCGTGAGCGCGCGTGCGGCGTCCGGCTCTCCCGGCTCGGCCTCAGCGTGGCGCCACAGGATCAGTTCCATTGTCGATCTCCTTGTCGTTGGTGTCGTTGGCGAGGCTGGCCGCGCCGAGCATGTCCATCAGCACCTGCTGCGCGCTGTACTGGCCCTGCTTGCCGCGCGCCTTGCGGCGGCGATAGCGGCCGTCGGGCGCCAGCTCCCAGGCGTTGACGTTGTCCTTCAGGTAGGGGTGCAGGCCCTCGCGCATCACGCGCCGCTTGAGCGCGGTCGAGCGGATCGGGAATGCCACTTCGACCCGGCGGAACAGGTTGCGGTTCATCCAGTCGGCGCTGCTGAGCACCACGTCGTGCTTCAGGTCGTTGCGGAAATAGAAGATGCGGGTGTGCTCCAGGAAGCGGCCGACGATCGAACGCACCTTGATGTTGTCCGACAGGCCGTCCACGCCCGGCCGCAGCGAACAGGCGCCGCGCACGATGAGGTCGATCCTGACGCCGGCCTGCGAGGCCTCGTACAGGGCCTTGATCACCGACTCGTCGGTGAGCGAATTCATCTTGGCGATGATGCGTCCCGGGCGGCCCTGGCGCGCGATCTCGGCTTCCTGGCGGATCGCGCGCACGATCTCCTTCTGCAGCGAGAACGGCGCCAGCCAGATGCTCGACAGCTGCTTGGGCCGGGTCAGGCTGGTGAGGTGGATGAAGACTTCGTTGACGTCGGCGGTGAGTTCCGGGTCGGCCGTCAGCAGCCCCATGTCGGTATAGAACCTGGCGGTGGTCGGGTTGTAGTTGCCGGTGCCGAGGTGGGCGTAGCGGCGCAGTCCATTCGGCTCGCGCCGCAGCACGAGGGCCATCTTGGCATGGGTCTTGAGGCCCACCACGCCGTACACCACCTGGGCCCCGGCCTGCTCGAGCTTCTCGGCCCAGTTGATGTTGGCTTCCTCGTCGAAGCGCGCCATCAGCTCGACGATGACGGTGACTTCCTTGCCGCTGCGCGCGGCCGCGATCAGGGCGTCGACCAGTTCCGAATTGCTGCCGGCGCGGTAGATGGTCTGCTTGATCGCCACCACGTTCGGATCGGCCGCCGCGCACTGGATGAAATTGATCACCGGCTGGAACGATTCGAATGGATGGTGCAGCAGCGCGTCGTGCTTGCGCAGGGAGGCGAACAGGTCGGGTCCGGCAAGCTTGTTCGGGTAGCCCGCGACATAGGGCGCGAAGGTCAGGTCGGGCCGGTCGTTGCTGTTGACGATTTCCAGCAGGCGGCTCAGGTTGACCGGTCCATCGACCTTGAACAGGCGGCTGCGGTCGATCTGGAACTGGTTGAGCAGGAAGTCCGACAGGTGCTCGGGGCAGGAGCGGCCCACCTCGAGGCGCACCGCGAAGCCGTACTGGCGGCTGTGCAACTCGCTCTGCAGCGCCTGGCGCAGGTTCTTGACTTCTTCTTCGTCGACCCACAGGTCGCTGTTGCGGGTGACGCGGAACTGCGAGTACGAGACCACATCGCGGCCGGTGAACAGGTCGGCCATGTGGGCCTGGATCACCGACGACAGCATGCAGTAGGAGGCGCCTTTCTTGTCCGAGAGCTCGTCCGGCAGCCGGATCACGCGCGGCAGCACGCGCGGCGCCTTCATGATCGCGATGCCCGAACCGCGCCCGAACGCGTCCTTGCCGGCGAGTTCCACGATGAAGTTCAGGCTCTTGTTGACGACGCGCGGGAAGGGGTGGGCAGGGTCGAGGCCGATCGGCGTGAGCAGCGGGCGCACTTCGCGGTCGAAATACTGCTTGACCCAGGCGCGCTGGGCGGCGTTGCGCTCGCTGCGGTGCAGCAGGTGGATGCCGTGCTCGGACAGCTGCGGCTGGATCTCGCTATTGAACAGGCTGTACTGGCGCGCGATCAGGTGGCGGCATTCGGCGCTCGCGCGTTCCAGGTTGGCGGCCAGGCCGTCGGGCAGGGCGCCGCTGGCGCGGTCGAGCTGGTGCTGGGCCAGCAGGCTGGCCACCCGCACTTCGAAGAATTCGTCCAGGTTGCTCGCCACGATGCACAGGAAGCGCAGGCGTTCGAGCAGGGGAATCGACGGGTCTTCGGCCTGGGCCAGCACGCGGCGGTTGAATTCGAGCAGCGACAGTTCGCGGTTCAGGTAGGCGCCGCCGTCGGAAAATTGTTTGAGCTCAGCCTCAATGGCCTTTTTCTTCATGTCCATATTTTGCGGTCGTAGTCGTCCCGCAGGCAGTGTAGATGTCAAATATGACAGCCCGGTGACACTTGCGCCGCCGACGCCGCCGTTTTCTTAATGAACTGCTAAGCCTCCGTTCGGAGGCGGCGGCTATGCTTGGCGCTCCAGTCACCGAGGAGTCGTCCATGAAAAACTTCGTCCGCGCCAACAAGGGCTTCCTGATGTTCCTGCTGTTGTTCGGCGTGTTCCGCAGCGCGGTGGCCGACTGGAGCCCGATCCCGAGCGGTTCGATGCGCCCCAATCTGCTGGAGGGCGACGTGGTCCTGATCAACCGCATGGCCTTCGACCTCAAGATACCATTGACCGAGGTGAGCGTGGCGCACCTGGGCGAGCCGGCGCGCGGCGACATGGTCGTGTTTCACTCGCCGCATGACGGCACGCGCCTGATCAAGCGCGTGCTGGCGCTGCCGGGCGACCTGGTCGAGATGCGGGGCGACCGGCTGTTCATCAATGGCGAAGGCGCCAGTTATGCGCCGCTGGGCGAGGCGCGCGAGCGCAGCCGCGGCCTCGAGGTCGGCGCCATCCGGCTGGAAGAGCAGGTGGCGGGCACGCCAGCGCATCCAGGTCTTGCCGGGCGTGCCGGCGCCGCGCAGCTTCGATCCGCTGCGGATCCCGCCCGGCCAGTACCTGATGTTGGGCGACAACCGCAACGACAGCGCCGATTCGCGCGTGATCGGCCTGGTGCCGCGCGAGAAGCTGGTCGGCCGCGCCGAGCGGATCCTGGTGTCGGCCGCCTACCAGGAAAACTGGATGCCGCGCCTGGACCGCTTCGGCATGTCGCTGCGTGAGGATCGGTGAGGATCGGCGGGATCGAAATAGCGTACAATCGCGCCCCCCCGACGCTCGCATCGTGCGGTGTCGGCAACGATCCCGAAAGTGTAGTACATGCAAAAGCTCCTCACCGTCATCCTCGCCTGCCTCGGCATGATCGGCGCCCTGGCCATCGATACCTACCTGCCGTCGATGCCGGCGATCGGCGCCGAATTCGGGGTTGGCCCGGTGGCCGTGCAGCAGACCCTGAGCGTGTTCCTGTTCACGTTCGCCTTCATGATGCTGTTCTACGGGACCCTGTCGGACTCCTTCGGCCGCCGCCCCGTGATCCTGGCCGCGTTGGCGGTCTATACGCTGGCCTCGGTCGGCGCGGCCCTGGCGCCGAGCTTCGGCTGGCTGCTGGTGTTCCGCGCGCTGCAGGGCCTGTCGGCCGGCGCCGGTTCGGTGATCGGCCAGGCGATCGTGCAGGACCGTTTTTCGGGCCCGCAAGCCCAGCGCATGATGTCGCACATCATGATGGTGTTCGGCCTGGCGCCGGCCATCGCCCCGATCCTGGGCGGCTGGCTGCACGTGACCTTCGGCTGGCGCTCGTCCTTCGTGTTCCTGGCCGTGTTCGGGGCGGCGATGATCCTGCTGGTCATGAAGATGCTGCCGGAAAGCCTGCCGGCCGAGAAGCGCCAGGCCTTCCACCCGGGCACCATCGGCCGCAACTACCTGATGGTGCTGCGCAATCCGCAATTCGTGTTCCTGGCGCTGTCGGTGGGCCTGGCCTTCAGCGGCCTGTCGCTCTACATCGGCTCGGCCTCGAACTTCGTGATGGAGATCCTCGGCCTGCCCGAGACCGCGTTCGCGTGGATGTTCATCCCGCTGGTGGGCGGCATGGTGGTGGGCTCGGCCTGGGGCGGCAAGCGCGCCCACAGCTCGACCCCGGGCCGCATGATGTGGACCGGGTACGCCGTGATGGCGCTGGGCGTGGCGCTCAACGTCGGCTATCACGGGCTGTTCCCGGCCAGCGTGCCATGGTCGGTGCTGCCGCTGTTCGTCTACACCTTCGGCCTGGCGGTGGCGATGCCGGCGGTGCAGCTGACCGCGATGGGCCTGTTCCCGCGCAACCGCGGCCTGGCCTCGTCGATGGTCGGCTTCATCCAGATGATGTCGTTCGCGCTGGTGTCGGGCCTGGTGGCGCCGCTGCTGTTCGACAGCGCGCTCAAACTGGGGCTGGGCGTGGCGGGCGGCCTGCTGCTGAGCTTTGGCGCCTGGCGCCTGTCGGTGCGCAGCGCAGTCGCGCCCGCCTTGCCGGGCGCTTGAACGGTGCTGGCGAGTTGGCGCCGCAGGCTGCTGCCGCAACCCTTTCCCGCCCTGTTCGCGCTGCGCCGGCGCTACCTGCGCCAGGAATCGCAGGCACTCTACAAACGCTACGGCCACGCGCTGGGGATCTTCGGCGCCTTCTTTGCGCTGGCGCTGGTCGAACGGCCATCGCTGCTGGCCGCACCGATCCTGCAGTTCTGGCGCGACCCGCTGGCCTGGCGCGACAACCTGGCCTATCTGGTCGGCTGGCTGACGGTCGTGGGCCTGTGGGCGCGCGTGCACCGGAGCTTCGTGCGCGGCGCCGGGTTTGCCGTATTCGCCCGCAGCGCCAGCCATGGCCACTATCTGGCGCCACGACTGGACATGGCGCTGCTGCTGGTGGCCCTGCAGTGGTTCATCGTCCCGTTCGCGATCGCGGCGGGGGTGGTGCTGGCCGCCGGCGCCGGGACCGTCCTGTTCTGGGGCGCTTTCCTGGTGATCCTGCTCCTGACGATCGCCGCGGCGCGCGCCGTGGTGTTCGGGGCAGGGCGCGCATCACGCCTGCGCCTCCTGGCCGTGCCGGCGCTGTTGGCGGCGGCGCCGCTCGCCGATGGCTGGCCGCTCGTGGCCTGCCTGGCGCTGCTGGCGCGCGAGCTGG
>NZ_JH992923.1:1086788-1200011 GCF_000315425.1 Massilia timonae CCUG 45783 | reverse complement strand
CGCCGGGCGGCGCGTGGCGATCGGCCGCGCGGGGCCGTGGAAGCAGGGCGAGATGCTGGCCTGGCTGCTGCGCCCGGCCGGCGCGCGCGTCGACGCGGCGCGACGATGGCGCCAGCGGACGGCTGCGCGGCCCGGGCCCATGGTTCCTGTTTCAGCTGCATGGCCGCGCCCTGTGGCGCTCCCACCTGCACGTGGCCCTGCCACGCATCGGCGCGGCGTTGTTCCTGCATGCGCTGTGCTGGGCAATGATCCACCTGTTCGGCAAGGAGCAGGATGCTGCGGGCTTCGTCACGCTGGCCTGTTGCGCCAGCGCCTATCTGCTGGCGGGGCTGTACTACGCCTTCTGGCAGGCGCGCCAGCCGCTGCAGCCCTTCCTGCGCAGCCTGCCATTCGGTACTGCCAAGACCATGGTCGCGGAACACCTGGTGGTGCTGGGCGCCGGCGCCGCCGTGTTCGGCCTGGCGTGGCTGGCCCATGCCCAGGTGGCGGACAGCCTCGACGTGGCGACCGTCCTGCTGCGCCGTGCCGGCTGGTCCTTGATGCTTCTCGCGCTGCTCGGCGCGCCGATCCTGCAACGCCACCAGTACGGTGTGGCGATGAAGGTGGCGCTGTGCGCCGCGTCGCTCATATTGATGTAAGGACGATCGATGACCATCCTGCTGGCCGCCGAGGGCCTCGGCATGCGCCATGGCGCACATATACTGTTTGCACACCTTGACCTGTCGTTCGGCCCGGGCGCGGTGGCGCTGCTCGGCCGCAACGGCGCCGGCAAGTCGACCTTGTTGACCCTGCTGGCGGGGATCGAGGCGCCGCAAGAGGGGAAGGTCAGGATCTGCGGCCACGACCTCGCCACCGATGGACAGGCGGGCCGCGCGTGCCTCGCCTATGTGCCCGACGAATCGGTGGCTTATGACTTCATGACCGGCGACGAATTCCTGCGCATGGTGCAGGCCCTGCGCGGCGGCCCCGGTCCCGGGACGGCGCTGCTGACCGGGTTCGGGATCGACATCTATCTCGGCCTGCCGTTCGGCGACATGTCGCTCGGCACGCGCAAGAAGTTCATGCTGGTCAGTGGCCTGATGGGCGAGGCCCCGGTGGTGCTGATGGACGAGCCGACGAACGGCATCGATGCCGATGCCAGGGCCTTTCTCGTGGAGCAGATCCGGGCGCAGAGTGGCAGGCGCCTGGTCCTGTTCTCGACCCACGACCGGGAATTGATCGCGGCCGCCGGTGCGCGCGTGCTGGAGCTGCCGGTCCGTGCCCCGCGCGACTGATCAGCGGCGGTTGGTCTTCATCGCCTGGTTGACTTCACGCTTGGCGTCGCGGTCCTTCTCGGTCGCGCGCTTGTCGTGCTGCTTCTTGCCCTTGGCCAGGCCGATTTCGCACTTCACGCGGCCTTTCTTCATGTGCAGGTTGAGCGGCACCAGCGTGAACCCGGCGCGCTCGACCTTGCCGATCAGCTTGTCGATTTCGGCCCGGTGCAGCAGCAGCTTGCGCGAGCGCAGCGCCTCCGGGTGGCTGAAGGTGGAAGTCGTCGTCAACGCACTGACGTGCGCGCCGAACAGGTATAGCTCGCCATTGCGGACGAGCACATAGGCTTCCTTGATCTGCACCCGCCCTTCGCGGATGGCTTTTACTTCCCAACCCTCCAGCACCAGACCCGCTTCGTAGCGGTCTTCGATGAAGTAGTCAAAAAATGCTTTTTTATTGTCAGCGATGCTCATGAAAAGGCGAAAATTCGCGTGTCGGTTAAACTACTGCCATTGCGCCAACAACTGGCGCATGCAAATGACCAACATCATAACAAACGGTTGACCAATGGCAGTAGTGCACAAATCAGTTTTCCTTGGCTATAGCGCAGAACAGATGTTCGACCTGGTCGCCAAGGTCGAGGATTATCCCAAGTTCCTGCCCTGGTGTGCAGGTGTCAAGGTGGTCGAGCGGACCGACGACAAGCTGGTCGCCAGCTTGCAGATCAATTTTCATGGCGTGAAGCAAAGCTTCACGACGTCGAACCACAACCAGCGTCCGACCCAGATGAAGATGCACCTGGTCGACGGTCCTTTCAAGATGCTGGAGGCGACGTGGAGTTTCAAGGCCCTGCGTGAAGACGCCTGCAAGATCGACTTCGACATGCAGTACGAGTTCTCGAGCGTCATCCTGGCCCAGATCGTGGGGCCCGTGTTCGGCATGATCGCCAACAGCATGGTCGACTCGTTCTGCAAGCGCGCCGAGGCGCTGTATGGCTGAGATGCTGGGCATTTCGGTGTGCTATGCCAGCGCCGGGGTCGAGTGGCTGCACCCCATGCGGGTCGAGGCGGGCACGACCATTGGCGAGGCGATCGAGCGCAGCGGCGTCCTGGAAGCCTTCCCGGACATCAACCTGACGACCCAGCCGGTCGGGATCTACGCCAGGAAGAAGACGCTCGACACCGTGCTGCGCGAGCGCGACCGCATCGAGATCTACCGGCCGCTGGTGGCCGATCCCAAGGAGTCGCGCCGCAAGCGCGCGGCCAAGCGCGAGGGCGCGGACAGCGCGAGCGGCGGCGCCTGAGCGTGGCGTCGGAGGCGCAGGGTGTTATTTCTTGCGCAATTGCAACAATTGGATAGATTTCCCGGAGTTTCTTGGTATCATGGCGCCTCCCATGATGCCGGGATGCGCACGCCGTGACTGGCCGGCGCGCATCGTGTCCGGCGTCGACGTGACGCCACGCCGCCTGTGCGCCGCCGCATTTTCATGGCGGCGCTCCGCCTGTCGCACTTCCATTTGCCGTACTGCTGCTCCGATGTTGAATGCCCTGAGTTTGTTATTGGTGACCACCGGCCTGTCGGGGGTCATGTTGCTGGTCCTGTCGTCGCTCGCCAAGAGCGAGGTGGCAGGCATCCGCGAATGGCGCCAGGCGAACCTGCTGGCGGTGGTGGCCTTGCTGCTGTTCGCCGCGCGCGGCGTGGTTCCCGATGTCCTGAGCGTCGAACTGGCCAATGCGCTGTACCTCGGCACGATCACCCTGATCTTCGCCGGCTTCCGGCGTTTTCTCGGGCTGTCGGTGCCATGGCGCCTGTTGGCGGCCGGCGCGCTGGCCGCGATCTCCGGCATTGTCTTCTTTCACCATGTGATTGAATCGGCGGCGCTGCGCATCGTCTCGGTATCGCTCTACCACGGCGCCGTCTGCTTCGCGATCGGGATCACCCTGCGCGCGCCGGGCGAACCGCGGCTGCGCTATTCGTTCACCTTCACCCGTTGCGCCGCCCTGGTGCTGGGCGTGGGCCATGCCTGGCGCGCAGGCTTCTATCTCATCGATTTCTACCGGCCTTATTCGCTGCTCGAAGGAAGCGCCTACAACCTGGCGTTCTTCGCGATCGGCACCCTGGCGCTGCCGGCGTTGACGCTGGGCGCGGTGATGATGGCCAATGCGCGCCTGATCGCCGCCAGCGCCCATGCCGCCGACCACGATCACCTGACCGGGGCCGCCTCGCGTCGCGCCTTCTTCGCCTTCGCCGAGCGCGAGCTGGCGCGCGCCGAGCGCCACGGCAGCGCTCTGGGCCTGCTGCTGGTGGACGCCGACCACTTCAAGCACATCAACGATACCCATGGCCACGGGGTTGGCGACCTGGTGCTGCGCGACCTCGTCGAGCGCACCCAGCAGACGATCCGCAAGATCGATTACTGTGCCCGCCTGGGTGGCGAAGAGTTCGCCGTGCTGTTGCCCGACGCCGACGGCCGCACGGTGCTCTCGGTGGCGCAGCGGCTGCGCGCCGCGCTCGAGCGCGCGCCGCAGGTGGAGGCGGGCGCGGCCGGCGTGTCGTATACGGTCAGCATCGGCGTGGCCATGCTGCGGCCGGGCGAAGGCATCACCAGCCTGATGGCGCGCGCCGATACGGCCCTGTATGCAGCCAAGGCGGGCGGACGCAACCGCGTCGAGGCGGCGCCCGAGCCGGTCAGCGGCAATCTTGCAGAGCCCGCTTAACCTGTTCGCTGCGCGCGGCTTTTTCTTCGTCGCTCATATAGGTTTTCTCACCATCGGGTCCGACCCGCGCGACGCGGATGCCCGAGGCAAGACTGGCCTGCGTCTCGCGCGCCGCGGCGCAATGCTCGGCCAGGCGCCGGCGGCGCTCGGCTTCTTGCTGCGTCTTCTGTTCCTGGTCGGCGCGCGCCTTGCTGCGTTCACGGAAGGCGGCTTCCTGCTCGGCCAGGCTCGGCGGCCTGGCGGCGTCCTTGGTCGCGGCCGGCGTCGCGGCGGCAGTTTCCGATGAGGTCGACGGTTCCAGCGGCGGGCGGCCGGGCGCCTTGAGGATTTTGCTGGCCGGCGTGCCGGGTGGGGGCGGGCGGTCGGCATACTGGCGCGTGCCGTTGGGGCCGATCCAGACGTACTGGGCATGGGCGGCGCTCGCGGCGCACAAGAGCAGGGCGCCGAGGGCGTGTCTGGAAAGGGCGTGGCAAGAAAGCGGCATGACATGGTTCCTGATTGAATCGCGTCGATTTCGCCATGTCCTGGCTCGGCTGTCAATTGGCGGGCGCACCGTGCGAAAGAAATTTTGTCCTGCCCGGCGACGGAAATGGAGAGTTTCTGTATAATTTGCTTTTGCGCCTATAGGAAATACTATGCGTCTCCTCCAAAAAGCACTCACCTTCGATGACGTGCTGCTCGTCCCGGCCTACTCCAACGTCCTCCCGGCCCAAACCTCCCTGCGTACCAAGCTGACCCGGAACATCACGCTGAACATTCCGCTGCTGTCGGCGGCCATGGACACCGTCACCGAATCGCGCCTGGCGATCGCCATGGCGCAAGAGGGCGGCATCGGCATCATCCACAAGAACCTGCGCCCGGCCGACCAGGCGCGCGAAGTGGCGCGAGTAAAACGTTTCGAAGCCGGCGTGCTGCGCGACCCGATCACGATCCCGCCGACCATGAAGATCCGTGAAGTGCTGGCGCTCTCGCAGCAGCACGGCATCAGCGGCTTCCCGGTGGTCGAGGGCAGTCAGGTGGTGGGCATCATCACCAACCGCGACCTGCGTTTCGAGGAAGACCTGGAGGCCGAGGCGCGCGCCAAGATGACGCCGCGCGACAAGCTGGTGACCGTGAAGGAGGACGCGGACACGGCCGAAGCCAAGCGCCTGATGAACAAGCACCGCCTGGAGCGCGTGCTGGTGGTCAACGACGACTTCGAGCTGCGCGGCCTGATCACCGTGAAAGACATTCAAAAGTCGCACGAGCACCCGCTGGCCTCGAAGGATTCGCAGGGCAAGCTGCTGGTCGGCGCCGCCACCGGCGTGGGCCCGCGCGACGAGGAGCGCATCGAACTGCTGGTCGCCGCCGGCGTGGACGTGCTGGTGGTCGACACCGCCCACGGTCATTCGCAGGGCATCCTGGACCGCGTGAAATGGATCAAGGAGCGCTTCCCGCACGTGGACGTCATCGGCGGCAACATCGCCACCGCCGCCGCCGCGCTGGCGCTGGTGGAAGCGGGCGCCGACGCGGTCAAGGTCGGCATCGGCCCCGGCTCGATCTGCACTACCCGTATCGTCGCCGGCGTCGGCGTGCCGCAGATCACCGCGATCTCCAATGTGGCCAAGGCCCTGGAAGGCACTGGCGTGCCGTGCATCGCCGACGGCGGCATCCGCTTCTCGGGCGACATCTCGAAGGCGCTGGCAGCCGGCGCCCACACGGTCATGATGGGCTCGATGTTCGCCGGCACCGAAGAAGCGCCGGGCGAAGTGATCCTGTATCAGGGCCGCAGCTACAAATCCTACCGTGGCATGGGCAGCCTGGGCGCGATGGCCGACGGTTCGGCCGACCGCTACTTCCAGGAAGCCTCGAGCAAGGCCGACAAGTTCGTCCCGGAAGGCATCGAAGGCCGCGTTGCCTACAAGGGCAGCGTGCTGGCGATCATCTTCCAGCTGATCGGCGGCGTGCGCCAGTCGATGGGCTACTGCGGCTGCGCCACCATCGAAGAGCTGCGCGAAAAGGCGGAGTTCGTCGAGATCACCTCGGCCGGCATGCGCGAATCGCATGTGCACGACGTGCAGATCACCAAGGAAGCGCCGAACTACCGTTCGGAATAAGCCATACCGGGCGGTCGCCTGGCGGCCGCTGTGGGGTGGACGGCGTTGCCGTCCACGCGTTCAACCATCGCTCGCGTTGCCTGGACGCGTGGAAGGCGAAGCCATCCACCCCACCGAATTCCTCTCCACGAATTCCTCACCATAGACGCATCCCATGCATTCCAAAATCCTCATCCTCGATTTCGGTTCCCAGGTTACCCAGCTGATCGCGCGCCGCGTGCGCGACGCCGGCGTGTTCTCCGAAGTCTTCCCCTATGACGTCAGCGACGAGTTCGTCCGCGAATACGGCGCCTCGGGCATCATCCTCTCGGGCAGCCACAACTCGACGCTCGAAGGCGACTCGCCGCGCGCGCCGCAGGCGGTGTTCGAAGCCGGCGTCCCGGTGCTGGGCATCTGCTACGGCATGCAGACCATGGCGGCCCAGCTGGGCGGCAAGGTCGAGAACGGCCTGAAGCGCGAATTCGGCTACGCCGAAGTGCGCGCCCGCGGCCATACGGCGCTGTTGAACGGCATCAACGACTTCGTGACCGATGAAGGCCACGGCATGCTGAAGGTCTGGATGAGCCACGGCGACAAGGTGCTGGACATGCCGGAAGGCTTCAAGCTGATGGGTTCGACCGACAGCTGCCCGATCGCCGCGATGGCCGACGAAGAGCGCCGCTTCTACGCGCTGCAGTTCCACCCGGAAGTCACGCACACGACCCAGGGCGAAGCCATCATCGGCCGCTTCGTGCACGAGATCTGCGGCTGCAAGTCGGACTGGAACATGCCGGATTACATCGGCGAAGCCGTCGCCAAGATCCGCGAACAGGTGGGCACCGACGAGGTGATCCTGGGCCTGTCGGGCGGCGTCGACTCGAGCGTGGCTGCCGCGCTGATCCACCGCGCAATCGGCGACCAGCTGACCTGCGTGTTCGTCGACCACGGCCTGCTGCGCAAGGACGAAGGCAAGATGGTCATGGACATGTTCTCCAAGAACCTGGGCGTGAAAGTCGTGCGTATCGATGCCGAGGCGCAGTTCATGGGCCACCTGGCCGGCGTGACCGACCCCGAGCAGAAGCGCAAGATCATCGGCCGTGAGTTCGTCGAAGTGTTCCAGGTCGAGGCGGGCAAGCTGACCAATGCCAAGTGGCTGGCGCAGGGCACCATTTATCCGGACGTGATCGAATCGGCCGGCAAGGGTAAAAAGGGCCAGACCATCAAGAGCCACCACAATGTGGGTGGGCTGCCTGAGACCTTGAATCTGAAGCTGCTCGAGCCGCTGCGCGAGCTGTTCAAGGATGAGGTGCGCAAGTTGGGTGTCGCGCTGGGTCTGCCGCATGACATGGTGTATCGTCATCCGTTCCCTGGTCCTGGCCTGGGCGTGCGTATCCTGGGCGAGGTGAAGAAGGAGTATGCCGACCTGCTGCGCGAGGCGGATGCGATCTTCATCGAAGAGCTGCGCAATACCCCGTTCGAAGTGCCGCACGTGCCGGGCATCGATGCGGGCAAGGCGCCGGTGAACTGGTATGAGGCGACCAGCCAGGCGTTTGCGGTGTTCTTGCCGGTGAAGTCGGTCGGCGTGATGGGCGATGGCCGTACTTATGAGTATGTGGTGGCGCTGCGCGCGGTGCAGACGCTGGACTTCATGACGGCGCAGTGGGCGCATTTGCCGCATTCGTTGCTGGGCAAGGTGTCGAACCGGATCATCAATGAGGTGCGTGGGCTGAACCGTGTCGTGTACGACATTTCGGGCAAGCCGCCGGCAACGATCGAGTGGGAGTGAGTGGAGTCTATAAGTAGCTGATTTTGAAGGGAAAACTGAAGAGCCGTTGATCATTCGTACGAATAGTCAACGGCTTTTTTCATTGCCTGAAGGGGCAAGTTCGCGCATGTCCAGATGGTGCTAAGCGAAGGATTTCAATGGTATTGGACATGGTGCTGGCTTAGGGCGCTAAGCCTTGAAGCGTTCTCATACCATTCTGAAGCTCTCTCCCAATCATGGTATCGAAGAACACTTCGGTGTGAATACAGCCGGCTGCGTGATGACTGCAAGCAGGGCGTATGCTCTGCTGACAGATAGTTTCCTCCTGGAATCATTTGGGTATCTTCTGTTATGCTGTTGACCCGACAACCCGACATGTCATCGATGGACGAAGCAACAGGACAAACGAACGCCCATGATTGAAGCAATTTCCACCCACCCTGGATTCGCCAAGCTGTGCGAAGCCCTGTCAGTGTTTAATCCATTTGAGGTCCTGGGCCTCGAAACCTACGAACTGCGCCACACCAAGACCTTGGCGTGGCTGCTCGATCCCAAGGGCAGCCATAACCTGGGCACGGCCTTCGTTGAACGCTTCCTCGCCGGGTTGCCCGCTCGGCTGTCCACGCAGGTGCCCGCCAATCTCGATGCGGCGCGCGTCTTTTCCGAGCTTCCGGTCAAGGACAAGACCCTCAGGCTCGGCGATGCCGTACCGTCCGAGGCAATCGAAGCGACAGGAAAGGACAGCAGCAAGCGCATCGACGTCTACATGCAGGTCGAACCGACCTTCTTCCTCGCGATCGAAGCCAAGATCGGGGCCGATGAGCACGGCGACCAGCTGGAACACTACCGCGAGGCGGTGCAAAAGCAGGCGGCAGGACGGGCTGTGCCCGCGCTGTTGTACCTGACGCTCGACGGCGCAGAGCCGGCACAGCAGCGCGAAAGGGAATACTGGACAGCCATCAACTGGCATGACCATGTTCTCGTGCCCTTGCAGGCGACGCTGCAGGACGCGCAGCGCGGACAGGCCGGCGCCGGGCAGGCCGGTTCCAGCGTCGTGCATTTCCTGTCCGACTATGTGACGACCCTCCAGAAAGTGACCGGGTCGCGTGAGTATGCGCCGCGCGTGCTCGCCGAGGAGATCCTGACCGAAGAGACCTACGACGGTCCGCTCGGGGAAATGATCGACATGTTGCATAGTCAGGATTCCGCAGCAAAAGCCCGGCTTCGCCTGCAGCTCAAAGGGATCAAGGGTGGGCAGGAGGCTGCCAATCTGTTGCAGTCGGTCGAGGCCGATCTGCGCGCCAAAGCATGCAACACGCTCGCAAGCGGTCTCGTGCGTGATGATTGGGTGCGCATCGGAACCGGCACCAAGCGGCAAAAACAATCCGTCGACTCGACGAAGATCGACTTCATGACGAAAAAAATGGCGGCGCTGATGGGTACGGCGAAGCCACCCTTTTTCTTCAGGCTCGATATCCGGCGAACGAATACGATCGAACTGAAGCTGTTCTTCGAGAAACCCGAGCTTTTTGAACCGGGCAAGCCCCTGTCTTCGCTACAGCAAGCGTTGATGGAGTGGTCTGGCGACGAATGGGCCGGCTTGACGGCAACAACTTGGAACCTCGGCCAGGCGGTTGGAAAGGGCGGGATTGGCCAGAAAATGGCCGTGAGGACGTTCGGTGATACCTCGACGACGATCGTCAGGAGAATGCCCGACGCCGAAGCCATCAAGCCGGTGCAGGAGTGGCTTGCGAAGGTGGCCTGCTTCGTGGACCGCAAGATGGACGAGATGCTGGACGCAACTGCGTAGTTCCCATCCCGCTGCTGCCATCCGACATTGTTCGTCGCAGCAAGCCCTATCATTTGCCACTCTCCATCACGAGCGAGCCTGACGACACGATGACGACTGCTTCCAACACCCCTTTGCCGCGTCCTTTCACCCTCAACGACATCAACGTCGGCAGCAAGCTGTACGCGGTGCTTGTGCAACACGCGGCGTCCCATCCGGGAAAGTCGATTTTCTACGGCGACCTGCTCGATCGAGCCCGCACGATGTTCCACGAGGATGCGGAGGTCCAACGTGCCGTACCGGTCGGCATCGGCATGAAGCTCCTGTTCGTCCAGGTCTTCTGCAACGAGAATGGCTATCCGAACCTGGCCTGCCTAGCGGTGAACAGGCTTCGCCGAATTCCCGGCGGCGGTTTTCCGGGCGATTGGGAGCAGCAGATGCGCGAAGTCGCGGTCTTTGACTGGTCGGCAGCGCAACCCGTGCTGGATGCCTACGTGAGCGGTTCGATCAAAGCCGCGACACCGCTCGTGCCCCGCAAGGAGAAGGCGGCACGTGATTTGCTGTTCGCGCATTATCGCGAGAACCGCGATGCCTACAAGGATTTCGATCAGGACGACAAGGAGGAGATGGTCAGCCTGCTGATGGAAGGGTTCGACGTCGACATCGCCCTGCGCATGGTCCTAGACGCAAACGCGGCGCTCGCCTGAGCGAACGCCCGGCAACGAAGAAGGTGAGACGATGAAGAACGAAACCGAGCACGTCGCGCAGCCGGCCTCGCTGGGCAAGCGCATCATGAGCGTCACACAGCTGCTGTCCGAGGCCACGCTGAAGATCCCGGCGTACCAGCGCCCCTACAAATGGACCGGCAAGAACGTCCAGCAACTGTTTGGCGATATCGCGACCCACAAGGACAAGCCGTCCTACCGGCTCGGCACCATCGTCCTGCATCAGGAGAGCGGCAGCCTGAACATCGTCGACGGCCAGCAGCGCACCATCACGCTGCTGCTGACGATCCGGGCCTTGATCAAGTTGCGCATGGCGGCACTGGTGCGCACCGACCTGAAGGACCAATTGCGCAGCCTCGGTGCGAGCATGATCCAGCCGAGCTTCGAGAACGAGATATCGCAGGCGAACATCCGCAACAACTACCTTGCGATCTCGCGCGCCGTCGAACGGGCCGACTTCACGGAAGAACTGATCGACTTCCTGCTGAACCGCTGCCACGTCGTCGTGTTCGAGCTGGCCGACATTTCCGAGGCCTTCCAGTTCTTCGACTCGCAGAACGCGCGCGGGCGCGATCTCGAACCCCACGACCTGCTCAAGGCCTATCACCTGCGCGAGTTCGTCGACGACGAGCAGGTCAAGGCGAACACGGTGGCGCGCTGGGAGAACACGGAAAGCGAAGAGCTCGCCGAGCTGTTCGCCCGCTACCTGTACCGCATGCGCAACTGGTCGAAAGGGCGCTCTGCCCGCTACTTCGGCAAGGACGATACCCACCTGTTCAAGGGAGTCAACCTCGACACGACGGCGGCCTATCCGCATGCCGAGCAGCTGCGCATCGTCCACCACTTCGTCGACGCCTACAACCGGCAGTTCGAACGGAAGATCGACGGCCGCGGCATGGCCTTCCCGTTCCGCCTCGACCAGACGATCATCAACGGCCGCCGGTTCTTCGAGATGACGGCGCACTATCAGGAACGGATCGCAGCGGTCGGCGGACAAGTCGGTGAGCTCCGCAGGCTCATCGAGACCCAGTCGCTCGACGGCTTCGCGGCACGTATCGTCGAGAGCATCGACAGTTATCGCGGCAGGCACCGCACGGGCGACGGCTTCGTGCGCACGATGTTCGATTGCCTCCTGATCTGCTACATCGACAAGTTCGGGTTCGCCGACATCTCGCGTGCGATCGAGAAGATCTTCATCTGGGCCTATACGGTGCGCCTGAAAATGGAATCGGTGCAGGTCGCCACCGTGGATAACTACGTGCTCGACAATAACCTGTTCAGGGTCCTGGGCGAGGCCATTACGCCCGCGGATTTCATCAACCGCAACCTGCCCATGGTCGAGCATATCCGCTCGAGCAACACCACCGAAATCGACAAACTGTTCAAGGACATGAAGTACGCGGCATGAGTGACCAGATCTCCCAACTTTCGATCCAGGGCCTGTTGGCCGAGAACGTCGACTACGTGATCCCCATGTACCAGCGCAATTACGCCTGGGGCGAAGGCGAGATCACCCAGCTGATCCAGGACGTGATCGACTACATGCTGAAAGAGCAGTCCGCGCCGCAGAATTACTATATCGGTACGCTGGTCGTGTTCGCCCGCCAGTCTTCCGGCAAGACCGTCTACGAGACCATCGACGGCCAGCAGCGGCTGACGACCTTGTCCCTGCTGGCTTCGTACCTGAAGAACCGCGGCGAGCCTGCGCTCGCCTGGTACGACGTCCTGCGCATCCGCTTCGAAAGCCGCGAGCGCTCCCAAAAGACCTTTGCGGCAATCTTCGGCGGCGCCCTGGAGCCCGACCCGACGGGATTCCTCGCGCCGCAGGACGCGAACGAGGCCATCGTCGAAGGCTACCGGCAGATCCAGAAGATCCTGCCGCGCAAACTGAAAGACAACAAGATCACGCCCTCGGACTTTGCACGCTATCTGCTCGGGCACGTCGTCCTGATGCGCGTGTGCGTGCCGCCGCAAACCGACTTGAACCATTATTTCGAGATCATGAACAGCCGCGGCGAGCAGCTGGAAAAGCACGAGGTCCTCAAGGCACGCATGATGGAGGCCTTGCGCAAGGACCCCGACCCGGAGCGAAGCCGGCGCTGCCTGCATCTCGTCTGGGAAGCCTGCGCCAACATGGAACGCTATGTGGAAATGGGTTTTACGCCGGCGCAGCGCGACGCCGTGTTCGGGCAGGGCGATTGGGGGCGCTTCGTACCGGGCGACTTTGCCCAGTTGTGCGACGCCCTGGTCCTGCCGGCGACCGGCAAGGCCGCGCCTGGCGTAGCGCTGACCCTCGACGAGCTCATCGAGCCCGTAAAAGCGGCGAACAACGCCGGAGGCACGGCGAAAGAGAAGGGCGAAGAGGCGCCTGAGCGTTTCCACGCGGTGATCAACTTCCCCAACTTCCTGCTGCACGTATTGCGCGTCATGATCGACGACAATGTCCCGCTCGACGACAAAGCCCTGATCGCGGCATTCGACACGCACGTGTTCAAGGCCGACGACCCTGTCGCGACCATCAAGCAGTTCGTGTTCACCCTGCTGCGCTGTAAATATTTGTTCGATCACTATGTGATCAAGCGTGAATTCGCGAAAGGGACGGATGGCTGGAGCCTGAAGCGTTTCAAATGGAATGCCGCGGGCGAGTCCCGCGGTAGCGGGCGGCCGAGCTACGTGAACACATTCGGGACCGACGACAACGCGGAAGGCGAGGTCAAGGGCGAGAACCGCCGCATCCTGATGCTGCTGTTGGCGTTCCACGTGTCCACCCCGACGCGCGTGTACAAGTACTGGCTCAACGCCGCACTCAAGTACCTGCATGACGCACACCGCGTGCAAGAGGTCCAGGAAGGGGCATACCTGCGCTACTTGGAGTCGGTGGCCAGGGCTTTCGTGTTCGACCGTTACCTTGCCGGCGACGACCAGGCTGACTATTTCGAGATCATCCACGTGCGGGGCGGCCAGTGCCGGCGCCGCCGCGACGAGATTGCCGGGATCGCCGGCAGCGGGGAGGGCGGCATCGCATCGCGCCTCATGTACGGCCATATCGAGAACAACCTGGTCTTCAATTACCTGGACTATCTGCTGTGGCTGAAGCATGCCGGCGATCCCCAGGTCGCGAACTTCGAGTTCACGTTCCGCAGTTCGGTCGAGCACTACTATCCGCAAAACCCGATGGAAGGGCAGGTGCGGCTGCCTTCCCACGTGGTGGACGCGTTCGGCAACCTCTGCCTGATCAGCCACAGCAAGAATTCGCGGCTGAGCAACTTCATGCCCGCGGCAAAGAAGGAGTATTACCGCAACAACCGCATCGACAGCATCAAGCAATACCTCATGATGAAGAGTGCAGAGTGGGATGCGGACGCGATTCGCGCGCATGGCCAGGAGATGACCCGGGTCCTGGTCGGCAGCCTGGAGCAACAGGTGGACGCCCATGCTGCCGCTGCAGAAGACCCGAGCATGTAAAGGATCCCGATGAAATTCTTCCGCGCCATCCCGATCGCACAGTACACGCCGGGCGAGGAACTGCGGCGCCATCCCGGCCGGCGCTTGCCCAGCAATATTCCTTACATGGTCGACAACCTGTGGGAGTTCACGCGTCCCTCGGGGCGGCCATCGCGCCGGCATGCGGTCTATGCCAGTCCGTCGCCGGAACTTGCCTTGTCCTATGCCATTGTCGGTGGCGCAGCGCGTACCGGCTATATCGCCTGCGAGATCAGGTTTCGGAAGGACCCGGCGTTCATGCAACTGCCGGTCGAGGATGCCAAGCTGCACCCCGATATCCTCGTGCACCAGCAGTTCGTCAACCGCAAGCTCGGCAGCTGGAGCGCGCTGGCGCTCGACCGCAAAGTCGAGCTGGCGCCCTTGTTCCTGCCCGGGATCACGCGCGCGGAACTGCTAGGCGCGATGGGTACCAGCACCCTGCTCGACGAGGTCGTGCGGGAAGCGTCCGCACTCGTCACCTTCTGGTGGCTGGAAGGACGCATGCAGGAGACGGGAGAGCTGTTCTTCGAGATCGACGACGATAATGTGTACACGCTGGATCCGGTCGAGGCGCTCGCGTCCTAGCCGCCCCGCAGCCGGTACTCGCCCGGGCACGATCTCGAGCACGATTTCGTCATCGTGAAAGCTGCGTGGCCGGTACCCAGTACGGCGCCGGCTGCCGCGCCAGCCGCCCGCAGGGGCGCCGCGGCAGCGACGCCAAGCACGGATCGAGGGGATGACAGTCGATCGTGAAGACCTGGCCGCCGACGTACAGGCGATCGCCGAATACCGTGGGCATGCGATCAAGCCTGCTTTCGCCCGAGCAGGGCGTCGATCGCCGTGAGCGTCTCCAGGGCGCCGGCGGGAATGCCAATGCCGGGCATGCTGCCGGGGTCGGCCTCGCGCGGATTGATCCGGATGAGCGACCCGCCATGCCGCAATACGACCCGGTGGGCGAAATGGCGCACGGTCGGGATGTTCAGTCCGGCTCCGATCTCGATCACCACCGGACGGCGTACCTGATCCAGCCAGCCCCGGCAGCGTGCCGCCTGCAGCGCGCGCCGTTCCTCGACCCAGCCGTAATCGTCGAACATCAGAATATTCGGGCGTGCGACGGCGCCGCAGTGCGGGCAGGCAGGCAGGGGGCCGAGCAGCTCGCAGCGCGTCTCGTCGACCGCCGGCTGCAGGCCGGAGGCCGGCCACAGGGCGGGCGAGCACGGCACCAGGCATTGCAGCCGATGGATCGAACCGTGGCACTCGTCGATACGCAGCGGATCGAATCCCGCATTCTGGAAGTGGCCGTCGACATTACTCGTGAACACGAAATAGCCGTGGCGCTTCGTTTCGCCCCAGCGCCGCAGGAGCCGGTAGCCATCATGCGGCAGGCTGCGGCGGTACAGGTCCAGCCGGTGCCCGTAGAAGCCCCAGGCGCGGCGCGCATCGGCGAAGAACGCGGCCGGACTGGCGATGTCCATGAAGGCGGTCCCTTCGGCGGCCAGCACCGGGTAGGCCTTCCAGAAGCCGGCGTTGCCGCGAAAGTCGGGCAGGCCGGAATCGACGCCCATCCCTGCGCCGGCAGCGATGACCAGGGCATCGGCGGCCGCGATCAGCGCGGCGGCGCGCTCGATGGCCTGCGCGGTATCCGGCGCCGCGCTCATGCCGGCAGCTCCTGCGCCGGGCGTGCCAGGCGGGCATAGAGGGTCCCGTTCTCGGTGAAGCCGATCGTCCATTCGCCGCGTTGCGCCAAGGCCTGCGCCAGCGCGCAGCTGCGCGAGTAGCCGAGCCTGAACTGGCGCTGCAGCCGCGACACGGGGTAGAGCAGGATTTCCTCGCCGGCGCCGCGAAGCCGGCCGATCCAGGCGCCGGCCTGCGCCAGCAAGGGGTCCGCCGCGCCGATGCCGGCGCTGGACGATTCGGTATGCATGGTGTTTCCTTTCACGACAATACGCGCGGGGTGCCCTGCGCGTTGGGGTCATGATAGGTGGCGCGGCGACAAGCGGCGTCGCAGGCGGCGCTCAGTCCCCGGGCGCGGCCTCGCCATCGGCCTGGTCGAGACGGGCGATGAACTCCTCGGCCGACATCGGCTCGCCCAGGTCCCGGGCCGACGCGAGGATGGCCTGCACCAGTTCGTCGTTCTGCAGGATACGCCGTTCCAGGTCGCTTGGCTCCTCCCTCCACGAGAAGAATTCCCACAGCCGCACCATGGCCAGCGTATCGAGGTGGCAGTAGTCGCGCAGCTGGCGTTCGATCTGCCGCTTGCGCGCCGGATCGGTATCCGGGGCGATCGCTTCCAGGAAGGCGTGCATGGCGGCGGCGCCGTCCTGGACGCCGTCGAGCGCGTCGTAGCGCAAGTCGGGTGCGATCGCCGGCAGCACCCGCTTGATGCTCCAGCTGCCCTGCTGTCCGGGATGGTAATAGCGTTCCCGCGCCACCGGCAGCAGGTCCACCACGCGCTCGTTGATCGCCAGCAGGGCCGGGGCCAGGTCGGCGAAGCGTGCCGCCAGTTCGGCGATGCGGGCGGTCTCGAAACCGGCGTTGTAGACGAAGACCGGCCCCGGCCCCTGGCAGGCGTCGACCAGCGCTTCGGCGAAGGGGCGCGAGGGATCGTCGCCGGACAGGTCGAGGAAGTCGCGGTGCGCCAGCTTGCCCGCCGCGTCCAGGCGGTGCACGCTGAACTGGAACGGGATCATCTGGAACGGACGGGTGCCCGCCCAGACCGGCACCGCGAAAGCGATGGTCTCGAAGTCGATGAAACAGGCCGGCGGCGGGTAGGGCGCTAGGTCAGCCGCGGCGCCGCCGGCATCGAAATAGATCGCGCCGGTGAGGGTATGGCGCTTGACGCGCAACTGGGTGTCGTTCAGGAGTTCGTCCGGCACGTCGCGCATGTCGGCGGCGCCTTCGCCGATGCACTGCTTGAGCGCGCGGCCGGTCCTTCTCGGCAGCCAACTCACCGGATACTCCGCCGCCGGCATGGCGGCGTTGCAGTGCGCCTTGAAGCCGCAGGCATGGGGACTGTCGCAGTGTTCGCCGGGCCGCACGTCCGGCTCGTCCTTCAGCGTCGCCACTTCCTGGGCGCGGGCGATCCAGGACGAGACCTCGCCATGCCGTCCGAAGGCGTCGGCGCTCAGGTCTTCTTCGACCAGCAGGCCGCGATAATGGCCGTTCCCGGGGTACACCCAGGCGCTGTCGATGCGGGCCAACGCGATCCGATCGAGCGCGACGCCGGCGGCGCGCGCGACGAAGGCCTGGATGGCCGCGTCCTCGCGGTGGTAGTCCTTGAGCCTGGTGGCCGATTTCACTTCGACCATGCTCCAGCGCCGCGCATCGGGGTCGACCGGCAGCAGGATGTCGGCGAAGGCCAGGGCGCCGCCGGCTTCGAAGCCCGCCTCGAAGACCGGTTGGGCGGTGGCGAGCAGGCTACGGCTGCGCGCCAGCGTTGCCTCGATGCCGTCGCCGATGGGATCGAGCAGGACCCCATAACGGTCGGGGTCGTACAGCTGGCGCGCCAGGAGGCCGACCTGGTGCCCGGCCGAAAAGGCAGCCAGGCTGGCATCGTCATCCTGGCGCAGGCCGGGTCGGTGCAGTTCGAGCCAGAGGCGGCGTTCGCACTGGCGGAAGGCCAGCAGCTTGGACTTGGACAGGCGGGGCATGGTCACGAGCTCAACAATGGGAAAGATTATTTCAATATTATTGCCTTTCTGAAATAAAATGTCATCATGTTAATTCGCCAGCCGCTCAGACCAGGAAACCGATCGCGGCCTGCCTGCCGTGCTTGAGCGCGCATTCCTGGTCGAGGGCCGCCACCAGCCCGGCGGCGTCGGTGAAAGGGGTGAAGCGGTGCCGGCGCGCCAGCGCGGCGAAGTCACCCGGCGTCAGTCTGGCAAGCCGCCGCACCCGGCCCAGGTCCGCCGGCAGCGGCGGAGCGACGCCCAGGCCCGCGCACTGGCGGGCGAGCAGCAGCGCGGCCTGGTCCGGTTCCAGGTAGTCGAAGCGGATCTTCAGGTCGAAGCGCCGCAGCGCGGCCGGATCGATGTCGCCCATCAGGTTGGTCGAGGCGATGAAGACCCCACCGAAGCTCTCCATTCGGGTCAGCATTTCGTTGACCCGGGTAACTTCCCAGGAATGGCGCGCGCCGTCGCGGTCGCGCAGGAAGCTGTCCACCTCGTCGATCATCAAGAGGGCGCCTTCGCGCTCGGCCTGGCGGAAGGCCGCGGCGATCGCCTTTTCGCTTTCGCCGACCCATTTCGACATCAGCTCAGAGGCGCCTTTCGGGAGCAGCGGCATTCCGAGGCGGTCGGCAAGCCAGCGTCCGAACGCGGTCTTGCCGGTGCCGGGCGGGCCGTACAGGCACAGGCGTGCCGAGCGGCTGGAGGCCAAGCCGGCGGCCAACGCCGCCAGGTCGGCGTCGGCATTCAGGATCGCGGGGTCGTAGTGGTCGGGCAGCCCGGCCGCGGCCCCGGCGTCCAGCGCCGGATGCCCCTGGGCCTCGAGCGTGCGGCTGGCCAGCCACTCGAGGGCGCGGGCGGCGCCGGCATCGTCGAACTGGCTGCGGATGGCGCGCACCACCGTCGCCGCGCGCTCTGCCACCGCAGGGGCCAGCGCCTCGGCCCTTGCCATGCGCGCCAGGGTCGGCGCGTCGGCCAGGTCGCCGCAGGCGGCAAGCAGGATCCGCTCGCGCTGGGCGCGCGGCGGCACCGGCACCTCGACCACCATGTCGAAACGGCGCATGAAGGCCGGATCGATGTCCTCGATCGTGTTCGACAGCCACAGCGTTGGGACACGGTTCTGTTCGAGCATGCGGTTCAGCCATGCCTTGCGCCGCTGGGCGGTGCTGCGCGAGCCGAACGGACTGCCGCTGTCGCCGAAGATGTCTTCCACCTCGTCGAACAGCAGCAGCGCATGGCGGCGGTCGAAGAAGCTCTGGGCGGCGCGGTAGCCGCGCAGGCGGCGCTCGCCGGTGACCGGGTCGCCGTCCTCGTCCTCGCTGGCCACCTCGAACAGTTCGCACCCGAGCGCGGCCGCAAGCGCGCGCGCCAGTTCGCTTTTTCCGGTGCCGGGCGCACCGTGCACGAAGACGTTGACGCCGTGGCGGTTGCCGGCCACCGCCTGTGCCAGGTAGGGACGCAGGATTGCAAGGGCCTCGTCCAGGTGCGAGAAGTCGCCCAGCTAAAGGCGCGGCGGCGTGCTCGGGGCGACGGTATCGCGCAGCAGCGCGATCGGGTCGGTCTCGGAACCAAGAATCGACTCGGCGAACTGCCTGGACAGCAGGTCGAGCTTGGCGGCCAGCAGCGCGGTGCCGCTGCGGTCCACGTTCAATAGGCCCGAGCGCGCCAGCACACCGTGCCCGAGGAGGGCGCGGCGGATCTCGGACACAGGAAGCTCGAGCAGCAGCGCCAGCACGTCCGCAATCGCTCCCGACGACAGCACGCCGAGGGTGTCGGCCGCCTTGTCCAGCGCGCGCTCGTGGTGCAGCAGGGGCGCGAAGCCGAGGATCGCGCACTCGGTCGCCGAGAGTCCCACCAGCTCGGCCAGGCGCGCGATGTTCGCATCGAGGACGGGCGGTAGTGCACGGTCGGCGCAGCGCTCGGCCTGGCGGTGCAGTTCGCGCAGGCGCGTCCGGACCGCGGCCGGGTCGAAATCCCGGTCTTCGGGGTCGATCCACTCGTCGAGCCCGAGGACGCGGGCCACCGCGTCGTCCATGAATCCGCGCGAACCGACCAGCTCGCGATGCCCTGCAAGCGGCACCAGCATGCGCAGCATCCACAGCCGGATGACCGGGGCGATGGGGCGTTCGGGGGCGGGTGCGTTGCGGCGGCGCTGTCTCGTTCGTTCTTTCATCTGCTTCCTACTTCGGCTGCTCGGATGCCGCCATTGTCGCGGGCGGCGCGACAGGACATGTCGCAGCCGATCCCGGGGCAGCGGTTCAGGAGGCTTGCGCGCAGCGCGACAGGAAGGCGCCGAACAGCTCGCACAGCAGGGGAATGCGGGCGTTCAGGCGGTGGTCGCCCGGCACCAGGTGCAGAGTGCAGCCGCGCAGTCGCGCGAAGCGGATCGAATGTTCGCAAGGGATGACCTCGTCGTCCCAGCCGTGCACGATCTCCGCCTGGTAAGCCAGGATCGCCGGGGCCGGGACCGGATAATCCGGCATGTACAGGGCGGGCGCGAGCAGGAACACGCCGTAGGCGTCGAGCCTGACCGACGCTTCCGCCGCGACCCAGCCGCCCATGCTCGACCCCACCAGCAGCAGGGTCTGGTCCAGGACCTTGCAGGCCTTCCTCAACTGTTCCAGGCGGATCGCCGGATCGGTGGTATGCGAGTAGTCGAGGCTGGCGACGTCCCAGCCGTGCTGCCGCGCCACCTTCGCCAGAGCGACGATCTTGCTGCCGTTCGGGCCGCTCTCTTTGCCGTGCACGAAATGCACCAGTCCTTTGCTCATTGCCGCGCTCCTTTCAGGACGAGGCGACCAGCGAGGCCAGCAGGTTGCCGCGGCCGACCGTCCGGAGGCGGGCATCGCACGTCGTGTCGGCCTGCGGGTCGTAGTAGCCGACGACATGCAGGCGCGCGTCGCGCGCAGTCTGCTTGCCGTCGGCGGCGGTGTCGATGTAGCCGATGGTATGGTAGCGTGCATCGGTGAGTAGCTGTCTTTTCATGCGGCCTTCCCGGCAATGGTCGAGCAGCCAGTGTAGGGACGCGGGCGACAGGCGGTGTCGCAGCGGACCTGCGACAGCGTTTGTCGCGGCGCATCGCTAGACTGGCGCTTCGTCGAATCGATACGGAGGATGGATGGATGATGTGTTCGTGCCCGGCCCCGGCTTCAAGCTGGTGGCCGGCGGGCAGACCGGGGCCGACCGGGCAGCGCTCGACTGGGCGATCGGGCAAGGTGTGCCCCACGGCGGCTGGTGCCCGCGCGGGCGCAAGACCGAGGACGGCGTGCTGCCGGACCGCTACCTGCTGCAGGAAACCCCGACCGCGGCCTACCTGCAGCGCACCGAGTGGAACGTGCGCGACAGCGACGCGACCCTGATCTTCACCCTCGACGACCGGCTCGACGGGGGATCGAAACGCACCGGCGCGTTCGCGGACAGCCTGGGCAAGCCCTGGCTCCATGTGCGTCCCGGCGTGCACCCGAAATACGTGGCGCGTTTTCTCGCGCGCCACGGCGTCGGGACCCTGAACGTTGCCGGCAAACGCGAATCCTCGGCGCCCGGCATCGGCGAGCTGGTCCGGCAGGTGCTGTCGCAGGCGCTGCGGCCGGGGCCTGGCGCCGGCCAGTCATGAATCTTTGAATGTTGAATGAAGGAGGCGCAGATGGCGCACATCGTATTGCTCGGGGATTCGATCTTCGATAATGCCCCGTATGTCCCGGCCGGGACCGAAGTCCAGGCCCGCCTGCAATCGCTGTCGGGCCGGCCGCACCGCGTGTCGCTGCTGGCGCGCGACGGCAGCGTGCTGGCGGACATGGCGGCGCAGGTGGCGCGCCTGCGCGAGCTGCCGGAGCCGGCCGACTGGCTGGTGGCGAGCTGCGGCGGCAACGACGTGCTGGGCCTGGTCGGGGCGATGCATTCGCCGGTCAGCACGGTACTCGAGGCAGCCGAACTGCTGGCGGCGTGGCAGGCCGGCTTCCGGTGCGCCTACCGCGACATGCTCGACCTGCTGCTGGCGCAGGGCAGTCCGGTGGCCGTGGCGACGATCTACGACGCCGTACCCGGCCTCTCGCCCGGCCTGCGCACCGCGCTGGCGCCGTTCAACGACGTGATCCTGCGCGAGGCGGTGCTGCGGCGCGTGCCGGTGATCGACCTGCGGGTGGTGTGCGCCGATGCGGGCGACTACGCGTCCTCGTCGCCGATCGAGCCGTCCGCCCAGGGCGGACAGAAGATCGCCGCTGCGATCGGGGAACTGGTGCATGCGCAGTCCCCCGAGGCGGCGCACACGCTCGTCTACGGCAGCGCAGCGCCCTAAGCAGATCGGCGGTATTTCTTATTGGCAATTTCTTTGCTAAGATGACATTTTGAACCACTACTCGTGGCCGCCGGCCGGCGGCCCGCACGTACATGCCTGCACTGATCCAGCACATCGACGCGATCGCGCGCAAGAAGGGACGCGACGCCCTCTACCTCGAGTTCCATCCGCAGCCCTTCAGCGAGTGGCGCGAATACCGGTTCGAGGACGATCCGGTACGCGCGGAGGTGCTGGCCTGGTTCGACGCGCACGGCATGCCCTGGACCCGCTGCGGTCCGTTCGCGAATCCTTCGCGGATGGTCTCCTATCTCGGCCAGGTCTACCTGGACGTTCCCTACGACGAGTCCTTGCCCGGGTACTGCGCCTTGCGCGATTACCTCGAGCATCCGGACGGGACGATGCGGCATGCAGGCGTACGCTTCTATGTCCTCTCGCTCGACCATGCGATGGAAAATGCCGCGCACGACGAGCCCGGTTTCTGGGAACGCTGGGCGGAGGACTTCTGATGGCGACCAACCAGCAATCCCTGCTGCGCCAGTGGCACATGCTGCGCATGGTGCCGCGCGCCCCGCTCAAGGTATCGGCCAGGGACCTGTGCGAGCGCCTGTGCGCCGCCGGATTCGACGTGGCCAAGCGGACGGTCGAGCGCGACCTGAAGGAGTTGTCGACGGTGTTCCCGATCGTGGTCGACAGCCGCGACAAGCCGTTCGGATGGAGCTGGCTGCGCGATGCATCGAGCTTCGACCTGCCCGGGCTGACCCTGCCCGAGGCCTTGACGCTGACGCTGGTCGAGCAGCACCTGCACCACCACCTGCCGCCGAACGCAGTCGATGCCCTGCGCCCGCACTTCCAGTCGGCGGCCCGCACCCTGTCGGCGGTGGACGACACGGCGCCGCCGCGGGCCTGGCTGGACAAGGTGCGCAGCGTGCCGCCCCAGCAGCCGCTGCTGCCGCCGCGCATGGACGACGAATGCCAGCGCATCGTCTACATGGCGCTGATGCAGGACCGCCAGCTCAGGCTCCACTACCGCAAGCGCGACGCGGACGTCCCCACGGTCTACGCCGCGGTCCATCCGCTGGCCGTGGTGCAGCGCGGCGGCCTGGTCTACCTGGTGTGCATGTTCGGCTGCTACGACGATGTCCGCACCATCGCCTTGCACCGGGTGCAGCAGGCCGAGGCGCTGTACGAACCGGCGCGCCGCAAGCCCGGTTTCGACGTCGACGCCTATATCGCTTCCGGACAGTTCGGCGTGATCGCGGGCGCGCCGATCACCCTGCGCGCCGTGTTCACCCGCGCTGCCGGCGAACACCTGTTCGAGACGCCGTTGAGTGGCGACCAGGTGCTGACGCCGGACGACGCCGGACGCCTGCATCTGGCCGCCACCGTCCCGAACACACGCTCGCTGGTGTGGTGGCTGCTCGGCTTCGGGGACGGGGTCGTGGTCCGGGAGCCGACAAACCTGCGCGACGAACTGGCGGGCATCGCGCAGCGCATGAGCAGGGCCTATGCATAAGGCGAGCAGCGCGTGTTTAAGACAATACTTGATGCCTTAGTGCAATATAGTCTACAGTTGTACCCATTATTAGAACAAATCCGCGTACCGGCAAGCGTTGTAGAACCCAGCCCGCGATTATCCATCACTGACCAGGGCTGAACGGCCCGCATAACCCATGAATTTCAAAAAACTCGGCATCGTCCTCGCGGGAGGCGGTGGCAAAGGTGCGTACCAGATCGGCGTATGGAATGCGTTGCGGGAAACTGGCATCGACAGGCATATCGCGGCGGTCGCCGGCACCTCGGTCGGCGGGCTGAACGGCGCGATGATGGCGCAGGGGAAGTACGACCTTGCCGAAAAGATGTGGCTCAATGTTGAGCGCCACAACCTGCTTACGCTGGAAGGCGTCGCGGGACTCGCCGAAGCGCTGGCGCAAAAATCGCCGCCGGGCCGCCTGCTGAACCGCATGCTCAATTCCGCGGCCAGCAAGGGCCTGTTCAAGCGCGAAGGCTTGCAATCGATGATCGCCGAAGGCGTGGATACGGCGCTGCTGGCCGGCTCGGCGATACCGCTGACGGTCGCCTGGCACCATGACGACGACAACCGTGTGGTTTACCGGGCCCTGCGCGACCCCGCCATCGTCGCGGACGGCCTGCTGGCAACGGCTGCGCTGCCCCTAATCTTCGACGCCGTGCGCATCGAGGACGAGCTTTACAGCGATGGGGGGTTCTATTGGGAGCTCCCGGGACGCCGGCTGGACAACGTGCCGGTGCGCGCGCTGCAGGAAGCCGGCTGCGACACCGTGATCGTGGTCTGCCTGTCGCAGACCGACCTGACCATCAGTCCGCAGCAATTCCCGGGCATGCGCGTGATCCCGATCGTGCCGCGCCACGCACTGGGGAGCGTGATGGCGACGCTCGACTTCTCGAACAAGGGGGCGGCAGGGCGCATGGAACAGGGTTATGCCGACGCCAAGGCCATCCTGCGCCATCTCGAGAAGTACCTCGACACCGGCGAGCGCTACCAGCAGTTGTGGGACGAGGTGGCGCGCAATGCCGCACGCGACGCGGAAAACCACAGCGCCATCGGGGGCGTCGACACAGCGCACGGCGCGACCATTGGCAAGATCGCCGATTTCGACAGGATCGTCGCGGACGACCGTTTCGACCGTCCGCTCGGCGTCGCGGACGAAGCGACAGATGCGGACACTGCGCTAGACGGTGCGCCACGGTCGGCCTTCGCGCTCGCCGGCGAAGCCCTGCTGTCCCAGCTCGACCGCGAGCGCATCCACACCGGCGTCGACCAGTTCCTGGCCCGCTGCGGAAAGGACCGCAAGGCCGTGGAAGAGGGCGTGCTGGACGCCATTGCGGCGCTCGCTCCGGTCGCCGGCCGCGCCGGCGCCCTGCGCGACGAAGGCATGCTGTCGCGCCTGGTCGGGGCCCTGACCGGGCGTACCCAGAAGCTCTCGGCCGACAACGAGCTGGCCCTGGCGGAGGGGCAGTATGCACTCTTGCGCCTGGTGAACGCGGTGCAGAAGCAGGGCGCCTTGAGCCTGGAGTTCAGCTGCGTGTTGAAGAACCGGGTGCAGGACGCGCTGCAGGAGATGGCCCGGCAGGGCCAGCGCCACAACGAGGACCTGGAACGGGTCTATCGTTCGATGGCGCAGGTGTACGGAAAACTGCGCGACCGCCTGATGCAGGTGGACGAGCGCGTGGAGCGCCTGGAACGCCAGGGACGCCTGCTGAGCTGGCTGGCGCATACCAGCGTGCCGCGCTACCGCGGACGCCGCCTTGCCCAGCTTCCCGTGACGCTGCGGCTGGTCACGCTGGCGAACGACTTCTTCCATCGTACGGAAGGCGCGTGGAGCCTGGACGAGCTCATGAGCGCACACGAGATGTGCTATCGCGCCGAACTGGGCGAAGCGACGCTGAGGGTTGGCAGCTTCTTCCAAGACCTGCTGGAAGACCGCGAGAGCGCAGGCACCTTGACGACCGGCCTGGTGACCGGGCCGTCGGCCGCGCACCCGCGCGGCGCAGCCGCCTGGCTGCTCGACCTGCGCAACCAGCGCACGGCCGGCGGCGTGGAGCATGCCGTGGCAAGCTGGGACTATGGTCCCGATACCGAACTGAAGGCGTGGGACCTCCTGGTCGAAATGCTGTATCACATGCGCGCGGCAGGACTGGCTCCGGTCAAGCATGGCAGCGAGATGACGGCACTGAAGGCGGCATGGGCCGGCCAGCTCGACGTCCTGGAAGACCTGGTCAAGGACGGCCTGTTGCCGCCGGCCTTCCGGCGCGAGATGGCGCCGGTACGTTCGGCGATCGAGGGTTTCCGCCTGAAGGTGCCCCTGGTCGGCAAGTTCAGTGCCGGCAAATCCACCCTCATCAACAGCTGGCTCGACCGCGAAGTGCAGGAGATCGACCTCGGCGCATGCACCTCGGCGCCGGTCGAATTCCACCGCGCGGCGCCGAACCAGGAAAAGCTGGTCGTCTGCTGGGCAGCGGTGGCGCCGGAATCGGTGCCGGCGCGCGAGGAATTTCCCGAACCCTACATGACCGAAAGCCGTCTCGCCGCATTCGCGCACGGTCGCCGCATCTTGCATGTCGAACGCCACCTGGACATGCCGGCACTGGAGCGTTATCCCGACCTAGTCGTGGTCGACACGCCCGGCATCGGATCGGTCAACATCGACCACGACACGGCCCTGGCCCATTACCTTGGCGACGGCGTGCTGTTCATCCTGTGCGCCAACCGCGGGCAGGTCGGCAACGAAGAGCGCGCGTTCGTGCAGCGCCAGAAGCAGCTGGGACAGGCGTTTTCCCTGCTGGTCTGTCAGGAAGACCTGAACAACGCGAGCGAGCGTGAAGCGCTGCAGCGCAGCCTGGCCGAGCAGGCTGGGCTGGCGAAGGACCAGCTGGTGCGCGGGTGTTCGGCAAAGGAGCGCAACCTGGCCGGCTTCGACGACCTCCTGGCCCACGTCGACCGCAGCAAGACAGGACTGTTCGTGCGCCGTCACGGCCCGCTGGTCGAGGCGCTGGTGCAGCGCGCCCGGCAACTGCTGGCCCAGACCCTCGGCGCGCCGGACGACGCCGCGCTGCGCGAGCGCATGGCGCAGATCGGGGCCGCCATGGAAAGCCTAGATGACCGTTTCCGCCGCGAGGAACAGGCGTTCCTGGCGGACTGCACCGGTATCGTCGCACGCGCCGTCGTGGCCGACGTGCGCAGTTTCATGCGCAATCGCCGATCGGCCTACGCGGAGCGTATCGCCGCCGAGCAGGAGTTCCGCAGCCTGGTGCTGGCCGATGCGCAGAATGCCTTCGAGCTTGCCACGCGCACCCATTTCACGGTGCGCCTCGAACGCCTGGCCCGCGTGCTCGCGCATGACGTCGACATCGGCCAGATCGGTACGCTCGACCTCGGCGCCGGCGCCGGCGCGGAAGGCGGGCACAAGTCCGGATTGTCGGACCTGGCCGCGGGCGCCGCCAGGGCGGGCGCCGGTGCGACCGCCGGGGCCTTGCTGGGCGCGGCGGCGCCGGTCGCCGGCATCGGCGGTTCGGCCGCACTGTTCGGCGCGGCGGCAGGATCGGTGTTGCCGGGCCTCGGTACCCTGATCGGTGCAGCGCTCGGTGGCCTGCTTGGTCACTTTCTGATCGGCAAGGGACAACGCGTGTCGGCCGAGGACCATGCGGCCGAAGCGATCGAGCTGATCTGCGGGCAGGTCGAGATGCAGGCTGGCGCCCTGCTGGAGGCACAGGGGCGCGCCGCGCTCGATGGCCTGGACGCGCCGCTCCGGGCGCGGCTCGATTCGGAGCGCGAGCAAATGGGGCGCATCGAAGCCTTGCTGCAGGAACATGTGGCAAAGAAGGCCGACCTGCAGGCCCGTGCTACGGCGGCGCTCGACCGCTTGCGCGACGTCGCCGCCAGTGAGGGCGCCGAGGCATGATGAACCTGCACGACATCGTCATCCCCGACGACCTGCTCGACGAAGTGGAAGCCGAGGACGCCAATCCCTATCTTGCCGATCCGGCCGCTGCGATGGGCCTGATCGCGCGCCTGCTGGCCGCGCCCCTCACCGTCTCGGCGGCGGCGGACGCATTGGCGCAATTGCGCAAGCTGGTGCAGGAGGACTTCGCCTCCGTGGCTCCGGACCGCGGCCCGGCGGCGATGGCGGGGGAACGCGAACTGGCGGCGATCGTCGACTCGGTCGAGGAACTGGTGCTGTTTCCCGACCTGGCCAACAAGATCACGGTAGGCATCGGCGGCGGCTTCAGCGCGGGCAAGTCGCGTTTCCTGAATACCCTGCTGGGCATGTCAATGCTCCCTGAGGGCCTTGGGCCGACCACCGCGATTCCGACCTGCCTGTCCGACGGCGGCCCGGCGGTGCGGGCGCGCAACATGATGAACCGGATGGTGCCGGTCAACGAGGAGGAGCTGCAGGCGCTGGCACACGGCTTCGACCGCCAGTACAGGGCAGGCGATGGTGACACCTTTGGACTGGCGCACCTGATCAAGCTCCTCGTCATTCAGCAACCCGCGATGCGCTGGAATAACCTGGTGCTGATGGATACGCCAGGCTACGACAAACCCGAGGGCGAAACGCATTCCTTGACCGACGAGGAGATCGCGCGCCAGCACTTGCGCCAGGCCGACCATGTTGTCTGGCTGGTCAATGCCGGCAACGGCACGCTGCGCAGCGATGACATCCGCTTCCTGCGTTCGCTGCAGCACCCGCGCCCGGTGTACTTCGTTCTCACCCAGGCCGACCTGCAGGCGGCGTCCGCACTGCCGGGCCTGATGCGCGCCGTGGAAAGCGCGGCCGCCAATGCCTGCATCGCTTGTGCCGGGGTAATGGCATGGGCGGCGCCGCAGGGATATATTCAAGGCCGGATGGCGGGCGGCTCGGATATCAGTCATTGGCTCGATGCGCTCGACCTGCAGCCGCGCCTGACGAACAAGCGGCGCACTGCCGCCCGGGTCATGGACAGGCTGCGCGAGGACCTGCAGGAACAGGTGGCGGCGGGACGCGAGGAGCTGGTACTGCTCAACGCGTTCTGGCTCGTGGCCGAGCAGCTGTCCGCGGACACCAATGCCGGTATCGGGCGCCTGCTCGGCGCGCGCCGCGCAGGCCAGCGCGCACTAGCCGCCCGCATCGACAGCCTGGACGAATTCGCGCGTTCGCTCGACACCGCCCTGGCGGCGGCGATGGATGCCATCTCGTTGGCCGACGCCCGTTCCGAGGCCGCGATCGAGCAGCAGTACCAGGACGCCGTGCAGGCGCTGCGTGCCCGCCAGGGTCGCGGCCAGCATGCCGCCGCCTTCTCGCTACTGCTTGATGCCGCCTGCCATGAGCACGTGCAGGCGCAGCTCGCGGTCGCCGAATGCTACCGGCTGGGGACGGGAACCGCTCCCAGCGCGGTGCTGGCTTTCAGCTGGTGCCGCAAGGCAGCCGGCCATGGCCTGGCCGAGGCCCAGTATGTGCTCGGCAACAGCTACCTGGCGGGCCACGGGGTAGCCGCCGATCCGGATGCAGCGCTGCGCTGGTACCAGGCCGCTGCCGAACAGGAGCACGTGGGTGCGCAGATGAAGCTGTACGCCTGCCATGCGGCGGAGCTGGCGGGACGGCTCGACCTGGCGCAGGCGATCGCCTGGCTCAAGCGGGCGGCCCAGGCGGGCGATCCCGAGGCGCAGTACGAACTGGGCGTATGCCATATCGAAGGACGCGGGGTCGCGAAGAACCGCCGCACCGCCAGCGAGTGGCAGGTGAGGGCGGCCGAGCAGGGCTATGCGGCGGCCCAGCATGCCATCGGCCTGGCATACCTGCACGGGTCGGAGGGCGCGGAAGACGACGCGCTGGCGGTGCAGTGGTTCCGGCTGGCGGCACAGCAGGACTATCCCGAGGCGCAGACCGACCTCGGCCACTGCTACCTGAACGGGCGGGGCGTAGCGGTGAACCGCGCGCACGCGGCGAGCTGGTTCCGCAAGGCCGAGCGGCTCGGCCACGTGCCGGCCATCACCGGCCTCGGATATTGCCACTACCAGGCCGACGAACCCGAGCTGGCTGTACAGTGCTTCCGGAAGGCTGCCGAGGCGGGCGACGCCGAGGCCCGCTACCGCCTGGGCGAGTGCTACCTGTCCGGCGATGGGGTGCGCAAGAACCGTAACCTCGCGCAGCACATGATGGAGCTGGCGGAAGAGCAGGGCTTCGTCGCCGAGTGCGATCTTGGCGACCGCGTGTTTGCATGAACTTCGTCATTTACCAATACAACAATTACACCGCAAGCCAATGAAAGAACTCCAGCAGATCCTCAAACTGCTCGACCCGCATGTCCACGCCCTCGAAGCCGAACCACTCGCCCAGCTCCAGGGCATGGAAGAGAAATTCGGCAAGGACCTGGCATCGGTCCGGGACGAAGGGCGCAACCTCAGGATCGCAGTGATCGGACAGATGAAGTCCGGTAAGTCGTCCTTCCTCAATGCCGCCCTGTTCAACCAGGTCGTGCTGCCCAAGGCCGAGACCCCGATGACGGCCGCGCTGACCAGCATCGTCTATGGCAGCCAGTCGCGCGCCGAAGTGCGGTTCTACAGCCGCGAGGACTGGGCCGGGATCCAGGCCAGGGCCGACGAATACGCGGCGCGCTACGTCCAGGAAGAAGAACGCTTGCTCAGTGCGCAAGGCCCGTTCGCAGCGCCGGTCGCGCCCACGCCCGCCGAAATCGAGAGCCACATCGATCCGGCCTTGAGCGCCTGTGCGGAGCTGGTGCGCAAGGCGCGCGAGAAAGGGCTCGACCCCGGCGCCTATTTCGACCAGACCAGGATCATCGACAGCATGCAGGACGTCGGCGAGCTGGCGCATGCGCTGCAGGACTACGTCGGCGCCGGCGGGCGCTACACCCCGATCACCAAGATGACCACGTTGCACCTGAACGACGAGCGGCTCAGAGGGCTGGAAGTGATCGACACGCCGGGTTTCAACGACCCGGTGGTATCGCGCGGGGCCATCACGCGCTCCCACCTGGCCCGTTGCGACGTGATTTTCCTGTTGTCCCCGCTCGGCCAGTTCCTCGGCGCCAGCGACATGCAAGTGTTCCGGGAGCAGCTCCCTGAAGCGGGGCTGGGGGAAAAGGCGGTATTCCTGGTCGGTACCCAGCGCGACCTGACCTTGCGCCAGGACGGCAAGCTGCCGGGACAGGCGGCGCGCGTCGCCGAGCGTTATCCGCCGAACGAGCGCGAGAATGTCACACTCCAGGCCATGCTGCAGTTGCTGGACCGGAAAATGTCGGGGCTGGCCAAAGAGGCGTTCGCACGCCAGGTGCAGGGCTTACGCGGCGAGCCACGCAGCCTGCGCCTGCTGGAAGAGCTCAAGAGCAGGAGCCCACGCTTCGTCTCCTCGTGGGCGTGGCTGGTGGCCCAGGACCCCAACAAGCTGTCCCCGGACGACTGCAACCACTACGCGGACTTGTGCCGCTCGACCGGCATCAGCTTCGACGTCGAGCGCTTGAAAGCCTTGTCCAACATCCCCTTGCTGGCGCATGAGATCGTGGCCCAGGGAGAGCGCAAGCGCGAGCTGCTGGCAGCCAAGGAACGGCAGCTGGCCGACAGCCTGCGCACGACGGTGAAGCGCTGCCTGGAAGACGCACGGCGCGCCCTGGCAGAACAGCGCCGCCAGATCCAGGGCGGGACCATGGCCGAACTCGAACGCCTCGAGCAGCAGGCGGTGTCGCGCCTGGAAAAGGGCAGGCTGAAGCTGGAGGACGTATTCGACGAACAGGCTGCCGCGGCCGAGGAAAAGTTCGCCATGCTCAAGAACGAGCTGGCTGGCCTGTCGCGCGATTACGCCCGGATCGAATCGGTGAAGGGCACCAAACGCGAATCCTACAAGGTAGACGTTTCGATCTTCGGCGGGTTTTTCGGGCACACATGGGAAACACGCTACCGCGACGTCGACACCGTGTATGCCAGCGTGCAGGACGCGATCGAGAAGATCGACCACTATGCCCACGAATGCATGGCCCGCTTCCAGGAGCGGATCCGTGGCTCTTTCGACTTGGACCAGTTGCGCCGCAACCTCAGCGCGGCGGCGATGGCTCTGTTCGACACCGGCAGCCCCGACTTCGATGGCGAGCTGATGCTCAGCGGGATCAACAAGAGTCTGCGTCGGATCACGATTCCCTTGGTCGATTTCGGCAAAACCGATTTCACCGCTGACATCGTCAAGCAATTCGGGACCGGACAGGTGTCCGATGACGCGATCGAGGGCCTCAGGCAGGCACACCGGGCCGCCATCATGAGCGTGGCGAAGGAAATCGGCCGGCAGGTCGATGACAAGATCAAGCAGATCGAGACCAGCCTGCAGCGCTCGGCGGAACGCTTCGTGACCGACATGAGCCGCGACATCCAGGTCGGCCTACAGAACCTGCGCGAGCAGCGGGCGGACCGGGAGGCAGCCCTCAAGCGCATCGACGCGGCTGCGCAGGCCGTCGAGCGCGCTCTGGTCCTGGCGTAGGCTAGTTCGCCACGCGATCCGCAATGCAAGACGCATGGCTTGGTGCATAGTATTTCCTAACGGAAATTGCTTTGGTAAGATGCCATGTTGAGCTGATACGGCGTTCGCCACTCAGAACCTGCAACACTCCATCGAACTTGCTATTATCGAAAGAGCAGCACATGACCAAACGACACGCCCATCGCGCCATCCTGGTGCTCGAGTCCCCCTGGGGGCTGGACGACGCCGACGCCAACCGCAGCAGTGTGCTGCCCTTCGTGGATGGCGTCGCAAAATTCGCCGGGGACACGGAAGTGTTCCATGCGAATTTCTATGACAAGAAGAGTTTCGGGCAGGCGCTCGAATGCCTGTGCAAGACCCAGTACAGTAACACCATCGTCTACATTGCGGCCCATGGCAGCAAACGCAAGATCGGCGGCGTCGACCTGCTGGAAGCGCTGTCCCACATCAATGTCATTTCGCGCGACTACAACATCACCGGCGTACTGCTTGGTGCCTGCTATACCGGCTCGGATACGGTCACGATAGAAGTCTGCATCGAAGGCGGCGCCATCCGCTGGTGCGCCGGCTATGCGTCGGCCGCCACATGGCTCGAGGGTACGCTGGTAGATTGCGCGATCCTCTCGGCCATGAGCGACCTGGACGAAGAAGATTATCGCGACCCGGACTGCCTGACCGCGACGCTGAAGGATGCGCTCTCGCTGTTCGACGGCAATTTCACGATCGGCCACGATGTTAAAAAAAATCCGGTGGCGCTGCGCCATTCGATGACCGCGGTCATCCGGCCTGCAGGCCAAGGTTACCGGCCGCGCGAGGTCAGCGACGAGCTGTTCTGAATCCGCGAGTCTAGCCTCCTCCGCTTCCTCCCGTTACGGAGCCGCCCATGCACAAACAAGAATATTTGAACGACGAGCACGTCAAACCCTTCCTCGCCTGGATGGGCCAGCAGCTACAGGCGGGTTCGCGCCGCGGGCATGGCTATGCCCGACCCCGCTCGACGCCGTTGCAGTTCACCAATCTCGGCGCGGCGTTCGAACGCTACGACTGGGCATTCAATTTTCGGCGCATCGACGGGCGTCGCTGCGCCGGAACGAGTTTTGCCGAGAACGCCGCCGTGCTGGATGACTTGCAAGAGCGCCTGCGCGATGCCGTCGCCGGCGGGGACGACGCCGCGTCGTGCGATGCGGCGGTGGAAGTAGTACGCTGGGGCGGCGTAGCGCCGCATAACGAAGCCTGGCTGCGCGCGAACTCGAATGGCCTGGCGCGGTGTCTGGCACGCGTTCGCGACCAGCTTGCGCTGGGGGACGACGACGCCGAGCTCGGCGCTGGCTTGCGCTTCAATGCGGGGATGACCAAGGTGTATTCGCTGCTGCTCGACCACTTTGTCATCTATGACAGCCGGGTAGGAGGGGCACTGGCATGGTTTGTCGCCGCCTGGGTGCGCGAGCAGGGCGGGCAACGCATTCCGGAAAGCCTGAGGTTTCCCTGCATGCCGGCCAAGGAGGATGCCAAGGCCGCGCGGCGCAAACTGCGCAACCCGTGGCTTGGGGCTGCCGGTTTCCCCACGCTGGGAAGCCGCCCCCATGTCCACGCCAGGTGGAACCTGCGGGCCAGTTGGATCGTCCGTGCAGTGCTGGAAGAGCACCCCGGCACCGTGTTCGGCTCGGGCGCCGCCGCGAGCCGCAGGCTGGAAGCGGCGCTCTTCATGTGGGGCTACGATCTGACGGCACCGGCACCCGGGGACGACGCGCCGCAGCTGTCGCAGGCGGCCTAGCCGAGGACGTCAGCCAGGCAGCGCTCCGCCCGGGCCGAGAGGACCAGTTCTATCGCCATCTGGGCCCGGGTCAGGGCGACGAACAGGCGGCGCCGCGCTGCGTCGTCGAGTTCGACGAAGTCCATCTCGGTCACGACCACGGCCGGGGCGCTCTGGCCCTTGTAGCGGTATACCGATTCGAGCAGCAGTTCGCCCTTGCTCCAGCGCGGCTCGCCGGCGGCATCGTATTCGCCGGCAAAGCGGCAGGTCGTATGGGACCCGATCGTGACCCGGTTCAACAATGCCGACTTTTCACGGCCGCGTCCGCTGACGACGGCGATATCGGCGATGGCGAAGCCGCGTGCGCGCAGCGCCGCTACTGCGCTCTCGGTCTGTGCCAGCAGTTCCTGCTCGGATGTGTAGGTGCGGATGCCGGGCAGTTCGCCGCGGTAGGGGTTAAGGGCCCGCACTGGCGGCCGCACCAGAGCGAGCGCATTAATCAGGTCGCAGATCACGCGGGGGCTGCGGAAATTGTCGCTGCACTGCACGGTCACCGCGTCGCCCAGCTCGAAGCCGTCTTGCTGGTACAGGCGTTGTGCATCGTCCTCGAGCACGTACAGCCTGCCGTGGGGCTTGAGACGGTTGCACAGGCTTTCCACCCAGGTTGCGTCGAAATCCTGCGCTTCGTCGATGACCAGCAGGTCGAGGTTCTGCACGAATTCCGTGCTGGCGGCCACGTAGGCATCGGCCATGTGCTCGAATGCCTGCGGCGAGAACGCCGGGTCGCCATGCCTGCGCCGGTGATGCTCGACGCAGAGTTCATGGAAGTTGACCACATCCACCTTCGGCGAGGCCAGCCGGCGGACATGATCCGCCAGGCTGCGGTTGAAGCAGACGTAGTAAGCGTTTAAGCCCTCGTCAGCGGCCGTGTCGAGCAATTGCAGGGCCAGCTGGGTCTTGCCCGAGCCGGCAGTGGCCTGGATGCGGTAGACGCCGGTCGGGGATCCCATGCGCGGAACCCAGGTGGCCAATCCATCCGCCAGGCGCCGCACCGCGCCAAACAACTGGTCTCGCATCACTTCCAGGTTCGGCGTGACTTCGAACTGGTTGAGCAGCAGGCGGCGCAGGGCAGTGTGGTCTGCCTTGCCATGCAGATCGCGCAACCACTCCTGGACGGTCGACACCATGTTGCCATAGCGGGTCGCATCGATGATGCGCTCGCGCGGGATCGAGATCACTTGACTGTCGCCAAGTTCGTAATCGGGCAGGACCAGGCAGCTCAACACGACCGTCTCGAGGCCCGCTTCCTGCAGGCGATTCTGCATCGCCACGCGTTGCAGGCGGCCTTGGCGCGCTACGTCGCATTCGCCGTCGCCGTAGACCTTGAAGATATCGCCATTGCGCAGCAGGACCGGGCCAGCCTTCACTTCAATCAACAGCACGCAGCCCTCGGGCGACAGTACCGCAACATCGATTTCGCCGTAGCGGTCGCGGTCGCCCTGGAGGGTATGGAGCGGAATGTTGTGGAAGACTTCAAAGCGCTCGGGCAGGTAGTCGCGCAGGCGCTCGAGGACTTCGAGTTCGCGGTAGCGGCCCGCATCCATTCGTAGCGGGGGAAGGAGTTGTGGAGAGAGGCTGGCCATGGGAACGGAATGATAGTTTGAGCAAGGCGCGAGATTTCCTATTATCAACAATTGTGGCCGTTCCGTACAGGTCCATCATTTCCGGATGGCAACCTGTTAGCGCTGTATGGTGGTCGGCATTGAGCGCCAAACCCTGCTTGCGCTGGCAGTTTGGCACAGTTCGATTGCTTGCTGTCTCAATGTCGACCGGACTGTCGTAAGCGGTTATACGGTTCGAGGACGCTTATAAATAATGATGACAGCACATGCGCACAGCTTGCGCGTCCTATGAGCAAATCCTTGACGAGGTAGCGACGCTACTTACCGAACTGTATGACTTGTGTGACGAAGCCGATGATCGCTAGCTTTGGGATAGTTGTCGTTTGGTGGGCTCTCAAGGCTTAATGTGCGACGTATTTTGTCGCGATGCCGTTGCACTATATGGGTACTGTCCGGGGGAGCAAGTCGCGGAGACCGTATAGTTGAAGGAGAACGTATTGAAACAGACCACGATAATCGAGGCCACAAATTCGCCATATCTGCTACGCGAACTGACAGAGCTGGGCAATTTGGTGTTCGGCCTGTTTGCCGGGCCAAACGTGACCGTCCGACACTGGCCAGTGTATTACCGTGTGTACGTCGAAGTCGATGGCCTCTGCCGTGAGGTCATCCGGCTAACTGCGCTTCTCACGCGCGGATTCGAAGACACCGATGGCACCGTCGACGCGAACCGCGCTGGCGATGCGAATGCGTGTTTTGCTCGCGTCGACGGACACGCACGCGCGATAGCGGCGCTAATCGCAGACATCGTGCGCGACCGGTTGGTCATACCGGGCAATCCTACGCTCGTGGAAATAATGGACCTCCATTTCGTGCCAGAGAGCGATTGGTATCGTGGCGTTCAGGCGCACTACCGGTCAGGATGCATCACGCCGGATGGGCGCACGTTGGAGCGTGCCGTTCTGCCGTTCGATCCCCATCAGAACCGTTTGCGTGGGGACGAAGTGATCGTCGACCACCAGCGATTCGATTTAGTGTCGGATCGCGCCCGCACGCAAAATGGGCGAACAACCCGCCAGGTGCAGACGGCCCTGAACCAAGTGTACGCGGCGCTCGGCGATTATCTCGTCCGGAACTGTCCTTCAGTCAGCGCTTTGCTGCATCCGCATTCGACGCCCCGCCGGGCGAACATGGGCACATTCTGCAGCGCCAGAACGCTGCAGGAGATGCACGAACCGGTCAAAGATCTGCCTGGTGGTCTGGCCGTATACATCAACCAGGATCGTACGTCTGCGAGCATTGGCACGCGTGGGATCCGGCCGACCGACGGGATGCCCGGGCTGATTATGCACCTCATCATTGACATCACGGAAGACGATCCGGTGAAGCATTCGCAGCGTTTCATCCCGGCGCAACCGCTTCATAACAGCGAGTACACCGGAGCTAGGGCGGATGAACTTAAAGCTGTGCTCCTGCGCGTGTTGATTGACGCCGGCCTTGCGACCAACGATGCCAGGTTCGATGTCGAGCCCTGGCGTTATCGTTGAAGGACGCAATTGTCCGCGATTGCAGAGTTTCAATGGTACTCACCATGGTAATGATGAGTTTTTCGGGAGAGAAGGCTTGTTAAATCAGGGGCTTATCTCTCAAATTGATGATTGAGTGGGAGTGAGGTTTTCCAATGGAAACTCCGCTCTTGTAGCGTAAAAAAGCTCGCTTCGGCGAGCTTTTTTTATGGGCTGAGTTTTCATTCGACTAGGATATGCGGGATTGCGCGAATGGTGCATGTCATTTCACCAAGCGTTGTAATCTCCGGACGGCAAAGTTTTATTGGAAAAATACAGCAAGGAGCGACGTCAGTCGGCGACCACAAAAGCCGCTCGATCGGTCAACACGCCCAGGAAAGCCTGATGTCCGTTGGCGTTGTATTCGCCTTTTAGCGCGGCTGCGATCATCCTGCTGATCTGGCCGAGGCTGACTACAGGATCGAGCCTGAGACGGTAATCCGCATGCCCGAAATTAATGCTGTTGGTATAGCCGGTCAGCTTGAATCCGCTCTGGTCTTTCGGAGTGCTGAGTGCCGGCAATCCGCTTTGAAAAATGAGCACGCCGCGATGGCTATTCCAGAAATCGCGCGTGTCCGGGACGGCGGCGCCCCCGGCTTGCGCTTGCCGCAGCATGTACAGGGCATGCAGGCGCTGGTACAGGCCGTGGCTGGACGCCTGCGACATCAACACCGCCTCGACGATGCTGCGCGCAGTCCCGCCCCCTGTTCCAACGTTGAGTGCGTTGAGCATGAAGCGCAACGTGTCGCCTTCGATCTGTACGCCAACTTTGGCGATCACGTCGGTCGCGCTGTTTCCGCGCTTCTTTGCGGTACCGGGATGATCCCGCCTGCACCAGAGCAAATCCGCACTCCAGTTGGCGTTCGAGAAGCCGGGTACCGTCCTCAATTCAAGACCGTCCGGCACGTCAAATCCTTCCATCTCTTGTTTCACCAGTTCGCACACATAGGCGGCGCACAGTTTCGACCAGATGGGATTCAGCCGCCGGTAGGTCGAACGCATCCCGATGACGTCCCGGAGCGTGGTTTCTGGCCCCAGCTGATCCTTCCAGCACTGGCTCAGCCGGTACAGCGCGTCGCAGCATCGTACGTATTCCGCGATCGCCGGCGCCAGCGTGCCGCTGGATGAAGCAAGCCCCTGAAGGCCGCGTGCCAGCTGAGCGAAATCCATGGTTGTGAGCCCGGGCAGTGCATCCAGGTCCTCCAACGGGGTAATCAGCGACAGCAAGACCAGCTGCGGTTCAAAGCTCCACTTGTCCCCGCTGTGCGTTTTCATCACATCCAGATAGCCTTCGAGTTGGGTGCGTGAGGGATAGGACTTGATTTTCAGCTCGAGGGCGAACAACACGACTTCGCTCCCTTGTTTTGCCCCTTCCGGAACGCGAACGACGACGGCCAAGTCAAGCTGTTTCCACTCCCGGTATACAGCGACAGGGTAGCTGCCGAATTTCTTCTGGATGTCCGCGATCCAGGCAGGATCCAGCCTCGCCCAGGTAGCCAATGCCATGACCCGCTCCCAGGAGCTCAGACAGGTCTTGTCGTCTTCCTCGTCCGACTCCTGTTCGCCAAGAACCGTTTGCAGGAAATTCGAATGGAAAAGTTCGTTCGACGACAAACTGATGCGGAACATCCAGTTACGCCACAGATCATCAAGAATAGTTTGAAGCATATCGGTTCTCATTTTCCAAAACTCAATTATTGCACCATTATTGCCTAAAAGAAATAACCTGGCCGTGCACTTCACGCCAGGAAACCGATCCCTGCAGACTTGCCGCGCTTGAGCGCGCATTCCTGCTCCAGTCCGTCGACGAACTGAGCGCAACCGGTAAATGGCGTGAAGCGATGGCGGCGGGCGAGGGCGGCAAAGTCGCCTGGCGTCAACAGTGCGAGGCGGCGTACCCGTGCCAGCTCGGCTTTTTCCGGCGGCGCCAGCTCCAGAAGCGTGGATTGGCGCGCCAGCATCAGCGCTGCCTGGTCCGGTCCCAGGTAGTCGAACCGAATCTTCAAGTCGAAGCGCCGCAGCGCTGCCGCATCGATAGCCTCCATCAGGTTCGTCGATGCGATGAACACCCCACCGAAGCCTTCCATGCGGGTCAGCATTTCGTTGACGCCGGTGACTTCCCAGGAGTGCTGTGCACCCTCGCGCTTGCGCAGGAAGCTGTCGATCTCGTCGAGCATCAGGAGCGCGCCTTCGCGTTCGGCCTGGCGGAAGGCGGCCGCGATCGCTTTTTCGCTGTCGCCCACCCATTTCGACATCAGGTCCGACGCGCTTTTCAGCAGCAGTGGCATGCCGAGCCGGTCCGCCAGCCAGCGGCCGAACGCGCTCTTTCCCGTGCCGGGCGGACCGTACAGGCACAGCCGCGCGCTGCGATTCCGTGCGAGCCCGGCCGCCAGCCGGGAGAGGTCGGCATCGGCGTTCAGGATGGCGGGATCGTAGTGGCTGGGCAGTTGGCATGCTGCGCCCGCATCCAGTCCCGGATGGCCTTGCGCTTCCAGCGTGCGGCTGGTGAGCCATTCGAGCGCACGTGCGCTCCCTGCCGCGTCGAACTGGCCGCGGATCGCACGCACCACCGAGGCGGCGCGGTCGACCACGGCTGGCGCGAGCGCCTCGGCCTACGCCATGCGCGCGAGCGTCGGGGCGCCGGCCAGGTCGCCACAGGTCGCCTGCAGGATCCGCTCGCGCTGGGCACGTGGCGGCACCTGCACCTCGACCAGCACGTCGAAGCGCCGCATGAAGGCTGGATCGATGCCGTCGATCGAGTTCGACAGCCACAGGGTCGGCACACGGTTTTGCTCGAGTGTGCGGTTCAGCCAGGCTTTGCGGCGCTGCGCAGTGCTGTGAAGGCCAAATCGATTGCCGCTGTCGCCAAAGACATCTTCGACCTCGTCGAACAGCAGCATGGCGCGGCGCCGATCAAAAAAGCTTTGGGCTGCACGATAGGCGCGCAGCCGGCGCTCGCCGGTGACCGGGTCGCCGTCCTCGTCCTCGCTTGCGACCTCGAACAGCTCGCACTCGAGCACCGCGGCCAGCGCCCGCGCCAGCTCGCTCTTGCCGGTCCCCGGCGCGCCATAAACGAAGATGTTGACGCCTTGCTGGCTGCCGGCGACGGCTTGTGCAAGGTAGGGCTTCAGGATGGCCAGCGCTTCGTCGAGGTGGCTGAAGTCAGCCAGCGACAGGCGCGCCGGCGTGCTTGGCGCGACCATGTCGCGCAGCAGGACGACCGGGTCCGATTCTGATTTCAGGATCGAATCGGCGAACTGGTCGGACAGCAGGTCAAGTTTGCCACGCAACAGCTTGGTGCCGGAGCGGTCCACGCTGAGCAGGCCGGAACGCGCCAGCACGCCCTGGATCGACAGTGCGCCGCGCACCTCATGCTCCGGCAAGTCGAGCAACGCGGCCAGCACGTCGACGATCGCGGAGGACGACAGGGCTCCCAGCGTGTCCGCCGCGCTGTCGAGATCGCGCTCATGGTGCAGCATGGTGGCGAAACCGAGGATCCGGCACTCGGTATCGGACATGCCGACCAGGGCAGCCAGGCGCTTCAGGTTGGCTTCCAGGACCGCGGGCAGCGCGCGCTCCGCCGTACGCTCGGCCTGGCGGTGAAGCTCGCGCAGGCGGGTGCGGACAACCGCGGGATCGAAGTCGAAGTCTTCCGGATCGATCCATTTCTCCAGTCCCAGCACGCGAGCAACACCTTCCTCCTTGAAGCCGCGCGGCCTGACCAGTTCGCGATGGCCACCAAGCGGCATGAGGATGCGAAGGATCCAGAGGTGGACAATCGGGGCAATGGCGGGGGTGGTAGTGCGGCGGCGTTGTTCATTCAGTTCCTCCATGTGATGAAGTCATTGTCCATACCCCTGCGACACGCTGTGTCGCAGGGTGCGGCCAGAATGGGATCCGTTGAATGCCTATGGGAGGATGAATGGAAGACGTATTCATGGCCGGCGACGGCTTCATGCGGGTCTCGGGCGGTCAGACTGCGGCGTTCGCTGATCGCATGGGCAAGCCCTGGCTGCACGTACGCCCCGGAGTGCATCCGGCATACGTGGCGCGCTTCCTGGCCCGGCATCGGGCAAGGACGCTGAACGTGGCCGGCACGCGCGCATCGGCGGCACCCGCTATCGGCGCGCTGGTGCGGCTGGTGCTGTCTCAGGCAGTGGACACCGGCCGGGCCGGGCCCCTGCAGGAGGGCGGCTGATGACGATGGATTTCGCAGAAACCCTTCAGGTCGGCGATGCGGCATACGAGACCTGGGAGTTTCCCCTGAATGCCTGCCTCGCACTGCTTTCGCCACGGCCGCGCCTGAGTCCTTGGCCGGGCTGCTCGAACGGCTACTACGCCGCCTGGGAAGTCCGGGACCGGCCCGAGGGCCGCTTTCTGTGCATGGTGGAGCTCAGGCCGCGCGCCCACGCATTGCTGGCGCTTCTTTTCCCGCGCAGCGAATTTCCGATGCCGGCGACCTGGTTCAGCGGCGTGATTCGTGCGGTCAGGGGCGAGCGGCGAAGGACGGGCTATCCGCCCAGGACCTTCTGGAACGACGAGCTGATTCTCGAGGTCGTGGCCGGCGAAGTGATGCGCGAATGGGTGCTCGACCTCCGGATGGTTCCCGATCAGACGCGGGAGGAATTCCGCGCATCCTTGCCGGCTTTCCTGCTCAAGCCGCTATCGGAATAGCGATACGCAGTCTCAGGCCACCCGCAGGAGAGTCGGGCGCACAGGGCGGTTCTTGATCCCGTACGGCACGTGGGCGCAGGGTACGTAAGCAACCGCCTGGTCGCAATTGCGTTTCTGGTCATCGAAGAAGAGGTCTGCGCCGAAGCAGCGCAACATCGGTCCCTTGTCCATCCCGGCCAGGAACATGGCTTCGTCGACTTCGATGCGCCAGGCATCCAGCGTACGCAGTGCGCGTTCGTGGGCAGAAACGCTGCGCGCGGTGACCAGCGCCGTGCGGATCGGGCAGGCCTCGCGTTCATACAAGGCCTGGAGACGGTGCAAATGGAACAGGAACGGCCGAAGAGGACCTGGCTCGAGCGGCACGTGGCGTGCTTCATGTTCGCTGCGGGTGAACGCGTCGAGTCCCGCGTGCACGTAGACCTGCTCGGCTTCGTCCGAAAACAGCACGGCGTCCCCATCGAAGGCGATTCGCAGGATCTCATCTCCGGTTTCGCTTGCCGCGCCTTCGATCACGGTCGCGGCGGCCATTCCCTGGCCGAGCGCGAGATGGACATCGTCGGCGTCGGTCGAGAGGAACAGATCCGCACCAAAGCTTGCGGCATAGCGGTGGCATGGCGCGTCGCGCGTGAACGCGGCGCGCGCGATCGGCAACTGGTAGTGGCCGATCGACCGAAGGACCCGCCGCCCTGTATCGGCACTATCCGCCGACACCAGGACGACCTCTACCTGCCGGCGCCCACCGGTATTCAACGCCAGTAGCTTGCGGATGAAAGAAAACGCGCTGCCCGGGGGCAGCGGAACCGCTTCATGCATGTGTCTACAGGCTGCAACTGCTGCCAGTCCGTCGAGCTCAACCGGCTGGTCGTCTTCACGCAGGTCGAACAGGGCACGAGGGGTTACGGCAATCACAAGAGGACAACAGGATGCGGGAACGGTCATTGGGCTCCTTGCTGGCGAATGGAAATGGCGTCCGATAAGTTGCATTGTCCGGGCCCCGGCGACAAGCCATGTCGCACGCCGTAACTTTCGGCGTGCCTTGGGGCGCCGTCGCCAGCAGGTGCGACGTTCGTTGTCGCAGCTGCCCTCACACTAAGGGCTCAGTCGTCTTCCGCGCCCACATGATGCATCTTCCTGTTACCGATCCATCTTTCCTTTCCGCGTCGCTCGCCCAGTGCATGCAATGGGTGACATGTGATGCCGGGCAGGGACCGCTCCGGTTCCTGCTCATGCATGTGACGGCCGATCCGCTGGGCGCTCTCGCGGGTTCGCCCGGCTGCCGCGCCCTTGCATCCGCACGCTGCGTGCTGCGCAGCGGGATAGTGTACGGAATTGGCATACAGGGACCACGAGATGCACTGGTCGACGCGTGCCGGGTGCTGGCCCAAGTACTGCCGCAGCATGGTTATGACGAAAGCTTCTTCGCCGACGTCGATCGTGAGATTGCGGGCGCACTTCAGGCAGCCGGATATGGCGCAATTCGGGCAAGCCTGGAGCGAAATGCCGCGCACCTCCCGCGCCCGGTCATGGCAGCGTCGCAGGTCGAGAAACTCATGCTGTGCGTCGTCAATCGACAGCGGACGGGACGCGGCCTGGGAGCGCTGGAAAGACTGCCGGACGCGCTGCCCGATCGGAGCGGCTGCGGCCCGGTAGACGGCCATGGCGAGCCCGCGATGGCGGCGTACGTGAACGTCCTGGATGTTCAGGCCCGGACGTACGTGGCGAACGCACGCAGCGTGTACGGACATCCGCTCGATCGCCTGGCCGTGTACAACTTCATTGTCGGCGATGGTGGACAGAGCCGCTACCGGGTCCAGGCCTTGCGCGCACTGCCCTGGTTATCGCGGCTCCTTACAGCACCGGAACGGGGCCGGATCTTGCGCGAAGTGGCGACCATACGCGCAGCGATCGATTGCGCCGAGCCTTTGCACGATGCCGTCGCCCGCGCCTTTGACGTGCCGCGCGAGGTGGTCCGATGGTTGAACGGCAGGACGCTGCCGGGGAACTGGCAGTTGGACGATGTCCGGCTGCGCAGGCTGCTGGCAGCCTTGTCCTGGCTCCCTTCCGAGCGGCGCCCGCAGTCGCCGGCGCAGTTCGACGGTCTCATGCAGCTTTGTGGCGTGCTTGCCCGGGTCTTCAGCTTCCGCGACGATCGTGGCGATCTCCGGATGAGCGCATGGTCGGTGCAGCACGGCCCGTGCATGCAGCGCTGGCTGGCCGAATGCCGGCAGCCCGGATGGGCCCTGGATGCCATGCGGCGCGATCAGCAGGGTTTTGCTGCCGAATGTGCGGATGCGTCCGACTTCCTGGGTACGCTGGTCGAGGCTGTACAGGACAGGGACGATGCCAGTGCCGAGGGCGCGCTGGACGCTGTCCTGCGCTGGGCTGCAGGGATTGGCCTGCGGCGATTGCTGGCCCTGTCGCGCCAATGGCATGCGGATGCTTTCGTAGCGCCAGGCACGCCGGCGCACGAGCCCGACGTCGCCGCCTGGCCCGCCATTCTTCCGCAGCCGATGCGCTTCGGCGAGGTGACTGTCGCCGAACTGACCAACGCCGGACAACTCCATGCGGAGGGCATGCTCATGCGGCACTGTGTCGCCACCTACGATCGCGCCTGTTACAGCGGCCATAGCGTCATCGTGTCCCTGCGGGCGGCGTCGGGCGTCGTCCTGTCGACCGCCGAGCTCCGGCTGGTCGAGGACGATGGGGTGCGTGTGGCCGTCGAACAGCATCGGTCCGCCCGCAACGGCGCACCGGGGGCCGCGTCCGAACATGCGCTCCAGGCCCTCGTACGTCGCCTGAACGACGGCGCGGCGGAGCCGCTCCTGCGCGCACGGACCCGTTTCCAGCAGGCTCATCGCACAAGGGCGCGCCTGCGGCAACATGTGCGTGAAGCGCACGCCCACCAGGTCGCGTTGCAGCTCGCGGGATTCACCCTGTCCCCCAACGCGCGCTGCACTGGACGGCGCGAACCTGCCGCTTTAGCTTGCTGATGCGCACCAGCGGCGCATTGATACGGCTGGAATATTGCCGAGCCCAAGCAGCGCCCTGGTATGTCGCTCGACAGCATCCTTGGAGCGCTTCTTGACGTCGTCCAGCTGGTTGACCGACAGGCTGCCATCCTGCTGTTCTTCCCATGCGACGAATTGCCTGTAGAGCTTGAAGGACTCACCCGAGCCCAGACGAAATTCTTCAGCCTGTCGGATCCGGTTCCAGCATGTCGGCAGGGCGTAACTGCAGTTTTTCACCGAAGAGACGCTGCAGTAGCGCTCTCTGCACCGCAGGGGCGCCGGCGGCGCAACGTACAGCTTGATTTCGATGTCGCCTTGTTTCTTGCGGAATTCGGCCTGATAGAACAGGTTCCATTGTTCACCGGCCTTGAGCCCGTCCACAGCAGACCGGCTGCGCGGTACGAAGCGCACCCTGAATGTTTTGCTGCGTGCGCCAGTCAGATGTTGCCATTCCGCCGCGTCCAGGATCCAGGGTCAGATTCTCGATCACAGTTGAATCGCCACGCGTCCGCTGAGTTGGGGCGCATGTAAGCCATGTCTTAACCGCTCTGAACCGCCCGGGCTTTCGCGGACGCAGGTTTGTTTGGGGCCGGCCGGCGCAGATCGTTCGCGATACCATGAACGTAGGGCTCAACGGTGGGGATGGTGGTTGCGGTCGGGGTAAAATCAAGGTAATGCACCTTGTTGCCGGGTCAAGGATCGATGACCTTGCCATGGTATCGTGAATGGTACTGGGCCAGAAGTGCCATTAAAATGCCAAGCAATTCATAGGCTTATCTCAGCCATTGATCATCGAGTGGGAGTGAGTTTCTCGCTGGAAACTTCTTTTTCGCAGTTCAAGAGGCTCGCTTCGGCGAGCTTTTTACTTGCTTAAGCAATCAGTTGAGCTCACCCTGAACCTGTTCAAGGCGGTGTTCAGTTTTTCCGTGACCTGCTGGTCCCTATCAGGCGGCTCGCGGCGAGATGCGTCCGATTGAACCTGCTGCCATCGGCGAGGACGCCCAGCTGGTCGCACTGGTTGCGGGACAGGTCAATGCCACGGCAACATCTCATACGGGCATGCGATCAAATATCAACTGGTAGGAAACGTCCCGATGCCGTGGCCGTGCTAGCATTCGGCACCGTCACCTGACCGCATGAGAGTCGTTCTGACATCTCATATCCCCTGAGACATGCCGAACATTCACAATCTGGAACCTGGCGATGCAAGTGCCGAAGTCAGGGCGCTGTACACGGACTTTCAGCGCCGTATGGGTTTCCCTGCCCCGCCCAACTTCATCAAGGTCCAGGGCCATTCGGTTGCGGCCGCAAGCGGAAGCTGGGGACTCGTCCAGAACACCTTGGTCGGAGGCGTCCTTCCTCGAACGCTGAAAGAGATGCTGTTCTCCGCAATTTCCGCCGACAGGAATTGCCAGTACTGCGAAGCTGCGCATCTTGCCTGCTGTCGCATGCTTGGCGTAAGCGAAGAAGATCTGGCACAGCTGTCCGAGAATATCGATTCGCTCGATCCGCCCAAGACACGCGCAATCATCCGGTTCGGGCTGAAATGCGCACGTGATCCGCAAAGCCTGACTTCCGAGGACTTCAGCAACCTGCGGGGGCTTGGCCTGACGGAGTCGGAAATCATGGAACTCATCTCGATGTCGGCATTGGCGGTCTACGCCAACATCGTTGCCGATGCCACCAAGGTGGAAAACGACGAGATGTTCAGCCAGCTTTGACGCATGGAGAAGGGCCGTGACATTGCGCAGCTGAACCTGGTACTCGAGCTGGTATCCGAGTTTGCGTCGGTGACCACGCTGAAGGAGCTCGAGCGTACGATCGATTCGCGGCTACGCTGGATTCTCGATTTCGAGGAGTGCGAGCTGAGGATGATACATGGTAGTGACGCGTCCGATGATTCGGATGTGGAATCCGCGCTGCCCGGTCCCTTGGCGGGCAGCGTCGCTATATCAAAAGAAGCGCTTGTACGACAGGCGCTGGCGACCGGCGTACCTGCCTCAGTCGGGATGCCCATCACCGCTATCGTCTACCCGCTCGGACTGAGCGACAAACCGCTCGGCGTTCTCTACCTGTCCGCCGAAACAGCGGGCTTTTCGTACCGGGACCTGCGTCTGCTTCACCATGTTTGTTCGAGTCTTGGCGCGGTGCTGGCGCGCATTCACCAAGCCTCGATCGAGTCGGAATTTCGCGCAAACGAAACCCGCCTGCAAAGCATGAACATGCGTCTCGAGCAGCGTGTCATGGAACGCACCAGCGAACGTGACGTTCTCATTGCAATGTTCCAGGCAACCGATATGTCCATTCAGGTACTGGATATGGATTGCCGGCTCCTGGCCATCAACGACGCGGGTATCGCCCAATACAAGCGCATGTACGGCGCGAACGTCATGATTGGCGACAGTCTGCCGGAACTGTTGAAGGGCGCGCCAGCACAGATGGCAGCGATTGTTGGGCTGTGGCGCCGGGCGCTCGGCGGCGAGGCGTTCACGGTACAGCAGGAATTCGACGCAAGCGCGTCCCAACCGTGTAGCTATGAAATGCGGTTCGAGGTCTTGCGTGGATCCGACGACATGCAGATCGGCGCGTTCATGACTGCGGTCGATATCACGGACTCCGTGAGACAGCAGCGCGCACTGGCCGATACGCAGGAGGCGCTTCGACAGTCGCAAAAGCTGGAAGCGATCGGTCAGCTGACCGGTGGCGTGGCTCACGACTTCAACAATGTGCTTGCCGTGATCAAGGCAGGCACCGAGCTTTTACGCAAGACGAGCTTGAACGACGAGCGACGTCAGCGGTTTATCGAATCGATTGGAAACGCCGTCACACGAGGCCCGGCTAACCGGCCAACTACTCGCGTTCGCCCGCAGGCAGGCCCTGCAGCCTGAAGTGTTCGACGCCGGGGAGAATGCGCGCGCGGTTGCCGAGATGATCGGCAGCCTCACCGGCGCCGGGGTCGAGGTCAACATCCACGTTTCGGATCAGGAATGCCTGATCGACGCCGACCCAAGCCAGTTCGACACGGCCCTGGTGAACCTGGCGGTCAATGCGCGCGATGCCATGCGTGCGCGGGGAACCCTGACCGTGAGGGTTGAGGTCGTCGAAGCCATCCCGGCCACCAAGACGCGCGGCGCGGTGGAAGGCGAATTTGTCGCCGTCTCGCTTGCCGATACCGGAACCGGCATCGCGCCGGAACACCTGGAAAAAATCTTCGAGCCATTCTTCACAACGAAAGGCGTGGGGCATGGGACCGGGTCGGGATTGTCGCAGGTATTCGGTTTCGCCCATCAATCGGGAGGAGATGTCCGCGTACAGAGCGCACCGGGCGCTGGCAGTACGTTCACACTCTACTTGCCGCGCGCTCGCGCTGCAAGGGTGGCGCCGGCAGCCACGCGCAAGGCTGCCGATCTTCCCTCAGGGGATGGCGTCAGTGTCCTGGCCGTGGAGGACAATCCTGAATTGGCTGCCGTGGTCGACACCATGCTGCAGGAACTCGGCTACGCCAGTGTCGTGGTGCCCAGCGCCGAACGTGCGCTGGAATTGCTGCGCGAGGAACCCGACCGCTTCGCTGCGGTGTTTTCGGATGTGATGTTGCCTGGAATGAATGGGATCGATCTGGCCAATGCCATCGCCGAGTCGGGAATCGGGGCGGCGGTCGTGCTCAGCAGCGGTTACAGCCAGGCGCTGGTCGAGAATCCCGACCACGGGTTCGTCTTGCTTGCCAAGCCTTATGCACTCGCCGATCTGGCGCGGGCGCTTCACGCTGCCGTGCACAGGCTCGATCCACCGGCAGGGCAGGAGCAGCCGGACATGGCGACCGTATACGACGGACGCCGGCTGGACGCCGAGGCGCGGGCGGAGCAGGCTCGGCTTGCCGAGCTGGCCGCGCTGCACATCATGGATAGCGAAGAAGACGAAGCCTACGATGAGCTCACGCGCATGGCAGCTTCCTTCTGCGAAGCGCCGATCGCGCTCATTTCGCTGGTCGACGAACAGCGACAATGGTTCAAGGGGCGCGTGGGTCTTCAGGCACGTGAGACACCGCGCGAGCATGCATTCTGTGCACACGCGATCAAGCAGCCTGAACAAATAATGCAAGTACCGGACGCGACGCTCGATGCGCGATTTGCCGTGAACCCTTTGGTAACTGGTGAGCCCGGCATTCGTTTCTATGCAGGTGCTCCACTGCGGAGCGCTTCGGGCCATGCGCTTGGCACCTTATGCGTGATCGACAGGAAGCCCCGGCACTTGACACAAGACCAGCTCGATGCGCTCAGGACGCTCGCGGCGAGCGTGGTGGAGCGCCTCGAAGCGCGCAGGCTGGAACTAGGCCTGGCTGTAGACCCGAGCGAGAACCCAGCCCGGTAAGCGAGAGTCGGGCCGGGCGCGCTTGGCAAGCGTGAGCTGCGTTGCTCGTCGTGCATGGCCGGCCATGCGGCCGCCTTGCGCCTTGCTCATGAAAGCCGTAATGACCCCGGCTAAGCACCCCGGCATCGGGACATCGCGCAGCGCAGGCCGGTCATCCGCGCCTGTCACTGCCGAGCATTGCCTGTATCTGCGCCGCATCGACCGGTTGGCTGAACAGGAAGCCCTGGCCTTCGTTGCATTTGTGATTCTTGAGAAAAGCAAGCTGCACCTCGTCCTCGACACCCTCGGCGATGACACGTTGGTGCAGGTTCCTGCCCATGTCGATGACCGCGCTGACGATTGCGCCGTTGCGTCCAGCCCCTTTTTCGGATTCGATCGCCTTGACGAAGGATTGGTCGATCTTGAGCACATCGATCGGGAATTCGTTCAGGTAACTAAGGCTTGAGTAGCCGGTGCCGAAGTCATCGACCGCGATCTGTACTCCCATCGCCTTGAACTTCGCCAGGAGCAGGGCGCTGGCGGCGACATCGTGCATCAGAACGCTTTCAGTCAGCTCAAGCTGAATACGTGCCCGGTCCACGCCGGTGGCGTCGAAGATCGCCAGCGCGTTAGCCAAGAAATCCCGGTGCCGGAACTCCAGGGTCGAAATGTTTACGGCAACCGACACTTCCAAAATGTCAATTTCGCTCCAGCGTACCAGTTGCGCGCACGCTTCGCTCAATACCCAGCGCCCGATCGGGATGATCAGGCCGCACTCTTCTGCGACCGATATGAACCGCTCCGGCATGACCACGCCCCACTCGGGATGCATCCAGCGCAGCAGCGCTTCGACACCGGTAATGCGATCGGTTTGCAGGTCGACCTTGGGCTGGTAATGCAGCGCGAATTCGCCGTGTTCCAGCGCCCGCCGCAGGTTGGTTTCGATTAGCTGCCGCTCGACAGCACGCGTGTTCATGTCCTGGCGGAAGAATTGGTAGTTATTGCGTCCGCGTTCCTTGGCGTGGTACATGGCGGTGTCGGCGTTCTTGATCAGGGTGGCGGCATCGATCCCGTCGAGGGGAAAGGCGCTGATGCCGATACTGGTCGACGTATGCAGTTCGTGCGTCCCGATGACGAATGGCTCCGACAGCGCCAGCAGAATCTTGTCGGCCGCCAATGCGGCATCCCGCGCACGACGTTCGTTTGCCAGCAGAATCACGAACTCGTCACCCCCGTGCCTGCTTACAGTATCGGAGGTGCGAACGCAGGCCAGCAGCCGTTGGGACACCGCTTGCAGCAGCCGGTCGCCGACCGCGTGGCCCAGGGAGTCGTTGATGTTCTTGAATTTGTCCAGGTCGAGGAATAGCAGCACCGGAGAGGTGTCGTTGCGCCTGGACATGGCAATTGCCTGGGTGACGCGATCGTGAAGAAAAGCGCGATTGGGCAGGTTGGTGAGAAAATCGTGTTGCGCCAGATGCCGCATCTTGGTGGTCAGCGCCACAGTGTCGGAAATATCCCGAAACACCATTACGGCGCCAACGAGCTGTCGGTCCCAGTCGCGAATGGGGGCGGCGGAGTCTTCGATCGGGATGCGCTGGCCGTGACGTGAAACGAGGACCGCGTTCCCGCTCAGGCTCGAGGCCTGATCCGTATGCAGGATATCGTCCACAGGACTGGCGGTGGTGCGGCCGCTGCGCTCGTCGACGAGTTCGATCACTTCGGCAATGGGCCGTCCGCGCGCCTCTTCCCGCGTCCAGCCGCAGGCCTGCTCAGCAGCGATATTCAGATAGTCCACGCGCCCGTTCATGTCGACGGAGACGACCGCATCGCCGATCGAGTTGAGCGTGATTTCCGCACGCGCCTGGGCAACGTATAATCCTCGCTCAACCTTCATGCGCTCGATGATGTTGCGCAGGGACTGCGGCACCAGATAATTATTGAAGAAGCCCTTCGTCAGCCAGCCCTGCGCACCTCGCTGGACCGCTTCGATGGCATCGGCTTCGTTGTCGAGCCGGGATAGGGTCAGGATCGGGATATGGCGTGCGGCTGCATGCACGCGATCGAAGCAATCCAGCCCTTGGCAATCGGGGAGCAGCAGATCCAGCAGGATCGCATCGATCGGTCCACTGTGGATTCGAAGTAGTCCGTCGGCCAGGCAAGCGACATCCTCCACATCGAACGGGCCATCGTGCGCGTTGCCGAGAGCCTCGTGCAGGATGCGGACATCATCCACGTCGGAAGAGAGGATAAGCACTCGGTGAGGCATGGCGTCTCCCGCTGGTATTGCTGGTGGACTGGCGGGCATCGACTACGCCGCAACCGTTGACTGATGGAATAAACCCAGTATAACAACGCCTCATTAATTGTCAAATTAATAATAATCAACTGACTGACGGTATGATGCTGGCGCCGTGCCGACCGTGACGCCCAATCGGGCGTTCAGAATCCGATGGCTGTTGCCGCAGATCGAGCGCCTTCATTCTGCATGGTCGGAAACGGATGTTCGCCTGGATACGAGTCTGAACCCGATCTATATCGTAGCGCAGCATATCGACCTTGGCGGCCTTGTGGCGCAGGCATATGGACAGGACTTGTGGCAACAACATGCGTACAGGTTCGGCATCCATTTGAGATCTTCGTCGAGAACGTATCCGGCGTGCCAAGGCACTCGCATCTTTGACTGCGCGCGCACGGAAAAATTGGGGATCTCGATGGAACCAGGTACATGGTCAAGTGAAGGCAAAGCACCGCCCGCCACCAAATATTTAATCGGCGCCCGCACGGATTTCACATAAAAAACGCGTTATGCTCGTTCCTTGACCCAAAGGCCAATGTGAGTATTTCCATGAACGATAACGAACGTAAAGTGTTGGAATTCCCTCCACCTGATCGCGATTTCATCCCGAGCACGCTGGAGTTTCCCGTTGTCGGCATTGGCGCCTCCGCGGGGGGGATCGAGGCGCTGAGCCGCTTTCTTGAGGCAATGCCAGCCGAAAACGGCATGGCATTCGTCGTCGTCCTCCACCTTTCGCCAAAGCACGAAAGCAATCTCGACAAGATCCTGCAAGCGAAAACCAGGATGCCGGTCACTCAGGTCACGGAAGTCACGCCCATCGAGGCTGGCCATGTCTATCTCATCTCGCCGGCGCTGGATTTATTGATGAACGACGGCTCGCTGCAGGTCGTCTCGGCCGCGCGTCCTCGCGGCCGCCATGTTGCCATCGACATGTTCTTTCGCACCCTTGCCGAAGTACATCGGGAACGGGCAATCGGCGTCATTCTGTCGGGGGCAGGCTCCGATGGTGCAGTCGGCATTGCAAGAATCAAGGAAAAGGGGGGCATGACATTCGTCCAGTCACCCGACGATGCCGAATACGACAGCATGCCGCGCAGTGCGCTGGAAAGGGGGACGGTCGACGTGGTATTGCCGGCAAGCGAGATGCCGCAGAAGTTGCTCGAATTAGGCCGTAACGCACGCGTACTGCAGCTGCCTACGGCAGGACATCTGGAGCGGAGCGTTTACATCGATAGTGCCGAAGCACACGCACAGCAAGCAGAACTTGCACTGCGCGACATTCTGCAGCTGCTGCACCAGCGAACGGGCCACGATTTCAAACACTATAAACGTGCAACCGTCCTGCGCAGGATCGAAAGGCGGCTCCAGGTTCGCGGCCTGGCCGATGTCGTCGCCTACCGGCGTTACCTCGAAGAGCACAGCGAGGAAGCGGCAGCATTACTCCAAGACATGCTCATCAGCGTCACGAATTTCTTTCGCGACCGCATCGCTTTTGACGCGTTGGAGCGCGATGTCATTCCACATATTTTCGAGGAGGTGAAGGAGACGGAACAAGTCCGTGCCTGGTCGGTGGGATGCGCTACCGGCGAAGAGGCCTACTCGATCGCCATGCTTTTCGCCGACCAGAACAGCTTGTTGGCCACACCCAGGCCAGTACAGGTATTTGCGTCCGACATCGACGAGCGCGCTATTGCCGCGGCACGCACCGGCAGGTATCCCGGATCGATCGTTACCGATGTCACCCCTTCCCGGCTGCGGCAATATTTCGACCGACAGGATGAGCATTTGTGCGTGAAACGGGAGATACGGGAAAAGGTGCTGTTTGCGATCCACAACATCTTGCGGGATCCCCCATTTTCGCAGTTGCACCTGATATCTTGTCGCAACCTGCTGATCTATCTCGATCGGGATATCCAGACCAAGGTGATGGAAATTCTGCATTACGCCTTGCGTCCGAACGGCTATCTGTTTCTGGGTACGGCCGAGTCGGCAGAGGCCGTCGCACGTTATTTCACTCCAGTCGACAAGAAAAACCGTATTTATCGGCCCGTAAACGCTCGGCCGGAACGGGCGTTTCACGTGCCGCTCCTCGTCGGTAGACCCGAAGGCGTACCCGCCAAGGCGACGACAAACAGCACGGACCAGCAGCGCGTCTCTCCGCAAGACTTATACCGTAAGCTCGTGGAAATCTCTGGCCCTCCCGGCGTACTCCTCGACCGGAGCCACCAGATCATCTATGCCACGAAACAAGCCTGGAGATTCCTTCGCCATTCAGGCGGCGAGCCCTCGCACGACATCATGGCGACCCTGCATCCAGATCTGCAGCTGGAATTTCGCGCCGCCTTGTTCCAGGCGACACAGAATCACGTGGATGTGCAGACGCGCTTCATGTCGATACGTGATGGGAATGCTGAAATTTTCGTCCGCATCAACATCCATCCCGCTCGCGACCGCGATGCCGCTACAGGCGTCATGCTGCTGGTATTCGAGGAACGCGAGAGTTCGATCGACACCAGTCCATCCGGTCTACAGAATGGCGACAACGTCGTTGCATTGCACCTTGAACAGGAATTAAAGCAGACGAAGGAACACTTGCATTCCGCGATCGAACAATATGAAACGACACTGGAGGATCTGAAAGGATCGAATGAGGAGTTGCAGGCGAGCAATGAGGAGTTGCGTTCGACTGCTGAGGAACTCGAAACCAGCAAGGAAGAATTGCAGTCGATTAACGAGGAACTCATTACCGTCAACACCGAATTGAAGATGAAGGTCGACGAGACGGCGAAATCCAACGACGGGACCTGTCAGAAATTCTGTGTGCGGGGCCAGAATTCGTAGTTAGATAATCGCGTTCGTGAAGCGCTCGCCGAACATGATGGCGAACTGGTTGGCAGCCTGCTTCCAGGTACGCTGTGGCATCTTCCAATCTTTCTCGATATTGCGCAAGGCCAGGAACAATAACTTGGTCGCGGCTTCGTCGCTGGGGAAGTGACCACGGTTCTTGACGATCTTCCGCAGACGCATATGCAGGCTTTCAATAGCGTTGGTCGTGTAGATGATCGTGCGCACTTCAGGTGGGTAGGCAAAGAACGGAATCACCTGCTGCCACTGGCGCCGCCACATCGCGGCCACGGTCGGAAACTTGGTGCCCCATGGGCCTTCTGCAAAGGCATCCAGCGCCGCTTCGGCCAGCTCGGCGTTGGCAGCGTGGTAGATCGGCTTGAGCGCCGCTGCCAGTTCCTTCCGGTCCTTCCAGGCCGCAAGCGTCGTCGAATTGCGGATCAGGTGCACGATGCACGTCTGGATCTGCGCTTGCGGATAAACGGCCTCGATGGCCTCCGGGAAGCCGCGCAGGCCATCGACGACGGCGATCAGGATATCGTCCAGTCCGCGGTTCTTGAGTTCGTTGAAAACCTTCAGCCAGAATTTGGCGCCTTCGGTCTGTTCGATCCACAGACCCAGCACTTCCTTGCGGCCGTCGGCACGAATGCCCAAGGCCAGATATACGGCCTTGTTCTTGACCGTGCCTTCGTCCCGGATCTTCAGGCGCAACGCGTCGAAATACACGATCGGATACATCGCCTCGAGCGGCCGCTGCTGCCACTGCGCGACCTCCTCGAGCACTTCGTCGGTGATGGTCGAAATCAGGTCTGGCGACACCTCGGTGCCGTACAACTCCAGCAAATGCGCCTGAATCTCGCGCACGCTCATACCACGAGCGTACATGCTGATAACGTGATCGTCGAAGCCCGACATCCGGCGCTGATGTTTGGCCACCAGTTTGGGCTCGAAGCTCGACAGACGATCGCGCGGAATGTCCAGGTGGAGCTCCCCGCCTGGCGTCAAGACCTTCTTCGGGCTGCTACCGTTGCGGTGGTTTCTGCTGCCGTCTTCCTCGTTGGCCAGGTGGTGGTTCAACTCGGCCGACAACATACGCTCGGCCAGCATTTTTTTGAGCTGCCCGGCGAGGCCCGATTCGCCAAGGATCGACTCGGCGTCCTTGTTCTCAACCTGGGCCAGCAACTGGTCGATCAGCTCAACGGGAAACGGGTACGCTGCTTTCTGTTTTTTGGGCTTCTTGGTGGTCATCACTTCGGTCATGGAACAGTCCTTTCGGGATTATTTCATGACCCCGTTCCACACAGAAATTCTGACAGGCTCCAACGACGACCTGCAGAACTTTCTTTCGGCAACCGAAATCGCGATCCTTTTTATCGGCCGCAACCTTAACATCAAGCGTTATTCGAAGCCCTGCACGCGACTGTTCAACCTGATCAGCGCCGATATCGAACGTTCTATCCTCGATATAAATTGTCGGCTGGATTATCCCTCAATGGAAAGCGACATAGAACAAGTGTTCTCCACGCTGCAGCCGGTCGAGCGTGAAGTGCGCGGCACGACCGATGGCACGTGGTACATCGCCCGCCTTTTGCCTTACCGCACGGCGGAAGACAGGATCGAGGGGCTGGTGTTGTCGTTCATCGATATTTCCCGTCGCAAGCTGGCCGAAGAAAGGCTGCTTGGCAGTGAGCGACAGATGCGCCTCATTGCAGCCAGCACCCGCGACTATGCGATTACCACGATGAACAACGATGGCATCATTACCAGCTGGAACGGTGGTGCCGAGCGGATGTTCGGCTATCCTGCATCCTATATCGTCGGCCATGGCGGCGATATTCTGTACACGCCCGAAGACCGCGATGCCGGCATATTCACTGAAGAACTGCACCGTGCAAGAATGGACGGCCGTTCCGAGGACGACCGCTGGCATGTGCGTCGCAATGGCACGCGCGTCTTCTGCAGTGGTATTACCTCGCCTTTGGTGGACGACGAAATCGGCGGTTTCGTCAAGATTGCCCGGGACATGACCGATTCCAAATGGCGGCACGATCAGCAGGATGCCAGGCTGGAATCGGAAAAACAGGAAAGAATCCGGGCCGAGGAGGCTGCGCGAGTGCGTGATGAATTCTTTGCCGTGCTCTCCCACGAGCTCAAACAACCGCTGAATCTGATTCAGCTGACCGCGGAAATGCTGAGCCGTCTTCCCGAGGCCGCCGCGCTTCCTGTGGTCGCGCGCGGGACTGACACGATCAAGCGCATGGTGAAGGGGCAAGCGCGGATCATCGATGACTTGATGGACCTGTCGCGCTTGCACACTGGCAAGCTGACCCTGACATATTCGCAGCTCGACCTCGCGGAAAGTGTAAGCCAGGTCGTCAAACTGATGGAAGACGAGGCGAAGCAAAAAAAACTGACGCTTCACACCGATGTCTGTACTGGCGAGCTGATCATCCAAGGCGACGTTGTCAGGATTGAGCAGATCGTGTGGAACTTGCTGAGCAATGCATTGAAATTCACCCCACAGGGTGGAACAGTGCGCGTGCAGGTTCGACGTGAATTCGATGATGTAGCATGCATCGAGGTCACGGACACCGGAAGCGGAATTGCCCCAGAACTCCTTCCCCATATCCTTCCCCATATATTTGACATGTTCCGTCAAGGGAACAACGGTACCGCTCGGCAGTACGGGGGCATGGGTATTGGCTTGGCGCTCGTCAAAGAGCTTATCGACAGTCACGGGGGCAGGGTAGAGGCCGAGTCCAAGGGAGTGGGGCTTGGCGCCACGTTCCGCATCTATTTTCCAGTTACGAACCCGCAGTCATCGCTGCCGTCGACCGATACCTTGAAAACAGGAGGCCTGGTCGGCAAGCGTATCCTGCTCGTAGACGATGCCACCGAGACGGTCGAAGCGCTTGCGGCGCTGTTGGAAACCGAAGGGGCGCAAGTGACATCGGCACCTGGCCCTTCCCAGGCCTTGGAACTTGTGGATGGCGCCGCAGAAACCTTTCATTTGATTATTTCGGACATTGGCATGCCGGAGATGGATGGATACGCTTTACTGGCGGCGCTCCGTACATTGCAAGCCACTGCAAGCACCCCGGCGATCGCACTGAGCGGCTTCACCCGCCCCACCGATGTGAGCCATGCGCTCTCCGCAGGATTCGAGACGCATATTCGAAAACCGGTTGATTTTGATCAGTTCATTGCAACGGTAGCCAGGGTCAGCCGATAGACGGCGACGCACAGGTACCGGTGACTATTGTCAATGCTAGCTGGATTCCGCGTTAAGCCAGGATATTGAGACGTGTGAATCGTCATGACAATTGTAGACATTCTTGAACTGTGGAGGTCAAGTAATTTCAGACACGACGATATGTCCTTCCTCTGCCATTTTGCGTTCCTGGACGCCGGGCGGCGGATTGCCCGATACAGAATGCGAGCACTCGCAGTCGTAGAAGCCGGCAGTGTAATGGCAAACGTCCAACTTGGCTTCTGCATGGTTCGCATTCGCACGGCGTGAGGCCTATTTCGTCCAGAATGCAGCTGTACGTCAAACGGGTCAATGACCAAGCAAGACTGGACAGCTGGCTTTGGCGCGCGAGCCTGAGGAATGCGGAGCTCGATATTATTTACCGAACAACGATTCTATCGGGCGAGGCCACTGGGCAAGCGCCGGCGGCGAACTGAGCGAATGATTCCAAGGCCGGCAATCAGCGTTGCCCAGGATGCGGGTTCTGGAACCTCTGCGGGAGAGAGGACGACATTATCAATCGCAAACTCCGGGAATTCTTGTCCGCCGGTGATCGTCAGTGACGAAATGTTGACAAAGTCTTTAAAGTTAAAATTTGAAAATGATTCAGCCAGATTCTCTTCCACGAAGATCGTGTTCGTTACGACGCCATTAAGCCCACCTCGTTATACACAACTCGTCAGTCTCCAAGTTCGCGTAGTGCTTGAAGGGTGAGAGCTGAGGCGCGCACGTCGCGCAGCCCTTCCCAGAGGGTCTTGGCACCAGGTTCGCCATCACCTTTTCGGCCCAAGAAGCCGCCCGCGCGGGCGATCAAGCGTATTACTTCGTTTAACGCCGGGTTGGGCTGGGGGCGTAATTTGTTGAGCAAGTAGGCGCCGCGTATCTCATCGGGATCAAAGAACAAGTGGGCATCCAGGTTCGGGCAGGTACGGCCCATGCGTACCAGATAGGCAATGCGCCAGGCTACGACCAAGTACAGCGCCAGTGCGCGCTCGATGCGCTCGATCGTGCCCAGCTGAAGTTCCTCGACCTTGCAGCCGTTCTTGAGCACATTGAACAGCATTTCAATTTCCCAGCGGGCGCGATACCAGTCGATCAATTCGGCCACCTCGGCCGCGCTGGTGGCGACCCGGTTCGTCAGCAGGCGCCATTCGATCGGCTTGACGCCGGCCGGAGCGCCGTGTTCACGCGCCACGATGCATGTGGCGGTCACCACCTTGCCCTTGCCCGCGTTCAGTTCGACCCGGCGTGCCCACAGCTGCTGGCGCACGATGCGCGCCTTGGCGCCCGGCCGCGCGGCCAGCGCGAACTCGATTTCCCCCAGCGGCGCGCCTTCCGTGGCATGCGGCCACAGCTTCTCGCTGTTGGGCAAGCAGCGGTTGTGCGCGGCGCGCACCAGCCAGTCCACCGGGCAGTCGAGCTGCTGCGCCCGCGCCATCCAGGGCAGCATGTCCGGCTCGCGGTCGGCCACATACACCAAGCGCGTGGCGGGCAGGCGCGGTGCCAGTTCCGCCAGTCTTTCGTAGCCTTCGATCCAGCGCAGGCTTTCCTTGGGGCCGCCGCGCTGGCCGTTGGTGTCGCGCAGCGCGCGCGCCCACATCCACACGTCCAGGATCCCCAGCGGCTCGCGCGCCGTCGTCACCGCGTAGGTGGGGTGGACGTACATGCCGCGCTGCGCTTCATAGCTGAGCGGTCCGAGGCCGCGCGCCTGCTGTCCGTTAAAGTCCAGTTCGGTCGTGTCCTGCAGACACAGCACCACCGACTGCTCGGCCATTCGCTGTTCCGTTTGCTGCCAGTGCGGCTCCAGGATTGCCCGCCAGTCGACGCCGTCATTGTCGAAGAAGCGATACGCGGCCATCGTCTCACCCCAGCCGTTACAGGCCTTTGGCACGCTCGCCGTCGGTGCCCCCGCCATTGTTTCCATCAGTGTCCTCGCTCGCCGGTTCAGGCGCGCGTCGCCCAGGTCGAGTTGCTCAAACTCCGAATCGGTCCATCCCTTCGATTTGCTCGCCAATTGCGCCACGCAAAAGACGAGAGTAAACGCGATTTTGCAAAGGTTTACAAGGGCGCTGGCAAGTCATTGAAAGTAAACGGGATTTTCAGCCGGCGTGGTGAGGCTGGCGGACTTGTGTATAACGAGGTGCATTAAGCCCCATCGCAGTGAGCGTCAGGGTCAAGGGACGACCGTAGCCAAGAAAGGTCTGGGCGACATCCAATGATGTGAAGGAGAACAAGCCTTTGTTCTCGAGATTGAAGGTGATACTACTCCCATTAAAACCATAGAATGCAGTCGTTCCATTTGAAGCGCAGCCGGTGCCGCACATGCCTAAATGGTCAGCGGGGTTATCCATAAGATAAAATCCGAATGGATCGATCGCTGAATAACTAACTTTGAATCCATCTTCAAGAAAGCTGTAGTCGTAGTATCCGTAGCCACCATCCTGAGACTCAAAGTCGATTGTCGCAGCCATTGCGGAATTTGTTAACAGGGCGGCCGTGAAGGCCATTATTAATTTTCGGACCATGGTTGGTTTATTCCTAAGATAAAAAATGAATGAACGAATCTACAACTCTACAACGCATCGGCTAACCTTTCGACGAGGACCATTTCAACAGCAATCCGGGCAGCGAATTATCACTGAGCAACAGAAGGGTATTGAAGGAAATCGCGGCCGCGAAAATTAATGTCTGGTATCCGATCAAGAATTGTCAAATAAATCTTATACCGATAAGTTATTTGAAATTGTATTAATCTGTATGCATAAGAAATTTCAAGGCGCCACACGCATACATTAATTTCGGAAAACATTTATACGCATAGGGCAAGATGAATCCGCGATCGAAACAGCCTTCATGATTGGTCAAGGACAGGAAAAGTGGATGACGTGTGACCGCCCTGTCTTTCTGGACGGACCTGTACCACGGCGCGAGCGCTTTTTTCTCGAGTACCTTTGTTTGCTTGCGGCAACGCATCTGTCGAGCCGCCATAGATCGGTAAGAGGAGGGGGCGCGTCTCGATGATCGCGCGACCCTGACAGGTATTTTTGCGTGTTTTGAAGATTGGGATACCGTGGGAATATTTGCCGCGCGGCCCAGGTTGCGGCAGTGTGCTGACGCGCCGGTCCCGGTCCCACGAATGCAAGCTCAGTGTGACAGCGCGTCCAGGAGGCCGACCTGTGACGGCTGCGCGCGCGCCATCAGATCATCTGGGATCGCGCTTGCGTCGACGCTGCCAACGTCCCCGCTTCCGCGAGCAATCCTCGCGATGACGCAGTGATTAGAGCAGGAAATTGGGCTTTAGCTCGCCATCGAGCGCAACCGTTCCAATGGTTTCGTCCTTGAGCCCCACGCCGGTCAGCTCCCGCCGGCGCGCTTCGGACAGCAGGTAATGGAGCCGCGCCGCGGCCTCGTCATAGGGTTGCCCCGCCGGCCGTACGTTCGAGATGCAGTTGCGCCGTTCGTCAGTCAGGCCGACGGCCGGCGCCCACGTGATGTACAGGCCCATGCTGTCGGGCGAACTCAAGCCTGGACGCTCGCCGATCAGGACGACAACGATCTTGGCGCCGAGCAGTTCTCCCACCTCGTCACCGACCGCCACGCGGCCCTGTAGAACAACGGATGGCGGTGCGACTGCCCAGCGCTGTGCGAGCAGTCGCGTGCGCAGCAGCTGCAAGAATGGCGCGGCGTTCTGTGCGACTGCCAGCGCGGAAAGGCCGTCCGTGATGACGAACGCGACGTCGTAGGGACGGCCTTCGACAGAGGGATCGCGCGTGGCGGCAAGGGCCGCGCTCGCCTCCGGTGCCAGCCGCCGCCCGAGGTCGGGCCGTTGCAGGTACACGTTGCGGTTGGCAGCGGCGCTGTGCAGTACCTTGCACAGGCCCGCTTCCGGCCATGCGGTCTCGATCGCCCGACTCAGCGTATCGGTGTCGAGCGCCAGGTGCACGGCATCGCGCGCGCGCGCGTGCGCCAGCTGGAAATCGAGCTGGGCGGACGTGGGTTGGCTGACGCCGGTGTGGCCGAGCGCAATGCGCGCGGCCGTGAACTGGCGCAGTGCCTGCCAGGGGTTGGGGATGACGGTCTCCGACATCGTGTTCACCTCAGGTAATGCGCGACAGCGCGCGCTGGAATGGCGCCGGCAAGCTGCGGCCCAGCGCGACTTCGCCATCGCCCGCAAAAATGCCCATGTCGCGCAGCCACACATGGAATTCCGGCGCCGGCGCAAGACCGAGCGCCCGCCGCGCGTACAACGCATCATGGAACGAGGTCGTCTGGTAGTTCAGCATGATGTCGTCCGAGCCGGGAATGCCCATCACGAACGTGCAGCCAGCCACACCGAGCATCGTCAGCAGCACGTCCATGTCGTCCTGGTCCGCCTCGGCATGGTTCGTGTAGCACACGTCGCAGCCCATGGGCAGGCCCAGCAGTTTGGCGCAGAAGTGGTCTTCCAGTCCTGCGCGGATGATCTGCTTGCCATCATAAAGGTATTCCGGTCCCATGAACCCGACGACGGTGTTCACCAGCAGCGGCTTGAACTTGCGCGCCACGGCATAGGCGCGCGCCTCGCAGGTCTGCTGGTCGAGGCCGTGGCTGGCGTTGGCCGACAGCGCGCTTCCCTGGCCGGTCTCGAAGTACATCACGTTGTCGCCGACCGTGCCCCGCCCCAGTGACAGGGCGGCCGCCTGCGCTTCGGCCAGCAGCTTGAGGTCGATGCCGAAACTGGCGTTCGCGGCCTGGGTGCCGGCGATCGACTGGAATACCAGGTCTACCGGCGCGCCCCGTTCGATGGCCGCGATCGTGTTGGTCACGTGGGTCAGCACGCACGACTGTGTCGGAACCTGGTAACGGGCGATGATCTCATCGAGCATCCCGACGATGCGGATCGCCTGCTGCACGTTGTCCGTGGCCGGGTTGATGCCGATGACGGCATCGCCATTGCCGTAAAGAAGACCGTCGAGCAGGCTGGCTGCAATGCCGAACGCGTCATCGGTCGGATGGTTCGGCTGCAGGCGCGTCGACAGCGTTCCCGGCAGGCCGATCGTGTTGCGAAACCGCGTGACCGACCGGCATTTGCGCGCGACCAGCACCAGGTCCTGGATTCGCATGATCTTCGACACGGCGGCGGCCATCTCCGGTGTGACTCCCGGGGCGATCTGGCTCAGGGTTGCCGTGTCGGCGTCATCGCCCAGCAGCCAGTTGCGAAAGTCGCCGACAGTCAGGTGGCGGATGCGCTGGAAAGCGCCGGCATCGTGCTCGTCGAGGATCAGGCGAGTCACTTCGTCCGTCTCGTAGGGCACGACGGCCTCGTTCAGGAAGGTCGTGAGAGGGAGAGAGGCCAGGGCCATCTGCGCGGCCACGCGTTCTTCCGCACTGCCGGCCGCGACGCCAGCCAGATGGTCTCCCGAGCGTGCCGGGCTTGCCCTGGCCAGGAGTTCGCGCAGGTCGGCAAAGGTATATGTCCGTTTGCCTACGGTATGAGTAATTTGACTCATGGCTGGTTCCGATCAGTTGCAGATGATGGACATGAAGGCTGTGTAACCTGGTCTATACCAATGACGATCCTGCCACATATTCATGATGAATGCGTGCATGATCAAGCAGCGTCGATGTAAATCGCCCCAAGTCTTGTGGAAACTCCAATTTGAAAAAAGCAAGCGATGAGGATCGGCTGCACCCCGGAGACATTGCGCCGCTGGGTACGCCAGCAAGAGCGCGATGCCGCCCAGCGCCCAGGCCCGACCAAGGTGTGGAGCGCGAGCTGGCCGATACGCGGCGCCAGCCGGCAATTCGGTAATGCCGATTCCCAGAAATCCCGCGCCAACTGCTAGAAATCAATTTGCATAGTCTAAGGACTAATAGACTTGCTGATACGTGTTTCGAAGGCGTGTGGATTCCGGAGGAGGCAGCATGGGCATCAACAGAGGCACGCCCCGCATGCGACGCGCTAGTCCCGTGGCTTTCAGGCGTCCGGGCCGCGAGCATGGCGCAATAGGAATCATGGGCGTTGCAGCCATCATCATCATATGCGGGTTCTGCAGCCTGGCACTGGACCTATCCCGCGTTTACAACCGGAAGATGGAACTCCAGAGCGCCGCCGACGCCGCTGCGGTGAGCGCCGCGATCGAGCTGGACGGCACCAGAGCTGGCCTGACCAAGGCGGCACAGAAGGCAGCCTCGCTGTTTGCGATACCCGTCATGTACGGCGGCCCCAGTTATGGCTACCTGGCGGCAGCGATGGACTGGTCCGACGACGCCATCAGATTCGGGGCTTCACCTGATGGTCCATGGCTCACGAGTGGCGAGGCAGCGGCGAGAAGCGCACCCAACGGCCTTCTGTACGTCCGCATCGATACCGCGGGACTGGATCCGGATTACGGGCAAGTGGAGACCCTGTTTCTGCCAGTTGTCGCGTCCGGCGATACCGTGACCTCGACAAGCGCACGTGCCGTGGCTGGCCCGACTGCGATCGGCGTCATGCCATTCGGGATATGTGCAATGCACGATGATGAGAAGCGTAACCGGAATGGCGAGCTGGAAGAATACGGTTTTCGGCGCGGTGTCGGCTATGACCTCATGCAACTGAACCCCGAATCGGCGGGTGCAGGGCAGACCTTCCTGATCCATCCGTTCGTCGGCCCCGGCGCCGCGTCGTCGGCGGCGGCCGACTTCAATACGGTCGCGCCGTCCGTCTGCACCGGGATGATGGGGATGGCGCGCATATCGGGAGGAAAGGTCTCGGTGCAGTCGCCATTCGCCCTCAGCGAATACTACCAACAATTCAATTCGCGCTTCGATGAATATACCGCGCCATGCACCCCCAGCACCGCGCCGCCCGACAGGAACATCAAACCTTACAAGTTCAATGATGGCAGCGTGCCGTGGATGACGACCACACCACAGGCCCAGGCGTCGGTATTGTATGAGGACCACGACAATCACAAGCGCTGGACCGTGGCGGGGCCTTATCCATCGCCGGCCGGGACGAGTGGCGCGCAGTATGGCCCGCTCTGGTCTTATGCCAGGGCAGTCCGGTTTGCCGATCCCATGCCGTCAGGAGGCTACGCCGCCTTCCCCACATCGAGCTGGAAAGACCTGTACACCCCAGGCGAGCCAACCGCCAAGTCCAGTTATCCGTCATCGCCCCCTTATACGGCCGGCGGCGCGACGTATGGTCTGGCTCCCGTCAACGCTGGCGTGCGCGACCGGCGGGTGCTCAATATTCCCTTGCTCTCGTGTCCCGTATCGGGGGGGCGTGCGACGGTGAAGGGAATCGGCAGATTCTTCATGACCGTGAAGGCCGACGATACCCATCTGTACGCCGAGTTCGCCGGCCTGGCGGATGAACAGACGTTACGTACGCGAGTGAGGCTTTATCCATGAAAGCACGATTCAACCGAGGCGCACGGCGTGCGCAGACCGGCAGCGTCGCTGTCGAGGCGGCGATCATCCTTCCAGTGTTGATCCTGTTCCTGGCGGTTCCCCTTTTTATGGCAAGAATATTCTGGTACTACAGTGTGGCTGAAAAGGCGGCCCACGACGGCGCACGATTCATGTCCCAGGCAACCCGCATGGAAATTCAGGATTCCACTGGCGGCGCGGAACCCGCCGTTGCGGCGCTCGCGAAGGCGATTGTCAACGCCGAGCTCGATGAGATCAGGCCCGGCCTGGTCGGGGTGACGCCGTCGGTCCTGTGTGATGGTCTGATCTGTGGTGGATTGAGCATTCCATCCACGGTACGTGTGGCCGTCCAGATACGTGTTCGTGACGATATCTTTGGATTCGTCACCGCCCCGCTCTTCGGCGAAGACGGGCTGCTCCTGACCGCAGACGTCACGGTGCGCTATGCGGGTAATTGAGCAGCGCCGCACGAGGCCGACGCGCAGCAGGAAGCAGCAGGGCGTTGCTGCCGTCGAGTTCTCGGTCGTGAGCATCGTCTTCTTTCTGCTGTTCTTCGGTATGGTCGAAATGTCGCGCGCGATGTACGTCATCAATACACTGCAGGAGGTGACGCGTCGTGCGGCCGCGCTTGCGACGAATACCGACTTCAGCAATGCCGCAGCCATGCAAGCGGTACGTCAGCGCGCCATCTTCCGCGACTCGCCAGGATTCCTGCTGTTCGCACAGCCGGTCACCGACACGCACATCATCATCGACTACATGTGGATTCAGCGCAGCGGTGGGGTGATGACCATGGTGGCAATTCCATCCGGATCGCTGCCCGCAAGCCCGGCCGCCAATTTTGCGAACTGTCTCGGCGATCCTTACAGTGAAGGCTGCATACGGCTGGTGCGCGTGCGCGTATGCCAGACAGCCAGCGCGGATGACTGCGATCCGGTGAGCTATCGGAGCCTGGTGTCGATGGTGCCGTTCTCGTTCGGGCTGCCGGTATCGATGACGATCGCGACCGCCGAGACATTGGGCATGCCGGCAGGCGTTCCCTGCGCGTGCCCATGATGATCCGGTAGCGCGCCGGCGCCGCCAGTGCCGCGTCGATCGCGTTGCCACAGCGATATTCCGGGCTGCTTAAAACCCTTCCAGCGCCCCGGGTCTGACCAACATGGTTTGCATCAGGGAAATCCTTGCCGTCCTGCTTGCGTCAAGCTGGGCCGGGATGGCCATCCCTTCGGCCGGGCCCATCGCTGCCGGGACTACCATCTGACCACGGCGGGAACTGCGTCCCGCAAACGCCATGGCCTGGACAGTCGCTGCCTTGCGTAGCTTTATATACGGATAAATATCTATCATCGGAAAGACATCGCCAGTATCACTGACACCGATATGGAAGACCTGTAGCTTGGCGAGCGCGCCGGCGGGAATGATCAAGGTTGCGCCAAAGGGTAATGCGGCCACTGTGCGCACGGTCGGCAGGTAACGCACTACATGGCCTTCGGGATGGAAATACATGCTGGCGGCCGCGGTCGGAACATACCGCGTTCGCCCGGGCCATGCCAGCCTGCGCACGGCGATCATGAGCTCGAGCCCCTGGAATCCTTTTTCGACCGCGAGCGGCGTCTCCAGTTTCAGGTGGCCTTGGACGGTCGACATCCCTGCCACATCGGTGAAATAGATATCCGTCACTGTTGTAAACGGTAGTTTCACATCGGCCACGACTTCGGCAACGCCTCGGGATGTGCTTTCGACAGCGACGATACCGGAAGTGCGGGCCCGGTAGCATGCCGAGCGGGAACATAACAGGATATCGCCGATACGCACGTTCCGCTCGGGCTGCTGCGCGTCGCCTGCGATGGTAATGCGCATCCTGATGGTGTCCTTATCTGCCTTGTTGCCAGCTGCAAAATTGTCCAGGACGGTGGTGTACCGCGATTCGATGGCGCCCACGGCGCCCAGGCCGAACATCAACATGAATGCTGCCCCAGGAATAAGCTTCGGCATGGTTGCTCACCAGGATCCCAATGCGTTCGAACGGCCGACCGACTTGATAGTCGGAAGAGCATAGCCGGCTTTCGGATTCCCGGGTTGACGGCGCGCAGCTGCCGGGACCGCCAGCACCAGGGGACGCGGGTTCGAAAGACTGCCTACTCCCGGTCCACCGCCTGCCGATCCAGCCACACCCCCAGCTGCGCCAGCAACTGCCCGCTATCCACCGGCTTCGACGCATAATCCGACGCCCCCGCCGCCAGGCACTTGGCGCGATCCTCCAGCATCGCCTTGGCCGTGAGGGCAATGATGGGCAGGTGGGCGAAGCGGGGATCGGCGCGAATCCGGCGCGTGGTCTCGTAACCGTCCAGGTCCGGCATCATGATGTCCATGAGGACGATGTCGATGCCGGGATGGATGTCGAGCTGCCTGAGCGCCTCCTTGCCCGATTCGACCGCATTGACCATCATGCCGGCGTTCTCGAGCATCCCGGTCAGCGCGAACAGGTTGCGCACGTCGTCGTCGACGATCAGCGCGCACTTGCCGTGCAGGATCTCGGCGGCCTCCGGGCGTGCGGCCGGGTCGGGTGCGGAAGCCTCGACGTCTTCCCTGATCCGTTCCAGGAAGGCGGATACCGCTGCCGTCTTCTCGGCCAGCGACTGTCCGTCATGGCCGAGCACCGCCGCATCCAGCTCGGCTACCTGCTCGAGCGTGGCGGGATCGAGCACGCGCTCGGCGTACAGCACGGCCGGGATGTGCGCCAGGACCGGATCGCCGCGCATCTTGCGCAGCAAATCCATGCCGTTCGCGCCAGCCAGGTCGACGTCGATCACGATGCCCTGATAGGCATGCCGCTCCAGCGCGGCCAGCGCCGCCGCGGCGTCGGCGACCAGGTCGAGCGCCCGTCCTGGCCCGGCCAGCACCTGGCTGATCGCCTCCCGGCGGGCGCGGTTGTCGGCGACCAGCAGCAGGACCCGGATCGGCGGCGCCAGCTGGGCGGTCAGGTCGGCGAACACCTGGGCCAGCGTCGCCAGGTCGGCCGGCTTGGTGGTGTAGCTGGCCACGCCGTGCCGTGCGCCGCGTCCGGGCCGGTCGCGCACCGAGATCACGTGCACCGGAATGGCGCGCGTCGCGTGGTCGGCCTTGAGGCGGTCGGCGACGTCCCAGCCGTCGGTGTCGGGCAGCTCGAGGTCGAGCGTGATCGCATCCGGCCGGTTGCGCTGGGCCAGCATGAAGCCGTCCTCGCCGTTGTCCGCGACCAGCGTGTCGAAGCCGCGCTCGCGCGCCATGTCCTGCAGCGTGCGCGCGAACACCGGGTCGTCCTCGATCACCAGCAGCAGCGGGGCGCTCTGAGGCGCCGGCGCATGCGGGAACGCTGCGGCGGAGGCGCCGTTGGCCTGGCCGGCGGGCGCGCTGTTGTTGCCGTTGCCGCCATTGCGCATGCGATGGTTCAGGCGCTGGCGGATGGCGTCGCCATCCGGCGCAGCGGTCCCCGGGGCCTGCTGCGGCAGGAAGAAGGTTAAGGTGCTGCCCACGCCTTCCTCGCTCTCCACGCTCAGTTCGCCGTCGAGCAGGCGCGCGATCTCGCGGCTGATCGCCAGGCCCAGGCCGGTGCCGCCGTAGCGCCGCGAGGTGCTGGCGTCGGCCTGCTGGAAGGCCTCGAAGATCATCTGGCGCTTGTCCAGCGGGATGCCGATGCCGGTGTCGGTGACGCTGAAGGCCACCACCCGCGGCGCATGTTCCAGCGCCGGCTGGTCGCGCGTCCAGCCGCTGCCGGCGATGCGCGCCGCCAGCGTCACGCCGCCCTTCGAGGTGAACTTCAGGGCGTTGGACAACAGGTTGGTCAGCAACTGCTTGACGCGCTGGCCGTCGGTGCGCAGCAGCGGCGGCAGGTCGGGCGCGAAGTCGATCCGGAACGCCAGCCCCTTGGCCTCGAACTGGTAACGCATGCTTTTCTCCAGGTCGGCCGCCAGCGCGGCCGGCGCGACGTCGGTGAGGTCGAGCGCGACGCTGCCGGCCTCGATCTTCGACAGGTCGAGGATGTCGTTGATCACGTTCAGCAGGTCGCGGCCCGACGAATACATCACCTTCACCATCTCGATCTGCCTGTCGCTCAGGTTGCGCTCGCGGTTCAGGCGCAGCTGCTCGGCCAGCAGGAGCAGGCTGTTCAGGGGCGACCTGAGCTCGTGTGACATATTGGCCAGAAATTCGGACTTGTAGCGCGAGGTCAGCGACAGCTGCTCGGCCTTCTCTTGCAGGCTGCGGCGGGCTTCCTCGATCTGGCGGTTCTTGGCTTCGACCTCGGTATTCTGGTCGGCCAGCTGGTGCGCCTTGCGTTCCAGCTCGGCGTTGATGTCCTTGAGTTCGGTCTGCTGCGACTTGAATTCGTTTTCGAGCTTCTGCGCCTGCTGGCGCAGCAGCATTTCGGTGCCGGACGCCGTCTCGATCGAATTGAACACGATGCCCAGGCCGTCCGACAGCTGGTCCAGGAAGTTCAGGTGGATCGCCTGAAACGCCTCGAACGAGGCCAGCTCGATCACCGCCTTCACCTGGCCCTCGAACAGGATCGGCAGCAGCACGATATTGCGCGGGCTGGCCTGGCCCAGCCCGGACACGATCTGAATGTAGTCGTCAGGCAGGTTGGCGACCAGGATGCGCTGCTTCTCGAAGGCGGCCTGGCCCACCAGGCCTTCGCCGACGCGCCACTCGCGCGACAGGTTCTTGCGCTCCTGGTAGCCGAAGCTGGCCATCAGGGTGAGCATGGGAGTGGAACCTGCGGCGCCCGGCGCCGCCTTGCCGTGGCGCGGCGCCTGCATCAGGTACAGCACCGCGTGCTGGGCCGCGACCAGCGGCGCGAGCTCCGACAGCAGCATGCGCGAGACCGTCATGATGTCGCGCTGGCCCTGCAGCATGCGGTTCAGGCGCGCCAGGTTGGTCTTGAGCCAGTCCTGCTCGGTGTTGCGCTCGGTGGTCTGCTTGAGGTTGCGGATCATCTGGTTGACGTTGTCCTTCAGGTCGGCCACCTCGCCGCGCGCCGCCACCGCGATCGAGCGCCCGAGGTCGCCCTTGGTGACGGCGGTCGCCACTTCGCCGATCGCGCGCACCTGGGTCGACAGGTTGGCGGCCAGCTCGTTGACGTTGTCGACCAGGTCGCGCCAGCTGCCGGCGGCGCCGGGCACGGTCGCCTGGCCGCCCAGGCGGCCCTCGACGCCCACCTCGCGCGCCACCCGCGTCACCTGGTCGCTGAAGGTGGCCAGCGTGTCGACCATGTCGTTGATGGTGTCGGCCAGCGCCGCCACCTCGCCCTTGGCCGGCACCACCATCTTCTGCTTCAGGTTGCCGACGGCGACCCCGGTCACCACCTTGGCCATGCCGCGCACCTGGTCGGTCAGGTTGGCGGCCATCAGGTTGACGCTGTCGGTCAGGTCCTTCCACACGCCCGACACGCCCTTGACCTGGGCCTGGCCGCCCAGCCGGCCCTCGGTGCCCACCTCGCGCGCGACGCGCGTGACTTCGGCGCAGAAGGCGTTGAGCTGGTCGACCATGATGTTGACGGTGTTTTTCAGCTCCAGGATCTCGCCCTGCACGTCCACCGTGATCTTGCGCGACAGGTCGCCGTTGGCCACCGCCGTGGTGACGGTGGCGATATTGCGCACCTGGCCGGTCAGGTTGCTGGCCATCAGGTTCACGTTGTCGGTGAGGTCCTTCCACACGCCGGCCACCGCCGGCACGTAGGCCTGGCCGCCCAGGCGCCCCTCGGTGCCGACCTCGCGCGCCACCCGCGTGACTTCGCCGGCGAAGCCGCGCAATTGGTCGACCATGGTGTTGATGGTCTGCTTGAGCTGCAGCACTTCGCCATGGACGTCGACCGTGATGGTCTTCGACAGGTCGCCGTTGGCCACCGCGGTGGTGACGGTGGCGATGTTGCGCACCTGGTCGGTGAGATTGCTGGCCATCAGGTTGACGCTGTCGGTCAGGTTCTTCCATACGCCCGACACGCCCTCGACCTCGGCCTGGCCGCCGAGCCGGCCCTCGGTGCCGACTTCGACCGCCACCCGCGTGACCTCGCCCGAGAAGCTCTTGAGCTGGTCGACCATCACGTTGATGACGTCCTTGATCTGCAGGATCTCGCCCTGGACCTCGACCGTGATCTTGCGTCCCAGGTCGCCGTTGGCGATCGCCGTGGCGACCTTCGACACGTCGCGCAGCTGCACCGTCAGGTTGCCGGCCATGGCGTTGACGCTGTCGGTCAGGTCCTTCCACACGCCCGACACGTCCTTCACCTCGGCCTGGCCGCCCAGTTTGCCCTCGGTGCCGACCTCGCGCGCCACCCGCGTCACCTCGCTGCAAAAGGCGTTGAGCTGGTCGACCATGATGTTGACCGTGTTCTTCAGCTCGAGCACCTCGCCGCGGGCGTCGGTTGTGATCTTGCGCGACAGGTCGCCGCGCGCCACGGCGGTGGTCACCTCGGCGATGTTGCGCACCTGGCCGGTGACGTTGCTGGCCATGGCGTTGACGCTGTCGGTCAGGTCTTTCCATACGCCGCCCACGTCCTTGACCTCGGCCTGGCCCCCCAGCTTGCCTTCAAGGCCGACCTCGCGCGCCACCCGCGTGACTTCACCCGCGAAGCCGTTCAGCTGGTCCACCATCAGGTTGATGGTGTCCTTCAGGCGCAGGATCTCGCCGCTGACGTCGACCGTGATCTTGCGCGACAGGTCGCCCTCGGCCACGGCGGTGGTCACTTCGGCGATATTGCGCACCTGGCCGGTGAGGTTGCTGGCCATGCGGTTGACGTTGTCGGTGAGGTCGCGCCACACGCCCGAGGCGCCCTCGACCTGGGCCTGGCCGCCCAGCTTGCCGTCGGTGCCGACTTCGCGCGCCACCCGCGACACCTCGCTCGAGAAATTGTTGAGCTGGTCGAGCATGGTGTTGATCGTATTGGCGTTCCTGAGGAATTCGCCGCGCAGCGGACGGCCTTCGATCTCGAGCAGCATGCTCTCGGTGAGCACGCCGCGCGCGACGGCGCCGATCACCCGGCCGACCTCGCGCACCGGCTGCACCAGGTTGTCGATCATCGAATTGATGGCGTCGACCTCGTCGCCCCAGGCGCCGTCGGTCTTGTCGAGCATCATGCGCTGGCCCAGGCGGCCCTCGATACCGACCGCCACCGACACCTGCTCGACCGCGCCGGCCAGCTTGCCGTGGGTGGCGACGATGTCGTTGACGGCGTCGGCGATCTTGCCGTCGATGCCGGTCCAGTCGTGCGGCAGGCGCACGCTGAAGTCGCCCGCGCGCAAGGCCATCAGCGCGTCCAGCAGCAGCGCCTGGGACGGCGCGCCGCCCGCGCCGTCGGGCGCGCTGATGCCGATGCCGGCCCCGGCGCGCCCGCCGCGGCGTTCGTGGGCGGCGGCGTCGAGCGCACGCCGGCCCGGCGTGCGACGCGCCTTGACGCGGCGCTCAGGCGCCGCCTGCTCGGTTGTCATCGTGTTCCCCGGTGGCCTCGATGCGGAACGGTCCGCGCCTGAGCAGGCCGACCGCATCTTCGTTGGAAACCGCGGCGCTGAAGTAGTTCCCCTGCAATTCGTCGCAGCCGTGGGCGACCAGGAAGTCCACCTGTTCCCGGGTTTCGACCCCTTCGGCGATCACGGTCAGCTCGAGCACGTGGGCCAGGCCGATGATGGCCAGCACGATCGCGGCGTCGCTGGGGTCGGTGGCGATGTCGCGCACGAAGGAGGCGTCGATCTTGAGCTTGTCGATCGGAAAGCGCTTCAGGTAGGCGAGCGAAGAGTAGCCGGTGCCGAAGTCGTCGATCGCGATCGTCATGCCCAGCGCGTGGATCTGGTGCAGGGTCTCGATCGCCTGGGCCGGGTTGCTCATCACGCCCGATTCGGTCAGCTCGACCTCGAGCATGGCCGGCTCGATGCGCGCCGCGTCCACCGCGGCGCCCAGGCAGCGCGCTACGTCCTCGCGCCGGAACTGCAGCGCCGAGACATTGACCGCGATCGGGACGTCGGCGAAGCCGAGCCCGGTCCAGCGCTGCAGCTCGGCCGCCACCTGGCGGATCGCCCAGGCGCCGATCGGGTCGATGCGCCCGGTTTCCTCGGCGATCGGGATGAACTGGCTGGGCGAGATCGTGGCCCCGTCGGCCTGCGGCCAGCGGATCAGGGCCTCGAAGCCGATGATGGCGCCGCTGGCGGCCTGCACCTTCGGCTGGTAGTGCATCACGAACTCGTCGTTGCGGATCGCGCGCTGCAGCGCGCTGCCGAGCGCCAGGCGGTGGCTGGCCACCTCCTGCATCTGCGCCGTGAAGAAGCAGTAGTGGGCGCCGCCGTCGCGCTTGGCGTGGTACATCGCGATGTCGGCGTTGCGCAGCAGCGTGTCGGGGTCGCCGCCGTCGCCGGGAAAGATGGCCATCCCGATGCTGGGCACGATGTGCAGCTCGCTGCCCTCGATCTGGCAGGCTTCCGAGACGGCGGAGATGATCTTCTCGGCCACCAGCGCTGCGTCGGCCAGCTGGTGCAGCTCGACCAGCATCACCACGAACTCGTCGCCGCCGACCCGCGCCACCGTATCGCCCTCGCGCACGCTGGCGGCCAGGCGCTCGGCCACCACCTGCAGCAGGCGGTCGCCGGCGGCGTGGCCGAGGGTGTCGTTGACTTCCTTGAAATGGTCGAGGTCGAGAAACAGCACCGCGACCTGGGCGCGCTGGCGTTCGCGCTGGGCCGTGGCCTGGCCCAGGCGGTCGAGCAGCAAGAGCCGGTTCGGCAGGCCGGTCAGGCTGTCGTGGAAGGACTGGTGCAGCACGTAGGCCTCCATTTCCTTGCGCTCGGTGATGTCGCGCGAGATCAGCACCAGTTGCGAGACGGCGCCGTTCGGCGCGCGGATCAGGCTGGCGTCGGATTCGAAATACCGCTCGCTGCGGCCCAGCACGCGGTACTGCAGGCGCCAGTGGGATTCGCCGGCGGGCGGGTGCTCGACCAGGGCGCGCACCCGCTCGCGATCGTCCACCTGCACGATCTCCAGGTAGCGCGCGCCGGGGCCGACGGCGGCGCCGAACTCGGCGCGGTAGCTGGGGCTGGTGTACAGCCAGGCCCCGGCAGGGTCGAGCAGCGCGACGTAGTCGCCCGCGTGCTCGAGGATCAGGCGTTCGATGCCGGCGTCCGGCGCCTCGCCGTGCGCCCCGGGCGCCAGGGCGCGCACGGGGCGCCGCTCGGGCGCGCCATCGAGGAAAGCCTGAACCTTCGCCTTGAGCACTTCGGGCGCCACCGGCATGAACACGTAGTCGCTCGCGCCGACCTCGAAGCCGCGGCTGCGATCGAGGTCGCTCGCGCGGTGCGAAGTCAGGAACACGATCGGCGTGGCGCGCGAGCGCGGCCGGGCACGCACCAGGCGCGCGGTCTCGAAGCCGTCCAGGCCGGCCATCTTGACGTCCATGAGGATGACGCAGAAATCCTGCTTGAGCAGGCGCAGCAGGGCCTGTTCGCCGGAGCTGGCGGTGACGAGGTCGGCGTCGAGGTCGCCAAGCACGCTGCGCAGGGCGAACAGCGCGCCCGGGTCGTCATTGACCAGCAGGACCGCCGGCGCCTCCTGGTTCGCGGCGGGGGCGACGCGGGCTTGGGGGATGAGCATGGCAGGTACTCCGCGGTCCAGCGGGCGCAGGTGTGCACTTTCCGTGGACATCTGAATCAGGTACGAATGCCGGGTGATTCTATGTCACCTGGCCACAAATATCGACCGGGCGCACGATACGCGCTGTCCTGGACAGGACCGTGGCCGGCAAGGGCCGGGCGTGAGCGGCCATATCGTGGCGCTCTCGGCCAACCTTCGCGAAAAGGACTATCATGAACGCTTTACCAACCGGACCTTGATGCTCATGACGACCTCCAGCTATCCCGACATCCGCCTCCTGATCGCCAACGAATGGGTCGACGCCACCGGCGGCAAGACCATTCCCGTGGTCAACCCGGCCACCGGACAGCCGATCGGCAACGTGGCCCATGCCGCCATCGCCGACCTGGACCGCGCGCTGGCCGCCGCCCAGAAAGGTTTCGAGGCCTGGCGCTTCGTTCCCGCCGCCGAGCGCGCCGCCACCATGCGCCGCGCCGCCAACCTGCTGCGCGAGCGCGCCGGCGACATCGCGCGCCTCCTGACCCAGGAACAGGGCAAGCCGCTGGCCGAAGCGAAGATGGAAGCCTTGGCCGGCGCCGAGATCATCGACTGGTTCGCCGCAGAAGGCATGCGCGTGTATGGCCGCATCGTCCCATCGCGCAATCCGGCCGCCCAGCAGTTGGTGCTGAAGGAACCGGTCGGCCCGGTCGCCGCCTTCACGCCGTGGAACTTCCCGATCAACCAGGTCGTGCGCAAGCTGGCCGCGGCGCTGGCCACCGGCTGCTCCTTCCTGTGCAAGGCGCCGGAAGAAACCCCGGCGTCGCCGGCCGCGCTGTTCCAGTGCTTCGTCGACGCCGGCGTGCCGCCGGGCGTGGTCGGCCTGGTGTTCGGCGACCCGGCCGAAATCTCCGGCTACCTGATCCCGCACCCGGTCATCCGCAAGGTCACCTTCACCGGCTCGACCCCGGTCGGCAAGCAGCTGGCCGCCCTGGCGGGCGCCCACATGAAGCGCGTGACCATGGAATTGGGCGGCCATGCGCCGGTGATCGTCGCGGCCGACGCCGACGTCGCGCTGGCCGTCAAGGCCGCCGGCGGCGCCAAGTTCCGCAATGCGGGCCAGGTGTGCATCTCGCCGACCCGCTTCCTGGTGCACAACGCGGTCAAGGACGAGTTTACCCGCGCGCTGGTCAAGCATGCCGAAAGCCTCAAGCTCGGTGACGGCCTGCAGGAAGGCACCACGCTCGGGCCGCTGGCCAATCCACGCCGCCTGACCGCGATGTCGCAGCTGGTGGACGACGCGCGCGCCAAGGGCGCGGTGGTCGCCACCGGCGGCGCGCGCGTCGGCGACGCCGGCAACTTCTTCGCGCCGACCATCCTGGCCGACGTGCCCCTGGAGGCGAGCGTGTTCAACGACGAGCCGTTCGGCCCGGTGGCGGCGATCCGCGGCTTCGACAGCCTCGAGGATGCGATCCAGGAGGCCAACCGCCTGCCGTACGGCCTGGCCGGCTATGCCTTCACCAGCTCGATCAAGAACGCCCAGCTCCTGATGAACCGCGTCGAAGTCGGCATGCTGTGGATCAACCAGCCGGCCACGCCAAGCGCCGAACTGCCGTTCGGCGGCGTCAAGGATTCGGGCTACGGTTCCGAAGGCGGTCCGGAGGCGCTGGAATCCTACCTCAACACCAAGGCCGTTTCGATGGTCGGAGTGTGATCTAGTTGTTGCAGCCCGGCGCCGGATTGGCCGCCGGGCCGGCGCGGGTCTGGGCGATGCGGGGAATCGCGCCGTCCTTCCCGTAGCTGAATTCCTCGACCGCGACCGAACGGCGGTAATCGGCGTTCGATACCATCTCGTTATGGTAGAACACATAGGATTTGCCGTTGAAGTCGGCGAACGCCTGGTGGATCGTGTGCGTCACCTTGTTCTTGTCCATGATCACGCCGCGATAGGTCCAGGGGCCGGTCGGGCTCGGGCCCGTCGCATAGGCGATCACCTCGGGCAGGCCGCTCGCATAGCTCAGGTAGTACACCCCGTCGCGCTTGTGCAGCCAGGGCGCTTCTTCGAAATTGAACAGGCCCACGGTCCGGATCGTGCCATCGAGCTCGATCATGTTCGGCTTGAGCCTGACGTACTTGAGCACCTTGTTTCCGAAGTACATATAGGCCTGGCCGTCGTCGTCCACGAACACGGCCGGGTCGATGTCGTCCCAGCCGTTCGGCGTTTCGCGCGTCATGTCGTTGGTCACCAGGGCCGAGCCGCGCGCATCCCTGAACGGTCCGGTGGGCGTGTCCGACACGCCGACGCCGATCGCGAAGCCGGGGATCGTGGCGTGCTTGACCGGCGCATACAGGTAATATTTTCCCTTGTGCCTGACGACGTCGGCGGCAAACGCATCGGCCTTGGCCCAGGCGAAGGTCTTGACCATGGCGGCGACGCCGTGATCGGTCCAGTTGCGCATATCGCAGGTCGAGAACACGCGCCACTCGTTCATCCTGTAGGTCGTCTCGCCCGGACTGGCTTCGTCGCGGCCCGTGTACAGGTAGAGGCGCTTGCCGTCGACCACCACGGCCGGGTCGGCGGTGAAGATGTCGGTCACGATCGGGTTGGCGGCATGTGCGCCGGCGGCGATGCAGAAGAGGAGGGCGGGCGGCAGGTGGCGCATCATGGCGGGCTCGCTGTGCGTGGCGCGGCAACAGGCCAGCGGGCCATGAGGCGCCGGTATTCGTCGCTGCTGATATTCAGGATAGCGCCGTGGCGCTTCTTGCTGTGGCCATGGTCGATCCTGGCCGGGTCCGCGCGCCGCAAGCGCTCTGGCCGCGTCAGGTCGTCGCTGGTCAGCGCCAGGTAGCCGGCCTTGCGCGCGTACTGGTCGACCCACATGGCCCATTCGCCGCTCTGCGCGACCCTGAACAGGATCGGCCCTTCGACGTCCTTGCCGGTCAGGCCGAGCGGCCGCAGGTCGCCCAGGATGTCCCACTGGCCCAGGAGTTCATTGGCGCCCTCCAGCGTCAGCTGGCCATCGCCGGAAGCGCGGACGTAGCGATACCGTGAGCGCGGATCGTCGATCTTGACGATCTGGGTGTCGATCAGCCCATGCGCGCCGGGACGGTCGATATACAGCGTGGCCGGCGTGAAGCGGACGAAGTCGCGCGTGCGTGAATAATAGATGCGCGGCTTGGTGACGCCGTTGGCCGGCGAAATCGTGGCCCAGTAGACGAGGTAGTCGCCGCTGCGCTCGTCGTAGATGGCTTCGGGCGCCCAGGCGCAGCCGGCATCGGGAATGGCGCCGGCCACGTCCACCAGGCGCGGCGCCGACCAGTCGACCAGGTTGGTCGATTCCCAGATCATCAGTTTCGTGCTGCCCTTGTGCATGGCGGCTTGCCAGCCCTTGCCGTTGGCGATGCGCAGATCGGTGGCGAGAATCCAGAACTTGTCGCCCCGCGGCGAGCGCACGATCGCCGGATCGCGCACGCCCTGTTCGCCCGTCGTGCTGCGCAGGATGGGCTTCGAGCCGTTCAGGTCGGACCAAAGATAGCCGTCCTGGCTGGTGGCAAAGTGGATCTGCTCGCCGTCGGCGGTCTCGCTGGTGAAGTGGGCGAGCAGGTAGTTGGGGCGGCCCGCGGACACGCCGCCGTTCAAGCCCTTGCCGTCGACGATCGGCTCGCCGACATCGCCAGGCTGGAAGGCCGGTTGCATCGGGTCCATCGGCAGGATGTTGCCGTCGGCGTCGAAGCTCATCTTCGCCAGCACGGTCTGGCGCTGGTAGCCGTTGCCGTCCGGGATGGCATGGCGGTGGTAGGCCACATACCAGCGGTCGGTGCCGGGCACCTGGACCACGCTGTGGTGGGCGGTGCCGACCGCCGCGCCGTTCTTTTGCAGGACGATGAAGTTCTTCGTCGCCGCTTTCACCGGTCCCAATGGCGAATCCGCCGTGCCCCAGCCGACCCGGTAATGTGGGCTGCGCGCGTCGTCGATCGACCACATGAAGTAATACTTGCCCTGGCGCTTGAACACCACCACGCCTTCGCGGAAATCCTTCATCGGGATGCGATGCACCTCGCCTTCGACGCTGACCATGTCCGGCTTGAGCTTGTAGGCGTTGGCCTCGATGCCGTTGCCCCAGTACAGATAGGCCTGGCCGTCGTCGTCGATGAAGGGGTAGGGATCGATCGTATTCGTCGTCATCGTGCTGGTGCGCACCAGCAGCGGCGCGCCGAGGGCGTCGACGAACGGTCCGCGCGGCGATTTGGCGGTGGCCACGCCGATCTTGTGGTCGGCGCTGAAGTAGAAATAATACGTGCCGTTGCGCTCGATGGCGTCGGGCGCCCAGGCCTTGATATTCGCCCACTTCACATCGTTGGCGACGTCCAGCACCATCCGCTCCTTCTTCCACTTGACGAGGTCCTTCGAGGACCAGACCGAGAAGTCGGTGGTCATCCAGTTCGGCTTGTCGGACGTCGGGTAAAGATAATACGTGTCGCCGAACACCCGGATCGACGGGTCGGCGGTGAAACCCTCGAGCGCGGGCGCGGGCGCCACGTCCTGCGCCTGCACCGGGAACAGGGCGGTGGCCGCGAATGCGATGATCGATGAGACGAGACGATGCATGCTGGGTCGGGTTCCGTACAGGATGGACAGACTGTCATTATGGGCGGTGTGTCCCAGGCCCGAACGGCAAGCGGAGGATTGCTCAGCATGTTGATCGGAGGATCGTCGCCGCAGGCGGCAGGTGGCTCTTATACTGCCGGACGGAGCGGGAAGGCCCGCATGCCCGGCGCGTCGGGCGCCACACTGGAGAACCGATGATCGAGCATTTCCGCCGCAGCGGCTGGATCGCCTGCCTGGCCCTTGCTGGCGCGACGCACCAGGCAGTCGCCGCCGAAACCACCATCCGTAATGGCGTCTTCTGGAAGGACAGCGCCGGCACGCCGATCTACTCGCAGGGCGGCGGCATGCTCAAGGTCGGCGCGAAGTACTACTGGTATGGCGTGAAGTATGCCGAAGCGGTGCGCTACGCCGACGCGCCCGGACAGGCGTTCGCTCAGCCGCACTTCAGCGCGGTCACCGCCTATTCGTCGACCGACCTGGTGAACTGGACCTTCGAAGGCGACGTTCTCACGCCGCAGGGCCTGGGCGCGCTGCACGATCCGAAGGCCTGGCTGGGACGCATGGGCGTGGTGTACCACAAGGCGACCGGCAAGTACGTGCTGGTCACCCAGTACAGCAGCAAGGGCACGGGCGGCGGCGTGCTGTTCGCCACCAGCGACAGTCCCAACGGCCCCTTCGTGTTCGCACGCCTGCAGGCGAGCATCGAGAACGTCGCCACTCCGACCTCGGGCGACCAGACCGTGTTCACCGACGACGATGGCCAGCCTTACCTGATCTTCAGCAGCAACGGCGACCGGCGCCAGTTGTACGTGGCGCCGCTGCGGCCGTCCGACTTCCTGCAGGTCGACGCGGCCACGAACATCCACAGCGCGCCGGCCGGCGGGCGCGAAGGCAATGCGATGTTCAAGCACCGGGGCCTGTACTATTTCTGCTCGTCCGACCTGCACGGCTGGAACGCCTCGCGCAGCTTCTACATGACGTCGCCGAACATCACCGGCCCGTATACGCCGGAGCGGATCATCGAGGGCACCGAGGCGGATTTTTCTCACGTGTCGCAGAACGGCTTCTTCATCCCGGTCCAGGGCAGCGCCGGCGCCACGGTCCTGTATGCGGGTGACCGCTGGAGCAATTTTGCCGGGAACGGGCTTGGCTACCATGTCTGGGCGCCGCTGTCGTTCGAGGGCACGGCGCCGCGCTTCAACTCGCTCAGCGAATTCACGCTGGACGCCGCGCGCGGCGCCTGGGCCGTCGGCAAAGGCAATAATTACCTGCTCAACCCCGGCTTCGAGGCGGACAGGGTGCGCCAGACGAGCGTCGCCGGATGGATCAGCAGCTGGACCAGCATCAAGGGCGATGCGCCGTTCATGAACGCGCCCGATGGTCGCACCGGGCGCTGGGCCTTGAGCCTGCGCCATGCGGGACAGACGATGGGCAGCGCGATCCAGAACGTCACGCTGCCGAACGGCCGCTACACGCTCAGGGCCTGGGTGAAAAGCGGCGGCGGCCAGCGCGTGGCGCGCCTGTACGCGTCGGGCCACGGCGGCGCAGAGATCGCCCGCTCCCTGCCGGACAAGTTGGCGCAGTGGACCGAGGTGACGCTGTCCGGCATCCAGGTCACTACCGGCAGCGTGCAGATCGGCGTCTACTCGGAAGGGAAGGATGGCGATTGGCTCGCCCTCGACGACTTCAGCCTGGTGCGCGAATGATGAACATTTCCATGATCTTGTTTGGCGCGGCTCGTGCGGCCCTGCTCGTGCTGACGATGGCGCCCGTCGCGCCGGCACAGGCGGCGGAGCTGAACCTGAACGCCTCCTGGCAGTTCTTCCGCGACGAGGGCGGCCAGCTCGCCAGCGCGGACCAGGTGCCAAACGGCGCCTGGACCGAGGTGAACCTCCCGCACGCGGCGCGCATCGAGCCGCGCGTGCCCACGGCGCCGTGGCAGGGCACGGTGTTCTACAGGAAGCGCCTGGACGTCAGGCTGCGGCCGGGCGAGCGCGCCATCCTGCGTTTCGAGGGCGTGATGAACGTGGCCGACGTCTGGCTGAACGGCCGCCACCTGGGACAGCACCTGGGCGGTTACCTGCCGTTCGCCTTCGACGTGACCGACGTTCTGCGTGATACGGGGGCGAACGAGCTCGTGGTGCGCGCCAATAACGAGGACAACCCGATCACCGGCCCCAAGCCGCTCAAGCAGCTCGACTACATCCAGCACGGCGGCATCTACCGCGACGTGCGGCTCGTGATCAAGCCGGCCGTGCACGTCACGGACGAAATGCTCTCGGCCACGCCGGGCGGCGGCGGGGTGTTCGTGACCTATCCGCGCGTCGCCAGGGACGAGGCGCGGGTCGAGGTCAAGGCCGAAGTCAGCAACACGTCGCGGAGCGCGCAGGCGGTCACCGTGCGCCACACGCTGGCATGGGACGGCAGGCAGGTGGCGCAGGCCGAGCAGCAGCTGCGCCTGGCGGCGGGCGAACGCCGCCACGTCACGCTGCCGCTCACCCTGCGCGCGCCGAGACTGTGGTCGCCGCGCTCGCCCAACCTGTACCGGCTGGAGACGAGGGTCGTTGCCGCCGGCAGCGAAGACATGGTCGCGACCCGCATCGGCGTGCGCCGCCTGGCCTTCGAGGACGGGCGCCTGCTGCTCAACGGCGAGCCCGTGCGCCTGCGCGGCGTCAACCGCCACCAGGAATACCCCTACGTCGGCTATGCGCTGTCGGCGCAGGCCGACGCGCGCGATGCGCTGCTGATCAAGCGCTATGGCTTCGACTTCGTGCGCCTGTCGCATTATCCGCAGTCGCCGGCCTTCATGGCGGCGGCCGACGAACTGGGCTTGCTGGTCTTGCCGGCCATCCCCGGCTGGCAGTTCCACAATCCCGACCCGGCCTTCGCGCGCCAGGTGGTGCGCACCTGCGCCGACCTGATCCGGCGCGACCGCAACCATCCCAGTGTCGTGGCCTGGGAATGCTCGCTCAACGAGACCGGCATGCCGGACCCGCTGGTGCAGGCGCTGCACGCCACCGTGCACCAGGAATATCCGGGCGACCAGGCCTGGTCCGCCGGCTGGGTGCCGCAGACCTATGACCTCTACCTGCAGGCGCGCCAGCACAGGATCGGCAGCAAGCACAGGGCGCCGGCCAAGCCGCTGATCGTGTCCGAGTATGGCGACTGGGAATACTATGCGATGAACGCGGGCCTGAACCAGGACGCCTGGGCCGACCTCAAGCCGGCCGACCGTTCGAGCCGCCAGGCGCTGGGCAGCGGCGAAACGCGGTTGCTGCAGCAGGCCCGCAACGTGGCCGAGGCCCACGACGACAATGCCGCCACGCCAGCCTTCGCCGACGGCTACTGGGTGATGTTCGATTATGCGCGCGGCTATGCGCCGGACCTGGAAGAATCGGGCCTCCTGAATATCGAACGCGTGCCGAAGTTCGCGGCTGAATTCTTCCGCTCCCAGCGGAGCAGGGAGGAAAGCTCGCCGCGCTGGGGCGGCGGCCCGATGGTCTTCATCGCCAGCTATTGGCAGGCTGGCTCGAATCCGCGCGTCCGTGTGTTCAGCAATGCCGAGGAAGTCGAGCTGCGCCTGAACGGCAGGCCGATCGGCCGCCAACGAAGCGCGCCCTCAACAGTCCATCCGCGCCTGGCGCATCCGCCGCTCGAATTCGACACCGGCGGCTACGCGCCCGGCGAACTCGTGGCGCTGGCCTATGCGGGCGGGCGGGTCGTGGCCGAGCACCGGGTGCGCACGCCCCGGCAGGCGACGACGCTGGCCCTGGAACTCGACGACCTCGGCGTGCCTGTGGCCGAGGGCGACCTGGTATTCCTGCGCGCGCGCCTGCGCGACGCCGATGGCACTACGGTGCCTTCGAGCGGCGCACAGGTTGCGTTCTCCGGCATCGAAGGCGCCGAGATCGTCGGTAGTCAGGTCGTCGCGACCGAGGCCGGGATCGCCAGCGTGCTGGTGCGCGTGAACGGACCGCGCGCCGGCGTCGACGCCACGGCGCAGGCGGGCGCCCTGCGTGGCGCGCTTGCCGGCGCGCCGGCGTCGACGCGGTGAAGTGGCAGGCCGCTCGCACATGAATCGATCCATTGCTTGATTATTTCTGGTCAGGAAGCCCCAGGCGCTGGTCACGGCCGCATAATCCATCGCACTGAAATATCGGAGACGCCGCTTGCCACCATTCCTCCCTTCCCGCAGGCGTTTCGTGCAGATGGCGGCCGCGCTGGCCGCCGTGCCCGGCGCGCCGATCAATGCCCAGGCCGCGACCGCGAATGTCGGCGGCAAAGGCCAGCCGGTCGCAGGCACCGCGCTGCGCTGGCTCGATGGCCAGCCGCCAGCGCGCTTCGAAGGCGCGACCCTGGGCGTGCCCTGGCCGCGCGGCGCCCTGCGCCTGCCGGCCGACAAGACCCTGCGCTTTACCCTGGGCAGCAACGGGCCGGCGCTGCAATCGTGGCCGCTGGCCTACTGGCCGGACGGCTCGCTCAAGTGGACGGCGCATGCGGTGGCCGGCGGCGTGACCGCCTCCGGCTGGAATCTGGAAGCGGGCGCCGGCGCGGTGAAAGCAGGCGTTTCGGTCAGGCAGTCCGCCGACGCGCTGACGGTGAGTGCAGGCGAACTGACGTGGACCGTGCCGACGAGCGGCGAATACCTGGTCGAACGCGCGACCCGCGCCGGCCGCGTGACGATGCAGCACCTGCGCCTGGTCGCGCTGCGCCAGGACGGCGCCGAGCCGGAAGGCGCGGGCAGCGTGCGCCGCGAACTCTTCACCAGCAAGGTCACGCGCGTCACGCTGGAGCAGGAGGGGCCGGTGCGGGCCGTCGTCAAGCTCGACGGCGTGCACGCGGCGCGCGCGGCGCCCGGGCGCGACTGGCTCCCGTTCTCGGTGCGCCTGTACTTCTATGCCGGTTCGGACAGCGTGCGCATCGTTCACTCCTTCATCTATGACGGCGATCCGGCCCGGGATTTCATCGCAGGACTCGGCGTGACGGCGCGGGTAGCCATGCTCGACGCGACCCACGACCGCCACGTGCGCTTCGCCGGCGAAGGCGTCGGCGTGTGGGGCGAAGCGGTGCGGCCGGTGACCGGCCTGCGGCGCGATCCCGGCCAGGAATACAAGGACGCGCAGGTCGCCGGCAGGGCGCTGCCGCCACTGTCCGGCATGGCCAAGCCGGTGCAGGATGGCCTGCGCTGGATTCCCGAGTGGGGCGATTTTTCGCTCACCCAACCCACGCCGGACGGCTTCGTGCTGCGCAAGCGCACCCGCAGCGGGCATGCCTGGATCGACGCCAATGCCGGCGCACGGACGAAGGGACTGGTGTATGCCGGCGGCGCGACGGGCGGCGTGGCGCTCGGCTTCAAGGACTTCTGGCAGCGCACGCCCAGCCAGCTGGACGTGCGTAACGCTGCGACCGCCATGGCCGACGTCACCGCCTGGCTCTGGTCACCGTCAAGCCCGGCGATGGACATGCGCTCCTACCGCTCGGCCGACGGCATGGACACCTTCGAAGAACAGATCGCGGGCCTGAACATCACCTATGAGGATTACGAGCCGGGTTGGGACGCCTCGCCCGGTGTGGCGCGCACGACCGAGCTGCAATTGTGGGTGCTGGGCGCCACGCCTTCGCACCAGGATTTTTCAGGCATGGCCGAGCAGGTGGCCAATCCGGCCCGGCTGGTGCTGGCGCCGGCCCGCATCCACGCCTGCGGCGTGTTCGGCGACTGGGACGTGGTCGACCGCAGCACGCCGGCGCGCAGGCTGATCGAGGATCATCTCGCATTCAGGCTGGACCAGTACCTGCGCGAAGTCGAGCAGCACCGCTGGTATGGGTTCTGGTCGTACGGCGACGTGATGCACGCCTATGACAACGACCGCCACATGTGGCGCTACGATATCGGCGGCTATGCCTGGGACAATTCGGAGCTGTCGACCGACCTGTGGCTGTGGTACAGCTACCTGCGCACCGGCCGCGCCGACATCTTCAAGTTCGCCGAGGCGATGACGCGGCATACGGGCGAAGTGGACGTGTATCACGCCGGCCCGTTCAAGGGCTTCGGCACGCGCCATGGCGTGCAGCACTGGTCCGATTCGTCCAAGCAGCCGCGCGTGTCGAACGCCGCCTATCGGCGCATCCATTACTTCCTCACCGCCGACGAACGCACGGGCGACCTGATGCGCGAGCTGCTCGATTCCGACGCCGACCTGCACAAGGTCGATATCGGCCGCAAGCTGCGTCCGGGCGCCAAGCCAGGCGCGCTGCCGTCGGCCGGCAGGTCGGCCGATGCGCCGGCGCTGGTCGCCGCCTCGTTCGGCACCGTCTGGGGTTCGCTGGTCGCGGCCTGGCTGGCCGAATGGGAGCGCACGGGCGACACCCGCTGGCGCGACAAGATCGTGAACGGCATGCGCACCATCGGCGCGCTCGAGCGGCGCTGGTTCGCAGCAAGCGCGCCCTACGATCCCAGGACGGGCAAGTTCAGCGGGCCGGGCGACCAGGCCCGCATCTCGCAACTGAACGGCGTGTTCGGCGTGGTCGAGATGAGTTCCGAGCTCCTGACCCTGGTCGACGAACCCGGTTACCGCAAGGCCTGGCTCGAGTACTGTCGCTACTACAACGCACCGAAGGAAGAGTTGATCGCGCTGCTGGGCAGCGAGCCGCGCGGCCGGGCCCAGCCCGATTCGCACTCGCGCCTCTCCGCCTACGCCGCGCATCACGAGCGCGACCGGGCGCTGGCCGTGCGCGCCTGGCGCGAACTGTTCGCGTCCAACTTCATGAAGTCGCACGCGCAGGCTAGAAAGGTCGGGGGCGTCGCGGTCTTGCGCGAGCTCCACGAGCTGCCGAACATCGGCACCAACGGCTCGGCGCAGTGGAGCCTGGCCGCGATCCAGAACATGGCGCTGGTCGGGGACGCGCTGGACGAGGCGGCGCGCGCCGCCGGCCTGGTGGGACCATGACACGCAAGGAGACAAGATCATGCCGCACACGCATTCCACTCGCCGGCGCCTGACGCTCTCGCTCATGGCTGCGCCATTCTGCGCCGGCGCCGCGCCGGCCCTGGCTGCGGGCGCCGAGCGGTCCGACATCACGGCCTACGGCGCCGTGGCCGACGACAAGACCGTCAACACCGCCGCCATCCAGCAGACGATCGATGCGCTGGCCGCGCGCGGCGGCGGGACGGTGGTCGTGCCGCGCGGCGTCTTCGTCAGTGGGGCGTTGTTCTTCAAGCCCGGCGTCCACCTGCACCTGGCCAAGGGGGCGGTCCTCAAGTGCTCGACGGACCTGTCGCATTTTCCGGTCCGGCGCACCCGGATCGAGGGCCACTTCGCCGAGAACTTCAACCCGGCGCTGGTCAATGCCGACGGCTGCGACGGTTTCCATCTCAGCGGCGAGGGCACGCTCGACGGCGCCGGGCGCCCGATCTGGGATCGGTTCTGGACGCTGCGCAAGGCCTACAAGGATCCGGGCAACTTCCCGAACATCAGCGTCCCGCGCGCGCGCCTGGCCCTGATCGAGCGCTCGCGCGGCGTGACGGTCGAGGGCGTGACCTTCAAGGATTCGCAGTTCTGGAACCTGCACCTGTACCGCTGTCAGGACGTGACGGTGAAGCATGCGCGCTTCGTGGTGCCGGACGATTACGAGCAGGCGCCGAGCACCGACGGGATCGACCTCGACAGCTGTCAGCGGGTGACGATCGACGGTTGTTATTTTTCGGTGACCGACGACTGCATCGCCGCCAAGGGCTCCAGGGGACCGTTCGCGCTGCAGGACAAGGACAGCCCGCCGGTGGTCGGCGTCCATGTGCGCAACTGCGAATTCCGGCGCGGCCACAGCGTCATGACGCTGGGCAGCGAAGCGACCCTGGTGCGCGACATCCTGGTCGAGGATTGCCGGGTGACGGGCCACGTGCTCAACGTGGCGGTGCTCAAGCTGCGCCCGGACACGCCCCAGCACTACGAGAACGTCCACCTGCGCAAGCTGAGCCTGCAGTCGGAGCGCGGCGCCATCGTCTCGGTGCAGCCGTGGACGCAGTACGTGGACCTGAAGGGCGCGCCGCCGCCGAAGTCGATCGTGCGCAATATCCGGCTGGAGGACATCGAGGGTCGCTACGGCGGTTTCGGGCGCATCCGGCCGAATCCCGGCCAGACCGAGATCAGCGACATCGTGTTCAAGGACATCGCGCTCGCACTGCGCGACCCCAGGCCCGATATCGCCGGCGCCAGCGGCGTCCGGCTGGACAACGTGATCGTCAACGGCCGGAAGGTCTCGTTGTAGCGCCTACAGGCTGCCGGCGCCGGCCGCCGCGCGGCAGACGTGCACGGTGGCTTGCGCGCCGTTCGGCGCCCGGTAGTCGCGCGCCAGCGCCAGCCGCGCGACCTCCACCAATGCTTCCGGCACCAGCGCCACCACGCAGCCGCCGAAGCCGCCGCCGGTCATGCGCACGCCGCCGGCATCGCCGATCGCGTCCTTGACGATGTCGACCAGGCGGTCGATGGCGGGCACCGTGATCTCGAAATCGTCGCGCATCGACGCATGCGAGGCCGCCATCAGCTCGCCCATGCGCTCCAGGTCGCCGGCGGCCAGCGCCTCTGCCGCCGCGACGACGCGCGCATTCTCGCTGACGACGTGGCGCGCGCGGCGCAGCGCGACCGGATCGAGGCCGTCGCCTTTCTCCGCCAGCGTGGCCAGGTCGACGTCGCGCAGGGCCGGCACGCCGAAGTGGCGCGCCGCTTGCTCGCACTGCGCGCGGCGCGTGTTGTAGGCGCTGTCGACCAGGCCGCGCGTGATGTGCGATTCGACGATCATGATCGCCGCGCCGGCCGGGATCGGCACCGGGCTGACTTGCAGTGAACGGCAGTCGATCAGCAGCGCGTGGTCCTGGACGCCGCAGGCGGAGCTGATCTGGTCCATATTGCCGCACTTGCAGCCGACGAAGTCGTTCTCGGCGCGCTGGGCCACCAGCGCCGCCTCGATCGGGCCCAGGCCCGGGTGGTCGGGCAGGGTGGAGAACAGCGTGCACACCGCCACCGACAGCGAGGCCGAGGACGACAGGCCGGCGCCTTGCGGCACGTCGCCGGCGATGACCATGTCCATGCCGGGCAAGGAGTGGCCCGAGGGCTCGCGCTGCAGCAGCTCGTGCACCACGCCGCGCACGTAATTGGCCCACATCGGCGCGGCCAGGCGTTCGATCGGCGCGTCGAGCGCATATTCGTCGATGGCGTCGTCGTAGTCGGCGGCCACCACCCGCATGCGGCGGTCGGCGCGCGGGCGCGCCACGATCACCGTCCGGTAGCCGATGGCGCAGGGCAGCACCAGGCCGCCGTTGTAGTCGGTATGTTCGCCGATCAGGTTGACCCGGCCCGGGGCCTGGACCCGGATCGTGGCCGGCTGGCCGAAGGCTGCCAGGAAGACGTCGGCCGCTCTGGCCGTCAAAGAATCGTTCATCGTGCGCTCAAGGGTTGGAAGCTGGGGTATCAACGGCGTCGAGGTAGTGCACGTCGTCGGAGACGGCGCGCAGCATGGCGGCCGCCTGTTCCGGCGTCAGGTCGCGCTGGGCCTCGGCCAGCATCTCGAAGCCGACCATGAACTTGCGCACCGAGGCCGAACGCAGCAGCGGCGGATGGAAGTGGGCATGCAGCTGCCAGGCCGGCCCGCCGTCGTCAGCGTCGTCTTGCCCGTAGGGCGCGCCGTGCCAGCCCATCGAATACGGGAACGAGGTCTGGAACAGGTTGTCGTAGCGGGTGGTCAGGCGCTTGAGGGCGAGCGCCAGGTCGGCGCGCTGCGCGTCGTCCAGGTCTTCCAGGCGCGCGACCTTGAAGCGCGGCAGCAGCAGCGTCTCGAACGGCCAGGCCGCCCAGTACGGCACCACGGCCAGCCAGTGCGCGGTCTCGACCACCACCCGCTCCCGCGCCTGCGCCTCGCGCTCCGCGACGTCGAGCAGCAGCGGACGGCCGTGCTCGGCGTGGTAGGCGCGCTGGTGGCGGTCTTCGCGCGCGGGCAGGTCGGGCAGGAAGCTGGTGGCCCAGACCTGGCCATGCGGGTGCGGGTTGGAGCAGCCCATCGCCGCCCCCTTGTTCTCGAACACCTGGACCCAGCGGTACCTGGCGCCCAGCTCGGCGGCTTGCTCGCACCAGGTGTCGACCACCTCGCGCAGCGCCGGCAGGGGCAGCTGCGGCAGCGATTTGGCGTGGTCGGGCGAGAAGCAGATCACGCGGCTGGTGCCGCGCGCGCTCATGTTCTGGAACAGCGGGTCGGCGCCCGGCGGCGCCTCCGGGGTGTCGGGTGTCAGGGCCGCGAAGTCGTTCGCGAACACATACGTGCCCTGGTAGTCGGGATTGCGCTCGCCATTGACGCGCACATTGCCGGCGCACAGGTAGCAGCCCGGGTCGTGCGCCGGCTTGGGGGCGCGGTCGGGGGCTTCCTGCTGCCCTTGCCAGGGGCGCTTGGCGCGGTGGGGAGACACAAGTACCCAGTCGCCGCCGAGCGGATCGTAACGGCGGTGCGGGTGGTCGGTAGGGTTGAACATCGCTTTCCTCGTCATGGTCGGTTGGCCTTGAGCTTACCACCCGATGCCATAGATGGCGACCAGCAGCACGCAGATCACGGCCGAGCCCAGCGCGAAGCCGCCATCGACGCGGAACAGCGAACGGTCGATGTGCATGCGCTTGAGCGCGCCGTCCTGCTCGGCCATCTTGCTCATCACGACCATGCCGATGACGACCATGATGAACACGATCAGCATGCGGTCGAGGAACGGGATCTCGTAGACACCGGCGCCGTTGTCGACCGCGAAGCCGATCGGCGCCAGGAACGACAGGTCCATCGCCAGCGGCAGGAACTTGAGGAACACCGAGAACACCAGGCCGCCGATGGTGGCGAACATCGCGGCCGCCGCCGTGGTCTTGCGCCAGTAGAAGCCGAGCAGGAACATCGCCAGGATGCCGGGCGAGACGAAGCCGGTGTATTCCTGGATGTACTGGAAGCCGCCTTTCTTGTCGATGCCCATCAGTGGCGCCAGCAGCACGGCAATGGCCATCGAGACTACCACCGACACCCGGCCGATCCACACCATCTTCTGTTCGCTGGCTTCGCGGTTGAAGTGCTTGTTGTAGATGTCGAGCGTGAAGATGGTGGCGATGCTGTTGGCCTTGCCGGCCAGCGAGGCCACCACGGCCGCCGTCAGCGCCGCGAAGGCCAGGCCCTTGATGCCGGCCGGGAGCAGGGCGAGCAGGGTCGGATAGGCGCGGTCCGGATTGAGCTCGCCGCCCGGGCGCATGGCGTCGCCCAGGGTGCCCGAGCGGTCGAGCGCATAGGCGGCGATGCCGGGCAAGACCACGATGATCGGCATCAGCAGTTTAAGGAAGCCGGCGAACAGCAGGCCCTTGCGCGCGGTGTGCAGGTCGGCGCCGAGCGCGCGCTGGATGATGTACTGGTTGCAGCCCCAGTAGTTGAGGTTCACGATCAGCATGCCGCCGATGATGGTCGACAGGCCCGGCAAGTCCATATAGCTCGGATTGTCGCGCGAGAGCACCATGTCGAAATGCTCGCCGGCGCGCACATACAGCTCGCTCATGCCGCGCAAGGCGCCCTGGCCGCCGGCCAGCGCCGCCACCAGGTCGAGCGCGATCCAGGTGGTGACCAGGCCGCCGATCACGAGGCACAGCACCTGCACCACGTCGGTGTAGCCGATCACCTTCATGCCGCCCAGCGTGATCACGGTGGCGAACAGCGCCAGGAACAGCATGCAGGCCATCACGTCCAGGCCCGCGATGCTGCTGATCGCCAGCGCGCCGAGGTAGAGGATGGCGGTGAGGTTCACCACCACGTAGAGGCCCAGCCAGAACACCGCCATGGTGGTGGCCACCGCCTTGCCGTAGCGCTGCTCGAGGAACTGCGGCATCGTGTAGATGCGGTTCTTGAGGTAGACCGGCATGAAGAACACGGCCACGATCACCAGCGTCACGGCCGCCATCAGTTCATAGACGGCGATCGCCATGCCGATGCGGTAGCCGGAGCCGCTCATGCCGATGAACTGCTCGGCCGAGATGTTCGAGGCGATCAGCGAGGCCCCGATCGCCCACCAGGTGAGGGACCCTTCCGCCAGGAAGAAATCGTGGGTGGCCTTGCCGCTGCTGCGCTTCTTGCGCCAGTAGATCCAGATGCCATAGGCCGAGATGGCCACGAAGTAAACCAGGAAGACGAAGGTGTCGAGCGTGGTGAATGGGGTCATGGGTCGATGTCTCTGTGCCGCCGGGGTCGATCGCCCCGGTCGTGTTCTCGATTAATCAGTCAGCCGGGCCCGGCGTTAGCCGCCGTGCCGTCGCCGCCGGCTCCGTAAAGACGCCGGCTCAGCGATAGTACCGCACGGCCGGCCGCCGGTCTGTTCAATCTGGTGATTGATCAGCAGACGGGCGGCAGTTGAGCGGAAGCAAAACTCGCGGTTGCTCACTATACCGTAAAACCTTGTCATAGAACTAATACGATTTTTGCAAGGCGATTACGCTGGGAAGCAGGCCATTGCCGGAGACATGCCATGCGCGATGCAACCCGCTTCCCCGAGCTTGCCAGCACGCTCAGCCAGCACAACCGCATCCTGCGGCTTTCCTTCCCGCATGGGGACGGCCCGGCCGCGCTGCTGCTGGTCGATACGCTGGAAGCGTCCGAAGGCCTGTCGCGGCCCTTCAGCTACACGCTCGGGCTGCTGTCCGACGACGCGCACATTGCGCTGAAAGACCTGCAGGGCAAGCTGCTGTGCGTGGAACTGGTGCGCCGCGACGGCACGCTGCGCCATTTCACGGGACGGGTATTCCGTTTCGCGCTGCTCAAGGTCGACGGTGGCTTCGCCTTCTACGAAGCGCGGCTGGGACCATGGCTCGATTTTCTGGCGCTACGCAAGGACAACTACCTGTTCCACCACGCGAGCCTGTACGACCAGACGCGCAGCGTGTTCGCCGACTATGGCGTGCTGGCCGACTGGGACTGGCGCGTGAGGAGCGAAGAGCGCGTGATGACGCAGGCCTGCCAGTTCGACGAAAGCGACTTGAACTACCTGGCGCGGCGCTGGGCGGCGGCCGGGATCTACTACTGGTTCGAGCATGGCGCCGACGGCCACCGGCTGGTGCTGGCCGACGATTCGACGCGCGCCGCCGCCATCGACGGCGATCCGGCCGTCCCCTACCAGCGCCACGGCGGCGCGGTCGAGGAAGACGGCATCGGCGAGTGGTCGGCGGCGCGCCAACTGGTGCCTTCCAGCGTCGCCGTGAGCAGCTACGACTTCAGGAACGGCCGCGCGGCGCTGGCCTCGACCACGACCCTGAATCGCCAGGGCCAGGTGCCGGCGCTCGAATCCTACGACTATGCGGGAGCCTACGGCTTCGCCGGCCTGGCGGCGGGCGATGCGCTGGCGCGCCTGCGGATGGAGGAAGCCGAGGCGCGCGGCAAGCTGTTCGAGGGGGCGGGCAACAACCGCTGCCTGATGCCGGGCCGCTGGTTCCGCCTCGACGGCCACTTCGATACCGGCGGCGAGGGCGCCAGCGAGTTCCTCGTGCTCGACTGCCACCACCGCGCCACCAACAACTACCTGGCGCAGGACGAGGAACCGGCCTACGAGAACCGCGTCGCCTGCCAGCGCCGCGCGATCCCCTGGCGGCCGGGCCGCGGCTTTCATTGCGACGAGACCCGCATCTACGGCATCCAGAGCGCCACCGTGGTCGGCCCGCGCGGCGAAGAGATCCATACCGACGAATTCGGGCGGGTGCGCGTCCAGTTCCACTGGGACCGTGAAGGCCAACACGACGAGCGTAGCTCGGCCTGGATCCGCGTCGCCACCCCATGGGCCGGTTCCAACTTCGGCATGACCTCGATCCCGCGCATCGGCGCCGAGGTGATCGTGTCCTTCCTGGGCGGCGATCCGGACCGGCCGCTGATCACCGGCATGGTGCCGAACGCGCTGACGATGCCGCCGTGGGAACTCCCGGCCAACAAGACCCAGAGCGGCGTGCTGTCGCGCTCCTCGCCGGGCGGCGGCTACGACAACGCCAATGCGATCCGCTTCGAGGACAAGAAAGGCGGCGAGCAGCTGTGGGTCCAGGCCGAGCGCAACCTCGACACCGTGGTCAAGCACAGCGAAACCCGGACCGTCGGCGCCGACAGCAGCCTGCAGGTCGGCGGTACGCAAACGCAAGGCATCGGTGGGGACCGCACCCTCACGGTCGGCGGCGCGCAGACACACACCATCCGGCGCGACCTGACGCTCAATGTGAGCGAAGGGCGCCACACCAGCACCGTCAAGGGCGACGTGAGCATCACCTCGCTCGACGGCGCGGTCACCGTCGTCTCGCCGCGCAAGATCACCTTCGCCGTCGGCAGCAGCACCATCACGTTGACGCCGGACGAGATCGTGATCAACGCGGGCAAGATTTTCCTCAATCCCTGAACCAGTCGAGCGAGGCATCCATGAGCGAGACGACAGTCCGAATCCACCTGCACGAGGGCAGCGTCGCGCTGCCGCCCGGCTTCGCGGACCGCAGCGCGAACCTGTTCGTGCCAGGCGACCCGCAGCGCCAGCCCAACCTGAGCATCGCGCGCGACTGGCTGGAGCGCGGGGAGACCCTGGGCGCCTACGTCGAGCGCCAGCTCGGCATGCTCAAGGCGCGGCTGCCGGGCCACAAGCTGCTGGCCCGGGACGAGGAGCGCCTCGGCCCGGGGCCACGAGCCCACGCCGGCATGCGCATCGACGCCCAATACCGCAGCGGCGCGCAACAGGTGCGCCAGCGCCAGGCCGCGTTCGACATCGGCGACGGCCGCGTGCTCGTGTTCAGCGCCGCGACGCCGGGCGCGTTCGACGACGCCTTCGAGGCGCTGTGGCGGGCCTGGCTGGATAGCTTCCAGCTCCAGGTGCGCTAGCGGCTGGCGCCATGTTCGAAGCCGCCCGCCTGACCGACCCGATCGCGCATACCTCCGCGCTCGAAGGCTTCCTGGTCGGGGCCGTGATCGGCATTGCGCTGATCGCCGCCGTGGCCTTCGCCACCTTTACCTGCGGCTTCGGCGTGGCGCTGCTGGCCGGCCTGGCCGCCGGGATCGGCGCGACCGCCATTCTCGGACTCGGGGAAGCGATCGGCCGGATGTTCTCGAATCCCTCCGGAACGCTCGGCAGCGCCTCGCCCGACGTCTTCGTCAACCGCCTCGGCGCGGCCTGCACCACCATGAGCACGGCCATCTGCGACAAGCACAATCCGGCGCCACTGGTGGTGGAGGGTTCCGGCTCGGTATTCATCAACGGCTTGCCGGCGGCCCGCAAGGACGACGCCATCACCTGCGGCGCGAAGATCGACGACGGCTCGCACGACGTGTTCATCGGCGGCGGCCGGGTCGGCTACCTGCCGGTCGAGGACGAGGTGCCCGAGTGGCTGCGCACGACGGTCGGCTGGGCCTTCGCCCTGGCGGGCCTGGTCGGCGGGCTGGCCGGACTGGTCAAGGCGGCCGGCGGCCTGTCGCGTGCGGTCGTGCCATGCGCGGCGAAGTTTATCGGCGGCTTCATGCTTGGCGAGGCGGTCGGCCATTATGTCGCCGAACCGGTGGTCAGACGCGTGATGGGAGGACTCTACGGCAGGCCGGTGGAGGTCGCGACCGGCCGCAAGGTGTTGCTGGCCCAGGACGAAGTCGATTTCGTGGTGCCGGGGCCGCTGCCGATCGTGTTGGCGCGCTTCTATGCGAGCGACCTCGCGCTGGATGCGAGCCCGGGTGGCGGCCTGGGCGCCGGCTGGGTGCTGCCATGGGAACTGCGCCTGCAGCGGCGCGACGAGCGGCTCTGGCTGCGCGACGCGCAGGGGCGCGAGACGGGTTTTCCGCCCATGGCGCCCGGACAGGCGCTGTACAGCGCGGGCGAACAGCGCTACCTGGTCCGCGCGCGCGACGGCCGCTACCTCATGGTCGACCTGAACGAGCGCTACTACGACTTCGGCCAGCTCGACCAGGGCCCGGATGCGGTGGCATGGTTGCAGCGCATCGAAGACCGCTGCGGGCAGTGGCAGGCATTCGCGCGCGACGACGCCGGGCGGGTGCGGGCGATCCGCGCCAGCGGTGGCCTGGACCTGCGCCTGGATTACTGCCCCGCGCACCCGGAGCGCCTGGCCGGCATCGTGCGCCTGGACGGCGACCCGCGCCAGCTGGTGCGCTACGACTACGATGCGCTGGGCCAACTGGTCGCGGTGACCGATGCGAACGGGGCGGTCGTGCGCCGCTTCGGCTACCAGAACGGCGTGATGACGAGCCATACGGGCGCCCTGGGCCTGGTCTCGCACTACGCCTGGGCCGACATTGGCGGGCGCCAGCGCGTGGTCGCCTGCTGGTCCAGCGAAGGCGAGCGCGCCGGATTCACCTATGACCTTGAGGCGCGCCAGACCACGGTGCGCGATGAACTGGGCCGCGAGGCGTGCTGGCGCTACGACGAGCAGTTGCGGATCGTGGCCTGCACCGACCTCGATGGCGGCGCCTACCGGATACGCTACGACGACGCCGGCCAGCCCACCCACATCGCGCTGCCGGGCGAACGCAGCGTCGCTTTCGAGTATGACGCGGCGGGCCGGATCGTCCTGGAAACCGACCCGCTCGGACGGCGCACCGCGACCAGCTATGACGGCGACAGCCTGCGCGTCACGCAGACGATCCTGCCGGGCGGCGCGCGCTGGCGCGCCGGGTATGACCATCTCGGGCGCTTGCTGAACACGACCGATCCGCTGGGGCGCGTCGAGCGGCATGAGTACGCGCCGGGTCTTGGTCCGTGGCCGGTGGCGCATGTCGACGCGCGCGGCGCGCGCCGGACGATGGCCTGGAATGCGCTGGGACAGCTGACCGCCTACACGGACTGCTCCGGCAAGACCACCCGCTACGCTTATGATGCCGCCGGCTACCTGGAGACCGTGACGGATGCGTTGGGACAGCAAACGCGCTTCGAGCGCCTGCCGACCGGCGAGCCGGCCAGGATCATCCTGCCGGACGGCAGCGTGCAGGAGTTTGCGTACGACGCGGCCGGCCTGCCCGTCGGGCAGCGCTACAGGGAGGTCTCGATGCGCTGGCGCCGCAATGCGCGCGGCCAGGTGGTCGAGGCGCTCGATCCGGCCGAGCGGCGGCTGAGCTACCGCTACGATCCGCGCGGCCGCTTGGTCGAGCTGGCGTCCGGCCCCGACACCCGGTACGACTTCGCTTACGACAGCGGCGATCGGCTGGTGCGCGAGATAAGGCCGGATGGCGTGGAGCGGCAGCTGGGCTATGACGCCGCGGGCGAGCTGGTCGAACTCGAGAAGCTGGGCGCATCGGCGGGCGATCCGCTCGCCCGCGCGCGCCGCACCATGCGCTTCGAGCGCGACGGGATGGGCAGGCTGCTGCGCCAGACGTGCGCGACCTCGGTGTCCACCTATGCCTGGAACGATGCCGACCGGCTCGTCGCGGCGACCCGGGCGCCGCTCGCCGCCGGCAGCGCGCTTGGGGTGACGTCCAGCAGCGTCGGCTTCGACTACGACGTGGCCGGGCGCCTGCTGGCCGAGCACGGCGCCGAGGGCACGGTGCGTTATGAGCTGGATGAACTCGACAACCTCGCGGCCATCGACCTGCCGCATGGCCAGCGCATCGAGCAACTCTGTTATGGCGCGGGCCACGTGCACCAGGTGCGGGTGGGCGGGCGCGTTGTCAGCGACATCGAGCGCGACGACCTGCACCGCGAAATCCTGCGCACGCAGGGGCGCATCGTGCAGCGCACCGGTTACGACGTGCTCGGGCGGCGCAGCTGGCAGGCTGCGGGCCTGCTCGGTCATGCGCTCGGCCCCGGCGATGGGCAGCTGTGGCGCCGCTACCGCTACGACCTGCAGGGAGAGTTGGGAGAAGTGCACGACAGCGTCCGTGGCCGCATCGACTATCGCTACGACCGCGCCGGCCACCTGCTGCGCCAGAGCCGCGCGGCCGACCTGGAAGACGAGCGGTTCGCGTGGGACGCGGCCGGCAACCTGCTCGACGGCTCAGGGAAGGCGGGCGTGGACGGGAGCCGGGGCCGGGTCGAAGGCACCCGGCTCAAGGTCTGGTGCGATATCCGTTACGAGTACGACCCTTGGGGCAACGTCAGCCACAAGCGCAAGGGCGCGCGCCAGGATCAGCGCTTCACCTTCGACGCCGAGGACCGCCTGACGGGCGTGTGGACCGAGGATGCGCAGGGAGTGGTCGAGACGCGCTTCGAGTACGACCCGCTCGGCCGGCGCATCGCCTGCAGCGAAACACGGCGCGACGCCTCGGGACTGGCGCGCAGCCAGCGCCGGCGCTTCGTCTGGCAAGGGCTGCGCATGGCGCAGGAGGTGCGCGAGGGGAGCGTCAGCAGCTACGTGTACAGCCCGGATGCGATGTACACGCCGCTGGCGCGGGTGGATGCGGTCGTCGCCGGCGCCATCGCAGGTGTGACGATCGACAAGGCGCGCTCGTCGTCGAGGGTGTATCACTTCCACACCGATCCGGTGGGGACGCCGCTGGAGCTGACCGACGAGGCGGGAGAGCTGGCGTGGGCCGGGAAATACGGCGCCTGGGGCCGGGTGGAGCGCGGGGAAGACGCCATGCTGCTGGAGCGCACCGAGCAGCCGCTGCGCTATCCTGGGCAGTATGCGGACAAGGGGACGGGGCTGCATTACAACACGTTCAGGTATTACGATCCGGATGTGGGGAGGTTTGTCAGTCAGGATCCGATTGGGTTGTCAGGCGGTCTGAACCTGTACGCTTATGCGTTGAATCCAACTGCGTGGATCGATCCGTGGGGTTGGATCTCCGAAAGTGCTCCAGGCTACGCGGTATATGGCCTGTATGCGCCGGGCAGCGACAAACCTTACTATGTTGGCGTTACGGATGATCTGCTTCGGAGAAGCCGCGAGCATCGCTTGAGTGGACGAATGCCTGAGGGCGCCAAAATGAGTCCGATCGCAAGGAACGTCACTTATGGCACAGCCCGAGGCATTGAGCAGGCGCACATCGAGTACTTGGGTACCAAGACAGGAACCGTCGGGTTTGATTTGCAACAAGCAGTGACTTATGAACAGCGCGGAAATAAAGTGGCTTCATTCGCGCACGACAACACGACACGGCCTCGCGGTCGACAGGCCTATTTCGAGTCGGCATATCGAAACGCCCGTTCGACACTTGGTGGTGGGTGTGGGTAACCGAATGACCGGCATGGCGTACCAATCACGGAGGGAGTATGGGATGGTGGAGCGCGCAAGGCAGTACGGATGTGGTCATTGGTGACGCAGTGCTGGATTCGGTACGCCACTTTCTACATGATTTCAGTCTGGCGTATCAAGAAGATCTGTCGAGGCGGCCGTCGTTACAGGAACTGGAATACGCATTGGATCTTGCATTCAAGGCAAACCTGGATAACGACGTACTTGCTGGCTTCGACGAACTCGAGGTCAAGCAAGTTTCGATCAAGACGGCCAAGCGAAGGAAGAGGCAGAAAGTAACGCCAGGAGATATTTTCGCCTATAGACTCGACGATGGTAGATTCGGATTTGGCAGGATCGTTGCCAATGTCTCGATCGGCGCGATTGCGGAGATCTTTGATTATTTCTCGCGCCAGCCCATTTTCGACCACAGTAAAGAGAAAACGTGGCTGGTGCCGCCGGTCCCGATCGAGAGCTATTCTTTGTTGGAGGTCGGTGACCTGGGAGACTGGCGGATCATAGAGCACCAGACTGATTTCGTACCTGGGGACGAGTACGCCACACTGCGCTACGTGTATGGTACGCCGCCTTTCGCCCTGACCGTCACGGATATTTATGAGAACGAGAGGGAGATCGATATCCGCGAGGCAGAGGGGCTACCGAAATACGCCGCCTATGATGACTTCAATTTCAAAAAAATGATAGTTGATCATCTGAAAAAGCCAGAAGTTTGAACTCACCGTCGATGATGATTTGATCGAGTGCTTCTTGGGAATCAACGTCGGCGATAATCTCGATGGCCGTCTTGTCAGGCGTGGGGCGTGCATGCTCAGGAGGAATGCGGGATGCTGAAGAAGACCGGTTGCAAAGAAAACGATGTCGTCGTTCTCGAGATCGGTAATGAAGCGTTCACGCTTGCGCAGATGCGCAAGAACGGCATCATGCAGTTCTTCGACATTGTCCAGCCCAGGAACGCATGGGATGGCGTCGATCTGAATGACGTCCCCTCGCTATTTTTCATCTACGTCGCAGAGAAAAATCTGGATTCGCTGATCGTCGTTAAGCTCGGTCAGGCGGGAGTGATCCCGAGTTCCGCTCCTATTCCAATGGTGATGTTGAGCGCGGTGTTCAAGGGCGCCGGGACCTATGGCGCGGATCTGATCCGATTGACCGATCAGTTTTCGTCCTGTGGCGCCGCCATTATCAAGGCCGACCTCGATCCGAGAACGGATCTGGATGTGATTTATCGCCATGAGCTCAGCGGGGTGTATGGAGACGCCGGCAAGATCCGCAAGCGCCTGCGCAGATACTTCGCTACAGGGGTCAACTGGGATGATTCAAAGGAACTTCTGTTCAAGGGAATCGCGCTGCCCCCGCCGCACTATGGACAGTCGTCCGTGAGGCATACCAGTCAGTGAGTTCCTGCAATGGCAATGCAGGCAGAGGGCGAGGTGGCCGACGATGAGCCTTACACTGGTTCTAAATTGGGTGGTAAAGCGGGTCTTCTTCAGGCCGAGCCCCTCGGCTTGAACGACGAGTGTTTCGCGTTACAAATCTATGGAGCCAGGTTTCCTCATCCATTCCGGGGAGCTCTTGGCCTATCCGACGCAGTCGGCTATCTGTTCATCCGCCCGAAAGCAAGCCCGGGCGATCTGGGCAAGGACGCTGGAACATTCTTCGTCCAGACTACCTAGCCTGGTTGCTACAGCGAAGTCAATGTAGCCATATTCCAAAAAAAGGATGGAATCGGATGCAGAACTTTGAACTGATCGTCGACTTCAACGGGATTGTGATATTCGATCCCAGTGTCCTGGCGGGGCATTTTTGCGAGATTAATCTTGGCGATAATCTCTACGCGCGCTTCGTCGGATCGGATGAAGGAGAACGAGTGGTCGAGCAAGGGATCGTCCTGCCTGTTCTCGGCTTGGATGATGGTATCTACTCGATCATCCTGCGGACCGATAAGGAACCTCGAGGGATTGATCCGAAAACCATTATTGTTTCTAACGCTACGTTTCCATTAAAAATCGTCACCAAAGCCGTGATATCGGACATGGCAACGCTTCGAGAATGGGCCCCAGGAGAGAACTGGCGCGAAGTCATGCTCAGGCCAGGGAACTACGCCGTGACGGTCAATGGCTTTCGCGTGATCGCCCGGCGCGAAATCATCGACTTTGGTTTCGAGTTCGTGTTCGAAGAGACAGCAGAGCTACCGACATTGAGCGGAGCGCTCGAGAAGAACATGCAAGTGCTGGAACTGCCCGGCTGAAGCGATCGGTCCGACCTCGGCGCGCCGACACTGGCCGCCATGGTAGCCGCGATTGGCCACACTGCGCCATGCAGCGTCAGTCCATCGGCGGCATCCCATAGTACTCCGGCGCCCCATCCATCACCACGTCGACACGATCCAGCACCACGCCCGGATCGAGCGCATAGATGCGCACGGTGTGCACGCCTGGATCGAGCCGCGCCAGCGTGCTGCTGCGCACCGCCATATTGCCCAGCACATTGCGCTTCCATTCATCGCTGCGGCCGACCGTCGTGTAATCGAAGACCTCGAGCGGCCCATCGTCCAGCTGCACCGCGATGCGCAGGCGGTTCTCGGACGTCAGTGCATGCACGGGCACGGCGACCAGGCGCAGGGTAGCGCCGCCTTCGCTGCGGGTCTGGAAGCGGTACTCGAGCGGCGCCACGCCCGCGAGCGCGTCCACCCCGCGTGAAGGCAGCTCCAGGCGCGCGCGCATGGCCCTGCCGGACGTGCCGAGGCCGGGCAGGGCTTCCCAGTCGGGTGACACCGGCACTGAAGCGCTGGCCGCCGGCAGCACGACGATGCGTTCGCGCTCGCCCGGCAGGCCACCGTCAAGGGCCTGCACCTGCAGGTTCACCTTCAGCGTCTTCGCGCCGCAACGCAGGGTGAGCGCGGGGTTGGCGCTTCCATCGACATGCAGGACCAGGCGCTGCTCGTGGCCGTTGCCGGCGTCGAGCCGGCCCGATGCAAGGTCTGGGCGTATTCCGCGCGCCTCGGGAGCGACCGACCAGGCCACATCCTGGCTGCCATGGCTGACCACCGTCAGCGTGCGGCTGACCGCACGCCCGGCCGGCACCACCAGCTGGTTTGCCTCGACCGAATGCGGCGCCGGGTACACCAGCCCGCAGCCGCGCCGCGTGGACGTGTCGTAGCTCGGGTACAGCGGTTCGGCGAACACCGGCAGCCGGCGCGGCGCGACGTCCATGAAATGGGCCCACTTGCCGTTGGCCAGCGTGTCATAGGCGGCGGCATCGGCCGCGATGGCGGCATGCGCCCGCCGCGCCTGGCGCACGTACAGGTTCGACGAGGGGCGCTGCTGGCGCGCGTACTCGGCGGCCAGATCGAGTTTCAGGATGCGCTCGTTCAGGCTGGCGCTGGAGCGCACCGGGTACAGCACCAGCTGGAAATAGGCGTCGTGCAGCAGCGACGGCAGCCGGGCCTGGAGCGCCTCGGCGCGGCGCACCAGCGCGCGGTAGGCCGCCAGACGCCGCTCGGCTTCCTCGCCGCCGGTGCGGATGTAGTCGGTCGCGCGCACCGGGCGCGTGGGTTCGGTCTGGCTCCAGCCCATGAATTCCGGGCGCCGTTCCCAGGCCAGGCGATAGTATTCGAGCTTGATCGCCGCGATCTCTTCGCCGTGAAAGGCGCCGAATTGCCGTCCGGCCCAGGCGGCCAGGTGGCGCGCCGGGTCCTGGCGCAGCACGCCGGCGTCGAAGGCGGCGTCGAGGAAGTACTCGGCCAGGTACTCGTTGGGCTTGATGTCGCCCACGTTCAGCATCCACAGGCGTTGCGCGCCGGTGGTCCAGGCGCGCTGGAGCTGGTCGCGGATCAGCGCCGGGTGGGTGGTGCCGAGCCACAGGTAGTCGTGCGGGCGGCCCCAGTACGACACGTGGTAATAGATGCCGTTGCCGCCGCCGCGCGCGCGTTCGCGCGCCGTGCCGAGCTGGTTCAGGTAGCCGTAGTTATCCTCCGGCCAGACCAGGGTGACGTCATCCGGCACCCGCAAGCCGCGGTTGTAGTAATCCAGCACCTCCTTGTACATCGTGAACGCTTGCGGGATGCGCTCGGCGCTCCGGCCCAGCGTGTGCGCCAGCATGGCGCGCTGCGATGCGATGACTTCCTCCACCGTGGCGCGGGCCTGGTCCGGTCCGCTGGCGCCTTCCATGGCCGAGTCGTGCACGCCGCGCAGGCCGAGGGTGTAGACGTTCTCGAAGCCCTTCACCTCGTCCACACGCTGCTGCCAGTAGCCCAGCAGCGCATCGCGGTTGGTGAACCAGTTGAACTCCCCGAAGCCCGCTTGCCATTCGCCGACGTTATTGCGCATCATCGGCTCGGCGTGCGAAGTGCCGACCACGATCGCATGGTCGTCGGCCGCCTGGGCGTTGCCGGGGATCGTATAGAAGGCCCTGGTGCTGTCATGCATGGCCGGCCACAGCAGGTTGGCCTTCAGGCGCCACATCAGCTCGAACACGCGGGCATAGGTGTGCGGGCCAATGTCCTTCGCGGGGTCATGCGTCCTGGCGGCCCACGGCTGCAAGCCCCAGTCTTCGTCGTTGATGAAGATGCCGCGCCAGGCTACCGAGGGCGCGGCGGACAGGCGCGGCGCGCCGTCGAGCGCGAGCCCGGTCTTGCGCGCCGGCCTGACGTCGGCCCACCATTCCCACGCCGAGATCCCCAGTTCGCGCGAGGCGTCGACCACGCCATACACGGCGCCGCGCCGGTCGGCGCCAGCGATCAGCAGCACGTCGCGTTCGTCGGCGCGGCCCGTGGAGCGGATGTAGCGCTCGCGTTGCCCGGCCAGCGGCGCCAGGTCGGCGCCGATGGCGCTGGCGACTTCGCGCACCAGCGCGGTGTCGGCGCTACCGACCACGATGCAGCGTTGCGGGCAGTCGCTCAACCCTTCCACGCGCCGGCCGGCGATGCCGGTCAGCGCGGCCAGGTCGCGGATCAGCAGATCGGCCGCCAGGCGAGAGGTGGCGCTGCCGTCGGTGACGAGCACGGGCAGGGCGCCATTGCGGTCCAGCGCGAATGGCCTGGCATGGGCGGCGCCGCTCGCCACCAGTGCGCCAAGCGCGAGCAGGGCGAGTATCTTCATCGACGCCTTATTGCGGATATTTCGGGCCGGTGGTCACGAACGCGCCGCCCTGCAGGAAGGTGCTCAGGTCGTCCTCCGCCGGATAGGCGAACGGCTGGCCGCCATCCAGGGTGAACCGCGCCGAAGTGCAGCTCCGCGTCGACGCTGTCGCACATGCGCATCACCTGCGCGCGGTCGGCCAGGTCGCACTGCACCACTTCCTCGTTCGCCCCGGCGAGGCCGATGTCGGCCACGTCGGCCAGGCGCACGACGTCGGCGAAGTCGTGCAGGCGCTTGCGCAGACGGCGGTCCAGGTTGCCGCCGTGCCGGTGAAGAGGATGCGTTTGAAAGGTTTGCTCATGATCTCGGTGCCGGTAGATGAAAAAGCAGGTCGGTCGGAGCGCCATTACCGGATGATTCAGCGCGCCCGTCAATCCGGCCGGCGCGATCGGTCACGATGTTGAGTGATTCGCGCCCGGGCCGCACAGGCGGGGCCGGATGCTGAACAATACAGGCGCTGGCGTACGAAGACATCAGCTGGACCAGCATCGACGGATGGCGACACGCATGGATCGCACCGCATTGCCCATCCCGGGCGCCTTGGCCCTGGCGGCCCCGTCGATCGCGGCATCGGCATGCCTGCCTGGGCCGCCCGCACCCAGTACGATTTCTCCCCGGCTGGGAGCTGACGGTCGGCGACCCGCCGGCGCCTACCAGCCCGGTTTCCACGACGGCGCCAACCTGGCCCTGGTGCAGGCGGAGGCGGTCGATGCCGCCGGACGGCGCAATCCGGTTAGCGCTCGACAGCGTGCGGTTCGAACTGGCGGGGTCGGCCGAATGGCGCGGCGGCATCGCGCAGAGCGCCGGCAACCACGCGCTGCGGGCGCGCGCCGACGGCCTGGCGCCGGCCGGGCTCGCGCTGGCATCGACACCGGTCGCGGTGCCGGTGGCTGGCAGCACGGCGGCCAGCATCGGCGAGCGCGCCGCGCAGTCTGTGGACGATGACGAGACCACCAGCTGGGCCAACGCGCCCGGTGCGCCGGCCGAGATCACGTATCGCCTGGCGCGCCCGGCGTTGCTGCGCGAGCTGGTGCTGAAGCTGACCGGCTGGCGCGAGCGCAGCTATCCCTTGCGCGTGTTTGCCGCTGGCGCCGAGGTGTACCGGGGCACGACGCCGAAGAACCTCGGTTACGTCACCTTGCCGCTGGCGCCGCGCCACGGCAGCGAGGTGAGGATCGCGCTCGACGGGCAGGCCGATGACGCGGGGGCGATCCGGATGCTCGAAGTGGCCAACCAGGCCAACGCCGACACCGGCGCGCGGCAGGTGGCGCGTTCGCAGCTGTCGATCATCGAGGCCGAATTCTACGAGCTGCCGTGATGCGGGCGGTGCGGCGCGTGCGCCATGCAAACCCAGGGAATCGCTCAATCGCTTGAGCGATTCCAGGTCGAATGCGCCCCTTTCGATCAGGTGCATGATTCTTTCAATGCCATATGGAATCAGGCGACTGTACGCACATAGAATGTTTTCAAGGCCAAGCAGTACACCTATAACAGAGCCCTTGGAGACGACGACAGATGAACCAAGCAACGACACGCACGCACGTGCTTCACCCGACCCGCTGCGCGCGGGCGGTAGCCGCAGTGATCGCCCTCCTGGCCGCGCATGGCGCGCTGGCGCAGGAAGCGGCGCAGACGCCGGCGAATCCAGCCCCGGCTTCGACCGCGCCATCGGCCAGCACCCCGCCAGCCACCATCAGCGACGGCGAGACCGCGCCGGCCGTGGTCTACATCGCCGGCACGCGCCGCTCGGTGGCATCGGCCATCGATCGCAAGCTGCGCGCCAGCACCGTGTCCGATTCGATCGTGGCCGAAGACATCGGCCAGTTCCCCGACAAGAACGTGGGCGAAGCCTTGTCGCGCGTGACCGGCGTGCAGCTGTCGCGCGATTTCGGCGAAGGCTCGCAGATCTCGATCCGCGGCGTCGAGCCGGACCTGAACCGCATCGAGATCAACGGCATGTCGGTGCTGAACACGAGCGGCACCGCGGGCCGCGGCGCCGAGCTGCGCGAGCTGGCGTCGGAGCTGATCGGCTCGATCGACGTTTACAAGGGCATCACCGCGGACATGACCGAAGGCGGCGTCGGCGGCTCGGTGTCGATCAAGACGCGCAAGCCGCTCGACTTCAAGGAGCCGACCATCGGCACCAGCATCTCGGCCGAACACGCGACTTCGCGCGGCGGCGTCCAGCCGCGCGGCAACCTGTACATGGCCGACAAGTACCTGGGCGGCAAGCTGGGCCTGATGGCCAACTTCGTCTACGACGAGGTTCACACCCGCAATGACTACGCGCGCAACACCTCGTGGCGCTTCATCCAGGACTGGGACAAGTCGCCCGAGAAGACCGTGGTCAGCACCGATCCGCGCCTGGCCGCGATCGGCGATGCGGCCAGCTGCGCCACCTCGGGCTTGAGCTCCGCCCAGGCGGATGCCTGCCGGCGCCAGTGGTTCGACTACTCGCCGGGCATTGCGCGCTACGGCATCTGGACCCGCGACCACAAGCGTTCGTCGGGCGAGGTCACTGCGCAGTACGAGTTCAGCAAGAACTTCAACGCCTGGGTGAGCTACCAGGCCAATACCCAGCGTCAGCGCCTGAACGACCGTAACTTCGGCACCGACTTCCCGGATGCGAATCGCCTGGCGAACGCCGGCCAGGCGCCGGTCTACAACCCGGCCACCGGCGTGCCGACCACGGTCGGCACGTGCGTGCCGGCGGCCACGACGCCGGACGATATGGTGATCACGAACCACCACGTCACCTCCTACACCGTCGGCAACTGCCTGTACGCGGCTGGCCGGGGCGGGCAGGGCGCCTTCGGCACCTCGGCGCGCGACTTCCAGCTCGACATCGATTCGCGCTATGCCACCTCGGGCTTCCTCTACAAGCGCGACCGCCTCGAGGTCGAGGGCCTGTTCGGCACCTCGCGCTCGCACTACGACAGCGACAGCAACAACATCGCGCTGACCCAGAATGCGCCGGGGCTGAAAGTGACCCTGGACGACCAGGGCCTGCCGCGCTTTACCTTCCCGTCCGGTTACAGCCCGGATGATCCGGCCTCCTACGTCCAGGCGCAGCTCCAGTACCGCCCGAGCGAGACCAAGAACCAGGAAGACCAGGCCAAGGTCGACCTGCGCTATCGATTGACGACGCCGTTCTTCACCAAGCTGTGGTTCGGCGCCCAGGCGCGCAAGGCCGAATCGACCCAGTACAACGGCGGCGGCTACCTCGCCAGCACTGGCGCCAACCCGGCGTCGACCGCCGACGACATCAATGTGCGCGGCGCCAACATCAACCAGACCGCGATCTACGATCCGTTCTATACCGGCGGCGCGCAGCGTCCGAACGACGCCCAGTCCTTCATCAATTCGGGCTATTCGACCCGCTACATCAACGCCGCGCAAATGGCGCAGCTGATCAGCGCCGTCAGCGGCCGTTCGCCCGGCACCTTCTTCGGCGGCCTGGGGGACGTCAAGGGCATGCCGTCCGGCTGGATGTCGCCGGTGTTCGCGAATGCCTTGCCGTTCTTCGACACGTCGGCCTTCAACCACGACTACCTGTATGACTCGCCCGGCAGCGACGGCAACGTCTATCCGCAGATCCCGGCGTTCGGCGTGGAAGAAAAGATCGCCGCCACCTATCTGCGCCTGGACTGGGCCACGCAGTTGTTCGGCTACGAGGTCGACGGCAATATCGGCATGCGATATACCCGCACCGACAACAAGTCCTCGGGCCTGCAGCGCTATTCGGTGCGTACCGAAACCTCCCCCGGCTCCACGACCTACACCGACGTCGTCATGAGCAACGGGGTCGTCACGGTCGACAACACCTACCACGACTGGCTGCCGAGCTTCAATGGCGCCTTCTGGTTCATCGACAACAAGTTCCTTGCCCGTGTCGGCTGGGCCAAGGCGATGGCGCGCCCGCGCATGGACCTGCTGGCGCCGAACGCCACCTGCGTCCTGGGCAGCGGCAACCCACAGTTCGGCGGCGAAGGCGTCGACACCTGCACCGCCGGCAATCCGGACCTGAAGCCCTACCGCTCGACCAACACCGACTTCAGCCTCGAGTACTACCCGACGCCGGACAGCCAGCTGTCGCTGGCCGTGTTCGAGAAGGACATCTCGAGCTACGTGATCGAGCGCGTGCTCACCCGTGACGTCGACCTGTTCAAGAACGGCCAGCGCTTCAACGTCACCCAAGCCGTCAACGGCGAGGGCGCCACCACCAAGGGCATCGAGCTGGCCGGCCGCACCGCGCTGACGTTCCTGCCGGGCTGGCTGAGCGGCTTCGGCATCGACGCCAACTACACCCGCATGGATTACAAGTACGCGCCGGGCAAGGAGCGCCTGAACCTGCTCGACGACACCGTGCTGCCATATCCCGGCATGTCGAAGACCGCCTACAACCTCTCGCTGTGGTATGACCAGGGCCCGGTCAATGCGCGCCTGGCCTATACCTACCGCGACCGCTTCTTCACCGGCGCCAACGACGTCTCGGGCAACCCGGTATTCCAGGAAAAGACCGGCTTCCTGGACGCGAAGATCCAGTGGCGCTTCAATGACCGCGTGTCGATCGCGCTGGAGGGCAAGAACCTGACCGACGAAGTGCAGCGCAGCGATGCGGGCGACCCGTTCCGGATCAACGAACTGGCCTGGTCTGGACGCCGCTACTTCCTGACCCTGGGCGTCAAGATCTGATCTCGTTCCCGATGTCTGCAGCCAGCCGACCTTGATGGGGTGGCTGGCTTTTTCGCTTGAGAGGACACCATGAAATCCCATGCATTGCCAATCCTGTGCATGCTGCTGGCGCTGGCCGGCTGCCAGGCCCCGGCCGCATCCGACGATGATGCCGGCTTCGCCAACCCCCTGGTGCGCCAGCGCGCCGATCCCCACGTCATCCTGCATCCGGACGGCTGGTACTATTTCACGGCCACGGTGCCCGAGTACGACCGCATCGAGCTGCGCCGCGCGCGCAGCCTCGCCGAACTCGGGAAGGCCGAGGCCCGGGTCGTCTGGCGCAAGCACGCCAGCGGCGAGATGGGCGCCCACATCTGGGCGCCCGAGCTGCACCGCATCGACGGCAAGTGGTATCTGTACTTCAGCGCCGGCCGCGCCGACAAGGTGTGGGAGATCCGGCTCTACGTGCTGGAGAACAGCGCGGAGAATCCGTTCGAGGGCGAATGGATCGAGCGCGGCCAGCTCAAGACCGGCTGGGAGAGCTTCGCGCTCGACGCCACCACCTTTGCGCACCGCGGCCAGCGCTACCTCTCATGGACCCAGGTCGCGCCGGACGGCAGCAAGGGCACCAACATCTACCTGGCGCGGATGGACGGTCCGCTGGCGATCCGCCAGCCGGCCGTGCTGCTGACGCGTCCCGAGCACGCCTGGGAAAGGATCGGCCACTGGGTCAACGAAGCGCCGGCGGTGCTGGTCAAGCATGGCCGCGTCCTGATGACCTATTCGGCCAGCGCCACCGACGCCAACTACGCGCTCGGCCTGCTGTGGGCGCAAGAGGACGCCGACCTGCTCGACCCGGACGCGTGGACCAAGTCGCCGCAGCCGGTCCTGCGCAGCAGCGAGAAGACCGGCCAGTATGGACCTGGCCACAACAGTTTTACCACCAGCCGGGACGGCAAGACCGACATCCTGGTCTACCATGCGCGCGACTATCGCGACATCGTGGGCGAGCCGCTGCGCGACCCGAACCGCCACACGCGCGCGAAGGCGATCATCTGGCGCGACGACGGCATGCCCGACTTCGGCGAGCCGGTCGCAGACAGGGAGGCAGCGAAGCAATGAACAGCGTGGATATGCAGCAAAGGAGTGCGATATGAAGTGGTATCACTCGATGGCGGCGGCCTGCGCCGCCCTGTGCGCGGCAGGCTTGCCCTCGGCCCAGGAGCTCGGCATTCCCCAGGGTTCGGGGATGCAGGCGGCGCGTGACGCCGCCAAGGCAGGCGACAGCGATGGCCGAGTCGTCCTGATGCCGGCGCTGACGGCCGGCGCGGCCAATGCGCTGAGCATCCTGGTCTCGAACGACGGCGCCGATTTTACCTCGCTGGCTTCCGAGACCTGGACTCCGCCCGCCGGCGACCTGCGCGATCCGGCGCTGGCGCGTCACGCCGACGGTCGCTACTACCTGGCGTATGCGAACGGCGCAGGCGGCATCGGACTGGCCCGCTCGCCCGATCTGCGGCAGTGGGAGTTCTTGCGCGACATCCCGCTGGGCGGCGCCGGCCAGTCCGGCAAGCCCGGCTGGGTGCGCGAGCGCGACGGCACTCTCAAGCTCGTGTTCGCGAACGCCGGGGGCGTCCACATGGTCGCGCCGGACGCGCAACTGGCCAACTGGTCGGCGCCACGGCGGCTGGAAGGGCTGGCCGGCCACCTTGACGCGGCCGTTCTGCTCGATGGCGAAGGCTATGTGGCGGTGGCGCGCCACCAGGGCGGCCGGCTGGCGCTGGCGCGCGCCGCCTCCCTGGCCGGCCCATGGAAGGTCGAGGCCACCCTGGACAAGCTCGGCGCCGGCGTGACGGCGGCGGCCCTGGTGCGTCATGGCCTGGCCCTGCGCCTGTACGGCGTCGACGCCGGTCGGCGCGCATGGCACGCCGACAGCCTCGATGGCGGCCGCACCTGGGGCGAACGGCGGCGCCTGACCGGCACCGCGGCGATGGCGTCGGGGTTTGGCGCGTTGGCGGGCGATGCCGGGGAGCTGGTCGGCGTGTCGGCGCCCAAGGGAGCGCCACGGAAGGTGAGCTGGGATCAGTATTCCCTCAAGATCGATGGCAAGCGGGTGGTGGTGTGGTCGGGCGAGATCCACCCGTTCCGCCTGCCCAACCCAGCCCTGTGGCGCGACGTGATGCAGAAGATGAAGGCGCTCGGCTTCAATGGCGTGGCCTTCTATTTTGACTGGGGCTACCATTCGCCGGCGCCCGGGGTCTACGATTTCTCGGGCATCCGCAACGTCGAGCGCGCGCTGCAGATCGCAAAAGAGGAGGGCCTGTACGTCATCGCCCGCACCGGCCCGTACATCAACTCGGAATTGACCGGCGGCGGCTATCCGGGCTGGATGTTCCGCAACCGCGGTGAGGCGCGCACCGACGACCCGGTGTACCTGGCGGCGGTGGACGAGTGGATGACCCAGGTGAACGCGATCATCGCGCGCCACCAGGTCACCGATGGCGGCGGCAACGTGATCGCCTACCAGCTCGAGAACGAACTGGGCAAGGTGGAGCCCAAGCACGTGCGCCAGATGGAGCACCTGGCGCGCAAGGCGCGCCGTGACGGCATCACGGTGCCGTTCTTCCACAACGCCGCCGGCCGCCTGCCCGACTGGACGCCGAAGGACTCGAGCGCGGCGTGGGCCAATCCCGGCCCGACCGACATCTATGCCTTCGACGGCTACCCGGGCGGCAGCTGCGACGTGCACGCCAACCCCGCCGGCGCCAACAAGGCGCCCGACTGGGGCATCCATGGCGCGCCTGGCCCGCGCGCCGGTGCGCTGTCTTCCCCCGGCACGCCGGGCTTCGCGGCGGAACTGGGCGGCGGCTGGTTCGACTACTGGGGCTCGAACGGCACCTATGCCTGCACCGCCGAGCGCCAGGGCAAGGGCTACCAGCGGGTGTTCTATGGGACGAACCTGATCAACCGGATCACGATCCACAACGTCTACATGACCTTCGGCGGCACTTCGTGGGGCTGGCTGGCCGGTCCGGTGGTCTACACCTCGTACGACTACGGCGCGGCGATTGCGGAAGACCGCGGCCTGCGTCCCAAGGCCTATGCGCTCAAGCAGCAGGGCATGTTCGTCCAGGCCGCCGAAGCGGTACTGGCCGAGATGGACAAGGGGCCGCCGCTGGCGCCGGCGGGCGGCAAGGTCAAGGTCTACCACAACGTCAACAAGCGCCTGGGCGCCCACGTGGTGTTCGCGGCCCACAACCCCCTCGATGGCAAGGGCGAGGAGCGCTTCAGCGTCAGGCTCGCCACGCGCGACGGCGAGTACACGATCGCCTCGATTCTGCGCGGGCAGGACGCGCGCATGCTGCTGGCCTCCTACGACATGGAACGCCAGCGCCTGGTGTATTCGACCTCCGAGCTGCAGACGCACCTGCGCGACGGTGAACGCGACATCGTGCTGCTGCACGGACGCGACGGCCTCGAGGGCGAGACCGTGCTGCGCTATGCCGGCGCGCCGCAGGTCGAGGTGCTGGCGGGCCGGGTGCAGTCGCGCTGGGACGCGGCCAGGGGCGACCTGATGCTGAACTACGTGCACGAAGGCCTGGCGCGGGTGCGCATCTCGGGTGGTGGGCGCGCCCCGATGCTGCTCCTGCTGGCGGACGAACAGACCAGCATGCGGTTCTGGACCCAGGACACCGGGGCCGGACGCGCCTTGCAACTGACGCCGGCGCTGGTGCGATCGGCGCGGCTCGCCGACGGCCTGCTTGCCATGACGGGCGATGTCGACCAGGATGGCGCCATCGAGATCTGGGGGCCGGCGTTCGAGACGGCCAGCTTCAACGGACAACCGCTGGCGCTCACGCCCCAGCTGGACGGCAGCGTGCGCGCGGCCGGCCTGAAGGGCCCGGAGGAGGTGCGCGTGCCGGACCTGGCGCGCCTGGCCTGGACCCGGCGCATGGACAGCCTGGAGGCGGCGCCTCGCTTCGACGACAGCGCCTGGGTGCGGGCCGACCGGCGTCCATCGGCGGCCCAGACCTGGACCATGCCGGAACGCGGGCAGCCGACCCTGGCGATGAGCGACTACGGCTTCCACCACGGCGACGTGTGGTATCGCGGTCGCTTCACCACCTCAGACCCGAAGGCCAGCCGGCTCGAGCTGTTCTACGGGGCCGGCGGCGCCGGCATGATCCAGGTATGGATCGACGGCCGCTTCGTCGGCCAGCACGAGCTGGACACCGGGCGCTCGTTCCCGGAGACGACCGACAGCGTCAAGCTCGACCTGGGCACGCTCACGCCGGGCGAGCACATGATCGCGGTCATGGTGCGCAACAACGGCCATAACTGGAATCTGATGGCGGACGATTTCCATCGCGAGGCGCGCGGCCTGATCTCGGCCTCGCTGACGAGCCGTGGCGGCCAGCGCTTCGGCACGCCGATCGCCTGGCGCATCCAGGGCCGCCAGGGCGGCGAGGACTTGGTCGACCGCGTGCGCGGCCCGATGAACAACGGCGGGCTGTATGGCGAGCGCGCCGGCTGGCACCTGCCGACCGCGTCGTCCCAGGGCTGGCAGTCCGCTCGCCCGACCGACGCCCCGCCTGCCGCCGGCACCTATTGGCTGCGCACGCAATTCAAGCTCGACCTGCCGCGCGACCACGACGTCCAGCTCGCCCTGGCCTTCGGCGACACCGACAAGCCACGCTCCGAACGCGACAACCGCGCGCTGATTTTCGTCAACGGCTGGAACATGGGCCAGTTCATCGCCCACATCGGCCCGCAGCGCACCTTCGTCATCCCGCCGGGCATCCTGAACCCGAACGGCGAGAACACGATCGCGCTGGCGGTCACGACCGACGGCCGCCCCGAGAACGCGCTGGAACCCATAAGGCTGGTCACTTTGCGCACGACCCGCGGCGGCGTCCCCGTCGAGATAATGACCGTCCAGGATGGGCAACCCCAAAAATAGCGATCCTTATTCCACCATTAATGAGGGTCGGAGTGAGATGCACCGGATTGGTGGACAGGGTTAATCAGGTACACCTGTGCATTTTTTCCACCTGAGCGGGCGTTCGGTAGCCGAGGGTTTGGTGGAGGCGCTGTTGATTGTAATACACGTCGATGTAATCAGCGATTGCAGCCAATGCTGACTCGTGATTATCGTAGATCGTGTGATGGGTTACTTCGTTCTTCAGGTTCGAAAAGAAGCTCTCTGCCACGGCATTGTCGTGGCAGTTTCCTCGCCTGCTCATGCTTGGTCGCGCCTGCTGATCCTTCAGATAATTTCTGAATATGGCGGAGGCGAACTGCGAGCCTTGATCGGTGTGACAGATCAGACCTGCTTGCGGTTTTTGCTGCTCAAATCCATTCTGCAGCGCTGCGATTGCCAGCTTCGCAGTTTGACTTGCACCGGTGGTCCAGCCGACGACGCGATGTGTGCATAGGTCGATGAATGCGGCCAGATGGAGGGGGCCGTTGCGGGTTGCGATCTGGGTCATGTCGCCTACC
>NZ_JH992923.1:1078142-1080968 GCF_000315425.1 Massilia timonae CCUG 45783 | reverse complement strand
CTTCCTAAGAAACTCACCCGCTAGCCATTGATTCCTGAGGCTGCAGAGCAAATCCGAACTGCGCTGCGCGCCGATGCAGCTGCTTGACCACGCGATCGCGATACTGCTGTTCATAGTGGTCGGCACCGGGGTCCCGGTAATCCATACCATACCGCATAGCGTTGTAAAACAGGACCGCAATCTTGCGGGCTGTGGCGGTCACTGCTTTGGCCGTGCCGATGCGTCCTGCAAGACGTCGGTAGAACGCGCCGAGCGCGGTGTCGCTCCGTCCAACGGTGACGGCTGCCAGTCGAATCGCGACGGTCAGCCGGCTGCTGGTCTTGCGCGTATGCGCCGACAGCACCTTGCCGCCGCTGATTTTGCAGCCGGGTGACAACGTCAACCATGACGTGAAGTGTTTCGCGCTACGCCATCGACCCATGTCCGTACCACATTCGCCGATAAACCGTAATGCCAGGAATGGGCCGACGCCGTGGATTTGCGTGAGATCGGTGCCGGTTAGCTGATACAGGGCAGCGCGCACGTCAAACTTAGGATCGCTCGGCATTTTGCTGCGATGTTTGGCCTTCGGGAGCGGCGCGTCCGGCATCGTCTTGCCAATGTTCAGCCCCGCCACCGTACGTTCGATTTCCACGTCGCATTCGTCGATGCAGCGCTGATAAAAATCGTAAAGGGCAAGCGCCTGCTTGAGCGCAAACACGTGTTCGGGCTGGTAATTACCAACCAGCGCACTGCGGATGGTTTCCAGGCTTTCCTTGCAGCGCACATCGCGCATCGCCGCCAACGTATCGGGATTGCGCTCGCCGGCAACGATGGCACGGATGATCCTCATGCCCGTGACGCCGGTGATCGTGGCGATAACGTGATGGAGCTGAATGTTCATGAACGTCAGCGCCTTCTGCATGTGCTGGATATGTGCGGCAGCGTAGTCGGTGTGCTTCTCGCGGGCGCGAAGATAGGCCCGCAACTCTGCGATATCGCGGCCAGGACGGAAGCTAGCACGCAGCAGGCCGCAGGCATGCAAACGCTGCAGCCACTGGGCATCGTTGACGTCGCTTTTTCTACCTGGGACGGCCCGCGCTTCGCGGGCGTTGGCCAGGATGACTTCGAGCCCGTGCGACTCGAGCACTTCAAAGGCGGCGACCCAGTAGACGCCTGTCGATTCCATCACGACCGTTTTCGTTCCGGTTGCAACCAGCCAATTGGCCATGCGTTCCAGATCACTGGTAAAAGCCTGAAACGTCTGGACTGGTTCGTCGCACAGATCCGGGCTGACGGCGGCGACGTGGAATCGTGCACCGATATCGATGCCGGCCGCGAATGGATGAATGATCGGCAGCCCGCTGGGCTTGGATCGTGAACGCTCTCTGGACATGGGCCACCTCCTGGATAGTCAGGTGCAGGACGGGGACTCGGAATTGATCAACTTCCTAAACGGGGTCGCCAGATGGCGCCGCCACATATGAGTCCGCAGCTTCCCCTGGACCAGGTTTTTTGACGGGGTCTATGCCTCCAAAAAGCGTTCGGTCACAGTCCTGCGTGCAACCAGTGTACTCTTCTGGAGTTTCTATTCATGAGGGCCACGGGCGACCGTGCGGGGCGGTTTTTTAAGATGGTGTTCTCCAGCTTGAGGCGCTCATTTTCACGACGCAGCTTAGCAAGTTCATCTTCTTCCACTCCGGCCGGGCGACCAGGGCCCTTAAATGCACCTCGTTATACACAACTCGTCAGTCTCCAAGTTCGCGTAGTGCTTGAAGGGTGAGAGCTGAGGCGCGCACGTCGCGCAGCCCTTCCCAGAGGGTCTTGGCACCAGGTTCGCCATCACCTTTTCGGCCCAAGAAGCCGCCCGCGCGGGCGATCAAGCGTATTACTTCGTTTAACGCCGGGTTGGGCTGGGGGCGTAATTTGTTGAGCAAGTAGGCGCCGCGTATCTCATCGGGATCAAAGAACAAGTGGGCATCCAGGTTCGGGCAGGTACGGCCCATGCGTACCAGATAGGCAATGCGCCAGGCTACGACCAAGTACAGCGCCAGTGCGCGCTCGATGCGCTCGATCGTGCCCAGCTGAAGTTCCTCGACCTTGCAGCCGTTCTTGAGCACATTGAACAGCATTTCAATTTCCCAGCGGGCGCGATACCAGTCGATCAATTCGGCCACCTCGGCCGCGCTGGTGGCGACCCGGTTCGTCAGCAGGCGCCATTCGATCGGCTTGACGCCGGCCGGAGCGCCGTGTTCACGCGCCACGATGCATGTGGCGGTCACCACCTTGCCCTTGCCCGCGTTCAGTTCGACCCGGCGTGCCCACAGCTGCTGGCGCACGATGCGCGCCTTGGCGCCCGGCCGCGCGGCCAGCGCGAACTCGATTTCCCCCAGCGGCGCGCCTTCCGTGGCATGCGGCCACAGCTTCTCGCTGTTGGGCAAGCAGCGGTTGTGCGCGGCGCGCACCAGCCAGTCCACCGGGCAGTCGAGCTGCTGCGCCCGCGCCATCAAGGGCAGCATGTCCGCCTCGCGGTCGGCCACATACACCAAGCGCGTGGCGGGCAGGCGCGGTGCCAGTTCCGCCAGTCTTTCGTAGCCTTCGATCCAGCGCAGGCTTTCCTTGGGGCCGCCGCGCTGGCCGTTGGTGTCGCGCAGCGCGCGCGCCCACATCCACACGTCCAGGATCCCCAGCGGCTCGCGCGCCGTCGTCACCGCGTAGGTGGGGTGGACGTACATGCCGCGCTGCGCTTCATAGCTGAGCGGTCCGAGGCCGCGCGCCTGCTGTCCGTTAAAGTCCAGTTCGGTCGTGTCCTGCAGACACAGCACCACCGACTGCTCGGCCATTCGC
>NZ_JH992923.1:890749-1075612 GCF_000315425.1 Massilia timonae CCUG 45783 | reverse complement strand
CACCTCGTTATACACAACTCGTCAGTCTCCAAGTTCGCGTAGTGCTTGAAGGGTGAGAGCTGAGGCGCGCACGTCGCGCAGCCCTTCCCAGAGGGTCTTGGCACCAGGTTCGCCATCACCTTTTCGGCCCAAGAAGCCGCCCGCGCGGGCGATCAAGCGTATTACTTCGTTTAACGCCGGGTTGGGCTGGGGGCGTAATTTGTTGAGCAAGTAGGCGCCGCGTATCTCATCGGGATCAAAGAACAAGTGGGCATCCAGGTTCGGGCAGGTACGGCCCATGCGTACCAGATAGGCAATGCGCCAGGCTACGACCAAGTACAGCGCCAGTGCGCGCTCGATGCGCTCGATCGTGCCCAGCTGAAGTTCCTCGACCTTGCAGCCGTTCTTGAGCACATTGAACAGCATTTCAATTTCCCAGCGGGCGCGATACCAGTCGATCAATTCGGCCACCTCGGCCGCGCTGGTGGCGACCCGGTTCGTCAGCAGGCGCCATTCGATCGGCTTGACGCCGGCCGGAGCGCCGTGTTCACGCGCCACGATGCATGTGGCGGTCACCACCTTGCCCTTGCCCGCGTTCAGTTCGACCCGGCGTGCCCACAGCTGCTGGCGCACGATGCGCGCCTTGGCGCCCGGCCGCGCGGCCAGCGCGAACTCGATTTCCCCCAGCGGCGCGCCTTCCGTGGCATGCGGCCACAGCTTCTCGCTGTTGGGCAAGCAGCGGTTGTGCGCGGCGCGCACCAGCCAGTCCACCGGGCAGTCGAGCTGCTGCGCCCGCGCCATCAAGGGCAGCATGTCCGCCTCGCGGTCGGCCACATACACCAAGCGCGTGGCGGGCAGGCGCGGTGCCAGTTCCGCCAGTCTTTCGTAGCCTTCGATCCAGCGCAGGCTTTCCTTGGGGCCGCCGCGCTGGCCGTTGGTGTCGCGCAGCGCGCGCGCCCACATCCACACGTCCAGGATCCCCAGCGGCTCGCGCGCCGTCGTCACCGCGTAGGTGGGGTGGACGTACATGCCGCGCTGCGCTTCATAGCTGAGCGGTCCGAGGCCGCGCGCCTGCTGTCCGTTAAAGTCCAGTTCGGTCGTGTCCTGCAGACACAGCACCACCGACTGCTCGGCCATTCGCTGTTCCGTTTGCTGCCAGTGCGGCTCCAGGATTGCCCGCCAGTCGACGCCGTCATTGTCGAAGAAGCGATACGCGGCCATCGTCTCACCCCAGCCGTTACAGGCCTTTGGCACGCTCGCCGTCGGTGCCCCCGCCATTGTTTCCATCAGTGTCCTCGCTCGCCGGTTCAGGCGCGCGTCGCCCAGGTCGAGTTGCTCAAACTCCGAATCGGTCCATCCCTTCGATTTGCTCGCCAATTGCGCCACGCAAAAGACGAGAGTAAACGCGATTTTGCAAAGGTTTACAAGGGCGCTGGCAAGTCATTGAAAGTAAACGGGATTTTCAGCCGGCGTGGTGAGGCTGGCGGACTTGTGTATAACGAGGTGGCTTGAGTCTGGCGACGGCACGCTTCTTGAAGTCGCTGGTGTGAATGGTGCGCTTTGCAGCTGGGGTCTTAGTGTCATCCATAGGCTCCATTGTCTCCTATTCTGGATGTCCACCAAACCCGGGCTACCTCAGAGTCGAATTGTTTGACAATATTGACGGCTGAGCTGCCAATCCGACTCCGACCCTAATTATTCGCTGAGTAATTGGCCAATAATTCGACTCCGACCCTATTTATTTGCCGGCCGAATTTGGGAAATTGCTCAAAAATTCTATTCTGACCCTAATTGTTGGGCTATTGATGGTTAGAAGAATTGGCGCCAGTCGGCGAGCCAGGCGGGGAAGGCGGTGGCTTCCATGGGGTTGGCGATGTGGTAGCCCTGGGCGTAGGTGCAGCCGAGGCTTTGGAGGAAATCCCAGTCTTGGCGGGTTTCGACACCGACCGCGACCGACATGCGATCCAGGCTGTGGGCCAGGTTCAGGCACGAACGCAGGACCGTGCCCAGAGGGCGGCGTTTCGAGGCGCCGTCGACGAAGCTGCGGTCGATTTTCAGTTCGGTGAACGGGATGCGGGCCAGGAGTTGCAGGTTCGAGCGGCCCGTGCCGTAGTCGTCGATGGCGAGGCCGAAGCCCATCATGCGCAGGCGCACCAGGCGTTCGATGAAATCGGGGTTCGTGTTCAATACCGACGATTCGGGCAGCTCGAAGGTGATGTAGTCGGGCAGGACTTTATGGCGCTCCAGCGCGGCGCCGATCTGACGCACGAAGGCCGGATGGGCCAGCGTTTCGGGGGCGATGTTCAGCGAGATCGGGACCGGGATGCCCTGCTCCTGGAACCAGCGGCAGCGCTCCACCGACAGCTCGATCATGCTCCAGTCCAGGAAGTCGATGCGGCCGCTCTCTTCCAGCGCTTCCATGAACGATGCCGGCCCCAGCACGCCATGCTCGGGATGGCGCCAGCGCGCGAAGGCTTCCAGGCCTTTCACCTGGCCGGTCGCGAGCTCGATCTTCGGCTGGAAGAAAGGCTCGAACTGGCGCTTCTGCAGGCCGATGCCGATCTGCTGGAACGTGAAGCGCGGCCGGCCCGGCTTGCGCGGTGGCCGCGCCAGCGGGGAGTAGTTGTCGAGCAGCGGCTTGAGCTTGGCGGCGCTGACCGGCCTGGCGATCACGCCCAGCAGCTCGACGCCATAGGCCTCGGCCAGGGTCTCGACCGAGAACAGCAGGTCGGCGGGCTGCGCCCCCGTCACCACCAGCCGCGCGGGGACCTGGATCTGGCCCAGGCGGCGGATCAGCTCCAGCCCATCCATGCCCGGCAGCGCGAGATCGACGATGGCGACGTTCACCGCCGGCGCCAGGCCGGCCTCCAGGGTCTGCAGCGCGAGATGCCCGTCCGGCACGTCGGTGACGCGGCTGGCGCCGAGCTGGCCCAGCAAGTCCACCAGCGCCCTGCGCTGGGCCGGGTCGGCTTGTGCCACCAAAAAATGCAAATGCGCGATGTCCATCGTTGCTCCAGTTTCCCAGCCGCCAGCCTACGCGATGCGAGGGAAACCGTCCATACCCTCGAGCCTATTCTGGTAGGTGGGGGGGGAAGCTCATGGCGACATGCGCGTAGGCGATGCATGGCTGGCGTGGGCAAGGCGCGAGGAGGCCGCATGGCGGCGCCACGGGTTTGCCACCGCGCGACGAGCAACGCGGCACACGCCCGCCAGGCGCGTCAGGAGCGACTCCCACCTGCCGGAACAGGCTCCTACATCTGCTGCTGGCGCAGCCCTTCGAAGAAACACACGGCGGCGCAGGCGGCGACGTTGAGCGACTCGACCTGGCCCGCATGCGGCACCGCGACCCGGTGCGTGGCGAGCTTCAGCAATTCGTCCGACACGCCCTGCCCTTCGTGACCCAGCACCCAGGCCACCGGCTGGGTCAGGTCCATCGCGTACAGGCGCTCGGCCGCATAACCGCTGGTGGCCAGCACCGGCACCTTCGCGCCTTGCACCAGCGGCGCCAGCTCGATCTGTTCGAAAATCTCCAGCACGAAGTGCGCGCCCATTGCGGCGCGCAGCACCTTCGGCGACCAGCAGAAAGCGGTGCCGGGACTGCAGTAGACCTGCTTGATGCCGGCCGCCGCCGCACTGCGCAGGATCGAGCCGACATTGCCCGGATCCTGCACGCCGTCCAGCAGCACGCTCGGCCCCACCAGGGCCGGCGCCGCGGACGGCTGCGCCGAATCGATCACGAACAGCAGGTGCACGCCGTGTTCGACCTGGCTGACCGCGTTGAACAGCGCGTCGGGCAGCGCTGTCACCGGCGCATGCAACGCCTCGCAGCGCGCGACGATGGCCTGCACTTCGTGGTTGCCGAGCGCGCCTTCCGACACCACGCAGTGGCGCGGGGCGCCGCGCAGGTCGAGCCAGCTCTGGCACAGGTGCACGCCGTCGAGCAGGCTTTGCCCCGCCTTGCGCCGCGCCTGCGAGCTGGTGGCCAGGCTTTTCAGGTCTTTGTAGAACGCGTTGTCGCGCGAGGTGATGGTCTTCATGCCGTTTCAATCATCTGGCCACTGAGTTCAGCAAACAGGTCGACCTGCAACAGGTTGCGCACCGGCGCGAACGAACGGCGGTGCGCCGGCGACGGACCGTGCAGGCGCAGGCGCTCCAGGTGCAGCGGCGTGCCGTAACCCTTGTGCTGGTCGAAGCCGTATTGCGGGTAAAGGTCGTGCAGGCGCACCAGCGCCGCGTCGCGCGCCGTCTTGGCCAGGATCGAGGCGGCCGAGATGGCGTTGACCTTGTCGTCGCCCTCCACGATCGCATGCGCGCGCACGTCCATCTGCGGGCAGCGGTTGCCATCGATCAGGGCCAGGGTGGGCGCCGTCTGCAGCGCTTCCACCGCGCGCCGCATCGCCAGCATGGTCGCCTGCAGGATGTTGATGCTGTCGATCTCTTCGCACGAGCATTCGGCGATGGCCCAGGCCAGCGCATGCTCGCGGATCAGGGGCGCGAGCTCGTCGCGCCGCGCCTCGCTCAGCTTTTTTGAATCGCGCAGGCCCTCGATCGGCCGCAGCGGATCGAGGATCACGGCGGCGGCGAACACCGGCCCGGCCAGCGGACCACGTCCGGCCTCGTCGACGCCACACACGATATCGAGCTCGGTGAACGGCCGGAGCCTGGGCGGCAGCCCGGGATACAGATTGACTTTCTTCTTTCTCATTTCGATTCAGGCGGCCTTGTGGCCTCGTCCAATGACGCCGAGCACCGCTTCGGCGCTCGCGCGCGCGCTGTCGCGCAGCAGGCTGTGGTGCATCTCCAGGAAGCGGCCGGCCAGCCGTTCGCGTCCGGCCGCATTCTGCAGCTGGGCCCACACGGCGTCGGCCATCGCTTCGGGCGTGGCCGCATGCTGGATCAGTTCCGGCACCAGGAACTCGCGCGCCAGGATGTTCGGCAGGCCGATCCAGGGCTGGTAGCCCATGTGGCGCATGATCGCGTACGACGCCGCCATCACTTTATACGCGATCACCATCGGCTTCTTGAACAGCGCCACCTCCAGGGTCGCGGTGCCGGAAGCGACCAGCACCGCGTCGGCGGCGGCGATCGCCGTGTGCGAGCCGGCGGCGGTCACCTGCAGCTCGACGTCCTGCAAGCCCGCCTTGACCACGAGCTCGTCGAAGTAGGCGCGCTGGCGTTCGCCGACCATCGGCACCACGAAGGTCAAGCCGGGGTCGCGCGCGCCCAGGAGCTTGACGGCGCGAATGAAGGGTTCGGCCAGGTATTTCAGCTCGCCCATGCGGCTGCCCGGCATCACCGTCACCACGCGCGCATCCGGATTCAGGCCGAGCGCGCGCCGCGCCGCCGCGACGTCGGGAACGAGCGGGATGGTCTCGGCCAGCGGATGCCCGATATACGTCACCGGCACGCCGGCATCGCGGTAGATCGCTTCCTCGAACGGGAAGATCACCAGCATGTGCGAGACCGCGCGCTGGATCTTCTTGATCCGCCCGCCGCGCCAGGCCCAGATCTGCGGCCCGATGAAGTGGACGGTGGGGATGCCGGCCGCGCGTAGCTGCTCTTCGAGTCCGAGGTTAAAGCCGGGATAGTCGGCGCCGATGAAGGCGGCCGGTCTTTCACGCAGGAGACGGTCGCGCAAGCCGTTCTGGATGCGTTTCAGTTCGGGATAGCGGGGAATGACTTCGAACAGGCCGCGAACCGTGAGCGTGTCCATCTGGACGTCGCTCACGAAGCCCTGCTCGATCATGCGTGGCCCGCCGATGCCGTGGAAGCGCGCATCGGGCAACAGCGGGCGCAGCCCGGCCAGCAGGCGCGCGGCGAGCATGTCGCCGGACGCCTCGCCGGCCACCAACGCCAGCGAAACGTCGTTCTTCATGCTTTTAGCGGACGATGCCACGGGTGGCGGTGCCGAGGAATTCGCGCAGCAGGCGAATGTCCGCGCTGGCCGCCGGCAGGCGCTCTTCCTCGGCCTGGAGCGCGGCTTTCGCCTCTTCCAGGGTCAGGTTCGAGCGGTACAGCAGCTTGTAGGCGCTGCGGATGCCGTCGAGCTGCTCGCGCGTAAAGCCGCGGCGCTTGAGGCCCTCGAGGTTCACGCCGCGCGCGCCGGCCGGATTGCCGGACACGAGCACGTAGGGCGGCACGTCCTGGGTCAGGCTCGTGTACATGCCGATGAAGGCATGCGCGCCGATCTTGCAGAACTGGTGCACGCCCGCGTAGCCCGACAGGATGGCCCAGTCGCCCACCTGCACGTGGCCCGCGAGCTGCGCGTTGTTAGAGAAGATCGTGTTGCTGCCCACCTGGCAGTCGTGCGCCACGTGGACGTAAGCCGAGATCCAGTTGTCGCTGCCGACGCGCGTGACGCCTTCGTCCTGGACCGTGCCCAGATTGAAGGTGACGAACTCGCGCACCGTGTTGCGGTCGCCCACTTCGAGGCGGGTCGGCTCGCCGTTCCACTTCTTGTCCTGCGGCGCGCCGCCGATCGAGCAGAACTGGAAGAACTTGTTGTCCCGGCCGATCGTGGTATGGCCCTCGATGACCACGTGCGGGCCGACCACGGTGCCGGCGTCGATGCGCACATTCGGCCCGATGATCGAATACGGGCCGACCTCGACCGAGCTGTCCAGCTCCGCCTTCGGATCGACGATCGCGGTCGAATGGATTTTGCTCATCTGGTGCTCCTGTCTTACTGCGCCGCGCCTTCCGGGCCCTTCATGGTGGCTTCGGCGGCGCCGCGGATGGTGCACATCAGCTCGCCCTCGACCGCCACCTTGCCGTCGACCGTCGCCACCGCCTTGTACTTCCAGATGCCGCGCGCGACGCGCAGGATCTCGATTTCCATGCGCAGCTGGTCGCCCGGCTCGACCGGACGCTTGAAGCGGGCGTTGTCGATGCCGACGAAATACACCACCGAGTTTTCGTCCGGCTTGACGTTCATGGTCATGAACGACAGGATGGCCGCGGTCTGCGCCATCGCTTCGATCATCAGGACGCCCGGCATCACTGGCTTGTGCGGGAAGTGGCCGTTGAAGAACTCTTCGTTGACGGTGACGTTCTTGATCGCGACGATGCGCTTGCCCAGTTCGACGTCCAGCACGCGGTCGACCAGCAGCAGCGGATAGCGGTGCGGCAGGTATTCCTTGATCTGGGTGATGTCGAGGGTCTTGAGTTCTGGAGTGGTCATTTTTCTTCTGTCAGGTTTCTGATGGTTTTCTCGAGGTTCCGGATCTTGGCGCGCATCGAATCGAGATTGCGCACGATCGCCGCGCTGCGTTCCCATTCGGCGTTCTTGGCCAAGGGGTAGAAGCCGGTGTACTGGCCCGGTTCGAGGACCGAGCGCGACACCATGCTGCCCGAGGAAATATGGACGTTGTCGGCGATTTCCAGGTGGCCCAGCACCATGGCGGCGCCGCCGAAGGTGCAGCGGCTGCCGATCTTGGCGCTGCCGGCCACGCCGACGCAGCCGGCCATCGCGGTGTGCGCGCCGATGCGGCAGTTGTGGCCGATCTGGATCTGGTTGTCGAGCTTGACGCCGTCTTCGATCACGGTGTCGTCCAGCGCGCCGCGGTCGATCGTGGTGTTGGCGCCGATGTCGACGTCGTCGCCGATCAGCACGCGGCCGGTCTGCGGGATCTTGATGTAGGCGCCGGCTTCGACGGCGAAGCCGAAGCCGTCGGTGCCGATCACCGCGCCCGAATGCAGGATGCCGCGCTTGCCAATGCGGCAGCGCGCATGGAAGGTCACGTTCGCGAACAGGTGCGTATGCTCGCCGATCGTGGCCTCGCGCCCGATGAAACAGCCGGCGTCGATCACGGCGTGGGCGCCAATGATGGCGCCCGCCTCGATCGTCACGTGCGGCCCGACGTGGGCGGTCGGATCGACCGTGGCGCCGGGGTCGACCACGGCGCTCGGATGGATGCCGGGCGCCGGCGCCTGCTCGGTGAGCGACACGAAATACTGCGCCGCGCGGGCGAAGTAGGCGTAAGGGTTGGTGGTGACGATGCGCGCGCCTTCATAGGTCGCGGCCACCGTCGGATCGTCCAGCGGCGACAGGATCAAGGCCGCCGCCTGGCTTTGCGCGGCCAGCGCGCGCAGCTTGCTGTTGCTGAGGAAGCTGATGTGCGAAGCGCCGGCGCTGTCCAGGGGGGCGATCGCCTGGACCTCGAGGTCCGCGTCGCCCACCAGCTGTCCGCCGAAGCGCTCGACCAAATCGCCCAGTCGAATGCCCATCTCGGTCTTTCCAGTGTGAGTCAAAATCGTTGCTGCTTTACTTGTCGAGCAGCTTGAGAATCTTGTCGGTGATGTCCACGCGCGGGCTGACCCACGCCGCCTCGACCAGCACGGCGTCGAGCTTTTCCTGTTCCGCGACCTGCTCGACCAGCTTGTAGGCCTTTTGCGCGATCGCGGCGCGCTCTTCGTTCTTGCGTTGTTGCAGGTCTTCCTGGAACTCGCGCTGCATGCGCTCGACGTCCTTCTGCATGTTGTACAGCTCGCGCGCGCGGCGCGTGCGGTCCAGCTCATTCAGGCCCGCCGCTTCGGCGTCGAACTTCTCGGACGTCTGCTTGTACTTGCCGACCATCTCCTCGACCGCCTTCTGGCGCTTCGAGAACTCGGCGGCCAGCTTGGCGTCGGCCGCCTTGGCCATCTTGGAGTCGGTCATCAGGCGCTCGGTGTAGACGAAGCCGATGCGGCTGTTCGCCTGCGCCTGCGCCAGCGGCGCGGCGCACAGCGCGGCCAGCACCAGCGAGGCGCCAAGCGCGGGTCGAACCGTGGACCTGCGTCCACCAGGCAGCGAGTCAATCAGATTTTTCAACATAAGTCTCTCGCAATCGTTCTTCGGGTCGCCGTGGGCCGCTTAGAAGCCGGTGCCCATCTGGAACTGGAAGCGCTCCAGGCGGTCGCCCGGCAGCGAATTCAGCGGCTTAGCATAACTCAACTTGAGCGGACCGACCGGCGAAATCCAGGACAGGCCGATACCGGCCGAGTAGCGGAACTCGTCGTAGCGGATCTTCGCGTCTTCCTGGAACACCTGGCCGCCGTCGACAAAGGTGAACCAGCGCAGGCTGCGGTCGGTGCCGCTGCCCGGGAACGGGAACTGCAGCTCGGCATTGCCGATGATGCGCTTGGAGCCGCCGATCGCGTCGTAGTAGCGCGGATCGACCACGCCCAGCGACGAGCTCTCGTAGCCGCGCACCGAACCGATGCCGCCCGCATAGAAGTTCTTGAACACCGGGTAGGCGCTGCCGCCGATGCCCTTGCCGTAATCGAACTCGCCGCGCAGGGCCAGGGTCATCCAGCGGGTCAGCGGCTTCCACCACTGGTGCTCGTAGACCATCCGGTAGTACTTGGCGTCGCCGATGGCGTCGATCTCGAAGTTGGCGCGCTGGAAGCGGCCGCGGGTCGGGGTCACCGCGCTGTCGCGGGTGTCGCGGCCCCAGGCCGCGGTCAGCGGGATCGCGTTGGTGGTGGCCTTGCCGATGCCGCTCTCCGGGCCGCCGTTCTGGCGCACGAAGGTCTGGTAGATCGTCGGCGAGGTCAGGTCGGTTTCCAGCTCGGTGCGTTCCAGGCCGGCGCCGAAGTAGACGGTGTCGGATTCGGAGAACGGCACGCCGAAGGTCAGGTTGCCGCCCATCTGGCGCACGGTATACGAACCGATGTTCAGCGCCGGCGGACGCGAGGTGCGCAGGTACAGCGAGAACGCGCGCGAGATGCCGTCGTCCGTGAAGTACGGATTGGTCTGCGAGAACGCGATCGTGCGGTTGTACTTGCTGGTGTTCAGTTCGATGCCGACCGTGTTGCCGCTGCCGGCGAAGTTGGCCTGCGAGATCGACGCGGTGAAGGTGAACTTCTCGGACTGCGAGAAGGCGCCGCCGATCATGAAGTTACCGGTCGGTTTTTCTTCGACCGCGATGTTCACGTCCACCTGGTCCGAGGTGCCCGGCGACTCCGGGGTCTCGACCTTCACGTCCTTGAAGTAGCCGAGGCGGTCGACGCGGTCGCGCGACAGCTTTACGCGATTGGCGTCGTACCACGAGCTTTCGAACTGGCGGAATTCGCGGCGGATCACTTCGTCGCGGGTGACGGTGTTGCCCGAGATGTTCATGTGGCGCACGTAGGCGCGCTTGCCCGGATCGACGAAGAAGGTGAACGCGACTTCGCGCTTCTCGCGGTTCAGTTCCGGGTTCGCCGTCACGTTGGCGAAGGCGTAGCCGAAGGTGCCGAGGCGATCGGCGATCAGCTTGTTGGTCGCTTCCTGCAGGTCGCCGACATAGGTCTTGCCCGGCTGGAGCACGATCAGCTCCTTGAGCTCCTCTTCGCGGCCGAACATCTCGCCCTCGAGCTTGACGCTCGAGACGGTGTACTGCTCGCCCTCGGTGATGTTGAGGGTCAGGTAGATGTCGCGTTTATCGGGGGTGATCGAGACCTGGGTCGATTCGACGTTGGCTTCCAGGTAGCCGTGGTTCAGGTACCAGGACTTGATGGTTTCCAGGTCCCCTGTCAGCTTTTGCTTGGAATACTGGTCGGCCTTCGAGTACCAGGTGAACCAGCCCGAAGGGCGCAGTTCGAGCAGCTGGCGCAGCTGCTTGTCGCTGAAGGCCTTGTTGCCGATGATGTTGATGCCCTTGATCTTGGCGACCTCGCCCTCGTCGACGTTGAACATGATCGTCACGCGGTTGCGTTCGATCGGCGTCACGGTGGTGGTGATCTTCACGCCGTACAGGCCGTGCGACAGATATTGACGCTTGAGCTCCTGCTCTGCGCGGTCGACCGAGGCCTTGTCGAAGATGCGGGTCTGGGCCACGCCGATCTCGGACAGCGCCTTGACCAGCATGTCTTTTTCGAATTCCTTGGTGCCGGTGAAATCGACCGACGAAATCGCCGGGCGTTCCTCGACCAGCACCACCAGCACGCCGTTTTCTTCCTCGAGGCGGATGTCCTTGAAGAAGCCGGTGGCGTACAACGCCTTGATCGCGCTCGAGGCCTTGGCGTCGTCGAAGGTCTCGCCCACGCGCACCGGCAGATAGCTGAACACGGTGCCTGCTTCCGTCCGCTGGATGCCTTCGACCCGGATATCCTTGACGACGAACGGGTTGACGGCCAGCGCAGGTCCGGCGCACATGGCCAGCACGGCCGCGCCGATCAAGCTGCGACGAATGAACGGCAGGGCAAAACGATCTGGTTGTGATTTCATTGGCTGGATCAAAGGGTCAGTCATTTGGACAACGATTGCATATTATTCTGTGCCGGGCATTTCCGCGCCAGGTTCCGGGAGCGGATGCGGGCCGCTAGAGCAGCCGCACCAGGTCATTGAAGACGGCGAGCGCCATCAGCATGAACAGCAGGCCGACCCCGGCGCGCTGCGCGAACTCGCCGACGCGCGCAGGAAGGGGACGCCCGGTCAAAACTTCCAGCGAATAATACAGTAAATGGCCACCATCCAGAACTGGAATTGGTAACAAATTCATTACTCCTAAGCTGATACTAATAAAGGCGATGAACTGTAAATAGCTTACGAGACCTATTCTTGCAGTCTGTCCGGCATAGTCGGCGATGGTAATGGGACCGGTCACATTCTTCCACGACGCTTCCCCGGTAATCATCTTCCAGATCATCTTGAGGGTCATCACGCTGGTTTCCCAGGTGCGCTCGGCCCCGCGCGCGATCGCCTCGAACGGGCCGGACGTGACGGTCACCATGTCCGGCGCCTGGGCCACCATGGCCTTGATCACGCCGCGGCCGTTCGGGTCCGCCTCCGGCACCAGCGACAGGGCCAGCGGGCGGCCGCCGCGTTCGACCTCGAGCGCCAACGGCTTAGCCGGAGACGCCCGCACCGCCTCGATGAAGGCGATGCCGTCGTCGACCTTCCGGCCGTCCACGCGCAGCACCAGGTCGCCGGCCTGCAGGCCGGCGCGCTGCCCTGCCCCGTCCGGCAGCACCTTGTCGATGCGCGGTTGCGGGCGCCACAAATCCAGGCCCAGTTCGGCCATCACGTCGGTTTCGACGTCGAGGCGGCCGACCACCGCCGCCGGCAGCGTCGCGCCGTAGGTGCCGCCGTGGACGCCGCGCAGTTCCAGGCGCGCATCCGATTTATCCACCGCCGCATGCACGATCTGCCAGCGCAGCTCTGCCCAGGAGGCCACGGCATTGCCGTTCACCGCGACCACCGTGTCGCCGCCGCGCACGCCGGCCCTGGCGGCCTCGGACGCCGCCGGCGCCTCGCGCAGGCGCGCCGCCGGCTCGTCCACGCCATGCATATACAGCGCGGCCATCAGGCCGATCGCCAGCAGGAAGTTGGCCAGCGGGCCGGCGGCCACGATCGCGATGCGCTTCCAGACGTTCTGGCGCGTGAACTCGCGCGCCAGGTCGGCATCGTCCGTCGGCGCGGTCTCGGGGTCGCGCGCATCGAGCATCTTGACGTAGCCGCCCAGCGGCAGGGCCGACAACGCCCATTCGGTCTGGTCCTTGCCGAAGCGGCGCGACCAGACCACGCGGCCCATCCCGACCGAGAAGCGCAGCACCTTGACGCCGCAGGCGCGCGCGACCAGGTAGTGGCCCAGTTCGTGGATCACGATCAGGGGACCGAGCGCCAGCACGAAGGCCAGCACGGTGTAAAGCATGGTCATGGCGGGGTCCAGGGGGTCAGCGCTGCAAGCCTGAAGCGATGGTCGATACGGCGTCGTTGGCGGCCGCGCGCGCGCGCGCGTCCTGGTCCAGCACCGCCTCGATCGACGGGGCCGGGCCATGCGGCACGACGTCGAGCGCGTGACGAATCACGCGGTCGATGTCGCGGAAACCGATGCGGCGCTCGAGGAAGGCCTGCACCGCCACCTCGTTGGCCGCGTTGAGCAGGGCCGGGGCGGTGCCGCCCGCGCGCAGCGCGTCAAAAGCGAGCGCCAGGCAGGGGAAGCGCTCGAAGTCGGGCGCGAAGAACTGCAGCGCGGCCATTTGCGTCAGGTCGAGCTGGGCCACGCCCGAATCGATCCGGTCCGGATAGGCCAGCGCATTGGCGATAGGGGTGCGCATGTCGGGGTTGCCCAACTGGGCCAGCACCGAGCCGTCGACGTAGGACACCATCGAATGGATCACGCTTTGCGGATGGATCACGACGTCGATCTGGTCGGCCGGCGCGCCGAACAGCCAGTGGGCCTCGATCACTTCGAGGCCCTTGTTCATCATGGTGGCGGAATCGACCGAGATCTTGCGGCCCATGACCCAGTTCGGATGCTTGCAGGCTTCGTCGGGGGTCACGCTGCCGAGGGTCTCGACGGCGCGGTTCAGGAACGGGCCGCCGGACGCGGTCAAGAGGATCTTGGCCACCCCGCAGGCGCCGGGCACGCGCCCATACGAGGACGGCAGCGCCTGGAAGATCGCATTGTGTTCGCTGTCGACCGGCAGCAGGGTCGCCTTGTGCTCGCGCACGGCGTCCATGAACAGCTGGCCCGACATCACCAGCGCTTCCTTGTTGGCCAGCAGGATCTTCTTGCCGGCGCGCGCCGCGGCGAGCGTCGGCGCGAGGCCGGCGGCGCCGACGATGGCGGCCATCACGATGTCGGTGTCGGCGCTGGAGGCGATGTCGCACAGCGCGGCTTCGCCATATTCGACGCTGGTGGGCAGGTCGGCGATCAGGGCCGCCAGGCGGGCGGCAGCCTCGGGGCTGCCGACCACGGCGCGCTGCGGGCGGAATTGGCGGCAGGCGGCGGCCAGTTCTTCCACGCGCGCATGCGCGCTGAGGGCGTAGACGCGGTAGCGGTCGGGATGACGCGCCACCACGTCGAGGGTCGAGGCGCCGATCGAACCGGTGGCGCCCAGGATGGTAATGCCTTGCATGGAGACTTCCTTCTAGAGCCGGGTGGCGATCAGGGCCGCCAGCGGCAGGACCGGCACGAGTGCGTCGATCCGGTCCAGCACGCCGCCGTGGCCAGGCAGCAGATTGCTGCTGTCCTTCATGCCGGCACGGCGCTTGAGCTGGGATTCGAACAGGTCGCCGACCACGCTGGCGACGACGATGAGGGCGATGACGGCCAGCATGCCGGCCCAGCCGAAGCTGGCCTGCACGCGCACCGCGAAGGTATTCGATAGCGCTTCGCCGCCGAACAGGACGGTAAGCGAGGCGAGCAGCAGGGTCACGACGCCGCCGCCGATGGCGCCTTCCCACGACTTGCCGGGCGAGATCGACGGCGCGAGTTTGTTCTTGCCGAAGGTCTTGCCGCACACATAGGCGAAGATGTCGGCCGACCACACGATGACCAGCACCGACAGCAGGAACAGGGCCGAATACTGGAACAGCATGACGATGGCGGCGAAGCACGCCACCAGAGAAATCGCATACAGCAGGCTGAGCAAGGTATTCGGCGTGCTGGCCAGCGGCGGCAGGCCGAGCTTGAGCGTGGGCGCGAAACGCAGTGCCCACAGCAGCGCGCCGATGGCGAACCAGAAGGTCGGATCGCCCTGCTCGCGCATGAAGAAGGCGTAGGCGAAGGCCAGGGTCCAGGCCGCTGCGATCGCGACCGCGCTCTTCGCGCCCGGATTGAACAGGCGGAAACACTCCCAGATCGCCGCCCCGAAGAAGATCGAGGCGACCACCGCGAACGCCGTGGGGTTGTTGGAATACAGAACCGGCAGCAGGACTGCCAGCAGGACGAGCGCGGTGATGATCCGGGTCTTGAGCATCAGTTGGTCTTCTTCGCTACTTGGGCGCTGGTCTGGCCGAAGCGCCGTTCGCGCTTCTGGAACGAGGCGATCGCCTCATCCAGCGCCTCGGGCGTGAAATCGGGCCAGAAGGTGCTTGTGAAATGCAGTTCGGAATACGCCAGCTGCCACAGCAGGAAATTCGAGATGCGCTCCTCGCCGCCGGTCCGGATGAACAGGTCGGGTTCGGGCGCATATGCCATCGCCAGGTGGGGAGCCAGCATTTCCTCCGTAAAATCGGTGACGCCGGGGTTGGCCTGCACCATCTTCCCCGTTGCCTGCATGATATCCCAGCGGCCGCCATAGTTGGCGCACACGGTGACGGTGAGGCGGGTATTGCCGGCGGTGCGGCGCTCGGCATTGGCGATCATCTCTTGCAGCTTCGAATCGAAGCGGCTCAGGTCACCCACGACTTTCAGGCGAATATTATTGGCGTGCATCTTCGAGACTTCGCGCTCGAGCGCCGTCACGAACAGGCGCATCAGCAGCGAGACCTCGTCGGCCGGACGGCGCCAGTTCTCGGACGAGAAGGCGAACAGGGTCAGGTACTCGACCCCGCGCAGCACGCAGGCTTCGACGATGCCGCGCACGGCTTCCACGCCCTTGACGTGGCCGGCGACCCGCGGCAGCAGGCGTTTAGTGGCCCAGCGGCCATTGCCATCCATGATGATGGCGATGTGGCGCGGCACGGCGAGCGTGTCGGGAACGGCGGTGGTCGAACTTTTGAACATCTTGTATCCAGCAGGGCTGCGCCCGGGATGTATCCGCGGTGCGCAAATGGCCAATTTAGAATTGGACAATCATAAGGTAGGCGGACCGGCCGCGGCAAGCTGCCGGGGCCGGTCCGCAAGAAAGCCGTTGAGCTGGACCTTATACCGTCAGGATTTCCTTCTCTTTCTCGGCCAGCAGCTTGTCGATGTCGGCCACGGCCTTGTCGGTCAGCTTCTGGATCTCGTCCGAGGCGCGGCGCTCGTCGTCTTCCGACGCGGTCTTGTCCTTGACCATTTTCTTCAGCGCTTCGTTAGCGTCGCGACGGATATTGCGCACGGCAATTTTCGCGTCTTCGCCTTCCGATTTGGTCAGCTTGACCATTTCCTTGCGGCGCTCTTCGGTCAGCGGCGGGGTCGGCACGCGGATCATGTCGCCCTGGGCCGACGGGTTCAGGCCCAGGTCGGCGTCGCGGATGGCTTTTTCGATGGTCGCGGCCATTTTCTTTTCGAACGGCTGGACACCGATGGTGCGGGCGTCGACCAGGGTCAGGTTGGCGACCATCGGCAGCGCGGTCGGGGTGCCGTAGTACTCGACCATCACGTGGTCGAGGATGCCGGTGTGGGCGCGGCCGGTGCGGACCTTCGCCAGGTCGGCCTTCAGGGTCTCGATGGACTTGGCCATGCGCTCTTGCGCGTTCTTTTTGACGTCAGCCAGGGACATGCTGCTCTCCTTGTTGTTCAGTAATATTTTAAACGTGTACCAGTGTACCCTCGTCTTCGCCCATGATCACGCGGGTGAGCGCGCCGGGTTTGACGATGGAGAACACCTTGATCGGCAGTTTCTGGTCGCGGCACAGCGCGAAGGCGGTGGCGTCCATCACCTGCAGGTGCTTGGCGATGGCTTCGTCGAACGAGATGTTCTCGTAGCGGGTCGCGTGCGGGTCCTTCTTGGGGTCGGCGCTGTAGACGCCGTCGACCTTGGTGGCCTTCAGGACGATCTCGGCCGAGATCTCGGCGCCGCGCAGGGCGGCCGCGGTGTCGGTGGTGAAGAACGGGTTGCCGGTGCCGGCGGCGAACACGACGACCTTGCCTTCTTCCAGGTATTGCAGGGCTTTCGGGCGCACATAAGGCTCGACCACCTGCTCGATGCCGATCGCCGACATGACGCGGGCGGTGATGCCGACGTGGCGCATGGCGTCGGCCAGGGCCAGCGCGTTCATGACGGTGGCCAGCATGCCCATGTAGTCGGCGGTGGCGCGATCCATGCCCTGGGCGCCCGGGGCGACGCCGCGGAAGATGTTGCCGCCGCCGATCACGACCGCCACCTGCACGCCCAGTTTCGCCACTTCCGCCACGTCGGCAACCATGCGCTCGATGGTGGCGCGGTTGATGCCGAACGGGTCGTCGCCCATCAGCGCTTCGCCAGACAGTTTCAGGAGGACTCGTTGGTAGGCTGGTTTTGACATGATGAAGCGGCTCCTAATGTGATGTTTCGATGTTGCGAATTCGGGTCCGATCGACACCCCTAGGGTGCGATCTCATCTGCCTTGGAGGCGATGGCATTGTAAGGCGGGCGCTGCGCGCGGGGCGCTACGGTGTGCGCTGGACCTGGATTCCCGCCTGCGCGGGAACGACGTGCGAAGGGTGCGGACTGCGGAGCCTTCTTCGGCCCGCACCCCGTGAACGTCGCTCCCGCGCAGGCGGGAACCCCAGTTCGTCGTGCAGCCAGGAAATACACCATGGCCGCCGCACACAAACGATCCCACCTTAAAAAAACGGACCTTGCGGCCCGTTCTTTTTGATTACTGCTTGTTTGCAGCCATCTGGGCTGCAACTTCGGCTGCGAAGTCGTCGACCTTCTTCTCGATGCCCTCGCCCACCACGTACATGGTGAATGCCTTGACGGTGGTGTTCGATGCCTTCAGGTATTGCTCGATCGACTGCTTGTCGTTCTTCACAAATGCCTGGTTCAGCAGCGACACTTCTTTCAGGTACTTCTGCACCGAACCGTCGATACGCTTGGCGACGATCTCTTCCGATTGTGGCTGCTTGCCTTCGGCGACGGCTTTTTCAGCGTCTTCCTTGGCCTTCAGTTCGGCGACCGAGCGCTCTTTTTCGATCATTTCGGCTGGCACTTGCTCCGACGACAGAGCGACCGGCTTCATTGCAGCGATGTGCATGGCCAGGTCCTTGCCGACTTGCTCGTCCGCGCCTTCGAAGTCGACGATGACGCCGATGCGGGTGCCGTGCAGGTACGAAGCCAGCTTGCCGGTGGTTTCGAAACGCTGGAAGCGACGCACGGTCATGTTCTCGCCGATCTTGCCGATCAGGGCGGTACGCACGTCGTCGAAGGTCTTGCCGTCGTGCGGCAGTGCTGCCAGGGCAGCGACGTCAGCCGGGTTGTTCTCGGCGACCAGCTTGGCGGCCAGGTTGACCATGGCCAGGAATTCTTCGTTCTTGGCGACGAAGTCGGTTTCGCTGTTGACTTCGACGATCGCGCCGACGTTGCCGGAGATGTAGGTTGCCACCACGCCTTCGGCGGTGATGCGCGCCGATGCCTTCGATGCCTTGCCGCCCAGCTTGACGCGCAGGATCTCTTCAGCACGACCCATGTCGCCGTCGGCTTCGGTCAGTGCTTTTTTGCATTCCATCATTGGCGCGTCGGTCTTCGCGCGCAGTTCGCCTACCATCGCTGCAGTAATCGCTGCCATGTTGATTTCTCCTAAATGTTTTATCCGGTTGCAGGTCGTTATGACAACGCCCCGCAGGTATTCAGCTTAAAAAAAGGGGGGCTCGTGTGTGCGGCGCCCCCTTCGATGTGTCAGCGAGCGAAGCTCGCCGTCACTTATGCTTGCTCGGAAACTTCGACGAAGTCGTCGCCGCCAGCCTTGACCATTTCAACGACTTCGTTGGTGGCGTTGGCGCGGCCTTCCAGGATCGCATCGGCGACGCCGCGTGCGTACAGGGTGATCGCTTTCGACGAGTCGTCGTTGCCTGGGATGACGTGGGTCACGCCTTCTGGCGAGTGGTTGGTATCGACGATGCCGATGACCGGGATGCCCAGCTTGCCGGCTTCGGTGATGGTGCCCTTGTGGTAGCCGACGTCGACGACGAAGATCGCGTCAGGCACGCCGCCCAGGTCCTTGATGCCGCCGATCGACTTTTGCAGCTTTTCCATTTCGCGCGAGAACAGCAGCGCTTCTTTCTTCGACATCTTCTCGACCGAACCGTCTTCGACTTGCGCTTCCATGTCTTTCAGACGCTTGATCGAGGTCTTGATGGTCTTGAAGTTGGTCAGCATGCCGCCCAACCAGCGCTGGTCGACGTAAGGCACGCCAGCGCGCTGTGCTTCAGCGGCGATGATGTCGCGCGCCTGGCGCTTGGTGCCGACCATCAGGATGGTGCCGCGGTTGGCCGAGATCTGCTTGATGGTCTTCATCGCATCCTGGTACATCGCCATGGTCTTTTCCAGGTTGATGATGTGGATCTTGTTGCGATGACCGAAGATGAACGGCGCCATCTTTGGGTTCCAGAAACGGGTCTGGTGGCCGAAGTGGATACCGGCTTCCAGCATTTCACGCATAGTAACGGACATGTAATTCTCCAGGGTTGGGTCTTGAATGTGGCCAGTCACCAGTCAGGCACCCTTTTAGGGCCACATTCGCGATTTCAATAAAATAAAAGATGCTTTTTACAACATTGCTCGATGCGAATCCGAGCAACCCGAGATTCTAGCGGGATTTGCCGTTTTGTTCAAGCGTGACGTGGGAGTGGCGATGGGGTCCGCCCTGAGGAAGGAATGTTTCCTCTATAATGAACCCTTATTGCCCAGACTTATGGCATCGACTACTGCAGGATAAGAATCCCTATGGCATCCACTCCCAAAACTCCCGAAGAAATCGAAGGCATGCGCGTCGCCTGCCGCCTCGGCTCGGAAGTGCTCGACTATATCACCCCGTTCGTGAAGCCCGGCGTCACCACCGGCGAACTCGACCGCCTGGCGTATGAATACATGGTCAACGTCCAGGGCACGACCCCGGCGACCCTGAACTACGCCCCGCCCGGCTACCCGCCCTTCCCCGGCTCGATCTGCACCTCGCTCAACGACGTGATCTGCCACGGCATCCCGGGCGATCGCGTGCTGAAATCGGGCGATGCGCTCAACATCGACATCACGCCGATCACCAAGGACGGCTACCACGGCGACAACAGCCGCATGTTCCTGGTCGGCGAGCCGTCGATCATGGCGCGCCGCCTGTCCGAGATCACCTTCGAGTGCATGTGGCTGGGCATCGCCGCGGTCAAGCCGGGCAAGCGCCTGGGCGACATCGGCCATGCGATCCAGCAGCACGCCGAAAAGGCCGGCTACAGCGTGGTGCGCGAGTTCTGCGGCCACGGCGTGGGCCGCGTGTTCCACGAAGAGCCGCAGGTGCTGCACTACGGCCGTCCCGGCACCCTGGAAGAGCTCAAACCCGGCATGATCTTCACCATCGAGCCGATGATCAACGCCGGCCGCCGCGACATCAAGGAAATGCCGGACGGCTGGACCATCAAGACCAAGGATCGCAGCCTGTCGGCCCAGTGGGAACACACGGTGCTGGTCACCGAGACCGGGGTCGAGGTGCTGACCATGTCGGCCGGCAGCCCGCCGCCGCCGGCCATCGTGCTGCCGCTCCTGAACCCGGGCGCGGTGCCGACCCTGGCCGCGGCCTGAAGGAGCCGCCCATGGGACAGGCCGCCCTGCTCGACACCGCCCGCACCACCCTGCGCCAGCGCCTGAAGGCCGAACGCCAGCTGGCGTTCCAGGCCTTCCAGGAAGACGGCAAGCCCGAGAAGCTCCTGCGCGGCCTGCGCCAGGTGGTCGACGGCGTCCTGCTCGACGCCTGGCAGGCCGCCGGCCTGCCCGACGACACCGCGCTGGTGGGCGTGGGCGGCTACGGGCGCGGCGAACTGTTCCCCTATTCCGACGTCGACCTCCTGATCCTGCTGGGACAGCCGGCCGACGCCATCACCCAGGCGCGCCTGGAAGGCCTGGTCCAGCTGCTGTGGGACCTGGGCCTGGAAATCGGCCACAGCATCCGCACCGTGGACGAGTGCCTGAGCGAGTCCGCCGCCGACATCACCGTGCAAACGAGCCTGCTGGAAGCGCGCCTGGTCACCGGCAGCGCGCCGCTGTTCGAGGAACTGCAGCGGCGCTACCGCGACGCCCTCGATCCGCAGGCCTTCTTCCAGGCCAAGACCGCCGAGATGCGGCTGCGCCACGCCAAGTACGAATACACCGCCTTCGCGCTCGAACCGAACGTGAAAGAAAGCCCGGGCGCGCTGCGCGACCTGCAGGTGATCCTGTGGGTGGCCAAGGCCGCGGGCCTGGCCGACACCTTCGGCCAGCTCGCCACGCGCGGCCTGATCACGCGCATGGAGGCGCGCCAGCTGCTGGAAAAGGAAAGCGCCTTCAAGGACATCCGCATCCGGCTGCACCTGCATACGAAAAGGCGCGAAGACCGGCTGGTGTTCGACGTCCAGACCGCGATCGCCGGCACCCTGGGCCTCACCGCCAGCGGCGAAGGGCCGGACGCGCGCCGCGCCAGCGAATTCCTGATGCAGCGTTACTACTGGGCCGCCAAGACCGTGACCCAGTTGAATACGATTTTGCTGCAGAACATCGAAGCCCAGCTGTTCCCGCAGCCGGCGGTGGCCTTCCCGATCAGCGCCCACTTCACCCAGGTGGGCAGCCTGATCGACGTGGTGGCCGACGACACCTTCGAAAAGCACCCGTCCGCCATCCTCGAGCTGTTCGTGGCGATGACCGAGCGCCGCGAACTCAAGGGATTGAGCGCGCGCGCCACGCGCGCCCTGTGGCATGCGCGCACCTTGATCGACGAGGCATTCCGCGCCGACCCGGCGAACAAGGCGCTGTTCCTGCGTGTGCTGCAGGCGCCGCGCGGCCTGGTGCATGCGCTGCGCCGCATGAACGAATTCGGCATCCTGGGCCGCTACCTGCCGGCCTTCCGCAAGATCGTCGGCCAGATGCAGCATGACCTGTTCCACGTGTACACCGTGGACCAGCACATCATGATGGTGATCCGCAACCTGCGCCGCTTCACGATGCCGGAACACGCGCACGAATATCCGTTCTGCAGCCAGCTGATCGCCGACTTTCACGACCGCTGGCTGCTGTACGTGGCGGCCCTGTTCCACGACATCGCCAAGGGCCGCGGCGGCGACCACTCCAAGCTCGGCATGGATGACGCGCGCCAGTTCTGCCGCGACCACGGCATCAATGAAGAAGATACCGAACTGGTGGTGTTCCTGGTCGAGCAGCACCTGACCATGTCGACGGTGGCGCAGAAGCAGGACTTGTCCGACCCCGACGTGATCCAGGCCTTCGCCGCCGTGGTCAGGGACGAGCGCCATCTGACCGCGCTGTACCTCCTGACCGTGGCCGACATCCGCGGCACCAGCCCCAAGGTGTGGAACGCCTGGAAGGCCAAGCTGCTGGAAGACCTGTACAAGGTCACCCTGCGCGTGCTGGGCGGCGAGCCGCATTCGGCCGACCGCGAGCTGCGCACGCGCCAGAAGGAAGCGCTGGCCACCCTGCGCCTGTTCGGCCTGGACGCCAACGCCCACGAAGCGCTGTGGAAGCAGCTCGACGTGGCCTACTTCCTGCGCCACGACGCCTCCGACATCGCCTGGCAGACGCGCGCGCTGGTCGACAAGGTCGACAGTGACAAGCCGGTTGTCAAGGCGCGCCTGGCGCCGATCGGCGAAGGGCTGCAGGTGGCGGTCTACGTCAAGGACCAGCCCGACCTGTTCGCGCGCATCTGCAGCTACTTCGACCGCAAGAACTTCAGCATCCTGGACGCCAAGATCCACACCACGCGCCACGGCTATGCGCTGGACAGCTTCCTGGTGGCGGACGAGAACTTCGCCGGCAGCTACCGCGACATCATCAGCCTGATCGAGCACGAGCTATGCTCCCAGCTGCTGTCGCAGGAAGCCTTGCCGCCGCTGGTGCGCGGACGCCTGTCGCGGGTGGCGCGCACCTTCCCGATCACGCCGACGGTCGAACTGCGGCCGGACGAGCGCGGCCAGTTCCACGTGCTGTCGATCGCCGCCAACGACCGCATGGGCCTGTTGTACGCGATCGCCAGCGTGCTGGCGCGCTACCGGCTGAACCTGCACACGGCCAAGATCATGACCCTGGGCGAGCGCGTCGAGGACGTGTTCCTGATCGACGGCCCGGCCCTGAACAACCCGCGCACCCAGGTGCAGCTCGAGACCGACCTGCTCGACGCCCTCAAGATTTGATTCACCCCTTTTTACAGTAAAGCTTTCTCGATGACCGAACCGCTCCGCCTCTCCAAACGTATGTCCGAACTCGGCCTGTGCTCGCGCCGCGAAGCCGATGAATGGATCGCCCGCGGCTGGGTGCGGGTGGACGGCAAGGTCGTCTCGGAACTGGGCAGCAAGGTGTTGCCGAACCAGCGCATCACGGTCGAGCGCCAGGCCGCGGCCGAGCAATCGAAACGCGTGACCATCCTGATCAACAAGCCGGTCGGCTACGTCAGCGGCCAGGCCGAGGATGGCTACACGCCGGCCGTCGCCCTGATCAAGCCCGAGAACCGCTGGGCGGACGACCCGTCGAAGGAGCAGTTCCACCCGACCCAGCTGCGCAGCCTGGTGCCGTGCGGCCGGCTGGACATCGATTCGGTGGGCCTGCTCGTGCTGTCGCAGGACGGCCGCATCGCCAAGCACCTGATCGGCGAGACCACCAGCGTCGACAAGGAATACCTGGTGCGGGTGCAGTACACGAAGCCGGGCAAGCTGCCCGACAGCGACCTGAAAAAGCTCAACCACGGCCTGTGGATGGACGGCAAGCCGCTATTGCCGGCCAAGGTGCGCTGGCAGAACGAGGATCAGCTGAGCTTTACCCTGCGCGAGGGCAAGAAGCGCCAGATCCGGCGCATGTGCGATATGGTCGGGCTGAAGGTCGTGGGCCTCAAGCGCGTGCGCATCGGCAAGGTCAAGCTGGGCAACCTGCCCGAAGGCCAGTGGCGCTACCTGGCCCCGGACGAGCAGTTTTAAGCCGCGCCTTGCAGCGCCGGCTTGCCGTTCGGTAGCGGCGCCTCTGCCGCCAGCAAACCCTCGGCCTTCAATTCTTCCCAGAACGCCGGCGGGATGACGATGTCCATCAGCGCCGCGTTGCGCTGCAGGTGCGCCACGCTGCTGGCGCCGGGAATGGTCGCCGCCACCACCGGATGCGCCAGCCCGAACTGCAGCGCCGCCGCCGGCAGGTCGACGCCGTGGCGCGCGGCCACCTGGCGCAGCCGTTCGCGCCGGGCGATCTTGTCCTCGTCCGCCGGGCCGTAGTCGTAGTTCGGGCCGCCGGCCAGGAAACCGGAATTGAACGGCCCGCCCAGCACCACCTTCGCGCCGCGTTCCTCGCACAGCGGGAACAACTCTTCCAATGGCGTGGTTTCCATCAGCGTGTAGCGGCCGGCCAGCAGGAAGATGTCGGGATCGGAGTCGCGCAGCGCGCGCAGGCAGGGGTCGACCGTGTTCACGCCCAGGCCCCAGCCCTTGATCACGCCCTCCTCGCGCAGCCTGACCAGGCCTTCGAAGGCGCCGCCGCGGCCGGCCGCGATGGCGTAGTAGTGCTCGTACTCGGCCTGGCTGAAGCGGTCCGGCGACAGGTCGTGCACATACACGATGTCGATGTGCGACAGCGCCATGCGCTGCAGGCTGTCCTCGATCGAGCGGCGCGCGCCGTCGGCCGTGTAGTCGGTGACGCGCCGGAACGGCAAGCCGCCCACGAAGGGATCGGCGATCTCGGGCGTCTCGCTCGGCACCAGGATGCGGCCGACCTTGGACGACAGCGTGTATTCGTTGCGCGGACGGCGCCGCAGCGCCTGGCCGAAACGGTGCTCGGACAGGCCGGCGCCGTAGTGCGGCGCGGTGTCGACATAGCGGATGCCGGCGTCCCAGGCGGCGTCGACGGTGGCTTGCGCAGCCTCTTCGCTGGTCTTGTGGTACATATCGCCCAGGCCGGTGCCGCCCAGGCCCAGGCGTGTGATGGGTTGGTAACGCTGAGTCATCGTTCTGTCCTTTCTCGACTGATCGGACAGATTCTGCCTGCCCCGCGACCTTGCCGGCGCACGCCAGCGCTGCAGCGCAACATCGCCTTCACGCCGCGCGCCGGCTCTCGATCTGCATCAGGGCGGCGCCCAGGACGTCGAGGTCGACCGGCTTGGCGAACAGGTCGTGGAAGCCCGCCGCCAGCGCCTGCGCCCGGTCCTTCTGTTGCGCATAGCCGCTCACCGCGATCAGGATCGCCTGCGCCGCGCCTGGCTGCTTGCGCAGCGCGGCGGCCAGCTCGTAGCCGTTCATCTCGGGCAGGCCGATGTCGAGCAGGCACACATCCGGCCCGAAGGCCGGCAGCGCGGCCAGGGCCTCGCGCGCGGAGTGCGCGACCAGCACCGTGTGCCCCAGGGTTTCGAGCAGCAGCGACAGCGTGACCGCCGCGTCCTCGTTGTCGTCGACCACGCCGATGCGCAGCGCCGGCACGCTGGCGCGCGGCGGGCTGCGGTCGCGCGCGCGCCGCTCGACCTGGGCGCGCGTCGACAGCGGCAGGCTGACGTGGAAGGTGCTGCCCTGCCCCGGACCTTCGCTGCTGGCGCTGACCGCGCCGCCGTGCAGCTTGAGCAGGCTGCGCACCAGCGCCAGCCCGATGCCCAGGCCGCCCTGGCTGCGGTCCAGGCCCCGCGCCCCTTGCGCGAACAGGTCGAAGGCGCTGGCGATCAGGTCGGGCGACATGCCGATGCCGTCGTCGCGGATGTCGACCGCCAGCGCGCCGCCGTCCGTCGTCAGGCGCACCTCGATGTGACCGCCTTCGAGCGTGTACTTGGCGGCGTTGCTGAGCAGGTTGGTCATGACCTGCACCAGGCGCTTGCGGTCGCCCACCACGATGGCGCGCGCCGGCGGCAGGTCGACGGTCAGGCGGTGCCGGTGCTTCTCGATCAGCGGGCGCACCTGTTCGACGGCGTCGGCGATGACGTCCTTGAATTCCAGTTCGCGCAATTCGAGCTCCACCTTGCCGCGGGTGACGCGCGAGACGTCCAGCAGGTCGTCGATCAGCGACGTCATGTGGCCGGCCTGGCGCGCCACGATCTCGCTGGCGCGCTGCACCATCGCGGGGTCGAGGTTGAAATTGGACAGCATGGTGGCGGCCGAGACGATCGGCGCCAGCGGATTGCGCAGCTCGTGGGCCAGCATGGCGAGGAATTCATCCTTGCGCTGGTCGGCCTGGCGCAGCGCCGCGATCAGGGCCTCCTGCTCGGTCATCGCCTTGCGCAGCTCGATCTGGCTCATGACCTGGTGCGCCAGGGTGGCCAGCACGAACTGCTCCTGCTCGCTCAAGCCCTGCGGCCGCGGCTTGTTGTCCAGCACGCACAAGGTGCCGAGCGGGACGCCGTCGCGCGTCTTGAGCAGGGCCCCGGCGTAAAAGCGCAGCCCGGCGTCCTTCGTCACCAGCGGATTGCACCGGAAGCGCGGGTCCTCGCGCGTGTCGGGCACGATCAGCTGCTGCTCCTCGAGCAGCGCGAAGCGGCAGATCGAATCGTCCAGCGGCATCTCGCGCATGCCCAGGCCGATCTCGGACTTGAACCACTGGCGGCCGCGCGCGATCAGGTTGACCGCCACGATCGGCGCGGCCAGCAACTGGCTGACGAGGCGCACGACGTCGTCGAACGAACGCTCGGGCGGGGTGTCGAGGATGCCGTAGGAATCGAGGACGGCGAGGCGCGCTTCTTCGTCGAGGGTGGCGGTGCTGGACGTCATGGATAGTTGGAGGTGGCGGAAACGGGCCGAGAACATGCCGGCTGGCCACCAATTATAGGAACAAAGCGGCGCTTGCGGCCACACGGAACGTCCTGGAAAGCTTGCCGCGCGTCTCGCGAACGCAGCGCCGTGGCCATCACGCCGGCGCGGTCAGTCTTGTGCGAGATAGTAGCAGCCAGTGATTATCTCAGGCCACGCCCGGACGCAGCCGGCGCCACAACGCGCGCCCCGCCGCATGCACCAGCCATGAAAACAGCGCGATGACGGCCCCGAACATGGCCGGCAGGATCGGCCCAGCCACGAAATTCATGGCCAGCACGAAGCCCAGCAGGTATTCGGCATGCCACAGGCGCACCACGAGGGCCAGCGCCAGCAGGCCGAAGAAGACGTAGTCGACCAGGGGACTGCCGGCCGCGAACAGCGCCGCCAGCGTGGCGCCGTAGGCCAGCGCGCACAGGAAGGCGACGAGGGGAGCCGGCCTGCGCGAAAGCCCGCCAGTGGCGGCAAGCCGTGCGCGGCGCTCGACCCTGCCGACGGTCCACCAGGTCAGCAGCGGCACCAGCAGCAGGCCCCACCAGTTGGACACCGCAGGCAGCTCGGGATTGGCCAGCAGGTGATGCGACAGCACGCCGCCATGCAGATGCTCGCGGGCCAGTAGCACCAGTTCGGCGCACAGCGCCAGCAGAGTCAGGAGGATGCGGCGACGGCTGGCGGAAGCGGCATTCATGGAATTCCCGGCTGGAGGTGAAGAAGCTCAAGCGCCTCACACTACCAGAAGTCGCGGCACCGATCTACACCGGGAGCGGATTCCATGCCGCCGTCATAATATGCATACGTTTCAGTCGCCCAGCACCGTGACGACCACGCGGCGCCGGTGCGGGGCCGTACGGTGTTCCCACAGGTAGATGCCCTGCCAGGTGCCGAGCAGCATGCGCCCTGCCCCGACCGGGATCGTGAGCGCAGTGTCGGTGAGCATGGTGCGGCCGTGGGCCGACATATCGTCCGGCCCTTCGGCGTCGTGGCGGTAGGCCGGATCGCCGTCCGGCGCCAGGCGCGCGACGATGGTTTCCAGGTCGCGCCGCACGTCGCCGTCGGCATTCTCGGTCAGCAGCAGCGAGCAGCTGGTGTGCTGCACGAATACATGGGCCAGGCCGCATTGCACGCCGGATGCGGCGACCACGGCGGCGACGTCGCGCGTGATGTCGCGGGTGCCGCGGCCGCCCGTGGAAAACTCGAGGATGGATTGGTGCGCCATGCCGCTGTCCTGTGATCGAAGCCGTGGGGCTCCATCATACCAGCGGGGCGTCTCGCCTAGTCTCGCCTGGTCTCGCCTAGCCTCGCCTAATCCCGGCGGCGGTCGGCCAGGAACTGCTGCGCGCGCGGGTGTCGTGGATGGGCGAAGAATTCCTGCGGCGTGGCCTGTTCCAGGATCTTCCCTTCGGCCATGAACCAGACGCGGTCGGCCACGTCGCGCGCAAAGCCCATCTCGTGGGTCACGCACACCATCGTCATCCCCTCTCCCGCCAGCGACCGCATCACCTGCAGCACCTCGCCCACCATCTCGGGGTCGAGCGCGCTGGTCGGCTCGTCGAACAGCATGATCGGCGGACGCATGGCCAGCGCGCGCGCGATGGCCACGCGCTGCTGCTGGCCGCCCGACAGCGCGTTCGGATAGGCGTCGGCCTTGTGCGCCAGGCCGACCCGCTCGAGCAGCCCCATGGCGTGTTCGCGGGCCTCGGCCCTGGTCGCCCGTTTCAGCTTGACCGGCGCCAGCGTGCAATTCTCGAGCGCTGTCAGGTGCGGGAACAGATTGAAGCTCTGGAACACGAAACCGATGCCGGCGCGCAGCGCGTTGACATCCAGGCCCCTGGCGTGGATGTCGCGGCCGTCGATCTCGATGCGGCCGGAATCGATCTCTTCCAGCCGGTTGAGGGTGCGGATCAGGGTCGACTTGCCGGAGCCGGACGGCCCGCACACCACCAGCACCTCGTTGTTCCCGACGCGCTCGGTGATGTCCACCAGCGCGTGGTAGTCGCCGTAGTATTTGTTGACGTTATCGAGGACGATCATCGTTGGTGGACTTTCATGAAGCTTGCGCACTGTGGCGCTGCAGGCGCCGCTCGAGCAGGAAGGCCAGGCGGGACAGGCCGAAACACAGGATGAAATAGGTCAGCGCCAGGATCAGGTACACCTCCACCGCCCGGGTGAACACCAGGGTATTGATCTGGGTGGCGATGAACGACACTTCCGACAGACCGATGATGTAGCCGAGCGAGGTCGCCTTGATGGTCGAGACCAGCTGGTTGACGATCGACGGCAGGCCATGGCGCAGGGTCTGCGGCAGCACCACGTGGCGCAGCGCGGCGCCATAGCCCAGGCCCAGCGAACGGGCGCTCTCCAGCTGCCCCTTGGGCAACGCGCGCAGGCCGGCGGCCACGATCTCGGCCAGGTAGACGCTGTCGAACACCACCAGCACCATCAGCATCGTGGTCGCCTGCGAGGTCTTGACGCCGGTGACGGCGGGCAGGAAGAAATACACCCAGAACAGCACCAGCAGCAGCGGCACGGCGCGCACCACCTGCACCAGGCCGGCCACCGGCAGGCTGATCGCGCGATACGGGCTGACGCGGGCAATGCCGAGCAGCAGGCCGAGCGGCATCGCCAGCACCAGCGCGGCGCCCGACAGCAGGATGGTCAGCACCAGGCCGCCGAGCGGCCCTTCAGGATATTGGCCGACCAGGAAGTACAGCCAGTAGGTATCGATCAGTTCGAGCATCCGTCGTCTTTCAGGCCGTCCTCACCGGATAGCGGCGCTGGAACAGGTAAGCGAGCAGCGAGATCACGAGCGAGACCGTCAGGTAGGCCAGCGTGGCGAAGGTGAACGCCTCCAGGCTGCGAAAACTGGCCGTTTCCACGCGCGCGGCCTGGTACATCAACTCCGCGGCGCCGATGACGGTGGCCACGCTCGTGTCCTTCCACAGGTTGACGGTCTGCGACAGCAGCGGCGGCACCGAGGCGCGCAGCGCCTGCGGCAGCAGCACCAGGCGCACCGCGGCCACCCGCCCCAGGCCCAGCGAACGCGCGGCCTCGAGCTGGGTCGCGGGCACCGCGCGGATGCCGCTGCGGATGTCCTCGGCCATGTGCACGCCGGCGTACAGCGTCAATGCGATGACGGCGCAGACCACTTCGGGGTTGTTCGCGTACAGGACTTCGCGCGCGGACTCCGGCAGCAGTTCGGGGAACGCGAAGTACCAGAACAGCAGGTGCGCCAGCAGCGGCACGTTGCGGATCGCCTCGACCAGCGTCGCGCCGAGCGCGCGCAGCGGCGCGAAGGTCGAGGTGCGCATCAGCGCCACCAGCGCGCCGAAGGGCAGCGCGAAGGCGAAGCTGATGACGGTCAGCTGGATCGACAGGATGAAGCCCTGCACCAGCCAGTCGTGGTACTCGCCGGACTGCAGGATGGTCGGATCGAAGAGCAAGACCAGGCTCAGATCTGGTCGGTGTGAATCTTGAAGCTGCGCTTGGCGAGGTTGGTGCGGGTGCCGGGGCCATACCATTTATTGAACAGCTGCTGGGCGGCGCCGCTGCTTTCCAGATCGCGCAGGGTCTGGTCGACCACCGCCTTGAGGCCCTTCTCGCCCTTGCGCAGGCCGAGCGCGAGCGGCTCGTTGCCGATCGACGGCGCCAGGATCGTGAAGCCCTTGGCGGCCGGGCCCAGCTTGCCGTAGTCGGACAGCAGCGAGGATTCGTCGTTGACGTAGGCGACGCCTTTCCCCTGGCGCAGCGCCTGGAAGGCTTGCTGGGTGTTCTCGAACGTCACCACCTCGACGTTCGGCACCGCCTTGCGGATATTCGTTTCCTGGGTGCCGCCGCGCACGGTCAGCACCTTCTTGCCGGCCAGTTGCGGCAAGCCGGTGATGCCGCTGGCCGCGCGCACCATGACCTTGGAACCGGTCACGAAGTAGGTCAGCGCGAAATCGACCTGCGATTCGCGCTCCTTGTTGTGGGTGAGCGAAGCGGCCAGGATGTCGACGTGGCCCTGCTGCAGCTCGGGAATGCGGGCGGCGACGGAGATCTGCTTGAACACCGGTTTCACGCCCAGCTTCTTCGCCACCGCATTGGCGATGTCGATCTCGTAGCCGACCAGCTGGCGCGATGTCGGGTCGATGAAGCTGTTCGGTTCATCGGTGCCGAGCACGCCGAACACGATCTGCCCCTTTTTCTTGATGTCGGCCAGCTGGTCGGCGTGCGCCAGGCCGGCGGACAGCGAGACGCCCAGGGCGAAGGTGCTCAGGATAAGGTGACGGCGAGTGAACATTGATGCTCCGGCTAGGATGTCGATCTTGCGAGTATAGAACAAACGCTTATATCGAAAAACGACTAATTTGCCATAAGAAAATGTCGAAAAACTCATATAGCGTGGCGCCGGCGATGCTAGCCGTGCGCCGACCACAAGAAATTGTTGTCATAATTACCTCAACCCGATCGGAGAAGCCATGCTCGTCGTAACCTACAATGTCAACAGCATCAACAGCCGGCTGGACGCCCTCGTCCAGTACCTCGGCGAGCGCCAGCCCGACGTCGTCTGCCTGCAGGAACTCAAGGCGCCGCAAGACAAGTTCCCGCTCCAGGCGATCCAGGACGCCGGCTACCACGCGCTCTGGCACGGCCAGAAAAGCTGGAACGGCGTGGCGATCCTCACGCGCGAGCCGGCGCAAGAGGTGCAGCGCGGCCTGCCGGGCGACGAAACCGACGAGCAAAGCCGCTACATCGAGGCGGTCTACAAGGGCATCCTGATCGCCGGCCTCTACCTGCCGAACGGGAACCCGGCGCCGGGACCCAAGTTCGACTACAAGCTGGCCTGGATGGAGCGCCTGCGCCTGCGCGGCCTCGAACTGCTGGCGCAAGGCATACCGGCGGTGCTGGCCGGCGACTTCAACGTCATCCCGACCGAGCGCGACGTCTACAAGCCCGAGCGCTGGGTCGACGACGCCCTGTTCCGTCCCGAGACCCGCGCCGCCTTCGAGCGCCTGATCGACCAGGGCTGGCTCGACTCGCTGCGCGCCGTCCACCCGGACGAGACGATCTACACCTTCTGGGATTACTTCCGCAACGCCTTCGGGCGCGACGCCGGCATCCGCATCGATCACCTGCTGCTCAGCCCCAGGCTGCAGCCGGCGCTGAAGGACGCCGGGGTCGACAAGTTCGTGCGCGGCCGCGAAAAGCCGAGCGACCACGCGCCGACCTGGGTCGAACTGGATCCGGCGAAGATCGCACAGTAAGGACGTGAACTACCTGACCGGCGCTTGCGCATGACGCCGCATCGCCGCCCCACCCTCGCATAACAAGGAGCACACCATGAAACGACTACTCATCGCCGCCGCCGTCCTGGCCCTGCCGCTGGGCGCCCAGGCCGTATCGATGCCCGGCTTCTGCGCGCGCGGCATCGGCGCCGCCGAAGCCAAGATCTGCCAGGCGCCGGGTTCGGCCGAATCCGAAGGCATGGTCTACGCCCTGTACCGCGCCGCGCTCGAAAAACTCGACGCCGGCGCCGGCAAGGAACTGCAGGAACAGCACACCAAGTGGTGGGACGGCGTGAAGCAATGCGCCGAGTCCAAAGACATGAACGGCTGCCTCAACAACGCCTACGGCAGCCGCCTGCTGCAGCTGCAATCGACCTACAAGCTGGTCAAGACCACCGGTCCGGTCGCCTTCACCTGCGGCGACGGCAGCAAGATCAGCGCCACCTTCCTCGACACCACGCCGGCCTCGATGGTCGCGGTGCGCGACAAGGAACACGTGCTGCTGCGCGGCGAAAAGACCGCCAGCGGCATCGCCTACGGCAACCGCAGCGAGGAATTCAAGGAACACCAGGGCAAGGTCACCATCAAATGGGGCGCCAATGCCAAGGAGCTGAGCTGCAAGAAGTCGTAAGCCTGCAGGAGCCTGTCCCGGCTCTGTCACGACGGACGGACATGCGTTAAGCTGTTCGTCCGTTTCATTTTCAGACACCCGCATGCTCTCGCCCGAACAACTCTTCGGCTTTCTCGCCGCCGCCGTCCTGATTACCCTTTCCCCCGGCCCCGACAACCTGATGGTGCTCAGCACCGGCATCGCCAAGGGCCGCCTGCGCGGCATCGCCTTCGGGCTCGGATGCGCCTTCGGCTGCATCAGCCATACGGTGCTGGCCGTGATCGGCGTCAGCGCGCTGATCGCGGCCTCGCCGGCGGCCTTCACCGCGCTCAAGGTGGCGGGCGGCCTGTACCTGATCTGGATGGGATGGGGCGCGGTCAAGAGCCGCGGCGGCGCGCGCGTGACGACTGCCGGCGCATCCGACGAACCGGCCGGACGGCTGTTCGTCAAGGGGCTGGTGGCCGCGGCCATCAACCCCAAGGTGGTGCTGTTCTTCCTGTCGTTCCTGCCGCAGTTCGTGGTCGCCGCGCGCGGCGGCGCCAACCTGCAGATCGGCCTGCTGGGCATCGTGTTCACCCTGCAGGCAGCCGTCATCTTCGGCGCGCTCGGCTATTTTTCGGGGACGATCGGCCAGTGGCTCAACCGCACGCCCACGGCCGGCATGTGGCTGGACCGGATCGCGGGGGCGGTGTTCATCGGGTTGGGATTGCGCCTGATCGTGGCGCGCTAAAAAAAGCGCGGTTCGGTGAACCGCGCCGTTCGTCCTTACAGCTCGATGGCGACCTGCGCCGCCTGGCCCCTGCGCGCCGGGACCTGCACTTCGAGCAGGTGCTGCTGGGCGTTGAAGACAAAGCGCGCTGCGCGGCCATCGACCGTCACGCCACGCGGCTTCGCCCGCACATTTTGCACCTTGAGCGCGAAGGCCCGTTCCTTCGCCTGCATCGCCTTGCCGGTCTCGGTCTTGAAGCCGATCTCGAGCCGCTTGCCGGCGCTCATTTCCGTATACTTGCTGTCGAAGCGCACGATCTCGTACTTGCCCTGCTGATAAGCGCCCGCGGTCTCGCCGTCGTCGTCGTACAGCTTGCCGCTCGATGCGCTCACCGACGCATCGTGATAATAGTGCAGGTCGATCTCGCGCCCGGTGTAGTCGCGCGTGGTCTGCACCACCTTCGCCATCGGCACGAAGGCGCCGGCGCGCACGTAGACCGGGATGTTGGCTTCGACCGGCTTCACGGTCTCGAGGATGCCGCCCTGGTGCGCCTGGCCGGTATGGAAGTCGAACCATACGCTGCCGCTGTTCGGGAAGTAGACCTCGGCGCGGGTGGCGCCCGGCTGCACGATCGGCGTGACCAGGAAGTCCGGCCCCCACAGATAGGTGGTCGAACGCTCGGCCGGCTGGGCCGGGTCTGGCTCGACGAACATCAGGGGACGCATCAGCGGCATGCCGGTCTGCTCGTTGTCGAAGGCGATGGTGTAGTTATACGGCAGCATCGCATAGCGCAGCCACACCGCCTCGCGCGCCAGCACCTTGGTACGTTCGGAGCGGAACACCGGTTCGGACGCCACCGCCTCTTGCGCATGCGGACGGAAGATCGGCTGGAACACGCCGTACTGCAGCCAGCGCACATACAGCTCGTCGTCCAGCACGGCGCCGGCGAAGCCGCCCAGGTCGGAGTGCATATAGGCCAGGCCCTGCATGCCCATCTGCAGCGAGATCTCCATCTGCGACTGCAGGCCGCCCCAGCTGCGCGCGACGTCGCCCGACCACGGGATCATGCCGAAGCGCTGCGAACCCGAGTAGCCGGCGCGCATCAGGATGAAGGGGCGCTCGGCCGGGAATTCCTGCTTATAGCCCTCGGCAATCAGGCGCGCCCAGTCGTGGCCGTACACATTGTGCACCTGGTTGGCCGAACCGGCGGCATGCTGCAGATCGGATGGATGCACCTCGGGCTCGCCCAGGTCGCCCCACCAGCCGGTGACGCCGCCCTTCTTGAGGTCGCGGTAGATGCTCCACCACCAGTCGCGCCCCTCCTTCTTGTAGATGTCGATCAGGCCCGTGTTCCCGAAATAGAAATCGTAGGTGTAGGGCTTGCCCGCCTTGTCGGTGGCGAGGACCTTCTTGTCCACCGCCTCGTCCCAGCGCTTGGACGTGGTCAGCACGAACGGTTCGGTGACCACCACCGTCTTGACGCCCCTGGCCTTGAAGTCGGCCATCATTTTCTCGGCGTTGGGGAAGCTGTCGCGGTCCCAGGCCAGGTTGCCCATCGTGCCCTGCACCGTCTTGCCGAACCAGTAGAGGTCGAGGATGACGGCGTCGAGCGGGATCTTCTCTTGCGCGAACTTGTCGACCACGGCGCGCGTCTCGGCCTCGGTCTTGTAGCCGAAGCGGCTGGCGAAGTTGCCGAAGGCCCAGCGCGGCGGCAGCGGCTGGCGGCCGGTCAGGCCGGTGTAGCCGGCCATCAGGTGCTCCCAGCTGTCGCCGGCCACGACCTGGTAGGTCTTGCGTCCGCCGATCACTTCGTAGCGCAGCGTGCCGTCCTTGCGGCTGTCGAAATCGAGCCAGCCGGTCTGCGGATTGTCGAAGTGGATCGCATATTTTTTGGACGACAACGCCACCGGAATCGTGTAGTTGAGCAGCTCGGAGCGCTCGGCATAGCCGTAATGCGCCTTGTTGTAGAGCTGGAAGCGGTGGCCGCGGCGGTTCATGCCGACCGCGCGCGCGCCGGCGCCGTACAGGGCCTCGCCGTCTTCCAGCGCGAATTCGATCGCATCCATGCCGTCGGCGCGCCCGAAGCCACGCTTCTCGGCCACCAGCGGCTTGCCCTTGTAAGCATAGCTGATACGGAACGGCCGCTTGTCGACCGTGACGCTGATGCCGCCGTCGACGGCGTAGGTGAGGCGGCCGCCCTCGTCCCTGAGCGTGGCCTGCACCTGCACCGGCGCCAGGATCACCGCGTGCGAAGCCGGATCGAAGCGCTCGCCCTTGGGGATGAAGGTGGTCTCGACGATCGTGCTCGAATACGGCTTGATCAGGTAGCGGCCGTCGTTGGTCGCGATCTCGAGGGTATTCTGGTTGCGCGTCACGCCGGCCAGCTGGCGTTCGGCGTTCTGGGCGAACGCGAGCGGGCTGGCGGCGAGCGGGATGGCGGCAAGGCTGAGCGCCAGGCGGGACGTCAAGGCTTTGGTCATGTCTTCATTATCGTTGTGGTGAGATGAAGGCGAGAGCATGCCAGAATTCCGCCCTCACAGACAGTCTTGACGCAAACGAAACGCCCCACGCCGCCATGGGCAGGCGTGGGGCGCTGAAGCCAATCTGAAGCTGCGCTGCCCCTCGGCTCGTCCCCTCAGTCGGCGCCGAGCGTCAGCTGCATCAGGCGGCCCTGGCCGTCGGCGCGCTCGTTGGTCACCACGATGATGCGGCCGTCCGGATCCTGGACGAGCGCGGACACCGACGGCGTGCTGTACTCGTCGTCGGTCGCGCGCTCGTAGCCCGGCACCAGCGCCGAGATATCGGTCCACGAATTGCCGCTGTCCTGCGACCACGCCAGATAAGGCCGGCCATGCATCTTGTCGAAGCCGCCGACCACCAGGGTATCCGGCTTGCCCTTGAGCGGCAGGAAGGCGCCGATGTAGGGATAGCCCTTGCCGCCTGATAGCGGTTCGTGGATCACGAACTTGAAGCTGTTGCCGTTGTCGACGCTGCGCAGTAGGCCGCCCTCGACGCCGACGAACACCATCTGCGTGTCCGGAACCGATTCAATGAACTGGACGTTGCGGTTCTCCATCTCGGGCAGGGTGATCGGCAGCTTGTCCTCGCCGGCCAGCGCGCCGCCGTCGCCCGTCAGGCGGTAGGCCTCCACAAAGGCGAAGTCGAGCGGGCATTCGCCGCCGACCAGCACGCGGTCGCCCAGCACGTGGAACTTGGACGGATAGCACATCTGCGAATCCTTCGAGCCGCGGATCACCTGCCAGGTGTTGCCCTTGTCCTTCGAGGTCAGGAGGTTGTTGCCGGCGCCGGCATTGCTGTACAGGCGGTTGTTGGCGCCCTTGATGTCCTGCATCGACAGGGTCTCGCAGAAGTAGGGATTGCAGGTGCGCAGGTCGCCGTCGCGCGGCACGAAGCTGGCAGTGTTGGCCACCAGGGTGCAGGTCGAATGGCCGTTGCTGGCATCAGGCGTGTCGGCCCATGGCTGCATCAGCCACATGTCGCCGTCCACCATCTTGAGCTTCGGCGAACGCATGATGAAGTCGCCGACCGGGCCCATGGCGCAGGCGCCCAGGCCCACCGGGCTCCAGGTGGAGCTCGCCGACAGCGGCAGCTTCGCGCTCAGGACCGCCGAGCCCTCGGTCGCGCTGTTGGCCAGCGACAGGTAGGCGCTGCTCCCATGGAAGGCCACGCTGTCCATCGCGCGCGCGGTGCTCGAGAGCGGATCGAGCCTGGTCGCCACCGGCTCGACGGCGACGGGCGGTGGCGGCGGCGCCTGGTAGTCGTTGCCCGAGCCACCGCAGGCGGCCAGCAGCAGCGCGCAGGCCGCGCCCATGACGGTGGAGGTAAGGTGTCGGTGCATGCGAATCCCAATCAGGTGAATGGACCGACGGCCGCTTGCGGCCCTCGGTCAGGAGACTGGCATTCTAGGCAAGGCGCTTGCGGCGTTTGGGGGATTATTGTCGGCAGAATGTCATGATTCTGTAAGCGCGCCTCAGCCGCCCAGGTTCAGCCGCATCAGCTGGCCCTGGCCATCGCCAGGCCGGTCAACGCAGGTACGGCACCACGTTGCGCGCCACGCGCGCGGTTTCGGCGTCGTCCAGCGGCAGGCGCAGGAAGGCCTCCCAGCCGTCCGGCGACCCGGTGTCGCCGCGCGGGTCCGAACCGTACAGCACCCGGTCCAGGCCGAGCTGGCGCAGGCGCCGCACCAGGCGCCGCGCCGCGTCGGCCGGCAGGTCGGCCTGCGCCACCGTCGCCACGTCGAACCAGACCTGGCGCATGCGCGGATCGCGGCGCGCGGCCGCCTCGGCCAGCACGGCCAGCGCTTCGCGCGCCGCCGTGTCGCCGAAGCCGGGGCCGTTGCCGCCCAGGTGCGACACCTGCACCGGCACGTCGGGCGCATACGGCAGCACCTGCTCCAGCAGCACGCGCGCCTGCGCGGCGCCATACGGCCGCCCGAGGGCGCGCGAGGCGCGCATGTCCATCACGATCGCCATGCCGCGCGCATTGGCGGCGCGGAACACCTGGCGCAGGCGCTCGACGTGGCCGGGCTGGTCGAGCTGGACGTCGGAGGCGGCGAAATCGAGCTTGATGCCGCGCCCGAAGCCGGGACTGGTGGCGCAGCGCCCCAGTTCGAGCAGCGCATAGTCCTTGAGCGGATTGAAGCTGCACAGGGCCACCAGGCGCTCCGGATGGCGCGCGGCCTGGGCCGCCACCCAGTCGTTCTCGGCGCGCACGCGGGCGTATTCATGGTCGATGGTGCGCGCCGGCAGGCCATACGCATAGGCCGCCGACAGCACCGCCGCGCGCTTGACCCCGGCCGCGTCCAGCTGCGCCACCAGTTCGTCGGCGTCGACCGGCGCCAGCGCGATCGAGGACGACATCCAGGCCGCCGCCGCGGGGCTGAACAGGTGCTGGTGGTGGTCGGCCGCGGGCGCCAGGCGCGCCGGCGCGGCGTCCTCGCCGGCCCGGGCCGGACCGGATGCCGCCACCGCCATGGCGGCGCAGACCATGGCGCCGGTGGTGATCCTCAATCGCCTCATGCGAACCTCGCTGTCTGAAATCCGGACCATGTTAGCGCAATGTCACCACCCGCTGTCAAGGCTGCGGATTCGATGCGGATGGCATAAAATCATCGGATTTGCGCCGGCCTCGCCCGGCGCCGTTGTCAAAGGAATCATATGCAGCAGCCGCACCAGCCGAACTTCGGCGCCAGGCGTTTAGCCGACCCGCCCGTCACCCAGACCCGCTCCTTCCTGACCATCGCCCTGATCGAATTGTGGGAACGCTTCGGCTACTACGGCATGCAGGCGCTGATCGTCTACTTCATGGTGCAGCGCCTGGGCTTCGACGATACCCGCGCCACCCTGGTGTGGGGCGCCGCCGCGGCCCTGATCTACGTGGCCCCGGCCATCGGCGGCTGGATCGGCGACAAGGTGCTCGGCACCCGCCGCTGCATGATCATCGGCGCCATCATCCTGTCGCTGGGCTACGCCCTGATGGGGATCCCGGTCAGCGGCACCTGGCTCACCTTCGCGGCGCTGGGCGTGATCGTGGTCGGCAACGGCCTGTTCAAGCCCAACACCGCCAACCTGGTGCGCAAGATCTACGAGGGCGACGACGCCAAGATCGACAGCGCCTTCACCATCTACTACATGGCGGTCAACGTCGGTTCGACCGTCTCGATGCTGGCCACGCCGGCGATCAAGGACCATTTCAACGCCACCTCGGGCGGTGACCTGGGCTGGCACATGGCGTTCGCCGTGTGCAGCGTCGGCCTGTGGGTCGGCCTGCTGACGGTCGGCGTGCTGCGCCGCACCGTGAACCATATCGGCTCGCCGCCGGACGAATTACCGCTGAATTGGGGCAAGCTGGCGCTGGTACTGGGCGGCGGCGTGCTCACCGTCATCGCCTCGACCTTCATCCTCGAATACCAGTGGCTGGCGCGCCTGTTCGTCTACGTCGCCGGCCTGGTGGTGCTGGGCATCTTCATCCACCTGATCCGCACCAGCCAGGCCAGCGAGCGCGCCGGCCTGGCGGCGGCGCTGGTATTGACCCTGCAGACGGTGTTCTTCTTCATCTTCTACCAGCAGATGTCGACCTCGCTGTCGCTGTTCGCCCTGCGCAACGTCGACCTCGATTTCAGCCTGTTCGGCAGCCACCTGTTCACCTGGTCGCCGGCCCAGTTCCAGGCGCTCAACGCGATCTGGATCATGGTCCTCTCCCCGGTGCTGGCGTGGATCTACACGCGTTCCAGCGGCAGCCGCCTCGACCTGTCGATCGCCGCCAAGTTCGCGCTCGGCTTCGCGGTGGTGGCCGCCGGCTTCTTCACCTACGGTTTCGCCGGCGCCTTCGCCGTGAACGGCCTGACCTCGTCGTGGATCATGATCGCGGGCTACGGCCTGTATTCGCTGGGCGAGCTGCTGGTGAGCGGCCTGGGGCTGGCGATGATCGCGCGCTACGTGCCAGCGCGCATGGGCGGCTTCATGATGGGGGCCTACTTCGTCGCGGTCGGCATCTCGCAATACCTGGGCGGCCTGGTGGCCACCATGGCCAGCGTACCGGAAGGCATGCTTGATCCGCTGCAGACGCTGCCGATCTATACGAGCCTGTTCAACAAGCTGGGGCTGGCGGCGATCGCCTGCACCTTCATCGCGCTGGCCGCCCTGCCCTTGATGCGGCGCCTGACCGCCGCGCATCACGCTCACGCGTAAGCGCGGCTTCCAGTAAGATGGCAGGGTTTCTAATCCCTGCCATCCAGCATGTCTCTCATTACCCCCAACAGCCAGCTCCAGGTCGCCCAGCGCGTGCACGCGATCGAACCGTTTCGCGTCATGGAGATGGTCAAGGCCGCCGGCGAACTGAAACGCGCCGGCCACGACGTCATCAGCATGAGCGTCGGCGAGCCCGATTTCACCGCGCCCGACATCGTCGCCGGCGCCGCGATGGAAGCGATCCGCGGCGGCGTCACCCAGTACACCGAGTCGCTCGGCCTCCTCGAGCTGCGCCAGGCGATCTCGGGCCACTACGCCGCGACCCAGGGCCTGGACATCGACCCGCGCCGCATCGTGATCACCGCCGGCGCCTCGGCCGGCCTGCTGCTGGCCTGCGCCGCGCTGGTGTCCGAGGGCGACGAAGTCCTGATGCCCGACCCGTCCTACCCATGCAACCGCCATTTCGTGGCCAGCTTCGGGGGCCGGCCGGTGCTGGTGCCTTCCTCCCACGAGGACCGCTACCAGCTCGGCGCCCACCACGTGGCCGAGCGCTGGACCGGGCGCACGCGCGGCGTGCTGGTGGCCTCGCCGTCGAACCCGACCGGCACCTCGATGACGCCAAGCCAGCGGCGCGCCATGCTGGCGGCGGTGCGCGCGCGCGGCGGCTTCGCGATCGTCGACGAGATCTACCAGGGCCTGTCCTACGACCACCAGCCCCTGAGCGCGCTGGCGCTCGACCCGGACGTCATCACGGTGAACAGCTTCTCCAAGTATTTCAACATGACCGGCTGGCGCCTGGGCTGGCTGGTGGTGCCCGACAGCCTGGTGCCGACCTTCGAGAAGCTGGCCCAGAACCTGTTCATCTGCGCCCCGACCGTGGCCCAGCACGCGGCCCTGGCCTGCTTCCAGCCCGAGGCGCTGGCGATCTTCGAGGAGCGCCGGCGCGAATTCCAGCGCCGCCGCGACTACCTGGTGCCGGCGCTGCGCGAACTCGGCTTCGGGGTGCCCGTGATGCCGGACGGCGCCTTCTATGTGTACGCCGACCTCGACCGCGTGGCGCACCCGCTGCACGGCGACAGCGCGGCGTTCAGCATGGCGGTGCTGCAGGATGCCCATGTGGCGATCGTGCCGGGCGACGATTTCGGCGTGGCGGCGCCGCAGCGCCACGTGCGCTTTTCGTATGCGACGAAGTACGAGCGGATCGAGGAAGCGGTGGCGCGGCTGCGGCGCCTGTTCGTGTAAGGTCGGTGCGTAGCCGCCGACCTTAAGGCGCCACGCCCGCCAGCGCCTCGATCAGCACGCCGGGCGCCACCGGCTTGACCAGGTAGCGGTCGAAGCCGGCCGCCAGCGCGCGTTCGCGGTCTTGCGGCTGGCCATAGCCCGACAGGGCGATCGTCAGCGGCCGGTTGCTGTCCGTGCCCGCATCCGAGCCAGCGGCGCGCAGGCGCACCATCAGTTCCAGGCCGTCCAGGCCCGGCAGTCCGATGTCGCACACGATCGCGTCGAAGCGGCCTTCCAGCGCCAGCGCCAGGCCGGCATGGCCGTCGCCGGCGATTTCCACCTGGTGCCCTTCGACTTCGAGCAGCATGCGCAGCACGTCCGAGGCGTCGGCATTGTCTTCCACGATCAGGATCCGGCGCCTGATGCCGCCGCCAACCGGCGCGGCGCCATCGGCGACCCCGCTGGGCGCCGCGGCGCTCGACAGCGGCAGCGAGACCGTGAAGGTGCTGCCCCGCCCCAGCCCCGGGCTGGCGGCGCCGACGCTGCCGCCGTGCATGGTGACCAGATTGCGCACCACGTTCAGGCCAACCCCGAGCCCGCCCTCCGAGCGCGCCAGCGTGCGCGGTCCCTGCGTGAACAGGTCGAAGGCGCGGCCGATGGTCTCGCTGGACATGCCGGAACCGTTGTCGTCGATGGTGACCGTAACAAGGCCGGCGGCGCCGACCCGGGCCGCGACCGCGATGCGGCCGCCGTCCTGGGTGTATTTCGAGGCATTGTTGAGCAGGTTGGTGAACACCTGGGTCAGGCGCACCCGGTCACCTTCGACCACCAGGGTATCCGCCGCCTGCGCGATCGCCAGCTCCTGGCCACGCTCGCGCACGCGCGGCATCACGGTTTCCGCCGCGTGCTCGATCAATTCGGCCAGCCGCAGCGGCTCGACCGCCAGCGTGATCTTGCCGCTGCTCAGGCGGGCGGCGTCGAGCAGGTCGTCCAGCAGGTGCGCCATATGGCCCACCTGGCGCTGGATCACGCCGGTCAGGCGGGCCAATGCGGCGGTATTCACCGGCGAGCGCTCGAGCAGGCTGGCCGACACGCTGATCGGCACCAGGGGGTTGCGCAGCTCGTGCGCCAGCATGGCGAGGAATTCGTTCTGGCGGCGGTTGGTTTCCTCGGCGTCATCGCGCGAGGTCTGGGCGTCGACCGCGGCCAGCACCAGGTGCTCGTTCGCTTCGCGCAGGCTTGCGGCCAGCGCGAGGCTGGCCGCGAGATCGCCGCGCAGCTGCTCTGCCTCGAGTTCGAGCGCCGCCAGGCGGAGCGCCAGGGTGCCGTCGTCGTTGCCTGGTGTCGCCGCCATGAGATTCATTCAGGGTGTCCCGCGCGCGATGGGCAAGCCGTGCAGCACGCCCTCGTATTCGGTCGCCACCGGCTCGATATTGATCCCGTCGTCGCCGACGTGGAATTCGCGCAGGTCGGTGCTGTGGGCGCTGCCGCGCACCTTGACCACCGAGATGAAGCGGCGGAGCCGGCCGCCATTCTCGCCGAAGCGCATGATCACGATCGCATCGGTCAGGTAGGCGATGTCGGCCTGGCTGAGCTTGAGCTGCGTGAAGTCGTCGTCCACGCCCATCGTGACCAGCACGCTCACGCCGCGCTTGGCCAGCGAGGACAGCATCTGGAACACGGTCGAGCGCAGCTGGTTGCGGCCTTCCGGCGCCAGGTACAGCGCCAGCTCGGACAGCGAATCGACCACCACGCGGCGCGCGCCGGTGCGGTCGATCGCATCGTTCATCTCGTCGAGCAGCTCGTCGACCGTGAGGTCGATCTTGCGGCTTTCGACCATCTGCACGTCGCCGTTCGCGACCAGCGCCGCCAGCTCGGCGTTACGCAGGCGCGAGGCGCCCTTCTCGAACGAGACCGCCACGCCCTTCTCGCCCAGCCGGGCGCCCGCTTGCAGGAAGCGGGTGCCGAGGATGGTCTTGCCGCAGCCGCTCGGGCCCGATACCAGCAGCGAGTGGCCTTGCGGCAGGCCGCCGTGGAGCAGCCCGTCGAGATCGGGCGTGCCGGTGGGAATGCGCGCCGCATCGCGGTCGACCCGCGCCCCCTGGTGATGGTCGGCCGCCAGCGGCGGCAGGATGCGCGGATACACACGGATGCCATCGTCGGTGATGCGGAAGGTGTGCGAGCCGCCCAGGTGGGCCTGGCCGCGCATCTTGACCACCCGCATCTTGCGCACCACCGAGTTATCCTCGTGCACCGGGGTCAGCGAAATCATGCCGTCGGCGACCGTCATGATCGGGCTCGCCTCGGCGTCGCCGTGCAGGTATTCGCCGATCAGGAAGGTGGTGGCCTGCCAGCTCGTCATGCGGGTGCCGAGATCCTGGATGAAGTGCTGCAGGTCGGCCACGCCCTCGTTGCCGGCGCGCGCCGTCTGCGCCACCGAGCGGAAGGAGTCGACGAACACCAGGCTCGGCGAGAAATCCTCGACCTCCTTCATCAGGCGCGCCAGCACGCCGCTGAAATCGCCCGCGCGCAGGTCTTCGGCCAGGTTGACATAGCGCACGCAGGTGCCGACCATGTCCATGTCGAAGAAGCTGTACTGTTGCTGGTAACGCAGCATCTTGAGGGGCGGTTCGCCCAGCACCGTGAAGAACAGGGCGCGGCGCTCGTTGCTGGCCAGCGAAAACATGATCTGGTGGGCGAGCGTGGTCTTGCCCGACCCCGGCGGCCCGGCGATCAGGTTGAAGGAAAATTCGCTCAGCCCTCCCCCCAGGAGAACATCGAGCCCCTGCACGCCCGTGCTCAGCTTTCCAAGGGATACTTTATCGCTCATTACTTGTGCTCCTGTGCATTCTTCTCTTCCCCGTCCCGCGCGGCGGCATCGAGCAGGCGCCGTGCGAGCGCCTGGCCGATGAGGGACGCCAGCAACTCGGTAAACGTCTGGAGCAGCGCCGCATGCGCGGCTTTTGCGTGGTCGGGTGCCACGCTGGCGAGCAGCTCGTCCAGCGCGGTGATTTGGGAGTCGCGGGTCTTGCATGGCGGCGTCTCGGCCAGCCATTTGAATTCGGGACCGACCAGACGGCATGCCCGTCCATACAGCGCGCAAAAGCCGCTGTCACCGATGAGCGGACCCAACTGGTCGGCCAGGCGCCGCCAGGATTGGATGAGCTGGATATGCTCTTCAGAACGCCCGGGGCCGCCCTTACTCGTCATCATGTCTAGGTTGAATAGCAATTGCTGCCGTTATCTTCATGAAAGGTCCATGCACACTCTCGCGCGGAATCGTCGTGCTTGTCTGACGATAGATTGACGAACATTATATCTTGGCTTTCCTGCCATTCCCCGACGATCCGATGATTAAAGTTGCAGCGCACAATGCGGACGACGCGTATTGACGATACAAACATGCGGTAGGCATCCACCTGTTTCCCCGCTAAGATGTGTATCGCCGAGCAATAATGCTCTTTATCAAGCAGGGGATCAATGAAAATAAGCAAGCTGGGCGCCGCCGTCTCGACGGCCGCCGTCGTGATGGGTCTGGCATTCGCACCGGCGGCCGTGGCCGCAACGAGCGCAGCCGCGGTGAATACGACTGCGACCGCCGCCGACGCGCGGTTCAAGGACATCTACACCAAGGAGTGGAAGTGGCGCATCGCCGAGCGCCTGGCGCGCGACGAGAACGCGCCCAACGCGAACCCGGCTTATGCGCGGGTCGACGCCGCCGCCCAGGAAGCGCGCCGCGTCTACTGGGCCGCCATCCTGAAGGAACTCGACGCGATCCCGCCAGGCGCGCTCTCGCCCGCCGAACGCATCAACTTCGCGGTCTACCGCGCCCAGATCGCCGCCCTGCACGACGCCCAGCGCTTCCGCGAATACGAACAGCCGGTCAACGCCGACACCGCCTTCTGGTCCGACGTCGCGTATGCCGCGCGCCGTCCGCTCAAGACCGCCGACGAATACCGCAACTATCTGCGCCTGCTGGAGGGCCTGCCCGCCTACTTCGACCAGGAGCTGGACAATATGCGCGCCGGCCTGGCGCGCGGCTTCACCCCGCCGAAGGTCACGCTGGCCGGCCGCGAAGCCACCTTGAGCTCGGTGCTCGATGCGAAGACGCCGCAGGACGTGGTGTTCTACAACCCGTTCAAACAGATGCCGGCCGCGATGCCGGCCGCCGAGCAGGAGGCGCTGCGCGCGCAGGCGGTGGCCCTCATCCAGGGCAAGATACAACCCGCCTACGCCAAGGCCCTGGCCTATTTCCGCGACGAGTACGTGCCGAAGGCGCGCACCACGCTGGCGGCCCAGGACATGCCGGGCGGGAAGGAATACTACCAGTCGAAGATCGTGGAATTCACCACGACCGACATGACGGCCGACCAGATCCACGCGATCGGCCTGGCCGAGATGGCCAAGATCCGCGCCGAGATGCACGACATCATGAAGCAAGTCGGGTTCAAGGGCGACTTGCAGGCCTTCCTGCACTTCCTGCGCACCGATCCGCAGTTCTATGCCAAGACGCCGCAAGAGCTGCTCAAGAGCGCGGCCTGGACGTCCAAGAAGTTCGACGCCAAGGCCGACCAGTTCTTCGGCCACCTGCCGCGCCGCCGCTTCGCGATCGTGCCGGTGCCGGACGACCAGGCGCCGTTCTGGACCGCGGGCCGCGGCGGCCCCGGCACCTACTGGGTCAATACCTATAACCTGCCGGCCCGTCCGCTCTACAGCCTGCCGGCCCTGACCCTGCACGAGTCGGCGCCGGGACATGCCTTCCAGATCCCGCTGGCGCAGGAACAGCAAGGCGTGCCGCCGTTCCGCCGCGCCTACATCTCGGCCTATGGCGAGGGCTGGGCGCTGTACACCGAGCGCCTGGGCACCGAGATGGACATCTACGAGACCCCGTACGAGGTGTTCGGCATGCTGAGCTACCAGGCCTGGCGCGCCTCGCGCCTGGTGGTCGACACCGGCATCCACGCCAAGGGCTGGACCCGCGAGCAGGCCCAGAACTACCTGCTGCAGAACACCGCGCTGTCGAAGCACGAGGTCGAGACCGAGGTGGACCGCTACATCTCGTGGCCGGGCCAGGCGCTGTCGTACTACCTGGGCCAGATGGCGATCCAGGAAGCGCGCGCGCGCGCCGAGAAGGCGCTCGGGTCGAAGTTCGACATCCGCCACTTCCACGACACCGTGCTGCAGGTCGGTTCGGTGCCGCTGCCGGTGCTGCAGCAGCGCATCGACCAGTTCATCGCGGATGGCGGACCGAGTCCGTATCCGAAAGAAAGCTGATCGTTTCATGAAAAAAGGGCCGCATCGCGCGGCCCTTTTTTCATCGGTCGAACAGCTTGAACTTCAGCTGGAACGAGATGCCGCCATACAGCCGGTCCTTGTAGTTCGGGATGATCCCGACATTCACGCCGACCCGCTTGTATTCATAGGTCAGGGTCGGGATCGCGCCCGGGAACCAGCCGCCGTCGCGCGTCTTCGGATAGCCGTCGAAGGCGGCCAGCGCCAGGCCCACGCGCACCGGGCCGACCGCATACGGCTGCCAGATCACGCCCGCGTAGTTCGACCAGGCGCGGTCGCTGTTGTAGAAGCGCCCGGCGGTGGCCGTCATCGTGCCCTTGAAGCGGTACTCAAGCGCCAGGCCCTTGTTGTTGTCGTTCAGGTCCTTGTCGCCGTCAAAGTGCGCGGTATAGAAGCCGGTGTCGATCCACAGTTCGCTGGTCGGCGACGGGTCGATCTTCGTGAAGAAGTCGGCGGCGAGTGCCGCCGGAGCGGCAAGACAGGCGGCGCCCAGCAGCGCCAGGAAATATACGGCGCGGCTCAATCGTCGGCTCCGGGATCAAGGTGGGGGAACATGACTTCGGTGAAGCCGAAGCGGGAAAAGTCGCGGATCCGCATCGGATACAGGATGCCCAGCAGGTGATCCACTTCGTGCTGCACCACGCGCGCGTGGAAACCTTCCGCGTCACGCACGATGCGCTTGCCGAACTGGTCGAAGCCCTCGTAGCGCAGGCGCGTGTAGCGCGGCACGCTGCCGCGCAGGCCGGGCACCGACAGGCAGCCCTCGACGCCCTCTTCCATCTCGTCGGACAAGGGCGTGAGCACGGGATTGATCAGGACCGTCTCGGGCACCGGCGGCGCGTCGGGATAGCGCTGGTTGCTGCCAAAGCCGAAGATCACCAGCTGCAGGTCGACGCCGATCTGCGGCGCGGCCAGGCCGGCGCCGTTGGCGGCATGCATGGTCTCGAACATGTCGGCGATCAGGGCGTGCAGCCCGGGCGTATCGAATTCGGTGACCGGCTGCGCGACCCGCAGCAGGCGCGGGTCGCCCATCCTGAGGATCTCGCGCACCGTCATGCCGGGCCTCTTCCTTCCAGCAAACCGGCCAGCGAGGCACGGAAGCCCTCGGCCGTTTCCGGGTGCTTCAGGCCGATCGCGGCGGTGGCCTGCAGATACCCCAGCTTGGAGCCGCAATCGTAGCGCTGGCCGGCGTAGCGGTAGGCCAGCACGCGCTCGTCGCGCATCAGGGCCGCGATGCCGTCGGTGAGCTGGATCTCGCCGCCGGCGCCCTTGCCGATGTTTTCCAGGTAGTCGAAGATCGACGGCGACAGCACGTAGCGGCCGACCACGGCCAGGGTCGACGGCGCGTCCGCGGGCTGCGGCTTCTCGACGATGCCGGACACCAGTTCGAGGTCCTGGCGGTAGGCCGAGGCGCTGACGATGCCGTACTGGCGGGTGTGCTCGCGCGGCACGTCCTGCACCGCCAGGATGCTGCTGCGCTCATAGGCGTAGACGTCGGCCATCTGGGCCAGCACCGGTTTCTGGCCGTCGGCGGTGTCCATGAAGTCGTCCGCCAGCAGCACGGCGAAGGGTTCAATACCCACCACCGGCCGCGCGCACAGCACCGCATGGCCCAGGCCCAGGGGCGACGACTGGCGGATGTAGATGCAGTTGACGTTCTTCGGGATCACCCCGCGCACGGTCTCGAGCAGGGCCTGCTTGCCGGCCGCCTCGAGCTCGGATTCGAGTTCGTAGGCCTTGTCGAAATGGTCTTCGATGGCGCGCTTGTTGCGGCCCGTGATGAAGATCAGTTCGGTGACGCCGGCGGCCACCGCCTCTTCGACCGCGTACTGGATCAGCGGCTTGTCGACGATCGGCAGCATCTCTTTCGGCTGCGCCTTGGTCGCCGGCAGGAAGCGGCTGCCCAGGCCGGCGACGGGGAATACGGCTTTGCGGATCAGGTTCATGTGTTCCAGTATGGAGGGTTGTTATTGCATTGTTATGACTGCGCCAGCAGCGCCAGCAGCGCCGCCTCGTCCAGGATCGTGACGCCGAGCTCCTCGGCCTTGGCCAGCTTGCTGCCCGCTTCGGCGCCGGCCACCACGTAGGATGTCTTCTTCGACACCGAGCCCGACACCTTGCCGCCGGCCTCCTCGATCAGCGCGCCGGCCGCGTCGCGGCTCAGGGTCGGCAAGGTGCCAGTCAGGACGAAGGTCTTGCCGGCCAGCGGTCCCTCGGGCGCGGCGGCGGCCGAGGCTTCGGGCAGGGATTCCAGCAGCGAGCGGCGCAGGGCCGCCAGCGACTGCACTAGTTCGCGGTTCGCGCGCACCGCCATCCATTCCTCGAGCGCGGCGGCGACCGTTGCCGGCAGGCCGAAGATGCCGAAGTCGGTGCGCACGCCGATGTCTTCCAGCGTCTGGCCGGCGCCCACCACCTGGCGCGCGCGCGGCTCGGTCAGTTTCGGGATGTCGAGCGCGGCCAGCAGCTTGATCTCGTCGAGCTTTTCGCGCAGCTGCGCCTTCGGCGCATGCTCGCCCTTCGGCGCCACGCCGGCGTCCAGCAAGGCGTTCAGGGCGATCTGGTTCTTTTCTTCGGCGAAGAATTCGGCGATCGACTCGGCCACCGTGCCGCCGATGTCGGGCAGCACGCGCAGCAGCGCGGCCGGCGCGCGCCGCACCAGGGCCAGGCTGCCGAGCCAGTCGGCCAGCGTCTTGGCGGTCGACTCGCCCACGTGGCGGATGCCGAGCGCGAACAGCAGGCGCTCCAGCGGCGGCTGCCTGCTGGCGGCGATCGCGGCCAGCAGGTTGTCGGCCCACTTGGTCGCGACCTTGCCCTGCTTGACGGTCTCCGGGGTCGTGCCGTCGCGCTCGTCGGCCAGGCGCTTCATCTTGAGCAGGTCGTCGAGCGTGAGCTTGTAGAGATCCGCCACACCCTTGACCAGGTTCGCCTCCACCAGGCTGTCGATGTAGCGGTCGCCCAAGCCTTCGATGTCCATCATGCGGCGGCCGGCGAAGTGGCGGATCGCTTCCTTGCGCTGGGCCGCGCAGGTCAGGCCGCCGGAGCAGCGCGCGACCGCTTCGTCGGCCTCGCGCACCACGTGCGAACCGCACACCGGGCACTGCTTCGGCAGTTCATAGACCGCCGGCTCCGGGCTCGGGCGGCGCTCCAGCACCACCGCCAGCACCTCGGGGATCACGTCGCCGGCGCGGCGCACGATCACGGTGTCGCCCACGCGCACGTCCTTGCGCCGCACTTCGTCCTCGTTGTGCAGGGTGGCGTTGGTGACGGTGACGCCGCCGACCGAGACCGGCACCAGGCGCGCCACCGGCGTGATGGCGCCGGTGCGGCCGACCTGCACCTCGATCGCCTGGACCGTGGTCAGCGCTTCCTCGGCCGGGAATTTATGGGCCAGCGCGAAACGCGGCGCGCGCGAGACGAAGCCCAGCGCGCGCTGGTCCTCGATGCGGTCGACCTTGTACACCACGCCGTCGATTTCGTAAGGGAGCGACTTGCGGCGTTCGCCGACGTCGCGGTAGAAGTCGAGCAGGCCGTCGCGGCCCGCGACCACCTTGCGTTCCTTCGCCACCGGCAGCCCGAGCGCCTCGAACCAGTCGAGCAATCCGGAATGGGTGTCGGGCAAGTCGGCGCCTTCCACCTGGCCCACGCCATAGGCGAAGAAGCGCAGCCTGCGCTCATTGGTGATGCGCGCGTCCAGCTGGCGCAGGCTGCCGGCGGCGGCATTGCGCGGGTTGGCGAATTCCTTCTGGCCGCTGGCGCGCTGGCGCTCGTTCAGGGCCTCGAAGTCGCGCTTGAACATCAGCACTTCGCCGCGCACCTCGAGCACGGCCGGCACGTCGCCGCCATGCAGCCGCATCGGGATCACGCGCACGGTGCGGATGTTGGCGGTGACGTCCTCGCCCGTGTAGCCGTCGCCGCGGGTCGCCGCCTGCACCAGGCGTCCATCCTCGTAGCGCAGGCTGATGGCCAGGCCGTCGAACTTCAGTTCGGCGTTGTAGACGACCTGGCGCACTTCCAGCCCCTCGCGCGCCTTACGGTCGAAATTGTCGATGTCGTCGTCGTTGAAGCCGTTGTTCAGCGACAGCATCGGCACCGCATGGGTGACCTGGCCGAACTCGGGAATAGGCGCGTCGCCCACGCGCCGGGTCGGCGAGTCGGGGTCGACGGCGTCCGGGTGGCTGGTCTCCAGCGCCAGCAACTCGTGGTACAGCTTGTCGTACTCGGCGTCGGGAATCGTCGGCGCGTCCAGCACATGGTAGTTGTAGCTGGCGCGGTTCAGTTCCGCGACCAGCCAACGCATTCGTTCAATGCGCCGCTGGCGGTCATTCTGTTGCTCTTGCTCGGTCACCGGGAATCCTCAGCTGAACAGGCGCAGCGCGCGGGTCGAGCCGGCCGGGATGTCGGCCGCGTCCATCTCCTGGTAGAACTCGCCCACCTGGCTCTTGATCTCATCGAGGGCCTCGTCCACCAGCGGCTGGTCGAAATCGTCGACGATGGTCGCGTCCAGGCGCTGGGTCAGGCCGCGCGCGGTCTCGACCATGCGGCCGAAGCCGTCGCGCGCGGGGGCGACGCACGGCACGTCCAGCAGCAGGGTCAGGCGCGAGGTGGTGTCGGCGCCCAGGGTGACGTTGGTCGACAGCGTAAACAGCACGCCGCCGCCCGCGCTTTCCTTGTCCGGCATCGCGAAGCGGCCGTCCGGACGCACGTCGAAGCCGGCGTTCTCGAGGGCGCCGATCAGCGTCGACATCGCCCATGGCGCGCCATTCGCGGCCAGGTTGACGCCCAGCTGGGCGTCGTGGCCGGCCACGAAGCGGTGCAGGATGCGCGCCTCGGCCATCACCTCGATCATGTCCGGCACTTCCGGCTCGGCCCCGATCTCGTCGGCCACCGCGCGCAGGCGGGTGACCAGCTCGGAGTATTCGAGTTCGTTCAGCGCCGTGGTGCGGGTCGCCATCTGCACGCCCGCCTGCAGCTTGGTGTACACGCCGCCATGCACGATCGGCTCCCACTCGCCGCTGACGGCGAAGCCGATGTAGTGGATCGGCTTGTTGCCGACGCGGCGCAGCGTTTGCAGGGCCGGCAAGATCTTGTCGCCGCGCACAGGCGTTTCGAGCGAGAGGGGGATCAGGCAGTCGATCAGCGGATCGACCAGGCATTCGGCCAGTTCGGCGGCCGGCATGCCGGGACGGGTGCCGGGCAGCGAGGCGGCCACCGCATCCTGGGCGGCGCTGGCGCCGGCGGCGCGGTAGCTGGTGGCGGGCGGCGTGACCGGCGCTGCAGGGGCTGGGGCCGGGGCTGGCGCGGCGGCCGGCGTCGGCGCCGGCGTGTCCAGCTGCGGCTCGGGCTTGACGTCGGCCGGCGCGAAGGCGTCGGCGTCGAGCACCGGCTCCTTGGCGAGCACCGGGGCCTTGTCGTCGAGGCCGGCCTCGAGCACCGGCTCGTGACGGTCCACGGCCGGCACCTGCTCGCCATCGCGCATCAGGACGTCGTCGTGGTCGGAGGCGAAGGCGCGTTCGACGCTCTTCCTGGCCTTGTATTCCTGCCACTTGTTGTAGGTGATGACGCCGACGACGAAGACGCCGCCGGCTGCGATCAGGCTCATTTGGAAATCAGTCATGCTGCTTGTGCCTCAATAGCGAAATTCGCGCCGGATCCGCCTGCCTTGCGGGCCACGCGGTCCTTTGTTCTGCGAAATGGTTAATTCGATCGAAATGCATCCGTGCGGGCGCTCTCCCCACGGAAATTCGTGCAATCATACCAACTCCCCCGCGCGGACGCCATGGATAGCCGGTGCGCCACCGCGATCATCATGCGGGCGCCGGCGCGTCCGGCGCACGGCAGGCCGGCAGGGCGACCACGACTTCGCTGCCCAGCCCCTCCCCCGGGCTCGACGCGCCGACCCGGCCGCCATGCAGGTGCACCAGCCGCTTGACCAGGGCCAGCCCGATGCCCAGGCCGCCCTGCGAGCGGTCTGGGGTGCGCTGCCCCTGGCGGAACAGTTCGAACACGCCGTCGACCAGCTCGGGCGCCATGCCGATGCCGTTGTCGCTGACCGCGATCTCGACCATGCCGTCCACCCGCGCCAACGCGACGACGATGCGCCCGCCCGGCGGCGTGTACTTGGCCGCGTTCGACAACAGGTTCGCCAGCACCTGGACCAGGCGCTTGCGGTCGCCATGGATGCAGGCCCCGCCGGCATGGTCGGCCACCGACAGCGCGTGCGCGCGCGCCTCGATGAGCGGGCGCGCCTGCTCGACGGCCTCGTCGACCAGCAGGCGCGCCGCCACGTCTTCCTGGACCAGCGCGATCAGTCCGCGCGTCACGCGCGACACGTCCAGCAGGTCGTCGATCAGGCCGGTCATGTGGGTAACCTGGCGCGCGATCACCTGGCCGATGTGCTCGACCTTGGCCGCATCGGCCTTGGCCAAGGGCAGCAGCGCCGCCGCGCTGCGGATTGGCGCCAGCGGATTGCGCAGCTCGTGGCCGAGCATGGCGAGGAACTCGTCCTTGCGCTGGTCGGCTTCGCGCAGCGCATCCTCGGTCAGCTTGTGTTCGTGGATGTCGGTGCAGGTGCCCATCCAGCGCCCGATGACCCCTTGCGCGTCGCGCACCGGCAAGGCGCGGCCCAGCACCCAGCGGTAGGCGCCGCTGTGGTGACGCAGCCGGTATTCGATCTCGTAGGGTTCGCCGGTGGCCAGCGAATGGCGCCACCTGGCCCAGGCGGCGTCCTGGTCGTCCGGATGGAACATGCCGTTCCAGGCCTCGCCGTCGGTCGAGCCGGGCGGTACGCCGGTGAAGGCGTACCACTGGTCGTTGTAGTAATCGTGGAAGCCGTCGGGAAGGGTCGACCACACCATCTGCGGCATCGCGTTCGTGATCGCGCGAAAGCGCGCCTCGCTCTCGGCCAGCGCGCGTTCGGCGGCGCGGGTCGCCGAGATGTCGATCACCACGCCGAAGCCCTGGCGGCCATCGGCCAGCAGGTTGCCGGCGCCGACCAGCACCGGAATGCGGCGGCCGTCGCGGTGCAGGAATTCCTTCTCGATCAGCGGCATCACCCCGTGCGCCTGCAGGCGCGCAAGGCCGGCGTCGTCGACCTCGCGCCACTCGGGCGGCGTCAGCGCGCGCCAGGACAGGCCGCGGCGGCGGTCCTCCTGGCTCAGTCCCAGCATGGAGAGAAACGCGTCGTTGCAGTCGAGGATCTCGCCGTCGACGGTGTAGCGCACCACGCCGACCGGACTGAGTTCGACCAGCCGCCCCAGTTCGCGCGCGGCCTGGTCGACTTGCGGCGGCAGCGCCGCGGCCACGCCCAGCACGCCCACGATGGCGCCATCGGCTTCGCACACCGGCGACAGCGCGAGCTTGACCCGCGTGGGCAGTTCCAGCTCGGCGCCGGCCTGGGCCAGGCTGCCGTCGAGGATGCGCGCAACCGGGTCGATGGCGCCCGGCAGCAGCGTTGCGAGCGGCGTCCAGGCATCGGGAGATGCGGTCCGAGCGCCTTCCAGCAGCGCCGTGAAGGCCGGATTGGCTGCGGCCATGACGCCGCCAATCCGGCTTTCGCCGCGCACGATGAACATTGGCGCCGGCGACGCGCCGATCAGCCGCACGCCCTGCTCCAGTGCTGAAGGGATGGGGGCGGGCTGCGGTGATCTGGAGTGGTCGGTCATTGCAAGCATTCGTACAGTGGCATGTGCCCCGGCAGAGGCGGGCCAGTGTAGCACGGCGGCCCGGGAAGGCCGCGCCCGTTCAGGCGGCGGCCAGGTCGGTGGCCGACTCCATGTCCACCGCCACGATGCGCGAGACGCCCTGCTCCTGCATCGTCACCCCGATCAGCTGACTGGCCATCTCCATCGCGATCTTGTTGTGCGAGATGAACAGGAACTGGGTGTGGTCCGACATGCGCTTGACCATGCGGCAGAAGCGCTCGGTGTTGGCGTCGTCCAGCGGCGCGTCGACCTCGTCCAGCAGGCAGAATGGCGCCGGGTTCAGGCGAAACATCGAGAACACCAGCGCGGTCGCGGTCAGCGCCTTCTCGCCGCCCGACAGCAGGTGGATGGTGGCGTTCTTCTTGCCCGGCGGCTGGGCCATGACCTGCACGCCGGCGTCCAGGATCTCGTCGCCGGTCATGACCAGCCTGGCGTTGCCGCCGCCGAACAGGATCGGGAACAGTTCGGAGAAGTGGCCGTTGACGCGGTCGAAGGTGTCCTGCAGCAGGTCGCGCGTCTCGCGGTCGATGCGGCCGATCGCGTCTTCGAGCGTGGTGATGGCCTCGTTCAGGTCGGCGTTCTGCGAATCCAGGAAGCGCTTGCGCTCGGTGGCCTGGGCCAGCTCGTCGACCGCCGCGAGGTTGACCGCGCCCAGGCCGTTGATGGCGTTCGTCAGTCGGGTGACCTCGCCCTGCAGGTACTGGGGCTTCAGGTCCGGGTCGAGCTTTTCGGACAGCGCCGCCTCGTCGGCGCCGGTGGCGGCCAGCGCTTCGGCGAACTGTTCCTGGTTCAGGCGCGCGGCCTGCTCCTTCAACTGCATCTCGGTGATACGGTCGCGCTGCGGCTGCAGGCTGCGCTCGGACTGCATGCGCGACTCTTCCGCCGCGCGCAGCTGCTGGGCGACCTGGTCCAGCTCGTGGCGGGCGTCGGACAGCGCTACCTCTTGCTTCGTGCGGCGGTCCAGCAGCTCTTGCAAGCCCTCGTGGGCGGTGCCGCTTTCGAGGGCTTCCAGCTCCAGGCGTGCCTGGGCCAGGCTGGCGCCGACCTGTTCGGCCTGGGTGGCGGCGGTCGCCATCGTGCGCCGCAATTCGTCGATGCGGCTGCGCTGGGCGCGTTCGGCGAACTGCGCCTCTTGCGCGCTGCGTTCCAGTTCGCGCAGGTGCTCGCGCGCGCGGCCAAGCGCCTGCTCCTGCTCGAGGAAGGCGGTCTGGCCGTTTTCGTGCGCCTCCTGCAGCTCGGCCAGTTCCAGGTCGAGCTGCTCGAATTCCTGTTCGCTTTCCGCCTGGGCCTGGCGCTGCTCGGCCTCCTGGGCCGCGATCTCGGACAGGTCGGCCGCGATCTGGCTGCTCCGCTGGTTGAAGCGGGCCTCGATCTCGCTCTGCTTGAGCACCTCGATCTGCAGCGCGTGCACCTCGCGCTGCAAGGTGGCCACGCGGCCGCGCGCATCCTGCAGCCGGCGCGCCAGGTCGGTCACGGCGGCATCGGCGCGCACGGCGCGCGCACGCGCCTCGTCGGCCAGCAAGGCCTGGGCCTTGAGCTGTTTACCGATGTTCTCGATCTCGTGCTGGCGCGCCAGCATGCCGTCCTGCTCGGCGTCCGGCGCGTGGAAGCGCACGCTGGAGCGGGTCACCATGTGGCCCTCGCGCGTGACGAAGGCAGCGCCCTGCGGCAGGCGCGCGCGCTCGGCGAAGGCCTGGGCCGCGTCACCGGCCACGTAGACGCCGTGCAGCCAGTCCTCGAGCACGCCGCGCACGCCGGCGTCGTTCACGCGCAGCAGGCTGGAGAACGGCTTCAAGCCGTCGGGCGGCGCCGCGTGGCCGCCCGCCTGCGGCGCGTACAGCGCCAGGCGGGCCGGCGGCGCGTCAAGCACGAACGCCTTGGCCCAGTCGATGTTCGACACCTCCAGCGCGCCGGAACGCTCGCGCAGCACGGCTTCGAGCGCGGCCTCCCAGCCCGCTTCGACCTCCAGCTTTTGCCACAGGCGCGGCAAGCCGGCCAGCTCGTGCTTCTCGAGCCAGGGCTGGACCTTGCCCTGGGTCTGCACGCGCTCCTGCATCTGGCGCAGCGCGTTCAGGCGCGCCTCCAACTGGGCGTTGGCGGCGCTCTCGACCTGCACCTGCGCATGCGCTTCCTTGCGCTCGAGTTCGACCGCCTCTTGCCGTCCGGTCGCTTCTTCCAGCAGCATGGTCTGTTCTTCCAGCGACTGCTGCTGTTCTTCGAGCTGCAGGCGCAGGTTGTCGAGGGTCGCGCTGTCGGGCAGGTTGAGGCCATTCCTCTCCTGCTGCAGGCGTTCGCGCCGCGCCGCCAGGTTGCCCAGGATGCCGGCGGCGTTGCGGCCGTGGGCCGATGCCAGCTCGATGCGCTGCTGGACCTGCATGGTGCGCGCGCGCGAGCCGGCCTGGCGTTCCTGGCCGGCGCGCCAGGCCGCTTCCAGCTCGGGCAGGCGCTCATGGTGGACCTCGACCGCGATCTGGGCGCCTTCGGCGCGCGCGGCCAGTTCCTCCAGCTGCATCTCGGCTTCTTCCTGGCCCTCGCGGTGTTCCTGCTCCTGCGCCAGCCATTGATCTCGCTGCGCGGTGAGCGTGACGATCTGGTTCTGCAGGCGGGTACGCGACTCGACCACGAACTTGATCTGCGCCTCCAGGCTGCCGATCTCGGAATTGATCTGGTACAGGGCGCCCTGGGCCGTGTGCAGGCGGTCGCCGGCGGCGAAATGGGCCTGGCGCAGGTGTTCGAGGTCGACCTCGACGTTGCGCAGCCTGGCGGTCTGCGCTTCCAGGCTGGTCTGCGCTTCTTCCATCTCGCGGAAGAACTTCACCTGTTCGGCCTTGGCCTCGTTCTTGCGCATCAGCCAGAGCAGCTTCTGCTTTTCTTCCTGGTCGGCCTGCAGCTGGCGGAAGCGGTTGGCGACCGCCGCCTGGGCTTCGAGTTTTTCGAGGTTGGCGTTAAGTTCACGCAGGATGTCCTCGACCCGCAGCAGGTTCTCGCGCGTGTCCGACAGCCGGTTCTCGGTCTCGCGGCGCCGTTCCTTGTATTTCGAGACGCCGGCCGCTTCTTCGAGGAAGACCCGCAGTTCTTCCGGGCGCGATTCGATGATGCGCGCGATCATGCCCTGGCCGATGATGGCGTAGGCGCGCGGACCGAGTCCGGTGCCGAGGAAGATGTCCTGGATGTCGCGCCGGCGCACCGGCTGGCCGTTGATGTAATAGGTGGACGTGCCGTCGCGCGTGAGCGTGCGCTTGACCGCGATCTCGGCGTACTGGCCCCACTGGCCGGCGGCCTTGCCGGCGCTGTTGTCGAACACCAGTTCGACCGAGGCGCGCCCGGCGCTCTTGCGGTGGGTGGAGCCGTTGAAGATCACGTCCTGCATCGACTCGCCGCGCAGTTCGGAGGCTTTCGACTCGCCCAGCACCCAGCGCACCGCGTCGATGATGTTGGATTTGCCGCAGCCGTTGGGGCCGACGACGCCGACCAGCTGACCCGGCACCTGGAAATTGGTGGGATCGACGAACGACTTAAATCCCGACAATTTGATGGAAGAGAGGCGCACGTGGATCGGCTATTGCTGTAGAGGTAAAGCGCGCATCATACCATTGCGGGCATGGGCTTGACCGCCGCGCTCAGGATGCGGCCGACCACGCCTTCGGCCGCCACCACCCGCATCGCGCCTTCGCGCAGCAGATCGATCAGGCGCGCGGCCGGCAGCGAAAACGCTTCCTGGCGTCCGGCGCCCGAGAAGATGTACAGCGTGCGCAGCGGGCTGACCCAGGCCAGGCGCACCCGGCGCACGATGTGCGCCTCGTGCAGTTCGAGCCGCATGCCGCGCTCCAGGCCGGCCAGGATGGCGGCCGCCGGATCGCTTGCCGCGGCCTGCGCTTCCTCGGCCTGGATGCGGGCCTGCTCCCGCTCCTCTTCCTGCTCCTGCGCCTGCTCGTATGCAACTCGGCGCAGCGCATCCTGCTGGGCCGCCTCGAGCGCCAGCTCGAGCTGGCGCTCCGGCAGCAGCTCGATCGGCGCACGCACGATCGAGGCGTGGCATTCGGCCAGCTCGGCGAAGAACTGCAGGCGCTCGGCGTCCTGCCAGCGGGTGGCGTCGAGCCAGTTGTTCAGGCTTGCAAGCAGCGCCGGCAGGCGCGCGATCAGGGCCTTCCTCTGCTCCTGGGTCGCCTTCGGCTTGACGCTCCAGATCAGGTCTTCCATCGTGCGCGTGGCATTGTCGATGGCGCCCGGACGGCTGTCCTCGATCGTGTAGGCCAGCGCCAGCGCGGCGCTCCAGCGGCCTTCGAGAAAACCGGTGACGGCCGGGGTCAAGCGTTCCCCGGCCAGGCGCAGCGCCACCGCGCGCCGGGCCGAACGTTCGGCGGCGGCGCGCTTCTCATTGCGCATGGCCTGGGCGATGGGCGCCGCCATGGCCGCCTCTTCCACCCTGTCGCGGGCGGCCAGGCCGGCTTCGATGTCGGCCACGGCCGCGGCGAACTCGGGGTCGACCTGGTCGCGCACGCGCTCGACGCTGCGGCGCATGGCGCGGTAGACCGGGTCGTCCGGGTCCAGGGGACGCTCCCAGCCGGCCTGCGACAGCAGGTCGAGCAGGCGCCGCGCCGGATGGGCCTCCTGAAAGAAGAAGCTGCGGTCGCGCAGCGCGGTGCGCAAGACCGGCAGCTGCAGGTGGCCGATCAATTCGCGCGTCTCGGGGGCGACGCCGTCGTCCTGCAGCACGCTGCCGAACACGCGCGACAGCAGGTCGAGCGTCGTTTCGTCGCCGCGCGACAGGGCGCCCTGCGGCAGGCTGGCGCGCAGGCCTGGCAGGACCAGCACGCCGGGCGCGGCGTCCGGGCCGGCGGCGCCGGCGCGCGCCAGCAGGTCGATCAAGGGTTGAACGGACGCCACTGGCGCTGCGGCGCTGCCGGCGCCACCCGACGCGTGGATGGGGCCCGGATGGGCGCCAGAACCCGCGGCGGCGCTGGACGGGACCGCGCCCGCCGCAGGCATGGGCGGCGCCAGCGGCGCCACCCCGAAGCCGGACGCCGCGCTCGGACGCCAGCCGCCGCTGCCTTGCGGCAGGTCCGGGATCTCAGGGACGGCCAGGGCCGGGTCGAACAGCTGGCGCAGCTGCTGGGCCAGCGCGGCGTCGCGCCGTGCGCGTTCGGACTGGCGCGACGCGCGGTCGTCGGTCTTGCTGAAGCGGGTGTCGGCGTCGCCGCCCTTGCGCGACTTGAGCTTGGCGACCAGGGCTTCGTACAGCGGCCCCAGGTCGAACATCAGGCCGGGACGCAGCAGCGGCGCCACCAGGCCGTGGGCGTCGGGATCGGGCTCGAACTGGCGCCAGGCGGCATCCACGGCGGCCAGGAAGACGTCGGGCCGGAAAGGGTTGTGGGCGGCGCGCACCAGGTCGCGCCCGAGCAGCAGGCCGAGGCGCACGCCCAGCGTGGCCAGGCCCTCGGAATGCTGCAGGTCGAAGGGCCGGCTGACGGCGCCGAGCGCCATTTGCTGGTCGATCTGTTCCAGCGGGACCAGGCTCAGTTCGACCGGGGCGGGCGCGGCTTCGGCCGGGGCGCCAGCGGCGTGCGGGAGCAGGCGCGCGACTTCCCGGCGCAGGGCCGCCTCGATCTCGCTCGTCGCCAGGTGGGTGAAGGCGTAACCGTTGTCCTTGAGAAGATTGCCCGATTTGACGCGCCGCATGACGGTGGCGGGGTCGAGCCCGGCCGCGGTCAGGTCGAGCAGCGCCGACACCATGCGCCGCGCCATGTCCGCCAGGCCGGACTCGGCATGGCTGCGCGCAATGTCGACCAGCTCGGCCAGCGCCGCCTGCTGGGCGGTTGCGGCCTTGCGCGCGGCAAAGGTCTGGGCGGGTGGGGTGGCCATGACGGTTCGGCGAAGTGAGGCAAGGCCCTATTCTGCCATATTCTTACCTCTCAGCAATGACCAAACACATCCCGGCCGGGGCGCCATCGGCCGCCAGCGCGACCGCCGGCGGACCGTCCCGGTTCAGATATTGCGCAGGATGGCGCCTTTCGGCGGCGCGAAGTCCAGCACCTCGTGGATCATCTTCGCCTTCTTGGCGTCGCGCGCGGTCAGGTGCAGGTCGCCGTACTGGTGCACGCTCCACTGCTCGGGCGAGAGTTCGATTTCCTTGCGCAGGATGGCCTCGGTGCGCGCATCGTCGGCGCGCAGGCCTTCGACGATGATGTTGAGCGCATCCGGCCGCGAGCCGGGCGAGGCGGTCGCATGCGACTTGTGGATCATGAAGCGCGCGGTCTCGCTGGCGTAGCGGCGCGAGCCGGCCAGGTAGAGCACCACCGCGATCGAGGCCACCGCCCCGGCGTTATACATCACGAACCTGATCGGCGAGCTGGCCATGAAGTTATACAGGCACAAGCCGTCGCTGACGTAGCCGCCATTCGACTGCAGCAGCACGTGGGCGGTATCGATTCCGTCCTCGGTCATCGCCGCCACCGCATCGAACATCCGGTGCACCATATCGCTGTTGACGTCGCCCGACAGCGTGTACCAACCCTCTTTCTCCTGCAAAGTTTTTTCTTCGTTCATAGTCTGTTCCCGCCTACAAAGTAAGTGGAACAAGTGTAGCAAATCACGACAAACACCCCGAATGCCCTGCACCAATAGTGCGCAGCAATACTTTTTAGCAATCTCGCAGTGAAACGCTACAATGAGGGTCAGAGTAGATTTATTGGGCAATTCCTCAAAGTTGTCAAACAATTCGACTCCGACCCTATTTAATTTTGGGCCGTTTAGCGCTATCAAAATCCGTATTTGATTCTCAGCGTTAAATAGTTTTCCGGATGAATGCTTTTTGTTTCCCCGGCGGTCATAAATTAAATAGGGTCGGAGTAGCATTAACGAGCAACTTCGAAAGTGGTCAAAGAAGTCGACGCTGACCCTCATTGTTGGGTAAGGGGTTGGGGGCAATAAATGGAGGGGCTTGTGTGGTTGACAGGGTTGGCGGGCTGGCATATCCTCCGCAGTCTTGATCGGGAGAGCGCAGCGACGCTGCCGCCGAAGGGGCACTCACCCATAAACTCTCAGGCAAAAGGACCGGTCAAGGGACGGCGGCGCACGGCGCGGCCGGTCAACTCTGGAGAGCGGCCGCGATGCGGCCCACCGAAGGGGCAAGCGGCGCCAGCCGCTATCTCTCAGGTACCAAGGACAGAGGGGTCGATAGCGCACGACGATCGTGCCGACACCCTATTCATGCCCGAGGATTCCATGACGCTCAAAGCGACCCCGCTCAATTCCGCTCACCGCGCCCTTGGCGCCAAGATGGTCGATTTCGGCGGCTGGGACATGCCGGTCAACTACGGCTCCCAGATCGAAGAGCACAACGCGGTGCGCAGCGACGCCGGCATGTTCGACGTGTCCCATATGTGCGTCGTGGACGTGAAGGGCGACAACACCCGCGCCTTCCTGCGCGGCCTTTTGGCCAATAACGTCGACAAGCTGCAAACGCCGGGCAAGGCCCTGTATTCGTGCATGCTCAATCCGGAAGGCGGCGTCATCGACGACCTGATCGTCTATTTTCTGTCCGAAGACTGGTTCCGCATCGTCGTCAACGCCGGCACCGCCGACAAGGACGTGGCCTGGATGAACGGGCAGAACGCCGCCACCAGCAGCGGCGTGAGCATCACCCAGCGCCGCGACGGCAACGACCCGATCGCCCTGGTCGCGGTCCAGGGCCCGAACGCCCGCGCCAAGGTGTGGCAGGTGCTGCCGACCACCCAGGCGGCGACCGAAAACCTCAAGCCCTTCAACGCCGCCATCGTCGGCGACACCGCCTTCGGCGAAGCCATGGTCGCCCGCACCGGCTACACCGGCGAAGACGGCTTCGAGATCGGCGTGCCGGCAAGCCAGGCCGAAGCGCTGTGGAACGCCCTGCTCGCCGCCGGCGTCAAGCCGGCCGGCCTCGGCGCGCGCGACACCCTGCGCCTGGAAGCCGGCATGAACCTGTACGGCCAGGACATGGACGAAACCACCAACCCGCTCGACGCCGGCCTGGCCTGGACCATCGACCTGGTCTCCGAGCGCGACTTCATCGGCAAGGCCGCGCTGCAGGCCAAGGGCCAGCAGGCGCAGTTCGTCGGCCTGATCCTGCGCGAAAAAGGCGGCATCCTGCGCGCCCACCAGCGCGTGATCGCCGCCTCCGGCAATGTCGGCGAGATCACCAGCGGCACCTTCAGCCCCAGCATGCAGCAGGCGATCGCCCTGGCGCGCGTGCCGATGGACGTCGCCGTCGGCGACACCGTGCAGGTCGCGATCCGCGACAAGCACCTGGCCGCCAGCGTGGTCAAGCTGCCGTTCGTGCGCAACGGCAAAGTGCTGGCCGCCTGAATCGCCGGACCGGATAACAAACACCTATACTAATAACCCCACCATCCTCAGGAGTTTCCATGAACATCCCTACCGACCTGAAATACACCGAATCCCATGAATGGGTGCGCCGCGAAGAAGACGGCAGCCTGACCGTGGGCATCACCGAATACGCGCAGGACGCGCTGGGCGACATCGTGTTCGTCGAACTGCCGCAGGTCGGCAAGGCATTCACCGCGGGCGACGACGCCGCCGTGGTCGAATCGGTCAAGGCCGCCAGCGACATCTACGCGCCGGTCTCGGGCACCGTCACCGCCGTCAACCAGCCGGTCGCCGACGCGCCCGACTCGATCAACCAGGATGCCTACGGCGCCTGGCTGTTCAAGCTGGCCCCGAGCGACGCTGGCGCCTACGACAAGCTGCTCGACGCCGACGCCTACGGCAAGACCACCGACCACTGATGGTCCAAGGTGCGCCCTTCCCCGGGCGCACCGCCCTGCGCATCCCCTTCTTGATCCAGCCAGCATCGGCGCCAGACCCTTCCGGACTCTTTTCTTATCATGACCCGCTCCAGCCTCACCCAACTTGAAGCACGCGATTCGTTCATCCCGCGCCACATCGGCCCGTCCGAATCCGAACAGGCAGCCATGCTGTCGACCCTCGGCTACGCCACCCGCGCCGCCCTGATCGACGCCGTGGTCCCGGCCAACATCCGCCGCAAGGACAAGCTGGACCTGGGCCAGTTCGCCGAACCGCGCACCGAAGAAGAAGCGCTGGCGCTGCTCAAGGGCCTGGCGTCGAAGAACAAGGTGCTGAAGTCGCTGATCGGCCAGGGCTACTACGGCACCCACACGCCGAAGGTCATCCTGCGCAACATCTTCGAAAACCCGGCCTGGTACACCGCCTACACCCCTTACCAGCCCGAAATCTCGCAGGGCCGCCTGGAAGCCATCCTGAACTTCCAGCAGGCGATCACCGACCTGACCGGCATGGGCATCGCCAACTCGTCGATGCTGGACGAAGGCACCGCCGCCGCCGAAGCCATGACCCTGATCCAGCGCGTCGGCAAGTCGGCCTCGAAGGTGTTCTACGTGGCCGACGACGTGCTGCCGCAAACCCGCGAGATCATCCAGACCCGCGCCGAACCGATCGGCGTCGAAGTGCGCACCATCGCGCCGGCCGACATCGAAAAACTCGAAGAAACCTGCTTCGGCGTGCTGCTGCAATACCCGGGCGTCGACGGCGAAGTGCGCGACTACCGCGCTGCTTGTGAGCACCTGCATGCCGCGGGCGCGATGGTGATCGTGGCCGCCGACCTGCTGGCGCTCACGGTCCTGACCCCGCCGGGCGAATGGGGCGCGGACGTCGTGGTCGGCAACAGCCAGCGCTTCGGCGTGCCGCTCGGTTTCGGCGGCCCGCACGCCGGCTACCTCGCCACCCGCGACGAATTCAAGCGCAGCATGTCGGGCCGCCTGGTCGGCGTCACCGTCGACGCCCAGGGCAACCCGGCCTACCGCCTGGCGCTGCAGACCCGCGAACAGCACATCCGCCGCGAAAAGGCGACCTCGAACATCTGCACCGCGCAGGTGCTGCTGGCCGTGATGGCCGGCATGTACGCGGTCTACCACGGCCCGCAAGGCCTGGCCCGCATCGCGCGCCGCGTGCACCGCCAGACCACCATCCTGGCCGCCGGCCTGCAGCAGCTGGGCTTCGAGCTGGCCAACAAGACCTTCTTCGACACCCTCACGGTGCGCGTGCAGGACGCCGGCGCGATCCACCAGCAGGCCACCGCGCGCGGCCTGAACCTGCGCCAGATCGACGCCACCAGCGTCGGCGTCTCGCTCGACGAAACGGTCACCCGCGACGACCTGGCCAACCTGTTCGCGGTGTTCGGCAATGGCAAGACGGTTGACCTGGACCAGCTGGACGCCGGCGTCGCCGACGCCTTCCCGGCCGCCCTCGCCCGCACCAGCGCCTACCTGACCCACCCGACCTTCAACCGCTACCACGCCGAGCACGAGATGCTGCGCTACCTGCGCGCGCTGGCCGACAAGGACCTGGCGCTGGACCGCACCATGATCCCGCTCGGCTCGTGCACCATGAAGCTCAACGCCACCGCCGAGATGGTGCCGGTCACCTGGCCCGAGTTCTCGAACGTCCACCCGCTGGCGCCGAACGAGCAGACCATCGGCTACCGCGAGATGATCGCCCAGCTGGAAGCCATGCTGTGCGCCGCCACCGGCTACGCCGCCATCTCGCTGCAGCCGAACGCCGGCTCGCAGGGCGAGTACGCGGGCCTCCTGGTGATCCAGAAGTACCATGAATCGCGCGGCGAAGGCCACCGCAACGTGTGCCTGATCCCGTCCTCGGCCCACGGCACCAACCCGGCCTCGGCCAGCATGGTCGGCATGAAGGTCGTGGTCACCGCCTGCGACGACAACGGCAACGTCGATCTCAGCGACCTGAAGGCCAAGGCCGAGCAATACAGCAAGGACCTGGCCTGCGTGATGGTCACCTACCCGTCGACCCACGGCGTGTTCGAGGAAGGCATCAAGGAACTGTGCGAGATCGTGCACGCGCACGGCGGCCAGGTCTACGTCGACGGCGCCAACATGAACGCGCTGGTCGGCCTGGCCGCGCCGGGCGCCTTCGGCGGCGACGTCAGCCACCTGAACCTGCACAAGACCTTCTGCATCCCGCACGGCGGCGGCGGCCCCGGCGTCGGCCCGATCGGCGTCGGCGCCCACCTGGCGAAGTTCCTGCCGAACCAGCTGTCGACCGGCTATGTGCGGGACGAGAACGGCATCGGCGCCGTCAGCGCCGCCGCCTTCGGCTCGGCCTCGATCCTGCCGATCTCGTGGATGTACATCGCGATGATGGGCGCCGCAGGCCTCACTTCGGCCACCGAAGTGGCGATCCTCAACGCCAACTACATCGCGCGCCGCCTGGCCCCGCACTACCCGGTGCTGTACGCCGGCCACGACGGCCTGGTCGCGCACGAGTGCATCATCGACCTGCGTCCACTGCAGGACAAGACCGGCATCAGCAACGAAGACGTGGCCAAGCGCCTGATGGACTTCGGCTTCCACGCCCCGACCATGAGCTTCCCGGTGCCGGGCACCCTGATGATCGAGCCGACCGAGTCGGAATCGAAGGCCGAGATCGACCGCTTCATCGAGGCGATGATCACCATCCACGCCGAGATCGTGAAGGTCGAGCGCGGCGAGTACGACCGCATGGACAACCCGCTCAAGGGCGCGCCGCACACCGCCGAAGTCGTGACTTCCGACGATTGGCAGCACGGCTACACCCGTGAAGTGGCGGCCTTCCCGGTCGCCGGCCTGCGCAAGAAGAAGTACTGGCCGCCGGTCGGCCGCGCCGACAATGTGTACGGCGACCGCAACCTGTTCTGCGGCTGCGCGCCGATCAGCGATTACGAGTGATCGGTTGACGCACTGACCGGGATCGTCACTTGCGGCTCGAGGCGAGCCGCAAGTGCGACGCCTGGTGACGGCGGCGTTCCCTGGTGCCCCCCCGGCGTTCGCGCGCCGGATCGAAGGGCTTCGACCAGGAAGCGCCGCCGTCGTCCTTGCGGCCGGCGTCCTGCGCCTGCGGGGCCGTTTCCCGCGCCCCCTCTTCTTCCAGCCTGAACCCCGCCACCGTGCGCGACAGCGCCAGCGCCTGCATCTGCAGGGTGCGCGCCGCGCTCGCCGCTTCTTCCACCAGCGTGCAGTTCTGGCGCGTCACCTGGTCCATCTGCACGATCGCCTGGCCCACGTCGGCCAGTTGCGTGGCCTGGCCTTCGCCGGCCGCGCCGATGCGCCCGGCCAGGTCTTCCACCTCGCGCACCGTGCCGGCGATCCGCTCCATGCTGCTGCCGGCGTGCAGGGCCCAGGCCGCGCCGCCATCGATCTCGGCCAGCGACTGCGCCGCCACGGTCCGGATCTCGCGGCTGGCGGCGGCCACCCGGCGCGCCAGCGCCCGCACCTCGCCGGCCACCGCGGCCATCGCCGGCGACTGCGCGCCGGCGTCCATGTCGGCGTCCAGGTGCGTGCGCGCCGCGTCCAGCGCCGCGTTCAGCGCCAGCGTGCCGGTCTCGCTCGCCGCCAGGTCGAGCCCGTCGACGATCTCGACCACCCGCTGCGCACCGCGGCGGCTGCCCTCGAGCGTCGCCACCAGCCGTTCGACCAGGTCGCCGCCTTCGTGCGCCGCCTCGCCCGCGCCGGCGGCCAGGCGGTGGGCGATGCGCGCCTGGTCGGCGCCCAGCTTGACGTCGGCCGCCAGCTCGCGCAGCGCGCCTTCGGTATGGGCCAGCGCGCTGGCGCGGAACACGGCGCGGCTGCCCAGGCTCAGGCTGCCGAGCTTGATGTCGCGCGAGGCGGCGCCGATCAGGCGCGCCGAGTCCAGGATCGAACGCAGGGTGCCGTTCAGGTTGCGGATGCTGGCGTCCAGCTGGCGCGACGTGTCGGCGATCTCGTCGCCGCCGTACTCGTGGTCGAGATGCGGGCGCGCCGTCAGGTCGCCGCTGGCCAGGCCGCTGGCGGCCAGCCCGATGCCGCGGATCTCGTCCAGCAGGATGCGGCGCACGGCGAAGGTGATCGCCAGCGACAGCCCGATCGCCAGCAGCACCACGGCCGGCATCAGCACCGAGATCATGCGAAAGTCGGCCTTCGCGCTGCCGGAGGCTTCGCGCGCCAGCGCTTCTTCGAGCGCGCCCAGGTCGGCCAGGCGCTGCGCCACCAGCGCGAAGGCGCTTTCGGCCTTCTGCATGGCATTCGCGCTGATCGAGCCGTCCAGCGGCGCCAGCTCGATCACCTCGCGCACCGCCTCGGCGTAGCGCAGCTGCGCCGCCGCGGCCTGCTGCACGTGGCGGTCTTCGGCCTCGGTCAGGGTCGCCTTGCCAAGGGTCTCCAGGCCGGTCGCGATGCGCCGGTGCTGGGCCAGGATGTCCTGGCGCAGCGGCTCGGTGCGCGCCAGCGGGAAGCTGCCGCCCATCCAGCTCAGCAGGCGGTAGATGTCGGCATGCGCCTTCTGCGTCTGCGCCGCCAGGCTGCTGGCGGCGCGCATGCTGGCCGCGCGCTGGCCCACGATCGATTCGAGCGAGTCGTTCTGGCGCACCATCGCGTAATAGGCGACCCAGGACAGCAGGAGCAGCAGGAGCAGGACGGCGCCGGGAGCGAGCAGGAGCTTGGGACCAATACGCAGGCGGGCCAGCATGATCATCCTTTCGGTCAGCGCCGTCTTCTCGGCGCACTCGACAATGTACCTTGCCGGAAAGATGGACACTTGTGACGGCGCAAGAATGCGAGACGCCCGCCATCCTTGCTTTTTGTTGACCGTTGGCTATGATTGTGCGCTGAGCCGCACCGCCAACCCGCATTCACCAACGAAACCGCTCTATGACGTCGTCCCGCGCACGCATGATGCTGGCCTGCGCCCTCGCTGGCCTGCTCGTCCAGGCCAACGCCGCAGCCGCCACGCCCGCCACTGCCCAACAGTCCTGCGCGCAGCCGACGCGTTGGGACGCCGACCTCCAGCACACCGGCTGGACCCGCAAGGACGGCGCGCCGGCCGGGCTGTACTCGATGGCCCAGGACGCCGACGGACTGCTGTGGTTCGCCGCCCGCGACGGCCTGTACAGCTTCGACGGCGCCCGGTTCGTGCGCAATGACAGGGTGCATGGCCACGAGCTGCACTCGCCGGTGACCATGGCGGTGGCCTCCTACGGCGACGCGATCTGGGTCGGCTACCAGTTCGGCGGCATCAGCCGGTTCGAACGCGCAGGCGCGCGGCACTACGTGAGTGGCGACGGCGCGCCGCGCGGTTCCGTGCACCGGTTCGCCCGCACCGGCGACGGCGTAATGTGGGCCGCCACCAGCGCGGGCCTGTACCGGCTCGACGGGCACGCCTGGCGCCCGGTCGGATCCGGGGCCGGCCTGCCCGAGGGCGGCCTGCTGCAGCTGACGGTGCTGAAGGACGGCAGCATGCTGGCGTACTTCCCCGACGGCGTCTATCGCAGCACGCAGGCCCCGGGAACCGGGCGCCACCGGTTCCAGAAAGTCCTCGACCGGCCTGGCGTCGAGGGCGGCGAGCTGCAGCCGGACGGACGGGTCCTGGTCAACAGCCGTGCGCACGGCATGCAGATGTTCGATCCGGACAGCGGCGCAACGACGCCGTTCGCGCTGCATAACGGCGGCCTGCCCAACCTCGGTTACTACAGCGACGCGCACGGCGGCCTGTGGGTCGGCACCGGCGAATCCGTCCAGCTGCTCGACTGCCACGGCAAGGTGGTGCGGCAATTCGTGACCGCGGGAGGCTTTACCGCATCGACGTTCAGCGCCAACCTGACCGATCGCGAGGGCAACGTGTGGTTCGTCACGCCGGAGGGCGTCGACCGTGTGCGGCCCGCCCGCCTCGCGATGGTCGCGCTGCCGGACGGCTTCACCGGCGCCATGGGCGTGACGCCGGGCGACGAGGGCGCGGTCTGGATCGGGACGTCGGACCAGCTGGAAGCCTTCAATATGCGCAGCATCGTGCTGGGAGCGGACGGCGTCCAGCGCCGCAGCGACATCGCCGGCGTGACCGCCAGCCATCGCCAGCCGGACGGCGCCCTCTGGTTCGCCACCGGCACCCATCTGTGGCAGGTGCGCGCCGGCTCGGCGCGCCGCTGGCCGCTGCCCACCGAATTCGCCGGCCGCGACGTCCAGGCCATGACCAGCGACGCGGCCGGCACGCTGTGGCTGTCGGTGGTCGGAATGGGCGTCCATACCTTCCGTGACGGCGCCTGGCTTGCCGGCGGCGGGCACCAGGAACTGGCGCAGGACACCGCCGTCACCCTTGCCCGCGACCACGAGGGACGGATCTGGTTCGGCTATACGGGCGATCGCATCGCGGTACTGGACAGGGATGAGGTACGGCGCTACGGGCACGCGCACGGACTCGCCGTCGGAAACACCCTGGCGATCCTCCACGGACGGCAGCGCACATGGATCGGCGGCGACCGTGGGCTTGGCTGGTTCGACGGCGCGCGCTTCCGCTCGCTCGGGGAACGTGGGCGGGGTTCCTTCAGCGGCGTGTCGGGCATCGTGGAGCGCGAAGACGGCGAATTGTGGCTGCACGATACCAGCGGGCTGGCGCGCATCGACGCGGCGAAGCTGAGCGGCGCCCTGCCGGCGCTGGTCGACGCCGAGCGGTTCGACCACCTCGACGGTTACCGCGGCATGCCGGCCCAGATCCGGCCGCTGCCGACGCTGGTGCAGGCGAGCGACGGCCGCTTGTGGTTCGCGACCTCGAGCGGCATCGGTCACATCGATCCGGCGGCGATCCCGCGCAATCCGCGCGCGCCGACGGTGATGGTGAGCGCCCTGCGCACCGATCGCCAGGCGTTCGCGCCGGATGGCGCCACAATCCTGCCTGCGCGCACGGCGCGCGTCGAGATCGATTTCACCGCCACCGCCCTGACGATGCCCGAGCGGGTGCGCTTTCGCTACCGTCTCGTCGGCCAGGATCCAGGGTGGCGCGAGACGGCCGGCCTGCGCCAGGCGGTCTACACCAACCTGGCCCCGGGCGCCTACACCTTCGAGGTGAGCGCCGCCAACGAGGACGGGGTCTGGAGCCCGCAGCCGGCGCGCGCATCGTTTCGCATCGAACCGGCCTTCACCCAGACCGCGTGGTTCATGCCGGCCTGCGTCCTGGCCGCGCTGGCGGCGGCCTGGCTGCTGCACCGCTGGCGCCTGGCGCGGCTCGCGTCGCGCCTGCATGCGAATCTCGACCTGCGCCTGCGCGAGCGCATGCTCGAGCGCGAGCGCATCGCGCGCACCCTGCACGACACCTTCCTGCAAAGCGTCCAGGCCCTCGTGCTGCGCATGCACGTCCTGCTGGGAAGGCTGCCGGGCGACAGCGGGCTGCGCGCCGAAGTCGAGGACGTGCTGGCGCGCGCCGAGGACGTGATCGACGAGGGCCGCGAGCGGCTGCGCCAGTTGCGCGTGCCAGGCCTGCGCCACGGTTGCCTGGCGCAGGCCTTGTCCGACGTTGGCCGCGAGCTGGCGGCGGCGACCGGCGTCGCGTTCGTGACGCGCCATAATGGCAAGATCCACGGGCTCGAGCCCGAGATCGAGGACGAACTGTTCACGATCGGGCGCGAAGCCCTGTCGAATGCGTTTCACCATGCGCGCGCAGGCAGGATCACGCTGGCGCTCGACTGCGGCGCCGATCGCCTGCGCCTGGCCGTCATGGACGACGGCTGCGGCATCGGCCCGGATATCCTGGCCAGCGGCGCGCGCGCGGGCCACTGGGGCTTGCCCGGCATGCGCGAGCGGGCCCGGCTGGCTAGTGGGGTGCTGGAGATCGACAGCAGCCCGGCAGGGACCACGGTGAGCGTATGCATACCGGTAACAACTGCTTACCAAGGCATGCGCCGTGCATGAGCATAGCGCCCGCAAACGCGCTATGCTTGCCAAATCCCCCGCTCGAGGAGCTCCGATGAAAGCACGCGCCTTCGTATTGACGCTCGGATGGCTGGCGGCCTGCACTGTCCAGGCCCAGCTGCTGCCCGACCCGTCCCCGCGCCAGCCGGCGCAGCTCGAGCGGAACGCAGCCGCCAGGCCCGACCCGTTCGCCGGCAGCCACCAGCCCTATCCGCGCGTGTATGGCGGCGACGTGGCGGCCCAGCCGAACGACCACGTGTTCACCGGCATGCGGCGCGATCCGCGCCTGATCGCCGGCGTCGAGGTGACGCCCAACGTCGCCATCGAGGGCGGTTACCTCAATCTGCCGGACAAAGACTTGCACAAGGTCGAGCCGGGCAAGCCCGCCGACGCCTCGATCCCGCTGGGCGAAAAAGGTTCCAGCAACCATCTGGCCGCCAAATATTCGCTGCCGGCCGGCGACCGCCTGTCGGCCTACGGCAAGGCCGGCATCGCCTATACCGAAAAAAAGAAGGAACAAGGCGTGGCCGGGTCCGATACCGGTCTGTACACCGGCGCCGGCGCCAGCTACAAGGTCGACAAACGCACCACGGTAAGCGGCGACTTCGTGCGCCACGGCGACGCGGCGAAGAAGTTCGACCGCGTGCGCGACGGCGTCAAGGGCAACCTGAAGATGGGCTTCTGAAAGGACGCGACATGAAACAACCGGCCTTGATCCTGGCGGCGGCCGTTGCGGCCGTTGCCGGCGCTCCGGCGCGGGCGCAACTGGTGGAACAGGCGGCCGCGCCGGTGGCGCTGGCCGACACCCGCCCGCGCAGCGTGTTCTCGGCCCCGCGCGATCCCCGTTCCCAGACCTTTCCCCGGGTCTATGGCGGGAACCTGAACGTCAACCCCAACGACCGCCTGTTCGCCGGCCTGTTCAAGACCGACCCCAGGCTGCTGATGGGCGTCGCGACGACGCCGGGGCTGGCTTTCGAGGCCGGCTACGTCAACCTGCTCGACCAGGGTTTTCGCCCGCTGAACGAGCGCGATCCCGAAGACACGACCGGCGCGATCGGCCTGCGCGGCTTCAACCTGCACGCGGCCGTCAAGGTCACGCAACCGCTCGGCGAACGCCTGTCGGCCTACGGCAAGCTGGGCGTGGCGCACAGCCAGAACCGCCGCGGCGTGCGCAGGGGCGTCGATACCGGCCTGTACACCGGCGTTGGCGCACAGTACAAGGTGAACGAACGGGTCACGCTCGACGGCTCCTTCGAGAATCACGGCCACGCGGCCGAGCGTTTCGAGAATGCGACCAACTCCAGCAGCAGGGTCAGGGCCAACCTGAACGTCGGCTTCTGATCTCCCGTTCGCGGACGGGCGCGCTACACTAGCGCCCATGAGATTTCCCGCTTTCCTGGCGCGCCACCGGCGTCTGCTCGGCGTCGGCCTGGCATCGCTGTTGCTGCACCTGGCCGCCCTTGCCTGGCTCGAATTCCCCGCCCAGCGCGCGCCGGGCGTGCGCGAGCCTGCGCCGCTGACGCTGCGCATCGCGCGCGCCGGGACCGAGCGCGCAACGCCCCGGCCGGCGCCAGGCCCGTCGCCCGCATCCCGGCCCGCCCCTGGATCCGCCCCGCAGCCCGCGCCAGCGCCCGATGCCGGGCCTGAAGCCACATCGTCCCCGCTGCCGGCGCTCGCCCCGCTCCAGGCGGCCGGGCAAGGCGAGGTGCTGCCGGGCGCGATGCCGGGCCAGTTCCGCGTCTCGCCGGCGCCGCCGGCGCGCCTCGACTACCGCGTCAGCGGCGGGGGCGCGGCGCGCCTCGAATGGCGCACCGACGGCAGCAGCTACCGGCTCGCGCTCGACGGCATCCTGGGCGCGCTGGACAGCGAGGGCGGCCTGGACGACGGCGGCCTGGCGCCGCTACGCGCCAGCGAGCCGGCGGGCCTGGGCCGGGCGAGCACCGAATTCGATCGCGCGCGCGGGGTGATCGTCTCGCACCTCGGCGCGCGCCGCGACCAACTGGCGGGCGGGACCCAGGACCGCGCCTCGCTGCTGCTGCAGCTGGCGGGCATGGGACGCGCCAATCCGGACCAGCTGCGCGGCGTGCTGGCGTTCTGGATCGGCGCCGCCGGCGGGGCGCGCCAGGAACGCTACGAGGTGATGGAAATGGAGACGGTCGACACCGGGATCGGCGCCCTGGAAGCGCTGCGCCTGGCGCAGCTGGCGCCCGAGGGGGCGCCGCGGCTGGAAGTATGGCTGGCGCCAGGCCAGGCCTGGCTGCCGGTGCAGCTGCGCCTGACCTTGCCCGACGGCGCGGTGCGCACCCAGACCCTGGACGCGCTCGAGATCGACATGGAGATCAAGAACGCGGCCGGGCCTTGATGCGGGGGCTGCGTCAGGCCAGCTTGGCCGCGTGCTCGCGGGTCGCGTGGAACACCAGCTTGGGCCAGCGCTCCTGGGTCAGGCGCAGGTTCACGCCGGACGTCGCGAGGAAGGCCATATTGCCGGCGGCGTCGTAGGCGACCTGGTGGCCGAGCTGGTTCTCGAAGTCGGCAAGGGATTTCTTGTCGTCGCTCGAAATCCAGCGCGCGCTGCTGATGCTGCTGCTTTCGAACACCGCATCCACGCCGTACTCGTTGAGCAGGCGGCTGGCCACGACCTCGAACTGCAGCACGCCGACCGCGCCCAGGATCAGGTCCGAGCCGAGCACCGGCTTGAACACCTGCACCGCGCCCTCTTCGCCCAGCTGCTGCAAGCCCTTGTGCAGCTGCTTCACTTTCAATGGGTTGCGAATCCGCACCGTGCGGAACAGGTCCGGGGCAAAATACGGAATGCCGGTGAAGGTCAGCATCTCGCCTTCCGAGAAGCTGTCGCCGATCTGCATATTGCCGTGGTTCGGCAAGCCGATGATGTCGCCGGCGTAGGCTTCTTCGACCTGTTCGCGGCTCGAAGCCATGAAGGTCACGACCGACGACAGCTTCACTTCGCGTCCGAGGCGCAGGTGCTTGACCTTCATGCCCTTCTCGAAGCGTCCCGAGCACACGCGCAGGAAGGCGATGCGGTCGCGGTGGGCCGGGTCCATATTGGCCTGGATCTTGAACACGAAGCCCGAGAACTTGGGTTCGACCGGCGCGACCGCGCGCACGGTGGCGTCGCGTTCGCGCGGCGCCGGCGCCCAGTCGACCAGGGCCGACAGGATCTCGCGCACGCCGAAGTTGTTGATCGCCGAACCGAAGAACACCGGGGTCTGCACGCCCGACAGGAAGCGTTCGAGGTCGAACACGTGCGAAGCGCCGTGCACCAGTTCCACTTCCATCTTGAGTTGCTCGATCTCGAGCGGGAACATCTCGGCCAGCTTCGGATTGTCGATGCCCTTGACGATCTCGAAGGCGCCGTCGGCCTTCTCTTCGCCGGCCTTGAACAGCATGATCTCGTCGCGCAGCAGGTGGTACACGCCGCGGAAGTTCTTGCCCATGCCGATCGGCCAGGTCACCGGCGCGCACTCGATCTTGAGCACCGACTCGACCTCGTCGAGCAGCTCCAGCGGATCGCGGGTCTCGCGGTCCATCTTGTTCATGAAGGTGACGATCGGGGTGTCGCGCATGCGGCACACGTCGAGCAGCTTGATGGTCTGTTCCTCGACGCCCTTGGCGGCGTCGATCACCATCAGCGCCGAGTCGACCGCGGTCAGCACGCGATAGGTGTCTTCCGAGAAGTCCTGGTGGCCCGGGGTGTCGAGCAGGTTGATCACGTGCTCGCGGAACTCGAACTGCATCACCGAGGACGCGACCGAGATGCCGCGCTGCTTCTCGATGTCCATCCAGTCCGAGGTCGCGTGGCGGCCGCTCTTGCGGCCCTTGACGGTGCCGGCCAGCTGGATCGCGCCCGAGAACAGCAGCAGCTTCTCGGTCAGCGTGGTTTTACCCGCGTCGGGGTGGGAAATGATGCCGAAGGTGCGGCGGCGCGCGACTTCGCGCGCGATCGCGCCGGCCTGGCGGGGGGCGGCGACGTCGAGGTCGTCGCTGGAAATATCGGTGTCGTTGGCCATGGATCGAGCCCTGTTGTCGGGCCGCGGGCGACCCTTGTCGGAAAACCCTCGATTTTACCGTTTCCGGGGCGCGCCGTGTGAACTAAACGGCGCGCCCGGCGCGTCCATCGCCTAGTCGCGCACCCGGCGCCAGCCGGTGCGGCGCGCGTCCTGGGTCTTGGCCGGCGCCACCTCGGTGGTGATGGTGTTGCCCTTGGCGGTGGTGGTGATCAGCTTGAGCGCGCCCGACGGCAGGCGCACGATGGTCGTGCCCACCGCCGCCGCGTCGCCCGACAGCAGCACGCCGGCGATGTCGTTCGAGACCGCGGCGCCGCTGCACACGTCGACGAAATAGGCGTAGCTGATGCCGCCCACCGCGCAGGCGGTCGAGGATTGCGGCAGGTTGGACACCACGGTCAGGGTGCCGGCCACGATCTTCGGATCCAGGTTGACCCGCTCGCCGGCGTTCTTGTCGAAGTCGACGAACCAGCCGCGCTGGCGCCCCAGGTCGGCGATCGTCCCGCCGATCGTGAACTGGTTCGAGCGCGGCACGTCGGGCGCGGCGTCATCGTAGGGCCGGGTCTCGGTCAGCGTACGTTCGGCATAGGTTTCGTCGTCGCGCCAGGCAGCGGCGTCGAAGGCGGCGCCATCGTCCTTGAGCACATAGGCGCTTTGCACCTTGGTGTTCTGGATGTCCGGCAAGTCGAGCATGCGACCGGTGCCGAAGGCCACCACGCGCCTGGTCGGCGAGGCGTCCGCCCCCTCGCCGGTCGAGCCGACCTGGCAGACGGCGACGTCGGGACGGGTGGTGATCGGCTGATCGGGGCCGGCATCGGCCATCAGCAGCCGCTGGACGCGCTCGCCGGTGAAGTCGAAGCGCCACATCTGGCCCTGGTTGTCGCCGCCGTAGACGTAGGTCACCAGCGGATCGGTGTTCGGGTTGGCCGTGATCGCCGTGATCTTCGCCAGGCCGGACGGCGTCGTGGCGTCGCCGCTGCCGGTGGTGAGCATGCCCTTGTCCAGCACGTCGCCGGCGCCCAGGTTGGCGATCGCCTCGCCGGTGGCGACGTCGATCACGAACAGGTAGCCCTTGCCGCTGCCCGACTGGATGTCGTCGGCGCCGGGAATGTTGTTGTAGCCCGAGGTCAGGAACACCACCCAGCGCTCCGCGCCGCCCACCCGGATGGTGCCGAACTGGGGATTGCCGAAGGTGAAGCCCATGTCGGGCTGGTGGTGCACGCCGCCGCACACCGTGCTGTCGGCGCAGATTTCCCACAAGGGCTTGGGATCGGCCGGATCGGTGACGTCCAGCGCATAGTAGCCGCGCCCGCCGGCGTTCAGGCCGGCGACCAGCACCGTGCGCCATTCGCCGCCGATCTTGACGTCCGCCAGCTCGGGCGAACCGTCGGTGCTGAACTGGTGGCTCGACGCGTAATTGACGCTGGCCTGCCGGTACAGCTTCTTCATCGTGATGCGCGGCATGTAAGCCCACAGCTCGGTCCCCTTCTCGGCGTCGAAGGCATGCAGCATGCCGTCGTTGGCGGCGATGAAAACGACCGGGTCGCGGCTCGCGTTCTCGCTGCGGAAGGCCGCATAGTCGGCGCTGCCGTAAGCCTTGCGCGGCTCGCGCAGGTAGGCCGGCTTGGACGACGCCACGTCGCCCAGGATCTCCAGCTGCGCGCCGTTCGGGCCGGTGTCTTCCGGCCCGGTGGTGGTGTAGGCGCGCAGCAGGACGTTGTCGGCATGCTGCTGCTGGCCGCGCAGCCAGCCGACGATGGTGCGGCCGTCGTTGACGACGGCGCGCTGGTCGGCCGACAGGCGCGCGCACTGCGGCAGCGCCGAGCACTTGTTCGAGAACCAGGCCTGGTCGGCGCCCAACTGGTCGTAGGCGAAGTCGGCGCGCGCGCCGGTGGCCGGGTTGCGCCACCAGATGCTGCGGGTGTCGGCGTCGGCGCCCACCTTCTGGCCCATGCTCCAGGAGGTCTTCCAGTCGACGTCCTGGCTGACCTCGCCCGTGACGATGTCGATCACGCGCTTGGAGAGGTTTCCCGTCCATTTCACGGTGGTGAAGGTGGCCGAGAAGATGTCGCGGTCTTCCTGCGCCACGTTGGGGGTCGAGGTGGCGGCCGCGGCGGCCGCGCCGGTGGCGACCTGGATGTCGTTCAGGACCCGGTTCAGGCTGTCGACCACCTGCAGCGGATCGGAGGCCGGGAAGTATTTGCCGCCGCCGTTGATGGCGGCGTGCCACAGGTCGTCCACGCGCGACTGCAGCGCGGTCGACAGGTCGGTGGTGCCGGTGTTCGGATCGGGCCAGACGTAGGCGCCGTTGTTGTTCCACGGGCAACCGGTCTGTACGCCGTTGATCAGGTTGTAGAAATCGCCGCCGACCACCGGCTTGGTGTCGTAGTCGGGCTCATAGGTCATGATGCCGTCCACGCCCAGGCCCAGGGCGTAGGTGCGCATGTGCAGGTGGTTGTTGCCAGCGCCCGGCACCTGGCCGGTCTTCGACATGTCGTCGATCTCGGGACGCAGCGACACGGTGCCGGTGCTCGAACCGCCGTTGTACCAGTACAGCGCGACGTCGGCCAGCGACGGCAGCGTTTGCGCACGGGTGTCGAGGCAGCCCTTCTCGCGCGTGCAGAAGCGCGCCGGGTTGACGGTGTTGTCGTTGTTGACGACGGTTTCCTCGTATTCGGCGGGCGAATTGCGGGTCGCCGCCTTGACCAGCGTCTTGGGGCTGTTGCCGTTCCAGTAGCCGTCGGTGGTCACGAACGTGAAGTTCTGCTGGCACGCATACTCCACCGTCTCCGAGCCCGCCTCCTGCCTGTAGGGCGCCTGGTTGGCGAACATCTTGCCGATCGCGTGCAGCGCCAGACGCACCGGGGTGCCGCCCGCGCTGTTCATCGCGTACAGCGCGTCGTACCAGTCGATCCGGTTCTGGCCGGTGAACGGCTTCGGACGGCTCATCGTCCCTTCCGCGGCCGCATCCTGCAGGCCCACCAGGCCGACCTTGTAGGCTTCGCCCAGCGGCTGGAAGGCCAGGCCGACGGACGTCTTCATCATCTGGTTGCGCGTCTTGTAGTAGGCGTACCAGTTGGCGAAGTTGGTCATCTCCTCGGCGTAGGTGCAGGCCGCGCCCTGGCAATCGGTGCGCTGCGCCGATTTCGGGTAGTTGTCGCGCGCCGGTACGATGTCGGTGCGGATGAACACGCCGGTATCGAAACCCGAGACCGAGGTCGGCGCGCCGTCGCTGGTCGCCGGCGCGCCTCCCCAGCTCAGGCTGGCGGGATTGTCGACCCGGGTATAGCTCAGGTTGGCGCCGGCCATGCTCAGCGGCGCCACGATGCACACCATCGAACTGGTGGCCGCGGCGCACTGCGGCGTCACGTTGTTCGGACCCACATAGGCCTTGATCGTGCCGCGGGTGCCGATCTCGCTGGCGATTTGCGAGGCGACCTGGGCCGCCGTGTAGTTCTGGCCGAAGCGCAGCGAGTCGATCAGCGTGGTATTGCCCAGCTTCAGGCCGACCAGGCGGCTGCGGCCGTTGGTGTTGCTGCTGTTGGCGGCGCGTCCGCCCACTTGCAGCAGCGCGGTGGCGGCGGTGCCGGAATCGACCACGATCTCGTCGCCGGTGCGCTCGCCCTCCCTCACCACCGTGCAGTTGTTCTTGTTGGTGACGTTGCGGCCGCAGCTGATCGGGATCACCGCCAGCATGTCGCTCGACTCGAGCGTGATGCCGAAGTCGGAACAGGCGCGCACCACGCCGCTGGCCTGGGGCACGCAGGCGGTGAACGGACGGTCCGATACCGCCTTGTTGACGATCGAGGCCGCCAGCGCGGTGGCCAGCGCGGTGCGCTTGGCCGCGGTGTTGGTGCCGCCCGAGGCCGTGGCCGCGTCGCGGGTGATGGTCTGGGTGCCGGACACCCCGACCGCGCGCACGGCGGTGATCGAGACCGCGCTGGCGGCGCCCGAATCGTTGATGGTGATGGTCGAATACCAGTTGGCCGAGCGGTTCGGATCGCCGTAGCGCGGGTACTTGTAGTTGCCGACGTACTTGGCCTGGCAATCGGTCAGCGCCGTGCTGTTGCACCAGCGCACCGGGGCCGGCACCGGATACCCCTGCGGCGCGGGGGCATTGACCGCGGTGCTCACGCATCGCTTCAGGCTGGCGTCGGTGCAGTATTCGGCGACGTTGATCGTGTAGTAATAGGGATTGGCGCCGACCGCCTCGGCGCTGTTGTAGGTCAGGCTCGGATAGGCGTAGCCGCCGATGTTGCGGCGGCACTCGCCGTCGCTGTTGCACCACTGCAGGTCCGGGTAGCCGGTCAGCAGATTGGTGGTTTCCTCGTTCGCATTGCGCATGTTCCGCTTGTCGATGCCGAAGCCGTCGGTGGTCACGGACTTCCAGCCGTCGGTCTGGCTGGAGGTCTGGCTCGGATACGAGGTCTGGTCGGCCCGGACCGGCGGCTGGTAGCGCACCTTCGGGTCGTAGTACTGGCGGTTGAACAGCGGCGCCGCATAGGGCGGATCGCCGATCACGCAGCCGCGCGGGTTGCGCGCCGCGAGCGTCGTGCTGGCGCGGCAGGTGGTGTTGTCGTCGACGTAGTCCGGCGTATGGTTCCAGGCCATCGAGCCGGAATCGTCGTACAGCAGCATCAGGTTCGGCTTGACGGTGCCGCTGCCGGTGATGCTCATCAGGGGCAGCGAGGCCAGGCCGGTCGGACCGGCCCAGGCCGGCGTCGACGCCAGGGTCATGGCCAGCGCCAGCGCCAGCGTGGTAAGGAGAGAAAAATTCATGCGTATTCCATTCGTGCCGGCCGGCGTCAGGCGCCGATCAGGACAGCCATCTGGTTGATCACGTTGCCGCCGCGCGCGCCGTCGATGCGGGCCGTGATCACGTAGTGAATCTGGGGCGAGCTGGCGTAGGCCGGCGCGTCCGACGCCAGGCTCTCGCCGATCGCCACCCGGTTGCCGATCTTGACCGTGTTGGCGGAGGTCAGCACGCACTCCTGGTTTTCGCTGCTGAAGCTTCCCGGGTTGCGGCACATGCGGTGGATGACATACTGGATCCGGTTGCCGTCGGCGTCTTCCACCGCAAAGCTGTCGGCCCAGAACGCCTTGTCCTTCGGCGTCAGCGTGGTATCGAGGCTGGCGTGGTAGCCGCGCGCGAGGTCATCCTGGTTGAGGCTGGCCTTGTCGGCCGACGCGGCGTCGCTCAGCCACTGGAAGCCCGTGTGCAGGCCCAGGTCGACCGCCCGGCTCAGGGTGGCGTCATAGGCCAGGTTCGAGGCCGCCAGGGTGGCCGAATTGCTGGAGCGCAGCAGGTAGATGCTGGTCACCAGCATCACCAGCATCATGACCAGCATGACGGGCAAGGCGACCCCGTCCTGGCTGCGGGTGCTTGTCGGTGGATGGGTCATGCAGTGGGCCTCCAGCCCGCATTGCGCAGCGGGACGATGGTCTCGAAAGTGCGGTAGCGGTAGCAGCGCCAGTCGACCGGGTCGTCCGCCACGCGCACGTCGAGTTCGACCTCCACCGGGTCGACGCCCTGCGGCTGGGCGCTGCCGAACACCTTGATGGCCTGCGGCTGCGCCGTGCACACGCCGTCGGAGCCGGGCCGCTCGGGCGTCTTGGCGCGCGCCACGACCGCGATGCGCAGCGCGGCGACGCGCTGGTAGTCGCCCGGGCCGCCGGTCACGCCATCGTCGTCGGCGTCGATCATCGCGCTCGACCATTCGCCCACCTGCATCCCCAGTTCCGGATCGAAGTCGGCGGCGGCGCGCTTGTCGAAGCCGTATTGCGCCTTGAGCGAGACGATGTTGTCGGCCACCGCATGCGCGGCCTCGCCATCCGCGCCGAGGTTGGTGGCGCGCAGGCGCAGCACCCCGTCCCGCACCAGCCAGGTGTGGAACGACAGGTTCGCTTCGCCTCCGAGGTTGAAGATGCGGCTCGCGCTGCCGTCGAAATTGCGCGCCAGGGCGCCGGCGTTGTAGCGGTAGCGCACGTCGCCGATCGAGATCGCCGGCGCCGCGCCCTGGCCCGTCAGCGCCGCGACCTGGGCCAGCGCGCACTTGCCTTCGCCGTTCTCGGGCGCGACCACGATCACGTCGCCGACCGCGAAGCCGTACAACGGCCGGTCGACCACCAGCTGGTTGCCGCCGATGTAGTTGGTGAGCAGGCGCGTGGTGCCGGTGCCGCCCGGCGCGCTGCCCGCGTACATGGTCAGCTGGTCCGGCTTGCCGTCGGCCCCCGGCACGATCACGGCGGCGGCCAGCGGCGTCACGCCGACGCCGTCGCGGCTGGCCGCTGCCAGCGCGTAGCCGCTGTTGTCCGTGAACAGCGTGTCGCAGCCGTTCAGGATCGGATCGTTCAGGCCATAACCGGCCTGCTCGGCGTCGCCGCTGATCGAGAACATCGCCATCATCCCGTTCTGCATCGAATCCGAGCCGCCCAGCGCGCCGCGCTTGGTGGTTTCGGAATCGGTCATCATGCGGGTGGCGAACAGCACCGCCAGCAGGCCGATCACGATGCTGACCATCAGCTCGACCAGCGAAAAGCCGGCCATGCGCCGCGCCTGCGCCCGGGAACTCATGCCGACCTCGCCAGGTAGGTGACGATGCGGTGCGTGTTCTGCTGCGCCTCTTCGCTGCGGCGCCACTTGATGACGATCACGACGGCGGTGCGTTCGGTGTCCGCCGCCGGCGTGACCGTGACCTCGACCGCGGCGTTCGGCAGGTGGCCGGCAAGCGCGGCATGCCAGGTCTCGAGACGCTCGCCCGGCTCCGCGTCCCTGGCCAGCGCATATTCGTCCAGGTGGTCGAGGTCGGTGCTCATCACGCCGATCAACTCGTTGGCGGCGATGGTCGCCTCGGCGCGCATGGCGGCCTCGGACAGGGCGGCCTGGGAATTGACCTGCAGGGCCAGGGTGCCGATCAGGCCGATCCCCAGCAGCAGGACGGCGATCAGCGCTTCGAGCAGCGCAACGCCGCGCTGGGCCTGGCGGAGCACGGAAATGCGGCGACCCATCATGGACACCTGCGCGCGTCGCCCGCCGCAGCGGCGCCGACCAGGTCGGGGCGGCAGGTCACCACGGCCCCGGCCAGGGTCAGCACCACGGCGGTCGGCGTGAAAACGTGCTCGGCGTCGGCGCTGCCGGGCCCGAGGTCGAAGCGCATCAGCGCCGGCTTGGCGCCGTCGACCCAGCCCAGCTCGGTGAAATAGACCGAGCGCGCCTCCGAATCGGGCGCGACGCTCAAGGCCGTGGTGCGCGGCAGCGCGGCGGCGCTGCGAAAGACCGAACTGGTCTCGACGTTGCCGTCTTCCGGACCCGGCGCCGGCTCGTCCACGGTCGACCAGCGCGCGCTGTCGGCGCCGCAGCCATCGTCCGGGACCGGGAAGCAGACGTCGACCTGCCAGTCCAGCTGGCCGCTGCCGGCGTTCTCGGTGAACACCAGGCGGCTGCGGCTGTTGTTGGCCAGCGCCTGGCTGCGCGCCAGGCGAAAACCTTCGGCGTAGAACTCGGCCGCGCCGGTGGCCGTGGTGCCGCCCAGCCAGCCGCGCATGCCGGGAATGCCGACCGCCAGCAGGATGCCGAGGATCGCCACCACGACCAGCGCCTCGAGCGCCGTGAAGCCTTTCTCGCGGGCCGCGCTTGCTGGCAGCACTGCTGGGCGAACTACTGGGCGAACTACTGGGAACACGTGCCCTCCTTGCGGTCGACCCAGCAACTATCGTTGTCGAGCCAGCCATCCGGCACCCCGGTGGTGGCCCGCTGCCCGGACTGGTCAATCGTATACACGAATCCGGCGGCGGCGTTCTTGCCGGTGGCGGTCAAGGTATAGGCCGAGGCGGTGGCGTCGTCCAGGCTGTAGTCGAAATTCAGGCCGGGCTCGGGCATGAGGCTGGCGCCTTCCGCGTCGAAACCTTCGTATTTGTGGTTGTTGCTCCAGTACTGTTCCAGCTTGTTCTGGGTGGACGCGAGCACGCCATGCGCCTCGACCAGGCGCGCGCGCATGACGTAGCTATTGTACGAAGGCACGGCGATCGCGCTGAGGATGCCGATAATCGCGACCACGATCATGAGCTCGACGAGCGTGAAGCCGGACTGGCGCTGCTGCATGGGATTCTCCTGAAGGCGGACGGACTCCGCCAATAATGTTGCCATGGAGAATGATATCCCAGGAACCTGTCATTTCCCTGAGGAAAAGCTGACAAAGTCCTGACAGCGACGCAAATACGACGCCGGCAAGTTCCTATCTTGTCGGAGCTGCAGCAAAACGCACCGTCACGCGGGTGCCGCCGCCGTCGGCGTCGTCCAGCACCACGGTGGCGCCATGCGCCAGCGCGATATCGCGCACGATGGCCAGCCCCAGGCCGCTGCCGGTGGTCTTGTCGTCCAGGCGCACATACCGTTCGAACACGGCGGCGCGCCGCGCGGGCGGGATGCCGGGGCCGGAATCTTCCACGGTAAACAGGACGGCATCGCCCTCGCGCGCGCAGCCGACGGTCACCCGCCCGCCGGCCGGCGTGTAGCGCAGGGCATTGTCGACCAGGTTGTCGACCAGGTCGCGCAGCTGGAACGCGTCCCCTTCGACCAGCGCCGGCGCCAGCTCGAAGCCGAGGTCGATGTCCTTGGCGGCCGCCTGCCCGACGAAGAACTGGATGGTTTCCTGCACGAGCCGGGCCAGGTCGAGCGCGGCGTGCTGGCCGTCCGGCCGCCCTTCCCTGGCGCGCGCCAGCGCCAGCAGTTGGTTGACCTGGCGGATCATGCGCTCGTTGGCCAGCTCCATCATGCCCAGCGAGCGCACGGTGTCGGGGTCGCGCGCATGGCGCGCGCGCAGCCATTCGAGCTGCAGCTGCATGCCGGCCAGCGGCGTGCGCAGCTGGTGCGCCATGTCGGCCAGGAAGTCGCGCTGGGCGCGCGCGCCGGCTTCGACCTTGTCGAGCAATTCGTTGAAGCCGGTGACCACCGGCGCGATCTCGTAAGGCACGCTGGCTTGCGGGATCGGCGCCAGGTCGCCGGGCCCGCGCGCGGCCAGCTCGGCGCGGATGCGCGCCAGCGGGCGCAGGCCATTGCTGACCGACAGCCAGACCACGCCGGCCAGGGTCAGGGTCACGGTCGAGACCAGCACCACCAGCGAGCGCACGATGGCCGAACGCACCTCGAGGCGCTGGCGCAGGGTGCGCGCCACGCCCAGGTGGCGTTCGCCGGCGGGCGTCGCCAGCGCCAATGCGACCACCCGCACCGGCTCGCCGTCGACCTCGGCGTCATATGGCGCGGCGCCGGGGCGCAAGGCCGGGAAGGCGGCGGCGCCGGCCAGGTGGCGCCCATGACCGTCGCGCACCACGAACCAGTTGCGGTCGGCATCCGGCGCGCCGGGCGGCAATTGCGGCGTGGCGCCCGCGGCCAGCCGCGCGGCAAGGCCGTTGGCGGTCTCCAGCAAGCCAGCGTCGAAGGCGACCTGGGCCGGGGTCCAGGCCAGGCCGGCCACCAGCGCGGCCAGCACCAGGTTGACCAGCAGGATCGGACCCAGCAGCCACTTGAGCAGGCGCAGCCGGATGCTGCTCATGCGGCGCGCAGCATGACGCCAAGCGTCATTCGGCCGCCTCCAGCAGGTAGCCGAAGCCGCGGATGGTACGGATCGCGACGCCTGATCCGTCGAGTTTCAGGCGCAGGCGCGACACATAGACCTCGACCGCGTTCTGGGTCACGTCTTCGCCCCAGGGCAGGATGGCGTCGATGATCTGCTGCTTGGACACCACCCGCCCGGCATGCTGCAGCAGGTATTCGAGCACGCCCCACTCGCGCACCGACAGCTCGATGGGATGGCCGGCGACGCGGGCGCGGCGGGTGGCGCGGTCCAGCGACAGGCCGGCGAGCGACATCAGGGTGGAGACCGGGGCGTGGCGCCGCGCCAGCGCGCGGATGCGGGCCACCAGTTCGGCGGTGGCGAAGGGCTTCACGAGGTAGTCGTCGGCGCCGGTCTCCAGGCCGCGCACCCGGTCCTCGACCGCGTCGCGCGCGGTCAGCAGCAGCACCGGCGTGGCCGCGCCGCGCGCGCGCAGGCGGCGCACCACCTCGAAGCCGTCGATGCCGGGCAGGCCGATGTCGAGCACCGCCACCTCGGTCCCGGACTCTTGCAGGGCGCGGTCGGCGGCCAGCCCGTCGGCCACCTGCGTGACCGTCATGTCCTGCGCCTGCAGCGCGCGCAGCAGGCCGTCGGCCAGCACCGCATCGTCTTCCACCAGCAATACCCGCAACCCCATATCCTCAGTCCCGTGATGCGCCCGTCATGGTCGCGCCGGCGAATTATGCGGCATTTCGGCGTTCTTCAACGAAACTTTGGCGCGGAAGGTGCGCCAGCGCACTGTCTTCCCCAGTAGGACTGGGCTGACACGACATCATGCTTGGAACCTACATGGGGGCGGATACTCGTCTTATGTGCGGCAACAGACCGTAGCCTTAAAGTACACCCATCGCGATGAGGTAAGAAAGACAAGCCTCCTGAAGTCGCCCCCGACGCACGATAGACATAAGAGGACATAAGATGAACAACACTCAGTTTGGTGGTCTCACCCAAAAAGCCAAGAACCAGATCCCTGCCACGAGTGAGGCAATGAAGTCCGCGTCGAAACCGGTCGTGAGCTACAGCGGCACCCAGCAGAACGAACTGCTGGCCGCCCTGCCCCGTACCGACCTGGAAGAGATGTTCGACCATCTCGAACTGGTCCCGATGCCGTTCGGTAAAGAGTTGTTCGAGTATGGCAGCAAACTGGAATACGTGTATTTTCCGACGACCGCAATCGTGTCGCTGCTGTACGTGATGGAAGACGGCGCCACCACCGAGATCGCCGTGGTCGGCCATGAAGGCGCGGTCGGCGTGTCGCTGTTCATGGGCGAACGCGCCACCTGCAGCGCCGTGGTCCAGAGCGCCGGCTACGGCTACCGCCTCAAGACCCAATATCTGCGCGACGCCTTCAACCGCGGCGGCGCCCTGCCCCAGCTCCTGATGCGCTACACCAATGCGCTGTTCGCCCAGATGGCCCAGAACGCCGTCGGCGGCCGTCACAGCTCGATCGAACAGAAGCTGTGCCGCTGGCTGCTCGACCGCCTGGACCGCTCGGCCAGCAACGAACTGAAAGTGACGCAAGAACTGATCTCGATCATGCTGGGCGTGCGCCGCGAAAGCATCACCGCCGCCGCCGGCAAGCTGCAGGACGAAGGCCTGATCCAGTACCGCCGCGGCAACATCACCGTGCTGGACCGCGCCGGCCTGGAAGAATATGCGGGCGAATGCTACAAGGTCGCCAAATCGGAATACGACCGCCTGCTCATGGATGTGGCGCGTTGAGATGATGTGACACTGGATTCGCCTTGGCCCCGTCCGGGGCCGGCGGATCCAGCAAGACCGCTTCGGCCTGTACGCACGACAAGGCGACCGCGGCGGCAGTCATCCCCCCTGCAGCACCCGCCTCCTCATTGCCCCCTGGGGCCGCCGCCGGAATCAAGGCGCGCACGCACGTTCCCACCCCATTCACACCACGCTCCACCACCAGCGTGCCGCCCAGCAGCAAGGCGCGTTCGCGCATGCCGAGCAAGCCATGCGATTTCGACCTGGCCATGGCGTCAAGCGGAATGCCGATGCCGTCGTCGGTGATCTCGAGGCCCCAGCCTTCGGGCTCGCGCGTCAGGTTGACGATCACGTTGCTCGCCTTGGCGTACTTGGCGATATTGTTCAACGCCTCTTGCGTGATACGGAACAGCGCGATCGCCTGCATCGGGCCGGCGGCGTCGGCCTCGGCATCGATCAGGGCATCGCAATCGAGCGACGTGACTCGCGCGTAATCGGCGCAATAGCTTTGCAGCGCGGCAGACAGCCCCATATTGTCGAGCAGGCTCGGCCGTAAATTCTCGATGATGCGGCGCTTCAGCTGCACGGTGTCGACCAGGGTGCGCTTGGCGCGTGCCAGCTTCGACGCCAGTTCCGGATGGCTGGCGCGCAGGTGTTCGCCGACCGTGGACAGGTCCATGCCGATCGCCGTCAGGTTGGCCCCCATCTCATCGTGCAGTTCGCGCGCCAGGCGCGATTTTTCTTCTTCCGACACCTTGATCAGATGGCGCGACAGCACCGACAACTGGGCGGTGCGCTCGGCCACGACTTCTTCCAGGCCATCATTCGACCGTTGCAGGGCGCGCTCGGCCAACAGGCGCAAGCGGAAGGCGCGCTTGATCATCTTGTAGAACAGCAGCAGCACGAAGATGGCGGCGGCATTGATGCCAACGCCAAATACCACGGCGTGGCGGTATTGCTGGTAGAACTCGGCGGTGCGGGTGGCGAGCAGTTCGTTCTGCTCGCGCGTCATGATCACGACCTGCAGCCGGATCTCGTCCATCTGCGCCCGGTCGTCGGGCGAGGCGGCGATCGCCACGATATCGTTCAGCCCGCCTTCGCGGTAGACCTCGAGCGACTGCTGAAGCAAACCAAATTTCTTGTCGACCAGCGTGCGCAACTGCTGCAGGTTCTTTGCCTGGGAAGGATTATCGCGCAGCAAGTCATCGAGCGACCCCATCTGCTTGTCGATCTGCTGTGAGGCGCTGCGCAGTGGGCCCAGGTACACCTCGTCGCCCGACAGAAAGTAGCCGCGCAGGCTGCTTTCCGCGTCGGTGACGATCAGGTTCAGGTATTGCAGCTCGTCCGACACCTGGGCCGTCTGCGCCTGCAGCGCGTTGGCCGCCCGCAAATCGTCGAGGTTACGCGTCAGGAACACACCATTGACGACCAGCAGCACCACGCACATCAGGCACAGCAGGGTCTTGTGAAGGGGGAGACTACGGATGGTTTTCTCGTCCGCAGCGGTAGTAAAGTACATCCAGGCTTCCTTTCGCGCAAGGAATGTGGCCCTTCATTATAGGCGTATGGACGCAATGTTGCACTGCGATATTCTCTGCCGTAACCTTTTGTTGCATTTGCGCTTGAGGATGTAACACACCTGTCCAGACGTGACAACGCGCCCTGGTGGGCGCGTTGTCAGATGAATCTGGCTAAAAAATCAGCAGAGGATTAATCGAGCAGATTGTTCTTCATGGCGTAATAGGTCAGGTCGGAATTCGACTGCAGGCCCATTTTTTCCATGATGCGGGTACGGTAAGTGGACACGGTCTTGATCGACAGCGACAGCGCGTTGCCGATGTCGGACACGGTCGCGCCCTTCGCCAGGCGCAGGAAGACCTGGAACTCGCGATCGGACAGCTCGGTGTGCAGCGCCGTATTGGGGTCGCGGTCGAAACTCTGGGCCAGCAGTTCGCCGACCGTGGAGGACACATAGCGGCGGCCCTGGTAGACGGTGCGCACGGCGGTCTTGAGTTCGTCGGCTTCGCACTCCTTGTTCAGATAGCCGTTGGCGCCCATCTTGAACAGGTTGAGCGCATACTGCTGCGCCGGGTAGCCGGACAGGATCAGCACCGGCAGATTGGGCTGGCCCTGGCGGATGGTGCGCAGGATGTCGATGCCGCTCTGGTCGGGCATCGCGATGTCCAGCAGCAGCACGTCGCAGATCTCGCGGCGTGCGATATCGAGGGCCTCGCGGCCGGTGGCGCCTTCGGCGACGACTTCGAAATCGCCCGACGATGAAAAAATCTGCTTGAATCCTGCTCTAACTATCTGGTGATCGTCACAAATGGCAACGCGTATCATTGTCTTCCCTTAAATTTTCCTTGCGCAGGAAAGTGCCGGGTCTGAACCGCCCGGTTTACATGCGTTAGATTCAGCATATGCGCGGGTGACATTTTAACACTCAGAGGGCCGCGTTCAACAGGTGCACGAATGCTTGAGTATACATAAGCCGCGTGCGACCGACGTCTGACCAGCGCAACACCGGCAACTGAACCGGGGACGACCCGGCGGCGGGCGAACGCGAGATTCTGGGCGGCACGTGATCACGACTGGCCCTGCCGACGCCGGATGGCAAGCCCAGGGCTTTACACCGGCCGCGCGCCGTTTTTAAGCAAGTCGAGAATGTCCAGCAGATCGGCGCGCAGCTTGTCGCAGTCGATCGCTGGCGGGCTGTCGGGCAGGTCCAGCTCGAACTCGGCCGCCGCGCTGGCGCGACCGTCGAGGCGGTTACGTGCGCCGCTGATGGTAAAGCCCTGCTCGTACAGCAGCGCGCGGATGCGCCGGATCAGCAGGACTTCGTGGTGCTGATAGTATCGGCGGTTTCCTCGACGTTTGACCGGCTTAAGCTGAGTAAATTCCTGCTCCCAGTAGCGCAAAACGTGGGGTTTGACTCCGCACAAGTCACTGACTTCCCCAATCGTGAAATATCGCTTGGCCGGAATCGGCGGCAGCACGTTCGGTTCGATCTTGTTCGGTCGGTCATTCATTGCTTATCGGGCGTCCTCAGGCTGCACGCGCCAGGGAACCCGCGGGTGGACTACCTGGTGTGGTCTCTTCGACCATTCCCTTGAGTTTCTGGCTGGCGTGGAATGTCACGACGCGGCGCGCCGTGATGGGGATTTCTTCCCCCGTTTTCGGGTTGCGGCCGGGCCGCTGCGGTTTGTCGCGCAACTGGAAATTGCCGAAGCCGGACAGCTTGACCGCTTCGCCGCGCTCGAGCGCATTGCGGATTTCGTCAAAAAAGGTTTCGACCATGTCCTTGGCTTCGCGCTTGTTCAGGCCGACCTGCTCGAACAGCAGCTCGGCCAGCTCGGCCTTGGTCAAGGTCGGCAATGACTGTTCAGCTTCCTTGCGTACCCGCGCCACTTGCATGGCGCGGTCCAGATCGGCGGCCAGCGCCTCCTGGAAAACGGCGGAATCAAGGTCGTTGTTGTTAATTTTGAAGCCCTGCCTTCAAGTCGAACGATGTTTCGGATGACGGACAAGCCTGGCTTGCCCGTCATGGACTGTAGCTACTATCGGATTTCTCTGCTTGTTTCGCTACTCATGCGCGCAGCCGCGCGTTCAGTTTCGTCGACGCCGATTCGGCGACCGCTGCCATGATGGCATCGACCGCTTCGTCCTGCAGCGTCGATTGAGTATCTTGCAAGCTAAAGCGGAAAGCAAGACTTTTTTCATCCGTCTCCAGGCCCTTGCCGCGATATTCATCAAACAAAACAACGGCTTGCACGATCTTGCCTGCAGGATTGGCGGCGATCTCGGCATTGAACGCATCGATCACGCGCTGGGCCGGAACGTCTTGCTTGACCACCAGCGCCAGGTCGCGCGTGGCGCCCGGGAACTTCGAGATCTCGGTGTAACGCGGGACCACGCGCTCGCACAGGGCGTCGGCATCGACTTCGAACAGTACCGGCGCTTGCGGCAGGTCATATTTCTGCAGCCAGCGCGGATGCAGCTCGCCGACCAGGCCGATCTGCTTGCCGTCCAGCTCGACCGTGGCGCAGCGGCCCGGGTGCAGCGCCGGGTGCTCGGCCTTGGCGAAGCGCAGCTGGCGCGGAGCGAACAGCGCTTCCAGGTCGGCCTTCACGTCGAAGAAATCGACGGCGCGGGTCGGCATGCCCCACTGCTCGTCCGCGGCGGGACCGTAGGCGATCGCGGCCACGCGCTTGGGCTGATCAAAGCCGGCCACCGCCAGCGGACCATCCTGGACCTCGCCATTGCGCTTGAACACGGCGCCGACTTCGAAGGCGCGCACGCGGCCCGCCTTGCGGTTGATGTTGTAGCGCACATTGGCGACCAGGCTGCCGATCAGGCTCGAACGCATCACGGAGAGCTGGCTGGCGATCGGGTTCTGCAGGCGGATCGGCTCGGGATTGCCGGCGAAATCGGCCTCCCAGGCGCTCTCGACGAAGCTCATATTGACCACTTCCTGGTAACCCAGGTCGGCCAGCTGATGGCGGATTGCGAACAGCGAACGGGTGTTTTCCGGCGCGATCAGCATGGCGCTCGGCGCCACCGGCGGATTGGCTGGAATGTTCTCGAAGCCATACACACGCGCCACTTCCTCGATCAGGTCTTCCTCGATCTCGATGTCGAAGCGGTACGACGGCGCCGTCACCAGGAACGTGCCCTCGCCGCGCGTGAACTCCAGCCCCAGGCGGGTGAAGATGTCGGCGATCAGCTCGTCGCTCAGGGGCACGCCGATGACCTTCTGCGCGCGCGCCGTGCGCAGCAGCACCGGCTGGCGCTGCGGCAGATTCACGATCTGGTCGTCGACCGGGCCGACTTTGGTCTCGCCGGTGCCGCAGATCTCGACGATCAGCGCGGTGATGCGCTCGATATGGTCGGGAATGGTCGCATAGTCGACGCCGCGCTCGAAGCGGTGCGCCGCATCGGTCGAGAAGTTATAACGGCGGGCACGGCCCTGGATCGCGTTCGGCCACCAGAACGCCGCTTCCAGGTAGATGTCGGTCGTGTCCAGCGAGACGGCGGTGGCGTCGCCGCCCATGATGCCGGCCAGCGATTCGATCTCCTTGTCGTCGGCGATCACGCCGACCCATTCGTCGAGCTCGACGGTATTGCCGTTCAGCAGCTTGAGCGACTCGCCCTTCCTGCCCCAGCGAACGTCGAGCGAACCGTGGATCTTGGCCAGGTCGAACACGTGCGACGGACGGCCGACTTCCAGCATCACATAGTTGGAGATGTCGACCAGGGCCGACACCGAGCGCTGGCCGCTGCGTTCCAGGCGGCGCTTCATCCATTCCGGGGTGGCCGCGCGCGCGTTCAGGCCGCGGATCACGCGGCCGGCGAAACGGCCGCACAGGTCTGGCGCCGACACCTTGACCGGCAGGATTTCGTCGCTGCTCACCGGCACGGCGCGCGTCGGCGCCAGGCTCAGGGGCGAGCCGGTCAGGGCCGACACTTCACGCGCCACGCCCAGCACCGACAGGCAGTCGGCCTTGTTCGGGGTCAGCTTGATGGTGAACTTGAGGTCGTTCAGGCCCAGGTAGTCGCGGATGTTCTGGCCAACCGGGGCGTCTTCCGGCAGTTCCATCAGGCCGCTGCTCTCTTCCGAGATGCCCAGCTCCTTGCTTGAACACATCATGCCTTGCGACTCGACGCCGCGCAGCTTGCCGGTCTTGATCTCGAACGGCTTGCCGTCGGCGCCCGGCGGCAGCAGCGCGCCGGACTTGGCGCAGATCGCCTTCATGCCGGCGCGCACGTTCGGCGCGCCGCACACGATATTCAGCAACGTGCCTGTGCCGGCATCGACCTGGCACACGTTCAGGCGGTCGGCGTTCGGGTGCTTCACCACTTCCTTGACTTCGGCCACCACCACGTTCGAGAACGGCGGCGCGACCGCCTCGACCTCTTCCACTTCGAGGCCGGACATGGTCAGCAGATGGGACAGCTCATCCGAACTCATCTTCGGATCGACGATGGAACGGAGCCAGTTTTCCGAGAATTGCATATTCTTTCTACCTCAGCTTCGCAAATTAATTGAACTGCTTCAGGAAACGCAGATCGCCTTCATAGAACAGGCGCAGGTCGTTGATTCCATAACGCAGCATCGTCAGGCGCTCGAGGCCGGAGCCGAACGCGAAGCCGATGAATTTTTCCGGATCCAGTCCGAAATTGCGCACGACGGTGGGGTGCACCTGGCCGGCGCCCGACACTTCCAGCCAGCGGCCCTTGAGCGGACCGGAACCGAAGGCGATATCGATCTCGGCCGACGGCTCGGTAAACGGGAAGTATGACGGACGGAAGCGCACCTGCAGGTCGTCGGTCTCGAAGAACGCCTTGACGAAGTTCAGGTACACGCCCTTGAGGTCGGCAAAACTGATGTCCTCGCCGATCCACAGGCCTTCGACCTGGTGGAACATCGGCGAGTGGGTGGCGTCGCTGTCGACGCGGTAGGTGCGGCCCGGCGCGATCACCTTGATCGGAGGCGTATGGGTGCGCGCGTAGCGCACCTGCATCGGGCTGGTGTGGGTGCGCAGCAGCAGCGGCTTGCCGGTGCTGTCGTTGCCCTCGATATAGAAGGTGTCCTGCATCGAACGCGCCGGATGGTTCTCGGGGCTGTTCAGTGCGGTGAAGTTGGTCCAGTCGGTCTCGATCTCGGGACCGTCGGCGACGTCGAAGCCGATCGAGCGGAAGATCTGCTCCACACGCTCCCAGGTGCGCATCACCGGGTGGATGCCGCCCTTCGAGCGGCCGCGGCCCGGCAGGGTGACGTCGATGCTCTCGGCGGACAGGCGCAGCATCAGCTGCGCTTCGGCGAGCGCCTCGCGGCGCGCGGTCAAGGCCTGTTCGATTTGTTCTTTGGCGGCATTGATCAGGGCGCCCTGCGCCTTGCGCTGTTCAGGGTCGAGCTTGCCGAGGCCCTTCATGAGGTCGGTCACCTGGCCGGTCTTGCCCAGGTACTTGGCTTTCGCATTTTCGAGCGCGGCGGCATCCAGGCTGGCCGCGAAGTCGGACCTAGCCGCGACGACGAGTTCTTCCAGGTTCATGCTTGTTCTTTTCCTGTTTTTCGTTGGCGGGAGACGCCAGAATCAAAAACGGGGCACAGGTGTGACCCTTGCCCCGCTTCTAGTGCGCCGCGCTATTGCTAACGCGGCACTGACTTGCTAGCAGACTGCTTGAATTAAGCGGCCAGCTTGGCCTTGACGGCGCTGACGATCGCGGCGAATGCCGGCTTGTCATGCACAGCCATGTCGGCCAGGACTTTACGGTCCAGTTCAATCGCGGACTTCTTCAGGCCGTTCATGAAGGCGCTGTAGGTCATGCCGTGCGAACGCGAAGCCGCGTTGATACGGGTGATCCACAGTGCGCGGAAGACGCGCTTCTTGTTGCGGCGATCGCGGTAGGCATACTGGCCAGCGCGCATGACTGCTTGCTTGGCAATACGGTATACCTTGCTGCGGCGGCCACGGTAGCCTTTGGCAAGTTCAAGAACTTTCTTGTGACGGGCACGTGCAGTAACCCCACGTTTTACTCGAGGCATATTAGCTCCTTAGTGTGAGATTAAACAGCAGATGGCATCATGCGGTAGACGCTGGTCACGTCCGACGCATTGATGTTACGGGTGCCGCGCAGCTGGCGCTTGTTCTTGGTGGTCTTCTTGGTCAGGATGTGACGCTTGAAGGCCATGCCCGACTTGACGGTACCGCCCGGACGCACGCGAAAACGTTTCTTCGCGGAGCTCTTGGTTTTCATTTTTGGCATAGTCATCTGCCCTTGCGGACAGCCTCATATGGGACAGGATTGCAGGTGGCAGCAACGCTGCTCTTGGATGCCTACTTTCACTTGTCTTGCAGCAGAAGCGAGTCTGCTACAACCTGTTTCTAAAAACAGGAATCGCAGATTGTAGCACAGGTTTTGGGGGAATAGCATGGCCCCCGGCAACTCATCCGGCAATCCGCACACCCGCCCGCGCGACACGGACGTGTGAAAGCCGGGCCGCGGCGCCGGCTTTCGCCAGCACCACGGACCCGGCCGTGTATCTACCTCGCGCGAAGAATTACTTCTTCTTTTTCGGCGCGACCACCATGATCATCTGGCGACCTTCGAGCTTCGGGAACTGCTCGACCTGGCCATACGGCTCCAGGTCGCCGCGCAGGCGCTCGAGCATGCGCAGGCCGATGTCCTGGTGCGCCATCTCGCGGCCACGGAAGCGCAAGGTGATCTTGGTCTTGTCGCCTTCTTCCAGGAACTTGATGAGGTTGCGCAGCTTGATGCTGTAGTCGCCTTCATCGGTGCCCGGACGGAACTTGATTTCCTTGACCTGAATGATCTTCTGCTTGAGCTTGGCTTCGTGGGCCTTCTTCTGCTCCGAATACTTGAACTTGCCGTAGTCCATCAGGCGGCAAACCGGAGGGACCGCATTTGGCGCGATCTCAACCAGGTCGACGTTCTTTTCTTCGGCCAGACGGAACGCTTCGGCCAGGGTCACGATGCCCAGCGGCTCGTTGTCCACACCGTTCAAACGCATTTCCGGATGGGTGATCTCGCCATTGATGCGATTCTGCTTGTCAGTAGCTATGTCTTTTCCTTTGAATGTATTGGTATTGGCCGGGATTATTTCGTCTTGGCGGCAACTTCGCCTACCAGACGCTCCACGAGCGCGTCGACGGACATCACGCCCAGATCGACATTGCCGCGGGCACGCACGGCCACAGTGTTCGCGTCCTTTTCCTTATCCCCGACAACGAGGATATACGGCAGTTTTTGGACGGAATGTTCACGTATTTTATAGGTGATCTTCTCGTTCCGCAAATCAGCGTGAACGCGCAGGCCCGCCTGGCGCAGCTTTTGCTCAACTTCCTTGACGTAGTCAGCCTGTGCGTCGGAGATATTGAGCACCGCTACTTGCACCGGCGCAAGCCACAGCGGCAGCGCGCCGGCATAGTTCTCGATCAGGATACCGATGAAGCGCTCCATCGAGCCCACGATCGCGCGGTGCAGCATCACCGGCACCTTGCGGGTATTGTCTTCCGCGACATACTCGGAACCGAGGCGGCCCGGCATCGAGAAGTCGACCTGCATCGTGCCGACCTGCCATGGACGGCCGAGGCTATCCTTCAGGTGGTACTCGATCTTCGGGCCATAGAAGGCGCCCTCGCCCGGCAGCTCGGTCCATTCCACGCCACAGGCGCGCAGCGCCGAACGCAGCGCCTCTTCGGCCTGGTCCCAGACTTCGTCGGAGCCGATGCGGCCCTCCGGACGCAGCGCCAGCTTGACGTCGATGTTGGCGAAGCCGAAATCGTCGTACACCGCCATCGCCTGCGAGTGGAAGGCGGTCACTTCGGCCTCGATCTGCTCTTCGGTGCAGAAAATGTGGCCGTCGTCCTGGGTGAAGCCGCGCACGCGCATCAGGCCGTGCAGCGCGCCCGAGGATTCGTTGCGGTGGCACTGGCCGAATTCGCCGAAGCGCAGCGGCAGGTCGCGGTAGGAGCGCAGGCCCGAGTTATAGATCTGCACGTGGCCCGGGCAGTTCATCGGCTTGAGGGCGTACGAGCGGTTTTCCGACTCGGTGGTGAACATATTGTCACGGTAGTTTTCCCAGTGACCGGTCTTTTCCCACAGGGTGCGGTCGAGGATCTGCGGCGCCTTGACTTCGCTGTAGCCGCTGGCCTGGTACTTGTGGCGCATGTACTGCTCCACCTGTTGCCAGACGGTCCAGCCCTTCGGGTGCCAGAACACCAGGCCCGGCGCTTCTTCCTGGAAGTGGAACAGGTCCAATGCCTTGCCGAGCTTGCGGTGGTCGCGCTTTTCCGCTTCTTCGAGCATGTGCAGGTACTGCTCCTGGTCTTCCTTCTTGGTCCAGGCGGTGCCATACACGCGCTGCAGCATCTCGTTCTTCGAGTCGCCGCGCCAGTAGGCGCCGGCCAGCTTCATCAGCTTGAAGACCTTCAGCTTGCCGGTCGACGGCACGTGCGGGCCGCGGCACAGGTCGGTGAAGCCGCCTTCGCTGTACAGCGACACGTCTTCATTGGCGGGGATCGAGGCGATGATCTCGGCCTTATAGGCTTCGCCGATCGACTTGAAATAGGCCACGGCTTCGTCGCGCGGCAGCACCTTGCGGGTGACCGGCTCGTCCTTCTTGGCCAGCTCGACCATTTTCTTTTCGATGGCGGCCAGGTCGTCCGGGGTGAATGGACGCTTGTACGAGAAATCGTAGTAGAAGCCATTCTCGATGACCGGGCCGATGGTGACCTGGGCTTCCGGGAACAATTCCTTGACCGCATAGGCCAGCAGGTGGGCGGTCGAGTGACGGATCACGTCCAGGCCTTCCGGGTCGCGGTCGGTCACGATCGCCAGATCCGCATCACTCTCGATCAAGTGCGAGGTATCGACCACCTTGCCGTTGACCTTGCCGGCCAGGGCGGCCTTGGCCAGGCTCGGGGCAATACTCTGTGCTACCTGGGCCACCGTCACGGGGCCGTCGAATTGACGGCTGGAGCCATCGGGAAGTCGAACGTTCAGCATGCTGTTCTCCAATTGGCGCACGCGCCGGTGAAAATAAACAAAAAGACAATGAAAATTTAAAAGACGAAAAAAAACGCGGCACTAGCCGCGTTTTTCCGTTGTGTTGAGCAAAAGCACACCCCTTCGCGTCTAGCGATTCCCCCACAACCAGGTTGTAGTTCGCGGTGTCATAACCGTCGGTGCCTTTCTCGCTCTTACTCAACGAAACCCAAACAAGCTACTGCGCGTTCGCATTTCCGGTTTGCGATGCTCGCCGTACTAAAGTACGGCTGCGCTTCTCAACCAGAACTGCTTCCGCTCGCTACGCTTCTTTGAATTTCTGTGTTCTGGTGGGCGGTGCAGAATTCGAATCTGCGACCCCTTGGATGTCGACCAAGTATTCTAACCAGCTGAACTAACCGCCCGATGCCGCCATTATAAGGACCGCATGGCGGAACCGCAACCCTCGCACGGAAATAGTTGCCGCAGGGCCCGCCCCTGCCCTCTGGCGTATGCTTTACACTTGCGGTCAGCCACCATATTTACTTCGCAAGCGATGACCTACAAGCCGCTCGACCCTTCGCACCTGCACGCCCACCTGGACGGCGACGCCAGCCATTCGCACTCGATCGAGGCGCGCAGCCAGAAGGCGCTGGCGGTGGCGCTCGGCCTGACCCTGCTGTTCGCCGTGATCGAAGTGATCACCGGCTTCCTGTCCAACTCGCTGGCCCTGATCTCGGATGCCGGTCACATGGTGACCGATGCCGCCGCCCTCGGCCTGGCCCTGCTGGCCCAGCTGATCGCCAAGCGTCCGCCGTCGGCCCGCCACTCCTTCGGCTTCGTGCGCGCCGAGGCGCTGGCCGCCTTCGTCAACTGCCTGGCGATGCTGGGCCTGGTGGCCTGGATCGGTTACGAGGCGGTGCAGCGCCTGATCCATCCCGAGCATGTACAAGGCGGCATCGTGCTGGTGGTCGCGGCCCTGGGCGCGTCGATCAATCTGCTGGTGGCATGGATTCTTTCGCGCAATAACGACAGCATCAATACCCGCGCCGCCCTGGTCAATGTCATGGGCGACCTGCTCGGCTCGCTGGCCGCGATCGCCTCCGGCGCCATCATCTACATCACCGGCTGGGTGCAGGCCGACCCGATCCTGTCGATCTTCGTCGCCCTCCTGATCCTGCGCTCGACCAGCGGCATCCTGCGCGAGTCGTACCACTTCCTGATGGAAGGCGTGCCGCACGCGATCGACTACGTGCAGGTCGGCGCCGACATGGCCGCCGTCGACGGCGTGCTGGCCGTGCATGATATGCATGTGTGGGACATGTCGCCAGGCCACCCCGCCCTGATCGGCCATATCGAGATCCGCAGCCTGGAAGAATGGCCGCCGGTGCTGGAAGCGGTGCGCGCCATGCTGCGCGAACGGCACGGCATCGATCACGTGACCCTGCAGCCCGAGGCCGCGGGCGGCAAATCGCTCTGAGGGCGCGCCTGTAAGCCGATGCCGACCCGGCGTTGAGGCACGCGCCGATAGCCTGCCGGCGAGCGGCTCGGGATAATCGGCCGCATGGAACTGAAAACCAATGTATTCGACACGCTCATCGTCGGCGGCGGGCCCGGCGGCCTGACCGCCGCCATCTACCTGCACCGCTTCACCCGCAACGTCGCCCTGGTCGACAAGGGCAATAGCCGGCTGGGCTGGATTCCCGTCTCGCACAACTATCCGGGCTTTCCGGACGGAATCAACGGCAAGCAGTTGCTGGACCAGCTCCGTTGCCAGCTCGGCAATTACGGCGGCCATGTGATTCCGGGCGAAATCACGAACCTGCGCATCGAGGACGGGCTGTTCGAGGCCGACTGCTGCAGTCCCGAGGGAGATTTGACGACCCTGCGCGCCCATACGGTGCTGCTGGCCACCGGCGTGGCCGACGCCGGCATGCCGGTCGAGCGCTGGGAAGAAGCGGTGGCCGCCGGCGCCGTGCGCCTGTGCCCGGTGTGCGACGGCTTCGACGTGATCGACAAGCGCATCGCGGTGGCCACCTCCGAGGTCAATCCGGTCGGCCATGCGCTGTTCATGCGCAGCTTCAGCACCGAGGTGCTGCTGTTCGAGCGGACCGAGGAATCGGCGGTCGACGCCGACGAAAAACGCCAGCTGGAAGCGGCGAACGTGCGGCACATCACCTCGCCGCTGGCCGGCGTGACCCTGACCGACGAGCTGCGACCGGTGCTGCACACGCGCGACGGCCAGGACTATGCATGCGATGTGTTCTATCCCATGCTCGGGGAAAGCGCACGTTCGGGACTGGCTGCGGCGCTTGGCGCCGAGACCGTCGAGTGCGACAAGCTGCTGGTGGATGACCATTGCCGCACCTCGGTGCCGGGCCTGTTCGCCATCGGCGACGTCACCCGCGGACTGAACCAGATCGCGGTGGCCGCGGGCCAGGCTGCGATTGCAGCCACGACCATCCACAATACGCTCCCGTGGGCGCTGCGCGCCCGACCGTAACTGACTGTCGATAAAACTTACAACAGAATAACTTAAGTTTTAGATACTGAACAAAATCAAGTGATTGCAGATAGGCATGGGAATTGCATTGCGATACCCATCGTCCGAATCATCATCGATTGATGGCGGCGCGACCGATCAACGTTGCCAGCGACCCCGATGCTGAATATCCTGACGTTCTCTACTCTGTACCCGAATGCCGTGGAGCCGCACCACGGCATTTTCACCGAGACCAGCCTGCGCCAGCAGTTGCGCCTTCACCCCATGCGCGCGGTGGTGGTCGCGCCGGTGCCGTGGTTCCCGTCGACCGCGGGCCTCTTCGGGCGCTATGCCCGCTATGCGCGGGTACCGCTCGAGGAAGTCCGTAACGGCGTGCACGTGCTGCATCCACGCTACGCGAATGTGCCCCGGATCGGCATGTACATGACGCCCTGGACGCTGTATCACGCCGCACGCCGGGCCATCGATGGCCTGCTCGCGCAGGGCGGCGATTTCGACGTGATCGACGCTCACTACTTTTATCCCGATGGCGTGGCTGCAGCCATGCTGGGGCGCCATTATGGCAAGCCGGTCGTCATCAGCGCCCTCGGCAGCGACATCACGCAGCTGCCGGGCCACGCCTGGCCACGCCGCCTGATCCGCCAGGCCGCGCATGCCGCGTACGCAATGATCAGCGTGTGCGAGGCGCTGCGCCAGGACATGATCCGCCTCGGCCTGCCAGGAGAACGCATCCATGCGCTGCGCAACGGCGTCGATCTCGATCTGTTCTATCCGGAACCCTATGCGCGATCACGTGCGACGCTGGGCGTCGAGGGCTTTACCCTGCTCTCGGTCGGTCACCTGATCGAACGCAAGGGTCACGACAAGGTCATCGCCGCGCTGCCGGAACTGCCCGGCGTGCGCCTGATGATCGTTGGCGCCGGCCCGGAACGCGGCGAGCTCATGGCCCTGTGCCACGAACTCGGCGTGCACGAGCGCGTTCGCTTCCTCGGCCTCCTCACACAGGACCAACTGCGCACCTGCTACAGCGCCGCCGACGCGCTGGTGCTGGCTTCGAACCGCGAAGGCTGGGCCAACGTGCTGCTCGAGGCGATGGCCTGCGGTGCGCCGGCCCTGGCCAGCGACGTGGGCGGCACCGCCGAAGTGGTGCGCTGCCATGCGGCCGGGTTGCTGCTGCGCGCCAATTCGGCGGCAGGCGTGGCCGACGCCGTGCGGCGCCTGCGCGCCGACATGCCCGCGCGCGAAGCCACCTGCGCGCATGCGCGCCTGCACTCCTGGCATGCGACCACGCATGCCCAATTCAACCTGTTCTCCAACGCCGCCGGATTCTCCATCGACCATGCTCTCCACCGACCAGCTGCTTGACCTGACGCTCCAGTACAATACACAAGGATTCGTTCACCTGAAACAGTTGCTGCCGCAGGCGGTGCGGGACGCCGCGCGCAGCGCCTTCGATGCCGCCGCCGCCCGTCACGCGCAGGCGACGGACCAGGCGCGCGCCAGCGGCAAGCGCTTCCACGACCTGCCTGCCATCCTCGACGCCGACCCGGTATTCGTCGACCTCGTCGACCTGCCGCAGCTGCTCCCGCTGCTGCGGGCGACGGTGGGCGAGGATATCGCGTTGCAGGAGACCAGTGCGCGCCTGTTCTTTCCCGGCCCGACCTTCACCAGCCCCTACCACTCCGACATCGCGCGCGTCTCGGGCGTCAATCCCGCCCACGCGCCGGGCTTCCTGGCCAAAGCCCATTTTTACCTGGAAGACCTGGCGCCGAACCAGGGCTGCCTGTCATTCATCCCCGGCAGCCAGCACCTGCCGCCACTGCACGTGAATCCGCATCGACCGACGCTGGCCGGGTCCGGCGCCACGGTGCGCATCGTGCCGCGCGCCGGTGACGTCGTGCTGTTCAACACCCACGTGCTGCACATGGCCGAAGCCAACGAAACCGATCGCGTGCGTAAATCGCTCATTTACACCTACGGGCACTTCTGGATGAAAGCCTTCCGCAGCGCGGCGCCGTCCGATCTGGGGCGTTTCGATAACGACCCGCAACGCCAGCAATTGTTCGGGGTCGAGCTGCCGGGCGTCAGCCATTTCGGCCGCCGCCTGGACCTCCTGGCGCCCGCCGGCACAGCGAATCGCTTGCGCCGCTTGTCGGAGAAACTGGTGCATCGCCTGCTGCCGATGGACACCCTGCCTCCGCGAGCCTGAATCGAGACCGCCATCGGCACGCCCGACGGCGTTCCCATCGTCGCTTTGGCCTTCTCGACAATTCACTCAAGCCCCGGGCGTGCCCTCGTCGATGCGCGCACGCGCCAGTTTCCAGTCCAGGTCCTGCAGGATTTGCATGAGGCTGCGCGCAGTCACCTTCGGCAGCGCCGAGTCCGGCGCGGCACGCGCCGAGCGACCTCCCGGGTCGGTCAAATCCCTGTATTTCACCTCTCCCGGAATCGCCTTCAGGATGTCGGCGATGCGGGCGTCGGCCAAGGCCAGCCCCTCGCCATCATTGGTCAGTTGCGCGCCGTAGGCTTCCCGCTCGAGGTGGGTGACGCCGGAGTCGTAGATCGTCGCCAACGTCTTGCCGCCCAACGTGATCTGGGCATGGATCTTGTCGGGATGCAGGTCGGCGTAACGGCGCCCTGCTTCCAGGCGCGCGGCCATCTGCTCATCGTGCAGCCTGGCCTCGGCGACCAGTTCGTCGGGCATCTTGTAGACCACGTCAGGGTTCTTCTTGGCCAGCTCGCCGAAGGAAGTGATCGTGCCTTGCACGCGGTAGGGACTGGCGAAGTCGATGCGGGACATGGCGCTGCTCCATGGTAGATTTGTACACGGTTGGCTTCATCGGACTGCACGGCCAGTCTACAAGCGCCAAGCCGCGGTCAAATGACCGATTAACCAAGGTTTACAACCGCATAACAACGGATACCCTCATTGCCCAGCCGGCAGCGTGCCGGACACCAGCGCCATCCGACGCCGGATCTGCTCCGTCGCGCCGGTATCGCCCGCTGCCTTGGCACGCTGCTCCTGCACCCCGAGCCAGGTCAGCAAGGGTCGCCGCCAGCCCTGGTTCGACGCCGTGTCGACCGCGAGCGCGATGCCCTGTGGCGTCATGCGCCCGGCCTTGAACAGCGCACCGGCCGCGACCAGGCGCGACAGCGGGTCTTCGATCTTCTCCAGTGCCCCGCCGCCGACCACGGCGCGATGCTGCTCGGGCAGCAGCGCCACGTCCAGGCCCTCCCACTGCCCCGCCAGGTAGGCGGCATACGCGCGCTGGGCCGGCGTGGCGTCGGCGGCCAGCGCCGCATAGCCCGGGCACTCCTCGAACACCAGGCTGGCCGCCTGCGCCGCGCAGCGCACCAGCTCCACCTGGGCCACGCGGTCTAGCCGGCCGGTGGCAGCCGTCTCGCGCCGCGCCTCGCGGAATTCGGCCTCGGAAGCCGCCGTGTGCCCCTTCAGGTAGTCGTCGACCGACGCGTCCAGGGCGCCCTTGGCGTTGGCTTGCCAGTCCGGCGGCAACGGCTTGCTGGCGCAGCCGGCCAGCACGGCCGCAATGCATACGTATGCGATCTTCATGGAAGCTTGATCTCCTGGCTGCTGCGCGCGAACGGCCATTTGCGGTTGATTTCTTCGACCAGGCGGTTCACCTTGCGCAGGCTGGCGTCGACTTCGCCGCGCAGCGCGCCCAGGTCTTCGGTGGCCGCGCGCGTGTTGGCGCCGACCGCCTGGGCCTCGACCAGCACCGCGTCGACCTTCTTCAGCGTGGCGCTGGCGTCCTGCAGCACCACGTCCAGCTGGCGGATCGCGGCTTGCGTGTCGTCCATCACGCCGGCCTTGCCGAACACGCGCTGGTCGGCCTTGGCCAGGATGGCGTTGACCCGGTCCAGCGCCTCCATCAGCTTCTTCGCCTCTTCGTCGCCGCCCAGCGCGCCCCCCAGCACCCCGTAGCGGCCCGACATGCGGCCCGTCACCGCCGACAGGTTGGCCAGGCTGGCGTTGACGTCCGAGCCGGAGGCGGTCATGGTTTCCAGGTTTTCCAGCAGCGCCCTGGCGGTGGCGACGATGCGCGGGATCTCGGCGGTGGCGTCGCCGCGCAGCACGGTGCGGGTGGAGTTCGGCGGCAGCGGCGCGTCGGTCAGCACCCCGGTATAGGCGCGCAGGCGGGTCTCGCCGACGATGCTCGACTCGAGCGTGAACACGCTCGAGGCGCGCAGCCACTTGGCGTCCTTGCTCTGGACGTCGACCGTGATCTGCACCTTGCCGTCGTCGCCCAGGTCGACCTGGCGCACGCGCCCGATCGGAAAGCCCGCGAACGTCATGTCCATGCCGGGGATGACGCCGGACGAATCCTCGGCCACCAGGGTCAGGCGCTGGGTCGGCTCGAACACGCCGCGCGCGTACATCACGTACAGCACGAAGGCCGCGATCAACAGGCCGAGCATCACCAGGACGATCGCCGCCTTGGCTTCGACGTTCTTCGGCTCATCAAGAATGGATGGATCAGGAGTCAGGTCCGGCATGTAGTTCTCGTTCCAGGATTCAGATGTATTTCAGGGCCAGCGAGCCGGCCTCGATCACGATCAGCACGAACAGCAGGCGCAGCGCGCCGGGCTGCACGGTGGTCGCCAGGGCGCGCGGATAGCGCTGCAGCTCGAGCACGGCGGCGGTCGGGATCAGGGCCACGGCCAGGCCGAACAGCACCGTCTTGAGCACGAAGCCGGCCGTCACCACCGGCGCGAACACGCGGCCCACCGTGCGGGTGTAGTCGGGGATGCCCCAGGGCGACAGGCCATACACGTTCAGGTAGGCCAGCAGCAGCACGGTGATCGAGGTGACCATGGCCAGGGACAGCACCGCCACCGCGTTGGCGATCAGCTGCGGCACCAGGTCGCGCCGCACGCGGCGCAGCGCTTCGTCGCTGGCGGCGCGGATCGACAGGCCCGAGCGCGCCAGGCCCAGGGCCGAGGCGTCGAAGGCCATGCTGGCGCGCAGCGCCACGAACAGCGCCGCCGACAGCGGAATCAGTTCCAGCACCAGCACCCGCACCACCATCTCGAGCGCCAGGCCGGACAGGCCGTAGCTCCTGGCCGTGACCAGCACGATGCGGATGATGACCAGGCTGACCAGGCAGGAGGCCAGCGTGAACCAGGGCAGCACCTGCCAGGTGCTGGCGTGGATGTGGCGCGCGGTGGCGTGAAAGCTCGCGCGGCGCCAGGTGGAAGGCGAGAGCGCCGTGACGACGGCGATCGCGCCCAGGTGGATCATGTACCACCAGCTGCGCAGGTAGCGCGCCAGGTAGGCGGGCCACAGGGTCGGTTGGGCGATGGGCGGGATCGTTCGCGGCATGGGCTGAATGATACTTCGGTTACAGGCAATTGCGCGGACCCGTGACAAATGATTACGTTCGCACGGTCCGCGGAGGCAAGGCCGGCGCCCTGCTGCGCCCTATTGCCTGCGCGCCTCCATCACCCCCGAGACCTCCATGATCGCCGCCAGCGCCTTCTGCGCCTGCGCCGTCGACCCGATCTCCGCCGTGAACACCATGCGGGCCTGGCCCCTGGCGCTCTGGGTGTTCACCCCGATCACATTGATCTTCTCGCGCGAGAACACCTCGGAGATGTCGCGCAGCAGGCCCTGGCGGTCTTGCGCCAGGATGAACAGGTCGACCGGATACACGGTCTCGAAGCCGGCCGTGCCCCACTCCACCTGGATCACGCGCTCGGGCGACTTGGCCTGCATCTCGGCGAAGTTCTTGCAGCTGAGGCGGTGGATCGAGACGCCTTTGCCGCGCGTGACGAAGCCGACGATCGGGTCCGGCGGCGCAGGTTTGCAGCACTTGGCCAGCATCGTCATCAGGCCCTCGGTGCCCACCACCAGCACGCCCGACTTGGCGCCCTGTTCCACGCTCGAGGCGCGGCTCTTGTTGACCACCGCCGCGTCTTCGACTGGCGCCGGCTCGGCGTTCTCGTGCAGCGCGGCTTCCACGTGGCGCAGGCTGAACTTGTCCTTGCCGACCTCGATGAACAATTCGTCCACCTTGGCGAAGCCCAGCTTCTGCGCCAGCAGCTCGAGGTTGACCGCGGTCTTGCCCTCGCGCTGCAGGGATTTCTCGACCAGCGCCCGGCCATGGGCCAGCGTTTCGGCCATGTCCAGCGCATGGAACCAGGCGCGGATCTTGGACCGGGTGCGGCTCGAGACCGTGTACTCGGGACTGAGCCAGTCGCGCGACGGGCCCTGGCTGCCGGCGCCGCCCTTGGCAGTGATGATCTCGCAGGTCTGGCCGTTCTTGAGCGGGGTGTTCAGCGGCACCATCACGCCGTCGATCTTGGCGCCGCGGCAGCGGTGCCCGACTTCGCTGTGCAGGTGGTAGGCGAAGTCGATCGGCGTGGCGCCGACCGGCAGCTCCAGCACCCGCGCCTGCGGCGTGAGCACGAAGATGCGGTCGTCCAGGCTGGCCGCCTTGAGCTTCTCGACCCATTCCTTCTGCTGCTCTTCCTGGCCGGCCACGGCGTCGGCCACGTCGGTCTTCCAGGCCAGCAGCTGGCGCAGCCAGGCGATCTTCTCGTCGTACTGCTGGCTCTTGAAGTTGGACCCGCCCTCTTCCTTGTAGCGCCAGTGGGCGGCGATGCCGTACTCGGCGAAATTGTGCATCTCTTGCGTCCGGATCTGCACTTCCAGCGGCCGGCCGTCGTCGGCCGTCACCACCGTGTGCAGCGAGCGGTAGCCGTTCGGCTTGGGACGCGAGATGTAGTCGTCGAACTCCTTCGGCACCGGGGTCCAGATATTGTGGATCACGCCCAGCACCGTGTAGCAGGTCTTGATGTCCGCCACGATCACGCGGAAAGCGCGCACGTCATACAGCTCGGAGAAATCGAGCTCCTTGCCGCGCATCTTGCTCCAGATGCTGTAGATGTGCTTCGGCCGCCCCGAGACGTCGGCCTTGATGCCGGCCGCCGCCAGCTCGCTTTGCAGGCGCGCGATCGACGAGGCCACGAAGCTCTCGCGCGACATGCGCTTTTCTTCGAGCATCCTGGCGATGCGCTTGTAGGTGTCCGGCTCGATGAAGCGGAACGCCAGGTCTTCCAGCTCCCACTTCAGTTGCCAGATGCCGAGCCGGTTGGCCAGCGGCGCATAGAAGTCCAGCACCTCGCGGCCATAGGCGCGCGTGACCTCGTCGAAGCGCTTGTGTTCGGCGAAGTGGCGCAAGGTGGCGGCGCACGAGGCCAGGCGCATCAGGACCACGCGCATGTCGGTGGCCATCGCCAGCAGCATCTTGCGCAGGGTTTCGTTGTGGGCCGCGGCCTGCTGGGCCGCGTTCTTGCCGCTGCCCACCGGCGCCTGGCCGACGGTCAGGTCGCGCAGGCGGATCAGCTGGTGCACGCCCTGCACCAGCGCCGCCACCTCGGGGCCGAAGCGCTCCTCGATGCGCCCGAAGGTGGACGGATCCATCAGCGCCAGCTCGAACAGCAGGCCCGCGATGCGGGTCTCGGCGTCGGTGTTCAGGTAGGCCAGGGTGCCGGCCGCGCCGAGCGAGAACTCGAAGGCGCCCTGGCCCGACGAGGCGACCCGCTCGCCATAGCTCGCGGCCGCGTAATCGAGCGCCGCGTGCACGCGCACGCAGTCCTCCTGCCCCAGTCCCTGGACCAGGCCGCTGTTGACGTCGCCCAACAGGGCGGTCGATACCATACGACGGTTCTGCCTTAGCGCAGGGCGGCGACGACGCAGACCTCGACCAGGCAGGCGGGGTTGGCGAGCCTGGCTTCGACGGTCGCGCGCGGCGGGGTATGGCCCTGCGCCACCCACTCGTCCCACACGCTGTTCATGCCGGGGAAGTTGTCCATGCTGGAGATAAAGATCTGGCAGGAGAGGATGCAGGTCTTGTCGCTGCCGGCCTCGCCCAGCAGGCGGTCGACATGGCCCAGCACCTCGCGCATCTGGCCCTCGATGCCCTGGCTGGTGTCTTCGGCGATCTGGCCGGCCAGGTAGACGGTTTCGTTGTGGATCGCCACTTCGGACAGGCGCTTGCCTACGTGCAGTCGTTTGATTTCCATGATCTCTTTCTTCTAGGTTATGAGGAACCGTTCAGGTCCGGATTAATAATTCAGCCGATCAAAAATTCACGCGCGATCGCGATCTGGTCGTCGTGCACGAAGGTCGGCGCATGGCCCACCCCGGGAATCTCGACCAGGCGCGGACGCGGTCCGCGCTGCGTCATCTGCTGCGCGGTCGCGCGCGACAGCAGGTCGGACTGCTCGCCGCGCACCAGCAGGGTCGGGCAGCGAATCGCGTCCCAGGCCGCCCACAGCGCGGCCTCGTCCTGGGCGGCCCCTTCCAGGGTGATGGCCCGGAACGGCTGCGCCAGGTTCAAGTCGTAGTGGCGCTCCCACTGGCCGTCCTGCCCCTGGCGCAAGACATCGGCCGCCAGCTTGCGCCATTCGTCGTCGGTGTGCGGGCCGAACGACGCCGACACCGTTTTCACGAACTCGGCCCCGGCGGCAAAGCTCGGGAAACGCAGGTCCTGGCCGATGTAGTCGCCGATGCGCCGCAAGGCGGCGCCATCGAGCACCGGACCGATATCGTTGAGCACGAACCTGCGTATCGGGCTGCCCTCGAGCGCGGCCAGCGCCATGCCGATCAGGCCGCCCATCGAGGTGCCGAACCAGGCCACGTCCTCGCTATCGGCCCCATCCCGGGCGCCGGCAGTGACGCGCGCGATCAGGGTCACCATGTCGGCCATGTATTGCGGCACCGTGTAATAGGCCGGATCGCGCAGGCGCTCCGAGCGCCCGCGCCCGACGATATCCGGGCATACCACGCGATAGTCGTCGCACAGGGCGCGCGCCAGGTGGTCGAAATCGTCGCCCACGCGGGTCACGCCGTGCACGCAGACCAGCACCTTCGGATTGTCCGCGTCGCCCCATTCCTTGTAGGCGACGCGGTGCAGCCCGGCGGGCGAGCTGCACTGGACGCTTTTTAATCTGGGTTCAGACATCGTGACTCCGTCATGACAATATGTAGCCGCCGCTTCGCGGCGCCCTGCAAATCACCACCGCGATGGCGTTGCGATTAGAATTCTACCAATTCTGAGGAAGTTCCCCCGATCACCTTCATATAGAGGACACAATGAAATCCAGCATGCTAAGTGGCAAAACGGCTCTCGTCACCGGTTCGACCTCGGGCATCGGGCTCGGGATCGCGCGCTCGCTGGCCGAACAGGGCGCCAACATCGTGTTCAACGGCTTCGGCGACGCCCAGCAGATCGAGAAGCTGTACACCGACATCGGCGCCGAGTTCGGGGTGCAGACCGCCTACCACAACGCAGACATGTCCAAGCCGGGAGAGATCGAGGCCATGATGGCGTACGCCACCGAGAAATTCGGCGGAGTCGACATCCTGGTCAACAATGCCGGCATCCAGCACGTGGCGGCGGTCGAGGACTTCCCCACCGAGAAATGGGACGCCATCATCGCCATCAACCTCAGCTCGGCCTTCCATACCACCCGCCTGGCCCTGCCCGCCATGAAGCGGAAAAACTGGGGCCGCATCATCAACCTGGCCTCGGTGCACGGCCTGGTCGGGTCGAGCCAGAAATCGGCCTACGTCGCCGCCAAGCACGGCCTGGTCGGCTTCACCAAGGTGACGGCGCTCGAGACGGCGCAGACCGGCGTGACCGCGAACGCGATCTGCCCCGGTTTCGTGCTGACCCCGCTGGTGCAGAAGCAGGTCGACGACCGCGCCGCGCGCGAGGGCCTGGACAACGACGCCGCGCGCAAGGCCTTGCTGCTTGAGAAACAACCGTCGGGCGAATTCGTCACCCCGGAAGAACTGGGCGCGCTGGCCGTGTTCTTCTGCAGCCCGGCAGCCGACCAGGTGCGCGGCGTGGCCTGGAACATGGATGGAGGCTGGGCTGCGCAGTAAGCCCGACCTGGCCGGCGCCGCCGCCGCGGCCCAGGGCGTGGATGCGCTCAGCCGCCTGCTGTCGCTGTTCACCCTGCGCACCTCGCTCGACATCCGCTGCGCGCTGGCCGCGCCCTGGGTGCTGGAGCAGCCCGCGGCCAGCGCCGGCGTCGCGCCCTACCACCTGATCGTCGAGGGCGAAGCCGCGGTCGACACGCCCGGCGGCGAACGGGTCAAGCTCGCCGCCGGCGACATCGTCGTCTTCCCGCAGGGCGGCGCCCACCGGCTGCACGCGGGGCCGCCGGAACAGGCGCGCGCCCTGGTGGACGTGCCGGGCCCGGCGCCGCTGCGCTGGGTGTCGAATGACGGCGCCGGCGCGCCGACCGGCATCCTGTGCGGCCAGTTCGTGTTCGACGATGGCGCGCGCCGTGTCCTGCAGCCGGCGCTGCCCGCCATGATCGTCGTTCACGCCTCTTCACGTCCCGACTTCGCCGGCCTGCTCGCGCTGGTGACGATGCTGCGCAGCGAAGCCGACAGCGCACGGCCCGGCGCCGCGGCCGTGGTGGCGCAGCTGTCCGGAGCGCTGTTCACGCTGTTGCTGCGCGCCTGGCTCGACGACGGCCCGACCACCCCCGGCCTGCTGGCGGTGCTGGCCGACCGCCGCCTCGGCCCCGCGCTGCGCCTGATGCTGGCGCAACTGGAGCGCTCCTGGCTGGTGGAAGAACTGGCGGCGGCCTGCTTCATGTCGCGCGCCACCTTCGCGCGCCTGTTCCGCCAGCTGGCGGGCACGACGCCACTCGACGCCCTTGTGCAGTTGCGCATGATTCAGGCCGCCCAGTGGCTGGCGCGCGACACGCGGCCGGTCGCGGCGATCGGCGAAGCGGTCGGTTACCAGTCCGAGGCGGCCTTCAACCGGGTCTTCAAGCGCAGCTACGGCGTGGGGCCGGGCGCCTGGCGGCGCGCGGCATTGGCCGCCTCGAGCTAGTCATTTTCCTCTGCCCGACCTGGGCATGGCAAACACGCCACCTGCTGCGCTTGCCTGCCGCACCGCTGCGGTGCGTGGTCATCCGTGATGCCCTGGTGCAGTGCAGCATGCGGATTTCCACAATAGCTTGCCGGGAACGATTGCTCCAACATGGAACAACCACCAACCTCGTTGAAGAGTTGCCATGAAGAAGCCTTTTTATAAAGTACTGTATGTCCAGGTGCTGATCGCCATCGTCCTTGGCGTGTTGCTGGGGGTGTTCTACCCCGAACTGGGCACCGCGATGAAGCCTTTGGGAGACGGCTTCATCAAACTGATCAAGATGATCATCGCCCCCGTGATCTTCTGTACCGTCGTCGCCGGCATCGCCGGGATGCAGGACATGAAGAAGATCGGCCGCGTCGGCGGCAAGGCGCTGATCTATTTCGAAGTCGTGTCGACCTTCGCCCTGGCCATCGGCCTGGTGGTCGCCAACCTGGCCAAGCCGGGCGCCGGCTTCAACGTCGATCCGGCCCACCTCGATTCGAGCTCGATCGCGCAATACACCACCAATGCGCATGCACAGACCACGACCGAGTTCATCATGCACATCATCCCGAATACCTTCGTGGATGCTTTCGCTACCGGTAATATCCTGCAGGTCCTGCTGATCGCGATCCTGTTCGGCTTCGCGCTGTCGATGATGGGCGAGCGTGGCCGTCCGGTGACCAAGTTCATCGACGACATTGCCCACGTGATCTTCGGCATCGTCAACATCGTCATGAAAGTCGCGCCGATCGGCGCCTTCGGCGCGATGGCCTTTACCATCGGCAAATATGGCCTGGAATCGCTGCTGCCGCTGGCCAAGCTGATGGGTTCGTTCTACCTGACCTGCGCGCTGTTCGTGTTCGTGGTGCTGGGCGCGATCGCCAAGTTCACCGGCTTCTCGATCTTCAAGTTCATCAAGTACATCAAGGAAGAACTGCTGATCGTGCTGGGCACCTCGTCGTCGGAAAGCGCGCTGCCGAACCTGATGCGCAAGCTGGAAAAGCTGGGCTGCTCGAAGCCAGTGGTCGGCCTGGTCGTCCCGACCGGCTACTCGTTCAACCTGGACGGCACCAATATCTACATGACGATGGCGGCGCTGTTCGTGGCGCAGGCGACCAACACCGACCTGACCCTGACCCAGGAACTGACCATCCTGCTGGTGGCGATGCTGACCTCGAAAGGCGCATCGGGCATCACCGGCGCCGGCTTCATCACGCTGGCCGCGACCCTGGCCGTGGTGCCGACGATCCCGGTGGCCGGCATGGCCCTGATCCTGGGCATCGACCGCTTCATGAGCGAAGCGCGCGCCCTGACCAACTTCATCGGCAACGGCGTCGCGACGGTCGTGGTGTCGAAGTGGGAAAAGGAACTGGATTCGGCGCGCATGGACGACGTCCTGAGCGGCCGTGTGCATGTCGAAGACCAGAACAGCCTGAAGGAAGTGCGCGAAGCGGCGTAATCCCAATCGCTGCCCACCCTGAAAACCGTGTCCTCGTGACACGGTTTTTTTATGCCCGCAAGCAGTCTGCTATATTGCGGCCATCCCGATCGACGACCGCCCTGCGGGCTCCACGATGCACGTCGCCGCCACACCCGACAACGAAGCCGCGCGCCTGGCCGCGCTGTACGAGCTCTTGATCCTCGATACCCCGCCCGAGGAACGCTTCGACAGGATCGCGCAATTCGCCGCCGCCGAGTTCGACATGCCGATCGTGCTGGTCACGCTGGTCGACGCCGATCGCCAGTGGTTCAAGGCGCGCGTGGGCATGCCGGTGTGCGAGACGGGGCGCGACGTGTCCTTCTGCGCGCACGCCATCCTGCGCGACGAGATCATGGTGGTCGACGACGCGCTGCACGACCCGCGCTTCGCCGACAACCCGCTGGTGACGGGCGCGCCTCATATCCGCTTCTATGCCGGCGCCCCATTGGCGCTGCCATCCGGCCCGCGCCTGGGCAGCCTGTGCCTGATCGACCGCCGTCCGCGCACCCTCGATGCGGTGGAGCTGGCGATCCTGGGCACCTTGCGCGACCTGGCGCTGATGGAATTGACGAACACGGTGGAGCACGCCGATGGCTGAATCCACACAGATTTTGCTGGTGGAACCGGAGCCGATGCTGCGCCGCACCGTGGCGATGACCGCGCGCAGCCTGGGGCTGAGTCAGGTGCACGAAGCCGCCAGCATCGAGGCCGCGCGCCGCATGCTGCGCGCACGCGCCTTCCACGGCGCGGTGATCGCGGTCGACTGCGTCGGTCGCGGCGGCGAACGGCGCTACGACCTGAGCCTGGTGGACGAACTGCGCGCCGGCGGCGCGGCGAACGGGACGATCCCGATCGCGATCATGGCCGAGCAGGCGACCGCCGAACTACTGCACGAGCTGCGCGACCGCAGGATCAGCCGGGTCATCCTGAAGCCGTTCCGCGCCAAGGTGCTGCTGGAAACGATCGAGCAGTTCGGCGCCGCCGGCAAACCGCGGCCCGGCCTTCCCCAGCGCCCGGCCTGAGCCGGCGTTCATTTTATTCAGCCTGCATCGCCACCCACACGGATTAGTGTAGACATCTCGATCTAGACAGGATAATCTAGATTCATCCTGAACAGACGAGGTCATGCCATGCCGCGCTCCCCCGACGCTCCCAAGCCCACGCCCGCCGAACTCGACCTGCTGCAAGTGCTCTGGCCGCTCGGCGCGGCCACCGCCAAGCAGGTGCACGAGGCGATGCTCCCGCAACGTCCCGACGTCACGTATGCCACGGTCTTGCGCCTGATGCAGGTCATGCACGGCAAGGGCTTGCTCAGCCGCGACGAGAGCGAACGTTCCCACGTGTATGCGCCCGTCCATGAACGCGACGCCCTGCAGACCAATCTGCTGCAAGACCTGATGCAGCGCGCCTTCTCGGGCTCGGCCAAGGCGCTGGTGCTGGCCGCGCTCAAAAGCGGCATTTCGAAGAAGGAACGCGACGAGATCGAACAGCTCCTGAAAGACGAGGACAAGCGATGAGCGCATTCGAGATCGTCAACAGCATCGGCTGGACGCTGGTCCATTTCAGCTGGCAGGGCGCGCTGGTCGGCGCCCAGACCGCCCTTGCCCTCGCCCTGCTGAGCAAGGCGCGTCCGCAGACGCGCTACCTCGTCGCCTGCGCCGGGCTGCTGTTGTGCGTGGCATGGCCGGCGACCGAACTCTACCTGCGCCTGAGCGGCGATGCCGGCGCCGGCGGCGGCTTCGCGATCGTGCTGGCAGGCGCCGCGCAAGGCGTCGCCGAGGACGGCGGCTGGAGCGGCCTGTTCCAGCGCAACCTGGCCTGGATCGTGGGCGCCTGGGCCGCCTGCGCGCTGTGCCTGGCGCTGCGCATGATCGCAGGGCTGTTGTGGGTGCGGCGCGCGGCGACGCGGGAAGGCCGCGATCCGGCATGGCAGGGGCGCGTCGACCGGCTCGCCGCGCAGTTCGGCCTGGCGCGGCCGGTCCGACTGCGCATCGTCGGCGGTTTGTCCAGCCCGGTCACCGCCGGCTGGTGGCGCCCGGTCGTGCTGGTGCCGGCATCGCTGGTGACCACCATGCCCCCGCACCTGCTGGAAGCGCTGCTGGCGCATGAACTGGCGCATATCCAGCGCCACGACTACCTGGTCAACCTGTGCCAGAACGTCATCGAATCGCTGTTGTTCTACCACCCGGCGGTCTGGTGGATCTCGCGCCGCATCCGCGTCGAGCGGGAACAGATCGCCGACGCCATCGCGGCACGGCAGCTGGGCGAACCACGCCGCCTGGCCCTGGCCCTCTCGGAACTGGAAAAACTCCAGTTCTCCACCCACCACCTGGCCCAGGCGGCCAACGGAGGAGATCTCATGTCACGCATCAAACAACTGGTACGTCCCGATACCGAAGCGCTGAACTGGAAAGCCGCGATCCCGGTGCTCGGATTCCTGCTCGCCGGGCTGGCTGGCTGCGCCCAGACGCCGGCATCGACCGCGGCGACGGCCAACGCGAACAGCATCGTCGATCTCCCGACGGTGAAGTTCGACTCCTGCGAACGGCCGAAGTACCCGGCCGAGGCGCTGGCGCGCAATATCGAGGGCACGGTGACTCTCGGCTTCCTGGTCGGCGCCGGAGGGGCCGTGCTCGAGACCACCTTGCGCAAGTCGAGCGGCGACAGCTCGCTGGACGAGGCGGCCCGCACGGCGCTGGCCAAGTGCACGTTCAAGCCCGGCACGGTCGATGGCAAGCCGACCGAGCAGTGGACTGAGGTGCAGTACGTCTGGGTATCGAAGTGAGCGCAGCTGCCCGCGTCGTACGTCGCCTCGTCGGCCTGCTTGTGCTGTGCACGAGCACGCTGGGCGCCGCAGCGGTCAATTTCACCTTCGAAAGTGCCCCGGGGCCGCTGCCGGTCGGATTCCGGGTCGTCGAGCAATACGACCGGTCACGCGTTTTCCTGGGCGACCACGATCTCGACACGGGACGCCCCATCACGCGGGAACGGGCGCGGCCGATCCAGACCCTGGTCTGGTATCCGGCCACCGATTCGGGCCAGGCGATGCGTTACGGCGACTACCTGCGCCTGACCGGCAGCGAGACCGATTTTACGCGCGGCAGCGCGGCCGTCCAGGCAGCAGCCGACGCCTTCATCGCGCTTAACTACGCGCCGCCGGGCGCAAATATGCAGCAGCTCCGGGAAGAGCTGGCCGCGCCGATGCGGGCGCGCCCCGACGCGGCAGCCATCGGCGGCAAGTTCCCGATCGTCATCTATGCGCCCAGCATCAGCGCGCCCGCCGCAGAGAACCCGGACCTGTGCGAATACCTGGCGAGCCACGGCTATATCGTGATCGCCAGTCCCAGTATAGGGCCGCGCTCGCGGCGAATGCCGAACGACCTGGCGGGCGCAGAAGCGCAGGCGGCCGACATTTCCTTCCTCATCGGCTATGCCGGCACGCTCGCCCAGGCCGATCCGGCCCGGATCGCGGTGGCCGGCTTCAGCTGGAGCGGCTTCGCCAACGTCCTGGCAGCGGCCAGGGACAGCCGGATCAAGGCGCTCGTCGCCCTGGACGGGTCGGTGCGCTATTACCCGGAATTGGTCTCTGCCGCGACCTACCTGGCCCCGCAACGCACCACGACGCCGATGCTGTATGTCGCCGCGCGGCCCTCCTCGCTCGAAGACATCGCCGCGCGCGGCAAGCCGACGTCCAGCTACCTGAACGATGCGAAGCATGCCGACATGTTCAAGCTGACGATGTACCCGATGGAACACTTTGCCTTCTCGTCGACCTACCTGCGTTTCGCCGGGGACGAGTGGTTCAACCAGTATTCGCGCATCGATGCGAACCAAGCCCATGGCTGGACGGCGAGCTATGTCGGGCGCTTCCTCGACGCCTATCTGAAGGATGACGAGGCGGCGTTGGCCTACCTGGATGCCGCTCCGGCCAGGAATGGTTTCCCGGCGCATGCCGCCACGATGGAGGTCCGGCGCGCCGCGCCGCTTCCCGCCGGTCGCGAGCAGTTCGCGGCGGAGCTGGCGCGCCGCGACTTCCAGCATGCCGGCGCAGCATATCGCGCCATGTTTGGAAGAGAGAAGGACGGCGGCCTGCCCGAGAAGGAACTCAATGCCTGGGGTTATGCCTTGCTGCAGGCGGGGGAAGCGGAGGCCGCGCTCGCGGTATTCGGCCTGACGACAGAGCTGTACGCGTCGAGCGCAAACGCTTTCGACAGCCTGGGCGAAGCCTGCGAACGCAGTGGCGACACTGCGCGTGCGATCATCAATTATCGCCGCTCGCTGGAGCTGAATCCCGACAACGACAATGCCCGGCAGCGGCTGCAGGCCCTCGAGAATGACATGCATAAACTGGCAATATTGCAGTGATAAGCTATCATTTCGCCTGAGCCCGTGAATAGGAGTGGATCTTGATGCGTGAGTCGTTGTTCAAATGGCGCAGTACAGGCCGTCCGATACTGGTGTCCGGATTGGCGGTGGCGGCCCTGGCCGGCTGCACCCAGACGGCGCCGGTCAATCCCTTCGCCGCGATGCCGGACAGTGTCACCACCGAGCCGGTCGCGAATTTCAAATCCTGCCGCAAGCCGGAGTATCCCCCGCAGGCGCTGGCCGCCAAGGTCGAAGGTACGGTCACCCTCGCCTTCCTGGTCAGGGCCGACGGCACGGTGCGCGAAGCGTTGGTGCGCAAGACCAGCGGCAATGCCTCGCTCGACGAGAAGGCGCGCGCTGCGCTCGCCAAGTGCCGGTTCCAGCCGGGTACCGTAAACGGTGCGCCGAAGGAGCAATGGACCGAGCTGAAATACACCTGGGCGCCTGAATGAAGCCGAGCCTGGGTATGCCCGCGGCCTTTGGCGTGGCCGTCGCCGTCCTGGCCGGTTGCGCACAGGCGCCGGTGGTGGAACAAGCCGCCGCGAATCCGAACGCAGCGCAGCGGCCGGTTGTGGATTTCGCTTCCTGCCATCGACCGGTGTATCCGCCACAAGCTGTCGCCGACAGGATCGAGGGCACGTCGACGATCGGCTTCCTCGTGGGTCCCGACGGCAAGGTGATCGCATCGAGGGTCTATACCTCGAGCGGCGACGCGTCGCTCGACGAGGCGGCCCGCAGCGCGATCTCGCAATGCACGTTCAGGCCGCCGACCGACAAGGGCAAGCCGGTCCAGGCCTGGATTCCGGTGCAATACGTCTGGAAAATGGATTAAGCATCATTCGGCACGCTGTAACGACAAAGGGCGCCAGAAACATTCAGCGCCCTTTGCCGTTCGACACCGCGCCGACTACAGCGCCGAGGTATCCAGTTCGCAGCCAGTGGCGGCCACGATCTCGTCACGGCTCACGCCCGGCGCCAGTTCCACTACCTTGAGGCCGGTATCGGTCACATCGATCACCCCGAGGTCGGTGATGATGCGGTCGACCACGCCCACGCCGGTCAGGGGCAAGTCGCATTTCTTGAGGATCTTGTGGCTGGTGGAACCATCCTTGGCGGTGGCGACATGTTCCATCACGACCACCACGCGCTTGACGCCGGCGACCAGGTCCATCGCGCCGCCCATGCCCTTCACCATCTTGCCTGGGATCATCCAGTTGGCCAGGTCGCCGTGTTCCGACACCTGCATCGCGCCCAGGATCGCCAGGTTGATCTTGCCGCCGCGAATCATGCCGAAAGAGTCGGCCGAGCTGAAGTAGGCGGAACCGGGCAGCGCCGTCACGGTCTGCTTGCCGGCGTTGATCAGGTCGGCGTCGACTTCGGCTTCGGTGGGGAACGGGCCGATGCCCAGCAGGCCGTTCTCGGACTGCAGGAACACCTCGATATCCTTGGGTACATAGTTGGCGACGAGGGTCGGCAAGCCGATGCCCAGGTTCACATAGAAGCCGTCCTGCAGCTCCCGGGCCGCGCGCGCGGCCATTTCATCACGAGTCCATGCCATGTTCTTGTCTCCGAATGTGTGTGATCAAGCGCGTACGGTGCGCTGTTCGATGCGTTTCTCGGGCGTCGGATTGTGGACGATGCGGTGCACGAAGATGCTGGCCAGGTGCACCTGGTCCGGATCGATCTCGCCGATCTCGACCAGTTTCTCGACTTCCACGATGCAGACCTTGCCGGCCATGGCCACGTTCGGATTGAAGTTGCGTGCTGTCTTGCGGAACACCAGGTTGCCGGCGCGGTCGGCCATATGGGCCTTGACCAGCGACACGTCCGGGAACAGCGCGTGTTCCATCACGTAGTGCTCGCCGTTGAACTCACGGGTTTCCTTGCCCTCGGCGACGATGGTGCCGTAGCCGGTCTTGGTGAAGAAGGCCGGAATGCCGGCGCCACCGGCGCGCAGCTTCTCGGCCAGGGTGCCCTGCGGGGTGAACTCGAGCTCGAGTTCGCCGGCCAGGAACTGGCGCGCGAATTCCTTGTTTTCGCCCACATAGGACGAAATCATCTTCTTGATCTGGCGCGTTTCCAGCAGCTGGCCGAGGCCGAAACCGTCCACGCCGGCATTGTTGGAAATGGCGGTGAGGTTCTTGACGCCCGAATCGCGCAGCGCCGCGATCAGGGCTTCCGGAATGCCGCACAGGCCGAAGCCGCCCACGGCGATGGTCTGGCCGTCTTGAACGATGCCGGCCAGGGCGGCGCGCGCGTCAGGATAAACTTTATTCATACCCGTCCCTTTTATAGGTTAAGCCAAAGCTCTTCTGTACTACTGAGTAGACTCTCAGCATAGAATACGTGACAACGAAGCACAATACCGTAGAACTACGGCCAATCCCAACACATAGCACGGCGAATGAAGACGGCTGTCGATCTGCATCAGATGAACCACCAAAACCCACAGAGTCCGGGCATCGACTATGAAATGATCTTCCAGCACGCGCCGGTCGGCATGTGCGTGTCGCTCGACCGCGTGATCCAGACCTGCAATGGCGCGCTGGAGGAAATGTTCGGCTATCCGCCGGGTCACCTTCAAAGCCTGTCGTTCAGCGTGCTGTACCCGACGATGGACGAATTCCTGCGTACCGGCGACCGCATCATCCCCATCATGAATACCCGGGGCCGCTATTCTGACGAGCGCATCATGCGCCGCGCCAGCGGCGAACTGTTCTGGTGCCACGTGACGGGCCGCGCACTGGACCCGGCCCAACCCCTGGGCGCCGGTGTCTGGACCTTCGAGGACGTCAGCGAAAAACGTCCGGTGACGGCGCAACTGACCCCGCGCGAGCGCGAGATCGCGGCGCTGCTGGTCGAAGGAAAGACGAGCAAGATGATTGCACGCGATACGGCCCTGAGCCCGCGCACGGTGGAAATGCACCGGGCCAGCCTGATGCGCAAATTCGCGGCATCGACGTCGTCGGAGCTGGTGCACAAGCTGGTGGGCGTGCGCGGATAACGGCCCGTTCGCGCCGGGCGAATACGACGGCGCGTCACCGGTGGCCATGAAGGGCCGATGGCCCGCATTCACGCACAGGGGTTGAGCGCCGCGTCAGGACGAAGACCAGGGCCGCGATCCAGGCCGCCCCGGTCCAGCCCAGCAGCGCGCACCACAGGAAGACCCGGTCGGCGTGGGGATAGTCGCGCTTCATGGCGATCACGCCCGGCAACAGCAACAGATACACCAGGACCCCAAGGAGCACGAGGGCGATGCGCAGGACGCACAACACGCCAGCGGCCAGCAGGACGATTCCGATACGCGCGACCCGGTTCATGCATCCCCCCCATACTGCTGGCGCAGCCGCTCACGCAAGGTCAGGAAAAAGGCCCCGCCGATGCCGAAGAACAGGCCGAGCACGACGGAGATGGCGACGATCGCCTTGCGCGAACCGGCCGGCTTCGTTGGCACGACCGCCTCGTCGACGATCCTGACGTTGCTGGAGCGGTCTCCGGCATCGACGTCGAGTTCCTCGGTCCGGCGCAGCACCGCGTTGTACAGGTCGGTCTCGGCCTTCAGGTCGCGCGCGCGGCGCTCGAGCTCGGTCGCCACGGCGGGGAGGCGCCCGGTGTCCGCTTCGAGGCCGGCGATCTCGCGACGCGCCCCTTCGAGCTGCCGGTCGAGCGCCAGCAGTTCCGGATGCTGGTCCCCGAAGCGCACGCCCAGCTCGGCGCGCCGGCGCTGCAACTGGGCCAATTGCTCGCGGGTCGAGGACAGCCGGCCCAGCGCCAGGCGCGTATCCTCGACGACGTCCGCGGCGCCGTGCTGGCGGCGGTAGGATTCGTAGCGCTCCTCGGCGGCGGCGACGCGCTGGCGCAGCCCGGGAAGGCGCGCGCGCAGGACGTCCATCGAGCCGGTCGACTCGCTCGCTTTCTGGCGATGCACATGCTCCATGTAGACGTTGCCGATCTCGTTGAGGACAGCCGTGATGCGGCGCGGCTCGGCGCCCTGGAGCCTCACGCTGAGGACGCCGGTATCCTTGCCGAGCTCGGCAATGTCCAGCCCGGCGCCGATCTCCTCGATCACGGCCGGCACCGAGCGCCGCGCCACCAGGTAGTCGGTGCCCGGCGCGCCCTCCAGTGCGTCGATCGTCAGGTGCACGCTGCCGCCGTCCAGCGCCGCCGCCAGCGGCGTGCCGACCCGGCCGACGACGGCGCGGGGGCCGTCCCCGGCGCGCAGGCTGTAGCGTTCCCGGTCGAGGCGCGTGACAAGGAGCGGCTGGTCGAGCAGCTCGGGGGGCACGGTCAGTTCGCTGACCCGGATGCGCTCGCCGCCCCAGGCATAGCCGCCGTACGGCGCCGGCGCCAGGCCGTGGCGCGCATTCCAGCGCGCCAGCGCCGTGCCGATCAGCGGGAAGTAGCGCGGCTCGGCCACCACGTCCAGCCGCAGGCGCGTCGCGGCGGTCCCGATGACCGCGCGTGAGCGCAGCAGTTCGGCTTCGGACATGGCGCGCTTGTAGGCCGAACCCGGCGTCGTCTCGCCGAGCAGCGTGCGCGGTTCGGACGAGCGCATGTCGGTCACGTGGATGAGCAGGTTGGCCGTGTAGGACTGAGGCCGCGCCAGGGCATAGAGGGTGCCCAGCGCCGCCACCGACAGGGTGACCAGCACGATGAACAGCCGGTGGCGCACCATCACCCCGACATGTTCCGCCAGCCGGAATGGCACCAGCGCGGGGCCGGGATCGAACCTGTCCAACGGCGTGACTTCGGGTGTCAGGATTTCGTTCTTGCCCATGCTGTTCCCTCGGTTGGACCGGCACAGCGCACTGCTGTGCGGCTATTTAAGTGACCTGGCGCGTGACGGCAACCCTGCAATCACTACCCTAGCGCGATAAACACGTTCCTTGCTGAGCTAAATCAAGGCGACCCGTACCTCAGCAAGCCGTAAAGGTGTTCGAAGCGCCCCCGGCCGACGCTGACGCGGGTTCCAGGTGCCTATGCACACCCGCGACAGCGACATTCAGGCCGATGGCGGCCGCGCCGCGGCCGGCGCCACGCCGGGAACGGCGAACGGCGCGCACAGGCGGCGCAGCTCTCCCAGGCCGCCGCAGGCGGCGAACAGCGTCAGGGCCGCGGCGGCGTACACGCCAAGCTTGCCCCCGAGGGAGCGCCACGGGCCGGCGCCGAACGCCGGCGCGCACCATTCGGCCAGCAGGATTGCGGCCACGCAGGCGCCCAGCACCAGCCCCGCCAGCCGCAGCGGGAACATCGCGCGCCATGGCCGGCCCAGCACCTTCCCCACGGCGCGCGCATTGGCCAGTTCGCACAGCAGGAAGGCGGCCACGCTGCCGAGCGCCGCGCCGGCCAGGCCGAACCAGTGCACGCCGGCCAGGCTCAGGGAGGCGGACAGCGCCAGCCCTGCGAGATTGATCCGCAGCGCCAGCCGGCCCATGTCGAGCGCCGGCATCGCGAAGCCGACCGCCACCGACTGCAGCGCGACCAGCAGCAGGTACAGGCGCATCACCGGGACCGCCGCCAGATAGCGCTCGGTGTAGACCAGCGCCACGATCTCGGGCGCCAGCAGGAACAGCGCGCCGGCCAGCGGCGCCAGCAGCAGCGTCGCCGCCCCGCTCCCCTTGAGCAGCAGCGCGTGCACTTCGGCGCGGGCGCCGCCGGCGAAGGCGCGGTTCAGGTGCGGCAGCATGGCGCTGTTGATCGGCTGGCGGATCAGCGAGGCGACCGGCAGCGCCACGGCGCCAATGGTGAACGCGGCAAAGACGTGCGTCGGCATGAGCGACGCGGCGATCCAGCCGTCGGCCTGGGCCCGCATCGCGAACAGGCTGCCGCCCGCGGCGAACGGCAGCGCATAACGCAGTTGCGCCAGCAGGCTCGCCGGCGCGCAGCGCAGGCGCGCTCCGCCGGGCCGCGTCAGGAAATAGGCCGCCAGCACCACCAGGCGCAGCGCGGCATCGAGCACCAGCGCCGCCAGCACCCAGGCGATGTCGTGCGACAGGATCGCGGCCACGGCCACCAGCGCCGTGCGCAGCAGGGCCAGCGCCAGCTCGGTGCTGCAATGCCACAGGATGCGTCCCTCGGCGATCGCCAGCGTGGTCGTGATCGTCAACAGCACGGACAGTCCCAGGTACAGCGCCGACAGGCCGTGCGTGGCCCCGTGCAGCGCGCGCGACAGGTCGCCCGTGAGCGGACTGGCCGGGCTCGCGAGCAGGGCCACCACCAGGCCCATGCAGGCCAGGTAGGCGAGCGCGTTGCCGATCACCGTCAGCTGCCGCCCGCCGGCGCGCGGCAGGAAGTAGTACAGCGCCTGCGGCATGAAGGCCGGCGCCAGCGCCAGCGCCGTGCCCAGCATCAGGGTCAGGAAGCGGTACTGGCCGAACGTGTCGGCGTCGAGCTGGCGCACCAGGATCACGGGCAGCAGGAACTGCAGGGCGAATTCGACCATGCCACCGGCGGTCAGGAACGCCGCCGACCGGCTCAATCCCATGGCGCGACCGGCGCGTGCCATGTCAGTCGCGCGCCAGGTCGATCAGTTCGCGCACGTAGGCGTCCACCATCCGCGTCAGCGAGAATTCGTGGATCACCTTGCGCAGGCTGGCAGCGCCGAACGCGCTCCGGCAGCCGGGATCGGCCATGCGCAGGATGCGGTCGGACAGCGCGGCCACGTCGGCCTTGGGATACAGGTAACCGTTGCCCGAGTGCTCGACCTGCTCCGAGGCGCCGCCGACGTCGGCCATGATCAGGGGCTTACCCAGGGCCATCGCCTCGAGGGCCGCGATCGAGAATGTCTCGTTATGCGAAGGCACCACGATGACGTCGCACGAGCCGATGGCGAGCCGCACGTCGGCCAGCACGCCCGTGATCGCCACGTCCCCGGTCAGGCGCAGGCTGTCGATGGTGGACTCGATCGCCGGCCGCATCGGCCCATCGCCGATCATCAGGCACTTGGCGCAGGTGCCGGCCGTGCGCGCCATATGAAGCGCGCGCAGCAGGTCCTGGTGCCCCTTCTCCTGGCGCAGGATGCCGCAGACGCCGACCACGTAATCGTGACCCGCGAAGCCGTGCGCCCGGCGGAAGGCGCTGATCTGCGCCGGCCCGAAATCGTTCCTGAAGCGGCCGAGGTCCACGCCGTTGTGCACCACCTGCGAACTGCGCGCCCTGACCCGCTGGGTCTCCCAGTACGAACGCTGGTTCTTGCAGACGAAGACCAGCAGGTCGGACATCCACATCAGGGGCCGGTACAGATACATCTGCAGCCAGGCGCGCCGCGTGAACGGCTCGGTCGAATGCAGGATCTCGACCACCCGCAGGCGGCGCCGCGACAGCAGCCGCACCGCCCACGCATAAATCAGCGGATACGGGTTGGCGCAGACGACGATGTCGACCTCGCGCTGCGCCGCATAGTCCGCCAGCCGGCGCGCCGCGCCCAGGTCGAGCTTGTTGCGGGCGTTCAGGCAGAACGCCGACACCCGGCACTGCTCGTCGTCGAAGGCGCCCGGGATCTCGGCCTCGTCCTTCAGATAGACCAGCGACACCGAGAAGCGGCGCCGGTCGAGCGCCCGCGCCAGCGTCACCGCGTGGGTTTCGGCCCCGCCCACGCTGGCCGAGACGACCAGGAACATCACATGCAGCGGCCGTTCAGTTCCTTGTTCCATGGCAGACCTCCTCGAGTCCATCCAGATAGGGGCCGAGCACGTCCTGCTCGGCATAATGGCGCTCCATGTAGGAGCGGCAGCGCGCGCTGCGCGCGTGCCATTCGGCGCCGCCCGCTGCCAGCGTGGCGACCTGCGCCGCCATGTCGTCCAGCGTCGTTGCCGCATGGCCGAGTCCTTCGCGGGCGATCACGCCGTCGGGGTCGAAAAAAGCGACCGTGGGCGTGCCGTGGATCCAGGCTTGCAGGTAGGAGTTGGGAAAGCCCTCGCTGTCCGAGGTGTTGACGAACACCCGCGCCGCCGCATAGCGCTCGGCCATCCGGTGGTACGGCACGCGGCCGCTGAAGGACAGGTTGCGCAACAGCGCGGCCTGCGCCGCGATGCCGGCATACAGTTCGGCGGCGCCGGGCTGCTCGCCGCCGATCATGCAAAAGCGCAGGTGCGGCAGGCGGCGCGCCAGTTCGAGCAGCAGGTCGGGACGCTTGAACTGGCGCAGGTTGTTCACCCACAGCACGTCGATATCGCGCGCCACCGGCCCCGCCGCGGCCTGCACCAGCATGCGCGCGACCGTGCTGTCGCGCCGGTAGTTCTGCAGCATGGCGTCGCGCTGGCGCTGGGTCTGGACCAGCACCAGGTGCGCCCGCCGCAAGCCGTATTCGTACAGCTTGCGGTCGCGCCGGTACTTGATCAGGAGCGCATCCGGCTCGCAGTCGCTGTCGTGCGCGACCCGGAACACCAGCTTGCGGCCGTACTGGCGGCAGAACAGCGCCACCAGCCCCAGCTGCATGCCGGCGCAGCTCAGGTAGTACACGTCGGCGTCGGCGCGCCGCAAGGCGCGCCAGGTCTTGATCCAGCGTGGATACACGAAGCGCAGCACCGGCAGTCCGGCCGCCTGGCGGAACGCGCGATGGGTGACGATGCCCGACCAGCTGTGGCGGTCGGGCTGGCCGTAGTCGTACACCACCATGCTGACGTCGAAACCGCGCCGCACCAGTGCCCGTGCCAGCAGCGTCTGCTGGACCTGCTCGCCGCCGATCCCGTGCATATTGAATTCCTCGGCCAGCACCGGCAGGTTGTCCATGCCGACGAAACAGACTTTCATGCCCTCTCCTCCACTGCGGGCCGGCCGCGTACCGGCGCGTGCTGCGCAGCCGCAGGCTGCGCGGCCGCGCAGTGCGCACGGGCCAGGGTCCCGACGGCCGCGCCGTAGCACAGCCAGAAATACACATGCGTGAACGACGGCATGAAGCTGTCGTCGGTCAGGCCCTGGACCAGCAGCAGCAGGATGCAGGCCGCGCCGCCGCCGAAGAACCCGGCCAGCGCCGCGCCGCCGGCCTGGCGCGCCGCGCGCCGCAACAGTCGCCAGGCATGGGCGAAGAACAGCGCGGTCAGCACGCTGCCGACGATGCCGACGTCGAGCAGCGCGCCCAGGTAGGCGCTGTGCGGATGGCCCACCGGCAGGATCGTGCGCGCCTGCGCCGCCTGCGACCACAAGATGGATGCGTGGCCGGCGCCCAGGATCGGGTGATCGAGTATCTCCGGCAACAGCGGCAGCCAGATGGCGTCGATGCGGCCCGAGCTGAGCAGGTCGAGGTCGCCGCCGCCGATGCCGTGCAGCGCCCGCTGCGCCAGGGAATCGGACGACAGGGCCACGACCAGCGCCAGCGCGACCAGCACCCAGACCGGCCAGTTGCGTCCGCGCACGGTCGCCAGCGCATACAGGATGACCACCCCCAGCCCGAGAAAGGCGCCGCGCGAGAAGGTCATGAGGACGCCCGCCATCAGCACCAGGCAGGCCAGCGCCAGCGCGACGCGCGCCGTGGCGCGCCCGGTCGTCCCGAGGGCGCAGAGCGCCAGGGCCAGCGCCATGTTCAGCAGCAGGCCGAGCTCGTTCGCATGCAGGCCCAGCGCCGACAGCGAGCTGCGCGACTCCTGCTGCGCCAGGTCGGCGCCGGCGCTGGCGCCATGCAGCGCGAACAGGCAGACCAGCACAGCCAGCAGCACCGCCGACGACAGCACCGGCAGCAGCAGCCAGCGCGGGTCGCGCACGTTCGCCGCCAGCAGGCCCATGAACGCGCAGCCGGCGACGACCAGCATGGGCACGAACAGGCTCACCTTCAGGTAGCCCAGCGGCGTCGTCTCGACCACCACCTCGAGCACCCTGAAATATTCCGGGATGGCGCTTGCCGACCGGGCGCCGTTGAGGGCCGCGAACACGACCATGGCGACATAGGCCAGGAAGGCCGGCCGCCAGCGGGGATAGCGGATGCGCCAGGGATCGAGCGCATGGCCGCAAGCGACCGACACCAGGGTGAGCAGCATCACCAGGGCGACGATGCGCTGGCCGGACTGGCCGGCCACGCCTTCCGACAGGAACCAGGTCGGCACATAGGGCAGCAGGAAGGCCACCGCCACGGCCAGGACACGGAAATCGCGCATGCCGAGCAAGGCCACGACGCCGGCGCCGAGGACGGCGGCGGCGCGCACGCCGCCGAGGAACTCGCAAGCCATGCCGACCGCCAGCGCCGCACCCAGGCAGGCCAGGTACACGAGCGCCGGCCCGGCGGGCCGGGCCGCGCCGAGCGGACGCGCGGCGGACGCCGGGGTCGACGCCGCCAGAGGCGGCGACAGCGGTGGCGCGATCGGATCGTTCATCGGCTCCTCGTCGGCTCCAGCCCTCAGGGGGCGAAACAATGGGTCTTGATATCGACCACGGTCACATCGCCGTCCGACGAGATATGGTGGCTGCCCAGCGAGCGCTGCAGATAGTCGTGCCGGATGTCGGTGACCTTGCGCTCCGAATACCTGGTTTCGTCGAGTTCGATGATCTCGTACAGGGCCAGGCCTTCGCCGTACTGGTCGAAGCCCTGGCGCTGGGCGGCGCGGTAGATGCGGCCTTCGTCCACGATCAGGCCGGCATTGCGCCCCATGTCGGTATCGATGTAGAGCGGGTTCATGGGGTGCGGCGTCCACGCTCCGCCGAGCGGATCGGGCGCGTGGAACAGGCACAGCTCGGAGCAGTGGTCGTTCAGGCCCGCGCGGTCGATGCTGGTGAGCAGCCACCAGCGACCTCGGTGCTCGAAGAACATCGAGTCGGCGGCCGAGATACCGTCGATGGCGACCGAATCGAGCGACCAGCGCAGCGGGAACTCGTCGCATTTGTAGATGCGGATCTGGTTGCTCTCGGAGGTCTCGGGGCACATGTAGAGACGGCCGGCGTATTCGAACAGGAACGGAAACGACAGGTGGAACGGCTCGCGCAGCGCCACGCCGAGGCACTTGACGTCGGCCTGGGTGATCTCGAGCACCGAGATATGCGCGCGATTGGTGGCGTAGACATAGTCTTCGACGAAGCAGAAGATCCTTCCGGCATGGACCCGCAGGAAGGGATCGGCCCAGAAATGCCCGTCCGGGGCGGCCACCGGCACGCCGCGCCACAAGACGGCGTTGCGCCACCCGGAACGGGTCACCGACAGCGTCCATTTGTGACGGATGCCGAGGATGCGTCGCAGGCCGCGCATGCCGAGCCGCCCGGCCAGCTTGAACGCGTAGCGCAGCGCGTGCAGGCTGCCCGGCGACGCCAGGCAGCAGCCCGAGTAAGGGACCGGATCGCGCACGGCCGGCAGCTTGCGCGTCGCGGCCACGTCGTCCAGCAGCCTGCGCAACTGGGCATGCGCCTTGCAGAACAGGTGCGCCTGGTTGAGCAGGAAGGAATACTTGGTGCGGAACGCCCCCTCGACCAGGACCTGGCCCGCCTCCCCCGGCCGTCCCAGCCGGACGATGGCGAATCCGGTCTTGCGCGTACGGTGGTAGGTTTCCCAGAAGCCGATGGGCGCGCCGCCGGCGATCCGGTCGCGCCGGTAGTCGATGCCGATGGCGCCGAGGCGCGCCGCGCCGCCCAGGCGCTCGTCGCAGGTGGCGCCATCGCAGCACACCAGCAGGTCGAGGTCGAACCCGGCCAGCTCCGGATCCGAGATCGCCGGGAGCGCAGCGTCGGACGCCGCGGCCGATGCGGGATCGGGCGCCGCCGCAGACGGCGCCACGCTGCGCACCGGCACGCCGCGCGCGGCGGCCAGCGCGGCCACGTCGACCACGTCCAGGTGCGCGCGGTGCGCTTCATAGTGGCGCAGCAGTTGACACTCGAGGGCCATCACGCCGGCAAACAGCAGCGGTGTGCGCGGCGACGGCTGCGGCGACGGCTGCGGCGCGGTCGGTCCCCGGGCCGCGGGGCGGCGCTTGCGCCCCGCCAGGCCCGGCGGCGCGCCGTCGGTGACCAGCACCAGCGCCAGCTCGAGGTCGCCGTGTTCGGCCAGCCAGTCGCACAGGGCGGCCGTATAGGCGTCGCTCGCGCGCGTCTCGAGCAACAGGCCGACGCGCAGCGGCTTCATACGCGCCCACTGCATGGCTCGCCCCTTCCCAGCGCCGTGTAGTGGTCGATCAGGTACTTGGTATTGCGCACCTTGCCCAGGCTGGAGGCGCCGAACACGATCGACTCGATGCGCGGCTGGCCGCAGACGTACTCGATCGCTTCCTCGGCCGGGATCGCGCCGGAAGCGAACACCGACATCGCCACCGCGCGGAACTTGCGCGACGCGACCGTTTCCTCGTAGGCCGGCAGGCCGCCGCACATCCGGAAGCCGATCTTGTTGACGTTGGCGCAGACGATCGGGTTGTCGATGCCCACGGCGTCGAGCGCTTCGAGCAGCCGGGGAAGGTTCATGGTGATGAAACCCGGTTCGGCCCCGTAGCGCTCGCGCGCATGGTCGTGGAAGGTGCGCAGCGCGTCGTGGAAGCCGAGGCCCAGCGCCAGGTCGGTGACCACGTTCTGCAGGAAGACGACCGGGGTCGGGATCGCCGCGAACATCTTCATTTCGGCGTCGATGAGACGCCGGATCAGGGCGTCGACGTCGCGCCGCGCCACCGCGATGCCGCTCTTGACCGCCGCCGTCAGCGGCGACTCATCCGGCAGGAACTTGCGGACCGCCTCGATGATGCCCAGTTCGGACACGGCGTTGGCATACTTGTGCGCGTAAGGCATGCAGGGATAGATCTTCAGCTGGCGGTAGCGCGCCGGCTGCGCGCGGATGGCCTCGCAGATCGCCGCGACCCGCTCGTGGGTGGTGCACATCAGCACCTCGATGCCCTCTTCCAGGACGCCATCGAGCATCGCCAGGATGGCCTCGTTGCTCTGGAACTGCATGCTCTGGGCCCGCGCATGCTCGTCCGACATGTGGTTGATGCCGAAGAACTGGTTGTCTCCAAATAGAATACGGTCCATCAGGGGCTCCCTTTCAATGCCTTCATGATCGTCTCGGGCGAGCTCAGAATCGCGTCGCGCAGCCTTCCCCAGCGCCCCGGGACGCCGCGCGCGAGCGCCAGGTCGGCGCCGGCGCCTGCCCCGGCGCCGGCCCCGGCGCCGACCGCGCCGGCGGCGTCGCGCCGGATCATGTCGGCCACCAGGTCGGTGGCCAGGCCCGCGGCCAGGCTGCAGTGGCTGTCGACCCGGCGCTGCCGTATCGATTCGGCGAAATAATCGATCTGCGCCGAATACTCCTCGCCGCGCAGGTAGAACCACACCGGCCTGGTCAGCTCGGTGGTATAGCGGACGTTCCAGCCTGCCGCCAGGTCGGGACGGGCCGCCACCGGCGTGCGCAGGTGGATGTGCAGCTCCTGGCGGCTGGCCTCGATCTTGCCGTTGGTGCCCCACAGCACGAGCGTGGTCGACATCTTGCGGTGGCTGTCGTCGCTCCAGTTGGCGGACAGCTGCGCGGTCTTGCCGTCGGCGTAAGACAGGTTGGCATACACCTCGTCGTCGGCCGACGCGGAAAATACGCTGCTCAGGATCGAGCCCGATACGCCGGTCGGCGCGCCCACCGTGAAATTGAGCAGGTCGATGCCGTGGCAGGCGTAGTCGTACAGGCAGCCGCCGCCCTCGTTGCGGCTGCTGCGCCAGGTCGCTCCCTTCGGGCGCAGCACCACCGGGCCATAGCAGTCGACGCGCGCGTGATGCACGCGCCCGATCGCGTCGACGTCGAGCAGGCGCCGGACCTCTTCGAAAGTGCCCAGGAAGCGGTTGTGGTAACCGACCTGGGTCACCGCGCCGCGCGCGGCGGCCAGCGCCACCAGGCGCGCGCCTTCCTCGACGTCCAGGCAGAACGGCTTTTCGCAGAACACGTCGAGGCCGTGCTCGAGCGCCGCGCGCACCATCCGCGCGTGCAGCCGCGAGGGCGTGGCGACCAGCACCGCATCGAGGCGCTCGCGCTCGAGCATGCGCGCGTAGTCGCTGTAGGTGGCCACCCCGGTGTAGCGGCCGATGATGTCCAGCAGCCAGGTGGCGGGATCGCAGACGGCGACCAGCTCCAGGTCGGGATGGGCGTTGACGATGGCCTGGTGCGACAGGCCCATCTTGCCCAGGCCGGCGATGGCGATGCGGATGGGGGGCGTGTCAGGCGTGTGCATGGGTCACCTCGTGCTTGATCATGTCGTAGGCGGCGCGCCCCTTGGCGAGCAGGCCGGCGTTGGGACCGGCCCGCTCGCGCGAGGCCAGGTAATCCAGGGCGTCCTGCGCGGTGAGCGCAGGCAGGTGGGCGCAGGCGCCTTCGGCGATCAGGTAGCGGTCGACGTCGAGCAGCGCGTCCTGGTAGACCGAGATGGTGGGCACGCCCAGCACGGCCATCTCGCGCGTCATGGTGCCGCCCGCGCCGATGAACAGGTCGCAGTCGCCAGCGATGGCGTCGATGTCGATCACGCCGGACAGGGTGCGGCAAGCCTTGAACGCCGCGCCGGCATAGTGCTGGTACTGCTCGCGGGAGCGCGGCAGCACCGTGACGCTGGCCCGGTGCTGCAGCGCGCCGATGACATCGTCCAGGAAATTGCGCGGCCCCCGGTAATACTGTGCCGTCCAGGGCTCGGGGCGGACGAAGATGCGCGGCGGCGCCTGCGGATGGGGCGATCTGGGCGGCGGCGCGCGGCGCTGCGCATACTCCCACAGGTAGATCCCCTCCTTCACGCCGGGATAGCGCTCGACCTTGGCCAGGCGCGCGCCCTGGCGCCTGAGGTTCCGGGCGCTCAGAAATTCTGGCACCATGATCCGGTCGGCGCAGGCAAAGGCCGGCACGTTGCCCGCCGCATGCTCGTTGTCGTTCAGGTAGACCGAGCGGATGCCCAGCAGCCGGGCCACGACGGGCGAGTGGAAAGAGCTCTGCGATACCGCCACCTCGACCCCGCGCCGGCGCAGGAAGCGCACCAGCTGCGCGACCCGGATCGGGAAGCCGCAGGCCTTGCCGATCAGGGAGCGGCCATAGTGCACGCCCACGGTCGTATGCGGGATGCGGTGCATGCGCAGCAAGTCTTCGGTATTGGCCAGCGGCCGGCTGGTGACGATGACCTCGTGGGACCGCTGCAGGTCGCGGATCATCGTGCGGAACATATTGATGTGCGGCGAATTGGATAGATCGAACCAAATCTTCATGGATTCTCCCTGGTCGGACGCGGCCCGGTCAGCCGATTTTCTCGTCGAAGCGCTCGGGCCTTCCAGGCCGGCGCGCCTCGTGTGCCGCGAGTTTGTCGTACAGGTCTTCCAGCGTGGCGATCATCCGGGTGCTGGAGAATTCCGTCCGGACCCGCTCGCGGCCGGCGGCGCCCAGGCGCATGCGGGCGTCCGGATCGGCCAGCAGGCCGAGCACCGCGGCGGCGAGCGCCCCGGGATCGCCGGGGGCGACCAGCACGCCGTCCACCCCATCGCGCACCGCCTCCGGGATGCCGCCGACCGCCGTGGCGACGACCGGGGCGCCATGCGCCATCGCCTCCAGCAAGCTCATCGGCAAGCCCTCGGCGTGCGACGGCAGCACGAAGACGGTTGCCGTGTCGAGCAGGGCCGCGCGTTCGCGTGCGTCGACCCAGCCCGGCAGGTCGACGCTGGCCTGCAGTCCAAGGGTCGCGACGAGCGCGCGCGTCTCGTCGCGCTGCCCGTCGCCGCACAGCAGCAGCCGCGCCTGCGGCACGGACGCGACGATCGTGCGCATCGCGCGCAGCAGGTCGTGGCAGCCCTTGCCCGCCTCGAGATGGCCAAGAAAGACCAGCGTCGCCGGCGCGCGCGCGGGCGCCTGCGCCCCGTCGCGCTGCGGCAGCAGCACCGGGTTGTGCAGGACGACGACACGGCGCTGGGAGGAAACGGCGCGCACCCAGGCCTGCAGTTCGCTCGAGACGACGACGACGGCCCGCGCCCGGTCGAAGGCGAAGCGCATCAGCAGGCGGGCCAGCGGGCCGCACCCGGTGCGGTAGTACTCGGGATAGCGTCCCGCGTGCAGGTGCAGCGCGACCGGCACGCGGAACAGGTAACCCAGCAGGAAGAACACGTACTTGCGCCAGAAGCTGGCGTTGATGGCCACGTGGATGTGCAGCAGCGCGACCTCGCCCCTGGCCAGGTGGCGGAGCAGGGCCATCAGGGCCTGCGCGAACAGGTGGACCTTGGCCCGCCCCGGCCCGGTGCGATGTGTCGGAAGGTAGACGATGTCGCGCCGCGCGAGCAGCCCCGCGGCCCGGTACACCGCGATGACCGATGCGATGCCGCCGCAGCCGTCGACATGGGTTCCGAGCATCACGATTTTCTTTTCATGGTTCATGGCTGTCGCTCCAGGCGTGTGTGCGCCCTTGTTTTAAAGGAAATGGGAAGCCAGCAGGATCGCGCCGAGCAGGGTCAGGAGCACCGTCTTGGCGCGCCGCGTCTCGCGCTCCATGGCCGCATCGCGCTCGCTCGCCGCGCGCGGCGCGGCTTGCGCGGGAGCCGGAGCCTCGGTCTCTTCCCACAGCAACGGCAGCTGTTCGGGTGGGCCGGTGCGCTCGCGTTCGGACCGGGGCCGGCCGACATCTAGGATTTCCACGATCGCCTCCAGGACGAAATGCGCTGTTTGGCCTGGCGCCCCCGCCCGCGCGCCAGGGTGCGGGCATAGGTCGGCAGGCTCGCCATGACCGCGGCCGGCGAGCGGTACACGACGATGCGGTCGAAGTCGCGCTGCTGCCCGAGCAGCCTGCGCTTGTAGTCATAGCGGCCGGAGAGCAGGTGGTACTCGCGCATGCCGCGCCGGATCGACTCGCAGATGCTCATGAAGCAGCACAGCAGGCCGAGCCGGGCCTGGTCGAAGCCGGGATCGTGCGCGATCACGTGCATGTAGGCATGCCGGCCCACATGGGTACACGCCACCCCGGCGCGGATACGCCCGCCGCTTCGGGCGAACAGGACGCATCCATACGCGCCGAGCATGCTCTCCAGCATGGCCAGCGAGTCCGCGGTGTGGCTCGGGGATTGTCCCTTGCGCGACAGGCGCAGGCAGTTGAGCCCGACCAGGGCGGCCAGATCGGCGTGCTCGATGGTGTCGGGGCCATGGAAGGTAAACGCCAGGTCCGGCGCCTGCTGCGCGACCATCCGCTGGGCGCGCCGGATCGCCGCGCGGGTATTCGGCCCGAGGCTGGCAAGATAGGCGTCGGGCGTGCCCTGCAGCGAGATCACCAGGTCTTCGGTGGCGCCATAGCGCTGGCACGGAAACGGCATGGGCGAGGGTTGCGCCTGCACCGCCGGGAAATGAATCAGGCGGACGCCCTCGTGCCGCGCGAGCAGGCAGCGCACCATCTGTTCGAGCTGTCCGCCCTCGATGGCGAACAGCTCGTTCAAGACCGTGATCGCGCCCCCTTCGCGGCGGTACAGCACGGCCGTGACCGGAGCGCCGTCGCGCAGCGCGACATAGCACGCCACCTCGGCGTCGGCCGGGAACGCCGCGCAGCGCGCCTCCGTGCAGAACACGTTCTCGTGGCACTTCTCGAGCAGCGCGCGCAGGGACGGCGGAAAGGGCCGTCTGACGATCAGCGTTTCTTGCCGCGCCGCGCCACTTGTCAGGTCGAGTCGATCGTCGAGTCGATCATTCATTGTTCCACCATGTGGTTTTGAAACGAAGCCGGGCCACAGCGCGCCCGTCCTCATGCCCCGCGGGCCGTCAGGCATCCGTGTCGCCCCCATCGCGCTGGAAGCCCGGCTTGCCGACTCGCCCCGCCGACATGAAGCGCAGGTGCCGCAGGCCCTTTCTGGCGTGGCGCAGCGCGGCGAGCGTATGGCCGAGGAGCCGGCTGCCCGCGCCGTCGCGCGCCCGCACCTCGCCCACGCGAAGCCGGAGCTGATGCAACCGGGAACGCGCTGCGTTGCGCAACAAGGTGCGACAACAGACGAGCGCCGCAGCCCGGGAGCGGTAGATCGTCACGCTGCGCAGCGTCTTGGGCCGCGCCAGGAAATGGGACTTCCAGCCGTCATGGCCCCCCATCATCCATAGTTCGCGGCCGCCGGTGGCGATGGCGTGGAAGATGGTATGCAGGTTGACCTGGCGGCCCAGCCGGTAGGCATCGAAACGAGGGTCGTGGCCGACCAGGTGCAGGAAGTGGCGCGTCCCGACCCTGAAATAGAGGGTGGCCGCCACGATTCTTTCTTCGATCAGCATGATGCCAAGGTAGCCGTAGCTGCGCGCCAGCTTTAGCATGCGGTCGATCTCGGTATTCACGACATACGGTTCGGCATGGCGCGCATCCATCCGCTGGTCGGTCAGGTGGACCAGTTCGCGCACATGGCGCGGGGTGATCTGCTGCGTGGACAGCACCTCGAAACGGCAGGATGGAAACTGCGCTGCGCACTTGCGCATGCTGCGCCGCATCAGCTCCCTGGTACTCTTGCCCAACTGCTGCATATAGGCGTCCGCGCTGGGCGGAAGATCGACCACGTTTTCCTGTAGCTGGGGCAGGACCTGGACGGGGTAGGCGAAGGTGGACGCATCGATGAACGTGTCGAGCGCGTAGGCCTCGATGCGCCGCGCCGCCGGATAGCGGGAAAACACGTTGACGGCGAAATAAGCGAGGTCGCCCTCGCTCAGGGCGACCTGCTGGTTGACGATGTGGACCGTGTCGCGATCGATCCGGAACAGAATCAGCAGGACGATGTCATGCTCGTCGGCGGCGACGAAGGTGTGGATGGCGTCAAGCCGCTCGTAAATGCCGATCCGGGTCAGGGTGCAATAGATATTTGCGTAGAGGCGCTCGAGGGCCGCGTCCGCGAAGTCTGGAATGGCGTTCTCGTAGAAGCGACTGGAAACAATGTGTTTGTCTGCATGGGATGCAAAGGGCGGATTACCTTCTTGCCAGAAACTAGCTGGAATCGCATGAGCGGTGGTGTTTTTATTGCCCATGTTATGACCACGCCTCCGCATGAATTGAATTGACATTCAAATTCTATTTTTTTGCGATCAGTCTGGCGTGATCAATATCAAACCATGCATGAGCAATAAATATTTATCACTGTCGAGCATGGTTTTACCTTGCCTCATTAAATTCATTTCGACAAGATCGGCGAATCGCCCCGCCCCGCCGATTCAAATAACAAGGCGAAGTGGTATTTTTCACGGGATATCTTGATAAAAGCTATAAGCCATGCGCAGATTTCTTTTAATATTTTTTATATTAATTCGGCATTAGCATATTCGACGCCAGATATTATAATTGGCAAAGTTATCAGTATCATGATGCGGCCGAAGCGCCGTTTGGCGCCGCGCTCACGCGACGCCTGCACCGCCCATAAAAAAAGCCGCCGCATTCTCATGCGGCGGCTCGTGCTCTTGCGAAGCGCTTATGGCGCGATGGCAGGCGCCAGAGGCTGGCGCGGGGTGCCGCCGCCACCGATGCTGGTCGGGCTGTTGTTGTCGACCACGCTCAGTGCGCGCATGAGGCGCTGGATGTCACGCACCCAGGCGGTATTGCCCTGGACCTTCTGGTTCATGTCGAAGCCCCAGTCGCGCCGGAACTCGGCGCGTTTCGAGCCGTCCGGACCGTCTTCGGCGCTGATGTCGAAACCAGGCGCATAGGTGTCGTCGACGATGTAGGCGCCATAGTTCTGCAACGTCCAGGCCAGCTGCTTGGCCGGCGTGGTTTCCAGGCCCAGCGAGGTGATCGAGGTGCTGCCCGGGATCGCCAGCAAGGCGCCCATCTTCATGGCGGTGTTGCTGTTGCCGGTTGCGCTGCCGTACCAGCCGACCGCATAGCTGTCGGAGGTCGTTGCCGGCCAACGCGAGCAGGCGCTGCGCGTCGTGCACCTGAACAGCGCTTCCTTGGCGTACACATTGACCTTCAGCGCATGGCGCGGACCGGTCGTGGTGCCCGGACGCAGCTCACCGAGGCGGATGCTGCCGCCGATCGCGGACAGGCCCGAGCCGCCGTGCGCGCCGGTAATGCCTGAACCATACAGGTCGACATTGGAGAACTTGGCGAAGGACGTGGCCGGGCCTCCGGCGGTGCAGCGCGCCACCGGCTGGGTTTGCACCAGTGTGCGGCCATCCCTCATCAGGAACACGGCCGAGCTGTTCTTGTTGGTATTAGGAATGATGTAATTGCTGGGCATCGGCACCTGGTACATCAGGCCGCCCGTGGCGCTGCAACGATTCCTGCCAGTCCAGGCGGCGCTGCTGTAGTTGATATTGACCAGCGGCGCGGTTGGCTTGAGGATGATTTTCTCGTCGTCGATACCGGGCATTTGTGCCCAAATATTATTGCCCGGACGCGAATTCAGGTTGGCGCGCACGAACCGTGCATTGCTGCCGATCGGCATATTCCAGATGCTGTTGCTGGCAAACGGTTGCTTGAGGGGATCGCGCGCACCCGCGGCGGCGACCACGGTTGCCAGCGACTTGTTTCCGCTGGGGGCATCGGTCGTGGCCGCGGGGGCGACGTCGGTGGATTGGCCATCCGGCGTGGCGTCGGTGGCGGGCGCATCGGCTGCGGTAGTGGCAGCGCTGTCGGGCGCGTAATCGGCGGGACGAACTGGCGTTTCTACTTCTGCCAGAGAAACACTGGCCGGGTCGAGCGAGGCAGGATCCCCGCCACCACCACATGCGGCGAGTACGGCAAACGCAGGGGCAAGCACCATGAGTTTGGCTTTCGGTTGGAGTCGAGTGGAATTGTTCACAGAATCTTTCCTTACACAAATGATGAATGAGGTCGTTTGAGGATTCCAAAGACCAAGGAGTTCCATCACATAAGGAAAATATTTTCTGTTGGCTATTTCATCAACTCAAATAAACAAAGATTTTTCCCCTCTAGAAATTGAACCGGGGGTAAAAAATGCGGAACCGGCATTCATCGATGCACTCGGGGAAACAGAGTTTCTATTCGACATGCTGCCACTAATACAGCATACAGAGACTTATTCACAGCCGTATCCGTCGATAAGCGATAGCGAGATATCGAACAACTAGTTGAACGATGCCTCGTCGATCGTGGATGACATGCAGCGATGCACGCCATTACGCGGCTGAATGGGATGAGCTGATTGAATTTCGCTGATTGCGACACGTGTTCGATAACACGCGTCGTACCGTCGCGCTGCCACGATTGCGCAGGCATGGCGCGGCTGGTCGGGCGCTGGAATGCCGAGGCCGGCATAGCCTCGGCGCGCGACCGCGAACCTGTCGGCGATCGCGCGACGGCCGAAGACGATGGTGGGCGGTCTCGTCTTACGCGGTCGGGAGCCCGGCGCGCAGGGATTCCGGCAAGGGCGCCGACTTGCCGAGCTTGAAGTCGACCCACACCACCTTGGCCACGCCGTCGGCATGCAGGTCGCCCGGTTCGCCGTCCGCCCCGATCAGGCGGATTTCGTGCGACACCTCGACGCTCGAGCGTCCCGGCGGCGCCACGAAGGTGCGCACCTCGATATCGCCGGGATAGGTCAATTGCTTGAGAAAATTCATCGAGGCATTGACGATCACCGGTCCTTCGTCGCGCGAATCCGGTAGGCCGCCCACCTGTTCCAGCCAGGCGATGCGGGCCGACTCGATATAGCGGAAATAATTCGTGTTGTTGACATGCCCCATGGCGTCCATATCGCCCCAGCGAATCGGCATGCGCATGGTGTGAACCAACTTCTTGCTACTCATTCCCTGTCTCTGCTTCCCAAAAAATTATTGCGCCGTCATCCCGTCATCGGCCGTGATGATGGCGCCATTGATGAAATGGGCTTCTTCCGCCGCCAGCAGCAGCAGCAGCCCGTCGAGGTCTTCCGGCTTTCCCGGCCGCTTGCGCGGCAACATCTCGATCAGCTTGCGGCCCGGCTCGGTGTCGAAATAATCCTCGTTCGAATCGGTGGCGATGTAGCCGGGACAGATCGCGTTCACGTTGATCCCGTATTTGCCCCACTCCACCGCCATCGCCTTGGTCATCTGCACCACGCCGGCCTTGCTCATGCAATACACGCCGATGCGCGGCAACACCCGCAGGCCCGCGACCGAGGCGATGTTGACGATGCGGTGCTGCTTGCGCGGGTCGCCCTTGGCGCGCGCGATCATGCGCTTGGCCGTCTGCTGGGCCATGAAGAAGGCCCCGCGCAGATTGGTGTCCATGATATAGCCATAGTCGTCTTCGCCGACATCGAGCAGACGCTGGGTCGACGAGACGCCGGAGTTGTTGACCAGGATATCGATCGGGCCGGCCTCGGTCTCGGCGTGCGCGATCGCCGCCTTGATGCTGCCCAGGTCGGTCACGTCGAGGCGCACCACGTGCGCCGCCCCGCCGTCGGCCTCGATCTCGGCGCGCAATTCCTTCAGGCGCTCGACCCGGCGCGAGGCCAGGACGACCTGGGCCCCGGCCCCGGCCAGCGCCTTCGCGAAGCGCGCGCCGAGTCCGCTCGACGCGCCGGTGACCAATGCAATCTTTCCTTCGAAATTGACTTCAATTCCCACGTCCCGCTCCCCAATGCTGTCGTGCCGGCCAAGAACCCTTCTGTCAGGTTCTGATTGCGAAAGCATAATGATCCCACAAATGTCCAGTATTAGATTGCCTCATCTAATATTGCCTTTACAATGGCGCCCAAGTTGCATTCGACAACAAAAACCCGCACACTCGTGCTATTTTCAAGATTGCCTCACTGAGAGCACACCAACAACCATGACAGAGACAACCAACCTCCTCGAACAATACGGACCGCGCGAAGCCATGGAATACGACGTCGTGATCGTCGGCGGCGGCCCCGCCGGCCTGGCGGCGGCGATCCGGCTCAAGCAGCTGGCTGCAGAAAAAGGCCAGGAAGTATCGGTCTGCGTCTTGGAAAAAGGCGGCGAGCTGGGCGCCCACATCCTGTCGGGCGCGGTGATGGATCCGCGTGCGCTGAACGAACTGATTCCTGACTGGAAGGAAAAAGGCGCGCCGCTGAATACGCCGGTCACGGAAGACCGTGTCATGTTCCTGACCGAAACCAAGTCGTTCTCGACGCCCGTGTTCGCCATTCCGCCGGCGCTGAAAAACCACGGCAACTACATCGTCTCGCTCGCCAACGTCGTGCGCTGGCTGGGCCAGCAGGCCGAGAGCCTGGGCGTGGAAATCTTCCCCGGCTTCCCGGCGGCCGAGATCCTGTACCACGAGGACGGCTCGGTCAAGGGCGTGGCCACCGGCAATATGGGCGTCAACCGCGAGGGCGAGCCGGGCGGAGACTTCCAGCTCGGCATGGAACTGCACGCCAAATACACCTTCTTCGCCGAGGGTTCGCGCGGCCACCTCGGCCGCCAGCTGATGGCGAAGTATGACCTGAACAAGGGCAAGGACCCGCAAACCTATGGCATCGGCATCAAGGAGCTGTGGGAAATCGACCCGGCCAAGCACCAGCCGGGCCTGGTGATCCACACGGCCGGCTGGCCGCTGCCGAACGACACCTATGGCGGCTCTTTCCTGTACCACCTGGAAAACAACCTGGTCGCGGTCGGCTATGTGGTGGGGCTGGGTTACCAGAACCCCTACCTGTCGCCGTACGAGGAATTCCAGCGCTATAAAACCCACCCGGACATCCGCGGCTTCTTCGAAGGCGGCAAGCGCATCTCGTATGGCGCGCGCGCCATCACCGCCGGGGGTCTGCAATCGTTGCCGAAGACCGTGTTCCCGGGCGGTGCGCTCATCGGCTGCGACGCCGGCTTCCTGAACACCAGCCGCATCAAGGGCAGCCACGCCGCGCTCAAGACCGGCATGCTGGCGGCCGAAGCCGCCTTCGCGGCGCTGGGCGAAGGCCGCTCGAGCGACGAGCTGAGCGCCTTCCCGGCCGCCTTCGAACAATCGTGGCTGCACGAAGAGCTGCACATCGCGCGCAACTTCAAGCCATGGATGAGCAAGGGCCTGGTCCTGGGCACGATCATGACCGGCATCGACCAGATCGTGTTCCGCGGCAAGGCGCCATGGACCCTGCACCACCGGCACGCCGACCACGAATGCCTGAAGCCGGCTTCGCACTACAAGCCGATCGCCTATCCGAAGCCGGATGGCAAGCTGACCTTCGACAAGCTGTCGTCGGTGTTCATCTCGAACACCAACCACCGAGAGGACGAGCCGATCCACCTGACGCTCAAGAATCCGAGCGTGCCGGTCGACGTCAACCTGGCCAGGTATGCCGGCCCGGAACAGCGTTACTGTCCGGCCGGGGTGTACGAGTTCGTCAAGCGCGAGGATGGCGGCGACCGCCTGCAGATCAATGCCCAGAACTGCGTGCACTGCAAGACCTGCGACATCAAGGATCCGACCCAGAACATCGTCTGGGTCACGCCCGAGGGTGGCGGCGGCCCCAACTATCCAAACATGTAAGGAGCGCCCATGGCGACCATCACGCTGCACCACCGATTGCATGCCGTGAAGGTCGCCTGCCTGCTGGCCGCGGCTTTCACTTGCGCGTCCAGCCTGGCCCAGGACGGCGCTGCGCCGGACTCCGCTGCGCAAGGTCCATTCCACACCGCCGTCCTGCTCAGCCACGAGATGGCGGTCGAGCCGAACATCACCTACCTGCGCGCGAGCGGGCAGGAACTCAAGCTCGATGTCTATCGTCCCTGGCGCGACAGCACTGCCCGCCTGCCGGTGGTGCTGAACTTCCATGGCGGCGGCTGGGTGGCAGGGAACCGCGAAAGCCGCGCGCTGGCCGCCCTGCCCTATCTGCAGATGGGCTTTGCCGTCGTCAACGTCCAGTACCGCCTGGCCAATGTGGCGCTGGCCCCGGCCGCCGTCGAAGACACGCTGTGCGCGCTGCAATGGGTGGGCCGCAATGCCGAGCGTTACCGCTTCGACCTGGAGCGGGTGGTCACCACCGGCGATTCGGCCGGCGGCCACCTGGCGCTGGCCACGGCCATGATCCCCGCCGACTCGCCCTTCGCGAATCAGTGCGCCTTCACCGAAGGGAGCTGGAGCGGGCCATACAAGAACGCCGCGCCGAAGGTCAAGGCCGTCGTCAACTGGTACGGCATCACCGACGTGGCCGACATGCTGCAAGGCCCCAACATCCGCTCGTATGCGGTGGGCTGGTTCGGCAGCCTGCCTGGGCGCGCCGCGCTGGCCAGGGAATTGTCGCCGCTGAGCCATGTGCGCCGCGGCGGACCGGCCGTGTTCACGATCCACGGCGACGCCGACAAGCTGGTGCCGTATGCCCACGGCGTGCGCCTGAAAAGCGCGCTCGACAAGGCGGGTGTGAGCAATGTGCTGCATACGGTCGAGGGCGGCGGCCATGGCGGTTTCAGCCTCGAGCAGCAGGTCGCCATCTTCGGCGAGATCCAGGCCTTCCTGCGCCGGCAGGAAATCATCCCGGCGGCGCATTGACTCCCCTGCTCACTGCTGACTTTGTCTGACAAATCCTACGAAGCCTCCATCAATCCTCTGATTGGCGGAGACGTCCATCGGCGTAGCATGGGTCTTCCAGACACCAGTGCCAGGAGTCGTATATGGGTGAAAACAAAGGACATAGCGATAAAGCGCCGAGCTACCCAGAGCTGGACGAGATGGGATCGGCGGCAAGCCGCGCCGGCCAGAGTGCCGGTAATCGACAGAGTGCCGGGAACCAGCAAGATGCCGGCCTGCAGCAAGACAGCACTATCCAGCAACAAGGCAGTCAGCAGCAAGCCGGCGGCAACCAGCAAAGCGCCGGTGGACAACGGCAGAGCCAGCAGAAAGGCGGCCAGCATGCCTCGGGCGGAACCCCGGCACTGGACGACCTGAACGCCGACCTCGACAGTCGTCACCGTGGGTCGCTGGGCAACGCGTCCCGGCAAATGGACCAGACGAGCGGCTGGGACGGCAAGCAGGACAACAACCGTTGACGTGGCATCGACCACGCATGGCGCGGCCCGCGACGCGGGCCGCGCCTGTTATCGTGTACGTCGGTCGCCACTAGCGCGTGGCGCTGCTGGCGTCGACGCCGAACCACTTGACGGACAGCCGGCGCAGCGTGCCGTCGGCGCGCGCTTCATTCAGTATCTTGTCGACCGCCGCCTTGAATCGCGGATTGCCCTTGCGCATGGCGACGCCGATGCGCGCATCCTTGCCGACCCGTGGCCCGGCCTTGATCGGCAGCGCCGAATTCTTCAACAGGTAGCTCACCATCAGGCTGTCGTCGAGCGAGGCATCGATGCGGCCGAAGGCGAGGTCTTGCAGGTTCTCAGGCACGGCCGGGTAACTCCTGACCTCGATCCCGTTCACTTCCTTCGCCTGCTGCTCGAACACGCTGCCCTGGCGCACGCCCAGCTTGCGGCCCTTGAGGTCATCCAGCCTGCGGTAGGTGGCGCGTTCGTTCTTGCGCACGATCAGCTGGAAGCTCGAATAGGTGTAGGGCACCGAGAAGTCGAAGGCCTGCTCGCGCTCGGGGGTGATGATCACCTGGCTGATGGCGGCGTCGACCTTGCCAGACGCCACGGCCGGCAGGATGGCGCTCCATTCGGTGAACACGAACTGTGGCCTGAGTTTCAGCCCGGTGGCGACCAGGCGCGCGACCTCGACGTCGTAGCCGGTCAGGTGGCCGCTTTTCGGATCCTTGAAATTAAAGGGCGGATACGTGCCCTCGACGGCGATGCGCAGGACGCCGCGGGCCCTGGCCTGGCTCATCAGGTCGGCGCCATGCGCAGCCGGCAGCAGGATGGCGGCCAATGCCGCCGCTACTACGCCAATCACGCACCGGCGCCGCCGCTCCTTTGATACTACCTCGTACATCGACATTTACCCTGCACTACGGTCAATGGCACTTTATAACCGATAAACAGCACCGGTGGCTAGCCGCTTAGGCCGATTCGCTTCTGTTCGCGCGCTGAACGGTAAACGGCCTCGATGATGCGGATGTCGCGCAAGCCCTCTTCTCCCGGCACGATGGTCTCGCGGTTTTCCTTCACGCATTGCGCCATATGGTCGAGCTGGCCGACCCACTGGTTGGCATACGGTCCCGGTGGCGGCGTGACCAGTGTCTTGTCGCTGCGCTCGCCGCCGACCCACATGCGCTGGCCGCTATAGGCGGTGGCGGGCTCCAGCTCGATCCGTCCCTTGTCGCCCATCAGCACAAACTGGTTGCGGTTGGCGCTGTACATCGACATGCACGAACCGATGACGCCGGACGGGAATTCGAGCTGGAAGTCGATCATGTCTTCGACCTCCCGGAAGCGCGGGTCGCTGCGGTCGGTGGTTTCCTTGGCGAACACGGCAACCGGCTCCTCGCCCGTCATGTAGCGCGCCGCCTGCAAAGCATAGATGCCGATGTCCATCAGCGAACCGCCGCCCGATTGCGCCTTCTTCATGCGCCAGGTGTTCGGGTCACGCGCGACGAAACCGTGTTCGGAGCGGAAGTAACGCAGCTTGCCGATGGCCCCGCTGCGCGCCTGGCGGATCGCCTCGACGTTGTGCGGCTCGAAGCGCGATCGATAGCCCAGCATCAGCTTCTTGCCGGCCTTGCGGCAGGCGGCGATCATCTGCTCGCATTCGGCCACGCTGACCGCCATCGGCTTTTCGCACATCACGTGCTTGCCGGCCTGGGCGGCGCGGATCGTGTACTCGGCATGCATGAAGACGGGCAGGCAGATGTAGACGATGTCGATATCGGGATTGTCGCGGATGCTGTCGTAGTTCTGGTAATCGTAGATGCCGCGTTCGGGCACGCCATACTCCGCAGCCACCTTCTTCGCCTTGGCCGGATCGCCGCTGACCAGCGCCACCAGGCGGCTGTGCCGGCACTCCTTGAACTGGGGGGTGATGCGGCCCAGTCCATAACCGCCCAGGCCGACGATCGCATAGCCCAGCTTGCGTTCGGGATTGGCCCAGGCCGGCATGCCCACCGCGCCGGCCGCCAGCACACCCCCCGCGGCCATGACCAGGCCGCGCCGATTCAGGTCGATCATTCAGGTCTCCTTGCAGAATGTTTCGTTCGAATGCCGTGCCGATCCGGCGACGCGGCGGGTTACCATCGCTTCCTTAGTAAGGATACAATTGATTCGATTGAAATGGTAGCGTTAACACAGCGCACCAACCAGCATGCACAAGGAGACCATATTGATGAACCGATCCCATCCATTCCGCTACACCCACCTCGTGCGCGCCCTGCTCGCGGCCAGCGTAGCGCTCGCCGTGCCGGCAGCTGCCGCGGCGACCAGCTGCAGCGGCAAGCCGCCGTCGGGCGAACTGAAGGCCGAACGGATCGCCGCGATCAAGCCGTCGCGCAGCGAGCCGGGCCTGTACGAGGGACCGGTATGGATCAGGGATGCGCTGTACTTCTCGGACTTCGGCTTCAGCGAGGGTTTTCCTTCGCGCGTGCGCAAGTTCTCGCCTGACGGCGCGGTGAGCACGGCGCTCGAGGATGCCGGCAGCAACGGCCTGGCGGTCGACGCCGGCGGCGCGCTGGTCGCCGCCACCCACAAGCACAAGGCCATGTCGCGCTATGACATCGCAACCGGCCAACGTACGGACGTGGCCACGCGCTACGGGGGACAAGTCTTCAATTCGCCGAACGACATCGCGATCGCGGCCGACGGCACGATCTACTTCACCGACCCGGATTACCAGAAGGCCGCGGCGCCCGGCGGCCAGCCGGTGACCGGCATCTACCGCATCGCGCCCGATGGCGCCGTGACGCTGGTCGACGGCACGCGCAAGAATCCGAACGGGATCGCGCTCTCGCTGAACGGCGACACGTTGTACGTGAACGCGAGCGACGGCGCGGTGCGCGCCTACCCGATCCGGGACGGCGTGCCGCAAAAAGGCCACGATGTCATCCGTGGCATCGAGAATGGCGACGGCATGACGCTCGACTGCCACGGCAACCTGTACGTGACGGAGCATGGAGCGAAGCGCGTGCGCGTGTTCACCCCGCAGGGCCGCGAACTGGCGACGATCCGGACCGACGCCAACGTCACCAACGTGGCCTTCGGCGGCGCCGACGGCAAGACCCTGTACATCACCGGCGCCGGCGCCGTGTGGCAGCTGCGGCTGGGAGTGACCGGCCTGCCCTACTGAGTTTTTACCAGACGCGGCGGCCGGCAGACCCGAAATTGTGGCCCGTCACCAGCGTCGTGCTCTGCACCAGCATCGACAGGCCGAGGATCAGCTGCACCAGCCGGTCGTCCGGCAGCAGCCAATAGTGGCCGCGCGGCTGCTCGGCGCCGGTGGCGGCCATGATCAGCGGCGCGATCCACGCGGCGTCATCGTCGACGTCGAGCACGATCGCGTCTTCGGTCGTCTGCATGTGCACCGTGCCGCCTTCGGCCAGATTAAAACAGATGCCGACGCCGGTCTCTTGCGGCCGGATCAGCTCCTGCATCGCGGCATTGTGTTCGTCGATCCAGAGTTCGACGTCCTGCGGCGTCTCGAGGGGCGTCCAGGGGCGGGGTTTGAAACGGGGTTGGTCGGACGGGAGGGTCATCTGCTGCGCGGTTGAAGAAACGGCCCCTATCTTAAGGGATTTCGGGCGCCCGCGCCCGATCCTGCGAATGCTTCCTTGGGCTGCAACCGGCTGCGTATGCAACAGTCAAATTTCCGTCGCGTACGATTATTCGAGAGTTTTCTCAGCTAACCAGCTGCTATTCTCATATCACCAACCGAGTTGAGTCATGATTCCGCCGACGGGTTGATGTCCGTGTTCATCAATGGGCATGAAGGGAACGTTTCGCCGATCTGTTCATCGGACCGAGTCCGGAACATTTTTTACGGAGAAGAGGAACCAAATGGACAACAGCAGGATACTCGAACTTAAGGTGCAGCCAGTGGACGGCATCGCCGAAGATCTGAAAGCCAACCGACCGATCATCTTCATGATTGCGGCCGGTGTTGGCGCCTACATCGCCTTCAGCACCATCCTCTACTGGTTGCTTGAAATGCCAGGGAGACCATTCCTGGATAGCTTGTACTTCACAGTCATCAACGTCACTACCGTGGGCTTCGGAGACATCCATCCGACATCCGATGTCGGCAAGATCATCGCGATGATGAACGCGGTGATTGGCCTCGTCATTTTCGGCTTCCTGGTGGCGGCTATTACAGCGGCGCTGCAACCATCCGAATTCAGCGGCGAAGCCACGGCCATGAGTGACTTGCCTCTGGATCAGCATCGCATCAATGCCGTGGATGCCCTCTATCACGCCCTTGCGACGTTGATCAAGGACGTGAAGATCGAATCAGGCAACGGGCGCAGACTTGAGACGCGTGATGGCGTGCCAACCGGAGCGCACATACGCGTGAGAGGCGGCACGCCCGACGACCACGATCTAATCGACATTTGGATCGACATTCATGTCAAAGAGATTTCTGCCACCGATGAGATCAAGCCAGGTTGATCTTCGCCCGCCCCGCCTCAAAAAGTCTTCATGAACGGGAGCCGGGTGAATTAAGTCACGTCAAGCGTAATCAACCTCGCCGCCACCTGTCCATCCCCGATCAACACTTCACCGATCGACACCGGCAACGTGAAGCGTCGGCGTCCAGCGCTACCGGGATTTACATAGAGCACGCCGCCGCGTTCTTCGCAGGCGGGCTTGTGCGAATGGCCGGTCACAACCACGCGCACGCCTTCCACGGCCGGATCGATGGCGAGTTCCTTGAGGTCGTGCAGCATGTGGATGACGACGCCGCCCAGGGTGACGGTGACGCTCTCGGGCAAGGCGTGCGCCCAGTCGCCGTGGTCGTTATTGCCGCGCACGGCGGTCAACGGCGCCAGCCCGGCAAGCTGGTCGAGGATGGCCGCGCCGACGACGTCGCCGGCGTGGAGGATGTGGTCGCTGCCGCGCAGGAAATCGAGCGCCTGCGGCCGCAGCAGCCCGTGCGTGTCGGAAATCAAGCCGATGCGCACGGGCCGGATCGGCATTCAGTGCCGCTTGCTGCTGGCCATCTTGGCCGTGGTATAGATCGAATACAGCGCGGCCAGGCCCACCACCACATAGACGATGCGGGTCAGCGCGGTGTCGGGACCGAACAGCGTGGCGACCATGTCGACGTCGAACAGGCCGACCATGGCCCAGTTGAGGCCACCGATGATCAGGAGCGCCATCGCGATATAGTCGACGGCGGACATGGCCGAACGCTCGCGCGCGTGGACGTTGACGCGGCGGTCGGGGATGGACCGGCGGTCCATGGTTGGTGCGTTGATTGTTGCCATCACAGCCTCCTTGGAAAGACGTGGGACAGCCGGGGCGTCCTGCCCCGGCACTTGACAACCATACTATCCCAAGTTACCGGACACCTTCGCACGCATCGGCGGTGTCACGAACCAAGCTGCGGATCACCCCTTCCAGGTACGCTCGAGACCGGTATCCGCGTGGATCCAGCCGCCGCGCGGGCCGGAGCGGTAGTAGTAGCCGACCCCGCCGCCGCGGAAGCTCTTGATCAGGCCGCCGAGCACTTCTTCGTTCAGGCCGGCGATGCGGATGTCGGCCGCCTTGCCCACCATGTGCAGCGACTGGCGCGCGGCCGGGATGCCCGCCTCGCGCAACCGCTTGTTCGATTCCGGCGAGCGGTAGCCGGACAGGATCTCGAGCGGCTGCAGCAAGCCGTAGCGGGCGATGAAGGCCTGGGTGCTCCACAGCATCTCGAGCAGCTTGGGATCGATCTTCGCGGTGGCCTTGCCGTTCACGTCGCGCAGCAGGTGGCACAGCTGCTCGTAGGCGGAATCGATGACTTCGCCATCCTTCCAGTACAGCACGCTGGCGCGTTCGCCGCTGGCCGGACGGGTCACGGACAGGGTGCGCGGCTTGACCCAGAAATCCAGGTCCAGCGCTTGCGAATCGAACAGGTCGGGAGGCGGTTGGAGGTCGGTGGCGACGGCGGCCAGCGGCGCGCCGAGTGCGCCCAGCGCGGCCAGGCGGGCACTATGGTGAAGGAAATCTCTGCGTGAAGCCATGGGGCGGATCCGTTACTCGACAATTGCGATAGCGCGTACTATAGCGTATCCGACAAGCATGCAGAAGAGTGCACGAAGCGTGCAGATGTTATCGATTTGTTGCGTGGGGTGGACGGCTCGCGATTTGGTCCACTGGGCCGAATCCTCCACGCGTTCGCATCATGCAGGAGGTGGTGGCCGTCGTCTTACTCGCCGCAGTTGCAGAAGCGCTTGCGCGCCGCCGTATCGCAGGCGCCGTCCAGGCGCTTCCAGAGCAGGTCGCATTCGAGGCCGAAGCAGGCTTTTTCCTTCCCGGCATTCATATAGCCGTGACGCTCGAAGAACAGGCTCGCGCCCGCCGGACTGTGCAGGTGCAGCTTGCTGATGTTCCAGGCGCGCGCCTGCTGTTCCACCGCTTCCAGCAGCGCCCGGCCGACGCCGCAGCGCAAGGCGTCCGGCAACACGTAACACAGCGCCACCTTGCCGGCCTGCGTCAACAGGGTCAGGCCGACCAGTTCGCCTTCGCTCTCGGCGACCACCGCATAATTGGTGGGCGAGAAAAACCAGGTGACGACGTTGGCCGGCGTCTTGTTGCCGAGCCAGGCGCCGAGCACGCCCGGCTGGTCCTGGTGGTCGGCGCGGCAGCCCTCTTCGATCGAACGGCGCAGCAGATTGCAGGCAGCCGTTGCATCGTCAGGGACAGCCCTGCGGATTTCAATACGCGTGGACATCAATCATCTACTTGGAAACGGACATGAACGAACGATGACGGGGCATCGCACGACCTCGACTATACACCTAAAGTAAGAGACCCTGCTGGCGGCACGGTCAAACGTGACCACCGTATAAGGATATGACGAAACTATCGTTCCGTTCCCCGCACGGATTAAGGAACATGCACTCTGTCACTATCACTTTCAAAGCGAGAAACAACCATGCGCAACACCACTCCGAACGCGCTGCGCCGCTCCCTGACGGCCCTGGTCCTGGCCGCCGGCGCTGCGCTGCCACTCCACGCCAGCGCCGCCAATGTCGAACTGCTGAACGTGTCCTACGACGTCGCCCGCGAGCTGTACAAGGAAGTCAATCCGGCCTTCATCGCCTCGTACAAGCAGCAGACCGGCCAGACCGTCACCATCAAGCAATCGCACGGCGGCTCGAGCAAGCAGGCGCGCGCCGTGGCCGATGGCCTGGCGGCGTCGGTGGTGACGATGAACCAGGCCAACGACATCGACATGCTGGCCGACCGTGGCCTGGTGGCAAAAGACTGGGCCAAGAAGTTCCCGAACAATGCAGCGCCGTATTACTCGACCATGGTGTTCCTGGTGCGCAAGGGCAACCCGAAGCAGGTGCGCGACTGGCAAGACCTGGCGCGTCCGGGCGTGGGCGTCGTCATCCCGAATCCCAAGACCGCCGGCAACGGCCGCTATACCTACCTGGCGGCCTGGGGCTCGGTGATCAAGAAAGGCGGCAACGAAGCGCAGGCGCGCGACCTGGTCGCCAGGATCTTCAAGAACGTGCCGATCCTGGACGGCGGTGGCCGCGCCGCGACCACCACCTTCACCCAGCGCCAGATCGGCGACGTGCTGGTGACCTTCGAGAACGAAGTGAGCATGGTGCGCCAGGAATTCGGCAATGATTTCGAAGTCGTCTACCCGAGCACGTCGATCCTGGCCGAGTCGCCGGTGGCCGTGGTCGACAAGGTGGTCGACCGCCTCAAGATCCGCCAGCCGGCTACCGCCTACCTGAACTTCCTGTACTCGCCGGCGGGCCAGGAAATCGGCGCCAAGCACTTCATGCGGGTGCGCTCGGAAGCGGTGATGAAGAAGTACGCGGCCAACTACAAGCCGATCAGCCTGTTCACCGTGGACGAGGTGTTCGGCGGCTGGAGCGCGGCCCAGAAACGCCACTTCAACGACGGCGGCGAATTCGACAAGATCTACCAGGCCAAGTAACAACCGCTCGAAATCGAACAGCCCTGCCGCGCGCAGGGCTGTTTTGTTTGATATGCACAGCAATTAGTCACTCGACATTTCTATGTGACATGAGTTGTTAATCTTGCGAATCGCCAGCGTCACATTTCCGACAAAAAATGGCTTCCCATAGGGGAATTTGCTCGTGCGCCATAGACATGCAGCTGGGATGGATGATATTGTCCTTACTCTAGTTGCTCTAGAGATAGATGTTGATCTGCGCCGCCCGGCGCCCCGACGTTCAACCTCAACCCCAGATTCCAGACAAAGAATGATCAAGAAACTGTTCGCAACGGTCCTGATGACCTTTTCGGCTGCGGCATTCGCCGTGCCGTTCGGTTCGCAATCGGTGCTCGTGGTGGAAGACGACACCGGCAAGATCCTGCTTGAGAAGAATGCCGATACCGTGATGCCGATCGCGTCGCTCACCAAGCTGATGACGGCGATGGTGGTGCTCGATGCCAAGCTCGACATGGACGAGACGATCGAGATCGACAGCGCGGACGTCGACCGCCTCAAGTACAGCAGCTCGCGCGTGGCTGTCGGCGCCAAACTGACGCGCCGCGATGCGCTCCACCTTGCCCTGATGTCTTCGGACAATCGCGCCGCCGCCGCCCTGGCCCGCACCTTCCCTGGTGGCAATGACGCCTTCAAGACCGCCGTGCGCAACAAAACCCGGCAGCTGGGCATGGCCCACACCGTGATCGAAGAGCCGACCGGACTGTCTCCGCACAATCGCTCCACTGCCGGCGACCTGGTCAAGATGGCCAAGGCCTCGACCCGGTATCCCGAGATCGTGCGCATGACAACCGAGACCACGGATGTCTTCGACATCAAGGGCCGCGACGTGAATTTCCGTAACACCAATCGCCTGGTCGGCGCCAAGGGCTGGGACGTCGGCCTGTCCAAGACCGGCTTCACCAACGAAGCCGGCCGCTGCCTGATCATGAACATCACCGCCGCCGGCAAGAAGGCGACCCTGGTGCTGCTGAACGCCGGCGCCTCGTCGGCGCGCATCATGGACGCGCTGAACATCCGCCGCTTCATCACCGGCGACGAGCCGGTGAGCCGGGTGGCGCGCGCAGCTAGCGGCCCGCGCATCAAGGCCAGCGCCGGCAGTTCCAAGGCCAAGGCCCGCGCCAAGTCGAAAGCCTCGAAGGCCAAGGTGACCAAGAAACGCGTCAAGGCCAAGGTCAAGACGACACGCAAGCGCCGCGACTGAGATCATCGATGCAATGACAAAAGGGGCCGCGAGGCCCCTTCGTCATTGCGCGTTCCCTGATTACGCCACCAGCTCGCGCAGCCCGCTGGTGCGGTGGGTGCGGCTGGCGATCGCCTCGCGCAGCACCTCGCCGCTCGGGGTCACCAGCGTGAATTCGCGGCTGGCGCGCGTGATGCCGGTGTACACCAGCTCACGCGTCAGGATGGCATTGACCTCGCGCGGCAGCGCCAGCACCGTGTGGCGAAATTCCGAACCCTGCGATTTATGCACCGTCATCGCGAACGCCGTCTCCACATTGCGCAGGCGCGTGGCCAGCACGCTGCGCACCTTGTCGCCCTCCAGGAAGTAGACGCGTTGCGCGCCCGGACGCGCCGGATCAGGCAGGGTCACGCCGATGTCGCCATTGAACACGCCGGTCGAATAGTCGTTGCGGGTGACCATCACCGGCCGCCCCACATACCATTCGGCGCCGCGGCGCAGCAGGCCGCCCGCCTCCAGGCGCTTTTCGATCGCCTCGTTCAGGCCCGACACGCCCCACTCGCCGTCGCGCACCGCGCACAGGATGCGGAAGGTCTCGAAGCTCTGCAGCACCTGGCGCACCCAGTCCTCGTCGCTCGCCGCGCCGCCCTTGAGCAGTGCGAGATAAGGCGCGTATCCGGCATGGGCCAGTTGCAGCAACTGGGATGGTTGCGCGTGCTCGATCCAGCGCACGCCATCGAGGCTGGCGCGCAGGACTTCCTCGGCGCGCGCCCTGTCGCCGGCATTGACCGCCAGCGCCAGTTGGCCGATCGGACCGCCGAAACGGCGGCTGTGGCGCAGCATCACGGTCTGCTGGGCCAGCGCCCCGCCCTCGCCCGCATATTCCGCCGGAATCGCCTCGCCGCTCGCCGCCCGCACATAGGCGATGGTGTCGGCGTCGTAGTTGCCGCTCTGCGCATCGTGGCACAGGTCGCCCAGCACGGCGCCCGCCTCCACCGAGGCCAGCTGGTCCTTGTCGCCCAGCAGGATCAGCGTGGCGCCCGGCGGCAGCGCGTCGAGCAGGCTGGCCATCATCTCCAGGTGCACCATCGAGGCTTCGTCGACGATCAGCACGTCGACGTCGAGCGGATTGCCGCGGTGGTGGGCGAAGGCGCGGGTGTCGGGCCGCGCCCCGAGCAGGCTGTGCAGGGTGCGCGCGGCGCCCATGCGCGCGGTCAGCTCGCGCAGAGGCAGCTCGGCGCCGACGCGGTCGGCCAGCTCGCCCAGCGCCTTGTCGATCGACTGCTTCAGGCGCGCGGCCGCCTTGCCGGTCGGCGCGGCCAGGGCCACGCGCTGGCGTGCGGCATCCGGCGCGGTCGCGAACAGGAGCGCCAGCAGGCGCGCCACCGTATAGGTCTTGCCGGTGCCGGGGCCGCCCGTGATGATCGCGACCGAACCGCGCAGGGCCACGGCGCAGGCCAGCTTTTGCCAGTCGGGCTGCCCGGCGCCCGGCGCCGCCACGAACAATTTGTCGAGCCAGGACCGCACCAGGCGCGCGTCCACCGGGTGGGTCGCCTCGGCGCGTTCGCGCACGGCGCGCGCCACCTGGGTCTCGTCGCGCCAATAGCGGCGCAGGTACAGGCGCTCGCCGTCCAGCACCAGCGGCTGGTCGTAGTCGAATTCTTCGCGCACCCACACCTGCTCGCAGCTGGCCAGCAGCTTCCTCCAGCCCGCCACGCCGCGCGGCAGCGGCGCCGCGGCCGCCGCCAGCTGCGCCCATTGCTCCTCGCTCCAGCCCAGCAGGGCCGCCGGGCTGGCGGCCAGGTCGGACAGCTGGACGCAGCTGTGGCCATGGCCCTCCAGCTCGGACAGGATCGCCGCCGCCAGCACCAGCGGCGGCGGGGCGGCGCCCAGCTCGGCGATGAAGCGCGCGAAGGCGCTCGACAGGCGGCGCAGCTCGCCGGCCTCGGTCAGATTGCCGATCTCATGCCACAGGGCGTCGATATGCGGTTCAGTCTTGCCCATGCTTTTCCTTGTCCAGCAATCGTTCCAGTTTGTCCAGCAGTTCCAGGTCGGGCGCCAGCACGCAGCAGCCGCGCGTGTCCGGGTTGGCGATCCCGCGCAGGAACATGAAGATCGCGCCGCCCAGCTGGACTTCGGGCTCGTAGGCTTCGCCCAGGCGCGCGCGCAGCAGGCGGTGCAGCGCCAGCAGGTAGATGCTGCCCTGGATCTCGTAGCGGTGCTCGGCCATGCCGGCCTCCATCGCCGCCTGGCTGTAGGCGGCGTCGTTCGGCCCCAGCGCATTGGTCTTGTAGTCGAGCACCCAGTAACGCCCCTCGTGCTCGAACACCAGGTCGGCGAAGCCCTTGAGCATGCCGTGCAGGTCGCGCTCGGGCAGCACCGGCCGTTCGATGCCGTTCAACAGGTGCGCGCGGCACAGCGCGTCCAGCGCGGGCAGCGCCAGGCGCTCGCTGGGGAACCAGAATTCCATCTCGGGCAGCACGCCCTGCAGCGCGCGCAGCGCGGCGCCCAGCGGCGGCAGCGGCGTATCGACGATCGCGCGCAGCCATGTCAGCGCGTCCTCGAGCCGGTTGCTCCAGCCGGCGCGCTCGATGCGCTGCACCAGCCGCGTCTCGCAATGCGGCTGGTCGAGGCAGTCGAAACCCTCGCGCGCCAGCCATTCGAGCTGCTCGTGCATGAAGTTGCCCGGCACCGAGCCGCGCGGGAAGCGGTGCCAGGCGACGTCGTCGATGCGCGGCGGCAGCGGCGCCTGCGGCGCTTCCTCGAGCAGGGTCTGTTCCTGGGCCCGCATCGGCGTCGGCGGCGGCGCCACCGCATGCCGGGTCAGCGATGTGAACGAGCCGATCGACCAATCCTTCTCGAAGTCGGCGCGGTACACCGGCGCGTCCAGCAGCGCGGGACGCGCATCCTGGCGCGCCAGCATGGTGACGCCGTCCTCGCGCTCCAGTTCGCGCAAGGCGATGCCTCCCCCCGCGCCGGCCACCGCCTCGAAGCGAGCGCGCAAACCGTCGGCCGGGATCGGCGCGCCGCCGGCCAGCAGATAGCCGAGCGCCGATTCGTGCAGCCGGTTCTCGCCCTTGCGCGTGCCGGCCACCGCCGCCGCGCCCAGCCACAGGAAGTGGCGCGCCCGGGTCAGGGCCACGTACAGCAGGCGCAGGTCTTCCTCGATGCGGGCGCGGTCGACCGCCTCCAGCGCTTCGTCGGACAGCGCCAGGTCGAGGCGGCGGCTGCCCGCATCGTCCACGTATTCGAAGAAGGCGCGGTTGCGGCGGTTGGTCGCGCGCGCGGTCACCGCGAACGGCAGGTAGACCAGCGGATACTCGAGGCCCTTCGACTTGTGCACCGTCACCACCTTGACCAGCTCGGCGTCGCTTTCCAGGCGCAGCACGCGCTCGTCGCCGCCGGCGCCCAGGCCCTCGATCTGCTCGGCGAACCAGCGGATCAGGGCCTGCTCGCCCTCGAGCTGGGCGCTGGCCTCTTGCAGCAGTTCGGCCAGGTGCAGCAGATTGGTCAGGCGCCGTTCGCCGCCCGGCTCGCCCAGCAGGCGCGCCGGCAGCCCCAGTTCGTGGATGAAGGTGCGCAGCATGGCCAGCACGCCGCGGCGCTGCCAGGCGCCGTGCAGGGCTTTCAGTTGCTCGACGCGCCGCTCCCACGCCAGCTCGTCGCTCGACAGCCGCGCCAGTTCGCCCATCGGCAGGCCCGCGGTGCGGGTGGCGAAGGCGGCCCGCGCGAGAGCGCCGTCCAGCGGATTGGCGACCGCGTACAGCCAGCGCAGCATGTCGGCCGCCTCCTCGCTCTCGACCACCGAATCCTTGTCGGACAGGTAGACGCTGGCCACCTTGCGCCGCACCAGCGCCTGGCGCACCGCGGCCGCCTCGCGCCGGTCGCGCACCAGGATCGCGATATCGGCCGGCATCAGGCGCCGGAAACCACCGTCTTGCTCATCCCGGAAGCCGACCCGCTCGTCGTTCAGCAGGCGCACGATGTGCTCGGCGCAGTGGTGGGCGAAGAAGCTGCGGTAGTCCTCGGCCTTGAGGTCGTCGCAGGTGGTGCACACGGACATGGCCTCGATCTCGCCGTCGCTCTCGACGCCAACCAGGCGCTCCCTGTGGCCGCGCGCCTTGACCGCCTCGAACGGCAGGGGATTGTCGTCGCCGCGCCGGAAGCGGAACGCCGCTTGCGCATGGCCGGTGCGGCCGTCGCCACCTTCGGCGTGCAGGAACAGCGCATTGACCGCCCCCACCAGCGCCGCCGTCGAGCGGTAATTGGTGTCGAGCTGGTAGTGGCGTCCGGTGGTGGCGCGCCGCGCCGACAGGTAGCTGTGGATGTCGGCGCCGCGGAAGCCATAGATCGACTGCTTGGGGTCGCCGATCAGGAACAGCCCCTGCTGCGGATCGTTGGCGCCTACCCGGTACAGCAGGTCGAAGATGCGGTACTGGTCGGGCGAGGTGTCCTGGAATTCGTCGACCATGGCCACCGGATACTGCTGCACGATGCGTTCGCGCAGCGCCGCGCCGTTCTCGCCTTCGAGCGCCAGCTTGAGGCGTTCGAGCATGTCGGCAAAGCCGAACTGGCGGTTGCGGCGCTTGAGTTCCTGCATGCGCGCGCCGATATGGCCGGCGGCGTGGCGCAGCAGCGCATGGGCAATCGGATCGATCGCGCCCAAGGCTTCCTGCAGTGCGGCGGTGCCGTCGAAGCAGTCCGGGACCTCGGCGCTGAAGTCCTTGCTGAAGGCGTCCACGATGCCGTCCGGCGTCAGGCGTTTCCAGGCGGTGTCGCTCAGGTCCGGCATGTGCCGCGCCGGGTCCGTGGCCCAGGCGCGCAGCGCCTCGAACCACTTGACCAGCGAATCGGCGCGCATCTTGTTGCCGTTGAAGCATTTGGGCGCACGTTCGCGGTGGCCGGCGATCCAGCGCTCCATCGCGTCGGCGCGTTCGACCCAGCCGTGCTTGAGGCGCGCCAGCTCCTCGCGCTGGGCCTGGGCCAGGCGCGCCACCTGCTTGCCCAGCGGCTCGCGCGCCACTTCGCCCAGCAGCGGCCCGCGCTGCACCAGTTCGCGCACGCTGCCCTTGAGCGCCTCGACGTCGCTCCAGGTATCCAGCACGATGGCCAGGTTCTGCGCGCCGAGCGGATAGACGTGCTGGCGCCAGTAATCGTGGGCGGCGTCCTCGAACAGCATGCGCTCGTCGCTCACCAGTTCTTCGTCGAACAGGCTGCCGCTGTCGAAGGCGTGCTCGCGCAGCATGCGCTGGCACCAGGCGTCGATGGTGAAGATCGCCGCCTCGTCCATCGTCTCGGCGGCCAGCATCAGGCGGTGGGCGGCGATGCTGCGTTCGCTGCCCGGCGCATAGGCTTCGGCCAGTTCGTCCAGGTAGGCATCCTGTTCGTGCGCTTCGCCGCGAAAGTAAGCCGCCGCCTGCACCAGCCGCTCGCGCACGCGGTTGGAAAGTTCGCGCGTGGCCGCGCGGGTGAAGGTCATCACCAGGATTTCGGACGGCAGCAAGGGGCGCACGAAGGCATCGTCGCCACCGTGGCCGAGCACCAGGCGCACGTAGAGGGCGGCGATGGTCCAGGTCTTGCCGGTGCCGGCCGACGCCTCGATCAGGCGCGAGCCGTGCAGCGGGAACCGGATCGCTTCGAGTTTGCTGCTCATGCGGACAACTCCTTGACCGTGACGGCGCCATCCATCCAGCGCGCCAGCGGTCCATACAATTGTTCGGCCAGCTCGGGCCAGCCGCCGCAGGCGTGTCGCGACTCGCACAGCGCCTCGAAGCTGGGCCACAGGCGCGCCAGGCACAGGTCGTCGACTTCGCCACGGAGCTCGAAGCCGCCGTCATAGGTGGCGCGCGGGTCGCCCTCGGCCAGCTGCGCCAGCGCGGTGCGGCAGGCCACCGGCAGCGGCGCGTCCAGGTTGGCGCGCCACAGCCGCACCAGGTCGCGCAGGACCTGCAGCGACTCCTCCTGGGCCAGCGGCGCCATCTCGAGCACGGCGTCGCGCGCGACCAGGTAGCCAGCCACCGGATGGCCGGCCGCGCTACTCCCCAGTTGACGCAGCCACGGAGCGATCAGCTTGTCGCCGCGCGGACGGCCGTTGCGGTCAAGAACCTTCGAGGACAGCTGCATCAGCCAGGCGGTCTCGACGCCGTCGCTCCTGAGGCGGTCGATCCAGTCGTCGAGCACGATGCCGTCCAGATCCAGGCTGAGCGCCTGCTTGGGGGCTGCCTCCGGGAAGCGCGCGCCCAGGCGCAGCCACTCGGTGCGCACCGGCGCCAGGCTTTCGACCAGCTGCTCCTGCCACAGGCGGCCCATCAGGCCGATCGGCAGCACGCCCTCGCGCGCCAGCCGCTCGGCGCGCGTGGCAAGCGTGGCGCGCACCTCGTGCAGCTGTTCGGGCTCGCCGCTGTCGTCCAGCAGGTGGTCCTCGATCTGGTAGCGTTCGAGCGCGTCGAGCGCGAACGGTTCCTCGTCTTCTCCCACCTGGGCGGCGTCGGCGAACACCACGCCCAGGCGGCGGCGGAAGAAGAAGCGCGCCGGCTGGCGCAGGAAGCTGGCCAGCTCGCCCAGCTTGAGCACGAAGTCGGCCTCCAGCTCGAAAGGCGGCAAGGCGTCGCCCCCTTCCAGCTGCTCGGCGCCGTGGGCCAGGCGCCATTCGCCGGCATAGGTCAACAGGCCGCCCTGCTGGAAATAGACGCGGCTGAATGGCTGCAGCGCGTGTTCGGTCGTCAGGCCATGCAAGTCCAGGCTCCAGCCGTCGGCGAGATAGTCGCGCAGCTGCGACACCAGCACCGACGGCGGCTGCTCGCTGTTGTCGCGCACGTTGCGGCCCACCCAGCTGACGTAGAACTTGTCGCGCGCCGCCAGCAGGGCCTCTAACATCAGGTAACGGTCGTCGTCGCGGCGCGAACGGTCGCCCGGACGCGCCATGCCGGGCAGCGCCAGCAGGTCGAAGTCGGACTGGCGCGCGCGGCGCGGGAAGTCGCCGTCGTTCATGCCCAGCAGGCACACCACGCGAAACGGCACCGCGCGCATCGGCATCAGGGTGCAGAAGGTCACGCCGCCCGAGACGAACTGGTGGTTCAGGGTCGGCTGGTCGAGTTCGTTCATCCAGGCTTCGCGCAGCACGCCCAGCGGCACCGGTTCATCGAAGCCGGCCGCAGCGCAGGTCTCGAGCCAGCATTGCAGGCCTTCGTTCAGGCTTTGCAGGGTGAGGCGGTCGGCTTCATCGCTGGCGGCATAGAAGCACGACAGCATCGCGCGCGCCGCCTCGCCCCAGGCGGCCGGCGTGCGCGGCGTGTCGAGCTGGGCGCGCCAGTTCAGCAGGCAATCGACCAGCTGCGCCAGCGCGCCGGCCAGCGCCGCATCCAGCCCGCCGACCTCGGCATAGGGCTCGATGTCGGCGAAGCTGGCGCCGGCGCCGCTGGCGTAGCCGAGCAGCATGCGCCGCACGCCGAAGATCCAGGCATTCTGTTCGCCCGCCATGCCCAGGCCCAGGCCGGTGCGGTGCTCGTGGTCGAGGCCCCAGCGCACGCCGGCGCCTTCGATCCAGCGGCCCAGGATGGCCAGGTCGTCGTCGCCCAGGCCGAAACGGCGCGCCACGGCCGGCACGTCCAGCAGGTCGCGCACCTCGCTCTGGCGGCAGCGCTGCTGCGGCAGGCGCAGCAGCCATTCGAGCGACACCAGCAGCGGGTTGACGCTGCGGTCGCGCATGTCGCCGATCTCGAACGGGATGCGGCGCAAGTCCTTCTGGCGATGCTGGTCGAACACGGCGTGGATCGCCGGCGAAAAGGCGTCGATGTCGGGCACCATCACCACCACGTCGCGCGGCCGCAGGCTCGGGTCTTGCGCGAACCACGACAGCAGCTGGTCGTGCAGGACCTCGACCTCGCGCTGCACGCTGTGGGTGACGTGGAATTCGATCGAGCGGTCATCCGGCGTCGGGGGCACGCGCGGATGCTCGGACAGCGGCAGCAGGTCGCGCACCGCGGCCTGGACCTGCCCCAGCAAGGTCGCGCCGTCGTCGTCGGCGAACAGGTCGACCTTCAGCGGCGCAGTCTCTTCGTCGCTCCGGTCCTGGGTGTCGAATTCGTCCAGCATGCGCACGAAGTCGCGCCCCTGGCGCCCCCAGCTCGCCAGCAGCGGATGGCTGTGCGCATGCAGCTCCTCGATCGGGATCGCGCCCAGGTCGACGCCGCCCCGCTGCGGCTGGCGGCGGCGCGCGGCCCTGAGCAGGTCGCGGCCGTCGATGATGTCGCCCCAATAGAAGCGGCACGGGTTCGGCACCGCGAACAGCACTTGCGTGTGGCGCGACAGCGCCGCGATCGCCTGCAGGGTCTGGTACGGCAGGGTCGACATCCCGAACAGCACCACGCGGCGCGGCAGGCGGCTGGCAGGCGCCTGGCCGGACTCGATCGCGGCCAGGAATTGGCGGTGGATGGTCGCGCGTCCGCTGTGGCGCTGCGATTCGTCCAGGCTGGCGTGCACGGCGCGCCACAGGCAGGCTTGCCAGCGTTGCTCGGGCGCCAGTGGCAGCGGGTCGCCCACCGCGCGGCGCAGCTGGTCGCGGCCCTCGGCCCAATCGGCCAGCCAGTCGGCGCGGTAGACCTGGTACTGGTCGTACAGGTCGGCCACGCGCTCGGCCAGTTGCAGGCGGCGCTCGGCGTCGCCGTCGGCCAGGAAGCGCGCCAGCGGCTCATAGCCGTCCTCTTGCAACAGCGTGGGCAACAGGCGCATCAGGCGCCAGGTGAGCGGATCCTTGTCGAACGGCGCCCGGGTCGGCACCCGCTCGCGGCCCAGCATGCCGCGATAGGCTTCCCACATGAAGCGCGCCGGCAGCGCCACCCGGGTGGCGGCGCACACGCCGATCTCCTCGGCCAGCGCGATCTTGAGCCATTCGGCCACGCCATTCGACTGCACCAGGAATATCTCTTCTTCGAGGGGGCCGAGCGGATGGTTGCGCAGCCAGTCGAACACGGCGCTGCGCAGCAGCTCCATCTGGTTGCCATGAAGGATCAGGAGGCCGGGGGTGATCGGGGAAGGCATGCGTGAAGCTCGAACGGTCGGGTCCACAGCATACCGTGTTTGGTCCGCTCGCGGTAGGCCCGCGGGCGCTTGCGCGCTCAGCGCACCTCGCCGTCCCGGCTGCCGAACTGGGTCGAGACTTCGCGTTCGATCCGGATCAATAGTGCGCGCAGGCGCGCCGCCAGCGCCCTGGCCTGGGCGGTGCCGGCCGCGCCCATGCGCGGCGCCCGCTTCGGTTGCGCCTCCAGGTCTTCGCAGATGGCGCCGAAGCTGGCGGCGCCGATCGCGCGCGCCGCCGACTTGAGCTGGTGCGCCAGGCTTGCGGTATGGGTCAGGTCGCCCCCGGCCAGGGCGGTCTCGATCCCGGCCAGGTTCTCGCGCGCGGTATCGAGGAACAGGAACACATATTTACGCATCCGTTCGGTGTCGCCGCCGGCCGTGTTGGCCAGGCTGGCCAGGTCGAGCACTTCTCCCTGCCCGCCCGGCCCCGCGCCGCTGACGGATCCTGGCGCCCTCGCGATCGCGACGTCGGCCACCGGCGCCGTGGCGCGGCCCAGGCAGCGCGCGATGGTGGCGGCCAGCAGTTCCGGCACCACCGGCTTGGCCAGGAATTCGTTCATGCCGGCGGCCAGGCAGCGCGCGCGGTCGTCGACGCCGGCATTGGCCGTCATCGCCACCACCAGGGTGTCACGCAAGGCGGGATCGCGGCGGATGCGGCGGGTCGCTTCCAGCCCGTCCATCACCGGCATCTGTACGTCCATCAGCACGCAATCGAAGCGTTTGACCGCCATCGCCGCCAGCGCCTCCTCGCCGTTGTTCGCCACCTCGACCGCGGCGCCGGACTGTTCCAGCAACTCGCGCGCGACCTGCTGGTTGAAGGGATTGTCCTCCACCAGCAGCACCGCGCAGTCGTCCAGGCGCGCCTGGGCCGCGGCCGGCGCGGCGCCCAGGCCGGCTCCGAGCATGGTCCCCGCTCGCCCGCCGGCGGCATCGTCCAGGGCCAGGCGCGCCGTGAACCAGAAGGTGCTGCCCTCGCCCAGGATGCTGGACACCCCGACCTCGCCGCCCATCAGCTCGGCCAGCTGGCGGCTGATGGCCAGGCCCAGGCCGGTGCCGCCATGGCGCCGGGTGGCCGACTGGTCGGCCTGCTGGAACGGCGTGAACAGGTGGGGCAGCGCGGCGGCGTCGATGCCGATGCCGCGGTCTTCGACCTCGAAGCGCACCAGCACTTCAGGGCCGAAGGCGCGCGCCAGGCGCGCGCGCAGCGTGATCCGGCCGCGCTCGGAGAATTTGACGGCATTGCCGGCGAAATTGAGCAGCACCTGTTCCAGCCGCAGCGAGTCGCCGCACAGGGGCCGCATCAGGACCGGATCGATCTCGATGTCGAAGCCCACGCCCTTGGCCACGGCCGCGGTGCCCAGCTGGGCCTCGACGTTGCGCAGCAGGGCGTCGAGCATGAAGCACACGCGCGACAGTTCCAGCATGCCGGCCTCGATCTTGGAGAAATCGAGGATGTCGTTGATGATGCCCAGCAGGTGCTGGCCCGAGTGGTAGATCTTTTCGAGGTAGTCGCGCTGGCGCGCGTCGGGCGCGGCCTGCAGCGCCAGGTGGGTCATGCCGATGATGCTGTTCATCGGGGTGCGGATCTCGTGGCTCATGTTCGACAGGAAGTCGCTCTTGGCCTTGCTGGCGGCGTCGGCGCGCGCCTTCAGGCGGTGCAGCTCGGTGACGTCGGTCGCCACGCACAGCACCGCCGGCTCCTCGTCGACCTGCATCGGCACCCGCACCGTCCACAGCTGGCGCGCCGCGCCGCCCGGCGCCGACTGCGCCACCTGGGCGCTGCTGCTGCGGCCGTCGTGCAGCACCGCGCGATCCAGCTCCCAGGCGGCGTCGGCCAGGGCGCGGTCCATGGCCTCGACGTCGCGCCGGCCGATCAGCTCCGCCGCCGGCCGCCCGAGGCGCGAAGCGCCCTTGGCGTTGAGGTAGCGGATGCGGCGCAGCGCGTCCTTCAGGTAGACCTCGGCGTCCAGGTTGTCGAGCACCGTGTCGAGCAGCAGGCGCTGCTCGTCGGCGGCGCGGCGCGAGCGGTACTGGGCCAGGAACAGTCCGTATACCAGCAGGGTCGCGGCGAAGCCGAAGGGCAGCGCCGCCACCGGTATCCAGAGATCGGCGCCATGGAGCATGGCGCGCTTGGGCGTGGCGAAATGCGCCGTCCACCGGCTGCCGGCGAAATCCACGTCCAGCACGGTCGTGAAGTAGTCGCCCGGGTCGAACGGCGTGCGCCGCACGTCGGGCCCATGCAGCAGCAACTCGCCCCCTCCCGCATCGCGGTTCGCGCCATACACGCTGACCGACGGCGGCGCCCCGGCCGATGCGGCGAGCGCATTGTCGACCAGCGCCGGCACCGAAAAGGCGATGCCGAACGAGCCCAGGTAGGCCGCGCGCCGCCCTTCCAGGCTCGGCGGGGTCACGCCGCCGCGATAGACCGGCATGCGCATGCCGAGGGCATAGTGCGGCGTGGGGTCGCGCAGGAACACCGGCTGCCCCGAGGCGCTGATGCCGCCGTTGTCGCGCGCCTGCTCCAGGGCGCGGGCGACGGCCGGCCTGCCGGCCATGTCGAAGCCGAGCCGGCGGCTGGGCTGGTCGACCGGATACTGGTAGGCGATCACCTCGTACCAGGGACGGCGCCCGGCGGGAAAAATCGCGAAGTCCGGGTAGCCGCGGGCGTCGACGCTGCGATCGGCGCGCACCGCGGCGACGAAGCGCTCGCGCTGGACTTCGGGCACGTGGGCGGCGTACGTCACCCCTTCGATGGCCGGATAGTTGCGCGCGATGTCGAGCGCGGCGACATAACGGTGGAAGGACGCCCGGTCGGGCACGGCGTTGCCGTCGCCCGCCGCATGCAGCGCCGCCAGCGAACGCACGGCGCGGCCATACGAGGCGAGCGACGCGTCGATCCGTTCGCGCGCCGCCTGCGCCGCGTTTCCGAAGCGGCCGCGCGCCTCTTCCTCGATCGAGGCGTCGGCGACCGCATGCAGCAGCAGGCCGACCGCCAGCGCCAGCGCGACGCCGCCGCCCCACAGCACCAACGGCCGGCCAAGGCGCATGCAAGCCGCTTCGATGACGTCGATTCCTGGCATGGTCAAGCGCTTCATGCTTCCCCTGGCGGGCGGTGCCCGCCACGTAAAATTGCTAGTATATCGGCGCGCCGCGCCGGCGTGATACTGATGAGGACAGCATGCAACACCACGACGATCCCTGGCTGTGGCTGGAACAGATCGACACCGACGAAGCGCGCGCCTGGGTCGACGCGCGCAACGCGGCCACCGAAGCCGAGCTCCAGGCCGATCCGCGCTTCGCGCCGCTCTGCCAACGCTTGAAAGGCATCCTCGATTCGAGCGACAAGATTCCCTACGTCGGCGTGCATGGCGGCTGGTGCTACAATTTCTGGCGCGACGCGGACCACGTGCGCGGCGTCTGGCGCCGCACCACGCTCGACGAGTACCGCAAGAATGCCCCCGACTGGGAAACGGTGCTCGACCTCGATGCGCTGGCGCTCACTGAGGACGAGAACTGGGTCTGGGCCGGCGTGTCCTGGCTCGAGCCCGACGCCGCGCGCTGCCTGGTCCTGCTGTCGCGCGGCGGCGGCGACGCCAGGGTGGTGCGCGAGTTCGACCTGACGCTGCCCGGCTTCGTGGCCGACGGCTTCACCCTGCCCGAGGCGAAGAGCGACGTGTCCTGGATCGACCGCGACACCCTGTTCGTCGGCACCGACTTCGGCCCCGGCAGCCTGAGCGAATCGGGCTATCCGCGCATCGTCAAGGAATGGAAGCGCGGCACGCCGCTGGCGGCGGCCACCACCGTGTACGAGGCGGCCCCTGGCGACATGGCGGCGTCCGGCTACCAGGACAACAGCCCCGGCTGGGAACGCGCCTTCGTGCTGCGCCAGATCGATTTCTATACGAGCGAACTGTTCTGGCGGCGCGGCGACCGGCTGCTCAGGATCGACAAGCCGCTCGACGCCAGCGCCTTCGCCCTGCGCGACCAGCTCGTGATCGAGCTGCGCTCGGACTGGACCATCGACGGCGTGACCTACCCCCAGGGCGCCCTGCTGGCGACCGGCTTCGACGCCTTCGTGGCGGGCAGCCGCGCCTTCGAGGTGCTGTTCACGCCGACACCAATGACCTCGCTGGACGGCGTGGCGGCCACCCGCAGCAGCCTGCTGCTGACGGTGCTCGACAACGTCAAGAACCGCATCGTCGAATTGCGGCGCGAAGACGGGCGCTGGATCCGGCGCGAGGTCGCCGTGCCCGGCATCGGTTCGCTGGGCGTGTCGGCCCTGGACTCGGACCACTCGGACGACTACTTCCTGACCGTGACCGATTTCCTGCATCCGACCACCTTGTACCTGATGCGCAGCGGCAGCGACGCGCGCGAGCCGCTCAAGGCGATGCCCGCCTTCTTCGACGCCGGGCCGTACGAGGTGAGCCAGCACACGGCGACCTCCAGCGACGGCACCCTCGTGCCCTACTTCGTCGTCGCCCCCAGCGGCAGCGCCGCCGGCGCCTCCGGTCCGACCCTCCTGTACGGCTACGGCGGCTTCGAGGTCTCGCTCAAGCCCTTCTACAGCGGCATGACCGGCGCCGCCTGGCTCGAACAGGGTGGCACCTATGTGCTGGCCAATATCCGCGGCGGCGGCGAGTTCGGCCCGCGCTGGCACCAGGCGGCCCTGCGCCAGCATCGCCAGCGCGCTTTCGACGACTTCATCGCCGTCGGCCAAGACCTGGTGGCGCGCGGCGTCGCCACGCCGCGACAACTGGGCATCATGGGCGGCAGCAACGGCGGCCTGCTGGTCGGCGCGGCGCTGACCCAGCGTCCCGACCTGTTCGGCGCCGTGGTGTGCCAGGTGCCGCTGCTGGACATGCGGCGCTACCACCTGCTGCTGGCCGGCGCCTCGTGGATGGGCGAGTACGGCGACCCGGACGATGCCGAGGACTGGGCCTACCTGGCCCGCTACTCGCCGTACCACAACGTGCGGCCCGGCCAGCGCTACCCGCGCGTGCTGTTCACCACCTCGACCCGCGACGACCGCGTCCATCCGGCGCATGCGCGCAAGATCGCGGCGCGCATGCTGGACCAGGGACACGACGTGCTGTACTGGGAAAACACCGAAGGCGGCCATGCCGGCGCCGCCGACAACGCCCAGACCGCGCGCATGGTGGCGCTGACCTACACCTTCCTGCTGCGACAGCTGGGCGAGCACGCGGCCTGAAATCCGCTCAGGAGGCCAGCCGCCTGGCGAACAGCGCTTCCCAGGTCGGCTCGATCTCCACGTAGAGCGCGACCGCGGTCTCGATCCCGACCGCCTGCGGCGACCCGATGCGGGTGGTGACCACGCCGGCCCGGCGCAGCATGCGCTCGATCGCGGTGGTGGTGACGGTGACGTAGCGCGACAGGCCGCGCTCGTGAGCGTGGCGGATGATGGCCTCGATCGACTCCATCGTCATCTCCGAGAAGCCGTAGCCGCCGGCGCCCTCGGTCTCGATCGCGAAGCGCGACAGCTCCCAGATGTGCGGGTCGCTGGGCGGCTCCTGGCCGTCGAGCAGCTGGGGGAAGGAATCCTTGAGCATGTACGGCCCTTCGGTCGGCAGCAGGCGCCAGCAGCCGCGCAGCGTCTCGCCGTCGCGCATCAGCATGTAACGCGGTTCGAGCGCGTCGTAACCATCGATCTCCATGCCGGACAGCACCGGCACTTCCCATCCCAGCCGCCCGCGGAATACCTTCGCGCGCAGCGTATGCATTTCCCACAACTCTTTCGATGCGAATGCGCGGCGTGGCGCGATCGTGATTTGCATGCTCATTGCCAACCCCCTCCTCGTTGAGAAAATCGGTTCAAGAAATATGCACTACGCATTAAAGCGTTATGCAAATCGGGTAGGCTGGGTACTATCAGCATTGATAGGTGGCGAGCAATATCGGCAGTGCAATACTTTTGGAAACGACGCAGTTTCCGAATTATTCGATTCACTACCCCGAAAGGAACGACCATGGCAAACGATCTGATGTGCGACGCACTGGCAGCCGAACTGCAGGCCAACCAGCTGGTCCAGGCCGCCGGCACGGCACGCCTGGCGCCGCACGAACTGCGTCGGCTGCGCATCACGAAGCGCGAAAGCCAGGAAAAATTCTGGGGCCGCTTCGGCGTCACCCAGTCCAGCGGCAGCCGCTTTGAAACCGGTCTCGCGATCCCGGCGCCTGTATCGATTCTTCTGCGCATGTACATGAACGGCAAACTCAGCGATGGTGATCTTCAGGGGTGATGAGCCCCAGGGCGATGGCCTTGACCACCGCCTGCTGGCGAGTGTTGACGTCAAATTTTTGACGCACATTCGCCAGGTGAAAATTAACGGTGGCTTCGGAACAGCCCGTGATGCGTGCGACCTCCCACGACGACTTGCCCGCCATCACCCACTGCAACACTTCCAGCTCGCGCCGCGTCAGGCGCGGCGCCTCTTCCGGTCGCGTCTCTTCCTCGCGGAAGCGCCCGGAAGAAATGAAAGCGTAGTCGCGCACCAGCGACAGCATCGGCAGCGCCTCGGTCATGGCGCGCCGGGCGTCGGCGTCGGGCCGCGCGTCGGACGCGAAACTGATCACCCCGAACTCGCCCTGCGGCCCGTGCACCGGCAAGGTCGCGCCGCTGCGGATGCCGTGGGCGCTGGCCTCTTCGTAGAGCCCGGCCTGTTGTGGGCCGGAGGCGAACGTGCCCGGCTCCCACACGATCGGGATCGTGCTCGACAGGCAATGGGCGACGGTCGGATCGACATGGGCGAAGCCGTTGCGGTCGTAGCGATCGCGCCAGTCTGCGGAATAATTACTGCGCAAGAAAGCCGACTCGAAACGGGTATGGCGCGAATTGACGACGCCAAACAGCACCTGGTCGAAACCACCTCGTTATACACAAGTCCGCCAGCCTCACCACGCCGGCTGAAAATCCCGTTTACTTTCAATGACTTGCCAGCGCCCTTGTAAACCTTTGCAAAATCGCGTTTACTCTCGTCTTTTGCGTGGCGCAATTGGCGAGCAAATCGAAGGGATGGACCGATTCGGAGTTTGAGCAACTCGACCTGGGCGACGCGCGCCTGAACCGGCGAGCGAGGACACTGATGGAAACAATGGCGGGGGCACCGACGGCGAGCGTGCCAAAGGCCTGTAACGGCTGGGGTGAGACGATGGCCGCGTATCGCTTCTTCGACAATGACGGCGTCGACTGGCGGGCAATCCTGGAGCCGCACTGGCAGCAAACGGAACGGCGAATGGCCGAGCAGTCGGTGGTGCTGTGTCTGCAGGACACGACCGAACTGGACTTTAACGGACAGCAGGCGCGCGGCCTCGGACCGCTCAGCTATGAAGCGCAGCGCGGCATGTACGTCCACCCCACCTACGCGGTGACGACGGCGCGCGAGCCGCTGGGGATCCTGGACGTGTGGATGTGGGCGCGCGCGCTGCGCGACACCAACGGCCAGCGCGGCGGCCCCAAGGAAAGCCTGCGCTGGATCGAAGGCTACGAAAGACTGGCGGAACTGGCACCGCGCCTGCCCGCCACGCGCTTGGTGTATGTGGCCGACCGCGAGGCGGACATGCTGCCCTTGATGGCGCGGGCGCAGCAGCTCGACTGCCCGGTGGACTGGCTGGTGCGCGCCGCGCACAACCGCTGCTTGCCCAACAGCGAGAAGCTGTGGCCGCATGCCACGGAAGGCGCGCCGCTGGGGGAAATCGAGTTCGCGCTGGCCGCGCGGCCGGGCGCCAAGGCGCGCATCGTGCGCCAGCAGCTGTGGGCACGCCGGGTCGAACTGAACGCGGGCAAGGGCAAGGTGGTGACCGCCACATGCATCGTGGCGCGTGAACACGGCGCTCCGGCCGGCGTCAAGCCGATCGAATGGCGCCTGCTGACGAACCGGGTCGCCACCAGCGCGGCCGAGGTGGCCGAATTGATCGACTGGTATCGCGCCCGCTGGGAAATTGAAATGCTGTTCAATGTGCTCAAGAACGGCTGCAAGGTCGAGGAACTTCAGCTGGGCACGATCGAGCGCATCGAGCGCGCACTGGCGCTGTACTTGGTCGTAGCCTGGCGCATTGCCTATCTGGTACGCATGGGCCGTACCTGCCCGAACCTGGATGCCCACTTGTTCTTTGATCCCGATGAGATACGCGGCGCCTACTTGCTCAACAAATTACGCCCCCAGCCCAACCCGGCGTTAAACGAAGTAATACGCTTGATCGCCCGCGCGGGCGGCTTCTTGGGCCGAAAAGGTGATGGCGAACCTGGTGCCAAGACCCTCTGGGAAGGGCTGCGCGACGTGCGCGCCTCAGCTCTCACCCTTCAAGCACTACGCGAACTTGGAGACTGACGAGTTGTGTATAACGAGGTGGGTCGAAACCCAGCCCCCGCGCAATGGTGAACAAGGACGCGCTCCATTTGGAAGCATCCTTGGCCTGCATCAGCTCGAGTAATAAGGCAGTGTCAATCATGGGGCAAAGTTTGATGTAACACCCCTATGCTAGATGGTTCACCCCGCTCACAAATTCACAGAAATTAACAATCAAGATATTTACTTCTATCTCACATGCATGTTGTCGTGCATTAACCACAACAAAGTTGCAATCGTGCGCCCTGCTAGAGGGGAATCGGCTACCCTCCGCCGAATTACCTGTAACAAATTTCAGATTAGCAAGTATTTACTAGCCGAGATACCGTTTCGCGGTTTGACTTAGATCTATAGAATCGTATCTCGTGCGTGTGTAAAAACGACACTCTTGCCGGCTCAACCGGCTAACCGACAGACTTCCTTTCAGGACGAGGATCCAGGCGATGAACACCATGACCGATATGGGCGAACAGTTGGACGTCAAGCTGCTGCTCACCACATTGATGGCCCTGAAAAAAGGCGATTTCTCGGTGCGCATGCCTGACGACTGGACCGGCGTGTCCGGCAAGATCGCCGATACCCTGAACGACATCATCGAGACCAAGCAAAAGATGGTCGAGACCGTCACGGAAGTCTCGCGGGTGGTCGGCCGCGAAGGCCACCTGACCCAGCGCGCCGACCTGCCGGGCGTGGTGGGCGGCTGGAGCACCATGATCAGCTCGGTCAACACCCTGATCGACGACCTGGTGCGCCCCACCACCGAGATGGCGCGCGTGATCGGCGCGGTGGCGAAAGGCGACCTGTCCCAGACCATGGCCCTCGAAGTCGACGGCCATCCACTCAAGGGCCAGTACCTGCGCGCGGCGATGACGGCCAACACCATGGTCGAGCAGCTGTCCTCGTTCTCGTCCGAAGTCACGCGCGTGGCGCGCGAGGTCGGCACCGAGGGCAAGCTGGGCGGCCAGGCGCAAGTCAAGGGCGTGGCCGGCACCTGGAAGGACTTGACCGACTCGGTCAACTCGATGGCCGGCAACCTGACCTCGCAGGTGCGTAATATCGCGGAAGTGACCACCGCGGTGGCCAACGGCGACCTGTCCAAGAAGATCACGGTCGACGTGCGCGGCGAGATCCTGCAACTGAAGGACACCATCAACGTGATGGTGGACCAGCTGCGTTCCTTCGCCTCCGAAGTGACGCGGGTGGCGCGCGAGGTCGGCACCGAGGGTAAACTCGGCGGCCAGGCCTATGTGCCGGGCGTGGCCGGCACCTGGAAGGACTTGACCGACAACGTCAACTTCATGGCCTCGAACCTGACGGGCCAGGTGCGCAATATCGCGGCGGTGACCACCGCGGTGGCGAACGGCGACCTATCCAAGAAAATTACCGTGGACGTGAAGGGTGAGATTCTCGAGCTGAAGAACACCATCAACGTGATGGTCGACCAACTGTCCTCGTTCGCCTCCGAGGTGACGCGGGTGGCGCGCGAGGTCGGCACTGAGGGGAAACTCGGCGGCCAGGCGGTGGTGAAAGGCGTGGCCGGCACCTGGAAGGACTTGACCGACTCGGTCAACTCGATGGCGGGCAACCTGACCGGCCAGGTGCGTAACATCGCCGACGTGACCACCGCGGTGGCGAACGGCGACCTGTCCAAGAAGATCACGGTGGACGTCAAAGGCGAAATTCTGGAGCTGAAGAACACCATCAACGTGATGGTCGACCAGCTGAACTCCTTCGCGTCCGAGGTGACGCGGGTGGCGCGCGAGGTCGGTACCGAAGGTAAGCTCGGCGGCCAGGCCAACGTGCCGGGCGTGGCCGGCACCTGGAAGGACTTGACCGACGGCGTGAACTCGATGGCGGGCAACCTGACCGCCCAGGTGCGTAATATCGCGGAAGTGACCACCGCCGTGGCGAACGGCGACCTGTCCAAGAAGATCACGGTGGACGTCAAGGGCGAGATCCAGGAACTGAAGAACACGATTAACGTGATGGTCGACCAGCTGTCGTCGTTCGCGTCGGAAGTCACGCGGGTGGCGCGCGAGGTCGGCACCGAAGGTAAACTCGGCGGCCAGGCCTACGTGCCGGGCGTCGGCGGCACCTGGAAGGACTTGACCGACAACGTCAACTTCATGGCCTCCAACCTGACCGGCCAGGTGCGCAATATCGCGGCGGTGACCACCGCCGTGGCGCGCGGCGACCTGTCCAAGAAGATCACCGTGGACGTGAAGGGCGAGATTCTCGAGCTGAAGGACACCATCAACGTCATGGTGGACCAGCTGTCCTCGTTCGCCTCGGAGGTGACCCGGGTGGCGCGCGAGGTCGGCACCGAGGGTAAACTCGGCGGCCAGGCGAACGTGTCGGGCGTGGCCGGCACCTGGAAGGACTTGACGGAAAACGTCAACCAGCTGGCGGCGAACCTCACCAACCAGATGCGCGCGATCGGCGAAGTGGCGACGGCGGTGACGCGCGGCGACCTGTCGCGCTCCATTCAGGTGGAAGCGCGCGGCGAAGTGTCCTACCTGAAGGACAACATCAACGAGATGATCCGCAACCTGAAGGAGACCACGCAAAAGAACGCGCAGCAGGATTGGCTCAAGACCAACCTGGCGCGCTTCACTCGACTGCTGCAGGGCCAGCGCGACCTGCAGGCGGTGACCAAGCTGATCCTGTCGGAGCTGGCGCCGCTGGTCTCGGCCCACCACGGCGTGTTCTACATGATGGACTCGCAAGAGACCGACGCCAGGTTGCGCATGATCGCCAGCTACGGCTACCGCTCGAGCCGCAAGCTGCCGACTTCCTTCCTGCCGGGCGAAGGCCTGGTGGGCCAGTGCGCGCTGGAGAAGACCCGCATCTGGCTGACCGACGTCCCGCGCGACTACATCGTGGTGTCCTCGGGCCTGGGCTCGGCGCCGCCGAACAATATCGTGGTGCTGCCGATCCTGTTCGAGCAGCAGGTCAAGGCCGTCATCGAGATCGCCTCGCTCGACCGCTTCACCGAAACCCACCTGTCCTTCCTCGACCAGCTGATGGAATCGATCGGCGTGGTCCTGAACACGATCGAGGCCAACAGCCGCACCGAGTCGCTGCTGACCCAGTCGCAGTCGCTGGCGCAGGAACTGCAGCAGACGAACCAGGAGCTGGGCGAGAAGGCGCGCCTGCTGTCCGAGCAGAACATCGAGGTGGAGCGCAAGAACCGCGAGGTGGAGCAGGCCAAGCTGGCGCTGGAAGAAAAAGCGACCCAGCTGGCGCTGTCCTCGAAGTACAAGTCGGAATTTTTGGCCAATATGTCGCACGAATTGAGGACGCCACTGAATTCGCTGCTGATCCTGGCCCAGCAGCTGTCCGACAACCCGGAAGGCAATCTGTCGGGCAAGCAGGTGGAGTTCGCGAAGACGATCTACGGGTCGGGTTCGGACTTGCTGACCCTGATTAACGACATTCTCGACCTGTCCAAGATCGAATCGGGCACCGTCACGCTGGACGTGTCGGAATACCGCTTCTCGAACCTGCGCAACTACGTCGACCGCACCTTCCGCCACATGGCCGAGGCCAAGCACCTGGGCTTCCAGGTCGAGCTGGCCGAGAACCTGCCGACGGCCGTGATGACCGACACCACGCGCCTGCAGCAGGTGCTGAAGAACCTGTTGTCGAACGCCTTCAAGTTCACCAGCCATGGCCAGGTCTCGCTGGGAATCAGCCTGGTGACCAGCGGCTGGACGGCGGATCACCCGAACCTCGAGCATGCCGACGCGGTGCTGGCGTTTTCGGTGTACGACACCGGCGTGGGCATCCCCGCCGACAAGCTGCAGCTGATCTTCGAAGCCTTCCAGCAGGCCGACGGCTCGACCGCCCGCAAGTATGGCGGCACGGGTCTCGGCCTGTCGATTTCGCGCGAACTGGCGCGCCTGCTGGGCGGCGAAATCCGGGTCGAGTCGACGGTCAACGTCGGGTCGGTGTTCACGCTCTACCTGCCGTACAACCGCGCCGGCTTCATCAACTATGAACAGGCGCGCCAACCGCAGCCGGCGCGCCTGGCGCCGCCGTTGAGCGTCCCGGCCCCGCTGGTGCCGGTGCTGCAGGAAAACAGCGAAGTCTCGACCCTCGAGCTGACGGCGGACCTGCTCGACCCGAGCGGCGCCGTGGTCGAGTACGCGAGCGTGCTGGACGACCGCGGCCTGGTGACGCCGGGCGACCCGTCGGTGCTGATCGTCGAGGACGACGAGCGCTTCGCCAAGGTGGTGCTCGAATTCGCCCGCGAGAAAAACTTCAAGGCGATCGTGACCCACCGCGGCGATTCGACCTTGTCGCTGGCGCGCGACTACCTGCCGTCGGCGATCCTGCTCGACCTGGACCTGCCGGACATCGACGGCTTCACGGTGCTCGACCGCCTGAAACGCGACCCGAGCACGCGCCACATCCCGGTGCACGTCATGTCGTCGCTGCGCGAGCGCGAACGCGCGCTGCGCCAGGGCGCCATCTCGTACATCAACAAGCCGGTCGAGCGCGAGGCGCTGAACGAGGAATTCAAGCGCATCCAGAAATTCCTGATGGGCGGCAAGCGCAGCCTGCTGGTGGTCGAGGACGATCCGGCCCAGCGCGATGCGATCGTTTCCCTGATCGGCAACAACGACATCCATATGGTGACGGTCGACCATGGCGCCGCCGCGCTCGAGGCCCTGCAGTCCTCGCACTTCGACTGCATGGTGCTGGACCTGACCCTGCCCGACATCTCGGGCTTCGACCTGCTCGAGCAGATCGCCCGCTACGAACGCCTGCGCGACCTGCCGATCGTGATCTACACCGCCCAGGAGCTCACCCGCAAGGAGGTCACGAAGCTCAAGCGCTTTGCCAAGACCATCGTGATCAAGGATGCGCGCTCGCCCGAGCGCCTGCTGGACGAGACGGCGCTGTTCCTGCACCGTTCCCAGGCCAGCCTGCCCGAAACCCAGCGGCGCATGCTGGAAGAGATCCACGCCCTCGACTCGGGCCTGGCCGGACGCAAGGTGCTGATCGTCGACGACGACCTGCGCAATATCTTCGCCCTGTCGACGCTGCTGGAGCGCCAGCAGATGCAGGTACTGTTCGCCGAGAACGGCCGCGACGGCATCGAAGTGCTCGAGAAGGACCCGGGCATCGAGATCGTCCTGATGGACATCATGATGCCCGAGATGGACGGCTACGACACGATGCGGGCCATCCGCCGCATTCCGAAATTCCGCTCGCTGCCGATCATCACCCTGACCGCGAAGGCGATGAAGGGCGACCGCGACAAGTGCATCGCGGCCGGCGCCTCGGACTACATCACCAAGCCGGTCGACGTGGCGCAGCTGCTGTCGATGATGCGGGTTTGGCTGCACTGAGGCCGCGGTGAATGCCCTGACTGGTGTGCCGGTCGACACCGGCCTGGCGGAGCTCGAGATCGATCTGCTGCTCGAAGCGCTGTACCAGCGTTTCGGCCTCGACTACCGCAGCCACGAGCGCGCCATCCTGCGCCGCCGGCTGCAGGAGCTGGCGCGCCTGCACGCCTTGCCGAATCTCACGCGGCTGCAGGAACAGGTGCTGCACGCGCCCGGCGCGGCGCTGGGCGTGGTGCGCGCGCTGGCGGTGCCGCCTGCCGCCCTGTTCGACCGCCCTGACTGGGCGCGGCGCCAGCGCGGCGCGCTGGCCGACAGCCTGCGGCCGACGGCACTGCCCAAGGTCTGGCTGCCCGAGGTGGGCGGCGTGGGCGAGGCCTGGACCCTGGCCGTGCTGCTGGCCGAGGAAAAGCTGTACGGACGCACCGAAGTGTTCGCGACCCTGGCCAGCGACGAACTGCTGTTCGAGGCGCGCGAAGCCACGCTGCCGGCCTCGCAACTGGCGGACGCCCAGCGCGGCTACGAAGCCAGCGGCGGCACGGGGCGGCTGGCGGACTACTTCGAGGTCAGCGACGGCCGCGCGCGCCTGCTGCCGCGGCTGCGCGAGCGCATCACCTGGCTGCAATACTGCCTGGTGACCGACGGCTCGTTCAACGAGTTCCACGCGATCGTCTGCTGCCGCGCCCTGCCCGACTTCGGCCCGGTGCTGCGCCAGCGGGTGCTGCGCCTGTTCCGCGACAGCCTGGCCCTGTTCGGGGTGCTCGGGATCGACCGCGAACTGGCGGCGAGCGAAGCGGGCGCGGCCGACTACCAGCCCTTGTTCGAGGAAGGGGCCTGGTACAAGCGGGTGCGCTGACCTTACGCGATAACGACGGCTGGCCGCTGCGCGGCCATCCAGGCATCGATCCGGCCCGCCACGCCCGGCCGCAGGTGCAGTCCCAGCTTGGCCCTGCGCCACAGGACGTCCTGGGCGCACGCGGCCCATTCGTGCGCCATCAGGTAGCGCAGCTCGGCCTCGTACAGGCCGGGGGCCACCTCGAGGCCGAGATCGGCCAGCGCCCCGCACCCATCCAGCAAGACATCCACCCGTGTGCCGTAGGCGCGCGCATAGCGCAGCGCCAGCGGCTTGGGCAGCCAGGCGACACGCCGCTGCAGCGCCGCCACCCAGCGGTCGAATTCCAGCACGCCGCGGTTGTCGGGCTGCGGCCCGAACAGGTCGCCGCCCGGCAGCACGGCGCGCGCCGTCCATGCTCCCGTCGGCGTCGCGCCCAGCAGCGGCGCGATCCAGTCGACGGCTTCCTCGGCCAGCTTGCGGTAGGTGGTGATCTTGCCGCCGAAGACCGACAGCAGCGGCGGACCGCTGGCGTCGCGTTCGAGGAAGTAGTCGCGCGTGATCGCCGCCGCCTTGCCGGCCTCGTCGTCCAGCAGCGGGCGCACGCCCGAATAACTCCACACCACGTCGCTCGGGGCCAGCTGGCGCTTGAAGTAACGGTTGACCAGCGCGCACAGGTAGCGCGTCTCGCCCTCGCCGATCGCGGCGGCGCCGGGGTCGCCCGCGAAATCGACGTCGGTGGTGCCGACCAGGGTGAAAACTTCTTCATACGGAATGGCGAACACGACCCGGCCATCCGCATGCTGGAACAGGTAGGCGCAGCCATGATCGAACAGGCGCGGCACGACGATGTGGCTGCCCTTGACCAGGCGCAGCGCGCGGTGCGGCGCCGCCCGGTTGGCGCCGCGCGCGAAATGGGCCGCCCACGGGCCGGCGGCGTTGACCAGGCCGCGCGCGCGCACGGTCAGGGGCGCGCCGCCCCCATCGATGCGGGCCTCCCAGTGCGCGGCGCGCCGGACCACGTCTGCGCAGGCGGCATGGGTGAGCACCCGCGCGCCGCGCTCGTGGGCATCGAGGGCGTTGAGCACCACCAGCCGGGCGTCGTCGACCCAGCCGTCGGAATAGGCGAAGGCGCGCGTGAACTCGGGCTTGAGCGGCGCGCCGGCGGGGTGGCCGGCCAGCTCGATCGCGCTGGACGCCGGCAGGAAGGCGCGCGGCGCCAGCCGGTCATAGAGGAACAGGCCGGCGCGGATCAGCCAGGCCGGGCGCTGGCCTGCCACGTGCGGCATCACGAAGCGCAGCGGACGCATGATGTGCGGCGCGCTCCTGAGCAGGGTCTCGCGTTCGGCCAGCGCCTTGCGCACCAGGCCGAATTCGCGGTATTCGAGATAGCGCAGGCCACCGTGGATCAGCTTGCTGGAGGCGGACGAGGTATGCGCGCCCAGGTCGTCCTTTTCGCACAGCACCACCGACAGGCCGCGCCCGGCCGCGTCGCGCGCAATGCCGGCGCCATTGATGCCGCCGCCGACCACCAGCAGGTCGCAATCGATCGTCGTGTCCGCTCCCATCGCCCCCTCCTCCAAGCCATCCGACCCGGCGCATCCGTTCCACTTTACGCGGGCGCGCCGGTCCGGCGTTTGCCTGCGTCAATTATGCGGAGAATGGACGGGCCGGTGTGTAAAATCGCCACATGTCCATCCCGTCCACGCCAGACCGGACCCGCGCCTGGGTCCGCATGCCATCCGGCCGCCGCCTCGACCTGCTCGACCCGACACCCTTCGACTGGGACGACGCCGACCTGGCGCTCGGCCTGGCCCGCACCTACCGCTGGGGCGGCCACTCGGCCTGGCCGTTGCCGCTGTCGGTGGCCCAGCACTCGATCACGGTGATGCTGCTGCGCCGCGCCGCCGCCCCGGCGATCACGCCGCTGGAAGAGTTGCGCGAACTGCTGCACGACGCCGAGGAAGGCCTGCTCGGCTTCGATGCGATCTCGGTGATCAAGCCTTTCCTGGGCGACGCCTTCCGCGCGCTGACCCGGCGCCTCGAACACATGGTATTCCTGCGCTATGGCCTGCCGGCCTGGGACGCGCGCAGCCATGCGGCGCACAAGCGCGCCGACCGCCTGGCCGCGGCCACCGAGGCCGTGCACGTGGCCGGCTGGTCGCGCGAGGAGGTGCGGCGCACCCTCAAGATCCGCGCCGGGGTGCTGGCCGAGGATCCCCTTGCCGCCTACTACGATTGCCGGCCGTGGGAGCCTTGGGCGCCGGGCGTGGCCTGCGAGCGTTTCATGCGCGAGCTCGAGCGGCTCGCGCTCGCGGTGCGCTCGACCGACTGACGTCTCAGGCGCCTGCGCTCAGCGTCTTCTCCAGGTGGCGCTCCAGCCCTTCCAGCGACTTGCCGCGCGTTTCCGGCACGCAGGTCGCGACGAAGGCCAGCGAGGCAATATTGATGGCTGCGAACACGAAGAAGGTGGCGCTGCCGAACTGCGCCAGCGCGATCGGGAACAGCAAGGCGACCAGGGCGTTGAACACCCATTGGCAGGCCACGGCGGTGCCGGTCAGCACGCCGCGCACGTGCATCGGGAACAGTTCGGACATCAGCAGCCAGTAGACCGGCGCGATCAGCATTTGCATGCACAGCAGGAAGCACAGGATGCAGGCGAGCGCCGCATAGCTGCGCGCCAGGCCGTCCGGGAACCACGTCAGCACGATGCCGAGCGCGGCCTGGGTCAGGATCACGCCGCCCAGGCCGGTCATCAGCATAGGCCGGCGGCCGTGCTTGCCGATCAGCCAGATGCCGATCAAGGTCGCGATCACCGATACCACGCCGTTGCCGATGGTGGCGATCAGTGCGGCATTGGTGCCGAGGCCCGTCGAGGTCAGGATGATCGGGGTGAAATACATGAAGGCATTAATCCCGGTGAACTGGGCGGTGAAGCCCAGGCCGATGCCGATCCACAGCAGCTTGCGGATCCACGGCGTGCCGAGCACGGCCGAGCAGCCCGCCTGCTCGCGCTCGATCGTATTCAACCGGGTCATCTCCGCCATCTCGGTCTCGATCTGCTTGTCGCTCGAGCGGATCTGTCCCAGCACTGCGCGCGCCTCGTCCATCCGGCCCTGGCCGGCAAGCCAGCGCGGCGACTTCGGCACCAGCATCATGCCCAGCCCCAGCAGGACGGCCGGGACCGCCGAGATGGCGAGCATGTAGCGCCAGACGTGCGGGGAATCGGACAGGTAGGCCAGCAGCGCATTGAGCACGTAGGCCGCCAGCTGGCCGGTCACGATCATCAGCTCGTTCTGGCTGACCAGGCGTGCGCGCCGGCTGGGGCCGGCCATCTCGGCAATGAACACCGGCACCGTGGACGAGGCGCCGCCCACCGCCATGCCGAGGATGAAGCGCATCGCCACCAGCACCGCCACCGACGGCGCCAGCACCGAACCGAGCACCCCGATCATGAACACCAGCGACAGGCCCATCAGCGTCGTACGGCGGCCATACTTGTCCGACAGCGTGCCCGCCATCAGCGAACCGAGCGCGGCGCCGAACACCAGCGACGAGGTGACGATGCCCTCGGTCACCGGCGTCAGGCCGAGACCGCCCTGCGCGGGCGCCAGGCCGAGGAACGGCAAGGCGCCCGAAATGACGCCCGTGTCATAGCCGAAGGCCAGCGCGCCCATGGTCGCGGCGATGGCGACCTTGAACACGAAGCGGCTTTCCCTGGTATCGGGAGGGGTGGGGTTGGCGGGATTGGCGGGATTGGCGGCGTGCGCTGGCGCCGTGACTGATGACATGAGGCGAGATCCTTTGGAAAATGGGGACGCGGCAGGCGGCATGCGGGCGGAGCCCGCCGCCCTCGCCGTCGCGAGGACGGCGGAGCTCGCGTGGCCGGGCGATAAGTCGGCCACTCTGTTGGAATTGCTTGATACAGGTTAACTGCAGTTATCGATCAAGTATGTTCGATAACTTACATATTAGCGAATTTTCTTGCAAATCATCAATGACAGCCCATGCCTGACGGCGCGGCGCACCTCCAATGGCCGGGTCGGCCCCACGCCGACGCAGACAATCCCCGGGGCGGCCAGGACGCGACCTGGCGCTGCGGTCGGACGACGCCAAGTACCTGATTTCATTCGATCTTTGGGTCTATCCACAAGAAATGTGGATAACTGTGTGGAAAAGCGCCACTTGACAAGTCGCAAGCGCAGCATTGATGCGGGTTTCAACAAAATGCCCGTTCAAAAGGCAAAAAAATATCCCCGTAAAATCAGTCACTTGCACGTGCACCACTTCTGCGCGTCCATGTCACATACGGCAAACTCCTACAAAAGTGGGGCACCGGGGATAAGTCGTCAATTTGTCCGCATCTGTCGTCATTTCCACGCGTTCCGGGCGCGGTCGCGCACCATCATGCGGATGCTGTCGGGCATGGGCGTGCGCAGCTCGCGCTTGTCGGCGCTGAGCCAGGCGCATTCCTCGAAATGCTTGAGCATGACCGGGGTAATGAAGCGCGTGCGCGTCGCATACACATGGCGGTCGCCCATGCTCGACTGCTGCTTGATGAAGAAGCGGTTCGGCACCACCAGGTGCAGGTTCTCGCGCGCCCGCGTCATGGCCACGTAGAGCAGGCGCCGTTCTTCCTCGATGTCGTCCTGGCTGCCGGTCGCCATGTCGGACGGCATGCAGCCGTCGACGACGTTCAATACGTGCACCGTGTTCCACTCCTGGCCCTTGCTCGAGTGGATGGTGGACAGGATCACGTAGTCTTCGTCGAGCAGCGGCGCGCCGGCGCGGTCGCTGGTGGCTTCGGGCGGATCGAGCGTGATCTCGGCCAGGAAGCTCTCGCGGTTGCCATAGCCGCCGGACAGCGCCACCAGCTGGTCGAGGTCGGCCGCGCGCACCTGCGCATCGTCGTGCAGGCGCTCCAGGTGCGGCTGGTACCATTCGCGCGCCAGCTCGAGATCCATCGGCCAGCGCAGGCCGGGCGTGCGCAGGCGCCGGTACAGCGCGCAGAATGCCTGCCAGTCGGTCTTGCAGCGCGCCGGCACCGCGAAGCCTTCCAGTGCCGCCGCCGGATCGTCGCTGCTGCCTGCGGCCTCGACCAGCCGGGTGGCGGTCGCCTGGCCGATGCCGGGAATCAGCTGCAGCGCGCGGAAACCCGCCAGCCGTCCGCTCGGGTTCTGGGCGAAGCGCAGCACGGCCAGCACGTCCTTGATGTGGGCCGCTTCCAGGAATTTCAGGCCGCCGAACTTGACGAAGGGGATGTTGCGACGCATGAGTTCGAGTTCGAGCGCGGCGCTGTGGCTGGCGGCGCGAAACAGCACCGCCTGGCTTTTGAGTGCGACGCCGGTTTCGCGCTGTTCGAGGATGCGGTTGCAGACCCAGCGCGCCTGCTCGGCTTCGTCGGGAATCAACACCAGCTGCGGCTTGATGCTTGAGGCCTTGTCGGTCCACAGGGTCTTGGCGTGGCGCTCCAGCGCGGCCCCGATCACGGCGTTCGACGCGTCCAGCATCGGCTGCGTGGAGCGGTAGTTGCGCTCCAGCGTGATCAGGTGCGCCGGCTGCGAGAACTGGGCCGGAAAGTCGAGGATGTTGCGCACGGTGGCGCCGCGAAAGCCATAGATCGATTGCGCATCGTCGCCGACGACCATCACGCCGCGGCCGTCGGGCTTCATGCCGGTGACGATGGCCGCCTGCAGGCGGTTGGTGTCCTGGTATTCGTCGACCAGCACGTGGTCGAACAGCGCGCCGAGCTCAAGCCCCAGCACCGGGTCGGCCGCCATCTCGGCCCAGAACAGCAGCAGGTCGTCGTAGTCGAGCACGTTCTGCTCCTGCTTGGCGTCGACATAGGCGCCGAACAGGGTCTTGAGCTGGGCTTCCCACTCGCTGCACCAGGGGAAGAACGCCTGCAGCACCGCGTCGAGCGGCTCGCGGCCATTGACCACGCGCGAATAGATCGACAGGCAGGTGCCTTTCAGCGGAAAGCGTTTGTCGAGCTGGCTCAGGCCGATCTCGTGGCGCACCATGCCCATCAGGTCTTCGGAGTCGCCGCGGTCGTGGATCGTGAACCCGGCATCCAGGCCGATGCGTCCGGCGAACTCGCGCAGCAGGCGCGCGCCGATGCTGTGGAAGGTGCCGGCCCAGGGCAGCGTGACCGGCGCCTGGCTGCCCTTGAGCCCGAACAGCCGGTGCAGCACGCCGCCGGCGCGCTGGGTCATCTCGGTGGCGGCGCGGCGCGAAAACGTCAGCAGCAGGATGCGCTGCGGATCGGCGCCCGACTGGATCAGGCGCGCCACCCGGTGCGCCAGGGTGTTGGTCTTGCCGGAACCGGCGCCGGCCACCACCAGCAGCGGACGCGGCGCGTCAAGCCCGACGTCGTGCTCGACCGCTGCCCGCTGCTCGGGGTTCAGGCTGGCGAACGGGTCGTCGGTGGCGGACAGGTTGGCGATCGGATCGGCGACGGCGGACATGGGACGGAATCTGGAAATGCCATACTGTACATTTATCCAGTCACGGGCCGCAAGAAGAAAATGCGGCCGTCCGACGCCGCCGTCAAGGCGTTGTCAAGGATGACATCAGGCATGACCTCAGCAATCGCTGCCAAGTCACGGATAATCAAGGCGTTTTTTGGATATCCACAAAGTCTGTGAATAAGTGTGTGGAAAAGCGGGGGCTTGACACGCTGGACGCGGCCTCCCGTGCGGCTTTCAACAATTTGCCTATTGGGAAGGCAATCTCGTTTCCGCTGTAAATCAAGGGGTTACACGTTGTGCCCCCGACGCACGCAGTATGCACCACAAATAAATCTCGCGGCAACTTTGTGGTCTGGCGGATGCGCCGGATCCGGTCAGGCGAGCGCCCGGCGCCGTTCGGGTTCGAGCAGCACGCGTTCGATCACCTGGGCGCGCACGCCATGCGCCTTGAGGTACTCGAGCGCCGGCATGGTGCCGCACTCGCCCAGCGTGGCGATGCCGCGCGCCACGATGTCACGCTCGCGTACGTTGCGCCTGAGCTCGGAAGATCCGGAGAGGCGTTGGTCGATATCCTGGGCACGGTATGGGCTCATGGCGCGGGTCTCCGGTGGGTTATGTCGCTGACGCACCACGAGTATTGACGATGCTGGAATGAAGTCAATGTCAAACCTGTATCGAACCGCGAAAACCCTGGCTGGATGCCTGTGGCCTCGACCAGCGCTGCGCCGCCCGCCCGTCATCCTGCCTACAATCGGCCGCAACACACCAACCATGAGGATTTCCATGAGCATCCAACCCGACCTGAATCCCGGCGACGACGCCGCTCCCGGCACGCCTGGCGCCGGCGAGGACATCTGCGACGCCTGCGCCGGCCGCGGCACGCTGGCCGATGGCAAGCCATGCCCGCAATGCGGCGGCACCGGCCGCGTGATGGAAGGCATCGGCGGCGGCTGAGCCACTACCCACGGCGGGTAGTGCGTGGACACGGCACGGGCCCTGCGGCGATAATCGCCGGATGAGCGCCTCACCCTTGCCGATACCGCCTTCCGCCCCCCAGTCCCCACGTACTGCGCCGCCGGCCGAACCCGATCGTCCCCGTCCGACTTCGCTGACCGACCTGTTCGTGTCGTTCACGCTGATCGCCCTGCAGGGCTTCGGCGGGGTGCTGGCCGTGATCCAGCAGCAAGTCGTCGAGCGCAAGCGCTGGATGAGCAACGAGGAATTCATCGAAGAATGGTCGGTGGCCCAGATCATGCCGGGCCCGAACGTCTGCAACCTGGCCATGATGATCGGCAGCCGCCACTTCGGCCTGGCCGGCGCCATGAGCGCCCTGGCCGGCATCCTCACCGTGCCGCTGATCCTGGTGCTGTGCCTGGCCCTGGTCTACGCGCAGTTCGCCGCCCAGCCCCAGGTCCAAGGCGCCCTGCGCGGCATGGCCGCCGTCGCCGCCGGCCTGATCGCCGCCACCGGCCTGCGCATGTCGGTCGCGCTGACCAGGAACGTGATTCCGCTCGCGGCCTGCATCGCGATCGCCGCCGCCGGCTTCGTGCTGCTAGCCTGGATCCGCATGCCGCTGGCGGCCGTGATCGGCCTGCTCGGCGGCCTCGGCTGCGTGCTGGCCTGGCGCGGGCTCAAGCCATGAGCGCGCCCAGCCTGGTGTTCGGCTGGCATGACTGGCTGAACCTGTTCGTCCATTTCCTGATGCTGTCCATGATGTCGCTCGGCGGCGCGATCTCGACCACCTCCGAGATGCAGCGCTACCTGGTCGAGCGCCAGGGCTGGCTCAGCCAGACGCAGTTCGCCGACTCGGTGGCCCTGGCCCAATCGTCGCCCGGGCCCAACGTCCTGTTCGTGGCCCTGCTGGGCTGGAACGTGGGCCTCAATTCCGGCAGCGTGACGGCCGCGCTCTACGGCGTCGCGATCTCGATGATCGGCATCATGCTGCCCTCCACCGTGTTCACCTACCAGGTGGCGCAGTGGGCCCAGCGCAACCGCGAGCTGCGCGCCGTGCGCGCCTTCAAGCAGGGCATGGCGCCGCTGGTGATCGCCATGCTGCTGTCGACCGCCTGGCTGCTGGCCACCGGCGGCGGCAAGGGCGGCGAACACATGGACAACTGGCCCCTGTGGCTGCTGACGGCGGCCACCGCCATCGTCATCTGGCGCACCCGGCTGCACCTGCTGTGGATGCTGGCGCTCGGCGCGCTGCTGGGAGCCCTGGGCGTGGTCTAGTTGGCAAGCCGGGGCGGGAAGCGGCATACTGGCGGCATCCATCAACTGCAATCGACCCCAAGATGCCCCAACTCCTGAATGAACACGCCTGCTTCGGCGGCGTGCAGCGCTTCTACCAGCACGACTCGGCCGCCATCGGACTGCCGATGAAATTCTCGGTCTACCTGCCGCCGGCGGCGGGCGAGAAGAAGCTGCCGGTCCTGTTCTACCTGGCCGGCCTGACCTGCACCGAAGAAACCTTCATGATCAAGGCCGGCGCCCAGCGCCTGGCCAGCGAACTGGGCGTCATCCTGGTCGCGCCCGACACCAGCCCGCGCGGCGCCAACGTGCCGGGAGAAAGCGACAGCTGGGACTTCGGCGCCGGCGCCGGCTTCTACCTCGACGCCACCCAGGAGCCGTGGGCGCGCCACTACCGCATGCACAGCTATCTGCTGGAACTGCATGCGCTGGTGCTGGCCACTTTCCAGGCCGACCCGGGCCGGGTGGGCATCTTTGGCCACTCGATGGGCGGCCATGGCGCGCTGACCATGGCGCTCAAGCACCCCAACCTGTTCCGCTCGGTGTCGGCCTTCGCGCCGATCGCCGCGCCGAGCCGTTGCCCGTGGGGCAAGAAGGCCTTCGGCGGCTACCTCGGCGCCGACGAAAACGCCTGGCAACAATATGACGCCAGCGCCCTGATGGCATCGCACACCAGCGCGCCGTTCCCTGGCGGCATCCTGATCGACCAGGGCCTGGGCGACAAATTCCTGGTCGAACAGTTGTTGCCCGAGGTCTTCGAGCAAGCCTGCGCCAAGGCCGGGCAGCCGCTCACCCTGCGCCGCCATGCCGGCTACGACCACGGCTATTACTTCATCTCGACCTTCGTCGAAGACCATCTGCGTTTCCACAGCCGCCAGCTCGGCTGATCCACCGCGCGCGGCCCCGTCCGGGGCCGCCATTCTCATCGACATCATTCCGCGCGGCAAACGAACGACGGCCACGCTCGTCCCTGTGTATGCTGGAAGTTAACAACTTCTTCATCATGCAAGAGCTCGAACCATTCATCGACCGCGCCGACGCGGGCACGAAATTGGCAACTGCGCTGGCACAGGCGTTGGCACACCATGCCGGCATTCAAGACGTACTCGTGCTGGCCCTGCCGCGCGGCGGCGTGCCGGTCGCGTTTCCGATCGCGCAGGCGCTGGGGGCCGAACTCGACCTGATGCTGGTGCGCAAGCTCGGCTTGCCCAACCAGCCCGAGTTCGCCATGGGCGCCATTGCCAGCGGCGGTGTCCAGGTGCTCCAGCCCGGCGTGCCGGGCCTGATGGGCGTGACCCGGGCCGAAGTCGATGCGGTGATCGCGGCGGAACAGGCCGAACTGGCGCGGCGCGAACGGCGTTATCGCGGCGAGCGCCCCCCATGCCGGGTGGCGGGACGCTGCGTGATCCTGGTCGACGACGGCATCGCCACCGGATCGACGATGCTGGCGGCGGTCGAAGCGGCGCGCCGCCAGCGGCCGTCGCGGCTGGTGGTCGCGACGCCGGCGGCGGCCCAGGAGGCGCTGGACGCCTTGCGCGGCGTGGTCGACGACGTGGTATGCCTCGTCGCCCCGCCCCGCTTTCGCTCCGTCGGGCAGTGGTATCGCCACTTCGGGCAGACCGGCGATGAAGAAGTGCAGACCCTGCTGGCGCAGGCGTGGGCCTTGACGCGCGACGCCGCCAGCCAACCCCACCGAAAGGAGCCGACATGAACGATACGAACGAAAAAGCGATGAACGCAGGTAAATGGATCGGCGCAGCAGTCGCAGGCGCATTGCTGATGTACGCATTCGACCCGGACCGCGGCGCCAAGCGCCGCGCCAACGCCCGCGGCGCACTGCGCGACGCGCGCGACCGCACCGGCGACCGCCTCGAACACGCCTGGCACAACGCCGGCGACCGCCTCGACTCGGCG
>NZ_JH992923.1:881212-890649 GCF_000315425.1 Massilia timonae CCUG 45783 | reverse complement strand
GGCCCGCGCCGGCGAACGCCTGGCCGGCGCCGCCCATGCGGCGGGCGACCGCCTGGCCGAGGTTTCGCACCGCACGCGCGACCGGCTCGAACATGCGCGCGAGCGCCTGGCCGACGCCTCGTACGAGGCGAAGGACCGCGCCAGCCACGCCGCCCACGAGGCCCGCGATCGCGTGAAACACGCCGCCTACGAGGCGCGCGACCGCGCCAGCCATGCGGCATACGAAGCGCGCGAGAAGGCCGAGTATGCCGCCGACAAGGCGCGCGACCGCGCCGAGTACAGCGCCGACCGCGCCGCCGAACGCGCCCGCGAACGCGCCGACCTGGCGCGCGAACGCCTGGAACAGACCGCCCACAGCGTGAAAGCCGACGCCCGCTCGCGCGCCCACGCCGCCGGCGACCAGGTGCGCGCCTGGACCGACCACCTGAGCCAGGTGTTCGGCGCGCGCAGCCCGACGCTCACCAATTCCGCCCTGCTGGGCACCGGCGCCCTGAGCGTGGTCGGCCTGGTGCGCCGCTCGCCGGTGGCCGCCCTGCTCGGCCTGGGCGCGCTGGCGGTGCTGCTGCGCAGCGACCGCGGCCGCCACCTGGTCGATTCGCTGCGCCACCGCGGCGCCGCCAGCCAGGTCGGGGTGGAGAACTCGATTCACATCGACGCCGCGCCGAAGGAAGTGTTCGACGCCTGGTCCGAAGTCGAGAACTTCCCGCGCTTCATGTCGCACGTGACCGAAGTGCGCGACCTCGGCCACCGCCGCTCGCACTGGGTGGTGCGCGGCCCCGGCGGCATGGAATACGCATGGAACGCCGTCATGACCGAGCAGTCGCGTCCCGAGCGCCTGTCGTGGCGCAGCGAACCGGGTTCGGAGATCGAGCAGGAAGGCTCGGTGACCTTCGAGCCGTCCGGCAACGGCACCCGCGTCACGGTGCGCATGACCTACTCGCCGCCGGCCGGCGCGCTGGGCCACGGCATCGCGCGCATGCTGGGCGCCGACCCGCAGCGCCAGATGGACGACGACCTGGCGCGCATGAAAGAGTTCATCGAGCGCGGCGGCGCCCACTACGCCGGCCACCAGGCGGCGCCGAGCCACAGCTTCCTGCACTGACGTGGCCATCCTCACCAACGCCACCCTCGACGCGGTGCGCGCGTCGGCCCGCCCCCTCACCGGGGGCGCGGACGACTACGACGCCCTGCTCGACATGGTCGGCAACGCCCGCTTCGTGCTGCTCGGGGAGGCCACCCACGGCAGCCACGAGTTCTACGCGGAACGGGCGCGCATCACCCGGCGCCTGATCGAGGAAAAAGGCTTCACCGCGGTGGCGGTCGAAGCCGACTGGCCCGATGCCTGGCGTGTCAACCGCTACGTGCGTGGCGAGGGCGCGGACGCGGACGGCCGCGCCGCCCTCTCGGGCTTCGAACGCTTCCCGGCCTGGATGTGGCGCAACACGGCGGTGCTCGACTTCGTCGAGTGGCTGCGCGCGCACAACGACGGCCCGGGCGCCGGCGCCGCCAAGACCGGCTTCTACGGCCTGGACCTGTACAGCATGTACACCTCGATCCACGAGGTGCTGCACTACCTGGAACAGGTCGACCCGAACGCCGCGCGCGAGGCGCGCAAGGTCTACGCCTGCTTCGACCACTACGACCGCGACAGCCAGCAATACGGCTACGAGGCCAGCTTCGGCATGTCGCCGTCGTGCCAGGAAGGCGTGATCGCCACCCTGCGCACCTTGCAGCAGCGCGGTTTCGACTACGTGCAGGCCGGCGGCGGCGACGACGCGTTCTTTTACGCCCAGCAGAACGCGCGCCTGGTCAAGAACGCCGAAGAGTATTACCGCACCATGTTCAAGGGCCGCGTCTCGTCCTGGAACCTGCGCGACAGCCACATGGCCGAGACCCTGGACGCGGTGGCGCGCCACCTGTCGCAGGGCGGCAAGCCGGCGCGCATCGTGGTCTGGGAACACAACTCGCACATCGGCGACGCGCGCGCGACCGAGATCGGGCGCCAGGGCGAATGGACGCTGGGCGAGCTGGCGCGCAAGGCCCATGGCGCCGACACGGTCCTGATCGGCTTCACCACCTACGAAGGCCGGGTCACGGCGGCCTCGGAATGGGATGGCGAGGGCCGGCACAAGCACGTGCGGCCGGCCCTGCAGAACAGCTACGAGCACCTACTGCACAGCACCGGCATCGAACGCTTCTTCCTGCCGCTGCGCGAGCCTTCGCCGGCGCGCGACGCGCTGATGGAAGAGCGTCTGGAACGCGCCATCGGCGTGCTGTACCTGCCGCGCAGCGAGCGCCAGAGCCATTACTTCATGGCCCAGCTGCCGCGCCAGTTCGACGCCGTGATCCACATCGACCGCACCACGGCGGTGGAGCCGCTCGATGCGACCAGCGGCTGGCATTCGGGCGAGCCGCCGGAGACATATCCGGGCGGGCTGTAGGGTCGGCAGCTACGCCGCCGCTCCCACCGTATACCCATCGCGCCCGTTCGCCTTCGCCACATACAAGGCCCCATCCGCCTCCGCCAGCAGCGCGTCTTCACCCTGCCCCGGCCGCCACAATGCGACACCGACGCTGGCCGACACCGCCAGCATCCCGGCCCCCGTGGCGAACGGCGCGCGCATCGCCGCCACGATCTTGGCGGCGATTTTGGCCACGGTATGTTCGGCCTCGCCGCCGTTCCCTATCTCTTCGAGGATCACCACGAACTCGTCGCCCGACAGCCGCGCAGGCAGGTCGCTGGCGCGCACGCAGGCGCGCAGGCGTTCGCCGAACTCCTTCAGCACTTCGTCGCCCACGCCGTGGCCGTGGCTGTCGTTGATGCGCTTGAAGTGGTCGACGTCCAGGTAGGCCAGCGCCAGCGCCCGGCCGTGGCGCGAGGCGCGCGCCAGCGCCTGCTGCAGGGTCTCGTTGAAGCTGCGCCGGTTGGCCAGGCCGGTCAGGGTGTCGATGCGCGCGAGGCGGGTCAGCTGCTCCTCGACCTCTTTCACGTGCGTCATGTCGTGCTTGAGCGCGTACACACCGGCCACGCTGCCGTCCGGCTGCAGGTCGGGGATGTAGACGCCCTCCAGCACCCGCGGCGCGCCCTTGATCGGCAGCCGCATCTGGCAGGTGGCGGCGTGGCCGGCGAACGCGCGCTCCAGACTTTCCGCGCCCTGGCGCGCGGCCTCCTCGCCCATCAACTGGGCGATCGACATGCCGACCAGCCGCTCGGGCGCGACCCCGAACCAGCGCTCGAAGGTCGCGTTCCCGAACCGGAAGCGCCGGTCGCGGTCGACGTAGGCGATCAGCACCGGCAGGTTGTCGGTGATCAGGCGCAGGCGCTTCTCGCTGGCCGCGCGCAGGCCTTCGGCGTTCTGGCGCTCGGCCATCAGCTGGTAGAAGGCATTGCCCAGTTCCCCGATCTCGTCGCGCCGGGTGTCGTGCAGCACCCCGATGTCGGCGCCGTCGTGGCGGATCGCGCGAATGCGGTCGCGCAGCCGCTGCAGCGGCGCCAGCAGCCGGAACACCAGCGCCCAGGCCAGCACGCCCGCGGCCAGCGCCAGGGCCGTTGCGCCGAAGATGGCGTTCCGGCGCATCTGCGCCAGCGGCGCGAACGCTTCCTCGGTGGGGTAGCGGGCGCCCAGTATCCAGCCGGTGGTGCGCAGGCGCTGGTAGGCGTAGATCGATTCGCGCCCATCGCCGCCGGCCGCCTCCATCCACCCCTCGAAGCCCTCCAGGGCGCGCTCCGCGCCCGACCCGCGCGCTCCGGCCTGGCGCAGCAGGCGGCGCGGGTCGGGATGGTCGATCATGGCACCGTCGGGCGTCATCAGGAACAGGTAGCCCGAAGCGCCCGGCCTGAGGGCGCCGATCTGGCGCAGGAAGCCAGTGGCCTGCAAATCCATGCTGGCCGTCAGCACGCCCCCTACCTTGCCGCCCCGGTCGAGCACGGGCGCGCCGATCACGACCACCTGGCGCCCCGAGATCCGGCTGACGATCGGCTGCGCCATGAAGCCGCGCCGGGTCGCCAGCGGGCGCTCGAAGTAATCGCGCCCGGCGGCGTCGAGCCGCCGCTCGTTGCCGAACGTGCGCAGCGACACCAGCTGCTGGCCGTGGACGTCGAGCAGGATCAGGTTCATGTACTCGTGTTCCCAGAGCGGCGCCTGGGCCTGGAGGAAGCGGCGTGCGCCTTCCGGATCGCGCAGCGCCGCCGCCGGCAGGCAGGCCGCCAGCGACTCCACCTGCGCCACGCGCGCCGCGATGCGGTCGTCCATGAAGGAAGCGGCGCTGGCCAGCATCGCATACTGCTGGTCGCCGATCACCGACTTCATGCCGCGCTCGGCCACCGCCAGGGTCGACAGGGTGACCAGCAGTGTCGCCACGAATACCAGGACGGCCGCGACGCAGGCCATGCGCAGCTTCAGGTTCGCCGGCAGCAGGCGCAGACCGCGTTTAAGCATAGAAAATAGTGTCGACCTTAATGCAACAAAGTATTACATATTAATCCGTAGCGTCCAAGGCGGCATGTTTACAGTCTGGCCGGCATTAAAACAGGCACTGCAATACTGTTGAAGTAGTGAAATTTCAGCTAGGATTGTCAGCCTGTTCGGACTGCCTTGAAGGAGCGTCATGAGTACATACACCCTGAATGTCAACGGCAAGGCGCAGGCCGTCGACGTCGAAGCCGATACCCCGCTGCTGTGGGCGCTGCGCGATACCCTGGGCCTGGTCGGCACCAAGTATGGCTGCGGCCTGGGCCAGTGCGGCGCCTGCACGGTCCACCTCGACGGCGTGGCGACGCGCGCCTGCGTGCTGCCGGTCTCGAGCATCGGCGACGCCAGGATCACCACCATCGAGGGCCTGGACGCCAATGCCCGCCATCCGCTGCAGGTGGCGTGGCAAGAGCTCGACGTGCCGCAATGCGGTTACTGCCAGTCGGGGCAGATCATGAGCGCCTGCGCCCTGCTCAAGCAGCATCCGAAGCCGACCGACGCCCAGATCGACGAGGCCATGGCCGGCAACCTGTGCCGCTGCGCCACCTATATGCGGATCCGCAAGGGCATCCACCGCGCCGCCGAGATCGCATCGACCGAAGGGAAACAAGCATGACGCTCGCCTCCACCTCGCGCCGCGGTTTCCTGCGCGCCGGCGCCGCCGGCGGCGCCTTCCTGATCGGCATGTCGGCGCAAGGCGTGCTGGCCGCCGTGAGCGATACGAAGGCCGGCGCCGCCAGCCCGGACTTCGTGCCGAACGCCTTCATCCGCATCGCGCGCGACGGCAGCGTGATCCTGATCTCCAAGCAGCCCGAGATCGGCCAGGGCATCAAGACCTCGCTGCCGATGGTGATCGCCGAGGAACTCGACGTCGCCTGGGACAGCGTGCGCGTGATCCAGGGCGACCTGAACCTGGAAGCCTATGGCAGCCAGGGCGCGGGCGGCTCGAACTCGACCCCGAACAACTACGAGAACTTCCGCCGCCTGGGCGCCACCGCGCGCGCCGTGCTGGTGCAGGCCGCGGCCCAGGCCTGGAAAGCGCCGGCCCGCGAATGCACGACCGACGGCGGCCATGTCCTGCACGCGGCGAGCAAACGGCGCCTGGCTTACGGCGACCTGGTCGAAGCGGCGGCCAGGCTGCCGCTGCCGGACGCGGCGAGCGTGGCGGTCAAGGATCCGGCCACCTTCAAGCTGCTGGGCAAGCGCATTGGCGGCGTCGACAACCCCGCCATCGTCAGCGGCAAGCCGCTGTTCGGCATCGACGTCCAGCTGCCGGGCATGCTGCACGCCCAATACGTCAAGTGCCCGGTCTTCGGCGGCAAGCCGTTGCGCGCCAACCTGGACGCGGTGCGCGCCCTGCCCGGCGTCAAGGACGCCTTCATCATCGAAGGCACCAGCAACCTGAACGGCCTGCGTCCCGGCGTGGCGATCGTCGCCACCTCGACCTGGGCCGCGATCCGCGCCCGCCGCGCGCTCGAAGTGACGTGGGACGAAGGCGGCGCCGCGAAGCACAGCTGGGCCGACTTCACGGCCCAGGCCAAGGCGGCCGCCAGCCAGCCCGGCGCTACCGTGCTGCGCAAGGATGGCGACGTCGCCGCCGCCCTGAAGGGCGCCGCCAGGACGGTGGAAGCGGCCTACAGCTACCCCTTCATCTCGCATGCCAGCATGGAGCCGCAGAACTGCACCGCCTGGATCAAGCCCGACGGCGCGCTCGAACTGTGGGCCCCGACCCAGAATCCGAACGCGGGCCAGGCGCTGGTCTCGGGCACCTGCGGCATCCCCAAAGAAAAGATCACAATGCACATCATCCGCAGCGGCGGCGGTTTCGGCCGGCGCCTGAGCTCGGACTTCATCGTCGAAGCCACCGCGATCGCCCAGCGCATGAAGGACAAGGCGCCGGTCAAGCTGACCTGGACCCGTGAGGACGACCTGCAGCACGACCACTTCCGTCCGGGCGGCTTCCACTTCCTGCGCGGCGGCGTTGACGAGGCCGGCAAGGTCGTCGGATGGCACAACCACTTCGTCACCTTCGCCAACCGGGTGGAGCAGGATGGCAAGAGCACCCTGCGCAACGGTAGCGGCGGCAGCCTGTCGCCCGACGAATTCCCGGGCCGCTGGCTGGCCAACTGCCAGCTGGAGCAGACCGCGCTGGAATGCAGCGTGCCGATGGGACCCTGGCGCGCGCCGGGCAGCTGCGTGTTCGCCTGGGCCTTCCACAGCTTCATCGACGAGCTGGCGCATGCGGGCGGGCGCGATCCGCTGGCCTTCCGCCTCGAACTGCTGGGCGACAAGGACATCATGGCGCCGAGCGTCGAGCGCGGCCAGCCCTACAACGTGGCGCGCATGCGCGCGGTGCTGCAGACCGCCGCCGACAAGGCCGGCTGGGGCAAGAAGAAGTTCGCGCGCGGCCAGGGACAAGGCATCGCCTTCCACTTCAGCCACCGCGGCTACGTGGCGCAAGTGGCCGAGGTGACCGTCTCGCAGGACGGCAAGGTGAAGGTCGACCGCGTGGTGGTGGCGCTAGATGTCGGACCGACCATCATCAACCTGTCGGGCGCCGAGAACCAGGTCGAGGGCTCGGTGATCGACGGCCTGTCGACCCTGATGTTCCCCGAGCTGAACCTCGAGAACGGCCGCATCGTGCAGAGCAACTTCCACGATTACCAGCTGCTGCGCATCGGCGACGCGCCGGCAAAGATCGAGATGCACTTCGTGAAGTCGGACCAGCCGGTGACGGGCCTGGGCGAGCCGCCCCTGCCGCCGCTGGCGCCGGCGGTGTGCAATGCGATCTTCGCCGCCACCGGCAAGCGGGTGCGTGAACTCCCGCTCAGCAAGGCCGATCTGAGCTGGAGCTGAGGAAGTAATACTTGGGTCCCGGCCAAGGCGCCCGGCGAGGGCGGGGAGTCATTTCTGCCAGTGGCAGAAATGACGTTCACGGCACGCGCTGCTCGCTCAGCGCGTGCGGGTTCGCCGTGCGATGGCGTTCGACGATGGCCCGGGCCAGCTCTTCCTCGCGCGGATTCTGCGCCAGGACCCTGAGGATGCAGGCGCCGTGCATATCGCCTTCGGGGCGATAGACGTCGTTGTAATCGGTGCCGCCTTTGGCCGACGGCGAGTCCCCGACCGTGAAATTGGATTGGCCCGGGCCCGCCTCGTCGCCGATCGGAGACAGGGCGACGCTGTCCTGGGACAGGCCGGCGGCCAGCAGGTCGGCCCGCAATTGCTCGGCGATGGAGAAATCCTGGATAACGTGGACGATGGGGTTGCTCATGTGTTGCTCCTCGGTTCACTATTGAACCAACTTACCAGAATGGCCGGGGCGGTGGCGCTCGGTCGAGACGACGACGTGCAGACCAGGAGCGATATGAACCGGGAGGAAGCCTGTCGAGTCGTGACCGTTCCGGAGAGCATGTCGGCCGCCCTGGCTGGCTATGCCTGGGCGCGTGACAGGGTCGGCGAATCGGGCGGCGCCGTCTACCGGCTGCACGGCAAGCCGGGGGCGCCTGACCTGTACCTGAAGCATGGCAGGCATGCGGTTGCCGATGCCATCGGCGATGAGATGACGCGGCTGCGCTGGCTGGCGGGACGCATGCCCGTGCCCGCCGTCGTGCATTTCGACCGTAGCGCCGACGAGGCCTGGCTGCTGATGACTGCCGTGCCGGGCAGGACCGCTTACCAGCTGCTGCAAGCCGATCCCGCCCAGCATGACATAGTTGTGGATGCCCTGGCCAGGTTCCTGCAGCGCCTGCACGCGATCCCGACATCCGCCTGCCCGTTCAATAGTGACCACGACTACCGCCTGGGCCTGGCGCGCTCGCGCATCGAGGCGGGCCTGGTGGACGAGGACGATTTCGACGAGGAACGCGCTGGCTGGACCGCGCGGCAAGTCTGGGACGCGATGCAGGCCCTGCTGCCGCTCGCGCCCGATCCGGTGGTCACGCACGGCGACTATTCGCTCGACAACCTCCTCATCGTCGATGGCCAGGTGGCGGGCTGCATCGACGCCGGACGGGTCGGCATCGCGGACCGCTACCAGGATCTCGCCATCGCCTGGAACTGCCTCGGTGAGTTCGGCGGATCGCTGCAGGAGCGCTTCCTGCGGCAGTACGGCATCGCCGCGCCTGATCGACGCAAGCTGCAGTTCCACCTGATGCTGGACGAGCTGTTCTGAACGCCGTCTCCGCTGGGGTGGCTGGCGAGCGCGGGTTGGCAACGCACCATGTTATGCTCGAGACAACACACTCCCATGCGTTCAGCGCCAACATTCATCATGCATCTGGACAAAGCCATGAAAGACGTGAAAGTAGACGTGCGCGTCAATGTGACGGTCGATGCGGCCAGCGTGGTGTTATTAATCGCCACGACCACGATGGCCTTCCTGTTCTACAAGCAGAACAAGCTCGACAAACAGGACAAATCCGCGTTGCGCCAGTCTTGATGCTCAGTGCTCGATCATTTCGAGCAGCCACGATCACGGCGCGGCAGACTGTCGTCAGTCTCGTCGGTACTCCAGACGGTCAAGTGATTACGTCTTTGCATCGATTCTCGCTTATCAATCGGGAATGACCGCGATCACCTCGATCTCGACCCGTGCCCGATCCTCCATCAGCCTCGCCACTTGGACTGCCTCATGGCCGGATAGTGGCGGGTCTGCACCTCGCGGTCGACATCGCCGAGTTCGCGCCCCTGCGTCGAGATACTCGCGCTTGTCGACCACATTGGCGGGTACCCCTGGACGCTACCGCTTAGTTGTTTAGTTCCGTGCGATCATTTTCCTCGTCGTAGCTGGCCTTTGTTCCGTGCAAAGGCTATGCTCGACGACTTGATTGCTGGATTCAGCAGTCCCGGCATTCAATCGCACCAGGAGGAGTTGGCAGCATGAGTTCACGCATTCACCCGCAAGCCCGTACCACCCCGAAAATCCGACAGGAGATCAAGGATTCGGGCCTATCCGACCGACAGGCC
>NZ_JH992923.1:781778-881112 GCF_000315425.1 Massilia timonae CCUG 45783 | reverse complement strand
CGCGTTTGCGGAAGGTCCATGGGGCACTAAGTTTCCGACCGTGGCTGCAATGTGGCGGCGCCAGTGGCAGCAGGTGATTCCCTTCTTTGCCTACCTGTTTAGTTCCGTGCGATCATTTTCCTCGTCGTAGCTGGCCTTTGTTCCGTGCAAAGGCTATGCTCGACGACTTGATTGCTGGATTCAGCAGTCCCGGCATTCAATCGCACCAGGAGGAGTTGGCAGCATGAGTTCACGCATTCACCCGCAAGCCCGTACCACCCCGAAAATCCGACAGGAGATCAAGGATTCGGGCCTATCCGACCGACAGGCCGCGAAGGTTTTCAACATCAGCCGCCCGACCGCCCGGAAATGGCTCAAGCGGGACGACGTGCAGGACCGCTCGCACCGTGCCCACACGCTGCATACGACCTTGAGCGCAGCGCAGGAAGCCATCGTGCTCGCGCTGCGCCAGTCGCTCTACTTGCCCCTCGATGATCTGCTGTTCATCACGCGGCAGTACATCAATCCCGACGTTTCTCGATCAGGCATTGCACGCCTGCTCAAGCGCGAAGGCATGTCGCGTCTTGAAGACGTGATCCCGAAGGCCGAGGGCGAAACGATCGCTCCCAAGAAGACCTTCAAAGACTACGAACCAGGCTTTATTCATATCGACATCAAGTACCTGCCGCAGATGCCGGACGAGACCTCGCGCCGCTACCTGTTCGTCGCCATCGACCGCGCTACCCGCTGGGTCTTCATGCACATCTACGGCGACATGACCGACAAGAGCAGCGTCGATTTCCTGCGCCGCTTGAAGCTGGCCTCGCCCATCAAGATCAGCAAGATCCTGACCGACAACGGCTCGCAATTTACCGACCGTTTCGCCACCAAAGACAAAAAGCCAAGCGGCCAGCACGCCTTCGACGTGGCTTGTGCCGCACTGCCTGCCGAGCACCGTCTGGCGCCGCCGCGGCACCCGCAGACGAACGGCATGGTCGAGCGTTTCAACGGTCGCATCAATGAATTGCTGCAGCAGACCCGCTTCGACAGCCGTGCCGATTTGCAGACCACATTGATGAACTATTTGAAGCTATACAACCACCACATTCCGCAGCGTGCACTCGATGCAAAGACGCCCATCCTCGCGCTCAAAGAATGGCAGCAAAAACGGCCGGAATTATTCGTTAAGCGGGTTTATGAACAGGCGGGACTTGACACTTAGTAGCCAGTGTTAACACTTGATCGCAATTGCAAATAGAGTTCATATATTCTTGCCGAGAGACTGCTGGGCCTTGCTAGCGCTCCTTCCTGACTCCGATTGGCGTGAATACGTTCTTACTCTCCATCGACGCAGTAAATTCAGGTGAAGAATAGATATAACGGCGTTCATCATCCTTCTTCTGAAATAACAAAAGCGCCCCTTCAGAGCTTGCAATCACAGTGGCGTCACCGCTGAACTCTTTTGTTACGACCGCATGCGCAGCCTGATCTCGCAATAAACTCGCGCGCATGCTTCCCATGAAAAACGCCACAACAATTAAGGCGGCAGTGATGGTCACAAATGCAGCAGCTGCAGCGCGCGCAGAACGCGCAGGCCGCATTCTCATCTTACGAATAAAAATCCGGGGCCTTGGCTGAAGAAAGAACCCAGCGCGGACAAGACCAGATAGAACGATAAGCAATACAGATATGATAAGCCCAATTCCAGAAGCCCATGTGACAGCGAATTTCACATATGTCGCCAACATCATGAATAGGAACATAACTGCTTGGAATATAATCCAAGCGAATCCCTCCCACTTTATAGTCTGGCTATGCGTTCGAACGAAGCGGCGCTGATGCTTCCAGTCCATTTTTCGACGCAACCCGGGATCAAGTCGATCGCTGATTGCGAGGAATGGGAGACCGATAAGCTGAAGAATTGACGTAAACACTCGCGCAACAACTGCGCAAAAAAATACATAAAAGAGAAAGGTTGCAGTTACGCCTTGGGCCAGCGGCATACCAGCAACCGCCACAATCTGCAGGGGAACTTGCATCAAAAAGCCAGCGTAATGCGCGAGGGAAAGCGATACGACTGCCAGAATTCCTCCAAGTACTGATGTTTTGCGACTCCAGGCTTCGTAAATCCAGCGGTGACTAGGAAGAGGTATCGAATGCATTTTTCAAGGATCCTATAAATTCTGCGGGAAACTATTCTACAACGGTATAGCTGCATAAGTGCCCGACAGCTTCGTCGCCTAACATTCAAAAATATCCCGCACCGGGAATCAGCGCGCCCATTAAATTAGCAGCTACTAAAGGCTAGGCACCTCTCTAAAATGTCTGACACGCGCAGCATTAATTACTTGAAATTGAATGTCTGTGCAATGCCTTATCCTAATCAGGTATTACCGCAGTCACCTCGATCTCGACCCGCGCCCGGTCTTCCATCAACGCCGCCACCTGCACCGCGCTCATGGCCGGATAGTGCCGCCCCAGCACCTCGCGGTAGGCGGCGCCCAGTTCGCGCCCGGCGTCGAGATACTCGCGCTTGTCGACCACATACCAGGTCATGCGCACGATGTGTTCGGGCCCCGCGCCCGCTTCGCGCAGCACGGCGACGATGTTTTCCAGCGCCTGGCGCGCCTGGCCGACGAAGTCGTCGGTGTGAAAGCGCCCTTCGGCATCCCAGCCGATCATGCCGCTGACAAAGATCTGGCGTCCGCGGCAGGCCACGCCATTGGAATAGCCCTTGGGGCGCGGCCAGCCCGGCGGTTGAAGAATGTCCATCCCTGCTCCAGACCCTGGGTTAAACCTTCGGCGCGAGCAGCTCGCGCGCGATGATCAGGAGCTGCACTTCGCTTGCTCCTTCGTAGATGCGCAGCGCGCGGATTTCGCGGTACAGGCTCTCCACCACCTGCCCGCTCTGCACGCCCTGGCCGCCGAACAGCTGCACCGCGCCGTCGATGACGCGCTGCGCCGATTCGGTGGCAGCCAGCTTGGCCATTGCCGCTTCCTTCGTCACCCGCTTGCCACTGTCGCGCAGCCAGGCGGCGCGGTAGGTCAGCAGCGCGGCGGCGTCGATCTCCAGCGCCATCTGGGCCAGCCTGGCCTGGGTGAGCTGGAAGTCGGCCAGGGTCTTGCCGAACATCGGCCGCGCCTGGGCGCGCGCCAGTGCCTGTTCCAGCGCCCGCCGTGCGAAGCCCAGCGCGGCGGCGGCGACCGAGGTGCGGAACACATCCAGGGTCGCCATCGCCACCTTGAAGCCCTGGCCTTCTTCCCCCACCAGGCAGGCGGCCGGCACCCGGCATCCGGTGAAGCGCAGGCGCGCCAGCGGATGCGGCGCGATCACGTCGATGCGCTCGGCGATCTCCAGTCCAGGGGTGGCGGCGTCGACGATGAAGGCCGAGATTCCTTTCGCGCCGCGCCCGGCTTCCCCGCTGCGGGCGAAAACGACGTAGAAATCGGCGATGCCGCCATTCGAGATCCAGGTCTTCTCGCCATCGAGCACCCATTCACTGCCATCGCGCCGCGCAGCGCAGCGCATGGCGGCGACGTCGGAACCGGCTTCCGGCTCCGACAAGGCAAAGGCGGCGATCGCCGCGCCGCCCGCCACGCGCGGCAGCCAGCGCTGCTTTTGTTCGCCGGTGCCGAACAGCGAAATCGCCCCGCTGCCCAAACCCTGCATCGCAAACGCAAAGTCGGCCAGGCCGGCATGGCGCGCCAGGGTTTCGCGGATCAGGCAGATGGCGCGGGTGTCGATGGCCCCATTTCCGCTGCCGACGGCATGGCGCAGCCAGCCGTCGCGGCCCAGGCGCGCGACCAGCGCGCGGCAGATCGCATCGACGTCAGCGCCATGCGCATCAATCAGGTTATCCGCCGCCCAGGCGTCGAGTTCGCGCGCCAGCGCGCCGTGTCGCTCTTCAAAAAACGGCCAGTCCAGGTAGTCCATCAATCCCCCTCGAAGCGCGGCCGTTCCTTGGCCACGAAGGCGTGGTAGGCGCGATGAAAATCATTGGTCGCCATGCAGATCGCCTGGGCCTGGGCCTCGGCTTCGATCGCCTCGTCCACGCCCATATTCCACTCCTGCTGCAGCATCTTCTTGGTCATGCCGTGGGCGAAGGTCGGGCCGCCCGCCAGCGTGCCGGCCAAGGCGCTGGCCTCGCCGAGCAGCTGTTCGGGCGCGCACAGGCGGTTGAAGAAGCCCCAGCGCTCGCCCTCCTCGCCATCCATCGAGCGGCCCGTGTACAGCAGCTCGGCGGCCCGGCCCTGGCCGATCACGCGCGGCAGCAGCGCGCAGGCGCCCATGTCGCAGCCGGCCAGGCCGACCCGGGTGAACAAAAACGCGGTGCGGCTGCGCGCCGTGCCGTAGCGGAGGTCGGAAGCCAGCGCCAGGATCGCGCCGGCGCCGGCGCACACGCCGTCGACCGCCGCCACCACCGGCTGCGGACAGGCGCGCATCGCCTTGACCAGGTCGCCCGTCATGCGGGTGAAGGCCAGCAGGCCGGGCATGTCCAGCTTCGTCAGCGGGCCGATAATCTCGTGCACGTCGCCGCCGGAACAGAAGTTCTCGCCGGCGCCCGTGATCACGACCGCCTTCACGTCGTCGGCATACGCCAGCGCGCGGAACAGGTCGCGCAGCTCGGCGTAGGAATCGAAGGTCAGCGGATTCTTGCGCTCTGGCCGGTCCAGGGTGATGGTGGCGACGCCGGCATCGAGCGCGAAGCCAAAGTGCTGCGCCGCATGGCCCGCAAGGCTGCTGCGCCCGCCCGGCAGGCGGTGCGACTGCCCCGGTAGATAATGCATGTGTGACTCCTGATGTTTGAAAAGTCAGCCTTCGAGCAGGCGCGCGGCCACCTGCTGTGGCGACAGGCCGCTGGACGCCGCCTGCAGCTGGCGTTCGCGCTCGAGGTTGCGCTCCAGCTGCTGTTTGCCGGCCCCGTACTGGCGTGGCCAGGCAGCGCCAGTGTAGCCGATGCGCGCCGCTTCCATCAGCGTCCAGGCCGCGTTGGCCAGGTGCGGGCGCGCCACCGCGCACAGGTCGGCGCGGCCGGCGGCGATGATGCCGTTCACGTGGTCGGCCTCATGAATACCGCCGACGGCGATGGTCGGGATGCCGGCCTCGTTGCGGATCCGGTCCGCGAACGGAGCCTGGAACATGCGTCCGAACACGGGCTTCTCCAGTTTGCTGACCTGGCCCGACGAACAATCGATCATGTCGGCGCCCGCGGCGCGGAACAGTCGCGCGATCTGCACCGCGTCCTGCGGCGTGATGCCGCCCTCGACCCAATCGTGGCTCGAGATGCGCACGCTGATCGGCAGGTGGCCCGGCCAGGCCGCGCGCACCGCCGCGAACACCGCGAGCGGGTAGCGGCAGCGGTTTTCGAGACTGCCGCCGTAGGCGTCCTGGCGCCGGTTGGTCAGCGGAGAAATAAAACTCGACAGCAGGTAGCCGTGCGCGCAATGCAGCTCGAGCCAATCGAAGCCGGCGTCGAAGGCAGCCCGGGTGGCGCGCACGAAGTCGTCCCTGATGCGTTCCAGGTCGCCCTGCGTCGCTTCACGCGCGATCTGCGAGACCCCATCGATGTACTGCTGGCTGGAGGCCGACAGCAGCGGCCAGTTGCCGCTCGCCAAAGGCAGGTCGATGCCATCCCACATCGGCCGGGTCGAGCCCTTGGCGCCCGCATGGCCGAGCTGGACGCCGATCTTCGCGTCGCTGGCCGTGTGCACGAAGTTGACGATGCGTTTCCAGGCCAGCATCTGCTCCCGCGTGTACAGGCCCGGGCAGCCGGGCGTGATGCGGGCGTCGGCCGAGACGCAGGTCATCTCGGCCATCACCAGCGCCGCCCCGCCCAGCGCCCGGGCGCCGAGGTGGGCCAGGTGGAAGTCGCCGACCACGCCATCCACGGCGGAGTATTGCGCCATCGGCGACACCACCACCCGGTTCTTCAACAGCACATCGCGCACCTTGTAGGGCGTGAACATCGGCGGCGCCGCCACCGCGGGCGGCGCCACGCCGGCTTGGCGCGCCGCCGCGATGGCGAAGCGGCGCTCGAAACCGTCGACGTAGGCGGCGTCGCGCAGGCGCAGGTTTTCGTGCGACAGCCGCTGGCTGCGCGTGAGCAGCGAATAGGCGAACTGCTCGGCCTCCATGGCCGTGTAGCGCGCCACGTTCTCGAACCACTCCATCGAATTGCGCGCCGCGCTTTGCAGTTTCAGCACTTCGACCAGGCGCGCCTCCTGGTAGCGCGCCAGCGCCGCCGCCACATCGACCTCTTCATCAAGCGCATCGGCGAGGCCGATCGCATCCTCCAGCGCCAGCTTGGTGCCGGAGCCGATCGAGAAATGGGCCGTGTGGGCGGCGTCGCCCATCAGCACCAGCGGCGCCTGCCGCCCGTCGACCTCGAGCATATGGACCCAGTTGCGGCAGGCCAGGCGCGGGAAGCGGATCCACATGCCGGATCCGCGCAGGTGGGCGGCGTTCGCCATCAGCGGCTGGCCGTCCAGGTGGCGCGCGAACAGGCGCTCGCAGAAGGCCAGCCCGTCCGGCTGGTCCATGTCGGCCAGGCCGCACGCGCGCCAGGTCGTGTCGAGCGTCTCGATGATGAAGGTCGAGGTCTCGTCGTCGTACTGGTAGGCGTGCGCCTGGAACCAGCCGTGTTCGGTCTCCTCGAAGGCGAAGGTGAAGGCGTCGAAGCGCTTGCGCGTGCCCAGCCACACGAAGCGGCACAGGCGCTCCTCGACCTCGGGCTGGAACGCGTCGCGGTAGTGCTGGCGGATCGCGCTGTTGACGCCGTCGGCGGCCACCACCAGGTCGGCGCGGTGGCGGCGCGCCAGTTCGGCCACGTCGTCGACCCGGGTTTCGAACACCAGCTCCACGCCCAGCGCGCGGCAGCGCGCCGCGAGGATGTCGAGCAGGCGCTTGCGCCCGATGCCGCAAAAGCCGTGGCCGTGCGAGGTGATGGTGGCGCCCTTGAAGTGGACGTCGATCGCGTCCCAGTGATTGAACGCGTGCAGGATGGCGCGTGCGCTCGGTTCGTCGGCCCGGGCCAGCTGGCCCAGGGTCTGGTCCGAGAACACCACGCCCCAGCCGAAGGTATCGCCGGGCCGGTTGCGCTCGACGACAGTCACCGCATGCGTCGGGTGGCGCAGTTTCATGAGCAGGCCGAAGTAGAGGCCGGCCGGGCCGCCGCCGACGCAAACGATGTTCATGATCCCTCCGGGTGCTGGTATGGCGCCTAGTTTACCTGCCCCAATGCTTGAGGTGTCAACCACTTGTTGCGCACGAAAGAATGGCCCTCTGAAAAATGCCAATTTTTAGTACAATCCAGAAAGAGCAGAACCGAGATTCCGGACCATGCGCAGCCGGCCACCCAACTTGGATAATTCGCCAGACACGATGAACATTTCAAACCGAATCGCGCACTCCCGCCCCCTTGCCACCACCGCCATGCATGGCCGCGCCGAAGCGCTGCGCAATGCGGGCGAGCGCGTAATCGATTTCTCGATCGCGATTTCGCACTTTCCGGCCCCGGCCAGCGTGCTGGACGCCGTCTCCGGCGCCATCGAGCGCGAACGCACGCTGCCGTACACCGAGGTGGGCGGCGCGCTGAAGGTGCGCGAGGCGCTACGCGCCAAGCTCGCCGGCGAGAACCGGATCGAGGCGCGGGCGGACGAGATCATCGTGACCAACGGCTGCAAACAGGCGTATTACCAGGCGCTGTACGCGATGACCGATCCGGGCGACCGCATCGCCGTGTTCCGTCCGCACTGGCCGGCCTATCTCGCCACCGCCGAACTGCTGGGACTCGAGGTGGTGCTGGCCGACCTGCCGGAGACGCTGACCGAGGCCTGCCTGGCGGCCCTCGGCAAGGTCAAGGTGCTGGTCCTGAACAACCCGCACAACCCGACCGGCAAGGTGTACACCCGGCGCGAGCTCGAACTGGTGCGCGACTGGGCGACGGCCGGCGGCGTGCACGTGATCGTCGACGAGAGCTACGAACACCTGATCTTCGACGGCGAGCACGTCACGCTGGCGGCGCTGTGCGACTGGCGCGCCGTCGGCGTGGTCACCCTGTTCTCGGCCTCGCAGAGCTATGCCATGATGGGCTGGCGGGTCGGTTTCGCGCTCGCCCCCGCCGCGCTGGTGAATGCGATGCAGACCCTGCAGGGGCCGATCACAGCCGCCGCGCCGCACCTGTCGCAGGTGGCGGCGGTGGCCGCCTTCGCTACCGGTACCCCGCACGAACTGCTGCGCGACTACCGCGCGCGGCGCGACCTGGTGGTGCGCCGGTTCGCCGACGCGCCCTGGATCACCATGCATGCGCCGGCTTCCGGCCCCTATCTGTGGGGCGACGTGCGTGGGCTCACCATGGACACGGTCGGCTTCGCCGAACGCCTGCTGGAGGAGGAACGGGTGGCGCTGATGCCGGGCGACGCGCTCGGCGAGCCCGGCTTCATCCGCATCGGCTACATCTCGGACGACGAAGACACCCTGATGGAAGGCGTGCGCCGCATCATCGCGTTCGGCACGCGCCTGGCGCAGTCGGCGGAGCCTCGATGAGCAATTTGCTGGGACGTTTTCGCCTGAACAGCCTGCGCAGCCGCCTGATGCTGCTGGTGCTGCTGGCGATCACACCGATCGCCGTCGTCACCGTGCTGGGCGGCCTGCGCGAACGCGAGGCGGCGATCCGCGCCTCGGAAGAAAACCTCAAGCGCCTCACCGCGCTGGCGGCCGCCAACGAGGCGCAATCGATCGACCGCGCGCGCCAGATCCTGGTCGACCTGGTCAGCGTGCCCGACCTGATGGGCGACACCGCCGGCTGCAATGCCCTGCTGGCCAATGTCCTCGACCGCAACGAGGGCTATGTCAATTTCGGCCTGATCCAGCTGGACGGCGAGGTCACCTGCAGCGCGGTGCCGATGCTGCACCCGGTGAACCTGGGCGACCGCAGCCATTTCAAGCGCGCGATCGCCGAACGCCGCTTCATCGCCAGCGACTACGTGTTCGGGCGCGTGATCCGCAAGCACACGATCAATCTCACCTATCCCGTCATCGACCGCTCGGGCGACGTGGTGGCAGTGGTGTTCGCGGCCATGGACCTGGCCGGCCTGGACACCTTCGTCAACGACATCAGCATGCCGCCCGGTTCGATCCTGGAGACGGCCGACGCTTCGGGCAACCTGATCTCGCGCCGCCCCGACCCGGAACGCTGGTTCGGCAAGCGCGTCACCGGCGAACTGCTGGACGCCATGCGCGGGCCGCACGAGCGCGCGCTGGTGGTGCGCGGCGAGGACGGGATCGAGCGCCTGCACGCCTTCGCCCGCGTCGGCTCGCCGACCCTCACCGACTACACCATCACCATCGGGATGCCGACCGACCTGATCACCCAGGTCGCACGCGACGCCCAGTTCATGTCCCTGCTCGGCCTTGGCGCCACCACCCTGCTGGCGCTGCTGGCGGCCTGGCTGGCCGGCGAAAAGCTGATCGTGCAGCGGGTGCGCGGCCTGACCACGGTCGCGCGCCGCATCGCCGCCGGCGAACTCGACGCGCGCACCCGGATCGAGTACGGCAACGAGGAGATCGGGCGGCTGGCGGCGGCGCTCGACGAGATGGCCGAGAACCTGCAGAAAAAGGAAACCGCGCGCGGCCAGGCCGAGCGCGAACTGCGCGCCGCCGACCAGCGCAAGGACGAATTCCTGGCGATGCTGGCGCACGAGCTGAGAAATCCGCTGGCGCCGATCAGCACCGGCGCCCACCTGCTCAAGCTGCTGCACTCGGATAACGCCCAGATCACCCAGACCTGCGCCATCATCGCGCGCCAGGTCGAGCACATGACCAGCCTGGTGGACGACCTGCTGGACGTGTCGCGCGTGACGCGCGGCCTGGTGTCGCTGTCGACCCAGGTGCTGGACCTGCGCAACGTGATCGACGACGCCGCCGAGCAGATCCGCCCGCTGATCGGCGCGCGGCGCCACAAGGTGGTGCTCGACCTGCCGAGCGGCCCAGCCCAGGCCAAGGGCGACCACAAGCGCCTGGTGCAGGTGGTGGCCAACCTGCTGGGCAACGCCACCAAGTACACCCCCGAGGGCGGCCACATCCAGCTCCAGTTGCTGGAAGCCGGCGGCGACTGGGAACTGAGCGTGAGCGACGACGGCATCGGCATGGAGGCGCGCCTGGTCGAGCGCGTGTTCGACCTGTTCACCCAGGCCGAGCGCACCCCGGACCGCTCGCAGGGCGGCCTGGGGCTGGGCCTGGCGCTGGCCAAGAGCCTGGTCGAGCTGCATGGCGGCAGCGTCAGCGCGCACAGCCCCGGCCTGGGCCGCGGCAGCACCTTCACCGTGCGCCTGCCGCGCCACCGGCAGGAAAGCGCGCCCCTGCCGGCGCATTTGCTCGGTCATCCGTCCGCCGGCAACCCGATCCCCGATGCGGCCGTGCCGAACGCGCTGCGCATCCTGGTGGTGGACGACAACCTCGACGCCGCGCACACGCTCAACCTGTTCCTGCGCGCCACCGGGAACGAGGTCGAGATCGCCTATTGCGGCGTCGACGCGCTCGAGATCGCCAAGGTGTTCGCGCCGCAGGTCTGCATCCTCGACATCGGCCTGCCCGACATGGACGGCAACGAACTGGCGCGCCGCCTGCGCCGCCTGCCGCAGACCAGCGGCGCGACCCTGGTCGCCGCCACCGGCTACGGACGCCAGCAAGACCGCGAGGCGGCCAGCCAGGCCGGCTTCGACCATTACCTGGTCAAGCCGGTCAACACGCTGCAGCTGGGCGAGCTGCTGGCCACGGCGGCCGCGCGCTGAAGAGCAGGTCCGCATCGTGTCGACGCGGGCCTGTTGTCATTTCACCTTTGGTCGTTTCAAAGCAACATCCGTGTAAATATCGCGTGACAATCGCCATGCCGCCTACATAAAATTTGCCTACGAGCAATTTATGCACTCTGGAGAAATTCTGTGGGCATGCTGACCTGGATGCTGCCTGATGCTTCCCACTGATGATATCGCGCGATGGCGCGTGCGTGTTTTCTCTACCTTGCTGCCGATCGTGCTGGTGCTGGGCACCAGCGCCGCCTTGCCGAGCATCGCCCTGGCGCTGCGCCAGGGCCTGTGGCAGATCGCGCTGATGGATGCGGTGGCCCTGGCCTGGATCTTCGCCATCTGGCGCCTCGACCGCCTGCCCCACACTTTCCGCGTGCTGAACTTCCTGGCCGTGCTGTTCATGGTCGCCATCGGACTGATGCTGGCGGTGGGGCCGGTGAGCCTGAACTACCTGATGGCGCCGCCGATCATGGCCGTGATCCTGCTCGGCAACCGGCCCGGCATCCTCACGCTCGCCTTTGGCGCGGTGTGCATCGTGGCGTTCGGCGTGAACGGTTATGCGCGGCTGTACGTGCCGGGGCTGGAGACCGATCCGCTGCTGTCCTCGGTGGTGGTGGCGATCAACTTCAGTTGCGTCGGCGGCCTTGTCACCTTTGCCGCCGGCACCCTCTTCAAGGGTCTGGCGCGCTCGGCGCAGGAAGCGCGCACCGCCGCCGACGCCGTCAACCGCCTGGCCTTCTACGACGTGCTGACCGGCCTGCCGAACCGGCGCCTGCTGATGGACCGCCTGGCCGAACTGGCCGAGGGGGCGCGCCGCAACAGCGCCCTGGGCGCGCTGCTGTATGTCGACCTCGACAATTTCAAGAACGTCAACGATGCGCGCGGCCATGCCGTCGGCGACCAGCTGCTGCGCCAGGCCGCCGAACGCCTGGCGGCGGTGGCCGGAGCGCGGGCCTGCGTGGCGCGCCTGGGCGGCGACGAATTCGTGGTGCTGCTGGACGACCTGGGCGCGCAGGCCAGCGCCGCCACCACGCGCGCGCTCGCGCTGGCCGAAGAGATCCGCGGCGCGCTGTGCGAAAAGATGATCATCGAGGGCCAGCGCTACTACGCCACCACCAGCATCGGCGTCGCGCTGACCGCGGCGGCGGGCGCGCCGCTCGCGGTGCACGACCTGCTGCGCGAGGCCGATACCGCCATGTACCACGCCAAGGCGCGCGGCCGTAACGGCGTCGCCCTGTTCGAGGCCGGCATGCTGCGCGACGCCGAACGCCGCCTCACCCTCGAGCGCGACCTGGGCCTGGCGCTGGAGCACGGCGAGCTGTCGCTGCACCTGCAACTGCAGGTCGATGGCGCCCGGCGCCCGAGCGGGGCCGAGCTCCTGATGCGCTGGCGCCGCAAGGACGGCAGCAGCGTGCCGCCCGACCAGTTCATCCCGGTCGCCGAGTCGAGCGGCCTGATCGTGCCGCTGGGCGAGTGGGCGCTGCGTGAAACCTGCCTGGCCTGGCATGCGCTGGCGCGCGCCGGCCATCCGCTGCCGCTGTCGGTCAACGTCAGCCCGATGCAGTTCCGCCAGCCCGACTTCGTGGCGCGGGTGGAAAGCATCCTGAAGGACACCGGGGTGCCGCCCGGCCAGCTGGTGTTCGAGGTCACCGAAGGCCTGCTGGTCGACCGCCTCGACCAGACCATCGGCCGCATGCACGAGCTGGCGGCGCTGGGCGTGCGGATCTCGGTCGACGATTTCGGCACCGGCTACTCGAGCCTGGCCTACCTGACCCGCATGCCCTTGTACGAACTCAAGATCGACAAGAGCTTCATCCGCGACACCCCAAACGACAAGGACGGCACCGCGATCGTGCAGTCGATCCTGTCGATGGCCGGCCACCTGGGCCTGCGCGTGGTCGCCGAAGGCGTCGAGACCGAGGCCCAGGCCGGGTATCTCGCGCGCCACGGCAATGCCAGCATGCAGGGCTATCTGTTCCACCGGCCGATGCCGCTGGAAGCGCTGCTCGAGCATCTGCGCCGGTCGTCCTGAGTTCGCACGGTTCGCTGGCCTGCGCTGCCGGCGCTGCACGAGCGCCTCCGGCGTAAATCGCCGCGATCCCGTATCATTTCATGTTGTCATGCCATGTTTGGACGGGAGGGATATCGATGGATGAGGTAGGAATCGTACTGGCAATGCTGCTGGCGGTGGTGGCGAGCGGCTACCTGGTGCGGATACTGCCGTTCGCCGTCCCCCTGCCGCTGGTCCAGATCGCGCTCGGCGCCGCCATCTCCAGCACCACCAGCCATGGCGTGCGCCTCGAGCCGCACATCTTTTTCCTCGTGTTCCTGCCGCCACTGCTGTTCCTCGACGGCTGGCGCATTCCCAAGGTGGGCCTGTTCCGCGACCGCTCGACCATCCTCGAGCTGGCGCTCGGCCTGGTGCTGTTCACCGTGATCGGCGCCGGCTTCCTGATCCACTGGCTGATCCCGTCGCTGCCGCTGGCCGTGTCGTTCGCGCTGGCCGCGATCCTGGCGCCCACCGATCCGGTCGCGGTGTCGTCGATCGCGGCGCGCGTGCCGATTCCGCCGCGCCTGATGCACATCCTCGAGGGCGAGTCGCTGCTCAACGACGCCAGCGGCCTGGTGTGCTTCCGGTTCGCGGTGGCGGCCGCGCTCACCGGCACCTTCTCGCTGGGCGACGCCACCCTCACCTTCCTGTGGGTGGCGCTCGCGGGAATCGCGATCGGCGTCGGCCTGACGATCGCCGTCAGCTGGGCCCAGCGCATGCTGGCGGCGCGCATCGGCGAGGAAAGCGGCTCCCCGATCCTGGTCAACCTGCTGCTGCCCTTCGGCGCCTACCTGGCGGCCGAGCACCTGCAAGCCTCGGGCATCCTGGCGGCGGTGGCGGCCGGCGTCACGATGAGCTACGTCGAGCTGAGCGGCCGCGCGCTGGCCACCACCCGCGTGCGCCGCGCCGTGGTCTGGGATACCGTCCAGTTCGCGCTGAACGGCGTGATGTTCGTGCTGCTCGGCGAGCAACTGCCATCCATCGTCAGCGCCGCCCTGGTCGCGCCCGAACTGCCGGCGGCCCATGATGTATGGTGGCTGCTGGGCAATGCGCTGGCCATCAGCGTCGGCCTGATCCTGCTGCGCTTCATCTGGGTCTGGGTCTCGCTGCGCCTGACCTTGCTGGCCGCGCGGCGCCAGGAGCAGGCCGTCTACCGTCCGAATCCGCGCCTGATCCTGGCCACCTCGCTGGCCGGCGTGCGCGGCGCGATCACCCTGGCCGGCGTGCTGACCCTGCCGCTGGCGATGCCGAACGGGACGCCGTTCCCGGGCCGCGACCTGGTGATCTTCCTGGCCAGCGCGGTGATCGTGGTGTCGCTGGTGCTGGCCAGCGTCGGCCTGCCGCGCGTGCTGCGCGGCCTGGAACTGCCGGCCGAAGCGGCCCACGAAAGCGAGGAAGACCAAGCGCGCCACGCCGCCGCGCTGGCGGCGCTGGAAGCGATCGCCACGGCCCCTCCGCCGCCGCCGACCTCGGGCTGCGATGCCGAGGGCGCGGCCGAGATGCACGCCAGCGCGGCCGACCAGGTGCGCAGCCTGTACCAGTACCGGCTCGACGGCGGCACGGGCGCGGGCGTCGACCCGGACCGCGCACGCGCCGCCGAGAGCGCCGAGCGCCACTACCGCCTGGCCGCGCTCGAGCAGGAACGCGCGGTGCTGCTGCGCATGGCGCGCCACAACCAGCTGTCGGACGAGATCGCGCGCAAGTTGCTGCGCGAGATCGACCTGGTCGAGGCGCGCTACCGCTGAGCAGGTGCAGTCGGAGTCAGATTGCGCCTACGTGCTTCGGACTGCGCCTACGTTACTTCGCGTACAGTGAGCAGGGGAAGCCAAGGGTAGGATCGGCTGGAAGATCCACCTTCCAGCGACCCTGCCATGCCCAGCGAAAAACCCGACGCCGATGCCGTCCCCAGCGATCCACCCGCCGCCGCGCGCGCGGCCGGCCTGCGTTACGTCCATGACGACCGGCCCGGCATCCGGCGCGAAGCCGTCAAGGACGGTTTTCGCTATCTCGACGCCCGCGGCGAGCCGGTGACGGACGAAGCGATGCTGGCACGCATCAAGAGCCTGGTCGTGCCGCCCGCCTGGACTGAAGTCTGGATCTGCCCCCAGGCCAACGGCCACCTGCAAGCTACCGGGCGCGATGCCCGCGGCCGCAAGCAATACCGCTACCACCCCAGGTGGCGCGAGGCGCGCGACGAGGTCAAGTACGAGCGCATGCTCAAGTTCGGCCAGGCGCTGCCGGCCATCCGCGCCGAGGTCGACCGCGCCCTGCGCCTGCCCGGCCTGCCGCGCGAGAAAGTGCTGGCCACCATCGTCTACCTGCTCGAAGCGACCATGATGCGTGTCGGTAACGAGGAATACGCGCGCACCAACAAGTCGTTCGGGCTGACGACGCTGCGCAACCGCCACGCCAGGGTCGACGGCAGCGACGTCGAGTTCAGCTTCCGCGGCAAGAGCGGGGTCTATCACAAGGTCAAGGTGCACGACCGGCGCCTGGCGCGCATCGTCGCGCGCTCGCGCGACCTGCCGGGCCAGGAACTGTTCCAGTACGTGGACGAGGATGGCGAGACCCACGCCATCGATTCGAGCGACGTCAACGACTACCTGCGCGCCATCAGCGGCGAAGACTACACGGCCAAGGATTTCCGCACCTGGTCGGGCACCGTGCTGGCGGCGCTGGCCCTGCAGGAGTTCGAGAAGTTCGATTCCGAGGCCCAGGCCAAGAAGAACATCGTGCGCGCGATCGAATCGGTGGCCGAAAAGCTCGGCAATACGCCGTCGATCTGCCGCAAGTGCTACGTGCACCCTGCCGTGCTGGATGCCTATCTCGACGGCGCCGCGCTCGAGGTGCTGCGCGAACGCACCGAAGAAAAGCTGCAGGAAGACCTGCACGCCCTGCAGCCGGAAGAAGCGGCGGTGCTGACCATGCTGCAGCAGCGCCTGCGCCACGAGCAAGCTCAGTTGCAAAACCTTCCGAAGCCCCCGGCGCCACGCAAGAAGCCTGCGCCGGCGAAGGCCGCGACCCGCAAACCATCGCGCCCGGCCGCCCGCGCGGCGGCTTGAGCGCATCACGAAAGGACTGGCATGACCGCATACAAGATCGAACTCGTCGCCCGTTTCGAGCACCAGGTCACCGGCGTCTCGGTGTCCGAGGACAAGCGCATCTTCGTCAACTTCCCGCGCTGGACCGAGGACAACGCCATCTCGGTGGCCGAGCTGAAACCGGATGGTTCGCTGCGCCCCTACCCGGACCAGGAATGGAACGCCTGGCGCAACGCGCGCAAGGACGAGGTGACGCCGCACGACCACTGGGTGTGCGTGCAGAGCGTGGTCGCCGACGGCCGCGGCAATCTGTGGGTGCTCGACCCGGCGGCGCCGGCCCAGGCGCACCTGGTGTCCGGCGGCGCCAAACTGGTGCAGGTCGACCTGGCGAGCGACAAGGTCGTGCGCACGATTGCCTTCGACGAAGACGCCGCGCCGCAGGGCTCCTACCTGAACGACGTGCGCTTCTCGAACGACGGCAAGTACGCCTACATCACCGACTCGGGCGTGGTCGGCGCCATCCTGGTGGTCGACCTCGGGCAGGACAAGACGGTGCGCCTGCTCGACGGCCACCCGTCGACCCAGATGAAGAAGGGATTGAACGTGAAGGCCGACGGCGAGGTGCTGCGCCGGCCGGACGGGCGCGGGGTCGAGTTCTCGGCCGACGGCATCGAACTCTCTGGCGACGGCGCCTGGCTGTACTGGCAGGCGATCAAGGGCGACACCCTGTACCGCATCCCCACGCAAGCGCTGATCGAACGCGGCCTGCAGGGCGAGGACGTGGGCGATGCGGTCGAGGAGTATGGCCACAACGGCGTCAACGACGGCCTGCTGTTCGACCGCGGCAGCAAACGCATGTTCCTGACCTCGGTGCAGGACGATGCGATCAAGATGCGCGACCTCGACCGGGGACCGCAGGCCGAGGTCCGGGTGGTGGTGCAGGACGAACGCCTGCGCTGGCCCGACACCTTCAGCCAGGGGCCGGACGGCACCGTCTACGTGACGACCTCGCACATCCAGGACTCGGCCTTCTTCAAGCCGGACGCGCCGGCGGCGCTGCCGACCGAGTTGTGGAAGCTTATTGAATCAGGTACGTGATGACCTTCCAGCCGCCGTCCGCCTCGCGCGAGGTGACCACGGTTTCGGTCACGCCCGGACGGTTGGCGTACACGGCGCCGTACTGGATCACCACATAGTCGGCTTCCGGTGCGCCGGGCAGCGTGCGGGTATGGCGCGCGTTGGCCAGGGTGCGCGACTTCAGTTCGCCCAGCGGCGCGCGGGCGCCCGCCAGCATGCCGTTCCATTGCTCCGCGGTGACGGCGCTGCGAAATACCGTGCCGGCGGCGTTCCAGCTTTCGGCGGCCTTGCCCGCATCGGCGAGCTCGAGCCACTGCCCGGCGGCGGCCACGCCGGCCTTGGTGTGCTCGGTTTCCTGCGCATGCACGGCGGCGACGGGCATGGCGAACATCATGGCGAGGGCGATCGGTGCGAGCTGCTTCATGGCGGACTCCGTCTGGAAGGATCGAAAACCGACAGCATAGCGCGTTCCGGCGCCGCACATACTCACACAATTTCGCGGTTCAGTTGCCCCTAAGTCGCCCCTCAGCCCCCCTCAGTCGCCAGAATCGTACTTGTTGAACACCTGGCGCAGATAGGCGATGAAGGTCTCGTCCGTGCTCTGCGACTTGCCCTTGGTGTCGGACAGCTTGGCCACCGGCTGGCCGTTGCAGCGCACCAGCTTCATGACGATGTTCAGCGGCTTGTGCGGCGTGTCGTTGGTCAGCTTGGTGCCGATGCCGAAGCCGGTCATCACGCGGTCGGCGAAATGGCGGTACAGCTCGAGCGCCTTGGGCACCGTGAGGGCGTCGGAAAACACCAGGCGCTTGGTGCGCGCGTCGATGCGCAGCTTGGCGTAGTGCGCCAGCGCCTTCTCGCCCCACACGACCGGGTCGCCCGAATCCTGGCGCAAGCCGTCGAACAGCTTGGCGAAATACAGGTCGAAGTCCGCCAAAAAGGCGTCCATGCCCACCACGTCGGTCAGGGCCGTGCCCAGGTCGCCGCGGTATTCCTGCACCCAGTTCTCGAGCGCGGCCTTCTGGAAGTCGCGCAGGCGGGTGCCGAAGGACTGGTGGGCCTGCAGGTACTCGTGGGCCATGGTGCCGATCGGCGTCAGCTTGAGTTTGTACGCCAGGTAGACGTTCGAGGTGCCCTTGAAGTACTGGGGCAGCTCGCGCGCCATGGTGGTCACCACTTCGTCGTGCCACTCGCCGGAATAGCGGCGGCGCACGCCGAAATCAAAGAACTCGAACGGGTTGGCGCGCGGCGCCTCGGTGCCGAAGGCGCGCAGCTCGTCGATCTTCTGGCGCAGGCGGCGCCGCGCTTCGAGCAATGCTTCCTGCTGGTCGAAGCAGCGGAAGTACAGCTCGTTGACGATGTAGAGCACGAAGATCTCGAAGCCCATCACGTGCACCAGCGGGCCGCTGGCGCGGATCGTCAGGTGCGGGCCGTCGGTGTCGACCCGGATGAACTTGCGCTGGAAGCGGAACAGCGTGAGGAAGTCGGCGAAGTCGCTCTTGATGAAGCGCAGGCCGCGCAGGTAGGCCACCTCGCCCTCGGTGAACATCATGCCGCACAGGTAGTCGAGCTCGCGCTCGACGTCGTCCTTCAGTTCGGCCAGCGGATAGGCCGGCTCGTTACGGCAGCGGAATTCGTATTCCCCGGTGGCGCCGGGGTGGCTGTGCAGCAGGGCCTGCCACATCGTGAACTTGTAAAGGTCGGTCTCCAGCAGGCTGCGGACTACGGGTTTCATCAAGGCTCCAGGCATGTGCGCAACGGGCGCGGCAGGCTGTATTGTCGCCTACTTCTCGGCGCGGCGCTTTGCGGCCCGCTTTGGGGCCAGCATCGTGCCCGTGCAACCCGGGGTGCCGCAGCGGCAGGCGAACAGCTTCTTGAGCTTGGGCGTATGGCGCTCGTCGTAGATCAGCGCGTAATTGTAGTTCAGCTCTTCGCCGGCTTCGATGTCCTGCATGGCGTGGATATAGACCTTGCCGTCGTCCTCGAAGGCTTCGCAGTTGGGCGTGCAGGCGTGGTTGATCCAGCGCGCGTCGTTGCCGTCGCGGCCACCGTCGATCACGCGGCCATCGGCCAGGCTGAAATAGAAGGTATGGTTGATCGGCCCGCCCGCCTTCTCGGCGCGCCGGGTCGCCTTGTCCCAGCTGATGCGCTGGCCCTTGTACTCGATGATGCGGTCGCCGGCGGCGATCGGGCGCAGTGCGAAGACGCCGTTGCCGTGGACGGGCGACTGGCGCACCTCGACCATCGGGTCGGTGTCGGCGGGTTTGCTGCCGCCCTTGGCGGCGCTTTTCTTGTTGGTCATCTGGTTGCCGAATGGAAGATTGAAGCGGACGATTGAAGGAATGCATCCATTATGGCGGCAATCGCCGCGCATTGCCCGCACGCTTCATCAGGAAAGTCCGGCCGCGGCGCGCAAGGCGGCGACGTCGATCTTCTTCATCGGCAGCAGCGCCGTCATGACGGCGTCGGCTTGCGGACCGGCCATCCAGGACATGATCTCGGTCGGCGTCACCTGCCACGACAGCCCGAACCTGTCCTTCAGCCAGCCGCACTGGCGCGCCGCCTCGTCTCCGCCCTCTCCCAGGCGTTCCCAGTAATAGTCGATCTGCTCCTGGCTGTCGCACATCACCATGAACGAGACCGCTTCAGTGAAGTGGAACAGCGGCCCGCCGTTCATGGCGATGCAGGGCTGGCCGTCGACCTCGAACTGCACCGCCATCACGCTGCCCGGCGTCATGCGGTGCACGTCCTGGCCGGCCGCGCTGTAGTGCGACACGTGCGTGATGCGCGAGTCGGGGAAGATCGAGATATAGTGCTTGACCGCTTCCTCGGCCTGGGTGTCGAACCACAGGCAGGGCTGGATCGGCGCGTGCAGTTGCATGTCGTTCTCCTGTCAGGCGTTACGTAGGGCTAGCCGGGGAAATCCTCGGCGCGGTACTCGACCGTGTCTGCGGCCCCGGCCTCGCGCCCGGCTTCCTCGCGGCGCAGCTCGACGCGCCGGATCTTGCCCGAGATGGTCTTGGGCAGCTCGCGGAAGGCGATGCGCCGGATCCGCTTGTACGGCGCCAGGCGTTCGCGACTAAAGGCGAACAGCGCGGCGGCCATCTCGCGGCTCGGCTCGACCCCGGCGCGCAGGGTCACGAAGGCCTTCGGCACGGCCAGCCGCAATGGGTCGGGACTGGGCACGATGGCCGCCTCCAGCACGCTCTCGTGCTCGATCAGCACGCTCTCGAGCTCGAACGGGCTGATGCGGTAGTCGGACGACTTGAACACGTCGTCGTTGCGGCCGACATAGAAATAATAGCCGTCGCCGTCCACGCTCGCCGTGTCTCCCGTATGGTAGTAGCCGGCCCGCATCACCTCCCGCGTCTTTTCCTCGTTGCCTTCGTAGCCGACCATGAGACCGATCGGGTTCGACGCAAGTTCCACCGAGATCTCGCCCTCCGCCGCCGGCCGGTCGTCGAGGTCGAGCAGCGCGATGCGGTAGCCCGGCAGCGGACGGCCCATCGAGCCCGGCTTGATCGGCTGGCCCGGCGAATTCCCGATCTGGCAACTCGACTCGGACTGGCCGAAGCCGTCGCGGATGCGGATGCCCCAGGCGCGCTCGACCTGCTCGATCACTTCGGGATTGAGCGGTTCGCCGGCGCCGACCAGTTCGCGTAGCACGGGCTTCCAGGCGGCCAGGTCTTCCTTGATCAGCATGCGCCAGGCGGTTGGCGGCGCGCACAGCGAGGTCACGCCGCAGCGCACCAGCGTGTCGAGCACCGCGCGGCTGCTGAAGCGTTCGAAATTGAACACGAATACCGTGGCGCCCGCGTTCCAGGGCGCGAAGAAGCAGCTCCAGGCATGCTTGGCCCAGCCGGGCGCGCTGATGTTCCAGTGGACGTCGCCCGGCTGCAGGCCGATCCAGTACATGGTCGACAGGTGGCCGACCGGATAGCTCTGGTGGGTGTGCAGCACCAGCTTCGGCTTCGCCGTGGTGCCGGAGGTGAAGTACAGCAGCAGCGGGTCGGTGGCGCGCGTCTCGCCTTCGGGGACGAACACGCTGGCCACGTTCTCGCTGTCCGCGTAGTCGTGCCAGCCTGCCGGCCCGCCGCCGACGGCGATCCGGGTGTAGTTGCCGGCGAGCGCCTCGAACTTACCGGCTTCGCTGGCCTGGGCAATCACGTGTTTGACTTGTCCGCGCTCCAGGCGGTCGGCCAGGTCGTCGCCCGCCAGCGCCATCGTGGTCGGCACCAGCACGGCGCCCAGCTTGATCCCGGCCAGCATGATTTCCCACAGCTCGACCCGGTTCGGCAGCATCAGCAGCACCCGCTCGCCGCGCCGCACCCCGAGATTGCGCAGGTATTCGGCCACCTGGCTCGAGCGCGCGGCCATGTCGGCGAAGGAGATCCTGCGTTCGCTGCCGTCTTCCTCGACCACCCACAGGGCGGGAGCGTGATTGTCCCGCGCCTGATGGTCGAAGAAGTCGAGCGCCCAGTTGAAGCGGTCGAGCGCGGGCTGCTTGAAATCGCGGTAGGCGGTGTCGTAGTCGAGCCGGTGCCGCTGGAGGAAGTCGCGCGCCTGCACGAAGCGCTGGGTTGGCGTCATGGGGTGTCTCCTGGTCGCTATGCCATGTGGATGGCGGGATGCGTGACGCTCCCGCCTTGCGACCATTCTGCCACCGATTCGGCCCGTGGTGACGCCTGACGCTTCAGTTGCGCCGCAGCGGCGTCACCTGCATCTCGTCGGCCGGCGCCATCATGTCGATCACGCGGCAGTCGCCGCACATGCGCAGGCGATCGAGGTTGGCCGCGAACGCCGGGTGGGAACCCAGGCGCCCGAGCATGTTCTCGACCATTTGCAGCGTGCCGAACGGCTTGCTGCAGCGGATGCAGTGGAAGGGCTGCGATTCGTTCAGCACCACCGCCGCCATGCGCTCGGGCGCGAACGAGATGCGCGGCATCAGCGCGATCGCGTTCTCGGGACAGGTGTTGGCGCACAGGCCGCACTGGACGCAGTTCTTTTCGATGAAGCGCAGCTGCGGCGCGCCCTGCCCGTCCTGCAGCGCATTGGCCGGGCAGACGCCGACGCAGGACATGCACAGGCTGCAGGCCTGACGGTCGATGGCCAGCGCGCCGAACGGCGCCTTGTCGGGCAGGCCGATGTGCGACGGCTGCTGCGGCGCATGCCGGTGCAGGTGGTCGAGGGCATAGTCCAGGGTGTTGCGCTTGTCCGCGGCCAGGTGGAACACCGCCGGCGCCGATGGCGTATCGCCGCGCGGCGCATGGCGCAGGGCCAGCGCCAGTTCCTGGGCCGCCTCCAACGGTGACGCTTGTGGCCCGCCAGCCAGTTGCAGCAACTGGAAGTGCGGCCCGGCATACCCCAGGCCGTCGAGCACGGCCTGGGCGATGCGCATCTGCTCGCCCAGCGCCTGCACGTATTGCGGGGCTTCCTCGCCCGTGGTCAGCACGGCGACGCCGGCCGCGCCGTAGGCCAGCGCCGCCAGCCAGACGTCGATGCCGGTCGATGCGACGTGGTGCAGCGAGAACGGCAGGATGCGGCCCGGAACGCTGTCGCCGAGGCGTTCGATGACGTCCAGCCCCTGCGCGTCGTGCAGCAGCAGCACCGGCTGCGCGCCGCCGGCCTCGCGGAAGGCGCGCAAGGCGGTCTGGATGCGCTTGCCGGTGAACGGCGCCGGCGGATAGGCATAGCTCATGGCGCCGGTCGGGCACACGGTGCCGCAGGCGCCGCAGCCGGCGCACAGATACGGGTTGACCTTGACCCGGTCGCCGTCGCTCACGATCGCCTTCGCCGAGCAGATGTCGACGCAGGCGCTGCAGGCGTGGATGCCGTTGCGGCCATGGGCGCAGATGCGCTCCTTGTAGCTGAAGTATTTCGGCTTCTCGAAGTCGCCGACCATGCCCTCCAGGGCCTCGACCGCTTTCATGCGCGCCGCCTCGCCATCGCCGGGCGCGTAGTAGCCGTGCGGGCGCTGGTGGCTGGCGATCAGGCGCGCCGGGCACAGGTCGAGCACCAGGTCGAACCGGCCCTCGCCCACTGGCTGGCCGGCCGCGCGCCAGCGCGCCTCGAAGGCGCCCAGCCAGCCGGCCACCGCCACCGTCTGCGCCCTGTGCACCGGATACAGGCGTGGCTGCGGGCGGTCCGACGCATCCGGCTCGTCCAGCAGCAGCACGGTGACCGCCAGCGCGCCGGCCAGCCGGTCGGCCAGCGGCAGCGCGTCACACGCGCTGCCCACCACCAGCGTGCGCCCGTGCGAGCGGTAGTCGACCGTGACGGCCGCCTCGAAGTCGGGAAAGTCGCGCGCGGCCTGCAGCGCGGCCACGCGGGCGGCCGCGTCGCGGCCGTCCTGGACGGGGTCGGAAGCCGCCCCGTCGTTGAATCGGATGTTCATGTGTTCCCTTGTGTTGGCGTGCCCGGCTGGCCGTCGGCTGCCGGGTCGTCGTCGCGCCGTGCCTGCGCCTCGCCCTGCTTGTCCTCGTCCTCGCCCAGCAGGCGATTCAGCACGCCGGGAGCGTGCCTGAGCGAAGCCAGCATGGCGTCGGTGAGCGGCGCGGCCTTGTTGTAGTCGGCGATATAGATGTCCAGGCCATCCATCACCGCGAAGTTCGGATCGGCGAACAGTTTTTTGAGCGCCATGCGCTGCACGGCCTTGTCGACGCCCTTGGCGACGAAGGCCGAGTAATCGGATTCCGGCGTCAGCCGGGCCACGTCGTCCAGGGTCGGCAGCGCCCGCTGATCCTCCTGCACCGGTGGCGGCGGCGCGGCGGCAGGTAGCGGCGCCGGCGCGACTTCCTGCACCGGCTCGGGCGCCGCCTTCAGGCGCGACCAGCGGCGCAGGAATCCTTCCTCGGCCACGGCGTCAGCGCTCATCCGTGCTGCCTTCCCTTGCGCGGGCGCGGCGTGAAATGCTCGCGCAGGTAGCCCGCGACCCAGCTGTAGATCTCGGCCGGCATGGTCACGCCGTCGGCCGACTCGCCCGAATCGAACATGCGCGTGCCCTCGACGTAGCTGACCGAGGCGCGCGCCGGCATCGCGCGGCCGTCTTCCATGCGCCACAGCACGAACACCTTCGATTCCGGCGCCATGACGTTCTCGTAATAGCCCTCGTGCTCGTCGGTGTACAGTTCCAGCTCGAGGCCCGAGACCAGGTAGTAGTCGCGCTCGGCGCTTTCGCTCAGCACCGACAGGCGCGGCAGCTCGCCGCGGTCCGGCACCACGCCCACCGCGGCCCAGCTGTCCATATCGCCCCAGCGGTGCCGCACCGCGCGCCGCTGCATGATGATGGCGACCGGCATGCTTCCCATTTTCATCGCTCTGCCTTCATTTGTTCGGGCGCGTTTTCAGGCACGCCTTTCTTGTTCACCGTCGGCGCCGTGCCGGCCGGTTCGGCGCGGGTCGGGCCCTGCTTGACGTCCTCGCTCGGACGCGCCGTGCCCAGCTTCTCGCTCTTGACCGGCACATTGGCCGCATGCAGGGCGCGCGCGCTGAGCGGCGCGGCGCCGGTGGCGGGCGCCGAGCCCGCCGTGCCAGGAGCGCCGCCGGCCGGCGCGGGCGACGGCACCCCGGCGCTGGCCTGGGTCGGATCGGAGGCGGCGACACCCGTCGGCCCGCTCACGGGCGGCGGCGGCTTGATGGTCCAGCCCTCCTGCGCGGCGCGCTGGCGCCACTGGCCGCTGATCCGGTCCATCGACGCGTTCAACGCTTCCTTTTCCTTGGCCGCCCTGGCGTCGGCCTCGGCCTTTTTCGCCGCCGCGGCCTGGGCCTGGGCCGGCGATGGCGGCGGCAGGGCCGCCCACGATGCGCCGGCCAGGCCGGACGCCAGCGCCAGCACGCATTGCAATCGCCTGATCGTCATCGCGTTCCTCCTGATTGTCCCTGCGGCGCCGCATTGTTGGCCGCCGGGGCTTCGGTGCTTCCCGGCGCCGGCGCGACGGGGCGGTTCTCGCCCGACGGCAGCTCGCTGCCTGGACGCCCGGCGCTGGACGGCTGGGTGACGCCGCTCGACGGCCCCTGGCCGGTTTCCCGGGTCTCGCCGCCGGTCTCGGCGCCGCTGGTATTGCCGCCCGCGCCGCCGGCGATGCCCGGCGTGCCGCCGGCATAGGTGGCGTCGGTTTCCGGCCGCGCCGTGCGCGCCATGAGCTGGCCGCTGGTCATGCCGCCGGACGACACCTGTCCGGGGTATTTGGTCTGGATCACGCCGTTGGCGGCGGGCGTCTGGCCGCGGTCGCAGGCGGGGAGCAAGACGGTCGCCAGGGCCATGGCGCCGATCGTCGATGCAATGCGTCGTTTCATCGCTATTTCCTCAGTGCGCCGGGCCGGGTCGGGGCTGGCCGCCAGGGCCCGGCACCATCTTGCCGTCCTTGTCCATGCCGGGCGGCACGCCCGTCTTCATCTGCTCGTACCACAGCTGGTGGTGGGCCTTGGCCCAGTTCTCGTCCACCGTGCCGTAGCGCATCGCCTCATAGGCGCCGGGCGTGCCCCAGGTGCCGATGTAGGCGTGGCCCATGGCGGCCGCCATGTACATCGCCGCCGCGCCCACATGCAGGACGTTCGCCACCTGCATCACGTAGCGGGTCTGGCCGACGGCGAAGTCGAGCACCAGGCCGGTGACCGACATGATCAGGCCCAGCAACGCGACACCACCCCAAAACCAGGTCTTTTCGCCCGCATTGAAGAAGCCGGCCGGAACGTGCTTGTGGCTGATCAGCCCCCCGCCCTGCTTGACCCATTGCCAGTCGGCGCGGTTGTAGAAGTTGCGCTTCAAGAAGGTGAAGAACATCAGGATCGAGCACAGGATGAACAGCGGCCCGACGAAGTTGTGCAGGTATTTCGAGATGATCGCCACCCAGGAGAACAGGTCGTGCCCCATCCACGGCAGCATGATCTTCTTGCCGTACATGATGATGATGCCGGTGATGCCGAGGGCGATGAAACTGAAGGCCGTGGCCCAGTGCACCTGGCGCTCCCAGCGGTTGAAGCGCTGCATCTTGCGCCCTGCCTCGGCCACCTGGTTGGCCGGGCCGATGGTCCGGTAGAACACGAAGATCGCCAGCGGCACCGCCAGCAGGATGAAGCCGGCGATGGTCGCCAGCGGCCCGTTGCGCAGGTGGCGCCAGGTATTGCCGCCGCGCTGGACGATGACGTTGCCCTCCTTGCTGCCGTACTGGCCCAGGTAGTGGCGGTCCATGTGCACGCGGCCCGATTCGGATTGCAGCAGGCCGGGGTCGGGCACCACTGAATCGGCCTCGATCTGCAGCATGGTCTGTTCTTCGGCATAGGCCGGCGTGGCGCGCTCGTTCTTGACGCCGGCCCAGCTGCTGGACAGCGCCAGCGTCGCCACCAGGAGCAGCATCGCGCGCAACACATTCAGATTCGCTCGCATGTCGTCTCCTCAGGGATTGGCCCGGTTGTATTCGTTCTGCTTGCCGTTGCGGTTCTCGACCGTGGCCCACCAGGCCAGCCGGTCGTTGTGGAAGCGGCGCTGGTAATGGCGGTCGTCCGGCTTGCCGGCGTACTCGCCCTTGAGCCATGGCGGGTGCTGGTCCACTTCGAGGCAGCCGGCCAGCAGCACTGCCGGCAGGATCAGCGCGCATGCTTTGAGGAGCTTCATGTCGGGAACCTCCCCGCATGGTTCTGCGAATCGCGCACGTCCTGGTTGACGCGCGGCGAGTCGCCCTCGGCCTTGTACTGGCCACCGCGTTTCGGCCTGCCGTAGGCGATCTTCCAGCCCCACAGCTGCGGGCCGTAGCCGCGCGTCTCGACCCGCTGGCGATAGATGTCGGCGATGACGTTGGCGTCCCCGCCCAGGAGCGCCTTGGTGCCGCACTGCTCGGCGCAGGCCGGCAGCTTGCCTTCGGCGATGCGGTTGCGGCCGTATTTCTTGAACTCGGCTTCCGAGGTGTCCGGTTCCGGGCCGCCGGCGCAGAAGGTGCACTTGTCCATCTTGCCGCGGTGGTTGAACAGGCCGGTCTCGGGGAATTGCGGCGCGCCGAACGGGCAGGCGTAATAGCAGTAGCCGCAGCCGATGCACTGGTCCTTGCTGTGCAGGACGATGCCGTCCTCGGTGTGGTAGATGCAGTTGGTCGGGCACACGGCCAGGCACGGCGCGTCGGTGCAGTGCATGCAGGCGACCGACACCGAACGCTCGCCCGGGATGCCGTCGTTGATCGTCACCACGCGGCGCCGGTTGATGCCCCAGGCCAGTTCGTGCTCGTTCTTGCAGGCGGTCACGCAGCCGTTGCAGTCGATGCAGCGCTCCGTGTCGCAGATAAACTTCATTCTTGCTGGCATAGTCAGTCTCCTGTCGGCTCGTCAGGCGCGCACCACGCGGCACAGCGACACCTTGGTTTCCTGCATCATGGTCACGGCGTCGTAGCCGTAGGTCCAGCCGGTGTTGATGGCTTCGCCGCGCACGATCGGCGCCCCATGCTCGGGATAGTGCCGTTCCAGGTCCTCGCCCATCCACCAGCCGCCGAAGTGGAACGGCGCCCACACCAGGCCCACTGGCACCCGCTCGGTGACCATCGCCATCATCTTCAGGCGCGCGCCGGTCGGGGTCTCGAGCCACACGTATTCGCCGAGCTTGGCGCCGATCTGGACCGCGTCGCGCGGATTGATCTCGACGAACATGTTTTGCTGCAGCTCGGCCAGCCAGGGGTTGGACCGGGTTTCCTCGCCGCCGCCCTCGTACTCGACCAGGCGGCCCGAGGTCATGATCAGCGGAAAGTCTTTCGAATAGTCGACCGCCTGCACCGATTTGTACAATGTCGGCAGGCGCCAGTGATTGGCCTTGTCGTCATAGGTCGGGTACTTGGCCACCAGGTCGCGTCGTGGCGAAGCCAGCGGTTCGCGGTGGACCGGCACCGGATCGGGGAAGTTCCAGACGTTGCAGCGCGCCCGCGCATTGCCGTACGGCGCGCAGCCGTGGGCGATGACGACCCGGATGATGCCGCCCGACAGGTCGGTCTTCCAGTTCTTGCCCTCGGCCATGGCCTGCTCGGCCGGGGTCAGCTCGGCCCACCAGCCCAGTTTTTTCAGGAACACGTGGTCGAACTCGGGGTAGCCGAAGTCCAGCTCGCTGTTCTTGTTGGTCGAGCCGTCGGCCGCCAGCAGGCTCGATCCATTGTGCTCGACGCCCCAGTTGGCGCGGAACGGCAGTCCGCCCTCGGCCACGCTCTTGCTCAGGTCATACAGGATCGGCGTGCCCGGATGCTTCATCTCCGGCGTGCCCCAGCATGGCCACGGCAAGCCGTAGTAGTCGCCCTTGCACGGGCCGGAATCGGCGCGCAGGGTGGTCGGGTTGAACGTGTGCTTGTTTTCCATGTGCAGCTTGAGCCGCTCGGGCGAGCAGCCCGTGTAGCCGATGGTCCAACACGAGCGGTTGATCTCGCGCAGGATATCCTCGACCACCGGCTCGTTGTGCACCACCTTGATGTTCTTGCACAGTTCCTCGGCGAAGCCGAGTTTTCGCGCGAACAGGTACATGATCTCGTGGTCGGTCTTGCATTCGAACAGCGGCTGGATGACCCGCTCGCGCCACTGGATCGAGCGGTTCGAGGCCGTGCACGAACCCTGGGTCTCGAACTGCGAGGCGGCCGGCAGCAGGTAGACGCCGTCGGTGCGGCCATGCATCGCCGCCGTCATGCTCGGATAGGGATCGATCACCACCATCATGTCGAGCTTTTGCATCGCCGCCTTCATGTCCGGCAGGCGGGTCTGGCTGTTCGGCGCGTGGCCCCAGTAGAACACGGCGCGCAGATTGCTCGGCTGGTCGATGAACTGGTTTTCTTCGTTGACCGCATCGAACCAGCGCGACACCGTGATGCCGGGCTTTTCCATCAGTTCCTTGGAGCCGAAGCGCGACTTGATCCATTCGTAGTCGACGCCCCAGACGTTGGCGAAGTGCTTCCAGGCGCCTTCGGCCAGGCCGTAGTAGCCGGGCAGCGAATCGCCGTTGGGGCCGACGTCGGTCGCGCCCTGCACGTTATCGTGGCCGCGGTAGATGTTGGCGCCGCCGCCGGGAATGCCGATATTTCCCAGCACCAGCTGCAGGATCGACAGCGCGCGCACATTGGCGGTGCCGACGTGGTGCTGGGTGATGCCCATGCACCAGACCACGGACGAGGGACGGTTGGTCGCCAGCATCTCGGCCGCCAGGCGCACCGCCGATTCCGGCACGCCGGTCACGTCCGACACCTTGTCGGGCGTCCATTTCATGACTTCGGCGCGCACGTCGTCCATGCCCCAGGTGCGCTCTTCGATGAATTTCTTGTCTTCCCAGCCGTTATTGAAGATGTGCCACAGGATGCCCCACACCAGCGGGATGTCGGTGCCCGGCCGCACGCGCACGTAGTGGTCGGCAAAGCGCGCCGTGCGGGTGAAGCGCGGATCGATGACGATCATCTTGGCGCCCAGCTCCTTGGCGTGCAGGAAGTGCAGCATCGAGATCGGGTGGGCCTCGGCCGGGTTGGAGCCGATGAACAGCACCGCCTTGCTGTAGTGCAGGTCATTGAACGAGTTCGTCATCGCCCCGTAGCCGAAGGTCTGGGCCACGCCGGCGACGGTGGTCGAGTGACAGATGCGGGCCTGGTGGTCGCAGTTGTTCGAGCCCCAGAACGACATGAACTTGCGCAGCAAATAGGCTTGCTCGTTATTGTGCTTGGAGCTGCCGATCAGCATCAGCGCATCCGGGCCGGCTTCCTTGCGCAAGTGCAGCAGCTTGTCGCCGATCTCGTCGATCGCCTGGTCCCAGGAGATGCGCTGGTATTTGCCGTTCACCAGCTTCATCGGATAGCGCAGGCGGTGCTCGCCGAAGGCGTGCTCGCGCACCGATGCGCCCTTGGCGCAGTGGGCGCCCATATTGATGGGCGAATCGAAGGCGGCCTCCTGCCGCACCCAGACGCCGTTGGCGACCACCGCGTCCACCGAACAGCCGACCGAGCAGTGACTGCACACGGTGCGTTTGACTTCGGTGGGCACCGGGGTGTTCGGCACCGGGTCGGCCTGGGCCGGCTCGATCACGTTCAGCGGCAGGTGGCGCGCCAGGGCGCCGGCGCCGGCGGCAACGCCGGCCCCGACCAGGAAGCGGCGCCGTTTCAGGGCGCTGTCGCGCGTAGACTTGACCAGTGACATGGGATTCCTCTGCTTGCCTACCAGTAGGCGGCGGTGGCGTAGTAGCGGCGGATGTGATCCGTCTCGTGGTAGCCGCGCTTGACCTTGGGGTCCGGCGCGGCCGGTGCGGCCTCAGGCGCCGCGCTGGCCGGGGCGGCGGCAGCGGCCACCACCAGCGCGCCCAGTGGAGCGGCCTTCAGGAAGCCGCGCCGCGCCGGGTCGGGCTGGCCCGGCGTCTGTCGATCATGCTTGCTCATCGGTTTCCTCTCCTACTGCGAAGCTTTCGGCCTCGATTGCCAGGAAGGCCTGCGCGAAACGCGCGACCAGGCGGTAATAGTTGGCGTCCTCGGCATTGGCGATGTCGTCCAGCGCGCGCATGCACCAGCCGCCGATGTGGGCCTCGAAGAACCGGCGCTGCACCGCCAGCGGCTGGCGCCGGATGCCGGGGGCGCCGGCGACCAGCACGCGCATGGTCTCGCACAGCGCGCCCAGGTGGTCCTCGAACTCGCCCCGGCCCCGCATGCGCGCCAGGCCAAGCCGCGCCAGGTCGTCGCGCAGCAGCGCCAGCGGCGTGTCGTTCATGTAGCCGGCCAGGTAGCGCGAGCCATACGGATCGACCGGCGGCGTGCCGATGCTGACGAACAGCGCGCTGAATTCATCGTGCACCACCTGGGCGTCCATCACGCCGGACGCCACGGTCAGGTGTTCCCACGCACGCTCCAGCGCCGGATCGCCGCCTTCGGCCAAAATAGGATCGCTGGACGCAAGCGCTTCCAGCAGCGCCGCGTCGGGCGCCGCCAGCAGCAGGCGCGAGAGCAAGGCGTAGAGGTCGGCCCTGGCCTGGTCTTCGCCGCTGGGCGACATGGCAGGCGCAGAGACCGCGACGAAGGCGGTGTTGACGGACGTGCTCGCACTTGTAGATGACACTGTCGATCACTCCAGTTGTTCAATTTGTATCGCCAGTGTAGACGCCGATTCACATTGAGCGCGCACAGTTGCGCCTAGCGCATTCCGGCGGCATGCATGACGATTCTTATGAGAAATGCGACGAGCGACAGGGTGACGACACCACCGAGCCACAGCAGCGCCATCCACCCCAGCCGGCGCAGCCATTCGCGGCGCGCCGCCATCAGTGATACCCCGCGTCATGCTTGACCTTGCCACGGAATACCCAGTACGACCACCCCGTGTACATCAGGATGATGGGCAGGATGAACAGCGTGCCGACCAGGGCGAAACCCTGGCTCTGCGGCGGCGAGGCGGCTTCCCAGATCGTGATCGCGGGCGGCACCACGTGCGGCCAGATGCTGATCGCCATGCCGCTGTAGCCGAGGAAGATCAGCGCCAGCGCCAGCACGAAGGGCTGGCGGAACGGCTGCCGGGCCAGTGAGCGCAGCAGCAGCGCCATGCACAGCACGACCAGGATCGGCACCGGCGCCAGGAAGGCGATATTGGGGAAGGTGAACCAGCGCTCGGCCACCGCCGCGAAGCGCAGCGGGGTCCAGATGCTGACCGCGACGATGGCCCCCAGCAGCAGCCAGGCGAAGGGCCGCGCGACCTGGATCATGCGCGCCTGCAGCTCGCCCTCGGTCTTCATCACCAGCCAGGTGGCGCCCAGCAAGGTGTAGGCGATCATCACGCCGATGCCGGCCAGCAGCGGGAACGGCGCGACCCAGTCGAGCGGCCCGCCGGCGAAGCTGCGGCCCGAGACCGTGATGCCGTCCAAAAAGCCGCCCAGGGTCACGCCCTGGAAGAAGGCCGCCGCCACCGAGCCGCCGATGAATGCCTTGTCCCACAGGTGGCGCTCGTGCTCCTTGGCCTTGAAGCGGAACTCGAAGGCCACCCCGCGAAACACCAGGCCGATGAGCATGAAGATCAGCGGCAGGTAGAGCCCCGAGAGGATGATCGCGTAGGCCACCGGGAAGGCCGCCAGCAGCCCCTCCCCGCCCAGCACCAGCCAGGTCTCGTTGCCGTCCCACACCGGCGCGACCGAATTCATCATGGTGTCGCGGTCGCGCTTCTTCGGCGTGAACGGGAACAGCATGCCGATGCCCAGGTCGAAGCCGTCCAGCAGCACGTACATGAAGACGGAAAAAAAGATGATCAGGATCCAGATGACGGATGTGTCGATGCCCATGGTGTCAGCTCCGCGTCGGTGGGTTGCCGCCGTCGCGGTCAGCGCCGTGGTCGGGATTGTCGTCGATATTGCCCTCGATGCTGTCGTCGTTGTCGACGTTGGCCGCCGACAGCGGCCGCATCGGCGTGCGCCCTTCGCCCGGCCCGCCTTCGGGCGGCTTGTTCAGGGCGAAGTGCTGCGGCCCCTTGTTGATGAGGCGCAGCAGGTAGACGGTGCCGGCGCCGAACACGAAGACGTAGGCCACGACGAACATCGCCAGCGTCACGGCCATCGTGGTGATGCTGTGCGGCGAGACCGCATCGGCGGTGCGCAGCACGCCGTAGATCACCCACGGCTGGCGGCCGACCTCGGTCGTGATCCAGCCGGCCAGGATGGCGATCAGGCCGGCCGGCCCCATCAGCAAGGCGAAGCGCAGGAACAGGCGCTTGCCGTAGATCCGCCCTCCCCGCCTGAGCCACAGGCTCCAGGCCCCGAGGGCGATCATCAACAGGCCCAGGCCGACCATGACCCGGAAACTCCAGAACACGATCAGGGAATTGGGGCGGTCTTCGCGCGGGAACTCCTTCAGTCCCGGGAACTGGCCGCTCAGCGTATGGGTGAGGATGATGCTGCCCAGGTAGGGAATCTCGACCGCGTAACGCGTCTCTTCGCGCTCCATGTCGGGAATGCCGAACAGGATCAGCGGCACCGCCTCGCCCGGCGTGTTTTCCCAGTGCCCCTCCATCGCCGCCAGCTTGGCCGGCTGGTGCTTCAGCGTATTGAGGCCATGGAAGTCGCCGATCACGGCCTGGATCGGCGCCACCAGCAGGATCATCCACATCGCCATCGACAGCATCTTGCGCACGTTCTTGTTGTCGCGTCCGCGCAGCAGGTGCCAGGCGGCCGAGGCGCCAACGATCAGGGCCGTGGCCAGGTAGGCCGCCACCACCATGTGCATCAGGCGATAGGGAAACGAGGGATTGAAGATGATGGCCAGCCAGTCGACCGGGATCATGCGCCCGCCCTCGATGGCATAGCCCTGCGGCGTCTGCATCCAGCTGTTGGCGCCCAGGATCCAGGTCGACGAGATCAGGGTGCCGATGGCCACCATGCAGGTGGCGAGGAAGTGCAGCTGCGGCCCCACCCGGTTCCAGCCGAACAGCATCACGCCCAGGAAGCCGGCCTCCAGGAAGAAGGCGGTCAGCACCTCGTAGGTGAGCAGCGGGCCCATGACGCTGCCGGCGAATTCGGACAGGTAGCTCCAGTTGGTGCCGATCTGGTAGGCCATCACGATGCCCGACACCACGCCCATGCCGAAGGCGACGGCGAAGATCTTGAGCCAGAAGTGGTACAGGTCGACGTAGACCTGGCGCCCGGTCTTGAGCCAGCACGCCTCGAGCACGGCCAGGTAGCTGGCCATGCCGATTGTGATCGCGGGGAAGATGATGTGGAAGGAAATCGTGAAGGCAAACTGGATGCGCGCCAGTTCCAGGGCTGTAAGACCAAGCATGCAAACTCCCCCGTATCGATGGCGCCAAGTAGATCACGACATCGGCCTCGCACGATTGGCCATATCATTTTTATCATTGTTGAGTGGTTTTTGAACACATGCCGACCGGTTCGCAACAAAAGTTCATGAAAACTTCCCAATTTGGTGCAAATTTCGAGCTTGCCGGCCGGAATGCTCAGCCAAGGGGTCTATAATTTGCGGTGTACCGAACAAAGCGACCATCCCTCATGAGCCAGCCCCTGTCCCGGCAAGCAGAGCCGCCCCTGAACATCCACGCGCTCAAGTCCTGCGCCCAGTGCAGCATGCACCAGCTGTGTCTGCCGATGGGCCTGGAAGACGCCGAGATCGACCGCCTGGACAAGATCATCGGCCGCCGTCGCCGCCTGGAGCGCGACGAGCGCCTGTACGGCGTGGGCGAGTCGTTCCGCAACCTGTACGCGGTGCGCTTCGGCCACTTCAAGACCTACCAGGTGAACGCCGCCGGCGAGGCCCAGATCACCGGCTTCCAGATGGCCGGCGAGCTGCTGGGCATGGACGCGATCAGCGGCACCCACCATTGCGATGCGGTGGCGCTGGAAGACTCGGAAGTGTGCGAGATCCCGTTCGCGCGCCTGGAAGACCTGTTCGGCGAAGTGCCGACGCTGCTGCGCCACTTCCACCGCATCATGAGCCAGGAAATCACGCGCGAGCAGAACGTCATGCTCCTGCTCGGCAATATGCGCGCCGAGCAGCGCTTCGCCGTATTCCTGGTCAACCTGTCGGCGCGCTACGCCGCGCGCGGCTATGCGGCCAACCGCTTCCAGCTGCGCATGTCGCGCGAAGACATCGGCAACTACCTGGGCCTGACCATCGAAAGCATCAGCCGCCTGCTGTCGCGTTTCAAGAAGCAGGGCTGGCTCGAGGTCGACAAGCGCGAAGTCACCCTGCTCGATCCGGTCAAGCTGAAGGCGCTGGCGGCCGGGACCGACGCCTGCAGCCCGATGGCGTAAAGCCCATGACGCCCCAGCCCGCGTGCGACCTGCACCTGCGCAGCTACGACCGCGTGCACTGGGGCGACCGCCATGACTTCGCCCAGCTGGTGCTCCCGGTGCACGGTGAAGTCGTGCTCGACATCGAAGAGCGGCGCGGCCGGCTCGATCCCCTGCATGGCGCGCTGGTGGCGCCCGGCGCCTGGCATGCGCAGTCGAGCCCGGGCGCCAACGGCTCCCTGATCGTCGACGTCGACGGCGCCGCCTTCGGCAGTGGCCCGTGGCAGCGCCTGCTGGAACGGCCCTTCGTCACGCTCGGCCCCGCGGCGCGCAAGCTGGTCGAGTTCATGGGGGTGATGGCGCGCGATGCCGCGCCAACCCACGCGCCGCCCCGCTCGCTGGTGCAGGGCTGGGTGCCGCTGTTGCTCGACACCCTGAGTCTGGACGCGCCGCGCGCCACCTCGCGACTGGCCGCCCTGCTGGCGCGCATCGAGGCCGCGCCCGGCCTGGCCTGGAGCACCGAGTCGATGGCGCGCGCCGCCAACCTGAGCGTCAGCCGCCTGCACGCGCTGTTTCGCGAAGAGCTGGACAGCACGCCGCATGCCTGGCTGCTGCGCTGCCGCCTGGATTGCGCCCGCAGCCTGTTGACGCACAGCGCGCGCAGCGTGGCCGACATCGCCCTCGCCTGCGGCTTTTCGGACCAGGCCAGCCTGACGCGGGCGATGCGTCGGGTACTCGACACCACGCCCGGCGCCTGCCGGCGTGCGGGTCAGGAGAAACCGCCAACACCGCGGTAGTCCCGGCCAAGACCGGACCCACGTCCGGATCCGAGAATCTCTTCAAAGGAGATTCATCATGTACATCGCTACTGGCGCGGGCGGGCTGTCCCGCTCCACCCTGCTCGGCATCGGCGCCGGCATCGCCGCCGGCGCGCTCTGGGGCCTGGTCTTCCTGGCGCCGGAACTGGCGCCGGGATTCCTGCCGATCCAGCTCTCGGCCGGGCGCTACCTGGCCTATGGCCTGGTCGCCGCCATCCTGATCGCCCCGGCCTGGGGACGGCTGCGCCGCCATCTCGGCTGGCCGGCCTGGCGCAGCCTGATCTGGCTCAGCCTCACCGGCAACATCGTCTACTACCTGTTCCTCGCCAACGCGGTCCAGTTGGGCGGCGTGGCCATGGCCTCGATCGTGATCGGGCTGCTGCCGATCGCGGTCACCCTGGTCGGTTCGCGCGACCGTCACGCGGTGCCGCTGCGCCGCCTGCTGCCGTCGCTGCTGCTGAGCGGCGCCGGCCTGGCCTGCATCGGCTGGGAGTCGCTGTCGGCGTCCGGCCCCGGCTCGGCCGCCGGACTGGCATGCGCCTTCGGCGCGCTGGTGTCATGGACCCTCTTCGCGGTGCACAACAGCCGCTGGCTGGCGCGCATCGAGGGGATCTCGCCGCATGAATGGAACCTGCTGGTGGGCGTGGTCACCGGGCTGATGGCCCTGGCGCTGGCGATGCCGGCCTTCGTGCTGGCGCCGGGCGCGCACACGCTGCCGGCCTGGATGCAGTTCGGCGCCCTGGTCACCACGGTCGCCATCCTGTGCTCGGTGGTCGGCAACGCCCTGTGGAACCATGCCAGCCGCGCGCTGCCCCTGAGCCTGATGGGCCAGATGATCGTGTTCGAGACCATCTTCGCGGCCTTGTACGGCTTCTTGTGGGAGGCGCGCTGGCCGAGCGGGTTCGAGACCGCCGCCCTGGCGTTGCTGGTCGCGGGCGTGGTCTCGTGCGCGTCGGCGCACCGGGGCGCGCACTGATCCTGTCGGCGCAGCGTTGACACTGCGGCGACCTCAGCGCCGCACCGACAGCCCGAACGCCAGGCTCAGGTCGGGCGTATGTCGATTCAACCCATGCACCACCATCGCATCGACCTGGCAGTTCCTGTTCAGGCGCCAGCTGACGCCGGCGTCGACCTGCATCCGGTCGCCGCCATGCGATGCGGACGCGATCTGCGGCGCCGCCACTTCAAGGAATCCCTGGACCCGTTCAGTGAATTTCTTGCCCAGCGACGCCGCCAGGATGCCGTAGTGGTAGCGCGCGCCGTCATCGTCCACATCGGCTCCGGCGCCTGGCGTCACGGCCAATGACCAGCCTTTCGGCAGATCCCACTCGGCCGCCAGCACCAGCTGCGGCAGCACACCCTTGACCCGCAGCGCCGAACTGCCGCTCGGCAGCGCCATGGCGCCGATCAGACCCAGGGCAGGATAGACGCCCTCCCCGTCGGCAAAGCGCCACTTGAATCCGATCGACGTGGCGTTCCAGCCCGCCGTCGTGGTGCGCGCCCGCGTGGCCGGATCGAGCTCGTGCTCGATGCTGCGGCCATCGGTCTCGATGCGCAGTTCGGTCGTGTCGCCCAGGCCGATACGCAGCAGCGCCGGCGTGCTCAAGGTGCGCAGGTGCAGGTCGTCGTTGCGCTGGCGATCCCAGTTGACGCCGATCTCGAGCTGCAGGCGGCCATCACCGACCACCTGGCTGGAATTGGCGACGTTGGGGCGGTCGGGATTGATGACATCGCCGTCGTCGGCGTGGGCGAACTGGGCGCTGCAAGCGAGCACCAGGAGCGCTGCCTGACGGCGCGGGCATGTAAGGGTCGCTGGAAACATCATGCGGTCGGATAAACGAGGTTGGACATGGTTATGCGAAGGTCGAGCCGGCGCCAGTTGCCGCATCACGGCAGCCAGCGGGCGGCGCGCAGCCGCTCGATGGCGCTGACGATCGACGCGCCGGGCTCCACCGCTTCGGTAAAACCGGCGCGCCGGATCTTGCCCATGTCGGACACCATGTCGAACTCGGTATTGAACACGAAGTCGCCGAACCACCAGCCGACCTGCTTCTCGTAAGGCATCGACTGCAGGCCGTGGCGCTGCACGATGCGCTCCCACGCCGGCGCCTTCAACGGCATTTGCCTGGCCAGCGAGAACGGCTGCGGCGGTCCCACCTCCATGTCGAAGGCCGCCGCGACCTGGCGCCATACGCGCTCCCAGCGGAACGGCTCGTTGACCAGGTTGAAGGCTTCGCCGCGCGCCGCCGGATCGAGCGCGGCCCAGACGCTGGCGCGCGCCATCCAGTCGGCATCGGTGGTCTGGGCCAGCACGCCCGAGTACACCTTGTCCGTACCCGGGAAGCGCAGCGGCGCGCCGGCGTCCTTGCTGAGCGCGGCGAACATGCCCATCACCATCGCGATATTCATCGGATTGCCGGCAATGTCGCCCACCACCACGTCGGGCCGCAGGATCGACCATTCGACCTCGCCGGCGGCGGCGCGCTCGCGCAGCAGGTCTTCCTGGGCATAATAGAAGTTGGGCGTCATGTGGCGCGGGTCGTCCTCGTAGAACGGCGCCTGGGCATGGCCGAGGTGCACGCCATACACCTTGGCGCCCTGATAGTGCACCACGCGCTGCAGCGGGGCGCCGACCGCCTTCAAGCCGTCGAGCAGGTTGCGCAGCATGCCGCCGTTGATCCGCTCCTCGTCGAGCAGGTCGGTCCCGCCCTTGAGCGCGGCGTAGAACACGTGGGTCGTGTCGCGCGCCGCTTCCAGGGCGCTGGCGGTGGCCTGGGCGTCGGTCAGGTCGACCTTGATGCTCTCGACGCCGTCCACGAAAGTGCGGGGCAAGGCCCGCACCCGCCATTCCGGCCGTCCGTGCAGCTCGCGTACGACCGCATTGCCGATGATGCCGCTGGCGCCGACGACCAATGCGCTATACCTGGTGCTCATCCATCTCTCCTCATGAAAACTGACTGGCGCAAGGATACCCGTTCCGTGCGTCCAGCGTCGTCCCGTGCCACGGATGCGCCGCTCGCCGGAGGCATGGCCAAGGTAGCGCCAGCCGCCCTGCGCAGGGGCGTGTCGCGCTACCTCGGCCTTTTCGCATGACCCGGGCGCCGCGCGACAGTATGATCGGCCGCGTTCGACCAACCGTCCACGAAAACCGCCATGCAACCACGTCGCCCCCTCGTCATCCTGCTTTCCGCCCTGCTGCTCGCGACCGCCACGCACGTGGCCGGCGCCTCGATCCTGCCGGACGTCCCCGACATCCAGGCCGTCACCGACTACCGGCCGAAGATCCCGCTGCGCGTCTACACCGCCGACAAGGTGCTGATCGGCGAATTCGGCGCCGAGCGGCGCGAGTTCGTCTCGGTGGCCAAGATGCCGGCGCTGCTCAAATCGGCCGTGCTGGCGATCGAGGACACCCGCTTCTACGAGCACGGCGGCGTCGACTGGATCCGCGCGCTCGGCGCGGCCAAGGCCAATCTCGCCGACTTCGGCAGCCAGGGCGCGTCCACCATCACGATGCAGGTCGCGCGCAACTTCTTCCTGTCGCGCGACAAGACGCTGCCGCGCAAGCTGACCGAGGTTGCCCTGGCTTATAAAATCGAGAAGGCGCTCTCCAAGGACCAGATCCTCGAGGTCTACCTGAACCAGATCTATCTCGGCCAGCGCGCCTACGGCTTCGCCAGCGCGGCGCGCACGTACTTCGGCAAACCGCTGCCGGACCTGACCCTGGCCGAGATCGCGATGCTGGCCGGCCTGCCGCAGAACCCGTCCAGCAGCAATCCGGTGTCGAATCCGCAGGCGGCCCGCAAGCGCCAGCAGGTCGTCCTCAAGCGCATGCGCGAACTGGCGCTGATCACCGAGCCCCAGTACCGGCGCGCCCTGGCCGAACGCCTGCAGGTGCGCAGCGATGGCGCCACCCTGAATCCGCGCGCCGCCTGGGTCGCCGAGATCGCGCGCCAGGCGGTCCATGCCCGCTTCGGCCAGGCGGCCTACGAACGCGGCATCACGGTCACCACCACCATCGTGGCCGCCGAACAGGATGCGGCCCACGAATCGGTGCGCCGCAACGTGCTCGCCTACGACCGCCGCCACGGCTACCGCGGCCCGGAGGCGCGTATCGCGCTGCCGGCCGGCGCCGAAGAAAGAAAGGACGCGATCGCCGCCGCCCTGCAGAAACGTCCGTTTGTTGCCGGCTTGGCGCCGGCGGTGGTCGTCGCCGCGTCGCCCAGGCGGGTGCGCGCCCTGCTCGCCAACGGCGACGCTGTCGAGGTCACCGGCCCGGGCCTGGCCTTCGCCGCCGGCGCCCTGTCGAGCAAGGCCAAGGCCGCGATGAAACTGGCGCCCGGCGCCGTCATCCGGCTGGCCAGGGCCACCGACGGCTCTCCATCGATCGCCCAGCTGCCCGAGGTTGCCGCCGCCTTCGTCGCGCTCGACACCGAAACCGGCGCCTACCGCGCGCTGGTCGGCGGCTTCGATCACTCAATCCACAAGTTCAACCACGTGACCCAGGCCTGGCGCCAGCCGGGATCGAGCATCAAGCCCTTCGTCTATTCCGCCGGCCTGGAACGCGGCTTCTTCCCCGGCACGCAGATCCTCGACGAGCCGCTCGACTTCAGCGCCGAGAAGGCCTATGCCAACTGGTCGCCGCGCAACGACGACAATGTGTTCGAGGGCCCGGTCACGGTGCGCCATGCGCTGTCGCGCTCGCGCAACGTGCCCACCGTGCGCATGCTGCGCGCGCTGGACGTCGACTACGCCCGCGCACACCTGGCGCGCTTCGGCTTCGACGCCGCGCGCCAGCCGCGCAACCTGACGCTCGGCCTGGGCACGGGCGCCGTCACGCCGCTGCAGATGGCCGGCGCCTACGCGGTGCTGGCCAACGGCGGCTACCGCGTGGAACCGTGGCTGATCGCGCGCATCCAGGATGGCGACGGCAAGGTCGTGTTCGCGCATGCGGCGCCGCCGCCGCGCCAGGAAAGCGCCCGGGTGCTGGACGAGCGCAACGCCTTCATCGTCGACAGCATGCTGCGCGACGTCACCCGCGTCGGCACCGCGGCGGCGGCCTCGCGTCAGCTGCAAAGGGCCGACCTGGCCGGCAAGACCGGCACCACCAGCAATGCGGTCGACGGCTGGTTCGCCGGCTACGGCGGCCAGGTGGCGGCGGTGGCCTGGATGGGTTACGACGAACCGCGCTCGCTCGGCGGCCGCGAGTTCGGCTCGACCCTGGCGCTGCCGATGTGGGTCGACTTCATGCGCGTCGCGCTGGCCAGGACGCCGCAGCACGAACCGCTGCCGCCGGAAGGCGTGGCGCGCGCCGGCGGCGACTGGGTATATGCCGAATATGCGGAACAGGAACACGTGCCGGAGGGTGCCGACGGCTTCGAGACGCTGATCGGCACGCTCTCTTCCAGCGCCGAAGAGCCGCCGCGCTGATCAGATCTCGATCAGCAGCTCGGGGCGAAAAGCCTCCTGCTCGCCCTTGCTCAGGTAGCCGAGCGGATTGGCCACCACCCGGCACGACCATGAATGCGCGCCGTCGCGGCCTTCGACCACGTAGTCGTTCAGGCAGTGCAGGTGGCCGTGCATCCACAGCTGCGCGTGCTTGAACAGGTCGTCGAGCGTGTTGCAGAAGCCCGCCGTGCCGGGCGTGAGGCCATAGCGCGGGTCGGCGCTCATCAGGCTCGGGGCGAAATGGGTGACCACCGCCGTCTTGCCCTCGAACGGCGTGGCCAGCGCCGCGCGCAGCCAGGCCTGGCAGTCGAGCGACATGGCGCGGATGCCTTCGGCCAGCACCTGCTCGCCATTCTTCAGGGTCGTGTTCTTGCTCAGGTAGTAGTTCGCCGCGCGGAACGCCTTGTTACGCTGCTGCATCTGCCTGGTGAGGTCGGCGTCGCGCAGCGCCAGGGCGTCGAAGTCGCTCCACAAGGTGGTGCCGATGAAGCGCACGTGATCGATGACGACGATCTCGCGATCGAGCCAGACGATGCCGAGCCGCTCACAGGTGGCGCGCAGCCGCGCATGGGTGGCGTCGTGGTCGAGCGAATCGAATTCGTGGTTGCCGGGAATGAACAGCACCCGCTTGCCTGCCAGCGCCGGCAATGCGGGAGAGAAGCGCTCAAGTCCGAAATCCTGGGTTTCCAGGCGCGAGCCGGCCTGGTAGGAACCGATGTCGCCGGCCAGCACCACGACGTCGGCGTCCGGCAGGATGAGCGGCTGGAAGCCGGGATAGCGTTCGAGGTGCAGGTCGGAGAAAAGCTGGATGCGCATGGGCGCCGAGTATAACGCAGGCGCCGCCCTTCTTCAGCTTGCGCTTGCGCCCAACCCCGCGCCGAACCCCGCCCCCAGGCGCGCGATCTCGACCGAGCCGCGCTCGTCGAAGACCGGGCAATCCTGGACCATGCGCACGACGGCATTGAAATCCGCCGCCTCGATCACCGAGTAGCCCGACAGCGAGCTGCTGGACAGCTTGGGGCCGATCAGGCGGCTCGGGATCTCGACGCTGTCCTGCGTCAGGCTGCCCGGATCGAGCAAGGCCGGGCCCAGGGCGCCGAACCAGGCGCGCCAGCGATCTTCCTGGCGCTCGCCCGGCTCCGATGCGCCGCGATAGATGATCAGGAATCGTTCCATGTCGTCCCCCATGAAGGTGGGCTCAACATAGCAGAAGCGGGCCGGCGCTGACGCACGGCTGACCCGCACCGCTGGCCCGCCCCATGGTCCGCTAGCCGATCAGAAGCGCACGTTCGCCGTCAGGCTGGCCGAGCGCGGAGTCCCCGGCGTATAGCGGTAACCGCTCTTGTTGATGGCCGCGACATACTTTTCGTCGCCGATGTTGTACACGTTCAGGCGCAGGTCGACGTGCTTGCTGACCTTGTAGCCGACCATGGCGTCGAACACCCAGTACGATTCGGTGTACAGCGGGGTGCCGATCGCGCCGTCGGTGCCGCGCGCCAGCTTGTCGGAAAAACGCGCGCCGCCGCCGATGCGCAGGCCCCACGGCAGGTCATACGAGGTCCAGGCGGTGAACGATCGCTTTGGTTGATAGGTCAGGCTGTTCTCGCCGGCGGCGGTGACGTTGCGGCCGCGCTCCACGCTGGTGTCCATGTACAGGTAGCCGGCGCTGAGCAGCCAGTGCGGCGCCAGTTCGCCGGTCGCGCCCAGCTCCACACCCTGCACCCGCTTCTCGCCGGTCTGGTACCACTGCTGGTCGACCGGATCCTGCTCGACCTCGTTCTCGACCTCGGTGCGAAACAGCGCGGCCGACAGCGACAGCTTGGATTTCAGCAGGTCGAGCTTGCCGCCTACTTCGGTGGTGACCGTCTTTTGCGGATCGTAGATCGGATTCTGGGCGCTGTTGGCGTTGCCCGACACGGTGAAGCTGCCGCCCGGCGGCTGCTTGGAACTGGCCACCATCGCATATACGCTACTGTTGGCGGTCGGCTTGTACAGCGCCGACAGCTTGCCGTTGACCAGGTTATCGCCGACCTTGAAGCGGGTCGAAGTCAGCACGTTATTGGTCAATGCCACCACCGAATAATCTCCGCGGAAGTGGTCGAGGCGCACGCCGCCATTGAAGATCCAGCGTTCGCCGACCTTGACGGTGTCGAACACGTACACGCTCTGGGTGTCGACCTCGCCCTCGTTGTAGGCGCCGGTGCGGCGCACGTCGACCGGCGTGGTCGGCGCCTGGTTCGGGTCGGGATGGTAGATGTTCGCGGGCGGCAGCGTGCCCAGGCCCGTCAAGCCCCAGGTGGTCTGGCGTTCGCTGGTGATTTCGAGGCCCGTCACCAGGGTGTGCGACACGGCGCCGGTGTCGAACTGGCTGGTCAGCGTCGTGACGTTGGTGAGGATCTTGTTTTCCTGGTCCTTGCCGGTGCGGATGCTGCGCGCCAGGGTCCAGGTACTCGGGTCGGCCTCGACCGGCGTGGCGAGGTTGGCGGCGCTGGTGAGGAAGGCGGTGAGCAGGTAGTCCTGGCTGGTCTTGCCGTAGCGGCTCGTGTTCTGCAGCTTCATGGTCGGCGAGAAGTCGTGCTCGATGCGCACGGTGGCCATGTCGGCCTTCACGTCGTCGTAATCATCGACCGAGCCGTAGAAGTTCTTGGGGTCGACCTTCGGGGCGTCGGCGACCCAGGGTTTGGCGCGGTCCGGGCTGGTGTAGCCCGGCAGGCCGATCACGTACACGCCGCCGTCGGGGATGTTGTTCTGGTCGACGTGCAGGTAGTCCAGGTGCACCCGGGTGGGGCCGTTCAGGCCGAAGCCGATGCTCGGCGCCACCGCCCAGCGCTTGTTCTCGACCACGTCGCGCGCGGCGCTGCCCGAATCCTGGGCCAGCACGTTCAGGCGCACGGCGATGCCGCGCTGTTCGTCCAGCACCTTGTTGGCATCCAGCGTGATGCGTTTCTGCTCGCCGCTGCCGCCAGTGATCGCGGTGGTCACCAGGTCGGTGAGATTCGCCTTCTTGGTCACCAGGTTGACCGAGCCGGTCGGCGCACTGCGGCCGTTGTCGGTGCCGGCCGGGCCTTTCAGCACGTCGATCTGCTCCAGGTTGAACACGTCGCGCGAGATCGAGCCGACGTCGCGCACGCCGTCGACGTAGATGCTGCCGGACGTATCGAAGCCGCGCATGAAGATCGCGTCGCCGGTATTCGTGTTGCCGTTCTCGCCCAGGAAGAAGGCGCCGACGCCGGGGGTGTTGCGCAGCGCCTCGGTCAGGGTCAGGGCGCCCTGCTGCTCGAACAGCTCCTTCTTGATCACCTGCACGGTCTGGGCGGTGTCGACCAGGCGCTCGGTGTACTTGGGCGACGAGGCGTTCTCGGCGCGGAAGGGGTTCTCGTAGTTGCCGACGACTTCGACGGTCGATTGCGGAGCGACGGTGGCAGGCGCTGCAGTGGCGGTGGCAGCGGTGGCGGCGGTGGCGTCGGCGGCGGCGTGCGCGCCGAGCGGCAGCAGCGCCGCGGCCAGTGCGGTGCCCGCGAGCTGGCTGCGGGTGATGGGGTGCTTGCGGCTTTTTATTGCTTTCATGGCGAGGCGGTCTCTCTCAGAAGTGATATTTGATGAAACAGTGCAACTAAAACAATGATTCTACCGAGAACGTCAATACATGTAAACGATAATCATTATCATTTGTGTTCGCACCACACACTTGACCGGGTTCGCCTGGGCCGTTTGCCAGTAGCAGAAAGCAAACGTCCCCGCTCATGGCGGGGACGTTGTCCAACCGTTGGGCATGCGGCGCTCGCCGCATGCCGGCCGGCGTCAAGCCTTCTTCTGCTGCGCGATCCAGTTGTCGACCAGCTCGCCCAGCACGTCGAGCGGCACCGAGCCGGCGCCCAGCACCAGGTCGTGGAAGGCCGGCAGCGAGTACTTGTCGCCCAGTTCCTTCTGCGCCTTCTCGCGCAATTCCAGGATGCGCAGCATGCCGATCATGTAGGCATTGGCCTGGCCCGGCCACACGACGTAGCGCTCGGTTTCCTGGGCGCCCATGCCGTAGTCGATCGCCTGCTGGCGGGTCCAGCCCTTGGTGTGCAGGCCGGTGTCGGCCACCAGGCGGCGGGCGCGGAACAGCTCCGAACCCAGCGCGCCCAGAAGGCCCGGGACGTCGTCCTTGTACCAGCCCTGCTCCACCGCCAGGCGCTCGGTATACAGCGCCCAGCCTTCCGAGTGGGCGCTGCCGCCGCTGAAGATGCGCTGGCTGCGGAACTTCGGCAGGTCGCTCATCTCTTGCTGGATGGCGAGCTGGAAGTGGTGGCCCGGCACCGCCTCATGGTAGGCCAGGCTGCGCATGCGGATCATGTCGAAGGTCGGGCCGCGCAGCGGCACCCAGAAGATACCCGGACGGCTGCCGTCCGGCGCCGGCAGGGTGTAGTGGGCGGCGGCCGACGGCTCGGTCAGGGGCGGCACGCGGCGCACGTCGACCGGCGCGCGCGGCTTGAGGTTGAACAGCGAGGCGCTCCTGCGCTCGGCGTCGCGCACCATCTCGTTGTAGCTGGCGATGATCGCCGGACGCGGATCGCCCTCGCCCTTCGGCTGGAAGCGCGCATCGAGCTGCTTCATGCGGGTTTCGATATTGCCGTCGGCCAGGCCGAGCGAGCGCAGGTGCTTGTCCATCTCGGCTTCGATGCGCGCCACTTCGCGCAGGCCGATCGTGTGGATCTCGTCGGCCGTGAGCTGGGTGCTGGTGAAGTTCTCGATCGCGCGCTTGTAGGCGGCGGCGCCGTTCGGCAGGCGCGAGATGCCGGCAACAATGCCGGTCTTCGGGTGGATCTCGGCCATGAAGGCCTGCACGCGGGTGTAGGAAGGACGGATCTTCTGCTCGACGATGCCGGTCGCGCGCGCGATGGCGGCGCTGCGCGCCTCCGGCGACAGGTCCTTCATCTCGGCGGTGCGCTGGGCCAGCGTGGTCACCAGCACGTTGTCAGAGGCGGCCGGCTTGAGGAAGTGGTCGACCTGGAACTGGGCGCGCTCCAGGATGAAGCGCGGAGGAATCATCTGCTTGCTTGCCGCGCCCTTGGCGCGCGCCAGCGCCTCGTCGAGACGGACCGCCACCTGGTCCAGGCGCGCCAGGTAGCTGTCGACGTCGGCCGCGTTGCGCATCGGGTGGGTGTTGGTCATGAAGTTGACCAGGCCGATCTGCGGACCGCTGAACTGCGAGAACACGAAGGCGTGGTCTTCGAACGGCTCGTTGGCGATCACGTTCTGCAGCGACCAGCGCATCACCGCCGCCGAGATCTTCTGGGTCTCGTTCAGGGGCTGCGACTTGAAGCCGTCCAGGCGCTTGACGCCTTCGCGCGCCATCGCGACGGACTTCTGGCGGTGCGCCGCGCTCAAGGGGGTCAGTTCGCGGTCCAGCCTGGCCTGCTCGGCGCCGCTGAAGTACTGGGTCGAGGTCGCCAGTTGCGGGCTCAGGCGCACCCAGTCCTCGGCAAACTTGTCGCTCCAGGCGTCGAAGGCCTTGTAGGGGGCGACGGCGGCGGCCTGGGTGGCGGCCGGCGCAGCCACCGCTGGCAGCGACACGCCGGCGAGCATGGCGGGGATGAACAGGGCGGCGATGGTGGCGCGCAGGCTGCGCTGGCGGGTCGATGGCATCTCGGGTGTCTTCCTTGTGGTTGATTATCTGCGGCGGGTAGCAATTGCCGCCAAGGAATCTAACATGGAAGTAAACAGATCGACAACGCCGGTGTTGTCGCGCGGCGTACGTACGGCGTCTTACATCCGGTCGCAATTTACTCTCACTGCATGACAGCTCGCGGCTACGATCACGACTGGACCAGACGAAAGGAGCGGGCATGACGGCAGGCAGGCATGGAAAGTGGAGCAGCGCCATCGCAATGGCGTCGGGGGCGTTGCTGATCTTGCCGAACGCACTGGCGCAGGCGCCTGCCATGCGGGATCCGATCCCGGCGCAAACCGCGCGCGCCGTCGTGCAGCAGACCATCCAGCTGGTCGAGTCCGAAGGCCTGTACCCGCGCAAGCGGGACGAATACGCGAGCGCCAAGGCGCGGCTGCTGGCGGCGCTCGACGATGCGGGAGCGCAGGTCGATCGCCAGTCGCTGTGGCAGCAGGTGAACGCGCTGCTTGCCACCCTCGACGCCGATGGCCACTCGTCCATCCGGGCGCCGTCGAGCGGGCGCCGGGTCCAGCAAGGCCTGGCGAACGCACGCGCGCAAGGGACGGCGTCGTCCTTCGCGCTGGTCCTGACCGCGCACGGCCAGGTGCTGCACTGGACGCCGCCCCAGAGCATGGGCGACCTGCAGACCGAAGCGCCGCTCTTCCTGCAGCGCTTCCACGCGGACTATGCGACGACGCCGGGGACGGACAAGGCCTGCGCCCTCGTGATCGACCTGAGCGCCCAGCTCGGCGGGAACGCCTGGCCGCCTTTCATCGCCATGCATCCGCTGTTCGGCCCGGCCAATGCGGCGGCCTTGGTCGCACGCGACGGCGCGCGCACGGCCTTCGTCAAGCCGCTGCAACTGCGCGAGATGGAAACCCTATACGGGGGGCGCGCGGACAATCCGCTGCAGCGCTTCGCCGGCGCGCCGCTGGCCGTCTTCGTCGACCAGCGCACCAGCAGCGCCGGGGAAATGCTGCTGGTCGCCCTGATGGGAGAGGGCCCGCGCACGCGCACCTTCGGCCAGACCTCGTTCGGGGCGACGACCGCCAATGTCGCGCACCGGATGGCGGACGGCTCCATGCTGGCGCTGACGACGTCGCGCTACGCGGTCGGCGACGCGCCTGTCATCCGCGGCGGCATCGCGCCCGAGGTTCCGACGAGGCCGGGAGAATCGGCGAGGGAGACGCTGCTGCATGCTGCGACATGGGCGGCCCAGTCCTCGCCGCTCTGCCGTCACTGAGGGCGGTCGACGTCACCTTGCGCGGCGGCGATCATCCGCTCCTTGAGTTCGATCTCGCCGCAGTAATACAGCACGGCCGCGCCAAGGCAGGCCAGCACTTTCCACCCCAGCAGCAGGCTGCCGACGCACACCACCGCTGCCCCCAGCGCGAGCCGGATCGCGAAAGTGCGGCGCGCCATGCCGAACACCACGCGGCTGTATGGACGCTGGTGGAAGAACACCACGAACAGCAGCCAGTAGGGAATCGCATACACGAAGTACAGCAGCGCGCCGATGCCGAGCGCAAAGCCGACCAGGGGCACGCGAAACGCCAGCATCCCCAGGACGCCGATCGCCAGCCAGTACAACGACAAGTTCCGGTACCGCACTTGCACTCCCGATGAATCGCATTGGGCGGCATCTTACCTCACGACCATCTCGGGGCAGGTGCGCGCTCCGTATAATGCCGGCTTGGCCTCCACGAAGAAAGCGACCACACCGCATGCAGCACATCCGGGACAAGCTCGAAAACAAGCAGATCGGCATCTATTTCGCGACGGTGGCGTTGGCCGCGCTGGCAGCGCTGGCGCTGCCGGGGACCACGGCCCTGAAGCCCGCGGTCAACCCTGCCCTGGCCTTCATGCTGTTCGTGACCTTCCTGCAGGTGCCGCTGGCCGAACTGGGACGCGCCTTTACCCACACGCGCTTCCTGGGCGCGCTGCTGGTGACCAACTTCGCCGTGATCCCGTTGCTGGTCGCCGGCCTGCTGCCCTTCGTGCCAGGCGATCCGCTGATTCGGCTGGGAGTCCTGCTGGTGCTGCTGGCGCCCTGCATCGACTACGTGGTCACCTTTTCCCACCTCGGCCGCGCCGATGCGCGCCTGCTGCTGGCGGCGACGCCCGTCCTGCTGGTCGCCCAGATGCTGATGCTGCCGCTGTACCTGCGCATCCTGCTCGGCGATGATGCGGCCGGCCTGGTCCAGCCTGGCCCCTTCATCGACGCTTTCGTGTGGCTGATCGCCGCGCCGTTGCTATTGGCGGTCGCGCTGCAGCTCTGGGCCGCACGCAGCCAGGCCGGCGCACGTGCGTCGACAATCCTTGGCCTGCTGCCGGTGCCGGCCACGGCGCTGGTGCTGTTCATCGTGGTGGCGTCGGTGCTTCCGCAGCTCGGCCAGGCGCTCGATGCGGCGCTGCGGGTGGCGCCCGTCTATGCCGCCTTCGCGCTGCTGGCCCCGCCCGCCGGCTGGCTGGTGGCGCGCCTGTTCCGACTCGCTGCGCCCGCCGGCCGCGCGGTCGCCTTCAGCGGCGCCACCCGCAACTCGCTGGTGGTACTGCCGCTGGCGCTGGCCGTGCCGGGCGCGGTGCCGCTGCTGCCGGCGATCATCGTGACGCAGACGCTGGTCGAGCTGATCGCGGAGCTGGTCTACGTGCGCCTCATCGCGCGTCTGGGCTAGCGTCGGCCTCGATTATCAAGAGCGCCTGCTTCGCCGGACTCCAGCTGCGCGCCAGGCGCCAGTCGCGCGCCGCGCCCTCCACCACCACCTGCCAGTGGGTCGCCTCCAGGATCGGCAGCGTGGCCGAGAAGCGGCCCTGCGCATCGGGCAGCGCCTCCAGCGCCAGGTCGCGCTCCGGCAGGGTCGGATGCGCCAGCCGGATGTGGAATGGCGCCACCACCGGCTGGCCGCCGCTGGCCAGGCGTCCGTTCAGGCGCCCCGCCTGCGCATCGTGGCTGGCCTCGAAGGAAAGCAGCAGCTCGGTGGCGACGCGGTCGCGCCGCAAGTCCTGGTTGATGGCCTTGCCCTGCTTGTAGTAGTCGGCCACCACCATCGCGTCCGGCTGCTGCGCGCCGAGCCAGGCCGAGACGCCGGTGGCGATCATCACGGCCACCGGACCGATCATCAGGAACCACGGCCAGCGGTGCCTGTACCACGGCGCCGCCTGCTGCGGGAAGTTGGGGTTGGTCGCTTGCATATCCTTCTCCTTGCTCATATCGGCCTCACTTCGGAACGCTCATTTAGGTACAATAAAGGCCGCCCCTTCGCTCACGCTCAGGTCCGGATCGCCCACCGAGCGCACAGTGAATTCGATCCTGTTCGACCCCGGCTTGCCGGCGCCCGGGTCGACGCGCACCCGCACCGGCACCGCGCGCGTGGTGGCGCCTTCCATTGCGATGGCGCCGTCGTCCACCACCGTGGCCGAGGGAATGCCGCTCACGCTCACCCGCAGCGTCTGCGGCGCTTCGCTCGTGTTCATCACCTGCAGCCGGTAGACGTTCTCGATGCGGCCATCCTCGACTTCGCGCCCCATCGAGCCGCGGTCGCGGATCACGTCCAGCTTGAGCGGATTGCGCAGCGCCAGCGACGTGCCCATCGCCGCCACCAGCATGGCCAGCACCGCGCCGTAGACCAGCACGCGCGGACGCAGCATGCGGCGCCGGATCTCGAGCGCGCCGAGCTTTTGCACCAGGCCGTTCTCGGTCGCATAGCGGATCAGGCCGCGCGGTTTGCTGACCTTGTCCATCACGATATTGCAGGCGTCGACGCAGGCGGCGCAGCCGATGCACTCATATTGCAAGCCCTTGCGGATGTCGATGCCGGTCGGGCACACCTGCACGCACAGGCTGCAGTCGATGCAGTCGCCGCTGTTGCCGGCGCGCGCCTGCGCTTCGCCCTTCCTGCGGCCGCTGCGCGGCTCGCCGCGTTCGGCGTCGTAGGTGACGATCAGCGTGTCCTGGTCGAACATCGCGCTCTGGAAGCGCGCATACGGGCACATGTACTTGCAGACCTGCTCGCGCAGCCAGCCGGCGTTGCCGTAGGTGGCGAGAGAGTAGAACAGGATCCAGAAGGTTTCCCACGGCCCCAGGCCGAAGGCCGCGATTTCGCCGCCCAGCGAGCGGATCGGGGCGAAGTAGCCGACGAACGTGAAGCCGGTCCAGAGCGCGACCGCGCCCCACGACAGGTGCTTGGCGCCGCGCCTGGAGATCTTTTCGGCATTCCACGGCTGGCGCGCGAGCCGCAGCTGGCTGCTGCGCGAGCCTTCGATCTTGCGTTCGATCCACAGGAAGATCTCGGTGTAGACCGTCTGCGGGCAGGCGAAGCCGCACCAGACGCGGCCCGCTACCGCGGTGACCAGGAACAGGCCATAGGCGCACACGATCAGCAGCGCCGCCAGGTAGATGAAGTCCTGCGGCCAGAACACCATGCCTGCCAGGTAAAACTTGCGGCTGGCCAGGTCGAACAGGACGGCCTGGCGGCCGTTCATGTTCAACCACGGCAGGCCGTAGAACAGGATCTGCGTCAGCCAGACGCAGGCCCAGCGCAGCGTGGCGTAGCGTCCCTCGATCTCGCGCGGGAAGATGTCTTCCCGCGCGGCGTACATGCGGACGATCGCTTCGCGCGGCGCTCCAGCAGGGTCTGTCATTTTGCTGCCGTCGCTTTCGTGGGAATGCTTGACGCCGGTGAGGTCGGATTCGACAGGCTCCACACATAGGCCGCCAGCACGTGGACCTTCTCTTCGCCCAGGAAGTCGCCGAAGGCCGGCATGGTGTTGGTGCGGCCCTTGCGGATCGTCTCCATCACGGTCTCGACGCTGCCGCCATAGAGCCAGGTCTTGTCGGCCAGGTTCGGCGCGCCCAGCATCGCATTGCCCTTGCCGTCGGCGCCGTGGCAGGCCACGCAGGTGGCGAACTTCGGCTTGCCGAAGGCGACCTTGATTGGATCGGCCGACAGGCCGGACAGCGAGCGCACGTAGTGGGCCACGCTCTCGACGTCCTTGTCCGAGCCCAGCGCCGCGCCCATCGGCGGCATCATGCCGGTGCGGCCGCTCATGATCGTGGTCTTGATGACCTCCGGCTCGCCGCCGTGCAGCCAGTCGGCGTCAGCCAGGTTCGGGAAGCCCTTGCTGCCGCGCGCATCCGAGCCGTGGCATTGCGAGCAGTAGGTCAGGAACAGGCGCTCGCCGATCGCGTGGGCCTGCGGGTCTGCGGCCACGGCCTTCAGGTCGAGCTTCCTGTACTGTTCGAACAACGGGCCATACTCGAGCTTCGCCTGCTTCAGCTCGGCCTGGTACTCGCTCACCTGGTTCCAGCCCACGGTGCCGCGCCAGGCGCCCAGGCCCGGGTACATGACCAGGTAGGCGGCGGCGAACAGGATCGACAGCCAGAACAGCACGATCCACCAGCGCGGCATCGGCGTGTTGAGCTCCGTGAGGTCTTCGTCCCACACGTGGCCGGTGGTCATCTCCGGTTTGCCGGCGGCGTCGAGCCTGACCTTGAACTTGGACTGCGACCATAGCAGGATGGCGCAGCCGGCGATCGACAGGACCGTGATCACCGCGACGTAGTAATGCCAGAAGTCGTTGAAGAAGTCGGCCATGTCAATGCTCCTCGCCCTGGTCGGCGCCGTCCGCGAACGGCAGCCGCGCCGCCGCGTCGAAATCGCTGCCCTTGTGCAGCAGGTAGGTCCAGCCCACGATGCCCATGAAGGTCGCGAAGCTGATCACGGTCATGACGCTGCTGGCGTCGTCGAATATCTGTTGGATTGCCATCTCAGTTCCTCGTCTTGATCTGGGTGCCCAGGCCCTGCAGGTAGGCGACCAGCGCGTCCTGCTCGGTCTTGTCGACCAGGTCTTTCGGTGCTTCCGCGATCTCCGCGTCGGTATAGGGCACCCCGACGCGCCGCAGCGCGCGCATCTTCGGCATGATCTCGGCCGGGACCAGCTTGGTCGTGGCCAGCCACGGATAGGCCGGCATGTTCGATTCGGGCACCACGTCGCGCGGATTGTCGAGGTGGGTGCGGTGCCATTCGTCGCTGTAGCGGCCGCCCACGCGCGCCAGGTCGGGGCCGGTGCGCTTGGAGCCCCACTGGAACGGGTGCTCGTAGACCGACTCGCCGGCCACCGAGTAGTGGCCATAGCGCTCGGTCTCGGCGCGCAGCGGCCGGATCATCTGCGAGTGGCAGCCGTAGCAGCCCTCGCGGATGTAGACGTCGCGGCCGGCCAGGCGCAGCGGCGAATAGGGTTTCAGGCCGGCGACCGGTTCGGTGGTCGACTTCTGGAAGAACAGCGGCACGATCTCGACCAGGCCGCCGAAGGAGATGACCAGCAGGACGAGGCCGATCAGCAGCCACACATTCTTCTCGATCCACTCATGGGTGAATTTCATTGCAGACTCCTGGTTTCTTTAGGCTGGGACGACATGCTCGGCGTCAACCACGCCGCGCGGATTCTTCGGCCCGACCGGGATCGGGACGTCGACGCTCTTCGTGCCGCGCATCGTCATCCAGGTGTTCCAGGCCATCAGCACCATGCCGCACAGGTACAGGGCGCCGCCCGTCACGCGGATCACGTAGTAGGGCCAGGTGGCCTTGACGCTTTCGGCGAAGGTATAGGTCAGGGTGCCGTCGGCATTCACCGCGCGCCACATCAGGCCCTGCATCACGCCGGCGATCCACATCGAGGCGATGTAGAGGACGACGCCGATGGTGGCGACCCAAAAATGCGTTTCGACCATGGCGACGCTGTGCATCTGCTTCTTGCCGGCGACGCGCGGGATGATGTAGTAGATCGAGCCCATGGTGATGAAGCCGACCCAGCCCAGGGCGCCGGCGTGGACGTGGGCGACGGTCCAGTCGGTGTAGTGCGACAGGGCGTTGATGGTCTTGATCGACATCATCGGACCCTCGAAGGTGGCCATGCCGTAGAACGACAGCGAGACGATCATGAATTTCAGCAGCGGATCGGAGCGCAGCTTGTGCCAGGCGCCCGACAGGGTCATGATCCCGTTGATCATGCCGCCCCACGACGGCGCCAGCAGGATGATCGAGAACACCATGCCCAGCGATTGGGTCCAGTCGGGCAGCGCGGTGTAGTGCAGGTGGTGCGGACCGGCCCACATATAGGTGAAGATCAGGGCCCAGAAGTGCACGATCGACAGGCGGTACGAGTACACCGGACGCTCGGCCTGCTTTGGAATGAAGTAATAGACCATGCCCAGGTAGCCGGCGGTGAGGATGAAGCCGACCGCGTTATGGCCGTACCACCACTGGATCATGGCGTCCTGCACGCCCGAGTACACCGAATACGATTTCATCAACGAGGCTGGCGACGTCATGCCGTTCACGATGTGCAGGATGGCGACCGCCAGGATGAAGGCGCCGAAGAACCAGTTGGCGACGTAGATGTGCTTGACCTTGCGCTTGACGAGGGTGCCGAAGAACACCACGGCGTAGGCGACCCAGACGATGGCGATCAGGATCGCGATCGGCCATTCGAGTTCGGCGTATTCCTTGCCGCGCGTGAAGCCCATCGGCAGCGTGACCGCGGCGCACAGCAGCACCGCCTGCCAGCCCCAAAAGGTGAACGCGGCCAGCTTGTCGGAGAACAGGCGCACCTGGCAGGTGCGCTGCACCACGTAGTACGAGGTGGCGAACAGGCCGCAGATGCCGAAGGCGAAAATGACCGCATTGGTATGCAGCGGACGCAGGCGTCCGTAGCTGAGCCATGGGATGTCGAAGTTGAGCGCGGGCCAGGCCAGCTGGGCCGCGATGAACACCCCTGCCGCCATGCCGATCACGCCCCAGACCACGGTCGCAATGGCAAACTGGCGCACGATCTTGTAGTTATAGTTTAGACTGCTGTCCAAGATGCTCTCCTGAAATGACACGATGTAGTGACAGCCAGGAGTGTGCGTTTACGAACCTTAAAAATCCTTGATGTGTATCAAAATGTTCCTTGATGGATAGAGTATGGGGAACGTCTGTCGTAGCCTGTTGTGCGCTGAGCTGCGACGCTTTCTTCCACGATTCCATGGGCATCGTTTTGAGATGAATCAGGTCCAAAACTAGACGGCCCGCCACAGTCCGGGGGGCTTTTCCTCACTCACCAATAAGGAATCGCTATGCCGCCTCTTTCCCAATCCGTTCACGAAGAAATGTCCAAGCGCCTACACCAGGCGCGCGAAGACCTGCTCGGCGCCGTTCGTTCGCGCACCACGGCCGACGAGGGTGACGCTCCGCAGATCGGCCCGCTCGCACATGAGGTGCCGGGCGACGACCGCGTGACCGCCGAGATGATCAGCCACGACCAGGCCCACCTGGCCGAACACGATGCGAACACGCTGCACGAGATCGACGTCGCCCTCGGCAAGCTCGAGGCCGGCGGCGCCGGCATCTGCGAGTCGTGCGGCCGCGAGATTCCGGACGGGCGCCTGCTGGCCACGCCGACGGTGCGCACCTGCATCGAATGCCAGGACCGCATCGAGAAGGAAACCCACACCGGGCGCGGACCAACGATGTGATCCGTCGTCGCGGGGTCGGCGGCCATGCCTCCGACCCTACCGATCGTCATCCTGCAAGACGCGATACGCCGGCCCTTCCAGATCGTCGAACTGCCCGCTCTCGGCCGCCCCGAAGAACACCCACAAGGCCACCCCCACCACCAGCACGCTGAGCGGCACCAGCAAATACAAGGCTTCCATCGCTAATCCCTTCGCAAGCGCAGCGCATTGAGCACGACCACGGCCGAGCTGGCCGCCATGCCGATCCCCGCCAGCCAGGGATTCAACAACCCCGTCGCCGCCGCCGGAATCGCCGCCACGTTGTAGACCGTGGCCCAGGCCAGGTTCTGGCGGATCACCGCCAGCGTGCGGCGCGCCGTGTCCAGGGTGTCGGCCAGCGGCGCCAGGCTGTCGCCCATCAGCACCCCGTCGGCATGCAGCTGCGCCAGTTCGGCCCCGCGCCCCATCGCGAACGAGACGTCGGCCCCGCGCAGCACTGCCGCGTCGTTGATGCCGTCGCCGACCATCGCCACGATCGCGCCATCCTGCTGCAGGCGCCGTACATAGGCCAGCTTCTCCTGCGGCAGCTTGCCGCCGATGGCGGTCGAGATGCCCAGGCGGGCCGCCACGGCCTGCGCCGCATGCTGCTCGTCGCCGCTGAGCAGGATCACCGTCTTGCCGCTGGCGCGGATGCGGCGCACCACCTCGGCGGCGTCGGCCCGCAGGCCGTCGGCCAGGTCGAAGCGCGCCAGCCAGCCTTCGCTGCTGCCGAGCCAGACCGAGGTGGCGCCCACCGGCGCCGCCACGCGCGCCACGCCGCCGGCCACGCCGGCGACCCAGGCGACGTTGCCCAGGCGGTAGTAACGCCCATCGACCCAGCCCTCGACGCCCTGCCCGATCGTGAACTGCGTGCGTTCGGCGCGCGCGGCCTCGGCGGGCGATGCGATGACCGCCTCGCGGATTCCCAGCGCCAGCGGATGCGGATTGTCGGCCTCCAGCGCGGCGGCGATGCGCAGGCAGTCGAACCCGGTCAGGCTGCCCACCGGCAGGGTCTGGCGCAGCACCGGCCGGCCATGGGTGAGCGTCCCGGTCTTGTCGAACACCACATGGGTGGCGCGGTCGAAGGTTTCCAGCGTGTGCGGCTGCACCGACAGCACGCCGCGCCGCAACAGGCGGTCGGTGGCGGCGGCCAGCGCGGTCGGCGTGGCCAGCGACAGCGCGCACGGGCAGGACACCACCAGCACCGCGATCGCCACCTGCCAGGCCTTGCCAGGGTCCACCTGCAGCCAGGCGAAATAGGCCAGCACGGTCAGCGCCAGCAAGCCGAGCACGAACCAGGCCGCCACCCGGTCGGCCCACAGGGCCAGCGCCGGCTTGCCCTGCCCCGCGCGCTCGACCAGCCGCACCAGCATCGACAGCGTGCTGTCATGGGCGGTCGAGGTCACGCGCAGCACGATGGCGCCGCCCGCATTGAGCGCGCCGCCCGGCACCAGGTCGCCCACGCCGCGGCGCTGGGTGCGGCTCTCGCCGGTCAGAAGCGCCAGATCGACGTCGGTGTCGCCCTCGACGATCATGCCGTCGGCCGGCGCCGCCTGGCCCGCGCGCACCAGCACCAGGTCGTCCACCCGCAGGCTGCCGGCCGTCACCAGCTCGGTGTCACGCAACTGTGGATCGCCGCGCAGGCGCAGCGCCGACGGCGGCAAGCCCTGCTGCAGGCGCTCGAGCGCGCCGGCCGCCTTGCGGCGCGCGCCCAGTTCGAGGTAGCGGCTGCCCAGCAGCAGGAACACGAACATGGTCACCGAATCGAAATACACGTCGCCATTGCCGGTGACCAGCGCCTGCAGGCTGCCGGCGAAGGCGGCGCCGATCCCGAGCGCAACCGGCACGTCCATGCCCGGCATGCCGCGCCGCAGGTCGCGCCAGGCGCCCTTGAAGAACGGCTGGGCCGAATACAGCACCGCCGGCAGGGTCAGGAACAACGCGGCCCAGTGCATCAGCGCCGTCATCGCGGCGTCCATCGTGCCCTCGTCGGCCATGTACACCGGCACCGCATACATCATCACCTGCATCATCGACAGGCCGGCCACGAACAGCTGGCGGAACAGCTGCTTGCGCGCGCGCTCGAGCTGCTCGCCGTGGCGCCGCGCATCGTAGGGATAGGCGACGTAGCCGATCGCGCGCAGCGTGCGCAGGATGGCGCTGGCGCGGCAGCCGGACGGATCCCAGCGCACGAACAGGCGCTCGGTGGCCACGTTCAGGCCGACGTCCAGCACCCCGGGCAAGTCGTGCAGGCGGCGCTCGATCAGCCACACGCAGGCGGCGCAGCGGATGCCCTCCACCGTGAAGCTGGCCGCGCCGTCGGCATCGCCGTCGTCGACCAGGTCGAGCTCGGGCGCATTGGCGGCCTCGATGTCGGCCTGGGCGGCGTAGGCGGTGCGGGTCGCGTAGTAGTCGGCGAAGCCGCCGTCGACGATGGCCTGGGCCGCCGCCGCGCAGCCGGGACAGCACATGCGCCGCACCTCGCCGCCGATCGTGGCTTGCCAGGCGCTGTCGCGCGGCACCGGCAAGCCGCAGTGGAAACACCCTGCGGGCGCGTTGCGCGCGGCAGCCGTGGCGGCGCCGCCCGCGGCGCGCACCGCTTCTTCGAGCACCGCGCTCATGCCGGGCTCCCGAGACACAGCCCGTGCATCCAGCCGGCCGGCAGGCCGCCGGCGGCGCGCGCCAGGCCGAGGATGCCGAAGGCCAGGATCGCAAACCCGCAGCACAGGCGCACCGCGCGCCGCGCCATCAACGCGCGCAGGCGCCCGCCCGCCAGGCCGAGCGCGGCCAGCATCGGCAGCGTGCCCAGGCCGAAGGCGAGCATCACGCCGGCGCCGTCCAGCGCCGAGCCGCTCAGCATGGCCGTCACCAGCACGCTGTACACCATGCCGCACGGCAGCCAGCCCCACAGGGCGCCAAGCGCGAACATGCGGACGCCGCCGGTTCGGGCGCCGCTGGTCCCGACGCCGTTCATGCGCCGCAGCAGCGGCGCGAGACGGCGCCACAATGCCTGGCCGGCCTGCTCGACGCGGGCCAGGCCGCGCCAGGCGTCCATCAGGAACAGCCCCAGCGCCACCAGCATCAGGTTCGCGGCCCAGTACAAGCCTGCCTGCACGGCCGGCAACGCCGCCAGCGAGGCCGCGCCGCCGGCCAATCCCCCGGCCAGCGCGCCGGCCGTCATGTAGCTGGCGATGCGCCCCGCGTTATAGGCCCCCACGCCGGTGAGCGAGGCGCCCGCGCTCGCGGCGACGGTCCGCACCGGCACCGGGAAAGCCGGTTCCCGTGCGGCCAAGCCCGGCGCGCGCGGAAGCGACAGCGCGCCGACGATCCCGCCGCACATCCCGGCGCAGTGCACGCTGCCGGCCAGGCCGACCAGAAACACCGGGAACAGGCTGACGCCGCTCATCGACCGGCCCTAGACGGTGTGCGAATGGCGCGGGCCCTCGCCCGGCCGGGCGAGGTAGCGGTCGAACACCATGCACACGTTGCGGATCAGCAGGCGCCCCTTCATCGTGACGGTCAGCCACTCCGGCCCGACCTGCACCAGGCCGTCGTCCTGCATCGTGCGCAGCGTGGCCAGCTCGCCGGCGAAGTGCTGTTCGAAAGCGATCGGGAACGCCTGCTCGATGGCCGGGATCGACAGCTCGAACTGGCACATCAGCTTCTGGATGATCGAGCGGCGCAGCGCGTCGTCCATCGACAGGCGGATGCCGCGCTGGACCGGCAACTCGTTCCGGTCGATCAGGTCGTAGTATTCGTCGAGCGTCTTGACGTTCTGGCTGTAGGTGGCGCCCACCGCGCCGATGCTCGACACCCCGCACGCCACCAGGTCGGCGTCGGCGTGGGTCGAATAGCCCTGGAAGTTGCGGTGCAGGCGGCCCTGGCGCTGGGCCACGGCCAGGTCGTCGTCCGGCTTGGCGAAATGGTCCATGCCGATGTACACGTAGCCGGCGGCGCCGAGGCGCTCGATGCACAGCTGGAGCATCCTGAGCTTGGTGTCGCTGTCCGGCATGTCCTGTTGCAGGATGCGCCGCTGCGGCTTGAACAGGTGCGGCATGTGGGCATAGTGGTAGACCGAGATCCGGTCCGGGCCGGCCTCGATCACCTTGTCCAGGGTTTGCGTCATGCTGGTCAGGGTCTGCTTCGGCAGGCCGTAGATCAGGTCGATGCTCACCGAACGAAAACCCGCGGCGCGCGCGGCGTCGATGATGGCCACCGTCTCGCGCTCGGGCTGGACCCGGTTGACCGCCTTCTGAACGTCTGGATCGAAATCCTGCACGCCCAGGCTGATGCGGTTGAAACCCTGGCGCCGCAGGCAGTGCACCCGTTCGACGGAGACGGTGCGCGGGTCGACCTCGATCGAATATTCGCCGCGCTCGTCGGGGGCGAAGCGAAAGCACCGCGCCAGGTGCGCCATCAGCTCGCCCATCTGCTCGTCCGACAGGTAAGTGGGGGTGCCGCCGCCGAAGTGCAGCTGCTCGACCTCGTTCATGCCGGCGAACAGCAGGCCCTGCATCTCGACCTCGCGCTTCAGGTAGGACAGGTAGGTCGCCGCCTTGTCGCGGCGCCTGGTGACAATCTTGTTGCAGGCGCAGTAGTAGCAGACGCTTTCGCAGAACGGGATGTGCAGGTACAGCGACAGCGGACGCTTGCCGCGGGTGCGCACGCTGGCCACCGCGTGCAGGTAGTCGCGGTAGCCGAAGTCGGGGCTGAAGCGATCGGCCGTCGGGTAGGACGTGTAGCGCGGGCCGGACTTGCCGAGCCGGGCCAGCAGGTCGCCATCGAATTCGACGGTCGGGTGGAGCACGGTGGCGGGTTGGGACGGGAACCGGGTGGGAATCGGCGCGGGAGGCGCCGCTTGCACTTCTGCGAACATGACTGAGGTACTCCAGCTGCTGGCCGCTTTGCCGAAATGCAAAGTGGCACGATTAGCGGTCAGTTTATTGATCTACTTCACGCAAATCCTTGACATGCATCAAATATGGAAGAGTCAGCTCTGGCTTGGCCGCCCGCCATGCTTGAACTTGAACACGGACAAGGCCAGCGACAGGCGTGCTGCCTCATCGGCCACGCTGCCAGAGGACAGCGCCGATTCCTCGACCTGGGCGGCGTTCTGCCGCGTGATCGCGTCCAGCTCGCTCATGGCGGCGTTGACGCCCAGGATGTCCTGGGCCTGTTCGCGGCTGGCGGCCGTGATCGCGCTCATGATGGCGGCTGCCTCGCCCACCTTGTCGACCACCGCGCGCATGGTCTGGCCGGCCTGGCCGACCAGTTCGCTCCCCTCGCCCACGTGGCCGCTGGAGACCTCGATCAATCCCTTGATTTCCTTGGCGGCGCCGGCGGTGCGCTGGGCCAGGCTGCGCACTTCGCCGGCCACGACCGCGAAGCCGCGCCCCTGCTCGCCGGCCCTGGCCGCCTCCACCGCCGCGTTCAGCGCCAGCAGATTGGTCTGGAAGGCGATGCCGTCGATCAGGCCGATGATGTCGCCGATGCGGTTGGCCGAGCCGCTGATCCGGTCCATGGTCCGGCCGACGCGATCGACGGCCTGGCCGCCCTGGCCGGCCACCGTCGTGGCGGCCAGCACCATGCCGTCGGCCTGCACCGCACTGTCGGTATTGCGGCCGGCGGCGCGCGCGATATTGCCCAGGCTGCTGGCGGTCTGCTCGAGGCTGGCGGCCTGGGCTTCGGTGCGGGCGGCCAGGTCGGCGTTGCCGGCGGCGATCGCGCGGGTGGCCAGCTCGATCGAGCTGACGTTGTCGCGCACGTCGCCGATGATCGCGGTGAGATTGATGTTCAGCTGGCGCAGCGCCAGCTGCAGGCGGCCGACGTCCCCGCTGCCGGGCGCCGCGACGGGACGCGCCAGGTCGCCGCCGGCCAGGGCGTGGACGGTGGCGATGGCTTCCCGCAGAGGCCGCGCGATGCTGCGATCGAGCTCATACCAGGCCGCCAGCGAGGCCAGCACGCCGGCGCCGGCCAGCACGCGCCAGCCCATGCCTTCGGCCACCGCCGCGAGCGTGCCCAGCAGCACGGCCTGGGCGCCCATCGTCCAGCCCAGGCGCTGGCGCAGCGACAGCGCGCGCAGGGCGGCCAGGACATCCAGGCGCCGGCGCCAGCCGGTGCGCACCACCCGGCCGCGCACGATGCCCAGGCCGCGCGCCTGGCCGGCGCGGATCCGACGGTACAACAGGTCGGCCTGCTCGACCTGCGCGCGGGTGGGCGCGGTGCGCACCGACATATAGCCGGTCACGCGGCCGCGCTCCCGGATCGGCACCACGTTCGCCACCACCCAATAGAAGTCGCCGTTCTTGCGGCGGTTCTTGACCATCCCGGTCCAGGGTTCGCCCGCCTGCAGGGTCGCCCACAGGTCGGCGAAGGCTTCGGGCGGCATGTCGGGGTGGCGCACGATATTGTGCGCCTTGCCCAGCAACTCGTCCTCGCTGAAACCGCTGACGTCGACGAAGCTCGGGTTGACGTAGGTGATGCGGCCTTTGGTATCGGTCTTCGAGACGATCGACTGTCCCGCCCCCATCACGTATTCGATCCCGGTCACTGGCTGGTTGTTGCGCACTGTGCTCTCCCTCTTGTTGCCTGTAAGAAAATATAGTTTCTTGCATTCTAGCGATGAGGAAATGCGAAAAATATGACCTACATCAAAAATGCGATGGTTGGCCATGCTATGTAACCAAGAGAATCTTGATTTAGTTCAATGTCTTGCTTTCACGGTAAACTTGTGGGATGGACAATCTCACTCACTCCCTGGTAGGCCTGGCGCTGGGCGAACTCGCCGACCGCGCCCTGCCCTTTCAACCCGATCCGCACCAGGCGCGCACGCGCCGCCGCGTCCTGCTCGCCACCGGCGCGCTGGCCAGCAACTTCCCCGACCTGGACCTGGTGCTCACGCCCCTGTTGGCGCCGCCGCTCGGCTACCTGCTGCACCACCGCGGCCATACGCACACGCTGCTGTATGCCCTGCCCCAGATCGCGCTGCTGCTCGGCCTGCTCTGGCTGCTGTGGCCAGGGGCGCGGCGCCTGCTGCGCGACGACCGCACGGCGCGGCGCGCGGTGCTGGCCACCGCCGCGCTCGGGATGGTGCTGCACCTGTCGCTCGACTTCCTGAACGTGTATGGCGTGCACCCCTTCCACCCGCTCGACTCACGCTGGCTGTATGGCGACATGGTGTTCATCATCGAGCCGGTGTTCTGGACCGCGCTCGGGATCGCGCTCGCCCTGCTGGCGCCGAACCGGCTGCTGCGCTGGCTGTTCGCGGCGCTGATCCTGGCGGCGCCGGTGGCGTTCACCTATCTGGGGTTCCTGCAATGGGGTTCGCTCGCCGGACTGTTGCTGCTGGCGGGCGTGGTGGGCTTCATGGCGCGCCGCGGCGGCGCGCGCGGCGTGGTCACGGCGCTGGTGGCCTGCCTGGGCTTCATCGCGGTGCAGGGCGTGGCCGGGCAGCTGGCGCGCGAACAGATCCGCGCGGCGCTGGCCCAGGTCGATCCCGGCAGCCGGGTGCTCGACCTGCCGCTGTCGGCCTTTCCCTCGAATCCCCTGTGCTGGTCGTTCGCGACGATCACCGACCACGGCGGCGCCGGAAGCTATGCGGTGCGCCTCGGCGTACTGAGCCTGGCGCCCGGCATCACCAGCGTGGCGGCCTGCCCGGCGCGCTTCGGTGGCGAACCGGGAGCGCCCGCCGAGGCGCTGTCGTGGAAGTATCGGGAACACGGCAGCCTGGCCGGCCTGCGCGCGCTACAGCAGGATAACTGTCACTTCGACGGCTGGCTGCGCTTCGCGCGCGTGCCGTCGCTGGTCGACGGCAAGGCGACCGACATCCGCTTCAGCGCGCCGGGGGAAGAGAATTTCTCGACGCTTCCCTATGACGAGATGGCCGGTCAGCCGTGCCCGGCGCCGGTGCCGCAATGGGAGCGGCCGCGCCAGGACTTGCTGGACGGGCGCTGAAGGTCGCGCGCCCGAGGCAGGTCCTGAAGCAGGGCGGGATTGCACGCCTGCTGCCGTCTGATCGACGGCAGCCGCCCCCGCACCGGACAGGAGCTCGATGACTACCGAACCCACGCTGCCGGCCTGGATTGCCAGCAAACCAATCCAGCCCACGCCGCAGTGAAATTTGACCCACGTTTGATCGCGATCAACCGTGCGCCTGACAGGCTGCCTTGCGCCGCGTATAGTGAAACGCCGTGCGCCACGTTCCAGACCACCGAACGGAGTCAGCATATGTTCAAGACCATACTCGTCCATGTCGATGGCGGGCCCTGCCAGGAGAGCCGCCTGCGCGCGGCGGCGCTGCTCGCCGGCGCGCACGGCGCCCACCTGGTCGGCAGCGCCGCCACCGGCCTGTCGATGGCCAGTTACGCGGTGCTGAACGGCTCGATGGCCATGCCGGTCTCCAATCGCGAATTCCAGGACCTGCGCGATGCCGTCGCCACCCAGCTCGACGATTTCGTGGCCCAGGCCGGGCGCCTCGGCATCCGCGGCGCCGAGGCGCGCATGGTCGAAGACGCCGACCGCGACGGCCTGCTGCTGCAGGCGCGCTACGCCGACCTCGTGGTGGTGAGCCAGGACAATGGCCGCGCCCGCGCCACGACCGAACGGGGCCTGCCCCAATACCTGGCCCTGCACGGCGTCCGTCCGGTGCTGGTGGTGCCCGACTCCTACCACGGCAAGCCGATCCCCGGCGACGCGCTGGTCGGCTGGGACGGCAGCATGCCGGCCCAGCGCGCGATCAACGCCGCCCTGCCCCTGCTGGCCCAGGCCGGCACCGTGCACCTGGCGCTGGTCAACCCCGACCTGCAATCCGGCCTGCACGGCGACGAACCGGGGGCCGACATGGCGCACTACCTGGCGCGCCATGGCCTGAAGGTCGACGTCGCCGTCGCGCATACCCGCGCCACCGAGGGCGAGGCCCTGATGGACATGGCGCGCGACTGCCACGCCGGGCTGATGGTGACCGGCGCCTTCGGCCATAGCCGCTACCGCGAATGGATCCTCGGCGGCGTCACGCGCGACGTGCTCGACCACGCGCCGGCGCCGCTCCTGATCGCCCATTGAATCCCACTCGACCTACTTTGCCACTATTTCAGCCATGACTTTTCACCACTATCCAGGAGGCAGCGCCGGCGCCATCGGCGCCGCGATCCGCCATGCCCGCCGCCACCTGTGCGCGCGCCTGGCCGACACGGCCGACAGCACCTGCACGCCGGACGACTGCTTCGTGCACGCCTTCCCGGCCGTCGTCACGGCGGTCGAGGTCGGGTTCCGGCACGAGGAACGGGTCATGGAATCGCTCGACTACGAACGCCTGCACGAGCACCGCGCCGAGAACGCCACCATCCTGGCCGCCCTGCACCGCGCCATGCCGCTGGTCGAGGATGGCGACGTCACGCTCGGCCGCCAGCTGGTGGCGGCGCTGCTCGACCTGCTGTCGCTGCACCGGATCAGCACCGACCTCGCGCTGGCCACGGCGCCGCATGCGCCCAGCGGCCGCCCCGGCGGGCGGGTGCCGCGCATCCTGCTGCATGGCGCCGGGCACGCGGGCTGGCGCTCGCGCCACCACTGACATCTACTTGAGGCCGGCGCGCTGGCGCCGAATCACCTTGCCCGACACCATGAACGTGCCGTCACCCTTGTAGTGCAGGGTTTCCGGATGGCGTGGCCGCGCGGCGACGCGCGCCGCCACCACTTCCCAGATGAAGAAATCGTAGCGCCCGACCAGGCTGTCGTCATGCAGCCGGCACTCGAACTGGGCGTGACACTCGCGGATCGACGGCGCCGCCACCTGCTCGCTTGCCTCCGGCGTGAGGCCGAAGGCGGCGAACTTGTCGATCTCGGCCCCGGTGGTCGAACCGACGCCCAGCACCGCCTCGAGCTGGCGGGTGGTCGGCAGGTTGATCACGCATTCGCCGCTGGCGCGGATCAGGCCGTGGCTGTGGTTGGCGGACGAGATCACGCAGCCGATCAGGGACGGACTGAATTCCATCACCGTGTGCCAGCCCATCACCATGACGTCATGCTCGCCACGGTGGCACGAGCTCACCAGCACCACCGGTCCCGGCTCCAGGTAGCGCCGCACTTCGTGCAGCGGCAGGTCGTGCTTGCGTCCCATCCGTCCTCCCGTTATCAGCCCGTCCATATTATGGTCCGGCCCGCAAGCGTCCGGCGTACGCTTGCAGGCAACGCACGCGACAGCAGAAAAATGCTAGCGCCGGCGCGCGCCGGCGGCGGACAATGGTCACGATACGTCCCGACCCGCCACCACCAGACACGAGGCTTGCCATGGATTCCGGCCCATCCGCCCCCACCAGGATCGCCTTTCTCGACTTCGAACTGCTTCCCGCCCAGCGCCTGCTGCTGCGCGCCGGACGCCCGCTGCCGAGCGGCGCGCGCGCCTACGACCTGCTGGTGCTGCTGGCCTCCCGGCCCGGCGAAGTCGTGAGCAAGCGCGCGCTGATGGCCGGGGCCTGGCCGCATACCGTGGTGGTCGAGGCGAACCTGCGGGTGCAGATCGCGGCCCTGCGCAAGCTGCTGGGCGACGCCGGCAGCGCGATCGTGAACGTGGCCGGGCGCGGCTACGCCTTCACCGCCGTGCCCGCGCCCCAGGCCGGGGAGGCGGCCGCTCCCGCCCACGCTGCCGGAAACCCGCCGTCCACGCCTGCTCAGGCCGCGGCCGGCGCCACCGCATCCTGCAGCGCCTCGATGGTCGCCGGCTTGGTCAGGTGCACGTCGAAACCGGCGGCCAGCGCGCGCGCCACGTCGGCCTGCTGGCCGTAACCGGTCAGCGCCACCAGCCGCAGCGGGCCTCCTTCCGGCGCGCCCGCGTCGCCGCGCAAGGCCGCGGCCAGCGCATAGCCGTCCATGTCGGGCAGGCCGATGTCGAGGATCGCCACCTCGGGCGGTTCGGCCACGGCCAGCGCGCGCGCCTCGGCCGCGCTGTGGGCGACCCGCACCGCATGCCCCAGGTGGCGCAGCAGCAGCGCGCTGGCCGCGGCCGCATCCTCGTTGTCGTCGACCAGCAGGATGCGGCGTCCCGGCGCCGCCGGCGCCAGCGGATCCGGCTCGCGCGCCGCGCTCGGCGCGCCGAGCGGCAGGATCACCTCGAAACGGCTGCCGGCGCCCGGGCCAGCGCTGTAGGCCGCGACCCGGCCGCCATGCAGTTGGGCGATCTCGCGCACGATCGCCAGGCCGAGCCCGAGTCCGCCGGTGCGCCGCGCCAGCGGCTGCGGCGCCTGGTAGAACGGCTCGAACACGCGCGCCAGCAACTCAGGGGCCATGCCGGCGCCGTTGTCGCTCACGCCCAGCACCGCCTCGCCATTCACCGCCGCCAGCGTGACGCGGGTGTCGCTGCTGCCGAAGCGGGCCGCGTTCGACAGCAGGTTGCCCAGCACCTGCGCCAGGCGGGTCTCGTCGCCGGTGACCCAGACCTCCGGCGGCGCCTCCAGGGTGATGGGCTCGCCCGGCAGGGCCGCCACCGCATGACGCGCCAGTTCGGCCAGGTTCAGCGGGCGGGCGTCGATCGCCAGCTTGCCGGAGGCGATGCGCGACACGTCCAGCAGGTCGTCGACCAGGCGCCGCAGGTGGGTCACCTGGCGCCGCATGACGGCGCGCTCGCGCTGGCTGCCCGCTTCGCCCCGCAAGTCCATCAGGTCGAGCGAGGTCAGGATCGGGCTGAGCGGATTGCGCAGTTCGTGGCCCAGCATGGCCAGGAAGGCGTCCTTGGCCTGGCCGGCCTGGCGCGCCTGCGCCAGCGCTTCCTCGAGCGACGCCAGCAGGCGCGAACGCTCCTCTTCCTGCGCGGCGCGCCGGCTGGCGGCGGCCTCCAGTGCCTGGCCCATCTCGCGGATCTCCTTGATCCGCGACGGCGCCACCTGCACCTTGCGCGCGCTGCCCAGCGCGGCGGCGCCGGCCTGCACGCTCTCGATGCGGCGCACGATGCGCCCGGACAGCCACGAGGCCAGCGCGATGCAGGCGCTCAGCACCACCCAGGCGCCCAGCACGTAGACCGCGAAGCGCTGGAAGAAGCCCACCCCGAAGCCGGCGCTGGGGGCGCCCACCGCCACCACCCAGCCATAGCGCGGCGAGGTCGTGTAGGCGCTGATCACCTGGTCGCCTTCGAGCGTGGTGGTCACGCCCACGCCTTCCGGCCCGCCGCTCTTCATCAGCGCCGTGAGCGAGGCGCTGGGCGCGCCGACCACGGTGCGCTCCTGGTCGCGCGAGCGCGCCACCAGCGCGCCGCCGCCGTCCATCACCGCGATCACCGATTCCGGAGGAATCTTCTGGCGCGCGATCACGTCCAGGAAGCGGTTCGGCTGGACCACGGCGGTCAGGACCCAGGGCTGGCCGTCGGGCCCCGTCACCGGGATCCGCACCGGCACCGCCGGGCGCCCGCCCTGCCCGCGCGCGACGCGGCCGGCCATCGGGCGGCGCTGCTCCATCGCCTGGTGCAGACTGCCGGGATCGGCGATGCGCGCCGCCGGCGCCCCATATGGCGCCATGGTGCGAAACAGCGGACGGCCGGCGGCGTCGGAGAGCACCACCCCCAGCCAGTCGGGGCGCGACAGGCGGCTGGCGGTGTCGTGGAAGCCGCGCAGGTCGCCGCCCGCCAGTTGCGGACTCTTGGCGATGCCGCTCAGGGCTGCCACGGTGGCGTCCAGCTCGGCGTCGACGGCGCTCGACAGCGCGCGCGCATGGCCGATCATCATCCTTTCCTGTTCCTGCTCCAGGTACAGGCCGGCGCCGTGGATGGTCCAGACTCCCAGCAGCACGAGCGGCAGCAGGCCGATCGCGGTGAGCAGGATCAGGAGGTGTCGGAGGGACAGGACGGTTCCGGCAACGGCGCGCATGGGTGTTCCAGAAAGGAAACGTCCATTATAGGATGAGCCGCCTCCATCCTTGCGGTTTTTGCGGGATTGACCACCGGGGTCAGCGCGGAATCGACAGCGCCAGGGTTTCCTTCAGTTCTTCCATCACCACATAGCTCTTCGACTGGCCGGCGTCGGCCACGTGCAGGATCTCCCCCAGCAGGCGCCGGTACTCGGACATCTCGGGGATGCGCGCCTTGATCAGGTAGTCGAAGTCGCCCGACACCAGGTGGCATTCCATCACCTCGGGAATGGCCAGCATCGCGCGCCGGAAGCGTTCGAAGGCCTTGTCGGATTTCTGGTGCAGGTTGATCTCGACGAACACCAGGATCTGCATGCCCAGCGCCTGTGGATTGATGCGCGCGTAGTAGCCCTGGATGACGCCGTCGCGCTCCATGCGCTTGACCCGCTCGATGCAGGGCGTGAGCGACAGCCCGACCTGCTCGGCCAGGTCCTTCATCACGATCCGCGCATCCTGCTGCAGGATCGACAGGATATGCAGGTCGATCCGGTCCAGGATGCGGTTCGAGGCTTTTTGCACGCGCATGGGTCGATTCCGGTGGGTGAATGCAGAAGTATTTGCTGAAAAATTGCGTATTAACAGAAACAATTATCTCCTCACCCGCGCTACGATGGCAAGCTTTTCTAAATCTGGATTTTTCGAGGAACATATGCGAGTCATCGTATTGGGCAGCGGCGTGGTCGGCGTCACCACCGCGTATTACCTGGCGCAGGCCGGCCACGAGGTCACGGTCATCGACCGCCAGCCCGGTCCCGCCCTCGAGACCAGTTTCGCCAATGCCGGCCAGATCTCGCCCGGCTATGCCTCGCCGTGGGCCGCGCCCGGCATTCCGCTGAAGGCCGCCAAGTGGCTGTTCCAGCGCCACGCGCCGCTGGCGATCCGTCCCGACGGCTCGCTGTTCCAGCTGCAGTGGATGTGGGAGATGTACCGCAACTGCGACCCTGCCCGCTACGCCGTCAACAAGGAGCGCATGGTGCGCCTGGCCGAATACAGCCGCGATTGCATGCGCGCGCTGCGGCGCGACACCGGCATCGCCTACGAAGGCCGCCAGCAGGGCACGGTCCAGCTGTTCCGCACCCGCCAGCAGTTCGACGGCGCGGCCAAGGACATCGAGGTGCTGCGCGACGCCGGCGTGGCCTATGAAGTGCTGGAGGGCGCACAGCTGGCCACGGCCGAACCGGCGCTGGCCAACGTGGCCGACAAGCTGGTCGGCGGCCTGCGCCTGCCGAACGACGAAACCGGCGACTGCCAGCTGTTCACCAGCCGCCTGACGGCCATGGCGCGCGACCTGGGCGTGCGCTTCGAATTCGACACCACGATCCGCTGCCTCAACGAGGCGGGCGGCGAGATCGTCTCGGTTGAAACCGACAAGGGCGCATTCGCCGCGGATCGCTTCGTGCTGGCCCTGGGCAGCTATTCGCGCCTGCTGCTGCAGCGCTGGTTCCCGCTGCCGGTGTATCCGATGAAGGGCTATTCGCTGACGGTGCCGATCACGGACGCGGCGCGCGCGCCGGTGTCGACCATCCTCGACGAGACCTACAAGATTGCCGTCACCCGCTTCGACGACCGCATCCGCGTTGGCGGCATGGCCGAGCTTTCCGGCTACAACCTCGACCTCAATCCACGCCGCCGCGAAACCCTGGAGCTGGTCGTCAACGACCTGTTCCCGGGCGCGGGCGACACCGCCCGGGCCAGCTTCTGGACCGGCCTGCGTCCGATGACGCCGGACAGCACCCCGGTGGTGGGCGCCACGCTGCTGCGCAACCTGTTCCTGAACACCGGCCACGGCACGCTGGGCTGGACCATGGCGGCCGGCTCGGCCAGCGTGATCGCCGACCTGGTGGGCGGCAAGGCGCCGTCGATCCGCGCCGACGACCTGGCCGTGTTCCGCTACGCGGGCGGCAGCGGCGGCGCCGCCGGCGCCAAGCTGGCGCAGGCGTAAGCGCATGGATCAACACACCGATCGGCGCGATGACGGCGCGGCGCGCGCCGGCGCCACCCTCACGATCGACCTGGACGCGGTGCGCGCCAATTACCGCTTGCTGCGCGCGCGCGGCGCCGCCAGCACCGGGGCGGCCTGCGGCGCGGTCCTGAAGGCCGACGCCTACGGGCTCGGCATGGACAAGGTCGCGGCGGCGCTGGCGCGCGAAGGCTGCCGCAGCTTCTTCGTGGCTCACCTCGACGAAGGCATCCGCCTGCGCCGGCTCGTGCCCGGCGATTGCACCATTTATGTGATGCACGGCGCCATGCCGGGCACGGCGCGCGACTGCGTCGAGCACGACCTGACGCCGGTGCTGAACGACCCCGGCCAGGTGGCCGAATGGCGCGCGCTGGCGCGCGAGCTCGGGCGCGAACTGCCGGCCGCGCTGCAGGTCGACACCGGCATGTCGCGCATGGGCCTCGCGGCCGCCGATCTCGACCGGCTGCGCCAGGACCCGGCCTGGCTGGACGGCATCGCGCCGCGATTGTTGATGAGCCACCTGGCCTGCGCCGACGAGCCGGCGCACCCGCTCAACGCGCGCCAGCGCCGGCGCTTCGAAGAGGTGCGCGCGCTGTTTCCCGGCGTGCCGGCCAGCCTGGCCAATTCCTCGGGCGTGTTCCTGGGCGGCGCCTGGCACTTCGACCTGCTGCGCCCGGGATGCGCGCTGTACGGCATCAATCCCCAGCCGGGTCACGCCAATCCGCTGGCGCAGGCGGTGTCGCTGGCGGCGCGCGTGGTGCAGCTGCGCACCGTGGCCGCCGGCGACATCGTCGGCTATGGCGCGCGCTACGTGGCGCCGGGCGAGCGCCGCATCGCCACCATCGCGATCGGCTATGCCGACGGCTGGCTGCGCGCCCTCACCGGCCGTTCGCAGGCCTTCGTCGACGGCGTGGCCGTGCCCTTCGCCGGCACCGTGTCGATGGACAGCATCACGCTCGACGTCACCGGCATCCCCGAAGACCGGATCGCGCCGGGGCGGACGGTCGACCTGCTGTGCCCGCAGCAGACGGTCGACGACGTCGCGCTCCAGGCCGGCACCATCGGCTACGAGGTGCTGACCCGCCTGGGCGGGCGCTTCGCGCGCCGTTATCTCGGGCTGCCGGCGCAAGAATAACGCCGAAATCGGGCGCCGCGGTTACCATGCTGCCTGCGGCGACCCGCCGCGGCAGCCCGGGAGTCCACCTTGTTCGAAATCAGCCAGCTTCGCTGCTTCGTCGCCGTTGCCGAAGAACTTCACTTCAGCCGGGCGGCGCAGCGCCTGAACATGACGCAGCCGCCGTTGAGCCGCCAGGTCCGGCTGCTCGAACACAGCGTCGGCGTGGCCCTGCTCGAGCGCAGCAGCCGTTCCGTCACCCTCACCGCCGCCGGCAAGGCCTTCCTGCCGGAAGCCGTCCGCATCCTGCGCCTGGCGCAAGAGGCGGCGGTCAAGGCGCGCCGCACGGCCAGGGGTGAACAGGGCACGCTCTCGATCGGTTTTTCCGCCGCCTCCGGCTACAGCCTGCTGCCGGCGGTCGTGCGCGGCATCCGCCAGGTCTGCCCCGACGTGGCGCTCAACCGAAAGAGCTCGTGAGCACGGCCCAGGTCGAGGCGCTCAACGCAGGCGAGATCGACCTGGCCCTGATGCGGCCGCACCCCATCAACGGCGAACTGGAAAGCGTGCCGATGGCGACCGAGTCGCTCATGCTGGCGGTGCAGGCGAGCGAGGCCCACGCCTGGCCCGCCGAGCCCACCCTGCAATGCCTGCACGGCCGGCCTTTCCTCATGTACTCGCCCTACGAGGCGCGTCCCTTCTACCAGATGCTCAGCGAACGCTTTGCCAGGGCCGGCGTCGTGCCCGATGTCGTCGAGTACATCGGACAGGTCCACACCATGCTGGCGCTGGTCGGCGCGGGAATGGGGGCCGCCCTGATCGCCGAAGGCGCCTGCCGCCTGAAGTTCGAAGGCGTCGTCACGCGCCGGATGATGACCGAACCCGTCCACCTGGTGGGCGCCTACCGCCGCAACAACGACAACCCCGTGCTCGACCTGTTCAAGCAGCAGGTGCTCCGTTCTTTCAAACTTACGCAAAGCCGTCCATAGTTAACTTTGCTGTTGAATTCCTGCTTCGCCGGGGCCGGTTTCGTCTTGCGCTTCACGCCCAAGGCCAGCGCCTTCCCCTCCACAGGCAGCGACGGTGGAACTCAACGCCATATTTCTCAGGTTGATTGCCGCGTTCATGTCGCGATCGTGCTGTGCGCCGCAGTCTGGACAATGCCATCGGCGAACCTCAAGGTCGAGCACCTCGAGCCGATGGCCGCAGCAGTAACACGTCTTGCTGCTGGGATACCAGCGATCGACCACGACGACCTGCCCACCGCGCCACGCCGCCTTGTACTCCAGTTGGCGGCGCAGCTCACCGAAGCCCATGTCCGTGATCGAGCGCGCCAGGCAGCGGTTCCCAAGCATGCCCTTGACGTTCAGATCCTCGATGCCGATGAGATGGAATCGACGGGTGATGGATGTGGTCAGCTTGTGCAGGCCGTCCCGCCGTATCTCGGCGATCCGCGCATGCAGGCGCGCGAGCTTGTTTTTCGCCTTGATGTAATTGCGGGCCCCTTTGACTTTGCGCGACAGACTGCGCGCCAGGCGCTTTACCCGCGCCAGGAGAGACCGGAGCGCCTTGGGGCCGGCGAAGGTCTCGCCGGTTGACAAGGTGGCCAGCGTCCTGACACCCAGATCGACTCCTACCGCGCCTTGGTTTTTGGCGGGCGGCAAGTGTGACGCGTCGGTGTTGACAACTACACTGGCATACCAGCGATCTGCAACACGCTCGATCGAGGCCGAGACGATTCGCCCACTCAGGCGCAGGGATTCGCACATGCGCAGCCATCCCAGCTTCGGGATACGGATGCGTTTGTCCTTGACGCTGAACTGGTCATTCGTCAATGTAAAGCGGTCGTCACGACCCTTGCGTCGATATCTCGGGTAACGAGCCCGGCCTTTGAAGAAATTCTCGAAGGCGCGTCCCAATTGCTGGATCGCCATCTGCGGAGCATTCTTCGTCACTTCCAGCATCCAGGGGTACTGCATGCGTTTGATCGCATTGAGCTGGCGCCTCAGGGCCTTCTCGTTCGGTTTTGGCAAGTCTGGATCGGCCCTGCACGCTTCATACTGTCGCTGCCACTCGGCCAGTGCCCAATTGTAGGCGAACCGGGCGGTACCTGCCGCGCGGGCAAGGTAGGTCGCCTGGACGTTGTTGGGGTCGAGACGAATGCGATGACCGCGGAACATAATGGTTCCCAGAAGCGTGGCCGGCGTTGGCTATGAAACCGGCAAGAGCGAATCAGCCGGTCTTGTCAGAGCTGGTGAGGCACCAAATAGTTCCCAAAAGCGCACCCTTCAGCCAAATTCCAGATTTCCAGCCCATCTTTAGCAGATGCGAACCATCGCACTCGCGCTGCGGGCATGTATTCCTCCCATAACGACCAGCGCACTCCCGCATTCATGTCCGTCCGACTATCGTCGAGCCAAACTTTCTCAAAGTGGGCAAGTTTGAGAAGTTTCAAGTAGCTTTCGAACTAACTGTAATCAACCCCGCCTTTCTCCAGGCCTGAACCCACCTGCCGCCGCGATCGATTCAATTATTGAATCAGACACGACAGCATTTGAATTGCTCGGGAATCGATCCCGGTCCTATGATGGCTCTGCCGCGCCGATATTCACTGGCGCCGGCTGCGTACGGATGACAAACAATCCGGCCATATCACAGGAGACAAGCATGAAACAACTGGCAGCGCTGGCGCTGGCCTGCGCCGGCACCGTCGCCCATGCGCAGGCGTCCGTGACCTTCTACGGCATCGTCGACGCCGGCATCATCGTCGAAGATGGCGGCGCGAACGGGCGGATCACCAAGGTCACGAGCGGCGTCGGCGCCGCCTCGCGCTTCGGCTTGCGCGGGGTGGAGGACTTGGGCGACGGCGTGTCGGCCTTTTTCACCCTGGAGGGCGGCGCCAAGATCGACACCGGCGAAATCGACGCCGCCGGCACGATCTTCAACCGCCAGTCCCTGGTCGGCCTGCGCGGCGGCTATGGCGCGGTGGCCCTGGGCCGCCAGTACACGCCCTACCACACCGCGATGGTGACCATCGTCGATCCGTTCAGCACCGGCTACGCGGGCAGCGCCAAGAGCCTGTTCCCCCACAACGGCGCCAATATCCGCACCAGCAACACCATCACCTACGCGACACCCAGGGTGAACGGCTTCGACGCCGAGCTGGCGTACAGCGTCGGCGAACAGGACGACTCCTCGGTGGGGCGCCAGTTCGGCGGCGCGGTCGGTTACGCCGCCGGCCCGCTGGCGCTGCGCCTGGTCTACAACAACAAGAACACCGATGTCCCGGCCAGCGGCGCCACGCCGGCCGTGGAACGGACCCTGGGCCGCAACTACCTGCTGGCCGCATCGTACAAGCTGGCGCGCGTCAAGCTGCATGCGGGGTTCAGCGTCGACAAGGGCTTCAATGCGGCGCCGCTGATCAACCCGAACAATCCCTACGGCGGGACCAGGCCGACGCCGTCGACCGACGGCCGCAGCGTCCTGCTGGGCGTGACGGCGCCGATCGGCGCCGGCACCCTCATGGCGTCGGTGCTGCACAAGGACGACCGCACGGCATTCAACCAGGACGCCAATGCCTGGGGCATCGGCTACCTGTACGCGCTGTCGAAACGCACCGGCCTGTACGCGGCCTATGGCCACGTCGACAACCGCAACGGCGCCGGCTATACCATTGCGAACAATACCGAAGCGGGCAGCGGCGACACCGGCTACAACCTCGGCATGCGCCACAGCTTCTGATCACGCTTGAATACGCTTGAATACTTATAACGAGGAGACATCATGAGAATGAATACGACCGTATCGTCCCTGCTGCTGGGCCTGGCGTTGATGGGCGGCGCGCAGGCCGCGCCATTTCCGAGCAAGGCCATCAACGCCGTCGTGCCCTTCCCGTCCGGGGGATCGACCGACGCCATCGCCCGCGCGATCGGCCCGAAAATCAGCGCGACGCTGGGCCAGCCCTGGGTGGTCGACAACCGTCCGGGCGCCACCGGCGCGATCGGCGCCGGCTACGTCAAGCGCGCGGCTCCCGACGGCCATACGCTGATGGTGGCCTCGATCGCGGTGTACTCGGTCAATCCCCTGCTCCAGAAGCGGCTGCCCTACGATCCATCGAAGGACTTCGACCTGTTGACGGTGGCGGTGCAGGCCCCGAACGTGCTGGTGACGAATGCCACCGTCCCCGCCAACACGGTGGGCGACTTCATCGCCTACCTCAAGAAGCATCCCGGCAAGGTGACCTTCGCCACCTCGGGTGCGGGCAGCTCGGACCACCTGACCGCGGCGCTGTTCTGGCAAAAGACCGGCACCTCGGGGCTGCACGTGCCCTACAAGGGCGGCGCGCCGGCGATCACCGACCTGCTCGGTGGCCATGCCAACGTCTCGTTCCAGAACATCAACGTCGTGCTCGGCCATATCAAGTCCGGCAAGCTCAGGGCCCTGGCCGTGACCGGCGCCAACCGGTCGGCGGCGCTGCCCAACGTGCCCACGCTCGCCGAATCGGGCGTCAAGGACGTCGACGTGTATTCGTGGCAGGCCATCGCCGCGCCGAAGGGATTGCCGAAAGACGTCAAGGCCAGGCTGCACACCTCCATCGTGAACACGCTGCGCGACCCGCAGATCAAGGACAAGCTCAGCGAGCAGGGGTTCGAGATCGTGGCCTCGTCGCCCGAACAGTTCGCCAAGTTCCAGGCCCAGGAACTGGCGCGCTGGCGCGACGTGATCACCAACGGCAAGATCGAGATCGACTGATCCGGCGCCAGCGCTTTTTCCTGAACCTCCACTTTTTTGACCCGTACATCATGCGCAACCCGAATCCGAATGCCCCCGTCGTCACCAGCCTGCGCGTCGTCCCGGTCGCGGGGCAGGACAGCATGCTCCTGAACCTGAGCGGGGCGCACGGCCCCTGGTTCACCCGCAACATCGTCATCCTGACCGACAGCGCCGGCAATACCGGCCTGGGCGAGGTGCCCGGCGGCGAGGCTATCCGCCAGACCATCGAGGATGCCCGCCCCTTCATCATCGGCGCGACCCTGGGCGACTACAACAAGGTGCTGGGCGCCATGCGCAGCGCCTTCGCCGAACGCGACCAGGGCGGCCGCGGCCTCCAGACCTTCGACCTGCGCACCACGATCCACGCCGTCACGGCCGTGGAATCGGCGCTGCTCGACCTGCTCGGCCAGTTCATGGGCGTGCCGGTGGCGGCGCTGCTGGGCGACGGCCAGCAGCGCGACGCGGTCGAGATGCTGGGCTACCTGTTCTATGTGGGCGATCGCAAGCGCACGCCGCTGGCCTACCGCAGCGAGCCGGACGCCGACAACGACTGGTATCGCCTGCGCAACGAAGAAGCGCTCACGCCCGAGGCCATCGTGCGGCTGGCCGAGGCCGCCCAGGCGCGCTACGGCTTCAATGACTTCAAGCTCAAGGGAGGCGTGCTGTCGGCCGACGAAGAGATGGAAGCGATTGTCGCCCTGCACGAGCGCTTCCCCCAGGCGCGCGTGACGCTCGACCCCAACGGCGGCTGGCTGCTGGCCGACGCGATCCGCGTGTGCCGCGACAAGCACGGCATCCTGGCCTATGCCGAAGACCCGTGCGGCGCCGAGAACGGTTTCTCGGGACGCGAAGTGATGGCCGAATTCCGGCGCGCGACGGGGCTGCGCACCGCGACCAACATGATCGCGACCGACTGGCGCCAGATGGCCCATTCGATCCAGCTGCAGTCGGTCGACATCCCGCTGGCCGACCCGCATTTCTGGACCATGCAGGGTTCGGTCAGGGTGGCCCAGTTGTGCGAGATGTTCGGCCTGACCTGGGGTTCGCATTCGAACAACCACTTCGACATCTCGCTGGCGATGTTTACGCACGTCGGCGCCGCCGCGCCGGGCAGGGTCACCGCGATCGACACCCACTGGATCTGGCAGGACGGCCAGCACCTGACCAAACGCCCCCTCACCATCGAAGGCGGCATGGTGCAGGTGCCGCGCAAGCCGGGCCTGGGCATCGAACTCGACCCCGACAAGCTGGAACTGGCGCACCAGGCCTACAAGAACATGGGGCTGGGTGCGCGCGACGACGCGGTCGCCATGCAATACCTGGTGCGCGACTGGAAGTTCGACAACAAGCGCCCCTGCCTGGTGCGTTGAGGCCGTGGCCGGCGCTTGCGCCGTCTTTACTGCAAGGCTAGAACAGCTCCAGGTTCGGCGAAGGCGGCGGCGCCGCGCGCTTCGGCGCCAGCGGCGCCGGCCACGCCTTCATGGCCTCGGCCGGGTAATGGCGCAGGAAGCTGCGCGCGACGTCGGTATCGCGGCAGGCCAGCCAGTCCCCCACCTCTTCCTGCGCCAGCAGCACCAGCGAGCGCTTCTCGTCGCCCGGCCTGTGCATGCGCCGCATCAGCGGATGGTCGTCGGCGTTGATGGTGATCTGGGTGAAGGCGGTCGACATCTCCCCGTCGGCCTCCTGCCATTCGCGCCACAGGCCGGCCACCCAGAACATCGACTCGTCGGCCATGCCGATCGCGGTGCGCTCGGCGCGTCCGCTCTCGTAGCACGGCTCGTAGAACCACAGCATCGGCACCGCGCACAGCTGCAGGCGGCGAAAGGCGAAGGCGAACGAGCGCCGCTCGAGCAGCGATTCGGCGCGCGCATTCATGGTGTCGAAGGGCTTGACCTCGGGCGGGATGTGACGCCGCGGCACCATGCCATAGCTGGCCACGCAGGCGTCAAGCGGCAAGCCGGGCGCCGCGCGCAGGATCGGCGCCGCGTAATCCTTCCATGTTTCCTCGGGCCAGTGCCAGTCGCGCGGAAGGATGCTGAAGGCGCCAATGCGGCCATTGAACTGCTCGGGCGTCGGCGGACGATAATTAACACACATGAGAGAAGCCTAAAAAGTGTTGCTCAATGATAACAGTTGCAGGCGTGCTGCGTCGTACATGGGACCCAAAGTGTAAAATACCAAGATTCATCTCTTCGCATTTACACTCGATGCCGCCAGCCAGCCTTCCCTTCCTGCCCGCCACCGACGAGACTTCGCGACTGATTCTGGCATTTCCCTGGGAAACCACCAGCCTGGGCCCGATCGACAGCTGGTCGACCGTGCTCAAGACCACGGTGGCCCTGATCATGGCCACCCCGGCGCCGATCGTCACCTTGTGGGGCGAGGACGGCTACATGATCTACAACGACGCCTACCGGGTGTTCGCCGGCGGGCGCCACCCGGTGCTGCTCGGTTCAAAAGTGCGTGAAGGCTGGCCCGAGGTGGCCGACTTCAACGACAACGTGATGAAGGTGGGCCTGGCCGGCGGCACCCTCAGCTACCAGGACCAGGAACTGACCCTGCACCGCAGCGGCCAGCCCGAGCAGGTCTGGATGAATCTCGACTATTCGCCGATCCGCGACCAGGACGGCGCCATCGCCGGCGTGATGTCGGTGGTGGTGGAAACGTCGAGCAAGGTCAAGGCCGAGCGCCATGTGCGCGCCGAGCGCGAGCGCCTGAACACGATGTTCGAGCAGGCGCCCGGCTTCATCTGCCTGCTGGACGGCGCCGAACACCGCTACTCCCTCGCCAACGAAGCCTACCGCGCGCTCACCGGCCGCCGTCCCCTGCTCGGCCTGCCGGTGGCGCAGGCGGTGCCCGAGCTGGCCGAACACGGCATCGTCGAGGTGCTCGACCGCTGCTTCGCCGAAGGCACGACCTTCCGCGCCGAGGGCGTCGAACTCACGCTGCGCAATCCCGGACTGGACGCGCCGGCGCACTTCTTCATCGACTTCGTGCTGCAGCCGCTGCGGGACGCCAATGGCGCGGTGTTCGCCACCTTCGTGGAAGGCAACGACGTCACAGAGCGGGTGAGCGCCGAACGCGCGCTGCGCGCCAGCGAGGCGCGCTTTCGCACCTTCGCCCAGGCCATGCCCAACCACGTGTGGGCGGCGCACGAGGACGGCAGCGTCGAATGGATCAACGACCGTGTGCACGAATACGCCAATGCCGGCGCCGCGCCCCAGACCCTGCTGGGCCATGGCTGGAGCCCGCTGGTGCATCCGGACGACGAGCCGCGCTACCGCGCGCTGTGGGACGCCAGCGTGGCGTCCGGCGCCCCGCTCGACGTCGAGATCCGGCTGCGCCGCCACGACGGCGACTACCGCTGGCACCTGGTGCGCGCGCGGCGCTCGCCGGGCGAGGCCGGCGACGGCGCCCTGTGGATCGGCAGCAGCATCGACATCGAGGACCAGAAGCGCGCGAGCGATGCGCTGGCCGCCGTCAACGCCACGCTCGAGGAACGGGTGGAGCGCCGCACGGCGGAGCGCGACCGCATGTGGCGGCTGTCGAAGGACATCATGCTGGTGGCCGACTTGCAGGGGACCTTGTCCGCCGTGAACCCGGCCTTCACGACCATCCTGGGCTGGCTTGAATCCGAGGTGCTCGCAACTCCCCTGCTCGACCTGGTGCACCCGGACGACCGCGAATCCACCACGCGCCAGATCGAGGTGCTGCGCCTGGGCGGCCAGGTTTACCGCTTCGAGAACCGCTATCGGCGCAAGAACGGCAGCTGGTGCAACCTGTCCTGGACCGCCTCGCCCGACGACCAGTACATCCACGCGGTGGGCCGCGACATCAGCACCGACCTGGCCCGGATGGAGGCCATGCGGCGCACCGAGGCCGCGCTGCAGCAGGCGCAGAAAATGGAGACCATCGGCAAGCTGACCGGCGGCGTGGCGCACGACTTCAACAACCTGCTGCAGGTCATCGGCGGCAACCTGCAGCTGATCGCGCGCCGCGCCGACGGCCTGCCCGAGATCAAGAAGCGCGTCGAGAACGCCATGAACGGCGTCGAGCGCGGCGCCAAGCTGGCCAGCTCCCTGCTGTCGTTCGCGCGCCGCCAGCCGCTCGAGCCGAAGGCGGTCAAGATCGGCCGCCTGCTGGCCAGCATGGAAGACATGATGCGGCGCGCCCTGGGCGAGGAGATCGACGTCGAGATGGTGATCTCGGGCGGCCTGTGGACCACCGAGGTCGACCCGGCGCAGCTCGAGAACGCGATCCTGAACCTGGCGATCAACGCCCGCGACGCCATGGACGGCGCCGGCCGGCTCACCATCGAGGTCGCCAATGCCGCGCTGGACGCCGCCTACTGCGCCGCGCACACGGAGGTCGCGCCCGGCCAGTACGTGCTGCTGGCCGTGAGCGACACCGGCAGCGGCATGCCGCAGGAAGTCATCGACCAGGCCTTCGAGCCCTTCTACTCGACCAAGCCCGAGGGCAAGGGCACCGGTCTCGGTCTGTCGATGGTGTATGGCCTGGTCAAGCAGTCGGGCGGCCACGTCAAGATCTACAGCGAGGTCGGCGAAGGCACCACGGTCAAGATCTACCTGCCACGTTCGCTGCAGGCCGAGGACCACGCCGGCGAGCAGCTGGCGCAGCCGGCGACCGGCGGCCACGAGACCGTGCTGGTGGTCGAGGACGACGAGCAGGTGCGCCTGACCGTGGTCGACATGCTGGCCGACCTGGGCTACCGGGTGCTGCGCGCCGGCGACGCCGCCTCGGCCCTGACCGTGATCGACAGCGGCATCCACATCGACCTGCTGTTCACCGACGTCGTGATGCCGGGTCCCCTGCGCAGCCCGGAGCTGGCGAAGAAGGCGCGCGAGCGCCTGCCGAACGTCGCGGTGCTGTTCACCTCGGGCTATACCGAGAACGCGATCGTGCACGGGGGGCGCCTCGATCCGGGCGTGGAACTGCTCGGCAAGCCCTATACCCGCGACGCCCTGGCGCGCAAGATCCGCCATGTGCTGGCCAACCAGCAGCAGAAGAACGCGGCCCTGCAGCCGGCGGACGGCGCCGCCGCGCCGGCCGGCTCGAAGGCGCGCGTGCTGCTGGTGGAAGACGAGGACGACATCCGCGAGAACACCGCGGAACTGATGCGCATCATGGGCTACGAGGTGCTGGAGGCGGCCAGCGCCGAGGCGGCGCTGGCGCTGCTGGAGCGGCGGCCGGACGTCGTGCTGACCGACCTGCAGTTGCCGGGCCTGGGAGGCGAAGCGCTGGCGCATACGGTAAGGCAAAGATTGCCGCGCGCGCGGGTCGCCTTCATGAGCGGGGCCAGCCACGCGTCGAGCGTGGCCGACGCGCTGCTGCCCAAGCCCTACGACGCCGGACAGCTGCAGGCGCTGCTGGAAAAGCTGGCCTGATCCGGGCGTTCAGGCGTCGCGCCGCATATCGTCCGGCCGTTCACGCGCTGTAGCTGGGGCGATGGATGGCGCTGGCTGTCGTGCACGGTGGCGAGCAAACCGGAAAGCCGGCGCCACCGGCAAGGAATGGTGTTCCAATTGTGCTGCATAACAATGCCACCGCAAGTTACAATAAAGAAACGGATTATCGAGTTTCGCTATCGCAAATTGTGAGAATTTGATAGATTGTTGACTTGCCCGTGCGTATTTGTTGCGCATGTCGGCATGCCTGTATGATGCCCGCTTGGCATGCTTGTCCATCCGGCAAGCATGCTCTGCGCGTTGTTGCCGGCCTTGCCGGCGGGGCACTTAACCATATGCACACCTGAATCCATGAAATCGCACAGCAGTCCATCGCCGGGGCAGCCAGATCCCGCTTCCTCGGAAGTTTGTTCGACCAAGGAGGCCGCAAGCCTGCTCGGCGTGTCGCACCGCACCGTGCAATTGTGGGTGGAGGGCGGCGTGCTGCAGGCATGGAAGACGGCGGGCGGCCACCGCCGCATCCTGCTCTCCTCGGTGCACCGGCTGGTGGCCCAGCGCAACCAGGCGGTGACGGGCGGCGCGGCCGCCAGTTCGCCGGCCGCGCCGGCGGCGCCCTCTTCGGCGCGCCGCATCGTGATGGCCGACGACGACGCCACCCTGCTGCGCCTGTACGAGCTGGAAATCTCGGGCTGGGGCCTGGATGCCGAGCTGATCAAGGCGCGCGACGGCTTCGACGCCCTGATCCGCATCGGCGAAGCCAAACCCGACCTGTTGATCAGCGACTTGAACATGCCGGGCATGGATGGTTTCCGCATGGTACGCACGCTACGCGCCGACCCGCGTTATGGCAAGATGGCCATCATCGTCATCAGTGGGCTGGACCGGGCAACGATCGCTTCGATGGGTTTACCGTCCGACATACCGGTGTTCTCCAAACCGGTGCGTTTCCCCGAACTGCGCGCCAGGGTCGAACAGATCCTCGGCACCAGCGAGCGAGCCATGGAGACTTAACCAGGACCAAGAAGAATGCGACACGAGCCGCACAAGACCGTTCGTACCGCCTTGCCCGATCCCCAGCCCGACGCCGCGCGCGTGCGGGCCTTGCACGAGCTGCAACTGCTCGACACCCCGCCCGAGGAACGCTTCGACCGCATCACCCGCCTGGCCTGCCGCCTGCTGGGCGTGCCGATCTCGCTGGTCGCCCTGGTCGACGCCGAGCGCCAGTGGTTCAAGTCGCGGGTCGGCATCGAGATTGCCGAAACCTCGCGCGCCGCCTCGTTCTGCACCCACACCATCCAGCACGCCGACGGCCTGGTGATCGAGGATGCCCGGCAAGACCCGCGCTTCGCCGCCAATCCCTTCGTGCTGGGCGAGCCGCGCGTGCGCTTCTATGCCGGCATCCCGCTGGCCGCGCCCGACGGCAGCCGGATCGGCGCCCTGTGCGTGATCGACAGCCAGGCGCGCCAGTTCGACCAGGACCAGATGGCGACCCTGCGCGACCTGGCGGCGATCGCCGGCGACGAGCTGCGCGCGCGCCCGGCCGGACGCCCGGCGCCCGAAGGCTGGGAAAAAGCCCTGGTCGCCCACTTGCCGGACGGAATCCTGATGCTCAACGTCCATGGCGTGATCGTCGCCGCCAACCCGGCCGCCGAAAAGATCTTCGGCGCCAGCGGCGCCATGCTGGCCGGCCGCCCGCTGGCCGAACTGCTCGACGAAGACCTGGTGAGCCGGCGTCGCGCCGGCCTGCTGGTCGAGGGCGCCCCCTATGAGACCGGGGCCAGGCGCCTGGACGGCAGCCGCTTCCCGGTCGAGTTCTCGTATTGCCGCATGGCCTGGGCCGCGCGGCCGAAATTCGCCGTCACGGTGCGCGACATCACCCAGCGCCGCGCCCAGGAAGAACGCGCACGCGCCACCGACGCGCGCCGGCGCCACCACTTCGCCACCGCCACCCATGAGCTGCGCACTCCGATGTCGAGCGTGCTGGGCTTTTCCGAGCTGTTGCTCAAGCGCGACTTCGACGCCGCCACCCAGCGCGAGCTGGTCGAGATCATCCACCGCGAGTCGGCGCGCCTGGTCGACCTGGTCAACCAGTTGCTCGACCTGGCGCGCATCGAGGCCGGCGGCGCAGCCGAGCTCAAGCTCTCCGCGGTCGCGCTGCCGGCGCTGGTGGAGCAGACCCTGGCCAGCCTGGAAGGCCTGGGCCAGGCGCACAGGGTGCGCACCGACCTCGCGCCCGGCCTGCCGCCGCTGGCGGCCGACGCGCAAAAGATGCAGCAGGCGCTGACCAATATCGTCAGCAACAGCATCAAGTATTCCGCGCCCGCCACCCCGATCGCGATCAGGGCCTGGCTGGAACGGCGCGACGGGCGGTCCATGGTCGCGATCCGGGTGCGCGACCAGGGCCTGGGCATGACGCCCCAGCAGCAGGCCCAGGTGTTCGATGCCTTCTACCGGGTCGACCGCGAGTCCGGCGTGCCGGGCAGCGGCCTGGGCATGACCATCCTCAAGGAAATCGTCGACCTGCATGGCGGCCAGATCGTGCTCGAATCGCAGTTCGGCGTCGGCACCGAGGTCACATTGTACTTGCCTCCCGTCCTCACCGAAGAAGGAGTCGGCTGAGGCGGTTGTACCGCCCGCGCCACACCTGCCCCATCCTTCCTCGGTTTGCTCAGCGGTAATTCGGCCGGCCCGTGCTTTGTCCTTGACAGGCAAATGTGAAACGATAAAATCAGTAAATATGAAAACCGCCGATCAACGAGTTACCGAAGGACGTTCATTCGACCGGGCCGCCTACTGCACCACCAGGCAGGCCGCCGAGCGGATCGGCGTATCGCACCGCACGGTGCAGATGTGGGTCGAGAACGGCACCTTGCAGGCCTGGAAGACGGCGGGCGGCCACCGCCGCATCGCGCTCGACTCGGTCGCACGCCTGCTCGACGAACGGCGGGCCGCCCTGAGCGGCGCGAGCGCAGGGCCCCGGCCTGCGCCGCGATCTGCGCCGCGATCTGCGCCAATTCCGCGTCCGATCGTGCTGGACGGCGCATCCGGCGGCGCCGTGCGCAGCGTCCTGATCGTCGACGACGACGCCATGCTGCTGCGCCTGTATGAGCTGGAGATCTCGACCTGGGGCCTGGGCCTCGCGGTGCGCAAGGCCAGCAACGGCATCGAGGCGCTGGTGCGGATCGGCGAAGCGCGGCCCGACGTGCTGGTGAGCGACCTGCACATGCCGGGCCTGGACGGCTTCGGCATGATCCGCTCCCTGCGCGGCAATCCAGCCACCGCCAGCCTGCCGCTGGTGGTCGTCAGCGGCATGGACAAGCCGGCGGTGCTGGCCCTGGGCCTGCCCGAGGACGTCGCATTCCTGACCAAGCCGGCCCCGCTCGCGGCCCTGCGCGCCGCGGTCACCGCGCGGCTGCCGGCGACACCCTGAACCCGGTCGCACCCGCCACCGCAAGCTCAAGAAAATGAACGAGACGCCCCACCTTCCCGCTTCCCCGCCCGCCGACGAGGCGCGCCGCCTGCAGGTCTTGATCGACCTGGACCTGCTCGACTCGCCGCCCGACGAGCGCTTCGACCGCATCACGCGGCTGGCCGCGCGCCTGTTCGGCGTGCCGACCGCGCTGGTCAGCCTGATCGACGCCGAGCGCCAGTGGTTCAAGTCGCGCGTGGGCATGGCGCTGGAGCAGACGCCGCGCGCGGCCTCGTTCTGCGCCCACGCCATCCTGCAGGACGACGTGATGGTGGTGGCCGATGCCTGCAAGGACGCGCGCTTCGCCGACAGCGCGCTGGTGCGGGGAGAGAGCGCGGTGCGCTTCTATGCCGGCTCGCCGATCGACATCGGCGACGGCACGCGCATCGGCACCCTGTGCATCATCGACCGCGTGCCGCGCGAATTCGGCCCCGACGAACGCACCCTGCTGCGCGACCTGGCCGGCATCGTCGCCAATGAAGTCGCCGCCCTCGAACTGAAGGCCGTGGCCGAGCGCGAACGGCGCAATGCCCAGACCGTGCGCGCCCTGCTCGAACACCTGCCGGACGGCGTGCTGCTGTTCGACGCGGCCGGCACGATCCAGTCGTGCAACCCGGCCGCCGAACGCATGTTCGGCGCGCCTTGCAAAGTGCTGGCCGGGGTGCCGCCCAGCACCCTGATCGGCATCCAGCCCAAGCCGGTGGCGCGGCATGAAGGCAATGGCCGGCGCCCGGACGGCAGCATCTTCGCGGCCGAGGTCTCGATCGCCGAGATGACGCTCGACGGCCAGGGTTACCTGGTAGCCACGGTGCGCGACGTCGCCTGGCACCGCGCCGAGCAGGAGCGCGTGCGCGAGGCCAACCGGCGCCGCTACGAGTACTTCCGCACCGCCAGCCACGAGCTGCGCACGCCGATGGCCAGCATCCTGGGCTTTTCGGAATTGCTGCTCAAGCGCGACTTCGACGCCGCCACCGGCCGCGAGCTGATCGACATCATCCACCGCCAGGCCACGCGCCTGATCGGCCTGGTCAACCAGATGCTCGACCTGGCGCGCATCGATTCGGGCGGCTCGGACCAGATGCACCCGGGGCCGCTCGACCTGGCCCAGGTGCTGGAGCAAGTGAAAGCCGGGATCGAGGATGCGGCGCAGGCCCGCCGCATCGTCCTGCGGGCGGCGCCGGACCTGGCGCCGATCGTGGCCGACCCGCAGCGCGTGCAGCAGGCGCTGGCCAATATCGTGGCCAATGCCCTGGCCTATTCGGCGCCCGACAGCCAGGTCGAGATCGGCATCGGGCCCCAGGCGCGCGACGGCCGCCCGGGCGCCGCCGTGACCGTCAGCGACCGCGGCGTCGGCATGACGCCTGAACAGCGAACCCAGGTGTACGACGCCTTCTGGCGCGCCGGCGCCCTGCCCGACGTGCCGGGCAACGGCCTGGGGATGACCATCGTGCGCGAGATCGTGGCGGTCCACTGCGGCCTGGTGGAAATCGCCTCGAACCCCGGGGACGGCACCCGCGTGACCGTCTGGCTGCCGCGGGACGGCGTGCCCGCCGACCCGGAGGCCGCTCGATGACGCGCCGCATCCTCGTCGTCGACGACCAGCCCGACCTGCGCCTGTTGATCCGCCTGACCCTGCGCGCGCTGGGCGAGGTGAGCCAGGCGTCCAGCGCCGAGGCCGCGCTGGCCGAGCTGGCGCGCTGCGTGCCCGACCTCCTGATCCTGGACGTCTGGCTGGGCGAAGGCATCAGCGGCCTGGAACTGTGCCGCAAGCTGAAGGACGCGCCTGCGACCGCCGGCATGAAGATCATGCTGCTGTCGGCCTGCGGCCAGCAGAGCGACGTGGCGGCCGGCCTGGCCGCGGGGGCGGACTACTACATGGTCAAGCCCTTCAGTCCGGAGGCGCTGGTGGAGGCTGCCGCCGGCCTGCTCGCGTAGGGTCGACGGCTCCAATACTTTCAGGGAGACGCATCGTGGGCAACCAAGGCAACCACCACCAGATCGACAACATCGAATTCAACGTCGCCGACATCACCCGCAGCAAGGCCTTCTATGGCGAGGTGTTCGGCTGGTCCTTCGTCGACTATGGCCCCGGCTATACCGAGTTCCGCGACGGCCGCCTGGCCGGCGGCTTCACGACCGACGGGCCGGTGCGCGCGGGCGGCCCGCTGGTGATCCTGCACTCGAACGACCTGGAAGCGACCCAACGCCGGGTCGTCGACGCCGGCGCCCGCATCAGCAAGGACATTTTCTCGTTCCCCGGCGGACGGCGCTTCCATTTCATCGATCCGGACGGCTACGAGCTGGCCGTGTGGACGGCCGACGCCGGCGCCTGACACGGCCTTCAGGCCGCGAGCGCGCGCTCCGACACCCTCGAGGGCAGGTCGACGTGGAAGCACGTGCCGCCGCCCGCGCGGTCCTCGAACGACAGTTCGCCGCCATGCTCGACCATGATCTGGCGGCTGATCGCCAAGCCGAGCCCTGAACTGGTCTTGCGGTCCGAGCCCGGATCGGCCTGGGCGAAGCGCTGGAAGATGCGCGCGCGAAATTCCGGCGGGATGCCCGGCCCGCGATCGGCCACGCTGATGCGCAGGCCGCGGCTGCTGCGCGCCAGCGTGACCTCCACCGCGCCCTGGGGCGGCGAATACTTGAGCGCGTTCGACAGCAGGTTCATCAGCACCTGGGTGATGCGGTCGCGGTCGACCTCGGCCGGCTGCCGCTCCAGGCCCGCTTCGCAGCGGCTGCGCAGTTCGACCCCGGCATCCTGGGCCTGGACCCGCATCGCGCCGAGCGCGTCTTCCACGATCGGCATCAGAGGCTGGGGCCTGGGCACGGCCGACAGGCGGCCCGATTCGATCTTTTCCACGTCCAGCATATCGCTCACCAGACGCACCAGGCGTTCGCAGTGGCGGTGCGCGATCTCGACCAGTTCCTGGATCTCGCCATCGATCGTCCCGGCCGCGCCGCTCTTGAGCAGCGAAAGCGAGGCGCGCATCGAGGTCAGCGGCGTGCGCAGCTCGTGCGAGACGGTGGCCACCAGCTCGTTCTTCATCTGATCGACGCGCTTCCTGAGCGAGACATCGTGCAGGAAGATGCTGAAGAAGCTGCGCTCGCCGATGCCGGCGATGCCGGCCGTCATCTCGATCGCGAATTCCTCGCCCTGGCGCGTGCGCACGGTGCGCTCGACGCGCCGGTTCAGGGCGCCTGTGTGGCCGGTGGTGCGGAACTCGACGATGGCGCGCCGCAGCGAGTCGTGGTAGCGCTGCGGCAGCACCAGTTCGGCCAGCGGACGCCCGATCGCCTCGTGGCGGCGCCAGCCGAACATGCGCTCGGCCTGGGTATTCCAGTCGGTGACGACGCCGTCCAGGTCCATGCCGATGAAGGCGTCGTGGGCAGTCTCGATGATGGTGTTGATGTGCTGCGCGTTCTGCTGAACGATGGCGAGGGCACTCGCCAGCTCCTGGGTGCGCTCGGTCACCCGCTGTTCCAGCGTGTGGTTGAGTTCTTCCAGCTCGCGCCCGCGCCGCACCAGGTCGGCCAGCAGCGTGTTCAGCGCGCTCGACAGGCTGCGCACCTCGTCATACGAACGCTCGTCGGGCACTAGGGGCGCGGCGCCGCCGCGGCGGATGCGGTCGGCATAGGCCTGCAGGTTCTTGATCGGATGGGTGATCCAGTTCGCCACCAGCGCGCCGGCGGTCGAGAACAGCACCGCCAGCCCCACCCCGGTCCACAACGCGTACTGGCCGAGCCGGTGCACCGGCGCATAGGCATTGCCCGCCTCCTGGCGCAGCAGCACCGTCCAGCCCAGGCCGGGATAGTCGGCATAGCCGTCGGTCTGGCTGTAGCCGACCAGGTATTCCCTGTCATCCGACCAGCGCTCCAGCACGTAGCCGATGCCGCGCTCGGCGCGCGCGCGGCGCAGGCTGGCGGTGTCGATGGTCGTGCCCTGCAGGCCGGGCGGGCCCAGCAGCACCAGGCCCTTGGTATCGACGATCAGGGCGTCCACCCGACGCCCGGCCTGGATCGGCTCGATCACCGAGCGTTCGACGTCGTGCGCCCACTGCCATGACAGGTGGGCCCCCAGCACCGCGCGCGGCTGCCCATCGGGAGCCTCGATCGGAAACGCGACGTCGACAAAGCGCTGCGGCTCGCCATTCACTGAAGGCAATAGCTTGGCGAGCAGCAGCGCCTCGTGCACGTCGCCGATGTGGGTGCCGGCCAGCGCGTTGGCGAACCACGGCCGCGCCGCCACATTGGCGCCCTCGAGCAATCCGCGCGCGGCCACTTGCACCCGGCCGTCCACGGTGGCGATCCCCAGCCAGCTGTAATAGCCATAGCTGCGATGGGCGTCGTCGAGCATGCGGCGCTGCGATTCCAGCGTCGCATGCGGCCCCAGGTCGGCGATGCGCCGCGCCAGCAGCTTGACCTCGCGGTAGCGCTCATACATGCCGCGGTCGAGCTTGTCCGCGGCCTGCTGGGCCAGCTCGCCCAGGCCGAAGCCGATGCTTTCGCGCACATGGTCGCGCGCCTGGTTCTGGACCAGGGCGACCAGGATGATGGTGAGGACGGCGCACAGAACCGAGGTTGCGAGCGCCATGTAGCCTGCCAGTCCGCGGGGAAGCAGGGTGCGCGGCAGATTCCGGACAATTGGCATACGCATCAACGAGAACTTGTATGGGATATGTAACCGGTCGATTTTACGTGAATAGTTGCTCTACGAGAACTCGTGACAGGCCCTGTTCAATATCTTCCGTGGCCTGTTCGCCACGGCCGGATCAGTTTATTGACATTCTAGCTTGTCAGAAGTGCTAGCTCACCGGCAACACTGGTTTTGACCCGCAATTTCTTTCGGTAGCAGCCCGGGATTGACCAGGATTTCATGTGTCATCCCGGTGCACGATCGCCGCACCTGCTGCGGGTCGCTGCATGGCCCCGACTTGATCCGGTCGACACCGCTCGCTGGACAATACGGAACAATCGGTGTTGCCGGCGATTTCACCCATGGTCCCGGCGCTCCCACTCACCATGCCGAAAGGACACACGATGGCCACCTTCACCACCCGCGACGGCGTCGACATCTATTACAAGGATTGGGGCCGCGGCCGGCCGGTCGTGTTCTGCCACGGCTGGCCGCTGGGCGCCGACAGCTGGGAAGCGCAGATGCTGCACCTGTCGCACAACGGCTTCCGTACGATCGCACACGACCGGCGCGGACACATGCGCTCGAGCCAGCCGTGGGACGGCAACGATATGGACCATTACGCCGACGACCTGGCCCAGTTGCTCGAATTGCTCGACCTCAATGACGTCTGCCTGGTCGGCTTTTCGACCGGCGGCGGCGAGGTGGCGCGCTACGTCGGCCGCCATGGCACCGGCCGCATCGCCCGGCTGGCCCTGATCGGCGCCGTGCCGCCGCTGATGGTGCAGCGCCCCGACAACCCCGACGGCGTGCCGCGCGAGGTGTTCGACGCCATCCGCGCCGGCCAGCTCGAGAACCGCGCCCAGCTCTACCTCGACATCCCGTCCGGCCCCTTCTATGGCTTCAACCGGACGGGCGCGACGCCATCGCCGGGATTGATCCAGTCGTGGTTCCTGCAGGGAATGCTGGGCGGGCACAAGAATACCTACGATTCGATCGCGGCGTTTTCCGAGACCGACTTCCGCGACGACCTCAGGAAATTCGACAAGCCGACGCTGATCATCCACGGCGACGACGACCAGGTGGTCCCGATCGACGTCGGCGGCCGGGCTTCGGCGCGGCTGGTGCCGCACGCGACCTTCATCGCCTATGCCGGCGCGCCGCACGGCTTGACCGAGACGCACAAGGACCGGGTCAATGCCGACCTGCTGGCCTTCGCGCGCGGCGAAACCGTGGGCCACTAAGCTGGATACTCCCCCATGCCGGACCACGCAGGCAAGATACTCCCCTCCCTACTGCGGCGCGAGCGTGCAGGACGCGCCGCAGGTCGTGCGGTAAATTGCTATCGCTCAGCCGTTAGCGGCGCGACAAGAAAATCTATCGCTCATCCATGGCCATTCTGGCACACGGGAAGGCACATTAACTAAAATTAATCATTCGCACACCCCGTCTTAAGCCTGCGCCGGGCATGATCGAAGGTTGGGAAAATATCGCTCTCAACCTTGCAATCCGGATCCAACCACATGCCCTCGACCACTTCCTCGCGCCGGCGCCAGCCGGCCCTTGGCGCCGCCGCGCTGGCGGCGCTGCTGCTGTCCGCCTGCGCCAAAGACCCGAAACCCGTCGCGCCCGCCGTTCCGGAGGTGGCCGTCCTGACGATGAACACGTCCAACGTGGCGCTCAACATCGCCCTGCCGGGTCGCACCGCGCCCTTCCTGCTGGCCGAGGTCCGGGCCCGGGTCGACGGCATCGTGCAGGAGCGCCGCTTCAGGGAAGGGGCCGACGTCAAGTCGGGCGAGCCGCTGTACCTGATCGATCCGGCGCCCTACCGCGCCGCGCTGGCCAGCGCCGAGGCCGAGCTGCAGCGGGCCCAGGCCACCCTGGCCAGCAATACCTCCCAGCTCAAGCGCAACCAGGTGCTGGTGAAGGAAAACGCTGTCAGCAAGCAGGAATTCGAAAACGCGGAAGCCGCCCAGCTCGAAGCCGCGGCCGACGTCGCCGCCGCCAAAGCCGCCGTCGAGAGCGCCCGCATCAACCTGGGTTACACCAGCGTCAGCGCGCCGATCACCGGCCGCAGCAGCGTATCGGCGGTGACGCAAGGCGCTTACGTCCAGGGCAGCGCCGCCACCCTGATGACCACCATCCAGCAGATCGACCCGATGTACGTCGACCTGCAGCAATCGAGCGTCGACGGCCTGCTGCTGCGGCGCGAGATCGCCGCCGGGCGGGTGCGCATGGACGGCGCCAACGCCGCCAGGGTCAGCCTGACCCTGGAGGACGGCAGCACCTACGCTCGCAGCGGCACGCTCGAGTTTTCCGGCGTGACGGTCGACCAGGCCACCGGCGCGGTCACCCTGCGCGCGCGCTTCCCGAATCCCGACAAGCTGCTGCTGCCCGGCATGTTCGTGCGCGCCAGCGTCAGCCAGGGCGTGCGCCAGTCGGTGATGCGGGTGCCGGCGCCGGCCGTCTCGCGCACCCCGCAGGGCACCGCGACCGTCATGATCGTGGACCGCGAGAACAAGGCCCAGCTGCGCACCGTGCGCACCGGCGCCCTGGTCGACGGCTACTGGCTGATCGACGAAGGCCTGAAGGAAGGCGAACGCGTGGTGGTCAGCGGCACCCAGAAGCTGCGTTCCGGCACCGTGGTCAGGATCGGCGCGCCGTCGGCGCCCGCCAGCCAGGCGCCGGCGGCGCCGGCCACCGCCGCCGCCGGCACTGCCACGGCCGCAGCGCGCCAGGGATAAGCGACGATGCCAAAGTTCTTCATCCAGCGTCCGATCTTCGCGATCGTGATTTCCCTGTTGATCATGCTGGTCGGCGGGATCGCCCTGTTCAAGATGCCGGTCGAGCAGTATCCGCCGGTGTCGCCGCCGTCGGTGCAGATCCAGGCCACCTTCCCCGGCGCCTCGGCCGACACCATGCAGAACACCGTGGTCCAGGTGATCGAGCAGCAGATGACGGCGATCGACAACCTGCTCTACATGCAGTCGACCAGCGACGACACCGGCCGCTCGACCACCACCCTGACCTTCGCCGCCGGCACCGATCCCGACATCGCCCAGGTGCAGGTGCAGAACAAGCTGCAGACCGCGGTGCCGCGCCTGCCGAGCGAGGTGCAGCAGTCCGGCCTGCAGGTGACCAAGTCGACCTCGGACTTCCTGATGGTCGCCGCCTTCGTCTCGGACGACGACAGCATGACCAAGTTCGACATCGCCAACTACGTGGCCTCGAACATCCAGGATCCGCTCAGCCGCATCCCGGGCGTGGGCAGCATGAACCTGTTCGGCACCCAGTACGCGATGCGCGTCTGGCTCGACCCGGTCAAGCTGACCAGCTACCAACTGACCCCGCTCGACGTGGCCGACGCCATCCGCGCCCAGAACGTGCAGATCGCGGGCGGCGCGCTGGGCGGCCTGCCGGCCGTCCCCGGCCAGATGCTGAGCGCCACCATCAACCAGGCCACCATGCTGCGCACGCCCGACGAGTTCAAGCGCATCCTGCTCAAGGTGCAGCAGGACGGCTCGTCGGTGCGCATCGGCGACGTGGCGCGGGTCGCGCTGGGTCCCGAGAACTACAACGTCGACGTGCGCCTGAACGGCAAGTCGGCGTCGGGCCTGGGCATCCAGCTGGCGCCGAACGCGAATGCTCTCGAGACCGCGGAGCGGGTGCGTGCGCGCCTGGAAGAGCTGGGCCAGTTCTTCCCGCCCGGCCTGCGCACGGTCTACCCGAACGACGTCACCCCCTTCATCGAGGAATCGATCAGCGGCGTGGTGCATACCCTGATCGAGGGCATCGTGCTGGTGTTCCTGGTCATGTACCTGTTCCTGCAAAACTTCCGCGCCACCCTGATCCCGTCGATCACGGTGCCGGTGGTGCTGCTCGGCACCTTCGGCATCATGGCGGCGCTCGGCTTCACCGTGAATACGCTGTCGATGTTCGGCCTGGTGCTGTCGATCGGCCTCCTGGTCGACGACGCCATCGTGGTGGTCGAGAACGTCGAGCGCGTGATGCACGAGGACGGCCTGGGGCCGAAGGAAGCGACCATCAAGGCGATGGGCCAGATCACCAGCGCGCTGATCGGCGTGGCCCTGGTGCTGTCGGCGGTGTTCGTGCCGGTCGCCTTCTCGAGCGGCACGGTGGGCGCGATCTACCGCGAGTTCTCGCTGACGGTGGTGGCCTCGATGCTGCTGTCGGCCTTCATCGCGCTGACGCTCACGCCGGCCCTGTGCGCGACCATGCTCAAGCCGGTCGATCCGAACCACCATGAAAAGAAGGGCTTCTTCGGCTGGTTCAACCGCTCGTTCGACAACACGCGCGACCGCTACCTGGGCGGCGTATCGCGCATCCTGAAACGGCGCGCCCTGTGGATGGTGGTGTACCTGGTCATGGTCGGAATCGTGATCGCCCTGTTCCTGCGCCTGCCGGGCGGCTTCCTGCCCAAGGAAGACCAGGGCTTCATGTTCGTCCAGGTGCAGACCCCGGCCGGCAGCAGCCAGGAAATCACCGGCCGCGTGCTGGAAGAGATCAGCCAGTACCTGCTGAACGAAGAAAAGGCGGTGGTCGAGGCCACCTTCATGACCAACGGCGCCTCTCAGCCGCAGCGCGGCCAGAACCAGGGCCGCCTGTTCGTGCGCCTGCGGCCATGGGACGAGCGCAAGGGCGACGAGCTGGGGGTGTCGGCGCTGGCCAGCCGCATCAGCGCGCGCTACGCCAATTTCCAGGGCGCGGTGATCAATACCGTCGAACCGCCGTCGATCCGCGGCCTGGGCTCGGCCACCGGCTTCAACCTGCAGCTGCAGGACCGCGGCGGCCTGGGCCACGAGGCGCTGGGGCAGGCGCGCGACCGCCTGCTCGAGCTGGCCGCCAAGGACCAGCGGCTACAGCGCGTGCGCTTCTCGGGCCAGGCCGACAACGCCACCTACAAGATCGACATCGACCGCGAAAAGGCGGCGGCGCTGGGCGTCGACCTGACCCAGGTCGACCAGATCTTCTCGACCGCCTGGGGCTCGCGCTACATCAACAACTTCCTGGACACCGACAACCGCATCAAGCGCGTCTACATCCAGGCCGACGCCCAGTTCCGCATGAACCCGGACGACTTGCGCCACCTGTACGCGAGGAATGGCGACGGCGCGATGGTGCCCTTCTCGTCCTTCGCCACCGCGCGCTGGACCTGGGGCTCGCCAGCGATGGCGCGCTACAACGGCATCGAGTCGGCCGAGATCCAGGGCCAGCCGGCGCCGGGCTACAGCACCGGCGAAGCGATGGCCATCATGACCGAGCTGGTGGGCCAGTTGCCGCAGGGCATCGGCTACGAATGGAGCGGCATCTCGCTGCAGGAATCGCAGGCCGGCGCCCAGGCGCCGCTGCTGTACGCGCTGTCGATCCTGGTCGTGTTCCTGTGCCTGGCGGCGCTGTACGAAAGCTGGGCGATTCCGATCTCGGTGATCATGGTGGTGCCGATCGGCGTGCTGGGCGCGCTCGGCGCGGCGACCGCCTTCGGCATGGAAAACGACGTGTTCTTCCAGGTGGGCCTGTTGACCACCATCGGCCTGTCGGCCAAGAACGCGATCCTGATCGTCGAATTCGCGCGCGAGCTGCAGATGCAGGGCATGGGCCTGGTGGAGGCGGCGCTGGAAGCGTCCAAGGTGCGTCTGCGCCCGATCATCATGACCTCGATGGCCTTCATCCTGGGCGTGACGCCGCTGGCGATTTCGAGCGGCGCCGGTTCGGGCAGCCAGAACGCGCTGGGCATCGGCGTGATCGGCGGGATGATGACGGCGACCTTCCTGGCGACCTTCCTGATCCCGCTGTTCTACGTGCTGGTCGCGGGCCGCTCGAAGCCGCCGGTGGCCCACACGCCGCCGCCCGCGCCGGCGCACGCGCCGAAGGCCGAGGCCGAGGCCGAGGCAGCGGATACAATGCCGACTTCCCAATGAGACTGCCGTGAAACTGTTACTCGTCGAAGACAATGAACGCGTGGCCCGCTTCGTCAAGAAGGGGCTGACCGAGGCCGGCCATACGGTCGACCACGCCGACAATGGCCGCGACGGCATGTACCATGCCGTCAGCGAGCCCTACGACGCGATCGTCATGGACCGCATGCTGCCGGGCGGGATTGATGGCCTCGGCATCATCGAAGCCCTGCGCCAGCAGGGCAACCGGGTGCCGATCCTGATCCTCTCGGCGCTGGACGGCGTGGACGACCGCATCCGCGGCCTGCGCGCCGGCGGCGACGACTACCTGACGAAACCGTTCGCCTTCGGCGAGCTGCTGGCGCGGCTCGACGCCCTGCTGCGCCGCTCGCAGAGCCAGGCGGTGGAAACCGTGATGAGCCTGGGCGACCTGTCGGTCGACATGCTGGCGCACCGCGTCACGCGCGCCGGCCGCCCGGTGGCGCTGCAGCCGCGCGAGTTCAAGCTGCTCACTTACCTGCTGCGCCACGCCAACCAGGTGGTGACGCGCACCATGCTGCTCGAGAACGTGTGGGATTACCACTTCGACCCGCAGACCAACGTCATCGACGTCCATATCAGCAAGCTGCGCCAGAAGATCGACGCGGGCTTTGCGACGCCGCTGCTGCGCACCGTGCGCAACGCCGGCTACATGCTGACCGACCAGCCGTGAGACACGTCCTTTGAACCTGCGCCTGCCCAGCTTTTCCGCCCGCACCATCGCGATCGGCTACGCCGTCGTCACCCTGCTGGTGCTGGCGATGTTCGCCGCGCCGCTGTGGTTCGCCTGGCACAAGAACATCGGCGAGGTGCGCACCCAGCTGCTCAAGTCGGACGCCCGCCACCTGCGCAATCTGTTCGAGCGCCAGGGGCCGCCGGCGCTGGCGGCGGCGATCGACAGCCAGGTCCATGGCGTCAACGACGGCGTGCGCAAGATCATGCTGTTCGTGGCGCCCGACGGCGCCAAGCTGGCCGGCAACCTGCCGGAATGGCCCGAGGGCGTGCCCGAGCGCGACGGCCTGTGCCAGGTGACGATCCGGGTCGACGACAAGCCGCGCAACGTGGAGCTGGTGCGGGTGACGCTGGAAGACGGCTATTCTCTCCTGGTGGCCAGCAACCTCGATCGCTTCCAGCAGCTCGAGCGCCTGTTCGCCTATGGCCTGCTGGGCTGCGCGCTGGCGGTGCTGGTGGGGGCGGCGCTGGGCGGCGTCCTGATCCGGCGCGCGCTCCTGGGCCGGGTGCAGCGCATCAGCCAGACCACGGCCTCGATCATCGAAGGCAAGCTGTCGCACCGCCTGGTGGAGCCGCGCGACGGCGACGAGCTGCAGCAGCTGACCCGCACCGTGAACCGCATGCTGGACCAGATCGAGCACCTGGTGACCGGGGTGCAGGACGTCTCCAACGCGATCGCGCACGACCTGCGCACGCCGCTGTCGGAGCTGCGCGCGCGGCTCGAGGAACTGTCGGTGGCGCGTCCGCCGAGCGAAGAAGCCTTCGCCGAGATCGACGCCGCCATCGACGACGTCGATCGCGTGATGGGCATCTTCAACGCGCTGCTGAGGCTTAGCGAGATCGACAGCGGCAGCCGGCGCGGCGGTTTCGTCGAGGTCGACCTGGCCGCGCTGGGGGCCGAGGTCACCGAGTTCTATGGCCCGGTGGCCGAGCTGAAGGACATCGACCTGGGCTTCGACGCGCCCGAGGACTTGCGGGTGGTGGGCGACCCGGTGCTGCTGGCCCAGGCCCTGGGCAATATGGCCGACAACGCATTGAAATACGCGCCGGTGCGTGGCGCGATCGCGATCACCGCACGCCGCATCGACGCCGACCGGGTCGCGGTGGTGGTGGCCGACAACGGCCCGGGTATTCCGGAACACGAGCGCACGCGCGTGATCGAGCGCTTCTACCGGGTCGACGCCAGCCGCGGCACGCCGGGCGTGGGCCTGGGCCTGAGCGTGGTCTCGGCCGTCGCGCGCCTGCACGGCGGCAGCCTGACGCTGGAAGACAACCATCCGGGCCTGCGCGCCACCCTGCTGTTGCAGGCCAATCCGGCTGCGCAAACCTATTGAGGCTTTATCTGGAAGCAGCGCCTGCGCGTTCGAGGATGGCATCGATCGAGGCGCGCGCCTCTTGCATCACCCTGGGCACGTCGACGCCGAGCAGGCGGCCGCCGCGCTTGAGAACGACGCCGTCGACGATCACCGTGTCGACGTTGGCCGGCGTGGCCGAGTACACGATCAGGGCGTAGGGATCGGCATTGGCGGCCAGGGACATGTTCAGGGCGCCGGTATCGAGCAGGATCAGGTCGGCGCGCTTGCCGGGCGTGATCGAACCGATCTGGTCGTCCATGCCGATCGAACGCGCCGCCTCGATGGTCGCCAGTTCGAGGATGCGGCGCGGCGCGACCGCCGTTTCCTTTTTGGCGGCACCCGATTCGGTGAGCGCAAGCAGGCGCATATTGGCGAACAGGTCGGCGCTGCCCGCCAGCGCCGTGCCGTCGATGCCCAGGCCGATGCGACCCACGGCCGCGTAGTCGCTGAGGACGGTCAGGCCATAGCCGACGCGCTGCTCGGTGACCGGCGTCAGCGAGAGCGCGCTGCCGGCCTGTCGAAATGCCGCCAGCTCGGCGGGCGTGGCGCCGGTGGCGTGCACGATCTGCACGTCCTCCCCTAACAGGCCGCTGGCGGCCAGGGCGCCGTTGCGCTTGCCGCCGGAATGCACCGAGACCGGCAAACCGAGCTTGCGCGCGGCCGCGATCTCGCGGCGGCCGGTCGCGGCCACGTCGGCCTTGCCCTCCCCCACGCCGCGCCAGCCCAGCCCCAGCGTGACCCGCCCCGGCCGCGCCCGCGCCGCCGCGGCGGCGAGCAGGTCGAGGTCGACGCTCTCGGCCGGCCCCAGGTCGTCATGCGCGCCAGCGAGCAACCGGGCGCGGATGCCGCTTTGCAGCAACGCCTGTTCGGCCGCCTCGAGGTGCGCCGGGCTGCGCAAGTTGTGGAAGAAATCGACGGTGGTCGTGACGCCCGAGGCCAGAGTCTCGATGGCGCCGACATAGGTGCCGATGCGAACGTCGTCCGGCGTGTAGTGCCGCCCCAGTCGCTTCTTGAGCGCGAAATAGTCGGTGTCCGGCGTATTGCGAAACTGCCCGCGCGCCGCGCTCAGCCACAGGTGGTTATGGGTGTCGACCAGTCCCGGCAGCAGGATCATGCCGCGCGCATCGATCCGCTCGGCCCCGCCGCCTCGAGCTCGGGCCCGACAGCGACGATCCTCCCATCGCGCACCAGCACGTCGGCCTCGCGCCGGTCGCCCTGCTGCGGATCGAGGCTGACGACATGCGCATTCTGGATCAGCAAGGCCCGCTGCTGTCCCAAAGCGCCCTGGCACGACGCAAACAAGAAAGCGAGCACGACACAATGCAAGAGACGCGACATGGCAATTTCCAGGCAATGAGACTGCACCCATTCTACAAGCCAATACCGCCGAGCCGCGCGCGCTTACAAGCGCACTAATGAGGGTCAGAGTAAAATTGTTTGACAACTTCAGTAAATCAATTGGTCAATAATTCGACTCGGACCCTAATTATTGGGCAATATCTCTGGTCTAGCTGAGAAATCGATGTCGAACTGATCGGCAATCTAAGAAATTGCTCGATAAATCGACGCTGACCCTCATTATTCGCGCCCTATTGAACGCCATTTTTATTGCAAACGCAGAACTAATTAGAATGGAGAACGATATTCATCGCCGATAGCGCTCGCACGGGCCAAAAATAAAGAGGGTCAGTGTCGAATTGTTTGCCAATTTTTGAAAATCAATTGGCTAATAATTCGACTCTGACCCTCTTTATTTCGCTGCCTGATTACAGACAGCTGCTCATTGAGAATAGCTGCCGATCAAGCGGAGAAATTGCTCAATAATTCTACTCTCGTATATTGAAGGTGCCGCGGCGGAGCTGGTCTATGATGGCGACGAAGCGGTCGGGCGGAGTGATGCCGAACGACTCGAGTGCCGTTGAGC
>NZ_JH992923.1:770490-781533 GCF_000315425.1 Massilia timonae CCUG 45783 | reverse complement strand
TGGACCTTGCGCGTGCAGTCCCTGAAGGACATTCGGCAGCAGGAACAGAACCGCATAGAAGCGCACATCGTGGCAGGCTTACAAGACGTTGCCGACAACGTCGCTGAGCACATCAAATGGCTTGATGCCGAGATTCGAAAGCTGCAGGATGATATCGACGATCACATTGATCGCCATCCAGGATTGAAGAACGATGCCGCACTCATCGCCAGTATCCCTGGGCTGGGGATGACGACGGTTGCCCGCATACTTGGCCATCTTGGCGACATTCGTCGCTTCAAAAACGCGAAAGCCTTCGCTGCCTTCCTGGGCGTCGCACCCAAACAGCGAACCTCGGGCACGTCGCTCAAAGGCCGCACAATGCTCTGCAAAACCGGCAGCACATCGCTACGGGCAGCGCTTTTCATGCCCAGTATGGTCGCACGCCGACACAATCCAATCCTGCATCAATTCGCCGAACGCCTATTAGCGAACGGCATGGCCAAGCGAGCAGTGATCAGCGCTGTTACCCATAAGCTAGCGCATCTGATCTACGGCGTCGTTCGAACCGGCAAGCCATTTGACGCCAATTACCTTCACAAAAACCTTGCAATCCAAGACGGTATCTGACCCTCGTTGAGGGTTAGCTGCCGAAGTAGCGGCCGGCGCGGTGCCAGGCCATGACCATGCTGCTCATGGCGATCGCGCTCAGCGCGGACCAGCCGACCAGGTGCGGAGCCACCAGGCCCAGGGCCAGCAGCAGGATGACGCCGTCGATCATGACCTGGGTGCGGCCGGCGTTGATGCCGTGTTTCTTTTGCAGCCACAGGGTGACGATGCCGGTGCCGCCGACGCCCGCGCCGTGGCGCGCCATGGCCAGGATGCCCATGCCGCAGAAGGTGCCGCCGCCCAGCGCCGCCGCCACGGGGTGGATGTGGTCGATCACCAGCACGTAGGGCATCAGCTTGAGCAGGCCCATCACCAGCGCGCTGCCGGCCAGCGACTTGAAGGTGAAGAGCGGCCCCATGAACAGGTAGCCGAACAGGAAGAACGGCACGTTGATCATCATGAACAGCGTGCCCACCGACATCCCGCTCACGTAGGACGTCAGCAGCGCGATGCCGGCCACGCCGCCGGTGATCAGTTGCGCCGCCTGCAGCAGCACGATGCCGATCACGACGAACAGCACGCCGACGGCGATGCCGTAGACGTCATCGAGCGGCGAATGCGGCTTGACCACGACAGCACGCTGGGCCGGCGATGCCGGACCCGGAAACATGACAGATTGGCTCATCAGCGCACCGCTGCATCGACGATGATGAAAGCGATCGCCACGCGAACGGACAGGGTCCGCCGGGTGGCCGTGCAGGGGGTAGCGACAAGCGACGAGCTGAAGTTCATGTTCCTTGCGATATGGTAGTAACAGGGATGGCGGCGCGCCGGGTGGGCGCAAATGCACGAAACGCACGGGGTATGGTGTGCTTCGGGTCGCTATTATCGCTCATGTTGCGGCGCAATGTCGATACGCCACGCATCGATGCGTACCAGATGAGAAACACCCGAGGGAACACCCTTGTGCAGCGCACTATCGCGGTGCGCGCAGCTACTATTCCGGTGCGGTTTCGACCACGAGAATCCCTATTCCGGTGCCTGCATCGCCAGCTCGCGCTCCAGGAACTCGACGCACACCCGCACCTTCGCCGAATTGCCCAGCCGCTGCGGATACACCGCCCAGACATTGGCTTCCTGGGTGAAGTCGGGCAGCAGTTGCACCAGCCGCCCGGCATCGAGATGGGGCTGGGCATGCCAGCGCGAGCGCAGGATGATGCCGGCGCCGTCGAGCGCCCAGCGCAGCGCGATCTCGCCGTGGTTGGTCGACAGCGCGCCCGAGACCTTCACCGTTTCCTCGCCGCCGCGCGCGCGCAGCCGCCACACGCCGAACGGGTGGTCGCGCTCCTTGATCACCAGGCACTGGTGCCCGGACAGCTCCTGCAGCGAGCGCGGCGCGCCATGCTGCGCGAGGTAGTCCGGCGCCGCGCACAGGATGCGGTGGTTCGCCATCAGGCGGCGCGCGATCAGCTGCGGCGCGATCTCGTCGCCGATGCGCACGTCGAGGTCGAAACCTTCGGCCACCGGATCGACCAGGCGGTCGAACACCTCGAACCGGATCTGCAGCGCCGGATAAGCGCGCACCAGCTTGGCGATGGCCGGCGCTACCACATTGCGCCCGAAGCCGAAGCTGCTGCAGATGCGCACCCGGCCACTGGGCTCGCGGCGCCGCTCGGACACCTCGTCGACCAGGTCGTCCAGGCTGTCCAGGATCGCCTGGGCCCGCCCGAAGGCCTGCTCGCCCTCTTCGGTAATGACGATGCGGCGCGTGGTGCGCTGGAACAGCCGCACGCCCAGCGCTTCTTCGAGCACGCCGATGCGCTTGCTGACATAGGCCGCCGACATCCCCAGCTCGGCGGCGGCCTGGGCGAACGAACCCTTGCGCACGACGGTCACGAACACACGCAAGTCGGCATTCTCCAGCAGATTATTCACGCTACGTGTTCCTTGATACTACGAAAGGCCATATTATAAACAGAGTGTTTCGGATTATGCTCACCACACTCATCCAGCACTCAGGAGCCACGCCCCATGAAAACCCACAAGATCGCAGTCATCGCCGGCGACGGCATCGGCAAGGAAGTCATGCCCGAGGGCCTGCGCGCCCTCGAGGTGGCTGCCCGCCGCTTCGGCATCGGCTTCGAATTCACCACCTTCGCCTGGGCCGACTGCGACTACTATGCGCAGCACGGCAAGATGATGCCGGACGACTGGCGCCAGCAACTGGACGGTTTCGAAGCCATCTATTTCGGCGCCGTCGGCTGGCCCGAGACGGTGCCCGACCATATTTCGCTGTGGGGCTCGCTGCTCAAGTTCCGGCGCGAGTTCGACCAGTACGTCAACCTGCGCCCGGTGCGCCTGATGCCCGGCGTGCCCTGCCCGCTGGCGAACAAGAAGCCGGGCGACATCGACTTCTACGTGGTGCGCGAAAACACCGAAGGCGAATACTCCTCGGTGGGCGGCAAGATGTTCGAAGGGACCGAGCGCGAATTCGTGTTGCAGGAATCGGTCTTCACTCGCCACGGCACCGACCGCATCCTCAAGTACGCTTTTGACCTGGCCCAGCGCCGCCCCAGGAAACACCTGACCGCCGCCACCAAGTCGAACGGCATCTCGATCTCGATGCCCTACTGGGACGAGCGCGTGGCCGCCATCGGCCAGCAGTATGGCGACGTCAAATGGGACAAGTACCACATCGACATCCTGTGCGCGCGCTTCGTGATCTCGCCCGAGCGCTTCGACGTGGTGGTGGCCTCGAACCTGTTCGGCGACATCCTGTCCGACCTCGGCCCGGCCTGCACCGGCACCATCGGCATCGCGCCATCGGCCAACCTGAATCCGGAACGGACCTTCCCTTCGCTGTTCGAACCGGTGCACGGCTCGGCGCCCGACATCTACGGCAAGAACATCGCCAACCCGATCGCGATGATCTGGTCCGGCGCGATGATGCTCGAGTTCCTGGGCCAGGGCGACGCCACCTACACCGCGGCGCACGACGCCATGCTGGCCGCCATCGAGAAATGCCTGGTCGAGGGCCCGCGCACGCCGGACATGGGCGGCGCCGCCAACACCACCCAAGTGGGACAGGCGGTCGCGCGCTATCTAGACGCCTAGAAGCGATTTGCCCAGCCGGACGAGGGCAATTTTTTCAGCATGCTACGCTGGCCCCAACGATCAATCGAAGGAGCCAGCAATGACAGAGCAAACCCATCGTCCCCTGGCGCTGATCACCGGCGCCTCCAGCGGCATCGGCTACGAACTGGCCCACCAGTTCGCGGCCGACGGCCATGACCTCATCATCACCGCCACCACGCAGGCCGGCCTGGACGCCGCGGCCGACGAGCTGAAAAGCCGCGGCGCGCAAGTTGCCACTGTGGTGGCCGACCTTACCGACTTCGACGGCGTCGAAACCCTGTACGCGGCGGTGCGCGCCGCGGGCCGCCCGCTGGCCGCCGCCGCCCTCAACGCCGGCGTCGGCCTGGGCGGCCGCTTCGTCGGCGGCACCGACCTGCAACGAGAGATCGCGATGATCCAGCTGAACACGATCTCGCAAGTCCACCTGACCAAGCGCATCCTGCCCGACATGGTCGAGCAAGGCGCCGGCAAGCTGCTGTTCACCGCCTCGATCTCGGGCACCATGCCGACGGCGTACGAGGCGGTGTATGGCGCGACCAAGGCCTTCCTGGTGTCGTTCGCCGAAGCGGTCAAGTCCGAGCTCAAGGACAGCGGCATCGAAGGCATTACCATCACGCTCTTGATGCCGGGCCAGGTCGACACCAATTTCTGGCCGCGCGCCGACATGCTGACCAATAAACTCGGCGTGGGAGAAAAGGCGTCGCCGGCGAAGGTGGCCGCCGAAGGCTACGCGGCGCTCAAGGAAGGCAAGGACCGCATCGTCGCGGGCCTTGCCAGCAGCAAATTCATCGGCAACGTCGTCAACAACCTGGCGCCCGATACCGTCAAGGCCGACCTGCACGCGGCCCAGGCCAGGCCCGGGTCAGGCCTGAAAGACTGACTGTCAATCGGTCAAGCGCCGCATTTCGGCGATCAGGTCGGCCTTCCCTTCGAAGCCGATCCCCGGCAGGTCGGGCATCGTGATGTATCCATTCTCGACCTTCACCCCGTCCGGGAAGCCGCCATACGGCTGGAACAGGTCGGGATAGGACTCGTTGCCGCCCAGCCCCAGTCCGGCCGCGATGTTCAGGGACATCTGGTGGCCGCCATGCGGAATGCAGCGGCTGGCCGACCAGCCGTGCTGGCGCAGCATGTCGAGCGTGCGCAGGTACTCCACCAGGCCATAGCTCAGCGCGCAATCGAACTGCAGCCAGTCGCGGTCCGGACGCATGCCGCCGTGGCGGATCAGGTTGCGCGCGTCCTGCATCGAGAACAGGTTCTCGCCGGTGGCCATCGGCTTGTCGTAGTAGTTGCGCAAGGTGGCCTGCAGTTCGTAGTCGAGCGGGTCGCCGGCTTCCTCGTACCAGAACAGGTCGTACTGCGACAGCGCCTTGGCGTAGCGGATCGCGGTGTCCAGGTCGAAGCGGCCGTTGGCGTCCACCGCCAGCTTCTGGCCATCCCCCAGCACGCTCAGGATCGAATCGATGCGGCGCAGGTCTTCGTCAAGCGAAGCGCCGCCGATCTTTTTCTTGACCACCGTGTAGCCGCGATCCAGGTAGCTGCGCATCTCGTCCTTCAGCTTGCCGTGGTCCTGGCCCGGATAATAATAGCCGCCGGCCGCGTAGACGAACACTGTACGATCCGGCTCGCCGTTGCCATACCGCTCGGCCAGCAGCTGGAACAGCGGCTTGCCGGCGATCTTGGCGGTCGCGTCCCACACCGCCATGTCGATGGTGCCGATGGCCACCGAGCGCTCGCCATGCCCGCCCGGTTTCTCGTTGGTGAACATCGCCTGCCACACCTTGTGCGGATCCAGGTTGTCGCCGTCGGCATCGAGCAGCGACGCCGGATCGGCCTCGAGGATGCGCGGGATGAAGCGCTCGCGCATCAGCGTGCCCTGGCCGTAGCGGCCGTTGGAATTGAAGCCGTAGCCGATCACCGGCTTCCCGTCGCGCATGACGTCCGTGACGACGGCGACCACGCTCAGCGTCATCTTGCTGAAGTCGATGTAGGCGTTGCGGATCGGGGAGCTGATCGGGACGGTTTTTTCGCGGATCTCGACGATTCTCATCTGGTGTTCCTTCGCTTGCGGTTGTACGAGCCACCAGATTATTCGCTCCAAAGGCGGTTATGATTGAGCCGGATTCACTAGATTCTTAACCTGCGGTGAAAAACGAGCTCGCTTCCCACCTCGAATTCTTCGTCCTGCTGGCGCGCCACGGCAACCTGTCGGCGGCCGCCCGCGAACTGGACCTGACCCCGCCGGCCGCCACCAAGCGCCTGGCCCAGCTCGAAGAACACCTGGGCGTGCGCCTGGTGAACCGTACCACCCGCACCAGCAGCCTGACGCCCGAAGGCGAAACCTATCTGCACTACGCGACCCGGATCCTGGCCGAGCTGCGCGAGATGGAAGAAGCGGTGTCCGGCACGCGCTCGGTGCCGCGCGGCCTCTTGAAGGTGAACGCGTCGCTGGGCTTCGGACGCACGGCGATCGCGCCGCTGGTATCGAGCTTCGCCCAGCGCTATCCGCAGGTCGAGGTGCAGCTCGACGTCACCGACCGCCCGGTCGACCTGGTCGCGGGCGGCATCGACCTGGCGATCCGCTTCGGCGAACTGCCCGACCAGCGCCTGGTGGCGCGCCGCATCATGTCGAACCGGCGCTTCCTGTGCGCCTCGCCGCGCTACCTCGAACGGCATGGAGAGCCGACGACCCTCGACGAGCTGGCGGCGCACCGCTGCATTGTCCACCGCCAGAACGACGATGCGTACGGCGTCTGGCGCCTGGTGCACGAGGGACGCAGCGTCTCGGTGAAAGTTGAGGGCGCGCTGTCGAGCAACGACGGCGACATCGCCTTGGGTTGGGCGCTGGACGGACACGGCATTCTGGTGCGCTCGGAATGGGACCTGAAGAAGTATGTGGAGAGCGGACGCCTGAGGATCGTCATGCCCGGCTACATGCAGCCAGGAGCCGACCTGTATCTGTATTACCCCAATCGCCAGCACCAGTCGGCGCGGGCGCGCGCCTTCATCGCGTTCTTGCTCGACCGGTTCGGTGACGACGACGGCATCGCCAACTGATTTTTGCTGTCGGCCGGCATTACAGGCGTCCGACAAAATCGCATAGATGAAACGCCAAGTCCTTGATTGCAATAATTTTTGATTTTTTGGCACGTTACTTGCTCCCTGCCCGGTTTTCATTTAACCAGGGAGAGACAACATGATCAAGAAAGTAATTGGGCTCGTTGCAGGGCTGCTGTGTGCGCTGCCAGCATGGGCGGGATACGTGCAATATAATTTCAAGGGCCCGCTAACCGGGTACTTCGTGCAGCACGATACCGATGGGTCCATTGCCGATTTCAGGTTCGGACTACCGATCCAGGGAGTCGGCCAGCCGTTCGAAATGCGCATATCACCGGAGCATTCCGAAGGCAGTACCCAGATCACCGAAGTGAGCACCCATTTCTTGCGCGACGGCCCGACCAATTTCCGCATCTACAGCAACTTTGGCGGCGACCAGTACACATCGTTCAGCATCAGGTTCGCATCCGACCCATCGGGCATCCTCTATTACACTGCCCATTACACGACTTCGATATACCGGGTTACGGAGGATGGCCCCGGCTTCTACGACTTCGCAGGCGCCCACCGAGGCACCGTCTCCGCAGGGTCCCTGGACCCCGGGTATGAGCAGTGGCTCGATTTTAACGGCGGCTACCAAGAACACGTGTCCCGCATCGTCCCGCGCTACGTGGGGCCAAACGAGGTGCCGGAACCGGCCACGCTGGCCCTGCTCGCAATCGGCGCGACGGGACTGACATTGCGCCGTCGCCGCGCCCGCGCGGTTTAGCCCGCCGCAGCGCCGCCGGTCACCAGCATGGTGACGGCGGCCGCCAGCAGCACCGTGCTGAACGCCACCCGCAACAGGCGTGCCGGCAAGGTATGCGCCAGGTGCACGCCCCACGACACGGTCAGCACGCCGCCCAGCGCCAGCGGCAGGCCGACCTGCCAGTCGACCGCGCCGCTGTGGCCATAGGTGGCCAGCGCCACGAAGGCGCCCGGCACCACCAGCGCCAGCGCCATGCCCTGGGCGCGCGTCTGCGGCATCTTGAACAGGCTCACCAGCGCCGGCACCACCACCATGCCGCCGCCGATCGTGAAGAAGCCCGACACCGCGCCGCTGGCGATGCCGATCGCCGGCATCAACCGGCCCGGCACTTCCTTCACGGGCGGGGGTGGCGCGCCGGTCTTGCGCCGCGACGGCCAGCCGAAGTACAGCGCCAGCGCGAGCAGGAACAGCGCGAAGGCGTAGTGCAGCACCTCGGCGTCGATCGCCACCGCGAAGCGCGCCGCCAGCCAGGCGGTCCCGATCGAGCACAGGCCGGCCACGCCGACCGAGCGCAGGTCGACCGGATGCTTCTGGTGATAGCGCCAGAAGCCGATCGCCACGTTCGGCGCGATCATCACCAGCGCCGTGCCCTGGGCCAGGTGCTGGTTCATGCCGTACAACAGGCCCAGCACCGGAATGGCGATCAGGCCGCCGCCGATGCCCAGCATGCCGCCGGCGATGCCGAGCGAGGCGCCCAGGCCGAAGTTCAATGCGAGGTCGATCACGGAAATCATGGAGAAAGCCAAAAAACGCGACGGCCCCTCGCAAGGGGCCGCCGGATGGGGAGGGTTAGCGCATTAAACGACTTGCGCGGCAGCCAGCGCCGTCATGTTGACGATGCGGCGCACGGTGGCGCTCGGGCTCAGGATGTGCACCGACTTGGCCGCGCCCAGCAGGATCGGGCCCACCGTCACGCCCTTGCCGCTGGCGACCTTGAGCACGTTGAACAGGATGTTGGCCGCGTCCAGCGACGGCATCACCAGCAGGTTGGCGCTGCCCGCGTAGCCGGCGTCGATGTTGTAGATGTCGCGGATTTCCTGCGACAGCGCGGCGTCGCCGTGGATCTCGCCGATCACCGCCAGCTCTGGGGCCTGTTCCGCCAGCAGGGCGCGGGCTTCACGCATGCGGCGCGCCGACGGACGCTCGGACGAGCCCTGCGACGAGTGCGACAGCAGCGCCGCCTTCGGCTCCAGGCCGAAGTGCTGCATGGCGTCGGCCGCCAGGCGGGTGATCGCCGCCAGTTCCTGGGCGCTCGGGGTCTCGTTGACGTAGGTGTCGGTGATGAACAGGGTCAGCTTGTCGAGCACCAGCGCGTTCATCGCGGCCAGCACTTCGGCGCCCGGCGCCACGCCGATCTCGTTCCGGACGTGTTCCAGGTGGCTGTCGTAGCTGCCGGTCATGCCGCAGATCAGGGCGTCGACCTGGCCCGACTTGAGCAGGCGCGTGCCCTGCAGCGTCGTGTCGCTTTCCGCCGCGATGACCGTGTAGTCCACGCCCGCCTGCAGGCGCAGGCCGGCCTGCTTGACGGCGCGCGCGATCGCGCCCTCGTCGCCGATCAGCACCGGCTGGGCGATGCCCTCGTCCACCACCGTCTGCACCGCGCGCAGCACGCGCGGCTCGCCCGCTTCGGCGTAGGCCACCTTGCGCAGGTTGGCGCGCGCCTTGTTGAACACCGGCTTCATGAAGAAACCGGTGTGGTAGATCATCTGGCCCAGCTGGTCGCGGTAGGCGTCCATGTCCGCGATCGGACGGGTCGCCACGCCCGATGCGGCGGCCGCCTCGGCCACGCGCGGCGCGATCGCCGCCAGCAGGCGCGGATCGAACGGCTTCGGGATGATGTATTCGGGGCCGAAGGTCAGGTCCTGGCCTTCGTAGGCCAGCGCCACAACGTCGCTCGCCTCGGCTTCGGCCAGTTCGGCGATCGCGGTCACGCAGGCCAGCTTCATCTCGTCGGTGATGCGGGTCGCGCCGCAGTCCAGCGCGCCACGGAAGATGTAAGGGAAGCACAGCACGTTGTTGACCTGGTTCGGATAGTCCGAACGGCCGGTGGCGATGATGACATCCGGACGCGCGGCCTTCGCCACTTCTGGACGGATCTCGGGTTCCGGGTTGGCCAGGGCCAGGATCACCGGCTTGTCGGCCATGGTCTTGACCATCTCGGCGGTGAGCACGCCGGCGGTCGAGCAGCCCAGGAACACGTCGGCATCCTTGACGATGTCGCCCAAGGTGCGGGCATCGGTCGCCTGCGCATAGCGCGCCTTGTTGGCTTCCATGTTCGCTTCGCGGCCCTGCCAGATCACGCCCTTCGAATCGGTGACGTAGATGTTCGACTGCTTCACGCCCAGCAGCACCATCATGTCGAGGCAGGCGATGGCCGCCGCGCCGGCGCCCGAGCAGACCAGCTTGATCTGGCCGATGTCCTTGCCGACCACCTTCAGCGCGTTGAGCAGCGCGGCGGTCGAGATGATGGCGGTGCCGTGCTGGTCGTCGTGGAAGACCGGGATGTTCATGCGCTCGCGCAGCTTCTTCTCGATGTAGAAGCATTCCGGCGCCTTGATGTCTTCGAGGTTGATGCCGCCCACGGTTGGCTCGAGCATGGCGATGGCGTCGACCAGCTTGTCCGGATCCAGCTCGTCCAGCTCCAGGTCGAACACGTCGACGCCGGCGAACTTCTTGAACAGGCAGCCCTTGCCTTCCATGACCGGCTTCGACGCCAGCGGGCCGATATTGCCGAGGCCCAGCACCGCGGTGCCGTTCGAGATCACGGCCACCAGGTTGCCGCGCGAGGTGTAGTCGAAGGCGGTCGCCGGGTCGGCGGCGATTTCCTCGCAGGCGTAGGCCACGCCCGGCGAGTAGGCCAGCGACAGGTCGCGCTGGTTCGACAGCGGCTTGGTGGCCACCACTTCGATCTTGCCGCGGGTCGGGCTGCGGTGGTATTCCAGCGCGTCGATGCGCAATTGGGTGTTCTGGGCTTCGTTCAGATTACTATCGGTACTCATGGTCTTCCTATAACTTGGGTGTCGCGGCGTGGAAGGCGGCCTTCCATTCATGGGCAAACATTCTAGCCGAAGCGACACCATCGCGTGCGGAAGCGGTTGCGCACGGTCGTGCGCTTTTCTGGACAGGCCGGCGAAGCGCCGGCGCCATGTCACGCCCCCTCTTCCAGCGCCGAGTGCCGCCAGCGCCAGGCGTTCGTGGCCAGCCAGCCCGGCACGTCGCCGTGCGCCTCGCCGCTGCCGGGAATCAGGTCGGCCAGGGTCACGCGATTGAGTTCGGCCAGATAGGCGGCGGTGGCCACCGCCAGCGACTGCTGCAGGCGGTCGTCAGGCTGGCCGCATGGCGGCCGCTCGCCATCCGCGCCGCCGCGCGCGCCGCGCGCGCCGAGGAAGTGATGCGCCAGCTGCGCACCGGCGCCGACTTCGCGCGCATGGCCTCGACCTATTCCGACGCGCCCG
>NZ_JH992923.1:703539-770385 GCF_000315425.1 Massilia timonae CCUG 45783 | reverse complement strand
GCCGCGCGCGCCGCGCGCCAGGCCGCGCTCGGTGCAGCGCACGACTTCGCCCAGGCGGATGTCGCGCGGCGCGCCGGCCAGGCGCATCCCGCCCAGGCGGCCGCGCGAGGTCTCGATCAGCCCGGACGCGGACAGCACGCAGGACACCTTGGCCAGGTGGTGGCGCGAAATGCCGTAGCGCTCGGCGATCTCGTTAATAGTCGCGACCCGCTCGCGGTGGTTGCCCAGGTAGACCAGCAGCCGCAGGGCGTTGTCGGTGAATTCGGTCAGGTGCATGTACATGAAACGCCTCCGTGGATGGTTGATGACGGCGCGGCGTCAGCCTTCGTAGGCGCGCAGGCGCTCGATGTCGAGGATGGTGATGCTGCGCCCGGCGATGCCGACCATGCCGCGGTGGGCCATGTCGTGCAGCACGCGCGAAAAGTATTCGGGCGACAGCGACAGGCGCGACGCGATCATCTTCTTGCGCGCCGCCAGCGTCACCTGCGCGCCCTGCGGCGGATCGTCCTTGAGCAGGTAGCTGACGATGCGCTGGCTGCCGCTGCGCAGCGTATAGGACTCGACGTCCGAGATCAGGCCGTGCAGGCGCCGGCTCATGGACGCCAGCAGGCGCCGGGCGAAGCCGGGATTGCGTTCGATCTGGGCGTAGATCGCGTGCTTCGCGATGTGCAGCAGCATGCTGTCGGCCAGCGTCTCGGCCTGGGTCATGTAGGGACGCTCCATGAACAGCGGCGCCTCGCCGAAGCTCTGGCCGGGGCCGATCAGTTCGACCACCTTCTCGTCGCCTTCGCTCGAGACGATGGAGAGCTTGACGTCGCCGTAGATCACGGCGTGCAGGCCGCTGCAGGATTCGCCGCGCTCGACGACCACGCGGCCGCGCGGCACGTGCAGCTCGGTGGTCGCTTGCGCGAGCAGGTCGAGCTGCTCGGGCGAGAGGTCGGCGAACAGGGGCAGGGTTGCCAGGAACTGGCGGGGTGCGATGCGATGTCGGCTCACGATACATTCAGGGCGAGGCCCGTGGAAACGAACGAAACAGGGGCGCCGGGAACAGTGCGGCGCACCGGGAAGCGCATTCGCGTGAAAGCGGCGATTGCGCATGCCGCATCCTACAATTCGTTGACTAAATAAAAACTTGATGTGGATCAAAAACGGCCGAGCTAACCGTTGAAATTGTGAATTCGGCCTGGCAGCCGAAGCTCGTCATGGCGACTGCCGCCGTTCGGGACGTGGGGCTGGGGGGCGCAACCGGGCTGGGACCGATCGAGCGCGTGCTAGATGCTGCTCAGGTAATCCGCCGCGTCCGGCCTTGGGCGCGGCGGTTTTTCCAGCGCCGCCGTGCCCAGGCCGATGAAGCAGATCGCGCGCTCGTGCGGCGCGAGGCGCAGCAGGCGGCGCATGCCCGGGACGTCCATCGCGGCGCCGCTGGCCAGGCCGGTCGCGAAGCCGGCGACGCCGGCCGCGAGCAACAGGTTCTGCAATGCACAGCCGAGCGAGACCAGCTTCTCGGCCACCGGAATCGCCTTGGCCGCGGGATCGTCGCGCAGCACCGCCACCAGCAGGCAGGGCGCGCGCTGCGCCTTGTCGCGCGCGGTGGCCAGCGCGTCTTCGCCGCAGCCGGGATCGCGCTCGGCCAGGGCCTCGGCAAACACCTCGCCCAGGTCGGCGCGCCGCTCCTGCGGGATGAGCACGAAGCGCCACGGCCGCAGCAGGCCGTGGTCGGGCGCATGCGCGGCCGCTTCGACGATGCGGGCAAGCGCCTGGGCATCGGGTCCGGGCGCGTGCAGTCGCCGCAGCGTGAAATTGCGGCGCGCCGCCACGAGGGCCTGGAAATCGCCGTCGGCGTCGGATGGGGAAATGTTCATGCGCGCAGTATAACGAGAGCGGCGCCACCCTGCAGGCGCCGTACGATCGCAATGAACGCGGCTCAGTAGACGTCGCGCCGGTAACGGCCGGTCTCCATCAGCTGCTCGAGCCGGGCCTGCCCCAGGATAGCGGCCAGCGCCTCGTGCACCGCCCCGGCCATGCCCTGCAGGCTGCCGCAGACGTGGATCGTGGCGCCGTCGTCGATCCAGCGTCGCAGCAGGTCGGCGCGCGCATGCAGGCGGTCCTGGACGTATTCGGGCTGCGGGTCGCGCGAGAACGCCAGGTCGAGTTCGGGCAACATGCCCGCCGACTGCAGAACCGCGAGCTCGGCGGCGCACAGGCTGTCGAAGGCGCGCTGGCGCTCGCCGAACAGCAGCCAGTTGCGGCCCCGTCCCATGCCGGCGCGGCTGCGCAGGTGGCCGCGCAAGCCGGCCATGCCCGAGCCGTTGCCGATATAGATGCACGGACGGTCGTCGTCCGGCGCGTGAAAGCCCGGATTGGCGACCAGGCGCGCACGCACCGATCCACCGATGGCCAGGCGCTCGGTCAGCCAGCCGGAGGCCAGGCCGAGGCCATGCGCGTGGCGCTGCTGGCGCACCAGCAGTTCCAGCGCGCCGTCCGCCTGCACGCTGGCGATCGAATAGCGGCGCGGCGCCGCAGGCGCCTCGGGGACGGCGACCTCGAGCAGGTCGCCCGGCTGCCAGCCGGCCTCCAGGCTTGGGCGCAAGGCGATCTCGTACATCGGCGCGCCCAGGCTGCCGGGGTTGAGCAGGCGCCGCGAATGCAGCACCCAGTCGGAAAACGGTGCGGCCGCGGCGCCGGGCGGCAGCTCTCCCGCCGCGGCGCCAAGCCCGCCCAGCGCATGCATCCAGCGTCCCAGCGCCGTTGCGTCGCCCTGGTCCACTTCGATCAGCGGGAACAGCGGCTTGCCGCCCAGCGCCTGCAGGCGGCGCTCGAGCGCGTGGCCGTAGCCGCAGAAGCGCGCGTAGTTGCGGTCGCCCAGCGCCAGCACGGCGAAGCGGCAACTGTCGAACATCGATTGCCACGCTTCCAGCTCGCGGCTGAAGCGCCGCGCGGAATCGGGGGCCTCGCCTTCGCCGAAGGTGCTGGCCACGAACAGCGCCTGTCCGTAGCCGGCCAGGTCGCCCGGCGCCAGCGCCGACACGGGACGCAGGTCGACCGCGCGGCCGCCCGCGCGCAGCGCCCCGGCGCTGTGCAGCGCGATCCGTTCGGCCTGGCCGCCCTGGGTCGCGAAGGCGACCAGCACCGGCGCACCAGTCGCGACCACGTCAGCGTTCACGTCGGCCCGCGCCGCCAGGCTGCGCTCGCGCGCCAGCGCACGCTTCTGGCGCCGCCGGCCAAGGTAGAGCATCCAGCCGGTGATCGCGAAGCCAGGCAAGGCCAGGCTGGCCAACATCATGACGATCCGCCCCGGCAATCCGAAATAGGTCCCCGTGTGCAGCGGACGGATGGTGGTCAGGGCGCGCTGCCCGACGCTCTTGTCGGCATGGCGCTCGTCGTGGCGCACCGCGCCGCCGCCGCCGACGGTCATGCGGTTGCGCGCGCGGTCGTGCGGCGCATCCTGCGCGAGCCAGGTCAGCTGGTAGGCGCCGCTCGCGCGCTCCGGCAAGCGGATGGTCGCGCTCGACCAGCCGGGCGCGGTCGACACGAAGGTATTCCAGGCCGGCGCCAGGCCTCCCGCGCCACGCGGCGCGGCGGCGGATCTGCCTTCGCGCGGCTGCGCCATTGGTGCGCCGGCCCAGTCCTGCAAGGCGCCGCGTACGATGTCGAAACTCCAGTAAAGTCCGGTGCCTGCCACCACCAGGTAGGCGACCAGGGCCCAGGTGCCGGCGATCGCGTGCAGCGCCCACAGGAAGGATCGGCCGCGCAGCGACGTGTTGAAGGTCAGCCAGCTGCGCCAGTCCTTCTTGCGCGGCCAGCGCAGATACAGGCCGCTGAGCGCCAGGCCCACCAGGCACAGGGCCAGGATGCCGAGCACGATGCGGCCCGGCGCGCGCGGCAGCAAGAGCCAACGGTGCAGCGCATCGACGAACTCGAAAAAGGCCGCGCCACGCACGGCGGGCAGCACGCTGCCGTCATAGGGGTGGATGCGGATTTCCACGCCACGCCGCTCCCCGGGCGGCGGGGCGAAGCGTACGCCGACGGTGCTGCCGGGCTGCGCCGCGATCGAGATGCTGGCGACCCGTTCGCCGGGATGGGCCTGGCGCGCCGCGCGCAGGATCTGTTCCGGCTCCAGGCGCGTCCGCTCCTGCACCGGCACGGCGAACACGCCGGGATTGATGCTTTCCACGATCTCGTCCTCGAACGCGAGGATGGCGCCGGTGAGGCCGATCACGGCCAGCAAGGTGCCGGCCGTGATACCGACGAACCAGTGCAGCTGGAACCAAACCTCGCGCACGGTCGGCAGGCGCCAGCGCCATGGCGAATCCGGCGCCGCCTTCACAGGTCCACCTTCACCGACAGCTTGACCAGGCGCGGCAGGCCGGCCGAGAGGCGCGTGCCGGCGCCGGCCCAGTACTGCTTGTCGCCCGCGTTGTCGATGTTGAGCTGCCAGGTGGTGCGCTTGCCGAAGGCCTGCGTGGCATAGCGCCCGCCCACGCTGAACAGGGTCGTGCCGCCCAGCCAGGCCTGGTTCAGGTCATTCACCGGGCGCCTGCCCGTGTAATACGCGCCCAGGGTCAGCGACAGGCCGGGCACCGCATCGAGCTCGTAGGCTAGGTAACTGCTGGCGGTGCGGCGCGCCGCGTTCTCGGGCAGCTTGCCGTCGTAGGCGGCGCCGATGTCGCGGAACTCGGGATCGAGCACCTGGGCCGAACCCTGCCAGGACAGGCGGCGCGTGACGCGCCCTTGCGCCGACAGCTCGACGCCGCGATAGCGCTGCTCGCCGTCGGCGGTGAACACGTTGGCGGCATTGGTGTAGTAGCCGGGACGGTCGATGTCGAACAGCGCCAGCTGGGTCAGGAAGCCGCCGCCGGTGCGCCAGCGCGCGCCGACCTCCTTTTGCTTGCTCACGCCCGGCGCCAGGCGGGCGCCCTCGTTGGCGCTGCCGGCCGGCGCCGCCTCGCCTTCCTCCAGCCCTTCGGCCATCGAGGCATACAGCGAGAAGTCGGCGCGGGCGCGCCAGATCACGGCCGCCAGCGGGGTGGTTTCGCTCACGTCGTAGCGGTTGGCGCCCTGGCGGCTCCAGTAGTCGACCCGGCGCACGCCACCGATCAGCTGCCACTGGCCCAGCTGGATACGGTCGACCAGGTACAGGCCCTTGTCGCGGCTTTCCAGCGCGGCGGTGGTCGGCTGCGTCGGCACGGCGCCGAAGCCGGCGTTGCGGATCGGGACCGGGTCGTACAGGTTTTGAAACGGGATCGTGTAGTTGGACTGGTAGACCGGCGCCTGGCCCTTGTCGGTGCCGCTCGCGCCGAGCGTCAGGTCGTGGGTCAGCGCGCCGGTGACGAAGCGCCCGGCCAGCTCGGCGCGCAGCATGTCGGAATCGACGTCCGCGAACTGCGAATTGCCGGTGATGCGGCCGGCGCCGGTGGCGACGCTGGCCGCATTATCGAAGCGGAAGATCGGCAGGTTGCGCTCGCGTCTGGTCTCGGCGTGACCGGCCTCCAGGGTCAGGGCCCAGTCCTGGTTCAGCGCGACGTCGGCGCGCAGCTGGACATTGCGCGCATGCGTCTCGAAGCGCGCCCAGTCGGGGCCGACCAGGCGGCGCGGGTCGACGGCACGCGGCAACTGAATGACGCCGCCGACGGTCGGCGGCAGGTTGACGCCAACCTGCTCGGTCACGCGGCGCTTGTCGTACTCGAGGTCGGCGCGCAGGCGCAGGCGCTCGTTCACGCGCCAGTCGATGGCGGCGGAGGCGAAACCGCGGTTGCCGTTGCCGACGCCGTCGAGGTGCGAGCCGAGCGTGCCGCCGGCGGCATTGACGCGCACGCCGAATTCCTGGCGCTGCCCGAAGCGGCGCGCCACGTCGGCGCTGGCGACGGCCGAGCCGTTGTCGTCCAGCGCCAGCCCGACCGTATTGACCGGCACGCTGCCGGCGCGCTTGGTGACGAAGTTGACCACGCCGGCCGGCGAAGTGAAGCCGTAGTACAGGGCGGTGGCGCCCTTGAGCACCTCGACCCGCTCTTTGTTCTCCATCGCGACCTGGCCGAAGTTCATCAGCGGCAGCGAGCCGTTGAGGCGGTAGTTGGTGCGGTTTTCCACCGCGATGCCGCGGATGACCAGCTGGTCCCAGGTGTCGCCGCCATTTTGCTGGCGGGTGACGCCGGCCGTGTTGCGCAGCGCGTCGTACAGGCCGGCGGCGGCCTGCAGCTCGAGCACCTCGCGCGTGATCACATTGACGGTCGCGGGCACGTCCATGACGTCCGAACCACGAAAGCTCCCCGCCTCCACGGTGTTCGGCATGAAGCCCTGCGCCCGCGTCGCCGTGACGCGCACCGCCTGCATGTCCTGTTCATCAAGCTCCTGCGGCGCCGCCAACACTGGGAAAGCCTGAGACAGGGCAAGGACGATCAGGAGCGGACGACGGGGCGAAAGAAGCATGGCATGCAGGGTTCATGATGGAAACCGGCATCCTAGCGCGAATGAGAATCATTTTCAATACGGGCAACTACTGAGCATGTCGATACCAGCGATCCTTGCCCAGCATGATCTCGTGGTGTCCTCGCCCGGGAGGCATCATCGGGAAGCAGTTCTCGGCCTGCGCCACCCGCACATCGAGCAGGAAGGGCCGGCTGGAGTCCAGGCAGGCATCCATCGCCGCTTCCAGTTCGCCCGCCTGCTCGACCCTCCTCGCCTCCCAGCCGAAGGCGCGCGCCAGCGCCACGAAATCGGGCAAGGCTTCGGTGTAGCTGTGGCTATAGCGCCCGCCATGATGCAGCTCCTGCCACTGGCGCACCATGCCCATGCAGCCATTGTTCGACAGGACCAGCTTGACCGGACAGCGGTGCTGCACCGCGGTCGACAGCTCCTGGATATTCATCAGCACCGAGGCGTCGCCGCTGACGCATACGACCAGCGCATCCGGATGCGCGACCTGGGCCCCGATCGCCGCCGGCAAGCCATAGCCCATGGTGCCGGCGCCGCCCGAGGTCAGCCAGCGGCGCGGCGCCTCGAAGCCCAGGTATTGCGCGGCCCACATCTGGTGCTGGCCGACGTCGGTCGAGACGATCGCATTCCTGCCGGCCAGGCGCTCGGCCAGCGTGGACATCAGCTGCTGCGGGACGATCGCGGCATCCTGCGCGGCGAAGTCGAGGCAGCGCTCGGCGCGCCAGGAGTCGATGGTGCGCCACCAATCCCTGAGCAAGGCGGGATCGGCGCGCAGGCCGACAAGGCGGTCCAGCAGGCCGCGCAGCACCGCGCCGCAATCGCCGCGCAGGCCGACATCGGCCGCCACCACCTTGCCGATCGAGCGCGGATCGATGTCGATGTGGACGATCTGCGCGCCTGGACAGAAGTCGGCCAGCCGTCCGGTCACCCGGTCGTCGAAGCGCGCGCCGACGCACACGACCAGGTCGGCGCCATGCATCGCCAGGTTCGCTTCCAGCGTGCCGTGCATGCCGAGCATGCCCAGCCAGCGCCGGTCCGAGGCCGGAAAGGCGCCCAGCCCCATCAGGGTGAGCGTGCATGGCGCGTCCTTCCAGCGCACCAGGCGCGTGAAGGCGGCGCAGGCGTCCAGCCCCGCGTTGATCAAGCCGCCGCCGCCGTAGAACACCGGGCGCCGCGCCTGGCGGATGAGCAGCGCCGCGGCGTCCAGGCCATCCCGGTCGTCGTCCACGGCGCGCAGCATCGGAGACGGCTTTACCTGGCGCCCGAAGTCGGCCGCGTCCACGGCGCGCGCCTGGATATCCTTGGGCACGTCCACCAGCACCGGGCCGGGCCGGCCCTCGCTCGCTTCAACCACCGCGCGCCGGATCGTGGCGACGATGTCGCGCGTGGCGCGCACCTGCGTGTTCCATTTGGTGACCGTGCGCGAGATGCCCAGCGCGTCGCACTCCTGAAACGCGTCGGTGCCGATGGCGGCGGTCGCGACCTGGCCGCTGACGCACAGGATGGGGATCGAATCGCTCAGCGCGTCGAGCAGGCCGGAGGTGGTGTTGGCGATGCCCGGCCCGGAGGTTACGAACACGACGCCCAGCCGGCCGGTCGAGCGCGCATAGCCTTGCGCCGCATGGACGGCGGCCTGCTCGTGGCGCACCAGCACGTGGCGCAGCCGCCCATCCTGGGCCAGCGCATCGTACAAGGGCAGCACGGCGCCGCCGGGATAGCCGAACACGGTGTCGACGCCGCAGGCGACCAGGGTGTCGAGCAAGAGGCCGGCGCCGGTCAGGGCGACCTTGCCGGCGGCTGGCGGGAGGAATTCGGGATGTGGTTTCATGCCTTGAAGTCTATCGAGGAAAGACATGAAAGTGCTTCATATTTTCAGCTAGAATTGCCGCCTTACCTGAATAATTTTCGTCAACAATGAATCAAGAAAGAAAATCTTTCGATGCGACCGACTTGACCATCCTGGGCATCCTGCTGCGCGACTCGCGCACGCCGCTGCAGGAGATCAGCGCCGCGGTCGGCCTGTCGACCACCTCGTGCTGGAACCGCATCAAGCGGATGACGGATAGCGGAACCCTGCAGGGTTATACGGTCAAGGTCGACCTGCCGAGCCTCGGCTACCACGACCAGCTGATCGTGCAGGTCACGCTCGACAGCCACAGCGAAGAAACGCTGTACGAATTCGGGCGCGCGCTCGAATCGATTCCCGAGGTGCTGGAAGCCTCGCTGATCTCGGGCGACTACGATTATTTCCTGCGCATCGCGGTGAAGGACACGCGCGACTACGAACGCCTGCTGCGCGAACGCCTGTACAAGATCCCCGGCATCCGCCACAGCAAGTCGAGCTTCGTGCTGCGCACCCTCAAGAAGGTCGATACGCCGCTGACGGCCTAGCGCCGCAAATCCATGCCGAGCTTGAGCGCGGCCGCGATATTACGCGCCGTGCACTGCAGGTTGAACTGCGCGCCGGCCAGCACCTCGGCCACCGTCCCCGCCTTCATGACGGTGCTGAAGGTGGCGGCGATGCCGTGCGCGTGCACCGCGCTGGCGTCGTTCGCCAGGCAGCCGCCGATGGCGATCACCGGCTTGGCGTGGCGCCCGGCCACGCGCGCGACGCCGATCGGGGTCTTGCCGTTGACGGTCTGGCTGTCGATGCGCCCCTCGCCCGTGACCACCAGGTCGGCGTCGCGCACGAAGGCGTCCAGGCCCACCGCGTCGGCCACGATCTCGCTGCCGGGACGCAGGCGCCCCTTCAGGAACACCAGCATCGCCGCGGCGATGCCGCCGCCGGCGCCGGCGCCGGGAATATCGGCCACGTCCTGGCCCAGGTCGCGCGCGATCACGCCCGCGTAGTGGCGCAGGCTGGCGTCGAGCCGCTCGACCATCTCGGGCGTGGCGCCCTTCTGCGGTCCGAAGATCGCCGACGCGCCCCTGGGCCCCACCAGCGGATTGCTGACGTCGCAGGCCACCTCGAACACGCATTCTTCGATGCGCGGGTCGAGCCTTGACACGTCGATGCGCGAAAGGAGGGCCAGCGCGGCGCCGCCCGGCGCCAGCTGGGCGCCCTGCGCGTCGAGCAGTTCGACGCCGAGCGCCTGCAGCATGCCGGCGCCGCCATCGTTGGTGGCGCTGCCGCCTACGCCGAGGATGAAGCGGCGTGCGCCGCGATCGAGCGCGGCGCGGATCAGTTCACCGGTGCCGCGGCTGGTCGCCACCAGCGGATCGCGCTCGGCGGGCGCGACCAGCTCGAGGCCGCTGGCGGCGGCCATCTCGATCACGGCGGTCGACTCGTCGCCGCTCAAGCCATAGAAAGCCTCGACCGGCCGGCCCAGCGGGCCGGTGGCCTGCAACACGACCTGGCGGCCGCCGGTGGCGGCGACCATGGCCTCGACCGTGCCTTCGCCGCCGTCGGCCACCGGCACCTTCACGTAGGCGGCGTCGGGAAAGATCTCCCGGAAGCCGGCCTCGATGGCGCTGGCGGCTTCTAGGGCCGACAGGCTTTCCTTGAACGAATCTGGAGCGATGACGATTTTCATGGACCTCTCCTTTAGCGATTGACCAGACGGGCAGGCACGACCAGCACCAGCATGGCGCCGATGAACAGGACGGTGGACAGGATGTACAGCGCGACGTCGGTGCTGCCGGTGGCGTCCTTGATCCAGCCGACCAGGAAGGGGCTGACGAAGCCGGCCACCTGCCCCATCGAATTGATCAGGGCCAGGCCGCCGGCCGCCGCCGCGCTGCCGAGGAAGGCCGCCGGCAGGGGCCAGAACATCGGCAGGCCGGTCAGCGCGCCCATCGTGGCCAGCGAGAGGCCGACCAGCACGATCACCGCGTTGTCCGAGAAGTTGGCGGCCATGAGCAGGCCCACCAGCGCCATCAGCAATGGCGCCGACAGGTGCCAGCGGCGCTCGCGCCGGCGGTCGGCCGAGCGGCCCACCAGCACCATGAACACGCCGGCGAACAGGTAGGGGATGGCGCTCAGCCAGCCGACCGTGGTCGCGTTCTCGAAGCCCAGCGACTTGATGATCGAAGGCAGCCAGAAGTTGATCGCGTAGACGCCCATCTGGATGCTGAAGTAGATGAAGCCCAGCATCCACACATGCCAGTCGCGCAGCACGGCGCCGAAGGAATGCACCGCGTGCACGCCCTTCGCGCGCTGCTGCTCGTCCTGGTCCAGCGCCTCCTGCATCGCGGCCTTTTCGGCGTCGCTCAGCCAGCCGGCCTGCCTGATGCCGTCGTTCAGGTAGAAGAACACGGCTACGCCCAGGAACACGGTCGGAAGGCCTTGCAGCAGGAACAGCCACTGCCAGCCGTCCATGCCGCCCTGGCCGTGCGCGAAGTGGCTCAGCATCCAGCCCGACAGCGGGCCGCCGATCAGGCCCGAGACGGGGATCGCCGACATGAACAGCGCCATCACCTGGCCACGCTTGTGCGACGGGAACCACTTGGTGAAGTACAGCACCATGCCGGGGAAGAAGCCGGCTTCGGCCACGCCGGTGAAGAAGCGCAGCACATAGAATTCCATCGGCGTGGTCACGAACAGCATGCAGGCCGACAGCGAGCCCCAGGCCATCATCATGATGGCGATCCAGCGCCGCGCGCCCAGCCGGTGCAGGATCAAATTGCTCGGCACGCCGAACGTCACGTAGCCGATGAAGAAGATGCCGGCGCCCAGGCCATACACGGTTTCGCTGAGCTGGAGCGCGTCGAGCATCTCGAGCTTGGCGAAGCCGACGTTGACGCGGTCCAGGTAGTTGAACAGGTAGCAGACGAAGATGAAGGGAATCAGGCGCCAGGTGGCCTTGCGGTAGGCGCCGTCCAACAGGGCCGCGCCGGCGGCGCCGCCCTGGACGCCGGATGTGCTTGCGGTGGTGCTCATGCTGTCTCCGAATTTCTAATAGGGTGATCTGCAAGATTATCGGCCAAACAAGGGATATCCAGCGTCGGCGACACGCACAAACCAGAGCGGTAAATAGCCGGCATTTTTCGTGCAACCTCACAATATTTACCATCATCGGCCGGATTCGGCCTCCTCGGCGCGGGAAGTTTTGTGCATAATCACAAGGTTCGCTCCACCTTCCAGGCCCTACCCCATGCATATCCTCGACACCCGGCTCGCCCAGGAAATCGTCACCCGCACCATGCGGATCATCCCGTTCAACGTGAATGTGATGGACGCCAACGGCGTGATCCTCGCCAGCGGCAACCTCGAGCGGGTCGGCGAGCTGCATGCGGGCGCCCTGCTGGCGCTGGCCAAGAAGCTGACCGTGGAGATCGACGCGGCGGCCGCGCGCAAGCTGCATGGCGCCCAGCCGGGCACCAATCTGCCTCTCTCCGTAGGCGGCCAGCTGTGCGGCGCGGTGGGCCTCTCCGGCGCGCCGGACGAGGTGCGCCAGTTCGGCGAACTGGTGCGCCTGACGGCCGAGATGATCCTGGAACAGGCGGCGCTGGCGAACGAATTGCAGAACAACTCGCGCTACCGCGAAGCCTTCGTGCTGAACCTGATCCGCTTCGAGGCCGCGCAGCGGCCCGAGCTCGAAGGCTGGGCGCGGCGCCTGGGCCTGGACCTCGAGCGCATGCAACTGGCGTTCCTGCTCGAGCTGCAGCCGGACGGCGCCGACGCCGGGGCCGCCCTGCACGATATCCAGCGCCTGCAGATGCGCCTGCTGGCGCGGCGCGAGGATGCGCTGACCGCCACCGTCGGCCCGTCCGAGATGGTGCTGCTCGATTCCTGGGACCCGGCGCGCAAGGGCTACGAGACGCCGCCGCAGCGGCGCCTGGACTTGCTGGCCCAGCTGGTGCGCGAGGAATGCGAGCTGCCTTTCACGCTGGCGATGGGCATCGCCCTGCCCGGCCTGGAAGGCGCCGCCGTCTCGTACCAGAGCGCGCGCAGCGCCAGCCGGCTGGGGCGCCTGCGCATGCCGCAGCAGCAGGTGTTCAGCTATTACGACCTGGCGCTGCCGGTGCTGCTGTCAGGACTCGACAGCGGCTGGCAGGCGCACCAGCTGCGCATGCCGATCGCGCGCCTGGCGGGCGACAAGAGCCGCGCCATGCTGCGCGCCACGCTCGACACCTGGTTCGCCCAGGACGAGAACTCGGCCGCCACCGCGGCCAGTCTCGGCATCCACCGCAACACGCTCGACTACCGCCTGCGCCGCATCGGCGAACTGACGGGACTGGACCTGGCGCGCAGCGAGGACAAGCTGCTGCTGTACGTGTCGGCGCTGCTCAGCCCCGCAAGCACCTGATCTCGTGGCGGTCAGCGATTGACCAGCCGCGCCGGCACGGTCAGCACCAGCAAGGCGCCGACCAGCATCACGCTCGACAGGATGTACAGCGCGACGTCGGTGCTGCCGGTGAGGTCCTTGATCCAGCCGACCAGGAAGGGGCTGGCGAAGCCGGCCACCTGCCCCATCGAATTGATCAGGGCCAGGCCGCCGGCGGCGGCGGCGCTGCTGAGGAAGGCCGCCGGCAGTGGCCAGAACATCGGCAGGCCGGCGAGCGCGCCCATCGTCGCCAGGCACAGGCCGATCATGGCGACGACGGCGTTGTCCGAGAAGTGCGCAGCCATCGCCAGGCCCGCCAGCGCCATCAGGAGCGGCGCCGACAGGTGCCAGCGGCGCTCGCGCCGGCGGTCGGCCGAACGGCCCACGATGACCATGAACACGCAGGCGAACAGGTAGGGAATCGCGCTCAGCCAGCCGACCGTGCCGAGGTCCTCGAAGCCGAGCTCCCGGATGATCGACGGCAGCCAGAAGTTGATCGCGTACGCCCCCATCTTGATGCTGAAATAGATAAAGCCGAGCATCCACACATGGCGGTCGAGCAGCAGCGCGCGCAGCGAGTGCACGGCGCTCGCGCCGGGCGGGCGTTCGCGCTCGTCGCGCGCGAGCTCCTCCTGCAAGGCGGCCTTCTCGTGGGCGCCGAGCCAGCTGGCCTGGGCCACGCCGTCGTTCAGGTAGAACAGCGCCGCCAGGCCCAGGAACACGGTGGGCAGGCCCTGCAGCAGGAACAGCCACTGCCAGGCGGCCATGCCGCCCTGGCCGTCGGCGAAGTGGCTCAGCATCCAGCCCGAGAGCGGGCCGCCGACCAGGCCAGAGACGGGGATCGCCGCCATGAACAAGGCCATCACCTGGCCGCGCTTGTGCGACGGGAACCACTTGGTGAAATACAGGACCATGCCGGGGAAGAAGCCGGCTTCGGCCACGCCGGTGAAGAAGCGCAGCAGGTAGAACTCCAGCGGCGTGGTCACGAACAGCATGCAGGCCGACAGCGAGCCCCAGGCCATCATCATGACAGCGATCCAGCGCCGCGCGCCCAGCCGGTGCAGGATCAGGTTGCTCGGCACGCCGAAGCTGACGTAGCCGATGAAGAAGATGCCGGCGCCCAGGCCATAGATGGTTTCGCTGAACTGCAGGGCGTCGAGCATCTCGAGCTTGGCGAAGCCGACGTTGACCCGGTCCAGGTAGTTGAACAGGTAGCAGACGAAGATGAACGGGATCAGGCGCCAGATGGCCTTGCGGTATGCCCCTTCCAAAATGGCCGGGCCGGTCCCTGCCGCGAACGCGCCGGGCCGGCTTGCGGTGTCGAACATGCTGTCTCCGAATTTTTCTTGAATAACCCTGACATTATCGTCTGAACCGGAGACAACAGGGGGGCGACGTGCACGGCGCGCCCCGTCGCCCGTTCAGAAGGTGAACACGGTATGGCCGTCGGCCGCGATCTGCGCGGTGGTGTTCGCCGCGCCGGGCAGCGAATGACCCCATTCCAGGAAGCTCGACCGCCAAGAAACATCATGCCGAAGACAATTCATTATTGCGTCAAACGAAACGCAGGGTTTTCTCAGTGGAGATGAGGATTCGCGCGCAGCTGGTCAGCCAGCAGGTCGATGAAGTTGCGCACCTTGGACGAGCCGAACTTGTTCTCGCGGTGCACCAGGTGCACCGGCCATGGCGCTTCCTCATGCTCGGACAGGACGATCTTGAGGCGGCCGTCGGTCAGCTGGTCGGCGATCTGGTAGGACAGCAGCCGGCAGATGCCCAGCCCGGCGCAGGCGGCCTCGATGGCGGCGTCGTTGCTGGTCACCGTCAGGCGCGGCCGCAGGCGCACCATGGCCGGATCGTCGACCGCGCCGAACTTCCACTCGACCCGCGGCGAGACGCCGGTGGCGGCGATGATCGTATGGCGCAGCAGGTCGGCCGGATGCTGCGGCAAGGGGTGCCTGGCCAGATAGTCGGGCGCGGCGCACAGCACGCGCCGCACCTGGCCAACGCGCAGCGCCCTGAGGCTTGAATCGGGCAGGTGGCCGATGCGCACGGCGACGTCGACGCCTTCGTCGACCAGGTTCACGATGCGGTCGAGGAACAGCGCCGACACCTCGACTTCGGGATACTCGTTCAGGAACTGCACGATGCAGGGCATGACGAAGGTCTTGCCGAACAGGACCGGGGCCGTCACCGACAGGTTGCCCTTCGGCGCCGCGTTGACGCCGGCCGCCGCCTCGTTGGCTTCATCGATGCTGGCCAGGATGGCACGCGTGTCGTCCAGGTAGCGCCGCCCCGCTTCCGTCAGGCGCACGTTGCGCGTGGTGCGCAGCAGCAGCTTGACGCCCAGCCGCTCCTCGAGACCGGCAATGGCGCGCGTGACGGCGACCGGCGACAGGTCCAGGCGCCGCGCCGCCGCGGCGAAGCCCTCTTCTTCGCCGACCGCCACGAAGACGTGCATCAAATGGATCTGGTCCACCCGGTACTCCCTGCGAAATGATGACTTGCGTTGCGCGCCGTCGCGCTCACAGCCCCAGGTCGGACAGCCCCGGATGGTCGTCGGGGCGGCGTCCCAGCGGCCAGCGGAACTTGCGCTCTTCTTCCTTGATCGGCATGTCGTTGATGCTGGCGTAGCGGTTGACCATCAGGCCGTCCGGGCCGAATTCCCAGTTCTCGTTGCCATAGGAGCGGTACCAGTTGCCCGAGTCGTCGCGGCTCTCGTAGGCATAGCGCACCGCGATGCGGTTGTCGGTGAAGGCCCACAGCTCCTTGATCAGGCGGTACTCGAGCTCCTTCTTCCATTTGCGCTCGAGGAAGGCGCGCGCCTCGTCACGGCCGTTGACGAATTCGGCGCGGTTGCGCCAGCGCGTGTCCAGGCTGTAGGCCAGCGCCACCTTGGCGGCGTCGCGCGTGTTCCAGCCGTCTTCGGCCAGGCGCACTTTTTCGATCGCGGATTCGCGGGTGAATGGCGGCAGCGGCGGACGCACTGCGGTGGGCGTTGTCATCGTGAGACCTTTCGATTGGTGGTGGTGGAAGACAGCTTACAGATCGAGTTCCAGCAGCGGGCCCCTGGCCCAGGAGACGCAGGGCGTCATGCCGATGGTCCGCTGCCGGGCGTTCAGGCACACGTCGCGATGCAGCGGCTCGCCCGACACCACGCCAGCATAGCAGTTGCCGCATTCACCACGCTTGCACTCGTAGGAAACGAACACGTCGGCCTCGATCATCGCCTCGAGGATCGACTTGCCCGGCGCGACGTCGAGCGTCATGCCGCTTTGCCGCAAGACCACCCGCAGCGGCCGGTCCTCGTCGTGGGCGCGCGCGCCGAAGCTTTCGACGCGCACGTGCCGCTGCGGCCAGCCCTGCGCCGTCGCGGCGGCGCGGATTGCCTCGAGCAGGACCGAAGGGCCGCAGGCATGCAGCTCGCAGCCCGGCTGCCACGGGCCGATCATCCGGCCCAGGTCGGGGCGCCCTTCGCTTGCGGTGGCATAGGTGCGCACGCGGTCCTCGCCGAGGGCCTGCCAATCGGCGGCCAGCACCAGCCGCGCGCTATCGCGCGCCAGGTAGTGCAATTGGTAGCTGGCGCCGGCCGTCTCGAGCGCGCGCGCCATCGGCAGCATCGGCGTGATGCCGATGCCGCCCGCGATCAGCACGGTGCGGGTGCTCCCCGGGTGCAGCGTGAATCCGTTCAGCGGCAGGCTGACCTCGAGCGCCATGCCCGGCTCGAATTCGTCATGCAGCACGCGCGAGCCGCCACGCCCGCCTTCCTCGCGCTGGACCGCGATGCGCAGCATTCCGCCCTCCTCGCCCACCACCGAATAGGCGTTGCGGTGGCGGGCGCCGGCGCGCGAAGTGAATGCGAGTTCGACGTGGGCTCCGGGCTGCCACGGCGGCAGCGGCGCGCCGCCTTCCGGCGCCAGGCGGAATTCCCTGACCACGGGGCCGTGGCGGATGATGGCGTCGATCAGATACATCATGAAGTCAGCCATGACTCAGGCCTCTACCGCCGGATTGAACGGGGAGGCGTCCAGGTATTCCCAGTCCAGGTGCTGCGGCGCGCGGCGCAGCAGCCAGCGCTCGATCGCGATTTCGCAGAAGCGTCCGGTGCCGCCGCTCAGGCCGTGCGGATCGTCCTGGCCATGCAGGATGCATGCGCGGCCGCTCAGCTGCAACAGGCGCTGGCCGTCGAAGTCGGGAATGCACAGGCCCACGCGCGGGTCGACCGTCAGGTTGCCGAAGGTGTTGAACAGGCTGTTGCCGGCGTAGTCGGGAATGCGCAGCAGCGTGTCGTCCACCACCTGGACGAAGCCGGGGCTGCCGCCGCGGTGCGAGGCGTCGGCGCCGCGCTCCTGGTGGTTGCTGGCCACGAAGACGGTGTCGGCGCGGCGCACGATGGCGCGCGCGGCCTGGTCGAGCGCGCGCCCTTCGCCCAGCAGGGCCGGCGCCGACCCGCCATCGATGCGGCGCAGCTGGCGGCGCTGGATGTATTTGGGGCAGTTCGGGTAGGCCTCGCGCACCGCCAGGTCGAAGCCCCCGTCGTCCAGGCGCGCCAGGGCGCCATTGATGCGGTAGCGGCGGCGCGAGCCGAGCTCGATGAACAGGCTGCCGATCGCCGGATTGGCGGCGACGTTGCGCCAGAATGGCTCGTCAGGATCGCGCAGCGCCGCCGGCAGGTCGACGGTGACCTGCGTCGCGCTGTCGGCATGGGCGAAGCCGGGCTGCCCGAACAGGACCGTGGACCAGGGCGCCCCCTCCGGGTCGACGCTCGCCAGCACCACCATCGACTGCTTGCCGATGAAGGGCCGGGCGCCGCCCAGGATGGAGTCGGCGATGACCACGCCGTTGCGCTCGGCGATGGCGGCCTCGCCGGCGCGGTGCTGCACGGCGCGTTCGCCGTCGTGGTAAACCGAAGTCGTCATGCTGCGTTCCTCCCGGGCTGGCGGCGCGCTGGCCGCGTTCATCGTGGCACCATTCTCATGAATTATGCAAAGGCAGGGAATCGGCGCAATCCGCAATTCATTATTTCTCCAAAAGGAATGCCGGGCCGGATTGCCATCGTCCGCGTATCAGATTCGCAACATCCCTCGTTTCCCGCGCCAATAGTTGTCATTACTGCTCGCCGCGCGATTACACTCCTCGATATTTACGTGGTTTCATAGGGACAATTGATGAATATGAAGTTGAAGGCGGCGGCGCGCGCCGTGCGCGGCGCGCTGCTGGCGGGCGCCTGGATGGCGGCAGGGGTGGCGGGCAGCGCGCTGGCGCAGGAAACGCCGCCGGTGACGACCGACGTTGCGCCGGCAGCCGCACCGGCGCCGGCCGCGATGCCGAAGGTCGAAGTCACCGGCTCGGCCATCCGCCGGGTGCAGTCCGAGACCGCCCTGCCGGTGCAGATCGTCTCGCGCGCCGAGATCGAAAAGGCCGGCGTGACCACCGCCTCCGAGCTGCTGGCCCGGGTATCGAGCAACGTCAACGGCCTGACCGACGGCGCCAGCATCAATGTCGGCGGCGACCAGCGCGGCTTCAACAGCGCCAACCTGCGCGGCATCGGCACCTCGTCGACCCTGGTCCTGCTCAATGGCCGGCGCATGGCCAACTTCGCCTCGCCCGGCGACGACAGCGGCGTCGACCTGAACAACATCCCGGCCGCCGCGCTGGAGCGGGTCGAGGTGCTGCTGGATGGCGCCTCGGCGCTGTACGGCACCGACGCGATCGGCGGCGTCATCAACTTCATCACCCGCAAGGACTTCCAGGGCCTGGAACTGAACGCCTACGGCAGCACCACCGACGAAGGCGGCGCCGGCAAGCGCACCGCCAGCATCAGCGCCGGCAAGGGCGACCTCGAACGCGACGGCTACAATGTGTTCGCGGTGGCCGACTTCCAGCGCACCAATGCGCTCAATACCTCGCAGCGCAGCTTCATCCCCGGCCTGCGGGTCGAGGAGCGCCTGGGCCACCTGCTGTCGGGCTATACCGGCCCGGCGAATATCCGCCTGACCTCGAACCAGCGCGACCACCTGCAGGAACTCGGCTTCACCATCAACGGCCGCCCGATCACCAACCGCCTGATCAACCTGTCGGCGCCCGATTGCGCGCCGCCGGCCAACGTCTACCTGCCCGACGGCACCGGCGGCGTCGATGCCTGCACCTATAACTACATGGGCGACACCGAGCTCTATCCGAAGACCGAGAAAGCCAGCCTGCTCAGCCGCGGCGTGTTGAAGCTCGGCGGCGGCCACCAGGCCTATGCCGAAGTCGCGCTCAGCCGCTCGAAGTCGTACTACACCGGCTCGTCGGCGCGCGTCACCGGCTATATCGACTACCGACTGGTGCCGCAACTGGTGGGCACCGGCCTGGAAGAACTGGACGACGACTATCCGGGCGAGCTGGAACTGCGCATGCGCCTGTCCGAGGCCGGCCAGCGCACCAGCGAACTGACCAGCGAAGGCATGCGCTTCGTGGTCGGCGTGAGCGGCACCGTGGGCGGCTGGGACTACGACACCGCGTATAACCACAGCGTCAACACGGTCAAGGACCGCGACACCAACGGCTACGTGCTGTACAACGAGCTGATGGAAGGGATCCTGGACGGCCGCATCAACCCGTTCGGTCCGTCCAGCCCGGAGGGTCTTGCCCTGCTCGACAGCATCCAGGTCGACGACGTCGTGCGCCGCGCGCGCGGCACGCTCGACTCGCTCGACTTCAAGTTCTCGCGCGCGCTCATGCCGCTGGCGGGCGGCGAGCTGGCCGTCGCCATCGGCGGCGAGGTGCGGCGCGAGAAGAACAATTTCACGCCTTCCGCCCTGCTCCTCTCCGACAACATCAACAACGACGCGGCGCCGGAAGGCGGCCGCGCCACCAGCGACAAGCGCGACGTCGCCGGCCTGTACGGCGAACTGCTGGTGCCGTTCGCGCAGCAGTGGGAGGCGCAGGTGTCGGCCCGCTACGACCATTACGAGCAGGTCGGCGGCGCGGCCAGCCCCAAGATCGGCCTCTCCTACCGTCCGACGGATGCGCTGCTGCTGCGCGCCTCGGCCGGCCGCGGCTTCCGCGCGCCGACCATGACGGAGCTGTTCCGCCCCACCGTCTACAGCAGCACCGCGACCCTGCCCGATCCGGTGTATTGCGCCACGGTCGAGAACAACTACGCCGACTGCGCCGACAACTGGGATACGCGCCGCTACAGCAATGCCGACCTGCAGCCGGAGCGCAGCCGCCAGTTCTCGTTCGGCGCCGTGTTCGCGGCCGGCCGCAACGTGAGCGCCTCGCTCGACTACTGGAACATCAAGCGCACCGACTTGATCAGCGAGATCGGCGACGACATCATCCTGGGCAACCTGGCCAAGTACGGCGACCTGGTGCACCGCGATGAAGACGACGTGATCGACTACATCGAGCTGCGCAAGGAAAACCGCGGCGCCCAGGTAGCCAAGGGCCTGGACCTGGCGGTCACGGTGCGCGGCGTCGACACCGCCATCGGTCGCTTTGGCGGACGCCTGAACGGCACCTATGTGCTGTCGTCGGAAATCCAGAACGCGCCGGGCGATGCTTTTGTGAGCAACCTGAACAAGTTCGTGACCGACGGCGTGGTGCAGCGCTGGCGCCATACGGTGAGCTTCGACTGGGAGCGCGGGCCGGTCTCGGCCAGCCTGCAGAACACCTGGTCGAGCGGCTACGACGACCAGAACACGGCGATCAATATCGACGACGGTTCGGTGGTGGCGGCCAACAAGGTCAAGTCGTACTCGCTGTGGGACCTGTCGGCGGCGTATCAGGCGACGCCGCGCCTGAAGCTGCGCGCCGGCATGCAGAACCTGTTCGACGAGAGCCCGCCGTATTCGAACCAGGCCTATTTCTTCCTGTCCGGGTACGATCCGAGCTATACCGATCCGCGCGGGCGGCGGTTCTATGCCAGCGTGAACTATTCGTTCAACTAGACCGCCTGATGGAGGACGCATGAAACAGCTGGGATTGCTCATATTGTTCATGTCGTCCCTGGCCCAGGCCTCCGACCCGCCGGTCTCGGGGACGTTCAGCAGCGCCCGCAGCGCGTCGCCGGACGGCATGTTCAACCTGATCGTGACGGCGACGGCGGAGGGTCAGCAATTCTTCTTTCAGTGCTTCACCGACGGCAAGCCGGAATTCGGCACGCTCACGGGTGTCAAGGGCCGCAAGACCGAGGCCGTCCTGAATGCCGGAGCGGGTTGCCCCGGCAGCAAGGTCCGGATACGGCTGGACTACGAAGAAGCCTGGATCGAGATCAAGGGCAAATGGGTCGCCATCCCGAGGAACGACATCGTCGTGCCGATCGTCGACTAGCAGTCGGCAACCGGCACGGCTGAATGTTTATTTAGCCGTGTACATCGACGCGTACCTCGCGCCGAAATACAGGACGAAGCCATAGCATGCCGCCGGCAGCAGGAACGACACCTGCACATTGAAGGCATCCGCCAGCGCTCCTTGCGCGAACGGCACCAGCGCGCCACCCACGATCGCCATGCACAGGATCCCCGACGCCTGCCCCGTGTGCCGGCCCAGCCCATGCAGCGCCATGCTGAAGATGGTCGGGAACATGATGGAATTGCACAGGCCGACGGCCAGGATCGCCCACATCGCCAGGCCGCCCTGGGCAAACGTCCCTACCAGCACCAGCGCGATCGCCGCCAGCGAGTTGAAGGCCAGCGTCTTGCCGGGGCTGACGACGCGCATCACGGCGAAGCCGATGAAGCGCCCCACCATCGCCCCGCCCCAGTAGATGCTGACGTAGTGGGCGGCGTCGGCATGCGACAGGCCGGCGATGTGCGGCTCGCCGATGAAGTTGATCAGGAAGCTGCCGATGCTCACTTCCGCCCCCACGTACAGGAAGATGCCGATCGCGCCCAGCACCAGGTGGCGGTACGCCAGCGCCGATCCTTGGCTTTCTCCCGCCAGCGGCGCGTCGTCGCTGTCGGCGATCGCCGGCAGGCGCGCCAGCCGGAACAGCACCGCCAGCGCGACCAGCACGCCGGCCAGCACCAGGTAGGGGCCGCGCACCGATGCCGCTTCGGCCGCGGCATCGGTTCCCGCCACTGCGACCGCCCCCGCGGCCGACAGGATCAAGAGGCCGCCGACGGCCGGCCCGATCGTGGTGCCGAGCGAATTGAAGGCCTGGGTCAGGGTCAGGCGGCTCGAGGCCGTGCGCGCCGGGCCGAGCACCGCGACGTAGGGATTGGCCGCCACCTGCAGCACCGTGATGCCCGAGGCCAGCACGAACAGCGCCAGCAGGAACAGGCCATAACCGCCGAACGAGGCCGGATAGAACAGCGTGCAGCCGGCGGCGGCCACCAGCAGGCCGGCCACCGCCCCCTTCTGGTAGCCGATGCGGCGGATCAACGCGCCGGCCGGCAGCGACACGATGGCATACGCCCCGAAGAAGCAGAACTGCACCAGCATGGCCTGCACATAGGTCAGGGTATACACCGCCTTCAGGTGCGGGATCAGGACGTCGTTGAGCGACGTGATCAGGCCCCACATGAAGAACAGGATCGTCACGATGACGAGCGCGCTCGTATTGCTGTCGAGCTGCGTCGCCGCGCCCCCGTTGTGGGCGGCAGGCGCCGCCTTGTATGGCATATTGGCCATGCTGTCTCCTGATATCGTTTTTTTATGCGGCGCTTAGTGCGCCAGGCCGGCCGGCGGGCGCGGCAGGTCACGCCCGCGCGTGCCCCAGCCTTGCGTGTCCGGCTGGGTCGTCAGCTGGTACTTCAGGGCGCCGCCCGACTGCAGCTGTTCCCAGTCCAGCCACACGCGCTCGACCGCGCGGCCGCCATGGTTCACCGACTTGACGAAGCGGCGCTCGCCCGGCCTGGCGCCCGGCGCCTCGATGCGCAGGATGCGGCCTTGCGGCAGGTCGATCTCGGCCCTGGCGAAGCGCGGCGCATGCAGCAGGAAGCGGCCGCTGCCCGGCATGTCCGGGTAGATGCCCAGCGCGCTGAACAGGTACCAGGACGACATCGTGCCCAGGTCGTCGTTGCCGGTCACGCCGCCGGGACCGTTGGTGAACAGCGTCTCGGCCGCGCGCACCACGGTGGTGGTCTTCCACGGCTGGCCCATCAGGGTGTACATCCATGGCGCGTGCAGGTCGGGCTCGTTGTTCGGGTTGTAGCGGAACTGGGCGTAGTAGCTGTACGGCCCCACCACCCACGACTTGCGCACCGCGTTCGGGTCCGCCAGCACGGCCGGATAGTCGAAGAACTGGTCCAGGCGACCCAGCGCCGGCGCTACGCCGCCCATCGCGGCGGCCAGGCCCGGCACGTCCTGTGGCACCAGCCACTGGTATTGCCACGCCGTGCCTTCATGGAAGCCGTGGTCGCCGCGCGGATCGTAGCCGCTGCCGACGTCGCCGAACCAGCTGCCGTCCAGCAGGCGCGGACGCGGGAAACCTTTCTGGCCGGTCTCGGCGTCGACCACGCTCGGGTCCCAGATCGCCTTCCAGTTCAGGGCGCGCTGCGCCAGCGCCTTCGCATCATCTAGATGGCCGAGCGCCTGGGCCATGCCGGCCAGCGCGCCGTCGGCCGCCGCGTATTCGAGCGTCGCCGACGCGCCGTGGTGCGGGTCGGTGTCCATGCCCTTCGAGACGAAGCTGCGGTCGTACTGCACAAAGCCTTGCTTGAGGTAGCTCGGGTTGCCCGAACGGCCTTGCGGACGGATGCCGTGGGCCGGCACGCCGAAGGCGTTCTCGCGCAGCGCGGCATAGGCCTCGGCCTCGCGCCCCTTCAATGCGCCGAAGCGCCACAGGTCGACCAGGAACGGCGTCACCGGGTCGCCGGTCATGATGTTGGTCTCGAAGTTGGCATAGCCCCAGCGCGGCAGCCAGCCGCCCTGTTCGCGGATCCTGAGCACCGAGGTCGCGATGTCGCTCGCGCGTTCCGGGCGCAGCAGCGCCAGCATCTGGTTCTGGGCGCGGTAGGTGTCCCACAGCGAGAAGAATTCGTAATAGGTCCAGTCCTTCGCCGTGTGGATCGCGTCGTCGTAGCCGCGGTAGCGGCCATCGGCGTCGTTGCCGGTCAGCGGCTGCAGCAGGGTGTGGTAGAGCGCGGTATAGAACACGGTACGGTCGTCCTTGTTGCCGCCCTCGATGCGCACGCTGGCCAGCTCGCGCTGCCAGTTCGCTTGCGCTTTGGCCTTCATGGCGTCGAAGCTCATTGGCTTGCCGCCTTCCATGCCCTCGGCCTTCAGGTTGATGCGGGCCCCTTCGGCGTCGACGTGCGAGATCGCGCTGACCGCGGTCACCGCCTGGCCAGCCTCGAGGTCAAAGCTCAGCCACACGCCGTGCGGCTTGGCCTCGCCCTGCTGGCTCGGGCCGTCGACGTCCGGCCAGCCGGCGCGGTCGTCCCAGATGCCGCGCCTGGCGAAGGGCTGGTCGAACTCCATGCGGAACCAGGTCGTGTACTTGGCGCCGCCGCAGAAGCTGCGGGTGACGATCCGGCCCTCGACGCTGCGGTCGCCCACGATCTTCACTTCGCTGCCGATGACGGAATGGCGCTCGTTGGCCTGGCCGAGGTTGAGCAGCACGTGGCCGGTCTTGGTCCCCGGCGCGTAGGTATAGCGCTCGGCGGCGGCGCGCGTCAGCGCGGTGGCCTCGGCCGTGATGCCGCCATAGCTGGTCAGCTTGACCTTGTAGTAGCCGGCCTCGCCGACTTCGCCGTCATGCGTGTAGTCGGCGGCGTATTTCTTGTGGTCGAACGCGCCCTTCTTGCTGGTGTCGAAGTCGCCGCCGGGGCCGATGGCGCCCGTCACCGGCAGCACCGACAGCTGTCCGCCCTGCTCCCAGCAGCCGGCGCCGGAAATGAAGGAGTGGCCGAAGCCGCGGATCTTCTTGTCGGTGTAGCGGTAGCCGGCGTAGTGGTCGGCGATCGGGCTGACCTGGATCATGCCGAAGGGGGCCGAGGCGCCGGGGAAGGTATTGCCTTCGTCCTGGGTGCCGATGAAGGTGTTGACCGGCATGGCGCCGGCCGCGATCGTCGCCTTGGCTGCTGCGCCCGCCGCGGTCGCGTCAAGCGCGGACAGCGGCAGCAGGCAGGCGGCCAGTGCGAAGCAGATTCCTCGGATCGCGGGCTGGAACGGGTTGGTGCGGGCTTGATTCATCGCGCTGCGTCTCCTTCGAGCTGTTCGAATAGTTGTTGCATGGCCGCGGGCGGCGGCGGCGTGGCGCCGGCCTGCAGGCAGGCGGCGGAACCGGCGGCCAGCGCCGCGTGCAGGTGCGATTGCAGGCGGCGCTGCGGGTGGCGCGTCAGGCTGGTCAAGAGGCCGGCGGCGCTGGCGTCGCCGGCGCCGACCGTGTCCACCACCGTGACTTTCGGCGCCCGCGCATCGCAGCGCTCGGCGCCGTGAAACAGGCTCGCGCCCTCACCGCCGCGCGTCAGCAGGCAATACGCCGCCGGATTGAAGGCGCGCAGGCGCGCCAGCGCTTCGTCCAGCGCGACGCCGGGGAACAGGCCGCGCAAGTCGTCGTCCGACACTTTCACCAGGTCGGCGATCGAGGCCATCGCCGCCAGGGTCGGCGCATAGCGCTCGTCCATCAGGTTGCGGTAGTTGGGGTCGTAGCTGATCGCCACGCCCTGCGCCTTGAGCTCACGCGCCAGCGCGGTCAGCTTGGAGGCAAGCGGCTCGCGCGCCAGGCTGATGCCGCCGAAGTGGGCCCAGCGCAGGCCCTCGGCCCAGCCGGCCGGGAACAGCGCCGGCTCGAAGTGCAGGTCGGCGGAGTCGTCACCGATGAAGAAGTAGCGCGGCGGCTCGCCCTGTTCCACCACGGCCAGCAGCGGCGAACGGTCGACCCGCTGCAGCAGCCGCGTGTCCAGGCCGACGGCTTCGCTCGCGCTCCACAGCGCGTCGCCGAAGCTGTCCAGGCTGATGGCGCCGGCGAAGGCGGTCGGTTCGCCCAGCGCCGCCAGCGCGCGCGCCACGTTCCAGGTCGAGCCGCCCACGCGGCTCACCCACTGTTCGTCGCCCTGGTGGATCATGTCGGTCAGCGCCTCGCCGGCGCACAGCATGCGGGGAGGATTAAGCACGCGCGCCGCCCTTCAGCACCGCCACGATGTCGTAGACGGCGCCCATGGTGTGGTAGTCGACCTTGCCGGCCGGGCTCTTCTCGTCGCTGAGCTTGCGGTTCTCGCGGTCGAGGATGCGGTACCAGGCGCCGTGCTCGTGGTCGACGAAATGGGTCCAGCTGTATTGCCACAGGCGGTCGTACCAGGTCCAGTAGTCGGCATTGCCGGTGCGCGCGGCCAGCATGGCCGCCGCCGCGGCGCTCTCGGCCTGGACCCAGAAATACTTGTGGAAGTCGCACACGCTCAGGTCCGGCGCCAGCGAGTAGCACAGGCCGCCATGTTCCGGATCCCAGCCCTTCTGCACCGCCACCTTGAACAGCATTTCGGCGGTCGGCAGCAGCCAGCCCAGGTCGTGCTCCAGCACGTCCTTGCCGCGCGCTTCCAGCTGCAACAGCAGCTTGGCCCACTCCGTGAAATGGCCCGGCTGGTAGCCCCAGGGACGGAACAGGTTTTCCGGGTCGTCGATATTGAACTTCCAGTCGGGTTGCCAGTGCGTGTCGTAGTGTTCCCAGATCAGGCCACCGCAGCGCTCGGCCTGGCGCTGGGTGACGTTGTAGGCCACCGTGTACGCGCGCTCGATGTAGCGCCGCTCGCCGGTCGCGGCATGCGCCGCCAGCAGCGCCTCGCAGGCGTGCATGTTCGCGTTCTGGCCGCGGTAGGTCGACAGCTCCCTCCAGTCCTGGCTCGCCTCGTCGGCATACAGCCCATCCGCCGCGTTCCAGAAGCGCTTTTCCATCAGGTCGAAGGCTTCGCCGATCCAGGGCCGCGCTTCCTCCATGCCGGCCATCGTCGCATGCGCATAGGCCAGCAGCACGAAGGCCTCGCCATACGCGTGCTGGGTGCCGTCCTCGATCGCGCGGCCGTCCAGCATCCAGGCATAGCCGTCGCCATCCGGCGCGCGGTGCGCCTCGCGCAGGAAGCGCACCGCGTGCTCCAGGCCTTCGCGATAGGCCGGATCCTCGAAGTGGCGGTAAGCCATGGCATAGGTGAACACGAAGCGAGTGCTGCTGACCAGGTGACGGTGGCTTGCGTCGTAGACCTCGCCATCGTCCTTGAAATAGTGGTACATGCCGCCGGCGGGATCGATCGCGCGCGGGTGGTAGAAGCGCATCGTGTGGCGCGCGTGGTCGAGCAGCACGTCCGGGCTGCGAAAGTTCGGGAAAGTGGTCATGGTGGCTAGGGGTGGTGTGCGCTAGTCGTCGTAGCTGCTCTCGCGCACGATCATCTCGACTGGCAGGGTTATCTGGGATGGGTTTTCGTCGGGTTTGTGCAGCAGGGAGTCGACTCCGGTCCGCCCCAGCGCTTCCTTGTCCACATGGACGGTGGACAGCGGTGGGATGGCGGCGGCCGAGGCGGCGATATCGTCGAAACCGACGATCGCGAGGTCGTAGGGGATCTTGAGCCCTTCGGCCAGGCAGGTCTTCATGGCGACCAGGGCGGTGCTGTCGTTGTAGCAGAACAGCGCGTCCGGGCGTTTCGGCAGGGCCAGCAGGCTGCGCATCGCCTCGATCACGCCCTCCTCGCCCTCGCCCATGGTGGGCACGATGACTTCCAGGCTGGGATCGGCATGCACCTTGGCGTCGAACAGCGCCTGCCGGAAGCCCCGGTTGCGCTGCTGGATGCTGTAGTGGGCCAGGGAGCCGGACAGCATGGCGATGCGCTTGCGGCCGCAGCGCAGCAGGTGCTGGGTGGCGAGGTAGCCGCCGCTCATATTGTCCGGATTGATCGAGGTGAAGCCGCGCCGGTGCATGTCCACCAGCACCATCGGCTTGCCGGTCTGCCGCAGCGCGCTCAGGACTTCGGGCTCGAAGAAGCCGGCGCACAGGATCGCGTCGGGCTGGTGCAGGCGGATCTGTTCCAGCACCGGCTCGGCCGGGCCGACCACGATCAGCGACAGCGCGATGCCCTCGCGCCGGCAGGCTTCCTCGGCGCCGTGCAGCACCGGCGTGAAGAACGGACTGGAGGTGAGCGTGTTGTGCTGGCTGTGCAGCAGGAAGGCGATGCGGCGGATGCGGCCCTTCTTCAGCAGGGAGAAATCGTAGCCCAGGCGGATGGCGGCCTCGCGCACCACGCCGCGGGTCGCCTCGGTCATGCCGCCCTGGTTCTTGAGCGCGCGCGAGACGGTGCCGATCGACAGCCCGGTCTCGCTCGCGATGTCGCGCAGCGTGACCTGGCTCACGGCGCAGCCCTCCGTCCCGCCATCGGACTCATCTGCGTGACCATATACATGATCGTCTCCATTGATTGGTTTAATAAACGCTTGTTGTCGCGTCTTGTACTTGAATTTATAGCAGCCGCGTTTCGGCAGCGTCAACAAAGGCAGGTAGCACACGGTGTGTTTTAGCTTTTTTTAGTAAACAACGGTTGCTCACTGTAAACACGGGTATTTACCTGCCTCGTCGCGCATCCTTATTTCGGCGCCGCCACCGCGCCGGCCTGCAGCAGCTCCAGCTCGGCCAGCTCGAACGTCGCGCCCTGGGCGAAGCGCAGGCGATACTCGCGGTAGGCGCCCGGCTTGGCGATGCCGAACGGCCGCAGCTGGCGCTCCCAGGCAAACACCTCGTCCTCGCGTGCGTCCAGCGCCACCCACGCGCCCTTGCCGTCGCGCCCTTCGAGCGTCCACGTCACCTTGCCCAGCGCCGCCTTGCCGCCGGTGATGGTGTAGTGGCTGATCGTCGTCGGCTTGGCGAAAGCGAAGCCGATGGCGGCCCTGGCCGGGACTTCCGTGGCCGTCATCGCATCGTCGTCGACCAGCGCGGCGTCGACACGCTTGCCATCCAGCGTGACAGTGGCGCCCTTGCCGCGGTCGACCAGGCCGGCGGGACGCTGCCCGGCGGCGGTCATCGATGCCGGCAAGGTGTCCGGATCGCTGCCCCAGGTCGAGGGCTTGCTGCCCCAGGTCGAGGGCTTGCTGCCCATCGCGAACTCCAGCGTAGCGCCGGCGGCGATGTCGGCGTGGCGGATCCAGGGCTGGTTCCACGGCTTGCCGTTGACCTTCAGCGACTGCACGTAGACGTTGTCCTGGCTGTTGCCATGGGCGATCACGGTGAGCGTGCGGCCGTTCTCGAGCGTGACCTCGCTGCGCGCGAAGGCCGGCGAGCCGATCACGTACTCGGGAGAGCCCATCCGCAGCGGATACAGGCCCAGCATGGCGAAGGTGTACCAGGCCGACATCTCGCCATTGTCCTCGTCGCCCGCATAGCCCTGGCCGATCTCGCTGCCGAGGTACAGGCGGCGCATGATCTCGCGCGTGATCTGCTGCGTCTTCCACGGCTGGCCGGCGGCGACGTACATCCAGGGGATGTGGTGGGCAGGCTGGTTACTGTGGGCGTACATGCCCATGCGGACGTCGCGCGCCTCGGTCATCTCGTGGATCACCTGGCGGTAGCTGCCGGAATACTTCGCTTCCGCCGTCTCTTGCGTGGCGAAGAATTCGTCGAGACGGCTGGCCAGCACCTGGCGGCCGCCCATCAGGCTCGCCAGCCCTTCCGCGTCGTGCGGCGCGGTGAAGGCGAAGGTCCAGGCGTTGGCCTCGGTGTAATCGCCGCCCCAGCGGCGCGGATCGAAGTCCTTCGCCGGCACGCGCCACCCGCCCTTGGCGTCGCGGCCGCGGAAGAACCTGGTCGCCGGGTCGTAGACATGGGCATAATCGGCGGCCCGGGCGCGGAAGTAGGCGGCCTCCTCGCGGTAGCGGCGGCCGCGCGCGCTGTCGTTGCCACCCTCGCCTTCTTCAGCGCCCAGGGCGGCGGCCAGCTGCGCCAGGCCGAAATCGTTCAGCGCGCCTTCCAGCGTCCACGACATGCCTTCGTGGACCGAGGTGTCGGCATAGCCGCGGTACATCGACTGCGCCAGGCCCTTGCGGCCGACGTTCGAGACCGGCGGGACGGCGGTCGCGTTCTTCAGCGCCGCCTCGTAGGCCTGGTGCGCGTCGAAGCCGCGCACGCCCTTGAGCCAGGCGTCGGTGAAGGCCACGTCGGAGCTGGTGCCGACCATCAGGTCGGCGTAGCCCGGCGACGACCAGCGCGCCACCCAGCCGCCGTCGCGGTACTGCTGCAGGAAGCCGTCGACCATCTCGCCGGCGCGCTTCGGCGCAAACAGCGCATACGCCGGCCAGGTGGTGCGGAAGGTGTCCCAGAAGCCGTTGTTGACATAGACCTGGCCGGGAACCACCGGCGCCGACGTGCGCAGCGCATCGCCGCCGGTCTTGTCCTTCGACCAGCCGCTCTGGTCGGCGTGGCGCCAGTCGGGCTTGGCGGCGGTGCCGACGTTCTCGTGGGCGACGTTCGGATACAGGAACAGGCGATACAGGTTCGAATAGACGGTGGTCAGCTGGTCTTCGCTGGCGCCATCGACCTTGACCCGGCCCAGTTCCGCATCCCACGCCGCCTGCGCGCGTTCGCGCACGGCATCGAAGCCGGCGTCGCCGATCTCCAGGTCCAGGTTGCGCTGCGCCTGCTCGACCGAGATCAGCGAGGTGGCGATGCGCATCCGCACCTCGCCCTTGTCCGCCGCGAACTTGATGAAACCGGTCGGACGGCCGGTCTCGATCGCGCCGCTGTCCTGCCAGCGCTGGTCGAAGCGCGCGAACACGAACATGCGCGTGGCGCCGTTCGACAGGCCGCTGCGGGTGTCGGTATAGCCGCGCAGGGTCTGGGTCGCCGCGTCCAGGGTTAAGCCGCCGCGGTCGTCGACGTTATCGAACAGCAGGTTGGCGTCGCCGTTCTCCGGGAAGCGGAAACGGAAGATCGCGGCGCGCGAGGTCGGCGCCAGCTCGGCGCGGATGCCGTTGTCGAAATCGACGCGGTAGGTGTAGGGACGCGCGAGTTCCCCGTCGTGCGCGAACGGCAGCGCGCGGCGCTGGCGGTCGGCGTCGGGACGGCCCTGTGCGGCCGAGGGCATGATCTGGAAGGTCTGGCGGTCGGCCATCCACGGGCTGGGCTGGTGGCTGAGCGACAACGCCTGCAGGCGCGGGCGATTATTCGCGTCGTTCTGCTCGTTCCAGCGATACAGCCAGCTCAGGGTGCCGGCGTCGGTGGCCGGGGTCCAGAAATTGAAGCCGTGCGGCACGGCGGCGGCCGGGATGTTGTTACCGCGCGAGAAAGTGCCGTTGGCCTGGGTGCCGCGCGTGGTCAGCACGTGGTCGGACAGGCGCGCGACCTGCGCGATTGCCTGTTCGCCCACCGCGACGTCGTCGATCCAGCCGCTGGCGCCGCCCTTGGCGGTGGGGCGCAGCTCCAGTTCGATCGCCTTGATGCGGCGTCCTTTCAGGCTGCCCAGCCGTACCGCCTTGTGCGCCCATTGCTGCGGATACAAGGTCTTCGACTGGCCCTGGGCGCTGGCGCCCAGGCGCACGCCATGGTGATCGCGCAAGTCGAGGCTCGACACGCGGCGGCCGTCATCCAGCACCAGGTCGAGCGAGACGTGGGTCGACGTGTCGATGTCGCCGTCGACGATCTCGGGCAAGACCATCCACGACAGCACGGTATCGGGCTTGACCTCGATATCGATCGCGTACAGCTGCAGGCGGCCGCCCTGGCCTTCGGCATGGTAGTGCAAGGCCTGGGCGCCGGTATAGCCGGCCTTCTTCCTGGCGGCGTACGGGCGTTCCGGGCCGGCGCCCAGCGCCACCTTCACGCCCTCGCCCGTCAACGTGGCCGGCGCCGGCTGGCCGGATTCGAAGGAAGTCGAGAAGCGGGGCTCGGCGGCGCCGGCAGCGCTGGCCGCCAGCAGCAGAGTCACAGCAGCGGATATGGTGTGCGTCTTCTTCATGTAAAGACGGTCTCCTATGGTGTTGTTGTAATGGCCCGCACGGCGTCAGACAGCGAGCGGATGTTCATGGCGGCGCGCAGGGCATCTTCATTGGCGGTGGAGTTCAAGCGCAGCTGGACGCGCTCGCCCGGCAGCACCGTCAGGGCGTTGTCCGACAGCTCGGCGTCCAGCGCGCCGAAATCGATCCAGACGGCGCGTGCGAGCCGGGCCGCTTCGATCTCGACGACGTAGCCATCGCCGTCGCGGCGCAAGGCGGCGCGCAGGTTGGCATCAACCCATGCGATTTCCTTCGCCGGCGCAAAGTAGACGACGCCGCGCGACGCCGGTTCGCCCTCGGCCCGCAGGTCGAACACGGCGAAGGTGGACGCCGGATCCGCGCCGCCGAGCAGGTCGGCGTCGACGTAGCCAGCTGCCTCGAACGCCGACAGCGGCGCGATCTCGACCGCCTTGCGCTCGTCGCGCAGCAGCTTGCCGTCCAATGTCATGACGCGTGTGCGCAGTTCGCCTTGCACGGCGTGCGTGCGGTCGTTGAGCAGGCTGACTTTCGTATTGCCGGCGGCGTCGCGCAGCGCCGCCAGCGCGACCGGCGCGAAGAAGCGCCGCGCATGGAACTGCAGCGCCTTGGGCCGGCCGAACCAGTCGATGCCCGACCATGACGCCCCCGGCCACACGTCGTTGAGTTGCCAGTACAGCGAACCCATCGTGTTCGGACGGCTGCGCCGGTGGTGCAGCGCGGCCAGTTCGATGCCCTCGGCCTGCATCGCCTGGCTCAGGTAGGCGAAGCCCGCAAAATCGGCCGGTTCGCCGAATTCGTCGCGCACGTATTTCAGCAGGCGCGCATTGCCCTTGCCGGCCATGAACTTCTGGTGCGCCTCGATCACCGGATGGTCGATGCGCTGCTGGTCACGGCGGGCAAAAGCGTCGATGGTGCGCTGGTCCGGCCAGGCCTGCAGGCCGTACTCGGACATGAAGCGCGGCGTGACGTCCAAGTAGGTCGACACCGGATGGGCCGGATTGCCCCACACTTCCCAGTAGTGCATGTCGCCGGCGGCCGGGGTGTTGGCGACTTCCTGCAGGTCGTTGCCGGGAGAGCTGGACCAGTAGCCGATGCCGCCGCCCTCTTGCTCCACCACCTTGCGCAGGTCGACGCCGAACAGCTGCACATAGCCCTTCCACACCCGGTCGGCGAACGCCGGGTCGGCCTTTTCCAGGGTCTTGCGGTGGCCCCAGTACTTCCACGCGATCTCTTCCTCGTTATTGCCGCACCAGAGGACGACGCTGGGGCGGTTGCGCAGGCGCCGCACCTGGTCGCGCGCCTCGTGCACCACGCTGGCGCGGAAGGCCTCGTCGTAGGCCGGCTGCATGCCGCCGCCGAACATGAAGTCCTGCCACACCATCAATCCCAGCTCGTCGGCCAGGTCGTAGTAATCCTCGCCCTCGTAATAACCGCCGCCCCAGCTGCGCAGCATGTTCATATTGGCGTTCCTGGCCGACTCAAGCACGCGGCGCAGCTGTTCGCGGCTCACGCGCGGCTGGAACATGTCGAAGGGGATGGAGTTGGCGCCCTTGGCGAACACCGGGATGCCGTTGACGACGAAGTGGAAGCTGCTGCCGCGCGCATCCGGGTCGCGCCGCAGCTCGACGCTGCGCAGGCCGGTGCGCGCGGCATGCGTGGCCAGGGTCTCCCTGCCGTCGCGGACCTCGAGCTCGTAGCGGTACAGCGGCTGCGCGCCATACCCATTGGGGAACCAGCGCTGCGGATAATCGACCCGCACCGGCAGCGCGATCCGGTTGGCGCCGGCGGCCAGGTCGACGCGCCTGGAAGCGGCCAGTGTGCGCTTGCCGTCGGGGGCCGTCTGCCACAGGCGCAACTCGGCGCGTTTGGCGCGCACGACGTCGAGCGCGGCGATCGCGCTGACCTCGGCGCGCGCGGCATCCACGCGGTCCTGCCGCAGCTGCAGGTCGTCGATGCGCACCACATCCCAGCTTTGCAGCACCACCGGTTTCGTGATCCCGGCGCTGACGTAGCGCGGACCCCAGTCCCAGCCGTAGTAGTAGCCTGGCTTGCGCACGAAGTTTCCGGTCATGGCGTCCTGCGGCTCGTCGCCGTACGGAGACGGATAGTTGCCGGCGATCTTGTGCGGCATCGCGGCCACCTGCGGCAGCATCTTCGCGATCGGCGAGCGCAGCACGACGCGCAGGATGTTGCCCTCCGCGCGCAGCCGGCCCTCGACCGGCACGCGCCAGGTGCGGAAGGCATTGTCGGCCTCGAACAACCTGACGCCGTTGAGCCAGACCTCGGCGAAGGTGTCGAGGCCCGCGAACACCAGGTCGCTGCGCGCGGCGCGCAGGGTGGCGGCCGGGACGTCGAAGCTGGTGCGGTATTCCCAGTCGGCCAGGCCGATCCACTGCAGGCCGCCTTCGGGCGCGCCGACATAAGGGTCCGGGATCACGCCGTGCGCGAGCAGGTCGGTATGCACGGTGCCCGGGACGGTCGCGGCGCGCGACGGCAGCGCTTCCACATGGGTGTTGCCCTGGGCATGGCCGGGCAGCAAACGGAAGGTCCAATCCTTGTCGATCACGAGCCGGGAGGCCGCAGCCGGCGTCGCCGCCATGCCCGCGGCCAGGGCCAGGATCAATCCCGACACAAAGCGCGCGCTCCACCGCCCCGGCCAAGGCCCGGCAGCGCGGGCATGTTCGTGCATGTTCATGGCTTGTCCAGAATGAGAAAATCCTCCCCGGGCCGAGCGGCGCGGGGAGGACGGAACGGGGCTCAGAACTTGTAGTTCAGGCCCATGTACGCGACACGGCCGGCGTAGTTGTTGGAGTAGAAGCGCTGCTTGGTGTCGTTACCCAGGTGCGAGCGCGACTCTTCCTCGGTCAGGTTCAGCACCGACGCCGTCAGGCTCAGCTCCGGCGTGAAGTTGTAGGAAGCGTTCAGGTCGACCTGGCTGTACGGTTCCTCGTACACGTTCAAGCCGTTCATCAGGCCGTTGACCACTTCGCCGCGGCGGTTGTACGAGGCGCGCAGCATCAGCTTGTCGTTCGAGTAGAACACCGTCAGGTTGGCCTGGTTCTTCGCGCTGCCGACCAGCGGCGAGGTGCCGATCTCGGTGCCGTCCGCCAGCGTGATCGCGGCCTGGTTGGTCTTGTTGTACGTGTAGTTGGCCTGGATGCCGAAACCGTTGTCGAAGGTGTGCTGGCCATACAGCTCGATCCCCTTCGACACCGCATCGCGTCCGCCGGCGCTGGTCGCGTAGTTCTGGACCGCGATCGCGTCGCCGCCGATGTTCAGGGTCACGTCGCGCACCACCGGCACCGCGAAGTTCTGCACATTCTTGCGGAACAGGCCCATGCCGAGCACCGAGCCACGGTGGAAGTACCACTCCAGGCCGACGTCGTACTGGGTCGCCTGGTACGGTTCCAGGTCCTTGTTGCTGCCCGAACCATACCAGCCCTGGCGGTCGCCGCCGCCGATCAGGCGGCGGTCCTCGACGTATTCCTGGCTGTAGTAGTTCAGTGCGCCCGGCGCGCCGATGTCGTTGTAGCTTGGACGCGCCACCACCTTCGAGGCCGCCGCGCGCAGCAGCAGGGTGTCGGTCAGGTCATACGCGATGTTCAGGCTCGGCAGCACGTCGGTGTACTTGCGGTCGAGCGAGCTGACCACATAGGTCGACACGTGGCCGGTGGCCGGATTGGTCTGGCTGTCCGGCACCACGGTGAAGCCGCTGGTGCAGCCCGAACCCGCGGGCGCGCCGGCCGCCGGCAGGCCGCCGGCCTGGCATGGCGCCGGCGTGCCGTCAGGACCGTCGAAGAAGTAGTCGTTGTAGTAGTCGACCTTGTCGGTCGAATCGGCATGCTGCCTGGTGCGCACCACGCGCACGCCGAAGTTGCCGCGCAGGCGGTCGGTCTTGATGTTGGCCTGCAGGTACATCGAGGTGATCTTCTCGTCCACGTTGTAGATGAAGTTGTCCTCGTTACGGGTCTGCATGTCGCCGTAGGTCTGGTTCAGGTACGCGATGTAGGCCGGATAGTTAATGCCGGGGAAGGCGCTGGCCTTGAGGCCGTTGGTCAGGTTGCCCAGCGATTCGTTGTACAGGAACTCAGGGCGGAACTTGTTGGCGTTGGCGTCGCAGCCGTTCTGGTAGCGGTTGTCGTAGTCGCCCGGGTCGGTGCCCTGGCACACCCAGTAGTTGTTGCCGGTGCTGCGGCTGGTGCCGCCGTCGCGGTACTTGGCGCCGAACTGGATCGAATCGAGCCAGCTGCTGTCGGCGTGCCAGGTCAGGTCGGTCTGGGCGTAATTCTGCTCGGTGCTGTTGCGGGTCCACGAGGACGAGGTCGAGCCGAGGTCGATCTCGCCGATGCCATTGCGCAGGTTCTGCATCAGTTCCGGCGCGAAGGTCATGGTCGGCGTGCCCGACACGTCCCACGAGGTCGCGGTGTTGCCGAGGGTCCAGCTGCCGTCGGCGTTCTGCACGCGCGGCTTGATCGGCATCCCGAACTGCAGCTCGGGACCGCCCTTGGCCCAGGTGCGGCCGGCCTTGAAGCTGGCGTCGACCGCATCGCCCTTCCATTCGACTTCGAAGTCGGCGGTCTGCGACAGCGCCTTCTCGCGGCTGTAGCTGCCGGTGATCTGCGGGGTCGGGATGGTGCAGTCGTCCGGACCGAAGCCGCCGGTGTTGGCCAGGCCGCCCGCGCCGGCCTGGGCGCTGTTGCAGTAATAGGCCTTGCCAGGATGCGCGCTGTACTGGGCGCCGGTGACGACCGTGCCGCTCGGGTCGAAGGTGAGGCCGTCGAGCAGGCGTCCGCCCGGCCAGTTGCCGTCGCCGTCATAGCGCGCGATATTCCATTCCGGGACCTTCAGCTGGTTCAGCTGGGAGTTCTGCTGCAGGTCGAAGCGGAAGTAGTTGGCCGTCATGTTCAGGTTGCGCAGCGGCTTGAACTGCAGGGTGATCTGGCCGCCCTTGCGTTCGCGCTCGGTCTCGCGCACGTCCATATTGACCGAGGTCGGCATCGCGAACTTGCTGTAGTACTTGCCCGACTGGTCGTAGAAACCCGACTCGCCCCACCAGAACGAATTCAGGCCCGATGGATTGCCGTTAACGTCGACCGGCGGCTGCGCGTCGTAGTCGTCGGCATACCACTGCCAGTTCTCGGTGCTGGCGCCCATGGTGCGGGTGGTGCGCTTCTGCTTGGTGAAGCCGACCAGGACGCCGAAGCGGTTGCTCTCGTCGTGCCAGGCGTACTGGCCCGAATATTGCGGGTCGGTCTTCTTGGTGGTGTCGGCCCAGGTGCCTTCGACGTTGACGAAGCCGGAACCCGACTTGACGTCCAGCGGACGGCGGGTGCGCAGGATCACGGTGCCGCCGATGCCGCCCTCGTCGAAGCGCGCCTCGGACGTCTTGTACAGCTCCGCGCTGGCCAGCATATTCGACGGCATCAGCATGTAGTTGAACGAGCGGGTCGGATCGCCGTTCGATTCGGCGGTGGCGACGTAGTTGCCGTTCAGCTGGGTCAGGGTCAGGTCGGACGACAGGCCGCGCACGCTGACGTTCTTGCCCTCGCCGCCGCTGCGGGTGACGACCACGCCCGGCACGCGCTGCAGCGCGTCGGCCACGTTCTTGTCCGGGAACTTGCCGACGTCTTCGGCGGTGACCACCTCGACGATCGAGTTGGCGTCGCGTTTCTGGTCGAGGCTTTTCTCGATCGCGTAGCGGAAGCCGGTCACCTTGACCGTTGCCGCCGGGCTGGCGGCGTTTTGCTGGGCCGGCGTCGGCAGCGCCGAGCCTGCCGGCGACTGCGCCGCGGGCTGGACCGGCTGGTCGGCCGATGGCGCCGGCGCGGCCTCGCTCTGCGCATAGGCGTTGGAAAGGGACAGCAGCGCAATCCCGACCGCCGTGGCGATGGGCGTGACGCGGCAGCGCAGCTGCCGGGAAGCGGCTTGGGTTCTTGAAGTCATCGTGTGTCTCCTGGTCGTGCCCTGTGGCGGGCTTTCTTTTAGGCGGAACCTTGCGGGCTCCATCGAGCGGCGTGCCGTGCTCTCCCCGGGGTTCGGAACGCGGGAATGATAGCGTTCACAGGGATTTACTAAACGACAGTGATGCCGCGTGCATAGCAGAGGTCTTCGTGTAACAACAAGCGAATTTATACAAAGGAAAGAACTTGCACTCAACAGTCTTTCGCCGAAAGGGCGAAGTTTAGCGAAGTTTAGTAAACGCCGATAAACCGTGCGCAGCCCCGTTTCCTGGCGCCGGGTGCGATATGATCGCGACAACTTAACCAGAGACAAGAGTGTTGCCGCTGTGTTTTTCCCCTATGTGTATCTAGCCTATCTGTACCTCGTACTGCGCCTGATCGTTCCCCTCCCCCTGCACCGCTTCACCCGGATCGGCCTGGGCCTGGCCCTGCTGCTGGTCTGCCAGCACCACATGATCCAGAAATGGGTGTTCGGCACGATGTTCTCGCCCGAGATCCCGCGCGTCTTCATCGTCCTGCTGGGCTGGCTGTACTGCAGCTTCCTGCTGGTGCTCCTGCTGCAGTTGCTGGCTGACCTGGCCCTGCTGGCCGCCTGGGCGCTGCGCCGCGGGCGCGCCATCGATGCGCGCGTCACAAAGCGCCTGCGCTATGCCGTCGTCACGGTCGGCACGCTGCTGTCGGCCGTCGGCGTGGGCCAGGCGATCCAGGCGCCCGAAGTGCGCCGGGTCGAGCTGGCGATCCGCGACCTGCCCCCGGCCCTGGATGGCTTCCGGATGGTGCAGCTGACCGACCTGCACATCAGCCGCCTGATGCACGGCGACTGGGTGCGCGAGGTGGTCGAGCGCAGCAATGCGCTGCGCCCCGACCTGGTCGTCATCACCGGTGACCTGATCGACGGTTCGCCGCAGGCGCGCGCGGGCGACGTGCGGCCGCTGGCCGACCTGGCGGCCCGGCACGGCGTGATCGCCAGCCTCGGTAACCACGAATATTATTTCGGCGCCGAGCGCTGGACGCGCACCTTCGAAGGGCTGGGGATGCGCGTGCTGGTCAACCGCCACGCCACGATCGACCATGAGGGCGGCCGCCTGACGATCGCCGGGGTCACCGACCGGGTGGCGCCGCGCTTCGGCATGGAGGGACCAAGCACGCGCCGCGCGCTCGAAGGCGCGGCGCCGGACGCGCCGGTCGTGCTGCTCAGCCACCAGCCGATCGGCGTCGCCGCCAATGCCGAATCGGGAATCGACGTCCAGTTGTCGGGTCACACCCATGGCGGCATGATCCGGGGCGTCGACCAGGTCGTGAAACGCGCGAATGGCGGCTACGTCTCGGGCAGTTACCGCGTCAAGGGCATGCAGCTGTACGTCAGCAACGGCACCGGCCTGTGGAACGGCTTCCCGATCCGGCTCGGGGTGCCGGCCGAGATCACGGAGTTCGTCCTGAGGCCGGCGCGCTGACCCTCAGCGCGCCTTCTTCTCGAGCTTCGGCACCGGCGGCAGCGACGCCCGGTGCTTCTCGATGTCGCTCAGCAGCAGTCGCGCCTGGGTGCCCCAGCCGCCGATGAAGACGTCGATCTTGCCGTCGCCATCGAGGTCGCCCTTGCCCATGCTCCAGCTGCGGCCGACGGTCACGCCCGGCAGCACCGCCAGGGTCACGTCCTTGAAATGGCCCTTGCCGTCGTTCTGCCAGGCGCGCGGCTGCAGCGGCACGAAGCCCGGCACCTGGATCGCGCCCACCAGCAGGTCCGGCGCGCCGTCGCCGTTGAAATCGACCACCGTGCCGGCCCAGCTCGAGAAGGTGTGGGCCGGCAGGCGCTTTGCAGTCTCGTCGCGGTAGCGTCCCTTGCCGTCGTTGACCAGCAAGCGGGTTTGCGGATCCTTGTCCCAGCCGGCGTTGTTGCTGGTGATGTTGAAGAACACGATGTCGAGCTTGCCGTCGCCGTTCGCGTCCAGCACCTGCACTTCGCGCGTTTCCATCGGCGCCTTCAGCTCGAGCCGGTGCGACTCGTCCTTGAACCGGCCCTTGCCGTCGTTGATCAGGAGCCGGTTCGGCTGGCTGGGACTGGCCAGCAGCAGGTCGAGGTCACCGTCGCCATCCATGTCGGCCAGCGCCGCGCCCTCGGTCTGGTCGTTCCCCTGCGGCAGGTGGGTGGCGGAGGCATCGACGAAGTAGCCGGGCCGCTTGGGGTCACCGAGGAACAGCAGGTTCTTCGCCGCCACCTCCTTGCCGCCGCCCGCCTCGCCGGTGCTGCCGATGAAGATGTCGGGCAGGCCGTCGCCATCGACGTCGCCGAGCGCCAGAGCATTGCCCTGGCTGTGGGCCGGCAGGCGCGCGCTGGCGTCGACGAAGCCGCCCTTGCCGTCGCCCAGGTAGAGCTGGTGAACTTCGTCGGCCTCGGCCACGAACACCACGTCCATATGGCCGTCGCGGTTGAAGTCGGCGGCGCGCACGTGTTCGCTGTCGTGCATGCGGAGGCCAAAGGCGTCCGGGACGTAGGTCAGCTTGCCGCCGCCGTCGTTACGGTACAGGCGGTTGACGCCATGTTCCACCGAGACGACGATGTCGAGGTCGCCGTCGTGGTCGACGTCGATGAACACGGAGTCGGTCGCGTGCAGGGCCGGCGCGACCGGGACCTTGGGCAGGGTCGCGTCGATCCAGGCGGAACCCGGCGCCTCGGGGATCAACGCAAAGGCGTCATAGGCGGGGTCGCGGACGGATTGGGCGGCGCTGCCGCCCACCGTCCCGAGGGCCAGCGCGACGGCCGTGGCGAGCCGGATCGAACAGGCGCTGCGCGGCTTGGCGCAAGGGTCAAACGTCATCGATGTGTTCTCCATGAGCTGCAAATGAGCGGCGATTGAGCAACAATTGAGCAGCAATTAAGCAGCAACTGAGCAGCAATTGAGCGGCGATTGAGCGCCAAGCGCGCAGCATAGCAGACCTGGCAATCCAGCCGGACGCCGGCCGAGAGCCTCAGAAGAACGGCCAGGCGAGACGCCCCTTGAGGTGCAGGGCGATGCGCAGCGCCGGGTAGCCGAGCGCGACACCGAAAGCCAGCAGGCAGCAAGGCTGGCCCATGAAGGCCAGCCAGAACCCGGCGACCATGCTGGCCGCCACCAGCACCATCAGCCACAGCTCGATGCTGAGCAGGAATCCGGACGCCGCGCGCCACACTTGCCGCAGTTCGGCCGCGACTTCCCTGACGGATTTCATGTCATGCACCATGGCAGTGTCACCTCCTCGATGGACCGGCGCGCGGCGTGCTGGCCGCTGCTCCATGGTATTCCCGCCACCAATCAGAGATATTGCATCAAGCCAATAAATGCCCGAGAGTTCCAATCTCGCGCCGCGGCCTGGTCAAGATTGTTATCATATTTTCATCATAATTCAGGCCCCACACGCGACGTGGCAGGCCTCCTTCGAGCCATACACGACACCGATATGACCCATTGTCCGCAACGCATTGTTACTGGAATCCCGGAACTCGATGCAGTGCTGCACGGCGGCCTGCTGCGCAACCGCATCCACCTGATCGAAGGCCGGCCGGGCACCGGCAAGACCACGCTCGGCCTGCGCTACCTGATCGAGGGCGTGGCCAGCGACGACGCCGGCCTGTATCTGAGCCTGTCCGAGGCGGAGGACGAACTGCGCGCCACCGCGGCCAACCACGGCTGGAACCTGGACGGGGTCGAGATCGTCGACATGATCCCGCTGCCGCCGCAGCCGGCGCCGCAGAGCATCCTGCTGCCGACCGACAGCGAGCTGGTCGAGCTGGTCAACCGTATCGCCGACCGCGTCGAGCAAACCCGTCCCGCGCGCGTGGTGATCGATTCGATGGTCGAGATCCGGCTGCTGGCGCGCGACAGCGCCCACTACCGGCGCCAGATCATCGCCCTGCGCGAGCGCCTCAGCCGCATCGGTGCGACTGTGCTGCTGCTCGACGACATCACTTCGGATGGCCGCGAGTACGAGCTGCAAAGCGCCGTGCATGGCGTGATTTCGCTGGAATACGTCGAACGCAGCTTCGGCGCCGCCCGCCGTCGCCTGCACGTCGTCAAGATGCGCGGCGGCAGTTTCCAGAGCGGCTGGCACGACTACAAGATCCTTCCCGGCGAGATCCTGGTCTTTCCGAGCCTGATCGCGCAGGAACATCACCGGCCGCCGCAGCGCAACGACATCGTGAGCGGCATCGCGACCCTCGACGAACTGGCCGGCGGCCCGCTGGTCGCCGGCAGCTCGACGATGGTGCTGGGGCCGTCCGGCGTGGGCAAGACCACGCTGGCGCTGCAGTATGCGCGGTCGGCGGTCAGGTCGGGCCTGCGGGTCGCCTACTTCAATTTCGACGAATCCGAATCGACGCTGCGTTCGCGCCTGGTCGCGGACATGGGCGAAGGGCCGGTGCGCGACCTCGACACCGGCGACGCCGGCGCCGGCGATGCCGCGGATCCGGACGACAACCGCCGCTTCTTCCTGCGCCGCGTCAATCCATCGCGCATCTCGCCCGGTGAATTCATCTGGAACGTGCGGCGCCTGGTCGAAGACCACGACGTCAAGCTGGTGATCATCGACAGCATCAACTCTTACCTGGACGTGATCCGGCAAGAGAAGTCGCTGCTGCCGCAGATGAACGAGCTGTTCTCTTACCTGAGCAATATGAGCGTGTCGTCGATCGTCGTCGGCGCCCATTCGCAGCGGCTGGACACCTCGAAGGAGCCGGACGCTGTCAGCATCATCACCGACAACATCATCTCGCTGCGCTACTACGAGCGCGACCACGTGGTGTGCAAGGCGCTGTGCGTGCTCAAGAAGCGCCAGGGACCGCACGTGCACGAGATCCGCGAGCTCGAGCTGACCGACGACGGCATCCGCATCGGTGATCGGGTGCAGAGCAAGGACGACGACATCGGGGTGGCGGCCCTTGGCGCCTGAGGCGACACAAGCGGTCGTGGTGTTCGCCCCGCTGGCGGGCGACGCCGCCGCCCTGCGCGCGATCGTCGAGCACGAGGGCGTGGCGGCCAGGACCTGCGCCGACGCTCTTGAATTCTACGCCGCGCTGGGCGACGGCGCGCTCGCCGTCGTCATCACCGAAGAAGGCCTGGCGCGCTGCGCGCTGCAGGACCTCGCGGACCGGCTGCGCCGCCAGCCGGCGTGGTCCGACCTGCCGATCCTGGTGCTGGCCGACGCCGACAGCCGCGAGGTCGACGACGGCCGCTTCCGGCGCCTCGGCGAACTCGGCAACGTGACCTTGCTCATCCGTCCTACCGCGCGCCTGGCGCTGGCGATGGCGCTGCGTTCGGCGCTGCGCACGCGGCGCCTGCAGTTCGCCGTGCGCGACCAGCTGGCGCAGCTGGCCGGCCATGCCGGCGAACTCGAGGCGACGGTGGCGCGGCGCACCGCTTCGCTAGAGCGCGAGGTGCTCGAGCGGCGCCGGGTCGAACAGGCGCTGGCCGAGGCGCGCCGGCTGGAATCGCTCGGCAAGCTCACGGGCGGCATCGCCCATGACTTCAACAACATCCTGCAGGTGGTGGCCGGCAGTGAGACCCTGCTGCGCATGCTGCTGGCGAACAGCCTTGACGCGCGCGTGACGCGCGCGCTGGACGGCATCCGGCGCGCCGCCGGCCACGGCTCGTCGCTGACCCAGCAGCTGCTGGCCTATGCCCGCCGCCAGCCGCTGGCCAGCGTCGCGGTCGACCTGCGCGCGCAGCTGCGCGCGACCTCGGACATGATCCTGCGCACGCTGGGCCCTGGCATCGAGCTGCGCAGCGACGTCGCGCCCGGCCTGTGGCGCGTGGTGGTCGATCCGGCCCAACTCGACGCGGCGGTGCTGAACGTCGCCGGCAATGCGCGCGACGCCATGCCGGACGGCGGCGTGCTGACGCTGGCGGCGCGCAACTGGACCCTGCCCGACCCCGCGCTGCCGGAAGGCGGCCACCTGGCCGGCGACTTCGTCGGCCTGCTCGTCAGCGACGACGGCCACGGCATGAGCGAGGAGACGGCGCGCCAGGCCTTCGAGCCCTTCTTCACCACCAAGCCGATGGGCAAGGGCACCGGGCTCGGACTGTCGCAGGTCTACGGCTTCGCCATCCAGAGCCAGGGCCTGGCCTTCATCCGGCGCGATCCGGTCGGCACCACGATCGGCATCCTGCTGCCGCGCAGCGAGGAGCAGGCCGCGCCCCCCGGCATCGATCCATCCGCCCTGCGCGCCGACGGCCTGAGCGGCCTGCGCGTGCTGTACGTCGAGGATGACCCCGACGTGGCCGACGCGACCGGCGCGCTGCTGCAGTCGCTGGGCGTCGAAGTGCGCCTGGTCACGGGCGCCGCTGCCGCGATCGCTTGCGACCTGGCGGAGGTCGACCTGGTGTTCTCGGACGTGATGATGCCGGGAGAGATGGACGGCATCGAGCTGGCGCGCTGGCTGGCCGAGCGCCATCCGGCGCTGCCGGTGGTGCTCACCAGCGGCTACATGCTGTCGCCCGAACGGCTGCAGGACCTGAAGGTGCAGTTCGTGCGCAAGCCTTCTTCGCTCGGCGCCATCAACGACGCCTTCGTCACCGCGCTGCGCAAGCGCAATTTCAGCGACGACGGCCGCCGCGGGGAGCGCCAGCGGCGCTGACCCGCTGACGCGCCTAGAAATCGAACTGCGCCGACACCAGCGCCGTGCGCGCCGCGGCCGCAGTGGCGAAGGTGCCGTTGGCCAGCCAATACGCCTTGTCGGCGACGTTCTCGACGCTGGCGCGCAGGATGACCGGCCGGCCCATCACGCTGGTGCGGTAGCGGGCGCCGATATCGAGCCGGGTCCACGACGGCAGGTGCAGCGTGTTGGCGGCATTGAACGGGATGTCCGAGGTATGGATGGCGCGCGCGTTGAAGCTCAGGCCTGGCACCGCGTCCAGATCCCAGTCGAGGCCGGCACTCAGGGCGCGCTTCGGCACGCCGTTGGCGTCGTTGCCCTCGTTCACGCCGCCCGCGGTTTTCTGCAGTTCGGCGTCATAGAAGGTCGCGCTGGCCATCAGGCGCAGGTTGCGCACGACCTCGCCCATGACCGACAGTTCCAGGCCGCGGTTACGCTGGTTGCCGTCCATGCTGTAGATCGTGGTGACCGGATCGGTGACGGCGTTCGGACGATCGATCTGGAACACGGAGATGCCGCTCAGGAGCTTGCCCTGCTCGAGCTTCACGCCGGCCTCGTACTGCTTCGATTTATACGGAGCGAACACCTCGCCCACGTTCGCCGTGCCGAGCGGCGCCGTGCTGCCGCGGGTCAGCCCCGAGGTGAAGTTGCCGTACACCGACACGTTGGCCATGGGCTTGACGACGATGCCGACCAGCGGCGAGGTCGCGCTCTCGTCGTACGAGGTGGTGCCGACGCCGGCCGGCGTGAAGTTCCTGGCGACCACCTTCTGCTTGCGCACGCCGCCGGTCACGAGCAGGCGGTCGTCGAGGAAGGACAAGGTATCGGTGAGCGCGACGCTGGACAGCTCGGTGCCCGAGGTCTTGGTGGGCGACTGGCGTTCGCCGCTCATGACCGGCAGCGCAACCGGATGATAGATGTTCGAATTCACCGCCGTGGCGGCCGGCGCCGACAAGTAGAAGCTGCCGGTTTCCTGCTCCAGGCGCGAGGCCGAGACGGTGAACAGGTGCTTCACGCCCAGCCCTTCGACGGTGGCGCGGGCGCCCACCTCGGCGGTCTTGTTGCGGGTGGCGGCATCGTACCAGGCGTTGCTGATGCGCAGATTGCCCGCCATGTCGATCGCATCCTGGCCGCGCGCGGATGGAAAGTCCTGCTCGCTGGCGCCGTAGTGGTAGCCGGCGGCGGCGTACAGCATCAGGTTCGGGGCGAGGTCGTATTCGATCCGCGACGAGACGGTCGAATCGCGCATCGTGAGTTCGACGCCCGGATACATCGCGCGCCGGCCCGACGGCGCGGCCGGAATGCGCGTCACGTTGGGCCGGAAGCTGGACTGGCCGCGAAAGCCGTCGGTGTCCTCGCGCTGGGCATAGGCGTCGACCACCCAGCGCAGCGTCGAGGAACGGTAGTCGAGCGCCAGCGCGGCCAGGCCGAATTCGGTCTGGCTGGCGTCGAGCGTGTTGTCGCCCTTGCGGTAGACGCCATTGAAGCGCACGCCCCATTCGCCGGCGTCGCCGAAGCGGCGGCCGACGTCCACGTGGGCGCCGAAGATCGACTTGCTCTCGAAAGTGCCGGTGACGCGGGTCAGCGGCTCGTCGCCCGCGCGCTTGGTGACGATATTGATGTTGCCGCCGATGCTGCCGCCAGGGCTGATGCCATACATGAGCGTGCCCGGGCCTTTCAGCACTTCGACGCGTTCCATCATCGCGGCCGGCATGCGGTTGCCGGAACTGAGCCCGTACAGGCCGTTCACGCCGACGTCGCCGCTGCCCACATTGAAACCGCGGATCTGGAAGTCATCGCTGAAACCCGAGGTCGAGGTCTGCACGCGCACCGAGGCTTCGTTGACGACCGCGTCGGCCAGCGTGCGCGCCTGCTGGTCTTCCAGCAGCTGCGAGGTGTAGTTGGTGGTGCTGAACGGCGAGTCCATGATGTCGCCCGCGCCCAGCACGCCGAGGCCGCCGCGACGCGCCACCCCGCCGTTCATGTAGGGCGCCTCGTCGAGCGTGCGGGCGCCGGTCACCAGCACCTGCTCGATCTGCGGCGCCCCGCTTTCCTGGGCGTGCGCGGCGCCGGCCAGCAGGGCGACGGGCGCGGCGACGAACACGGTGCTCCATGCGCGGCCGACCAGCAGCGACAGGGGTGATTGGCGGGTGGTACGGATGGAGGGCGAGCGGCGAAGCTTGGTCATGAGCGGGTCCAGTCAGTGATGTCAATGCAAATGAGAATTATACTCATTTGCATTAATGGTTACAACGACTGGATGCACCGCGGGTTGCGGCGAGGACGACCCCGACCGACAGCGTCAGAAGTAATAGCCGGCCTGAAGATTGATCCGGCGCGTGAACCCCTGATGTTCGGACGAGGTCGCGGCGAGGCCGCCGAGATCGGGCGAGATATAGGGGTGGTGCTTGCCGATCATCAGGTCGGCATAGAACGACCACTTCCCGGCCGCGAAGCTCATCCCGGTCACGTTCTGCACCGAGTCGCGGTAGGCGCCGCTGCGCTTTTTCAGCACGCTGTAGTCGTTGTAAACCTTGAACTGGCTGAACGGGCCGATCCTGCCGGGGATGTCGTAGCTGACGTTGGCGATATGGATGTCGCCCGCGGAGGCGACGGGGAATGGATAACCGAAGCCGCCGACCAGGACGAAGCTGTTCGGGTCCAGTCCGCCATAGGTCTGTTCGGGGCCGTGCGCGGTGCGGTAGCGGTAGCGCATCGATTGCAGCATCACGTTGACGCGACCATAGTTGCCGCGATAGTGGACCGCCCCGGCGTACCGGTGGGTGTCGGTTCCGCGGCCATTGTCGATCTCGCCGGTCAGGCCGGAAAAGCCGAACTCGTGGCGGCGCTCCGTCCCCAGGTTCCATACCACGCGTCCGACCAGGGTGTTGCGCTCGCTGTCGGTCTGGCCGGTGCCGTAGCCCTGCTCGTCGTCATCCTTGACGATATTGTAGGAATACCGGTTCGAGGCGCCGGCCGTATTGCTGCCGCCGCCGTAGGATCCGCCATCGCGCGGGAAGAAGGCCAGCTGCCATTCGACCGGACCGGGACGGCTGATGTACTTCACGCCGAGGTCGTACTTGTCTTCGAAACCGGCGTAGAAGGCGATCGACTCGTAGAAGTTGTTCGAGGCGAACGGCAGGAGGCCGAAGGGATTGCTGTCCAGGCCGACGTGCAGTTCGCTCTTGTCGTCGAAGCGCACGCCGCCCCAGGCATGGCGCAGGAAATGCTGCCAGTAGTCGCCCTGCCCCTTGGGGTAGCGGTTGTAGCGGTACTGGGCCGAGCCGATCATCCGGCCGTCATCGTAGTTGACGTCCAGGCGCGCCGTGTCGAGGCCGACAAAACCGCTGCGGCGCTCGTCGTCCCAGCTCTTGTGGCCGTAATTGAAGCGGATCGCGCCGCCGATCGTCAGCGGCGACTTCGCCGTTTCCTGTGCGCTCGCGATTTCCGCGTCGCCCTCCTGGGCATGCGCATGGCCGGACGCGAGCACCGCGATGCCGGCCAGGGCGGCGCACAGGCCGGTCGCCGTCGTCGTTTTCATGCGCGCGGCCAATGCCGCCATTGGCGAATCGAGGTCTTGCGGGGTAATGGTGTAGTACTTGTTCACGTAGATTTCCTGAGTGATGATCGGCGCCCAACGGCCGGCGTCGGGCCGGCGGTGGCGCAATGGACGAGGAATCCCGGGCCTACGGCCTATTGACGGCGCAGCAGAGCTTGATATCGGCGACATGTGACGCGCGACGTAAGTTCCCGAGGTCGAAGCGGCCTGCGATTACCCCCGATGCGTGACACGGCCAGGCCGATGACGTCATCGTTCAGAGAATACAGGACCAGGGTCGCCTTTCACGGCGACGACGCCGCACAGGGCGCCCTGCCTGGCGCATGGGGTCGATCCGGACAAGACAGCGATCTCGAACGCTGCTCAACGCGCCCCATGCCTGCACGCGCGCCCGGCGCCGCATCGATTGGGGGGAAACATTGATGAATGCCTGGCCATGACTGGCGGCAGAAAAGCGTATTGTAACCCAGCAATGAAGATTCGTACAAATGTACATGCAAATCTTACAACACGCGGCACTGGCGACCGTGCGCGCGGGGCCTCGCCGTTCCGGCGCCCGGGAATCGGAGCGTCGCTTGCACGGCATGGCCGGGGATGATACAAGGAGGTGTCTTTTCGACTGCCGCACGCGCACGCGCCGCCTTCGACGCCGCGCCCGATCTTGCCCTCGATATCGCCAGGCTTTCCGCAGTCGCGTTCGCAACGCCCCGGACTGCTGCGCCATGCCTCCTCCGACAACCAGACCCGCCCTGGCACCACGTTCGACGCTGGGAGACCGGTTCGACTTTCTCCAGCGCGTGGCCCAGGTCGGCCTGTGGGAGATGCGCGTGCGGGACCGGCGCCTGTATGTCTCGGATGAAATGCGCACCCTGTTCGGCATCTGCGCCGACGCGCCCGATCCCGACTTCGCGACACTGTTCACGCGCGTGCATCCCGACGACCAGCACAGCGTCGAGGCCCAGATCGCGCACGCCCTGCAGTACGGCACGCCGCTCGACATGGAACACCGCGTGGTATGGCCGGACGGCGCGGTGCGCCATGTGCATGCGCGCGGCGACCTGATGCACGGAAGAGACGGCGAACCGGCCTACTACGGCTCGGTGCAGGACGTGACCGAACGGCACACGGCCGAGCAGGCCAACGTGCGCCTGGCGCGGCGCCTGTGCGCCACGCTCGAGAGCATCACCGATGTCTTCTACACGGTCGACCGCGAATGGCGCTTCACCTACCTCAACAGCGAAGCCGAGCAGCTGTTCGGGCGGCCGCGCGCCGGGTTGCTGGGCAAGGTATTGTGGGATGAGTTTCCCGAACTGGGCGCGCCGCCGGCGCGGGAAGAACTGCGGCGCGCCATGCGCGAGCGCTGCACGGTCGCCTTCGACGACTTCCACGCCGCGCTCCAGCTGTATTGCGAAGTGCGCGCCTATCCGTCCGAGACCGGGCTGGCAGTCTATATGCGCGACATCACGCTGCAGAAGCTGACCGAGGATGCGCTGCGCCAGAGCGAGGAACGGCTGCGCATCGTCGCCCGCGTCACCAGCGACGCGATCTGGGATCTCGACGTGCGCACCGACACCCTGTGGTTCGGCGCCAGCCTGCATGAGCTGTTCGGCTACGCGCCGGATGAATTCCAGGCTTCGCTCTCCCTGTGGATGGACCGCATCCATCCTGACGACCGCCAGCGCGTGATCGCGCGCTTCGACCATGCGCTCCATGGCGGCAGCGACGTCCACTGGAGCGACGATTACCGCTTCATCCGCAAGGACGGCAGCGTGGCCCACGTGCACGACCGGGCGCAGATCCTGCGCGACGGCGACGGCACGGCCTTGCGCGTGGTGGGCGCCGTGATCGACGTATCCGAACGGCATGCGGCCGACCTCCACATCCGCTACCTTGCCTTCCACGATACGCTCACTCGACTGCCCAACCGCGCGTTCCTGACCGAGCGCCTGGAGGCTGCCTTGGCCGCCGCGCGCAGCGACACAGGGGGCGATGCGCGGCGCAAGGCGCTGCTGTTGATCGACCTCGACAATTTCAAGACGCTCAACGAGACGCTCGGCCACGCCGTCGGCGACCGCTTGCTGCAGCAGATGGCGATACGGCTGGTCGCCGGCCTTCCCAGCGACGTCGTCGCCGCCCGCTTCGGCGGCGACGAGTTCGGCGTGCTGCTGGAAAATCTGCCCGCCGACAAGGAGCAGGCGTGCGCCCAGGCGAAGCATGAAGGCGAACGCATCAACTACCTGCTGAACCAGCCAGTCCAGCTGGACGGCTATTGGCTGCAGCTCGGCGCCAGCATCGGCATCACCGTTTTTTCTGACGACGCCGTCGATGCCGGCGACCTGCTCAGGCGCGCCGACCTGGCGATGTACCGTGCCAAGGCGGCCGGACGCGGCACCGTCCGCTTCTTCGATCCTTCCCTGCAAGCCGCCGCCGCGGCGCGCCTGACGCTCGAAAACGACCTGCGCGCGGGATTGCGCGACCATGCGTTCTTCCTGCACTACCAGCCGCAGGTCGAGCGCGACGGCCGCATCGTTGGCGTCGAAGCCCTGGTGCGCTGGCGTCACCCCAAGCGGGGCACGGTCTCGCCGGTGGAATTCATCCCGCTCGCCGAAGAGACCGGGCTGGCCCTTCCACTCGGCCATTGGGTGCTCGAACGCGCCTGCCGCCAATTGTCCGACTGGGCCGGGCAGGCGGAAACGGCGCACCTGGAAATCTCCGTCAACGTCAGCGCGCGCCAGCTGCACCATCCGGCCTTCGTGGCCCAGGTGCTCGGCTGCCTCGGCCCGAGCGGCGCCGATCCGCGCAAGCTCAAGCTCGAGATCACCGAAGGCTCGCTGCTGGACGACATCGAAGACGCGATCGGCAAGATCAATGCCCTCAAGGCCCACGGCCTGACCTTTGCGATCGACGATTTCGGCACCGGCTATTCGTCGCTGGCCTACCTCAAGCGGCTGCCGCTCGACATGCTCAAGATCGACCGTTCCTTCGTGCTCGACCTGACCACGAATCCGAACGACGCGGTGATCGCGCGCACCATCATCGCCCTGGGGGCCAGCCTTGGCCTGAAGGTGCTGGCCGAAGGCGTGGAAACCGAGGACCAGCGCGACTTCCTGTTCGCGAACGGCTGCCAGGCCTACCAGGGCTACCTGTGCGCGCGACCGCTGGAAGCACAGGCGCTGGCGGGAATGCTGCGCAAGCGCTGACCCGCGCACCATCGCGCACCGGCGACCGCCCCGGACCACCCGCTTTCGAATCGAAAGCCAAATACCGATTTAACACCGATACAACAAGCAATTCGAAAAAGATCGAAAGATACTTTGTCATGCCCGGAATTTCGCTATAGACTAAATAACGTCATACGGATTGCGCACCGTGGCGCGCTTTCGATGTGTCCAGAAGCGAAACCCGTATCGCAAAGCGAAAACCATACGAAACCAAACGAAAGAACGAATCAACCCACGATAACTCGTCCGCACGCCGGCCGAGACAGGTAGTGACCGCAACCGGACAGCCTTCCCGTGTGCCCGGCATCGCCCGTGCTGCTCCAACAAACCTATAAAAAAGGAAGCGTTTAATGAGTTCTCATCTGCAATTCCGTTCTCACGCCGCCAGCCATGCCCGCTTTGCGCTGAATCCGCTCACTTCTGCCTGCCTGCTCGCCCTGGCCACCCTCGCGGCGCCCGCCCGCGCCCAGTCGGATGCCGCCCCGCTCGAATCCGACAAGGTCGAGCAGGTCGTCGTGACCGGCACCCGCGCCAGCCTGCAACAGTCGCTGGCGCTCAAGCGCAACTCGGCTGTCGTGCAGGACAGCATCAGCGCGACCGAGCTCGGACGCTTCCCCGACAACAACGTGGCCGACTCGCTCAGCCACATCACCGGCGTGTCGATCTCGCGCACGGCCGGCGGCGAAGGCCAGAAGGTCAGCATCCGCGGCCTCGGCCCCGACTACACGATCACCACCTTCAACGGCCGCCTGCTGGGCACCGACAGCGCGGGCCGCTACTTCGCCTACGACGTGCTGCCGGCCGACGTCATCAGCGGCGCCGACGTCGTCAAGTCGACCCAGGCGCAGCTGATCGAAGGCGCCATCGGCGGCCTCGTCAACCTGCGCTCGGCCAGCCCGTTCGACCAGAAAGGCCAGCGCGGCCTGCTGCGCCTGGAGGGCGACCACAACGATATGAGCAGCCTGAACGGCAAGAAGCTGTCGGGCACCTACAGCAACACCTTCGACAACAAGGTCGGCGTGCTGCTCGGCCTCGTGTATGCCAAACGCGACGTGCGCACCGACACGGCCGGCAACGATGGCGGCTGGACGCGCAACGCCATCCCGAGCGACCCGAGCCAGTTCTGGGAGGGAGGCAACGCCTGGGGCGGCGCCATCGACCCCAACGGCAACGGCATGCTCGACCCCGACGAGGAAGGCCTGGTCGGGCCGGGCCAGTTCCGCTTCGGTTCCATCATGGAGAAGAAAGAACGCCTGGCGCTGTCGGGCAAGGTGGAGTGGCGGCCCACCAATGACGTGAAAGTCATCTTCGACGGCTTCAAGACCCGGCTCGACTCGCCGCAGGTCGGCTACCAGCTGTCGTACTATCCGCTCTACGCGCCGGGCCGCTGGTCCGACATGAAGGTCTCCAACGGCGTGGTGACCGACCTGACCCTGGACAGCACCGACCCCGAGCTGCGCCTCAACCCGGAGGTCCTGAACAAGACCGAGTACCGGGTGGTGGACACCGCGATGGTCGGCACCAGGGCGGAATGGAAGGTGTCGCCGACCTTGAAGGTGGCCGGCGACGTCTACCTGTCGACGTCGAAGCGCGACTCCGGCGGCAACGACAGCTATGTCGTGCTGCGCATGAACCAGCCCAACGCCACGCGCATCCGGCTCACCGGCGCCGCCGTGCCCGACGTGACGACCACCCTGGCCGATGGCCGCGACCTGCAGACCGGCCTGGCCCAGGGCCTGTTCAGCGCCAGCGATTTCAACACCCACTTCTACAGCCGCACGGGCGACAACATCGACGACCGCATCGGCGGCGCGACGCTGGACGCCGACTGGAAGGTGGACCGTTTTAACATCGACAACCTGAAGTTCGGCCTGAGCCAGACCAACCGCAAGAAGTCGCGCGACATGATCAACAACGCCTTCAATGCGGGCCAGGATCACTACTCCGGCGAGAACGCGGTCAACGTGGGGTCCCTCGGCGGCAACGTCATCAACCAGACCTTGAGCCCTGGCGGCTTCCTGTCTGGCGTGAGCGGCAACTTCCCGCGCAGCTTCCTCGGTTTCGACGTCAACAGCTATGCGCAGGCGCTGGCCGGCCTCGACGGCCAGCCGCGTCCGGGCGGCGGCGTCTACAGCTCGACCCTGTCGGCGCCCGCCTTCAACCCGCTGGAAAGCTACCGCGTGGAAGAAAAGACCTCGACCGCCTTCGTGCAGGCGGACATGTCCGGCGAACGCTGGTTCGCGGACGTCGGCGTGCGCCTCGTGCGCACCAGGACCGGCGCCCAGGCCTGGGACGCGAAGATCAACGACATCATCCAGAACGGCGCGTTCAACTTCACCGCCGTCTACGCCGATCCGTCGGTCGTGCGCCAGGACGCCAGCTATACCTTCGCCCTGCCGTCGGGTAACTTCACCTATTCGCTCACCGACAATCTGCAGCTGCGCCTCGGCGCCGCCAAGACGATGGCGCGTCCTTCGGTCGACAAGCTGGCGCCGTCCAGCACCACCGCCAGCATCTCCTGGGGCGACTTCACGCAGATCTACGGCGGCAATGCCGACCTGAAGCCGTACACCGCGCGCCAAGCCGACGTGTCGCTGGAATGGTATTACGCCAGGAGCTCCGCGCTGACCTTCGCCGTCTACCAGAAGAACATCAAGAACCAGATCACCAACCTCTGGCTGACGGGCCAGGACATCGGCGCGCCCGGCGGGCGCCTGTTCAACGTGCAGCGCCCCATCAACGGTGACAGCGCCAAGGCGCGCGGCATGGAGATCGGCCTGCAGCACCTGTTCGACAACGGCTTCGGCGTGCGTGCGCAATACACGCGCAACCTGTCGAAGAGCTGGGTAGGCGGCGTCGAACGCCCGCTCGAGGGCATCGCACCGGCGACCGCCTCGTTCGGCATCCTGTACGAGCGCGGCCCATGGAGCATGAGCACCACGGCCGACTACACCGATTCCTTCGTCACCGCCACCAATGTGATCGGCTCCGGCTTCAACGAGATGGCCAACTCGATGACGTGGGTGACCGCCCAGATCGCCTACGAGGTGAACAAGTCGCTACGCATCAGCATCGAAGGCAACAACCTCACCGATGCGGAGCAGGCGCCCAAGCTGACCAACGGCATCGTCAGCCTGCCAAACGGCTATTACCGCTACGGTCGCTCCATCACCCTGGGCGCGAGCCTGAAATTCTGATGCGGCACGGGGCAGGATGTGCCCTGCCCCGCCTTCGACACGAGCAGGAGATGTGCATGCAAAAACGCTGGACCGGAGCAGGCCAACCCATGGCATGGAAAATCGTTTGTGGTAGCCTGGCTGCCACGCTCACCTTGTTGTTCACGCCGGCGCATGCCAGCTCCCCCGGCGATCCATTGGCCCCGGCGGGCCGCTGGGAAGGCGCCACCAGCGGCAGCGCCAGCACGCCGCCGATGGGCTGGAGCAGCTGGAACGCGTTCCGCACCGAAGTCGACGAAGGCAAGGTGCTCGGCGCCGCGCAGACGCTGGTCGACAGCGGCCTCGCCAGGCTCGGCTACCAGCACGTCAACATCGACGACGGCTGGTGGCTGAAGCGCCGCACCGGCGATGGCCGGCTGCAGATCCGCACCAATATCTTTCCCTCGGCAGCCACCGGTGGACCTGCCGGCACCAGCTTCAAGCCATTCACCGACAAGCTGCATGCGATGGGACTGAAGGCCGGCATCTACACCGACATCGGCCGCAACGCCTGTTCGCAAGCCTATGACCTGCATTCGCCCAACCTGCCGCAGGGCACGACCGCCGAGCGCGAGGTGGGACTGGAAGGCCACGTCACCCAGGACATCAACCTGTACTTCAAGGAATGGGGCTTCGACTACATCAAGATCGACGCCTGCGGGCTGGCCGACTTCTTGCCGGATTCTGACCTGGTAAAGAAACAGGACTACCGCGCGGCGCCGCCCCTGATCGAACGCGGCTCGATCAACCGCACCGACGTCAAGGCCGTGCGCGCCCGCTACGAAGACGTCGCAGCGGCGCTCAAGGAGGCGCGGCCGAACAACGACTATGTGCTGTCGATCTGCGCCTGGGGCATGGCGAACGTGCGCACCTGGGGCAAGGATGTCGGCAACCTGTGGCGCACCAGCGCCGACATCACGCCGAGCTGGACCAGCATGCTGCACAACTTCGACAGCGCGGCCAAGCGCGCGCTGTACGCCGGCCCCGGCCACTGGAACGATCCCGACATCCTGCACATCGGCCACGGCGCATTCGATGCCGCCAACCCGGTCGAAGTGCGTTCGCATTTCTCGTTGTGGGCGATGATCAATGCGCCGCTCCTGATCAGCTATGACCTGCGCAATGGCCCCGCATCCTTCCTCGGAGTGCTGGGCAACGCGGACGTGGTCGCCTTGAACCAGGACAAGGCGGGCCACCAGGGCGTAATCGCCTATGATTCCGACGATGCGCAGATCATCGTCAAGACGCTGGGCATTGGTGAGCGCAAGGCAGTGGCGCTGTTCAACCGCGGCGCCTCGCCGGCGCCGGTGACCCTGCTGGCAAGTCACCTGAAACTGTCCGACAGCGCACCGGTCCTGCTGCGCGACCTGTGGTCGAAGGAGAGCACGACCTTCACCGGCGAGAAGGCGTTCACGCTCGCGCCGCACGAGACGCTCGTGTTCGAGGCGACCGGCAAGCGGCAACTGGAAAACGGCGTCTATCTGTCGGAAATCCCCGGCTCGGTCAACGTCGCCGTCGACGGCGCCCGTCAACCGCAACTCGATCCGACCGTCCACCGCATGATCGACCCATGGTCGAGCACCCGCTCCGGCGGCTCGCGTCCCCAGTACGCGGGCTGGGGCGGCGCGCAGGCGGATACGACGCCGTATGGCCAGAGCCTGCAGGTGGCGGGACAGGTATTCGAGTCGGGGCTCGGCGTACTGTCGAATTCGCGGCTCCAGGTGAAGAACGATGGCAGCCATGCGCAGTTGACGGCTTCTGTCGGCGTGGACGATTCGACCGAAGACACCCGGCAGCCCGTGCGCTTCTACGTGTATGGCGATGGAAAGCTGTTGGCCGAAAGCGCGCCGGTGGCGTTTGGCGCCAGGGCGCCGCTGTTGAAGGCGGACGTGCGCGGCGTCAAGCTCATTGAACTCGTGGTGCGAGGATCACAGGCAGCCGATGCATCGCCTGTGGTGGCGACCTGGGGGGATGCCCGGTTGACGCATGCCGCCGGATCCCCGGCTACTGTCCAACGCAGATGATCCTGGTGTCGTATTCGTGGGCGTTGCCTTTCTTCCTGGCGGCCCAGTCGATGACTTCCTGAGCGTCGGCCACCGTCATGACGGTGGCCTTTTCTTTGTTTCTGATAAAGGACACGCCTTCGAACTTGCCCTCTTTGCTGCGCATTACCTTGGCGAATACGGGCGGCTTTCCTTCCTCGGTGCGTTTTTTTTGCTGGACGAGGTAACGCTGGTCGATGGTTTCCATGTGATGTTTTATACGTGGTGGATCAAGACCGCATTTTACGGCGTGTGGTTGGCGAGCGGCTGAAAGACCGGCGCCGTTAACGTCGATACTCCAGCGGTCACATCATGACGGACCATCGTTGCAACGTGTTCCGATGGCCCTGCCCTCCCCTCGCCCGTCCGCGACGGAGCAGCACATTTACACATTTTTGATAATGAGATATCATTCTCATTAAGGAGGCACATCGTCCTGACGGCCCTTGTGCGTCTCCGATTCCCGCATCCCGGCGCCCCGCCTTCACCATCACACCCCTATGATCAGAATCGACCACCTGACCAAACGCTACGGCGAGCGCACCGTCGTCAACGACCTCAATCTGCACGTGCGCGCGATTCCGCATGCCGTCATGCTCACCTGCGCGCTGGCCGCGCCGGCGCTGGCGGAAGACATTGCCGCCGCCGCGTCCGCCGACCCGGCCCAGGTCGTCGAAGTGAAGGGGCAGCGCAGCGAGGACGAGCGCCTGGCGCCCGGCACCGGCGCCAGGTCGCTGCCCGGCGGCGTCACCACGGTGACGTCGGAAGACCTCGCCACGCTGGACATCGGACGCGATATTTCGAACGTGTTCCGGCGCGTGCCAGGCGTGGTCGCCAACAATATCGACCAGGGCGACACCGGCAACGGCTTTCGCATGCGCGGCTTCGCCACCCAGGGCACGCACGGCGCCGACACCTCGATCTACATCGACGGCGTGCCGCAGAACATCCCGTCCAGCCAGGGCGGCGCCGGCCACGGCCCGGCATTTCTCGAGTGGATGACCGGCGACATGATCGACACGATCGACGTCATCAAGGGACCGGTCTCGGCGCTGTTTGGCGACCAGAACCGCGCCGGCGCGGTGGCGATCCGCACCCGCGAAGGCGGCGCCGCCACGCCCTCGAGCGCCACGGTGACCGTGGAAAGCTATGGCGGGCGGCGTGGCTCGCTGGTGCTCTCGGGCGAGCATGGCAAGCTGCGCTCGCTGGTCGTGGCCGACCGCTACAGCCTCGATGGCTTCCGCCACGGCGCCTTTACCGATCGCAGCAACCTGTTCTGGAAACTGTCGACCACGATCGGCGACGGCGTCTACAGCCTGCGCGCCACGTACTACAAGTCCGACTCCGCCGGCGCCGGCTACCTGTCGCTGCCGGCCATGCAGGCCGGGCTCGATCCGCATTCGACGATGTACGACCTGCCCGGCTTCGGCGCCGCGCAGCGCAAGACCCTGGTGTTCAACCGCCGCCCGGCATCCGGGGAGGCCGGCTGGTTCGCCACCGCCTACGCCGAGGACTTCGAGCGCAGCCGCGCGATCCAGACCAGCACCACCCAGCACACCTACGGCTACGACGACCGCGGCATCTACGGCGCGCGCGGCGGCAACACCTGGGCCTTCGGCGACGCCGCCGTGCTGACGCTGGGCGCCGAGGCGCGCAAGGACAAGGGCGACGCGTATCGCCAGCAGTACCGCGAACGCCAGCCGACCGCCAACTACGTCAACAACCAGGACCTGGACCTGCTGACCTACGGCGTGTTCGTGCAGGGCCAGTACCGGGTACTGCCCACCGTCAAGCTGCATGGCGGCGCGCGTTACGACCGTTTCGACTACGACCTGGTCAACCTCAAGCTGCCGGCCGCGTCGACCGGCTACAAGGGTTCGGTGATCACGCCGAAGTACGGCGCGATCTGGATCGTCGCGCCCGACCTGGAACTGTACGCCAATATCGCGCAGGGCTTTCGCTCGCCGGCCGCCGAGCAGATCAGCACCAGCGGCAGCCTGGGACCGTTGGGCGCTGCGGGCGGACGCATCAACGCCGGCATCGATCCGAGCCGGGTCCGCTCGCACGATGTCGGGTTCAACGCCAGGCCGCTCGACGGCCTGAGCGTGTCCGGCGCGTTCTACACCATCCAGAACGACGACGAGATCGTCAACACCGCGCCCGACGTGTTCGTGGCCTCGGGCCAGACCACCCGCCGCGGCGTCGAACTCGACCTGCGCTACCAGTTCAGCAGCGCCTTCAGTACCTACCTGAACTATGGCCGCATCCTGCGCGCGCGCCTGGACAACCCGGCCCCCGGCGCCGGCGCCCGCCTGTCGGTGCCGGAGCATACCTGGAAGGCCGGCGTGCAGTACCGCAGCGCACTGGGACCGGGCCGCCTGACGCTGGCCGGCGACGTGTATGTCACGGCCGGCAATCCCTACTACATGGGCACGCCGCTATACGAACGCGATATGCCGACCTATGTGCGCTACGACGTCAAGGCGACCTACGACATCGGCAAGTTCCAGGGCGCGCTGTTCGCGACGCTGCAGCCGCACAGGTTCGCCAGCGACATCGCCTATGGCACGGCGGCCGGACTGGTGGTCACCACGGTGCCAGAGGCCAGCGGCGGTGCATCGCTGCGGTATTTCTTCTGACGCGGCGATAAAGAAGCGGGCGCGTGGCGGGCCGTAGCCCGGGTTCTGGCACATAAATTGCGTTCCGGGTTGGAGAACCCACCATTCCTCCGCCCATGAGCGCATCCGCCCCACACCCCGGCAAGCCGGGCGCCCAGCCGGTCCAGCGCATCGTCAAGATCCGGCGCGACTACAATACCTGGGTCGCCGACGAGACCATCGAGGATTATGCGTTGCGCTTTACCCCGCGCGCATTTCGCAAATGGTCGGTGTTCCGGGTCGCCAATACCGCCTTCGGCGCCATCTCCTTCCTGGTGCTCGAAGCGATCGGCGGCACCATCGCCCTGCAGTACGGTTTCATCAACGCCTTCTGGGCGATCCTGGCGGTGGGGCTGATCATCTTCCTGACCGGCCTGCCGATCAGCTACTATGCGGCGCGCCACGGCGTCGACATGGACCTGCTCACGCGCGGCGCCGGCTTCGGCTATATCGGCTCGACCGTCTCGTCCTTCGTCTACGCCTCGTTCACCTTCATCCTGTTCGCGCTGGAAGCGGCCATCATGGCCTATGCGCTCGAACTGTACTTCGGCCTGCCCCTGTGGCTCGGCTACCTGGCCAGCGCGCTGGTGGTGGTGCCGCTGGTGACGCATGGCGTGACCCTGATCAGCCGCATCCAGATGCTGACCCAGCCGCTCTGGCTCGGGCTGATGGCCCTGCCCTTCATCGCGATCCTGGTGAAGCGCCCGGAGTTGCCGGCCGAGCTGCTGCACTTCGGCGGTGCACAGGGCGGCCATGGCGGCTTCGACATGCTCGCTTTTGGTGCCGCGACCGCCGTCGGCGTGGCCTTGATCACCCAGATCGGCGAACAGGTCGACTTCCTGCGCTTCATGCCGCCTCAAAGCAAGCCCACACTCGGCTGGCACCTGGGCGTGCTGGTCGCCGGTCCCGGCTGGATCGTGCTCGGCATCCTCAAGATGCTGGCCGGAGCCCTGCTCGCCCTGCTGGCGATCGAGGGCGGCGCCAGCCTGGCCGATGCCGTCAATCCAACCCATATGTACCTGGCCGGATTCGGGGAGTTCTTCGACAGCCATGGCGCGGCGCTGCTGGCGACCGTGCTGTTCGTCGTGGTCTCGCAGATCAAGATCAACATGACCAACGCCTATGCCGGTTCGCTGGCCTGGTCGAACTTCTTCGCGCGCCTGACCCACAGCCATCCCGGGCGCGTGGTCTGGGCCTGCTTCAATGCCCTGATCGCGGTGCTGCTGATGGAGATGAACGTGTTCCAGGCGCTCGACCTGGTGCTGGCCCTGTTCTCGAACGTCGCCATCGCCTGGATCGCGGCGGTGGTGGCCGACCTGGTGATCAACAAGCCGCTCGGCGTGAGTCCGCCCGGCATCGAGTTCCGGCGCGCCTACCTGTACGACATCAATCCGGTCGGCGTCGGCGCCATGCTGCTGGCCTCCGTCCTGTCGATCGCCGCCTTCGGCGGCCTGTTCGGCGCCACCGCCCAGGCCTTCTCGGCCTTCATCGCCCTCGCCACCGCCTTCATCGCGGCACCTGTCATCGCCCACGCCACCCGCGGCCGCTACTACATGGCGCGCCAGCCGCACACCGACCCGCCGCGCAGCACCGTGTGCAGCATCTGCGAGAAGGAGTACGAACCGGAGGACATGGCGCAGTGCCCGGCCTACGGCGGCGCGATCTGCTCGCTGTGCTGCTGCCTCGATGCCCGCTGCGACGACGCCTGCAAGCCCCAGGCGCGCATCGCCGTGCAGTGGCAGGCGGCCATGCGCTGGCTGCTGCCGCGCGCCAGCTGGCCCTACCTGGGCGGCGGGCTCGGTCACTACCTGCTCTTGATGACGGTCACCGTGCTGTTCCTGGGCGCCCTCCTCGGCACGCTCTACCTGCACGAAGCCGCCGCCCTGACGAGGAGCGGCGACGTCCGCCTGCTGGCGCCGCTGCAGCTGGCGTTCGTGAAGCTGTTCGGCGCGCTGCTGCTGGTCAGCGCCATCATCGCCTGGTGGCTGGTGCTCAACAGCCAGAGCCGGCGCGTGGCGCAGGAAGAAGCGCAGCAGGCCAAGAAGCAGGCCGACCAGGCCAATCAGGCCAAGAGCCGCTACATCGCCGGCATCAGCCATGAGATCCGCACCCCGCTCAACAGCATCCTCGGCTACGCCCAGCTGCTCGACGACGACCCGTCCATTCCCGACCACCGCCGCCAGGCGATCCGGGTGATCCGCGGCAGCGGCGAACACCTGCTGTCGCTGATCGAGGGAACGCTCGATATCGCACGCATCGAGGGCGGCAAGCTCAGCATCGACATGCGCCCGCTCCGCTTCGACGCTTTCATCGGCCAACTGGTGCGCATGTTCGAGCAGCAGGCCGCCGGCAAGGGCCTGGCCTTCGTCCATGCATGCGACGGCGTGCTGCCGCCGCTGGTACGGGCCGACCGCAAGCGGCTCAGCCAGATCCTGATCAATCTCCTCGGTAACGCCGTCAAGTTCACGGCGCGCGGTGCGATCGTGTTCCGCCTGCGCTATGCGCGCGACATGGCGTACTTCGAGGTCGAGGATTCCGGGCCCGGCATCCTGCCCGAAGAGGTGGAAAGCATCTTCGAGCCGTTCACGCGCGGCAGCGCGGGCAATGCCGGCGACAGCGCCGGCACCGGACTGGGCCTGCCCATCAGCAAGCTGCTCACCGAGCTGATGGGCGGCGAACTGACGCTGCGCCCAAGCGCCGGCGGCGGCAGCGTGTTCGCGGTGCGCCTGCTCCTGCCGCGCGTGCATGGCGACGCGCACAGTCCTGCTACTGGTCAGACCGATGCGCCAGCGCGGCGCCACGGCTATGCCGGCGCCCGGCGCCGCATCCTGGTGGTGGACAACGAGCGCAACGATCGCGAATTCCTGGTCCAGTTGCTGGCGCCGCTGGGCTTCGTGGTCGGCCAGGCGGCATCGGGCGCCGAATGCCTGCAGCGCCAGGCCGGCTTCGCCCCCGACCTGATCCTGATGGACCTCGCCATGCCGGGCATCGACGGCTGGGAGACCAGCCACCTGCTGCGCACCGAGCACGGATGCCTGGCCCCGATCGCGATCGTCTCGGCCAACGCCTACGACAAGGGCTTGCCGAATCCGGCCGGCATCGGCGCCGACGATTTCTTCACCAAGCCGGTCCAGGTCGACGAGCTGCTCGACTGGATCGGACGGCGCCTGCGGCTCGACTGGCTCGGCGCCGCCCCTGCACCCGCACCCGCACCCGCGACCGCAAGCGCCCCGCCTCGCCCGCCTGCGCCTGGCGCACTGGCCGCGCTGCGCGCCCAGCTCGCGGCCGGCTACGTGCGCGGCGTGCGCGCCGAACTGGATCGCCTCGCCGCGCTCGGCGCGGCGCACCACGACTTCGTCGAGCTGATGCGCGGGCATGCGGCCCGCCTCGACCTCGACGCCATGACACGCCTGATCGACACCGGAGAATCCCATGCCGCAAACGATTGAACGACCACCGGGCCCGGTGGTGCTGGTGGTGGACGACGTCCCCGACAACCTCGCCGTGCTGCACGATGCGCTGGACGAATCGGGTTACGCGGTGGTGGTGGCCAACAACGGCGCCACCGCGCTGGAGCGGGCGCGCGCACTGCTGCCCGACATCGTGCTGCTCGACGCCGTGATGCCCGGCATGGATGGCTTCGAGGTCTGCCGCCAGCTCAAGGCCGACCTGCGCACGCGCGCCATTCCCGTGGTGTTCATGACCGGCCTCACCGAGGACGAACACATCCTCGCCGCATTCCAGGCCGGCGTCGCCGACTACGTGACCAAGCCGGTGCGCCAGAGCGAAGTGCTGGCCCGCATCGGCGCCCACATGCGCACCGCCAGCCTGGTCACCCAGGCGCGCAGTGCGCTCGACGCCTTCGGCCACGCGGTGCTGGTGGCCGGCCTGGACGGCCGCATCGCGTGGCAGACGCCGCTGGCGCGCCAGTGGCTGCAGGCCTGGTTCCCGGAGGGCGCCGGGGCCGGCATGCCGGCGCGCGTGGCGCTCTGGCTGCGCGAGGCCGTCGCCGCCCGCGAGCAGGGGCAGGAGCCGGCGCCGCTGGTGCTGGCGCAGGGCACGCGCCGCCTCGGCTTCGAACTGGCCGAAGCGCTCGAGGGCGGCTGCTACTCGATGGTGCTGCGCGAGGAGTCCGACGCCGCCCAGGTCCAGGGCCTGATGGCCGGATTCACGCTGACCCGGCGCGAAGCCGAGGTGCTGCACTGGGTCAGCAAGGGCAAGACCAACCGCGACATCGGCGACATCCTCGGCACCAGTCCGCGCACGGTCAACAAGCATCTCGAGCACGTATTCGCCAAGCTCGGCGTCGAGACGCGCACGGCGGCGGCCTCGCTCGCGATGTCGCGTCCGGCGGCGGCAGGACGGTCCGCTAGACCGCCAGGTGCCGCCTGACCTCGTCGCTGTCCATGGTCGCGCGCGCGCCGGCCGCGACCACCGCGCCGCGCGACAGCACCAGGTAGCGGTCGGCCAGCGCATGGGCGAAGTCGAAGTACTGCTCGCACAGCAGGATCGCCATGTCGCCGCGCGCGCGCAGCAGGCCTATCACGCGCTCGATGTCCTTGATGATCGACGGCTGGATGCCCTCGGTCGGCTCGTCGAGGATCAACAGGCGCGGGCGCTGCAGCAGCGCGCGCGCGATCGCCAGCTGCTGCTGCTGGCCGCCCGACAGGTCGCCCCCGCGCCGCCGCAGCATGTCCTTCAATACCGGAAACAGGACGTACACCTCGGGATCGATGTGGCGTGCCGCGCGGCCCGGCAGGCCGGCCATGCCCATGCGCAGGTTCTCTTCCACCGTCAGGCGCGCGAAGATCTCGCGGCCCTGCGGCACATAGGCGATGCCGGCGGCGGCGCGCGCATGCGGGCTGAGGCGCGTGATGTCGCGGCCGGCGAGCCGGACTCGTCCGGAGGCAACAGGCAGCACGCCCATCAGGCATTTGAGCAGCGTGGTCTTGCCCACGCCGTTGCGGCCCAGCAGGGCCAGGCACTGGCCCTGCGCGAGCGCCAGCGATACGCCGCGCAGGGTGTGCGAAGAGCCATAGTACTGGTTCAGGTCATCGGCTTGCAGCATCATGGTCAGCGTCCCAGGTAGACTTCGATCACACGTTCGTCGGCCTGCACTTCGTCCATGCGGCCCTCGGCCAGCACCGCGCCTTCGTGCAGCACCGTGACCTTGCCCTGGCGGGCGATCTCGGCGACGAAGCCCATGTCGTGCTCCACCACCATGATCGAGTGCCGTCCGCGCAGCTCGTCGAGCAGTTCGGCGGTGCGCGCGGTCTCGGCATCGGACATGCCGGCCACCGGCTCGTCGAGCAGTATCAACGCCGGCTCCTGGATCAGCAGCATGCCGATCTCGAGCCACTGCTTCTGGCCGTGCGACAGCAGGCCGGCCGCGCGCCAGGCGTGATCTTCGAGGCGGATCTGGCGCAGCACCGCGCCGATGCGGTCGCGCTGTTCGCCATCGAGGCGCGCGAACAGGCAGGCGCGCACCCGCTTGTCCATCCTGAGCGCCAGCTCCAGGTTCTCGAACACCGTATGCGATTCGAACACGGTCGGGCGCTGGAACTTGCGGCCGATGCCGGCGCGCGCGATCTGGTGTTCGCTGAGCAGGGCCAGGTCGTGGCGCTGGCCGAACCACACGCGCCCCGAACCCGGTCGCGTCTTGCCGGTGATGACGTCCATCATCGTCGTCTTGCCGGCGCCATTGGGACCGATGATGCAGCGCAGCTCGCCCACCGAGATGTCGAGCGTCAGCCGGTTCAGGGCGCGAAAGCCATCGAAGCTGACGCTCACATCCTCCAGGTACAGGATGGCGCCGTGGCTGGCATCTAATGTGTCGTCATGGGCGACTCTCATGCCGCTTCCTCCAGTGTTGGCGCCTCGTGCGCGGCCGGCGCCGGCCGCCGGCGCGGAAGGCGCAGTCCGAGCAGGCCCTTCGGCATCAGGAGCGTGACCAGGATGAACAGCAGGCCGAGCGCGAACAGCCACAGGTCGGGAAAGGCGGCGGTGAACCAGCTCTTGAGGCCATTCACGGTGAATGCGCCCAGGATCGCCCCCAGCAGCGTGCCGCGCCCGCCCACCGCCACCCAGATCACCATCTCGATCGAGTTCGCCGGCGACATCTCGGACGGATTGACGATGCCGACCTGCGGCACGTACAGCGCCCCGGCGATGCCGCACAATACCGCCGACAGGGTCCACACGAATAGCTTGAACCACAAGGGGTCGTAGCCCAGGAACATCAGGCGCGGCTCGGCGTCGCGCACGCCCTGCAGTATCCGGCCCAGGCGCGAGGCGACCAGCCACCGGCACAGGCACAGCGCGCCGACCAGGAAGACCAGCGTGGCCAGGTACAGCGCGGCGCGGGTGCCTGGCGCCGTGATATCGTAACCGAGGATGCGGCGAAAGTCGGTGAAGCCGTTGTTGCCGCCGAAGCCGGTATCGTTGCGGAAGAACAGCAGCATGCCGGCATACGCCAGGGCCTGGGTGATGATCGAGAAATACACGCCCTTGATGCGCGAGCGGAAGGCGAAGTAGCCGAACACGAAGGCCAGCACGCCCGGCGCCAGCACCACCAGCGCCATGCAGTACCAGAAGCTGTCGGTCATGGCCCAGAACCAGGGCAGTTCCTGCCAGTCGAGAAAGACCATGAAGTCGGGCAGCGCGCTGCCGTACACGCCGTCGCGGCCGATCGCGCGCATCAGGTACATGCCGTGGGCGTAGGCGCCCAGCGCGAAGAACAGCGCGTGGCCCAGCGACAGGATGCCGGTGTAGCCCCACACCAGGTCGAGCGCCAGCGCGGCCAGCGCGTAGCACATGAACTTGCCGACCAGCGCCAGCGTATAGCCGGAGACGTGCAGCGCATGCTCGGGCGGAAACGCCAGGTGCAGCAGCGGCAACAGCGCCGCCAGCAGCGCCAGCGCGGCGATCGATACGCCCGTGAAGGTCCTCGGCTTCGTCATTCCACGCTCCTTCCCTTGAGGGCGAACAGTCCCTGCGGCCGCAGCTGGATGAAGACGACGATGAACACCAGGATGCCGATCTTGGCCGGCACGGCGCCGGCGAGCGGCTCCAGCAGCTTGTTCAATTCGCCCAGGCCGAGCGCCGCGATCACGGTGCCGGCCAACTGGCCGACGCCGCCCAGCACCACCACCATGAACGAATCGATGATGTAGGCCTGGCCCAGGTCGGGACCGACGTTGCCCAGCTGCGACAGCGCCACGCCGCCCAGGCCGGCGATGCCGGAACCCAGGCCGAAGGTCAGCATGTCGATGCGCCCGGTGGGCACGCCGACGCAGTCGGCCATGCGCCGGTTCTGCATCACGGCGCGCACGAACAGCCCGAGCCGGGTGGCGTTGAGCAGCAGCCAGACGGCGGCCGTCACCAGGATCGCGAACACGATGATCGCGATGCGGTTGTAGGGCAGCACCAGCGAGCCGAGCACCGTCACCCCGCCCGACATCCAGGCCGGATTGGCCACCTCGACGTTCTGGGCCCCGAACAGCGTGCGCACACCCTGCATCAGCACCAGGCTGATGCCCCAGGTGGCGAGCAGGGTTTCCAGCGGACGGCCATACAGCCAGCGGATCACTGTGCGCTCGATCGCCATGCCGGCCAGGGCCGCCACCGCGAAAGCGGCCGGCAACGCCGCCAGCAGGTACAGATCGAGCGCGTCCGGCAGGTAGCGCCGGAACAGGGTCTGCACCAGCCAGGTCGTGTAGGCCCCGATCATCAGCAGTTCGCCATGCGCCATATTGATCACGCCCATCAGGCCGAAGGTGATGGCCAGCCCCAGCGCGGCCAGCAGCAGCACGCTGCCCAGCGACAGTCCCTGGAACAGGTGGCCGGCCAGGTCGGCGCGGCGCAGGCGGCCGTCGAGGACGGCCAGCGCCCGGGCCGCGGCGACCCGCACCGCATCAATCGGCTCGGCGCCCGGCTCCAGCAGCGCCTGCAGCAGCGGACGCTGGGCGGCGCCGCCCAGCTCTCCCAGCTGCTGCGCGGC
>NZ_JH992923.1:645674-703229 GCF_000315425.1 Massilia timonae CCUG 45783 | reverse complement strand
GGCTGCAGCAGCGCCGGCGCCACGCCGGCCGGCGCGGCCAGGGCGGCGCCGGCCGCCAGCCAGAGCCAGAATGCGGCTGCGCCCAGCAGTGCGCGTAGCAGGTAAACCATCATGCAGCTTCTCCCCCGTCTCGGCGTTAAAAGTCGGCGCCTGTCACAGCTTCTGTTTGCTCTCGTTGCCCTTGATATAGGGGCTCCAGGGCTGGGCGCGGATCGGCGCCTTGCTCTTCCAGACCACATTGAACTGGCCGTCGGCCCTGATCTCGCCGATCATCACCGGCTTGTGCAGGTGATGGTTGCTCGCATCCATGGTCAGCGTGAAGCCGGACGGCGCCTTGAACGACTGGCCCGCCATGGCCGCGATCACCTTGTCGGTGTCGACCGACTTCGCCTTCTCGACCGCCTGCGCCCACATGTGGATGCCGACATAGGTCGCTTCCATCGGGTCGTTGGTGACCGCCTTGTCCGCGTTCGGCAGCTTCCTAGCGGCCGCGTAGGCGCGCCACTTTCTGGTGAAGTCGACGTTGACCGGGTTCTTCACCGACCCGAAGTAGTTCCAGGCCGCCAGGTGGCCGACCAGCGGCCGGGTATCGACGCCGCGCAGCTCTTCCTCGCCGACCGAGAACGCCACCACCGGCACCTCGGTCGCCTTCAGGCCGGCGTTGCCCAGCTCCTTGTAGAACGGGACGTTGGAGTCGCCGTTGATGGTCGAGATCACGGCGGTCTTGCCGCCGGCCGAGAACTTCTTGATGTTGGCGACGATCGTCTGGTAGTCGGCATGGCCGAACGGCGTATAGGCTTCCTGGATGTCGCTGTCCTTCACCCCTTTGCTTTTCAGGAAAGCGCGCAGGATCTTGTTGGTGGTGCGCGGATACACATAATCGGTGCCGAGCAGGACGAAGCGGCGCGCCCCACCGCCGTCCTTGCTCATCAGGTATTCGACCGCGGGAATCGCCTGCTGGTTGGGCGCGGCGCCGGTGTAGAACACGTTCTTCTCGAGCTCTTCGCCTTCGTACTGCACGGGGTAGAACAGCAGGCCATTGAGTTCCTTGAACACCGGCAGCACCGACTTGCGCGACACCGAGGTCCAGCAGCCGAACACCGCGGCCACCTTGTCCTTGGCGATCAGCTGGCGCGCCTTCTCGGCGAACAGCGGCCAGTTCGAGGCCGGATCGACCACCACCGGCTCGAGCTTGCGGCCCAGCACCCCGCCCCTGGCGTTGATTTCCTCGATGGCCATCAGGGCCACGTCCTTGAGCGTGGTTTCCGAGATCGCCATGGTGCCGGACAGCGAATGCAGGATGCCGACCTTGATGGTGTCGGCGGCCACGGCCGGCAGGCTGCCGCCCAGCACGGCGGTGGCGGCGGCGATGCGGGTCAGGCTGGCGATGAAACGGCGGCGCTGTTGCATGGGGAGTGCTCCTGGTGGATGAGGAATGCGAAAAGCTTAGCGAGGCGCACCAGCCCCGCCCATACGTCAACTGACGTAGTGGCGCGACCGGCGCCGATCTACGTCACTTATCTACGTCACTTATCTACGTCACTTAGCGTATTGAGCCCGCGTGGCCGGCCCGGGATACTGACGAGGCAGCGCACAGCGTTCTCGCAACTGACCGCCAACCCCACAGGCATATCATGGACAAACACCCAAGCGCTCCTCCCCTTTCCACCGCGTTCTGGACGCTGGCCGATTGGGCCGCCGCCTACCGCAACGGCGCCGAGCCGGCCGCGCTGCTGGCGCCGCTGGTCGCCGCCCTGGACGACGCCGACCCGGCCTGGATCACACGCCTCGATCACGCCGCGCTCGCCGCGCGCCTGGAACGGCTGGCGCAGCAGCGTGAAGCGGCAGGGGACGACAGTCTTGCGCTGTACGGCGTGCCGTTCGCGGTAAAAGACAATATCGACGTGGCCGGCCTGCCGACCACCTGCGCCTGCCCCGATTTCGCCTACCTGCCCGAGGCCAGCGCCGCCGTCATCGAGCGCCTGGAAGCGGCCGGCGCGGTGGTGATCGGCAAGACCAACCTCGACCAGTTCGCCACCGGCCTGGTGGGCACCCGCTCGCCCCATGGCGCGGTGCCCAACGCCTTCGATCCGGCCTACATCAGCGGCGGCTCGAGTTCGGGCTCGGCCTCGGTCGTGGCGCGCGGCCTGGTGCCGTTCGCGCTCGGCACCGACACCGCCGGCTCGGGCCGGGTCCCAGCCGGCCACAACAACCTGGTGGGCTTGAAACCGACGCGCGGACTGGTGTCCACCCGCGGCCTGGTCCCGGCCTGCCGCACGCTCGACTGCATCACCGTGCTGGCCCTCGGCGTGGACGACGCCGCTGCGGCGCTGCGCGTCATGGCCGGCTACGACGCCGACGATCCCTATTCGCGCCGCGCGCCGCCGCGCCCGGCGGCGTGGCCGGCGCGGCCGGTGCTGGGCGTGCCGCTCGATCCCGACTGGTTCGGCGACAGCCACGCGCGCCAGGCGCACGAGGACGCGCTGCGGCGCCTGGAGGCCGATGGCGTGGAACTCAAGCCAGTCGACTTCGGGCCGCTGTTCGAGACGGCCGCGCTGCTCTACGAAGGGCCGTGGGTGGGCGAGCGCTACGCCGCGATCGAAAGCCTGATGCAAGACCATCCCGAGTCGGTGCACCCGACCGTGCGCGCCATCGTCGCCAGGGCCACCGGTTTCAGCGCGGTCGACGCCTACCAGGCCGAATACCGGCGCATGGCGCTGGCGCGCCAGGCCGAAGCCCTGATGGCGGGCCTCGACGGCCTGGTGGTGCCGACCGCGCCCACCATCCCCACGATCGCGGACGTGTTGACCGACCCGGTGGCCCTGAATTCGCGCATGGGTGTGTACACCAATTTCGTCAACCTGCTGGACTGGAGCGCGATCGCGGTGCCGGCCGGGATGCGCGCCGACGGCCTGCCGGCCGGCCTCACCCTGATCGCCCCCGGCTGGCACGAGGCGCGCCTGCTGGAATTCGGCCGGCGCTGGCAGGCGGCCTCGCCCTGGCTGCGCGGGGCGTCGCAGCGGCCGTTGCCCTTGCCGGCGGCCCCGGCGCCATCCCTCGAAGGACAGGTCGTGGTCGCGGTGGTCGGCGCTCACCTGTCGGGCATGCCGCTCAACTGGCAGCTGGCCGAACGCGGCGCGGTATTGCTGGAGACCGCCCACACCTCGCCGGCCTACCGCCTGTACGCGCTGCCCGGCACGATCCCGCCCAAGCCGGGCCTGGTGCGCACCGGCGACGGCGCGCCGATCGCGCTCGAACTGTGGGCCATGCCGGTCGAACGCTTCGGCTCTTTCGTGGCCTCGATCCCGGCGCCGCTGGGCATCGGCACGCTGGAACTGGCCAATGGCCGCAGCGTGCAGGGCTTCGTGTGCGAAGCCTGGGCCACCGCCGGCGCCGAGGACATCACGGCGCTGGGCGGCTGGCGCGCCTATATCGCCCGCCGCTCACCCGCCGACCATCCGCCGCCACCCTGACCGGAGTACGCCACCATGTTCCATACCGTCCTGATCGCCAACCGCGGCGAAATCGCCGTGCGCATCGCCCGCACGCTCAAGAAAATGGGTATCCGCTCGGTCGCCGTCCATTCGGACGCCGACCGCGACAGCCTGCACGTGGCCGCCGCCGACGTGGCCGTCCCCCTGGGCGGCGACAGCGCCGCCGAGAGCTACCTGCGCGGCGAGCGCATCCTCGAGATCGCACGCGCCAGCGGCGCCCAGGCCATCATCCCGGGCTACGGCTTCCTGTCCGAGAACACCGCGTTCGCCGAACAGTGCGCGGCGGCCGGCATCGTGTTCGTCGGCCCCACGCCGGACCAGGTGCGGCGCTTCGGCCTGAAGCACACCGCACGCGAGATCGCGGCGGCGGCCGGGGTGCCGCTCACGCCCGGCACCGGCCTGCTGCAGGACATCGAGCAAGCGCGCGCCGCCGCCCTGGAGATCGGCTATCCGGTCATGCTCAAGAGCACCGCGGGCGGCGGCGGCATCGGCCTGTCGCGCTGCGACGACGAGGCGCAGCTGGAAGCGGCCTTCGCCTCGGTGCGGCGCCTCGGCCAGAACTTCTTCAAGGACAGCGGCGTGTTCATCGAGCGCTTCGTCGCCGACGCCCGCCACGTCGAAGTGCAGATCTTCGGCGATGGCCGCGGCAGGGTGGTGGCGCTGGGCGAGCGCGATTGCTCGGTGCAGCGCCGCAACCAGAAAGTGATCGAGGAGACCCCGGCCCCGCACCTGCCGGCGGCCACCCGCGCCGCCATGCTGGACGCCGCCGTGCGCCTGGGCCAGGCGGTCGACTACGTCTCGGCCGGCACCGTCGAATTCATCTACGACGGCGCGCGCGACGCCTTCTACTTCCTGGAGGTGAACACCCGCCTGCAGGTGGAGCACCCGATCACGGAAGCGGTCACCGGCCTCGACCTGGTCGAATGGATGGTCCGCATCGCCGCCGGCGAACCGCCTTCGTTCGACGACCTGGCGCCGCCGCGGGGCGCCGCGATCGAAGTGCGGGTGTATGCCGAAAACCCGGCGCGCGACTTCCAGCCGGCGCCGGGCGTGCTGACCGAGGTGGCCTTCCCGGAACACGTGCGGGTCGACACCTGGGTACGCACCGGCACCGAGGTATCGGCGCACTACGACCCCATGATCGCCAAGATCGTCGCCCACGGCGCCGACCGCGAGGATGCGCGCAAGAAGCTCCTGGCGGCGCTGGAAGCGACCCGCCTGCACGGCAGCGCCACCAATCTCGACTACCTGCGCGGCATCCTGGAAAGCAGTGCCTTCACCGACGGCCGGGTGTCGACCGCCTTCCTCGACCGCTACACCCATGTCTCGCCCCTGGTCGAGGTGCTGAGCGGCGGCACCTACACCACCGTGCAGGACTACCCGGGCCGCGCCGGCTACTGGGACATCGGCGTGCCGCCCTCGGGGCCGATGGACGACCTGGCCTTCCGCCTGGCCAACCGCATCGTCGGCAACCCCGAGGATGCCGCCGGCCTCGAATGCACGCTGCAGGGCCCGACGCTGCGCTTCCATGGCGACGCGCTGATCGCGCTGACCGGCGCGCCGGCCGAGGCCACCCTCGACGACGGCGCCCCGCTGGCCTGGTGGCAGCCGATCGCGGTGCGCGCCGGCCAGGTGCTGCGCATGGGGCGCGCGGCAAGCGGCTGCCGCAGCTACATCGCCTTGCGCCACGGCCTCGACATCCCCGATTACCTGGGCAGCAAGTCGACCTTCGTCCTCGGGAAATTCGGCGGCCACGCGGGGCGCACGCTGGGCGTGGGCGACGTGCTGCCGATCTGCCGGCCCGGGGCTGCGCCCCTGGACGCGCCGCGCGCGCTGGCGCCGGCGCTGGCGCCGGCCTACGGCAGCCACTGGGACATCGGGGTGCTGTACGGCCCGCACGGCGCGCCGGATTTTTTCACCGAGGACAGCATCGCGACCTTCTTCGCCACCGACTACGAGGTGCACTACAACTCGAACCGGCTGGGCGTGCGCCTGCTCGGCCCGAAGCCGGAATGGACGCGCAGCGACGGCGGCGAGGCCGGCCTGCACCCGTCGAACGTGCACGACTGCGTGTACGCGATCGGCAGCGTCAACTTTACGGGCGACACGCCGGTGATCCTCACCTGCGACGGACCGAGCCTGGGCGGCTTCGTGTGCCCGGTCACGATCGCCCGCGCCGAGCTGTGGAAGGTGGGCCAGGTCAAGCCGGGCGACACCATCCGCTTCCGGCGCATCGGCTTCGACGACGCGCTCGCGCTGGAACTGGCCATGGACGGCGCGATCCGAGACCTTCGCCCCCTGCCCGGCCTGCCCATGCAAGCGCCGGCCGCCATGTCGAGCTGCATACTGGCCACGCTACCGGCCAGCGGCACGCGCCCGGCGGTGGCCTACCGCCAGGCCGGCGACAAGTACATCCTGCTCGAATACGGCCCGAACGTGCTGGACCTGCGCGCGCGGCTGCGCGTGCACCTGCTGATGGAGGCGCTGACCGCCCTGCGCCTGCCGGGCGTGCGGGAGCTGTCGCCCGGCGTGCGCTCGGTGCAGATCCACTACGACAGCCGGGTGCTGGCGCAGGCCGCGCTGCTGGGTCACCTGATGGCGCTGGAGACGCAACTGCCCGACGTCGCCGGCCTGCGGGTGCCGAGCCGCATCGTGCACCTGCCGCTGGCGTTCGAGGATTCGGCGACGCTCGGCGCCGTCGCGCGCTACCGCGAAACGGTCAAGGCCGAGGCGCCCTGGCTGCCGAACAACGTCGATTTCATCCAGCGCATCAATGGGCTGGACAGCCGCGACATGGTGCGCGACGCGATATTCGACGCCAGCTACATGGTGATGGGCCTGGGCGACGTCTACCTGGGCGCCCCATGCGCGGTGCCGCTCGACCCGCGCCACCGCCTGCTGACCTCCAAGTACAACCCGGCGCGCACCCATACCGCCGAAGGCACGGTGGGAATCGGCGGCATCTATATGTGCATCTACGGGATGGATTCGCCCGGCGGCTACCAGCTGGTCGGACGCACGGTGCCGATCTGGAATAAATTTTTGCACAACCGCCAGTTCGGCAACGAGCCGTGGCTGCTGCGCTTCTTTGACCGGGTGCGCTTCTATCCGGTGAGCGAGGCCGAGCTCGAGCGATTCCGCGACGACTTCCGTGCAGGGCGCGCCCAGGTGCGGATCGAAGACGCGCTGTTCGACCTGGATGAACACGAGCGCCGGCTGGCGGCGGATGCCGGCGCCATCGAGGCCTTCAGGGCGCGGCAGCAGGCCGCCTTCGCGGCCGAGGTGGCGCTGTGGCATGGCGACGTGGGCGCCGGCGCGGCGCATGAGGACGAGAGCCAGCCTGCATCGACCGATGGTGCGGGAACCATGGTCGCGGCGGAGATGTCGGGGAATGTGTGGAAGCTGATGGTGGAACCTGGCCAGGCGGTGCGGGCCGGAGAACTGGTGGCCATCCTCGAGGCGATGAAGATGGAGTTTTCGGTGCAGGCGCCGCATGCGGGGACGGTCACCGCCGTGTATTGCCGGGCCGGCAGGATGGTGCATGCGGGGCAGGCGCTGTTCGCGCTCGATCCGGTCGATGCCTGTGCGGAGGTGGCGGCTTGACCCGACGCGAGGCGGCTCCGGCAAGACGGAGCGCTGAAAGCCAATCCGCCGGCGCAGGCCCCGGGGATAAGGTCTTCTACGGCGTAAGCGTGGAAAACTCGCAACAATGTTAAAAAACGAATCGTGCGCGTAAAAAAAATTCTTCGCTTGTCTTACTATGTTCCATTAACAATTTTTTAACAACCAAGGAACTAGTTTAATGAAGACCGTCTCGCTCCGCCTCCTGTCCAGCCTGGTCCTGATGGCCGCTTCGTTCTCGGCCTCGGCCGGTCCTAACGTGGTCAAGGCGCTTGAAATCAAGGGCGTGTTCAATGAAAAAGTTGGTCCTGCGCCGCAATGTGCGTCGTCGCTCGGCGGCAAGCTTGCCGGCCACGGTGAGACGGCCGAAGGAACGCCGGTCGCGTTCGTCGGCGGAGATTGCTTCGCCCAGTCTGGCACCACATTCACCTTCAGCAATGGCAAGTTCGTCCTGCTGTATCCAAACGGCGACCAGATTTTCGCCAACTACGGTGGCCAGTTCGTCCCCACCGGCGCAGGCACTGCCTACGTCATGAACGGCGGCACCTTCACCATCACCGGCGGCACCGGCACCTATGCTCGCGCAACCGGCGGCGGCTACCTGACCGGCACCGAAGACTTGTCCAACGGCGCCGGCACGATCGGGTTATCGGGTCGTGTTTACTACAAGCAGAAGTGATCGCTGAAACAGCGCCAAGCCGCGCTGATACTGCGTCGTGACGGACAAGGTAAAAAGAGCGGGATGTATCGCGCTCTTTTTACATCCAGCTCGTTTTTTGAATAGCCACTCATTGGCTTGCAAGATAGCTGGGACGATTGCATGGCGCAGACCGCGCTGTCGTCAGAACTGCACCCCGCGCGTGAGCCCGCCGTCGACCAGCAGATTGGCGCCGGTCGTGAATCCCGCCGCCGGGCTGGCAAGAAATACCGTGGCGCGCGCCACCTCGTCGGGCGTCGCCATGCGGCCGAGCGGATTCGCGGCCAGGCAGGCGGCGAAGGTTTCCGGCTGATTGCGCTCGATGTCACCCCATACCCCATCGGCGAAATACACATTTCCAGGCGAAACCGTATTGACACGGATGCCATCGGCGGCGTGCCGCGTCGACAGCGTCTTTCCGTAATGGGTCAGCGCTGCCTTCAGCACCCCGTATGGTTCGGCAAACATGTCGATCTCACGTCCCGACACGCTCGAGATCAGCACGATCGAGGCCGCGTCCGACTCCTGCAGATGCGGCAGCGCCGCCTTGACCATCGCCGCGGTGCCGAGCAGGTCTGTCTCGAAGGCGCGCCGCCAGGTAGCCAGGTCGTCGCCGCCGGCCAGCGCGCTGACGTTCGGCACCACGATGTCCAGCCCGCCCATGCGGCGCGCCGCCTCCCCGACCCAGGCCGTCACCTGGGCCGCATCGGTGACGTCGACCGCCGCGCCGCAAGCGCGCGCGCCGAAGGCGTCCTGCGCCGCCGCCACACCGCCGGCATTGCGCGCGCAGAACGCCACCTGCGCGCCCTCGGCCAGAAAGCATTCGACGATCGCGCGGCCGATGCCGCGCGAGCCGCCGCTGACCAGTACCTTGCGTCCTTGCAGTCCGAGATCCATGAGAGTGTCCTTTCTGAAGTGAAAAAGGCCAGTCGGATGACTGGCCTGATGGCGCCCTGCAGGCTTACTTGCGCAGCTTGTAGGCGATGATGGCGTCGCTGTTGCCGGTTTCCATGAAGGCGTGACCGGTGGCGGCGATCAGGATGTATTGCTCGCCGTCGATCTCATAGGCGATCGGGTTGGCCTGGCCGCCGGCCGGCAGCTCGTCGGTCCAGACGGTCTTGCCGGTGCGGATGTCGATCGCGCGGAACAGGTTGTCGGTGGCGGCGCCGATGAACACCAGGCCGCCGGCCGTCACCACCGAACCGCCGTTGTTGGGCAGGCCGATGTCGAACGGGATGTACGACGGGATACCCCATGGGCCGTTGCGGCGCGCCGTGCCGAGCGGGCCGTCCCACAAGGTCTCGCCCGTGTCCAGGCTGACGGCGCGGATGCCGCCGTACGGCGGCGCCGTGCATGGCACGCCGGTGCCGATATTGCGCCAGCCCGCATTCACGCTGATGGCGTACGGCGCATTGATCTGCGGGTAGACCGAGGAACCGCCCTCGCCCTTGCCGGCCGCCTTGGCGTTGGCGTCCTTGCTGGCGTAGATCGGCTGCACGCCCATCCTGTTGGCCTGTTCGCGCGGGATCAGCTGGCTGCGGTTCGGCACGTCGTTGTAGTTGGCGATCAGGATGCGGCGCACCGGGTCGATCGCGACCGAACCCCAGTCCGAGCCGCCGTTGTAGCCGGGGTACTGGATCCACGGCTTGTCGCTCGACGGCGGGGTCAGGTAGCCGGCGTAGTTCGACTGGCGGAACTGGATCCGGCACATCAGCTGGTCGACCGGCGAGAAGCCCCACATGTCGGCTTCGGTCTTCGGGTCCTTGCGCAGGCTGTGCCAGAGCGACGTCGGCTGGGTGTCGGCCACGAAGTCCGGCTCCACCGAACCGAGCTTGGGCGCCTTGACGCTGCCGATCGGGATCAAGGGCTTGCCGGTGGCGCGGTCGAAGATGTACATATCGCCCTGCTTGGTCGGCAGCAGGATGGCGGCGACCGGCTTGCCGTCGGGGCCGGGATAATCCAGCAGGCTCGGCTGGCTGCCGAGGTCGTAGTCCCACAGGTCGCGCTGCAGCGCCTGGAAGTGCCAGACGTCGCGGCCGGTGGTCACGTCCACCGCCACCAGCGAATCGGAGTATGTGTTCTCGGCGGCGCTGCGGTTGCCGCCGAAGTAGTCGATCGACGAATTACTGATCGGCAGGTAGACCAGGCCGAGCGCCTCGTCGCCGACCGCCGTGGTCCACATATTCGGGGTGCCGCGGGTGTACGTCTGGCCCGCCGCAGGACCCTTGACATTGTCCGGATTGCCCAGGTCCCAGGCCCAGGCCAGCTGGCCGGTGACGGCGTCGTAGCCGCGGATCACGCCCGACGGCGCGTCTTCGTCCTGGCCGTCGCGCACCTGGGCGCCGGTGACGATCACGCCGCGCACCACGGTCGGCGCCGCCGTCGGCGAATACCAGCCCGGCACCTTCTTGCCGAGATCCTGCCACAGGTCGACCTGGCCCGGCTTGCCGCCGGCGCCGCCGAAGTCGGCGCACGGTTTGCCGTCGCGCAGGTCGACTGCGACGATGCGGGCATCCAGCGTGGTGCTGATCACGCGCGTCTTGCAGGCGGCATCGTCAGCCAGCTGGGGCGCGGTGTACACCGCCACGCCGCGGCAGACGGCGGCGTGGGCGATGCCTTCGCCCGGCACCTGCGGATCGTAGCGCCAGCGCTGTTCTCCGGTGGCGGCGTTGACGGCGAACAGGATGTTCTTGGCCGAGCACACCAGGAGGTCGTTGCCGATCTTGAGCGGCGTGTTGGCCGGCGAATAGCGCTCACCCTTGGCCGGCAGGTCGCCGGTATGGAACACGAAGGCGCGCTCCAGGCGGCCGACGTTATCCGGCGTGATCTGCGACAGCGCGCTGTAGCGCTGGGCGCTGGCGTCGCCGCCATAGGTCGGCCAATCGGCCGTGGTCCCGCCGACCGCGCCGGCCAGGACGGCCGGGAACTGCGCGGATTCGACGCTGCGCACGCCTTCGCGCGCGACCAGCACGCCGAGGATTGCCAGCACGGCGATCGCGGCCAGCGCCGAAGCGGTCTGCAGTGGGTCGAGCGCCCGCCGGCGCGCGCCGACGGCTGGTGACCGCGAAGGCATCTGCGACAACATCGGCGACAACATCGGCGACAGCGCGAGCGCCAGCATGAACAGCACCGTCATGCCGACCACGCGCGGCACCAGGCCCCAGCCATTGAAGCCGACTTCCCACACGGCCCAGGCCAGCGTGGCCAGCCAGGCGATGCCGATCACGGCCTGGCCACCGCGCTTCCTGCGCGCCAGCAGCACGGCCCCGGCCAGCAGGGCGGCGCCGGCCAGCGCATAGTAGGGGCTGCCGCCGACGGCGATCAGCCAGATTCCGCCACCCAGCATGGCCAGGCCGAACAGGCCGATGAACAGGGGAATGACGACGAGGGCGATGCGCCAGCCCGTGCCGGCCGCTGGCGCGGACGGCTGGGCGGGGTTGCCCCTCTTGTTGGTAGTACTCATGGTGCTCCAGTTTTCACGACGATAAAGATGAACAGGTCTTGCGACAGCGCTTTCAGCCCACCGGGCGGCGCGCTCCGAAGACCGAGAGGGCCGCGCCGACGATCAGCAGGATGCCGACCACGGCGAAGGCGGCGGCAAACCCGCCGGTGCCCGCCACCACGTAGCCGGTGACGATCGGCGCCAGCAGGCCGAACAGGTTGCCGACGGCGGTGACGAAGCCGGCGGCGGTGCCCACGTCCTGGTTCGAGCGCAGCAGGTCGTTGACCAGGGACAGGTTGAGCGAGATGGCCGAGGCGCAGGTGGCCAGCGACAGCGTGATGACCAAGAGGATGGCCCAGGTCTCGGCCAGCATCGGCACCAGCAGGATCACGGACGATCCGAGCAGCACGGCGCCGACCACCAGCCGGCGGCCGCCGCGTTGCGCCGCGGCCGGGCTCACCACCAGGTCGCTGACGCGGCCGACCACGATCGCCAGCACCGCGGCGCCGAGGTAGGGAATCGCCGTGTACATCGAACTCGTCATCACCGACAGGCCCTTTTCCGCCTGCAGGTAAGAAGGCAGCCAGGTCAGGAAGAAATAGGTCGCATACACGGCGCAGCCGTGCGACAGGCCGATGGCCCACATGGTGCGCGAGCGGGCCAGGCCACGGATGCCGAGCGGCGCGACCGCGGTGGCGCCAACGGTGGCGTTTGCGGCGTCGCCATCGGTGATCTCGCGCAGCTCTGCCGCACTCAGCCACGGCGCCTTGCTCGGGTGGCGGTACCATTTGAGCCAGGCCGCCAGCCAGATGAAGCCGGTCGCACCGGCTACCACGAAGGCGATGCGCCAGCCGACCGTGGTGATCAGCCAGCCGAAGCCGATCGCGCCGACCGCAGGCCCGACCAGGCTGCCGCTGTGGAATACCGCGGTGGCCATGCCGCGCTCCTTGAGCGGCATCCAGTCGCGCACCACGCGCGCCCCGGCCGGGTAGGTGGTCGCTTCGCCGGCGCCCATCACCAGGCGCGCCGCCAGCAGCGAATAGAAGCCGGTGGCGAAGGCGGTGCACACGGTGGCGACCGACCACACGCCGATGCCATAGGTGTTGACCTGCCTGGGGCCGTAGCGCCCGACCAGGTAGCCCATCGGGATCAGGGCGATGAAGTACAGCCACACGAAGGACGACAGCAGGTAGCCCATGGCCACCGGCGAGATGCCGAATTCTTCCTTGAGGGCGGTGGAGGCGACCGACAGCGAGATCCGGTCGATGTAGTTGATCAGTGTTAGCGTGAAGAGGAAAACGTAAATCCAGATACGTTTCCGGGGTCCTGCCGCGGGCGTGGATGGCGTGGCCACCGCTTGGTCGATGTGCATCTCCGAATTCCTTGTCGTTTTTATCGTGGGGCGCCCGGCAAGAAAGGCGCCGCGTCTCGACGGCGCCTGCCTGCCAGCCGGGCCTGGCATTCGCGCTGGCGTCAGCCCAGCCAGGCGCGGACGTCGGCCGCCATCGCCTCGAGCGAAATGCGGTAGCGGTCGTGCAGCGTCGGCAGCGCGCCGGCGTCGAGAAACGCGTCCGGCAGCGCCACGTGGCGCAACTCGGGCTGGACCCGCGCGTGCAGCAGGGCCAGCGCGATCGCTTCGCCCAGGCCGCCGACCACGCTGTGGTTCTCGGCCACCACGACCAGCCGCCCTGCGCGCCGGCATTGCGCCACGATGGTGTCGACGTCGAGCGGCTTGATGGTGGCCACATGCAGCACCGCCACCTCGATGCGATCCTGCGCCAGCTTGTCCGCCACTTCCAGCGCGCGCATCGTCATCAGGCCGCTGGAGATCACCAGCACGTCCTTGCCATCGCGCAGCAGCCTGGCCTTGCCGATCTCGAACTGGCCATCGTAGTCGTCCAGGACCAGCGGCACCCGGCCGCGCGACAGGCGCATGTAGACCGGCCCTTCATGGCGCGCGATCGCGGCCACGCACTGGCTGGTCTCGAGCGCGTCGCAGGGGTCGATCACCGTCATGTTCGGGATCGCACGCATCAGGGCCAGGTCTTCGGTGGCCTGGTGGCTGGGACCGTAGCCGGTGGTCAGGCCCGGCAGCGCGGCGCAGATCTTGACATTCAGGTTTTCTTCCGCGATTACCTGGTGGATGAAGTCATAGGCGCGGCGGGTGGCGAACACGGCGTAGGTGGTGGCGAACGGGATGAACCCCTCCTTCGCCATGCCGCCGGCAGCCGCCATCAGCAACTGCTCGGCCATGCCCATCTGCACGAAGCGCTCCGGATATTCACGGGCGAAGATGTGCAGGTCGGTGTACTTGGCCAGGTCGGCGGTCAGGCCGACGATGCGCGGATCGCGCTTGCCCGCCTCGATCAGCGCATGGCCGAACGGGGCCGGCTGGGTGCGCTGTCCTTCGGAGGCGATCGAGGCGATCATCGCCGAGGTGGTCAGGCGCGGCTTGGCCGGCGTGCCGTGTTCTGCGGTCGGGACGGGATTCATGCGCGGCTCCATTCGGCGTAGCTGGCATCGAGGTCGGCCAGGGCCCGCTGCCACTCGTCGGCCTCGACCCGGATGAAGTGGTTCTTTTCGCGCTGCTCCAGGAACGGCACGCCCTTGCCCATCAGCGTGTCGCACAGGATCACGCGTGGCTGCTCGCCCTCGAAGGCGAGCGCGGTGTCGAAGGCGGCGATCACCGCCGCCAGGTCGTTGCCGTCGACCCGCTGCACGTGCCAGCCGAAGGCTTGCCACTTGTCCACCAGCGGCTCGAACTGCAGGATGTCGTGCGACGGACCGTCGGCCTGCTGGCGGTTGATGTCGACCAGGTTGATCAGGTTGGACAGCTTGTGGTGCGCGGCCGACATGGCCGCTTCCCACACGGCGCCCTCGTCCAGTTCGCCATCGGACATCGAATTGAACACGCGTGCGCTGCTGCCCTTCATGCGCAGCGCCAGCGCCTGGCCGACGCCGATCGCCAGGCCCTGGCCGAGCGAACCACCCGAGATTTCCATCCCCGGCGTATAGGTGGCCATGCCCGACATCGGCAGGCGGCTATCGTCCGAGCCATAGGTTTCGAGTTCGTCCTCGTGCAGCACGCCCGCCTCGAACAGCGCGGCGTACAGGGCGATGGCGTAGTGGCCGTGCGACAGCAGGAAGCGGTCGCGCCCTTCCCACTCTGGTTCGGCCGGGCGCAGGTTCATGGCGTGGCAATATGCCACGGCCAGCACGTCGGCCCAGCCGAGGGCCTGGCCGACGTAGCCCTGGCCCTGCACTTCGCCCATGCGCAGGGCGAAGCGGCGCATGCGCCAGGCATGGGCGCGGATTGTCTGGAATGCGGTAGATGCGACCTGGTCGCCGGAATCGGGCATGGTCTCCCCTGATCAAAAAGTGGATAAGAAGGCGCTGGACTCGGCGATTTCATGCAAAATGTTCACCGATGCGCGCCTTTCTTGTTGAAGGCTGATCTTTATTTTCACGCAAAACAGATGACTGCCACAAAGGAAATATTTACGCCGGATGGTGAATCCAATTCACTAATCAAGCAGTTTCGCCGGGTGCCGTTGACGGCCTTGCGGGTGTTCGAGTCGGCTGGCCGCACGGGTTCGTTCGCCGCCGCCGCACGCGAAGTCGACCTGTCGCCGAGCGCCGTCAGCCACGCGATCCGCAAGCTCGAGGACAGCGCGGGCATGACGCTGTTCGTGCGCACCACGCGCTCCCTGGAACTGACGCGCGAAGGCCGGCTGCTGCTCGAGCACGTGCAGCGCGGATTCGAGGAAATGCGGCGCGGCTTCCAGCGCGCCCAGCCCGAGCAGCGGGTGGCGCCGCTGCGCCTGCACACCGCGCCGACCTTCGCGGTGCAGTGGCTGATGCCGCGCCTGACCGGTTTCATGGCTGCCCATCCCGGCATCGCCCTGCAGGTGTCGGCCGACACCGACTACGCGACCTTCGAGGACGACCGCCACGACATCGACATCGTGTACGGCGTCCCGCAGCCGTCGCGTCACGCGCAGATTCCGCTGGTGGTCGAAGAACTCACGCCGTTGTGCAGCCCGGCGCTGGCGGCGACGATCGGGTCAGTGCGCGACCTGTACCAGGCGCCGCTGATCCAGAGCGACGGCCAGTCGGTGCAATGGGGCGGCTGGTTCAGCGCCAACGGGCTGGCCACGCCGGGCGACTTCGCGCTCGCGTTCGACCGCAGCTCGATGTCGATCGCGGCGGCGGTCGACGGCCTCGGGGTGGCGCTGGAATCGACCCTGCTGGCCGAGCGCGAACTGGCCACCGGCCGGCTGGTGGCGCCGCTGATCGGGCGCAGCACCACGGTACGCTACGTGGCGCACTACCTGGTGCATCCGCACAGCCTCGAACAGGATACCGCCACCGCCCTGTTCAAGCGCTGGCTGCTCGGCGAGCTGGCGCGCAGCGCGCCACATATGGCCGCGGCGGGCGCCGGCGCCTCAGAATGAATGGCGCACGCCAAGCGAGCTGGCGCGGTCGCCGCTGCCCGACTCGCTGGCGTTGCCGACGGTGTAGCCGGCGCCGTTGCGGTTGACGATGCGCGAGTGCGCCGCGTACAGCTCGGTGCGCCTGGACAGCGCGTAACGCAGGCCGATCGCGTACTGGCGCGCATCCTGGTCGGCCTCGCCGCGGTCGTCCTTGTCGATCAGCGACGCCATCAACGCGTATGGGCCGAAAGGCAGCAGCAGGCCGATCAGCCGGTCGACGCTGTCCCGGGAGGCCGCGGGCGCCCGCGCGCGCCCGAACGGGTTGGACGTGTTGCGCAGCACGGCGCTGTTCAGGCCGCGATTGCGCCCGTAGGCGGCGTACAGTGTCACGATCCCGGCGTCGTAGTTCGCGCCCAGCAGCGTGTTGCGCCCGTTGGCGCCGGCGCTGCCGTTGTCGCGGTCGTGGTGGCCGAGGCGCAGGCGCAGCGCGCCGGCGCGCCAATCGAGCGCCGCACCCAGCTGGCGCCCGCCAGCGGCGCCGGCTTCACCCGGCGCCGCCGCCAGTTCGACCGTGACGCCCTGGGCCTTGAACGGCGACAGGTACTTGACGGTATTGTCCATGCGGCTGAAGGCATTCCCGCTCGTGGCCACCAGGTTCTTGCTGTCGGCAACATAGCCGGAACCGAAAGGATCGGCCATCACCGCGGTCGCGTATTGCGGCGTGTACTGGCGCCCAACCAGCACGCTGCCGAACGGCCCCTGTAGTCCGACCCAGGCCTGGCGGCCGAACAATGTGCCTCCCTGCCCGACCTCTCCGGTGTCGGCCTGGAAGCCGTTCTCGAGCAGGAACAAGGCCTTGACGCCGCGGCCCAGCTCCTCGCTGCCACCAAAGCCGAGGCGCGAGCCCATGGGCACGCCGCTGGTGAGCCTGGTCAGGGCGCCGTCCTTGCCGCCCGCCTCGCGCACCAGCGCCATGTCGATCACGCCATAAATAGACATTGCCTCATCGGCGAATGCCGGAAATGCCAGTGCACAAAGAAGCGGCACTGCGATCGTTGTTTTTTTCACGAACAGCCTGTTGTTGTCGATGCCAGGCGTTCCCCCGCGCGCGTCTCCACCCGCGCAGGAATTTCATCGATGGCGCGCCGGCAGGTGATGAAGAATACGGCATTCTCCATATCGCGCTCACCGGTGACAAACGATATGTTTACATGAGCTGGTGAATCCAGGTCATGAATGACGACGCCGATCCCGGCTTCGCTCAATGGCCGAGGCCAGAACGGCATCCAGCGCCTCCGGCATGGCCGGCTTGAGCAGATGGGCGTCGAAGCCGGCGGCGCGTGTCCGCGCCCGATCCTCTTGCGCACCCCAGCCGGTCAAGGCCACCAGCCTGGCTTCAGCAAGCGCGGGCAGCGCGCGCAGGGCGCGCGCCGTTTCGTAGCCGTCGATGTGAGGCATGCCGGGATCGAGAAAGACAAGGTCCGGCACGATGGAGGTTCCCATTCGCACGGCGTCCTCTCCGCCATACGCCACATGCACCTCATGCCCTTTTTCGCGCAGCACCAATGACAGGGTGTCCGCGGCATCCGCATTGTCGTCGGCCACGAGTATGCGCAGCTGGACGGCATTCGCCGCGACGCCCGGTGGCTCTGCGACTGAAACTGGCGTGCCTGCCGGGGCGGCTGACATGCACGGCAGGCGAATGGTGAACGTGCTGCCATGGCCAGCGCCCGCACTGGATGCGCTGACGCTCCCGCCGTGAAGAGACACCAGGCGGCGCACCAGGGACAGGCCGATGCCGAGCCCACCTTTCGATATCCCGATGCTGTGGGGCGCCTGGGAGAACATGTCGAACACCCGCTCCAGATCATGGGTCGCGATCCCGATGCCGGTATCCGACACGTCGATGACCACGGCGTCGCCACTGATACGCGCCGAAATGCCGATCCGGCCATGCTGGGGCGTGTACTTGCTCGCGTTCGACAAGAGGTTGCTGAGCACCTGGCTCAGGCGCACCGTATCGACATCGACCCAGATCGCAGCATCCGGCAGGTCGAGCGCGAGTTCGTGTCCCCCTGCCTCGATCAGGGGAAGGCTGGTTTCGACTGCGCTCGCGATGACCGACTGCATGTCGACGCGCTCGATCTGCAGGACCATCTTGCCGCTGGAAATGCGTGCGATATCCAGCAAATCATTGATGAGATGGACCATCTGGTCGACCTGGCGCTCCATCGTGCCGCGCACTCTTTCCAGCATCGCCGGCTTGTCCCCGCTCAGGCGCAGCAATTCGAGCGCATTGCGGATCGGGGCGAGCGGATTGCGCAACTCGTGCGCCAGGGTGGCCAGGAATTCGGATTTGCGTCGGTCGGCTTCGCGCAACGCCTCCATCGAGCGCACCCGTTCGATGTGGGCCCAGCAGCGGTCGACCACGGTCTCCACCAGCGCCACATCGTCCGCGCTCCAGGTACGCGGCCGCTCCTGGTGCACCGCCATCATGGCCACGAGCCGGCCCTGCTTGACCAGGGGGCAGCAGATAATCGCCTTGATGCCGATCTGGTTGAACATGTTCGCCCCGTCGTCCGCCGTCAACTCACGATCGACATCATCGATCATGAGCGTGCGGCCGATGCGCAGATTGGACGTGGCGCGCGAACCGAACAGGTCGAGCGAATAAACGCCCACCGTGCTGATCGCTCCTTCGACCCGCCAGTCGTGGCGGATGGTGAAGCGATCGTTGTCCGGCTCCAGGTCGGCATAGGCGACCCGGGTCACCTTCAGGTACTCGCCGAGCAGCCGCGTGCTGTGTTCCATGATGGCCTGCGGCTCGTCGGCGAGGCGGGTCGCTTCGCCGATCACGTCGAGTAATCGCAGGCGTTCCTGTTGCGAGCGGATCTTCCCGGTGGTCTCGCTGCACACGCAGAACACCCCTGCGATGTCACCAGCCTCGGCACGGATCGGGCTGGTCGAAAAGCTCGCGAAGACCTGCTCCACGAAGCCATTGCGCGTGAGCGCGAATTCCTGGTCTTCGAACCACAAGGTTTCACCTTCCATCGTCGCCGCCAGCATGGACCCGACCAGGTCCCATACTTCGCGCCAGACCTGCTCGAACGGCTTGCCCAACACCTGCCGCGGGTCCGACGCCTTCGCGCCAAGAATGTCACGATAGCCATCGTTATAGAGCAGAAGCAGATCGGGGCCCCAGGCGATATACATGGGGTGACGCGCGTTGAGCAGGATGCTGACTGCGGTTCGAAGCGATTGTGGCCACGCTTCCAGGGCGCCAAGCGGCGTGGACGCCCAATCGAAGCCCCGGAATACCCCTCCCATCGTTCCGCCCCCCGCCAGGAAGCGGGCGCTTGGAGCAGGTGGTTGAATTCGCGTGATATCTTGCATCAAAGGAAGTGGATGATGTGGGCAGCCAGTAAAGCAAGACAATAGCATCTTGTTAGCTCGATCGGACGACAAGGCCGGTCTTTCGTTCGACATTTCAAACCGGCTGGTTCAGGTTCCCGGCGCTGCCCTGGAGCGTGTCGAATATCAGGCAGCCGATTCCGACCGTACACAATGCATGGCATCGGCGCACCGATCGAACTCGGCCGGTCGCTGCGTGAGGACATCGATGCTACCTCCCATGTGATGACCGATCGGCCGCCAGGGCCGTGATAGGGCCTTGTCCACTTGTGCCAGTCGTCCGTCAGGAAGGACCATTGGTGGAATGTTACTCATCAGCTAGCAATTCAAAACGTTGATGTTTCCATCAAGTACTTATGTCCCTTGCGGGCGCTTGCACCGAGAGCTAACCTAGGATCTGAAATCTCACCAATTCTCACGGCCACCGACCATGCAAGCAGCATCATCCAATCAGCTGGCAAGAATGTCATCAACGTTTCGACATATGCGTGGACGGCAGGTTGCGCACATGCTCAATGGCGTCACTGCCGAAGGCATCAGGATCGACCATTGCGATATGACTATGATCAATGCGTATGCAAGAGGCGAGGTATCCGGGCGGGACTTATTGGCCCATGTGTGTCAGTTCACGACCCTGACATCATATCAAGAGTGGTTAAAAACGGGCTTCGACAGGCATGGCAGCAGTCGGAAGACCTCTGTCTCGGTCGAACAGATCGTGGCCGAGGTCGCGGCCTATATCAGGCGCAAATACCTGAAAAATGATCCGACAGCGAAGAGTGGATCGTAATGCCTTGCGAGATTCCGACCGGCTATCCGGACCTGAATCGCACTGAGCGCCCTCGACGGAACCCGGGCGATCGGGTGGCCTAGTAGCACTATTGACGCGTGCACTGGTCGCTTCATCATTGGTTCGAGATGAAGCCTATAAACGAAACGGGCCTCGAATGAGGCCAGTGCGTTTATTATCCGGAGGCCAGGACGCGATTCGAATCCGTATGCGTCTGCGAGTGGCGACGCGTCCGGGCGTGACATATTGGGCCGGGCCAGCGCAATGTGGAAAGGCTGGCCACGCGCTGGGCACTGCATGCGATGCTGCGCCCGTCGGTCGACAAGAAGTGGAATCAACTGCCAGGCTGCCGATATTTCCGGCGATCGGACAATATCGAAGAAAACAGAACTGTGCCAGCGCCGATTTCAGTGCTTACAGCGGAGGAATCATTCCGTTCATGTATTTTTCACCACTGAGTTCGATACCGCGGCGCAGGCTGGCGCAGGCGGCACGAAATACACGACGTAAATTTCCCAGGAGGCTGGATAACAAACCAGAGGAGGAAACAGCTTTGGTAACGATAACTTTCATGATGACTCCAGTGCATTCAACGACCTATGTCGAGAAATACAGGATACGTGCAGTCCAGTTATAAATCCAATTTCTGTTTCAGATTTCCGAGATAACTCCAGCGAATAACATCGCAGAGATTTCACATTTGTTTATCAATCGATAGCATGTGAATCGCCAGTCGGATATATCGAGGCGACATATCGTGGGCTTCCCGATTTGTCGCCCTGACTGCCTGCATGCTCTCCAGACGCATGCCTCGCTTGTCAACTGGCCGCGACGGTGTGGCCGTCAGGCTTCGATTTCTGGGAACGCGCCAGGAGCAGGGTCGTCACTGCCGACACCACGAGCAGGGCGGCGACGAAATAGAGCCCGCCCTCGAAACTGCCGGTTTCGTCCTTGATCCAGCCGATCATGGCAGGCCCCACGAATCCGCCAAGGTTACCCAGCGAATTGATGGTCGCAATCCCCGTCGCGGCGGCAGCCCCGCTCAGGAACATCGTCGGCATGCTCCACAGCGGCGGTTTTGCGCAGCTGATGCCGATATTCACGATCGTCAGCGCAAGGATCAGACCAAGCAGCCCCTGCGTGCCTGCGGCGATCACCAGGCCGAACGCCGCGACCGCGCACGCGATTATGACGTGCCAGGTCCGCTCGCGGGTGCGGTCCGAATGGCGCGACCACAGCACCATGGCGACCACCGAAATGGCAGGTGGAATCGCATTCAGCAGTCCGACCGTCATGGATGAAACGCCGAGTTGCTGGATGATCTGCGGCGCCCAGATGCCGAGCGTGTACAAACCGGCCGACGTCCCGAAATAGATGAGCGCGAGGGCAAGCACCTGCGGATTCAGCATTCCCTTGAGGATGCTGTGGTTGCCGGCCGACGCCTTCCTGGCCGCCTCCATTTTCATCGCATTGACGAGCCATGCTTTTTCGTCTTCCTTCAGCCAGTTGGCGTTTTCGGGCCGATCGGTCATGTAGAAGAACACGACAACGCCGAGAATGACGGCAGGAAGCGCTTCGAGTACGAACATCCACTGCCAGCCATGATAACCCATGAAACCGTCCATCTGCAGCAAGGCGGCAGAGATCGGAGAGCCGAGCGCCGTCGAGATCGGCGCTGCGGCCATGAATAGCGCCGTCACGCCGGCGCGCCGCCCCGCAGGGAACCAGTAACTGAGATACAGGATGATTCCCGGGAAGAAGCCGGCCTCTGCGCACCTCGTTATACACAAGTCCGCCAGCCTCACCACGCCGGCTGAAAATCCCGTTTACTTTCAATGACTTGCCAGCGCCCTTGTAAACCTTTGCAAAATCGCGTTTACTCTCGTCTTTTGCGTGGCGCAATTGGCGAGCAAATCGAAGGGATGGACCGATTCGGAGTTTGAGCAACTCGACCTGGGCGACGCGCGCCTGAACCGGCGAGCGAGGACACTGATGGAAACAATGGCGGGGGCACCGACGGCGAGCGTGCCAAAGGCCTGTAACGGCTGGGGTGAGACGATGGCCGCGTATCGCTTCTTCGACAATGACGGCGTCGACTGGCGGGCAATCCTGGAGCCGCACTGGCAGCAAACGGAACAGCGAATGGCCGAGCAGTCGGTGGTGCTGTGTCTGCAGGACACGACCGAACTGGACTTTAACGGACAGCAGGCGCGCGGCCTCGGACCGCTCAGCTATGAAGCGCAGCGCGGCATGTACGTCCACCCCACCTACGCGGTGACGACGGCGCGCGAGCCGCTGGGGATCCTGGACGTGTGGATGTGGGCGCGCGCGCTGCGCGACACCAACGGCCAGCGCGGCGGCCCCAAGGAAAGCCTGCGCTGGATCGAAGGCTACGAAAGACTGGCGGAACTGGCACCGCGCCTGCCCGCCACGCGCTTGGTGTATGTGGCCGACCGCGAGGCGGACATGCTGCCCTTGATGGCGCGGGCGCAGCAGCTCGACTGCCCGGTGGACTGGCTGGTGCGCGCCGCGCACAACCGCTGCTTGCCCAACAGCGAGAAGCTGTGGCCGCATGCCACGGAAGGCGCGCCGCTGGGGGAAATCGAGTTCGCGCTGGCCGCGCGGCCGGGCGCCAAGGCGCGCATCGTGCGCCAGCAGCTGTGGGCACGCCGGGTCGAACTGAACGCGGGCAAGGGCAAGGTGGTGACCGCCACATGCATCGTGGCGCGTGAACACGGCGCTCCGGCCGGCGTCAAGCCGATCGAATGGCGCCTGCTGACGAACCGGGTCGCCACCAGCGCGGCCGAGGTGGCCGAATTGATCGACTGGTATCGCGCCCGCTGGGAAATTGAAATGCTGTTCAATGTGCTCAAGAACGGCTGCAAGGTCGAGGAACTTCAGCTGGGCACGATCGAGCGCATCGAGCGCGCACTGGCGCTGTACTTGGTCGTAGCCTGGCGCATTGCCTATCTGGTACGCATGGGCCGTACCTGCCCGAACCTGGATGCCCACTTGTTCTTTGATCCCGATGAGATACGCGGCGCCTACTTGCTCAACAAATTACGCCCCCAGCCCAACCCGGCGTTAAACGAAGTAATACGCTTGATCGCCCGCGCGGGCGGCTTCTTGGGCCGAAAAGGTGATGGCGAACCTGGTGCCAAGACCCTCTGGGAAGGGCTGCGCGACGTGCGCGCCTCAGCTCTCACCCTTCAAGCACTACGCGAACTTGGAGACTGACGAGTTGTGTATAACGAGGTGGCCTCTGCGGCCCCGAGCAGGAAGCGCACGATATAGAAACTGGTCGGGGTGGTGACGAACGCCATGCACGCGGAGATGATCCCCCATGTGACCATGACGCGGGCGATCCAGAGGCGCGCACCCACCTTGTGCAGGATGATATTTGAAGGAACTTCGAACAGAAAATATCCCCAGAAGAAAATACCGGCGCCAAAGCCGAGTATCGATGCAGTGAAACCAAGATCCCCCTTCATCGACATTGCCGCGAATCCGATATTCACACGATCGAGATAGGCGATGAAATACAAGAGCATAATAAACGGCACGATACGCCAGGTGATCTTGCGAATTGTGCGCTTTTCGATATCTGATTCCATGTACGTCTCCACTATTGATTATTTTCCGCTGATAAGAACTGACTAAGTTCGACTGCTTGTTTCTACGAACGCAGCCTCTCGTTCGCTGGACGCATCGCCGAGCTGCGCGATCCGTAACAGGTTGGTCGTGCCGGAAGTACCGAACGGCATGCCGGCGGCGATGACGATGGTCTGTCCCGAGATCGCGAGCCCTTCGCGCATGGCGGTTGCGCAGGCGAAATCGGTCATTTCCGACACGCCGGCGACGTCATGCGTCAGGACTGCATGCACGCCCCAGACGAGCGCCAGGCTGCGGGCGGTGGCAAGCTTCGGCGTCATGCCGATGATGGGGACCTGGGGACGCTCGCGCGCCATTCTCAGGGCGGAATGGCCGGAACTGGTATAGGCGACCGTTGCCGCGACGTCGAGCAGCTCGGCGACGTTGCGCATCGCCAGTCCGATGGCGTCCGCGATCTCCGCCTGGGCCTGCCCGCGGTGCACGGTCAGGCTTTCGGCATGAAAGGGGTCGGACTCGGTCTGCACGATGATGTCGTTCATCATCGTGACCGCTTCGACCGGGTATTTTCCCGAGGCGGATTCCGCCGACAACATGACGGCGTCCACCCCATCATAGATGGCCGTCGCGACGTCGGACGCCTCGGCGCGCGTCGGCACGGGCGCCGACACCATGGATTCGAGCATCTGCGTCGCGACGATCACCGGCTTGCCGAGGCGACGGCACACGCGCACGATGCGCTTCTGGATCGCCGGCACCTGTTCCGCCGGCATCTCCACGCCCAGGTCGCCGCGCGCGACCATGACGGCGTCCGCTTCCCGGATGATCGGTTCGAGCTGGCCGATCGCCGCCGGCTTTTCGAGTTTGGCGACGACGCTGGCGCGCCCCTGGATGATTTCCTTGATCTCCAGGATGTCTTCCACCCGCTGGACGAAGGACAACGCAATCCAGTCGACTCCCAGGGTGAGCGCGAACGCCAGGTCCTTGCGGTCCTTGTCGGTCAATGCCGACAGCGGCAGCACCACGCCCGGCACGTTGACGCCCTTGCGATCCGACAGCACGCCGCCGTTGATGACCGTCGTTTCCGCCGTCTCGGCGGTGTAGCGCACGACCTCCAGCTCGATGCGCCCATCGTCCAGCAGCAGTCGCGTGCCGCGCTGGAGCGCAGCAAAGATCTCGGGATGCGGCAGGGCGACGCGCGCCTGGTCTCCAGAGCGGGTGGCGTCCAGGTCGAGCCGGAATGGCGCGCCGGCCGCGAGGGTGATCGCGCCTTCCGAGAACGTGCCGATGCGCAGTTTCGGCCCTTGCAGGTCGACCAGCACCCCCACCGGCCTGCCCAGTTCGCGCTCCAGCGCGCGCAACTTCTCGAGCCGGGCCTTGTGGTCGTCATGGCTGCCGTGACTGAAGTTGAGCCGGAACACGTCGGCGCCGGCGCGAAACATGGATTCGATGGTTGCGGCGTCGGTGCTGGCCGGGCCCAGCGTGGCGACTATTTTTGCTTTGCGGTGTCGGTGCATGTGCATTCCTTTCGACAAACGTGACTGGCAAGCGGCTGGTTGCCCGGCCGCTCAGAATGAGTGGCGGATGCCCAGGTTGTAGGCGGTGCTGCCGGAACCGGATTCCGAATTGTTCGCCACCGTGTAGCCGGCGCCGTTGTGATTCCGGATATGGCCATAAGCCGCATACAGCTCGGTACGCTTCGACAGCGGGTACAGGTAACCGAGGCCGACCGCACCGGCATCCTGGTCGAACGCGGTGCGGTCGTTCTTGTACATCAGGGAGAACATCAGCGTGCCGGGGCCGAAGGGGGCTTTCAGGCCGAGCAGGACGTTGCGGCTGTCCGTGGACGGGGTCGCCCGCAATCCTCCGTAGGCGTTGGCGTTGGGCAGCGGCGCGCTGTCGAAACCCTTGTCGATGCCATAGCCGGCATACAGCCTGACCCAGCCGAAGTCATAGTTCGCGCCCAGCAGGATATTGCGTCCAAGGTCATGGTCGACGGGCGACGCGCCCGAGACCACATCCGAGTTCCTGGCGTTGTAGGCCAGCCGCACGGTCAACGGTCCCTGCGCATAGCCGATGGCGCCGCCGTACTGGCGGCCGGCCGATGAATCGCTTTGTTCGCCGAGGCTGTAGGCCAGCTGCATGTCGACGCCGTGGAGCGTTGGCGAGGCATAGGTAATGGTGTTGCTGGTGCGGACGTTGCTTCCGTTGGCGGGAAACAGGCTCTTGGACGAGCCGGCATAACCCGCGCCGAACGGATCGACGACGCCGGAGATCGCCAGGTAATACGGGGTGTACTGGCGACCGAGCGCGACCGAGCCGGCGCTGCTCTTCAGGCCGACGAGCGCCTGGCGATTGAACAGCGTGTTGTCCGCGTCGAGCGCGCCGGTGTCGATCCTGGTTCCCGTTTCGAGCGTGAAAAAGGCGGAAAGGTCGCCGCCCAGCCTCTCGGCGCCCCGGAAGCCGATCCGCGAGGTCGATGCGGCGCCGCTGGTGATTTTATTGACGCGCCCGCCACTGCCGCCGCTTTCCACGACGAATGCCGCATCGACGATGCCGTAGACGCTGACGCTGACGCTGCGCTGCGCGTGCGCGACCCCTGCGAAGAGTCCCGCAATGAAGAATGCAATCGCTTTCAATCTTGTCTCCTGGATGATCATCATGCGGTCCGCGGTACGTGGCCTGACGGACTTCTACATGCGCTCGCCTGCTTGTTCCTGGTTGCTGGCGAATATCTCTATGCTGCTGTTCCGGCCTGGCGCTCCTTAACGTCCTCCGACGAAGATGATCCGCAGGTCATTCACGTTGGTCAGCGTGGGGCCGGTGATCACGCCATCGCCGAGCGCCTCGAAGAATCCGTGCGCGTCGTTGTCCGCCAGGCTGGCCGGCGGATGGATGCCCTGGCGGCGCGCCCGTGCGAGGCTGTCGGGCCGCACGATCGCGCCGGCGATTTCCTCCAACCCGTCCACGCCATCGGTATCTCCGGCGAGCGCAACGATATTCGGTTCGCCGTTCAGGGCGATGCCCAGGGAGAGGAGGAATTCGACATTGCGTCCGCCGCGCCCTTCCCCGCGCACCGTCACCGTCGTTTCGCCGCCCGACAGCAGGATGCATGGCGGCTTGAAGGGCTGGCCCCGGCCGTTCACGTGGCGCGCCAGCGCCGCCATCACCTTGCCGACTTCGCGCGCTTCGCCTTCCACGGCGTCGCCGAGCACATGGACGTCGACGCCTGCCGCGCGGCCGACCTCGGCGGCTGCCTCGAGCGACAGGAGCGGGGTGGCGATGAGATGCGATTCGATCCGTGCAAGCCGGGGGTCGCCAGGCTTCATCGATTCGGCGCGCCCGGTCTCGAGCATGTCCATCACGGGCGCAGGGACCTCGATGCCGTAGCGGCGCAGCACCGCCAGCGCGTCGGCGCAGGTGCTGGGATCGGGCACCGTGGGGCCGGAGGCGACGTCGCTGAAGCTGTCGGCCGGGACGTCCGACATGATCAGGTTGACCACCCTGGCGGGATGGCAGGCGGCGGCAAGACGCCCGCCCTTGATGGCCGACAGATGGCGGCGTACGCAATTCATTTCGGAGATGCTGGCCCCGCTGGCGAGCAATGCGCGGTTGATCGCCTGCTTCTGTTCAAGCGTCACGCCGTTGAGGGGCAGCGGCAGCAGCGCGGAGCCGCCGCCGGAGATCAGGCACAGCACGACATCGTCCGCACTCAGGCCGCTGACACGCTGCAGCATGCGCTGCGCGGCCACCTGACCGTTCGCATCGGGAACCGGGTGGCCCGCCTCGATGATCTCGATGCGCCGGCACGGCACGGCATGGCCGTAGCGCGTGACGACGACACCCTCGAGCGGACCATCCCAATTGTCCTCGACCGCCCGCGCCATGGCGGCGGAAGCCTTGCCGGCGCCGATCACAATCAGCCGCCCCTTCGGCGCAGGGGGCAGGAAGCGCGGCACGCGCACCGCCGGCTGCGCGCTGGCGACGCCGGCGTCGAACATCTCCCTCAACAAGCGGTCGATCGCCGCGGCAGATGCATTGAACATACTGTCTCCAACTTTTTTATAGGCGCCGATGGCCGGTCCGGCCGGCCTTGCGGCGTGACTTACGTGACTAACGTGACTTATGCGACTTGCCGCTGGTCGGCTTGCGCGCCGCGCGCCAGGAATTCGCACACGGCGGCGGTCACTTGCACGGTCGTGGCCTTGCCCCCCAGGTCGCCGGTATGCAGGGCCTTGTCCGCAGTGACGCTCTCCACGGCCTTCATGACGCGTTGCGCCGCTTCGTGCTCGCCGAGATGCTCGAGCAGCATCACGACCGACCAGAACGTGCCGATCGGATTCGCGAGCCCTTTGCCCATGATGTCGAAAGCGGAACCGTGGATCGGCTCGAACATCGACGGATACCGGCGCTCAGGGTCGATATTGCCGGTGGGCGCAATGCCGAGGCTGCCGGCCAGGGCCGCAGCCAGGTCGCTCAGGATGTCGGCGTGCAGATTCGTCGCGACGATGGTGTCGAGCGTGGCCGGGCGATTGACCATGCGCGCGGTCGCCGCATCGACCAGCTCCTTGTCCCATTTGACGTCCGGGAATTCCTTGGATACCTGCACGGCGATCTCGTCCCACATCACCATCGCGTGGCGCTGGGCATTACTCTTGGTAATGACGGTCAGCTGCTTGCGTGGCCGGGACTGCGCCAGCCTGAACGCGAAGCGCAGGATGCGCTCGACGCCCACCCGGGTCATCATGCACACGTCGGTCGCCGCCTCGATCGGATGCCCCTGGTGCACACGGCCGCCGACGCCCGAGTACTCCCCTTCGGAGTTCTCGCGCACGATGACCCAGTTCAGGTCTTCCGGCCCGCAGCGCTTGAGCGGACCGTCGATGCCGGGCAGGATGCGCGTCGGACGCACGTTGGCGTACTGGTCGAAGCCCTGGCAGATCTTCAGGCGCAGGCCCCACAGCGTGATGTGATCGGGAATGTCGGGATCGCCGGCGGAACCGAACAGGATGGCGTCCTTGCCGCGCAATGCGTCCAGCCCGTCGGCAGGCATCATCACCCCGTGCTTGCGATAGTAGTCGCCGCCCCAGTCGAAATCTTCGAACGAAAAATCGAAGCCAGCGCCGGTCGCGGCCAGTGCTTCAAGGACCAGGCGTCCTGCGGGAACCACTTCCTTGCCGATGCCATCGCCCGGTATCGTCGCGATCTGATACGTCTTCATTGCCTTGTCTCCTGTGTGATAAAAATCGGTGTCGTGATTGCTCCGACCAGGATTACTGTAGGCCATGGACTAGCATTAAAATTATGGCTACACTTAAACCTTCTTTAAATTCAGCTTAACAATCGTGATGAGTACTGGAGTGCAGCCTGGCGAACTGAGCTTTTTCGTCCTGCTGGCGACGTGCGGCAGCATGAGCAGCGCGGCGCGCGAGCTCGGCATCAGCACCGCGGCCGTTAGCCAGCGGCTGGCGCACATGGAAAGCCGGCTCGGCATACCGCTGGTGAACCGCACGACGCGCCGCATGAGCCTGACGCCGGACGGCGAGACGCTGTTCGAGCACGCCCGCCGCATCCTTGGCGAGATCGCCGATCTGGACCAGTTGCTGAGCATGTCCAAAGGCCGCCCGACCGGCCTGCTAAGAGTCAATGCCACGCTGGGATTCGGCCGCCTGCACGTGGCCCCGGCGATTTCGCAATACGTCTTGAGCTATCCCGAGGTCGACGTGCAGTTGCAGCTGTCGGTCAACCCGCCTGCGCTGACCGACGATCAGTTCGACGTGTGCATCCGGTTCGGCGAACCCAGCGATACCCGCGTGATCGCAAAAAAACTCGCCACCAACCGCCGGGTGCTGTGCGCATCGCCGAAATACCTCGATGCCAATGGCGTCCCGACCCAGCCCGCGGATCTCGCACGGCACAAGTGCATCTGCATTCGTCAGGGGGACGAAGCCTACGGCACTTGGCGCCTGCAGCGCTTTCGCGACAGCAGCGGGCGCGGCGAATCGGTGAAGGTGCGCGGCAATCTGACCACGAACGACGGCGAGATCGCCGTCAATTGGGCGCTCGACGGGCATGGCATCCTGATGCGGGCCGAGTGGGACGTCAGGCGCTACATCGACAGCGGACGCCTGGTCGAGGTGCTGCCGCAGTTCCGCACGCCGGATGCCGACATCTACGCCGTCTACCCGCAGCACCAGCATCAATCGGCGCGCGTTCGCACCTTCGTCGATTTCCTGGGCAGCGCCTTCGAACGCTTCGTCGCCTCGAACGACCGGCACTGAGCCGCCGCATGGCACCTATCCTCCTCCAGGGCCAAGCACAGGCTTGACCGCAAGGCAATCGCGGGACATGAACGCCAAGAATCTCGCCAAGCAATTAACCAACTAGTTAGTTATACTTCGTTTGCGGCATGTCGCCGTAGCGCCAACTCAGGAAGGGCGGACGGCAACGCCGCCCCCTGAAGCCATGCTTGCAAGTCGTTTCAATCGAGCCTGTCGCCACTTCACCGCAAGATTCGTTCTCGGAGAGATTTTTCAAATGACCACACATAAAACCCTTCCTGCGGCGACGCTCAGGGCCGGGTGTATCCTGCTTGGCCTGGCCTTGCTGGCCACCGGCCTGTTCTTCGTCGTCGGGGGCGTCAAACTGGCGCTTCTACACGGCAGCCTGTACTTTCTGATCGCGGGCATCGTCATCATCGCCTCCGCCATCCTGTTCATGCGGCTCAAGTCATCGGCCGTCATCGTCTATGGTGCGGCCTTTGCCGGCACCGTGGCCTGGGCCTTGATCGATGCCGGCGTCGACTTCTGGCCGCTGGTGTCGCGCCTCATGCTGCCCGCCGGCCTGATGCTGCTGGCGCTGCTGGCCTGGCCGGCGCTGCGCAGGAACGAGACCGGAATCCCTGCGAGCAAGACCGCCTACGCCCTGGCCGCCGTGCTGGCGCTGGGAATGGGCATCGCTTTCGTCCAGATGTTCCAGCCGCACCCGACCGTCGCGGCCCAGGGCACGCCGGTCCCGCTCGTTCCCGTTGCCCCCGGCCAGGAGCAGAAGAACTGGAGCAGCTACGGCAACACGCCGGGCGGCAACCGCTTTGCCGCGATCGACCAGATCACGCGCGACAACGTGAAAGACCTGAAGGTCGCCTGGACCTTCCGCACCGGCGACACGCCGATCAGCCCCACCGGCAATGGCGCCGAGGACCAGCAAACGCCGCTCCAGGTCGGCGACCGAGTCTACCTGTGCACGCCGCATAACAATGTGATCGCCGTCGATGCCGACAGCGGCAAGAAGCTGTGGGAGCGTGACTTCAATGCCCAGGCGCAGGTCTGGAACCGCTGCCGCGGTCTCGCCTACTTCGATGCCGCCGAGCCGCTCGTCCAGCCGACCGTGGCGGGCGCCACGCCGGTCGCGCCGGCCACGCTCTCCCCTGGCGCCAACTGCCTGCGGCGCATCCTGATGAACACCATCGACGCGCGCCTCGTCGCCATCGACGCCGACAGCGGCGCCATGTGCGAAGGCTTCGGCGACAAGGGCATCGTCGACCTGAAAGCGGGCCTTGGCGCCGCTGCCGATCCCCTGTACCAGCTGACCTCCGCCCCGACCGTCGCCGGGACCACCGTGGTGGTGGGCGGCCGGGTGGCGGACAACGTCCAGACCGACATGCCGGGCGGCGTGCTGCGCGGCTTCGACGTGATGACCGGCCAGATGCGCTGGGCCTTCGATCCCGGCCAGGACGATCCGAACGCGCGCCTGGAGCCGGGCAAGACCTACACCCGCAGCACGCCCAACTCGTGGGCGCCGATGTCCTACGACGCGGCCATGAACACGGTGTTCATCCCGATGGGCAGTTCCTCGGTCGACCTGTGGGGCGGCAACCGCACGCCGCTGGACCATCGCTACGCCACCTCGATCCTCGCCCTGGATGCGACGACCGGCAAGGAGAAGTGGGTGTACCAGACGGTTCATAACGACTTGTGGGACTTCGACGTGCCGATGCAGCCAAGCCTGGTCGATTTCCCCGGCAAGGACGGGTCGACCACGCCCGCCGTGGTGTTCGGCTCGAAGTCCGGCCAGATCTTCGTGCTCGACCGCATGACAGGCAAACCGCTCACGCGCGTCGAGGAGCGCCAGGTGAAGACGGCCGGCATCTTCAAGGAGCAGTATTCGCAGACCCAGCCGTTCTCGGTCGGCATGCCGCAGATTGGCGCCGACACCCTGACCGAATCCGATATGTGGGGCGCGACGCCGTTCGACCAACTGGCCTGCCGCATCAGTTTCAAGTCGATGCGCTACGAAGGCCTGTTCACGGCGCCCGGGACGGACGTTTCGCTGAGCTTCCCCGGTTCGCTGGGCGGCATGAACTGGGGCAGCCTGTCGCTCGATCCGAACAACCACGTCATCTTCGTCAACGACATGCGCCTGGGACTGTGGGTGCAGATGATTCCGCAGCAGACCGACAGCGGTCCGGCCAGCAACGGCGGCGAGGCGGTCAACGCCGGCATGGGTGCGGTGCCGCTGAAGGGCACGCCGTATGCGGTCAACAAGAACCGCTTCATGTCGCCGCTGGGCATTCCATGCCAGAAGCCGCCGTTCGGCTCCCTGTCGGCTGTGGACCTGAAGACCCGGAAAGTGCTGTGGCAAGTCCCTGTTGGCACCGTTCAGGATACGGGCCCGTTCGGCGTCAAGATGGGCATGAAGATGCCGGTCGGGATGCCGACCCTCGGCGGCACCCTCGCCACCCAGGGCGGGCTGGTGTTCATCGCCGGCACCCAGGACTATTACCTGCGCGCCTACGACAGCGCGACCGGCAAGGAAGTCTGGAAAGCGCGCCTGCCAGTGGGCAGCCAGGGCGGGCCGATGAGTTATGTGTCGCCCAAGACCGGCAAGCAGTACGTGCTGATTTCGGCCGGCGGTGCCCGCCAGTCGCCGGACCGCGGCGACTATGTGATTGCCTATGCGCTGGAGCGCTGATCGATTGAACGAGCTTGAAACGACAAATGAAACTTGATCCTGCATTGCGGTTATCGATGAGCGCCGGCCTGCTGGCCGTCATGGCGCTCGGCCCGGCGCATGCCCTGGCGCAGAGCAAGGTAGCACCGGCGGCGGTCGCTGCCGTGGCACCCGGCGCCGCCTCCACCCTCACCGGCGACTGGGGCGGCGCACGCACGGCCTACGCCAGGGCCGGCGTGAACTTCCGGGGCGACTATGTCTCCGAGACCTATGCCAACGTCGCCGGCGGGCAGCGGCGCGGAAGCGCCTACGCCCAGCAACTGCGCGTGGGCGTGGACTTCGACATGGAGCGCCTCGCCGGCTGGTCCGGCGCCACCGTCCACTTCACCGTCAACGACCGCCGCGGCACCGGCATCTCTTCCGATTACATCGGCAACCGGCTGCCGGTCCAGGAAGTCTACGGCGGCTTGTATACCCGTCTGAGCGAGGCCAGCGTCGAACAGAACCTGCTGGGCGGCCGGCTCAACCTGCGCCTTGGTTATTTCGCCATGGGCAATGATCTGGGCGGCATGGCGATTGGATGCCAGCTGGTGAACGCAGCCTTCTGCGCCCATCCGCTCTCCATGTCGGGCAATAGCGGCTGGTACAACTACCCGAATGCGCGCTGGGGCGCCGCCGTGCGCTACAAGCTGCTGCCGGAGCTGCTGCTGCGCAGCGGCGCCTTCCAGAACAATCCGCGTCTGGGCGACGAGCACAATGCCTTCAAGCCGTTCGCGTCCGGCACCGTGGGCGTGCTGCTGCCGCTGGAACTTGAATATGCGCCCGGCAGCGCGCCGGGCAGCGCCGCGCTGCCCGGCCACTACAAGCTGGGCGTGTTCCATGACTCGGCGCGCGCGCCGCGCCAGGGCCAGGCCGGCACGGTCGGGCAGCGCTACGGCATCTACCTGCTGGCCGACCAGATGATCGCTCGCGACGCCGCCAACGGCCGCGGCGTGGCCGTGTTCGGCCAGTTCACCGCCAATCCGCGCGAGTCGGCCCAGATCACGCGCTGGTATTCGGCCGGCCTGGTCAAGACCGGCACGTTCGCGGGAAGGGATGCCGATACGCTGGCGCTGGGCCTGGTGCATGCCGAGCTCAATCCGCGCTTGCGCGAATTTGCCGCCGCCTCGAATCCGGAGACAGCCGGTTATGTATCGCTGCCGGCGGGCGAATCCGTGGTCGAACTGACTTACGGCCTGCAGCCGCGGCGCTGGCTGGGGGTGAGGGTCGGCGTGCAGTACATCGTCGATCCGGGCGCGTTCAGCTACCGCTCGACCCACGATGCGATCGCGCTCGGCAGCCAGTTGCGCATCGCGTTCTAAGAACCTGTCCCGGTAGGTGGCGGGAAGCTGGTGGCGATGCATGGCGAGCGTGGGCAAGGCGCGAGGAGGCCGCATGGCTAGCCATGCAACGACGAGTAACGCAGCACACGTTCGTCAGGCGCGCCGAAAGCGACTGCCATCTATCGGGATAGGTTCTAAGCCCGCACGGCGCGCAGGATCGTGTCGACCACGGACGCGCGGCGAGCGGCGTGCACCTGTTGCGCCCCGAGGTCGCGGTCGAAGATATAGCTGAAGGTGTGGCGATTCGACACGTTGTAGAACGACAGTGCGCTGATCGACATGTGCAGGTCGACCGGATCGACGTCGGGGCGGAACACGCCCTCCTCCACGCCGCGCCGGCACAGCCGTTCCAGCACGGTGATGGCCGAGCGGTTGACCGCGCGCAGATCCGGAATCTTGCGGATGTATTCGCCCTGGTTGATGTTCTCGCCCATCACCATCCGGATGAATTCCGGGTGGGCCGCATGGAAATCGAAGCTGCTGGCCACCAGCCTGCGCAATGCGGCCTCCGGCGCCAGTTCCTCCTCGATCTGCAGTTCGCCCTCGATCTGCCGGAAGCGCCGATAGCTTTCCTCGAGCGCGGCAACGTACAGCTCTTCCTTGCTGCCGAAATGGTAGTAGATCATGGCCTTGTTGAGCCCACTTTCGGCCGCGATCGCGTCGATGCGGGCGCCGCTCAGTCCCAGCCGGGAAAACTCATGGAGGGCGACATCCAGTATTCGGGCGCGGGTGCTGTCCCGCTCTGTTTTCATGGACGCGGTATTCGATCTGCTAGCTTTAGTCATCGGTCAATTCTAAACGATCACGCCCGTATGCCCTGCAACGCCGGCGCCACGGGGTGACGCGATTGCAGTTGGCCTAGGGAAGCACCGGTGGCGTGACCTGCCATCGTCACTCAATGAATCGCCACAGCGCTTCCAGACACGCGAGAGCCGTTGGAAATACTGCGTTTCATATTCGACCGGCGACAAGTCATCGCTGTCGCTGCGCCGGCGCCAGGAATTGTGGAACATCTCGATATGGTCGAGGATGTCCTGCCTGACCTCGTCTCGGGTAACGTAGATTCGACGTCGAACACGCTCCCGGGGTCGAAATGTAGACGCCCAAGCGAGCGCGCACGCTCGCCGACATCGGAACGCTACCACATGCCCGGCGAGCCAGCCTGATGGAAGTGAGGGAACTGATCGAGCGCGAACGCCTGTTCGGACTTGGGTATGGTTTGGTGGACCTGACGCTGTTGGCATCGACAATGCTGACGACAGGAGCACGACTATGGCCCCTGGATCAGCGCTTGGCCTCTTGGCTGAGCGATTCCAAATCGCGTATCTGCCGACAAGGCATTGAACCTGCCTAGAAAAAGTTGTTAAGACTACCAGACAAACCAGTGCCCGCGAAAGCTGGAGCGGCTCAGTGTACAGGTTGTGAATGCTTACCCCGAGGCATGCCGTCACTTCGCTGTGTACCGTTTCCCACTCATACTTTCTGCTTCTGCCCAGAATTATGGCTAAGGAGTGTGTACGATTGTCGCGGCGATTCAGAATGCGTGGAACTGATGTTGTTGAGCTCAGGACGAACGAGCGGGAGGACGCGCGCAGAGCCCGATCCGATGAAGGCCTCCATTGAGATTGGGCAAAGCGACTCCCGGGCATTCATCTAATGCAGGCAACTGCGCTTGTGCAGATACATTTCCCGGTCCGCCAACTGCACATAGTCGAGCAACGCCGTTCCGCTGCCCGGATCGCATTTCACCGCACCGGCGCTCACTGCGAGCAGGTAGGTGCGTTCCTGCATCAGGTTGAACGCGCGCAGATTGTCCTGAAGCCGCGCCAGGATCGCGCTCGGATGCGCATCGTCGAGTGCGAACGCGACGAACTCGTCGCCCCCGAACCGTGCCAGCACGTCGCTGTCGCGCAGGGATTCGCGCAGCACGCTGGCCGCGTCCTGGATCAACTGGTCGCCGACGGCATGGCCGAGCTGATCGTTCACCAGCTTCAGGCCATCGATATCGGCGTAAATCACGGCGCAACCGGCCTGCTTGCGCCGCGCCAGCTTGAACATGTGCTCGGCCTGGACGAAGAAGCCGCGCCGGTTGTTCAGTCCGGTCAGGACGTCGGTCAGCGCGAGCGCGCGCGCCTCGCCTTCGGATTCGTCGCGGCGGGCCAGTTCATCGGCATGTGCCAGCGCGGTGCCCGCCATCTGTTCGTATTGAATCGACACCAGGGCCTCGAGCGAGGTACGCGCCGAGATCCGGCCCAGGGTCGCGATGGCCAATTCCAGAATCGTGCTGAGCAGGCGGCGCCGTACGTCCCAGGTCTCTGGCGCCGCATCGCCGGTCCAACCGGCGGCCAGCACGGCCATGGTGTGCCGGGTCGGCACGCCCACCAGCATCGTGCACGGGTCCACCATTGCAGGCTCGTCCGCTCCGCTGTCCAGCCGGGCCAACGCCATGCGGTACCGATCGTGGCCGGACGCCCCCTTGGTCGGTGTGCCCGCATGGTCGAAAGCGATGCACTCGTTGATCTCGCCGCGCACCAGCAGCAAGGCACTGTCGATGTGCGTCAGTTCCGCCATGGCCCGGCCTGCCAGCGCGAGCGCAGTGAAGGGCTTGTCGGCTTGCATCAATTCACGCGACATGGTGAGCAAGGCGCGCAATTGCCGCGCTTCCAGGTCAAGGTCCCGTTCGGTCATGTGTGTCATTGGTAGCTCTCTGCTGGCGTCTGGTCCGCGGCCACGGCTGCGGGCTATTGATCGTCCGGTGACGACGGGGTGATCGCTTCCGAGACCGCTTGTCCCGCGCTCTCGCGGCGGCGCAGGGAAGGATGGCCGAGTACGCGCGCAATCACATGCTCAGGAACATGCTTGTGCCGCATATAGCGTCTGGCGATTTCGGCATTGCGCGCTGCCAGGATGTTCAGCCCGCGTGCGACGGCATCCGCCGCCGGCCCGTCGCGGCGCCGCTGACGCTCGTTGATCAGCATCGATTCTCCATCACAATACGCTGAAACCGGGCGACACATCGGAATGATGCTTGCCATTGTTTCAAACGGCGGTGCGATTCATCATACGCGCCGCACCACCAGGGGACCAGCGCTTTTCGTGGCGGCGCATGGCGCATGCGCTCTTCCACCGCTGCGTGCGGTTGGCGCGCCGTGGCCAGCCGAGCGTCAGCCGAGCCGACGGGCGGCTGCGGTCGGGCCTCAGGCCACATGCAACAGCACGGCGGTGTAGTGGCAAATACTGCCGGCCAGGACGAACAGATGCCAGATCCCGTGACCATGGCGCACCTTGTGGTCGGTGGCATAAAAGACGATGCCGGCCGTGTACAACAAGCCGCCCGCCGCCAGCCAGGCAAAGCCGGCGCGACCGAGCGAATCGACCAGGGGTCCGATACAGACGACGGCGAGCCAGCCCATCACGACGTAGATGACGAGCGACAGGACCCGCCCGCGCCTCGCATACAGGAGCTCCTGCACGATCCCGAGCACGGCCAGGGCCCAGACCACGCCGAACATCGTCCAGCCGATGGGCCCGCGCAGCGTCACCAGCGTGAACGGCGTATACGTGCCCGCGATCAGGAGGTAGATGGCGCAATGGTCCATCTTGCGCAGCACATCCTTGGTTGCGCCGCGCAAGCCATGGTACAGGGTGGAGGTCAGGTAAAGCAGCAGCAGCGTGACCGCATAGATGCTGAAGCTGACGATTTTCCAGGCATCGCCGCTGCGCGCCGCCACACCCACCAGCAGCACACCGCTCAGGACGGAGGCCACCGCCCCCACGGCATGCGTGATGCTGTTGAAGCGTTCACCGTGAACCATGCGCCGCCTTTCACTGGAAAGGCTCGGCCTGCGTGCGGACAGCCCGCGTGGCCGGCCAAGGTGCGTCACTCGGGTACCCGATGCCCGAAAACAGCGATCCCGCTGCGCGCGACGCGACGCCGCCATGGGCGGGTCGGCACGCGCAGCGCCACCTCCGGCGAAACGTGATTCCTCGCCAGCGCCTGGGCTGCGGATCGGATGCCGCGTGCGCGATGATTGCTCACGATAGCATCGATTGATATGGCATTCAGGCGGTCGATACGGGTACGCATTCGCCAGTCTAGCATCAGGCCGATGAACACAAAAATTATATTTTTTGCCAGATGCAGCAGGTATCTGGTTTCGTGCTACTGTGGCTTCGTGACCAAGGAGCATTCCATGCACGCCGAGTCAAAATCGCATTACAAAGGCTATACCATCGTGGCGAATCCGGTCGAGACGATCCGCAGACGTTTCATGGCCATTTTCACGATCTATGAAAGCGAACATGCGACCTTCCCACTTTGCCATCACCAGGCGACCGGGACCAAGGGATTCCTGACCGCCGAAGAAGCCGTCAGCAATTCCTTCGACAATGCGCGCAAGTGGATCGACAATCGACACATTCCGAATATTCATTGAAGCGCGAGCATTCTTTCGCATGCTCGCGCGTTCTGCCATTCCCACACCGACAGCGGCATGGCTACCATCCAGCGCCACTTTCACTTACGGCCGGCAGCAGTGCGCTTTCATCGGCGCGATGCGCACGTCCGACTCGCACAGCATTCGTCAACATTCGAGCAATCATGGAAAACCGCGCTGACACAAACACCATGGAATTCACAATGCTCGACGAGCCATACCTTGGCTACATGATCGAGTGGGCGACTACGCCGTCGCAGAATCAGCCCACGATGTGGTTGGGACACTTCCATGCGTTCAAGGAAGGCGAGCACCCAGTCAGAGGTTCCCTGGTCAATTTACAACGCAGCGCTGCGGACGCGCACCTGAGCGTGATCCGCATCGCAAAAGCCAGAATCGATGCGGCACTTCTCCGACAGTCCCCGCGCCCTTCCGACTGAATCCTGGACCAGCCAGCGCTTCACGAATCGGGGAAAGGATCGGCCCGGTCCAGGTCTCTCCCGCCATCGAGGACCACGGCCGCCCGCTCCATGTCCATGCTGCCCGAAAGCGAGCGGCGGTCTTCCTGGTCGGTTTCTGGCGGGTCCAGCATGTCTGCGAGCATCGCCTGCAACTCCGGCGTATCCCAGGGCAGGCCACTACGCTCCCTGGCATGAATGTAATGCCTGATCTCGCTGTCGTGCTCCGAGGTCAAGGGCAGGCCGCGAAATGTGTTCGCGGGTTCGGGCGTCTTCATGTTTTCTCCCAGGATCTGGTGACCGGCATGTCCAGCCTACGCGCATTGCCAGAAGGCGGGCGCGCTGTTGGCCGGGCGCCGCGACAGGCGACCGGCCGTCCCGGGTCGCCCGGCCCGGCTCAGGCAACCGTCGCGTCGAGCACCACCGGCAGCACGAATTTCGGGCGCATGCCCTGCCCCCGCCCGGCGCTGTCGGCAGACACCGTGCCCCCATGTGCCCGGCGCACGCTGCGCGGGATCGCCAGGCCGAGTCCCGTTCCCGATGCAGCGCGGCCGGGATGCATGGCGAACGTGCAAAACGGCTGGAGCAGCAGCGATAGTTCGGCTTGCTCGACGCCGAACCTGACGCCGCTCAGGCATCCATGCAGCCGATAAGGAAGCGCAACATCTCCTGGCTGGCATTCGGTCCGCATGCATCGGTGTAGCTGCCACGCGCGTCACCACCCGACCAGGCGTGGCCAGCCCCGTGCACGGTCCACTCCTCGGCCACTATGCCGCCCGTGCGTTCGCGATGCACGTGGCGGGTAAATGCGCGCCAGCCGCTGCGTCCCGTCTCTGCCACCACGGCGACGCCGGCATCCGCCGCGCGCCGGTGCTGCGTATGGCTGTCGAGAAACTGGCGTATCACGCTGCCGCTGTTCGTGCGATGGACCGTTGCATCGGCATCCCCATGGAAGACGATGACGGGCACGGCGCCGTGCGCGCAGGGCGCCGCTGGTGGCGACGGAGCGGCGCCGGTGCGCATCGCCAGCAGCGCGTCGGCGTCACTGCTGGCGCTGCCATGCGCCAGTCCCGAGTGACAGCCGACCGCGCTGAACAGGTCGGGATAGGTACGCCCCAGAATGACTGCCATGGCGCCGCCAGCGGACAGGCCCGCGACCGCGACGCGTCCGGGATCGACAGCATGCTCGGCCATGATGCGATGGGTGAGTCCCGCGATCAGTGCCGGCTCGCCCTCGCCACGCCGGTGATGGGTCCGGTCATACCAGTTCCAGCACTTGTTCCAGTGCGCGCTGCACGACTGTTCCGGATACAGGACCAGGCAACCCTGCTCGTCGGCGAGCGCATTCATGCCGGTGCCCGCGGCGAAATCGGCGGCGTCCTGGCCGCAACCGTGCAGCATGACGACCATCGGCATGGGGCCCCGCTCGCCGCCGGGAATGAACAGGCGGTAGTGCAGCGCACGCTTACCGTCGTCGTGCAATCCGTGAACGAACCGGCTGCCGGAAACGCCCGGGACGGGCGCGCCGGTCCAGGGCAAGGCCATCGATGACCAGGCATCGAGAAAGGCGTTGAACATGGTTTGATTGCCCAATGAGGTGATCCAAAAAAGCCGTGCACATGCAAGCGGCGGCGCGACCGCATGGTCGGCGCCGCCGCAAGGCCTGCCCCCGGGGCCGGGGGAGGATGGGAGATCAGCGTGGCGGCGACTCCGCCATGTTGTCGGCCTGGCTGTTGCCGCCTTGCCCGTTGCCGGGGTTGCGCGGCGGGCCGGCCTGGCCATCGGGCGTCGCCCCTGCGGCTTCGCCCTGGAGCTGGTTCAGGTAATGGGCGCCGATGCTGGCGCCGCGCTGCGCCTCTTGCAAGAACGCGTCGCGCGAATTCTTGACGGTTTCCTCCTGCTGGCGCAGGCCCTTGTCGGCTTCCCCGGCCGACATGCGGGTAACTTCATCGGCCAGCGTGCGCGCGGTACGCGAGGTCTCCTGCACATGCTGCCCGCTCGCGCGGCTCAGGTCGACCTGGGTGGCGGCGGCAACTGGCGACAGTTGCTGCTGGTACGAGCGCAGCTTGTCGGTGGCGGGCTGGGCGTGCGAGGCCGCCGCCGACAGGGCGTCGGCGGGACGATCGGCGCTCAGCATGCGCTGGGCCGCGCCAGTGGCCTCCTCGAGCAGGGTCTGGCCCAGCTGCATATTGAGCTGGAAGAGCTGCTGGAAAGAGCGCAGCACTGTTTGCGACAGCTCGTTCATGAATGCGGTCCGGGCCTCGATATGCGAACGCAGGGCGGGATTGACGGATTGGGGAAACGGATACATGGCGTACCTTTCAAGGCATGAAGATCGAATGGGATTGGATGCAAGCGCCGGACGCAATGCGTTGACAAGTCTGGCGGGAATGGCAGCGTGGCAGGTGCCCGCTGGGAGAGAACGATCAGGTCGGATCGCGTTTGACCTCCACACTATGCGCTCTTTTCTCGCGTCCATGTGGCCGATTCGCCCATGTATTTTCAGACCATGTCAGGCGGCAAGACCTTGCTCGGGAATACACCCGGAATGGATGGTCACATGCGGGCGCGGCAGCGCCGTTGACAGTCCCACGGAGTACTGCTGCGCTATTTATTTTTGTTAATTTGACAATAAAATGCCGGCCGCTATAATGTGTTTTGCTCCACATCGGCCCATGCGAAGCAGGTTGTAGGATGCGCGATGAGGTTACCCACCGATGCCAGCCGGAGACGCCATGTCTTATCGAGTGCTCATCCTCTCTCCCGATGCGAACGACGTCCGCATCCTGCGCCAGGCGCTGGGCAATGCACGCGATGGGCCCTTCGTACTGGAAGACGCCGCCACCCTGGCAGATGGACTGCGCCGCATCCAGGGCGGCCAGATCGATGCGATCCTGGTCGATCTGCTGCTCCCGGACAGCCAGGGCCTGGATTGCTTCGACCGCTTGTACGCAGCAGCACGTCATACACCGATCCTCACACTATGCGGACTCGACAACGAGGCCGATGCCGTCGAAGCGGTCCAGCGCGGGGCGCAGGGCTGGTTGTCAAAGGGTTTCTTCGACAATTATCTGGTGCCGCAGTCGCTGCGCAACATCATCGAACGCATGAAGGTGGAGCGGGGTTGGTACCTTGCCCAGGCACGTGCCGAAATCACGCTGAACTCGATCGGCGATGCCGTTGTCTCGGTCGACATGGCCGGGCGCGTGGATTACCTGAATGTTGCGGCCGAACTGGCCTGCGGCTGGTCGCGTGTAGAGGCACGCGGACGGCCCGTCGCGGAAGTGATCGATCTGGTCGACGCGGACAGCGGACGCACGATCACCAGCCCCGCCGACGCCATCTTGCATACCAACCAGCCCGCGAACCTGAGCGGCAACGCGATACTCGTTTCACGTCAGGGCCTGCGCATTCCGATCGAAGACTCCGCCGCACCCATCCACGACTGGGATCGGCAGCTCGTTGGCGCCGTGATGGTGTTCCGGAATATCTCCGAGGCCGTGGCACTGACGGCCAAGATGCGGCACCTGGCGCAGCACGATTTCCTCACCAACCTGCCCAACCGCGCCCTCCTGAACGACCGCATCACCCAGGCCATCGCCATGTCAAGGCGCAACGACACCTCACCGGTGCTGCTGTTCCTGGACCTGGACAAATTCAAGCACGTCAACGACTCCCTGGGACACTCGGTCGGCGACCGCTTGCTGCAGGCGGTATCGCAGCGCCTGGTCGCCTGCGTTCGTACGTCCGACACGGTCAGCCGCCATGGCGGAGACGAGTTCGTGATCCTTCTGGCAAATGAACGGCGTGCGCGCGATGCGGCGTCGGCGGCCGACAAGATCCTGCTGGCACTGTCGGCGCCATTCGTGATCGGCGCGCACGAACTGCATACCTCGACCAGTATCGGCATCAGCACTTTTCCGCTCGACGGGACCGATGCCGCCACCCTGATCAAGAACGCCGACACCGCCATGTACCACGCCAAGGACCTGGGGCGCAATAACTACCAGTTTTTCCGCCAGGACATGAACACCCGCGCCGTCGAGCGGCAACTGATCGAGACCAGCTTGCGCCGGGCGCTGGAACGCGGCGAATTCACGCTGCACTACCAGCCCAAGATCGACCTGCAAACCGATTGCATAACCGGTGTCGAAGCCCTGCTGCGCTGGGAGCACCCGGAATGGGGACTGGTCATGCCGGAGCGTTTCGTATCGATTGCCGAGGAATGCGGCCTGATCGTTCCAATCGGACGCTGGGTATTGAGTGAAGCATGCGCGCAGCTGGTACGCTGGCGCGACATTGGAATCTCGAACATTTCGCTCGCGGTGAACATCTCTGCTGTGGAATTTCGCCATCGGGATTTTTTCGCTCACGCGCTCGCGATCTTCGATGCCACCGGCGTGGACCGGGCCCATATCCAGCTCGAACTGACCGAGAGCGTGCTGATGCACGATGTCGCCGCCAGCGCCCTCCTGCTGGCCAGGTTCAAGGCAATGGGCCTACAGATCGCGGTCGACGACTTCGGCACCGGGTACTCCAGCTATAGTGGACCCCGAATCTGAGACGGTGGTTTAAGCTGTCGTCCGCGAAAGGATGACAGCGAATGAGTGAAGGTAAAAAACGCAGGGTGCACAGCGCCGAGTTCAAGGCCAAGGTTGGGTTGGAAGCGGTGCGTGGGGTGAAGACGGTGACGGAGATTGCGCAGGAATTCGGCGTGCATCCAGTACTGGTGGGCCAGTGGAAGAAGGAGATCCTGGAGAACGCCGGCGCCCTGTTCGACGTCAAGCGCGGGCCGAAGCCGGTGGACGAAAGCAGCCCGGAGGACAAGCTGTACAGCGAGATCGGCAAGCTGAAGATGCAGGTGGATTGGCTCAAAAAAAAGCTTGGGGAATGAGTCCGGCCGAGCGGGCACGGTGGATCGAGCGCGAGGACAAGATACCGCTGACGATGCAGTGCGAGCTGGCCGGCGTGCCGCGTTCGACCGTGTATCGGCGGCTGGAGGCGGCGGCCCGACAGGAATGCATCGAGGAGGAGGACGGCCAGCTGCGCGCCCTGATCGACGAGGAGTACACCAGCCGCCCGTTCTACGGCAGCCGGCGCATGGCGGTCTTCCTGCGAGGCCGAGAGCACCGCGTCAACCGCAAGCGCGTGCAGCGCCTGATGCGGGAAATGGGCTTGGCGGGCATGGCGCCGGGGCCGTCCACGAGCAAGCCGCACCCGCAGCACAAGGTCTATCCCTATCTGCTGCGCGGGGTGGCGGTCACGCGGCCGAACCAGGTGTGGAGTACGGACCTGACGTACATTCGGCTGGCGCGCGGCTTTGCCTACCTGGTGGCGGTCATCGATTGGTACTCGCGTCGTGTGCTGGCCTGGCGCATCAGCAACAGCATGGACGCGTCGTTCTGCGTGGACTGTCTGGAGGAGGCATTGCGCCACCACGGCAAGCCCGAGGTATTCAACAGCGACCAGGGCTCGCAGTTCACCAGTGACGCCTTTACCAGCGTGCTCAAGCGCGAAGGCGTGGCCATCAGCATGGATGGGCGAGGACGGGCGCTGGACAACATCTTCGTCGAGCGCCTGTGGCGCAACGTGAAGTACGAGGACGTGTACCTGAAGGGCTACGCCAACATGGCCGAGCTGACAGTCGGCCTGGCACAGTACTTCGCGTTTTACAACGCCGAGCGTCCACACCAGGCGCTGGGCTACGAGACGCCAGATCATGTCTACCGTGCCGGTGTTGGAGGAGGTGCGTTGATCGTCGACAAGTTCGGCGACGCGGACCAAGAGCCGGAGAAAAACGGCGGAACGGGGCAGCGCCGGGCAGCTGCTGAAGTGGAAATGGACACAGCTTAAACTAGCCGGCTGAGTGTCTTGACTGATGGGTCCACTTTAAGCCTCAGTTACCTGCATGAATTCCCGATCGACGTACTGAAGATCGACCAGTCGTTCGTCAAGGCGATCGAGTCGGGAACGGGCGCGGGACGCAACGGCGCGATCGTCATCGCGGTCATCGACATGGGCAAGAACCTGAACCAGCGCGTGATCGCCGAGGGTGTCGAGGACGAGGCGCAGCTCGCTTTTCTCAAGGACCACAACTGCAACGAAGGCCAGGGCTACCTGTTCAGCCAACCGGTGAACGCGGTGCAGATGCAGGCAATGCTCGACAACGGAGGGTGTGGCTGAGCGCCCTGCACTGCGCCATGTCACGGTGTCGATGCCATGGCATCGTCCACTGCCGCCGGCAAGCGCGCAAACTCGTACCGGCGTTTTTGCAACCCCGAACGAGGTGCGCGGTTCTTGTCGAGGCAACCTCTACCGGCGATGATTTCGCCATAAGGTCTTATTGCTGGCGCAATTTCTCCGCTTTCTTTATTTTCTTGTCCGCCTTTTTTTCCTTTGGCGTCTTGGCAGGTTCTTTTTTGGTGGTTTTCTTTGCTTCCTGACTTTTGCTCATGATCTTCTCCGTTTGAATATGGCTATATCGCCATGTGTGATCGAACATTTAATGTCCGGGAATTCGGTCGGAAATCGCTGGCGAGTAAAACAAAGGTGCAGCCCAAGGTCAGGCAAGCAACGCATGGACACGCCACCATCGGCGCTTCGGCATCCATCAGGCCGACCGGACCTGGCCAAATCGTCCTGCAGCCAGATCGCGTTCGAACGTCTCAACCCATGCCGTGCCGTCCCCGGTCGGATATTGCCTGCGTTGCGCAGTCGAATTGCGACGGATGTCGACATAACCCTTGATAGGGTACAACTCGTCACTACACGGATCGGTGATATCCACTTCATGCAGTTCAAAACCTGCAGGGTCGCAAGACCATGCTCTCAGAACCTGCCCATATCGCACCATCTCGTCAGGCTCGATCAGTTCCATGGCAGATCCCCGATAGTGGTAACAATGAATCCCATGCTAGCACGATGCAGGAATCGCCGTCTGCGCCTGCGAGGCATGCGCCCGCAGCCGCCCTGGTCGCGAGCCTGATCGATGCGCGCAAGGGCCGGCGGCAGCCAGAGCCGCGCGGACCACGGAACAACAACGTGTCACGCCTGGGTGACCGGGGGATGCATCGGCTAGAATCGCGCCGCTGCCGGCTTTATCCGCGCGCGGTACGAGACGCCTGGAGACCGCCAGCCCAGGCACCATGGCCCGCGCCCTCTGCTGATATTTTCCGGTAGCTTTGTCGGTATCACTACTGGAGGAACGATGACGAAAATTGTTGTTATCGGCGGGTCAGCCGGCGCGCTCGACGCACTCAAAATCATTTTGCCTATGTTGCCGCATGACTTTCCTTCGGCCATTCTCATTGTCACGCACATCGGTTCGCAAAAAAGCATCATTCCTGACATTCTGGGTCGCTGTTGCGCAATGCCGGTTCGACATGCGACTGACGACGAGCCGATCATCCCCGGACGCGTGCTCGTCGCGCCGCCCGATGAACACCTCACTGTCGTGACCAGAGACGGCAGATCTTACGTTCGGCTCTTGCATGGTCCAAGGGAGAACCACTGCCGACCGGCGATTGATCCGCTTTTTCGCTCGGCAGCGACAGCATTTCTGGCCGACACGATCGGTGTCTTGCTAAGCGGCTACCTGGATGATGGGACAGTTGGCTTGCAGGCCGTAAAAGCCTGCGGCGGCACGGTGATCGTGCAAGATCCGCTCGAAGCCAAAGCCATGGATATGCCTGCCAGCGCCCTGCAACACGTCGATGTCGACCGGGTACTGCGCACGGCTGACATTGCTCCAGCGCTGGTCGGGCTGGCCACGGCGAGCGTGCGGCCGGGAATCCGCGGCCATGACACGGCCGTACCCGATGTTCCGAAGTGGATAGGTGTCGAAAATCGCATCATCAGCAGGGATAGCGCTATGGATGATCTCGAGCAAATTGGCGAACCCTCCTCGCTCACCTGCCCGGAGTGTTCCGGTGCCTTATGGGAGGTCGGCCCTCAGGCGCCGATACGCTACCGCTGCCACACAGGTCACGCTTTCAGCGCCAAAGTGCTGGAGACACTCCAACGCGACGCGGTGGAAGATGCAATTTGGGGTTCGGTGCGCGCTCTCCATGAGCAGGAGCGGCTATTCAGCAAGCTGAGCGAAAGAGAGCGCCAGACAGGGCAGATGGAGCGCGCGGCTGAATACCAAACGAAAGCCATGCAGGCCAGGGAGCATTCGCGCATTCTTCGGGAAGTGGTGGTGAAGCGCGCGTTGGTGGTCAAGACATAAGGCTTGCCATACTAATCCGGCTCCACGAAAGCTGGCACGGCCCAACATGGTACGTACAATCGATTCCGCCAGCACTCGCGATATTACCCTTCGGGGATGAGCATCTCATCTTGAAATGCTCGAGCGTGATCGGTCCCATACGTGCGCCCTTGGACAATGCCGATATCGACAAGCATTTGACGGTGCGCATCATCGCGACGCTCATTCTACAGTTTCATCCTTGCCGACAAGTATGCCGAAGGACTTTGATAAGTGCTTCACCTACAGATTCCAGTATAAATGGCTTTGGCACATAGGCATCCACGAGGGAGGCATTTTGCCCCCGATCGGCAAGAGAGGACGCGATGATTACCTTGATCTCTGGCTGGGCCGCCTTTGCCTCAGCAGCATAGGCAGGATCACCGTCCCAGCCGCCCTTCACCGAGAGGATAAGGGCGTCGAACCCAATCCCATTCGTTAGCATAAGCCTCAGGGCGCGCGCGAAAGTGCTAACGCCGAGCACCCGGTAGTCCAACGATTTGAGCATGTCGCAGATCGACGCGCGAGTGAGGCGGTCTTCTTCGACCAGCAGGATTAAGGCTCGCATGTGACTACCCTCGGTGGATGTTGTTCACTGATCTTACGACACCCGTGGCGCCAACAGTCCCCACCCAGAAAATACACGTTGAGAGTGCACACTTTGCTAGTGGTCCGCCGGTTGATCAACGAGGCATTGAACCTGCCGAGACAAAATCGGCACTCCTAGCATACAAACCAGTCTCCACGAAAGCCGGGGCGACGCACCTGGCAAGCGCGCCGTGCCTGTGCCTGTTGGTCGACGGCGCCTGGTGCTGGTCACGCTTCATCTGCCGCACCCATGCCTCGGCCCACTCATAGTTCAGCATGCTGGTCGAGACCGTGGCGACGCTGGTTGGCAGCGTGTCGAGCAGCCTCTGGTCAGACAGTCGGGCCGGGTTGTGGCGGCCGTACTCAGCCACGCAGCGATGCGCCGTCCAAACCTCGCCCTTCGAGCTTTTCTTCTCCAGCGAGGACGCGGGGACGATGGGCCAGCAGGATTTCGACCTACCGTCCATACTGCTCGGCAGCCTCGTCGTCATCGAAGGTTATCCAGAGTCGCTTTGGAAGAAGCTTGCGCGCAACGCAAAGTTGATATCCGTAGGGTCGCTTGATGATGTTCGCCATGATGCCTGAACAATAGGATCCGACAGCGAAAATAAAGGCGCTGTAACCGTTAGATGTGGATGAGCATTGAACTGCTGAGCTGACCCGCGGTCCAATCCCAGTCCCCATCGATCGGGAGCGCGCCATGAAAGCACCGAAGTTTGCGAAGCTGTTCGCCCAGCTACCGCAACTGAATCAGCCGCAGCGCCAGCAGGTACTCGCCGCCCTGCATCCGGCAGCCGGGCTTGACCGGGTGATTGCCCTCATCGGCGAGATCCGGTCAGAGGGGCGGCGTTGTCCGGATTGCGCCTGCGAGCGATGCCACCGCCATGGCCAGGCCAACAACCTGCAACGCTATCGCTGCTGCGCATGCGGGCGCACTTTCAACGACCTGACCGGCACGCCGCTGGCGCGGCTCAGGCACAAGGGCAAGTGGCTCGAGTATCTGGAAACGGTGCTCGATTCGCGCACAGTCCGCCCTGCGGCCAAGCGTATCGGCGTGCACCGTAATACCGCGTTTCGCTGGCGTCATCGCTTTCTCGACCGGGTCAAGGACGACCGGCCAACCCGTCTTTCCGGCATCGTCGAGGCTGACGAAATGTTCCTGCTCGAATCGCAGAAGGGGTCACGCAAGCTCGATCGCCCGCCCCGCAAGCGCGGCGGCAGGGCTGCGCTGCGTGGCATCTCGCATCATCTCGACTGCATCCTGGTGGCGCGCGACCGCAGCGGCCAGACCATCGACGCCGTCACCGGACGCGGCGCCCTGAAAGTGGCCCAGCTGGTGAAACACCTGCTGCCGAAACTCGATCGGCAAGCGTTGCTGGTCACGGACGCCAACGCCGCCTATCCCGCCTTCGCCCGTGCCCATGGCATCGCGCACCAGGCCGTCAATGTCAGCGCCGGCGAACGGGTCCGCACCGGTGTCGAGGGCGCCATCCATATTCAAAATGTGAACGCCTACCATCGCCGTTTCAAGGAATGGCTGGTGCGTTTCCATGGCGTGGCGTCGCGCCGTCTGCCTAACTACCTGGGCTGGCATCGGGCGCTCGATGGCGGGCGGGTCGCTTCTGTCGAGCAATTGCTGCGTATTGCATTCGGGGTCATCAACAGATAACGAGTACAGCGCCAAAATAAACGGCCAGGCGACGGCCATTTGGCCGTTATCAAGTGCGGTGTCCCGCTCAAAATGAACGGTGTTGAACCCAATGCAAACGGGCCCCGATGGGGCCCGTACTATGAGGATCTGGAGGCGAGGACGGGAGTCGAACCCGTCTAGACGGCTTTGCAGGCCGTATCGCATCAGTTGAATCAATGGTTTGCACAGGGATCTCCTTTTTCAGCCTACCGTCCGGTGGCACTAAACTTCTGTGCTTGGTGAGACACGACGACACGCTAAAGGTTGCTCGATGGCGATGTTGATTTTCTTAGCGCGAGGCTTTTCGAAGAAGTGCGACTCCACCGCATGACGGAAAATCCGCTCGTAGGTGAAAGGCTTGAAGCTGCCCATGGGATGGCTATCGTCGTCGCTCCGATATCGCACTATTACCTCGACCCGGCCGTCCCAGACAGTTTCGATAATAGGCACATGTAACTGGGCTCCTCGCGCGAAGGACATGATGGCGCGCACGTGCTTGAACAGGCTCTCGACCTCCGTGCGCCACGTTGAAAAATTCACACCCTCTGGCGGGCCTTCAATCGCAAGCGCGCCTGTCACATGGTTTTTTTCGGATGGCTCCAATATCATGGGGCCGCGCAGCTCAATTGTTCCAAGGCGACGCGCCATTCATGGCCTGTACCGCGGCCGCGGTGAGCCAGGACATCCGGAAGCCTGCCCGGAAAGGCAGGCCAGGCATGACGTGGCAGGCTGCTTCGCGCCGGGCGCTAGCCGGGTTCGCAGGTCGCAGCGCCGAGCGATGCCGGGGCTCCGCGCAGTTGCGCCGCCTCGCATACCAGCAGCCAGCCGCGTTCGACCATCCTGCGGCGCGTATCGGGTGCGCGGGCGTACAGGGCGCCGCTGAGCATGGAGACCAGCAGGATGACGTCCGATACCACGAGGTCGGCGCGGCAGGCGCCGCCTGCAACCGCCCACGCGACCGGTTTCTCGAATACCGCCGCGACGCGCTCGAGCGCGGAAAGCAGTGCCGGGTTGTCGTGGTCGAGCGTCATCCAGATTTCGGTCAGCGGCGCGCGCACGACGATGCGCTCGGCGACAAAGTGCAGCAAGCCCCCCAGCGCAAGCGCATCCTGGGCGACCGAAGCGGCCTCGCTCTCGAGCTCGTCGATGGCGCGGTCGAGCAGGCCGACGATCAATGCGCCGCGGTCGGGGAAATTCCGGAACAGCGTGGCCCGGCCCACGCCGGCGCGCTCCGCGACCACGTCGAGCGAAACCTTGACGCCGGCTTCCAGGAACACCGCTTCAGCCGCGTCGAGCAGCTTGGTCCGGTTCTGCACGGCGTCGGCACGTCGGCGCAGCGTCCCTTGTTCGGCCTCGGGCGCGGCTGTCGCGTTATTGTGCGACCGCACATTCGTCGGCGTGCTAAAGTCAGCCTTAGTGGAACTTTGAGTATCACTTATCATGTCTTGGTGCCGAAACTGGTGGCCTGCCGCACGCTGCCCCTGGGGGCGGCAGTGACGGGCAGGATTGCATACGAACTTACCACAGCAGGCTCCGCCCAGGCATTTCATCGATAAATGTAAGCATGAAATACTACTTTTTGGCGCCGGATATCGGGCAGTGCACAATCAGGCTGTGGGCAAGGAACGCCTTCAGGCAAAGGGGACATCATCATTAGCGCCTCGCCTTACGCCATACCGAACTGGACGCCGGAAGAGCGTCCCATGCTGCCGGGCTCGGCCGCGGCGCTCAAGCACAGCGCACCGGTGCGTGCCGCCTACATCCTGGTCGGGGTCCTGCTCGGCATCACCGGCGGCCTGGGCAACGCGCTGGTGAGCGCCAACCTGCCCGGTATCCAGGGTGCGCTCGGCCTGACGCCAGTCGAGGGCACCTGGCTGGTCGCCGCCTACCTGATGGTGAACGTTTCATCGAACCTGGTCCTGTTCAAGTTCCGGCAGCAGTACGGATTGCGCCTGTTCGCTGAAATTGGCCTCTCGCTCTACGCGGCCGTCTGCATCCTGCACCTGTTCGTCCATGGCTTCGCCTCCGCCCTGTTCGTGCGCGCCGCCAGCGGTTTCGCCGCCGGCACGATCACCGCACTCAGCACGATGTATGTGCTGCAGGCCTTTCCCAAGGCGCGCATGGGCCAGGGACTCGTGATCGCGCTCGGCATCTCGCAACTGGCGACCCCGCTGGCCTGGCTACTGTCCCCGACGCTGATCGACCTGGGAGAATGGCGCTCGCTGTACCTGTTCGAAGCCGGGCTCGCGCTGTGCTGCCTGGCGGCGGTCGTGGTGCTGAAGCTGCCTCACGGGCAGCGCATCAAAACCTTCGAGGCGCTCGATTTCCTGACCTTTGCCCTGCTTGCCCCGGCCCTGGCGCTGGTCGTTGCCGTGCTGGCGCAGGGGCGGGTGCAGTGGTGGTCGGCCCAGCCCTGGATCGCCTGGGCGCTGATCGCTGCCCTGTTGCTGTCGCTGCTGGCCGTGCTGGTCGAATGGCACCGCCCCAACCCGCTGCTGCAGATCCGCTGGATGGGGACCCTGTCCACCATCCGTTTCGTGATCGGCGCCATGGGCATGCGCTTCCTGCTGTCCGAGCAGACCTACGGCGCCACCGGCTTCCTGCGCACCCTGGGCATGGGCACCGACCAGCTGGTCCCGCTGTACGCGGTGATGATGGCCGGACTCGTGGCCGGCATCGCCGCCAGCGCCCTGACCTTCAACCAGAAGACCGTCATCCCCCAGATCCTGCTGTCGGTGGTGCTGATCGCGGCCGGCAGCCTGATGGACTGGAACGCCACCAACCTCACGCGCCCGCACGACATGTTCCTGAGCCAGTTCCTGCTCTCGGCGGCCGCGGCCATGTTCATGGGGCCGCTCCTGCTGGCCGGCATCATGCCGGCCCTGAAGCAGGGAACGCAGTACATCATCAGCTTCGTCGTCCTGTTTTCGATCAGCCAGAGCATCGGCGGGCTGGCAGGCCCGGCGATCCTCGGCACCGTCCAGCAGTTCCGCGAACACGAGTATTCGGCCGCCATCAACGCCGGCGTCGACCCCACCCAGCCGCTCGTTGCCCAGCGCCTGCAGATGCAGGGCCAGGTCTATGGCGGCGTGGTCGGCGACCCGGTACTGCGCCAGGCGCAGGGCACGGCCCAGCTCGCGCAGCTTGCCACCCGCGAGGCCAACGTGCGGGCCTTCAACGACATCTTCCTGCTCAACGGCATCATGGCCCTGGTCTTCCTGGGCTGGTCCCTGTTCCATGTCGTGCGCCTGGCGCTTGCCGCCCGCAAGGCGCCGCCCGCCTCGTCCCCGCCCGCCTCCGGGCCCGACCAACCCACCGACGCATCATGACCGACACCACTAATCCGAACCCCGCCCCCAAGACCGACACCCCGCAGCGCCAGGACCTCGTCGATTCGGACGGCCGCCCGCTGCCGCCCCCGCCGGCCGAGCCGCCCAAGATCGACCGGGCCAGCAGGCCGGTCATCGTCGCCATGGCGCTGGTCGCCGTGGTCGGGGTGGCCCTGATCCTGTGGGCCTGGCAGCTCGGCCCGTTCCGCAGCACGGTGGTGACCACCGAGAACAGCTATGTGCGCGGCCAGATGACCGTGCTGGCGCCGCAGGTCAACGGCTACGTGGCGAGAGTGCTGGTGCGCGACTACCAGCGCGTGAAGGCGGGCGACGTGCTGGTGCAGATCGACGACCGGATCTACCGCCAGCAGCTCGACCAGGCCAGCGGACAGCTCGCCGCCGCCCAGGCCAACCTGTCGAACCTGACCCAGACCGCCGAACAGAACCAGGCCGAGATCGAAGCGCGCCGCGCCGACCTGTCGGCCGCCGAGGCCGAACGGGACCGCGCGCAGGCCGACGAGGCGCGCGTCGACGAACTGGCCCAGCGGGGTTCGGTGTCGCTGCGCGAGCGCGACCAGGTCCGGGCGGCGGCGCGCGCGGCGGTCGCGAACGTGGTCAAGGCGCGCGCCGCGGTCCGCATCGCCCAGGAGTCCGCCAAAGCCACCAGCGTCTCGCGCGAAGGCCTCGAGGCCCAGATCGGATCGGCCGAGGCGCAGGTCAGGCTGGCGCAGATCAACCTCGAAAACACCGTCATCCGCGCCCCGCGCGACGGCCAGCTGGGTGAGGCCAGCGTCAGGCTGGGCCAGTACGTCACTGCCGGGTCCCAGCTCATGTTCCTGGTGCCCGACGTCCTGTGGGTCGTGGCGAACTACAAGGAAACCCAGGTGCGCGACATCCGCCCGGGGCAGGTCGCACGCTTCACGGTCGACGCACTCGGCGAGACGCGGCTGACGGGGCGCGTCGAGGGGTTCGCGCCGGCCACTGGCTCCGAATTCAGCGTGCTCCGTCCCGACAACGCGAGCGGCAACTTCACCAAGGTGGTCCAGCGCCTGCCGGTGCGGATCACCATCGATCCCGACCAGCCACTGGCGGCCAGGCTGCGACCCGGCATGTCGGTGGTCACGCGCATCGACACGGCCAGCGCCGGCGCCGGAGAGCGCCCATGAGGACGCGCCCGCTGCCGCCCTCCGTCCTGGCACCCGCTGTTCTCCTCGCGGCGCTGCTGTCCGGCTGCGTGCCGGCCGAGCGCCAGCGGCCCGAGGCTGCGGCAGTTGCCGCGCCCGCGGCGTGGCGCGCCGGTGCGACCGGCAACGCCACCGTAGCGCCGACGTGGTGGCGCGCCTTCGGCGATCCGGTGCTGGAACGGCTCGTCGAACAGGCGCTGGCGCGCAACACCGACGTGCTCGGTGCCGCCGCCCGCGTGCAGGAGGCGCAGGCCAACATCGCCCTGGCACGCTCGGCCATGCTGCCCTCGCTGAACGTCGCCCTCGGCGCGCAGCGCGGACGCAGCCTCGGCGCCGCCGGCGCCGCCACCAGCACGGCGCTGCAACCCGAGGCCCAGGTGAGCTGGCAGGCGGACCTGTTCGGGCGGCTCGGCCGGCTCACGCAAGCCGCGCGCCTGCAGTATGTTGCCAGCCAGGCGGACCGCGACGCGGCGGCGTTGTCGGTGGCGGCCGAGGTGGCGCAAGCCTATATCGGGCTGCTCGCGCTCGACGCCCGGCTGGTCGTGTCCCTGGAAACGGTGGAGTCGCGCAGGGAGGCGCTGCGGCTCGCGTCCGACCAGGCCGAAGTCGGCTACATATCCGAATACGAGCTGACGCAAGCGCAGGCCGAATATGCCGCGGTGGAACAGGCGATTCCGCAGCTGCGCCAGGCAATCGCAGCACAGGAAAACGCCCTGCGGCGGCTCACCGGCGACCTCCCGGGCCCGGTGGAACGGGGCGCCAGCCTGCGCACCCTGCAGCTGCCCGCGGTGCCGGCATCCCTCCCTTCCGACCTGCTGCGCCACCGGCCGGACATCCGGAGCGTGGAACTGACGCTGGCCGCGGCGGACGCCGGCCTGGGCGCGGCGCGCCAGGCATTCCTGCCCCAGGTCGCGCTCTCCGCCAGCCTGGGCCAGCTGTTCACCAATGCGCTCGACTACGACCCGGTCACGGTGTGGAGCCTGGGCGGCAGCATCCTGGCACCGATCTTCAACGGCGGGCGCCTGAACGCCCAGATGGACGTCGCGATCGCGCAGCGCGACCAGGCGGCGTACGCCTACCGCGCTGTCGTGCTGGCGGCGTTTCAGGACGTGGAGACCGCCCTGAGCGGAGCGCAGCGGCTGGCCGAGCAATTCGACCGTGCGCTCGAGCGGCGCGAGATCCTGTTGCGCACCACCGCGCGCGCCACCGACCGCTATCGCAGCGGCTATGCCTCCTACCTCGAGCAGCTGGACGCCCAGCGCAGCCTGTATTCGACCGAGCTGGATGCGATCGGCGTGCGCGAGGACCAGCTCAACAACATCGTCGGGCTGTACCGCGCACTGGGCGGCGGATGGCGGGGCGCCGCCGGGAAAGCCGGACAGTGAGCCGGCACCCCGGAGCTTGCCTGCGTCCGGACCGGCCTGCCCGGCGTGCCGGCTGGGGAGGAACATGAACCCGCGCTCGATCGGCGGTCGGCTGCTGCACCTGCTGCTGGTCGCGCCGCTGCTCGCCGGCTGCTCTGTGCTGCAGCAGTTCGAGGACCGGGTCGCGGTGCGCCCGGTCCAGCCGGGCGAGTACATCGCCCGCAAGCGCGGCGACATCCTGACCAGCGGCCGACCCGGCCAGGCCACGCTGGAAACGATCAGGGTCGCAGCGCTCGACGGCGCCTGTCCGAGGCCCGACAAGCCTTCCCTCGAATGCATCGCTGCGCTGGCACGCGCGGCAGCCATCGAAGACGAGCGGCGCCTGTCCGCGCTGTCGGAACTATGGGTGCAGCAAGCCTTGTCGCTGCCCACCGGCACGCAGGACGGCGCTGCGGAACCCCGGCTCGGCGCCTGGCTGGAAGCTGCACGCCATGCCTATGCCTATCTGTTCTTTACTGGACGCAAGCCTGGCCAGCGCGCTTTCGAGGACCGGCAGACGCAGGTGCGCGACTATTACAACCTGGCGGTGCAGGAAGCCGCCGTCATCCTGTTCGCACGGCAGCACGGCCGCGCCCCGGCGGACGGCGGCGGCGCGCTCATCCGTGCTGGAACGTGGGCGATCCGGACCGACCTTTCCCGTGTCAGGATGGAACCGGGACTGGAGCGGCCGCAGGAGCTGGTTCCCGCCTCCGCGCTGGCGTTCTCCGGCCTGCGTAGCCAGTACCGGCGCGACGGGTTCGGGGCCGAACTGGTCGCGGTCATCGACGCGGATGCCGACGCGTCCTTGCGTGGCCCGGCGGCGCGCGCCGGCGCGCCGGGCCGGCCGGGGCCGCAGCGCAGTGCGGCCTGGAGCGCCATGCCGTATCGGGCGCTGACCGCGCTGGCCCACTTCCAGGGCAGGACGATTGCCGAGGTGTTGTCCACCCACGCATTGACGATCACCGCCTACGATCCCTACGAGCACGACCAGATCACGCTGAATGACGAGCAGGTGCCGCTCGCAGGACACTTCACGGCCGGCTACGGCCTGTGGCTGGCACGCTCGGGCTTCGCCAGGCAATCGATACAGGCCTTGTTGGGACGCAAGCTCGGCATCGACCGGCCACACCTGTATCTCATGCAGCCCTATGACCCCGGGCGCCGCGTCATCGTCATGATCCACGGCCTGGCCAGCAGCCCGGACGCCTGGGTCAACATGGCCAACGAGATCATGGGCGACGAAACGCTGCGCCGGCATTACCAGGTCTGGCAGGTCTACTACCCGACCAACCTTCCGGTCGCGCTCAGCCATTTCCAGATACGCCGGGCGGTCCACGACGCGCTCCGCCATTTCGACCCCGGCAGCGCGGCCCCGGCTTCGCGTGACATGGTGCTGATCGGGCACAGCATGGGCGGGCTGATCGCACGGCTGATGGTGTCCTCGGCGAAGGACGGTTCGCTGAGCCGGCTGATCGAGGAAGGCACTTTCGACAGCGGCCAGAAACAGCGGCTCCAGGCGCGTCTCGCTCCGCTGATCGACTTCGCACCGATGCCCGAGGCGCGGCGCGCCGTGTTCCTCGCCGCTCCGCACCGGGGTACGCCCATCGCGCGCAGGCGGCTCGGCTTGCTGCTGGCAGACATCATCCGCCTGCCGTTGACGGTCCTGGAAGGACTGGCCGACCTCATTCCTGGCGACGCCGCCGGAAGCGCTGCAGCGGGCACCAAGCGCCTGCCGAACAGCCTCGACAATCTCAGGGACGACGACCGTTTCGTGCGGGCCGCGGCGGAATTGCCGATCTCGCCGCAGGTCCGTTATCACTCCATCATTGCCCGTGCCACTGCCGACGGGGCACTGGCCGATACCGACGACGGGCTGGTTCCCTACCGCAGCGCGCATCTGCCAGGCGCCATCTCGGAGAAGGTCATCGTCTCGGGGCACAGCGTGCAGGAGACAGCCGCGGCCATCCTGGAATTGCGCCGCATCCTGCATGCGGACCTCGCCGAACAGCCGAAGCGCGACCAGTTTCACGCCGCCCCGGCACCATGACAGGCACCAGCGATGGCCAGTGCCTGGCAAGCGCCCCGAACGATCCATGCCTTGCGTTCGACCCGGGTCTTACATTGGCATCGTTCCCTCCGGCACCATCATCCACAATTACCAGCTTCGTTCGACCTCGACAATAAAAAGCCCCCGGATTCGGGGGTTTGGGTCATCTTTAATGCCTGTGCCTGCCAGTCATTGCCGATCTGCGGATCACTCCCACTCAATGATCAATTGCTGAGCTAATCCGTTGTTAATTGTCAAGTCCCGCCTGTTCATAAACCCGTTTGACAAATAATTCGGGGCGCTTTTTCTGCCATTCTTTGAGCGCCAGAATTGGTGTTTTGCTGTCG
>NZ_JH992923.1:549154-642553 GCF_000315425.1 Massilia timonae CCUG 45783 | reverse complement strand
GAATGCGTGAACTCATGCTGCAAATTGCTCCTGGTGCTTTGAAATTCCGGGATTGCTGAACCCAGCAATCAACTCGTTCAGCATAGCCTTTGCTCGGAATAAAGGCCAGCTACGACGAGGAATATGATCGCACGGCACTAAACAGTTAATAAAGACCTTAACGCTCGGGCAAGCACATCAGTACCACGAAAATACCATGTCACGAGTCATGCTCGGCTACCGCGCAAGTCCCTCACAATGCAAGACAACTTCGAGATCATCATACTGACTCTCCGCCACCCGTCGGGGCGTGCGTATGACCGGTGGCGGGAGTGGCGGCCGTGTGGTGGCGCTGGTGCCGCTCGAACTGCTCGATGTCCTGCCCCTCATGGAGACAGCCAACGGCCTCGGTGCAAACAAAAAAGGAGTGACGACGCATCGAAAGCCCTTGATTTATTAATACCGATCCCGGCAGGCCTGGCGGCCGAACCTCACGTGCTTCAATTCTTGTATTGATCCAGCTGGCCCGCCAGCGTCGGCTTGTATTTCTTCACGGCCTCGACTGCTTCGGCGCGCACCTCGTCCCGCGAAATGCGGGAAGGAGCGCTAACCGCCGGCAGGTTGAGCTTCGATGCGCTGGCGGATGCAGCTGCGCTTGCGCCGGTGATGGCGGTATTAGTCTTTGCGTCCGCGTCTGCATTGTCGGCAGCGAAGGCGGTAGCAGCGGAAACGAACAAAGCAGCAGCGGCAATGAAACTCTTGGCGTTCATGACTTTCTCCTCAAGATGAAAGACCGGGCAGGCGAAGCGTGTTGGACAGCTTTGTCGCTCGGGAATGCAAACAGTCTAGACATTGCAGCGCCCGCAATAAAGAGCTTTTCGGGCAATGTATAATTGCGTATATTGGAATAATCAGGAGCAGGGATGGACAGGCTGGTCTCGATGCGCGTGTTTGTGAAGGTAGTGGACCACGGCAGCTTTGCGGGAGCGGCCGCCGCGCTGGGGATGTCGGCCGCTGTCGTCACGCGTAATGTCGCCGACCTTGAGACCCACCTCGGCACCCGCCTGCTGAACCGCACGACACGCCGCCTGTCGCTGACCGAGACCGGCCAGCAGTACCTCGACCGGGTGCGCCAGATTTTGCTCGACATCGACGACGCCGACGCCGCCGCCTCGTCCAGCTCGCAACAGCCGAGCGGCACCCTGCGCATCTACTGCCATCCTGCCTTCGGTAAGGCGCAACTCGCCCGGCTGCTGCCGCGCTTTGCACAGGCCACCCCGGACGTGGTGCTCGACGTCACGCTGGCCGACCACGATGTCGACCTGGTCGAACAGGGTTTCGATGTAGGCATCTTCATCGGCCTGCAAAAGCTGGACGCCAGCATGATTGTGCGCCAGCTCGCGACCTCGAACGTGGTGCTGAGCGCCGCGCCGGACTACCTGGCGCGCCGTGGCGCCCCGGGCAAGCCATCAGACATCGCGCAGCACGACTGCCTGAACTTCGCCTTCGAGCAGCTGCGCCACACCTGGCCGGTGGCGTGGAACGACGAGGTGGTGCATGTCCCCATCACGAGCCGGATGGTGTCCAACAGCGGGGACATCCTGCGCCAGGGGGCGCTGGCCGGGATGGGCATCATGCTGCGCTCCTCGTTTACGCTCGAGGATGACTTCGAGAGCGGCCGCCTGGTGCAGCTGCTGCAGGGCCACCACGTGGGCCAGCTTTCGGTGATGATGGTCTACCCGAGCCGGCGCCTGCTGTCAGCCAAGGTGCGCAGCTTCGTCGACTTCATGGCCGCCCAGTTCCCGCGTCCGGACAGCGACCCGTGGCTGCCGGCGCCCGCACTTGCTTGACGCTGGCACTACATCAATCCATCCATGCGCCAGACCTCGCTGCAGCCATTGCGATTTTGTCCAGTTCTGACACAGGAACCCCATCCTGGGATGTTAATGACAAGGCAGGACAAGCTGCTGCTTGCGCAGGACGATAGCGGATAACCATTGGGCAGATCGTGGCGAATCATTTTGCCGCTTTCGCGTATCCGGCGAGGATCTGGCCGCCACCGTAACTGCCTTGCCGGGCCATGACTCCGCCGGGACTGATCTTGATGGCGCAATACTTGAATTCCGGGATTTTGCCGAACGGATCGAGCGCTGCGTTCGTCAGGCGGTTGATCGCCGCCTCGTAGTAGCAGAACGGTACGAAGACCGCGCCCACCGGCGAACTGTCGTCAGCGCGGGCGTAGAGCACCACCTCCCCGCGGCGCGACGCGATCGTGATCGGCCGGCCAGGCTGGATGCCCAGCCGCTGCACTTCCGGAATATCATTTTAGACCTGAATTTGGATCGACCCGGCCGTGCAATCGTCGGGGAAACCTGATCTCATCATGTCGCCTGGTGCCCTGCCAGCCTCTGCCACGTCTCGATCACCGAGTCCGGATTGAGCGACATCGACTCGATACCCTCATCGACCAGCCACTGCGCGAAGTCGGGATGGTCCGACGGACCCTGGCCGCAGATGCCGATGTACTTGCCCTGCGCGCGGCAGGCCTTGATTGCCAGCGACAGCATGGCCTTCACCGCCGGGTCGCGCTCATCGAAGTCCTTGGCCAGCAACTCCATGCCGGAGTCGCGGTCCAGGCCCAGCGTCAGCTGGGTCAGGTCGTTCGAACCGATCGAGAAGCCGTCGAAATACTGCAGGAACTGCTCGGCCAGGATGGCGTTGGACGGCACTTCGCACATCATGATGACGCGCAGGCCGCCTGCGCCTCCACCTTCGCCGCGCTTCAGGCCGTACTTCGCCAGCAGCTCGATGACCTTCTCGGCCTGGCCCAGGGTGCGCACGAAAGGAATCATCAGCTCGACGTTGGTCAGGCCCATGTCCTCGCGCACGCGCTTCATGGCCATGCATTCCATCTCGAAGGACTCGGCGAAGTCCTCGGCCAGGTAGCGCGCGGCGCCGCGGAAGCCCAGCATCGGGTTTTCCTCGTCCGGCTCGTAGCGCGAACCGCCGATCAGCTTCTTGTACTCGTTCGACTTGAAGTCGGACAGGCGCACGATCACCGGCTTGGGCCAGAAGGCCGCGGCAATGGTCGCCACACCCTCGGCCAGCTTGTCGACATAGAAGGCGCGCGGCGAGGCATGGCCGCAGCCCACCGACTCAACCGCTTTTTTGAGGTCGACGTCGATGTTCGGGTACTCGAGGATGGCCTTCGGGTGCACGCCGATGTTGTTGTTGATGATGAACTCGAGGCGCGCGAGACCGACGCCGTTGTTCGGCACCGACTGGAAGTCGAAGGCCAGCTGCGGGTTGCCGACGTTGAGCATGATCTTGGTCGGGATCGGCGGCAGCTCGCCGCGCGAGACTTCGGTGATCTCGGTTTCCAGCAGGCCGTCGTAGATCTTGCCTTCGTCGCCTTCGGCGCACGAGACGGTGACAAACGTGCCGTCCTTCAGCGCGTCGGTGGCGTCGCCGCAGCCGACCACCGCCGGCACGCCCAGCTCACGGGCGATGATCGCCGCGTGGCAGGTGCGGCCCCCGCGGTTGGTGACGATGGCGGAGGCGCGCTTCATGACCGGCTCCCAGTTCGGGTCGGTCATGTCGGCCACCAGCACGTCGCCCGGCTGCACGCGTTCCATCTCGCTCGGGTCGTGGATCACGCGCACCGGACCGGCGCCGATCTTCTGGCCGATCGCGCGGCCGGAGGTCAATACCGTGCCCGTGCCCTTCAGACTGAAGCGCTGCTGGGCATCGGTGGCCTTCTGCTGCGACTTCACGGTTTCCGGACGCGCCTGCAGGATGTAGAGCTTGCCGTCGCGGCCGTCCTTGCCCCACTCGATGTCCATCGGACGGCCGTAGTGGTTCTCGATGATGACGGCGTACTTGGCCAGCTCGACCACTTCGGCATCGGTCAGGGAGTAACGGTTGCGCATCTCGATCGGAACGTCGACGGTGCGCACCGAACGGCCGGCCTTGGCTTCGTTGGTGAACTCCATCTTGATCAGCTTGGAGCCGATGTTGCGGCGGATGACCGGCAGCTTGCCCTGCGCCAGCATCGGCTTGTGCACGTAGAACTCGTCCGGATTGACCGCACCCTGCACCACGGTCTCGCCCAGGCCGTAGCTCGAGGTGACGAAGACCACGTCCTTGAAGCCGGACTCGGTATCGATGGTGAACATCACGCCGGCCGCGCCGGTGTCGGAACGCACCATGCGCTGCACACCGGCCGACAGCGCCACTTCGGCGTGGGTGAAGCCTTTATGAACGCGGTAGGAGATCGCGCGGTCGTTGTAGAGCGAGGCGAAGACGTGCTTCATCGCTTCGAGCACGTTGTCGATGCCGACCACGTTCAGGAAGGTCTCCTGCTGGCCGGCGAAGGACGCGTCCGGCAGGTCTTCGGCGGTGGCGGAGGAACGCACGGCGAAGGAGACTTCGGTGTCGGAGTCGGCGACCAGGCGTTCGTAGAACTCGCGGATTTCCTGTTCCAGGCGCGGCTGGAACGGGGTGTCGACGATCCACTGGCGGATCTCGGCGCCGGCGCTTGCCAGCGCACGGACGTCGTCGATGTCGAGGCCTTCGAGGCGGGTGGCGATGCGCTGGGCCAAGGATGGGCCGCCGTCGCTATGCTCGAGGAAATCGCGGAAGGCATCGGCCGTGGTGGCGAAGCCGCCCGGCACGCGCACGCCGGCATTCGCCAGCTGCGAGATCATCTCGCCGAGCGAGGCGTTCTTGCCGCCGACCGACTCGACGTCGGTCATGCGCAGGTTTTCGAACGACGCGACGTACACGCCTTTGGTCAGGGCGGTCGCCGGAATCAGTACGTCCAGCCCAGCATCGAACAACTTGGTCATGGTGAAGCACCTTATAAGAGATTTTCCAGGCTACAAACGTTCGAAAATTGCAGCGATACCTTGCCCACCGCCGATGCACATCGTGACCAGGGCATAACGGCCGCCAGTACGCTGCAACTCATACAATGCCTTCACCGTGATGATCGCTCCGGTCGCGCCGATCGGGTGCCCCAGGCCGATGCCCGAGCCGTTTGGATTGACCCTGGCCGGGTCCAGCCCGAGCTCCCTGGCTACGGCACAGGCCTGCGCCGCAAACGCCTCGTTCGCTTCGATCACATCGATGTCGGCTATGCTCAAGCCTGCGCGCTCGAGCGCCTTGCGGCTGGCAGGAACCGGCCCAATGCCCATATATTCCGGATCGACGCCCGCATGTGCATACGCCACCAGGCGCGCCAGCGGCTTGACGCCGCGCTGCTCGGCGACGCTACGCTCCATCAGCACGAGTGCGGCGGCGCCGTCGTTCAGTCCGGACGCATTGCCAGCGGTGACACTGCCCTCCTTCTTGAAGGCAGAACGCATCGCCCCCAGGCTTTCGATCGTCGTATCGCTGCGCACATGTTCGTCATTCAGGAAGCTTACTTCGCCCTTGCGGGTCTTGACGGCAATGGGGAGAATCTGCTCTGCAAAGTATCCGGATGCGGTCGCATTGGCGGCGCGGCGGTGCGATTCCAGGGCCAGGGAGTCCTGCTCCTCGCGCGAAACCATGTAACGTTCAGCCACGTTCTCGGCCGTGATCCCCATATGAACGGCGTGGAATGGATCAGTCAGGGCGCCGGTCATCATGTCGGTGAACGTGACCTCGCCCATGCGGTTGCCCCAGCGTACGGCGCCCGTGGAATGCGGCGCCCTGCTCATGCTCTCGGCGCCACCGGCAACGGCGACATCCGCGTCTCCCAGCAGCACCGCCTGCGCCGCGCTGATGACGGCCTGCAGGCCTGAACCGCACAGCCGGTTGACGCTCAAGGCAGGCGTTTCATGACCGATTCCAGCGTTAACGGCCGCCACCCGCGCCAGGTACATGTCTTTCGGCTCGGTGTGGATCACGCTGCCGAACACCACATGGCCGACTTCCGAACCGCTGACGCGTGCACGCAGCAGCGCTTCGCGGGTCACGCGTGCCGCCAGCTCGGTTGGCGGAAAATCCTTCAGGCTTCCGCCGAAGCCGCCGATGGCGGTTCGCACGCCGCTGACGATGACCACTTCTCGTTTCATACCCTGCTCCTAACAATAGAAATTGCTTACTCGCGCCGAGGCGTTCTCGGAGAAGACCGGATGCGGCAGCCTCAGGTCTTCCGTAACTCACGTTCGATCGATTCCACCAGTACTGGATGGTCCGGCGCGACGTCCGGACTGAAACGCGCAGTGACGCGGCCGTCACGCCCGATCAGGAACTTTTCGAAGTTCCACAGGACATCCGAGGGATCAGCCGGCTGGTGGCCGTAGCCTGCGAGCCTGGCCCGCATGGCGCCGCCGGCAGGATCGATCGCCTGAGGCTGCAGCCGCGTCAGCTCACGGTACAGAGGATGCCGCCCGGGGCCGGTGACGGCGACTTTTTGCGCAAGCGGGAAGTCCACGCCGAAGCTGGTCTCGCAGAAACGGGCAATCGTCTCGTTGTTGCCCGGCTCCTGGGCGCCAAAATCATTCGCGGGGAAGCCCACCACTACCAGTCCGTCGCCGCGCCGGATATCGAACAACCGCTGCAGGCCTTCGTACTGGGGAGTGAGCCCGCATTGCGAAGCGACGTTGACGACCAGTACGACTTTGCCGGCATAGTCGGCCAGCGTCGCTTCGCTGCCATCCATCAGCCGGAACGGTACCCCGGCGATCTGCGTTTCCATCGTGCGTGCGCCCTTTCGATTTCGATTTTGCAGAAGGCCTGCAAACCTGTGCTACCATTTTTGGTAGACACTTTATCAAAAAGTGTCACACATTTCTTTTAGCGAGGCAAGCACATGTCGGCGAACACCGAAGAACTCTTCACCTGGTCCGACCGTTTCCTGGTCGGCCATGAGGCCATGGACGCCACCCACCGCGAGTTCGTCGAGCTCGTCGGCGCCATGCTGGCGGCTCCCGACGCCGAGCTCGCGCGCCTGCTCGATGACTTCGCCGGCCACGCCGAGCGCCACTTCGAGGACGAACGCCAGTCGATGCTCGCCACCGGCTTCCCCGCCGCCGAGTGCCACATCGATGAACACAAGGCCGTCCTGGCGTCGGTGCATGAAGTGCGCGCCCTGCTGGCGGGCGGCGGGCATGAGGCGACCTGCCGCGCCCTCGCGCGGGAACTGAGCCGCTGGTTCCCGGCCCATGCCGATTACATGGACGCCTCACTGGCCCAGTGGCTCGTGAAAAAACGCCTGGGCGGCACTCCCGTCGTCCTGCGCCGCAGCCCCACCGAAAGCGCGGCGACGGAACAGGCCTAGCACCGTTGTCTTTCTTTGTACCCGCACGGTGAAATAATTCGCGCCCACCGCATTCATTTGTTGAACATACTTCTTATTTGTGTACAATTAAAAAGAAGGTAAAACAAAGGAGACAACGATGCACCAGAATGCCGAAACGAGACTGCGGGACGGGACCAGGATCTCGGACCTGATCAATCACGAGACACGCGAGGTCAAGGTACGGGCCTTGTCCGATCCGGAGCTGTACGAGCTGGAGATGGAGCGGATCTTCGCCAAGACCTGGATCTTCCTGGGTCACGAGACCGAGATCCCGAACAAGGGCGACTTCATCACCCGCGACATGGGTTCCGATGCGGTGATCGTCGCGCGCGACCGCGACAACGAGATCCACGTCTCCCTGAACGTCTGCCCGCACCGCGCCATGAAGGTGCAGACGCACGACGCCGGCAATGCCAACGTTCACATGTGCATCTACCACGGCTGGGCCTTCAAGCCGAACGGCGACTTCATCGGCGCCCCCGTCGAGAAGGAATGCATGCACGGCAACATGACGCCGAAAGACCAGCTGGGCCTGAAAAAGGCGCGCGTGGCGCTGTACGGCGGCCTGATCTTCGCCACCTGGAACATCGACGGCCCGAGCCTCGAGGAATTCTTCGGCGACGCCAAATACTATTTCGATACCCTGTTCCTGCGCACGGAGGGCGGCCTCGAGGTGCTCGGCCCGCCGCAGCGCTTCCGCCTGAACGCCAACTGGAAAACCGCCTGCGAGCAATCGGCCGCCGATGGCTTCCACACGCTCACACTGCACCGCTGGCTGGCCGAAGTCGGCCCCTACGCGAAGAAGCCGGACGCCGAAGGCAAGGGCGCCGACCTGTCGCCCGAGATGTACGGCAGCGAAGTCTGGACCGACCACGGCCACGCCATGCGCTGCATCGACCTGGACCGCAAGATCGTCCGCCTGACCGGCAAGGATCCGGCCGAGCTGTCCCCGGTCGAGCGCTTGAGGGCCCTGCCCCCGCCGGGCATCACGCCCGAGATGGTCCCCGAACTGCTGGAACGTTTCGACGACGGCCAGCTCAAGCTGATGTCCTGGCGCCCGCCGCAGGTCGGCGGCTTCTTCCCGAACGGCCTGTTCGAGTTCATCTACCTGCCGCAGCCGGACGGCACCATCGTCGGCGCCTGCGCGCTGCATGCCTACATTCCCAAGGGACCGGACAAGCTCGAGTTCATGAACTGGATCTTCGCCGAGAAGGACACGCCGCCGGAACTCAAGGCGCGCATGCTGCGCCAGTCGGTCCAGATGCTCGGCACCTCGGGCATGGTGGAGATGGAAGACTCGGATACCTGGCCGCACCAGACCGAGGTGGCCAAGGGCGCGGTCAGCAAGACCATCACCCTGAAGTACCAGGCCAAGTTCGACAAGGGCGCCCCGGAAGGCTGGCCCGGCCCCGGCCATGTGGGCGACGGCTTCACGAAAGACGACACCCAGTGGGCATGGTGGAAGTACTGGCACGAGCTGATGACCGCCGAATGAACGATCAGCGCGAACCCCTACAACACCATCAGGAGACTCACATGGAAAAGAATCCGCTCGAACCGACGCCGCTGCCGCCTTCGGTGCGCGCCAACCGGGTCGCCATCGGCAGCCAGGTGTACAACGACATCGTCGAATTCATGTACGACGAAGCCGAATACTTCGACACGCTGCGCCTGCGCGACTGGATCGCGATGGTCGCCAAGGACATCGAATACACGGTGCCCCTGCGCCATACCCGCGCCACGCGCGACCAGGACAAGTCGGTCGTGCGCACCGTGCAGCACATGTTCGACGACTACCGTTCGATCATGCTGCGCGTGATGCGGGTGATGGACACGCGCAGCGCCTGGGGCGAGGATCCGCCCTCGCGCACCAAGCACATGGTGTCGAACATCCGGGTCTACCGCACCGACAAGGACAATGAGTTCAAGGTCCACAGCTACCTGCTGCTGACCCGCAACCGCTTCGACAAGGACACGTTCGACCTGATCCCGTGCGAACGCCACGACGTGATCCGCAAGACCGACGAAGGCTACCTTCTGGCGCGGCGCGAGGTCATCATCGACCAGGCCGTGCTGGGAACGCCGAATCTCGGCATCTTCCTGTAAGCGGCCGCCCTTGCGAACCCGCCCGCCGCCGTCAGGCGCCGGGCGGGTTTTCTTTTGCAAGGCGCAGCGCGGCAATCACGCCCGCGCCGGCGCACAGCCACAGTCCGGCGGCGCCGCAAGCCAGCGACAGCGGCGAACCCCACATCAAGGGCGCGATCAAGGCGGCGAGGACGGCATTGAAAGCGGTTTGCACGAACAGCTGGACCGAGGAGCCCATGCCGCGGCGGTCCGGCACACAGTCCAGGCCGCGGATGGTCATGGCCGGGATCGCCAGCGACATCCCCAGGTTGAAGACGAACAGGTAGGCGACATACCAGCCTGCGCCCTCCGGCGCCGTCCATGCCACTAGCAGGTTGTAGCCGCTTGCCGCGCCCATCAGGGTGAACGCGGCCGCCAGCGTGCGCCCGAGCGACCAGCGCACCGCCACCCGGCCCGCCAGTGCCGAACCGAACACCAGCCCGGCCGTGGCCGGCCCGAACAGCCAGATGAAGTCGCCTTCCCCAAGGCCGAGGTGGGTCATCACAAACACCGGCGCCGACAGGACATAGATGAAGAAGGCCCCGAACATCAGCGCGTACGCCAGGGTCCAGGCCACGAAACCGCGGTTGCGCAGCAGTGCAAGATAGCCGCGTCCGAGGTCCGCCACATCGAACGGCCGGCGCGCCTCGGGCGGCAGGGTTTCGGGCAAGCGCAGCACCACCGCCGCCAGCAGGCCGGCGGCCAGCAGCGCCAGGAACAGGAACACCGAGCGCCAGCCGAACGCGATCTGCAGCGCGCCGCCGACCAGCGGCGCGATCGCCGGGGCGACCCCGAAGATCATCACGACCTGCGACATCATGCGCCGTGCCAGCGGACCTTCGTGCAGGTCGCGCACCACCGCGCGACCGATGACGATGCCGGCGCCGGCCGAGAATCCCTGCAGCGCGCGGAGCAGCCACAACTGCTCCACGGCCGTGGCGAACACGCAGCCCAGCGAGGCCAGCGCATAGACCGCCAGGCCCCAAAGCACCACTCTGCGCCGGCCGAAGGAGTCCGATATCGCCCCATGCCAGAGCGACATGAAGGCGAAAGCGAAGAAATACACGGAGATGGTCTGCTGCAAGGCCACCGCATCGGTCCGCAGCACGACGGCCATCTCGCGGAAGGACGGCAGGTAGGCGTTGATCGAGAACGGCCCCAGCATCGCCAGCCCGGCCAGGATCAGGGTGATCCCGAAGGTGCCCGGCGCAGTCGCCGTGGACGCGGCCCGCACTCAGGCCTTCATGCCGAGCAGCTGCGAGATGTCCATCGCCGGATCGGCGTCGGCGCCGTAGCTGAAGTCGCCCTGCTGCTGGCGCTGCGCCAGGCGCGCCAGCAGCACGCGGTAGCGGTTGCCCGGCGCGTCGAAGCGCGAGCTCAGGTCGCGCCGCTGGCCCGTGTCGAAGTAACGCGCGTTCTGCGGGCGCAGCACCGAATTGTCCTGCGGCTGGATGACGTAGGAGATGCGCGGCATCAGCCAGCGGAACGGCGCCGGCGCATGCACCGTGTAGTTGGTCTGGTCGACGCGGCTGCGGTGCCTGCCGACAGGTACGAAGGGCTGCACGTTCGGGATCGCGTAGCCCGGCTCGAAGCTGGGGTAGGAAATGCAGAGGTTGTTGCGCAGGTGGACATGCAGCACCGCGCGCAGGTCCTGGTATTGGGCGCGCACGCCCCCGATCCAGCGCATCACCGGCGCCACCGACTTGCGGGTCACGATGCGGGTGCGCGTCAGCGTCTCCGAGGTCGAGCTGAACTCGACGACGTCGCTGTCGGATTGGCCATCGCCGATCGTGTTCGCATGCAGGAAATCGGCATGGGTCAGGTCGATCAGGTTTTCGACCGACAGCGGCGAGGACGCATCGAAACGCACCGAGCGCTGGGTGTAGCGTGGGATACCGATGCCGTCGGCGGGCAGGAAGGGTATCCGCGGGATCAGCTCCTCATGCGCATTGTCCGGATTGCCATACCAGACCCAGACGTAGCCATAGCGCTCCCGGACCGGGTAGTGGCCCGATCCGCCTGTGAAAGCGCTGGGCCGGCGGCGCAGTTGCCCGGACAGTTCCGGATGCAGCTCGGCAGCGCGCACGCGGCCCTGCTCGCGCCACAGGTAGACGTCCTGCGCGTGGATGACCCGGCGCACCGTCCGGCCGCCGATGTCGGCGCTGTAGGCCACCGGGAACCAGGTATCGCGCAGGTCGATGTTACCCGGCACCCAGTCGCGTTTCTCGTCCGGCGCGGCAAAGCGTATTCCCTTGTCTTCCGGCTTCATGCGAAGCTCCTTTCCTGCGCAGATGACGCGACCGGCCTGCGATCGCGCGACGGCGCCACCTCGAGGGCGGCGACGGCACGTCCGTCGATCATACTCTTGACGGCAAACGGCGCACTGCCGGCAAGCCGGCGCAGGCGCCAGCCCAGCGGCGCGTCCCCCGCATGCGCGTGGGCGAACCCGCGCCATGCCAGGCTGGTGGTGCCGCGGCGGTTGGCGCTGGCGGCGACCAGTACCGTCACCAGCGCGCGCTCGCCGGCGTCCAGCAGCTCCACCATGAGGTCGCCGCCAGCCAGCGGGACCCGGGTGCGCACCAGCAGCGGGTGGTCGCGCACGAAGGCCGGTCCGATGCCCTTGCCCTTCCAGACGGCGCCGCGGTCGAGCACCAGATGGCGGCCGTCGCGGCGTGGATCGCCCAGGAAGAAATCGGTGATCGCGACGCCCGGGAAGTCCAGCAGGCATTCCGGCCCGTCGAGCATGACGTCGAGGTATTCCTCGAAGGCGATACCCGCCACGGCGGTTCCGCTGTACTCGCGTCCGCCCGCGCGGTAGGCGGCTGCCGGCAGTTCGGCATCGGATTCGCCACTGCGCGCGGCATCACCTAATAGGACATGCACGAAACCGTTCAGTTCCGCGACCGGGTAAGCCTGTGCCACAGCCGGTGGAATCTTCTCCTCGCGCCGCAGGTTGGGGATGTCGGTACATTTTCCACTTGCGCCGTCGAAGGTCCAGCCGTGGTAAGGACATTGCAGTCCGCCCGGCTTGACCAGTCCCGGCGACAGCGGCACGCGCCGGTGCGGGCAGCGGTCTTCCAGTGCGAAGGCCTCGCCCTCGCTATTCCGGAACAGGGCCAGCTGCCGGCCGTCGCACACCGCCGCCAGCGTCTTGCCCGGAGCCAGCTGCTCCGACAGCGCCACGATCCACCATTGTCCAGTCGTCATCGGCACACTCCCTCAGCCACGCAGGCGCGCGGTGATCTTCGCATGCGGTCCGCCGGCCTGCGCTGCCCAAGCCTTGCCTGCGTCGTCGAAGGCGAAGTCGGCGTAGTCGACCTGGATGTCCTGCTCGCGCGCGATGCGCAGCAGCCGTTCCCAGATCGCACGGCGGTCGGCCGGCGGACGCTGGCCGGTACCGATGCACGACAGGGTGCGGAACAGCAGGTCGGCGATGTCGAGGTTCACCTGGCGCCCGGCCCCGGTGCCGATCGTCATGATGCGCGCGCCCCAGCGCGTGGCCTTGAGCGCATTGATCATCGGCTGGCCGCAGACCAGGTCGAGTACCACGTCGAAGCCCTCGCCGGCGGCCGCCTTGAGCGCCGCGACGTCGTCCGCGCCGCCCAGCACCACGACCTCGTCGGCGATGCCGCGCTCCTTCAATCTAGCCAGCGCCTCGGCCGAGCGCGCGGCCGCCACCACCCGACCGGCACCGAGATAGCGCGCCAGCTGCAGGGCGATCTGGCCGAGCGTGCCGGTGGCGCCCAGCACCAGTACCTGCTCGCCCGGCTGGATCCTGGCCTGCTCGAGCGGCACCAGGGCGCCGGTGGCGGCGATGCCCATCGTGATGGCGGTGCGATCGTCGACATCGTCCGGAACCTCCCACACTTCCTCGGCCGGCACCAGGGTGCGCTCGGCCCAGGCGCCGTAAGGCAGCACCGAGCGTTCGCCGAAGTAGACCCGCCGTCCGTCAGGCGCCCGTCCGACGCCCTCGCCGCGGATCACGCAGGGGTATTGCACGCCGAGGCGGTAGGCGCCCAGCACGTCCCAGCCGCCCAGGCCCGCCGTGTCGACCTCGATCAGTACGGCGCCGTCCTGCGGGCCCGGCTCGGGGAACTCGCCGATGACGGGGGCGGCGCCGCGTTCATGGATGATGGCGGCCTTCATCACATCCCCTTCGCGCCGGTCTGCGCGAACAGGACCTTCATCGCCACCAGCGAGGGCGTGTGGCTGCCGAAGCCGCCGTCGGCCACCAGCGTGGTGCCGGTGACGAAGGCGGATTCGTCGGATGCCAGGAAGGCGACCACGTCGGCGATCTGGCGCGGTGTTCCCAGCTCGGGGGTCAGGTGGTTGTCGCGCAGGATGTCGAGCAGGGGCGCCGGCATGCTGCTGTGCGCATTCTCGGCCGGGGCCAGGCCGATCTGCAGCGCGTTCGAGCGGATGCCCTGCTTGCCATATTGCGCCGCCACCGAGCGGCTCAGCATGATCAGGGCTGCCTTTGACGCCGCGTAGGCGGACAGCGACAGGTCGCCCTGCACACCCAGGCCCGAGGTGACGAAAATCACCGAGCCCTTGCCGTTCTTGAGCATCTCGCGGATCGCGTATTTACTGCACAGCATGGCGCCGCGCAGGTTGACCGCCATCGCACGGTCCCAGGCCTCGACATCCATGTTGATCACGTCGCGGTCACGCTGGCGCTGTTCCACGCTCAGCACGGCGGCATTGTTGTGCAGGATGTCGACGCGGCCGAAGCGGCCGACGACCGTTTCGACCATGTTGCGCACCTCGGCCTCGAGGGAAACATCGCACGGCACCGCAAGCGCCTGCCCGCCTTGATCCTCGATCTGCGCCGCTACGCGCCGTGCGGCATCGCCGTCGATGTCGACAATCGCCACCTGCGCTCCATGCCCGGCGAGCACGCGCGCCGCTTCGGCGCCCAGTCCGTTTCCGGCGCCGGTCAGGATGGCGACCCGGCCTTCCAGTTTCTTGTTATGCATCTTGCTGTCTCCGTCAGGTAGGCCGCGCTTCTAGCGGCCGGTGAATTGGGGCGGCCGCTTCTCGCTGAAAGCCAGTGCGGCTTCCCGCGCGTCCTCGCTCGGCTTGAGCATCGCGAACAGGTCCAGCTCGAGGTCGAGGCCCTGGCGCAGTTCGAGCTCGAGGGCGCTGCGCGCCGCGCGCTTGACCGACAGGGTGGCGGCGGGTGCGCGCGCCGCGATGCGCAGCGCGAAGGCGCGCACTTCCTCGACCAGCGCGCCGGATTCGCTCGCGATGCGGGTGACCAGTCCGATATCCCTGGCGGCCCGGGCATCGAGCCGCTCGCCGGTGAGCAGCAGGTCCATCGCCCGCCCCGGGCCGACGACGCGCGCCAGGCGCTGGGTGCCGCCGCCTCCCGGAATCAGGCCGAGCGCCGTCTCCGGCAGGCTGAAGATAGCGTCGGGCGCCGCGAAGCGGATGTCGCAGGCCAGCGCCAGTTCCATGCCTCCGCCCATGCAGTAGCCATGGACGGCCGCGATGACCGGCTTCTGCACGGCGTCGATCGCCTCGATCCAGCGCGCGCCCTGCATCCGGCGGCGCACCTCGATGGCGCTCTCGGGGGCGCGTTTTTCCTTGATGTCGGCGCCGGCGCAAAAGCCGCGCTGTCCGTCGCCGCGAATCGCGATGACGCGCACCTCGGGGTCGGCGTCGAGTTCGCGCAGCGCCTGCGGCACGCCCTGGCGGATGTCGTCGTTGATGGCATTGATCTGGGCGGCACGGGTCAGCACCACCCAGGCCAGCGCGCCCTCGCGTTCGATGGCGACGGCGCTGTTGACCACGGCCACTGTGGCGGCGGCTGTCGGGTTCTGGTCGAGCACGTCCATGTCAGGCTTCCTCGAACTCGATGAGCTGCCCGCGCAGCTCGGATGCGTCGATCCGGATCAGCGGCTTGCCATCGGCCGATTCCGACTCCTCGACCCAGGTGAATCTGGTGCCGCGTTCGCGCAGGTCCTCGGCCTTGGCCGCCAGGTTATTCACCGCGATGCGGATGTAATACAGGCCCGGGCCCCAGTTGTTCAGGTAATGCGCCGCCGGGGTGTTCCAGGCGGTCGGCTGGATTACGTGCAGCGCCGCGCTGTTGGCCACCGTGAACGGCATGATGGCGCGGCGCTGGCCTTCGCGGCCGAGCAGTTCCACCCCGCCCTGCGGTTCCCAGTCGAGGTTCTTCGAGCAGCAGCGCAGCGTGTGGTCGAGGTCGCGCACCAGGAAGGCGCGGGAGCTGACGCGCACCATGTCGCCCGGACGCGGATCGCGCGGCTGGGCCGGCGTTGCAGCGAAGGTTTCCGGCGGCATCTGCAGCGGCTCGGTCGGCATCACTTCGATGCACAGGCCGCCGTCCACTTCCGGGGAGTAGCGCGGCCGCTCGGGGGTGGCGCCGAGCCACAGGCGGTCAAAGGGCATCTCCGGCGTGCGCTGCGCCATGCGGAAGGCCAGGCCGCGGCGCATCAGCTTGTCGACGAAGGCATCGAACTGCGGCCCTTGCAGCGCCAGCACGACCGAATGGGTCAGCATCGGGCGATGCCGTCCCTGGTAGTCCTTGAGGCTCTCGAGGAACTCGTGGAACATCGGGTCGCCCGGGTTCTCGTAGTCCAGGTGCCATTGCGGCTCCAGGCGCGTCGGCGACACGGCCAGCGACTTGTGCACGCGCAGGAAGTGCGCGATGTACGGGTGGTTGTCGAAGGCCTGGCGCCAGTTCGGGTGGCTGTGCACGCCGAGCTTCTTCACCAGCAGTTCGGTCATGCCGTCCGGGTCGGGCAGCATCATGTCGGCTGACAGCAGCAGGTCAAACATAGTTCTTCTCCAGTGTTGGGGTCAGGCGCGCATCTTCACGTGCGCTTTTTGGATTGAGCAGGAAGTACGACAGGGCCGGCGTCAGCATCAGCGCCCCCAGCATGTTCCAAAGGAACATGAAGGTCAGCAGGATGCCCATGTCGGCCTGGAATTTGATGGGCGACCAGGCCCAGGTGACGACGCCGGCGGCCATCGTCAGGCCGACCAGGGCCACCACCTTGCCGGTGAAATCGAGCGAGCGGCGGTAGGCCGCGCGCAGGCTGTCGCCGCGGCGCTGGCAGGCCACCTGCACGGACAGCAGGTAGAGCGCGTAATCGACGCCCACCCCGACGCCGACCGCGATCACCGGCAGGGTCGCGACCTTCAGGCCGATCCCGAGCCAGACCATCAGCGCCTTGCACAGGATGGTCGTAATGACCAGCGGGATCAGGGCGACGATGGTGGCGCGCACGCTGCGGAAGGTCACCAGGCACAGCAGTGCGGTCGAGCCGTACACCGCCAGGTACATCGTGATGATGCTCTTGCCCACCTCGATGTTGGTGGCGGCCTCGATGCCGGCGCTGCCGGCGGCCAGCAGGAACTCGACAGGTTCCTTGGCGCCGGGCGCGGTGTTGTTGAGCTGCGCATAGCCTTCGGCGGTCCTCAGAATGCGGGCCACGGTGTCGGCCTTGTGGTCGGCCAGGTAGGCCACCAGCGGCGATACCGAGCAGCTCTGGTTGGTGATGTCGGGCGTGGCGATGGCGGCGGCCGACATCGCGCCGTCGGTGATCGACTGGTTGCGGCTGATCGTCAGCCACTTGCCGCTGCCCTCGGTCATGGCGGCGGTGGTGAAACGCACCGTCTCGGCCAGCGAAGTCGTGGTCTGCACCGCCGGGTCGGCGCGCAGCAGCTGGGCCAGGCCGTCCATCCGGTTCAGCGCCGACACCAGCCGGCAGCCTTCGTCGGCGGTCTTCATGATGACGACGAACTGGTCGCTCGACAGGCCGTAGTGCTGGGTGATGTAGGCGTTGTCGCGGTTGTAGCGCGAATCCGGGCGCAGCTCGGGCGCGCCGGCGTCGAGGTCGCCGATGCGCAGGTCCTGCATCACCACCGCCGACACCGCCGTCACGGCGAGCGCCACGCCGATCGTCGGAATCGCCCAGCGCCGTTCGGTCAGGCGGTCCAGGCGCGCCCATACCCTTCCCAGCACCGAACGGCCCTGGGCCATTTCCTGGTCTTCCTCGAGCGCGCGCTGGGCCGCCTTCGGGCTGATGCCGATGTAGGACAGCGCCACCGGGATCAGGAACAGCTTGGTGAACACCAGCACCGACACGCCCATGCTGGTGGTGATCGCCAGGTCGCGGATCACCGGGATGTCGATGATGATCAGCACCGCGAAGCCGACGATGTTGGCCAGCAGGGCCGTCACGCCGGCGACGAACAGGCGGCGGAAGGTGTAGCGCGCCGCCACGTAGCGGTGGGTGCCGCGGCCGATGTCCTGGATGATACCGTTCATCTTCTGGGCGCCGTGCGACAGGCCGATGGCGAAGATCAGGAAGGGCACCAGGATCGAATAAGGATCGAGTTCGTAGCCGAGCAGCTGCATCAGCCCCAGCAGCCAGACCACGCCGAGGACGGCCGCGCTCACCAGCAGCGCGGTGCTGCGCAGGCAGCGCGTGTACAGGTAGACGAACACGGTGGCGATCGCCACCGACACGGCGAAGAACAGCATCACCGACTTCAGGCCTTCGATCAGGTCGCCGACGATCTTGGCGAAGCCGACGATGTGGATGCCGACCTTGTCGCTCTCGTAGCTGCGGATCTTCTGTTCCAGCTGCTGGGAAAAAGCGCCGTAGTCGAGCGCTTCCCCGGTTTTCGGGTCGGTGTCGAGCATCGGCGCGACGATCATGCTCGACTTCATGTCAAGCGCCACCAGGCGGCCGATGATGCCGGCCTTGGCGACGTTCTCGCGCAGCTTGGCCAGTTCGGCCGGGCTGCCGTCGAACTGGGCCGGCATCACCGCGCCGCCGGTGATGCCGTCCTCGGTCACCTCGCGCCAGCGCACGATCGGCATCCAGATCGACTTCATCCAGGAGCGGTCGACGCCCGGGATCATGTACAGGTCGTCGTTCACCTTGCGCATGACCTCGAGGAAGGCCGGGTCGTAGATGTCGCCGGTCTTGTTCTCGACCACGATGCGCACCGTGTTGCCGAGGCCCGGAAGCTGGTCCTTGTAGGCCAGGTAGTTCTGGATGTAGGGGCTGCCGAGCGGGATCATGCGCTCGAAGTTGGCGTTGACCTTGATCCGCGTCGCCGAGTAGCCGAGGAACAGGGTCGCCAGCAGGCAGGCTAGCAGCACCAGGATGCGGTTGTTGAAGATGACCCGCTCGAGCAGGTTGCCCGAGCGGCGGTCGAAGGATTGCAGGTCCCGGATCACGGGCATGCGCGGCTGTTCGCTGTGGGCGGCCATGTCAGTTCTTCCCCATTCTTGCGGCATCGGCGCCGCAGCCCGGCAGCTTCGCTAACCGTGCACCGCCGGTGCCGGCCAGGGCGACCTGCCCGGTTCCAGCGGGCGCGGCGCCGAATATTTCGCCATTGCGGGCTACCTGCGCATCGGCAGTGGCGCCGCCGCGGTGGATCAGGACCTGGCCGGCCTGGGTCACGAAGGCCAGTTCGCCGGGTGCGCAGGCAAACGCGCCCACGACGGTTGCCTGGGTGCCCAGCGCCAGCGGCTTCCAGGCCGTCCCGCCGTCGGCGCTGAGGTAGGCGTTGCCGCGCAGGCCGAAGGCGACCAGCCCGGCCTCGTTCGAGGCCAGGCCGAACCAGGTGCCGCCGTAAGGCGTCGCGACCTCGACGAAGCGGCCCGCGGCGCGGTCGAGCCTGCGCAGCAGGCCCTGTTCGCCGGCCAGGTACAGCTTGCCGTCGGCGGTCTGCTCGAGGGCATACAGGTGCATGCGGCGGTCGTTCCCGGCCTTTTCCAGCCAGGGTTCCCAGGTCTTGCCGCCGTCGCCGGTGCGCAGCAGCAGCCCGAAGGCGCCTGCCACGAAGCCTTCGCCGTCGGCGCCGATGCGAATGTCGAGGAAGGGGTAAGGCAGCACGCCGGGCGTCGCCGACAGCGCCGCCGCGCGCGCGACTTCGTCGACGATCGCGGCGGCGTCCGCGACACCCATCGCGACCTGGGCGCGATAGTGCTTGTCCAGCACGGCGAGCAGGGTGCGTCCATCAAGGACCCGGGTCCAGGTCTGGCCGGCATCCAGGCTGCGCAGGACCACGCCGTCATGCCCTACCGCCCAAGCCAGTTTTGGACCGCTGAACCGTACGTTCGTCAGATCCGAGGAGACCGGCACGACGGCCTGCTTCCAGGTCTTGCCGGCATCTTGCGACACCAGGATGGTTCCGTGTACGCCCACCGAAATCGCGCTGTCGCCCTGGACTGCGATGCCGGTCATGGGCCGCTTGAATGCGGCCGCCGAGCGCTCGGCCGGCCTGTCCAGGACTTCCGCCCTGGCGGGAAGCGCGGCGCCAAGGACGGCAGCGCAAAGGATCGCCGCGCGGGTCGTCATCGACGCGCGGCACGGCGCCGGGGCGTGGCGCCCCGGGCCGTAGGAAAAGAGTTTGAAGCTGTTCACCGGAGACTCCGTGGTCGTGCATGTATCTAGACGGCTGCCGCGCCGCCGCTGCAGCCTGCAGGCGGCGGGCAGCACTCGCGGAAAACGGCGCTATATCAGCGCGCGGTTTCCTTCGCCACGATGGTCTCCGGGTTCAGGTCGCGGTTCGAGCGCGGCTTGGTCACCACGGCATAGCCGCCGACCAGGCCGTCGTTGACCAGCGCATACATGCCCTTGTTGAAGTCGAAGATCACGTTCTTCACGGTGTACGGCGCATCGACGTCGTACAGCTGGATCATCGAGTTGAAGATCGAGCGGTACAGCTGGCCGCTGCGGTCGTAGGCGTCGTACAGCATGGCGCCGTAGCTGTCTTCATCGATGTAATAGGTACGCTTGGCGTAGGCGTGGCGGAAGCCCTGCTTCAGGGTCGCCTCGACCACCCACATGCGGTGCAGCTCCCAGCGCCAGCAGGCCGGGTTCGGGTACTTTTCCTTGAACTGCTCCTCGACGCCGCAGCCGAAGTACAGCTTGTAGGCGTTGTAAGGCACGTACATTTCCTTCTTGCCGACCAGCTTGAAGTCGAAGCGGTCCATCTGGCCCGAGAATACGAACAGCTCGTCGAACAGCGTGACGCCGCCCATGCTGGCCACCGGGGTATCGTAGGAGAACTCGGGCGCGAGCTTGATGCGGCGCTGGCCCGGCGCATAACTCCAGGCGCGGCGCGGCTTCTGGGTCGGGTCGAGGAAGTCCATCAGGCCGGTGACTTCGCCCGCCTTGCGGATCGGCGCGCTGGTGACCGAGTAGGTGCGCCAGTACATCTGCTCGTCGCGGCCATCCAGGTCCTCGTGGTAGTACGGCGTTTCCTCGAAGGTCTGCTGCTGCGAGGTCATGACGGCCTTGCCGCTGGCGTCGACCACCCACGAGCGCGAGGACCGGGTGGTGGTGTCGGCCTTGTAGCGCAGCTGCTGGTTCCACATCATCTCGTTGCCGGTCTTCGCGATCGGGAACGGGATGCCGCCGCGGCAGGCCTGGTCCACCGCCAGGCCGCCCTTGGCGGTCTTGCAGCTGGTCGCATTGCGCACCGTCTTGGCCAGCACGCGCTCCGGCACCGCGGCGGTGCGATGGGTCGGGTACACGTCCATGTAGAAGCCCGAATGCTTCTTGAACAGCTCCTTCTGGCCGTCGGACAGCTTGTCGGCATGCTGCTGGTAGTTCCTGGCGTCGATGCGCAGGACAGGCGCCTCGTCCTTGAACGGGTCGGCCCAGACGCCGCTGCCCGCCTTGAAGCCGGCCGGCGCCTTCTGCAGGCCGCCGGTATAGGCCGGGATGGTGCCTTCCTTGTTGCCGGCCTTGACGGCGCCGAGCTGGGTCAGCGTGCTGCCGAGCTGCTTGGCCTCGTCGGGGGTGACCTGGGCCTGCGCGCCGCTGGCCAGGCCTGCCAGCCCTGCCAGCGAGCCGATGATGAGTCGCTTGATGTTCATGTCGAGTCTCCTGTTTGCGGCGCTTAGAATGCCGTCTTGAAGGTAAAGGACAGCCAGCCGCGGTCGATGACGCCGACCGACGAATTGCTGTGGGCCGCGCCCCCGGTGATCCGTCCGTTCAGCTCCCGGACGGGCAGCTTGCGGTCGGCATAGAGGAGCGAGAATTCATACTTCGATGCGTAGGTGGCGGTGGCGCCGATCGACCAGCGCAGCTCGCCTTCGGTGCCGCCGCCGGAGGACGGGGCGTTGCCCGAGATCCCGTAGGTGGCGCTCACCGGCACGGACAGGTCCCACGAAGGCAGCACATTCAGGTACTGCGGGGTGAAGCGCAAGGCCATCAGCCATGCGTCCTTGGTCGAGCAGCCGTCATCCTTGGTGCCCGAGCGGGCCACGCTGGTGCGCGAATCCACGCAGCTCGCCGCCCCCACCGAACGGTACAGCGCCGGGTTGGTGGTGACCTCATCGAGACGGTTATAGGCCAGTTCAGCGACCAGGGTGCCGGTCGCCCACAGCGGTGTCGCCGGCAGCATGTAGATGCCATTGACGACCGCGTGCCAGGTATCGCCGCGCGCGCCGGTCGGCGTCGTGATCGAGGACGGCGTATTCAGGGCGCCGTTTTTGCGATACGACAGTTCCGCGCCGACCGCCACGGTTTTGATCACGCGGCTGAAGCTCAGGCTGTACTGATCAATCTTGTCCGGGTACACGAAACGTGCCTGGGTCGGCAGCGGGCCGCTGAAGTTCAGCAGCTGCACGCCCAACTCCGGCGAGTAGTCGTCGAAGCGGCGATAGTAGGCGCCGAAGCTCGATTCGATCGCCTCGACGTTCAGGCGCGCACCGACGCCCCAGTTGCCGTGGTCGCCCGGCTTGCGCGCCTCGATCATCTGCGCCGCCACGCCCGGGATCGGGAACACCAGGTAATCCGACGAGGGTGCGGTATCGGCGCCCATCAGATAGGTGCCGGCATGCGGGACCCGGGTCGGCTTCCACTCGTAATAGTACTGGCCGACCAGGGTCAGATTGTCGGTCACCTGGGCGCTCAGCGCCACCTGGCCGATCGGCAGGAACACTTCCTTGGTCTCGACGCCCGGATTGATCGCGGCCTTGACGCCGTCCACCGGAGACTGGGCATAGGAAATCGCATGGGCGCCGAGCAGCAGCCCTTCACCCCAGACATTGGTCTGGCGGCCGACCTTGATGTTCAGCGGCACCGGCCCCAGGTCGACATTGCCCCACACGAAGGCGTCGAGGATCTCGCCGGACGGCCCGTTCACGTAGCGCTTCACCTCATTGTTGTACCTGCCGTTGCGGTAAGCGGTCAAGAGGCCGGCGGGCGAACGCACCTCGTGGTCGTCATATGCTTCGTCGTACCAGCCGGCGGCCGACACCCGCGCGCCGATCTTGTTGCGCCAGCTGACGTCGAACTCGGTCAGCACGTCGACGCGGTTGGTCACCATGTCGTGCTTGTCGAACTTCGAATCGCCCTCGTCGTAGATGTAGTTGCGCAGCAGGCGGCTATCCTGCCCTTCCATGCGGACGCCGCCGGTGTAGCGGATCGTGGCGTCGAGCCGCATCTTGATATCGGGATTGGCGACGATGATTTCGGCTGCCGACGCCGGGACGGCGCAGGCAAGTGCGGCGGCTGCCGCGATGGACCGCACCGCGTGACAGGTGTGGCGATGCATACCGCTTGCTTGGTTCATGGACCTGTCTCCTGTTATAGCGGTTGAACCGCTTTTATTGAATCGTTCAGCACTGCCAGATTGTCATTCCAGTGAACCGTGCTGCTCGACTGTCTTCGGCCCAACGGAAACGAGACGCGTGATGCAAATTGATTGTAGCGCGATTAATCGCGGAATTCTACTATTCGATTAGGATTCTGTATCTAGAATCACGCGATTCTTGGCCATTTCGGCGAATTCGCGCTTGAGCGTCGGGTAGTAGGCGATCTGCCCCTGCAGGCCGCCCGAGATGTCGATCGATGCGGCGCTGATGAAGGAGGCGTAGTCGCTGGCCAGGAACAGCGCCATGCCGGCCACGTCCTCCGGCTTGCCGAAGCGTCCCAGCGGCACCACCTTCAGCGCCATGGCGTCGAACTCCGCGCGCGAGACGCCGGGTCCGACCTCGCCGTAGTGGCGGTCCCACTGGCCGGTATCGATCCATCCCATGTTGAGCGAGTTGACGAGGATGTTGTCCCTGGCGAGCGACATGCCGAGCGACTTGGACAGCGCCAGGCAGGCAGCGCGGTTGATGACCGAGGGGATGCCGTCCGGCGTCGGGATGGCGCCGGCCAGGGCGTTGATCTCGATGATCCGCCCCCAGCGCTGGCGGCGCATGTGCGGCACCACCGCCTGCACGAAGCGGAAATGCCCCATTTGCAGTATGTTCGCGTGCTCGAGGATCTGTTCCGGCGTGAGCGTGTCGAGGTTGCCCCCACGCCCCTGCCCCGCATTGTTGACCAGGACGTCGACGCCGCCCCAGGTCGCGGCGACTTCCTCGACGAAGGCCTTGACGCCAGCCGTATCGGTGACGTCCACCGCGCGCGCGATCACGGACTGCGCCCGGGTCGCCAGTTCGCGCCCGGTAGCCTCGATCGCTTCCAGGTTGCGGGCGCAGACGGCAACCCGCGCGCCCTCCGCCGCGAAGCTGCGCGCGATGGCCAAGCCGATGCCGCGCGAAGCACCGGTCACGATCACCCGCTTGCCGCTCAGGTCGATGTGCATTGCTGTCTCCTCGTTGTAGGTGCTGCTTCTTGCGGCGGCCGGTTCTATGCCGGCCTGCCGCACCGTGTCTGCCTGTGCTAGAGGCGCTCGATCAGCGTGGCCGTTCCCATGCCGCCGGCGCAGCAGATCGCCTGCAGGCCGTAGCGCGCGCCACGCCGTTCCAGCTCGTGCAGCAGCGAAGTCATGATCCGGGCTCCGCTGGCGCCCAGCGGATGGCCGAGCGCGATCGCCCCGCCGTTGACGTTGAGCTTGTCGTGCGCCACGCCCAGCTCCTGCGCCCACATCAGCGGCACCGGCGCGAAGGCTTCGTTCACTTCGAACAAATCGATGTCGTCGACGCCCAGCCCGGTCTTCTCCAGCACCTTGCGGGTGGCGGCCACCGGGCCGGTCAGCATCAGGGTCGGATCCGAGCCGACCGTCGTGAACGCGCGGATGCGCGCCCGCGGTTTCACCCGCAGGCGGTCCACCGCAGCGCCGGACATCAGCAGCAGGACTGCGGCGCCGTCCGAGATCTGGGACGAATTGCCGGCCGTGAGCTTTCCGTCGTCGCGGAAGCTGGCCTTGAGGGTGGCGAGCTTTTCGACATTGCTGCCCGGACGGATGGTTTCGTCGGCCCCGAAGCTGTCCGGCGCCGGCTCGGCATAGGCGGTGTCCTTCAGGCTTGCAACCGGCACCGCCACGATCTCGCGCTCGAACCACCCCGCGGCGGCGGCGGCGGCGGCGCGACGGTGGCTCTCGACGGCATAGGCGTCGAGCTGTTCCCGGCCCAGCCCCCACTTGTCGGCCACCCGCTCGGCCGCCTCGCCCTGGCTGGTCAGCTCATACCTGGCGGACGCCAGCGCGCCGAAGGCCTCGCCGTAGATTTCACGGTTGCCGCCCATGCGCACCCGGCTCATGTTCTCGGCGCCGCCCGCGACCACCACATCGGCGGCGCCGGCGGCGATCAGGCCGGCGGCCATGTGCACGGCCACCTCGCCCGAACCGCACTTGCGGTCGATCGTCAGGCCCGGGATCGCGGCCGGCCAGCCCGCGCCCAGCACCGCCGTGCGGGCGATGTTGGCCGACTGTTCGCCCACCTGGGTGACGCAGCCGAAGATGACGTCGTCCACCTCGGCGGCGTCGATGCCGGCGCGGGCGACCAGTTCGCCCAGCAGGTGGGCGCCCAGGTGGTCGGCGCGCACGCCGGCCAGGCTGCCCTTGTATTTACCGACCGGGGTACGGATCGCTTCGACGATGTAGATGTCGTTCATAGGTTGCTCGCCTTCAGGCCCGAACCCGGCACGCGCTGCCCGGCCGCGTCGTATTGGTACACCCCGTGCCCGGTCTTGCGGCCGTGGCGTCCGGCGGCGACCATCTTGATGATCAGCGGGCACGGGCGGAACTTCTCGCCCAGCGTCGAATGCAGGTAACGCAGCACCGACAGGCGGGTATCCCAACCGGTCAGGTCGCCCAGTTCCAGTGGGCCCATCGGATGGTTGAAGCCCATGCGCAGCGCGGTGTCGATGTCCTCGGCGCTGGCGGTGCCCTCCTGCAGCATCCACATCGCCTCGTTGCCGAGCATCGCCGACATGCGGCTGGTGGTCAGTCCCGGCGATTCGTTGACCAGGATCGAGGTCTTGCCGATGGCCTCGACCCATTCGCGCGTCAGCGCGACGGTGGCAGCATCGGTGGCGATGCCGAGCACCAGCTCGACCAACTTCATCTTGTGGACCGGATTGAAAAAGTGCATCCCGATCACCCGCTCCGGATGCGGCACCGATGCCGCGATCTCGGTCACCGACAGCGCCGAGGTGTTGGTCGCCAGCAGCGCACCGTCAAGCAGAAGCGGCACGGCCTCGGCCAGCACCGCCTTCTTGACCGCCAAGTTCTCGGACACGGTCTCCACCAGCAGGCTGGCCCCTGGCGCGCCTTCGGCCAGGGACGTGTGGATCGTCAGGCGCGCCTTGGCCGCCTCAGCCACGTCCGCCGCAAGCTTGCCGAGCTTGACGCCCCCGTCAAGGATCGCATGGATATTCTGGAGCGCCTTCTCCAGCGCCTGGCCATTGCTGTCGACCAGGCGGGTCGCGAAGCCGCTGCTGGCAAAAGCGTGCGCAATGCCGGTGCCCATCAGGCCGGCGCCGACCACCACCACGGATTGGTTCTTGTCGATCATGTTTGTCTCCTCATGCGCCGGGCCGGGGCCCGACGAGGTTGCAGATGGTGCCGATACCTTCGACGCTCGCTTCCACCACGTCGCCCGGCTCCAGGTACACGCCCGTGCCCTGCCCCACGCCCGCGGGCGAACCGGTGAACAGGATGTCGCCGGCGGCGAAGCTCGAACGGGCCTGGACAAAACGCACCAGCTGCGCCACATCCCAGGTCATTTCCGCCGTGCTGGCATCCTGGCGCACCTGGCCGTTGACCTTGAGCGTCAGGCGCAGCTGCGGACTGCCGGGCCCGAACTCGTCGCGTGTGACGATCCACGGACCGACCCCGGTGCTGCAATCCTGGCTCTTGGCCGCGAACAGGTCCATGCCGATGCCGGCCGGGCCGCTACGCTGCAAGTCGCGCGCCGAGACGTCGTTGCCGACCGCGTAACCCAGCACGGCGGCGAGCGGGTCGCCATCAACGATCGCGGCGTCACCGATGACCACGACCAGCTCGACTTCGTGATCGAGCTCCTTCGTCAGCGGCGGGTAGCGGATCGGATCGTTCGCGCCGATCAGGGCGCCATAGGCTTTCAGGAAAGCGATGGGTTGCGGCGGCGTCTTGAGTCCGAAGTCGGCCGCAAGGTGCTTGGCATAGTTGGCGCCGGCCACCACCACGCGGTTGACCGGTTCAACCGGCGGCAACAGGCGCACGCCGGCCAGTGACCGAGCCGGACCGTCGATCGGCAGCGCATCCTCGCCCGCCGCGGCGCGTCCGGCGGCAATCGCGCGGGTCAGTGCGGGGCCCCAGTCTGCAAACGCGCCGGCGATCGGGCGCACCAGCGCCGCCTCGCTGTCGACCAGCGCCCAGAACGGCGCACCGCCGTCGGTGCAGCGTGCGATCTTCATGCTGCCAACGCCGCTGGCTTGACCGGTTCGACCAGGGTGGCCGGATCGATGTGCAGCAGCTCGCAGGCATTCTTCCAGCGAATCTTCTGCAGGTCCTCGTCGGAAATGCGCAGGCCGTCGGTCAGGTCGTGGCGGACGGCGTCGCTGCCGCCGAAGTTGGAGCCGTACAGCACGCGGTCAGCGCCGATGATCTCGATCATCGCCTGGCGCATCGGCAGCTCGTGCAGCTCGACGTCGAAGTAGAAGTTCTTCAGGTAGTCGAGCACCGGCTTCTTGTTGTGCGCGACGTCCAGGTTGGGATTGGTCTGCGCCAGGCGCCCCAGCTGGTAAGGCACAAAGCCGCCGCCGTGGGTGATGTACACCTTGAGGTTCGGGAAGCGGTCGAACACGCCACCATTGATCATGTTCCAGAAGCACTTCGTCTCGTCGTAGTTCATGCCGACGATGGCGGTGGTTTCGTAGCGGTCGGTATTGGCATCTTCGCCCCAGGTCACCGACTGGTTATAGCCGTGCACGAACATCGGCAGGTCGAGGTCGCACAGTGCTTCCCAGACCGGATCCATCTCGGGCGAGTCGAATTCCAGGCCGCCGAAGTTGGCGCCGCCCGCAACCAGGCCCTTGGCGCCCAGCGTGGTGCAGGCGCGCCGGATTTCCTTGGCCGCCTCGATCGGCGCGTTGAGCGGCGCATGCGCCCAGGCCATCAGGCGGTTCGGGGCCGCCGAGCAGTATTCGGCCAGCACGTCGTTGACCTTGCGTGCGAAAGGCACGCCGAATTCGGGCTCGGCCCAGTACATGTAGCAGTGCGACGGCACCGACACCACCTGGGCGCTCTGCCCTGCAGCGTCCATGCCGGCCAGGCGGGTCTTCGGATCGGCCCAGCGCGCCAGGTACTGGTTGATGTCGAGGGTCTTGCCTTCGGCACGGGCCTTCTGCAGGGCCGCACGACGTTCGGGCGAGCCGAGCGACAGGATCCAGTGGCCGACGCGCAGCTTGATGTCGCCATCCGGGCGCTGTTCGAAGAACGGGCCCCAGTGCGGGTGCTGGTTGTAGTAATCGGGGTGGGGGGCGTGGGCGTGAAGGTCGATGAGCATGTGGTGTCTCCCTGTGACGATTGGTTATCCCGACAGCAGGCGCATTGGCAGGACACATCGGCCGGCCATCGGCACGGCCAACCCACAAGCAACACATGTCTCCATCCCGCGGCACTCGGTCGGTGCTTTTGCATCGGGACCTATATTGCCAAAGATAGACAGAAATGGCAAATGTGTTTAACTTTTATTTTTCGCGTCGTCGCGCGACTGGCACTCGACGATCGAATACAGGAAGGCGACAATGCGCTGCACCCCGTCTTCGGGACGCTTGTTGGGCACCACCAGCTCGCTCAGCACGCAGCGGATCAGGAGCTCGCAGATCAGTTCGCGGTCGGTGCGGATGCCCAAGCGCCGGTCCCAAGAATCGAACACGATGCGCATCAGGTCGTCGATACGCACCAGCGATTCGTTGAACAGGCGGCCGAACAGGCGCAGCGTGTACTCGGGCGCGGCGCGCAGGAGCAGGCGCGCCTGGCCATGCGCCGCATAGTCGTCGAGGTAGCGCACCAGCGCATGGAAGCGCGCGCCCGGCTCGGCATAGGGCGTCACCGCATCGGACATCGCCTGCTGGAACGAGGCCCGCTTGTGGCGTGCAAAGGCGTCAAGCAGCTCTTCCTGCGAGGCGAAATAGCGGTAGAAGGTGCCGCGCGAGACCCCGGCCAGCGCGCAGACATCGAGCACGGAGATGCGCTCCGATCCCTCGCGCAGCACCATCTCTTCGGTCGCCGCGAGGATCGACGCGATGGTGGTTTCGGCGCGGCGGTTTCGCCTGCCATCGGCGCTGGTGCTGGCGAGGTTGCTGGTGACGTTGCTGGTGACCTTGCTGGTACTGGTGATGTTGCTGACGCTGGCGCGCCTGACTGACTGCATGATTGGTGCTTTCCTGTGAATCGCCGCCCGTGGCGGCTTCTAAGTTTCCCGCACCGGCACGTTGGCCGGTCTCGAGTTGTAGCCGGGCAGGTGCAAGCCTCCGTCCACGTGGAAGGATTCCCCGGTCACGTAGCGCGACATGTCGCTGGACAGGAACACCACCACCGGCCCGATGTCCTCTTCCGGGTCGCCGCAGCGTCCGAGCGGACGCATGGCGGCCGCCCGTTCGGCGAATCCCGGGTTCTCGGCCGCCAGCTTGTGGAAGGTGGCCCCCATCGCGGTCGGCGCGATCGCATTGACGGTGATGTTGAAGCGCCCCCACTCGGCCGCCGCGCTGCGGGTCAAGCCGACGATGCCGGCCTTGCCGGTGTTGTAGTCGGCATGCAGCCAGGCGCCCAGCTCGACGTCGATCGAATAGAAGTTGACGATCTTGCCGCCGCCGCGCGCGCGCATGTGCGGCAGGGCCGCGCGCATCGCCCACCAGGCCGCCTTGATGGTCGAGGTCAAGGTCTGGTCGAGCATCTCGTCGGTCTTGTCCTCGAGGAGGATGTTCGGGGTCGGCACGAAGGCGTTGTTGACCAGGATGTCGAGGCCGCCGAAACGCGCCACCGCCGCGTCAATCGCGGCCAGCACCGATTCCTTGCGCAGCACGTCGGTGTGCACGAACAGCGCCCGTCCGCCCAGCTCCTCGACCTCGCGCGCCACCTGGGCGCCGCTGTCGCGGTCGATCTCGGCAATCACCACCGCGGCGCCTTCGCGCGCGAAGCGGCGTGCCACGCCGCGCCCGATGCCGCCGCCGGCACCGGTAATCAAAGCCACCTTGTCATTCAACAGTCCCACGCTAGTCTCCTCGTTATCGAACATATGCCCACATAGGTTCTTATACAGATTTTCTGTTATTGTACACATTAGTGCCAACAACCCATACCAGGAATTACACATGCAGCGTTTTCGCAGGCGAATCGAAATGGCGGGCCGCCATGACCGCCAGGGCGGACAGGTACGCGCCGTACTGGAGGATGACTTCCACCACTTCCGCGTCGTGGTCGACCACCAGGGCGGACAAGTGACCGCGGTGCGCGGAGAAGCGCCACGCCACCCGTTCACCGCCTGCCCGGGCGCAGCGCCGGAACTGCAGCGTCTGGCCGGCATGCGCCTGGACGACATCGCACATTCGGTCAACCTCTACACCGATGCGACCCAGCAGTGCACCCACATGTTCGACCTTGCCGGCCTGGCCGTCGCCGCCGCCGCGCGTGGCGATTGCGCGCGGCGCTACGACATCGAGATTCCGCGCCACATCGATGGCTGTACCCATGCCTTTCTCGAACGCGATGGCCGGCTGCTGCTCGACTGGTCGGTCGAGAACAGCACCATCCTCGGGCCCGATCCCTATACCGGCATCGACATGCGCCAGGGCATGGCGCGCTGGGCCCTGGGCACCCTCCCCGCCGAGGAAGCGGAAGCGGCGCTGGTGCTGCGCCGCTGTGCGCTGATTTCCCTGGGCCGGCTGAAAGACATCGACAAGGAACCTCATGCCCACCTGACAGGCCGCTGCTACGCGCAGCAGCCACACCGGGCGCCCCAGGCGATCCGCATGGTCGGCTCGACCTGGGACTTCACGGAAAAGCCGGAGGCGCTGTGCGGCGACGACCAGGCCTGGCTCGCCGACTTCGACAGCGCCACTGTTCCCGAAGGATCTGCCTGAAGTTAGCCGTCCCGCGCATGCGCCCAGGACGGCTGCATGCGCGCCTCATTCAGGATGACTTGCAGTCCCAATTCGCCGCATTGTTGACGTCCAGGCCGCCCGGGTTCGCTACCCCGCCACGGAATACCGCGCGTTGCGGAGACGGACAGAGCAGGAAACTGCGCGCCGGGAGTGCGGCACCGGCTGCGCGGTTGCCGATCAACTGGGCCGGCGCCTTTCCATTTTCCACCCAGTCGACCAGCGCCGGCAGCGCCTGGGCCGCTACGTCCTGCGCACCGATGCCGCCACCGCAGTGCTGCGTACCGGGCACTTCGAACAGTTGGGCCATCTGGGACAACTTGGCCTGCCCACCCTGCGCCGCGGCCAGGTCAGCGTAGAAGCGCCGGGTGTCGGTCAGGGAGATGCCATTGTCGGCCGTGCCATGCCAGAACAACATCTTGCCGCCGCGCTGGAAGAAGGGGTTCAGGTTGGCCACCTTGATGTTTCCCGATGCGGGGTAGACGTTCTTGTACATTGCGTTCCAGCCATTGACGTCGAGGCTGTCGGCAAAACTGAATCGCGTGGCAAAGTCGTAGGTCGGGCCGAACATGCCGCGCGAGGTCGTATCGAAGACCAGGTAGCTGGCAGGCGGCAGGCGCCCGTCCGCCGGATTCATCGACCACGGCGGAGGCGTGGTGCCGAACATGAAGGCGGTCCACCCGTTCGGGTTCCCCAGCGTGAAGCCGGGATAGGTCTGTCCAAAGTCGTCCATCCCGTCCACCACGATGCGCAGCAATCCCTGCTGGGCCGGGGTGAACAAGGCCCACATCGACGCGTCGATGGATACCTTGCCCGGGTCGGAGATCAGGCCATCGACGGCACCGTCGGCCCCGTCGAATTTCTGCAACAGTGCGGCGTCAAGTGCTTGCAGCTGCGTTGGCGAGATCCAGGCATCGGGATGGTCGATCAGGTACTTGCTCACCTTGCCGAACATCACCTGGTTGTTCACGTTGAGGCCGGGCGCCCCCACGACCACGCCGTCGAAATCGTCCGGGTAGATGGAGGCTGCCACGAGGCCCATGCGCCCGCCGCCGGAGCAGCCATCGAAATAGCGGTACATCTTGCGGTTGGCGTTGGCGGCATCCTTCAGGCCATAGTAGGCGCTCACCAGGGATTGCGTGGCGGCGGAGCTGACATGCACGCCGCGCTGGTCGTAATCCGTGGCCTTGGTCCGGTCGGCGGCGAACATCCAGTTCAGCCCGGGCGTTGGACTACCGGCATCGCTCCCGGCAAACGCGTAGCCCTCGGCCAGCAGTTTCTCGTCGGGCGCAGGAATGAATCCGGCGGAGCCGCCTTCGCCTGCGAAGAAGTAGCGCGCCTTGAACGACTGCGGCATGGCCACAACGAACCTGACCTGATTGCTGGTAGCCGCCGGGCCTTGCGTGGTGACATGGCCGTCGACACGGCAGTAAGAGGCGCCGTTGGATGCGGTGACCAGGGAAGCCGCAGTCAGGGTCGCGCCGGCGGCGCCCGCCTGCAGGCTGCTGGTGCTGCAGGACAGGACAGGCGCCAGAGGCCGGGTCGATGGCACCTGCGCCACTGGCGCGTCCTTGCCATCGCCCCCACAGGCCGACAACAGGGCCGCCGCCAGCACGAGGGAACAGGGAACGCCCGGGACTTCCGATACGGATTGATTGCTCACGTTTGTCTCCACTTTCTCTGCTTGTTGTTGGAATAGTGTGATTCGACGAGCCTTGGGCCTGCGGCATGGCATGGGCAGGCAAACTGCATGCATCAGCGGTTGGCCACCTCCCATTCCTTCAGGTCGAAGCCGGGCGCGGCCGCCACCGCCGGGGTGAGCGCGGGCGGGCGCGACAGGATCTTGCGCGCCGCCATGTGGTCGCCCGCGCGGCAGCACGACTCCACTGCCAGCAGCTGCTCGCCGCGGAAGCACAGGACCGACACCTGGCCGGCGGCCGGATCCCCAAGGACCACATGGTTGTCGGCGCACAGCGCCAGGCCGGCGATCTGGAGCTTCAGGCTGCCCTGGTCGGTCCAGAACCACGGCAAGGCGGTATACGGAGCGGGCTTGCCCACCAGCCGCGCGGCGATCAGCTTGCCCTGGTCGCAGGCGTTCTGCACCGATTCGAGCCGGGTCAGCTGCGACCCGTTCTGCAGGCAGGGGAAGGCCGCGACATCGCCGAGCGCGGAGATGTTCGGGTCGGAAGTCAAGAGGCTGGCGCTCACCTTGATGCCGTTGTCGATGTTCAGTCCCGCTTCCAGCGCGAGCGTTACGTTCGGCACCACGCCGATCCCGTACACGACCAGGTCGGCCGGCAAACGCCGTCCGTCGGCCGTGATGACCGCCACCGCCCTGCCGTTGTCGCCCTCGATTTCCGATACTGCGCTGCGGAAGTTGAAATGCACGCCCCAGCTTTCGTGGGCGTTGCGGAACACCTCGGACATCTGCGGCGAGATGGCGCGCGCCATGGGCCGTTCGCCCAGCTCCAGCACCTCGACCGCTGCCCCTTCGGCCGCCGCCACCGCGGCGAACTCCAGGCCGATGAAGCCGGCGCCGATGACGACCACCCGGCGCGCCATCTTGAGCAGCGGCGCCACCGCGTCGGCATCGGCCCGCGTCTTGATCCCGAACACGCCCGACAGGCCTGCCCCGGGCACGCTCAAAGGGCGATTGTGGGCGCCGGTGGCCAGCACCAGGTGGTCGTAGTCGAGCGCCGCGCCGGAGGCCAGCACCAGCCGCCGGTTCTGGCGGTCGATCGCCATCCCCCGGTCGGCCAGCAGCTCGATGCGCTGCTCGGTGTAGAACTCCTCGGGGCGGAACTGCATCGCCGTCGCACTGATCTTCCCCAGCAGGAAGGCCTTCGACAGCGGCGGGCGCTGGTAGGGCAGCCAGGGTTCGTCGTTGACCAGGGCGATGCGCCCCGCATAGCCTTCCTGGCGCAGGGACAGCGCCACCTGTACGCCGGCGTGCCCGGCGCCGGCAATCACTACGGATTGAAGCGACATGTTGGTTTCCTTACAAGATGGAGTGCGGGCCCCGTTGGGGGCCCGGCAGGTCAGGCGCGCGCGGCCTGCGGCTGCACCGCAGCCCGGGGACCGCGGCCCAGCGTCAAGAGCATGGCGGCGCCGGCGAGCGTACTGGCGGTGCAGTAGGTGAGCATGGCCCCGTAGCCGCCGGTGGCGCTGAACATCGCGGCGAAGGCCAGCGGTGCGCCGGCCGATGCCACCGTGATCAAGCCCTGGTGCAGGCCGAAGATGCGCCCGTAGTCCTTCAGCCCGAAATAGCGCGCCATCAGGAAGGCGGCGATGTCGAATTCGGCGCCGGCGCCGAGTCCCGCAAGCGCCGCCGCGAGGCTGAGCATGGCGATATCGTCGTTCCCGGACAGGAAGATCATGGTGCCGATCGCAGGCAGCGCCAGGCTGACGGCTGCCACGCCCGGCGGCCACAGGCGGTCGAGCAGGTAGCCGACCACCAGGCGGCCCAGCACCAGCGCGATGCCGAACCAGGCGAACACCTGGGCGGCCGCGCCGGCATCCAGCCCACGGTCGCGCAGCATCGGCACAGTGCTCGTGACGACACCCATCACGGCCGAGACGACCAGGCACAAGGCCAGGTTGCAGATCCAGTACTTGGGCGAGGCCAGCGCCTCTCGGAAGGCCATTCCCGTGAGCGGGGCCGCTGCGGCGGTCCCCGGTTTGGCAGCGGCTGCCGTCTCCGGCAGCCGGAACCAGGCGAGTGTGAGCGGAATGCCGATCACGACATTGACCAGCGCCAGGATGACGAAGGGCGCCTGCCAGCCCCAGTTCGCCACGCCCCATGCAAACAGCGGCGGCGTGACCGCGGCCGTGATGCCGGTACCGGACAGGCCCAGCGCCAGCGCCAGGCCGCGGTTGCGCAGGAACCAGAGGTTGAGCAGCTGGGTCCAGGTCACGGCCAGCGCGCCCATGCCCACGATCGGCAGCAAAAAGAATGCCGCGTACAGGGTCCACACCGAACCGCCGATCTGGGTCGTGGCCAGGTAGCCGAGCGCCATCGTCAGCAGCGACACCACGGTGACACGCTTGATGCCGAAGCGCAGGTTGAGCCAGCCGACCAGCTGCAGGCCGACCACCGCGCCGCCGAACAGGAAGCTGATCGCCGCCTGCAGCGCCGGGCGCTCCCAGCCGAATTCGGCCTGCAGCGGGATCACCAGCACGCCGAAGCCGTACAGCAGGGCGGCGTTAATGCTGATCATGATGCCAGTGATGGCAAGCAGCAGTACGCGCCAGGATTGCTTGAACTCGGCGAAGTCGATCGCCGCGCCGTTCTTTGTTGCGACCATGATTGTCTCCTGTTAGGTCGTGGAAGCGGCGCCCCCGCTCTGCGGCAGGTAGCACCGGCGTGACTGTTGCAGTGCCGCTCAGGGCAGCCGGATTCTCGTGCGCAGGGTGCCGATGCCCTCGACCTCGAGCTCGATGACGTCGTCCGGCTTCAGGTAGCGCAGCTGCTCGAGGCCGCAGCCGTTGCCCACCGTGCCCGAACCGAGCACTTCGCCGGGATACAGGGTTTCGGAGCGCGAGATATGGGCGATCAGGTCCTCGAACTGCCAGCGCATGTCGCGCGTCGATCCCCTGCCCCACTCTTCGCCGTTGACGCGTGCGACCATGGTGAGGTCATATGGGTCGGGTAGCTCGTCGACGGTGACCAGGCAAGGCCCCATCACGTTGCCGGTGTCGAAATCCTTGCTCTTGGCCGGGCCGAGCATGCCGCCCATTTCGACCGCCTGCGTATCGCGGGCGCTCATGTCGTTGAAGATCGTGTAGCCGACGATGTAGTCGCGCGCCTTCTCGCGCGGGACGTCCTTCGCCTTGCGCCCGATGTAGCAGGCGAATTCGAGTTCGAAGTCCATCGCCTTGCTGTAAGCTGGCCAGATCACGTCCTCGTCAGGCCCGATGACGGCGAAGCGGTTGCACTTGTAATAGATGGGCTGGCGGTTGAAGGTGGCGACCACGCGCTCGTCGGCACGGGTGCTCATCTGGGCCAGCGCTTCTTCCGGATTCGGGAGGTGGGCGACGCGCGCGCGGCGGGCTGCGGCAAAGCTCTGCTTCAGGTGCAGCTCGAAACAGGAGCAGTCGCGCATCTGGGGCGGCGGCTGGATCGGGGCGCACAGTTTCACGGACGCGCGCTCGATCACCGCAGCGCTCGGCGCCAGCGCCACCATGCGGCGCGCTTCCTCCATCGCTTCCGGTCCCGCCTCGACCAGGGCCAGGATGCTGCCGAACGCCGGCCAGGCACCGAGACCGGTGCTCCTGGCTGCGATGCTCAGGTCGACGATGGCGCTGTCCGATTCGATCAGCGCGCCGGGGCGCATTGCGCCATGTTCGTCACGGTAGGTAACGAGTCTCATTGCTTGTCTCCATGGGGCCGGTACCGCCGCTGGCGGCCTGGCCCTCCTTGTGGTGGATCGGGCGCCCCCGCGGGCGCGCTGCTTGCCGGCCCTGCTTCCTAGACCCGGCCGTTCACCGGGATGCAGGCGCCGGTCAGCGCCGAGGCGTCGCCGGACAGCAGGAAGGCGATTACCGCCGCCAGCTGGCTTGGTGCCACCCAGCGGCTGGCGTCGGCGTCCGGCATGTCGGCACGGTTCGCCGGGGTATCGATGATGCTCGGCAGTACCGCGTTGACGGTGATGCCGCGGTCTTTCAGTTCCTCGGCCAGGGCTTCGGTCAGCCGCGCCACCCCGGCCTTGGAGGCAGCGTAGGCGCCCATGCCCATGCCGGCCTTGTGCGCCGCCGCCGCGCCGACATTCACGATGCGCCCGGCGCCGCGCGCCAGCAGGTGCGGCAGCGCAGCGCGGCAGCTGGCCACCGCGGTGCGCAGGTTGGTGTCGTACATGCGGTCCCAGGAAGCGAGCGCGCCGCCTTCCAGGGTTTCCCAGGTGAAGCCGCCCGCGACATTGACGATGCCGTCGATCCCGCCCAACGCTTCGCGCACCTGGCCATAAGCTGCGTGGCAGGCCTGTTCGTCGGCCAGTTCGACGACGCCGAGCGCAAACGCGCCGGCGGGCAGGCCGCTCAGGGGTGCGGGTGCGCGGTCGAGCAGCGCGACCCGTGCGCCGTCGGCATGGAGGCGCTGCGCGACGGCGCGGCCAAGCGTGCCGAAGCCGCCGGTGATGACGATGATGCGGGTGTCGAGTGGTGCAGGCATGGCTGGTCTTTCCGATCGGGTCAGGTGGCAACGGACAGCAATTGCAGGAACTTGCTGAAAACTTTAAACAGATTTTCCAATTCTGTCTACATAGTTGTAGAATCCTTGCATCGACAGCGTCAGCGTCGCAGTTGCACCGCATCTTCCCGAAAGTCCAGCACATGACAAGAAAACTCCCGGCGCTCACTCCAGACAACAGCGCCTTCTGGCAAGGCGGCGCGCAGCAGGAGTTGCGCATGCACCACTGCGACGCCTGCGCACGCTTCTTCCACCCTCCGGCGCCGGTGTGCCCGCAGTGCCTGAGCGCCGAGGTCGGCCCCAGGCCGGTGTCGGGCCGGGGGACAGTGTTCACCTATACCGTCAACCACCAGCCCTGGCGCCCCGACCTGAAAGTACCCTACGTGGTGGCCATCGTCGAGCTGGCGGACCAGCAGGGACTGCGCTTCGTCACCAACATCGTCGGCTCCCCACCCGCCGAGGTACACATCGGCATGCCGGTGCGCGTGCGCTTCGAGCAGGTCGAGGATGTCTGGCTTCCCCTTTTCGAGAAGGCGGCATGATGTTCGACCGGATCTACGAAAAAGACGTCGCAATCAGCGGCATCGGCCAGTCCGAAGTCGGGCGCCCGTCCAGCAAGTCCGCGATGCGGCTCACGCTCGACGCCTGCCTGGAAGCGATCGCGGACGCGGGACTGAGCCGCGACGACATCGACGGCGTGTCGTGCTGGCCCGGCGACAACAACAATGGCGATGCTTTCTCCCCGGTCGGTCCGAATGCGCTCATCGGCACCCTGGGCCTGAAGGTCAACTGGTATGGGGGCGGCTACGAAGGACCGGGGCCGCTGGCCGGCGTGATCAACGGCGCGATGGCGATCGCGGCCGGGCTGTGCCGCCATGTGCTGGTGTTCCGCACCATTACCGAAGCGACCCGGCGCCAGACCGACAAGGGCGCCAGCGCGCTCACCAACAAGACGGTCGGCCGCGACAACAGCTTTTTCTGGCAGTGGTACACCCCCTTCAACGTGCTCTCGGGGGCCAACCTGATGGCGATGTATGCGCAGCGCCACTTCCACGAGTACGGCACCACGCCGGAACAGCTGGCCCAGATCGCCCTCACCTGCCGCGCCAATGCCGTACTCAATCCGAAGGCCGTGTTCCGCACCCCGCTGTCGATGGACGAGTACATGGCCTCGCGCATGATCTCGACCCCGCTGCGCATGCTCGACTGCGACGTGCATTGCGACGCCTCCACCGCCATCATCCTGTCGCGCGCCGACGCGGCGGCGCACGGCCCCAACCCGCCGATCCGCATCGAGGCGATCGGCGCCGCCCTGCACCAGCCATGGTCCTGGGACCAGATCGACCTGACCGCGATGGCCACGCGCGATGCGGCCGACATGATGTGGGCGCGCACCGACATCAAGCCTGCCGACGTCGGCACTGCGCAGCTCTACGACGGCTTCTCGATCCTGACCATGATGTGGCTGGAAGCCCTGCGCCTGTGCCCGCGAGGCGAGAGCGGGCCCTTCGTCGAGGGCGGGCACCGCATTGCGCTCGGCGGCGAGATCCCGGTCAATACCAACGGCGGCCAGCTCTCCGGTGGGCGCACCCACGGGCTCGGCTACGTCCACGAGGCCTGCACCCAACTCTGGGGACGCGGCGGCGCGCGCCAGGTGGCGCCCCATCACGCTTCGGTGGTGGCGTCCGGCGGCGGGCCGCTGGCCGGCAGCCTGCTGCTGGTAAAAGACTAGCACGCCACGCGCGCCGTCCTTGCCGCTCAACCATTCTAACTTTAGAATGATATTTTAGATTGCGATTGGTGGCCGAAGGGCTCGCCCTTCGCTTACCGGAGCGCGCATGGCAGTAGATAACAGCAACGAAGAGCGTCCCGACACGTCGACCGGCGTGACGGTCAAGCCGGTCGTCAATGCGATCCGCATCCTGCGCTTCCTGACGACCTCCGGCTCCCCGGAGCGCGCGGCCGACATCGCGCGCGAACTGGAGATCAACCCCAGTACCTGCTTCAACACGCTGCGCACCCTCGTCGCCGAGGAGATGCTCGACTTCGATCCCCTGTCCAAGACCTATACCACCGGCCTGGGCCTGGCCAAGCTGGTCGAGCACCTGGTCACCCAGGGCCAGCGCCTCGATGTGGTACGGCCGCTGATGCAGGAGTTCGCGGCGGCCCACCACGTGACGGTCACCTTGTGGCGCCGCATGGGCAATGACCGCATCGTGCTGGTCAGCGCAGAGACGAGTCCCGGGGACCTGCGCATCGACATGGCGATCGGCCAGCGCCTGCCGGTGCTGATGGGCGCCAGCGGACGCCTGTTCGCCGCCCAGCTCGGCCTGGACGACACGCGCCTGCGCGCCGCCTTCGACAAGGTGCGCTGGGCACGCCCGCTCGCATTCGAGGACTATCGGCAGCAGGTGGCCGACGCCCGCGAGAACGGCTGGTCTGTCGACGACGGCTATTTCTCGGCCGGCATCCTGGCGGTGGCGGCGCCGGTGAACGATCGCAGCGGCGCCATCGCCTACGCCATCTCGGCCGTCACCTTCCGCGGGCAGTACGACCGCGACGGGGTGGAAAAGCTCGGCGAGCTGCTGCGCAAGCTGGCCTCCAAAGCCGGCAACATCCTGTTCTAATCACTCGCACACAAAACGTGACAGATTTTCGATTTGTGTGCATAATCGTCTCACAGACCCCAGCGGTCGGATAATTATTAAAGAGACGAATCATGAGCGAACATCAGCTTCACCGCGTTATCATCGAACGCAGCAAGTGCTGCGGCTATGGCCTCTGCGCCGCCCTCTGCCCTGAAGTCTACAAGCTCGACGCCGGCGGCATCGTGTATGTCGACAACGAACTGGTGCCGGACGAACTGCTGGAAGCGGCGCGCGAAGGCGCCGCCGCCTGCCCGGCCGAAGCCATCGCGGTCCAGGCGCCTGCCTGAATCTCAACCCTGGCGGTCCACGCCATGGGTATGCCCGACATGCGGCCCGCTCGCGCGCCGCATGCGGCGCCTGCGCGGGTGGCCCGTTTTCCTGCTGGGATGATCCATGAATAGATTAGCTGGAAAAGTTGCCCTGATTACGGGCACCGGTGGCGGCCAGGGGCGCGTCGCGGCCCTGCAGTTCGCCCGCGAAGGCGCCACCGTGGTCGGCTGCGATGTCGATCGCGCCGCGCACGAAGAGACGGCGCGCCTGATGGCGGCCGAGGGCTTTACGTTGCATGGCAATGCGCCGGTGGATCTTGGCGACCATGAACAGGCAAGGCGCTGGGTCGAGTCAAGCGCGGAGGAACTCGGCCGCATCGACATCCTGTACAACAATGCCTCGGCTGCGAAGTTCGGCGGGGTCGGCGACATGTCGATCGAGGACTGGCACTACACCATCCGTAACGAACTCGACCTCATTTTCTTCACCACCAAGTACGCATGGCGACACCTAGGGGTGCGCGGCGGCGTGGTGATCAACATCGCATCCACCGCCGCATGGGGCGGCTCGAAAGCCGCCGGGATCAGCGCGCACAGCGCCGCCAAGGGCGCCGTCGTTTCCTTCACCCGGCAGCTGGCGGTCGAAGGCGCGCCGCTCGGCATCCGCGCGGTCAGCATCAGTCCAGGCTTCGTCAGGACGCCCGGCACCGCCGCCTTCGTCGACAATCCGGTCACGCGCCGGATCATCCTCGACGGCGTCCTGCAGGACCGCCCCGGCGAACCGGAGGAAGTCGTGTCGCTCGCCCTGTATGTGGCATCCGACGAAGCGCGCTTCATGACCGGCTCCGACCTGGTGGTCGACGGCGGCCTGCTCGCCATCTAGTCCGGCGCACCGATCACACAACAACAGTAGGAGGAGGAAGACATATGGACATCATCGGCATCGGCTACCTCGGGTTCGAAACCGCGAACCTGGATGCATGGCGCGAATACGGCCCGCAAGTGATGGGCTTCCAGATCGGCGCCTCACCCGAGGGCGATCTTGACTCGCTGTACTTCAGGATGGACGACCGGCGCCATCGCATTGCTTTCCATCCGGGGAAGATCGACCGCCTCGCCTACCTCGGCTGGGAAGCCCGCGGCAAGCTGGAATTCCAGGCCGCCGTCGAGCGCTTCCGCGAACACGGCATCGAAGTGACGGTCGCGGACGAGGCGCTGCGCGAGCGCCGCGGCGTGAAGGAACTGGTGCGCTTCCGCGATCCGGTCGGCTACCAGCACGAGCTGTTCTACGCCCAGAAATGGATGCCGCGCTCGTTCCAGCCGGGCCGCCCGCACGGCGGTTTCGCCTGCGGCCAGCGCGGCGTAGGCCACGTGGTGGTGATCACCCCCGAATACACGCCGGAACTCGAACACTTCCTCACCGGGATCATGGGCATGCGCTATTACGGCGCCGGGGCCGGCAAGGGCAAGACCGGCTTCTTCCGCGCCAAGCTCAACAATCACACCAGCCACGACATCGCCTACGGTTTCGGGCCGGGCAAGGCCGGGGTCCAGCACGTCGGCATCACGGTCAATTCGGTGCGCGACGTCGGCGAAACCTATGACCTGGTGCGCAAGAAGGGGCTGCAAATGATGATGACCCTGGGCCAGCACGTCCAGGATCCGCATATGTCCTTCTATCACTTCACGCCGTCCGGCTTTGCCATCGAGTGCATCGCCGAGCTCGAGCCATGGCACGACGACGGCTACGAGCTGAACCCGGAAAAGCTGTCGACCTGGGGACATGAGCTGGTCGGGCCGATCCTCGGCACCAGCGTGCGCACGCCGGAAGAGATCTTCGAGCGCTGAGCGCGCGCGTCAGGAGCCCTTGACGAGCTTCTGCAATGCGTCCGGCTTGATGATGATCAGCCGGTTCGCATCCTTCTGCACGATGCCCTGCTGGGCCAGCGCGGCCAGCGCGCGCGTCACGGTCTCGCGGCTGGTATTGATCATGTTGGCGATGTCCTGGTGGGTCGGCAGGTTCTCGACCACCGCCGGGGCGCCAGGGTCGTCCTGCTTGTTCTTCTGCATCAGCACCAGGTAGGTGTAGATGCGCTTGGCCGTGTTGTTAATGCTCAGCAGGGATCGGAACTCCGAGTCACGCTCGATCTTTTCGGCCAGGTGCCGGAGCATCCCCATTGCCACCGACGGCGAGTGCGAGAACAAGTGCAGCGCGGTGGCCGCCGGCAGGAAGCCCACCAGCGCCTCGGACATCGCGACGATCGATGCCGTACGGGTGGAATTGTTGATCAGCGCGATCTCACCGAAGAAATCCCCCGGCGCCAGCATGCGCAGGCCAATCGCCCGCCCGTCCTCGGTTACGTTCACCACCTGCAGCTGCCCCGAGAGCAGGAACAGCAGGCCATCCCCATGCCCGCCTTTTTGCAGCACGATGTCGCGCTTGCCGTACTGGCGGATGCGGATTTCCTGCTTCACCAGGATGATTTCCTCGCCCGACAGCCCCGCCAGCAGCGGGATCTTGCGTAGGTGGATGTGTACTTGACGCTCTTCGGCCGGAGATGGATCGGTGGATGGAGTGCTTGCAGTCATGGCGTATTCCGGGAACGCCGATGGGTCGGCACTGCACCACCGGCCACGGGCCTAGTCGATTTCCGCGACGAGTTGCGGAACGACGTCGAACAGGTCGCCCACCAGGCCGTAGTCGGCCACCGAGAAGATCGGCGCTTCCGGGTCCTTGTTGATGGCGACGATGGTCTTCGAGTCCTTCATGCCGGCCAGGTGCTGGATCGCGCCCGAGATGCCGACCGCGATGTACAGGGTCGGGGCGACGATCTTGCCGGTCTGGCCGACCTGCCAGTCGTTCGGCACGAAGCCCGCGTCCACCGCGGCGCGCGATGCGCCCATGGCGGCGCCCAGCTTGTCGGCCAGCGGCTCGAGCAGCTTGAAGTTCTCGGCCGAGCCGATGCCGCGGCCGCCCGACACGATGATCTTGGCGGCGGTCAGTTCCGGACGGTCCGACTTGGCCAGTTCGCGGCCCACGAAGGCCGACTTGCCGATGTCGCCGCTGGTTGCGATCTGTTCCACGGCGGCCGAACCGCCGCTTGCTGCGGCGTCGAACGCGGTGCCGCGCACGGTGATGACCTTCACGCTGTCGCTCGACTGCACGGTGGCGATGGCGTTACCGGCGTAGATCGGACGCTCGAAGGTGTCCGGGGACTCGACCTTGGTGATCTCCGAGATCTGGGCGACGTCCAGCTTGGCCGCCACGCGCGGCAGGATGTTCTTGCCGTAGGCGGTGGCCGGGGCCAGGATGTGCGAGTAGCTGCCGGCGATCGCCAGGATCTGCTCGGCGACGTTCTCGGCCAGGCCGTCGGCGAAGTGCGGCGCATCGGCGACCAGCACTTTCGAGACGCCGGCGATCTGCGTGGCGGCTTCGGCGGCGGCGCCGCAGCCCGATCCGGCGACCAGGATGTGGACCTCATTTGCACCACCTGCGCCGCACTGGGCGGCCGCGGTCACGGTGTGGTGGGTAGCGCCCTTGAGGGAGGCGTTGTCGTGTTCTGCAATGACGAGTGCGACCATGTTCTTTTCCTAAGTATGATTAGATGACTTTGGCCTCAAGGCGCAGCTTCTGCACCAGGGTCGCCACGTCCGGCACCTTGACGCCGGCCGAACGCTTGGCCGGCTCGGTCACTTTCAGGGTCTTCAGGCGCGGGGTCACGTCGACGCCCAGGTCTTCCGGCTTGACGGTTTCCAGCGGCTTCTTCTTGGCCTTCATAATGTTCGGCAGCGTCACGTAGCGCGGCTCGTTCAGGCGCAGGTCGGTGGTGATGATGGCCGGCAGGGTGAGCTGCACCGTTTCCAGGCCGCCGTCCACTTCGCGGGTCACGGTCACCTTACCGTCTTCCAGCACCACTTTCGATGCGAAGGTGGCTTGCGGCCAGCCCAGCAGCGCAGCCAGCATCTGGCCGGTCTGGTTCGAATCGTCGTCGATCGCCTGCTTGCCCAGGATGATCAGTTGCGGCTGTTCCTTGTCGGCCAGCGCCTTCATGATCTTGGCCACGGCCAGCGGCTCGGTCTCGACACTGGTTTCGACCAGGATGCCGCGGTCGGCGCCGATCGCCATGCCGGTACGCAGAGTTTCCTGGCACTGGGCCACGCCCACCGACACGGCGACCACTTCGGTGACCTTGCCGGATTCCTTCAGGCGCACGGCTTCTTCCAGCGCGATCTCGTCGAACGGGTTCATCGACATTTTGACATTGGCGATATCCACGCCGCTGCCGTCGGATTTGACGCGGACCTTGACGTTGTAATCGACCACGCGTTTGACGGGTACCAGTATTTTCATGCAGTTCTCCTTCAGGCTTTTTGTCGTTGGGATACGGGCGCGCCATACTGTGCCATCAGCTGCGCACGCCTCTCGTCGGCCATGTCCATGGCCTTTTCCTTCACGTGGCCGTAGCCGCGAATCTTTTCCGGAAGCCACGCCAACGCGAGCGCCGTCTCCATGCGCTCGTCCGTGAGCGTTTCGCAGAACAGGGCAACCAGGGCAAAATAGTCCTCGACCAGTTGGCGCTCGCGACGCCGTTCGGCACTCATGCCGAACGGGTCCAACGCGGTCCCGCGCAGCCAGCGCATGCGCGCCAGCAGGTGAAACACCGGCATCATCCATGAGCCGAAGCGGCGCTTGGCCGGCCGTCCGTCCGCGCCGGGCCGTGCCAGCAGCGGTGGCGCCAGGTGGAAGTTCAGCGTGTAATCCTTGCCCGGCTCGCCTTCGAACTGCGCACGCAAGGCTGCCAGGAACTCGGGCGCGCTGTGCAGGCGCGCCACTTCGTACTCGTCCTTGTAGGCCATCAGCTTGGCGAGATTGCGCGCCACCGCCTCGGTCAGCGGCTGGCGGCGCTGCCTGGGAAGATCCGCTTCGACAGCGCGCAGGCGCGCCACCGCGGCCCGGTAGCGCTGCGCATAGGCCTCGCCTCCATAGCTGCGCAAGAGCCGGGCGCGCTCTTCGACCAGGCGCTCCAGCGTCACGGGCATGTCCACCACGACCGCGCCCGTCTCCTGCGCCCTGCGGCTCTCTGCAAGTGCTGACGGATCGTGGGCCGCCAGGCGGCCCATCTCGAACGCGCGCTGGTTCTTCTCGACCGCCACTCCATTGAGCTCGATGGCGCGCAGCAGCGCCTGGCGCCCGAGCGGAATCCAGCCCTTTTGCCAGGCATAGCCGAGCAGCAGCGGGTTGGCGAAGATCGTGTCGCCGAACAGGCGGGTGGCGAGCGCGTTCGCATCGACGAACTCGCAGGCATCGCCCACGCTCGCACGCAGGTCCGCTTCCGCGCTGGCGCCGGGGAAGCGCCAGTCGGGGTTCGACAGGAAGGCCGCGGACGGCACGGCGGCGCTGTTCACCACCGCGCGGGTGCGGCCGCGCCGGACCCGCGACAGTGCGTCCAGCGACGCGGCGACGATCGCATCGCAGCCGATCAGCACCGCCGCGTCGCCGGTAGGCACCCGCGTCGCATGGATCAGGCTTGTCTTCGCGGCGATCTGGATGTGGCTGAGCACCGCACCGCCCTTCTGGGCCAGCCCCGTGATGTCGAGGACCTTGACGCCCTTGCCTTCCAGGTGAGCCGCCATGCCGAGCAGGGAACCGATCGTGACGACGCCGGTGCCGCCGACGCCGGGGACCACGATGCCGCACACGCCATCCAGGGCCGGCAGGGTAGGCTCCGGAATTTCCGCTGCCGGTACGGCCTTGGCTTGCGGACGGCGCAACTGCGCCCCCTCTGCCGTCACGAAGCTCGGGCAGAACCCGTTCACGCAGGAGAAGTCCTTGTTGCAGGAGCTCTGGTTGATCTTGCGCTTGGTGCCCAGCGGCGTCTCCAGCGGCTCCACCGACAGGCAGTTCGACGCTACCGAGCAGTCTCCGCAGCCCTCGCACACCGCCGCGTTGATGAAGGCGCGGCGCGGCGGATCGGTGGCCTCGCCGCGCTTGCGGCGCCGGCGCTTCTCGGTGGCGCAGGTCTGCTCGTAGATGAGCACCGACACCCCGGCCGTGTCCCGCAGTTCCAGTTGCAGTGCATCGAGTTCGTCGCGGTGGTGGACCGTGACGGCGGCCGGCAATCCGCTGCGGTCCGCATACTTTTCCGGCTCGTCGCTCACCACCAGCACCCGCAGCGCGCCTTCGCCAGTGAGCTGCTGGGCGATCTGGGCCACCGTCAGGGTCCCGTCCACCGGCTGGCCGCCGGTCATCGCGACGGCGTCGTTATACAGGATCTTGTAGGTGACGCTCGCCTTGGCTGCGATCGCCGCGCGCACCGCCAGCAGGCCGGAATGGAAGTAGGTGCCGTCGCCCAGGTTCACGAACACGTGGCGGTCGCTGGTGAAATGCATCTGCCCGAGCCAGCTGACGCCCTCGCCCCCCATCTGGCTGACGGTCTCGGTGCGCCGGTCCATCCACAGCGCCATGTAATGGCAGCCGATGCCGGCCAGGGCGCGCGAGCCTTCCGGCACCCGGGTCGAGGTATTGTGCGGACAGCCGGAACAGAACCACGGCTTGCGCTCGGCCGTCACCCGCGGCCGTGCCGCCTCTCGCTCCTTGGCCTCGATGATGGCGATGCGCGCATCGATGGCTGCCTGCAGGTCGGCGGGCAGCTCGGCCTGGCCGAGACGGCGCGCGATCGCCTTGGCGATCAGCGCCGGCGACAGTTCGTAGCGGGCAGGCAGCAGCCACTGCCCGCGCGGCGCCGACCATTCCCCGCCGGCGCCGGCGCGCTCGTCGAACTTGCCGTAGACACTCGGGCGCTCCGCGTGCGGCCAGTTGTACAGCTGCTCCTTGATCGCATATTCCAGCACCTGGCGCTTTTCTTCCACTACCAGGATCTCGCGCAGTCCCGACGCGAACTCCTGGACGTCATCGGCGTGCAGGGGCCAGACACAGCCCACCTTCAGGATGCGGATGCCGATGCGCGCGCAGGCGTCATCGTCGATGCCGAGGTCGACCAGCGCCTGGCGCAGGTCGAGATAGGCCTTGCCGGCCGCGACGATACCGAAACGGGCCCTTGGTGCGTCGACCACCACCCGGTTCAGGCGATTGGCCCGGATGTAGTCGAGCGCCGCATACCACTTGTGGTCGACCAGCCGCGCCTCCTGCTCGAGCGGCGCGTCCGGCCAGCGGATGCCCAACCCGCCTTCCAGCGCCGGCGCCGGGGGCAGCACGATCTGCAGGCCTTCCGTGTCGATCTCCACCGAGGCGGAGGACTCGACCACATCGGTGACGCATTTCATCGCCACCCACAGGCCCGCATGCCGGCTCATCGCCCAGCCGTGCAGGCCATAGTCGTGGAACTCCTGCACGCTGGACGGATACAGCACCGGGATGCCGCAGGCAACCAGCAGGTGTTCGGACTGGTGCGCCACGGTGGAGGACTTGGCCGCATGGTCGTCGCCAACCAGCATCAGCACCCCGCCCTTGGGAGACGTGCCTGCCGAGTTGGCGTGCTTGAGGACGTCGGCCGAGCGGTCGACGCCCGGCCCCTTCCCGTACCACATGCCGAACACGCCGTCGCGGGTTGCGCTTTCGTACAGGTTCACCTGCTGGGTGCCCCATACCGCGGTTGCGGCGAGGTCTTCGTTCAGGCCGGGCTGGAACACGACATCGTGCTGTTCCAGGTGCTTCTTCGCCTTCCACAGCGCCTGGTCGAGTCCGCCGAGGGGCGAGCCGCGGTAGCCGGAGACATAGCCGGCGGTGTTCAGCCCGGCACGCAGGTCGCGCGCCTTCTGCAGCATCGGCAGGCGCGCCAGCATCTGGACGCCGCTCAGGAATATCTGTCCCTTGTCGACGGTGTATTTATCGTCCAGGGTGACGGCGCGCAGCGCAGCGCCGGCGGCAGGGCTAAGGGGCGAGTTCATAGCGGGCCTCGGTCGGGAAGTTCAATGAAAAGATCGTGGAAAAGTAGTTCGCCGTGAATTCGGAGCTACAGAGAGCGCGCGATGATCTCTTTCATGATCTCCGACGTGCCGCCGTAGATCCTGGCGACGCGCGCATCGACCCACGCGCGGCTGATCTTGTATTCGCTCATGAATCCGTACCCGCCATGCAGCTGAAGCAGCTCGTCCAGCACCCTGCCCTGCATTTCCGACCCCATCAGCTTGCACATGGCGCCCACTTCCGCCGACAGCTCGCCGCGCATCGCCTTCGCCAGGCAGTCGTCGACGAACACGCGCAGCATCGTGGCCTGGGCCTTGCATTCGGCCAGCTTGAATTTGGTGTTCTGGAAGTCGAACACGGTCTTGCCGAACACCTTGCGCTCGCGGACGTAGGCCAGCGTGTCTTCGAGCAGCGCATCGATCGATGCGGCGGCGCGCAGGCCGATGATGGTGCGCTCCCAGGCCAGCTGGTGGGTCAGGTAGCCGAAGCCCTTGTTCTCCTCGCCCAGGCGGTTCGCGGCCGGCACCCGCACCTCGTCGAAGAACAGCTCGGAAGTGTCCTGCCCCTTCAGGCCGATCTTCTCGAGCAGCTTACCTTTCGAGAATCCGGGACGGTCGGCCTCGACGCAGACCAGGGTGAGCTCCTTGGCGCCCGGATCGAGCTTGGTGGCGGTGACCATCAGGTCGGCGTTGCCGCCGTTGGTGATGAAGGTCTTCTGGCCGTTGATGACGTAGTCGTCGCCGTCGCGTCGCGCGCTGGTGCGCATCGAGCGCAGGTCGGAACCGATGCCCGGCTCGCTCATCGCGATGACGCCGATGGTCTCGCCGCTGACCATTTTCGGCAACCAGCGGCGCTTCTGCTCCTCGCTGCCGTAGGCGACGATGTAGGGCGCGACGATTTCCGAGTGGGTGGTGAAGCCGATCGCGGTGGCATTCACCCGCGCCAGCTCCTCGATCATCACGGCCGAGTGGCCGAAGTCGCCGCCGGCGCCGCCGTACTCCTCGGGCACGGTGGAGCACAGCAGGCCCACTTCGCCCGCCTTGCGCCACACCGACTTGGGGACGATGCCTGCGTGCTCCCACTCCGCCAGGTGGGGCACGATTTCGTTCTCGATGAACCGCCGGGCCATCTCGCGGAACATGTGATGGTCTTCGCGAAAAACACTGCGCATGCTGCTTCTCCTGATTCTGGGTAGTGCGTGGGCCTAGCGCCCCTGGTATCGCGGTTTGCGCTTGCCGAGGAAGGCGGATACTGCTTCCGCATGGTCCTCGGTGTGGTGGGCCAGCGCCTGGAAGGCGGCCGACATCTCCAGCAGCGAGTCGAGGCGCATGTGCTGCCCTTCGCGCAGCAGCCGCTTGGTCAGGCGCAGCCCGTGCGACGGGTTGGCCGCCATGCGCCGGGCAATGGCGAGGGCGCTGGCTTCCAGTTCAGCGGCGGGCACGACTTCCGTCACCAGCCCCCAGGCCAGGGCGGTCGCGGCATCGATGGTGTCGCCGGTGAGCGCCATCAGGCTCGCCTTGGGCATGCCGACGATGCGCGGCAGCAGCCAGGCCCCGCCGTCTCCCGGTACGATGCCCAGCTTGACGAAGCTTTCGGCGAATTTCGCGGTGTCGGCCGCAATGCGCACGTCGCACATGCAGGCCAGGTCCAGGCCGGCGCCGATGGCCGGACCGTTCATGGCGGCGATCACCGGTACGTCCAGCGTGTACAGGCACAGCGGAATACGCTGGATGCCGTTGCGGTAGCTTTCGCTCACTTCGTAGGGCGAGCCGGCGAAGATGCCGCCGCGCTCGGCCATGTCCTTGACGTTGCCGCCGGCGCAGAAGGCCGGGCCGTTGCCGGTCAGGACCACCACCTTGATGCCGCGGTCCGCCCGCACCATCGCGCACATGTCGACGAACTCCTGCATCTGCGGCGGGGCGCTTAAGGCATTGCGCGTCTCGGGACTGTCCATGCGGACGGTCAGGATGGCGCCATCGCGCTCCAGGATCAGAAAGGGTTTCATGAGCGCTGCTCCATCAGGGTGTCGAAATGGCCGTCGGTCACGCCGGGCCAGAAGCCTGCCGGCCCGGCGGCGCACACGGCCCTGCCAAGTTGCTGCGACCACGCGGTCGCAGATCCGAATTCGCTGCGCCAGGACCACAGGCGGCGGGTGCTCAGGTGCAGCGCATGCTCATGGGTGAACCCGATCGCGCCGTGGACCGTGTGCGCGACGCCGGCGCCGATGCCGGCCGCCTCGGAAGCGCAGATCTTGGCGGCGATCGCCGGCAGCCGCACGATGCGCGTCTCGGCCGCCGCGAACGCGGCTTCGGCCGCCATGACCGTCGCCGCGGCGTGCTCGGCGAGCAGCGCGGCCTGGTGCTGGATGGCCTGGAAGCTGCCGATCGGCTTGCCGAACTGGACCCGTTCGGAGGCGTAGCCGGTCGCCATCTCCAGCACGGCTTCGAGCGCGCCCGCGATCTGGGCCGCGCGTATCATCGCCCCGCCAAGCAGCAGCACGTCCGTTGGCCAGCCCGACGGCAAGGGGGCCCGCGCGGCCGGCGCCGCGTCCTGAAACGACAGCGTGGTGCGCGGCTCCGCCGCCGTATTCGCGCTCTCCAGGCGTCGCGCCGCTTCGGTCGGCAGCAGCACGACGGCCGGCTCGGCGCCGCCCGTCACCGCCACCACGAAGGGCACCGTCCCGCCCCAGGGCACTTCAATCGCCTCGCCGCTCACCACGCCGCCTTGCAGGCGCAGCGAACCCGTGCCTGCGATGCTGACCGCGCCCGGCGCCGGCGCCAGTCCGGCCGCGCCGAGCAGCCAGTTGGCCAGCATGGCCTCGGGCAGCGGCAGCGGCAGGTTATGGCGCCCGGCCAGGCGGACCACGCCGCACACGTCGGCCCAGCCGGCTCCGGCGCCGCCCAGCGATTCGGGCGCCAGGGCCAGCGGAAAGCCGGACTCCTCGACGGCCGCCCACATCGCCTGCGGCCAGGAACCGTCTTCGCATGCCAGCACCGCTACGGGGCTGGCCAGGTCGGCGAACAGGCGCTCGACCGTAGAATCGAACATTTGTCTCATGATTAGCGCATTCCCATTCCGCGCGCGATGATCCCGCGGAGAATTTCGCGCGTACCGCCGCGCAGTGAAAATGAAGGGGCCTCCTGGGTCAGGTAGGCCAGCACCCGCGCGTGCTCGCTCGAGCCGCGCGTGGCCGGCGCCACGTCCAGCAACAGCTGGGCGAGTTCCGGTAGTTCCTGCTCGAAGCTGGTGCCCAGGTCCTTGACCACCGAGGCTTCCCAGGCGGGGTTGCGGCCGGCGGCCAGCTGCGCCGTCACCGCCAGCGACATCTGGCGCAGGGTGACCAGGCGTGCAGCCAGGCGGCCGATCTCCTTCGCCTGCAGCGCGTCCGGCTGGCGGCCGACCTCGGCGATCAGGGTCTCGAGCAGGGCGATCGAACTGAGGAAGCGCTCGGGACCACTACGCTCGAACGCCAGTTCGGCGGTCACCTGGGCCCAGCCCTGCCCCTCGGTGCCGATCAGGGCATCCGCGTCCAGCGTCAGCCCGTCGAAAAACACCTCGTTGAAATGGCTGGCGCCGGTCAGGTCCCTGATCGGACGGATCGTGATGCCGGGCAGGCTCAGGTCGATGATGAACTGCGACAGGCCCTCGTTGCGTTTGCTGTCCGGATCGGTCCGGACCAGCGCGATCATGTAGTGCGAACGGTGGGCGTTGGTGGTCCAGACCTTCTGGCCATTGACCACCCACTTGTCGCCCATCCGGCGCGCACTGGTGCGGATCGAGGCCAGGTCGGAACCGGAGTTCGGCTCGCTCATGCCGATGCAGAAGAAGCGCTCGCCGCGACAGATGGCCGGCAGGTGGAAGGCCTTCTGGGCGTCGGTGCCGTAGTGCAGGATCTGCGGCCCGCTCTGGCGGTCGGCGAACCAGTGGGCCGACACCGGGGCACCTGCCGCCAGCAGTTCCTCGATCACCACATAGCGGGTAAAGGGGCTGGCATCGGCGCCGCCGTAACGCTTCGGCAGCGCCATGCCGATCCAGCCGCGCTCGCCTAGGCGGCGGCTGAAGGCGGCGTCGAATCCCATCCAGGATTCGGCGCGCCGGGTGGGCGGATAATCCGCCAGGGCCTCCGCAAGGAAGCGGCGTACATCGGCGCGAATGGCTTCGGCCTCCGGCGGGATGGGACTGAACTTGAACTGGTCAATGGACATGGTCGGTCATGCGGTGGAGTCGATGCGCCTGTACCGCGCGGCCGCACGCGTCCGGCGCGACCCTCGGGCCACGCGGAAGCGCCGGCTGGCGACGCGGACAGGACTCAGGGGAAGCCCTACCCTCCCCGGCAGATGCTCAGAGCGCGGTCTGCGCGTCGGCGGCGGCAAACATCTTGTTGATGTCGCCCGAGGTGACCGGACGGCTCGGATCGCGCTCCGGCGCGGCGCCGCCCAGGCCGAGGGCCGGCTCGATGCTCACGTGGGTGGCTTGCGCCTTCAGGGCGCCGACGGTGCAGTTCTCGCGTCCGAGGATCGAGAACGGATCGTAGGAGAACTCGCGCATCGCGTTCAGGTGCGTGATCTTGTTGATGACCTCGTCCGACAGGTGCTGCGCCTGGCTCCAGAACACGTTTGCCGAATTCGGCCAGGTGCAGTCGGAATGCGGGTAGTCGCATTCCCAGGTGACCTTGTCGACATTGATCGAGTCGAGGTTCTTCAGGCCGAACGCATCCTCGATGAAGCAGGTGATGATGTGTTCGTTGAAGATGTCGCTCGGTTTCTTGTTGCCGAAGTTCGAGTTGGTCCACTCGTGGTGATGGCTGTGCGTGAAGTCGGCGCGCTCGAGCAGGTAGGGAATCCAGCCGATGCCGCCTTCGGACAGGGCCATGCGCAGCTTCGGATACTTCTTCCACATCGGCGCCCAGATCCAGTCGGCTGCCGAGTTGGAGATCGAGATCGGCATCGAGGTGATCCAGGCGTCGATGGGCGACTCGTCCGAGGCGTGCGCCGCCTTGACGCCGGTGCCGATGTGGCAGCAGATGACGACGTCGTTGTCGGCACAGGCCTTCCACAACGGATCCCAGTGTGCGTTGTGGATCGACGGATAGCCGTGCACGGTCGGGTTGTCGGACAGGGTCAGCGCATGCACGCCCTGGTCCGCGAGGCGCTTGACCTCGGCGGCGGCTGCCTGCATGTCCCACCAGGGCACCATCATCAGCGGGATGAAGCGGCCCGGCGCCGCGTTGCACCAGTCGTGCAGGTGCCAGTCGTTGTAGGCCTGGATCGCGGCGAGACTGACCTCGCGGTCGTTCATCACCTGGAAGCGCTGTCCGGCAAAACCCGGGAATGTCGGGAAGCACAGCGAGCCCAGTACGCCGTTGGCGTTCATGTCGTCGACACGCGCCTTGATGTCCCAGGTGCCGCGCCGCATCTGCTCGTAGGAAAGCGGCTCCATGCCATATTCTTCCTTCGGGCGGCCGACCACCGAATTCAGCCCCATGTAGCCGGTCGCCTTGTCTTCGAACACCCAGACGTCGCGTCCTTTGACGGTCTCGACTTTCGGCTGGCGGCCCTTGAATTTGGCAGGCATGTGGCGGTCGAAAGCGCCGCGCGGTTCGATCACGTGGTCGTCCACGCTGACGAGGATCAGGTCTTCATATTTCATCGTTGTCTCCGAGGAAGGTGTTCGCTTAACCAGCGTTTGGTTTTCTCTGGCTTCATTCTAGAACAGAAATCCAATTTATTAAACACTTTTCTCAAATCTGTTCACCAAATGACCAAACATCAATCCCAGATCACGTGCACGTGCTTCGGCCCGCGCAGCTGGGCGCCGGTGATCTGCGGCGCCGGCATGTCCGGATCCAGGCGCAGGTTCGGCATCAGGTCGAGGATCGCGTTCACCGCCACCTGCAGTTCGGTCTTGGCGATGAACTGGCCGATGCACATGTGCGGACCGAATCCGAAGCCGAAGGATGGCTTGGGCTTGCGGTCGATATCGAATTCCTCGCTGTTTTCGAAGGCTTCCTCGTCGCGGTTGGCGGAACTGACGATGCACTGCACCATGGCCCCTTTCGGGATGGCCATGCCGGCCAGTTCCAGGTCCTGCGCGGCCTGGCGCACCTTGAAGGTGGCCACCGGCTCGAAGCGGATCGCCTCGTCGATCGCCTTGGGCACCAGGCTGCGGTCGCTGCGCACGCGTTCGAGCAGGTCCGGACGTTCCAGCAGCAGGGTCATGAGGGTGCCGAAGGTGCGCGTCGTGGTCTCGGCGGCTGCCGGCAGCAGCGAGCGCACGAAGGTGGTCACCTCATGGTCGTCGAACTTGCGGCCATCGCTCTCCGCGCGGATCAGGCGGCTGATCAGGTCATCGCCTTGGGCGCCATTGCGGCGCACCTCGACCACCGCCTCGTGGGTCGCGTCGTACAGGGCCTTGGCCGCGTCCATCGCCGCCTTGCGCGCCAGCGCGGCCTTTTCGGCGTCCACCTGCGGGCCGGCCAGGATCGCCAGCGCCCACGCCGCGTACTGCTTGATCTTGTCCGGGTCGTTGCCGGGGAATCCGATCAGGGCATAGATCAGGCGGATCGGGAAATACAGGCCGAATTCCATCAGGTCGGCCTTCTTCTTCGGGACCAGCGGAAGCAGGAACTCGTTACGCAGGATCGGATCCATCTTCGAATCGCGCCAGCTGTTGACCACTTCGGGCATGAAGATCGGCTGCAGCAGCGCACGCGCCTTCTTGTGCGCCTCGCCGTCCATGCCGGTCAGGATCAGGCCGTCGAAGAACGCGCCCAGGCCTTCGGCAATGAAGCCGCTGGTGTAGTTGGCGGCATCGCGCAGCACCGCCATGGTTTCCTTGTACTTGAACACCGTGAAGGTCGGCCGGTTCGGGTCCAGCCCGGCGATGTTCGGCACGCCCAGCCTACCCATGAAGTTCTCGGCGATGATCGGCGAGTTCCTGCGCATGTCGCGGTAGATCGCATGCAGGTCGACGTTCTCGCCGCGGTAATTGTCGGCCACGCCCGAATAGGCGCTCTCGAGGCTCACTTCCTTCACACTGCTCATGTTGTCATCCTCCTGTTGTCGTCCGGCGCGCGGCCGGCCATTTGTTGAACACTTTTGCAGATAGTGCTCTATTTCTGGAGAATTGCCAAGCAGTTCCGGGCATGCGCCCGGCGTCAAGGGATCATCAGTCCCCCGTCCACGGCGAGCGTCTGGCCGGTGATGAAGCGCGCGCCCTCGCCCATCATGAAGACGACGAAAGGCGTCATGTCACGGTCCGGGTCGCCCAGCCTGCCCCCGAGCGGAATCAGGCCGGCCATCATCCTGTCGTGCGCGGCGAGCGCCTCGGCGTCCATGCGCGCCCGGTGTGCCTCGTACATCGGCGTCCACATTCCCGGCGCGGCCGCGTTCACGCTGATGCCGTACCTTCCCCATTCCTTGGCCACGGTGCGGGTCCAGCCCAGCACGGCCGCCTTGGCGGCCGAATAGTGGGCGCAACCGGGCAATCCCATCACGCCTGCAGCCGACCCGAAGTTCAGGATCCGGCCACCTTTCGCGCTCAGGTAAGGAAAGGCCGCCTGGTTGGTGTTGAGCGTGCCGCGCGCATTCACGTCGAACATCAGGTCCCAGTCGGCGTCGCCGATCGATTCGGCCGGCGCCGCGCGCTCGATCCCGGCGATATTCACGAGCCCATCCAGCCCGCCGAGCCATGCGGCGGCGGCCTCGAAAGCGGCATCGACCTCGGCGCGCCGCCGCACGTCGCAGCGGTAGTAGCGTGCCGACCCGGGGCCGGCCGCGTCGGCACGGGCCACCTCTTCGCTCCCTGCCGCGTCGTTGACATCCATCGCGGCCACCCGCGCCCCGGCCGCTACCAGGCCGCGCAGCACGCTGGCGCCGATCCCGCCGGCCGCGCCGGTAACGATCAGCCGTCTGCCATTCAGTTCCATGCTCTCTCCTTCAGGTAGGTTGTTCCCATCGATCCGTTCATGGCGCTGCCAGCCGGATGCGCCGTGCCTGGACGCCGCCCGCCCCGAGCGCTGCGGACATCAGCCAGAACAGGACGGTGGCGCCGGCGGCCGCCCCGACGGCGCCGAACAGCAGCGGCATCGCGGCCATCGAAGCGTGGATCGCCATGGAGCGCAGCGCCAGCGCTTCGCCGTGGCGTCCGGGCGGCGCGACGTCGTGCAGCGACGCGAGGATCGCCGGCTGCACCACGCCCAGCGCAACGCCGAGCACGGCCGCGCAGGCAGCCATGGTCCAGGCGCTGTGCAGAAGCGGATACGCAGCGAATACCGCGCAGGCGAGCAGCATCGCGCCCGCCAGCAGGGTGCCGCTCGCCAAGCGCCCTGCCAGCAGCGGCAACAGGAGGCGCACCAGCATCGAGGCCGCCGCGTAGGCAGCGAGCACGGCGCCCAGCGCCGAGGCACTCAGGCCTCGCTCGACGCCGAGCAGCGGCAATGCGAAACCGTGGACGTCCCAGCACACCGAGATCAGCCAGCTGACCAGCAGCAGGCGCCGGAACGGGGCCAGCCGCAGCAGGTCCCAGGCGGAGGCCCGACGCTTCTCAGGCGCCGGGACGGGGCGCGGGGCTTCGGCGGGAACCGCCTGCGCGGCCAGCAGCGTCGCCGCGGGCAACGACGCCAGCGCCAGGAAGGCTGCTGAAAATCCCGCCTTGTCGATCAGCACGCCGGCCAGCATGGGACCGACCAGGCCGGCGATTGCGGGCGCCAGCGCGATCCAGCTGAACACCTGCAGGCGCGCCGCATCGGTGCTCGCGAGCCGGCTGGCGCTGCGCTGGATCGCGATCATCCCGAATCCCGACCCCGCACCGCTGAGGGCCGCAGCCGCACAGAGCGTGAACAAGCTTTGCGATGCGGCCGCCAGCAGCGTTCCCGCCAGCGCGCAGCAGGCCGCGATGCGCACCGGGAGGTGGTAGCCGCGCCGGTCGGCCAGGCGCCCTGCGGGCAAGGCCAGCAAGGCGGGGAAAACGGCAAACATCGTCATCACCAGCCCCACCGACCAGGCCGACTGGCCCAGCGCCAGCACGCCCAGCGGCGCGGCCAGCCGGACACCCTGGGCGCAGGCATGCAGGCCGACCTGGCATGCGACCATGGCCGCCAGCACGCCGTGCCCGGACGCTGCCTGGACTTGTTCGCTACGCATGGCTCCCCTCGATCGAAGACAGCGCCTGGCCGAGCAGGCGTAGCGCCGAAGCATGGTGCCGCACACCGGTTCCATAGTCCGCCTGGCCGGCGCAGGACCGCGCATGACTGGCTTCGAGCATGATGCCCAGCTTGAAGCGCGCCAGCGTGAGGTACCAGTCGAAGGCCGACAGGTCGCGCCGGCTGCCTTCGCGGTAGCGCTCAACCAGTTCAGCGCTCGATGCCAGTCCCTGCGCTGGCGTGACGCGGATCGTCCCGGCGCCGCGTCCCTCGGCATCGGGCCAGGTGGCGACCAGCCATCCCAGGTCGAGCAGCGGATCGCCCACCGTGGCCAGCTCCCAGTCGATGATCGCGGCCAGCACCGGACGGTCGTGCCTGAACATCACGTTGCCGAGGTGATAATCACCATGCAGCAGGCCAGGAGTGAAGTGCTTCGGCACCCGTTCGCCCAGCCACTGCGCCACCTCCGCCACGCCGGGCAGCGATTCCGGCCCCGGCCAGCCGGCGTACTGCCGGCACGCGTCCAGGTGGCGCAGCCAGCGCGGAACCTGACGCTCGAGGAAGCCGTCGGGCTTGCCGAAATCATCCAGGCCGACCCGGCACGGGTCGATCTCGGCAAGCCGCAGCAAGCCATCCACCATCGACAAGCCCATCTCCCGGCGCCAGTCGGCACGCTCGGCGTAGCGCCCGCGCAGGGGATTCGGGGTGGCCGTGAAGCCGTCGACGGGCGCCATCAGGTAGAACGGCACCCCCAGAACGGTCGCGTCGGCGCAGGACGCGACCAGGGCCGGATGCGGCACCGCGCTGCCGGACAGCGCCTGCAGCAGCCGTGCCTCGCGCAGGAAGCCGCGCTGAACCTCCGCTGGCGCGCCCTGGCGCGGGCAGCGCAGCACATAGGCCTGTCCGGTGCCGCGCTCGAAGCGCAGCAGTACGTTCTGCGTGCCGCCGGTCAGCGCCGTGACGCGCCTCAGCTGCCCTGCCCCGATCCCCTGCGCATCCATCCAGCGCGCCAGCGCATCCAGGTCGGGCCTGGTCTCGTTGGCCGCGCCGCTCATCCCAGCACCGGCCGGAATTTTTCCGCGGCGGCGGCGGCGGCGGTCGGGCGATGGTAATCGGGGAACAGGTCTTCACAGGCTACGTAATCGCGCAACAGCTGGCGCGCGACGGTCACCTTGTGCACCTCGGTCGGCCCGTCCGCGAGTCCCATCTGGTAGGCACGCACGATCAGGCCGACGAAGGGCATCTCGGTCGAGACGCCGATCGAGCCATGCACCTGGAGCGCACTCGACGCGATGTCGTGGAGGACCTTGGGCATGGTCGCCTTCACGGCGGCGATGTCCTTGCGTACCTTCTGGTAGTCGTGATACTTGTCGATGCGCCAGGCAGTGCGCATGACCAGCAGCCGGAACTGTTCGAGCTGGATCCAGGCGTCCGCGATCTTCTCCTGAACCATCTGCTTGTCCGCCAGGAGCGAGCCCTGCGTGCTGCGCGAAAGCGCACGCTCGCACAGGGCGTCGAGCGCGCCCTGAGCCTGGCCGATCACGCGCATCGCATGGTGCACCCGGCCGCCTCCCAGCCGCACCTGCGCAATGGCGAATGCGGCGCCCGGTTCGCCCAGCATGCAATCGACCCCCACCCGCACCCCGGCGAAATTCAGGTAGGCGTGGGTGGCTTCCGGGTCGTCCGCGACCCCGACATTGCGGATGATCTCGATTCCCGGCGTATCGGCCGGCACGACGAACATGCTCATGCCCTGGTAGACAGGCGCATCCGGATCGGTGACCGCCATGACGATGAAGAATGCCGCGTAGCGTGCGTTCGATGCAAACCATTTTTGTCCGTCGATGACCCAGTCGTCGCCATCCCTTACCGCGCGCGAGGTGAACACCTTGGGGTCGGCGCCGCCCTGCGGCTCGGTCATGGCGAAGCAGGAAACGACTTCGTTGGCCAGCAGCGGCGCCAGGAAGCGCGCCTTTTGCTCCTCCGTGCCGTAGGCCGCAAGGATTTCGCAATTGCCCGAATCGGGCGCGTGGGCGCCGAAGACGATGGGCGCGAACAGCGCGCGCCCCAGGATTTCGTTCATCAGGCCGAGCTTGACCTGGCCGAAACCTGCGCCGCCCAGTTCCGGCCCGAGGTGGCAGGCCCACAGGCTGCGCTCGCGCACCTGCCGCTGCAGCGGGCGCACCAGCAGTTCGAAGCGCGGATCGTGGATATTCCACGGGCTGCCCAGCACATGCTCGAGCGGCGCCACCTCGTTGCGTACAAATTGCGCCATCCAGTCCAGCTCGGCCTGGAACGCCGCGTCGGTTTCGAAATCCCATGCCATCTCAGTCTCCCGTGTTCAGTCTCATGCAAGCAACAGGCCGCCGTCGACCAGCAGCGTCTGCCCCAGCACGTAGGCCGCAAGCGGCGAAGCGAGGAACAGCGCCGCACCTGCCATGTCGGCGGGCGTGCCGAGGCGGCCCAGCGGTATCTTCCTGAGCGAGGCTTCGAGCCGCTCGGGGCGATCCGTGGTGACCCGGGTCAGTTTTGTCGCGACCAGCCCCGGTGCGATGCCGTTGACCCGGATGCCGTCGCGGGCCCAGGCTTCGCCGAGCGTGCGGGTCAGGCCGAACGCGCCTGTCTTCGATGCGTTATAGGCCGGCGTCCCGACCGTCGAGTGGAAGGCGGCCGCCGAGCTGACGATGATCATCGAACCGCCCGCGCGTGCGAGCATGTCGTGGAAGCGGTCGCCGCAGGCCATCAGGCTGACCAGGTTCACGTTGACGACCTCGCGGAATGCGGGCAGCTTGAATTCCTCGCGCCGGTAGCGCACGATGCCCTGGGCGCACACCAGCACGTCGAGACGGTCGAACGGTACTGCCACCGTGGCGACGGCGTCCGCGTCGGCGACGTCGACCCGGGCGTAATGCAGGCCTTCCAGGTCCGAGCCGGGCTCGCCGGCATAGTCGCCGGCGCCCGGCCGCGTGCCCCATACGTGCACGTCGGCGCCGCGCGCGCGGAAGGCCTGGGCAATGCCGTTGCCGATGCCGCTGGAGCCGCCGACGACGAGGACGGTCTTTCCGGAAAAATCGAGGTCGTTCATGGGTTTCCTGTGGATGGGGTCTTCAGGACGGTCAGCCCCTGGCGCTCCAGCGCATCGACCTGGGCCGGTCCGAACCCGAGCCGCTCCCAGACCTGGGCGCTGTGTTCGCCCAGCGCCGGCGGCGGACGGTCCAGTTTCAATGGCAGGTCGCCGAAGTCCCAATAGGCGCCGACCTGTTCAAGTTCTCCGTACACCGCATGGCGGTAGCGCGCATGCAGGCCGGCCGCAGCGCAGGCCGGGTCGTCGAGGAAGGCCTCGCCCTGCGACTCCAGCACCGGCTCGGACGGCACGCCGGCGCCGCGCAGTGCTTCCAGCGCGAGTTCCCGCGGCCGTGCGGCGAACCACGCCTCGCGCTCCCGGACCGTCGCGCCGGCCAGCTGCGCCAGGGCCTCCCGTTCGCGCCCGTCGAACGCGGCCAGCGCAAGCCAGCCATCGCTGCAGCCGTACAGCCGGTGGTCCGGCGACAGCCCGGTCTGGGCCGCGTCGAGGTGCGCGATCGGCGTGATCGCGCCGTCGGGCAGCATCACGGCCTCGGCCACCGTCGGCAGGGTGGCGCCGAGCAGGGACGAGGCCACCATCTGCCCTTCCCCGGTTTCGAGCCGGCGGTAATGCGCCAGCAGCACCGCGAACACGGACGACAGCGCGGCCAGGTAGTCGCCCACGCCGAAGCGCAGCCACATCGGCGGATTGCCCTGGCCGCCGCACTCGACCTCCCAGCCGCAGGCCGCCTGCATCAGCTGGTCGAAGCCCGGCCAGTCCTTCTGCTCACCCTCGGGTCCATAGGAACTGATGTGGCAGAACACCAGGGCCGGGTTGATCCGGCTGAGCGCCGCATGGTCGATGCCGAGCTTGCGCGCGGCGGGCAGGCGGATGTTGTGGTGCACGACATCCGCCCAGCGCACCAGTTTCTCGAGCGCCTCCTGTGCCCCGGCCTCGCCGAGCTTGAGCGCGACGCCGAGCTTGCCGCGCTGGGTTCCGGCGAAGATCCGTTCCAGCCGCCGCATGGCGTCGCCCGCCGGCGGTTCGACCTTGATGACCTCGGCGCCGAGGTCGGCCAGCAGCATGGTGGCAAAGGGACCGGCCAGGTAGGCGCCCAGGTCGAGCACCTTCATCCCGGCCAGCGGCGGCATGGGTATTCCAGCCGCCTGTAGCGGCGCCGGCGCCGGCGCCGCCAACGTGGCCGGCGCTCCGGGAAGCGGTGCGGGATCCCGACCCGCCAGCGGCCCTCGCACCCGCGGTGGCGGCTGGGTCAGGTAGGCCGGCCCCGGCTGCAGCACCCTTCCCCGCTCGCGGTCTTCGACCTCGACCACGTAGCCGTTGGCGCGCGCCTGGGCGCTGGCGTAGATTGCGCCGAAGGGGGCGGCGACCTGGGCTGCGACATCATGTTCCCAGAAGTGGCGGACCCAGTCGCATGCCGGCCGGGTGGCCATGATGGCTTTGTTCGCGCCGAAATTGGGCGCCACGTGACTCGGTGGGTACTTGGCGTTTTCCGCCGCCACGGCGTCCGGGCCCATGCCGGCCAGCGCTTCCGCCATCCAGGGCGCCTCGTCGGGCGAGTAATGCACGTGCACCCATGCGCCATCGGCGCACCGGTGCAGCGGGATCGGCGTGTCCTTGGACAATCCCTTGGCGAACACCGGCGTCGGGCGTTCTGCCCGCGACCAGTGCATGCTCATCGGCGCGAGCGCCGCCTGTGCCAGGCTGGTATGCGCGGTGCCGCCGCGGCCGTCGCGGCGGCGTGCTACCAGCCGGGCCATCACGCCGATGGCGCTGAACCAGGCCGCGAGCCAGCCGGCAAAAGGCATGCGCACGAACACCGTGCCCGGACGGTGGCCGGGCTGCTCGTCCAGCAATCCCAGCCGCGCCAGCACCAGGGTCTCGCGCGGCGGCGCCTCGGCCAGAGGATGCCTGCGCGGCCAGCCCCCGATCGCCGACACAACCAGCTGCGGGTTCACGGCGGCCAGCGCCCCATCGTCCAGTCCATGCGCAGCGGCCTGCGCCGGGGTGAGGTCGTGCAGCAGCACGTCGGCGCCCCTGAGCAGTGAGGCCAGCGCCGCCTTGCCGGCCGGGGTATCCAGGTCGAGCGCGAGCCGTTGCTTGCCGCGGTTAAGTACGGAGAACAGGACCGAATCGGTATCGTCCGACATGGCGGGCGTCTCGACTCGGATCACCTCCGCGCCGGCCTCGGACAGCTGCAATCCGGCCGCCGGTCCCGCGATGCCGCTGGCGAATTCGATCACCCGGATCTGGTGGAGGATCGGTTTGTCCATCACGCCCCCGGCTCGTAGGCCTGCTGCACGTAGGTCATGCGCCCGCCTGCCAGCATCAGCGCACAGAACATGTTCAGTTCGACGATTTCAGGCGTGGTGTAGTGGCGCTTGAGCGCGTCGAACACGGCATCGTCGATGGCCATGTAATCGGCAGCGAACAGCTCCGCATAGTGCAAGGCAGCCTGTTCCGGCGGGCTGAAGCGCGCGTCGCCGGATGCCAGGCAGGCGATGTCCTCCTCGCTCACCGCATCGTCCTTGCGGGCCAGCTGACAGGCCTTGCACGTCGTGATGGAAGCGATTTTCAGCCGCACCAGTTCGCGCAGTCGCCCGGGCAACAGGCCGCGCGAATGGATTGCCTCGAGCGTGGCGAGCCAGGCTTCGGCGAGCTCCGGGCGGTGGGCCCAGACCTGCACCGGGACAGTCGAGCTGAGCATCCGGCTGGCGCGTCCACGCTCGACGGCCGCAGCCAGCGATGGCGGGAAGCCGGCGAGCGGAACGGTTGGCAAGCGCGTCATGGCCGTCTCCCGCCGGCACGCCAGCCTGCACACTGCAGTAGCCGGGTCATCCATGTCTCCTGTGCCGCAGTCGCTCGTACGATCTGGCGCGGCTCGAATTATTGTACAGAATGGCTATTTCTGTTCAATATATACAGGTTTCTGGAAATTGTCGACTGACTTCTACGGTAGGCTCAGGGCCTGGCGATGAAATAGCGCACGGCTAGCCGCCCTTCGCTGTCGAAGCGATAGAGCTCGATCGTTTCGATGGCGCGCTCCGTTCCCCTCACCAGGTTCCGGTTATGGCAGGCGGCTTCGTTTCCGTTGACGATCAGCGCCACTTCTTCGATCGCGATGGCGGCGTTCTGCCTGGCCCACATCGCGTCCAGCACCGGCCAGCCATCGGAAGCGGGCTGGCCGACGTACTCGATGGTCAATCCGGCCGGAGCGGCCTCGCGGTAGGCCGACAGGAAACCCGCCTTGTCGCCGGCGTTCCAGCATGCCGCCTGAGTGTGGAGGAAGCGGCGAATGGGATCCGTGTCCATGCTCATGGGGATTCTCCTGCGGTCGGCAACTCGTCACCGGGTACGTCTCGCGCGCTGCCGTTGCGCCGGTCGGTTTCGCCCCAGCCCAGGGAGCGATCGGGCTCGCGCGTGTCGCCGACGCGGCGCCAGCGCCCTTCCTGCTGGGCAGTAATCGGGAAACCGCCCACGAAGTCGACCATTTCGCCCTTCGGATCAGGTAGGAACTCCCAGCGCTCGACACCGTCCAGGACGATATGCGCGCTGTCCACGAAATACGATCCCGGCTTGTGGACGACCTGCCCCTCGATGTCGGTCGTGCAGCGAATCTCCCCTTTGTGGTTCTGGAAGATGGCATAGCCCAGGTTCCCGTGCCCGACCATGAAGGACCCGCTGTCCCAGCTGCCGTCAGTATAGACGGTGGCGAAGGTCCACCAGATCACGTGCATCTTGTTGTTGACCACGAGGTCTTTCTGGAAGTGGATCGCCCCGCCTTCGGCCATCCAGGCCTGGTCGAGGGTGATGATTCCCTTCACTGGCCGCCCCTCGCATGTGCCTGCGACATCGTACAGCTGCGACACGTAGAAGGTTCCCCAGTCGCGGCCCGGCAGGTACCACTGCATGCCATTCCCGAGCAGGGTGCCGGCAAGATCGAACAGGCCTTCCTCCTTCCAGCTGAACTGCGTGCCGGATGCGGTCAGGCGCCACGGCTTGCCTGGCTCGCCCTCCAGGCTCGACCAGCCGGCTGTCCCATTGTCCAGCCATCGCTGCGGAAACATGGTGAGTGCCTGCCCGCCGCTCTTCGCCTTGTCGATGCGGAGTTGCTTGCCGTCGCCGACCCGGGTCGACTGGTAGATGAACTTGGTCGGGTTCGGGCTGCTGCCGGGCGCATTCAGGGCGCGCACGAATGCGTAGATCTCGCCGTCGCGGTCGCGGACGCAGCCGAAAGGCATGTGCTTGGTCAGCTTGAGGCCGAAATGGTCGCGCAGGTCGGCCAGGCCCTCCCCCGTGACCTGCTGGGGTGCGACCAGGCACTGGTAGTCGAAGTCGGCCCGCTGTGGAATCGTCTTGAAGGTCTTCATGGTTTCAGTCCCAGATGACGTGGACGTGGGCGGCGCCGCGCAGCTGGGCGCCCTCGATCACAGGCGGCGGCTGGTCCGGATCCAGGCGCAGGTTGGGGAACAGGTCGAGCAGCGCATTGACGGCGCAGTTGAGCTCCATCTTGGCGACGAACTGGCCGATGCACATGTGGGGGCCGAAACCAAAGCCAAATGAAGGCTTGGCGCGGCGATCGATATCGAACACGTCGGGATGCTCGAACACTTCCTCGTCGCGATTGGCCGAGGCCACCATGCACTGGATGAACGAACCTTTGGGGATCGTCACGCCATGGAACTCGACCTCCTTGGCCGTCTCGCGGACCTTGAAGGTCGCCACTGGTTCGTAGCGCACCGCCTCGTCGATCAGTTTCGGCACCAGGGCGCGGTCGGCCCGCACGCGCTCCAGCAGCCCCGGCGTGCTCAAGAGCAGCGTCATCACCGAGCTGAAGGTACGGGTCGTGGTTTCGCCGGAGGCAGGCAGCAGCGAGCGCACGAAGGTAGTCACCTCGTGGTCGTCGAGCATGCGCCCCTCGTGCTCGGCACGCAGCAGGCGCCCGATCAGGTCGTCCCCCGCACTGCCCGTGGCGCGGCGTTGCACCACGACCGCATGGATGGCCTCATACAGCAGCTTGACCGCGATGCCGGCATTGCGCTTTGCTTCCGCGGCCTTGCTCGGGTCGATCTGGTTTCCGCCGACCATGGCCAGGGCCCAGGCGGCATACTGGCGGTACTGCTCCGTGTTATCGGTCGGGAAACCCATCAGCGCATACATCTCGCGGATCGGGAAGCCGAGGCCGAACTCCATCAGGTCGGCCTTTTTCAGCGGCACCAACGGCTCCAGAAAGTCCTTGCGGATGACAGCGTCGATCTGGTCGCGCCATTTGTTGACCGTCTCGGGCATGAAGGCCGGCTGCAGCAGCGCACGCACGCTGCGGTGCTGCTCGCCGTCCATCGCCAGCACGATCAGGCCGTCGAAGAAGGCGCCGAGCCCCTCGGCGATGAAGCCGCTGGTATAGCTGCTGGCGTCGCGCAGGACCGCCATGACGTCCTGGTGGCGGAACAGCGCGAAGGTCGGGCGCGTCCCTTGCTGCATCCCGGCGTTGGTCGGCACGCCGAATTGCTGGATGAAGTCGCCCACGAAGATCGGCGACGTGGCGCGCGCTGCGCGGCAGGCGGCATGCAGGTCACCCTTGCCCTTGTAGGTTGCGGAAACCGAGGAATAGGCGCTTTCCAGGTCGAGATCGGCAATATCTGTGCTCACGCTTGTCTCCTTTGTACTTGAACATTTTTTAGAATGATGTTCACATAGTAGCCCGCACCGGTCGCGCCAGGACGACTTCCGGCGCCAACTTCGTTTGACCCCGAGTCAAGCGCCCTGCCTCAAGCCGGGGAACCGATATCTCGAAGACGACACCATGGACGAGCAGCCGACCAGTTGTACGCCGATGAAGGCCTTGCCGAACAAGCGCGACACGCTCAGGCGCATCGCAGAGGCGGCCCGCCGCGAATTCGCCGGCAAAGGGCTGGCCGATGCCCGGGTGGACGACATCGCCCAGGCGGCTGGCGTGACCAAGCAGCTGGTCTACCACTATTTCCGCAGCAAGGAAGAGCTGTTCGCCTGTGTCCTGGACGAGTCCTCCGCACAGGCGATGAGCGAACTGGTCAGCCTCGAGCTGGCCCAGCTGCCGCCGCGGGAGGCCCTCAGGGCGCTGTTGCGGCAGATGGTTCAGCCTTACCATGACGGTGCGCTCGGCAGCCTGGCGCAGGAAGGCGTTCGCTTTCATGAAAGCCGCGCCACGCCGCGCAACAGTTTCACAGAGCTTGCTCCTCGCCTGCGGGACAAGATGAAGGAAACGATCGCGCGCGGCATCGCCAGCGGCGACTTCCGCGCCGACGTGGATCCAGACATGGCGCTGGCGCTGGCCGCGCTGGCGACAACCGGCGCCTGGGTCAACCGCTATACGGTGTCGACCCTATGCGACATCGACGTGGCCAGGGCGCCGGACGCCGATGCCTGGCGCAGTTTTTCGGTGGAGTTTGTGCTGTCGGCGCTCGAGTACACACGTACCGGGCAGCACCCGCTGGCGCTCGCCGCGGCCCCGCTCAGCGCGCCAGGTAACGGCTGACGCGGCGCGCGGCGATCCGGCCCGGCAGCCCGTTGATGCCGCCCCCCGGATGAACGCCGGCGCCGCCGAGGAACAGGCCCGCCACCGGCAGGGTATCTCCCCCCAGCCCTGCAGCCGGCCGCATCAGGGCGCTCCGCGCGGGGCTGGTATCGATGTGCACGACACAGCCGCGATGCACGTTGAGGCGTTCGGCCAGGTCCGGCGCCGCTTCGATCCTGCGTCCGATCTCGTACTCCTTGAGGCCGTCCATGTATCGGCTCGCATGGTCGATCACCTGTTGCCCCACCCCGGCTCGGATCGCATCCCAGCCGTTGCGCGGCTCGACCGGCATCGCCACCGGGTACAGATAGGCCACGTCCTGGCCCGGCGGCGCCTGGCCCGGATCGACGGCGCTCGGGGCGGTGATCCACATGTAGGGCAGCGGCGACACCTCGCCGCGCGCGGCGGCGCGGAAGTTGTCCAGCACGGCGTCGGCGGTGCCGATCAGCAGCACGCTCTTGCGCAGGCTCAGCCCGTCCGGCCGCATCGCTTCATGGCGGCTGTAGCCGACCTGCCCCGAGAGCGCGACATCGACCTTCAATGGCGAGGCGCCATGGCCGTTCGCCGGCGCCAGCGCGACGCGGGTGAGCGTGCGGCGGTCGAGCGCGCCGGGCGTCACCATTTCCAGCGCCATCTTCGGGTGGATGGAGGCAATCACGGCGCGCGCCTTGACGACCGCACCGCTCTTCAGGCGCACGCCCCTCGCCACGCCGTCCTGTGCCAGGATTTCCGCAACCGGGGCGTCGAGGATGATCTCCCCACCGAGCTCGCGCAGCCGCGCCGCCAGCGCGTTCGACAGCGTCTGCATGCCGCCGACCGCGCGCCCCAGGCCAAACCGGTGGATAAAACCAAGCAGCGCGAAATAGATGCCGGTGGCCTCGCCAGCGATCGGACCGGCCGCGCCCAGCAGGCAGCACAGGGCCGATTGCGTCACCGGATGCTCGAAGCGCTCCATGATCGAGGTGTAGGCGGGGCTGCCGATCAGCGCCATCAGTTCCGGCTTGAGCGCGCGGTTCTTGAACATTGCACGAAACGCCTGCCATTTGGCGCCGAGATTGCGCTGGGCCGGGTCGACCCGCATCATCGGGATCGCCACGTCGATGAACGCATCGACCAGCTTCATCAGCGACATGAACTCATCGGCGTCGCGTGCGGAAAAGCGCCGGATCTCGGCCGCGGTCTGCGCGGCGCTGCGGCCGAACACCAGGGAACTGCCATCGGGGTGCAGGTAGACGTAGCCCGGGCTCATCTCCACCTGGCGAAAACCGTAGCGCTCGAGTTGCAATTCATGCGGCATCATCGGGTGTACGCGCAGCGACATCAGGTCGAGCGCACATGGATGGATGAGATGCTGCGGGGCTTCGGGAATCAGGTAGCCGCTGGAGGCCATGCCGCCCACCTTCTCGCGAGCTTCGATCACGAGCACCCTGTTGCCCGCTTCGGCGAGGTAGCAGGCGGCGGCCAGCCCGTTGTGTCCACCGCCGACGATCGCCACGTCGTATTCGTTCTTTGCCGCTGTCATGCTGTCTCCTCGGGGTTCGTTTTGATATCCGCAGGATTGAAGCATGGGACCGGGCGCCCGGTCCGGAGAACGGTTTTACCTCAGGTAAAAAACGGGGCCGGTCAACGGCGCGCGACGCGGCCCGACAACAGCATGATGACGAAGCGTTCGACCCGGCGCATCAGGTTGCGGCGGTCCGCGCCGGAAGGCACCAGTACGTCGCTCAGGATGAAGCGCACGATCAGCTCGCAGATCAGTTCGCGGTCGAGCGTGATGCCGCGCCGTTCTTCCCACGCATCGAACACGATCGACAGCACATCCTGGAAGCGATGGACCGAATCGTGGAAGATGCGCTGGAACCAGCGGGTCGCATAGTCCGGCGCGACCAGCAGCAGGCGCCGCGCGCGGCTGCGCTCCAGGTAGTCGTCGACAAAGTTCAGCACGGCCTGGAAGCGCTCGTCCGGATCCTGGTAGGGGCCCACGGCCTCGATCAGGCGGGCATGGAACTGGTCGCGCTTGTGGCGCGAGAATGCGTCGAGCAGGTCGTCCTGGGACGAGAAATACCGGTAGAACGTGCCGCGAGAGATGCCGCTTTCCTGGCAGACGTCGAGGATCGAGATCCGTTCGGCGCCGGATTGCAGGATGATTTCTTCCGTCGTGGCGAGGATCTTGGCGATCGTATCGCCGGAGCGCTTGTTCAGCTTGACCGGCAGGGCGCCGGTGCGTACTGCGGGCTTTTTCACCTTCTCGACCGGCGCCGGCGCCGCTGCCGGCTTGGCGCGCGCGCGAACAGATTTTGCGGCTGGTACCGCCGCCGGTGCTGCGCCCTTCACAGTCCTGGCCTGGCGCGCTTCGGCTTGCGCCGGCACGGCCTTCGCCCGGCCCGCTGCCGCCTTTACTGCGGTCGTCGGCTTCTTTGGTTTGACGGCAGTCGTCATCGATTCACTCCGCTCCGCGCATTTTTTCGAACCCGGATTGTAACGTAAGGACAGGTGCATTAGAAGCCGACACGCAGGAAGTCCTCGCAATACTTTGACACTTTTTACGATTCTGTTTATATTCATACGACAAACAAACGCAAGGGAGCCCGGCGGGCCATTCGCCGGGTCCTGACAAAGGAGGCAAAATGGCTGGAATGGGCAATCCCGGGACCTGGTCGCTGGGACAGCAGGATACCGTCATCGCCGCACTCGACCGGGCTGTCGCGGCCCATCCGGAGCGGGTATTGTTCGACTTCGGCGGCGAATTGACCACCTATGGCGAGTTTGATCAACTGTCGACACGCCTGGCGCATTCGCTGGCCGGACTGGGCCTGAAGCCGGGCCACACCATCCTGACCATGCTCGACAATAATATCGATGCCGTCACCGGATGGATCGCCGCCAACAAGCTGTGCGCCGTGAGCGTGCCGGTCAATACGGCACTGCGCGGCGAGTTCCTGCGCCACCAGATCGCCGATGCCCGCGCCCACATCGTCATCTGCGAGGCCGACTATTTGGAGCGCATCGCCCAGGTCGCGGAGGGCCTGCCCGACGTCACCCTGATCCTGTATCGCGGCGCCCTGTCCAGCCGCCCGCCCTGCACGGTGCGCATCGCCTCGCTCGACGAATACCGCGGCGCCTGCGACGACCCGATTACCGTCAAGCCCTCGCCATCCGACCTCGCATGCATCGTGTATACCTCGGGGACGACGGGCCCGTCGAAAGGATGCATGCTCAGCTATAACTACATGTGCAACCTGGCGCGACTGCAGCTGCGTGCGGGACCAGCGACCGACAGGGACGTCACGATCACGCCCCTGCCCCTGTTCCACATGAATGCGATGTGCGTCGGGGTGCTGGCGAACATTCTGGTCGGCGCCCGCGTGGCCATCGTGCCGCGCTTCTCGGTGTCGAACTTCTGGCCCGAGGTGGAGCGCAGCGGCGCGACCATTGCGTCCATCCTAGGCGGAATGGGCGGTTTGCTGGCGCAGGCGCCGGACAGCGAGGCGATGCGGCGCTGTGTGGGCCAGATCCATACCGTGCGCGGGAATCCGTTTACGGAAGAAACCAAGCGGATCTGGCGCGAGCGCTTTGGGGCCCGCCAGGTCGGCGGCAACGGTTATGGCCTGACCGAAGCGAGCGTCATCACCTCGCTCGCAGCCGGCGAATACGCCGCACCTGGCTCATCCGGCAAGCGCATCCCCGACTTCGATGTGCGCATCGTGGACGACCTGGACCGCGAACTGCCGGCGAATGCGCCTGGTGAGATCGTGGTGCGGCCGCTGCGGCCCGACATCATGTTCATGGGCTACTGGGGACGTCCGGCCGACACCATGAAAGTCATGCGCAACATGTGGTTCCATACCGGGGACATCGGCAAGTTCGACGAGGACGGCTTCTTCTACTTCGTCGATCGCAAGAAGGATTACCTGCGCCGGCGCGGCGAAAACATCTCCAGTTTCGAGATGGAGTCGGCATTCGCCGCCCATCCCGAGATCGAGGAAGTCGCCGTCCATGCGGTTCCCTCCGACAAAGGAGAGGATGACGTCAAGGTGACCGCGATCCTGAAGCCGGGCAGCAGCCTCCAGCCGGAAGCCCTGTTCCACTGGGCGGTCGATGCGGTGCCTTACTACGCCCTACCCCGCTATATCGAATTCCGCGACTCCATGCCGAAGAACCCGCAAGGCCGGGTCCTGAAATACCAGTTGCGCGACGAAGGCTGCACCGCCGCCACTTGGGATCTGGAACGGACCGACATCAAGGTCAGCAAGCGCTGAACGGACAGCATCGATCACCTCACCGAACAGGAACGCCAATGAGCATACTCACCCATTTCACCCTTGGAACGCACGACCTCGAGCGTGCCATGCACTTCTATGATCAGGTGCTGGCGCCGCTCGGGTACACGCGCCTGCTCGAGGTCGACGGCCGTATCGCCGGCTGGGGCCTCGGCGCGCCCCAGTTCATGGTCGGCTATCCGCGCAACGGAGAGCCTGCTACGGCAAGCAACGGGCTGACCATCGGCCTTGCCGCGCCCAGCCGCGCGGCCATCGACGAATTCCATCGCCGCGCGCTCGCGCTCGGCGCGAGCGACGAAGGCGCCCCCGGTCCGCGTCCATTTGCTCCGAACGCCTATGCAGCCTATATCCGCGACCTCGACGGACACAAGATCGCTGCCTCGTGTCGTCAGCCCGGGTAGTCGGATAGCAAGCTGGGACAGGGCCGCTTCGACCGGCCGCTATGAGACGCCCAACAATGTGCCGAGTGCTTCGAAACCGATGGGTTTCACGAGATGCGCCGCGAATCCCGCTGCGGCGCTGAGCTCCTTGTCGACCTCCTGCCCGAAGCCGCTCAAGGCGACATAGCGTGCTTCAGGATTGTGTCCGGTCTTGCGCATCAAGTCGGCGAGTTCATGTCCACTGAGGTCGGGCAGTCCGATGTCGAGAACGGCAAGGTCCAGGGAATCCTGGGTGAAGAGTTGCAGTGCTGCCTCCGCCGTATAGGCGGTTTTCACCTCATGTCCATAAGCCCTGAGCGCTTCGGCCAAGGTGTCGGCGGCGTCGACATTGTCATCCACGACAAGAATGCGCTGGGGCTTTTTGGAAAGCCGCATGCCTGGGAGGGGCGCCGCGTCCATTGTCGGCGCCGGGCCCGTTGTCAGCGGCAAGCGTACCGTGAAAGTACTTCCTTTCCCTGAGCCTTCGCTGTGCGCCACCACATGTCCGCCATGGAGCTCCGACAGGTTCTTGACCAGGGCCAGGCCGATCCCGAGTCCACCGACAGAACCATGCAATCTTCTCTCTCCCTGGACGAAAGGCTCGAAGATATGCGGCAGCAGGTCTGGCGACAGACCCGTGCCGTTGTCGGAAACCTCGATCTTGAGTTCCCCGTTCTCGACGCCGGCCTGTAGCGATATCTCCGCTGCCGATTGACTGTAACGCGATGCATTCGTGAGAAGATTGGAAACGATCTGCGCCAGGCGTGCCGGGTCGCCATACCATTGCAGCGAGACGATATCGACATGCAGGCGCTGCTGTTTTTGCACGATGAGCGGCATCACCATGTCGACAGCGCCCGTCAACACCTCGCGGACATCGACGACTTCTTTCCGCAATTCGACCTTGCCCCGGGTGATGCGCGAGACATCGAGCAAGTCGTCGACCAGGCGCGTCAGATGGGTCACCTGGCGGCGAATGACGACCTGCTCATGCGCCGTATCACCCTGACGAATCTGCATCAGGTTGAGGGCGGTGACGATCGGCGCGAGCGGGTTGCGCAGTTCATGGCCCAGCAGCGCCAGGAACTCGTCCTTTGCCCGGGCAGCAGCCTGCAATTCCACATTCAGTTTCTCGACCTGCGTACGCGACTCGACCTGGACAGTGATATCCACTGCGATCACCATCAGCCCGTAGACCTCGCCTGAAAGCGTGCGCAATGGCGACAGGTTGTAGGTGAAGTATCGGTCGTCGAGCGCGCCTCCGTTGCGGTGGATTTGTACCAGCGTCGGCTGCGAAACGAAGGGCTGTCCGGCGCGATACACCTCCTTGAACTTCACATGCACGGGCGAGCCGTCCAGCTCGGGAAACACGTCGAGGAATGCCTTGCCCACCATCTGCTCGGCCGGCCGGCCGCTCACCATGGCGTACATCGAATTCACCAGGTGATAGACCAGCTCTTCCCCGACCATGACGGCCGCACCGACCGGCGCATCCAGCAGCAGCCGGTCACGTTCGGCTTCCACGAGCCGGCGCAACGCTTCGGTATCCAGGCGATGGCGCGCACTGGCGACCAGCACCGTGAACTGTTCGAGAAAAAGGCGGTAGGCAGCATTGCGTGCAACCCGCGGCGATAGCGCGAACCACATGGCGAGATCGACCGAGACCCCGACTTCGGGCGCCGGGATGCGCACCTGGAGCGGTGTCGCCATGGCTTCTTCCGCCGCCGGCTCGATCGACATCAGTCTCGCATCAAGGATGTCGTGTGGATTGAAGGCGGCCGCTTGTTCGACTGCGGCCTTCAGCTCGTCGATTGTGCGCGCGTCCGCCAGTTGCTGGCGCAGGAAGTCCAGCGTCTGTTGACGCCGCGTGCTCAGATTGCGCTCGGTAGTTTCCTCGGAAAGGAGCAGGACGCCGCCAACCGCACCTGCGTCGTCCCGGACGGGCGTGAATGAATAGGTCCAGTAGGTATCTTCGATCCAGCCATCGCGTTCGATGCTGTACAAAAAATCCGAATAGACGGTCGAAGGACCTCCGTCCAGGACGCGCTTTGCCAAGGGACTGACCGACGCCCAGCCGTACTTCCAGGTCTGCGAAGCGGGCTGCCCGAGCGCGATCGGGCCATCGCCGCCGTCGACCCGGGTCGCATAGGCGTCATTGTAGAGCTGAAGGCAATCCTCACCCCACCATATGACCATCGGCTCGGTCGAATCGAGCATCAAGGTGAGGAGTACTTTCAGACTGGCCGGCCATTGTTCGTGCAGGCCGAGTGGCGTCGATGCCCAGTCATGCTCAGCTACCAGTCTACGCATGCCCTTTCCACCATGAAGGTCGGGAGCAAGGTCGGCACCATTTGCCTGTGGTGCGTAAGTTGATGCTTGTGTAGGCATTGGTTGAGCTGGGCTTGGGAAGGAGCGTACGCTATGGACGACTGCACATTGTACCTAAGTAATCGTCCGTCCCTCATTGCCACGCCATCCCGTGTCGCCCGCGGTATTGCCGCGGCGGCGTCATTATTTGCTCCAGATCTAAACACGTAATCACATCACGCTGTTCGCCGTTGCACCTCATGTTCTTGCCGGTTTGCAAAATGCAGCCATGATACCTGCCCCTTGGCTGCGGGCATCAAATGTTTTGCACAGCAGAAGACGACCACCCGGTCTTCATCCTCGGCAAGGAAAGCGCGCTGATGACGGATCCGATCAACGCCGATGCGGCCCGCTGGCTGAAGACGGAAAATCCGCAGGAAGTTCGGCGGATGATCGCGTTGCTGCGGGAAGCGCTGGCGATCGATTTCAAGCTGGTGGCGCCCGGCCATGGGGAACCCAGCTCAAAAGCCGACGTGCGCGAGTTCCTGGCCTACCTCGAGGACTTGCCGCGCCGCGGTCCCCGAGGGCATCAATAGGGGCCAGTCGCTGCAACAGATGCAGGCCGAGATCAGGCTCGACCGGTATGCTTCTTATGCCGAGTACCGCGAGTGGCTGCGGCTGAACGTCAAGGGAGCGTACGATCAGCTGGTACTGAACTCGCGACGCCGTGGGCAGGAAAAATAAAGGCGGCTGCTGGGCTACCTCCTTGCCCAGGAACGGCAGCGCCCACGCCAGTGTGATCCATGCGCGACGGCATGTGCTTGAAGATCGCTTGGCCAGCCGCTACCCTGATGTGTTCCAGCACTTTCGCGTGTCTCACGTGGCCTGACTTCAATCATATTCTTGGCTTTCTAAACAGCTTTAGAAAGTAATGTGGTGGCTTAGTGCAGCTTATCGTTCCCGCTGTTCAGCCACACCTCTGCGCAATAGAATGCTATTCGTTGAGCCGAAGGTTGAAGGCCTTTAGCGCTGGATGAATAAGCAATGTTTGCCATTGTTCAGACTCGGCGCCTGGCTGAGTCATCTGGCCGGATTGTTTCCATACCAGCGCTGGCGGCTTACCGAATGCCAGCGCCGCAATGCAAACCCGCAGCTCTTTCGATCCAGCGCCAGCATATGCTGCTACCTTCGTTCGCATACTCAGCGTAGATTCGGGAAATACCGCATCGATCAGCCTTTCAAGCTGATCGAGCCCGCCGTCCCGCTCCATTTTTTCCAGCTCCACCTTAATCTGTCGATTATGTGCTAGGGCCGCATCCCGGTTTCGCTCCGGCTTATGTGCCGCAGCGGTAGCCCGAACTCGCTCTTGCTGTTGCCGTGCTTGCGTAGCAGCTTTTTCCTCTCTGTCCCGCGCGTAAGTTGCGGCGATCCTTCGGGCTTCAGCATCACGATAAGGTTGGCGCCACTCGTCCATGGCGCGCCCAATGTAGTGATGGGCGGCGACAAACATCCCGTACCGTGTTGCGATTTGTTCAATCGTATCAACCTGCTTACTGGACAGCCGACCACGGTCTCTCCAATGGGAAAAAACCGAGTTTACAAAGGCCAATTCCCGTTGCGACTCAGGCTTGTGGGGAGGAATGCGGTCTAGCAGCTGGCGTAGCATAGGACCAGCGTCTGCACTTGCTTCTTCATTCCGTTCGCCGTTCAGCCTGTGCTGCCTAGTAAACGTAAGCGTCCAACCGCTCCACCTTCACAGCGGAATCAAGCCAGCGTAGAGTCCGAAAATGGCAGCAGCGAGTCGATTCGGCTGTTCGGGCAGGTAGGCAGTTTCTCAAGTGTCTCAGCGAGCCAGCGTGCCGGGTCCAGGCCGTTGAGTTTGGCAGTGGCAAACAGGCTCTGGATGACGGCGGCGCGGCGGCCGGCGCGTTCAGAGCCGGCAAACAGCCAGTTCTTTTTACCGATGGCGATGGGACGGATCGCGTTCTCGACCGGGTTGTTGTCGATCGGAAGGATGCCGGAATCGGCATAGCGCACTAGGGCATTCCAGCGCTTGAGGGAGTGTTCGATGGCCTTGCCCGTACCACTTCCGATGGCGACGGTGCGCTGCATCGACAGCAGCCAGGCGTGCAGATCGGCCAGCGCCGGCACGGCGCGCGCCTGGCGCAGATCCAGCCGTTCGGACGGCGTTGTGTCTGCGCCGTCCTGCTCGATGGCGTACAACTGCGCAATGCGGCGCAGCGCCTCGTCGGCGACAGGACTGCTGCTGGCAGCGTGCAGGTCGAAGAATTTGCGACGGATGTGCGCCAGGCACGCCAGTTCGGTCGGCCCATTGGCAAACAGGGCTTTGTAGCCGGCGTAGTCGTCCACCATCAGGTGGCCGCGCCAGTCCTGAAGGAAATCGCGGGCGTGCTTGCCGGCCCGGCTTTCCTGGTAATCGAAGACGACGATCGGTGGCCCATCCTCCCAAGTGCCGGAGCGGTAGGCCCATAAATAGGCTTGGCGGGTCTTGCCGCTGCCAGGATCGAGCTGGCGCACCGGCGTTTCGTCGGCATGCAGGCAGCTGCGCTGGCGCAGAAGCTCGCTCAGGCGTTCGGCCAGTGGCTGCAGGGCCACGCCAATCCGCCCGATCCACTGCGCCAGTGTCGAGCGCGCCAGCGGCACGCCCTGGCGCGCGGCGATCTGCTCGATCCGGTACAGCGGCAGGTGATCGAGGTACTTGCTGGCGGCAACCCATGCCAGCAGGCCGGGTGCGGCCAGGCCACCGTCGATCACCGCTGGCGGCACCGGCGCCGCCGTCACGGTCTCGCAGGCGCGACAAGCATATTGCGGGCGAATGTGGCGGTGCACGAAGAAGCGCGCCGGTTCCACGTCGAGCTGCTCACTGACGTCCTCGCCAATCTTGACCAGGTTGGCGCCGCACTGACCGCAAGCGCACGACTCGGGCTCGTGGCGGTGCTCGATGCGTGGCAGTTCCGGTGGCAGTGCCTGACGACCGGCGCGCTTGCGCGCAGGTTTGACGCTGGCTTGATTCTCCAGCTCCTGCTCGATGGCGGCCAGGTCCATGTCGACCGCTTCCTCGAACAGCGAACGCTGCTCGCCGGTGAGCACTTCGCTGGCCTTGCCATAGCGGATGCGCTTCAGGTAGGCCAGTTCGTGTGTCAATGCCGTGATCTTGAAGTCCTTCTCGGCCAGCTGCGCCTGCTGTTGCTCGAACAGCGCCCGAACCTGCGCCAGCATGGCTGGGGCGATATCGGTCTGGGCAAGTTGATCGAGCAGGTTCATGGTGAAAGTGTAGCGAACCGGTCCGACGTTTACAAGCGAAACAGTTTACGTCGGCATCTATAGCCGCCACTGTGCCGGCGCCTGGGCCGACAGGCGCTGCCAGTCCACGCCCATCACCAGCCACTGCCACTGCTCGGCACTGAGCTGCCAGCAACTCTCGCCCGGCTGCGGCCAGACGAACTGGCCCCGATGCAGACGGCGCAGGCACATCCACACGCCAGTGCCATCCCAGCTCACCACCTTGATCCGCGTGCGGCGCCGGTTGCTGAACACGTAGGCTGTCCCATCGCAGGGCGCGCGGCCCAAGGCCTGCTGCACGTGCAGCGACAGTCCGTCGATGCCGGTGCGCATGTCGACTGGCTCGACAGCCAGCCAGATCGATTCGGGCAGCAGTTTCACCGCAACTCCTGCAGTAGTCTGGCCAGCCAGGCGGCATCGACGCCGCCATCCATGCGCAGGCTCCAGCCCGAGGCGCTGCGCAGTTCCAGGGGAGTCGAAGAGCCTGGAGAGCCAATGCGCACCGGCAGCAGCTGGGTGCCACTGGCCATGCGCTCGATGCGGCGCACCCAGTATCTGAGGCGCTCCACGCCGATATTATGCTCGTGGGCATAGGCTTGGACAGGCAGTCCGCTGCTGCGCCAATGCGCGACATGCTCATGCCAGGTCGATGCGGAAATGCGTTGACGGGTCATGGGATCCTCGAAGTAGAAAACCTCGAGTCTGCATGTCATCGCGGCGACATTACAGGTGGTTGGGCTGCACGCTTACTAGTAAACAGCTCACTAGGCAGATCGAGGTCGCCGAGTAACTCGATAGCGAGCGTTGGGATCCTGAAACCCTCGCCTTGTGACCCACGGTCCGTCTGCAACATGCCCTCATGCACGGCAGTATCGATGAGCCCTCGCACAACCATGAAGGTGCCCGGTGTTAAACGATCGGAGAGCAACGAGGACAGGTATATCGCCAATCCCTGTGCGGTGAATCGGTTGCCATCAAACTGCACGAGCGCTAAAGCCAGCGCCTCATCGGTGGTTAATTCGCTAACTTTGGTAAAAGCCATATTGAATAATGCGGTAACGTGGAACTCTGATCTTGCTGTAGCGAGCGCGTTGCGAGTGAAGGATTTAACGCGACATTTCTGCCGTCAGTTCACATCTTTCTCAGCGCTCAACCAAGGCTTCACAATGCTTGCTGCAGAAATCTGCTCACGTGTGTAAGAGGTGGGATTTTGGTTCCCATAGCAGCCGAGACAGACCTTCTTCCAGCGCTCGTTGGTCGGCCGTGGAAAGTACGCGGAGCATTTTGGACAAAGTGCTGTGCTTGGCAACTCAAGAGCAGCAATCGACTCTTGCCAGAACTTGGAAAATCCAGCTGGACATTGTTCCTTAACGTGCTCGACAGACCGTTGCTGAATTTCGGGCAGGGCAAGCCATGCAAGACTGGTATCGGCTCGCAGGTGCCACGGCATGAACCAGTCATTGATGGTCGAAGTAAACACCGGCTCGTAACTTGCCTCTTCAAGGCGTTGAAACAGTCGGCCGAGCCGTTCAAGTTCCTCATCCGTTCTGTAGATTCGAAAGGTTCGATCATCCATCCCTTTCCAACTACGTACCAGGAAAAACGGCTCTTGCGAGTCTGGTTCGAGCTTGATCGTCAGCCGACCATAAGTGTCCCCGGAAGATGGCAGCACCTTCGCCATCTGGACTTCGGCACCAATACAGAAATCGGCTTCAGGAGCTCGCGCGTGAGCCCTGCTGCCGACAGCAAAGGTTTTCGTTCTTGGGCCAGCAGGATCAGCCAGGTAGCCTGCAGCCATGCTCATGCATTCAGCTACCGACTGCCACTCCCAGTCGCCGGTGATACATGCTAGCGACCAGTCTCGTACACCCTCGAAGATGAGGACATATTGGTTGTCGTTCGCTCCAGGCTCGTCTGGCTTGATTACATGGATTGCTTCACTTGCCTCGACGAGGCAGGTGTATTCGATAAGAGGCATTACCTTCCTTCATTTTCCATCGGAGATCGCGTGAGGTGACCATCAACGGACTTCGCATAGTGTTTACCGCCTGAGGCCATAATCTAGCTAAAAATAGTTGCACACGACGAATCCTATAGATTGTAGCCCAATAGTGTTCATTGTGAGTACATCGTGTCTTTCTGATAGGACACGAAATGACGATACGCGAACGGTTCGGCCGAGGTCTTCAACACGCACGGAAGCGGCTCGAACTCACACAAGAGGACTTTTCGACAGTCTCCAGCAGGACCTACCTGAGCAGCCTGGAACGAGGCATAAAGTCACCTACGATCGACAAGCTTGAGCAGCTTGCCTCGGTATTGGGGGTCCATCCGGTTGCCCTGCTCGCGATGGCCTACATTTCTGAGGAGGGCGAGGATGTGGAGAAGCTCTTCGACCAAGTTCGAGCAGACCTCGGCGCAATGATAGGAGATCAATAGTCAGGTCTCTCAACTGAACATGATTGAGTTCTGTTGCCTTTTCTGAGTTGCCGGCTGCCAGCATCGGGCAGCGCCAGCCAGGCCACAAGAAGCGCTGGAAAATGCGAGTTGATAGTGGATTGATTGACGAGGCACGTTTGCCAGCCTGATTCGCCCTAGGAAGTAACGCCAGACCGAATACCTCTGATACGGAGCTGAAGCGAGCGCACCATGCTCAGAAATTCACCGGATGTTCTTGTAGGCCAGCCTCTGCCCTGCTCCAAAGTAGTCGTTCAATGGGGTTAATGGCGTTTCAGCAGCGCACCATGGAGGCTCGCTGTGCAGATCTCGGAAAGCATCGTCAGGATCGCCTTGGAGAATGGAAACGTAAAGTCGCAACCTCGGGAAGTGACTGCTGTAGCGAACCAGGTAACGGCCGCGCTCGGGCCGCACGTTGCTTGTGGATCAAGCATATCCATTGCTGCCATATGAACACCATAACTTATGAATCCAAGGCGGTTCACTTGGGCAACGCGTCGGAGCGAACTTTGGTACGGCGGCCAGTCTGGCCGCTTAAGGTAGTGGATACCCAAGCCTTGACGTTCAACGGCAATCTATGCCCGTTCCTTGTCGAGCTCAGGCGCGCTGTCTAGACAACACGGCCACTTGTTTGGCGGACATATTATTCTTTCCGCGACGGTACCAACGGTACTCCATGAACATTTCCTGAGGCTGGACAGGTACGCGCGCCAAGATATGGTCTCGTTCTGCCCGAAATGCCTTATAGCACGCCGAACGCCAATACTGGGAATGGAACCACACGGCAATATCAGCGAGCTCTTGCCAAACTGAAAGAAACGATATTGCAGCCAAGTACGCCACTTGTTTCTGAAGTCTGCCGGAGTGCTTGATAAATGCGGATTGACAGCGAATTTATTTACGAAGTGAGAAATCCGGTGTTAGCGTCCCTATGGAGCCGGCGTCAGCTAAAGTACCTCTGATACGTGGCTGGCCGCCAAGCGGATGCAGGGTGATGGACCTACCGCTCGTGACAGCTCCGCGCGCGGGGAATGACGGACTATGTATTGGAACTACTGAGAAATATCAATTGATCTTCATACTGAAGAGTTAAGTGCTTGACCACCTGACAGTGTCTGCCTATGATGTTTTTTATGTAATTGTCTTGCTTGATTTTTGGCGGGTCCATTCCCCCTAAAAAAATGGCGGAGCACCCGATACCTGCACGCGATAAAGAAGGTCTTTTGCTGGCGGCACTGTTTAAGCGATGCCCAATTTAATCCTAAGCAACCCGTCTATCTTTCCTTTTCACTAATTCACGAAGCATCAATTTGAGATCATCAACTTTCCTTTAGTTAACACATGACTTCCCGTCGTTAAACTTATTACCAAGCAATTAGTTGCGCGGCCAAGACTATAACCTGTGGCAGGCATGGGCAAATTGCAGCAACTAAATCTCGCGGCCGTTACTCAGGCTGGATTTCATATCACTGGCTGTCCTTCGGGTCTGCAAATCCTATAGCCCAGTCACCCATTCTTTATTCGAGTGAAAGTACCGGCAGTCAGGTATTGCCAACCTTTAGGCGTATTTTTTACTTAGTGTTGCCTTAGTAGGGGTTGTAGAAGCCCCCTTCCAAAAGTCTTCCCGATAGGCTAGCACGTACATTTCGATGTAGTCTCAACCGCGTGGAATCAATAGCCAATATAGGCGCTGTCTACCGGGTTGTTGAAATACTGTAGTCACTCCCATCGCAGGGGTTCTAAGAGCACCTCTCCAAAAGCCTTCATATCGTCCCAGGTTCAGCGCGCGAGCTTCCTATTGGTCAGCTCGCTACTGAGCCGTCATGATCCCGTCCATGTTGCGCAACGCGTCCATGGCCTGCGGATATTAGCGTCGAGGCTAGACCTCGCGCCTGCCGGCCAGACCGGCAGTTCTCAACATCATTGCCTAGAGCAAAACGTATTGCAGCGTAGCGTCACCTTTGGTGCCGCGTCCTGCTTGGTCCCAGAGGCCAGCAGGCGTGGTCGTTACGTAGCCGTCAGCAGCCCGATGGGAGGGCTGACCTGGATAGCGACGGCGCAATTCGTCATCCGTCTGTAGCACCTGCCGCCTACGGCAGTCTGTCCGCGAAGCTTCTTTCGCGCCTGCAAGGGACATGCTCGGCCCGGAGAAATCCAGCCCTGCTTGTGGCCGCTCATTTTTAAGCTCCCTAGCCGCACTGCGGCAAACCTCTATCCCCGTGCGCGCATCCAGGGCGGCGCGCACGGTCTTCTCTGCCCTGGCCACCCGCGTTTTGCCGGCGCGCGCGGGCGGTACCATGCCGGCGCATCCACACGCTTAGGAGATTGGTAATGGCGAAACGGCAGCGCGAGAACTGGAAGGGCGAGCTGAAGGATACCCTCGACAAGCACAACGGACAGCATGCGACCCGCAAGAAAGTGGTTTCGCACCGTTCAAGAGAAGCCCGTGCGGACGGCCTGTTTCGTATGTTTGGGCAACTGTGGCAAATGGGACTGAAAGTCATGCCAAGGAACCTCGGTGAGCGCCATGTACGCGCATTAATCGCCTACTGGACTGCGGAACCTGAGTTCGTTAGGGAGCTAGAGCAGCGCAATGTAAACCTGAAGCCACGCACTGTCCCACTCAGTGCCGCATACATTCAGCAACAGTTGTTGTCAGCAGCGGTTGTAAACTGATACAGGCAGCGATTGAAAACTGATACACCATTTTGAGAAGATGGCCGCTTTGCGGAGCGGCCTTGAAACCCAAAGAGGTGTACGTGGAAATCCAACTACTGAAGAAGCATGGGTTAAGCCTTCGGCAGATCGCCGCCGAGGTAGGCTGTGCAGTGAACACGGTGCGCCGGCACCTGGCCCTGGAGGCCGTGCCGAAGTACGAACGCAAAGTCAAACGCCAGACGAAGCTGGCGCAGTTCGAGCAGTACCTGAGGGATCGGCAGCAAGCTGCTCAGCCCGACGTGATTCCAGCCACCGTGCTGTACCGCGAGATTGCCGCGCGCGGCTACGAGGGCGGCATGAGCCAGTTGAGGGCCTTCGTGCGCACCTTGCGCCCGGCGCCTCCCGCCGATCCGGTGGTGCGTTTCGAGACGGCGATGGGTGAGCAGCTGCAGGTGGACTGGGTCGAATTTCGTAAAGGCAGCGCGCCATTGCACGCGTTCTGCGCGACGCTCGGCTTTAGCCGGGCCAGCTACGTGGAGTTCGTCAACAACATGAAGGTGGATACCCTGATCGCCTGCCACGAGCGCGCCTTTGCAGCGTTCGGCGGCGTGACGCGGCGGGTCCTGTACGACAATATGAAGACGGTGGTACTGGAGCGCGATGCGTACGGTGAGGGCGAGCACCGCTTCCACGCCGGCTTCCTGGACTATGCCAGGCATAGCGGCTTCGTGATCAAGCTGTGCCAGCCGTACCGGGCCAAGACCAAGGGTAAGGTCGAGCGGTTCAACGGCTACCTGCGCCGATCGTTCTATGTGCCGCTGGCGAGCCGGCTGGCACAGAGCGGCCAGAAGCTCGACGTCGTGACGGCCAACGTCGAGGTGGCCCACTGGCTGCGCGAAGTGGCCAATGCGCGCATCCACGGCACGACCGGAGAACCGCCAGCCGAAGCCTTGAAGCGGGAAGTGGAGCACCTGCAAGCGCTGCCGGCACCGTGGCGGGCGGACATCGCGGCAGCCAGGCCGCAGCCGGCTGCTGCAGCACCTGCGGCGCCGCGGCCGGCAGCAGTGGTGGAGCGGATCGCGCAACCTTCTCCGGTACAGCATCCGTTGCAGGTGTATGACGCGCTGCTGGTGCGGGTATCGGAAGGGGTGGCGGCATGAACCTGCAGCATGAGCGTATCGCGGCGTTGTGCGAGAGCCTGAACCTGCCGTTCGTGGCACAGGGCTACGGCGCCGCAACCCAGAAAGCAGCGAAACAGGAGATGGCCTACAGCGACTTCCTGGAGGGGCTGCTGAGGGAGGAAGCAGCTGGGCGCAACGTGCGCAAGCAAAACACGATGACCCGTCTGGCAGGATTCCCCGTGGTGAAGACGCTGGACGAATTTAACTATGACTTCGCCAAAGGCGTAAAGCGCAGCCAAGTCGAGGAGCTGGCCGGCCTGGGATTCGTCGAGCGGCATGAGAACGTGGTACTGGTCGGGCCGAGCGGTGTAGGCAAAACGCACCTGGCGATGGCACTGGGTTACAAGGCCACGCAGGCCGGCATCAAGACGCGCTTCACGACGGCGGCCGACCTCATGCTGGCACTGACGACGGCGCATACGCAGAACAATTTGAAAGCGGTGATGCACCGCGCGATCAAGGCATATCGGCTCTTGATCATCGACGAGATAGGTTACTTGCCGATGAACCGGGAACAGGCCAACCTGTTCTTCCAGGTGATCGCGGCCTTGTATGAGCGCAGCAGCCTGATCGTGACCAGTAACCTGCCGTTCGGACAATGGGACACGACCTTTGCGCAGGATACGACGCTCACCGCGGCCCTGCTCGACCGGCTGCTGCACCATGCGCATATCGTGCCGATTGCAGGTGAGAGCTACCGGCTGAAGCACCAGCGACAGGCCGGGATGATGAGGGGGAGCGATGTTGCAGAAATGGGCTGAACACGGACGGTGTTCGGCGACGGCGGTGTATCAGTTTTAAATCGCTGGGACGACGAAATCTGTATCAGTTTTCAATCGCCGTTGACAGTTGTCGTTTCTGCGCACCTTCGCTGGGTGGATCGGCAAGCCTGGCCTGGTGCGGAGCGCCGAGGCATACGCGCCCGCGGAACTGGTAAGCCGCCAGCTCTGTGCCACACGCGATCGCACTTTCAGCGGAAACGGCGTCGACAAGGCGGCCGTGCTGGAAAAGGTGACCGCGTACGATGAATACGTCGGGGTGCAGCTTGAGGTGATGATTGCCTTCGGGTTACGCAGGAAGGAGGCCGTGATGCTGGCTCCGCGCCTGGCAGAAGTGCCTGCGCACGCCCTCCCCGCGTCGGCCGGTGACACCCCCTATCTGGCGTTCCTGCGCATCAAGCGGGGCACAAAGGGAGGACGTCTGCGCTTCACCGCGATCCGTAACGAGGATCAGCGCGTGGCGCTCGCCAAGGCCAAGGCGCTCGCCCGCCATCACGGCCATATCGGTCGCCCTGGACTGACGCTCAAGCAGGCACTGAGACGTTTCTCGGACGTCCTGCGCGCGGTCGGTGTGACGCGGCGCGAGCTTGGCGTAACACCGCACTCGCTACGCCACGATTTTGCTGCCGACCTGTATCTCGACATCGCGAACGTAGAACCACCCATCCGCGGTGGAAGCATCGACGCCCACACGATGAACGCAGCGTACCTGGAGGTGGCGCGTCAGCTCGGCCACGGCCGTCCCGGGATTTCGGGCGCGTACCTTGGTACCCGCAAAAAACCGCGCGAGAGTGATGATGACGATGATCCTAGCTAGCAAAACGCCGTCTGCTACGTGGCCGATGGCGGTTCATAGCGCCAGCGCCGGCACCACGAATCGTAACGTAACGTACCGCCAGTATTACGTAACAGGAGACCACCATGGGTCGATCTACAACAGTGATGTATGAACAGGTCGCCGCAGCGGCGGAGCAGATGCAGGCCGAAGGGCTCACCCCAACGGCCAAACTGCTCCGCTCGATGCTGGGCAACACAGGTAGCCTGGCTACCATCCAACGCCACGTCGTCGAATGGCGATCCAGACAGGGAAGCGGTCAGTCAGTGATCCGCATTCTTTCGCCGGAAATTCAGCGCGTGGTCTTCAAATTCATCGACGAGGAGGTCTGCCGAAGCAACGGCGAGCTCATACAGCAGGTCGAACAAGCCAAGCGCGACTTGGCCGACCTCATTGCCGACAACGAAGAACAAACCAATCTGGTACGCCAACTGCAGGCCGAGCTGGCAGATCAGGCCACGTTCCGCGCCAAACAGGATGGCCAGATTACGCGGCTGCTGGAAGAACTGAGCAGCGCGCGCGAGGAAGCCTCTGTGGAGCGTCGCGAATCAGAGCTGGCAAGGCTTGAGCTGAGCAAGGTCCAAGCGCGCCTTGAAGGGCATGCCTCACTTGAGAACGAACTGCGACAGCTGCGTGTCGACTTCGAAGCACAGCGCCAGGCCTGCGTGAGGGCCGAGCAGGATGCAGCCGTGTTGAAAGCGCAGAGAGAAATACTGGAAGCGCGGCTCGCCGAGCTGAAGGAAGCCGCATCACCCCAAACCGTGGCCTGCGGCGACGGAAGCCGTGATGGACAAGCCAGCATGGCTACTGAGCGCACTCCAAAGACGACCAGACGCCGGGCCGGGAATAGCCGAGAGAGCGAGGCGCCTTCGGGGCAGGATCCTGTCCATGCATCTGGCGCCGCCAGCGTGCCGACAGAGCCCGGAGACCCCAGGCAAGCCAGACTGTGCTGATGTCTTGATCACTGCGCTATTGAAGTGGACTGGTATGCGGCGAACGTTCCCCTGTCTTGGTAATCAACGCGTCCGCACTAGCGCCGCGTCCTCCAAGAGGCAGATGCTCCAGTGCCAGGCTTTCTTGCCAAGCCTTGGAGCAGCCCTACCCTTACGGTCGCTCTGGAAAATATGGTGTTATGCCGCTCTGAACAGCATGACCTGGGTGGAGGCGGCGTCAACCGAATGCTGCAGTTGGTATCAGATGCGATGGACGCCGGGTATCTCGCAGCTTGAAAGACCTTTTGGATAAGCCAACAAAATGGAACCAAACGCTATTTATTCACTCGAGGAGGCGGCGCGAGAACTGCATGCGACGCCTGACACCATCGCTCAGTATGCCCGCAGCGGCGAGTTGTGTGGCACGCTGATCGGAAAGGGCTGGATTTTTACGGGCCAAAAGCTTCTCGACTTCGTCAACGCCCAATCGGCGAAGGAGGCCGCCGAACGGCGTAGGCAGCATGCTGCCGGGCCTACCTTGCAGGCTGTAGACGCCTCGTCTGACCGCCGCCCGAGGCGCAGAAAGTCTCTCCCTCTCCTGCCCGAATTGGGGCTCGACCAAAAGCCGCGTTCTAATAAACCTCACGAAGCTGCAGCACCAGTTCGATCGTTGCCTGCAGCGGCCACGCCGGAGCGAGTGCGGTGACAACCTTGCCACTGGAGCGTCGGTACCGTTTCGGGATGACGCCACGCACCAATACATCACTGCCTGCCGGTCGACCTGCCCCCAGATTCTGGTACCGGCGCTCTCTTGGCTGGGGCATCCTGGATGCTGGCGGTCAGCGGTATGCCGGCCGAGGTAGCGGCGCGGGTGCTGGCCGAGCCCGAGCGGTGGCGCAGGCTTGATCTCGCGCTGGTCGAGCGTTGACAGCCGCCAACTTGCCGTAAACCCAACTCTGCGACGATGCCTTACCACTACAAGGAGGCATCATGGCAGCAGACTTTTATCTGCAGATCGACGGCGTCAAGGGCGAATCCACCGACGACAAGCATAAGGACTGGATCGAATGCACATCCGTGCATTGGTCTGTCACGCAGCCGCGAAGCGCAACGGCATCGACTGGTGGCGGCCACACTGCGGAGCGATGCGAACTCAGCGAGATCAACATCAGCAAGTTGGTCGACATGGCGTCCCCCTTGCTTGCGCAGCTGTGTGCGTGCGGGAAGACTATCCCAAAGGCGAAGCTCGAGATGCAGCGCGCTGACGGCGACGGCAACCCAGTGAAGTATTTCGAGGTCGAGCTCGAAAACGTGCTGATCGCACACGTAGCCCCCAGCTTTGCCGGCGGCGATTTCCCGAGTGAGAGCCTGGGCCTGAAGTTTTCGAAGGTCCGGTGGAAGTACGCCAAGCAGAAGATCGGCGGCGGCGGCGGCGGCAACACGGCGGGGGGCTGGGACTTGTCCTCGAACCGGGTCGCAGCATGAAACGCGCCGCCCTGTTTCTCACCCTAGTGGTGGCCTGTGGCGCTGCCGCCCGCCCGCTGGGCGTGTTCCCTTGGCACCTGTCTGGCAATGACTTCGTGTCGCAGGTGGCTGGGCAAGCCCAGCGTCCGGACGCCGCCTACGCACAGCGCTACGCGGAGGGGTATCAGGCGGGGGTGGTCGACGCGACGCAGGGCAAGCTCTGGTGCGCGCCACCAGGCATGAAGCCAACGGAGGTCGATGACCGGATATGGGCCGAGCTGCGCAACCGTGCTGGCACGATGCCGGGGAGCGCTGCCGATGAACTGGTGCGCCTGTACGCCGCGCGCTTCCCATGCCCCGCTGGGAGATAGCCATGCTGAAAATCTCGTTCAACGATCTGATGAAGCACTATCCGCGCAAGCGCGACGTGGATCGCGAAACCTTGTTTCGCCAGCTCGGTTGGGATGACTTGATCAAGAACCCCGCTTACGAAAACACCTGCGCGATCCGGGTCAGCGTGGCCCTGATCCGCTCGAGCGTCACAATTCCTGATGGCCGCATCCCCATCAAGACAGATCCGCACAAGGGGAAGAAAGTCGAACCCGGGCAGGCAAAGCTTTCAGCGATCCTATCGCTGCCGTCTATGCTCGGCAAGCCAGAGAAATACAGAGGGCCGGAATCGATCATGAGGATCGGGAACCGCGGCGGCATCGTGTCGTTCTTCCGCTTGACGCCAGGCGTGTATGACGGAGGGCATATTGACATCGTGGGGCCTCTGATCGGCGGCGTGAGCGCATGCGGGACTAGCTGCTACTGGTCGAGCGCAGAAACGTGGTTCTGGCCGCTGAAGTAGCCGGCCAGGAGGAGTTACTCGGTCGGCGAAATTCGCTGATCCGGCTCAGCCAAGTCGGTTCGGCCCCACAACCACGGCATGCGTATCAGACCCAACCGCCGAACGGCTTTCCATATCGGCCTCGCCATCAACACGGCGCATCTCGCGGTGTTACGGCTGGCGCCCGCGCGCTGGCACGGCTGGACCTGCCGATCGAGTTTGCCCGCCGCGTGCGGCTCAGGCCAGCGGAGCGGCGTGGAGGAAATCAGCGAAGTTCTACAGCCCTGAATTACGTCAAGGCTCTTAATGCCGCGGCAGGTCGACGTCATTCTCGAGCATGTACATCATCATTCCCCGGGTCAGTGACGCCTGAACCTCGGGCGGCAGCGCGGCGACCCGCTGCGACTCGCGGAGGAACCGCTCGCGCACTGGCGCCGGCATATCGCGGAAGAGCTCGAGCAGATCCATTAACCGCGGGGCGATGTAGGCTTCGGGCGGGTATTCGTCGTCAGACTGGTCAATCATGAACTCAGGGGCAGGCCTAGGCGTTGTTAGCCTGCTGCTCTTCCTCGAGTAGACCTTTCTTGACCTTCGTTGCAGAAAAAATCATCTCGGCAGTTCGGAGCGCCTGATCCATCTGCTCTTTACTGAATTCCGAGTCCATACCGTAATCAGCTAACGCCCGCTGAGTGCAGAGCGATCGGAGGTATTTCCCGATTGCTGTAGCGCGGAGGCGTCCATTCGCCGTGAGCTTTTTCGCTGGAAAGGTCAGCTGATTTATCAGCTGCTCATGCACGCCATTGCCCTGAATCGGCGCAATCGGAAGCGCAGCGTTATACGCCCTGCAGCAATGATAGCTCGCGTAATAGAGCCTATTCGTTGCACTGCGATAAAACGCCTCATCACTCGCAATATCATGCAGTGCTTTCGCGGCCGCGAGAAGCGCGTCTGGACTACAGGTCATACGGCAAAAACATTACGTCGAATACAGGTGATTTCTCAACTCCAAGCTCTTCTTCCGTTGCAGCAAGTTCCATGTTGAGTTCGAAAACCTCTTCGGCGTCAAGCTTTACAGGGAGCGCACAAGTCACCCCTTGGAACACTCCTGGCTCGTCAACGACATCAATCTGCGCGTCTTCGGAGAAAAGCATTCGATGGCGTCTAAGAACAAGGCCGGCAGCATCCAAATGCTTTGTGACCTTCTCGTCGGTCCAGCCGGCAGCCGATAGTACTGCTACAACTTGTCTTGCTTTCTCAATCGGATAAACAGGCAATTCCATATTCATAGCGGCCGCCCGATCGTAGTATGAAACGAATGTTTCGAAGGACCCCGACAGGAATGCGATCATCGAAAGAGTCGAGAAATTTCCACCCTCTGGATTCCCGCGAGCTTTATAAAATTCATGCGCGCGGAAAAAAAATCCCAAATTTGTCACATTCGTATGGTAATTACCACATGCCATCGTCAAGTCTTGCAGACCTTGTGATGCACGAAAGCACCTATCCACCTGGTCGGCATCTCCCAACAGGGCATAGTAGCACCCGAGCAGGGACCAGCCTTTAGCTGCATCAACAGCGCGCACTTGTTCGCAATCCCGAAGGATTGATCTCATTGCGAAGGTGCTTGGATCAGCGTACTTCCCCTGATCGAGAACCTTGTTGAGCTTGTCGACAATCTCTGATGATTTTAATTTTGCAACGGCCATGAATGGTATTGTACGCAGAAAGACGCAAATGAGTCATCAGGATACAAAAAATTCTAGCCTGTTACATTGTCACGTTCTTCCGCTCCTGCATGGCCAGATAGGCAGCTTCGATCTGCTGGAGCCGAGCAAGTTCCTGTGCGCTGATCAGCTGCAGGGGCGTCTCGTCGCCAGCGCCGCGGTGGATCGCGCACATGTGGGTCGTGCCCTCGTGTGTGTGGGCGTTGAGGTCCAGGCTGCTCATTTGGCGTTCACGGCCCTGCATGTCTCCGAGCGCTCGACGACCCGCTCGTATCGCCGCACGAGTCCCGCAACGTTTGCGGCGTCGCCGAGAATCTCTGCAGCAACTTTCGACATTATTGCCGATCCTTCTCCTTCGGCCTCAGTTCCGGCGGCAGCGGTTCCACCACCGACCGGAGCGGCGCCTGGTATTGGCCCTGCGGAGCAGCGCAGCCGGTCAACGCCAGTGCACACACCGCGCTGAGCAGTCTCCAACGATTCAGCATGTTCCTGTTCCTTTCGTAGGGCGGCCGTGTCGCGCTCAAGCAGCTTGGTGCGCAGGCCCGGCTAGCCATTCATTCGCAACGCCGGCGCTGCGGCCGCTGCTGCAGCCGCCGAGGCCGCAGCGCGAGGCACCTCCGACGCGTACGCGCCTGCGATTGAAGGACCGGAGATCACTTCGAAAGTTGATATCGAAATTTAATGAATGCATCTAAACGCTTCCTGCGCCTGCCGGACGTCATCAAGCTAGTCGGCATCAAGCGTACAGTCCTCTACGAGCGCATCAAGGCCAGATCGTTTGCCAAGCCGATTTAGATCAATGCACGAGCAGTGAGTTGGGGTGAGGAAGAACTGGCCCAAAGGCAACAGAGTCTCCCTCGCGGCGTCAAAATTGAGCCGGTTTAGCGATGCGGGGTAGAAATGAGGGTAGACGAAAAAAGACCCCGCCTTCAAAGGGGTTTTCGGGGAAATTGGAGGCGAGGACAGGAATCGAACCTGTCTAGGCGGCGTTGCAAACCGCTGCATAACCTCTTTGCTACCTCGCCAAAACCAATTTTAGGCTAAGGGCTGCGGTCGGTTATGTGCTTCCTCAAAGCAGTGCACACCTGTCATGACAAGGCCGGTTAGTCCAAAAGGCAGAATCGCATACTGATCCGAGCCTCAGCCATACCAGTAACCCAAAGGGATGCCTTGACCAGGCTGTGGGCTCTGTTCGCATGCACTCTCCACTACTGCTTACCAGAGATGCGCCGCCAGATCGCTCCCCCGCAGACTGGCATAGCGCTTCAACATACGGGGATCACGATGTCCCGTGATCTTTGCGATGAGCACGTCGGAAAGCCCCCTCTGTCAGGATAGATGTCGCGTCACTTGAATCACTTTAATCCATCCGGGGGCGGAGCAAAGACGCGCAGTGAATCAGTACCCAGCAGAACGCAAGGAAGCCATTCTTCGGCAAATGATGCCACCGGAGAACAGGCCGGTATCGGCCCTGGCGAAGGAGAGCGGCATCTCGGAACAGACACTTTATACTTGGCGACGAAATCTACAGTCTCAGGGAGTGCCGGTGCCGGGAAATGGAAAGAATGCGGTCGTGTGGTCGTCGGCCGACAAGTTTGGCGTGGTGCTGGAAACGGCACACATGAACGAGGCGGAACTGGCTCAATACTGTCGTGGCAAAGGCTTGTTCGTCGAGCAGGTTGCCGAATGGCGCGAGGCCTGTCAGCAGGCCAATGAAGCACCGGCCGAGCGCAACCGGGAGCTGCGCGAGCAAAGCAAAAGCGACCGCAAAGAAATCAAGCAGTTGAAGAAGGATTTGCAGCGCAAAGAGAAGGCACTGGCAGAGGCAGCGGCGCTGATCATTCTCAGAAAAAAAGCCCAGGCGATCTGGGGGGAGCCCGAGGACGATTGATCGGCACTCCAGATCGCCAGCAGGTGATTGCACTGGTTGAAGAAGCCGTCGACGGCGGGTGTCGGCGTGCACAGGCCTGTAGCGCCTTGGAGATCAGCCTTCGCACCTATCAGCGCTGGATGCGCGACGGTGACGGCGATAACGGCCAGGTTGACGGACGAAAAGGCAGCCGCCGCGTGGCGCCGGCCAACAAGCTGAGCGAAGACGAGCGCCAGCGAATTCTGGAGGTTGCCAACAGCCCTGAATTTGCCAGCAGTCCGCCTAGTCAGATCGTGCCGACCTTGGCTGATCGAGGCGAGTATTTGGCATCAGAATCGACTGTCTACCGGATCTTGAAAGACGAGAAGCAGCAGCATCACCGCGGCCGCGCAAAGAAGCCAAGCACAAGGGTCGTCACGAGCCACTGCGCAACCGAGCCGAACCGCTTGTGGGCGTGGGACATCACGTGGTTGCCGACCGGAGTGCGGGGCTTGTATTTTTACTGGTACATGGTACTTGACGTCTACAGCCGCAAGATCGTCGGGCACGAAGTGAATGTCGCCGAGTCGGCTGAAATGGCATCGCTGCTGATGCACAAGGCCAGCTTGGCCGAGGGACTGGCCGGGCGTGAGGTGGTGCTCCACTCGGACAATGGCAGTTCGATGAAAGGCTCCACAATGTTGGCGACGTTAGAAAAGCTGGGGATCATGCCGTCGTTCAGCAGGCCTCGTGTGAGTAACGACAATGCCTACGCCGAGTCACTGTTCCGGACCTGCAAATACCGGCCGAACTATCCGAGCAAGCCGTTTGAAAGTATCGAAAAGGCGCGGCAATGGACGCTGTCATTTGTGCAGTGGTACAACCATCAGCACAAGCACAGCGGCCTGAAATTCGTGACGCCTGCGCAGCGCCATGACGGCAGGGACGCGGCGATCCTGAACCACCGCAAGCAGATCTACGAGGCTGCGAAGCAACGCCATCCGGAGCGCTGGAGTGGGGCTACTCGGGACTGGGAATTGAACGATGAAGTCTGGCTGAATCCGGAACGGAAACCGCCAGAGCAATTAAGAAAAGCCGCATGACTTGACGCGACATCTTTGTTGACAACTACCGAAAGCGTAGTTCGCTCGAACAGCCGGCATGTCGCCTCGTGCCGCAGATCGTGGAACGTAAGTCCTTGGACACCAGCATCTGTGAACGCAATGCGGAACCGGCGCGACACATCCGCCGTCGTGCGGTCGAGGTTGCGTATGGCGAGGTCACCGTTCCAGAAACTGAAAAGCCTTCCGTCACGTGCAGCGATCTCGGCCTGATGTTCGCGTATGAAGCTGTCGAGCACTTCGCGCGCTACGGACGAGAGTGGCACCTGTCGTGTTTCGCCGTTCTTCGAGCGCTCCAGATGAATAGTCCGCTTCTGGAGATTCACTTGGTCGACGTACAAGGTGTAGCACTCGCGCATGCGCATCGCCGTTTCCAACGCCAGGATGAAGAAGAGGCGTTCCTCGCTACCCTCTTCAAACATCTTGAGAATGGCGGCCTCCTCCCCCTCTTCCAGACGTCGGTCGCGCTCGATGTCAAACCGCGGCTGCTTGCCGTCCTGCGCTAGCAAGGCAGTGTCTTCAGGCGTGTAAGTCGAGAAACCGCGCTTGAGCAAGCGCAGCGGATTTTGCGCCATGATCTCCGGATGCTTTCGCGTCATCCAGTCGAAGCAGCGTGCAAGGGCGCCGTGACGGTGGCGGATGGTGGAAGGTGTCAACGGCGATTGAAAACTGATACAGATTTCGTCGTCCCAGCGATTTAAAACTGATACACCGCCGTCGCCGAACACCGTCCGTGTTCAGCCCA
>NZ_JH992923.1:519986-544489 GCF_000315425.1 Massilia timonae CCUG 45783 | reverse complement strand
TGGGTTTCAAGGCCGCTCCGCAAAGCGGCCATCTTCTCAAAATGGTGTATCAGTTTTCAATCGCTGCCTGTATCAGTTTACAACCGCTGCTGACAGAAGGCGCCAGATGGTCGACACGCTTCATCGACACAACCCAAGACTCAGCCCAATCGTAGTTGAGCGCACCTGTCGCGAGCAAGGCGAGCTTGGGACGGACCGTATCGAGGAGCTTGACGTCGGACTCTGGCACAGCGTTATGCTTCTGGTACTCGGCAATGCAGCGGCCGATTGTCCAGTTCTGTGGTTTTGGCGGCTCTCGCTCTAGAAGCGACGAGGGCACGATGCCCTGCTTCAGCAGGCCCTCAAGCTGAGCACCGTACTGCTCAGCGGCATCGCGCGTGTCGAACGTCGCCCACAGCGTCTTCGGGAGGAGTTTGTTCTTGACGCACAGTTGAAATGCGCCGGATGGGGTCTGCTTGATGGATGCCATGGCTAAGCTCTCTCAAAGCCTGCATCCGGGAGGTAACGGCCAATTGGCCGTTTCAGAGGTAGGTGAACCTCCCGCGCCGGGAGGTTTCACCACTTGGTGAACCAGCCTGATGCAGGCTAAGTCCTTGATTTGTGGAGGCGAGGACGGGAGTCGAACCCGTCTAGACGGCTTTGCAGGCCGCTGCATAACCGCTTTGCTACCTCGCCAGAGGATATAGTGCGCTTGATCGATGTGAACGGTTATGAAACACATCAACAAGGGAAGAAGGAATCTTCCTGAATTCTGGAGCGGGAGAAGAGTCTCGAACTCTCGACCTCAACCTTGGCAAGGTTGCGCTCTACCAACTGAGCTACTCCCGCTTAGGAGTGTTGCCACTTAACTCGTAAAACCTGGAGCGGGAGAAGAGTCTCGAACTCTCGACCTCAACCTTGGCAAGGTTGCGCTCTACCAACTGAGCTACTCCCGCGTACAGAACAACGATTATGACAGAACTTTGACGTTTTTCCAAGATCGCTTTACAGCTTTGCAATCTTTGGAGCGGGAGAAGAGTCTCGAACTCTCGACCTCAACCTTGGCAAGGTTGCGCTCTACCAACTGAGCTACTCCCGCTTCGTCTTTCATTCTGTTGCGTTGTTGTCGCAACAGGCAGGCATTATAGAGATTCTATTCTGTACGTCAAGGATGCCACGAAACAAATTAAATCGCCCCCGCCTTCTCCTTGATCAGGGGCCAGGCGCGGCGCAGATAATAGAACATCGACCACACCGTCAGCACGCCCGCCACCCACAGCAAGTACTCGCCCCAGAAGTGGATGTCGATGCCGAACAGGCGGTCATGGAACAGCAGCATCGGGATCGCCGTCATCTGGGCCGCCGTCTTGATCTTGCCGAGCGAACTCACCGCCACCGAGCGGGTGGCGCCGATCTGGGCCATCCATTCGCGCAGCGCCGAGATGGTGATCTCGCGGCCGATGATGATGCCGGCGATGATCGCGTCCACCCGGTCCAGTTGGACCAGCACCAGCAGCGCGCCGGCCACCATCAGCTTGTCCGCGACCGGGTCGAGGAAGGCGCCGAAGGCCGAGGTTTCGTTCCAGCGGCGGGCCAGGAAACCGTCGAACCAGTCGGTGACGGCGGCGATGATGAAGACGGCGGTCGCCGCGAGATTGCGCTCGGGGAGCGTCATCCAGTCAACCGGCAAGTAGAACAATCCGACTACGAGGGGAATGAGCGCGACGCGTAACCAGGTCAGGAGAATCGGTATATTGAAGGGCATGAGAGAGCTGATTACCGTGGAAAAATGCTTGGCCGTTAGTCTACATGGGTATGCTGGTTTGGGCCAGTTGACTCATCTGTATGGGGAGGCGCGGAGCCTGGCGGCTCAACGGTTGGCGGTTGTTTCGGGTTGACTGCATGGAAATATTGATGCAGAACGGGTAGTTCGCATGCTGGTTGAACGCGTAGACGGCAAGCCGCCCACCCCACCGTTGATTGAACGTAGGGTGGACGGGGTCATTCAATGCAGCTGCCTGTAAATCTCTTCCGCCAACGCGCTCGAAATGCCCTCCACCGTCATCAGGTCTTCGACACTCGCGTCGATCACGCCGCGCAGGCCGCCGAAGCGCGCCAGCAAGCGCTGGCGGCGCTTGGCGCCGATGCCTTCGATCTCTTCCAGGCGCGAGGCCTGGCGCGCCTTGGCGCGCTTGGCGCGCATGCCGGTGATGGCGAAGCGGTGCGCCTCGTCGCGGATCAGGGCCACCAGCATCAGCGCCGCCGATTCCTTGCCCAGCTCCTGGGCCGGGCGGCCGTCGGCGAAGATCAGGGTCTCCAGGCCCACGCGCCGCCCTTCTCCCTTGGCCACGCCGACGATCATGGAGATGTCCAGCCCCAGCTCGGTAAACACCTGGCGCGCCATCTCCACTTGCCCCTTGCCGCCGTCGACCAGCACGATGTCGGGCATCACGCCTTCCCCGCCCGCCACTTTCTCATAGCGACGCGTCAGCACCTGGCGCATGGCGGCATAGTCGTCGCCCGGCGTGATGCCGTTGATGTTGAAGCGGCGATACTCGCCGTTCTGCATCTGGTGGTGGTGGAACACCACGCACGACGCCTGGGTCGCCTCGCCCGCCGTGTGGCTGATGTCGAAGCATTCGATGCGCAGGGCATCCAGGTCTTCGCTGTCGAGCTGCAAGGTATCGGCCAGCGCGCGCGTGCGCGCCTGTTGCGAGCCCTGCTCGGACAGCAGCCGCGCCAGCGCGATTTCTCCGCCCTTGCAGGCCATCTCGAGCCACTGGCGGCGCTGGCCGCCCGGCTGCAGCACCAGGCTGATGCGGTGGCCGCACTGCTCCTGCAAGGCCATGATCAGTTCGGGCTGGTCGAATTCGACGTTCAGGATCAGGGTGCCCGGGATGAACTGGCCCGCATAGTGCTGGGCCAGGAAGGCGCACAGCACCTCGACCTCGATCGGGCATTCTCCCAGCGATTCGCCCACGTGGCTCGGGAAGTAGGCGCGGTCGCCCAGGTGGCGTCCGCCACGCACCATGGCCAGGTTGACGCAGGCGCGTCCGCCCTGCACCACCACCGCGATGACGTCCACGTCGGCGTCGCCCGTCGTCTCCATGCTCTGCGCATGCAGCACCTTCGACAGCGCCTGGATCTGGTTGCGCACCGACGCCGCCTGCTCGAACTTGAGCTCCATCGCGTAATCCTGCATCTTCTGCTCGAGGTCGGCCATCACCTCGCTCTGGCGTCCGCGCAGGAAGCGCGCCGCGTTCTCGACGTCGAGCTTGTATTCCTCCGGCGCGATCAGTTTTACGCAGGGCGCGCTGCAGCGGCCGATCTGGTGCAGCAGGCAGGGGCGCGTGCGGTTCGCATAGACGCTGTCCTCGCAGGTGCGCAGCTTGAACACGCGCTGCAGCAGCTGGATCGATTCCTTGGCCGCCCAGGCGCTGGGGAAAGGACCGAAGTACTGGTTCCTCTTGTCCAGCGCGCCGCGGTAATACGCCATGCGCGGCGCTTCGCCGCCCGTGATCTTGATGTAGGGGTAAGACTTATCGTCGCGGAACAGGATGTTGTAGCGCGGCTTGAGCGTCTTGATCAGGTTGTTTTCCAGGATCAGCGCTTCGGCCTCGCTGCTCACCACCGTCGTTTCCAGGCGCGCGATCTGCGACACCATCATCGCGATGCGTGGGCTCGACAGGTTTTTCTGGAAGTAGCTCGAGACGCGGTTCTTGAGGTTGCGCGCCTTGCCGACGTAGAGCACGTTGTCGGCCGCATCGAAGTAGCGGTACACGCCGGGTAGCCCCGGCAGGCGATTGACGACGGCCAGCACTTGCGCGCGCACGTCGGCATCCACCTTCGGGCTCAGTTCGCGGTTGGCTTCGGCGCGCATCTCCTCGCGCGCCTCCGACAGGCGCTCGCGGCCGAGCCGCGCGGCCAGTTCGGGGGTGAGTTCGACGGATGGATTGCCAGCTGCTGCGGGTTTTGCTTCGGACATTACTCTGCCAATGATGATGATGCCAACGGCGCCTGGGTCACGATCACGAAGGCGACGCCGTAGTCGGCCTCGTCGCTGATCGTCACCTGGGCGCTGAGCCGGTGCTCGCGCATGAAGTCGCCAAGGGCGCCGCTGCAGACGATGATCGGTTTACCGCTCGGGTCATTCAGCATCTGGGCGGAACGCCAGGTCATGGGCATGCGCATGCCGAGACCAATGGCTTTCGAGAACGCCTCCTTGGCCGAGAAACGAGTGGCCAGGAAGCGCAGGCCGCGCACCGCGTTCTTGGCGCTGCGGGCATGGTATTTTTCCAGCTCTTGCGGGCCGAGGATTTTCTCGGCGAAGCGCGGGCCGCTGCGTGCGAGGGCAGCCTCGACACGCGAGATCTGGACGATGTCGGTGCCGATGCCGTAGATCATATTCAAGCCCCGGCTTTCGCGGTGTAAGTCACGCCCAGGCGCGCCGCGACCATGATCGCCTTCATCTCGCGCACCGCGTTTTCCCAGCCGGCGAACAGCGCATGCGCCACGATCGCGTGGCCGATGTTCAGCTCGTGCAGGTCCGGAATCGCCGCGATCGGTTGCACATTGGTGTAGTGCAGGCCATGGCCGGCATTCACGCGCAGGCCGCGTTTCGCGGCGTCAATCACGCCCAGCTTGATGCGTTCCAGCTCGTGCGCCACTTCAGCGCCTTCGGCCTCGGCATAACGGCCCGTGTGCAATTCGATCACGGTGGCGCCGACCGCGGCCGCCGCCTCGATCTGGCGCGCATCGGCATCGATGAACAGCGAGACGCGGACGCCCTCTTCCTTCAGCTGCTTCACGGCCGCCTCGACCTCGTTGTAGTAGCGCACCACATCCAGGCCGCCCTCGGTCGTGACTTCCTCGCGCCGCTCCGGCACCAGGCACACGTCCTGCGGTTTCACCTGGCAGGCGAAGTCGATCATCTCGCGGGTGACGGCCGCTTCCAGGTTCATGCGCGTGGCCAGCAACGGACGCAGTGCCAGCACGTCGGCATCCTTGATGTGGCGCCGGTCTTCGCGCAGGTGCAGCGTGATCAGGTCGGCGCCCGCCTGCTCGGCCAGCAGCGCGGCGCGCAGCGGGTCCGGATACGTCGTGCCGCGCGCATTGCGCACGGTGGCGATGTGGTCGATGTTCACGCCCAGGTCGATCACCTGGCCGGCGGGTTGCAGGAAGCTCATAGTGTTCTTTTTACAGTTGCATCAAATCGATCAAAATCTGGCGCGTATTGAGCGGCTGTCCGCCCAGGTGGTGCGCCAGCAGGAAGCGCATCAATTGCTTGCTCTGCGCCTGGGTCGCCGGATCAGTATAGTCCTCACGCTCCATATCGAGCAGGGTCTTGCCCAACACGACGGGCCAGACTTCGCCCGCGCCCGCCGCGCGCGCGCCGCGCTCCGGATCGACCACGTAATCGCGGCCCGGCTCCACCGGGGCGCGGCTGTTCGTGCAGCGGCCGAGATCGGCTGCCACGCCCGTTTCCTTAAGTAAGGCTCTTTCGAATTTTCGCAAGACGATTTGCGCCGGTTCGCCGTGGGCGAGCTGGTTCAGGGTCGAGACGTAGTGGTCGAACAGGGCCGGATGGCGGTCGTCGCGCGCCAGCAATTTGACGAGCAGTTCGTTCAGGTAGAAGCCGCACAGCAGCGCCGTGCGTTCCAGCGGCAGCATGCCGCCCACCCACTCGGCATCGATCAGGGTGCGCAGCTCGGACTTGCCGCTCCAGGATACCGAGAGGGGCTGGAAGGTCTGCAGCACGCCGCGCAGCTTGGAGAACGGGCGCTTGGCGCCCTTCGCCACCACCCCCACCCGGCCATGGTCGCGGGTGAACATGTCGATGATGAGGCTGGTTTCTTTATACGGGTAGCTGTGCAGCACGAAACCGGGCTGGCCGACGATGCGACTATCGCGGCCCGGCGCGCGCGGGCGCTTGCCCGCGGCCGGCGTGCCCTGCTCCGGCAGGTCGTCGATGAATTGGTCGTGGCTGGACATGCGCGCGGCTAGCGTCCCTCGCCCTTACTCGTAACCGTAAGCGCGCAGGCCTGCTTCGTTGTCGGCCCAGCCGGATTTGACCTTGACCCAGATTTCCAGATAGATCGGGCCGCCGAACAGTTTCTCCATATCGAGGCGCGATTGGGTCGAAATCTCTTTCAGGCGCGCACCCTTGTTACCGATGATCATAGATTTATGGGTGTCGCGCTCGACCAGGATCGCGGCGAAGATCCGGCGCAGATTGCCTTCCTGTTCGAACTGTTCGATCAGGACGGTGCTGGTGTACGGCAGTTCGTCGCCCAGCAGGCGGAACACTTTTTCGCGCACGATCTCGGCCGCCAGGAATTTCTCGCTGCGGTCGGTGATGTCGTCCGGGCCGAAGACCGGCGGATTTTCAGGCAGGTGGCGCTTGATCTCGGTTTCCAGCGCATCGACCTGGAAGCGCAGCTTGGCCGAGACCGGCACGATGGCGGCGAAGTTGAACAGGGCCGAGATCTTTTGCGCGAACGGCATCAGGACCGCCTTGTCCTTGATGCGGTCCGATTTATTGATGACCAGGATCACCGGGACATTCTTTGGCAGCATGTCCAGCACTTGCTGGTCGGCCGGGCCGAAGGTGCCGGCTTCGACCAGGAACAGGATCGCGTCCGACGACGTCAGCGTGTTCGAGACGGTCTTGTTCAGCGTCTTGTTCAGCGCGTTGGCGTGGCGGGTCTGGAAGCCCGGGGTGTCGACGTAGATGTATTGCGCGTCGTCGCGGGTCTGGATGCCGGTGATGCGGTGGCGCGTGGTCTGGGCCTTGCGCGACGTGATCGACACCTTGGCGCCGATCAGGACGTTCATCAGGGTCGACTTGCCGACGTTCGGGCGGCCGACGATGGCGATATAGCCGCAACGGAAATTGTCGGGAGTGGCGTTCATGCTTTTTCTGTTCCTGGTTGTTCTGCTTGGGCGGCCGGTGCGGCGTCGCCCTGATTGGTGCCGATGCCGGCCAGTTTCAACTGGGCCGAGCGCTGGCGTGGCTTGCGCGCGCCGGGCGTCTTGGTCAGCGCCTTCTGGGCCGCGTCGAGCGCCAGGCTGGCGGCGGCCTGCTCGGCCGCGCGGCGGCTACCGCCGCGGCCGAACACCTGCACGTTCAGCTTCGGCACCAGGCATTCGACTTCGAATTCCTGGCTGTGGGCGGCGCCGTGGGTGGCCACCACATTATAGGTTGGCAGCGCAATACGCTTGGCCTGCAGGAATTCCTGCAGCAGGGTCTTGGCGTCCTTGCCGAGCGTGGCCGGGTCGACCGTCTCCAGCAGCGGAATATAAAACGCGCGGATCACGTCGCGCGCGCTGTCGAAGCCGCTGTCGAGGAAGATCGCGCCGAGCAGCGCTTCCAGGGTGTCGGCCAGGATCGAGGGCCGGCGGAAGCCCCCGGACTTGAGCTCGCCCTCGCCCAGGCGCAGGAATTGCGACAGGTCGAGCTTCTGGGCGATCTCGAACAGCGCCTGCTGCTTGACCAGGTTGGCGCGCAGGCGCGACAGGTCGCCCTCGTCGAGCGTGCCGAAACGTTCGTACAGCACCGAAGCGACGACGCAGTTGAGGACCGAATCGCCCAGGAATTCCAGGCGCTCGTTATGCAGACTGCTATGGCTACGGTGGGTCAGGGCTTGCTGCAGCAGCCCGATGTCCCGGAACGTATACTCTAAGCGCGTTTGCAATAACTGAAGATTCATTGTCGATGTCGTGTGCGTGGCCGGGCAGGCCACGGTATGTCTATAAAGGCTCAAGGAGCGGTGCTGTCGGCCTCGGCCACCACGCCGCTGGGGTCGGTGGTGCCGGCAAAGTCGATCAGCAGGCTGACGTTGCCCATCAACGGCAGCCGCTTTTCGTAGGCAAAGCTGATCTGCGTTTCTTCGCCAATGCGGGTGAAGACCAGGTCCTGGCCGCGTACGGCCTCGACGTCGTTGACGCTGGTATGGCGGTTGAAGGCTTGCTGCATCTCGCGGATGCTGCCGCCGCTGTCCTTGACCTTGGCGATCGCCGACTTGATCGCGTTGTACTCGATATAGGCCGGGACCATGCGCATGGCGAAGATGCCGGCCACGCCGATGACGACCAGCGCCCCGATCAGGCCGGACAGGGAAAGACCGTCTTGCTTATTCACTATCTTCCTGCGATCCATGCGCGCCCCTTGTTATTGGATACCGCCGACACGTTTCGGATTGCTGAAGTTCATCCAGACCACGAAGGCCTTGCCGACGATATTGCGATCAGGCACGAAACCCCAGTAACGGCTGTCCGCGCTATTGTCGCGATTATCGCCCATCATGAAATACTGCCCTTCCGGCACCACGCAGGTGAACTTGTCGTAGGTGTATTCGCAGTTTTCGCGCAGCGGGAAGTTGTCCACGCTGCCCAGGTCGATATTGCGCTTGTCGGCCGTGTTCAGGATGCGGTGCTGGGTCAAGCCGCCCGGGCTCGGCAGTTTCTCGACGAACTGCTTGTGGTAGATCGGATGCTGATCGTCCAGGTAGTCGTCCAGCGCCGTGTACTCGACCGGCTTGCCGTTGACCGTCAGGCGCTTGTCCTCGTAAGTGATTTTATCACCCGGCACGCCAATGACGCGCTTGATGTAATCCTGGTTCATGTCTTTTGGATACTTGAACACCATCACGTCGCCGCGCTGGGGATTATTGATCTGGATGATTTTTTTGTTAATGATCGGCAGACGGATGCCATAGGTGTACTTGTTCACCAGGATGAAGTCGCCCACCAGCAGGGTCGGCACCATCGACGACGACGGAATCTTGAACGGCTCCCACAGGAACGAGCGCAGGATGAACACCAGCGCGATCACCGGGAAGAAGCTGCCCGAATACTCGATCCAGGTCGGCTGGCGCAGGTGGGCCTGCTCGATCGCCGCGCGGTTGCCGTTGTGGTCGACCTTGATCCCATCCGCGACCAGCTTGGCGTTGCGCGTATCGTACTCGCGCAGGGCGGCATCGGCGGCGCGGCGCCGCTGTTTCGCCAAATAGAATGTGTCCAGGCACCAGATGATGCCCGTGATCACCATCAAGACGAACAGGATCAGGGCAAAATTGCCCAGGATGGGTTGCAGGTTCATTATTTATCTTCCACCTGGAGAATGGCCAGGAAGGCTTCCTGTGGAATCTCCACCGAGCCAACCTGCTTCATGCGCTTCTTGCCGGCCTTTTGCTTCTCCAGCAGCTTTTTCTTACGCGAGATGTCGCCGCCATAGCACTTGGCCAGGACGTTCTTGCGCAGCGCCTTCACGTTTTCGCGCGAGATGATGGTGGCGCCGATGGCGGCCTGGATCGCCACGTCGAACATCTGGCGCGGGATCAGTTCGCGCATCTTGGCCGCCACCTGGCGTCCGCGATACGGCGCGTTGGCGCGGTGGACGATGATGGCCAGGGCGTCGACCTTTTCGCTGTTGATCAGCATGTCGACCTTGACCACGTCGGCCGCGCGGTTTTCCTTGAACTCGTAGTCCATCGAGGCATAGCCGCGCGAGGTGGACTTGAGGCGGTCGAAGAAGTCCAGCACGATCTCGGCCATCGGGATCTCGTAGTGCAGCTTGACCTGGCGGCCGTGGTAGGCCATGTCCATCTGGATGCCGCGCTTGCCGTTACACAGGGTCATCACCGAACCCACGTACTCTTGCGGCATGTACAGGTTGACGTCGACGATCGGCTCGCGCACTTCATTGATCTTCGACGGTTCCGGCATCTTCGACGGATTGTCGACGCGGATGATGCTGCCGTCCTTCATCTCGACCTCGTACACCACGGTCGGCGCCGTCGTGATCAGGTCCATGTCGAATTCGCGCTCCAGGCGCTCCTGCACGATTTCCATGTGCAGCAGGCCCAGGAAGCCGCAGCGGAAGCCGAAGCCCAGCGCCTGCGAGACTTCCGGCTCGTACATCAGGGCGGCGTCGTTGAGCTTGAGCTTCTCGAGCGAGTCGCGCAGCGCATCGTACTGGTTCGCCTCGACCGGGAACAGGCCGGCGAACACCTGTGGCTGCACTTCCTTGAAGCCCGGCAGCGGCTCGGGCGCCGGACGGCTGGCGAGGGTCACGGTGTCGCCCACGCGGGCGGCGGTCAGTTCCTTGATGCCGGCGATGATGAAGCCCACCTGGCCGGCGGTCAGCTGTGGCAGCGACACCGAACGCGGGGTGAACACGCCGATGTTTTCCACCAGGTTGACCGACTCGGTGGCCATCAGGCGGATTTTATCTTTTGGACGCAGGGTGCCGTTGACCACGCGCACCAGCATCACGACGCCGACGTACGGGTCGTACCAGGAATCGACGATCAGGGCCTGCAGCGGCGCGTCCGGGTCACCTTTTGGTGGCGGCACTTTCGCGATCAGGGTTTCCAGCACGTCTTCCACGCCCAGCCCGGTCTTGGCCGAGCACACGGTGGCGTCGGACGCGTCGATGCCGATCACGTCCTCGATTTCTTTCTTGGCGTTGTCCGGGTCGGCGTGCGGCAGGTCGATCTTGTTCAGGATCGGCACCACTTCCACGCCCAGGTCGAGCGCGGTATAGCAGTTGGCGACCGTCTGCGCTTCCACGCCCTGCGAAGCGTCGACCACCAGCAGCGCGCCTTCGCAGGCCGACAGCGAGCGGCTGACTTCGTACGAGAAGTCGACGTGGCCCGGGGTGTCGATCAGGTTCAGGTTGTAGACCTGGCCGTCGCGCGCCTTGTACTGCAGCGCCGCGGTCTGGGCCTTGATGGTGATGCCGCGCTCGCGTTCCAGGTCCATCGAATCGAGCACCTGGGCGTCCATTTCGCGGTCCGACAGGCCGCCGCACAGCTGGATGATGCGGTCGGCCAGGGTCGATTTGCCATGGTCGATGTGGGCGATGATGGAGAAGTTACGTATGTTGTTCATTAACAAAGCTCAAAACCAAAAAGGCCGCGAAAGGCGGCGACTACGACGATATAAGGCGTACTGCCGTGCAGCATGAATTGGCTGCGCAATACGAAAAAGCGCTGCGTCGGGGGCCGTGCCGGTCCCCAGGCGAGCGCCTTGGCAAAGCAGGAAATTCTTTGGAAGGTGTGCAATCACCGCTCCGACCCGGCATTTTACCGGATTTCGAGGCAGAAAGGCCGGTTTCCAGAGGGTGGCTCAGGACGCGGCCCGCGTGGTGGCGCAGGCGGCCAGGTAGGCCCGCACCGCCGCCTCGTCCAGGAAGTAGTGGCAGAGCTCGGGCTGGCCGGGATCGCCATACAGCACCGGCACCAGCTCGTCGAAGCGCGCCACGAGCGCCGGGTCGGCGTCGACGTCCAGCACGGCGACGTCGAACGGCTGCCCGGGCGGCTCGAGCGCGCGCAGCGCCGCCAGCATGTCCTCGCACAGGTGGCACCAGCTGCGCGAATACAGGACGAAGCCTGGGCCGAACTGCGTCGGCGCAGGCGCGTGCTCGCCTCCCTGGTGCGTCACTGGCGCGGCTTGAGCGTGATGTACTGCGTGGTGTCCTCGCGCTGCACCAGCAACGCCACCGCCTTCGACTTGTCGTGCTTGGCCAGCAAGCCCTTGAACTGCTCGACGCTGGTGATCGGCGTATTGTTCCACTGCAAGATCACATCGCCCGGCTGGATGCCGGCGCTGGCGGCGGGCCCCTGCGCCTCCTCGACCAGCAGGCCGTGGTCGATCCCCAGCTCCTTGCGGTCGCTTGGGGAAATATTCGACATGTGCAGGCCCAGCGCGTCCGGCGCGGCGCCCGGCGCCGGTTTCTTCGGCTGCTGGCGGCCCGGGGTCGGACGCTCCTCTTGCAGTTCGACGATGGTGACCGGCACCTCGACCTGGGCCCCTCGGCGCCACACGGTGACGCTGGCGCGGCTGCCGACCTTGGAGGCGCCCACCAGGCGCGGCAGGTCGGTGGTCGACTGGATCGGCTGCTTGTTGAAGGCCAGGATGATGTCGCCGACCTTGATGCCCGCCTTCTCGGCCGGGCCGCCCGGCTCGACCATCGAGACTTCGGCGCCGCGCGCCTTGCCCAGGCCCAGCGACTCGGCCACGTCGCGCGTGACTTCGCTGATCTGCACGCCCAGGCGGCCACGGGTGACCTTGCCGGTGGTCTTGAGCTGGTCGGACACGCGGATGACCTCGTCGATCGGCACCGCGAACGAGATGCCGTTATAGGCGCCCGACAGCGTCGCGATCTGCGAGTTGATGCCGATGACTTCGCCGCGCAGATTGATCAACGGACCGCCCGAGTTGCCGGGATTGACCGCGACGTCGCTCTGGATCAAGGGCAGGTATTCGCCGGTATCGCGCGACTTGGCCGAGATGATGCCGGCGGTCACGGTATTCTCGAGGCCGAACGGTGACCCGATGGCCAGCACCCACTCGCCGACCCGGATCTTGCTGGAGTCGCCGGTGCGCAGGTAAGGCAGGTTGGTCGCGTCGAGCTTGAGCAGCGCGACGTCGGAGCGGCGGTCGGCGCCCAGCACCTTGGCCTTGAACTCGCGCCGGTCGGAGAGCGTCACCGTGACCTCGTCGGCGCCCTCGACCACGTGGGCATTGGTCAGGACGAAACCGTCGCTTGATATGATGAAGCCGGAGCCGACGCCGCGCTGCACTTCGCGTTCTTCTTCTTGCGGCTGGCCGCGCCGGCCGCCGCCGCGCGGGACCATCTGGCCGCCGAAGAAGCGGCGCAGGAATTCCTGCATTTCTTCTTCGCCCGGTGCGCCGCCGCGGGTGCGCACCCTTTCGGTGGTGCGGATATTGACGACGGCCGGCCCCACCTTGTCGATGACGTCGGTGAAGTCGGGCAGGCCGGTGACGGTCGGGGTGGGTACGGGGGCGGCGGCGTGGACGGGCTGGATGAAGGCCGTGGCGCCGGACACGAGCAGTGCCGACAGGAGCAGGCTGGCAGTTTTACTGGTCATGGATTCGCTATCGAATGGCTAAGATTGACTGAATGGTAAGCCAAATTGCGCGCTTTGTCGCGCCACGCCCGCCGCGCGCCGCCCACGACCGGGCAGTGAGAGAAGGAATTTAAGCCTGGGATAAGGAAGGCTGGCGGGAAGTCAGGAAGAAGCGGTCTTGGCGAGCACCGCCGCCAGGCCGGTGGACTCGGCCGCGACGGCCGCGCGGCGCAGTGGCGGCGGCTCGCCGGCGAGGCGTTCGGCTAGGCGCGCGTTGAATGCCGGCGACAGCGCCGGCGCGGCCGTGTCGCGCAGCGTGTCGCCGATCAGGTGATACAGATCCCAGGCCTGGCGGCCGTCGCTGCCCTGCAGTGCGGCCAATGCCAGCTCCAGGTCGGCGTCGAGCAAGGCGCCATCCTTCAGGGCGGATATCTGCTCGCGTAATTTTCTATTGGTGTCCATCGGCGGTTCCATCGACGTCGGTAGTGTTCAATATATGCTGTGTTCGTACGATCCCGCTACCTACCGACGTTTGTCAACCGGGAAATCGAGTAAAGGGCGTAATTTCTCGGCAATGACTTCGCGCGCGCGGAAAATCCGGCTGCGCACCGTACCTATTGGACAGGCCATCACTTCGGAGATTTCCTCATAGCTGAGTCCTTCGATTTCGCGCAGGACGATCGCCGTACGCAGCTCGAGCGGCAATGCTTCCATGGCCGCGTTGACGGTATGGGCGATTTGTTTGCTGGCGAGCATGGATTCAGGCGTGTTAATGTCGCGCAAGCTGTCTGCATCATCGAATCCTTCGGCGCGTTCGGCGTCCGTCTCGGTCGAGGTCGGTGCGCGCCTTCCCTGGGTGACTAAAAAATTCTTGGCCGTGTTGATTCCTATTCGATAAAGCCACGTATAAAAAGCCGAATCCCCGCGAAAATGGCGCAGGGCCCGGTATGCTTTGATGAAGGTCTCTTGCACCACGTCTTCGGCTTCGGCCGGATCGTGGACGAGACGCGACACCAGGCGCATCAGGCGACGTTGGTACTTGGAGACAAGCAAATCGAAAGCCCCCTGGTCCCCGGCCTGGACGCGCTCTACCAGCAACTGATCACACTCGCGTTCTGTCGTCACGGACCATGCCCCATTGGCGACCCTCTCGCGAGGAGGCACCGACTGATGCGTACAGCGCAAAAATCGGTACATCCTTAAGAGTTGGTCCCCTGCAATAAGTTCACACTGTTTTGTATCGGTATTGTTGCAGCGCCATTGGCCAGCGCACGCACGGCGACCGCCAGCGCGCGGTATTGGCCGGCGCCCACGGCGTCTGGCAGCAGCACCAGCGGCCAGGTCGCGCCGTCCTCGGCGCGCAGGCGCAGCAAGATGCAGCAGGGCCAGACCGTGGCGCCGGGCAGCAGCGTCATGGGTGAGCCCGGCTCCGGTTTCCCGGCCGCCGGCCCGCGTTTCCCCAACTCCTGTTGTACCGTCAGGCGTATCTGCCCAACTCCAGAAATATCAATCCGGCGCACCGTTGCAATCGCGTGCAAGATCGCGTTGGAATGTGTGGGGCGGTGGGCGCCTGCGGCGCCCCCATCGACGCGCCAAAGGCGGCGCGGCCAGCCGGCCACGGCGGGAAAAAGTGGGCGCGCCAGCGACAGCGCGGCAAGCAGCGGCGCGCATGCGACAGCGCCGCCGAATGCGAAGCGTTCGGGCAGCAGCAGGCCCACGGCCAGGGCAGCCGCGCACAGCGACGCGCAGAAGGCGGCGAGCACGCAGCGCAGGCGACGCGACGGCGCGATGACGGCGGACACCGCAAGCGACATGAGGCACAGGAAGAATCGAGGGAAGGACCTGCCGGCGGGCAGGATGGCGGGCGGAGGAAGCTCCTCTTCTACCGCCAGCACCGGCCGGCCGCCACGAACGGGCGACAGGCCGGGCTGTTGGAAGCGCCCATCCCGTTAGACCGGGACGGGGCGAAGTGGTTCAGACTTTGGCGAAGATCAGCGTACCGTTGGTGCCGCCGAAGCCGAAGGAGTTTTTCACCGCGTAGTCGATCTGCATCTCGCGCGCCGTGTTGGCGCAGAAGTCCAGGTCGCACTCCGGATCCTGGTTGAAGATGTTGATCGTCGGTGGCGACACCTGGTTGTGGATCGCCAGCACGGTGAACACCGATTCCAGGCCGCCGGCGCCACCGAGCAGGTGACCGGTCATCGACTTGGTCGAGTTCACGACCAGGCTCTTGGCATGGTCGCCGAACACGCGCTTGATGCCGCGCACTTCGGCCACGTCGCCCAGCGGCGTCGAGGTGCCGTGCGCATTCACGTACTGCACCTGGTCGACGTTGATGCCGGCGTTGTTGAACGCGTTGACCATGCAACGCGCCGCGCCACTGCCATCCTCGACCGGCGAGGTGATGTGGTTGGCGTCCGCGCTCATGCCGAAGCCGATGACTTCAGCATAGATCTTGGCGCCACGCGCGACGGCGTGTTCATATTCTTCGAGCACCATGACACCGGCGCCCTCGCCCAGCACGAAGCCGTCGCGGTCGCGGTCCCATGGACGCGAGGCGGTCGACGGGTCGTCGTTGCGGGTCGACAGCGCGCGCGCCGAGGCGAAACCGCCCAGGCCCAGCGGCGACACGGTGGATTCGGCGCCGCCCGCGATCATCACGTCGGCATCGCCGTACTCGATCAGGCGCGCTGCCGCGCCGATGCTGTGCAGGCCGGTGGTGCAGGCGGTGACGATGGACAGGTTCGGACCACGCAGGCCGAACTTGATCGAGAGATCGCCCGAGATCATGTTGATGATCGATGCCGGCACGAAGAACGGCGAGATGCGGCGTGCGCCGCGGTTCGCGTATTCTTCCTTGGTCGCTTCGATCATCGGCAGGCCGCCGATGCCCGAACCGATCACCACGCCGATGCGGTCCGCGTTCTCTTCGGTGACTTCCAGGCCCGAATCCTTCAGGGCCTGGATGCCGGCTGCCATGCCGAAATGGATAAAGGTATCCATGTGGCGGCCTTCCTTGCCCGGCAGGTAGTCTTCGACGTTGAAGTTCTTGACCTCACCAGCGAAGTGGGTCGTGAATGGCGCTGCATCAAACTTGGTGATGTTGGCAATGCCCGACTTGCCGGCCAGTGCCGCATCCCACGCTTCGGCAACGGTGTTGCCGATCGGTGAAATGCAGCCCAGGCCGGTGACGACGACACGGCGGTTGCGTGAACGACTCAAGCGATTCTCCCAAAAACTGTAAAGCGACTACTTAGGCCTTGACGTGCGCGGTTGCGTAGTCGATGGCTTGCTTGACGGTGGTGATCTTCTCAGCCTGCTCGTCAGGGATTTCCATTTCGAACTCGTCTTCCAGTGCCATCACCAGTTCCACGGTGTCCAGCGAGTCTGCACCGAGGTCGTCAACGAACGAGGAATCGATTTTGATGTCTGCTTCGGCAACGCCCAGTTGCTCAGCGACGATTTTTTTAACGCGTTGTTCGATATCCGACATGTTTTGGCTCCATTAAGGTATGTGTTGCGGAAAGTGCGCGCATTTTATCAGGTTTGCGACCCGAAAAACTATTTTCGGCGACTGCGGCTATTTCGCCGGAAAGTCCTGCTAAAAGTCGAGATTGCGTCCCAATCGGGACCGGCTCGCCGGGGGCGATTGGAACGCGGTCTTTATCAATTTGTTACTTTACTGATTAATTCATGTACATGCCGCCATTCACGTGCAGCTCGGTGCCCGTGATGTAGGCGGCCGTTGGCCCGGCCAGGAAGGCCACCGCATGGGCGATGTCTTCCGGCTGGCCCAGGCGGCCCAGCGGAATCTGGGTCAGCAGGGCTTCGTGCTGGCCTTCGCCCAGGGCCTTGGTCATGTCGGTGTCGATGAAGCCCGGGGCCACGCAGTTGACGGTGATGTTGCGGCTGCCGATCTCGCGCGCCAGCGCACGGGTCATGCCGGCCACGCCGGCCTTGGCGGCCGCGTAGTTCATCTGGCCCGGGTTGCCGGCCGCGCCGACCACCGAGGTGATGCTGATGATGCGACCGGCCTTGGCTTTCATCATGCCCCGCAGCACCAGGCGCGACAGGCGGCCGACGGCGGTGAGATTGGTGGCGATCACGTTGTCGAACTCGTCGTCCTTCATGCGCATGGCCAGGTTGTCCTGGGTGATGCCGGCATTGTTGACCAGGATCGACAGGCTGCCGAAGCCCTTTTGCACTTCGTCCACGACTTCCGCGCAGCGGGCCGCGTCGAGCACGTTCAGGACCACGCCCTTGCCGCCGAATTCGGCCAGGTAATCGGAAATCGCCTGGGCGCCCGATTCGCTGGTGGCGGTGCCGACGACCTTGGCGCCCTGGCGCGCCAGTTCCAGCGCGATGGCCTTGCCGATGCCGCGCGATGCGCCGGTGACGAGGGCGACTTGGTTCTGCAGATTCATAGGTTTCCTTTATCGTTTATTCGGAGATCGACGCCAGCACGCGCTCCAGCGCGGCCTGGTCGACCAGCGCTTCGCCGACCAGGTTCGCGTCGATGCGCTTGGCCATGCCGATCAGGGTCTTGCTGGGCGCGCACTCGATGACCTGGGTCACGCCGTCAGCCGCCATCTTCTGCATGGTCTCGACCCAGCGCACCGGACCGGCGGCCTGGCGCACCAGCGCGTCCTTGATCTGCTCGGGATCGTTCAGCACGGCGACGTCGACGTTGTTGATCACGTCGATTTGCGGAGCCGCAAACTTCAGCTCCGCCATATAGGTACGCAGGCGGTCGGATGCCGGCTTCAGGAGCGACGAGTGGAATGGCGCCGACACCGCCAGCTTCATGGCGCGCTTGGCGCCCCTGGCCTTGGCGATCTCGCAGGCGCGCTCGACCGCGGCGGTATGGCCGGCGATCACGATCTGGGTCGGTTCGTTGAAGTTCACGGCTTCCACGACCTCGCCCTGCGCCGCCTCAAGACAGACGGCGCGCACGTCGTCGGCCGACAGGCCCAGGATGACGGCCATGCCGCCCTGCCCGACCGGCACCGCGTCCTGCATCGATTGCGCACGGAAGCGCACCAGCGGCACCGCGTCGGCGAACGGGATCACGCCGGCCGCCACCAGGGCCGAATATTCTCCCAGGCTATGGCCCGCGACCACGTTCGGCACCGGGCCACCGGCCGCGATCCAGGCGCGGTAGACGGCGACCGCGGCGGTCAGCATGACCGGCTGGGTATTGGTGGTCAGGTCCAGGTCTTCTTTCGGACCCTCGGCGATCAGGCGCTTGAGGTCGAAGCCCAGGGCATCGGACGCTTCTTGCACCGTCTGGTCGACGACCGGGTTACCGGTGTAGCCGTTCAGCATGCCCACTGCCTGGGCGCCTTGTCCGGTGAACAGGAATGCGAATTTGCTCATCGTTGTTTTCCGTAGTTGTTGTTCTTGGAGGCCGGGCTGGCGCTTACATGCGCGCCAGCACCGCGCCCCAGGTGAAGCCGCCGCCCACGCCTTCCATCAGGACGTTCTGGCCCGGCTTGATGCGGCCGTCGCGCACCGCCTGGTCGAGCGCCAGCGGGATCGAGGCAGCCGAGGTATTGCCATGTTCGTTGACGGTGACGACCATCTTCTCGAGCGGCAGGCCGAGTTTCTTGGCGGTGCCGTTCATGATGCGGATATTGGCCTGGTGCGGCACCAGCCAGTCGATCTGGTCGGCGGCCACGCCGGCGTGGTCGAGCACCTCGTGCGCGACTTTTTCGAGCACCGACACCGCGAGCTTGAACACCGCCGGGCCATCCATGTGCAGGAAGCCGCTGCCGGCGACCGCGCCATTGGCCAGGTTGCCGGGGATCGACAGGATGTCGGCGTGGCTGCCGTCGGCATGCAAGCGGGCAGCCAGGATGCCCGGCTCGTTCGATGCCTCGAGCAGCACGGCGCCGGCGCCGTCGCCGAACAGCACGCAGGTGGTGCGGTCGTTGAAGTCGACGATGCGCGAAAACACTTCGGCGCCGATCACGAGCACCCGCTTGTGGTTGCCGGCGCGGATGAAGGCGTCGGCGGTCGACATCGCATACACGAAGCCGCTGCACACGGCCGCCACGTCGAAGGCGGCGCTGCCGTTGGCCATGCCCAGCTTCTGCTGCACGATGCAGGCCGTGCTGGGGAAGCTGCCGTGGAAGTCGGGGGTGGAACTGGCGACGATCACCAGGTCGACGTCGCCCGGCGCCTTGCCGGCCATCTCGAGCGCGCGGCGCGCGGCGTGCACGGCCAGGTCGGACGACAGTTCGTCGGCCGCGGCGAAATGGCGCGCCTCGATGCCGCTGCGGGTGACGATCCACTCGTGCGAGGTCTCGACGCCCTTCTCCGCCAGCTGGGCCGCCAGCTGTTCGTTGGTAACACGGTTGGCCGGCAGGTAGCTGCCGGTGCCGGTGATTTTGCTATACAAGGTCATTGCTTCACCATCCTGCTGGGTTATTGCGCCTGGCGCTGGCCGTCGAGCGCTGGCGCCGGCGTAACTGCGGGCGCGGCGGCTGGAGCCGTTAGCGGGGCCGTTACCGGAGAGCTCGGCATCAGTTCGGCGATCAGGGCCGACAGGTGCTCTTGCACATTATTGTGTGCGGCATCGTAGGCGCGCTTGATCGCCCACTCGAAGGCATAGGCATTGGCGCCGCCGTGGCTCTTGAAGACCAGGCCTTTCAGGCCCAGCAGGCCGGCGCCGTTGTAGCGTTCCGGATTAAGCTTCTTGAGCGCCTTGCGCGCGAACACCGCGCCCAGCATCGACATGACGCTTTCCTTGAACGTGGCCTTCATGAAGCGCGACAGGCCTTCGATCGCCTTGAGCATGACGTTGCCGACGAAACCGTCGCACACGACGACGTCGACCGTGCCCTTGAAGATGTCATTGCCTTCGACATTGCCGAAAAAGTTCAGTTTGCCACGTTCGGCGTCGGCGCGCAGCAGCACGCCGGTGGCTTTCACCGCCTCGTTGCCCTTGATGTCTTCGGTGCCGACGTTGAGCAGGCCAATGGTCGGGCGCGGGATGCCCTCGATCGCCGAGCACAGCACCGAGCCCATGATGGCGAACTGGTGCAGGTGGTCCGGCTCGCAGTCAACGTTGGCGCCGAGGTCGAGGATATAGGTCGGGCCGCCCTTCTGGTTCGGCATGATCGAGCAGATCGCCGGGCGGTCGACGCCGGCCATGGTCTTGAGCACGTAGCGCGAGACGGCCATCAGGGCGCCGGTATTGCCGGCCGAGACGCAGGCGTGGGCGCTGCCATCCTTGACGGCCTCGATCGCCACCCGCATCGACGAATCCTTCTTGCGGCGCAGGGCCACTTCGACCGGGTCCTCCATCGTGACGATTTCGGAGGCGTGCTTGACGGTCAGGCGCGGGTTATTGTCCGCGTGATGCTTCTTGAGTTCTGCGCGCAGCACATCTTCGACGCCCACGAGCACGAGCTCGGCGTCAGCTTGCTTTTTGAGAAAGGAGATGGCTGCCGGAATGGTAACTGAGGGGCCGTGATCGCCGCCCATGCAGTCAATGGATATTTTAATTGTCATTTGTTGGAGATGCCGCGGCTCACACAGGACGGGCGGCCAGAGGGGATCGGTTCGTGGCGCACATGCGCACGGGATCCAGGCTGTTCAACATGACGGCGGTGCTAGGGATGCAGCCGGTTACTGAGCAGATGCCAAAGAAAAAGCGGCGCCACGCAGATAACATACGTTGCGCCGCTTTCATGATGCTAAAAGCCAGAACGTCGATTACTCGTCGTTCTTGGTCTTCAGGACCTTGCGACCACGGTAGAAGCCGTTCGGCGAGATGTGGTGACGCAGGTGGGTTTCGCCGGTGGTCGGCTCGACTGCCAGGTTAGGGGCGGTCAGGAAATCGTGCGAACGGTGCATGCCGCGCTTCGATGGGGATTTCTTATTCTGTTGAACTGCCATGATAACTCCTAGTACAAAGTTCTAAAATTTTAACACATTCGATATGCAAACCAGATGCAAATCGAGTATCTCGGCGGCAAGCTTTTGACGGCTGCCGACATGTTGAACGCTGCTACAACTACCGCGAATGCCATACTCGATTGCACGCGTTTGACACGTTTTGTTGCAGATTTTGGGCGACATTGTTTCTACGCTGCCGCCACCGTACTGCGAAACCTGTAATGCTGATTGTTACTACTAGCTCTTCTTAGTCCGCCTTCAGGTTCTTGAGGGCGGCGAAAGGCGACACTTTATCGGTTTTCAGGCTATCGAGCAAGCCCGTATCCGGACAAACGTCATGTCGCGGCGACTGCGGCAAGGCCAGCAGGGCCTCGTCCTCGAGCAACTCGCGGATGTCGCAGGTGCGGCTGCCGACGATCACGTCGATGCTTTCGTCGTCGAGGATTTCCTCGATCGCGTCGGCATCCTCGTCGTTCTCGCCCAGCACCAGCATGGTCGACGAATCGATCTCGTGATCCATAGGCTGCAGGCAACGCTGGCACACCAGCTTCACATGCCCGGCGACCGCGAGGGTCAGCGAAGGATAGCCCTGACGGGTCTGGCCGCCCTGGATGGACCAGCGGATATCGCCGCTCTTGTCCGTGCTCTCGGCGGCGAGACGGGTCATCTCGACCAGGGGCGTAGAGCCTTCACGATGGCCGTCGTTCTTGCAAAACTCGAAGGCGTCGATGACAAAAGCGCTCATTTGGAAAGTTACCCCGGAAAACCTGCGATAATAGCAGGCTTTTCGCGCCAGCGTCAAAAAACCGTCGTATTCCTGCCAAACCGCGCCATGACACCAATGCCTCCACTCATCCTCGCATCGAGCTCCGCCTACCGCCGCGAACTGTTGCAGCGCCTTGGCCTGCCCTTCGAGGCGGTCGCGCCCGACATCGACGAGACGCCGCTGGAAGGCGAATCGCCGCAAGCCACCGCCCTGCGCCTGGCGCGCGAGAAGGCGCAGGCCGTAGCAACCCTGCACCCCGGCGCGCTGGTGATCGGCTCCGACCAGGTCGCTACGCTGGACGGGCTGCAGATCGGCAAGCCGGGCGACCATCCACGCGCCCTGGCCCAGTTGCAACTGATGCGCGGACGCGAAGTCGTGTTCCATACCGCCCTGTGCCTGTGGGATGGCCGCGTCGCCGACCCGAGCCAGGCCGCCCGGCTCGAGAACGTGCAGGTGCGCGTCGCATTCCGCGACCTGCCCGACCATGAACTCGACGCCTACCTGCGCATCGAGCAGCCGTATGACTGCGCCGGCAGCGCCAAGAACGAAGGGCTGGGCATCGCCCTGCTCGAAAGCATCCAGTCGAACGACCCGACCGCCCTCACCGGCCTGCCGCTGATTGCCCTGACCGGGATGCTGCGCAAGGCCGGCGTGCAGTTCTTCGGCGCCTGAACCACTATTGATCTCACCATGCCCGGCACCCTGTACCTGATCCCCAATACCCTCGGCCCGACCGACGCCAACTCCGGCGCCCTGAACGCCCTGCTCCCGACCCAGGTGCAGGCGCTGACCAGCAAGCTCGATTACTTCGTGGCCGAAAACGCCAAGACCGCGCGCGCCTTCCTGAAACTGATCGCGATCGACCATCCATTGGCCAAGCCGCTGCAGGAAATCGAGATCGCTGAATTGAACGTGAACACGCCGCCGGCGGCGCTGGCGCAACTGCTGGCGCCGCTGCTGGCGGGACGCGACGCCGGCCTGGTGTCGGAAGCCGGCGTGCCGGCCGTGGCCGACCCCGGCGCCGACCTGGTGCGCCTGGCCCACCAGAACGGCATCGCGGTGCGTCCGCTGGTGGGGCCGTCGTCGCTGCTGCTGGCCGTCATGGCCAGCGGCCTGAACGGCCAGAGCTTCGCCTTCAACGGCTACCTGCCGACTGACGCGGCGCAGCGCACCAAGCGCATCGTCGAGCTGGAGAAACGTTCGCGCGCCGAGCGCCAGACCCAGCTGCTGATCGAGACGCCGTATCGCAACGGCGCCATGCTCGACGCGCTGGCGGCGAGCTGCCAGCCCGGCACCCTGATCTGCGTCGCCACCGACCTGTCGCTGCCGACCGAGTCGGTGCGCACCTTGACGGCGGCCAAATGGAAGGCGGCGCTGGCGGCCAACAAGGGGCCAGACTTCCACAAGAAGCCAACCGTATTCCTGTTGCTGGGGCAATAAGCCGGCCGAGGGCCAGCGTCAGGATCGCTACTGCAGCGACTGCTGCGCTGGCGCCTGGGCGTCGTAGGTCAACTCGCGCACCCAGTCGAACGCCGCCAGCTCGATCTCGCGCACCTCGGCCACCGTCAGACCGATCTTCTTGAGCGCGCAAGCCAGCTTGCCGCCGCCCTCGGCTGCTTCGAGCAATTCGGCGATGCGCAGCATGGTGCCGAAGTCGCCTTCGCGCTCGAGCAGGGCCTCGCGCACATCGTGCGCGATGTCGACGTGGGCCAGGATGTCGGCCATCGGCACCGAGAACAGGGCTTCGGCCAGCGACATGATGCCGACCGTGAAGGCGCGGTCGGCGCTGGCGGTGTCGCCCGGACGCACGCGCAGCGTCATCAGTTCGAGCAGCTTGCCGCGCGTCGTGGCCAGCTGCAGCAGCGGCGACTTGAGTTCGACCCGGGCGCCGGCCGCGGTGTACAGCAGGATCTGCAGCCAGCGCCCCAGCTGGCGCCGGCCGAGCTGAACCAGGGCCTGCGACAGCGATTCGATGCGCGGCCCCGGCACCGCGCGGCTGTTCACCAGGCGCAGCAGGTTCAGGCTGATCAGCGCGTCGCGCTTGACGGCGGTCTCGATCGCCTGGCTGTCGGCGTTCGAGTTGACCAGTTCCAGCAGGCGCAGGATGGTGATCTCGGACGGGGTGATCTTGCGTCCGCTCAGGATCGCGGGACGCGCAAAATAATAGCCCTGGAAATATTCGAAGCCGAGTTCCATGCACAGCTTGAACTCGTCGATGGTCTCGACCTTCTCGGCCAGCAGGCGCTTGCCGGTGCGGCGCAGCGAATCGACCAACTGCGCCAGCTCGTTCGGGGCGACGCCCTTGACGTCGACCTTGATGATGTCGACCAGCTGCACCAGCTTGTCGAGCTCGCTCGAGTGCTCGACCACGTCGTCGACCGCGAACTTGAAGCCCAGTTCCTTGAGCTCGGCCACCCGCGCCAGCAATTCCGGCGTCGGCTTCACGGTCTCGAGGATTTCCAGGATCACCTTGTGGGATGGCAAGAAGCGCACGAAGTCGCTCATCAGCACCACTTCGTCGACGTTGACGAAGGCCAGCTGCTCGCCCACCACCTGTTCCATGCCGAGCTGGGAGGCATGCGAGATGACGGCGGCGGTGGCCGCCGCGCCGTCGGTCAGCTTGGCGTCGTCGTCCTCGCCGGCCGCACGGAACAGCAGCTCGAACGCCACCAGATGCTGGTCGCGCCCGAGGATGGGCTGACGCGCAAGAAAGAAATCATCGGACGGCACGGAGACCGCTGCCGTTGCATCGGCATGCATCGAAAAATACTCCTGGAAACAGTCACGGCAGCGCGCCGCGCCTGGTGGGCGGCACGCGCCATCCACCTGTGCCGACTATACTACAAAAATGCTAATCTTAGCATTTCGACATCGAATCGAACGGGGCGCGGATCAGCCGCGGCCGCCGCCACCCTGGCGGGTTCGCCCGTTGCGTGGGGCGCCCGGCGCCGCCGGTCGCGCCGCGCTGGTGCGCGCGCTGC
>NZ_JH992923.1:340458-519886 GCF_000315425.1 Massilia timonae CCUG 45783 | reverse complement strand
CCGGCGCTTCGTCGGCGCGCGGCATGCTCTGGCCCGGCAGGCGCAGGCTACCCTTGCCCGACAGCGGACTGGCGCGGCGCGCATTGCCCACCGGCGCGCGCGGCGCGTCGCCCACCAGGCGGCCGGCGGCGGCGCCCGTCACCTGCGTGCCCTTCTCGATCGTGAAGCGGGCGCCGGCATCCTTGCCCAGCACGCGCACCAGGTAGGGCATGACTTCGCGCAGGATCGGCTCCAGCGTGTACGGCGGATTCAGGATGAACATGCCGCTGCTGTGCAGGCCGGTGCCGTCCGGGGTCGGGGTGTTGGTGGTGAGCGTGACGTTGAGCCATTCCTTGGCCGGCAGGCGCTTGAGGCGGTCGGCGAACTGGCGCGACTCCATGCGCTGCAGCACCGGATACCAGATCGCATACATGCCGCTCGGGAACTTGCCCAGCGCCTCGTCGAGCGCGTCGCGCACACGCTTGTAATCGTCCTTGATCTCGTAGGGCGGATCGATCAGCACCAGCGCCCGGCGCGACGGCGGCGGCAGCAGCGCCTTCATGCTGTGGAAGCCGTCGCCATGCTCGATGATCACGCGGCGGCCGCGCGAGCGCTCGCCCTGCTCGGCCTTGTGCGCGTCGAGCTTGCGGAAGTTTTCGGCCAGGATCTTGCAATCAGCGGGGTGCAGCTCGAACAAGCGCAGGCGATCCTGCTCGCGCGACATCTGCTCGGCCACCCAGGGCGACCCCGGGTAGTAGCGCATCTTGCCGCTCGGATTCATTCCCTTGATGAGGTCGAGGTATTCCTTCAGCGGGGCCGGGACGTCGCTGCAGTTCCATAGCGGGCCGATGCCGGTATCGAACTCGGCGGTCTTGGTCGCCTGGAAACTGTCGAGCGCATACACGCCGGCGCCCGAGTGGGTGTCGATATAGGTATAGGCGGCATCCTTCTGGTTCATGTACAGGTGCAGCTGCACCTGGACGAAATGCTTGAGGACATCGGCGTGGTTACCCGCGTGGAAGGCGTGGCGGTAGCTCAACATAAGCTGGAATTCCTAAAAGAGGTTTGCCGCAAGAAAGTTGGCGGCAGAATTAGGCGCCATTATCCACTACAACCGCCCGGGGCTGGAAATGCCTTGCGCCACGCAAAAAGCCGCAGCCCTTGTGAGGCTGCGGCCGGCAAGAAAAGCGGCGCGGAAGGTGTTACCGGTTCAGGCGACTTTCTTCGCTTCGAAGAACTGTTCATCCTCCGTCGAGCCATGCAATGCGGTGGTCGAGCTCTGGCCCTGCTGGATGGCCTGGGTCACGGCGTCGAAGTAGCCGGTGCCGACTTCGCGCTGGTGCTTGACGGCGGTGAAGCCCTTCTCGGCCGCCGCGAATTCCGCCTCTTGCAGCTCGACGAAGGCCGACATGCCGCTGCGGGCATAGCCGTGGGCGAGATTGAACATGCCGTAGTTGAGCGCATGGAAGCCGGCCAGGGTGATGAACTGGAATTTATAGCCCATGGCGCCCAGTTCTCGCTGGAACTTGGCGATGGTGGCGTCATCCAGGTTCTTTTTCCAGTTGAACGAGGGCGAGCAGTTATAGGCCAGCATCTTGCCCGGGAATTTCGCGTGGATGGCGTCGGCGAAGCGGCGCGCGAACTCGAGGTCGGGCTTGCCGGTCTCGCACCACACCAGGTCGGCATACGGCGCGTAGGCCAGGCCGCGCGAGATCGCCTGCTCGATGCCCGGCTTGACGCGGAAGAAGCCCTCCACCGTGCGCTCGCCGGTGCAGAATTCCTTGTCGTTGGCGTCGACGTCCGAGGTGAGCAGGTCGGCGGCCTCGGCATCGGTGCGGGCGATCACCAGGGTCGAGGTGCCCATCACGTCGGCGGCCAGGCGCGCGGCGTTGAGCTTCTCGACCGCCTCGCGGGTGGGCACCAGCACCTTGCCGCCCATGTGGCCGCATTTCTTGACCGAGGCCAGCTGGTCTTCGAAGTGCACGCCGGCGGCGCCCGCCTCGATCATCGACTTCATGAGCTCGTAGGCATTGAGCACGCCGCCGAAACCGGCTTCGGCATCGGCCACGATCGGCGCGAAGTAATCGATGTCGTCCTTACCCTCGGACCATTGAATCTGATCGGCGCGCTGGAAGGTGTTATTGATGCGGCGCACGACCAGCGGCACCGAATTGGCCGGATACAGCGACTGGTCGGGATACATCTCGCCGGCGGCATTGGCGTCGCCCGCCACCTGCCAGCCCGACAGGTAGATCGCCTTCAGGCCGGCTTTCACCTGCTGCATGGCCTGGTTGCCGGTCAGGGCGCCGAGGGCGTTGACGTAAGGCTCGTCGTGCACCAGCTTCCACAGCTTGTCGGCGCCGCGCTTGGCCAGGGTGTGCTCGATCGGGAGCGAGCCGCGCAGGCGGACGACGTCGGCCGCGGTGTAGTTGCGGACCACGCCTTTCCAGCGCGGGTTGCTGTCCCATTCCTGTTGCAGTTCGGCGATTTGCTGTTCACGGCTAGTCATGATGCTCTCCTGAAGTCAAAGACATGATTGAAGGTAGTGCGAATCCGTTGACATCATCTTAGCCCGGTTTGTGCGCAGCACAATCACTCTTATATAAGACAGAACAGTAAAATTTATCCCTTTATAATCATATAGTTGCGCTCGATACTCCATGATATGAAATAAAATTTCTTACCATGAGATCACAGCCGCACGCGGATTTGCTGCGCATCCCGCATCGCGGGGCCGTGATTTCGCATCATGAAAAACGACGAAGGGCGCGGCAAATGCCGCGCCCTTCGCTACCGGAACAACCGTTCGGTTACTTGGCCAGGTCGACCGTCTCGTCGCCGAACGCGAGTTCACCGTGGCGCACCCGCACCGGGATCGTGTCCTTCGGTCCGAAGCGCCCTGCCAGGATGGCCTTGGACAGCGGATTCTCGATCTGCTGCTGGATCGCGCGCTTGAGCGGACGCGCGCCATACACCGGATCGTAGCCGGCCTCCGCGATTCTCTGCAGCGACTCGTCGTCGATATCGAGCGTCATCTCCATCTTGGCCAGGCGCGCTTCCAGGTTGTGCAGCTGGATGCGGGCGATGGCGCCGATGTTCTTCTCGTCGAGCGCGTGGAACACCACGATCTCGTCGATCCGGTTGATGAACTCGGGACGGAAGTGGCCTCGCACCTCGGCCATCACGGCCAGCTTGACCACGGCCGGCTCGTCGGTGTCCATCGACTGGATCCGGTGCGAACCGAGGTTCGAGGTCATCACGATCACCGTGTTCTTGAAGTCCACGGTGCGGCCCTGGCCGTCGGTCATGCGGCCGTCGTCCAGCGCCTGCAGCAGCACGTTGAACACGTCCGGGTGCGCCTTCTCGATCTCGTCGAGCAGGATCACGCTGTAGGGCTTGCGGCGCACCGCCTCGGTGAGGTAACCGCCCTCCTCGTAGCCGACATAGCCCGGCGGCGCGCCGATCAGGCGGGCGACCGAATGCTTCTCCATGAATTCGCTCATGTCGATGCGGATCAGCGCATCCTCGGTGTCGAACAGGAAGGCGGCGAGCGCCTTGCACAGCTCGGTCTTGCCGACCCCGGTCGGCCCCAGGAACATGAACGAGCCGTAGGGACGGTTCGGATCCGACAGGCCGGCGCGCGAGCGGCGGATGGCGTCGGACACCGCCTCGATCGCCTCGTCCTGGCCCACCACGCGCTTGTGCAGCTCGTCCTCGATGTGCAGCAGCTTGTCGCGTTCGCCTTGCATCATGCGCGCCACCGGGATGCCGGTCGCGCGCGAGACCACCTCGGCGATCTCCTCGGCGCCCACCTGCGTGCGCAGCAGCTTCGGCTTCACGTTGTCGGCTTCGGCGCGGGCCGTGGCGTCCTCGGCCTGGCGCAACTGCGCTTCCAGCTCCGGCAGGCGGCCATACTGCAGTTCCGAGGCCAGCTGCCAGTTGCTCTGGCGCCGCGCTTCCTCCATCTGGTAGCGGATGCGCTCGATCTCTTCCCTGATATGGGTCGTGCCCTGCACCGCGGCCTTCTCGGCCTTCAGCACTTCTTCATAGTCGTTGTACTCGCGTTCCAGGCGCGCGATCTCCTCGCCCAGCAGCTCCAGGCGGCGCTGCGAGGCCTCGTCGGTTTCCTTGCGCACCGCCTCGCGTTCGATCTTCAGCTGGATCATGCGCCGCTCGAGGCGGTCCATGACTTCGGGCTTGGAGTCGATCTCGATCTTGATCTTGGCCGCCGCCTCGTCGATCAGGTCGATCGCCTTGTCGGGCAGGAAGCGGTCCGTGATATACCGGTGCGACAGCTCGGCCGCGGCGATGATCGCCGGGTCGGTGATGTCCACCTGGTGGTGCAGCTCGTATTTTTCCTGCAGGCCGCGCAGGATGGCGATGGTGGCCTCCACGCTCGGCTCGTCGACGATGATCTTCTGGAAGCGGCGCTCGAGGGCGGCGTCCTTCTCGACGTACTTGCGGTACTCGTCGAGCGTGGTCGCGCCGACGCAGTGCAGCTCGCCGCGCGCCAGCGCGGGCTTCAGCATATTGCCGGCGTCCATGGCGCCTTCGGCCTTGCCGGCGCCGACCATGGTGTGGATCTCGTCGATGAAGACGATGGTCTGCCCTTCATCCTGCGCGAGTTCCTTCAATACGCTCTTCAGCCGTTCCTCGAATTCGCCGCGGAACTTGGCGCCGGCCAGCAGCGCCGCCATGTCGAGCGACAGCACGCGCTTGCCCTTGAGCGAATCGGGCACTTCGCCGTTGACGATGCGCTGGGCCAGGCCTTCGACGATGGCGGTCTTGCCGACGCCGGGTTCGCCGATCAGCACCGGATTGTTCTTGCTGCGTCGCTGCAGCACCTGGATCGCGCGCCGGATCTCGTCGTCGCGGCCGATCACCGGGTCGAGCTTGCCGGCGCGGGCGCGCTCGGTCAGGTCGAGCGTGTATTTTTTGAGGGCTTCGCGCTGGCCTTCGGCCTCGGGCGAATTCACCGTTTCGCCGCCGCGCACGGCCGAGATGGCCGACTCGAGCGACTTGCGCGCCAGGCCGTTCTCGCGCGCCAGGCGGCCGGCGTCGGACTTGTCCTCGGTCAGCGCCAGCAGCACCATCTCGGACGAGAGGAACTGGTCGCCGCGTTTCTGCGCCTCGCGATCGGACAGGTTCAGGAGCGCCATCAGGTCGCGCCCGACCTGGACGTTGCCGCCGGCGCCGGTCACCTTGGGCTGGCGCTCGAGCGCCGCCTTCAAGGCATTGGTCAGCCCGCCGACATTGACGCCGGCGCGCTGCAGCAGCGAGCGCGCGCTGCCGTCGTCCTGGTTCAGCAGGGCGAGCAGGAGATGGACTGTTTCGATGTATTGGTTATCGTTGCCGACCGCCAGGCTCTGGGCATCCGCCAGGGCTTCCTGGAGCTTGGTCGTCAATTTATCTTGCCGCATGGTGTTGCTCCCTAGAGGTTGTTCTTAGTTGGAGAGCAAGATAGGGATGCAAGGACAAGTTTTCAAGATGGGCCGAGCCGGCCCGGGGCCTGGCTAGCCGCGCAGCGCGCGCCAGGTCGCGAAGCCGGCCGCGCACAGCAGCAGCGAACCGAACAGGTGCAAGGCCGTGTGCGCCAGCGCCCAGCCGACCTCCCCGCGCTGCAGCAGGGTCACCGACTCGCCCGAGAAGCTGGAAAAGGTGGTCAGGCCGCCGAGAAAGCCGGTGATGGCGAACAGGCGCCACTCGGGCGCCAGGCCCGGCTGGCCGGCGAAGAAGCCCAGCGCCAGGCCGATCAGGTATCCACCGACCAGGTTGGCCGCCAGCGTTCCGACCTGCACGAAGCCGTGCAGGCCGCCCAGCCACAGGCTTAAGGCCCAGCGCAGCCAGGCGCCGAGCGCGGCGCCCAGGCCGACCGCGGCAAAGCTCAGGGCGCTTCCCACCTGGCCTTCGCGCTGTCGTCGGTGACGCGGGCGTCGACCCAGCGCGCGCCGTCCGGCGTCTGCTCTTTCTTCCAGAACGGCGCCTCGGTCTTGAGGTAGTCCATGATGAACTCGCAGGCCGCGAAGGCATCTCCCCGATGGGCGGCGCTGCAGGCGACCAGCACGATCTGGTCCAGCGGGGCCAATGGGCCGACACGGTGGATGACCAGGGTGCCGTACAGGGGCCAACGCTCGCAGGCGCGCGCCGCGATCGCTTCCAGCGACTTTTCTGTCATGCCCGGATAGTGTTCCAGCTCCATCTCGGAGACCTTCGCGCCATCGTTCAAGTCACGCACGGTGCCGACGAACGACACCACGGCGCCGATGCGCGCATCGTTCGCGCGCAGGCGCGCCACTTCCTGGCCGAGGTCGAAATCCCCGGCCTGTACCCGTACTTCGTTCATGGATTGTCCTTCGGCTGGCGCAACAACAGGTGTTCGATGCGGGTCTCGGTGCGCACGTCGAGCAGGGCCGGCAGCGCCAGCAGCGCGCGCAGCCCGGCCGCCTGCGCGCCGGGCTTCTGGCCCGACTTGAGGGAGCTTTGCAGCACCTCGACCTGCAGGCGCAGGCGTTCGCGCGCGAATTCGGGGCCGCTGTCGATGCCGGCCGCGATTTCCAGGCGCAGCAAGTCGTTCAGCAGGCGCCCGCGATTGTCTTCCATCGTGCGCACGTAGGCGGCGCGCTCGATTTCGGACGCATCCAGGGCCGCCAGCGCGGCGTCGAAGCGCGCGCGCAGGATCGGCTCGTAGCCGCCCTCGAGCGCCAGCATGGCGTCCCAGCGCCCGCGCCAGTCCGAATCATGGGTATGGGCGGCGGGATTGGCCAGCGCCGTCTCGAGCGCCTGGACCAGGCGCAGCTTGTCGCGCACGGCGCCGGCCAGGACCGTATCCTGGGCGCGGCGCGCGGCGTCGGCATGCTGCTGCACCCTGGCGACGGCGGCGTGATAGCGCTTGTCGATGCGCGCCTCGTGGGCGCGCGGCACCGGGCCGATCGCATTCCACTCGGCCGCCGCCTCGCGCAGCAGCTTGCCGACGTTGGCAGGCGTGGCGTCCGGCGCGGCGGCCTCCAGGCGTTCGCACAGTGCTTCCTTGGCCGCCTCGTGGGCGCGGCGCTCGCTGTCGGCCGCATGCGCCTGCTCCTTGCGCGCGGCGAACAGCGCGTCGCAGGCGCCGCGGAAGCGCTGCCACAGCGCCTGCTCGGCCTTGCGCTCGAGCGGCAACGCGCGCGCGTGCTCTTGCCAGCGCGCCTGCAGCTCGCGCAGCATGTCCACCGCATGGCGCTCGTGCGGGTCGAGCTTGCGCACTTCTTCGATCAGCTGCTCGCGCACCGCGATCTCGACCTTGCGCTGGTCTTCGAGCGGACGTTGCAAGGTGGTCAGCGCGTCGGCGAACAGCGCGTCCAGGCGCTTCTTTTCCTTGCGGTCGACCGCGCCCAGGTGGCTCCAGGCGGTGCGCAGGCGCTGCACGGTGCCGGACACGTGTTTCCAGTCGGCCTCGCCCGATTGCAGGCGCCCGATCTCGGCCTGGGCTTCCTCGACCAGGGCCTGGCCGCGCGCCGCGTTGGCGTGGCGCTCGTCGGCCAGCTGCCTGAAGTGGGCCGCGGCCGGCGCATAGGCGGCGCTGCAGGCGGCGTCGAAGCGCTCCCACAGGCTGCGCGGCGCGGGGCCGGACAGGCTGTCCAGGGCTTTCCAGCGATCGCGCATGCTGCCCACCTTCTTGGCCAGCTCGGCCATCGCCAGGCCCTGGGTCGGCAGCGCTTCGACGGTCTTGATCAGTTCTTCGCGCGAGACGTTGCCGCCCCAGCGCGCCCAATCCGACAGCCGCTTGAGCTCGGCGCGCAGATGGGCCAGGTGGTCGGCCTGCGGCGCGGAAAGGCGCATGCCCTTGTCCTTGGCTTCCTTCAGCGCCTTGTCGAGCTCGGCGGCGGTGCCGAGGGAGCCCTGCTGCAAGGCGGCTTCGAGCGCATCCAGCTTGTCGAGGAAGGCCTGGTCGGCGCCGCGCGCGGCCGGCCTGGCGCCCTCTTTGGCGCCCTCTTTGCCGCCCTCTTTCGCCCCGTCCTTCGCGGCCGGCGCCGGCTTGGGCGGACGTGCTTCCTGCGGCAGGCTTGCGAGCAGCGCATCGAAACGCGCCTGCAGGGCGGCGCCGGCGGCGTGCGCCGGCAGGGCCGGCAGGCGCTGCCACTCCCTGCGCAAGGTCTCGTGCTTGAGTTCGGCCGGGGCCTGGGCTTGCCATGCGCTCAGGGCGGCCTCGCGCGCGGCCAGCGCGGCCTGGTCTTGCTCGATGGTTGCCAAGCTGGCGGTCAGGCGCGCGTGTTCGGTCGCGAATTCGGCCACCAGGGCGCGCGGCAGCGAGGCGTGGCCGGGATCGACCAGGGCCGCCTCTTGCTCCTGCTGCAGCCCGGCCAGGCGCGCGGCCAGCGCGGCCGCGTCCAGCCCGGCCGCCTCGAGGCCGCGCAAGACGGCCAGGCGGTCGATCATGGCGCGCTGCAGCGCGACCTGCGCTGCGAGACGACGGCCGAGCTCGGCGCGCACCGTGTCGAAGTCGGCTGCCAGCTCGGGAGCGCGGATGACCGACCATTTGCGGTCCAGCTCGGCCACGTGGTTCGGGGTCAGGAGGGCATCGCTCAGCAGCGACCTGGCCTGGGCCAGCGTCTCTTCGCCGCGGCGCAGTTCGGATTCGTGGTGGCGGATCGCGTCCAGCCTGCCCTGCACCAGCTTGGCGACGCGGCGGTCGACGTTGCGCATCGCCGCATGCACGCGCTCGAGGTGCTCGCGCCCGTGGACCAGTTCGGCCGCGGCGAGACGCAGTTCGGAGAATTCGGATTGGAGGATGAAATCGACGGCGGCCGCTTCGTCGGCGCCCAGCCCCTTGAGCCGTTCGGCCTGGCGCGCGCGGGCATCGGCGAGCGCCGCACGTGCAGCCTGCGCATCAGGGGCCGGCGCGGACGGCGCGCTGCCCGACTTGCCGGCGCCGGCCTTGGCGCCGGCCGTCGCGGAAGCCTTCGCCGCGGCAGGCCTGGCCTCCGGCTTGTCGCCGGACGTGGCCGATTTCCCGCCCTGCCGCTTGAATAGGAATTCGAACATGATGAAATCGCACTTCCAAAACTCCCATCATAGCAAAGAACCCCGGTATCGTTCGGCATGTCCGGCCCGGCGACGCTTCTCAGTTTACCAGCGGCAAGGCGTGCTTTTGCCTCGGAGAAAGCTCAGATGGCGGCAAGGCCCGCATCACGCCGATGTCGGCGCCGCGCCCGTCGCCACGGCTTTCACCCCGGCTTTCGCTCTGGTGCGCATCGTGCGCCAGCATCTGGTTGGCGATGGCGAACCAGACCTCGCCCGGGATCGTGGTGCGCGCCATCGGCAGCAGTTCGCGCTCTTCGCGCTCGAGCCGTTCGAGCAGCAGCTGGCAGCAGCGTTCGAGCGCCGCCAGGCAGCCGGGATCGCCGAGGACAGCGGCGGCCTGCGCCGCCTGGCGCGCGTCGAGCGCCTGCCGGCTCAACCCATCCAGCTCGGCCACCAGGCGGGCGGCGTCCTCGCCGCAGCGGCGCAGCGCCGGCAGCACGAACTTGTCGAGCTTGCGCCAGTGACAGGCATCGCAGACCTGGCGCAGCGCATCGCACGCCTGTTGGTACTGGCGCATCGCGGGCGGTTCGCCCCACCAGGCGCAAGGTCGCCAGCGTTCGAGCAACGCCTGCACCTCGATCCGCGCGCGGGCCTGCTCGACGGACAAGGCGACCAGCGTATAGGTTGATGTCAGCATGGTGTCTCCTCTCAATTTGCTCCTCCGGCGCGCGTGGAAAATCCACGCCTGGGGCGGTCGGGGATGCTTTATAGGGGTAGCCGGCAGTGGTTTGCGTTCCTGGCTTGTCATGCGCCGGCCGACAGGAACTTCGTAGTGTAGAGAGAAGAAGGTCAGTAGGTTTGACATTGCTCAAACCCGATTTCACAATGCGAGCGAGGTCAGTCGGGGTGAATTTCCTCTACAACATGCCCTTCCAACATGTTACCGAAAGCGGCCGGGTCGCTGCCTGCCACCGCGATCCGTGGGCAGCCGTGCCAGCCGGCGCAGCGGGCCACGGCCCCGGCGACGTCGCGCGCCAGGCCGGCGCTCGGGCGCACGCCGGGCTCCAGCGCCACGCTGCGCAGTTCGAACACGCCCTGCTTGCGGTGCGCCTTGGCGTCGATGCGGCCGACCAGGGCGCCGCGGCGCAGGATCGGCAGGGTGAAATAGCCGTAGCGGCGCTTGGCCGCCGGGGTGTAGCACTCGAGCCGGTAGTCGAAGCCGAACAGCTCGAGCGCGCGGCGGCGGTCCCACACCACCGGGTCGAACGGCGACAGCAAGGTGGTCAGGCTCGAGGCCAACGCGCCGTCCGCCGCCTGGCGCGCCAGCCCCAGGTGCTCGGGGTGGATGTAGACCGGGTCGCGCCAGCCCTCGACCCGGGCCGCGACCAGCAAGCCCTCGTGGGCCAGCCGCGCCGGATCGACGTGCGGCCGGCGCGTGCGGTGGTAGTCCGGGATCCACGCCGCCCGCGCCAGGCCGAGCGCGTGCACGGTGCGCAGCGCGAATTCGCGCCGCACCGTGTCCAGCGCCGGCATCCGGTCGTCGTGCCAGGTCGGATGGACGCGCTCGGCCAGGTCGTACACGCGCTGGAAGTTGTGGCGGCGCGCGATCATCAGGGCGCCGGCCGTGAACAGGACCTCGAGCGAGCGCTTCTCGGGCTTCCACTCCCACCAGCCGCCCGACTTGCCGTCCTGGCGCGCGAAGTCGGCGGCCCGCACCGGCCCGCCGGCGCGGATATGCTCGACCAGCCGCGCCACCTCGTCGGCGCGCTCGCGCATCCAGCGCGCCGAATACTTCCAGCCCATCGCCTCCGGATCCAGCATGCGGTGCCGGTACAGGCCATAGTCCTCGATCGGCAGGAAGCAGGCTTCGTGGGCCCAGTATTCGAACAGGTGACCTTCGGCCAGCAGCTCGTCGAGCCAGGCCGGATCGTAGTCGCCCAGCCGGCTCCACAGCACCAGGTAGGGACTGCGCGCGACCACGCTGATGGTGTCGATCTGCAGCATGCGCATGCGCCGGATCGCGGCCAGCACGTCGTCCTTGCCGGCGCGGCGGCGGCGCGCCGTCGCCAGTCCCTGGGCCGCCAGGTGCAGTGCGCGCGCGGCGCCGATCGACAAGGTCAGTTCGCTCATCCAACCATTCTGACCGTTTGGGCAACATTGCGTCAACCGTCCCGGCATTCTCCAGCAGACGAGCGCTCGGCTGCGTTATAGTAGGCGCCGATTTGTCGATCCACCTTTCTCGAGTCTCTCATGCGGCTGCTGCACACCTCCGACTGGCACCTCGGCCAGACCCTGCACAATCACGACCGGACCTACGAACACCAGTGCTTCCTCGACTGGCTCGCCGACACGCTGGTGCAAGAGCGCATCGACGTGCTCCTGATCGCGGGCGACATCTTCGACACCGCCAATCCGTCCTCGAGCGCCCAGCGCCAGCTGTACCGCTTCCTGCAGCAGGCGCGCGCCCGCGTGCCGCACCTGCAGGTGGTGGTCATCGCCGGCAACCACGATTCGCCGGGCCGGCTGGAGGCGCCGACGCCGCTGCTCGAAGCCCATGGCACGATCGTGGTCGGCAACGTCCTGCGCCGCGGCGACGGCGAGATCGACCTGGAGCGCCTGCTGGTGCCGCTGCGCGACCGCGACGGCCAGACCGCGGCCTGGTGCCTGGCCGTGCCCTTCCTGCGTCCCGGCGACCTGCCGCGCCTGCGCGCGGCCGAAGGCGTCGACCCGGCCGAGGCCGCGCCAAACGACCCCTATCTGCACGGCGCCGCCCTGCTCTACCGCCAGGCGCATGCGCTGGCGCGCGAACGGGCCGCCGCGGGCCAGGCCATCGTCGCCATGGGCCACTGCCATATGGCGAAAAGCCAGCCGTCCGAAGACTCCGAGCGCCGCATCGTGATCGGCGGCAGCGAAGCCCTGCCGGTCAGCATGTTCGACGATAGCATCGCCTATGCGGCGCTGGGCCACCTGCACCTGGCCCAGCGCGTCGGCGGCCTCGAACACGTGCGCTATTGCGGCAGCCCGCTGCCGCTGTCGTTCTCCGAGGTCGGCTACCGGCACCAGGTGCTGCGCATCGATCTCGACGGCGCCAGGGCCGCCGCAGTCGAACCGTTGTACGTGCCGCGTCCGGTGCAGCTGCTGCGCGTGCCGGCCCTGCCTGCCCCGCTCGAAGCAGCGCTGGCGGCGCTGGAGGCATTGGCACTGGACCCGGATCTGCCGCAGCAGGCCTGGCCCTATCTCGAAGTGCGGGTGCTGCTGGACGGCCCCGAGCCGGGCCTGCGCGCCCGCATCGAGGCGGTCCTGGCGGGCAAGCCCGTGAAGCTGGCCAAGATCGAGCCGACGCGCAAGCTGGTCGCAGCAAGCGACGAGGCCGAAGCGCTGAGCCTGGACCAGTTGGCGCAGCTGCAGCCGGACGATATCTTCCGCCGCCTGTGGCGGCAAAAATATGGCGATGAGGCGCCGCCGGAACAGATCGAATCGTTCGCCGAACTGTTCCACGCCGTGGAAGGAGAGGCGCGATGAAGATCCTTCGCATCAGCGGCAAGAACCTGGCTTCGCTGGCGGGCGAATTCGCGGTCGACTTCGAATCCGGACCGCTGGCCAGCAGCGGCCTGTTCGCCATCAGCGGCCCCACCGGCGCCGGAAAAAGCACCCTGCTTGACGCCCTGTGCCTGGCGCTGTACGACGCCACCCCGCGCATGCTCAAGCGCGCCGGCAGCCAGTTGCCGGACGTGGGCGGCGACACCGTCTCGGCGCTCGATCCGCGCACCCTGCTGCGGCGCGGCGCGGCCGAGGCCTGGGCCGAAGTCGACTTCGTCGGCAGCGACGACGGACGCTACCGCGCGCGCTGGAGCGTGCGCCGCTCTTACAACAAGCCGGGCGGCGCGCTGCAGCCGGCCAAGATGAGCCTGCACCGCCTGCCGGAACTCGCGCCGATCGGCGGCACCAAGACCGAAGTGGCGGCGGAGATCGTGCAGCGCATCGGCCTGTCGTTCGAGCAGTTCACACGCGCCGTGCTGCTGGCCCAGAACGAGTTCTCGGCATTCTTGAAGACCGACGAGAACGAACGCGGCGAGCTGCTCGAGACCCTGACCGGCACCACGGTCTACAGCGAGATCTCGCGCCGCGCCTTCGAGCGCTACAAGCTCGAACAGCAGCGCACCCAGGCGCTGCAGGCCAAGCTGGCCAATGTGGCGCCGCTGGCGCCAGGCGAACGCGCCCAACTCGACCTCGAGCGCGGCGCCGCCGACGCCGCGCGTGAGGCGCTCGACAGCCGCCACGCCCTGCTGGAACAGCAGCTGCGCTGGCACCAGGAGCTCGACAAGCTCGGGCGCGCCCAGGCCCAGGCCGAGGAAGCGCTGGCCGCCGCCAACAGCGAGCGCGCCGCGGCCGCCGAACGGCGCCAGCGCCTGGCCACGCTGGAAGCGGTGCAGCCGGCACGGCCGCTGGCGACCGAGGTCCAGCGCCTGGAAACCGAACGGCGCCAGGCACATTCTTCGGTCGCGAAGCTCGAAGCCGAGCTGGCGGCGGCGCTCGAAGCGCGCCGCGTGAGCAATGCCGACGTCGACGCCGCCATCGCGCGCCTCGACGCCTTCGAAGAGCAGCTGCGCGCCGCCGCCCCGCAACTCGACCAGGCCAAGGCCCTGGATGCGGCGCTCGAGACGCTCGCTCCCGGCCATGCCCAGGCCAAGACTGCGCTGGAAGCGGCGCGCCAGCAGGCCCGCGAGGCGCGGGTCCGGCATGGGGCGAAATCCGAAGAACTCGCGCGCGCGCGTGGCCTTGTGGAGGCCGCCGCCGCTTGGCTGGCGGCGCAGTCGCGGCACGAAGCCGTGGCCACCGCTTGGGCGCAATGGGAACGCCTGCTGCGCCAGGCCGGCCAGGCGCAAGCCGCCCTCTCTTCCGGCGCAGCGGCGCTGACGGCCACCCGCACGGCGGCCGACCAGGCGCTCGGACGCGACGCCCAGGCGGCCGGCGCGCTGGCGCAGGCCATCGAACGTCTCGACCTGCTGGAGGCGAACCGGCGCGCGGCGATGGCGGCGCTCGGGGAGTTCGACGCCGAGGCGATCGGCGCCGAGCGCCAGCAGCTGGAAGGACGCCGCGAACGGCTGGCGGCGGCCGAACGCGCCTGGCTCGACCTGTCGGCGGCGCGCGACACGCTGGCCGGACTCGCGCGCGAAGCGGACCGCGCCGCGACCGCCGCGGCAGGCGCCGAACGCGCCCTGCAGGAGGCGCGCGCCGCCGCGCCGGCACTGGAAGCGGCGATGGCGCAGGCCGAACGCTCGCTGAGCGCCGCCGAACTGGCGTGCGCCGCCAATGTGGAGCAACTGCGCGCGAACCTGGTGGACGACGACCCCTGCCCCGTGTGCGGCGCCCTCGACCACCCCTACGCCCACCAGGATGCGACGCTGAAGGCGATGCTGACGGGCCTGCGGGCCGAGGTCGACGGCTGCCGCCTGCGCGTGCGCGAGAATGGCGCGCTGCAGGCGGCCCATGGCGCCGCCCTCGCCGCCGCCCAGGAACGGCTTGCGGCGCTTGCCCAGGACCGCGCGGCGATCGATCTCCAGATCGCCGGCCTGCTTGATGCCTGGGATGCCGATCCGCTGGCGGCCGAGGCGCCGGGCGAACAGGAACGCGGCGACTGGTTCGGCGCTCAACGCGGCGCCTTGCGCGACGCCCTCGATGCGCTGGCGCGACGCGAACAGGCCCTGCGCGCCGCCGCCAGCGCACGCGACGCGGCCCAGCGCGACGTCGACGGCGCGCAGTCGGTGCTGGCGCGGCTGCGCGGCAATGCCGAGGCCGAGCGCGAAACGGCGACCCGCCTGCAGAGCGAACTGAAAACGCTGGACGCCGGCCAGCAGGCGGCAACCACGCAACTGGACGCCCTGCTGGCCGAACTAGACCCCGCCATGGCCGCCGCCCACGGCGACGGCTGGCAGACGGCCTGGCGCCACGATCCCGTCGCCTGGAGCCAGGCCCGCGCCGCCGAAGCCGCCGGGTGGCGCGAGCAGACCGAGGCCCAGGCGCGCGGCGCCGCCGCGAGCGCGACCCTCGAAGTCGAGGCGAACGCGCTCCAGGCGCGCATCGCCGAAATCGACGCGGCCGGCGCCCGGCTGGCCTTCGAGTTCGAGCGCATCGACGGCGAATTGGGCGCGAAACGCGCAGCGCGCGCCGCCTTGTGGCAAGGGCGCGCGGCGGCCGAAGTCGAACGCGAACTGACCACCGCCGTGAGCGCGGCGCGCGCGCAGGTAGCGGCGCGCCAGCAAGCCGCCAATGAGGCGGCGCAGGCCGAGACCCGGGCCCGCACCGCGCAGGCCCAGCTCATCGAGCGCATCGCGGAACTCGACGGGGCTGGCGCCACGGCCAGCGCGCAACTGGCCGAATGGCTGGAAGACTACCGGCGCCAGGCCGACGGCCTGGACGACATCGGGGACACCGACGAACTGGCGCGCCTGCTGCAGGTCGGCGCCGCCTGGCTGGCGCAGGAGCGCAGCGCCCTGAACGCCATCGAGACCGGGGTCGCCAATGCCACCGTGGTCCTGTCCGAACGGCGCGCCCAGCGTGCGGCGCATCTCGAGTCGGCGCCGCGGGAAGGCCAACCGTTCGAGGCGGTCAAGGCCACCTTCGACGCGCTGGTCGTCGAACGCCAGGCGTCGATCGAAGCGGCGACCGCGTTGCGCCTGCGTGCGCTGCAGGACGACGAGCGACGGCGCCAGGCCGAATCGAGCCTGGCCGAGATCGAGCGCCAGCAGGCGCTCGAGCAGCGCTGGGGCAAGCTGTCGGAGCTGATCGGCTCCAGCGACGGCAAGAAGTTCCGCAACTACGCCCAGCAATTCACGCTCGACGTGCTGCTCGGCTATGCCAACGAGCACCTGAAGCAGCTGGCCCGGCGCTACCGCCTGGAGCGCGTCAGCTACCAGGGCATGCCGTCGCTGGCGCTGATGGTGCGCGACCAGGACATGGGCGGCGAAGTGCGCTCGGTGAACTCGCTGTCGGGCGGCGAATCGTTCCTGGTGTCGCTGGCGCTGGCGCTGGGCCTGGCCTCGCTGTCCTCGAACCGGGTGCGGGTCGAATCGCTGTTCATCGACGAGGGCTTCGGCAGCCTCGACAGCGAAACGCTGGGGGTGGCGATGGACGCCCTGGACGCGCTGCAATCGATGGGCCGCAAGGTCGGCGTGATCTCGCACGTGCAGGAGATGACCGAGCGGATCGCGACCAAGGTGCTGGTGCGACCCGCCGGTGGAGGCAGCAGCGCGGTCGTGGTGGAGTGACCGCGCGGTTGGATCAGTGGTTGTGGCGCGGCATGTCGTGCCCCACGCCGCGATACGGCAGGGCGAGCTCCATGCACGCGCCCTTGTGCAGCTGGCCCACCGTGGCGCGGTAGATCTCCTGCCACGGGGTCTGGCTGGCGGGGATCGGCGGCGGCGCGTCGCTCCGGCGCGCTTCCAGGTCCTCGTCCGACAGCAGCACGTCGCAGCGGCCGTGGTTCAGGTCGACCCGGATCACGTCACCCGTGCGCAGCAGCGCCAGGTTGCCGCCGGCCGCGCTCTCGGGCGAGGCGTTCAGGATCGACGGGCTGTCCGAGGTGCCCGACTGGCGGCCGTCGCCCAGGGTCGGCAGGTTGTTGATGCCTTCCTTGATCAGGTGATCGGGCGGCTGCATATTGACCACCTCGGCCGAACCGGGCCAGCCGACCGGGCCCGCGCCGCGGATCACCAGCATCGTGTACTCGTCGATGCCCAGGCTCGGATCGTTGATCCGGTGATGATAGTCGTCCGAGCCGTCGAATACGACCACTTTGCACTCGAAGCAGTTCTCGTGCCCCGGATTGGCGAGATAACGCGCGCGGAAGGCCGGCGAGATCACGCTGGTCTTCATGATCGCGAAGTCGAACAGATTGCCCTTCAGGACCAGGAAGCCCGCCGTTTCCTTGAGCGGCTCGGCGAACGGCTTGATCATCTCGCGGTCGTCGGTCTCGCGGTCGTAGATGTTCTCGGCCATGGTCTTGCCGGTGACGGTCGGGCGTGTCGACCGCAGCTTGCCCGCCTGCTCCAGCTCCCACATCACGGCCGGCACGCCGCCGGCGCGGTGGAAGCGCTCGCCCAGGTATTTGCCGGCCGGCTGCATGTTCAGCAGCAGCGGCACGTCGTAGCCGTATTCCATCCAGTCCTCGGGCGTGATCTCCACGCCCGCATGGCGCGCCATGGCCACGATGTGCGGCTGGGCGTTGCTCGAGCCGCCGATCGCGGCGTTGACCACGATCGCGTCGAGGAAGGCCTCGCGCGTCATGATCTGCGAGGGGCGCACGTCGTCCTTCGCCAGTTCGACGATGCGGCGGCCGGTTTCATAGGCCATCTGGCCGCGCTCGCGGTAAGGCGCGGGGATCGCCGAGCAGCCGGTGAGCGACATGCCCAGCGCCTCGGCCACGGCATTCATGGTCGAGGCAGTGCCCATGGTGTTGCAGTGCCCGGCGGATGGCGCCGACGCGGTGGCGATGTCGACGAACTTCTTTTCGTCGATGGCGCCGGCCGCCAGCTGGCGGCGCGCCTTCCAGATGGCGGCGCCGGAGCCCACCAGCTCACCCTCGAACCAGCCGTCGAGCATCGGCCCGCCCGACAGCACGATGGCCGGAATGTCGACCGTGGCCGCGGCCATCAGCTGGGCCGGCACGGTCTTGTCGCAGCCGGTGGTGAGCACCACGGCGTCGATCGGATAGCCGTGCAGGATTTCGACCAGGCCGAGATAGGCCAGGTTGCGGTCCAGGGCCGCGGTCGGACGGCGGCAGTTCTCGAAGATCGGATGCAGCGGGAATTCCATCGGGATGCCGCCGGCGTCGCGGATGCCGTCGCGCACCCGCTTGACGGTCTCCAGGTGGATGCGGTTGCACGGCGTGATGTCGCTGCCGCTCTGGGCGATGCCGATGATCGGTTTGCCGCAGCGCAGCTCCTCGGGCGTGATCCCGTAGTTCATGAAGCGCTCGAGGTAGAGCGCGGTCATGTCGATGCGCTCGGGATTGTCGAACCAGTCCTGGGACCGGTAGCGACGCTTGGCGCTGTTATTCACGTTGTTGCTCATTGTGTCGGATATTCCATGGTTAATCCTGCAGCCGCAACGCATGCTGCGGCAGTCCCGGCACGTCGGCGCGGAAGGTGAACAGCCCGCCCGCGAGTGGCTGCGCGTCGAGCTGGGCGGCCGACAGGCCCTTGCGCGCGGTCGTGGCATACACGGTGCGCAGGTCGTCGCCGCCGAAGGCGAGCTTGGTGATGTTGGCGCACGGGAAGCGCACTTCGCCCACCTTGCGTCCCTGCGGGTCGAAGCGGTCGATGCGCCAGCCGCCGAAGGTGGCCACCCACAGGCAGCCCTCGGCATCGACCGCCATCCCGTCCGGATAGCCGCCGTCGGCCAGCTCGGCGAACAGGCGCTTGCGCGCGACCAGGCCGTCCTGGCCCAGGTCGAAGGCGTAGATGCGCCTGGCCAGCGTGTCGGTGTGGTACAGCGTGCGCCCATCGGGGCTGATGGCCGGGCCGTTGGTGATCACGTAGCCGTCGTCCACGCGGCTCGCCGCGCGTCCGTCGAAGCGGTACAGGGCGCCGCTGGCCTGGTCTTCGGCGTCGTCCATCGAGCCGAACCACAAGCTGCCGGCGGCGTCGACGTGGCCGTCGTTGAAGCGGTTGCCCGGCTGGTCGGCCTCGACCTTCAGCAAGGGGGTGAACTCGCCGCTCGCCTCGTGGAAGCGGTACAGGCCATCCTCCAGCGCACAGACGAAACCACCGCCCGCGACCGGCACCACGAAACTCACCTGCCCCGGCGCGTCCCAGCTGCGTTTTTCGCCATTGCCGGCGCCATAGCAATGCAGGCGCCGGCCCTTGATGTCGACGAACCACACCTGGCCCGCCGCGCCATGCCACAGCGCGCCTTCGCCAAGCGTGGCGCCCACCTCCCACAGGCAGTGCGGCGCGTTGTTCATGCGCCGTACCAGCCCGCGTCGACGAAGTATTCGCGGCCGCTGCAGCGACGCGCATTGTTCGAGGCCAGGAACAGCGACAGCGCCGCCACGTCCTGCATCTCCACGCGCTCCTGCAGGCACTGGCCGTTCAGGATGCGCGCTTCCTCGTGCGGCGTGTGCCACAGCGCTTCCTGGCGCGGGGTGCGCACCGCGCCCGGCACCACGGCCACGGTGCGGATGCCGTGCGGCCCGAGCTCGCGCGCCATCGCGCGCGTCATGCCCTCGACGCCGGCCTTGGCCGTCATGTACAGGGCCAGCTCGGTATGCGGCAGGTGCCACGAAATCGAGCCGAAATTCTGGATCACGCCGTGGCCCTGCTCCCGCATGCCGGGAATGACGGCCTGGGAACAGAAGAACTGGTGGCGCAGGTTGACGTTCATCCGGCTTTCCCAGTAGGCCGGGGTGACGTCGCCGATGCTGTGACGGTCATCGTTGGCCGCGTTGTTGAGCAGGATGTCGACCGCGCCGGCGTCCTGCACGATGCCGTCGAAGGCGCGCTTGAGCGCATCGAGGTCGGTCAGGTCGCAATGGACGAAGCGCGGTGCGTGGGTCGCGCCGTCCAGCGACTCGGCCAGGGCGCGTCCTGCGCCCTCGGCGATGTCGAGGAACCAGACCCGGGCGCCCTGCCCGACGAAGGCGGTGACCAGCTCGGCGCCGATGCCGCTGCCGCCGCCGGTGATGACGACACGCTTGCCGTTCAGGTCCGGATAAGTTGCGTATACAAAGGCTGGTTGTGTAGTGTCAGACATGGGTTTTTCGTAGTAGGACTGTTTTATTCCTGGACCAGCAAGCCGCGCTGCGCCAGGTTGGCGTACAGCGCGCGCACGCCGAAGGTCCAGGGCGTGATCGCGTCGCTGCGTTGCACGGTGTTGACCAGGGTGCCGAGCGATGGGGTCGAGATGCCGACCTTGTCGCCCAGGTGGTGGGTAAAGCCGCCGCCTTCGGCGTCGCGGTCCTTGATCGGCGAGAACATCGTGCCGAGGAACAGCATGAAGCCGTCCGGGTACTGGTGGTGCGCGCCGCAGGTCTGGGCCACCAGGTCGAGCGGGTCGCGGCTGATCTCGCGCATGCGGCTGCTGCCTTCCAGGATGAAGCCGTCGTCCACGCCTTCGATCAGCATGTTCACCTCGCACGCGCGCAGGGTGTCGAGCGAATAGGTGTCGTCGAACAGGCGGATGAAGGGGCCGATGGCGCAGGAAGCGTTGTTGTCCTTGGCCTTGCCCAGCAACAGGGCGCTGCGGCCTTCGATGTCGCGCAGGTTGACGTCGTTGCCCAGGGTGGCGCCGACGATCTCGGCGCGGCTGTTCACCGCCAGCACGATCTCGGGTTCGGGATTGTTCCAGTGCGAGGTCGGATGCAGGCCGATGTCGGCGCCGTGGCCCACCGCCGACATCGGCTGCGACTTGGTGAAGACTTCGGCGTCCGGGCCGATGCCCACTTCCATGTACTGCGACCACAGGCCGCGCGCCGACAGTTCGGTCTTCAGGCGCTGCGCGGCCTCCGAGCCCGGCACGATGTCCGACAGGTCGGTGCCGATCGTCGCATGCAGCTGCGCGCGCAGCGCCTCGGCGCGCGACGGGTCGCCCTTGGCCTGCTCTTCGATCACGCGTTCCAGCAGGCTGACGGCAAACGTCACGCCGGCGGCCTTGATCGCCTGCAGGTCGCATGGCGCCAGCAGGCGCATGCCGTTGGCGCCGGCCTCGCAGCGCAGCGCGGCGTCCATCAGCGCGCGCACCTCGCCAAGGTCTTCGCCCTCGGCGCCGCCCGCGATGGCCAGCAGGTCGCGGCGTTCGAACAGGTCGGCCACGGTCGGCGCATGGCGGGTGATGTCGACCAGGCGGCCGCCGCGCACGGCGACCACGGCTGGACCTTCGTTGGCGCCGGTGCGCCAGACCCGGCCGACCAGCAGCGCGCGGTCGAGGTCATCGGGAAGCGGATTGGCTTGGATGGTAGTCATGGGTTCCTCGATTGCTGGTGCCGCCCTCGGGGCGGCAGTATGGGGTTCGGGGTGAAGCCTTCGGACATGATTCTAACATTAATGTTAACGCAATCATCACCTCCTCCTCAGGCCTGCCGAGGGACGGCAGGCCCGGGAAGGGCGGGTCAGGCAGCGTTGGGTCAGAACTCGCCGCGCACACCCAGCTGGAAGGTGCGGCCCGGGTCATAGAACCCGAACTGCGCGCTCTCGAACTGGAAGTACGAGTCCCGCTTGGCCTTGTTGATGTTGACGACATCGAAGGTGACGGTCGGCCAGCCCTCACGATCGAACACCCGCTCCAGATCCACGCTCGACGAGAAGTCGGCCTGTTTGTACGCGCGGCCATACAGGGCGGCCGCCGCGATGCCGTTCTGGCCGCCGCTGGCCGCCTGGCTGCCTTCGCGGTAGGTGTGCGAGAACCGGGCCATGAAGCCGTGGTTCTCGTAGTAGATGCCGAAGTTGTTGCTCTTGCGCGGCACGTTCAGCGCCACGAAGCCGTTGGTGCCCTCGCCGCTGGCCGACTGGTTGATCAGGGTCGCGGTTTCGCTGAAGCCGAAGCCCTTGATCGGCAAGAACCTGTCGAGTGGCTGGACCCAGCCGATTTCCAGGCCGCGAATCCGCAGGATGCCGCCGGCATTGCGTTCCTGGCTCATCACCACGGTCGCCGCGCCCGGGCCGCCGCGCGCGTCGATCGCCGCCTGCGCGTTCGGGATCAGGTTGTTATAGGTGACGCCATACTGCTCCAGCGCGCTGAACGGCAAGGTACGGTTCTCGATCACCGTGAAGCCCTTGAGCTTCTTCTGGAACACGGTCAGGCTCACATAGCCTTCGCCGCCGGTGTACCAGTCGACGCCGAAGTCCAGGTTCTTCGAGATGTAGGGCTGCAGTTCGGGGCTGCCGATCGTGCCGACGTCGGCCGACACCGAGCTGAAGTTGATGCCGGGACGCAGCGAGTTCGGATTGGCGCGCGTCATGCTCTTCGATGCCGCGGCGCGCACGATGACGTTGTTGGCGACCGTCAGGGCGGCGGTGCCGGATGGCAGCGTGTTGTTGTAGGTGTTGTTCACATACTGCCACTCGGTCGCGTTCGGGTACTTGGCGCCATTCAGCGTCAGGTTGGCGTTGCGTGGATCGCTGAACGAATTCAGGGAGCCGACCTCCTGCTTGGTGCGCACATACCGCACGCCGGCGTTATACCGGAACGGCATGTTGGCGAGCAGGGTCGACCCGTTGATCTCGGTATAGAAGCCCGAGGTCTTCTCGCGCATGTAGCCCGCGCTCGCCCCGGTCGACGAACTGGTCGAATCCGGCGCCGTCGAGTTGTAGTAATCGTAGTTCGAATCCTTCCTGAAACGGTCCCAGTCGACGACCAGGCGGCCGTATTCGCCAGGCACCAGGTAGCTTGCCAGCTTGTCGGCCGGGATCAGCGAGCCCTGGTAGACCAGCTGGTCGGTGCGTCCCGCGGTGTAGCCGGTGCCGAAGCCGGGATAGAGCGCCGCTGCGCTCGCGCCAGGCGTGTTGGCGCCGTCGCAGGCCGGCGCGCCGTTGGGGCCTTGCAGGAACACGCTTGGATTGTTGCCGCACACCGCGGCCTGCCAGGCGGCCGAGTTGTCCTGGCCGCGGATGCGGCGGTCGATGTCGTCGTAGGCGTAGCCGAGCTTCAGGTTCAGCTTGTTGTCGCCCCAGGTCAGGTCGGTATGGAAGCCCTTGGTGCTGGTTTCGCGCAGCTCGTTCTGGATATTGACGCGGCCACCTGCCCAGCCAAGATTCGCCGGGTTGTTCACATCGTTGTTGAACGTGATGCTGGGCACCCCGCCATTGGTGGCGTCATAGCTGGCCACCAGTCCGCTGCCCGCCGCGGTGATCGGCATGACGGTCGGCGCTTCGTGCGTGAAGTCCGACTCCGTCGCGTTGGCCTGCGCCTCGAGCTTCAGGGTTGGCGCGATCTGCCACGTCATCCCCGGGTTGATGCCCTTGAGCGTGGTCTTGTCGCGGCGCGGGCCGTACTCGATGAAGTAGCGCGCATTGGCGAAGGTGCCGCCCGTCGCCGTGCAACCGGCGCTGCAATCGGCGCGGTCCACGGTCATATTGAGCGGAATGGCGAACTCGTTGCGCATGGCCCAGGTGTAGCCGATGCGCTGCATGTCGTCGTCCTTTTCGCTGTACAGCGTGTCGACGTAGAAGTGCAGGTTTTCGGTAGGACGATACTCGGCGCTGATGATGGCCGAGGCCTTGTCGCGGTCGCCGTAGTATTCCATGTAGCGGCCGAGGCGCGGGACCAGCGCGTTGTCGATCGCGGTGATGCTGGTGCCCGGGTTGTTGGCCTCCAGGAAGCCCTGGTTGATCGGCGTGCCGGGAACGAGGCCCGCGCCCGCGCCGACGGGCACGGTGCCGGGAATCGTCCAGTTGCCGCCGCCGGTATTGTTACGCGAAGGCAGGCCGTTCTGCGCAGCCGACAGGTTGGCATTGGTCAGGCCGACCGTCTCGTAGCCGGTGGTGCGCGCTTTCTGGCGGTTGTAGTAGACGCCGCCGAGGATACCGAACTTGTCGCCCCAGGTCTTGCTCGCCAGGATCGAGCCGCGCCCGCCGACGTCGTTCGCGATTTCCTGCTTCTGCGCGCTCGCGTTGTACACGACGTAGGCGCCTTCCTTGTCGAACGGCCGCGCGCTGCGCAGGTTGACGACGCCGGCGGCGCCGCCCTCGAGCTGCGAGGCATTCGGGCTCTTGCTGACCGTTAGCTTGGTGAACAGCTCGGTCGGCAGCAGGTCGAGGTCGATCTCGCGGTTGGTGCTGGCGCCGTCGATCGGTCCGGACGACGCCACGGCGATCTGCGCATTGTTCAGCAGGACCTTGGTGAAGCTGGAGCCCAGGCCGCGGATCTGGACGTTCATGCCTTCGCCCGTGACGTCGCGCGAAATCTGGACGCCGGGAATGCGGCTGAGCGATTCCGCGATGTTCTTGTCCGGGAATTTACCCATGTCTTCCGAACTGATGGTGTCCTGGAAGCCGACGGCTTCCTTCTTGTCGCGCGCCGACGCCAGCAGGCTGCCGCGGTAGCCGGTCACCTTGACGACGTTCACATTGGCTTGCGCATTGGCGTCGGTGGTGGTGGCGGTGGTGTCCTGCGCGTACGCCTGGTGAACCAGGCCCGCCATGACGGTCAGGCCGAGCGCCCACTGGCGCCGGCGAGCTACACCCTGCTGCTTAGCATTACGAGTCATTCAATGTCTCCTGATGGTTTTTTTACTTCTATTTACTTCTTGGCAAGCAACCTTTTACGGTTGTCTTATGGGTAGGCAAAACTGCCTTGTCGCGGCACACAGGGCTTTCTTCCCTGGCGCGCTAGCGGCAGGTCACGCCCTTCGACACGAAGGAATGCGCAGGGCGCGGGGTCGGCGAGTCCGGCCACGCGACTGGAATGGATGAGTGATTGGTGCGGCCGCCAGAAGGCATGGCCGGACGTGCGGTGACGTCTCGCTGTTGCATGCTTATCTCCTCGTTATTTTTCTACTTCAAGCACATGTTACGAACATCTCTATTAACACGAATGTTATCGCAACCATCGCAGTCTACTGGTCAAAAATAATGATTGTCAACAAAATATTCCGAACGTGGCGAAAGCGCGGATGTTAGGCCTATCAAGCGCGCCTGGCGACCCGGGTGCTGACGCGCCGGCTGCCGCCTCCGCACCGTGGACGGCGCAACAAAATGCTTTCAAATCGAAAAGGTTCGCGCTAACATTCCCGCAGCCGGATGATACAAAACAAACATTCCGGGTCTATAAAAACATGGAGACAAGCGAATGCACCGACTCTTCGGGCGGCTCTGGGCCGCGTTTCTTCTCGGCATGCTGTTATGCATCCCGACCCATGCCGCCGCAGAGGATGGCTATCAACTGTGGTTGCGCTATCAACCCCTCCCCGCCGCCCAGCGCGCGCACGTCGCCGACGCGATCCTGACCCTCGGCGCCGACAGCCCGACCAGGGGCGCGGCGCGCGCCGAGCTGCAACGTGGCCTGCGGGGACTGCTGGGCAAGGAGCCTGGCGTCGTCGACAGAGCGCGCCTCGATACCATCGTGCTGGCGCGCGGCGTCGACCTGCCGGCCGGCCTGGATGCCGTATCCGCCGTGCGCGAGCAGTTGCGCAAGCTCGGCGACGAAGGCTACCTGGTGCGGCGCGCCAGGCTGGATGGCGTCGCCGTCACCCTGGTTGCGGCCAATACCGACATCGGCCTGCTGTACGGCAGCTTCGCCTGGCTGCGCCAGCTGCAGACGGGCGCCCGCGCTGACCAGATCGCGCTGGCCTCCAGCCCCACCCTGCCCCTGCGCGTGCTGAACCACTGGGACAACCTCGATCGCAGCGTGGAGCGCGGCTATGCCGGCGAGTCGATCTGGAACTGGTGGGAACTCCCGCACATCGTCGATCCGCGCTATACCGACTATGCGCGCGCCAATGCCTCGCTGGGCATCAACGGCGCCGTCCTGAACAACGTGAACTCCAAGGCCGAGGTGCTCGGCGCGCCCTTCATCGCCAAGGCCGCCGCCATCGCCGACGTGCTGCGCCCCTACGGCATCCGGGTCTACCTGTCGGTGCGCTGGTCGACGCCGCTCGAGATGAAGCAGACGAAGACGGCCGATCCGCTCGACCCCGAAGTCGCCGCCTGGTGGAAGAACAAGGCCGACGAGATCTACCGCACCATTCCCGATTTCGGCGGCTTCCTGGTCAAGGCCAATTCGGAAGGCCAGCCGGGGCCGCAGGACTATCGCCGCCACCACGCCGACGGCGCCAACATGCTGGCGCGCGCCGTGGCCCCGCACAAAGGCATCGTGATGTGGCGCGCCTTCGTGTACGCCTCGCCCGAGGAATCGAAGGCGGGCAAGCTGCATGACCGCGCGGTCGAGGCCTATGACCAGTTCCTGCCGCTGGACGGCAAGTTCGACGACAACGTGCTGGTGCAGGTGAAGAACGGCGCGATCGACTTCCAGCCGCGCGAGCCGGCCCACCCGATGTTCGGCGCCATGCCGAAGACGCCGCTGATCATGGAATTCCAGATCACCAAGGAGTACCTGGGCTTCGCCACCCACCTGGCCTATCTTGGCCCGATGTTCCAGGAGACGCTGGAATTCGATACCCGCATTGGTGGACGCAAGCTGACGGTGGCCGACACCATCCAGGGCAAGCAGGGCCGCGTCGGCGGCAAGGTAGGTGGAATTGCAGGCGTCGCCAACATCGGCAGCAGCCGCAGCTGGAGCGGTTCGATCTTCGACCAGGCCAACTGGTATGTGTATGGCCGCATGGCCTGGGACCAGGGCCTCGACAGCCGCGTCATCGCGCGCGAGTGGGCGGCCCAGACCTTCAGCCCGGACGCACGCCTGCTGGACCCGGTCGTGAACATCATGATGCGCTCGCGCGAAGCGGTGGTCGACTACATGACGCCGCTTGGCCTGAACCACGTGATGGGCAGCAGCCACCACCATGGTCCGGCGCCCTGGGTCGACAACCTCGAACGCGCCGACTGGAACCCGATCTATTACCACCGCGCCGGCCGCGACGGCATCGGCTTCGACCGCACCGCGAAGGGCAGCAATGCCGTGGCCCAGTATGCGCCCGAGGTGGCGCGCCGCTTCGCCGATCCGAAAACGACGCCGCCCGAACTGCTGCTCTGGTTCCACCGCCTGCCATGGGATTACCGGATGCCGTCCGGCCGCACCCTGTGGGAAGAGCTGGTGGCGCACTACGACCACGGCGTGGCCGAAGCCGCCGCGATGCAGGCCGAGTGGCAACGCCTGAAACCCTTCGTCGACGCCCAGCGCTTCGCCGATACCGCGCAGCGCCTGGCCCAGCAGCACGTCGAGGCGCAATGGTGGCGCGACGCCAGCCTCGCCTATTTCCAGGACGTGTCCGGGCTGCCGTTGCCGGCCGGCGTGCGCAAGCCAGCGCACTCGCTCGACCACTACAAGTCGATCCGCTTCCCGTATGCCCCGGGGATCTGAACGATCCCGCCTGCCCCATTCACTCCTGGAGATGAGATGAACCCGATTCAACGCGCCGCCACCCCGACCATCGTGGAAATGCGGGTGATCCCGGTCGCCGGCCGCGACAGCATGCTGCTCAACCTGTGCGGCGCCCATGCGCCCTACTTCACCCGCATCCTGGTGCTGTTGAAGGACAGCGCCGGCCGCACCGGCATGGGCGAGGTGCCCGGCTCGAACGGCATCCTGCAGGCCCTGCAAAAGCTGGTGCCGCTGGTCGAGGGCACCGAGATAGCCCACCACCGCCGCACCCTGAACCGGCTGCGCGCCGCCATCTCGGGCGTCAGCCACCAGGTCACGTCCAGCGCCGAAGCGGCGGTGATGAAGCAGCCGCACGAGATCAACCTGCGTCTCGAGAACGTGGTGACGGCGGTGGAAGCGGCCCTGCTCGACCTGCTCGGCCAGTTCATGGGCCTGCCGTTGTGCGAGCTGCTGGGCGACGGCCAGCAGCGCAGCCATGTGCCGATGCTGGCCTATCTGTTCTATATCGGCGACCGTGGCCGCACCGACCTCGGTTACGACGATGACGCCGGCCGCGACGGCTGGTACCGGGTCCGCAACCAGGAAGCGCTCAGCGCCGAATCGATCGGCGACATGGCCGCGGCGGCGGTCGAGCAGTATGGCTTCAGGGACTTCAAGCTCAAGGGCGGCGTGATGCGCGCCGAGGAAGAGATGGAAGCCGTCGCCGCGATCAAGCGCCGCTTCCCCGACGCCGGCGTGACGCTCGACCCCAACGGCGCCTGGTCGCTGCGGGAGGCGATCGACGCCTGCCGCGGCCAGGGCCACCTGCTGGCCTATGCCGAAGACCCGTGCGGCCCCGAGGGCGGCTATTCGGGGCGCGAGATCATGGCCGAGTTCAAGCGTGCTACGGGCATCCGCACCGCCACCAATATGGTCGCCACCGACTGGCGCCAGATGGCCCATTCGCACCTGCTGGGCGCGGTCGACATCCCGCTGGCCGACCCGCACTTCTGGACCATGCAGGGTTCGGTGCGCCTGGCGCAGCTATGCCACGACTGGGGCCTGACCTGGGGCTCGCACTCGAACAACCACTTCGACGTGTCGCTGGCGATGTTCACCCATTGCGCGGCGGCGGCACCGGGCACGATCACGGCGATCGACACCCACTGGATCTGGCAGGAAGGCCGCGAGCGGCTGACCACGGAACCATTGAAGATCGTGGGCGGCCAGGTGGCGGTGCCGGACCGTCCGGGCCTGGGCATCGAGCCGGACATGGAGCAGATCAACCGGGCCCATGAACTCTACAAGAAGGTGGCCGGCGGCGCGCGCGACGATGCGATGGCGATGCGCTACCTGGTGCCGGGATGGACCTACGATCCGAAGCGCCCCAGCATGGTCAATCCATGATCGCAGCAATCCTTGGCCGGACCCGCGGCGGCGCCATCCGCGGCCTGCGCTGGTGGATGATCGGCCTGATCATGCTGGGCGCGGTGGTCAACTACCTGACCCGCAGCTCGCTGGCCGTGGCCGCCCCCACCCTGCTGGCGGAGCTGGAGATCACGGCCAGGGAGTATTCGTACATCACGGCCGCCTTCCAGGGCGCGATCATGCTGCAGCCGCTGTGCGGCTACGTGCTCGACGTGATCGGCCTCAAGTACGGCTTCGCGATCTTCGCCACCGCCTGGTCGCTGATCTGCATGGCGCACGGCATGGCCACCAACTGGCAGACCCTGGCCGTGCTGCGCGGCCTGCTCGGCTTCGCGGAAGGCTCGGCCAACCCGGCCGGGATGAAGGCGGTGTCCGAATGGTTCCCGGCCAAGGAGCGCGGCCTGGCGGGCGGCGTGTTCAATATCGGCGCCTCGTTCGGCTCGATGCTGGCCCCGCCGCTGGTGGTGTGGGCCATCCTGCACTACAACTGGCAATCGGCCTTCGTGATCACCGGCGCGCTGGGCCTGGTGTGGGTGTGCGCCTGGCTGCTGCTGTACGACGCGCCGAAGCGCCACCGCCGCCTGTCCGAGGCCGAGGCGGCGCACATCGCCGCCGGCCAGGAAGACCACCTGGCCGGCGACGGCACCAAGCCCTCGGTGCTCAGCATCCTCAAACAACGCAATTTCTGGGGCATCGCCCTGCCGCGCTTCCTGGCCGATCCGGCCTGGGGCACGCTGGCGTTCTGGGTGCCGCTGTACCTGACCACGGTGCGCGGCTTCGAGCTGAAGGACATCGCCATGTTCGCCTGGCTGCCCTTCCTCGCGGCCGACCTGGGCTGCATGTTCGGTCCGGTGGTGGTGCTGGCCCTGCAAAAGCGCGGGATACGCCTGATCAATGCCCGGCGCGGCGCGTTCACCCTCGGCGCCATCATGATGATGGGCGTGGCCTTCGTCGGCTACGTCGACGATGCCTATGCCGCGATCGCCCTGCTCAGCCTTGCGGGCTTTGCCCACCAGACGCTGTCGGTCACCGTCATCACCATGTCGTCCGACCTGTTCCGGCGCAACGAGGTGGCCACCGTGGCCGGCATGTGCGGCACCTTCGGCAACCTGGGCCTGCTCATCTTCTCGCTGCTGATCGGCACCCTGCTGGCCAGCGTCGGCTACACGCCCTTCTTCGTCAGCCTGGCGGTGCTCGACCTGGTCGCGGCGGTGCTGCTGTGGACCCTGGTACGGGATCCCACCTTCGAGCCCCAACCCATTTCGATGCAAAAACCATGATCCACAACCCGATCCTGCGCGGATTCAATCCCGACCCGTCCATCGTGCGGGTCGGCGACGACTACTACATCGCGACCTCCACCTTCGAGTGGTACCCGGGGGTGCAGATCCACCACTCGCGCGACCTGGTCAACTGGCGCCTGGCCGGCCGGCCGCTGACCCGCGCCAGCCAGCTCGACATGCGCGGCGCGCCCGATTCCTGCGGCGTGTGGGCGCCGTGCCTGACCTATGCCGATGGCCTGTTCTGGCTGATCTACACCGACGTCAAGCGTTATGGCCGCACTTCGACCGGCGGCGCCGGCGGCAGCGCCTCGCTGCGCGATTTTCATAACTACCTGGTCACCAGCCCGAGCATCGACGGCCCGTGGTCCGATCCGGTCCACCTGAACAGCAGCGGCTTCGATCCGTCGCTGTTCCATGACGACGACGGGCGCAAGTACGTATTGAACCAGCTATGGGACCACCGCCCCGGCGGCAAGCGCTTCGCCGGCATCGTGCTGCAGGAATATTCGGTCGAGGAGCGGCGCCTGGTTGGAAGCCGCAGCAATATCTTCGCCGGGACCGAACACGGCCTGACCGAAGCGCCGCACCTGTACCGCCGCAACGGTTATTACTACCTGCTCACCGCCGAAGGCGGCACCGGCTGGAACCATGGCGTGACGATGGCGCGCTCGCGCGACTTGCGCGGACCGTACGAGCTGCATCCGGACGTGAACGTCCTGACCACCCGTGCGCGGCCCGACGCCGCGCTGCAGCGCGCGGGGCACGCCGACCTGGTCGACACGCCGGACGGCCGCACGTATATGGTCTACCTGTGCGGCCGTCCGCTGCGCAACCGTGGCGCCTGCACCCTGGGACGCGAGACCGCGATCCAGCAAGTGGTGTGGGGCGACGATGGCTGGCTGCGCACGCTCGATGGCGAGGGCATGCCGCAGCTGGACGTGCCGGCGCCCGGCCTGCCCGAACACCGTTTCGACGCCGCGCCCGAACGAAGCGACTTCGACGCCTTGGTGCTGCCGATCGATTTCCAGTGGCTGCGCACGCCATATCCGGAAGAACTGTTCAGCCTTACGGCGCGGCCCGGCCACCTGCGCCTGTACGGACGCGAGAGCCTGGGCAGCACCTTCCGCCAGGCGCTGGTCGCGCGCCGGCAGCAGGCCCACTGCTTCAGCGCGTCCACTCTGGTCGAGTTCGAGCCGGAACACTTCCAGCAGCAGGCGGGCCTGGTCTGCTACTACGGCGCTGCTAAATTCCACTACCTGTACATCACGCACGACGACGAGATCGGCAAGCACCTGCGCGTGATGAGCAGCCTGCCCAACCACCTGCAGGCGGACAGCTTCACCGCGCCGCTCGCCCTGCCCGCCGGCGTGCCGGTCGAACTGCGGGTCGAGGTGGACGAGGAGCGCCTGCTGTTCGGCTATCGCGTCGACGACGGCCCCTGGCAGTGGCTACCGCAGCAGTTCGACGCCAGCATCCTGTCGGACGAGGCCAGCGCGCCCGGCCAGCCCAACTTCACCGGCGCCTTCGTCGGCATGGCCTGCCAGGACATGGCCGGCACCGCGCTGTATGCCGACTTCGATTATTTCGAATACCGCGAGCGGCCCTACCGCAGCCGGCTGTAGGCGCAATTGTCGAACTGCTGCAGCGGCACCGCCGCTGCCAGCGCGGCATAGCCGGCGTGCGACGGATGCAGGCCGTCGCCGCTGTCGTAGGCCCTGGCCAGGTAGGACGGCCGCGCGGGGTCGCGCAGCACCCCGTCGAAATCGACCACGCCGTCGAAGGCCTTCTCGCTCCTCACCCAGTCGTTGACCGCCTGGCGCAGCGCCTCGTTGTGCTGCGCCGGCGCATAGTAGTCGCTGCCCATGAAGGGCGTGATGGTCGCGCCGATCACGCAGATCCCCTTGGCGTGGGCGCGCGCGATCATCTGCAAATGGGCCTGCTTGAAGTCGCCCAGCATCGCCTCGATCGCCTGCGGCGTGTCCTCTTTCGAGCGGCGCAGCACCCCGATGTCGTTGACGCCGATGAAAACGACCGCATGGCTCACGCCATTCCTGGCCAGGACGTCGCGCTCGAAACGCGTGACGAGGCTAGGGCCCAGGCCTTCGCGCAGCAGGCGGCCGCCGCCGATGCCGGCATTGATCACGGCGAGCTGTCGCTTGCCGTCCTGCGCGATGCGCCGCACCAGGTGATCGGTCCAGCGGTTGTTGGCGTCCGTCGTGGCGCCATAGCCGTCGGTGATCGAATCGCCGATCACGACCACGGCCCGCGCGGGCGGCGCGGCGCTGACTTCGACGTCGGCCAGCTGGTGCCAGCGCGTGACAGTCTTGGCGTCCGGAAGACTCGCGGCCATGGTCTGGCGGCCCGGGGCCAGGTAAGTCGTGGTACGCGCGCCGGCATGGCCGGTCTGCTGCCCGGCCGCATTCGCCAGGTGCATAGTGACCGCGATATCGAGGCCGCTCGCCGCCGCCAGGTCGACCGGATCGCTGAGATACTCGGCGCCCGCCGGTATGCGCACCGAGGTACTGCCGTTGAAGCGCAGGCCCTGGAGCGAACCCGCCACCACCTCGGACGAACCCGGCCGCACCGCGCGCGCGATGCTGGCCTCGTTCACCACCAGCATCTCGCTGCCGTAGGCATTGCTGATCCGGACCCGCACCTGGCTGCCGCCCAGCGACAGGCGCACGATCTGGCGCACGGTGCCGTCCTTCCACAGCTCGGCCGGCATGGCTTCGGCCTGGCCGTACGGCATCTGGGACGTCCCCCAGCTGGCCACCCAGTGACGGGCCCCGCTATCGTTGGCAGACGGTGGGAATGCGCAGGCGCCCAGGCCGAAGGCGGCCAGGACGGCGATGGCCAGGCGGCCAGGGCGAGTAGTAATCAATATGGTCTCCGGTGATGGCATGACCTGCAAAAGGCAGGACTACCAAATCTGTAACGCAAATGATAGCGCAATCAGTCCGGATAGTTGAATCAAACTTTCAGGCGACGATGCGCACCGGCGGCCGGATCCGCGGCGCCGCGTCGGACTGGCGCCGCACCAGCGTGAAATCGGTCTTGATATGTTCGGGACCCGCGGCCAGGCCGGTGCGCTCGTTCGTCACGCGCCGGACGATGCACTCGATCGCCGCTTCGGCCATGTCCATGGTCGGCTGGCGCACGGTGGTGAGCGCCGGCCAGATCGTGGTCGACAGCGCGGTGTCGTCGAAGCCGACCACCGTGATGTCGCCCGGCACGTCGAGCCCCAGGCGATGGGCCACCGCGACCGTGGCGGCGGCCATGTCGTCGTTGCTGGCGAAGATCGCCGTCGGGCGGTCCGGCAGCGCCAGCAGGATCTCGGCGGCGTCGAGCCCCGAGCGGTAGTTGAACATCCCCTGCGCCACCAGCTCGGGCGCGGGGTCGGCGCCGAATTCCTCGATGGCGGCCTGGTAGCCTTGCAGCCGGGCGCTGCTCGCCGACTGGTAGGGATGCCCGCCGATGAAGCCGATCCGCTGGTGACCCAGTTCGATCAGGTGGCGCGTCATCTCGTAGGCGGCCTGGCGATCGTCGATGCCGATCGCACTTGCCCGCGCATCGGGCTGGCCGCAGGCGATCAGGGCCAGCGGAATGCCGGCGTCGACGATGCGCGCCACGATCTCGGCATTGTCGACCAGCGGCGGCGGCAGGATGATGCCATCCATCTGGTTATCGATGAGGCGCTGGGTCTGCTCGGCGATCTGTTCGCCGTCGGCGCACTTCTCGACCAGCAGCTGCACGTTGTTCAGGCTGACCTTGTTCAGCAATCCCAGCAAGACCTCGGTGAGATAGGCGCCGCTGCGCACGCTGGGCATGCTGTACAGGAAACCGATGCGGATCGGCCGCGATCCGGCCAGCAGCCGCGCCTCGGGGTGCGGCGCGTAGTTCAGGGCCGCGGCGGCGGCCGTCACTTTCTTGCGCGTGCTGGCGCGCACGGTCGCCTTGCCGCTCATGACCCGCGACACCGTCATCGGCGACACCCCGGCAAGCTTCGCCACGTCGGCCATATTGGGGCCGCGCTTGAGTTCCGCTGGGTTGACGAGTCCGATCGTGGAAGTAGGCATGCGGAGAACCCCTGGAAGACCTTGCGATGTTTGCGCGAACTTTACTGTTCTTATTCTAACACGCAGCACCGTATTTACCGCCACTTCCGCGCTTATATCTGGTATGCGGCCAGGCAATAAAGCGGTTGACGGGCGTTAGCATCTCATCCACAATCGAAAACAATGATTGCGCTAACTTTTTGCGAGGTTGGCGTGATACATGCGTGGCCCGACCGTCATGAACGCGCTTGCCGCGTGCCTGACAGTTGAGGGCCGCAATTGCTTTTCAACATATAGATTGGCAAGACAATGACTACAACTATCAAGGCGCAGCCGACGCTGGAGACAACTGAAAAAATCGGCTATGCACTGGGCGATCTGGCGGCCAACCTGATCTTCCAGACCCTGCTCACCTTCCTCGCTTTCTTCTATACCGACGTCTATCAGATCTCACCCAACGCCGCGGCGAGCATCATCTTCATCGGCGGCCTGGTCGGCGCCTGCTTCAACCCGCTGATGGGCATCATCGCCGACCGCACTTCCACCCGCTGGGGCAAGTTCCGTCCCTGGATCCTGTGGACCTCGGTGCCGTTCGGCCTGGTGGCGATCCTCGCCTTCAGCACGCCCGACCTGGGCGAGCGCGGCAAGTACATCTACGCGCTGCTGACCTACATCCTCTTGATGCTGGTGTACTCGGCCAACAACCTGCCCTATTCCGCCCTGAGCGGCGTGCTGACCGGCAGCATGGCCGACCGCAACAGCCTGTCGTCGTATCGCTTCGTCGCGGTGCTGGTCGCGCAGCTGGTGATCCAGGTGCTGCTGCTGCCGCTGGTGCTGATCCTGGGCGCGGGCGACAAGGTGGCCGGCTTCCAGACCGTGATGATGTTCTTCGCGGTGGCCGGCACCGTCTGCTTCCTGATCACCTTCTTCACCACCCGCGAACGCATCGTGCCCGCGCCAAGCCAGCGCTCGAGCATCAGGCAGGACGTGGCCGACCTGCTGCGCAACCGCCCTTGGGTGGTGATGCTGGTGCTGACCATCCTGGTGTTCATCACCTTGTCGCTCAAGGGCGGCATGTACATCTTCTACTTCCGCAACTACCTGGAGGAGGCGGCGCTGGCGGCTTTTCTGAGCGACGTCGGCTTCCTGGGCTTCATCGACGGCCTCAACGCGGTACTCACCGGCATGGGCCTGACCGCCTTCCACTGGCCGGAAGACGCCGCCACCTCGGGCTTTTCCCTGTTCAACGCGGTCGGCATCATCCTGATGATCGTCGGGATCGGCTTCTCGAAGCCGCTGGCCGACCGCTTCGGCAAGCGCGACGTGTTCGGCGCCGCGCTGCTGCTGGCAGCGATCTTCCGCCTCAGCTACTACTGGATCGGCCCGGGCTCGATCGGCCTGGTGTTCGGCGCCCAGATCCTGTACGGCTTCTTCTACGGCATCACGATCCCATTGCTGTGGGCGATGATCGCCGACGTCGCCGACTACTCGGAATGGAAGAACAACCGCCGCGCCACCGCCCTGCTGTTCTCGGCCATGATCTTCGGCCTCAAGGCGGGCCTCTCCATCGGCGGAGCGCTGGTGGCGGCCCTGCTGTCGGCCTATGGCTACGACGCCGCCCTGGCCGTCCAGCCGGGCCAGGTGGCCGATGGCGTGCGCCTGTCGGTCAGCGTGTACGCCGCCATCCCCTTCCTGCTGGCCGTGTGCTGCCTCGCGGCCTACGACATCCGCAAAACCACCGAGCTGCAGATCGAGCGCGAACTCGGCGAACGCCGCGCACTCGCCGCCCAGCAATGATTTTCATCTGAACCCGAACCAGACCATAGCCATGCCTGAAATCATCGACAAAGACCGCGTGCAAGCCTTGACAGAGCGCGCCATCTCCCAGCCGCTGCTCGAGCACATCTACATCGCCGATCCGTCGGCCCACGTGTTCGACGGCCGCATCTACATCTACTCGTCGCACGACATCGAGGCCGGCGTGCCGTTCAACGACGACGGCGCCCATTTCGCGATGGAGGACTATCACGTCGTCTCGATGGACCACCCGGGCGCCGAAGCGGTCGACCACGGCGTGGCCCTGCACGTGCGCGACGTGCCATGGGCGGCGCGCCAGATGTGGGCGCCCGACTGCGCGCGCAAGGACGGCAAGTATTACCTGTACTTCCCGGCCAAGCGGCCCGACGGCATCTTCCAGATCGGCGTCGCGGTCAGCGACAGTCCTGTCGGCCCGTTCACGGCGCAACCGCAGCCGATCGCCGGCAGCTATTCGATCGACCCGGCCGTGTTCGGCGACGACGACGGCGAGTTCTATCTCTATTTCGGCGGCATCTGGGGCGGCCAGCTGCAGAAGTACCGCGACAACCTCTACAGCCCTGACCATGAAGAACCGGTGGCGCACGAGCCGGCCCTGCAGCCGCGCGTGGCGCGCCTGCGCGGCGACATGCTGGAGCTGAGCGAAGAGCCGCGCGCCGTGCGCATCCTCGACGCCGATGGCAAGGAGCTGCTGGCCGGCGACCACGATCGCCGCTTCTTCGAGGCCCCGTGGCTGCACAAGCACGACGGCAAGTACTACTTCTCTTATTCGACCGGCGACACCCACCTGCTGTGCTACGCAATCGGCGACAGCCCCTACGGCCCCTTCACCTACGCGGGCCAGATCATGACCCCGGTGATCGGCTGGACCACGCACCACTCGATCTGCGAGTTCGAAGGCCGCTCGTATCTGTTCTATCACGACAGCAGCCTTTCCGGCGGCGTCACCCACCTGCGTTCGGTGAAGGTGACCGAGCTGCATTACGACGACGACGGCAAGATCGTCACCATCTCGCCCTATCGCCAGGCGTGAGCGGATACCGACAAACACGATAAAGGAGACACCACCCGATGACATCGCGACGCGATACCCTGAAACTGATTGGCACGGCGGCCGGCGCCATGCTCACCCCTCACGTACTGGCCGCGCAGGACGCCGGGCCCGCCCTCAAGGACCTGGCCAAGGCCAAGGGCATGCGCTTCGGTAATGCCATGGGCATGCTGGAAGACCAGGACACCCGCAAGAGTTTCCGCGACCCGGCCTACCGCGCCCTGATGGCGCGCGAGTGCAATATGATCGTCGCCGAGAACGAGACCAAGTGGCAGGCCCTGCAGCCGAAACCGGGCCCCTATCAATGGGGACCGGCCGACGAGATGTTCGCCTGGGCGCGCAAGGAGGGCATGGCGGTGCGCGGCCACACCTTGATCTGGCAGGACCCGAAATGGCTGCCCGCCTGGGTCAATGCGCTGGACCTGAAGTCCAAGCCGGTCGGCCACGCCGAGGCGATCCTGCGCGAGCACATCAAGACCGTCTGCACGCACATGGGGCAGGACGTCATCAGCCACGACGTCGTCAACGAGGCGGTGTCGCCGAAGGACGGCAGCTTGATCCAGAACGTGTTCACCAGGCGCATGGGCGCGGTCGAGCAGATCGAATTCGCCTTCCGCCAGGCCCACGAGCACGCGCCGAAGGCGCAGCTGGTATATAACGACTTCATGGGCCCCGGCCTGGGCGACGACGCCAAGCACCGCGCCGGCGTGCTGAAACTGCTGGCGGAACTGAAAAAACGCGGCGCCCCGATCCACGCCCTCGGCCTGCAAAGCCATATCAGCGCCGGCGACATGATGTCCGGCCCCGCCAACGCGGCGGTGCTGCGCGAATGGCGCAAGTTCCTGGACGAGGTCACGGGCATGGGCCTGGACCTCCTGATCACCGAGTTCGACGTCAACGACAAGGCCTTCCCGGCCGATGTCGCCAAGCGCGACGCGGCCACTGCGGCGCTGGCGCGCGACTATCTCGACGTGACCCTGAGCTATCCGACCTGCCGCGATTTCCTGTTGTGGGGCATGGCGGACCACGTGAACTGGCTGCAGGTATGGGCCGATGCGAAGCGCCCGGACGGCCTGGCGCAGCGTCCGACGCCTTACGACAGCCAGTTGCGCGCCAAGCCGATGCGCGAGGCGATCGCCGCTTCGCTGCGCGCGATGCCGATGCGTAAAGCCTGATCCTTCGGCTTCACCACGTCAAAAAGGGCAGTCCGCGTCATGCGGACTGCCCTTTTCAGTTAACCACGCCAGTGCTTACAGGCGCGGGCTCTGCGGCGGGCCCAGGTAGCTCGGCTTCAGGCCGCCCGCATCGATCACCAGCTTCTGCACCACCAGGCCCGGATCGAGCGCCCAGAACTTGAGCACATGCCTGCCCGGCTTGGCCAGCTGGTGTTCGGTCGTGAACACCGCGGCGCCATCCGACACGATCTTTTCCCAGAACTTTTCCGACTCGTCGGCATGCACGTTGACGATCCGCGGCGCCTCGTCGTCGATCGACACGGCGTAGCGGAAGCTGGCGCCCGGCTGGAACTTGAGGGTCGGCGCCAGCGTCACCTGCACTGCCACCTTCCCGCTGCTGGTCGTGTTGACGTCGTACTCGAGACGCATGCCCTGCTTCAGGTCCAGCGCCGGCGCGGTGACCGGCAAGGTCGTCACGCCGGAATCGGTGCGGCCGTGGCCCGGGATCTTCAGCCAGCTGCGGCCTTGCGGCGCCAGCGCACGCGCATAGTTGGCGGCCTCGATCGACACCACGCCGCCGGTCTCGACGAAGCCCCTGGCGTCCTTCGGCAAGGCCGGGCGGCTCAGCGGCACGTTGACCGGCACCCGGGCATCGTTCGGACCGACGATGGTGAGCACGGCGCTCTGCGCATTGGCCGGCACCTTGGCCCAATCCACCTTGACGGTCACGCGCTGCTCGCCCGTCACCCTGCCCTTCGCCTGGCTCGGCACCACCCACGGCTGGTTCGACTCGATACGGTAGTCGAACGGCGCGCTGCCTCGGTTGAAGATATCGAGGTAGTGCGACTGCTTCGACAGCGGGTCGAACGCCGGCAAGTCCAGGGCTTTGAGACCATAGGCGCCCCAGGCTTTGACACCGCCCTCGACCGCCACTGACATATTGGAACCGGCCGGCACGTCGATGCGATGCACCGCCGGCAGCACGTTGGCGCGCGGCTGTTCCCAGTTGACGTAGCCGAAGCGGGTCTGCGACATCAGGTGGTTCCACTTGCCGCCCTGGAGCGCATGGTACTGGCGCGCCAGTTCGACGTCGTTCTTGTACAGCGCCTGCACGCGCTCGGCCATGTCGTTGGTGGTGGCGCGGAACTGGGTGGCGTAATGGTGGTTCAGGCCGGCCGCCACATACAGCTGGTTCATATTGCTGGACGCCGCGACCGGATACTGCACCAGCTGGAAGAAGGCGTCACGCTGCTCGGGGCGCAGCCTGGCCGCCACCTTGCTCGCGCGCTCGGCCAGCGCCGCGTAGTCGCGCGCGATGCGGCCGGCTTCGTCGTAGTGCAGCACGCTATAAGTGCCCGGCTCGAGCTGCTCGGGCTTGCGGCGGCCATTGAAGCGCGTGTAACCCTCGACCAGCTCGGCGATTTCCACCGCGTGCTCGGCGCCGAACTCGCGCGTGGCCCACAGGCGCAGGTACTCCGGCAGGCGCTCGGCCGGCCAGGCCGCGGGATTCCAGGCATAGGTCAGGAAGAACTCGATCGGCACTTCCATGGGCTTGAGGTCGCCGACGTTGACGATCCACATGCGCTTGGCGTCATACTGCCAGGCCAGGTGCATCTGTTCCCAGATCTTCGGGATCGGCGTCACGTTCAGCCATTTATACGAACGCGGGCCGCCCACGTAGTCGAAGTGGTAGTAGACGCCGGCCCCGCCCGGACGCGCGCGCTCTTCCGGCGTCGGCAGGCGGCGGATATTGGCCCAGTTGTCGTCGCACCAGAGCAGCAGCACGTCGTCCGGCACGCGCATGCCCTTCTCGTAATAGCCCTGCACTTCCTTGTACAGCGCCCACACCTGCGGCACCTCGCTTGCCGGCTTGCCGGTATCTTGCTCGATCAGCGCGCGCTGGTCGCGCACGATCTTCTGCAGCAGGTCGACGTTGTCTTCCTCGGACATCGGCTCGTCGCCGTCGCCGCGCATGCCCAGGGTGATCACGCGGTCCTGGCCGTGCGAGTTGCGCAAGCCCTGCTTCCAGAACGCCTGCAGCACGCCGGCGTTCTTGCCGTAGTCCCACGGCCCCTTGCCGAAGCGGGCCCACTCGTCGTGCGCGCGCATCATCGGCTCATGGTGCGAGGTGCCCATGATGATGCCCATCTCGTGGGCCAGGCGGCCGTTTTCCGGATCGTCGGCATAGAAGGCCGTGGGCGGCCACATCGCCGGCCACAGGTAGTTGCCGCGCATGCGCAGGATCAGCTCGAACACCTTCTCATAAAAGCGGTGGTTGAAGCCGCCGTATTTTTCCTTGGCCCAGTTGGTCAGCGCGGGCGCCTCGTCGTTCAGGAAGATGCCGCGGTACTGCACCACGGGGGCGTCGCTCACCTTGGTATCGAGCGCGACGGCCAGCGTCGCCCGGCGCGCCGGAACCACGTCGGCCCACCACTTCCACGGCGAGACGCCGATCTGCTCCGACAGGGTGTAGACGCCGAAGATGGCGCCGCGCCGGTCGCTGCCGGCCACCACCAGCGCGCGCGCCACGCCCGGCATCGGGTTGGCGACGGCCTGGATCAGGAAACCTTCCCATTTGCCGCGGATGGCGGCGGCGTCGATCTTGCCCTCGGCGGCGAGGCGGTCGACCAGGGCGCTTTGGCCGAGGGTGCCGACGATGACCACGTTATCCAGCGCGCTGCCGGGATTGTTAGTGAGGACGGGTTTGGCGCCGGACACCAGCGCGATGTCGCCCTGCAGGTCGGCGACGGCGCGCCGTACGCCCGCATCGTCGTTGGGATCGACCAGCAAGGGCGCGGTGCGGCCCTGGTCCGCCAGCACCACGGCTTGTGCGTTCGCGTCGAAGCGGACGAACTGGCGCTCGCCCAGCGCCCAGGCCGAGGGCGCGGCCAGCACCGCGCATAGTGCCGTCAGTGGCGCGAGGACGCGCCTGAACAGCTTCATTGTCAGTGTCATGAGCTAACCTTGTCTCCAGTTTATTATGTGCATCGCGGTTTGTAATAACAATCTATAACATTCAGTGTTAGCGCGATCATTCGAGTATAGGTTTGGCGATTCTTTCTTGTCAATTCCTGCCTCGCCACCGGGGACGGCCTGGCGACGGGTGTAAAATGCCGCTCTTTCCATTTACACCGTCACCCAACCATGAAGCCCGCCCGCATCCTGACCTTCAAGTGCGCCAAGTGCACCAAGCCGGTCAAAGTCTTCCTCCAGAAAGTGTCCGCCTGCTCGCACATCCAGCCCTACCAGGGCATCTGCGACTGCGGCGAAGTCAAGCGCCACGCGACCGGCAGCCCGGACGCGGTGAAGTCCTATCTCGAGTCGACCGACGGCAACTGGCACCACCATCACTGATATGACGACGCGCATCGAATGGGAGGAAAGCGGCGAGACGCGCTCGGCGCTGTGGCGCTCCGAGAGCGGCTGGCCGGCGCCCAGGAAGGTGGTGCTGGCCGACGACACCATGAGCGCCGACGCCGCCTACCGCCTCGCGCTGGACGGCACTGCCCTGCTCTGGCGCGGCGACTTCCAGAATGCGCGCCAGCTGCTGCAGGCGCTGGTGCGCCGCATCGAGCACAAGGGCGAACGCGGCCGCCGCGCCAAGCCCAGGGCGCCGGCCACGCCGACGGAAGCCTTCCACCGCCACCGCCTGAGCCAGCTCCAGCGCGCGCGCACATTGGCGATGCTATTGATCCCGTTCGAGGCCGACCACGGCATCCCGCTCCGGCGCGCGCCGGATGCGCGCCTGGCCTGCCTGGAAGCCTATGGCCCGGCCGACGAACCCTATATGGCTTCGCTGCGCGAGCTGCTGGGCGTGATCGGCGCCCACGAGTGGCGCCGCAAGGGCGTCATGATTCCCGCGCTCGACGACCGCATCCACCCCTGGTATGGCGTGTTTTCGCCGGTGCGCGGCGAATACGTCGAGCTGGTGGCGCAGGCGCCGCTGCCCCCTGGCGCGAAAACGGCGTTCGACATCGGCGCCGGCACCGGCGTGCTGTCCGCCGTGCTGGCGCGGCGCGGCCTGCGGGTGGTCGCCACCGACATGGACGCGCGCGCCCTCGGCTGCGCGCGCGAGAACGTCTCGCGCCTCGGCCTGGCCACGCAGGTCGAGGTGGTCCAGGCCGACCTGTTCCCGCAAGGCCGCGCGCCGCTGGTGGTCTGCAATCCGCCCTGGCTGCCCGGCAAGCCGAGTTCGGCGATCGAATACGCGATCTACGATCCCGACAGCCGCATGCTGCGCGGCTTCCTGGGCGGACTGAACGCGCACCTGGAACCCGGCGGCGAAGGCTGGCTGATCATGTCGGATTTCGCCGAACACCTGGGCCTGCGCAGCCGCGAGCAACTGCTGGGCTGGATCGCGGACGCGGGGCTGGAAGTCGCCGCGCGCCACGATACGCGCCCGGTGCACGCGCGTGCGAACGATCCGGATGATCCGCTGCATGCGGCGCGATCGAAGGAAGTCACGTCGCTGTGGCGCCTGCGCAGCGCCGGCTGAGCTGCGGGGCCGTTTGGCAGACCCGCATTGCAAATACCGGTTGAAGGCGCTATACTATCGTTCTCAGACGCGGGGTGGAGCAGTCTGGCAGCTCGTCGGGCTCATAACCCGAAGGTCACAGGTTCAAATCCTGTCCCCGCAACCAAATTCAATACGAAGCCCGACTCAACGAGCCGGGCTTTTGTTTTCTGCGGCAGAAAAATGCAGAGGGCAGAGGATGAGAGACAAGAAAGACAACGCAACGTTCGACCTGCCGGGCTTCGAGCCGGCCGCGCCGCTCGTTCCGCTGGCTGGCTCCAATCCCGAGCAACAATCGACGCCCAAACGCACCGGTCCTCGTCCGCGCCGCATCGCGCTCAAGCAAGAGCAGCTTCACCTGCTCGAAGAAACCGACACCACCGGCCTGCCCGTCTGGAAGCGCGACGACAAACTCGACCTGACCGGCCTGCCGGTCTGGGCGCCCGATCCCGAATAGCCCGGCCCTGCCGGCTGGAGGCTTAGCCATGCAATCCGACTCGTTCACCTCGCTGTCCCTCGAACCGCGTTTCCTCGCCAACCTGGCCACGCTCGGCTACCACCACATGACGCAAGTGCAGGCCGAGACCCTGCCGTCGGTGCTGGCGGGACGCGACCTGATCGCCCAGGCCAAGACCGGCAGCGGCAAGACCGCGGCCTTCGGCATCGGCATCCTGAACAAGCTCAATCCGGCCTGGTTCGCGGTGCAGGGCCTGGTGCTGTGCCCGACGCGCGAACTGGCCGACCAGGTCGCGGGCGAATTGCGGCGGCTGGCGCGCGGCGTCGGCAACGTCAAGATCCTGACCCTGACCGGCGGCGTGTCGATGCGTCCGCAGATCGCCTCGCTCGAGCATGGCGCCCACATCGTGGTCGGCACCCCGGGCCGCATCCGCGACCACCTCGGCCGCGCCACGCTCGACCTATCGAAGGTGCAGACCCTGGTGCTCGACGAAGCCGACCGCATGACCGACATGGGTTTCTACGACGAGATCGCGGGCATCGTCTCGGCCACGCCGGTCCATCGCCAGACCCTGCTGTTCTCGGCCACCTACCCGGACGACATCCGCTTCGCCACCGCCGGTTTTCTGCGCGATCCGCTCGAAGTGAAGGTCGAGGGCCAGCACAGCCTGGAGGCGATCGACCAGCGCTTCTACGAAATCGGCTTCGAAGGCCGCGAGGAAGCGGTCGGCCGCCTGCTTAAGGCGCAGCGTCCGGTGTCGGCCCTCGCCTTCTGCAATACCAAGGCGCGCTGCCGCGAACTGGCCGACAGCCTGCAGGCCCAGGGCTTCTCGGCGCTGGCGCTGTACGGCGAACTGGAACAGCAGGAACGCGACGAGATCCTGGTGCTGTTCAGTAACCGCAGCTGCTCGGTGCTGGTGGCCACCGACGTCGCCGCGCGCGGCCTCGACATCGCCGACCTCGACACCGTGATCAACGTCGACGTCTCGCGCGACCCCGAGGTCCACGTGCACCGGGTCGGCCGCACCGGCCGCGCCGGCGCGAGCGGCATGGCGCACACGCTGGTGGCGCCGAACGAAAAGAAATGGGTGCGCCTGATCGAGGAGTATCAACACCAGGAAGCGATCTGGGAAAGCCTCGACGCCCTGGGCGAACACCAGGAACCGGCCGCGCCGGCGCCGATGGTCACCCTGTGCGTGGCCGGCGGCAAGAAGGCCAAGCTGCGCCCGGGCGACCTGCTGGGCGCTCTCACGGGCGACGCCGGCCTGACGCGCGAACAGGTCGGCAAGATCAGCATCGGCGAGTTCAGCAGCTATGTGGCACTGGAACGCAGCGTGGCGGCGGCCGCGGTCGCACGCCTGGGCGAAGGCGCCGCGCCCGGCCCCGGCTTCGGCGCCATCAAGGGGCGCTGGTTCAAGATGCGCTTCGTGGAAGTCTGAAGCGCCGCCCCGCCCTGCATTTGTAACTGGCGCGCACGGTTGAGCGGGGCAGCGCCATTCCCGGCGCAAATCTGGCATCATTTGCAACAAATAAACATTCACCGGACGCCGTTCCCGCGTCCGCCACGATGCCATGATGAGTCCCGACACCGCAACACAGCAGCTCGACGGCCGTACCGTCCGCGAAATCGTCGAGCACAACCACGAGATGGTCAGCGAAGCCTGGTGCCGCCGTATCGTGCGCCAGGTGCTGCAATCGCTCGAGGTGCAATACGGCATGCGCATGCCGCACCGCGTGATCACGCCCGACACCCTGCTCATCCTCGATTCGGGCGATCCCATGCTGTTGCCCAGCTCGGACGAAGAACCGGATCCCGACGCGCTGCCCGAGATCGAGGCGCGCGACGTGCACGACCTGGCGGCCGTGGTCCACTACGCCGTCACGCTCGACCTCGCGCCGACCACGCCGCTGCGCGGCCGCCCGCTCGGCGAGTACAGCGAGTCCTTCATCGAGGCCATCGACCGCTGCCTGGCGCCCGACCCGGCCGCGCGGCCGCGCACCATCGAACAGATGCGCGAACTGCTGGGCATCGTGGTGCTCGCGCCACCACCGCCACCACCGTTCGACGACGCCGCGCCGCTGCCGCCCGGTGAAGACGAGGCCGCGCCGGCGCCGCCGGCAGCGCCTGCCGTGGAGCCCGTCGTGGAGCAAACCATCGCGCCCGCGCCCTCTTTCGTGCCACCTCCTGCGCCACCTCCTGCGCCCGTCCATGTGCCCCGGACGCGCTCCGCGCCCGATCCGGCCGCGTCCCCTGCCGCCACCCAACGCCCGCGGCGCTGGCTGCTCATCGGCATCGTCGCGCTGGTCGTCGTCGGGGCCCTGCTCGCCCTGTTCGCGCTGCTGCGCCAGGCCGATTCCAGCGATGCGCTGGCCCTGACCGTGCCGCCCGCCCTCGAAGCCCCCTACAACGCTTCCGAGGCGCCGCTGGTGACGCTGCCCCAGGCGCCCGAGGCCCGGCTGGAAGGCCCGGTGATCGACGAAACGGCGTCCGGCGCGCCGCTCGCCCCGCCGCCCGCGCCCGACGCGGCGGTGCCGCCCACCGCGGTCCAGCTGGCGCCCAAGGGCACGCCGCCCGAGGCGGCGGTCGCCGGCACCACGTATACCCTGGCGGTCAAGCCCTGGGGCACGATCGTCGTCGACGGCGTCGAGCGCGGCGCCAGCCCGCCGCTCAGGCGCATCACGCTGCCGCCGGGCGAGCATACGATCCGCATCGTCAACCCGAGCTTCCCGGAACACACCGTCACCGTGCACTCGGTGGAAGGCCAGGCGGGCACGATCGAACTTGATTTCACCGAGGAGAGAGCACAGTGAGCATCGTCACCATGAGCCGGACCGCCGCGCTGGCCGCGCTGGCGCTGACCGCAGCCACGTTGGCGGGCTGCGCCCAGCTCGGCCCCATGTTCGGCGGCCAGGAGAAAGCACGGCCGCATCCCCGCGCCGACGGGGGCAAGCCGCGCGCCCAGCGCGCGCAGCAGGCGAACCGGCCCGCCACGCCGGCGTCCAGGCGCGACGACGTCGCGCTGCGCGAAGGCATCGCCCTGTATGACAAGGGCGACTACGACGGCGCGATCCGGCGCCTGAACGGCGGCGACATGAACGGCGCCGGCCAGCGCGAGCGGCTGACCGCCCTCAAATACACCGCCTTCAGCTATTGCGTGACGGGCCGCCAGGCGCTGTGCCGCCAGACGTTCGACCGCGCCTTCAAGCTCGACCCTTCCTTCGATCTCGGTCCCGGCGAGCATGGGCACCCGCAATGGGGCCCCGTGTTCGCGCAGGCGCAGCAGGCGGCCAAGCGCTAGGCGTCATACCCTGATGTGCGCTGCATAGGTCGGCGCGCGACGGCGCCGGCCGGCCTGTTCGTAGGCATAGGCCATGGCGATCAGCGCCGGCTCGCTCCAGGCCTTGCCGACGAAGGACAGGCCGACCGGCAGCCCGTGCAGCAGGCCGGCCGGCACCGTGACGTGCGGATAGCCGGCCACCGCCGCCGGCGACGAAAAGCTGGCGCCGTAATGGTCGCCGTTGATGTAGTCGGTGAGCCAGGCCGGTCCGCCGGTCGGCGCCACCAGGGCGTCGAGCTTGCGGTCGCGCAGCACCTGCTCCAGTCCCTTGTCGCGCGCATAGCGCCGGTTGTTGGCCAGCGCCTTCACGTAGTCGCGCGCCTCCAGGCCGCCCTTCGACTGGGCCGCGATCAGGTGTTCCTGGCCGAAGTGCGGCATCTCGCGCCTGGCGTTGCGCAGGTTGAACTCGATGATGTCGGCCATGGTCTTGACCGGCGCGTGCGGCGCATAGGCCGCCAGCCAGGCCTCGAGGTCGGGCCGGAATTCGTGCAGCAGCACCGTCAGCTCGGTCTCGCCGTACTTGTCGCTGTTGGGGATCGTGACGTCTTCCAGGATCGCGCCCTGCTCGCGCAGCAGGCTCAGCTCTTTCTCGATCAGCGCGTTCACGCCGTCGTTGGCGCCGAAGAAGTCGCGCGCCACGCCCAGGCGCTTGCCGCGCAGGCCGTCCTTGCGCAGGAAGCTCGCATAGTTGACGCGCGGCGCCTTGGCGGTGACGCCGTCTTGCGGATCGGGACCGGCCAGCGCGCCCAGCAGGAAGGCGGCGTCGGCCACGCTGCGCGTCATCGGGCCGGCCGTGTCCTGCGAGTGCGCGATCGGGATGATGCCGGCGCGGCTGACCAGGCCCAGCGTCGGCTTGATGCCGACGATGCCGCAGCTGGAACTGGGCGAGACGATCGAGCCGTCGGTCTCGGTGCCCACCGCCAGCGTGGCCAGGCTGGCCGCCATCGCCGCCGCCGAGCCGGAACTGGAACCGCTGGTGTTGCGGTCGAGCGCATACGGGTTGCGGGTCTGGCCGCCGCGCGCGCTCCAGCCGCTGGTCGAGCGCACCGAGCGCATGTTCGCCCATTCCGACAGATTGGTCTTGCCGAGGATGACGGCCCCGGCAGTGCGCAGCCGCGCGACCAGGTGGGCGTCGCGCGCGGCGCGCACGCCGTCCAGCGCCAGCGATCCGGCGGTGGTGCACATCTTGTCGCCGGTGGCGATATTGTCCTTCAGGAGCACCGGGATGCCGTGCAGCGGGCCGCGCAGCTTGCCGGCCTTGCGCTCTCGGTCGCGCTCGCGGGCGATGGCGAGGGCATCGGGGTTCAGCTCGATCACCGAACGCAGGCGCGGGCCGGCGCGGTCGACGGCCTCGATGCGGGCCAGGTAACGCGTGGCGAGGCCGTGCGCCGTCAGCTTGCCGGCGCGCATGGCCTGCTGCTGGCGCTGCACGCCGGCTTCGAGCATCGGATCGGGTGCGAATTTCGACGCGGGCGGCTTGTGCGCGGGCGCCGCCAGTGTCACGCCAGATGTTCCCGCCGCCGCGGCCGCCAAACCCAGTCGTACAAAATCCCTGCGCTCCATGCCCCGCCACTCCATGTATAACAAAGCAATAGCATAGCAGCATGATGGCCGGGTTCGCAGGGTTGTGTGATACGCAGAACCACTTACAGCCTAGACGATCATATATTGGACAAATCCAGCTCCACCCTTCACCCTGATGCCATCATTGTTTTTTGCATCGCAGGAGCACCCCATGCCGACTTACCGTTCTCGCACCACCACCCAGGGCCGCAATATGGCCGGAGCCCGCGCCCTGTGGCGCGCCACCGGCATGAAGGACGGCGACTTCGAGAAGCCGATCATCGCCGTCGTCAATTCCTTCACCCAGTTCGTGCCCGGCCATGTGCACCTGAAAGACCTGGGCCAGCTGGTCGCGCGCGAGATCGAAGCGGCCGGCGGCGTGGCCAAGGAATTCAACACCATCGCGGTCGACGACGGCATCGCCATGGGCCATGGCGGCATGCTGTACTCGCTGCCCTCGCGCGACCTGATCGCCGACTCGGTCGAGTACATGGTCAATGCCCACTGCGCCGACGCCATGGTGTGCATCTCGAACTGCGACAAGATCACGCCCGGAATGCTGATGGCGGCGATGCGCCTGAACATCCCGACCGTGTTCGTCTCGGGCGGCCCGATGGAAGCCGGCAAGGTGGTCAAGGTCGTCAACAACGACCGCAAGGTGATCAAGCTCGACCTGATCGACGCCATGATCAAGGCCGGCGACGCCAGCGTGTCCGACGCCGAGGTGGCGGAAGTGGAACGTTCGGCCTGCCCGACCTGCGGCTCGTGTTCCGGCATGTTCACCGCCAACTCGATGAACTGCCTCACCGAGGCGCTCGGGCTGTCCTTGCCGGGCAACGGCACCATCGTCGCCACCCATGCCGACCGCAAGGAGCTGTTCCTGCGCGCCGGGCGCCTGATCGTGGAACTGGCGAAACGCCATTACGAGGGCGACGATTATTCGGTGCTGCCGCGCTCGATCGCCACCAAGGCCGCGTTCGAGAACGCGATGGCGCTCGACGTCTCGATGGGCGGCTCGACCAATACCGTGCTGCACCTGCTGGCCGCCGCGCACGAGGCGCAAGTCGAGTTCACGATGGCCGACATCGACCGCATCTCGCGCCAGGTGCCCTGCCTGTGCAAGGTCGCGCCGATGACCGATAAATTCCACATCGAGGACGTCCATCGCGCCGGCGGCATCACCGCGATCCTGGGCGAACTGGCGCGCGCGGGCCTGCTCGACACCTCGCTGCCGACCGTGCACAGCCCCAGCATCGGCGCCGCGATCGAGAAATACGACATCAAGCGCAGCGACGATCCCGACGTGCACCGCTGGTTCCGCGCGGCGCCGGGCGGCGTGCCGACCCAGGTGGCGTTCTCGCAATCGGAGCGCTACGAACAGAACGACCTCGACCGCACCAGCGGCTGCATCCGCGACCGCGCGCACGCCTACTCGCAGGACGGCGGCCTGGCGGTCCTGTACGGCAACATCGCGGAGAAGGGCTGCATCGTCAAAACCGCCGGCGTGGACGAAAGCATCCTGAAGTTCTCGGGCAAGGCGCGCGTGTTCGAGAGCCAGGACGCGGCGGTGGAAGCGATCCTGGGCGACACGGTGCATGCGGGCGACGTGGTCATCATCCGCTACGAAGGCCCGAAAGGCGGACCGGGCATGCAGGAGATGCTGTACCCGACCTCGTACATCAAGTCGAAGGGCCTGGGCAAGGCCTGCGCGCTGTTCACCGACGGACGCTTCTCGGGCGGCTCGTCGGGCCTGGTGATCGGCCACGCCTCGCCGGAAGCGGCGGAAGGCGGCGCCATCGGGCTGGTGGAAGAAGGCGACCTGATCGACATCGACATCCCGGCGCGCACGATCGACCTGCGCGTGACGGCCGAAGAGCTGGCGCACCGGCGCGCGGCGATGGAGGCGCGCGGCCAGGATGCGTGGCAACCGGTCGACCGCGAGCGCTACGTGTCGCAGGCGCTGCAGGCGTATGCGGCGCTGACGACCTCGGCCGACCGCGGCGCGGTGCGCGACCTGTCGCAGCTGCGGCGTTGAGGGCGGCAGGCCAGCGCGCGTCGCTGGCCCGCATGGACGAAAAAAAACGCTGCCGAGGCAGCGTTTTTTCTTGACCAGCCGGTGCTTAGTTACGCACGACTTTCTTGTACTCGTTGGTACGGGTGTCGATTTCGATCGTGTCGTCCTGGCTCACGAACAGCGGCACCATGATGGTGTGCTGGTGGGCTTCGATCGCGTTCTCCAACTTGGCTTCCTTCAGGACGTTGCCCGAGGTGTTGCCCTTGACGGCTGGCTCCGAGTACACGATCTGGCGTGCGATGATGGTCGGCAGTTCGACCGAGATGGCCTTGCCGTCGTAGAACACGGCTTCGCATTCCATACCGTCTTTCAGGTAGTGCAGCGCGTCGCCCAGGTTCTCTTCTTCGATTTCGTACTGGTTGTACTCTTCGTCCATGAAGACGTACAGCGGGTCGGCGAAGTACGAGTAGGTGACCGGCTTCTTGTCCAGCACGACCACGTCGAACTTGTCGTCGCCGCGGAACACGTTTTCCAGCGGAGCGTTGGTCAGAAGATTCTTCATCTTCCACTTGTAGGTGAAGCCGGTGCGGCTCGAGCCGTTGACGTCGGAACGCAGCACGATGAATGGCTTCTCATCAACCATGATGATGTTACCAACACGAATTTCTTTTGCGGGTTTCATAGGTATTTTACGTAAAAAGATAGTTGCATTAAATCATCGCGGGCTGGTGACTGAGCGCCTCGGAACCTGCGTTTGATCGTCGGAATCCGTTAGAAACTAACCGGGCATTATACTCGGTTTTCAGGTGCCTGCCCCAGCTCGCGCACGAAATCGAGCAGCTTCGTCGCCAAATCGCCATGGGCGGTGACCTGGTCGCGCCAGGCTTCGGCCTGCTGCGCGATACGCGGCAGCTCGGCTTCCAGCGCGGCCCAGGCGCCCCGCCAGTCGACGACCTCGCGCGCCCCGTTCCAGCCGAGCATGAAAGCGTCCAGCGCCGGCAGCGCCGGCGCATAGGCCTGCAAGAAGGCGCGCAGCTTCTTGTGGTGCAGCTGCTCGTCCTGCGGGTAGATGTGCCAGACGAAGGGGCGCCCCGCCCACTGGGCGCGCACCCAGGAATCCTCGCCGCGCACGAAGTTCAGGTCGCAGGACCACAGCAGCAGGTCGTAGTCGTCCTGCGGCACGAAGGGCAGCACTTTCACCGTCAGGGCGCCGCGGGTGGCGCCCGCGCCGGCCACCGCCGCGCCGCCGAGGAAAGCCTCGACCTGAGCCCGCGCCACGCCTTCCGGCACCAGGCACAGCGTCGGCTGCGCCGCCTCGCGCCAGGCCCCGAACATGCCGTCCACCGGCGCCTCGGGATAGCAGAACAGCGACACCTTGCGCCGGGCCGCCTCCCCTGCTCCCACCCCGAAGCGCGCCAGGAAGGCGGCGGCCTGGGCCGGATCGCGCTGGAAGGCGCGGCGGCGCGCGTCGAGGCCGGCCTCGCACAGCAGGCCGCCGGTGCGCTCGTTAAAGCCGGGGAAGTAGAAGTGCTTGGTCAGCTTCAGCCGTGGATGCATCGACGGCAGCCGGTGGCAGCCCTCGACCCACTCCTCGGCCGTCAAGCCTTCGTAGTTGATCCATACCGGACGCGGCGTGCGCGCCGCCATCGCCTCGACCCAGGCCGGCGGCAGCTCGCAGCCGAAGAACTCGATCACGACGTCGGGGATGTCGCCGACGCCATACAGGCCGTCCTGGCCGCGCCAGTGGCGTACGGCGACGCCCTGCACCGCCTGCGCCGCGGCGCCCGGATCGACTTGCGGACAGATGCGGCGAAAGCTCGCCAGGTCGTCCACCCACAGCGTGACCGCCACCCCGTGCTCGTGGCGCAACTGGCGCGCCAGGCGCCAGCAGATGCCGATGTCGCCGTAATTGTCGACGACCTTGCAAAAGATGGCCAGCGACGGCGCGGAAGAATTCTGGAACATGGGTAAACAGTGTGCCCGTCAGGCCGCGGTGGCAGGGGCCGCCATTCTAACGCCATCCGACGAAATATCCATGAGCACAGTGCAATCCGCGAAGAAACTGGGGTGTTTCTGGCGCGCGTCTGCGTTATCGCAATGACCAAAACCGAAGTGCGCCTCGATCTCCAGGAGGCAAAAACTTCGCTATCGACGCCCGGTCGAACGCCTACCTGCAGGGAAGGCGGCCTCGATGGCAGCCTTTCCTGCCCTTCGCCTCGCTCCATCGGTATTGCGGTGGCGCGAACAATGTGAACACGGCCGACCGTGGCGAGCGCCAACCCGCTTTCTGCCCGCCGCGATACGGCCGACTACCTGGAGGAGTTACCATGAACGAGTATCAACAAGCAGGCTACCCACAACAATTCGGACCACAGCAGTTTGCACCGCAATCGCTGGGCAGCATGTTCGGCGCGCCACTGGGCGGCCTGATCGGCCGCGGCATCGGCGGCCTGTTCAACAATTCCGGCCTGGGCGGCCGCATCGGCGAGACGGCCGGCGGCTTCCTGGGTCGCTTTTCGCCGTTGTCGGCCGATCCGTCGGGCGGCCTCGGCGCGCAACTGGACCCGCAACAACTGCAAGAACTGCAGCAGCTCCAGCAATTGCAGCAGATGCAGCAGATGCAACAGCAGCAAGGCCAGTTGACCCCGCAAGGCGGCTTCTTCGGCAACCTGATCAGCACGATCGGCAAGCCGGCCGGCTCCCTCATCGGCAACCTGACCGGCAACCGCACCCTGGGGAACATCATCAGCGAAGGCTCCAGCTTCGGGCGCTATGTGCCGTTCGGGGCTGACGCCCAAGGCCAGCAACAAGGCCAGCAAGCGTCGTCGCCACTGGTCCAGCTGCAGCAGCTGCAAGTGCTGCAACAGCAACTGCAGCAAACGCTGCAGCAAGTCCAGCAGCAGCAAGCGGTGCTGCAACAGCAAGTCGCCCAGCAAGGCGGCCAGCAAGGTGGCCAGATCGCCCCGCAAGGCTGGCTCAGCAATGCCATCACCCAATACGCGCGTCCGGTCGGCGGCTTCATCGGCGAGCAGCTCGGCAACCAGGGCCTGGGCGCCGCGATCGGCAACGTCGCCAGCCAGCTGGGCCGCTACGTGCCGCTCGGGGTCGATCCCTACAGCCAGCAACAGTTCGGCCAGCAGCAGTTCGGCCAGCAACCGCTGGGGCAGCAGTTCGGTGGCCAGCAAATGCCGTATGGCGGCCAGCAGATGCCTTACGGCGGCCAGCAAACCGTGCACTGAACCCGGCGCCGAACGCTTGATGCGCAACGCATAACGCTTATTGCCTAACGATGTGCGCCGGTCTGCCGCGGGCATGCGCCAGCGGCAGACCGGCATTCAGGAGCCTCTCCATGCCGGCATCCCTGCCTCCTACGCTCGGCCGCTACATTGTGCGCGCCGCCAACGATGACAACGCGCTCGCGACGTTTCTCGCGACCCTTGGCGCCGAACCAGGCGTGCAATTGGTCGACATTATCGGCCCCTCTTCCGGGCCGCCGCACACGGCCGTCGTCGAGACCGACGCGCCGACCGCCGAACGGCTGCGGCAACAGACTCTCCACCAGTTAACGATCGAACCGGACCAGCCGCTCTCGCTCTCCGACTGAGCGGCCCCGGGCAAAGGACATCCCATGCCAAAACATACGAAAGGCTCCGCCGGCGAAGCCCAGGAGACGCCCAACCCGACTCCTGACGGCGCAGGAGCCAAACGCACCACGGCGGGCGCCATCAATGGCGCCACGGCCATCGCACGCGGCCGACCGGTCGCCGAGCGCAAGAAAAAATACCTGGTCGCGCCACGCGCGGCGCTCACCGGCGCCTTCGGCGCCAGCAGCTGGGTCGCGCCGCTGGGCCTGTCGGCCGTCCAGCAGGCCCTGCATGCCCTGCCCGACATCGACGTGGTCGACACCATCACCACCCGCGGCGGCATGGCGCCGGCCGGCTTCGGCCCGGCCGCCATGGGCGAACCGGCCGACGGCGTGGTGGTGGCGCGCATGACCGACCAGAAGGCGGGCGAACTGCTCCAGCGCGGCCAGGGCCAGCTGCTGGTCGAGCGCGACCAGCACCTGGAACTGCTCGACCCCATGCTGCGCCGCCCCGACCTCGTCAGTTCGCTGACGCCCTACCAGGGACCGCAGGCCGAGCTGCTGCTCGCCGTGGTCGGCAAGGACGGCGCCCCGCTGCCCGATGTCGAAGTCTCGCTGTTCGGCGGAGCACTGCCGAGCTCCGCGGTAACCGGCCCCGACGGGGTGGCCCATCTGCGCCTGTATGGCGAAGACGCGCACACGATCAGCGGCCTGTACGTCAAGCCGCGCACCGATTACTGGAGCCTCTACCAGCGCGACCCCGACCTGAGCCTGGACGAACCGAACGTCGTCATGCTGCGCCCGCTGGCCGATTGGGCGGCGCTGAGGGGCTTGCCGCAGCAGAGCGCCATGGGCTGGGGCGCCCGCGCCATGCGTCTCGACCAGGTGCCCCAGCAGTTCCGCGGCCGCGGCATCAAGATCGCCGTCATCGACTCCGGCGCCGCCACCACGCATGGCAACCTCAACCAGATCCATGCCGGCTTCGACGTCGTCAACAAGAATGTCGACCGCTCCACCTGGAACGTCGATACGCTCGGGCACGGCTCGCACTGCGCCGGGGTGATCGCCGCCGCCGATCCGGCCTGGGGCATACGCGGCTTCGCGCCCGAGGCCGAGATCCACGTCTGCAAGCTGTTCCCCGGCGGCCAGGTCAGCCAGTTGATCGACGCACTCGAGTACTGCATCGAACAGGGGATCGACGTCGTCAACATGAGCCTGGGCGGCGGATCGCCGTCCGAAGCGCTGGAGCGGCAAATCGTGCGCGCCAAGCAGGCCGGCGTCGCCTGCATCGCCGCAGCCGGCAACTCGGCCGCGGCCGTCCAGTACCCGGCGTCGTCGCCGCATGTGCTGGCGGTGGCGGCGATCGGCAAGATCGGCGAATTCCCGCCCGATAGCTACCATGCCGAAACCATCGGCCCGGACAGCGATATGCAGGGTTACTTTACGGCCAAGTTCAGCTGCTTCGGGCCGCAGGTCGACGTCTGCGCGCCAGGCGTGGCCGTGGTGTCGTCGGTTCCCCCCAATAACTTCGCGGCCTGGGACGGCACCTCGATGGCGGCGCCCCACGTCACCGGCCTTGCCGCCCTGGTGCTGGCGCACCGTCCCGAGTTCCAGTCGATGTCGCTGCCGCGCTCGCCAGAACGGGTCGAGCGCCTGTTCCAGGTCTTGCGGATGAGCGCGCGCCCCGTGACCCTCAGCGACCCGACCAGGATAGGTTATGGCTTGCCGGACGCGCTGGTGGCGCTGGGCCTGCCTGTGGCGCAACCGGGCATGGCGTGGCAGAGTGCGGCCGCCGGCTTCGGCATTCCCGCCGGGATGTTCGGGGCGCCGCCAGGCGATGGCGCACGCCTGGGGCTGGGAGCGCCCGGCCTCGGCGCCGCGGGCCAGGCGGGAGCGATGCAATATCCATTCGGAGCAGTGCGGCTGGCGGGGTGGTGACGCCGCCCAGACGCTGAGGGCCGTCGGGAAGGCGGCCCCGGGACGGCATCCACATCACCGCACGCAGGCCACAAAAGAAAAACCGGAGCCCCGCTGTCGCGGCCGGCTCCGGCTTTCTGTATTGGCGTCCCCACGGGGATTCGAACCCCGGTACTCACCGTGAAAGGGTGATGTCCTAGGCCTCTAGACGATGGGGACCTAAAACTGTATTGCTGCTACTCTACTACCACGCCGCCCATGCGGGCGCACTTCTGCCGGCACAATAGAAAAACCGGAGCACCTCTCCGCGCATGCGCGTTGGTCTACTCCGGTTTTAAGCTGGCGTCCCCACGGGGATTCGAACCCCGGTACTCACCGTGAAAGGGTGATGTCCTAGGCCTCTAGACGATGGGGACCTAAAACTGCACAAAACTTAAACTACCGACTACCTTTACCGCGCGCCGCCGCTGGCGCGGCGCACTGCCAAATTCTTGGCGTCCCCACGGGGATTCGAACCCCGGTACTCACCGTGAAAGGGTGATGTCCTAGGCCTCTAGACGATAGGGACCCTAGTAACTTCCGATACTGCGAACTGCTGTTTTCCATCGTGGTGGAGGTAAGCGGGATCGAACCGCTGACCTCTTGCATGCCATGCAAGCGCTCTCCCAGCTGAGCTATACCCCCTACGAGAAAACAACATTTTACTACACTGTTACTGCTTCGACTAGTGCCGCTTGCGCTGCCTTCGTCCGGTCATTCTTGCCAGTTGCCTGGCGTCCCCACGGGGATTCGAACCCCGGTACTCACCGTGAAAGGGTGATGTCCTAGGCCTCTAGACGATAGGGACCGGGAACAACCGCTTACTGCTTTTACTGCTCTACTACCTTACTGCCACTTCAGAGTTGGTGGAGGTAAGCGGGATCGAACCGCTGACCTCTTGCATGCCATGCAAGCGCTCTCCCAGCTGAGCTATACCCCCGCAGCGCTGAAGTGCGAGCATTATATAGGACGACCTTGCATTTCGCAAAGTCCGTTTTTAGCGTTTGTGTTCGGCGCCATTCAAGGTCTTTTCTTGCGGTGGGTCGGCGGGTCTTTCCGCCGACGCGGTGATCGCTATCGGCGCCGCTATCGCGCCGGATGATCTCGCTGCCAACCATCACCGCGTGGACGGGGAACCCGTCCACCCTACAGTGCGTCCCGGACACGCGATGTATTACAAGCCCTTCTGCACGCGCGCCAGCACGACGTCACGCCCGAACAGTTCCAGCACCGCATCGATCGCCGGCGTCTGCAGCTGGCCCGTCAACAGCAGGCGCAGCGGCATGGCCAGTTGCGGCATCTTGAGGCTGTGGGCGGCCAGCACTTCCTTGAGCATGGCCGCCAGCGCCGCCTTGTTCCAGTCCACGGTGGCAGAGCGCTCTGCAAAAGTGCCCAGCGCGGCGCGCACGGCGTCGGTCAGGTGCAGGGCCAGCAATTCAGGATCCGGCTGCGGATCGCGGTAGAACAACATCGCCGCATCGGCCAGCTCGTTGATCGTGTTGACGCGCTCCTTCATCAGGCCCAGCACGGTCGGCAGCGCCGGGGCGCCATCGAAGCGCGCGCCGTCGCGCTCCAGCTTCGGCAGCGCCAGCTGCGCCAGGCGCTCGTTATCGGTCTGCTTGATATAGTGGTTGTTCAGCCAGCCCAGCTTTTCGGGGTTGAACTGGGCCGCCGATGCGGTCAGGTGTTCCAGGTTGAACCACTCGGTGAACTGCTGCATCGAGAAGATCTCGTCGTCGCCGTGGCTCCAGCCCAGGCGCGCCAGGTAGTTCAGCATTGCTTCCGGCAGATAGCCCTGCTCCGGATATTCCATCACGCTCACCGCGCCGTGGCGCTTGGACAGCTTCTGGCCGTCGGCGCCCAGGATCATCGGCAGGTGGCCGTACTGCGGCAGCTCGGCGCCGAGCGCGCGCAGGATGTTGATCTGGCGCGGGGTGTTGTTGACGTGGTCGTCGCCGCGCAGCACGTGGGTGATCTTCATGTCCCAGTCGTCGACCGCGACGCAGAAGTTATAGGTCGGCGTGCCGTCCGGACGCGCGATGACCAGGTCGTCCAGCTCCTTGTTGCCGATCGTGATCGGCCCTTTGACCACGTCCGTCCAGGTCACTTCGCCGTCGAGCGGGTTCTTGAAGCGCACCACCGGCTTGACGCCTTCAGGCACGGCGGGCAGGGTCTTGCCCGGCTCCGGACGCCAGGTGCCGTCGTAGCGCGGCTTTTCGCCGGCCGCGCGCATGCGCTCGCGCATCGCCTCGACTTCTTCCGGCGAGCAGTAGCACAGATAGGCGGTGCCGGCGTCCAGCATGCCCTTGACCACCTCGCGATAGCGGTCCATGCGCTGCATCTGGTAGAACGGGCCTTCGTCGTGCTCCAGGCCCAGCCACTTCATGCCGTCCAGGATCGCCTGCACCGCTTCCGGCGTCGACCGTTCGAGGTCGGTGTCCTCGATGCGCAGGATGAAGGTGCCGCCGAAGTGGCGGGCATAGGCCCAGGAATACAGCGCGGTGCGCGCGCCGCCCAGGTGGAGGTAGCCGGTCGGGCTGGGAGCGAATCGGGTGCGAACGGTCATGGCAGAAAGCAATCAGGTAAAAGAGCGTATTTTACCCCGTCGCCCTGCGCGCGGCTGCATCGGTCAGCCGCCCGCCGCCCCTTCCTGCGCCGTCCCCGCCGCCCGCCTGGCGTCGAGATAGGCGGCCAGCTGCGCCACCGTCTGGTATTCATACAACAGCTCGGCATTGATCGTCATCCCGGTCTGGCGCTCGAGCTCCAGGGCCACCGGCATCGCCGACAGCGAATCCAGTCCCACCTCGGCGAAGGGCTGGTCGTCGCCCAGCGTCTCGACGCCGCCATCCAGCCCGTACAGCAGGCAGCGCCGCACCAGCGCCCGGGTGTCCTCCAGGCCGGCCGGCGCCGGCGCCTCCATTTTCGCCGGCGCGGGAACGGACGCGCGCGTGGCCGCCTCCCCGGCGCCGGGCGCCCAGCCGGGTTCCAGCAGCGGATCGCGCTCACGGCCCTCCCCCGCCGCCTCCTGGTCCGGCGTGCCGATCGCGTCGGCATAGGCGTCGATGCGCGCCGCCAGGGTCGCCGGCGCCGCCGGCGCGCCATGCTTGAGCTGCGCCCGCAACGCCGACCAGCGGCGCCGCGCCCAGGGGGCCGCCGGGCCGTCGCCGCAGGCTGCCACCAGCAGGGTCCAGGCGCACAGTTCGCCGGCCGCATAGCCCGGGCAGGTCGCGCCGGCCTCCAGCAGCGCCGCGCGCGCCTGCTGCGCCACGTCCGCCCCGTCCAGCACGTCGGCGGCGAACGCCAGGCAGCCGCCGTCCAGCGCGCCGGCGCCCAGGTGCACGTACAGCGCCTCGGTCGGCCCTTCCAGGATGCGCATCACGCGCGCGTCGCGCATCAGGAGCGGCGCCAGGCTCGGCTCCAGGTAGCCGCGCCCGCCCAGCAGCTGCATCAGCATGTCGGCCGCCTCCCACAGCAGCTCCGAGGCCACGCACTTGCAGGCCATGCAGGCTTCCTGCGGCAGGCCGCCGCGGGCGCCCTGGGCCCCATGAGCGCCGCCCCGATCGTCGTAGGCGCCGAGCGCGCGCACCAGCGCCTCGAGCGCGTCGATCGCGCTTGTCAGGCCGTCCAGCCGCGCCAGGGTCACCGGATGCTCGAGCAGGCGCCCGCCCGCCACCTCGCGCCGGCTGGCGTAGCGCAGCATCAGCTGGGCGCAGCGCTTCATGCCGCCCACGCACAGCGCGCCGATGCCGAGCCGGGCGAAGGCCATCGCGTCGCGCGCCACCTCCATGCCGGCGCCTGGCTGGCCCAGCACGTGGGTGTCGGGCACGAACACGTCGTCGAAGCGCAGCGCGTTCTGGACCATGGCGCGCATGCCCATGGTCAGCGCCTCGGCGTCCTGGCGCAGGCCCGGCGCGTCGTCCGGCAGCAGCAGCGCGACCGTTCCCAGCGCCATCCCCTGCTCGTCCAGCGCGCGCGCCACCACCGTGATCCAGCCGGCCCAGTTGGCCAGGCCGATCAGGTGCTTGTCGCCATTCAGGCGCCAGCCCCCTGGGCAGCGCTGGGCGCGGGTGCGCATCGCCAGCGGATTGGCGCCCGCCGCCGGCTCGGTCAGCGCGAACGCGGCCAGCTGGCGCCCGCCGGCCAGGTGCGGCGCCACCGCCGCGCGCAGGCGCTCGGGCGCGAAGCGCAGCACCGGCCGCAGCCCCAGGCCGTTGTGCACCCCGACCGCCGTCGCCAGGGTCAGGTCGATCGCGGCCAGCTGCTCCATCAGGCGCAGCAGGTCGCCGGTCGCCAGCGCCTTGCCGCCCAGGGCGAGCGGCGCCTGCATGCCGAGAAAGCCGTGATTGCCCAGGTCGAGCAGGACGTGCGGCGGCATCGTGCGGCGCTCATCCATCAGGCGCGAGTCGAGCCGGCGCGGCGCCCAGCGCCGCAGCCAGTCGCGCATCTCGCCCGCCGTGCGCCGGCTCTGCTCGGCGGCGCTCGGGTCGCGCCCGTCGCTGCTGCGACGGCGCGGATGCAGTTCGCGCTCCGGATACCGCGCCGCGTACACCACGTCCAGTTCCTCGCGCGCGGCCAGCGCGCGACACAGCGCGCGCTGCACCTTGCCGCTGCTGGTGCGCGGGAAGGATCCGGGCCGCACCAGCGCCAGCAGTTCGACCGTGGTGCCGAAGCGGCTGGCCACCGCGCTGCGGATGCGTCCGACCAGCGCGTCGAGCTGGGCCAGGCTGGCGGCGTCGCCGCGCCCGCGCCGGGCGATGCGCACCAGGCGGCGGTCGGCTTCGAGCACGATCGCCAGCCGTTCCTGGCCGCCGTCGTCGACGCCGAACACCGCGCAGCGGTTCGGCTCCAGGAAACCGGCCACCTCTTCCACCAGCATCTCGACGTCCTGCGGATAGATATTGCGGCCATTGACGATCACCAGGTCCTTCAGGCGCCCGGTGATGTACAGCTCGCCGTCGCGCACAAAGCCCAGGTCGCCGGTGCGCAGCCAGGGTCCGGCGCCGTCCGCCAGCCTGGCCTCGAAAGCGGCCTGCGCCACGAAAGGCGCGTTGCGGTAGCCGCGCGCCACCGCGGGTCCGGCCAGCCAGATCTCGCCGACCCGGCCAGGGCCCGCCGGACGGCAGCTGTCCGGATCGACCGCCAGCAGGTCCACGCCCGGCGCCGGCGGGCCGCAGCTCACCAGTTCGCGCGCATCGGGGTCGCTGCGGTCGGCCTCGCGCACCTGGCCCGCCTCGAGCCGCGACTGGCTGAGGGCGAAGGTGCGCGGCGCCTGCCCGCGCGGACCGCCCGCCGCCAGCAGGGTGTGCTCGGCCAGGCCGTAGCAGGGGAAAATCGCGCCGGGCCGCAAGCCGCACTCGGCGAAGGCCGCGAACAGGCGGCGCACGGTGGCCGCGCGCACCGGCTCGGCGCCGTTGTAGGCCACCGTCAGGCAGGACAGGTCGAGCCGGGCCTTGTCTTCCTGCGTGGCGCGGCGCGCGCACAGGTCCCAGGCGAAATCGGGCGCGCCGGCGCAGGTGGCGCGGTAGGCATGGATCGCCTCCAGCCAGCGCTGCGGCTGGCGCAGGAAGGTCGCGGGCGCCATCAGGACCGAGCGAAAGCCCACGCTGACCGGCGTGACGATGCTGCCCACCAGGCCCATGTCGTGGAACGGCGGCAACCAGCTCACCATGACGCTGTCGGCGTCGAAGCCGAAAGCGGCGCGGATCATGGCGACGTTGGCCGCCAGGCTGGCATGTCCCACCTCGACGCCGCGCGGCGCCATGGTGGAGCCGGAGGTGTACTGGATGAAGGCCAGCGCATCGGGCCCAGCCAGGGGCAACTGCGTCGGCGCTCCTTGCAGCGTATCGGTGCACAGCAGGCGCGTACGCCCGCCATCCATCACGAAGGCCAGCCCGGGCGCGGCCTCGCGCAGGGCCAGCGCCAGCGCCGGATCGGCGTCGACCAGCAACGCGCGCAGATGCCGCTCGCCGCCGTTGCGGCGCGGCAGCGGGGCCGGCACCGCCACCAGGCCGGCGCGCAGGCAGGCGAAGAACGCGGTCACGAAGGCCAGGCCGGGCGGATACAGCAGCAACGCCCGTTCGCCCGGCGCGGCCTCGCGCGCCAGCACCCCGGCCAGCGCCTCGACGCGCGCGGCCAGCTCGCCATTGCTGAGGGATTCCTCGCGCCCGTCCTCGCGCAGGAAGGTGAAGGCGACGTGGTCGGGCGCGCTGCGCGCATGGCGTTCCAGCTGGCGCAGGACGAAAGCCGCCTGCAGCGGCTCGCTCTCAGCCACGATAGCGCTCCTGGTAGGCCTCGCGCGGCGACTTGCCGACGAAGGCGCCGGCGCCGGCGCGGCCGCAGGCATTGGCGACCAGGCTGGCGCCGCGGCGCAGCTGGGCCGGCGTGTGCTGGGCCATCAGCTGCAGCCGCAGCCGCGCCGCGCCGAGCGGCACGCCGGGAAACTCGACCGGGTTGACGAACACCGAATCGCGCGCCAGCAGCATGCCGGCCACGCGCGCCGCGCTTTCCAGGCCGGTCCACACCGGCACGATCGGCGACGGCTCGCCCAGGCAATGCAGGCCGGAACAGGCCAGCAGCGCGCGCAGCTCGACCGCGTTGCGCAACAGGTCCGCGCGCAGCCCGTCGCCCTCGCTCGAGGCGACGATGCGCAGGCTTTCCAACGCCACCGCCGCCTGCATCGGCGACAGCGCGTTCGAGAACATGTGCGGCCCGGCGTACAGCTGCAACTGGCGCCGCGCCCCCTGGCTGGCGCAGGCGACGAAGCCGCCGTTGGTGGCGAAGGTCTTGGAAAAGCTGCCCATCACGATGTCGATCCGTCCCTGCATGCGCTGGCTGGCCACCACCCCGCCGCCGCCCGGGCCCAGCGCGCCCAGGTCGTGCGCCACGTCGACCAGCAGGGTCGCGCCGTATTCGCGGCACAGGTGCTGCAGCAATGGCAGGTCGGGGCTGTCCGCGTCCATGCTGAACAGGCCCTCGGTCACCACCAGGATGCCATTGACCGCGTCCAGCGCGCGGATCCGCGCCAGCAGCTCGCGCACGTGGTCGCAGTCGAGGTGGCGGTGCACCAGCACGTTGCGGGTGGCGCAGGCCGCGCCCTGGCGCAGCGAGGCGTGGGCCAGGGCGTCGATCACCACGTGGTCGAACGAGTGCACCAGGGCCGTGATCACGCCGAAGGCCGCCGCCCAGCCGGTCGGGAACAGCACCAGCTGGTCCAGGCCCAGCAGCTCGCCGAGCGCGCTTTCCAGCGCCTGCGAATGGCGGGTATTGCCCAGCAAGACGGCCGAGCCGGCGCTGTGCGGCCCGGCGTCGTGCAGCGCGCGCCGCGCCGCCTCGTGCACCGCCGGATGGGCGGCCAGCGACAGGTAGTCCTGGGACGCGAAATTGATGCCGCGCGCGGGCGAGGCGCCATCGTCGGCCACGCTCGCCAGCGGACCGGGCGCGCCGATCAGCACCCTGCCGTAGGGCCAGACGCCGTGGCGGGCGCGCAGCTGCACCCAGGCGTCGAGCGCGCCGCCGCGGCGCAGCAGGTCACGCCCGCGCGGCTGGGCGTACTGGGCGACGTTGCCGTCCAGGGCGCCGGAAGCGCCGAGGGCCGCCGGGTCGCGCACCGGGTCGAAGGGAATCGATTCATTCTGCACGGCGTCCTCCAGCTACGGATTCAAGAATGCGGGTTGGCGCGAGCGTGCCGTCGGCGCACTCGCGCTGCTGGCGCCCCAGCAGCGCCGCCACCAGCCCGGGCGCCAGCGGTCGGTCGAACAGGTAACCCTGGGCGGCGTCGACGCCCATCGCGCACAGGTCGCCCAGCTGCTCCGTCGTCTCGACCGACTCGGCGATCACGGAAAGGCCAAGGCGGTGCGCCATCGCCACGATGCTGTCGGCGACGGCGTAGGCGCGCGCGCGGCCGCTGGCGGCGCCCAGGCGGCGCACGAACAGGCCATCCATCTTGAGGATGTCCACCGGCAGCTCGCACAGGTAGTTCAGGCTCGAATAGCCGGTGCCGAAATCGTCGATCGAGACCAGCACGCCGGCGCGCCGCAACTGGCTCACCACGGCGCAGTTGGCCGCCAGGTCCTCGATCAGGATACCTTCGGTGATCTCGAGATCGAGGCAGGCGGGCGGCATTCCGGTCTCGGCCAGGATGGCCAGCATGCGCCCGGCCAGGCCCGGCTCGCGCAGCTGGCGCGCCGACAGGTTGACCGCGGTTTTTATCTCCGGCAGGCCGGCGGCGTGCCAGGCGCGGTTCTGCAGGCAGGCGCAGCGCAGCACCCACTCGCCGATCGGGACGATCATCCCGGTCTCCTCGGCCAGCGGGATGAAGCGGCCCGGGTCGATCCGGCCGTACACCGGATGCTGCCAGCGCACCAGCGCCTCGACCCCGATCACGCGCCGCTCGCGCAGCTCGACCTGCGGCTGGTATTCGATGAACAGCTGGCCCTGGGCCAGGGCGTCGCGCAAGCCGTTCTTCAGCGCCAGGCGCTCGCTCTGCGGCGGCGCCAGCGCGCCGGCGGCGGCGCCGGCGCTGCCCGCATAGAAGCGCACGATGTTCTGGCCCCAGCCCTTGGCGCTGCGCATCGCGATGTCGGCGCGCTTGAGCAGCGCGTCGACGTCGCAGTCCGGCGCCGGATAGAGGGCGATCCCGACCGCCAGCGTCACGTAGCAATCGCGTCCCGCGACCGTCAGCGGCGCCGTGAAGCGGTCGAGGATCTTGTCGGCCACCAGCTGGGCGTCGGCCTGGCTGCCCAGGTCTTCCAGCAGCGCCACGAATTCGTCGCCGCCCCAGCGCGCCACCGTGTCGCAGTCGCGCAGGCAGCGCCGGATCGCGCCGCCGGCCTGGTGCAGCAGGATGTCGCCGGCCTCGTAGCCGAGCGCGTCGTTGACTTCCTTGAAGCGGTTGATGTTCAGCAGCAGCAGCGCCACCAGGCGGCCGTTGCGGCGCGCGCGGTCCATCGCATGGCGCAGGCGGTCGCGCAGCAGGCGCCGGTTCAGGAGGCCCGTCAGCTGGTCGCGCTGGAAGCCGTCGGCGCCGTCCAGCGGCGCACGGGCGTCGGTGACCGGCGCGCCCAGGCTTTTCGCCACTTCGGCCGGCCCATCCTCGCCATGGCACAGCACCCGGTTGCGGCCGCCCGACTTGGCCAGGTACAGGGCCTGGTCGGCGCGCACGATGGTTTGCGCCACCTTCTCGCCCAGCCGGTACTCGGCCACGCCGGCCGACACCGTCAGCGTGATGGTGCGCTCCGCGTCAAGGCAGCGCAGGCCTTCGACCGCGCCGCGCACCCGTTCGGCCAGCGCGATCGCGCTCGCGGCCGGCGTCTCGGGCAGCATCAGCAGGAACTCTTCTCCGCCATAGCGCCCGAAGGCGTCGAGCGCGCGCAGCTGCTCCTGCACCGTGCGGGCGAAGTCGCGCAGCACGGCGTCGCCGGCCGCGTGGCCATAGGTGTCGTTGATGCGCTTGAAGAAATCGATGTCGAACAGGCACAGGCAGAACTCGCTGCCATTGCGGTCGGCGCGCTCCTTTTCCTTTTCCACGAGGTCGAGCAGGAAGCGGCGGTTATGGATGCCGGTCAGCTCATCGCGGATCGCCAGCTCGTTGATCGTGGCCAGGGCCTGGCGCAGGCGCGAAAAGCCGTCGTTCTTGGTCAGCTCGAACAGCAGCACGAACACCAGCACCACGACGTACAGGCCGAGGTCGCACACCAGGTGCAGCAGCGGCATGTCGGTCCGCGGCGTCAGCGGCTGGGCCAGGCCGTTGGCCTCCAGCAGGTAGATCAGGGTGGCGCTGGCGCAACTCATGGCCAGCCAGAAACCGGCGCACCGCTTCCCACCCAGGAACATGGCCACCACCGGCCCCGTGATCAGCCAGCTGACGGTGGGCGAGACGATGCCGCCCAGGTGCCAGCTGAGCCAGCTGAAATTGAAGAACAGCGCGCACAGGAACACTTCGCGCGCCGCCACCGCGCTGCCGGTCAGGCGCAACACCGGCGGCGCCGACAGCATCACCGCGCAGCACAGCAGGATCTCGACCGCGGCCGTCTCCAGGCCCAGCAGCCAGTAGGCGAGCGCGTACAGCGGCCCGGCGGTGCCGGCCATTACCGCCGCATTCACCACGTTGCCGGCGCGTGCCGCCTGGGCCGCGTCCTGCTGCAGCGCGGCGGGGATGAAGCGGTGCGCGACGCCCAGGTAGCGCCCGCTCCACCGCTGTGTGCTGTCGTCGTCCATGTGATTCCCAATACCCGTTTGCACACCCGTGCGGTGGTCGCTCAAGGTCAGAGTGTAGGTAGGGAATTTCCTAACGACTTTATTTTCAAACAGATAGTTAGCAGGAAAATGCTGACCGATCGGCGCAGTTTCGGGATGCGAAATGAATGACGCGCGCCAACAACAAGGTGCTGGCGCGCGTCGGCGGGAGGGAGTGGAGCGGGGCTTGGCGCCCCGACTCGCGTCAGTCGTTCTTGACGACGATGCTCGGGAACTTGCTGCTCATGTCCTTTGCCTTTTCGGCGATCTTGACCGCGACCTTGCGCGCGATCTGCTTGTAGACGGCAGCGACCTGGCCCTCCGGATCGGCGACCACGGTCGGACGGCCGGCGTCGGCCTGTTCGCGGATCGCCATGGTCAGCGGCAGCGCGCCCAGGAAATCGATGCCGAAGTCGGCGCACATCTTTTCGCCGCCGCCATGGCCGAAGATCGCTTCGGTGTGGCCGCAGTTGGAGCAGGTGTGGGTGCTCATGTTCTCGACCACGCCCAGGATCGGGATGCCGACCTTCTCGAACATCTTGAGGCCCTTGCGCGCGTCGAGCAGGGCGATGTCTTGCGGGGTGGTGACGATGACGGCGCCGGTGACCGGCACTTTCTGCGACAGCGTCAGCTGGATGTCGCCGGTGCCCGGCGGCATGTCGACGATCAGGTAGTCCAGGTCGCGCCAGTTGGTTTGCTCGAGCAACTGCTGCAGGGCGCCGCTGGCCATCGGGCCGCGCCATACCATCGGCTCGTCCGGATCGATCATGAAGCCGACCGACGACACCTGGATGCCGTGGTTCTCGAGCGGCTCCATGCTCTTGTTGTCGTGGCTGACCGGACGGCCGGACACGCCCAGCATCATCGGCTGCGATGGGCCGTAGATGTCGGCGTCGAGCATGCCGACGCTGGCGCCCTCGGCGGCCAGGGCCAGGGCCAGGTTGACGGCCGTGGTCGATTTGCCAACGCCACCCTTGCCCGAGGCGACGGCGATGATGTTCTTGACGTTCGGCATGACCTTCATGCCGCGCTGCACGGTGTGCGACACGATCTTGCTGTAGGCGCGGATGGCGACGCCTTCGACGCCGGGCAGTTCCAGCACGGCGGCGGCGGCCATGCCGCGCAACATTTCGACCTGGCTGGCGGCCGGGTAACCCAGCTCCAGCTCGAAGGTGACCTGGCCGCCTTCGATCTTGATGTTCTTGACCGACTTGGTCGTGACAAAATCTTTTTGGGTGTTAGGATCGATGACTTCCGACAAAGCGGTCTTGACGTCGTTCTCAGTGATGCTCATGGTGCTCTCCGGATGATATTGGGGCGAAGTGTAGCGCAAAACGGCCGGCTTGCTGGGCCGATGGACGCAAAACCGGGCAATACCCCCTGAGCGCGCAGGGCCATCCACTGGTAAAATGCTTCTTTTCATATAACCCGAGCGTTTCGACACCATGACCCGCAAGCTGTTCGTCACCACCGCACTGCCCTACGCCAATGCTGCCTTCCATATCGGCCACATGATGGAATACATCCAGGCCGACATCTGGGTGCGCTTCCAGCGAATGCAGCGCGACAATGGTACGCAACGCGAGGTGCATTTCGTCTGCGCCGACGATACCCACGGCACGCCGATCATGATCGCGGCCGAGAAAGAAGGCATCACGCCGCAGGAATTCGTGGCCAAGATCGCTGCCGGCCGCCCGCAATACCTGAACGGCTTCCATATCGCCTTCGACAACTGGTATTCGACCGATTCGCCGGAAAACGTCGAACTGTCGCAGGGCATCTACCGCAAGCTGCGTGATGCCGGCCTGATCGTCACCAAGACCGTCGACCGCTTCTACGACACCGCCAAGGGCATGTTCCTGGCCGACCGCAACATCAAGGGCGAATGCCCGGTCTGCCACGCCAAGGACCAGTACGGCGACAACTGCGAAGTATGCGGCGCCGCCTACCAGCCGACCGAACTGATCAACCCGTTCTCGGTGTTCACCGGCTCGACCCCGGTGCTGAAGCCATCGGAGCAGTATTTCTTCAAGCTGTCCGATCCGCGCTGCTTCCAGTTCCTGAAGGAATGGCTGAACACCCCGGGCCGCCTGCAGCCCGAGATGGTCAACAAGGTGTCGGAATGGCTGGGCGAAGAAGGCGAAAAGCTGGCCGACTGGGATATCTCGCGCGACGCGCCCTACTTCGGCATCCCGATTCCGGATGCGCCGGGTAAATTCTTCTACGTGTGGCTGGACGCGCCGGTCGGCTACCTGGCCAGCCTGAAAAATTACTTCGAGAAGCAAGGCAAGGACTTCGACGCCTTCCTGAACGATCCCGACGCCGAACAGCTGCACTTCATCGGCAAGGACATCGTCTCGTTCCACCTGCTGTTCTGGCCGGCGATGCTGAATTTCTCGGGCCACCCGATCATCGACAAGCTGAAGGTCGCGGTGCACGGCCACCTGACCGTCAACAACGAAAAGATGTCCAAGTCGCGCGGCACCGGCATTTCGCCGCTGCGCTACCTGGAACTGGGCATGAACCCGGAGTGGCTGCGCTACTACCTGGCCTTCAAGCTCAACGCCAGGGTCGAAGATTTGGACTTCAATGGCGACGACTTCGTGGCCCGCGTGAACAGCGACCTGATCGGCAAATACGTCAATATCGCCAGCCGCTGCGCCGGCTTCATCGCCAAGCGCTTCGACGGCAAGCTGGCCGACAGCCTGTCGCAGACCGCCCGCGACACCATTTGCAAGGCCCTGATGGCAGACGGCGCCGAGCGCCAGACCAGTATCGCCGCCGCCTTCGAGGCGCGCGAATATGGCCGCGCCCTGCGCGAGATCATGGAAATCGCCGACGTCATCAACCAGTACGTCGACGAGCACAAGCCCTGGCTGCTGGCCAAGGATGAAACCAAAACCGCGCAATTGCACGACGTATGCACCACGGCGCTCATCCTGTTCCGCCAGCTGACCATCATGCTGGCGCCGGTGCTGCCGAACGTGGCGGCGCGCGTGACGGAATTCCTGGGCGATGCCGAACTGAGCTGGGCCGACACCCATGGCGCCGCCGTCTACGAAACCATGCTCGGCCGCACCATCGGCGCCTATGCGCACCTGATGCAGCGCGTCGATGCCAAGATGGTCGAGAACCTGTTCGACAAGCCTGCGCCTGCCGCGGTTCCTGCACCGGCGCCGAAGGCTGAGGCAACGCAAGCACCGCAGGCCGAGTCGGCCGGCGACAGCGACATCGAAGCCCTGGCCCCGGAAATCTCGATCGACGACTTCACCAAGATCGACCTGCGCGTGGCCAAGATCGTCAACTGCGAACATGTGGAGGGCTCGAGCAAGCTGCTGCGCCTGACCCTGGACGTGGGCGAAGGCCGTCACCGCAATGTGTTCTCGGGCATCAAGTCGGCCTACCAGCCGGAAGACCTGATCGGCAAGCTGACCGTGCTGGTCGCCAACCTGGCGCCGCGCAAGATGAAATTCGGCGTCTCGGAAGGCATGGTACTGTGCGCCTCGAGCGCCGACGAGAAAACGAACCCGGGCCTGTACCTGCTGGACCCGATGCCGGGCGCGACGCCGGGCATGCGTATCCGCTGAATTGTTAAGGCATGAGGCCGCTCTACCACCGGCACGGCTGGTCGTAGAGCGGCCTCATGCAAGCCTCGGGAAGCATTCCCGAGCTTGTGGCGTGTGTGTACAATGCCATGTTTTAAATATGACAAAACGCCGCCACAAACTCTTTTGATAGGTAGCTAATAATATGACCGATTTGACTCCTCTCCGCCATATCCCAGAAGCCAATGTGTTCCGTAAGGGCGACGTCTTCGTCCTGTTCGGCGAACTGTTCGGCCGCGGCTATGTGAACGGCCTGATCGACCAGGCGCGCGCCGCCGGCATGACCATCGTCGGCGTCACCGTGGGTCGCCGCGACGACAGCGGCGCCCTGCGCGCCCTGAACGACGAAGAACTGGCCGAGGCGGAAGAGAAACTGGGCGGCCGCATCATCAATGTGCCGCTGATGGCCGGCTTCGACATGGACGCCCCGGAAGGCGAACAGAACCCGACCGAAATGCTGTCCGGTATCACCCTGAAGAACTGGCAGGAAGAAAAGCTGGACTGGGAACGCATCGAGCGCTGCCGCGCCGCCGGTGTGGCCCGCTTCACCGGCTCGGCCGCGACCGTGATGGCGGAGATCGACAAGCTGGTGCCGGAAGGCGCCAACGTCTTCTTCGCCCACACGATGGCCGGCGGCATCCCGAAGATCAAGGCCTTCCTGGCCATCGCCAACCGCATCTACAAAGGCCGCGGCGAGCGCTTCATGTCGTCGCGCGCCCTGCTCGACAGCGACTTGGGCAAGCTGATCCTGATGAACTTCGACGAAGTCTCGGCCAACACGCTCAAGTACCTGATCGATGCGTCCGCAGCCATTCGTGAGCGCGTGACCCAGGCTGGCGGCGAAGTGCGCTACACCGCCTACGGCTACCACGGCACCGAGATCCTGATTGGCGACGAGTACCAGTGGCAGACCTACACCAACTACACCCAGGGCTACGCCAAGATGCGCCTGGAATCGATCGCCGAAGCGGCCTGGAAGAACGGCACCTTCGCGACCGTGTTCAACTGCCCGGAGATCCGCACCAACTCGTCCGACATCTTCGTCGGCGTCGAGCTGTCGCTGTTCCCGCTGCTGCGCGCGCTGAAGAAGGAAGGCGGCGGCGCCTGGGCCGACGAGCAGTGGCGCATCTGTGAAGAGCTGCTGGGCGAAGGCACCTCGCTGCAACAGTTGCTCGACACCATCGAGGGGTACAATAACGATGCGACCAGCGCCACCTTCCGCAACTTCGAAGCCTGGCCGATGGACAACACCCCGGAGCTGGCCGACGTCATGATCGGCACCTCGGAAGCCATCACCGGCCTGCACAAGGACAAGAAGGCGCTGATCACCGATCACCTGTCGAGCCTGGTGCTGGAAGGCGCCGGTCCGTTGATGTTCCATGGCGCGTCGGAAAAAATCGCGCCGGTACTGTGGCTCAACCACGACATCATCGCCCGCCAGCTGAACGAGTTGCACAAGTAAGACTTGACGCCGGCGGCGGGTGGCAGAAGAATCTGCCCGTCGCCGGCAACCAGCCGTCATTTATCTTAAGCGAACCATGATCTTCTCGAAAAAACACGTGATGTACGAATCCGAGCACACCAAGTTCATCTCGGAGCTGAAGAAGCAGAATCCGCACCTGGACGCAGGCCAGGTCGCCGGCCGCGCCCTGCTGTGGGACAAGGAGCCGGTCTCGCTCGACGAGCAGGCCCGCATCCAGGAATCGCGCCTGCGCCAGCAGGCCTACCCGTACCAGACCAAGGTCTGAGGCCAGGAGCGCGCGCATGATGCCCCAGGGGGCGGCCGAGGGGGAGGATATCCCTCTGGAAGCCGCCGTGGATGACCAGCATGCCGCGCCATCCTCGCCGGAAGACGCCGCGATCGCGCGCCTGTATGGCGAACCGCTGACGCGCCTGCCCAACGACCTGTACATCCCGCCCGACGCGCTCGAGATCTTCCTCGACGCCTTCGAAGGTCCGCTCGACCTGCTGCTGTACCTGATCCGCAAGCAGAACTTCAACATCCTCGACATCCCGATGGCGCAGGTGACCCTGCAATACCTGGAATACGTGGAACAGATCCGCAAGAGCAACCTCGAGTTGGCGGCGGAATACTTGTTGATGGCTGCGATGCTGATCGAGATCAAATCCCGCATGCTGCTGCCGAAGCGCCAGGACGACCTGGTCGAGGATGTCGGCGACCCGCGCGCCGAACTGGTGCGCCGCCTGCTGGACTATGAGCAGATCAAGTCCGCGGCCGTCGCGCTTGGCAATGTGCCGCAAGAAGGCCGGGACTTCGTGCGCCCGCAACTGTTCGTGGAACAAGGCCTGAACACCGCCCTGCCCGACGTCGATCCCTGGGACTTGCAGCGCGCCTGGCTCGACGTGCTGCGCCGCGCCAAGCTGACCCAGCACCACCGGATCGGGCGCCAGGAATTGTCGGTGCGCGAGCATATGTCGGCCATCCTGCGCACCCTGCAATCGCAGCGCTTCGTCGAGTTCGGCGATCTGTTCGCGGGCCAGCATACAGTACCGATCGTGGTCGTCCATTTTGTCGCCATGCTCGAACTGGCGAAAGAAACACTGATCGAAATTACCCAGGCCGAGCCCTTTGCACCGATCTACGTGCGCCTCGCCTATTCGCCGGCTTGATGCCGGTTTATTCTCATCCGTTCACCATGAAAATCATTTCTTCCATTGACGAATTGCGCGACCAGTTGCGCGGCCAGCTGCGCACCGCTTTCGTGCCGACAATGGGCAATCTGCACGAAGGCCACCTGTCGCTGATGCGCCTGGCGCGCCGTCACGGCGACCCGGTGGTCGCCTCGATCTTCGTCAACCGCCTGCAGTTCGGCCCCAACGAGGATTTCGACAAATACCCGCGCACCTTCCAGGAAGACGTGGCCAAGCTGGAAAAAGAAGGCGTCTACGTGCTGTTCGCGCCGACCGAGAAGGATTTGTATCCCGAGCCGCAGGAATACCGCGTGCGTCCGCCGGAAGGCCTGGGCAATACGCTGGAAGGCGAGTTCCGCCCCGGCTTCTTCGAGGGCGTGTGCACCGTCGTGACCAAGCTGTTCTCGTGCGTGCAGCCGCGCGTGGCCGTGTTCGGCAAGAAGGATTACCAGCAATTGATGATCGTTCGTAATATGGCGCGCCAGTTCGCCCTGCCGACCGAAATCATCGGCGCCGAGACTTTCCGCGCCGAGGACGGCCTGGCCCTGTCCTCGCGCAATGGTTACCTCTCGAGCGACGAGCGGGCCGAAGCCCCGGTGCTGTACCAGCACCTGAACGTGGTGGCCGACACCATCCGCGGCGGCGAGCGCGACATCGAAGCCGTCGAAGCACGCGCGATGGCGGCCCTGGCCGGCCGCGGCTGGAAACCGGACTATGTTTCGGTGCGCAAGCGCATCGACCTGCAGGCGCCGGAAGCTGCCGACCTGGAGCGCGGCGAGCCGCTGGTGGTGCTGGCGGCGGCCAAGTTGGGCGCCACCCGCCTCATCGATAACCTGGAAATTTGATCGATGCCAATGCTGCACGATTGATTTCCGGATTGCAACAAGATTGCAAAGAGCGTTATACTTCCGTGCAGCAGCATTTTACAATCACGTCCAGGACCCCGCCGTGAACGTCTCCGATGCCGTCGCCATTGCCCGCAAGGGCCCGCCAAAGTCTTCCGACCTCTTGAGCCGCATTCCCGGCAATGCCGCGCCACACCAGATGTCGGATCCTTTCGACATCGGCGAAGCCTTGACCGCCCTGTCGCTCAGCGGCGATCCGGTGACCGTCTATTCCGGCATCCAGGAGCCGATCCTGGTGCGGATCGAGTCGGTCGATCCGGAGTTGCCACACTTCGTGCTGGATTTCACTGGCAGTGAATTGCCAATGACCCACCACGCCACCTTCGTCAGCGCGATCGGCGGCAACGCCAAGCTGCAATTCGAACTCGAAAGCGACTGGGACAGCCTGCCCGGCCAGCCGCACCTGGTGCCGGCGACCTTCCCCGAACACTGCCTGGTGCTGAACCGGCGCTCGGCGCGCCGGGTCGAGACCCCGGTCGGCGCCAACTACAGCGCCAGCTTCGGCCTGTCGGGCCGCCAGGTCGAACTGCCGCTCTACGATTTTTCCCAGGGCGGCGTCGGCATGCGGGCCACGCCCGAACAGTGTTTCGGGCTACACGTCGGCAAGAAACTGATCGGCGTGCGGCTCGAACTCGGGCCGGCGCTGGTCATCACGGCCGACCTCGAAGTGCGCCTGATGCGCCCGTTCCGCACCTTCCTGCTGGGCGACCAGGTGCAGATCGGCTGCAGCTTTTGCAGCATCTCGATGCAGATGCAGCAGACGCTGGAGCGCTTCCTGACCAGCGAGCGCCGCACCGCGGCGCGCTGACCGGCGCCCTCTATCCTGCGTCGGCGACGCCGCCGGCCAGGTCCAGCCTGACCACCCGCAGCGTGGCGTCGTCGTCGCATTGCCGGTCGACGAAGCCCAGGCGCCTGGCCAGCCGCCGCATCGGCGTGTTGGCGGCAAGCACATACCCCTCCATGCAGCGCAATCCGCGCGCCGTGGCCTGCGCGATGAGTATCTCCAGCAAGCGCCGCGCCAGGCCGAGTCCGTGCCAGTCGTCGGCGACGGTGACGGCGAACTCGCAGGTATCAACGCCCTGCGCGCCGACATAGCGCGCGCCCGCGACGATGTCCTGGTCCGGCCCGCCCTCCCCGCTGACGGCGACCAGCGCCAGGTCATGGTCCGGGTGTGGGCGCGTCGCCGCCGCCAGCATGGCGGGCGACGGCTCGCGCACCGGCATCATGAAGCGCGCGTAGCGCGAATCCGCCGACAGCCGATGGAAGGCGTCGCGCAGTTCGTCTTCGTCCTGCGTCCGGATCGCGCGCAGCCAGACCGTGCGGCCGTCGCGCAGTTGTACCAGGGCCGGCAGCCCCGCTCTGCCAGGTGGGTCGTTCTGCATCTCAGCGCCGTTTCTTTTGCCGCGACAGGGTCTGGATTTGCGCAATCGCGATCGCCAGTTCCGACTGCGCCTTGGCGTAGTCGATCTTGGTGTCCCGGTTGCGCAGCGCCTCTTCGGCCTGCCTGCGCGCCTCGTTCGCGCTGGCTTCGTCCAGGTCGCGTCCGCGGATGGCGGTGTCCGCCAGCACCGTGACCTCGTACGGCTGCACTTCCAGGATGCCGCCGGCGACGAACACCAGTTCTTCGTCCTCCTGCCCCGGCACCTTGATGCGCACCGCCCCCGGCCGGATCCGTGTCATCAGGGGCGTATGCGTGGGATAGATGCCGAGCTCGCCGCTTTCGCCGGGCAGCGCGACGAACTCCGCGTCGCCCTCGAACACTCCTTCCTCGGCCGAGACGACGCTGACGTGGATCGTAGGAGTTGCCATGATGTTCTCGCTCAGACCGCCGCCGCGCCGGAGACGATCTCGGACAGTTCCTTCGTGATCGCCGCCTGGCGCGTCTTGTTGTAGACCAGCTTGAGGTCGTCGATGATGCTCGCCGCGTTGTCGCTGGCCGCCTTCATCGCCATCCTGCGCGCCGAATTCTCGGACGCGAAGCTTTCGGCCACGGCCTGGTAGATCAGCGCCTCGACATAACGGATCAGCAGGTCGTCGATCACCTGGGCCGGTTCGGGCTCGTACAGGTAGTACCAGCCATGCGTGCCCCGTTCGGCCCGCACGTTTTCCGGCACCAGCGGCACCAGCTGCTCGATGACCGCTTGCTGGCTCATCGAATTGATGAACTTCGTGTAGCACAGGTGAATCGCGTCGACCTGCGCGTTCTGGTAGGCGTCGAGCAGCACCTTGGCCGGGCCCAGCAGCCGTTCGAGGTGCGGGGTGTCGCCCAGTTGCACGGCATGCGCGACCACCCTGGCGCCGATGCGGTTCATGAAGGACAGTCCCCGGTTGCCGATGACGACCAGGTCGCTGCCGATGCCGCGTTCCTGGTGTTCGCGCATGGCCTGCGTCACGGTGCGCAGGATATTGGTGTTCATGGCGCCGCACAGGCCCTTGTCGGTCGTGACCACGATGAAGCCGACCCGCTTGCCCTCGCTGTGCGTGATGAGGAAGGGATGGCTGTATTCGGGGCTCGCCTCGGCCAGGTGCCCGGTGATGTTGCGGATCTTGCGCACATAGGGACGCGCGGCGCGCATCCGCTCCTGCGCCTTGCGCATCTTGGACGTGGCGACCATTTCCATCGCCTTGGTGATCTTCCTGGTGCTTTCCACGCTCTTGATCTTGTCGCGTATTTCCTTGCCCCCAGCCATGATGTCTGCTCCTTGTAAGCTGCCTGGTGAACCGGCATCAGGACCACAGTCCCGACGCCAGCAGTTGCTCGGCTTCCTCGAACACGCTTTTTTCCGGTAGCAGGCTGGTCCGCGCAAAGCGCACCAGCGCGAATGCGCGCACCCGCGGTGGCAGCGTCGGCAGGCGCGCGATCCGGAATTCGAGGTCGCTCATTGGCGCGCCCGTCGGCGTGCCCGGCTCGACCACGACGTTCATCCGGTCCAGGGTCAAGCGTCTGGTCGACACCGACAGATGCCGTGCAGGCTGGGCGAACACCGCGCGCACCTGCTCGAGTTCGCGCTCCAGCGCGTCTTCGCGCAGCCCCAGCCCGGCCAAGTCGCGCGCGTTTTCCTCGACCCGCTCTTTCAGCCGCGCCAGCTCGCCAAGGTCGCTCGCGACGTCGCCGCCGATCACCGAGCGGATGCCGCGGCCCTGGCGTTCGAGCAGTTGCAGCCGCGTCTTGAGCAGCGCACGTTCGCACTCGAGCGCGGCGCGGCGCGACTTGTCCGCGGCGCTGCGCGCCAGTCCCGCCAGCGCGAGCTCGTCCAGCAGGCGCCGCACGATCTCATCCCTGAGTTCGGCGTCGACGCGGCCGCACATCCTGACCTGGTGGTCGCCGAAACTCAGCGTGGTCTGCGGCACGTCGCGGCGCATCGTTTCACCCTCTGCCCTGGCGCCCAGGACGTGGCGTTCGACCAGCTCCATCCCCAGCACCGCATACGCTTCGGGCACGTCGCCGTTGTCGGCGAAATAAGCCCGCAAGTCAGTCGAGTGGCTGATCCGCAATGCGACGTCGTCGGGTCCGGCGAACCAGGCGTGGATATAGGGGTCGCCATCCCAGGCCGCGGCGCTGGCCTCGCGCGCCGCCGGCACGGCATCGACCAGCGCGCGCACATAGGCGTACGAGGTCGCCACCGCCGGCGCGAGATGCTTGCGGCAGTGGCGCGCCAGGCCCAGCTGCGGATGCAGCGCCAGCAGGCGTTCGATCGCCGCGTTGACGCTTTCCCTGTCCTGCGCCGTGGCGTTATCGCCCTCGCGCCTGATCCTGTCGAGCAAACCCATCGCCGGTCCTCGTTACTGCTGGTTATAGCGTTCGTTGACGATATGCACATGAATCTTCCGGTTGTTCCAGAACATGTCCTGGACGCGCGGCAGCAGAGTGCGCAGCGCTTCCGGCGGCGCATCCCGGAACGTCAACAGCACCGCAGGCCGCGAACCGTTGCCGGGCAGGTGTTCGATCTCGTCGAACGGCGGAAACCCATACTTGACCAGGAAGGCCTTGATATCCTCGTCGCTGGTGCCCGCCTCCACGTTTCCCATCACTAAGTCAGCCATCGCAGCTCCTTTCAGGCCATGATGTGCACGCCGCCATCGACATACATGGTTTCGCCGGACAGCCGCCTGGCATACGGCGTGGCCAGGAAGGCGCAGGCGAAACCGACGTCCATGATGTCGACCAGCTCCCCGAGCGGCGCGCGCTCGGCCGCCTGCGCGAGCAGCAGGTCGAAGTCCTTCAGGCCCGAGCCCGCGCGCGTCTTGAGCGGCCCCGGCGACATGGCGTGCACCCGGATATGCCTGGGCCCGAGTTCGTAGGCCAGATAGCGCGCACACGCTTCCAGCGCCGCCTTCACCGGCCCCATCAGGTTGTAGTTGGCGACCACCTTGTTGGCGCCGTAGTAGCTCATCGTGAACATGCTGCCGCCGTCCTTCATCAGGCGCGCCGCCTGGCGCGCCATGCGCACGAAGGAGTGGCACGAGATGTCCATCGCCTGGCCGAAGCCCTCGGCGCTGCTGTCGAGCAGCCCGCCCTGCAGGTCTTCCTTCGGCGCCCAGGCGATCGAGTGCACGAACAGGTCGAGCTTGCCCCATTGCCGTTCGATTTCGCCGAACACGGCCTGGATGTCTTCCGGCCTGGTCACGTCGAGCGGCATGAAGATCGGCGCGCCGAGCTCGCGCGCGAGCGGTTCGACATAGGTCCTGGTCTTTTCGCCGGTATAGGTGATGGCGAGTTCCGCGCCGAGCTCGCGGAATGCCTTGGCGCATCCGTAAGCGATCGAATGCTCGTTGGCGATCCCGGAGACCAGGGCCTTCTTGCCCTCCAATATCGGGCGGTGGCGTTCATTCGTCATGACGAAGCTCCTTCGATTGAATTCATGCCCTCGATCCGCATCTGCGGCACCTGGCCCGGCACCACCAGCTCGGCCTCGGTGGCGGCCAGCACCTGTTCCACCCCGACGCCGGGCGCGGTTTCCAGCAAGGTGGCGCGTCCGCCTTCGAAGCCGATGACGGCCAGTTCGGTCACCAGGAGGTCGATCGCGCGCGTCGACGTCAGCGGCAGCGAGCATTGCCGCACGATCTTCGGCTTGCCCTTGGCGGTATGCTGCATGGCGACGATGACACGCCTGGCGCCCGTCACCAGATCCATGGCGCCGCCCATGCCGGGCACCATCTTCCCGGGAATCATCCAGTTGGCCAGCAAGCCCCCCTGGTCCACCTGCAGGCCGCCCAGCACCGTGAGGTCGAGGTGCCCGCCACGGATCAGGCCGAACGAGAGCGCGCTGTCGAAGGTCGCGGCGCCAGGCAGGGCCGTGACCGGCTGGCCGGCGGCGTCGGTCAGATAGGACTGCGCCAGGCCTTCCTCCGGAATCGGCCCGGTGCCGATCAGGCCGTTCTCGGACTGGAAGTAGATGTGCATCCCGGGCGGGACGTAGTTGGCGACCAGGGTCGGAATGCCGACGCCGAGGTTTGCCAGCATCCCCGCGCGCAGTTCCTGGGCGATGCGTCTGGCGATCAGGGTGGGAGCGTCCATGGTACGGCCTTCCTCGTTTATCACCTGTGGGCCACGAGGTAATCGACCAGCACCGCCGGCGTCACGACATGGTCGGGCGAAATCATCCCCACCGGCACGATATGGGCGGCATCGACGATCACGGTGTTGGCGGCCATCGCGATCACGGGATTGAAATTGCGGGCGGTCAGGGCATAGACCAGGTTGCCCTCGTAATCGGCAAGAAAGGACTCGACCAGGGCGAAATCGGCCCCGAGCGCGGTCTCCAGCAGATAGGGCGCGCCGTCGACCTCGATCTTGCGCTTGCCCTCTTCGACCGCGGTGCCGACGCCGGTCGGCGTCAGGACGCCGCCCAGGCCATGGCCGGCGGCGCGCAGGCGCTCGATCAGGGTGCCCTGCGGCACCAGTTCGACCTCGATGGCGCCGGCGATCATCTTTTGCTGGGTTTCCGGGTTGAGTCCGATATGGCTGACGATCGCCTTGCGCACGGCCCCGGCCGTGACCAGCTTGCCAATGCCACGGCCTGGGGTGGCGGTGTCGTTCGCGATCACGGTCAGCTCGCGCTTGCCCTGGCGCGCCAGTTCGTCGACCACCCGCTGCGGCGTGCCGACGCCCATGAAGCCGCCGATCATGAGGCTGGCCCCGTCCGGTATCATGGCGACCGAGTCCTCCAGGCTGACCGTTTTCATGCCGCCGCCCTCACTGCTTCCTTGCGCACGACTGCTCTCGTATGGCGCGCGATCATCAACTCCTCGTTGGTCGGAATCACCCAGGCCGAGACCTTGCTGCCCGCCGTGCTGATGCGCGGCCCACCGGCCGCATTGGCGGCCGGCTCGAGGTCGACCCCGAGCCAGCGCGCCGCGCGGCAGACCCGTTCGCGGATCAGCGCCGAATGCTCGCCGATGCCGGCGGTGAACACCAGGGCGTCGATGCCCTCGGTGGCGGCGGCCAGCGAGCCGAGTTCGCGGCCGATGCGGTAGACGAACAGGTCGACCGCGAAGCGCGCCCGCGCATCGTCGCTGTCCAGCAAGGTCCGCATATCGCTCGAGATGCCCGACACGCCGAGCAGGCCCGACTGCTTGTAGATCAGGTCTTCGATGGCGCGCGCATCCATCTTGAGATAGTCGATCAGGAACAGCACCACGCCCGGGTCCAGGTTGCCGCAGCGGGTCCCCATCGGCAGGCCGTCGACGGCGGTGAATCCCATGGTGCTGGCCACGCTCTTGCCGCCCGCCAGCGCGCACAGGCTCGAGCCATTGCCCAGGTGCGCCACCAGGGTGGCGCGGGCGGCGCCCAGCTCCGGATAGGCCGGCAGCACCGACGCGATGTATTCGTACGACAGGCCATGAAAGCCATAGCGCCGCACCCCCAGCCTGGTGATGCTGTCCGGCAGCGCATAGGCCTGCGCCACCTCGGGCTGCGCGCGGTGGAAGGCGGTGTCGAAGCAGGCCACTTGCGGCAGGTCCGGCCGCGCATCAAGCAGGGTGCGGATCGGCGCCAGGTTGTGCGGCTGGTGCAGCGGCGCGAGCGGCGTCAAACGGTCGAGCGCTTCGATCACGGCCGGGGTGACGAGCGCCGCTTCGGTGAACTGCACGCCGCCATGCACGACGCGGTGGCCGACCGCCACCAGCCGGTGCTCTGCGCGGTGGCTGCGCAGGAAGTCGCCGATGTAGTCGGTCGCCTCCTGGTGTCCGAGCGCGGCGTCGGCTTCCCAGCGCCGCTCGCCGATCAGCGCCCCGTCGGCGTCCTTCGCGCTGAATTTCGCCGCATTGTAGAGCCCTTCGACCTGGCCGTGGAGCACGAGCTCGGGTTCGGCCGGGCCGGCGTCGAAGGCGCGGAACTTGATGCTCGACGAGCCGGCGTTAAGCACGAGAATGAGGTCGGCCATGGCGTCACCTCACCGGCTTGCCGCTCTCGCGGCGCGCCTTGACCACCAGCGTGGCGACCGCGCACGAGGCCAGCCGGGTCACCATCGAGTCGGCGCGGCTGGTGAGGATGATCGGCACCCGCGCGCCGAGGACGATGCCGGCCGCATCGGCGCCGGCCAGGAAGGACAGGCTCTTGGCCAGCATGTTGCCGGCCTCGAGATCGGGCACCAGCAGCACGTTGGCGCGCCCGGCGACGGGCGAATCGATCTTCTTGATCCTGGCCGCGTCCGGGTCGATCGCGTTGTCGAGCGCCAGCGGGCCGTCGACCAGGGCGCCGTGGATCTGGTGGCGGTCGACCATCTTGCACAGTGCGGCGACCTCGACCGTGGAAGGCACTTTCGGGTTGACGGTTTCCATCGCCGACAGCACCGCCACCCGCACTTCCCTGAACTGCAGGGCGTGCGCGAGGTCGATGGCGTTCTGCAGGATGTCCATCTTTTCTTCCAGCGTCGGCGCGATATTCACGGCGGCATCGCTGATGACCAGCGCATCGGCATACCCGGGCACGTCCATGACGAAACAGTGGCTGACGCGGCGCGCGGTGCGCAGCCCAGTCTCGCGCTTGACCACCGCGCCCATCAGCTCGTCGGTATGCAGGCTGCCCTTCATCAAGGCCTCGGCCTTGCCCTCGCGTACCAGCTCGACGGCCTTCGCCGCCGCCGCATGGCTGTAGGCCGCCTCGACGATCGGCACGTCGCCGATCCGCAAGCTATTCTCTTGCGCCACCGCCTCGATCCGTGCGCGCGGCCCGACCAGGACCGGGGCGATCAGGCCGATCCGCGCGGCTTCCAGCGCGCCGGTGAGCGAGCTGGCGTCGCAGGGATGGACGACGGCGGTCGGCAACGGCGGCAGTTCCTTGCAATAGTCGATCAGCCGCTGGTATTTCTCGTGCTTCGGTTCCATGTCGGGTCCTTTCAATGAAGGCGCGTGGAGGTCCGCGAATCCGGCACCGGCCGGAAGGCGGGCCGCTGGCCGTCCTGGCCGTCGGGTTCGGCCCCGGGTTCGCCACTGAGCAATGCATGCAGCCGCTCCACCATGGCCAGCTGCGCGCTCGTCGGCGGCGTCGCCTGCACGCGCTCGTCGGCCATCAACTCGTCGATCAGGCTCAGGAGCCGCTCGCGGTCGCCCGGGTCGCTCAGCAGCGCCGGCAAGGTGGCGATCGCCTTCTCGGGTTCGTAACTGGTGATGATTTCCTGCTCGCCGCGCAGGCGGCGCCACTGGTCGAGCGGCACGTCCGGCAGATAGTCGGCATAGGCCTGCGCCAGTTCCTTGCGCTTGACCAGACGCGACAGCGGCAGCAGCGCGCCCTGCTGGGCGCGCAGGCTGGCCAGGCGGGCGAAGGCCTCGGCATAGCCACCCTCGGCGATCGATTCCAGCGCTTCCTGGACGTAAGGCAGCGCGCGCGCATCCTGCGTCTCGGGCGCCGCTTGCGCCGGTTTGCGGTCCGCCAGGTAGAGCGAGTACATGTTCGCGTAGATGCTGAAGAAGCCCGCTTCGGTGTTGGCGTCGCGCACCGCCCGATACAGGTCCAGCGACGCGCTGACCAGTTCGGCGCCGGCGTCTTCCAGGCGCCGCCACGGATCGCCTTCGCCCAGCGCTTGGCGCTGCTCCCGGACTGCCCGCGCCGCGGGTTCGAGCCACGCCATCCAGGGGTTGCGGCTCGACAGCGCCCAATTCTGCACGCGCAAGGGATGGAAGATGCGCAGCAGGCGCGCGCTCAGGTCGTTGGACATGGCCTTCACCAACGGTTGCACGAACAGCTCGTAGCCCCGCTGGTTGAAGTCGGACAGCGCCGCCACCGCCTCGAACGGCTGTTCGTCGACGCGGTTGAAGCGATTGAACTGGGTGCTGACGTCCTCGAGCCGGCGTTCGTGGAAGGTGACCTCGTATTGCGGCTTGCCATCAAGGCTGCCGTCCCTGGTTTCGGTGATCTGCATGCCGTACAGGCCGGGCGGCAGGAGCTCGACTTCATTGAGCACCGAGACCAGCTGCGTATACTCCTTCTTGGCCACCTTGCCGGAGACGAAAATGCCGAGATGGCCGATATTCTGGTGCAGCAGGCCCACGATCACCTGGCCGCGCGCCTTGATTTCCTCGGTGCTGCCATAGATGTCGGCCACCCAGTTGAAGGCTTGCTCCGGCGGCGTGATGTTGTCGCCCATCGATGCGAACAGGACGATCGGCATCTCGATGGCGCGCAGGTCGAAGGCCTGGCCGGTATTGCCCTTGACGTCGCCGGACCACAGCTTGTTGCCGACGAACAGGTTGCGGGTGATGAATTCGATCTCTTCGCGGTTCAGCAGGTAATAGGTGCCCCACCAGCGCTCGAAGTCCAGATAGCGTGCCGGCTCGGTGTCGGCATGCTGGTACACCTTGTAATACTTGTCCCAGAGCGAGTTGGCCGGGTTCAGGTTCTCGAAGTTCTGTACCAGGTGTGCGCCGTCGAATACGCCGTTGCCGAGGTCGGCGACGAAGGAGGACAGCCAGGTGCCGCCCAGCATCCCACCGGCATAGCGCATCGGATTGTCGCCCTCGCCTTCGTTCCAGGCGCCGCTCACATACGACATCGGCGCCCCGTTGATCAGGAGCGGTCCGGTATCGTCGGGGCTGGAGGCGGCCAGCATCATCGCCGCCCAGCCCCCCTGGCAGTTGCCGATGATGGCCGGTTTCTCGCTGGCCGGGTGCAGCGCGCGCACGTGTTTCACGAACTGCCCTTCGGCGCTGCACACGTCCAGCATCGTCTGCCCCGGTTCGGGGTCGCGGAAAAAGCTGACGAAGTACACCGGATGGCCGGCGCGCATCGCCACGCCCGCCTGCGAATCGTCCTTGAAGCCGCCGATGCCGGGGCCATGGCCGGCGCGCGGATCGATGATCAGATAGGGGCGCTTGGCGGGGTCGAGCGTGACGCCGGCCGGCGGAACGATCCGCAGCAGCGCATAGTTGACCGGCCGCGCGAAGCCGCGCCCGTCGAGGACGGTTTCGTAGTCGAAATGCAGGACCGGCGCCGATCCCTTCGCCGCGCGCTCGAGGAAGTTGTCTCCGCGCTGGCGCAAGGTGTCCCAGAACAGGATGGAACGCTGGAAGGCGTCGACCGCATAATGCTGGTACGACCAGGGATTGAGTCCGGCCATCCAGGCCGCAGGCCCAACCTTGGCGTCCGGGACCTTGTCGCCCGCCGCCTCTTCCACCGCCGCCCGGGCGCGCTGGCCGAACTGCGCCAGCGCGGTCTTCACGCGCTTTTGATGGATGAGACTGATCTTGGTGCCGATCTCATGGCTCCGTGCAAGGTGCTTAGTGTCCATGTACGAACCTCAAAGGGAGGAAAGCCGTTGCTCGGGAAACGAAGGTGCGTGCCGCTTGATCCGCTGCAGCTCCCATTCTCGGCTTATCTGATCAAGCCACAATCAGACCATGGTCCCACTTTGCCGCCGCTTCATGGCGGTTGCGGGCGGGCCGGTGCGCCGGCTGTTCAGCCGAAAAGTATGGGAGTGGAAGTCGCACGCGCCCTGGACACGTCGGGCTGCGGATAAGTGATGGCACGGATGGGAAGCAGTGTCAGCTCGCTGCGAATCCGTCCTTACAATTAGATGTCCGCGATGGCTAACTACTCGCATCGAACGCTCAGGATTCGGCCTTATCGGGAAACGCGCCGAATCTGTGCGATGAGTCTTTGAACTGACACTGAAAATTATTTCGCCGGAGCATCTGGAATATTTGCGCAGATACCCGGCGCAATGCAAGCCGCTGATTACTTCCTTACTCGCACGGCATCAAAGAACCAACCGTCCCAGAATATAACAAGCCTGTTCCGATTTCTAATAAAAACTGAGGTGCAACTAATTTCAACAACCGTAACCGGATTGGGGAGTTTGAGCCCTTCGACGGTTGAGTTAAATGCTTTACGCAAGTATAGGGTCGGCTCAACTTTCTTTGCTTCAAACCCGGTCTCTCCGCAGTCCTCCTTACCGAACGCGACTTTATCTTTCCCTATCGTGAAAATTTGGCCGACTAGCTGCGCTGCCTCACGGTCATCGAGAGAGGTGACATTAGCGCTATCAATCGGCTTGGTAAATCGCCATTTACCCGTTACCATACGTTCTATCGAGTCTGAGGCTTTGACTGAAGGCGCTGCCACAAGAACAAGTAACAAGAAGAATTGCAGAATACTGGCGCGTCGGATCAAGGGTAAAAGTCGAAGCAACGACATTTGCAGTTCTCCTTAGTTGCGAGTGGCGGTGGTGGCTTTCTCGTTCCGGAATGGCGCGCTCTCTTCAGCACGTCTCTTGATAAGTCCAGGAGCTATCACGCGCTTTTTTCTGCCTTTCTCGACTACCGTGACGTTAATCAGTGACGACATATTGTTGGCGGCTCCGGCAAAATCTCCACGATTCACATATCCGAAAGTTTTGCTGGCGCCGGTTGCTCCCGTGTTATAAGCGAGACTGCAAAGCGCATCAAACTGTGCCTGATTGAGTTCGACTCTAATATTGCGGTGAATGATTGCCTCGGTCTCTGCAATCTTGCGTTCGAATTCCTGGTCAACCATTTCGACCGATACCTTCTTTTCCAGCTCCTCTTTTGTGCAAACGCCCTTGTGAGCGAGAATGCCTACTCCCCAAGTGCAATGCCCCTTGTTTTTCCCCATATCATTGTAATATCGATATATCGCCTTTTCAGTTGCTCGGAGGCGAGCGCGCCCCTCAGGAGACATTCTCATTTTGGCAGTAGGCCTTACGGGGGCGGGCTTGTTGCTAGTCATATTTCGCTCCATAGTGATGGAGATAATCAAGCTATCATTACGGACGAAAGAGCTATTGACTCTGCACAAGTGGACCCGGCATTAGCTGAGGCAGCATAACAGGCTCAACAAACACCGGAGGAATCATGGCAATCGATGTTTATCTGCAAATCGATGGGATTAAGGGCGAGTCGCAGGATGACAAGCATAAGGATTGGATTGAGTGCGCGTCGGTGAACTGGGGACTCATTCAACCCCGCAGCGCAACCGCATCGACCGGCGGGGGCCATACGGCAGAAAGAGTCGAACTGGAAGAAGTCACGTTCAGCAAAATGGCGGACTTGTCGTCGCCAATTCTTATGCAGACCTGCGCAATGGGAAAAACCATACCAAAAGCCAAGTTCGAATTCATGCGCGCCGACGGGAACGGAAATCCAATCAAGTATTTCGAAATCGAACTGGATAACGTTCTCATCGGCGCCATTTCGCCCGGCATCGAAGCCGGTGCGATTTTACAGGAGCATGTAAGCCTGAAATTCTCCAAGGTAAAATGGAAATACACTCAACAGAAGATCGGCGGAGGCGGAGGTGGCTCGACTGTCGGCGGGTGGGATTTAGCGGCTAATAAAGTCGCGTAAGCAGGGAGTATATTAGAAGGCCCGGAATGCTCCGGGCCTATTTGCTTCACCACCTTCGATTTGTCACGAAGCAAAGAAAAGCGCCCCGGCGAGAGTTTTCGGGGCTTTTTATTTTCACTTCGCGAACAGCATCTTACTTACACATGTAGAAACTGCTTAAAAGCAGATGCAGAGAGTTTTCCACCGAGTAGCCCTGGCCCAGTGAAGAGGGCATGAGGGGGAGGAGCGATGGGTAACTCGCGCCGGGGTCGCGCTGCCTCATCCGTGCCGCCCACGGCGCGGCAATCGACCGCGAAAGCGGCGCGAGCGAGAGCGAGCGTTCTCGCCCCAGCGAGAAACGGCGGGGGGCGCTGGTGGACGACATCCAGCCCCAGCGGCATTCGCCTTCAGTGGGACGCAGCCCGGGGCGACCGGAAGCCCTTGGTCAAACGCTAGTTGTCGACTGCCACGCTCTGCGCCCAGGCCAGCGCCGACAGGTGGGCCTGGTTGACTTCGGAGGGCGTGATCGCGAGCGCATCGGCCAGCGACGCCACCAGGTTCGAGTTGAGCTCGCAGGCCTCGGCCAGCGCCAGGTAGGGCCCATACGGGCCTTCGCGCCGCGTCAGCGCCTGCACTACCCCGTCGGGCAGCTGGATGGTCTCGAGCACCTGCTGCATGCTCAGCCCCAGCAGCCGGTCGAGCAGCGAGAACATGCCGGCCACGAACAGGTTCTCGGCCTCGCCTTTACCCAGGTACTTTTGCCCCAGCAACTCGGCCAGGCGGCCGCGCACCACGGCGGTTTCCATCAGCACCGGCGAATAGCCGCTCGAGCTGGCCGTGGCCAGCAGCAGCACCAGCCAGCGGTACAGCGGCGCATAACCCAGCAGGGAAATCGCCTGGCGCAGCGACTGCACTTCGCGCCCGGCGCCGAAGCCCGCGGTATTGATGTAGCGCAGCAGCTTGTAGGTCAGGGCCGGGTCGCGTTTCAGCACGCTTTCGAGCTTGGGCACGTCCTCGTTATTCTGGACCAGCTGCATCAGCTGCAGGATCACGTTCTGGGTCGGGTTCATGCCCTTGACCGGATTGCCCGGCCGCGGCGTCAGGTGCAGCTTGCCCACGAAGGCGTCGAGCCCGAGCGCGGCGCAGGCGTCGAAGTCGGCCCAGGTGCCGACCGGCCGCCCCACCATGCGCAGCGACGAATGCTTGGCGGCGGCGTAGGTGCGCGCCTGGTCGGCGACATTGGAACCGGTGAAGCGCACCTCGAGGTAGGACGCATACGGCGCCAGGTTGCGCCCCAGCAGGTTGATGTCGCAGCCGCGGATCGCCACCCCGACGCCGCCCGCGCGCACGGCTTGCACGGCGGAGCGCACATCCTGGTCGGTCAGCTGGCGGATATCGAAGGCGAGCACGGTGCGTTCCGGCGGCAGCGCGTGCAGCGCGTCGGTCGACAGCATGGCCGGCACGGCATCCAGGAACAGGATCTTGTCGCGCAACAGCCAGCCATGTTCCTGGTGGTTGACGTGTTCTGCCACGAAACCGACCAGCCCTTCCAGGTCATGGTCGGTGGGAATGCGTCCGTCGTGCTGCTGCCACGACAGCTCATAGCCGAGAACGCGCTGCTTTGGATCGAGCAGCGGTTCGCGGACGATGAAGTTGGTGCGATGCATGAAGACGCCGTAAGTGAATGCGCGGCGCCGGTTCAGAACCCGAGGCTGTCGAGCAGATCGTCGACCTGCCCCTGGTTGGCCACGACTTCGGTGCCGGTCGGCTTGATCTGCGGCCCGTTCAGCAGGCCGTTGTCCAGCTCGCGCTTGATCTCGCTCGGCGCGAAATCGATCAGCACCTGCACCAGTTGCTTCTCGAGGTTTTGCGCGATGCCGGTGATGCGGCCGATCACCTGGCCGGTCAGGTCCTGGAAATCCTGGGCCATCATGATGTTCATCAGCTCGCCGCGTGTGGCGACCGCGCCGGCCGCCGACTCGTTCAGGCTGGCGATCGTGCGCTGGGCCATCGCGCGCCATTCGGCCTCGCTGGCGCCCTTGTCGAGCAGCGCCTGCCAGCCGTCCGACAACTCGGCCGCGCGGGTCTCGATGGCGTCCTGCAGGGGGCCGGCCGCGTCGGTCGCGTCCAGCACCTTCTTGGCCGCCTGTTCCGACAGGCGCGCCACGTAGTCCAGGCGGTCGCGCGCATCGGGGATGTCGCTCGCCGCCTTCTCGATCAGCTTGTCCAGTCCGAGCCCGCGCAGGCTTTCATGCAGCGCGCGGGTCATGTGGCCGATCCGGCTCAGCACCTCTTCGTTCGAGGCGGCCCCGGCGTCGAGCGCCGAGTTCATCTCACCCATCTCAGGCTCCGGCTTTGTCCAGTTTCTCGAAGATCTTGTTCAGCTTCTCGTCGAGGGTCGCGGCCGTGAACGGCTTGACCACGTAGCCGCTGGCGCCGGCCTGGGCGGCGGCGATGATGTTCTCCTTCTTCGCTTCCGCGGTCACCATCAGCACCGGCAGCTTGGCCAGCGCGGGATCGGCACGGATGTTCTGCAGCATGGTCAGGCCGTCCATATTCGGCATGTTCCAGTCCGACACCACGAAGTCGAACGATTCGCTGCGCAGCTTGGCCAGCGCCATCACGCCGTCTTCTGCCTCGTCGACGTTGGCATAACCCAGTTCTTTCAACAGATTCCGGACGATGCGGCGCATCGTCGAGAAATCGTCAACAACCAGGAAACGCATCTTTGGATCAGCCATGAATAACTCCGTTTGAATCTTATACTGTGGTTTGTTGGGTGAGCTGCCCTGGTGGGCTCGATAACAGGCTCAAGAATAGCATTTTTGTTGCCTTACGGCGATAAAATAGCCCCTAAAGCCTGTCACCAGTTCTAATTCGGATCAAACACGCAACGCCCGGCCGCCCTGCGCCGCCAGATGGTCGAGCACCATGCGCGGCAAGGCCGGCAAGGGGCCGACGTCGTGGGCGGCGCCCAGCGCGATCGCTTCGCGCGGCATGCCGAACACGACGCAGCTGGCTTCGTCCTGGGCGAAGTTGTGGGCCCCGGCCTGGCGCATCTCGAGCATGCCGGCCGCGCCGTCCTTGCCCATGCCGGTCAGGATAACACCAACGGCGTTTTTACCGGCCGCCTGCGCGGCGGAGCGGAACAGCACGTCGACCGAGGGACGGTGGCGGTTGACCGGCGGCGACTGTTCGATGCGGGTCATGTAGTTGGCGCCGGAGCGGGTCAGCAGCAGGTGCGAGTGGCCCGGCGCGATGTAGGCGTGGCCGGGCAGCACCCGCTCGTTGCCGGCGGACTCGACCACACTGATCCTGCACAGCGAGTCGAGGCGCTTGGCGAAGGAACTCGTGAAACCCTCCGGCATGTGCTGGGCGATCAGGATGCCCGGGCAGTCGGACGGCATCTGCATCAGGAATTCGCGGATCGCTTCGGTGCCGCCGGTCGAGGCGCCGATGATGATCAGTTTTTCGGAAGAAATCAGGGGACTCCTCAGGGCCGACAGCGGCGCGCTGGGCACCGAGGGCGTGCGCGAACGCGGCGCGATGCGAGCGCGCGCGGCGGCGCGGATCTTGTCGGCGATCATGTCGGCATACTCGCGCATGCCGGTCTGGATCGAGATCTTGGGCTTGGTCACGAAATCGACCGCGCCCAGCTCGAGCGCGCGCATCGTGATTTCCGAGCCGCGCTCGGTCAGCGACGACACCATCAGCACCGGCATCGGCCGCAGGCGCATCAGCTTTTCCAGGAAGTCGAGGCCGTCCATCTTGGGCATCTCGACGTCCAGGGTGAGCACGTCGGGGTTATGCTTTTTGATCAACTCGCGCGCGACCAGCGGATCGGGCGCGGTGGCGACCACTTCGAGGTCGGGCTGGGAATTGACGATCTCGCTCATCACGCTGCGGATCAGCGCCGAGTCGTCGACGATCAGCACCTTGGTCTTCATGCTTATTCCTTTCAACTAACAGGTCAGAACAGGTCGATGGCGCCGCCGACGGGTTCGACCTTGAGTCGCTTGGCGTAGTCGAGTTCGCGCTTGGCCAGCGTGTCGTTCTGGGTTTGCATCAGTTTCTTGACCAGCACCTTGCCCGTGCGCGGGAAGAAGAACACCTTGCGCGGGTAGATGTCGTTCAGGTCTTCGGCCAGCACCGGGATGCGTTCGGTCTTCAGGAACTGCATCACGAAGGCGGCGTTGCGCTCGCCGACGTTCATCGCCGTGAAGCCGCGCAGCACGGCGCCGCCGCCGAATACCTTCGCTTCAAGGTGTTCGCGGCGGGCGCCGGCCTTGAGCAGGTCATTGATCAGGATCTCCATCGCGAACGAGCCGTAGCGCATCGAGGCCGAGACCGGGTTGCTGCCGGCGTCCGCCCCCCCATCGGGCAGCATGAAGTGGTTCATGCCGCCCAGGCCGGTCAGGCGGTCGCGGATGCAGGCCGAGACGCATGAGCCGAGCACGGTGGCGATCAGCATGTCCTTGCCGGTATAAAAATACTCGCCCGGCAGGATCTTGGCCGCATCGACGTTGAAGGTGCGGTCGTGATAGAGATTGGTGGCGAACTGGCTGTTCATGGTCGTCCCACGCCTTCAGGCACTGCGTCCATCGAGTTCATACACCGTCTTGCCGCGCAGGCGCAGCGCGTCCGACACGTACAGGAAGTTCTCGGAGTGGCCCGCGAACAGCAGCGCATGCGGCTTCATCAGCGGCACGAAGCGGCCCAGGATCTTGCGCTGGGTCGGCTTGTCGAAATAAATCATCACGTTGCGGCAAAAGATGGCGTCGAACTGTCCTTCCAGCGGCCAGCCGTCGGCCAGCAGATTGAGCTGCTTGAAGGTGACCAGGTTGCGCAGCTCGGGGCGCACGCGCGCCATGCCCTCGTGGGCGCCCTTCCCCTTCAGGAAGAAGCGGCGCAGGCGCTCCGGCGACATCTTGTCGAGCCGCTCCATCGGGTACACGCCGTTCGAGGCGGTCGACAGCACATTGGTGTCGATGTCGGTGGCGACGATGTGCACCGGCGGCGTGAGCGTGTTGAAGGCCTCGCAGGCCGTCATCGCGATCGAATACGGCTCTTCGCCGGTGGACGCTGCCGAGCACCAGATCGTGAGCGGCCGCGTGTCCTTCTTGCGCACCGCGACCAGGTGCTCGAGCAGGAGCGGAAAGTGATGCGCCTCGCGGAAGAACGAGGTCAGGTTGGTGGTCAGCGCATTGGTGAACGATTCCCACTCGCGGTCCATGCGGCCCGCTTCCAGGTCGTCCAGATAGGTGGCGAACGACTGGATGCCGGTCGCGCGCAGGCGCCGCGCCAGGCGGCTGTAGACCATTTCCTGCTTGCTGTCGGCCAGCGAAATGCCCGCGCGCTGGTGAATCAGCGCACGCACCCGTTCGAAGTCACGGCGGGTGAAATCGAATTCCTTGACCGTCTCTGTTTTCTGCTGCGGCACGTTTGTTGCCTTATGAATGCTGGTTGGTCCGCGCCGTCATGGCGCGGTCCGGATGGTTGGTGCTGCGTGCCGCCGCGAAATCAGGCGGCCAGCTTGTCGATCAGGCCCATTTCGCCCGAGGACATCAGCTTGTCGATGTCGACCAGGATCAGCATGCGCTCGTCGACCGTGCCCAGGCCGATCATGTAGTCGGAGTTGAAGGCGGTGCCCATCTCCGGCGCCGGCTTGATCTGGTCGGCGGTCAACGTGGTCACGTCGGACACGCTGTCGACCACCATGCCCATGATGCGGCCACCGATGTTCAGGATGATCACGACGGTGAACTGGTCGTATACCGGGGTGCCCAGGTTGAACTTGATGCGCATGTCGACCACCGGGATGATGATGCCGCGCAGGTTGATCACGCCCTTGATGAATTCGGGCGCGTTGGCGATGCGGGTCACCGCTTCGTAGCCGCGGATTTCCTGCACTTTCAGGATGTCGATGCCGTATTCTTCCGAGCCGAGGGTAAAAGCCAGGAATTCGTTGCCGGCGCCGTCGTTCGCGGTCCCGTCAGCCGAGGTGGTGTTTGCCAGGTTGGACATGGGTTTCCTCTTTTGTTAATGATGTAGAAATTTATAGAACGACGGGGTCGTCGGCCAGCTGACGCGACGAGCGCACCAGCGCCGCCACGTCGAGGATGAGGGCGACGCCGCCGTCGCCCATGATGGTTGCGCCGGAGATCCCGGCCACTTTGCGGTAATTCGCTTCCAGGTTCTTGACCACCACCTGCTGCTGGCCCACCAGCTCGTCCACGAACAGCGCCGCCTTCTTGCCCTCGGTCTCGAGGATGACGACGATGCCGTCGCTCGGCTCGCGGTGGCGCGGCTCGATGTCGAACATCTGGTACAGCGGAATCAGGGGCAGGTATTCGCCGCGTACCTTCAATACGCGCCCGCGCCCTGCGATGTCGCGCACGTCTTCGGGCGCCGGCTGCAGCGACTCGACCACGAAGGACAGCGGCAGGATATAGATCTCGTCGCCGCTCCTGATCGACATGCCGTCCAGGATCGCCAGGGTCAGGGGCAGCGAGATCGAGATCGTGGTGCCGAAACCGGCCGCCGAACGGATGTCGACCGTGCCGCCCATGGCGGTGATGTTGCGCTTGACGACGTCCATGCCGACCCCGCGGCCGGAGACGTCGGTGACCACTTCGGCGGTCGAGAAGCCGGGCGCGAAGATCAGCTGCCAGACTTCCGAGTCCGTCATGTTATCGGACACCGCCAGGCCGTTCGAGGCCGCCTTGGCCAGGATCTTCTCGCGATTCAGGCCGCCGCCGTCGTCCGCGACTTCGATCACGATGTGGCCGCCCTGGTGGCCGGCCGACAGGAACAGGCGCCCCGCTTCCGATTTGCCGGCGGCGACGCGCGCGGCCGGCATCTCGACGCCGTGGTCGATCGAGTTGCGCACCAGGTGCGTCAGCGGATCGACGATGCGTTCGATCAGGCCCTTGTCCAGTTCAGTGGCGGCGCCGTGGGTGATGAAGTCGACCTTCTTGCCGAGTTTGCCGGCCAGGTCACGCACCATGCGCGGGAAGCGCGAGAACACGAAGTCCATCGGCATCATGCGGATCGACATCACGGCCTCTTGCAGCTCGCGCGTGTTGCGCCCCAGCTGGCTCACCGACGACAGCAGGCGCTCGTGCAGGATCGGGTCGAGCACATTGCTGCGCTGCTCGAGCATGGCGTTGGTGATCACCAGTTCGCCGATCAGGTTGATCAGCTGGTCGACCTTCTCCACCGAGACCCGGATCGAGGACGACTCGTTCTTATCGTCCTTCTTCGCGGCCTTTTTCTCGGCGCTCAGTTCGGCCAGGTGCTCGACCATGTTTTGCGCCTGGGCCGAGATGCTGGCGGCCACGGGTTCCGGCGGGGCGGCAACGATGCCGGCCGCGGCGCGGATCTGCTCGATCGGCTGGAAGAAGCCATAACCGAGATCGTCTTCCGACAGCTCGCCGCCGGCCGGGCTGATATCGTCGTCGGGACCGAAGAAACCGTAGCCCTGCGCATCCTCGATGCGCTTGCGCTCGGCCGCCTCGATCGCGCGCTGTTCCGGCGTGAGCGCCGGCGCCTCGAAGATCTTCAGGTCGTCCGGGTCGAGCACGAAGGAGCAGATCGCGATGATGTCGTCCAGGCTCTCGTGGGTGGTGATGATCAATGCCGTGCGCCCGCCCTCGAGCGGCGCCACCGAGACGCGGCCCATCAGGCCCAGTTCGTCGACCAGGGCGTTGATGTCGCGCTGGGCCACCTGCGGCAGTTCGATCTTGTAGCGGTGCGCGCCTTCGATCTGGTGCTCGGTGCGCGGCTGGGCCGTCAGGTAGGACGGCGCCACCACCGGCGCGGCCGGCACCAGGCCCTCGGCCAGGTCGTGCAGGGCCATGCGCACGTTGGCGATGGCCTCGTTGTCGACGTGCGCGCCGTGGCGGTGGCCGTCGAGCTGCATCTTGAGCCCGTCCTTGGCCGCCAGGAAGGCGTCCACGTGGTTCGAGGTCAGCGCCATCTCGCCCTTGCGGATGCGGTCCAGCAGCGACTCCAGCACGTGGGTCACGTCGCACATGTCGGTCAGGCCGAAGGTCGATGCGCCGCCCTTGACCGAGTGGGCGGTGCGGAAGATCGCGTTCAGGTCTTCCGCATCGGGCGCGGCGACGTCGACGCCCAGCAGCAGGCGTTCCATTTCGGCGAGCAGTTCTTCTGCCTCGTCGAAAAAGACCTGGTAAAACTGGCTGATGTCGATGGTCATGATGCCGTCCGCTCGAGTGAAAGCATGGTCAGGGCGTCGCGCATGGCGTCAGCCGATCACTTTTTTGACCACCTCGATCAGGCGCTGCGGATCGAAGGGCTTGACCAGCCAGCCGTTGGCGCCGGCGGCGCGGCCCTTGTTCTTCATCTCGTCCGACGATTCGGTGGTCAGCATCAGGATCGGCGTCTTGGCGTAACCCGGCAGGGTGCGCAAGGTTTTAATCAGCTGCAGGCCGTCCATCTTCGGCATGTTCTGGTCGGTCAGCACCAGGTCGACGTTCTGCAGCTTCGCCTTGTCCAGGCCATCCTGGCCGTCCACCGCTTCCACCACGTTGTAGCCAGCCGCCTTCAGGCTGAAGGCCACCATCTGGCGCAGCGAACTGGAATCGTCGACCGCGAGAATCGTTTTTGCCATTTTATGCTCCTGCTATTTTGTATCCGGCTTCACGCCGGTTGAATTATTCGTTAATACGCCGACAGCGCTCAGAACAGCTCGACGTCGCCGCTTTCCAGGTGCTTCTGCTCGACCGAGCGGCGCAGCATGCTGCGCAGTTCGAGCGACTGGATCGCCAGCGCCATGCTGACCTTGCCGAGCCGGTCGACGATCTCGTCGCTGTCGGTCTCGGGCGCGATGTCGGCGCCATGCTCGCTGAGCGTGCCCAAAAAGTCGCGCAGCCCCGCCACGCGCCGCAGTGTACGTTCAATCAGTTGCGCCGTCATGTCCTGGAACTGCATGCTGGTGATCGCCGTGTTCACGTGCGCGCCCACCTCGGACGACATCGACGACAGCAAGGATCGATCTTCAAGCGATAGCGCACCGCCCTCCAGCAGCCGCTCGATCGCTTCCTGGCGCGCGCCGACCGCCGTATGCACCGCCATGAAGCTGGCGGTCAGCTTGTCGATCGCTTCTTCCAGCAGCAGCTCGGTCTGCAGCAGGTCGGTCTCGACCTCGGTCAGGTGGCGCCGCCCGTGCATGGACACGCCCGACAGCAGGCGCTTCACATGCGAACCCAATATTTTTTTTCTTGTCATTTCACTCTCTCCAGTGCCGCCCTGGCCTGCTGTTTCACTGTTACTTCTTCACCGCTTCCAGCGTGGCGGTGGCCGCCGCCTCGGCGTCCTCCGCCGGCACGTCCAGCGTCGCCGCGTCGCGCCGCACCGCGTCTTCGGTGCGCTTGTTCATGACGATGATGCTGATGCGGCGATTGACCGGGTTGAACGGGTCCTTCGCATCGAGGTGGGCGGCCGAGGCCAGGCCCACCACGCGCAGCACCTTGTCGTCCTGCAGGCCGCCCAGCACCATCTCGCGGCGCGAGGCGTTGGCGCGGTCGGCCGACAGTTCCCAGTTGCTGTAGCCGGCATCGCTGTAGTACGGCGTCGAATCGGTATGGCCCGAGATCCCGATCTTGTTCGGCACTTCGTTCAGCACCATGCCGATGATGTGCAGGATTTCCTTGGTATATGGCTGCAGCTCGGCCTTGGCCAGCGCGAACATCGGACGGTTCTTCTCGTCCACGATCTGGATGCGCAGGCCTTCGCTGGTGATGTCGAGCAGCAGCTGGTTCTGGTACTTCTTGAGCATCGGGTTGACCTCGATGGCCGACTCGATGCGCGCCTTCAGCATTTGCAGTCGCTGTCCTTCTTCACGCGCCAGCGCGGCCTTGGCCGCCTGCAGGTCGTAGGTCTTCTTCTCGGGCACCGAATCGCCGCGCTTGACCTGGCCCGCGGTACGGGTCAGGTCTTCGCCGCCGCCCTTGATCACCGACGACGAGTCGCCCGAACCGGAGCCGCCCGCCATCGCCACCTTCAGCGGCGTCTTGAAGTATTCGGCGATGCCGACCAGGTCGCCCTTGGCGGTCGAGCCCAACAGCCACATGAGCAGGAAGAACGCCATCATCGCGGTCACGAAGTCGGCGTAGGCGATCTTCCAGGCGCCGCCGTGGTGGCCGCCGGCCACCTTCTTGATGCGCTTGACGACGATGGGCCGCGCGTTGTCGTCAGCCATGCGCGCCTCCCTTCATGCAGCCGGAGATGAAATCGAATGCGGTCATCGCGGCTTACTTCTTCTTCTTGATGTGCTCTTCGAGCTCGGCGAAGGTCGGGCGCTCGGTCGAGTACAGCACCTTGCGGCCGAATTCGACGGCCAGGGCCGGGGCATAGCCGTTCAGGCTCGCCAGCAGCGTGACCTTCACGCACTGGAACATCTTGGTCGATTCCTCGAGCTTCTGTTCCAGCACGCTCGCCAGCGGGGTGACGAAGGCGTAGGCCAGCAGGATGCCCAGGAAGGTGCCGACCAGCGCCTTCGCGATCAGGATGCCCAGCTCGGCCGGCGGCAGGCCAACCGATTCCATGGTGTGGACCACGCCCATCACCGCCGCCACGATGCCGAAGGCCGGCAGGCCGTCGCCGACCTTGGCGATCACGTGGGCCGGCACGGCGCCTTCGTGGTGGTGGGTCTCGATCTCGTTGTCCATCAGGTTTTCGATCTGCATCGCGTCCATGTTCCCCGACACCATCAGGCGCAGGTAATCGGTCATGAATTCGATGATGTGATGGTCGGCCAGCACCGCCGGATACTTGGAGAACAGCGGCGACGATTCAGGCGCCTCGATGTCGCCCTCGATCGACATCAGGCCTTCCTTGCGCACTTTCGACAGCACGTCGAATTGCAGGGCCATCAGCTCCATATACATGTCTTTGGTGAACTTCGAGCCCTTGAAGACACTCGGCAAGGCCTTCATGGTGGCCTTGATCGACTTGCCGTTGTTACCGACAAAGAAGGCGCCAAAGGCGGCGCCGCCGATCATCAACAGCTCGATCGGCTGCCACAGCGAAGCCAGGTGGCCGCCGGCGAGCGCAAACCCGCCGAACACGCAGGCGCAGACGATGATGTAACCAACAATCACTAACAAGGGATTTTGCTCCAGAAAAGCCTGTTCCGACCTCGTCCTGAGGACCCGAAACCGGTAATTTCAGAAAAAGTTTATTCAGGGAACTACTCTAGCTGGAGAATGGTCCACGGGCAAGTAAAACCACCCCGAATACTCACCATTTGTCGCCTAAAAGTCCCACATGTACAGCGCCGGCCCGTCTGTGGCCGGATGGATAACGCGGCTCGGCGGCCGGTCTTCGATGACGAATTCGTAACTGAAAAGCGTCGATCCGGGCCGCATCTCGCGCGCGGCCTTGTGCCACAGCGCGCTCATCGCGGCCGGCGACAGATAGGCGAACACGGCGTCGTAGTCGCCGAGGTCGAGTCGTTCGTAGTCGCCGCGGATGAAGCGCGCGCGGCTACGGGTGGCCAGCGCGCGCAGGTGGCTGGCCAGCCAGGGCAGCGGCGCCAGTTCGATGCCCTCGAAGCGCGACTCCGGCCGGCGCCGCTGCAAGTCGAGCACCAGGCCGCCGATGCCGCTGCCGATGTCGATCACGCGCACCGGCCGGTCTTGCGGCAGCGCGGCCGCGACCGCCGCCCACACCTTGCGTCCGGACGGGTAATACGGCACTTGCGTGCGATAAGTCGACCAGTACAGCAATAACAGGAGCAGGAAGACGGCGAGAAAGGCGACCGGCGGAAGTTCGAGCGCGCTGGCGCCCGGCAACGCCAGCGGAAAGCCGAACTGGATCGCGCGCCACCAGCTGGCCAGGCCACGCCACCAGGACAGCAGCGCGGCCAGCACGCCCTGCACCAGGGCGACGTGCCAATACGACAATATCAAGCCGCTGCTGGCGAGCAGGTAGACGATGGCGAGCGTGAGTGGAAAGGCGGCGACCTGGATCAGGAGCGCCCGGACCGCCGGAAAGCGCAACAGACGCGGCGCCAAGTCAGGCGCTGTCCCGGCCGGCGGAATCCTCGTCGTCGGCCGCATCGGCGACGGCGCGCTCGGCCGCCTCGCGGGCATCCTTGGCCTTGCGGGTCTTGCCGGCGCGCGAAGGCATGTGGCACAGGCCGCACAGGTAGTCGGCGTTCAGGTCGAGGGCGTTGACGATGAACTTGCCCTGGCAGCGGCTGCACGGGGCCAGCAGCAGCATGCCGCTCTGGAAGAAACGCACCAGGGTCCAGGCGCGCGTGAGCGACAGCAGCGGCTCTTCATCCGGCGCCGGCGGCATCTGTTCGAGGTAGAGTTGATAGGCCTTCATGACGGCCTGGATGCCGGAGGCGCCGGCATGCTCCACCAGGAACTGGTGGATGTTCATGAACAACGAGGAGTGGATGTTCGGTTGCCAGGTCAGGAACCAGTCGGTGGAGAACGGGAGCATGCCCTTGGGTGGAGAGACACCCTTGAGCTCCTTGTACAGCTTGAGCAAGCGTTCGCGCGACAGCGAGACCTCGGTTTCCAGCAACTGCAGGCGTGCGCCCAGGTTGATCAGTTCGATCGCGAGCTGGATTTCCTGCGCTTCGGATACGACGCTTTTTTTGCTCATGGTTTGTTGCTCATCCGCTGCTCCCAGCCTGTTCGGCGCGGCCCCACCAAGTGGCCGCTGGCAGGGATTATACGATCTCTTCGACCGGCTGGCCCGCCATCAGGATGGCTGCGTGCGATTGCGCCAGGCTGCGTTCCTTGGTGTGGCTGGTCAGCATGCCCAGGATCGCGGTGTCGTCGAAGCGGAAACGGGCCAGCATCATGTTGCCGCCGGCGAGCTTCAGGATCTGGGCATTGCTCATGCCTTCGATCAGGTCGGCGATCTCGGCCGACACGCCCAGGCGGAAGATGGCGGTGACTTTGTCGGCACGAATCATCTGCTGGGCCAGCATCAGGTAGCTCAGGTTTGCGTCGCGAATCTCAGCCATCATGTCGTTCATCGTCATCTTCTCTCTCCGTTAGTTGTTTCGGCGCTGTTTGTGTTGCCGACGAGATAGATTCTGACTGTGGGGAAACTTTTCAGGAATTGGACAAAACCTGTATTTTGGGTAGGCGAACGACGAGATGGAGCCGTAGGAGTTTGTCTGACAAACGCCTCTGGCTCCCTATGAAAACCCATGAAAAAACCGGGCTGAAATGGCGCCGGGAAGCGCCTTGATCTGGGTCTACGTCAGACGTCGTCTGTCGCAGAATCACTACAGGTTTTGCTGAATTTACTGCTGGAAACTCAGAATTTTCAGCTTTGTCGTGGCTGCGAGTGTCGCTTTTATGCACTCCACTCATCCATTAACGGCAGCCCGACGACGGACTTTAGGGCTGTTTGAAAATATTTTTTAATATTTTTTTCGACGCCTTGCCGCCCTTCTGACTCGTTATCGGACAGCTCATCAGGAACTTTAGGGTTGGATGCAAAAAAATTTCAAAATTTTTTCGTCAAGACATTTAATGTCGTAACAGCAACATCCAGCTGTCGACGCAAGCTGGAACTTGCTACACTGCCGACCTGCGCGCATTCTTGAAGCGTCAACTATTCATATGGGACCGGCATGACCGCACCAATCCTCACCCGCGCCGATTGCCTGGCGCGCGACGCGCTCGACCCGCTGGCCGGGTTGCGCACCCGCTTCGACCTGCCCGACGGGGTCATCTACCTGGACGGCAACTCGCTCGGCGCCCGCCCCCGCGCCGCCCTGAGCCGCGCCCAGGACGTGGTGGCGCGCGAATGGGGAACCGACCTGATCAAGAGCTGGAACACGGCCGGCTGGTTCGACATGCCGAAACGCCTGGGCGATCGCCTGGCCCCGCTGATCGGCGCCGGACCCGGCGAAGTGGCCGTCACCGACACCACCTCGCTCAACCTGTTCAAGGCGCTGGCTGCGGCGCTGCGCATCCAGTCCCAAGGCGCCAGCGCGGCCCGCCGCGGTGACGACCGCCGCACCATCGTCACCGAACGCAGCAACTTCCCGACCGATATCTATATGGCCGAGGGCCTGAGCCGCTGGCTGGAACGCGGCTACCGGGTGCGCCTGGTGGACAGCGTGGACGAGATTCCGGCCGCGCTCGACCACGATGCCGCGGTGCTGATGCTCACCCACGTCAACTACCGCACCGGCTACCAGCACGACATGGCCACGCTGACCGGCCTGGCGCACGAGGCCGGGGCGCTGGCGGTCTGGGACCTGGCCCACTCGGCCGGCGCGGTGCCGGTCGACCTGCGCGCCGCCGACGCCGACTTCGCCGTCGGCTGCACCTATAAATACCTGAACGGCGGACCGGGCGCCCCGGCCTTCATCTGGGTGCCGCAAAGACACCAGGCGGGGTTCGACCACCCGCTGTCGGGCTGGTGGGGCCATGCCAGCCCGTTCGCGATGGCGCCCGCCTTCGCCCCGGTGGCCGGCATCGGGCGCGCGCTGTGCGGCACGCAACCCATCGTCTCGCTGGCGCTGGTCGAGTGCGGCCTCGAGATCTTCGAGGCGACCGACATGGCGGCGGTGCGCGCCAAGTCGCTGGCCTTGACCGACCTGTTCATCGGCCTGGTCGAACGCCGCTGCGCCGGCCATCCGCTGGGCCTGGTGACGCCGCGCGAACACGCGCGCCGCGGCAGCCAGGTGAGCTTCACCCACCCGCACGGCTATGCGGTGATGGCGGCCCTGATCGCGCGCGGCGTGATCGGCGACTACCGCGAGCCCGAGATCATGCGCTTCGGCTTCACGCCGCTGTATACGAGTTACGCGGACGTCTGGGATGCGGTCGAGATCCTGAAGGACATCCTGGACCGCAACGACTACGACGTGGCCGCCGCGCGCGGCGCCGTCACCTGACAAGGCGCCGACATGAACAAGGAACAGAACGAGGGCCAGCCGGCCGAATGGCATGGCGCCAGGATGGACTTCCGCGAAGCCATGAGCTACGGCGACTACCTGGGCCTGGACCAGATCCTGAACGCCCAGCATCCGCGATCGCCGAATCACAACGAGCTGCTGTTCATCATCCAGCACCAGACCAGCGAACTGTGGATCAAGCTGATGCTGCACGAGCTGCAGGCGGTGCGGCGCCACATCCGCGAAGGCAACCTGCCGCCCGCCTTCAAGATGCTGGCGCGGGTGGCGCGCATCATGGACCAGCTGGTGCACGCATGGGACGTGCTGGCCACCATGACCCCGCCCGAATACACGGCAATCCGCCCCTACCTGGGCGCCTCGTCGGGCTTCCAGTCGTTCCAGTACCGCGAACTGGAATTCATCCTCGGGAACAAGAACCCGGCCCTGCTGGCGGTGCACGAGAAGGCCCCTGACGCGCATGCCATCCTTGCGCGCGAACTGGCCCTGCCCTCGATCTACGACGAGGCGGTGATGCTGCTGGCGCGCAGCGGTTTCGCCATCGACCCGGCGCGGCTCGACGCCGACTGGACCGGGCCGACCCGCGCCGACGACTCGGTCAAGGCGGCCTGGCTGCAGGTGTATGGCGACACCTCCCGTCACTGGGCGCTGTACGAGCTGGCCGAAAAGCTGGTCGACCTGGAGACGGCGTTCCGCTTCTGGCGCTTCCGCCACGTCAGCACGGTCGAGCGCATCATCGGCTTCAAGACCGGGACCGGCGGCACCGCCGGCGTGAGCTACCTGCGCAAGATGCTGGACGTGGTGCTGTTCCCGGAACTGTTCGCGCTGCGCACCGAGCTCTGACTGCCGGCGGCGGACCGGTTGGCGTCGCCATCGGTCCGTTTTGCATTAATATAAACGCCATGCGCGCCGCCCCCTCCCCACTCGACCAGCCGTTCTCGGTCTACCTCGACCTGGTCCGCTTCCTGGCGGCGCTGGCGGTCGTGGCGATGCACGTGCGCCAGTTCGGCCTGGTGGAAGCGCCCGGCGCCGACCACCTGACCCTGTTCGGGCGCGAGGCGGTGATGGCCTTCTTCGTGCTGTCGGGCTTCGTGATCGCCTATACCACCGCGCAGCGCCGCCCGAGCGCGCGCGAATACGCGCTGGCGCGCGCCGCCCGCATCTATTCGGTGGCGCTGCCGGTGCTGCTGCTGGCCTTCGCCTGCGCCAGCCTGGTGCGCGGCCACCTGATGACCGGCATGGACCTGCATTACCAGCTGGCCAAGCCCTGGCTCTACATCCCGTTCCACCTGCTGTTCCTGGGCGACCTGTGGGCCCTGGCCGAAGTGCCGCCCTGGCTCGGCCCCTGGTGGTCGCTCAACTACGAGGTCTGGTACTACGTGCTGTTCGGCGTCGCCTGCTACGTGCGCGGGCCGTGGCGCTTGCCGGCCCTGGGCCTGGTGCTGGCCGTCATGGGCATCAAACTGTGGCTGCTGCTGCCGGTCTGGCTGGCCGGGGTCGCGCTCTACCACTGGCAGGCAAGGCATGCGCTCCCATGCGCCCTGGCGCGCCTCGGCTGGATCGCCAGCCTGGTCCTGCTGGTGCTCTACGAAGCCAGCGGGATCGAGGAAACCCTGCGCGCGGCCGGCCGCGCTTCCTGGCTCGGACAAGCCTTCACGCTCGGGAATGCCGACCGCTTCCTGGCCGACTACGTGTTCGGGCTGATCGTCTGCCTGAACTTCGCCTGCGCGCGCTTCGCCCGCTTCGACGCCCTGCTGCGCTGCGCGGCGCCGATCCGGCGCCTGGCCTCGTACACGCTGACGCTCTACCTGTCGCATGCGCTGGTGCTGATCGCCTGGCCCGCGCTGTATCCGCACGACCCCGGCGGCATGGTGGATCTGCTGGCCCTCGGCCTGGCCGTGGCCGTCGCGACCGCCGTGCTCGGCATGCTGACCGAGCAGCGCAAGGACGTGTTCCGGCGCCTGCTCGCGCGCCTGGCGGCGCTGTGGCGCCCTGCCCGGCTGGCTCCCGCCTGCGCTGCCCCCATCAAGGAGAAGCAAGATGAAGTGTGATGTCCTGATCCTGCCCGGCCTGTGGAATTCCGGCCCGCGCCACTGGCAAACGCTATGGCATGAACGCAATCCGCACTGGCGCCGCGCCGCGCACCGCGACTGGACCAATCCCCATTGCGACGAATGGGTGGCCGAGCTGGACGCCGCCATCGCCGACTGCCAGGGCGCGCCGATCCTGGTGGCGCACAGCCTGGGCTGCATGCTGGTCGCGCACTGGGCGCTGTCCGGCTCCCCGCTCAAGGTGGCGGGCGCCTTCCTGGTCGCGCCGAGCGACGTCGAGGCGGCGACATATCCGGCCGACCTCAATTGCTGGGCGCCGATCCCGCTGCAGCCGTTGCCCTTCCCCAGCGTGGTGGTGGCCAGCGCCAACGATCCCTTCGCCAGCCTTGACCGCACGGGCGCCTTCGCCGGCGCCTGGGGCAGCCGCCTGGTCGAGATCGGCGACGCCGGCCACCTGAATGCCGATTCGGGCCATGGCGACTGGCCCGAAGGCCTGCGCCTGCTGGAGCAGTTCTGCGACGAGGTCTCCAGCACATGACGGTCCTGCACAGCGCAAGGCTGCGCTTCGAGCCGGTGACCGATGCGCACTACGACGGCATGCGCCTGCTGAACGGCGATCCCGAGGTCATGCGCTACATCAGCGGCCAGGCCGAGACGCCCGAGGAAACCCGCGCCGTCATCGCCCGGGTCAAGGCGCGCTGGGAGACGATCGGCTACTCGTGGTGGAATTTCATCGAACATGACACGGGAGAACTGGTCGGCGCCGGCTGCATCCAGCACCTGGCGCAAGACCCCGCCAACCCGCACGAGATCGGCTGGCGCCTGCGGCCCGACCGCTGGGGGCGCGGCTACGCCATCGAAGCCGCCGAGCGCATGGCGCGCTTCGCCTTCGATGAACTCGAGGTCCCGCTGCTGTGCGCGATCTGCGATCCCGGCAACCTGCGCTCGGCACGCATCATGGAAAAACTCGGCATGCGGTTTCGTGGCGAGGAAGTCTGGCATGGCCGTCCGACGCTGGCGTACGAGATCGGCCGCGCCGCGTGGCAGGCGCGCCAGGCATGAAGACCTACCACGGAAGCTGCCACTGCGGCGCGGTGCGTTACGCGGCCGACATCGACCTGGCGCTCGGCACGGTCAAGTGCAACTGCTCGATCTGCAGCAAGATGCGCTTCTGGGCCGTCCAGCTCGCGCCGACGGCCTTCCGCCTGCTGCAGGGCCAAGGCTTCTTGCGCGAATACCGCTTCCATACGCGGCGCGACGGTCACCACTTTTGCGGCGAATGCGGCATCAATGTGTTCTCGACCGGCGCTGCGCCGCGCTCGGGTCCTTTCGTGGCCGTCACGGTCGCCAGCCTGGACGACCTGCCGGTCGCCGATCTGCTGGCCGCGCCGGTGCGCCATATCGATGGACGCAACGACAACTGGATCACGCCACCGGCCGAGATCCGCCACTTATGACGTAAGCATGCGCAGTACGAGCAAGACCACGCGGGCCACACTGATCGGCCTGCTTGCCATCCTGTTGTGGAGTTCCATCGTCGGCCTGATCCGCGGCGTGAGCGCGAGCTTCGGCGCCACCGGCGGCGCCGCGCTGATCTATACGGTCGCCTCGATCCTGCTGCTGCTGACAGTCGGCCCGAGCAAGGTGCGCGCGTTTCCGCGCGCCTATCTGGTATGGGGCAGCCTCCTGTTCGTCGCCTACGAGATGTGCCTGGCGCTGTCGATCGGCTACGCCAATACCAACCGCCAGGCGATCGAAGTCGGCATGGTGAACTACCTGTGGCCGGCCTTCACCATGGTGTCCGCCATCGTGTTCAACGGCCAGCGGACGACCTGGCTGATCGCTCCCGGACTGGCGCTGGCGATCGGCGGCGTGTGCTGGGTGCTGGGCGGCGACGCGGGTCTGGACCCGGCCGCGATGGCGGCGAACGTGCGCGACAACCCGCTCAGCTATGGCCTGGCCTTCATCGGCGCCCTGATCTGGGCCAGCTACTGCACCGTCACCGCGCGCATCGCCAACGGCAGCAATGGGGTCACGCTGTTCTTCATGCTGACCGCCACCGCGCTGTGGATCAAGTACCTTGCGTTCGGCGGCGAGCCGATGCGGGTCGACCTGCGCGCGCTCGTCTACCTGGCGCTGGCCGCCGCGGCCATGGGCTTCGGCTATGCGGCCTGGAACGTGGGCATCCTGCACGGCAACGTCACGGTCCTGGCCGGCGCCTCGTACTTCATACCCGTGCTGTCCGCCGCGCTGGCGGCGCTGGTTCTGCAGACGCCGCTGTCGCTCGCGTTCTGGCAAGGCGCGGCGATGGTGTGCGCCGGTTCCATTCTATGTTGGCTGGCCACACGCAGAAAGGCCTGAGCTTGCATATTGCATAAAGTTCACATATATATCATGCTGCGAATAATTCTCATTTGCATTCTCGCTAATCTAAGGGGGCGCGATGCCGTCGCTGCTTGCCACGCTGTTCGGCCTGTCCGCCTCGCCGCGGCGGTGACCGGCTTCCTGGCGCTCGGGCTGGCGATGGAGCGCCACTGGCGCGATGCCCGCGGCGCCCAAGCGCTCGGCGCGTTGGCCCTGCTGGTGTCGCTGCTGTACTGTCGAGCGTTGCGCGCGCAGGGATACGGCTTCGTGCCGTGGATCGGCTGCCTGACGGCGGCGGCATGGATCGCGATCGGCCTGCTGTCGCATGACGTGGCGATAGCGACGCGCGCGGCGCGCCTTGCCGCTGCCGCGGCGGCGCTGGGCGGCATGGCGGCGCTGGCACTGCGCTTGGGATGAAAAAAAGCCGGGACATCGCTGTCCCGGCTTTCTGTTTACCTCGCGCTCAGGCTTATTTGCCGCCCGCCAGCAGCATCTCGTTCAGGCGCTTCACGAACGAGGCCGGATCCGCCAGGCTGCCGCCTTCGGCCAGCGTCGCCTGGTCGAACAGGATGTGCGACCAGTCGGCGAAGCGCGCGCCGCTCGCGTCCTCGTACTTCAGGCGCTGCACCAGCGGGTGGTTCGGGTTGATCTCGAGGATCGGCTTCGACTCCGGCGCTTCTTGCCCGGCGGCCTTCAGCATGCGCAGCAGATTGCCCGACAACTCGTTTTCGTCCGCCACCAGGCAGGCCGGCGAGTCGGTCAGGCGGAAGGTCACGCGCACGTCCTTGGCCTTCTCGCCCAGGGCGCCCTTCATGCTCTCGACCAGTTCCTTGTAGCCGGCTTCGGTTTCGGCGTGCTCCTTCTTTTCAAGCTCGTCTTCCAGCGCGCCCAGGTCCAGGCCGCCCTTGGCGACCGACACCAGTTCCTTGCCTTCGAACTCGGTGAAGAACGACAGCATCCACTCGTCGACGCGGTCGGTCATCAGGATCACCTCGACGCCCTTCTTGCGGAAGATCTCGAGGTGCGGGCTGTTCTTCGCCGCCTGGTAGTTGTCGGCGGTGACGTAATAGATCTTGTCCTGGCCTTCCTTCATGCGGCCGACGTAGTCGGCGAACGACACGGTCTGCTCGGCCGAGTCATTGGCGGTCGAAGCGAAGCGCAGCAGCTTGGCGATGCGGTCCTTGTTGGTGGCGTCCTCGCCGATGCCTTCCTTGAGCACCTGGCCGAATTCCTTCCAGAAGGTCGCGTACTTGTCCTTGCCGGCCTGTTCTTCGGAGTTCGCCATTTCCTCGAGCATGCCCAGCACGCGCTTGGTCGAGCCTTCGCGGATCACGCGCACGTCGCGCGACTCCTGCAGGATCTCGCGCGAGACGTTCAGCGGCAGGTCGGCGGAGTCGATCACGCCCTTGATGAAGCGCAGGTAGGTCGGCATCAACTGCTCGGCGTCGTCCATGATGAACACGCGCTTGACGTACAGCTTGATGCCGCCGCGCTTGTTGCGGTCCCACAGGTCGAACGGCGCGTGCGCCGGCACGTACAGCAGCTGGGTGTATTCGCTGCGGCCTTCCACCCGGTTGTGGGTGTAGGTCAGCGGGTCCTGGAAGTCGTGCGAAACGTGCTTGTAGAACTCGTGGTACTGCTCTTCGGTGATGTCGCTCTTCGAGCGCGCCCACAGCGCGCTGGCCTGGTTCACGGTCTCGAGTTCGTCCTTGAGAACCGTTTCTTTCTTCTCTTCGTCCCACTCTTCCTTCTGCATCACGATCGGCAGCGAGATATGGTCCGAATACTTGCGGATGATCGATTTCAGCTTCCACGACGACAGCAGCTCTTCCTCGCCTTCGCGCAGGTGCAGGATCACGTCGGTGCCGCGGCCCGTCTTCTCGATCTGCTCGATCGAGTAGTCGCCCTCGCCGCGCGATTCCCAGCGCACGCCCTGCTCGGCGAAGGCGCCGGCGCGGCGGGTATTGACGACGATCTTCTCGGCCACGATGAAGCCCGAGTAGAAGCCCACGCCGAACTGGCCGATCAGGGCCGCGTCCTGCTGCTGGTCGCCCGACAGCTTGCTGAAGAATTCCTTGGTGCCCGACTTGGCGATGGTGCCCAGGTGGGCGATCACCTCGTCGCGGCTCATGCCGATGCCGTTGTCCGAGATCGTGATGGTTTTCGCATCCTTGTCGAACGAAACCTTGATCTTCAGTTCATGGTCGTTGCCGTACAGGGCGTCGTTGTTGATCGCCTCGAAGCGCAGCTTGTCGGCCGCGTCGGACGCGTTCGAGATCAGTTCGCGCAGGAAGATCTCCTTGTTCGAATACAAGGAGTGGATCATCAGTTGCAGCAGCTGCTTTACTTCTGCCTGGAAGCCAAGGGTTTCTTTTTCGGCGTTCGCCATCTTGTTCCTCGTTAAAAACATGGGGTTGGTCAGACTCGGAGGCATATAAGGATGCCAGGGAGGATTTCAAGAGGTCTTTTTGATAAGAAATAGGATGAACTGAAGAAAATCGCACTTTCATGCATCCGCCATGTCGAATCCTGCCCCGCCCATTCGTCGTGGAGATGGCAGCACCCCATCCACACAACCCAGGAGAACACCATGAACCAGGCAGTGCGTCCCATCCCGGAAGGCTACCGTACCGTCACCCCGCACCTGGTGTGCGACAAAGCGGGCGAAGCGATCGACTTCTACAAGAAAGCGTTTGGCGCCGTCGAGCTCGCCCGTATGCCCGGACCGGACGGCAGGATCATGCATGCGGAGCTGCGCATCGGCGACTCGGCCATCATGCTGGCCGACGCGTTTCCCGAATTCGGCAGCCAGGGCCCGCTCGCCCTGAAGGGCTCGCCCGTGACCATCCATTTGTACGTGAACGATGCCGACGCCGTGTGGGCCAGGGCGCTGGAAGCCGGCGCCCGGCCGACCATGGAACTGGCCGACATGTTCTGGGGCGACCGCTACGGCCAGGTCGCCGACCCGTTCGGCCACCTGTGGTCGATCGCCACCCACAAGCGCGACATGACGGACGAGCAGATCATGGAAGCGATGCGAGACATGCAGCCCGGCGATTGTCCCGCCCAGCAGGCCGGCTGACCCGGTCAGCCGGCCCGCGCCTCGAGAAAACGCCATACGGCCGGATCCTGCAGCGCCGCCAGGTTCAGCCGCATCCGGGTCGACGGCTGCTGGCTGGGCGAGAACAGGCTGCCCGGCGCCAGCAGCAAGTCCTGCCGCATGGCGCGCGCGGTGAGCGCATTGGTGTCTGCGCCGACGTCGACCCACAGGAACATCCCGGCCGCCGGGGCCGGGTCGACCCGCATCCCGAGCGCCTCGAGCCGGCGCAGCGCGCCCGGCCGCGCCGCATCCAGGCGGCCGCGCACGCGATCGAGGTGCTTGCGGTGGTGGCCCTCGGCCAGGATTTTATAGACCACGCGCTCGCCGATGTCGCTGGTGCTGAGCGTGGCCAGCATCTTGCGGTCGGCCAGCAGCGCGGCCCGTTCGCGCGAGGTGGCGACGAAGCCGACCCGCAGGTTGGCCGCCATCGACTTCGAAAAACCGCCCAGGTAGATCACGCGCCGCAAGCCGTCCAGCGCGGCCAGGCGGGTGGCGCCGCCCGGGTGCAGGCCGCAGTAAATGTCGTCCTCGACCACCAGGAAGTCGTGCTGCTCGGCCACGCGCAGCACCTGGAAAGCCTTGGCCGCCGACACCGAGGTCGAGCTGGGATTGTGCAGCACCGAGTTGATGACGAACAGGCGCGGGCGATGCAGGGCGGCGAGCTCCTCGAGCCGCGCCAGGTCGGGGCCGTCGGCCAGGCGCGGCACGCCGACCACCTTCAGGCCCATCGCCGCGAACGAACCGAACATCAGGAACCAGGCCGGATCGTCGACCAGCACCGTGTCGCCCGGCTGGCAGAACGCGCGCGCCACCAGGTCCAGCGCCTGGGTCACGCCCAGCGTGGTCACCAGCTGCTCGGGCGCGGCCTCGATCTCGAGTTCGGCCAGCGTCCGTTGCAGCTGCTGGCGCAATGGCAAAAAACCGTGCGGCAAACCGTAATTGAGCAAGCCGTCGCAGTTCTGGCGGCTGAGCGCGCGCAGCGCATTGGCCACCGCCGCGCCGTCGAGCCAGTCGGCCGGCAGCACGCCGGAACCCGGCGCCAGCCCGAGCGGGGCCTGGCGGAACATGCTGCGCACCAGCCAGGCGATGTCGAGTTCGGCCGGAACCGGCGCCGGCTGCGATGATGCCGGCTTGTGCGCCGGCGCCTGGCGCTCGCGCACGAAGAAACCGGCGCCGCGGCGCGATTCCAGGTAACCCTGCGCCACCAGCCGGTCATAGCTGGCCACGACGGTGAACGGCGACACCCCGTGGCTGGCGGCGAAGCGCCGGATCGAGGGCATGCGCGCGCCGGGGCGCAGCAGGCGCTCGTCGACGCGCGCCGCCACCGCGCTCACGATCTGGTCGGCCAGCGGCGCGCCGGCGTCGCGCGCCAAGGCGAAGGCGAGTGTATCGGTCATTTCACCACCACAGTCGGCAAATTATCGGTAGAAGTGTACTGGGACTGTATTGGTCCGTGCGGCTAGGATAGACCCACTGCCGCGTTGCCGCAAGCCCGACCAAGGACACCCGATGACCACCCTCGCCCGCCCCATCCCGACCGCCAGCCGCGACGAAGCGCGCGGCATGCTCCTCGGCCTGGCCGGCGTGGCGATGTTCAGCCTGACCTTGCCGTTCACCCGCATGGCGGTGGCCGAACTCGATCCGCTGTTCATCGCCCTCGGGCGCGCGCTCGGCGCGGCGCTGCTGGCCGGCCTGTGGCTCGGATGGCGCCGGGCCCCGCTGCCGCCGCGCGCCGCGCTGGCGCCGCTGGTCCTGGTGGCGCTGGGCGTGGTGATCGGCTTTCCGCTGCTGAGTTCGATGGCCCTGCGCTGGGTGCCGGCCACCCACGGCGCGGTGCTGGCCGGCCTGCTGCCGCTGCTGACGGCCCTGTACAGCGCCATGCGCGGCGACGAGCGGCCATCCGCCGCCTTCTGGCTGGTAGCCGTGTTCGGCGCGGCGCTGGTGATCGCATTCGCCCTGTCCCAGGGCGGCGGCGCCCTGCACCTGGCCGACCTGCTGATGTTCCTGGCCGTGGCCGCCGGCGCCGTCGGCTATGCCGAAGGCGGCAGGCTGGCGCGCACCCTGGGCGGCCCGGAAACGATCTCGTGGGCGCTGCTGCTGGCCCTGCCGCTGGTGGCGCCGCTGCTGGCCTGGCACTACATCCCGCGGCCGGAGGCGTTCGCCGGCGCCGGCGCCGCGGCCTGGGTAGGCCTGGCCTATGTGACGGTGTTCTCGATGTTCGTCGGGTTCTTTTTCTGGTACCGCGGCCTGGCCCTGGGCGGGATCGCCCGGGTCGGCCAGGTGCAGCTGCTGCAGCCCTTCATGAGCCTGGTCGGCGCCGCCGTGCTGCTGGGCGAACCGCTGACCCTGCACGACAGCCTGTTCGCATTGGCCGTGATCGGCGTCGTGTTCGCCGGACGGCGGCTGCAGGTGCGGCGCCGGCCTGGCTGACCGAGCCGTTCGATGTGCATGGTCCCCGCTCGACGTACAATACCGGCTTCATTCACGCAACTTATGGAAAACACCATGTCCGTCTACGACAAACTCAAGGAACTGAACATCACCCTGGAAGCGCCGGCGACCCCGGCCGCGGCCTACGTCATGTACGTCCAGACCGGCAACCTCGTGTTCATCTCGGGCCATATCGCCAAGAACAAAGATGGCAGCATCAATGCCGGCATCCTGGGCCGCGACAAGACCACGGCGGACGGCCAGGCCGCCGCGCGCTCGGTCGCGATCGACCTGATCGGCACGCTGCAGGAAGCCGTGGGCGGCGACCTGAACCGCGTCAAGCGCATCGTCAAGGTGATGAGCCTGGTCGCGTCGACCCCGGACTACAACGAACAGCACCTGGTCACCAATGGCGCCTCGGAACTGATCGGCGAGGTGTTCGGCGACGCCGGCAAGCACGCGCGCTCGGCCTTCGGCGTTGCATCGCTGCCGCGCGGCACCTGCGTCGAGATCGAAATGATCGTGGAAGTGGCATAAAGCCGGCGATAACGTGTCTACAACCGGCATTAATTTGTCGGCAAATCAATTAATGTTGTACCTCGCGCGGCTGACCCGGCTCCATTCGCCGACGTGAAGCCGCCAACGCGGCGTGTTTTATATAATGGCCCGGCACGACCGTGCACCTTCCTGTGAGACCAGTATGAAAATCGAAAACCCCAATCCCATCCAGTGGCAGTTCTCGGAACGCGCCCAGCAGCTGCAAAGCTCGTTCATCCGCGAGATCCTGAAGATCACCCAGCGTCCGGAGATCATCTCGTTCGCCGGTGGCCTGCCGTCGCCAGCCACCTTCCCGGTCGAGCGCATGAAAGCCGCTTACGACAAGGTCCTGAGCGACAACGGCAAAGTGGCGCTGCAATACGGCCCGACCGATGGCTACGCGCCGCTGCGTGAGTGGATTGCCGGTTCGCTGTCGACGGAAGGTTCGACGATCCTGCCGGAACAGATCCTCATGACCTCGGGTTCGCAGCAGGCGCTCGACCTGCTGGGCAAGGTGCTGATCGACGAAGGCAGCCGCGTGCTGGTCGAGACCCCGAGCTACCTGGGCGCGCTGCAGGCGTTCTCGGTCTACCGTCCCGAGTTCAAATCGGTCGACACCGACGAACACGGCCTGGTGCCGTCGTCGCTGGAAGGCATCGCGCAAGGCGCGCGCATGCTGTACGCGCTGCCGAACTTCCAGAACCCGACCGGCCGTTCGCTGTCGGTCGAGCGCCGCCAGGAACTGGTGGAAACCTGCGCCCGCCTCGGCGTGCCGCTGATCGAGGACGATCCCTACGGTTCGCTGAGCTACAAGGGCGCGCCGAGCCCGAAAATGGTCGCGATGAACCCGGACGGCGTGATCTACATGGGCTCGTTCTCGAAGGTGCTGACCCCGGGCATCCGCCTGGGCTACGTCTGCGCCCCGCTGCCGCTGGTGCGCCGCCTCGAGCTGGCCAAGCAGGCGGCCGACCTGCACACCGCCCAGCTGACCCAGATGGTGGTGCACGAGGTCGTCAAGGACGGCTTCCTGGACCAGCACATCCCGACCATCCGCCAGCTGTACGGCGACCAGTGCCAGGTGATGCTGGACGCGATGCAGGAACACTTCCCGGCCGGCGTGAGCTGGACCAAGCCTGAAGGCGGCATGTTCATCTGGGTCACCCTGCCGCAGCAGATCGACGCCATGAAGCTGCTGGAACAGTCGCTGGCCGCGCGCGTGGCCTTCGTGCCGGGCGCGCCGTTCTACGCCAACGACCCTGCCACCAACACGCTGCGCCTGTCCTTCGTGACGGTGCCGCCGGAGCGCATCCGCGAAGGCATCGCGGTCCTCGGCAAGCTGATCGCCGGCATGCTGTAAGATCCCACGGGGCCGCGAATGCGGCCCTGTTTCTTTGTCGACGGTCAGTCGATACCGGTATCAGCCTGCCTGGGCAATACCGGCGCAATGGCGGGTCAGTTGCGATAGTGCAACAATTGCATCAGGTAGTGGATTTTAGGCAAGGTGTGTGTCCAAAATCTCCGTGTAAAAGAGTATGATTCATCGACACTGATGAGGTCTGCCCGCCACCGATGATGCATCCTGCCCTAGCGCTCGCCGCACCGGCGCGCCAATCCGCGATTCTGATCGTCGACGACGCTCCCGACAGCCTCGGGCTGCTGCAGGACATGATGCGCCAGCAGGGCTACCAGACCTTCGTCGCCAATACCGGCAAGCGCGCGCTCGACATCGCCACCCGCATCCAGCCCGACCTGATCCTGCTCGACGTCATCCTGCCCGACCTCGACGGCCTGGAAATCTGCCGCCGCCTGAAGCGCCAGCCCGACACCGCCCACATCCCCGTCATCTTCGTCAGCGCCTGCGGCGAGACCGAGGACATCGTCGCCGGCTTCGACACCGGCGCCGCCGACTACATCGCCAAGCCGGTGCGCATGGCCGAAGTGTGCGCGCGCGTGCGCGCCCAGCTGCGCCTGCGCAGCAGCAGCGAAAGCCAGAAGCAGCAGGCCGAGCGCCTGCAGCTGATCGTCGACGGCATGGACGAGGGCCTGATGCTGGTCGACTGCGAGGGCCGCGTGGTGTACGCCAACCCGGCCTGCGAACGCTTCCTGTCGCAGCCCAAGGAAGTGCTGGAAGGCGAGCTGCTGGCCGACCTGGTCGAGCCGCCCGCCGCCTGCGACTACGCCGACTATTTCTCCCGCCCGCTCGACGCCGAGGCGACCGCGCGCTGCCGCGGCACACGCGAAGTGCTGGTGCGCCAGTCGGACGGCACGATGCGCGCGATGGACCTGAGCCTGTCGCCGGTGGCGGGCGGCGAAGCGCTGTTCGTCGCCCTGCTGCACGACATCACCCACCACAAGCAGTCCGAGACGGCGCTGCAGCGCGCCGCCCTGATCGACCCGCTCACGCGCATCGCCAACCGCCGCCACTTCGACGCCTTCCTGGACAAGGAATGGCAGCGCGCCATCCGCAGCGGCCAGCCGCTGTCGCTGATCGTGCTCGACGTCGACCATTTCAAGGGCTACAACGACAGCCTGGGCCACGCCGCCGGCGACGCCTGCCTGCAGGCCATCGCCGAAGCGCTGCAATCGCATGCGATGCGCCCGACCGACCTGGCCGCGCGCTACGGCGGCGAGGAATTCGTGGTGTTGCTGGCCGACACCGCGTCCAGCGCGGCGGCGCGGCTGGGCGAGGCGATCCGCGCCCATGTCGAGCGGCTCGCGATCCCGAATCCGCGCGCGGAAGGGGCCGGCGTGGTGACCGTCAGCATCGGCGTGGCCGGCATCGTGCCGACCCTGTTCGACGATATCCGCTCGTTCTTCATTTCGGCCGACCGCGCGATGTACGAGGCCAAGGCGCGCGGGCGCAACCAGGTGGTGGCGGCGCAGGCGGGGGCGGCGTGGGAGCAGGCGCGGGGTGGGATGGCGCATTGACATCCGGCGCCCACATTCGATACCAGGCACATAATCATGCGCGACTCACATTACCCCCAATCCGGCGCCCCGATCGTCTTCTTCGATGTTGAAACCACTGGCCTCTGCGCCAACAAGGATGTGATCATCGGGCCCGGTCAGGCGACAGGCGGAACCCCGTACTGCTTGCCCCACTCGGCCAGGTAGCGCCGCTCCTGCGCTTCCCAGCGCGCATCGTCCCAGCCGAGCTCCGGCTGGCAGATGGCGCGGATGCGCGTCATCTGATCGAGGCCGCCGTTGGGCAGCTGAATGCCGAGCCGGGTGCGGCGCAGCAGCAGGTCGTCCAGCTGGTAGACCTGCTCGGAACGGGCAGCCCAGCGCAGCTCGGCCCACAGGGTCTGCGTGCCCGGGATGCATTCCAGCTCGCCCTTGCGCGCCGCCAGCAGCAGCGGCTTGGCCTGGGCGCCGTAACGGCCGGCCAGCCGGCGCAGCACGCCGGGCGGCAGGTCGTGGCGCGCCGGCACCGACACCCGCGCGAACACCGGCCCGCGCTCGGCGCGCAGCTGCCAGCCGGGCAGCTGCTGCGACACGTGGCGCAGCACGTCGAGGGCGATCGCGCGGAAGGTGGTCAGCTTGCCGCCGGCCACCGAGACCAGGCCCGGCTCCGACCACACGAAATGGTCGCGCTTTTCGGACGACGGCGCGCCATGCTGGCCGCCGTCGATCACCGGCCGCACGCCCGCGAAGGTGGCGACGACGTCCTGCTCGCTCAAGCCCAGCTGGGGGAACTGGGCGTGCAGGGCCGCCATCAGGTAGTCGAATTCGGGACGGGTGATGCGCGGCTCGGTGTTCAAACCCTGCTCGTGGTCGGCGTCGGTGCCGACCAGGGTCACGCCTTCCCATGGGAAGGCGAACACGGGCCGGCTGTCGGCCGGGTGCAGCAGGCTGACCGCCTGCGCCAGCGGCAGGCGCCGGGCCGGCAGCACCAGGTGGCTGCCGCGCAGCGGCCGCAGGCGCGGCGCGCGATCGGGCTTAGTGCTGCCTGCCTTGCCGCCTGCCTTGCCGCCTGCCTCCCCGCCCGCCGCGCCGCCGAGCAAATCGGACCAGGCGCCGGTGGCGTTGACCACCACCCGCGCGCGCACCGCCGTCTCGGCCTGGCTGCGTTCGTCGCGCAGCATGGCCCCGTGCACCTTGCCGCCGTCGCGCACCAGCGCCTGCACGGTCACGTAGTTGCAGGCGACCGCGCCGTGGGCGCGCGCCTCGTCGATCACGCGCAGCACCAGGCGCGCGTCGTCGGTCTTGGCGTCGGTGTAGCGGATGCCGCCAGCCGGGTTGGCTTCTGGGCTATTCGGCGACGGCATGCGGGACGATTCCGGGCGTTCCCAGCGCGGCTCGCGGCGGCCGGCCAGCACTTCGTACACGCGCAGCATGGAAAGAAAGCCCAGCCGCCGCTTGACGTCGGTGCCATGGTCGGCAAAGGCGAAGCCCTGCGGCTCGACCAGTCCGGGCGCGGCGCGCAGCAGCGACTCGCGCTCGCGCACGGCGTCGCGCGTCAGGCGCAGGTCGCCGGAAGCGAGGTAACGCAGGCCGCCGTGCACCAGCTTCGACGAGCGGCTCGAGGTGCCCCAGGCGAAGTCCTTCTGCTCGACCAGCAAGGTCTTGAGGTCGCGCCGCGCGGCTTCGAGCAGGATGCCGGCGCCGGTGATGCCGCCGCCGATCACCAGCAAGTCCCAGTCGCGCCCGGGCGGAAAGACGTTGGCACCGCTCATGGCGTCACCAGCTTGCCCGGGTTCATGCGGCATTCGGGGTCGAAGTGACGGAACAGCGCCCCCATGGCGCCCAGCCCCAGCTCGCCCTTCTCGGCTGCCAGCCACGGCGCGTGGTCGACGCCCACGCCGTGCTGGTGGCTGATGGTGCCGCCGCAGCCGACGATCGCGCTCGAGACGCGGTCCTTCAGCTGGCGCCAGCGCGCCAGGTCGGCCTGGTAGTCGCCCGCCAGCCGGTAGACGAAGGTCGAATACACGCTGGCGCCCTGGGGATACAGGTGCGACAGGTGGGTGTAGGCGTGCACGCGCTCGCCGAACGCCTCCAGCGCGGCCGCCGCGGCCTGCTCGATCGCGGTCACCGCCTGCGTCACGTGCGGCCAGTCGAGCGCCGTCTCGACCGTGTCGATCGCATAGCCCTGCTCCCAGGCCGCGTTGCGCAGGTAGACGCTGCGAAAGCGGTTGCGGCGCCAGCGCTCGCCCAGCGCGCGCCCGACGTGCACGCCGTGCAGGCGCCGTGCCAGCGCCGCCGCCGTGCGCAGCGCCTCGCGCGCCTGGCCCCTGGCGCCGCTGGCGCCGACCAGCAGCATGCATTTGGACTGGCCGCAGCCGCGCCAGCCCAGGTAGCGCTCCAGCAATCCCACCCGGCGACCGTGGCCGGCCAGCGCCAGCATGGTGCGCGTCTCGCCGGCGTTCGACAGGCGCAGCATCGACAGTCCCAGGCGCGCCTGGGCCAGCATGCGCGCCGCCTGCACCGCATGTTCCCAGTCGGGGAAGAACAGCGCGTGGAAGGCTTCGTGCTCGGGCAGGCGGTTGATGCGCACCACGGCGTGGGTCAGCACGCCCATGCGGCCCTCAGAGCCGAGCACCATCTCGCGCAGGTCGATGCCGCTGCTCGAAGCCGGAAAGGTCGGGATGTCGAGGGTGCCGGACGGCGTCTCGATGCGCCCGCCCGCGAACATCTGCTCGATGCGCCCGTAGCGCAACGACTGCTGCCCCGACGAGCGGGTGGCGATCCAGCCGCCCAGCGTGGAGTATTCGAACGATTGCGGATAGTGTCCCAGGGTATAGCCGTGGGCGCGCAGCTGGGCTTCGAGATCGGCGCCGGACACGCCGGCCCCGAAACAGGCCAGCTGCGCCTCGCGGTCGAGCGAAATCATGGCGCGCATGCGGCCCATGTCGATGGAGAGGCTCGGGCGCAGGCCGCCGTTGGAACTGTGGCCCACGTCGAGGTGGCCGGCCACGCTGGTGCCGCCGCCGTAGGGGATGACCACCGCGTCATGCAGGGCGGCGAAGGCCAGCAGTTCGCGCACCTGCGCGCCCGATTCGGGAAAGGCCACGCCGTCCGGCACCTTGCCCAGGCGGCCGTGGCGCAGGCGCAGCCAGTCCGGCAGGCTCTGCCCATGGGCGTGACGCGCGCGCGTGGGGCCGGTGGCGTCGATCAGCGGATGGGGCGGCAGGCGGCCAGGGGGCAAGCCGGCGCAGGCTTGTTCGAAGGTCGCGTCCTGCGGGGCCGTCCCCCGGCCCAGCCGTGCGCCGAGGAAGGCTCTGGCCTCTCCTTCGAGCTGCACCGTAATCGACTCGTCACCCCAACCGTTCCAACGCCGCATCAATGACTTTCCGTTATACTTCGAGTTGCTCTTTTTATCACCTCAAATAGCACATTAAAGTCGCTCCCGCCAACCGTATTGCGCTTTCATGACACAGCCTTGCTCAATCACGCCACTGCCGCCCGATGACGCGCGCGTGACCGGTTCCTATCTGCAGCCCCTGCTGGAAACCGCCCTCGAGCGCGGCCTTGCCCTGCCCGTATTGGCCCAGGCCGCCGGCCTGGCCGCTGGCGCACTCGATCCGCTGCCCGAGAGCCTGCCCGCACGACGCTACATCGGCTTGCTCGAAGCCGGCGCGCGCCTGGCGAACGATCCGTTCTTCGGCCTGCACGTGGGCGAAAAAGCGCGTCCGGCCACCTACAGCGCCTACGGCATGCTGCTCCTGGCCTGCAACAGCTTCGGCCATGCGCTGGAACTGACCCAGCGCTACGAATCGCTGGCCCACGACCTGGGCCGCAGCCGCCTGGCGCAGCATGGCGCCCAAGCGCATTACGAGTGGATCAGCCACTATCCCGACGCCACCCGGCACCTGGTGGAAAGCGTGTATGCGGGCATTCGCGTGTTCGGCAGCTGGCTGGCCGGGCGGCCGCTGGTGCCGCTGGCGCTGCGCTTGCGGCATGCCGACCCGGGCCACGGCGACGCCGAATACCGGCGCGTGCTGGGCATCGCGCCGGAGTTCGGCGCACCGCTGAACTGCGCCGCCGTCGATGCCGCCCTGCTGGCGATGCCGGTGCCGAACGCCGACACCAGCGTGTACCCGCTCCTGCTGCACCACGCCGAACGACTGCTGGTAGAACGCGCCGCGCGGCAAGAACCCATCGTGGCGCGCGTGCGGGCCGCGCTGCTGCCGCGCCTGGCCAGCGGCGAGGCGCGGCTGGCGCCGGTGGCGGCCGAGCTGGGGCTGTCGGCGCGCACCCTGCAGCGCAAGCTGGCCGATGCCGGCTCGAGCTTCCAGCAGGTGCTCGATGCGGTGCGCTACGGCCTGGCCAAGGACTACCTGCGCCGGCGCGAACTGGGCCTGGTCGACGTCGCCTTCCTGCTCGGCTTCCGGGAACAGAGCGCGTTCACGCATGCGTTTCGCGAGTGGAGCGGCATGAATCCAGGCGCATGGCGCGAGCAGGCCGCGTGAACACGGTTCATGCCGCATCTTATTTCCGCATATCGATCATCGTAATCAATCGTTCTACACGCGGCGTGTAGAACTTACCATGCCAACTCATCAACGCGTCGCCGTTACCCACGGCGCGCTGCATCGGCTCGCATGCCCGCCCGGATTCGCTGCACGCAAGCGCCGGGCCCGCGGCCCGCCGGACCTTCGAACCTGCCACATCCGTATGGTGCGACGTCCTGCAACAAGCCCTCGATAACGACAGGAACTCATCATGCAACCTCTTACCCAGCCGCGCCGCAGGCGCCTCGGGCTGATCGTCGCCGGCGCATTGGCGGGCGCCGCGCAGGCGAATGCGCAAGGTCCGCTCGCCGCTCCCGACGCCGCCAACCTCGAACCCCTGCAAGTGCAGACCGTGACCGTCAACGGCGAGCGCGCCCGCGACGAGCGCGGCGCCCTCGGCGCCCTCGGCGCCCTCGGCAACCGCTCCGACCTCGATACGCCATTCGCCACCGCCAGCGTCTCCAGCCAGCAGATCGAGGATCGCCAGATCGCCACGCTGGGCCAGGTGTTCGCCGACGACGCCTCGGTCAGCGCGCAGGGCGGCACCTACACCCAGGCCGCCCACGCGGTGAACGTGCGCGGCCTGCGGCTCGACTTCACCAACGGCTTCAAGATCGACGGCCAGCCATTCCAGATGTTCGGCGTCGAGCTGCCCCTCGAAACCGTCGAGTCGGTGCAGCTGCTCAAGGGAGCCTCGGGCTTCCTGTACGGCTTCGCCGCGCCTGGCGGGATCATCAACTACATCACCAAGAAGCCGACCAGCGAGACGCTCCTGAGCGCCGACGTCGGCTGGTCGAGCGCGAGCCTGAAACGCGCGCACGTCGATGCGGGCGGCCGCTTCGGCGCCCAGGGCCGCTTCGGCTACCGCGCCAACCTGGCGCGCGAGGAAGGCGGCACCTATAACGGCGCCGCACTGGAACGCCAGGCCGCCTCGCTGGCCGTGGACGCGCGCCTGACGAGCGACCTGACCTGGAGCGCGAACTTCCTCTACCAGGAGCGCGACATCGACGGCGCCGTGCCGACCGTCTCGCTGCAGAACTATCCGGCCCGGACCGGCCTGCCCGCGCCCGTGGATGGCCGCAAGGATTTCGGCGCCTATGACAGCTCCTACTACAACTCGACCCTGTGGATGGGCGCCACGGCGCTCGACTGGCGCATCAGCCGCGCCTGGCAAGCCAGCCTCAGCTATGGTCACACCGTCAAGCGCATCGTCAGCGCCAACGAGACGCTTTATCTCAGCAACCAGCGCGGCGACTACAGCAACCGGCTGGCGCCGTTCTACCGCCCGAACCTGACCTATGACGCGCTGCAGGCCAGCGTGGAAGGCAAGTTCGACACCGGCCCGCTCCGCCATCGCGTGACCTTCGGCGCCGGCTACCAGACGCTCGAACGCACCCTGAATCCCGAATCGAACCTCAGCCTGTTCGGCCCCGCCACCGTCGGCAACCTGTACACGACGCCACCGGCGCTGGTCGACAGCTCCACCTTCGACCGCAGCATCTTCTACAAGATCTCGGAGTGGACCCACAAGTCGGTGTTCGCCAGCGACACCATCGAGTTCGGCGACCACTGGTCGGTGCTGCTCGGCGCGCGCCATGTCGACTACGAAAACCTGAACTGGAACGCGCGTGGCGCGTCCACCTCGCGCTACAACAAGAAGCCGCTGTCGCCGAGCGCCGCCCTGCTCTACCAGCCGACGTCCTACGCGACCGTCTACGCCAGCTACGTCGAGGCGATGGAAGATGGCGGCACGGTCGGCGCCACCTATGCCAACGCCAACGAAGTGCTGGCGCCGCTGACCAGCCGCCAGGCCGAACTCGGCGTGAAGGTCGACCAGGCCGGCTGGGGCGCGAACGCGGCCCTGTTCCGGGTCAAGCGCGGCGCCGCCTATGCCGACTACGGCAGCGATCCGCGCGGCGTCTACACGCAGGGCGGGGAACTGAGCTACCGCGGCCTGGAAGTCAACGCGCGCGCCGACCTCGCGCGCTGGCTGAAGGCCAACGGCGGCGTCACCTGGCTCGACGCCGAGTACAAGGCCACCAGCCCCGCATTGATCGGCAACCGGGTCGAAAGCACGCCGCGCCTGCAGGCGGTGCTGGGCCTCGAAGCGCGGCTGCCGCAGGTCGACGGCTTGTCGCTGCACGCCAACGCCAGCTACCTGGGCGAGCAGGAAGCCAACAGCGCCAACACGATCCAGGTGCCGTCGATCGCCCTGTTGCACGCGGGCGGCGCCTGGCGCACCCGCGTCCAGGGCCGCGACCTGACCTTGCGCCTGCAGGTCAACAACCTGGCCGGCAAGGATTACTGGTATTCGGCGGGCTCGAACTCGCTGCAGATCGGCGCGCCGCGCACGGTCTCGTTCAACGCCCGCATCGACCTGTAGGAGGAACACCATGAAAACATCGACACCCGTGCTGGCCCTGGTCGCGGCAACCCTGCTCGCGGCCTGCCACTCCGCGCCCACGCCGACCCTGCAGGCCAGCGCGCAGGGCGCGCCGGCGGCGCCTGCCGCGCCTGCCAAGCGCCCCAACATCCTGTTCATCATGGCGGACGACCTGGGCTACTCCGACATCGGCGCCTTCGGCGGCGAAATCGACACGCCGAACCTCGATGCGCTCGCGCGCGACGGGCGCGTGCTGTCGAACCACCACACCGGGCCGGTGTGCGCGATCACGCGCGCGATGCTGATCTCGGGCACCGACCACCACCTGGTCGGCATGGGCTCGCAAGGCGCGCCGCGCGACGAGCGCAAGGGCGCGCCCGGCTACGAGGGCTACCTGAACGAGAACGCGCTGTCCTTCGCCGACCTGTTGCAGGACGCCGGCTACCATACCTATATGGCGGGCAAATGGCACCTCGGCTTCGGCGACGGCCGCGGCAAGACGCCGGACCGCTGGGGCTTCGAGCGCAGCTACGCGCTGCTGCCGGGCGCCGCGCGCAACCACTTCGGCAAGGAAGCGCCGGACGCGCGCAACTACGTCGAGGACGGCAAGCACGTGCAGCCGGGCGCCGGCTTCTACTCGACCGACTTCTACACCGACCGCCTGATCTCCTACATCGACGCCAACCGCGCCGACGGCAAGCCGTTCTTCGCCTACGCCGCCTACACCTCGCCGCACTGGCCGCTGCAGGTGCCGGAGCCGTACCTGAGCAAGTACAAGGGTCGCTACGACGCCGGCCACGACGCCATCCGCCTGGCGCGCATCGAACGCATGAAAAAGCTGGGCATCATCCCGGCCGACTTCACGCCGTGGGCCGGCGCACCCGACAGCCCGGTGCGGGCGCCCGCGTCGCCCAACAACGACACGCCGGAAGCGCGCTATGTCAACGCGCTCAAGGGCGCGGCCGAGGGCCACGCCGACCACGGCCAGGGCCGGGTCGACAAGCAGTGGGACAGCTTGACCCCGCTGGAAAAGAAGGCGCAGATCCGCTACATGGAGATCTACGCCCGCATGGTCGACAACCTCGACCACAATATCGGACGCCTGGTCCGGCACCTGAAGGACATCGGCGAATACGACAACACCTTCATCCTGTTCCAGTCGGATAACGGCGCCGAGGGCTGGCCGATCGATTCGGGCGCCGACCCGAAAGCCACCGACGAGGCCAATGCCGCGCCCGAGGTCTACGCCAGGCTGGGCACCGACCAGGTCAAGCGCATCCAGTACGGCCTGCGCTGGGCCGAAGTGAGCGCCGCGCCGCTGCGCAACGTGAAGAGCATGCCGCACGAAGGCGGCGTCTCGACGCCCCTGATCGCCAAGCTGCCCGGCCAGCGCGGCCCCGCCACGCCGGCGCCGGTGCTGCACGGTTTCACCCACGTCACCGACAACGCCGCCACCTTCCTGGCGCTGGCCGGCGTCGCGCCGCCGCACGAGCCCGCGCCGGCGGACATCGACCCGGCGTCGGGGCGCGACCGCAACGCAGGCAAGGTGGTCTACAAGGGCCGCAACGTGTATCCGGTCACCGGCACGTCGCTGCTGCCGCTGCTGCAAGGGTCAAACATCGGCCAGCGCGGCCTGCCGGTGGCCGGCGAAGCCTATGGCCGCGGCTATGTGTTCAGCGCCGACGGCCGCTGGAAGGCGGTCTGGATCGAGCCGCCCCACGGTCCGCGGGATGGACACTGGCAGCTGTTCGATATCCAGGCCGATCGCGCCGAGAACAATGACCTTTCGGCGCGCCACCCGGACATCGTGGCCCGGCTGGTGCAGCGCTGGAAAGACTATATGGCGCAGGTCGGCGGCGTGAATCCGGTGCGTCCGGCCAGCTTCTACTAGGACGGCGACATGCGCATGACCGAATGCCTGCTGGCGCTGGTTGGCGCCGGCGCCCTCGCCGGCGCCCTTGCCGGCGCCGCGCTGGCGGTGACCGATGCCCGCCAGGCGCCGACCCTCGCGAAGCTCGGCACCGAGACCCTTTGCGCGGCCGGGACCGGCCTGCCGCCGGGCTGGGGCCGGGATCCGCGTGCCGGCATGGTGCGCCTGGCCGGCGGCGAATTCGTGTTCGGCAGCCTCGCGGGCTATCCGGACGAACGCCCGGCCAGCACCGCGCGCCACAAGGTCGACGGCTTCTGGATCGACCAGACCGAGGTCACCAACGCCCAGTTCGAACGCTTCGTGCAGGCGACCGGCTACGTCACCGAGGCCGAGCGCGAAGGCGCCGCCGTCGTGTTCGACACGCCCGATGCGGCCGAGCTGCGGCGCCGTCCCTACGCCTGGTGGCGCTATGTACGCGGCGCCAGCTGGAAGGATCCGCACAGCGCGCAGGCGCCGGCCCCGAACGCGCCGGTGACGCTGGTCACCCAGGCCGACGCCCTCGCCTATGCACGCTGGCTGGGCCGCGACCTGCCGACCGAGGCGGAGTGGGAATACGCGGCCAAGGCCGGCCGCGACGACGCCGGGCTCGATGGCGCGCCGGTCGATGCCCACGGTCGTCCGACCGCCAACTACTGGCAGGGGCCCTTCCCGCTGGCCGACAGCGGCCAGGACGGCCACGCCGGCCTGGCGCCGGTCGGCTGCTACGCCGCCAACGCCTTCGGACTGCACGACATGATCGGCAACGCCTGGGAATGGACCAAGGATGGCTACAGCGGCGCGCGCCAGCCGCACGCGAACGGCGACACCGCCGTGGCGGCGGCGCGCCTGCCGGCCGCGCCGGTCGTGATCAAGGGCGGCTCGTTCCTGTGCGCCCCGACCTACTGCCTGCGCTACCGGGCCTCGGCGCGCGAATCGCAGGAAGCCAACCTGGGCGCCAGCCATATCGGCTTTCGCACCGTGCTGCGCGGTGCCTGAGAATGGCGCGGGATGAATCGGAGGACATGATGTCGCCAGGCGCCTGAACGGCCGCGACGACTGGACCGGCAAGCATTTAGCTGCAACAATTCGGGAATGAGTATCATTTACCGATTCCACCTGTGGCTGCGCACGACGCTGGTCGTACTGACCTGCGCTTTCGCGCCGGCCGCCCTCGCCCTCGACCCGGCCATCGCGCTGGACGGCTATCGCCATGAACGCTGGGGCGAGCTGGAAGGCGCGCCGCGCTACGTCGACGCGCTGGCGCGCAGCCAGGATGGCTGGCTGTGGGTCGGCAGCCGTTACGCCGGCCTGCTGCGCTTCGACGGCCTGCGCTTCCTGCCGTTCGACACGGCCGACGGCAGCCGCCTGCAAAACAACAATATCAGCGCGCTGCGGCCCGGCCCCGGCGGCGAACTGTGGATTGGGCACGGCAGCGGCGGGCTGAGCGTGCTGCGCAAGGGACGTTACCGGCACCTGCTCACGCCCGAACAGAGCGGCAGCGTCTTCGCCATCTCCCTTGGCGCCGATGGCGCGCCCTGGATCGCCGGCTGGCGCGGCCTGTTCCGGGTCGAGGGCGATCGCGTCGTGCGCATCGGCCCGGAACTGGGCTACGACGCCGTCCGCGCCGAATACGTGCTGGCCGACGGCGCCGGCCGGGTCTGGGCCACCGACGGCGCGGCGCTCTACCTGCGCGAGGCCGGCGCCCAGCGCTTTCACAGGCTGCGCGCGGTGCGCGGCGATGCGATGCTGCTCGAGGCGCGGGACGGCAGCGTATGGCTGGTGCTCGGCAAGCAGTTCGAGCGGGTGGCGCCGCCGTCGCCGCGCAGCGTGCCCTTTCAACCCGGCAGCGCCAACACCTACCAGTCGCTGTTCGACCGCGACGGCAACGTCTGGTCCGGCAACTGTCCGGTCGGCATTTGCGTGCTGCGCCCGGCCGACTGGCAGCGCGGCGGACGTTTCACGCCGGTTGGCGCCGCCGAGCGGCTCGACCAGTCGTGGCAGATGACCAGCCTGTCGGTGCTGGCGCTGATGGAAGACGGCGACGGCAGCATCTGGGTCGGCACGCCGTCGGGACTGGAGCGGCTGCGCGACCACGCCGTGCACATGGTGCCGCAACTGCTCGACCGCGGTATCTCCCACCCCGCCCGGCACCCGGACGGTGGGATCGTCGCGGTACGGGTCCAGCGACTGGACGGTACGGCCGGCCTGGTGCGCCTCGAGAACGGCAGGGTAAGCGACCTGCCGGACTCCATCGCCACCCACGTGCTCGACCGCGCCCCCGACGGCACGCTGGTGCTCGGGGGCCGGTACGGCATCGAGCGGCACGGCCGCGCGGGCGTCGAGCGCATCGCGCTGCCGCCCGCGGTCAGCGCGGCCGCCGACAGCATCCGGCCCCGGCGCCTCACCGCCGGCAACGACGAGATCTGGCTCTGGACCGGGCGCATGGGCGCCTGGCATTACCGCAACGGCGCCTGGACCCGGCCGCCGGTCAAGGAAGACCAGCCGCAGGAAGTGGCGTTCGACGCCGCCGGCCGCAGCTACCTGGGGCTGCGCGGCAATCGCCTGCGCATCGTCGACGGCGAGACGGTGCGCGAGTACGGCGCCCGGGATGGACTGGACGTCGGCAAGTTCAGCCTCATCGTGCCGGGCACGCCCTTGGTGGTCTCGGGCGAGGATGGCATGCAGGTCCTGGCAGGCAACCGCTTCCGCAGTCTCGCGGTCAGCGTGCCGGACGGCATCGGCGCGGCCAGCGGCATCGTCACCGACGCCGCCGGCGTGCGCTGGATCAATGCCGAGCGCGGCATCTACCGCGTCACGCTTGACGACTGGACGCGTTCGATGAACGACCCCGACGTCCGGCTGCGCGGCCGGCTGTTCGATGCCGCCGACGGCTACCTGGGCGGCGGCGTGTCGCGCCTGCTGTCGCGCACGGCCGCGATGGCCAGCGACGGCACGCTCTGGTTCGCCGGCGAGCGCGGCCTGGCCTGGATCGATCCGCGCAAGACCGCGCCCAATCCGGCGACGCCCGCGGTGGAGGTGCTGGCCGTCTCGAGCGGGGCGCGCCACTACGGCGCCCGCATGGGATTGACACTCGAGCAGGGCACCGAGAACGTGCAGATCGACTACACGGCGCCCAGCCTGCGCATGCCGCAAAAGGTGAGCTTCCGCTATCGCCTGGCCGGCAGCCGGGACTGGGAGGAAGCCGGCACGCGGCGCAGCGCCTTCTTCCAGCGGCTGCGCCCTGGGACGCACAGCTTCGAGGTGATGGCCATCAACGAGAGCGGCGTGGCGGGCCCGGTCACGACCCTGGCCTTTTACATCCCGCCGCGCTGGTTCCAGACCTGGTGGTTCCTGGCGGCCTGCCTGCTGGCCTTCGTGCTCATGGCCGCGTGGGCCTACCGGCTGCGCACCCGGCGGCTGGCCGAGCGCATCGAAGGCGAGCTGATGGCGCGCATGCGCGAGCGCGAATCGATCGCCCGCTCCCTGCACGACACCTTCCTGCAGGGCGTGCAAGGGATGCTGCTGCGGATGCACTCGGTGCTGACCGGGCTGCCGGCCAACAGCCCGGTGCGCACCGGGCTCGAGCGCGTGCTGGAGAACGCCGAACAGGTGCTGGAAGAAGGCCGCGACGAAGTCCAGGGCCTGCGCCAGGGCTTCGCCAACGTCGACGCATTCTGGCAGGGGCTGCTGCGCGACGTGGAACTGATCCTTCCTGGAGGAAGCCAGCGCCTGGCGCTGGCGGCGGCGCCGGGATCGGTCGACCGGTTGCCGGTGCGCCTGCGCCGCGACGTGCATGCGATCGTGCGCGAAGCCCTGGTCAACGCCCTGCGGCATACGCCCGGGCCGGTCCGGCTCAGCGCCGACGCCGGCCAGCGCGACGTGACGCTGACCGTCGGCGACGAAGGAAGCGGCGGCTGCGCCATGGACAAGCCCGGCCACTTCGGCCTGCAAGGCATGCGCGAGCGCGCGCTCCAGATCGGGGCCAGGCTGCGCATCGACAGCGGCCCCGCGGGCACCCGGATCACGCTGGCGATTCCGGTCGGGCCGGGCCAGGCGGATCAGGCGTCGCGCCCCGTCCCGCCCTGCCCGCCGAGCACGCGCACGGCATCGTCGACCACCGGCACGATCGCCAGCACGCACAGGAAGGCGGCCAGCGGCACCGTGGACAGGTAGCCCAGGTGCTTGAAGCCCAGCGCCCCCACCACGCCGCCCAGGCAGAACGCGCCCAGTAGCGACAGCATCAGCAGCAGGCGCCCGAGGTTGGCCGTGACTTTCGGCTGGCGCAGCGGGCCGTCGGCATTCCAGTAGGCCATCTTGCCAAGCTCGATGCCGATGTCGGTCACGATGCCGGTCATGTGGGTGGTGCGGATCTCGGCACGCGAGACCTTGGTGATGACCGCGTTCTGCAGCCCCATCATGAAGCACAGCAGCATCACGGTCAGCGGAATGAAGAAGGCATCGATCCGGGCCAGGCGCGCGCCGAGGATGCCGAACACCAGCAGAAGCACAGCCTCGAGCAGCAGGGGCAGCGCGAAGCCGCTGTGCAGGCCGCGGCGCCGGATGTAGTTGACCAGGATCGCGGTGCAGGCCGCGCCGAGCAGGAAGCTGAGCAGCGCGCCGAGCGCGGCCAGCACCAGGTCGGTCTCGCCCAGCACCAGGTGGTCGGCCGCGCTGGAGACGATGCCGGTCATGTGCGAGGTGTATTCGCGCACCGCCAGGAAGCCCCCGGCATTGATGGCGCCGGCAACGAAAGCCAGCGCCACGCCCAGGTGCCGGTTGGCGCCGGGCGTGCGTTCATGTCCTGTCAGGCTGCGCGCGTAACTGATCGGCACGGCGGATGGCTCTCCAGAAAATCGCTGGTCGGTAGACGATTAATGTTACCGCAAATCACTTGCCGCACGCTCGAACGTTCTTCCATTCATGGAGCTATAATAAAAAATTATCGAAAAGCGCACACCGTTGTGCGCCCAAGACTGCCGTGAATCCCCATCTCGACAAGCTCCATCCCTACCCGTTCGAAAAGCTGCGCCAGCTGTTTGCCGGCGTCGCCCCGAACCCGGCCTATTCCGCGATCAGCCTGGGCATCGGCGAACCGAAGCATCCGACGCCGGCCTTCATCGAAAAAGCGCTGACGCATTCGGTGGCCGGCCTGGCCAACTATCCGAGCACGGTCGGCGGCGAGCCCCTGCGCGCGGCGATCGCCGGCTGGCTGGAACGCCGTTACGGCATCCCGGCGCTGGACCCGGCCACCATGGTGCTGCCGGTGAACGGCTCGCGCGAAGCGCTGTTCGCGATCGCCCAGTGCATGATCGACGCCTCCCGGCCGGATGCGCTGGCGATGTGCCCGAACCCGTTCTACCAGATCTACGAAGGCGCGGTCTACCTGGCCGGCGCGGCGCCGTACTTCGTCAACTCCGAACCCGCGCGCAACTTCGCGCCGGATTACGGCAGCGTGCCGGAAGACGTGTGGCCGCGCGTGCAGCTGCTGTATGTGTGCTCGCCCGGCAATCCGACCGGCGCCACCCTGTCGCTGGACGACTGGCGCCAGCTGTTCGAATTGTCCGACCGCTGGGGCTTCCTGATCGCGGCCGACGAGTGCTATTCCGAGATCTATACCGGCTCGGCGCCGCCGCTGGGCGCGCTGGAAGCGGCGCACCAGCTCGGAAGGAGCGGTGGCGAACAGCCGTACCGCAACCTGATCGTGTTCTCGAGCCTGTCGAAGCGCTCGAACGTGCCGGGCATGCGCTCCGGCTTTGTCGCCGGCGATCCGGTGGCGATGAAGAAATTCCTGCTGTACCGCACCTATTGCGGCGGCGCGATGTCGCCGCCGGTGCAGGCGGCCTCGATCGCGGCCTGGAACGACGAGCAGCACGTGCAGGACAACCGCGCGCTGTACAAGGAGAAGTTCGCCCTCATCACCCCGCTGCTCAAGGGCGTGATGGACGTCGAGCTGCCCGACGCCGGCTTCTACCTGTGGGCCGACGTGCGCCGCACCGGCCTGTCGGACCTTGAGTTCGCACGCCGCCTGTACGCCGACTATAATGTGACGGTCCTCCCGGGCAGCTACCTGGCGCGCGAAGCGCACGGCCAGAATCCGGGGCGCGATCGTATCCGTATGGCCCTGGTGGCCGGCGTCGACGAAGGACTGGAAGCGGCGAACCGCATCGTCCAGTTCTGCCAGGGCCTGAAATAACGGCCCCCACGAATACCTGTTTTTCATTTCAACCAAGACCAGCATCATGACCCAACAACTGCAAACCATCATCGACACCGCCTGGGAACAGCGCGCCGACATCAGCCCGAACAACGCCAGCGCCGAAGTGCGCGACGCCGTCGCCCACGTCCTTGCCGGCCTCGATGACGGCAGCCTGCGCGTGGCGCAGAAGGACACCGGCGCCTGGGTCGTGAACCAGTGGATCAAGAAGGCCGTGCTGCTGTCGTTCCGCCTGGAGAACAACGTGCCGGTCGCCTCGGGCGACATCCAGTTCTACGACAAGGTGCCGACCAAGTTCGCCGACTACACCCCGGAAGACTTCGCGCGCGGCGGTTTCCGCGTGGTGCCGCCGGCCGTCGCCCGCCGCGGCAGCTTCATCGGCAAGAACGTCGTCCTGATGCCGTCCTACGTCAACATCGGCGCCTATGTCGATGAAGGCACGATGGTCGACACCTGGGCCACCGTCGGCTCCTGCGCCCAGATCGGCAAGAACGTCCACCTGTCGGGCGGCGTCGGCATCGGCGGCGTGCTGGAACCGATGCAGGCCAACCCGACCATCATCGAAGACAACTGCTTCATCGGCGCCCGTTCGGAAATCGTCGAAGGCGTGATCGTCGAAGAGAACTCGGTGATCTCGATGGGCGTGTACATCGGCCAGTCGACCAAGATCTATAACCGCGAAACCGGCGAAGTGAGCTATGGCCGCGTGCCGTCGGGTTCGGTCGTGGTGTCGGGCAGCCTGCCGTCCGCCGACGGCAAGTACAGCCTGTACTGCGCCGTGATCGTCAAGCGCGTGGATGCGCAGACGCGTTCGAAGACCGGGATCAACGAGCTGCTGCGCGGCGTTTAAGCTGGCTGGACGCGTTGGCGGCTTCGCCGCCGACGCATCCAACCGGCCCCGGAATACCCGAAACAAACGGAGACGATGCGATGGCCATGGACCGCCTGTTCCAGCTGATGAAAGAGAAGAACGCTTCCGACATGTTCTTCGCCGTGAACTCCCCGGTGCACATCAAGATCAACGGCGCGCTCATCCCCATCAACCAGCATCGTCTCGAACCCGAGAACATCCTGTCGCTGCTGTCCGAGGTCGCCACGCCCGAACAGCTGCTCGAACTCGAACGCGACAACGAATTGAACATGGGCGTGTCGGTCCCGAACCTGGGGCGCTTTCGCCTGTCGGCCTTCCGCCAGCGTGGTTCGATCTCGGCCGTGTTCCGCTTCGTGCCGGCCGACATCCCGCCGCTGGGCGGACTCGGGCTGCCGCCGGTGCTGTCCGAACTGATCATGGAAAAGCGCGGCCTGCTGCTGGTGGTCGGCGCCACCGGCTCCGGCAAGTCGACCACCATCGCCGCCATGCTCGACCATCGCAACGAACAGCGCACCGGCCACATCCTGACGCTCGAAGACCCGATCGAATACCTGTTCAAGAACAAGAAATCGATCGTCAACCAGCGCGAGATCGGCAGCGACGCCAGCAGCTTCGGCATCGCCCTGAAGAATTCGATGCGCCAGGCGCCCGACTGCATCCTGATCGGCGAGATCCGCGACCGCGAAACGATGGCCGCGGCCCTGGCCTACGCCCAATCGGGCCACCTGGTGCTGGCCACCCTGCACGCCAACAACAGCTACAACGCGCTGAACCGCATCATCAGCTTCTACCCGATGGAAAACCGCGCCGCCCTGCTGCAAGACCTGGCCTCGAGCGTCAAGGCCATCGTCTCGCAGCGGCTGGTGAAATCGGCCGCCGGCGGCGCGCGCCAGGCGGCGGTCGAAGTGATGCTGAACACCCGCTACATCGCCGACCTGATCGAGAAAGGCGAGATCGGCCAGATCAAGGAAGCGATGGACAAGAGCCTGTCGCCCGGCTCGCAGTCGTTCGAGGGCGCGCTGTTCAAACTGGTCAAGGAGGGCCTGGTGACCCAGGACGAGGCGCTGGCGAATGCCGATTCGGCCACCAACCTGCTGTGGCTGCTCAACAATGGGCCGGACAGCCAGGTCCAGCAGACGCAAGAGCAGGAGAAACCGGCGGCCCCGCAGGGCGCCTCGTTCACCGAGTTCACGCTCAATTCCTGATCCGGCGCCAGACGCGCCAGGCGGCGCGCCCGTCCGCCTCATCTGTGTACAATCGGCCGAAGCACCTTGTGCGCCGCTGCGCGCATACACTATCCTCACGCCTTTTCGAACGACCACGCCGCCCCGGCGGCCAAGACTACCCATGACTACGACTCTCTACGGCATCCCCAACTGCGACACCGTCAAGAAGGCTCGCACCTGGCTGGCGGACAACGGCCACGACTTCACCTTCCATGACTTCAAGAAACAAGGCCTGAGCCGCGAACTGGTGCAGGGCTGGCTGAAGGACCTCGACTGGGAAACCCTGGTCAACCGCAAAGGAATGACCTGGCGCAACCTGTCCGACGAACGCAAGGCGCAAGTCAACGATGCCGACAGCGCGACCGAGCTGATGCTGGAAAACCCGTCCGTCATCAAGCGCCCGGTCCTTGCCGGCGTCGGCCCGGTCTCGGTCGGCTTCTCCGCCGACCAGTACGCCAGCAAGTTCGAGGGCGCCAAGTGAAGCCTTCCCGCACCCTGCTGCTGACCGAAGAGCTGATCGCGCTCGATTCGATCACGCCGCACGACAAGGGCTGCCAGCAGCGCCTGATCGAGCTGCTGGCGCCGCTGGGCTTTCGCTGCGAGACCATCGAGTCGAACGGCGTGACCAATCTGTGGGCGCGCAAGGGCAGCGAAGCGCCGCTGTTCGTGTTCGCTGGCCATACCGACGTGGTCCCGGCCGGTCCGCTGCACCAGTGGGAATCGGAACCCTTCGTGCCGACCCAGCGCGACGGCAAGCTGTATGGCCGCGGCGCCTCGGACATGAAGACCTCGATCGCGGCCATGGTGATCGCCTGCGAGGAATTCATCGCCCACCACCCCGACCACAAGGGCTCGATCGCCGTCCTGATCACCAGCGATGAGGAAGGCCCGGCCGTCGACGGCACCGCGGTCGTGGTCGACCTGCTGGAAGAACGCGGCGAGACGCTCGACTACTGCCTGGTCGGCGAGCCGACCTCAAACCACGTGCTGGGCGACACCATCAAGAACGGCCGCCGCGGTTCGCTGTCGGGCCACCTGGTCATCAAGGGCATCCAGGGACACATCGCCTATCCGCACCTGGCGCGCAACCCGATCCACCAGGCCGCGCCGGCGCTGGCCGAGCTGACCGCCGAGGTCTGGGACGAAGGCAACGAGTACTACGCGCCGACCAGCTGGCAGATCTCGAACATGGCGGCCGGCACCGGCGCCACCAACGTGATCCCGGGCCAGTTGACGATCGACTTCAACTTCCGCTTCTCGACCGCCAGCACCGCCGAGGGCCTGGAAGCGCGCGTGCACGCCATCCTCGACCGCCATGGCCTGGATTACGACCTGGCGTGGACGCTGTCGGGCCAGCCCTTCCTGACCGAAAAGGGCACGCTGTCGGACACGATCTGCGGCGCCATCAAGGAAGAGCTGGGCGTGCAGGCCGAACTGTCGACCACCGGCGGGACCTCGGACGGCCGCTTCATCGCCCGCATCTGCCCCCAGGTGATAGAATTCGGGCCACCGAACGCCAGCATCCACAAGATCGATGAACATATCGAGCTGCGCTACATCGATCCCCTGAAGAACATCTACCGCCGCACGCTCGAACACCTGCTGGCTGCCTGATCGGGGCGCTGAACCAACACGAGAACAAGACCATGACCAACACCACCTTCAGTACGCCGCGCGACCTGCTGCGCTACGCCGTCACCCGCTTCAACGGCGCCAAGCTGTTCTTCGGCCACGGCAGCGCCGAGGCCTTCGACGAAGCCGCCTACCTGATCCTGCACACCCTGAAACTGCCGCTGGACCGCCTCGCGCCCTTCCTCGACGCCAGGCTGCTGCCCGACGAAGTGCTGCAGGTGCTGGCCGTGATCGAGCGCCGCGTCACCGAGCGCGTGCCGGCCGCCTACATCACCAAGGAAGCGTGGCTGGGCGAATACCGATTCTACGTCGACGAACGCGTGCTGGTGCCGCGCTCCTTCATCGCCGAGCTGATCCCTCAGCAGTTCAGCCCATGGCTGACCGACCCGGACGGCGTCGAGAACGTGCTCGAACTGTGCACCGGCAGCGGCTGCCTGGCGATCATGGCGGCCGACATCTTCGAGAACGCCGTGGTCGACGCGGTCGACATCTCGAAGGATGCGCTGGCCGTGGCCGAGCACAACATCCGCGAATACAAGCTGGAAGGCCGCGTCAACCCGATCGAGTCCGACCTGTACGAGAACGTGCCGTTCAAGAAGTACGACCTGATCATCAGCAATCCGCCGTACGTGAATTCGGAATCGATGCGCACCCTGCCGCCGGAATACCTGAACGAGCCGCAGATCGCGCTGGCCGGCGGCGAAGACGGCATGGACCTGGTGCGCAAGATCATCGCCGGCGCCGCCGAGCGCCTGACCCCGGACGGCATCCTGGTGGTCGAGATCGGCAACGAGCGCGAGTTCGCCGAAGCCGCCTTTGGCCACCTGGGCCTGACCTGGCTGACCACCAGCATCGGCGACGATGCGGTGTTCCTGCTGACGGCCGAGCAGCTGCAGACCGCGCAGTAAGCGATCCGGTCATCTGTCCGTGGGGTGGACGGCTTGCCGTCCACCCCACTTTGTCATCCAATTATTCAGCGCCCCACCATGATCCGTATCCAGAACGTCAGCCTGATGCGCGGCACCAAGCCGCTGCTCGTCGACGCCGACCTGACCCTCAACCCGGGCGACAAGATCGGCCTGATCGGCGCCAACGGCGCCGGCAAATCGAGCCTGTTCGGCCTGCTGCGCAACGAACTGCATCCGGACCAGGGGCAGATCGACTTCCCCGCCAAGTGGCGCATGGCCTATGTGGCGCAAGAGACCCCGCCGCTCGAGCGCGCCGCGCTCGACTACGCGATCGATGGCGACGTCGGCCTGCGCAAGTTGCAGGCCGAGCTGGAAGAGCTGGAATCCCACCCCGACGCCGACGCCCACGGCATGCGCCTGGGCGAGCTGCATGCGGCGCTGGCTGACGCCGACGCCTATACCGTGCAGTCGCGCGGCGAGCAACTGTTGCTGGGCCTGGGCTTCTCGCTGGCGCAGATGAACCAGCCGGTGGCCAGCTTCTCGGGCGGCTGGCGCATGCGCCTGAACCTGGCGCAGGCGCTGATGTGCCCTTCCGACCTGCTGCTGCTCGACGAACCGACCAACCACCTGGACCTGGACGCCATCATCTGGCTCGAGGACTGGCTCAAGCGCTACCCCGGCACCCTGATCATCATCTCGCACGACCGCGACTTCCTGGACGAGATCGTGAACGTGGTGGTGCACATCGACGACCGCAAGCTGAAGCGCTACAGCGGCAACTACTCGGCCTTCGAGCGCCAGCGCGCCGCCCAGATGGTGCTGCAGGCCTCGGCCATCGAGAAGCAGCAGCGCCAGCGCGCCCACCTCGAATCCTTCATCAACCGCTTCAAGGCGCAGGCCACCAAGGCGCGCCAGGCGCAGAGCCGGATCAAGGCGCTCTCGAAGATGGAAGAACTGGCGCCGCTGCGCGCCGCCGCCGAATTCTCGTTCGAGTTCCGCGAGCCGCTGGCGGCCCCGAATCCGCTGCTGGTGCTGGAAGGCGTCGACGCCGGCTACCCGCTGCTCGACGCGCACGGCGACAAGGTCGGGGCGAAGACCATCGTCAACCACATCGACTTTTCGCTGCAGATCGGCCAGCGCATCGGCCTGCTGGGCGTGAACGGCGCCGGCAAGTCGACCCTGATCAAGACCGTCGCCGGCGAACTGGCGCCGCTCACCGGTCATGCCACACTCGGCAAGGGCCTGTCGATCGGCTACTTCGCCCAGCACCAGGTGGAGATGCTGCGCCATGACGAATCGCCGCTGTGGCACCTGGCGAAGATCGCGCCGACAGTGCGCGAACAGGAGCTGCGCAACTTCCTCGGCAGCTTCAACTTCCCGGGCGATATGGTGACCAGCCCGATCAAGCCGTTCTCGGGCGGCGAAAAGGCGCGCCTGGCGCTGGCGCTGATCGTGTGGCAGCGCCCGAACCTGCTGCTGCTGGACGAACCGACCAACCACCTGGACCTGGAAACGCGCGAGGCGCTGACGATGGCCCTGGCCCAGTTCGAGGGCACGCTGGTGGTGGTGTCGCACGACCGCCACCTGCTGCGCGCCACCACCGACCAGTTCATCATCGTGGCCGACGGCCGCCTGCAGCCCTTCGACGGCGACCTGGACGACTACAAGGACTGGCTGTTCAAGACCAAGCTGGGCAAGGGAGGCGACGCCCTGCCCGGCCAGGCGGCGCCGGCGAAGGCGGCCCAGCCATCCGCCAGGGCCAGCGCGCCCGCGCCGAGCCCGGCGGCGTCGCCGGCCGAACGCAAGGAACAGAAACGCCTCGAAGCCGAAGAGCGCCAGCGCCTGGCGGCCCAGCGCAAGCCCCTGGAAAACCGGGTCAAGCGCCTGGACGAGCAGATGGCCAAGCTGAGCGCGAAGAAAGCGGCGATCGACGCCGAGTTGCTCGATCCGGCGATCTACGAAGCGGCGAACAAGGACCGCCTCAAGACGCTGGTGGCCGACCAGGCCTTCGCGGCGCGCGACCTGGAAGCGCTCGAGGTGGAGTGGCTGGAAATCCAGGAGCAGCTGGAAGCGTTGACGGCGTAAGGTCAGGCGGCCCTCAGCGGCCGCCTCGGCGACAGCGACATCAAGCGATCGATGTCGATCAGCACCACGCGCCGCCCATCGATGCGGGCCATGCCGATCAGGTAGCCCGCGCTCGGCGCGCCCGGCAGGGGCTGCACCGCCTCCGGGCGCACATGCACGATGCCGGTCACGCTCTCGACCACCATGCCGACGATCCCGCTCGACAGGCGCAGGATGATCACGTCGGTATCCGGCGCCGACCGGTCCGACCCCGTGCCCGCAGCCTGGGCGCCGCCCGCGCGCATGTCGACCACCGGCATGATCACGCCATGCGACAGCGCCACGCCGCCGATGATTTCGCCGTCGGCGGCGAAGCGTTCGAGGGATCCCAGCAGCTTGAGCTCCTGCACGCGCGCGCAATCGAGCCCGTATTCCTGCCCGTCGAGCATGAAGCTGAGGAATTCCCGTGAGGCGCTGCTGCGCGGCGCCGGGTAACGGGGGACAGAAGCGCAAGGGGCTGAAGCGTGAAGCATGCTGGACGAGGTGACCATGGCGGATCCTTTATGGGTGCGATCACCATCGTATGCCTCGTCCCCGGTGCTGATGTTGACTGTAGTCAACTTCAGCCTTGGACTCTTCCCGCGCCGCGGGACAAATTCAGGACGCGGCCTGCGCCTCTGCCGTGGCCATGGACGTGTCCCACGACCAGGCGCCCTCGCAGCCCGCGTGCAGCACTTCCGCGCCCTTGGTGTCGCGCAGGCGCAGCTTGATGTCGCGCGCCGTCATGTCCCACACGCAGCCCAGGTCCGGTTCGTAGGGCAGCGCCAGCACCTGCACTTCGCCCGCCAGCATGCCGAGCGCCACCCCGGCCGCGCCGACCCGCTCGAAGCGCTGGGCCTCGAGCCGTTTCAACAGCGCCATGCCGGCCGCGCGCTCGCCGTCGAGCGACTTCGCTTCTTGCGACAGCCGGCCCAGCTCCTTGAGCGCCGGCGCCACGCTGGCCGCCAGGCGCCGGAACTGCGGTTCCTGTTCCGGCGTCAGCACCAGCTCGCCCTTGCGCAGGCGCGGCGCGATCAACAGGTATTTGCGCATCTCGGGCTGGCCGGTGAGGGTTTCCATCGCGCTGCGCCGCTGCGCCGCCAGTTGACCGAACTGGTCCACCCGTTGGCGCACCTGCGCCAGCGCCGCGTCGACGCGCGCGCAGTCCGGGCGCAGCAGCCAGGCCAGCATCTCGCCCTGCTTCCACGGCCCCGCGCGGCCGATCGCCACGCGCCGCCCGGCGATGGCGCTGCCCTCGGCATGCGCCACCTCGACCTCGTCGCCGATGATCTCGCAGTTGATGGCGGTCTCGATCCGGATGCGCGCGCCCGAGATCACGCAGTTCTCGGCGCGCTCGAGCCGCACCTCGCCCTTGGTCGCCTGGATCGTCGCCTGGGACGCGACGCCCAGCACCCGCACGCCGCCATCCAGGTTGCGCGCGCTGCCGCCGACCAGGTTGCGGCGCAGGAGGATCGCGCCGCGGCGCGCGACCAGGTGGCCATATACGTCGCCGTGCACGGTGATGCTCTCGGCCTCGATGATGCGCTGCTCCTGGACTTCGCCGAATTCCTCGTAGTCGCCCGCCAGGTGCAGGTTGCCGGTGGTCCTGGCGCTGACGCCGTCGCGGCTGACGATCTTGTCGGTGATGGCGATGCGGCTGCTCTTGGGGTCGACGCTCAGGAAGCCGTCCTGGCGCGCGACCAGGAACTCGCCTTCCGGCGCCAGCTCGACCGTCGTGCCGTCGGCCGCATAGGTGGCCAGGTCGAGGTCCTTCGCCACCTCGGGCGCGATCGGGATGCCGTTCAGGTCGAAGCCGGGACTGCCGCTGGTCCGCGGCACCTTGCGCAGCAGGCGCGTGCCGGCCGCCACCTGCGGGAAGCGGTTCTGGAAGCTCATCAGGTCGAGCTTGCCGTTGGCGAGCTGGCGCGGGGCGTCGCTGCGATGCAGGTCGCTGGTGACCTCTTCCACGCGGGCATCCATGCCGGGCAACGGCTCGAGCCGGCGCGCCACCACGTAGCGACCGGCCGCGCCGCTTTCGATATGGCTGCGGATGGCTCCGACCTCGGCGCCGAAGCGGATGCCCTTCGCCCACATGTCGGCGACGAACTCGTCGACATCGAGCCGGGTCTGGCGCTCGCCGCCTTCCTCGTCGCGCTCGAACACGGGTTCGAAATAGTATTCGGCCTGGCCGTCGGCGATCTTGACCGAGCGGTACAGGGCCTGGCGCTGCGGCGTAAACGGCACGATGTCGGCGGCGATGCGCACCACGACCCGGCCGGCCGCATCGCGCGGCAGCTCCGGCCCGTGGCCGTACAGGGCCTTGATCAGGACCGGATAATCGAGGCCGGCCAGGTAATGGCTGGAGCGCAGGATGCCGTCGACCGCCGCCACCAGCGTGGTGCCGAGCACTTCGGGATCGGCATACACGCCGTCGTCGCGCCTGGCGATGCAATGTTCGGGCCCCTTCGAGTCGAAGCGGACGGCGGGCGCCGCCGTGGCGGGCGCTGCATCGGGTAGTACGGCAAGGTCGGACACGTTCACGCTCCACTTGGCGATAAATGTTGGCGACGCAGACCCTGCCAACAGTAAGGTGGACGTAAAGATAGCATGTTGCGCAATCTAAATAAACATATGGCAACTAGATTTCTAAAAAGAAAATTTGTGACGCGACCGACACCATTACTCAGCTGGGCATTCGTGCCCGGATCCGGAAAAAACGCACGAGGTACGCCAGCATGACGCCTTGAGGAATGTCAAATTCCAGAAACGACAACGGCGCCATCGGCGCCGTCGTTTTACATTGCAAGCCGCATTTTCAGCGGCGGCGGGCGTTCGGATAGAGTTCCGAACCTTCCTTGATCTGGCGCCGCAGGTCGCGCCGCTCGTCCGGCGACAGCCGGCCGCGACGGCGCTCTTCACGGGCCGCGTCGGCCTGCGCCTCCATGACGCGACGGTCCTGGTCGCGCATCTCGTAGACGCGCGGGTCTTGCTGGGCCTGCATTTGATAACGGTCGCGCAGCGCCGCTTCGTCGCGGCGCGGATCGCGCTCCTGGTTCTGCGCCAATGCGCTGGCCCCGGTACCTGCCAGCACGCAGGCGATCACACCAAGGCGCGCAAGCCGGGCGAGCCGGCCGCCATTGGCGCCGAATCCTGCTGGTTTGTCATTGTGCGCGTGGTTCATGGTGTTCCTCTTCCGCGATGCCTGATAAACGGATAAGCTGTGTTGATCACTTGTCGCCAGTGTAGGTGCATACCGAAAGCGGAGTAAGACTTATTGGGTAAAGTTTGTAACACATTGTAATGGCTGGGCTGAGTCGTGCTTCCGCCCTAGCCATAAGAAGTTACCATAGCGACATTCATCTGACAATTCTGGACAGTTTTATGACTTCAACGACTTCGAACAATCACGCGGGTGCGGGCGCTGCATCGGGCCACTCCGCCAAGATCATGGTCGTGGACGACGACGTGCGCCTGCGCGACCTGCTGCGCCGTTACCTGACCGAACAGGGCTTCCAGGTCGTCACCGCCGAAAGCGCGCCGGCGATGAACAAACTGTGGCTGCGCGAGCGCTACGACCTGCTGGTGCTCGACCTGATGCTGCCCGGCGAGGACGGGCTGTCGATCTGCCGCCGCCTGCGCGGCGCCGGCGACCAGACCCCGATCATCATGCTGACCGCCAAGGGCGAGGACGTCGACCGCATCGTCGGCCTCGAAATGGGCGCCGACGACTACCTGCCCAAGCCGTTCAACCCGCGCGAGCTGGTGGCCCGCATCGGCGCCGTCCTGCGCCGCAAGGGCCCGGACGAGATCCCCGGCGCGCCGTCCGAAACGCCGCAGACCTTCGAGTTCGGCGACTTCGTGCTCGACCTGGGCACGCGCACGCTCAAGAAGAATGGCGAGACGGTGCCGCTGACCACCGGCGAATTCTCGGTGCTGAAGGTGTTCGCGCGCCATGCGCGCCAGCCGCTGTCGCGCGAGAAGCTGATGGAACTGGCGCGCGGCCGCGAATACGAGGTGTTCGACCGCTCGCTCGACGTCCAGATCTCGCGCCTGCGCAAGCTGATCGAGCCCGATCCATCGAGCCCGCTGTACATCCAGACCGTGTGGGGCCTGGGCTACGTGTTCATCCCTGAAGGCCAGCCGCGCTAGTGTTTACCCCGATCGCCCAGGCGCGGCGCGCCCTGCGCTTCGCCTGGTTCAAGAGCGGCCTGTTCTGGCGCACCTTCTTCCTGATGTCGGTGCTTACCGCGGCCTCGATGCTGGCCTGGATCGGCATGATCAGCGTGTTCCAGCGCGACAAGCAGGTGCAGCAGACGGCGGAGCTGGTGGTGTCGGTGGTGACCATCACCAAGGCCGCGCTCACCCACTCGGCGCCCGACCTGCGGCGCGAGCTGCTGCTCGAACTGGTGTCGAACGAAGGCATCCGCATCTTCACGCTGGAAGACACGGACGTGGTCGACCCGCCACCGCACAATCCCCTGATGCCCGAGATCGCCGCCATCGTGCGCGAACGGCTGGGGGCCGACACGCGCTTCTCGAGCGGCGTGAACGGCGTGCCGGGCTTCTACATCAGCTTCAACATCGAGGACGACAAGTACTGGCTGATGCTCGAACGCGAGCGCCTGACGGGCCTGACGCGCGAACAGTGGCTGGGCTGGGCCGTGGTGGTGGGCCTGCTGTCGGTGCTCGGCGCGGCGCTGATCTCGAGCCTGGTGAACCGCCCGCTGGCGCGCCTGACGGCCGCCGCGCGCGCCATCGCCAAGGGCGAGCGCCCTGTGCGCCTGCCCGAGAAGGGTTCGCAGGAGATCATCGAGGCCAATCGCAGCTTCAACCAGATGGTGGAAGACCTGGCGCAGGTGGAAAAGGACCGCGCCGTGATCCTGGCCGGCATCTCGCACGACCTGCGCACGCCGCTGGCGCGCATGGGGCTGGAGGTCGAGATGGCGAATCTCTCGACGGAGGCGCGCGAAGGCATGCAGTCGGACATCGCGCAGATGGACGCCATCATCGGCCAGTTCCTGGACTACGCCAAGCCGACCGAGGCGGCGACCTTCGTGCCGGTGAACCTGTCCGAGATGCTGTCCGACGTCGGCCGCGAGGCGGCCCGCATCCCCGACCTGCACGTGAAGACCGACCTGATGCCGGGCGTGCACGTGATGGGCAACGCGACCGACCTGCGGCGCGTGATCAACAACATCATCGAAAACGCGCGCCGCTACGGCAAGACGCCGGGCACCTCATGCACCGACATCGACATCGTGCTGCGGGTGAAGGCCACGGGGCACGGGCGACGCGCCGTGATCGAGATCGGCGACCATGGTGTCGGCGTGCCGGCGGACCAGATCGCACAGCTGATGAAGCCCTTCACTCGGCTGGATAGCGCGCGCGGCCAGGCGAATGGCGCCGGGCTAGGCCTGGCGATCGTGGAGCGCGTGCTGACCCGGCATAACGCGGGGCTGGAAGTGCGCAATCGCGAAGGCGGCGGGTTCTTGCTGCAGGTGGCGTTGCCGCTGGCGGCGTGATCTGCTCTATTTCCTTGCCATCTCCGAAAACCGCGCTATACTCCTACATGTACAACTTATCGTACATGTATATCCTTTCGATAACACGCTTACAACTATTGCTAACGCCTGCGAATACTGCTGACGCCTGCGACCACTGCTCACGCCTGCGATTATTGCTACCAACGACCTTTGCTAACGCCTGCGACAACTGCTAACGCCCGCGATCATTGCTTACGCCTGCGACTATTGCTAATGACTACGACTATTGAGCGATTGGAGTAATACATGAGAATCATTAACTTTTCCGATGCTCGCAACAGTCTTCGGACCGTCATCGACCAAGTGGTTGAAGATGCTGACGTCACCGTCATCTCGCGCCGCGATGCGCCGGACGCGGTCGTCATGTCATTCGATCACTACAGCAGTCTTATGGAGACTGTGCATTTGTTGAGCTCACCGGCGAATGCGGCTCACCTCGCCAAGTCAATTGCACAGGCCCGCTCTGGTCGAGCGCAGCATCGGGAATTACTCGATATATCCGACGCTGAGGAATCGCAACATGCGCCACTTGAAGTTCACGGATGAAGGCTGGGATAGCTATATTTACTGGCAGACGCAGGACAAGAAGACGCTCAAGCGTATCAATGATTTAATCAAGGATGTTCAAAGAGACCCCTTTGCGGGAATAGGCAAGCCCGAAGCCTTGAAACACAGCCTCAGTGGTTGCTGGTCACGGCGAATAGATGAGACGAACCGCCTCGTCTACGAAGTGCAGGATGAAGAGTTGATCATCCTGTCCTGCCGCTACCACTACTGATCACCAAGGGAGCAGATATGCTCCCTTTTTTCTTGCCGGTCTGACCTCCAGTAGAACTCACGACCGTTTCGCAGAAGTCAATCAATCGCCGATCAGGCTCGCAAACCGCCCGAGATCGATATTCCCGCCACTAATCAGGATCCCGACCTTCTTCCCTTTCAGCTGTTCCTTCATCCTGCGCGCCGCCGCGAAACCGAGGCAACCGGTCGGCTCCACCACGATCTTCATGCGTTCGGCGAAGAAGCGCATGCAGGCCACCAGCTCCTCGTCGCTCACGGTGAGGATGTCGTTGACGTCGCGCTGGATGATCGGGAAGGTCAGCTGGCCCAGGTGCTGGGTCTGGGCGCCGTCGGCGATGGTGCGCGGCGTGTCGATGTGGACGATCTCGCCCTTGCGCAGCGATTGCTGGCCGTCGTTGCCGGCTTCCGGCTCGACGCCGTACAGCAGGCAGCCAGGGGACAGCGCGCGCGTGGCCAGCGCGGAGCCGGACAGCAGGCCGCCGCCGCCCAGGCACACGAAGAAGGCGTCCAGCGGACCGACTTCCTCGAACAACTCCTTGGCCGCCGTGCCCTGCCCCGCGATCACGTCGGCGTGGTCGTAGGGCGGAATCAGGGTCAGGCCGTGCTTCTCGGCCAGCTCGCGACCGATCTGCTCGCGGTCTTCGGTGTAGCGGTCATAGGTCACCACGGTGGCGCCATAGCCGCGCGTGGCGGCGACCTTCGCGGCCGGCGCATCCTGCGGCATCACGATCGTCGCCGGCATGCCCAGGATCTTGGCCGACAGCGCGATCGCCTGCGCGTGGTTGCCTGATGAGAAGGCGACGACGCCGGCGCGGCGCTGTTCGGGGCTGAACTTCGCCAGCGCGTTATAGCCGCCACGGAACTTGAAGGCCCCCATGCGCTGCATGTTCTCGCACTTGAAGAATATCTCGGCGCCGAATTCCTCGTTGACGGTGCGCGAAGTCAGCACCGGGGTGCGGTGGGCTACGCCCAGGATTCGCTCGGCGGCCTGGGCGACGTCTTCGTAAGTGGGGAGCTGGAGCGAATGCATGGCGATGTCCTCGGTGACGATGAATTGGAAATATTATCCAATTCTGGAATAGTCGTCAAACCATCAGCGTCCCTCAGAACAGCGAAGCGAGCCCTTTGACGACGCGCGTGCGCCATGACACCGTATGGTCGAGGCGCATGCCGGGCGGCGCCTGTGGGGGCACGTCGAGCAAGGCCTGCTCGATCCTGCGATTGCGCCGAATGACGTGACGCAGGTAGGCCACCCCGCCCCACACAGTCAGCCCCAGCACCGCCAGCGCCGCCCAGCCGCCAAAGGCGACAAATGTAACCCCGAGCACGGCTGGCATCCCGAAATAAGCGAGCCACGCATACTGCCCCACGACCTGCCATGCGGTTTCCCGAATGTACACATGCGGCGTGGACAGATCACGCCAGGCCATGACAGCCTGCCAATTGCCCTTCTCTGCGAGAATGACGGCGTAGTGCGCACCTTCACGCGGCACGTCGCCTTCCGGCAGCATGACACCAAACTGGCGCTTGCCTGCCGCCTCGAAACTGAAATGGCCGGTGCGACCAGGGGCATCGAAGATGCGTTCGAAGCAGACCCGCTCGAGATGGAACTCGGTGATGTATCTGCTGTTTGTCGTGTCGATGCTTTTCATGATTTGCACCCTAGCGCAACGAGCCGGCGCTTGTCCACCATTGCGGCGAAGTCATGCACGCCGCATCAATCCGGAATCCGGTTGACCAGTTCCTCGCCCCGCGCGAAAGCGCCGATGCTGTCGATGGTGGTGCGCATGATCTGCCCGATCGCCTCGACAGTGAAGAAGGCCTGGTGGCCGGTCACGATCACGTTCGGAAACGACACCAGGCGCTGGATCACGTCGTCGGTGATGATGGTCGACGACAGGTCCTGGAAGAACAGGCTCGCTTCCTGCTCGTAGACGTCGATCGCCAGGCCGCCCAGCTGGCCGGTCTTGAGCGCCTGCACCGCGGCCTCGGTGTCGACCAGGCCGCCGCGGCTGGTGTTGACCAGCACGCAGCCGCGCTTGACCCGCGCCAGCGCCGCCGCATTCACGATGTGATGAGTTTCTTCCAGCAGCGGGCAATGCAGCGACACCACGTCGCTGCAGGCCAGCAGCTCGTCGACGCCGATATAGCGCCCGCCCAGCGCCTCGAAGGCCGGCGTGGGGTAACGGTCGTAGCCGACCAGGGTGCAGCCGAAACCGGCCATGATGCGGGCGAAGATGGTGCCGATCTTGCCGGTGCCGATCACGCCGACCGTCTTGCCGTGCAAATCGAAACCCATCAGGCCGTCGAGATCGAAATTGCCTTCGCGCGTGCGCACGCTGGCGCGCGCGATCTTGCGGTTCACGGCCAGCAGCAGGCCGACCGCGAACTCGGCCACCGAGTTGGGAGAATAATCGGTGACCCGCACCACCGCGATGCCCAGTTCGCGCGCGGCGTGCGCATCGACGTGGTTGTAGCCGGTCGAGCGCGTCGCCACCAGGCGCGTGCCCTGGTTCGCCAGGATGCCCAGCACCTCGGCGTCGACGGTGTCGTTGACGAAGACGCAGACCGCCTCGCAACCCTTGGCCAGGATGGCGGTCTCGCGGCTCAGGCGGTCTTCGAGGAAGCGCAATTCATGGCCGGCGGCTTCGTTGGCCTGGGCCAGCATGGTCTTGTCGTAGCGGCGGGCGCTGTACACGGCTGTCTTCAAGAGTGACTCCCCTGATAAGTGGCACCGCTGAATTCTATTTAATGTCGTTGTAAGCCGTCGCCCGCGAAATGCCGAGGTGGCCGGCCGCCACTTCCATCGCGCGCCGCACTTCGAGATAACCGCCCTCCTTCAGCTCGCGCATCAGCGCGCGCCGCTCATGCGCCTTGAGCAGCTGGGGCGAGGAGGCCAGCCGCGCAGCAAAGGCGTCGATGCGGCGCCGGATGGCGTCGGCATTGGCCGGATCGAGCGATTCGCCCACCGGCGCCTCGCCCACGGCGTTGAACCGTTCGAGGATGCCCTGCATCGAACGGAACAGGGTCAGGTCGACGTTCAGGCACAGCGCCGCGACATAGTTGCCGTCGGCGTCCTTGATGCCGATCGAGGTGCTCTTTGCCGGGCGGCCATCCGGAAACTGGTTCGGATAATTGGCGACGACTTGCGGGTAGGCGCTGTCGGCGATGCGCGCCAGCCCCAGCTCCGTGGCCGGATCGCCGGCGGCACGGCTGGAGAGATTATTGTGGATCGCCAGCACCGCATGGCCGGGGTCGCGCAGATCGTGCACCACCACTTCGCAGAACGGGGCGAAGGTCTGGGCCAGGCCCTCGGCGATGTGGCGGACCTGCTCGATGAGCGCGGACTCGTCCTTGCTTGGCAATGTCTTGGTCATGCTGGACATTTTATCCAAGACTGGCGGTTCTGTAAAAAACGACGGCGCGCAGGCCTACACCGCCACGTGAAGTGGCGAACAGAAGCGTAGTGATGCAAGGAAGACAATGAAATCCCGAACATGGATCCGTCCAGGAGCCAATCATGAAGCGTCAACTGAGCATCTGCCTGCTGGCCGCCGCCGCGATCGCCGCGCCGAGCGCCTATTCCGACACCGTCATCGTCAAGTGCATCGACGACGCCGGCCGCGTCACCCTCACCGACCGCCCTTGCGAAGCCGGCGCCGTCACCGTGCGCACGGCCAGCATGCCGTCCAGCGAGGGCGTGACCCGGCTTGCTCCCTATCCGCTGGCGGCGCGTGCAGACGTGCTGCCGCCGCCGCGCGAGCTGCAGCGCCGCGCCGTTCCGATGCCGCGGGTCAAGGCCGAGCCGCTGGCCAGCGACGTCGCCACCCTGAAGGCGGCGCGCGCGCAGTTCCTGCTCGACGACGTGGGCAGCAGGGAAACCCTCGCCGGCCTCGAGTGATTCAGAGCAGCCGGCTCAGTGCAGCCTGCTCACGCTGGCCAGGTGCGGCGCCGGAGGATTCTCCAGCTCGCGCAGCAGCTCCAGCAAGTCCTCGTCCCTGATGAAGCCGGCGCTCGAGCGTCCTTCCAGTAAACGCTCGGGCGGCATCGAGCGCGCCACCACATAGCCCTGCACGTAGTCGACGCCGATCTCGTGCAGCGTCTGCACGGTGGCCGCGTCCTCGGCCCATTCGGCGATCGTCTTCATGCCCAGGTTCACCGCCAGGCTGACGATGGCTTCGACGATCGCCACGTTGGCCGGGTGGGCGTTGATGTTGACGATGAAATTGCCGTCGATTTTCAGCACGTCGGCCGGCAACTCCTTCAGGTACGAGAACGAGGTGTAGCCGGCGCCGAAGTCGTCCAGCGCCACCTTCACGCCGAAGCTGCGCACCTGGTCGATGAAGCGGCGCGTGTTGTCCAGGTCGTGCAGCGCCACGCTCTCGGTGATTTCCAGGCACAGGCGGCTGGCCACGTGCACGTAGCGGCCCAGGATATCGAAGGTGTCCTGCACGAAGCGCTCGTCGTTGAGCGAGGCTCCCGACAGGTTCATGCACACGAAGCGGGTATTGACCAGGTCATCGGTGTGCTCGGCGATCCAGGCCAGGGTGGTGGTGAGCACCCAGCGGTCGATCATGCTGGCGCGCCCGCTCTTCTCGGCGGCGGCGATCACGGCGCCGGCCGGCACCACGCGCCCATCCGCCTCGCGCATGCGCAGCAAGACCTCGAAGTTCATCGATTCGTGCGGCGCGCGCAGCGACATGATCGGCTGCATCTCGAGCAGCAGGTTGTCGGTCGCGTCCGGGCCGGACAGGCGCTCGACCAGGTCCAGTTCGGCCGCGCGCTGGCGGAAGGCGTCGGCGCCGCGTTCATACACCACCAGGCCGTCGCCCAGGCCGGTCTTGGCTTCGCGGCAGGCGCGGTCCGAGGTCGACACCGCATCCTTCATCGGCATGCCCGGCACCACCTCGATCAGGCCGACCGAGGCGCGCACGTGGAAGGCCTTGTCGCCCACCCGGTACGGGGTGTTGCCGAGGCGGTCGACGATGCCGCGGCAGATGATCGAGGCCAGCGGGATCGCCGTCTCGGGCATCACGATCACGAATTCGTCGCCGCCCACGCGGCCGATCTGCTGGCCACCGGCCAGCATCGTGCCCATCCGCTCGCACACCTGCTTGAGCACTTCGTCGCCCGCCGCATGGCCGAACAGGTCGTTGATCAGCTTGAAGCGGTCGAGGTCGACGTAGGCCAGCGCCATCGGCCGCCCGGCGGCCAGGCTGGCGGCGGCGCCCGAGAATTCGCGTTCGATGCCGCGCCGGTTGTAGACCTTGGTCAGCGGATCGTTGTTGGCCATGAAGCGCAGCTGCTCGGTGGCCTTGTGTTTTTCGGTGGTGTCCTGCAGCACGCCCTCGATGCGCGAGCGCGCCAGGGTGGCGCTGACCAGGAAGCGCTGGTTGCCGTCGCGGCTGGCCAGTTCCATCTCGGCCTCGGACTTGGCATGCACCTGCTCGTGCAGGTTGGCCCAGCTGGCTTCGGTGAAGAACTGGCGCCAGGCGGTGCGGCCCGGCGCGAAGCCGCTCATGCCCAGCATCTTCTGCAGGGCCGGATTGACACTCAGGAAGTGGCCGTACATATCGAGCGTGAACAGGCCGACCGGCATCGCCTGGTAGGCGTGCTCCAGCTCTTCCTGGGCTTCCTGGCGCTTCTCGGTTTCCATCCGCATCTGCTCGGCCACGGCCAGCGCCGCCAGCAGGCTCGACGCGAGCGCGGCGGTGACGCTGTTGATCACGCCGAGCAGCTCGCGCATGCCGAGCGCGGCCGACAGGACCTCGGCCAGCGACGCCAGGAAGGTCACCGCGAACGAGGCCGCGAACCAGGCCGCGACCCGCGTGCGCGATTCCACGATGATCTTGAACAGGCCGATCGTCATCAGGGAGAAGCAGCACACCAGGATGCCCCACAGCAGCGGCAGGTACATGCCATACGGCAGCAGCATGGCGGCGGCCAGCATCGGCATGCACAACCACTGCATGACGCGCATCGGCAGCAGGTAGCGCATCTCGGCCAGGTGCTCCTTGAGCAGCGCCTGGTACAGGGTCAGCGTGGCGATGCCGTACAGGGTGATCGTCACGGCGCGGCTGCGCAGCAACCATTCGGAAGGCACGGTCTGGCCCAGCCACTGGATGTCCCAGCCGGCCGACAGCGCGCCCACGCGCAGGTTCAGGATCAGCCAGCCGGCGAACAGCACGTACACCGGCTGGCGGTTGATCAGGGCCGTGATGATGATGAACAGGGCCAGCACGATCATGCCGCCGTCGAGCAGGCCCGATTTGCGGTGGTATTGCTTGACCGACAAGGCGAACTGATCGGCCGGCCATTGCAGCACCGACAGGCGCGCCGGGCCCGAGAAGGTGGCGCGGCACAGCAGCTGGCGCGGCAGCGGCGCCAGGCGCATCGCGAAACCGGCCTTGTCGGCGCGCAGGGCGCCGTCGTCCGTGCTGCGGGTGGCGGCGCCGAGGGGCTCCAGGGTATTGGCATTCCAGCAGCCGATGTCGAGCGCGTGGCGCGACGGGAATTCGATCACCTGCTCGCCGGCGCGCGGCATCGGTTCGAAGACGAACCAGACCGGCGCTTCGGACAGATGGGTATCGTGGCTATTGATCAGCGGCGTGGCGCGCGCCAGGGCCAGCGCGTCGCCTGGCGCCAGCGCCGCGGCCCGGTCGACCGTGACGTGCATCGCAAGCGGCACGTCGCCGCTGGTGCGGTATTCGTCATGCCAGAAGACGAGCGCGATCAGCGAGACGACGCCGATCCCGACCGGAATCAGATAGTAGGCAAATATCTTCAGGACCAGCTCGACAGCCGCATGGAGCGCGGCCGGCAGCGTTGCACGGAGCTGATGATTGACGTTGGGCATGGACGATCTTGGGTGGCACTGGTGGCCCGGCGCGACGAGCGGCGGGCCATTAAAGCGCAAGGATACCGCTTTACGCTAGTGCCGTCATGCAATTATTAGGCCAGCCAGGGCGATTTCACAACGGTTTGTCATTGACAGTAAGGCTTAGGTCCGATTGCGCGCCTGCCGCGTCGATGGCTCACTAGTGCCATGGCGGCCGGTCGCACGGCGCATCAAACGGCCCGGCGTAGTCTGTTCGCAAACGAAAGGAAAGTCTATGCGGGCTGTCCCGATCCGATTCCTGTGCGCCGCGGCCTGGATGCCGCTGGCCTGCCTGGCGGCGCCGCAGAACGCGCCACCGGCGCAGTCCACCGCGCCGGCCCCGCCCCCAGCCCCGGCCCCGGCCGCGCAGCCCGATCTCGAGCCCGAGGCCGTTTCCGCCCTCGGCGCCATGGGCGCCTACCTGCGCACCCTGCCCGCTTTCGAAGTCGTCGGCCGCGCCACCACCGAGACCGTGATGGACGACGGCATGAAGCTGCAGTTCGACAGCACGGCGAACCTCAGGGTGCGCCGGCCCGACCGCCTCCAGGTCGACGTCGCCAACGACCGCAAGCAGCGCCAGATCTTCTATGACGGCAAGTCGGTGACCGTCTACGGCCAGCGCCTCAAGTATTACGCCACCGTCGCGGCCCCGCCGACCCTGCGTGAGACCGTCGACGCGCTGGGCACGAAATACGGCATCGAACTGCCGCTCGCCGACCTGTTCTACTGGGGGACGGAACAGGCGCCGGTGTCCGACATCCGGGCCGCGCATTACATCGGCCCGGCGACGGTCGGCAGCCTGAAGGCCGGGCACTACGCCTACCGCCAGGAAGGCGTGGACTGGCAGGTATGGATCCAGGACGGCAAGACGCCGCTGCCCCTGAAGCTGGCGATCACGGCCAGCGGGCAACCGGGCGAACCGACCCATACGGTGTGGCTGCGCTGGAACCTCGCGCCGCGCTTCACCGATGCCACTTTCTCCTTCCGGCCGCCGCCGGGCGCGATGAAGATCGCGCTGCAGACGGCCGACGGCAAGGTCGCGTCCATCAAATGAACGGGGGAGAACCCATGCCGCTCACTCCAGGACATCGGCGCGTCATCGGTGTGCTGCTCGCGCTGGCGGTCGTCGTCATCGCCTACGAGGCCGCCGCCCAGCGTGGCGCGGGACGCGTCGGCGGCGCGGCGGTCAGCCGCAGCGGGAGCGCCCAGGTGCATCGCGGCGCCTATGGCGGCAATTACCACGCCTCGAGCAGCGTCAGCCGCACCTCGGTCAACGGCCACGCCAACGTCAACCGCAACGTCAACGTCAACCGCAACATCAATGTGGATGTCGACCACGATTACTACCGCCCCGGCGCGGGGCTGGCGGTGGCCGGCGCGGTGGCGGTGACGGCGGCGGCGATCGGCTCGGTGGCATATTCGATCCCGTCGTCCTGCGTGGCCGTGGTCCGGGCCGGGGTCACCTACCAGCAGTGCGGCAGCACCTGGTACCAGCCGCAGTACGCGGGCACCAGCGTGAACTACGTCGTGGTCGCGCCTCCAGGATGAGAACGAGGCGCGCTTGCGCGACGGCGGCCGGCCTGGCCTGGCTCTCCTGCCAGCCCGTCCGCGCGCAGGAGGAACAAGAGCTGGCCAGGAAGCTCGCCAATCCCGTGGCCGCGATGATCAGCGTGCCGCTGCAATCCAATTATGACCGGCACGATGGTCCCACGCGCGACGGCCGCAGGTACACCATGAACGTGCAGCCGGTGGTGCCGGTCACGCTCGACCCGGATTGGACCCTGATCAGCCGCACCATCGCGCCGCTGGTCAGCCAGCACGACCTGGCGCCCGGCGCCGGCAGCCAGCACGGCATCGGCGACATCACCCAGAGCTTCTTCATCTCGCCGTCGCGGCCCGCGGCGCACGGCATCGTCTGGGGCGCGGGGCCCGTGTTCCTGCTGCCCACCGGCAGCGAGAGCGCCCTCAGCGCGCGCCAGTGGGGCATCGGCCCGACCGGCGTGGTGGTCAGGCAGCACGGTCCGTGGACTTATGGCGCGCTGGCCAATCACATCTGGTCCTTCGCCGGCCATGACGACCGGCCGAACGTCAGCGCCACCTTCGTCCAGCCCTTCCTCAACTACACCACCAGAACCGCCTGGACCTTCGGCATCAACACCGAGTCCAGCTACGACTGGAAGCAGGAACAGTGGTCGGTGCCGGTCATCGTCACCGCCAGCAAGCTGATCAAGGTCGGCCGGCAACCGATATCGATCGGCGCCGGCCTGCGTTACTGGGCCGACAGCCCGAGCGGCGGGCCGCGCGACTGGGGCCTGCGCCTGAGCGTGACCTTCCTGTTCGCCAGATAGCGACGCGCCGGCAGCGCCGGCGAGTCGGAACGCCCGCCGGCATGCCGCCCTGCCGTTCTCAGAACAGGTAGGAGAACGCGATCCCCACCGTCCACTGGTCGGCGTCGCCGCGGCCCTCCACCACCGGGCTGTCCTTGGCGTCGTCCAGCAGCCGCTCATAACGCCCGCCGACCGTCATCAGCCATTCCGGGTTCAGCTGGGTCGTCAGGCTGAAGGGAATCTTGATCGAGGTGACCGACGGGTCGGGGTCATAGGGCACGCCGAGCCGCTCCGGGTACAGGAAGTCGTCGCCTCCCCCGACGCCGAAGTACTTGCGGTTGAAGTCGTTACTGGCGAAGAACAGGCCAAAACCGATGCTGCCGATCAGCTGCATGCCGGCGACCGGCTGCGGGAAGGGGTGGATGTAGTTGACGCGCACGTTGCCGGTGGCGCCGTTGTACACATTATTGGTGTTGCCGACCACGTCGGCGCTGAACACCAGCTTGTGCATTGGCTGGCCTTGCGTCAGCGGCATGTGATAGGCGACGAAGGCGCCGATCTCGGTGGCCGTGGCGACCGGACGCATGCGCGAGACGATCTCGTCGTCGACATCGTCGTCGCGCCGCATGCGCCAGCGAATCAGCGGACCGGCGCGCCAGTCCTTGCGCGGCACCAGGTTGGCCATGATCTCCGGCCCGAGCACCCGGACGTAGCGGTCGGACCCGAAGTTGTAGTGCAACACCGGCGCCACGGCGGCCTGGTAATCGGACGAGCCGTAATAGTCGGGCACCGCGAACACACCCAGGCCCACCAGATTGCGTTCCTCGAGTAATTCGACTGGGAGCACGTCTTGCGCCGCGGCGAGCGGTGAACAGAGCAGCGCCGCGGCGATGGCGAGACTGCGGGGGCTGCGCGTGAATGTCTTCATGACTGACCTCTCGGAGCTAGGGGGTGGAACATCAGGGCCGCCCCGGCGCCATTCGCCGGTGCGCTTCGCACTGCTGATGGTGTGTAGACAGTCAGCGCCGCGTTTTGTGCCCCTGCCTCGTCAAGAACGTCGTGCGTCGACAGCGCTACGGCCAAGGTCCACTACCGCGCGCACCCGAAGAATGCTTATGATCGTGACTGGCCCAAAATGAAAGAACGGGATGGAAGCGCTGGTGCATGCGACCGCCGGCTGGATCGCGCTTGCCCTCGACGCGCTCGCGGTGCTGACCGTGGCCGCCGGCGCGCTGGAGGCGCTGGCGCGCGTGCTGGCACTGTGCCTGCGGGGCGCCGCCACGCCGGCGCGGGTGCACGCGGCCTTCATCGGCTTCGGCGACTGGCTGGTGGTCGCCCTCACCTTCCAGCTTGCCGCCGACATCGTCGGCACCACGATCGCGCCCGGCTGGGACGAACTGGGACGGCTGGCCGCGATCGCGGCCATCCGCACCTTCCTCACGTTTTTCCTGGACCACGACCTGGCCCGGGCCCTCGCACGCGAGCTGGCCGAGCAGGAACGCAACGGGGCGCAGCCCGTCAAGGCTGCGCCCCGCGATCCCGGCTGACGGCGTCACCGCCGGACCGGAACACGATCAGGAGAGAATCAGTCGAACATCAGGCGAACGCCAGTTCGACGCGTGGCCGGCTGGCCGGCGGCAACGGGCGCTGCGGCAGCGCCAGCGATGACGGCGCGACCGGACCGACGTCGATGTCCGGATGGTGGGTATTGAAGAAGAAGTTCAGCATCGGGTGGCGCGCCTCGGCCCAGCGCTGCTGGAAGGTGGCGATCTCGAACGCCATGATGCGATGCGGGATATTGCCCACGTGACGCAGCGGCACCAGACCCAATTCAGGGAACACGTCGACGAACATCAGCTGATCGTATTGCCTGTCCACGGGTGGACGGCCGGTCGCCACCGAGTAATCGATAGCGTTGTCTTCGCAATACATGAAGCAGGCCTTGATCAGTGCAATCTTGACCATGCGGCCGACCCGGCCTTCGTCGATGCCGAGGCGGGTCGCCTCGACCAGGCGCTTGCCCTGCAGCCAGGCGGGCAGGACGATCGATTCCTCGACGCCCAGGGGGCGGTAGAGGTTGGTGCGGATGCGGGTGCTCCCGATCGGCGTGCCGTCCAGCTTGGACTCGGCCAGCAGGACGATGGTGTCGGCATCGTAGTCGGCCGCCTCGGGCTGCGCCAGGCTGCGGGCGAAATCCGGGACATGGCGGGCATAGGCGGCGTGGCGGATGCGCACGGCCTTGAGAAGATCCGCTTCGGTTTCTACCCGGCGGACGGTGAACGGCAAACGCTCGATCGCGCCTCCAGCGACCGGCGCGCGCGCGGTGCGCGGACGGGTCGCTTTCGGGGGGGTGAACACGGCTGCTGGAAACAGCTCCATGGCGGTACTCCTGGTTGGTAAGTTGAAACAGGTTTGGTCTGGATCAAATTATCAATCCGCTCACGGAAATTCGAACTGTTGAGCAGGCGTGCTTTTTGCCCTCTATTTAATAGTAAGTACACCAGTAGTTTTATGACAAAGTTGTTGGCTTTGCCCAACGAAAACCACCAGAAATCACAAGTATTGCTTTACATCAACCTCGCCGTTCCTGACACGCGGATCGAACCGCCCGCCTCGTCGCCGATCTCGGCCGTCAAACGCGAACGCGCGCCCATGTCTTCGCCCTGGACGATCTCGATCCGTCCGCCATGCGGCCAGCCGATGTCGCGCAGGTAGCCGGCCAGTGCCGCGGTGCCGGCGCCGGTGGCCGGATCTTCATAGACGCCGCCCGAGGCGAAGGGATTGCGGGTGTGGAATAGCTGCGGATGCTCGGCCCAGACCAGTACAACCGTCACCAGGCCGTGTCCCAGCATCAGCGCCCGGCCGGCGTCCAGCTCGTAGCGCATCGCCGCGAGCAGCGCGCGGCTCGACAGCGCCAGCACCAGGTGGTCGGCGCCGCCATGGGCCAGCGCCGGCGCGATGCGCGGATCGAGATCGGCCCGGGTGTAGCCGAACAGCGCCAGCGCCGCATCGACCAGTTGCGGCTCGGCCGCCCGGCTCCAGGTCGGCGGCGACTGCAGCGCCGCGTGCACCCGCTCGCCCTCGCGCCGCCCCTCGACCGTGATGCTGGCCGCGTTCAGGGTCAGCGCGTAGCGGCCGTCGCCGTGGGCGCGGGCCAGCGCGGCGCCGAGGGCGATGGTGGCGTGGCCGCAGAACGGCACCTCGGATTCGGGCGAAAAATAGCGCACCCGCCAAGCCTCGCCCTCCGGCGCGGCGAAGGCGGTTTCCGAGAACCCGACCGCGTGCGCGATCCGGGCCATCTCGGCGGCCGGCGGCAGGGCGGCGCCGATCCAGACGCCGGCCGGATTGCCGCCCTGGCCGTTGTCGTCGAAGGCGGCGATGCGCTGGATGTCGTTCAGGTTCATGGCAATCTCCCTTGGTGAATGCACGATACTACCGCTTCGCCCCTTCGATCTTCGGCAGCAGCGCCGCCATGATGCCCAGCAGCGGCAGGAAGGACGCGATCCGGTACACCTGCTCGATGCCGTGGATGTCGGCGATATGGCCCATGGCCGCCGCGCCGACGCCGCTGATGCCGAACATCAGGCCGAAGAAGATGCCCGAGATCAGGCCCACCTTGCCCGGCACCAGCTCCTGGGCGAAGACGACGATGGCCGAGAAGGCCGACGACATCACCAGCCCGATCACGACCGACAGCACGCCGGTCCAGAACAGGTTCGCATACGGCAGCATGATGGTGAACGGCGCCGCGCCCAGGATCGAGAACCAGATCACGCGCTTGCGGCCGATCTTGTCGCCGATCGGGCCGCCGGCGAAGGTGCCCGCGGCGACCGAAGCCAGGAACAGGAACAGGTAAAGCTGGGCAGTGCCGACCGGCAGGTGGAATTTCTCGATCAGGAAGAACGTGTAATAGGTCTGCAGGCTGGCCATGTAGATGTACTTGGAGAAGACCAGCAGCGCCAGCACCACCAGGGCCTGGACCACCTTCTTGCGCGGCAGCTTTGGTCCCGCGTGCTGCGCGGCCTTCTTGACCATGTTCATCAGGTGGTTGCTGTACCAGCGGCTGACGCCGACCAGCACCGCCACCGCGACCAGCACCAGCAGCATGAACCAGGCGATCTCGCCCTGCCCGCGTCCGACCACGATGGCCGCCGCCAGCAGCGGTCCGAGCGCCGAGCCGGCGTTGCCGCCGACCTGGAACAGCGACTGGGCGAAGCCGAAGCGCCCGCCCGAGGCCAGGCGCGCCACGCGCGAGGCCTCGGGGTGGAAGGTCGAGGAACCGATGCCGATCATCGCCGCCGCGGTGAGCAGCATCGGGAAGCTGCCGGCCCAGGCCAGCAGGCCGACGCCGAGCAGGGTCACGCACATCCCGGCCGGCAGCAGGAAGGGGATCGGACGCCTGTCGGTGTACAGGCCGATCCAGGGCTGCAGCAGCGAGGCGGTGCACTGGAAAGTCAGGGTGATCAGGCCGACCTGGGCGAAGGTCAGGTCGAATTCATGCTTCAGGAGCGGATAGATCGACGGCAGCACGGCCTGCACGCAGTCGTTCAGCAGGTGAACGAAGGCGACCGAGAACAGGATTTGCATGACGGTGCCGGAAGCGGCGGGGGATATCGTGGAAGGTGAAGACGGTGATGTGGACATGGGACGACGGACTCGGATTGCGCCAACGCGGTATGGACAATCCGACAGCATATGCCAAATCCGCCGAACGCGCAGGGCCGGTGCTTCCGGTCCATGCGCGTTCGCGTCGTGCGCGACGTTCCGTTACTTCACGGGCACAAGGCGAATCGCCTGCCCACCGCCCGGCGCCAGCACCATCTTGATGGTGTCAAGGCTGGTGACGTTGCGCTTCTCGATCACGATGTCGAAGCGGCGCTTGTCGTCGCGGTAGTCGGCGTTGTCGCCGTCGCGGTAGATCTCGGCCACGTAGGTCTTGCCGGCGTCCAGGAAGTCCAGCTTCAGGTCCAGCGTGCGCCTGGCGCCATCGGTCACCGAGCCGACGTACCAGGCGCTTGACGCGCGGTCCTTGCGCGCGATGGTCACGTATTCGCCCACCGCGCCGTGCGGCACGCGGGTGTCTTCCCAGTCGGTCGGCACGTCCTTGATGAACTGGAACGGGCCCGGATAGCGCTCGTAGTGCTCGATCAGGTCGGCCGCCATCACCACCGGCGAATAGATCACGACAAAGTTGGCCAGCTGCTTGGCCTGGGTGGAGTTGAACGGCTTCTTGTCCTTGCCCTCCAGGCTCAGGATGCCCGGCGTGTAGTCCAGCGGGCCGCTCAGCATGCGGGTGAACACCAGGTTGGCCTCGTGGTCGACGCTGTTGACCGGATTGCCCCAGGCGTTGTACTCGACGCCGCGCGCGCCTTCGCGCGAGATCCAGTTCGGATACGTGCGGCGCAGGCCGGTGTCCTTCACCGGCTCATGGGTGTTGATCGCGATCTTGTAGCGCGCCGCCTCCTCGACCACCTTCTGGTAGTGGCGCACGCCCTCTTGCGAATCGGTGTAGCCGAAGTGGACCTTGCCGTTCTTGCCCATGAACTGGGCCGCGCCGCCGTCGGTCACGTAGCCGGTCTTGATGCTGTCCACGCCGTGTTTCGCGTACAGCTTGAAAGCCGCGTCCATCTGCTTCTCGTAGTGCGCGACATTGCCGCCGGTCTCGTGGTGACCGATCAGGTGCACGCCCTTCTTGCGCCCATAGTCGGTCACGGCGGCGATGTCGAAGCTCGGATGCGCCTTCGTGAAGTCCATGTCGGCGCCGTTGCCGGCCCAGTCGCTGTCCCAGCCCGGGTTCCAGCCCTCGACCAGCACGCCGCGGAAACCGTTCCTGGCCGCGAAGTCGATGTAGCGCTTGGTGTACTCGGTGGTGGCGCCGTGTTTCGGACCCGAGGCCCACGACTTGGTTTCCAGGTGCATGTCCCACCACACGCCGACGTACTTCGACGGCTTGACCCAGGAGACGTCGCCCAGCTTGTTCGGTTCGTTCAGGTTCAGCACCAGGTCGGACATGTACAGGCCGGCCGCGTCGTCGGCGATCTGCATCGTGCGCCATGGCGTGGTGAAGGCGCCGGTACGCACCACCGGGTTGCCGGTGGCGGACGGGGTCAGGTGCGCGCGCAGGCGCTGGCCCTCGACCCGGCGCAGCCACATCGAGGCATAGTCGACCAGGGCCGCCTCGTGGAAGGCGATGTGGGTGCCGTTCTCCATGCGCACCGTCATCGGGGTGTTGGCCATGCCCACTTCACGCAGGGGCGACTTCTGGATCGGGTATTCCAGCGCCCAGACTTCGCCCGCCTGCTGCCACCAGGCGGTGGCCGGCTGCGCGACCACGAACTCGGTCAGCTCGTCGGCGATGTGCAGCGCGCGGTTGTTCGGCTGCTTGGGGAACTCGTAGCGGAAGCCCAAACCGTCGTCGAACACGCGGAACACGATCGCCAGGCGGCGGCCATCGTTCTTCTTGACGTCGACCCGCATCTGGCGGTAGTGGTTGCGCACCGTGCGGCGCTCGCCCCAGGGCTGCTCCCAGGTGCTGTCATGGTCGGTGACCACCTGGCGCTCGATCTTGAAGCCCGAGTCGAGCGGCTTGTCGCTGCCCAGCACGAAGCCCAGGCGCGACGGCGCGATCACCTGCTGGCCCTTGCGTTCGACCTGGTACGACAGGCGTCCGTCCGGCGCGACCTGCACCGACACGTTCAGCACCTTGCCCGGCGACTCGACGCTCGCGCTCGTCGCATCAAGCGCGAAGGCGCTCGAGCTCACCACCATGCCCAGCACCACGCAGCAATGCGTGGCCAGGCTGACATTCATGAATCTGGAAACCATATCTCTCCTTGTTTTACTTCACCAGCACGCGGTAACTCCACGGTGCCATTTCAACATCAAGCGATCCGCCCACCTCGACCTTCGCGCCGGTGGCGAAGTCGCGGTACGACCCGTGATGCAGCGTCTTGTCGAAGCTCGCCTTGACCGGCTTGTCCGACAGGTTCAGGGCGACGAACACCTTGTCCTTGTCGTTGGCGCGCACGAAGCTCAGGACCTGGGCCGGCGCATTGTTCGGCACCTGCACCATCCGCGCGCCGTATTCGCCGTTCCACAGCGCCGTGTTCTGTTTCTTCAATGCGATCAGCTTCTTGTAGAGCGCCGTGTAGGGCGACGCCTTCCACGCGATCGGGTCGCGCTCGAAGAAGGCCAGGCGCTTGGTGTTGCCCGCTTCCTGGCCGTTGTAGACCAGCGGGATGCCTTCGCTGACGAAACTGAACACGATCGCCGCGTCGACCGCCGGGCCGAAGGCTTCGAACTCGGTGCCGTCCCAGGCGTTCTTGTCGTGGTTCGTCGTGTACAGCATGCGGTAGGCCTGGCGCGGATAGAACTTCGCGTTCCAGGCGTAATACGCGTGCAGGCGGGTGGCGTCCGAACGGCCGCGCGCGATGTCGTGCAGCGCGTCCCACCAGGTCCAGGCATAGCTGGCGTCGAAGGCGTCGCGGTGCATGTCGCGGCTCTCCCACTCGGCCAGCATGAACACCGGCTTGATCGCGCGCAGCTCGCGGCTGGCGTGGTCCCAGAAGTCCTGCGGCACCAGTCCGGCGGCGTCCACGCGATAGCCGTCGATGCCGGCCTCCCTGACCCAGAACTTCATCGCATCCGTCATGTAGCGGCGCAGTTCGGGCTTGCCGTAGTCGAGGTCAATGATGTCGTCCCAGTTGAACCAGGGCGTCGGCTGCGGCTTGCCATCGGCGCCCCTGGCGTACCACTCCGGGTGCTGCGTCATCAGCACGTTGTCCCACGAGGTGTGGTTGCCGACCCAGTCGATGATCACGCGCTGGCCCAGCGCATGGGCGCGCTCCACGAAAGCGCGCAGGTCGGCCATCGTGCCCAGCTCGGGATTCACGGCGCGGAAGTCGCGCACCGCGTAGGGACTGCCCAGCGAACCCTTGCGCTTGATTTCGCCGATCGGGTGGATCGGCATCAGCCACAGGATGTCGACGCCCAGCTCCTTCAGGCGCGGCAGCTGGCCGGCCGCAGCCTTGAACGTGCCTTCCGGCGTGAACTGGCGCGTATTGATCTGGTAGATGGTGGCGTTCTTCGTCCAGTCGGCATGCTGGAACTGGACGTACTCCCGCGGCTGATAAGGATCGGTGGCCGGCGCCGCCGGCGCCGCCGGCGCGGCGGCCAGCAGCGCCAGCGTGGCCAGGGCATGGACAAGAACGGGTTTCATGGGCAGTCCGGTCATGGTCAGAACTTGTAGTTGAGACCCGCCGAGTAGGTGCGGCCGAAGGTGACGGTGTTGGTGTACACCGTCGGATCGCTGGTGTACTCGCGGAACGGTTCGTTGGTCAGGTTATGCCCTTGCAGGAACACCGACCAGCCCTGCAGCATGCCGCCCCGGAAATCGTAGGACACCTGGGCGTCGGCAATCGTCTCGCCCTTGATGAAGGTGAACTGCGATTCGCTGCGGTAGTCGAGGATCTGGCCGATGAAGCTGGAGCGGCGGTAGGCCGCCAGCGACACCTGCAGGCCGTGCTTCTCGTAGTACAGGCGCAGGCTGGTCACGTTGCGCGACAGGCCCGGCAGGCCGATCTCGGACACCGCGCCGTTGAACACCGGCGCATTGCTGCCGGTGACGAAGGCGCTGGTCGGCAGGCGCACCGAGGAATCGGTATGCGAATGGTTCACCTGCACGCCGAAGCCATCCAGCGCGTTCACGACCAGGCCGAACGGCAGGTTGGCCGACAGCTCGATGCCGCGCATGATGCCGCCCTCCCCGTTCTGCGGCATGGTCAGGAAGCCGATCGTCGAGCCGGCGTACTGGCCGGTGGTCGGCAGCGGCGTGCTGGCGCTGGTGTACTGGGCGAAGTCGAACATCTGCGGCGCATTGATCACGTAGTTGTCGAGCTTCTTGTAGAACAGCGCGGCGCTGACATAGCCCTTCTTGCCGAAGTATTTTTCGTACGACAGGTCGAGCGCGCGCGCTTCATAGGGCTTGAGTTCCGGATTGCCGGCGAAGCCGGTCAGCGCCGGGTCCTCGGCGGTGGCGCTCTGCAGGCCGAAGTTCATGCTGGCCTTCAGGTTGTCCAGGTTGGCGCGCGAGACCTGCTTGCCGGCGCCCAGGCGCAGCAGCTGGTCGTTGCCCAGGTCGAAGGTCAGGTTCAGGCTGGGCAAGACCTCCGTGTAGTCGACGCCGCCGGTCTTGACGACCGCCGGGCAGGTGTCGGTGGTGATGCCGGTGCAGTTGGCCAGGTCGACCTGGTTGCCGCTGGCGCGCTGGCGGGTGTCGACCACCTGCACGCCGATATTGCCGCTGTACGGCAGCGACATCAGGGTGCCGTCGAGTTCGCCCATCAGGTAGGCGGTGGTGACCTTCTCGCCCACCGTCCAGTCGCGCGCCAGCACGGTGGCGTCGACCCAGCGGTTCAGTTCATACAGCGAGCCCAGGCTGCCGGTCGGATCGAACGAGGCGACCGGGATGCCGGTCGGGCCGGCGACCTCGATGCCGCTGCCCGGCATCGGGATGCTGGCATAGCCGTCGCCGCCGCGCACCGACAGGCGGCCCTCTTCGCCCAGGCGCGACTTGTCGCGCTTGGTGTAGTTGACGCCGAAGCGCACCGCGGCCAGCGGGCCCCAGTCGGTGTCGCGCTCGGCCGACAGGCGCACCGCCTGCACCTTGTCGTCGATGGTCGGCAGCGCCAGGTAGCCGGCCTGCGGCGACAGCGGGCCGCCGCCCCAGCCGGCGACGTCGGTCAGCACGGCCACGTTGCGGTCGGCGTAGTTCAGGCTCGGGCTGTAGCGCACGTCGGCGAAGTTGTTGCCGTTGAAGCCGCTGTAGCTGATCGAGCCGAGCTGGCTCTCGGGCGTGTTGCCCGGCTGGCCGGCCATGGTCTCGAAATTGCTGATGCGCTTGGTGCCCTTCGAGTACGACAGGTCGTTCACGATGCGCCACTCGCCCACCTTGAGCTCGTTGTTCACGCCGAGCGACAGCAGGCGGTCCTTGTTCGAGAACAGGTGATTGCGCACGTCGCCCTTGTAGTTGCTGAAGGTGCCGGCGGTGACGATGCCGTTCTCGATGGTGGCGTCGGTGAGCACCGCGTTCGGATCGTAGATGCCGGTGCCGCCGACGATCGCGCCTTCGAGGCCGGTCTTCTTGGTCGCCTCTTCGCCGCGCGAGTAGAACGCGTCGAAGGTCGAGCGGAATTTGTCGTTGGGCCGGAACTGCAGGGTGACCGAGGCGCCGTCGCGCTCGGCCTTGCGGCGCGAGGTCTCGGCCATGAAGCCGTTGATCGCCTTGACGGTCTGGCCGTTGTAGTCGATGTCGGCGGTGTTGGCGCCCCAGCTGTCGAATTTGAGTTCGCCGCCGTTGTCCTGCTTGAACGAGGTGAGGCCGACCGACAGGCCCAGCTTGCGGCCGAAGTACTGGTCGACGTAGGTCAGCGTCTTGCGGTGGCCCGAGCCGAGGTCGGAACCGGAACCGAAGCCGATGCGCTCCTTGCGCGCATTGGCGGCGAACATGCGCTTGCCGAAATCGAGCGGGCGCAGGGTGCGCAGGTCGATGGTCGAGGCCAGGCCCTGGCCGATCAGGCTGGCGTCCGGCGTCTTGTACACCAGCACGCTGCCGGTCAGCTCGGACGGGAACAGGTCGAATTCGGGGCTGCGCGCATCGCTGGTGGAGGCCTGCTCGCGGCCGTTGAGCAGGGAGCCGTTGAAGGTCGGCGACATGCCGCGCACGCTGACCTCGGTCGCCTTGCCGTTGATCTTGCTGCGCTGGGTGGTCACGCCCGACAGGCGCGAGATCGACTGGGCGACGGTGGTGTCGGGCAGCTTGCCGATGTCTTCGGCGGACACGGCTTCGACAATCGACGTCGCGTTGCGCTTGATCTCGATGGCCGCCTCGATGCCGCGCCGGATGCCGGACACGTTGACGGTGGCGATCGGCGCCTCGCCCGAGACGGTCGCCGCGGGCCGGACCGCGTCCTCGGCGTCCTGGGCGCCGGCTTCCTGCGCGTGCAGGGGCGCCGCCATGGTCATCAACAGCGCACAGGCGCCTGCAACCGGATGCAACTGGAAAAGCTGGCGCCGCGCGCCATCCCGACGTGTCGTCATGTCTGTCTCCTGATTATATTTATTCCAACTTGGTGTTGGTTGGATGCGATGGTCCAATATCACGCGGGCGGGGTCAACGCATGCGCTGAAGCGAATCTGAAGATTCACCAAAGCCCTGTCGCTACGCCGCGCTGGTAAACTCGCGCCATGAAAATTCTCATGATCGAAGACGATCTCGCCATCGGCCAGGCGCTGTTGTCGGTATTCCAGGACGAGGGCCACACGGCGGTGTGGCTGCGCCTCGCGGCCGACGCCGGGGCGCGCATCCGCGACGAGGCCTTTGACGCGGTGGTGCTCGACCTCGGCCTGCCCGACGGCGACGGCAACGACCTGCTGCGCGCGTTGCGCGCCGACGGCGTGCGCCTGCCGGTATTGATCATCAGCGCGCGCGACAGCCTGCAAGACCGCCTGAAGGGCTTCGACCTGGGCGCCGACGACTACCTGATCAAGCCGTTCGAGATCCCCGAGCTGCTGGTGCGCCTGCGCGCCATCGTGCGCCGCAGCCACGGCACGCTGGAAGAGAACCTGTGGACATCGGGCGACATCGTGCTCGACGAAAACCGCATGGCGGTGACGCGCGGCGGCCAGCCGGTCACCCTGTCGAAGACCGAGTTCGCGCTGCTGCTGACGCTCATGAAGCAGGCCAACCGGGTATTGACGCGGGTCGAGCTGGAGCGGCGCGCGCTGCCCGCCGGCGAGGGCCAGAGCCAGACCCTGGACGTGCACATCTTCAACCTGCGCAAGAAGATCGGCGAAGGCGTGATCCGCACCGTGCGCGGCGTCGGCTACATGGTGCAGCAGGATGCTTAGGCGGCTGGCGAACCGGCCGTCGTCGCTGTTCCAGCGCCTGATGTTCAGCTTCACGGGCGTGATCATCGGCGTGGCCATCATCGGACTGGTGTGGGTATTCCTCGAGGCCAAGGCCACCCAGCGCAGCCGCACCTTCAGCGAGAACAAGGCTCACACCGCCAATATCCAGGCCCACCTGTCGGACGTCGGCCCGGATGTGGCGCGCATGCTGCCGGTATTGGCGGAGATCGAGGCGAACCGCGTGCGCATGTTCCAGGAACTGGATTACCACTCGCACGTGCGGGTGCGCGTCTGGCTGCACGGCCGCCTGATCTACAACTCGGCGCCGCAGTGGCCCGACCGGCTGCCCGAAGTCGCCACCCGCGACGCCTATTCCTGGGTGCGCTGGGAAGCGCACGACAAGGCCCAGGACATCCTGGTCGAGCGCAGCCACGAAGTCGACGACGAATGGATGTTCTCGATCGGCGGCGTCGGCTTCCTGCTGTCCTCGACCATCTTCAGCCTGCCGCTCCTCCTGATTCCCGCCTGGCTGATCGTCGGCATTGGCCTGCGTCCGCTGCGTTCGATCGCGTCAAGCATCGCCCAGCGTTCGGACGGCGACCTGACGCCCCTGCCCGATTCCATCTACCGCGAACTGTCGCCGCTGGTGGACGCGATCAACGGCCTGATGGCGCGCCTGTCGCAGCGCATCGAGCACGAGCACGAGTTCCTGACCGACGCCGCCCACGAGCTCAAGACGCCGCTGGCGGCGATCCAGATCAATGCCCATGTGCTGCTCAGCCGCGCCGGCAGCGAGATGGCCGAGCGCTGCGCCGAACCGGCGGCCGGCCTGCGAAGCGGCGTGGCGCGCGCCACCCACACCGTGCACCAGCTGCTGGCCCTCGAGCGGGCGCGCGCCGAGCCGCAGCTCGACCATCCCTGCCCGCAGACCGACGTCGCCGAGTTCGTGCGCGACCGGGTGGCGGCGGCGGCCCACCTCGCGGTGCAGCGCAATATCGAGATCGAGTTCCACGCCGATGGCGACGGCAGCGTGCCGCTGCACCTGGAAAGCATGGCGTCGGCCGTCGATAACCTGATCAGCAACGCGATCAAGTATTCGCCGCAGGACAGCCGCATCGCGGTACGCCTCCACCGCATCGGCCACATCTATCGGCTGGCGATCGCCGACCAGGGGCCGGGCATCGCCCCCGACCTGCGCGACAAGGTGTTCGAACGCTTCTACCGGGTGCCGGGACAGGAGCAATCGGGCAGCGGCCTGGGACTGGCGATCGCCGAACGCGGCGCCGCGCGCAATGGCGGCATCATCGTGCTGTCGGACGGCGACGGCGGCCGCGGGTTGACGGCGACCATCGAGTTCGCGGGCGCCGCCGCCTGAGTCACTCCCCGAGGAACGGCAGCACGCGCCCTAGCAGCAGCTCGGGCGCTTCTTCCGCGATGTAGTGACCGCAGGGCAGCGCCCCGCCCTGCACGTCGTCCGCCACCAGTTTCCACTCCTCGAGCGGCTCGAAGCAGCGCCCGACCACGCCCTGCTCTCCCCACAATGCCAACAGCGGCATCGTGAGCTTGCGGCCTGCGGATCGATCAAACCGGTCGTGTTCGAGGTCGATGCCGGCGGCGGCGCGGTAATCCTCGCAGATGCCGTGCGCCGCGCCCGGCAACGCCAGGCAGCGCTGGTATTCGCGCAGCGCGCGCGGATCGAACGGCGCCAGGCCGGCGCTGCGCTTGCCCATCACGTCGCGCACGTAGGCGGCCGGGTCGGACTCGATCAGGCGCTCGGGCATGGGCGCCGGCTGGATCAGGAAGAACCAGTGCCAGTAGGCGCGCGCGAACGCTTCCGAGGTCTGTTCGTACATCGCCAGGGTCGGCGCGATATCCAGCAAGGCCATCCGCTCGACTGCCTGTGGATGGTCCAGCGCCAGCCGGTGCGCCACGCGCGCGCCGCGATCGTGGGCCAGCACCTTGAAGGTTTCGAAGCCCAACGAACGCATGACGGCCAGCGCATCGAGCGCCATCGTGCGCTTGCTGTAGTTGGCGTGATCAAGCGCCCCTTGCGGCTTGCTCGAGTCGCCATAGCCGCGCAGGTCGCAGGCGACCACCGTGAAACGCTCGGCAAGCCGGGGCGCGACCTTGTGCCAGATCGCGTGGGTTTGCGGGTGGCCGTGCAGGAGCAGCAAGGGCGGACCCTCGCCGCCGACGATGCCATTGATAGTGACCAGTGGGTCGACTTCGACCCGCAAGGCGCGGAAATCCGGGAACAGTGCTGTCATCTTGCCTCTGCCAGTGTGAAGATTCGTAGGCTACCACCAGGACTATACGTCACTCCGGCAACAGCTCGACATTCTCGATCTCGCCGGCCTTGTTGAGCGAGAACTTCATCGTGACGTCGTCATGCGCGAAGCGCGCGCGGTAGACATACAGGCGCTTGCCGTTCTTCTCGCCGCGTTCCATCGGCTGTACCTCGGACAGCTTGCCGAAGTCCCGCATGTCCGCCCGCACCCAGCCCATGAACTGGGGCGAGAAGAATTCCCTGGCCGATGCCGACAGCCCGGGTGGCTGCTCACCGCGCTCGAAATAAGCCAGGATCTCTTTCGCGCGCGCGGTGGCTGCAGGCTCGGTGTCGGCGATCGGATGCTGCACCAGGGCCGGCAAGACCATGCGGGCGACCTGGTTGCCGATCTTTTCCACCGGCGCCGAGGTCGAATTGGCCAGCACGATCACGGCCAGCCGGTAGTCGACGAAGCGGTGGATCACGCTGCGAAAGCCCTGCCAGCGGCCGTTGTGCCAGACGCGCCGGTGGCCGTTGACCGGTTCCAGGCTCCAGCCGAAGCCATATGGCCGGGTGCTCCCGTTCTTGAGGGTGACCGGCGTCCAGCTGGCCTGGCGGATGCGCGCGGTCAAAGGCTTGTCGCCATACAGCGCCAGGTCCCACAGGGCCAGGTCGTGCGCCGTCACGTACAGGCTGCCGTCGGCGGTGGCGTTCATCGTCGGCGATACCCATTCCTGGTTCTTGACCTGCCCGTCCACCAGCTCGTAGCCAGCCGCACGATGCGGCACGATATCGCGCTCGCTGATCACGCGCGCCGACATGCCCAGCGGCGCGAAGATCCGCTCGCGCAGCTGGTCACCATAGAACTTGCCGCCGACCTTCGTGCACAGGTAACCGAGCAGCTGGTAGCCGACGTTGCTGTATGCCCAGTCTTCACCCGGCTGGAAATCCAGCGGCAGCGCGCCGGCGATCGCGATCATTTCGTCGTCCGTGTAATCCTTGCGCAAGTCGATTTTGTCGCCCGGGTCGGCCAGGCCCGAGGTATGCGTCAGCAGGTGGCGCACGGTGACGTCCTTCCAGGCCGGCGGCGTGTTCGGCAAGTGGCGCGCGACCGGGTCGTCGAGCCCGAGCTTGCCATCCTCGACCAGCAGCATGACCAGCGCGGCCGTGAACTGCTTGCCGATCGACGCGGCCTGAAACAACGTCGCTGGCTTGACCGGCACCTGGTGTTCGAGGTTCGCCAGGCCGTATGCCTGCTCGCGGACGATCTTCCCATCACGCACGATCGCCAGGCTCAGGCCAGGCGTCTGGCTGCGCTGCATTTCCGCCTTGATGAAGTCATCGATGGGATCGGCGCGGCCCCATGACGAGGCAAGGAGGAGCAAAACGGCAAGCGGTGTCCACAAACGCATAGGATATCCCCGGTCAAGTAATGGAATCAATTACTTCCCAACAGTAGCATTTAAGAATGCTATGCAATAGCAAAATTCTTACAGGGAGATAAATTCATGCGCACCGCATGAGCGTTGCTTATGCGCTTCACATGTTCTTACATAGACCTGACATTTCGATAATTGTTGTAAAGATGCACGGCGGCGGTTTTAACGAATTGACACCATGAATGGTGCTGCGCAGTATGGACCAGAGGCAACCGCCTCGCCCTTTCCCAGGACCACCGCCGTAGAAAAAAAAGGAATCAGCACCATGCAGAAAGCCAGGACGGAAAAAACAGCACTCGCTCTCGCCATCGCCGCGCTGTGCGCAGGCGCCGCCCATGCCCAGGAGGCCACACCACAGGCCGAGTCGGCCACCAATGCCGCCACGGTCGTGGTCACCGGCACCCGCGTCGCCAACCGCACCGCGCTCGACACCGCCGCGCCGGTCGACATCATCTCGTCCGACACCCTCAAGAATGCCGGCAGCACCGAGATGAACCAGGCGCTGTCGATGGCCCTGCCCTCGCTGAACTTTCCGCGGCCCTCGCTGACCGACGGCACCGACACCATCCGTCCCGCCACCCTGCGCGGCATGGCGCCCGACCAGACCCTGGTGCTGGTCAACTCCAAGCGCCGTCACGCCTCGTCGCTGGTCAACGTCAACGGTTCGATCGGCCGCGGTTCGGCGGCGGTCGACCTCAACACGATCCCGACCGCGATCGTGAAATCGGTCGAGGTGCTGCGCGACGGCGCTGCGGCGCAATATGGCTCGGACGCGATCTCGGGCGTGGTTAATATGCGCCTGCGCACCGACCGCGATGGCGGCGAAGCGAGCGTCACCTATGGCGCGCGCAAGTCCGAGTACGATCTGTGGAACGATGTGGCGCCCGCCGGCGGTACCTGGAGCGGTCCGGATTCGCGCAAGCGCACCGACGGCCAGACCGCCACCGTCAGCCTGTGGAAGGGCCTGGCCCTGGGCGAATCCGGCTTCCTGACCGTGGCCGCCGAGTACCGCGACCAGAACCGCACCGAGCGTGGCGGCTACGACATGCGCCAGCAGTACCCGCGCGTGAACGGCGCCTTCGACCCGCGCGAGAACACGATCGACCGCTTCAACGCCTGGACCGGCGAACCTGACCTCGACCAGGCCACCTTGTTCGCCAACGCCGGCAACAACCTTGGCGGCGGCGTCAAGGTCTATGGCTGGGCGAGCTACCAGGACCGCGACGCCACCTCGTCCGGCTACTTCCGCCCGCCGCAGGACGCCCGCAACATCCTGTCGATCTATCCGGACGGCTTCCTGCCGCTGATCTCCCCCACCGTCAAGGACTTCTCGATGACGGGCGGCGTGACGTGGCAAGCGGGCCAGTGGGACATGGACGCCTCGCTCGGCTACGGCAAGAACAAGATGGAGTACACGATCGAGAACACCCTGAACCGCTCGCTGGGACCGACCAGCAAGACCGAGTTCTACGCCGGCGGTTATTCGTACGACCAGGCCGTGTTCAACCTGACCGGCGTGCGCAGCATCGAGCTGGCGTCGCTGTCGTCGCCGCTGAACGTGGCGGTGGGCGTGGAGGCGCGCCGCGAAGGCTATGAGCTGTTCGCCGGCGAAGAGCAGTCGTGGAGCTATGGCGGCGAGGTGCTGCCCAACGGGACGCCGGCCGCGCCGGGCGCCCAGGTGTTCCCGGGCTTCCGCCCGGCCAACGAGGTCGACGCCCACCGCAACGCGGTTGGCGCCTTCATCGACCTCGAAGCGAACGTCACGCCCGAGCTCCTTGCATCGGCCGCGGTGCGCGCCGAAAAATATTCGGACTTCGGCAACAGCGTGGCCGGCAAGCTGGCGCTGCGCTACGATTTCAACAAGGCGTTCGCGCTGCGCGGCGCGATCCAGAACGGCTTCCGCGCGCCGTCGCCACAGCAGCAGCACTTCACCGCGACGTCCACCAACTTCATCAACGGCATCCCCTACGAGATCACGACCTTCAAGCCGTCCGACCCGGTGGCGGTGGCCCTCGGCGCCAAGCCGCTGGACGCCGAGGAATCGGTCAACGCCTCGCTCGGCGCCGTGCTGCGCCTGGGCGGCGTGAGCGTGACGGTCGACGCCTACCGCATCGACATCGACGACCGCATCATCCTGTCCGAGAACCTCACCCAGGCCAATGTGCGCGACTACATCGCCAGCCAGGGCTTCATCGGCGTGGGCGGCGGGCGCTTCTTCATCAACGGCGTCGACACCACGACCAAGGGTGTGGACGTGGTGGTCAACTGGGCGCACAACGCCGGCGCGGCGGGCCGCTTCGACTTCACGCTGGCCGGCAACTTCACCGACACCGAGGTGACCAAGGTGCCGGTGACCGAGCAGCTGTCGAGCCTGAGCCCATCGCCAGTCCTGTTCGACCGCGTCAACGTGCTCTCGCTCGAGAAGGGCCAGCCGAAGAACAAGATCAGCGCCAACGTCAACTGGAAGCTGGGCCCGTGGGGCGCGACCCTGCGCGCCACGCGCTATGGCGAGGTGCTGTCGCCGGGCACCACGGCGGCCTTCGACTTCGAGCTCGGCGCCAAGACCGTGGTCGACCTGGAGGGACGCTACGCCGTCACGCCCAAGCTGACCCTGGCCCTGGGCGCGGACAATGTCTTCGACCAGTATCCGGAAACGCTGCCGCCGTCGCTCAACACCACGGGCAATACGCCGTTCTCGACCTATGCGCCGTTCGGGCGTTCGGGACGCTATATCTACGGGCGCGCGACCTACGCGTTCTGACCCTGGCACGGCATGGGCGGCAGCCGCTCGCGGCAGCGCCGCCCATGCGTGTCGGATCGCGCCGCCCACCAGCGCCCGACAGCACGCCGTTTCAATCGAACGGCCCGAAACCGGCAGAGCTGGTATGCTATTTCCTTGAGACAATTTCTATTGTCTAAATACAATCCCCTCCTCTCAAGCGAAATTATCATGCTGGCTCACGACGATGTCGCGCAGTGGCGCGCACGTGTTTTCACGTCATTGATGTCCGTCGTCCTGGTGCTGGCACTGATCGCGGCGGTGCCAAGCGCGGCGCTGGCGGTCTACAGGAATGTGCCGGCGGTGGCCCTGATGGATACCGCCGCGCTGGCGTGGATCCTGGCGATCTGGCGCATGGACCATCTGGCCTACCGGACCCGCGTCCTGAACTTCCTGGCCATGCTGTACATCGTGGGTGTCGGCTCGATGCTCGCGGCCGGCGCGATCGGCCTGTTCTACCTGCTGGCGGCGCCTGCGCTGGCCGCGGTCCTGCTGGGCACACGACCGGCGATCTCCGGACTCGCGCTCAGCGCCGCCACGCTCATGGTGCTCGGCCTGACGGGACAAACCGACATCCCGGTCGGCCACTATGCGCACGACTCGCTGCCCAGCGTGCTGATCCTGACCCTGAACTTCACCTGCGTGGGCGGCCTGATCACCCTGAGCTGCGGCACCCTGCTCAAGGGCCTGGCCGGCTCGCTGAACGACGTGCGCACCTCCGCCGCCTCGCTGGAAGAAGGGCAAAGCCTGCTGCGCGCGATGAACGGCGAACTGCGGCTGACTTCCGCCGCGCTGGCCGGCCTCAACGAGATGGTATTGATCGTCAAGGTGGATGAGCGCCCCGGCGCCATCCAGCCCGTCATCTTCGCCAACCGGGCCTTCGAGCGCCGCAGCGGCTACCGCGCCGACGAGATCGTCGGGCGCAGCATGCGCATGCTGCACGGCCCCGACACCGATCCGGCGGTGGTGGCGCGCATCGTCGAGGCCATGGGCAAGCGCGAGCCGGTATCGGCCGAGCTGGTGAACTATTCGAAGACGGGCGAGCCGTGCTGGGTCGAAATCGAGATGGTGCCGTTCGCCGGCGAAGGCGGGCCGATCACGCACCTGGTGGTGGTGGGACGCGACATCACCGAGCGCCGCCGCTCGGCCGACGCGATCGAGCAGCTGGCCTTCTTCGACGTGCTCACCGGCCTGCCGAACCGGCGCCTGCTGATGGAGCGCCTGCACGCGATGGTGGAGGGGGCGCACGCGGGCCGCGGCCTCGGCGCGGTGCTGTACATCGACCTCGATAATTTCAAGAGCGTGAACGATGCGCGCGGCCATGCCACCGGCGACGCCCTGCTCAAGCACGTCGCCGCCCACCTGGTCGACGCGGTGCGCGAAGGAGACACCGTGGCCCGCCTCGGCGGCGATGAATTCGTCATCCTGGCCGCGAATCTCGGCAGCGACGGCGCGTCCGCCACCGCCGCCGCCCAGGAGCTGGCGCAAAAGGTCGGCAAGGCGCTGCGCCGTCCGGCCATGATCGACAACCAGGTCTACCATTCATCGGGCAGCATCGGCGTCGCACTGCCGCTGCGCCTGGGTCAGACCATGCACGACCTGCTGCGCGAAGCCGATACCGCGATGTACCACGCCAAGGCGGCCGGTCGCAACGGCGTCGCGCTGTTCGAGACCACGATGCTGGCGGCGGCCGAGAACGTGCTGACGCTCGAGCGCGACCTGGCCGATGCGCTGGCGCGCAACGAACTGGCGCTGCACCTGCAGCTGCAGGTCGACCCCGCCGGCGCGCCGGTCGGCGCCGAGGTGCTGCTGCGCTGGCGCCGCGCGGACGGCGTGCTGGTGCCGCCCGATGTCTTCATCCCGGTCGCCGAAGAAACCGGCCTGATCGTGCCGCTCGGCGCCTGGGTCCTGCGCCACGCCTGCCTGGCCTGGCGCGAGCTGGAACGCGCCGGCCATGCGCTGCCGCTGTCGATCAACGTCAGTCCGCGCCAGTTCCGCCAGCCCGATTTCGTCGCCATGGTGCGCGCGGTGGTCCAGGAGACGGGCGTGCCGCCGCGGCAGCTGATCTTCGAAGTGACCGAAGGCCTGCTGGTGGATGACATCGACGACACGGTAAGCCGCATGCAGGAACTGGCGCACATGGGAATCCGCTTCTCGATCGACGACTTCGGCACCGGCTACTCGAACCTGGCCTACCTGCGCAAGATGCCGCTGTACGAACTCAAGATCGACAAGGGCTTTATCCGCGACATGCCCGACGACAGCAACGGCACTGCCCTGGTGCAATCGATCCTGGCGATGGCGGGCCAGCTCGGCCTGCGGGTCGTGGCCGAAGGCATCGAGACCTCGGCGCAGGCGCGCTTCCTGGCCGAACACGGGCAGCCGTGCATGCAGGGCTACCTGTTCTGCCGTCCGATGCCGCTGCCGGACCTGATCGAACGCCTCGCAAGCGCCGAGGTGGGCGCCGCAGACTCCCTGGCCTAGGTGCCGAGCACCTCGCCCAGCCTGCGCGCGAGGAAGTCCACCAGCGCCGCCACCCGCGGCGCCAGCGCGCCCTGCTTGTAGAACACCGCCCATACGGGCTGGGTCCACGGCAGGGTGTGCTCTTCCAGCACCGGCGCCAGGCGCCCCGCCGCCAGGTCCGAGCGCACCAGGAATTCGCCCACCGATGCGATGCCTGCCCCGTGCAGGGCCAGGTGGCGCACCGTCTCGCCGCTCGAGGCCAGCACCTGCGGCGTGACGGTCCAGCCCTCGCCGCCGGCATGCAGCAGCGGCCAGGTGTTGAGCGAGGCCGGCGCCGTGAAGCCCACGCTGCGATGCAGCGCCAGCTCGGCCGGCTCGCGCGGCACGCCGTACTTGTCGATATAGGCTGGCGCCGCCACCACCCGCAGCCTGCCGCTGCCCAGGCGCCGCGCATTGAGCGTCGAATCGGGCAGCGCGCCGATGCGGATCGCCAGGTCGGCCCGCTCCTCGATCAGGTCGACATAGGTTTCGCCGCTGGTCAGTTCCAGCTGGACCAGCGGATACGCCTCCAGGAAATCGGGCAGCAGGGGCGCCAGCAGGTGGTCCAGGGCCGGGGTCGAGGCATTGACCCGCACCAGGCCCGAAGGCTGCGACCGGCGCGCCTGCGCCTCGGCCTCGGTATTGGCCAGGTCCTGCAGGATGGCGCGGGCGCGCTCGAGCAGCCAGGCGCCTTCTTCGGTCAGTTGCAGGCGCCGCGTCGTGCGGTGCATCAGCGTCATGCCAAGGCCATCCTCAAGCCGCGAGATGGTGCGCGAGACTCCCGATGGCGTCTGCCCCAGGCGTTCGGCGGCGGCCGAGAACGAGCCGGAATCTATGACGGCGGCAAATACAATCAAGGCGTCTACATCGATCATTATTGACTCCGAGTCAAAAGTCCATTGTACAGCGGCCTATTTTTCCTTGCACCCTGGCACGGCACACTGCATGCCTGGCTCCAGCCACGTCAACAACAAGGAGAATCACATGCCACTCGCACTCTGGGCGCTCACCTTGAGCGCCTTCGCCATCGGGACGACCGAATTCGTGATCGTCGGTCTGATCCCCACCATCGCCGCCAGCCTGGGCGTCTCGGTGCCCTCGGCCGGCCTCTTGGTCAGCCTGTACGCACTGGGCGTCGCCATCGGCGCGCCGGTGCTCACCGCCCTCACCGGCAAGCTGCCGCGCAAGCACCTGCTGCTCGGCCTCATGGTCCTGTTCACGCTCGGTAACCTGGTGGCCTGGATGGCGCCGAACTACGAAGCGCTGATGGCCGCGCGCGTGCTCACCGGCCTGGCGCACGGCGTGTTCTTCTCGATCGGTTCGACCATCGCCACCAGCCTGGTGCCGAAAGAGAAGGCCGCCAGCGCCATCGCGCTGATGTTCACGGGTCTTACCGTGGCGCTGGTCACCGGCGTGCCGCTCGGGACCTTCATCGGCCAGCACTTCGGCTGGCAAGCCACCTTCCTCGCCGTGTCGCTGCTGGGCGTGATCGCCGTGATCGGCAGCGCCATCCTGGTGCCGTCGACTATCGCGGGCAGCCAACCATCGAGCCTGCTGACCCAGCTCGCGGTGCTCAAGAAACCGCGCCTGCTGCTGGTGTACGCCATGACCACGCTCGGCTACGGCGGCAGCTTCATCGCCTTTACTTACCTGGCGCCGGTGCTGCAGGAAGTCTCGGGCTTCGCGGCGTCGACCGTCAGCCTGGTGATGCTGGTGTATGGCGTCTCGGTCGCGGCCGGGAATATCTGGGGCGGCAAGCTGGCCGACCGCCATGGCCCGGTGCCCGCGCTGCAGATCGTGTTCGCCCTGCTGGCCGTGGTGCTGCTGGCACTGACCTTCACCGCGCCGAGCAAACCGCTCGTGCTGATCACGGTGCTGGCCTGGGGCGCGGTCGCCTTCGGCAACGTGCCCGGCCTGCAAGTCTATGTGGTGCAGCGCGCCGAGCGTGACGCGCCGCAGGCGGTGGACGTCGCCTCGGGCCTGAACATCGCCGCATTCAACGTCGGCATCGCGCTGGGCGCCTGGGGCGGCGGCCTGATCGTCGCCCACCTCGGCCTGATGGCCACGCCCTGGATCGGCGCCCTGGTCGTCGTCGGCGCCCTGCTGCTCACGACCCTGGCCGGCTGGCTCGACCGGCGCGAAGGCGCGCCGGCCAAGGCCGTGCGCAGCGCCGCCGCCACCCATTAACTCATTTCAAAGGACACATCATGAAGATGCCACAACTGGGTCTCGGGACCTTCCGCCTGCAAGGGCAAGCCGCGATCGACTCGGTCGCAACCGGCCTGGAACTGGGCTACCGCCACATCGACACCGCCCAGATCTATGGCAATGAAACGGAGGTCGGCCAGGCGCTGCGCGAATCCGGCGTGGCGCGCCGCGACGTCTACCTGACCACCAAGATCTGGACCGAGCACCTGGCCGCCGACAAGCTGGCCGCCAGCCTCAAGGACAGCCTGCGCAAGCTGGGCGCCGAACAGGTCGACCTGACCCTGATCCACTGGCCCTCGCCCGGCGCCGCCGTCCCGGTGGCCGAGTCGATGCAGGCCCTGCTGGCGGCGCGCGACGCCGGCCTCACGGGCGCGATCGGCATCTCGAACTTCCCGGTGGCGCTGATGCGCGAGGCGATAGCCGCCGTCGGCGCGGAGAATATCGCCACCAACCAGGTCGAGCTGCACCCCTATCTGCAGAACCGCGGCGTGGCCGACTTCGCGCGCGCGGCCGGCATCCACGTCACCGCCTACATGCCGCTGGCCTATGGCAAGGTGATGAGCGACCCGGTGGTCAAGGAGATCGCGCGCCGCCACGGGGCCACGCCGGCCCAGGTGACGCTGGCCTGGCTGCTGGCCAAGGGCTACGCCGTGATCCCGTCGTCGACCAAACGCGAGAACCTGGCCGGCAACCTGCGGGCGACTGAACTCGTGCTGGGCCGGGAGGACAGCGCCGCCATCGATGCGCTCGACGATGGCGCTCGCCTGGTCAGCCCGGATTTCGCGCCGGCCTGGGATTGATTAGAGCCTATCCCGGTAGGTGTGGGGAAGCTCATGGCGACATGCGCGTAGGCGATGCATGGCTGGCGTGGGCAAGGCGCGAGGAGGCCGCATGGCAAGCCATGCAACGACGAGCAACGCAGCCCACGTCTGCCAGGCGCGCCAGGAGCGACTCACACCTACCGGGGTAGGCTCGTTACTGATCCAGTTCCGGATAGCGGCGGAAGATGCCTTCCTGGTTGAACGGGATGCGCCGTTCGGACGCCAGGTAGGCGGCGATGTTGGGCCGCGCGGCCACCCGGTCGCGCAGGCTTGCCAGCACCGGATGCTCCTGCTCGATCTTCTTCATCGCGTTCGGGAAGGCATAGCGCAGGCCTTCGATCACCTGGAACAGCGACAGGTCGGCGTACGTCACCTTGTCGCCCGTGAGGTAGTCGCGCGGCTCGGGGTTGGACAGCAGGCGCGCGAAATAGGCCATGAACTTGGGGATGCGCGACTCGACGAAATCGGCCGAGCGGCGCAGCGCCTCGGGCTTCTGGTCTTCGTAGTACAGCGCGGACGCGATCGGGTGATGGGTGTCGTGCGCCTCGGTCACCAGGTCGGCGATGGTCAGCTGCAGCTGGTGCACCCACAGGCGGCCCGGGTCGGTGCGCGGCGCCAGGCCGTGCTGCTCGCCCAGGTAGAGCAGGATGTTGGCCACCTGGCCGATGACCAGCTCGCCGGCCTTCAGGAAGGGCGGCGCGAAGGCCGGATATTCCTCGACGTCGAGCGCCGCCATCAACAGGTCGACCCCGCCTTCGCGGCGCGCCACGTCGACGTAGTCGGCGCCCGCTTCTTCCAGCGCCAGGCGGACGAATTCGCCGCGGCCCTGGATGCTCGGCCAATAGAATAGCTTGTACGGTTCCACCATGATAAATTTCTCCGATGTCTTCAGGTCGGCCCATGGTATCCGCAGTAGACCGTACACGATGCACGGCATGGTCGATACTGCTGAGGGCGTCGTAAGTAGCGGCAATTGATCGGACTGCTAGCGTCACGACACGGAACCACCAAGAGAAATAGTTGCTCGGAATGCAAATTTGGTTCTTTGAAGAGACTGTCGAGCCTCGTACAATCGACGCTCCATAACTCATCAGGAGGTCTCTCGGTTGATCTCAAAGAATCCCAAGCAGCAAACGCCGAACGCATCGCCGAACAGTTCCTGCTGGTTCGCAAGCAGCTTGAACATAGAGTGGAAGAGGCCGATCTGAATGGCATTGCCGCGACGTTGACGGCGGCCCTGTGGTCGAGCGATGAAGGGGCGAAGGCTAATGGTCTGACAAAGGGTAAGCTTATCTACCTTGCCCCACCTCGCGGTTGATTGCTCGTACTTGAAGGGCAGTTACCAATATCAGCGGTGACGGCCCCGAAACATCAACACCAATGCGGTGAGAATGCCCGAGCCGAAAAACGCGTAGAAGATGATGCCAAATGCCTTTTCAACGTTCATTCCGGGGTCAAGGAAGAGTATTGAGATATAGACAATTGCCACCGCTAAGAGTGCGACGCCAAATGAAATTAGCATGGTTCTCATGCGAATGGCTCCGCAATAGGGCAATTGAAATACTGTCCGGCTTTACTGCCGCCTGCCCGTACAACTTCTTCCGCAAAGGACGTGCAGTTATGCGCCACGCGTACAGGACGTTATTGCATTCGATCCAGTTGCGGTGCCGCTCGTCTTCGGATTCCCCCCGGTGTCAGAATAGTTGTCGCGTCACCTGATGAAGTAAATACCAACCGGGGACGGGCAAGAGAGATCGTGTGAAGCAGTATTCAGCAGAACGGAAAGAAGCGCTACTTCGGCAGATGATGCCGCCGCAGAACAGGCTGGTGTCGGAGTTGGCCCGCGAGAGCGGGATCACCGAACAGACCCTTTATACTTGGCGCCGTCAACTTCGTAATCAAGGAACGCTGGTGCCAGGTAGTGGAAAGAATGCCGAGGAATGGACTTCGGAAGACAAGTTTTCCGTGGTACTGGAAACGGCTGCGCTGAACACAAGCGAACTGGCCGAGTATTGCCGTCGCAAGGGCCTGTTCGCGGAGCAGATTGCCACGTGGCGTGCCGCATGCATGTCGGCCAATGCGAGCGTGGTAAAGCAGACGCGGGAGCAGCAGGCGCAGTCGAAGGAGGACAAAAAGCGCATCCGGCAACTGGAGAAGGATTTACAGCGCAAGGAGAAGGCGCTGGCCGAGGCGGCCGCGCTGCTGATCCTGCGAAAAAAAGCCCAGGCGATCTGGGGGGACAAAGAGGAAGACTGATCAGCGTCCCAGATCGCCTGTTGTGTGTTGAGTTGATCCGTGAAGCAGAGGCCGCCGGCAGCCGGTTGGCGCCAGCCTGCATCGAGCTGGACATTACCTTGCGTACTTTCCAGCGCTGGGTGCGCAATGGCGACGATGCCGTGGCCGGCGACGGTCGTCCCTCCAGCGTGCGGCCAGAACCGGTCAGCAAGCTGAGCGAGGATGAGCGTACCGAAATCCTCGCCGTTGCCAACAGCGAGGAATTCGCCAGCTTACCGCCCAGCCAGATCGTGCCAGCGCTGGCCGATCGGGGCGTGTACATGGCGTCCGAGTCAAGCTTCTATCGCGTTCTGAAAGCGGCGGCGCAACAGCATCATCGGGGCCGCGCGAAGAAACCTTGTGAGCGCGTGCTCACGAGTCATTGCGCCGCGGCTCCGAACCAAGTGTGGAGCTGGGATATCACCTGGATGCCGGCCGCCATCAAAGGCCAATACTATTACTGGTACATGGTGCTCGATATCTTCAGCCGCAAAGTCGTCGGGCATGAGGTGCACGTGGCGGAATCGGCGGAACTGGCTTCACGGTTGATGCGCCGCACTAGCTTGGCCGAGGGGCTGGCCGGTCGTCCACTGGTGCTCCATTCGGACAACGGCAGCGCCATGAAGGGCGCCACCATGTTGGCCACGTTGGAACAGCTGGGTGTGGCGCCCTCGTTCAGCCGGCCACGTGTAAGCAATGACAATGCATACGCCGAGTCGCTGTTCAAGACCTGCAAATATCGCCCAGATTACCCGAACAAGCCATTCGGAAGCCTGGAAGAGGCGCAGGCATGGACGCAGAAATTCGTGCGTTGGTATAACCACGATCACAAGCACAGCGGCCTGAAATTCGTGACCCCGGCACAGCGCCACTGCGGGCAAGACGCGGCGATTTTGAAGCTTCGTGAGCAGGTCTATCACGAGGCTAGAAAGCGCAACCCGCAGCGCTGGTCGCAGGGCACCAGGAACTGGGAACTTGACGATCAAGTCTGGTTGAATCCGGAACGGATTCGGCCAGAAGCACTACAGCAAGCAGCTTGAGATGACGCGACAACTACGTTGACAAACACCGATTCCCCATTGATGCCTCCACTATAAGGATTCAACGGTGATTCTTGCCCGAACAAGAACAATGTTGGCAGGTGTCAAAAAATACGCGAGGAAGCTCAACAAGACGATTGCTTATGAGCCGGTAATATAGATTGACGGTTGCACCATGATAAATTTCTCTCGTGTCTGTAAGCGGGCCATGGTAGCTCTAGCGGCCTGCGCACGCTGCACGGGACACTGTTAAAGCTCTCTACCGAGGTCATATCAGCGGTGGCGATCCCTTAGCGTCAATAGCAGTGCAGTGAGGACTACCGAGCCGAGAAACGAGCCAACGATCAGGCTATAAGCTGTGTCGAGATTCATCCTCGGAGCAAAAATGATGATCGAAGCCCAGACAAGTACAGCTATCAACAAGGCGCTTAGGAGTGAAATGAATGCGGTTCTCATGCGAATGGCTCCGCAATAGGACAGTTGAACATCTGATAGGCGTTGCTACCGCCTGCCCGCACCACGTCTTCCACAAAGGAAGTGCAGTTGTTCACTATCCCGCCCCAGAACCAAGGCTTATCGATGAGTTCATGCAGCTTGTCACGCGCACCCTTAGGGTTGGGCAGTTTGATATCCCAGCGGCGAATCTCACGCTTGTTGTTCTCCTTTAAGTACCGCATGTAATTACTTTCAGGGATGAACTTGGGCAAATTGTATGGGCCAGCGATATGGACATACCAACTCCAACTTTCACCAACATGGAGAAGAGTATGGCCGCATTTGTTGAGCTTATGACCCGAAACGATGACAGCACATACGTGCCGCCAGTCAGATAGTTCAAGCGGGCTGATAAACATTGATGCGCCCTCGTAGGGGGTGGACATATCGCCTCCCGTTAGCACACTTTATGGGCTGAACAGTCCCAGCTACCGCTAGTATTGCCCTGCGCTCCACCCCGGATGCTCTGGCGGGTGTAGTGCCATTTGATCTTGGCATACGCAAGCTGGACCCTCTCAGTAATGATCCCGCCTTCGCCACTATCTGGCTTGATGCTGGCGATCATTACGCTTTCCAGTTCGATCTTAAAGTAAGGGATGGGCTTGCTGTCAGCAGCGGTTGTAAACTGATACAGGCAGCGATTGAAAACTGATACACCATTTTGAGAAGATGGCCGCTTTGCGGAGCGGCCTTGAAACC
>NZ_JH992923.1:62364-336488 GCF_000315425.1 Massilia timonae CCUG 45783 | reverse complement strand
CTGAACACGGACGGTGTTCGGCGACGGCGGTGTATCAGTTTTAAATCGCTGGGACGACGAAATCTGTATCAGTTTTCAATCGCCGTTGACACTTGCCGTCGCCGTCTGCCCTCATGAACTCAAAGCAGGCTTTCGGGATAGTCTTGCCAGTTGCACAAGTTTGCAGGAGAACGGGCGAGGCTAAGTCAGCAAGCTTGCTGAAGCTGATCGGGTAAAGGTCGGCTCGCCCGGTGCTATGCCCGCCTGCGGTCGAAACGACATCGGCTCTTGGCTGGTGGACTGCATAGACGACGTTATTTACTTCGATCCAGTTGCGGTGCCGTTCGTCTTCCGACTCGCCATTAATGCTTTCGATCTTGAGGTATGCGTCGTTCGCCATGCTGTTCTCCGTGTCGTTGAGCAAGTCGTAACGATTCTGATCGGATGCGCCCGGCAGAGCTTGTTACTGGTCAGCACGGCAGTAGAACGGGATCAATAGAAGTTAATGTATTGGCAAGCCCATTTCTGGAATCTTGAAATTATCTAAAAATTTTTTTTGCAACTTGACCCTGTCGGACTTTCTCCAGCCCGAATCTGAAAAAGTATTCAGAAGGCCGATTCTGAAAAGTAGCGCGGGCGACTGCCCGAGTGAATGCCAGTAATGACGTAGATGAACGCTCCTGTTATCAAATTTAAATATCCGATAGGAAGCGCTTAGAAGGCCGCTGACGGGCTTTTTGGCGGGATGGTGGGGTGTGAGGGTCCACCCCGTTCGTTTACTGTAGGACTGCTCTAAGCCGCCTGTGCGGCTTTCATGAGACGAGAGACGGTTGACTTATGCCATTCACCGCCATTCACTTGCAGGGCTGCTAACGCATCCTTGGTCCGCTGGCCGACCAGGCGTCGCTCTTGCTCTCCCACTGCGGCGTGAATGTGCAGAGTGAACGTATCAACATCAACGCCGTGCGTAGCTGTGTAGAACGGCACTCACACGCCAGCTGCTTCCTCCATTGCTGATTGGTTTCGGCGCATTATCGATGATGAATGAAGAAGCGTAACGCGCGGCAAACATGGTAGTCTTGTCGTGCATGCCTAAAAACAACCATAAGTTAACACGTCCAGAGAGAGTCCCATGACAGATCACGCCCGCCTTGGTTCCCAAGCACTGTTTGCACTTCGTCCGGGCACGAGTTAGCAATTCGGCAGATAATTGCAAAACGGAATTATTTCTTGCTCTTGCCGAGCGTGGCCAGCCATCGCGCGCAGCCCGGCAACGCAACGTCCCTTTACGCCGAATGGAGCGCTCGATGATCTTCGCTCGTCTCACCCAACGCTGGCATGCGCTGCGCTACTGGCGCGAGCACCAGTCCCTGTCCCGCCTCAAGCTGGTGCGCCGCCTCGAAAACGCCCCCGCCGACGACCTGTTCCGCCAGGTGAGCGGTCGCGACTATCTCGCGCGCGGCATGAAAGTGCGCGAGCGCATGCGCTGCGTGCTGGCCCACTACCGCTTCGAAGAGGCCACCTTCAACAGTGCCTACCGGCACGCCGCGCACCACGGCGGCCTGGTCCTGTGGCAGCACCGGGGCGAGCAAGAGGGTGACGAAGGCAACTTCATCATGCGGCTCGAGCATGCGCCGCGCATCGACCCGCAAGGCGAGCTGACGCTGTCCCTGATCGTCGACGGCACGGTGCTGCACCGCCTGTCCTGGACCTGGGTCGAGGGCGCGGTGGTGGGCGTCGACCTGCCGATCGTTCCCTTCGTCACCCGCAACGCCGGCCTGTGGCGCGATGCCGGCGGCGCCTTCGAGGCCTTCGAGCGCGTGTTCCCCAACAATTCGCCGAGCTTCTTCTGCTTTGCCGCCCTGCAGGGCGCGGCGCAGGCGCTCGGCTTCGACCGGGTGGTCGCGGTGCGCGGCAGCGCCCACGTGGCCTACGAGGCGGCGCAAGACAAGGCTTTCGAGAACGCCTACGACGGCTTCTGGCGCATCCTGGGCGGCTTTGAGCTGGACGCGCGCAGCTTCGTGGTCCCGCTGCCGTTCTACCTCAAGCCGCTGCAGGACATGCCATCGAAGCACCGCAAGCGCGCGGCGCAGCGGCGCGAACACTGGCGCGCCATCGGCGACGCGGCCCGCGCCGTGCTGCTGCGCCATATGGCGACGCCGGCCGTCAGCGAGCCCGCGGCGGCCGAGGCGCCGTCGACCGCGAAAGCCTGAGCGGCGCCGCTCGAACAGGTTGACAGATTCACCACGGCCGCGCGGGCCGTGATACACTCGCGATTCGCTAGGGGTCCTGGAACGCTGTTCCGGGTGAGAGATACCCTTCGTACCTGATCTGGATAATGCCAGCGAAGGAAAGCGCAAAGCAGCATCCCCATTCGTTTGCCCTTCCCCCACGTTGGCTCCGGCTTTGATAAAAGCGGCGCGCCACGCTGCGCGCGAAAAAGAGCAAACCATGACATTCACCTCGAAGCACACCATCCTCGCCTGCGCCATCGTGCAGGCGTTCTCCCTGTCGTCCCAAGCCGCCGCGCAGGACGCTGCGCAGTCGGCCATATCGTCGGTCGTCGTCACCGGCAGCAAGTGGATCGCGCTCGATCGCGCCAGCGTCGGCGGCTTCTCCGACGTGCAGCTGCTCGATTCCCCGGCTTCGATCTCTTCGATCAGCCAGGGCCAGATGCAGGACCTGTCGATCCGCAGCGCCACCGACGCCGCGCGCTACGACGCCTCGATCGGCGACGCCTACAATGCGATCGGCTACGCCGAGCAGTTCTCGATCCGCGGCTTCGCGCTCGACAACGCCACCAGCTACCGCAAGGACATGATCGCGATCTCGGGCGACACGCAAATCCCGCTCGAGAACAAGGAACGCATCGAAGTCTTGCGCGGCCTGGCCGGCCTGCAGGCCGGCGTCGCGGCGCCGGGCGGGATGATCAACTTCGTCACCAAGCGCCCGACCAGCGCCCCGCTGCGCCAGGCCACGGTAGAGGTGCGCGAGCGCGGCACCGTGTACGGCGCAGTCGACCTGGGCGGCCGCTTCGCGGACCGCCGCTTCGGCTATCGCATCAACGCCGCAGCCGAAGACCTGAAATCCTACGTACGCGGCGCCGACGGCGAGCGCCAGTTCGTGTCGGCCGCCTTCGACTGGCAGATCACGCCGGACGCGCTGTTCCAGATCGACCTCGACCACCAGCACAAGTCGCAGGTCACGGCGCCGGGCTACCAGCTGATCCGCGACGAAGTCCTGCCGACCGGCGTCTCGCCCAAGACCCTGCTCAACGACCAGCCGTGGACCAGGCCGGTCGACACCGACAGCAGCAATCTCGGCCTGCGCTTCGAGTACCGCCTCAGCGACGCGTGGAACGCCACCGTGAGCGCCAACAAGCATTGGTTCAAGCGCGACGACTTCACCGCCTTCCCCTACGGCTGCAGCAACGAGGGCGACGGCTACTATCCGGGCTACTGCTCGAACGGCGACTACGACGTGTACGACTTCCAGAGCACCGGCGAGCGCAAGACGCCGTGGGGCCTGCAGGCGATGCTGCAGGGCCGCTTCGCCACCGGCGCGGTGCGCCACTCCCTCACCATCGGCGGCTCGTATGCCGAACGCCATGACAGCTTCGGCGAATACGTCTACGACTACGTCGGCTCCAGCAATATCTGGAACCCGAGCGTCGTGCCGCCGGTATCGGGCGACCGCGTGACCGGCCCCGTGATGGAGCGCCGCGCCACAGAAGAGCGCTCGCTGTTCGTGCAGGACGTGCTGACCTTGTCGCCGCAATTGACCTTGCACGCCGGCGTGCGCTACGTGAAGCTCAAGCTCGACGCGCTGGAAGAAATCGAAGGCGGCTGGGTGCACACGAAGGATTCGTTCGCGCTGCCGAACGTGGCGCTGGTGTACGCGCCGGCGCGCGACTGGCGCGTGTATGGCTCGATCAGCCACGGCTTGCAGTACGGCGGCATCGCGCCGATGGAAACCAGCAACCAGAACACCGCCCTGCCGCCGAGCCGCTCGAAGCAGCTGGAGTTCGGCGTCAAGCGCAACGTCAACGAGCAGCTGGCGCTGTCGGGCGCGCTGTTCGAGATCCGCCAGGGGCTGGAATACACGAACGCCGCCAACACCTTCGTGCGCGCCGGCGAGCAGACCCACCGCGGCGTCGAGCTGTCGGCGATGGGCCGCGCCACGCCAAACCTGAACTACAGCCTGTCGCTGATGGCGCTCGACACCGACCAGAAGGACACGGGCGACGCGTCGACCGAAGGCAAGCGCGTGACCAATGTGCCGGAGCTGCGCACCACCGCCTGGATCGAGTACGCGGTGCCGCAGGTGGCGGGGCTGAAGCTCGACGCGCAGTGGCAGTATTCGGGCAACAAGGTGTTCGATCCGGCCAATCGGGTGAAGGTGTCGGCTTATCACGTGGCGGGCTTCGGGGCGTCCTACCTGCTGCGCGCGGGTGGACTGAACACGATTATCCGCGCGCGGGTCGACAATGCCTTCGACAAGTTTTATTGGCGTGATGTGACGCAGTCGCTGGGCGGCTACCTGCTGCCGGGGGCGCCAAGGACGTTCAGGCTGTCGGCGCAGATCGATTTCTGATCTGGTGAGCTTGCCTCATAACTAAATTAGTCATGAGGCAACGTACGACTAAATTCCACGATAGCCAGTTGACGATATAAATTCAGAATCTCAGGAATCTCGTCATCATCGTGTGGCTTGGCCTAACGCAATCTATGTGCTGCGCCATGCATTGCAAAGCAGGAAAATGATCAATGAGATCTGAAAAATTTGCCGCAACTACAACAAATCCACCACACCCGCGTGGCCAATTTCAATTCCAGATTAAATCAACCACCACCACAACCAAAATTCTTTAAGTGCAACGCTGCACATGCACTCTCGAAGTTATTCCAATTTCGCCCCCCTCAAACTTTACCGCTATCAAATTCTCGACATATTGGCTTAAATCCGCCATTACCTCTATTTCAGCGCAATTTGTCTGCCTCTGCAGGCGCATCTCCAAGTCCAATCGCACAAGATAGCTGTTGAGCGTAGATATTTCCGCGTCGCTTAATATCCTAATATCTGGAATTTCTATACTAAGGAGGTCGTTCGGTTGAAATTTCAACAACCCACCGCCAAGAACCCTTAGATGATCTACAAATCTCTGCTGTATTGGCGAAGAGTTGAGCAAACAAACCATCGCCGCCAATTGGACATCGGTGAGGTTATCAGGATAAATACAATGATATGTAGTCAGATTTACTGCGGAGCTACGATTCCAAATAAACCGCACTTGACCACGACCGAATGACGCCGCCCATATTGGGGCAGGCGCGCGCTGCTCATTTTTATACCAAGGACGACGTCTAGCAAGCAGAAAGCGTTTGTGGAATCCCTTTCGTTCGCCCTCCTCGATATATTCTTCTTCGGCGGGAGATATGTCACCGGAGAAATTCACCAATTTCGTTCGCGCGCCAAACGCTGCAAGATCTTTTAGATCTTGGTCTGAAAATATCACCCCTAAAACATCCTTCGCATTTCCAATACATGGGAGCAGATTAGAATGTGAAATTCTCGCTTTTGAAACTTCGCCATCTGTCAGATGAAAAAATTCATTAGCTCCAGTTGCCAGACCACGTTTTGTTTTTGCTATTGTGGATAAATTAATTAGGGAATCATTTTTTTTAGATGACCTACCAAGCAAAATAGAGTTCCATTTTGGAGCTGTTTCCAAATCCTTCCACAGGACAGTCCGTGCTTCGATTAGTTCAATTTGATCAGAATAATGTTTAACAACGAACTCCTCATCTGCAACTTTGTTGTTATCGAATAATAAAACAACGGAAGTAGTAATCGCACCATCAATATGGTGACCGTGCTCATCGAGATAGAGTATTTCTTTTACAATGCGACGATCAATCAGGTATTCACGAAAACATCGCGCCGCATTCGAACTCATCCAATCAGCTGGGACCAGCACAGCCGCACGCCCTCCTTCGGACAACAGCCTGCAGATTTCAAATAAAAATAAAATGTATAAATTGCAAGCCTTCGAAATAGAAATGTTATTTCGAAAGCCTATTTCCTCATATATATTTTTTTCATATGAAATATCGTGATGTCTTAAATACGGAGGATTTGCAAGAATCCCATCGAATTTTTCCCTCATGTTTAGAAGGAGAAAATCGGCATGTAAAAAGTTACACGAAAGATGAGCTGGAGCAGATTTTCGCGCCAATTGCATTGGCGAAAGATCAATATCTACACAGGTCACCTTTGATTCGATGACAAATTCGCCTACTGCTCGAAGTAGTACGCCTGTTCCTACAGACGGCTCAAGAATATTCTTTGGATTAACGCTTGCAACCCAATCAGCCATCATTACGGCAATCGGTCCAGGGGTAAAAAACTGTCCAAAATGTTGACGGCGCTCTTCGCCTGTATGCTCAATATACGATTTTTCGGGCGTTAAATTATTTTTCGGATCCCATTGGATCTCTAAATGCTTAAATTCCGCCACATTTGCCAAACGAACTTTTTTCTCACCTGCTCTTGCCATTCCCACATCCAGATCCGTCTCAATATATTAGAGTGGCAACTCATCAAGCTTAGTTTTTCTGACTTTTTTCTGGTCTGCCACCTCTATAGCGCGCTTTAATTCGTCAACAAATTCGTCATTAGTCCTAATTATCGCATTGTTTATATTCTTATATTGGCTCGACTGAAGGTTCGCATTATTACTAGGATTGACGTATATATCAGGAAGCCATGCGGTCGGAACGACGGAAACGTTTACGAGTGATACACTCATATCAACGTTAAAACGAAGCGAAACTGTCGCAATGAATAGCTCATGAGTTGGATTCGTCTCATAGAACTTTAACAAGCCTCTGGCCTTGGAAATGTCATCCTTATTAGTTCGACCACCTTCAACAGCTGACTTGATATTAACATAAATCGGGTTGGAAAATCCTTCCAAGTGAATCTCAAAGTCGTAGACGCCGACTTCACTGCCAGGAAGTCTGATATTCAATATGCCAAACTCGTGCCCATGCTTCTTGAGATTTTGCGTAATCAGTTCTTCAAGTATGCGCCAAACGCTTCTACCTTTTCCTGCCGTCCCCCATCCATACGGGAATTGCTCTGACGTCCCAACCTGAACATTGCTTATTTTCTTAATTAATCCTTTTAATGCCACCTCTAACGAAGCTCGAACAGCCACTGTTACATTTAGATCATTCATAATTTTCTGATGTGAGAGATGTATGTTTAACACCAACGCGTATCACGCCCTCAATGGGGTATCATTCCGTTTTGCGTGGCCAGGACGTGAGGTTAATATCGCCCACGCAATAACTACAACCATCAATAGCATAGGAAATCACCATTGCCGTAGAGTCACGCAACATGCCTTTGAGATCAGTCTATTTCGCATTACTATAGTTTATGGAGACGCATTCTCTCATGTCGAGACATGAACGCGCCCGTCTGAACCATATTAAATAACCTCATGGCCGATAGTTTCACGAAAGGCACCTTCTCAAGCAACAAAATTAATATAATTAAACCAATATCTAGCCGCCGAAAGCGTCTCAAGTTAACAAGATGGTATTTATCAATGCAGATGGCAAACATCCATTTTCAAGCGCGCATGCTTGAGTAATCGATTTCGGCAACCTTGGTTGAATAACAGCTTTTTTTTGGCTCTGTTACATTAATCTATCATTACCGAATTATCGTCAGGTATCAATACATTAGCTTAGACATGTACGGACCCGGAACGAAAAACATTGACCAGTCACTAGCGTGATAAGTACGAATTTCTAAATCAACGTCGTGCGCCTTGCGCCAAAAAGGTGATTAGACGACTCTTCGATCGGAGGCTACCCTGGGCGCTGTTTTCGTCCCGATTGCTCCAATGAGTGCCACTGAGATTATAGTGGCTTTAGCCATGTCCCACTAGCGTTTCCGCGTTCTTTGCCACGAGAGCAAGTCTTACGTTGTGTCAAAAACCACGGAGTCAAGACGAGGATCTAAGCTAGCTAGCCAACAGAAAACAGCGTCACCTCCGAGCACCACGTCCGATGTAATATTTACAACTCTCTAAACTTGCGTAATGTTAACGATAGATTAGCAGGCACTTAATTCGCGTCGCTCAGTCCGACAAGTCACTCAGCTTGCCCAAACAACGCCGCTGGAAGCCATTGAGCCCCTTCGTAACGAGCGTATCGTCGTCATGGATCACCTCGGCATCGAGCAGCAACCGCAGCTTGGCGATGCGGTCGCCCTGTGCCAGCGCCTGCGCCAGGTGCGAGCCATCCGCTTCGCCAGCCTGCTCGATCGCCTCGACCACTTCGGGCGGGAAGTCCCAGTGGTTGGCGATCACCGACGACAGCTGGCGGCTGGCCGCGAACAGCGCGACGCCGAATTCGCTGGAGCCGGGCACCCTGCCTTCGCAGATGCGGTCGGCCACCTGGAAGGCGACCTGCAGGCCCAGGTTCTGCATCAGGCCGGCCAGGTAGGATTCGAACACGCCGGCCGACAGGCCCGGCGCCATCACGCTGGCGGCGAATGCGCAGCGTTCGGAATGCTTCCACACATTGGGCGCCACCTGGCGCGCCACGCCCTGCACCTTGACCCGCACCAGCGGCCGGAACGCGATGCGCGCCAGCAGCATGCGCAAGCCGTTCAGGCCGAGCATCGTCACCGCGCCTTCCAGGGTCTCGATCGGCGTCACCGGCCGGTAATAGGCGCTGTTGGCTTCGCGGATCACTTCGGCCACCAGCACCAGGTCGCGCCCGACCTGGGCCGACAGTGCGCCGGTCGAGATGTTTTCGTCGGACAGCGCGGTGAGCAGCTGCGACACGAGCTCGGGGATGCGCGGCACCAGGCCGGAGGCGCAAACCGGATCGGCCGCCAGCGAACGGACCTCGGCCAGGATCTGCGCTTCCTGCTCGGGCTGGGCGTTGAAGCCGCTGGACGCGGTGAGCCAGCGATAGAAGGTGGCATGGACGTCGTTCGCCATGTCCTCGTCGTGTTCGATCGTCGCCGCCGCGCGGACGCTTGCCGCAGCTTGTGTCTCTTTTTCTGAACCGCCCAAAAAGCGTCCTATCCAGTTTTTCATAGCGCCCCGCCGTACGTTCGAATCCAATGATTGTAATGCCTTCTAGAAACAAATAGTCATGAGGAGGTAAACATTTATTGTTCGTAACGACATCGAACCTCGGTTCGTATCTGCGCCCTATGCGCTCGGTCAAGAAATCGCTGTCAAAAAGTCGAACGACCTAGCTGCAAATGATAATGATTATCATTTAGTATATATCGCAAATGAGAATCATTCTCATCAAAGAGCCCGTTTGAGCACGCCTGCCTGCGCACGCGTGCCGGGCGGAGCATGTGCAACCCCTCTTGACTGGACCACCATGGCAGCAACCCTACCCGGCTTGCGACGACGCCCCGCGCTGTTCGCCAGCACCTTCGCCTGCGCCTTCGCCACCCAGGCGCTGGCCTTTGATGCGCCCGCCGCGCTTGACGCAAGCACTCCGCTCGACCCCATCGTCATCACCGGCCAGCGCCTCGACAAGGCCGGCACCGTGACCGTGCTCGATGCCGCCGCCCTCACCCGCCAGGGCGTGACCGACATGCAGAACATGGCGCGCTACGCGCCGCTGGTCAGCGTGCCGGGCGCCGCCAGCGGCAGCGGCAACGTCTGGGACGGCGCAGGCAATACCGGCTTCAACATCCGCGGCGTCGAGGGCAACCGGGTGGGCCTGGACCTGGACGGCATCGAGCTGCCCGAGGCCGCGCCGAAACCCGATGCCTCGACCCTGAACGGCTTCGGCGTCGGCCGCGACTACGTCGATCCCGAGACCCTTCGCTCGGTGACCATCCAGTCCGGCACCGCGCCGGCCGGCGCCGGGGCCCAGGGCCTGGGCGGCAACGTCTCCTTCGTCACCAAGGCGCCGGAGGACTACGTCAGCGAAGCCCGCCCCACCTATGCCGAGTACAAGTTCGGATCGAACCGCGCCAACGACATGCGCATGCACGCGCTGACCGGCGCCGCGCAGTCCGGCGCACTCAAGGCGCTGGCGGTGCTGGTCCACCGCGACGGCAAGGAACTCGGCTCGACGGGCAGCGCGCCGCTCAATCCGGACGACTGGGATTCGGACGCCCTGCTGGCCAAGCTGTCCTGGACGCCATGGACCGGTCACCGCTTCACGGCGACGATCGACGCCTTTCGCGCCGAGCACGACCGCGAATACGACAACAAGCAGGGCGCCCTCTACCCTGAAGGCGCGACCCAGGCCGGGCGCACCCGGCGCGACCGCTTCGGCATCGACCACCTGTTCCAGGCGCCGGCGCATGGTTCGATACGCTCGAGAGCCGTCTCTACATCCAGGACAGCGAAGTCGAAGACATCACGACGGCCCGCTACATCACGGGCGGCCAGCCGGTGCTGCGCCATATCGCGACCAGCTTCGACAACCGCAGCGTGGGCTTCGCCAGCAACGCCAGCAAGCGGCTGGGCAGCCACGACCTGGCCTATGGCATCAATGTCGAGCAGACCGACACCGCGCGTCCATGGCGCGAAGACCGCACCGTCGTCAACAGCGGCGCCCAGCAGGTGACCAACAAGAACCGCATGGCCGACATGCGGTCGCTGCGCTTCTCCGCCTTCGCGCGCGCCGACGTCGCCCTGTCGTCCTGGGCCAGCATCACGCCCGGCCTGCGCTACAACTGGCGCGAACTCGAGCCGAACAGCACGGACAACTACGCGATCGGCATTCCCAACGCGAGCCGCGAGCTGACAAAGGAAACCGACAGCTACCTCACGCCGAGCCTGGGCCTCACCGCGCAACTGGCGCCGAACCTGGAAACCTACCTGCAATACAGCCGCGGCACCCGCCTGCCGACCGCCGCCGAACGCACCGGCACCTACGATTCGCTCAGCTACACGGCAGTCGGCAACGCCTACGCGGTGATCGGCAATCCGAACCTGGACAAGGAAACCAGCAACGCCTTCGAGCTGGGCCTCAAAGGTCAGGTCGCGCGCGGCCTGCGCCTGCATGCGGCCCTGTTCCACACCCGCTACAAGAACCTGATCGAATACGCCTCGCAGCCGGCCGATCCGGTCAACTATCCGAACATCACCTTCGGCCTGTTCCGACCCGAAAACATCGGCAGCGCGCGCACCTGGGGCGGCGAGCTCACGCTCGACGCCGACCTGGGCCAGTGGAATCCATCTTTCAAGGGCGGCAAGCTGACCCTGGCCAGCGGCGTCCAGCGCAGCAAGGCGAAGAACAGCCGCACCGGACTGGAAAGCGAGCTGGCCTCGACCCTGCCGAAAAAGACCAGCCTGATCGCGGCCTGGATTGACCCCGCCCAGCGCGGCGGCATTGCCTTCGCCGCGGTCCATACCCGCGCCAAGCAGGCCGAACGCGACGTGATTGGCGGCGTGAACACGACCTTCTTTGCGGTCCCGTCAAGCACCGTGCTGGACCTGACCGGATACTGGAACATCAACGCGCACGCATCGATCACCGCCGGCGTCTACAACCTGGCCGACAAGAAGTACTGGGACTACGCCTCGTCGCGCAGCCTGCCGGCCGCCACCACGGCCATCACCGCGGCCATCACCGCGGCCGACATCGAACGCCAGGCGCGCCCCGGGCGCCATGCGGCCGTCACCTTCAAGCTGGTCTATTGAACGAACAAGGAGAACACATTCATGAAACTCACCCGCCACTTCCTGGCCGCCGCCATAGCCCTGGCATTGGTCCCGGCGCAAGCCGCCCCGCAACTGGCGCAGCAGTGGGCCGAACTGAAGGCCAAGGAGCCGCGCCTGCAGACGCGCGACGCCGCGCGCCAATTGAAGGTATCCGAAGCCGAGCTGCTCGCCACCGGCATTGGCAGCACCGTGGTGCGCCTGAAGGAAAGCGACCATGCGCCGCGCGAGATCATGCGCCGCGCCCTCGACCTCGGCAAGGTGATGGCGCTCACGCGCAACGAGAACGGCGTGATCGAGACCACCGGCGTGGCCATGCGCATCCCGAAACAGGCCGAGAAAGGCAGCGCCGACGAGGCCGAGCGCGAAGCGCGCAACCTGAACATCGCCGGCGGCTACCTCGGCGGCCCGATCGACCTGCGTTTCCAGTTCGCCAAATGGAAGTACGCCTTCGCCGTGACCCAGCCCGGCCGCGACGGCGCCATCAACCGCAGTCTGCAGTTCTTCGACGCCAGCGGCAACGCCGTGCACAAGCTCTACCTGCGCGACGACGCCAATATACCGGTCTTCGACAAGCTGGTGGCCGACTTCCGCCATCCGAGCCAGAACGCCCAACTGGATGTGGCGCCCGTCGTGCCAAAGCCCGCCGAAAAACCCGACAATGCGGTCGACGTCAAGGAATTCCAGACCGCCTGGCAAGAGATGACCGACGTCCACCAGTTCAACCGCATCGTGTCGGAATTCGGCCTGACGCGCGAACAGGCGCTGCGCCTGGCCCCGGGCGGCGTGGTGCAGAAAGTGGCGCCGCAGGCGGTGCGCAAGCTGCTCGAGGATGCGGCGAAGAACGGGGTCGCGATCATGGCCTTCCTCGGCAATGGCGCACTGACCCAGATCTACGGCGGCAAGGTGAACAAGGTGATGGCGGCCGAAGGCTGGTTCAACGTGCTCGATCCGGACTTCAACCTGCACCTGCGCGACAGCGCGTTCAGGAGCGGCTACGTGGTGCGCCGGGCCGGCGTCACCTCGGTCGAGTTCTTCGACGACCAGGGCGAGCTGGTGGTGACCTTCTTCGGGGTGCGCGAGCGCGGCAAGCCGCAGCCGCAGTCGTGGCTCGACCTGGCGGCCAGCCTGCCGAAGGGCTAACCTTCAGGCTTGCCGAGCAGCCCTTCGACCTGCCGCATGCGATGCGGCAGGTCGCCTGCCAGCAAGGTGTAGGCGATCCCGCGCGCGGCCAGCGTCTCCACCAGCATCCGGTGCACCATCTGGCGCACCTCTTCCGATTCGCGCTGCAGGCCGTCCGGCTCCCACGGGGTGTCGGGCGCGGTGACGAAGGTCCAGGCGTAGTCGTGGCGCGCGTCGAGCGCCGCCAGCTGCGCATCCACCCTGCCCCAGTATACGCGGCTGTACAGCGCCGTCATCAGGGGCGTGGTGTCGCAAAACAGCAAGCGGCTTGCCTCGGCCGCCGCGGCATCCTCGCGCGCACGCTGGGTCAGCGCGATGCCATACTGATCCTCCTCGTGCGGCACCCTGCCCTGCGCATCGACGAATTCGCGCAGGTATTCGGGCACCCACAGCGTGCCGTAGTGGCGCGCCAGGGCCTCGGACAAGGTCGACTTGCCGGACGACTCGGCGCCGAGGATGGCGATGCGAGCTGCCTCGACACTCATGCGCGCTCCCGCGCCAAGGCAGCCCAGGTGCGCAGGCCGGCGATCGCCAGCAGCACGAACACGCCGTACAGCACGGCGGTCAGCACCAGGCCCTTGTACAGGTAGAGGCCGACGTACAGGATATCGACCGCGATCCATACATGCCAGTTCTCGACCTTCTTCTTCGCCAGCAGCAGCTGGCCGACCAGGCTGCCGGCGGTCAGGAAGCCGTCCGCGTGCGGCACGTCGGTGTCGGTGAAGTTGTCGAGGAAGGTCGACAAGAGCACGAAGCCCGCCAGCCAGGCCGCCAGCGACCAGGCGCGGCCGCCCGGTTTCAGGAAGGTAGGGAGCAGCGGCGCCGTACTAACTCCGGCAGCGCCGTGCAGCCACTGGTACCAGCCCCAGACCGAGGCCGCGATGAACACGAATTGCAGCCCCATGTCGCCGTACAGGCGCGCGTCGTAGAACACCACCGCATAGGTTGCGGATGAGGCGATCGAGAACAGCCAGGCCCAGTGCTTCTGGCGGATGTTGAGCACGACGGTGGTGACCGCCAGCAGGAAGGAGATCAATTCCAGCGGCGAGGTCGCGAGACCGGCGATGACGAGGGGTTCGTTCATTCTTGTTGGCGGAAAAACCGTCGTCCCCGCGCAGGCGGGGACCCAAGTGCTCTCGGCGCAGTCGCAGCGCTGGCAAACTTGGGTTCCCGCCTCCGCGGGAACGACGTGCAAGGTGTACGTCAGGGTGACAGTACACCACGTGGCAACGTCCCGATTACTTCTTCGGATACTTGATCGTCATTTCCTTGAGCAGGTTGTCGGCATGGTCGACTTCCTTCATCACCCACAGCATGTAGCGGATGTCGACGTGGATCGCGCGCGTGATGGCGGTGTCGAAGTACCAGTCCTTGGTGATCGATTCATAGGTCGAATCGAAGTTCAGGCCGATCAGTTCGCCGTTCTTGTTCATCACGGCCGAACCGGAGTTGCCGCCCGTGGTGTCGGCGCTCGACAGGAAGTTGACCGGCACCGTTCCCAGCGCCGCATCCTTGAACACGCCATAGCGCTTGGCCTGGATCGCTTCCTTGAGCGGGGCCGGCACGATGAACGGATCCTTGCCGGTCTCCTTTTCCAGGATGCCTTCGACCGTGGTGAACGGGCCCTTGACCAGGCCGTCGCGCGGCGAGAACGGCGACACGGTGCCGTAGGTCACGCGCAAGGTCGAGTTGGCGTCCGGGTAGACCGGTTTGCCCTGCGATTTCTTCCATGCGATCACGGCCGCCATGTATTGCGGGATCACGCGTTCGAGGTTGCCGTCGATCTCGTTGCGGCGCTCTTCCAGCGCCATGCCGGCGTCGTGCAGGCGCACCGCCAGCTGAATAAAAGGATCGTCCGACTTGCGGAAGGCCTCGACGTCCTTGCCGATCCAGGCCAGGCGCTTGGCGGTATCCGACAACTCGCTGGCCTTGTACATGCCAGTGAGCGCATCCTGCGCCGGCAGCAGCGCGTCCACGCCTTGCGGACGGACCTTGGCGTCGATGCCGGCGTAGCGCGCGAGGGCGGCGGCGTAGCGCGCCTGGTCGACGCTCGGCACGAACGACTGCTCCAGGCGGGTCAGGCGCGCCTTGATGAAGCCGAGGTCGCGTTCCTGGTAGCCGCTTTCGCGCTCGGCGTCCGGCTTGCCGCGCTCCAGCGCCAGGCGGTACAGGGTACGCGCGCTCTTGAGCAGGTCGCTGTGGGTGGCTTCGAGCCAGGCGGCTTCCTGGCGCTGCAGCGCCATGTCCTGGGCGATCACCGCGTCCAGTTCGGACAGCAGGCCGGCGTTGCCGTCGGCATGCGCCTTCTGCCAGGCGCGGAACTCGGCATCCTGCACGTCCTTGATGGCGGCGATGTCCTTGCGCGCGAAGCCGTCGAGCAGGCCCCTGGTCTTCTTGAGCACATTGTTCAGGCCCTTGTCGACGCTCGCATAGCGCACGGTCCAGGACGGATTGCCCTGGGTCGCGGCGGCGATCACCGACAGGTCGGCGGTGATGCCCGCGGCCTTGGCCGGCAGGTCGACGTCGCGCGCGAAGCGGATCTCGCTCGGCAGCTTGTAGCGGCTGGTACGGCCAGGATAGCCGGCCAGCAGGATAGGATCGCCGTTCTTCAGGCCCTCGGCCGAGACGACCAGGAAGTCCTTCGACTTGTAGGGCACGTTGTCGGGCGACGGGTCGGCCGGACGGCCGTCCTTGCCGACGTAGGCGCGGTAGAAGGCGTAGTCGCCGACGTGGCGCGGCCACTCGTAGTTGTCGATGTCGCCGCCGTAGTTGCCGATGCGGTCGGACGGCGCGTACACCAGGCGCACGTCGCGGATCATCAGCTGCTTGATGCGGTAGTACTCCAGGCCGCGGTGGAAGGCAGGCACCGAGCAGCGCGTCGATTTGTCGGTTTCGCATTCGGCCACCAGGGCCTTGATGCGCGACTCGACCAGCGCATGGCGCTCGCGGCCCGACATGGACGGATTCAGGCCCTGGAGCACGCGCCCGGTCACGTTCTCGACCTTCTCGGTCACGTACACCAGCGTGTTCGGGCCGCCCGGCAGTTCGTCGGCGCGGTTCCTGGCCAGGAAGCCGTCGACGATGTAGTTCTTCTCGGCGCTCGAATTGCGCTGGATGGCGCCATAGGCGCAGTGGTGGTTGGTCACCACCAGGCCGTCGGGCGACACGAAGGACGCCGAGCAGCCGCCCAGCGAGACGATCGCGCTCATCGGATGCTTGCCCAGGTCGGCCAGCTTCTCGGCCGGCATGGTGATGCCGATGCGTTTCAGTTCGGATTTCAGTTGCGGCAGCTGGTGCGGTTGCCACTGGCCTTCGTCTGCGAAGGCGGCGCTCGCCGCGCCCAGGAGGGCGACGGGCAGGACGATCGATTTGAACAAGACAAGTCCTCGAGGTGAAAAAAGCAATGCGCGAGTATAGCCCCGTTGGGTGATGCCCGTGCGATTTTCTGGGGTATTGACGGTCGTCCCGGCGGCGTCAACATCACGTCATATTGGCGTGGCAAGATGTCACATCATGCAGAAAGAAGGCAGGCAGACATGCGCACCGAGGCCCCCCTGTACCGACACCAGGTCCTCTTCCTCTCCCAGAGCTTCTTCATCAAGGACAACCGCGCCGAGTTGCTGCTGCACGCGCACAAATACGATTTTGACATCCGTTTTTTCAGCGAAGTGGCCGAATTCACCGCCGCCGTCGCGGCCGACCACGGCGCCAGCCTGTTCGTGATCGACCTCGACGCCCTGCACAATATGCAGGCCGACCTGCACGACAGCCGCAAGACCCTGATGCTGGGCGAGCTGCTCGAACGCCTGCCGCCCGGCCATGAATACGTCTATCTGCAGTCGAGCCGCCAGGGCAGCCGCTTCCTGCTCCAGCAACGCCTGGTGGACAGCAACTGCCTGGCCTATGCCGAAAAGCCGATCGCCAACGACGTCCTGGTCGACAGGCTGTTCAACCTGTTCGCGCGCACCAAGCGCGGCGACCCGGTGTCGCTGGTTTATCTCGGCGCGCCGGACGACCTGGATACGGCGGCGCTGCTGGCGCAGCGGGTCGACGTGGTCCACCACCCGGACGCGACCACGCTGCACCTGCGCGTCAAGGAGCTGCAGCCCGACCTGGTCGTGATTCTCGATGACGAGTACCGGCGCCTGGACGCGCTGGCGCGGGTCATGAAGAAGAACATCGAGGCCGATCCGGTGCGCGAGATCGTGCTGCTCCAGCGCCGCCCCGACGATGCGCTGGCGCGGCGCGCGCTCGGCGACGGCTTCGACACGGTCCTGCAGGCCAGCGGCGGCCTGGTCGAAGCGCAGCTGGCCAACCGCGCCGCCAGGATCCGGGTCAGCAAGGACCTGATCGGCAAGGACCGCGCCACGGGCCTCCTGAACAAGGTGGGCCTGCAGCGCAAGACGCAAGACCTGATCCGGCAAGCCACGCTCGAGGGCAAGCCGCTCGCCTTCGGCGTGATCGACATCGACAAGTTCAAGACCATCAACGACACCTGGGGCCACCACTTCGGCGACATCGTCATCAAGCGTCTGTGCCTGTGCCTGGCGCCGCGGATGGGCGAGCGCGACCTGCTGGCGCGCTTCGGCGGCGAGGAATTCGTGGTCGTGTTCTGGGACTGCGCGCTCGACGCCGCCTGGCGCCGGCTCGACGCGCTGCGCCAGGCCTTCGGCGCGGTCGGGTTCCAGGTGACGCCGGGCGAGGCGCGGCATTTTTCGTTCAGCGGCGGCCTGGCCGCGTTCCCCGAGCACCGCAGCGAGAACGCGCTGTTCCTGCGGGCGGATGCGATGCTGTACACAGCCAAGGAGACCGGCCGCAACAGGATTTGCTCTACGTGAGCAATCCCGTCGTCTCGTCGGCCAGCACGATCGCTTCGTATTGTTGTCGCACCATCCCCTCGCCATACAGGCGCTCCAGCCGCCGCACCGCGAAATGCCCGCGGCTCATGTTCTGGAAGTGGTCGACGAACAGCAGGTTGATGGTCGCGCCGCCCACCGCGCCCAGGGCCGGCACCAGCATCGCGGCGCCTTTTTGCGTCACGTGCACCTGGAAGCGCGCCGCCACCGTGGCGATCAGGCGCAGCAGGGCCGGCGTCGTGGCGGCATTGGCCGACCTGGCCGCCAGCGCCTGGGCGGCTTCGCTCACCGCCCGCGCCAGCGCGATGCGCATCGCGAAATAGCCGGAATCGGCGGCATCGTCAGCTCCGCCCGGTCCGCCCATGGCCAGCACGCGCAGGCATTCCAGCCGGGTTTCGACATCTTGCGGACGTTCGCCATTGGCGCGCGCGATCTCGGCGATCGAACGCAGCATGATGACGGTGGACAGCGGCAGCTCGACCAGGAGGCCCGGAAGGCCGAACACGCCGCCCACCCCGCCCGACACGCTCGCCGCGAACTTGTGCAGGCGCGGGTACGATGTCTCCTTGCCGCCGTCGGGCAGCGTGGACAGCGCTCCCGTCATCGCATACTGCAACGCATGCTCGGTGGCCTCGCCCACCCGCTTTTGCCACGGCGCCGGCAGGCGCTCGATGGCCGCTTCGATCGGCGAGCCGACCAGGTTGCTGATGCGCGCGGCCAGGCCAGGATTCTCCAGCAGGCGCTTGGCCTCGTGCAGCTCGGCCAGGTGTTCGGCGTTCATCTTCATGGCATTCTCCTCGCGAAAAAAGGCAATGCACGACTGTGGCTCAATACCGCGCTTCAGCCCGGCAAATCGGTCAGCTTGCCCAGGCAACGGCGCTCGAAACTGTCCAGGCCTTCGGCCACGAGCGCGTCGTCTTCCAGCACCACGTGGGCATCGAGCAGCACCCGCAGCTTGGCGATCCGGTCGCCGCGCTCGAGCGTGCGCGCCAGCGGCGAGGCATCCGGCTGGCCGACGCCGGCGATGCCTTCCACCACGTCGGGCGGAAATTCCCAGTGGGCGGCGATGGTCGACGACAGGCTGCGGCTGACGTCGAACAGGCGCCGGCCGAAGTCGCTGGAACCGGGAATCTTGCCATTTTCGACCGCCCGCTCGGCCAGGCGGAAGGCCACCACCAGCCCCAGGTTCTGCATCAGGCCGGCCAGGTAGGCTTCGAACACGCCGGCGCCCAGGCCCGGCGCCATCAGGCTCGAGGCCAGCGCGCATTTCTCGGACTGGTTCCAGACCAGCGGCGCGGCGTGGCGCGCGAAGCCCTGGTCGGCCATCCTGATCAGGGGCCGGAAGGCGATCCGGGCCAGCAGCATGCGCAGGCCGTTCTGGCCGATCATCATGAGAGCGGCGTCGAGCGACTTCACCGCCTGCAGCGGCCGGTAATAGGCGCTGTTGGCCTCGCGGATCACCTCGGCCACCAGCACCAGATCCTGCTCGACCTGGCGCGCCAGGTCTCCGGTGGAGACGTCGTCGTCGGCCAGGTCGCGCAGCAGCTTCGGGATCAGCTCAGGGATACGCGGCACCAGGCCGCTGGCGGCCAGCGGGTCGGCCGCCAGCGTGCGCACGAGGTCGAGGATGTGTTCCTCGACCTCCGCTCCCGCCTGGTAACCGCCGGATGCGGTCAGCCAGCGGTAATAGGCGGCGTCGACCTGGACGCCGTAGTCACCTTCCGCCGCCTCGACCTGTGCAGCGGAGGCGCTGGCGTCGGGCGCTTTGTCGGCGCTGCTCAACATGCGATTGATCCAGTTTTTCATGGCGTGTGCCTGACTATCGATAATCGCAGCATTGTAATGCCTGACGCGTGATTACTGCACCGCGTCCGCCAGCCTTTGTTCCTGCCAGCCGCCGCCCAGCGCCTGGATCAGCGACACCGCCGCCGTCTGGCGGTCGGCCTGCACCTGCACCAGCGAACGGCGCGCGTTCAGGGCCGTCACCTGGGCCTGCACCACCTCGGTATAGCTGACCTGCCCCGCCTTGTAGCGGTTCAGGATCTGCTCTTCCACCAGGCCGGCCGCCTCGGCCGCCTCGGCCCGCAACTGCTGCTGCTGTTCCAGCACGCGGGTGGCGGACAGGCCGTTCTCGACGGCGGCGAAGGCGTCCAGGGCCACCTGGCGGTAGCGCGCCACGGTCGCCTGGTGGCGCGCCTCGGCGCCTTCCACGCTGGCGCGGGTGGCGCCGGCATTGAAGATGGTCTGGGCCGCCGACAGGCCGAACGACCAGGCCGCGGCGGACGCCGAGAACAGGTCGCCCACCCGGCTCGTGTTGTTGCCGTAGGAAGCGGACAGGCCGAAATTCGGGAAGTAGGCCGAGCGTGCGACGCCGATGTCGGCATTGGCCGCCGCCACATCGCGCTCGGCGGCGGCGATGTCGGGACGGCGCTGCAGCAGGGTCGAGGGCACGCCGACCGGCACGTCCGGCACCGACACGTGCCATGGCGCCGGCGGCAGCGAGAAGCTTGAGGGGGTCTGGCCGACCAGCACCGCGATCGCGTGCTCGAGCTGGGCGCGCTGGTTCTGCAGGCCGAGCGCTTCGCTGCGGGCATTGGCGAGCTGGGTCTGGGCCTGCAGCACGTCGGAGCGCGCCGCGATGCCGGCTTCGAAACGGTTCGAGGTGATTTGCAGCACGCGCTCGTAGCCTTCGATGGTCGTGGCCAGCATCTCGCGCTGGGCGTCGGTCTGGCGCAGCGAGAAGTAGTTGATCGCCAACTCGCCCTGGGCCGCAAGGACGGCGCTGGCCAGGTCGGCGGCGGTGGCCTGGGCGCTGGCCTCGGCGCCGGTCACGGCATTCCTCAGGCGGCCGAACACGTCCGGCTCCCAGCTGGCGCCGATCTGCAGGCGGTACGCATTATCGGCGCTGCGCTCTCCCCCGCCGGCGCGATCCGCGCCGGCGCCCAGCGACACCACCGGGAACAGCGAGGCGCGCTGCTGCGCCACCAGCGCGCGCGCCTGGGCGTAGTTGGCCACCGCCACCGCCACGTTCTGGTTCGCGGCCTCGACCTGCCTGGCCAGGCGATCGAGCTCGGGGTCTTCGAACAGGGTCCACCAGGGGCCGCGCGCGAGCGCATCGGCCGGCGCGGCCGGAACCCAGCCTTCGGCCTCCTTGTAGGCGCCCGGCAGCGCGGCGCCGGCGGCAAGCGGGTCGGGTCGTTCATAGGCGGGGCCGACGGCGCAGCCGGCCAAGGCTGCGGCAAGGGCAAGCAGGGAAAGACGGAAGGAAAGCTGTTGTCGCATAGTGGTCATGGTTTGGCCAGGGACGGACCAGCCTCGTCGTCATGAGGATGGCGGGTCAGATTGTGTTCATCGGGTTTGCGCGTGCGCAGCTTGTCGAGCAGGACGTAGACCACCGGCGTGGTGAGCAGGGTCAGGAGCTGGCTCGCGACCAGGCCGCCGATGATGGCGATGCCCAGCGGGCGGCGCAACTCCGAGCCTTCGCCGAAGCCGATCGCCAGCGGCAGCGCGCCCAGGGCCGCGGCCAGGGTCGTCATCAGGATCGGGCGGAAGCGCAGCATGCAGGCCTCGCGCACCGCCTCGGTCGCGGAGAGGCCGCGCGCGCGTTCCGCTTCGAGCGCGAAGTCGATGATCAGGATCGCGTTCTTCTTGACGATGCCGATCAGCAGGAACACCCCGATCAGGGCGATGATCGAGAACTCCATCTTGAACAGCAGCAGCGCCAGCACCGCGCCGACGCCGGCCGACGGCAGGGTCGAGAGCACCGTCACCGGGTGCACCAGGCTTTCGTACAGGATGCCCAGCACGATATAGATAACGATGATCGCGGCCAGGATCAGGAGCGGCTGCTCCTTGCTCGACTCTTGCGCCGCCGCCGCCGTGCCCTGGAAGCTGCCGCGCACATTGATCGGCATGCCGATGTCGGCCTCGGCCTGGCGCACCGCCGCCTCGCCGTCGGCCAGGGTGAAGCCCGGGTTCAGGTTGTACGAGACCGTGGTCGCCAGCTCGCCGTCCTGGTGGTTGACCGAGGTCGGCGTGGCGCTTTCGGCGAAACGCGCGATCGCCGACAGGGGCACCATGGTGGCGGCGGCGCTGGCCAGGGCCTGCCCGCCGGACGGGTCGCGCGCCGCGGTGAGATAGGCGGTCGACGAGGTCGAGGCGCCGGCGGCGCCGGCGGCGGCGGCCGTGCCGGTGCCGGTGGAGACCGCGCTCGAGGCCCCGCCGGTCGGCCGCGCCGGGACGTAGACGTCCTTCAGCGCTTCGGGCGACTGCGCGTATTTCTGGGCCACGCCCATCACCACGTGGTACTGGTTCAGCTCATCGTAGATGTTCGCCACCTGGCGCTGGCCGAAGGCGTTGTACAGGGCATTGGTGACGTCGCGCGTGGTGATGCCCAGGCGCGCCGCCGATGCCTTGTCGATCGTGACATAGGTCTCGACGCCGTTCTCGGCCTGGTCGGTGTCGACGTCCACCAGCGCCGGCTGCGCCTTCATGGACTCGGCCAGGCGCGTGGCCCAGGTCTTGAGGTCTTCGGCGTTGTCGCTCTTGAGCGTGTACTGGTAAGTCGAGTTGCTGGAGCGCCCGCCCATGCGCAAGTCCTGCACGGGATTGAGGAAGATCGTGATGCCGGTGACCTTCGCCATCTGCGGACGCAGGCGCGCGATCACGGCCTGGGCCGCGACGTCGCGCTCGCCCACGGGTTTGAGGTTGACGAACATGAAGCCGCCGCCGGCGCGCCCGCCGCCGGTGAAGGCGACGACCGTGTCGACCGCCGGATCCTTGCGGATGATCTCCACCAGCTGGTAGATCTTCTGCTGCATGGCCTGGGACGAGATGCTCTGGTCGGCGCGGATGCCGCCATTCATCTGGCCCGAGTCCTGCTGCGGGAAGAAACCCTTGGGGGCGCTGGAGAACAGGTAGACGTTCAGCCCCACCGTGAACAGCAGGATGATCATCACCAGGAGTTTACTGTCCAGCGCCCAGTCGAGCGCATGCTCGTAGACGCGCAGCACGCGCGCAAAGCCAGATTCGGACCAGCGCGCGAGGCGCCCCGGCTGCTTGTCCTTGTCTTCCTTGCGCAGCAGCCAGGCGCACATCATCGGCGTCGTGGTCAAGGAGATCACCAGCGAGATCAGCACCGCCGCCGACAGCGTCACCGCGAACTCGCGGAACAGGCGTCCCACCTGCCCGCCCATGAACAGCAGCGGAATGAACACCGCCACCAGCGACAGCGAGATCGACAGCACGGTGAAGCCGACCTCGCGCGCGCCCAGCAGCGCGGCCTGCATGCGGTCCATGCCGTTTTCGATATGGCGCGCGGTATTTTCGAGCACCACGATGGCGTCGTCGACGACGAAGCCGGCGGCCACCGTCAAGGCCATCAGCGACAGGTTGTTGAGCGAGAAGCCGAGCGCGTACATCACGCCGAAGGTGCCCAGCAGGGACACCACGGTGGCCACCGCCGGCACCACGGTGGCGCGCAAGGACCGCAGGAACACGCTGACCACCGCCACCACCAGCACGATCGACAGCACCAGGGTGAACTCGATCTCGTGCAGCGAGGCGCGGATCGAGTTGGTGCGGTCCGAGGCCACCGCCAGGCTGATGTCGCCCGGCAGCTGCGCCTGCAGGGACGGCAGCAGGTCGCGGATCCCGTCCACGGTCTCGATCACATTGGCCTCGGGCTGGCGCGTGACCAGCACGATCACCGCCGGCTGGCCGTTGAACAGGCCCAGCGTGTACACGTTCTCGGGACCGTCGAACACGGTGGCCACGTCCGACAGGCGCACGGCGGCGCCGTCGCGCCAGGCCACCACCAGGTCACGATAGTCGCTGGCGCTGCGGCCGTCGCCGCCGGCCGGCTGCGAATAGATCTGCAGCCGGTTGCCGTTGCCCTCGATCTCGCCCTTGGGGCGGTTCGGATTGCTGGCCTGGATCGCGGCGCGCACGTCTTCGCTCGAGACGCCATAGCGGTTCATCGCATACGGCACCAGCTCGACCCGCACCGCCGGCAGCGAGCCGCCGCCGATTTCCACTTCGCCCACGCCCTTCACCTGGGCCAGGCGCTGCTGGACCAGGTTCGACACCGATTCGTAGATCTGGGCCGGCGACTTCGTCTTGGAAGTCAGCGCGAGAATGATCACCGGCGCGTCCGACGGATTGGCCTTGCGATAGGTCGGGTTGCTGCGCAAGGTCGCCGGCAGGTCGGCGCGCGAGGCGCTGATCGCCGCCTGCACTTCGCGCGCGGCGGCGTCGATCTGGCGGTTCAGCTCGAACTGCAGGTTGATGCGGGTCGAGCCGGTGCTGCTGCTCGAGGTCATCTCGTTGACGCCGGCGATCACGCCCAGCCGCCGCTCCAGCGGCGTGGCCACGCTCGAGGCCATGGTTTCCGGACTGGCGCCCGGCAGCGAGGCCGAGACCGACACGGTCGGATAGTCGACCTGGGGCAGCGGCGCCACCGGCAGCACGAAATAGGCGCCGATGCCGGCCAGCGCCAGGCCGATCGTCAGCAGGACCGTGGCGATCGGGCGCTCGACGAAGGGGCGCGACAGGTTCATGCGCCCGCCCCTTCCGTTTTGTGCGGCGCCTTGCCGGTCCAGCGCCGCGCGGTGCGGTCGAAGGCCAGGTAGATCACCGGGGTGGTGAAGAGGGTCAGCAACTGGCTCAGGATCAGGCCGCCGAAGATGGCCAGGCCGAGCGGCCGGCGCAGCTCGGCGCCTTCGCCGGTGCCGAGCATCAGCGGGATGGCCGCGAACAACGCCGCCAGCGTCGTCATCAGGATCGGGCGGAAGCGCAGCAGCGCGGCCTGCCTGATCGCCACCAGCGGCGACTTGCCCTCCTCGCGCTCGGCCTCGATCGCGAAGTCGATCATCATGATGGCGTTCTTCTTGACGATGCCGATCAGGAGGATGATGCCGATGATGCCGATCACGCCCAGGCCCTGGCCGCTGACCCACAACGCCAGCAGCGCGCCGACGCCGGCCGACGGCAGGGTCGACAGGATGGTCAGCGGGTGGATGTAGCTCTCGTAGAGCACACCCAGCACGATGTAGACGCAGACGACGGCGGCCAGGATCAGCCACAGCTGGTTCGACAGCGAGGCCTCGTAGGCGCCGGAGGCGCCGAGGAAGGTCATGCTGACCGAGGCCGGCATGCCGATCTCCTCGGCGGCGGCGCGGATCGCGCTCACGGCCTGGCCCAGCGACGTGCCGGAGGCGGTGTCGAAGCCGACCGTCGCCGCCGGATACTGGGCCACGTGGATCACCTGCAGCGGCGCCTGGCGCTCGCTGATGGTGGCGATCGCCGACAGCGGCGTCGGCTGGCCGGAACCGGTGCGCAGCTGCAGGCGGCCGAGCGCGGCGATCGACATCGCCTCGTCCTGCTGCGCCTCCAGGATCACGCGGTACTGGTTGGTCTCGGTGAAGATGGTGGACACGATGCGCTGGCCGAAGGCGCTGTACAGCGCGTCGTCGATCGAGGCGGCCGTGATCGACAGGCGCGACGCGGTGTCGCGGTCGATGTCGATGAAGGCGGCGGCGCCGGTCGCGCCGGCATCGGTGATCGCCGTGCGCAGCTCGGGCAGGCTGCCGATCTTCTGCGTCAGCCGGCGCGCCCACTCGTTGACGGTGTCCTCGTCGGCGCCTTCGATCGACAGCCGGTACTGGGTCGGGCCGCTCTCGGCGTCGATGGTCAGATCCTGGGTCGGCTGCAGGAACAGCTGCAGGCCCGCCACATTGGCCACGCGCTGGCGCAGGCGCTGCATGGTCTCGAGCTGGTCGCCGCGGTCGGCCTTCAGGTTGATCAGCATGGTGCCGGTGTGCAGCATCGTGTTGTTGGCGGCGTCGACGCCCACGTAGGACGCCACCGAGGCGACTTCGGGGTCGGCCATGATTTGCCGCGCCGCTTCCTGCTGCAGTTTCGCCATGTCGGTGTACGAGATCGATTGGCGCGCCTGCACCCGCGCCTGCAGCTGGCCGGTGTCCTGGGTCGGGAACAGGCCTTTCGGGATGACCGTCCACATCAGGGCGGTCAGGACCAGGGTGCCCAGCGCCACCAGCAGGGTCAGGCCCTGGCGCTTCAGGACCCAGCCGAGCATCACGTCGTAGCGCTCGATCACGCGGTCAAAGAAGGCCTGGAACCGGATGGCGAACCTGCTCGGCTTTTCTTCCTCGTGGCTGCGCAGCCAGCGCGCCGACATCATCGGCACCAGCGTCAGCGACACCACGCCCGAGATCAGGATCGTGATCGCCAGCGTGACGGCGAATTCGCGGAACAGGCGGCCGACCACGTCGCCCATGAACAGCAGCGGGATCAGCACCGCGATCAGGGACACGGTCAGCGAGATGATGGTGAAGCCGATCTGGCTGGCGCCCTTGATCGCGGCCGCCATCGGTTTTTCGCCCTTCTCGATATAGCGCGCGATGTTCTCGATCATGACGATCGCATCGTCGACCACGAAGCCGGTGGCGATCGTCAGCGCCATCAGCGACAGGTTGTTGAGGCTGTAGCCGAGCAGGTACATCACGCCGAAGCTGCCGATCAGCGAGATCGGCACGGCGAGACTGGCGATGATGGTCGCGCGCAGGCTGTGCAGGAATGCGAAGATCACCAGCACTACCAGCACCACGGCCAGCAGCAGCTCGATCTGCACGTGCTTGACCGAGGCGCGGATGCCGGTGGTGCGGTCGCTCAGCACGTCCATGCGCAGCGCCGTCGGCAGGCCGGCCTGCAGCTCGGGCAGGCGCGCCTTGATCGCGTCGACGGTGGCGATCACGTTGGCGCCCGGCTGGCGCTGGACGTTGAGGATGATCGCCGGCTTCATATTGGCCCAGGCGCCCAGGCGCACGTTCTCGGCGCTGTCGACCACCTTCGCCACATCGAGCAGCTTGACGGGGGCGCCGTTGCGGTAGGCGACGATCAGGTTTTGATAGTCCGGCACCGTGACCAGCTGGTCGTTGGCATTGATCGCATACGAGCGGGTCGGGCCGTCGAAGCTGCCCTTGGCGCTGTTGGCGTTAGCGGCGCTGATCGCGGTGCGCAGCGTGTCCAGCCCCAGGCCATACGACGCCAGCGCCTCGGTATCGGCCTGGATCCGCACCGCCGGCCGCTGGCCGCCCGACAGCGAGACCTGGCCCACGCCCGAGACCTGGCTGATCTTGAGCGCGAGGCGCGTGTTGACCAGGTTCTGCACCTCGGTCAGCGGCAGGGTGTCCGAGGTGATGGCCAGGGTCAGCACCGGCGCGTCGGCCGGGTTGACCTTGGCGTAGACCGGCGGCGCCGGCAGGTCGGTCGGCAGCAGCGAGCCGCCGGCGTTGATCGCGGCCTGCACTTCCTGCTCGGCCACGTCGAGCGTCTCGCCCAGCGCGAACTGCAGGGTGACGATCGAGACCCCGGCGGCGCTGGTGGAACTCATGCGGGTCAGGCCGGCCATCTGGCCGAACTGGCGCTCCAGCGGCGCGGTGACGGTGCGCGCCATGACCTCGGGACTGGCGCCCGGGTACAGGGTCTGCACCTGGATGGTCGGGAAGTCCACCTGCGGCAGCGCCGACAGCGGCAGGAAGCGGTAGCCGACCAGGCCCGACAGCACGATCGCCAGCATCAGCAAGGCGGTGGCGACCGGGCGGTTGATGAAGGGAGTGGAAGGACTCATCGGATGCTCCCCGCGCGTTCATCGCGGCGCCGCAACATCATTGCTGTGCTCCCTGGGCCGGACGGCCTGCGCCCTGGCCACGACCCTGGCCCTGCCCCTGACCCTGGCCGCGCGCGCCGGCGCCGGCCGGACGATCGCCCGGCAACACCACGCTGGCGCCGTCACGCAGGCGGTCGGCGCCTTCGGTGATCACCTGCTCGCCCACCTTCAGGCCGCTGGCGATCTGCACCTTGTCCACGGTCGCCTGGCCGCGCTGGACGATGCGCAGCGCCACGGTGCGCGCTTCCGGATTCAGGACATACACGAAGTCGCCGTTGGCGCCATGGCGCAGCGCCGTCACCGGCACCACCACCGCGTCGCGCAGGGTGTCGACGGTCAGGCGCAGGTTGACGAACTGGCTCGGGAACAGCTTGTTGTCGCCATTGGCGAAGCGCGCCTTGGCGCGCACGGTGCCGGTCTGGGTGTCGACCTGGTTGTCGAGCGCGATGAAGCTGCCGGTGGCCAGCGCCTCGGTGCGGGTGCGGTCCAGCGCGGTGGCCGGCAGCTTCGCGTCCTGCGCGATGCGTCCCTGCAGCGTCGGCAGGTGGTCTTGCGGCACGGCGAATTCGACGTCGATCGGCGACAGCTGGGTGATGACGGCGATGCCGGTCGCATCGCCGCTGCCGACCAGGTTGCCCACGTCGACCGTGCGCAGGCCGACGCGGCCGCTGATCGGGGCGCGCACCGTCGCATAATCCAGGTTCAGCTGGGCCGTGCCTTCGGACGCCTTGTCGGTCATCACCGTGCCTTCGAGCTGCTTGACCAGCGCGGCCTGGGTATCGACTTCCTGGCGCGCGATCGAATCCTGCTCGAGCAGGGTGCGGTAGCGCGACAGCATCAGGCGCGCGCTCTCCAACTGGGCTTCGTCGCGCTGGCGCTGGCCGCGCGCCTGCAGCAAGGCCATCTCGAACGGGCGCGGATCGATCGTCGCCAGCACCTGGCCCTGCTTGACCAGCTGGCCCTCGGTGAAATGGATCTTCTGGACCACGCCCGAGACCTGCGGACGCACGGTGGCGGTCGCCGCGGCGACCACGGTGCCGAGCGCGTCCAGGGTCACCGGCAGGTCGGCCTGCTGGGCGGTCGCCACGCCCACCGTGGTGGCCGGGCCGCCCCGTCCACCCGGACCGCGCCCGCCGCCCGGGCCGCCGGGGCCGCCGGCCGCCATCCCCGGCCCACCCGCGCCACCGGGGCCGCCCGCCGGCTGGTGGGTAAGCCACCAGGCGAGGCCGCCCAGCGCCACCATCGACAGCACGGCGATCACCCCGCCGATGAGGCGGGCGCGCCGGGTGCGGGCGGGACGGTCGGTGATTGGATGGGGCGGGAGATGCTGGTCCATGCTTGTCCTTGTTCTATAGATTTGATACTTGCGCAATACGGGTCACAATGACTTTAGCATGGCCGTTTCACTCACAATGTTTCGTAACGTACACTGCTCTTCCACTGAAACCGTGCGTTTCCACCCGCCTTAACGCCGATTTACACAGTTCGCCTCTATTTAGGCGACGTAAACGAAAAACGGGCGCGAGATTCCGCTCGCGCCCGCCAAAACACTGTATTAATCAGTTACAAACTGCTTACAAGATTGCTCACCAATTGCCGCAGAAGCAATGGGCCACCGCCGCGAACGGCTTGCGCTCCTGAGTCAGTTCAGACAGGAAGGCCATGTCTTGCGCCACCTGGCCGACCGGGCCCGCCGGAATCGCCTGTTCGACCAGGCCCAGCTTGACCTGGATCGTCATCGCCTGCGCCGCCGAGGCGCCGGCCATCTGCAGGAAGCGCTCCACGCGCGTGACCGGACGCTCGACGTAGACCACGCGGTAATCCTTGGCCAGCTTGGCGCGGCCGGCGGCCGAGGCCAGGGCGTCGTTGTAGCTGCCCAGGCGGTCGACCAGGCCGCGCTCCTTGGCCTGGGCGCCGGTCCAGACGCGGCCCTGCCCCACTTCGTCGATTTTCGCCTGCGTGGTCTTGCGCGCCGCCGCCGCCTTGCTGGTGAAGTCGGCATACACGTTGTTGATGCTCTGCTGGACCAGCTTCTCGAAACGCGGATCGAGCGGACGCAGCGGATTGTAGGCGTCGGCCAGCCAGGTGGTGGTCACGCCCTCGGTGCGCACGCCCAGCTTGTCGGCCACCTTGTCGGCGGTCGGCAGCAGCGCGAACACGCCGATCGAGCCGGTGATGGTGGCCGGGTCGGCGATGACTTCGTCGGACGCCATCGAGATCCAGTAGCCGCCCGACGCCGCCACGCTGCCCATCGACACCACCACCGGCTTGCCGGCGGCGCGCGTCAGTTCCAGCTCGCGCCGGATCAACTCGGAACCATAGGCGCTGCCGCCGGGCGAATCGACGCGCAGCACCAGGGCCTTGATCGAATCGTCTTCGCGCGCCTGGCGGATCAGGTTGGCCGTGGCGCGACCGCCGATCACGCCGGGACCGCCGGCGCCGTCGGTGATGGTGCCGGAGGCAACGATCACGCCGACCGCGTCGCCGAAGGCTTTCTGCGGATGGCGCGCCAGGTATTCATGGAAGCTGATCTGGCGGAACGACTTGATGTCTTCTTCGTAGACGCCGCGCTTGACCATCAGCGCGCGCAACTCGTCGCGGGTCTTGAGGCCGTCGACCAGCTTGGCCTGCAGGGCGACCCTGGCGGCGCTGCCGCCGGCCGCTTCCATGCGCTCGGGCAGCGTGTCGATCATGCTGGCCAGCGCTCCGTCGGGCAGCTTTCGGTTCTTTTCGACCAGGCCGGTGTAGCCGGCCCACATCGCGTTGTACAGGTAGGCGTCGGCCTCGCGCGCGGCGTCCGACGGGCCGTTGGCGATATACGGCTCGGCCGCGCTCTTGTAGGTGCCGACCTTGACCAGGTTGACCGTCACGCCGACCTTGTCGAGCGCGTCGCGGTAGTAGTTGCGGCGCCCGCCGAAGCCCTCGATCAGCACCATGCCCATCGGGTGGACGTAGACTTCGTTGGCGTGCGAGGCGACCAGGTAGCGCTTCTGGTCGTACTGGCCGCTCCAGGCCACGACCGTCTTGCCGGCCTTCTTGACGCGGTCCACCGCGGCGCCGAACTCGCGCAGCATGGCCATGCCGCCGCCGTTCATCTCGTCCAGCAGCAGCACCACGCTGGTGATGTTGGGGTCGCGCGCGGCGTTGTCGAGCACCTGGGTCACGTCGCGCAGGCGCACGGTGCGCTTGCTGTCGCCGCCCACGTTGTCGAGCACCGTGTCGCGCAAGGTGGTCTCGTACTGCTCGACCAGGTCGCCCTTCACCTCGACCACCAGCGCGGTCTTTTCCGACAGCGGCTTGACGCCGCCGCCGAAGAACATCGCGACGATCAGGACGAGGATCAGCAGGAACAGCAGGTTGAAGAAGGTGCGGCGGGTCACGTCGAGCGCGGTCCACAGGAACACGAACCCGCGCCGCAACGCGCTCAGGGGCTTGAAGGCCATCGAAACTCCAGTCTAGGTCAAGGAAGCGGTCGGGCGACCTGCCCGTCCCCGGCGACGCCAGGGACGCGATGCGAGATCGCATACAAGCCGGCAAACACCAGTATGCCGTTAATCAACAGTAATTCCAGCCCGAGGCGGTAAGCGCCGAGCAGATAAGCCTGATTGTACTCAAGGATCGCGCACAGGACGGGTGCGCCGATCGTCACCAGCGGGACCAAACGGTCGTTCGGCATGCGCGCGGTCAGCATGCCGAAGGCGAACAGGCCGAGCAAGGGGCCGTAGGTATAGGCCGCCAGCTTGAGGATCACGCCGATCATGCTCGGATTGTCGGCCGCCTTGAAGCCCAGCACCAGCAGCAGGAACAGGAAGGCGAAGCCCAGGTGCACGCGGCGGCGCAGGCTTTCGGCCTGGGCCTGGGTCAGGTCGGTGCGGCGCTTGATGCCGAGCAGGTCGATGCAGGTCGACGAGGTCAGCGCCGTGATGGCGCCGTCGGCGCTGGGGAACAGGGCCGAGATCAGGGCGATCAGGAAGATGATCTGCAAGGCCGCCGGCAGGTGGCCCATCACCACCGCCGGGAAGATCTTGTCGCCCGTGGCGGTCACGCCGACCATCGGCGCATACAGGTACAGCAGGCCGCCCAGGAACACGAAGGACAGCAGCACCACGACCAGCACCGCGGTCAGGGTCAGCATGTTCTTCTGCGAATCCTTCAGGGTCTTGACCGAGATGGTCTTCTGCATCATTTCCTGGTCCATGCCGGTCATGGTGATCGTGATCAGGGCGCCGGCGATGATCTGCTTGAGCCAGAAATTGGGGCTGTCGACGTCATGCGTGAAGACGTTGGCCAGGCCCTGCGACTGCATCTGGTTCAGGCTTTCCGGGATCGACATGTTCAGTTCGCCCAGCAGGATCCAGACGCACGCGAACAGGCCGAACAGCATGCAGCTGGTCTGCAGGGTGTCGGTCCAGACGATGGTCTTCACCCCGCCCTGGTAGGTATACAGCAGGATCATGCCCAGCACGACCAGGGTGCTGAGCCAGAACGGCACGCCCAGGCTGTCGAGGATGATCGCCTGCAGGATGTTCACCACCAGGTACAGGCGCGCGGTGGCGCCCAGCAGGCGCGAGACGATGAAGAAGCCGGCGCCGCTCTGGTAGGCGCGTCGCCCCAGGCGCACGTCGAGGTAGTGATAGATCGAAGTCAGCTGCAGGCGGTAGTAGAGCGGCAGCAGCACGTAGGCCACGGCGATGTAGCCGATCACGTAGCCGATCACGATCTGGGCATAGCCGAAGCCGTCGACGCCGACCGCGCCCGGCACGCTCACGAACGTGACGCCGGACAGGGTGGTGCCGACCATGCCGAAGGCGACCAGCATCCAGTTGCTGCTCTTGTTACCGATGAAGAAGCTGTCGTTGTTGGCGCCTTTCGAGGTGGCCCAGGCGACGCCGAGCAGCAATGCGAAATAAGCGATGAGGATGCAGAAGAGGAGTAGCGGGGACATGGGATGCCGAGGTTGACGTTTCGCTCAGCAATATACACCCTGCGCCGCGCTGGCCCAAGGGCCGGCGCTCAGGCACGCCATCGATCCGCCGCTCAGATTTCTTCGCCGCGCACCCGCGTGAAGGGGCCGATGCAGGCCTCGATCGAGGCTTCGGCGCACAGCAGGAACAGCGTGCCGGACGGATGGAAGCGCACGAAATGGGTGGCGTTGGCGCCCGGCTTCATGACGTTGCCGGAGCAATCGGGCTTGCCGTTGTCCTTGGTGACGCGGTCGGTCAGGCGATAGAAGCCGTCGGGATCGGGCTCGTTGGGGATCGTGTAGACGCTCTCGGAAATCTCGGCGGCGCTGGTGACCAGCGTGGTGCCGTCGGCGCGGAAGCGGTAGGTTTCGAGGCAGTGGGTAGCGGGCACCGCGAGGCGCCAGATGCCGAGGATCGGATGGTCGGCGGCCGGGCCCTTCTGCGCCAGCGCCGGCGGGCAGGCGCCCAGCAGGGACAACAGCAACAGGCTGGCAACTGTGCGCATGGCGGGCTCCTTCGCGGCCGGATGGCGCCTGCCCGGGGCCGGACAGGCGATGCCATTATTGCATCGGCGCGGCGGGGATGGCGCACGCGCCATCCCTCCCCTTCGACGGATCAGCCGTTCTCGGCGCCGGTCTTCGGCTTGGCCGGGCGGCGCGCGCGCGGCGCTGCCTTGCGCGCCGGCGCCTTGTGGGCCGGACGGGCCGTTTTCTTGCGCGCCGGCTTGGCGTCGTCCTGGGTTTCGTCGCGGGTCTCTTCCGACACCGGCTCGGCTTCCGGCTGTGCGGCATCGGCCCTGGCTTCGGCTTCGGCCGCTGCCGGCACGGCGGCGGCCTCCTCGGCCACGACCGCCAGCGCGGCCTGTTCCGCCAGCTTCTTGGCGGACGGCTTGCGCGGCGTGCGGCGGCGTTCCTTGACCGGGGCCGCTTCGGCCGGCGCAGCTTCGGCCGGCGCTGCGTCCTGGGCGGCGGGCGCTTCCGGCTCGCTCACGAACAGCGTCGGCTGCGAGGCGGGCTGCCCGAGGGCCTCGGCGTCGGTCACGACCGGTTCCAGCAGGGCCGGGATCGGCGCCGAGGTCGGCGCCGCTTCGGCGCGACCACCCTTGCGGCCACCGCGGCCACGGCCCCGGCGGGTGTCGGGCTTGGCCGCTTCTTCGGCCACGCCTTCGACCGGGGCGATGGCATCGACCAGGTCCTGGACCACGGCGTCCGGCGCCTGGGCGACATCCTGCGCGGCAGTGTCGACGCTCGGGACCAGGGCCGGCGCGTTGGCGCTGCGGTAGACGTAGGTGCCCGACTTCTCGTCGCGGCCGAACTCGAACAGGCCGCGGGTCTGCGCTTCTTCGAGCAGGTTGCCGAAGGTGCGGAAGCCGTAATAGGTCTCGGAAAAGTCCGGACGGCGGCGCTTGAGGGTGTCTTTCAGCAGCGAAGCCCAGATCTTGCCGGTGTCGCCGCGCTCGGATACCAGGGCGTCGAAGGTCTCGACCACCATGTCCAGCGCCTGCACCTTGCGCGCCTCGAGTTCTTCCTTGCGCTTGTCGTCGCTCGCATTGGGGCGCCGCGTCGACTGGCCCTTGCGCGCCTCCTGCTCTTCCTTGCGCTTGGCGGTGGCGCGGTTCTTTTCGCGCACCAGGTCGTCGTAGAAGATGAATTCGTCGCAGTTGGCCACCAGGAGGTCGGAGGTCGACTGCTTGACGCCGACGCCGATCACCTGCTTGGCGTTCTCGCGCAGCTTGGAGACCAGCGGCGAAAAGTCGGAGTCGCCGCTGATGATGACGAAGGTATTGACGTGCGACTTGGTGTAGCACAGGTCGAGGGCGTCGACCACCAGGCGGATGTCGGCCGAATTCTTGCCCGACTGGCGCACGTGCGGGATCTCGATCAGCTCGAAGTTCGCCTCGTGCATGGCCGCCTTGAAGCCCTTGTAGCGGTCCCAGTCGCAGTAGGACTTCTTGACCACGATGCTGCCCTTGAGCAGCAGGCGCTCCAGCACCGGCTTGATGTCGAATTTCTCGTAGTTGGCGTCGCGCACGCCCAGTGCGACGTTTTCGAAGTCGCAGAACACCGCCATGCTGATGTTGTCGGAAGATGAGGCCATGAGTTGTTGTTTTCTGGTAATAAGTGGACAAGCTAACGGCGATTATACGCAACCGCCGGGGCTTTTCACCGTCCCGCTTGCTCACATGCCCGCGCGCATCGGCGCGCCACCGTTTCCATGCCGGCATCCGGCGACGTCCCGACTTGTTTCATTCGACGAAGCAAGGCATTTACCAATCGTGCATACAAGAAGCGTGACCGCTTCAATTGTACGTTTAACACGCCCGCTTCTGCCCTATAATTCCGGCTCCTTCAACCGGTTTTCGGGCGACGATGCTCTCTGCCACCCTGTTCGAGTCAGCCTTCAACAGCTCGCCCTTCGGGCACTACCTGCTGTCGCCCACGGCTGACGCGATCATCCTCGCCGTCAACGATGCCTTCCTCAAGGCCTCGTCGCGCACCCGCGAGGAACTGCTCGGGGTCAGCCTGTTCACGGCCTTTCCCGGCAACCCCGACGATCCGGAAGATACCGGCGAAGCCGACCTGCGCGCCTCGCTCGCCAAGGTGCGCGCGACCGGCCTGCCCGACACCCTGCCGGCGGTGCGCTATCCGATTCCCGTGGTGCTGCCCGATGGCCGGACGGTGTTCGAGGAACGCTTCTGGACCTCGACCAGCACGCCGATCTTCGGCCCCGGCGGCGAACTGACCTGCATTTCGCACAGCAATAACGACGTCACCGCCCAGGTGCGCTCGGAGGCGGCCGTGCGCGAAAGCGAGAAGCGCTTCCGCGCGCTGACCAATGCGACGGCCGAAGTCATCTATCGCATGAATCCCGACTGGACCCAGCTGCGCCATCTCGAAGGCCGCGGCTTCCTGAAGGACACGGACGACGCCAACCGCTTCTGGCTCGAAGAATACATCCCGCCCGAGGACCAGGGCCGGCTGCACCAGGAGATCGCGCGCGCCATCCGCGACCGCTCGGTGTTCGAGCTCGAGCACCGGGTGCGGCGCGCCGACGGCAGCAGCGGCTGGACCCTGTCGCGCGCGGTGCCGATGTTCGACACCGCCGGCGAGGTCTACGAATGGATCGGGGCCGCCAGCGACATCACCGAGCGCAAGGCGGCCGAAGAAAAGCTGCGCGAGGCCGACCGCCGCAAGGACGAATTCCTGGCCATGCTGGCGCACGAGCTGAGAAATCCCCTGGCGCCGATCGGCGCCGCGGCCGAGCTGCTGCAGCGCATCAAGCTGGACGAAACGATGATCAAGCGCACCAGCCAGATCATCGGGCGCCAGGTCGGCCACATGACGGCGCTGATCGAAGACTTGCTGGACGTCTCGCGCGTCACGCGCGGCCTGGTGCAACTCGACAGCGAGCCGCTCGACGTCGGCGCCGTGCTGCACGAGGCGGTGGAACAGGTCATGCCGCTGATCCAGGCGCGCCGCCACGACCTGGCGTTGCGCCTGCCGCCGCCGGGCACGCTGGTCGCGGGCGACCGCAAGCGCCTGGTGCAGGTGGTCGCCAATCTTCTCAACAACGCCGCCAAATACACGCCTGAAGACGGACGCCTCGAGGTCGCATCGTTCATCGACGCCGAACGGCGCCTGTGCATCGACGTCGTCGACAACGGCATCGGCATGGCGCCCGAGCTGGCGGCGCGCGCCTTCGAACTGTTCGCCCAGGCCGAGCGCTCGTCCGACCGCTCCTCGGGCGGCCTGGGGCTGGGCCTGGCGCTGGTGAAAAGCCTGGTCGATCTGCATGGCGGCGCGGTCGCCTGCGACAGCGCCGGCCCGGGCCGCGGCAGCCGGTTCTCGGTCTGCCTGCCGCTGCTCGAACGCCAAAGCGACGCCGCCGCCCCGCCCTGCGACGAACCGCGCAGCGCCGCGCCACCGGGCTCGCTGCGCGTGATGGTCGTGGACGACAACGTCGATGCGGCCGTCACCCTGTCGATGCTGCTGGAGTCGGGTGGGCACCAGGTCGCGGTGGAGCACGATGCGCTGCGAGCGCTGCAATGCGCGCAGCAGTTCAGTCCCCAGGTCTGCCTGCTCGACATCGGCCTGCCCGGCATCGACGGGCTCGAACTCGCGCGGCGCCTGCGCGCGCTGCCGCAAGCGGCCAACGCGCTGCTGGTCGCGGTCACCGGCTACGGCCAGGCGCGCGACCGCGACCAGATCCTCGGCGCCGGCTTCGACCACCACCTGGTCAAGCCGATCGACACCGGGCGCCTGTACGCGCTGCTGGAAGGCGTGGCCGCGCCGGCCGCTTGAGCGCCGCGCGGCCTTCCCCGATCGGCGCCGTGAGGCGATAATGCCGCGCATTTCAATCGGCAATCATTCGACCATCTCATCATGCAAGCACACAAAGCCCATTACCTGCAGCTGCGTCCCCACGACGCCCTGCCCGACCTCAAGCATCTGGCGCCGTTCATGGCCGTGGTCGTGATCGACGACGACAGCGACGAGATGTGGCGCTGGGACGTCGCACGCTGGCTGGTCGATTCCGGCTGCCGCTACATGCTGGCCTGGGGCAAGGAATGCGCGAGCTGGAACGAGGCGGTCGAGGATGCCGCCCTGGAAGCGTTCGACTACGAAGACGTCGCGCCGGAACAATCCGTGCTGACGACCGCGCACGAGGATGAGGACCTGGACGAAGTGTTCTGGTTCGCGCGCCACCGCGCCAGCCACCCGGCGCTGCGCTTTTCCACCGCGGTGATCCTGCACGTGGCCATGCGCGGCCGGCCCGACGAACTGCTGGCGCAGTTCGCCGACGCCTGAGCCGCCGGTCCGATCCCTACACCCGCGCCAGCGTTTCCGGGTCGGCCTCGCCGTCGAAATACTTGTCGATGCAGGCCTGGAACACGGCTTCGTCGGGCGCCACGTCGGCGAACAGGGTCATCGACGAGCGGAATTTCAGCTCGTCCGGATGGCCGAAAATCTCGTGCGCAGTCGGCCCGTCGAGCGCGGCGACGATGCCGGCGCATTCGCGCAGGCGCCGGCCCAGCACCGGATGGGCCAGGTAAGCCGCCGCCTCGTCCTCGGAGCCGATGGCATAGCGCTGCGCCATCTCGCTGCTGCCCAGCCCCTTGAACTGCGGAAAAACGAACCACATCCAGTGGCTGCGCTTGTGCCCTGCCCGCAATTCGGCCAGCACATTGGCGTAGACCGGCTCCTGCGCCTCGACGAAGCGCGTCAGGTTGAAGTCATCCATGATGTTTCCCTCCCCTTGTCACCGAAATGCTACAACGCCGTCGTTGTTTGCTAAAGTGCCGCACGATGAACGCCGAACACCTCTCCCTCCTCCTCGTGCGCGAAATGCCCTACGGGAAATATAAAGGCCGCAAACTGGCCGACCTGCCGGGCCATTACCTGGGCTGGTTCGCGCCCGAAGGTTTTCCACGCGGCGAGCTCGGCCAATTACTGGCCCTGATGGTCGAACTCGACCACAATGATTTGCGCGGCCTGCTCGATCCGCTGCGTGGACCGTCGACTAGGTGATACCCTCTAGCAATACACACGCCAATATCCTCCTGGGCATCGGTATAATCGAACATTCAACGAAGAATCCGCCATGCTCAACGAACACGCTCCCGCGCCCCTGGTGCTGGTGGTCGAGGACGACGACCACATTGCCCAGGTATTGCGCTTCATGCTCGAACGCCAGGGTTACCGCGTCCTGCACCTGGCCGACGGCCGCGCCGCGAGCGAGTACGTGGCCGCCAGTCCGGAAATTCCCGACCTGGTGCTGATGGACGTGATGCTGCCCCATCTCGACGGCTTCGAGATCGTCGCCCTGGCCCGTGCGCGCGCCGAGTGGGCGGCGGTGCCCATCCTCATGCTGACCGCCAAGAACACCGAGCGCGACACCGTGCGCGCGCTCGACGCCGGCGCCAACGACTTCGTCAGCAAGCCGTTCCAGCCCAACGAATTGCTGGCGCGCGTGCGGCGCCTGCTGTTGCCGGCCGCCTGAGTATCCCTAAGCGGGCGCTGCGAATCGTCCGGCTCGCTTACACTCGGGGCATGTCGCGCTCCATTTTCCTGCTTCCGCTTCTGCTGTCATCGCTGTCCTTGCCGGCCCAGGCCGCCACCTTGCTGCTGTGCCCCGGCGCTCCGCTCGCCTCGCCCGGCGCCGTGACCGAGGACTACACCACCGCCATGGGCGCCCGCATGCGCGCCATCGTCACCGAAGCGCCGGGCAAGCCCGACCCCGGCTGCCGCGCCGTGCCGCTCAAGGTGGCCGCCAGCGGCGTCCAGGCGCTGCACTTCCTGCCATTGGACGCGGCGCCGGGCGAGACGATCCTGCTGCGCGGCGAACAAAGCGGCAAGGAGTTCACCGTCACCGGCCACACGCTGGGCGCGCCGCCGCCCCTGCCCGCCTCGCAGCCGGGCCTGGCCACGCAAGCCCCGCTCGACGCCGCCGACGTGCGCCGCCGCGCGCCGCGCGCCACCTGGGCCTGGAGCCCGAACGCCTGGCGCGAACGCGCCGACGCCATGCTCGACTGGGCCGCGGAGCAAGGCATGGGCGAATTGTTCATCAACGTGCCGGTGCGCGCCGGCACGGTCGCCGAGCCGCAGGCATTGGCGGCCTTCGTGCGCCAGGCGGACAGCCGCGGCATCGCGGTGACCGCCTTCGAGGTTGGGCCGGACCTGATCCTGCCGACCGCGCGCGCCGACGCCGTCGGCCGCATGCGCGCCTATGCCGCCTATAACGCGCAGGCCGGCGCGCGCGCGCGCCTGAAGGGCGTCCAGTTCGACGTCCAGCCCCAACTGCTCGATCCCGACAAGCTGCCGAAGGCGGCGCGCGACAACCATTACCTCGACCTGCTGGCCGCGCTGCGCGGGGCCGCCGGCACGATGCGGCTCGAGGCCGTGGCGCCGGCCGCCTGGAGCGGCGAGGACGCGCTGCTGCGCGGCCTGGCGCGCCATGTGGATGCGCTGACGGTGCGCACCTACCGCACCGACCCCGATGAGATACGGCGCCATGCGGCGCCCTTCCTGGACTGGGGTGTCCAGCACGGCAAGCGGGTGCGCATCGCGCTCGAGGCCGGACCGGCCGGCGCCGGCGTGGAACGCCAATACCGGCGCCTGGGGCCGGGCGCCAAAGGCGACCTCTTGATGTTCGACCTCGACGGCCAGAAGGTGCTGATGCTGCTGCAGGTGCCCGCGGCCCAGGACGAGGCGCAGGCCTACGCGCTGGCCGACCGGCGCGAGATCGCCGGCTCGGCCACCACCTTCCACTTCGACAAGCCCGCGCTGATGCGCCTGCTGCCGCGGCTTGAACAGTCCTTTGGCGCGTGGAAGAGCTTCGGCGGGATGGCGGTGCACGCGCTGCGCTAGTTCGCGCGCACGGCCATGCCAATCATCCCAGCGGCAACTCCACCGTAAACCGCGTCCCCAGCCTGGCCCGGGTCTCGAAGCCGATCGTGCCGCCGTGCTCCTCGACGATCGCCTTGCTGATGCTCAGCCCCAGCCCGGTGCCGCCGCGCTGGCGCCTGTCGTGGGCGTCGGCCTGGGCGAAGCGTTCGAACACGCGCGCCTGGAACGCGGGCGGGATGCCCGGCCCCTCGTCGGTCACGCTCAGGCGCGCCCAGCCCGGCCGCTGCGCCAGGCCCACCGTCACCGTCTGGCCGGACGGCGTGAACTTGATCGCGTTCGACAGCAGGTTGCTCAGCACCTGCACCAGGCGGTCATGGTCGATCGCGGCCTGTACCCCTTCGGCGCCCGGCGGCAGGTCGAGCCGCAGCGCGACGCCGGCCTGGCGCGCCTGGCCCTCCATCGCCTCGGTCGCGTGCCGCAGCACCGGCGCCAGCGGCTGCACGCTGCGCCGGTATTCCATCTGGCCCGCCTCGATCTTCTGGATGTCGAGCAGGTCGTTCACCATCCGCATCAGGCGGTCGCAGCTCTGGCTGGCGATGTGCAGCAGCTTGGCCACGTCCGGCGGCAATTCGCCGGCCATGCCGGTGTCGAGCAGCGACAGCGAGGCGTGGATCGAGGTGAGCGGCGTGCGCAGCTCGTGCGAGACGGTGGACACGAATTCGCTTTTCATGCGCTCGACCTTCTTGCGCTCGGAGATGTCGTGCAGGAAGATGCTGAAGAAGGCGTCCGCGCCCTCGCCCGCCAGCGCCACCGTGGTCTCGACCGTGAATTCCGCGCCCTGGCGGTTGACCACGATCCGCTCCAGGCGCCGGTCATACGAAAACGCCGCGCCCTGGTGGAAGCCGCGCAGCGCCTTGGCGATGCTGGCGCGGTAGCGCTCCGGCAGGATCATCTCGGCCAGCGGCCAGCCGACCGCCTCGTGGCGGCTCCAGCCGAACATGCGCTCGGCGGCCGGATTCCAGTCGAGGATCATGCCGCGCTGGTCGGCCGCGATGAAGGCGTCCTGCGCCGCCCCGACGATGGTGGCCATGCGCTGCTCGCTGGAGCGCACCGAGGCCAGCGCGCGCTCCAGTTCCAGGGTGCGCTGCTCGACCCGCTGTTCGAGGGTGTCGTTCAGCGCCTGCAGCTCGGCGCGCCGCTGCACCAGCGCCGTCACCAGCGCATTGAGCGCGCCGGAGAGCTGGCGCACTTCGGTATACTCGCGCCGCGCCGGCACCAGCTCCTGGCTGTCGCCGCGGCGCAGGCGGTCGGCCGACGCGGCCAGGGCCTGCAGGGGACGCGTGATGCGGCGCGCCAGCAGCAGGCCGGCCAGCGAGAACAGCAGCGCCAGCGCGGCGCCGCTCCACAAGGCGCGTGCACGCAGCTCGCGCACCGGGCGGTAGGCGTCCTCGAGGTCCTGGCGCACCAGCACGTGCCAGCCCAGGCCCGGGTAGTCGCCCACCGCGCGCGTGGCGGCGTAGCCGACCAGGTAGTCGCGCCCGTCGTCCCAGCGCTCGATCGCGTAGCCGGTGCGCCCTTGGCGCGCCTCGCCCAGGCTGGCCAGGTCGACCCTGGTGTCCTGCAGGCCTTCGGGCCCCAGCAGCACCACGCCTTCGGCGCTGACGATCAGGGCCTGCACCCGGTTGCGCGCCTGGACCGGCGCGATGATCGAGCGCTCGACGTCGCGCGCCCACTCCCACGACAGGTGGGTGCCCAGCACGCCGGCCGGCTTGCCGTTCGCGTCCATCCAGGGAAAGGCGACGTCCACGAAGCGGCGCGGCTCGCCTTCCTGCACCGGCAGCAGCTTGGCCAGCAGCACCGCCTCGTGCACGTCGCCGACGTAGGTGCCCTTCAGGGCATTGATGAACCACGGCCGCTTGGCCACGTTCTTCCCTTCCAGCAGGCCGCGCGCCTCGACCAGGACCGTGCCGTCCAGCGCGGCCATGCCGATCCATTCGTAGTAGCCGTAGGTCGACTGCATGTCGCCCAGGATGCGGCGCCGTTCGGCATGCGAGGTGCCGGGCGCCATCAGGTCGCTGCGGCGCGCCATCAGCCGCACCTCGCGATAGCGCTCGTACATGCCGCGATCGAGCTTGTCGGCGGTCTGCATTGCCATCTCGCCCAGCCCGCTGCCGATGCTGCTCTTGACCTGGTCGGTGGCGGCGCGCTCGACCACCTCGACCAGCAGCAGGGTCAGGACCACGGTCAGCGCCGAGAACGCGAGCGCGAGCCAGGCGCCGAGGCCGCGCGGGCTCAAGCGATGCAGGAAAGGTCGGGAATGCGGCATGGAGGCACCTGGGACGATCGTTAATACGGAGCGTACCACGGTGACAATGGTGCTTGGCAATACGAAACTTGGTCATCCGCGCAGCTCGACCGTTCGCCAAGCGCTCTCCGCCTCTTGGCGCAGACGCCGCCCGGGGCCGGCGAAAAGCGGGTGATTCCGCACGGCCATGCCCGATTTCCGGTAAACTTGACGGCTATAAGTACATCGATTGGAAACACCGTCATGCAAGCCACCGCCGCCCTCACCCCGCCTTCCCTGCTGGACTATGCCACCTCGTGCGCGCTGCCGACGCCGTGGGCCCAGTTCACGCTGCACGCCTGGGTCGAGCCGGCCACCGGCAAGGAACACCTGGCGATGGCTCTGGGCGACCTGTCGACCGGCGAGCCGGTGCTGGCGCGGGTGCACTCCGAATGCCTGACCGGCGACGTGATGTTCTCGCAGCGCTGCGACTGCGGCGCCCAGCTCGAAGGCGCGCTGCAGCGCATCGCCGAGGAAGGCCGCGGCATCCTGCTCTACCTGCGCCAGGAAGGCCGCGGCATCGGCCTGGTCAACAAGATCCGCGCCTACCGCCTGCAGGAAGCCGGCGCCGACACGGTCGAGGCCAACCTGCAGCTGGGCTTCCATGCCGACGCCCGCAACTACGAGCTGTGCCGGCCGATGCTGGAACAGTTCGGCATCAAGTCGGTGCGCCTGATGACCAACAACCCGCGCAAGATCGACGCCCTGAACCGCATCGGCGTCACGGTCGCCGAGCGCGTGCCGCTGCTGGTCAACCGCAATGCCTACAACAACAGCTACCTGAACACCAAGCAGGCCAAGCTGGGCCACATGATGGCGCCGCTGACCGCCGTCGAACAGGGCGAAAAGGCACTGGTCGAACCGGCCAATACCCCTGAATCGACGCCGACATTGCCGTAAACGTGCGCTAACGCGCGCAACGCTCGTTGATCCAGTGGCAAGATAGTATTTCATACTGCCATCAAACTATTGCATGAAACGAGCTGTCCTGGCACTCCTGCTGACCTGCATCGCCGTCGGCGCCGCCCTCGAGGCGACGTCGCCGCCGGCCGCTGCCCAGCCCCAGCCGCAGAATCTGGCGCAAACGGCGCCGCGCGCGAGCCAGAACACGGCCGGCGTCGGCACCGGCGCCGCCATCGGCGCGCCCCAGATGCCGGTCGATACCGCGCCCGCGGCCACGCCGAACGCGCCGCTGCCGGGCGAGACCGAGGCCCAGGACGCCCTGCCCGAGCCTTCGCTGGCGGCCCAGGACCTGTACGATTCCGCACGCGGCGACCTGCTGCAGATCCGCATGCTGCTCAAGAACGGCCGCACCCAGTCGACGGTCGGCTCGGGCTTCCTGGTCGGCACCAGCAACCTGGCGCTGACCAATTACCACGTGGTGTCGCAGATGGCGCTCGACCCCGCGATCTATACGGCCGAATACATCGACACCGACGGCAATACCGGCCCGGTCGAGCTGATGGCGGTCGACGTGCTGCACGACCTGGCCGTGGTGCGCATCAACCGCAACGGCAGCGGCTTCTTCAAGGTGCCCGAGCAGCCGGTGCGGCTGCGCCAGGGGCAGCGCCTGTACTCGCTCGGCAATCCGCTCGACCTGGGCTTCGCGATCTCGGAAGGGGCGTATAACGGCGTGCTCACGCGCAGCTTCTACGATCGCCTGATCTTTTCCGGCCCGATCAACTCGGGCATGAGCGGCGGGCCGAGCGTGACCGCCAGCGGCACCGTGGCCGGCATCAACGTCTCGCGCCGGCGCGACGGCGAATCGGTCAGCTTCCTGGTGCCGGTCAAGCATGCGCAGGAGTTGCTGCGCAAGGTGGCCGAGCAGGCCGCCCCGCCGGCCGACTTCAATCCGCTGATCGGCAAGCAGCTGCTGGCGCACCAGGGCAATATGGTCGACAAGCTGCTCGAGGAACCCCTCACGCTCAAGGGCATGGGCCAGTACCTGGTGCCGGTGCGCGAATCGGGCGAGGTGCGCTGCTGGGGGCGTTCGAATGCCCGCGGCGCGGTCTACAGCACCGACTCGATGAGCTGCGTGATGCAGTCGGCGGTGTTCGTGTCGGACGTCCAGCAGACCGGCAACGTGGCCATGACCCACCAGTACATCCGCAGCGGCACCATGGACCCGATGCGCTTCGCGACGCTCGCCAGCGACACCTTCCAGGTGAACAACCTGGGCAGCACCGGCGACCCGCGCCTGACCAAGCCGTTCTGCACCGAGCGCTTCGTGCATACCCGGACCCTGCCGCTGCGCGCCGTCACCTGCGTGCGCGCCTACCGCAAGTTCGAGGGCCTGTACAACTTCACCCTGCTCACGGCCAGCACGGACGCCTCGCAATCGAGCCTGCAGAGCCGCCTGGACGTGTCCGGCGTCTCCTACGAAAACGGCCTGCGCGTCACGCGCGCCTACCTGGGCGCCTTCGGGCGGAGTGGACGGCGATGAGCGAGCACACCAGCCAGCCATTGGACAGGCCGACGGGCGCCCCGACCAGCGCGCCGACCGGCGGGCCAATGAGCGCCGAGTCGCTGCGCGGCCCGTGGACCATCGAGACCCTGGCCCGCAACGGCGAGGTGCTGCACCGCCACCGCGTGGCGGCGCTGCCGATCCGCATGGGCCGCGCCTACGACAACGACTTCATCGTCGACGACGATTACGCGGCCGCCCACCACGCCGTGGTCGAAGCCGGGCCGGATGGCCGCCTGCGGCTGCGCGACCTCGGCAGCCGCAACGGCATCGTGCACAAGAGCCGGCGCATCAAGGACGAACTGGCGCTCGACGGCGACACCGTGGTGCGCATGGGCCACACCTCGCTGCGCATCCGCGGCGCCGCGCAGCGGGTCGCGCCGGAGATGGTCGATCGCACCATGCACGGCTGGGAAGGCATGCTGCCGGGCGGCGCCGGCATCGTATTGGCCGTGCTGGCGGCGCTGCTGGTGGCCTGGCTGACCGACGCCAGCAACGACCTGGAGCGCTATGCCCTGTTCCCGGCCGCGGCCAGCGGCATCGGCCTGGCCTGGGCCGGCCTGTGGGCCTTCGGCAACCGCCTGTTCGGGCGCCGCGCGCGCCTCGGGCGCCACCTGTTCATCTATGGCTGCGCGCTGGCGGCGCTGGTGGGCCTGCGCCTGCTGGCCAGCGTGGTGGCCTATGCCTGGTCGCTCGAATGGCTGACCGCGTATGCCTCGCACGCGGCGGTGGCGACGGTGGCGGTGGCGGTCTACTTCCACCTCGCCACCGTCACGCCGCAGTACCGGCGCCGGCTGCGCCTGGCCTGCGGCGCGCTGGCGCTCCTGGTGTCGAGCCTGATCCTGGCCGGGAACATGCAGCGCCACGGCCGCACCGCCGACGAGCTGTACATGCCGGTGCTGCTGCCGCCCGAGCTGCGCGCCAGCCCGGACGTGCCGGTGGCCGATTACATCGACCAGGTGGGGGCGATGAAGAAGGAGATCGACGCCGAGCGTAGCGGTGGCAACTGAATGGCAGCTGAGCGGCAACTGAACGGTAAGCGGGCGCGCTAGCCGAGCTGGCCCAGCAGCCGGCTCAGCGTCCCGGCCGCGATCGGCTTGGTGAAGTGGTGGTCGAAACCGGCTTCGCGCGCGCGCAACTGGTCTTCGTCGGAACCCCAGCCGGTCACGGCGACGATGACCGTGCGCGCCAGCGCCGGCAGCGCGCGCAGCCGCGCCGCGAGCTCGTAGCCGTTCATGCCCGGCATGCCGATGTCGAGGAAAGCGATGTCGGGCGTGAAGTCGCGCACCAGCGCCAGCGCGTCGCGGCCATTGGTCGCGCTGCGGATCTCGTGGGCGTTCATCTGCAGCAGCAGCGACAGGCTCTCGGCGGCATCGGTGTTGTCGTCCACCACCAGGATGCGAAAACTGCGGCGCGGGACCGCGCGCTGCTCTTGGCGCGCCTCGGACAAGACCTCGTCCGGCCCGGCGCCTGGTCGCGCGCCGAGCGGCAGGCGCACGGTGAAGGTGCTGCCCTGGCCGGCGCCGGCGCTGTCCACCTCGATGCGGCCGCCGTGCAGGGCCACCAGCTGGCGCACCAGCGACAGCCCGATGCCCAGCCCGCCCTGGGCCAGGCCGCCATGGTCGCCGACCTGGCTGAACATCTCGAAGATCGCCTCACGGTGCTCGGGCAGGATGCCGACGCCGCTGTCGCTCACCGCGACGATCGCCATGCCCGTGGCCTCGCCCGCCGCCCCGCTCGCGCCCTTGCTCACGTCGAGGCGGATGTCGCCGCCGGGCGGGGTGTACTTGGCGGCATTGGTCAAGAGGTTGCTCACCACCTGGGCGACGCGGATCGGGTCGATGTCCAGCAACAGCGGCTCGTGCCAGAGCCGCACGTCGAGCCGGTGGCGCGCGCCCTGGATGACCGCAGTGCTGGTCTCCACCGCGCTCGTCACCACCCGGTTGAGGTCGACCAGCTGCTTGCGGATCTCGATCTTGCCGCTGCTGACGCGGGCGACGTCGAGCAGGTCGTCGACCAGGTGCGACAGCTGGTGGGTCTGGCGCTCGAGCATCTCGCGCACGCGCGCCAGGGTGTCCGGATTGTCGGCGCGCAGGCGCATGATCTCGAGGCCGGTGCGGATGGTCGCCATCGGGTTGCGCAGCTCGTGCGCCAGCACCGCCAGGAACTCGCTCTTGCGCCGGCTCGCCTCCGAAGCCTCGCGCGCCAGGCGCCGCATGTCTTCCTCGATGCGCTTGCGTTCGCTGGTGTCGCGAAACACCAGCGCCACGTGGCGCGCCTCGGGCGCGCCGATGCGCGAGGCGTTGACCTCGAACCAGCGTTCGAGCTTGGGCGAATATTCCTCGAACAGGATCGATTCGCCGGTGCGCGCCACCGCGCCGTAGCGTTCCAGCCAGACCGATTCGAGGCCGGGCGCCAGCTCGTGCACCGAGCGTCCCTTGGCGTCAAGAATGCCGCTCTGGATCGCGAACATCGGGTTCACTTCGATGAACACCAGGTCGCAGGGGGCGCCGCCGGCGTCGAATTTCACTTCCAGGATGCAGAAGGCTTCATCGACCTCCTCGAACAGCTTGCGGTATTTTTCCTCGGACTCGCGCAAGGCCGCCTCGGCGCGCTTGACGCGGTCGATGTCGGTGACCACCGAGACCTGGCCGTTGACCTGTCCATCGGCATCGCGGATCGGCACCGAACTGATATGGGTCCAGACCTCGCGACCGTCGTCCTCGCGGTACAAGGCCTCCATGCCCGGCACGACGCGCTCGCCGCGCAGGGCGCGGGCGCCGGGAAAATCCTCGCGCGCCACCGGCGCGCCATCCTCGTCGAATATCGTCCAGCGCGCGAAGCCGCGCTCATCGCGCGACGGCATGCGGCGCGTCGGCAGGTAACGCTCCATCGCGTCGTTCGCCAGCACGATCACGCCGCTGGCGTCGCTGACGCCGACCCCGACCGGCAGGCTGTCGAACAGGGCCGACAAGCGCGCATCGCTCGCCCGCCGCGCCTGATCGGCGCGGCGCGCCTCGAGCACCCGGCCGGTGGTCTCGAAAGCGGTATGAACGAAACCGCCCGCCACGCCGTCGAGGCCGCGCAAGGGCACGTAGGATGCGGCGAACCAGCGCTGGCATTCCTGGTCTCCCGGCGGCAGCGTCACGCACAAGTCCTCGACATGGCCGGGCCGTCCCGCCATGGCGGCGTCGGCCAGCGGCTTGACCTCGGGCCACATGGTCGGCATGACCTCGCTCAGCGGCCTGCCGAGCGCGCCCGGATGGGCATGGCCGAGCAGCGCCGCATAGGCGTCGTTGTACAGCATCAGGTAACGCTCGCTCCAGCACACCAGGGTCGGATGGGGCGCATCGAGCATCAGGTCGAGCGCCACCCGCAGCTCGACCGGCCAGCCGCCCGGCTCGCCCATGGGACTCGACGACCAGTCATGGGCCGCAAGCAGGGCCCGCATCTGGCGCCGGTTATCGGAATCGTCGCTGTGGTGACCAGGAATGTTCATGGCCCATTGTCGCACGATGGGCTTGCAGGCACGGCAATGGTCACCAATTGTCACATTTACCACGGCGCGCCGTTTTGACAAGCGTGGGCCGATGCACGATGATCGGGTCTTTCTCAGATGGAACCCATCCGTGCCCTCTTTTTCACACCGCGCAAACCGCAGCCTCATCGTCGCCGGCATTGCCTGGATGCTGTTCTGGAGCCTGATGGTGCTGGTCGCGCTGGAAGACTATCGGCGCGACGGCGGCACGGCCCTATGGCAACCGGTGTTGTGGGAGACCTCGTCCGCGGTGGTGGCGACGCTCCTGTTCCTGGTCCAGCGCCGGTCAAGCAGCGGCGACGATGCGCTGGTCGCCACGCCCCGGCGCTGGTTCGGCCGGCAACTTCGCTGGCTGCCGCTGTACTGGTTCGGCTTCACGCCCATCGTGTTCGCGATCCGGCACGGCATCTATGCGCTGGCCGGCGTCCGCTACGAACACCAACCCTGGTCCGACGTCTTCGTCTACGAGGCGCTCAAGATCTCGGTGTTCTTCGGCCTGTTCACGACGATCGGCTTCGGCCTCCTGTCCTACCGCGAAATGATGAAGGAGCGCGTGCGCGCCGAGCAGGCCGGCGCGCTGCTGCGCGAAGCCCAGCTCGAACGCCTGACGCGCCAGATGCAGCCGCACTTCCTGTTCAACGCGCTGAACACGATCTCTTCCCTGATGCATACCGACGTGGCGCGCGACGAGCTGCGCCTGGCCCAGGGCTATGCGGCGGTGATGGCCGAGCGCTTCGAGGGACGGGTGACGCTGGCGTGGGACGTCGACCCGGCCGTGCTTGACGTGATGCTGCCCGCCATCAGCCTGCAACCGCTGCTCGAGAACGTGTTCAAGCACACCGTTGGACGGCGCCGCGAGGCGACCGCGATCCGGGTCGCGGCCGCCGTCGACGGCGGCGCCATGGTGCTGCGGGTCGAGGACGACGGCGGCATGCTGGAAGAATCGAGCGCGCCCGGCATCACGGTGGCCAACCTGCGCACGCGGCTGGCCGCCCTGCACGGAGAACACGCGAGCCTGGCCTTGGTCGCATTGGCGCCGGCTGGCGTGCGCGCGGAAATGAGGCTGCCATGCACGTGCTGATCGTCGACGACGAACGCCCGGCGCGCGACCGGCTGCGCCGCATGCTGGCTTTGGCGCCAGGCATCGCGTCGGTGCGCGAAGCGGTCGATGGCGTCGAGGCCCTGCGCATGGTCGAGAGCGAACGGCCGGATGCGCTGCTGCTCGATATCGAGATGCCGGAGCTCTCGGGCATCGACCTGGCCGCCTCGCTGCCGGCGCCGGCGCCGCTGGTGGTGTTCGTCACCGCCCATGAGGATTATGCGCTGCGCGCCTTCGACAGCGAAGCGGTGGACTATCTGCTCAAGCCCTTCGACCAGGAACGCCTGCACCGGGCGCTCGAACGGCTGCGCGCGCGCCTGGCGGCGCCAGTTGCTGGTGAGCGAACGCGGCGCGACGCGCGTGGTGCAGGTGGCCGATATCGAGTGGCTCGAGACGGCCGACAACTACGTGGCGCTGCACACGTGCGCCGGCGCCCCGCTGCTGCGCCAGACCCTCGGCGCCCTGCTCGGCCAGCTGGGAAGCGCCTTCATGCGCTGCCACCGGCGCGCGGCGGTGCGCCTGTCGGCCATCGTGCGCATCGAACCGCTCGACAAGGGCGATTGCGAACTGGTGCTGCGCAGCGGCGCGCGGGTGCCATGCAGCCGCCAGCACCGCCCCGCCCTGCTCGCACGCCTGGACCCGGCTCGCCCCACGTAAGGCCCGGTTCGCCCCCTGGCGCTGGCAGCGATCCCGCCTGCGCGCGATGCTGGCGTCTCCATCATCACCAGAGCGCGCCATGCAGCCAACCACTTCCGCCGGCAATCACCGCCTGTATTTCCTCGACTGGGTCCGCATCCTGGCCTTCTTCGTTCTGATCGCCTACCACGTGGGCATGTACTACGTGAGCTGGGGCTGGCACGTGAAGAGTCCGCATGCCGGCGCCGGTCCGGAACCGTTCATGCTGCTGTCCTCGCCGTGGCGCCTGAGCCTGCTGTTCTTCGTGGCCGGCGCGGCCTCGCATTTCTTGCTGCGCAAGATGGCGCCGGGGACCTTCGTGCGCCGGCGCAGCCTGCGCCTGCTGCTGCCGCTGCTGTTCGGCATGCTGGTCATCGTGCCGCCGCAGCCCTGGCTGGAGGTGGTCGAAAAGCTTGGCTACGCCGACGGTTTCATGGCGTTCATGCGCCTGTACCTCGTCGGCTACGGCGGCTTCTGCCAGGACGGCTGCCTGGTCTTGCCGACCTGGAACCACCTGTGGTTCGTCGCCTACCTGTGGGTGTACACGCTGGTGCTGGCCGCCTGCGCGGCATTGCTGGGCAACGCCCGCATCGAGGCGCTGGCCGCGCGCAGCGCCGGCATGGTGCGCGGCTGGCAGCTGATCGCGCTGCCGGCGCTGTTCCTGGCGATCGTGCGCATTTTGCTGGCCGACCGCTTCCCGAGCACCCACGCCCTGGTCGACGACTGGTTCAATCACGCCACCTACCTGCCGATGTTCCTGCTCGGCGCCCTGGTGGCGCGCAGCCGCCCGGTGTGGGAACACATGGAGAGCGTGCGCTGGAGCGCCCTCGGCATTGCGCTGGCCGGATGGGCCGCACTCGTGGCCTGGCACGCCGCCCCGCACCATGAACACAGCGCGCAGATGATGGCGTTCTGGGTCCCCGTGATGCGTTGCGTGTATGCGCTGTGCGCCTGGAGCGCCATCCTCGCCGCCTGCGGTTTCGCGCGCCGCCACCTGGACCGCGACGGGCCGGCGCGCCGCTACCTGACCGATGCGGTGTTCCCGGTCTATATCGCGCACCAGACCCTGATCGTCGTGATGGCCCATGCTTTCAAGCCGCTGGGCCTGGCGCCCGGCGTCGAGGCCCTGCTGCTGATGGTCCTGACCGCGACCGGCAGCTTCGCGCTGTACGAAGCCGTGCGCCGTATGCGCTGGGTGCGCCCGCTGTTCGGCCTGGCGCCAGAGGCGAGAACGGGAGGCATGCCGCCCCTGGCGCACGGCCAGGCGACGGCGCCGCGCTGATCAGTGTGTCGCCAGCGCCTGGCGTCCCTGCTGGCCGGCCTGGAGCGCCTGCGTGGTCTGCTGGGCCGCCTGCTGGCTGGTCTGCTGGGCCGGCTGCGCCGCGCCGTCGGCGCGCGCGTTGCCTGCACCATCGGCGCGCGTGAACGGGTCGGTCATGGTGCGCAGCGCCTCCTGCTGGCTACGAATGCCGCGCTCGGTTTCCTCGGCCGAGGTGCGCGCCACCTCGTCGACCACGGCGCGCGCGGTGCGGGTGGTGGCCTGCACGTGCTGCTCGGCCACGCGCGCCAGCTCGACCTGGGCGTCGGTGGCCAGGCGCGAAACGTGCTGCTGGTAGGCGCGCAGCTTTTCGGTGGCCGGCTGGGCCCGCGCCGAGGCCGCGCCCAGCAGTTCGGACTGGCGGTCGACATTCAGCACGTGCTGGCTGGCCAGCGTGGTCTCCTCGAGCATGGTCTGGGCCAGCTGGATGTTGAGTTCACACATCTGCTGGAAGGAACGGAACAGGGATTTGGACATGTCGTTGACGAAGGCGGTCTGGGCGTCCAGGTGGGTGCGCACGGCCGGCGTCACGGATTGCGGAAACGGATACATGCAAAGCCTCTCTTTGAGTGGAATTGAACGTGAAATGAATGAGTCGCGTGCCTGGGCACGAACAACGAACATTAAAGCGCTACCGTTCCTGCACAGTTGAGGTGCACCAAACGTGCAGGCTCCCTGATATTCGGGCTGGCCCGATCCTTGCATGTCAGAAAGCACCCTGGATTCCAAGGGCTTTGTGGGAGGTAAAGATGATTGGACAGAACGATGTAGTCGAATTCGCGGGCACGCCCGGGCGCACGGTCCGCGTGCTGTGGATCGACAAGCCGCGGGCGCTGGCCTGGACCTATCAACTGGGCAGCCATGCGGCCATGCCCGAGCCGACGCCGCTGGCGGTGCTGGAAGAAGCGCTGGCGTCCGGCCAGGCGCGGCGCCTGCTGGTCGACCCGTTCGCGGCGGCGCCGCCGCGCGAACCGGTGCCGCAGGGCTACCTGAACCTGCAGGCCAAGGCCTGGTCGGCCGTGCGCGCCCTGCACGCCGACCGCCACGCACTGTACGATCCGCGCCAGCGCGCCACGCTGATGGCCGCCTACGCCGCCGCCCACGGCATGTCGAAATCGAGCATCCTGCGCTACCTGCGCCGCTACTGGGAGCGCGGCCAGACGCCCGACGCCCTGCTGCCGGACTACGGCAATTCGGGCGCGCCGGGCCGCACCCGCGCGGTCACGGCCGGCATCAAGCGCGGACGCCCGCGCAAGGGCGTCGGCACCGGCACCAATGCCGACGAGCGGATGCGCGCGATCTTCCGCGCCGCCGCCGCGCGCTATGCGGCCAGCCATGACGGCTTCTCGCGCCGCGCCGCCTATCGCCAGATGCTGGAGGACTTCTTCCAGGACGTCGACGCCGGCGCGCTGCCCAGCTTCGGCCAGTTCAATTACTGGCTCGAGCGCGACGCCGCCGTCCCGCCGCCGGTCACGCTGGCGCGCCCGGCGCCGCCGCGCCCACCGGTGCATGCACCGATGCATGCACCGTCGCGGTTCACGCAGCACGCCGCCATGGCCTGAGCGATCGCGGTGCACCGCACGCCGTCATGGTGCGCGGTGCGCGTAGCGCTACCCTTGCGCCGGCGCCAGCGGCGCGCCGCAATCCTTGCAGAAGTGGGCGCGCGGATCGTGGTCGCCGCTGCCGCAGGCGCCGCACTGGCGCGGCGTGCCGCGCGGGGCGTGGCGCGACATCTTCTGCGACGTCATCTCGGCCGAGACGATCCCCGTGGGCACCGCCAGGATGCCCCAGCCCAGCAGCACCATGAACGAGGCGATCGCCTTGCCCACCGGCGTGTGCGGCACGATGTCGCCGTAGCCGACGGTGGTGATGGTCACCGTGGCCCAGTACATCGACATCGGAATGCTGGTGAAGCCGTTCTCCGGCCCCTCGACCACGTACATCACGGTGCCGAGGATCAGGATCAGCATCAGCACCACCGACAGGAACACCATGATCTTGCGCCGGCTGGCGACCAGGGCTTCGCCCAGGCGCGTGTATTCCTCGATGTACAGGGTCAGCTTGAAGATGCGGAATACGCGCAGCAGGCGCAGGATGCGCACGTCCAGGAACACCTGGCTGCCGGGCAGCAGCAGCGACAGGTAGGTCGGCAGCACCGACACCACGTCGATGATCCCGTAGAAGCTGCGCGCATAGCGCAGCGGGCGCTGCACGCACACCAGGCGCGCGATGTATTCGATCGTAAACAGCAGCGTGAAGCCCCATTCGAGCACCGAGGTCACGCCTGAATACTGGCTGTAGATGGCCGGCACGCTGTCGAGGATCACGACCAGGATGCTGAGCAGGATCAGGATCACCAGCACGATGTCGAAGCGGCGCCCGGCCGGGGTGTCGGTGCCGAAGATGACGTCGAACATGCGCGCGCGCCAGCCGTCCGGCGGTCGGCCCAGCAGCGTGGGCAGGTCGCGCGGCGGCGTCGGCACGAACTTGCTGTCGATCTTGCTGTCGGTCGCGCGGATCATCTGGGGTCGAGTCCCGCCGGCGAAGGCGAACCCTTATCTGGCATGCTGCTCCACCCAGGCGGCAAAGGCGGCCATGAATTTCTGGAAGAAGGCGCGCGACGATTCGTCGACCAGCTCATCCCCCTCGTACTTGCCGGCGACGCCGCCGACATAGGCTTCCGGCGCCGGCATGGTCGGCATGTTCAGGAACGGCAGCATCTGGCGCAGGTGGTGGTTGGCGCCGAAACCGCCCAGCGCGCCCGGCGAGACGCTGACGATGGCGCAGGGCTTGTCGGCGAAGGCCGCCTTGCCGTAGGGGCGCGAGCCGACGTCGATCGCGTTCTTCAACGCGCCCGGCACCGAGCGGTTGTATTCCGGGGTGCAGAACAGGATGCCGTCGGCCTGGCGGATGGCGTCGCGAAAGGCCGCGAACGCGCTTGGGGGCGGATCGGTCTCGTCGTCCTCGTTATACAGCGGCAGGTCGCGCAGCTCGACGATCGCGAGCTCGAGTCCTTGCGGCGCCAGCGCGATCAGGCTATGGGCGACGCGGCGGGTGTACGAGTCCTTGCGCAGGCTGCCGACGAGGACGGCGATTTTTTTCGAGGCCATGATATTCCTTTATGGGATGAGGTCGTTTTGCCAACCTCCGATGATAGCGGCTTTCGTTCGCGCGGTGCGTCGCACACGGAAAACACCTGTAAATACCCTCGTAAACACAGCAACTGCATGGTAACTGCACGGAAATGCCTGGTTGGCAACAGGATCATATCCAGTTAGAATCGGGCCCGACCTTGCCCGTCGGGGCCGCATGCGATGCCGGACCGACACGGCGCAGCGTTCCAGGAAGGAACACCGCACTACCGACTTTATCAACCCACGCGCCTGATCGCGCAGCAGAACCATGAACCTCGAAGAATACTTCCCCGTCCTCATGTTCATCATCATCGGCATCCTGGTCGGTGTCGCGCCCCAGGTCCTGGGCCGCGTCCTGGGGCCGCATCGCCCCGATGAACAGAAGCTGTCCGCCTACGAGTGCGGCTTCGAGGCCTTCGGCGACGCCCGCATGCAGTTCGACGTGCGCTTCTACCTGGTCGCGATCCTGTTCATCCTGTTCGACCTGGAAGTGGCCTTCCTGGTGCCGTGGGCGGTCGTCGTCACCGATATCGGCTCGACCGGTTTCTGGGCCATGATGGTGTTCCTGGGCCTGTTGACCATCGGCCTGGCCTACGAGTGGAAAAAAGGCGCGCTGGACTGGGACTGATCGGCCATGGACGCCATGCTGTTCGTGAACCTGGTGATCGGCATCGGCCTGCTCGACGCCGCCTGGCGCTCGCATAAGAACGCCAGGCCGCGCACGGCGGCGCTGCTGGCGACCATCGCCGGCGCCGGCATCGCCCTGAGCCTGTTCGTGCTGGCCACCGGGACCGGCGTCCCTCCTCCCAGCGTCGACTAGACCGCGACGGCCGCGCTCCGCGGCCTTTTTTTTCGCCTACAGCCGCAGGCGCCGGTACATCTCCAGGAAGCGCTTCACCTGCGGCTTGCTCATGACGGCCACCGGGTCGCCATGCCAGGCATACAGGAAAGGCTCGCCCCCCTGGCGGTCGGAGATGCGCACCGACAGCAGGAAGCGCGTGCCCAGGGGATAGCGCGCCGTATCGAGCAGGCTGCGCGAACACTGCACCCGCATATCGGTCGCGAAGGCTTGCCCCGACACCGGCCGGATGCGCGGCTTGCCGGTGCGCGCATCCAATGCCGATTCGACCGCCACCTCGCGGTAAGCCCAGGCGTCGCGCGCCACGCCTAGGCCCCCGCCAGCTTGGGCGGGCGCACCACCGCCGCTTCGCGGATCGGCAGGTTCACCAGGGCCGCGGCCAGCGCCAGCGCCATGTCTGCATACCACATCCAGCTGTAGTCGCCCGTGTGCACGATGGCCAGGCCGCCCAGCCAGGCGCCGAAGAAGCCGCCGATCTGGTGCGACAGCAGGGTCATGCCGAACAGCGTGGCCAGGTAGCGCACGCCGAACAGCTTGCCGACCAGGCCGGCCGTCGGCGGCACGGTGGCCAGCCAGGTGGCCCCGAGCGCGGCGGCGAACAGGTAGAAGGTCCATGCGGTCTTCGGCGCCAGCAGGTACAAGGCGACCAGCACGGCGCGGCTGGCATAGATCCAGAACAGCAGCGACTTCATGCGGTAGCGCGAAGCCAGCATCCCGGCGCCCAGGCTGCCGGCGATGTTGAACAGGCCGATCAGCGCCAGGGCCGTGGCCGAGACGCTGGCCGGCAGGCCGCACAGCGCGACCTCGCCCGGCAGGTGGGTGACCAGGAAGGCGATGTGGAAGCCGCAGGTGAAGAAGCCCAGGTGCAGGCAGATATAGCTGCGGTCGCGCATGGCCTGGCGCAGCTGCTGGCCGAGCGAGACCGAAGGCGGAGCCGGCTGGGACGCGGCAGGCGCGGCGCCGGCAGGACTGACGGGAGAGGCAGCGGCGGCTTTCCTGCCGCGCAGCGGCCAGGCCAGCGGAATGGTCAGCAAGGTGGCGGCGGCCATGGTGAGCATGGCCCAGATCCAGCCGGCGCCGGCGATGATGGCGCCCATCAGCGGCGCGAACACGAACTGGCCGAAAGAGCCGCCGGCGTTGATGAAACCCGAGGCGAAGGCGCGCCGCTCGGCGGGCAGGCGCTGGGCGGTAGCGCCGATCAGGATCGAGAAGCTGCCGGCGCCGGCCCCGGCCGCCGAGAGAAAGCCCATGGTCAGCAGCAGCGCCCACTGCGAATCGACGAAGGGCGTGGCGGCGGTGCCCGCCGCCAGCATCAGGCCGCCGAGGGCGATCACCCTGCCCGGCCCGTACTTGTCGGCGACGGCGCCGAAGACCGGCTGGGCCGCGCCCCACATCAGCTGGGCCACCGCCATCACGAAACTGATGCTGGCCACGCCGAGCCCGGTCGCGGTGTTCAGCGGCGACAGGAACAGGCCGCTGGTCAGCCGCGCGCCCATCGTGATCATCATGATGGCGCTGGCGACCAGGATCAGGGTCCAGGCCGCGCGCGGAGAGGGATCGAACGGCGGTGTCGGGTTGGCGTTGGTCATCAGGCAATTATAGATTGCCTTTTCGACCTTTGCCGAAGCCCGTCAATACCGCTTCAAGACGCCTCGTTGGCGGCCCGGATCAGCAGCGCGGTCGAGTGCGCCGCCATGCCTTCTTCGCGGCCCAGGTAACCCAGCTTTTCGTTGGTCTTGGCCTTGATGTTCACCTGCTGCGGCGACACGCCCAGGTCTTCGGCGATGCGCGAGACCATCAGCGGGATGTGCGGCGCCATCTTCGGCTGCTGGGCGATGATGGTGGCGTCGATATTGCCGATGGTGTAGCCCGAGTTCAACACCCGGTGCGCGACTTCGCGCAGCAGGGTGCGCGAATCGGCGCCGGCGAACATCGGGTCGGTGTCCGGGAAGTGCTTGCCGATGTCCCCCAGCGCAGCCGCGCCCAGCAGCGAATCGATGATCGCATGCAGCAGCACGTCGGCGTCGGAATGGCCCAGCAGGCCCAGGCGGTGCGGAATGGTGACGCCGCCGACGATCAGCTTGCGGCCTTCGACCAGCGCGTGGTTGTCGTAGCCGGTGCCGATGCGAAACGGAGGATGGGGGTTGTAGGATGCGAGTGCCATGGTGTGTGGTTCGTGTCGGTCAAATGGTGGAATCGAGCGCCAGGTACATCTCGGCGATGCGGATGTCGGATGGCAGCGTGACTTTCAGGTTGCGCGGATGGCCTTCGACCAGTCGCGGGGCCAGGCCCAGCGCCTCGACGGCGCTGGCGTCGTCGGTGATCGCGGCCGGGTCGAGCGCCGCGTCGAGCGCGCGGCACAGCAGCGCGTAGGAAAACATTTGCGGGGTCTGGGCCAGCCACAGCCCGTCGCGCGGGACGGTGGCGACGCCGTCGTCGCCCCGGCGCTTGACGGTATCGACCACCGGCAGCGCCAGCAGGCCGCCGGCCGCGTGGTCGCCGGTCTCGACGATCAGGCGTTCGATCAGCGCGGCGTTCAGCCCCGGCCGGGCGGCGTCGTGCACCAGCACGCGGTCTTGTGCGCCGAGCACGCCGGCCAGCGCATGCAGGCCGTTGCGGATCGACTCCATGCGGGTGGCGCCGCCGCAGCGCAGCACGGTGACCCGGCTGCCCGGCTCCCTTGCGTCGGGCAGCACGCCGTCGATGAAGGGGTCGTCCGCGCTCACCACCACATAGGTGTGGGCGATGAGCGGGCTGGATAGAAACGCGTCGACCGTGTGACGCAGCATGGGCTTGGCGCCGATGGCCAGGTATTGCTTGGGACTGCCGGCCGCCATGCGGGCGCCGACGCCGGCCGCCGGAATGAGGGCGACATGCTGCTGCACTGCCGTGTTCGTTTCGTTTGCTTGTTCGGTGGTCATGAACTGCTTCGTGATGCCTGTCTAAGCAAAGACTGTACCTCACCTGCGCAAACCTTGCCCAGGCGGGCGTATTCCTGCGGCGTATCAATGGCCGCCTGCAATACTTCGACTTTTTCCATCTCACGTTTAATGTAGGGCATCCAGCTGCGGTCGACTTCGCGCTGGAGCAGAGATCGTGCCTGGCCGATCGGCGCATACAACGGCTTGCCGGCGAAGCGCGCCGCCAGGCGGGCGCGCACGATGGCTTCGGCCTTCGGCAGGAAATCCTGGTAGGTCTGCAGGTGGCGCATCTCGTGGGCCAGCACTTCCCGGTACGAACACGATCCCGGCGGAAACTCGCGGCTGACATAGATCACGATCGGCGCGTAATACAGGTTGACGTCCATGCGCGGCGCCACGCATTCGTAGCCGCTGGCCCCGTCCGTCAACATGCGCCCGCCGACCTTGATGCTCACCCGGGCCTCGGTATGCGTCAGGCCCAGCACCCAGGACCCACGGCGCACGCTGCCTTTCAGGCGGGTCAGGTCGAAGTAGGAACGCGTGTTGTCGATGCGGTAGCCTTCGCTGCGGCTGGACAGGACCGAGATCGTCTCGCCGATGGTGTCCTCGCATTGCGCCTGGAACGGGGTGCGGGCCTGGGCTACTGCCGGGGCGGCGGCCAGAATCCCCAACGCGGCCGACAGCAAGGCCAGGCTCCGACACGGCCGCATGATGGTCAGGCAGGCGTCCAGTCGCCGGCCAGGATCTTCTCGAGCCAGAAGGTGCCGATGATCGTTTTCACGTCCGTGATCTCGCCCTTGCGCACCATCTCGAGCAGCTCGGGCACGGTGGCGCTGAAGAGCTCCAGGAATTCGCCCGCGTCGAGCTGCTGTTCGCCCGCGCTCAGGTCTTCGGCCACGAAGATCTCGAGGTGCTCGTCCGAATAGGCGATCGCGTTATGGATGGTGCAGACGAAGCGCCAGCGTCCCGCCGTGTAGCCGGTTTCTTCCCTGAGCTCGCGCTTCGCGCATTCGAGGTGGTCTTCGCCCGGGTCGATCTTCCCGGCCGGGAATTCGATGAAGACCTGCGAGTTCGGATAGCGGAACTGGCGCTCGAGCAGCACCCGGCCGTCGGGCAGCAGCGGCAGGATCACGACCGCACCAGGGTGACGGAAGAACTCGCGCTGGCTCTCCGAGCCGTCCGGCAGGCGGATGCGGTCTTTCTCGACTTTCAGGAAATGGCCGTCGTAGACGACGCCGCCGTCGATGCGGGTTTCTTTCAGATCCGACACTATGGACTCCATACGATACGCAGATAGTGAGAATCATAAGCCAAACGCACTGACAGCGGAGCCTGCACTGCTTCCAGATTCGTTGGCCCAAAAACGTCTTTTTTGGCACTGCAAAAAAAGACTTCCCGCGGAGGCGGGAACCCAAGTGTGCTCGCGTTATCGATACGCTGACAAACTTAGGTTCCCGCCTGCGCGGGAACGACGTGCTTGCTTTACCTAACTAATCTAGCGCCGCTTGCGCATATACCGCAGCACGAAGCCCGGAAACGCCAGCACCAGGAACATGCAGCCGGTGACCGCATAAAACTCCCAGGTCTGCACGAACACCGAACCGATGCGCGATTCCAGCAGCTTGGCGACCAGGCCGACCACGAAGTACAGCACCACCAGCTCGAGCAGGCGCAGCGCGAAGACCTTGTTGCGCGGCTCCCCTGCCCCCTTGCCGCCGGGGACCGGCACGAGCCCGAACAGGCGCTCGTTCACGAACGGCAGATTGGCCCCCGCCAGCGCGAGGGCAATCACCAGCAATGCGGCCAGCGAGCTATCCATATGGCCAGCCTCAGTTCGCCAGGGTCGCCTGCATGGCGCTGTAGCAGATCGCCAGCAGGCCGCCCGGGACGATGCCCAGCACGACGATGGCGACGCCGTTAAGCGACATGATGACGCGCATGTCCGTCGGGGTCGAGATGGCGGCGGTGTCCACCGCTTCGTCGAACCAGATCGTCTTGACGATGCGCAGGTAGTAGAACGCGCCGATCAGCGAGAACATCACGGCCACGACGGCCAGCCACACCATGCCGGCGTTGGCGACGGCCTGGATCACGGCGTACTTGGCGATGAAGCCCACCATCGGCGGCACGCCGGCCAGCGAGAACATCAGGATCGTGGCGACAATCGCGAACCATGGGCTGCGCTTGCCGAGACCCTTGAAGTCGCTGATCAGTTCCGCCTCGTGGCCGGCGCGCGCCAGCATCATGATCAGGCCGAAGGTGCCCACCGTGGTCAGCACGTAGATGATGGTGTAGTACATCGCGGCGCTGTAGGCAGCGGCGGCATTGGTGGTGTCGCCGTCGACGTTGCCGACCACCAGGGCCAGCACCACGAAGCCCATCTGCGCGATGGTCGAATACGCCAACATGCGCTTGATATTGGTCTGCGCGATCGCGGTGACGTTACCGAAGGCCAGCGACAGCACGGCGACCACCAGCAGCATCTGCTGCCAGTCGAAGGCCATCGACGGCAGCGCTTCGGCCAGCAGGCGGATCACGATGGCGAAGGTGGCGATCTTCGGCGCGCCGCCCAGCAGCAGGGTCACGGCGGTCGGCGAACCCTGCACGACGTCCGGCACCCACATGTGGAACGGCACCACGCCCAGCTTGAAAGCCAGGCCGGCCACCACGAACACCAGGCCGAACACCAGGATGGTGCGATTCGCGCCTTCGGCTGCGGTGATCTGGGCGATCGCATTGATGTCGAGCGAACCGGTCGCGCCGTAGATCATCGAGATGCCGTACAGCAGGAAGCCCGATGCCAGGGCGCCGAGGATGAAGTACTTCATCGCGGCTTCGGTCGAGACCGCGTGGTCGCGGCGCAGCGCAACCAGCGCGTACAGCGACAGCGACATCAGTTCCAGGCCCAGGTAGATCGACAGCATGCTGTTACCCGAGATCATGATCATCTGGCCCAGCATCGAGAACAGCGCGAGCGAATAGAACTCGCCGCCCAGGTTACCCGACATCATGCCGCGGTCGCCGGCGTACTGGCGCGAGTAGACGATGGTCATGGCCGTGGCCAGGTAGGTGAACAGCTTGAGCAGGTTCGACATCGGATCCGACACGTACATATGACTGAACGTATAGACAGTCGCGCCGCCGTTGAAGTCGATAAAGGAAAAGATCGCGCAGCCGCCGATCGCCAGCAGCGACAGGCCATAGGTCAGGTTGCGCTTGCCTTCCTTCAGGAACAGGTCGATCAGCAAGATCGCGGACGTCGCGATCAGCAGGAAGATTTCGGCATAGACCGGCGCCAGATTGGTGTCGGCAGCCGATAACAGGGTCGAGTTCATTTCATTCATGGCGTTTTATTGAGGCACTTTGCTGACTGCGACGTGCTGAAGCAGGTCGGTGACCGACACTTGCAGGGTCTCGGCGATCGGCGCCGGGTACAGGCCCATCGCCAGGGTGGCGATTGCCAGCACCGACAGGATGGCGAACTCGCGACCGTTCAGGTCGGTCAGCTCGGCGACTTTCTTGTTGGCGACAGGGCCGAACACGACGCGCTTGACCATCCACAGCGAGTAAGCCGCGCCCAGGATCAGGGCGGTGCCCGATGCGACGCCGGTCCAGAAGTTGAACTCGACCGCGCCCAGGATCACCATGAACTCGCCGATGAAGCCCGAGGTCGCCGGCAGGCCGGCATTGGCCATCGAGAACAGCACGGCGAAGGCGGCGAACTTCGGCATGGTGTTGACCACGCCGCCGTAGTCGGCGATTTCACGCGAGTGCACGCGGTCGTACAGCACGCCGATGCACAGGAACATCGCGCCCGACACGAAGCCGTGCGAGATCGCCTGCATCAGGCCGCCCTGCACGCCCAGGTCGTTGAACATGAAGAAGCCCAGGGTCACGAAGCCCATGTGCGCGATCGACGAATAGGCGACCAGTTTCTTCATGTCTTTCTGCACCAGGGCCACCAGGCCGATGTAGATCACGGCCACCAGCGACAGACCGATGACGACCGGCGCCAGGTATTGCGATGCGTCCGGGGTGATCGGCAGCGAGAACCGCAGGAAACCGTAGGCGCCCAGCTTCAGCATGATCGCGGCCAGCACGACCGAACCGCCGGTCGGCGCTTCGACGTGGGCATCCGGCAGCCAGGTGTGCACCGGCCACATCGGCACTTTCACGGCGAAGGCCATGAAGAAGGCGATGAAGATCAGGATCTGCTCTTTCATCGTCAGCGGCAACTGATGCCAGGCCAGGATGTCGAACGTTTGCGACTGGGTGTACAGGTAGACGATCGCGACCAGGGTCAGCAGCGAACCGAAGAAGGTGTACAGGAAGAACTTGAATGCCGCATACACCCGGTTCGGGCCGCCGAACACGCCGATGATGATGTACATCGGGATCAGGGTGGCTTCGAAGAAGAAGTAGAACAGCAGGCCGTCCAGCGCGCAGAACACGCCGATCATCAGGCCCGACAGGATCAGGAACGAGCCCATGTACTGGGCCACGCGCTCTTCGATCACCTGCCACGCCGCCAGCACCACGATGATGGTGATGAAGGCGGTCAGCGGCACGAACCACAGCGACAGGCCGTCCACGCCGAGGCGGTAGAAGACGTTGAAGCGCTCGATCCAGGCCGCCTGTTCATAGAACTGCATGCCGTGGGCGGCGTTGTCGAAATTGGCGATCAGCGGGATCGTCGGCAGCAGGCTGACGACGGCGCCGACCAGCGACATCATGCGCACCATCCCGGCGTTCTTGTCGCGGCCGATGGCCAGGACCAGCACGCCGAACAGGATCGGGAGCCAGATCGCCAGGCTCAGGTACGGTGGAAACGTAGAAATTGTTGACTGCATCATTTTTCTTTATCTCTGCCTGTGATTAACCGCGCCAGAACGGGAAGAAGTACAGCATCGCTGCCAGTACGCCGACGATCATCACGAACGCATAGTGATAGATGTAACCGGTCTGCGCGCGCTTGGTGATGGTCGAGAACCAGGCCACCAGTTTGGCGCTGCCGTTGACGACCAGGCCGTCGATCAGGCCGCGGTCGCCGACATTCCACAGGCCCTTGCCCACGCCGAGTGCGCCGCCAGCGAAGAACTTCTGGTTGAACGCATCCATGTAGTACTTGTTGTCCAGCAGGGTGTGCAGCGGCTTGAGCTTGGCGTAGAACCAGGCCGGCACGCGCGGATTGACCATATAGCAGTAGTAGGCGGCAACGACGCCTGCCAGTGCCAGCCAGAACGGTGCGGTCTGCAGGCCGTGCAGGGCCATCGCGCCGGCGCCATGGAACATCTCGCCCAGTTCCGCCATCGCAGGGTGAGCAGGATTGACGGTGATCACGCCATCGAAGAAGTTACCGTGCAACATAGGACCGATCGCCAGGTAGCCGACGATGACCGACGGGATCGCCAGCAGGATCAGCGGCAAGGTCACGACCCAAGGCGACTCGTGCGGCTTCTGGCCCGGGGCCAGACCGTGGTGGTGATGGTCGTCGTGCGCGTCTTCCTCATGGTGCGCGCCCGAATCGTGCAGTGCGTGCGGATCGGCGTGGTCGTGCGCGGCGGCTTTGGCATGCGCATGATCGTCATGATGATCGTGTGCATGTGCCTTGCCAAAACGCTCTTCGCCATGGAACACCAGGAAATACATACGGAACGAGTAGAACGCCGTGACGAACACGCCGGCCAGCACCGCGAAGTTGGCGAAGCCCGAGCCCGGCAGGTTACTTGCGTGCACCGCCTCGATGATCGAGTCCTTCGAGTAGAAGCCCGAGAACAATGGGGTACCGATCAGGGCCAGCGAACCGATCAGCGAAGTGATCCAGGTGATCGGCATGTACTTGCGCAGGCCGCCCATGTTGCGCATGTCCTGGTCGTGGTGCATGCCGATGATGACCGAGCCGGCGCCAAGGAACAGCAGCGCCTTGAAGAAGGCGTGGGTCATCAGGTGGAAGGCGGCGACCGAGTAGGCCGACACGCCCAGCGCCACGGTCATGTAACCGAGCTGCGACAAGGTCGAGTAAGCGACCACGCGCTTGATGTCGTTCTGGATGATGCCCAGGAAGCCCATGAACAGCGCGGTGATCGAACCGATGACGATGATGAAGGAGAGTGCGCCATCCGACAGCTCGAACAGCGGCGACATGCGCGACACCATGAAGATGCCGGCGGTAACCATGGTCGCGGCGTGGATCAGTGCCGAGATCGGGGTCGGGCCTTCCATCGAGTCAGGCAGCCACACGTGCAGCGGGAACTGCGCCGACTTGCCCATCGCGCCGATGAACAGGCAGATGCAGGCGGCGGTCAGCAGTGGCCAGTCGGTGCCCGGCACGGTCATGGTGGCCAACTGGTCGGCTTGCGCGAACACTTCGGTGTAGTTCATCGAACCCGACGCGGCCAGCAGCAGGCCGATGCCGAGGATGAAGCCGAAGTCGCCGACACGGTTGACCAGGAAGGCCTTCATGTTGGCGAAGATCGCGGTCGGACGGGTATACCAGAAGCCGATCAGGAGGTACGAGACCAGACCCACCGCTTCCCAGCCGAAGAACAGCTGCAGGAAGTTGTTGGACATGACCAGCATCAGCATCGCGAACGTGAACAGCGAGATGTACGAGAAGAAGCGGTTGTAGCCGTCGTCTTCCGCCATATAGCCGATCGTGTAGATGTGGACCATCAGCGACACCGAGGTCACGACGCACATCATCATCGCGGTCAGGGTGTCGATCTGGAAGCCGACGGCGAGCTTCAGCGTGCCGACCGTCATCCAGGTGTAGATGTCTTCATTCAGCTTGAAGCCGTCGAGCGTGGCCATCAGGGTCTGCACCGAGATGATCAGCGCGATCAGCACGCCCAGGATGGTCGCCGTATGCGACACCTTGCGACCGACCACATTGCCCAGGAACTTGGTACCGAGCAGGCCGGCGATCGCCGAGCCTGCCAGCGGCGCCAGAGGCACCGCCAGTAAGAGTGAGGTTGAAATTTGCCCCGCCATGTTGAACCTTATTCGTTATGTGTTATCGAGACGAGCTCATCAGCCTTTAAGGCTGTCGAGGTCTTCCACGTTGATCGTGTCCAGGTTACGGAACAGGACCACCAGGATTGCCAGGCCGATTGCGGATTCGGCGGCAGCGACGGTCAGGATGAAGAACACGAAAATCTGCCCCGCCGCGTCGCCCAGGTAATGGGAAAACGCGATGAAGTTCAGGTTCACCGCCAGCAGCATCAATTCGATGGCCATCAGCAGGATGATGATGTTTTTCCGGTTCAGGAAGATGCCGACCACCGAGATCGCGAACAGGATCGCGCCCAGGATCAGGTAGTGTGCGAGCGACAAGGTCATTTTGGCTCCTTCGGTTCTGCGGCGGCAGCGGCAGCAGCAGCGGCTGCGGCGGCCTTCTCGACGTTCGCTGCGTCGATGGCGCGCTGGTTGACCGTTTCGACCTTGACGATCTTCAGGCGGTCGTTACGCTTGACGCGAACCGCTTGGCCCGGGTCGATGGCTTTGGTGTCCTTGCGCTTGCGCAGGGTCAGGGCGACGGCGGCGATGATCGCCACCAGCAGCACCACGGCGGCGATCTCGAAGCCGTAGATGTACTTGGTGTAGATCTGCAGGCCCAGTTCCTTGGTGCCGCCAATGTTCAGGGCGGCCGCTTCGGGCGTCTGCTCGAAGTCGACGAAACCGCGCCACAGCACGGCGGCCATCTCCAGCACGATCAGGGCGCCGATGCCGGACGCCAGGGGCAGATAGCCCCAGAAGCCTTCGCGCATGCGGTCGATATTAATGTCGAGCATCATGACGACGAAGAGGAACAGCACCATGACGGCGCCCACATAGACCAGCACCAGCACGATGGCGAGGAATTCGGCCTTCAGCAGCAGCCAGATGCCGGCCGCGTTGAAGAAGGCCAGCACCAGGAACAGCGCGGCGTGGACCGGATTCTTGGCGGTGATGACGCGCAGTGCGGCCAGCACCATGATGGCCGCAAACACGTAGAACAGAACAGTTGTAAATGTCATGACTTACCCAGGACCCTTATGTTTTAGCGGTACTTCGCGTCCGCCTCGCGGGCGGCGGCGATGTCGGCTTCGTAGCGGTCGCCGACGGCGAGCAGCATCTCTTTGGTGTAGTAGAGATCGCCGCGTTTCTCGCCGTGGTATTCCAGCACGTGGGTTTCCACGATCGAGTCGACCGGGCACGATTCTTCGCAGAAGCCGCAGAAGATGCACTTGGTCAGGTCGATGTCGTAGCGCGTGGTGCGGCGGGTGCCGTCATCGCGCTGCGCTGATTCGATCGTGATCGCCATGGCCGGGCACACCGCTTCGCACAGCTTGCAGGCGATGCAGCGCTCTTCCCCGTTGGGGTAGCGACGCAGCGCATGCAGGCCGCGGAAGCGGTTCGACATGGGGGTCTTTTCTTCCGGGTACTGGACCGTGATCTTGCGCGACAGCGCATATTTCCCGGTCAGGGCAAGGCCCTTGATCAACTCGGTCAGCATCAGGCTACCGAGGATTTCTTTCATTCTGGACATTGTGCGTTCCTTACTTCCAAATATTCCACGGCGTCTGCATCCAGACGGCGACGACGACCAGCCAGATCAGGGTCAGCGGGATGAACACTTTCCAGCCCAGGCGCATGATCTGGTCATAGCGGTAGCGTGGGAAGGTACCGCGCACCCAGATGAAGAAGGTCACGAACAGGAAGGCCTTCAGGAACAGCCAGAAGAAGCCGATGAAGCCGCCAATGGTGCCGCCCACTTCGAGGAAGGCGAACGGCGCCGACCAGCCGCCCATGAAGAACAGCGAAGCCAGGGTACCGATCAGGATCATGTTGCCGTATTCGGCCAGCATGAACATCGCGTACGACATGCCCGAGTACTCGACCATGTGGCCGGCCACGATTTCCGATTCGCCTTCGATCACGTCGAACGGGTGACGACCGCACTCGGCCAGGCCCGACACGAGGTAGATGATGAACAGCGGGAACAGCGGCAGCCAGTTCCACGACAGGAAATTGATGCCCATGTCGGCGAACATGCCCACTTGCTGGCCGGCGACGATGCCCGACAGGTTCAGGGTGCCCGACACCATCAGCACGACCACCAGCACGAAGCCCATCGGGATTTCGTACGAGATCATCTGGGCCGAGGCGCGCATCGCGCCCATGAACGAGTACTTCGAGTTCGAGGCCCAGCCGGCGATGATGATGCCGTAGACTTCGACCGAGGTGATCGCCAGCAGCAGCAGCACGCCGGCGTTGACGTCGGCCAGCGCGAACTGCGGGCCGAACGGCACCACCGACCAGGCGGCCAGCGCCGGCATGATGGTCATGATCGGGCCGATGACGAACAGGTTGCGGTTCGCCTTGGCCGGGATCACGATTTCCTTGATCAGCAGCTTCAGGCCGTCGGCCATCGGCTGCAGCAGGCCGCCAGGGCCGACGCGGTTCGGGCCGATACGGATCTGGATCCAGCCGATGAATTTACGTTCCCACAGGGTGGCGTAGGCGATCGCGATCATCAGCGGCGCGACGACGGCGACGATCTTGATGATGGTCCAGACCAGCGGCCAGACCGGGCCGAGCAGGTCGGCGCCGCCGGCGTTGAATGAATCGATGTAACCGGGCGTTGCCATTACTTGCCCTCCCCTGCTTTTTCAACTTGGATGGAACCGAACATGGCGCCCAGGCCGCTCACAGCCGGATGGCCGGCGGCGACACGCACCGCGTTCGACGGCAGCGTCTTGTCGATATTGGCGACCAGGACGGCCGAGCCGCTACCCTGGGTGACCTTGACCTTGTCGCCGGCGTTCACGCCGATCGATTCGGCGACGGCCTTCGACAGGGTCACCAGCGGCGCATTCGCGTCGGCGGTGCGCTGCAGCGGCTCGGAGCGGCGGGCCAGCGCATCGGTGAAGTACACCGGCACGTCGGTCAGGCGCTCGAGCTGACCGGCCGGGGCATAGCTGCCCGCGGTTGGCGCCAGGCTCGCCTTGTTGCTCAGCTTGGCCGACAGGTCGGTATTGCCCTTGCCGAAGGCTTCGTCGCGGATCGATTCCGAGGTCTCGTAGTCGAAGCCGGTCAGGCCCAGCAGGTTGCCCAGCACGCGCAGCACTTTCCAGGCTGGACGCGCGTCGCCCAGCGGACGCACGGTGCCGTTGAAGCTCTGTGCGCGGCCTTCGCAGTTGACAAAAGTGCCCGAGGTTTCCGAGAACGGCGCGATCGGCAGCAGCACGTCGGCGTAGTCCATGCCGTGCTTGAAGGCCGACATCGCGACCACCATTTCGGCCTGCTGCAGCGCGGCGACGGCTTGCTGCGGGTTGGCCGCATCCAGTTCCGGTTCCGCGTTCAGCAGCACATAGGCTTTCTTCGGCGTCGCGAACAGCGATTCCTTCTTGCCCGAGGTGGCGCCCACCAGGTGGCCGCCGACCGAGTTGGCGGCTTCGACCAGGTAGCCGAACGAGCAACCGGTCTGCTCGGCGATCCATTGCGCCGCGGCGTGGATCTTCGAGGCTTGCGGGTGTTGTGCGGCGGCGTTGCCCAGCAGGATCGCGCCCGGCACCTCGACGTCACCGACGACGACCAGCGAGGCGGCGATGGCTTTCGCCTGCTCCGACGCTTCGATGTTCTCGAAGCCGGCCGGGACGGCGATGTTCTTGTCGGCGGCGATGGCGACCACGACTTCCGACAGGGCGACCAGCCAGTCGCTCGGTGCGGCGACCAGCTTGTGAGCGACCTTCATCAGCAGTTCTTCATCGCTGCCACCCAGCACCGACAGACGCAGGCCGGCCTTGGTGGCGGCGCGCAGGCGGGTGGTGGCCAGCGGGTGATCCTTGCGCAGGAAGGAACCGATGACCAGCGCGCGCTTCAGCGTCGACAGTTGCGCGATCGGCATGCCGAGCCATGGGGTCACCTGGCCGTCCAGTGCGAAATCGCTCTGGCGCAGGCGGAAGTCGACGTTCTCCGAACCGAAGCCACGGAAGGCCTTGTTCAGCAGGTACAGTTCTTCCACGGTCGAGTGGGCGGTGGCGACGGCCGCGAGGCTGTCGGCGCCGTGCTCGTGGCGGATATTGCGCAGGCCGTGGGCGACATATTCAAGGGCGGTCGACCACTCGGTCTCGATCCACTTGTTGTCCTGCTTGATCATCGGCTTGGTGAGACGATCGGCATTGTCCAGCGCCTCGTACGAGAAACGCTCCTTGTCCGACAGCCAGCACTCGTTGACCGCTTCGTTCTCGAGCGGCAGCACGCGCATCACCTTGCCGCCCTTGACCTGGACGATCAGGTTGGCGCCCAGCGAATCGTGCGGCGACACCGACTTGCGGCGCTGCAGTTCCCATGGACGTGCCGAGTAGCGGAACGGCTTGCTGGTCAGCGCGCCGACCGGGCACAGGTCGATCATGTTGCCAGACACTTCCGAGTCGACGGTCTTGCCGACGAAGGTGGTGATCTCGGAGTGCTCGCCGCGGCCCAGCATGCCGAATTCCATGACGCCGGCTACTTCCTGGCCGAAACGCACGCAACGGGTGCACTGGATGCAGCGCGACATCTCTTCCATCGAGATCAGCGGACCGGCCTCTTTCGGGGCCACCACGCGTTTTTCTTCTTCGTAGCGCGAGCCGCTCTTGCCGTAGCCGACGGCCAGGTCCTGCAGCTGGCATTCGCCGCCCTGGTCGCAGATCGGGCAATCCAGCGGGTGGTTAATGAGCAGAAATTCCATCACCGACTTCTGCGCCTGCACGGCCTTGTCGCTGTGGCTGCGCACGACCATGCCCGGCGAGACCGGGGTGGCGCAGGCTGGCAGCGGCTTCGGCGCCTTTTCCACTTCGACCAGGCACATGCGGCAGTTCGCGGCGATCGACAATTTCTTGTGATAGCAGAAGTGCGGGATGTAGGTGCCGAGTTTGTTTGCGGCGTCCATCACCATGGAACCTGGTGGGACTTCGACTTTCTTGCCGTCTAATTCGATTTCAACCATTTGATCGTTACCTGACCTGGTTTAAAGGTATGCGGGCACGAGGCAGTGCTTGTGCTCGATGTGATATTCAAATTCCTGGCGGAAGTGCTTGATCATCGCCTGGACCGGCATCGCTGCCGCATCGCCGAGCGCGCAGATGGTGCGGCCCTTGATGTTGTCGGCGATATTGTTCAGCAGGTCCATGTCTTCCGGACGGCCCTGGCCATTCTCGATGCGGTGGACCATGCGGTACATCCAGCCGGTGCCTTCACGGCACGGGGTGCACTGGCCGCACGACTCTTCATAGTAGAAGTACGACAGGCGCAGCAGCGACTTGACCATGCAGCGGGTCTCGTCCATGACGATGACGGCGCCCGAACCCAGCATCGAACCGGCTTTCGCGATCGAATCGTAGTCGAGGTCGGTCTGCATCATGAGGTCGCCCGGCACCACCGGCGCTGACGAACCGCCAGGAATCACGGCCTTGATCTTCTTGCCGCCGCGCATGCCGCCAGCCAGTTCCATCAGGGTCGCGAATGGCGTGCCCAGCGGGACTTCGTAGTTGCCCGGACGCTCGACGTCGCCCGAGATCGAGAAGATCTTGGTGCCGCCGTTGTTCGGTTTGCCCAGCGCCATGTAGTTTTCGGCGCCGATGTTCAGGATGAACGGGACGGCCGCGAAGGTTTCGGTGTTGTTGATCGTGGTCGGCTTGCCATACAGGCCGAATGAAGCCGGGAATGGCGGCTTGAAGCGCGGCTGGCCCTTCTTGCCTTCGAGCGACTCGAGCAACGCGGTTTCTTCGCCGCAGATATAGGCGCCGTAGCCGTGGTGCGCATGCAGCTGGAAGCTGAACTCGCTGCCCATGATGTTATTGCCCAGGAAGCCCGCCGCGCGCGCTTCTTCCAGCGCTTCTTCGAAACGCAGGTAGTCCTGGAAGATCTCGCCGTGGATGTAGTTGTAACCCACGGTGATGCCCATCGCGTAGGCGCCGATGGCCATGCCTTCGATCAGCGCATGCGGGTTGTAGCGGATGATGTCGCGGTCCTTGAACGTGCCCGGCTCGCCTTCGTCGGTATTGCAGACGAGGTATTTCTGGCCCGGGAACTGGCGCGGCATGAAGCTCCACTTCAGGCCGGTCGGGAAGCCGGCGCCGCCGCGGCCACGCAGGCCTGAGGCTTTCATGTCGGCGATGATCTGTTCCGGCGTGATCTTTTCTTCGATGATGCGGCGCAGCGCCGAATAGCCGCCACGCTTGACGTAGTCGGCCAGGTGCCAGTTTTCGCCGTTAAGGTTGGCGAGGATCAGCGGTTTGATGTGACGGTCGTGCAGGCTGGTCATTTCTTGAGTTCCTCTACCAGGGCGTCGATCTTGGCGTCGCTCATGAACGAACACATGCGATGGTTATTCACCAGCATGACCGGCGCGTCGCCGCAGGCGCCCATGCACTCGCCTTCGAGCAGGGTGAACTGGCCGTCTTCGGTGGTGTCGCGGTAGTCGATGCCCAGCTTGTCCTTCAGGAACTGGCCGGCGCGTTCACCGCCCGACAAGGCGCATGGCAGGTTGGTGCACACGGTGATCTTGTGCTTGCCGACCGGCTTGATGTTGAACATATTGTAGAAAGTCGCCACTTCCTGCACGGCGATGGCCGGCATGCCGATGTAGTCGGCGATCTCTTGCATGGTGTCAGGCGACAGCCAGCCCAGTTCGACCTGGGCGTGGGCCAGCGAAGCCATCACGGCCGACTGGCGTTGATCGGCTGGGTACTTGGCCAGCTCGCGATCGATTTTTTGATAGCACTGCGCGGATAACATAGTCTTCTCTCTGCCCTCTTTTTACCGGTCGATACTGCCGAACACGATGTCCTGGGTACCGATGATGGCCACCGCGTCAGCGATCATGTGGCCGCGTGCCATCTCGTCGAGGCTCTGCAGGTGGACGTAGTCCGGAGTGCGGATTTTCAGGCGGTATGGCTTGTTGGCGCCGTCGGAGACGATATAGATGCCGAACTCGCCCTTCGGGTGCTCGACCGCGGCATAGGCCTCGCCCTCGGGGACGTGGAAGCCTTCGGTGAACAGCTTGAAGTGGTGGATCAGCGATTCCATATTGGACTTCATGTCCATCCGGCTTGGCGGCGCGATCTTGTTGTTGTCGATCATCACCGGGCCCGGGTTGGCGCGCAGCCAGGCCAGGCACTGCTTGATGATGCGGTTCGACTGGCGCAGTTCTTCCACGCGCACCAGGTAGCGGTCGTACGAGTCGCCGTTGGTGCCGACCGGGATGTCGAACTCGACCTTGTCGTAGGCGGCGTACGGCTGGTGCTTGCGCAAGTCCCAGGCGATGCCCGAGCCGCGCAGCATGGCGCCGGTGAAGCCCATGGCTTTCGCGTCTTCCGGCGACACCACACCGATGCCGACGGTACGCTGCTTCCAAATCCTGTTATCGGTCAACAGGGTCTCGTATTCGTCGACATAGCCGTCGAAGCGCTTGGTGAAGGCGTCGAGGAAGTCGATGACCGAACCCTGGCGGTGTTCGTTCAGCTCGGCGATCGCCTTGGCGCTCCTGATCGGCGACTGCTTGTGCTGCGGCATGGTGTCCGGCAGGTCGCGATACACGCCGCCCGGACGGTAATAGGCCGCGTGCATGCGCGCGCCCGACACCGCTTCATACACGTCGAACAGGTCTTCGCGGTCGCGGAAGCAGTACAGGAACGGGCCCATCGCGCCGATGTCCAGCGCGTGCGCGCCCAGCCACATCAGGTGGTTCAGGATGCGGGTGATCTCGTCGAACATGGTGCGGATGTACTGGGCGCGGATCGGCGCTTCGATGCCGAGCAGCTTTTCGATCGCCAGCACGTAGCCGTGCTCGTTGCACATCATCGACACGTAGTCGAGGCGGTCCATGTAAGGAACCGACTGGAGGTAGGTGCGGGTTTCGGCCAGCTTCTCGGTACCGCGGTGCAGCAGGCCGATGTGCGGGTCGGCGCGCTGGATCACCTCGCCGTCGAGTTCCAGCACCAGGCGCAGCACGCCGTGCGCTGCCGGGTGCTGCGGACCAAAGTTCAGGGTGTAGTTCTTAAGCTCAGCCATTATTTCGTCCCGTAGGTCTCTTCGCGAATCACGCGCGGGATGTTCTCGCGCGGCTCGATCGTGACGGGTTGGTAGATCACGCGTTTCTGTTCCGGGTCGTAGCGCATTTCGACATAGCCCGAGATCGGGAAGTCCTTGCGGAACGGGTGGCCGATGAAGCCATAGTCGGTCAGGATGCGGCGCAGGTCGCCGTGGCCGTCGAACAGGATGCCGTACATGTCGAACGCTTCGCGCTCGAACCAGTTGGCGGCGCGCCAGATGCCGGTGATCGATTCGACCAGCGGCATGTCGTCGTCCGGGCAGAACACGCGCACGCGGACGCGCCAGTTCTTCGCCAGGGAAAGCAGGTGAACGACGACCGCGAAGCGCGGACCTTCATAGGTGCCTTCGCCATAGGTCGAATAGTCGACGCCGCACAGGTCGATCATCTGTTCGAACGCCAATTGCGGATCGTCGCGCAGGGTGGTCATGGTCTTGATGTAATCAGTTGCCTTGACCACCACCGTCACTTCGCCCAGCGCCGCCGAAATGGCAGCGCCCTCGCCCAGTGCATTTTTCAGGGCGAGTTCAAGGGTCTCGAGTTTTGTCGTCATGGAGTACGCCGTCCGTTTTTAGCGCGCGATGGTATTGGTGCGCTTGATCTTGTTCTGGAGCTGCATGATGCCGTAGAGCAGAGCTTCGGCAGTCGGCGGGCAGCCTGGCACGTACACATCGACCGGGACGATGCGATCGCAGCCGCGCACCACCGAGTAGGAATAGTGGTAGTAGCCGCCGCCGTTGGCACAGGAACCCATCGAGATCACCCAGCGCGGCTCGGCCATCTGGTCGTAGACCTTGCGCAGCGCCGGCGCCATCTTGTTGCACAGAGTGCCGGCGACGATCATCACGTCGGACTGACGCGGCGATGGACGGAACACGATGCCGAAGCGGTCCATGTCGTAGCGGGCCGCGCCCACGTGCATCATCTCGACCGCGCAGCAGGCCAGACCGAACGTCATCGGGAACATCGACCCGGTACGCGCCCAGTTGATCAGCTTGTCGGCTGTGGTGGTGATGAAACCTTCGTTTAATACGCCTTCAATTGCCATGGCTTATTCCCAATCAAGGGCACCTTTCTTCCAGATGTACCAGAAACCGACCACGAACTCGGCGATGAACACCATCATCGTGATGAAACCGGTCCAACCCAGCTCGCGCATCGAGACGCCCCATGGGAAGAAGAATGCCGTTTCCAGATCAAACAAAATGAACAAGATCGCGATCAGGTAGTACCTGACGTCGAACTTCATGCGTGCGTCTTCGAAGGCTTCGAAGCCGCATTCATACGGGGACAGCTTGGCTTCGTCGGGCTTGTGCGGGCCCAGCAGGCGGCCAAGCACCTGCGGGGCGACACCGACGCCGATGCCAACCAGGATAAAGAGAAGAACGGGGAGATAGTTTTCGAGGTTCACAGCTGAAGCTTCCTGAACGATCGGTTAATGAAATGCTGCGTAGGGATGCAGCACCGAATCGTGCGAACCTGGCTTCAAGCCTGCCACCAGGACCGGACGACGATCCTCGTAAAAAAGCCAGCTCAGGCATGAGGAAAAACTCGTGCGCCCTTGCTGGCTTTCTTTCTAAATTTTGGTGCCGACGGCGAGACTCGAACTCGCACAGCTTGCGCCACTACCCCCTCAAGATAGCGTGTCTACCAATTTCACCACGTCGGCTGGAGACCAGTATTTTACCCTGCCTTAGCATTACTTATCAATGCTCAAATTGCGTAATCACAAGGATATTTGCGATTTTTTTGAATCACGTCGCCGATTATTCGATGAGCCGGCAATTACTTGCCCACTCCTGGCGACATTCTTCCCGCAGGTGCGCGATCAATGTCCTAGCCGCACTCACCAGCGGATTCGGCAAGTCCATTCACGCGCCGCAATATTCTACGCCCAAAAAGACAAACGCGCCGATAAACGGCGCGTTTGCATGTTCTTATTGTGGCGCGTTAGCCGCGCCGGGCGATAATCACTTCGCCGGAGCTGCCGGCGCCGGCGCTGCCGGGACCTCGGTTGCCGGCGCGGCCGGGGCCGGGGTGGCTGGAATGGCTGCGGCCGGTGCGGCATTGTTGGCCGGCAGGGTCGGCACGTCGGCCGGCGCGGTCTGGGCCGGTGCGCCGCCAGGGATGCCGGTAGCTGGCGCCTGGCTCGACGGCACGGTCACGCGGCCCATGACGCCGCCGCCGCTTTCGCCGCTGCCGCTGTTGCCGATATAGGCCAGGGCCAGGGTCGAGCCGAAGAAGATGGCGGCCGCCACGGCGGTCGACTTCGACAGGAAGTTCGACGAACCCGAGGCGCCGAACAGGCTGCCCGATGCGCCCGAACCGAAGGCCGCGCCCATGTCGGCGCCCTTACCGTGCTGCATCAGCACCAGGCCGATAATGGCCAGGGCCGAAACAACCTGCACGACGATAATCAAATTGAACCAGATCATTGCAATTCCATTCCAAGTTTAAAACAACGTTTTTAAATTTCTTATATTTTCAAAAGATTCGAAAATTCATGATGCTTTGAAGCAGGTTTTATTCAGCTTGCTTAGCGCTCCGCCTAAGCGGCCCGAATAATCCCGAGAAAATCACTCGACTTTAATGCAGCCCCACCGATCAGGCCGCCATCGATATCCGGCTGCGCCATCAGATCGCCTGCATTCTCCGGCTTCATGCTGCCGCCGTAAAGGATTTGTACGTTTTCGGCCGCCTCGGCGTTGCGGCTGCGCAATTTATCACGCAAGAAGGCATGCACTTCCTGCGCCATCGCCGGCGTCGCCGTCTTGCCGGTGCCGATCGCCCACACCGGCTCGTAGGCCAGCACCAGCTTCGGTACGGCATCCGCGCCCACCACTTCCAGCACCGCGTCGAGCTGGGCGCCGACCACGTCCTGCGTGGCGCCCGCCTCGCGCTGGTCCAGCGTTTCGCCGACGCACACGATCGGGGTCAGGCCGGCATCCAGCGCCGCCCTGGCCTTGCGCGCGACGAGGTCGTTCGATTCGCCATGGTAGGCGCGGCGCTCGGAGTGGCCGACGATCACGTAACGGCAACCGAAATCCTGCAGCATCGAGGAACAGACTTCGCCGGTAAAGGCGCCGCACGGCTCGGTCGCGACGTCTTGCGCGCCCCAGGCCATGGCACTGCCTGCGAGAAGTTGTTCACACTGGAACAGGTAGGGAGCGGGGACGCAGACGGCGCTCGCGGCGCCCGCCTCGTTCAATCCAGCGAGAATACCTTGCAGCAGCTGTGCATTGGCTGCACGGCTGCCGTTCATCTTCCAGTTACCCACGACGAGTTTGGGACGCATACTACCCCATGTCAAATAACCCGCTATTCTAGCGGTCGATCATATGGCGGTCAAACAAAGGCTGAGCTGTTCAGCTCGCTGATTTTTGCCTGGAAACCGCCGCCACTGCGTGCCCGCGAGGCCTTCCTGGCCCGGCCGGCACGCCCCTTTTTCAACTGTGTCAGCCTGGCTGCACCTGCAGCACGATCTTGCCGACGTGGGTGCTCGACTCCATCAGGGCATGCGCCTGAGCCGCCTGCGCCAAGGGGAAGACCTGATGGATCACCGGCTTGATCTTGCCCTGGGCGAACAGCGGCCAGGCGTGCTCGCGCAGCTGGCGCGCGATCGCCGCCTTGAAGTCGACCGGCCGCGGACGCAAGGTCGAGCCGGTGACCGTCAGACGGCGCCGCAGCACCTGCCCCATGTCGAGGTCGGCGCGCGCGCCGCCCAGCAGCGCGATCACGACCAGGCGGCCATCGTCGGCCAGGCAATCGATCTCGCGCGCCACATAATCTCCCGCGACCATGTCCAGAATTACATCGACACCTTTGCCGTTCGTGAGTTCCTTGACCACGGCGACGAAATCCTCGTCGCGGTAATTGATGCCGCGTTCGGCGCCGAGCGCCTCGACGGCGCGGCATTTGTCCGCGCTGCCGGCGGTGGCGAACACACGGTGGCCCAACGCCTTGGCCAGCTGGATCGCGGTCACGCCGATGCCGGAGCTGCCGCCCTGCACCAGCAGGCTCTCGCCCGCGGACAGGCGGGCGCGGTCGAATACATTGCTCCACACCGTGAAATACGTTTCCGGCAAGGTGGCCGCTTCGAGCGCGCTCAGGCCTTGCGGCACCGGCAGGCATTGCGCGAGCGGCGCGGCGCAGTATTCGGCATAGCCGCCGCCCTGCACCAGCGCGCACACCAGGTCGCCCTTCTTGAAATCGCTGCCGTCCAGGTCGCCGTCGACGATCTCGCCCGCCACCTCCAGGCCCGGCAGATCGGAGGCGCCGGGTGGCACCGGGTATTTACCCAGGCGTTGCAGCACGTCGGGCCGGTTGATGCCGGCCGCATGGACCTTGATGAGCACTTCGCCGGCTTTCAGGGCCGGCGTCGGGCGCTCGCACAGTTGCAGGACTTCCGGCTTGCCGGGCTGGGTGATCTCGATGGCGCGCATGGTTGCTCCCGTGTTAGCAAAACCGTAATTGTACGGGAGTCGGGGCCGGCTTGCGCGCCGCCGTGCGCGTTGCTAGGCCCCCTGCTCGACAGCCGCCAGCGCCTGGCGCGCCATGCTGAGGGCGCCGGCATAGGTCCGGGCGGCGGCGATGAAGCGGCCGGTGTGGCAGAACACGGCGTCCTCGACGCCGGTGACGGCCGCCAGCTCGGCTTCGCGCAGGCCGGCCCAGGCTTCCGGCAGGTCGGCCCTGGCGTCGAAGCTCTCGGTGTCGACCGAGACCGTGTGCAGCATGTAGCGCTGTTCGGTCAAGCTGTGGCTGATGACAAACAGCACCTTCGGCATTTCCTTGCGCACCACACTGCTCCAGGGCAGCGCGGCGTTCTTCAGGAACAGGAGCCTGCAGTCTTCGAGCACCTCGGCCTGGCGCACCTGGGTCACGGCCAGCATCGCGCCGACGCGGTAGCGCACGGCGTTGCCCATGATGTCGGTCAGGAACTCGACGGCGCGCATGAACTGGCCCATGCGGTAGACCTCCACCGCCTCGCCATAGCCCAGGCGCTGCTCGTCGAGCCAGCCGGGATTGAAGCCGGACACCACTGCCGACAAGCCATAGCTGCCCGGCGCATTCTTGGCCACGCCGACGTCCGACAGGTCGAGGTATTGCACGATGTCGGCGTCGATCGCGTAGGCGATCTGCTGGGCCGTGTCGTCCGCCAGCCGCTCGCCGGTATGGCGCTCGGCCAGGGCGGCGACGCAGCGCGCGCCATACTCGCGCCAGACCAGGCCGGCGCTGGCATAGGGCACGCCGGATGCGCGGGCGCCGTCGAATTCCTTCTGGTGGTGGTCGAAGCGGCCAGTGGCCGGGTCCCAGACCCCGCCGACGTCGATCGCGAAGTCGGCGGCATCGATCCTGGCCTGTTCGCGGGTGCGGACGACGTCCGCCTCGGGGAACAGCACCTTCAGGACGGCGACCGCCCACGCATCATCCGCGTGGAATTTGCCGCCGTGAGTGGCAATCAACATACATGCTCCAAATGGTCGCCGCGCCATTGCCACTGTATTGACAGGCGCGCGCGAGTGAATCGAAGCCGAAGCCTACCACGCGGACCTGTCCCGGCGCGCCCTTCCATCGCTGTTTTGGGCAATTTCCTGGCTTTGCGCGCCCAGCGCGCGCGCCAGCATCTTGTGCCGGTGCGCGAACAGCAGCTTGACCATGGCGCGCACGACCGGCGTGGCGAAACGGGGAGAAAACGCCAGACGGTCGGTGATCAGGGCGCCGCGGCCGTCGGCCGCCGGCGTGATCACGCGCTCGTGCCGCCAGGTGTGCATCGAGAGCAGTTGCGACTGCTCGACGAAGCGGTGGCCCGGCACGATCTCGGTAAACGTCAGCTTCGACATATCGACCGGAAACAAGCCGAACAGCAAGAACTGGCACCGGCCCAGCGACTTGCCGAGCATCGTATTGGCGCCGATATCCGTCATCCCCTTGGGAAACACGAGCTTCAGCAAAGGCCGCATCTCGGCGCGCACGCTCCGGAGCGAAGTCGACCAGGCCCAGGCTTCCTGGGTCGAGACCGGCACCTGGGTCGTCATCGTCAATTCAACATCCGCCATCGTCATCTCCTCATCGATGTATCCAGCCTCATGCTGGACCGCATCGGCAATCTGCTCAGTTCGCCAGATCGCTTACCGCCAACTTTAGATGGTCGGAATTTTCTTGCTGGAATCGCAATCAAAGTGGCCTTCGATTTCGCGCAACGAACTGGCCGCTTGCCATCTTTTCCACATCGCCCGACAAGACTAGATTGTCATTACGAGCTCATGCGTATCGCATGGGCGCCCGATGGAGCAGCACATGAACCGTTTCCTGTCCGCCCTCGCCGCGGCCGCGCGCCGGCTATTGCCGCAGGTTTACCTCACACCCGCATTGCGCCGCATGCTGCTGGCCAGCGCCATGCTGGCCGCCGCCATCACCCTGGCCGGCCAGCCGGCGGCAGCCCAATCATGGGACACCAGCCACTGGACCGCGAGCTGGGGCGCGGCGCCGGCCGGACCGCCTGCGGACGCCAGCCCGCACACCTTCACTGACCAGACCCTGCGCCTGGTCGTCCAGTCCAGCGTGGGCGGCAACCGTGTGCGCATCCGCCTGTCGAACGAGCTGGGGTTGACGCCGCTGCGGATCGGCGCCGCGCGCATCGGCCTGCGCGCCCAGGGTTCGGACGTGGCGCCCGGCACCGACCGCGCACTGACGTTCGGCGGGCGCGCCGGCGTGACGATCCCGGCCGGCGCGCCGGCGCTGTCCGACCCGGTCGAACTGCACCTGCCGCCGCTCGCCCAGGTGGCCGTCAGCCTGTACCTGCCGGGCGCCGTGCAGGCGCCCACCCTGCACGGCCAGGCGCGCCAGACCAGCTATGTGTCGTCCACCGGCGACCATACCGCCAGCGCCAGCCTGCCGGTCCAGCGCACGATCACGGCCTGGCCTTTCCTGACGGCGCTGGAAGTCGACGGCATGCGCGGCGCCATCGTCGTGCTGGGCGACGCGCTCACCGACGGCGCGCGCAGCACCAGTGACGCCAACCGGCGCTGGACCGACGTGCTGGCGCGGCGCCTGCAGGCCGAGCGCGACGCCGGTGCGCGTCTTGGCGTGATCAACCGGGGCATCGCCGGCAACCGCCTGCTCGGCGACAACCCGGCCAACCCGCTGGCCGGACGCAACGCCCTGGCGCGCTTCGAGCGCGACGTGCTGGCCACGAGCGGCGCGCGCCAGCTGGTGCTGATGGTCGGCATCGAGGATATCGGCAACGGGTCGGCGGCCAATCCGGTCACGCTGGACGACATGGTGGCCGGCTATCGCCAGCTGATCGCGCGCGCCCGCGCCGCGCGCATCGCGGTGATCGGCGCGACGCTGGCGCCGTTCGAAGGCGCGGCGTCGCATTCGATCCAGTATTCGGTCGAAAAGGAAACCTTGCGCCAGGCGGTGAATGCCTGGATCCGCAGCAGCGGCGAGTTCGATGCGGTGTTCGACGCCGACCGCGTGCTGCGCGATCCGGCGCGTCCGAGCCGGCTGTTGCCGGCCTATGACAGCGGCGACCACCTGCACCCGAACGACCGTGGTTACCAGGCGCTGGGCGAGGCGATGCCGCTGCCCAATACCCGCTGAATGCCTACAGGTTGGCGCCGGTCTTCGACGCGACCGGCAGGGCCGTGCCCACTTTCCAGGTGCGCGACAAGGCCTGCGCTTCTTCAACCTGTTCCTGCGTCATTTTCTTGGCGATCGCGGCGCGCTGCTCGACGGCATTGCGGTGGCCGCCGGCCGCGGCCAGGTTGTACAGCATATAGGCCAGCACCGCATCCTGCGGCACGCCGGCCACGCTGTAGCGGTACATCAGCCCGAGCGCGTGCTGGGCGTCGGGGTTGCCCTGCTCGGCCGCCTTGCGGAACCAGCCCACGGCGTGTTTCTGGTCCTGCGGCACGGCATTGCCGGTGTAATACATGGCGCCGACCACGTACTGGGCGTCGGCCTTGCCCTGCTCGGCCGCCTTCAGGTGCCAGGCGAAAGCCTGCTTGTAGTCGCGCGTGACGCCGCGGCCCATGTAATACATCAGGCCCAGCAGGTGCTGGGCGTCGGGATTGCCGGCCTTGGCCAGTGGACTGATTTCTTTCAATGCCAGTGCATAGTTGCGGGCGTTGTAGGCGCTCGCGCCCTCCGCAAAGCCGGCCCGGGCGCTCGTCTGCAGGCCGAGTTGCAGGCCGATGGCAAGCAGCGTCACAAGGAGTATTTTTTTCATGTCTCGTGCACAGAATCTGGATCGTTATTTCCAGTTGACCTTGCCCAGGCCATCGAGGGCGACCTTGCGATTGGCCGGCTTGCCGAACACCGTCACCGATCCCATGCCCGACAGCGCGAGGTTGGCGCTGCGCTGCGCGTTGACGGTGGCGTTGCCGAGACCGGACAAGTCCAGCGTGACCGCCTCGACCGTGCAGGCCTGGGCGTCCAGCCCGCCCAATCCGCCGAGTTCGGCCCTGAGGTTCTTGCTGCGCCCGCTCAGGGTCACGTAGCCGGCCCCGCCCAGGCTCAGGTCGACGTGCTCGCTATTGACGCCCTGGATCTTGAGGTTGCCGACGCCGCCCAGGCTGGCCTTGATGGTGCGGTATTCCGACGATGATACATACATCGAGCCCGCCCCATCGAGATTGATGTTCAGCGTCTCCCCGGCAAACCCGCTGACGACGGTGGAACCGACGCTTTCCGACGACACCGCCTGCAGGTTCGGCAGCACCAGTTCGGCCTGCAGGCCGGACGAACGGCCGAAGCTGAAGCCGGCATTGCGGCCCTCGGTCTCGATGTTCAGGGTATCCCCTTTCTGCGACGTCGTGGTCCGCGACAGCAGGCGCGCATCGCCGGTGAGCACCAGGGCCGGGGTCGCCCCCTGCCGGATCCTCAGGTCCCCCACCCCCTCGAGCTTGACGCGCACCACCCGCGCGTCGATCGGACGGGTCTCGCTGCTCGTCTCCGGCGCGGCCTCGGCGACGCCGATCGCCGCACAGAACAAGGCGCACGGCACGGCAATGGCGGCGCCCAGCTTGATCAGGTGGTTCATCCATTCTCTCCAGTAAATTCTTGCGCCGGCCTCGCGCCGGGACTTGTCATGTTGCAACTATAGCCTGAAAGCCAGGCGGGTCGATGGCCGATGCGACGAACTGCACGAATCGCCGCCCGAAATGCACACGCCGGCGATGGATGCCGTCTGCATGACGTCAGCATAAGATGCGATGGCACAATAAAAAGACCACTTAACAACATGCCATTGCGCTAAGATGAGCCGCCGACGGCTCGCCGCCGTCGTCCTACCATTCATCATGAGGTCTCCATGCGCATGCGCCAATTACCTGTCCTGATGGCCGGGCTCACCCTGTCGATCTCGGCCTTCGCCGCCCCGAGCGACCAGTGGACCCTGCCGGTCAATACCAAGAAGCTCGACAACGGCCTGACCGTCATCGTGTCCGAAGACCGCAGCTCGCCGACCGTCGGCGTCTCGGTCGTGTATCACGTCGGCATGCGCCTCGAGCCGAAGAACCGCACCGGCTTCGCCCACCTGTTCGAACACCTGATGTTCCAGGGCACGCCGAACGCGCCGAAGGGCGTGTTCGACACCACCATCACTGCCGGCGGCGGCTGGAACAACGGCTCGACCCGCCCCGACTTCACCAATTACATCGAGACCGCCCCGGCATCGAGCCTGGAGCCGATCCTGTGGCTGGAAGCGGACCGCATGAAGACGCTGGACTTCAACCCGACCACGCTGAAGAACCAGCAGGACGTGGTCAAGGAAGAGATCCGCGTCAACGTCAAGAACCAGCCCTACGGCGGTTTCATGTGGATCGACATCAGCCAGCACGCCTTCCAGAAATGGGAGAACAACCACGACGGCTACGGCAGCTTCGAAGACCTGGAAAACGCCAGCCTGGACGACGTGCGCGCCTTCCACCGCGACTATTACGGCCCGAACAATGCGGTGCTGGCGATCGCCGGCGACATCACGCCGCAGCAGGGCTTCGCGCTGGCCGAGAAATACTTCGGCGGCATCGCGGCGCGCCCGGTGCCGAAGGGCACCGATTTCTCGGAGCCGCTGAACACCGCCGAAAAACGGCTGGAGCAGAGCGACGCCCTGGCCCAGGTGCCGGCCATCGCGGCGGCCTGGAAGGTGCCGGAACGCGGCAGCCGCGACCAGGCGCCGATCGCGGTGCTGGCCGAGCTGCTGGGCGGCGGCGACGCCTCGCTGTTCTACCAGGGCCTGGTGAAGGGCCGCGAGATCGCCCTCAACGTCGACACCATGTTCGGCCTGACCAGCCCATGGGAATACAACGGCCCGACCCTGATGACCGTGTTCGCGCTGTACAAGCCGGACAGCAGCGCCGACGCCGTGCTCAAGGCGATGGACGAAGAGATCGCCAGGATCGCGAAGGACGGCGTCGACGATGCCACCCTGAAGCGCGTCAAGACGCGCATGCTGGCCGACTGGAACAACAAGCTGGAAAGCTTCGTCAACCGCGCCGACACCCTGGCCAAGCTGCAGACCCTGTGGGGCGACGCCAACGTGGTCAACAAGATCCCGGGCTGGATCGAGGGCGTGACCTCGAACGACATCCAGCGCGCGGTCAAGACCTACCTGGTGCCGGCCAACCGCACCGTCATCGACCGCAAGCCGGCCGCCATGATCGAAGCGGCCAAGACCGCCTCGGCCACCACCAACACCAAATAAGGAGCGCATCATGAACAAACTGATGCTCGCACTTGCCGTTTCTCTCGCATTCGCGCCGGCGGCCCATTCCGCCGACGCCGGGACGCCGTCCGGCATGCCCGCCTACGGCCAGGAAAAATCGATCCCGGCGCCGAAGATCGCCAAGCAGACCCTCTCCAATGGCCTGACCGTGTGGGTCGTGCCGCGCCAGGGCCTGCCGCGCGTGGACTACGTGCTGGCGCTGCGCGGCGCCGGCTTCGCGGCCGACGCGCCGAACCAGAGCGGCTTTGCCGCCATGCTGGCCGGCATGCTCAACGAAGGCACCGCCAAGCGCGACTCGCGCGCCATCGCCGAAGCGGCCCAGGGCATGGGCGGCGAAGTGGCGGCCAGCCCGGCCGCCGACGGCATCATCCTGTCCGCCAACGCCCTCGCCTCGCAGGCGCCGGCCATGCTGAACCTGATGGCCGAGATCGCGCGCCAGCCATCCTTCCCCGAGAACGAAGTGGCGCTGGCCAAGGCCAATGCGCTGCAGTCGCTGCGCGTGTCCGAGACCCAGCCGGGATTCCGCGCCGAGCGCGCGATCAAGAAGGCCGTGTATGCCGACCACCCGTATGGCCGCACCGACCCGACGGTCGAGTCGATCAACGCCGTCAGCGCCGAAATGCTGCGCGCCGAGCACGCGAAGCGCTTCCGTCCCGACCGTGCGCTGCTGGTGGTCACCGGCCGCATCAGCGAGGCTGAGGCCATGAAGCTTGCCAGGGCTGCCTTCGGCGACTGGAAGGCCAGCGGCGCAGCCCTGCCCGACACCCCGGCAGCCAGCGCCGGCGTCAAGCCGGCGCGCATCCTGCTCAAGCGCGACGGCAGCGTGCAGTCGACCTTGCGCCTGGGCAGCCCCGGCATCGCGGCCAGCGCGGCGGACCAGATCCCGCTGCGCCTGACCAGCACCATCCTGGGCGGCGGGTTCTCGAGCCGCATCAACACCAATCTGCGCGAGGAAAAGGGCTATACCTATGGCGCCTCGGCCGGCGCGCGCATGAGCCGCGCGGGCGGCATGATGGTGGGCGGCGCCGACGTGCGCAATGAAGTCACCGGCGCTTCGCTGGAAGAGTACTTCAAGGAATACAAGCGCCTGGGCGCCGAGCTGGTGCCGGCCAAGGAAATGGACATGAACAAGCGCTACGTCGCGGGCGGCTACCTGCTCAGCAACCAGCTGCAGCGTTCGGTCGCCAGTACCCTGGCCGCCAACTGGCTGGTCGGCCTGCCGCCGGAATTTTTGGGCGAATACGTGCCGAAGATCCAGAAGGTCACGCCGGAGCAGGTGCGCACCGTGGCAAGGAAGTATTTCTCGCCCGAGAACCAGTCGATCGTGGTGGTCGGCGATCCGTCCAAGCTCGAGGAACAGCTCAAGCCGTATGGCGCGTTCACCGTGACGGACAAGTAATCCAAAGGCACATCCTGGCCCGAAGGCCCCGCGACCCTCGCGGGGCCTTTTTATGAGTTGTCAAGACCGGCTTCCCGGTCCATCCTTATGCTGCAGCCTTGCATACAAGGAGTGAGACATGGCAACGCGCTACTACATCACGCTTGGCGCCTCGACCACGGCCGGCGGCACCGTGACCTCGGCCAGCTCGCTGCTGGCGCTCGACGGCGTGAAGGTCGCGCTCGAAGGCGACCAGGTGTCCTGTCCCGTCTGCGGAACGACCGGCATCATCGGGCTCGACGGCCCACGCCTGCCGGCGCGCCACGACGGCCGGCAATACGCCCTCGACGGCGACCTGTGCCTGTGCCGCTGCGATCCGCCGCCGCGGCTGGTCGCGGTGCAGCATCTGTGCGGCCAGTAGACGACTAGTCCGGCACGCCCAGGATCACGCTCGAGGCCTTGAACAGCGCGGTTGCCGCCGCGCCCTCGGCCAGTTCGAGCGCATCCACGCTTTCATTGGTGATGGTGGCCGCCACGCTGCCGCCGCCCGCCAGCGCGATCACGACCTCGGAGTTGACCGCGCCGCGCATCAGCCGCGTGACCTGGCCCTGCAGCCGGTTGCGCGCCGACAGCCGCGCGCCGTCGCCGGCCGTCATCACGATCACCGACGACGATTTGACCAGCGCGAAGGCCTGCCGGCCCGGCGCCAGCCCGAGATTCTCCGCGCTCTCGCGCGTGACGATGGCGACGATCGTCTGCCCGCCCGCGATCTCGAGCTCGACCTCGTCGTTGACGGCGCCGCGCGCCACCCGGGCCACCGTGCCGAAGAACTGGTTGCGTGCGCTGGTCCTCATCTTGAACCTCGTAAAAAGTGCCAGGTCGTCGACCACGTCGCCGGCCTGGCGGTTGAGTCGGTCGAGAAAGTCATGGTGCACCTGCTCGATCATCCTGAAATTGTCCACCAGCTGCCGGCCACGCGCCGTGAGCCGCGTACCGCCGCCCCCCTTGCCGCCGGTGACGCGCTCGACCAGCGCCTCGCCCGCGAGATTGTTCATCGTGTCGATCGCATCCCAGGCCGCCTTGTAGCTCAGGCCGACCGCCTTGGCCGCACCGGTAATGGAGCCGAGCTGCCCGATCGCCGCCAGCAGTTCGACCCGGTTGCCGCCGCCGAGGTTCTCGCCGCCGACCGTCATCCAGACCTTGCCGTCGAGGCCGATGCGCTTGTCATCCTTGCTCATCTATTGTCGCCTGCCGTTTCGTTATATACTTAAGTAAATAGCGCTTGCTCATCAGACCAGCAGGCTACCACGATGTTCCCATCCTTATCTGGAGAAATGACATGAAACGCCTTGCCAGCCTGATCGCCATACTGACTGTCATGGGGACGGCGCACGCCGGCGAGGTGCAGGTCGCGGTCGCCGCCAACTTCGCCGGTCCGATGGAAAAGCTGGCCGAGCAATTCCAGCGCGACACCGGCCACAAGGCCGTCGTCGCCACCGGCGCCACCGGCAAGTTCTACGCCCAGATCCGCAACGGGGCGCCGTTCGAGGTGCTGCTGGCGGCCGACGACGACACCCCGGCCAGGCTCGAAACCGAGGGCCACGTCGCGGCCGGCAGCCGCTTCACCTACGCGGTCGGCCGCCTGGTGCTGTGGTCGGCCAGGGGCGGCGTCGTGGATGCCGGCGGTAATGTGCTCAAGACCGGCAGCTACAAGCACCTGGCGATCGCCAATCCGAAGACCGCGCCGTACGGCGCCGCGGCGGTCGCCACCCTGCGCAAGCTTGGCCTGTACGAGAGCGTGCAGCCGCGCATCGTCCAGGGCGAGAACATCGCCCAGGCCTGGCAGTTCGCCAGCACCGGCAATGCCGAACTGGGCTTCGTGGCCCAGGCCCAGGTCTGGCGCGACGGCAAGTTCACGTCGGGTTCGGGCTGGATCGTCCCGGCCACCATGCACGAGCCGATCCGCCAGGACGCGGCGCTGCTGGCCAAGGGCGCCGGCAACCCGGCGGCCCAGGCGCTGCTGCAATACCTGCGCACCGACAAGGCGAAAGCGCTGATCCGCACCTTCGGCTACGAAGTCTGAACGGATGCTGGATGGTTCGGATCTCGCCGCGATCTGGCTGACGCTCAGGCTGGCCACGGTCGTCACCCTGCTGTTGCTGGTCTTCGGCACGCCGCTGGCCTGGTGGCTGGCGCGCACCCAGTCCAGGCTGCGGCACGCGGTCGGGGCGGTGGTCGCGCTGCCGCTGGTGCTGCCGCCGACCGTGATCGGCTTCTACCTGCTGCTGGCGATGGGCCCCGACGGTCCGCTCGGCCAGTTGACCACGGCGCTGGGCCTGGGCACGCTGTCCTTCACCTTCACCGGCCTCGTCATCGGTTCGGTGTTCTATTCGCTGCCCTTCGTGGTGCAGCCGCTGCAGAATGCCTTCGAGGCGGTCGGCACGCGCCCGCTGGAAGTGGCGGCCACGCTGGGCGCCACGCCCTGGGACGCCTTCTGGTCGGTGGTGGTGCCGCTGGCGCGGCCCGGCTTCGTCACCGGCGCCATCCTCGGCTTCGCCCACACCATCGGCGAGTTCGGGGTGGTGCTCATGATCGGCGGGAACATCCCCGACAAGACGCGCGTGGTCTCGACCCAGATCTACGACCACGTGGAAGCGATGGAATACGCGCAGGCCCACTGGCTGGCCGGCGGCATGCTGGTGTTCTCGTTCGTGGTGCTGCTGGTGTTGTACACGCTGTATCCGCAATCTGTCAGGGGGACGCGCCGATGAGCGGCATCCGCATCAAGGCAAGAATCGATCGGGGCGCTTTCACCCTCGACGCCGACCTCGACCTGCCGGACCACGGCGTGAGCGCGCTGTTCGGCCATTCCGGCTCGGGCAAGACCACGCTGCTGCGCATCCTGGCCGGACTGGAACGGGCGCCCGGCGCCGTCATCGCCGTGGGCGACGAAACCTGGCAGGACGATGCGCGCGGCGTGTACGTGCCGACCCACCGGCGCGGCATCGGCTACGTGTTCCAGGAGGCGAGCCTGTTCGACCATCTCGACGTGCGCGCCAACCTGGAGTTCGGCCTCAAGCGCCTGGCGCCGGGCGCGCGCCGCTTCGAGCTCGGGCCCGTGACCGAACTGCTCGGCATCGGACACCTGCTGGACCAGCGCCCGGCCACGCTGTCGGGCGGCGAACGCCAGCGCGCCGCGATCGCGCGCACCCTGCTCGCCTCGCCGCGCCTGCTGCTGATGGACGAGCCGCTGGCGGCGCTGGACATGAAGCGCAAGCAGGAAATCCTGCCCTATCTCGAGCGCCTGCACGACGAGCTGGCGCTGCCGGTGGTCTATGTCAGCCACTCGGCCGACGAAGTGGCGCGCCTGGCCGACTACCTGGTGGTGCTGGAGCAGGGACGGGTGCTGGCCAGCGGACCGCTGGCCGACACGCTCGCGCGGCTCGACCTGGCGGCGAACTTCGAGGACGATGCCGGCGTGATGATCGAGACCGTGCTCGCCGAACGCGACGCCGACGGCCTGTCGCACCTGGCGTTTCCCGGCGGCGTGCTGCTGGTCGGTCGGCGCGACGCCGCCATCGGCAGCCGGGTGCGCTGCCGCATCCATGCGCGCGACGTCAGCCTGGCGCTCGAGCGCCCGCGCGGCAGCAGCATCACCAACATCCTGCCGGCCGTCGTCGATGCGGTGGGTCCGTCCACGACGCCGGGCCAGGTGCTGGTGCGTTTGAAGATCGGCGCGACCGTGCTGCTGGCGCGCATCACCGAGCGCTCGCGGCGCGAGCTGGCGGTGGAGCCGGGATGTGCGCTGTGGGCGCAGGTGAAGGCGGTGGCGCTGCTGGCGTGATCGTCGTTCCCTGCGTGGCGGATCAGCCGCCCCGCAGCGCCGCTTCGAGGTCCGACAACTCGGCCGGCTTGACCAGGTGCGCGTCGAAGCCCGCCTCCTGGGCGCGGCGCCGGTCTTCGGGCGAGCCGTAGCCGGTGTGCGCCACCAGGCGGATGTGCGCCAGCGCCGGATTGCCCTTGATGCGGCGCGCGACCTGGTAGCCGTCCACGCCCGGCAGGCCGATGTCGAGCACGATCACCTGCGGCTTGTGGCGCAGCGCCAGCGTCTCGATCTCGCCGGCGTCGGCCGTGGTGACCGGCTGGTAGCCCATCTCGGCCAGCAGGAAGCCCATCATCTCCATGGCGTCGACGTTATCGTCCACCAGCAGCACGCGCATGCCGGATGCGTTGGCGTCTTCGGCTTCCTGCGGCGCGGCCACGGGCGCGCCGGACGCGGCGCGCAACAGCGGCAGTTCGATCGTGAAGGTGCTGCCCTGGCCGACGCCCGGGCTGGCCGCTTCCAGCCGGCCGCCATGCAGCTCGGCCAGGTGCGACACCAGCGACAGGCCGATGCCCAGCCCCTCCGGCGCGCGGTCCGGCGGCACCGCGGCCTGGGCGAACATGCCGAAGATGCGCGGCAAGTTGTCGGCATCGATGCCGATCCCGTTGTCGCGCACCGAGATGCGCACGCGCTGGCCAGCTCCCTCGCCGCTCACTTCCACGCCCAGGATGATCGCGCCGCCGGCCGGCGTGAACTTGGCCGCATTGTGCAGCAGGTTGCCGACCGACTGGGCCAGGCGCACCGGGTCGCCCGTCACCCACAGGTCTTCCTGCGGCTGGCGCACGTCCAGGCTGTGCTCGCGCGCGGCGATCAGCGGCGCCGCGGTCTCGATCGCCTGCGCGATCACGCCCTTCAGGTCGACCTCTTCGTTGCGCAGCACGATCTTGCCTTCGGAGATGCGCGCCACGTCCAGCAAGTCGTCCACCAGGTGTGCCAGGTGGTCGACCTGGCGCGTGATCACGTCGCGCGCGCGCGCCTGGCGCTCGGCCGCGCCCTCGCCGCTGGCGCCCAGCAGGGCCGCCGCGTTACGGATCGGGCTCAGGGGATTGCGCAGCTCGTGCGCCAGGGTGGCCAGGAACTGGTTCTTGTTGCTGTCGGCGGTGCGCAGCAGCGCTTCCATTTCCTTGCGCGCCGTGATGTCGCTGCTCATGCGCGCCACCCGGTACACCTGGCCGCGGACGTCACGCACCGGGAACAGGCGGTCGCGCACCCAGCGCAGCTGGCCGTCGGCGCCGTGGATGCGGAATTCCTCGTCGTAGTGGGGTTCCTCCGCCAGCCGCTCCCAGCGGGCGGCCAGGCGCGCGCGGTCGTCGGCATGCACGGCCTCGAGCCAGCCGGACGGCTCCTCGCGCAGCGCCTCGGCGCTGCTGCCCCACACCGCGGCATAGGCCGGGCTGACGTAGACCAGCCGGCGGCCCGGCACCGAGAACATCCAGAACACGTCGTCGATATTGTCGGTCAGCTGGCGAAAGCGCTCTTCGCTGTCGCGCAGGTCGACCTGGATGCGGCGCATGCGCAGCAGCGCGTTGACGTTGGCGATCAGTTCATCGGCCTCGATCGGCGCCGCCAGGTAGTTGTCGGCGCCGCCCTCCAGGCCGCGGATCTTGTCGGCGCGGCCGGTCAGCGCGGCCGAGGTCTGCAGCACCAGCACGCTGCTGCTGTCCGATTCGGCCTTGATGCGGCGGCACACCTCGATGCCGTTGATGTCGGGGAGCTTGACGTCGAGCAGCACCAGCGCCGGCAGGTGGCGCTTGACCATCTCGAGCGCATCGGTGCCGTTGGCCGCTTCGATGACGTCGAAGCCGGCGCTCTGCAGGATGCGGGTCTTGGCGTAGCGGGCACCGTCGTTGTCGTCGACGTTGAGAATCTGGGTCGGATGACTATTCATGATGCGGTTCCATCAGGATCCATGGTCGCTTGGGGCGATATATTTGGCAATGTGTTTGGCGGCGTGCGCGGCAGGGTCAGTGTAAACGTCGAGCCCACGCCCAGCGTGCTCGATACGTCGACCCGGCCACCGAGCAGGTCGGCCAGCTTGCGGCACAGGGGGAGGCCAAGTCCGGTGCCCTTGCTGCGGCGCTGCAAGGGGTGCTCGATCTGGCTGAACTCCTCGAAGATCAGCTGCAGGTTGTCGGGACTGATGCCGATGCCGGTGTCGGCCACCGCGAAGGCGATGGTGTCGGCTTCCGGATCGTGCGCGGCGAACACCAGCACCGAACCCTGCTCGGTGAACTTCAGCGCGTTCGAGATGAAGTTGCGCAGGATCTGCGAGATCTTGCCTTCGTCCGAATAAAACGGCTCTTCGATGCCGGACGGCTCGAAGATCAGTTCCACCCGCGCCTCGTCGACCAACGGGCGCAGCATGCCCTTGAGCGCGCGGAACAGGTTCTCGACCACCACCGGCTCGACGTGGGTCTCGACCCGCCCGGCCTCGATCTTGGCCAGGTCGAGCAGGTCGTTGACCAGTTCCGACAGGTCGCTGGCGGCATTGGCGATGAACGTCACCTGCCGTTCCTGTTCCTCGGTCAGGTCGCCGTCCATGCGGTCGAGCAGCAGCTGGGCCAGCGCGCGGATCGACGACAAGGGCGTCCTCAATTCGTGGCTGGTGTTGGACAGGAAGCGCGATTTCATTTCGTCGGCGCGGCGCAGGCGCTCGGCCTTGTCCTCGATCTCGGCGTACAGCGCCACGATGCCGCGGTTGGTGTCTTCCAGCTCGCGCGTCAGCGACAGCAGGTCGTCCTGGCGTTCGCGCAGCTCGGCCAGGGTGGCCAGCAATTCCTGGTTCTGCAGTTGCAGCTCGTGCACCGGGTTCGACACCGGGCTGTCGGCCAGGCGCGCGCCGATCTCGGCCAGGCGGGCCGAAGTGACGTGCTCGTGGCGCGGCAGCGCCTTGCGCACGGTGACGGTGGAGGCGCCGGCATCGCCCGGATCGACCTCGCAGGCATCCATCAGGCGGTGCGCGGTGATGATCGCCAGCTCGCGCAGCGACTCGGTTTCCGGCGCGTCGGCGCTGGGCGGGCGCGTTCCGCCGCTGACCAGCACCTCGAGGTGCTGGCGGCCTTCGTTCTCGCGCAGCTGGAACTGCGCGCGTCCGCCCGGTCCCTGGTGGCAGGCGCCGCGCGCCACTTCCGAGACGGCGGTGCCGATGCGCACCTGGTCCTGCTGCGAAAAGCCCAGCAGCGCCGAGATCTGGCGCGCGCGCTGGCGCACCAGCACCACGTCCTGGTCGCTGTCCAGGCCGACGCTCAGGATGCGCATGGCGCGGCTCATGCGCGCCCCGCCAGACGGCGCACCACCAGCACCATCGCGTCGTCGCGGCCGCGGATGTAGTCGCGCATCAGGATCGCCGCGATCAGGGCCGGGCTGCGGCCCTGCAGGCCCGGGTACTTGTCCAGGTCCCAGCGGGTTTCGATGCCGTCCGAATGCAGGATGCACAGCGCGCCGGGACCGAACGGCACCGCGAACTCCTGCACCTTGCGCACGTTGTGGCCGACGATGCCGTTGTGCGACACCAGCGCGCGGCGTCCATCGTCGATCGCGATCGCGATCGCGCCGATATTGCCGACGCCGGCGAAGCGCAGCTCGTCGGCCGCGAAATCGATGCGCGCCGCGGCCAGCGCAGCGCCGCGCGTGGGCCGCAAGGCCTCGTGCGCCGCATGCACCAGCTCGCCCGCCGCGACCGGACCGCGCTCGCCCAGCGCCCCGATCGCCGCACTGGCCGCGCGCGCCGCGTCCGGACCGTGGCCCAGGCCGTCGGCCGCGAGCAGGGTCGCGCCGCCGCCGCCGCAGGCGACCGCCCAGCCGTCGCCGCACACGTCCTCGCCCCGGATCGGACTCCACAGCGCGCCGACCTCGACCCCGCACGGGTCGGGGCTGGGCACGTCACGCCACAGGCGCATGAAGAAGGCGGCGCCGTCGCCGCGCGTCGAATACACGTCGAATTCGTCGGACAGGCGGTGCAGTGCGCCCAGGCCGGTGCCGGCGGTGCCGGCGGTCGAGACGCCGTCGACCAGGCTGCTGGACAGGTCGGCGATGCCCGGTCCGCGGTCGAGCGCGAGCACGTCGACGCCGATGCCGGCGGGCGACTGCGCCGGGCCGACGTGGATCTGGCCTTCGCCGGCGTGCTTGAGGATATTGGTGGCTGCTTCGGTGATGATCAGGGCCAGCTGGCCGGCGCGGGTCTCGTTGAAACCCAGCGACTCGGCCAGCTTCTGTCCGGCGCGGCGCACGGCGGCGACGTCGCTGGCGTGGGATACGGCGAACACGTGCTGCGGTGACTGGGAACTGATCAGCGCTTCCATTTGACGATCAGCACCGCGGTGCCCTCCTTGGGACGGCTGTCGATGTCGAACTCGTCGACCAGGCGCTTGGAGCCGCCCAGGCCCAGGCCCAATCCGCCTCCGGTAGTAAAGCCATCGCGCAGGGCGCTGTCGATGTCGGGAATGCCCTGCCCGGCATCGACGAACAGCAGGCCGATGCCCTTGCGCAGGCCGTCGTCGAGCGCGTCGAGGTGGACTTCGCCGCCGCCGCCGTACTTGATGGTGTTGCGCGCCAGTTCGCTGGCGGCCGTCACCAGCTTGGTCTGGTCGACCAGCGACAGCGCGAGCGCCACGGCGCGTTCGCGCACCTGCTTGCGCAGGCCCACCACGTCCTCGTCCGAACGCAGCGGCAGGGTCAACCGGCCGGTGCGCTGCTGGCGGTGATGATCGAGCAGATGCGTCTCGAACAGGACGGCATCGGTATGCGCGTCGACCATTATCTGTAGCTCTTTCCGAGCAGGGCCATGCCCTTCTCGACGTTCAGCGCGGTCTTCACGCCATGCAGGGTCAGGCCCAGCTCGACCAGGGTGATCGCCACCGCCGGCTGCATGCCGACCACCACGGTGCGGGCGTCGAGCACGCGCGCCATGGCGGCGGTGTTGCTGATCATGCGGCCGATGAAGGAGTCGACCAGGTCGAGCGCCGAGATGTCGATCAGGACCCCCTTGGCGCCGTCGCTCACGATGCGCTCGGTCAGGTCGTCCTGCAGCTGCATGGCGAGACGGTCATGCATGTCGACCTGGATCGTCACCAGGAGCAGGTCGCCCATGCGCAGGATCGGAATGCGTTCCATGGCGCTGGCCTCAGGCGTGCTTGATGGTGATCGAGGCGCCGGTGCGCTCGAGCGCCACCAGGAAGGCGTCGGCCAGGGTGGCCTTGGTGATCACGTCTTCCAGGTTCACGCCCAGGTGCACGATGGTCTGCGCGATCTGCGGGCGGATGCCGCTGATGATGCAGTCGGCGCCCATCAGGCGCGCGGCGGCGATGGTCTTCATCAGGTGCTGGGCCACCAGGGTGTCGACGGTCGGCACGCCGGTGATGTCGATGATGGCGATCATGGCGCCGGTGTCGACGATCTTTTGCAGGATGTTTTCCATCACCACCTGGGTGCGGGCCGAGTCCAGGGTGCCGATCAGCGGCAGCGCCAGGATGCCGTTCCACAGCTTGACCACCGGCGTGGACAGCTCCAGCAGCTCCTGCTGCTGGCGCACGATGATCTGGTCCTTGGTCTTCTGGAACACCTCGATGGTGTACAGGCCCAGCTTGTCGAGCAGGGTGTTGACGATCCACGATGCCGCGGCCAGGCCTTCGGCGTCGCCGGCGAATGCCGCCTGCAGGCGCGCGAACAGCGGCTGCTTGAGCGAGAACACGAAGGTGGCGGTCTCGCTCGGGGTCGAGCCCGACTTGGCGCGGGTCGACGAGATCTCGGCCAGCAGGTCGCGCAGTTCGTCCCACGAACGGTGGTCGATGTTTTCGAGTTCGCCGCCGCGGGTGGCAGTGGCGAAGGCTTTCAGGAAGTGGTTGCAGTGCGAACGCAGTTGTTCGCGCGCGGCGGCGTTGCTGCGCACGCTCAGCGCTTCGAGCTGGGAGAGCCATTCGGCGCCGATCGCGGCCTCCTGGTCCAGGACTGTCTGGCTGATGCGATCCGCGTAATCCTTCATGCTCATCTGTCTTATCCCTTGAAATGGTGATTGGCGCCGCGCCTGGGGCCGCTTTCCGCCGCCGGCGCGGACAAATTTCTGTTAAACATCCAACTATACCATTTTCATATAGAGCAATACGTGGCGCACGGTTGTCTATGGGATATTTTCACTGTTTCGGCGAAAAAACGCGCGCACGAATGGCAAAGAAGCCCGCGCGGGTCGCGCGCGATGCGTCCATTCATATAAAACCGGCAACAAAAGCAGCGTCAGGACGGTCGACGACAATACCCCGCCAATCACCACCGTGGCCAACGGCCGCTGGACCTCGGCCCCGGTGCCGACCGCCAGCGCCATCGGCACGAAGCCGAGCGAGGCGACCAGCGCCGTCATCAAGACCGGCCGCAGGCGCGCCAGCGCCCCCTGGCGCACCGCGTCCGGCAGCGCCATGCCGTCCTGGCGCAGGCTGCGGATGAAGGAAATCAGCACCAGGCCGTTGAGCACGGCCACTCCGGACAAGGCGATGAAGCCGACCGCCGCCGAAATCGACAACGGGATCCCGCGCGCCCACAGGGCCGCCACGCCGCCGGCCAGGGCGAACGGGATGCCGGTGAACACCAGCAAGCCGTCGCGCACATTGTTGAACACCAGGTAAAGGAGCACGAAAACCAGCAGCAGCGAGGCGGGCACGATCAGGCGCAGGCGCTCGGCGGCCTTGGCGAGGTGCTCGAACTGGCCGCCCCAGGCGATCCAGTAGCCGGGCGCGATGCGCACCTCCCGCGCGATGCGCTCCCGCGCATCGGCGACAAAGGAGCCGATGTCGCGCCCGCGCACGTTGGCGCTGACCACCACCCGGCGCTTGCCCTGCTCGCGACTGAGCTGGTTGGGGCCGGGCGCCACCTCGAAGCTGGCGATCTCGCCCAGGGCGATGAAGCTGCGCATGCCTTCAGCACTGCCGGGCAGCGCCACCGGCAGCCGGCGCAGCGCGTCGATATCTCCGCGCACGGCTTCCGGCAGGCGCACCACGATGTCGAAGCGGCGGTCGCCCTCGAACAGGGTGCCGGCGGCGCGGCCGGCGGTGGCGGTGGCGATCATTTCCTGGACGTCGCCGATGTTCAGGCCCATCCTCGCGGCGCGCTCGCGGTCGACCCGGATCTGCAGCATGGGCAGGCCGCTGGTCTGCTCCACCTGCACCTCGCTGGCGCCCGGCACCCGGCGCAGGGCGGCGGCGATCTCGCTGGCGGTGGCGCCGAGCACGCCCAGGCCGTCGCCGAACAATTTGACGGCGACGTCGCTGCGCACGCCCGAGATCAGTTCGTTCACGCGCAGCTGGATCGGCTGGCTGAATTCGTAGTTGTTGCCGGGCAGGCCTTCGAGCGTCGCGCGGATCGCGCTTTCGACTTCGGCGCGCGAACGCCTCGCGCCTTTTCCAACCCTTGGCCACTCCTTCTCGGGCTTGAAAATGATGTAGCTGTCGGCCACGCTGGGCGGCATCGGATCGGACGCGATCTCGGCGGTGCCGATGCGGGCGAACACGCGCGCGATCTCGGGGAATTCGCGCATCAAGACGGTCTCGATCTGCTGCTGCATCCTGACCGACTGGGTCAGGCTCGTGCCGGGCACGCGCATCGTCAGCACCGCCATGTCGCCCTCGTCGAGATTCGGCGCGAACTCCGTGCCCAGGCGCGTGGCCATCAGGGCGGCAAGCGCGATCACCACCGCCGCGAACACCAGCATCACGGCGCGGTTGGCCAGCGCATAGTCGAGCGCCGGCGCATACCAGCGGCGCGCCGCGCCCATCACGCGGCTTTCCTTTTCCTCGACCGAGCGGCCGATGAACAGCGCCACGGCGGCCGGCACGAAGGTTACCGACAGGATCATCGCGCCCAGCAGCGCGAACACCACGGTGAAGGCCATCGGGTGGAACATCTTGCCCTCGATGCCGGTCAGGGCGAAGATCGGCAGGTAGACGATCATGATGATCAGCTGGCCGTAGATGAGCGGCCGGCGCGCCTCGCGCGCCGCCTCGAACACCTCCGCAAAGCGCTCCTCGCGCGTGAGGATGCGCCCCAGCCGGTGCTGGGCGGCGGCCAGGCGCCGCACGCAGTTCTCGACGATCACCACGGCGCCGTCGACGATGATGCCGAAGTCCAATGCCCCCAGGCTGAGCAGGTTGGCGCTGACCTGGTTAGCCACCATGCCGCTGAAGGTGAACAGCATCGACAAGGGGATCACCATGGCGGTGAGCAGCGCCGCGCGCAGGTTCCCAAGAAAGAAGAACAGCACCGCCACCACCAGGATCGCGCCCTCGACCAGGTTCTTGCGCACCGTGGCGATGGCCCGCTCGACCAGGACGGTTCTATCGTAGACCGTGACGGCCTTGACGCCCTTCGGCAGGCTGCGGTTGATCTCGAGCATGCGCGCGTCGACCGCTTTCGACACCGCGCGGCTGTTCTCGCCGATCAGCATCACCACGGTGCCGAGCACCACCTCCACGCCATTCTCGGTGGCGGCGCCGGTGCGCAGCTCCTGACCGATCGTCACCTCGGCCACGTCGCGCACCCGCACCGGGATGCCGCGGATGCTGGTGACGACGATATTGCCGATGTCGTCGATCGACGCGGCCTGGCCCGGCGCGCGCACCAGGTACTGCTCGCCTTCGCGCTCGATGTAGCCGGCGCCGACGTTGCTGTTGTTGCGCTCCAATGCATTGACGATGTCGGCCAGTTCGAGGCCATACGACGACAGCGTGGCCGTGTTCGGGGCCACCAGGTATTCCTTGTCGAAGCCGCCGATCGAGTTGATCTCTGTGACGCCCGGCACGGTGCGCAACTGCGGCTTGATGATCCAGTCCTGGATCTCGCGCAGGTCAGTGGGCGTATAGGGCGTCCCGTCCGGCTTCTTCGCGCCCGGCTCGGTCTCCACGGTCCACTGGTAGATCTCGGACAGGCCGGTCGCGATCGGACCCAGGGTCGGGATCACGCCGGCCGGCAGCCCTTCGCGCGCATCCTGCAGGCGCTGGCTGACCAGCTGGCGCGCGAAGTGGATGTCGGTGCCCTCCTCGAACACCACCGTCACCTGCGACAGGCCGTAGCGCGACAGGGAGCGGAACTGTTCCAGGTGCGGCAGGCCCGACAGCACCGCCTCGACCGGATAGGTGATGCGCTGTTCGGTTTCGAGCGGAGAGTAGCCCGGCGCCGCGGTATTGATCTGGACCTGGACGTTGGTCACGTCCGGCACCGCGTCGATCGGCAGCCGGCCATAGTTGTAGACGCCGATGCCGGCCATCGCCAGCACGGCCAGCATCACCAGCCAGCGGCGCGCGATGGCGGTCGCGATCAGGCGGTCGAACAGGGTCGACGCTTCGGTCGACGGTTTGGTCGAGGTCTCAATGTTCATGGCTGCCCTCCGCCTTGCCCTGCTCCGCCTTGACCGCGAAGCTGCCGGCAGCCGCATAGGCCTCGCCCGCGCGCAGCCCGGCAGTGATCTCGACGAAGCGCCCATCCGAGCGGCCGGTGGCCACCGGCTGCGCGACAAATCCTTCCTTGACCCGCTTGTAGACAACTTGCCGCCCATCCGCCGTCTGGATCGCCTCGCGCGATACCGCCACCGGCACGTCGTTCGATCCGGTGACGATGTCGATGTTCACCGCCAGCCCCGGCCGCCAGGCCGCGCCCGGATTGTCGAGCACCACGCGCGCCTTGGCCGAGCGCGATTCCTCGCCCACCAGCGAGCTGACGTAGGACACCTTGCCCGGCGCCGTCGTGTTGGAGGCAATCGAGCGAATGACGGCATCGGTGCCGACCCGGACGATCTCGAGGTCGCGCGCCGGCACCACCACGTCGGCCCATACGGTCGACAGGTCGGTGAGGGTGAACACGCGGGTATCGGCGCCGACGACTTCACCCATCGTGATGTGTTTTTCGACGATCACGCCGTCGAACGGCGCCCGGATTCTGAGGAGGTTGGACGAGCCGGCGTCAACGGCGCCGAGCGCCTGCAGCTGCTGGCGCGCGCTCTGGACGGCGATCTGCGCCTCGTTCAGTTCCTGCTCGGCGCGCAGCAAGTCCTGGCGGGGCGAGATCTGCTCTTCCCACAGCATTTTTTCGGACGCATGGACCTTGCGCGCGTATTCCAGCCGGCGCTCGGCCGCCGCCAGCGCGCCGCGTTGTCCCGCCACTTCGGCGCTGGCGACGCTGGCCAGGACCTGGTCCTTGCGCACCTGCTGGCCGAGCGTGGCATTGACCTCGCTGACCGCCCCGGCGGCGCGCGGCGTCACGTGGGCGGTGCGGTCTTCGTTGAGCGCGATCTGGCCCGGCATGCGGATGAAGGTGTCCAGGTGGACCGGGCCGGCGGTGGCGATCGTGATGCCGGCCACGCCGACCTGCTGGTCGGTGAAGCGGATCACGCCGTCGTCCGCGTGCCCTTCTTGACCGTGCTCGTCCGCGTGTTCCCGTTCCTCTTGATGACCGTGTTCCTCGACACCGGCTGGGGAGCGGTCGCGCACCAGCACGATGGCGGCGATCAGAATGGCGATCGCCAGCATGATGGCGATGACCTTGCTTTGCTGCTTGTTCATGGATTCTCCTGGACGGCTGCGTGTCCCAGCAGCCGTGCGATATCGGCCGCCGCGCGATGACTCTCCGCGACGGCGTTCAGGTATTGGTTCTTCGATTGCGCCAGCACGCGCTGGGCATCCAGCACGTCGATCAGGCCGAACTTGCCGAGCTCGAAGCCGCGGTTGGCGGCGCGCTCGGCGTCTTCTGCGCCGGACAATATCTCGGTCGAGATCAGCGCGCATTCGGCCAGCGCCGCCGTGAGCCGCGCATGGGCCTGCGCCAGCTCGGCGCGCAGGCGCACGCCTTCGGCGTCTTGCTGGTCGCGCGCCTTGTCGACCCGGCGCAGCGCATCGAGCACGGCGCCGTCGTTGCGGTTGAACAGCGGCAGCGGCACCGACAGGCCGAGCACTGCGCGGTTGCGGGTATCCGGCCCTTCGCGCTGGGCGCCGACGATCACGTTGACGTCGGGCGTGCGACGCGCGCGTTCGAGCCGGGCCAGCGCCTCGCGCTGGCCGACCTGGGCGCGCGCATGGCGCATCGCCGGCGATCGGTCGAGTTGCGCCAGCAGCTGGTCCAGCGGCGGCGCCGGGGGCAACGCGGCGGTCTGCGGCGCATGGATGCTCAACTGGCGCGCGTCGCCGCCCCACAGGGCAGCCAGGCGGATGCGCGCGCCTTCCAGGTCGCGCCCCGCCTGCAGCGCCTCGATCCGGGCGCTGCCCTGGGCCACGCGGGCGCGGGTCTCCTCGACCGGAGACAAGGTCCCAGCCTCGACCCGCTTGCCGGCGGCGGCCAGCGCGCGACCGGCAAGCTCCACCAGTTCGCGGGCCATGCGTTCACGCTCCTGGGCCGCGACGACGTCGTGGAAGGCGGCGGCGGCATCGGCGCGGACCTTGTCCCGTTCCGCTTCCAGTGCGATGGCGGCAAGCGCGCCTTCCTGGCGCGCCGCCTCGACCCGCGCGGCGCGCTTGCCGCCCAGTTCGATGGGGATGTTCAGGGTGGCGGTCGTGGTGCGGCTATCACCGCCCTCGCCTTCGCGCAGCAGCTCGAGCTCGGGATTGGGCAGCGCCCCGGCCTGGGCCAGCGCGCCCTCTTGCGCCGCCACTTCGCTGCCGGCCGCGCGCAGGGTCGGATTGGCGCGCAGCGCCAGGTCGATGGCCGCTTCCAGGGTCAATGGTGCCGACCATGCCGCGGCCGAAGCGCTGGCAAACCCGCAGGCGAGCGCGAGCGCCGCCAGCAGCGGTGTCAAACGATGTTTCATGATGATGCTCCGAACGGGTGGATGTCCGGCGGGGCAAGCGATGCGCCGCACGAGGCGACGCCGATGAGGTTCCCGCCGCCTTAGGCGCGGCGCGGCCGGTCTGGCGGAGGAATCAGGTCGGGAACGTGGGAAACGTAGCGCCGCAATTCGCCGCGCATGTGCGGGGCGCCCTTGGGCAAGGGGAGATTGGGTTGCGCGGACAGGACCGCGCTGGCCGACAGGTGGTGGCAGGCGTCGCAATCGTCGCAATGCTCGTCCCGGGTTCCATCATCCTGATCCTGGTTGCTCGATGGCGGATGCTTGTGGACGTGGTGCCCCGGATGCATGGTCTGTTCGTCATGACTGCAATACGGAGCGCCGGCGGCCCAGGCGGCCTGGAGTGGCATCATGAGCAGCAGGAGGATCAGGATCAGGCGTCGCATTGCGTCAGGGTGGTCGGGTAGCGCAGGGCCGGTCGGCCAATTTTTGCTACCAGCTATTAAATACCCTGTAGCCGCTACAGGGTCAAGCACATTCGTGCAGTTCGCTGCGATTCCCGCACATCGCATAAGGAATTCGGTCCGAAACTCACGCCGGTGCGTACACCTCTTGCAGCACCTCGATGAAGGCGCGCAGCGCCGCCGGCACATGGCGATGACCGGGATAGTACATCGCCAGCTCGGACGAGGGCTGGCACCAGTCCTGCAGCAAAGGCACCAGGCGACCTTCCTGCAAATGATCGCGCACGGTCGTGTCCGGCACATAGGCGATCCCTCGTCCCGCCAGCGCGGCTTCGGCCATCAGCCCGACCTGGTTCAGGATCAAGGCGCCCGGCACGTCCAGCGCGAAGGCCTGGCCATGGCGCGCGAATTCCCAGCGATAGATCTTCCCGCTCTGCATGCGCATGCGGATGCACTGGTGCTGCCGCAGATCGTCGGGCGTCTGCGGCGTGCCGCGCGCCGCCAGGTAAGCGGGCGATGCGACCGGCATGAAACGCACCGGCGCGCCGAATGGCGCGACATGCATGTCGTGCTTCGTCGGCCGCCTTGCGAAAGCTGCGGCGATGGACGATGGCCACGAAGGCGCGCAGGCTGTCGAGGTCGGGCTGGGGCATTGATGGCGATCCTTCACTAATGCATACGGGATTGGAGTCGTCAGCAATGCGGCCTATGGCCTGTTCGGTGCGGCCGAAGAGCTGACCGACGCGCAGGTGGAGCGCCAGCTCGACACCAATCTGCTCGGATCGATCGGGCTGATCCGCGCCGCCCTGCCCCATCTGCGCAAGCAAGGCGGCGGCCGGGTGATCCAGGTTTCGTCGGAAGGCGGCCAGATGGCTTATCCGAACTTCAGCGTCTATCACGCGACCAAGTGGGGGATCGAAGGGTTCGTGGAATCTGTGGCGCAGGAAGTCGCGCCGTTCGGGATCGAATTCATCCTGGCCGAACCGGGGCCGACGCCGACCAATTTCGCGGCCGGTCTCGACGCCGCGCCGGCGATGGACGAGTATGCCGATACGCCGTCGGGTGGGGTGCGGCGCGCGCTGGCGGACGGCAGTTTCAAGCTCACGGGCGACCCGGTGCGGATGGTGGAGATCATGATCGACTCGGCTGATCAGGCGCCGGCGCCGCGCAGAATTACCTTGGGGTCGACTGCGTACGAGTCGATTCATGCGGCGCTGACCGATCGTCTGGCGCGGCTGACGGCGCAGAAGGAGCTGGCCGTGAGTGCAAATCTGGACACATGACGATGCGGTATCCTATGCGATGGCCCGCTGACGCATGCACGCCTGGCCAGTCACTCTTCGACGGACGGGACCAATCGCAGCTGTTGAATACGGCCTGTCTTCTTGTCCGTCACGAATATCAGCAAGTATCCCTTGCCGTATTCGCTCTCGACATTGGACGGGCCAACGAAATAGGCGAGGTTTTCGTCATAATCGGCATACCCCGTCGATTGCCCCAGCAGTGCCCTGACTTGGTCTGCGCTGAGTTCTTTCACCGGGTGCTGGCGCAGGAAGGAAGCCAGCATCCGGCCACGCCCCAGCCGATCCGCGGCGGCCCATGCCTTCGGCGTGAACTCATCATTGCCGAAGGCCCGGCTTTGTTCTTCCACAGACCTTTGCGTGCAACCTTGCAGGAAAAGGATGGTCAGCACGAGGACGGCTGGGGTTCGCATCGTCACTTCACCTGCAGGGTCTTGAGTTGGCCAGTTTTCAACGCTGCCATACAGCGCCGGCTGAGCGCCTCGTTCGTTTGCTTCGACGCACCAATGTTCAAGCCGATGCTGTTGTTATGCAAATCCATCGCACGTTCCTTCGGCGGGTTCCTTAGGGACGATTCATGCGCCGTCGTGTAAAGGCGCGCTTTGGTAATTCCGATATCGCGTGCCAGTTGTGCAGACCACAAGCAATGGCGAAAAGCGTCCGAATGGTCGTTATGGCCGCTGATCGAAAACAGCCGCCTGGCCTCACTCTGTGCAAATTCGCGCGCCCTCATGATGACAGGCACGTGATGCGGATGCGATCGCAAGTAAGCTCGCTCTTGCTCCGTGAGCTGATTGAACAACGCAAGGGCTGACTGTATCGGCATGGTTTCTCCGGAAGCAGAAAAAATCAGGTTCCATTATTCTCGGGTCCGCATGTTGCAGATTGGGCGTGCGCAATACTGAACGCTGAATGAAAAAACCGCCAGGCTCACGCACTGGCGGTTTTTTCATCGAGCGGCGAACCGCTCACTCGCTTGCAGCTTTATTACTGCGCCGCGCCTTCAACCGGATCAGCCGCCTTCATCGACAGCTTCAGACGACCGCGCTCGTCGGTCTCCAGGACCTTCACGCGCACTTGCTGGCCTTCCTTCAGGTAGTCGGCAACGGCGTTGACACGCTCGTTGGCGATCTGCGAGATGTGCAGCAGGCCGTCTTTACCAGGCATGACTTGCACGATCGCGCCGAAGTCCAGCAGCTTGAGCACGGTGCCGTCGTAGGTCTTGCCCACTTCGACCGATGCGGTCAGTTCTTCGATGCGGCGCTTGGCTTCCTGGCCGGCGGCGGCGTCGACCGACGCGATGGTCACGATGCCTTCGTCGGTGATGTCGATCTGGGTGCCGGTTTCTTCGGTCAGCGCGCGGATCACGGCGCCGCCCTTGCCGATCACGTCACGGATCTTTTCCGGGTTGATGCGGATGGTGATCAGGCGCGGCGCGAAGTCCGACAGCTCGGTCTTCACGGTCGGCATGGCCTTCTGCATCTCGGCCAGGATGTGCTGGCGGCCGTCTTTTGCCTGGGCCAGCGCCACCTGCATGATTTCCTTGGTGATGCCCTGGATCTTGATGTCCATCTGCAGCGCGGTGATGCCCTGCGCGGTGCCGGCCACCTTGAAGTCCATGTCGCCCAGGTGGTCTTCGTCACCCAGGATGTCGGTCAGGACCGCGAACTTGCCGCCTTCCTTGATCAGGCCCATGGCGATGCCGGCCACGTGCGCTTTCATCGGCACGCCGGCGTCCATCAGCGCCAGGCAGCCGCCGCAGACCGACGCCATCGACGACGAACCGTTCGATTCGGTGATTTCCGACACCAGGCGCACCGAGTAGCTGAAGTCTTCTGGGTTGGGCAGTGCGGCGACCAGCGCGCGCTTGGCCAGGCGGCCGTGGCCGACTTCGCGGCGCTTCGGGGTGCCCACGCGACCGGTTTCGCCGGTGGCGAACGGAGGCATGTTGTAGTGCATCATGAAGTCGTCGGTGTACTCGCCCATCAGCGCGTCGATCTTCTGGCTGTCGCGGGCGGTGCCGAGGGTGGCGACCACCAGTGCCTGGGTTTCGCCACGGGTGAACAGGGCCGAGCCGTGGGTGCGCGGCAGGACGCTCGAGCGGATCGAGATCGGACGCACGGTGCGGGTGTCGCGGCCGTCGATGCGTGGCTCGCCGTCCAGGATCTGCGAACGCACGACCTTGGCTTCCATGTCGAACAGGATGTTGCCGACGTCGCCAGCATCGGCGGCGATGCCTTGCGCCGACAGCTCGGCCATCACTTCCGACGACAGCGACTTCAGCTTCTGCTGGCGGGCCGACTTTTCGCGGGTCTGGTAGGCGTCACGGATCTTGGCGCCGGCCAGTTCGCCGACGCGGGCGATCAGTTCTTCGTTCTTTGGCGCCGGCGCCCATTCGACTTCCGGCTTGCCGCCTTCGGCGACCAGGTCGTGGATCGCGTCGATCACGGCCTTCATTTGCTCGTGGCCGAACACGACCGCGCCGAGCATGACTTCTTCGGACAGTTGCTGGGCTTCCGATTCCACCATCAGGACGGCGGTTTCGGTGCCTGCCACGACCAGGTCCATCTGCGAGGTCTTCAGCTCGGTGGTGGTCGGGTTCAGGATGTACTGGCCGTTCGCGTAGCCGACGCGCGCGGCGCCGATCGGACCGGCGAACGGGATGCCGGCGATGCACAGGGCGGCCGAGGCGCCGATCATCGATGGGATGTCCGGATCGATTTCAGGGTTGACCGACAGCACGTGGATGATGACCTGGACTTCGTTCAGGTAGCCTTCCGGGAACAGCGGGCGGATCGGACGGTCGATCAGGCGCGAGGTCAGCGTTTCTTTTTCGGAAGGACGGCCTTCACGCTTGAAGAAACCGCCAGGGATCTTACCCGCAGCGTACGTTTTCTCCATGTAGTCGACGGTCAGCGGGAAGAAATCCTGGCCCGGCTTGGCGTCTTTTTTGGCAACGACGGTTGCCAGGATGACGGTATCCTCGACCGACACGACGACGGCGCCGCTGGCCTGGCGCGCGATTTCACCCGTCTCCAGGGTGACCGTGTGTTGACCGTACTGGAAGGTTTTCGTAACTTTATTAAACATTGGGTAATCCCTTTCATTTTACCGACAGATTTTCAGGAGCTGTCGTTCACCTCTCACCACGGGCCATCAAGAAATGGCCTTGTAACAAACAACAAGACAGCAAAAACGAAAAATGCCCGCGTCAGACAACTGGCGCAGGCATTTTTGACTAAACCGTCTGAAGCAAGAACTTGCGATTACTTACGCAGGCCCAGCTTGGCGATCAGGTCGCGATAACGATTCAGGTCCTTGTTCTTCAGGTAAGCCAGCAGGCTCTTACGGCGGTTGACCATCATGATCAGGCCACGACGCGAGTGGTGATCCTTCTGGTGTGCCTTGAAGTGGCCGTTCAGTTCGTTGATGCGTGCGGTCAGCAGTGCGACCTGGACTTCCGGCGAACCGGTATCGTTCTGGCCACGTGCATTGTCCGCGATGATCGCGGCTTTGTTGATGTTTTCAACCGACATGATGTTACCTTTCACATGCGGTGCAAGAGTCGGAACCCCAGGCACCGTGATTTATCAAATAGCTGTCCGGATTGGACAGACCCGCCAGTATAGTGCAAAACGGCGGCTCGAACCAGTGTTTGCTATCCTTCTTCCGCAGTTGGACAGGCCGTCGCCCAGCTGGCAAGCTCGACACAGGTGACAATCATGAACAAGATGAATACATTTACAACACTGACCGCCATCCTGCTGCTGGCCGGCTGCGCCATGCGCACGGCGCCGACTCCCGGCGACCCGCTGGATGTCGTCCAGTCCAAGATGGGCACCCCCACCGCGGTGTATACCGACGGCGCGGCGCGCACCCTCGAATACGCCACCGGCCCGATGGGCCAGTACACCTGGATGGCGCACCTGGGCCCGGATGGCCGCCTGACCTCGTATGAACAAGTCCTGACGAGCGAGAAGTTCGCCACTGTCAGGATCGACCAGGCGACCAAGGATGACATGCTGCGTACTTTCGGCCATCCGGCCGAGGTTTCGCGCGTCGCCATGCGCGACTACGAGGTGTGGTCGTATCGCTACAAGGAAGCCGGCGTGTGGAACTCGTTGATGCACGTCCACTTCGACGGGCAAGGCGTGGTGCGCCAGATGATGAATGCGTCGGATCCCATGTACAACCCACAGGATCGCGGCATCTGGTGAACACGATGATCAAATTAACTCCACTCATCGCCGCACTGCTGCTGACGGCATGCGCCATGCGCACGCCGCCAAACCCGGGCGACACGCAGGACGTGGTCCAGGCCAAGCTGGGGATGCCAACCGCGGTGTATGCCGATGGCGCGTCCCGTACTCTCGAGTACGCCACCGGCCCCATGGGCCAGTTCACCTGGATGGCGCACCTCGGCCCGGATGGGCGCCTGCTCTCCTACGAGCAGGTGCTCACGAGCGAAAAATTTGCCACGATTAAAATTGATCGAGCGACCAAGGACCAGGTGCTGCGCACCATCGGCCGCCCCGCCGAGCGATCGCAGGTCGCCATGAAGAATTATGAAGTCTGGTCCTATCGCTACAAGGAAGCCGGCGTCTGGAATTCGCTCATGCACGTCCACTTCGACGGGCAAGGCGTCGTGCGGCAGATGATGAATGCGCCCGATCCGATGTACGAACCGCGCGACCGCTTTGGTTTTTGAGCGTTACCTGGCCGGAACGGTGCGGCGACCGCCGTCGCTGCGCACGAAATCCTCGACCGCGTCCAGGCTCGGCGCCAGGCGGCGCAGCGTGGACGACAGCGTGGCGACCAGGGTGGCGTGGTTGACGTTGTCGTAGTACACCTCGCGCACGGGCACGCCGGCACTACGCATCCTGGCCGCGAGCATGCCGGTATTGCGTTCCGGGTTCACCGTCGTGTCGTTGCGGGCGGCGATCAGCAGCGCCGGGGGCGCCCCGGCCGTGACGTGGGCGACCGGCTGCGAGTCGGCCGGCGTATCGGGATAGTGGAACACCGGACGCGTGGTCTCATTCTCGACGGGCAAGAAGTTATACGGACCCGCCATGCCGATCCAGCCGCGCAGGATGCCCGGGCTGCCCCCCTGTTCGCGCAGCCAGCGTGGATCGAGCGCCAGCATCGCCGCGTTATAGGCGCCCGCGCTATGCCCCATGACGAACAGGCGTTTCGGATCGCCGCCATAGGCCGCGATCCGGCGTTCGGTCCAGACGACGGCGCGCGCGCCATCATGCAAAAAGTCGGGATAGCTGGCCTGCGGATACAGGCGATAATCGGGAATCACCACCACGAATCCGCGCTGGGCCAGCGAACGGCCAACGAACGCATAATCGTCGCGCTCTCCACTGACCCAATTGCCGCCGTAGAAGAAGACGATCACCGGCGCCTTGCCTGCGCCAGACGCGGGCCGGTAGATGGACAGCACGTGGCGCGGGTCGGGGCCGAAGGCGGCCGTCGCGACCGAACGCGCCGTCCCGCCGGGCGACACCACATTGACCAGGGTGAGCGGCGAACAGGCGCTCAGGGCGCCGGCCAGGACCAGGACGGCCAGCGCCAGCGCCGCGCCAGCGAGCGTCTTCGTCGAAAGAAAACGGCCGCTATGCACCGGCATGTCAGCGACGGATATCGTCCGGCTCGTCGTCGAGCGGGATGATGCTGACCGGCTTGCCCTTCGCCTTGCGCCAGACATACACGGCATAGCCCGAGAGGCCATACACCACGAAAATCGGCCACAGCACCTTGGGCGGATCGATCGCCAGCAGCGCCAGCACCAGCGCGATCAGGAACACCGCGATGAACGGCACCGACTTCCTGAAGTTGATGTCCTTGAAGCTGTAGAACGGCACGTTGGACACCATGGTCAGGCCGGCGAACACGGCGATACACCACGACACCCAATCCACCTTGCGCGCGCTGACGCTGATGTCGGGGTCGATCATCATCATGATGAAGCCGATCACCAGCGCCGCGGCGGCCGGGCTCGGCAAGCCCTGGAAGAAGCGCTTGTCCACCACCTGGATATTGGTGTTGAAGCGCGCCAGGCGCAACGCCGCGCAGGCGCAGTAGATGAAGGCCGCGATCCAGCCCAGCTTGCCCAGGCCGCGCAGCGACCATTCATAGATTACCAGCGCCGGCGCGGCGCCGAACGAGACCATGTCGGCCAGGCTGTCGAACTGCGCGCCGAACTCGGACTGGGTATTGGTCAGGCGCGCGATGCGCCCGTCCAGGCCGTCGAGGATCATGGCGATGAACACGGCCCAGCAGGCATGCTCGAAACGCTGGTTCATCGCCATGACGATGGCATAGAAGCCGCAGAACAGGGCCGCGGTGGTGAAGGCGTTGGGCAGGAGATAAATGCCGCGGCCACGTTCGCCGACCTGGCGGTCTTCCGCGCGGCGGCCGAAACGCTTTTTCAGGCGGGAGAATCGTGGACCCTTTGGCGTTGTCCCTGGTGTTCTTCTTCGTGGAAAGGTTGGCATAAGGAATCGTATTCAAGGTAGTCGCCGAGCGACAGTTCCCCCACATTATAGAGGTGGGGACACGTGTTAGCGAAACACTACGCTAACCCGACTGGCGATTGCCTGGCGCTTACTTGAACTCAGCCGTCCTTTACTTGAACTTGACCTTGCCCACGACGCGCATCTGCAGTGTGGTTTCGCCCGGTTCGAAGCTCGGTTCGGACATCTCGTCGGCCATCTCGCGCTTAGCGCTGCGCATCATCATGGCCTGCGGCGCGGCGGCATCGCCCGCGTAGTTGCCCGAGCCTTCGAAGTCGACCGTGTCGAGCACGGCGTCGGTCGGCTGGCGGCCCATGGCCTTGGCGATCGAGACGATGCGCTCGTTCAGGTTGCGGTAGGTCGCAGCGATGCGCTGGTCGTCCAGGCGCTTCTCGAGCTCGGGGCTCAAACCGAAGTTGACGCCATTGATCTGCAGCACCTTCTGGGCGGCGGCGGCGGTCTTCGGCAGCGCGGCCAGGTTGGTGGTCTTCACTTCCAGGTACTGGCCGACGCGCCAGGCGATCGGCACCGGCTTGACCGGTTGCTGCGTGGTGCGGCCGACCGGCTGCGGCGGCACTTCCGGATAGACCGGGTAGGTGTAGTAGCCCTGGGTCTTGAGTTCGGCATTCGGATCGGCGCGGCGCACGATCTCGGTGCCCTCCTTCATCTTGCGGTTGACGCGATCGGCGGCGGCGTTCTTGTCCTTGTCATGCTCTTCGACGGCGAAGACGACGGTGGCCTGGTCGTTGGCGTGCTTGACTTCGCCAAAGGCGGGGACCACGACCATGGTGCCGCTGGTAGCCGGCGACGGCAGGTTTTGCGCGTGGGCGGCGCTGAAGGCGAGGACCAGGGCGGCGACGACGAGGGATTTAGAAACGGCCATTTATTGTTCTCCTATAAGTTGCGACAGATGTCTGACAGCACTTATACGATACCAATCGCCAGGATTCCATCGTGATTTTGTAATGGACAGTTGCAAATAAGTAGGTTTGGGGAAGGATTTGTAACAGCCGCAGCCAAAATAAAAGCGGGGTCAGGTCTGACATTCAGACACGACCCCAGCCATGGAAACGCTTAAAGTCGAGACCGTGTCCGAATGTCAGACCTGACCCTCGCTTTACTCCAGGAACATCAGTTCTTCGACTGATCCACCAGCTTGTTCTTGGCGATCCACGGCATCATGCCGCGCAGCTTGGCGCCGACTTCTTCGATCTGGTGCTCCGCGGTCAGGCGGCGGCGCGAGATCAGGGTCGGGGCGCCGGCCTTGTTTTCCAGGATGAAGCTCTTGGCGTATTCGCCGGTCTGGATGTCCTTCAGGCACTGGCGCATGGCGTTCTTGGTATCTTCGGTCACGATGCGCGGGCCGGTCACGTACTCGCCATATTCCGCGTTGTTCGAGATCGAGTAGTTCATGTTGGCGATGCCGCCTTCGTAGATCAGGTCGACGATCAGCTTCAGCTCGTGCAGGCACTCGAAATACGCCATTTCGGGCGCGTAGCCGGCTTCGGTCAGGGTTTCGAAGCCAGCCTTGATCAGCTCGACGGCGCCGCCGCACAGCACGGCCTGCTCGCCGAACAGGTCGGTCTCGGTCTCTTCGCGGAAGTTGGTCTCGATGATGCCGGCGCGACCGCCGCCGTTGGCCATCGCATACGACAGCGCGATGTCGCGCGCCGCGCCCGACTTGTCCTGGTAGACGGCGACCAGGTGCGGCACGCCGCCACCTTGCGTATAGGTGCCGCGCACGGTGTGGCCCGGGGCCTTCGGCGCGACCATGATCACGTCGAGGTCGGCGCGCGGCACCACTTGGCCGTAGTGCACGTTGAAACCGTGGGCGAAGGCCAGCACGGCGCCCTGCTTGGCGTTCGGCGCGACGTTCTTGTTGTAGACCTCGGCGATGTTTTCGTCCGGCAGCAGGATCATGATGACGTCGGCGGCCTTGACCGCCTCGTCGACCTCGGCGACCTTCAGGCCGGCCTGCTCGACCTTGTTCCACGAAGCGCCGCCGCGGCGCAGGCCGACGGTGACGTTGACGCCCGATTCAGAGAGGTTCTGGGCGTGGGCGTGGCCTTGCGAGCCGTAGCCGATGATGGCGACGTTCTTGCCTTTGATGAGGGAGAGGTCGCAGTCTTTGTCGTAGAAAACTTTCATTTGGGTATCCTGTATATAAGTAATGTAGTGGTGTTCGGGCGTAACGCGTCGGCGGCCGAGCCGCCAACCCTACGTCGTTTATTCAGCGTTTTTCTTGTCAGACTTTGAGGATGCGTTCGCCGCGTCCGATGCCCGAGCCGCCGGTACGGACCGTCTCGAGGATGGAAGCCCGGTCGATCGAGTCGATGAAGGCGTCCAGCTTCGACTTGGCGCCGGTGAGCTCGATCGTGTAGGTCTTTTCGGTGACGTCGATGATGCGACCGCGGAAGATGTCGGCGGTGCGCTTCATTTCTTCGCGCTCCTTGCCGACCGCGCGCACCTTGATCAGCATGAGCTCGCGCTCGATGTGCTGGCCTTCGGTCAGGTCGACCACCTTCACCACCTCGATCAGGCGGTTCAGGTGCTTGGTGATCTGCTCGATGATGTCGTCCGAACCCGAAGTGACGATGGTCATGCGCGACAGGGTCGCGTCTTCGGTCGGGGCCACGGTCAGCGTTTCGATGTTGTAGCCGCGCGCCGAGAACAGGCCGACCACGCGCGACAGCGCGCCGGCTTCGTTCTCCAGGAGGACTGAGATAATGTGTCGCATCACAGGTCCTCCGAGCCGAGCAGCATTTCGTTCAGGCCACGGCCCGCCTTGACCATCGGCCAGACGTTCTCGCTCTGGTCGGTGATGAAGTTCATGAAGACCAGGCGGTCCTTCATGGCGAACGCTTCGCGCAGCGAACCCTCGACGTCGCCCGGCTTTTCGATGCGCATGCCGACGTGGCCATAGGCCTCGGCCAGCTTCTCGAAATCGGGCAGCGAATCCATGTACGACTCGGAATAGCGCGAACCGTAGTCGATCTGCTGCCACTGGCGCACCATGCCCAGGAAGCGGTTGTTGAGCAGGATGATCTTCGGCGTCAGGTGGTATTGCTTGCAGGTGGCGAGCTCCTGGATGCACATCTGGATCGAACCCTCGCCGGTGACGCAGGCCACCGTCGCATCCGGATTGGCCATCTGCACGCCCATCGCATACGGCAAGCCGACGCCCATCGTGCCCAGGCCGCCGGAGTTGATCCAGCGCCGCGGCTTGTCGAACTGATAGTACTGCGCGGCCCACATCTGGTGCTGGCCCACGTCCGAGGTGATGAAGGCGTCGCCATCCGTCACGCGGTGCAGCTGCTCGATCACCGCCTGCGGCTTGATGACCGTATCGGAGGTCGGATACTTGAGGCAGTCGCGGCCGCGCCATTCGGCGATCTGTTTCCACCAGCCCTGCAAGGCATTGGTATTGGTCTGGACATTGCCGGCGTCGAGCTGCGACAGCAGTTCGACCAGCACGTCCTTGACGTTGCCGACGATCGGGATGTCGACCCGCACCCGCTTCGAGATCGACGAAGGATCGATGTCGATGTGGATGATCTTGCGCGGATTCGAGGCGAAATGCTTCGGATTGCCGATCACGCGGTCGTCGAAGCGGGAACCGATGGCGATCAGGACGTCGCAGTGCTGCATCGCCATGTTCGCTTCATAGGTGCCGTGCATGCCCGGCATGCCGACGAAATGCGGATCGGACGAACGCGATCCGCCCAGGCCCATCAGCGTGTTCGTGATCGGGAAGCCGGTTTTCTCGACCAGGCGGTTCAGCTCGTCCGAGGCATTGGCCAGGATCACGCCGCCGCCCGCATAGATCATCGGGCGCTCGGCGTTCTGCAGCAGCTGGACCGCCTTGCGGATCTGGCCGGCATGGCCCTTGTCGACCGGACGGTACGAGCGCATCTCGATCTCGCGCGGGTACTCGTACAAGCATTTGTTGACCGTGATGTCCTTCGGAATATCGACCAGCACGGGTCCGGGACGTCCGGTGCGGGCGATGAAGAAGGCTTTCTTGATGGTCGAGGCCAGCTCGCGCACGTCCTTGACCAGGAAGTTGTGCTTGACCACCGGACGCGTGATGCCGACGGTATCGCATTCCTGGAAGGCATCCTGGCCGATCGCGTGGCTGGGCACCTGGCCCGAGATCACGACCATCGGAATCGAATCCATATACGCGGTGGACAGGCCGGTGACGGCATTGGTGACGCCGGGGCCGGAGGTGACCAGGGCGACGCCCACGGTGTTCGAGCTGCGCGAATAGGCGTCGGCGGCGTGCACCGCGGCCTGTTCGTGGCGAACGAGGACGTGCTGGAATTTATCCTGGTTGAAGATGGCGTCGTAGATATAGAGGACCGCGCCGCCCGGGTAACCGAAGACGTGCTTGACGCCCTCTTCTGCCAGACAACGGACCACTATCTCAGCGCCCGTGATCGGGACTGCTGAATCGTTACTCATGTACATTCCTTTCAAAACCCAATGGGAGATTGATCGGATGCCCGTTCCTGACGATATGCGTCTTTGCGCGACAACCCTCAGGCTTGACTACTTTCTGCGTGCACGTCGATGTTTCGGACACCGTAGGGTCCTTACGCACCGGCGCTGGGCGCAACTCGTTGAGCGTGAGTGTTTGTAGCGGTCTTACGCATCTCTCGCGCTTGTGGCGCGGGTCGGAGCAAACTGCCTACAAATGAAAGCGTGTCACAACCGGACTGGGCCTTGTGTGCCGACTCCGGATGACGTAAAAGCCTTGGGGATGCAAAGCGTGAGAGACACCTTACCGCGCCGCACCATTTTGGTCAAGAAGGAAAGATAAAAATCGCTGCATTCCCAAAAGTGGTGCAACAAATTCGGCGAAATCCAAATAATGTGCGCCGTTTTTGCGTGGCGGGTGTGTATCGTAGGGTGGAGGGCGACGCCGCCCACGCATTCAGCGCTGCATGCCCCAGCGCCGCACTGTCACGCGTTCCAATGCCTGGAACACGAAGTGCTCGATCGCCAGCCCGATGAGGATCACGGTCGCCAGCCCCGCGAACACCTTGTCGGTGAACAGCTCATTACGGCTCTGGAAGATATACCACCCCAGCCCGCCCTGCCCCGAGGTGCTGCCGAACACCAGCTCGGCGGCGATCAGGGTGCGCCAGGCGAACGCCCAGCCGATCTTCAGGCCCGACAGGATGGCCGGCAGCGCGGCCGGGATCAGGATCTGCAGCACCATGCGCAAGCCGCCCAGGCCATAGTTGCGGCCGGCCATGCGCAGGGTTTCGGGCACGGCCCGGAAACCCGCGCTGGCATTCAGGGTCAGCGGCCACACCACCGAGTGCACCAGCACCATCAGCAGGCTGCCCTTGCCGAGCCCGAACCACAGCAGCGCCAGCGGCAGCAGCGCGATGGCCGGCAGCGGATTGAACATCGAGGTCAGGGTATCGATCAGCGCGCGGCCGAAGCGGTTCGACACCGCCAGCCAGGTCAGCAGGAATGACCCGGCCACGCCCAGCAGGAAGCCCTGGCTCAGGATCGCCAGCGACACCGACACATAGCCGACCAGCTCGCCCGACAGCATGCCGTCCACGAAGGCGCGACCGGTCTGCAGCGCGCCCGGCAGCAGCAGGTCGTTGTCGAACCAGCGCGCGAGCAGTTCCCACACGACGGCCAGCGCCAGCAGGATGGCGGGTTTTCTCAACCAGCCGAAGCGGTCCAGCGCGAAGGAGACGGAGGGCGCCGCGCCGGGCGCCGGCACGGCAAGGGCCGGCTTGAGCGGCAACACGTATTCGGGACGGATCGGCGGTTCGCGCAAGGTCGTCATCAATGCGCCTCCGCCATGCGATCTGCATCCCGGCGCCCATCCGGCGCTGCATCGCCATCGAACAGCAGGGCATGGATGCGCTGGGTGGCGGCCTGGAATTCCGGGCTGCCGGCGCTTTGCAGGCTGAACTGGTGGCTATTGAGTTCGGCCCGCACCCGGCCCGGATGGGGCGACAGCAGCAGGATGCGGTTGCCCACCACCAGCGCCTCCTCGATCGAGTGGGTCACGAACAGCATGGTGAAGCCGATTTCATCCCACAGCGCCTGCAGCTCTTCCTGCATGCTGCGCCGGGTCAGCGCATCGAGCGCGGCGAACGGCTCGTCCATCAGCAGCACCGCCGGCTGCATCGCCAGCGCGCGGGCAATGGCCACCCGCGCCTTCATGCCGCCCGACAGCGTGTGCGGATAGGCGTCGGCAAAGCGCGCCAGCCCGACCTTGCCCAGCCAGTGACGGGCACGCCGGTCGGCCTCGCCACGCGATACGCCGCCCGCCAGCAGCGGGAACATCACGTTCTGCCGCACCGTCTTCCAGGGCGGCAGCTGGTCGAATTCCTGGAACACGACGATGCGGTCCGGCCCCGGCCCCGTGATCGGCTTGCCGGACAAGCCGAGGCTGCCGGCGCGCGGCGCGATGAAGCCGCCGATCGCTTTCAACAAGGTCGACTTGCCGCAGCCGGACGGCCCCAGCAGCACGAAGCGGTCGCCGCGGTGGACGTCGAAGCTGACGTCGTCCGTGGCGCGCACGATGCCGCGTTCGCTGGCGTACTCGAGCGTGACGTGCTCGGCGCGCAGCAGCGGTTCCTGGGGAACGAGGTTCAGCGATATGACGGGGGTAATCATGTCAGCTCCCGTTGGCGATGACCGGATGCTCGAAGAAGTAATCCTTCCACGAAGCCGGCTTGTTCCTGATGGCGCCGACCTGGTGCAGGAACTGCGCCAGGCCCAGCGTATTCTGCGGCGCCACGCGGAACTGTGTCTTCGGGTCCTTGATCACCTTCAGCAGCAGCGCCCGGTCGATATTGCCCTTGTTGACGCGCAGGTAGGCATCGGCCGCGCCTTCTGGATTGGTCGCAATGTACCGGGACGCCTCGGCCAGCGCATCGAGGAAGGCGCGATACGTTTTTGGATTTTCCTTCACATATTTTTCGGTGGCATACAGCACCGTGCTTGACGCCGGCCCACCCAGCACCTGGTAGGAATCGAGCACGATCTTCGCGTTCGGGTTACCGGCAAGTTCTTGCTCCTGGAATGGCGGCCCGCCGAAGTGGGCGTTCAGTTCGGTCTTGCCGGCGATCAGGGCCGCGGCGGCGTCCGGGTGCGGCACGGTCTGGGTGATCGGGTCGAGTTTCTTGAATTGGGCATTGCCCCACTGCTTGGCGGCGGCCATCTGCAGGATGCGGGCCTGCACCGACACCGTCACCGCCGGCAAGGCGATGCGGTCTTTCGGGCCGAAGTCGGCAATCGTCTTGACCGCCGGATTGGTGCTGACCAGGTAATAGGGGAAGCTGCCCAGCGAGGCCACGCCGCGCACGTTCTGGCGGCCCTTGGTGCGGTCCCAGATCGTCATCAGGGGGCCGACGCCGGCCCCGGCGATATCGATCGAGCCCGACAGCAGCGCATCGTTGATCACGGCGCCGCCGGACAGCTTGACCCAGTCGACGTCGACGTCGACGCCCTGCTTCTTGCCATGCTTTTCGATGAGTTTCTGGTCTTGCGCCACGTTCAGCAGCAGGTAGACCACGCCGAACTGCTCGGCGATGCGGATCTTGCCCTCGGCCTGGGCGAATGATGGTAGCGCCAGGGCCAGCGCCGCGCCGACGGCAAGGAACTTCTTGTGGAGTGTCATGGGTTTCCCGGATTGAGTCAGAACGGAACGTCGCCTTCGATGGTCGTGCGGTACAGCTTGCGGCGCAGGTGGTCGGGACAGCCGGCCGCCAGGTGCATCAGCGAGCGGTTGTCCCAGAACACCATGTCGTGAGGCCGCCACTGATGGCGATAGACATGTTGCGGGCGCGTGCCATGGTCGAACAGCGCGTCGAGCAGTGCGCGGCTGCGCCGCTCGGGCACGCCCAGGATGCGGGTGGTGAAGTGCTCGCTGACGAACAGGGCCTTGCGGCCGGTCTCGGGATGGGTGCGCACCACCGGGTGATTGACCGGCTTGACCTCGTCGATCTGGGCCTGGGTGAGCTGCGGGCGGAACGGGTTTTTCTGGCGCAGCGCTTCATACTTGGCCAGATACCAGTGCTCGGCCTGCAAGCCTTCGACTTCGCGCTTCAGGTCGTCGGGCAAGGCTTCCCAGGCCGTGTGCTGGTTGGCGAACAGGGTGTCGCCGCCTTCGGCCGGCAGCTCTTGCGCATGCAGTATCGAGCCCAGGCTCGGCGTTTCCTTGTACGACAGGTCGGAATGCCAGAAGTGGCCGGCATCGCCCAGGCCGATCGGCTGGCCGTTCTCGCGGATGTTCGAGACGATCAGCACTTCGGGGTGGCCCGTCAGCTGGAAATTGCGCAGCACATGGATCTGCAACTGGCCGAAGCGGCGGCTGAACGCCACCTGCTGGGCCGGCGTGATGTGCTGGTCGCGGAATACCAGCACGTGGTGGTCGAGGTGGGCGCGGTGCAGGCGGCTGAAGTCTTCCGCCCCGAGCGGACGCGACAGGTCGAGGCCGACGACTTCGGCGCCCAGCGGAGCGCCGATGATGGGGTGGACAGCAAATGCTTGACGAGGAATATCGAGCGGCATGGTGGCGGAGGCAGGATGATCGTGTTGACAGCCTAACCACACCCCCATAGGCGAACAACGAATGATTTCGCGTATCTTCATGCAGTTTTTGAACGTTATGTAAATAGCATTGCCGCCTCCCGGCCCTGCGCGTTTACGGTGCAGGCCAGGACGTTTTTTGCTAGGATGCGAAAGTTTTCCCTAAAGCACGAGCAAGACGAGCGCTTCCTTGAACCCGCATGGCCACAGATAAAGAACTCAACGACTTCCTCGCGAATGTCGAACGGCGTGCGTTCAAGCAGGCGGTGTATGCGGTGCGCAAGGACGAGTCGGCGCTGGACATCGTCCAGGACGCCATGATCAAGCTGGCCGAAAAGTATGGCGACAAGCCGGCCGCCGAATTGCCGATGCTGTTCCAGCGCATCCTGCAGACGACCATCCTCGATTACTTCCGCCGCGAAAAAGTGCGCAACACCTGGGTCAGCCTGTTTTCGGGCTTCAGCCGCGGAGAGGGAGGTGACGATGACGACTTTGATATACTTGCCTCATACGAGGCCGAAGAAGGATCGGCCGCCGCAGAGTCGAGTGCGGACCAGATTGAGCGTGAACAAACCTTGCGCTTGATCGAAGAAGAAGTACAAAAGCTCCCAACGCGTCAACGGGAAGCGTTCCTCATGCGTTACTGGCAGGATATGGACGTGGCCGAAACGGCCGAAGCGATGGGATGCTCCGAGGGTAGCGTCAAAACACATTGCTCCCGTGCCACCCACGCCCTCGCCGCAGCGCTCAAGGCCAAGGGAATCACATTATGAATACCGACGACATCAACCTGGCGTACAAAATCCGCCATGCACTGAACGAACAGCTCGACACCTTGCCGGCCTCGACGACCGACCGGCTCGCCGCCGCGCGCGCCGCCGCGCTCGCGCGCAAGAAGGCGGACGCGCCGGTCGAGTATTTCAAGCCAGCCCCTTCCGGCTGGCGCGAGATGCTGGCCGGCTTCGGCAATCTCGTGACGGGTCCGGCCATGTCGCGCCTGGCGGTCGCCGTGCCGATCCTGGCGCTGGTGATCGGCATGGGCGGCGTCTACCAGCACGAACAGCAACAGCAGATCGCCGAGCTGGCCGACATCGACGCGGCCGTTTTGTCCGATGAACTGCCGCTCAATGCGTATCTCGACCCGGGCTTCAGCGCTTACCTGGAGTCGCAGCAGCGCCGGCAATGACGAAGAACGACGCTTCACAGTCTCGCGCATCGAAGCCCGGCGCCGCGAAATCACGGTTCCCCGTCCTGAAAACGGTGGCCGGGGTCCTGGTGGCGGGTGCAATCGCCTGGGTCATCGTCGACCGTTTCGACACCCCGTCCGTCCTGCCGTCGGTGGCCGATGCCGTCGATGGCGAACGCGCGTCGCCCAAAAGCTTCGACAAGCCCCTGTGGAACGAACTGAGCAGCGCCCAGCAAGTGGCGCTGGCGCCGCTGGAACCCGAGTGGAACCAGATGGAAGGACCGCGCAAGCGCAAGTGGATCCAGATGTCGGCCCGCTTCGCCTCGCTGCCCGCGTCCGAGCAGCAGCGCGTGCACGAACGCATGCGCCAGTGGATGAAGCTCACCCCCGCGCAGCGCGAACTCGCGCGCGAGAACTACAGCCGCACCAGCCGCCTGGCCCAGGGCGGCGACAAGGCGGCCGACTGGGAAAACTACAAGCAGCTGTCGGCCGAACAGAAACGCCAGCTGGCCAACAGCCCGGCGGCGACGCGCCACAAGAGCATTCCGGTGGCGCTGCCTGAAGCGCCGATGCTGGTCACGCCGACGCCCTGCCCACCGAACACCACCCGCCGCGGCGCCGAATGCATCCTGATCGGCACGGATACCGTGGTGCCGACCGCGACCGCCAGCGTGCCGCCGCCAGCGCAGCCCGGCGGCGCCGGCCCTGCTCCCGTCGTGACGCCGGGTCCGGCGGTCAGCTCCCCTGGCGCCGATGGCGGCGCGATCGCCGCGCCTGGCGGCCAGCAGGCACCCGCGCAGGCCGCCAATGCAAGCAACTGAGCCGGCCGCCACCAGTCCGGTGCACGCGCCGCCCCAGCCGGCGCCGACCATCAAGCGCCGCGTGACGGTGATGGTCTATGAATTCTTCCTGCTGTTCGCCGTCGAGATGCTGGCAGTGCTGGTCTACCTCCTCCTCACCGGCAACCGCCAGGAGCCGCTGTTCCAGCATGGGCTGAAGCTCTGGCTGTTCCTGGTGACGGGCCTGTACTTCACCTGGTGCTGGCGCGACAGCGGCCACACGCTGGCCATGAAGACCTGGCGCATCAAGGTGGTCCAGGCCGGGCACGCGCGCCTGCCATGGCGCACCGCCATCGCGCGCTACCTGCTGGCCTGGGGCTGGTTCGCGCCGGCGCTGCTCGTGTGCGCCGCGTTCGGCCTGCACGCCAGGGGCGAGATCGCCATCGCGCTGGCGCTCGGCATCGTCCTGTGGGCGCTCACCGCCCTCCTCGACAAGGACCGCCAGTTCCTGCACGACCGCCTGGCCGGCACCCGCCTGGTCCAGCTCCCCAAGATCAAGCGCTGACCGGGCGCGAGCTTGCTGCGCGGCATTCGAACGCGGCGACATCCTGAATCGCGGAATAATCGGCCTTTTCACTGTGAATGAAAGGTCAACGATGAAGCGATCGAATCTCCGCGTGGTGATCATGGGCGCCTCGAGCGGCATCGGCGCCGCGACCGCTGTCGCCTTTGCCCGCGAGGGCGCCGACCTGGTGCTCGGCGCGCGCGGCAAGGAAGGCCTCGACGATGTCGCCCGCCGCTGCTTCCAGGCCGGCGGCCGGGCCGAAACGGTGGTGGTCGACGCGACCGACGCCAGGGCGGTGGACGCCTTCGCGCGCGAAGCGCGGTCCATCCTGGGACAGATCGACCTGTGGTTCAGCAATGTCGGCGCCGGCGTGGTCGGCAAGTACCACGACGTGCCGATGGCCGACCACCGCCAGGTGATCGAGACCAACCTGCTCACCCACATGAACGACGCGCACGCGGTGCTGCCGATCTTCCTGGAGCAGGACCACGGCATCTGGGTCAACATGATCTCGTCCGGCGGCTACGTCGCCGCGCCCTACGCCGCGGCCTACTCGGCCAGCAAGTTCGGCCTGCGCGGCTTTTCCGAAGCCCTGCGCGCGGAGCTCGGCAAGCGGCGCCGCATCCACGTCTGCGACGTGTATCCCACGTTCGTCGACACGCCCGGCTTCAGCCACGCGGCCAACTACACGGGCGCCCACCTCTCCTATCCGCCGGGTGCGCTGGCGCCGGAAACGGTGGCCGATGCCGTCGTCAAGCTGGCCCGCAGCCCGCGCGACACGACCGCGGTCGGCGCGCCCGCCGCCGCCATGAAGGCCACCCGGCTGGCGCCGAACCTCGTCGCGGCCGGCATGAACCGCTTCATGGATGCGTGGGCAAAACGGGCCGAGCGCACGGGCGACACGCGCGGCGCGCTGTACGAACCGCCGCACGGCGCCAGTGGCGTGCATGCGGATGCAAGCCGACTCAATCAGCCACGACCTCAGCCAAAAGCGCAGCCAAGCCAGCCGGCCAACAAGGCGCTGGTGGCCGGCGCGGCGGTGGTCGCCGCCGCGATCGGCATGCAGTTGCTGAGAAAGCGCGCGGATCAGTAAGTCAGGTTGATCTGCATGACGGCGGTGGTGCCGCTGACTTCGTTACCGACGATCAGCAGCGGCTTGCCGTTCGGCGACTTGTACGCCGGGATCAGGGTCAGTCCTTCCGGACCCAGGTCGCTCTTGTCGCCGTCGCGCGTGTTGAGGTAGGTGACGAAGGAAGCCTGGGCCGGCTTGCTCACGTCATACACCATCACGCCGCCGACGCGCTCCAGGCCGATGAAGGCATAGTGCTTGCTGCCGAACTTGCCGACCACGGCGCCTTCCGGCTCCGGGCCCTTCGAAGCGCTGCGGTCTTCCAGGTCGTCGTTGTCGTTGCTGGCGTTGAATTTGACGTTCGGCAGCGCCTTGGTGCGCTGCTCGAATTCGTCGCCCGAGTCGTAGACACGCTTGATGTCGGTGTCCCAGATCGAGAACGAACGGCCGCCGAAGGTGTACAGCTCGGTGCACTGGCCGGCAGCGTTCTTGCCCGTGATGCCGCCGTTCGGCGTGGTCGTGATGCGCAGGCGGCCGAGGTTCGAATCGAAGATCCGGTTGGCCGCATCCGGGAAGACGGCGGGGTCCAGCCCTGCCGTGCAGTGCGCACGCACGCGGCTCTCTTCGTTGAAGCCCGGCCAGTCGGCGCGCGCGTCTCCCTCGTTGGCGGTGATCAGGTAATGCTTGCCGTCCACCGAGTAGCTGGCGATGGCGTCCGGCAGGTACATGCCTTTCACCGGCTGCGGGCCGATCCTGATGGCCGGCGAACCGCTGTTGGTGTTGGCGCCGCCATCTTCGTCCGACGCATCCAGCCCGAAGCCGGCCACACTGTGGTCCTTGAAGCCGAGCGGCTTGACCGCAGTGACTTTGGCCGTCGCCACGTCGACGATGGCGATCGCATTGTTTTCCTGCAGGGTCACCCAGGCGGTGCGGCCGTCGTCGCTGACGGTGATGTATTCCGGCTCGAAGTCCTGGGCGGCGCTGGCGTTCGGCCCATAGATGCGGATGCCCTGCGCGCGCAGCGCGGCTTCCTGGCCATTGAAGGCGCGGAAGTCGGCGGTCGCCACCGAGGGCGCGCCGCCGCGGTTGACGGTGATGACGCTGACCGAGCCTTCCGGGTCCGTCGTGCCGGCCACGCCATAGCCGCTCGGCTCGCCCTCGTTCGCGACCAGCACCTTGCTGCCGTCGGGGGTGAAGGTCAGCATGTCGGGCAGCGCGCCGACCTTCACGCTATTGATCAGTTTCAGGTCGGCCGCATTGTAGAAGGCGACGGTGCCCGGCTGGGTCTTGGGATCCGATTCGATCGCCAGCGCCACCAGGCCGTCGTGCACGGCGACGCTGTTGACCGCCTTGCCCATGCTCGCCACATTGATGGTGCCGATCAGCTTCGGCGTGCCTGGCGCCGCCAGGTCCAGCACATCGACCGTGCCGTTGGCGCCGTTGACGACGAACAGGCGCCGGCTGCCGGCATCGTAGGCCGTGATCTCGGCCGCGCCCACCGCCCCGCCGCTATAGCTGCCGATTTTCTCCAGCGCGAGCGTGGTCGGGGTCGGATCGTCGTCGTCGCCACCGCAGGCCGCGAGCGTGCAGGCCAGCGCGATCGCGCTCAGCATCGGGAGGTAACCCGGAAGGTAACGGGAAGGTGTGGCGGGACGGCGCAGGAACATGGTTGTCGATTTTCAAAAAGTAGAAAATCGACAGCATATGGACGCAAGATGACAGCCGTATGACTTCTCAAGCCCGTTCGACGGCGCGCTGCATCAGCTTGCGCGACCAGGGCAGTAGCTGGAACAGGACGCCGCAGGCCAGCGCCGGCAGGATGAACAGCTCGATCACCATATAGGCGCGGATGATCTTCCATGGATCCGGGTTGTTCGGATCCATCCCGCCCAGCAGGTCGCCGTAGGAATGGCGCGCGATGTAGAGCGTGAGCGCGGTCATCGCCAGCCCGCACAGCAGCGCCGCGCCCGCCCCCAGCAGCACGCGGCGCGGCGTGGTCTGCAGGCGCCGGCGCAGCGGCTCCAGCTTGACGGCCAGCGCCACCAGCAAGCCATGCGCCAGGCCGAGCGCGCCCGCGATCAGGGCGCCGAACAGCAGCGCCGCCAGGTAGAAGGACGGCATGAGCTCGATGCGGCCCTTGGTGAACAGGGTGGCCAGCGTAAATTCGATCACCGGGATCACGGGGCCGAGCAACAGGAAGAACAGGACGCTGGTCGCGACCAGGCGGAAGGAACTTGGCATGGCAGGAATGACTCAGAAGCGCTCGACGTCGCGCAGGTAACGCCAGCCGCCCGGCGGCAGGCTGCCCATGGAAATACGGCCGATGCGCAGGCGGCGCAGCGCGGTGACCTTCAGGCCGACGTCGCCGCACAGGCGCTCGATCTGGCCGCGCTGGATGTTCTTGCCGGCGATGCGCAGGCGGGCTTCGCTTTGCCAGCTGGCGCGGAACATGCGGCCCAGTTTATCAAGGCCGCCGTCGGCGATCTGTCCTTCGACTTCGGCCACGTATTCGTACTCGTTGCGCGGCGCGTCCTCGACGAGTTTGCGCATCACGCGCCAGTCCTGGCTGAACACGACCAGGCCCGAGGCCATCGTTTCGAGCGGCGTCGCCAGCGCCAGCTTGAACAGGTGCCGGCGCAGGAACGGCTTGCCGAAACCATTGTCCAGCACTTGCGTGTCGGCGCCGATCGCGGCCAGCAGCGCGTCCTGTTCGACGCCGGCCGGCTTGTGCAGCAGGATGGTGACCGGCTCGGGCTCGACCGGGGTCGCGCCCGGCAGCAGCGCGACGGTTTGCGCCGGCGTCACGCGGGTGGCCGGGTCCTCAGCCAGCGCGCCATCGACGCTGACCCAGCCGCCGGCGATATACCGTTCTGCCTCGGCGCGCGAGCACCCCGCCACTTCGGCGACGCGCTTGGCCAGGCGAATACCTTCTTCACTCATCAGGCCCGCCAATCCGCAAAGAACGCCGTGAACACCTCGACCGTGCGTTTCACGTCCGCGTTCGAGATGTCGAGGTGAGTCACCAGGCGCATTTTCGGGCCGACCGTGGCGCGGATGCCGGCGCGCGCCAGCGCCTGGCGCAGCGGCGCGCAGGCGGCTGCCGGCACGTCCATCCAGAAGATGTTCGTCTGCGGTGTGCCGACCTTCAGCTGTTCGATCTTCGCCAGGCCCTGCGCCAGTTCCGCCGCGTTGTCATGGTCGTTGGCCAGCAGCGCGACGTTGTGCTCGAGCGCGTAGTGGGCCGCGGCGGCGATCACGCCTGCCTGGCGCATGCCGCCGCCCAGCATCTTGCGCCAGCGCTTGCCCTGCTCGATGAAGGACTTCGGTCCCAGCAGGACCGAGCCGACCGGCGCGCCCAGGCCCTTGGACAGGCAGACCGACACCGTATCGAAACCTTTTACCGCATCGACCAGGCTGATGCCCTGCTTGACGGCGGCGTTGCAGATGCGCGCGCCGTCGAGGTGGGTCGCCAGGCCCTTGTCGTGGGCGAGCGTGGTCGCGGCGGCGACGTATTCCTGGCTCAGCACGCGGCCACCGATGGTGTTTTCCAGCGCCAGCAGACGGGTGCGCGCGAAGTGCATATCGTCCGGCTTGATATAGGCCTCGATATCGGCCAGGGCGATCGAGCCGTCCGGCTGGTTCGCGATCGGCTGCGGCTGGATGCTGCCCAGCACCGCGGCGCCGCCGCCTTCGTACTTGTAGGTGTGCGCTTCCTGGCCGACCAGGTATTCGTCGCCGCGACCGCAATGGGTCATCAGGGCGATCAGGTTGGTCTGGGTGCCGCTCGGCGCGAACATGCCCGCTTCGAAGCCGAACAGCTCGGCCGCGTAGTCCTGCAGGCGGTTGACGGTCGGGTCGTCGCCGTAGACGTCGTCGCCGACCGGGGCGGCCACCATGGTGGCGCGCATCGCAGCGCTCGGCTGGGTCACGGTGTCGCTGCGCAGGTCGATCCAGCGCTGTTGGTCTTGGCTCATCATCTTATTCCGTGGTCTCGGCCTGGGTATAAAAACGGCTCTTCATTTCTTCAAGGCCGACCTCATGCAGCACTTCGTGCAGGCGTTCGCTGGGCCGGCGGCGCGGCAGGTTCTTGTAGGTGGCGACGATCAGCTCGTTCTTCATCGAGTGTTCCCAGCCCACCAGTTCGGTGACCGTGACCTGGTAGCCGTGGGCTTCGAGCTGCAGGCAGCGCAGCACATTGGTGATCTGGCTGCCGAATTCGCGGGTGTGGATCGGATGACGCCAGATCTCGGTCAGCGCGCTGCGCTTGATGTCCTTGCCCTTGTTCTTGCGCAGCACGGACGCGACTTCGGCCTGGCAGCACGGCACCAGCACCATGTGCTTCGCCTTCTTCTTGAGGGCGAAGTCGATGGCGTCGTCGGTGGCGGTATTGCAGGCGTGCAGCGCGGTGACGATGTCGATCGTCTCGGGCAGCTTGCTCGACGTGGTGGACTCGGCCACCGACAGCGGCAGGAACGACATGCCGCTGAATCCGAGGCGCGCGGCCAGTTCAAGCGATTTGCTGACCAGCTCTTCGCGGGTCTCGATGCCGTAGATGTGGCTGCCCTCGCCCTCGGCCTTGACGAACAGGTCGTACAGGATGAAGCCGAGATAGGACTTGCCGGCGCCGTGGTCGACCAGCGAGACGCTGCCTTTTTCGCTCTTGACGTCGCGCAGCAGCGGCTCGATGAAGTTGTACAGGTGGTAGACCTGCTTGAGCTTGCGGCGGCTGTCCTGGTTCAACTTGCCGTCGCGGGTCAGGATGTGCAGCTCCTTGAGCAGCTCGATCGATTGGCCGGGACGAACCTCCGGCGGCAGTTCCTGTGGTGCCGGGACTTTCCTGGCTTGCTCAAGACGCTTCATGGACGGCTCAGTGATTCTTTTCGGCGGCGTGGTTGATCGTGTATTTCGGGATCTCGACCACCAGGTCTTCTTCCGCGACGATCGCCTGGCACGACAGGCGCGAATTCGGCTCCAGGCCCCAGGCCTTGTCGAGCATGTCTTCTTCCTTCTCTTCCTGCTCGTTCAGCGATTCGAAGCCTTCGCGCACGATCACGTGGCAGGTGGTGCAGGCGCAGACGCGGTCGCAGGCGTGCTCGATCTCGATGTCGTTGTCGAGCAGGACGTCGCAGACCGACTTGCCGGCTGGGGCTTCGAGCACGGCGCCGTCCGGGCAGAACACCGGGTGTGGGAGGATGACGATTTGTGGCACTTGGGTTACCTCGGTTGATTGGATAATCCGATTATCCGTTGTTCTTGATATTGCGTACGCGAGCCGTCGGGGGAGGCTCAGACCTCGTCCAGCGACTTGCCCGCCAGCGCCTTGCGCACGCTCTTGTCCATGCGGCGGGCGGCGAATTCCTCGGTGCCCTTGGCCAGCGCCTGCACGGCGGCGTGCAGGGCGTCCTGGCGCTGGCCAGGCGCGGTCGACGCGTCGTTCGACGCCGTCACCGCGTCGCGCACCGCCTGCAGCTGCTGGCCAATCGCGGCCTGCTCTTCCTGCGACAGCAACTCGACGTCAGCGTCCAGCGCCGACTGGGTGGCCAGCAGGATACGCTCGGCCTCGACCTGTTCTTCGCGCAGCGCGCGCATCTGCATGTCGCTGGAGGCCGAGCTGTACGACTCCTGCAGCATGCGCGCCACGTCGTCGTCGCCCAGGCCATAGGATGGCTTGACCGTGATCGACGCTTCCACGCCCGAACGCATCTCGCGCGCCGCCACCGACAGCAGGCCGTCGGCGTCGACCTGGTACGTGACGCGGATGCGCGCCGCGCCGGCCGCCATCGGCGGAATGCCGCGCAGCTCGAAGCGCGCCAGCGAACGGCAGTCGGACACCAGCTCGCGCTCGCCCTGCACCACGTGCACCGCCAGCGCGGTCTGGCCGTCCTTGAAGGTCGTGAATTCCTGGGCGCGCGCCACGGGAATCGTCGAATTGCGCGGGATGATCTTCTCGACCAGGCCGCCCATCGTCTCGATGCCCAGCGACAGCGGAGTCACGTCCAGCAACAGCCAGTCGTCACCCTCGGCGCGGTTGCCGGCCAGCAGATTGGCCTGGATCGCGGCGCCCAGCGCCACCACGCGGTCAGGGTCGATATTGGCGTGCGGGATGGTCTGGAAGAATTCCGAGACCGCGCGGCGCACGTGCGGCATGCGCGTCGCGCCGCCGACCATCACGACGCCGTCGACGTCCTCGACAGTCACGCTCGCATCGCGCATCGCCTTGCGGATCGCGTTCATGGTCTTGCCGACCAGGTGCCTGGTGATCTCGGAGAACACCGCGGCGGTGACCGTCACCTGCACGATCTCGCCCGACTTGAGGATTGCCTCGACCGTCGTTTCTTCATTGGTCGACAGCAGTTCCTTGGCCTGGCGCGCCTTGACCATCAGGGTCGCGGTGTCGTGTTCCGACAGCGGCGCCAGCTTGGCCTGCTCGGTGATCCAGCAGAACAGACGGTGGTCGAAGTCGTCGCCGCCCAGGGCCGAATCGCCGCCGGTCGACAGCACCTCGAACACGCCCTTCGAGAGCTTGAGGATCGAGATGTCGAAAGTGCCGCCGCCCAGGTCATACACGGCATACACCCCCTCCTTGCCATGGTCGAGGCCATAGGCGATGGCGGCGGCGGTCGGCTCGGACAGCAGGCGCAGCACGTTCAGGCCGGCCAGCTGGGCCGCGTCCTTGGTGGCCTGGCGCTGGGCGTCGTCGAAATACGCCGGCACCGTGATCACGGCGCCGACCAGGTCGTCGCCCAGCGAATCCTCGGCGCGCTGGCGCAGCGTGGCCAGGATCTGGGCCGACACCTCGACCGGGCTTTTCACGCCGGCGACGGTGTTCAGCTGGACCATGCCCTCGCCTTCGACGAAGTCGTAGGGCAGGTTCTCGGCGTGGGCGATGTCTTTCAAGCCGCGGCCCATGAAGCGCTTGACCGAGACGATCGTGTTCTTCGGGTCGGTGGTCTGGTGCACGCGCGCCTTGTGGCCGATGTTGGCGTGACCGTTCGGCAGGTACCGCACGATCGACGGCAGCAGCGAACGGCCCTCCTCGTCGCTCAGCACTTCGGGGCTGCCGCTACGGACGGTGGCGACGAGCGAGTTGGTGGTGCCCAGGTCGATGCCCACGGCCAGGCGGTGCTGGTGGGGGGCGGTGGACATGCCGGGTTCGGCGATTTGGAGGAGTGCCATAGTCGTGATACCAATATTGTTTTTCTGCGCCGGGAGCCGAACGGTGGACCGTTCGACCAGCGACCCGCAGCGGATCAGGCGTCGATCGCCTCGAAGGCGTACTGCACTTCGTCGCCGAATTTGTCGAGGAACATCAGGCCGCGCACGCCTTGCGCTGCGCCGCTGAAGTCGCCCGCGTCCAGCTGGCTCGCGACGGCGGCCAGCATGTTCTTGCGCTCGGCGCGCAGCTGCGCTTCCAGGCGATCGAGCGCGATGGCGTCCTTGGCCGCGCGCGCGTCCTCGAGCTCTTCGCGCCATTCCATCTGCTGCATCAGGAAGGCCGGCGGCATGGCCGTATTCGACTCGGTCTGCAGGTCGATGCCGTTCAGTTCGCACAGGTATTGCGCGCGCTTCTGCGGGTTGCGCAGGGTTTGATAAGCCTCGTTGGCGCGAGTCGCCCATTGCATCGCGACGCGCTTTTCGGCGTCGGTCGCGTTGACGAAGCGGTCAGGATGGACGCGACCCTGGACTTCGCGATAGGCGGCGTCGAGGGCGTCCTGGTCGACCTCGAAACGGGCCGGCAGCTGGAACAGGTCGAAGTGATTCTGCATCGGCGTGGATTATCGGCTTTAGATACGGAAGCTCTCGCCGCAGCCGCAGTTGTCCTTGACGTTCGGGTTGTTGAAGCGGAAGCCTTCGTTGAGCCCTTCGCGGGCGAAATCGAGCTCGGTGCCGTCGATATAGGCCAGGCTTTTCGGGTCGACGAAGACCTTGACGCCGTGCGACTCGAACACCGCGTCTTCGGCGGCGCTCTCGTCGACGTACTCGAGCTTGTAGGCCAGGCCGGAGCAGCCGGTGGTGCGCACACCGAAGCGCAAGCCGATGCCCTTGCCCCGGCGTTCGAGGTAACGGTTGACGTGTTTCGCGGCTTTTTCGGTCAGGGTGATTGCCATGTGCTTCTCCAGCTCTGTTCTAAAAATGCTTACGCTGCTGCCTTCTCGTGCTTCGCCTTGTAGTCGGCGACTGCGGCCTTGATCGCGTCTTCGGCCAGGATCGAGCAGTGAATCTTGACCGGCGGCAGGGCCAGTTCTTCGGCGATCTGCGTGTTCTTGATCGCCAGCGCTTCGTCCAGGCTCTTGCCCTTCACCCATTCGGTGATGAGCGAGCTCGATGCGATGGCCGAACCGCAGCCATAGGTCTTGAACTTCGCGTCTTCGATCAGGCCCTGGTCGTTGACCTTGATCTGCAGTTTCATGACGTCGCCGCACGCCGGCGCGCCGACCATGCCGGTGCCGACTGCATCGTCGCCCTTGTCGAAGGCGCCGACGTTGCGCGGGTTTTCGTAGTGGTCCAGTACTTTGTCCGAATATGCCATGGTGATGCTCCTTAATCTTGATTTAGTGGGCTGCCCATTGGATCGAGTTCAGGTCGATCCCCTCTTTGAACATGTCCCACAGCGGCGACAGTTCGCGCAGTTTGCCGACCTTCGATTTCAGCAGGTCGACGGCGAAGTCGATCTCTTCCTCGGTCGTGAAACGGCCGATGGTGAAGCGGATCGAGCTGTGCGCCAGTTCGTCGCTGCGGCCCAGGGCGCGCAGCACGTACGATGGTTCCAGGCTGGCCGAGGTGCAGGCCGAACCGGACGACACGGCGATGTCCTTGACCGCCATGATCAGCGACTCGCCTTCGACATAATTGAACGAGACGTTCAGGTTGTGCGGCACGCGGTGGTCCATGTCGCCATTGATGTAAACTTCTTCGATCTCGAGCAGGCCCTTGGCCAGGCGGTCGCGCAGCGCGCGGATACGCACCAGCTCACCTTCCATCTCTTCCTTCGCCAGGCGGAACGCTTCGCCCATGCCCACCAGCTGGTGGGTCGGCAGGGTGCCCGAGCGCAGGCCGCGCTCGTGGCCGCCGCCGTGCATCTGCGCCTCGAGGCGCACACGCGGCTTGCGGCGCACGTACAGGGCGCCGACGCCTTTCGGGCCATACACCTTGTGCGCGGTGAAGGTCATCAGGTCGACCTTCGATTTTTCGAGGTCGATGACCACCTTGCCGACGGCTTGCGCGGCGTCGCAGTGGAAGATGATGCCCTTCGAGCGGCACAGCGCGGCCAGCTCTTCGATCGGCTGGACCACGCCGATCTCGTTATTGACCAGCATGACCGAGACCAGGATGGTGTCCGGACGCAGCGCGGCTTCCAGCTGCTCCACGGTGATCAGGCCGTTGTCTTGCGGTTCGAGGTAGGTGGCTTCGAAGCCGACGCGCTCGAGTTCGCGCACGGTGTCGAGCACCGATTTATGCTCGGTCTTGACCGTGATGATGTGCTTGCCCTTGGTCTTGTAGAACTGGGCCGCGCCCTTGAGCGCCAGGTTGTTGCTCTCGGTCGCGCCCGAGGTCCAGATGATCTCGCGCGGGTCGGCGCCGACCATGTTCGCGACGTTCTGGCGCGCTTCTTCGACCGCGGCTTCGGCGCTCCAGCCATAGGCGTGGCTGCGCGAGGCCGGGTTGCCGAACTGCTCGCGCAGGAACGGGATCATGGCATCCGCGACGCGTGGATCGACCGGCGTGGTGGCCGAGTAGTCCAGGTAGATCGGGAAATGGGGCGCAGTCGCGAAGCTCTGCTCGGTTTTCTTGTCCAAAGGCGCGTTCATCAATTCACTCCAGTAAGCTTCAGTTTGTTCCGACGGCGGCCGGGGCGCCGCGGTGCACATGCACGACGTTCTGTTCTTTATGGCGCTGCTGGTCGACCAGGTCTTGCAGCGACACCGAATCGAGGTAGTCGACCATTTTTTCGTTCAGCGTGGTCCACAGTTCGTGGGTCATGCAGCGGGCGCCATCGGTATGGGCGCCGTGGCAATTCTCTTTGCCACCGCACTGGGTCGCATCCAGCGGCTCGTCGACGGCGATGATGATGTCGGCCACCGTCACCTTGCCCGCCGGACGGGCCAGGCTGTAGCCGCCACCCGGGCCGCGGATCGATTCGACGATCTCGTGGCGGCGCAGCTTGCCGAACAGCTGCTCCAGGTAGGACAGCGAAATGGCCTGGCGCTGGCTGATGCCCGACAGCGTGACCGGACCATTGCCTTGACGCATGGCAAGATCGATCATCGCGGTAACAGCAAAACGGCCTTTGGTGGTCAGACGCATTACAACCCCGGTTAATGTTAAAATATTCCTCTTGCTCAACTACCTCGCACCACTCTGCAACTTCTCTTGCGGGACCGGCTAAAAACCGGATTAGTTGAACGATTTAGTCAAGTATAGCAAATCGCGGACATCTTGTCTTGGCGGCCCCCAAAAACGGCGGCCGCCCCACTCCCCCTGTCATTTGAACGCCGTCGCGGCGGCCGTTATCGCTTGCGCAACAGCTCCATGGGGCCGAACAGCTGCTGCATCCCCTGGTGACCGATGAAGCTCAGGTTGTAGGGATGCTCGGCCAGCGCCTGCGGGAAGGCGGCCGTCTCGGGCAGCTTTTTCAATTGTTCGGCGATCTTGCCCCACAGAACCAGGGTCGGCGGCTGCGGCCGTTCGGCCAGCGCCGCCAGCACCGTCTGCAGGAAAGGCAGCCAGGCGCGCGCATCGATCGCCGGGGCAACGTGCTTGCGGAACACCAGCGCCGCGTTCAGCAGCAGGAAGCCATGGCCGTGCAAATTGTCCTGCAACTCGGCCAGGGTCTGGATCGTGCCGTCGCGTCCAGCCGCCTGCGCGATCGGCGCCAGCGCCGCGCCGCCGGTCGCATCAAGCTGCAAGCGGCCGCTGGCCACCAGCAGCATCTTCATGAAGTTGCGCAGCGAGGTCGCGCGGTTGACCGGTTTCGACAAGCCGCTCTCGCACCACAACTCCCCTACCGCGCCATCCATGAAACAGACGCCGGTCGCGCTCGCGGCGCGCGGATAAGGGCCTTCGCCGACCAGCACATGGCGGACACGGTCGAGCGGCTGGGCGAAGGCGGCGAACAGGCGGTGTTCGGTGGGCAGGTAGTCGTCGACCGCCAGGGCCGGCAGGTAGCCCGGGTTGGCGCGGGCGACGGCCGCGAGACCGGCCTCCAGGATGGGGCGCCACGAGGCGTCGGCCAGGTCGAGGGCGTGCAGGATCGGAGCGGGGATGGGCGCAGGAGCGGCGGTCGAGGTCATGGCGTACTGGTAAAAGAGACGAGGCCGGATTGTATCCCGCCTCGTCGATCCGGCCCGCCAGCCTGTGGTCAAGCCATCGGCATATGGCGCGAGCGGCGGCGCGCCATCCAGCCCAGCATGCCGAGACCGCCGAACATCAGCGCGACGCTCGACGCACCTCGTTATACACAACTCGTCAGTCTCCAAGTTCGCGTAGTGCTTGAAGGGTGAGAGCTGAGGCGCGCACGTCGCGCAGCCCTTCCCAGAGGGTCTTGGCACCAGGTTCGCCATCACCTTTTCGGCCCAAGAAGCCGCCCGCGCGGGCGATCAAGCGTATTACTTCGTTTAACGCCGGGTTGGGCTGGGGGCGTAATTTGTTGAGCAAGTAGGCGCCGCGTATCTCATCGGGATCAAAGAACAAGTGGGCATCCAGGTTCGGGCAGGTACGGCCCATGCGTACCAGATAGGCAATGCGCCAGGCTACGACCAAGTACAGCGCCAGTGCGCGCTCGATGCGCTCGATCGTGCCCAGCTGAAGTTCCTCGACCTTGCAGCCGTTCTTGAGCACATTGAACAGCATTTCAATTTCCCAGCGGGCGCGATACCAGTCGATCAATTCGGCCACCTCGGCCGCGCTGGTGGCGACCCGGTTCGTCAGCAGGCGCCATTCGATCGGCTTGACGCCGGCCGGAGCGCCGTGTTCACGCGCCACGATGCATGTGGCGGTCACCACCTTGCCCTTGCCCGCGTTCAGTTCGACCCGGCGTGCCCACAGCTGCTGGCGCACGATGCGCGCCTTGGCGCCCGGCCGCGCGGCCAGCGCGAACTCGATTTCCCCCAGCGGCGCGCCTTCCGTGGCATGCGGCCACAGCTTCTCGCTGTTGGGCAAGCAGCGGTTGTGCGCGGCGCGCACCAGCCAGTCCACCGGGCAGTCGAGCTGCTGCGCCCGCGCCATCAAGGGCAGCATGTCCGCCTCGCGGTCGGCCACATACACCAAGCGCGTGGCGGGCAGGCGCGGTGCCAGTTCCGCCAGTCTTTCGTAGCCTTCGATCCAGCGCAGGCTTTCCTTGGGGCCGCCGCGCTGGCCGTTGGTGTCGCGCAGCGCGCGCGCCCACATCCACACGTCCAGGATCCCCAGCGGCTCGCGCGCCGTCGTCACCGCGTAGGTGGGGTGGACGTACATGCCGCGCTGCGCTTCATAGCTGAGCGGTCCGAGGCCGCGCGCCTGCTGTCCGTTAAAGTCCAGTTCGGTCGTGTCCTGCAGACACAGCACCACCGACTGCTCGGCCATTCGCTGTTCCGTTTGCTGCCAGTGCGGCTCCAGGATTGCCCGCCAGTCGACGCCGTCATTGTCGAAGAAGCGATACGCGGCCATCGTCTCACCCCAGCCGTTACAGGCCTTTGGCACGCTCGCCGTCGGTGCCCCCGCCATTGTTTCCATCAGTGTCCTCGCTCGCCGGTTCAGGCGCGCGTCGCCCAGGTCGAGTTGCTCAAACTCCGAATCGGTCCATCCCTTCGATTTGCTCGCCAATTGCGCCACGCAAAAGACGAGAGTAAACGCGATTTTGCAAAGGTTTACAAGGGCGCTGGCAAGTCATTGAAAGTAAACGGGATTTTCAGCCGGCGTGGTGAGGCTGGCGGACTTGTGTATAACGAGGTGCGCTCGACGGCTCCGGCACCTCGGCCGCACCGGCGCTGACCGAAATATTGTCGATCGCGATATCGAAATCGGTGAAGCCGTAGAACCAGCCGGGAACGAGGGTACTGAATACCAGTTCGTCCACGCTCGACAGCACGTCGGCGAAGGTACGGCCGGGCGGCAGGCCCGGTCCCTGGGCGTCATCCGTCGTGCCGTATCCGCCCCAACCGGCCGGCAGGGCCGCCATGGTGGTGTCGGCGATCGTCACCGACAGGTGCTGCCAGCCGAGGGTGGCGTCGATGACGCCCAGGTCGAACCAGACGCTGGAGTAAGGCATGCCCTCCGGCGTATTGTCGTAATCGCGTAATTCGACGACCAGGTTGCGCGAAACCTCCTGGCCAACGTAGCGAATCGAATTGGCGATGATGTCCAGGCCGATGGTCACGCTGCCCAGCTTTGAATAATCCCCCACGTAATTCTGATTGCGGTTGCTGAAACCGATGCCGAAGTTTTCCATCACGGTGTGCAGCGCGGGAGCGCCGTTGCCCAGGCTGGTGTCGATCCATGACCCGCCCACGCCATTGGCAGGCTGCGATCCTTCCCATCCCTGGGCGCCGTTGGAAAAGTCGACGAATGAGCTGGCCGGTGCGGCCTTGACAACGGTCGCGGCCAGAGAAAGCGCCAACACAAACATTAATTTATGCAAGGTCATGATCTTCCCTATGAATATTAAAGAAAAAGGCGAATACCCACCCCTTCCAGCCAGAACCGGAATTGATTTACAGTGCGCCGAATTAAATGCAGGGGGAATGGATGAGTGATTCTAGAGCCGCCATATTCCTCGGTCTACGGCATCTCGGCACTAAATTGTCATAATTATGTAGCAAATTTACTATTGGAAATTTAATTATTCCCCATAGAAATCATTACTGTGATCGGGAATCGATTAATAAAGTTCGGGCGAATAAAGCGTCTTTGTTTAGTAAAATTAATTGGACGTTTAGCGCGTTTATTAAATGAATTGGCGATCCCGAATATGGACAATCCGGAATGTCATGAATATCTGGCGGGGAGAGATGCGGCGATGTGATGGGCGGCGCCGATACCGGGCAGCGTGGCTGCCCGGCGCGATTTACTCGGTATCCGGCTGGTGCGACGGATGCGCCGCCCTGAACGCCGGCAGCTCGATGCACAGCGAGTTGATGCGGTCGATGTTCGGATAGGCCGAGACGTCGATATTGAAGCGCTGCGCATTGAAGACCTGCGGCACCAGGTAGCAGTCGGCGATGGTCGGATGGTCGCCATGGCAGAACGGCCCGGCGCCCGGATCGCGCGCCAGGTGCGCTTCGAGCGACTGGAAGCCTTCGATGATCCAGTGGCGGTACCACTCGGTCTTGGCCTGGTCGGACAGGCCCATGTGCTTGACCAGGTAGCTCAGCACGCGCAGGTTGTTGAGCGGATGGATGTCGCAGCCGATGATCTGGGCCAGCTCGCGCACCCGGCCGCGGCCCGGCGCGTCCTTCGGCAGCAGCGGCGGCTCGGGATGGATCTCGTCGAGGTATTCGATGATCGCCATCGACTGGGTGAGCGTGATGCGGTCGTCCTGGAACGACGGCACCAGCCCGCTCGGGTTGATCTTGCGGTAGTCGTCCTGCAGGTGCTGGCCGCCGTCCTTCAGCAGGTGCACCGGCACCGCGTCGTAGGCCAAGCCCTTCAGGTTGAGCGCAATACGCACCCGGTATGCGGCCGAGCTGCGAAAATAGGTGTAGAGCTTCATCGCTGCCTCACTTGCTGTCTCATTTGCTGTCTCACTTGCTGCCTCATTTGCGCTTTTCCTGATAACGCATCACTTCCTGGTCGATCGCCCCGAAGATGCTGGCGCCATCGCCATCCAGCATCTCGATGCGCACCGTGTCGCCGAATCTTAGGTATGGCGTTTTCGGCTTGCCCTCTTCGATGGTCTCGTACATGCGCACCTCGGCCAGGCAGCAGTAGCCGACGCCGCCGTTCTCGACGCTCGAACCGTGCAGGCTGCCCTGCTTGTTCGACACCGTGCCCGAACCGATGATGCTGCCGGCGCACAGCTCGCGCGTTGCCGCAGCGTGCGCGACCAGCTGAGCGAAGCTGAAGGTCATGTCTTCGCCGGCGTTCGGACGGCCGAAGGCGGCGCCGTTGAGCGTCACCAGCAGCGGCAGGTGAAGCTTGCTGCCCTGCCAGGCGTCGCCCAGCTCGTCCGGCGTGACCGCGACCGGCGAGAAGGCGCTGGCCGGCTTGGACTGGTAGAAGCCGAAGCCCTTGGCCAGTTCGTTCGGGATCAGGTTGCGCAGCGAGACGTCGTTGACCAGCATGACCAGGCGGATCGCGCTCGCCGCCCGCTCCACGCTGGCGCCCATCGGCACGTCGCCCGTGACCACCGCCACCTCGGCCTCGAGATCGATGCCCCAATCTTCGGACAGGGCCGCGATCGGATCGCAGGGGCCGACGAAGGAATCGCCGCCGCCCTGGTACATCAGCGGATCGGTATAGAACGAGGCCGGCACCTCGGCATTGCGCGCCTTGCGCACCAGCTCGACGTGGTTGATGTAGGCCGAGCCGTCGGCCCACTGGTAGGCGCGCGGCAGCGGCGAGTGGCATTCCTGTTCGATGAAGGATTCGGCGCCGTCCGCATTACCATCGTTGAGCTGCTCGTAGACCTTTGCCAGGTGCGGCGCGACCGCGTCCCAGTCGTCCAGCGCGGCCTGCATGGTGCGCGCGATGTCTGGCACGGCTTGATACGTGACCAGGTCGCGGCTGACGACGACCAGGGCGCCGTCGCGGGCGCCGGATTTGAGGGTGGCGAGTTTCATGGGCGTTTCCTTCGATATTGCTGAGTGGCCACCATTACAAATCAAAACCCATTATCATACAAACAGTATTTTCAACCCGATTTATCAGGTTTTCTTATGAATCCCACGCTGCGCCAGATGCGCGCCTTCGTCGCCCTGGCCAAGACCGGCAATTTCACCCTTGCGGCGCAGGCGATCCACGTGACGCAGTCGGCGCTGTCCGGGCTGATCAAGGAGCTCGAACAGACCCTCGGGGCGCGCGTGGTCGACCGCAGCACGCGCCGTATCGTCCTGACCGACATCGGGCGCGAACTGTTCCCCTTATTTAGCCAGATGATCGATGACCTGGACGGTGCGCTGGCTAACGTGGCCGATCACACGCGACTCAAGAAAGGGCTGGTGCGCGTCGCGGCGCCGCAACTAATGTCGTGCACCTTGTTGCCGCAGGCGATCGCGGCCTACCGCGCCGAGCATCCCGCGATCGAGGTGCGCCTGAGCGATACCGAGGTGGAGGGCGTGATCGCGCGCGTATTGTCGGGCGAGGCGGACGTCGGCATCGGCCCCGAGCGGGTGCCGGCGCCGCCGCTGGAGGCGCGCGAACTGTTCGAGATGCCGTTCGCGCTGGTGTTTCCGGAGAATCACCCGCTGGCCGCGCTGCCGCGCCTGACCTGGCAGGACGTGGCGCACCACCCCTTCATTTCGCTGCAGGGCCAGTTCACCGAGCGGCTGCTCGATGACATGCATACCTCGCTGCGCGAGACGCCCATCAAGCCGGCGCACGAGGTGACCTTCATGACCACGGCGCTGGCGATGGTGAGCGCCGGGCTCGGGGTGACGGTCTGCCTGCCGTATGCCGAGCCGCTGGTGAAGCTGCACGGCCTGGTGCTGCGGCCACTGGACGAACCGGTGCTGACGCGGCGTTTCTTCATCTACACCCGCCCCGGCCGCTCGCTGTCGCCGGCGGCCGAGAGTTATATCAATTTCCTGTTTGGATATGTAAAACGGTCGCAACGCTGATGGCGCCTGCCGCGCTACAATGAACGGCATCTGTCTTTGCCCTGCCCTCACGATGTCCCACAATACGATCGCGATCAACCAGCGCATGAACAAGTTCGACGGCCACAAGAGCGTGTGGCTGTTCGGTTACGGTTCGCTGATCTTCAAGGCCGATTTTCCCTATCTCGACCGGCGCCCGGCCCATATCGGCGGCTGGTCGCGGCGTTTCTGGCAAGGCTCGCACGACCATCGCGGCACCGAGACGGCGCCGGGGCGCGTCGTCACCCTGGTGCCCGACGCCGGCGCGCTATGCCACGGCATGGCCTATCTGGTGACGCCGGAAGAATTCGCGCACCTGGATCACCGCGAAAAGAACGGCTACCTGCGCCTGGCGACCGAGATGCACTTCGACGACGGCAGCAGCGACGAAGGGATCGTGTACATCGCCACGCACGAGAACGAGGCTTATCTCGGTCCGGCCGACGAAATCGACATCGCGCGCCAGATCGCCACGGCGCGCGGACCGAGCGGGCCGAACAGCGAATACCTGCTCGGCCTGGCGCAGGCATTGCGCGAACTCGGCAAGCCCGACCCGCACGTGTTCGCGCTCGAGCGGCACCTTGCGGATTTCGGGGTTACGCAGCTGCGCGCTTGAGCTGCCGGTCCTGTTCGATCCGGGACAGGACTTCCATCACCTTCGCGGCGCGCGCTTGAAGCGTGCCCGTCAATACCGTGTATGCAATGCCGCGGCGGTCGAGGTCTTCCAGCACCAGCGTCTGGATGTGAGTGCGCCAGGCGGCGTTCTCGCGCACGCCGGGCTCTTCTTCATACGGGATGTCGTCGGCGCAGACGAAATGGTGCAGGTAGCGCGTGCGGCAATCGTCGGCGTAGCGCAGCAGCGCGGGCGGCGCCGGCTCGGTGACCTGGCCGAAGCACAGGCCGAGCAGCAGCGTGGTGAGCGCATTGGTGTCGACGAAGACCCAGCGGCCGGATGCCTGTCTCACCGCCTCGTCTTCGGCATCGCGGTGGCGTTCGGCGATCTCGACGTAATCGTCGGCAGTGAGCTGGCCCTGTTTTTCTTCCCAGATGAAGCGGCCGATTTCGGGGACGAAGCCAGCGTTGGACTGGCTCGCCAGATGCAGCGCCAACGTCGACTTTCCGGTCGACTCAGCACCGACGAATACCACCTTATTGACTTCCATCGATTTCATATTCCGACGTTCATCTATTCTTCTCGTCTGACGAAAAATCCGTATCTCCGCTACAGATAATGTAGTCTCAACACAACGAATAGGTCAGTGATAGCATGATCCGCAGCCCCCTTGGGTTGCTTAGTGCGGAACATTACGTTGAGAAACCCCTTAACATTCTAACTTGGAAGCTGAGTCATGCGAGTCGATTTACTTGTGCCCTTCTCTGAAAAAGACGATGCCAAGAAGCTCGGTGCACGCTGGGACGTAGCCAACAAAGTTTGGTATGTACCTGACGGCATAAACGCCGAATTATTTTCCCGTTGGATTCCTCAAGCTCCGCAATGGGGTATCCGTTCGAACCGCTATTTCATAGGTCAGACGAAGGAGGCTTGCTGGAAATGCGGCGATCTAACACACGTCTATTGTTTTGTGTTGCCCGAAGGGCATGAGACATTCGAGCCTGACATGGAGGAGGAACTTGGAACACCGTGGCTGAGACACGACTACAGTGCAATTCTTTCCTATGTCAGTGACCTTATTCCAACGGCAACAAGGCACATGCTGTCATTCACATCAAACTTCAGACGCGACTTCAGCAAGACTACCAACAGCTCGTACTGGATGAACCATTGCGAGCACTGCGGCATGAAGCAGGGGGATTTCAATATGTTCTCCGAGCCAGGAGGCGCTTTCTTCCCCGTCGATGAACGAAGCGCTTCTTCGATCACGCTATATGCGATTAACGAGCCTTTCGGCTGCGATGCAAGCGTCGGATATGGCGATAACTTCTTCGAATTCATGCGTCGAGCTTGACTGCTCCATCAATCGAGCGCCCGCTGGCGCGACTCGGTGTCGACGCACAAAACCGCGACCGCCCCCACCAGCAGGAAGCTCGACAACATCACCAGTGCCAGCGTGAAATGCGTGGTCATGACCGGTGCCACGATCGCCGGCGCGAACAGGCCGCCGAAGCGGGCGACGGCACCGGCCACGCCCATGCCGCTGGCGCGCAGCCTGGTCGGATAGACCTCGGGCGTGAACGCATACAGGGCGCCCCAGGTGCCCAGCAGCGCGAAACTCATCAGGAGCGTCGATCCCACCACCAGCGCGGTGGAACTGCCAAGGCTATAACCGAGGCAGCCGATGCTGCTCAGCAGCAGGAAACCGACCAGCGTCGGCTTGCGCCCCCAGCGCTCGACGCCATAGGCGGCCAGCGCGAAGCCGGGCAACTGGACCAGCGCCAGCACGATCAGGAATTCCTGGCCACGCATGAAGCCGAAGCCTTCGGCGCCCAGCTTGATCGGCAGGTAGACGAACACGCCATAATAGGCGATCGAGATCAGCGCCCATGCGAGAAACAGCGAAACGCTGCGGCGGCGCAGGCCGTCCCTGAACAGCGAAAGCAGTGACGACTTCTGGCGGCGCTCGGGCTGCAGCGCCGGGATGTCGACCGCGCGGCCATTGGTCCTGGCCACCCGCCCCAGCACTGCGCGCGCCTCCTCGAGCTTGCCGCTGCGGTGCAGGTACATCGGCGACTCGGGAATATAGAACCGCAGAACCACGCCGACCAGGGCCGGCAAGCCGGTGACGAAGAAGATGACGCGCCAGGCGTCGTCGCCCCACTGCACCGCCCACAGCGCCAGCACCGCCAAGCAGATCGTCCCCAGCGCCCAGAACGACTCGAGCAGCACCAGCCAGCGCCCGCGCCGGTCGCTGGGCAGGAATTCGGCCATCATCGTGTAGTCGACCGGCAGCGTCGCGCCGACGCCAATGCCGGTCAGGAAGCGCAGTGCCAAGAGCCAGGTGAAATCGGGCGCGAATGCGGACGCGACGCCGAAGCAGGCGTCGATCACCACCGCCATCATCAGCACCGGACGCCGGCCGATCCGGTCCGCCAGCCGGCCGAAGACAAAAGCGCCGATCAGCATGCCGACGAAGAACAGCGTTCCCGTCTGCAGGGCTTGCGGCATGGTCAAGCCGAAGGTCTTGGCGATCGATGGCGCGGAAAAGCCGATCGACAGCACCTGCATGGCGTCGGCCAGCCAGACCAGGCCGAAGATCATGAAGATGCGGTACTGGAAGCGGCCGACGCCGGCGGCTTGCAGGCCATGCTCCACCGACGCTGCGACTGCGCCCTGCCCGGCGGGATTCGCGGGATGTCCGCTCTGCGTTGCAGGAACTGAGGTGGCCATAGGATGTAGAAAAGAGCAACAGACGGCATTGTACGCTGGAGTCCGCAAGCGCACGTGCCGGCGTGCCGTCAACCCCGCATCCTAGAACAAATCCAGCTGCCCGGCTCCCTTGGCGTCCCGCTTCTGCATCTGCGGCACCACCAGCGGCCGCCTGAACTGCGACCCATCGAGCCGCCCGAAGCGCCCGCGCAGGTCCGAGAACCCGAGCCGCGCGGACGCCTTCTCGAAGCGCTGCCGGATCAGGTCGGCCCACACGCCCTCGCCTTTCATGCGGGTCGCGAAGTCGCTGTCGTAGTCCTTGCCTCCGCGCATCTCGCGGATGCGGTTCATCACCCGCTGCGCACGGTCCGGGAAGTGCGCCTGCAGCCACTCTTGAAACAGCGGATTCACCTCGTGCGGCAGGCGCAGCACCGTGTAGTGCGCGCCGACCGCGCCGGCGTCGCGCGCCGCTTCCAGGATGCGCTCGATCTCGGGCTCGGTCACGAAGGGGATGATCGGCGCCACGCTGACGCTCACCGGGATGCCGGCTTCGGTGAGCGTGCGGATGGTGCGCAGGCGCCGCATCGGCGCCGCAGCGCGTGGCTCCAGCGTGCGCGAAATCTCGGCGTCGAGCGTGGTGAGCGTGATGGCCGCGCACGCCAGGCCTTTGTCCGCCATCGGCGCCAGGATGTCGATGTCGCGCTCGATCAGCGACGATTTGGTGATCAGGCCGGCCGGATGGCGGCACTCGGCCAGCACTTCGAGCACCGCGCGCGTGAGCTTGCGCTCGCGTTCGCACGGCTGGTAGGCGTCGGTGTTGACGCCGATCGCGATGTGTTCGGGCACGTAGCCGGGCTTCGCCAGCTCGCGCCGCAGCAGTTCGGGCGCGTTGACCTTGGCGAACAGGCGGCTTTCGAAATCGAGTCCCGGCGACAGGCCGAGGTAGCTGTGCGTCGGCCGCGCGAAGCAATAGATGCAGCCGTGCTCGCAGCCACGGTAGGGATTCAGGGAAACGCTGAACGGGATGTCCGGTGATGTATTGCGCGAGAGGATGCTCTTGGCGATCTCGTCGGTGACCACGGTCTTGAACGCCGGCGCATCGTCGTCGTCGATCGCCCAGCCATCGTCGAAGCGCTCGCGGCCGTTGACCTCGTAGCGGCCTTGCAGGTTCGACACCGCACCGCGCCCCTTGCGCGCCAGCGGCGGCGGGGACGGCGCAAGGGCGATATGTCCGTCGTCGAACGGTTGGCGCTGGAGTGGAAAATCGATGGTGCCCATGGCTGGCGCTCCGATACTGTATATTTGTACAGTATATTACGCCGCCCGGGTGCCGAATTCAAGCGCGCACGTACGCTGCCTGTTGTGAAACAAACCCATCGAAGGCGTCCAGCAGCGCCCCGTAGCGCGCGCCATCGCCTTCGAGCTGGCCCAGCGCCTGCGCCGCCGCTTCCAGGCTCGACAGCTGGTGCGGTGCATGCGCCTTGCGGATGCGGTAGTTGGACGGCGCCACGTCGGTCAGCGCCAGCCGCGGCAGCTTCTGCAGCGCCGGATTCAGGTACAGCATCTTGCGGCTCTTGCGCCAGGTGGCGTCGAGCACCACCAGGCGCAGCGAGGACGCGGGCAACGCAGGAAACGGCAGTGGCAGGCTCGGGTCGTCCGGCATGTGCGGATACAGCAGCACCGGCGTGCGTCCGCCGGCATGCAGCAGGCCGTCCAGCACGTCCGCATCGAACGCTTCACCGACCGCCAGCTCGCTGCCCGCCACGCTCAGGTGCAGCAGCCGCCCGCTGTTCTTGGCGTTGCCGACCTCGAGCGGATGCAGCAGGACCAGCAGCGCAGCCTGGGGCGCGACCGGCGCGATCCAGCGGCAGATGCAGGCCGACTGCGCGCGCAGGCACACGGCGCAGACCGGACGTTTTACTGGCGAAACATTCACGGCGCCGGCGTCCATCCACCGCCCAGCGCCCGGTACAGGTCGACGTGGGCCGCCAGCAGGCTGGTGCGCAATTGCAGCGCATTCAGGTCGGCGTTGAAGGCCGTGCGCTGGGCGTCGAGCTCCTCCAGATAAGAAGCGTAACCGTTGCGATAGCGGTTGCCCGCCACCCGCAGCACCTCGCCCGCCGCCCGGCGCCGCGCCTCGGCCTCCACCAGCTGCCGCTGCAAGCCGTCGATCGACGCCAGCGCATTGTCCGTTTCGGCGAATGCGGTGCGCACCACGGTCTCGTAGGTATACACCGCGCGGTCGCGCACCGTGCCCGCGATCTCGGCCTGGGCGCGCAGCCGGCCGGCGTCGAACAGCGGCGCCAGCACGCTGCCGCCGATGCTCCACAACTCGGTCGGAGAGCGCAGCAGCTGCGACAGGCTGTGTCCCTGCGCGCCCAGCGAAGCCGTCAGGCGGATCGACGGCAGCAGCGCATCGCGCGCCACCGCCAGGCTGGCGTCGCTGGCGGCCACCAGGCGCTCGGCCTGGGCGATGTCGGGACGCCGGCGCAGCAGTTCCGACGGCAGCCCCGGCGCCGGCCGCGGTTCGTGCAATGCCTTGAGTTCGGCGCCGCGCGCCACCGGACCGGGGCTGGCGCCGAGCAGCACGTTCAGCGCCTGTTCCTGCAGCGCGATCTGGCGCTCCAGCTGCGGCACGGTGGCGGCGGTCGAGTGCAGCTCGGCCTCGGCCTGCGACATTTCCAGGCGCGAGCTGTAGCCGACCTCGAACTGGTGGCGCGCCAGTTCGAACGAGCGCTCGCGCGATTCCAGGGTCGCCCTGGCCAGCGCCAGCTGGGCGTCCAGGCCGAGCAGGTTCAGGTAGCCGGACGCCGTGTTCGCGGCCACCGCCAGCGCCGCGGCTTCCAATGCCGCTTCCTGCGACAGCGACTCGAAGCGCGCCGCCTCCACGCTGCCGGCGATGCGGCCGAACAGGTCCAGCTCATAACTGGCCTGCACCGCGCCGACCACCGAGGTGGTCTCGACCGGGTCGCCGAACGGGCCGATCGTGCGCGCGCGCGTCGGTCCCAGCGACAGGTTCAATGCCGGCAGCCGCGCGCTGTCGGCCACGCGGACGCGCGCCTGGTATTCCTGCAAGCGCGACCTGGCGATCTTCAGGTCGCCGTTATTGTCGAGCGCGCGCCGCACCAGACCATCGAGCACCGGATCGCCGAAGGCGCGCCACCAGTCGCGCTCGATGGCCGCGTTGGCGCCATCGCTCGCGGTGCGCCAGGCCGGCGGCACGGTGAGCGACGGTTCCGGCGCCGGCTGCGGCGCCATCGCGCAGGCCGACAGCAGCCACGGCAGCGCCGCCAGGACGAGACCACGCCGGCTCACCGCGCGGCTCCGACTTGCGCCGTATCGATCGTGGTCACCACCGACATGCCCGGCCGCAGGCGCGCGGCCAGCGGCTGGTTCGGATCGATGCTGATCCGCACCGGGATGCGTTGGGCGATCTTGACGAAGTTGCCGGTGGCGTTGTCCGGCGCGATCACCGAGAACTCCGAGCCGGTCGCCGGCGAGATGCGTTCGACGTGGCCGCGCAGCCGCGCATTGCCCAGCGCGTCGACGCTGAAGGTCACCGGCTGGCCGACGGCCACGTTGGCCATCTGCGTTTCCTTCATGTTGGCGATGACCCACATCGTGTCCGGCACCAGGGCCGTGAGCTGGGCGCCGGCATTGACGAACGCCCCCAGGCGCACCGTCACCTGGCCCAGTTGGCCGTCGCGCGGCGCGGTGATGCGGGTGTTGGCCAGGTCGATCTCGGCCAGCTTCACCGCGGCTTCGGCATTGGCGACCGCCGCCTCGAGCGCGGCGCGGTTGACGTCGACCGAGCGCAAGTTCTGGCGCGCGATCTCGATCGCGGCGCGCGACTGGTCGCGGCTGGCGCTGGCCTGGGCCTGCGTCGCGCGCGCGGCGTCGAGTTCGCGCGCCGACAGCGAACCGTCGGCGGCCAGCTGTTCCACGCGGCGCAGGTCGGCCTGGGCACGCCGGGCCTGCGCCTCGTTCGACGCCAGCAGCGCCTGGTTCTGGGCGATGGTGGCGCGCGCGCTCGACTGGCTCTGGGCGAAATTGGCGAGCGCCGCCTGGCGGTTGGCCAGTTCGGCGCGTGCCTGCGCCAGGCGCTGGGTGGGAATGCGCTCGTCGATGCGCATCAGCAGTTCGCCCTGTTTGACGTGCTGGAAATCCTGCACCCGCACCTCGACCACGTAGCCGCTCAGCTGCGGACTGATGATCGTCACCTGGCCGCGCACCAGCGCATTCTCGGTGCTCTGCAGGGTGCTGCGAAACGGCGGCAGGTTCCAGGCATACAGCACGATCAACACGCCGACGATGGCGATGGCGCCGAACGCGAGGGCGCTCAGCAGGATGCGTCTGGAACGGTTTGGTACGGTCGATGGTTCTGGCATATCAATCGGTCACGGGGTCGGGTGGGGGTGGGGTTCCCGGCTTGGGCGCGGGGGTCGGCACGGCTTGCACGGCCGGGAAGCAGTGCAGCCACACGGCATGCAGGAAGATCCAGGCCGCGCTCGCCGCGGCCAGGGCGGCCAGCACCAGGAACACGTCGTTATAGGCGAGGATATTGGCTTCGCGCGTCGCGGTCGTCGACAGCGATTGCAGGCTCTGGCGCGTCGCGGCGGCGGGGTCGGCCAGCAGGCGCCCGGCCGCGGCGGCGCCGGACTGGATGCGGCTGGCCACCAGCGGATCCAGGCTCGAGAGGCCCTCGACGATCAGCGACGAATGGTATTTTTCGCGGATCACCTGGAAGGTGCCCACCAGGCTCGAACCGAGCAGGCTGCCCAGGTTCTGCGTGAGGCCGAACAGCACCGAAAAGCTGATCAGGTTCTGCGGATTCGGGATCACGGCGCCGAGCAGCGACACCACCAGGGGGCCGAGGAACAATGTACCGCCGAAGGCGAGCAGGCTCTGGCTCAGGTACATCTGCTCGGGCCGCGTCTGGTTGCTGGCATGGGCGTCGATCCAGGCGCCCAGCGCCATGCACAACAGCGCGATCACCTGCGGCGCCACCAGGTGCTTGACGTTGATGGTCAGCGCCGACACCACGATCCCGGCCACCGTGGCGGCCAGTACGATCGCGTACAGGGTCTGCAGCTGGTCGTTGTCCAGGCCCACGGCGCGCAGGAAGCCGACCGCGCCCACGCTCTGCTCCGACAGCACGATGCGCACCAGCAGCATCGACAGCGCCAGGCGCGCGATATTGCCGCTGGCCAGCCAGCGCAGGTTCAGCAGCGGATTGGCGCGGTTATGCTCGACGCATAGCGCGGCCGCCAGCAGCAGGATCGCGCCGGCCAGCGCCATCCCGATCCAGGCACGCTCGAACCACCACTCCACCCGGCCGAAGCTGATCGCCGCGCACAGCAGCGCCATGCCCGGCGCGAACAGCGCGAAGGTGACGAAGTCGGTCGGCCGGAAGGCCTTGATGTAGTCGCCCGGCGGCAGCTTGAGCAGCAGCACGGCGCCGAGCGACACCAGGGCCAGGCCCAGCTCGAACAGGTACAGGCCGCGCCATTCGGCGATCTGCAGCAGGTCGTTGGAAAAGATGTAGGCCAGCGGCAGCGCCAGCTGGGCCGCCCCCATCGCCAGCGCCACCCCGCGCAGGCGCCATTCCTTCTTGAACCCTTGCAGGATGTAATACAGGCCGAGCGGCGACACCGCCGCCGCCAGCATGCCGTGGGCGGCGCGCACCGCGATCGCCGAAGCGAGGTCGTTGACGAACAGGTGGGCGAAGGTCACCAGCGCATACAGCACCAGGAAGATCTCGGTGAACAGGCGCAGGCCGAACTGTTGCCGGAATTTCACCAGCAGCAGGTTCATCGAGGCGTTGGCCATCACGTAGGCGGCCGGCAACCAGGTGGTTTCGGTGGAATAGGCGCCCAGCACGCCCTGCAGGTGGACCAGGTTGACGGTCACCAGTGCGTTGCCGAGACCGCCCGTAATGGTGATCAGGACACCGACGAACAGGTAGGCGAAACGCAGTGGGGTCGGATGCGCCGGCGTGGACGGCGAGCCGGGCATCATCGGCCTTTCGTCGGGTGCCCACTCGCGCGGCGCATACTTGCTCATGCGTAATTTCCCTTACCACTCATAGGGAGGCGATGATACTCCTTTGTCAAAAAACGCGTCGGATGTCACTTTCGCCACACACAAAAATATACCTGTCGATCTGGTCAACCGGATATTGCTCTCAAGATTTACTCGTCCTAGACTCGGGTTTATGCCGTAAGGAAATTGTTCCGTATGGCAGCATTACCAGAGTCATCCATGTCGAGAACACCGTCCGTCCGCACCCTGATCTCCACTTCGATTGCCGCGCTGGCCATGCTGCCAGCCGTGGCGCACCTGCAGGAACTGCCGGCTGCCGCCCCTGCCCAGCTCGATTACCGCATGAACGAGCACGTCGTCCAGGTGCCCGCCGGCGATGGCGGCGTCACGCTCGAGACCACCGTGTTCCAGCCGGACGGTCCCGGCCCCTTCCCGCTGATCGTCATCAACCATGGCAAGGATCCCGGCCGCCCCAGCCTGCAACCGCGTGACCGCTTCTATTACATGGCCAGCGCCTTCGTGAAGCGCGGCTATGCGGTGATGGTGCCGATGCGCCAGGGCTTTTCGAAGTCGGGCGGCCGCTACCGCGACCATGGCTGCGACATGACGGCCAATGGCTATACGCAAGCCGAAGACATCCGCTCGACCCTTGACTATGCGCGCCGCCAGCCCTGGGTCGATGCTGAGCGCATGGTGGTGGCCGGCCAGTCGTATGGCGGCCTGGCCACGATCGCCCTCGGCACCGAAGACTTGCCGGGCGTGCGCGGCCTGATCAACTTCGCCGGCGGCCTGCGCGACGACAGCGACCGCTGCGCCTGGCGCTCGCAGCTGGTGTCGGCCTTCGCCGAATACGGCGCCAGGGCGAAGGTGCCGAGCCTGTGGATGTATGGCCAGAACGACTCGCTGTTCGGCCCGGAACTGGCCGGACGCATGCACGCCTCCTATGTCCAAGCCGGCGGCCGCGGGCGCCTGGTGGAGTTCCCGTCATTCAAGCGCGATGCCCACGGCATGCTGGCCAGCCGCGACGGCGAGAAGGTGTGGCTGCAAGATACGGAACGGTTCCTGAAAGAGATCGGCATGCCGACCGCGGTCGTGGTCGACGTCCCGCCTCCGCCGAGCCAGCCGCGCACCGATTACGCCGGGGTGGACGACGTCGACGCCGTGCCCTTCCTGTCCGAGCACGGCCGCCGCGCCTACCGCGACTACCTGACCAAGATGACGCCGCGCGCCTTCGCCGTGTCGCCGAGCGGCGGCTGGACCTGGGCCGAGGAAGGCGAAGACCCGGAAGGCCGCGCGCTGGCCACCTGCTCGGCCAAGAGCAAGGATCCGTGCCGCCTGTACTCGGTCGACGACTACGTGGTGTGGACCGACGGCCGCCTGGAGCAGGCCGAGAAGGCTGCCGCCACCGCATCGACCGCGCCGGCGCCGGGCGCCACGCCGGCGACGGCGGTCTCGGAGCCGACCACGTCGGTCGGCAGCACCACGGTGCGCTGACCATGTGAGTAATAAACACAGGGAATTTGACACGGCATTGTCAAGCGGCATGCGCATGTTTCCTTGCGTGAATTTTAATTCCTTCGCCGCGGGTCGACACAGCGCAAACCCGACCGTCGTCCTACCTCCGACAATGTGCTTGACGCATTTATCGGAGAAGCCAGATGGTTCGATTCGCTCGCGCCTGCGCCGCCCTGCTGGTTGCGCTGGGCATGTTCGCCGCTCCCGCCTGCAGCGCGGCGAATAACTATCCCGTCATCCTCGTCCACGGCTTCCTCGGCTTCGGACCCGAGGAATTCCAGCACAGCGGCTTCAATTACTGGGGCGGCTATGGCGACATCGCCTCGCAGATGCAGATCTACCGCGGGCCACGCGCCGTGTTCGCCGCGGCGGTCGGCCCGATCTCGTCCAACTGGGACCGCGCGGCCGACCTGTATGCCCAGATCAAGGGCGGCTGCGTCGACTATGGCAAGGCCCATGTGCGCGACCACGGCTTGCCCGGCCAGGTGCAAAAGCCGCCCGGCAAATGCTGGGCCGCCGACCCGCGCAACAACCCGCAAGACTATCCGCTGGCCCTGTACCCGGCCTGGGACCAGGACCACCCGATCCACATGATCGGGCACAGCCAGGGCGGCACCACGATCCGGGCGCTGATCGAGCTGCTCGAACACGGCTCGCCGCAAGACGAAGGCGACGGCGAACTGTTCAAGGGCGGCAAGGTCGGCTGGATCCGCAGCGTGACCACGATCTCGGCGCCGCACAACGGCACCACCCTCACCGATGCCGTGTTCAACATCCTGCCGGGCATCCGCCTGCCGCTGCGCGACGTGCTCGGGCACCGGGTGGCGGGCTGGGAACTGGCGCCGGACGGGGCGCGCGAATTCAATCTATGGGCGCGCACCTCGCCGCACATCTATTATTTTTCGGTCGGCACGGTAGCCACCGAGGGCGGCGCCTGGTGCTGCAACGGCACCGACCGCGTGGTCGCCCCGGTCCAGACCACGCTGTTCCAGTATGCGCGCGCCGACATGATCCCCTATTTCAAATCCTTTGCCGGCGAGTGGATCGTGCCTTCGGTGGCGCAGCGCGGCATGGGCAGCTATACCCTCGACCTGCCCAACCGCGTGAAGATCGACAGCGACTGGTTCTCGAACGATGGCGTGGTCAACACGATCAGCATGCGCTCGCCGAACGGCCACCCGGCGCGCGACTACGACGGCACGGCCGTGCGCGGGGCCTGGAATTTCCTCGGCAACTACAAGGGCTACGACCACTTCGACATCCTGAACTGGCCCAACCAGGGGCCGTCGGCCGACAAGCTCTATGAGCAGATCAGCGACATCATCTTCGCCTTGTAAGCCTCAGGCGAGGCTCCCGATGCGCACGATGTGCACCCGGTCGGGCTGGTCGACCAGCATGCACACCTTGCCGCTGCGCTTGCAGTGATCCTGCACGCGCCAGTAGTCGCCATGGCTCAGGCAACCGGTCTGGCAGATCACCAGGTCGGCCGCTTCCAGGCTGGCTTCGAGGCTGGCTTCGAGGCTGGCGTCGAGTGCGCGCGGCAAGGCGTCGTCGGCCCGCGCAGCATGGCCGGCCAGTTCGCCTGCATGCAGCCGGCGCGTCAGCTCGTGCACGCGCGCCTGCAAGGCCTCGACCTGGCGGCCCATGGCGGCGCGCCGCTTCAGGCCCGGCGCCGCTTGCTCGAGCGCGGCGCGGTCTTCGCGTTCCCAGGCCAGCGCGCTGAGGCTGCGGATCGCCGCCGCGCGCGTGCGCATTAGCTCGGCATCGAGCCGTCGGATGCGCTCGGCCTGCTCGTGCAACAGGGCCGTGCAGCGCGCCTGGAGTTGGGCATGGGCGCGCAACAGCGTCCCATGCTCGCATAGCAGTCGATCGACGTCCCGTTCGGCCAGCATCGGCACCCCCTGTGAAGAACCACGGCGCACCGCGCGCCGTAGGCGCCATATTAAATGAGAATGATTCTCATTTCAATGCGAACTCTTCGTCAGGCGCCTAGTGCGCGCTGCGCAGGCTCCTGGCCAGGTCTGACAGCCGATATGGCTTGCTGACGAAGGCGAACTCCCCCAGCCGCGAGCGGTCGAGCTTCAATGCCGGCTGCGGATAGCCCGAGGCCAGCATCACCTTCACGTTCGGGTAGTTGTTGCGCGTGTAGGCGGCCAGCTCGATGCCGTTCATCCCGTTCGGCATCACGACGTCGGTAAACAGGATGTCGACGTCGCGGCTGGCCAGCAGGTTCAGGGCGTCGCTGCCGCTGGCGGCGGTCATCACGTCGTAGCCCATGCTCAGGAACAGCGAGGAGGCGACGTCCAGCAGGTCGGGCTCGTCCTCGACGATCAGCACGGTCTCGGCCTCGATCTGCGCCAGGTCGTGCGCGTGCGAGGTCACGGCCGGCAGCCAGATGACGATGCTGGTGCCCTCGCCCACCGTGCTCTCGATGGTCACCTCGCCGCCCGACTGCTTGATGAAGCCGTACACCTGCGACAGCCCCAGGCCGGTGCCCTTGCCGACTTCCTTGGTGGTGAAGAAGGGCTCGAAGGCGCGCGCGATGGTCTCCGGCGTCATGCCGGTGCCGGTGTCGGTCACGCTCAGGCGCAGCCAGAGGCCGGCCGCCAGCGCGGCGTGTTCGCCCTCGGCCAGCACCACACCCACGGTCTCGACCACGATGCGCCCGCCGCCCGGCATGGCGTCGCGCGCATTGACCACCAGGTTCAGCACCGCCGACTCCAGCCGCGCGGCGTCGATCACGGCGTTCGGCGCCCTGGGATCGAGCTTGAGCACGAAGTTGATCGACGAATTGGCGGCGCGCCGCAGCACCGATTCGAAGCCGCTGATGATGCGGTTGACGTTGCGCGTCTCGGGTTCGAGCGGCTGCTGGCGCGCGAAGGCCAGCAGTTGCTGGGTCAGCGTGGCGCCGCGGTCGATCGCGCGCCGCATGCTGTCGAGCGTCTTGGCGTCGCCGCCCGGGCTGCGCTGCATGCTCAGCACCTCGAGGCCGCTCGAGATCACCGACAGCAGGTTGTTGAAGTCGTGCGCGATGCCGCCTGTGAGCTGGCCGATCGACTCCATCTTCTGGGCCTGGAACAGCGCCGCCTGTGCCTTGTCCAGCGCCTCGGCCGCCGCCTTCTTCTCGGTCAGGTCGCGCGTGATCTTGGCATAGCCCAGCAACCGCCCGTCGTCGCCGCGGATGGCGTCGATGACGACGTTGGCCCAGAACCGGGTGCCGTCCTTGCGCACGCGCCAGCCCTCGGCCTCGTAGCGGCCGACGTCGCCGGCCGCCGTCAGCGCGCGCGCCGGCAGGCCGCGCAGGCGGTCTTCGTCGGTGTAGAACAGCGAGAAGTGGTGGCCGACGATGTCGTCCTGGCTGTAGCCCTTGATGCGCTGGGCGCCCAGGTTCCAGTTCGACACCACGCCCTCGGGGGTGAGCATGTAGATCGCGTAGTCGGTCACGCCCTGCACCAGCAGGCGGAAGCGCTGCTCGCTCTCGCGCAGCAGGTCCTCGGCCTGCTTCTTCTCGGTGACGTCGCGCGTGATCTTGGCGAAACCGATCAGCTCGCCGCCGGCATCGCGGATCGGGTCGATCACCACGTGGGCCCAGAAGCGGCCGCCGTCCTTGCGCACGCGCCAGCCTTCGGATTCGTAGCGGCCGTGGCCCAGGGCATGGGCCAGCGCCTGCGCCGGCAGGCCGCTGGCGCGATCCTCGGGCGTGTAGAAACGGGAGAAATGCTGCTGCAGGATCTCGTGCTCGAGGTAGCCCTTGAAACGCTGTGCACCGGCATTCCAGCTGTTGACGTATCCCTGCGGATCGAGCATGTAGATCGCGTAATCGCTGATGCCCGCGATCAGGTACTGAAAACGCTGCTCGTCGGTTAACGGCTGCTTGACGGGTAGTGAGGTGTCCATGGGCAGTGCGACTTCCTGTCTGCTGAGTCCGGTAAAGTGGCCTATCATACATCTGCTTTGCCACAATATGCCACGCAACTGTATGTGCATTAGCAACAATATAGGGTATCAATATGTAACACCTGCGATAACACAAAGCCCAGTAAATCGCGAAATGTGACAAGCAGTATAGAAATTGCAGCAAGCTTTCACGCTACAATAGAGGCTCGTCTCTCCCGCTCGTCAGCACACGGCATCATGACCCAGCCACTCCCCGACCATCTCGACATCGCCGGCTGCGACAAGGAACCCATCCGCACGCCCGGAAGCATCCAGCCGCATGGCTTCATGCTGACCCTGTCGCCTGCCCTCGAGGTGTTGCAGGCCAGCGCCAACCTCGCCCACTGGACCGGCGTCGACGTGCAGGCAGTGCTCGGCCGGCCGCTGGCCGAGGCAATCGGCGAGGCGGCCAGCGAACGTCTGGCGCTGGAGCTGGGCAGCGGCACCCTGGGCCAGCGTCCTGGCTACCTCGGCACCGTCACGCTGGCCAACGGCCGCCATTTCGACGTGCTGGGGCATGCCTGGGACGGGTTGATCATCGCCGAATTCGAAACCGTCGAGCGCGCCCAGCCGGCCGAGTTCCGCCACCTGTATCCATTGATCACCGATTTCCTGGCGCGGGTCAACGAGCACGCCTCGATTCCCGCCCTGTCCGACCTGGCGGCGCGCCATGTGCGCTCGGTGACCGGCTACGGCCGCGTGATGGTCTACCAGTTCGACCCCAGCGGCCATGGCCGCGTGGTGGCCGAGTCGAAGGCGCCCGATTACGATTCCTACCTGGGGCAGTCGTTTCCGGCCAGCGACATCCCGGCCCAGGCGCGCGAGCTGTACACCTTGTCGCCGATCCGCCTGATCCAGGATGCGAACTACGAAGCTGCACCGCTGGTCCCGGGCGCCAATCCGGTCACGGGCAGCCGCAACGACCTGTCGTTCGCCGCCCTGCGCAGCGTCTCGCCGGTGCACCTGCAGTACATGCGCAATATGGGCACGCTGGCCTCGATGTCGGTGTCGCTGATCGTCAAGGGCAAGCTGTGGGGCCTGATCTCCTGCCATAACGCCGAACCCTGCCCGGTGTCGGTCGAGAAGCGCACCGCCTGCGAGCAGCTGGGCCAGATCCTGTCGCTGTGCATCGAGACGCGCGAGGATGGCGCCGAGCTGCAGTTCCGCCTCGACGTGCGCCGCATCATGGTCGAGATGCTGGGCCACCTGACCAAGGGCGCCGACTTCCTCGACAACCTGAGCGGCGTGTTCCCCGAGCTGCTGCGCTTCGCCCGCGCTGGCGGCGTGGCGGTGGTGGTCGACGACCGCATCCTGACCTATGGCGACACGCCGGACGACAAGGCGATCCGCGCCCTGTCGACCTGGCTCGCCGTGCACGGCCATACCGAGCTGTTCCACACGAACCACCTGGCCGGCGCGTACCCGCCGGCGAGCGCGCTGACGGGCGTCGCCAGCGGCCTGCTGGCGCTGCCGATCTCGCGCATCCACCAGCACTACCTGCTGTGGTTCCGCCCAGAACTGGTGCAGACCGTGGAATGGGCCGGCAATCCCCATGAAAAGCAGGCGCCGCCGGGCGCGCCGACCCAGCTTTCACCGCGCCAGAGCTTCGCAGCCTGGCGCGAAACCATCCACGGCCACAGCCTGCCCTGGCACGCGGCCGAGATCGAACTGGCGATCGAGTTCCGCAGCGCCTTGCTCGGCATTGCGCTCGAGCGCGCCGAGCAGATGGCCGAACTGGCCGAGGAACTGACGCGCGCCAACAAGGAACTCGAAGCGTTCTCGTATTCGGTCTCGCACGACCTGCGCGCGCCGCTGCGCCACATCGTCGGCTTCTCCGACCTGCTGATCGAAGCGGCCGGCAGCGAGGACGCCGCCATGCGCGAGCGCTTCCTGAAGAACATCAAGCAGTCGGCGCGCCTGGCCGGCAAGCTGGTCGACGACCTGCTGTCGTTCTCGCAGATGGGCCGCGCGGCCCTGCGTCCGACCCAGGTCGACATGACCGAACTGGTCTCGGGCTGCATCGACAAGCTGGACCTGGAAATCGGCCAGCGCAAGATCGACTGGCACATCGACCGCCTGCCGACCGTGTGCGCCGACCCCAGCTTCCTGCACCTGGCGATGTTCAACCTGCTGTCGAACGCGGTCAAGTTCACCGGCGAGCGCGAGCAGGCCGTGATCCGCGTCTGGCACGAGGACGCTGGCCACGAGTACCTGTTCCACGTGGCCGACAACGGCGCCGGCTTCAATATGGACTACGTACACAAGCTGTTCGGCGTGTTCCAGCGCCTGCACCGCATGGAAGACTTCCAGGGCACCGGCATCGGCCTGGCCAACGTGCGGCGCATCGTCGAGCGCCATAACGGCCGCGTCTGGGCCAACTCGACACCCGGCGAAGGGGCAACGTTCTCCTTCAGCCTTCCAAAACAAGACCCATCTAAATAAGGCGATTTCCCATGCTCAAGCCCATCCTCCTGGTGGAAGACAATCCCCATGACCTGGAGCTGACGCTCATCGCGCTGTCGAAAAGCCAGCTCGCCAACGAAGTCGTGGTGGTGCGCGACGGCGCCGAAGCGCTCGACTACCTGCACCGGCGCGGCGAGTTCGCCGAGCGCCAGCTCGGCAGTCCGGCCGTGATCCTGCTCGACCTCAAGCTGCCCAAGGTCGACGGGCTCGAGGTGCTGAAGGAAATCCGCAACTCCGACGGCCTCAAGTCGGTTCCGGTGGTGATGCTGACCTCGTCCAAGGAAGAACAGGACGTGGTGCGCAGCTACCAGCTGGGCGTGAACGCCTACGTGGTCAAGCCGGTGGACTTCAACGAGTTCGTGCGCGCGATCGGCGACCTCGGCATCTTCTGGGCGGTGCTGAACGAACCGCCGCCAGGCTCGCGCCGCTACATCAAGCCGAAGTGAGTCGGCGCTGACGGCCGGTTCGCGGCGCGCCTGGCGCGCCGCAGCAGGTGGCGGATGCGCGCGCTGAGCGCGTCCGGATGGTAGGGTTTCTGCAGCAGGTGGACCGACGAGTCCAGCTTGCCTTCATGCGCCAGCACGCCCTCGGCATAGCCCGAGGTGTACAGCACCTGGCATTCCGGCAGGTGGCGGCGCACGATCTCGCCCAGCTGCAGGCTGCTGACCGGCCCCGGCATGATCACGTCGGTGAACACCAGGTCGACATGGCGGCCACTCTCGACGATGGCGGCCGCCTCGGCCGCATCGCCGGCTTCCAGCACCTCGTAGCCCAGCGCCGACAGGATGCCGCAGGTCGACGAGCGCACCTCTTCTTCGTCCTCGACCACGAGGATGGTCTCCAGCCCGCCGGCCAGCGGCAGGTGCGACGCGTGCTCCTCGCTTGCCGCCGGCGCAGAACTGCTGCGCGGCAGGTAGATGCGTACGCTGCTGCCCTTGCCCTCCTCGCTGTGCAGCACGATCTCGCCGCCCGACTGCTTCACGAAACCGTAGGCCATCGACAGGCCCAGCCCCGTCCCCTGCCCGGTCGGCTTGGTGGTGAAGAAGGGCTCGAAGGCGCGCCGCAGCACATCGGGCGGCATGCCCTTGCCGGTATCGGCGATCTCGAGCATCACGTAGTCGCCCTCCGGCACCTCGGCCGGCAGCTCGTCGCCGGCGCCGACGTTGGCCCCGCGGATGGTGAGCGTGCCGCCGTCGGGCATGGCGTCGCGCGCATTGATGACCAGGTTCAGCAGCACGTTGTTGAGCTGGTTCGGGTCGATCATGGTGCTGCCGAGGCCATGCGCGATCTCGGTGCGCACCAGGGTGCTGGCGCCGAGCACGCGGCGCGCCATATCGTCCATTTCGCGCAGCAGGTGACCGGGATCGATCACCACCGATTGCAGCGGCTGGCGGCGCGCGAAGGCAAGCAGGTGCGCGGCCAGCTTGGCGCCGCGCTCGACGCCCGACAACGCCATCTCGACCCGGCTGAGGGCGGCATCGTTCAGGTTGCCGACCAGCTTGAGCAGCTGCAGGTTGCCGCCGATGATCTGCAGCACGTTGTTGAAATCGTGGGCGACGCCGCCGGTGAGCTGGCCGATCGCTTCCATCTTCTGCGCCTGCTGCAGGGCCGACTGGCTGGCGGCCAGCTCTTCCTGGCTGCGGCGCAGCGAAGCGAAGGCCTGGTCGCGCTCGCGCCGCGCGATGCAGGCGCCGCTGTGGTGGCGCACGCGCGCCACCAGCTCGCGCGGATCGGGCCACTTGACCATGTAGTCGCTGGCGCCGACGGCGAAGGCCTTGGCCTTGATGTCGGGATCGTCCTCGGACGAGAGCAGGATGACCGGGATGTCTTCGGTGTCGGGATGGGCGCGCAGGCGGGCGATTACCGCAAAGCCGTCGAGGCCGCCGGGCATGCGCAGGTCGACCAGCACCACGGTCGCGTCGACCTCGCGCGCCACCTGGACGGCGCGTTCCGGGCTGGATTCGTACATCAGCTGGTGACCGGCACAACCCTTCAGGCCGTGGGCAATGATGTCCTGGGCAAACGATTCATCGTCGATCAACAGCACGGAACAGCGGGTGGAGTCGTCTTCGATCATGCAACGGCGTCGCTTTCAGGGCTGGTGGAACGTTATTGCAAACTTGTAAGGGTTAATTTTACCTCAATGCCATTTAACAAGAGGGAGTTATCCCTGTTTTCCTTATTGAAATTAGCGGGACAAGTCTTGCGCAGCTATTGATTACGCACCATATCTCATAGAGCAAGCAAAAACAACCCGGAGTGATACGTGGTCGATAACCTCTGCCCGCTGTGCGGACGCATCCTGGGAACGGTCAATATCGACCGCCATCACCTGATCCCGAAGACCTTCAAGGGCAAGGAACAGTTCGCGATCCACAAGATCTGCCACCGCAAGATTCACTCGGCGCTCACCGAGCGCGAGCTGCTGCAGAGCTACCATACCTGGGACGCGCTGCGCGGGCACGAAGAGATCGCAGCCTTCATCGCCTGGGTGGCGAAAAAGCCGCCGGATTTCTATACGCGTACTTACACATCCAATAAGAAAAAGAGCCGCTGAGCGATAGGCTGCCAACAACTTTGGCGCGCGTTCGCGGTCCAAGGTGGAGTGGAGGACGCGATGAACGTCGACTGGGTCAATTTTACGCCGTGGCCGGCGCTGGCCGGCGGACTGCTGATCGGCGTCGCGGCAGGCGGCCTGCTGCTGTTCAACGGGCGCATCGCCGGCGTCAGCGGCATTCTGGGAGGCCTGCTGCGTCCAGCGCCCGGCGAGAGCGGCTGGCGCCTGGCGTTTCTCGCCGGCCTGGCCGGCGCACCGCTGCTCTACACCCTGGTGGCGGCGCTGCCGCAAGTCGAGGTCGATGCGGGCTGGCCGGCCCTGATCGTATCCGGCCTGCTGGTCGGCATCGGCACCCGCTACGGCGGCGGCTGCACCAGCGGCCACGGCGTGTGCGGCATGGCGCGCGGCTCACCACGCTCGCTGGCGGCGACCGTGGCCTTCATGGGCGCCGGCTTCGCCATCGTCTACTTGCTGCGCCATGTGTTCGGGAGCGTCGCATGAAAATCCTGTTCGCCTTATGGGCCGGCCTGCTGTTCGGGACCGGGCTGATTCTCTCCGAAATGACCAATCCGGCGAAAGTGCTGGCCTTCCTCGACCTGGCCGGCGCCTGGGATCCGTCCCTGGGCATCGTCATGGGCGGCGCGCTGCTGGCTGCGATGCCGGCGTATGCGCTCGCGCGGCGCCGGCGGCGCTCCTTGCTGGGAGAGCCGCTGCAGTTGCCGACCGCAACGCGGATCGACCGCCGGCTGCTGGCGGGCAGCCTGGTATTCGGCGCCGGTTGGGGACTGGCCGGGTATTGTCCCGGGCCGGCGGTGGCGTCGATTCTGGTGGGCGGGGGCAAACCGCTGCTGTTCTTCCTGGCGATGGTGGCGGGGATGGGTGTGTTCGAACTGCTGGGACGGCGCGGAAAACGCGATGAGAAACAGCGCGCGGCGGCGTGAGCATACTGCAAAAGCAAAAAGGGCCGCATTCGCATGCGGCCCTTCCTATTCTGGCCCCCTGCCCTGACTCGAACCAGGGACCTGCGGATTGATAGTCGCAGGGGCAAGGTAGAAAATGTTTTTATGTGACGGCGGCATTAACGGGCCTGTGCCTTTCTGAAGCACGCATAAAATGGGCAACCAAGGCCCTTGCACTGCTCACATGTACGAACAGTGCGGGCGATCTATTTGGGCGAGCCGCTCGTGCCCCTCTGTCGGTTCATCGTCCGCCTACATCCACGTGGAAGTAGATGCAGCGCTGTGAAGGTGGGACATCGTTGTCGCTGCAACAGGATCAGTCAATAGAACTGATTAGGTGTTTAGTGCCGTGCGATCATATTCCTCGTCGTAGCTGGCCTTTATTCCGAGCAAAGGCTATGCTGAACGAGTTGATTGCTGGGTTCAGCAATCCCGGAATTTCAAAGCACCAGGAGCAATTTGCAGCATGAGTTCACGCATTCACCCGCAAGCCCGAACTACACCGAAAACGCGCCAAGAGATCAAGGACTCGGGCCTGTCAGATCGCCAGGCGGCCAAGGTCTTCAATGTCAGCCGGGCTACCGCCAAGAAGTGGCTCAAGCGTGATGATGTACAGGACCGTTCCCACCGTGCCCATGTCCTCAAGACCACCCTGAGCGCAGCGCAGGAAGCGATCGTGCTTGCGCTGCGCCAGTCGCTTTATTTGCCATTGGACGATCTTCTCTTCGTCACCAAGCAGTACATCAATCCTGACGTCTCTCGCTCAGGTCTTGCCCGCCTTTTGAAGCGCGAGGGCATGTCACGTCTTGAAGATGTCATCCCGAAAGCTGAAGGCGAAACGATCGCGCCGAAAAAGACGTTCAAGGATTACGAACCAGGCTTCGTTCACATCGATATCAAATACTTGCCCCAGATGCCTGACGAAACCTCGCGTCGCTATCTGTTCGTCGCGATCGACCGGGCCACGCGATGGGTTTTCATGCACATCTATGGCGACATGACGGACAAGAGCAGCGTCGATTTCCTGCGTCGGCTCAAGCTTGCTTCACCGATCAAGATCAGCAAGATACTGACAGATAACGGCTCTCAGTTCACTGACCGCTTCGCTACCAAGGACAAGAAGCCGAGCGGCAACCATGCCTTCGATGTGGCTTGTACCGCACTGCCGGCAGAGCATCGCCTGGCACCGCCACGGCACCCGCAAACGAATGGCATGGTAGAGCGCTTCAACGGACGAATCAACGAACTGCTACAGCAAACCCGTTTCGACAGCAGGGCTGATCTGGAGGCGACCTTGATGAACTACTTGAAGCTCTACAACCATCATATTCCGCAACGCGCCATCGACAGCAAAACACCAATTCTGGCGCTCAAAGAATGGCAGAAAAAGCGCCCCGAATTATTTGTCAAACGGGTTTATGAACAGGCGGGACTTGACAATTAGGCGGGCTCCGCACTCGGTAACATCTCCATCGTAGGCGTATGGCTTGCCTTTGTGCTTTGCACCGGCACCATCCGGTTTAATCGCAAATTTCCCTTTGCATGCCGGACAAAAGGTCATGTCGTCCTGGATTGCCGCTGCTTTGCCTATAGCAATCGTCTCCGACGAGGCACTGATGACCTGGCCGCCATGATCAGTCTTGTCATCCAGGCGAATCACGCCTCGGCCCTGATGTTTCATCACCGCTCCCAATTATAGTTTCGCCGCATTGTCACTTGGCGGCAGACGTATCCGGTTGGCCTTTTGGGTAAATGTAGGAACCTTCGGGTGCGCCGGGCACTTTGACTCGGAACTTCAGGCTGGAAAGAAGTTTGTCCCATACCGCGACCGCCTCGTCGTCGGTGACCGATGCCTTCTTAGCGGCCCCGACCATATTGTCCTTAACCTTGGTAAACATGGCGGCATGAAACTCGGATGGATTGGCCACGTCTGTCGGCGTGCCGACAAAGGCCCACTCGAAATCGTGAGTGCCGTCGGGCCTGCGAATGAGCGATTCTTCGCCCTTCCAATGTTGTACGTCCCGTTTGCCCTCGCGCAGATGTCAGCAGCGGTTGTAAACTGATACAGGCAGCGATTGAAAACTGATACACCATTTTGAGAAGATGGCCGCTTTGCGGAGCGGCCTTGAAACCCAAAGAGGTGTACGTGGAAATCCAACTACTGAAGAAGCATGGGTTAAGCCTTCGGCAGATCGCCGCCGAGGTAGGCTGTGCAGTGAACACGGTGCGCCGGCACCTGGCCCTGGAGGCCGTGCCGAAGTACGAACGCAAAGTCAAACGCCAGACGAAGCTGGCGCAGTTCGAGCAGTACCTGAGGGATCGGCAGCAAGCTGCTCAGCCCGACGTGATTCCAGCCACCGTGCTGTACCGCGAGATTGCCGCGCGCGGCTACGAGGGCGGCATGAGCCAGTTGAGGGCCTTCGTGCGCACCTTGCGCCCGGCGCCTCCCGCCGATCCGGTGGTGCGTTTCGAGACGGCGATGGGTGAGCAGCTGCAGGTGGACTGGGTCGAATTTCGTAAAGGCAGCGCGCCATTGCACGCGTTCTGCGCGACGCTCGGCTTTAGCCGGGCCAGCTACGTGGAGTTCGTCAACAACATGAAGGTGGATACCCTGATCGCCTGCCACGAGCGCGCCTTTGCAGCGTTCGGCGGCGTGACGCGGCGGGTCCTGTACGACAATATGAAGACGGTGGTACTGGAGCGCGATGCGTACGGTGAGGGCGAGCACCGCTTCCACGCCGGCTTCCTGGACTATGCCAGGCATAGCGGCTTCGTGATCAAGCTGTGCCAGCCGTACCGGGCCAAGACCAAGGGTAAGGTCGAGCGGTTCAACGGCTACCTGCGCCGATCGTTCTATGTGCCGCTGGCGAGCCGGCTGGCACAGAGCGGCCAGAAGCTCGACGTCGTGACGGCCAACGTCGAGGTGGCCCACTGGCTGCGCGAAGTGGCCAATGCGCGCATCCACGGCACGACCGGAGAACCGCCAGCCGAAGCCTTGAAGCGGGAAGTGGAGCACCTGCAAGCGCTGCCGGCACCGTGGCGGGCGGACATCGCGGCAGCCAGGCCGCAGCCGGCTGCTGCAGCACCTGCGGCGCCGCGGCCGGCAGCAGTGGTGGAGCGGATCGCGCAACCTTCTCCGGTACAGCATCCGTTGCAGGTGTATGACGCGCTGCTGGTGCGGGTATCGGAAGGGGTGGCGGCATGAACCTGCAGCATGAGCGTATCGCGGCGTTGTGCGAGAGCCTGAACCTGCCGTTCGTGGCACAGGGCTACGGCGCCGCAACCCAGAAAGCAGCGAAACAGGAGATGGCCTACAGCGACTTCCTGGAGGGGCTGCTGAGGGAGGAAGCAGCTGGGCGCAACGTGCGCAAGCAAAACACGATGACCCGTCTGGCAGGATTCCCCGTGGTGAAGACGCTGGACGAATTTAACTATGACTTCGCCAAAGGCGTAAAGCGCAGCCAAGTCGAGGAGCTGGCCGGCCTGGGATTCGTCGAGCGGCATGAGAACGTGGTACTGGTCGGGCCGAGCGGTGTAGGCAAAACGCACCTGGCGATGGCACTGGGTTACAAGGCCACGCAGGCCGGCATCAAGACGCGCTTCACGACGGCGGCCGACCTCATGCTGGCACTGACGACGGCGCATACGCAGAACAATTTGAAAGCGGTGATGCACCGCGCGATCAAGGCATATCGGCTCTTGATCATCGACGAGATAGGTTACTTGCCGATGAACCGGGAACAGGCCAACCTGTTCTTCCAGGTGATCGCGGCCTTGTATGAGCGCAGCAGCCTGATCGTGACCAGTAACCTGCCGTTCGGACAATGGGACACGACCTTTGCGCAGGATACGACGCTCACCGCGGCCCTGCTCGACCGGCTGCTGCACCATGCGCATATCGTGCCGATTGCAGGTGAGAGCTACCGGCTGAAGCACCAGCGACAGGCCGGGATGATGAGGGGGAGCGATGTTGCAGAAATGGGCTGAACACGGACGGTGTTCGGCGACGGCGGTGTATCAGTTTTAAATCGCTGGGACGACGAAATCTGTATCAGTTTTCAATCGCCGTTGACAGCAGAACGTCACGCTTGGGGTACGACGCGCCTTGGGTTTCTTGGGCGCCCTTAATGCGGGCAAGCAGGGACAGTTCATCACGCTTCATCTGCTCGAATTCAGCTTTGTCATAATCGGCGTAAGCGTCTTTGTTGGAACTGACGGAGAAGGTAACATCCGAAAGACTGGGCAAATAAATTCCCGCACTGATCGTTTCCTGAGCCACATAGCGATCGCTCGGCATGAAGCCGTGTTCGACGCAAAAACCCGGCTCAGTCGGTAGTGCCTCTGCAGCGCGCAATCTCAAGCGTTCGGCCCGAGCCAGCTGTCGGGCGATTACCGTGCTTTCGTTCTCTCCTTTTGAGATCGAATCATCTAACACGAATGTGATTTCGCCCTTGCTTATGTACGTGTAAAAAAAAAGCGCATTGCGTTCTTTATTGTACTTATCTTCGAAATAGCGAACTTGCCAGCTATCCGCGATCGGCCCCGGGCCGCTATAGGTAATCTCAGCAGTGTCGTCTTCCCACTTCACTTTCCTTATTTTCGCGTCGGCGCGGCGCTTTGCCTTTTCTAATCCGCCGGAAACAACCTCAATGCCAGAGTCGAGAACGGCACTCCCCGGTATGAGCTGCGCCTCCTGAGGCACTTCGATCGCATAGCGGCCGAAACAAAGGATTTTTGTCCTTTCAAACAGTGCCTGCAGGCGCGGGCTGAGCTTGACTTGTTCGGGCATGACGGTCTCCTTGTAAGTGTAATTGCGGGAATTTACACACAACGACACCAAGGCAAGCAGCAAGAGGGCCAGGATCGTACCGCGCTTCAGGTAAGTCATAGTTTTCACGATTACTTCCATTTCGCTGTCTTGGCGATTTGAACAACGGAATACAGCAGGGACGCCAGGACGTCTTGGTTGGCGTAGCTATTTTGGTGCTCATAGCTTTTTCCTTTCGTCTCGCCGTGCACAAACAATTTCCCAGTGACCTGTTTGTCGGAACGGGCGGCCGGAACGGTTTCGTCGCCCGGGGCCGTTGGAGGCTTGTCATCCAGGCGAATCACGCCTCGGCCCTGACGTTTCATCACCGCTCCCGATTATAGTTTCACCGCATTGTCACTTGGCGGCAGACGTATCCGGTTTGCCTTTTGGGTAAATGTAGGAACCCTCGGGTGCGCCGGGTACTTTGACCCTGAACTTCAGGCTAGAGAGAATTTTGTCCCATACCGCGACTGCCTCGTCATCGCTTACCGACGCCTTCTCAGCGGCGCCCACCAAATTGTGCTTAACCTTGGTGAACATGGCGGCGCTAAACGAAGACGGGTTAGCCACTTCTGTCGGCGTACCGACAAAGGCCCACTCGAAATCGTGGGTGCCGTCGGGCCTGCGAATGAGAGATTCTTCGCCCTTCCAATGTTGTACGTCCCGTTTTCCTTCGCGCAGAACGTCCCGCTTGGGGTAAAGAGCGCCCTGCATATCTTGGGCACCCTTGATACGGCCAAGCAGGGACAACTCGTCGCGCTTCATTTGCTCGAACTCAGCCTTGTCGTAATCGGCATAGGCATCCTTGTTCGAGCGGATCGAGAACGTAATGTCCGGGAAGCTGGGCAAATAGACTCCTGCATTTACCTTCTCTGAATCACCGTACCGATCACCTTTCATGAACCCGTGTTCGATACAGAAGCCCGGTTCGGTCGGCACCTCCTCCGCTGCGCGGAGCCGCAAGCTCTTGGCTTGCGCGAGCTGTCTGGCGATTACCGTGCTTTCGGTCTCGCCTGTCTCGATGGCATCGCCCAGGACGAAGGTGATCTCGCCCTTGCTGATATACGTGTCGAAAAAAAGAGAATTGTCCTCCTTTGCGAATTCGTTCTCGAAATAGCGTGTCTGCCAGCTATCCTCGATCGGCCCTACGTCGTTGTAAGTAATTTCGGAAGTACGCTTCTCGCGTTTCAATTTCACAATTTTTTCTTCCGCCCTGCGTTTCGCTTTCTCGATACCTCCCGAAATAATATCTATATCTGAAGGAAACGAGGCGCTCCCCCAAACAAGCTGAGCTTCCTGCGGCACCTCGATCGCATAGCGGCCGAAACAAAGGATTTTTGTTTTCTCGAACAGCGTCCGCAGGCGCGGACTGAGCTTGACTGGTTCGGGCACGGTGGTCTCCTTATAGGCATAGGTACTGGAGTTTCCAGCCAACGACACCAAAACAATCAGCAAAGCAGCGAACACTGCGCCACGCTGCAGGGTCGAGGTGATCTTCATGCAGCCTCCCACTTTGCGGACTTGGCGATTTGCACGACCAAATACTGCATCGTCGCTCCTGATTACAGTTTCGCCGCATTGTCACTTGGCGGAAGTCGCCTCGGGTTTGTCCTTAGGTAAATAGTAGGAACCCTCGGGTGCGCCGGGCACTTTGACCCGGAATTTCAGGCCGGACAGGAGCTTGTCCCACAGCGCGACTGCCTCGTCGTCGGTGACTGATGCCTTATTAGCGGCCCCGACCAGATTGTGCTTGACCTTGGTGAACATGGCAGCGCCAAACGAAGACGGATTAGCCACATCTGTCGGCGTACCGACAAAGGCCCATTCGAAATCGTGGGTGCCGTCGGGCCTGCGAATGAGCGATTCTTCGCCCTTCCAATGTTGTACGTCTCGTTTGCCTTCGCGCAGAACGTCCCGCTTGGGGTAAAGAGCGCCCTGCATATCTTGGGCACCCTTGATACGGCCAAGCAGGGACAACTCGTCGCGCTTCATTTGCTCGAACTCAGCCTTGTCGTAATCGGCATAGGCGTCCTTGTTCGAGCGGATCGAGAACGTAATGTCCGGGAAGCTGGGCAAGTAGACTCCTGCATTCGCCATCTCCTGATGATCGTACCGATCACTGGCCATGAAGGCGTGTTCGATGCAGACGCCTGGTTCAGTCGGCACTTCGTCCGCAGCGCGCAGCCGCAAGCTCCCGGCGCGCGCGCGCTGTCTGGCAATTACTGTGCTTTCGGTCTCGCCCTGCTTGATGGAATCGCGCAGCACGAATGTCATCTCGGCTTTGCTGATATACGTGTCGAAGAACAGCGCGTTGCGCTCTTTTTTGTATTTGTCTTCGAAATAGCGCGTCTGCCAGCTGTCCTCGATCGGCCCTACATCGTTGTAAGTGATTTCGGCAGTAGCGTCTTCCCACTTCATTTTTGCAATTTTTTCTTCGGCCCTGTGTTTTGCTTTCTCGATTCCACCGAGAAACACCCTGACGGTTGATGGAAACGAGACTTCTCCCATAATGAGCTGGGCTTCTTGGGGTACTTCGATCGCATAGCGGCCGAAACAAAGGATTTTTGTTTTCTCGAACAGCGTCCGCAGGCGCGGACTGAGCTTGACTGGTTCGGGCACGGCGGTCTCCTTGTAGGCATAAGTACGAGAATTTCCAGCTAATGACACCAAAGCAATCAGCAAGGCAGCGAATATGGCACCACGCTGCAGGGTCGAAGTGATCTTCAAGCTGCCTCCCATTTCGCCGTCTTGGCGATTTGTACGACCGAATACAGCAGCGAGGCCAGCACATCCTGGTCTGCATAGCTGTTCTGGTGTTCGTAGCTCTTGCCTTTGGTCTCTCCATGCACGAACAGCTTGCCCGCAATCTGTTTGGCGGAGCGGGCGGCGGGGACGGTTTCGTCGCCGGGGGCGGCTGGCGGTTGCAGGACGAGCGTCAGCACGCGGCTGGCGGTCTGGACTTTCAATGTACCCTGGGCGTCATCGCTCAGCAGCTTCCAGGTCTCTACTGGGGACAGCCTGATGTGCCGGCTGTCCCATAAGTCGGGGTCGGTCGCCTTGAACACGATCTCGCCATAGCTGAGGCGTTCCTGCGACGAACAGAAGCTGCCGTAGCAACTGGTCGGATGGAAGGTGGTCTTGATGTCTTCAATAAATTCACTGGCTTTTTTCAGGCGCTCCATAACGGCAGAGATACCCCCGCCATCCTCTTCTATTACGCGCCCGGGGTTGACCCAATTCGGATTGATGAGTCGCCACCATCGATCGGCGGGTTGCAGGTAAATGCTCTTCAAGGCGCTCGCTTTGTCGCCCGGCCAGCTCCACATCTCGCGCCCGGACCCGTCCACGACCTTCAGCGACGATTTGCCGTAAGCGGAACCGGGAAACAGTTCCAGTGCGGCAGGCGCGTTGGCGAGGATGGCGGTGGCATGTTTCCCATTGAGGCCGAAAATGCTGGCCTTGGTTTCGGGAAACAGCAACGCCTTTTCCAGGAACCCAAAACGCATGCGTTTATAGGATGCGGCGGCGCCCATGGTCGGCATCACGTTATGGTAGATGCCGAGCATCTTGACAGCGGGGTCGTTCAGCAGGTTCCCATACTTTGGATGGATGAGCGCCCGCGCCAGCAGGCCACCCATGCTGTGCGTGACGATAATTACCTCGTCGCACTTGAAGCCCCGCTTCTGGTAGCCCTTGGCAAGCCCGCGGATCCGCTCCGCGATCGTCGTCGCGGTTTTTCCGTTGCTCTTCAAAAAGTTGTATCCCATGGCATGGACGGGATACCAGCACGCGGCGATTTTCTTCAGGTCCTGCTCCGTCAGTGCCGAGCCTGCATTTACGCCGCCAAAAGTGCGTGGATCGGCGAAGAAGGGTTTCCACATTGGGTTGGCCGCATCTCCTACCACCATATTGTTGAGGTGGCTTTCAGCCGTTTTCAACATCTTCCCGTAAGCTCCGGCGAACAGGACCTCGCTCCAGCCGCGCCACCTTGCGATCTGTGCTGGTGTTTCGCGTTTCTTCACCAGAGGACCGCGCCTGAAGTTCCGTCCTGTTACCGCACGCATTCCTATCAGGGGTGGAATGGGTTCGAGGCTGTCGGGGACGTTTTGATGCAATTTGTCCGAAGCCAGCGTTTCGGCGCCTTCGGGATCGAAGCGATCTTCGCTTTCCGTATAGTTGTAGTACTCGACCTCCGTCTCGTTCGGGTCGAGCATGAGTTGCCGCTGTTCCGGCGAGGCATTCTTGTACCAGCCGACCAGCCCGGCACCAACAAGGGCGGCCCCGCTATTGATGCCGACCATGTCGTCCGGTCGCCACGAACGGTTATCGGGCCGATCAAGTTCTTCTTGTCGTTTTTTGCTCAGCCGAAGATTGCTGCCCATCACACCGGGCAGGAAGATCACGGGAATCACTTTTTTGGGCGGGAGCTTGACGTCGTGGCGGATCGTGTCGGACGTCTTCGTCATGTGGACCGTGTATTCCGCCCACCCGCCGACACCCTGCGTGAATTCGCCCTGATAATTGCCGCGCTCGTTCAGTTCGGATTGATCGCTCATGGTAGTTCGCCCTTGTAGCGGATGGTATAGGAGTCGAAACCGCCGGATTTCTGTACCTCGGTGCTGCCGCTGGCCGCCGTTTTCCCGTCCATGACCGTTCCATCTCCGCGCACGAGTTCGTAGGCGACGGCCTTCTCGGGCTTCAGGTTCGCGTCGACGAAGTTGACCTCCTGGTCGAACTGGTAATCCCGGGAGCGTTCGTTGAACGCCTGCGACACGCTTTTTGGCGGCAGCGTCTCGAGATTGCCGTGGAATAGCACTGGCGCCGCGGTGAAAAACTGGACTTGCTCGCCGATCTCGACCATGTTCTTGCCGCCGCCGTACATGCGGATCCCTTTCTTGCCGCGGATGTTCACCCACTCCGTGTCGCTGATCATCTCGAGCACCTTATTGGCGATGATTTCCACGTCGTCGGTCTGCGCCTGCACCGACACCTTGCCGGCGGCCGCAATCAGCTTCATTCCCGCCTTGTGCACGAACAGCCTGAAGGTCTTGCCCACGCTGGCGAACAGGCTGTCGACGCTTGCGAGCGAAAGACTCTTGCCGCTTGTGATCGCGGTGTGGCGTTCGCTGGCGATGTGGGTCGACTGGGCGCTCGTGAGCTCGATGCCGGCAGGGCTCGCCATGACAAGATGCGGCTCAGAGAGCTCGGGGGACGACCCCTTGGCTGCCCCGCGGATAGCCGAGTTCTGGGCTTTGACGTCCTCCGCAGCCTCATCCTGTTGGCCGCTTTCCTGCGCTTCGTGATCGAGCGCCATCGCGGCCAGCTGTTCCTGAATCTGCGCCGCCGATGCCAGCCGCTGTGCGGTCTCGCCCAGGTCCTTCGCATGGGACGCCGCGTTCAGCCGCGCTTCGGTGGTAATGAGCATCCCCTGGGCGGCGCGGGCGACACCCCAGGCATTGGTCGTGAGTTCCCAGCCTTCCCCGCGCGCGTCCTTGCGCCCGCTCGTGTCTTCGATGCGTGTAATATGTCCCAACGAGAGCTGGCTGCATTGATGATCGCTTTTCAGCTGCGCCTGGATCTGCTCCTTCGTGTCATCCAGGATCAGGTGATTGCCGCGCGAGCCGCCGCCGAGTTCCCGGCTGCGCAGGCCGGCCAGGGCACTTTGCTCCGGGAGCTTCCAGGGCGGCATGTGTTTGCCGTTGTAAACTGCGCCAAGGATCAAGGGGTGGTCGATATTCCCATTGGAATAGACGACGCCCACTTCCTCACCCACGCGCGGCAATCGGACCTGCCCGAATTCATTGCCGGCGGCGGGGGTCATCACCCGGATCCAGGGCGAGCTGTTCTCGTCGTATTTTCCCAGCCGGTCCCAGGGAAACTGCAGCTTGACTCTTCCATAGCCGTCCGTATGGATATCGGCGCCGGCGGGGCCGACCACGGCCGCGGTGTGCAGCCCCATGTTGGTGCCGGGCGCGCTGTTGAAGCCGGGGCCTGGGCGCCAGCGGATGTCCTTGCGGATGCAGGTGAAGCGGTTCTCGTATTGCGAGGGCGCGCCGACCCCGGCCTGGTAGTTGTTGGTCGCTTCGTGTTCGACGTCCAGGATCAGGTAGCGGCGGTCGCCGATACTGCGGCGCGGCTCGGGATCGTATTCGGGCGAACGCGGCTCTGCGCTGAAATGGTCGCCGAGCTTGAAGGTGCGGCCCGGCAGCACGCTCCTGTCGTTGCCCGCCGCCTCGAAATACTGCCTGTTCTTGTCCTGCTCTTCCATGCGTCGCGCTGCCAGTTGTTCACCGTCGCTGCGCATGCGAAAGCCGTACGCCCCGGTGTCCTCGTAGATCTCGTAGGGGAAGACGTCGCCTTGCTGGTTGCCCGAATCGACGCTGGCACGCTGCGCCCCCGGATTCTTGTAATCCGTGCTCGCCAGCGTGACCTGGCCCGGACCGAGGCGCCGGATCGCCGTCCACTCGTGGATGCCGTCGTCCTCGCGCGAGCCGCCCTTGTCGTGGAACGGGATCAGGTAGGCTTCCTCGTCGATCGGCTCGGCCAGGAAGCTGTTGTCCGAGATCATGAGCTTATGGCGGCCAAATTCATGCTCGTACCAGTAGTGCAGGCCGAGCGCTTCCCAGCGCCGGTGCAGGTGGTTGTAGTCGGTCTCGTTGTACTGGTTGGCGACGGTCAGCTTCGACTCGTCGACCGGGTACATGTGCCAGTCGGCCGGGCGGTAGTGCTTCAGGGTGTCCTCGGTGATCTCGCGCACGCTCTTGTTGTGGAACGACATGCTGTTCTTGCGCAGCCGCGTGAACGCGAGCCAGGGTTCGAGCACCATCTGGTAGAAGGCGAAGCCGCCGTCGCTGCGGACAAAACGGAACTCGGTGACGTAGCCGTTGAAATAGCGCAGCGACCCGTCTTCCCGCACCAGGGAGATCGTCACCATTTTGCCCATCACTATCTTGAGGGGGATTTGCGGGTCGTCCGACAGCGCCTCGACCACGATGCGGAAGCAGCGCGACACTGCCTCGGAAACTTTCAGCTTGTTTGGAAGCAGGATGGCGGGCGGGCCGTCCTCGAACGGAAAATCGAGCCGCATGATGCGGTTGTGCTGGGATGCGCCGCTAAACGCCGAGCGCGCGGCGCCGGCCGCGATTGCCTGGATTTCCCCCACTGATTGCCTCCGATCGCCGCGAATTAGAAAAAGTCCAACGGCTACGTTACCTTGACGCCGCTAGGCTGAAATTGACCAGAGTCAATGCGTTTCCGTAAGCCATGTCTACAGTTTCCCGAGAGTCTTCTGCGAATCGATCTTCTCTAGGCGAAATTGACATGCTGAAAAAACTGGCACAACGAGGACTGGCCCGAAACGATGGCGTCATCGCGCCTGGAAGGCAGTCGCTGGAGCACCAACTGATCGACATCGGTCCAGCGGTGGACTGCAGCCGGGTGACGACTCTGCGCGGGCGGCCCTACCCGGTCGAGTTTCGCAATCAAGGGGCAATCGACGCCTGGACGCGGGCGCTCGGGCACACCGAGGTCTGGCGCCGCTGGCAAGATCAGAGCACGCTGTGCTGGCAGATCAGGAAGGAGATCCTCCGGCAGTTCGAGCACACACGGCCCGAGCACCCGCTGTCCGGAGCGATGGCCGAGATGCTCGCCGAGGACCTGCAAAGGCTCGCGGTCGAGATCAGCGTGAACCTGAAATACCATTTGCAAAAGGGGACGGTAATCGAGGCCACGCCGGCACTGGAAACGCTGCTGATGAACTCGGACGTAGACCTCAGCCTGCCGATGAGCATGGTGGCGCTGCCTTATCCGGCCCAGTACTTACGCTTTGGAGACACGGCGATGCGCTACCTGAAGGTGCCGGTTTCGCAGGCCGAAGACCATTTGTTCGATGGCGTTTTCTGTTTCCTGACCCCACCCGCCGAGCTTTGCGCCGACGGGGAGTCTCGCTGGACGCTGGAACTCATCTTTGCCAGCAAGCGCCAGGATCTCTACAGAGGCCATGTATCGCTGCTCGGCGAGACCGACAGGGGAAACACCACAGTTGGCGAATGGTTGACCAGGGTTCCTGGCGCTGTCAAAGAACAGGCGGACGGGGATTTCCATCGGCCGATGCACGCCGCGGTCAGCTACGTTGTGAGGGTGTTCTTGTATATGGCATTGAAACAGGCGCGCGTCGCGGAGCACCGTGACCACGATGCGGCGCTGCGCCGTGCCGCTGGCTTGGGCGAGCGCAAGCGCGCCAAACTCTTGCAGAGATCGGCCTCCCTGTACGACGGCATCATGGTTGGTCCCGAGTCCTTGCCGTTAAGCGCGCCGACGTGTGCGTCCGGAGGCAGCGTGACGCCTCATTGGCGCCGGGGGCATTTTCGGATGCAGCCCTTTGGCATCGGAAACCTGCAGCGCAAACTCATCTTTGCCGCGCCGGTACTGGTTCATGCGGAACAGCTGCAGGGCGAGGTGCCCGCGCCCAAATCCTACCGGGCCGGTGCCGCCGCAGTCACCGCCGCTTGACCCGTTCCCCCTCCCTGTGCCGGGAGAGCGACGCGCGCCGGCAGGCGCAGCATCGACCTGATTTCTGGACGCCTGGCGACGCCGTCAGTCCCGGTCAGGAACGTGTTCCAGCCAAGCCGGCGTGGCGCTGTCCTCGTGCTCAAGGTGAAGCGCTTGATGCAGGGAGGCGCGAGCAGCAGCCGTAGTTCGTAACGAACGGTTGGCGTCGCAAACAGGCTGGCCATCTCCGCCAGGGCGGTCAGCGCGTCTCCGCCGGGAAGAAATCCCGCTACGTGCGCATCGTCGAGAGGGCCGATGTGCAGCTTGGCGCGCAGGTCGTGGCGCCACTGGCGCACGCCGAGCGCCGCACTGACGCCAAGCGTCGGCGCCGTGACGCCGAGCGTACTGCGCCGGTTCAAGGGGACCGGCGCCCAGCAGCCCACGAACTGCTCCAGCTGGACCGGTAGCCCGAAGTAGGCGCTCAACACTTGTTCGACTGTGCCTGCCGAGACCGGCCGGGTCCTGAGCAGCCCCGAAAAGTAGGCTGCAGTCTCCTGCTTCACCTGGCCAGCCGGGTACATGTGTCCGGATGCCGATCTTACGCCCGCCATGGCGGTCAGCATTGGAAGCAGGCGGTCCTGGCCCTGGACGTCGAGGCTATGCTCGACCCGGTACTTGGCCCAGGCTTCGTAGAACATCCCGATCAGGCGGTTCGACAGCACATCAAGCAGTTCGCGCTGGCTGGCATCGCCGGCATGCGCCTTCTGGGCGGCGATCCGCTCGGTGTCGTGCATGGGAAGGGTGCCGCCAGCCCCCAGCAGCCCGATGAATGCCGGCGTGATCCGGATGCGCTTCAGCTCCCCCATGCGCAGGGAAGCGAGAGAATCCGGCACGTCCGGCTCGACCTCGAGCGAATGCACTTCGCTGGCCGGGAACGAGAGCGACAGGTTGTTCTGGAACCTGAGCACCTCGCGCATGGCTCGCTCGTAGGGAATACCCTGGCGCCGCAGCTCGCGCAGCAGGAGGTTGAGCAACTGTGTGAATTCGAACTGGTGCGGTTCGGCCAGCAGCACGCCGATCACACTAGATTCATGCGTCCGCTTCGTGGCTTGCATCGGAACAGTTCCTTTCCGCTTTGCTGAGACAGGATGACGAGCTCGACAAAGCTGTTGATATGCACGTACAGCGCGAAGAACTGGTCGAGAACCTGCACGAACAAATGCAGGCCGGCGCCGGCGTAGGCTTCTTCGTCGAGCGTGAGGCGGATCTCGGTGCCATGCACCAGGGAGGAACCGCGCTTGTGCCGCATCCAGGCCGTGGTCTCGCTCTGATCGAGGGAGACAATGCCGCCGATCTGCCGGCGCGAGACGGGCGACGGTGCGAAGTCGTACAGTGCCAGCATCTCCCGCAGGCCGTGCGCCCCTTCCAGCACCAGCGAATGGTGGTTGAGCGCGAGGTGGGAGATCAGGCGCCAGTGCATGCCAGGTGTGTTCGCCAGCCGAACCGGACGGGTCGGCCTGCGCAACAGGCGGATCACGTTGCCACCCGTTGCGCCGGGAATGGACAAGTCTCCGTCCGGCGCGCCGATCTTGAGCGAGCATGGCAGGTCGCGGTTGGTGCAGTTCAGATCGATGGACAGGACGTTGCGTTCTATTTCGAGCGGCTCGCAGTCGGCGTTGACGAGTGTGATCGATTTTTCATGGCCGGGACTGCAAATGGCAAGGGTTTCGTCATGGTGCATCAGCCAGTAGCGTCCACGTCCCGTCAGGCTTTCGTCGCCATGCTGAAGCGAATAAAAGGGGCGAAATTCGGTGACGGTCGCGCCCGAGCCTTGCTGGCGCACCAGGTGCACCTGGTCGACCGAGTACACCTCGTACGCTTGCGGATGATTGCCGTGCGCTAGCAGGGTGTAGTCGGCCGATAGCTGGTCATAGGTGATCGGCACGCCCGGTTGCCTGAACAGGTTCACTACCGGCGTGCAGCCGGCCAGAAGATGCTGTTTCGACAGGCTTGCCAGCATTCGCGCCTTGTCGCCCTCGTGACGTATGTCGGCGATCGCCAGGCGCAGCGTGAAGTGCGTGCGCCCGGCAGGGATGCGGCGGAGCAGGACTGGAATGTCGATGTCGAAGAAGTTGAATTTCTCGGGAAAGGCGAAATACTCGGCGAGGAGACGGTACGCCGCGTGGGCGCGTGCTTCGAAGGGAATGAGCGCATCGTCATCAGCGAATCCGGCTGGCGTGACCGGGACGAGCGGCAATCGTTCCCATGGCCCCTTGTCGTCCAGTTGCACGTATGCGGCTCGGGTGTGCATGAAAAGGGTGTCGCGCAGCGCAGCGCAGAACGAGGCATCGCCATCGGCGTACAGGCGCATGGCGGTAGCGGTTGCCGCGCAGAGCGGCTCGCCCGGCCGCGCTGATGCGAACTTTAGCGTCAGCGTCGCGGTGACACTCTCGGGCAGGCGCGTCGCGACAGGGGCGCAGACGGCGGTGTCGAAGCTCGCTTCGGAAAGCACGACGCCCGAAGGCTTGACGTCGTAGACAGTCTTGAACGTGCAAGCCACGCCGGCTACTGGCGCGGATGCGAGCAGGGTGCCACGCGGCATGTCGGGAATCGTTCCTGATTCTTTCTTTCCGCCTGGCTCGCCCAGCACGCGCGCGATCGCGCACGAGGGAAACGGTCGCAGGTAGTGAGGAAACAGCAGATTGAGCAGCGCTTCGGTGAACTGCGGATACGAATCGTCCACGCGCTTCGCGACGCGTGCGCTGAGCAAGGCGACGCCCTGGATCAAGCGTTCCACGTGGGGGTCGTCGCACGTGTCTCCTCCCAGCTGCAGTTTCGCCGCGACCTTGGGGTAGCGCTGCGCATACTCCCGGCACAGCGACCTGAGGGTGACGAGTTCGCGCTCGTACTTCGTGAACAGTTCATCCATGGGATCGGTGCTTTTCGCGTTTTAGTCCGTGCCTTCGATCGAATACTGCTGGAGGGAAGGCCGGAACACGGCGTTGAAGGACATCGGTTCGCCCAGGTGCGCGCCTTTGAGCCGGGCGGTGATGACGAAGTCGACGCGGTTGATCGCACCCTGCCTCGGTCGCAGGGTCACCGCCACCTGATGCAATCGCGGCTCGTGGCGTACGATTGCCAGCTGGACGGCCTTGCAGATTTCCTGCTGATCGTTGTCGCTGCCCATGCACATGCTGGCGAAGTCGATGAGGCCGTAGTTCACGATCGATCCGGATACTGCCGAATAGGACTCCAGCGACGCCAGCGACAGGGCCGATCGGGTATTGAGGAGCGCCTGCAGGTCGCGCGTGACGCTGCGTATGGCCTCTTCCATTGCCCGCGCGCGCGTTTCGCGCTTGTTGCCGGAAGGCAGGGCGTCATCATCGTCGAGGCGATCGAACAAGCCGCGGGTAAAACCTTGCATGGTGTTCTCCTCCAAGGGGCCCCGAAGCGACCACGGCAGCCATTATCGAGCCTTGCATGTGAAAAACGTTGCGCATTCACAATGGAGTGGCGTGAGCAGGCCGATGGCACAACAGGATGAGCAAGATCAACGACTGCGAAGGGTTGCGAAGTCATGCTTCCAAGAATCTGTCTGGTAAAAACACTTCGTGGAGGAGCTCATGAGCGCGGCATCCAAGATCATGTGGTCGGAAGGCCTGACGTTAGGTCCGCAACACTTCCAGCGCCAGGATCTCTACCACGAAGCGCGGCTCAAGCGGATAGCCTCGGCCCTGAACCCGTACTTCTGGGGCGTGTGCGCGGTGCAGTGGAATCTGGCCGGGCTGGAAAATAACCGCCTTGGTGCGAGCACAATGTCGATCATCTTTCCGGATGGCGAGATCTATGAGGCGCCGGAGGCCGACCTGTTGCCTGAGGTGGTCGACCTCTCGCGCCTGCCGGCTGACATTAATACGTTCACGTTTTACGCCGCGCTTGCCCTCGTCAAGCCGCACGGCGGCAATGCCGACGAGAATGGGCGCTACGCGTGCCGAGAAATCGAAACAAGCGATCTGTTCAGCGAGGCCCTGGCGATCGAAGTGCCGTTCCTCAAAAAGCAGCCGAGGTTAATCACCCACGCCGAGACGAGCGGCCTGCATGACAGCGTTTCCGTGGTCCGGATCCGGCGCGCGCCAGAAGGCGGTTTCGAGATAGACCCTTCATTCGTCCCGCCGAGTGTTACGATCGGCGCCGCTCCGGCCCTCCGGGGTTTGCTGGATGAGCTGGTTAGCGTGATGACGGCGAAGATCGAATCGCTCCAGCGTACGCACCGCAAGGCGAGTAGCGAAGTGTACGAAGTCGGCGCGGGCGACATTTCGTCATGGTGGATGCTCAATATCCTGAGCACGGCCAACGCCCAACTGATGCACTGCTCCCGGTCCCCGGGCTTGCATCCGGAAGCCATGTTTCGGCAAATGCTCTCCGCCGTAGGCGGCCTGATGACGTTTTCCGACCGCTTCAAGACAGCCGATTTGCCGGCCTACCGCCACGAAGCACTGGGCGAGGTGTTTGCGGAGCTCGATGGATTGTTGCGCGACCTGGTCGATACGGTGATTGGGACAAAATATTTCATCATTCCGCTGGTCGCCGAACCGGGCCGGCGTGCGTATTCGCAGGCGGTGCTGGACCCGGCAAGAGTCACTCAACAGACGCAGCTATGCCTGGGAGTCACCGCCGATATGCCCGGACTCGAACTGGTGGCGACAGTGCCCATCCGGCTCAAGGTTGCCGCACCCGATGCCATCGAAAGTATAGTCAAGTCGGCGTTGCCGGGCGTGCCGCTGGCGCATATGCCTCAGGTACCGCCAGCAATCCCGGTGCGGCCAAATACCTATTACTTTTCATTGTCGACCAAAAGCCCTCTCTACGAAAAGGCATTGCACGCTGGAGCGCTGGCGGTCTACGTGCCGGACGGAATACCGGGGCTAAAGATCGAGCTGATCGCCATTACGTGATCAGGGCCACGGTGTACTTCGACCCGCGTATTCTACCTCTATGCCTGACTGTGACCCTTCCAATGCATCCCGATCGTGCTTACGTGCTATCGGTTTCGACTGAAAATAATTCAGCAATGCTCCTCCAGGGTTCCAAGAGGTGACCGGGGCATTGATGATCCGGTGCGGAACCTCGACGATGTCAGGGTTATACATTGGCTGCTGACAGCAGCCAAGTGGCAGCAAGAGGCGGCCTTCTGCACGTCACGATTACAGCACAGCGGGATGAGGCACTCGCCGTTCCGGAAATAAAAAAGAGCTCATATCACTATGAGCTCCCCTTCGTATTCTGGCTCCCCGACCTGGACTCGAACCAGGGACCTGCGGATTAACAGTCCGTCGCTCTACCGACTGAGCTATCAGGGAATTGAGGCAATATTATAGCCGGGCGTTTGCAGTTTGACCAGTCCCGTATGCGAATCGCTTTCGCCACCGATCCCGCGCCGCCCGCTTTGCTATAGTTTCGGCTTCGCCGCCAGCTGCGGCCTGCTACTTTTCACAGACAAACCATGACCACTCCCCGCACCCTCGGCACCCCACTCTCCCCTTCCGCAACCAAAGTCATGCTGCTCGGCTCCGGCGAGCTCGGCAAGGAAGTGATCATCGCCCTGCAGCGCCTGGGCGTCGAAGTGATCGCCGTCGACCGCTACCCGAACGCGCCCGGCCACCAGGTGGCGCACCGCGCGCACGTGATCGACATGACGGATGGCGCCGCGCTGGAAGCGCTGATCGACCAGGAGCGCCCCGACCTGGTGGTGCCCGAGATCGAGGCCATCGCCACCGACAAGCTGGCCGAACTCGAAGCCGCGGGCCGCATCACCTGCATCCCGACCGCGCGCGCGGCCCAGCTGACCATGAACCGCGAAGGCATCCGCCGCCTGGCGGCCGAGGAACTGGGTCTGGCGACCTCGCCCTACCGCTTCGCCAGCAGCCTGGCGGAACTGGAAGAAGCCTGTGCGGCGGTCGGCTTTCCCTGCGTGGTCAAGCCGGTGATGTCGTCGTCGGGCAAGGGCCAGTCGAAGCTCGATTCGGCCGCCGACGTGCAGCATGCATGGGACTACGCCGCCGCGGGCGGCCGGGTCGACGCCGGCCGCGTGATCGCCGAAGGCTTCATCGATTTCGACTACGAGATCACCCTGCTGACCGTGCGCTCGCTCAGGCAGGACGGTCAGGTCGAAACGAGCTTCTGCGAGGCGATCGGACACAAGCAGGTGCAGGGAGACTACGTCGAATCGTGGCAGCCGCATCCGATGCAGCCGCTGGCGCTCGAACGCGCGCGCGACATCGCGGCCAAGGTCACCGCCAACCTGGGCGGCCTGGGCGTGTTCGGCGTCGAGCTGTTCGTCAAGGGCGATATGGTGTGGTTCTCGGAAGTGAGCCCGCGCCCGCACGATACCGGCATGGTGACGATGGCGAGCCAGGTGCAGAGCGAATTCGAGCTGCACGCGAAAGCCATCCTCGGCCTGCCGGTGAACCCGGCATTGCGCGCGCCCGGTGCTTCCGCCGTGATCTATGGCCAGCTGGACGAAGCCGGCATCGCCTTCGAGGGCGTGGCCGAGGCGCTGGGCGTGCCGGGCGCCGACCTGCGCCTGTTCGGCAAGCCTGAATCGTTCGCGCGCCGCCGCATGGGCGTGGCGCTGGCCACCGCCGACGACGTCGAAACCGCGCGCCAGCGTGCGCTCGAGGCGGCGTCGAAGGTCAAGCCGGTGTCGAGCAAGCGCTGATCGGCGCAGCGGGCTACCGCGTACACTTCCGTACGCAACATGCTTGCGCCGCGCTAATACTGCAGAGGGCTGGACCGGCATGATGGGATGCATTGCAGCCATCGCAGGAGTGATCGATGCATCCCCAACCGCAGGACAGCCGAGGTTATTTCATGTTGCCTCAAGGGCCGGAAGGCGCCGGCTATTACGTGTATGGAACGCCGGGTCGAGGTGCCGGCCAATATGCGCATCCGGCAATGATGAACTTGCTCCTGTACGTCGAGAGGGTCTGGGCAACGCTAGATTCCCGCAAATTCGGGATAGGAAACATCAGCTTGGCGGGTGGAAAACCTTATGACAAACACAGATCGCATAAGACGGGGCTTGAAGTCGACGTACGGCCCATTCGAAAGGATGGCAAGCGACAGGCCGTATATTGGCAGTGGACTGATCAATACGATCAGGCAGCCACTGCACGGCTAATCGAACTCTTTCGTCATTTTCCTGGCGTGACGAAGGTCTACTTCAATGACCCAGCGCTCCGTCATCTGGCGCGCCCCTTGGGCGGCCATGACCACCATTTTCACGTAGAGGTGAGAGGCTGAAATGAGAATGCCAATAGCCGCCATCCTCTGCATCGCCGGCTTATGCTCGGTCGCTTTTGCCGCAAAACCATGGGACGGCACATACAGCGATTTCAAGGGCAGTTACCTCATCTATTCTGGCGACCTCGGCGAAGAAGCGGCGCCGACATCGAGCGATCACAAAGCCGCACTTTCCATCCAGGGCGACATGGCGAAAGTCTTGTTCGACTCAATCGGACCGGACTTGAAAGACGCATGCGGGGCGTCGGCCGACATACGCGTGCGCGAGAAAGGCGATCTTGACTGCGTCCATGACAAGGGGGATCGAGCTTCGCCCTACGTCTGCCATTTCGGCATCAATCTGCGAACGGGCAAGAGCATGCGTGGATCAATCTGCTAGCCAAATACAAAAAGGGCCGCATTCGCATGCGGCCCTTCTCAATTCTGGCTCCCCGACCTGGACTCGAACCAGGGACCTGCGGATTAACAGTCCGTCGCTCTACCGACTGAGCTATCAGGGAAAGGAGGCCGCATTATACCTGCTGATTTCGATTTCGCAAGTGTTCACACGACGAAAAAACGGGAAACTAGACTGTCGCCCGCGCAACCAGGCGCTTCAAGGCGTCCAGCACCACGTCCGGCTCGGTCAGTTGCGGGAAGTGGGCGCTGCGCTTGGCCTCAATCCGCTCGCCCAGCGGCGACAGCGCCGCCAGTCCCAGCTGGGTGCGCTCGCGCTCGCGCACCAGGGCGGCCGGCACCATCCAGCGCGGCAGGCGCTTCGTGCCGGACAACACCGTCACCGGCACCGGAGGAAACGCCGGCGCCTCCTGGATATCCTTCACGGTCTCGAGTTCGTTCCGGATCTCGTCGAACTGGTCGCGCGGCGAGATGCGGTCGAGCAGCTTGATGAAGCCGCGCTGCAGCGGCGACTGGAATTGCTTGAGCGTGGTGACGTCGCTAGGTGCGGTGGCTTCCAGGAACAATACACCGGCCACTTCGTCGGCGAAGGCGCGCGCGAACAGGTTGGCGTGCAGGCCGCCGAAGGAATGGCCGACCAGCACGAACGGCGGCTCGACGCCGGCCGCCTGCAGCAGCAGGCGCAGCTGAGCGACCACGGTCTCGCCATACTGCGCCTCGCGCGGCTTGGGACTGCCGCCGACGCCGGGCCGGTCGTAGGCGAACACCGTGCCCAATTGCTCGATCTCGGGATACAGCTTGTACCAGCCGTCGAGCGGGCCGCCCGCGCCATTGATCAGCACGATCGACGGCTTGCCCTGCCCCGACTTCATCAAGCGGAACATCTGCCCTTCGATCAGGGTAGCATGGCTGTTCGGCAATTGCTTCACGCAAGAATCTCCTGTGACCAGCGACGCCTTGGCACGCGCCGCAAAGCAAAAAGGCCGCATCTCACGACGCGGCCTTTTCAGTATTCTGGCTCCCCGACCTGGACTCGAACCAGGGACCTGCGGATTAACAGTCCGTCGCTCTACCGACTGAGCTATCAGGGAATTGATGCTTGCATTATATGGCTGCTGAAACGTTTCTGTCAAATTTGCCCAGATCGCAAGCGCCACTCCTGCTGCTCTCCGCACACGCCGTAACGCTTGCGGAGAGCCGGGATTTTAGAGAACTTTGGCAACCGCGTCAACGACGCGATCGATATTGGTCGAGTTCAGCGCGGCGACGCAGATGCGGCCGGTGTCCACGGCGTAGATCGACTCGTCGCGCAGCTTGCCCACTTGTTCCTTGGTCAGGCCCGAATACGAGAACATGCCGACCTGCTGGCGCACGAATTCGAAGTCGTGGCCCGGGGCCTTGGCCTTGAGCTTCTCGACCATCGCGCCGCGCATTTCGCGGATGCGCACGCGCATGCCGGCCAGCTCTTCTTCCCACAGCTTGCGCAGCTCGGGGTTCGACAGGACGGTGGCGACGACCTTGCCGCCATGGGTCGGCGGGTTCGAGTAGTTGGTGCGCACCACGCGCTTCAGTTGCGACAGCACGCGGGCCGCCTCCTCACCGCTGGTGGCGACGATCGACAGCGCGCCGACGCGCTCGCCGTACAGCGAGAACGACTTCGAGAACGAGTTCGACACCAAGAGCGGCATGCCGGTCGCGGCGAAGCGGCGCACGACGGCGCCGTCTTCGTCGATGCCGTTGGCGAAGCCCTGGTAGGCCATGTCCAGGAACGGCACCAGGCCGCCCGCCTGTACGGCGGCGATCACCTCGTCCCACTGCGCTTGCGACAGGTCGGCGCCGGTCGGGTTGTGGCAGCAGGCGTGCAGCACGACGATCGAGCCGGCCGGCATCGCCTTCAGCGCGGCCAGCATGCCGTCGAAGTTCACGCCACGCGTAGCAGGGTCGTAGTAGGCGTAGTTGTGGACGGTGAAGCCGGCGCTCTCGAACAGCGCGCGGTGGTTTTCCCAGCTCGGATCGCTGATGTAGACGTCGGCGTGCGGCAGGAAGCGCTTGAGGAAGTCGGCGCCGATCTTGAGCGCGCCGGTGCCGCCCAGGGCTTGCACGGTGATCGCACGCTTCTCTTGAATTACCGCGCTGTCGGCACCAAATACCAGTTCTTGCACGGCCTTGTCGTAAGCCGCCAGGCCGTCGATCGGCAGGTAGGTGCGCGGCGCAGGCTGCTCCATCAGTTTCGCTTCCGCTTTCTGTACGCACTCCAACAGTGGCACCTTGCCGTTATTGTCATAATAGACGCCTACTCCAAGATTGATCTTGGCGGGATTGGTGTCGGCATTGAAGGCTTCGGTAATACCCAGGATCGGGTCGCGCGGGGCCATCTCAATGGCGCCAAAAAGGCTGGCGGAGGCAGTGGAAGTCATCGTGATAAACTCAGTTGTTTCGGCTGGGTTGACAGCGGTTGTATAGACAGCGGCCCTTGTATTGAAAGGCCGCGAGCGGATTCTCATTCTAACAAAGGTCTGTAAGTATGGCTGATTTATCCATCGCAACTTCACCCGAACCGACGGTCCTCACCTTCCCCGATTCGCCGTTCAAGCTGCACCAGCCCTTCCCGCCGGCCGGCGACCAGCCGACCGCGATCGAGGGCCTGGTCGAAGGCATCAACGACGGCCTGTCCTACCAGACGCTGCTCGGCGTGACGGGCTCGGGCAAGACCTATACGATGGCCAACGTGATCGCGCGCGCTGGCAGGCCGGCGATCGTGTTCGCGCCGAACAAGACGCTGGCGGCCCAGCTGTATTCGGAGTTCCGCGAATTCTTCCCGCAGAACGCGGTCGAGTATTTCGTCTCCTACTACGATTACTACCAGCCCGAAGCCTATGTGCCGCAGCGCGACCTGTTCATCGAAAAGGACTCGTCGATCAACGAGCACATCGAGCAGATGCGCCTGTCGTGCACCAAGTCGCTGATGGAACGGCGCGACGTGGTCATCGTGGCCACCGTGTCGGCAATCTACGGTATCGGTAATCCGAACGAATACCACAAGATGATCCTGACCCTGCGCCACAAGGACAAGGTGGCGCAGCGCGACATCATCGCGCGCCTGATCCAGATGCAGTACACCCGCAACGAGATGGATTTCTCGCGCGGCAGCTTCCGTGTGCGCGGCGACACCATCGACATCTTCCCGGCCGAGCACGCCGAGCTGGCGATCCGCGTCGAGATGTTCGACGACGAGATCGAATCGCTGCAGCTGTTCGACCCGCTGACGGGCCGCGTGCGCCAGAAGATCCCGCGCTTTACCGTGTATCCGGGCTCGCACTACGTCACGCCGCGTTCCACCGTGCTGCGCGCGGTCGAGTCGATCAAGGCCGAGCTGCGCGACCGCCTCGAGGAATTCCGCCAGCAAAATAAACTCATCGAAGAACAGCGCCTCGAACAGCGCACCCGCTTCGACCTCGAGATGCTGGCCGAGATCGGTTTTACCAAGGGCATCGAGAACTACTCGCGCCACCTGTCCGGCGCGATGCCGGGCGAGCCGCCGCCGACGCTGATCGACTATCTGCCGAAAGACGCGCTGATGTTCATGGACGAGTCGCACGTGATGATCGGCCAGCTCAACGCGATGTACAACGGCGACCGTTCGCGCAAGACCAACCTGGTCGACTATGGTTTCCGCCTGCCGTCGGCGCTCGACAACCGGCCCTTGAAATTCCAGGAGTTCGAGGGCAAGGCGCGCCAGACGATCTTCGTCTCGGCCACGCCGGCCGAATACGAGCAGCAGCGCGCCGACAACGTGGTCGAGCAGGTGGTGCGCCCCACCGGCCTGGTCGATCCGCAGATCATCGTGCGCCCTGCCCTGTCGCAGGTCGACGACCTGATGAGCGAGATCAACGACCGCATCGCCAAGGACGAGCGCGTGCTGGTCACCACGCTGACCAAGCGCATGGCCGAGCAGCTCACCGAATACCTGGGCGACCACGGCATCAAGGTGCGTTACCTGCACAGCGACATCGACACGGTCGAGCGCGTGGAAATCCTGCGCGACCTGCGCCTGGGCACCTTCGACGTGCTGGTCGGGATCAACCTGCTGCGCGAGGGCCTGGACTTGCCTGAAGTGTCGCTGGTGGCGGTGCTCGATGCGGATAAAGAGGGCTTCCTGCGTTCCGAGCGTTCGCTGATCCAGACCATCGGCCGCGCCGCGCGTAACCTCAACGGCGTGGCGATCCTGTACGGCGACCAGATCACCGATTCGATGCGACGCGCGATCGACGAGACCGAGCGCCGCCGCGCGAAGCAGATCGCCTTCAACGAGGCCAATGGCATCACGCCGAAGGGTGTGCAGAAGAAGATCAAGGAAATGATCGACGGCGTGTACAGCAGCGCCGCGCAGAAGGCCATGGTCGAGGGCGTGCACGAGGATGCGGCGACGGCCAAGGTCGAGTCGATGAGCGAGAAGCAGATCAGCAAGGAGATCAAGCGCCTCGAGAAGCTCATGGTTGACCATGCCAAGAACCTCGAGTTCGAGAAGGCGGCGCAGGTGCGCGACCAGCTGCATGTGCTCAAGCAGCAGGCGTTTGGCGCGCCGGGGGCGGATAACGTGGTGTCGATGTTGGGCAAGTAACGCGGCTGCGTAACCAGGGTGCAGGGTGGGGCTGGCCTCGGCGGCCCCGCGCTTCGCCGCCGACGCGGTGATGGTTACCGGTTCCTTTCCTGGCCGGATGACCTCGCCGCCAACGATCACCGCGTCGGCAGCGCCGCTGCCAACCCTACGCTACTCCCGCCAGCAATTCCAGCAATTTCGCCAAATCCGCCGGCTTGGCCATGTGATGGTCGAACCCGGCCTTGTACGCCCGCCGCTGGTCTTCGACCTGCCCATATCCCGTCAGGGCTACCAGCACCGCCTGCGTGGTCTCGGGCATCGCCCGCAGCCGGCGCGCCAGTTCGTGGCCATCAATGTCCGGCAATCCGATGTCGAGCAGAGCCACGTCCGGCGGCGCCTGCACCGCGCTCGCCAGCGCGCCCTTGCCATCGTAGGCGATGCTAACCTCATATCCATTCATCTCGAGCAGCGTCGCCAGCATCTGGGCCGCGTCGACGTTGTCGTCGACCACCAGCACCCTCAGCCCGCGCGCGCCGCGCGGCTGCACGTCAAGCGGCGGCGGGCTCACTTCCGGCGCCTCGGCCAGGCATGGCAGGTAGACAACGAACTCGCTGCCCTTGCCCAACCCCGCGCTGTGCGCCTCCACCCGTCCGCCATGCAGCACGGCCAGGCTTTTGACCAGCGCCAGGCCGAGCCCCAGGCCACCCTGCGAACGGTCGGGCGTGCGCTCGGCCTGGATGAACAAATCAAAAATGTAGGGCAGGATCGGCGGATCGATGCCCTGCCCGTTGTCGCGCACCGCCACCCGCAAGCAACCCGACTCGATGCACGCGGTGAGCAGCAGGCGCCCACCTGGCGCCGTGTACTTGGCCGCATTGTTCAGGATGTTGGACACTACCTGGATCAGGCGCGTGCGGTCGCCCTCCACGCGAAGCGCGCCAGAGGCGATCTCGCACTGCAGCTCGTGGCCGCGCGCATCGATCAACGGTCGCACCTGCTCCACCGCCTCGTGCACGATCTCGCGCATTTCCAGCGCCTCTTTCGAGATGGTCACCAGGCCGCGCGTCACGCGCGAGACGTCGAGCAGGTCGTTGACCAGGGACGTCATGTGCTGGGCCTGGCGCGCGATGATGTCGCTGGCGCGCTGGATGCCGGGCGCGTCCATCTGGCCGCGCTGCAGTAGCTGGGCCGCCGTGGTGATCGGCGCCAGCGGATTGCGCAGCTCGTGCGCCAGCATCGCCAGGAACTGGTCCTTCTGGCGGTTGGCGGCGCGCAGCTCGTCCTCGATGCGCTTGCGCGCCGTGACGTCGCTGCCCTCCACGAAGATGCCCGAGACCTTGCCGTGCTGGTCGTGGATCGGCTGGTAGACGAAGTCGATGAAGCGCTCTTCCAGCGGCGCATTGGGGTCGCGCTGCACGCGCAGCGGCACCGCGTGGCCCACGAAAGGCTGGCCGCTCTGGTACACGTGGTCGAGCAGCTCGAAGAAGCCCTGCCCCTGCACCTCGGGCAGCGCGTCGCGCACGGCCTTGCCGACCAGCGCGCGGTGGCCGACCAGCTGCAGGTAGGAGCGGTTGGTGATCTCGAATACGTGGTCCGGGCCGCGCAGCACGGCGATGATGCCGGGCGCCTGCTCGAACAGGGTCACCAGGCGCTCGTTCTCCTCCTCGCGGTAGCGCTGGGCCAGCACCTCGCCCGTCATCTCGACGCAGGCGCAGAACATGCCGGCCACGGTGCCGTCTTCGTCGCGCACCGGCGAATACGAGAAGCGGAACCAGGTGTCCTCATCGTAGCCGTGACGGCGCATGCGCAGCGGCAGGCGGTCCATATAACTGGCCTCGCCCCTGAGCGCGCGTACGATCAGCGGGTGGATGTCGTGCCAGATCTCGGCCCAGACGTCGTGGAAGCGCTTGCCGAGCGAGGTCGGATGCTTGTCGCCCAGGATCGAGATATACGAGTCGTTATAGAGAAACCCGAGTTCGCCGCCCCAGGCGACGAACATCGGGAACTTCGAGTTGAGCATCAGGCCGACCACGGTGCGCAGCGCCTGCGGCCACTGGCGCGGTGAACCCAGGGGCGACGCACTCCAGTCGTGGGCGCGCATCATGGCGCCCATCATGCCGCCACCGCTGAGGAAAGGCAGCCATTCGGAGGGTGTCGCTGGTTCCTGTTTCATTCATGGTCCGGGAGTCGCGCGCAATCTGCGCGACTGCAGTGTGCCAGATTTGGGGCAACGACTCCCGCACGGATGCCCGGAACAGGCTGCTTGCGGCTCAGGCAGCGCGTGCGCGCCGCCACCTGCTCAGGCCAAGACAGCCGAGCGCCATGCCGAACAGCGACAAGGTTCCGGGCTCGGGGATCTGGCTGACCGCCAGCTCGACCGAGATGTCGTCGAAGAAGATCCCCGAAGGGTCGTGGTAGCCGGACAATTGCAGGATGGTCGATGCCGATGTCGCCAGCAGGTTGCGGACGATGATTTGCGTGGACGGGCCGCCCGTCCCGATATCGGTGGACGTGTTCGTGGTCGGGAAATTGTAGATGGTCGTCGCGATCGCGTCTCCGAACATCACCCTGATTCCATTGTCAAACTGAAATATCGGAAAGCCATCCGGGCCGATCACGCCGTCCGCATACAGCCAGAAGCTCAGGTCGTAGCGCTGGCCGGTCGTCGTCGGCAGGGCTTGGGTAGCAAAGCAGGAAAACTCGGGACCGAAGCAGCCGGTACTGAGCGAGTTGACGCCGCTGCTCGCGCCGCGGCCGGCGTCTCCCAGAAACCAGCCTTCGGTGAGTTCCCAACTGCCATCGTTCAGTTCAAAATCGCCGTCGCGGACAATATTGGCGCTTGCCGGCACGGCGACTGCCACCGCAAGCAGGATTGCGGCGGCAAGGCGCATTACAGCGTTCATCGAGACCTCCTCTGAGCAGACCAGAGTAAACGATGATTGATTGCCGCAAGGACGATCTGATGGGAGTCAATGCGGCAGGGGATCCATTGCCGCCCGCCGTCCGCTTACAGGCTCTGTACGAACTCCCGGATACCACCCAGCAGCATCTCGATGGACATCGCCGTCAGGATCAGGCCCATCAGGCGCTCGAAGGCGGTCATGACTTGCGGGCCGAGTTTCTGCTGCAGCTTTTCGGCGCTCAGGAACACTGCCAGCCAGACCACGCCCACCGCCGCCAGCGCGGCGACGTGCACCATCGTGTCGGTGAAGCTGGTCGACGAGAACAGCAGCACGGTGGCCAGCGCCGACGGCCCGGCCAGCGCGGGAATCGCCAGCGGCACGATGAAGGGCTCGCCGCCTTCGCTCTTGCCCAGCACGCCGTCGGGGTGCGGGAAGATCATGCGGATCGCGATCATCAGGAGGATGACGGCGCCGCCGATGCGCAGCGCGACCGGGCTCAGGTGCAGCGCCTCGAGGAAGTGCTTGCCGAAGAACATGAACACCAGCAACAGCAGGAAGGCGATGCCGCATTCGCGGATTACGATCTTGTTGCGACGCTCGATCGGGGTGTCTTTCAGGGCGGCAGCAAACAGGGGGACGTTACCAAAAGGGTCGGTGACGAGGATGAGGAGAATGAAGGTCTGGAAGAAGCTTTGGGTCATGGCTTGTTATTGTTGGGTTGCCAGAAATGTTAACAGCGCAATATTAGCAGCCGCCACCTCGGCCGACGAAAAAAAACAGGGAAAGGCTTGTACCCTTCCCTGCTTCGATTCGATCGCGCGGACCGGTATTACTTCTCGAACTTCTTCAACCACGCCGCCAGCTGATGCGGACGCAGGCCGTCATATTCTTCGAACGGCTGGTGGATCCACGGATTGTGCGGCAGGTCGTCCAGGTAGTAATCAGGACGGATCGAAGACGTGCCCTTGACCCAGATGACGGCCGATTTCACTTCGGTGACATCCTTGTAGTTCTCGGTCAGGTGCTCGCTGACCTTGCGCAGGGTGACGCCCGAATCGGCCAGGTCGTCGACCAGCAGCACGCGGCCGGCCAGCGGGCCCTTGGTCATGGTCATGTACTTCGAGATGTCCAGGTCGCCCTGCTTGGTGCCGGCTTCTTCGCGGTACGAGCTGGTCGACAGGATCGCCAGCGGCACGTCGAAGATGCGCGAGAACACGTCGCCAGGACGCACGCCGCCGCGCGCCAGGCACAGCACTTGATCGAACTTCCAGCCCGATTCATAGACCTGCAGCGCCAGGCGCTCGATCAGGCGGTGGTATTCATCCCAGGAGACCCACAGGTCCTTGTCGGTCGATACGGGGGTATTCATCTTCTACTCCAGATTCTTCTTGGTTTACGCTGCGAACGGATGACGCAGGACGATGGTTTCTTCACGGTCCGGACCGGTCGACACCATGTCGATCGGCACGCCAACCAGTTCTTCGATGCGCTTGATGTAGGCGCGGGCGTTGGCCGGCAGCTCTTCCATCGACTTGGCGCCGACGGTGCTTTCGGTCCAGCCCGGCATTTCTTCGTACACCGGCTCGCACAGTGCGGCTTCTTCAGCGCCGACCGGGAAGATGTCGACGTCGCGGCCGTCGATCCTGTAGCCGGTGCAGAGTTTGAGGGATTCAATACCATCCAGCACGTCCAGCTTGGTCAGGCACATGCCCGACACGCCGTTAATCTGGACCGAGCGGCGCAGCAGGGCGGCGTCGAACCAGCCGCAGCGGCGGGCGCGGCCGGTCACGGTGCCGAATTCATGGCCGATGCGCGACAGGTGCTCGCCCACGCCTTCTTCGGTCGGCAGCTCGGCCGGGAACGGGCCCGAACCGACGCGGGTGGTGTAGGCCTTGGTGATGCCCAGGATGTAGTGCAGCATGTTCGGGCCGACGCCGGCGCCGGCGGCGGCATTGCCCGCCACGCAGTTCGACGAGGTGACGAACGGATAGGTGCCGTGGTCGACGTCGAGCAGCGAACCCTGCGCGCCTTCGAACAGCAGCTTGCCGCCTTGCTTGTGGGCCGCGTACAGCAGCGACGACACGTCGGCGACCATCGGACGCAGGCGCGGCACCAGGGCCATCGCGTCATCATAGGCGGTCTGGAAGTCGATCGCTTCGCCGCCCAGGTAGTTGACCAGCACGTGGTTGTGGTAGTCCAGGTTTTCCTTGAGCTTCTCGGCGAAGCGCTCGGCGTTGAGCAGGTCGGCGATACGGATCGCGCGGCGCGCGACCTTGTCTTCGTAGGCCGGGCCGATGCCCTTGCAGGTGGTGCCGATCTTGTTCTCGCCGCGCTTGGCTTCGCGCGCCTTGTCGATGGCGACGTGGTAAGGCAGGATGATCGGGCACGCCTCGGAGATCTTCAGGCGCGACACCACTTCGATGCCGGCGGCCTGCAGCTTGTCGATCTCGCGCATCACGTCCGGCACCGAGACCACGACGCCGTTGCCGATGTAGCAGGCCACGCCTTCGCGCATGATGCCCGAAGGGATCAGTTGCAGCGCGGTCTTCTGGCCCTTGATGACCAGGGTGTGACCAGCGTTATGGCCGCCCTGGAAACGCACCACGCCGGCGGCGTGGTCGGTGAGCCAGTCGACGATCTTCCCTTTGCCTTCATCGCCCCACTGGGTGCCGATGACAACGACGTTCTTTGCCACGTTAGTATTTGACATCACTTAACCTAAGTTTTTGAGAATCCAATTTCCGTTTTCGAGGACGAGCACGCGGTCGCACTCGAACTCGTCCTGAACATTGTCGTGACCAGGCATGCTCTGGATCACGACTTCGCCTGCCTTGCGCAGGTCAGCGATTTTTTCCTTCAGCTCGGGGGCATTGCCCCACGGCGCGCGGATGGAATGCTTGCGCTCGGCCGTCGGCAGCAGCCGGGCCAGTTCGCGCAGGTCGAGCGAGAAGCCGGTCGCCGGACGCGCGCGTCCAAAGGCCTCGCCCACGTGATCGTAGCGCCCGCCCCTGGCGACCGCATTCGGCAGGCCCGGCACGTACAGTGCGAACATGGCGCCGCTTTCGTACTGGTAGCCGCGCAGGTCGGCCAGGTCGATCGCCACCTCGGCGCGGCCGATGGCGCCGGCGGCCAGCGCGGCCAGTTCGGCCAGCGCACGCTGTATGCCCGGCAGCGCCGGCAGCTGTTCGCGCGCCTTGGCCAGCACCTCGACGTCGCCGTACAGGTGCGGCAGCGCCAGCAGCGCCTGGCGGGTCTGCGGATAGTAGTTCGTCGAGATGGCGTCCAAACCCGGCGCATCCTTGGCGCGCAGCAGGCAGTAGATCTGGGTTTCGTCACGCTTGGCGGCCGGGTCTTCGTTCAGCAGCGCGCGCAGCACGCCGACGTGGGCCAGGTCCAGGCGCACGTTGGCGAAGCCGGCCAGGGCCAGCGAGCCGAGGGCCAGTTCCTGGATCTCGGCGTCGGCTTCCAGGCCGGCATGGCCGTAGATCTCGGCGCCGATCTGCACCGGCTCGCGGGTGGCGTGCAGGCCCGACGGACGGGTGTGCAGCACGCTGCCGGCGTAGCACAGGCGGGTGATCGATTCACGGTTCAGCAGGTGCGCGTCGATGCGCGCCACCTGCGTGGTCATGTCGGCGCGCAGGCCGAGCAGGCGGCCCGACAGCGGATCGATGACCTTGAAGGTCTTGAGGTCGGTATCTTCGCCGGCGCCTGCCAGCAGCGACTCGGTATATTCGAGCAGCGGCGGCATCACGAGCTCGTAGCCGTAGAGCCGGAAGTTATCGAGCATCAGGCGGCGCAGCTCCTCGATCTTGCGCGCTTCGGACGGCAAGACATCGGCAATATTCTCAGGCAATAGCCAGTTCGGCATGGGCAACAGATGGGAGTTGGGATAATTAGCTGCGACTGGCAGGGACGACGATAGACGTGCCAACGCATGGCGCGAACGCCGAATCGGTGATTTTACCCGAAAACCGCGCGGGTGAGGCAGGGAATGCTGGTTCGACACCTTGCCGGGTTAACAATCTGCCACGTCACGGATGCCTATACAAGCTGGCAAATCCCATGAAAAACGGGCTCCCGTTGTGCGGGAGCCCGTCCTGGGCAAGGCCTGGGAGCGCGGCTCAGCGACCCGACGCCGCCGGCTGCTTGAAGTACTTGAAGAACTCCGAGTTCGGATCGACCACCAGCACGTCGCTGCGGTCCTTGAAGCTGGCGCGGTAGGCTTCGAGCGAACGGTAGTAGCGGGCGAATTCCGGGTTCTTGCCGAAAGCTTCGGCGTAGATGGCCGAGGCCTTCGCGTCGCCGTCACCCTTGACCTTCTCGGCGTCGCGGAAGGCTTCGGCGATGATCACGGTGCGCTGGCGGTCAGCATCGGCGCGGATCTGCTCGGACTCGGCGGCGCCGGTCGAACGCAGCTCGTTGGCGACGCGGACGCGCTCGGCGCGCATGCGTTCGTACACCGAGTTGTTGATCTGCTCGATGTAATCCACGCGCTTGAGGCGCACGTCGACGATGCCGACGCCAATTTCCTTTGCCTCGGCCACGACCTTGGCCTGCACCGCCGCCATCACCGCGGCACGCTCGCCGGAAATCACTTCGCGCACGGTGCGCTTGGTGATCTCATCGTTCAGGGCCGCCTTGATGATCTGCGACATGCGGTCGCGCGCACGGCTTTCGTCACCACCGAAGCTGACGTAGTACAGGCGCGGATCTTCGATACGCCATTTCATGAAGGCATCCACCAGGATGTTCTTCTTCTCGGCCGTGATGAAGCGGTCGGCGTCGGGCGTGTCCAGCGTCAGGATGCGCTTGTCCAGGTAGATCACGTTCTGGAACGGCGGCGGCAGCTTGAAGTGCAGGCCCGGCGTCGAAATCACTTCCTTGACCTGGCCGAGCGCGAACACGATCGCGAAGCGACGCTGGTCGACGACGAAGATCGTGGACGACAGCAGCATCAGTGCGATGAAGCCCGCGACGAAAAGAGTTACGAGGCGGTTCATCAGCGGGTCTCCCTGTCACGTGAGGAATCGCGGCTGCGCTCGTCTCGCTGGCGCACCGCTTCCATGGCCTGGCTCACTTCGGCAGGTTGGCCGGACTGCGGCAATTGCACCGGACCCGATTTGCTGCCGATCTGGGCATCGTTGGCTGCCTGCTGCTGCATCAGCTTGTCGAGCGGCAGGTACAGCATATTGTTGTTGGCGCGCGAGTCGACCATCACCTTGGTGGTGCTGGTGAAGATCTGCTGCATGGTGTCGATGTACATGCGGTCGCGGGTCACGGCCGGGGCGCGCGAATAGGCGGCCACCACCTGGTCGAAGCGGGCGGCGTTACCGGTCGCGTTCTCGACCACCATCGAACGGTAGGCTTCGGCGTCCTGCTGCAGGCGGAAGGCCTGGCCGCGCGCCTGCGGGATGATCTGGTTGGCATACGCCTCGCCCTCGTTGCGGGCGCGGGCGCGGTCCTGGCCTGCGCGCACGGCGTCGTCGAAGGCGCTCTGCACCTGCTCCGGCGGCTGCACGCCCTGCATCGTCACGTTGGTGATCAGGGCGCCGAGCGCGTAGCGGTCGCCGATCGCCTGCATCATCGAATGCACGTCGGCGGCGACCTTCTCGCGGCCTTCGTACAGGACGAAGTCCATCTTGTTGCGGCCGACCACTTCGCGGATCGCCGTCTCGGCGATCTGGCGCACGCTGTCGTCCTGGTCGCGGTTGTTGAACAGCCAGGCGACCGGGTCTTTCAGCGTGTACTGCACCGCGAACTGGATGTCGATGATGTTTTCGTCATCGGTCAGCATCAGCGATTCTTGCGGCTGCTTGTTGCGCACGTTCGCCCGGTAGCCGATCTCGGCGGTACGGATCTGCGAGGTGTTGACGGTCTCGTGGGCCTGGAACGGATACGGCCAGCGCCAGTTGAAACCCGGCGTGGTCGAGTGGCTGTACTTGCCGAAGGTGGTCACGACGCCGACCTGGCCCTCTTGCACGATGAAGGCGCCGCTGGCAAGCCAGATGAAGCCGACGATGATGGCGATCACGCCGGCGCCGATGCCGGCGCCGCGCATTTCGCCGCGCGGGCCGCCGTTGTCGCCGCCGCCGTTATTGTTGCCGCGGCCGCCGAACATGCGGTTCAGGCGCGCATTGAAATCGCGCCACATCTGGTCGAGGTCGGGAGGACCGTCACCGGGGCGGCGACCATCCTGGGCCTTGCGGTCGTCTTCGGGGTTGCGTCCCCAGCGTGGGTCGTTCAGCGACAATTTGACGCCGAATCTTTTTAGTAGAGAAACAAGCATAGGCTAGTTGGGCCTGACATGGGTGGAAGTTGGCATATTGTCGGCAAGACCGCCGGGGTGCGCGTCCACCGACGCGTCTTCCTCGGCGAGCCCGAAGGCTTCGTCGTGCTCTTCGTTTTCTGGGTTGCTGTACCCGCCTGGGCCCGGCGCGGACTTGGCCGCCTCGGCGATTGCCGAACGCAGCAGATCCAGGCCGGCGCCACTGTGGGCGCTGATGAAAACCCGGTTGATCTTATCATACTCATCACGCTCGACCCCAGGTTCCAGCCCGGCGGCATCGATCTTGTTCCACACCAAAATTTGCGGAACATGATCTGCGCCAATCTCGCGCAAGACTTCATTGACCTGTTCGACCTGCTCCATGCGCGTCGGGGAGGCGCTGTCGACCACGTGCAGCAAGAGGTCGGCATGGATGGTTTCTTCCAGCGTGGCGCGAAACGCCGCCACCAGCTGGTGCGGCAGTTCGCGCACGAAACCGACGGTGTCCGAGATCACGACGCTGCCCACCTCGTCGCCCAGGTACATGCGGCGGCTGGTGGTGTCGAGGGTCGCAAACAGCTGGTTCGCCACGTACACGCCGGCTTTCGTCAGCGTGTTGAACAGGGTCGACTTGCCGGCATTGGTATAACCGACGAGCGACACCGAGAAGGTCTTGTTGCGGCCGCGCTGGCGGCGCTGGGTCTCGTGCTGCTTGCGCAATTTGCCGAGGCGCGCGCGCAGCATCTTGACCCGCTCGCCGATCAGGCGGCGGTCGGTCTCGAGCTGGGTTTCACCCGGACCGCGCAGGCCGATACCGCCCTTTTGACGTTCCAGGTGGGTCCAGCCGCGGATCAGGCGCGTGGCCAGGTGCTGCAGTTGAGCGAGCTCGACCTGGAGCTTACCCTCGTGGCTCTTGGCGCGCTGGGCGAAGATATCGAGGATCAGGCTGGTGCGGTCGATCACGCGCAGCTGGAGGCGACGCTCCAGGTTGCGCTGCTGGGCGGGAGAGAGAGCGTGGTTGAAGATGACGATCTCGGCGCCAAGGGCCTTGGCGTCGAGGGCGATTTCGTCGGCCTTGCCGCTGCCGACGAAATGCGCGGGGTCCGGGCTGCTGCGCTTCGCCGTGATCGTGGTGATCGGATCGGCGCCGGCGGAGCGCGCAAGCAGCGACAGCTCATCGAGACTGGCGGCGAAGTCGCCAGTCCCGAAGTCGATGCCGACCAGCGCTGCGCGCAGGGTTGGAGTGCCGGGGGCGTCAGCCATCGGCCTTACTCGGCTTCGTTGGAGTCGAGGTTAAGGTTGACGGCACGGGCCGGCACGACAGTGGAAATGGCATGCTTGTAGACCATCTGGGTCACGGTATTACGAAGCAAAACGACGTATTGGTCGAAGGATTCGATATGACCCTGGAGTTTGATACCGTTGACGAGGTAGATCGAGACAGGGACGTGTTCCTTGCGCAAGGCGTTGAGGAATGGGTCTTGTAACAGTTGCCCTTTGTTGCTCATAACAGCTCCGTAATGTTGTTGTAGTTAAAAGTTTGAGGCGATTTGCCGGTTTTCAAGTAGTTAGAGCCATATTCTGCGTGAGCGAATGCAGCCCTAAGCCTACTGTAACCTGTTTTGCCGCTTTTTGTCGTACTGCTACGACTTTCAGCCTAAACAATTCAGTCTTTTGCGAACGGATTTTTCCCGCTGCGCAGCTCGATCCTGAGCGGGGTGCCGACCAGGTTGAACGTGTCACGGAAATGCTTTTCCAGATAGCGCTTATAAGGCTCGGTGATCCCCTCCAGCGCATTGCCGTGGATGACGATGATCGGCGGATTCTGACCGCCCTGGTGGGCATAGCGCATCTTCGGACGCGAGGTGCCCTTGCGCTTCGGCTCCTGCTTCTCGACCGCCTCCTGCAGCGCGCGCGTCAGGCGCGGCGTCGACAGGTTGGCCGTCGCGGCGGCATACGCCGACTCCACCGACTTGAGCAGCTGGCTGATGCCGGTGCCGCGCAGCGCCGAGACGAAGTGGGTCTTGGCAAAGCCCAGGAAGTCCAGCTTACGGTCGAGGTCGTTCTTGACCTGGTCGCGCTGGTCGGTTTGCAGGCCGTCCCACTTGTTGACGGCCACCACCAGCGCCCTGCCCGATTCCAGGATGAAGCCGGCGATGTGGGCATCTTGCTCGGAAATATCTTGCTGGGCGTCGAGCAGCAGGATGACGACGTTGGCATCCGAGATCGACTGCATGGTCTTGACCACGGAGAATTTCTCGATAGCCTCGAAAATCTTGCCGCGGCGGCGGATGCCGGCGGTGTCGATCAGTGTGTACTTCTTGCCGTCGCGCTCGAACGGCACTTCGATCGCATCGCGGGTGGTACCCGGCATGTCGAAGGCGATTACGCGCTGCTCGCCGACCAGGGTATTGATCAGGGTCGACTTGCCGACGTTCGGGCGGCCGACGATGGCGATCTTGAAGCCGTGATCGGCCGGTTCCAGCTCTTCCGGTTCGTCGGGGCGCTGGGCGAAGGCGATGTCGAGCGCCTCGTTGACCAGGTCGTGCACGCCGTCGCCATGGGCGGCGGAGATCACGTACGGGTCGCCCATGCCGAGTTCATAGAAGTCGGCGGTGACGGAGGTGTACTTCATGCCTTCCGACTTGTTCACCACCAGCATGACCTTGCGGCCACTCTTGCGCAGGTAATCGGTGATGGTCTTGTCGTGCGGGGTCAGGCCCTGGCGGCCGTCCACGATGAACACGACCACGTCGGCCTCGGCCACGGCCTGGCGCGTCTGCAGCGCCATTTCATGCATGATGCCTTCTTTGGCGACCGGCTCGAAACCGCCCGTGTCGATGACCAGGAATGGCCGTTCGCCAATCCGGCCTTCGCCATAGTGGCGGTCGCGCGTCAGGCCAGGGAGGTCGGCCACCAGCGCGTCACGCGAACGGGTCAGGCGGTTAAATAAGGTCGATTTCCCGACGTTGGGACGACCTACGAGTGCGATTACCGGCTTCATGTTTTATTCTATTCGACCGCGATCGCGGTCACAGTTCCATTTTGTGTTTGAAAAATCAGGTTCGTGCCGGCCACCAGCGGCGTGCCCATGATCGGGCTGCCATCGGTCGCTGCGCGCGCCAGGAAAGATCCGTCCTCGCGCGACAGGAAGTGCACATAGCCTTCGAAGTCGCCGACCGCGACGGCGCGGCCATACGACAGCGGGGTCGACAGGCGGCGGAAGGCCAGCTTGTCGTTCTTCCAGCTGGAAGAACCCGTGTCGCGGGTGAAGGCATGCAGGGCGCCCTTGTCGTCCGGTGCGAACACGTACAGCTGGTCGACGGCGACGCCGGCATCGGACGACAGGTCGCGCGTCCACTTCGCCGAACCGGTGACCAGGTCGAAGCAGCCTACGCGGCCCTGGTAGGACGCGGCGCACACCTCGTTCTCGAACAGCACCGGCGCGCCGCCGATGTCGGTCACGCGTTCCAGTTCGGTGGCGCCGCGCGAGACGCCGACCTCGACGTCCCAGCGCGGCGCGCCGGTGGCCAGGATCATCGACGACAGCTTGCCGCCCGGCTGGGCCACGATGACGTCGGTCCCGGCCACGATCATTCCCGGCGCATTGCGCAGGGTGAGCGGCGGCGCGACTTTTTGCACGGTCCACTTCTTGTTGCCGTTGGCGGCATCGATGCCGACGATGCGGTTGTCGATCGAGCGCGCCACCACGATGCCTTGCGACACCACCGGCGCCGACAGGATCTCGCTCGACAGCTGGGTCTTCCACAGCGCCTTGCCGTCCATGTCGAAGGCCAGCAGCTGGCCCTTGTCGCCGCCGACCACGATCAGGTTGCCGTCGGTGCCGACGCCGGCCGACAGTTCGGTGTCGGCCTTGATGCGCCACAGTTGCTTGCCGCTCCCGGCTTCGACGCGCGCGATGGCGCCGTCGGCGCCGGCCACGACCACCGTGTTGCCGGTCAGCGCAGGCGAGAAGGTGTAGCCGCGCGCCTTGCCGATATCAAGTTTCCATGCGGTGCGCACGGCCATGCTGCCTTTCAGCTCGACCAGCTTGGCCGGCTGGTCGCCCTTCTTATCCGACGCGAATGGATTGAGCGAATTGAGGGTCGAGCAACCCGTCATCAGGGCCAGTACGCCGACACCAACAAGCTTGCTGCAAATACGCATTTTGTTCTACCTTGTTCCTGGACTATAGAGGACGCAAGGCCCGCGCCGCCGTCAGGCGTGCGCGGGCCCTCTCATGGGGGAGGATTACGCGGCTGCCTTTTGCTCGGCAGCTTTTTCTTGTTCCGATTTCTTGTCGGCCGGCACCGTGCCGCCGATCGCTTCGAGCTTGATCTGCACCAACTGGCGGCCCGGCGCGTTCGGATCCATCGCGGCGATCGCCGCGACATAGGCCGCGCGCGCTTCGTTCAGCTTGTTCTGCGCGACCAGCACGTCGCCCTTGCGGTCGTTCACTTCCGAGGTGAACTGCGGCAGGAATTTGCCGTTCAGGACCTTCAGCGCTTCGTCGAATGCCTTTTCGTCCAGCAGCACGCCGGCCAGGCGCAGGTTGGCGATCGACTTGTATTCGTCGTTGCCGTGCTCGGCCGCCCACTGCAGCTGCGCCTTGGCGGTCTTGAGGTCGTTCGCTTCGAAGGCGGTCTTGGCCGCCGCCAGCGCCGCCATCGGGGCATAGGCCGACGATTCGTACTTGGCGCGGATGTCGCCCGCCACGCGCTGCACCTTGGCATTGTCGTTCGCCAGCAGCGAGGTCTGCAGCTCGTCATACAGCGCCGACGCCTCGACCGACTTGTTGCGCTGGTGGGTTTTCCAGTAGTTCCAGCCGGCGTAGGAGCCGAGCGCGAGAATCAGGACCCAGATGATGATGTTGCCGTACTGCGACCAGAACGCCTTGAAGGAATCAAGCTGTTCCTGTTCCTGGTGATCGTATGCCATGTGCGTATTCTTGTATTAAATGGTTGATTGGTGGTGCCGAACGCCGGTTACGGGTGGTAGTGCACGTGATCGTGGTCGTGGCCGTGGTCGTGACTGCCGACGATCTGGTCGACCAGGTAGTCGACCACTTCCTCGAACGGCACGGCGGCCTGCTGCTGCTCGCCCACTTCGCCGCGCATGGTCTTCACTTGCGCGGCATTGTTCGCGATCTCGTCCTGGCCGATGATGACGGCAAAGGCGGCGCCGCTGCCATCGGCCTTCTTCATCTGGCTCTTGAAGCTGCCCGCACCTGTTGGCGTTGCGCAATGTAACACAACATCCAGGCCGGCATCCCGAATCCGCTCGGCCAGGATGAAGGACTGCAGCTGGGCCTCTTCTCCCTGGTGGACCATGTACACGTCGCACACGTTCGGCTCGGCCGGTTCGCCCAACCCTTTCATGAGCTCGATGATGCGTTCCATGCCCATCGCGAAACCGACCGCCGGGGTCGGCTTGCCGCCGAAGGTTTCGATCAGCGGATCGTAGCGGCCGCCGGCGCAGATCGTGCCCTGGGCGCCCAGCTCGTCGGTGACCCATTCGAACACGGTGCGGTTGTAGTAGTCCAGGCCGCGCACCAGGCGCGGGTTGACGGTGTACTGCACCGCGTTCTTGTCCAGCAGCGCCTTGACGCCGTTGAAGTGGGCCAGCGACTCTTCGCCCAGGTAGTCCAGCAGGCGCGGGGCGGCATTGACCATCTCCTGCATCGCCGGGTTCTTGGTGTCCAGGATGCGCAGCGGATTGCTGTGCAGGCGGCGCTTGGCCTCGGCGTCGAGGATGTCTTCGTGTTTTTCGAGATAGGCGATCAGGTCGGCGCGGTGGCGGTTGCGCTCTTCGGCGTTGCCGATCGAGTTCAGCTCGAGGCGCACGTTCTGCAGGCCCAGGTCATCCCACAGGCGGCGCGACATCATGATCATCTCGGCGTCGATGTCCGGGCCCGAGAAGCCGATCGCTTCGGCGCCGAACTGGAAGAACTGGCGGTAGCGGCCGCGCTGCGGGCGCTCGTGGCGGAACATCGGGCCCTTGTACCACAGGCGGCGCGGGCCGTCGTAGACCAGGTTGTGCTCGAGCACGGCGCGCACGACGCTGGCCGTGCCTTCCGGACGCAGGGTCAGCTGGTCGCCGTTCATCGAGTCTTCGAAGGAATACATCTCCTTCTCGACGATGTCGGTGACGGCGCCGATGGCGCGCGAGAACAAAGCGGTCTGCTCGACGATCGGGGTCACGATCTTCTGGTAGCCGTAGCTCTTCAGGATCGTTTCGGTGGTGTTCTCGAACAGCTCCCACAGCGGCGCGTCTTGCGGCAGGATGTCGTTCATGCCTTTGATGGCGACGATTTTTTCTGGTTTGGACATGGTTTTCTTTCTCAATTCTTGGCGCTGCTCGTGGGCGCAGGTCGGCCAGCTCTCCCAGCCCCAGGCTTACGCCTGGGTCGCTGCGCCGGCGAGCGACATGTCGCTCGAAACCCCGGCTCGCCCGTAATTCTTCTTCACATAATCGAGCACGATGGTCTTGAACTCATCGACGATGCGCTCGCCGCGCAGGGTCGCGAATTTCTGGCCGTCGACGAACACCGGGGCGGCCGGCGATTCGCCGGTGCCCGGCAGGCTGATGCCGATGTTCGCGTGCTTCGATTCGCCCGGACCGTTGACGATGCAGCCCATCACGGCCACGTTCATCGCCTCCACGCCCGGATACGTTTTCTTCCATTCAGGCATCTGCTCGCGCAAGAAGCTCTGGATGTTGTCGGCCAGCTCCTGGAACACGGTCGAGGTCGTGCGGCCGCAGCCCGGGCAGGCGATCACCATCGGGGTGAACTTGCGCAGGCCCATGGTCTGCAGGATTTCCTGGCCAACCACGACCTCCCTGGTGCGGTCGCCGCCCGGTTCCGGCGTCAGCGAGATGCGGATGGTGTCGCCGATGCCCTCTTGCAGCAGCACCGACAGCGCCGCGGTCGAGGCGACGATGCCCTTGCTGCCCATGCCGGCCTCGGTCAGTCCCAGGTGCAGCGGATAATCGCAGCGGCGCGCCAGTTCGCGGTAGACCGCGATCAGGTCTTGCACGCCCGACACCTTGCACGACAGGATGATCTTGTCGCGCGCCAGGCCGACTTCTTCGGCGCGCACGGCGTTCTCGATCGCCGATGTGATCAGCGCTTCGTACATCACCGCCTGGGCGCTCCACGGATTGGCGCGCGCGGCGTTCTCGTCCATGATGCGGGCCAGCAGCGTTTGATCCAGACTGCCCCAGTTGACGCCGATGCGGACCGGCTTGTCGTACCTGGCGGCGATCTCGATCATCTGGGCGAACTGGGTGTCGCGCTTGGCGCCCTGCCCCACATTGCCCGGATTGATGCGGTATTTCGACAGCGCCTGCGCGCATTCCGGATAGTCGCGCAGCAGCAGGTGGCCGTTGTAGTGGAAGTCGCCCACCAGCGGCACGTCGACTTCCATGCGGTCGAGCTGTTCGCGGATCGCCGGCACGGCGGCGGCTGCCGCCGGGGTGTCGACCGTGATGCGCACGATCTCGGAACCGGCGCGCGCCAGCTCCTTGACCTGGATCGCGGTGCCGATCGCGTCGGCGGTATCGGTATTGGTCATCGACTGCACCACCACCGGGGCGTCGCCGCCCACCCAGACCGTGCGCTGGCCGTGCGAGACGGCCACCTTGCGGCTGGCGCGGCGCGCCAGCGGGCCGGACGGTATGGCTTCAGGAGTGCAGGCTTCGTTCAACGAATTCATTTGGTGTATTCCAGCTTCAGCTTATTTCAGCGCCACGCGCGCGATGGTGCGGCCCGACTGCTGCGGCAGCGCGACGTTGGCGCCGCGCAGGGTCGCGGTCACGCCGCCAGGGGCCCCGACCACCAGGGTCGCCGGGCCGCTCAGCTCGACCGACTCGGTGCTGCCGCCCTTGACCAGGCGCGAGATCAGCGGACGGCCGCCGGCGCTCGGACGCACTTCGATCCAGGAATCCTCGCGCACGTTCAGCACCAGGGTGTTGGCGCCGGCGGCGGGGGCCACGGCGGTGACCGGTGCGGCAGCGGTCGAGATGTTCGGGGCCGGCGTCACGCCAGGCGCGGCCGCGCTCGACGTTCCCGCCGCCGGTGCATTGGCCGGCGCATTGGCCGGCGCATTGGCCGGCGGCGGGACGGCCGGCACCGGTGCGGTCGGGGTGGCCGGCGCGGCGCCCGGCGCCGAACCGGGCGCTGCCGCTGGCGGCGCAGTTTCGCCAGCCGGCGCCGGCACCGAGATCAACGGCACCGATGGATTGATCAGGCCTTGCTGGGCGCCGGCCGCGGGCGCCGAGCCTGGCGCGACGACGCCGGCGGCCGGGTTCTCGAGCACCGTGGCGTCGCCCGCCTGGCCGTCGCGCTGCAAGTTCGGAATCAGGTCGAACTGCCAGGCCGCAACGGCGGCGCCGGCCACCACCACGGCGGCGGCGATCCAGCCCAGCGGCAGGCGGTTGCGGCGGCCGGCGATCGGAAAGCGGGTCTCGGAGAACGTGGCCGGACGCTGTTCGCGGCGCACGGCGCCGGTGTTGATGGGCGCGCCGGCCTGGGCTTCCGGCGGCATGTTCAGTTCGATCATCGACACCAGCGGCGCGGCGTCGATCTTGAGCAGCTTGGCATAGACGCGCACGAAGCCGCGTGTCACGGCCGGGCTCGGCAGTGAAGCGTAATCGCCGGCTTCCAGGGCCACCACCTGGCGCGGGGCCAGCTTCAGCTGGTCCGCCACCTGTTCCACACTCCAGCCCATCGCTTCGCGCTGGGATTGCAGGGTCTTGCCAGGGATGCCGGGCTGGTTGCCTGGCGTAGCCGGCTGATCTGCTTGCTCGTTCATTGTCCTCGTCCTTGTCCGTGTGAGCTTCTAGTTGAGCTTGTTCTTGTGCTTACTCGTCGAACGCGCCGCGCTCGAACGCCGCGTATTCGGGCGAACCCGGGAAACGCCGGCGCAGCTGGGCCGCGAGCGTCGCCTCATGGGTCCGGTCGCCCAGCTTGCGCTGCACGCGCAGCGCGAGCCAGAGCGCGTCGGCCGGCAGTGTCTCGATGCTGGCCGTCTCGATCAGGCGATTCACGAAAAAACCGGCGCGCTGCATGTCGCGCCGCTCGTAGTACACCCGCGCCAGGCCGGCATTCACGGCCGGCAGCGCCGGGCTCAAACGCAGGGCTTCGAGCAGGTAGCGCTCGGCCGCGTCGACATTCCGGTTCTTGATGCTGCACGCACCCGCATTGACCAGCGCGGAGAGCGGCGTCTGGTAGGCGGGATTCTTGAGGGCGGCGTCGAAATAGCGCAGCGCGTCGAGCGGCTTGTTCACCGACTGGCACAGGAAGGTGCCATAGTTGTTCGCGAACTCGGGATTGCCCGGTTCGAGGCGCAGCGCGTGGCGATGGTTTTCGTCGGCCAGCGGGAACTGACCCATCGAGGTATAGATCAGGGCCCGCAGGCCATAGGCGTCGGCGTAGTTCGGATCGGCCGCCAGCGCCTGCTTGACTTCGTCGAGGGCGATCTCGTGCTTGCCCTCCTGGTAGTAGCCGACCGCCAGCTGCACCCGGATCGAGGCGCGCTTTTCCAGCGCGGTCTGGTCCGAGGCGGTCTTGAGTTCGCCGTCGCGCGTGGTCGTCGCGCCGCCCGCCCCCGTGCCGGCGCAACCGGCCAGCAAAGCGAGGGACAGGGTCGATGCGAATGCGAGCCAGGCGGCGGCGAATTTCATCAGGTCGGGATCTCCACGATGCGGCCGAAATCGGCGCCGAATTTCTTCTGGTACTCGGCCATCTTTTCCATGCGCTCGGCCACGCGGGTGCGGTCCTTGACCTCGCCCGCCAGCTGGCCGCAGGCGGCGTCGATGTCGTCGCCGCGCGTCTTGCGCACGGTGGTCACGATGCCGGCGTTCATCAGGACTTCGGCGAAGGCCTTGATGCGCGGGTTCTTGGAGCGGGTCAGGCCCGACTCGGGGAACGGGTTGAACGGGATCAGGTTGAACTTGCAGTTCACGCCCACCACCGGATCGTTCACCAGCGCGATCAGTTCGCGCGCGTGCTCGTCGCTGTCGTTGAAGCCGTCGAGCATGCAGTACTCGAAGGTGATGAAGTCGCGCGGCGCGAATTCGAGATAGCGCTTGCAGGCGGCCATCAGCTCGCGCAGCGGATATTTTTTATTCAGCGGCACCAGGATGTCGCGCAGCGCATCGTTCGAGGCGTGCAGCGACACGGCCATGGCCACCGGCACGTCTTGCGACAGCTTGTCGATATTCGGCACCACGCCCGAGGTCGACAGCGTCACGCGGCGGCGCGACAGGCCGTAGGCGTTATCGTCGAGCATCATCTTGAGCGCGGTGACGGTCGGCTCGTAATTGAGCAGCGGCTCGCCCATGCCCATCATCACCACGTTGGTGATCTGGCGCTCGCCTTTCGGGCCCGGTTCGATGCCCTTGGTACGGCGCAGTTCGAACTCGGCCATCCACAGCTGGCCGATGATCTCGGCGACCGTCAGGTTGCGGTTGAAGCCCTGCTTGCCGGTCGAGCAGAAGCGGCAGTTGACGGCGCAGCCGGCTTGCGTGGAAATGCACAGCGTGCCGCGGTTTTCTTCCGGGATGAACACGGTCTCGACCGCGTTGCCGTTGCCGACGTCGACCAGCCATTTGCGGGTGCCGTCGCTGGCCGTCTTGTCGCTCACGATGGCCGGCGCACGCACTTCGGCGCGCGACTTCAGCTTTTCGCGCAGCGACTTGGCCAGGTCGGTCATGCTGTCGAAATCCGACGCGCCGAACTGGTGTATCCAACGCTGCAGTTGCTTGGCGCGGAACGGTTTCTCACCCAAGTCGGCGCAGTAGGCGACGAGTTGCGCGGGATCAAAGTCCAGCAGATTGGTGAGAGTTGTCATGTCGTAATCCTATATTCCTGAACCTGCTCGCATCGCCCCGGGGGCGCAGGCGAGCAGGTTACTCATTTGGAGCCTTCCCTAGCAGGTGGTAGTCGCTGCTAGCGCGCCTGGCAAGCGTGGGCGGCGTTGCTCGTCGTTGCATGGCTAGCCATGCGGCCTCCTCGCGCCTTGCCCACACTTGCCATGCATCGCTATCAGCTTCCCCCCACCTGCCAGGAAAGGCTCCTATTAGTCCGGGGGAATCGATCCGGGGAACGCCCGGACTGCGCTCCCCCTTACTAATTAACGCGAGTAGACGTTCAGCGCCGGGAAGTAGTAAGCGATTTCCACAGCGGCGGTTTCGGCAGCGTCCGAACCGTGAACGGCGTTGGCGTCGATCGAGTCGGCGAAGTCGGCGCGGATGGTGCCGGCGTCGGCCTTCTTCGGATCGGTAGCGCCCATCAGGTCGCGGTTTTTCAGGATCGCGCCTTCGCCTTCCAGCACCTGGATCATCACCGGACCCGAGATCATGAAGTCGACCAGGTCCTTGAAGAACGGACGCGCAGCGTGCACTGCGTAGAAGCCTTCGGCTTCAGCGCGCGACAGTTGCACCATGCGGGCAGCCACGATCTTCAGGCCGGCTTCTTCGAAACGGCTATAGATTTTGCCGATCACGTTTTTTGCAACTGCGTCCGGCTTGATGATGGACAGGGTGCGTTCGATTGCCATGAGAAAACTCCAATAAAAGAAAGGTTTTGAACTGAGAAATTCGTTTGAACTTTAGGACTCAATCAACCTTTAATTTTACCATACCTGCCCCAGATATCCGATATTGCGGTCGTGGCAAGCATGGTGTTACAGTGGCGGAAAAGTCCGTCCGATGTGGGCCTTTCTTCATCTTCAGTTAAGAAAGATGCGATAGGATCAAGCTGACGTACCTTGCGTAGCACTCGCACGTACCATTTATCTAACCGGAGGCACTATATGTACCCTAGTACCCAACAGCAAAGTACCATCGACCTGAGCAAAGGTGGTCAGGCCACGCGTAACAAAGTGTTACGCAACACGTATTGGCTGCTGGCGCTGTCGATGATTCCTACCGTGCTCGGCGCGGTCGCCGGCATGTCTTTCGGCATCGCCTTCACCGGCATCATGGGCTTCGTGATCTTCCTCGCGGTTGCCTTCGGCTTCATGTGGGCCATCGAAAAGAACAAGGATTCCGGCCTGGGCGTGGCCCTGCTGCTCGGCTTCACCTTCTTCATGGGCATGATGCTGGCCCCGCTGCTGACCCACACGCTCAATTACTCGAACGGCGCCAGCCTGATCATGACCGCCTTCGGCGGCACCGCGGCCGTGTTCGCCGTGATGGCCAGCATCGCCACCACCACCAAGCGCGACTTCTCGGGCATGGGCAGCTGGCTGATGGCCGGTGTCGTCGTACTGCTGCTGGCGGTCGTCGCCAACATCTTCCTGCAGATGTCGGTGCTGTCGATCGTGATCTCGGTCCTGGCGATCGGCATCTTCTCGGCCTTCATCCTGTATGACGTGCAGCGCATCGTCAACGGCGGCGAAACCAACTACGTCACCGCCACCCTGTCGATCTACCTGAACGTGTTCAACATCTTCACCAGCCTGCTGCGCCTGCTGGGCATCGTGGGCGGCGACGACTGATCGATCGCGTCTCCAAAAGAAAACCGGCCTTCGCGGCCGGTTTTTTTATGGCTGGCTCAAACGCAGCAGGCGGGCGTCCAGGCCATCCGTCAGGACGTAGATCGCGCCATCCCGGCCGACCTTGACGTCGCGCAGGCGCTGATTCAATTCTGCCAACAAGGTCTGCTGCCCGACGATCCTGCCGCCATCGCGCACGACGCGGTGCAGGGCGCGACCTCGCAGCGCCGGCACCAGCAGGTCGCCACGCCATTCTGGAAACAATGCGCCATCGTACACGGCCAGGCCAGCCGGCGCGATCGACGGCGTCCATTCCAGCAGCGGCGCCTCGAAGCCGGCCAGGCGGCTGAACGGCGTGACGCGGCCGAACGGGTAATCGATGCCGGCCGTGACCAGCGGCCAGCCGTAGTTCTTGCCGGCCACGATGCGGTTGATCTCGTCGCCGCCGCGCGCGCCATGCTCGGTGAGCAGCAATTCGCCCGTGCCTGGGTCGACGGCGATGCCCTGCGGGTTGCGGTGACCGAGGCTGTAGACCTCGGGCGCGGCGCCGGGGCGATTGACGAAGGGATTGTCGGCCGGCGCCCTGCCGTCGCGGTCGAGCCTTACGACGGTGCCCAGGTGGTTGGCGGGGTTCTGCGCCTCTTCGCGGCGCCAGTTGCCGTCGCCGACCGTCAGCGCCAGCGTGCCGTCGGGCAGGAAAGCGATGCGGCCGCCGTTATTGCCGGCGCGCGGCTTGGGCGTGGAACTGAACAGGATCCGGACGTCTTCCAGACGGTCATTCCGCAGCCTGGCCCGCACCAGGCGCGTGCCATTGGCGCCCTCCGCGCCATGGCCCATCGTCAGGTACAGCAAGCCATTGCGCGCGAATGCGGGGTCGGGGGCGACGTCCATCAGGCCGATGGTGCCGCCGCGCTGGAACACAGGCGGCAGGCCATCCGTCGCGATCGGCGTCGATGCGCCGTCGGCGCCGATCGCCAGCAGGCGTCCGCCCATCTCGGTGACCAGCATGCGGCCGTCCGGCAGGAAGGCCAGCGACCATGGCCGCTCGAGTCCCCGCGCGACCGTCTCGATGCGGTAGCTGGCCGGATCGACCGCATCGGGGCGCCCGGCGGCGCCGGGCGACGTCACCAGGAACAGCAGCGCCGGGACCAGCGCCAGCATGGCCGCCAGCGCGGCATGGCGCCGCGGATCGCCCGGGCCGCGCGCCGGCGCGCTCATGCGGGCGTACAGCAGGCCGCCGACGATACCCGTCGCGGCCATCAAGGCGTGATCGGCGCCGCCGCGGGTCGCGGCGATGGCCGGCATGGGAATCACGTGCAGCATCAGCCAGAACGCCACCCACAGGGCGACGACCGCCGCCAGCGCGAAGATGGCGGCGCGCCATGGCGACGGTGCGCGCCGCGCCAGCAGGTGCCCGGCGCCGAACGCCGGCAACAGCGCGACCAGCGCGATGCCGGTCATGACCGCGCCAAAGCCGGCCAGGTCGCCCAGTGTGACCCGAAGCCGGTCCGCCAGGCCGATCGACGCGCCGAGCGCGCTGAGTTCGCCGAGATTGATCTGCGTCTGCACGACGCTGGCAACGGCCGCGGTCGCCACCGCGGCGGCCAGCCAGTCGGCGAGCCGCCGGGTGAATTCCTTCATTTCATTCCTTCCGATGTCTCGGCGGCCGGACGCGTCAGCGCGCCTCGACCAGCTCCTTGATCCGCACCGCCAGCGCGTCCACCGCGAACGGCTTGGTCAGCACCTGCATGCCTGGCATCAGGTGGCCGTTGCCGATCAGGCTGTTCTCGGCATAGCCGGTGATGAACAACACCTTCAGCTCCGGCCTGCGCTCGATGCCGGCTTCCGCCATCTGGCGACCGTTCATGCCGCCAGGCAGGCCGACATCGGTCACCAGCAGGTCGATGCGCGTATCGGACTGCAGCAGCTTGAGTCCGGCCACGCTGTCGGCCGCTTCGAGCGCCACGTAACCCAGGTCTTCCAGCACCTCGGTCACCAGCATGCGCACCGACGGCTCGTCGTCGACCACCAGCACCGTCTCGCCCTGGCCGGCCGGCGCTTGCGGCGCCGGCGGCAAGCCGATGTCTTCCGGCTTGAGCTCGCCATAATAGCGCGGCAGGTAGAGGCAGACGGTGGTGCCCTCCCCCACCTCGGAATAGATGCGCACCTGGCCGCCCGACTGGCGCGCGAAACCGTGGATCATCGACAGGCCCAGGCCCGTGCCCTCGCCCATCGGCTTGGTGGTGAAGAAGGGTTCGAACACCCTGGCCACGATCTCCGGCGTCATGCCGGCGCCGGTATCGGTCACGCAAAGAGACAAGTACTGGCCTTCCGGGATGTCGTGCGCCCTCGAGGCCGAATAGTCGAGCCATTTGTTGGCGGTCTCGATCGTGATGCGGCCGCCGTCGGGCATGGCGTCGCGCGCGTTGATGCACAGGTTCAGCAAGGCGTTCTCGAGCTGGCCGGCATCGACCAGCGTCGGCCACAGTCCCACCGCGCCAACCACCTCGAGCGTGACCTGGGGCCCGATGGTGCGCCTGATCAGCTCTTCCATGCCGGACACCAGCGCATTGACGTCGACCGGCGTCGGGGCCAGCGTCTGGCGCCGCGAGAAGGCCAGCAGGCGGTGCGTAAGCGCGGCGGCGCGCCGGGCGGCGCCCTGCGCCACCGCGACGTAACGCTCGAAGTCGCCGAAGCGCCCCTGGCGCATCCGGATCTGCATCAGGTCGAGCGCGCCGGTGATCCCGGCCAGCAGGTTATTGAAGTCGTGGGCCAGGCCGCCGGTGAGCTGCCCCACGGCCTCCATCTTCTGGGCCTGGCGCAGCTGCTCCTCCAGGTGGCGCTGGGCCGTCGTCTCGATCCCGACGCCGGTGCGGCGCAGCGGCTGCCCATGTTCGTCGAGATAGGTGCGCCAGCGCGAATGCACCCAGCGCACGACGCCATTCGGATGCCGCAGGCGGTACTCGAAATTGGCGTCCTTGCCCGAGGTGAGGCTGTCCGCGATCTCGGTCATCAATGCCGGGCGATCGTCCGGATGGATGTTGGCCATGAGTTCCTCGGCCGGCAAGCCGCCGGCGGCGCGCACCGGATCGACCCCATACAGGTCGGCGATCGCGGCGTCGCAGACATAGGTGCGCGCCTGCAGGTCGGCGGTCCAGATGCCGACGCCGCCCACCGAATGCAGGGCCAGGCGGGTAAAGTCCTCGGCGTCCTGCAAGGCCTTCTCGCGCCGGTGCTCGTGCGTCAGGTCGCGCCCGGCGGCATACACCTTGCCCTCTTCGAAGGCGCCGGTCCAGCCGAACCAGCGCCATGAACCGTCCCGGTGGCGGAAGCGGTATTCATAGGGCGTCGCCAGCGGCCGCTCGAGGATGCCCGCGAACGCGGCCAGCGTCGCATCGAGGTCGGCGGGATGGGTGAACTCGATGAACTTCCGGCCGACGATCTCGTCGTCGGCATAGCCCAGCAGCCTGCTCCATGCCGGATTGACCGCCTCGATCGTCCCATCTTGCGCGGCGACGACCAGCAGCTCCCGGGAAAAGCGCCAGAAGCGTTCGCCATGATGCTCGTCGTTATTGCCGTGTTTGGTAGTGTCCATACGCACCTCTGTTTCCCAACAGTAAAACCGAGATGGATAGCGCGGTCTGTACGGTGTCGCTCATCCGTTACAGCTGCTTACCAAAACGCGGCAGCTTGCAGACCTCAGGCGGCGTCGGGCGGCGCGGGCACGTCGGCCGGCACATAGTGCGCGCCATCGGCGGGCCGCGCCGGCTTGTCTCCCAGCTCGAACACGCCGATCGACTCGACGTGCGAGGTGTGCGGGAACATGTTCACCACGCCCGCCTTCTTCATCACATAGCCGGCCTTGTGCACCAGGATGCCGGCGTCGCGCGCCAGGGTCGACGGGCTGCACGAGACGTAGACGATGCGCTGCGGCATCAGGTGTTCGTGGGTCTCGCGCAGTTCGGCCAACGCAAGCGCCAGCGCCATGGCGCCGTCGCGCGGCGGGTCGATCAGCATGCGATCGAATTTGCCCAGCGCGACCAGGTCGTCCTTGGTGACTTCGAACAGGTTGCGGGTCGAGAACGAGGTCTTCTCCGCCAGGCCGTTCGCCTTCGCATTGTCCAGCGCGCGCGTGGTGAGGGCCGTGCTGCCTTCGATGCCGACCACCTCGCGCGCCTGGGTCGCCAGCGGCAGGGTGAAGTTGCCCAGGCCGCAGAACAGGTCGGCCACGCGGTCGTCCTGCTGCACTTCGAGCAGGCGCAGCGCCTTCGACACCAGCACGCGGTTGATGTGATGGTTCACCTGGGTGAAGTCGGTCGGCTTGAACGGCATGCGGATGCCGAACTCGGGCAGCGTGTAATACAGCTTCTTGCCCAATGGGTAGAACGGATAGGCGGTGTCCGGGCCCTTCGGCTGCAGCCACCACTGGATCTCCCATTTGTCGGCGAAGGCCTTGACCAGCACCTCGTCGGCCGGCGTGAGCGGCGCCATGATGCGCAGCACCAGCACCGTGGTCTCTTCGCCGATCGCCACCTCGATCTGCGGCATCTGGTTGTAGATCGACAGGGCGCCGACCAGCTCGCGCAGCGGCACCAGCAGGCGCGCGACGTGGTCCGGCAGGATCTCGCAAGTGGTGATGTCGGCCACATAGGACGAGGCGCGCTCGTGGAAGCCTACCAGGACCCCACCCTTCTTCGCCACGTGGCGCACCGACAGGCGCGCGCGATAGCGGTAATCCCAGGTCGGGCCATACATCGGGCGCATGATCATCTCGGCCTTCACTTTACCGAGGTGCCACAGGTTGTCTTCCAGCACGCGGCCCTTCATCGCCACCTGCGCGCTCGGCTCCAGGTGCTGCATCGAGCAGCCGCCGCAGTAGCCGAAATGCTGGCATTTCGGCTCGACCCGCATCGACGAGGCGCGCTGCAGGGTGACCATGCGGCCTGCTTCCCAGTTCTTTTTCTTGCGCGTCGTCTCGAAGCTGACGCGCTCGCCCGGCAGCGCGCCTTCGACGAAGATCACCTTGCCTGGCGAGCCGTCCTCGTTTTCGAGGTGGCCAACGCCGCGCCCGTCCATGTCGAGGGATTTGATGTCGATGAAGATTTCTTGCATGGTGATGAGAAAGTGGAGTGAAGGCAGGAGCCGGCCCCGGCCGGCGGCGCATGCTTCAAAGGCCGCGCATAAAAGAAAAATGGCCGAAACGGCCCGGCGGGCATGATAGCAAGGAATCGAAGTGGGCGCTACCTGGTAGGGTTGCCGTTACAACAATGAATCGCGCACCACGCCGCGCGCCGCCATCGCGCGCTTGAGCTTGACCAGCGCTTCCTGCTGGATCTGGCGCACCCGCTCGCGCGTCACGCCCATCTCTTCGGCCAGGGTTTCCAGGGTGGCCGGATCGTCGTTGTCGAGGCCGAAACGGCGGGTGACGACCAGGCGCTGCTTGTCCGGCAGCCGGGTCAGCCAGTCGCGCACCAGCAGCGCCACCTCCTGCTGCTCGGCGTGGGCGTCGGGGCTGCCTTCGCCGTCGTCGGGCAACATGTCCATCAGGCTCGATTGCGGATCGTTGTCGAGCGGCGCATCGAGCGAGGTCGCGTGCTCGGACAGGGTCAATATGTCTTGCACTTCCTCGACCGGGCGGCCGACCAGGCTGGCGATGTCCTCGCTCGAGGCTTCCTTGCCGTCGTGCTTCTGGGCTTCGAGATGGTATTTGGCGCGCAGCACGCCGTTGAGCTCGCGCACCATGTGCACCGGCAGGCGCACGGTGCGGGCCTGGTTCATGATGGCGCGCTCGATGCTCTGGCGGATCCACCAGGTGGCATAGGTCGAAAAGCGAAAGCCGCGTTCGGGCTCGAACTTGTCGATGGCGCGCATCAGGCCGATATTGCCCTCCTCGATCAGGTCGAGCAGGACCACGCCGCGGTTGATGTAGTGCTTGGCGATCGAGACGACCAGGCGCAGGTTATGCTCGATCATCTTCTGGCGCGCGCCGAAGTCGCCGGACTTGGCCAGGGTGGCGAAGTGGACTTCTTCGACGGCCGTCAGGAGCGGCCTGGCGCCGATCTGGTTCAGGTAGTGCTGGGTGGTGTCGGTCGCGAGCTCGGCCTGCAAGACCTTGCCCAGCTCGTCGACCGTGTCGATGCTGGCGTGGCGCGCCAGCGCCTCTTCGCCCGCCGCGCCGCCCGCGCCGTCGACGCGGTCGACATGGTCGAGATCGCCGTCGGCATGCGCGCGCCCGCTTTCCGGCTCATCCGGAAACTCGTCCGTATCCTCCTGGTCCAGCGGGTGCGGCGGCTGCGTCATACCGTTCCTAACGAACGGGCAAGAACCTCGTCGGGTCGACCGGCTTGCCCTGCTGACGAATCTCGAAGTGCAACTTGACCGCGTCGGCGTCGGAGTCGCCCATCTCGGCGATCACCTGGCCACGGCTCACGTTATCGCCCTCCTTGACCACGATCTTGCGGTTGTGGGCATAGGCGGACAACAGGCTGTTGCTGTGCTTGACGATGACGAGATTACCATAACCGCGGATGCCGCTGCCAGCATACATTACCTTGCCCGAGCCGGCGGCGACCACCGGCTGGCCCATCTTGCCGGCGATGTCGATGCCCTTGTTGCGGCCATCGTCGAAAGTGGCGATGACGCGGCCTTCCGAAGGCCACATCCAGCTCAGGCGCGCTTCGTCGCTGGCGGCCGGGGCGGCAGGCGTGGCCGGCGCGGTGGTGGCCGGCGGCGTGGCGGTGGCCACCTTGCCTTCGCTGTAAGGGGTCTTGTCGGCGCGCGGCTCGGTCTTGCGCGGCACGCTGGCCGACGGCGGCATCGGCACCGGCTGGGTCTGCACATTGGCGCTGCGCTCGCCTTCCGGCTGGGTCACGCGCAATACCTGGCCGACCTTGATGTCGTCCGGATTGGCCAGGTTGTTCCAGGTCACCAGATCGCGGTAGTTCTGGCCGAAGTCGAGCGCGATGCGCAGCAGGGTGTCGCCCTTGCGCACGGTGTACATGCCGCGCTCGTCCTGTTTCGGCGCTTCTTCCACGCGCGCGGGCGCTGGCCGGCTTGGCGCGGCGGTGACGGGGCGCTCGACGACCGGCGCCTGGCGGGTGGTGGTGGAACAACCGGCCACGAGGCCGATGAGGATCGTCAGGAGGGCTAAACGCGGTGCTTGTGTCATTGGCATTCTATTGTCTTATCGGCGTACGGCGGGCCTGGCGGCCCCTGTTGGGTTTTCAGATGGTGCCTGGGCGCAGCGGCACGAAGTGGCACGCTTCCAGCGTTTCGCTGGTCCACTCGGATTTGCCGGTGCGGGTAATACGGTGCAGGTGCTGCACCTGGGCGCCGACCGGCGCCACGAGATGCGCGCCGATGGCCAGCTGCTCGAGCAGGGCCCGCGGCACCTCGAGCCCGGCGGCGGCGAGGATGATGCCATCGAAAGGCGCGACCTGCGGCAAGCCTAGCATACCATCCCCATACTGCAAACGCAGGTTCGATATCCGCAGCGGCCGCAGATTGGTCTTTGCGAGCTCGTGCAAGGGCTTGATGCGCTCGATCGAATACACCTCTTTCGCGACGAAGGACAGGACCGCGGCCTGGTAGCCGCAGCCGGTGCCGATCTCGAGCACTTTCCCCAGCGTGGCGCCGGGACGCATCGCTTCGCGCATTGCTTCGATCATGCGGGCGACGATATAGGGCTGGGAAATCGTCTGGTTATGGCCGATCGGCAGCGAGGCGTCGACATACGCCTGGCCGGACATCGCCGGCTCGATGAACAGGTGGCGCGGCACGGTTTCCATCGCCATCAGGACCTGCGGATCGCGCACGCCCTGGCGCGCGACGCGGCCCACCATCGCGCGGCGCACCGCCTCGGTGGCCGCCAGGTCGGAACGCTGGGCGGCCGGCGCGCTGCTGGCCGCCTGCACATAGCCTGGCGTGCGTGGCGCCGGGCTCGGGGACGGCGGCGTCCTGGCGCCGGTATAGGTGGTGGCGTTGCGGGTGGCGGTCTGCGGCGTCTGCACCGGCGCCGGCGTGCCGGGCTTGCGCACGCCGCTCGTCACCGACGACAGCGGCAGCGGAAAATTCGGTCGCGCATCCTTCATGCCAACCCTCCCGCCAGCAGGGCCAGCTGGGTCTTGTGGGTCAGGTCGATCTGCAGCGGCGTGATCGACACGCGGCCCTGCGCGGTCGCGTGGAAGTCGGTGCCCTCGCCGGCGTCGCGGCAGGCGCCGGGAGCGCCGATCCAGAAGATCTCGCGGCCGCGCGGATCCTGCGCGCGGATCACGGGCTCGGCCTGGTGGCGGCGTCCGAGGCGGGTCGGGGTCAGCGGGCCAATCTCCTCGTACGGCAGGTTCGGGATGTTCACGTTCAGCAGGAAAGGCTTGGGCAGCATGTCGAAACCGCCGGCGGCGAAACGCTCGACGATGTCGCGCGCGACGCGGGCGGCCGAATCGACGTGGGCCCAGCCACCGTGCACCTGCGAGAAGGCGATCGCCGGCAGACCGAACAGGAAGGCTTCGGTGGCGGCGGCGACGGTGCCGGAGTACAGGGTGTCGTCGCCCATATTCTGGCCATTATTGATGCCGGAAACCACCAGGTCAGGCGGCGCATCGGACATGCCGGTCAGGGCGATGTGCACGCAGTCAGTCGGCGTGCCATTCGTGAAATAGAAGCCGTTGGCCGATTTGTAGACCGACAGCGGCCGGTCCAGGGTCAGCGAATTCGAGGCGCCCGAGCGATTGCTGTCGGGTGCGACGACGACGATGTCGGCGATCGGCGCGAGCGCGTCCGCCAGCGCCTGCAGCCCAGGCGCCAGATAACCGTCATCGTTACTGATCAAGATTCGCATGGCGGAGATTTTACCCGAAGCAACGCCTGTATCGACGCCCGGCAGCAGAAATTCACGCCTGGATTTCACAATCCGGGACGGCCGATGAACCGTCTGATAACAGTGCGGCGGCCATGCGACAGTTTACTGGACAGGCTGACAAGCCCGGCGATAACCACGCAATGCCGTCCTGTCAAGTTGCTTGTCGCGCAGTTAATTCGGGGGTGGCGCGGTAGCGATGGCAAGTCGGCGCAGCGCGATGCGAAGCCGGCCAGGCTGCTGTGGACTGGCGCCGCGCAATGGATGTCGGTTCGATGCCGTCGAGCCAGGGCCGGTGAATCCGGGCTGGCAAGTCGACAAGTTGGCGCGGCAAGGGCTCGGCGGGACGGCGGCCCGTTGGACTGGTGGACTGGTGGACTGGTGGACTGGTGGACTGGTGGACTGGTGGACTGGCGGACTGGCGGACTGGCGGACTGATGGTCTGCGGGCAAGCGGGGCCGGTCGGCGGCTCGGCGCCCGGCGATCCGGGCATACGGGCGCCGGCATACGGGCACCGGCATACGAGCGCCGGCATACGGGCGCCGGCGCAAGCACTTGCCCGGACCATGCCGGGGGTCGAGGCTGGCGCAGCGCCCGCCCCGCGCTGTCAGCGCATCGCCATCGGATTGTCGCGCGCCGCCTCGATCAAGGCCCCTTCGAGCAGCGACACTTCGTCCTGGGTGAAGGACAACAGCGCATCCTTGTCGCCCTCTTGCAGATAGACCTGCTTGATCATGGCGGCGCCGCGCCGGCGCAGCGGATGGGCGGCGCTGGGCCTGAGCACCGAGGTGCGCAGGCTGTCGGCCAGCGCCCTGGCTTCTTCAGGACTGCGGCTGTCGATCAGGTTCTGCAACTCGGTAAGCTTGTGGCCCAGGTTGTCGGCCGCATGACTGGTTTCGGCATGCTCGCGCGGCGCCGCAAGTTCATGCTGTCCGTGCGCTGCAACGCCGTCCGCCGCAGGCGGCGACGATGACAGGCCGGGCGCCACGCCGCCCGGCGACAGGCTGGAGCCGGATGCCCCGCTGTGCGCCCGCATCTGGTCCCGCATCTGGTGTGTCAGCTGCACCTGCACGGCATCGTCCAGGGCGCCGCCGGACGGCGGCGCGCCTTCGACCTCGCGCAAGTGCTGGCGCAGCTCGGCCACCTGTTCGCGCAGGCGGCGCGCGGCTTCGGCCTCGCCCTGCTGGCCCAGGGTGGAGGCCAGCCGCAGCTGCATATTGAGCGTTTCGGGATGGCCGGCTCCCAGGTGCCGCTCGCGCGTGCGCGCCAACGATTCCTGGATGCTGCGCACCGCCGCCAGGTCGCCCTGCGCCGCCAGGATCTCGGCCAGCGCCTCGCGCGCCGACAGTGTGCCGGCGGCGTCCAGGCCGTCGTGACGTTCATGGGCCCGCAACACCGATTCGAGCATGCGCCGCGCGTTGCCCAGTTCGCCCGTCTCGCCCAGCAGCAGCGCCAGCCGCTGGCCGCAACGCAGGGTGTCGGCATGCTCGCTGCCCTGGCGCCGGCGACGGGCGTCGAGCACCCGTTCGACCACGATGCGGGCGCGTTCGAATTCGCGCTGCTGCACCAGGCTATGCGCCAGGTCTTCGAGGCAGTCGAGCGTGACCAGGTGTTCGGCGCCGAGCGCGCGTTCGCAGGTGGACACCACCTGCTCGTGCAGCGCCAGCGCGCGCTCGCCCTCGCCCAGCGCGGCCAGCGCCCGCGCCAGCTGCGAGCGCGCCGCCAGCGTCTCGGGCGCATCAGGACCGGCCGTGCGCGCGCAGGCCTGGACCAGCAGGTCGTAGTGGCGGCGCGCCTCTTGCACGACGCCGCTGTCGAGCAGGAGCGCGGCCAGCGCGACGCGGGCCTGGCGCGTGGCCGCATGGTCGTCGCCAAGCAGGCGTTCGCGCACGGCCAGGCTTTCTTCGAGGCAGGCGCGGGCTTCGTCGCGGCGCCGCTCACGGCGGCACAGCTCGCCCAAGCGGCCGAGGTGATCGGCCAGCGACGGTGAGCCGATGTCGTCGCCGCCGGCCTGGCGGCGGGCCTGCGCGACCGCCGCGCGCAGGCGCACTTCGGTCAGCGACTGCCAGGGGAAGCGGCCCGGCGCCAGCCATTCGGCCAGCAGCGCGGCATGGCGCGCCAGCGCACGGCGGTCGCCGCCCGGGCCGGCGGTGGACAAGGCGTCGGCCAGCGCCAGCTGGGTCTCGTCGAACCAGCTGTCGAGGTTGACGCGCGACCAGCCATAGCTGGCGCGCAGCAGCGCCTCGATGCGCGGCTGGTAACCCGGGCCATGGCGCGCATCGCCGCGCCGCCAGCGCGCATGCGGGTCGCTGCGCGCGCCGTCGGCCGTGCAGGCCAGCGGGTAGAGCAGCAGCGGACGCTGTTCTTCTTCGTGGGTGCAGCGGTAATCGATGGCGCGCCGCAGCATGCCTTCGATGCCTTCGATGCTGCCCGGCGCCGGCGTGAACAGGCCCACCAGGCGGTCGGGCACCAGGGTCGAGCACACGCTGACGGCGGCCGAGCGCCCGGCGGCGGTGGCGACCAGCACGTGGCCGAAATGCTGCGCCAGGCGCGCCGCGAAGCGGCGGAACAGCGCCGGGCAGGCGTCGAACAGGGCTGGGTAGTCGAGCCGGCCGGCGCGTTCGGCATAGCTGCCGTCGAAGCGTCCGGCGCGCAGCAGGTAGAGCGGACGGCGGCCGTCGGCGCGCTCGAGATAGGCCTGCCAGCCGACGCCGTCGATCACGCGGTCGGCCAGCTCCTCGCCGCGGCCGGCGGTGTTGCGCAGCCGGGCGCGGCAAGCCTCGAGGAATTCGAGCAGCCCGGGCCGGGCCGCGTCGCCGGCGTCGGTGGCATGCGCGCCCGCAGGCGCCGCCGGGTGCGCGGGCGCCGGCCCGGCGCCATGCAGGGAAACAGGCAGGTCGGCATACGGTTCATCGGCCGGCACTGCGAAATGGCGATGCAGTGCCGGCGCCTCGAGATCCCAGTCGATCACCAGCACCGGCGCCTCGGCGTCCCCACCCGCCAGCTGCAGCGCCAGCGCCGCGAGCACGGCATTGCGCGCCGCGCCGCCCTCGTAGGCATAGAAGCTCGTCACCGCGCCTGGCGTGGCCAGCGGCTGGAGCGAGATACCTTGTTGGTCCATATGGCTCCTCATTCTTTTGGAAACGTCAGTTCTGGAACATCGCGCCATTCGGGTGGGACAGCGGGAAGCACGAATTGGTTGCAGTCGTGGTCGAGCGGCGTATGCTTTTTTTGACATGCATAATGGGCTGCAATCCGCTTGACCATCTTGTCAATGTCCGGCAAGAAGTCTGGATTCGACATCAGATCGGGCGTGGCCATCGTGTAGTGCGAGAAGTCGACATAGAAGCGCGCGTCGCTGATCTGGGGCGGCAGGGATTCGGGGTGGCGCGTCATGACGACCGGGATGATCAGGCGGCTCGGCAGCGTGTACCACTTGCCGCGCTCGGCCTCGATCAGGCGCATGGCCTCGTACTCGCGCCGCGTATAGGCGTGGGCCTCGTACTTGGGCGTGTAGATGAGGATCATGCAGACGCTCTCGCACATGGCGCGTGCGATCTTGCGGTCGAGATCGTCGCCGCCGCCCAACTGCTCGGTATCGACAAACAGTTCGTCTTCGTTGTCGAAGTAGGGTTCGAGATAGCAGCGCAGGGCGTCGGCCAGGGCCGACTTGAAGCGCTGCATCAGCGCGTGTCGGCCGTGGGCATAACTGAAGAAACAACCGTAACGAATTGCCATGCTTGTCCTCTGGTCCCGGCGCGCGTGGCGCCCGCATCCCAAGACTCTAGCGCGCGGACCCCTGCCGGCTTTGCGGGCGGACAAGCAGACACGGGCCTTGCGGACGAAGATTCGCTCTCTTTCTTAAGGCATAATTCGCCCCGCCAATAACCCCGCCAATAAAACTGTGAGGAAGCAATGAAAGCCGTACGCTGCACCGCTTGGGGACCACCAGACAGCCTGGTGCTGGAAGACTTGCCGGAACCGGTCGCCGGCCCGGGCGACGTCGTGGTGGACGTGAAGGCGGCCGGCGTCAACTTCCCCGACGTGCTGACGGTCCAGGGCAAATACCAGGTGCGTCCTCCCCTTCCCTTCACGCCGGGCAACGAGTTCGCGGGCGTGGTGCGCGCCGTCGGGGCCGACGTCCGCGGCTTCGTCCCCGGCCAGCGCGTGATCGGTTTCACCCGCACCGGCGCCTTCGCCGAGCAGGCCGTGGCCCCGGGCAGCGCCTTCCTCCCGATGCCGGACGACATGGACTTCGATGTCGCCGCCGCGATCACGCTCACCTACGGCACCTCGTACCACGCGGTCGCCGACCGCGCTGCCTTGCAGCCGGGCGAAACGATGCTGGTGCTGGGCGCGGCCGGCGGCGTGGGCCTGGCGGCGATCGAGATCGGCAAGGCCCTCGGCGCGCGCGTGATCGCGGCCGCGTCCAGCGACGAGAAGCTGGCGGCGTGCAAGGTGCACGGCGCCGACGTGCTGATCAATTATGAAACCGCGGACTTGCGCGAAGCGCTGCGCGCCGCCACCGATGGCCGCGGCCCGGACGTCATCTACGATCCGGTCGGCGGCAAGTACAGCGAACCGGCGCTGCGCTCGATCGCCTGGCGCGGACGCCACCTGGTGGTGGGCTTCGCGGCCGGCGAGATCCCGCGCCTGCCGTGGAACCTGATGCTGCTGAAAGGGGCGTCGGTGGTGGGCGTGTTCTGGGGCGACTTCACGCGCAAGGAGCAGGATGCGCACCTGGCGGCGATGGCGCGCATCACCGGCTGGATCGCGCAAGGGAAACTGCGGCCGCTGGTGTCGCGGCGCTATGCGCTGGCCGACACCGCGCAGGCCTTGAACGACATGGCGGCGCGCAAGGTCATCGGCAAGGTGATCATCGTGCCCTGACGCCGCTCAGGCCGCGCTCAGGCCGCGCTCTCGTCCGCCTCTTCGACCGGCCGGAAGAACTGGATCACCTCTTCCTGCACCCGGGTGCGCTTGAACGACGGCAGGCTCTGCCAGATGCGGCGACCATACGGCTTGGTGATGATGCGCGGATCGCAGATCATCAGCACGCCGCGGTCGTCGACGTCGCGGATCAGGCGTCCGGCGCCCTGCTTCAGGGTGATGATCGCCTCGGGCAGCTGGTGGTGCATGAAGCCGTTCATGCCCTGCTTTTCCATCACCTCGATGCGCGCGGCCAGCACCGGATCGTCGGGCGGCGCGAACGGCAGCTTGTCGATGATCACCAGCGACAGCGCATCGCCGCGCACGTCGACGCCTTCCCAGAAGCTCTGGCTGCCGACCAGCACCGCATTGCCCGCATTGCGGAAGGAATCGAGCAGTTCGGTACGGCCGCGCTCGCCCTGCACGAACAGCGGGAAATCCCAGCCGCGTTCGGCGAACTCGGCGCGCAGGCGCTCGGCCACCTTGTTGACGGCGCGGATCGTCGTGCACAGGAAGAAGGTGCGGCCGCCGGCGGCCTCGATCACCGGCAAGGCGGCATCGACCACCGCGTCGGTGTACACGGCCGCCTGCGGCTCGGGCAGGCCGGTCGGCACGTACAGGATGCCCTGGTTCTGGTAGTCGAACGGGCTGGGCCAGGTCTTGGCCGGCTCGCCGGTCAGTCCCAGCTGGTCTGAGAAATGCTTGAAGTCGTTCTTCACCGCCAGCGTGGCCGAGGTGAAGATCCAGCTGCGCGGCGTGCCTTCGCGCTGGCTGGCGAAGATCGGCGCGATCGACAGCGGCGTCTTGTGCAGTTGCAGCGAAGACGAGAAAGCCTCGGCCCACAGCACCGCCTGCTCGTTGGCCGGCGCCTTGTGGTCCGGCTTCCAGGCCTCGAAGGCGGCGGCCAGCTCGTGCGCACGCACGCGGCAGGCTTCGATGGTTTCGGCGCGCGCGGAATTTTCCTCCAGCACCGTGATCATGCCGGCGATTTCTTCTTTGAGCTTTTCAAGTGCCGGGAAGAACTGGGAGGTCGGCATGATCTGCGGCAGCGACAGGCGCAAGTTGCCGTCGCCGAAGGACAGGCGCAGGTCGCGCGCGGCCTTCTCGACCACGGTCACCACCTTGGCCCAGTCCGGGCCGCCGCGCGCATGGGCCAGGCCTTCGGCCAGCACGTCGCGGCACAGTTCCAGCACTTGCGAGGTCGAGACCGACTGGCCGAAGAACAGGGTCGCGACGTCGGGCAGCTGGTGCGCCTCGTCGAAGATGATGGTATTGGCCGACGGCAGCAGCTCGGCCACGCCGGTATCCTTCAGCGCCACGTCGGCGAAGAACAGGTGGTGGTTGACCACCACGACATCGGCCTGCTGCGCTTCCCTGCGCGCCTTCATCACGAAGCAATCCTGGTAGTACTGGCATTCGGCGCCCATGCAGGTGTCGCGCGTGGAGGTGACCAGGTTCCAGACGGTGGCGGTCTCGGGCACCTTGGCCAGCTCGGCCTTGTCACCCGAGCTCGTCATCTTGATGAAGCGCGAGATCTCGCGCAGGTGGCCGACATCGTCGCGCGAGGTCAGGCGTCCGTTCTGCAGGGTGCGCTCGAGATGGAAATGGCAGACGTAGTTCGAGCGGCCCTTGAGCAGGGCGACCGAGACCGGCGCGCGCAAGGCGGCGCGCACGGTAGGGATATCGCGCAAGAACAATTGATCTTGCAAGTTCTTGGTGCCGGTCGAGACGATGGTCTTGCCGCCCCACAGCAGCGCCGGCACCAGGTAGGCGAAGGTCTTGCCCGTGCCCGTGCCGGCCTCGGCCATGAGCACTTGCTGGTCGGCGATGGCCTGGGCCACGGCCTTGGCCATCTCGGTCTGCGACTGGCGCGGCTTGAACGTGCCGACGGCGGGTGCGAGCGGGCCGCCGGCGCCGAACAGGCGATCGACGTCGGCGTCGTACTTGCCGGCGGGAGCCTGGGATTCCAGTGTTGCGGGAGCAATAGTCTCTACCGCATCCGGAGAAGCAGAAAGTTGGTCGGTCAAAATACGTGGTTTCGTTGGGCCTGGGAATGAATCAGGCCGGGATATCGGGTACCAGCTGCATCTTCAGCAGCGTAATATGATCTTTGAGCTGCAGTTTACGCTTCTTGAGGCGGCGCAGTTGTAACTGGTCGGCATGACCGTCCGCCGTCAACAGGGAGATGACGGCGTCGAGGTCGCGGTGCTCCACATCGAGTTCGATAATACGGCGCTGGATGTCCTGTACGTCAGTCATGTTGGATGCAGTTACGGGAAAGAATGGCGAAAAGCGCCGGCCAGGGCGGGCGCTCCGGATTATGCTATCTTGTTGCTACAAGATTAACTTGCAAGCTGGTGGCTTCTCAGTGCATAGTTTAATCGAGGCGGAGGTTGCCGCCAACAAAGATTGGCGTTAGCGTCCTGGAAAACACGGATTTATGACTTCTTACAAGATCGAAGCGGGCACCGCGCAACACATCGGGAACCGCCCCCAGCAGAACGACCGCGCCGCCCTGTTCACCGGCGCCCGCGCCCCAGGCTACGTGCTGGCGGTGCTGTCGGACGGGGTCGCCAGTCCGGCCGGGGCCGACCAGGTGCTGCACACGGCGCGCCAGGTCTTCGACGAATTCAAGCCCGGCGACCGTCCCGGCATCGAGCGCCTGGCCCAGCTGCTGCACGAGATGATCAGCGAGACCCACACGGTGATCAAGATGAATGCCGTGGCCACGCAGGCCGAGATTCACGCCAGCTTCGTCGGCCTGGTGATCAGCCCGCACGGCGAGGCGGTCTGGGCCCACGTGGGCGATTCGCGCCTCTACCGCTTCGAGCACGGCAAGTGCGCGGTGCGCACGGGCGACGCCGCCTATGTCGAGCACCTGGTCGCCAGCGACCGCCTGCCGCCGGAGGCGGCGCGCAATCACCGCCGCTCCAAGCTTTTGCTCAATGTATTGGGAAACAGCCGCAAGGAACCCTTCGTCACGACCGGCAGCCATACCGGGCTGGCCGCGGGCGACAGCTTCCTGCTGTGCTCGGACGGCCTGTGGCATTTCTTCACCGACGCCGAGCTGGCGGCCGTGACCGCCAGGACGACGCCGCGCCAGGCCTCCGAAATGCTCATCAACAAAGCCACCGAGCGCTCGCAAGGCAAAGGCGGCAATTGCACCATGGCCATCGTGAAGCTGGTCAAGCCGGCCCAGGACGGGTCGTTCGCCGGTCAGCGCTAGTTCGTTGGCGCCGGCTGATTGCCGTTCGCCCGCTTCGCTTCCTCGGCCGCGCGCTGGGCCGCCTTGGCTTCGCGCTCGGCCACGCGGCGCGCCACTTCTTTCTGGCGTTCTTCCGACTTGCGACGGCGCTCTTCATAGGCCGCGACATTGGCCGCGCGCTCCGCGGCTTCCTTCTCGGCGTTCGCCGCATTTTCCTGGGCCCGCTGCTGGTTGCGCACCACGCGCGACTCGCCCGGCTTGGTGCGTGGCGGCGGCAGCGCGGCGGCGGCCGAGTCCTTCGCCGGCGCCGGATCGGCGGCCAGCCTGGCTTCTTCTTGCGCATAGGCGGCATCGGCTGCGGCGATCGCCTTGTCGCGCTCCTCGACCTTGAGGCGACGCAGATAGTGCGAGGCCTCGATCTCGATCGCGCGCTGCGTCACCAGGGCCGCGCGCCGCACTTCGCGGGCTTCATCCAGGCAGCGGTTGACGAAGAATTTGTCGTAGCAAACCACTTCGCGCTCGGCAAAACGGGCCTCGATCGCGGCGCGCTCGGCCGCGACCGCGGCCAGGCGCTGTTCGGCCTGTTCGGGCGACGTGGTGGGCGCCGGCGGCGCCTCCTGCTGCGCCAGCTCGGTGCTCGAGCAAGCCGCCAGTAACAGGGTAAATGCGGCGGCTGCGGTAGCGCGCAGCATCGGTTGTCTTGTCATGGTGTTCCTTTCGATCATGCAATGGCGTCGGCCGCGCCGCGCCGTTCGGCCAGCAGGTACTCGCGCGACTGCATCTCGATGATACGCGATACGGTCCGGTGGAATTCGTTCGCCAGCTGGCCCTTGGTGTACAGCTCTTCCGGTTCGACTGCGGCCGACATGATCAGCTTGACCTTGTGGTCGTAGAACACGTCGATCAGCCAGGTGAAGCGGCGCGCCTCGGACGACTGGGCGGCCGACATCGCCGGGATGCCGGACAGGATCACGGTGTGGAACTGGCTGGCCAGTTCCAGGTAGTCGTTCTGCGAGCGCGGGCCGCCGCACAGGGTGGCGAAATCGAACCAGATCACGCCGCCGGCGCGGCGCAGCGCGCGGATCTCGCGCTTTTCGATGGTCACCACCGGCGCTTCGTCGGCGGTGTCGGCCACCCTGGCATAGGCGTCGCGCAGCGCCTTGTCCGACGCCGCGTCGAGCGGCATGTAATAGGCCTCCACCTGCTCCAGTGCGCGCTTGCGGTAGTCATTGCCGGCGTCGACGTTCAGGACGTCGAGTTTTTCCTGCAGCAGCGCGATGGTGGGCAGCATGCGGTCGCGGTGCAGGCCGTCCGGATACAGGGTCGACGGCTCGTAATTGGAAGTCATCACGAAGCTCACGCCGTTGTCGAACAGGGCCTTGAGCAGGTTGTACAGGATCATCGCGTCGGCGATGTCCGAAACGTGGAATTCGTCGAAGCAGATCAGGCGATATTTCTTGGCGATGCGCTTGGCCACTTCGTCGAGCGGATCGGCCACGCCTTTCAGCTCATCCAGCTGGCCGTGCACGGCGCGCATGAACTCGTGGAAATGCAGGCGCGTCTTGCGCACCACCGGCACCACCAGGTAGAACGAATCCATCAGGAAGGATTTGCCGCGCCCCACTCCGCCCCACATGTACACGCCCCTGGGCACGTCGGGCCGGTTGATCAGGCGCTTGAAAGCGGACGACCGCTGGGCCTTGTAGTGGACCCAGTCGTCGTACGCCTGTTGCAGGCGGTCCACCGCCATCTGTTGCGCCGGGTCTGACTTGAAGCCGCGCTCGTTCAGCGCGTGCTGGTAATACTCTTGGACATTCATATTCTTACCGCTGTAAACGTAATGTGGGCGGGGAAACCCGCCCACATTACGGGATACCGTTCGCCGGCGCCGCGTCCACGGTGCCGACGAATGCTCCTGTTTGCTTAGAAGTTCAGCGAACGCTTGTCGACTGCCAGCGCGGCTTCCTTGGTCGCTTCCGACAGCGACGGGTGCGCGTGGCAGATGCGGGCGATGTCTTCCGACGACGCCTTGAACTCCATCGCGACCACGGCTTCCGAGATCAGCTCGGAGGCCATCGGGCCGACGATGTGCACGCCCAGGATTTCATCGGTGGTGGCATCGGCCAGGAACTTGACCATGCCCGAGGTGTCGCCCAGCGCGCGCGCACGACCATTCGCCATGAACGGGAACGTTCCCGCTTTGTAGGCGATCTTTTCGGCCTTCAGCTGTTGTTCGGTCTTGCCGACCCACGCGATTTCCGGCGAGGTGTAGATCACCCATGGAATCGTGTTGAAGTTGACGTGGCCATGCTGGCCGGCGATGCGCTCGGCAACCGCCACGCCCTCTTCCTCGGCCTTGTGCGCCAGCATCGGGCCGCGCACGACGTCGCCCACCGCCCACACGCCCGGCAGGCTGGTGCGGCATTCGTCGTCGACCACCACGAAGCCGCGCTCATCGAGCTGCAGGCCCACGGTCTCGATGCCGAGGCCGTTGGTGTTCGGCACGCGGCCGATCGAGATGATCAGGCGGTCGAAGGTAGCCTTCTGTTCGGCGCCGGTCGAATCGGCGTATTCCACGGTGACGTCGTTGGCGCCCTTGGTGATCGCGCCGATCTTGCAGCCAAGGTTGATCTTCAGGCCCTGCTTGGTGAACAGCTTGTGCGCTTCCTTGGCGATCTGCTCGTCGACCGCGCCCAGGAAGGTCGGCAGGCCTTCCAGCACCGTGACGTCGGCGCCGACACGGCGCCACACGCTGCCCATTTCCAGGCCGATGACGCCGGCGCCGATCACGCCGAGCTTGCCCGGCACGGCGTCGATCGCCAGGGCGCCGGTGTTCGACAGGATCAGTTTCTCGTCGAATTCCGCGCCCGGCAGCTGGCGTGCGTTCGAACCGGTCGCGACGACCACGTTCTTGGCGCTGATGGTGTCGGTGGTCGGGCCGCTGACGTTGATGGTGTAGCCAGCGTCGCCTTCCGCCTTGCCGGCGAAGGCGCCGCGGCCGTGGAAGAAGGTGACCTTGTTCTTCTTGAACAGGAACAGGATGCCGTCGTTGTTCTGCTTGACGATGGTGTCCTTGCGCTTGAGCATGGTGCCCAGGTCGAGCTCCAGGCCCGAGACCTTGATGCCGTGGTCGGCGAAGGCGTGGCCGGCGTGTTCGAAGTGTTCCGACGATTGCAGCAGCGCCTTCGACGGGATGCAGCCGACGTTGGTGCAGGTGCCGCCCGGGGCAGGCTTGCCGGCGGCGTTGCTCCACTCGTCGATGCAGGCGGTCTTGAAGCCCAGCTGGGCTGCGCGGATGGCGGCGATGTAGCCGCCAGGACCGCCGCCGATCACGACGACGTCAAATTGTTTATCGCTCATTACTTTGATTCCTTTTTATTCTTCCGGAATGAATACCCACAGCAGCAGGTATATCAGGATGCCGAAGCCGAACGTCAGGACGAACAGCACGAAGATCAGGCGCCAGACCCACGATTCGAGACCGTAGGTGCGCGCCAGGCCGCCGCACACGCCGCCCAGCCAGCGGTCGAGCCGCGAGCGGCGCAGGCCGCTCAGCAGGTCGTCGCGGTGCTGGTCGAAGGAGATCCGCTCGGTGGCCGGCGGTTCCTTATTGAGGCTCACGGTCGACGCACCCGACAGGATGCGCGCCTTGGCCTGCTCGAACTCGGCATCCGACAGCGCGCCGGCCTGGTGCAACTCGTGCAGCCGCTTGATTTCGTCTGACAACATGGCGTTCTCCGGCAAACAGCAAGCCGGCGCCGCCATGGCGGCGCCGGCACGTGACGAGAATTACAGGTCCAGCAGCAGGCGGGCCGGATCTTCCAGCGCGTCCTTCATCGCGACCAGGCCCAGCACGGCTTCGCGGCCGTCGATGATGCGGTGGTCGTACGACATTGCCAGGTAGTTCATCGGACGGATGACGATCTGGCCGTTCTCGACGACGGCGCGGTCCTTGGTCGCGTGCACGCCCAGGATCGCCGACTGCGGTGGGTTGATGATCGGGGTCGACAGCATCGAGCCGAACACGCCGCCGTTCGAGATCGAGAAGGTGCCGCCCGACAGGTCGTCCAGGGTCAGCTTGCCGTCCTTGGCTTTCTGGCCGAACTCACCGATCTTCTTCTCGATTTCGGCGATCGACATCTGGTCGGCGTTGCGCAGGATCGGCACCACCAGGCCACGTGGCGAACCGACGGCGATGCCGATGTCGAAGTAGCCGTGGTAGATGATGTCGTTGCCGTCGACCGAGGCGTTCAGGATCGGGTACTTCTTCAGCGCGGCGACGGCGGCCTTGACGAAGAAGGACATGAAGCCCAGCTTGACGCCGTGTTCTTTCTCGAACTTGTCCTTGTACTTGTTACGCAGTTCCATGACCGGAGCCATGTTCACTTCGTTGAAGGTGGTCAGGATGGCGTTGGTCGACTGCGATTGCAGCAGGCGCTCGGCGATACGGGCGCGCAGGCGGCTCATCGGCACGCGCTCTTCCGGACGGTCGCCCAGGTTGGCTGGTGCAGGAGCAGCGACTTGCTGCAGGGCTGCCTTCGGCGCGGCGGCCGGTGCAGCGGCAGGTGCGGCGGCTGGCTTGCCGGCGACGGCGGCCAGGGCATCGCCCTTGGTCACGCGGCCATCGCGGCCCGAGCCTTCGACGTTCGAAGCGCTCATATTGTTGTCGGCCAGGATCTTGGCGGCGGCCGGCATGGCGACGCCGGCTTTCGACTGATCAGCGGCTGGCGCGGCGGCCGGCGCAGCGATCGGGGCGTTCGGCGCTGCCGATGGAACGGCCTTGACGGAGATCGGGCTGGTCTGCGCCGATGCTTCGGTATCGATGATCGCGATGACTTCGTTGGCGACGACGGTATCGCCGTCGGCTTTCAGCAGTTGCACGATCACGCCGGCGCTCGGCGCCGGCAGTTCCAGGACCACCTTGTCGGTCTCGATGTCGATCATGTTTTCGTCGCGCGACACGGACTCGCCGACTTTCTTGTGCCACGACAGCAGGGTTGCTTCAGCAACGGATTCCGACAGAACAGGTACCTTGACTTCGATTTGTGCCATTTTTTAAAACTCCAGTAATTATTCTTTGCAAGTGCCCCCGCGCACGGGACGCGGGGGGCGTGGTTTTACTTACCCGGCCGTGATTACTTGGTCAGGATGAAACCCTTGAGTTTCGAGAACGCGGTCTCCAGCAGTTCTTTTTGCTGGGCGATGTGCTTGTCCGCATAACCCACGGCCGGCGATGCCGACGCGGCGCGACCGGCGTAGGCCAGGCGCTGGCCATCTTCCATGCCTTCGAAGATGTTGTGCTGGATCTGGAACCATGGACCCTGGTTCTGCGGCTCGTCCTGCGCCCACACCACTTCGGTCGCGTTCGGGAACTTCTTGAGTTCGGCGGCGAACGACTTGTGCGGGAACGGATACATCTGCTCGATACGGATGATCGCGGTGTCGGCGCTGTTACGCGTCTTGCGTGCGTTGACCAGGTCGTAATAAACCTTGCCCGAGCACACGATCACGCGCTTGACCTTGCCTGCGTCGATCTTGTCGTCGCATTCGCCGATGACGGTCTGGAAACCGCCCTTGGTCAGGTCGGTCAGCGGCGAGCCGGCATCCTTGTTACGCAGCAGCGACTTCGGCGTGAAGATCACCAGCGGCTTCCTGAACTGGCGCACCATCTGGCGGCGCAGCAGGTGGAAGATCTGGGCGGCCGTGGTCGGCTGCACCACTTGCATATTGTTGTCGGCGCACAGTTGCAGGAAGCGCTCGATACGGGCCGACGAGTGCTCCGGACCCTGGCCTTCGTAGCCGTGCGGCAGCATCATGACCAGGCCCGAGGCGCGGCCCCACTTCACTTCGCCCGAGGCGATGAACTGGTCGATGACGACTTGCGCGCCGTTGACGAAGTCGCCGAACTGGGCTTCCCAGATGGTCAGGGTGTTCGGTTCGGCGGTCGAGAAGCCGTATTCGAAGCCCAGCACCGCCTCTTCGGACAGCACCGAGTCGATCACGGTGAAGTCGGCCTGGTTGTCGGAGATATTGGCCAGCGGCAGGTAGATGCCCTGGTCCCAGCGCTCGCGGTTCTGGTCGTGCAGCACGGCGTGGCGGTGCACGAAGGTGCCGCGGCCGGCGTCCTGGCCCGACAGGCGGATCGCATAGCCCGACGACAGCAGCGAGGCGAAGGCCAGGTGCTCGCCCATGCCCCAGTCGAGGTTCACTTCGCCGCGGCCCATGGCGGCGCGGTCGGCCAGCACTTTTTCAACCAGCGAGTGTGGTTTGAAACCCTCCGGAACCTTGGTGATGCGTTCGGCCAGGCGCTTCAGTTCGGTGACCGGCACCGCGGTGTCGGCGGCATCGGTCCACTTCTTGTTCAGGAACGGCGCCCAGTCGACGGCGTACTTGCCCTTGAAGTTGGTCAGCACCGGATCGACCGTGTGCTTGCCTGCATCCATGGCGTCGCGGTAGGCGGCCACCAGCTTGTCGCCGCCGTCGGCTTCGATGGTGCCTTGCGCGGCCAGCTTCTCGGCGTACAGCTTGCGGGTGCCCGGGTGCTTGGCGATCTTCTTGTACATCAGCGGCTGGGTCAGCGCCGGGGTGTCCTGCTCGTTGTGGCCCAGCTTGCGGTAGCAGATGATGTCGACCACGACGTCCTTGCCGAACTCGGCGCGGTAGTCGAGGGCGATCTGGCTGGCCAGCACGACGGCTTCAGGATCGTCGGCATTCACGTGCAGCACCGGCGCTTCGATCATCTTGACGACGTCCGAGCAGTACAGGGTCGAGCGCGCGTCGCGTGGATCCGAGGTGGTGAAGCCGATCTGGTTGTTGATGACGATGTGGACGGTGCCGCCGGTGCCATAGCCGCGGGTCTGCGCCAGGTTCAGGGTTTCCATGACCACGCCCTGGCCGGCGAACGCGGCATCGCCGTGCACCAGAATTGGCAGCACTTCCTTGCCCTTCTTGTCGCCGCGACGCATCATGCGCGCCTTGACCGAGCCTTCGACGACCGGGTTGACGATCTCGAGGTGGGATGGGTTGAACGCCAGCGACAGGTGGACCGGGCCGCCCGGGGTCGAGATATCGCTCGAGAAGCCCTGGTGGTATTTCACGTCGCCTGCCGGCAGGTCGTCGGCGTGCTTGCCTTCGAATTCTTCGAACAGGTCGGCCGGGCTCTTGCCCAGGGTGTTGACCAGGACGTTCAGGCGGCCGCGGTGGGCCATGCCGATCACGATTTCCTGGATGCCTTTTTCACCGGCGCGCTGGATCACTTCGTCGATCGAGGCGATGAACGATTCGCCGCCTTCCAGCGAGAAGCGCTTGGCGCCGACGTACTTGGTGTGCAGGTAGCGTTCCAGGCCTTCGGCCGCGGTCAGGCGCTCGAGGATGTGCTTTTTCTTCTCGCCGCTGAAAGTCGGGGTCGAGCGGATCGATTCCAGACGCTCTTGCAGCCAGCGCTTTTCGGTCGGATCGCTGATGTACATGAACTCGGCGCCGATCGAACGGGTGTACGTATCACGCAACATGTTCAGGATGTCGCGCAGCGGCGCGGTTTCCTGGCCAAAATAGGTGTTGCTGATATTGAAAACGGTGTCGAGGTCGGCTTCGGTGAAGCCGTAGAAGGCGGGGTCGAGCTCTGGGAGGGGTGGGCGTTCCTGGCGCTGCAGCGGGTCCAGGTTGGCCCAGCGCGAACCGAGGTAGCGGTAGGCGGCGGTGATCTGGGTGACGGCGACGCGTTTGCGGCCCAGTTCGGAGTCGGCCGAAGCGACGACGGTACGGATCGGGCCCTGCTTGGCGCGTTCCGCGAACGAGGCCACCACCGAGGAATGCACCACATCGGGGCGGTTCGAGCCGTCGACTGCCGGCACGTGTTGCATCTGGTCGAAGTAGGCGCGCCAGTTTTCGGGCACCGAGGTCGGATTATCCAGATAGGCCTCGTACAACTCTTCCACGTACGGGGCATTGCCGCCGAACAGGTAGGAGTTGGCGTTATATTGTTGCATCATTCTTGCTCACCTTTCTTTTCGCGCTTCGCGAGGTTTGGGCGGGTTGTTTAAAACCTTCCGCGACACGGCCTGACCGGTTAGCGGATTGCACTTCAAGACATCAAGTTGTGGGGGAAGGACTGTTCGGTACTAAAAAATACGTGTGCAAAATCCTGCCAATTTGCGCACATTATTGTAACGCATGATCTCGGCCAGGGCAGACTCCCTTCCAAGAAATTATTTATTACAAAATGTGTATTTCTGAGTCGCACTTTTGGAACGAATCCCGCATTGCGCTCATTGCTGAGTTGACCATGTAAATGATAATCGTTATCATTTAAAGATGCCTTCTTCCGCAACTCCTCTCAAGAATAAAGCCGAGCCGGCCATCAAGGCCGAGCCCGCGCCTGCCGCCGCCGCGGCTGGGACCGCCCTGCCCGGCGCTCGCCGCGCTATGTGGCTCAAGCAGTTGCATCAATGGCATTGGATCAGTTCGGCCATCTGCCTGATGGCCATGCTGCTGTTCAGTTTTACCGGGCTGACGCTGAACAACGCCACGCTGATCGAGGCCAAGCCCGTCGTCACGCGCCTGAAGGCGACGCTGCCCGAGCCGCTGCGCGTCCAGCTGCAGGCCTTTGCCGAAGACCACGTCGACGCCGAAGTGCCGCTGCCGAGCGAGATCGCGGACTGGACCAATGGCGCCTTCCCGGTCGACGTGCGCGGCAAGCGCGCCGAGTGGAGCGAGGAAGACGCGTATGTCGCCCTGCCCCGTCCCGGCGGCGACGCCTGGCTGCGCATCGCGGTCGACGGCAGCGCCGAGTTCGAAAAGACCGACCGCGGCTGGATCTCGTGGCTCAACGACATGCACAAGGGCCGCAACACGGGCGTGGTCTGGAGCTGGTTCATCGACCTCTTCGCCGTGGCCTGCGTGGTGTTCTGCATTACCGGTTTCCTGATCCTGAAGTATCACGCGGCCAAGCGGCCGTCGACCTGGCCGGTGGTCGGTTTCGGCATCGTGCTGCCGATCGTGCTGGCCCTCCTGTTCGTCCACTGATCCACCTACCGAGAGAAGACCAAGAATGAAACTGTCCCATTCGCTCGCCCTCACCCTCCCGCTCGCGTCCGGCTGGGCCATGGGCGCCGACCTATCCGTCAAGTTCGACGTGCCGCAGCTGAACGTGGCCGAGTATCACAAGCCCTATGTGGCGATCTGGATCGAGAATGCCGACCAGGGCATCGCCTCCAACCTGGCCGTGCTGTACGACGTCAAGATGAAGGACAAGGGCGGCGAGAAATGGGTCAAGGACTTGCGCACCTGGTGGCGCAAGGCGGGGCGCGACGCCGCCCTGCCGATCGACGGCGTCAGCGGCGCCACCCGCGCGCCCGGCACCCACACCATGAAGTTCGCCGGCGCCAGGTATGGCATCGACAAGCTGCCGCCCGGTGAATACAAGCTGGTGGTGGAAGCGGCGCGCGAGGCGGGCGGACGCGAAGTGGTCAAGGTGCCGTTCACCTGGGCCGGCAAGGGCAAGCTGGCGGCGAACGCGGCCGGCAAGGACGAACTGGGCGCCGTGTCGCTCCAGATCCAATAACGACAACCACCATCAGGAGAACCCCATGCAACAGAACACATTCTACAAAGCCGCCATCGTCGGCCTGATGCTCGCCGGCGCCTCGCTGACCGCCCAGGCCCACCGCGCCTGGATCCTGCCGAATACCGCCATGGTCGATTCGAAGGAAGCCTGGGTCACGATCGATGCCGCGATCTCGAACGAGGTGTTCGAGTTCAACCACCACCCGCTGCGCCTGGACAACCTGGTGATCACCGATCCGGACGGCGTGCAAGCCAAGGCCGAAGGCGCCGTGGTCGGCAAGTACCGCAGCACGCTCGACCTGCGCCTGCCGAAGGACGGCACCTATCGCCTGTCGATCGTCAACAACAACGTGATGGGCAGCTACAAGCTGGGCGGCGAGACCAAGCGCTTCCGCGGCGCCGCCGGCAGCCCGGCGGTCGCGATTCCCGCCGGCGCCGTTGATGTGCAAACGACTGCCGTCCACTCGCGCAACGAGACCTTCGTCTCGGCCAACAAGCTCAGCGACACCGCCCTCAAGCCGACCGGCGAAGGCCTGGAAATGATCCCGCTGACCAATCCGTCCGACCTGCGCGTCGGCGAGCCGATCCGCGTGCGTTTCCACCTCGACGGCAAGCCGGTCGCCAACCTGCCGTTCAGCATCGTGCAGGGCACCGTCAAGTACCGCGGTTCCTCCGGCGAGCAGCGCTTGACGACCGACGCCAAGGGCGAAGCGTCGTTCACCGTGCCGGCGGCGAATATGTACTGGCTCAGCGCCGGCTTCCCGTTCGGCGAAGGAAAACCGCAGCCGGGCGCCAAGCGCTACAGCTACGCGGCCACGCTCGAAGTCCTGCCGCAGTAATCCGGATGCGCGACGTTCTCGTTCCGCTGGAAGTCGACATGGCGCTGCCGCCCGGCGGCAGCACCCTGTACACGACCTCGGGCACGGCGATGGGCACCGGCTGGTCGGCGCGGCTGATGCTGCCGCCCGGCGCCGACGGCGCTGCCTTGACGCTTGCCCTGCAGCGTGAACTGGATGAGATCGTCGCGCAGATGAGTCACTGGGAGCCCGATTCCCTGCTGTCGCGCTACAACCAGGCCCCGGCCGGCAGCTGGCATGCGCTGCCGCCGCACTTCTTCGACGTCGCCGATTACGCGCTGCGGGTGCATGAAGACAGCGGCGGCGCCTACGACCCGGCCGGCGGCCAGCTGGTGAACCTGTGGGGCTTCGGCGCCACCCGGCGCTACGACCAGGCCGGCTTCTACGCACCGGATGCGGCAGCGATCGGGGCCGCGCTGGCGCAGCGCGGCGCCAGTCAACCGCTGCTGGACCGCGCCACGCGCCGCCTGCTGCAGCCGGGCGGCGCCCTCCTCGATTTCTCTTCCGTCGCCAAAGGCTATGCGGTCGACTGCATGGCGCGCTGCCTCGAACAGCGCAGCGTGCGCCACTATGTGGTCGAAGCCGGCGGCGAGCTGCGCGGCGCCGGCGCCAAGGCCAATGGCGAACCGTGGTGGGTGGAGATCGAAGGGGTTCCGGATGCGGACAATGCCGACGCTGGCGCCACCCAGGCCGTGGTCGCCCTGCATGGCCTGGCGATCGCCACCTCGGGCGACTACCGCCGCTACTTTCAACACGGCGCCCGGCGCGCCGCGCACACCCTCGATCCGCGCAGCGGCTATCCGGTTGTGGACGGCGTCGCGTCGGTGACGGTGCTGGCGCCAACCTGCATGGCGGCCGATGCGCTGTCCACCGCGCTCACCGTGCTGGGCCCGCAAGACGGCCTGGCCTTCGCCGAGGCGCGCGGCATCGCGGCGCGCTTCCTGGTGCGCGCACCGGGCGGCCTGCTCGAAACCACGTCCAGCGACTGGCGCGCCCTGCTGCAATGATGTTGACGATCGACCCTCTGCGCTTGGGCGGCGCGCTCGCGCTGTCCTGCGTCTATCTGGCGATGTGCCTCGGCATCTGGCGCAGCCGTCTGGTGCGCACCCGGGCTGCCGGCGGCGCGGCCGACTGGCTCGTGGTCCACGCCAGCCAGACCGGCAGCGCCGAATTCCTGGCCGAACGCACCGCCGCCACCCTGGCCTTGGGCGGCCTCGACGCACGCGCCGTCTGCATGTCGACGCTGGACGGCGCCCAGCTGGCGGCCGCCTCGCGCGTGCTGTTCATCTGCAGCACCTACGGCGAAGGCGATGCGCCCGACACGGCCGCGCGCTTCGCCGGCCACACGATGGGCCAGGCGCTAGAGCTGTCGCACCTGCACTACGGCGTGCTGGCGCTGGGCGATGCAACGTATTCCCATTACTGCGGCTTCGGCCGCGCGCTGGATGCCTGGCTGCGCGAGCGCGGCGCTACGGCGCTGTTCGACCGGATCGACGTCGACCGCGGCGCGCCCGCGGCGCTGGCCGCATGGCAGCACCACCTGAGCCACCTGGCCGGCACCAGCGATGCGCCTGACTGGGAAGCGCCCGCCTACGGCGAATGGCGCATCGCCAGCCGCATCCACCTCAATCCCGGCAGCGCCGGGGCGCCGCTGTACCGTATCTCCTTGGCGCCGCGCGCCGGCGCGCTGCCCGCCTGGGAAGCCGGCGACCTGGCCCAGGTCAGCGCGCCGCTCGACCCGAGCCATCCGCGCGAATATTCGATCGCGTCGGTGCCGGGCGAAGGCCGGCTCGAACTGCTGGTACGTCTGCAGACGCGCGCGGACGGCACGCCGGGCGCGGCATCCGGCTGGCTGTGCGTGTGCGCGGACCAGGACGACACGATTCGCCTCCGCGTGCGCGCCCATGCGCGCTTCCGGCTGGGCACGAATGCGGGGCGGCCCCTGATTGCGATCGGCAACGGCAGTGGCCTGGCAGGATTGCGGTCGCTGCTCAAGGCCCGCATCGATGCCGGCATGCACCGCAACTGGCTGCTGTTCGGCGAACGCAATGCGGCCCACGATTTCCTGTTCCGGGAGGAACTGGAAGCATGGCGCGATGGCGGCATGCTGGCGCGGCTCGACCTGGCGTTTTCACGCGACGAGGGCAAGGCGCGCTACGTGCAGCACCTGGTGGATGCGCACCAGGAAGAACTGCGCCGCTGGGTCGCGGATGGCGCGGCGGTCTATGTCTGCGGCAGCCTGCAAGGCATGGCCGGCGGCGTGCACGATGCGCTCGTGTCGGCGCTCGGACTCGATACGGTCGACGCCATGGCAGCGGATGGCCGCTACCGGCGCGACGTCTACTAGACGTCAAACAGAACCGCCGGCAATGCCGGCGGATCGATCAAGCTGGCGCCTCAAGGCGGTCAGCGGTTGTCGTTCTTGTGGCTTTGACGGCCGGCCTGGGCATGCTGCTCGGACGAGCCGCCGCGTTGGCCGCTCTGCTGGTTGCTGCCCTGGTTGGCGCCACCCTGATTGCCGCTCTGCTTGTTGCCATCGTTCTTGTGGCTCATCGAACCGGCCTCGCGTGCTTCCTGCGAATTGAACTCGTGCGCATTGCCCGATGCGTGCGCCGCGCGGCCGCCTTCGCTGGCGATTTCACGCTGGCGCTGTGGATCCATCGATGCGAAACCCTGGTTGCCGCTGCCGCCCTGGTTGCCCTGATTACCCTGGTTGCCGCTCTGCTGGCTACCTTGCTTGGTGAACTGGTTGTTACCTTGCGGGTTGTTGTTTTGCGACTTGTTTGCCATGATTGCCTCCTTACATGATGAAGAAAATGCCAGCAGTAAGCTGACTCGAAGGACCTCATGGTAGGCCTCCAATATCGGTCTGAACACCAAAATACGGCAGTCGGCTTGTAGGACCGGGCCTTGCCGGACTACCGGCATTGGCCGTCATCCTGAAAGAAAAATCTATTATGGATCGATCAATTTATAGAAGAATAATTATGAAAATAGAACTTGAACAGCATGAATTGGCTACTTTAGTCGGCTCGAATTTCCACGCCAACACATGAACATTGGCATCGGATATCTTTGTTCGGCGCCGTCCTGCTGGACATTCTGACAGTGGCGGGAGCGGAACTCTAGTCGCGGTTTTGAGGTCTGATGATACGTAAGCTGGCAAAGCGGATCACTATCAGAGTGCTCATCTATGGCGCGAAAACCAAGCGCAGCAAATGGGGACGTAGATGGGACGCCATACTTGCCTACTGCACTATACAAATGAGATGCGGCTCGCCACCGGTGCCTGTGCGGCACGATCGGCGCTACCCGTGGCGAATCTGGCGGCGACGTCAGATACTGCCACCGGCATGTTGCCGGTGGGAGGCGGGAAAGTAACGCCTGTCAGGTACGAATGCGGTCAGCAGGACGGTTCGGGGCAGGAAGAAGACGCTGAGCACATTTGCTCACGTCTTTGATAGCAGCGGGTGTTCTGTTGCTGCGGCAAAACGTCATGCAGCACTTCGGCGACTATGCGCAAGCCATCGAACTCGACCGCCTGGACGAGTTGTCGGCGTCCCTCGCGCGCCAGTATGGGCGGCGCGGCGACTGGATGTTCATTCCCGCCGCGGAGCGGCGCGCCCGGATATCGACCGAGCTTGCACGCCTGCAGGCCGTGCGCAGCGTGCCTCTGCCGCCAGTCGCACCGATCGCACCCGTAGCGCCGGCCGCACTCATCCTCCCCGCGATCCCCGACGCCATGCACGAGGCCTGTGCCGACAAGAACGATGGCAGCAGGCTGAGCATGACGCTGCGCCCCGGTGAAACGATGGCCGGCGTCTGCGAACGCGAAGACGGCAGGATGGTGTTTCAGTTGCGCAGCTATCGCCTCGACGACTGAACGGCGCCTGGCGCAGGCGATGTCGTGCTTGCGGTAGCATGTTCACCATGACACAGCCCATGCCAGACCATCAACCGTTCTTCGTCGACCTTCGCTGGCGCGATCAGCGCATCCAGCTGGAAGCGCAGTGGGTCGGCGCCCCCGCGTCGCCGGCCCCGACCGTCGTGTTCCTGCACGAAGGTCTCGGATCCGTCTCACACTGGAAGAACTTTCCCGATGAATTTTGCCGCGCACACGGGTTGCGCGGACTCGTGTTCTCGCGCTTCGGCTACGGCCGCTCGAGCGCCCGCACCGCCGCCCTGACGCCGGACTATTTGCACCAGCAGGCGCATGAAGTCCTGCCCGCGCTGCTTGCCCAACTGGGCATCGTGAAACCCTGGCTCTTCGGCCACAGCGACGGCGCCTCGATCGCCCTGCTGTACGCGGCGCGCCACAGCGCCGAGCTGAGCGGGCTGATCGTCGCCGCGCCCCATCTGTACGTCGAGGATTGCGCGCTGCAAGCCATCGCGGCGGCGCGCGACGCCTACCGCGACGGTTCGCTGCGCGCGCGGCTGGCGCCCTACCATGCCGACGTCGATGCGGCGTTCCGCGGGTGGAACGACATCTGGCTCGACCCCGCCTTCCGCGACTGGGACATCCGTGCGGACGTGGCGGCGATCACGGCCCCGCTGATGGCGATCCAGGGCGAGGACGACCCCTACGGCACGCTCGATCAGGTCTACACGATCGCGCGCCTCGTTCCGGATACGCGCCTGCTGGTCTTGCCCGGCTGCGGGCATTCCCCCCACCGCGAGCGCAGCGCAGAGGTCATTGCTGCCGGCGGCCAATTCATTTTCGGCGCCGGCACGACCGAGAACTTGAACACGGAACTATCATAAAGTTTGATATTACGGATCATTAAACATTATTAGAATAGATAAAGATTCCACGTTAATCTTCTTGCATACAAGTAGCAACACGACGAACACCGGCGATGTTGCACGGCAAGGAGACATGTGTGAGCAAGGCAAGTGAAAACTATGATTACCTGATCGTCGGCGGCGGCTCTGCCGGTTGCGTGCTGGCCAACCGCCTGTCCGAAGACCCCGCCGTGCGGGTCGCGCTGATCGAGGCCGGCAGCGACACCCCACCAGGCGCCGAGCCGGCCGAGATCCTCGACAGCTACCCGATGCCGCTGTTCTGCGGCGACCGCTTCATCTGGCCGGACCTCAAGGCGCGCGCCACCCCGACCTCGCCGCTAAAGACCTATGAGCAGGGCCGCGTGATGGGCGGCGGCTCCAGCATCAATGTCCAGGCGGCCAACCGCGGCCTGCCGCGCGACTACGACGGCTGGGCCAGCCAGGGCGCCGCGGGCTGGAGCTGGAACGAGGTGCTGCCTTACTTCCGCAAGCTCGAACGCGATCTCGATTTCGGCGCCTCGCCGCTGCACGGCGACCGCGGTCCGATTCCGATCCGCCGCATCGCCCGCGCCGACTGGCCGCGCTTCTGCCACGCGTTCGCCGGCGGCATGCAAGCCAACGGCCTCGCCTACATGGACGACCAGAACGCCGACTTTCGCGATGGGATGTTTCCGGCGGCGTTCTCGAACATCGACGACCGCCGCGTATCGAGCGCCGCCGGCTACCTGGACGCGGCGACGCGGGCGCGGCCGAACCTGCGCATCCATGCGGGCCTGAGGGTCGAGCGCGTCGTCATGGCCGGCCGCACGGCATGTGGCGTGCAGGCGCGCGACGGCGCCGGGCATCCATTACATATCGACGCGCGCGAGGTGATTCTGTGCGCGGGAGCGTTGCAGTCGCCCGCCCTGCTGCTGCACGCCGGCATCGGCGACGCCGCCGCCCTCGGCCGGCTCGGCATCGCGGTCGTGGCCAACCGACCCGGCGTCGGCCGCAACCTGCAAGACCACCCTTCGCTCACCTTCTGCCATTTCCTGGCGCCCGAATTCCGCATGCCGCTGGCGCGCCGCCGCGCCAGCATGACGGCGGCGCGCTTCTCCTCCGGGCTGGCCGGCTGCGACGCGTCCGACATGTATATGTCGAGCTCGACCCGCGCCGCCTGGCATGCGCTCGGCAACCGCCTCGGCCTGTTCTTCCTGTGGTGTAACCGGCCGTTCTCGCGCGGCCAGGTGCGCATCGCCTCGCCCGATCCGCTCGCGCCGCCCGAGATCGACCTCAACCTGCTGAGCGACGAACGCGACCTGCTGCGCATGGCGATCGGGGTGCGCAAACTGGCCGCGGTTGTCATGGGCAGCGAGCTGCACCACCATGCCGGCGACTTCTTCCCGGCCTCGTTCTCGCCGCGCGTCAAGGCGCTGAGCCGCGTGACGCCGGCCAACGCGCTGCTGACGAAGGCGCTGGGACTGGCGCTCGACACTCCGGCGCCGCTGCGGCGCTGGATCATCGAGCGTTTCGTGACCGGCGGCCAGCGCATGGGCGCGCTGCTGGCCGACGACGGGGCGCTGCATGCCTTCATCCGCAAGGCGGTGTTCGGCGTCTGGCATGCCAGCGGCACCTGCCGCATGGGCGCCGTCGACGACCCGGCCGCGGTGACCGATGCCGAAGGCCGCGTGCACGACGTGGCCGGCCTGCGCGTGGTCGACGCTTCACTGATGCCGAGCCTGCCTTCGGCGAACACCAATATCCCCACGATCATGATGGCCGAGAAAATCGCCGACGCCATTCGCGCACGCGGCCGCAACGGCGACGTGCCGCGCGAACCGGCCCTGGCGGAGGCTTACTGAGGCCCGCAGCAGACGGCACGCACGCAGTCGAGACCACCACCACGGCGCCCCGAGGCGCCGGGACCATAACCATTCAACAGGAGACAACCATGGCGCTGGCATCATCCGATACTGTAATGACCGCAAAGGAGAACGACCGCAACACGTTCAGGGCCGTGGTGGCCTCGTGCGTCGGCTGGTCGCTCGACCTGTACGACCTGTTCATCCTGCTGTACGTGGCGCCGATCATCGGCCGCCTGTTCTTTCCTTCCGAGCACGCGATGCTGTCGCTGGCGGCGGTGTACGCCTCGTTCGGCGTCACCCTGCTGATGCGCCCGCTCGGCTCGGCGCTGTTCGGCTCCTACGCCGACCGCAAGGGCCGCAAGGCCGCCATGATCGCCTCGATGATCGGCGTCGGCGTCTCCACCGCCGCCTTCGGCCTGCTGCCGACGGTGGCCAGCATCGGCGTCATGGCGCCGGTGCTGTTCATCATCCTGCGCCTGGTCCAGGGCGTCTTCGTGGGCGGCGTGGTCGCATCGACCCACACCATCGGCACCGAATCGGTGTCGCCGCGCTGGCGCGGGGCGGTTTCGGGCCTGATCGGCGGCGGCGGCGCCGGCCTGGGCGCCCTGTTCGCGTCGTTCACGTTCTGGGTCCTGTCCTCGATCTTCCCGGGCGAGCAGTTCGACGAGTGGGGCTGGCGCTGGATGTTCTTCACCGGCATCATCAGCGCGGTGCTCGGCATCACCATCTTCGGCAAGCTCGAAGAGTCGCCGATGTTCAAGAAGCTGCAGGCGGAAAAGGCGCGCAACAAGGCCACCGCCGCGCCGACCGCCAACCCGATCCGCACCCTGTTCACCGGCAAGTACCGTAACGTCCTGCTGGTCAACCTGCTGCTGACCCTGGGCGGCGGCGCCGGCTACTACCTGACCTCGGGCTTCCTGCCGACTTTCCTGAAAGTGGTCAACGGCACGCCTTCCGAGACCGCCGGCTTCATCCTGATGCTGGCCAGCGTCGGCGTCATCATCGCGTCGATCGCTACTGGCCACATCAGTACCTTCATCGGCCGCAAGAAGACCTTCGTGTGGGTCGGCGTGCTGCGCCTGATCATGTTGCCCGCCATCGCGCTGCTGATGCCTGGCGTGACCGACACCTTCACGCTGGCCGTCTACGTCATCGTGTTCAGCATGCTCGGCAGCATGGGCTATGCGCCGATCCTGATCTTCCTGAACGAACGCTTCCCGACCGAGATCCGCGCCACCGGCACCGGCCTGTCTTGGAATATCGGCTTCGCCATCGGCGGCGTGCTGCCGACCTTCGTGTCGCTGGCCTCGCCCATGCCGTCCGACGTGCCGATGTCGCTGGCGCTGTTCCTTGCGGGTATCAGCGTGATCTTCCTGATCGGCGCCCTGATCGTTCCCGAAACCATCGGCAAGCTCGACGAACCTGCCGCCCCTGGAGCCTGACAGCATGCACACCACGAGCCCTCGTTCCCTCGAGCGGCAAGCGCCGGCGCCCTTCGTCGGGCGTTCGCTGCAACGCATCGAAGACGTGTCGCTGCTGACCGGCCGCGGCCAGTTCGGCGACGACGTCGGCGTCAAGCCCGGCACGCTGCACGCGGCGATCGTCCGGGCGCCGCACGCCCACGCCCTCATCAACGGCATCGACAGCACCCGGGCCGAGCAGGCGCCGGGCGTGCGCGCGGTGCTGACCGGGGACGACCTGGCCGACTGGTCGAAACCGTTCGTCGTCGGCGTCAAGGCGTCGATGGAAATGTGGGCGCTGGCGCGCGAACGGGTGCGCTATGCCGGCGAGCCGGTCGCGGTGGTCGTCGCCGACACCCGCTACCTGGCCGAGGATGCGGCCGACCTGCTGGTGGTCGACTATACCCGGCTCGATCCGGTCACCTCAATCGACGCCGCCATCGCGCCGGACGCGCCGGTGCTGCACGATGGCGTCGGCAGCAATGTCGCGAGCGACCGCAGTTTCCGCTATGGCGACCCGGAAGCGGCGTTCGCCCGCGCCGCGCACACGGTCGAACTGAGCGTGCGCTACCCCCGCAACTCGTGCACCCCGATCGAGTGCGCGGTGGTGGTCGCCGACTACCTGTCGCCCGAGGAAGGCTATGACGTCGCCTCGAACTTCATGGGTCCGTTCTCGCTGCACACGGTGATGGCGCTGGCGCTGCGGGTGCCGGGCCACAAGCTGCGCCATCGCACCTTCCGCGATTCGGGCGGCAGCTTCGGCGTCAAGCACGCGGTGTTCCAGTATGCGGTGCTGATGTGCCTGGCGTCGCGCAAGGCCGGGGCGCCGGTGAAATGGGTCGAAGACCGCCTCGAGCACCTGGGCGGCCTGACCTCGGCCACCAGCCGCCAGTCCACCATCCGCGCCGCGGTCGAGGCCGACGGGCGCATCACGGCGCTCGACTACGACCAGTTCGACGACGTCGGCGGCTACCTGCGCGCGCCGGAGCCGGCGACCTTCTACCGCATGCACGGTTGCCTGACCGGCGCCTATGCGATCCCGAACCTGGCGGTGCGCAACCGCGTGGTGCTGACCAACAAGACGCCCGCCGGCCTGGTGCGCGGCTTCGGCGGCCCGCAGGTGTACTTCGCGCTGGAACGCCTGATGCAGCGCATCTCGGTCGAACTGGGCATCGACCCGGTCGACCTGTACCGCCGCAACTTCATCCCGGCCGACGCCTTCCCCTACCAGGCCGCAGCCGGCGCCCTGATCGACTCGGGCAACTACCAGCGGGCGCTGGAGCTGGTCGCCGGCGAAGGCGGCTTGGCCGCGCTGTACGCGAAACGCGAACGGGCGCGCGCCGAGGGCAGGCTGTACGGCATCGGCTTCGCCGCCATCATCGAGCCGTCGATCTCGAACATGGGCTACATCACCACCGTGCTGCCGAAGGAAACGCGCGCCAAGGTGGGGCCGAAGAACGGCGCGATCGCCTCGGCCACCGTGGCCATCGATCCGCTGGGCGGCGTCAACGTGACGATCGCCTCGGCGCCGGCCGGCCAGGGCCACCGCACGGTGTGCGCCCAGGTGGTGGCCGACGTGCTGGGCGTGGATCCCGACCAGGTCGCGGTGAACGTCGAATTCGACACCCAGAAGGATGCCTGGTCGGTCGCCGCCGGCAATTATTCGAGCCGCTTCGCCGGCGCGGTGGCCGGCACCGTGCACCTGGCGGCCATGCGCATCCGCGACAAGCTGGCCGCCATCGCCGCGCCGCAGCTGGGCGCCGACGCCGCCGACATCGTGTTCGCCGGCGGCGCCGTGCACGTCAAGGACGACCCGGCGCGCGCCCTGCCCTTCCCGCGCATGGCCGCCAGCCCGCACTGGGCGCCGGCGCTGCTGCCCGAGGGCGTCGGGCTGGGCCTGCGCGAAACCGCGTTCTGGAGCGCGCCGCAGTTGGGCGCGCCCGACGACGACGACCGCGTCAACACCTCGGCCGCGTATGGCTTCGCCTTCGACGTGTGCGGGGTCGAGATCGACCGCCACACCGGCCGCGTCACGATCGACAAATACGTCACCACCCACGACGCCGGCAAGATCCTGAATCCGGCGCTGGCCGACGGCCAGATTCGCGGCGCCTTCGCCCAAGGGCTGGGGGCGGCGCTGATGGAAGAATTCCGCTACGGCGAAGACGGCAGCTTCCAGTCCGGCACCTTCGCCGACTACCTGGTGCCGACCACCTGCGAGGTGCCCGAGCCGCACATCATCCACCTCGAGACGCCGTCGCCGTTCACGCCGCTGGGCGCGAAAGGCCTCGGCGAAGGCAACAATATGAGCACCCCGCCCTGCATCGGCAATGCCGTCGCCGACGCGCTCGGCGTGGCCGATATCGTGCTCCCGCTGACGCCGTCGAAAGTCATGGCGCTGATCGGCGCCGACGAACCGCCGCCATCCGCGGCGGTGCGCCAGGCGATGCCGGCGCCCGCGCCTGCCGCAGGCGGCAAGGGCGGCAAGGCGCTGTCCGCGCGCGGCGAAGTGGTGCTGGCGGCGCCGCCGGAGGCCGTGTTCCGGGTCTTGCTCGACCCGGTCGCGCTGGCCAAGGTCATCCCCGGCTGCAACGCGCTGGAACCGGCCGGCGAACACCGCTACCGCGCCGATGTCAGCGTCGGCGTGGGCATGATCAAGGCGCGCTACGCGGCCGAAGTGGCGCTGTCCGAACTCGACCCGCCGCGCAGCCTGCGCCTGGCCGGCTCCGGCCTGTCGGCGGTCGGCAGCGCCAGCGGCAGCGGCCTGGTGACGCTCGAACCCGCCGACGGCGGCACCCTGCTGCGCTACGACTATTCGGCCGAAGTGTCCGGCAAGGTCGCGGCGGTGGGCAGTCGCATGCTCGAAGGCGCGGCGAAGATCGTCCTCGGCCAGCTGTTCGAACAGCTCGGCCGCGAAGCCGGCGGCCAGGGCGCACTGCCGCAGGCGAGCGCCGATCAAGGGCGCGGCCTGTGGCGGCGCCTGCTGGCCCTGTTTGGAGTAACACGATGAAACCACAAGCATTCGACTACGCACGGCCCGACAGCGCCGACGAAGCGGTGGCGCTGCTGGCCGAGGCCGGCGACGAGGCCCGCATCCTGGCCGGCGGCCAGTCACTGATGGCGGTGCTGAACCTGCGCCTGGCCCAGCCGGGCATGCTGATCGACATCTCGCGGGTCCCCGACCTGAACTATGTGCGCGCCGGCGCCACCCATCTCGCGATCGGCGCCGCGACCACCCAGGGCGCGGTCGAGTGGCGCGCGCAACTGGCCACCGAGGTGCCGCTGCTGGCGCAGGCATTCCCGCACATCTCGCACTTCCAGATCCGCAACCGCGGCACCGTGTGCGGCTCGATCGCGCATGCCGATCCGAGCGCCGAGCTGCCGCTGGCGCTGCTGGCCCTGCAGGGCGAGGTGGCGCTGCGCAGCCGGCGCGGGCGGCGCGTCGTCGCCGCCGCCGATTTCTTCCAGGGCATGCTGATGACGGCGCGCGCCGCCGACGAACTGGTGGAGGAAGCGCGCTACCCGCTCGCGCGTGCCGGCGAACGCTACGCGTTCGAGGAATTTTCTAGCCGCCACGGCGACTTCGCCGTGTGCGCGGTGGCGGCGGTGGTCGGCCCCGACGGCATCCGGCTGGCGGTCGGCGGCGTGTCCGACCGCCCGCGCGTGAAGACCTGGCCGCGGCTGGCCGGCGCCGACCTCGAACACGCCATCAACGACTTCGCCTGGGAACTGGAGGCGAAGGACGACCATCACGCCTCGGCCAAGTTCAGGCGTCAACTGGTGCGCCACCTCGGCGCCACCGCGATCCGGAGAGCATCCACATGAAGACCTACCGCAAGAACGACGTCGTGCGCATCGCGCTGGTGCTCAACGGCCAGCCGCGCAGCGGCACCTGCGAGCCGCGCACCCTGCTGTCGGACTTCCTGCGCCAGGAACTGGGCGCCACCGGCACCCACGTCGGCTGCGAGCACGGCGTCTGCGGGGCCTGCACGGTCACCGTCGACGGCGTCGCCGGTCGTTCGTGCATGACGCTGGCGGTGCAGGCCGAGGGCTGCAGCGTCGACACGGTGGAAGGCCTCGACCGCGCGCGCAAGGCCGCGGGCGAAGACGGGCTATCGGACCTGCAGGAAGCGTTCCGCCGCAATCATGCGCTGCAGTGCGGCTTCTGCACCGCCGGGATCATGATGTCGTGCAGCGACTACCTGCGCCGCAATCCCGATCCGAGCGAGGACGAGGTGCGCGCGATGCTGTCGGGCCACCTGTGCCGCTGCACCGGCTACACGAATATCGTGCGCGCCGTGCTGGAGACCGCCGCCGACCGGCTGGGCAAGCCGCGCGCGCCCGGCGCCCGGCCGGATGAGCCGGGCCACGCCGCCATCGGCGCGGCCGAGCAGGCGCGCCTGGTCGACGCCTGACGCCGACACCCCTATCACAACAACGACAAGGAGAACATCGTGCTCGATCTTGGACGCACATTCCTGCAAAGCGTCGAACGCAGCCCCCACGCGCTGGCGGTCGTCGACGGCGCGCAGCGTCTCACCTACGCCGAATGGCATGACCGGATACAGCGCGTCGCCCACGGCCTGTCGGCGCTCGGCCTGCGGCGCGGCGACCACCTGCTGCTGGTGCTGCAGAACCGCATCGAGATGGCGACGCTGCACTGGGCCTGCCAGTTCCTGGGCGTGATCGCCACGCCGCTCAACTGGCGCGCCAAGCCCGACGAGGTCGAGTACTGCGCCGTCGATTCGGGCGCGAAGGCGGTCGCGTTCGAACCCGTCAGCGCGCCGGCGGTGGCGGACAGCCTGTCGGCCAGCGCACTGCCGCGCATCGCCGTCGGCGGCGCCGAAGGCGGCACGCTGGCCTTCGACGACCTGCTGGCCCAGGCGCCCGCCGCGCCGATCCTGCAGGCCGGCAGCGACGACATATCGCTGATGCTGTACACCTCGGGCACGACCGGCAAGCCCAAGGGCGTGCCGCGCCGTCACCGCGCCGAACGCGCCGCCGCGCTCGGCCATGTGGCGCAGAACATGTACCGGCGCGGCGAGTGCACGCTCGGCGTCATGCCGCTCTATCACACGATGGGCGTGCGTTCGCTGCTGGCGATGGCGCTGGTCGACGGCCGCTTCGTGTGCGTTCCCAAATTCGACTGCGCCGCCGCGTTCCGTTCGATCGAGCAGGAACGCGTCAGCAACCTGTACCTGGTGCCGACGCTGTACCACGACATGCTGGCCTGGCGCGAGAAGCATGGCGCGGACATCTCGTCGGTGACCAAGCTGGGCTTCGCCGGCGCGCCGATGCCGGACGGGCTGCTCAAGCGCCTGACCGAGACCTTCAGGCCCGAGCTGTTCGTCAACCACTACGGCTCGTCCGAGGTGTACACCTTCGCGATCGACCAGGACGCCACCCGCAAGGCCGGCAGCGCCGGGCGCGCCGGCATCAACACGCGCCTGCGCGTGGTGCCGCTCAGCGCCGAGGGACCGGACCGCCTGGCGGCGCCCGGCGAAGAGGGCCAGATCATCTGCGACCTCCAGGGCGACGAATCCTTCGACGGCTATTGGAACCGGCCCGACGCCGACGCCAAGTCGATCCGTGCGGGCTGGTACTTCACCGGCGACACCGGCTACCTCGACGCCGACGGCGACCTGTTCGTCACCGGCCGCATGGACGACATGATCATCAGCGGCGGCGAGAACATCTCGCCGGTCGACATCGAGTCGGTGCTGTCGCTGCATCCATCGGTCGACGAAGTCGCCGTGGCGGGCCTGCGCGACGAGCGCTGGGGCCAGAAGGTGGTGGCCTTCGTCAAGGCGCATGGCGAAGTCAGCGCCGAAGCATTGAACGAGTACTGCCGCAATTCCGACCTGCTCAACTTCAAGCGCCCGCGCGAATACGTGTTCGTGCGCGACATCCCGAAATCACCGGTCGGCAAGATCCTGCGCCGCAAGCTGGTCGCCGGCGAATACGAATCGATGGCGGCGCCGGGCGCCAACGCACATGGAGACACCAAACAATGAACAACGCCGAGCTCCCGAACCACAAGGCGCGCGACCTGCGCCATTGGCTGGCCCACCTCGAAGCGACCGGCCGCCTGGCCGTGATCCGCGAAGGCGTGCCGCTCAAGCACACGCTGGCGGCGATCGCCAAGCGCCTCGACGGCAGGCAGGCTGCCTTCTTCCCGCGTCCCGACGGCCATGACATCCCCGTCGTGTCCGGGTTCGTGGCGCGCCGCGCCTGGATCGCCGAGGCCATGGGTGTCGAACAGGCCGGCCTGCTCGGCGCGTTCCGCCGCGCGGTCGACCATCCGCTGCCGTGGCGCGAGGTCGACGCCGCCGATGCGCCGTGCCAGCAGGTGGTGCACGAGTTCGGTGGCGCGATGGCCGGCGACCTGCATGCGCTGCTGCCGATCCCGACCCACAGCGAACATGACAACGGCCCTTACATCACCGCCGGCCTGGTGATCGCCCGCAATCCCGTCACCGGCGTGCAGAACGTCTCGATCAACCGCATCCAGGTGCACGGCCCCGACCGCATGGCGATCCTGATGCTGCCGCGCCACCTGCTGGCGTTCTACAAGGCGGCCGAGGAACAGGGCCAGGCGCTGGACGTGGCGGTGGTCATCGGCGCCGATCCGCTCACCCTGCTCGCCTCGCAGGCCATCACGCCGATCGATTTCGACGAACTGGAGATCGCCGGCGCCCTGCATGGCGCGCCGCTGCCGGTCGTCAAGTGCCGCACCAGCGAGATCCGCGTGCCGGCCGGCGCCGAGATCGTCGTCGAGGGCAAGCTGCTGCCGAATGTGCGCGAGCCCGAAGGCCCGTTCGGCGAATTCCCGAAATACTACAGCGCGCGCGAGAACCGCGAAGTGATCGCGGTCGACGCGGTGACCCATCGCCGCCAGCCGATCTTCCACACCATCGTGCCGGCCGAGATGGAACACCTGCTGCTCGGCTCCATCCCGCGCGAGGCGACCATGCTGGCGCACCTGCAACGCAGCTTCCCGAACGTGCTGGACGTGCACCTGTCGGTCGGCGGCGTCGGCCGCTACCACCTGTTCGTCAAGTTCCGCAAGCAGCGCGAGGGCGAGCCGCGCAACGTGATCCTCGGCGCCTTCGGCGCCCATTACGACATCAAGCAGGTCACCATCGTCGACGAGGACGTCGACGTGCACGACCCGCAGCAGGTCGAATGGGCGGTGGCCACGCGCTTCCAGGCCGACCGCGACCTGATCGTCATCGCCGGCGCCCAGGGTTCGGCGCTCGATCCCTCGACCACGGTCGGCCAGATGCAGGACGGCGAAGCCGCGCCGCCGCACCTGCAGGGGATCAGCGCCAAGATGGGGCTGGACGCGACCAAGCCGGTGGCCTACCACGGCCACGTCTTCACCAAGGTCAGCATTCCCGGCGAGCGCGAGATCGATCTCGACCGCGAAATCGTGCGCGGCGCCACGATCGACTGGAACGACGCGGCGGTGCGCGCATGAATCGACCGCGACTGATCGTCGCGATCACCGGCGCCAGCGGCGCGGTGTACGGCGTGCGCCTGCTGCAGCATCTGCGCGCGTCCGGCGTCGCCGAGACCCACCTGGTGATGTCGGCATCCGGCGTGATGACCGCGCAGCAGGAGCTCGACCTGCGCCGCGCCGATATCGAGGCGCTGGCCGACGTGGTGCACAACGTGAAGGACATCGGCGCCACCATCGCCAGCGGCTCGTTCCGCTCGGCCGGCATGGTGGTGGCGCCGTGCTCGATGAAGACGCTGGCCGGCATCGCCCACGGCCTGGCCGACAACCTGGTCACGCGCGCCGCCGACGTGGTGCTGAAGGAGCGCCGCAAGCTGGTGCTGGTGGCGCGCGAGACGCCGCTCAATCTCGCGCACCTGCGCAACATGACGGCCGTGACCGAAATGGGCGGCATCGTGTTCCCGCCGGTGCCGGCATTCTATACCCGGCCAGCCTCGCTCGACGAGCTGGTCGACCATACCGTCGGGCGCCTGCTCGACCTGTTCGACCTGCCCCACCAGGGCCTCGTGAAGCGCTGGGAAGGCATGGGCAGGGCCGGCGCCGGAGGCGCCGAACGAACCGACAATTCTTGACCATACAAACCGATCACACCAGGAGAACCGCATGACCCAACTGAACCACCCCGCCCACAGCCTGCTGGCCAATCTCGAAGGCTTCCGGGTCGAGATCGACGCCGCGCGCCAGCGCGCCGACATCGTCCTGTCGAACGGCCCGTTCAACATCATCTCGATGACCCAGCGCGAGCAGCTGCGCCTGGTGTTCGAGTCGCTCGACGCCGACGAGCGCGTGCGCGTGATCGTGCTGCGCGCCGACGGCCAGCACTTCTCGAGCGGCGGCGACATCCGCGGCTTCCTGGAGGCCAGCCCCGAGCATGTGTCGAAGCTGGCCTGGAACGTCGCCGCCCCGACCCGCTGCAGCAAGCCGGTGATCGCCGCCAACCGCGGCTTCTGCTTCGGCGTCGGCTTCGAGATCTCGCTGGCCTGCGACTTCCGCCTGGTCACCGACACCACCTTCTATGCGCTGCCGGAACAGAAGCTGGGCCAGATTCCCGGCTCGGGCGGTTCGGCGCGCCTGCAGAAGATGGTCGGCATCACCCGCACCAAGGACATCGTGATGCGCTCGCGCCGCATCCCCGGCCAGCAGGCCTACGACTGGGGCGTGGCCACCGAGTGCGTGCCGGACGCCGAACTGGAAGCGGCCACCGACCGCCTGGTCGACGAACTGCGCGCATTCTCGCCGATCGCCCAGCGCACCGCCAAGAAGCTGCTGAACGACACCGAGGATTCGCCGCTGTCGATCGCCATCGAGCTGGAAGGCCACTGCTACAGCCGCCTGCGTTCCTCGAACGATTTCCGCGAGGGCGTCGAGGCGTTCCACGCCAAGCGTCCCCCGGTCTTCGACGGCTCCTGAGGGAGAGCGCCGACATGAGCGATCTGCACGCACAGAACTATATCGATGGCGGGTGGCAGGAGGCGGCTTCTGGCGCCACCGGCGCCAGCCACGATCCGTCCAGCGGCGCCGCCATCGGCCGCTTCGCCGCCAGCGCCGGGGAAGACGCCCGGCGCGCCATCGCCAGCGCGCGCCGGGCCTTCGACGAGTCGCACTGGGCCCACGACGCGCGCCGGCGCCAGATGGTGCTGCTGCAGTGGGCCGACCGCCTGGAGCGGTGCACCGGGCTGGCCTCCCTGCTCACCTGGGAAAACGGCAAGGTGCTGCCCCAGGCGCACGGCGAGATGGCGGCGGCGATCTCGGAGATCCGTTACTACGCGGGCCTCGCGCGCCACATTCCCGGCCATTTCATGGAAGTCGAGCCGGGCGCCTATTCGGCGACGCTGCGCGAAGCGGCCGGCGTGGCGGGCCTGATCATCCCGTGGAACGCGCCGGTCGTGCTGCTGATCCGGTCGCTGGCGCCGGCGCTGGCGGCCGGCTGCACGGTCGTGGTCAAGCCCGCGCACCAGAGCGCGCAGATCAGCGCCGCCGTCCTGCGCGAACTGGCCGCCGTCGAGACCCTGCCGCGCGGCGTGCTGAACCTGGTGCTGGAACAGGGCAGCGAGGCCGCCCAGGAACTGACCACGTCGGCCGACGTGGACGTGCTGAGCTTCACCGGCTCGAACCTGACCGGCCAGCGCATCATGGCCGCGGCCGCGCCGACCATGAAAAAGCTGTCGCTGGAACTCGGCGGCAAGTCGAGCTGCCTGGTGTTTCCCGATGCCGACGTCGCCGCGGTCGCGCGGCGCTTGGCCACGGCGGCGACGATCATCTCGGGCCAGCAGTGCACCGCAGCCCGGCGCGTGCTGGTGCATGCGGCCTGCTACGACGCCATGAAGGAAGCGCTCAAGGGCGCGCTGGCGGCGATCGTGGTCGCGCCGGGAACCACCCCGGGCGCCGGCATGGGACCGCTGATCGACGCCGACGCCTACCTGCGCGTGTCGGCCGACGTGGCGCGCGCGCTCGACCTGTGCGACGAGGTCGTACTGCGCGGCGGCCGGCCCGACGGCGCGCCGCCGGGCGGGCATTTCATGACGCCGACGCTGGTGGCGCATGCCGACGCCTCGGCCTTCTTCACGCAGGAAGAGATCTTCGGCCCGTTCGTGGTGCTGGAACGCTTCGAGGACGAACGGCAAGCCGTGGCGCGCGCCAACGACACGGTGTTCGGCCTGTCGGCCAGCGTCTGGACCGCCGACGGCGACCGCGGAATGCGCCTGGCCCGCGCGCTGCGCAACGGCACGGTCTGGATCAACGACCACAACCGCCTGTTCGCGGAAGCCGAAACCGGAGGATACCGGCGCAGCGGCATCGGCCGCCTGCATGGCTACGAGGGACTGGCGGACTTCCTGGAGACCAAGCACATCTTCCGCGACGCGGGCCTGCTCTGATCAGCGCCCCGTAAAAAACTACAACGACTGGAGACACCATGAACCACCTCACCAGAGGCGCGCTCGCGCTCGCCTGCGGCATTGCCACGTCCAGCGCCGCGTCCAGCGCCAGCGCGCAATCCTCGGTCCAGATCTACGGCATCGTCGACAGCGGCGTGGTCCACACCACCAATGCCGACGCCGAGGGCGACTCGATCACCAAGGTGCCGTCGCTGACCGGCTCCTTCCCGTCGCGCATCGGGTTTCGCGGCGCCGAAGACCTGGGCGGGGCCCTAGAGGCGTTCTTCGTGCTGGAAAGCGGCATCGCCATGGACAGCGGCGCGCTCGGCCAGGGCAACCGCCTGTTCGGCCGCGCCGCCCATGTCGGCCTGAAAGGCGACTGGGGCACGCTGACGGTCGGGCGCCAGGTGAACATGACGTATATCGCGACCATCAAGACCGACGTGATGGGGCCGAACCTGTTCGCGATCAGCAGCATCGACGGCTACCTGCCGAACGCGCGCTCGGACAATGCGATCGGCTACATGGGCAACTTTGGCAGCCTCGTGGTGGGCGCCACCTGGAGTGTCGGACGCGACGCCTCCAGCGCCGGCGGGCCGGCCGCCACGAACTGCGCCGGTGAAGTGGCGGGCGACGCGAAGGCCTGCCGCCAGTACACGGCCCTGGTGGGCTGGGAAACCAAGCGATGGGGCGTGATCGGCTCGTACGACAAACTGCATGGCAACGACGGCGCCGCCTTCGGCTTGACCAGCAGCGCGCATACCGATGTGCGCACCACCCTGAACGGTTACCTGATGCTGGGACCGACCCGCCTCGGCGCCGGCGTCATCCACCGCGACACCGAGGCCGCGACCGGCCAGGCGCAGTCGAACCTGTGGTACGTCGGCGCAAGCCACCCCATGGGACCGTTCACGCTCGACGCCCAGTGGGCCAGGCGCGACCTCAAGGATTCGCCGTCCGACGTGACGATGCTGGTGGCGCGGCTGACCTATTCCTTGTCCAAGCGCAGCCACGTCTACGCCGCGGCAGGCCGCATGGACAACGACGGCGCCTCGGCGGTCCCCCTGGATGCGGGCGGCACGGTAGGCGTCGGCATGGCGCAGAACGGCGTCATGATGGGCCTGCGTCACCACTTCTGAGCAAGGCGTCGGCTAGTCCGCGGCTTCGGGCGTCTCGGTGGCGGCGCCCGGGGCGCGCAGGCGCAGGTTCGCCGCCAGCATCGAAATGAACAGTTTCGTGGCCGGACTGAGCGGCCGCCGTGGATTCGACACGCTCACCACGCGCCGCACCAGGCGCGGCGACACGATGCCGTGGGCGCGCAGGCTGCCGTCATACAGTTGCCGGTGCACCGCCACGCGCGGCACGATGGTCGCCATCCGGGTTTGCTCCACCAGCTTGATCGTCGCGACCAGCGAATCGATCTCGAACTTGGGCGCCAGCTCGATGTTCTCGCTCTCGAAAAAGCTGTCGATATTCGCCCGCAGGCCGTGGCCGCGGGTGGGCAGCACCAGGTCGAGCCCGATCCCCGCCATCTGGCGCAGCGTCATGCTGGGCGCGAGGCTGCCTTCGAATCTGTGGCCGACGATCAGCACCATTTCTTCATCGATGATGTGTTCGACGTCGAGCGCCAGCGGACGACGCGGCTTGTTGACGATCGCGGCATCGAGGCGTCCTTCCGCGACCCGGTCCGCCAGCACGCTGGTGTAGCCGTCGCTGACCGACACGTCGACCCCGGGATACTGGCGTGAAAACGCGCCGAGCGTCTCGACCAGCACGCCTTGCGTGATGGAGGCGATCAGGCCGATATTGACGTGCCCGCGGATCTCTCCTTCGCTGCTCAGCATCTGCGCCTCGGCATTCGAGAAGTCGCGCATGATCGGCAGGAACAGGCGGTACATCTGGCGCGCCGCGTCGGTGGGCACCATGCCATGCTTGGTGCGCTCGAACAGCTTCTGGCCGAGATGCTCTTCGAGCCGGCCGATCTGCATGCTCAACGCCGGCTGAACGATGTGAAGACGGTGCGCCGCGCGGGTGACCGTGCCTTCCTCGTACAGGGAAATGAAATAATGAATCTGACGGAAGTCCATGGGCGAAACAGTGCGCGCCGGAGCTGACTGAAAGGAACATCATACCTTAGCAAGAACCGCTGGCCGGAGAGACGCGCACGCTTGACCAGAAAATTGTTAGCAAAGTGCTTACAATTGACTGAACAGACTCATGCTTGCGGAGGCCATATGTTCGAGCTCGATCTTGATTGGTGGGAACTAGTCGCGCGCGGCGCGATCGTCTACTGCGCGCTGCTCCTGATGATGCGCCTGTCCGGCCGGCGCACGGTCGGCCAATTCACGCCCTTCGACCTGCTGGTCGTGATGCTGCTGTCCGAGGCAGTCTCGAACTCGCTGACGGGCGGCGACGATTCGCTGTTCGGCGGCCTGATCATCGCAGCCACGCTGGTGGCCCTGACCGTGCTGTTCGCCTTCCTCACCTCGCGCAGCAAGAAGATCGAACGGCTGATCGAAGGCAGCCCGGTGCTGATCGGACGCGATGGGGTATTCTTCGAGAACGTGATGAAAGGCTGCCGCCTGTCGCAAAGCGATATCGAGGAAGCTTTGCGCGAGGCCGATTGCCCGCGGCCCGAGATGAAATGCGCCTTCCTCGAAGCCGACGGCCGGATCAGCATCATGCGCAATCCCCAGTGAACGGGCGGCGATTTGCCGCGCCGCTCTTGTCTCAACTGCCGAGATTTCTCAGCAGCCTTTGACCACCCGTACGGTGTGGGCGGGCTACTCTTCCTGTGCTAATTTTTTGGGCACCGCCGCCAATCCGGCGGCGCGATTGGTTTCTTTCCTGATCAGGAGGTCTACCATGAAACGAGCCCTCACCGTATTCGCGCTGGCCGCGTCGACCCTGGTCGCCGCCACCAGCCAGGCCGCGCCGGTCTACTACCGCGCGGTTGCCAGCGGCCCCGCCGAAGACATTCCCAACGGTTCGCCCGGGTCGAGCGTCGCGGCCTTCGAGATCGACGACCTCACCCTGCGCGCCGAGGTGCCGTTCCGCGACCTGTCCAGCCCGACCATCAGCGCCCACATCCATTGCTGCACGGTGGATGCCTTCCGCGGCGTCGCGCCGGTGGCGATTCCCTTCCTGGACTTCCCCTTGCAGGTCACTGCCGGCATGTATTCGGCCGCCTTCGACCTGGGCGACCCGGCCGTCTACGATCCGGACTTCCTGGCGGCCAACGGCGGCACGCCGCAGCTGGCCAGCGGCGCGCTCATCAATGCGTTCAACGGCAACCAGGCCTACGTCAACATCCACAGCACCGCTTATCCAGGCGGCGAAATCCGCGGCTTCGCGGTGGCGGCCCCGATTCCGGAACCGGCCACCTGGGCGATGATGGGGCTGGGACTCGGTATGCTGGCGCTGCTGGCGCAGCGCCGTTTTACTCCCCGGCCGCGCCTGGCGAAGTAATTGCCGCGGCGGCGCGGCGCGCCAGCAGGCGGCCCCAGGCGGGAATCGCCACCTGCCAGAAGGCCTGGCGCGAGCGCGGGGGCGCCAGCGCGAAGTCGAGGTCCAGGTCGAGGAATCGCGCCGCCTGCACCAGCGCGGCGACGGCGGCGGCTTCATCCCCCGCCGTCACCGCCAGCGCACCAGTCTGCTTAGACAATTTCTCACCGTTTTCGTTGCGCACCACCGGCACGTGCAGGTAGCGCGGCGTCGGCACGCCCAGCAGGCGCTGCAGGTAGATCTGGCGCGGCGTGGAATCGAGCAGGTCGGCGCCGCGCACGACGTCGGTCACGCCTTGTTCCGCATCGTCCACCACCACCGCCAGTTGATAGGCCCAGAAGCCGTCGGCGCGTTTTAGCAGGAAGTCGCCCGAGTCGTGCGCCAGGTGCTGGGTGACCTGGCCCGCGAAACGGTCGATGAAGGTGATTTCGTCCGCGCCGGCCTCGGGCACGCGCACGCGCAGGCTGCGCATGGTGCGGCCCGGCCCGAGGCCGTGGCGGCAGGTGCCGGCATAGATCGCCGCGCCGTCGGGCGCGAAGCCCAGGCGCGAATCGGCGATCTCGCGCCGGTTGCAGCCGCAGGGATAGGTGTCTTGCCGGATGCGGTCCGCCGCCGCCTGGTACAGGTCCTTGCGCCGGCTCTGCCAGACGATCTCGCCGTCGGCATGCATGCCCAGCGCATCGAGCAGCGCCAGGATGCCCTCGGCCGCGCCAGGCACGCTGCGGCCTTCGTCGATGTCTTCGATGCGCACCAGCCAGGCGCCCTGGTGCCAGCGCGCGTCGAGGTAGCTGGCCAGCGCCGCCACCAGCGAGCCAGCGTGCAGCGGGCCGGAGGGCGATGGGGCGAAACGGCCGATATACGGTTGGCTCACTGGCTTACTTCTTGGCCTTCTTTTCGTGCTCGGCGATGATGCCGGTGACCTGGTCGATCACCTCGTTCGGCACCGCCAGCGAGAGCTGGTAATGGACGATCTCGAACCCCTTCGCCGTCTTGCGGATTACGCCGCTGGCCATCGCATGGCCCATGTTCTTGGTGTCGAGCAATTCGTCGAACCAGATCAGCGACTTGTCGGCGGAAGCGTAGACGTTACGGCGGGTCGCCTTGAAAGTCCAGGCCGATTTGGCGTCGAAATACTTCTTCGACCAGGCCTTGAATTCGTCGCGCGTCCACAGCTCGCTGCGGTCGGTGCCGATGTAGACACCGTCCTTGGCGATCTTGTCGAAATAGGCCATCCGCGTATTGGCCGCGTCGTCGTGCCATCCGTCGACGAAGGCGTTGACCTGCTTCGTCAGTTCGGCATCGGTGGCGGCGTTGGCAGCGCCAATCAAGCCCAGGCACAGGAAGCAGGCGGTCAGGAAGCGTTTCACGGAATGTCCCTTCGTTGGAGTTGTTGAGCGCGGTTATTGTACACATGGAAATGTATCGAACCACGCTCCCACCCTGCTATCGGTGCAGCTCACCTGCCCGTTCCGGCTGGTAGTCGATGTCGAGCACGGTGGCTTCGAAGGTGCCGCCGCCCGGGCGTTGCCAGGTGATGCTGGCGCCGACGCGCAGGCCCAGCAAGGCGGTGCCGACCGGCGTCAGCACGGAGAGCTGCTCGCCGCTGTCCTTCATGTCCTTGGGGTAGCTCAGGGTCATGGTCACGTCTTCGTCCGAGCCCGCGAAGCGGAAGCGCACGCGCGAATTCATGGTGACGACGTCGGGCGGCATGTCCCATGGTTCGACCATTTCAGCACGCTCGAGCTCACTCAACAGGGCGTCGCGCGCATTGGCTTGCGCGGCGGGAAGGCGGTCGAGGATGCGTTCGAGACGCTCGAGGTCGAGCCAGGATACGACGATGGATGGTTTCATGTGTACTCCACAAAATGACCGGATAAGGTCGAGATTGATGACGGCGCAGCATGGTCGATGCGGCGCTTCAGTGAATGGAGGCGGCCCGGGAGGATGGGCAGGCGCTGGCCTGCCGTGTTTCCTCACCGAGCCCGGGAAAGCCGGGCGAGGTCGAGGCTGGAAAGGTGCGCCGCTCGGCGCGATGCCACGCACGTGCACACGCCACCTGCGCTCAGGAGCGATGCGGCGGCAAATTGTGACAGGCGTGCTTGGTTCATGGCGGGCGGCGAAGGCGATTAACGCAGTATAGCCCGCTTTGTCGTCCAGTCAACCGGCGGCTGGACGATCGCTTGATTACTTGGTGGCAGCGGCCTTGCTCACGAGGGCGTCGAGCACCTGGCCGGTGGCCGTCATCAGCTGGCCCACGTCCTGGATCTTGTTGGCCTGGCGCACCGCATCCGGCGACACGACGTACCTGCCATCGATGACCACCGTCGGCGTGCCGCTCACCTTGTAGGCATTGGCGATCTGCGACAGGCGCTTGAGCCTGGTCTGCACGCCGAACGAATTCCAGGCTTCCATGAATTTCGCCTTGTCCAGGCCGTTCGCTGCGGCCCAGGCGATGATGTCGTCGTCCTTCATCAGGCGCTTGCGCTCGACGTGCACGGCGCGAAACACGCGGTGATGGTATTCGTCGAGCTTGCCCATCGCTTCCAGCGTCAGGAACAGGCGCGCTTCCGGGTCGAGCGGGCCCTGGAACGGTAGCGGAATGCGGCGCATGACGATATTGTCGCCCTGCTTCTTCGCCCAGTTGACGAGGGTCGGCTCGAATGCGTTGCAGGCGCCGCAGTGGTAGGCGAAGAACTCGATCACCTCGACCTTCTTGCCGACGGCCTGGGTTGCCTGCGGCGCGGCCAGGGTGGTGAATTCGGCGCCGTTGCGCGGCTCGAGCGGCGACGCGTTGGCGACGCCAGCCGCCAGTGCGGCCGCAGTCAGGACAAAATGCGGGGCAAAACGCATGAGACGCATATCTTTCCTTCGGCAAATATGTAGACGAAGGCGAGATTACCACTTTTTCAAGTGTCGACGGCCGCCTAATACAGGTCGTGACGCACTGCGTGCGCATAGTGCGTGTCGAGCTGGGCGCCTTCTTCCTGCGAGATGCCGGTGAGCCGGGCCAGGACCTGGCCGGGCGTGGGCACCGCGCCGCGCTCCAGCCGGCTTTCCGGCTCCCACAGCCTCGCCCGATTGCCCGCCTTCCCGCAATGGAACAGCACTTCGTTCAGGCGCACCACGGTCGCGCTTTTCGGCATCTTGCCGTTCTCGCTCAGGGTCGCCAGCAAGTCGGGCCAGGCGCTGACACGCGCGATGCCGTTGATGCGCAAGAACACGTCCAGGCCAGGGAACAGAAACAGCATGCCGATGCGTTCGTCCTGCGCCAGGTTGCGCATCGACTCGATGCGATTATTGCCGGGCCAGTCGGCGAAGGCGACGGTGTGCGGATCGAGCACGCGCACGAAACCGGGCGGACCGCCACGCGGTGAGGCGTCGAGACCGTTGCCGCTGGCCGTCGCCAGGCAAAAGAAGGTGGCGACCTGCAGGTACTGCTCGTGCACGTCGACCAGGCGGTCGAGCACGGCCTTCTGGATCCGCTCGGCGGGCGCCGCGTACAGGGCGTCGAGATCGACGCCGCCCGGAACGGCCGGGAATGCCTCCATCGTGGACATGGGTTTGTTCCTTGTAGTCATGATGGAAGCAGGGTAGCATCGGGATCGATGGCGGCTGTACAGCAACCACGCCATCGAATAACGAAATGGCGCCACAATCTCAGCATGAGTAACTTCGTCGTCGACCATGGATTGGTCAACTGGGCCGATGGGCCGTCCGTCATCGTCGCCGCCGGGCGCGACGACAGCATGCGCCAATCGGAACCGCACTCCCACGCGCGCGGCCAACTGTTCGCCTCGATGCGCGGCCTGCTGACGATCGGCGTGGCCGACGCCGTCTGGGTAGTGCCGTCGGTGCACGCCGTCTGGCTGCCTCCGCACCACGTGCATTCGGCGCGCTCGCACGGCCCCTTCGAGGGCTGGGGCGCTTACGTGGCCGAGAGTTCATGCGCCGACCTGCCCTCGTCCGCCTGCACCATCCGCATTTCGAACCTGCTGCGTGAAGCCGTGATGCGCGCCGCCAGTTGGCCGCTGGAGCGCCACCGGGCGCTGACGCCGGCGCAGGAGCGCATCGCCGGCGTCATCATGGACGAGATCCGCGACCTGCCGCCGGAACCGCTTGGCTTGCCGATGCCGCAGGATGCGCGCCTGCAGCGCATCGCCAGCGCACTGGTCGACGATCCGGCATCGAAGCGCGATCTCGATGCCTGGGCGACCTGGGGGGCGCTCAGCAGCCGTACGCTGAGCCGGCGTTTCGTCATGGAGACGGGTTTTACGTTCACTGCCTGGCGCCAGCGCGCACGGCTGATGCGCGCGCTCGAGATGCTGGCGGCAGGCGAGCCGGTGGGAACGGTCGCGCTCGACCTGGGCTATTCCACGGCCAGCGCTTTCATTGCCGTGTTCCGGGAAGCGTTCGGGTGTACGCCAAGCGTTTACCAGCGTCGCTTGCTGGCATGGGACGTTGTGAATTAACTGTTTAGCCGCAAGACCTCACCAGCACAGTTGTTCCATGCTTCCTGTCGTCAAAGTAACCTTTCAAATGAGGGGGCTTATGCTTCATGTGAACAGGGACGGCTACATTGTCAATGCGCGTGTCCGGTGGCAGCGCCTCTGATCGAACGCGGAGTTCTGCAATACCGACGACTGAGATATTCCGACACCCGGTCGTCTCCCGCAAAAACCCGACTGAAGCGAGAAGCGCGTTATGGTAATTGCTCCATTGCTCCTTGCCCTCGCAGCAGGCGCGCCCCCGGCTACGGTCGATGGTGTAGGGACTGAACCAAATATGGGCAACACGCATCTCTCCCCGATCAGCACGATCACGATCCGAAACAGTGGCACGACATCCCCCGCATCAGGCGAACCGGCGGACCAGTGCGCCGATTTCAAGCTCAGTTATCATGAAATCCGTGCCTACATCGATAAAGCGTCCCACGTCACCGAACACGATTACCTGCACATGCTCGACTGGTCCCCCTGCCATGCGAGCGGCGAGATAACCTTCAATAATGGCCTCACGGGTACCTGGGCAATCCAGCGGTATCGCGCCGGTTCGCTCAAGCTGAGCGACGGCCGGACGCTCTACCTGTATTGTCCTCGATGCCAGGCGAAAGCCTTCCCGATGACGGACGAATGATCGGCCACTGCCTGCTGGTGCGACGGGCACAAAAAAAGCGGACCGAAGCCCGCTTTTCCAGTGACAGCGCGTCGAATCAACGCTTGTCGATCGCTGGCACGTCGCGCACCGGCGAACCGACGAACAGCTGACGTGGACGGCCGATCTTCTGTTCCGGATCGGCGATCATTTCGTTCCACTGGGCGATCCAGCCGATGGTGCGGGCCATGGCGAAGATGCCGGTGAACATCGAGGTCGGGATGCCCAGGGCCGATTGCACGATGCCCGAGTAGAAGTCGACGTTCGGGTACAGCTTGCGCGACACGAAGTATTCGTCGTTCAGGGCGATCTTTTCCAGTTCCATCGCGAGCTTGAACAGCGGGTCGTCCTGCAGGCCCAGCTCGTTCAGCACTTCGTGGCAGGTTTCGCGCATCAGCTTGGCGCGCGGGTCGAAGTTCTTGTACACGCGGTGACCGAAGCCCATCAGCTTCACGCCCGAGTTCTTGTCCTTGACCTTCTCGATGAAGGCCGGGATGTTCTCGACCGAGCCGATTTCCTTCAGCATGTTCAGCGCAGCTTCGTTCGCGCCGCCGTGCGCCGGGCCCCACAGGCAGGCGATGCCGGCTGCGATACAGGCGAACGGGTTGGCGCCCGACGAACCGGCCAGGCGGACGGTCGAGGTCGATGCGTTCTGCTCGTGGTCCGCGTGCAGGATCAGGATGCGGTCCAGGGCGCGCACCAGCACGTCGTTGACCTTGTACTCTTCGCACGGGTTGGCGAACATCATGTACATGAAGTTGGCGCTGTACGACAGGTCGTTGCGCGGGTACATGAACGGCTGGCCGATCGAGTATTTGTAGGCCATGGCCGCCAGCGTCGGCAGCTTGGCGATCAGGCGGATCGCCGAGATCTCGCGCTGCTTGGCGTCGTTGATGTCCAGCGAGTCGTGATAGAACGAAGCCAGCGCGCCGACCGTGCCGACCAGCACCGCCATCGGGTGCGCGTCGCGACGGAAGCCACGGAAGAAGAAGTTCATCTGCTCGTGGATCATCGTGTGCTTGGTCACGGTGTCGCTGAACTCTTCTTTCTGCTTGGCGTTCGGCAGTTCGCCGTTCAGCAGCAGGTAGCAGGTCTCCAGGAAGTCGCAGTTGACGGCCAGTTGCTCGATCGGGTAGCCGCGGTACAGCAGTTCGCCCTTGTCACCGTCGATGTAGGTGATGCTCGAGTTGCACGAAGCGGTCGACATGAAGCCAGGGTCGTACGTGAACTTGCCGGTCTGGCCGTACAGCTTGCGGATGTCGATGACGTCCGGGCCGATCGTGCCCTTGTAGATTGGCATGTCGACCGACGGGCTGCCGTCCGAGAACGACAGGGTGGCTTTGGTATCAGAGATGTTCATGGCACTTCCTTCTTGTGGGAGTGGGTCTACAAAATAAAACGAAACCGGAGGGCGCCGCGACCAGCCCGCGAGACAGACCGGATGCCCAATTTCGCTTACGCTTGCCGCAACCGCGCCAGCAAGGCACGCACATGCGGCAGGTCGACTTCGCCGGAAGGCTCGGAGCGTCCCAGCAGCAGGTCCATCAACGGGTTGTCCGCCAGATCGAGCAGACGGGTCAGCGCATCGACCTCTTCGTCGGTCAGTTCTTCTTCGTGCGCATCGAGGAAGCGCGTGAGAATCAGATCGTTCTCGAGCAATCCCCGGCGTGCGCGCCAACGCAGGCGGGCACGGTTGGCGGGATCGGATTGATGCGCGTTTGCACTAGGTTTCACACTAGAGTCCGTTGTTGGTTCGACATCATACTCCGGCTGCCGCGATTCGGCAGTACGGTACTTTTACTGTATTGCTTCGGCATATTTGGTGCCGAGGCGGGGTGTGCACACGTTCGTTGAGCGCGTCGGCGGAAGGACCCGCCAACCCGTGGGGTGGACGGCTTGCCGTCCACGCGTTCAACCTGCGGTGAAATACCACATCGGTCAACGCACGTCTGCACACCGCATGCGGCGCCAAACCGGCCGCCGCATGCATGACACCAATTAAATGGCGCGACGAACCAGCAGTTCCTTGATCTTGCCGATCGCCTTGTTCGGATTCAGGCCCTTCGGGCACACGTCCGTGCAGTTCATGATCGAGTGGCAGCGGAACAGGCGGTACGGGTCTTCCAGGTTGTCCAGGCGGTCGTTGGTCGCTTCGTCGCGCGAGTCGGCGATGAAGCGGTAGGCCTGCAGCAGGCCGGCCGGGCCGACGAACTTGTCCGGGTTCCACCAGAACGACGGGCACGAGGTCGAGCAGCAGGCGCACAGGATGCATTCGTACAGGCCGTCGAGCTCTTCGCGCTCTTCCGGCGACTGCAGGCGCTCTTTCTCGGGCTTGATCGAGTCGTTGATCAGGTACGGCTTGACCGAGTGGTACTGCTTGAAGAAGTTGGTCATGTCGACGATCAGGTCGCGCACCACCGGCAGGCCCGGCAGAGGACGCAGCACGATCGGCTGGGTCAGCTCGTTCAGGTTGGTGGTGCAGGCCAGGCCGTTCTTGCCGTTGATGTTCATCGCGTCCGAACCGCACACGCCTTCGCGGCAGGAGCGGCGCAGGGCCAGCGAATCGTCGACGTCCGACTTGATGCGCTGCAGGACGTCCAGCAGCATCTTGTCGGTGTCTTTCAGCTCGACGGTCACGTCTTGCATGTATGGCTTCGAATCCTTGTCCGGATCGTAGCGGTAGATTTTCAGTTGGACGGTGCGTGCCATTTGATTACCTGTTGTATCGGGCCGGTGCGCGATGCCCCGGCCCAGTCAATATTAGAAAGTACGGGCCTTCGGCTTGAAGGTGTCGACGGTCAGCGGTTTTTGCACCACCGGCTTGTACTCGAGGCGGTTGCCTTCCGAGAAGAACAGGGTGTGCTTCATCCAGTTCGCGTCGTCGCGGTTCGGGTAGTCGCTGTGGGCGTGGGCGCCGCGCGATTCCGGACGGGCCGCTGCCGACACGATGGTCGCCTTGGCGGTCTCGATCAGGTTGTCCAGCTCCAGCGCTTCCACGCGGGCGGTGTTGAACACCTTCGACTTGTCCTGGAACGACACGTGCTTGCGGCGCTCGTCGAGCTTCATGATTTCCTTCACGCCCGTATCCAGCAGTTCCTGGGTACGGAACACGCCGCAGTATTTCTGCATCGTGGCGCGGATGTCGTTGGCGACGTGCTGCACCTTCTCGCCACCGGTCGAGGTCTCGAGCTTGTTCAGGCGCGCCAGCGCGAAGTCGGCGGCGTCCGCAGGCAGTGGCTTGTTCGCCTTCTGTTTCAGGTTCGAGGCCACCACGTGGTTGCCGGCCGCGCGGCCGAAGACCACCAGGTCGAGCAGCGAGTTGGTGCCCAGGCGGTTCGCGCCGTGGACCGAGACGCAGGCGCATTCGCCGATCGCGTACAGGCCATTGACGATCTTCTGGCCGCCAGTACCGTCAGGCGCGACGACTTGACCGTGGATATTGGTCGGGATGCCGCCCATCTGGTAGTGGATGGTCGGGACGACGGGAATCGGTTCCTTGGTCGCGTCGACGTTGGCGAACTTGTGGCCGATCTCCAGGATCGAAGGCAGGCGCTTCTCGATGGTGTCCTTGCCGATGTGGCGCAGGTCGAGCAGCACGTGGTCTTTATTCGGGCCGCAGCCGCGGCCTTCCTTGATCTCCTGGTCCATCGAACGCGACACGAAGTCGCGCGGCGCCAGGTCCTTCAGGGTCGGCGCATAGCGCTCCATGAAGCGTTCGCCGTTCGAGTTGATCAGGATACCGCCCTCGCCGCGCACGCCTTCGGTGATCAGGACGCCGGCGCCCGAGACACCGGTTGGGTGGAACTGCCAGAACTCCATGTCTTGCAGCGGCAGGCCGGCGCGCGCCGCCATGCCCATGCCGTCGCCGGTGTTGATGAAGGCGTTGGTCGAGGCGGCAAAGATGCGGCCTGCGCCGCCGGTGGCGAAGATGGTGGTCTTCGCTTCCAGGATCATCACGTCGCCGGTTTCCATTTCCAGGGCCATCACGCCGACCACGTCGCCTTCGGCGTCGCGGATCAGGTCGAGGGCCATCCACTCGACGAAGAAGTGGGTGCGGGCGCGGACATTACGCTGGTACAGGGTGTGCAGCAGCGCGTGGCCGGTACGGTCGGCCGCGGCGCAGGCGCGCTGGACCGGCTTCTCGCCGAAGTTGGCGGTGTGGCCGCCGAACGGACGCTGGTAGATGGTGCCGTCGGGGTTGCGGTCGAACGGCATGCCGAAGTGTTCGAGCTCGTACACGACCTTCGGGGCTTCGCGGCACATGAATTCGATCGCATCCTGGTCGCCCAGGTAGTCGCCACCCTTGACGGTGTCGAACATGTGCCAGTACCAGTCGTCCTCGCTCATATTGCCCAGCGAGGCGCCGATCCCGCCCTGCGCCGCGACGGTGTGCGAGCGGGTCGGGAAGACTTTCGACAGGACCGCGACGTTCAGGCCGGCTTCGGCCAGTTGCAGCGAGGCGCGCATGCCGGAACCACCGGCGCCAACGATGACCGCGTCAAAACGACGGGTAGGAATTGCAGTTTTGATTGCTGCCACGATTACACACTCCAGAGAATTTGCACGGTATAGGCGACGCAGCCCACCAGCCAGAAGATGGTGATGAATTGCAGCGTCAGGCGCAGGCCGACGTTCTTGACGTAGTCCATCCAGATATCGCGGATGCCGACCCAGGCGTGGTAGTACAGGCCCAGGAAGGTGACCATCGACAGCAGCTTGAACCACTGTTTCGCGAACAGGCCGGCCCAACCTTCATACGTGAAATTCTGGCCGGACAGGAACATGGCCAGCAGGACGACGGTGTAGACCGCCATGAGGATCGCGGTGACGCGCTGGGCCAGCCAGTCGCGGAAGCCATAATGGGCGCCGACGACGAGGCGACGCTGGCCGATATTATTCTTGCTTGCCATGGTTTAGAACACTCCGAACAGTTTCAGGCCGACCAGGGCGGTCAGCAGCAGGCTGATGATCAGCACCCAGCGCGCGGTCTTCTGGGCGGCGTCCTTGTCCAGGGCAAAGTGATTGTCCATGAACAGGTGGCGGATGCCGGCGGTGAAGTGGTGCAGGTAAGCCCAGGACAGGCCCAGCAGGATGATCTTGACCAGCGGGTGCGAGACGATGCCGGCGAAGTAGCCGAACGACGATTCCGACAGCAGGCTCTGCTGGAACAAATACAGCAGGAACGGCAGCAGCAGGAACAGCCCGGCGCCGCTGACGCGGTGCAGGATCGACACGATCGCCGATGGCGGCATGCGATATTTCGTCGTGATATCGCCGATTCCGACGTTGCGATACACCGGCCGCCCTTTCTTGCTTGCTTCTCTCACGGCTTCCGACATGATGGTACACCTCCCATTTATGACAAATTTTTGTATGAACCCTGCATTCTTGCCGATTTCAAGGCCCGGTCCGGGAAAGTGGGACCAAGCCAGCGGGACAGCGAGCGGCGAACCGGGTCATGTCCGTCGCGTACCCAAAACCAATATATTTTAATCGCATTCACGCGATCGCCGCAGAGGGGAGTTTTATTCCGCTTGCTATTTTCCGAATTATTTGAAAAGACAGAAAACAGAGAATATTTACTCGTCTATTTTCTGTTTTATTCTCCTTACGACAACTCGTTCAAATAATGGTGTTTCGCGGTCGAGTACAGCTCGCGGCGCAGCTCGACCGCCTTGTCGCCGTAGGTGAACGACACCCGCTCGCCCAACAGCAGCGGCGTGCCGGGCGCCACCTTCAGGTGCTCGGCCGTGGCCGCGTCGGCCGACACCGCCCGGATCTTTTCGGTCGCGCGGATCATGCGCGTGCCGAATTCCGTCTCGAACAGGCCGTACATCGGCCCCTTGTATTCCTGCAGCCGCTCCGCGCTCAGGCCCTTGAACAGCTGGCCCGGCAGCCACAGCTCTTCCAGGATGGTCGGCTGGCCGTCGAACGACTGCACGCGCTTGATGTAGACCACGGCGTCGCCCGACTTGAGCTCGAGCAGGCGCGCGACCTCGGCCGGCGCACGGATGCGCTTGACCTCGAGGAAGCGGTTCTCGGGATGATGGGGGACGCCTTCATCGGGCATCAGTCGCAGGAAGCGGAAATGGGCGCGCTCTTCGGCGTGGCTGGCAACGAAGGTGCCCTTGCCCTGGCGCCGCACCACGAGGTTCTCGGCGGCCAGTTCGTCGATTGCCTTGCGCACGGTGCCCTGGCTGACCTTGAAACGGGCCGCCAGCTCGACTTCGCTCGGCATGAGTTCGCCAGGTTTCCATTCACCGGCCTGCAGGCTCTGGGTGATCAGTGCCTTGATCTGCTGGTACAGGGGCCGGAACGACGGCGAGCCACTGCTGACAGGATCAACGGCCGGATTGGACGGGGCGGAATTCATAGACCGCGATTTCACCACAAAAGAGCATGACCGTCCAGTATTAGAGGTCTTTAGATATGTGTCTTATATAAGACATATGATATTGAATTGACAGACCAAACGGCAGAGGAATACACTCATGGCCGACCGGGAGTCGGCGCCACTCTTGACATCATTGTACGCGCGCGACACCCGTCATTCGACCTTGAAGGCTTGAAGTGCGCTTTTGGTATCATTGCAGCTTCATCAAACCGCAGTGAAAGTAACTTGTAACCAGACAGGCGTATGCTCGGCGTCGACCTCGGCGCAAACCGTTTTCATTCCCACTTTGGAGATTCATCATGGCTAAAACCCCAATGCGCGTCGCCGTCACCGGCGCGGCCGGCCAGATCGGCTATTCCCTGCTGTTCCGCATCGCCAACGGCGACATGCTGGGCAAGGACCAGCCGGTCATCCTTCAGCTGCTCGAGATCGACAACGAGAAGGCACAGAAGGCGCTCAAGGGCGTCATGATGGAAATCGACGACTGCGCATTCCCGCTGCTCGAAGGCATGACCGCCCACTCCGACCCGATGACCGCCTTCAAGGACGCCGACGTCGCCCTGCTGGTTGGCGCCCGCCCACGCGGCCCGGGCATGGAGCGCAAGGACCTGCTGGAAGCCAACGCCCAGATCTTCACCGTGCAAGGTAAAGCCCTGGACGCCGTCGCTTCGCGCAACGTCAAAGTGCTGGTGGTCGGCAACCCGGCCAACACCAACGCCTACATCGCGATGAAATCGGCCCCGAACCTGCCGGCCAAGAACTTCACCGCCATGCTGCGCCTGGACCACAACCGCGCCCTGTCGCAAGTGGCCGCCAAGACCGGCAAGGCCGTCAAGGACATCGAGAAGATGGTCGTTTGGGGCAACCACTCGCCGACCATGTACGCCGACTACCGCTTCGCCACCGCCGGCGGCGAGTCGATCAAGGACCTGATCAACGACCAGGAATGGAACGCCAACACCTTCCTGCCGACCGTCGGCAAGCGCGGCGCCGCCATCATCGAAGCGCGCGGCCTGTCGTCGGCTGCGTCGGCCGCCAACGCCGCCATCGACCACGTGCGCGACTGGGTGCTGGGCACGGGCGGCAAGTGGACCACCATGGGTATCCCTTCGGATGGTTCCTACGGCATCCCTGAAGGCACCATGTTCGGCTTCCCGGTCACCACCGAGAATGGCGAATACACCATCGTGCAGGGCGTGGATATCGATGCGTTCTCGCAAGAGCGCATCAACCTGACCCTGAAAGAGCTGGAAGAAGAGAAAGCCGGCGTCGCTCACCTGCTGGGCTGAGTTTGAATCATGGCGCGCGGCATTTGCCGCGCGTCGACCGTGCCGTGCCATTCACCTGGCACGGCCGTTTCATGTTGCGAGAGATATGCACCCTTCCGAGGTTTTATTCCAGGGCAAACGCCAGCCACTCCTTCTCCCCGCCTGCGACCACTACGCCGGCTCCGAGAAGCTGATGCGCAAATCGATGGCCCTGCAACAAGAGCTTGGCCCCCTGTTCGACATCACCTTCGACTGCGAAGACGGCGCCACCGCCGGCAGCGAACTGGAACACGCCATCCTGGTGGCGCAGCTCGTCAACAGCGACGACAACCATTTCGGCCGCATCGGCGCGCGCCTGCACGAGCCGGCCAGCCCCCATTTTGCGAAAGACGTCGAATTCATCGTCGGCGGCGCGGCCAAGCGCCTCGCCTACGTGGTGCTGCCGAAGGTGGAAAGCGCGATGGAAGTCACGCGCGCGATCGACCTGATCAACCAGCACGCCCAGGCCGCCGGCCGGCCAGACCTGCCGGTGCACGTGCTGATCGAAACCCACGGCGCGCTGCGCGAAGCCTACGACATCGCCGCCCTGCCCCAGGTCGAGTGCCTGTCGTTCGGCATCATGGATTTTGTGTCGAGCCACTATGGAGCCATCCCCGCGAGCGCGATGCGCACCCCGGGCCAGTTCACCCACCCGCTGGTGGTGCGCGCCAAGCTCGAGATGGTGGCGGCCTGCCACGCCCACGGCAAGGTGGCGTCGCACAACGTCACGACCGACATCAAGGACAGCCCGACTGTCGCCAACGACGCCCAGCGCGCCGGCGCCGAATTCGGCTTTACCCGGATGTGGAGCATCCATCCGGACCAGATCAAGCCGATCCTCAAGGCGTTCACGCCGCGCCTGTCCGAGGTGAATGAAGCGACGAATATCCTGACGGAGGCGATGGCGGCGGACTGGGGACCGATTGCTCAACATGGCCGCTTGCACGACCGTGCGAGCTACCGATATTATTGGTCGGTGTTGCAGCGTGCCAAACTGGCGGGCCTCGCGCTGCCGGAAGCCGCTGCGGCAATCGTCAACCTCCCCGACAGCGAATAATCCGACCCATGTCCACCCTTCTCCCCAAATTCGTCGCCGCCTGCGCTGTCGCGCTCGCGGCCGCCGTCGTGTGTGCGCCGGCAAGCGCTGCAGCCGCCAAGGAAACGCATCCGAAAGCGGAGAAAGTCCTGAAGGCGCAAGCCAAGAAGAAACCGTCGAAGAAGGCGCAGGCTGCGGCGGCGGCTGCAGCGGCTGCCGCGGCTGCCGCCGCGGCGGCCAATCCTCTCGAAGTCGACGAGCCGGACATCACCGACACCAAGGTGACCGAATACGCTTGCGAACTCGGCAACAAGATCACGATCTATACCAACGACGCCGATGACAGCCATATCGCGCTGCGCTGGAAGCAGCGCCTGCACCGCCTGGCCCGCATCGGCACCACCACCGGCGCGTTGCGCTTTGAAAATCCGCACTATGGCCTGATCTGGATCGGTATCCCGTCCAAGGGCATCCTGCTCGATTCGAAGCTTAACCGCCAGTTGGCCAATGAATGCAAGAACGCCGAACAGTCCGCGATCGTGGCGACCGCGGAACCGGAGGCGAGCAAGACTTGAAAGTGCGGCGCGGATTTTCCCGGATCTCCGCGCCGTTCTGTCGCCCGAAGTTATATCTGGTCCGTTATTTCCGTGAACGCTGCTGTTGAAATAACAATATTCCCACTGAAGGAGAGATTATGTCTCGCAACACTCTGAACACACTGAAGGAATTCCCGATCGGCGCAGGCCAGAGCGGCCAGTTCCATTCGCTGCCGGCGCTGGCGGAAAACCTCGGTGTGAACCTGTCGCGCCTGCCGGTGTCGATCCGTATCGTCCTCGAGTCCGTGCTGCGTAACTGCGACGGCAAGAAGGTCACCGAAGAGCACGTCAAGCAAGTCGCCAACTGGGGCGCGACCGCAGAGCGTACCGACGAGATCCCGTTCGTCGTGGCCCGCGTCGTGCTGCAGGACTTCACCGGCGTGCCGCTGCTGGCCGACCTGGCCGCGATGCGCAACGTCGCCGCCAAGATGGGCGCCGATCCGAAAAAGATCGAGCCGCTGGTGCCGGTCGACCTGGTGGTCGACCACTCGGTCACCATCGACCACTTCCGCGAGCCGGGCGCGCTCGACCTGAACATGAAACTGGAATTCCAGCGCAACAACGAGCGCTACCAGTTCATGAAGTGGGGCATGCAAGCATTCGACACCTTCGGCGTCGTGCCGCCGGGCTTCGGCATCGTCCACCAGGTCAACCTGGAATACCTGGCGCGCGGCGTCATGAAGCAGGGCGACATGTACTACCCTGACACCCTGGTCGGCACCGATTCGCACACCACCATGATCAACGGCGTCGGCGTCGTCGGCTGGGGCGTGGGCGGCATCGAAGCCGAAGCCGGCATGCTGGGCCAGCCGGTCTACTTCCTGACCCCGGACGTCATCGGCGTCAACCTGAAGGGCAAGCTGCGCGAAGGCTGCACCGCGACCGACCTGGTGCTGACCATCACCGAACTGCTGCGCAAAGAGAAAGTCGTGGGCAAGTTCGTCGAATTCTTCGGCGAAGGCACCCGTTCGCTGTCGACCACCGACCGCGCCACCATCGGCAACATGGCGCCTGAATACGGCGCGACCATGGGCTTCTTCCCGGTGGACGAAGCGACCGTCGACTACTTCCGCGGCACCGGCCGTACCGAAGAAGAACTGGCTGCCTTCGAAGGCTACTACAAGGCCCAGGGCATGTTCGGCATCCCGCAGGAAGGCGAGATCGACTACACCCGCGTGGTGGAACTCGACCTGTCGACCGTGACCCCATCGCTGGCCGGTCCGAAGCGTCCGCAAGACCGTATCGAACTGGGCCACGTCAAGAACACCTTCACCGAACTGTTCAGCAAGCCGACCACCCAGAACGGCTTCAACAAGAACCCGGACGACCTGCACAAGGTCTACGAGACCACCAACGGCGTGCGCGTGAAGAACGGCGACATCCTGATCGCCGCCATCACCTCGTGCACCAACACCTCGAACCCGAGCGTGCTGCTGGCTGCGGGCCTCTTGGCCAAGAAAGCCGTCGAGCGCGGCCTGACCGTGGCGCCGCACATCAAGTCGTCGCTGGCGCCTGGATCGCGCGTGGTCACCGAGTACCTGACCGCCGCCGGCCTGCTGCCTTACCTGGACAAGCTGGGCTTCGGCGTGACCGCCTACGGCTGCACCACCTGCATCGGCAATGCCGGTGACCTGACCCCGGAACTGAACGCCGCGATCACCCAGAACGACATCGTCGCCGCCGCCGTCCTGTCGGGCAACCGCAACTTCGAAGCACGTATCCACCCGAACATCCGTTCGAACTTCCTGGCCTCGCCACCGCTGGTCGTCGCCTACGCGATCGCCGGCAACATGACGAAGGACCTGATGACCGAGCCAGTGGGCAAGGACAGCAACGGCGTCGACGTCTACCTGGGCGACATCTGGCCGTCGTCGCAGGAAATCGGCGAACTGATGCGCTTCGCGATGAACTCGGACGTCTTCAAGAAGAACTACGCCGACGTCAAGGGCAACCCTGGCGCGCTGTGGGAACGCGTGTCGTCGACCGAAGGCCAGGTGTACAACTGGCCTGAATCGACCTACATCGCCGAACCGCCGTTCTTCGCCGACTTCGAGATGACCCCGAAAGCAGCCGCCACCGGCATCACCGGCGCCCGCGCGCTGGGCGTGTTCGGCGACTCGATCACCACCGACCACATCTCGCCGGCCGGTTCGATCAAGGAAGACGGTCCTGCAGGCAAGTGGCTCAAGGAACATGACGTCCTGAAGGCGGACTTCAACTCCTACGGCTCGCGCCGCGGCAACCACGAAATCATGATGCGCGGCACCTTCGCCAACGTGCGTATCAAGAACAAGATGATCCCGCCGAAGGCGGACGGTTCCGCAGTCGAAGGCGGCATCACCCTGCACCAGCCGACCGGCGAACAGATGTCGATCTACGACGCTGCAATGAAGTACGTGGCCGCGGGCACCCCGACCATGATCTTCGGCGGCGAAGAGTACGGCACCGGCTCGTCGCGCGACTGGGCCGCCAAGGGCACCCAACTGCTGGGCGTGAAGGCCGTGGTCGTGCGTTCGTACGAGCGCATCCACCGCTCGAACCTGGTCGGCATGGGCGTGCTGCCGCTGCAGTTCATCGGCAACGACAGCGTCGAGTCGCTGGGCATCACCGGCAAGGAAACCTACGACCTGAAGGGCCTGGAAGGCGAGATCAAGCCGCAACAACTGGCGACCCTGGTGATCCACCGCGAAAATGGCGAATCGCAAGAGGTGCAGGTGCTGCTGCGTATCGACACCCCGATCGAAGTCGACTACTACAAGCATGGCGGTATTCTGCCGTTCGTGCTGCGTCAGCTGCTGGCTGCTTAATTCTGGAAGGCCCGCTGCGGCGGGCTGCCTGGATGGCAAAAGGGCTGGAATCCGGGAGGGTTCCAGCCCTTTGTTTTGCATGAACCTGTCCTGCATGCCATTTTCAAGAGCGTTACACATTGGCGGAGAGAGTCATATTGAAGAGATGAGCTTGGCGCCGCACGCAGTAAGGTCCTGGTCATATGCGACCTGCTTGCCGTGATGCTTGCGGGTGCTGCCGCTGGGCTGAATCGGGAACTGGCCTTTGCATTTGGGGCATAAGGTAGTGTCGCCTTCTACTGCAACGCACTTGCCGAGTACCGTGAAGTCCTTCACTGCGGAGATCACCTCGCCGCCATGCGTGGTCTTGTCACCGAGTCGGATGACACCTCGTCCGTTCTCATCTTTCATAGTGAACCTATTTGGTGTGGGTCATGCGGCGCTGCGTGCGGTGTCGTCATCCTGATTAGCCGCGATGACGTGATCGTCGGTACCGAGGAAGACTCGGCGATAACGCCAGTAACCAGGCATTTCCAGGCTCGGCGAATTGAAGCCGGCCAGCGAATCATGGACATAGTTATCAAAGAATGCAGCAAAAGATGGCGGTGTCGGAGCGGATTTTTTGGCGAGAGCAAGTACTGATCGAGCCTCCGGCTCGAGAAACGATGTCGTCACCAGATCCTTTCTGGCCCCCGTGAACAACACATCTTTAAAAACTGCAAGCGTTCGCTTGCTGATACTCATCCCGCCGCTTCGCGTCATCGCAGCAGCATCGCTGATCAAACTCTTGTTAAAGGTTAGCAGGATATCCTTATCGACCTGATTTGCTCGCTTGACTTGGTTGGTCGTGTGAAAGCGGTCGCGCACCTGCCATCGCCAGTTAAGGTATGGCTGGAGCCATTCGTACATTGGACGTGGCGCTAACGTGGTACCTGAGAGGAAGTCGTCAAATGCCTGGGCCAGTTCGGGATGAATCGCAAACGAGTTAAAGCTACCGGGGCTGACTACAGGCTTGGTGACCGGAACGCCAGCTGGAGCCTGTCAGAATTTCTGTGTGGAACGGGGTCATGAAATAATCCCGAAAGGACTGTTCCATGACCGAAGTGATGACCACCAAGAAGCCCAAAAAACAGAAAGCAGCGTACCCGTTTCCCGTTGAGCTGATCGACCAGTTGCTGGCCCAGGTTGAGAACAAGGACGCCGAGTCGATCCTTGGCGAATCGGGCCTCGCCGGGCAGCTCAAAAAAATGCTGGCCGAGCGTATGTTGTCGGCC
>NZ_JH992923.1:58717-61464 GCF_000315425.1 Massilia timonae CCUG 45783 | reverse complement strand
CCAACCAGTTCGCCATCATGTTCGGCGAGCGCTTCACGAACGCGATTATCTAACTACGAATTCTGGCCCCGCACACAGAATTTCTGACAGGTCCGCCAGCTGCTATCGCACAATCCAGCATATGATTCAGCGGTATTTGAGATAGCTTTTGAGAATCATCCCCTACCGCAAGACCCAGTTCACCAGGCCCGTAGCCGCCGCCTACATCGCTGTGTGCGCCTGGATACGCAAACTGGAAACATCCGGGCTGCAGCTTACCGTCGACTCCTATCGCGTCTAAAGGAAAATTCCGACGTAGCTCATGCATTGCCACCATGTGCACGCAGTTTTGCACTGACGCTGGAATAAGTAGCGCATCTGCACTTGCCCACGCACCATGCCCCCCAGTTGAGTTCATAGCCAGTGCCGTTGTACCGGACCAGAATCCCGCTGATGCGACAGTATCTACGATTCCCACGAATCGAAACTGCAGTGGTACACCGGCGAAACGACCGCCGATCAGCAACTCATTCAGCCAACTACAAAACACCCGTGCCTCTGCAGCACCTCTGGAAAAGCCAAAAACATCGAGGAAGCACTCGACGACACGAACCTTGCTGTTCTTGAGTCTTGCTTCCAGATTTCCAGCCTGTTGCACGAGAAAATCACGACGAATACTGGTGCTTCCCAAGTTCGGTTGTAACAACCCACTGTTTGTTCCGAATTTGGCAAGCCACTTCCGATCATTTGAGTCAATTATGTTGGGTAAAGTGGACCCATCAGTCAAGACACTCAGCCGGCTAGTTTAAGCTGTGTCCATTTCCACTTCAGCAGCTGCCCGGCGCTGCCCCGTTCCGCCGTTTTTCTCCGGCTCTTGGTCCGCGTCGCCGAACTTGTCGACGATCAACGCACCTCCTCCAACACCGGCACGGTAGACATGATCTGGCGTCTCGTAGCCCAGCGCCTGGTGTGGACGCTCGGCGTTGTAAAACGCGAAGTACTGTGCCAGGCCGACTGTCAGCTCGGCCATGTTGGCGTAGCCCTTCAGGTACACGTCCTCGTACTTCACGTTGCGCCACAGGCGCTCGACGAAGATGTTGTCCAGCGCCCGTCCTCGCCCATCCATGCTGATGGCCACGCCTTCGCGCTTGAGCACGCTGGTAAAGGCGTCACTGGTGAACTGCGAGCCCTGGTCGCTGTTGAATACCTCGGGCTTGCCGTGGTGGCGCAATGCCTCCTCCAGACAGTCCACGCAGAACGACGCGTCCATGCTGTTGCTGATGCGCCAGGCCAGCACACGACGCGAGTACCAATCGATGACCGCCACCAGGTAGGCAAAGCCGCGCGCCAGCCGAATGTACGTCAGGTCCGTACTCCACACCTGGTTCGGCCGCGTGACCGCCACCCCGCGCAGCAGATAGGGATAGACCTTGTGCTGCGGGTGCGGCTTGCTCGTGGACGGCCCCGGCGCCATGCCCGCCAAGCCCATTTCCCGCATCAGGCGCTGCACGCGCTTGCGGTTGACGCGGTGCTCTCGGCCTCGCAGGAAGACCGCCATGCGCCGGCTGCCGTAGAACGGGCGGCTGGTGTACTCCTCGTCGATCAGGGCGCGCAGCTGGCCGTCCTCCTCCTCGATGCATTCCTGTCGGGCCGCCGCCTCCAGCCGCCGATACACGGTCGAACGCGGCACGCCGGCCAGCTCGCACTGCATCGTCAGCGGTATCTTGTCCTCGCGCTCGATCCACCGTGCCCGCTCGGCCGGACTCATTCCCCAAGCTTTTTTTTGAGCCAATCCACCTGCATCTTCAGCTTGCCGATCTCGCTGTACAGCTTGTCCTCCGGGCTGCTTTCGTCCACCGGCTTCGGCCCGCGCTTGACGTCGAACAGGGCGCCGGCGTTCTCCAGGATCTCCTTCTTCCACTGGCCCACCAGTACTGGATGCACGCCGAATTCCTGCGCAATCTCCGTCACCGTCTTCACCCCACGCACCGCTTCCAACCCAACCTTGGCCTTGAACTCGGCGCTGTGCACCCTGCGTTTTTTACCTTCACTCATTCGCTGTCATCCTTTCGCGGACGACAGCTTAAACCACCGTCTCAGATTCGGGGTCCACTATAGGGGCCGTTCCGGCAAAGTGCCAGAATTTCGTGCTGATCAAACATCCTGCTTCTCAAAGACCGCAATTGCAAGAAATTAAAAATCGCTAACAAACCAAATATTGCTCGTCCTTCGCAACCAAAAGCACACCCTTTCCCAAGGTTGCTTTCCTCATGCTCACCAATCTCTGGAAACTTCGTACCAACCCCTGGAACATACATGTTTAGTGCCGTGCGATCATATTCCTCGTCGTAGCTGGCCTTTATTCCGAGCAAAGGCTATGCTGAACGAGTTGATTGCTGGGTTCAGCAATCCCGGAATTTCAAAGCACCAGGAGCAATTTGCAGCATGAGTTCACGCATTCACCCGCAAGCCCGAACTACACCGAAAACGCGCCAAGAGATCAAGGACTCGGGCCTGTCAGATCGCCAGGCGGCCAAGGTCTTCAATGTCAGCCGGGCTACCGCCAAGAAGTGGCTCAAGCGTGATGATGTACAGGACCGTTCCCACCGTGCCCATGTCCTCAAGACCACCCTGAGCGCAGCGCAGGAAGCGATCGTGCTTGCGCTGCGCCAGTCGCTTTATTTGCCATTGGACGATCTTCTCTTCGTCACCAAGCAGTACATCAATCCTGACGTCTCTCGCTCAGGTCTTGCCCGCCTTTTGAAGCG
>NZ_JH992923.1:0-55442 GCF_000315425.1 Massilia timonae CCUG 45783 | reverse complement strand
AGGCTTCGTTCACATCGATATCAAATACTTGCCCCAGATGCCTGACGAAACCTCGCGTCGCTATCTGTTCGTCGCGATCGACCGGGCCACGCGATGGGTTTTCATGCACATCTATGGCGACATGACGGACAAGAGCAGCGTCGATTTCCTGCGTCGGCTCAAGCTTGCTTCACCGATCAAGATCAGCAAGATACTGACAGATAACGGCTCTCAGTTCACTGACCGCTTCGCTACCAAGGACAAGAAGCCGAGCGGCAACCATGCCTTCGATGTGGCTTGTACCGCACTGCCGGCAGAGCATCGCCTGGCACCGCCACGGCACCCGCAAACGAATGGCATGGTAGAGCGCTTCAACGGACGAATCAACGAACTGCTACAGCAAACCCGTTTCGACAGCAGGGCTGATCTGGAGGCGACCTTGATGAACTACTTGAAGCTCTACAACCATCATATTCCGCAACGCGCCATCGACAGCAAAACACCAATTCTGGCGCTCAAAGAATGGCAGAAAAAGCGCCCCGAATTATTTGTCAAACGGGTTTATGAACAGGCGGGACTTGACACATACAGTCGACTATATCCTGTGTCGGTACTGTCTTTATATGTATCATACAATCTTACAATATTAGTATCCGACCGAATTTTTGCATCACGCTCCATATTGTTATTGGTTCCGTCGAAAAATATCCCTATGTTTATCTGAACCTCACATTTCTTAAAATCTGGATCAAACCGTGGCCTGACCAGCTTTATTTTTGATGCTGGAGAAATTTTAGAAGGAGATACAAGAACGTCGCTACGCATCATCGCCAATCTCCGTATTTCTTCCTATCACGATCGATTTCACGCCGGGCCTCAGCGATTTCCTCGTCTGTGAACATTGTTTCGATACGATAACCCATAGTCGCATTCTCGCCAGCATGGGTACCCTCCGTTTTAGCTGGATGTCCTTCGCCATTTGATGGTATCTCACTAACAACAATGCGTACGCGTTTTTCTGGAAAGAAATGCACATAAAAGCTACCTGATTCCGCATAAGGCTCAATTGGCACCTGCGCCCGATATATCCCTTCGACCTCTCCGGTATCGTGCGTAGTGGCATCAGGAGCTCTCAAAATGTGGATAACCTCCCAGCGAACATCCGCCGTCAATTCAGGACTCCACTTTTTTGGCAGGCTCAAACAACAAACGTTACTGCCCCCACCGCCGCCTTCACCTACGCTGTCGTTAATACCTTTATTAATGTAGAATCTCTTGATATAGTAGTCTGACCCAAGATGATGAACACCAGTCAGAGTAGTGGAAAAATTTTTATCCACCGAGAAGGTTTTATAAATCAGCACGCCAATCCCCAACATTGCCCCGATAAATATTAGTAGCACAACAATTCGCCACCAAACGAAACTCGGAATGAATAATTTCATCAGCTGCCCCATTATGACACCGAAGTAAAATTACTTGCCGCAATCAGCAGGCTAGCTCAACGACGCGCTATTCGCGCGACAAGTTCTTTCAATCGAGCAGCGAATGTATCAACATCGATTAGTGCAAGACAGTCTCGAGCCTCCTCCTTATTTAGAATGGTTCCTCGCGTTATTAACGCCGCCTCGGTCAAAAGTGTCAGGAACAGAGGATTCGAGTTGCCTACTGCGCGCCATACCTCAAGAGCGCCTCGTGCCCATGCATGCTGCTCCACGGCATTGCCAGGAAAATCGCCGCCGTGGCGCTTCAATTTCGCTTTCGCGATAAGGTGGTCAGGTTCACTGGCCTCGTCAAGCGCCGCCAACTGTTCCCAATCCAGAATAAAGGGCGTCGGTGCAGGAGCATCCGATTCGATCGGGGGTAACTGAATCATCGCTCCTGATCTATCGTGTATTGTCCAGCGCGCAATCGGCCCTCTCATTTCCGCCCATTGTGCCGACGTCAATAGAGATGCGAGCGGCGCGAGCACCGCACAATCGGCATACCTGAGCGTGAACTGCTTGCCGTTGGGGTCGACAATGAAAATAAAGCGGCGCAGATGATGGGCGAGCTCACCAAGTTTCAAGTTGCACTCGATGATCGACGCGTGCAATGCCGGCCTACCCGCACTCACATAACCCATGACTTTCTCGATGTCTCCGGCTTCATAAGCCGCCTCGACATCGATCAGGAGCGGACTAACCTCCAATGCCCGTTCCGCATAAACTGGTTCCAGCCAGACCGGGCGGCTCTTTGCATCGGCCTCTGCATAACCAGCCGACACGTCCTGCAACAGGCCGTTATCGATCAGAAGATATACGAACAGTTCTCCGTTGCTGGCACTCATTCCGCCTCCACCAGTGGACTATGCGCACGCGCCGCCGCGAGCATGCAGGGAATGCAGATATCGTGGTGCGGCAACTCGTCAGGGAACTGCACCTCGGAAGCCTTCTTCCCAAAGGTCTGATGATCGGCTGCGTACATATGGTTGTTGCCGGTCGTATTGCCGACAATGCCTTCAGCGCTGATCTTCAATTCACTGCCACCGCCGTAAATCCGAACACCCTTTCTGGCCTTGATGTTGATCCAGTCGGTATTGCTGATCAGCTCCATCACCTTCTTTGCAATCAGATTGAGGGCGCCATCCTGCGCCTCGGTTTGGACATCGCCTCGCGCCGCAACCTGCTTGATGCCACCGTCATTCGTAAAAGCGCTGAGCCCCATGGCCGCACGCATCAAGGTCCTGCCGCCGGCAGTCAGATGCGTGTCCGCAGCCGTAATCAGGTCGATATTCTTTTCGGCCCCCAGCGCCATGCTTTCCGAACTCGCCATGACAATTCCCGCTGGTCCGGTGACGGCGACGATGGGTGCGCCGCCCGCACTGCCCTCGGTCACATTGGTTCCGTGATCCAGATGCCTGAGTTTGTCCACAAGCTGATTCAGCAGAGGTCCATTGCCAGGATCCTTGGCATGGGTTTCGGCGAGTTTTGCCAGCTGGTCCGCGATATCGCGCAATCCGTCGGCAAGCCCAATCAGCTCGGCCCGATCCAGTTGATTGCCTTCAGCCTTGGCACTGCCATTGGCACTGATCAGCACACCTTTACCGCCGCGAATCGCCACGGCATGGTCGCTGCGCAGCTCCGCGCCTTCGCCACGGGGCTGGCGGCGCTCACCCCTCGGATGCGTCAGCCACCCCAGATTCAGTTGCGACGTGCCGTCGTCGCTCGCCAGTTGCGCGCTGATTTCACGAGGCGTGTCGTCGAACCGAAGTTGATTGGCGCGCCATCCCTGAATCTCCTGGCTTCGTATGCCGGACAAAAACCGCGTCGTCGGCAGGTTCGCGTTCTTGCTCAAAGGTGGCGGCAAGGCACGCGCGTTGTAAAGCTGAGAGATGATGATCGGTTTGTCCGGGTCGCCGCCGATGAACGCGACCAGCACCTCGGTCCCGACTCTCGGCAGAGTCAGATTGCCGCAATGTGAATCTCCCGTCCCAGCCCATTGGCTTGCCACCCTGACCCAGGCTGAATCCGTGTCCGTGTCCGACGCGCCGGCGCCGCCAGCGTGCTGATGATCAACCGGACGTGTTGCTGGAAACCGGATCTTGACGCGGCCATATTCGTCGCAGTGAACGACCTCGTTCTGTCCTCCGACCACGAGTGCGACCTGAAGACCAGGGTCGCGCAGATCATTCCATGGGTCGAATGCCGGGACAATCGGAATGGCTCGTCGTACGGCTTCGAATCGCATCTGGAATGGATTCGTGCTCCAGCCTTCGGCAGGCTCGCCTTGCTTGACCTCCCAGCCATTGCACGCGAACAGACGCTGCACCCGTTCTTCAAGGCTTCTCGGCAAGTTGTTTCGCGCCCTGACGTCGAGCGCGGTGATGACGAAATCGCGCTCTCCCACGGGATGGCTGTCAATCTCGGGATGATTCATGATCGTGAAGTATTCCCCTACGCGAAAATCGCGCACGGTTCCCTCACCGATAAAGCATTTCGAATCAAGTTCTTTGCGCTGCATGCGCAATAATCCGTGGCGGTACAGTTGGTCGCTGTCCGTTGCGACATGCGGAGATTCGACAATGTATTCCTGCACCGCGCAGGCCAGCGGGTTGCCTGATCGCCCTTGATCGATCTTTCCCGGCACCTCGGTAACCATGACCGGAACATTGCCCGGTTGTTTGTAGTCCCAGCTGAATACACTCGCATTGCCCGCCTGGAACTTGCGCACTGCTCCCCAACGCGTGACGGAATCGCGCTCTTCGGTGGCATCATCGCGGTGATAACGGACTACGCCCGCATCGTTCCGGGCAAGCGTGCTATGGGCGTCGAACAGCACCAGCGTGTGGGCTGGCGTGGATTCGCTCGCCTGACCGTTCTGTTGCAAGACGCGGCTACTGCCGGGTCGGAAGAACCAGGCAATGCCGGAACGGCCGAGAAGCCGCCGCACGAATGCCGCATCGGATTCGTTGAACTGTATTGTCTGCTCACGCTCGGGATAGTTTTCAAGACGAAAACCGTCTGCGAACTCGTAGTCGAAGGCCCCAGCCTGCGCACTATATATCTGAAGCCATTCTTTCAGCACGACCACTACGATTTGAGGCCAACTCAAGCGCCGGAAGACGCGCGTATTGACGCGCTGGTCCATGATCGTCATCACATCGCAAAGGATGACGCGATAGCTGGAGATCGCCCCGTCGGATTCACCTGAACTGGCTTGCGCGATGACCCCACTAACTTGTCTCAGCCGTCCCCGGTCAGTGACGAATTCGAGGGTAGCCGGCAGTCCGATAAATTCCTTCAGTGGGAGCCGGCACGAGCTTGCTACACAATCGATCTGGTATTTGAACCCACCGCATACGGTTTCCGTACCATGAATGGATTGAGGGAGCAGGATATTGCTGTTCTGTTTGTCCTGGCCAAATAGCCTCAGCCTGATTGGACGGTTATCGGCAGTCAGGCCGCTTTCATACTGCAGGAGACTGCTGAGGTCAGGAGCCATGCCCACGCTATCCTCCAGTTATTTCCCACCGGAACAAGCATAGATTCTGGCAACTCCTGAGAGAGCATCTTTGAGAACGGGCAAATTTCTCGACACTGCTTTACAGAACGAACTACCAATGTCTCAAAAACGAGCGGCGAAGGTCCGCCTTGTAGACATCACACCTCGGCCCACATCCTCAGCAGATTGTGATAATGCGCCGTCAGCCCCACCGTAATCTCCGACTCCCCGTGCTGCGCGCGCAGCTTCTGGATCTGGGTATCGAGATCGAACAGCATCGCCCGCTTGCCGTCGTCGCGCACCATGCTCTGGGTCCAGAGAAAAGACGCCACCCGTTCGCCACTTGTCACCGGCCGCACCTGGTGCACGCTGCCCGACGAATACACGATCGCATCGCCCGCCGCCAGCTTGACCTCGTGGGTGCCATAGAGGTCGACCACTTCGAGCTCGCCGCCCTCGTATTCTTCCGGCTCGCTCAGGAACACGGTGGTCGAGACGTCGGCCCGCACCGGCGCCCCCCCGCCGCGCTGGGCGCGGATGGCGCCATCGACGTGCAAGCCGTAGTGCTCGCCGCCGCCGTAGGCATTGAAGTAAGGCGTCAGCATCCGCAGCGGCAGCGCGCTGGAAAAGAACATGGGGTTCGCCATCAGGGCCGCGCTCACGATCTGGCCAAGCTCGACGGCCAGCGGCGTGCCCTCGCCCAGCTGGCGGTTGCGCTTGACCTTCGCCCCTTGCGGGCCGACGCTCTCGCGGCCATCGAGCCATTCCGGCGCGCCGGCCATGCGCGCGCGGAGATGGGCCACCTGGTCCGGCGTCAGCACGCCGGGAATATGCAGCATCATGTCGTTCTTCTTTTGTCGAACCAACAAAAAAATCCCTCCTGACATAGCCAGGAGGGCAGAATCCGGTTGCCCGGCGGGGGTGGTACTCCGTGAGAAACATCCGCCAGCGCTTTCCCGGTCGCCGGCGGCTACTGCAACACAAGCTGGAAACACAACTTGATGAACACTCCAATCGCTCTTCCCAAACATGTTTGAATGAGAATTATTCTCATTATGTACCCTGTTCGCGCATTGTGCAAGCGTTTGCGTGCGCGCCCGTCATATGGCTTTCGTCCTGCCTCCATGACAGCCATTGTTCATGACCTGTGGCCGAATCAACTACAATACCGGGGATATGGGTTTATCATCAACCCCTCGGACTTTCGAAACATTCACTGACAAGAGACCCACCAGCGCCATGCGTCGTCCTTCCAAAGATTCAACTCCAAAACTTTCCGCAGAAAGCCAGCGCCTCGTCAGCCTCTCGCAAGCCCTCATGCAAGCCGCCAGCCGTGCCGAAGAGCGGGCGTGGGAACGCCAACTCGACACCTGCCTGCAAAAGCTGCTCAAGACCAATCATCAGGACAGCATCGATGCCGCCCTGAACGCCCTGTTCAAGGACGACCTGGCCTCCTACGACGTGCTGATGGATACGGTCGAGGCCGTTAGCGAATCGGCCACCATGGTCGAACAAGGCGAGCACGGCGACGTCACGTGGCAGGCGCTGCTGGTCGCGGCGCCGATCCTGGCCTGGACCCGGTTCTCGATCGCCACCGGCGCCATCCCGAACGACCTGCTGTCGACCCTGGGCGCCCACTTCTCGGCGCACCTGCTGGCCGACGGCACCAAGATGGCAATTGCGCCTACCTTATATTCGCTCGACCAGCTGCCGCGCACCCACGCCGAAACCGCGGCGCTGACGCAGAAGCTGGCCGCCGCCGCCCACAAGGGCGGCACCATCAAGCCGGCCCAGCACCTGGACGAAACCGCGCCCTTCCTGGCCGATACCCGCTACCTCCTGATCGCGATCGTGGCCCCGGCCGGCGAGCCGCTGTTCCGCTGGCAAGAGCCGCAGCACCACGTGCGTTTCGCCGAAGAGCGCAATCGCAGCCTCGAGCAGTGGCGCGCCCAGGCCACCGCGAATATCGCGCGCCTGCTGCCGGGCTGCGGCATCGAGCTGCTGCTGCCGGAAGCCTATTACGTGGCCTGCCGCGAAGCCGATAAACTGATCCGCCCGATCTCGATCCGCGCCGCCGTGCACTACCTGACCAATACGCTGGGCGTGGAAGCGTCCGACCTGCGCGCCGTGATCGCCGGCTTCGGCGAAGAGTCGCCGGACATCCAGATCGACGAGTACCGCGTCTCGTTCACCATGCGCCAGAGCGCCGACGTGGTGTATGGCATCGTCTGGCCGCTGTATGGCCAGGAAGACGAGAACGGCACGCCGATGGAAGGCCCGCTGGCGGTCACCGCCACGCCGCTGTCCCCGATCAACGAGATCGCGGCCCACCTCAACGACGCCGGCATCGCCCACATCAAGCGCATTAACGAGCGCTACGTGGCCGAGTACTGCGACGACTGCGGCGCGCCGCTGTTCGCCGACCCGACCGGCGAGCTGGTGCATGCCGAAATGCCGGAAGACGCGCCGGCCGGCACCGAGCACTTCCACTGATGTCGTTCAGGCTCCCGCCGCGGCGGGAGCCTCTCCTCCCTCCCCTGCCGCACGCTCCGGCGTCATGAACTGCCGCGCCAGCCCCTGCTCCTCGAAACGTGCCACGACGAAGTCGATGAAGACGCGCGTCTTGGCCGGCAACAGCCTGCGGCTCGCGTAATACAGGCATAGCGCCCGCCCCTCCACGAACCAGCCCGGCAAGACGTCGACCAGCGCTCTACTGCGCAGGAATGCTTGCGCGTGCGGCAACGGCAATACCGCGATCCCGATGCCAGCCAGCGCCGTCTGCGCCATCGCCTCGGGATCGTCGCACACCAGCGCCGTGCGCAGGTCGACCGGTGCCTGCCGGCCGTCGCCATGGCGCAAGGTCCAGGACAGCAGCCGGCCGCTGCCCACGGCGCGGCGGGCGATGCCGTCGTGTCTTGCCAGGCCGTCCGGATCGTGCGGCCAGCCGCGCCGCTCAAGGTAGGCCGGACTGGCCACGACGACGCTGCGCACCCTGGTCAGTTCGCGCGCCACCATGCCCTCGTTCAGGTCGACGCCGCCGCCGATCGCCACGTCGAAGCCCTCCTTGACCAGGTCGACCTGGCGGTTATCGAAATGCAGGTCGGGAACGATGGCCGGATAGCGTGCGAGAAAATCTTCCAGCATCGGCACGAAATAGGTCCGCCCGACCAGCGGCGCCATGCCGATTTTCAGGGTGCCGCCGGGCTGGCCGGCGCCCTGGCGCGTGGCCTGGGTCGCCTCCTCGATCCGGCGCCAGGGCTCGGCCACTTCGTGCAGATAGCGTTCGCCCTCGGCCGTGAGCCGCAGCTGGCGCGTGGTGCGCTGGAACAGGCGCACGCCCAGGTGCTGCTCGAGGCGGGCGACGTTCTTGCTGACCGCGGCCGGACTCAGGCCGAGGCGGCGCGCGGCGGGCGAAAAGCCGCGCTCCTCGGCGCTGTAGATGAACGAGACGAGGTGACTGATCGATTCCGGCATGGCGGTGTCTGGATGGTGACGATCCGGAGATTTTATACCTCTGGTTGAAAGTCATACGACTTTGGACCGGCTAGTTTCAACTCCTGGTCGGCAGCATACTGCCGACTCGTCCAATCATTCTCAGGGAGTCCATCATGAACAAAGCATTCGAAGGCAAGGTTGCCGTGGTCACCGGCGGTTCGCGCGGCATTGGCGCGGCGATTGCGCGCCGGCTTGCCAGCCAGGGCGCGCACGTGGCGCTGACCTACCAGCAATCGGCCGGCGCCGCCGAGACGCTGGTGGCGGACATCCAGGCCCAGGGAGGCAGCGCCGAGGCGATCCGCAGCGATGCCGCCGATCCGGCCGCGATCGACGCCGCGATCGCCCATGTCGCGCAAGAACGTGGCCGCATCGACATCCTGGTCAACAATGCCGGCGTCGCCGTGTTCGGGCCGATCGACGATTTCACGCTGGAAGATTTCGACAAGACGGTGGGCGTCAACGTGCGCGCCGTGTTCGCCGGCGTGAAGGCGGCGCTGCCGCACATGAAGGAAGGCGGACGCATCGTCAACATCAGCAGCACCAATGCGCTGCGCATGCCGATGGTGGGCGGGTCGGTGTATGCGATGAGCAAGTCGGCGCTGAGCGGCCTGACCCAGGGACTGGCGCGCGAGCTGGGGCCGCGCGGCATCACGATCAATAATGTGCTGCCCGGCCCGGTCGACACCGACATGAACCCGGAAAAGACCGAGTTCGGCGCCGGCCTGCACGCCTATATGGCGATCAAGCGCCACGGCCGCCCCGAAGAGATCGCGGCCATGGTCGCTTACCTGGCCGGACCGGAAGCGGCCTACGTCACCGGCGCCGACCTGCTGATCGACGGCGGTTTCGCTGCGTGAGCTTGACGGCCTTTACGCCATCGGATCGATGGTGAAGGCCGGCATGCGCTCGCCGTTCTTCGCGGTCTCCAGGAATTTGTCGGAAGTGAGCAGCGCTTCGTGGATGGTGACGTCCATGTCCAGGTAGCGGTAGGTGCCCAGGCGGCCGACGAAGGTGACGTTGTCTTCGTTCTTCGCCTTGTTCACGTACAGCTCCAGCTGCGCCTTCTCGCGCGTCTGGCGGATCGGGTAGTACGGGACGTCCTTCTCTTCGCACTGGCGGCTGTACTCGGCGTAGCAGATGGTTTTCTCGTGCTTTTCCCACGGCGAGAAGTGCTTGTGCTCGGTAATGCGGGTGTATTTCTTTTCGTCGTCGCAGTAATTGATAACGGCATTGCCCTGGTAGTCACCATCGGCGCGGAAGGTTTCGAAGTCCAGCGTGCGGTAAGGTAGGCGGCCCTCTTCGTGCTTGAACCAGGCGTCGATCGGGCCGCTATAGAACACGTGGGCGTAGTTGCCCTTCTCAAGCGGGTCGAAGGCCGTGCTCAAATGCACGGTCACGCCCGGCACGTCGAGGATGTTCTGGACCAGCGCCGTGTAGCCGTCGGCCGGCATGCCCTGGTATTTGTGGTTGAAGTAATTGTCGTCGTAATTGAAACGCACCGGCAGGCGCTTGAGGATGCTGGCCGGCAGCTCGCTCGGGTGCAGGCCCCACTGCTTGATCGTATAGGTCTTGAAGAAGGCTTCGTACAGCTCGCGACCGACGAAGCGCAGCGCCTGCTCTTCGAAGGTGGTCGGGTTCTCGATCGACTTGTCGCCCAGGTTCTGCAGGAATTCCTGCGCCTCGGCCGGGCCCATGGTCTTGTTGAAGAACTGGTTGATGGTCAACAGGTTGATCGGCAGGGTGAATACCTTGCCACCGGTGATGGCCTTGACGCGGTTGACGTAGGGCTTGAACTCGGCGTAGCGGTTGACGAACTCCCAGGCGCGCTCGTTATCGGTGTGGAAGATGTGGGGGCCGTAGACGTGGACCATGACGCCGGTCTCGGCATCGCGTTCCGAATAGCAGTTGCCGGCGATATGGGGACGCGATTCGAACACGTCGACGGTATAGCCGGCCTGCGCCAGCTGGTTTGCGATCACGGCCCCGGAGAATCCAGCGCCAACGATGGCGATATTCTTGCTCATTCTTGTGTGTCCTGGTGGTGTTGGCAATGCCGGAGCGTATGCCTGACCTCGACCCGACCGGCCGACTGCAAGAACAAATTGTCGGGTCTAACCAGAGGACACACAACACCGCATCGCGGGTGGGATTAATGATAAAAATATATCATTCAAGTCCCGTTTTGCCCCGCACAATTGGAGCGGCCCACGTTGCGGATATAGAACGTCTTTACTTACGGATCGCGGCGATCACGCGCGTGGCGAACTCGGCCGCGTTACCGGCATGCCAGCGCCATACGATCACCAGGTCATGCTCGGGCGACACGACGATGTCGTTGCTGCCCGCGCCCAGCGCCGCGAAGGCGGTGGCCGGCATGCCCGGCAGGTTCTTGCCCTTGGTATTGAGCCACCATAGATAGCCATAATCCGGGCCGTGGGCGCTCGGGGCGAGCGCTTCCTTCACGTAAGAAGCGGGCAGGATCTGCTTGCCGGCCCAGTTACCCTGATGCAGCCACAGGTAGCCGAAGCGCGCCATGTCCCAGCTGTCGATCCACATGCCGCCGCCCCAGCGCGTGCCGCCGCTGACCGATGGCACCTGCTTGCCGTTCACTTCCACGTAGCTGTTATGGTAAGGAACCCACTTCCAGGTCGACGAGGCGCCGATCGGATCCATGACCTGCTGCTGGAACACGTCCGGCACCGACTGGCCGAACACGCGCAGCAGCGACAGGGCGAAGCGGTTCACGCGGGTGTCGTTGTACTCGTAAAAGCTGCCCGGCGCCTTGATCGCGCGCGGCTTCTTCTCGCCCTTGCCGAAAGCTTGCTTGCCGATGAAATTGGAATGCTTGCCCCACAACTCGCCTTCCCACTCGGATTCCTGCTGCAGGTGCTGCTTCCAGGTCACTTGCGCATTGTGCGGCGTGGCATAACCGCCGTCATCGACCGTCTTCGCGACCGGGTCGCCGACCCCGATGCGGCCGTCGCGCACCGCCACGCCGGCGACGGTGGCCAGCATGCTCTTGGCCACCGAATAGGTGGGGTCGACGAAGCGCGTGTCGCCGAACTCGGCCACCACATGGCCCTTGTAGATCACGACGCCGTTGGTATGGGCGCGCCTGGTGGGCATCGAGCCCAGGCGGGTACCGAAGATGGCTTCCTGGTCGGACAGGTCGAGCGGACGCTCGGTCTCGCGCGATTGCGCGAACTGGACGGCCGCGGCCAGGGCCGCCGGGTCCATGCCCAGCTGGGCCGGGTCCTTGCGGGCCCATTCGCCGGCCGGTGGAAAGTAAGCATTGTCGGCGGCAAACGCGCCGGCGGCCGGCAGCGCCAGGCCCAGTGCGGTGGTGAGGGAGAGTGCGAGCAGGCTGCGGCGTAGCATGGTGGGCGAAGCGGTCGTCATTATTCGGTATCGGTCCAGGTGGAATACGGAGAACGGATCAGGTTGGAGTTGTAATAGCGCTTGTCGCTGGTGACTTCCTGGCCGATCCAGTCCGGCTTGTCGAAGACGGCGTCTTCGGCCGGCAGCTCGATCTCGGCCACCACCAGGCCCGCGTTCTCGCCCAGGAACTCGTCGACTTCCCAAATGAAGCCGGCATGCTCGATGCGGCGCCGGTATTTTTCGACCAGCGGCCGCTCGCACAGGCGGTCGAGCAGCTCGGTGGCGTCTTCGAGCGGGATCGGATACTCCCATTCCCCGCGCGACGCCCCTTCGCTCTTGCTCTTGATGGTCAGGACGCCCTGCTCACCCTCGATGCGCACGCGCACCGTGCGCATCGGGTCGGCAGTCAGGTAGCCCTGGCGCAGCAGGACGGGCGTGCCCAGCTGGCGCCAGGCCTCGCTCGCGAGCAGGAACTTGCGTTCGATTTCGACGCCCATGGAATCAGCCCAGCGCCTGCAGGATCGGCTGCAGCATCGCCGCGCCCAGGCCGGCGCTGCGCGCGCCGTTCCAGCCGACGTGCGGGTCGGGCAGGTTGGCGTTGTCCTTGAACGGCATCTCGAGCGTCAGCGACAGGCATTTGTAGTGGTGGCCGACGTACTTCGAGGCCAGCGTCAGCAGCTCGTCGTTGTACTTGCTGGCGGCGTAACCGTATTCCTTCTGGAAGTCCGGGCTGCACGAGATATAGCGATCGATGAAGGTGCTCTGCTCCAGCGCGCGCTCGGCGGTGAAGTCTTCGAGCATCTCGCAGCCGGCCACGAAGTTGTAGGGCAGCGCCTCGTCGCCATGGATGTCGAAGAACATGTCGATGCCGACTTCCTCGATCTTCTTCTTGACGCAGTACACTTCCGGGCTGCGTTCGAGCGATGGGTTCATCCACTCGCGGTTCAGGTTGGCGCCGGCGGCATTGGTGCGCAGGTTGCCGCGCACCGAGCCGTCCGGATTCATGTTCGGCACGATGTAGAACACCGCGCGCTGCAGCAGCTTGCGCGCCACCGGATTGGCGTTGTCGAGCAGCGCATCCATCATGCCTTCGACGAACCACTCGGCCATCGATTCGCCCGGGTGCTGGCGGGCGATGACCCAGATCTTTTTCTCTGCCTGCGGATTGCCGATCACGACCAGGTTCATGTCGCGGCCGTCGACCGTGCTGCCGATGTCGTGCACGCGCGCGATCGGGTTCTCGGCCACTTCGCCCAGCAGGCGCAGGTGGCGTTCCCAGGTGTAGGGCTCGAAATAGGCGTAGTAGACGCTGTCCAGTTCCGGGGTGTGCTCGACCGTCATCACCTGGCCGTCGAAGCTGGTGGGAACGCGGAACCAGTTCTCGGTATCGTAGCTCGCGACAGCCTGGTAGCCCTCGAAGCCCTTCGGATAGGTGGCCTGGCCGGCGTTCAGGAAGCGCATCGTGACAGCCTGGCCGCGCGCGCCCTGCAGGCGGAAGTGGAACCACTGGTGGATGTCGGCGTGCGAATCCTTGCGCAGGTTCAGGTCGATCTGTTTGGGATTGTCGGCGCGGACGACGTCGATCGAGCCGGAGTCGAACATCGTGCTGATCTTGATGGGCATCGTGGGATCCTTTCATGGCCCGTCGCGGTGGACGGTGTGCAAATATCGGAAGCGTCGGGCGCCAGCCCGACGTTGGCCCGGCCATGATACCGGATCGGCCACGCCGACCGCCGATCCCGGGCCGGGTGGGAGCGCGTGTTTACTGCGCGTCGAGGTCGATCAGGTCCTTGGTGTACATGGCCATGATCTGGCGCATCAGTTCGACGTTGCCGCGGTCGAGGACGACGGTCAGCTCGGGCTTGCGGTCGAGCACGAAGGTCATGCGGATCGCGCCCGGCAGTTCCTTGCAGTTCACGTATTGCGCGCGCGGCACGTAGGGGCTGTCCCAATCGGCCTGGGTGATGCCGGGACCAGCGGGCGGCGCCTTCAGTTGCGGATCGCGGTTGACCGGCAGGTGCTTGAGCAGCCAGAACACGATCGAGGCCGGGATGTGGATGCACAGGTCGCTCGCGCCCTGGCTGGAGAACTTGGTGAGCAACAGGTTGCCGACCCGGTCGCAGGACATGGACAGGCTCTTGACTTGACGGATGACCGCTGGTTTCACGACTTGATCCTTGGGGAAGGTTGAAAAAGGCGCTGCGATTCTAACCTATCCCCTTCCCGTTTTGTGTGTATTAGAGGCAAAACCAAAGCAAAACGGGGAGCCCATGGCTCCCCGTTTCTTGGCTGTCGCCGGCTCAGCCGGCCGCATGCTTACTCTTTCGAGCCGCCGCTGCGGTTGCCGCCCTGGGCGCTCTGGCGGTTGCCGCTCTTGCTCGAGGAGCTCGAGCTGCGCGACGCGCCGCCGGCGCTGGCGTTGGCCGACTGACGATTACCGTGGCTCAAGCTACCGGCGCGGCGTGCTTCTTCCGACGTGAATTCGTGGGCGGTGCCCTTGGCATGGGCGGCCTTGCCGCCCTGGCTGGCGATTTCGCGCTGGCGCGCCGGATCCATCGAGGCGAAGCCGCGATTGCGGGTGCCGCTGCTCTGGCTGTTGCCTTGGTTGCCCGATTGCTTGTTACCTTGATTGCTTGAGGCCATGATGACGTTCTCCCTTATACAGCACTTGTGGAAACCGCCGCGTCCTGCGGCAGGCTTGAGACCCGATCGCCGCCGGCCATTCGCCGGCGAACGATGAGTCGAAGCCCATCTTAGGCAGCCATCTCCGATGCGGCTATAGGAGCATTTCAGATGACTTTGTAGGACTTTGAGCGACAAATAATGCACTTCGAAAAATAACTGCCAGTAGTCAACAAACTCGTCAGGACCAGTCCTACATACCTCCCCTACCTCTTCCTATTCTGTGCCAGGCTGTCGGCGCGCATCATGGTGTTATCCGGCAGGACTTCGACCTGCCCGCTCACCAAGCACAGGAGACCAACATGGACGCGAATCAACGTAGCGAAACCAATAACCAGACCAATAATGGCGCCAATGAAAAATGGACGCCAGGTTCCAAAGGAAATACCCAGAGCGGCCCGATGGACCATACCTACCCGCGCGGCGCCAGCGAACAGGGTGGCCAGTCGGGCACCGGCATGGCGCATGCCGGCGGCCACGACCAGGCCGGACTGGGCGGCAGCCCGGACGGCAGCGGCCAATCGCGCCAGGGCGACCTGCCGGGCGGCTCGATGCAGACCCAGCAGACCGGCGGCTCGGGACCGCAACAAGGCATCACCGACAGCCACCAGCGCCAGATGGAAATGCACTCGGATGCCTGGGGCAAGCTGGAGCAGCCGGTGGGCAACCGCCAGCGCGACACCGGCGTCTCGCTCAACGAAGACGTCGCCAACCGCCAGGGCGCGACCCGGACCACCGACACCCTGAATCCGCAAGACCCGGCGCAGCCGGAACTGCACGGCAACGAGCCGGGCCGCGACGGCCGCGTGCCGGGCACCGTGGCGCCGGACCCGCTCGGCACCGAGGCCGGCGTGCCGGGCGTGCAGCACGGCGACATCTACGGCAACCGCCAGGGCGCCGACGACAACCGCGCCGACACCCAGGACGCCAGCGCCAGCGCAGTCCAGCAAAGCACCGACCGCCAGGGTTCGCAGACCGGCGCCGGCGCGCGCGATACGGGCAGCGAGAACGTGCACCAGTCGAACAATGTGTCCGGCGGCCTGCCGCGCAGCCCGGGCAACTCGGGCCCGCGCACCGAGGGCGAAGGCTACCAGGTGGGCGGCAGCATGCATGCCGATCCGAATCCGGTGCACCAGTCGAACGACGCCGCCGGCGGCTACCCGCGCAGCCCGGGCGGCGCCAACAAGCTGGCGGGCGACCGCAAGATGGACGACGACACCGGGTTCTCGCGCGGCTGAGCGGCCGATCTACCGTAGGGTTGGCGGGTCGCCCGCCGACCCTACGATACCGCCCCTTCCTTGATCCATCTCCAAGCCGTACCGGAGCGCAGGAACCGCGTCGTACGCAAGGCAATCGAACCGCTCGACATCGCCACGCTCGCGCCGTGGCGCGAGACCAGCGGAGAGAACGAGGAGACCTCGCATGCCTGCAACGGACGACACCTCAAATAACGCCACGCCCGCCGCCATCCCCACGGTGTCGGTCGTGCTGCCCGCCTGCGGCCGCATGGACTTGCTCGACCGCAGCCTGGACGCCCTGATGCGCCAGAGCGTCGATCCGCGCAGCGTCGAAGTCATCGTCGTGGACGACGAACCCAACCACAATACGCTGCACCTGGTGGCCGGCTGGCGCACCCGCACGCTCGAACGCGGGCCGCGGCTGGCCTATGTCGCCAACACCGGCCCGCGCGGCCCCGGCGCCGCGCGCAACCGCGGCTGGCGCGCGGCGCGCGCCAGCGTCATCGCCTTCACCAGCGACGACGCCGTGCCCAGCCCCGACTGGCTGGCCCAGGGGCTGGCCGCCTTCGACGGCGGCGCCGCCGTCGTCTGCGGCCGCATCGAGACCCCGGTGCCGGCGCGCCCCACCGACCGCCAGCGCAGCGCACATGCGCACGAACTGGCCGATTTCACCAGCGCCAACTGCTTCTTCCACAAGCCGGTGCTCGAACGGCTCGACGGCTTCGACGAGCGCTTCAGCGTCCAGCGCGGCAGCGACGCCGACCTGCACTTCCGCCTGCTCGAACAAGGCATCCGCATCGTGCGCGCGCCGCAGGCGCTGGCCGTGCACCCGGTGCGTCCGGCGCCCTGGGGCGCGAGCCTGCTGCAGATCCGCCATGCCGTGTTCGACGCGCTGCTGTACAAGAAGCACCCGACGCTGTACCGCGAACGCATCGAGGCGCGTCCGTGCTGGGACCACTACGCCATCGTCGCGGCCCTGCTGCTGGCCCTGCCCTGCTGGGCGCTGGGCGTGCGCTGGCTGGCCCTGGCCGCCACCCTGGTCTGGCTGGCGCTCACGGTGCGCCTGTGCCTGCGCCGCCTGAAGGGCACGGCCCACAGCGCCTCGCACGTGGCCGAGATGGCGATCACCTCGGTCCTGCTGCCGCCACTGTCGGTGTTCTGGCGCCTGGCCGGCGCGGTGCGCTACCGCGTGCGCTTCGCGTAAGCGCGCATGAAAGCCATCTTTCTCGACCAGGAGGGCACGCTGGTCGACGACATCCCATTCAATGCCGAGCCGCGCCGCATCCGCCTGGTGAGCGGCGCCGGCGCGGCGCTGCGTCTGCTGGCCGAGCTCGACTATCGCCTGTTCGTGGTCTGCAACCAGTCCGGCATCGCGCACGGCTGTTTCACCGAAGCGGCGATGGGTCCGGTCTCCGACCGCCTGCACGACCTGCTGTTTCGCGAGCAGCTCGCCCTCGCGGGCTATTACTATTGCCCGCACCATCCGCTCGGCACCGTCAGCGACTATGCCTTCGCCTGCGCCTGCCGCAAGCCCTCGCCCGGCATGCTGCTGCGCGCGGCGCACGAGCATGCCATCGACCTGCGCGCATCCTGGATGATCGGCGACATCCTGCACGACGTCGAGGCCGGCAACCGCGCCGGCTGCCGCACCTTGTTGATCGACAACGGCGGCGAGACCGAATGGCGCCTGGGGCCACGCCGCCTGCCCACGCGCATCGCGCCGGACCTGTACAGCGCGGCCATGCTGATCGCCGAGCACGGCGAGCGCGAGGACCTACGGCCGCAGGCGGGTTCACGGTCGCCGGGCTGACGGGGACTGGCGGCATTTGCTGGCGCCCGGATGCCCCCGTTCAGCGGCGCCGGATCTCGACGATCGACACCGGCGACGACGCCGGCGCTGGTGTGGGCAGGGTCGCTGGCACGGGAATCGGCATCGGCGTCGCCACCGGCGAGCGTGCCGCCGCCTGCGCCCGCAGCTCGGCGCGCGCCTGCCGCATCACTTGGCGCGCCGCCGACAGGCCGAGGCACGCCATGATGCTCGCCACCACGATGTCCGGCCATCCGGCGCGGGCGCCGAACACGCCCAGCGCCGCCAGCATCACGGCCAGGTTGCCGATCATGTCGTTGCGGGTGCACAGCCACACCGAGCGCATATTGGCGTCGCCGTTGCGAAACGCGTACAGCATGGCCGCCACCGCGCCGTTGGCGGCCAGCGCCAGCAGGCTGACGGCTCCCATGGTCTGGGCATGCGGCAGGTGGCCGTCAAGGCCGAGCCACAAGGCGCGCGCCAGCACCAGCACGCCGAAGACGCCCATCACGACGCCCTTGGCGTAGGCCGCGCGCGAACGCCACACCACGGCCATGCCCAGCACGAACAGCGACACCCCGTAATTGGCGGCGTCGCCGAGAAAGTCGACCGAGTCGGCCAGCAGCGACACCGAGCCTGCCGCCAGGCTGCTGGCCAGCTCGACGCCGAACATGATGAAATTGATGAGCAATGCCGCCCACAACACCTTGCGGTAGCGCCCGTCGGGCGGCGGCGTGGTCGGACTGCAGGATCCGGAACAGCAAGCGGACATGATCGCACCTCCAATGGCAATAACTCCATTAGAATCCCTGTAGTAACTACAAGGTCAAGGGATGAACATGCTGATGCGTATTGGTGAACTGGCGAAACTGACGGGCTGCCAGTCCGAGACAGTCCGTTTCTACGAGCAAAAGGGATTGCTGCCGCCGCCGGTCAGGTCGCAGGCGAATTACCGGATGTATGGCGCCGACCACGCCGAGAGGCTGCATTTCATCCGCCGTTGCCGGTCGCTGGGCATGTCGCTCAGCGAAGTGGAAACCCTGCTCGGCTACCAGGACCAGCCGGAACGTTCCTGCAGCGGCGTCAACGCGCTGGTCGACCACCAGCTGTCCGAGATCGACCGCCAGATCCTGGAGCTGAGGGCGCTGCGCGCCGAACTGTCGCGCCTGCGCGCGCGCTGCGATTCGACGCGGCCCGCCGGCCAGTGCGCGATCCTGCGCGAACTGACCGAGCACGCCTGAACCCCGGCTGCAGGCCCTCGACTACATCCTGGGATCGTCGATCACCGCACGATCGTCGAGCGCCGCCCGGTCGCCGAGCGACGCGTGGTCATCCTGGCGCACCTGCTCTCCCAACAGCACGCGGTGGATCACCGCGCCGTGCACGCCATGCTGCTTCAGGAATTCGACGGCGCTGCGGGTGCCCAGGCTCGCCTGGATCAGGATGCCCTGGCGCACCACGTGGGTTGCGCCCGCATAGGGATTGGCAAGGCTATTGTCAGCCATGTCGCCCGGCGCCGCGCCGCGGCGATCGATCTGAGAGATGTGCATCTGTTTCCTTTCCTCGAGACATCCCATGCGCGCCGGGAGCCTCACATAAAAAAAATCCGCCGACCGTGAGGCCGACGGAAAAACGCAGTATCCGGTTGAGGGATCACGCGGAGAGACACAGCGGCAATCTTAGCGGCCCATGGTTTCAACTTGATGACATCGCAAGGTTTCCAAGCACGTCGCCGACAGCCAACATCACGCCGTCAGAACGCTCTACAATTGCCCATCGTTCATTCATCCAGGAAGGTCAATGGCGCAGATGGCGGCTCCCGGCTTCAGTTACGGCTCCGACGATTCGGGCCTGGTATGGGGCTTCCTGTTCCGGCGCGACACGACCGCGACGCCGATCGGCGTGCACGAGGCCCTGGCCTGGATGCGCGAACCGCAACCGGAACAGTTCATCTGGCTGCACTTCAACCTGTCGAATACCGCCAGCGAACGCTGGCTGCGCGGCCACGCCATGCTGGCCGACGAATTCTACGAGACGCTGCACCAGGGTTCGCGCTCGACCCGCCTCGAGCTGGCCGACAATGCCCTGATCGCCGTCGTCAACGACGTGCTGCATGGCTTTTCGCTCGACAGCGCCGAGATCTCGACCTTGTGGGTCCACGTCACGCCGCAGGTCGCGATCAGCGCGCGCAGGAAGCCCCTGGCCTCGATCGAGCGCCTGCGCCAGGACGTGCGCCAGGGCGCCCCGCTCCGCTCATCCAGCGAGTTCCTGATCCACCTGCTGCGCGACCAGGCCGACGTGCTGGTGAACATCGTGCGCGAGGCGGTGGCGCGGGTCGACGCCATCGAAGACCGGCTGCTGGCCGGGCGCCTCACCCGCCAGCGCGAAGACCTCGGCTCGCTGCGCCGGGTGCTGGTGCGCCTGCAGCGATTGCTGGCGCCGGAACCGGCCGCCCTGTTCCGCCTGCTGCAGCGCCCACCAGGCTGGGTCGACGGCGACGACCGCCAGGACCTGCGCCAGGCGACCGAGGAATTCACGGTGGTGCTGAGCGACCTGGCCGCGCTGCAGGAGCGCATCAAATTGCTGCAGGAAGAAATCGCCGCCCGCGTCAACGAGGACAATGCCCGCAGCCTGTACCTGTTGACGATCGTGACCGTGATGGCGCTGCCGATCAACCTGATCGCCGGCCTGCTCGGCATGAACGTGGGCGGCATCCCGCTGGCCGACGAGCGCCACGGCTTCTGGATCGCGCTGGGCCTGGTCGCGGCCTTCACCACGGTGGCCGGCTGGCTGCTGTTGCGACTGCAGCGCCAGCGCTGAACCGGCGGCGGCTTACCAGTAAAAATAAACCATGGCGCACCCACCCCAGGAGATAGCGCACAAAACGGCCCGGCTGCATTACCATGCATTCGCCTGCGTCAGATCCGACGCGACCAGCCGAGAGCCGCCATGAACGACACGCCAGAATCCCTGCCGGAACCGTCCATCATCGATCCGCTCTACCTGATCGACCTGAAGACGCGCGGCCACCAGGTCTATCCCGTCCTCGGCGAAGACGATCTCAAGCGCATCCGCCGTTTCGCCACCGAGCGCGCCTGGCACGACGGCGACGTCGTGTTCCGGGCCCTGGTCGATTCTCCCGGCATGGTCGTGGTGCTGTCCGGCCAGTTGCGCTGCAGCCGCAGCAATGCCCTCGGCCACCGGGTCGAGGTGCACCTGTTCGAACCGGGCCAGTTCACCGGCGAAGTGTCGCAGCTGTCGGGCCGGCCGCCGCTGGTCGACGGCGTGGCGGTCGGCCGCCTGGAAGCCCTGGTGCTCGATCCCGAGGCGCTGCGTGCGCTCCTGATGGCCGAGGCGGTGATGGGCGAGCGCGTGATGCGCGCCTTCATGCTGCGCCGCGCGCGCCTGATCGGCGAACAGCCGACCGGGCCGATCCTGATCGGGCCGTCCGGCCATGCGCGCCTGTTCGAGCTCGAGAGCTTTTTGTCGCGCAATGCGCAACCCTATACCCGGCGCGACCCGGACGCCGACCAGGACGCCGCCCAGCTGGTGCGCGAGCACTGGCGCCAGGAGCACGACTGGCCGCTGGTCGCCATGCCCGACGGCTTCGTGATCAAGAACCCGAGCCTGCTCGAGATGGGCCGCTTCCTGGGCACCATGCCGCGCATCACGCGCGACATGGTCTACGATGTGCTGGTGGTCGGCGCCGGCCCGGCCGGCCTGGCCACGGCCGTGTACGCGGCCTCGGAAGGCCTGTCGGTGCTGGTGCTGGAACAGCGCGCCTATGGCGGCCAGGCCGGGGCCAGTGCGCGCATCGAGAACTTCTTCGGCTTCCCCACCGGCATCTCGGGCCACGCCCTGGTCAGCCGCGCCTTCGTCCAGGCCAGCAAGTTCGGCGCCGAGATCGCCATTCCGGCGCCGGCGATGCGGCTGCTGTGCCGCGAACGGCCGCTGCGCGTGGAACTGGACGACGGCGCCTGCGCGCGGGCGCGCAGCGTGGTGCTGGCGGCCGGCGCGCGCTACCGCAAGCCCGACCTCGCCGACCTGGCCCGCTTCGAGGGTCGCGGCGTGTACTACTGGGCCTCGCCGGTCGAAGCAAAGGTGTGCCGCCGGCAGACCGTGGTGCTGGTCGGCGGCGGCAACTCGGCCGGCCAGGCCGCCGTCTACCTGGCCGCGCACGCCAGCACCGTGCACCTGATGGTGCGCGGCAACGGTCTCGAGGCCAGTATGTCGAGCTACCTGATCGAGCGCATCCGGGCGAGCGCGAACATCGTGCTGCACACCCGGCTCGAACTGGCCGCACTCGAGGGCACTGACGCCGGCCTGGAGCGGGTGCACTGCCGCAGCCGCAGCGGCGGTCCGCCAGTCGTGTTCGATAGCCACCACCTGTTCCTGTTCATCGGCGCCGATCCCAACAGCGATTGGCTGCGCGAATGCGGCGTGGAACTGGACCGCAAGGGCTTCGTGCTGACCGGCTATGAGGCCACGGGGCGGCATGGCGGACGCGATCTCGAGACCAGCGTGCCGGGCGTGTTCGCCGTGGGCGACCTGCGCGCCGGCTCGACCAAGCGCGTCGCCGCGGCGGCCGGCGAAGGCGCGGCCGTGGTGGCCCAGATCCACAGATACCTGGCCGAGCAGCAGCAGGCCGACGGGGCGACCGGCTGAGCACCGCACCGGAGGACGGCCGCCGAGCAGGTATTACCGCACACCATTACAATTGCCGGTGGATCAGTCACCCCGTATCGTTTACGGTTTCCCACCTTTTATTCCCCACACTTTGAATTCGAGTTTCAGCTTCCTGGCCGGTGGCGGCGAGATGGGCGCCCTCATGCGCGCCTACGATTGGAACAACAGCCCTCTCGGCCCGCCAGATGGCTGGCCCTCGACCCTGAAGACCGTGCTGCGGGTCCTGCTGTCGAGCAATCATCCGATGTTCATCTGGTGGGGCGACGACCTGATCCAGTTCTACAACGACGGCTATCGCCAGACCCTGGGCCCGGAGCGCCATCCGGTCGCCCTCGGCCAGCCCGGCCGCCCGTGCTGGGAAGAAGCCTGGGACCTGATCGGACCGGACATCGAGCGCGTCATGCGCGAAGGCGCCAGCGCCTGGTACGAAGACCGCCTGGTCCCGCTGACCCGCAACGGCCGCCGCGAAGACGTATGGTGGACCTACGGCTACAGCCCGATCGAGGACGAAGCCGGCATCCACGGGGTGCTGGTGATCTGCAACGACGTCACCGAAGACCACCTGCTGCGGCAGCGCCTGGAGCAGACGAACCATGCGCTGATCGAAACCATGGACGATGCGTTCTGCCTGATCGACCTGGTGCACGATGAACAGGGTCATGCGGTCGACTATGTGTTCGTGGAAGCCAACCACGCCTTTGCCCGCCATACCGGTCTGGTCGACAGCGTGGGCAAGACCGCGCGCCAGCTGGTGCCGGACCTGGAACAGCGCTGGATCGCCACCTACGACGAGGTCGCGCGCACCGGCGTGGCGCGCCGCTTCGAGGAATACTCGCAGGCGATGGGCCGCTGGTTCACCGTCTACGCCAGCCCGATCGCCCATCCGGTCAAGCGCCGCGTGGCCCTGCTGTTCACCGACATCACCGACCAGAAGAACGCCGAGCGCGCGCTGCAGGCCAGAGAGATGGCGGCGCGCGCCGCGGCCAGCCAGGCCGAGGCCGACCGCCGCCGCCTCGACGCCCTGCTCAGCTCGGCCCCGGTGGGGATCGTCTACGTGGACGAGCATGGGGCGCTGTCGTCCGTCAATCGCATGAACCGCCAGCTGTGGGGCGATCACCCGATGCCGACAAGCCAGGACCAGTACGCCGAATGGCGTGGCTGGTGGGCCGACGGCTCGGAGCGCCACGGCAGGCAGATACGGTCGGACGAGTGGGCGCTGGCGCGCGCGCTGCGCGGCGAGCAGGTCGAGGCCGACGTGGTCGAGATCGAACCCTTCGGCCGCCCACTCGAGCGCCGCATCCTGCTCACCCGGGCCACCGCGATCCGCACCGAGGATGGCGCCATCACCGGCGCGGTGGCCGCTTCGATGGACCTCACGGCCCAGGTCGACACACAGCGCGCGCTGCGCGAGAGCGAAGAAAAATTCCGCACCATTACCGATGCGATGCCGCAGATGGTGTGGTCGTGCCGGGCCGACGGCGCGAACGATTATACGAACCGGCGCTGGAGCGACTTCACCGGCTTGTCGAACGTGGATCCGACCGGCTGGACCGCCGCCATCCATCCCGACGACCTGCCCGCGTTGCTGGCGCTGTGGGCCGGCAGCGTGGCAAGCGGCGCCTTGTTCGAGCTCGAGCACCGGCTGCGCCACCATGGCGCCGAATACCGCTGGGTGCTGAACCGCGCGCTGCCGGTGCGAGACGAGGCCGGCCGCATCATCCGCTGGATGGGCACGGTCACCGACATGCACGACCAGAAGCTGGCCGCCGAAGAACTGAAAGCGGCGAACGCGCGCAAGGACGAGTTCCTGGCCATGCTGGCCCACGAGCTGCGCAACCCGCTGGCGCCGATCAGCACCGCGGCCCAGATGCTGAAACTGTCCGGCGCCGACCCGAAGCGCATCGCCCACGCCAGCGACGTCATCGGGCGCCAGGTGCGGCACATGGTCGAGCTGGTGGACGACTTGCTCGACGTCTCGCGCGTGACACGCGGCCTGGTCGAGCTGGAACGCGAACCGGTCGCCCTCAAGTCGGTGATCCAGAACGCCATCGAGCAGGCGCGCCCGCTGATCGAAAAGAAGGGCCACACGCTGTCGACCCGCCTCGGCGCGGCCAACGTCACCGTCACCGGCGACCGCAAGCGGCTGGTGCAGGTGATGGCCAACCTGATCAACAATGCGGCCAAGTACACGCCGGACGGCGGCGAGATCACAGTGTGCGCCGACGCCGTGCCGGACGCCGGCCAGGTGAAGCTGAGCGTGAAGGACAATGGCATCGGCATCGATGCCGCGCTGCTGCCCGATGTGTTCGAGTTGTTCACGCAGGCCAAGCGCACGCCGGACCGCGCCCAGGGCGGTCTCGGACTGGGGCTGGCGCTGGTGCGCAGCATGGTCAGCCTGCATGGCGGGCAGGTGCAGGCGCACAGCGACGGGCCGGGAAGTGGCAGCTGCTTCAGCGTGGTCCTGCCGCTCGGCGTGGATGGCGCTGGTGACGACGCGAGCCGGCGCGAGGACGACGCCGCGCTGGCGGCGCATTCGACGCTGCGCATCATGATCGTCGACGACAACCGCGACGCCGCCGAATCGCTGGGCATCGTCCTGTCGGCGGTGGGGCACCGGGTGCAGGTCGAGGATTCGTCGACGGCGGCGCTGCGGCGGGTGCAGAAAGACAGTTTCGACGTCTGCTTGCTGGATATCGGCTTGCCGGATATGGATGGCTATCGGCTGGTGCGAGAGCTGCGCGCGGCGCCGCTGGTGGCCGGCGCCGCCATGATCGCGCTGAGCGGCTACGGCCAGCCGCAGGACATGGCGGCGTCGAAACGGGCCGGGTTTACCAGGCACCTGGTCAAGCCGGTGGACGTCGGCCAGTTGCTGGGCGTACTGGACGAGCTGGCGCCGGGGTCGCGAGGATTAGGGTCTTGACGTGAAAATGGACGTAAAAAAGCCAGCTCGAAAGCTGGCTTTTTCACTGATACTTTGGTCGGGGCGAGAGGATTCGAACCTCCGACCCCGTGCACCCCATGCACGTACGCTACCAGGCTGCGCTACGCCCCGACTAGTCGATAATTATATCAGAGCCAGCGAAAAAATCTTGCGTTTTTGCCATACCGTGCAAGATCTTCACTGGACAGGGTTTGGCAGGCTCTACTTCCACTCTCCACGCAGCGCCATCACCTGCTGTTGCAGGTAGGCCGGCGTCGCCAGCTCGGGCGCGACCGGCTGGCCGACCGCCAGCGCCAGCTGCGAGCGCATGCCGCGCGAAATCCTGCGCTCGAACAGATTGCTCTTGTCGCGCGTGAACCAGCTGCCCCACAGGCCGCGCAGCGCCATCGGGATCACCGGCACCTTGCTGCGCTCCATGACTTTCGTGATGCCATGGCGGAACTCGTTCATTTCGCCGGTCGAGGTCAGCCGCCCTTCCGGGAAGATGCACACCAGCTCGCCGTCATGCAGCGCATGGGCGATGTCGACGAACGCCTTTTCCATCGTCCACGGGTCTTCCTTGGCCGGCGCGATCGGAATCGCGTTCACAGCGCGGAAGATCCAGCGCAAAAACGGCGTCTTGAAGATGCGATGGTCCATCACGAAGCGGATCGGCCGCGGGCTGGCGGCATTGATCACGATCGCGTCCACATAGCTGACGTGGTTGCATACCAGCACCGCCGGGCCTTCGCTCGGGATGCGCGCCGTGTCGATGGTGCGCACCCGGTACACGGTGTGGATCAAGAGCCAGGCCAGGAAGCGCATCAGGAATTCCGGCACCAGCGAGAAGATGTACACCGCCACCACCGCATTGAGCAGGGCCGTGGTCAGGAACAGTTCCGGGATGCTGAAGCCCTGCCCCAGCAGCAGGATCGCCACGCCGGCCGAGGCGACCATGAAGATCGCGTTCAGGATATTCATGCCGGCGATCGTGCGCGACACGTGCTTCTGGTCGCAGCGGGTCTGGATCAGGGCGAACAGCGGCACGATGAAGAAGCCGCCGAACACGCCGATCATCACCAGGTCGCCCAGGATGCGCCAGGCGCCGGGCTGGTTCAGCAGGCCGGTCCAGTCCACCACCGTCGTGCTGGCAACAAAGGCTTCGCTGGCGAAATACAGGTCGATGCCGAATACCGACAGGCCGATCGAACCGAACGGCACCAGGCCGATCTCGACCTTGTGGCCCGACAGGCGTTCGCACAGCAGCGAGCCGAGGCCGATGCCGAGCGAGAACACGGTCAGCAGCAGCACGAACACGCTGTGGTCACCCATCAGATAGTCTTTCGAGAACACCGGGAACTGGGCTAGCAGCAAAGCACCGTAGAACCAGAACCAGGAATTACCGAGCATTGACAGGAACACGGTGCGGTTCTGGCGCGAATACGCCAGGTTGCGCCACGATTCGGCGATGAAATTGCGGCTGATGCGCAGCTCGGGCGCCGGCGCCGGCGATGGCGGGATGCGCCAGGCGGCGGCCAGGCCCAGCACGGCGAAGAGCAAGGTCGCACCGGCCACCAGCATGATGCCGTTCGGCTTGTAGCCGACCAGGATCGCGCCGGCCACCTCACCCAGCAGGATGCCGACGAAGGTCCCCATCTCGACCACGCCATTGCCGCCCACCAGCTCGTCGGGCTTCAGGTTCTGCGGCAGATACGCGTATTTCACCGGACCGAACAGCGTCGAATGCATGCCCATGCCGATCACCGCCGCGATCAGGAGCCACAGCGTGTGCGTCATCCAGCCGATGCCGGCCACCAGCATGATCGCGATCTCGGCGATCTTGACGATGCGCGCCAGCTTCGCCTTGTCGAACTTGTCGGCGATCTGGCCCGAGGTGGCCGAGAACAGCACGTAGGGCAGGATGAACAGCCCCGGGATCAGGTTGTTGAGCAGGGAGGGATCGAGCGTGGTCCAGTTGATCGCGTCATAGGTCATGACGACCAGCAGCGCGGTCTTGAACAGATTGTCGTTGAAGGCGCCCAGGAACTGGGTCCAGAAGAACGGGCCGAAACGGCGCTGGGTCAGCAGGGAAAACTGATTCGGTTGGCTCATGCTCGAAAGCTCGGCTGTGATGGAGTGCGTAATGTACAACGGCAGGCATGGCGGAACAAACGGTGTTTCTCACATTCATGCTTGCGTATCCGCATGTAATACCGCCGGTCTTGCTCTACAGTACGAAGCATTTGCGCGAGCACAAACCGCGGCCGACGGCAAGCGTGCGCACCGAAACAGTGCCATGCGGGCGATTGACGATTGAAGCCGGTCAAATTGGGCTTGATCTGGCACATTGGTGCAATGCAGCGCAGGTAGAATCCGCGGATGACTTCCGCCAACTTCCACATCAGCTACGCCAGCGTTGCCAATGCGCTGTTCGAGCACATCGAGCAGGACTTGCTGCTCCTCACCACCGCCCTCCTCGACGATGACGAGGAATTGCCGCGCCGTTTCGAGCCGTATCCAGCGACGTTGCTGGCCCATGAAGGCATGCCGCCGCCATGAAAAAACCGCCGTTGCCCAGCACGGGCAACGGCGGCTCCAGTGGCATGGCCGGTCAGGTCAGCCCAGCGTTTCCAGGCGAATCCGCGTCACCTTGCCGATCACCGCCGGTAATCCTTCGATCTTGGCGATCGCCGCGTCGATGTTCTTTTCGCGCGTCTGGTGCGTCAGCATGATGATGTCGATATCAAGCTGGTCGCCCGGCTCCTTCTGCAGCACGGCGTCGATCGAGATGCCGGCGTCGGCCAGGATGCGGGTCAGGTCGGCCATCACGCCCAGCTTGTCCTGCACGTGCACGCGCAGGTAATAGCTGCTGGTGATCTCGGACATCGGCATGATCGCGACGTCGGTCATCTGGTTCGGCTGGAACGCCAGGTGCGGCACGCGGCTGTACGGGTCGGCGGTCAGGAGGCGGGTCACGTCGACCAGGTCGGCGATCACGGCCGATGCGGTCGGCTCCGATCCGGCGCCCTTGCCGTAGTACAGCGTGGCGCCGACCGCGTCGGCCTGCACCAGCACCGCGTTCATCGCGCCTTCGACATTGGCGATCAGGCGCGCGGCCGGGATCAGGGTCGGGTGCACGCGCAGCTCGACGCCCTCGCCCGACTCGGTATGGGTGCGGCGCGTGATGCCCAGCAGCTTGATGCGGTAGCCGAGCTGTTCGGCGTAGCGGATGTCGGCCGCCTGCAGCTGGCTGATGCCTTCCACATAGGCCTTGTCGAACTGCACCGGAATGCCGAAGGCGATCGCCGACATGATGGTCAGTTTATGGGCCGCATCGACGCCCTCGATGTCGAAGGTCGGATCGGCCTCGGCATAGCCCAGCTCCTGCGCCTGCTTGAGCACGGTCGCAAAATCCAGACCCTTCTCGCGCATCTCGGTCAGGATGAAATTGGTGGTGCCGTTGATGATGCCGGCCACCGATTCGATGCGGTTCGCGGTCAGGCCTTCGCGCAGGGCCTTGATGATCGGCACGCCGCCGGCCACGGCCGCCTCGAAGGCCACCATCACGCCCTTTTCCTGGGCGGCGGCGAAGATCTCGTTGCCGTGCAGCGCCAGCAGCGCCTTGTTGGCGGTCACGACGTGCTTGCCGTTGGCGATCGCCTTCAGCACCAGCTCGCGAGGCAGTTCGTAGCCGCCGATCAATTCGACGACGATGTCGATGTCCGGATGGTTGACCACCGCAAACGGGTCGCTCACGATCTCGACCGCACCGCCGGTCACTTCGCGCGCGCGTTCAATATTGCGCGCCGCAATCATTGCAATCTCGATGCCGCGTCCGGCGCGGCGGCGGATGTCTTCCTGGTTGCGTTGAAGGACGTTGAAGGTACCGGCACCCACGGTGCCGATGCCCAGGAGGCCAACTTGAATCGGTTTCATAAAATCTGTATCTCTTGATGGTCAGGACGCCCGTCCGGTTCAGGCGTGGCGTCGTCGGTAACCGTCGAGGAAGCGCGCGATGCGTCCGCAAGCGTCGGTCAGGTCGTCGGAATTGGGCAGGAACACCAGCCGGAAATGGTCCGGGGCGATCCAGTTGAAGCCGGTGCCTTGCACCAGCAGCACTTTTTCCTCGGACAGCAGTTCGCAGATGAACTGCTGGTCGTCCGTGATCGGATACATCTTCGGATCGAGGCGCGGGAACATGTAGAGCGCGGCTTTTGGCTTGACGCAGGACACGCCCGGTATATCGGTAAGCAATTTATGCGCGAGGTCGCGCTGCCTCAAGAGGCGTCCGCCCGGCCCCACCAGGTCGTTGATGCTCTGGTGGCCGCCAAGGGCGGTCTGGATGGCGAACTGCCCCGGCGCATTGGCGCACAGGCGCATCGAGGCCAGCATGTTCAGGCCGTCGATATAGCCTTTCGCGTGGCGTTTCTCGCCCGAGACCACCATCCAGCCGGCGCGGTAGCCGCAGGAACGGTAGTTCTTCGACAGGCCATTCAGGGTCACGAACAGCACGTCGTCGGCCAGCGAGGCGATCGAGACGTGTTGGGCGCCGTCGTACAGGGTCTTGTCGTAGATCTCGTCGGCGTAGACGATCAACTGGTGCTGGCGCGCCAGCTCGATGATGTCGAGCAGCACTTCGCGTGGATACAGCGCGCCGGTCGGGTTGTTCGGATTGATGACGACGATCGCGCGCGTGTTCGGCGTGATCTTGCGCCGCATGTCCTCGATGTCGGGCAGCCAGCCGGACTGCTCGTCGCACACATAGTGCACCGGCGCGCCGCCGGCCAGGCTCACGGCCGCGGTCCACAGCGGGTAATCGGGCGCCGGCACCAGCACTTCGTCGCCGTTGTTCAAGAGCCCCTGCATCGACATCACGATGAGTTCCGAGGCGCCATTGCCCAGGTAGATGTCGTCCATGCCCACGCCGGCGATGTTCTTCTCTTGCGTGTAATGCATGACCGCCTTGCGCGGCGCGAACATGCCTTTGGAATCGGTATAGCCGGCCGCGCCATGCATATTGCGGATCATGTCGCTGACGATCTCGTCAGGCGCGTCGAAGCCGAACACGGCGAGGTTGCCGATGTTGAGCTTGATGATCTTCTGGCCGTCTTCTTCCATCTGGCGCGCCTTGTCCAGGGCCGGACCACGGATTTCGTAGCAGACGTCGTCGAGCTTGTTGGATTTGGCGATCGGTCTCAAAATTTCCTCAGATGTGAGCGTGCTCTGTTGCAGTGCGAAAAATACCATTCTGCCGAAAGCGCCCCGTTTAGGCAACCTTGCCGATCCGGTTACAATGGGCCTTTGCCAGCCCACCGGATTCAGCCAACGCCATGAAGCTTCATTCCGACAACACCCAACAATACCAGACCGTGACCGGCTATGACGCCTCGGGCGTGGAAATCAATGCCGAACGCTTCAATTACAGCCTGACGGTGCTCCCGGAGATCCCGCCGCGGCCGTGGAACGTGACCCGCTTCGACGACCTGACCGCCGCCCACTTCGAAGAGATCGCGAAGGACGCGCCCGACGTCGTCATCCTCGGCACCGGCGAGCGCCAGCGCTTCGTGCACCCGCGCCTGGTAGCCAGCCTGTCGGCCATGCACGTCGGCGTCGAAAGCATGGACAGCCAGGCCGCCTGCCGCACCTATAACGTGCTGATGGGTGAAGGACGCAAGGTAACGCTGGCCCTGATTATCGGCGCCTGATTTCGTTAGCCGGATCTTAAATCTCCAGAAACATTTCCAAATCGGGGTAAATAGTGTGATTCTGGCCAGCCGGAGCACTAGCGGCAGGTGGCACCGCCGGATTATCATGCCAGTGCCGCTCCCCGCCACCATGCGCCGGGAGGTTAATATTTGCAGCGCAGCGCGCTGTCACTGCCCAGGAGAAGCCCGTGGCCGAGAGCCAAGCAACCATCGCCCCATTTTCCGCCCCGATGACCGGTGGCCAGACTTTCGAGCTGGCTGGCCGTCCCGCCAGGTACACCGTGCTGTACTTCTACCCCAAGGACAATACGCCGGGCTGCACCACCGAGAGCATCGCCTTTCGCGAAGCCTGGCCCGAGTTCCAGGCGCTGGGCGCCGAGATCGTTGGCCTGAGCCGCGATTCGCTGCGCTCGCACGAGAACTTCAAGGCCAAGCTGGGCCTGCCCTTCGAACTGATCTCCGATCCGGACGAAACCGTCTGCACGCAATTCAATGTCATGAAGATGAAGAATATGTATGGCAAACAAGTGCGTGGGGTCGAGCGCAGTACGTTTGTCATTGACGCTCAAGGCCGATTGGTGAAAGAATGGCGTGGCGTGAAAGTCAATGATCACGTCACCGAAGTGCTGGAATTTTTGAAGAGCCAGCCCTGAATTACGGATGGCTCCAGTTTGTTCAACCTGCTGGATCGCTACCCCTTATTTTGAGTCAACCCGTAATTCATCCACATTCTTCCAATCTGGTTTCCCGCCGGGCCGGAGCATTTCCGGGCTCGGCCGTACTGCAGACATTTTTCCTCGCAATCACCCCGGCGGCTCATCCGCCATTCCCGTTAGTAGCATCGACTCCGTGCGGCAGCGCGCCACGTGGCCCGCGCGCGCACGGCCATCCAGACTTTTTTTAGATTGAGAACCTGATGCCACTGCCAAAGATGCCTACCCAGCCAGCGACCATGCTGCTGGCAAAAGATTACCCGAAGGCCGAACCCGGCAAATCGCCGGTACGTCCCGTCTCGGCCCAGGCCAACGACGACGTCGAAGACCTGATCAGCGGCCAGGCCGTGCCGACGCCGAAATCGCGCGCACGCCGCAAGGCGCAAGACACCCTGGCCGCGGCGCAAGCGCCCGCGGCTGCCAAACCCGTCGCAGCCGTTCCATCCGTCGCCGAACAGGCCGGGCAACCGGCCCGCAAGACCACCAGGCAAGGCAAGCAGAACTGGCCTGAAGCCGCCCCTGCACAAGCCAGGCTGCGCGAGACCGACGCCGATCAACCGCATCCGGCCAAGCACAAGCCGGTCGAGGTCACCATCAAGTCGTCCACCAGCCGCAAGGCCGACCGCTCCGGCGCCACCAAGGTGTTCGTGCTCGACACCAATGTGCTGATGCACGATCCGACCTCGCTGTTCCGCTTCGAAGAGCACGACGTCTACCTGCCGATGATGACGCTCGAGGAGCTGGACAACCACAAGAAGGGCATGTCCGAAGTCGCGCGCAATGCGCGCCAGGTCTCGCGCACGCTCGACGCCCTGATCGCCAACGTCGACGACGACGCCATCGAGTCGGGCATTCCGCTGTCCAAGCTGGGCAACAAGGATGCCAAGGGCCGCCTGTTGTTCCAGACCCGCCTGAACAGCGCCGCCCTGCCCGAGGGTCTGCCGTCAGGCAAGGCCGACAACCAGATCCTGGGCGTCGTGCGCGCGCTCGAGCAGCAGATGGCGGGCCGCGCCATCGTGCTGGTGTCGAAAGACATCAATATGCGCATCAAGGCGCGCGCCATCGGCCTGCCGGCCGAGGATTACTTCAACGACCACGTGCTGGAAGACACCGACCTGCTGTACTCGGGCATCGTCCAGCTGCCGGACGACTTCTGGGACAAGCACGGCAAGGACGTCGAATCCTGGCAGGAAAACAAGAACGGCAGCTCGGCGACCTACTACCGCGTCACCGGCCCCCTGATCCCGACCCTGCTGGTGAACCAGTTCCTGTTCCTCGAGCCGAAGGATGGCCAGTCGCCGCTGTACGCGCAGGTCAAGTCGATCAACGGCAAGACCGCCGTGCTGCAGACCCTGCGCGACTATAGCCACAACAAGAACAACGTCTGGGGCATCACGGCGCGCAACCGCGAACAGAACTTCGCCCTCAACCTGCTCATGAATCCCGAGGTCGACTTCGTCACCCTGCTGGGCCAGGCCGGCACCGGTAAAACCCTGCTGGCCCTCGCTGCCGGCCTGGCGCAAGTGCTCGAGACCAAGCTCTACAACGAGATCATCGTCACCCGCGTGACGGTGCCGGTGGGCGAGGACATCGGCTTCCTGCCGGGCACCGAGGAAGAGAAGATGTCGCCATGGATGGGCGCCTTCGACGACAACCTCGAAGTGCTGATGAAGTCGGACGGCGATGCCGGCGACTGGGGCCGCGCCGCCACGCAAGACCTGATCCGCTCGCGCATCAAGATCAAGTCGCTCAACTTCATGCGCGGCCGCACCTTCGTGAACAAGTTCCTGATCATCGACGAGGCGCAAAACCTGACGCCGAAGCAGATGAAGACCCTGGTCACGCGCGCCGGTCCCGGCACCAAGATCCTGTGCCTGGGTAATATCGCGCAGATCGACACGCCTTACCTCACCGAAGGTTCGAGCGGCCTGACCTATGTGGTCGACCGCTTCAAGGGCTGGAGCCACGGCGGCCACGTGACCCTGGCGCGCGGCGAACGCTCGCGCCTGGCCGACCACGCCAGCGACGTGCTGTGAGCCAGACGGTCGCCTGACCATCGACGCCCGCCCTCACCGGCGGGCGTTTTTTTGGGGGGGGAAGCCATCGAGTGGAGATCATATGTCGACTATCGAACAAAACAAGGCCAACCTCGTTGCCTTCTACAAACTGATGTTCAACGACTGCCGGCCGCGTGAGGCGATCGAGCGCTATGCCGGCGACGTCTACATCCAGCACAATCCCCACGTGCCGGACGGAACAGACGGCTTCATCGCCTATTTCGAGCACATGGCGCGCGAATGGCCCGGCAAGCGCGTGGACGTCCGGCGCGTAATCGCCGAGGGCGACCTGGTCGTGCTGCACTGCCACCAGCACTGGCCGGGCGACCATGACTACGCCGCCATCGACATCTTCCGGCTGACGCCTGAAGGAAAAATCGTCGAGCATTGGGATGTGCTGCAGATCATCCCCTCCGAGGCAGCCAATACCAACGGCATGCTGCCTTGATACCGATATGCAGAAAGTCAGCGCAGTTGCTTGCGCGCCCTGATGACCAGGTTCTGCGCGCTGGCGAATACTTCCGGATACATGCCGGCGCACTGCGCGCGCTCGGCAGCGACGCGCTGCGCGTTCTGCTCCAGGGTCGTGGCCGTCAGGAGAAAACCGGCATCCGTGCCCCCCCCAAGCATTCGCCGCAGCATCAGTTCGCCAAGCGTCGATTTGAAGTGCCCGCCCTCCCAATACCATTGGGTGGTGCTGCGCCGGTCCCCCGCTGAAGGAATGCGCTCGCACTGGATCGGGCCATAGCCGCTGAAATCCCAGACTGTGATGCGCGTGCCGTCGTGGCGTGCACGCGCCATGTCGGTTTCGCGCACGAGCAGCCGTTTCCACTCTTCCAGCGCGCCCTGCAGGCCTGCTGCCTCAAACATCGCCATCAGTTGGGCATGGTAGGGATAGATGACCACATGCACTTCGGTACTTTCGCGCGCCATCCTGTCGAGCATCGCGCGCAGGCGCTCGGTGCTGTCCGAGTCGGCCGCGCCGGGCAAAAACAGATCGCGCGGCCGGGCCGCCAGATTCTTGGCATTTTCCTGTGCGCGCTGCTGGAAGATCGAGAAATATCCCTCCTTGCGTGCAAACCCATGGTATTCGCGCAGCGGGTTATGGCCGCGATGCGACATGACCTGGGCCTCGGGAACGTCCTGAATGCGCAGGGTCGCGAACGAGTCGGCCAGGGCGTTCAGCGAAAACACGGTATCGAAGCGCCATTGCCACGGCATGCTCTGGAAACCGTGTTCCGCCGCCGGCGCGGGTAGTGGCAAGGCCGATGCATCGACGAGAAAGTCGAGGAACTCGACGCCGACGATCGCCATGGCCGGCGCCGGCATCGAGTCGCGCGCATCGTCGAGCATTCGCTGCGAAGCCGCCAGCCGGGTACCCGCCAATCCCATGTTGTACGCGGAAAGTCCTCGCTCCCGGAGTATCGGACTGTCGGGATCGAACCCGATTTCAGTACGCGAATTACCGAAGAACAGCATATTCGGCTGGACCGCACGAGCGTGCGCCAGCTTGATCTCTTCCCGGTAACGTTCCGGCTGCGGCTTGATGCGATTGATGCCGTCGATCTCGGCTAGTCCGAATAGGCGATACGGGTCGACCAGCACGGTACACGCCAGCACGAGCGCTATCCCGGCGGCGACCACGCCGGCGCCGCATGCCATGAAGCGTACAAAGAGGTGCCCGCCATCGTCCGCAACATGATGGAGAGCCGCGCTGCCCGCAGACGCATCCACGACAAAATCCTGTGCTCTATTCATGGATGCACCTAGAACTGGAAGTAAAGGAATTCTGTTGGCCGGCTAAGCGACAGCAGGCTGCCGAGAAGGATCGCGCCGAGATACACACCCCAGCGCCGGGAGGGCTGCCATGTCATCCAGACAGCCAGGCGACCCTTGATGGCGTCAGTCGGACGGGACTCGTAATGGCGCATGATCTGCTGCGTGTTGGGGCACAGGAAGGCGATTGCTCCGGCGATCACGACCCAGCCCCAGGTGCCGAGGAAGCGCGCACCGCCGCCCAGGTAGAAGTCGACGCCGGCACGCTCGAGTAATGGCGTGAGCCCGCCAAGTCCGGCGCCGATCGAGGCCGGCAGGCCGACGCCGTACTGTCCTGACATCCCTTGCAGGATGAGCGCCGCCTTGTTGAAATCGGTGGCGCGGAAAAACACCCAGGCCACACACACGCAGATGAATGTGAGTGCAATACTCGCGACCCGCCAGACGCGCGATGTGCGTGGAAAACGGATCGCTTGCGCCAGCGCCTGCCATCCGTGATTGAGCACCAGGTAGATTCCGTGCAAAGCTCCCCACACGACGAAGTTCAGCCCGGCGCCATGCCACAAGCCGCCGAGAACCATGGTGAGGGCAAGGTTGATATAGCGACGCACCGGTCCCTTACGGTTTCCTCCGAGCGGGATATACAGATAATCGCGAAGAAAGCGCGAGAGGGTCATGTGCCAGCGGCGCCAGAAATCGATGATGTTGACGGCCTTGTAGGGCGAGTCGAAATTCAGGGGCAAGCGGATGCCGAACATGAGCGAAATGCCGATCGCCATGTCCGAGTATCCGGAAAAGTCGAAGTACAGCTGGAACGCGTAGGCCAGCACCCCGCCCCATGCCAGCAGCAGGGAAAATTGGTCGGACTGGTCGAACAGGAAGCTCGCGTGCGGCGCGAGGCTGTCGGCAATCAGCACTTTCTTGGCCAGCCCGATGATGAAAATACTCAGTCCGATCGCCAGGTTACGGTGCGAAAACCGGTAACTGCTCGGTCGGTCGAACTGCGGCATCATCTCTGCATGGTGCAAGACTGGGCCGGCGATCAGGTGCGGGAAATAAGTGATAAACAGCAGATAATGGATAAAACGCCCCTCACGTACTTTGCCCTGATAGGTATCAACGAGGTAGGCGATTTGCGTGAATGTGTAAAATGAGATTCCGATCGGGAGCACAATGTTTAATTGTGGAAACTCCGTCGAAGCAGCAAGGTTAACACCGGATATAAAGAAGTCGGCGTATTTGAAATAGGCGAGCAGCGCCAGATCCGCAGCGATAGCGAATGTCAGCCAGCATTTGCGGCTCGCCCCCACTGCGGCGCCGATTCGCTGTCCCGCCCAATAGTTGAATAGTATCGAGCCCAGCAACAAAGGAATGTAGGCGAGACTCCACCCTCCGTAGAACACCAGCGACGCCGCGGCCAGCCAGACGGCTGCCTTCACATGGCTGATGCGGGCGATTGCAAAATAGCCGAATAGCGTTATCGGCAAAAAAAGGAAAAAGAAGGTGAAGGAGTTGAAGAGCATGCTAGTAAGTCAAACCGATGGCTTTAAACTCCCCGCCGGTAGACAGGCGATGATTAATAATGCAAAAACTTCCGGATAGAGTAGCTTCGGGAGTCATACACCTAGGACAATCCGCCAAGAATAAATTCAAGCTTTTATTATTGCAACAATTTTAATTTAATTTATTTTTAGTTGTTGGATGGATGGTACAGCCAAATGTCAAACTTTCATAAGAAACATTCAATCAATTACTCAATATGTTAGAGGTCAATTTTTTTATTTTATAATTAACATTCCAAAGATTTCATGAAATTCGTCAATTGATACTGCCTTTTCGACAGTCCTGGCGCTTGGTACTCCCTGCTCGGATGACAATAATCGTGGTTTCCTTAGTAAAATCAGCTGAACCATCACACTGAAGGAGAGAGCCCATGCCCCACATGCTGCTCATTCACGAGCCAATCGGCCAGCGCGCCACCCGCAGCGATGTCGAAGGACGCGCAGTCTACGAGCGCATGATCCGCTGGGGCGAGGACCTGAAGGAACGCGGCCTGTTGCTGGCGGCCGAATCGCTCGCATCGACGGACAGCGCCGTCCGGGTGACCGTCCCGGCCGGCAAGGCGCGCCTCATCGATGGGCCGTTCGCCGAGGCCAAGGAAATGGTGGGCGGATTCTTCATGGTCGACGTCGATTCACGCGACGAGGCGGTCGCCCTGGCCGCCGAGTGTCCGGCTGCCGAGTGGGCCACGGTCGAGGTGCGCGCGCTGGCGCCCTGCTTTATGCGTTAGAAAAAAATTGCATGATTCGTCGTCGCCGATGTCGAAAACGGCGATGGCCGTTCGTCGTCATCGATGAAGGATCCGGATCCGGGTCTTTTTCGACAACAACAGGAGAACGACATGCGTTTCATGATCATCGTCAAGGCCAACGCCGACTGCGAAGCCGGCGTCATGCCCGACGAATGGATGTTTGCAGCGATGGGCGAGTACAACCGGCAACTGGCCGAAGCCGGGGTACTGCTCGACGGCGCCGGCCTCAAGCCCAGCAGCCAGGGCTGGCGTATCCACTACGATGGCGAGCAACGCCGCGTCATCGACGGTCCCTTCGCCGAGACCAAGGAGCTGGTCGCCGGCTACACGATGATCCAGGTCCGCTCGCGCGAAGAAGCGATGGAATGGAGCCGCCGCTTCCCCAATCCGCGCGGACCCGGCGCCGAGGCCCAGATCGAGGTCAGGCCGCTCTACGAACTGGAGGATTTTCCCCCTTCGGCAGCGATCGAACGCATGCGCAAGCTGTCCACCACCACATAAGGAGCAAGCACGATGGCCAACCAGCAAATCTACGTCAACCTCCCGGTCAAGGACCTCGAACGCAGCAGGTCCTTCTTTGCCGCCCTCGGCTTTGAGTTCAACCCCCAGTTCAGCGACGACAACGCCGCCTGCATGATCGTCAGCCACGACCACATCTATGTGATGCTGCTGGCCGAGCCCTTCTTCCAGACCTTCATCAACAAGAAGATTGCCGACGCCCGCACCAGCACCGAAGTGCTGCTGTGCCTGTCGCGCGACAGCCGCGCCGCCGTCGACGATATGGTGGCTAGGGCGGTGGCGGCCGGCGGCAGCATTCCGCGCGAGGCGCAGGACCATGGCTTCATGTACCAGCATGCCTTCGAGGATCCCGATGGCCATATCTGGGAACTCGCTTATATGGAAAGCATGCCGCCGAGCGAAGGGCAATGACGGCCAGGGTCGAGGACATCATCGCGGCGGCGTGGCGGATCGAATCCGGCCGCATCGTCGGCAGCGTCGCGCGCATCGTGCGCGACGTCGGGCTGGCCGAGGAGCTGGCCCAGGACGCCCTGGTGGCGGCGCTGGAGCGCTGGCCGCACGACGGCATCCCCGACCGTCCCGGCGCCTGGCTGCTCACGGCCGCGCGCAACGGCGCCTTCGACCTGCTGCGGCGCGACCGCAGCCTGCGCCAGAAACTGGAACAGATCGGCCTCGACCTCGAGGCCCAGGAGGCCCTGACAGTGCCGGATTTCGTGGACGACCTCGACGCCCGGCGCAACGACGTGGTCAAGGACGACCTGCTGCGCCTGATGTTCACCGCCTGCCACCCGGTGCTGTCGCTCGACGCGCGCCTGGCCCTGACGCTCAAGCTGCTCGGCGGCCTGGCCACCGCCGAGATCGCGCGCCTTCCTGGTGCCAGAGAGCACCATGGCCCAGCGCATCGTGCGCGCCAAGCGCACCCTGGGCGAGGCGAAGGTGCCGTTCGAACTGCCGCCGCCTGCCGAGCTGGGCCAGCGCCTGGGCGCCGTGCTGGAGGCGGTCTACCTGATCTTCAACGAAGGCTATACCGCCACGGCGGGGGACGACTGGATGCGCCCGGCCCTGGTCGACGAGGCGCTGCGCCTGGGCCGCATCCTGGCCGAGCTGGCGCCGAACGAACCCGAGGTGCATGGCCTGGTGGCGCTGATGGAACTGCAGGCGTCGCGCATGGCGGCGCGCCTGGACGCGGCCGGGCGGCCGGTGCTGCTGCTCGACCAGGACCGCGCGCGCTGGGACGGCGTGCTGGTGCGGCGCGGCCTGGCCGCCCTCGAGCGCGCCGCGCGCATTGGCGCCCCGCGTGCTTCCTATGTGCTGCAGGCCGAGATCGCCGCCTGCCACGCGCGCGCCCACCGTGCCGGGCTGACCGACTGGCGCCGCATCGCCGACCTGTACGGCGAACTGGCCGTGGTCCAGCCCTCCCCCGTCGTCGAGCTCAACCGCGCGGTGGCGGTGGGCATGGCCGACGGCCCCGCGGCCGGCCTGGCGCTGGCCGACCGGCTGCTTGCGGATGGCCGGCTGGACGGCTACCACTGGCTGCCGAGTGTGCGCGGCGACCTGCTGTTCAAGCTCGGCCGCCGGCCGGAAGCCCGCGCCGAATTCGCGCGCGCGGCCGCGCTCGCCGCCAATGCGGCCGAGCGCGAACTGCTGCTGGCGCGGGTGCGCGATGCGTCCGATGCCTGATCCTGAACAAATACTGCGCGTTAATTGATGTCTATGCCGGAAGGATACATACCGCTATGATCGAGGCTGGATAGAATAAAACTCAAGTGATCGTGACGGGAGAGCAGCAATGAAATTCCGGTTCTGGGGAGTGCGTGGATCGATCCCTTCGCCGGGTCCGCGCACCGCGCGCTACGGCGGCAACACCACCTGCATCGAGGTGCGCACCGACGCCGGCGCCCTCCTGATCCTGGACGGCGGCACCGGGCTGTTCCCGCTGGCCCAGCACCTGGTCCAGCAAGGGCCGGTGGCGGCCAATATCTTCATCACCCACAGCCACTGGGACCACATCCACGGCCTGCCCTTCTTCGCGCCGCTGTTCGTCAAGGGCAACCGGGTGCGCCTGCACGGCGCCCACGACGAAATCACGGGCCACGGCATCGAGCACGTGATGAACGCGCAGCTGCAGAACAGTTATTTCCCTGTCGGCGAAGCGCAGATGAGCGCCACCCTCGACTACCGCACGCTCGATGTCGGCGTGCCGATCGCGCTGCACGACGCCGTGGTGTCGAACGTGGCGATGAACCATCCGGTGCTCAACCTCGGCTACCGCATCGACTGCAACGGCAAGTCGCTGTTCTTCACCGGCGACCACGAGCCCTGGCCCAACCCGCACCCGGCCGGGAGCGCCGGGCACGCCGCCTGCGAAGAGCAGCTGCGCGAGCGCGAACGCCGCATGGACGCCGTCATGCGCGGCGTGGACGCCCTGATCGTCGACTGCTCCTACACGCGCGAGGAATACCCGTCCAAGCTCGGCTGGGGCCACGGCACCTTCGACGGCGCGTTCGACATGGCGCTGCGGGTGGGCGCGCGCACGCTCTATTGCACGCATCACGAACCGACGCGCGGGGACGACGAACTGGAAGCGGTGTTTGCCGGGGTGATGGCGCGCTACGAGGGGCGGCTGGATGGCTTGCAGGTCTTCCTCGCCTACGAGGGACTGGAAGTCGATCTCGGGTAGATCGCGCAAGGCGTAAAAAAAGCGGAGCCATTCAGCTCCGCTTTTTCGTTGCGCCCAGCGCTTGTCACATGATGTGGGTGCCGATCCACCACGCCACCGCGGCGATGAACGCCGATGCCGGAATGGTGAAGATCCAGGCCCATACGATGTTGCCGGCCACGCCCCAGCGCACGGCCGAGGCCTTCTGCGCGGCGCCCACGCCGACGATCGCGCCGGTGATGGTGTGGGTGGTCGACACCGGAATGCCGAAGGCGCTCGACATCAGGAGCGTCATCGCGCCGCCGGTCTCGGCGCAGAAGCCGCCCACCGGCTTGAGCTTGGTGATCTTCTGGCCCATGGTCTTGACGATGCGCCAGCCGCCGAACAGCGTGCCGAAGGCGATCGCGGCGTAGCACGAGATGATGACCCAGGCCGGCGGATGGGCGTCGTTGGCGCTGACATAACCGGCGGCGATCAGCAGCATCCAGATGATGCCCATGGTTTTTTGTGCATCGTTGCCGCCGTGGCCCAGCGAGTAGGCCGCGGCCGAGACCAGCTGCAGTTTACGGAACAGGCCGTCGACCTTGCGCGGCGTCGCCTTCACGAAGACCCAGGCCACGATCAGCATGATGACCGAACCGAGCACGAAGCCCAGCAGCGGCGCGACGACGATGAAGGCGACGGTCTTGAGCAGGCCGCCGGAGATCAGCGAGCCGGTGCCGGCCTTGGCCACCGCGGCGCCCACCAGGCCGCCGATCAGGGCGTGCGAGGACGAGGACGGGATGCCGTAGTACCAGGTGATCAGGTTCCAGGAAATCGCGCCGACCAGGGCGCCGAAGATGACATAGTGATCGACCACGCTCGGGTCGATGGTGCCCTTGCCGATGGTCTGCGCGACCTTCATGTTGACCACGAAGATCGCGATGAAGTTGAAGAAGGCGGCCATCGCGACGGCATGCTGCGGCTTCAGGACGCCGGTCGACACGACGGTGGCGATCGAGTTCGCCGAGTCGTGGAAGCCGTTCATGAAGTCGAAGATGAGTGCCAGCACCACCAGCATGCCCAGCACATAAATGCTGATGTTAACAGTATCCATGGTTGTTTCGCTCGAACGACGCTTACGCGTTTTCGACGATGATGCCTTCGATGATGTTGGCCACGTCTTCGCAGCGGTCGGTCACGGTTTCCAGGATCTCGTAGATCGCCTTCATCTTGATCAGGTTGCGCACGTCCGGTTCGTCGCGGAACAGCTTGGACATGGCGGCGCGCATCACGTGGTCGGCGTCCGACTCGAAGCGGTCGATCTCTTCGCAGATGGCGACGATCTTTGGCGCATTGTCCATATCGTGCAGCATCGAGACCGCTTCCTGCACCTTCAGGCAGCACGACAGGCACAGCTCGGCCAGGCGTTTCGCCTCCGGCGTCACCGCATGCAGGTCGTACAGCGACACGGTCTGGGCCGCGTCTTCCATCATGTCCAGGATGTCGTCCATGCGCGTGATCAGCTTGTGGATGTCGTCGCGGTCGAGCGGAGTGATGAAGGTCTTGTGCAGCAGGTCGACCGTGGCGTAGGTGATCTTGTCGGCCTGTTTTTCGATCGTTTCGACCGCATGGGTACGGGTTTCCAGATCGTCGAAATTGGTCATCAGGCCGACCATTTCATGGGCACCCTTCACGCACAAGGCCGCGTGCTGGTTGAACAGTTCAAAGAAATTGCCTTCTTTAGGCAAAAAGCGTCCAAACATTGTTTTTCTCCGTTTTTCTCTCGGTATTGCCGACGCTCCGGGAAAAGCGACGGCATGGTATGCGGCGTGACGCTGGCCGCGGTATGCGGCTTAGTCGCCCTGGTAGATAGACAGGTTGCCGCTGTAATTGCCAAATTTGGTGTATTGGCCAATCCAGGTCAGACGAATCGCCCCGATCGGGCCATTACGCTGCTTGCCGATGATGATCTCGGCGGTGCCTTTGTCAGGCGAATCCGGGTTATAGACTTCGTCGCGGTACAGGAAGATGATCACGTCCGCATCCTGTTCGATAGCGCCGGATTCGCGCAGGTCGGACATCACGGGACGTTTGTTGGGGCGTTGTTCCAGCGAGCGGTTCAGCTGCGACAGCGCGATCACGGGGCACTGCAGTTCCTTCGCCAGGCCCTTGAGCGAGCGCGAGATCTCGGAAATCTCGGAGGCGCGGTTGTCGCCCGGCTTCGAACCCTGCATCAGCTGCAGGTAGTCGACGATGATCAGGCCGAGCTTGCCGCACTGGCGCGCCAGGCGGCGTGCCCGCGCGCGCATCTCGATCGGGTTCAATGCGGGGGTTTCGTCGATGTACAGCTGGGCATCGTTCATCTTCTGGATGGCGTGCGTCAGGCGCGGCCAGTCCTCGTCGTGCAGGCGGCCGGTACGCAGGCGGTGCTGGTCGAGCTGGCCGACCGAGCCGAGCATACGCATGGCCAGCTGGGCGCCGCCCATCTCCATCGAGAACACGGCGACCGGCAGGCCGGCCTCGATCGCGACGTTCTCGCCGATGTTCACCGAGAACGCGGTCTTGCCCATCGATGGACGGCCGGCGACGATGACCAGGTCGCCCGGCTGCAGGCCGGAGGTCATGCGGTCGAGGTCGATGAAGCCGGTCGGCACGCCGGTGATCTCGCCCTGGTTTTCGCGCGAGTACAGTTCGTCGATGCGCTCGACCACCTGGGTCAGCAGCGGCTGCACCGCCAGCCAGCCCTGGGCGCCACGGGCGCCCTGCTCGGCGATGGCGAAGATCCGCGATTCCGCTTCGTCGAGCATCTGCTTGACTTCCTTGCCCTGCGGATTGAAGGCATTGCCGGAAATCTCGTCGGCGACGGTGATCAGCTGGCGCAGGATGCCGCGGTCGCGCACGATCTCGGCGTAGCGGCGGATATTGGCGGCCGACGGCGTGTTCTGCGCCATCGCGTTCAGGTATTGCAGGCCACCCACTTCCTCGGCCTTGCCGAGCTGGTTGCAGGCTTCATAGACCGTGATCACGTCGGCCGGCTTGCCGGCGTTGATCAGGCGAACCATCTGTTCGAAGATGATGCGGTGATCGTAACGGTAGAAGTCTTCCGCATGCATGAAGTCGGCGATGCGGTCCCAGGCGGCATTATCGCGCAGCAGGCCGCCGATGACGGACTGCTCTGCTTCGATGGAGTGCGGGGGAATGCGCAGGGCTTCGATCTGCGGGTCTGAGGGTGCTGCGTTCATGGGCGGCATTATACCTTCTCCTGTCACACGGCTGTCATAATTGGTGAGTTTCAAAAGCAAAAAAGCCGGGAGAACCCGGCTTTTTCGTGTGCTGCTTTTACTTCAGTTCAGCATTCGCTTAGGCAGCTTCGCCCACGACAGCGATGGTGATTTCCGACACGACGTCGGTGTGCAGGGCGACTGCAACCGGGAATTCGCCGGTGGTCTTCAGCGGGCCGTTCGGCAGGCGAACGGCAGCTTTTTCGACCGGGAAGCCCTGCTTGGTCAGCGCTTCAGCGATGTCCGCGTTGGTGACCGAACCGAACAGACGGCCGTCGACGCCGGCCTTCTGGCCGATGGTGACGGTCAGGCCGCTCAGCTTGTCGCCTTGGGCTTGGGCGGCTGCCAGTTTCTCGGCGGCTGCTTTTTCCAGTTCGGCGCGCTTGGCTTCGAACTCGGCCACTGCCGACGCGGTAGCGCGGCGTGCCATCTTTTGTGGGATCAGGAAGTTACGTGCGTAACCATCCTTGACTTTGACGACGTCGCCCAGGTTGCCGACGTTGATAACTTTTTCCAACAGAATAACTTGCATGTTTTATCTCCAGGATATCTGACTGTCGTGACCGACGATTAACCGTGGTGCAGGTCGGTGTACGGCAGCAGCGCCAGGTAGCGGGCGCGCTTGATGGCGGTGTCGACCTGACGCTGGTAGTGCGCCTTGGTGCCGGTCAGACGTGCTGGCATGATCTTGCCGTTTTCCTGGACGAAGTCCTTCAGGGTATCGACGTCTTTGTAGTCGACCTGCTCAACGCCGGCGGCGGTGAAGCGGCAGAATTTCTTGCGCTTGAACAGCGGGTTCTGCTGCTTGCGCTTCAGTTTTTCTTTGGCTTTGTTTTTGTCGAACTTTTTACCGAATGCCATTTGAGGCTCCTGTATATCTAAATTGCCGAACTAGGCGGCACTGAAATCAATGATGTGAAACACCAGGGCTTTGCTGTTGCGATTTTTTCGTGCGAGGAATCCATCGAAGCGGTAGCTGGCGCCGAGCTCGGCGTTTCCGAACCTGCCCGAAATCTCGCCCGCGGCGAACGCGGGAACTTCGAACTCGACCAGGCGATCGATCCCCGCCTCGCGCTGATGCGAACTGTGCATCAGGACGGCTGAAACGATCGGCACGCCGGCCGGGGTGTAGCGCAGGACATCACGCTCGGCGATGGTCGCCACGAGCTGGAGCTGGTTCACCCGGTTCTACTACTGCTTGCTACGAATTCCTGGAAAAAATCTTAGGCAGCGGCGGCCGGGGCAGCTGCAGGAGCGGCTGCTTCTGCACGGTGGCTCTTGGCTGCGTCTTCGCGCTGCACCGATTTCATCATCGGCGACGGTGCGGTTTCTGCTTTCTTCATCTTGACGGTCAGATGACGCAGAACGGCATCATTGAACTTGAATGCGGTTTCCAGCTCGACCAGGGTCTCGTTGTCGCACTCGATGTTCAGGCAGATGTAGTGAGCCTTTGGCAGCTTCTGGATCTGGTAAGCCATCTGGCGGCGGCCCCAGTCTTCCACGCGATGGATGTTACCGCCGCGGCTGGTCACCGTGGTCTTGTAACGCTCGATCATCGCCGGGACTTGCTCGCTCTGGTCCGGATGGACGATAAAAACGATTTCATAATGACGCATGCATTACTCCTTGAGGACGTTTTACATAAATGCCCACCTCGGCGTCAAGACGAGTGTGGGAAGGGAACAGCCAGCTAGTATAGCGTGAAATGGGCAAAAAGGGAACTTGGCTGTCACGCGCCCCATCGCGGCGCCGCGCTCACTCGACAATTAGGCCCATGGACGCCCTGTTTTTTGTCTTGTGCGCGCTTTTTTTGCGCTTTTTCGTGTATATCACTTGCGTATAGCAGAATACTGTACAAAAATACAGTCTACCTCTACAACCCGTTGCTGCAAGATTATTTATGCTCAAGCTCACTGCAAGGCAAGAACAGATCCTTAACCTGATCAAGGAAGCGATCGAGAACACGGGTTTCCCTCCGACCCGGGCCGAAATCGCGGCCGAACTGGGCTTCCGTTCGGCCAATGCGGCCGAAGAACACCTGCAAGCCCTGGCGCGCAAGGGCGCGATCGAGATTTCGCCGGGCACTTCGCGCGGCATCCGCCTGGTCGGCGCCAGCGTCGAGCAGATCCCGATGCCGCCACCTTCCCTGATGTCGCTGCCGCTGGTCGGTCGCGTCGCCGCCGGCAATCCGATCCTGGCGCAAGAACACGTCGAAGCGACCTATAACGTCGACACCGCGATGTTCGCGGCGCGGCCCGACTTCTTGCTCAAGGTAAAAGGCTGGTCGATGCGCGACGCCGGCATCATGGATGGCGACTTTTTGGCGGTCAAGAAAATCGACAGCGCCAAGAACGGCCAGATCGTCGTCGCCCGCCTGGGCGAGGAAGTCACCGTCAAGCGCTACCGCAAGACCGGCGACCTGGTCGAACTGCTGCCCGAGAACCCCGACTTCAAGGTCATCGAAGTCACGCCCGACGAAGAGTTTGCGCTCGAGGGACTGGCGGTTGGGTTGATGCGCAGCTGGAACTGATCGGCTTCACCTCTTGAGCACGCCGGCCTGCGGGCCGGCATTCACTATTATTGCTTGGCCTTGTTGACCACCGCATTATGCTGGTCCACGAAGGCCTCGGTCGCGCTGCGCCAGGCGGCGAAATCGGCCAATACCATCTTCGAATTGACTTTCGCTCCCTCGGCGATGTTCTGGCGCACCGCCTCCAGATAGGCGGTCGAGGCCTCGGTTTCCTGCTTGTTCATCAGCTTGGCGATGTCGGGCGGGATGCGCTTGGTCAGCGGCGACTGCGCGTTCAGGTTGGTCACCATCTTGTTGTAGCAATCCTGCCAGCTGGTCACGGCGTTGTTCACGCGCTCGATCTCTTCATTGATCTTCGACACCGCCGGGATGCGCGGCGACGGGCAGCGGTATTCGCCCGACTGCAGCTCGGCGCCATCGTAGCCCTTGATCCAGTAGTCGATCTCGGCGCGGCGAAGGACGCGCTGCTGCATGATCACGAGCGAGTCGGCGGCGACCTTGTTGCCCTTGGCGGCCGACTTTTCGAACCACTCCTTCGCCTTTGCCTCGTCGACCGCGCCGGCTTCGCCATACCAGTACATCTGGCCCAGCTGCTGCTGGGCCTGTGGATTGCCGGCATTGGCCAGCTTGGTGTACAGCTTGAGCGCGCCCGCATAGTCCTTCTTCTCGAACAGGGCGTTGGCATCCTCGAGTTCGCCGGCGAAGGCGGCGCCACCGCTTGCGAAGGACACCGCGAGGAACAGGCAGGACAGGATTCGTTTCATGGGCATACCGTAAGGCTGGGCTGGTAAAAGTCCATGATAGCCGTGTTTTACGGCTGGGCTCAACCGCAAAAATGACGAGGCCGGCATTTGCCGGCCCGATCAGGACAGTTTTACCTGGCTTTACGCATCCAGCGCCTGGCGGAAGTCGCCGACCAGGTCGGCGGTGTCCTCGATGCCCACCGACACCCGGATCAGGCCTTCCGCGATGCCCATGCTGGCGCGCCGCTCGGGGCCCATCTCGAAGAAGATCGTGTGCGCCACCGGAATCACCAGGGTGCGGTTGTCGCCCAGGTTCGAGGCCGGGATCGCCAACTTGAGGCGGTTCAGGTAGTCGAACGGGTCGATCTCGTCCTTCAGCTCGAAGCTCAAGAGCGAGCCGCCGGAGCGAAACAGGGTCTCGACGATCGCGTGCTGCGGGTGCGAGGCCAGGCCCGGATAATGCACGGCGGCGACCCGGTCATCGGCTTCGAGCATCGTCGCCAGCGCCAGCGCATTGGCGCAGGTGCGCTCCATGCGCAGGGCCAGCGTCTCGGCGCCGACCGCGATGTGGTGCGCCGCTTCCGGCCCCAGCGCGGCGCCAAAGTCGCGCAGCGCCTTGGCCCGCAGCTGCGCCATGCCTTGCGCACTTGCTGTCTGCTTTCTGAAGTTCTGGGCGATGTTCGGATACGCGGCCCAGTCGAACAGGCCCGTGTCGGTCAGCGCGCCGCCCAGCGCGATGCCGTGGCCGCCGATCGACTTGGTCAGCGAATTGACCACCAGCCCGGCATGCACGTCCCTCGGACGGAACAGCCAGGGCGTGGTCATCGTGTTGTCGACCACGTACAGGATGCCGCGCGCGCGGCACAGTTCGCCGATGCGGGCCAGGTCCGCCACCTGCGTGCGCGGATTGGCGATGGTCTCGACGAACACCATACGGGTGTTCGGTTGCAGCGCCGCTTCCACCCGGGCCACGTCGGTGGCGTCGACGAAAGCGACGTCGACGCCCTGCCCCGCCACCGTCTGCCACAGGCTGTTGGTGTTCCCGAACAGGAAGCTCGACGAGACGATGTGGTCGCCGGCTTTCAGGAGCGCCTGGAACAGCGCGCCGATCGCCGCCATGCCGGTGCCGAAGCACAGGGTGGCGACGCCGTCTTCCATCCTGCTGATCTTGTCTTCCAGGGCCGACACCGTCGGGTTGCCCTGGCGGCCGTAGCGAAAGCCCGGCTCCTTGCCCTGGAATACCGACGCCAGCTGGCGCGCATCGGCATAGCCGAAGGCGACCGAGGTGTGCACCGGCTTGTGCAGCGAACCCTGCTCGATCGTCTTGCGGCGATCGTTGTGCAGGATGGTGGTCGTGAAACCGTAGTGCTTGTTATCCGACATGGTTTACTCGGCCGCCACCGGCGGATTCAGGTTGAGCTGGGTGCGCACCTTGTCCTCGGCGTCCTTCGACTTCGGATTGTGACGCGCCGATTCCTGGCGGTCCAGGTATTCGGGGGTCACGTCGCCGGTGACGTAGACGCCGTCGAAACACGAGGCCTCGAAGTTCTTCAGCGCCGGATTGACGTCCGAGATCGCGCGCTTGAGCGCGTCGACGTCCTGGTACACCACGCGGTCGGCCGTGATCTCGCGGCACACTTCCTCGACCGTGCGGCCATGGGCGATCAGCTCGTCGCGGGTCGGCATGTCGATGCCGTACACGTTCGGGTACAGCACCGGCGGCGCGGCCGAGGCGAAGAACACCTTGCGGGCGCCGGCTTCGCGCGCCATCTGCACGATCTCGCGGCTGGTGGTGCCGCGCACGATCGAATCGTCGACCAGCAGCACGTTCTTGTCCTTGAACTCGGAGCTAATCGCGTTCAGTTTCTGGCGCACCGATTTCTTGCGCATGCCCTGGCCCGGCATGATGAAGGTGCGGCCGATGTAGCGGTTCTTGATGAAGCCTTCGCGGTATTCGACGCCGAGCTTCAATGCCAGCTGGATCGCGGCCGGGCGCGAGGAATCGGGGATCGGCATCACCACGTCGATCTCGTCGACCGGGATCTCCTTGCTGACCTTGTCGGCCAGGTACTCGCCCATGCGCAGGCGGGTGGCGTACACCGAGGCGCCGTCGATCACGGAATCCGGACGGGCCAGGTAGACGAACTCGAAGGCGCACGGGTTGAGCGACGGGTTCTCGGCGCACTGGCGCTCGTGCAGCTGGTTGTTTTCGTCGATGAAGACCGCTTCGCCCGGCGCGATGTCGCGCACGAAACGGAAGCCCAGGCCCTCCAGGGCGACCGATTCGCTGGCCACCAGGTACTCGTTGCCCTGCTCGGTCTCGTTGACGCCCAGGCACAGCGGGCGGATGCCGAACGGATCGCGGAAGGCCAGCATGCCGTGGCCCGATATCTGCGCCACCACGGCGTAGGCGCCGCGCACGCGGCGGTGCACGGCGGCGACCGCCTTGAACACCGCATCGGCGTCGAGCGTATAGCCGTCGGCCGCTTCCTGCATCTCGTGGGCCAGCACGTTGAGCAGCACTTCGGAGTCGGAATCGGTGTTGATGTGGCGGCGGTCGTTGCGGAACAGCTCGTCCTTCAGCTGGGCCTGGTTGGTCAGGTTGCCGTTGTGGGCCAGCGTGATGCCGAACGGCGCATTGACGTAGAACGGCTGCGCTTCTTCCTCGCTCGACGAACCGGCGGTCGGGTAGCGGCAGTGGCCGATGCCGCTGTTGCCCGACAACGAACGCATATTGCGGGTGCGGAACACGTCCCGGACCAGGCCGTTGGCCTTGAACATCGAGAACATGCTGCTGTGATTGGTCGCAATGCCCGCCGCATCCTGGCCGCGGTGCTGCAGCAGCAGCAATGCGTCATACAGCAACTGGTTGACGGGAGAGTGAGAGACGACGCCGACGATGCCACACATGGTGTGCTCCTAAAAGCTTGAGTGCTTGATTACAGAAAAAAGTTCTACGACTGAGGAATGCTGGTCAAAAATTCACGTGCTGCGCCATGGCAGCGGGCAGGAAGGGCTTGACGGTACGGGCGCCGGTCTCGGCGATCGGCGACAACAGGGCCTCTTGCCAGAATGCCTGCTTCGGAATGTCCGTCATCCCACACAATATGACGCCGGCCAGCACGATTACAACGCCGCGCGCCAATCCAAACAATCCCCCGAGGCCGCGGTCCGCCAGCGAGAGCCCGGTGGCTTCCACCAGGGCGCCGATCGCCAGCGACAGCAGGCCCATCAGGATACGCACGCCCAGGAACAGCGCGATGAAGGCCACGATCAGGCGCGCCGTGTCGCCGGGAATCACTTCCGGCAGCAGCGGCGCGAGCCCGGCGCCATAGGCATTGGCCACCACGAAGGCGACGATCCAGCCCAGCAGCGACAGGATTTCCTTGACCAGGCCGCGCAGGGTGCTGATGACGACGGAAGCGATCAGCACGAACAGCACCAGGTAATCGAAAATCGTCACGCTTCAGAGCAAGATCAGAGCGGCACCATGGTGCCGGACAGGCCGATGCCGCCCAGCTTGGCGCGCACTTTCTCGGCTTCTTCCTTGCTGAACGGACCGATCCGCACACGGATCAGTTCGCCCGACTTCTGGGTGAACGACGCGATACCGGCGCCGCGCAGGCGCTCCTGCAATTCCGTGACCTTTTCCTGGCTGGCCAGGGCGGCGACCTGCACCACGAAGCGCGGCGCCGGGCCTTGCGCCTTCTGCGGCTCGGCCGGCTTGCCTTCGAGGATGGCCATGGCGCGCGCGGCGTCGTCCTTCGGCGCGGGCTTGGCGACCTGCTCGGCCTTCGGATGGGTCTCGGCCGGTTTCTTCGCTGGCTCGGGTTTCTTCTCGGGTTTCGGTTCCGGCTTCGGCTCGGGCTTCACCGGCTCGGGCTTCGGTTCGGCCTTCGGCTTCACCGGTTCGGGCTTCGGCTCGGGTTTTGGCTCCGGTTTCGGCGGCTCGGCCTGTTCCAGCATGCGCATCGGCGGCGGATCGTTGGCCGCCGGGGCCGTCACGCGGGCGTCGGTTGCGGGGACACCGGCCGCAGGGCCGGTGGCCGCAGGCGCCGGCTCGATGATCTCTTCGTCGCTGTCGACGCTGGCCATCGGCGCCACCTGCTCGGACGGCACCGGCAGCGGCGCTGCCTTGTCCTTGTCCGGGATGTGGATGGCGATGTCGGTGGCCAACGGCTTGGGCTCGGAATCGAGCAGCATCGGCAGCGCGACGACGGCCGCCAGGACCAGCGCGATGGCGCCGACGAGGCGGCGGCGGGCGCGCTTCTTTTCGGGCAGGATCGGGTCGCCGCGGCTGGTGCGGCGACCCGCCTCGCCCGCGGAACTTGCACGCTTGGAGCGGGCGCGCTCGGTATAAGCGGCGTCGTCGTCCTTGACGAAGTGCCCGCTGTCCCGGACAGTTTCTTGCTTGTTTTTATTGCCGAACGAGAACAAGCCCATGTGGTTCAGGTAATAGGGTGAAGAAGGTCAGTGAAGACTCGATTTACGCGCCGCCATGACGCCTGCAACCGTGTAGAAAGAGCCAAAGACCACAATTCTATCATTCTCCCCTGCCCGGCTCAGCGCATTCGCATAGGCCTCGGCTGGCGTTGCGAAACTGCTCACAGAAAAATCGTCATCCTTGGCGCCGGCCGGCTTCAGTTCGCGCAGCTTGTCGGCCAGCGCTTCCGGCTCGGCCGAGCGCGGCGAATCGAGCCCGGTCACGCACCAGTGATCGATCAAGCCGGCCATCGGCGCGATCACCGCCTCGATGTCCTTGTCGTCCATGATGCCGAACACGGCGTACGTGAAGCGGTGGAAGCCCATATTGCCCAGGTTCTGGGCCAGGGTGGCGGCGGCGTGGGGATTGTGGGCGACGTCCAGCACCTGGGTCGGACGGCCCGGCAGCACCTGGAACCGGCCCGGCAGTTCGACCAGGGCCAGGCCGGCGCGGGTTTCCTGGGCGCCGCACGGCAGCTGCATGCGCAGCGCCTCGAGCGCGGCCAGCGCGGCCGAGGCGTTGAGCAGCTGGTTGGCGCCGCGCAGGGCCGGATAGGCCAGCGAGTTGCGGCGCTGGCCGCGGCCGCCATAGCTCCACTGCTGCTGGTCGCCCTGGTAGTTGAAGTCGCGGCCGAGCAGCCACAGGTCGGCGCCGATTTTCTCGGCATGGTCGATCAGCGATTGCGGCGGCACCGGGTCGCTGCAGATCGCCGGCTTGCCAGGACGGAAGATACCGGCCTTCTCGAAGCCGATCTGCTCGCGCGTATCGCCCAGGTAGGCCGTGTGGTCGATATCGATGCTGGTGACGATGGAAACGTCGGCGTCGATGACGTTGACCGCGTCCAGGCGTCCGCCCAGGCCGACTTCGAGGATGGCGACGTCGACGCCGCTCTTCGAGATCAGGTGGGCGATGGCCAGGGTGGTGAATTCGAAATACGTCAGGTCGGTGCCGGCGCGGGCGGCTTCGACCGCGTTGAAGGCGCCCACGAGCGCCTCATCGGATGCCATCTCGCCGTTGATGCGGGCGCGCTCGTTGAAGTCGAGGAAGTGCGGCTTGATGTAGAGGCCGACACGGTAGCCGGACTGCAGCAGCACCGATTCGAGCATCGCGCAGGTGGAACCCTTGCCATTGGTGCCGGCGACCATGATCACCGGGCAATCGAAGGCCAGCTGCAAGCGCTCCTTGACGGCGCGCACGCGGTCCAGGCCCATGTCGATATGGGTTTCGGCATGGCGCGACTCGAGCAGGGCCAGCCAATCGGGCAAGGTGGTGGGAAGTGGGGACATGGTGAATACGATCGATGTGCTCGGCGGCCCTGCGCGGGCGCACAAGCTGAAAGGGCGACCGAAGTCGCCCTTGTGTCTATCAGGCCAGGACTTCGGTCGCCTGGTTTTGCAGCAGGGCCAGCAGGCGCGCGATTTCTTCGCGCATCTTGCGGCGGTCGACGATCATGTCGACGGCGCCCTTGGTGACCAGGAACTCGGCGCGTTGGAAACCTTCTGGCAATTTCTCGCGCACGGTGTTCTCGATCACGCGCGGACCAGCGAAGCCGATCAGGGCCTTCGGTTCGGCGATGACGACGTCGCCCATGAAGGCGAACGAGGCCGAGACGCCGCCCATGGTCGGGTCGGTCAGCACGCTAATGAACGGCAGCTTCTTTTCGGACAGCTTGGTCAGCATGGCGGTGGTCTTGGCCATCTGCATCAGCGACAGCAAGCCTTCCTGCATGCGGGCGCCGCCGGTGGCGGTAATGCAGATGAACGGCACTCTCTGCTCGAGCGCCACTTGCGCGCCGCGCACGAAACGCTCGCCAACGACGGAACCCATCGAACCGCCCATGAATTCGAATTCGAAGCAGGCGACGACGACCGGCAGGCTCATGATCGAACCGCCCTGCACGATCAGCGCATCGGTTTCGCCGGTGGCGTCCATGGCCGCCTTCAGGCGATCCGGATACTTCTTGCTGTCCTTGAACTTCAGCGTATCGACCGGCAGGGTCTCCTGGCCGATATCGTAGCGGCCGCCTTCATCGAGCAGGGCGTCGAGGCGGTCGCGGGCGCGGATGCGCATATGGTGGTCGCACTTCGGGCACACGTGCAGATTGGACTCGATGTCCGCACGGTACAGCACCGACTCGCACGACGGGCACTTGACCCAGAGGCCTTCCGGCATGGTCTTGCGGTTAGCGGCATCGGAGCGCTGGATCCGAGGGGGCAGCAGCTTTTCCAACCAACTCATGTTCTCTCCTTTGCGGCAAATCTTTCAGGTGGCGGTAGTGTAGCCGCTCAAGCCCGGCTTGTCGAATCGTAGCAAGCTGCCAATTGCCTGTTTGACATCCCCACCTTCCCGCCCGCAAAGCAGGGTCAGATACCGTCTTGGATTGCAAGGTTTTTGTGAAGGTAATTGGCGTCAAATGGCTTGCCGGTTCGAACGACGCCGTAGATCAGATGCGCTAGCTTATGGGTAACAGCGCTGATCACTGCTCGCTTGGCCATGCCGTTCGCTAATAGGCGTTCGGCGAATTGATGCAGGATTGGATTGTGTCGGCGTGCGACCATACTGGGCATGAAAAGCGCTGCCCGTAGCGATGTGCTGCCGGTTTTGCAGAGCATTGTGCGGCCTTTGAGCGACGTGCCCGAGGTTCGCTGTTTGGGTGTGACGCCCAGGAAGGCAGCGAAGGCTTTCGCGTTTTTGAAGCGACGAATGTCGCCAAGATGGCCAAGTATGCGGGCAACCGTCGTCATCCCCAGCCCAGGGATACTGGCGATGAGTGCGGCATCGTTCTTCAATCCTGGATGGCGATCAATGTGATCGTCGATATCATCCTGCAGCTTTCGAATCTCGGCATCAAGCCATTTGATGTGCTCAGCGACGTTGTCGGCAACGTCTTGTAAGCCTGCCACGATGTGCGCTTCTATGCGGTTCTGTTCCTGCTGCCGAATGTCCTTCAGGGACTGCACGCGCAAGGTCCATGCACGCAGCTGGCGCTGCTCAAGCGGCGGCGCAACCCAAGGCTCCGGATTCATCGCCGCGCAATAACGCGCGATCAAGGCAGCGTCGATTTCGTCATTCTTGTTGCGGATGTTCTCGCCCGATCCAAAGCCCTTGATACAGGCTGGATTAACCACGCTGACCTTGAATCCCTCAGCGTGGAGCGTCGTGGCGATCGCCTCGTAGTACACACCTGTCGCCTCCATACAGATGTGCAGCGTCGCCAGCGATGCTTTGGAGTCACGTAACCACTCCACCAGCGCACGATGCCCTGCGGATGTGTTATCGAATACCTTCGCCTTCAACTTCCCATTGATCAGCAAGGCCAAGTCTAGCTTCTTCTTGCTGACATCGATTCCCAGCACGTCATTACGTGTCGTGTTCATTTTTGGCCTCTCTCGTATGCGGGCTCCACGCCGTGTGCGATGGCCCAAGATACCGTTCGGACTAACAAAATGAAACGGGCAGAGGCACCTATCTGACCCACGTGCTCAACGGCACTCGAGTCGTTCGGCATCACTCCG
>NZ_JH992922.1:2342471-2374426 GCF_000315425.1 Massilia timonae CCUG 45783 | reverse complement strand
CCGAGTATTGCCGTCGCAAGGGCCTGTTCGCGGAGCAGATTGCCACGTGGCGTGCCGCATGCATGTCGGCCAATGCGAGCGTGGTAAAGCAGACGCGGGAGCAGCAGGCGCAGTCGAAGGAGGACAAAAAGCGCATCCGGCAACTGGAGAAGGATTTACAGCGCAAGGAGAAGGCGCTGGCCGAGGCGGCCGCGCTGCTGATCCTGCGAAAAAAAGCCCAGGCGATCTGGGGGGACAAAGAGGAAGACTGATCAGCGTCCCAGATCGCCTGTTGTGTGTTGAGTTGATCCGTGAAGCAGAGGCCGCCGGCAGCCGGTTGGCGCCAGCCTGCATCGAGCTGGACATTACCTTGCGTACTTTCCAGCGCTGGGTGCGCAATGGCGACGATGCCGTGGCCGGCGACGGTCGTCCCTCCAGCGTGCGGCCAGAACCGGTCAGCAAGCTGAGCGAGGATGAGCGTACCGAAATCCTCGCCGTTGCCAACAGCGAGGAATTCGCCAGCTTACCGCCCAGCCAGATCGTGCCAGCGCTGGCCGATCGGGGCGTGTACATGGCGTCCGAGTCAAGCTTCTATCGCGTTCTGAAAGCGGCGGCGCAACAGCATCATCGGGGCCGCGCGAAGAAACCTTGTGAGCGCGTGCTCACGAGTCATTGCGCCGCGGCTCCGAACCAAGTGTGGAGCTGGGATATCACCTGGATGCCGGCCGCCATCAAAGGCCAATACTATTACTGGTACATGGTGCTCGATATCTTCAGCCGCAAAGTCGTCGGGCATGAGGTGCACGTGGCGGAATCGGCGGAACTGGCTTCACGGTTGATGCGCCGCACTAGCTTGGCCGAGGGGCTGGCCGGTCGTCCACTGGTGCTCCATTCGGACAACGGCAGCGCCATGAAGGGCGCCACCATGTTGGCCACGTTGGAACAGCTGGGTGTGGCGCCCTCGTTCAGCCGGCCACGTGTAAGCAATGACAATGCATACGCCGAGTCGCTGTTCAAGACCTGCAAATATCGCCCAGATTACCCGAACAAGCCATTCGGAAGCCTGGAAGAGGCGCAGGCATGGACGCAGAAATTCGTGCGTTGGTATAACCACGATCACAAGCACAGCGGCCTGAAATTCGTGACCCCGGCACAGCGCCACTGCGGGCAAGACGCGGCGATTTTGAAGCTTCGTGAGCAGGTCTATCACGAGGCTAGAAAGCGCAACCCGCAGCGCTGGTCGCAGGGCACCAGGAACTGGGAACTTGACGATCAAGTCTGGTTGAATCCGGAACGGATTCGGCCAGAAGCACTACAGCAAGCAGCTTGAGATGACGCGACAACTACGTTGACAAACACCGCAGTTGCGTATGGGCCGCGTGGATGATTGACTGGTCCAGGTCCCCTTCTGAACTAGTCATCACCGTCAGCATTTCCACCTGGTCGCAGCCTTCTGCCACCAAGTAGGCATGTCCCATGCTCGAATCAAAATAGATCGACTGCCCTTCCTTAAGCACCACCGGGTCATAGAACTCGGTGTGCAGCACCACCGTCCCCTTCATGACGTACGAGAATTCCTCCCCCTAGTGATGCACCAGGCTGCCGAATTCATCGAGCGTCTTGGCGCGTGGCCGCGTGATCACCGGGATCATCAGCTTGCGCCTCAGCTCCGCGCACAGGTAGTGGTAATCGTAGTTGGGCGTTTCGACGCGCACCGCCGATTGCAGGTCGCCCAGGCTGCGGAGCGCCGTGACCGGCGGTTCGGCCTCGGGCTCTTCGGCGAACAGTTCCGACATGCGCATGCCGAGCTTTTGGCTCAGCTGGTACAGCTTGTCGTAGGTCAGCGTCAGCTGGCCGTGCTCCACCTTCGACAAGGTGGATACCGGGATGCCGCTTTTCACGCTCATTTCCTTCAGGGGCCAGCCCTGGCGGCTGCGCAGGCTGCGGAGCAATGCACCGAGCGTTGGGGATTCAGTCGTCCACAGCAAGAACAACCAGTTCGCCGATTCGTCGACCGACAAGCCGACGTGGAACGGCCTGTCGCCGCTCGGGCGCGACTGGGTGCGCGAGATGAACCGGCTGGGCATGGTGATCGACGCCAGCCACGCGTCGGATGCGACGGTCGACCAGCTGCTGGCATTGTCCGCCACCCCGCTGCTGCTGTCGCACTCGAACTCGCGCACCAGCTACGACCACCCGCGCAATATCGACGACGCCCGCATCCGCAAGATCGCGGCCGGCGGCGGCGCGATCTGCGCCTCCACCATCTACCTGAGCGAACTGAAGATGGGGCCGCAACGCGCGGCGCTGTTCGACCGGCTCGAACACATCGGCAAGCTGGCGCCGCCCGAGCAAGCCGCGCTGGGCAAGGAGTGGCTGGCGCTCGATACGGTCGAACCGTTGTGGCAGACCAGCTTCGAACAGTACATCGCCTCGCTCAAGCACCTGATCGCGGTGGCCGGCATCGATCACGTGTGCATGGGCGCCGATTTCGACGGCGGCGGCGGCCTTACGGGACTGGACAACGTGGCGCACCTGCCGCGCATCACCCAGCGCCTGAAGGCGGATGGCATGTCGGACGCCGACCTGGAAAAGCTCTGGAGCGGCAACCTGCTGCGCGTGCTGGAAGCGGCGGAAAAACACGCGTCCTTGTAGGCGATTGTCGAAGATTTGTTAAAAATAGGCCCCGGCCATATATATGATGGCACTATAAATCCATACCCGAATTATATTGAATAGTAGATAACTCTAATATGTAAGTGTTATTGGCCAGTAACATCCATACATTATTTCGTTTCCTGTTCGCAACATCGGAGGCAAAAACCACACTTTTGGGTTTCCCACGGCCAGCTACAACGTGTACTTTTGACCGAACTCAGTGACGTTGCTCTGGCGTCACATGCCTGGATTTAACAAGTCACTGGCCGGCCTTTTGTTCTCGGAACTGGAAACCATGAAAATCAAAGATCTCAACATCGGCGTTCGCCTCGGCGCCGCCTTTGCCGTCATCCTCGCCATGATGGTCATCATGCTGGGCACCGCGCTCTGGCAGCTGAAACATATCACCGACGCCAAGGAAGAGATGGCGACGGCCACCGAGAAAGCCAAGCTGGCCCAGGAAATGCGCGCCGGCATCATCACCAACGCCGTCAGCACGGTGGCGAAGATCCGGGCCATCGACCCGGCCGACGAGCAGTCGTACGAAGAGGGCATGAAGGCGATCAGCAAGCGCGCCAGCGAGCTGCAAAAAATCTTCGAACAAGTGATCGTCGCCCCCGGCGGCAAGGTGCTGCTGACGGCGCTGATCGAACAGCGCGCCAAGTACAGCGCGGCGCGCAACCAGGCCTACAAGATGAAGACCGAACTCGGGGCCGGCAATCCGGAACTGCTGGCCTTCCTCGACACCAAGGTCATGCCCGAGATGCGCGCCTATACCGAGGCCGCCGGCAAGCTGGCCGACTTCCAGGAAAAGATGGCCGCCGATGCCAATGCCAGCATCGACGCCATCAGCGCCTCGGTGCAGCGCACCTTGATCCTGATCGGCGTCGCCGCGGTCGCCATTGGCGCCGTGTTCGGCTGGCTGCTCACCCGCAGCATCACCCACCCGCTGGCGCGCGCCGTCGGCCTGGCCCAGCAAGTGGCGTCGGGCGACCTGACCGCCGACATCCACGTCGATTCGCGCGACGAACTCGGCGCCCTGACGGGGGCGCTCAAGACCATGAACGAAAGCCTGCTCAAGACCGTTACCGCAGTGCGCGCCGGCACCGAAACCATCGTCACCGCATCGCAGGAAATCGCCTCGGGCAACCTCGACCTGTCGTCGCGCACCGAGCAGCAAGCCAGCTCGCTGGAAGAAACCGCCTCGTCGATGGAAGAGCTGACCGGCACCGTGCGCCAGAACGCCGACAACGCGCGCCAGGCCAACGTCCTGGCCAAGAACGCGTCCCAGATCGCCTCGCACGGCGGCGAAGTGGTGTCGCAGGTGGTGGCGACCATGGCGTCGATCAATGAGTCGTCGAAGAAGATCGGCGACATCATCGCCGTCATCGACGGCATCGCCTTCCAGACCAATATTCTGGCGCTCAACGCCGCGGTGGAAGCTGCGCGCGCAGGCGAACAGGGCCGCGGCTTCGCGGTGGTGGCCAGCGAAGTGCGCAACCTGGCGCAGCGCTCGGCCGGCGCGGCCAAGGAAATCCGCGTCCTGATCACCGACTCGGTGGCCAAGGTCGACGCCGGCGGGCGCCTGGTCGACGAAGCCGGTACGACCATGCAGGAGATCGTGGAGGGCATCACCCGCGTGACCGACATCATGTCCGAGATCGCCTCGGCCAGCGCCGAGCAGACCATGGGCATCGAGCAGGTCAACGAAGCCATCACCCAGATGGACAGCGTGACCCAGCAGAATGCCGCGCTGGTCGAAGAAGCCGCCGCCGCGGCCGGCTCGCTGCAGGAACAGGCGAGCGCGCTGGCGCAGATCGTGAGCGTGTTCAAGGTCGGCGACGAGACTGCCGTGCGCAGCGCCCGGCGCGCACCGGGCGGCCACGCACTGGTCGTGCGCAAGCCGGCCTCCCGCCGTGTCGAGCGCACCTTGCAGGAAGAAGTCGAAGAAGACGCGATCGCCTGATCCGCCTTGCCTGTCACCCCTGTCGCGGCGACCTACCACCTGCGCGTCGCCGCGTACACTAACGACCTCGGGCGCATTCGCCTCATCGCTCGGCCAAAAAGCCACCAAACGGACGTCCACGAAACCATCAAATTACTTCGTAAAATAGACCTGTTCGTGCAAGGCCGTCCCCACGGACGGGCGACGTCACGCCGCGCCGGCCGGACGACTAGACGTCCACCGGCGCCGCGCCGCGTGGCCGGCCGTGCGTGGAAAGCCGTGTCTCGATCAGTTCGAGCATCCCCTGGGCGGCGCTCGACAAGGCCCGGTCCTTGCGCTGCACGATCAGGATCGGCCGCACCACGGCGGCCGTCTCAAGCGGGATGGCGACCAGGTCCAGGCTGCGGAACTGGAACAGCGTCAGCTCGGGCACCAGGCTGACGCCCAGGCCGTGGCCGATCAGGCCGGCCACGGTGGCCAGATGTTCGACCTCGAGCCCGGAATGGCGCACCGCCAGATCGCGCGTGAGCTGGTCGACGTGCTGGCGCACGCTGGTCGACGGCGCCAGGTGGATCAATTCACAGCCCGCCAGGTCGGCCACCCTGATCTTGCGCTTGCGCGCCAGCCGATGGTCGCGCCGGCACACGAAGAAAAACGGATCGCTGCACAAGGTGCGGGTATCGAATTCCGACAGGTTGGCTCCCGGGGCGGTGAGCGCCAGATCGACCTTTCCCTGCCGCAGCAGGTGCAGGCACTGGTCCGACAGCGCGTCGAACAGCTGCACCGTGATGCCCGGATAGCGCGCCTTGTATTGCGCGATCACCTCCGGCAGGCCGTTCGCCGCCAGTGAAGGCAGGACGGCCAGCGCCACCCTGCCCTTGCGCCGGGCGATGAAATCGCTCATGTCGGTGAAGGCGGCGTCCAGGTCGGACAGCAGCGTGCGCGCCACTTCCACGAACAGTTCGCCTTCAGTGGTCAGCGTGACGTTGCGCGTGTCGCGCTGGACCAGCCTGGCGCCGACGGTCGCTTCCAGCTTCTGGATCACGGCGCTGAAGGCCGATTGCGACAGGTGGCAGCGTTCGGCCGCCTGCGTGAAATGACGGTGCTGGTCCAGCGCGAGAAAAGCCTGCAGCTGCCTGGTGGAGATATTCGGAAGCATCGTCCCGGCCACTTATCGAAAAAACCGCATAATCAATCGGAAAAATCCATTTTACAAGAAAAACCAAGCGACCCCAGAATGGACTCAAGTGCTGCATCGACAAGCACATCAAAAAAGATTGGAGACTTCCCATGCTGGCCTTCCTCGGCTTCGTCACTATTTTCGCGCTGCTGTTCGTCATCCTCGGCAGGAAGATGTCCGCACTGGTCGCATTGATCGCGATCCCCGTGCTCACCGCGCTGGCAGGCGGCTTCGGCCCCCAGGTCGGCACCTTCATCACCGACGGCATCCGGGCGATCGCGCCGATCGCCGGCATGCTGGTGTTCGCCATCCTGTTCTTCGGGGTGCTGACCGATGCCGGCATGCTCGACCCGATCGTCAATGGGGTCCTGAAAATCGTCGGCACCCATCCCGCCCGCATCACGCTCGGCACCGCCGTGCTGGCGGCGATCGTCCACCTCGACGGCTCCGGCGCGGTCACCTTCCTGGTGGTGGTGCCGGCGATGCTGCCCTTGTATATCAAGCTGCAGATGGACAAGCGCATCCTGGCCTGCATCGTCGCCATGGCCGCCGGCGTCGCCAACGCCCTGCCCTGGGGCGGACCGACGCTGCGCGCCTCGGCGGCGCTGCACATCCCGATGTCCGAGCTCTACCTGCCCATGGTGCCGGTGCAGATCGCCGGCATGCTGTTCGTCTTCGCCTGCGCCTGGCTGATGGGCATGCGCGAACAGCGCCGCCTCGGCCTGGACGGCGCCATGCTGGCCGGCGCCAGCGCCGGCGCGGCAAGCCATCATGTGCACGAGATCGACGAAGAACAGCTGAAGCTGCGCCGGCCGCGGCGCTTCATCGTCAACGTGCTGCTCGTGATCGTGGTGCTGGCGACGATGATCACCAACACGCTCGATCCGGTCGCCTGCTTCATGCTCGGCACCGTGGTGGCCCTGTTGATCAACTATCCGGACGTCGCCGAACAGCGCAAGCGCGTCGATGCACACGCCAAGGCCGCCCTGATGATGGCGAGCCTGCTGTTCGCGGCCGGCGTCTTCACCGGCATCATGAAAGGCACCGGGATGCTGACCGCGATGGCCCAGCTGCTCGCGGCCAGCATCCCGGCCAGCCTGGCCAGCCACCTGCCCTTCGTCACCGGCCTGGCGTCCATGCCGCTGAGCCTGATTTTCGACCCCGACTCGTTCTACTTCGGCGTGCTGCCGGTGCTGGCCGAAGCCGGCGCGGCCCTCGGCGTGCCGCCGGTGCAGCTGGCCCAGGCCTCGCTGATGGGCCAGATGACCACCGGTTTCCCGGTCAGCCCCCTGACCCCGGCCACCTTCCTGCTGGTCGGACTGGTCGGCATCGACCTCGGGGAGCACCAGCGCTTCACGATCCCGTACCTGTTCGCCACCACGGTCTTCATGACCTGCGTCGCGGTGCTCGTCGGCCTGTTCCCCTTCTGAAGACCCCATTGACCACATCCAGGAAACCATGATGAAAACCCTACGCATCGGTGGCGGCGCCGGCTATTCGGGCGACCGCATCGAACCGGCCCTCGAACTGGCCGAACGCGGCGAGCTCGATGTCCTCATCTTCGAGTGCCTGGCCGAACGCACCATCGCCCTGGCCCAGCAGGCCAGGATGAAGGATCCGGCGCTCGGCTACGATCCGCTGCTCGAAGCGCGCATGCTGGCGGTGCTCGAGACCTGCGCCGCCAAGGGCATCAGGATCATCACCAATATGGGCGCCGCCAACCCGCTCGCGGCCGCCGCCAAAATCAAGGAAATCGCCCTCTCGCTGGGCATCGAGGGCCTGAAGATCGCCGCCGTCACGGGCGACGACGTCCTCGATCAGCTGCGCCAGGGCGACTACCTGGACGATACCGGAGAACCGGTCAAGGCCCTGGGCGAGCGTCTGCTGTCGGCCAATGCCTATCTCGGCGCGGCGCCGCTGGTCGAGGCGCTGGCGCAGGGCGCCGACATCGTCGTCACCGGTCGCGTGGCGGACCCCGCCCTGGTGCTGGCGCCGGCGATCCACGCCTTCGGATGGGCGATGGACGACTGGAATCGGCTGGGACAGGGCACGCTCGCCGGCCACCTGCTCGAATGCGCCGGCCAGGTCTGCGGCGGCTACTTTGCCGATCCCGGCCGCAAGGACGTCCCCGACCTGGCGCGGCTGGGCTTCCCGATCGCCGTCATCGGCGACGACGGCAGCCTCGAGATCACCAAGGTGGCCGGTTCCGGCGGCAGCGTGACCACCGCCACCTGCACCGAACAGCTGCTGTATGAAATCCACGACCCGGCCGCCTACCTGACGCCCGACGTCGTGGCCGACTTTTCCGCCGTGACCATGCGCCAGAGCGGGCCGGATCGCGTGGCGATCGACGGCGCCGGCGGCCATCCGAAGAGCGGCATGCTGAAGGTGTCGATCGGCTATGTCGACAGCTATGTCGGCGAGGGCCAGATCTCCTACGCCGGGCCGGGCGCCCTGGCGCGCGCGCGCCTGGCGCAGGAGATCGTCGCCAGCCGGCTCGCGCTGACCGGGGTCGCGCTGACCGAGGTGCGCTACGACCTGATCGGCGTGAACAGCGTCAACCCGCTGCAGGGCGACAGCCTGGCGCCGGGCGCCGAGCCGCTCGAGGTGCGCCTGCGCGTGGTGGGGCGCGCCGACAGCATGCGTGAGGCGGTCCTCGTCGGCAACGAGGTCGAGACCCTGTACACCTGCGGACCGGCCGGCGGCGGCGGGGCCACCAGGTCGGCGCGCGAAGTGGTCGCCATCCGCTCCACCCTGCTGCCTGCGGCGCAGGTCGCCCCGGCCATCCACTTCGAGGAGACCTGACATGAAACTACGCGATATCGCGCATTCGCGCGCCGGCGACAAGGGGGACATCTCGAACCTGTCCCTGATCGCTTACCGCCAGGAAGACTACGCCCTGCTCGAACACGCCGTGACGGCGGAGCGGGTACGCCGGCATTTCGCCGGCATCGTGCACGGCGAGGTCACGCGCTACCTGCTGCCGCAACTAGGCGCGATGAACTTCGTCATGCAGCGCGCCCTCGGCGGCGGCGTGACCCGTTCGCTGGCCCTGGACGCCCATGGCAAGTCGCTCAGCTCGGTGCTGCTCGACATGGATATCTAGCCACCGTCGTCCAGCAGCACGCTTCACCCATAAAAAAATCGAAGGAGACAGGCATGAACACATCGGCGGCGATTCGCATCGCCATGCTCGCACTCGCCTATGGCGCCGCCAGCAAAGCGGCGACGGCGCAATCGAACCTCACGATCTATGGCGTCGCCGACGCCGGCATCGTGTCGGAACGCGGCGGCGCGGCCGGCAATATCACGAAGGTCAGCAGCGGGGTGGCGTCCGCCTCGCGCCTGGGCTTTCGGGGCTCGGAAGACCTGGGCGGCGGCGTCTCGGCGCTGTTCGTGCTCGAGGCGGGCATCTCGATCGACACCGGCGCCCTGGCTTCTTCGAGCCAGGCCTTCAACCGCCAGTCCTTCGTCGGCCTCAAAAGCCGCGAGTCCGGCAGCCTCACCATCGGCCGCCAGTACACGCTGACCTACAACGCCCTGGGCCAGGTGGGCGATCCTTTCGGCAGCGGCATGTCGGGGAGCGCCAAGAACCTGTTCCCGGTCGCGGGCGCCAACCTGCGCGCGAACAATTCGATCATCTACGCGACGCCGGTGAAGAACGGCTTCAGCGCGGAAGTTTTGTATTCGCTGGGCGAAGTCAGCGGCGCGAGCAGCGGGGCCGGACGCCAGTACAACGTCGGCCTCAATTATTCGAAGGGAGCGGTCAACGCCCGGCTGGCGCACAACCACCGCAACAACGACAACGCCACGCTCGCCGGCACGGCCAGCGGACGCAACACGCTGTTCGTGGCCAATGTCGACTTCAAGGCGATCAAGGTGTTCTTCGCCTACAGCCGGGACCAGGGACCGAACAGCGCGCCGCTGAACAATGCCACGCCGCTGCCCTATGGCCGGGAGTTCAATCCCACGCTCGAGGGCGACGACACGCTGGTCGGGGCCACCATCCCGGTGGGCGCCGCCGGCACCTTCGTGACCTCGGTCATCCGCAAGAACGACAAGACGGCGCTGAACCAGGACGCCGTGCAGTACGCGGTGGGTTACCTCCACGCCCTGTCCAGGCGCACCAGCGCCTATACCTCGTACGGGATGATCGACAACAAGAATGGCGCCGGCTACACGGTGGGTAACAACGCCGAGGCGGGTTCAGGCGACCGGGCTTTCAATATCGGCTTGCGGCACAGCTTCTGAGCTAGGCCGGCCTGAAACGCAGCGCCAGCCAGCGCGCCGGCCTCGCGGTGCAGGTTGGTGCAGTCGCCGAAGTCACGCAGGAACGGCGCCAGCACGCGCTCGTTTCGAGCGTCACGAGTCGTGCCATCGCCGTTGTTGTACGATTCGTCCATGGACTACGAAATCAATGGCCGCTTGCGAAAAACCCATCGCGGCCTTCACAGCGAACAGCGTTCCCGGAGCTTGACCGCCGGGGAGACAGCGATGGCTCGACTGCTGTTCAAGGACTCCGTCGACTATCGGCGGGTGCGCGTCCATGCTCGCCGCTACATGCCTTTCCAGCCGAAGAACTGCTGCATGACGCCCAACGGCAGCTTGTACTTTCACCGTTCCTGTTTCCTGCCCGATTACACCCGGGGCGACCCGCCAGCGGTGCACTGGTATCTCCATGAGATGGTGCATGTTTGGCAGCATCAGCTTGGATACGCGGTGCGTCTACGCGGTGCGGTGCGTGTTGGACTGCCATACCACTACGAACTGGCGCCGGGTAAAACGCTTGCAGACTACAACATGGAGGCTCAAGGCGACTTGTTGGCAGATTACTTTTCCCTCAAGCACTTACGCTCTTCGGCAGCGATGCGCCAGCGGCGTTACGCAGGCAGTCTAGTGCTGTATGAAGAGGTGCTTGCGGGCTTTCTAGCCGATCCCAGCAGCGTGGCGAATCTGCCTCGTGATTGGGGGCGCTGCTTACTGGCGACGGTTCCGAAGTCGCAGGACTAATGCCGTAGCGGCCCCCGCACCGATGGATGAAAGTACGATGATGTTCCCGACAGTCTCGACGTATACGCCCGTTGCGAACATAAGCATGGCGATGTACACAAGCACAGCCGTCAGAAACGCGGCGGCAAGGGAGATGAGGGTGGTTTTCATTTGAAGGCTTCCAACGTTGGGCAGTTGTAATGCAAGTGAGCATTGGAGCCACCAGCAAACACAATCTCTCCACGAACGACACGCAGTTGTTGGGTAAGAGAAGCCATTGCCATCGCTTGGACAGCAGTTCTTCGAGCTTTCGATGCGCTCCGAGTGGGTTACGGATGGGTACTGTCCAGCGACGGATTTCTACCTTGCCCCCTTCCTTCAGGTAGCGCTTGTATCCGGCCTCGGCCATGTATCGGTAGTTGTCAACAAAGATGTCGCGTCAAGTCATGCGGCTTTTCTTAATTGCTCTGGCGGTTTCCGTTCCGGATTCAACCAGACTTGATCGTCAAGTTCCCAGTTCCTGGTGCCCTGCGACCAGCGCTGCGGGTTGCGCTTTCTAGCCTCGTGATAGACCTGCTCACGAAGCTTCAAAATCGCCGCGTCTTGCCCGCAGTGGCGCTGTGCCGGGGTCACGAATTTCAGGCCGCTGTGCTTGTGATCGTGGTTATACCAACGCACGAATTTCTGCGTCCATGCCTGCGCCTCTTCCAGGCTTCCGAATGGCTTGTTCGGGTAATCTGGGCGATATTTGCAGGTCTTGAACAGCGACTCGGCGTATGCATTGTCATTGCTTACACGTGGCCGGCTGAACGAGGGCGCCACACCCAGCTGTTCCAACGTGGCCAACATGGTGGCGCCCTTCATGGCGCTGCCGTTGTCCGAATGGAGCACCAGTGGACGACCGGCCAGCCCCTCGGCCAAGCTAGTGCGGCGCATCAACCGTGAAGCCAGTTCCGCCGATTCCGCCACGTGCACCTCATGCCCGACGACTTTGCGGCTGAAGATATCGAGCACCATGTACCAGTAATAGTATTGGCCTTTGATGGCGGCCGGCATCCAGGTGATATCCCAGCTCCACACTTGGTTCGGAGCCGCGGCGCAATGACTCGTGAGCACGCGCTCACAAGGTTTCTTCGCGCGGCCCCGATGATGCTGTTGCGCCGCCGCTTTCAGAACGCGATAGAAGCTTGACTCGGACGCCATGTACACGCCCCGATCGGCCAGCGCTGGCACGATCTGGCTGGGCGGTAAGCTGGCGAATTCCTCGCTGTTGGCAACGGCGAGGATTTCGGTACGCTCATCCTCGCTCAGCTTGCTGACCGGTTCTGGCCGCACGCTGGAGGGACGACCGTCGCCGGCCACGGCATCGTCGCCATTGCGCACCCAGCGCTGGAAAGTACGCAAGGTAATGTCCAGCTCGATGCAGGCTGGCGCCAACCGGCTGCCGGCGGCCTCTGCTTCACGGATCAACTCAACACACAACAGGCGATCTGGGACGCTGATCAGTCTTCCTCTTTGTCCCCCCAGATCGCCTGGGCTTTTTTTCGCAGGATCAGCAGCGCGGCCGCCTCGGCCAGCGCCTTCTCCTTGCGCTGTAAATCCTTCTCCAGTTGCCGGATGCGCTTTTTGTCCTCCTTCGACTGCGCCTGCTGCTCCCGCGTCTGCTTTACCACGCTCGCATTGGCCGACATGCATGCGGCACGCCACGTGGCAATCTGCTCCGCGAACAGGCCCTTGCGACGGCAATACTCGGCCAGTTCGCTTGTGTTCAGCGCAGCCGTTTCCAGTACCACGGAAAACTTGTCTTCCGAAGTCCATTCCTCGGCATTCTTTCCACTACCTGGCACCAGCGTTCCTTGATTACGAAGTTGACGGCGCCAAGTATAAAGGGTCTGTTCGGTGATCCCGCTCTCGCGGGCCAACTCCGACACCAGCCTGTTCTGCGGCGGCATCATCTGCCGAAGTAGCGCTTCTTTCCGTTCTGCTGAATACTGCTTCACACGATCTCTCTTGCCCGTCCCCGGTTGGTATTTACTTCATCAGGTGACGCGACAACTATTCTGACACCGGGGGTTCAGAAAATTCACCTTGGAATGATGAGTATGAGTTTACTGATTTCATTACTACGCGAAATGGACTTGAACGACATTTTACACGTGATGCAAAAAAACATCTTCGTGAGCTAGCCAGAGCACTACACATCCAAAGGGCTTTGTTGCATAAATCAGGCTCGGCCAGCGTAGAACGCGTAGCTCTGGTAGCCTGAACGGGATGAAACCAGCTCCACAGAAGTACCGCACGACCAATTGGAAAACGTACAACGAAGCGCTCAAGGCACGCGGCTCGCTACTCATCTGGCTTGACACGACGATGAACTGGCACGGCCAGCCGAGTGGTAAGCGAGGGCGCAGCCAGGCGTTCAGCGACGAGGCGATCCAGTTCTGCCTGAGCATCAAGTGCTTGTTCAATCTACCGCTGCGCCAGGCCATGGGCATGGCGCAAAGCCTGCTCAAGCTCGCTGGCCTGGACTGGCAGGTGCCTGACTTCAGCACCGTTAGCCGGCGCCAGAAATATCTACCGGTAACGATCGGAGCGCAGCCGACTGTAACCGGTAGTTGTCAACAAAGATGTCGCGTCAAGTCATGCGGCTTTTCTTAATTGCTCTGGCGGTTTCCGTTCCGGATTCAGCCAGACTTCATCGTTCAATTCCCAGTCCCGAGTAGCCCCACTCCAGCGCTCCGGATGGCGTTGCTTCGCAGCCTCGTAGATCTGCTTGCGGTGGTTCAGGATCGCCGCGTCCCTGCCGTCATGGCGCTGCGCAGGCGTCACGAATTTCAGGCCGCTGTGCTTGTGCTGATGGTTGTACCACTGCACAAATGACAGCGTCCATTGCCGCGCCTTTTCGATACTTTCAAACGGCTTGCTCGGATAGTTCGGCCGGTATTTGCAGGTCCGGAACAGTGACTCGGCGTAGGCATTGTCGTTACTCACACGAGGCCTGCTGAACGACGGCATGATCCCCAGCTTTTCTAACGTCGCCAACATTGTGGAGCCTTTCATCGAACTGCCATTGTCCGAGTGGAGCACCACCTCACGCCCGGCCAGTCCCTCGGCCAAGCTGGCCTTGTGCATCAGCAGCGATGCCATTTCAGCCGACTCGGCGACATTCACTTCGTGCCCGACGATCTTGCGGCTGTAGACGTCAAGTACCATGTACCAGTAAAAATACAAGCCCCGCACTCCGGTCGGCAACCACGTGATGTCCCACGCCCACAAGCGGTTCGGCTCGGTTGCGCAGTGGCTCGTGACGACCCTTGTGCTTGGCTTCTTTGCGCGGCCGCGGTGATGCTGCTGCTTCTCGTCTTTCAAGATCCGGTAGACAGTCGATTCTGATGCCAAATACTCGCCTCGATCAGCCAAGGTCGGCACGATCTGACTAGGCGGACTGCTGGCAAATTCAGGGCTGTTGGCAACCTCCAGAATTCGCTGGCGCTCGTCTTCGCTCAGCTTGTTGGCCGGCGCCACGCGGCGGCTGCCTTTTCGTCCGTCAACCTGGCCGTTATCGCCGTCACCGTCGCGCATCCAGCGCTGATAGGTGCGAAGGCTGATCTCCAAGGCGCTACAGGCCTGTGCACGCCGACACCCGCCGTCGACGGCTTCTTCAACCAGTGCAATCACCTGCTGGCGATCTGGAGTGCCGATCAATCGTCCTCGGGCTCCCCCCAGATCGCCTGGGCTTTTTTTCTGAGAATGATCAGCGCCGCTGCCTCTGCCAGTGCCTTCTCTTTGCGCTGCAAATCCTTCTTCAACTGCTTGATTTCTTTGCGGTCGCTTTTGCTTTGCTCGCGCAGCTCCCGGTTGCGCTCGGCCGGTGCTTCATTGGCCTGCTGACAGGCCTCGCGCCATTCGGCAACCTGCTCGACGAACAAGCCTTTGCCACGACAGTATTGAGCCAGTTCCGCCTCGTTCATGTGTGCCGTTTCCAGCACCACGCCAAACTTGTCGGCCGACGACCACACGACCGCATTCTTTCCATTTCCCGGCACCGGCACTCCCTGAGACTGTAGATTTCGTCGCCAAGTATAAAGTGTCTGTTCCGAGATGCCGCTCTCCTTCGCCAGGGCCGATACCGGCCTGTTCTCCGGTGGCATCATTTGCCGAAGAATGGCTTCCTTGCGTTCTGCTGGGTACTGATTCACTGCGCGTCTTTGCTCCGCCCCCGGATGGATTAAAGTGATTCAAGTGACGCGACATCTATCCTGACAGAGGGGGCACTCCAGAGCCAACAAATGGAGGTCAGGGCAGGTATGACTTGGCTGCCTTGCGACCTGAACGCAGGGCGGTTCCCAGGCGGTGCGCAAGACTGTCGCCTATGCACGGGTGTCCAGTCATGATCAAAAGGCTGACCTGGAGCGGCAAAAGCGGGTACTCGAATTGTACTGCGCGAGTCATGGATGGGCGTTCGATTTGATTGCCGACCTTGGGTCGGGCATGAACCATCGCAAAAAGGGCTTGAAACGTTTGCTCGACGGGATTGTCGAAGATGAGGTTGGACGCCTGGTCTTGACGCACAAGGACCGGCTGCTGCGTTTCGGCGCGGAGCTGATTTTGTCCCTGTGCCAGGCAAGGCAGGTCGAAGTGGTCATCATCAACCAGGGCGAAGACACCAATTTCGAAGAAGAGCTGGCCAGCGATGTGCTCGAGATCGTCACTGTCTTCTCGGCCCGTCTCTATGGAAGCCGCAGTCACCGCAACCAGAAGTTGATCGATGGCGTGCGTGCAGCAGTCAAGGAGTCGCAATGTACCTAGCCCATCGCATCCGACTCGATCCGAACAATGTCCAGGCGACGTACCTGGCGCGTGCCGCCGGCACTGCACGTTTCGCCTACAACTGGGCTTTGGTCGAATGGAAGCGACAGTACGAGGCAAGTAAGGTCGACCCGGAGGTGGACAAGCCACATGAGGCGGCATTGCGGCGCCAGCTCAACGCGATCAAGCGCGAGCAATTCCCCTGGATGCTCGAGGTAACCAAGAACGCACCGCAGATGGCGATCATTCAGTTGGGGCGAGCCTTCGCGAATTTCTTCAAAGGTCGTGCCCGCTATCCTGCCTTTCGCCGCAAGGGCCGTGACGATCGATTTACACTAAGCAATGAGCAGTTCCGTATCGAGGAAAAGCGCATCCACATTCCAATACTGGGATGGGTCCGTATGCACGAATTCCTGCGCTTCTCCGGGCGGATCGTCTCTGCCTCGATAAGCCGCATTGCGGGCCACTGGTACGCGAGCATCACTGTTGACATCAAGGATCGACCTCAACCGCCAGCCGAAACCCAAGGCGCGGTGGGAGTCGACCTCGGTGTCTCGGCGCTGGCCACGCTGTCGACCGGTGACGTGTTTATCGGCCCGAAAGCGTTGGGCACACTGCTTGCCCGTCTACAATGCCTGTCGCGCGAGGTCTCACGCAAAGTCAAAGGATCGCGCAATCGTGCCAAGGCAAAAGCCAGGCTTGCCCGGCTATACGCCCGGATCGCAGATCTGAGGCGCAACGGCCTGCATCAGTTGAGCACGTATATCACCCGCCGTTTCCACACCATCGGTATCGAAGACCTGAACGTGAAGGGCATGCTTGGAAATCGTTGTCTGGCCCGAGCGATCGCCGACATGGGATTTGGTGAATTGCGTCGCCAGCTGGAATACAAGGCGGCGCGGCGCGGCGGTCAGGTGGTCGTGGTGGATCGCTGGTACCCGAGCAGCAAGACATGCTCGTGCTGTGGCTACCGGATGGGTGTGCTTGCACTCACGGTGCGCCATTGGCGTTGTCCCGGCTGTGGCGCACTGCACGACCGGGACGTCAACGCGGCAATCAACCTGAGAAACATGGCGGTGAGTTTCACCGCATCGGCCTGTGGAGGGGCAGGCGCTGGCCTCGCGCGTCAAGTGCGAGGTGAAACCGGCCCCTGTGAAGCAGGAATTCAACAGCAAAGCTAACTATGGATAGCTTTGCGTAAGTTTGAAGGAACGGATAGCGCGATCGCAGCATGCGATCCTTCTGCCATCAAGCCGCGCGCAGCGCCGCCGCGGCCTTGGCCAGCTCGGTGATGTGGGCCCAGTCGCCGGCCGCGATCGCATCCTTCGGGGTCAGCCACGAGCCGCCCACGCAGGCCACGTTCTTGCAGGCCAGGAATTTCGGCGCGCTCTCGATCGAGATGCCGCCGGTCGGGCAGAAGGTCACGTCCGGCAATGGGCCGCCGATCGCATTCAGCATGCCGACGCCGCCCGCCGGCACCGCCGGGAACAGCTTCAGTTGCCTGAATCCTGCCTCGCGCGCCGCCATCACTTCGGACGGCGTCATCACGCCCGGCAGCAGCGGCAGGCCGCTCGACTTGGCCGCGTCGATCAGCGATTGGGTCAGGCCCGGCGAGACGCCGAACACGGCGCCCGCGTCGCGCGAGGCGGCGAATTCTTCCGGCTGGGTCAGCGTGCCGACGCCGACGATGGCGCCTTCGACCTGGCTCATGGCGCGGATCGCGCCCAGGCCGTGTTCGGTGCGCAGGGTCACTTCCAGCACGCGGATGCCGCCCGCCACCAGGGCCTTGGCCAATGGCACGGCGTGGTCGGGGTCGTCGATGGCGATGACGGGGATGACGCTCGCCGAGCGCATGATTTCAAGTAGGGTCATTGGTTGGCTCACTGGTTGGCTCACTTAGTCGTCCTGAAAAGATGGTCTTCGTCGGAGCCGGGGATGATCTCGCCGGCGTCAATGCCATCGTGCAGCGGCACGACGGTCTGTTTCGGCGACGGCAGCGGGAAGGTGGCTGCACCCTCCTCCGCCGCGCTGATCGAATTGCGGAACATGGAAAACAGTTCGCGGCCCATGCCGATGTGGCTCGAGGTCAGGTCTGCCGTGGCCTGCTTGCGCTGGGCCCAGACGTCCGCCGGCACCAGCGCTTCCATGGTGCCGGTATTCGCGTCGACACGGATCATGTCGCCGTCGCGCACCAGGCCCAGCGGACCGCCGGCCAGGATCTCGGGCGACACGTGGATCGCCGCCGGCACCTTGCCGGACGCGCCCGACATGCGGCCGTCGGTGACCATCGCGACCTTGTAGCCGGCATCCTGCAGATTGGCCAGCGCCGGGGTCAGCGCGTGCAGTTCCGGCATGCCGTTGGCGCGCGGGCCCTGGAAGCGGACCACGGCCACGAAGTCGCGGTTCAGCTTGCCGTCTTTATAGGCGTGCATGAAGTCTTCTTGCGAGTCGAAGGTCAGCGCCGGCGCTTCGACCGTGTAGTGTTCTTTCTTGACCGCCGAGACTTTCATCACCGCGCGGCCCAGGTTGCCCTTCACCAGCACCATGCCGCCATTGTTGTTGAACGGGTTGGTGGCCGGACGCAGCACGTTCTCGTCGCCGCTCACTGGCGCGGCGTCGCGGAACACGACCTTGCCGTCTTCGCCCAGGAACGGCTCCTTGCAGTGGTTGCGCAAGCCGCGACCGAGGATGGTGTTGACGTCCTCGTGCGCCAGACCGGCGTCGAGCAGTTCGCGGATCACGAAGCCCGGGCCGCCGGCGGCCTGGAAGTGGTTCACGTCGGCGTCGCCATTCGGATAGATGCGGGTCAGCAGCGGCACCACTTTCGACATCTCGTCGAAATCGTTCCAGTCGATCACGATGCCGGCCGCGCGCGCGATCGCCACCAGGTGCAGCGTGTGGTTGGTCGAGCCGCCGGTGGCGTGCAGCGCGGCGATGGCGTTGACGATGCTTTTCTCGTCCACGATGTGGCCGATCGGCATGTAGTCGCCGCCCTGCTGCGAGATCGCGACCGCGCGCTGGGCCGCGGCGGCGGTGAGCGCGTCGCGCAGCGGCGTGCCCGGCGTGATGAAGGCCGAACCCGGCAAGTGCAGGCCCATGACTTCCATCAGCATCTGGTTGCTGTTGGCGGTGCCGTAGAAGGTGCAGGTGCCGGCGCCGTGGTAAGAAGCCGACTCGCCTTCGAGCAGTTCTTCGCGGGTGGCCTCGCCCTTGGCGTAGCGCTGGCGGATCGCGGCCTTCTCTTTGTTCGAGATGCCGGTGGTCATCGGGCCACCCGGCACGAAGATGCCCGGAATGTGGCCGAAGTGCAGCGCGCCGATCAGCAGGCCCGGCACGATCTTGTCGCAGATGCCCAGGTACAGGGCGGCGTCGAACATATTGTGCGACAGGCCGACCGCGGTCGCCATGGCGATGGTGTCGCGCGAGAACAGCGACAGCTCCATGCCTGGCTGGCCTTGCGTCACGCCATCGCACATGGCCGGCACGCCGCTGGCGAACTGGGCCACGGCGCCGACTTCGCGCACGGCTTGTTTGATCACCTTCGGGAAATACTCGAACGGCTGGTGCGCCGACAGCATGTCGTTATAGGAAGAAACGATGGCGACCGAAGGTTCCTTGTATTCGCGCAGCTTCAGCTTGTCGTTGGCCGGGAAGGCGGCAAAGCCGTGGGCCAGGTTGGTGCACGACAGGGCGCCGCGCTGGACGCCCTTGATGCGGGCCGCTTCGAGATGTTCGAGATAGGCTGCGCGCGAGCGCTTGCTGCGCTGGATGATGCGGTTGGTGACCTGTTCTACTACGGGGTGGAGCGCCATGTTCGTTCCTTCCTGAATTTAGTATCTGAAATTTTACTACAGATTAGTACGCTGCGCTCATCTCCAGACCGTTTCTCTATGACGGCGGAACGATTGCGCGGCGCTCTACAGAGGGGAAAAGCATCCGGCAAATTGGATTCGCGCTGTTTTTTGTAGTGAATTTACGCGCAGATGCTTGTATTATTCGATAATCTATTATTGCCAACATTGTGCCACGCACCTCGACCCCATGCGCCAGCCTCCTTTGACCAGCACCGCCAGCTTCCAAGCCCTCGCCCAACACGCCGATACTGCCAAGACGTGGCAGATGCGCGACCTGTTCGCCGCCGATCCCGACCGCTTCGAGCGCTACTCGGACGAGGCCGCAGGCCTGTTCCTAGACTATTCAAAAAATCGCCTCGACGGGCGCACGCTTGAACTGCTGGTCCAGCTGGCGCGCGAGCGCGGCCTCGAGGCGCGCCGCGATGCGATGTTCGCCGGCGAAAAGATCAACAACACCGAGAACCGCGCGGTGCTGCACACCGCCCTGCGCGCGCCGCGCGGCGCCACGCTGGTGGTCGATGGCCAGGAAGTCAATGCCGACATCCACGCCGTGCTCGACCGCGTGAAGACCTTCACCGACGCCGTGCGCAGCGGCGAGTGGCTGGGCCATACCGGCAAGCCGATCACGGATATCGTGAACATCGGCATCGGCGGCTCGGACCTCGGCCCCAAGATGGTGGTGCTGGCCCTGCGCCACTACGCCCACCCGCGCCTTCGCATGCACTTCGTGTCGAACGTCGACGGCCACGACATGGATGCGGCGCTGGCCCAGGTCGATCCCGAGACCACGCTGTTCATCGTGGCCTCCAAGACCTTCACCACGGCCGAGACCATGATGAACGCGCAGACCGCGCGCGCCTGGTTCCTGCAGCATGCGCCTGAAGATGCGCTGGCCAGGCACTTCGTCGCCGTGTCCACGAATACCGAGGCAATCAAGACCTTCGGCATCGACCCGGCGAACATGTTCCCGTTCTGGGACTGGGTCGGCGGCCGTTATTCGGTGTGGTCGGCGATCGGCCTGCCGGTTGCGCTGGCGGTGGGCTTCGGCTACTTCAAGGACTTCCTGGCGGGCGCGCACGAGCTGGATGAACACTTCCGCACTGCCCCGCTCGAGCAGAACCTGCCGACGCTGCTGGCCCTGATCGGCTTCTGGAACCGCCAGTTCCTGGATTGCGCCTCGGTGTCGATCGCGCCCTATCATCAAGACCTGAACCGCTTCCCGGCCTACCTGCAACAGCTCGACATGGAAAGCAACGGCAAGCGCGTGACCCGCGACGGCCAACCGGTCGACACGCCGACCTGCCCGGCGATCTGGGGCGAGTGCGGCACCAATGGCCAGCACGCCTATTTCCAGCTGTTGCACCAGGGCACCGACGTGACGCCGATGGACTTCATCGCCGCCCTGCGCCCGGCCCACGAGATGGACAACCACCACACCGCCCTGCTGGCCAACTGCTTCGCCCAATCCGAAGCGTTCATGAAGGGCAAGACGGCGATTGAGGTGCGCGCCGACCTGCAGGCCCAGGGCCTGGCGGCGGAAGAGATCGAGCGCCTCACGCCGCACAAGACCTTCCCCGGCAACCGTCCGAGCAACACCATCCTGATGGAACGCCTGACGCCATCGACCCTGGGCGCCCTGATCGCGCTGTACGAACACAAGACCTTCGTGCAGGGCGTGATCTGGGATGTCAACAGTTTCGACCAGTGGGGCGTTGAGTTAGGTAAAGTGCTGGCGAAGAAGATCGAAGCCGAGCTGGCCGGCGAACCCGCGCCCGGCCAGCACGACAGTTCCACCAACGGCCTGATCGCCCGCGCCAAGGCTGCTTTCTGAAACCTTCTCCATCACACTATGGCAACGGAAAAATTTGAAGTAGTACACGATGCGCCGATGCTGGTCGGCGAATCCGCGATCTGGCACGAAGTCGAATCGGCGCTGTACTGGGTCGACATCGAGGGCTACACCGTCAACCGCCTGCACGCGGCAAGCGGCAAGTTCACCTCGTGGAAGATGGGGTCGAACCCGTCGGCGCTGGCGATCGACGACAACAACTTCCTGGTCGTGGCCACCCGCCACGGCCTGCTGCGCCTGAACACCACCGACGGGTCGGAGTCGCCGATCACGAACGCGCCCTACGATCCATCGAAGGTGCGCTTCAACGACGGCCGGGTCGATCCACAGGGCCGGTTCTGGATCGGCACCATGTACGAACCGCGCGACCAGCCGGCCGCCGAGATGTACGTGCTGGACAAGGATCAATTGCGCCGCGCCTGGAGCGGCGGCATGACCAACTCGAACGGCCTGGCCTGGAGCCTGGACGGCCGCACGATGTACCACGCCGACACCACCACGCACCGCATCGACTGCTACGACTTCGACCCGGCCCTTGGTGAGCAGAGCAACCGCCGCACCATCGTGACCTTCCCGAGCGACAAGTCGGCGCCCGACTACGGCGGCCGTCCGGACGGCGCCACGATCGATGCCGAGGGCATGTACTGGGTGGCGATGTTCGAAGGCGCGCGCATCCTGCGCATCGCGCCGAACGGCGAGATCGTGCGCGAGATCAAGCTGCCGGTGAAGTGCCCGACCTCGGTCGCCTTCGGCGGGCCGGACCTGCGCACCCTGTACATCACCAGCGCCAGCCATGGCAGGTCGAAAGAAGAGCTGGAACAGTATCCGCTCAGCGGCAAGGTGCTGTGCCTCAAAATGGACGTGGCGGGGCGCGAAGAGCCGGAATACCGCATGTGATGCCGGCGCGAGCGGCGTGAGCCAGCGCACCGAAGAAGTCTGCCTTCGCAGTTATATTGCACTGCAACATAACTGCGGAGGTAGCCGTGTCAAAATCTACCCCAACGACCCGCTTGCTGCGCGACCTGGCGCGCGCCGCCAGATCGCAACGCAAGCTGGTTGCCAAGCTATTCGACATCTATAGCGCGAAGCCGAGCGCGCGTTCCGTGGCCAGGCCACCCAAGCCGGCGCGGCCGAAACCGGCGCCTCCGGCCCAAGCGCGCCTGCCAGTCGCCTCGGGACGGTGGATCGAGGGCCATCATCTGCTTCCCTACTGGCTGTATCTTCCGCAACGCACACCCGAGCACGCCGCACTGACCGGCTGGCCGCTGGTCGTCATGCTGCACGGCTGCCATCAGACCGCGCTCGAATTCGCGCAAGGCACGCGCATGAACCGGCTGGCGCAGGCCAAGGGCTATGCGGTGCTGTACCCGCAGCAACCGGCGAGCGCGCAGGCGCAGCGCTGCTGGCGCTGGTTCGACCGCGCCGCCCAGGAGGGCGGCGGCGAGACCGGCGTGCTGGCGGCGCTCATCGATCATGTGTGCGCGGGGCACCGCATCGACCGCCGCCGCATCTATGCGTGCGGCCTGTCGGCCGGCGCCGGCATGGCCGCCATGCTGGCCCTGAACCATCCCGAGCTGATCGCCGCAATCGCCCTGCATTCCGGCCCGGTGTTCGGCGCCGGCCATACATCGCTGGGCGCCCTGCACGTGATGCGCCATGGCGCGGCGGCGCAGGCCGATGCGGCGATCCACGGCGTGCTGAAACGCCGCGCCACGCACTTGACTGCCGAGGCGATGCCCCTGATGCCGGCGCTGCTGATCCATGGCGAAGACGATCCGGTGGTCAGCCAGGTCAACCAGCAACACCTGACACGCCAATGGCTCCAGTTGAACGGTCTGCCTCCGGGGCCGGCCAGCCGCGTCGTCGCGATGCCGGCGGGACGCGGCGGCAGCCGCAACGCGCATGAAATCCAGGACTTCACGGCGCGCCGCAAGCTCGTCCTGCGCGTGGTGCGCATCGCGGGCCTGCGCCACGAATGGAGCGGCGGCGACCCGACGCTCAGGTTCAATGCGAAAGCGACGCCGAACGCCAGCCGCCTGGCGCTCGAGTTCTTCGGCAGGCACCGGCGATGAATGCGACCGTCCTCAGCGCCCCATCATCCGCGCCGAGTCGTACCCGATCCTGACCGCACCCCAGTGCTTCCCCTGGAACACGATCGGCATCGACAGGTCGTTGATCACTTCTCCCGTATCGCGCAGATAGGTCTGCAGCAGGAAGGGTTCGCGGTTCTTCGCCAGCCGGATGCCCACCGGATCGTCGAAGATGCGCTTGTTGCGGCAATACACGAGATCATGCTCGCGCTGCCCGGTCGACGGCCGCGAGAACTTGGTGTTGTGGGTAGGCGCATAGCCCCGGTTGTCGACCGCCAGCGCATAGGCGGCGCCCGGCAGTTCGGTCAGCACGCGGTCGAACATCTGCTGCAGGTCGCGCTCCACCGCGCGGTCGTACGAGGTCGTGAAACGCGGCGGATCGGATTGCGCGATTGGCCGGTACTGCTGGTCGAAGATGTTGGCGCCGCCGGCCGCGTGGCTGCTCAGGCAGGCCAGCACCTCGTCGCGCAGCGCGGTGGTGCCGTCCACCAGCGCATCGAAGGCCGTGCCGCCGGTGCGAAAGCCCGCCAGCACGCCCTGCAGCTCCTCGGTGGCCACCCGCACTTCGTCCACGCGGCGCGAAGCGTCCTGCATCGTGGTCTTGGCGCTGGAGGCGTTGTGCGCCACCTCTTCCACTTTCGCATTGATCTGCTGGTTGACGCCGTCGAGCGACTGCATCGCCGCCGCCATCTGGTCGACGGTGGCGGTCATGCGCTCGAAGTCGGCAACGAAAGCGGTGAGGTGGCTGGCCGCGCTGCCGGCTTCGCGCGCCGACACGTTCACGCCGTCGAGAATGCCGGCGGTGGCGCCGGAGGTCGACGTCACCAGCGCGCGCATGGCATTGCTGGCGGTGGCGATCTTGACCGCCTCGGCATTGACCACCTGCGACAGGCGCCGCACTTCGGAGGCGACCACCGCGAAGCCGCGCCCGGCCGGGCCGGCGCGCGCGGCCTCGATCGCGGCATTGATGGCCAGCAGATTGGTCTGGTTGGCCACGTTCTCGATCACGGTGCCGAACTCGCCGATCTCGCGCAGGTGGCCGACCAGCTGGGTCACGGTGCCGGAAAAGCCCTGCACCTGTTCCTCGATCAGCTTCATGCGCCGCTCGAGGCTGGCCAGTTCTTCCATCGATTCGCGCGCTTGCCCCAGGTTGCGCTGGGCGGTGTCGGCGATGCGCACCGTGCCGGCATTGACGTCGGCCGACAGCGCGGCCACTTCGCGCGCGCTGGCCGCCAGCGCATCGGCCGCCGCGTGCTGGCGCGCCGCCTGGGCCTGGGCCTGGTCGACTTCCTTGCGCAGGCGCGCGGCGTTGATCGCCGTGCGGATGCTGCCGTCGCGCGCCTTGACCACCAGCGTGCGGACGTTGCCGGACAAGGAGCGTCCATTGAATGGCGCCGCGACCTGCCGCAGCGCACGACCGATTTTATGCAACCACACCATGTCCCCTCCGTTCGCTGCTCGATTGGCAGCGATGTTTTCGCAAGGAAACTATAGTCGCATTTCCTGCAACTGTCATGCACATCCACTACCCACGTCGCATCCACGCCACCTCGGATGCGACCGGCATGAATCGGATATGGCACCATGGTGCGATACCTGACGCCACGTAGTAAATTTACTTGCTATCAAGGTATTTGTGTAGTAAATTTACATCGATATGCTTTCCGGTTCCAACCCCTTTATGCACCGACGACCGACCATGGCCCTTTCCGATTTCGATCTCGTTTTCTTTGGCGGCAGCGGCGACCTTGCGATGCGCAAGCTGTTGCCCGCGATGTACTCGCGCGACGTCTGCAACGACCTGCCCGACGCCAGCCGCATCATCTGCGTCGGCCGCGACGACGCGACCCAGGAAGAATTCCTGCGCATGGTCGAAACGAATTCGAAACCGCACATCAAGGACGGCCCGGATGAAGCCAGCTGGGCGCGCTTCCTGAAGCGCATCACCTACGTCGCGCTGAACGCGACCGACGTCTCGACCTACCAGGCGCTGGTCGAGGCCCTGCGCCATGACGCATCGCTCACCCGCGTGTATTACCTGGCCACGCCGCCGCAGCTGTTCGCCAAGATCTGCGACAACCTGGCCGCGACCGGCCTGGCCACGCCGAACTCGCGCGTGGTGCTCGAAAAGCCGCTGGGCCGCGACCTGGCCTCGGCCAAGCAGATCAACCTCGACGTCGGCAAGGTGTTCGCCGAATCGCAGATCTACCGCATCGACCACTACCTGGGCAAGGAGACCGTGCAGAACCTGCTGGCGCTGCGCTTCGGGAACATCCTGTTCGAGCCGCTGTGGCGGCGCGAATGGATCTCGGACGTGCAGATCACGATCGCCGAAAAGATCGGCGTCGGCAACCGCCTGGGCTACTACGACAATTCCGGCGCGCTGCGCGACATGCTGCAGAACCACCTGCTGCAGCTGCTGTGCATCGTGGCGATGGAACCGCCGACCTCGATCGCGCCGGACGCCGTGCGCGACGCCAAGCTGCAGGTATTGAGGTCTTTAAAACGTTTTACCCCGACCACGCTGTCGCAGAACATCATCCGCGGCCAGTACCGCGCCGGCTACATCGACGGCCAGCAGGTGCCGGGCTACCGCGAGGAACCCGATGCGCCCAAGAGCTCGCGCACCGAGACCTTCGTGGCGATGAAGGCCGAGATCGACACCTGGCGCTGGGCCGGCGTGCCGTTCTACCTGCGCACCGGCAAGCGCATGGCCGACCGCCTGGCCGAGATCGTGGTGCGCTTCAAGCCGATCCCGCACTCGATCTTCAACCAGCCGACGTCGAGCTTCCAGCCCAACAGCCTGGTGATCCGCCTGCAGCCGGACGAAGGCCTGTCGATGAACCTGATGGCCAAGACCCCGGGCGATTCGATGCGCCTGAAGCAGGCCGAACTCGAACTCGATTTCCGCGAACAGTTCAAGGCGCCGCGCATGGAGGCGTACGAACGCCTGCTGCTCGACGTGCTGCGCGGCCAGCTGACCCTGTTCATGCGCGGCGACGAGCTGGAAGCGGCCTGGGAATGGGTCGAGCCGATCCTCGAGCACTGGGAGCAGGACGACAGCGCGCCGGCGCCGTACACCTCGGGCACCTGGGGCCCGGCGGCGGCCAGCGCCCTGATCGGCCGCGACGGCCTGCAGTGGCGCGAAGAATCGCTGCCGGAAGACTGACGCTCGAGACCTGCTGGATACTTACTTATGCTGCTCGACTCGATCCGCACCCAGCTCGACACGCTCTCCAAATCGGAGCGCAAGGTCGCGCTCGCGGTGCTGGCCGCCCCTTCCGCGACCGTGAGCCAGAACATCACCGCCCTGGCGCGCAATGCCCAGGTGTCGGAACCGACCGTGGTGCGCTTTTGCCGCACGCTCGGCTACGACGGCTGGCACGAGTTCAAGCTCAAGCTGGCGCAGGGCCTGGCGCTGGCGCTGCCCGGCGCCAGCGAGGCGCCGCACCAGGACGACCTGGCGTCGGACCTGATCAACAAGATCTGCAGCCGCTCGATCAACACCCTGCTCGACCTGCGCAACAACCTCAAGCCGGAACTCGTCCAGCAGGCGCTCGAGATCCTGGCGCGCGCCAACAAGATCGAGTTCTACGGCCAGGGCACGTCCGGCTTCGTGGCCGCCGACGCCCAGCACAAGTTCTTCCGCTCGGGCGTGCCGACGGTGGCCTACACCGACCCGTCGATCCATTCGATCGCGGCGGCCCTGCTGCGCGAAGGCGATGCACTGGTGGCGATCTCGCAGCGCGGCAACAACCCGGCGCTGACCCGTTCGGCCAAGCTGGCCAAGGCCGGCGGCGCCGACGTGATCGTGCTGGCGCCGTCCGGCACGCCGCTGGCCGAGATGGCCACCCTGCTCATCCCGATCGACCTGGTGTTCGCCACCGACCCCTACACGCCGATCTCGGCGCGCCTGGCCTACCTGGTGGTGATCGACGTACTGGCGGTGGGCCTGGCGCTGCGCCGCGGGCCGGAGTTCCGCAAGAAGATGCAGAACGCGCAGAAGGCGCTGCAGGAGTTCGACATGCAGTTCGATTCGTTCATCGGCTGATCCACTGCCGTGGAAAAGGGTGAATTTTTCACCCTTGCATCCTTGTACACTTTTCGGCATACCAACTGCCGAGTACCTCGATGCCCCGTCATCCCCTTGCATTTCTCCTTTGCGCCATCCTGTCCCTGCCCGCCGGGGCCGGCGAGCAGCTCGGCTATTCTCCGGCCCAGGCCAGTTACGACTACGCGCAAACGGTGCGCAACGAGGTAAGTGCCGCGCTCAAGGAGCACCCGGACCGGGCCAGCCTCGAACAGGTGGCGTCGCGCCTTGAGCAGCTGCTCGCCTGGCTGGACACGCCCCTGACCCGCGACCTTGGCACCGGTTCCCGCGCCCTGTACTTCCGCGGCCTGGACGTGCAACGCGAGCTGGCCATCATCCATCTCCGGCTGGGCAATACCGACAAGGCGCTCGATGCGCTGGAGAGCATGCTCGATTACGGCTGGCTGGGCGACGCGATGGTGGCCGTGCTGGGCGACGAAGCGTTCGCGGCGATCCGCGGCGAGCCTCGTTTCCAGGCCATCCTGCGCACTTCCACCACCCCGCAGCGCATGCTGAAGGATCTTGGCGCCGACTCCCCTTATCGCGAACGACTTCCGGTGGAGGAACGCATCGCCGGCCTGACGCAATTCTGGTCCGATGCCAGGCAGTATTTCGTCCACTTCGACAATGCGCCGGAACTGGACTGGAACAAGACCTATCTCGAATTCCTGCCCAGGGTGATGGCGGCGGAAACCACCGCCGACTATTACCAGGTGCTGATGCAGCTGGCGCCGCTTTTGCGCGACGGCCACACCAATATCTTTGCGCCGCAAGAACTGGAAGAACGCTTTTACGCGCGCCCGCCGATCGTGACGGAGCTGGTGGGCGACACCGTGCTGGTGGTCGCCGTGAACAGCACGGCGCTGGCGAGACGACTGAAGATCGGCGACGAGCTGGTCGCCGTCGACGGCGTGCCGGTCAAGCGTCATGCCGAAGAGAAGGTAGCGCCGTTCGTGAGCAGCTCGACGCCGCAGGATCACGCGCTGCGCACTTATTCCTACCAGCTGCTGGCGGGCGACGCGGCCCGGCCGGTGCGCCTGACCCTGCGCGACAGTGCCGGACGCCAGCGTGAAGAAAGCGTTGCGCGCGGCCAGCAAGACCTGAACAGCCATGAAAAATTCGGATTCCGCATGCTTGCGGGCGACGTCGCCTATATTTCGCTCGACCATTTCGAGAGCGACGAGGGCGTCAAGGCATTCACGAAAGCCCTGCCGCAGATCATGCGCGCCAAGGGCCTGATCATCGACGTGCGCAGGAACGGCGGCGGCTCGGGTGTCCATGGCGAGCGCATACTCGAACACCTGACCCGGCAGGCAATCCCGCGCGCCATGAGCTTCATGCGCGGCACCAGCATCGTGGCGGGCGCGCAATCGCGCCTGGTGACCTGGGAACCGGTGGCGCGCTCCGCGCCTGCGCACAGCCGCGACGGCGATGTCTACGAAGGACCGGTGGCGGTGCTGACCAGCGCCGCCACCTTCTCCGCCGCCGAAGATTTCGTCCTTGCCTTCAATGCCCTGGGGCGGGGCGCCACGATCGGCGCCACGACCGGCGGCAGCACCGGCCAGCCGATGAGCATCCGCTTGCCGGGCGGCGGCTGGGGACGCATCTGCATCAAACGCGACCTGCTGCCCGACGGCGGAACGTTCGTCGGCCGCGGCCTGAAGCCGGACATCGAAGCCGGGCCGACCGTACAGTCGATCCGCAAGGGCGTGGACCCGGTGCTGGAGCGGGCACTGGCCCATCTCAGGGGCCTGCGCTGACGGCAAGAAACGCATTTGGTCTAGAATGGGCGGTTCCTGACCCTTGCCGATCAACCCATGGATCTCGATCTTTCAATGGCCGATCGGTCCTGACTAGTTAAATGCCGACGTTCTACAAGCTACTCCTGTCGACCCTCGTTGCGGCCGGCGCCCTGACGATGTGCATGGCCAAGTCCGAGCTGCAGCTGCCCGCTCCGATCGTGATGCGCGCCGTGAGCGGCGTCGAGAACGTCGAATTGCGCCACATCGGCTTCGACCAGCCCGGCGCGGGCCCATTCCAGCCGCTGTTCGGCCTTGACGACGCATTGTGGGCCAACTATCCGTCCGTGCTATATCTCGACAAGGTCTATCGCCGTGCCGGTCCGGGCAGCTTCGTCGTGCATCCTCGCGGCGACGTCCGCGCGCGCTACGTGGTCGAGGAACACGCGGACCGGTCCGAAGAAAGAATTGACCGCATCACCAGCCTGTCCATCCACGACCGCGACAGTGACGAACTGCTCGGCCGGAAATACCTGCGCGCCCGGCAGATCGATGCCGGACGCGTCCCGGTCGGCGAAGAGGCCATGGCGTTCGTGCGCAGGGTGCTGGGCACGGCGGCCCCGGCCGGCGGCCGGCCCGACCAGCCGCCGTATGGCGCAGCGCCCGTCACGCACACGCCGCTTCGGGCCGGCCGCATCGACCCTCCCATCCATGGAGGCGATGGCTGTCCGCCGTCCTACCGGATCGCGACGGCGGCGTCGCCCCGGCAGTTCGAGGCCGGCGCGTGGTCGTTCCGGCCATGGTCCGACGTCGACAGCTTTGCCTGCACCGGCAACTTCATCCTGGTGGCGTCGGGCGACGGCGCGCACCTGCTGCTCGACCTGCTGGACCCGACCGGCAAGCACCTGTTCCAGACCGAGGTCGCGATGCCGCTCGACGCGCGCGCCGAAGCGACCTTGCAACGCCTGCGGGTGAACGGCGAGCGCCTGCAGGTCGACGTGCATTATCGTCCTGGCAAGCTCCCCGACGGCAAGCCGAGGCTGCGCCAGCGGTTCAGGATGGTTATTTCGATGACACCGCCGGAGCCCGGAGCGCCTGCGGCAGCGGTGGCTGTAAAATAGCGGTTTTCGACCAGCATTTTCGCCTGACATGCATATCAATCCCGAACGCAGCGACCGTCCCGACTATGACCTGCTGGTGCGCCAGGTCACCAGCGTCCTCGAGGGCGAGCGCGACCTGACCGCCAATGCTTCCCAGTTCTCGGCCCTGGTCTACGACACGTTATCAAGCCTGAACTGGGCCGGCTTCTACTTCACGGTTCCCTCGAAAAAAGGCGAAGGCCAGGACCTGCTGGTCGGCCCGTTCCAGGGCAAACCCGCCTGCGCCCGCATCCCGTTCGGCCGCGGCGTCTGCGGCACGACCGCCGTCAAGCGCGAGACCATCGTGGTGCCGGACGTGCATGCCTTCCCAGGCCACATCGCCTGCGATTCGGCGTCCGCCTCGGAAATCGTCATTCCGGTGATCAAGGATGACAAGCTCATTGGCGTGTTCGATATCGACAGCCCGAAGCCGGACCGTTTCTCGGAAGAAGATCGCGCCGGCCTCGAAGCCATGCTCGCGGCATTCATTGCCGCCACCGATTTCTAATTGCGCCACACCATCCAGAGACCCACATGAACCAACTCGAACAGCTCAAGCAGTACACCACCGTGGTCGCCGACACCGGCGACTTCCAGTCGATCAAGGCCTATGCCCCACAGGACGCGACCACCAACCCGTCGCTGATCCTGAAGGCCGTGCAAAAGCCGGAATACCGTCCGCTGCTGGAAAAGGCGATCGCCGATGCGCCGGGCGCGTCGACCGAAGCGATCGTCGACAGCCTCCTGATCGCTTTCGGCGTCGAGATCCTGAAGTACGTGCCGGGCCGCGTCTCGACCGAGATCGATGCCGCGCTGTCGTTCGATACCGAAGCGACCGTCGCCAAGGGCCGCGAGCTGATCGCCCTGTATGAAAAGAATGGCGTGTCGCGCGAACGCGTCCTGATCAAGATCGCGTCGACCTGGGAAGGCATCCGCGCCGCCGAGATCCTGGAGAAAGACGGCATCCACTGCAACCTGACCCTGCTGTTCTCGCTGTGCCAGGCGGTGGCCTGCGCCGAAGCCGGCGTCAAGCTGATCTCGCCGTTCGTCGGCCGCATCTATGACTGGTACAAGAAATCGACCGGCACCGACTATCAAGGCGCCGACGATCCGGGCGTGCAGTCGGTCAAGCGCATCTACCAGTACTACCGCAAGTTCGGTTACGACACCGAAGTGATGGGCGCGAGCTTCCGCAATACCTCGCAGATCCTGGAACTGGCCGGTTGCGACCTGCTGACGATCTCCCCGGACCTGCTGCAAAAGCTGGCCGACAGCGACGCGCCGGTCGAGCGCAAGCTGGTCAAAGACGACAGCGCCGATATCGAGAAGATCGCGATGGACGAAAAGACCTTCCGCTTCATGCTGAACGAAGACGCAATGGGCACCGAGAAGCTGGCCGAAGGCATCCGCGCCTTCGTCGCCGATTCGCTCAAGCTCAAGCAGATGATCGAAGGCATGCGTTAAACGCTGCGGCGTTAACGACGAACCCGGCCGCGGCCGGGTTTTTTATTGGGAATGCGCGTTCAGCGCGCCTTCAACGTAAGCGTGCAGCCCAACCACCTGTAATGTCGCCGCGATGACATGCAGACTCGAGGTTTTCTACTTCGAGGATCCCATGACCCGTCAACGCATTT
>NZ_JH992922.1:2327668-2342036 GCF_000315425.1 Massilia timonae CCUG 45783 | reverse complement strand
GACTGTGCGTTACGATTGGCTTGCGCATCACCTGTTCGAGACGCTCGAAGAGATCCAGGAATTTGCTACCAACTGGTTGTGGACCTACAATCACGGTAAGCGTGCAGCCCAACCACCTGTAATGTCGCCGCGATGACATGCAGACTCGAGGTTTTCTACTTCGAGGATCCCATGACCCGTCAACGCATTTCCGCATCGACCTGGCATGAGCATGTCGCGCATTGGCGCAGCAGCGGACTGCCTGTCCAAGCCTATGCCCACGAGCATAATATCGGCGTGGAGCGCCTCAGATACTGGGTGCGCCGCATCGAGCGCATGGCCAGTGGCACCCAGCTGCTGCCGGTGCGCATTGGCTCTCCAGGCTCTTCGACTCCCCTGGAACTGCGCAGCGCCTCGGGCTGGAGCCTGCGCATGGATGGCGGCGTCGATGCCGCCTGGCTGGCCAGACTACTGCAGGAGTTGCGGTGAAACTGCTGCCCGAATCGATCTGGCTGGCTGTCGAGCCAGTCGACATGCGCACCGGCATCGACGGACTGTCGCTGCACGTGCAGCAGGCCTTGGGCCGCGCGCCCTGCGATGGGACAGCCTACGTGTTCAGCAACCGGCGCCGCACGCGGATCAAGGTGGTGAGCTGGGATGGCACTGGCGTGTGGATGTGCCTGCGCCGTCTGCATCGGGGCCAGTTCGTCTGGCCGCAGCCGGGCGAGAGTTGCTGGCAGCTCAGTGCCGAGCAGTGGCAGTGGCTGGTGATGGGCGTGGACTGGCAGCGCCTGTCGGCCCAGGCGCCGGCACAGTGGCGGCTATAGATGCCGACGTAAACTGTTTCGCTTGTAAACGTCGGACCGGTTCGCTACACTTTCACCATGAACCTGCTCGATCAACTTGCCCAGACCGATATCGCCCCAGCCATGCTGGCGCAGGTTCGGGCGCTGTTCGAGCAACAGCAGGCGCAGCTGGCCGAGAAGGACTTCAAGATCACGGCATTGACACACGAACTGGCCTACCTGAAGCGCATCCGCTATGGCAAGGCCAGCGAAGTGCTCACCGGCGAGCAGCGTTCGCTGTTCGAGGAAGCGGTCGACATGGACCTGGCCGCCATCGAGCAGGAGCTGGAGAATCAAGCCAGCGTCAAACCTGCGCGCAAGCGCGCCGGTCGTCAGGCACTGCCACCGGAACTGCCACGCATCGAGCACCGCCACGAGCCCGAGTCGTGCGCTTGCGGTCAGTGCGGCGCCAACCTGGTCAAGATTGGCGAGGACGTCAGTGAGCAGCTCGACGTGGAACCGGCGCGCTTCTTCGTGCACCGCCACATTCGCCCGCAATATGCTTGTCGCGCCTGCGAGACCGTGACGGCGGCGCCGGTGCCGCCAGCGGTGATCGACGGTGGCCTGGCCGCACCCGGCCTGCTGGCATGGGTTGCCGCCAGCAAGTACCTCGATCACCTGCCGCTGTACCGGATCGAGCAGATCGCCGCGCGCCAGGGCGTGCCGCTGGCGCGCTCGACACTGGCGCAGTGGATCGGGCGGATTGGCGTGGCCCTGCAGCCACTGGCCGAACGCCTGAGCGAGCTTCTGCGCCAGCGCAGCTGCCTGCATGCCGACGAAACGCCGGTGCGCCAGCTCGATCCTGGCAGCGGCAAGACCCGCCAAGCCTATTTATGGGCCTACCGCTCCGGCACTTGGGAGGATGGGCCACCGATCGTCGTCTTCGATTACCAGGAAAGCCGGGCCGGCAAGCACGCCCGCGATTTCCTTCAGGACTGGCGCGGCCACCTGATGGTGGACGACTACGCCGGCTACAAAGCCCTGTTTGCCAATGGGCCGACCGAACTGGCGTGCCTGGCGCACATCCGTCGCAAATTCTTCGACCTGCACGCTGCCAGCAGCAGTCCTGTCGCCGACGAGGCGCTGCGCCGCATTGCGCAGTTGTACGCCATCGAGCAGGACGGCGCAGACACAACGCCGTCCGAACGGCTGGATCTGCGCCAGGCGCGCGCCGTGCCGGCGCTGGCCGATCTGCACGCCTGGCTGCTGTCGATGCAGCGCACCGTCGCCATCGGAAGTGGTACGGGCAAGGCCATCGAACACTCCCTCAAGCGCTGGAATGCCCTAGTGCGCTATGCCGATTCCGGCATCCTTCCGATCGACAACAACCCGGTCGAGAACGCGATCCGTCCCATCGCCATCGGTAAAAAGAACTGGCTGTTTGCCGGCTCTGAACGCGCCGGCCGCCGCGCCGCCGTCATCCAGAGCCTGTTTGCCACTGCCAAACTCAACGGCCTGGACCCGGCACGCTGGCTCGCTGAGACACTTGAGAAACTGCCTACCTGCCCGAACAGCCGAATCGACTCGCTGCTGCCATTTTCGGACTCTACGCTGGCTTGATTCCGCTGTGAAGGTGGAGCGGTTGGACGCTTACCCTTCAACCCCGCCAGGAAGGTATCGATCACCTCCCCGCCCAGCGCCATCAGGTCGAACGATTCCAGGTCGAACAGCCAGTTGCGCAGCAGGCCGTCGAGCATGATCCACATGCAGGTCGCCGCATTGTGCGGGTCGACGCTGGCCGGCAACTGGCCATTCGCGCGCGCCTCGGTCAGCTGCGCTTCCATGCGCGCGCGCCACTCGGCCACCGCTTCGCGCTTGCGCACGCGGGCCGAATCGACCTCGTCGGTGAACTCGGTCTTGAGGGTGGCGATCTCGAACACCCGGCGCGCCTTCTCGTCGCTGACGACGATGTGCAGCACCGCCATCAGCTCGTCGCGCAAGCGCTGCAGCGGGTCGGCGACCTCGCGCTCGCCCAGCTGCTGGATGGCGGTGTCCATCGGCATCGTGGCGCGATCCATCATCGCGCTGAACAGCGCGCCCTTGTCGACAAAATGCCAATAAATCGCCCCGCGCGTTACACCCGCCGCAGTCGCGATGTGCTGTAATGTCGTTCGCGAAACGCCTTGTTTAGCGAACAAGATCTCTGCTGCATCAAGAATGCTGTCGCGGGTCGCCGCTGCTTCTTCCTTCGTCCTGCGAACCATTTCTTTTGAGTAACCCTCGAATTAAAGGTGCTTAAACATTTTACATACAGTCGTGATAGTATATAAAACTATTTGCAAAAGCCAGCGTTGATCTCACATCCCGTGCATATGTTAGTGACTGGGGTGTGACATCGGCAAGTATTTCTAACTAGAAGGATGCACACGTAATGCGCTCTGCCAACTCCTCATCCATGTCCCTCACCCGGGTCGCGGCGGCCACCATGGCTGCGGTGGTCCTGCTGTCTGCCTGCGGCAAGAAAGACGATCCGGCCAAGGCCGGCGCCCCCGCCGGCCAGCAGATGCCGGCGCCCGAAGTCGGCGTCGTCACCGCCGCCTTCCAGACCGTCGCGCTGCAGAACGAACTGCCGGCGCGCGTGGAACCGATCCGCACCGCCCAGGTTCGCGCCCGCGTCGACGGCGTGGTGCTCAAGCGTTCCTTCACCGAGGGCAGCATCGTCAAGCAGGGCCAGTCGCTGTTCACCATCGACCCGGCGCCTTACCAGGCCCAGCTCGCCGCAGCGCGCGCCGACGTCGCGCGCGCCGAAGCCAACCTGGTAGCCTCGCGCGCCATCGCCGAGCGCTACAAGCCGCTGGTCGAAGCCAATGCCGTCAGCAAACAGGAATTCGACAACGCCGTCGCCGCCCAGAAGCAAGGTGAGGCCGAAGTCGCCGCAGCCAAGGCCCAGCTGCGCGTTGCCCAGATCAATGTTGGTTACACCAATGTGAACGCTCCCATCACGGGCCGCATCGGCCGCGCGCTGGTGACCGAAGGCGCGCTGGTGTCAAGCACCCAGTCGACCGAGCTGGCCCTGATCCAGCAGACCGACACCATGTACCTCAACATCACCCAGTCGGCCACCGAGCTGCAGCGCCTGCGCAAGCAGGGCGGCGGCGCCAACGACGTGCCGGTCACCGTGCTGCTGGAAGACGGCTCGGTCCTGCCGCAGCGCGGCAAGCTGCTATTCTCGGACGTGACCGTCGACCAGGGCACCGGCCAGGTCACGCTGCGCGCCACCGTGGCGAACCCGAACAACGCCCTGCTCCCGGGCCAGTACGTGCGAGTGCGCATTGCCCAGGCTTCGCTGCCGAACGGCATCCTGATTCCCCAGCAGGCGGTCACCCGCGGCGGCCAGAACGGCGACACCGTGACCGTCATCGGCGCCGACAACAAGCCGGTCCCGCGCCAGATCCAGATCGCTTCGCAGCAGGATGAGAACTGGGTCGTCACCGGCGGCCTGAAGGAAGGCGAAAAAGTGATGGTCGACGGCTTCCAGAAGCTGCAGATGCTGCCGCCGGGTACCCCGGTCAAGCCCGTGCAGTGGACGCCGGCAGGCGCCCAGCAGGCGCCGGCCCAGGCAGGCGCAACGGCGGCCCAGCCGAACGCGGCCGGCGCCAAGGCGGCTGCCACCGCCGGTGCCGGCGATACCCGCACCCCGGATGCCGGTTCGCCGGTCGCGGGCGCGACCACGCCGGCCGACAGCAGCCGCTAAGAACAAAGGAATAGGACTTTCCAATGGCACGTTTTTTTATTGACCGCCCGATTTTTGCCTGGGTGATCGCGCTATTCATCATGGTGCTCGGTGGCGTCGCCATCAAGCAGCTGCCGATCGCGCAATACCCGACCGTGGCGCCACCCTCGATCGTCATCAACGTCGCCTATCCGGGCGCATCGGCGCAGACGCTTGAAGACTCCGTCATCTCGATCATCGAACGCGAGATGAACGGCGCCCAAGGCATGATTTACATGGAATCGACCAGCCAGGCCAACGGCACCGGTTCGATCACCGTCTCGTTCGAGACCGGCACCGACCCGAACCTGGCCCAGGTCGACGTCCAGAACCGCCTGTCGCGCGCTACCCCGCGCCTGCCGCCGGCGGTGACCCAGCAGGGCGTGCGCGTCGACCAGGCGCGCTCGAACTTCCTGCTGTTTACGATCCTGTCGTCGGATGACCCGAACATCGGCAATATCGAGCTGGGCGACTATGCCTCGCGCAACGTGCTGCCTGAAATCCAGCGCATCACCGGCGTTGGCCAGGCCCAGCTGTTCGGCACCGAGAAGGCGATGCGCGTCTGGATCGACCCGACCAAGCTGGTCGGCCTGAACCTGTCGCCGGCCGACGTCACCGCCGCGATCTCGCAGCAGAATGCCCAGGTCGCTTCCGGCACCATTGGCGACCTGCCGGTCGCCAAGGGCCAGCAGATCAGCGCCACCGTGATCGTCACCGGCCAGCTGTCGAACGTCGAACAGTTCGGCAACATCGTGCTGCGCGCGAATCCGGACGGCTCGACCGTGCGCCTGAAGGACGTGGCGCGCATCGAAATCGGCGGCCAGGCCTATGCCACCACCGCGCGCCTGAACGGCAAGCCGTCGGCCGGTATCGGCGTGCAGCTGGCGCCGTCGGGCAACGCCCTCGAGACGGCGGAACTGATCAAGGCGCGCATGGCGGAGCTGCAGAAGTACTTCCCGAAAGGCATGAAGTACTCGATTCCTTACGACTCGACCACCTTCATCGACATCTCGATCGAGCAAGTGGTGCACACCCTGTTCGAAGCGATCGTGCTGGTGTTCCTGGTGATGTACCTGTTCCTGCAGAACATCCGCTATACCCTGATCCCGACCATCGTGGTGCCGATCGCACTGCTGGGCTCGTTCGCCTGCCTGCTGGCGCTGGGCTTCTCGATCAACGTGCTGACCATGTTCGGCATGGTGCTGGTGATCGGTATCGTGGTCGACGATGCGATCGTGGTGGTCGAGAACGTCGAGCGCATCATGAGCGAGGAAGGTCTTCCCCCACTGGAAGCGACGCGCAAGGCGATGGGCCAGATCTCGGGCGCCATCATCGGCGTGACCGTGGTCCTGATCGCCGTGTTCGTGCCGCTGGCCTTCTTCGCCGGCGCGGTCGGCAACATCTACCGCCAGTTCTCGGTCGTGATGGTGACCTCGATCGGCTTCTCGGCCTTCCTGGCGCTGACCCTGACCCCGGCGCTGTGCGCGCACCTGCTGAAACCCGTCGAAGCCGGCCATCATATGGACAAAAAGGGTTTCTTCGGCTGGTTCAACCGCAATTTCACGGCCGGCGCCAAGAAATATGAAGGCTTCGTCGGCGCCATCCTCAAGCGCGCCGGCCGCTGGATGGTCGTGTTCGCGCTGCTGGTCGCCATCGTCGCCCTGATGTTCACCCGCATGCCGAACGCCTTCCTGCCGAACGAAGACCAGGGCTATGTGATCGCCAACATCCAGCTGCCGCCAGGCGCCACCGCCGAGCGTACCGGCACCGTGCTGCGTTCGCTGGAAGAGTTCGTGATGAAGCAGCCCGAGACCGCCAACATCGTGGCCGTGACCGGCTTCTCGTTCTCGGGCCAGGGCCAGAACATGGGTCTCGCGTTCATTCCAATGAAGCCGTGGGACGAGCGCAAGGAGCAAGGCCAGGACGCGCAATCGTTCGCCGGCCGCATCACCGGCCACATGGGCGCGGTGCGCGACTCGTTCATCTTCGTGGTCAGCCCGCCGCCGATCCCGGAACTGGGCACCGGCACCGGCTTCTCGTTCCGCCTGCAGGATCGTGGCGGCAACGGCCACGCGGCACTGCTGGCCGCGCGTAACCAGATGCTGGGCATGGCCATGCAGAGCAAGGTCCTGACCGGCATGCGTCCGGAAGGCCTGGAAGACGCGCCGCAGCTCAAGCTGAACATCGACCGCGACAAGGCGCAAGCCCTGGGCGTGACCTTCGGCGCGATCAATACCGCGCTGTCGACCTCGCTGGGTTCGTCGTATGTGAACGACTTCCCGAACGCCGGCCGCCTGCAGCGCGTGATCGTGCAGGCCGATGCGCCGCAGCGCATGCAGCCGGACGACCTGCTGCGCATCAACGCCCTGAACACCCAGGGCCAGCCGGTGCCGCTGTCGTCGTTCGCGACCACCGAATGGACCACCGGCCCGATGCAGACCAACCGCTACAACGGCTATCCGGCGATGAAACTCACCGGCGAACCGGCTCCGGGTTATTCGAGCGGCGATGCGCTGGAAGAGATGCAGCGCCTGGCAGCCCAGCTGCCGGCCGGCTTCGCCTTCGAATGGACCGGCCAGTCGCGTGAGGAAATCCTGTCCGGCTCGACCGCGGGCATCCTGATCGCCTTCTCGCTGCTGGCGGTGTTCCTGGCCCTGGCCGCGCTGTATGAAAGCTGGACGATCCCGGTCTCGGTGATGCTGGTGGTGCCGCTGGGCGTGCTCGGCTCGCTGATCGCGGCCAATATGCGCGGCTTGCCGAACGACGTGTACTTCAAGGTCGGCCTGATCACCATCATCGGCCTGGCGGCGAAGAATGCGATTCTGATCGTCGAATTCGCCAAGGACCTGCAGGCCGAGGGCAAGACGCCGTACGAGGCGGCGCTGGAAGCGGCGCACCTGCGCTTCCGCCCGATCATCATGACCTCGCTGGCCTTCATCCTCGGCGTGCTGCCGCTGGTCATCGCAGGCGGCGCCGGTTCGGCATCGCAGCGCGCCATCGGCACCGGCGTGATGGGCGGCATGATCACCGCGACCGTGCTGGGCGTGATCTTCGTGCCGGTCTTCTTCGTGGTGGTCCGCACGCTCTTCAAGGGCAGCGACCGCCAGCAGAAGATGTACGCGACTCAACATCAGAAGCATGTAGAAGAAGGAAGCAAACCATGATCAAGCACATCAAACTGGCGACGCCGCTGGCACTGGCGATGACGCTGGCAGGCTGCATCTCGCTGGCGCCGGACTATGAACGTCCGGCGGCCCCGGTGGCTGCGGCCTTCCCGGAAACCCCGAAGGCGGCGACCGAGTCGACCAGCCCGGTGCTGAACGCCGCCCCGGCCACGGTGGCCTGGCAGTCGTTCTTCACCGACGCCCGCCTGCGTTCGCTGATCGATGCGGCCCTGGTGAACAACCGTGACCTGCGCGTGGCGATCGCCAATATCGAACAGGCGCGTGCGCAATACCGCATCACCCGCGCCGACCGCCTGCCGAGCGTGGGCCTGGGCATCAGCGGCAACCGCCAGACCACCGGCGAAGACCAGCCGATCGAAAGCGTGTACCAGTCGGGCCTGTCGGTCTCGGCCTTCGAGCTCGACCTGTTCGGCCGGGTGCGCAACCTGTCCGAAGCGGCGCTGGCGCAATACCTGGCGACCGAGGAGGCGCGCAAGGCCACCCAGATCAGCCTGATCTCGTCGGTGGCCAGCGCCTGGCTGCAACTGCTGGCCGACGAAGAGCTGCTGCGCATCACGCAAGACACGCTGAACACGCGCCTGGAATCGGACAAGCTGACCCAGCTGCGCTTCGAGAACGGCGTGGCCTCGCGCCTGGAACTGCAGCAATCGCGTTCGCTGGTCGAGACGGCCCGCGCCACCCTGGCCCAGCAGCAGCGCCTGCGGGCCCAGGACATCAACCTGCTGACGCTGCTGGTCGGCGGCCCGCTGCCGGCCGACGTGAGCGCCGGCGCCACGCTGGCCAAGACCGAGCTGCCCGACATCCCGGCCGGCCTGCCGTCCGACCTGCTGACCAACCGTCCGGACATCCGTTCGGCCGAGCAGCAGCTGATCGCGGCCAACGCCAACATCGGCGCGGCGCGCGCGAACTTCTTCCCGCGCATCACGCTGACCGGCACCGCCGGCAGCGCCAGCAACGAGCTGTCGGGCCTGTTCGACAGCGGCACCTGGGGCTGGACCTTCGCGCCGCAGGCGATCCTGCCGATCTTCGACTACGGCCGCAACAGCGCCACGCTGGGCAGCGCCAGGGCCCAGCGCGACATCGCGGTGGCGCAGTACGAGCAATCGATCCAGACCGCGTTCCGCGAAGTGGCGGACGCGCTGGCCGGCCAGGCGACCTTCAGCGAACAGCTGCGCGCGCAAGCCGCGGTGACCGAGGCCGAAGCCGACCGCTTCAACCTGTCCGACCTGCGTTACCGCAGCGGCGCGGCCAGCTACCTCGACCTGCTCGATGCGCAGCGTTCGCTGTTCCAGTCGCAGCAGTTGTCGGTGCAGGCGAATCTGCTGCGCTTGCAGAATCAGGTGACCTTGTATCGCGTGCTGGGTGGCGGATGGACGGAGCCGGCGGCGCCGGCCGACGGCGCCACGCCGGTGGCGGCGCGCTAAGCTGCTGAAAGTGCTGTCATACGGACCGGGCCCATGTGGCCCGGTTTTTTTTGGGGGCAGCGATAAAGAAGAATACCGTTTGATCTGACATCGCTACGGAAATCCGCTCCTGATCACTTGTGGTTGAAGTTGTTCACTGTTGATACCAGCGTCGCACCACAGCTGGTCTTGTGGCCTTCATAAGCGACGGGAAGACCGCCAATGGTGTGTTTTGCCTCTCCTTCCACAATAGTGACTGGACCATGTACAGGGCAAGTACATGTGTCGCCGACACACGCCACGGCAAGACCGCCGACAGTGAAGTGCGTAGCGGCGACTTTGCTTACTTTTCCGCCGTGACTGGTGGGGTCGTTCAAGCGAATCACGTTAGGCATCGTCTACCTTCGCATCGTTGCCTGCTTGTGGAATTCCAGCGCCTTTTGTCTCGACCGAGAATACAGATGGCAGGTCATATTCGACTAACTTCCACTCCACCGTTGCTATTTGGTGCGTGTTACCGATCAGCGTATTCCATAAACTCGCGCCGCCATCAGCCAACACAGGTGGCAACTTGTCGCCTGCCGTGAAGAGTCGACGCCTTTCTCCCTCAATTTTCCGCTTTTCCAGGCATTCCCACCATCCGGATTGAGGACATATGTCTCCAGACTTCCTTACACTTTCAAGCGATACCGTGGGCGGCGGTGCAGGCGGCGGCGTGGCGTCGCTTGGCCGGCGCACACGGATAGTCGGGAGGAGCTTGTCCCACAATGCCAATGCCGCCTCGTCGGTAAGGCTCGGCCTGACACTGGCTCTGGCGTTTTCTTTCACCCCAGTATCCATACGGATGTCCAATAGCGGGTGCAGGGCATCGTGACGCTGGCCAACGCTGAAGAACCTAAATTCGTGTGCATCAGTATCGTCTTTGTATTCCGGTCTTCTAGTAAGGATTTCTTCGCCTTCCCAACCGTTAAGTTGACGACGACCTTCGCGCAACGTCGTAACACGAGAGAAGAAGCTTGCGAGCTGAATAGCACTAGCGCGCTCCTTGGCATTTTTGCGTAAGGCCGAGGGGCTGCTGCTTTCTTGCAAATAATTATGATTTTTTCGCATTCTTATCGAGAAACTGACATCTGGAAACTCTTTAAAGCGAAGACCAAGGGCGGTGTTTTCGTATTCTGGCTTGATATCAATGAAGCCGCCATCAATGCAAAATCCAGGTCCAGCTGGAATTTCAGCATCCCCACGCAGCCGCAACTGCATGGCAAAATTATTCATCTCTTGGACTCTAGTCTCTTTCCTCGATTCGTCATCTACCTCCAGCACAAATAGATCACTTCCCAATGGCATGTAAGAGTGGATGGTGTAGCCGATTGTTCCTCTTGCTCCGAAAACTAGTTTCTGACCAGGCAAGAGACCATCTAGCACTTCACCAACCAATGGTAGTTCCTTTATTTGAGCATCAGAAAGATACTCTTTCTCGTCTTTCACTTCCTGAAGGCGGGAAAATAAAACTTCATCTAGACTTTCTGCTTGACCGCGATGAACGTTGAACTCACCATCCAATTGTGCCGCCCCATGGATTATGATCGAATTTTCTGGAACAGCAATTACGAATCTTCCAAAACACGCTAAGCGAGTTTTTTCAAACATGCCAGCAATGCGATCAGATGAATTATTCATGAAATCTCCCGTAAAATATCCGAACGCATAACTCGCCCCTGCAGCAACAGCAATTGAAAGCATCAATGCCATACTCCATGAATTATGGCCCAACGAGAACTTCCTCATGATTTAGACCATTTCATTTCAGAAATAATTTTAAATAGACAATACAAAGTAGCACTAATTACTGCAGGATCGTCGTAGCTTGCCTGATGCTCATAACCCGATTGCCTAAAAATTCCCTTGAACTTTCCACTCCTGAGCTGAGCATCGCCGGAATGCAAAGGAACGGTTTGATCACCTGCCTCCGCGGCAGCCTGCATTTCAACATCGAATTCTAAGCCTGCAGTCGTCCCTTCTTTCTCTGCAGTGTTGACCAATCGGAGTTCCCCCCTTCGATCATCATTTACAACTCGAAGTGAGTCGCCGTGCTTGAATCGTGCGGAAGATTCCGCTCTCCAAACAACTTTGTACCAAGCCTTTCTGTCAACATCAGAGCCGTAATGTGCGTAGCTATTCTCATGATATACATCAGCAATTTCTTCATGAAACATTCGAGCACCATCCAAATGACTTAAGGTCTGCGAGACTCCCGCATTCACCAGCCCAGCTGGGTTGATCCACTCCTCTTTAAATAAGCCATACCATTTCCCGGTCACCTTGTAGATTTCCTCATAAGGACATTTTTCGGGCCAGCTATTAACGATGTTCTCACCTTTCCTCAGCTCAAGCCAATGCATTCCATAAAACCGACTGGGAAGCAGTTCTAGCGCGCCTGGCGCTCCGGCGAGAACAGCGGTAACATCCTCTCCATTATTCCCTAAGACTCCTGCTCCAATATTGGCTGGCAGGCTATACCATGACGCTTCAACACCGCAGCGCATTCTCTTGTACGCTGCTCCTGCACCCACTGCGGGCATGACCCCATGAACAATTCCCAGCACTTTATCGCTGATTTTCCCTATCCCTGAATGGATTGCAGCGCGAGCCACTAAACCCACCTCGTTATACACAAGTCCGCCAGCCTCACCACGCCGGCTGAAAATCCCGTTTACTTTCAATGACTTGCCAGCGCCCTTGTAAACCTTTGCAAAATCGCGTTTACTCTCGTCTTTTGCGTGGCGCAATTGGCGAGCAAATCGAAGGGATGGACCGATTCGGAGTTTGAGCAACTCGACCTGGGCGACGCGCGCCTGAACCGGCGAGCGAGGACACTGATGGAAACAATGGCGGGGGCACCGACGGCGAGCGTGCCAAAGGCCTGTAACGGCTGGGGTGAGACGATGGCCGCGTATCGCTTCTTCGACAATGACGGCGTCGACTGGCGGGCAATCCTGGAGCCGCACTGGCAGCAAACGGAACAGCGAATGGCCGAGCAGTCGGTGGTGCTGTGTCTGCAGGACACGACCGAACTGGACTTTAACGGACAGCAGGCGCGCGGCCTCGGACCGCTCAGCTATGAAGCGCAGCGCGGCATGTACGTCCACCCCACCTACGCGGTGACGACGGCGCGCGAGCCGCTGGGGATCCTGGACGTGTGGATGTGGGCGCGCGCGCTGCGCGACACCAACGGCCAGCGCGGCGGCCCCAAGGAAAGCCTGCGCTGGATCGAAGGCTACGAAAGACTGGCGGAACTGGCACCGCGCCTGCCCGCCACGCGCTTGGTGTATGTGGCCGACCGCGAGGCGGACATGCTGCCCTTGATGGCGCGGGCGCAGCAGCTCGACTGCCCGGTGGACTGGCTGGTGCGCGCCGCGCACAACCGCTGCTTGCCCAACAGCGAGAAGCTGTGGCCGCATGCCACGGAAGGCGCGCCGCTGGGGGAAATCGAGTTCGCGCTGGCCGCGCGGCCGGGCGCCAAGGCGCGCATCGTGCGCCAGCAGCTGTGGGCACGCCGGGTCGAACTGAACGCGGGCAAGGGCAAGGTGGTGACCGCCACATGCATCGTGGCGCGTGAACACGGCGCTCCGGCCGGCGTCAAGCCGATCGAATGGCGCCTGCTGACGAACCGGGTCGCCACCAGCGCGGCCGAGGTGGCCGAATTGATCGACTGGTATCGCGCCCGCTGGGAAATTGAAATGCTGTTCAATGTGCTCAAGAACGGCTGCAAGGTCGAGGAACTTCAGCTGGGCACGATCGAGCGCATCGAGCGCGCACTGGCGCTGTACTTGGTCGTAGCCTGGCGCATTGCCTATCTGGTACGCATGGGCCGTACCTGCCCGAACCTGGATGCCCACTTGTTCTTTGATCCCGATGAGATACGCGGCGCCTACTTGCTCAACAAATTACGCCCCCAGCCCAACCCGGCGTTAAACGAAGTAATACGCTTGATCGCCCGCGCGGGCGGCTTCTTGGGCCGAAAAGGTGATGGCGAACCTGGTGCCAAGACCCTCTGGGAAGGGCTGCGCGACGTGCGCGCCTCAGCTCTCACCCTTCAAGCACTACGCGAACTTGGAGACTGACGAGTTGTGTATAACGAGGTGCACTAAACCACCCATTGAATGAGTGACCAATATTACCTTTTCGCACTCAAATCCCTGTTTTCGATAATTCTCAATCAAGCTGCAGATTCTCTTCGCAATTGCAATGCCGGACAACCGATTGCTTTTCAACCAGTTATATCCCATAGCGTGAACCGGGAACCAACACTCCTTGACCGCCTCACGAATGTAATTTTCATCAAGAGGCTTCATTGAAAAATTCGGATGCGCCTGCCATTTTGAGGGATCTACGCCCACAATATGATTCCCAAGATATCTCTCCAAAGACCCACCGGAGAATGCCGAATTCAGTTTATTTTCGCACGTTGCTAGAATCGATTGATAACTTCCGAAATATACCTCCCCCCAACCTCGCGCTCTTGCCTTTTGATCCTGTGTGCGACCGTTTTTAGACCCTGGCAAATCGCCTTGCAATAATGGCCCATCGAGACGACGCCATCCCCCATATCCATTTGAGTACCGAACCGCTTCGTTTCTTTGATCGGCAGTTTCTGTAGAGTTTCCCGTCCTGTTATGCTCCGGCTCGTAAATGTCGACCTCCGTAATTTTGGGATCGAGCCGACTCTGCCTCTCAGCAGGCGTATCGTCGAACTGTTGAATTGTGACTGTGGAATTATCTGGCCTCCAGGATATATTATGTTTTTGTTTAAGTTTATCCTGACGCTTCTGATTCATCCTCAGGTTCGAACCCATAATTCCGGGAATAAAAACGATGGGCAACACTCTCTTAGGAGGAATACACTGCACCTGCGGAGTTCGGTCTTTTTTCGGAGTAACGAATCCTTGAGCGATGCTCCCTTGCTTTTGCTGCGGATTCACAGGAAGTTTGTATCCATAAGGCCTGAATGAAGAATTCATTTCGTATTCTCTTGACAGATTCCAACGTGCAGCATTAGTCGTCCAACGCTTCGATCGTATATCTGCCGAACGGGATATCTGAAGTGAAATCCTGTGTCATCCCGTCGGCGGTGGTACGCCCTTCAATGCACCTCGTTATACACAAGTCCGCCAGCCTCACCACGCCGGCTGAAAATCCCGTTTACTTTCAATGACTTGCCAGCGCCCTTGTAAACCTTTGCAA
>NZ_JH992922.1:2140730-2326203 GCF_000315425.1 Massilia timonae CCUG 45783 | reverse complement strand
CCCTCTGGGAAGGGCTGCGCGACGTGCGCGCCTCAGCTCTCACCCTTCAAGCACTACGCGAACTTGGAGACTGACGAGTTGTGTATAACGAGGTGCCTTCAATGACCTGTCCATCTTCTAATGTCACCCGATAACGCTGATTGCCAAGCGGCTCACCAGTCGATAGATCCGCCAACCGCACGCGCTGGTCATGTTCAACCATGTTCTTCGGCATGCGCATGGAAAGCGAACCTCCGTCACCAGCACCTGGAAACTCGGTTTTCGAAGATTTGACTGTGAAACTGCCAGTGCATTGATGCGTAATTGCGCCATCCCCGAGTGCCACTTGCGCACCTTGGGTCACAACCGTCACCTTCGGGGATTGCAAGACGATTTCTTCGGTGGCGGAAAGGACGATACGTTTCGCCGACGTGATCTCCACGTTCTCATCCTGCGCCTCGATTTCAACCTTTCCGCTTCCCGCAACCAACTTGGCCCCCAGTGAATGCGCAAACAAACTGATTCCCTGCAGGGCATGAAGGATCAACTTGCGTCCGGCCGAAACCTGCGTATTTCGAACGCTGACCAGATCGATATGGCTCTGCGCCCCAATCGCCACGCCCGCCTGACTACCCAGCAGCACTCCGGCCGGCGCTTCGATAGCGACAATCGGCTTCCCGCCCTCTCCCGACGCCGATCTGCCCGCTGCGTTGCTGCCATCCTCCCATTGCTCAAGATGCGACTTAAGCTGCGCCAGCGATTCTCCTTCGACTGCATCCGTCTCATGCGTCTCGGCCAGCTCTGCCAATTGCGTCTGTATAGTCGACAACGCCTCTGCGAGGCCAGCCAATCCATCGCGATCGAGCAACCGCCCCACAGCGCGCAGTGACACATCTGCACTGATAAGAATCCCTTGCCCGCCCCGCAAGGACAACGCTGCGTCAGTACGCAGTTCTGCACCTTCGCCACGCGACTGGGCCGAACCGTCACGCCTTGGCTGCGTGAGATAACCGAGATTCAGCTGGCTATGCGCGTGTTCGCTCCCAAGCTGCGCACTGATCTGCCCCGGCGTGTCGTCCATGCGAAGCTGATTGGCCCGCATCCCTTGCCCTTCCTTGCTCACGATTCCAGAAAGGTGCTTGTCGCCGGGAAGAACGCTATTGCGGCTGAACGAAGGTGACGGCGTTCGAGCGCCATGGACGTTCCCGATGATGAGGGGTTTGTCCGGATCGCCGCCCAAGAACACGACGACGACCTCGTCGCCGACGCGCGGCAGGGAGATAGCCCCATATCCGTTACCCGCCCACCCTGAAGCAACGCGCAACCAGGCCGAATCACGATCACTGCCGGAAGCGCCAGCGCCATCCGCATGCGCATGGTCTTCCGGCCGGCACGCAGGGAATCGGACCTTGATCCGACCACGCTCGTCGCAGTGGATCTCTTGATTCACAGGTCCGACCACGATAGCGGTCTGCGCCTCGGTTCGCGGAAGCTCGATGCGCGGATCGTAGGCGGGAACGATCGGGATCCCCCGCCGCACACACGTAAATCGGTTCGTGTAACGCACGCCGCGTTCAGCACTGGCATGCATCAAGGCGGCGCGATCGCCGCTCCAGCGGTTCAGGGCGAACAGACGCCCGGCCTTTTCGTCGAGCGTTTTCGGCAAGTTGTTTTCGGCTTCCACCCGCAGCTCGGTGCAGACGAATTCCCGTTGATCAGCTGGATGGGTATCGATCTCCGGATGCCCATCGATGCGACGCCACTGCCCAACCCGCATGTCCCGATCGCCGCTTTCTCCCTGGAAGAACTTGGCCTCGTATTCCTTGCGTTGCATGCGCAGCACGCCAAGGCTCCGATAGTCGTCGCCATTGTCACCAGCATGTGGCGAATCGATCAGGTACTCATCGAGACTGGCAGCGAACTGATTCCCCATCGCTCCCTGATCGACGAGACTCGTTTCCTGGCTAGTCATGGACCACGTCTGAGCGTAATCCCAGCTATGGCGATTGACACGTCCAGCCGTCAGGTTACGTACCGCATGCCAGGAGGTGATACTGTCGCGTTGCTCGGTACCGTGATCACGGTGGTAGCGCGCCGCACCGGCCGGATTCTGCTCCAGCGCGTTAGGACTATCGAAAAGGACCAGCGTATGGACCGGGACATCGCTGCTTCCTCGTTCATTCGAGGCGCCCGCCTTGATGAACCATGCGATACCCCGACGCTTCCAGAGACGCCGCAAGAAAGCAGCGTTGGATTCGTTGTACTGCATCGTAAACTCGCGTGGTGGATACTGCTTCAACCCGCCCCACTCGAAACGAAATGCGGCCGCCGCGATCGGATTGGCCTGGCGCCACTCGCGCAAGATGGTTTCGGTGATGTCGATCTCGTTGCGATTGCGGAAAACCCGTGTATTGCAGGTTTGCTCGAGCAGCGAAACAGCGTCCCGAATCATCAACTGGTAAGTTGCAAGCCCGCCGTCGCTCTGCCCTTCGATCACGCCACCGATGATCCCGCATACGGTACGAAGCTTGCCCGAGTCTGTCACGAATTGAAGTTCGACCGGATTGGCGATGAAGCGCTTGAGCTCCATGCCCGCCTGAAGTGACACGCACTGCAGCGCATATTCAATCCCCCCGCAGATCGTCTCGACCCCGCTGACATATTTCACCAGCAGCAGATCGTCGACGATACCGCTTGGGGTGGACAGACGCAGCCGTATGGCGCGGTTCATGTCGGTCAAACTACCAGCAGCGGCGGCAAACTTATCGATAATCACGGTATCCACCTCATGTGAGCAGTTCGCTAATGCCTATGAGCAAACCCGATCATAGCCATGGCACCTTTCCACGAGGTTGATGGTGCGCAACTCTCCACTGGCACCGCAGCCGGGCGCGCCTGCGCGTGGGACAACGAAAACCGGCACGTTCCGTCTTGTCCAAGTTGTAACGCGGAATTGCCAGTGCGGCGGGGCGTGCGGCCAGCGATTTGGATACACTGGCTCCATCGACTGTCGACGATGCGCCCCGCGGCGCAGTGTGACGCCATGCGCAATTTTTTCAACTCACACTGGAAAGTCATCCTCGCGATCCTGCTGGCGATCGTGCTGGCCCTGGTGACCCTCGACACCAGGTCGAGTGTGCCGCCGCTGGCGATGCGCCTGCAGATGCACACCCAGGCGCTGGCGTCCGCCGCGTCGGCCACGCCATACAGCGCGCTGCGCCATGTCGAAACCTCGTTGCGGCGCTACGGTTACTCCCCTCACGTACGGCAAGGCGGCGACGCGGCGCATCCGGGCCGCAGCATCGAGGTGGCGGTGTCCAGGCTGGCGCCCGGCGAGCGCCCCGCCCGCACCTTCATCGTCGGCGCCCACCTCGACCAGGATGCCCCTGCGGGGATCGCCGGCGCCGCCGCCGTGCTCGAACTGGCGCGCGCGGCCAGGACGCTGCATCCCGCCTACGGCACCGAAGTCCGCTTCGTCTTTTTCGTGAATGATGAACCTGCCGCAGGAGCGGACAGGCGCGCCATCGCCGCGCGCCGCGATGGCGGCAACTTCATGGCCTTCATTGGAACGCGCGAATCGTCGACCCAGGTGCGCCAGGCGCTGGCCGCCTTGCGCAACGATCCGATGCAAGCCCGGCAAGGACTGGCGGCGCCGGCCCACGTGATGGGACTCACCCTGTCGGGGCATGGCAGCGGGCCGGAAGACGGGCCTGCGCTGGTGATCACCGATGCCGGCTTCCTGCGCTTCCCTTATTTCCACGCCGGGGCTGAGCCCGACCAGGAGCAAAACCGGACGCAGGATCGCAACGACTACGACGGCATGGCGCGCATCGTGGGTGGCCTGTCCCGCACCCTGGAGGCGCTGGCCGGCGCGGTTGAAATCTAGGCCTTACTCGGCCAGGAACATCTCTTGCAGGTCGTTCAGGAAGCGCTGCCCCAGCTCGGTCGGCTTGATCAGCTTGTGGTCGCGGTAGATCAGCCCTTTCGCCTCGGCCTCGTTCAGCGCCTTCGTGATGGCGCCGATGTTCATGCCGGTGCGTTCGCCGAACAGGTTCGGATCGAAGCCGCCGGTCAGACGCAGCGCGTTGAGCATGAATTCGAAACCCATGTCGGCGCGGCCGATCTCGTGTTCTTCCTGCACCGGATTGCCGCGCCTGGCGGCCTCGATGAACGACGCCGGCTGCTTGAAGCGCGCCTGGCGCAGCACGCGGTGCGGGAACGAGAGCTTCGAGTGTGCGCCGGCGCCGATGCCGAGGTAGTCGCCGAACTTCCAGTAGTTCAGGTTGTGGCGCGCGCGCCGGCCCGGCTGGGCATAGGCCGAGACTTCGTAGTGTTCGTAGCCCGCGGCGCCCGTCACCTCGGCGATCATGTCCTGCATGTCGGCGCTCAGGTCGTCGTCCGGCAGCGCCGGCGGATACTTGGCGAATACCGTGTTCGGTTCCATCGTCAGGTGGTACAGCGACAGGTGCGGCGGCGCGAACGACAGCGCCGTTTCCAGGTCGCGCCGTGCCTCTTCCAGGGTCTGCGACGGCAGCGCGTACATCAGGTCGAGGTTGAAGTTCTCGAAGGTGTTCTTCGCGATCTCGACCGCGCGCAACGCTTCGTCACCATCATGGATGCGGCCCAGCGCCTTCAGGTGCGCCGGATGGAAGCTCTGGATGCCGATCGACAGCCGGTTGATGCCGCTCGCGCGGTAGCTCTTGAAGCGCTCGGCCTCGAAGGTGCCGGGATTGGCTTCCATCGTGATCTCGGCGTCCAGCTCCAGCGGCAGCAGGGTGCGCAGGTCGGACATCAGGCGGTCCAGGCCGGCGGCCGACATCAGGCTCGGCGTGCCGCCGCCGATGAAGACGGTGTGGATCTTGCGGCCCCAGATCAGCGGCAGCGATTGCTCCAGGTCGAGGCGCAGCGCGTCCAGGTAGGCCTGCTCGGGCAACTCTCCCTTCGCCTCGTGCGAATTGAAGTCGCAGTACGGGCATTTGCGCACGCACCAGGGCCAGTGCACGTACAGCGACAGCGGCGGCAAGGCGGAGAGGTTGAGCGCGCCCGGCTGCAGGTATTGCAGCGCGGCGCTGGCCGGCGAACGCGGCTCGCCCGGCCCGGGTGCGGCGACTTTAATCGGGATCATGTCAGGCGGACTTCAGTTTCTCGACCAGCGCGCGCAGCGCCTGGCCGCGGTGGGACAGTGCGTTCTTCTGTTCCGGCGCCAGCTCGGCGGTGGTCTTGCCGAGCGACGGGATCAGGAAATGCGGATCGTAGCCGAAGCCGTTCTCGCCGCGCGGATTGGCGATGATCTCGCCATTCCAACGGCCGTCGGCGATCACCGGCTGCGGATCGTCCGGATGGCGCACATAGACCAGCACGCAATAGTAATAGGCCGATTTGTCGGCAAGCCCTGCCAGGTCGGCGACGAGCTTCTGGTTGTTGCGGGCGTCCGATTTCGGCTCGCCGGCAAATCGCGCCGAATACACGCCCGGCGCGCCGCCGAGCGCATTCACGCACACGCCCGAGTCGTCGGCCAGCGCCGGCAGGCCGGTCAGGCGCGACGCGTGGCGCGCCTTGGCCAGCGCGTTCTCGACGAAGGTGCCGAACGGCTCTTCCGCCTCCGGCACGTCGAATTCGCCCTGCGGGTGCAGTTCGAAACCGATGGGGCCGAGCAGCTGGGCGAACTCCTTCAGCTTGCCGGCGTTATTGGAGGCGAGGATCAGGCGTTGGGTCATGGTTATGCGGGTTGGATTGGATAAGCCGGCTATTTTACCGGCTTCACACACCCCATGCAGGTCACAGGAGCCGCAAGGCCTGCTTCTGCAGGTGGATCAGGTCGGCGATGCCCTGCTGCGCCAGGTCCAGCAGGCGGTTCATGCCGGCGCGGTCGAACGCCGCGCCTTCGGCCGTGCCCTGCACTTCGATGAAGTGGCCGGCCTCGGTCATCACCACGTTCATATCGGTATCGCAATCCGAATCTTCCGGATAGTCGAGGTCGAGCACCGGCTCGCCGCGATACACGCCCACCGATACCGCCGCCACGAAATGGCGCACCGGGATCGCCGGAATCAGGCCGGCCGCCACCAGCTTGCCGAAGGCGTCATGGGCCGCCACCATGGCGCCGGTGATGCTTGCCGTGCGGGTGCCGCCGTCGGCCTGGATCACGTCGCAATCGAGGTGCAGCGTGCGCTCGCCGAAGGCTTCCAGGTCGAAGGCGGCGCGCAGCGAGCGGCCGATCAGGCGCTGGATTTCCTGGGTGCGGCCGCTCTGCTTGCCGCGCGCGGCTTCGCGGTCCATGCGGCTGTGGGTCGAGCGCGGCAGCATGCCGTATTCGGCGGTCAGCCACCCCTGGCCCTTGCCCTTCAAAAAGCCCGGCACCTTCTCTTCGATGCTGGCGGTGCAGATCACCCTGGTGTCGCCGAACTCGATCAGCACCGAGCCTTCGGCGTGGCGCGTGTAGTTGCGGGTGATGGAGACGGGACGCAGCTGGTCGACCGCGCGGCCGCTGGGGCGCTGTTCAAATGTCATGATGGTTGCTTTCTTGTTTGCTTATTTACTTGATGACCTGGGATGACTTCTCGATCGCCGCACGGATCTCGGCGATCGCTTTCTCGATGTCGTCATCGCCGAAGGCGTCCGCGCCACCCGGTGCGGACTCGGCCCCGACGATGGTCGACCTGACCATGTCCTCGCCCAGCAGCTGGGTCGAGATCACATTGGGCAGGCCGGCCTGCGCGGTGTCGGCGCCCTGCCAGGCGATGGCCAGCGCGGTCGTGTTGTCGGCCTGGGCGCCGCCGACGGCGGCCGCGGTCTGCACCATCGCGGGCACGGCCTGCACCACGCTGCCGGTCGCCAGGCGGTGCACGATCTCGGCCTCGGGCAGCATCGACCACAGGCCGTCGGAGCACAGTAGCAGCACGTCGCCCGGCTGCAGGCTGACCTGGTGCGACAGCTCGATCTTCGGCGCGCTCGAGGCGCCCAGGCAGTTGTACAGCTTGTTGCGGTCGGGGTGGGTCGCGCGCTCGCTCGGATCGGCGCGCCCGCGGTCGACCAGGTATTCGAAATGCGAATGGTCGCGCGTGCGCGCCAGCACCTGGTTGCGCCGCACCCAGTACAGGCGCGAGTCGCCGGCATGGGCCCATACCGCGCAGTTGTGCTGCACCAGGCAGGCGACGACGGTCGTGCGCGGCATCTCGGGCAGGCCGTGGGTGGCGGCATAGGCCTGGATGTCGTGGTGGGCCTGCAGCAGCGCTTCTTCCAGGAAGCGCTCGGGGCGTTTGACGTAGGGACGCGCCTGCATGCGGAACATCATCGACACCGTCTGCAGCGCGATGGTCGCGGCGATCTCGCCGTTCATGTGCCCGCCCATGCCGTCGGCCAGCAGGAGCAGCAGCGAGTCGCGCGTGAAGCAGTAGCCCATGCGGTCCTGGTTGACCTTGCGGCCGCCGATATGGCTTTGCTGGTAGACGGAGAATTGCATGATTACCCCTGGCCGCGCCCGAAGGCGCCGAGACGGTCGACGAGCGCGCGCCAGCCGCCGCGCGCCTGTGCCGGCGCCGATGGGGACACCGATGCGGACGCCACCGCGCGCGGCGCCGCCGGTGCGGCCTGCAGCGCTTTCTGGATCGCGAACACGCTCTGCGGACGCGCGAGCGGATCGAGCGCCAGGCAGGATTGCACGAGGTCGATCAGCTCGGGCGAATAACGTCCCACCAATGTATCCAGCTGCTCGAGCAGCCGGTCGCCGGCGCGCCGGGCCTCGACCGACTGCGGCGTCGTGGCGCTCATGCAGGCCAGCATGGCGGCGCCCAGGCTGTAGATATCGGTCCACGGTCCGAGGCTGGCGCCGCGCGCGGACAGCTCGGGCGCGGCGAAGCCCGGCGTGTACATCGGCGCCAGCATCGGCGCATCGCTGTGCAGGGTCTGGCGCGCGGCGCCGAAGTCGAGCAGCAAGGGGGAGCCGTCGGTGCGCAGGTAGATGTTGGCGGGCTTGAGGTCGAGGTGCAGCAGCTTGTTGGCGTGCACCTCGCGCAGGCCGGCGCAGACGCCCGTAAATACCTGGCGCACGAACCCCTCGCCCAGGCGGCTGCCCTTGGCGGCGGCGCGCGCGATGTGTTCCTGCAGCGAGTGCCCGGATTCGTAAGCCATCACCATGTAGACGGTGTCGTGGGCGCGGAAGAAGTTCAGCACGCGCACCACATTCGGGTGCACGATGCGCGCGAGCGCCCTGCCCTCTTCGAAAAAGCACTTGAGGCCGATACGGAACACGGCCAGGTGGGGCTTGGCGACGACGGGCACCAGTTCGCCCGGCTGGCGCAGCGCGAGCGCGCTCGGCAAATACTCCTTGATGGCGACCGCATTGCCCTCGCCGTCATAGGCAAGGTAAACAATACTGAACCCACCGGACGCAATTTTCTTTACAATGCGGTATCCGGCAATGTCCAGCCCATCGGGCAGGGGAGCGTTATTCTGTGCAGCCATCCAAGTGGGTTTCCTTGCTAAACAGGGCGATTGTGTGGATAAATGTCGGCTTTGTAAAGAATAAAAACCGGGGATCCCATTGAGCATTTCAAGCATGACAGGTTATGCGGTCGCCACCAGCGAAGGCGCTGCAGGAACCCTCACGATCGAAATCAAGAGCGTCAATTCGCGCTTCCTCGATCTCCAGTTCCGCATCAATGACGAATTGCGCGCGCTGGAACCCGACCTGCGTTCGGCGATCATGGCCGCGATCACGCGCGGCAAGGTCGAGGTGCGCCTGTCGTTCGGCCGCAAGGTCAGCGGCGGCTCCTCGGCACTGAACCAGGAACTGCTGGCCGACCTCGCCCGCCTGCAGGGCGAAGTCACGCGTCACTTTGCCCAGGCATCCCCGATGACGGTGGCCGAGCTGCTGCGCTGGCCCGGCGTCATCGAAGAATCGACGATCGGCCAGGAGTCGCTCCAGCTTGATGTGGCCGCCCTCACCGCCACCACCATCGCCGCTTTCGTCGACAGCCGCAAGCGCGAAGGCGCGGCGCTCGAATCGATGCTGCAATCGCGCATCGAATCGATGGAAGCCATCGTCAAGCGCATCACGCCGCTGATCCCGCAAGTCATTTCGCAATTCCAGCACAAGGCGGTCGAGCGCATGCAGGACGCCCTGGGCCTGGCCGGCCACGGCAATCCGTCGACGCTCACGCGCCAGGAAGTGCTGGAGCGGATCCGGCAAGAAGTGACGCTGTACGGCATCCGGATCGACGTCTCCGAAGAGCTGTCGCGCCTGTCGGCCCACCTGAACGAGACCCGCCACATCCTGAAAAAAGGCGGCCAGGTCGGCAAGCGCCTCGACTTCATGATGCAGGAACTGAACCGTGAAGCGAACACGCTGGGCGCCAAGGCCTCGGTCAAGGAGCTGGCGGATGCGTCGATGGAACTCAAGCTCCTCATCGAGCAGATGCGGGAGCAGGTGCAGAATCTGGAGTGATCCGGCAGTAAAAGATTTTTCGGCTGATCCAGGGCCGGTTGAACGCGTTGACGGGAAACCCGTCAACCCTACGTGGGGTTGGCGGCTACGCCGCCGACGCGTTCAGCGTTTACATGAACTACCGCGGCCCGCGCCGCACCAACGTATTGACAAAGGATTTACCATGCTCCCACACGCCTTCTCCGGCAGCCTGTTCATCGTCGCCGCCCCGTCCGGCGCCGGCAAATCGAGCCTGGTCAACGCCCTGCTGGCGCAGGAACCCGGCATCAAGCTGTCGATCTCGACCACGACCCGCAAGCCGCGTCCGGGCGAGCTGGATGGCGAGCATTACCACTTCACTACCGCCGAGGATTTCGTCACCCGCGCCGAACGCGGCGAATTCCTGGAATGGGCCGAGGTGCACGGCAATTACTACGGCACGAGCCGCCTGACCGTCGAACAAGAGATGAAGAACGGCACCGACATCCTGCTCGAGATCGACTGGCAGGGCGCGCGCCAGGTGAAGAAACTGTTCCCGGACGCGGCCGGCATCTTCATCTTGCCGCCGTCGATCGAGGCGCTGGAAGAGCGCCTGCACAAGCGTGGCACGGACGAGCCGCACATCATCACGCGCCGCCTGCTGGCGGCCGGCGGCGAGATGGCTCACGCTCCGGAGTTCGAATATGCTATCATCAACGAAGAGTTTAACGTCGCCCTGGCCGAACTGCAGGCGATTGTCAAAGCGACACGTTGCCGGTTCGCCCAACAGGCCGCCCGCAACGCTACGCTGTTTGCCCAGCTGGGAATCCACGCGCATCAACCTCAATCGTGATCAGCGCGCCATTCAGGCGCGCTTTTCACCGTTGTCGTTACCCGTTTTGAACTGAATTTTTTCGCATATCAGGAGCACACACATGGCCCGCATTACCATCGAAGACTGCCTCAAGAACGTCCCGAACCGCTTCCAGCTGACCCTGGCCGCTACCTACCGTGCTCGTCAGTTGCTGCAAGGCCACACCCCGAAGGTCGAAGCGAAAGACAAGCCGACCGTCGTCGCCCTGCGCGAAATCGCCGCCGGCAAGGTTGGCCTGGAAATGCTGAAAAAAGTGCCGATGTAATTCCCTTCGGGGTTGCCTGGATTAGCGTTATCCCGTCTTCTGTTATTCTGTGATCACTACGGCTTGACGATTTAACGTAATGAACCTGTCCCCAGATTCGACCAATACACGCAACCCTGCTGCTCCACGCGAGCGGCGTGCCGACAATCGTCCTCCCGATTACCTCGAGCCCGTCGCTCCCGGCGTCGCATCGGTCACGCAGCTGATCACGATGCTGTCCGAATACCTCACGCCCGCCGAACTCAAGAAGGTCAAGGAAGCCTACCGCTTCTCCGACGAGATGCACCTGGGCCAGGTCCGCAAGTCGGGCGAGCCCTATATCTCCCATCCGATCGCCGTCGCCGAGATCTGCGCCGAGTGGAAGCTCGATGCGCAAGCCATCATGGCCGCCCTGTTGCACGACGTGATCGAAGACCAGGACGTCAAGAAAGACGAACTGATCGAGCGTTTCGGCGCCCAGGTCGCCAACCTCGTCGACGGCCTGTCCAAGCTCGAAAAGATCGAATTCCAGAGCCAGCTCGAAGCGCAGGCGGAAAATTTCCGCAAGATGCTGCTGGCGATGGCGTCCGACGTGCGCGTGATCCTGATCAAGCTGGCCGACCGCCTGCACAATATGCGCACCCTGGGCGTCATGGTGCCGGCCAAGAAGCGCCGCATCGCCGGCGAGACGATGGAAGTGTACGTCCCCATCGCCCACCGCCTCGGCCTGAACAATATCTACCGCGAGCTGCAAGACCTCTCGTTCTCGCACCTGTATCCGCTGCGCTACCAGACGCTGTCGAAGGCGATCAAGGCCGCGCGCGGCAACCGCCGCGAAGTGGTCAAGAAGATCCTCGAGGCGGTCAAGAACCAGCTCGCGACCAGCGGCCTGCAGTTCGAAGTCTATGGCCGCGAAAAGACGCTGTACGGCATCTATAAAAAGATGCGCAACAAGCACCTGTCGTTCTCGCAGGTGCTCGACGTGTATGGCTTCCGCGTCGTCGTCGACAGCGTGCCCAACTGTTATGTGGCGCTCGGCACCCTGCACGCCCTGTACAAGCCGATGCCCGGCAAGTTCAAGGACTATATCGCGATCGGCAAGATCAACGGCTACCAGTCGCTGCACACCACCCTGATCGGCCCCTACGGCACGCCGGTCGAGTTCCAGATCCGCACGCAAGAGATGCACCGCACCGCCGAGAGCGGCGTGGCGGCGCACTGGCTGTACAAGACGGGCGACTCGAACATGTCCGACCTGCAACAGCGCACCCATGCCTGGCTGCAGTCGCTGCTCGACATCCAGCAGCAGACCGGCGACTCGGCTGAGTTCCTCGAACACGTGAAAGTCGACCTGTTCCCGGATTCGGTGTATGTGTTTACGCCCAAGTCGAAGATCATCGCCCTGCCGCGCGGCGCCACGGCCCTGGATTTCGCCTACTCGATCCACACCGGCATCGGCGACCACACGGTGGGCGTCAAGATCAACAACGAAGACCAGCCGCTGCGCACCGAGCTGCACAACGGCGACATCGTCGAGATCATCACCGACCCGGAATCGCGCCCAAGCCCGACCTGGCTCACTTTTGTGCGCACCGGCAAGGCGCGCTCGGCGATCCGTCACCACCTGCGCGCGATCGACGTCAACGAATCGGTCGACCTGGGGCAGGAATTGCTGGCCCAGGCGCTGGCCGTACGCAATATCAAGCCAGACCTGTCGGACGCCGTCATCGAGCGCCTGCTGGCCGAAACCTCGGCCAAGTCGATGGAAGAAATGTATGCCGACATCGGCATCGGCAAGCGCATGCCGGCCCTGGTGGCGCGCCATATCTTCGGCCTGATGGAGGGCGACCCCGAACTGCTGCCGTCGAGTAAACCCCTGCCCGCCAGCGAGATCGCGCCGGTCACGATCTATGGCAGCGAAGGCGTGGCGGTGCAACTGGCGCCCTGCTGCCTGCCGATCCCGGGCGACCAGATCACCGGCCAGCTGCGGCGCGACCAGGCGCTGGTGGTCCACACCTGCGACTGCCTGCCGGCCAAGCGCATCCGCGCCAAGGAACCGGACCGCTGGATCGCGGTGCAGTGGGGTGACGAGCTCAACCGCCGCTTCGACTGCCGCATCCGCCTGTTGATCAACAACGAAAAAGGCATTCTCGCCCGCGTGGCCGCCGAGATCGGCGAGTCGGACGCCAACATCACCTATGTCGGCATGGACGAGGATGACGAGCACAGCATGACGCAGCTGCGCTTCACGATCCAGATCAAGGATCGGGTGCATCTGGCGCAGTTGATTCGCAACCTGCGCCGGGTGGCGGGGGTCAATCGCGTGGAGCGGGAGCGGTCGTAACGATCGGCGACGTGCTTGACCACGTCGTTCCCGCGCAGGCGGGAACCCCAGTCTTCTGCCGCGAGTTAACATCAACCGTAGCCGTTGCTCGAGCGGTCTTGGGTTCCCGCCTGCGCGGGAACGACGCGCTGAGGATGTGGGCCGTTGTCAGGCAGCCTTGCCGACGACGCTTAGCGCCAGGATGCTGTCAAACGCCGCACACGCCCCCGCGCATGCGTCGCCAATCTCGTCCGGCGACTTCACGTTTTCTTTCAACGCGAGCATGAACGCGCGCCAGCGCGGCCCCGGGCCTTCGTCGGCCCCGCGCAGGTAACGCAGCGGATGCGGCCCCAGCGGCTCGGCCAGCTTGCCGTACAACACCTTCCCGCCCAGCTGGGATCCTTCGATCACGTAGGCCACGCCCCAGCGGTAGGCGGCGCTGGCATCCTGCGGCCAGGCATGCGGGTGGGACGGCGCGCGCAGCGGCGGCATGCCCGGCTCATTCAGATCGGCATCGATCAACGCCAGCCGCCCGAGCGCCGGCAAGACCGTCTGCGGACCGTCGGCGAAGCCGTCCAGCCAGCCCTGCAGCGGCGCCAGCCAGTCGCGCACCATCGTCAGGTGCGTGGCATAGTCGTGCACATCGGGGGCAGGACTGGACAACGGCAAGCCGCTGTCGAGCCGTTCGTGGCGTGCGGAAGTGGCGGCGCGCAGCGCGGCCAGGGCGTCCAGGTCGGACGCCGGGTCGTGAGGTCGGTTCATGACCTCATCTTAGCAGCCAACCCGGAACTCAGTCGGCCACGGGTTCGGGATAATCGACCGAGATGATCTCCAACTCGTCCATGCCGAGCGGCGTCTGCAGCGGCACCACGTCGCCCTCGCGGCACTTGGTGAGGGCGCGCGCCACCGGCGACACCCAGCTGATCTTGCCCTTCAAAGGATCGAGCTCGTCCACGCCGACGATGGTGACGGTGTGCTCTTCGCCGGCCTTGTTGATGTAGCTCACCGTGGCCCCGAAAAAGACCTGGTCGTTGCCGTAATGAACAGTCGGGTCGACCACGAAGGCCGAATCCATGCGCTTGGTGAGAAAGCGGATGCGGCGGTCGATCTCGCGCAGGCGGCGCTTGCCGTAGATATAGTCGCCATTCTCGGAACGGTCGCCGTTCGACGCGGCCCAGTGCACGATGCGCACCACCTCGGGCCGGTCGACGTCGATCAGCTGCAGCAGCTCGTCCTTGATGCGCTGGTAGCCGGCCGGGGTGATGTAATTCTTGGCGCCGGCAGGAATCGCCTGCGCCAGGGCCAAAGATTCTTCTTCGTCGTCGTTATCGGACTCTTTTACAAATGCCTTATTCATGACCTTATTGTAACGAGACTTGGCGTCGCCTGCGCCAGGATTCGCGCGCTTTTATCGTATGATGCAGACAAGCCAAAGCAGTGCACGCAAAAGAAACGACGAGACAAAACAATGAGCCTGCCCTCTCCTTTCCATACCGAACATCCTCCCACCTCCGGCCTGGTGTACCAGTTCGTCCTGCACCCCGACGGCAGCACCAGCTTCCCCTGCCTGAACGAAGGCTGCAGTGCGCTGCTCGGCCTGGCGCCCGGCGAGCTGCAGGCCGATCCCGCGCTGTTCGAAAGCCTGATCCTGCCGGAAGACCGGCGCGCCTACCACGAGGCGATGCGGCAGTCGGCCGCCGCCCTGGCGGCCTGGAACTGGGAAGGACGGATCCGCATCCCGGCCTGGAACGACGTCAAGTGGATCAACCTGCGCGCCACCCCGCACACCCGCGAGGACGGCGCGGTACAGTGGGATGGCATCATGACCAATATCACGGCAAGCAAGCAGGAGCAGGAAGAATCGCACCGTTCGCGCGAGCGCCTGGCCGAGCTGACCGCGCATATCGAGCAGGCCAAGGAAGACGAGCGCACCCGCATCGCGCGCGAGATCCACGACGACCTGGGCGGCAACCTCACGGCGATCAAGATGGCGCTGGCCATGCTGTCGGCGCGCCTGCCGCCAGACCAGCCGGACCTGCACGACAAGGCGAACTACGTCGACGGCCTGGTCGACCGCACCATCGAGGCGGTGCACCGCATCTCGCTCGACCTGCGCCCGAGCACGCTCGACCTCGGCATCGTCGCCGCACTGGAGTGGCAGGCGCGCGAATTCGAGAAGCAGATGGGGATCGCCGTCATCATGCGCTGTCCGCATCGAGACGATGAGGACCTGGAGCTCGAGCCCGACCATGCGAGCGCGCTGTTTCGCATCTTCCAGGAAGCGCTCACGAACGTCGCCAAGCATGCCAATGCGACCCGGGTCACGGTGTCGCTGCGGCGCCAGCGCAACCTGCTCACCCTGGCGATCTGCGACAACGGCCGCGGCATCCAGCCCGCCGACCGCCTCAAGCCGCAATCGTTCGGCCTGCGCGGCATGAGCGAGCGCGCCAGCGCGCTGGGCGGCACGCTGGCCTTGTCGTCCGCGCCCGGAGGTGGCACGATGGTGACCATCAAGACCAGGCTGGCATCCAGGCCTGCCGCGCAGCAGGCGGCGGCCCACAAGGCAGCGCAAGAAGAAGAATGACCGACAAAGTAAACATCCGCGTTTTCATCGCCGACGACCATGCCATCGTGCGCGAGGGCCTGAAGCAGATCCTGGCCGAGCAGCGCGACATCAATGTCGCCGGCGAGGCCGAGAACGGCGTCGACGCCGCCCGGCTGGTGGGCAAGTCCAAGGCCAACGTGATGCTGCTCGATATCTCGCTGCCCGACCGCAACGGCATCGACGTGCTCAAGCAAATAAAGAAAGACCGGCCCGAGCTGGCGGTGCTGATGCTGTCGATGCACCGCGAAGACCAGTACGCGATCCGCGCGCTGAAGGCCGGCGCGTCCGGTTATCTCACCAAGCAGAGCGCGCCGCGCGAGCTGGTGACGGCGATCCGCCAGGTGGCGGGCGGCCAGAAATACGTGAGCGCGGCGCTGGCCCAGACCCTGGCCAGCTCGATCGGCGCCGACCACGAGGCGGCGGTGCACGAAGGCCTGTCCGACCGCGAGTACCAGACCCTGACCATGATCGCCTCCGGCATGACGGTCAGCGAGATCGCGCGCGAGCTGTCGCTGTCGGTCAAGACCATCAGCGAATACCGCGCTCGTTTATTGGTCAAAATGAAACTCAAGACCAGCGCCGAGCTGACGACCTACGCCATCCGTAACGGTTTGGTGGACTGAATGTGACATTTTCGTTGCGCTGCGGCGGCAACCGGTGCGCTCAAGGACTATGTTACTGTTTTTTAATTGATGCATGGCAAAAAAGCTGATTATCATGTCGCCAATCCCGCGAATTCGTCATTGCGCAGTCATCCATGTCCATCTCGTCCACTCCCGCCGCGCCCGCCGTGAACCAGCCAGCCAATCCTGCTGCGAATCCCGCTGCGAATCCCGCTGAAATCGCACGCGAGGCGTTCCGCCGCCTCGCCACGCGCCGCATCGCGCCGACGCCGGACAATTACCGCGCCATCTATGACGAGATCGCCGGCATTCCGCCGGCGCCGCCGGCAGTAGCTCCCGCGCCGGACTCGGGCGCGATCGAGGTCCTGGCCGGCTTCGCGCGCCGCATGGCCGAGACGCCGGGCGAGCTGTCGGAGTACGGCCGCCGGATGACGCGCGCGGTCAAGCTGGAAGACTGGACCGGCTATACCCAGGCGCTGGGACAAATGTCTGAGCGTCATTTGCGCCGCAACACCCCGGTGATGGCCCTGGGCGACGAGGAACCGGACACCGTCCTGCTGCGCGAGATGCTGGCGCGCACCCTGTCCTTCGCCTGCGCCTCGCTGCTGAGCGGCGACGCCGAACTGTCGGCCGAGGCCGAGGCGCTGGGCGCCCTGGTGAAGACCGCCGTCGGCGAATCCGAACTGCAGGACATCGCGGCGCGCCTGAAGCAATTGTGCTTCCAGATCGAGCTGCGCAAGGACGACGGCGCCGAACGGCAGGAACTGCTGCTGCGCCTGTTCCGCCTGCTGCTCGACAATATCGAAGGCCTGCTCGACGACGACAACTATATGCGCGGCCAGGTGCTGGTGGTGCAGGACCTGATCAAGGGCCCGCTCGACACGCGCGCGCTGGAAGACGCCACCCGCGGCCTGAAGGACGTGATCATCAAGCAGGGCCACCTCAAGCACGGCATCGACGACGTGCGCGGGGCGATGAAGAACATGATGATGACCTTCATCGACCGCCTCGGCTCGGCCGCCGCCGCCACCAGCGACTACCACGCCAGGCTGGGCGGCTTCTCGGAACGCATCGGCAAGGCCACCGACGTGAACGAGATCAACGGCGTGCTCGACGAAGTGCTGCGCGAGATGCGCAGTGCCCAGGACGAGGCGCTGGCCTCGCGCGACCGCATGGTCAGCGCGCATAAAGAGGTGCAGGAGGCCGAGCAGCGCATTCGCGAGCTGGAAGCCGAGCTCCAGCATATGAGCGAACTGGTGCGCGAAGACCAGCTGACCGGCAGCCTCAACCGCCGCGGCCTGGACGATGTGTTCGAACGCGAGAGCGCGCGCGCCGACCGGCGCAAGACGCCGCTGTGCGTGGCCCTGCTCGACCTCGACAACTTCAAGCGCCTGAACGACACCTATGGCCACATGGCGGGCGACGCCGCGCTCAAGCACCTGGTGAAGGTGGTGCGCGAGACGCTGCGCTCGATGGACGTGATCGCCCGCTTCGGCGGCGAGGAATTCCTGATCCTGCTGCCGGAGACCACGGTCGAGGCGGCGGCGGCGGCGATGGTGCGAGTGCAGCGCGAGCTGACCAAGCACTTTTTCTTGCACGATAACGAGAAGATGCTCATCACGTTCTCGTGCGGGGTGGCGCTCCGGGTGCCCAACGAAGAGCAGGCGTCGCTGATGGCGCGCGCCGACAAGGCGATGTACCAAGCCAAGAATAGCGGGAAGAATCGGGTGGTGATCGCGGATTGAGGGAAGACTTGCTTGGCATACACTACGCGGTGTTATGTCCAACCAGATCGACTGTCCAGACCATGCCCATCCTGCATCGCACCCAGACCCTGTCCGCCCTCATGCCGCGCTTCGTGGAGCGCTTCCGCTGCATTGGACCGAGCTGCGAAGATACGTGCTGTTCTGGCTGGATTGTTCAGGTAGACAAGAAAACGTACAAGGCCTACCGTAAGGAATCAGTCCCCGCACTCGAAAACATGGTCGCCAATACCGTGCGCCTGGATGAAATGACATCGAACGGCGGCTATGCTGTCATCAGACCGGTTGGTGAACTCAAGCAGTGTCCTGCGCTCGCTGATGGCATGTGCTCGGTGCAGTCGAACCTGGGCGAATCCTATTTGCCCAATGTATGCCATTCCTATCCTCGAACTAACCGCAGGCTCCACGGCCAGGTTGAGCAGACGATTACCTTGTCGTGCCCCGAGGCAGCGCGTCTGGCATTGCTGGCTGAGGATGCATTCGAATTCGTTGAGACACCGGTCCATCTGCGTGGCTCCGCGCTCCTCGAGGTAAGCCAATGCGCCGGTGTGACACCCGAGTTGATGGTCGAAACCCGGATTTTCTGCCTGAACCTGATGCGTACGCGCGAACTCGCCTTGTGGCAGCGCCTTGCGATACTTGGCACGTTCTGCGATGCCTTGACCCATCTCTGCATCAGAAACGAGCAGGCCACTATCCCTGCCTTGATCAACGATTTTGTGCACTTGATCGAAAACGGCGAGCTATTAGCAACGCTGAATAGCATCCAGCCAAATCACGAAGCCCAAGCAATGGTTTTTGCCACACTGTGGGCTGCCAAAGGATTCGATACCGTATCGCCTTTCCAAAAGAGCATGATCGAACAGATCGCGTCCAAATTTGGAGCTGATGTGTATGGCCAGGTCAGCGCTGAGCGGTTGGTCACGGCCTACCGGCATGGTCTGGAACGCCTGGATGAAGCGCTGTTGGAGGCCCCATGGTTTCTTGAGAATTATGTTGTGAATGAGATGTTTAGCCAGCTTGTTCCATTCAACGGCAACAATCCCTATGAAAGCTACTTGCGCCTGATCGCGCGCTTTGGCCTGCTTCGCACGCTGCTGGCCGTGCAGTGCAATACGGCAGGCGACGTGCCACCGTTAGCCACCTTGGCGGCGACGGCGCAGATGCAGTGTCGCCGGTTCCAGCATGATCCCGCCTACTCCAATCGCGTCAAGGATTCCTTGTTCGAAAGCGGATGGGCGGAAATGAGCAAGCTATATACATTACTCCGGACCTGATCCGGACCATCGGTCACTGCAAGCGCGACAACAAATCAGCTGAGCTCGGCCCTGCCCGGCCAGTTGCGGAAACAAATTTAGCCTGCAAAAAAAACTTTTTTATCCCTAAAGTTCCTCATTCAATTGCCGCCAAGAGACGCCATGCTTGGCCGATGTGCTTGAAAACTCTCAATTTTTTCAAACGTGGCCCTAAACTTTTTCCATAGGGCACCGTTACCAGCAACAACAGCGGTTTGAACGTCGCGGAACAGCGCGACGGACCAAAGTACACAGCAGCAAGGTCGCTGCACCCTGAAAGACCACGTCTCTGGAGTAGACACCATGGCATCCGTCATCAATACCAACGTTGCATCCCTCAACTCGCAGCGTAACCTGTCGTCCTCGCAAGCTTCCCTGAACACCTCGATCCAGCGCCTGTCGTCGGGTCTGCGCATCAATAGCGCCAAGGACGACGCCGCCGGCCTCGCGATCTCCGATCGCATGCAGTCGCAGATCAAGGGCATGACCCAAGCCACCCGCAACGCCAACGATGGCGTGTCGATGGCCCAAACCGCAGAAGGCGCCCTGGCAAGCTCGGGCGACATCCTGCAGCGTATCCGCGAGCTGGCAGTGCAATCGTCGAACTCGTCGAACTCGGCCAGCGACCGCAAGGCCCTGCAGACCGAAGTCACCCAACTGACCTCGGAACTGAACCGTATCGCCAACACCACCGAATTCAACGGCCAGAAGCTGATGGACGGTTCGATGGGTACCGCGAACTTCCAGGTCGGCGCCAACGCAGGCCAGCTGATCTCGATGACGGGCGCGAACTTCAACACTACGACCTACGGCAACAACCGCCTGGAGAACAATGCAAAAGCGGCTGGCACCACTGCCCTGACCGGCGGCGCCTTGGTGATCAATGGCTCGGAAGGTTCCAAGACCCACACCGTCGGTGCTGGCGAAACGGCCAAGACCACTGCAGCAGGTATCAACAAGCTGAGCGGCGACACCGGCGTGACCGCCACCGCAAAGACCGAAGCACTGCTCAAGGCTACCACGGCAGACAAGTCGTACACGTTCACGCTGAAAGGCGACAACACCACCGACGCGGTCACCATTTCGTTCTCGGTCGGCAAGCAGGACGCGAACGGCTATGCCGCAGCCATCAGTGCCTTCAATGCGCAATCGGCCAAAACCGGCGTTACCGCGTCGTACGACGAATCCGGTGGCGTCAAGCTGACCCATGCGGAAGGCAATGACATCCAGCTGACCAACACCACCGTTGGCCAGACCGCAACCCTGGACACTTACAAAACCGATGGCACCTCTGTTGGCGCGGCAACCATGGCAGCTGCCGGCGGCGCTGCTACCGCCAAGGGAACCATCACCATGGACTCGGAAAAGAGCTTCTCGGTGACGGATGCAAGTGGCTGGGGTCTGGCTGCCGGCACTACCAGTGGTGCATCGGCTCTGAAATCGGTGGCTGACCTCGACATCAGTACCTTTGACGGCGCCCAGCTGGCGATCAAGACTGCTGACGCAGCGCTAGCCTCGGTCAACAGCAAGCGCGCTGAATACGGCGCACTGCAGTCGCGTTTCGAATCGGCGATCTCGAACCTGGGTTCGTCGACCGAAAACCTGTCGGCATCGCGCAGCCGCATCGTCGACACCGACTTCGCTGCCGAAACCGCGAACATGACCCGTGGTCAGATTCTGCAGCAGGCTGGCACCTCGATGCTGGCCCAGGCCAACTCGCTGCCGAACGGCGTCCTGTCGCTGCTGCGTGGCTGATCGCCCAGGCAGTAACGACAACGCGAAGTAAGCGGTTCCTCGGCTGAAGAAATTCAGCCGGGGAATTTTTACTAGGGGAATCGACATGCAGATCCAATCAATGGGTTCGTCGCCCGCACCGAAGCTGGATGAACGTCCAGCCGCGGTGGCCGGGCAAGCTGCGGTCGTGGGGCGCCAGCAGGCCCCCGACGCGCCAGCCTCCGCACCGGGCAAGGAAGAAGTGTCGGCCGCCGTCAAGAAGCTCAACGAGGCCATGCCGCCTTCGGCCCAAAGCCTGGAATTCGAGATCGACGAGGATAGCAAGCAAGTCGTCGTCAAGCTCATCGACCAGAGCACCAAGGAGGTGGTTCGCCAGATCCCCACCGAAGAAGCCCTGGAAATGGCCAAGTCGATCGACAAGATGCAGGGATTGCTGATCCGGCAAACCGCCTGACCGCCAGCGCCGCCATGAAGCGCCACATCCGCGAGGATGTGGCGCTTTTTTCATCGGCATACCGCGCCGGTTACCGGATGCTGTTCAGCAAAATCAAAATAAAGCCGCATTTACCGCTCTTAAGTCCGCTTTGTTTCTGTCGATAATCACATACGATATCGCTTTCACGGGAGAAACAAGTGGCCGTCAGTTCAACCTCGCTAGACATCAACACCATCGTCAGCCAGCTGATGCAGGCCGAGTCCGCGCCTCTTGCCAACTATGACAAGAAGACGGCGGCATTCCAGGCCCGCGCGGCGGCCCTCAATCAGGTCAGCGCTGCCGTCGGCGTGTTCCAGGGCGCGTTGACGTCGCTGAACCAGCCGGCCACCTTCCAGGGATTGAGCGCTTCCTCCGCCAACAAGGACATCCTTTCCGGCACCGCCGGCAACGGCGCCGTGCCGGGCCGCTACAAGGTCAACGTGACCCAATTGGCCCAGGCCCAGAGCCTGAAGACCAGCGGTTTTGCCACCACCACCGCCACCATCGGTTCCGGCACCCCGACCACCCTGACCTTCCAGTTCGGCACCGTCACCGGCGGCACGTTCGGCGCCACCGGCGCTGCGCTGGGCGCAGGCGCCGCAGGCGGCGGCATCGGCAACGGCTCCCTGAGCCTGAACGGGATCGCGATCAGCACCGGTCCGACCACGCGCAGCGCGCGCGCCCTGGCCGAGGCCATCAATGCACAGAGCGACAAGACCGGCGTCGTCGCCACCGCCGGCACCACCACCACCCAGAGCGGCCTGTTCGACAACTTCGGCCAGGTCAGCATGGACAACGGCGCCAGCTATGCGCTGTCGGTCGCCGGCGTGCAGCTGGCCAGCCTGAACAGCAGCAGTGCGCCACTGACCGCGACCGACCTCGATACCGCCCTGGCCAGCGCCGGCACCCGCAATGCGCTGGCGGCCGCCAACATCACCGTCAGCGGCAGCGCCGAAGACGGCACGCTGCAGTTCACCGCGTCCGACGGCTCGACCATCGACATCACGGAGACCGTGACCGGGACCGTGCGCGGCGGCATCGGCAAGGACCCTGCCGATGCCAATGCGGGTTCGACTTTCAGTGCGACGGCCGGCGTCACCCTGCGCTCGAACGACGGCAACCAGATCGTGGTCGGCGGCACCAACCCGGCTGCCGCCGGCTTTACCGCGGGCAGCGTCGGCTCCCATTTGGACTCCGCTTTCTCGCTCAACGGCGCCATCAACAGCAAGACCATCACCCTGGAAGCGGGCGACCAGTCGCTGCAGGGCATCCGCGACGCCATCAACAAGGCCGACATGGGTGTCACGGCGACCATCGTGTCGGATGGCAGCGCCAAGCCCTACCACCTTGTGCTGACCTCGAACAAGACCGGCGAGGCAACGACGATGAAGATCAGCGTCGCCGGCGAGGACGGCGATGCGGGCGATCCAGCCATTGCCGCCATGCTCGGCTACGACCCGGCGGGCGTGCAGAACCTGACGCAGACGGCCGGCGCCCAGAGCACGAAGCTGAACATGAACGGCATCGAGATCAAGAGCGACAGCACCACTGTCACGGATGCGATCCAGGGTGTAACGCTGGACGTCACCTCGCTCGGCAGCACGACGCTCACCGTGTCCAAGGATACGGCGGCGATCACCACTGCGGTGAACGACTTCGTCAAGGCATACAACGACCTGAACAAGACGATTACCGGCCTTACCAGCTACAACGCCGAAACCGGCACGGGCGGGATCCTGCAGGGCGACGCCAGCGTGCGTTCGATCCAGAGCCAGTTGCGGCGCCAGATCAGCGCCGTGATGGAAGGCACCGGCGGCAAGCTGAACTCGCTGACGCAGATTGGCATCGGTTTCCAGCAGGACGGCAGCCTGAAGGTGGATTCGACCAAGCTCAACAAAGCGATCACCGAGAACGCGGCCGACTTCGGCGGCCTGTTCGCGGCAATGGGCTCGACCACCGACAACATAATCAAGTTCGACAAGTCGAGCGCAGCCACCAAGCCGGGCACGTATGCGATCAGCATCACCAGCCTGGCGACCCAGGGCAACCTGGTCAGCAGCGCCGCCCTCACCGGCTCGACCACGATCGCCCCGAACACCGTCTGGCGCGTCACGCTGAACCAGACCGACCCGGTCACCGAAAGCAAGACGCAGGAAATCAAGCTCCAGGCCGGCACCTACAGCAACGACGACCTGGCCGCGCTGATCCGCTCCGCGATCAACGGCAACTCCACCTTCGCCGGCGCCGGCGACACGGTCGAGGCCTCGGTCGGCGACGATGGCCGCCTGACGCTGTCGTCGAGCAAGTACGGCGATGTGTCGAATATCTCGATCGCCGGCGTCAGCGGCAGCCCGGTCGACAGCATCTTCGGCGGCGCGACCCCGACCAAGGGCAAGGACGTCGAAGGCACCATCGGCGGCGTCGCCGCCACCGGCAATGGTCAATCGCTGACCGCAGCGCCCGGCTCGTCTGCCGAAGGCATCCAGGTGTCGATCACCGGCGGCCTGGTGGGCGACCGCGGCTCGGTCACCTTTTCGCAGGGCTTCGCCTACCAGCTCAACAACCTGGCGACCGGCTTCGTCGGCAAGGACAGTCTGCTCAAGAGCAAGACCGACGGCCTGAACGCCTCGATCAAGTCGGTTGCCGAACAGCGTTCGCGCTTCGAGACGCGCCTGGAAAGCATGGAAAAGCGCTACCGCGCGCAGTTCGTCGCGCTCGACGCCATGCTGGCCTCGATGCAGTCGACCTCTAACTATCTTACCCAGCAGCTGGCGACCCTGTCGGCCAACTGGGGTTAATTGAGCATCACTGGAGAATCACATGTTTGGAACCCCTAAACGCGGCGTCGGCGCTTATGCCACGGTCGGCCTGGAAACCGGCGTCGCTTCGGCCTCGCCGCACAAGCTGGTGGTCATGCTGTACGACGGCGTGATCGTCGCCCTGCTCAGCGCGATCAACGGCATCAAGTCGTCGAACATCGCCACCAAGGGCGCCTCGATCTCGAAGGCCATCACGATCATCGACAACGGCCTGCGCGCCTCGCTCGACAAGAAGGCCGGCGGCGAAATCGCCGCCAATCTCGACGCCCTGTACGACTACATGAGCCGCCGCCTGCTGGAAGCGAACATCAAGAACGACGCCGCCATCGTCGAAGAGATTCACGGCCTGATGGCGAACCTGCGCGAAGCCTGGGTCCAGATCGGCGAGCAGCAGGCCGCGGCCGAGCCGATGCCGCCCGCGATCCAGAAAGCCCCTACCCTGATGAGCGCCTGAGAGAGATGACGACGATGACGATGAGCGGACAGGAAGTCGTGACCACCTATGAAACCATGGTCGGCATCACCGAGCGCATGCTCGATGCGGCCAGCGCCAACGAGTGGGACCGCCTGGCCGAACTGGAGCAGGAATGCGCGCGCCATGCGAATCGGTTGAAAGCGAATGAAGGCGGCGCGCCGCTGGGCGGCCAGGAGCGCCTGCGCAAGGTCAACGCGATCCGCCGCATGCTCGACACCGACCGCCAGATCCGCGACCTCACCACGCCATGGATGGCGCACCTGTCGTCGCTGATGAAGAGCACCTCGACCGAACGCCGCGTCGTGCGCGCCTACGGCGTCTGATGATGGGAGGGCTGGATGCTGCCGCGTGAACTCGTCGGCAGCGTCACGCCTGTCACTGCGGCCCGGCCGGCCGAGCAGGCCGCCGATCCGCGCCAGCAGGCGTTCGCGCGCGAGATCGCGCCGCTGCTGGGCAAGGCCATCCACGGCGCGGTCCAGGCCCGGCTGCTGGATGGCACCTTCGTCGTCAAGTTCGCCGACACCCAGGCCCGCATGCAGCTGCCTCCCGGCGCCCAGGTCGGCGCCGACGTGCCGATGACCCTGGTCGGCCTGCATCCGCGCCCCACCTTCCAGGTCGGATCGCAAACAACGACCGCCTTTGCCGAAGCCGGCCCCGCGCCGCAAGAAGACGCCGACGGCGCGCATGCGCCGCTGTCGTACCGCGAAGGCGCCGCCGTCGGCCGCGCCGGCGCCCTGCTGGCATCCGGCGCCGCGCTCGGCGCGCAAGCGTTCGCCGGCGGCACCGAGGCGAAGAACACCACCTTGAGTCCCACCGCCCAGGCCCTGGCCGGCGTGCTGGCCGCGGCCCAGAAGGCCGACAGCCAGCTCTCGAGCATCGTCGGCCGCGCGCCGCTGGCGCCCGGCCCCGGCACCGATCCGGCCCTGCTTGCCGCCGGCCTGCAGCAGGCGTTCGGCAAGAGCGGCCTGTTCTACGAATCGCACGTGGCCGAATGGGCGCGTGGCGCCCTGCCCCTGTCCGAACTGGCGAACGAGCCGCAGCAGCAGGCTGCGCAGGGCGGCGCACGCCCAAATGCGCAGGATCCCGCGACTGCGCAATTCATCAGCATGCAGCTGGCGGCCCAGGAGCAATCGCACCTGGCCTGGAAGGGCCAGCTGTGGCCGGGCCAGCCGATGGAATGGGACGTGCAGCGCGAGGCCCATGGCGATGGCGGCGGCGAGCAGGCCATCTGGCACTCGCGCCTGCGCCTGCGCTTTCCGCAGCTGGGCGAACTCGAGGCGCAGCTGCGCATGGTGAACGGAAGCCTGCAGGTGCAGTTCGCGGCGGCCGACGACGCCACCGCCGGCCTGCTGCGCGAGCACATGCCGGAACTGGCGAGCGCCCTCGATGCGGTGGGCACGCCGCTGGCCGGCTTCGATGCGCGCGCGCGCGCCGGCAAGCCGGATGCGAAGGATGCGGGCGATGCCTGAATCGGCCGACAAGCGGCGCCAGAACGCCGTGGCGCTGGCCTATGGGGCAGGCGAGCGCGCGCCAACCGTGGTGGCCAAGGGTTCCGGCATGGTCGCCGAGCAGATCATCCGGCGCGCCCAGGATGCCGGCGTGTTCGTGCACGAATCGAAGGAGCTGGTGTCGCTGCTGATGCAGGTCGATCTCGACCGCGAGATTCCGCCCGCCCTGTATCGGGCAATTGCGGAACTGTTGGCATGGCTATATCATATAGAGTCGGCTCGACAACATGGTGGGCTGTTGCCTCCCGCGCCCGATCCGACGCCCCACCTCCCAACGGAATTAGCGGCAAGGACAGATGCAAGCGATGATTGAAGCAGAACTGGAAGACTGGCACGACTACGAAGTCGGATCCCGCCGCGAGATCGTGGCCCTGCTGCGCCAGATCGGAGAAAAGAACCAGCTGATTCGCATGCTGATCAAGGGCGAGGCCGACGTCTGCGTCACCTCGATCCTGGCGGTCGACGAGGACAGCGGCACCGTGGTGCTGGACCGCTCGGTGGAGCGCGCCCAGAACGAGCGCATCGTGGCCGCCGGCCGCGTGAAATGCGAAACCACGCTCGACAAGATCCGCATCCTGTTCGGCGCCGACGGCCTGGGCCCCACCACCTGGCGCGGCGAGCCCGCGCTGCGCGCCGATATCCCGCCCACCCTGATCCGCCTGCAGCGGCGCGAGTACTACCGCATGCCGACCCCGGTCAGCAATCCGGTGCGCGCGCTGGTGCCGGTGCCGATGGACGCCGGCGGCGGCATGGGCGTGTTCCCGCTGCACGACATCAGCGTCGGCGGCGTCGCCCTGCTCGACAACAAGCTCCAGCTAAGCGCCAGCGTCGGCCGCGTGATCGAGGGCTGCCGCATCGAGCTGCCCGAGATCGGGCCGATCGCGACCTCGCTCGAGATCCGCAACTCGCTCGACCTCACCCTGCTGAACCACAAGACCAGCCGCCGCCTGGGCTGCCAGTTCGTCGACATCTCGCGCGGCGGCCTGGCCGCGGTGCAGCGCTACATCACCAAGCTCGAACGCGAACGCAACGCGAAGCTCGCCGGCCTGGCCTGAACCTTCAGGCGGCCTGCGGCGCCGGCGCCGTGTAACAGGCGCCGGCGCCGCATCGGACATGCCCCCCATTAAACGACGATCGATGGACCCGGCCGCGCGCGCATCCGCCCCCTCCCTGTCGCTTCCCGCGGCTGCCCTGCACGGCCACGACACCGCAACCCTGTCCCAGGCCATGGGACTGCTCGCCATCGTCGGCGACCTGAGCATGGGCCAGCCGATCGACGGGTCGGAGCGCGCCGCGCGCCTGGCCGCGCGCGTGGCGGCGGCGGCCGGCGCCAACGCCGCGGCCTGCGAGCACGCGCGCATGGTGGCGCTGCTGCGCTGGTCGGGCTGCACCGCCAACGCGGCCGGCTTCGCCGCGATGCTGGGCGACGACGTCGGCGCGCGCCACGCGCTGATGAGCCGCACCCTCGATGCCCGGCAGGCGGCGCGCCTCTCCGACACCACCGGGCTGGCCGAAGTCCACTGCGAAGTCGCGGGCGACATCGCCGCCATGTTGGGCTTGCCGGCCGCGGTCGAAAGCGGCTTGCGCCACGTGTGGGAGCACTATGACGGCAGCGGCGTTCCGCTCCGCCTGCGCGGCGACGAAGTGCCGAACGTGGTGTACCACGCGGCGCTGGGCGGCGACCTCGAGATCCTGGCGCGCGTGCATGGCGTCGAGCGCGCGCTGGACATGATCGCGCAGCTGGGCGACGTCAAGTACCCGGCGCGCCTGGTGGCGCTCGTGGCGCCGCACGCGCGCGCCTGGCTCGACGAGCTGGAGTCCACCGAAGCGCCATCGCCGCAGCCGGATTTTCTTCCGGTGTCGGCGCCGCTCACCCTGGTGGCCGACATGATCGAACTGAAACTGCCCTGGCTGGCTGGCTATTCGCGCCGCGTCGCGCTGCTGGCGCAGGAGGCGGCGCAGCTGGCGGGCCTGCCCGAGGCGCAGCAGCGCCTTGTTGCGCGCGCCGCCCTGCTGCACGGGATCGGGCGCGCGGCGGTGACCAACACGGTGTGGGAACGCAGCGGCAGGTTGAGCGCCGCCGACTGGGAAGCGGTGCGCCTGGTGCCCTACTGGACCGCGCGCGCCGGCAGCCGCATCGACGGCCTGGGGCCGGACGCGCAACTGGCCTCGCACGTCTACGAGCGGCTGGACGGCAGCGGCTACTTTCGCAGCCTGGACGCGAGCGCCCTCGGCGCGCCGCAGCGCCTGCTGGGCGTGGCCGCCGCCTGGGCGGCGCTGCGCTCGCCACGGCCATGGCGCGCAGCCCACGAGCCGGCGGCGGCTATCGCCCTGCTCGAGGCCCAGGTGACGGGCGGCCGCTTCGACCGCGCCACGGTCGACGCCGTGCTGGCCGCGGCGGCGGGCGTCCGCCCCACGCCGGCACATGGAACGGGAACGGCGGGCGCGGGGGCCGCAGGTGGCGCGCACGGCAGCGCCGGCGCGCCGGTGCGCGCCACGCTGTCGGCGCGCGAGGCCGAGGTCTTGCAGCGCATCAGCCTCGGGGAGAGCAACAAGGAGGCCGCGCGCGCCATGCGCATCAGCCCCAGCACCGTGCGCACCCACGTCGAGAGCATCTTCCGCAAGCTCGATTGCTCGACCCGCGCCGCCGCCACTCTCAAGGCCCTGACTCTCGGACTCATCTGAGAGCCCGTCGTGTTCCTTTGCTTGCCCCAGGACCATCGGGGGCCGCATTCCGATCGATCAGTTACAGGCGCTGCGGATGCCGCTGCCCGGACGGATCAGGCCGCGCTGCGTGGCCACCACCACCGCATGGGTGCGTGCGGTGGCGTCGAGCTTGCTCATCACGCCCTTCACATGGGTCTTGACGGTGCCGACGCCGATGCCCAGCCTGCGCGCAATCGACTTGTTGCAGCAGCCCTCGGCCAGCAATTGCAGCACGTCGGTCTCGCGGCCGGTCAGGGTTTCGCGGCTGAGGCTAGCGGCCACGCTGCGCGTCACCGATTCGCTCAGGTAGCGCTGGCCCTGGACCAGCGACGCGACCGCCTCGAGCAGCTCGTCCTGGCTGCACGACTGCAGCACATAGCCCTGCACGCCCGCGTCCATCGCGAGGCGCACCTCCCATTCCTTGTCGAGCTGGGTGACGATCAGGACACTGGGCCGGCGCAGGCCCGCGTGCTCGGGCCGGCGCGCCAGCGCGAGGCCGGTGTCGTAGTCGGCGACCAGCATCCGCGCCACCTGCCGCGCCTCCGGCTGGCTCGGGTGGGTGCTGACGCGCCATTCCTGGCGGCCGGCCAGGATGGCGTGCAGGCCGGCGGTCATCACCGGATCGGTGTGGATGATATGAACGGCGGATGGGATGGTCGGCATGGTGTACTCCTGATGTGGCTGCGTCGGGCACGCTACCCGTTCGTTCATATTGGAACGACAAGTTAAGTCCGGCAAGTTAAACCATGTAAAAAATGCGCCGGCAGGCGCCGGGCGGCGCTTCGATAGGCTGGCATGCGAATGCGTTATACTTGGGCGATCATGCGTCTGACCTCCTTCACCGATTACACGTTGCGCACGCTGCTGCACCTGGGCAGCAATCCCGGCCGCCTGGTGACGATCCAGGAGATCGCAGACCTGCACAGCATCTCTAAAAACCACCTGATGAAGGTGGTGAACGAGCTCGCACGCAATGGCACGATCGAAACCATTCGTGGCCGCAACGGCGGTTTTCGCCTGGCGCACGAACCGAAGGACATCAATATCGGCGCCATCGTACGCATGAGCGAGAGCGACTTCTACATGGCCGAGTGCTTCGACCCCAACGGCACGCCGTGCGGCCTGGTCAAGGCTTGCGGCCTGAAGAGCGTGCTGGGCAATGCCACCGCCGCCTATCTGGCCGAACTCGACCGTCACACCCTCGCTTCCCTGCTGCCCGAGCCGCGTCCGCGCGACATGCCGGTCACGGTGCACCGGCGCAAGGCCGCCTGAACCTTCAGCGTCGACCGCGCTTCCTCCATCTACCGCGTCAGGACGAATGCGTGCGGCGCTCGTTCAGCAGGGTCACGAAGCGGCGTGCCGCCAGGCCCTGGGGACGGCTGTTCGCCCACACCACGTCGACGAACAACTTCATGATGTTGGTGAAATTGGCGGAAGGGATTTGCAACAGCTGGCCATCCGCCAGCGGCGCACGCACGAAGCCGGCGGGCAGCCAGGCCCAGCCCAGCCCCGCGGTTACCAGGCTCAGCGCGGCGACCGGATTGTCGGTCTTCCACTGCAGGCGCGACATGGCGATGCGCTTGTCGACCTGGTCGGCATGGCGGCCGGCCATCACGATCTGGCGCTCGCCCAGCAGGTGCTGGTCGCGGATCGCGCCGGCCGGCACGCGCGCCAGCAAGGGGTGGTCAGGCGCCAGCACCGCCACCAGGGTTTCCTGGGCCACTTCCTGGAAACCTTCGCGCGGATCCATGCCGTAGCGCTCGAACACCAGCGCCAGGTCGGCGCGGCCATCCTGCAACATCGCCAGGGCATCGGCTTGCGCGGCGCTCAGCACATTCACTTCCAGCAAGGGAAACTCGTCGGACAGGACCCGCAGCGCATCGTGCCAGGGCGCGGCGGCCATCAGCTCGGGCACCAGCACCAGGGTCAACGAAGGCTCGAGGTCCTGGCTCAGCGACAGCGCGTGCTGGTTCAGCAGCCGCAATTGCTCGACCAGCAGCCGCGCCTGCGGCAGCAAGGCCAGCGCGTGGTCGGTGGGACGCGGCTCGCGGCCGCTGCGGTCGAACAGTTCCAGGCCGAGTTCGGCTTCCAGGTTGGCGATGGACATGCTGATGGCCGAAGGGACGCGCCCAAGCGCGCGCGCGGCGGCCGAGAACGAGCCGCCATCGACAGCGGCGAGCAGGATGCGCAAATGGTCGAGATCGAAAGCCATCTATCAATCATACTGACAGCTGCTGACTTTTTCCATCACCCTGATTCACATAAGATGCGCTTTTTATCAGCGGCAACGTCTGCCGCGTCCAGTCGAGGAGAGCATCATGGTGTGGTTGGTATTGTTTCTGGCAGGGTTGTTCGAGGTGTGCTGGGCGGTCGGCCTGAAGTACACGGAAGGATTCACCCGCCTGTGGCCCACGGTCGGCACCGTGGTGGCGATGGCGATCAGTTTCGGCCTGCTGTCGCAGGCGATGAAGACGCTGCCGCTGGGAACGGCCTATGCGATCTGGACCGGCATCGGCGCGGTCGGCACCGCCCTGGTGGGCATCGTCCTGTTCGGCGAGTCGGCCAACCTGGCGCGCATCGCCTGCATCAGCCTGATCGCGGCCGGCATCATCGGACTGAAGCTGGCGACGCCGGCCTGAAAACGCCCGGCGATCCCTGACCACAATGGCACCCGGCGGTATTACGCCAGCACAGGAACTGGCGCTGGCGGCACGCTGTGGGAGCACTGGGATCGCCAGCTTTTGATAAAAATCAACGGTCAATCCGACAAAATTTTCCCTGGAGCCGGTTTTACGTACTATGCACCTTGATCTTGATGTTCTGAAATTTCAGGTAGTCATGTAGCGGAAAACATCCTGCCGCTGACCGCGCAAGATCGCTGTAATGGCCATGACAGGCGCCTGGCATAAGGTGCGCCGGCGCCCCACCCGATAACCATGCGCGACTTTCCATGATCGCAAAGCTCTGCTCTTTCAGCGAAATGCCGGCGGAAGCGCTACCGGCAAGCACGGCGCTTCCCAGCCATTACGAACTGGGCGCGCGCCTCGGCGCCGGGGGCTATGGCGAGGTGTACGAGGCCTGGGACAACAAGCTGCAGCGCAGCGTGGCGATCAAGCGCATCGAACGCGCCGCCCATGCGGCCGCCCACGCCGACCCGCTGCATGAAGCGCGCATGGCGGCGTCGCTGCACCACCCGTCTTTCGTCACCGTGTATGCCATCGAAGAAGATGCGTCCGGCGCGTCGATCGTGATGGAACTGGTGCAGGGCCGCACCATCGGGCAGCTGGCCCAGAAAAGCCGCATCGCCCGCGCCACGGCGCTCGACTGGATCGGCCAGATCGCCGCCGCCATGCAGGATGCCCACGCGGCAGGCCTGGTGCACGGCGACCTGAAGCCCTCCAACCTGATGGTCGAGCCATCCGGGAAGGTGCGGATCCTCGACTTCGGCCTGGCCTCGCGCTGCGACCAGCTGGCCACCGGCGCGGTCGAATCGACCGGGCCGGTCGGGACCATCGCCTACATGGCGCCGGAACGCCTGCTCGGACACCGCGCCGATGCCCTGTGCGATATCTACGCCGTCGGCGTGCTGCTGTACGAACTGCTGGCCAGAACCCGCCCGCACAGCCACCTCAGCGGCCTGGCGCTGGCGGCCGCGCATATGCAGTCGAGCTCGGCCAGCTGGCACTATCCCGAGACCATCGATGCGCCGCTGGTGGCCCTGATCCGGGACATGACGGCGCAGCAGCCGGCGCAGCGGCTGCCCGGCATGGCGCAGGTGGTGCAGCGGCTGGCCGGGATCGCGCCCCTGGACGCGCCGCATCCGCCGCCGTCGCCGCGCCGCCGCTGGCAGGGGCCGGCGGCGGTGCTGTTGGCGCTCGTGCTGGCCGGCGGCATATGGCGGCTCGGGACCGAATCCGCGGCGCGCGCGCCGGTCCATCCGGCGGCGCCCGCACCGGTCGATTCGCCGGCGCTCGCGATGCAGCGGGGGCTGGCGGCCCTGAAACATTTCGACCGTCCCGGCAGCCTGGAGGCGGCCGAGCGTCACTTCAGCGCGCTGCTGGCAGGCGACGGCGGCCACGCGGCGGCGGCGGCCGGCATGGCCCTGGTGCAGACGCTGCGCTACCGCGGCGACACCCAGGACGAGGTCTGGCTGCGCAAGGCCGACGCCAGCGCCCAGCAAGCCATGAAGCTGAACGATCAGCTGGCGCTGGCGCACATCGCCCGCGGCTGGGTGCTCGCCAGCCAGAGACAGCACGAACGCGCCGGACAGGCCTTCGAGCGCGCGCTGCAGCTCGACCCGGCCGATTTCTTCGCCTGGTACGGCAAGGCCCAACTGCTGCGCCACGCGGGGCGCGACGCGCAGGCGTTCGAGACGCTGCGGCTGGCCCAGGCCCGCTTTCCGCGCGAGCGCGTGTTCTTCGACGAATTGGGCAGCCTGCTCTACGAGCGCGGCGATCATGCCGGCGCCGAGCAGGCCTTCCGCCGCAGCATCGCCGTGCAGCCCGACGCGGTCGCCGGCTATGCCAACCTGAATGCCGCCCTCCTGCGCCAGGGCCGCGCCGACGAGGCCCTGCGCGTGCTGCAGCAGGGATTGCAGGTGCGCCCGAGCGCCACCCTGTACGCCAACCTCGGCAACGCGCTGTTCCTGCGCGGCGACTACGTCGGCGCCGCCGCCGCCTTCGAGCATGCGGTGTCGCCGGTGCGCGGGGCGCCGGGCGAATACCTCAACTGGGCCAACCTGGCCGACACCCTGCTCTGGATTCCGGGACGCGAGGCCGAGGCCCGCCAGGCCTACGGCGAAGCGCGCCGCCTGCTCGCGCCCATCCTGCAGCGCGCGCCGCACGATGCGACCCTGGTCTCGCGGATGGGGTTGTACGCCGCCCGCAGCGGCGACCGGGACGCGGGCATGCAGCTGGCGGCGCGCGCCACAGAGCTCGCGCCCGACAGCGCCGACGTGCAGTTCCGCGCCGGCCTGGTGCGTGAATTGCTGGGCGAGCGCGAGCTGGCGCTGGAATCGATCGCCAGCGCCCGGCGGCTGGGATATCCCGCCGCCTTCATCGACGCCGAACCCGACCTGCTGGCACTGCGGCGCGACCTGCGCTACCGCCATCCCTGAACTCTCCTTGCCCCATCCTGTCCGTTTCTTCCACCAGAAAGGCGATACCATGAGCGAAATCAGTCAGCCAGTTCCGACCACCGACCACACCTTCCAGGTCTACTACAGCAAGGCGGACCGGCAGATCCGCTGGAAATTCGATGGCGCCGACGACATCGACACCTGCAAGGTGTACACCAGCGACAGCATCGCCTTCTCCATCCAGCCCGAGGCCGACGACAGCGGCGGCGCAGTGGTGCAATCGGTGTTGCTGTCCGGCTCCCAGTCCGACCAGACCAAGGGCGCGCCGTTCGAGGAAGGCGCGTTGATCGACCTGAGCCAGACGATGAAGCTCAAGGTCGGCACGTCGACCGGGCTGTGGGGATTCAGCATCGCGTTTACCGTGGCCCACGCGGACAGCACCACCTCGTTCTATTTCGTGCCCGATCCGGAGCTACAGGTCGGTTCGATTCGCGCCTGAACGCTCCAGCAGCCCCAGTTTGTTGAGCTGGCGGCGCAGCGGCGCGGCCAGTGTCTTGAGGGCCGCGGCGCAGCGCTCGACGTCGCCCTGCGCCCCTGCCCAGGCACGGCCGATCTCCCCGGCCTCGATGCCTTCGGCGCGCCGGATCAACGGGTGCCGGTCGAGCAGCTTGTACAGGCTGGGGCGGGAGATGCCGAGCGACTCGGCGGTGCTGCGCAGGATCCAGCCGTGGCGCGACAGCGCCGCGACCAGTTCATCGTCGCTCAGCGCGGAGGGCTTGCGGCGCGCCGCGCGCGCCCCCGCGAGCTTGCCGGCATCGGCCGCGGGCGGCTCTTGCACCAGCTGGTCGAAGCGCGGCGTGACGCCGCTCCTGACCATCAGCGCGGCGCGCTGCAGGACGCGCGCCAGCTGGCGCACATTGCCCGGCCAGTCGTAGCACGCCAGTTCGGCCACCAGTGAACACGGCAGGTCCACGCGCCCATCGTCGGCCGGATACAGCTGCCGGATCAGCACGCCGATGTCCTCGCGCCGGCTGCGCAGCGGCGCCAACTGGATGATCACGCCTTCCAGGCGGCGCAACAAGGCCTGGTTGAAGTGCGAGCCGTCCAGGCGCTGGTCGGTCGCCGCCAGGATGCGCGCGGTCGAGCGCAGCTCTTGCGCCGATCCCAGCGGCCGATAGTCGCCGCCCTCCAGCACCCGCAGCAGCATCGGCTGGACGCAGGCGGGGGCGTTGCCGACTTCATCGAGGAACAGGGTCGCCCCGTTGGCCTCGCCGAACAGCCCCTTGCGCTCGCCCTGGGCGCCGGTGTAGGCGCCCTTGACCGCGCCGAACAGTTCAGCCGCGGCCAGCGACTCGTTCAGGGCCGCCATATTGACCGTCACCAGCCTGGCGTCGGCGCGTGCGCCGAGCGCATGAATGGCGCGCGCCACCACTTCCTTGCCGGTCCCGGTTTCCCCCAGCAACAGCACCGGCAGATCGCTGCGGGCCACCATGCGGATCTGGTCGCGCAGCATGACGGCGGCGCTGCCGACGCCGTGCAGGCCGCGCACCTCGTTCGCTTTCGGCAGCACCGTACTCCAGTGCAGGCACAGCAGCACGGTCCGTCCCAGCGCGATCACCTGGCCGCGTTCGAGGTCGGCGTGGTCCAGCGCCACGCCGGCGCCGATCTCGCGGCCATTCAATTCGGTGGTCATGCGGCTCAGCGGCGCCTGCAGCGAGACGCCGTCGTCGACGCGCACGATGCGCAGCGGCTCGCGCGAGATGGCGCCATGCCCGAGCGGCAGGCCTGCGGCGCCGGGACGGCTGAACAGCGGCGCGTAGCGGCTCAGTTCCAGCACGCCGCCGGGCGCGCTGGCGATGCACTGCTCGCCGATGCGGGCGGCGTCCGGATGCCAGAGGATGGTCAGGGTCAGCAAACGGCTGGCGGCGCCGTCCGCGTGCATCAACGGCGCGGTCAGCGTACGGGCGTCATTGAGGTCATGCATGCGCGGTCCTCACAGCGGCCATGTCCGGGTCCCTGGCGATGTATATGTCGTGGAAACAGGAAGTCGATTTTACACTCCCTTGACAATGCCGAAAGCGGTAAACCAGCCACATAACGCCCTGTTCGCATGCGCCGCGCATGAAATCGCCTCTTCATGCGCGCGACAGCCTTGCGTGCGGCGCTGGCACACCCCTTGCGATAGATGGCCTGCGGACCGCGCTGGCGGCCGCACCGGCCGGCAGCTTGACGCCGGTCCATTCCAACCACTGGGGAACACACGAAGTCCTCGCAACTTTCTGGAGAACGATCATGGCTGTCAATCAAGCAAGCATCATGTGGCAAAAATTCGTCCAGGGACTGAACTCGTCGAGCGCCGGGGCCGGCCTCGACCCGAAAACCTTGATGCCTACCGGCGGGCTCACCAACGCCGACTGGCAGTACATGGACGTGACCGGCCTGCCGGCTGCCGCCGGCACCCCGCCGGTGCCGGGCAGCACCGTGGTAAACGGGCTGGAGAACTGGGCCAACGTCATGCCGGCATGGTCGCCGTCGTACACGGCGTCGTCGATGAATTTCTACGACCAGTACAAGGCCTTCCTGTTCGCCATCGCCCTCAAGGGCGGGAATCCGGCGCTGCAGCAGATCGCCGACGGCTATGGGGCCAAGGTCATCGCTGCCCAGAAGGCGCTGTCGACGACGACCACCAATTGCATGACCGCCTGGGTCGCCTTCAACACGGCCCAGTCCAGCCTGCCGCCGTCGGCCCAGTCCACCTATACCCAGTGGTATCAGCAGAACGGCTGGAACCAGGTGATCACCAGCGCCCAGAACGCGGTCTCCGCCCAGGTTACCCTGTACAACCAGGCCCTGGAGCAGGTCGGCGGCCCGGACTACCAGACCATTTCCGGCGCCCAGGCCAAGGTGGTGCTGAGCCCCGCAGCGGGCAACGGCATCGCCGATCCATCCGGCAATCTGCAGCCGGCATACGTCATCACACCCGGCCTCAACGACTGGTACGTGAGCGCACTCCAGACGCTGGCCAGCAGCGCGCCGCCGCAGATCTCGATGACCATCAAGCTCGACGATTCCAACAGCAGCAACCTGGTGGTCAGCAGCTTCCTGGACGTCTCGGCGTCCGGCACCTACGACGCATTCTTCTGGGGCGGTTCGGCCTCGACCTCGTATTCGCAATCGAGCGACGCCCAGGATTACACGAGCCTGGTCCAGGGCATGACCATGACCTATACCGCGCAGGCTGCCCAGCTGTTTTCGATCGTCCCCGGGGCCTGGTTCGATTCGAGCATCGTGGCCGACTTCTACGACCAGGTTTCGCCGACCTCGGCCCTGGCCAACAAGCAGCTGTTCGGCCCCGATGGCATCCTGAACCTGCGCGCCGGCAAGCTGCTGGTGGTGCTCAAGCCCTCGGTGACCCTGACGTCGGACACCCAGAGCATCCAGGCGCTGTTCTCGAAGATGTCGCAGAACAGCGCGAGCAGCATTTCCATCGGCGGCTTCTGCTGGAGCGCCCAGGCCAATATGTCGCAAGGCGCCAGCAGCTTCAGCCAGGATGTGACGATGTCCGCCGACAAGACCTCGATCACCATCACCGACAACACCAACTCGCCCAAGGTCATCGCCGTGGTGCCGATCACCATGGGTAAAAGCGCCTGAGCACGCCATCGGCCACGGCGCTTCCCTCAACCCCTTCGCTCTTCAGGCATTATGGAGATGACATGCCTCTTTACATGACCCAGAAAACCAGTTCCGGCAGGCTGCCGGCAATCACCTACTACCGGCGCCAGACCCAGCCGCACGTGTCGCACGTCGAGAGCGGCGCCTTCACCCAGGCGGCCCAGGTGGCTTATGCGACCACCAACCGGGTGCCCGTCGGGGACGTGGAACTGGGGGCCTACAAGTCCGGCCAGGGCGTTCCCACCGGCGGGAACGTCGAGCAGATCTAGAAAGCAGCGCTGCCGGAGGACGCCCGGGGATTTCTGCTCGCAGAAGTCTCCCGGCGCCTCCGGCACCACGGGACGGTCGGCCATGCCTGGCCTGGCTCGACCTCCCGCCGCCGGCATCACACCTGCATGTTCATGATGTCGTGATAGGCCGACACCAGCTTGTTACGCACCTGCACCGTCGCCTGGAAGGCGATGCTCGATTTCTGCATCGCGACCATGGTGTCCGACAGGCTGACCGTGTCGTCGCCCATGGTGAAGCGCCGGCTCAGCGCCTGCGCCTCGGCCGAGCGGTTGCTCACGCCCTGCAGGGAATTGTGCAAGGCTTCCGCGAAGTCGAGCTTGACCGCGGACTTGCCGCCCACCGCGCTGGCATTGCCGAGCCCACCAGGGGCAACCGGCCCCGCCGATTCCGGCTTGGTGGCCGCCGCCTTGAGCTGCTCCATCATGGCCTGGATGCGGCTGCTGTCGATGCCGCCGATACCGCCAATACTCATGTTACCCTCCTGCATGTTATTGCCTTGTAGAATCATCTACAAATGCACTCAGGAAAGCAGAATAGCAGTGCGGGCGCCCATTTCACGTATGAGTTAAAGCGGTAAACGCCCCCTATTTCGGGGTTTGAATGTTGCCCCAGGGCTCCATAATGCTGCCTGTCCCCACCCATTCACCTGAATCCATCGAACATGGCAGCAACTGCGGAAGACCTTCTCGACACCACCCAGGGCCAGCCCCCGGCTGCGCCCCCGTCGTTTTTCCAGACGACCATGGGCAAGCGCGTCGCCATCGGCGGCGGCATCGCGCTGATTCTGGCGCTGATGATCGCTGTCTGGATGTGGAGCCAGGCGCCCGAGTATCGCGTGCTGTTCTCCAATTACAGCGACCGCGACGGTGGCGCCATCACCGCATCGCTCGACCAGATGGGGGTGCAGTACAAGTTTTCCGAAGGCGGCAGCGCGATCCTGGTCCCTAGCGAGCAGATCCACGACCTGCGCCTGAAGCTGGCCGCGCAAGGCCTGCCGAAGGGCGGCAATGTCGGCTTCGAGCTGATGGAAAACCAGAAGCTGGGCGTGTCCCAGTTCCTGGAACAGGTCAATTACCAGCGCTCGCTCGAAGGCGAGCTGGCGCGTTCGATCCAGTCGCTGGGCTCGGTGAGCGCCGCGCGCGTCCACCTGGCGCTGCCGAAGCCGTCCGTGTTCGTGCGCGACCAGCAAAAGCCGACCGCCTCGGTGCTGCTCAACCTCCAGCCGGGCCGCGCCCTGGACCAGGGCCAGGTCAGCGCCATCTCGCACCTGGTCGCGTCCAGCGTGCCTGAACTGACCATCGGCAACGTGACCGTGGTCGACCAGAACGGCACCCTGCTGTCCGAGCAGGCCAACAAGGGCGCGGGCGGCAAGACCCTGGACCCGACCCAGCTGAAATACGTCGACCAGGTCCAGCAGAACATCATCAAGCAGGTCGAATCGATCATCAAGCCGCTGGTCGGCGAGGGCAATGTGCGCGCCGAAGCGACCGCCGAGGTGGACTTCGCCCAGGTCGATACCGCGGCCGAGATGTACAAGCCGAACTCGCCGCCCGAGCCGCAGGCCATCCGCAGCCAGCAGACCTCGGAAACGCAAGGCGCCGGCGCCGGCCCGTCGGGCATCCCGGGCGCGCTGTCGAACCAGCCGCCGGGCGTGAACACCGCGCCGATCGACGGCGAGCCGCCGGCCGAAGCGCCTGCCGCGACGGGTCCGAGCACCAAGAACGCCACCATGAATTACGAGCTGGACAAGACCATCCGCTACGAACAGCGTCCGATGGGCGGCATCAAGCGCCTGACGGTCGGCGTGGTGGTGAACTACCGCCGCATCGTCGACCCGGCCACCGGCAAGGTCACCGTGCGTCCGCTCGCGGCCAACGAAGTGGCCCAGATCAACGAGCTGGTCAAGCAGGCGATGGGTTACAGCCAGGCCCGCGGCGACACCCTGAACGTGACCAACGCACCGTTCGACGGTGTGGACAAGCCGGCCGATCCGGTGGTAGAACCGGACTGGTGGCGTGACCCGGCGAATATGCCGCTGTTCAAGGACCTGGCCCGCTACGCTTTCGTGTTCGCCGTGATCGCCTTCCTGTACTACCGCTTCCTGCGACCGCTGCTGCGTCCGGCGATCAAGAAGTTCGACGAAGCCACCGCCATCCCGGAAGAGCCGAAGGAAGACGAGAAGGCCAAAGGCGGGGAAGGCGAAGAGGAAGCCGAGGAAGACGAGGAAGACCTCGAGGAAGAAGAGAAGATTCGCCGGGACATGGGTTACCGCGCCAACCTGAAGTTGGCGAAAGACCTGGCAAACGAAGATCCGCGCATCGTCGCAAACGTCATCAAGGCATGGTTGGGTTCAAATGAGTGATAAAGACAAGGACGGCACGAACAAGGCGGCAATCCTGATGCTGGCCCTGGGTGAAGCCGAAGCGGCCGAGGTGATGAAGTTCCTCGGCCCGCGCGAAGTGCTCAAGCTGGGCGCGGCGATGGCGCAGATGAAGGCGGTGCAGCATGGCCAGGTGGTCACGGTGCTCGAAGAGTTCGTCGAAGAGACCAATCTGCACTCGACCGTCGGCCTCGATTCGGACGAGTACATCCGCCAGGTGCTGACCAAGGCGCTGGGCGACGACAAGGCGGCAGTCTTGCTGAACCGCATTCTCGGCGGCAAGGACGCCTCGGGCATCGAGAGCCTGAAGTGGATGGACTCGGTCTCGGTGGCCGAGCTGATCCGCAACGAGCACCCGCAGATCATCGCCACCATCCTGGTCCACCTCGAACGCGACCAGGCCTGCGAAATTCTGGCAAACTTTACCGAACGACTGCGCAACGACGTCGTGCTGCGCATCGCCACGCTGGACGGCGTGCAGCCGGCCGCCCTGCGCGAGCTGAACGACGTGCTGACCAAGCTGTTGTCGGGTAATGAACACATCAAGAAGTCCTCGCTGGGCGGCGTGCGTACCGCGGCCGAGATCCTGAACTTCATGAGCGGCGAGCAAGAGCAAGCCGTGATGGACAATATCAAGAACTACGACAACGACATGGCGCAGAAGATCATGGACGAGATGTTCGTGTTCGACAACATCATCGACATCGACGACCGCGGCATCCAGTTGCTGTTGCGTGAAGTGCAGTCCGAGATGCTGATCATCGCGCTCAAGGGCGCCTCGCAGGACTTGCGCGAGAAGATCTTCAAGAATATGTCGCAGCGTGCCAGCGAAATGATGCGCGAAGACCTGGAATCGAAGGGTCCGGTGCGCCTGTCCGAAGTAGAATCGCAGCAGAAGCAGATCCTGCAGATCGTGCGCCGCCTGGCGGACGAAGGCCAGATCGTGCTGGGCGGAAAAGGTGAGGATTCGTTCGTCTGATGGCAATACCGAAAGAACAGCAGAGCGCCTACCAGCGCTGGGAAATGGCGTCGTTCGGCGACGATCGTCCCAGCACGCTCGCACGCCGCGCGGCCGAGGCCGCGGCCGCGTCCAGCGCCTCCCCTTCTGCTGACGCCACGCCCGCCCTGCCGCCGGGATTTTCCCTGCCCAGCGTCGAAGAACTGGAAGCGATGCGCGAAGCGGCGCGCCAGGAAGGCTTCGCGCAAGGGCTGGAAGAAGGCCGCGCCCAGGGCCATCACGAGGGCCGCGCACAAGGTTACGCCGAAGGCGCTGAGGCCGGCCAGCGCGAAGCCGCGGCCGAGCTGGCGCAGTTGCGCCAGGTGGCCGCCAGCTTCGGCGACGCCATCGCCCAGGCCGACGAGACCATCGCGCGCGACGTATTGGAACTGGCCCTGCGCCTGGCGCGCGGTATGGTGCGCACCGGTTTCGACGTGCGTCCCGAACTGATCCTGTCGGTGGTGCGCGACGCCATCGACCAGTTGCCCGTGCTGCAACAGCCGGCCGTGCTCACCCTGAACCCGCTGGATGCCGAACTGGTGCGCCATGGCATGGCCGAGGAATTGAGCAAGGGCGGCTGGCGCATCGTCGAGAACGGTTCCATCGCGCGCGGCGGCTGCAAGGTCGAGACCGCTACTAACCAGATCGACGCCCAAGCCGCGGCCCGCTGGAACCGCCTGACCCACGCGCTGGGCGCCAACGTCGAATGGCTGGGCGACTGATGGACGACCACCAGCACCACCAGGAAGGCACGGGCAGCGGCGACCCGCACACCGGACGCTGGAAATCCTATCTGCGCGACTGCGATACCCTGGTCAGCTTCGCCGATCCGCTGCAAGTGTCGGGCCGCGTCACGCGCGTGGCCGGGCTGGTGATGGAATGCGTCGGCCTGCGCCTCGCGGTCGGCGCCGCCGCCACGATCCCCACCGCCAGCGGCTTCATCGAGGCCGAAGTGGTCGGCTTCGAGGGCGAACGCCTGTTCCTGATGCCGCAAAGCGATACCGAAGGCGTGGTGCCCGGTTCGCGCGTCTTCCCGGTCGAGAGCGTGCTGCCGCCGCCGGGCACCGTGCCGCACGGGCGCCGGCGTCCGCAAGACCGCGCGCGCCACCTGCCGGTCGGCATGCAGCTGCTGGGCCGCGTGGTCGATGGCGCCGGCCGTCCGCTCGACGGCCTCGGCCCGCTCGGCACGAGCGAGGTGGGCCCGCTCAATGCGCGGCCGGTCAATCCGCTCGACCGCGCGCCGATCAAGGACACGCTCGACGTCGGCGTGCGCGCCATCAATGCGATGCTGACCGTGGGCCGTGGCCAGCGCCTGGGCCTGTTCGCGGGCACCGGCGTCGGCAAATCGGTGCTGCTGGGGATGATCGCGCGCTATACCGAAGCCGACGTCATCGTGGTCGGACTCATCGGCGAACGTGGCCGCGAGGTCAAGGAATTCATCGACCAGATCCTCGGCCCCGAAGGCCGCGCCCGCTCGGCCGTCGTGGCGGCCCCGGCCGACTCGCCGCCGCTGCTGCGCCTGCAGGGGGCGGCCTACGCCACGGCGATCGCCGAACATTTCCGCGACCAGGGCAAGAACGTGATGCTGATCATGGATTCGCTGACCCGCTACGCGATGGCGCAGCGCGAGATCGCGCTGGCGATCGGCGAGCCGCCGGCCACCAAGGGTTATCCCCCATCGGTGTTCGCCAAGCTGCCGGTGCTGGTGGAACGGGCCGGAAACGGCCTGGAAGGCGGCGGCTCGATCACGGCTTTCTATACCGTGCTGTCCGAGGGCGATGACCAGCAGGATCCGATCGCCGATGCGGCGCGCGGTATTCTCGACGGCCACATCGTGCTCAACCGCCACCTGGCCGAGGCCGGGCATTATCCGGCGATCGACATCGAGCAGTCGATTTCGCGCGCGATGCACTCGATCACGACGCACGAACACCAGCTGGCGGCGCGCAAGCTCAAACAATTGTATTCGCGCTATCAACGCTCGCGCGACCTGATCAATGTCGGCGCCTATGCCGCCGGCAGCGATCCGGTGCTCGACCAGGCCATCGCGAAGCATGGGGCCATCGAAGAATTCCTGTGCCAGGAAATCCACGACAACGCCACGCTTCCCCAGAGCTTGGGGCAACTTTCCTCGCTATTCAACTGATCGGCGAGAATTGTCCAGCGTTAAAATCGCTGCACCATGGCCCAATTATCCGCACTTGAAACACTGATCGACCTGGCGCAGAAGGATTCCGATGCTGCCGCCAAGCGCCTGGGCGCGGCCAACAAACTGGTCGAGGAAGCCGAACAGAAGCTGGAAATGCTGGTCGGCTACCGCGACGAATATGCGCGCAAGCTCGATGCCGCCCAGGTGGCCGGCATCACGCCTTTCGCGTACCACAACTTCGTTGCCTTTATTGGCAAGTTGGACAATGCCTTGAATGGCCAGCGCGACGTGTTGAAGCATGCCCAATTCAAGGCGGAATCCGAGCGCAAGACTTTGCAGGAAAGCGAACGCAAGCGCTTGTCGTATCGCACGCTGAACGAACGCGCCGCGAGCGAAGCGCTCAAGGTGCAGAACAAGCGCGACCAGAAACTGATGGACGACCACGCGGCGCGTGGCGCCCGCTACAAACAACGCTGAGCGAATCATGACGACGCAGACCACGAATCTCCTGTTCCAGACCACGGGCGCCAATGCCAGCGCGCCACGCAGTGCGAGTCAGGACCGGCTGGCCGACAGCGCACGCAACAATGGCGCCTTCGGCGCCACCCTGTCGCGCGAACTGGCGGCGCGCCAGCAGGCGCCGCAGCCGCAGGCGCCGACCCCGGCTGCCCAGCAGCCGAAGCCGGCCGCGCAGCAGCAATCGAAACCGAATGCCGCCGACAAGCCCACCAACCGCGAGCCGGTGCGCGAACAGACCAAGTCCGGCGTCAAGCCGGCCAGCCACGAAGGCGAAGCGAAGACCGCGTCCGCCGAGGGCGCGGAAGAATCCGGCGCGGCCGAAGCCGCCGCCGCGGCCACGACGCCGGTCACCGACATGCTGGCCTTCATGGCCAGCCTGACCAGGCCCGCAAGCGCCGACGCCGCTGCCGTGCCGCTCGACGCGGCCGCTGCCGGCGACCTGCAATCGAAGGCGCTGGAAAGCGCGCTGGAGCACATGACCGGCGCGGCCGGCAGCGCGGCCGGTGACGCCGCGGCCGGCGCCGCCGTCACCGACGAGCTCGGCAAAGGCGTCTCGCTGGCCGCCGGCGTGCAGCGTGCCCCGGTCGACCCGAACGCGCCCCAGGTCCAGGCCGGCGCCCTGCCGGAAGGTCAGCAGGATGCCGCCCAGTTCCAGACCCAGCTGCGCGAAAGCCAGCAGCAACTGGCAACGGCGGTCGAGGAAGCCCCGGCCCCGCTGGCCCAGCTGCAGGCCCAGGCCGCCAAGATGGCGGACGCGGTCGGCAACCCGGCCGCCGTGCCGGGCGACCGCATCCCGGCCCGGGTGGGCAGCCAGGCCTGGGACAACCAGGTCAGCCAGCGCATCGTCTACATGGTCGGCAAGGAGCAGGCCGCCACCCTGACCCTGAACCCGCCCGACCTGGGCCCGGTCCAGATCGTGCTCAACGTGAGCAACGACCAGGCCAGCGTGGCCTTCTCGGCCGAGCAGCTGGAAGTGCGCCAGGCCCTGGAAAACGCCCTCCCGCGCCTGCGCGAGATGATGAGCGAGAGCGGCATCGCCCTGAATAACGCGACGGTCGACGCCGGCGCACGCCAGCAGCAGCAGGATGACCAACGCCGTGCGTCCGGCGGCACGGGCGCCAATGGCAACCTGGCCGGCGCTGGCGCCGGCAACGAGGGCGAGCCCGCAGTGAACGAAGTCGCGCCACGCACCCGCACCGTGGGCCTGGGCGAGCGCGGAATGGTCGACCTGTTCGCGTAATCCGGCCGGGACGGCGCGCAAGGGGCGGCCCGACGGCCGCCCTTTTCCATTCCGTCATCGCGCGCCTGCAACAATTCCGGATTTACTGCCTCTTCCTCCCTCTTTTCTAGGCTTGCCCGGGTGCATCTTTCCGCGACAATGCCATAATGTTGTACCCATTAACCAGCACTGAAGACCTATTTTGAAAGCGAATCCGAAAATGAAGGCTGATCCGAAAGCGGACGCGGCTGCAGCAGCGGCGCCGGCCGGCTCGAAGAAAAAGCTCATCATCATGATCCTCGCCGCGATCCTCGTGCTTGGCGCGGGCGCCGGCGGCGGCTGGTATTTCAGCCAGTCCTCGGCCGCCCATGGCGAAGAAGAAGCCCCGGCCAAGGAAACCAGGAAGAAGAAAAAGAAAGATCCGGAATCCAAGCCGGAATACGTGCCGATCGAGGCCTTCACCGTCAATCTGCAGCCCGAGAACGGCGAGCAGTATTTGCAGGTACAGTTCACCCTGCAGGTCGACGGCGCCGAACAGGCGACCATGGTAAAAGACAATATGGCGATCGTGCGCAACCGCGTGCTGCTCCTGTTGTCGAGCAAAAAAGCGTCCGAAATCAATACGGTAGAGGGCAAGCAGCAACTGGCGTCCGACATCCAGGCGGCGATCACCGAGCCGTTCGAGAAACATGGCGACGAACAGGAAGTGTCCGACGTATTATTCACTTCGTTTATCATCCAGTAAGCATTCAGTAAACACGAAGAAACATGGCCGATAATTTCCTCTCACAGGAAGAAGTCGATGCCCTCTTAAAAGGGGTCAACGGCGATCAGGACGACATTGCGACGCCTGAAGACACCTCGGGGGTACGCACCTATAACCTGGCAACGCAGGAGCGCATCGTGCGCGGCCGCATGCCGACGCTCGAGATCATCAACGAGCGTTTCGCCAGGTATCTGCGGGTCGGCCTGTTCAACTTCCTGCGCCGCAGTGCCGAGGTCTCGGTCGGCTCGGTGCGGGTCTCCAAGTACAGCGAGTTCATCCGCAACCTGGTGGTCCCGACCAACCTGAACCTGATCCACATGAAGCCGCTGCGCGGCACCGCCCTGATGGTGTTCGATCCGGGCCTGGTGTTCCTGTTGGTGGACAACCTGTTCGGCGGCGACGGGCGCTTCCACACCCGCGTCGAGGGCCGCGACTTTACCCAGACCGAGCAGCGCATCATCATGCGCATCCTCGACATCGTGTTCGAGGCCTACGGCAAGTCGTGGGAGCCGGTGTATCCGATCGAGTTCGAGTACATCCGTTCCGAGATGAACACGCAGTTCGCCAACATCGCGACCCCGAACGAAGTCGTGGTGTCCTGCACCTTCACGGTCGAGCTGGGCTCGGTGTCGGGCCAGATCCACTTCTGCATGCCCTACTCGATGATCGAGCCGATCCGCGACGCGCTGACCTCGAGCATCCAGGGCGAGGCGCTGGAAGTCGACAAGCGCTGGGTGCGCCTGCTGACGCAACAGATCCAGGTCGCCGAGGTCGAGCTGGTCGCGGTGCTGGGCAACGGCAAGGCGAACTTCGACGAGATCCTGAACATGAAGATCGGCGACGTGATCCCGATCGTGGTGCCCGACATGCTGCAGGCCACGGTCGACGGCGTGCCGGTGATGGATTGCAGTTACGGCGTGCACAACGGGCAATATGCGCTGAAGGTCGAGAAGCTGCTCGCCAATAGCGACACCTTCAGCAAGTAATCGATATGATTGGCCAGGCGCAGGGCGCCGGCCGAAGCAAGAAGCAATACAGGAGAACACCATGTCGGACAACCAGGAAGACCAGGACCACATCGACGACGATTGGGGCGCGGCGATCGCCGAGCAGGCCGCGGCCGAAGCCGCGGCGCTCGAGCGCCAGCAACAGCAGCAGGCGACCGCCCCGGCCGCGGCTGCCGCCGTGTTCAAGGATTTCTCGAACAAGGGCGCGCGCAACGAGACGCCGAACGACATCGACTTCATTCTCGACATCCCGGTGCAATTGACGGTGGAACTGGGCCGCACCAAGATCGCCATCAAGAACCTGCTGCAACTGGCGCAGGGCTCGGTGGTCGAGCTGGACGGCCTGGCCGGCGAGCCGATGGACGTGCTGGTCAACGGCTGCCTGATCGCCCAGGGCGAGGTGGTGGTCGTGAATGACAAGTTCGGGATCCGACTCACTGATATCATCACGCCATCTGAACGGATTCGCAAACTGAATAAATGACCCTGCCGCGCGCCCCTGCCTCTGATCACTTCCCTGCCGTGGGGTGGACGGCTTTGCCGTCCACGCGTTCAACGAACGTCTTCTTGCCACACAAGGGGCTGTGCGTGCGCTGGCTGGACGCGTGGGCGGCGAAGCCGCCCACCCTACGAGCCTTCACCGCCTCGTTATTGCTCGCCCCCTGCCTGGCCTTCGCCCAGCAAACCACCGACACCACCTCGAAGCCGGCGACGCCGGCCAGCATGGCCGGCACCTCGACCGCGCCGGCCCCGGCCGCCCACGAGGACGCCGAAACCCCGCGCCGTCCCGGCGAAACTACCACCGGCCGTCCACCTGCGCCGGCCGTGCCGGCCCCGGCGACCACGCCCACCGCGACAGCCCCGCCGACCGCCCCGCTGCCGGGCGATGCCGCCGCGACCACCGATACCACCCCGCCGGTCGCCACTGCGCCCGTGTCGCCCACGTCCCCCGCGCCGCTGAGCGAAGCCCCGCGTGTGTCGATGCCCGCCCCGATGCCCACCTCGTCCACCGCCAGCCCCGGCGCGGGCGGCCTGCTCAAGACCATCATGGCCTTGACGCTGGTGCTCGGCCTGCTGGCCGGCCTGGCCTGGATGATGAAACGCTTCGGTCCCAAGATGGGCGGCGGCAGCGCCAACCTGCGCGTGGTCGGCGCCCTGAACCTGGGCGGTCGCGAACGCATCATGGTGGTCGAAGTCGGCGACCAGTGGATCGTGGTCGGCGCCGCGCCGGGCCGCGTCAACGCCCTGCACACCATGCCGCGCCAGGAAGGCGAACTGGCCCCGACCGCCGCCCACGGCGCACTCCCGGCCAATCACTTCTCGGACTGGCTCAAGAAGACGATCGACAAACGCAATGCGAGCTAAACACCTTTTGTTGGCCGGCGCACTGGCCCTGCCGCTGATCGCGGCGGCCCAGCCCGGCATCCCGGCATTCCAGAGCAGCCCGGCGCCGGGCGGCGGCACGTCGTACTCGCTGCCGGTCCAGACCCTGCTGCTGCTGACCTCACTCACCTTCCTGCCGGCCGCGCTGCTGATGATGACGGCGTTCACCCGCATCATCATCGTGCTGTCGCTGCTGCGCCAGGCGCTGGGCACCCAGACCGCGCCGCCGAACCAGGTGATGGTGGGGCTGGCGCTGTTCCTGACCTTCTTCGTGATGGGACCGACGTTCGACCGCATCTACAGCGAGGCCTATCTGCCGCTGCAGCGCAACGAGATCCAGATGACCGATGCCATGAACCGCGGTGCGGTGCCGCTCAAGGAGTTCATGGTCAAGCAGACGCGCCAGTCCGACCTGGCGCTGTTCGTCAAGATCTCGCGTTCCGAAGCGCTGCAGGGGCCCGAAGACATTCCGCTGCGGGTCCTGATTCCGGCCTTCGTCACCAGCGAACTGAAGACGGCGTTCCAGATCGGCTTCGCGATCTTCATCCCCTTCCTGATCATCGACATGGTGGTGGCGTCGGTGCTGATGGCGATGGGCATGATGATGATGTCGCCCGCCGTCATCGCCCTGCCGTTCAAGCTGATGCTGTTCGTGCTGGTCGACGGCTGGCAGTTACTGCTGGGCTCGCTGTCCCAGAGTTTCTACTGAGGAGGCGGCCATGACACCCGAAAGCGTGATGACGATGGGCCGCACGGCCATGGAAGTGACGCTGATGATCTCGGCCCCGCTGCTGCTGGTGGCGCTGATCATCGGCCTGATCATCAGCATCTTCCAGGCCGCGACCCAGATCAACGAAGCGACCCTGTCCTTCATCCCGAAGCTGGTCGGCGTGTTCGTCGCCCTGGTGGTGGCCGGGCCGTGGATGCTGTCGGTGATGCTCGACTACATGCGCCAGGTGTTCACCGGGATTCCGGGCTTGATCGGGTAAGGCCCGCGTGCTGACGCTGACCTCGGTCGAGATCAACGCCTGGATCGCCGCCCTGCTGTGGCCGCTGTCGCGCATCCTGGGGCTGATCGCCGCCGCGCCGCTGTTCGGCAACGCCGGCGTACCGCTGCGCGTCAAGGTCCTGCTCGGCGTGTTCCTGGCGCTGGTGATCGCGCCGCTGGTGCCGGCGGTGCCGGCAGCCGATCCCACGTCATGGGCGGGCCTGCTCATCCTGGTCAAGGAAATGATCATCGGGCTGGCGATGGGCTTCGCCATGCGCCTCGTGTTCGCCGCCGTCGAGTACGCTGGCGAGGTGGCCAGCCAGACGATGGGCCTGGGCTTCGCCATGTTCTTCGATCCCAGCACGCGCGGACGTTCGTCGGCCATCAGCCAGTTCATGGCCCTGGTCGCGACCATGGCCTTCCTGGCCGTGAACGGCCACCTGGTGCTGCTCGAGGCGCTGGCCGAAAGCTTCGTCACCATGCCGATCACCGAGACGCCGTTTTCGTCCAACGCGGCGCTGGAACTGGCGCGCTGGGGCGGACGCATCTTCTCGGCCGGCCTGCAGATCGCGATGCCGATCATCGCCGCCCTCCTGATCACGCAGGTCGCCCTCGGCATCCTGACGCGCGCCGCGCCACAGCTGAACATCTTCGGCATCGGTTTCCCGATCACGCTGGGCGTGGGCTTCCTGACCCTGAGCCTGGCCCTGCCCTACCTCAGCGCGCCGATCGTCAACCTGTTCAACCAGGGCATCGAAACCACCCGGTCGCTGCCGCGCGCCGGCAATCCACAGCCGGGAGCGGCGGGAGCGGCGCCGGCGCAACCGGCGCCGGTGGTGCCGGCGCCTGGCTGATCACAGGAAACAAGGTTAGAATGAGAATAATTCTCATTCATCTTGTTGCATATGCCCGATTCCCTGCTTCGCCGCCGCCTGCTCGGCGCCGCCGCCGTTACCACCCTGGCCGGCCTCGCCGCGCCGCTGGCGCGCGCCGCCGAAGGGTGGCAGACCGCCACCCTGCCGCTGGCCCGGCAACATGACCTGACATCCGCCATCACCGGCCAGCACTACCGCATCTTCGTCGCCGTGCCGCCCGGCGCGGCGCCCGCCGCGGGGCATCCGGTGCTGTATGCGCTGGACGGCAACGCCACCTTCCCGACCCTGACGCTCATGGCGCGCAGCGCCGGCGTGCGCAGCCGCGTCACCGGCCAGACGCCACCGGTAATCGTCGGCATCGGCTATGCCGGCGACCAGCCCTACAGCAGCGCGCGCGGCCGCGATTACACGCCGCCGACCGGCAAGGCGGGACCGGCGACCGAAGGCGGCGCCGACCTGTTCCTCGACTTTATCGGAAAAGAACTGAAACCGCTGGTGGCGACGCTGGCGCCGCTCGACCCGGCGCGCCAGGCGCTGTACGGGCATTCGTACGGCGGCCTGTGCACGCTGCACGCGCTGTTCACCCGCCCCGCCATGTTCCAGACCTATCTCGCGGCCAGCCCGTCGATCTGGTATGGCGAACGCGCGGTGCTGGCGGGCATGGAGGGATTCGCCAAACGCCTTGCGTCCCTGCCGTCGAAACCCTCCCTGATGCTGGCCGTGGGCGAGCTGGAACAGCCGGCGGCGAACGGCGCCGCGCTGGAAGGCCGCCAGGCGGTCGCGGCCAGGCGGCGCATGGTCGACGAGGCGCGCGAGCTCGCCGACCGGCTGCAGGCAGACCGGACGCTGGCACGGGTCCGGTTCCACCTGCTGGCGCATGAAAACCATGGCTCGGCGATGTTCCCGGCCATGGCGCGCGGGCTGGAGTTTTTCCTCGCTTAGCGCGCCGGCGCGCGGTAGCGCATCGCCACGTCGCAGCGCGCATAACGCGCGCCGTAGTCCGCCATGATGCCGGCGTCGTGTTCAAAACCCAGCTTCTCGTACAGGTGGATGGCGGCGGCGCACCGGGCGTTGCTGAGCAGGTAGAGCGGTTCGGCCCCGAGCCCCATGGCGCGGGCGATCATCGCCTCGAGCAGGAATTCGCCGGCCTTCAGGCCGCGCGCGCTTTCGCGCACGCCCATCTTGGTCAGCTCGAAACTGCGCGCGCCGGTCTTTTGCAGCGCGCAGGTGCCGACGATGCCCAGTCCGCGCGCTTCCACGAACAGGATCGCGCCGCCCGGGTCGACGATCTTCGCGCGCGGATTTTCCAGCACCTCGCGGTCGGTCGCCTCGAGCTTGAACATGGCGTTGATCCATTCGGCGTTGATGTCGTGGAAGTGACTTGCCAGCTCGTCGCTGAACTCGTGGATCGTGAGAAGTTGCGGCGTCGAGCGCGCGGCCAGCGCATCGATGGAATGCTCCGCCAGCGCCGCCTCGATGGCGGCGATCTGCTCCATGAACTCTTCAGGCCGGCCGCCGAACAAGGTCTTGACCGCCTCGCCGATCTGCGGCCACACATACAGCTTGGCGCGCGCCAGCACGGCATTGCCCTCGGAAGTCAGCGAAATGGTGCGCTGGCGCCCATCGCCGTCCCTGTCCTGTTGCGACTCGACCAGGCCCAGGTCGGCCAACTGGCCGATGCCGCGCGTGATGCCGGGCTGGCTGACGCCGACCACCTGGACCAGTTGCCCGATGGTCAGCGCCTGGCCGTCGAGCGCGGCCAGCAGCGGCATGTGGGCCGGCTGCACCGGCAAGCCCGCATCCGATGCGACCCTGGCGGCCCCCGCCTGCATCCGTTCGCCCAGGCGCTTCAGGCGGCTGCCCAGGAAGGTCGGGCCCAGCTCTTTCAATAAATCCGACATCGGCAATCTCCATAACGCGATATATAACAGTGTATATTCATGCCAACCAGATCGTCAACGCTTCTCCCCCTTCGATGCCGCATGCCTGAAACGCCACCTTTTGGCCCGTAATGCTACTTAGCCAACAAACAAAAGCGCACGGCAGGGGTAGCCTGAACATCCTAGGGCGTAGCGCCTCCACCAAGCCATGCATGTGGCCGCTATCGACATGAAAACATCTAGACCTCTCAAGATCGTCGGTTGGATCCTGCTTGGAATCACGGTCATCGTGATCCTCTTCTTCCTGCTGTTCGACTGGAATATGCTGCGGCCGTATATCAACCGCAAGGTATCGGAAACCACGGGCCGTGAATTCGCGATCCGGGGCGACCTGGACGTCAAGTTCCAGCGCGGACTGGACAGCGAACGCGGCTGGCGACGCTACGTGCCGCGCCCGTACATCAGCGCCAACGACGTCACCATGAGCAACCCGACCTGGAGCACGGTCGGCCCGCAAATGGCCGGGGCGCAGCGCGTCGAGGTGGGCCTGCACGTGCTGCCGCTGCTGCGCAAGGACGTCGTCATCACCGACCTGCGCCTGGCGGCCCCCGACATCGCCGTGCAGCGGCTCGAGGATGGCCGCAACTCCTGGACCTTCAAGGACAACGGCCCGTCACAGTGGAATGTCGACATCCAGCGCCTGTCCTTCAACAGCGGCAAGCTGCGCTATGCGGACGAGCCGCTCCGCATCGACCTGCGCGCGGACGCGCGCACGATCGACGGCCAGCAGCCTGCGCCGGCCGCGGGCGTGCCGCCGTACGGCCTGGCCTTCACCCTGTCGGGCACCTACAACAAGGCGAAGATCACGGGCGGCGGCAAGGCCGGCGCGGTGCTGTCGCTGACCGGCGAAGACATTACCTTCCCGATCGAGGCCGAGGCCAGCGCCGGCCAGAACAAGCTCGGCCTGCGCGGCGTGGTGCGCGATCCGCGCTCGCCGTCCGGCTTCGCCCTCAAGATGGAGCTGGCCGGCGCCAGCATGGCCGACCTGTACGGCCTGACCGGCGTGCTGCTGCCGGAAACCCCGCCCTACTCGACCCGCGGCGAACTGCTGGGCAAGAAGGACGGCGACTTCTGGAGCTTCACGTATAAAGACTTCACCGGCAAGGTCGGCGCCAGCGACCTCGCCGGCACCCTGACCTATGCCCAGCGCAAGCCGCGCCCGTTCCTGAGCGGCGCCCTGACCTCCAAGCAACTGCGCCTGGCCGACCTGGGGCCGACCGTCGGCGCCGACACCGGCGCCGGCACCAAGGAAGCGGGCCGCATCAAGGCGCCGCCGCCCGGCAAGGCCTTGCCGGTGGAAGGGTTCAATACCGAGAAGTGGGGAGCGCTGGATGCCGACGTCAAATTCTCCGGCAAGCGCATCGTGCGCACCCATGACATTCCGCTGGAAGACCTCGAGACCACCATCCGCATGAAGAACAAGGTGCTCACCCTCACCCCGCTCAGCTTCGGCATGGCGGGCGGGCGCATCACCTCCAACATCCGCCTCGACGGTAGCGGCAAGACGCTGGACGCCGGGGCCCGCCTGGCGGCGCGCGGCCTCAAGATCCGCGAATTGTTCCCCAAGCTGCAGTCGATGCAGGCCAGCTTCGGCGAGGTCAATGGCGACGGCGTGCTGGCCGGCAAGGGCAATACGGTGGCGGCCATGCTGGGCACCTCGCACGGCGAAATCAATGCCGTCGTCACCGAGGGCACGGTCAGCCAGTTCATGCTCGAACTGGCCGGCCTGAACGTGGCCAACGCCATCTTCGTCAAGATCTTCGGCGACAAGCAGATGATGCTCAATTGCGTGGCGGCCCAGACCACGGTGCGCAATGGCCGCGCCAACATCGACCGCTTCGTGCTCGACAGCGAGGATGCGGTGGTGAACATGTCGGGTTACGTCGACCTGGCCAGCGAACGCCTGGACCTGGACGTGCGGCCGAAAACCAAGGGCGCGCGCGTGCTGTCGCTGCGCACGCCGCTGTATGCGCGCGGCACCTTCACCGAGCCGAAGGTCGGACCGCAGGCGGGTCCGCTGGCGCTGAAGGCCGGGGCCGCCGTGGCGCTGGCCACCGTGAATCCGCTGGCCGCCCTGCTGCCGCTGATTAACGTCGACAAGGCGCCGGACACCAACTGCGGCGCCGAGATCAGGGAGGCGACCAAGCCGCCGAAAGTGAATGCGAAGACGCCGCCGAAGCCGGTGGCGGCGCGCTGATCACCGGGCGTTAATCAAAGGACGTTGAACAGCGACAGCCCCGACATCGTCTTGAACGACATCTGCGCCGCCTGCAGCGTCAGCTGTTGCTGGGAGAAGTCCGAAATCGCCTTGACCGTGTCCAGGCCCTGCAGGTCGTCCAGCGTGGTCGCATACTGGATGTCGAGGTCGGAACCGGCGCTGTCCAGGTAGTCGAGTTCGTTCATGTGGGCGCCGACCGAGGCCTGCACGGTCAGCACGTTGTCGTGGGCGTTCTTGAGGTTGTCGAGCGCCGAGTTGAGCTGGTTGGTCAGCGCCGCCTTGCCTGCCGCGCCGTCGCCCGGCATGCGCAGCGTCTTGATCAGGTCGGTCACGGTGGTGAACACCGACTGCTTCTGGCTCGGCTCGACGCTGAACTTGTCGCCGGCTGCCGGCACGCCCTTGATGTCCATCGCCATGCCGCCGAAGGCGATCTGCTGGCCTTCCTTGTAGGGAACGCCTTCCTGGAGGGGCTCGTCGCTGCTCGGATCGGTCCGGTACACCGAGTAGGTGGTCACCGGCGGCGTGTCCGCGCTCACGTCGAACACGATCTCGTACTTGCTGCCGTCCAGTCCCTTGCGGTCGACCACCGAACCCGACGAGATGATGGCGGCGCCGGTATTGTCGGTATCGGCCTTGGTCTGGAACGTGCCGTTGCCGGTCGGGATCGACTCGAACACGGCGCTGCCCGAAGCCGACAGCGGGACCTTGCGCGACTCGCTCACCTGCAGCTGGCGCACGCCCGAGTCGCCCTGGTAGGCGGCGCCGGTCGGCGTCGCCGTGAACGGCTGGGTGGTGGTCTTGAAGCCCGAGAACAGGTAGCCGCCGGCGCCGTCGGCGGTATTGGCCACGCCCAGCAGGTCGGCCAGGCGGCCCTCGAGTTCGGTGGCCAGCTTCTCGCGGTCGCTCTGCAGCATGGCGCCATTGCCGCCATCCACCGTCAGCCGCTGCATTTCCTGCAGCAGGTCGCCGGCGTTCTGCAGCGCCGATTCCACGAAGCCCATCGACGATTTGGCGCTGCTGCGGTTGGTGGCGAACTGGGCGTTGACGTTCTGCGATTGAGTCACCTCCAGCGCGCGCGCCGACGCCACTGGATCGTCGGCCGGGGTCAACAGGCGGCGGTCGGTCGACAGCTGCATCTGCGTGCGCGCCAGCGCCGACTGCAGGTTGTTGAGCTGGTTGGTCGAAGTGTTGTACAGGTTCAGGGTACTGATGCGCATGATGGTCTTTGCTCGGGGTCAGGCGTTAGCGGCCGATCGACAGCAGCGAATCGAAGATCGTGCCGGCGATCTGCATCACCTTGCTGGCCGCCTGGTAGGCCTGCTGGTACTTGATCAGGTTGGTGGCTTCCTCGTCCAGGTTGACGCCGGCGACGTCGGCCTGGGCGCCCTGCGCCTGCGCCAGCAGGGCATTGCTGGCCGAGGCATTGATCTGGACTTCGCGCGTCTTGTTGCCGACTTCGCTCACCATCTGGGCGTACGACGACTGGATGGTCGCGGTGCCGCCGTTGAAGATGTTCTTGGTCTGCAGCTCGCCCAGCGCCGCGATGTTGCGGGTGTCGCCGACGCCGCTGCTGTTGTCGGCAATCTCGAACTTGTCCCCGCCGCCCGGGGCGCCGGTCATGGTCACGGTGATGCCGCCGAAGCTGTAGGTGGCGCCATTTTCGAACTGGACGTCGCCCTCGATCAGCGTCTTCTCGCCCTTGTCGTCCACCCTGTAGACAGGCTCGCCATCGGGAAAACCCGTCAGCGTGCCGGGCTCGTCGCCGGCGCCAGCATTGAACGTGAGCGTGATCGGCAGCGTGGGCGGCGTGTCCAGGAATTCTTTTTCGACCTTGACTTCGCTGATCTTGCCGCTGCCGGTGTTGGTCAAGGGTTCCTTGCTCAGGACCGGCGCCGCGGCCGCGATCTGCGACACGTCGGTGGCCAGCACCTTGAAGTCGGCCGCGCCGTTGATGGTCGGGCGCACCAGGAAGGTGTCGCCCTCGCGCGCGCTCTTCGAGAAGCTCATCTCCACGCCGCCGACCTCGAAGGTGGCGTTGCCGTCGGCATCGGGCTCGACCGACCCGACCGAGGTGCGGTCCGGCAGGCTGACCACGTGGTAGCGGCCTTCGGAGAACTTGACCTCGTAGTCGTTGTCGGTCAGCTTGGACGGATCGACGACCTTGGCCGTCAGTTCCGACGTGCTCAGCCGCGAGCTGTTGACGCTCTTGCCGACGTAGGCCGGCGCTTCGTTGAAGAAGGCCTTGCCCGGCTCGCCGTTCTGGTCCAGGCCCAGCTCGTGCTGGCGGTTGAACTCGAAGGCCAGGCCGATCGCGATCTTGCCGAGCTGGCTCTGGGCCTTGTCCAGCGTGTTGCTGCGGAAATCGAGCACGCCGCCCAGCTTGCCGCCCGGTAGCGCGCCGTCGGGCAGCACCGACACCTTGTTGCCGACCTGGTAGCCCACTTCCAGGCGCGTCAGGTCGGTCGGCGACTGCATCGTCGCCAGCTGGAAGGAATCCTGGCCCACCACCAGCGGCTGGCCATTGCCGATCGAAACCGTCAGGCTGTTGTTATCGCCCGGCAGCACGGAGGCCTTGACGTATTTGTTCAGTTCGAGCACCAGCTGGTCGCGCTGGTCCAGCAAGTCGTTCGGCGGACGCTGGGGCGACGAGGCATAGTTGCCGATCTGCTCGTTGAGCTTGGCGATCTGCTGGGCGTAGGTGTTGATCGCGGTGACGCTCGACTCGATCTCGGAATTGACGCCCTCGCGGATCTCGCCCAGGCGCGCATCCAGGCCGTTCAGGCGCGTGGCCAGCGATTCGGCGTTCGACAGCATGGCCTGGCGCGACGGCACCGAGGCGCGGTTTGCGGCCATGTCCTGCACGCCCTTGAAGAATCCCTGCATCGCCGGGGTCAGGCCCGACGTGGTGTCGGCCAGCAGGTTGTCGATCTGCTTGATCTGCGAATAATACGATTCCAGGCCGCTGCTGCTGGCCTGGGCGTTGCGCACCTGCGTGTTCAAAAAGTCGTCGCTGTAGCGCTTGATCTGCGCGATCTGGGTGCCGGTGCCCATGAAGCCGACGCCGGTGTTCAGGGCGGCCGAGGTGGCCTGCACCACCACCTGGCGGCTGTAGCCGGCCACGTTGGCGTTGGTGATGTTGTGGCCGGTGGTGGACAGGGCCGCCTGGGCTGCGTACAGGCCGGTCTTACCGATGGCGAGAAGGCTACTCATGACTTTTTTCTCTCTTTAACAAGTCCGTCTACGGCAGCTTTTGGAAAAACTTGACGGTCATTTGTAACGACATTTTTCTGGGCCAGCGCTTCAGGCCAGCGAGTTCTTGATCAACCGGGTCAGCTTGGCCGCGTAATTCGGGTCGGTCGCATAGCCGGCGCGCTGCAGGCCCTTGGCGAAGGCTTCGGCGTCGCCGCCGCTGGCGATGACTTTTTCGTAACGCGGATTGTTGGCGATCAGCCTGGCGTAGTCGCGGAACGAATCGGCGGGCGAATCGTAGGCGCGGAATTTCTCCACTTTCGTCTGCGGCTTGCCGTTCACGTACTCGGTCGTCACGGCGGTGGCGACCTTGCCCTTCCAGCTCGGACCGGCCTTGATGCCGAACAGGTTGTTGCTGCTGGTGCCGTCGGCATTCTTGATCATGCGCTTGCCCCAGCCCGTCTCGAGCGCGGCCTGGCCCAGCATGAACTTGGCCGGGATGCCGGTGCTCTGCTCGGCCGCGTGGGCGTGCTCGTGCAGCTTTTCCTGGAAGGCGCGCACGTGCGGCGCCTGGGTGCGGCCATTCTCGAGCGTGGCCGGCAGCGCCGGCGCCTTGCCGGCGCCTTCCGTGCCGGCGCTGTTCTGGTACATGGCGGCGCCATTCATCGCGCCCGGCAGGCCGCGCGTGCCCATGCCGGTGCTTGCGCCGGCGCTCACGCCGTCGGCGCCGATCGCCAGCGCCTGCTGGCCCATCTGCTGCGAGCTCAGCTGGCGCACCAGCACGTCGGCCAGGCCGACGCCGCGCTTGGCCAGGTTCTGGCTCATCTGCTGGTCGAGCATGGTGGTGAAGGTCTTGGTCTGCTGGTTGTCCATCAGACCTTCCTGCGGCGTGGCGTCGCGCATGCTCTTCATCATCATATTGATGAACATCGCCTCGAACTGGGTCGCCGCTTCCTTGAGGGCGGCCGGCGAGCCATCCTTCGCGCTCTGCCGCAAGCCGTTGAGGCTGTTGGTGTCGAGCGCGAGCTTGGCGGTCTGGTCGTTGGAGAGGCGCGAGGCGATCATGCGTGGCTCAATGAATTAGATGATTTCAAGTTCGGCGCGCAGCGAACCGGACGCCTTCAGCGCCTGCAGGATGGCCAGCAGGTCTTGCGGGGTGGCGCCGATCGAATTCATCGCCTTCACCACTTCGGCCAGCGAAGCGCCGCCCTTGACGTTGAGCACCTGGCCCGGTTCCTTCCTGATCTCGACGCTCGGATTCTGGGTCACGACGGTGGCGCCCAGGGTGCCCGGATTCGGCTGGCTCACCTGCGTGTCGGCGCCGATCGTCACCGACAGGTTGCCGTGCGAGATCGCGCAGTTTTCCAGCATCACGGCCTGGTTCATCACCACCGAACCGGTGCGCGCATTCATGATCACCTTGGCCGAGGCCAGCGGCTGCTTGACGTCGATCTGTTCCAGCTGGCCCAGGAAGGCCACGCGCTGGTCGCTCGACGACGGGGTGCGCACGCGCACCACGCGGCCGTCGAGGGCGGTCGCCACGCCGGGACCGAACTGGTCGTTGACGGCTTCGACCACGCGCGCCGCGGTGGCGAAGTCGGTCTCTTTCAGTTCCAGGCGGATCTGGTTGTCCGCGCCGAGGTTCGACGCCACCGCGCGCTCGACGGTCGCGCCGCCCGAGATGCGGCCCACCGACAGGTGGTTGACCTGCACCTGGGCGCCGCCGCCCGGGGCTTGCGCGCCGACGCCGCCGACCACCAGGCTGCCCTGGGCCATCGCGTACACCTGGCCGTCGGCGCCGTGCAGCGGCGCCATCAGCAAGGTGCCGCCGCGCAGGCTTTTCGCGTTGCCGATCGACGACACGGTGATGTCCAGCGTCTGGCCCGGCTGGGCGAAGGCCGGCAGCGAGGTGGTGACCATCACCGCCGCCACGTTCTTCAGTTGCAGCTGGACGCCGGCCGGCAGGTTGATGCCCTTCTGCTGCAGCATCGCCTTGATCGACTGCACGGTGAACGGGGTTTGCGTGGTCTGGTCGCCGGTGCCGTCCAGGCCCACGACGATGCCGTAGCCCGACAACTGGTTCTGGCGCACGCCGGCGATGGTCGCCAGGTCCTTCAGGCGCTCGGCCTGGGCCACTGGAGCAGTCCCCGCAAGCGCGGCGGCGAGCAGCATGAAGACGGTGATCTTACGCATGAATGACTCTTTAAATTAGAACGGCAGCATCGACAGGAAGAAGCGCGACAGCATCGAGGTCACCTCGGCGCGGTCGAGACGGCTGTTGGTGCGGTATTCGACCCGCGCATCGGCGATCACCGCCGACGAGACCGTATTGCCGGCCTGGATCGTGTCCGGGCTGACCATGCCCGAGAAACGGATGAACTCGGTGCCCTTGTTCATCGCGACCTGCTTTTCGCCGGCCACGATCAGGTTACCGTTGGGCAGCACTTCGGTGACGGTCACGCCGATGGTGCCGCTGAAATTGTTCGAGGCGCTCTGGTTGTCGCCGTCGGCATACTTGGTGCCCGACTCGAGGTCGACGCCGGCGCCGATGGTGCCGGCCAGCAGGCCAGGCGCGGTGAAGCTGGCGCTGCCGGTCTTGTTGCCCGAGCTGGCGCCGGTCTTGGTGGCGCTGGTGCGCTCGCTGATGTTCACGGTCAGCAGGTCGCCGATGTGGCGCGCGCGGCGGTCTTCGAACATCGGGCGGTAGCTGTTGACGTTGAAGATGGCGCCGTCGGTGGCTGGGGTGGTGTCGACCAGCATCGGACGGGCGCTGGTCGGGCCTTGCACGATGGTGGTCGGCGCGGTGTTGCAACCGGCAAGCAGCGCCACCGCGGCGAGGAAGGACAGAGACAGGGTTTTCATGAGGACTGGATTAGAGCTGCGACAGTTTCTGGAGCATCTGGTCGGAAGTCGTGATCGCCTTGCTGTTGATCTCGTAGGCGCGCTGGGTCTGGATCATGGCGACCATTTCTTCGACCACGTTGACGTTCGACGCTTCGACATACCCTTGCATCAGGTTGCCTGCGCCATTGGTGCCTGGCACGTTCAGGTTCGGTGCGCCCGACGAGGTGGTTTCGACGTACAGGTTCTCGCCGCGCGACTCGAGGCCGGCGGGATTGATGAAGGTCGCCAGTTGCAGGGCGCCGATCTGGGTCATCGCGGTTTCGCCGGCGATCTTGACCGACACGGTGCCGTCGCGGCCGACGCTGATCGATTCGGCATTGGCCGGCACGGTGATGGCGGGCTGGACCACGAAGCCGCTCGAGGTGACGAGCTGGCCGTTCTGGTCTTTCTGGAAGGAGCCGTCGCGGGTATACGCCTGGGTGCCGTCCGGCATCAGGACCGGGAAGTAGCCGGGACCGTTGACCATGACGTCCTTGTCATTGCCGGTCAGCTGGGGGTTGCCCTGGGTGTGGATGCGCTCGGTGGCGACGGTGCGCACACCGGTGCCGATCTGCAGGCCCGATGGCAGGTTGGTCTGCTGCGACGACTGGGCGCCTGGCTGGCGTACGTTCTGGTACAGCAGGTCCTCGAACACGGCGCGCGACTTCTTGAAGCCGTTGGTGCTGACGTTGGCGAGGTTGTTCGAAATGACGTCCAGGTTGGTCTGCTGGGCTTCCAGACCGGTCTTGGCGATGTACAGCGAACGAATCATGGCATTCTCCTATTGGTGGCAGGCGAACACCGCCACGCACAATAGAATTATGCCGGGGCAACTATCAATTCAAAGCGAGGATCTGGGTCGCTTTTGCGGCGTTATTCTCGGCGTTCTTCAACAGGCTCATTTGCGTGTCGAACGACCTTGCCAGGGAGATCATGTCGACCATGCAATCGACCGGATTGACGTTGCTGCCCTCGAGCGCGCCGCCCGCCACCCGCACATTGGGGTCGAGCTGGGCGTTGCCGCCATCCTTCAGGCGGAACAGGCCGTCGTCGCCGCGCACCAGGTCGGCGTCAAGCGGATTGACCAGCTTCAGGCGGCCCAGCACGGCCGGCGCGGCCGGCGAATCGACGTTGGAGATGGTCGAGACGGTGCCGTCGCCGCCGACCGTCACGGTGGCGTCGGGCGGAATCGTGATCGGACCGCCCTCGCCGGCGATGGTCTGGCCCGACGCCGTGGTCAGCACGCCGTTCGGGCTCATCTGCAGCGAACCGTTGCGGGTATACGCCTCGGTGCCGTCCGGCATCTGCACCGCCAGCCAGCCCTGCCCCTTCACCGCCACGTCCAGGTCGCGGCCCGTGACCTGCAACGCGCCCGACGAAAAGTCGTTGCCGGCGGTCGAGTCGACCACGAAGGCGCGCGTCGGCAGGCCCGGACCCTGCACCGGCGCCGAACGGAACACGTCGAGCTGGGCACGGAAGCCCGTGGTGCTGACGTTGGCCAGGTTGTTCGAGGTCGTGGCCTGCTGTTCGAGGATGTGCTTGGCGCCGGAGGCGGCGGTGTAGATCAGGCGGTCCATGGTCGGTCCTTTGTTTGTTGCGGTGGTGCGACGGTGGTTTACCCACCGCCGGCATATCCAGTCGTTAACGCAGGTTGACCAGCGTCTGCATCACCGAATCCTGCGTCTTGATGGTCTGCGAGTTGGCCTGGTACACGCGCTGCGCGGTGATCATGTTGACCAGTTCGGCGGTCAGGTCGACGCTCGACGCTTCGGTGGCGTTCGACTGCAGCACGCCCATCCCCCCGGTGCCGGCGATGCCGATCAGCGGCACGCCCGAGTTGGCCGATTCGGCCCAGGCATTATTGCCCAGCGGTTCCAGCCCGTTCGGGTTGGTGAAGTTGGCCAGCACGACCTGGCCCAGCGCCTTGGTCTGGCCGTTGCTGTACTGGCCCAGGATGGTGCCGTCGGCGCCGGTGGTGAAACGCTGCAGCGCGCCCGGCTTGTAGCCATCCTGCTCGATGCGTTTTTCGCTGGTGGCGGTGCCGTACTGGGTGGTGCCGGCGAAATCGATCTGCACATTCAGCACCGACTCGGCGCCGGTCGACGGCACCACCGGGATGACGAAGTCGAACTTGCCGTTCTTGCCGTCCGAGTTGCCGCTTTCGGCCATGTTCAGCGAGCCGTTGGTATTGAATACCAGGGAGCCGACTTTCTGCCCTTCCATCTTGAGTTCCTTGGCGATCGCGGCATCGATGTCGGCCGGGGTCGCGCCCGGCACCGCGGCTGCGGCGAGCGCGGCTGCGCTGACCTCGGCGGCATTGCCCGACGCCGCATACTTCACATCGAGTTCACCTGCCTTAGCCGCGATCGCTGCTGCGGCGGCGCGCGCATACCCGGCCGCCGCGCCAGCAACGGCGGTCGCGTCTTTCGGCACCGCGTTGTTGGCGGTGGTCCACGTCGCGTTTGCCTCGACCGATGCTTCGTCGGTCTGGGTCACGCCGACGGCTGCCAATGCGTTCAGTTCGGTGCCGTCCTTCGACGCGTAGACATTCCAGACCTCCGGATTGTCCTTGTCGCGCACGTAATAGGTCGACAGCGTGTGCGAATTGCCCAGCGTGTCATACACGGCCATCGGCACCTGCTTGTTGTAGGTGGTCGGGTCGCTCGGGTCGAACGGCGAGTTGGCCGGCGCGGTCGAGCGCGAGTCGAGCTGCAGCTGGATCAGGCCCTTGGTGGAGACCTTCGGCGGCTGGTCCGAGGTGTCGATGCGCAGCGGCACCGGCGCGCCGGCGGCCAGCTGGCCGTTGGCGCCGAGACCGTAACCGGTCAGCTTGGCGCCCTGGGGGTTGACGATATAGCCCTGCTTGTCGAGCGAAAACTGGCCGTTGCGCGAATATTGCACCACGCCGGCCTGCTCGACGCGGAAGAAACCGGAACCGTTGATGGCGATGTCGAGCGGATTGTTCGTGGTTTCGATATTACCTTGGGTGAATTGCTGGGCAATGGCTGCGACCTTGACGCCGATACCGGCCTGGGTGCCGCCCGCGCCGTTGAGCGCACTCGCATAGACGTCGGCGAACTGGGTGGTCGACCCTTTGAAACCGACGGTGCTGGCGTTGGCGATATTGTTGCCGATAACGTCGAGCGATTTAGCTGCAGCATTCAAGCCGCTCAAGCCTTGTTGGAAAGACATGGTAGTACTCCTGAATAAGGGTAGAGTAAGCGGCTCGGCTTACATGACTTGTTTGATATCGGCCAGGGTGACAGCGCCCTTGCCCGGCAGGTTCAACTTGACGCCATCCTTGCCACCGGTGGTGACGCTGGCGACGCTGTCGAAGGACAGGGTCTTGGCATCCTTGAGGACTTCACCGCCGCGGCTGGCGATCACGCGGAAGGTGTAGGCGCCGTCGGGCAGCACGATCGGCTTGCCGTCGGCGTCGACCTTGGTGGCGTCCGGCACGCCATCCCAGGCGATCGGCACGATGCCGGCATCCTGCTCGCCCAGTTCCAGCGACGCCACGTCCTTGCCGGTCTTGGAATCGACGACCACGACCTGCACCTTGTCGGCCGGGGTTGCCAGCTCCACGCCCAGGATCGCCTGGCTCTTGTGCAGCAGGATGTCTTCGCCCTCGACCAGCACGCCGTTGCCGATCAGCTGGGTGGCCTGCAGCGACTCGGTCGACTGGTAGCTGGCCTTGAGCGACTCCAGGGTCGTGTTGAGCTTGTTCACGCCGGTCACGGTCTGCAGCTGGGCCAGCTGGCTGGTCATCTGCGCGTTGTCCATCGGGCTGAGCGGATCCTGGTTCTTGAGCTGGGTGACCAGCATGGTCATGAACTTGTCGGTGTCGGCCTGGACGCTGTCGGTCTCGGTCTTGGCCTTGGCGTTCATTGCCGCCTGCAGGTCGGCGATATTCGAAGTCGGGCTCTGGGAGCTGATCGGGCTGGTCATGGTAGATAGGAAGGTTATTGGCCGATGGTCAGGGTCTTGAGCAGCATGGTCTTGGCTGCGTTCATGGTTTCGACGTTGGTCTGGTAGGAGCGCGAGGCCGACAGCATGTTCACCATCTCGTCGACCACATTTACATTAGGCATCGCTACATAGCCCTTGTCGTCGGCCATCGGATGCTTGGGATCGTAGACCTGCTTGAGCGGCGACGGGTCTTCGACCACTTCGCGCACGCGCACGCCGGTGGCGCCCGAGGCGGTCGGCACCGACTCGAACACGACCGCCTTGGCGCGGTAGGCTTCGCCGGTGGGCGAGGTGGCGCTGTCGGCGTTGGCCAGGTTGCTGGCGGTGGTGTTCAGGCGCTGGGCCTGGGCGCTCATCGCCGAGCCCGACACATTGAAGATATTAAATAGCGACATCGTCAGTCCTTATTGGCTCTGCAGCGCCGTCATCAGGCCCTTCAGCTGGCTGTTGATCATCATGATCCCGGCCTCGTAGCGCAGCGCGTTGTCGGCGAACTGGTTGCGCTCGACGTCCATGTCGACGGTATTGCCGTCGACGCTGCCCTGCACCACGCCGCGGTACAGCACCGGGGTGCCGTTGGCCAGGGTGTCGCCGGTGGCGGCGCCGCGCGGGATGTGGCTGTTATTGGTGGTGTTCATCGCGCCGGCGTTCTTGCCGCCCGCCATCGCATTCTGCAGGGCGCTGGCGAAGTCGATGTCGCGGGCCTTGTAGTTGGGCGTGTCGGCGTTGGCGATGTTCGACGCCAGCAGTTCCTGGCGCTGCGAGCGCAGGGACAGTGCGGTTTCATTGAAACGCAGGTAGTTGTCGAGATTGCCGATCATGCTGCCTCCGGGTCTTGGGCTGGTTAGGACAGAAGCGATGATACGGACCAGGCTGCAACACCAATCGACGGATAAGGAGGTAAAAATCCCCCGCTATTCAATGTTTCGCTACGGAATCATTGGGCCTAAGATGGCAGCATTCCGATTCTCCCATCGACTGGAATCCCGATGAAACAGCAACTTGTCGCCTTTTCGCTGCTCGCCCTCGTGTTCGGCGGCGCGCAGGCGCAACAGACATCCGGCGCCGGACGCCAGAAGCCGGAAGGCCTGCGCGCGGTCGCCGAACAGTTCCTGAAGACCCAGAGCGCCGGCCTGCCGGGCCAGGTGACGGTGAAGGTCGGCGGCGTCGACCCACGCCTGAGCCTGCCAGCCTGCCCGGCGCCGGAAGCCTTCCTGCAACCCGGCGCCCGCCCCTGGGGCAAGACCACGGTGGGCGTGCGCTGCACCGCCCCGGCCTGGTCGCTGTACCTGCAGGCGCAGGTGAGCGTGGTGGCCGACTACGTCGCCGCCGCCGTGCCGCTGGCCCAGGGCCAGCCGCTGGACGCGTCCCAGCTGGTGCTGGTGAAGGCCGACATCGCCGCCATGCCGAACGGCATCATCACCGACATGGCGCAGGCGATCGGCCGCACCCCGACCATCTCGCTGCCGGCCGGCACCGCGCTGCGCACGGATACCTTGCGCGCGCAGCAGGTGATCAAGCAGGGCCAGGCGGTACGACTGGTATCGCGCGGTTCGAACTTCTCGGTCACGAGCGAGGCGAAGGCGATCAACAACGCCAGCGACGGCCAGGTGGTGCAGGTGCGCACCCAGTCCGGCACCGTCGTCAGCGGCCTGGCGCGCAACGGCGGGATGGTGGAAATAGTTCTGTAAAGAAATGTGATTTTCGCGGCATCGAAATCGTGCTCGATCGCTAAAGTTTGTAAAGGCGCAGCCGTTACATCAAGCAGATCCCGGAGCTTGTAGCTTCGAACCGAGAAGGATGATGCTGTGAAAATCAACGATACGCTCAAGGGCAACCCCGGCCTCCAGCCGGCGACCACGCAGACGAATACCGCGCGTGGCGCCGACAAGGCCGCAACGACGGCGCCGACGACCCAGGCGCAGACCGACAGCGTGCGGCTGTCCTCGCAGGGCCAGGCCATGGCCAATGCGGTGGGCGGCGGCGCGCAGGTGTTCGACGCGAAGAAGGTCGAACGCATCAAGATGGCCATCGCCGATGGCCAGTTCCAAGTCAACTCCGAGAAAGTGGCGGACGGCTTGCTAGAAACCGTACGCGACTTGCTCCATTCAAGACAACGCTAAACCATGACTCCGAGCCCGACCCAGACCATTGCAGCCGAACACCAGCACCTCGACGCCCTCGTGGCATTGATGAAACAGGAACAGCAATCCCTGGTCGCGCTCGACGCCGACGAACTGTCCAGCCTGACCACGCAGAAGAACGCCCTGCTGGCCAGCCTGTCGAACCTGTCGCAACAGCGCCACGCGGCGCTGCGGGCAGCCGGATGCGAGGGATCGGAAGCGGGCATGGGACCATGGCTGGCCGCCAGCGACGATGGCGGCGCGCGGGAACAATGGGAACGCATGCTGGACGTGGCCCGCGAAGCAAAAGAACTCAACCGCGTCAACGGCATGCTGATCAGCAAGCAACTGGCGCACAACCAGGGCGTGCTCAACGCCCTGCGCACCCCCACCAATGCGCCGACCGGCGCGATCTACGGCGCCAGCGGCCAGACCGTGGGGCTGGGGGCGTCGAAGCGGTATGTCGTTGGCTGAAAAGCCGACATAAACATTCCCGCCGGCAAATTTTCAAGGGCATAATACCGCCTCACGCCATCGGCAACGAACACCAAAACGTCGTTCCCGCGAAGGCGGGAACCCAAGTATGCATGAGCTGCCGCAGTCTTCAACCTACCGTGGCTGCGCTAAGACCTTGGGTTCCCGCCTCCGCGGGAACGACGGCGTTTTGCCGCTAACGACCGAAATTTCCCTGCTATCTGAACGCTCCGAGCGCACAGGCCTGTCACATGCTCGCCACCCAGCAGATCTTCCTGATCGCCGCCCTGCTCTGCTTTCTCGTCTTCCTGGCCCTGCTGGCCGCGGGATCGGAGAACGTGCGGGGCATGCGCGCCATGCTGGCCTCGGCCGTGCTGGGCCTGGTGGGCAATCTGCTGTACGCCTTCGGGCGCGAACTGCCGCCGCTGCTGGCCTATGAAGTGGCGAACATGGCCTATGCCGGCGCCGGCGCCGCGCTGGCGGCCGGCTACCGCCAGCTGGCCGGCCTGCCGGCGCGCCTCGCGCCGCTGGCGCTGCTGGTGGGCGCGGTCGGCCTGCTGATCGCGCTCTTTCACTACCGCTTCGATTCCTTCGCCGCGCGCAGCGCCGTCGCCTCGCTGTTCCAGGCCGCCGTCTGCGCCGACATCGCGCGCAGCGTGCTGGCGCCCGCCGCCCTGAACAAGGTGCAGCGCTTCGTGCTGCTCATGTGCGGCCTGGTCGTGGCGGGCCACGCCGTGCGCATGGCCTGGCTGCTGCTGGCGGCCGAACCACCCGGCTCGCTGCTGCAGCCGAGCAGCGCCAGCCTGGCGATCCTGACCGCCGCCGCGCTGGCGCTGCCGGCGCTGACGCTGGGCGGCCTGTTGACCATGCACCGCTATATCCTGCAGCAGGCCGAGTACATCGCCAACCACGACCACCTGACCGGCGCCTGGTCGCGCAAGGCCTTCTTCGACATCGCCGAGCGCGAGCTGGCGCGCAGCCGGCGCAACGGCCAGCCGCTGGCCCTGATGCTGATCGACCTCGACCATTTCAAGGAAATCAACGACAGCGGCGGCCACGAAGCCGGCGACGTCGCCCTGCAGCTGGTGGCCGAACGCGCCCGCGCCTCGCTGCGCGCGGCCGACTGCATGGCGCGCCTGGGCGGCGACGAGTTCGCGGTGCTGCTGCCCGAAACCACCCTGGCCCAGGCCTGCACCGTGGGCGAAAAGCTGCAGGCCGAGCTGCGCGAGCTGGCCGCCACCCTGGAGCGCCATGCCGGACAAGCCCCGCTGACCCTGAGCATCGGCGTGACCGCGACCCAGGCCGACGAGCCGTTCAAGGCGACCCTGGCGCGCGCCGACGCCGCGCTGTACGCGGCCAAGTCGGCCGGCCGCGACAAGGTGATCGCGCTGGCGCCGCAGTTGCAGCCGATGCGCCCGCGCCAGGCCGGCTAAGACCCGCCCCGCACGACCGACCAGCTTGCACGGAAAGTCCTACGTGCCGGCGCTCTCCCCTCCTATTGGGAACGACGACCCGCGGTCCCATCTGGTCATTTTGTCAGCTGTGCCAAGGAGGGCATCATGGAAGATAAAAAACCGAAGGACACCCGGCAGGACAATCCGGACCAGGACCTGCGCCAGGGCCGCGCCGATTCCTATGCGGGCTTCGTGACCGACGATACGAACGGCACCTCGAGCATCGGCTCGGGCAACCAGCAATCCGGCATCCAGAGCAACTTCGCCAAGGCTTCGCCCGAAAGCAACGTCGGCCCGGCCGGCGCGGCGCAGAGCAGCCATGGCAATGCATCCGGGCCGATTCCCGGCGGCGTGCTGGGCAAGTCCGAAGACAGGCAGAACGGCCAGTCGGCGATCGGCGGCGCAGCGACCGGCGGCTCGCCCGGCACCCACTACGACCGGGCGACGCAGGATTATGTGGGACGTGCCAGCGATGACAAGATCAGCGAGCGGCTGGCCGAGGGCGCCGAGAGTTCGGGGACGCCGGGGGATGGCCCGCGGTAGTTTACAAAGCTCAGTTCCAGCAGCGTGTCGCCCCGCCAATGTGGCGGGGCGGATACCACGGCATATTTCGGCGTCCTGATTGCACGCCGAACAGCAATACATTCGTCCAAATGTTTATAATGATGGCTCCGATAAATTCCCGGCCATCATGGCGCCCGAACCCTCTTCGCACGATGTGCGCTCCGCCTTCCGGCGTGAATTCGTTTCTCCCCACCTCTGGCGCACCCGGATCGTCGTGGTCAGCATGGCCGCCATCGCCGGACTGGTCGTGGTGGCCTTCACCTGGCTCGCCGAATCCGCCTTCGGACAATTCCAGCAACTCAATGAAATGGCATGGTGGGCGCCGCTGCTCTGGACGCCGCTGTGCTGCGCCGCCATCGTCTGGGTGACGCGCCGTTATGTGCGCGGCGCCGGCGGCTCCGGCATCCCGCAAGTGATGGCGGCGCTCGATCCCGCGCTGTCGGGCGGACGCCGTCCCCTCCTCGTGTCGCTCAAGCTGAGCCTGGCCAAGATCGGCCTGACCTCGGCCGGCCTGCTGGGCGGCTTGTCGCTGGGGCGCGAAGGCCCGTCGGTGCAGATCGCAGCCGGCGTGATGCTGTCGGCCCGGCGCTGGCTGCCGCGGCGCAGCGGCATCAGCGCGCACTCTTTATTAGTGGCGGGCGGCGCGGCCGGCATCGCCGCCGCCTTCAATACCCCGCTGGCGGGCATCATGTTCGCGATCGAAGAGCTGTCGCGCACGCCCGAGCAGCGCAACAGCGGCCTGATCGTCGCCGGCATCGTGCTGGCCGGCCTGATCGCCGTCTCGGTTCACGGCAACGGCCCCCACTTCGGCGTGATCCACCCCGGACCGATCGGCCTGGCCCTGCTGTGGCCGGGCTTGCTGGCGGCCATGGTGTGCGGCTTCGCCGGCGGCCTGTTCGCGCGGCTGCTGCTGGCCAGCCTGCGCGGAACCTCTCCCGACCTGCCCAGCCGCTGGCGCGCCCGCTACCCGGTGCGTTTCGCCCTCGGCTGCGGCCTCGTGGTCGCCATCATCGGCATCGTCAGCGGGGGCGCCACCTATGGCAGCGGCAACGAGGCGACCCGCGGCTTGCTGGAGAACGAAGCCAGCGTGCCGGTCGCATTCGCCCTGTTCAAGTTCGTGGCCACCTGGCTGACCGCGTGGTCGGGGGTGCCGGCCGGGATTTTCGCGCCATCGCTGTCGATCGGCGCCGCCCTGGGCCATGACATCGCCGTGCTGACCGGCTATCCGCACGCTCCGGCGCTGATCGCGCTGGGAATGGTCGGCTTCCTCGCTGCGGCGACCCAGGCGCCGCTGACGGCCTTCATCATCGTCATGGAGATGGTCGACGGGCATGGCATGGTGCTGAGCCTGATGGCTTGCGCGGTCGTGGCGAGCACGGTGTCGCGCGTGCTCGGCCCACCGCTGTATGGGGCGCTGGCGGCAATCCAGTTGCCGCCGCGGCCGCAGCGTGATACGAACGACGCGGCTGACGCCAGCGATGCCGGCCGGCATGATCGATAGTGATCTAAAAAATGTCGATGCGGCACGGCACCAATTTCGCCCGAAAATGTTTCATAAAAGGAATACTATTGGTATAGTACATGTATCTGTTCATAATCTTGTTTCATTTTTGCGTAAATACATCATGCACAATTGAATACATTTTATGACCATGAAACAATCGGAGAGTTTTGTTGAAGAACGATCCATGTAGAATCCCCGACGATTGCGCACTGCATCATGGAAACTCCGTGAATCGGTGGGGCCGAGGTTGTTGGCCTGTATTGATAACGCTCTCAACTTAGCCCATGGCAATGCCGGCGAAGCTCGTGCCGAACTCTTCGATTTGTATCGATTTCCCGTTTGCAGCATTGCATCGGGAGCCGCCCCTGTCACGACGGGTCCACGATATCTAGGGTGCGCAAGCAAGGTCCACAGGCAGTGCTTGTGCGCCTGGAGCGTCCGGTCATACCGGGAATTTTGATCCTACTTAGGAGTAGTACATGTACGATACCAACGCCACCGCGATCAGCAACCAGCTGAAAGCTACCTCGGCGCAATTCTTCAGCGATGAAACCATTGCAAGCATTCTGGACCTGCTGCCAGCAAGCGGCACCGTTGTTGCTGACAATGTCACCGCCGCCAACAATGCCACGATCACCGCGGCAGCAGGCGTCGATGTCGTGTTCATCGAGACCTCGCCTACCCAGCAGACCACCCTCACCGTGACCGGTGACGTCCCTGCGATCTTCTTCCAGGGCAATGGCGGCGTTGACGCAACCATCGGCACCGCTCCAGCACCAGATGCAACCGGCAACTCGTCGGCAGCGACCGTGGCCGGCGAAGAGATCGCGCGCGTCGTGGTGGGCACCGCAGGCGCCGACACCATCACCATCGCCGATGGCGTGAACACCCAAGTGGTCGCCGGTGACGAAGACACCGTCGTCGCAGGTTCGGGCCGCACCCTGGTGATCGCAGCCGAAGGCAGCAGCACCGTCGTGGGCAACGACAAGACCGTCGTCCAGGCAGCGGGCGCCGAAGAAGACTTCGTCATCACCACCGAAGGCGGCAAAGCCACCATCGTCAACGCCGCGACCGGCGTGTCGGTGACCATGAGCGACGTCGACTTCGTCCAGCTGGATGGCGACGACGTGCTGATCTTCGCTGCCAACGAGAAGCAGGCAGCCGTGGCCAACCTGTACCACGCACTGCTGGGCCGTAACGCGGACGCCGGCGGTCTGGAGTTCTGGTACGACCACGCCGATGGCACCACCACCCTGCACACGATCGCTTCGGGCTTCCTGGAGTCGGCCGAGTACACCGCCAAGGACCAGGACGACGCCGAGTTCGTCGACGCCCTGTACGCAGGCCTGTTCGGCCGTCCAGCCGATGCAGCCGGCGCCGATTACTGGCTGGATCGCCTGGAAGACGGTGCTTCGCGCGCTGACGTGGCAACCGCGTTCGCGGAAGCGTCGGTCGACGGCGCCGAAGTGGAGATCGTCGGTACGGTCACCATCATCGACCCAACCGTGTAATTAAGTAGCACGATGCAACACCCAAAAGGGGGCCCTGCCCCCTTTTTCCTCTCTACGTGCACGTCTCGCCTGCGGGACGATGCACTTCTGACGCGAGCTGTGGAATTGTTCACGGCTGGCCAGCACGCCGATGCGCTGTTGGCCGCCGAATACGTATGCCGCCGCTTGCCCATGAACCGCATTCCCGCCATCCTGCGCGCCAAGATCCTGCAAACGGCCTATCCGTTCATGGCCTCTCGCGCCTGGCACGCCGCATGGCTGAGCGAAGCGGAGAATCCCCTGCTGCAGGACGTCATGCTGCAGGCCTGGCTGAAGGACGGCGGCCGCGCCGACGTCGCCAGCCTGGGCCCGGCATTCCTGCCCGCGCGCTGCCGCGCGGGGCGCCACGAAAGCCTGATGCCCATCCTGCGCGCGGCCGGCGTCACCCATACCGGCGCTTGCTGGAAGAACGACGACGCGATCGAGGCGATGGTTTTCCTCGGCAATGGCGCGCCACGCGCGACCCTGCTGCTGTCCGACGAGACCACCCAGTACCAGTTCGAGGTGCCCGGCGACGGCGCCCGCGTACGCTTGACGCCGCCGCGCCCCGGCACCGTGTGGTCGGTCACCCTGCTGCAACCCGACGGACGCCGGCAACTGCTGCCCGGCTCGCCGCTGGCGTTCTACGAGACGCCGACCGTTCGCGCCGGCTCGGAGCCGGCCGCGACGAACCCTGCCGATACCGACGTTCGGCCGGTATCGGTCGTGATTCCCGTCTACCGCGAGCTGGCGCTGGTGCGCGCCTGCATCGAGAGCGTGAAGACCAGCCTGCCGCTCAACGGCACGCCGGCGCGGATCGTGGTGGTGGACGACTGCAGTCCCGAGCCCGCGCTTTCCGCCTGGCTCGACAAGCAGGCGGCGGCCGGCGCCATCACGCTGCTGCGCAATGCCTGCAACCTCGGTTTCATCGAGACGGTCAATCGCGGCATGCGCGCCCATCCGGACCACGACGTGCTGCTGCTCAATGCCGACACCCAGGTGCACGGCGACTGGATCGACCGCCTGGCGCGCGCCCTGTACGCGACACCGGACGTCGCCTCGGTCACGCCCTGGACCAATAACGGCGAGATCAGCAGCTTCCCGGTGATGAGCCAGGCCGCGCCCGCCCCGGACACGCGCGAACTCGCGCTGCTCGACCAGGTGGCGGCCGAAGTGCGCGCCGCCCCGGGCGGCGCCGACATCGAACTGCCGTCCTGCTGCGGTTTCACGATGCTGATCCGGCGCACGGTGCTCGACGCGATCGGCATGCTCGACGGCACCGCGCTGATCCGCGGCTACGGCGAAGAAGTCGACTGGTGCATGCGCGCCCGCGCGGCCGGCTGGCGCCACCTGCAGGCCACCGGCGTGTTCGTCGCGCACGAAGGTACGGTGTCGTTCCGTGCCGAGAAGACGCTGCGCGTGGCGCAGAACCGGGGCGTGGTGGTGGCGCGCTATCCCGACTATTACTCCGAATTTACCGCCTTCCAGCACGGCGATCCGCTGGCCGCCGCACGCCTTCAGTTGCGCGATGCGCTCGCACAGTCGCGCGCATCCGGCTGGCTGCGCAAGGCCGATGCGGCGCAGCACACCGCCGCCTTGCCGCAGACCGTGGCGAAGAAGCCTTTGCCGGCGACGCTGCCGGCGCTGCCTTCCTCCATGCAGCGCATCGCGGTCTGGCGGCACGACCCGCCGGCGCCGGCGGCGCGACAAGTGCTGGCGCTGGCGCGCATGATTGCCAGCCGACCGCAGCTGCGTATGCGGCTGCTGGTGATCGGTCGCGCGAGCGACGCACTCCTTCATACCGGCGTGGTCGACCACGTGCCGCAACTGCAGGGCGATGCCCTGCCGCTGCTGGACGACGTACGCCTGCTCCAGGTTGCCGGCTGCCGCGCCGTGCTGACCGACGACCCTGCGGGCCTGCCTCCCAAGCTGCGTCCCGTGCTCCTCGACGACGGCTTCGATGCCGCCGCCTGGCTGAACGATTGGCTTACCCGCAACGCAGGCGCCAAGGCCGCCTGATACCTGCTTTCCCTGAATGAAAAACGAAACCGAAATTCTTGATGAGGCGACTATCGGCGCCGCGCGCTGGCATGGTGCGCTCGATGGCATGTACAAACAGCTGGTGTACGGGTGGGCCTTCGATCGCACGCGTCCCGACATGCGCGTGATCGTGGAAATCTGTCGTGACGATGTGCCGGTCGCCTGCATCCTGGCTGACGTGGCGCGCACCGATCTGGCTGCGGAGCTGGAAGCGCTGGGCGCTCCGGACCTGTGCCATGGCTTCGTGGCCGATCTTGGTGCGCTCCCGGCGTCGTCTGGCGGCGTGATCTCGGCACGCGTGGCCAACACCGAGGTCACGTTGACAGGTAGTTTCCGACTCGAAGAACCGAAGGCGCCAGCGGCCGCCATCAATACCGTCGTCGGCGACGGCGGCCTGCGCCTGCATGGGTGGGCGCTCGATCCGGCAGACCAGAAACGAACCGTGACGGTGCGCGCGTTCGTCGGCCAAGAGATGGTGGCGCAAGCCGCTGCCAACATCATTCATCCGTCGATGCGCGGCTATGTCGACGGCGCGCATGGCTTTGACCTCGCCCTGCCGGCGTCACTGGCGGACGGCGCCATGCACAGTGTGCGCGTGGTGGATGACGAGGGACGGCCGTTGAACGGCAGCCCGTTGACGGTCTGCTGCTCGATGGATGGCCTCGTCGGCTTGCTGCCGGACGATGCCGACGAACTGCTGCTGAAGGTGGCCGATATCTATCAACGTCACCTGCCGCGCAGTCTGCCGATGTCGGCCTGGCCGGAATGGTCGGCGCGCTTCGATCGCGAAGGCCCGGCCATCCTGCCGACACTGACTACCGCCGTGATCGTGACGGGCGATACGGATGCGGCGGCGCTGGAGCGCACGCTGGCCAGCCTGCAGTTGCAACACGGCATGACTGTGAAAGCCTTCTCCGGCCAGCCATTCGCGGCCCTGCTGGCACAGGCGCTGGAATCGAACTGCGACGTTGTCTGCTGCGTGCGTGCCGGAGACACCTTGGCGCCGCATGCGCTGGCTTGGGCGTTAGAGGGATTCGCGCTGCCACAGGCGCAGGTGGTTTATACCGACAGCGAAACTGACGGCACGCCTTGGCTCAAGCCGGCGTGGAATCCCGACTATGCGGTGGCTAGCGACTATCCGCTGGAACTGCTGCTGATACGCCGCGGTGTGGCGCAAGGCCTGCAGGAAATACGTACGCCTGCGGATTTCGCATGGTCCGCACTTGCGTCAGTATGGGCGGTGGGCTCGACCAGCGTAGTACATGTACCGCGCGTGTTGTATCGCATGCTGACGCCACTCAGCGCGGATGAGCGTAGCACGCGTTTCACCGCGGTTTCACGCGCACTGCGCGACGTGGAACCGATGGCACGAATCGAAGAGCTGGAAAAGCTGCCAACTGACGTTACACATGCAGCCCGCCGCGTGCGGTATTTGCTGCCGGAAAGTGCGCGAGACATGACTGTTAGCCTTGTAATTCCCACCCGCGACCGCGTCGACCTGCTGCAGCGTTGCATCAGCACTATCCAGCAGTTCACCGCATGGCCAAAACTTGAGATCATTGTGATCGACAACGGCTCCGCAGATGACGCAACGCACAACTACTTTGCGGAGGTCTCGCAACAAGGAATACGCGTTCTGTCGATGCCAGGGCCGTTCAACTATGCGGACCTCAACAATCGGGCGATCGCACAGGCCAGTGGCGACATTGTTGGCTTGATCAATAATGACATTGAAGCGCTGCATGAAGGCTGGCTAGACGAGATCGTAGCCCAACTGCTTCGACCGGAAATCGGTGCAGTAGGCGCCAAGCTGCTTTGGCCTAACGGCATGGTGCAGCATGGCGGAGTGCTACTTGGTGTAGGAGATGTGGCAGGGCATTTCGGCAATCGCTTAGCTGACGCAGATTGGGGCAATCATGGACGAAATCAGCTTGTGCAGCAGGTCAGCGGTTGTACAGCAGCTTGCTTGTTCTTGCGCCGGCAGGATTTTTTTGATCTTGGCGGAATGGATATGATTGCATTCCCGGTGGCATTCAATGACGTCGACCTATGCTTGAAGGTACGAGCAGCTGGGATGGCGATTGTCTGGACACCGTATGCAAAATTATTGCATGCAGAGTCGGCCAGCCGAGGCAATGAGGACACGCCACAGAAAAAGGCGCGTTCGCAACGTGAAATTGATCAGTTACGTAAAAAGTGGTCTGCAGTTCTTTCTGATGACCCCGCATACCACCCAAGTTTGAATCTAGATCCGAATAGCAGTGCTTTTGGAGGACTTGCGATCCCAGCACGTAGCCGACGCCCCAGGAGAAATACCATCTCTCATATATAAAAATAATTGCACATCGATTAACCAATTTGAACAATAAATTATAAGATTAATAATCATAATTCAATGGTTAATGCCGACGAATAAATAAATGCGAGAATCATCAAAATTCTGCAACTAATAGCCGCCACTTGTCTCTCGCGCTACCAATATCCTGAAAATGACAACGACCTCAAATACTCCAGACACTTCTACACAGTTTCAATATCATTTTGATGGGTACCTCGACGGCGCGGCATGCGGGTGGATTTTTTTTAAAGCCCAGCCTAATCAGCCGGTTGCGCTAGGTGTCTACGCAGATGATGATCTAATAGCAAGTGGGAGCGCAAATATAGGCAGAGAAGACTTGGTCGCACACAAGGTCGGCAATGGCTCCTGTGCGTTCAGAATTCCATTGACACCAGAAGCGGAGCAAGGCCCGCTTGAGGTGCGTGTATTACATACTGACCATGTTCTAGAAGGCAGCAAATACAGCCCGCAGGAATGGGACCGTTGCATAACTCAGTTAACAAACACCTTCCGTTTCGAAAAATACCGCCAATTCAAAGAAATAAATTTAAAAAATCAGGCCAATGCTACGTCAAATCTTAAACCATCCAACCGCCTGAGAAAATCATTTTCTAAAAGATCACTGTCTCCAACGAACCTTCCGTCAATTCTAGAATGGTCATTTGGAATGGAGCGTCAAGGAGGTGCAGGTTTTTTTGACAATCAATCACATCACGTAATGGATAACATCGCGTGGTATTTATTCGATTATCACTCACCTGTAAAGAAGCACTTGCCAACAACGGCGTTAGGCTCGATTTTTGCACCTGCATTCCCAGCAATTCCGGATATGTCACATTATTCGATGGCGTATTCACTATGGTTACATCGAAACGCAATTAAGCTGAATTGCATAGAACTGGACAGTAAAGAAAATTTCTTTGGATTCATTAGCACACTGCTCGCGACCAATGTCCCGCTAGAGAAATCCATCCTACCTGTTTGGCTAACATCTAATATCAATAAATTTTCCCTCTTAAATGGCATACGCCTGCCTCGAATGAGCAAATATGGGGAAATAAAATATAGACGATCTTACTCGAATCATTATGAGATCGACAAGCCAATTCACTACCTCGCCTTTTTGTTCGATGTCGCTCTGCATGCGCAGGAAGATGAAGCACATTTGATGGGTGAAGAAGTAATTTCATTCCTCAAGCATAAAGTTGACGTAATTAATGGAAGCGTCAGCCGATTTGCGTTGTTGATTTGGACTTACTATATAAAATCTCACATCAAGCCTGGCGAGAGTAAGCCAGTTGATGATGCAGAAATAATTAATCGATGGTTCAAATCGAAATGGCTCCCTTTATATCCTGCTCACAATCTATATTTTGATCCTACGCCCACGATTCAAAGCAATGAGAATAACGTAAAAGACGGAAAATGTTACGTCATTTCTCATTGGGATTACGAGAGCGGCCTGACTAAAAACGCACATATGTCGGTTAAAGCACTTAACATGGCGGGAATTCCCACGCATAAGGTGCTACCTGATGGGAGCATGTTAAATGTCACTGGCAATATGGCTCAATCCGCGGCATCACCGCTGGTGCGTGACATAGTAATTCTACACATTAATGCAGATAAGGCTCCAGAAGCTCTAGCTGCTCTGTCGAAGCACATTGATCTCGATCAAGCATATGTTGTAGGCTTTTATCTTTGGGAATTAGAAACAATCCCAGAATGTCACTTGCTTGGTCTTGAACTGGTTGATGAAATCTGGGCTCCTACGTCATTTGTCAAGCAGATCTACTCCCCATATAGCTCAAAAAAAATTCGTTACGTTGGCAAAGCCATCTCCGTGCCAAAATTTGATAAGCCCAACCCGAAAAAGTTTGGGATATCAGAAGAGAGCACGTCTTTCCTTATCACCTATGACATAAACTCTGGGTTAGAGCGGAAAAATCCACTTGCGGCGGTGCGAGCATTCCAAACAGCATTCCAAGGGACGGAAAATGTACAACTTATCATAAAGACGACGCCGCACAAGCCAGGACATTGGGGTGATCCTTTTAACCAGTGGGCGCAAATATTAAAGGCAATTTCGGGTGACGAACGCATCGTTGTGATCGACTCTTACATTACTGATGAGGAGATGTTCGAATTAGTCGCAACTGTCGATGTGATCGTATCCACCCACCGAGCAGAAGGATTCGGTTATTTGCCAGCATATGGGCTATTTTATGACAAGACAGTTATTGCTACTGGTTACAGCGGAGTTACAGACTTTGCGCCATTGTCGAACATGATCATGGCTGAATACTCGCTGATTGATGTGCCATGTGGAAAATTTGTTTATCCAGTTCCAGGCGCGCAATGGGCAGAAATAAATATCAAGAAGCTTAGTCAACTGATGACTGACTGTCATTACAAAGGAAGAGATGATGTGGCTTCTAAAGAGAAAAATAACGCCTTCCGAGATTTTTATTGCTACGAACAACTATCGCAGCGATATACCAATGCACTACGTGAAGCGGGTTTATTAATATAAGAAGGATCGTACATAATGCCAATAAAACTTGCTTATGCAGCCAGTACTGCTCGCGTACCGTACGCAAATTTCGGCGATGCTTTGAATCCAATCATCTTGCATTTGTTGACGGGCGAGCAAATTTCACACTCCAATTTCGATAGTGACGAGCACAAACTTGTAGCTATTGGCACAATTCTTCAAGATTTTCGCAATGGCACTGCCGATGTATGGGGTACGGGATTAGATGTACGTGTATCCGCCATGCCCAATGAGCGCCACTATTTTGACCCATTGCTTACAAATGTCTTCTACCGGATACATGCTGTCCGTGGCCAGATTACGGCACATACTTTAAGAGCATTCGGCATTGATGTTCCCGCGACTTATGGCGATCCAGCAATACTTTTAAGACGAATGCTGAACACATATATCAAAGGAGAAAAGCAAGGAAAGATTGGGTTGGTGTGCCATCTTTCCGAGCTAACACGTTATGACAATACCGCGAGTACGCGAGATGACCTTCATCACTACAAGCTCGGTTCGGAAGATCTATCGATCATTTCGCCAATAACGCTTCCGACAGCTAAGGACGTTCTAGCGAAGGTGAAAGAAATCGCATCTTACAAATATATTCTCTCTCGGAGCTTGCATGGACTTATTATTGCCGATATCTTTGACATTCCGTGCGCATATCTTACAAGCGGAACATTTAGATCAGGCGTTTACAACATATTTGATGCGACGGTAGATATAGACCACCGAATCCGTGACTATTATTCAGGATTAGGCAGGACAACGGCCCCGGTTTATGTGTGTCCGCCTGACGGCGTTAACGTAGAAGAAGCCCAAAGGTTCTTGGAGCGTAGCTGGGAACCCTATTCAAAATGGAATTCTATAAGCAATAACCTACTAAACGCTTTACCCTTTTCAATTAATGGGTATCAGGACTATACCACCATTCCATCAACTATTGACAATCTTAAAGTGTGAGCGAAATTCGAATCGCTCCCTTAGGTGGTCTATACGGAGTAAAAGTATTCTGATGTAATGCTTCGCGACGATGCCACGTCATTTCTTTATCACTTTCGTTTGATACCTGACTTTGTTTATAGCATTAAGTTCCGCTTTCTGTACAGGCGATCTACCCTTAGCCAGTCGAGATATTTCAATCTGCCATTTTTGAATTGCCTAGAAGTTTACCATGAATCCGATTGAACATCTTAACTTACATATGGACTTCATTGACGGCAACCAGCCACAACGATGGCACCGATATTACGAACCTGTCGATACCTTATCTGACGGATTGCCTGCGCCTATATTAGGTGTGATGCTCCTGATCTGGCAGTTTCGTGAGGCCGATCTTCAGAAGAGTTTCCCACTAGATACCGTCACTAGTAGGCTGGACTTTTTAATGTGGTGCGTATGTCATGGACGGCATGAATACGTAGCTCTTGCGGAAGCGAACACATATTGGACGCGTCTTTCAAACAAGGCGGATATTGCGACTTCTTTTACTAGAACCGACCCGATACACGCAATTTCCAAGCTCATGCTACTGGTGAAACAAGGTAGAAAGGATCTGCCATTCGATTTGGCACATCGTATGGGCCGCGCACAATTTGTACTATGGTATTTGACGCATGGTCGCGACGAGACTGGACTGAGCGATATACCTATGCCGGACTGGCAGAAAGAGTATTTTTACTCACCGAGCGAAGTGGCAGGGCTTAACTGTATCCAAAAACTTGTATATGAAGCGAGACAAGATTTACAAGATACATTTCCATTGCCAGGTATGAAATCGGAATATCTTAACTGGTATGAAGAGATTTTTACTACACCTGCTCTGAGGCTACTACTTCAATTATCGAAAAGCAGTGATCTGCCCCCCGCTCTACTTAATTTGTCACAAGGCGTAAACGTAATAGGATATGCCTTTGGACAATTGGGAATTGGAGAGGACGCTCGCATGGCTACAAAATCCCTAACCTCGGCAGGAATTCCCACAGCCTTAATTAATTTTCGCCCTGGCAATGATGTACCTCAGAATGACATTTCCATGTTGGAATATGTCTGCGAGGAGATCAAACATGACATAAACATTTTCAGCTTAACAGCTTTGGAAACTGGCAGATATTTTGCGGAGAATGGAGCACGTCACTTCTCTTCGACCTTTAATATCGGATATTGGCCTTGGGAGCTCGAAGAATGGCCCCATGAATGGCAGCACCTTTATTCTTTGGTTGATGAAGTGTGGGCTTCAAGCATGCACAGTTACAAATCAATCTTCTCCCGCAGCCCGATTCCAGTAAAGCTCCTTCCAATGGCAGTGGCGGTCCCAGAACAAAGTGCGCTCACACGAACAAACTTTGGTCTACCTGAGTACGCGACTCTTTTTCTTTTTAGCTTTGATTTGAACTCAAGCGCGAAGCGAAAAAATCCATCTGCTTGTGTAGATGCGTTTTTATCCGCCTTTCCGCTAACGAAATATCCGGACGCGTCAAAAGTTGGATTAGTCATCAAAGTTCATCCACCTCGAAGTTATAATTCTGAGTGGGAAAGACTGCGTTCGCTAAGTGGAATTGATCCTCGAATTCACATTATCGAACGCACTTTAAGCAGAGAGGACTTGGTCGCTCTCTATAACGTTTGTGATTGTTTTATTTCCCTACATAGAGCGGAAGGTTTTGGACGAAATATAGCCGAGTCAATGTTACTAGGAACACCAGTTATCACGACAGCCTACTCAGGAAATCTAGACTATACAAATCATCTAAATTCCTATTTGGTCGATTTCGAGCCGATTCCTCTCGAAGATGGTGACTACACTTACGGAGATGGGAAATTTTGGGCTAACCCAAATATTTCTCACGCAGCACTTTGCATGCGCGCAGTGGTTGAGAGGCCCGACGAGTTTAAATCTATCGTACGTAGAGCACAACAAAAAATCCAAAGTAGTTATAACTTCCGCACTGTGGGTGAAATTTACAATTTTGAGCTTAACAAAATTCGCCGCACTCATCTATGAAGTCATGCGGAACCCAAGTCAGACAAAAATCCCCCTTCATCTAACGAAATTATTTACTCGCGCTAGAATTACAGACCCAAATAACGCTCAATGGATTCTTGAACCATTAGAAGAGGGAAAAATTTAAGCTATCGCTTGGATATAGGCGAGTAAATACTGTAGAGTACTGCGCATTTTATTGCCGACACAGTATAGCGGCGGCATTTGTTGATACGAAATTTATAAATATAAGTCGACTGAAGGACGATGAAAAATTAATGCATGACACCCCAATTAGAATTCCCTATCGATTAGCAGATTGAATTTTGAAGATACGTATTGACGTAGCTATCATCTTATTTAGGGAAAAATATCAGCCATCGAAAATGCTTTTCCTTCTTTATCTTTTGCTGAAACGATTGGAACTATGGAATTTGGCCACTCAATTGCCAAGGTCGAATCATCCCACAAAATGCACCGCTCGTGCTCCGGCGCATAATAATCGGTCGTCTTGTACACGAACTCAGCCGACTCCGACAGCACCACGAAGCCGTGCGCAAACCCTTCCGGCACCCACATCTGCGCCTTGTTCTCGGCGCTCAGCACTTCTCCAACCCACTGCCCGAACGTCGACGACGAGCGGCGCAAGTCCACCGCCACGTCGAACACGCTGCCGGCGACGACGCGCACCAGCTTGCCCTGCGGCTGCCGGATCTGGTAATGCAGGCCGCGCAGCACGTTGTGCGCCGATTTCGAATGGTTGTCCTGCACGAAGGTGACTTGCCGGCCGATCGCTTCCTCGAACCGGGCCTGGTGGAAGCTCTCGTAGAAGAATCCGCGTTCGTCACCGAACACGCGAGGTTCGATACGCAGGACGTCGGGAATGGCCAAGCGGGTAATCTGCATCAAAACACCGTTTCTTTCAAAACACGCAACAGGTATTGGCCGTAGCCGTTTTTCTTCATGGGGTCCGCCAGCGTCTCGAGCTGGGCGGCGTCGATCCAGCCCTTGCGGTAGGCGATCTCTTCCGGACATGCCACTTTCAGGCCTTGCCGGTGCTCGATCGTCGCGATGAACTGGCTCGCATCGAGCAGCGATTCGTGGGTGCCGGTATCGAGCCAGGCATAACCGCGGCCCATGATCTCGACGTGCAGCTTGCCCATTTCCATGTACAGGCGGTTCAGGTCCGTGATCTCGAGCTCGCCGCGCGCGGACGGCTTGAGCGTGCGCGCCAGCCGCGCCACGTTCTCGTCGTAGAAGTACAGCCCCGTGACCGCGTAGTTCGAGCGCGGCACGGCTGGCTTCTCTTCCAGGCTCACGGCCTTTCCTTCGCGATCGAATTCGATCACGCCATACCGTTCGGGATCCTGGACATGATAGGCGAAGACGCTGGCGCAATCGGTACGGGCGTTCGCGCGGTCGAGCAAGGTATGGAGGTTATGCCCATAAAACAGGTTATCGCCCAGGACCAGGGCCGACGGCGCATCGCCAAGAAAGCGTTCGCCGATCAGGAAAGCCTGCGCCAGGCCGTCCGGCGATGCCTGCTCGGCGTACGACAGGTTCAGGCCCCAGCGCGCGCCGTCGCCCAGCAGTTGCTGGAAGCGCGGCGTGTCCTGCGGCGTCGAGATGATCAGGATGTCGCGGATCCCGCCCAGCATCAGCGTGCTCAGCGGATAGTAGATCATCGGCTTGTCGAATACCGGCAGGAGCTGCTTCGAAATCGCCAGCGTCGCCGGATGCAGCCGGGTGCCGCTGCCGCCGGCCAGGATGATGCCCTTGCGTTTCACGGGTTCGCTCATAGGTTTCCTTGCGCCGACAACTCGGCGATCATGCGGTTCACGTGGTGGCGCCAGTCGGGCAGCACCAATCCGAAACTCGCGCAAAATTTGCTGCAATCCAGGCGCGAGTTCGCCGGTCGCATGGCCGGCGTCGGAAATGCGCTGGTAGCGATCGGCTGCACGGCATCCGGCGCCACTTTCAACACCGCGCCATGCTCCTGCGCCTGCGCCAGCACATGTGTGGCATACGCATGCCAGGTGGTGCTGCCGCTTGCGGCGACGTGATAGGTGCCGGACAGGCGGCGCGCGTCAGCCCCCAGGGCCGCGATGCGATGCAGCGCCAGCGCCGTGGCATCGGCCAGCAGTTCGGCGCCGGTTGGCGCGCCATGCTGGTCGGCGACCACGCTCAGGGAGTCGCGCTCCTTTGCCAGGCGCAGCATGGTCTTGGCAAAGTTGCCGCCGCGCGGAGCGAATACCCAGCTGGTGCGCAAGATCAGGTGCATGGCGCCGCTCGCGCGGATCCGTTCCTCGCCGTCGACCTTGGTCTGGCCATACACCGACAGCGGATTGACGGCGTCGGTCTCGACCCACGCGCCCTCTTTCGATCCGTCGAACACATAGTCGGTCGAATAATGCACCAGCCAGGCGCCAAGGGCAGCGGCTTCTTCTGCCAGGACGCCGGGCGCGACCGCATTGCAATCGTGCGCGGCGTCCCGGTCGCTTTCGGCCCGGTCCACCGCCGTGTAGGCCGCGGCGTTGACGATCACGTCGGGCGCGACATCGCGCACCAGCGCACGCAGCGACTCGGGGACGGCGAAATCGGCTTCGCCACGGCCACACGCACGCAGCTCGCCCAGCGGCGCCAGCGCACGCTGCAGCTCCCAGCCGACCTGGCCATCCTTGCCGAGCAACAGGATCTTCATGCGGTCGGCCGTCCGTCCGCATATTGCCGGTCGACCCACTCGAGGTAGGCGCCGCTGGTGACGTTGCGCACCCACTCCTCATTGGCCAGATACCACTCGACCGTCTTGCGGATGCCGGTGTCGAAGGTCTCCGCCGGACGCCAGCCCAGCTCGCGTTCCAGCTTGCCCGCATCGATCGCGTAGCGGCGGTCGTGGCCCGGGCGGTCCTTCACGAACGTCATCTGCGCCGCATACGATGCGCCGTCGGCGCGCGGACGCAGCTCGTCGAGGATCGCGCACAAGGTGCGCACCACGTCGATATTCGCCTTCTCGTTGCAGCCGCCCACGTTATAAGTCTCGCCCAGCCGGCCTTCGGCCAGCACGCGGCGGATGGCGCTGCAGTGATCCGTGACGTACAGCCAATCGCGGATCTGCTGGCCATCGCCATAGATCGGCAGTGGCTTGCCCGCCAGCGCATTGTGGATCACCAGCGGGATCAGCTTTTCCGGGAAGTGGAACGGGCCGTAGTTATTGGAGCAGTTGGTCGTCAGGACCGGCAGGCCATACGTGTGGTGGTAGGCGCGCACCAGGTGATCCGACGCCGCCTTGCTGGCCGAATATGGGCTGTTCGGCTCATAGCGATTCTGCTCGTTGAAGGCCGGCGCGTCGCCCGAGAGCGAACCGTACACTTCGTCGGTCGACACGTGCAGGAAGCGGAATGCGCCGCGCGCCTTGTCGTCCAACCCGTTCCAGTAGGCCCGCACCGCTTCGAGCAGGTTGAACGTGCCCACGATATTGGTCTGGATAAAGGCGCCCGGGCCTTCGATGGAACGGTCGACATGGCTTTCGGCGGCGAAGTTGAGCACCGCCCGTACCTGATGTTCGGCCAGCAGACGCGCCACCAGGGCGCCGTCGCCGATGTCGCCGCGCACGAAGTGGTGGCGTCGGTTGCCTTCGAGGCTGGCGAGATTCTGGAGATTGCCGGCGTAGGTCAGTTTGTCGAGATTGACGACTGGCTCATCGTGTTGGGCCAGCCAGTCGATGACGAAGTTCGAGCCGATGAAGCCCGCTCCGCCCGTCACGAGGATGGTCATTCCCGCGATTCCTGGGTAGTTGGTTGGACGTCGAGCCGGGCCGGGGCGTCGGCTCGCGTCTGAAAGTTGTCATTGACGAGAACCATTCGGTCTTGAGACCGCAGGCGCAACAGGGAGCCTGCTGCGATCATGCTTCACGTGCGTACATGCATCCGTTTGGTCGTGCTGGAGATTGCAAACATAATATCCAGCACCATTGTCCGAGCGATCGAGAGACTTTGTCAATGTGGAAGCACCGCGCACCCCACTCTGCCATGCCCTGCAGCCCGTCTAGGTTTCGTTCGCCGGCCGAGTCTTTCTAGTGCGGCACTCCATCGCATAAGCAATCTTGTAAGGCTGGTCGAAACAGTTCTGCAATCCTTCGACCACATCGATATTCGGCGGCCAGCGCATGTTCAGGGTCTGGCCGTCCGCCGTTTTCACCTCGAAGTAGCCATCCTTGATGACCAGCTTTTCCCCGGGGGGAGGTGCGAGCGCGGCAAGCCGCTGGCGCGCCTTTTCGAGAGCGGCCTCGTCCCGGCCCAGGAAAGCGACCGTGGCATCGACGTACGCCTTCCAGCCGCCCTTGTCTTCTTCTCCAGGCCCGCGCGAACGCCGCATCAGTTCGATCGCTTGCGCATACTGTCCGGCAAAGGCGCGCATCTGTCCTTCGTGCCAGAGCAGCATGGTGGAATCGTTCTTGTGCAGCTGACGGTAATCGCGCAGCAGATCGGCCGCCACAAGTTCGCATTCGCCGCCCTTGTCGGCAATCGCGCGCCAGCCGCCGCTCAAGTCCTGGTCGAAGCTGTGCTCGTCCAGGGCCAGCAGGCGCGCGCGGTCGTGAGAGCATGCGGCGCTTGCCGTGTCCTGAGGCTGTGGCTGGGCCGCGCTGTACGCTGGTAGCAGTGCAAGCGCGAGAACGGGGATCAGGATCCAGAATGGCATGAAAGGCTGGCAGGTTCAATCAGCGTGACAGGATACCAAAATGGTTTCATGCAAAATGCGTGCTTTCTCACGCGCTGCGCATAATGACCGCGGCAAGCCGCATGCTTTCACGCCGCCTCCGCCGCCTTCAACAACGCCTCGATCCCCTGCGGCTCCACCGGCCTGCTGAAACAATACCCCTGCATCTGGTCGCACCCATGCTCGTGCAAAAAGGCCAGCTGCTCCGACGTCTCCACCCCTTCCGCGATCACGTTCAGCTTCATCGAATGCGCCAGCGCGATCACCGCGTTGACGATCGCGGCGTCGTCCGCGTCCTGGGTCAGGTCGCTCACGAAAGAGCGGTCGATCTTCAGGCTGTGGATCGGGAAGCGCTTCAGGCTCGCCAGGCTCGAATACCCGGTCCCGAAATCGTCGATCGCCAGCTGCACGCCCATGTTCGCCAGCCTGGCCATGGTCTCGGCGGCGGCGGCCGGGTTCTGCATCAGCACGCTCTCGGTGATCTCCAGCGTCAGCCAGCGCGGATCGCAGCCGGTCTTGTTCAGCAACTCGGCCACGCGCTGGGCCACGTCCTGGCCCAGGAACTGGCGCGCCGACAGGTTCACGCTCACGCGCACCGGCGGCAGGCCGCGGCGCAGCCAGGCCACCTGCTGCGCCATCGCGGTTTCCAGCACCCATTCGCCGATCGGCACGATCAGGCCGGTTTCCTCGGCCAGCGGGATGAAGTCCGATGGCGCCACCATCGGCCGGCCGTGCGGCTTCCAGCGCAGCAGCGCTTCCACGCCGCTCACGTTGCCGCTTGCGATGTCCACCACCGGCTGGTAGTGCAGCAGGAATTCCTGGCGCTGCAGCGCGCGTTGCAGCGCGCCTTCCATGCGCAGGTGCTCCACCGACTGGGCGCCCATGTCGGCCATGTAGAAACTGTAGTGGTTGCCGCCCGTGCCTTTTGACTGGTACATGGCGCTGTCGGCGCACTTGAGCAGGGTCGCGGCGTCCAGGCCGTCGCGCGGATACATCGCGATGCCGATCGAACCGGTCGGGAAGACCTCCTGCCCGCACAACATCAGCGGCTGGAACAGGTTATCCAGCAGCTTCTGCGCCACCTTGGCCGCATCGGTTTCGCCGGCCAGCTCGGGCAGCACCACCACGAATTCGTCGCCGCCCTGGCGCGCCACCGTGTCGCTCTCGCGCAGGCTGCTCGCCAGGCGGCGCGCGATCTCGACGATCATCTGGTCGCCGGCGTCGTGGCCCAGGCTGTCGTTGACGTGCTTGAAGCGGTCCAGGTCGATGAACATCACCGCCACCTGCGTGCCGGCGCGGTGCGCGTGCACGATGGCTTGTGCCAGGCGGTCCTGCAGCAGCACCCGGTTCGGCAGGCCGGTCAGAGCGTCGTGGTTGGCCATGCGCAGCAGCGCTTCTTCGGCGCTCTTGCGGCGCGAGATGTCCTCGACCACCGAGATGAAGCGCTGGTTGCCGTTGGCGTCGCGCATCATCGAGACGCTGATGTTCACCCAGATCGGCGTGCCGTCGCGCCGCAGCAGGCGCCGCTCGCGCTGGTAGTCGCCGATTTCTCCGGCGCGCAGGCGTTTTACCAGCGCCAGCTCGTCGGGCAGGTCGGCTTCATGGGTCAGTTGCTGGAAGAAGCGCTGCAGCAGCTCCACTTCGCTGTAGCCCAGGATCTGCGCCATCTTGCGGTTCACGCGCAGCAGGCGGCCGTCCGGGCCCAGCAGCACGATGCCCACCGCGGCCTGGCTGAAGGTGAGCCGGAAGAACTCCTCGCTCTCCTGCAGGCGCAGGCGCGCCTTGCGGCGGAAAGTGATGTCCTGGCCGATCAGGAGCAGCATGTGGCCGCCCGCCTGCTGGGTGCGGCGGATGTTGAACTCGACGTAGCGCACGCCGTCGGCGCGGCCGTCCAGCGTCACCAGCACGTTGTCCTGCGGCGCGCCGGTGCGCAGCGCCTCGTCGACGCGCGCCGCCAGCTCGGGGGCGGGCAGCCATTGCTCGAGCGGGTGCCCGGCCGCGGCGGCTTCTTCCGGCGCGCCGACCAGGTCGGCCATCGTGCGGTTCATCGAGCGCACCTTGCGGTCGGCATCCACCACCACCAGGCCGGCCGGCATGCCGTCGATCACCTGTTCCAGGTAGTCGCGGTTCTGGCGCACATTGCGCTGGTCGGCGTGGGCGTAGGTGTCCAGCGCCAGCCCGATGTCGAAGCAGACCACCTTCAGCACCGCATCCCAGGCCTCGATGAAGCGCGCCGGATCATGGTCCAGCTTTTGCCACAGCAGGCTGGACAGTTCAGAGAGGTATTTGCGGTAGGCGCCGATATACCATTTCGGGTCGAGCCCGATGCGCTGGTGGGTGGCGCCCACGCGCAGGCGCTCGTGGATGTAGGCCGGGCCGTAGTCGCCGGCCGTCAGGCTGCTGAAGTAGCCGGCCTGTGCGCGCCGCAGGCGCGAGGTGGTTTCGCTGTCGGCCAGCAGCTCGCGCAGGCGCGGGAAGGCCAGCAGGTGCGCATAAAAACTGTCCGAGAAGGTGTCGCGTTCCTGGTCCAGCAAGGCGTGCACCTCGCGCAGGACGGCGGCGTCGCGCTCGTCGAATTGCAGAAAACTGCGGCGCGCCGCGATTTCTTCGTCGTCCAGGCCGATCTCTCGTGCGAGGGCGTCGATCATTTCCCGGGTTTCCCTCATGCAATCCTCCGCGCCTGCAAGAACCGCATCGACCTGGCCGTACCACTTCTCATCTGGGTAATCATGGGAAACGCCTCTGGTCAACTGTCTTGACCAAGAATTAATAACCTGCTGGATATCTTAGTTGCATGATAGCAAATAGCTTCATGGCGGTCTGTCACTTACTGGCGATCTGTTGTTTATTTGTCTTAGTGTTCGCCGGCCAATTAACTTGGTTTAAGTCGAGAAGCGATGGACGTTGCACCAGCACAAGATGCAGCGCATAGATGGGGTGACAGTGGGGAATCGTCATCATTTCAGGAGCCCGCCATGTCCCCCCACCCTCTCTTGCCTTCGGCCGCCGCCACAGCCCTGGTGCTGGCGTTGTCCAGCAGCCCCGCGGCCGCCGTCGACGTCACCGTCACGCCGGTGAAGCCCACCGTCGAGCGTGGCGACGACGTGATGGTGCGCGTCACGCTCACCAATTCGTCGGGCGCCGCCCAGCACCTGCTGCGCTGGCGCACGCCGCTGGATGGGGTGGAGGCGCCCTTGTTCGAGGTGCGGCGCGACGGCCAGCCGGTGCGCTATCTCGGCCGGCGCATCAAGCGCGCGGCGCCCGGTCCGGCGGACTACGTGCGCCTGGATCCCGGCGCTTCGCTCAGCAAGACGGTCGAGCTGTCGCGGCTGTACGAGATGAGCGTGACCGGCAGCTACACGATCCGCTACCACAGCGCGGCCATGCCGGCGCCGGGCGCCGGCGTCCAGGCGGTGGTCGGCGAGCTGGTCTCGAAGCCGGTCAGCATCTGGGTCGACGGCCGCCTGCCGCGCGGCGCCAAGCCGGCCGCCATGGCGCCGGAACCGGGCGGGGCCGGCCTGAGCTACGCCAACTGCTCGAACGCCCAGCAGGAGCAATTGGTGACGGCGATGGACGCGGGCCGCGCGATGACGGCCGACAGCCACGCCTATCTGACGTCCGGCAAGCAATATGGCGAGCGCTACACGACCTGGTTCGGCGCCCTCGACGCCGCGCGCGGCGCCAAGGTCACCAGCAATTTCACGGCCATCAAGGACGCGTTCGAGAACAAGCCCGTCAAGATCGACTGCGATTGCGACGAACCGTATTTCGCCTATGTGTACCCGGCGCGGCCCTACACCGTGTGGGTGTGCAGGGCGTTCTGGGCCGCGGCCGTGACCGGCACCGATTCGCGCGGCGGCACCCTGCTGCACGAGCTCAGCCATTTCGACGTGGTGGCGGCGACCGACGACCACGTGTACGGCCAGGCCGGCGCGGCCGAACTGGCGCGCACGGCGCCGGAGCGGGCGATCAACAACGCCGATTCACATGAGTATTTTGGGGAGAATACGCCGGCGCAACAATGATGGCCGGACCGGTTGGGTGGCGGCGGAGCCATCCACCCAACCGGTCAGGTAGTAGGCTCTACCGCTGCGTAAACGAAAACTTCACCGGAATCGCCGGACTGCTCTTGATGCTGGCCGCATCGAGTTTGCCCAGGCTACTCAGCCACGGCCCGGCATAGCGGATCTCGTAGCTGTGCTGCCCCGGCTTGAAGGCATAGGCCTGGGTGATGTCGATCGTGTTCAGGTGGGTGGTCTGCGGCTTGACCTCGAGGTAGTCGGCCGGGCCCGGCGCGGCGCGCTTGACCATGCGGCCGGTGTAGGCCACTTCTTCCTCGGGCGTGCGCAGGTTGAAGCGCGGGGCGGTCAGGTCGTCGCCCAGGGCGATCTCGCGCGGGATCCACACCGACTGGTCGCCGCGGTTCTCGATCAGCACCCGCACCTTGACCGACTTGGCGCCGGTCTCGACCTCGAGCCGGTGATGCACGTTCACCTTGGCCTCCACGGCCTTGACCGCGCCGACCAGGCCGCCCAGCGCCAGCAACGTCGCCAGCACAGCTGCCGGCATGCTTCGTTTGACATGCATCTCGCCTCCTTCCGACACGGGGCCACCATGGTTTTCAAAAAAGGGCTGCCGCGAGCGCGGCAACCGCCTTTCGATTATGACATGAGTTATCGCTGCAGTTCAGGGAAGAATGTTACCGCCTGTTTCAGGCAAGGCCGCCAGGATGGTCACCGCCACCCGCCGGTTGCGGGTCTGTCCGGCCACGTCCGTGTTCGGCGCCACCGGCCGCGTGTCGGCAAAGCCGATCGCCGACAGGCGCGTCGGCGGCAGGCCGTTGTCGATGAACAGGCGCACCACGCTCGATGCGCGCGCGGTCGACAGTTCCCAGTTCGACGGATACACCGGGCTGGCGATCGGCACGTCGTCGGTATGGCCCTCGACCTCGATGCGGTGGGTATCGTCCCTGAGCAGGCCGGCCACCGCGCCCAGCACTTCGCGCGCCTCCGGGTCGAGCGCCGCTTCGCCCTGCTCGAACAGCACGCTGGCATTGATCTCGACGCTGACGCCGCGCGCGTTCTGGGTCACCCGCACCTGGCCCGATTTCACCAGCGGCAGCAGGGTCGCCGACAGCTCGCGCGCCATCACGCCCATGCGCTCCTGCTCGCGGCGCGCGGCCTCGTTGCGCTTGCGGTTGATGATGTGCGACAGCGGCAGCACCGGCTCGACGTTGGTATTCACCTGGGTCGCCGCGCCGCGTCCGCCAAAGGCGTCGCCCAGGGCGTCGGACAGCACCTGGTACTTGCCTTCGTTGACGATGGAGATCGCGTACATCACCACGAAGAAGGCGAACAGCAAGGTGATCAGGTCGGCGTAGGAGATCAGCCAGCGCTCGTGGTGCTCTTGCGGGACGTCGTCGTCGTAGCGCTTGCGGGCCATGATGTCGCTTGCCGTCAGTGGCGCGCCAGCAGGCTGGCGACGCGCTCGTCGACCACGCGGCCGTGGTCGCCGCTGGCGAGATCGGCGAACACCTCGGCCAGGATCTCGTACTGCGAGACCCGGTCGTTGACGATCGCCTTGAGCTTGTTGCCGACCGGGTAGAAGAACAGGTTGGCCAGGCCCACGCCGTACACGGTCGAGACGAAGGCGACCGCGATGCCCGAGCCCAGGCGCGCCGGGTCGGACAGGTTTTCCATCACGTGGATCAGGCCCAGCACGGCGCCCAGGATGCCGATCGTCGGCGCATAGCCGGCCGCCGATTCCCAGATGCGCGCCGCTTGCCGCTGGGCGAATTCATAGCCGTTGATCTCGTGTTCCAGCAGGCTGCGCAGCTTGTCCGGCGCGATGCCGTCCACCACCAGGCGCAGGCCCTTGGCCACGAAGGGGTCGGCCTTGTTCATGTACTGTTCCAGCGACAGCAGGCCGTCGCGGCGCGCCGACTGGCTCCACAGCGTGATGTCGCGCGACAGTTTCTGGCGGCCGTTCTTGGGCGGCACGAACACCCAGCGCAGCATGCCGAGGCCGCGCAGGAAGGTGCGCGTCTCGCTCTGCAGCAGCACCGCACCGAAAGTGCCGACCACGACAATGGCGAAGGCGGCCGGCTGCATCAGCGATGCAAACTTGCCGCCGTCGAGCGTGTAGCCGAGGAAAATGCCGGCGATCGCCAGCACCAGGCCGCCTACGCTGGCCCAGTCCATATATGCTCTCGCAAGGTGGTGCGCAGGCGCGCGACGGCCTGGGTGTGCAGCTGCGACACCCGCGATTCACTCACGCCCATGACGGCGCCGATTTCCTTCAGGTTCAATTCCTCTTCGTAGTACAAGCCCATCAACAGTTTCTCGCGCGGCGGCAGGTTGTCGATGGCCTCGATCACCGCGTGGCGGAAGTCGGTCTCCATCAGGCCGCGCAAGGGGTCGCTGTCGTCCACCGCGTAGCGGTCGAGGAAGTTGCCGTCGCCGTCGTCGTCGTGGAAATCTTCGTAATAGACCAGCTGGTGGCCGCCCGAGTCGGCCAGCATCTCCTGGTAATCCTCGAGCGAGAGCTTGAGCGACTTGGCCACTTCGGATTCGCTCGGCGGCCGGCCCAGGCGCTGCTGCAGCTCGTGCATCGCGGTCTCGACCTTGCGCATGTTCTGGCGCGTGCTGCGCGGCATCCAGTCGCTGCTGCGCAATTCGTCGAGCATGGCGCCGCGGATGCGCAGCACCGCATAGGTCTCGAACTGCGCGCCGTGGTTGTCTTCGTAGCGGTTGATGGCGTCCAGCAGGCCGATCATGCCAGCTTGCACCAGGTCATCCACCTCCACCGAAGGCGGCAGCTTGGCCTTCATGTGGTGGGCAAGACGCTTTACCAACGGCATATGCTCCGTCAGCAAAGAATTCTTGTCCGCTTTCCCTTTGACCGTGTACATGCTGGTGTCAGTCTTCTCTCTACGTGTCTTCTATTGCCGATGTCGATTACGAACCAAAGTGGGCCGCGCTCCCCTGCTTGCCGAACTGCGGCATGGCGTGCAGCGCGAACTTGCCTGCCAGCTGGCGAAACGCCACCGACGCGCCGGCCAGCGGGAAGGCGTCGACCACGGCCCGGCCCAGGCGTGCGGCCCTTGCTAGGCACTCGTCGGCTGGCACCGAGCCCATGAAACTGAGCTTGACGGCAAGGTAACGTGTTGCTGCTGCTGACATATTATCGTATACCACCTTGGCCTCTGCCTCTGTCGCACCGGTAACAAGGATACCGAATGGGCGCCGGCCCAGTTGCTGCGACAGCCGCTTGATCAGCGCATAGGCGTTCGTGATCGACGCCGCGCTGGTGGACACCTGCACCACGATCTCGGAATCGAGCATCGAGGCCACCGGGAAATCGCCGTCCGGGCCGAGCTCGGCGTCGACGATCACGATGCCGGTTTGCAGCGCCAGCACGTCGAAGGTATTGCCCAGGCGGCGTGCCTCGGCTGCGGTTTCGGGCGCACCCATCGGCACCACCGAAAAACCTTGCGGCGCCGGGCGGATCACCTGGTTCAATGCGCTTTCCTGGCGCGCCACCTGCAGCAGCGAGGCGCGCCGGTTCATGCCGAGCCGGCGCGCGACGCCGTATTCCACTTCGCAGGCGTCGACGATCAGCACGTCGTTGCCGGCCTGGGCCAGCGAGGCGCCCAGGTTGACCAGCATGGCGCCCTTGTCGTCTTCAGGCGTGGCCGACAGGAAGGTGACCACGCGCGGACGCGGGCCCTGCAGCATGCGGCGCAGGCCTTCGGCCTGGTCGAAATCGAAACTAGCCACGGTTCACCTCGCGCGCGGCTTGTGCCGCAGCCATCATCAGCGGCATGTCGGCTTCGTTTGCGCCGTTGCCGCGGTTGCGGAAAGCGCGGTCGACCAGCAGGTTGCGGTCGGCCACGTGCAGGTCTTCCGGCACGCGCTGGCCGTTCGAGATGTAGTGCAGGTTCAGCTTCTGGCGGATCACGACGTCGAGCACGCCGCCGATCGATGCGGCTTCGTCCATCTTGGTCATGATGGCGCCGTGCAGGCCGCTGCCCTGGTAGGCGCGCACCACTTCGTTCAGCGTTTCGTTGGTCGAGGTCGAGTTCAGGCACAGCAGGCGCTTCACGTCGGCGCCCGAGCCGGACAGCATGGCGACCTGCTCGGCCACCATGTGGTCGCGCTGCGACATGCCGATGGTGTCGATCAGCACGGTGTGCTTGTTGCGCAATTCCTTCAGGGCGATGCGCAGGTCGGCCTCATCCTTCACCGAGTGCACCATCACGCCCAGGATCTTGCCGTAGATGCGCAGCTGCTCGTGGCCGCCGATACGGTAGGCGTCGGTGGTGATCAGGGCCAGCTTGTCCGGGCCGTGGCGCATCACGCAGCGCGCGGCCAGCTTGGCGGTGGTGGTGGTCTTGCCGACGCCGGTCGGGCCGACCAGGGCGTACACGCCGCCCTGCTCCAGCAGCGCGTCTTCGTTGCCGATGGTGGTCAGGTTACGCGCCAGCACCGTCTTCACCCAGCGCATGGCTTCCGCGGCATCCTTGGTCGCCGGCATTTTTTCGATCAGGAAGCGCGCCAGGGTGGCCGAGAAACCGGCGGCCAGCATCTCGCGCAGCACGGTCGCCTTGTGCGGCTCGCGCTGGGCGGTGGCGTTCCACGACAGTTCGGCCAGCTGGGTTTCCATCAGGCCGCGGATCTCGCTCATCATGCCGTTCATCTCGGCGGCGGCCGATTCCTTGGCCTGGGCGATGGCGGCGCTCATCATCGAGGTCATGGCGCTCATGTCGATGGTCGGCTCCGGGGCCGGGGCGCGGCGCTCGGCGTAGGTCGGGGCCACTTCCGCGTAGGCTGGCGCGATCGGCGCGGCGGGCGCGGCCGGGGCGGCGTCCTGCAGGCGGCGCGACAGGAAGGCCGGGGCGGCGGCGGGGGCCGCAGCCGGCATTGGGGCCAGGTAGTCGAAGTGCTGCAGTTGCGGCGCCGGCTGGGCCATTTCCGAATCGGCGGCCGGCGCGGCCAGCGAGGCCACGTCATCGTTGTCCAGCGCCAGGATCTCGACCTGGCCGTCGACTGGACGGTTGGAGAGGATGACGGCATCCGGACCAAGGGCTTCGCGCACCTTGCGCAATGCATCTCGGGACGTTGCTGCCGTAAATTTCTTAACCTTCATCTGGTTCTCCGCGCTTCAATCTGGTTCTGCATGACGGGCACGATGCCCATCGATAGGAAGCATTATTGACGATGCCCTCAGGAAACCATCAGGGGAAAAGGATGGGGAAAAGGGCCTATTTCATCGGAATCGGCAAAAGCGATACCTTTTGACCGGATGACAAGCGGAGGGTTGTCGTCAACAGGCGTCCGGGGCCGGGCGATCTTTGCCCCTGAAGAGAGGTCCAAGTATGCAAGACAGGCCGCCTGTCGCTGGCGCCGGGAGGACACCATGGTCAAATCGATTCGACTGTTGTATCGCAACATCCAGAACCGCGTGCGATGCAATTACAACTGGGACTGGCAAAAGATGTGCGAGCGCTCCGCCGTCATGATCACCGCCGTCGAGTGGAACGCCGAGACCGAGCCGGGCGCCCCGGCCTATCCCCACGATTCCTCTCCCGGACGCCCCCACCTGGGCCGGGCGAACGTGTACGTGACCAATATCGCACCGCACGATTCCGAGGGCGGGCCAGGCGGCGTCGAGTTCTATCTGCACGCCGACTCGGACGTTCCGCTCGACGTGCTGGTGACCATTACCGACCTTGGACTGGTTGAGCGCATGGTGGTCGTCAAGTGACTGCCGCCAAACAGGCCAGTTTTGCGCACGCTCATCGACGGCATACGCCATTTACCTATGATCGAAAGCTTGAGAGCACAGCGTTCATGGAGATGGCCGATGATCGAGTGTACGTTTGAACTGAACGACAAACCTATGAGCCTGTTTAAGATGGGCTCAATGCAATTTCCTGCCTTCTCAGGGAAGGGCGATCAGATAAACCGACGTGCATTTGCTTGCAACCCGAACCTTGGCCCTATTCCACCAGGGGCCTACTACATTTTAGATCGGCAATCCGGAGGACTTCTGGGACCACTACGCGATCTCTACAGTGACAAATCTGACTGGTTCGCTCTGTATGCCATAGACACGAAAATTGACGATGAAGTCTTCTGTGACAGCGTCAAGCGAGGAAATTTCCGGCTGCATCCGAAGGCAGGCATAGGCGTCAGCAAGGGCTGTATAACCGTCGCAACCCAAGCCGACTTCAACTCATTGCGCGCCATCTTGAAAGCCGTGGGCCAGAAGAGTATTCCTGGCAGCACACTAAAAGTCTATGGAAGAGTGACCGTCCGATGAAAAAGACAAACCAACGACTCATTCTCGCGCTATGGGTCGTTTTTGCCAGCTTCGCCCTTACACATCTATGGATCGTCAATTCAAGCCGGCTCCCGACGATCCCCCAGCCATTCGCGATATGGCTTGTTGATCTGTATGGCGCAAACAATGCGGAAGAAATTCGGGATCTCGAGGTACTGCTCGGACTCGCCGTCGCGTTTCCTCTCGTCCTGGGACTCACATATTCGGGCATCCTTATTTGGCAACGTATCCGCAACCGCACAGTCGATCGATAGTCGACGCTCCCAGCGCGGCATTGACGGTCGCATTACATGAAGGTGACTGACCAGGGCAGCATTCGCACGCCGCCCTGCCCGCTTACATCGGCACACCCACCAGGCTGGTCACCCGAATCGTCTTGGTCTCCGGCACTTCTGCATGCGACAGCACCTTCAGCTGCGGCACGGCGCGGCGCAGGAAGCGCGACAGCAGCACGCGCAGCGGGGCCGGCACCAGCAGCACCGGGGTGTGGCCCATCTGCTCCTGCTGGTTGGCCGAATGGGCCGCCTGCTGGGCGATGGTGTCGGCCAGGCCCGGCTCGATGCCGGTGCCGTCGCCGCCGGCGCCCATCGCCTGCATCAGCAGACGCTCGAGGCGGTTGTCCAGGGTCATCACCGACAACTCGTTCTCGCCCGGGAACAGCTGCTGGACGATGGCGCGGCCCAGGGCCACACGCACCACGGCGGTCAGTTCCGACGGGTCCTGCGTCATGTTCGCGTGCTCCGACAGCGCCTCGATGATCGAGCGCATGTCGCGGATGTGCACGCCTTCGACCAGCAGGTTCTGCAGCACTTTCTGCAGGGTCGACAGCGACACGACCTTCGGCACCAGGTCTTCGACCAGCTTCGGCGTTTCCTTGCCCAGGTGGTCCAGCAGCGCCTGCACTTCCATACGGCCCAGCAGTTCCGAGGCGTGCATCGTGATCAGGTGGTTCAGGTGGGTCGCCACCACGGTGCCGGCGTCGACCACGGTGTAGCCCATGCTCTGCGCTTCGTCGCGCAGGCCGGCTTCGATCCAGGTGGCCGGCAGGCCGAAGGCCGGATCGGTGGTCACCAGGCCAGGCAAGGTGCCGCTGGCCATGCCCGGGTTGATCGCCAGGAACTGGCCGTTCAGCGCTTCGCCGCTGCCCACTTCCACGCCCTTCAGGGTGATGCGGTAGGCCGATGGCTTGAGTTCCAGGTTGTCGCGGATGTGCACCGGCGGCGCCAGGAAGCCCACTTCTTGCGCGAACTTCTTGCGGATGCCCTTGATACGCTTGAGCAGCTCGCCGCCCTGGTTCTTGTCGACCAGCGGGATCAGGCGATAGCCGACTTCGAGGCCCAGGGTGTCGACCGGCATGACGTCCTGCCAGGTCGCTTCTTCGCTCTCGGCCGGGGCCTGCTTGGCGGCGGTGGCCTCGGCGGCGGCCGCGGCGGCCGCTTCTTCCTTGGCCGGCGCTTCCTTGCGGCGCTTCGAGATCAGGTAGCCGGCGCCGGCCAGCGAGCCCGCCAGCAGCAGGAACACCAGGTTCGGCATGCCCGGGATCATCCCCAGGCCGCCGATGATGGCGGCGGTGATGTACATCGATTCCGGACGCGCCATCAGCTGGTTGGTCAGCTGCGAGCTCACGTCTTCGTCGTTGGCGACGCGCGACACGACCATACCGGCCGCGATCGAGATGATCAGCGATGGAATCTGCGCCACCAGGCCGTCACCGATAGCCAGCAGGGTGTAGATCTTGGTCGCTTCACCGACCGCCAGGTCGTGCATCACCACGCCGACGATCAGGCCGGCAACCACATTGATCACGGTAATCATGATGCCGGCGACGGCGTCACCCTTCACGTATTTCGAGGCGCCGTCCATGGCGCCGTAGAACTCGGCTTCCTGCGCGACTTCCTGGCGGCGCTTGCGGGCTTCGGCTTCGCCGATCAGGCCGGCGTTCAGGTCGGCGTCGATCGCCATCTGCTTGCCAGGCATCGCGTCCAGGGCGAAGCGTGCGCCGACTTCGGCGATACGGCCGGCGCCCTTGGTCACGACCGAGAAGTTGATGATGGTCAGAATGATGAAGACGACGATACCGACGGTGTAGTTACCGCCAATCAGGAAATGGCCGAAGGCCTCGACCACCTTGCCGGCCGCCGCCGAGCCGGTGTGGCCTTCGGTCAGGACAATTCGAGTAGAAGCCACATTGAGCGCCAGGCGCAACATGGTCGAGACCAGCAGGATGGCCGGGAAGGCCAGGAAGTCAAGCGGCTTGACCGTATACAGTGCGGTCAGCAGCACGATGATCGACAGCGCGATATTGAAGCTGAAGAACACGTCGAGCACGAAGGCCGGCAACGGCAGGATCATCATTGCCAGCAGCATGATGATCAGGATCGGCGCGGCTGCCGCCTTGCCGCCTCGTGCACCGAGGCCGCTCATCCAGGCTGGCAGTTTCATGCTGTTGGTCATTCAGTTCACTCCGTGTTCAGTTCAATTCGGCCCCCCTGGCTTGGGTGGCGCTGGCTGTTGCGACGCCGGGTTCAGCGGGTCCATCTCGTCGGGCACTTTCAACTTCGTCGGGCGATCCGGGTAGTCCCCTTCTCCCTTCTTGTAGGCGCGCAGCTGGTAGACATAGGCCAGCACTTCCGCCACCGCCGAGTACAGCTTTTCCGGGATCTCTTCGTCGATATCGGTATGCTTGTACAGGGCGCGGGCCAGGGCCGGGGCTTCCATCAGCGTGACCTTGTGTTCCTGGCCCAGCTCGCGGATCTTGGCGGCCACGTCGTCGATGCCCTTGGCCACGACCCGCGGCGCGCCCTTGCCGTCCGTATACTTCAGCGCCACCGCATAGTGGGTCGGGTTAGTGACGATCACATCTGCAGTAGGTACATTTTGCATCATCCGTCCGCGGGCCATTTCGCGCTGCAACTGGCGAATCTTCCCCTTAATCTGAGGATTGCCGTCCGACTCCTTGGATTCCTGGATCATTTCCTGGCGCGTCATTTTCAGTTTGTCTTTCCAGTGCCATAACTGGTAAGGACCGTCGATCAGGGCGATGAAGCCCAGCGCGCCGACGATGAACAGGAAGGATTTGCCGATCATGGCGCCCACGTGGGCGCTGCTTTCATTGAGGGGCTCGACCGCCAGGCCCAGCATCGCCTCCTTCTGGCCGCTGACGACGATATACGCCACCACGCCCACGACGATGGTCTTGGCGACCGCCTTGAGCAGCTCGACCAGGGCGTTTTTCGAGAACATATTGCCAATACCCTTGATCGGGTTCAGCTTCATGAAGTTGGGCATGAAAGCCTTGGACGAGAACAGCCAGCCGCCGATCAGGAGCGGCGAGACCAGGGCGATGGCCATGATGGCGCCGGCGATCGGCAGGCACGCCAGCAGCACGGCGACCAGGTCATTGAGGATGCGCTCGATCAGGATGGCGGGATTAAAGACCTGTTCGCGGTCGAGCGACAGGCCGGACTTGAGCGCCAGGCTCAATTTGCCGACGAGCATGCCGCCAAAGGCCCACAGGCAAGCCCCGGCAGTCATCAGGACGGTAAAGGTGGCCAGCTCCCGCGATCTGGGAACGTCGCCTTCCTCGCGCGCCTTCTCGATCTTCCGGGGCGATGCGTCTTCTGTCTTTTCTGCGTCGCTATCTTCCGACATGCCTACTCCGCCAAACTATGTCACATGCGCCTTTGTACCGCGCAAATGAAATTATCGCCGGAATTGCCGTGCGGCTAGATATAAAACAGGATGGGAAACCGGCCGCTGTTCGCGGCCGGATGCCTGGCATTACATGCGGCGGCGGACGAAGGCCGGGGCCGGCTGCTCGCGGCCGAGGTCGGACAGCGGGGCCGGCTGGTTGGCCGCGGTCGGCTTGGCGATGCGGGCGGACACGATCACCGGCGCGATCGGGGCGACCACGGGCTTGACCACCTTGACGGTGGACGTGGTGGCCGGCGCCAGCGGGGCGGCGGCCACGTGCGCCGGCTGGCGGCGGCGGGCGCGCCAGGCGGCGACCACCAGGCCGTACACGACCAGGTACAGCGCGAAACTGGCGACCACGCCCTGCATCAGCACGGCAGGGGTATTCGCATGGTTGACTGCCAGCGCGGCCGGCACCAGGGCGATGCTCCACGACACCGGCGACACGCAGGCATTGCGCAGCGGCGCCGGCAGCATGCGCAGGTAGCGCGCGGTGATCGCCGTCTTGACCAGGCTGTGCAGGTGCCAGCTGTCCGGATGGCCCGGATGGCGGCGGCACCACAGGCGGCGGCAGATGGTGAACAGGGTTTCGAAGACCGGATAGGCGCAGGCCAGCAGCGGGGCCCAGGCCGAGACCGAGGGATTGCGGTAGACCAGCATCACCGACAGCCAGGCCAGCAGGAAGCCCAGCAGGTAGGCGCCGCCGTCGCCGAGGAACAGTTTGCCAAACGGGAAATTGACGACGAAGAAACCGGCCGTCACGGCGCAGATCACGAAGCACAGCTGGGCCAGGTGGACGTCGCCGGCGCCCAGGGCGATCAGGCCCAGGGTGGCCAGGCCGATCACGACCGTGCCGCTGGCCAGGCCGTTGAAACCGTCGATGATGTTGACCGCATTGGCCACGCCGCCCACCGCGAAGGCGGTGAACAGCACCGAGAACGGCAGCCAGCCCAGCAAGCCGTCGAGCGGCGCCAGGCCGGTGTATTGGAGGGTGACGCCGGTCAGGAACCAGCAGACCGCGCCGCTGGCCATGGTCGCCAGCAGGCGCGCGCGCACCGACACGGTGCGGGTCAGGTCTTCGGCCAGGCCGAACACGAAGGCCGGCAGCGAGGCGATCAGCACCGGCAGCAATAGTTCCTGCTGCGCCTGCGGCAGCACGCCCAGCGCCATCCACAGGCCGATCATGATCGCGGCGCCGCCGATGCGCGGGGTCGGGGTGATGTGGAATTTCTGTACACCGCGCGTCGCGTCGAGCGAATAGCGCCCGTGCCAGCGTGTGGTGAACACGAGCAGGAGGGAGCAGATCAGCGATGTGGCAAAGCCGATTTCCAGGCCAGCCATGGGCAGGTTATTAATACTCATAGAACCACTTTGTTAACTCGTCAATTCTAGCGCATTTCTTGTTGATCTTCCGGCAAACGTGCTCGGCCACGGATTCTATCCCAATGTCACAAACGCACTGTTACGTCATGCAAGCTATTGATTGTGCAAGAACAATTCGACGATTCTAGGGACGTTGCGATCTGCCAATCAATCGCCCTGAAACTTCTCCTAATATTTCTCGACAAATTGTTACACTTTTCTTCAGTGATATTTAGATAGATTTATTTCTCGCTCACAAACAAGGTGAACCATGGCGAAACATAATCGCAAGCCATTTAGTTTCATTTTTTATATTGTGTTATGCCTGAGCGCGCTGCACCCGGGTCTGGCCCGGTCGCAGGCCGCCCCTTCCCCCGAATTGCTGGAAGCCCAGGCCCGCCTGCTGGAAGCCGAAACCCGGCAGGCGCTGGCCGAAGCCGAGCGCGCCGAACTGCTGGCGCGCCTGCCGCCGGCCCAGGCCAAGGCATTGAGCGGCAACGTCGACGCCGCCAAACTCGGCGCCGCCGGGCTGGCGCGCGCCTTCGACCTGGCGCTGGAACTCGCCATTGAAGTCTGCGCCGGCCTGCCCCAGGACCGCCAGGTCATCCTGTACGACCCGATCGTCAGCCAGGGCGTGGTGGCGGCGCGCACCGTCGACGGCGCCCTCGCGCGCACCGCGCAGGAATTGGCCGCGCGCAATCTCGAGCTGCAACGCTACATTAACGCGCACACCCCGGAATCGGCTGACCGCCGCACGGCGATACCGTTGATCTGGCTCACCGCGCCCACGGTATTACTCCGCGCCGGGGCCGACCTCGCCAGCCTGTTCAAGAGCGACGCGACGCTGGCCGGCAGCGCCTACGGCGACGGCGCGCGCGCCCTGTTCGCCAGCGCGCTGGCGCGTTCCTGCCCCGCCCGCCTGGCCGGACTGAGCGGCGGCTATATGGGCGAACTCGACATTGCGCGGCATGCGCGCCTGCTCGACCAGGTCAGGCTGGTGGCGGCGGAACGGTCGGTGCTGGCCCAGCACGCGGCGCGGCTGGAAGTGCTGGCCGACGCCGCCAAAGGCGAACTCAAGAAAGAACTGCAGGCCGTCGAGGCCGCCGCCAGGGCGCAACTGAAGGCGGTCGACGCCTTCACCGAGGGCTTACGGGCAGGCGAAGCCAGTGACAAAAGCCCCTTGTTTACCGCGGCGCGCTACCTTGGCCAGGCCGAACGCAGCGCCGGCGCCCTGGTGTTGGACGTCGACCTGCGGCTGGAAGGCCTGACCCAGGTGCGCGGCAACCTGTTCGGCGGCGAACGCCTGTCCCTGTCCGGCGTGGCCTTTCTCTGGTACCGGCTGCACGAGCCGGACGGCCGGCTGCTGCGTGCCGATGCGCTGCGCCGGGTCAGCCGGCCGGTCGAAGTGGACATGCGGGGCGAGCGCGACGATAGTGGATTTTGGCGGTAGGGTCGGCCGGGGCCGCAGCCGGCTACACCGCCGGCCGTACCGTCTGCTCGATCGCCCCGAACAACGATTTGCCGTTCTCATCGAGCATCTCGATGCGCACCGTGTCGCCGAACCGCAGGTACTGGGTGACGGCTTCGCCGCCATCGATCGTTTCCTGCCAGCGCTGCGTGGCGATGCTGGCGTAACCCGGCGTGTGGCGGCGCGTCGCGCGGTTCGCGACCACGCCCGCGCCGAGAATGGTGCCCGCCGTGACCTTGCGGCCGGCGGCCAGCGCCGCCAGCAGTTGCGGGAAGCTGAAGGCCATGTCCTCCCCCGCCTCCAGGGTCCCGACCGGATTGCCGTTCCACACCACCCGCAACGGCAGCGCGGCCCTGCCGCCGCGCCAGGCCTCGCCCAGCTCGTCCGGCGTCACCGCCACCGGCGCGAAAGCGGTCGCCGGCTTGGCATGCAACAGGCCCAGGCCGGCGGCGCGCTCATCCGCCACCAGGTTCTGCAAGGTGACGTCATTGGCCAGCAACAGCAGGCGGATCTGTCCATGCGCCGCGTCCGGCGTCGCGCCCTGCGCCAGGTCGCCGCTCACGACCGCCAGTTCGGCGCCGAAGTCGATGCCCCACTCCTCGCGCGCCAGCACCAGGTCTTGCCGCGGCCCCAGGAAGCCGTCGCCGGCCGCCCGCGCCAGTTGCGGCTCGTCGCGCCAGGCTGCCGGCAATTCGGCGCCAGCGGCGCGGCGTTCCAGTTCGTGGTGATACAGGTAGGCGGCGCCGCACACGCGCCCGCTCGCGCGCGGCAGCGGGGCCATGCAGCGGGCCGGGTCGAAGTCGAAGGGACGGCGCGCCTTGCCCTCATTCAGTTGACGATAAAGAACGTCGAGCTGGGGCGCGATGAAGGCCCAGTCGTCGAGGGCGGCGCGCAGGCTGGGCGCGATGCCGTCGGCGACGTGGGCGGTTTTCAGGTCACGCGACACCACGGCCAGCTGGCCGTCGCGGGTGCCGTCGTCGAGCGTGGCGAGTTTCATGGGAGGCCTCCTGGTGCGAGGCCGCCATTCTACGGTACGGCTCAGTACTTCGGGCTCAGTACTTGACGATGATGCCGGCGCCGAGCGCACGCTGGAAGTAGTTATAGTCGATCATGCTCTGGCCATAACCGGCGAAGGCATTGACATAGCCCTTGACCGGGCCCGCCAGCGGGAAGGCCCATCCGACCTGGACCGCACCCTTGTCGGTGCTGAAGTTACGGCGCACCATGGCCGACAGCTCGTGGCCACCATTCAAGCGGTAATTGCCTTCGAGCTCGAAGCGGCCCATGTAGTCGATGATGTCCGGGTTGTTGTCGTCGTCGAACGATTCGTTGACGCGCTTCCAGACCTTGGCCGTCATGGTCAGCGGGCCGCGCTCCAGGCCGACCTGGGCATAGAACCGGTTCCAGCTGCGCGACAGCGTCGACGACTGGCCATTCGACTGGTGCACGAAGCCCAGGTTCAGGAAGCGCACGTTGACGCCCGCCAGCGCGTAGTCGAGCGGCGTGACGAACATGACCTCGGGCTGGTAATTGGTTTCGCGGAACGGGCTGGACGCCTCATGGTTGGCCGCCTGCCAGAAGCTGTTCTGGGTATAGCCGAACCAGACGTCGACCGGCAGTTCGAACAGCGTCTCGACCATCTTCATCTTGAAGCTGAGCTGGAACTCCAGCTCGGCCTTCGACAGGCCCTCGGCATCCGGATCCGCGGCCAGGAAGTCGCGGTACGGCTCTTCGTTCGGGCGGTGGGTGCGGGTCGCCATCAGGTAGCTCGGGCGGTGCGGACGGAACTTGAACACGCCACGCTTGTCGCGCGGGTCGAGCTCCCAGTGGCTGCTCAAGGTGTACTGGGACGCGGCCTGCACTACCGGATCGACCGAGGCGGTGCGGTCCACCGCGCTGGTGCGCGGAGCATCGAAAGCGCCCTCGGCCACTGGCGCCGTGGTCGGCACCGGCGGCACGGCGGCCGGGGTGGCAGGCGTGGCGACGGCGGCGGTGGCCGGACCGGCGCCGGCAGCGGCGGCCGCCTGGCTGGCGGCAACGCCGTCGAAGCAGGCCAGGCGCTGGCTGCCGTCGGCGATGGCGGCGCATTCGGCCAGGGTGTGCGGTGCGGTCTGGGCCAATGCCGGCAGTGCCAGCAAGAGAGGAACCAGGGCGATGGTATGAGAAATTCTCGGGCGATAGGCGTGCATATTTATTGTTTTATATCAAAACGTTCGCGCAGCAACTGGTATTCAGTTGCCATCGCGCGTAAGTGTCGCGGATATTTCTTCTGGGTGTCGCACGTATTGCATCCAGGCATGCAGTTAAGCCCGCCTGTTTGCGGGATCGATCAGGCAGGCACCAGCAAGTCGAGCTGGGCCTGGTCGAGGAAGCACCATTCGCCCTCTTCGAGACCGAGCGATTCCAGCGTCAGGCCGCCGATCTGCGAGCGGTGCAGCGCGCTGCAATGGTTGCCGGCGGCGGCCAGCATCCGCTTGACCTGGTGGTATTTGCCCTGCTCCAGGACGATCTCGAGGGTGTGCTCGCCGCGCTGGACACAGGACACCGCCTTCAGGGGCGCCGGCTCGTCGTTCAGCTGCACGCCGGCCAGCATGTGGGCGACCAGTTCGGCGGTGACCGGCTCGGCGGTCGTGGCCTGGTAAACCTTGGGCACGTGGCGCTTGGGCGAGGACTGGGCGTGGATGAACGGACCGTCGTCCGACATCAGGAGCATGCCCGTGGTGTCGTGGTCGAGGCGGCCGACCGGCTGCACCTCGCGCCAGGTAAACTGTTCCGGCAGCAGGGTCAGCACACCCGGATGGTGGCTTGGTTTACGCGAGCATTCGAAGTTGGCCGGCTTGTACAGCGCGATATAGACGTGCTCGCGATACGGCCATTCTTCGTCGAACACGGTCAGGACCAGGCCATCGGTGTCGAACGTGGCTTTATAGCTGTCGACGGTCTCGCCGTTGACGGCGACGTCGCCGTCCTCGATCAGCGCGCGGCAATATTTGCGGGTGCCGAATCCCTGCGATTGCAGAATACGGTCTAGGGACAATTTACTCATGGGCCGAGACTTTACCAGATGCGCACGCCCCTTGGGAAAGCATTGCCAGGCAAGACTGTTAGCGTTATCGGGTCAATCTGTTACCGTTACCTCCACCCCATTTTGCATGCACCCGTTCATTTGAGCAGCGTCAAGCCTTTCGAAATTCGCATTGATAGACTTCAACACGTTAGGAATCCGCCTAACGGCACCTACGACGTCCTTGAAAGGGGGCGGCCATAGCCAAAGGATAGGAATGAACGTGAACGACGATCTCGACACAGCAAATGGAAAGCTTTCCGCTCATGAGGCCCATTGTGCGCGCCAACGGCTCGCCAAGGACCATGCGGCGCTTTTCCCGACCCGACTCGCCATGGCGCGCTGGCGCGGCGGCGGACTTCCCCACCTGCACGGCGGCCACCCACCGCTGCGCGCCGCCTGGTATGCCCGCACCGTGCGCGACCACCAGGCTTGGCTCGACCGTGGCGGCTTTGCCCAGCATGAAGAGCAGATACCTTTCCGAAAGCCGTCGATGTGGCATCCACCACAGGTCGGCTTGTCACAAGGTGGATTGCAGGTCTCCCGACAAAACAGCCAATACCCTACGCAGCAGAATTCGCAGCCCCCCTGCCGTTCGGATCGCGATGGCGATGCCCGTCAGTGCGGCACTTGTACCTGAACCGGCATGCCTTCCGGCAGGACGCCGGAGGCACCTCGATGAGACCGGAAAACAGGGCGACGGAAAAACTGGAGGAGCGCAGTAGCCGTACCGATGAGGTACAAACCGATGAGGTATAAATGGAAACGACGGCCAAGGCCGTCGTTTCCGTTCCTGCGGCAGGCACGCCATGCGGCAAGCCTCCCAGGGACGTACTACCGTGAGGAATTGAATTCTCTCGAAAACCGCATCGCGTGCGGTGGATAGCGTGTCGCCGTCCGGGCCGGTCGAAGCGTTTGCCCCTCTACCCTTGCTGCTCGCGCTACCGTTCCACTATAGCCGTTAGCCGTCGGTATTCAAGGACAAAATGTTCAGCGCAATTTCGGCACGGCTCCGTGGTAGGCCGCCTTGACCGCGCTTTCGCCGACCGCGGCGCCAAATTTCTTGAGCACCCGTTCTGGCAAGCCTTCGTGCGCCGTGTAGTCGACGATGTCCTCGGCCTTGACGATGTCGCGCGCCACCGTGTCGACGGTGCCGAAGGCGTCGGCCAGGCCCATGTCCACCGCCCTGGCGCCGGTCCAGTACAGACCGGAGAAGGTTTCCGGGGTTTCCTTCAGGCGCTTGCCGCGGCCTGCCCGCACCACCGCGATGAATTGCTGGTGGATCTCGTTGAGCATCTCCTGGGCGTGTTCGCGGTGTTTTTCGGATTGCGGACTGAACGGATCGAGGAAACCCTTGTTTTCGCCGGCCGTCAGCAGGCGCCGCTCGATGCCGAGCTTGTCCATGGTGCCGGTGAAGCCGAAGCTGTCCATCAGCACGCCGACCGAGCCGACGATCGAGGCCTTGTTGACGTAGATGCGGTCGGCCGCCGAGGCAATGTAGTAGCCGCCCGAGGCGCAGATCTCGTCCACCACCACGTACAGGGGCTTGTCGGGGTAGCCGCGCTTGAGGCGCTGGATCTCGTCCACGATGATGCCGGCCTGGACCGGGCTGCCGCCGGGGCTGTCGATGCGCAGCACCACCGCCGCCGAGCCGGGGTCGGAAAACGCTTTGTTCAGCGAGGGGATCACGGTATCGGCCGCGCCGCTGCCCTCGGCTTCGATCTCGCCGTTGATTTCGATCAGGGCCGTGTGGCGGCCCAGGTTTTCGACGTCGCCGCTGCCGAAATTGAAGTCGTAATACGCCCACAGCGCCAGCAGGGCGACAGTGAGGAAGCTCAGTTTGAAGAAAATGCTCCAGCGCCGGGCGCGGCGCCGCTCCTGGACGGTGGCGAACACCAGTTTCTCGAGCGTTTCGCGCTCCCAGTTGCCGATCGTCGGATTCGATGCGAGCCGGCTGTCGCCGGGGTGGTTCGTTTGGTCACTCATAAAGTCGGATGGGGTCGAAGGCGAGCGCTATCCCTGCGCAGGCGCGCGGAACCGCTCGTCGGGCAGCCAGTATATCTTGCCCGCGCCTTCGTGTACGGCGATCGGATGCAGGCGCCCGCCGCGGCACGGACCGCCGGCGCATTTGCCGCTGTCGGGCTCGTAGACCGCGCCGTGGGTGGCGCACATCAGGTACTGGCCGCCGGACTCGAAGAACTCTCCTTCCCGCCAATCGAGCTCGATCGGCACATGGGCGCAGCGGTTCAGGTAGCCATGCACCTGGCCGCGGTGGCGGATCACGAAACCGGTGGCCGGCTGTCCCCAGGCCAGCAGCGCGAAGCGGACGCCGCGGCCGCCGTCCAATAAACCCTCGGCATCGCACACGAACAGGCGCTCATCGTCCACCATCTGCGCGCTCGCGGATTCAGGCATGCTCGATCAGCCAGGCATGCAGCTCGGGAATCGAGCGCGCCGAGAACAGCGGGTGGCAGGCTTGCAGCTGGGCCACCGGGTGTGCGCCGAACTCGACGGCGATGCCGGACGCGCCGGCATTGTTCGCCATCATGAGATCGTGGGTGGTGTCGCCGATCATCACGGTGCGGCGCAGGTCCTGGCCCAGTTCACGGGTCAGTTCTTGCAGCATGGCGGGATGGGGCTTCGAGAATGTCTCATCCGCACAACGGGTCGCGTCGAAGATCGACAACAGGCCGGTGGCGTTCAGGGCCCGGTTGAGGCCTACCCGGCTCTTGCCGGTGGCCACCGCCAAAAAGTAGCCCTCGTTATCAAGATCGGCCAACATCTCCCGAACGCCCTTGAACAGCACCAGTTCATGGTCCTTGGTGAGGAAGTGATAGCGGTAGCGCTCGACCATGCGCGGGTACATGGCCGGCTGGATGTCGGGCATCACCGCCTGCATCGCCTCGGCCAGGCCGAGACCGATGACGTGGGCGGCCGAGGCGTCGCTCGGGACCGGCAGGCCGAGGTCGCGCGCCGCCGCCTGGATGCACTTGACGATGGCCGCCGTGCTGTCCATCAGCGTGCCGTCCCAGTCGAACACGATCAGGTCAAATTGTTTTCTTGCCATTATTTAGCGGCGGCCCAGGGCGCCTGTCTCCTTAGTTGTTCGATCGTGCGCAGGTGTCATATCACGCACTTGGCTCTCCCAGGCTTACCAGGAACCGTTCGCATTCTTCGGGCATCGGCGCGCGCAAGGTCATCCGCTCGCCGCTGTCCGGGTGGGTGAACGTGATCTGGTGCGCGTGCAGGAACATGCGCTTGAGCGCCCCGCGTCCCCCGCCCGCCTTGTGCAACTGTTTGTTGAAAGCGAAGTCGCCATACTTTTCGTCGCCCAGGATCGGGAACCCGCTCGAGGCGAGATGCACCCGGATCTGGTGCGTACGGCCCGTCTTGAGTTCGGCTTCGAGCAGGGCGAAATCATGCCATTTTTTCAAGAGATTGAAAATGGTGTGCGCTTCCTGGCCGCCGGCCTGGACCACGACCCGCTTTTCGCCATCCGCCGTCGTGTATTTATGCAGCGGCAATTTGACGTGCTGGCGCTTGTTCTGCCAGTTGCCCTTCACCGCCGCAAAATAACGCTTGTCGGTGGTCCCGTCGCGCATCTGGTCGTGCAGGTGGGTCAGTGCGCTGCGCTTCTTGCCGATCAGGAGCAGGCCCGAGGTTTCGCGGTCGAGCCGGTGCACCAGTTCCAGGAACTTGGCTTGTGGCCGCGCTGCGCGCAATTGCTCGATCACGCCGTAGGACACGCCGGAACCGCCATGCACGGCCACGCCGGCAGGCTTGTTAATGACGAGCAAGTGCGCGTCTTCAAACACCACCGGGAATTCGGTCCCCGGCACGGTGTCGTTGCTGGCTTTTTCGGCGATGCGGATCGGCGGGATACGCACCATATCGCCCTCGGCCAGGCGGTACAACTGGTCGATCCTGCCCTTGTTGACACGCACTTCACCCGAACGGAGGATGCGGTAGATATGACTCTTCGGTACACCTTTGCAGACACGCAACAGGTAGTTATCGATACGCTGTCCGGCGTCTTCTTCGCCGATCGTGACAAATTGCGCCTGCAGAGCCTGTTGTGATGAAGGGGGAACAACATCGTTTTGGGTCGCCATTCGCTCTGTCTTCCCAGAAATTCTCTCTAAGTCCTTCATTTTGAATATATAATCGACAGGCGGCGGTCAAACCTCTGCTGGTGTAAGAATTAAAACGATATTTTACACAGGGGCGCGCTCCATCGGCCCCGCTCATTGCAAATTCGATGGAAAGTAACGTGTACGCACATCCTTGCGCCGATCAGGGTTGCACCTGCAGTTGTAATCGGGTTGCGCGCAAAGATGCAGGATTGGATTGTCAGGATTCTTAAGGATAAGTACCGGCAAGCAAATCTTGCTTGTCGGGTGATGGTGTCGATAACGCTTGTCGTTTTCGCCGGGCCCGATGCAAGGCCGTCCTCGAGACTTGTGAGTTAGGCTGTCTTTTCGCCTCCAGGTCCTGGACGGTCGTCGGCTTCGAGCCGGGCTGGTTTTAGCACACCCCCTCGCTCCGCTGTGCCACCCCAACGTGGTGGCAGGCGGCCAGCGCAGGTCGCGGCGTGCGTGGACAATGACGTTCGGCCCCACAGCGCCCTGTTGCGGCAGCGACGCGGTGTTCACTCGCAGTTTTTCGCGGTGGTCACTGTTTTCCGCTGTATCGCACGCCACGGGCATTTCCCCTCCTGGACTCCCATCCCCGCATACATCCCTGTAGCTGCGCCGCCCGCGAGGGCGGCCATCACACGGCCCCCGGGTCGCGGAGTTTATAAAAATGAAACGTATGTTGTTTAACGCTACGCAGCAAGAGGAGCTGCGCGTAGCGATTGTCGACGGTCAAAAACTGATCGACATCGATATCGAGACCGCCGGTCGCGAGCAACGCAAGTCCAACATCTACAAGGGTGTCATCACCCGCATCGAACCCTCCCTCGAAGCCTGCTTCGTATCCTACGGCGAAGACCGCCACGGATTCCTCCCCTTCAAAGAAGTCGCCCGCTCGTATTTCCGCGAGGGCGTCGACGTGCGCAACTGCACCATCAAGGAAGCGCTGAAGGAAGGCCAGGAAATCATGGTCCAGGTCGAGAAGGAAGAACGCGGTAACAAGGGCGCCGCCCTGACCTCGTTCATCTCGCTGGCCGGCCGCTACCTGGTCCTGATGCCGAACAACCCGCGCGGCGGCGGCGTGTCGCGCCGCGTCGAAGGCGAAGAGCGCCAGGAACTGCGCGAAACCATGGACAAGCTCGACCTGCCGCAAGGCATGTCGGTGATCGCCCGCACCGCCGGCATCGGCCGCACCGTCGAAGAGCTGCAGTGGGACTTGAACTACCTGATGCAGCTGTGGCGCGCGATCGAAGGCGCCGGCAAGTCGGCCCCGGGCGCCTTCCTGATCTATCAGGAGTCGTCGCTGGTCATCCGCGCCATCCGCGATTACTTCCAGCCCGACATCGGCGAAGTGCTGATCGACACCGACGAGATCTACGAACAGGCCCAGCAGTTCATGAGCCACGTGATGCCCGACATGGCGCACCGCGTGAAGCGCTACAGCGACGACGTGCCGCTGTTCTCGCGTTTCCAGATCGAACACCAGATCGAGACCGCCTACGCGCGCACCGTGCCGCTGCCATCGGGCGGCGCGATCGTGATCGACCACACCGAAGCCCTGGTTTCCATCGACGTCAACTCGGCGCGGGCCACCCGCGGCTCGGACATCGAAACCACCGCCTTCAACACCAACTGCGAAGCGGCCGACGAAGTCGCCCGCCAGCTGCGCCTGCGCGACCTGGGCGGCCTGATCGTGATCGACTTCATCGACATGGAAGTGGCCAAGAACCAGCGCGAAGTCGAACAGCGCCTCAAGGACGCCCTGCATCACGACCGCGCCCGCGTCCAGATGGGCAAGATCTCGCGCTTCGGCCTGATGGAGCTGTCGCGCCAGCGCCTGCGTCCTTCGCTGTCGGAAGGCTCGCACGTGACCTGCCCGCGCTGCTCGGGCACCGGCCACATCCGTGATACCGAATCGTCGGCCCTGCAAGTCCTGCGTATCATCCAGGAAGAGGCCATGAAAGAGAATTCGGCCGCGATCCACGTGCAGGTGCCGGTCGACGTCGCCGCGTTCCTGCTGAACGAAAAGCGCGGCGAAGTGCTCAAGATCGAGAACCGCCACCGCATCACCGTAATCCTGATCCCGAACAAGCATCTGGACACCCCGCACTACAAGCTCGAGCGCATCAAGCACGACGATCCGCGCCTGGAAGACGCGCACGCCAGCTATGCGATGGCCGAGACCGCCGACACCGACATGGCTTACGCCAAGCGCCAGAAGGAAGAAGCGAAGCCGCGCCAGGAAGCCGTCGTCAAGACCATCACCCCGGCCCAGCCGGCCCCGGTGGTCGACCGCAGCGAAGCGGCCAAGCCGGCGAAAGCCGCCGCCGCGCCGGCCCCCGCCCCAGCCCCGGCCCCGGCCGAGAAAGGTTTCTTCGCCCGCCTGCGCGACTTCTTCTTCGGCAAGCCGGAAGAACCGGCCCCGGCGCCAGTGGTGGCCGAGAAGCCGGCCGCGCCTGCGCCGGCCGAGCGTGGCGAGCGCAACAACCGCAACAAGAATGGCCGCAACGGTGGCCGCAACGGCGAGCGTGGCGAACGCGGCGCCAAGCCGGGCCGTGAGCGCGAAGAGCGCGACGCGGTGGCCACGGTCGCCAAGGGCGCGCCGGGCGAGGAAATCGCCAAGGGCGCACCAGGCGAAGAGGCCCGCGAAGGCCGCCAGCCGCGCCAGCCGCGCGAGCGCAAGCCACGCGAGCCGCGTGAACCGCGCGAGCAGGTCGAAGGCGCGGCGCGCGTCGAGGGCGCCGAGCGTCCCGAGCGTGCAGAACGCGGCGGCGAGCGCAAGGAGCGCCAGCCACGCCAGCCGCGCGAGCGTACCGAACGTGTCGAGCGCACCACCCAGGCCATCGAAGCCAAGCTCGACGAAGTCAGCGTGAGCCAGGTCGTGTCGAGCGCCACTGTTGCAGTGAGCACCAGCGGTCCGGAAGGCACCCAGGAAATCGTGCAGCAGGTCGTGAAGTCGGTGACGACGATCGGCCCGGATGGCGAGGAAATCGAAGGCGAAGGCGACGAGCCGCGCCGCCGTCGTCGCCGTGGCGGCCGTAACCGCAATCGTCGCGACCGTGACCAGGTCGAGGGCGAGGCGCTGGAAGGTGCGGACGAAGCGCCGGCATTCGCCCCGGTAGCCGATGAAGAAGCGGCCAAGGTCGCCGCCGCCGCCAAGGCCGCGAAGGCCAAGCCGGCACGTGCCGCCACGCACGATGCATGGCCGTTCCCGACCGCGGCGTCGGTGGCGGCTGCGAAGGCTGAGGCCGAGCAGGCTGCCGCTCCTACGCCTGCTCCCGCTCCTGCTCCTGTCGCACCGGCGCCGGTTGCTGCCGAGCAGATCCCGTTCCCGACTGCAGCTTCGGTTGCCGCTCAACAGAACCCGTTCCCGACCGCAGCCTCGGTTGCCGCTCAACAGAACCCGTTCCCGACCGCAGCCTCGGTTGCTGCGCAGCAGAACCCGTTCCCGACCGCGGCGTCGGTTGCCGAAGCACGCGCCGAGGCCGCTCAAGCTGATGCACCTGCGGCTGCTCCGGCGCCGGCGCCCGTCGTCGACACCGCGCCGGCAGCCGAACCGGTCGCCGCGTCGGCGGTCGAGCCGGCGCCTGCAGCCGCACCGGCGGTCAGCGTCGCCCCGACGCCAGCCGCCGCGCCTGTGGCCAGCGCACCTGCGCCGGGCGCCGCCCTGGCGGCTGCGCCGGTCGAAGCCCCGGCCAAGCTGGACGAAGTGCTGGCCCAGGCCGGCCTGCAACTGGCATCGACCGACCCTGAAAAACTGCGCGCCGCCCAGGAAGCGGCCGTGGCGCCGCCGGTCCGCCTGGGTCGCGCCCGCAAGCCGGTGGTCGCGCCGGTAGACGAGCCGCTGGTGCAGGTCGATACGCGCCAGTAAGCAATCATCGGCTGCGCCATCACGTCGTTCCTGCGCTTGCAGGAACGACGTTTTTTATTGGAGCAGCAAGCAGTAGCATTTCCATCTGGATCTGGTACGGGCAGCTTCATCAGCCCCGTGCTATCGTACTGAAATGGCTGAAAAAATCATTCTGATCAATGACCTGCGCTCTTCCGCGCTGCAGGTCCCGGCCGTGCCCGAAGCACCGACTGGCCTGCTCAGCGACGCGCTGGGCCGGCCCCTGCACGACCTGCGCATCTCGGTCACCGACCGCTGCAACTTCCGTTGCGTGTACTGCATGCCGAAGGAAGTCTTCGACAAGGATTACCAGTACCTGCCGCACGGCGACCTGCTGTCGTTCGAGGAAATCACGCGCGTGGCGCGGCTGTTCATCGCGCACGGCGTCGAAAAGCTGCGCCTGACCGGCGGCGAGCCGCTGCTGCGCAAGAACCTCGAGCGCCTGGTCGCGATGCTGCGCGCGCTGCCGACGCCGAGCGGCCGTCCGCTCGACCTCACGCTCACCACCAACGGCTCGATCCTGGCGCGCAAGGCCCAGGCGCTGAAGGATGCGGGCCTGGACCGCGTCACGGTCTCGCTCGACGCGATGGACGACAAGGTGTTCCGCAGCATGAACGACGTCGACTTCGCCGTCGCCGACGTGCTGCACGGCATCGACGCCGCCCACGCGGCCGGCCTGGGGCCGGTCAAGGTCAATATGGTGGTCAAGGGCGGCACCAACGACGACCAGCTCCTGCCCATGGCGCGCCACTTCAAGGGCTCGCCGACCATCCTGCGCTTCATCGAATTCATGGACGTCGGCGCCTCGAACGGCTGGAATATGCGCGAGGTGGTACCGTCGCAGGAGGTCGTGCGGCGCATCTCGGCCGAGCTGCCGCTCGAACCCGTCGCGGCCAACTACAGCGGCGAGACCGCCTCGCGCTGGCGCTACGTGGATGGCGGTGGCGAGATCGGCGTCATTTCGAGCGTCACCCAGGCCTTCTGCGGCGACTGTTCGCGCCTGCGCCTGTCGACCGAGGGCAAGCTGTATACCTGCCTGTTCGCCACCCGCGGCCACGACCTGCGCGCGTTGCTGCGCGCGGATCGCAGCGACCTCGAGCTGTCTGGCGCCATCGCCCAGCTGTGGCGCGGACGGGCCGATCGTTATTCCGAGACACGCACGGCGGAGACCGGCATCGGGCAGCGCGACGGCGCGCGCAAGGTTGAAATGTCCTATATAGGCGGATAATGGAACAAGGGATGATCAGCGGACTGGTATTGGCGGGCGGTCGCGGCTCGCGGATGGGCAATGTCGACAAGGGCTTGCAGCCCTTCCGCTCGAGCACCATGGTCGAGCACGTGCTGGCGCGCCTGCGGCCGCAGGTCGGGCCGGTGGCGATCAGCGCCAACCGCAACCTGGATGCCTACCGCGCTTTCGACGCGATGGTGCTGCCCGACGAAGTCGCGGACGGAGTGGAACCCTATCCCGGGCCGCTCGCCGGTCTCGAAGCCGGCCTGCGCCATTGCGCCACGCCCTACCTGCTGGCCGTCCCTTGCGACTCGCCCTTCCTGCCGGCCGACCTGGCATCTCGCCTGTTCGCCGCGCTGCAGGAAGCCGATGCCGACGTCGCCTACGCCGCGACGCAGGAAGCCGGCAAGCGCGCGCAGCCGCATCCCGTGTTCTGCCTGGTGCGCGCGGACCGGCTGCCGCAGCTGTCGGCCTACCTGCTCGAGGGCGGCCGCCGCGTCGACGGCTGGCACCGCGACCTGAAGGCGGTCGAGGTGGTCTTCGACGACGCCGACGCCTTCCGCAACATCAATACCCTGGACGAGCTGCGCGGGCTGGACGACCCTTCCCCGCCCTTCCCTGCCAGCCTGGCCCAGGTGGCGAGCTGCATCAACGGCTACGATCCGGACGCGCTGCGCGTGCAGGACGCCCAGCGCATCATCCGCGACTTCGTGCAACCCGTGCGCGCGGTGGAAATGGTGGCTTTGCGTTCATCCCTCGGCCGCGTGCTGGCGCGCGACCTGGTCTCGCCGATCAATGTGCCGGCGCACGACAACTCGGCCATGGACGGCTACGCGCTGCGCGGCGGCGACCTGCCGGCCGAAGGCACGGTCACGCTGAAGGTGGTCGGCGTCGCCTACGCCGGCAAGCCGCTCGACATCACGCCAGGACCTGGCGAATGCGTGCGCATCATGACCGGCGGCGTGATGCCGGCCGGCTGCGACAGCGTGCTGCCGCAGGAATTCGCCGAGAGCACGACCATTGATACCGTCACCCTGCGCGCCGGCGCGATCCGTCCAGGGGACAACCGCCGCCTGGCCGGCGAAGACCTGAAGGCCGGCAGCGCCGCCCTGAAGGCCGGCCGCGTCATCCGCCCGGCCGACCTGGGGCTGTGCGCCTCGCTCGGCTTCGCCGAGATTCCCGTGCAGCGCCGCCTGCGCGTGGCCTTCTTCTCGACCGGCGACGAGCTGCGCTCGATCGGCGAAACGCTCGACGAGGGTTGTGTGTATGACAGCAACCGCTACACGATCTACGGCATGCTGGCCCGCCTGGGCTGCGAGATCATCGACATGGGCGTGGTGCGCGACAGCCCCGAGGCTTTGGAAGAGGCGCTGCGCACCGCCTGCGAGAACGCCGACGCCATTATTACTTCGGGCGGCGTCTCGGTCGGCGCGGCCGACTACACGAAGCAGGTGATGGCCGAACTGGGCGACGTGACGTTCTGGAAGATCGGCATGCGTCCGGGCCGGCCGCTGGCCTTCGGCCGGGTGTCGTCCAACGGCCGCAGCGCATTTTTATTCGGCCTGCCGGGCAATCCGGTGGCGGTGATGGTGTCGTTCTACTTCTTCGCGCGCGAGGCGCTGCTGCGCATGATGGGCGCCGAGGCGCCGCTGCCGCTGCTGCGTGCGCGCTCGATCGAGGCGATCCGCAAGAAGCCGGGGCGCACCGAATACCAGCGCGGCATCGTCGCGCGCGGGGCCGATGGCGAGCCGGAGGTGCGCATCACCGGGTCGCAGGGCTCGGGCATCCTGCGCTCGATGTCGGAGGCGAATTGCATGGTCGTGCTGCATGATGGGCAGGGCAGTGTCGCGGCGGGGGAGATGGTGGATATCTTGCCGTTCGAGGGGTTGTTCTGACAGCTTGATAGGCACTGAACTCGTGGCATGGGCGGCGGAGCCGCCCATGCCACATGCTTCACATTATTCAACAATCAATCGTCCCGCTCCAGGCCATCCGGCCCAAGCATCAACTGCGCCGCCTCGCTCGGCAACGCCTCCACCGATTTCAATTTGCGCGCCATCTGGCGGCTGCGCACCTCGGCGCTTTCGATGTTCTTGGCCGCCTTTTCCAGCGTCAGCTTGGTGGTGGCCAGCACGTCGCCGAACTTGGTGAACTCGGTCTTGACCGCCCCCAGCACCTGCCACACCTCGGACGAGCGTTTTTCCAGCGCCAGGGTGCGGAAACCCATCTGCAGGCTGTTGAGCAGCGCCGCCAGCGTCGACGGCCCCGCGATCGTCACCCGCAGGGTGCGCTGCAGCTCGTCGGCCAGGCCGGGACGGCGCATCACCTCGGCGTACAGGCCCTCGGTCGGCAGGAACAGGATGGCGAAGTCGGTCGTCTGCGGCGGCGACACGTATTTATCGCAAATGGTGCGCGCTTCGCCCCGCACCGCCCGTTCCAGCTCGGCGCCGGCGCGCGCCACGCCATCGGCATCGGCTTCATCGCTGGCCAGCAGCAGGCGTTCGTACTGCTCCTTGGGGAACTTGGCGTCGATCGGCAGCCACAGCGGCGCGCCGCCGTCGACCACGCCGGGCAGCTTGATCGCGAACTCGACCCGCGCGTTCGAACCGGCCACCGTCTCGACGTTCTTGGCGTACTGGTCGACGGTGAGCACCTGCTCCAGCAGCATCTCCAGTTGCACCTCGCCCCATGTGCCGCGGGTCTTGACGTTGGTGAGCACCCGCTTCAGGTCACCCACGCCGATCGCCAGCTGCTGCATCTCGCCCAGGCCCTGGTGCACTTTTTCCAAGCGCTCCGACACCTGGCGGAACGATTCGGACAGGCGCGTCTCCAGCGTCGCATGCAGTTTCTCGTCGACCGTCTGGCGCATCTCTTCGAGGCGTTTGGCATTATCGCTTTGCAGGTCGCGGATCTTGGTTTCGAGCGTGTTGCGCACCTCGAGCATGCGCTGGGCGTTCGATTCGGTCAGATTGCCCAGCGTCTGCTGCAGGGTGTCGGCGAAGCGCTTCAGCGCGCGCGCCTGTTCCTCGCGCCCGCTACTGGAGTGCAGCTGCATCTGCTGGCGCATGCTGTCCAGTTGCTGGACCGTGGCATTGTGATATTGAGCGAGGTGAGCGGCCAGTTCCTGGCGCGTCGCCTGGGCGCTCGATTGCAGCTCCTGGCGCAGCTCGCGTTCCAGGCGTTCGACGTGGGCGCCGTCGCCATTGCCGCGCATGCGCAGCAGGACGACAACCAGCAGGCCGGCCACGACGACGAGGCCGACCAGGATGAGGATTTCGGCGACGGTCATGGTGGCGCTCAATCAGGTTTGTTGCGCATCCAGTCCGCGGTCTGGAAGAAGGAATTCATCATGCGCACACGCAGCGTGTCGTCGTAGCCCAGGTCTTCCATGGCCCAGGCCATGCAGCGCAGCCACTGGTCGCGCTCCGCGCTGCCGATCGCGAACGGCAGGTGGCGCGCGCGCAGGCGCGGGTGGCCGTAGCGTTCGATGTACAGGTCGGGGCCGCCCATCCAGCCGGACAGGAACATGAAGGTCTTTTCGCGCGAGCTGTCGTTGGGCACCGGGTGCATGGCGTGGATGCCGGCGAAATCGGGCTCCAGCTGCATCAGGTCATAGAAGCGGTCGACCAGCGCCCGCAGGCGCTCGCCGCCGCCCATCATCTCGTACAGGGTCTGGGATTCGGCGGGGGTTTCGGTGTGATGTTCGGACATCCCGCCATGATAGCGCAGGCGCCGCGGACCGTGTCCTCGGCGCCTGCATTATCGCGCTTACGCTTCGCGCAGCGTTTGCAACGGCGGCTGCCGCAACACCCCGCGCAGGCCCAGCCAGCCGCCGACGATCGCGCACAGCGCGCCGACGAACAGGCCCGCGATCCATACGCCCGGCTCGAACACCCACGGGAACTTGAACTGGTAGGTGGCCAGCGCCCAACCCAGCGCCGCCGCGCCGCTCGCCGCCAGCAGGCCCGCCAGGCCGCCCACCAGCACGAACTCGATGCGCTGCGCCTGCGCCAGCTGCTGGCGCGTGGCGCCCAGCGCGCGCAGCAGGCCCGCTTCGCGCGTGCGCTCGGATTGCGATCCCATCAGCGCCGCATACAGCACCAGCACGCCGGAAGCGAGCGTGAACAGGAACAAAAATTCGACCGCCGTCACCACCTGGTCCAGCACGTCCTGCAGCTGGCGGATGATGCCCGAGACATCGATCACCGTCAGGTTCGGATGGTTGCGGGTCAGCGCATTGCCCAGGTTCGCCCCCTCGGGCGGCACATGGAAGGCGGTCATGTAGGTGGTCGGCGCATCGGCCATCGCCGCCGGATTAATGATGACGAAGAAGTTGGCGCGCATCGAGCCCCATTCGAGCTTGCGCACGCTGGTGATCTTCGCGTCGACGAGCAAGCCCGCCATGTCGAAGCGCATGGTGTCGCCCAGCTTCAGGCCGAGGCGCTCCATGATGCTCTGCTCGACCGAGGCCTCGGCCACGCCCGGCGCGTCCCTGAACCATTCGCCCTGCACCACCTCGTTCGCCTGCGGCAGCACATTGGTCGTCGACAGGTTGAATTCGCGGTTGGCCAGGCGCCGCGCCTCGCCGTCCTGGAAGGTGTCGCGCGTGATCGCGTTGCCATTGATGGCCGTCAGGCGGCCACGGATCATCGGGTACAGCACGGGTTCCTTGACGCCGGCCGCCAGCAGCTGGCCTTCGACCGCCTGCTTCTGCTCGGGCAGGATGTTGATCACGAAGCGGTTCGGCGCATCGGCGGGCGTGGCCAGCTGCCAGGCCGCCATCAGGTCGCCGCGCACCACGGTCAGCAGCAGCAGCGCCATCAGGCCCAGCGCCAGCGACACCACCTGCACCACGGTGGCGCCGGGACGGCGCTGCAGCGAGGTGACGGCGAAGCGCCAGCCCTGGCTCTTGAACGCGCCGCGCATCCGGCGCAGCCCTTGCAGGCCGAGCCAGGCCACCAGGGCGAAGAAGGCGAAGCCGCCCAGGAAGCCGCCGGCGGTGATCAGGGCCAGGGTCGGGTCGCCCGCCTGCCACAAAAGCAGCAGGAAGAACACGCCGACGCCGAGGCCATAGGTCGCCAGCGCGGCCGGCTGCGGCGCGCCCTGCTCGCGCCGGATCACCCGGTTGTGCGGCACGTTGCGCAACTGGAGAATCGGCGGCAGCGCGAAGCCGACCAGCAGCATCAAACCGGTCGCCACGCCCTGCAGCGCGGGCAGCATCGACACCGGCGGCAGCTCGGTCTTGATCAGCGAGGCGATCATCTCGAGCAGCACGAAGTGGGCGCCGAAGCCGACCAGCACCCCGATCACGCTGCCCAGGAGGCCGATGAATCCGAATTCGAGCAGGTACAGCACGGTGACCTGGTTCTGGGTCAGGCCCAGGCAGCGCAGCATGGCGCAGGCGTCCAGGTGGCGGCCCATGAAGCGGCGCGCCGCCATCGCCACCGCGACCGCCGCCAGCATCGCCGACAACAGGCCCACCAGCGACAGGAACAATCCCGCGCGATCGAGCGTCGCGCGCATCTCGGGGCGGCCGTTTTCCAGCGTCTCGATGCGCACGCCCTTGATGTTGTTGTCGCGGATCTGGGCGCGTATCCACTGTTCGTAGTCGCGCACCGCGGCCATGTCGTTCACGTCCTTCGAGGCGACCATCAGGCGGAAGCTCACGCGCGCGAAGTCGTCGACCAGGCCGGTGGCCTGCAGGTCTTCCAGCGCCAGCATCACGCGCGGCGCGAAGTTGGCGAACGAAGCGCCCTTGTCCGGTTCGGTGGCGATCAGCTGGGCGATGCGGAACTGGCTGTTGCCCAGGGTGAGCATGGCGCCGACCTCGGTGCGCAGCTGCGGCAGCAGGCCGGGATCGACCCAGACCGTGCCGCGCGCCGGCACCTCGCGCGTGGGCGTGCCCTGCGCGCCGCCGGCGGCGACAGGGTCCGTCGTGATGCTCATCTGGCCGCGCAGCGGATAGCCTTTTGACACCGCCTTGATCGACGACAGCTGGGCCAGCGAGTCGTCGCCCTCGCCGGCTTGCGCCATGCTCGGGAAGGTGACAGTGTCGGCCAGCAGCAGGCCACGCTTCAACGCTTCGGCGCGCCACTCCTGGCGCACCGGGTCGTCGGTATTGACCAGCAGGTCGGCGCCGAGCAGCTGGTGGGCGTCGCGGTCCATGCCGGAGCGCATGCGGTCGATGAAGAAGCCGACCGAACTCAGTGCCGCGACCGCGACGATCAGCGCCACCAGCAGGAAGCGCAGCTCACCGGCGCGCCAGTCGCGCGCCGTCATGCGAAGAGCCTGGACGAACATGGATCCGCTCCGTTCTTGAAGGTCAGGCGTTGGCGAAGAAGCCGTCGACTTCGGCCAGGAAGGCGCGCTTGCGCTCCGGGTCGACGAAGGCGGCCTGGAAGCTGTTGCGCGCCAGCTGGCGCGCATGACTTTCGTCCAGCGGCAGCGCCTCGAAGGCGGCGAAGTAGTTCTCGTTGACGTAGCCGCCGAAATAGGCCGGATCGTCCGAGTTGACGGTCACCGCGAGATTGGCGTCGAGCAGGGTGCGCAGATTGTGCGAACCCATCACGTCGAACACGCGCAGCTTGATGTTCGACAGCGGGCACACGGTCAATGCCATCTGCTCGCGCGCCAGGCGCTCGACCAGGGCCGGGCTTTCCAGGCTGCGCACGCCGTGGTCGATGCGCTCGACCTTGAGCACGTCGAGCGCGCTTTCGATATACGCCGGCGGGCCCTCCTCGCCCGCATGCGCGACCAGGCGCAGGCCGAGCGAACGGGCGCGCTCGAACACGCGCGCGAATTTCTCGGGAGGGTGGCCGACCTCGGACGAATCGAGGCCAACGCCGATGAACTTGTCGCGGTAAGGGAGCGACTGCTCGAGCGTGGCGATGGCTTCGTCTTCGGACAGGTGGCGCAGGAAGCACATGATCAGGCTGGCGCTGAGCGGCGCATCCTGGCAGGCGCGCCAGATGCCGTTGATGACGGTCTCGAACGGCACGCCGCGCGCGGTATGGGTTTGCGGATCGAAGAAGATCTCGGCGTGGCGGACATTGTCGGCATGAGCGCGCGCCAGATAAGCCGCGGTCATGTCGTAAAAGTCTTGTTCCTTCAGCAGCACGCTGGCGCCGGCATAATAAATGTCGAGGAAAGACTGGAGATCGGTGAAAGCGTAGGCCTCACGCAACGCTTCGACCGAGCTATAAGCGAGGTCAACGCCGTTTCTTTGCGCAAGCTCAAAAATCAGTTCCGGTTCGAGCGAGCCCTCGATGTGGATGTGCAGTTCTGCCTTGGGCATGTTCTGCAGCAGGTTGCGCAGGCGTTCGTCGAGCATGGTTTTCTCCAACAGGTACATCGGTAAATATTCAATAGTGCGGGTCAGGTTGACCCGACCGACAAGTGTAACGCATGCCGGCTTTCCGCCTGCGCCAAGGCGAAAATGGCTGCGTTCGGCTTTATGACATGCACGATTCGCGTGCGCCGCGTGTTGAGCAGTTCGTGCACTATCGGCGCACAACGGAAGAAAATGGAGATGCCGCCGGCATGCCGATCTTTCGTTCAAACCGGCCTCGACGCCGTGTTCCGGCCTCACCTTCCCAGGGCCGCCGCGACGCCTGCAAAAACCGACTTTCAATAGTTGAATCAAGCACTTGGTACCGCTTCAACAGCTCGCACGACACTGCTTTGACTTCGGAAACTAATAGGCACATAATAAATTTCATAAACGCAAAAAAGGCGTTCTCCACCACGCAAGGATTTGGCTATCCGCCGAATCGACAAGACGCAATCGCACGTGAATTCCTTTAACGGCGCCGGCCATCCCGGCGCGGCACGTGACGACCGAACAAGGAGACCGCGATACCGGGGCCCCGGGCAGCTTCGACAGTGGCTGCTGTGACAGTGATTCGTTGTTGGCACATTAAAGGAACTTCAATGAGCATCTTTGAAAACTACGCGGCCCGCTATGAGCGTACCCGGGAAGAGGAATACTCCCTGGCGGAATATCTCCAACTGTGCAAGAAAGACCCGCTGACCTATGCCAGCGCGCCGGAACGCATGCTGGCCGCGATCGGCGAGCCGACCCTGGTCGATACCCGCCTCGATCCGCGCCTGTCGCGCATCTTCGCCAACAAGGTGATCAAGATCTATCCGGCCTTCCGCGAGTTCTACGGCATGGAAGAAGTGATCGAGCAGGTGGTGTCTTATTTCCGCCATGCGGCGCAGGGACTCGAAGAGCGCAAGCAGATCCTGTATTTGCTCGGTCCGGTCGGTGGCGGCAAATCGTCGATCGCCGAAAAACTCAAAAGCCTGATGGAACTCGTGCCCTTTTATGCGATCAAGGGCTCGCCGGTGAATGAATCGCCGCTGGGCCTGTTCAGCGAAGAAGAAGACGGCACCATCCTCGAAGAAGACTACGGCATTCCGCGCCGCTACCTGCGCGCCATTCCGAGCCCGTGGGCGGTCAAGCGCCTGCACGAATACGGCGGCGACATCAACAAGTTCCGCGTGGTGAAGCGCTATCCGTCGATCCTGAAACAGATCGCGATTTCCAAGACCGAACCGGGCGACGAAAACAACCAGGATATTTCTTCGCTGGTCGGCAAGGTCGATATCCGCAAGCTCGAGGATTTCCCCCAGGACGATCCGGACGCCTACAGCTATTCCGGCGGCTTGTGCCTGGCGAACCAGGGCCTGATGGAATTCGTCGAGATGTTCAAGGCGCCGATCAAGGTGCTGCACCCGCTCCTGACCGCCACGCAGGAGGGCAATTACAAGGGCACCGAAGGCTTCGGCGCGATTCCCTTCGACGGTATCGTGCTGGCGCACTCGAACGAATCCGAATGGAAGACCTTCCGCAACAACCGCAACAACGAGGCTTTCCTCGACCGTATCTATATCGTGAAGGTGCCGTATTGCCTGCGCGTGTCCGATGAAATCCAGATCTACGACAAGCTGCTGCGTAATTCCTCGCTCGACAAGGCGCCATGCGCGCCCGGCACCCTGCGCATGATGTCGCAGTTCGCCGTGCTGTCGCGCCTGAAGGATCCGGAGAATTCGAGCATCTTCTCCAAGATGCTGGTCTACGATGGCGAAAACCTGAAGGACACCGACCCCAAGGCCAAGTCGCTGCACGAATACGTCGACTATGCCGGCGTGGACGAAGGCATGAACGGCCTGTCGACCCGCTTCGCGTTCAAGATCCTGTCCAAGGTCTTCAACTTCGACAATACCGAAGTGGCGGCCAATCCGGTGCACCTGCTGTACGTGCTCGAACAGCAGATCGAGCGCGAGCAATTCCCGCCCGAGACCGAGCAGCGCTATCTCTCGTATATCAAGGAACACCTGGCGCAGCGCTATGTCGATTTCATCGGCAAGGAAATTCAAACCGCCTACCTGGAAAGCTATTCCGAGTATGGCCAGAACATCTTCGACCGCTATGTGACCTTTGCCGACTTCTGGATCCAGGACCAGGAGTTCCGCGATCCGGACACCGGTGAAAGCTTCGACCGCGAATCGCTGAACGCCGAGCTGGAAAAGATCGAAAAGCCGGCCGGGATTTCGAATCCGAAGGATTTCCGCAACGAGATCGTCAACTTCAGCCTCAGGGCGCGCGCCACCAATGCTGGAAAGAATCCGGCCTGGACCAGCTATGAGAAGTTCCGCAGCGTGATCGAGAAGAAGATGTTCTCGAATACCGAGGAACTTTTGCCGGTGATTTCCTTCAATGCAAAAGCGAGCGCCGAGGATGCGAACAAGCACGCCGACTTCGTCGCCCGTATGGTAGAGAAAGGCTATACACCAAAGCAGGTGCGTCTGTTGTGCGAATGGTATCTGCGTGTGCGCAAGTCGTCGTGACAAGGCGTGTTGCCGAATGGCTGCAGGCCGCCACCGGCAAGACGCGACGCTGCGCGTGCGCCGCACGCTCGTTCGCGCAGCGTATTAAGATAGGGGTGCCGTCGCATGCGACGGCGCCAGAGCGCGAGCGGTAGATCTTGTGCCGACAGTTCCGCGCTTATACTAAGCAGGAGGCCTGTTTTGACTTACCTCATCGACCGTCGCTTGCAGGGCAAGAACAAGTCTGCGGTCAACCGCGAACGTTTCCTGCGCCGCTACAAGGCGCAGATCAAGGATGCTGTCGGCCGCGCCATCAAGGGCCGCTCGATCACCGACATCGAGAACGGTGAAAAAGTCACCATTCCCGTCAAGGACGTGAACGAACCGCATTTCGGCCACGCCCATGGCGGCGTGTATGAAACCGTCAACCCCGGCAATACCGAGTATCAAAAGGGCGACCAGTTCAACCGGCCCCGCGGCGGCGGTGGCGGCGCCGGGCGCGGCCGCGCCGGCAACAGCGAACAGACCGTCGAAGACGATTTCATCTTCGAGCTGTCGCGCGAAGAATTCATGAATTACTTCTTCGAGGATCTCGAGCTGCCGAACATGGTCAAGACGCAGCTGACCCAGACCATCGAATACAAGAACCAGCGCGCCGGCTACAACGTGTCCGGCACGCCCTCGAACATCCACGTGCTGCGCTCGCTGCGCGGCGCATTGGGGCGCCGCATTGCCATCGGCGGCCCCGCGCGGCGCGAACTGGCGGATGCCGAAGAAGCGCTGCAGGCGCTGCTCGACCAGGGAGCGCCGTCCGACGATGAACAGGTGGTCGCGCTGAAGGACCGCATCCATCACCTGCACATTCGTCTGAACGCCATTCCGTTCATCGATCCGTTCGACCTGCGTTACGCAAACCGGATCAAGGTCCCCAAGCCCAGCACCCAGGCCGTGATGTTCTGCATCATGGACGTGTCGGGCTCGATGGACGAGACGCGCAAGGATACGGCCAAGCGCTTCTTCATCCTGCTGTATCTCTTCCTCAAGCGGGTCTATGAAAAGATCGACGTCGTCTTCATCCGCCACCACACGGCGGCGGCCGAGGTCGACGAGAACGAGTTCTTCCATTCGCGCGAGTCGGGCGGCACCGTCGTCTCCTCGGCGCTGCATCTGCTGCAAAAAGTGATCACCGAGCGCTACGGCAGCGCCGACTGGAACGCCTACGTGGCGCAAGCGTCGGACGGCGACAACTGGGACAACGACTCGGTGCTGTGCAAGCAGATTCTCACCAGCGCGATCATGCCGCGCGTGCAGTATTACACCTATGTCGAGATCACCGATGGCCCGCCGCAGAACCTGTGGGAGCAATATTGCGACGTCGCCGCCCAGCACCGCAATTTCGCGATGCAAAAGATCGTGACCCCGGCCGACATCTATCCGGTATTCCGGGAACTGTTCAAGAAGCAGGCCAAATAGCCTGCGGACGGGTCAAAAGACATACCTGCAGTCAACAGCGAGGCGCCCCATGCCAAGAGATCCAAGCAATCCGCGCGCCCTGCCCGAACAGTCGGAGTGGACCTTCGACCTGATCGAGCAGGCGCACGAAGAAATCAAGCGGGTGGCCAAGCGTTACGGCCTGGACACCTATCCGAACCAGCTCGAGATCATTACCGCCGAGCAAATGATGGATGCCTACACGTCGGTAGGCATGCCGGTCTCCTATAACCACTGGTCGTTCGGCAAGCATTTCCTGAGTACCGAGAAAAGCTACCGCCGTGGCCAGATGGGCCTGGCCTACGAGATCGTCATCAACTCGAATCCCTGCATCGCCTACCTGATGGAAGAAAACAGCCTGACGATGCAGGCGCTGGTGATCGCCCATGCCGCCTACGGCCACAATTCTTTCTTCAAAGGAAACTACCTGTTCCGCAGCTGGACCGATGCCGACGCCATCGTCGACTATATGGTGTTTGCCAAGAACTATATCGCCGAATGCGAGCAGCGCTATGGGATCGATGCGGTCGAGGAGTTGCTCGATTCCTGCCATGCGCTGCAAAACTATGGCGTCGACCGCTACAAGCGGCCGGCCAAGCTGTCGGTGGCGCAAGAGGCGGCGCGCACCAAGGAGCGCGAGGAATACGCCCAATCCCAGGTCAATTCGATCTGGCGCACCCTGCCCCAGCGCGAAGAACAGGTGGCGGCGGATGCGCCGACCCACCGCTTCCCGCCCGAGCCCGAGGAAAACCTGCTGTATTTCATCGAGAAATATGCGCCGCTGCTCGAACCCTGGCAACGTGAGCTGGTGCGGATCACGCGCAAGATTTCGCAGTATTTCTATCCGCAGCGCCAGACCCAGGTGATGAACGAGGGCTGGGCCACTTTCTGGCACTACACGATCCTGCAAGACCTGTATAAAGAGGGGATCGTCGGCGACGGCTTCATGCTCGAGTTCCTGCAAAGCCATACGAACGTGGTTTATCAACCGCCGGCCAACAGCCCGTATTACAGCGGGATCAATCCCTATGCCCTCGGTTTCGCGATGATGACCGATATCCGGCGCATCTGCGAAAACCCGACCGATGAAGACAAAACCTGGTTCCCCGACATCGCCGGCAGCGACTGGCTCAAGACGCTCGACTTCGCGATGCGCAACTTCAAGGACGAGAGCTTCATCGCCCAATACCTGTCGCCCAAGCTGATTCGCGACTTCCATTTCTTCGCCGTGCTCGACGACGACCGCAGCGACAAGCTGACCATCTCGGCCATCCACGACGAGGCCGGCTACCGCTACGTGCGCCACAAGCTGGCCGAGCAGTACAACCTGGGCAGCCGCGAGCCGAACATCCAGGTCTGGCAAGTCAATACGCGCGACGACCGCGCCCTGACCCTGCGCCACACGCAATACAACCGCCGCCCGCTCAATGGACAGGCGCAAGAGGTGCTCAAGCACGTGGCCCGGCTGTGGGGCTTCGACGTGCGGCTCGAAACGGCCGATCCGGCCGGGCACGTGGTCAGCTTCCTCGAGTGCCGGCGCGAGAAACGCGGGCGCTGAGCGGCGCGCACGGCCTGGCTTATTGTTGACTACCGCGACCGTGGCGTGGACGGCTACGCCGTCCACGCGTCCAATCCAGGCTCGCACGGCGACTCACGCCTTGCTTGACTACGTGGGCAGTAGAGCCGCCTCCCCCCCATGATTTCGCGGCTAACCGTTCCTGCCGGCGGTTTTGCCCTACCTTTTATTCCGCATTAACGCCCCACTGCGCGGCGCCAGCACCTTGCCTTGCCTATGCATGTTCAATTAGGCTCATCTGCTATCGCCAACATACAGATTTCATGGTATGTTCCCGACATCACATGTTAGCGCTGTCACAACCAAGTCATGGTAATTTGACGGTGAAGGACCTAGCACTAACTAAGTAATATAGTTTGTCGCAGAAGGTGTGGGAGCGCGCAGCTTTCATTCCTGTCGAGACGAAGCATCAAATGGCGCACGGTTGAGCCATCGCAAGCAGTCTAAGGCGTATCACTTTTATCTATACCTATGTACGCGCGGGACGGCTTCCAGGGAAATCCGAGGAGGCCGGAGGGTAATAAGAATTGGCTATTGTTTGCAGAAAGACCATTGTCGAGTCATATTAAATTTGCCAAGCGACTGATTTGGCATCAGAAATTTGGCAAACATGACATCTACACTGATCTTCCACGCGATGAGGAGAATCGATACATAAAACTACACATTTTCCGGCCTTCCGGACCCCTCAAACCGACCTCGCCGGGCTTGTATAGATGAGCTTGTTTGCCTGCATTTACAGGTAGTTAGCGCACCTTTCGCTGCTGTAAAAATGTATGTGCAAAAAAGAATTCGTAGGTATAATTCTTCGATGTCCCGGATGCGGCTCTAGGCTTTTGTCGTGTTTAGTGGGTTTGGTAGCAACAAAAAAGAGTTGGTATTGGAGAAATATGGCATGAATTTTTCGAATGAGAAGCAACCCGGGAAAAATTTCACAGGCTTCATCGTAGTCGTCATCCTTCACATCATCGTGGGATGGGCGCTCGTCGCTGGCCTGGGTACCCGGATCGTCAGCACGGTGACCGAAGCTGTGGAAACCAAGCTGATTGAAGAGACCGCGCCGCCGCCGCCGCCGGAAACTCCGCCGCCGCCGCCGCCGCCAGAAATGAAAGCGCCGCCGCCGCCGTTCATCCCGCCGGTCGAAGTGCAGGTGCAGCAACCGCCACCACCGCAAAACACGATCGCTACCGCGACCAACACGCCGCCGCCAACCACCCAGCTGGCTCCGCCGGCACCGCCAGCTCCTCCGGCTCCGCCGGCACCGCCGGCACGTGGTCCTAGCCGTACCGAGGCAGTGGCTGACTTTAATACTTGCGCACGTCCGGAATATCCACGTTCGTCGCAGCGCAATGAAGAAACCGGTACCACGACCCTGCAGTTCCTGATCGGTGTCGATGGTCGGGTGATGGAAGCCAAGCTGGCGAAGTCGAGTGGCTTCCGTGACTTGGACCGAGCCGCGCAATCGGCTCTGAGCAAATGCCGATTCAAGCCCGCCATGATCGATGGCAAGCCGGAACAGGCGTGGACAGCGGTGCAGTACGTCTGGACGCTGGAATAAAACCGAGACAGGTCACCGTCTCAAACTTTGATTGTCGTTGTCGTTAAGTTCAGCGAACTGTCTATTTAATATCTTTGGAGGAAGCATGTTTAAGAATACCCGTTTGTCCGCTTTCCTGGCGGCTGTCCTGTTGTCGGTAACCGCAGCATCGGCTCTGGTGTCCGCTCCGGCCTTCGCTCAAGAAACCCCGGCAACCGACGCAGCTGCGCCAGCGGCGACCGACGCAGCTGCACCAGCTGTTGACCCAGCTGCTGCTCCTGCAGACGCTGCCGCCGCTCCTGCAGACGCTGGCGCGCCAGCCGCTGCTCCAGGTGGCGAGCAAACCGAAGAAGTCTACAACCCGTACGGCCTGCAAGCGATGTGGGAACACGGCGACTTCGTCAACAAGGGCACCCTGATCATCCTGTCGCTGATGTCGATCGGTTCGTGGTACATCATCATCACCAAGCTGATCGATCAGCAGAAGATCATGAAGCAGTCGAAAGACATGCAAGCCAAGTTCTGGAAAGCACCGTCGATCGCTGCTGGTTCGGCTCAGCTGAAAGAAGGTTCGCCATTCCGCTTCATCGCTGAAACCGGCACCAAGGCAACCCAGCACCACGACGGCGCCCTGCTCGAGCAGATCGACCTGTCGACCTGGGTCACCATGCAGATCCAGCGCGCAGTGGACCGCGTCCAGTCGCGTCTGCAAGACGGCCTGTCGTTCCTGGCAACCGTCGGTTCGACCTCGCCGTTCATCGGTCTGTTCGGTACCGTCTGGGGCATCTACAACGCACTGACCGCCATCGGCATGTCGGGTAACGCATCGATCGACAAGGTCGCAGGTCCAGTCGGTGAAGCACTGATCATGACCGCTTTCGGTCTGTTCGTTGCAGTTCCTGCCGTTCTGGGTTACAACTGGCTGGTGCGTCGTAACAAGACCGTCCTGGAAGACATCCGTTCGTTCTCGGCTGACGTTCACTCGGTCCTGATCTCGGGCGCAATGTCGACCTCGAACGCAGCTGCCGCAGCTAAAAAGATTGGATAAACTATGTCGATGAGTGTCGGTTCCGATTCCGGCGAAGATGCACTGAATTCAGAGATCAACACGACGCCACTCGTTGACATCATGTTGGTTCTTCTGATCATCTTCCTGATCACGAGCCCGGTGGTGCTGAATCTGCAGAAAGTGACCCTTCCTTCAGAAGAGAACCAGGTCACCCTGACCAAGCCGGAAGATGTGAATATCACCGTCAATAAAGACGGCGAGATGTACTACAACCAGACTCACCTCGCGAACACGGACGAGCTGTTCAAGTTCCTCGCGGAGCAGTCGGTGAAAGTGCCGCAACCGGCGGTGAAAGTTCGTGGCGACCAGGAAACCCGCTACGAAGCGATCGGCCGCGTGATCTACACGGCACAACGTGCTGGTGTGCAGAAGGTTGGCTTCGTTATCGAGCCACCGGGCTGATAGCCCAGCATGCGGCGCCTGGCTTTCGAGCCGGGCGCCGTAACCTTCTCCCCAACATTAGATAAGGACACACCCATGAGTATGAACGTAGGTGGAGGCGGCTCCGCAGCAGCAGCCGATCCGGAACCGATGATGGAAATGAACATGACGCCGTTGATCGACGTCCTGCTCGTTCTGATCATCATGCTGATTATCACGATTCCGAAGCAAAACCACTCCGTCAATCTGAACATGCCAGTTGGTAACCCGCCGCAAAGCGATATCAAACCGGTGGTGATCACGATCGACGTCGACTTCGACGGTACCATCCTCTGGGATGGCGAAGTCATCCCGGATCGCGCGACGCTCGAAGCCAAGATGAACGCCGTTGCAGCCATGGCCGACCAGCCTGAAGTGCACCTGCGTCCGAATAAGCTGGTAGAGTACAAGGTAGTTGCCGGTGTCATGGCATCCGCCCAGCGTATCGGCGTCACCAAAATCGGCATGGTCGGTAACGAGCAGTTCCAGTAATCGTTCCATGTTTGAACCAACACGGCAGGGCTATCCCTGCCGTGTCCATTTTGAAATAAGGATTTTTCAGATGATCAAGTTCCGTCTCGCTCACCTCAGCCTTGCAATGGCCGCTCTGGGCTTTACCGCGCTCACCCCGGTAATCGGCCTGTCTTCCGCCGTCGCGCAGGAAGCAATGCGCCCGGAGATTGGCAAACCGCTGCAGCAAGCCCAGGCCCAGATGAAACAGGGCAAGCACAAGGAGGCACTGGCTACCCTGCGCGGACTGGACAAGGTGGGCAACAAGACCGCCAATGAAAGCTACCTGATCGAGCGCGTGCGCGCCGGGGCTGCTTCGTCGGCCGGCGATTACGATACCGCCGCCAAATCCTTCGAAGCCCTGCTCGCGTCGGGCAAGCTGAGCGCCAACGAGCGTTCGCAATTCGCCGAAGGCCTGGTGGGCATCTATATGCGTGCAGGCGACCTGAACAAGGCCAACGCCACCATCCAGAACTTGCTCAAGCAGAAGGATGATCCGAAGCTGCGCGCTTACCTGCTGCAGAACTATTACAAGCAAGGCAACACCGCCGCCCTCGAGCAAGAACTGCGCACCATCGAGAAAAGCGGCCGCCTGAGCGAAGACCAGCTCGGCATGCTGGCCAATATCCAGCTCAAGAAGAACGATACCGCCGGCTACGTGCGCACCATCGAGAAGCTGGCCGCCAGCTATCCAAAGGCGCAGTACTGGACCGACCTGCTGAACCGCGTGCAGCGCCAGCCGGGCTACTCGCAGCGCCTGAACGTCGACGTCTATCGCCTGAAGCTGGCCAACAACCTGCTCAAGAAGCCGAGCGAGTACATGGAAATGGCCCAGCTGGTGCTGCAGGCGAAAGCCCCGGCCGAAGCGATCAAGATCATCGACAAGGGCTACAAGGCCGGCGCCCTGGGCACCGGCACCGACGCCGCGCGTCACCAGCGCCTGAAGGACCTGGCCGAGAAGAACCTGGCAGAGCAGAACAAGAACTTCGCTGCGCTGGAAGCCGAGCACACCGCGGTCAAGGACCAGGACTCGCTGGTGGGCCTGGGTTACGCACTGGTGCAGGCTGGCCAGGCCGACAAGGGCCTCAAGATGATGGAAGCGGCCATCAAGGCCGGCGGCCTGAAGAACCCTGAAGACGCCAAGCTGCGCCTGGGCGAAGCCTACGCCGCTGCCGGCAAGAAGCAGCAAGCCATCGCCACGCTCAAGACCGTGGGCGGCAAGGACGGCACCGCCGAACTGGCCCGCTACTGGATCCTGGCGATCAACAATCCGCTGTCCTGATCGAGCCTGTCCCCGCGCAGGCGGGGATCCAAGCTGCGAAAACGCCGCCTTCGGGCGGCGTTTTTTATTGCGCCATTCGATAACATGAATGGGCAGATCCATGGCCATCGCCTCGGTGCAACAATCGCTTTACCGTATAATCAGGGTTTTGGCGCCGCTCCATTGTCGCGCGGCTTGCAACCGGACCCAGATTTGATGAAGGTATTTCGCGGACTTCCCAACGACAGGGCGCGCGCGCCCTGCGCGCTCACGATCGGCAATTTCGACGGCGTCCATCGCGGCCACCAGGCCCTGCTGGCCCATGTGCGCAGCGCCGCCGCGGGGCTCGGCCTGGAAGCGGCCGTGATGACGTTCGAACCCCATCCGCGCGAATACTTCGCCCGCAAATCCGGCGACCTGTCGCGCGCCCCGGCCCGCATCGCCAACCTGCGCGACAAGCTCGAGGATCTCGACCAGGCCGGCATCGACCGCGTCATCGTCGAGCATTTCAACGAACAGTTCGCCGCCATGTCGCCGCGCGACTTCATCGAGCGCGTGCTGGTCGACGGCCTGCACGTCAAGTGGCTGATGGTCGGCGACGATTTCCGCTTCGGCGCCAGGCGCCAGGGCGATATCGCGATGCTGGTCGAGGCCGGCCGCGAATTCGGCTTCGACGTCCACACCCTCGACGCCGTCATGCACGGCGACCAGCGCATCTCGTCCTCGGCCGTGCGCGCCGCCCTGCTGGAAGGCGATTTCGTCCGTACCAAGGAATTGCTCGGCCATCCGTATGCGATGTCGGGCCATGTGATCCATGGCCAGAAGCTGGGCCGCACGCTGGGCTTTCCGACCATGAACCTGCGGGTGGCGCACCGCCCTGCTCTCTCGGGCATCTTCGTCGTGCAGGTGCACGGCCTGGCGGACGCGCCGCTGCCGGCCGTGGCCAGCCTGGGCGTGCGTCCGACCGTCGAGGATGCCGGCCGTATGCTGCTTGAAGTACATGTGTTCGACTACGCCCAACAATGCTACGGCAAGCTGGTGCGCGTGGAGTTCCTGGCCAAGCTGCGCGACGAAGAGAAATACGACGACCTGGCCACGCTCACTGCCGCGATCGACAACGACGCGGCCCAGGCGCGCGCCTTCTTCGCCCACCGCAACAGCGCGCTGACGGCGACCGACCGAATTTGAGCGCGCTTCCCGAGCCGCGATGGCTTGCCGGAAGCGCCTCACCCGACTCTGCCGCGGCGCGCTGCGCCGTGCACACCGAACACTTACCAGAAGAAGCTTATGTCCGATACCAAACAAAACAACGGCCAGTCCCAGGCACCTAAGGGCCAGAAAAAGCCTGAAAGCAAATACCCGGTCAATATGACCGATACCCCATTCCCGATGCGCGGCGACCTCGCCAAGCGCGAGCCGGGCTGGGTCAAGCAATGGCAAGATAAAAAAATCTACGAGCGCGTGCGCAAGGCCGCCGCCGGCCGTCCGACGTTCATCCTGCACGACGGTCCGCCGTACGCCAACGGCGACATCCACCTGGGCCACGCCGTCAACAAGATCCTGAAAGACATGGTCATCAAGTCGCGCACCATCGCCGGCTTCGACGCGCCGTATGTGCCGGGCTGGGATTGCCACGGCATGCCGATCGAGATCCAGATCGAAAAACTGTACGGCAAGAACCTGCCAACCGCCGAAGTGCTGCAAAAGGCGCGCGCCTATGCGCTCGAGCAGATCGACCGCCAGCGCGCCGGCTTCATCCGCCTGGGCGTGCTGGGCGAGTGGGACAATCCGTACATGACCATGGCCTACAGCAACGAGGCCGACGAGCTGCGCGCGCTCGGCACCCTGCTGGAAAAAGGTTATGTGTACCGCGGCCTCAAGCCGGTGAACTGGTGCTTCGACTGCGGTTCGGCGCTGGCCGAGGCCGAAGTCGAATACCAGGACAAGCGCGACCCGGCGATCGACGTCGGCTTCCCCTTCCACGAACACGACAAGATCGCCGCCGCCTTCGGCCTGGATACACTCCCGGTCGATCAGGGCTTCATCGTGATCTGGACCACCACCCCGTGGACCATCCCGTCGAACCAGGCCCTGAACGTCGGTCCGGAAGTCGGCTACTCGCTGGTGCGGGTCGAGCGTGACGGTCAGCCGCAACTGCTGATCCTGGGTTCGGAACTGGTGGAGTCGGTGCTGGCCCGCTACAAGCTGGAAGGCACGATCATCGCCACCACCGTCGGCGCCAAGCTCGAAGGCATCCGCTTCAAGCACCCGCTGCACGCCCAGGATCCGTTCTACGACCGCCTGTCGCCGGTCTACCTGGCCGACTACGTGACCGTCGACAGCGGCACCGGCGTGGTCCACTCGGCCCCGTCCTACGGCCTGGAAGACTTCCAGTCGTGCAAGGCGCACGGCATGAAGGACGACGAGATGCTCAAGCCCGTGATGGGCGATGGCCGCTTCGCCTCGAGCCTGCCGCTGTTCGGCGGCATGACCATCTGGGAAGCCAGCAAGCCGATCTGCGGCGCGCTGACCGAAGCCGGCGCCCTGTTCGAACTCAAGATGTTCGACCACAGCTACATGCACTGCTGGCGCCATAAAACCCCGATCGTCTATCGCGCCACCAACCAGTGGTTCGCCGGCATGGACATCACGCCGAAGGACGGCGGCCCGACCCTGCGCGAGACCGCGCTGGCCGGCATCGAGAAGACGCAGTTCTTCCCGGACTGGGGCCAGGCGCGCCTGCACGGCATGATCGAGAACCGTCCGGACTGGACCCTGTCGCGCCAGCGCCAGTGGGGCGTGCCGATGGCCTTCTTCGTGCACAAGGAAACCGGCGCCCTGCACCCGCGCACCCCAGAACTGCTGGAGCAGGTGGCCAAGCTGATCGAAGCCGGCGGCATCGACGCCTGGCACAATCTCGACCCGGCCACCCTGCTGGGCGAGGACGCCGCGACCTATGAAAAGAACAAGGACACGCTGGACGTCTGGTTCGATTCGGGCAGCACCCACCAGACCGTGCTGCGCGGCTCGCACAAGGCGCAGTCGAGCTTCCCGGCCGACCTGTACCTGGAAGGTTCGGACCAGCACCGCGGCTGGTTCCACTCGTCGCTGCTGACCTCGTCGATGCTCAACGGGACCCCGCCCTACAAGGCGCTGCTGACCCACGGCTTCACCGTCGACGAGAACGGCAAGAAGATGTCCAAGTCGCTCGGCAACACGATGGCGCCGCAAAAGATCTCGGACACCCTCGGCGCCGACATCCTGCGCCTGTGGGTGGCCTCGACCGACTACACGGGCGAATTGTCGATCGGCGAAGAGATTCTCAAGCGCGTGACCGAGTCGTACCGCCGCATCCGCAACACGCTGCGCTTCCTGCTGGCGAACACCTCGGACTTCGACCCTGCCCTGCACGCAGTGCCGATGCCTGAATTGCTCGAGATCGACCGCTATGCGATCGCCTCGATGGCGCAGTTGCAGAACGACGTCGCCGCCCACTTCGAGCGCTACGAGTTCCACCCGGTCGTGTCGCGCCTGCAGAACTACTGCTCGGAAGACCTGGGCGGCTTCTACCTCGACATCCTGAAGGACCGCCTGTACACCACGGGTGTGGCGTCTACGGCGCGCCGCTCGGCCCAGACCGCGCTGTGGCACATCGCCCACTCGCTGCTGCGCGTGATGGCGCCGATCCTGTCGTTCACCGCCGAAGAAGCGTGGGAAAAGTTCGCAGGCGCCGAGGCGTTCGCCGCCAGCGACGAGACCATCTTCACCCAGACGCTGTGGACCTTCCCTGCACTGCCGGATGCCGAGGCTCTGCTGGCGAAATATGCGCTGCTGCGCCAGGTCCGCACCGACGTCACCAAGCAGCTCGAAGAAGTGCGCGCCTCGGGCGCCATCGGTTCCTCGCTGCAGGCCGAGCTGGCGATCAAGGCCGCGGGCGAGAAGTACCGCGCGCTGGCCAGCCTGGATGACGACCTGAAGTTCGTCTTCATCACCTCGCAGGCGACCGTCAGCGAAGTGGCGGCCGAAGCCGACGAAGCCGTGGAAGTGGCGCCGTCGACCTTTGAAAAGTGCGAGCGCTGCTGGCACTACCGCCGCGACGTCGGCCACGACCACGCGCATCCGACCTTGTGCGGCCGCTGCACCAGCAACCTGTTCGGCGCCGGCGAGAAGCGCCGCTACGCCTAAGCTCCTGCGGGTCGATCGACCCGCGGGTTTTCCGCCATGCCGCCGTCCCCGGGCGGCATGGCGCGCACCGACACCACACACCATGGCAACCAAAAAGAAACCAGCCGCATCCGCATCCGGTCCCAAACTTGTCACCCGCAGCACCAGCGCCAGCCTGTTCCCCTGGATCGGCCTGTCCCTGATCATCGTCCTGCTCGACCAGGTCACCAAGATCACCGTCGAACGCACCTTCGCCTATGCCGAGACGCTGCCGATCACGGGCTTCTTCAACCTGATCAAGGTGTACAACCCGGGTGCGGCGTTCAGCTTCCTGGGCGACGCCAGCGGCTGGCAGCGCTGGCTGTTCCTCGGGATCGCGATCGCCGCCGTGGTGTTCTGCATCTACATGATGTCGAAGAACGCGAGCCAGCGCCTGTTCTGCTTTGCCCTGGCCCTGGTCATGGCCGGCGCGATCGGCAACGGCATCGACCGCGTGGTGCATGGCCACGTGATCGACTTCCTCGATTTCTACTGGACCGGCATCGGCCACTTCCCGGCCTTTAACATCGCCGACATCGGCATCTCGGTGGGCGCGGTCCTGTTCGTCCTCGACGAGCTGCGCCGGGTGAACAAGTCCTAGTCGCAAGGAGATTCAACATGGAGCTGAAAGGCAAGCGCATCGTCCTCGGCCTGACCGGCGGCGTGGCCTGCTACAAGGCGGCCGAGCTGTGTCGCGCCCTGGGCAAGCAGGGCGCCAGCGTGCAGGTGGTCATGACCGAAGCGGCGACCCATTTCATCGGCGCGGTCACCATGCAGGCCCTCTCTGGCCAGCCGGTCTACCTGGACCAGTGGGATGCGCGCATGGCCAACAATATGGCCCACATCGACCTGACCCGCAACGCCGACGCCATCCTGATCGCGCCCTGCTCGGCCGACTTCATGCGCAAGCTCGCGCACGGCGCGGCCGACGACCTGCTGTCGCTGCTGTGCGTGGCGCGGCCGCGTCACGTGCCGCTGCACGTGGCGCCGGCGATGAACGTCGAGATGTGGGAAAACCCGGCCACCCAGCGCAACGTCGCCCAGCTGCTTGAAGACGGCGTCAAGCTGTTCGGCCCCGGCTGCGGCTCGCAGGCCTGCGGCGAGACGGGCCTGGGCCGCATGCTCGAAGCCGAGGAACTGGTCGAAGAGCTGATCGCCTCGTTCCAGCACAAGGTGCTGGCCGGGCGGCGCGTCCTGATCACGGCCGGCCCGACTTTCGAGCCGATCGATCCGGTGCGCGGCATCACCAATCTGTCCTCGGGCAAGATGGGCTATGCGCTGGCGCGCGCGGCGCGCGAAGCGGGCGCCGAGGTGACCCTGGTCTCGGGCCCGGTGTCGCTACCCACGCCGCATGGCGTGCGCCGCATCGACGTGCTGACCGCGCAGCAGATGCACGACGCCGTGATGGCGGGCGTGGAAGGCCAGCACGTGTTCATCGGCGTGGCGGCGGTGGCCGACTGGCGCGTCGCCAATGCCAGCGACCAGAAGATCAAGAAGACGGCGGACGGCGCGCCGCCGCAACTGGAATTCGCGCAGAACGCCGACATCCTGGCCGCGGTGGCGGGCACGGTGTCGCTGTCGGGCTGGCCCTACTGCGTGGGCTTCGCGGCCGAATCCGAGCAGCTGGAACAGTACGGCGCCGCCAAGCGCGAAAAGAAAGGCATCCCTCTGTTGGTGGGCAATATCGGCCACCAGACTTTCGGGCAGGATGACAATACCGTGATCCTGTTCGACGAGAACGGCCACACGGTGCTCGAGCGGGCCGACAAGCTCACCCTGGCGCGCCAGCTGGTGTCCGAAATCGCCAAGCGCATCGAACAGCGCTCCCTGCTCACCTAAACCACATGACAAGCATCACATGAAGAATATCGACCTCAAGATCCTCGACCCGCGCATGAAAGAACTGCTGCCGGCCTACGGCACCCCTGGCAGCGCGGGCCTCGACCTGCGCGCCTGCCTCGATGCGCCGCTCACCATCGAGCCTGGCCAGACGGTGCTGGTGCCGACGGGCCTGGCCATCCACATCGGCGATCCGGGCTACGCCGCCATGATCCTGCCGCGCAGTGGGCTCGGCCATAAGAGCGGCATCGTTCTGGGCAATCTGGTAGGCTTGATCGACTCCGATTACCAGGGCCAGCTGATGGTCTCCACCTGGAACCGCAGCGCCGCCACCTTCGTTCTGCAGCCGATGGACCGGCTGGCGCAGCTGATCGTGGTGCCGGTGCTGCAGGTCGGCTTCAACGTGGTGGAGGAGTTCGCATCGAGCGACCGTGGCGCCGGAGGCTTCGGCAGCACCGGCAAACAATAACAACACGTGAGGAGGACCATGATCCCAATGCACCGTCTTCAACGCTTCAAGTCCGCGGCCCTGATCGCGGGCACGGCGGCCTTGCTGGCCGCCTGCAGCACGCCAGGCCAGATGCAATCGTCGAGCACGCCGGGCGTGATCCCGAGCCAGGCGTCGGGCAAACCCGAAGTGACGCCGCAGATGGCGGCGGCGGCCGACACGCTCACCCGCATGGCGACCCAGCACGACCGCCTGTACCGGATCGCGGCCCCCCTCCTGATCGACAACGCCCAGCTGTGCACCAAGCACGCGCGCAACCTGCTCGGCTTCACCGCCAAGAACCGCTACACCTATCCGGGCCAGTACAACGAGGCGGCCTGGGTGGTGCTGGGCATGGGCGAGCGCCTGCAGGTCACCAACGTCCTCGCCGGCAGCGGCGCGGCGCGCGCCGGCCTGCGCCAGGGCGACCGCCTGGTGGCGGCCGGCGGCACGCCGCTGCCCGAAGGCCCGAACGCCCTGTCCCAGGCCGGCGCCGTGTTCGGCCCGATCATGTCGAAGCAGGCCAGCCTGCCGCTGTCGATCGAGCGCAACGGCAACCAGCGCGACCTGACCATCCCGGTCACCCGCGCCTGCGCCTTCGCGATCGAGCTGGGCAACGCCGACAACATCAACGCCTACGCCGACGGCTCGCGCGTGATGGTCACCCGCGGCATGCTGGGCTTCGCCCAGAACGACGACGAGCTGGCCTATGTCGTGGCGCGCACGATGGCGCACAATATGCTGGGCCACGCGGCCACGCAGCGCAACGCCGCCACCATCGGCAGCATCATCGACAACCTCACCGCGATCACGCCCGACACCTCGATGCTGATCGGCAGCGGCGGCATCAAGGCCATGCCGGTGGCCGACGACGTGGCGGCCGACCGCCTGGCCATCTACCTGGTGGCGCGCGCCGGCTACCGCATCGACGGCGCGTCCGCCTTCTGGAAGCGCCTGGCGGCCACCTACCCGGCCCGTATCCTCAACGGCTACACGGCCAACCACCCGTCGACCACGCAGCGGATCGCGGCGATCGACAAGACGGTGGCCGAGGTGAAGGCCAAGCAGAGCGGCAAGAAACCGCTGGTGCCCTGAAAGCCCGGCCATGCCGGCGTGCGCGGCGCTCCCATGCCGCGCACGCCGGCGCCAGCGCCCTCCGCGCTTTTTTTGTATGATTGTCCATCTTGTATCTATCCCGCATACGGCGGCGACCACACCATGGACAGCATCGACCTCGACGTACTGAAAACCTGCGCCGCCTGGCTTGCCGGCGGCCAGCGCTGCCAGCTGGTCACGGTGATCAAGACCTGGGGCTCGAGCCCGCGCCCGGTCGGCGCCACGCTCGCCATCTGCGAGGACGGCCAGGTGGTCGGCTCGGTCTCCGGCGGCTGCATCGAGGACGACCTGATCGCCCGCGTGCGCGACAACGGCATCGAGATCACCCTCCCCGAAATCATCAGCTACGGCATCAGCGCCGACGAGGCGCACCGCTTCGGCCTGCCCTGCGGCGGCACCATCGAGCTGGCCATCGAGCCGCTGTCGATCGAGAGCCGCATTCCCGAACTGCTGGCGCGCCTGGATGGCGGCGAGCTGGTCGAGCGCCGCGTGCACCTGGCCAGCGGCGCGGTCAGCCTCGAGCAGGCCCAGGCCAGCGCCATCCAGCGCATCGAGGATGGCGTGCTGCACACCCTGCACGGCCCGCGCTGGCGCCTGTACATCATCGGCGCCGGCCCGCTGTCGCGCTTCCTGGCCACGATCGCGGCCGGCATGGATTACCGCGTCACCGTGTGCGATCCGCGCGAGGAATACCGCAGCGGCTTTTCCATCCCCGGCGTGAGCCTGGTGCACGCCATGCCCGACGACCTGGTGATCGAGGCCAGGCTCGATGCGCGCAGCGCCGTGGTGGCCCTGACCCACGATCCCAAGCTGGACGACCTGGCGCTGATGGAAGCGCTCAAGTCCGACGCTTTCTATGTCGGCGCCATCGGCTCGCGCGCCAACAACGCCAAGCGGCGCGAGCGCCTCAAGCTGTTCGACCTCACCGAGGCCGAACTGGCGCGCCTGCATGGCCCGATCGGCATCTACATCGGCAGCAAGACGCCGGCCGAGATCGCGATCTCGATCATGGCCGAGATGACGGCCGTGAAGAACGCGGTGCCGCAGCAGATGCTGGTGCCGCACGCCGCGGCGCTGACGCTGGCCAGCGCGGCCTGAATCGGTAGCGTCAATTCAGAAGCAAGGATCGGCTGGCAGGAAAGCGCCGGTCCTGCCACAATGGCCCGTTATCAGACGGGCCATCTTTTTATCAATGAACACCGCGAACATGCTGCGCCTGGTGGCGCTGGCCGCCATCTGGGGCGGCTCCTTCCTCTTCATGCGCATCGCCGCGCCCGTGCTCGGCCCGGCGGTGCTGATCGAGTACCGGGTCGGCTTCGCCGCCCTGTTCCTGGCGCTGGTGGCCTGGGTGTTCCACCTGCGCGGCAAGGGCTCCCCGCTCGGCGTGCGCCGCCACTGGAAGCACTACCTGATCCTCGGCCTGTTCAATTCGGCCCTGCCCTTCCTGCTGTTCGCCTTCGCCGCGCGCACCCTGTCGGCCTCGGTGCTGTCGGTGCTGAACGCCACCGCGCCGATGTGGGGCGCGCTGGTCGGCGCCGTGTGGGCGCGCCAGAAGGTGTCCAGGAACAGCGCGCTCGGCCTGCTGCTCGGCACCTGCGGCGTGGCCCTGCTGGTCGGCTTCGACCACGTGGCCGAACGGCCCGGCGCCGGCATCGCCGTCGGCGCGGCCCTGGTCGCGGCGTTCAGCTACAGCATCGCCAGCCAGTACGCCAAATCAGCTCCGGCGGTGGCGCCGTTCGCCAACGCCCACGGCTCGATGTGGGCGGCCGCCATCCTGGTGCTGCCGCTGGTCGCCTTCTTCCCGGCGCCGGGCGAGCCGACCCCGGGCGTCATGGCCGCCGTGCTGGCGCTGGGCGTGGTCTGCAGCGGCATCGCCTACATCCTCTACTTCAAGCTGATCGAGGAAGTCGGCACCACCTCGGCGCTCACCGTCACCTTCCTCAATCCCCTGTTCGGCATCCTGTGGGGCGCGCTGTTCCTGCACGAAGCCATCGGCTGGCACACGATCGCCGGCTCGGCCATCGTGCTGCTCGGGACCGCGCTGGTGACGGGATTCCGGCCGCGCTTTGGACGCGCAGCCGCGCCGGCGGGCGGCAAGTGATGGAGACGACGCAGGAGATTGCCCTGCCGCCAGGCTACCGCGTGGCCGACGTCATCGCCTTTCATGGCCGCGACGTCGAAGGCCTGGCCGAGCAGGTCGGCCCGGACGGCTTGCGCAAGGGCGTGCTGCTGGACGGCGTGCCGACCCTGCTCGACATCCGCTTCGACGGCAATGCGGCCCGCTGCCGCCTTGCCTTCGACGCGCCCGTCACGCCCGCGCTCGCAGCGCTGGCCGAGGACGCGCTGCTGAACGTGCTGGGCCTGCGCATCGACCCGGCCGCCTTCGCCGCCTTCGCGCACGACGATCCCGTGCTCGGCCCCGTGCTCGCGCGCCAGCCGGGCCTGCGCATCGTGCAATCGGCCACCGTGTTCGAGGCCCTGACCTGGGCCATCATCGGCCAGCAGATCAACCTGACCTTCGCGATCGCCCTGCGCCGCACATTGATCAAGCTGGCCGGTCGCCCGCATTCGCGTGGCTTGTGGTGCTATCCGGAAGCGACCGACGTCGCCCGCCTGCCGCTGGAAGATCTGACCAGCCGCAAGTTCTCGACCGCCAAGGCCGAGACCGTGCTGCGCGTGGCGCGCATGGCGGTCGACGGCAGCCTGGCGCTCGAGCGCCGGCGCGACGCCGCCCAGGTGAGCCAGGAACTGCTGGCGATCAAGGGCATCGGCCCCTGGACCGTCAATTATGTGTTGCTGCGCGGCTATGGCTACACGGATTGCTCGCTCGAAGGGGACGTCGCCGTGCGCACCGCCCTGCACAATCTGACCGGCCGCGCCCAGCGGCCGACCCTGGCCGAAGCCCAGCGCCTGCTGGCGCGCTATGCGCCGCACCGCACGATGGCGGCCGCCTACCTGTGGGCCAGTCTCGCCGAATAGCAGACGGCGAAGCCGTGCACTGTTTTCAATTGGAAAGACGAGGGGCGTTACACCACGAGCGTGTGATATATTCAGCAACATGAGCACCCCGATTTTCACTACTTCCAGCAGCGCGAACCATGCTGCAGCGACGCCGGCGAGTGCACCGATCGCCGTCGTGATTCCTTATTTCCAGCGCCAGGAAGGCGTCCTGCAGAAGGCGCTGGCATCGATTGCCGGCCAGCAGCTGTACCCCGCCGAAGTCATCGTGGTCGACGACAGCTCGCCGGTGCCGGCACGGGGCGAGGTGCAGGCAGTGAGGGCGCGCTGGCCGAACCTGAACGTACGCGTGATCGAACAGCCGAACGGCGGACCCGCCGGGGCGCGCAACAAGGGGCTCGACAGCGTGTCGCCGCAATGCGACTACGTGGCTTTCCTGGATTCCGATGACGAGTGGCACGATACGCACCTGCTGCACGCGAGCGCCGCCCTGGCGCAGGGCAACGACTTTTATTTTTCGGATTTTTTCCGCCTTGGCCATTCGACAACCGTGTTCGAACAGAGCGCAGTGTTCAAGAAGGACGCGCACCCGCTGCTGCCGGGTGGCTACCCGGTCGCGCAGTACCAGGGCGACATGACGGAACAGATCCTCGGCGCCAATGTCATCGGCACGTCGACCGTCGTGTACCGCTTCCGCAAGTTCGCCAATCTGCGTTTTCGCGAAGAATTCGTCTATGCCGGCGAGGACTTCCTGTTCTGGCTGACACTGAGCACACTGACGAAGGCGTATGTTTTCGGCACCACGCCGGAAGTGACCTATGGTCGCGGCGTGAATATCTACGCCGGCTCGGGCTGGGGCACTGAGAAATCGATGGACCGCCTGCACTACGAAACCAAGCTGGAACTCGCACTGCCGCGCCTGTTCAAGCTCAACGCCGAACAACAGGGACGCAACCGCGCCAAGCTGCGCTTCCTGCGCCACACCATGGTCAAGGACATCGTCCACCGGCTGACGCACCGCAAACCCATCAACGGCCCGCTGCTGTGGAAGCACCTGGCCATGGACCCTAAACTGCCATTGTATGTGCCGGCGGTGGGCTGGCAGATCGTTGCCGGTCGCCTGCGTACCCAGGCCGCCCCGCGCAAGGAATGAGCGGCTGGCGCCGAGAGGGCCTCGGCGCGGCCGACTGCGGCATCAGTTCCAGCGCGGCAAACCGTCGAACTGCTGCGCGCCCTCCCCCGAGAACCGGATGAGTTCGGCCAGCGGCACGGTGGCCAGGTTGTCGCAGCCATAGTGGCCGCCCAGCGCGCTGGGAATCTTGAGGCAGTATTTGCGCCCCTCGGTCAGCGGCCCCAGCGCGGCTTCGGCCAGGCGCACCGCCTCTGGCATGTACCAGTCGTTGAGGAAATCCTGGTTGTAGGCCAGCGCGTCGAGCGCGGCGCGGCTGCGCGCCAGCGGCTCGCAGACCAGTTCTTGCGGACGCAGGCACCAGAAATGGTCGTCCTCGTCGCGGATGATGAGGTTGCCGAAGGCATTAGCCCCGAGAACTTCGACGGCGCTCATGCCGACCCAGCCCCAGGCCTCGTTGATGTCGTCTACATCGATCATGGTCATCGCCCCTGAATGTCGCCATGGCGCATGCGCGCGGCGGTTCGCAGGGTTGGACAGGCCGGGCCCGTGTGCATTGCAGCAGAGGCGAGCGGGTTTGACCTGCGTCGAGGCCGTTAAGACCGAGAAAAGATGTGCCTGCTTGAACAACGCCGGCTTGAAAAACGGAAAAGCCGCTGACTCTTGCGAATCAGCGGCTTCGAATCTGGTTGCGGGGACAGGATTTGAACCTGTGACCTTCGGGTTATGAGCCCGACGAGCTGCCAGACTGCTCCACCCCGCGTCTGATGAAATGAATTATACGCCCATTCCCCTTATTAGGCAAATGCAATACTGCGGCCATGTGCGATTGCAACACGATATAACGCATGGTCTGCGCTGAAAACAGGTCGACCCCACCCGTCGGGCGCTGCCCTATCGCCCCCGCATTCAGTGTAAAGTAAGGGCAATGCCAATTCGTCACACGACCATGAAATTCTGCTCCGAGTGCGCCCACCCCGTCCTGCTGACCATCCCTGAAGGCGACAACCGGCCGCGCTACGTCTGCACCCATTGCCACACGATCCACTACCAGAATCCGAAACTCGTCATCGGATCGATTCCCGTCTGGGAGGCCGACGGCCGGCTCCAGGTCTTGCTGTGCAAGCGCGCGATCGAGCCGCGCTACGGCTACTGGACCCTGCCGGCCGGCTTCATGGAAAACGAGGAGACCACCGGGCAGGCGGCGGTGCGCGAGACCGAGGAAGAAGCCGGCGCCAACATCGAGCTCGGGCCCTTGTTCACCCTGCTCAACGTGGCCCACGTGCACCAGGTCCACCTGTTCTACCGGGCGCGCCTGCTCGACCTCGACTTCGCGGCCGGCATCGAAAGCCTGGACGTGCAGCTGTTTACCGAAGACGAGATCCCCTGGGACGACCTGGCCTTTCCCACCATCCGCACCACGCTGGAACTGTTCTTCGCCGACCGGATCAAAGTGCGCGAGGGCGGCAGCTATGGCTTTCACAGCCGCGACATCCATCGCCCGATGATCGCCCCACGCGAACCGGATTGAGATGATTCCCTGGCTCGAGACCGATACGCCGTTTCCCGACGTATCCAAGGCACTGACGGTCGAAGCGCCGGGCCTGCTCGCGGCCGGCGCCGACCTGTCGCCGCCGCGCCTGCTGCAGGCTTACCGCAACGGCATCTTTCCCTGGTTTTCCGAAGGCCAGCCCATCCTGTGGTGGAGCACCGACCCGCGCATGGTGCTGTACACGAGCGACTTCAAGGTGAGCGACAGCCTGGCCAAGACGCTGCGCAAGGTCGAGCGCAGCCGCCACGAGGGAGGCCGCTGGGACGTGCGCTTCGACTCGGCCTTCAGCGACGTCATGCGCGCCTGCGCCGCGCCGCGCCGCGACGGCCCCGGCACCTGGATCTCCAGCGAGATCATCGACGGCTACAGCGGCCTGCATGCGCTGGGCTATGCCCACTCGTCCGAAGTCTGGCTCGACGGCGAACTGGTCGGCGGCGCCTATGGCGTCTGCATAGGCCGCATGTTCTATGGCGAGTCGATGTTCGCGCGCGTGTCCGACGCTTCCAAGGTCGCGCTGGCCTACCTGGTGGCCTTCCTGCGCGGCCACGGCGTGCGGATGATCGACTGCCAGCAGGAGACCGGCCACCTGGCCTCGCTCGGCGCGGCGCCGATCCCGCGCAGCCGCTTCCTGGAGCACCTGCGCGCCGCCATCGCCGAACCACCCATCCGCGACTGGACGGTCGGTGCGCCGCTGGCGGCGCCGGGCGCCGGGGCGCCGGCGGCATCCGCAGCGTCCGCAGGGTCCGCTGCAGCGGCCGACAAATCCGGCAATTCGCCCGCGATACCGTTGGATGGCTAACGGTATCGCGGGCGGGTTTTCGCTAGAATAGGTTCATCACACGTCGTCTCGAGAGTTTTTTGCATGACGCACCTACACGACCTGCCCTTTGCGACGCTGCAGTTCTACACGACGGCGCCCTATCCCTGCAGCTATCTCGACGCGCGCCAGGCGCGTTCGCAGGTCGCCACGCCATCGCACCTGATCAATGCCGACGTGTATTCCGAGCTGGTCAAGAACGGCTTCCGGCGCAGCGGCATCTTCACCTACCGCCCCTACTGCGACGGCTGCCAGGCCTGCATCCCGGTGCGCGTCAAGTGCGAGGACTTCACGCCCAACCGCACCCAGCGCCGCGCCTGGAAGCGCCATGGCAACCTGGTCGCGATGGTGGCCAACCTGGCCTTTTCCGACGAGCACTACGCACTCTACCTGCGCTACCAGACCACGCGCCACGTGGGCGGCGGCATGGACCAGGACAGCCGCGACCAGTACGCCCAGTTCCTGCTGCAAAGCCGCGTCAACACGCGCCTGGTCGAATTCCGCGAGCCGGACGGCACCCTGCGCATGGTGTCGATCATCGACGTGCTGTCCGACGGCCTGTCATCGGTGTACACCTTCTTCGATCCCGACATCGAGAATGCCTCCTACGGCACCTACAACATCCTGTGGCAGGTGAACCAGGCGCACGAGCTCGGACTGTCCTACGTGTATCTCGGGTACTGGATCGAACAGAGTCCCAAGATGGCCTACAAGATCAACTTCCGGCCGCTCGAAGCGCGCATCGACGGCGAATGGGGCGTGCTGCAGCGCTAGGCCGGGTTGTCGCCGTGTGATACAAGTGCTAACAAAGTCGTTGACACTCAACTACGTATGCCGCAGCGCATCACGTTAGAATGATGGGGAGATCCTTTTTGAGTTCCCCATGCCCGACAAATTCCTGTACACCCTCGTCCGCCCCGCACTGTTCTCGCTCGATCCCGAGACGGCCCACAACTTCACGCTGCCCATGCTGTGTCGGGCAGCCGCGCTCGGCCTGACGGGCGCGTTCAGGAAACCGCTGCCCGACCCGCGCACCGTCATGGGCATCACCTTCCCCAACCCGGTCGGCCTGGCCGCCGGCCTGGACAAGGATGGGGCCTACATCGACGGCCTGGCCGCGCTCGGCTTCGGCTCGATCGAGATCGGCACCGTGACCCCGCGCGGCCAGGCCGGCAACCCCAAGCCGCGCATGTTCCGCCTGCCGCGCGCGCGCGGCATCATCAACCGCATGGGCTTCAACAACGGCGGCGTCGACGCCTTCGTGGCCAACGTGCAAGCCTCGCGCTTCTACCAGGAACGCCAGGGCGTGCTGGGCCTGAACATCGGCAAGAACGCCGACACGCCGATCGAGCAAGCCGCCGAGGATTACCTGCACTGCCTGCGCAAGGTCTATCCGTATGCGAGCTACGTGACGGTCAACATCTCGTCGCCCAACACCAAGAACCTGCGCCAGCTGCAGGGCGCGTCCGAACTGGACGGCCTGCTGTCCCAGCTGAAGGCCGAGCAGACCAAGCTGGCCGACCACCACGGCCACTACGTGCCGATCACGCTCAAGATCGCGCCCGACGTCGACGGCGACCAGATCCGCGACATCGCCGGCGCCCTGCTGCGCCACAAGATCGACGGCGTGATCGCCACCAACACCACGCTCAACCGGCGCGACGTCGAAGGCATGAAGCACGCACAGCAGGCCGGCGGCCTCTCCGGCGCCCCGGTGTTCGAGCAGTCGAACATCGTGATCCGCGCGCTCAAGAAGGAGCTGCGCGACGACATCCCGATCGTCGGCGTGGGCGGCATCATGCGCGGCCAGGACGCGAAGGCCAAGATCGCGTCCGGCGCCAAGCTGGTGCAGCTGTACAGTGGCCTGATCTACGCCGGCCCGGCCCTGGTGCGCGAATGCGCCGACGCGCTGCGCGACAACGGCGCGAAGAAGAAAAAGCAATGAGCATGCGGCGCAAGACACTGGGCCGCACCGACCTCGAGGTGAGCACCGTCTGCCTCGGCACGATGACCTTCGGCGAGCAGAATACCGAGCAGGAAGCGCACGCCCAGCTGGACTATGCAATCGGGCGCGGCATCAACTTCATCGACACCGCCGAGCTGTATCCGGTGCCGCCGAGCGCGGCCACCCAGGGTTCGACCGAGCGCTTCATCGGCTCCTGGCTCAAGGCGCGCGGCGGGCGCGACAAGCTGGTGCTGGCGACCAAGATCGCCGGCCCGAACGGCAACCAGGCCTGGATCCGCGGTTCAAAACACAATCTCGACGCCGCCAACCTGCGCGCCGCCGTCGACGCCAGCCTGCGGCGCCTGCAGACCGACTACATCGACCTCTACCAGCTGCACTGGCCGAGCCGCAACGTGCCGATCTTCGGCGCCAATCAGTTCGATCCGCGCAAGGAACGCGACGGCGTGGCGATCGAGGATACCTTGCGTACCCTGGCCGACCTGGTCAAAGAGGGCAAGATCCGCCACATCGGCGTGTCGAACGAAAGCCCGTGGGGCGTGTGCGAATTCGTCAAGCAGGCCGAACTCCGCGGCCTGCCGCGCATCGCCACCATCCAGAATCTATACAACCTGACCGCGCGCGCGTTCGAGACCACCTTGCTGGACGAAGTCTGCTACCGCGAAGACGTCAGCCTGCTGGCCTACAGTCCCCTCGCCTTCGGCCAGCTGAGCGCCAAGTACGTCGACGACCCGCAGGCGCGCGGCCGCCTGACGATCTATCCGCCGACCTGGAGCCCGCGCTACCTGCGGCCGGCGGTGTTCGAGGCCACCCGCGCATATGCGGCGCTGGCGCGCGAGCACGGCTTGACGCCGGCGCAGATGGCGCTGGCCTGGTGCTATTCACGCTGGTTCGTGGGATCGACCATCGTCGGGGCGACCACGCTGGCGCAGCTCGAGGAAAACATCGATGCGGCGCAGATCGTACTCAGCGATGAGGTGGTCAAACGGATCGATGAGATCCACGGACGGATCACTAATCCTGGTCAATAAGCTGGTCAATAAGCTGGCCAATAAGCCAAGGCTATAAGCCGATCAATGCAAAACGGGGCAGATGCCCCGTTTCTTCATTCCGCCGTCGCGATCGCCTTCTCGATATCCGCCCGCGTATACCCTTGCGCGAAACGCTCGATGAAGTGGAAGGCATACGCCCGCAGGTACGAACCACGCCGCACCGCCAGGCGCGTCACGTTCTGCGCGAACAGGTGCGAGGCCTCGATCGCGCGCAGGCCCTTGTCGCGGCCATGATCGAAGGCCATCGAGGCCACGATGCCGACGCCCAGCCCCAGCGACACATACTGCTTGATGACGTCCGAATCCATCGCGGTGAGCACGATGTCCGGCGCCAGCCCGGCTTCGACGAAAGCGGCGTCGATGTGGCTGCGGCCGGTGAAGCCGACGTCATAGGTGATCAGGGGATGCTCGGCCAAATCTTCCAGGCGCAGCGGCGAGCCGCTCGAGAAGATCGGGTGCCCCTCGGGCGCCACCACCAGGTGGCTCCAGCGGTAGCACGGGAAGGACACCAGGTCGGGGAAGGCCGACAGGCCCTCGGTCGCGATCCCGATGTCGGCCTTGCCCGAGGCCACCCATTCGGCGATGTGCTCGGGCGCGCTTTGCTGCAGGGCGATGCGCACGTTGGGGAAGGCGGCGCGGAATGACTGCACCACCTGCGGCAACGCGTAGCGCGCCTGGGTGTGGGTGACGGCGACGGTGAGCGTGCCGCTGTCCTGCGCGGCGTATTCGCGGCTGGCCTGCTGCAGGTTCTCGGCTTCGACCAGCAGCTTTTCGACGATGCGCAGGATGCCCTTGCCCGGCGGCGTGAGGCCCGTCAGGCGCTTGCCGTTGCGCTCGAAGATGACCACGCCCAGCTCTTCCTCGAGCTCGCGGATCTGGCGCGACACGCCCGGCTGCGAGGTGAACAGGGCGTTGGCGACTTCGGTCAGGTTGAAATCGCGCCGGGCCGCTTCGCGGACCGAGCGCAGCTGCTGGAAGTTCATATCGCGTTTCCTTCGTCGACGAACACTTCGATGCGGCGCGGACGCACGACCAGCGTCTCGCCCTCTTTGAGGCCCAGGCTGGCGAAGCGCTCGTTCGGCATCACCGCCTCGATCAGCTGCTGGTTGTCGGCGCGCTCCAGGTCGAGCTGGGCCAGCGGGCCGATCGCATGCGCGCGGCGCAGCTTGGCCACCACGCCCGCGGCGCCGGGCGTGTAGCGCTCGACGTCCAGGTCGTGCGGACGCACGTAGCCGATGCCGGCGCCATCCACCACGCCGGCGTGCTGCGGCGCCTGGAAACGCACGTCGCCGCTGGCCAGCACGCCGTCGTTGACGCGGCCGTGGAACAGGTTGACGTTGCCCAGGAAGCCGTACACGAAGGGCGAGGCCGGGTTGTTGTACACCTGGTCCGGGCTGCCCAGCTGCTCCACGCGGCCCTTGTTCATCAGGACCACCTGGTCGGCCACTTCGAGCGCCTCTTCCTGGTCGTGGGTGACGAAGATCGAGGTCACGTGCAGGTCGTCGTGCAGGCGGCGCAGCCAGCGCCGCAGCTCCTTGCGCACCTTGGCGTCGAGCGCGCCGAACGGTTCGTCCAGCAGCAGCACACGCGGTTCGACCGCGAGCGCGCGCGCCAGGGCGATGCGCTGGCGCTGGCCGCCCGAGAGCTGCGGCGGATAGCGGTCGGCGATCCAGTCGAGCTGCACCAGTTCGAGCAGCTTCTTGACCTTCTCGCGGATCTGGGCTTCGCTCGGGCGCTCCTTGCGCGGCTTGACGCGCAGGCCGAAGGCGACGTTCTCGAACACGGTCATGTGCTTGAACAGCGCATAGTGCTGGAACACGAAGCCGACCTGGCGCTCGCGCACGTGGCGGTGCGAGGAATCCTGGCCGTCGAGCAGCACGGAACCGGAGTCCGGATATTCGAGGCCGGCGATGATGCGCAGCAGCGTGGTCTTGCCGCAGCCCGAAGGCCCCAGCAAGGCGGTCAGCTCGCCGTCGGGGAACTGCAGCGAAACGTCGTCGAGCGCCGTGAACTGGCCGAACTGCTTGCGGATATGTTGTACTTCGATCGTCATGCGTGGCTCCGGCGTTGTTTCAGTGAGGGGCGTCCGTCGAAGCCTTACGGGCTTCGTGCAGGCGCCATTCGATAAAGGACTTGACGGCCAGGGTCACCAGGGCGAGCAGCGCCAGCAGCGATGCGACGGCGAAGGCGGCCGTGAAGTTGTATTCGTTGTAGAGGATCTCGACGTGCAGCGGCATGGTGTTGGTCTCGCCGCGGATGTGGCCCGACACCACCGACACCGCGCCGAACTCGCCCATCGCACGGGCATTACACAGGATCACGCCATACAGCAGGCCCCATTTGATGTTCGGCATCGTCACGCGCCAGAAGGTCGACCAGCCCGAGGCGCCCAGCACCAGCGCGGCCTCTTCTTCTTCGGTGCCCTGCTGCTGCATCAGCGGAATCAGCTCGCGCGCGACGAACGGGAAGGTGATGAACACGGTGGCCAGCACGATGCCCGGCACCGCGAACAGGATCTTGATGTCGTGCTCCGCCAGCCATGGGCCGAACCAGCCCGAGGCGCCGAACAGCAGCACGTACATCAGGCCCGCGATCACCGGCGAGATCGAGAACGGCAGGTCGATCAGGGTCAGGAGGATGCTCTTGCCGCGGAATTCGAACTTGGCGATGGCCCACGCCGCCGCCACGCCGAACACCAGGTTCAGCGGCACCGAGATCACGGCCGCGATCAGGGTCAGCTTGATCGCCGACACCGCATCCGGGTCCAGGATCGATTCGACGTACAGCTCCCACCCTTTTTTCAGCGCTTCGGTAAACACCGCCGCCAGGGGGATGAACAGGAACAGCGTCAGGAAGATCAGCGCGACGGCGATCAGCGCCACGCGCACCCAGCGCGGCTCGAGCACGCTGGTGTCGAGGCGCTTGTTGTTGGCGGCGCGCTTGGCCGGCGGCGCCACCTTGTCGAGGACCGCGCTCATGCCTTGCCCGCCCGTTTGCGCGTCCACGCCTGAAGAAGGTTAATCGCCAGCAGCAGGATGAAGGAGAACACCAGCATCACCACCGCGATCGCGGTCGCGCCGGTATAGTCGTACTGTTCCAGCTTGGAGATGATCAGGAGCGGCGTGATCTCGGACACCATCGGCAGGTTGCCGGCGATGAAGATGACGGAACCGTATTCGCCGGTGGCGCGCGCGAAGGCCAGCGCGAAGCCGGTCAGGAGCGCCGGCACGATGGTCGGCAGCACCACGCGGATGAAGGTCTGCAGCGGCGGCGCGCCCAGGCTGGCGGCGGCTTCCTCGAGTTCGCGCTCGGCTTCCTCGAGCACCGGCTGCACCGTGCGCACGACGAACGGCAGGCCGATGAAGGTCAGCGCCACCACCACACCCAACGGCGAGAAGGCCACCTTGATGCCCAGCGCCGCCAGGTACTGGCCGATCCAGCCGTTATGGGCGTACAGCGCAGTGAGCGTGATGCCGGCCACCGCGGTCGGCAGCGCGAACGGCAGGTCGACCAGGGCGTCGATCAGGCGCTTGCCGGGGAACTGGTAGCGCACCAGCACCCAGGCCACGATGCCGCCGAAGACGACGTTGATGGCGGCCGCGATCAGCGACGCGCCGAAACTCAGGCGGTAGGACGCCACCACGCGCTCGGACGTGACGGTCGCCCAGAAATCGGCCCAGCTCATGCTGGAGGTCTTGAGGAATACCGCCGACAGCGGGATGAGGACGATCAGCGCCAGGTAGAACAGCGTGAAGCCCAGCGAAATGCCGAAGCCGGGAATGACCCGGCCTGGCCGCTTGGGCTTGGTTGCTGCCGCGTTGCCCGGCAATGCAAGCGAAGTCATGCGAGTCCTTATTACAAATTCTTCTATCGGACTCGAATATTCTCACGCGATGTTCATAAAGCAAACGAAAGAATACTTATTTGCATAGACAGTAATTGCTATTTGGTAGGGCGCAATTTACAAGACGAGCTTCGCCGCCACCGCCGTCAGGGTGGTGGCCAGCAAGGCGCGCAGGAAGCGCTCCGGCACGGCGCGCGCCGCCATGGCGCCGAGGGTAATGCCGGGCAGCGAACCGACGAGCAGGGTCAGCAGCAGCATCCAGTCGATCGAGCCGAGCCACCAATGGCCGAGCGCGGCGATGGCGGTCAGCGGGACCGCGTAGGCGATGTCGGTGCCGGCCACTTCGGCCGGGCTCAGCTTTGGATACAGGAACACCAGCAAGGTCGCGCCGATGGCGCCGGCGCCGATCGAGGACACCGTCACCAGCACGCCCAGCACGGCGCCCGAGATGATGGTGGCCGCCGCCAGGCCGCGGCCCTGCAGCTGGCGTTCCGGGTGGGCATGGATCCAGGCCAGCAGGCGGCTGCGCAGCAGCAGCGCCACCACGGTCAGCATCACCGAGACGGCGATCGTGTAGCGGATCACCTGCCCCAGCTGTTCGCTGAGCGCGCCGAAATGGTTGAGCGCGATCGCCGCCAGCACGGCCGCCGGCAGCGCCCCCAGGCACAGGCGGCCGACGATCTGCCATTGCACGGTGCGGGTGAAGCGGTGGGTGATGGTGCCGGCGCTCTTGGTGATCGCGGCGAAGGCGAGGTCAGTGCCGACCGCGACCGATGGCGAGACGCCGAACAGCAGGGTCAGCAAGGGCGTCATCAGCGAGCCGCCACCGACGCCGGTCATGCCGACCAACAAACCTACCGCGAATCCTGCCATCACATACGTCATCGACATGCCGAGCTCTCCTGTGGAGCACAGGGTAAGGCTCGGGCTGCCGTTTTCCAAACGACAGCTTTCTCATTTGCTTATGCAGAGATATTCGTCCCACGACGATGATCATCGCGAGTTTGTTGCCTGGATACCACGAAAAAAAACGGCGAACCCAGGTTCGCCGTCTTGCGGTAGACATGGCATGGGGCAAGCCTCGCCCCTGCGCTGCCGATTACTTGTTCGGCTGCGGCGTCAGGCGCAGGTAAGGACGCGGCGCCTCGAAGCCTTTCGGGTACTTCTGCTTGATGACGTCGGGATCGGTGACGGTCAGCGGGATAATGACCGGGTCGCCATCCTTCCAGTTGCCCGGCGTGGCGACGGTGTAGCCGTCGGTCAGCTGCAGGGCGTCGATCACGCGCAGCACTTCGTCGAAGTTGCGGCCGGTGCTCATCGGGTAGGTGATGATCAGGCGCACTTTCTTGGCCGGGTCGATCACGAACAGCGAGCGCACGGTGGCGGTGGCCGAGGCGTTCGGGTGGATCATGTCGTACAGCCCGGACACGGTCTTGTCGGCGTCGGCCACGATCGGGAAACCAACCACGGTTTGCTGGGTTTCTTCGATATCCTTGATCCAGTCGACGTGCTTGTCGGCCGGGTCGACCGACAGCGCGATTGCCTTGACGTTGCGCTTGTCGAACTCCGGCTTGAGCTTGGCGGTCAGGCCCAGTTCGGTCGTGCACACCGGCGTGAAGTCGGCCGGGTGCGAGAACAGCACTACCCAGGAATCGCCCGCCCACTCGTGGAAGCGGATCTTGCCGATGCTGGAATCCTGCTCGAAATCGGGAGCGGTGTCGCCGAGGCGTAAGGTCATAGTCTTCTCCATGGTTGATTCATACAGCGCCGTCCGCGGACGACGCAACGCAAAGCCTACATAAAGCGGTTGTACAGCACGACGGCCCAGGTGGCCCCCGCCAGCAGCAGGGTCAGCGCCACCGCGGCGCTGCCCAGGTCCTTGGCCGCCTTGGACAGCGGATGACGCTCCAGCGAGATGCGGTCGACCACCGCTTCGATCGCCGAATTGATCAGCTCGACCACCAGCACCACGACCAGCACGCCGACCAGGGCCAGCTTTTGAAAACCGGACACCGGCAGCAGCAGCGCCACCACGCTGGCGATGACGATCACCACGACCTCTTGCCGAAACGCCGCTTCGCTGCGCCAGGCCCAGCGCAGGCCGTCCCAGGTGTTGCGGCAGGCGGCGCCGATGCGCTCCAGGCCGCGCAAGGTCTTGAATTCGCTGATCGGGTTTTCCATCGTTCTTGGCATTCCAACATGCAGGAACGACATTATGCCCCGTCCGCGCACAAGCATGTGGCAAGTTGACCCAGGACGCAAGCCGCCGGTTTGCATGGTCTTTTCACATCATGGTATAAAGTGAACAATACTGCACTGCACCAACCACATCATGAAAATGGAAACCCCTACTCCAGCCAAGACGTCGATCCAGGTCATCGAACGCATGATGGCGCTGCTCGATGCGTTGGCGAGCTATACCGACCCGGTCAGCCTCAAGGAATTGTCGCGGGTGTCGGGCCTGCATCCCTCGACCGCGCACCGCATCCTCAACGACATGGTCGTCACGCGCTTCGTCGACCGGGTCGAACCGGGCACCTACCGCCTCGGCATGCGCCTGCTGGAACTGGGCAATGTGGTCAAGAGCCGGCTGTCGGTGCGCGAAGCGGCGCTCGACGCCATGCGCGCCCTGCACCGCAAGACCCAGCAGACGGTCAACCTGTCGGTGCGCCAGGGCGACGAAATCGTCTACATCGACCGCGCCTTCTCGGAGCGCTCCGGCATGCAGGTGGTGCGCGCCATCGGCGGGCGCGGCCCGCTGCACCTGACCTCGACCGGCAAGCTGTTTTTATCCGTGGACGACGTCAAGGCGATCCGCGCCTATGCCACCCGCACGGGGCTGGCCGGCCACACGCGCAATTCGATCACCGAACTGGCGCGGCTGGAACGCGAACTGAGCCTGGTGCGGGCGCGCGGCTATGCGCGCGACAACGAGGAACTGGAACTGGGCGTGCGCTGCATGGCGGCCGGCATCCATGACGACAGCGGCAAGCTGGTGGCGGGATTGTCGATCTCGGCGCCGGCCGACCGCTTGCAGGAAGACTGGCTCGAAGACCTGGTGCAGACGGCGTCGCGGATTTCGTCGACGCTGGGTTACCGGCCGATCGCGCCGGTGTGATCAAGGATTAATGCAATGCCGGCGCGCTGGCCGTGATGGTCGGCGTGCGCACCGCATCGACGTCCATGCGGTCCGGCAGCGACTCGATCCAGCGGCGGATGCGGCCGGCGTCGGCCGTGCGCGACATCTTGCCTTTCGAATCCAGGAACACCATCACCACATTGCGGCCATGGATCATGGCCTGCATCACCAGGCAGCGTCCCGCTTCGTTGATGAAGCCGGTCTTTTGCAGGCCGATGTTCCAGTCGGGCAGCGACACCAGGTAGTTGGTGTTCGCGTAATGCATGGTGCGGCCGCTGGCCTTCACGGTCGATTTCGGCGTGGTGGAGAATTCGCGCAGCAGCGGGTCTTCGTGGGCCGCCATCACCAGCTTGACGAGGTCGCGCGCGCTCGAGACGTTGCGGCTCGACAGGCCGCTGGAATCGACGTAATGGGTGTCCATCATGCCGAGCTGGCGCGCCTTGGCGTTCATCGCGGCGACGAAGGCCTCGATGCCGCCCGGGTAGTTGCGGCCCAGCGCCGAGGCGGCGCGGTTCTCGGAACTCATGAGGGTGATGTGCAGCAGTTCGCGCCGCGTCATGCGCGCGCCGACCGGCAGCCGCGAGCTGCTGTACTTCAGGCGGTCGACGTCGGCGTCGGTGACGCGCAGGACTTCGTCGAGGTCTTGCTTGGCTTCCATGACGACCATGCCGGTCATCAGCTTGGTGATCGAGGCGATCGGCAGGGCGACGTTGGCGTTCTTTTCGAACAGCACTTCGGCGCTGTTCTGGTCGACCACATAGGCGACGCTGGAACGCAGGGACAGCGGATCGTCGGTCTTGTTCAGGCCGGCCCTGTCGCCGGCCGTCGCCACCGCCGCCACGGCGACGGCGCCCGCCGCGGCGCGGGCCGGGTGGTAGGTGACGACGCGCTTGCCGTTGACGGTGCGGACCCGGCGCACCATGCGCTGGCCGTTGTCGCCGGCGCTGGCGACTTCCTTGCGCTTCCTGGCGGTCTTTTTCGCCTTCGCTTTGCGCTTGGGCTTTTTCTTGGCAGCCTTGGCAGGCTTGGACTTCTGCGCTTGTTCGGTCGCGCCCGCCCCTGCGCCCGCCCCGGCACCGGATGCCTGCATTGGTGCAATAGCGAACAACGTGGCGGCAACTGCAGCCAAAGCAAGTTTAAACATCGAAACGCCCCTGGACCAAACCGATGAGATACAGATGAAAGTGTAGCGGAACGACGCTCGATCGCAAGAGAAAAGAACATTCCGTGCGGAAATAATCTGCGAAAACCAACACCTCCCCTGCATTCAAACTTTCGTTTGATATCAATGAGATATTGTTGGTTATTACTTTACTCCATGAAGCGGGCGAACACGTGGCTGGGTTCGCGCTCGGTCTCCAGGGTGTTCTCGATCCGCGCCTGATCGGCCCAGCCCAGCGCCATGCCGCACACGACCATCTCGTTCGCCGGCAGCCCGAGTTCGGCCGCGATGATCCGATGATACTGCGTAAAGGCGGCTTGCGGACAGGTGTCGAGTCCCCTCGCCCGCGCCGCTACCATGATGTTCTGCAAGAACATCCCGTAATCGAGCCAGGAGCCCTGCTCCATGATGCGGTCGATGGTGAAAATCATCCCGACCGGCGCATCGAAGAAAGTGAAGTTGCGCCCATGCTGGGCCGCCATGCCGGCCTTGTCGTCGCGCGTCAGGCCCAGCAGGCCATATAAATCCCAGCCGACCTTGCGGCGCCGGTCGATGTACGGCGACACCCATTCGCGCGGATAGTAGGGATATTCCTCCTGGTGCTGGGCGGCCTGCTCGGGGTCGGCATACGCCGCCAGGATCGCGCTTGACAGGCGCTCTCGCGCGGCGCCGGTCAGCACATGGACTTTCCACGGCTGGGTGTTGGTGCCGGACGGCGCGCGCGCCGCGACGTCCAGGATGCGGGCGATGTCTTCGCGCGCGACCGGCTTGTCCAGGAAGGCGCGGATCGAACGGCGCGAGGTGATGGCGGCGTCGACGGCCGCCTGGCCAGGGTTCTCGATGGTCATGTGGTCTCCGGTGGTTTGCGCACGACGAAGGCGACGCCGGTGACGGCCACCGCCATGCCCGCCAGGCCGAGCGCGTTGAAGGCTTCGCCGAACAGCAGCCAGGCCATGATGGCGGTGGTCGGCGGGGTCAGGTACATCAGGCTGGTCACCTCGGTGGCCTGGCTGCGCCCGATGAGTTTGAACAGCAGGAAGATGGCGCCGATCGACAGCGCGAACACCGACCACAGCCAGGCGATGACGAAGTCGGCGCTCCAGGTAACCGTCGAGAACGCCGGGTCGAGGTCTTCCAGCCACACCGCGATCGGCGCCAGCACCAGCACCGTGGCCCCGAACTGGATCGCGGTGCCGCTGCGCAGGTCGAAACGCGGGCAGAAGCGGCGCTGGTACATGGTGCCGGCCGTGATGCAGAGCAGCGCGAACACGCACAGGCCGAGGGCGGCGGGCGACAGGCCGGCCAGGCCCAGCTTGGCGTAGACCACCAGCGCCACGCCGGACAGGCCGAGCAGCAGGCCCAGCCACTGGATCGGCCGCACCCGCTCGCCGATCAGCGGGGCACAGGCGGCGGTGAGGATCGGCTGCATGCCGACGATCAGGGCGGTCAGTCCCGCCGGCATGCCGAGCTTGATGGCGGCCCACACGCCGCCCAGGTAGCCCGCCTGCAGCAGCACGCCGGCCACGGCGAGATGCAGGACCTGGCCGCGCGGCCATGGCGCGCGCCAGAGCAGCATCAACGGCAGCAGCACCGCCAGCACGCCCAGGCAGCGCACGATGAGGAAGGTCAGCGGCGGCGCATACGGCAGGCCGAGCTTGGCGACGATGAAACCCGTGCTCCAGAGGAAGACGAAGAACAGCGGCACGGGCGACAGCCAGGAGCTGCCGGGCATGGAAGTGGCGTGGGTCGACATGATGCTGGCAATGCGCGCTGCACGGCATTGAATAAATCGCAAGCATCGAGTCTAGCATGTCTCTACCATGGAGTTTTGACCGGCTGAAAGATGCACAGGGTTTGCGCGAGATCAATTGACTTTTATTGCATTAAATGCATTCTAGAAAATTATGTATCTTGGATGGTGCGTCGCATCAAAAACGCTTGACGCTTCAAACGAACTGACAGAAAATCTGCCCTGTTGCGGTGCACAAAAAGAGTTTCGTTGCGTTTTAATGAAGAACCTGTCTCACAGAGCAATAGTCCATTCTTGAAACGACATATTTGGAGAGCCACATGTTTGCAATCCCTGAACAATTTTCGAACGCTACCAAGGCCAGCCTCGATTCGCAATTCGCCCTGTTTTCGGCACTGACCTCGAAGACCTTCGAAGGCGTGGAAAAGCTGGTTGAACTGAACATCAGCACCGCGCGCTCGACCCTGGAAGATTCGTCGGCCGCCGCTCGCCAGCTGCTGGGCGCCAAGGACCCACAAGAATTCTTCTCGCTGACCGCCTCGCAGGCGCAGCCGAACGCCGAGAAAGCCCTGTCGTACAGCCGCCAGCTGGCCTCGATCGCCACCGGCACCGGCGCCGAGTTCTCGAAAGCCGCCGAAAGCCAGATCGTCGAAGCCAACCGCAAGGTCATCTCGCTGGTCGACGAAGTGAGCAAGAACGCCCCGGCCGGCTCGGAAAGCTTCGTCGCCGCCGTCAAGACCGCGATCAGCAACGCCAACGCCGGCTACGAGCAATTCAGCAAGACCTCCAAGCAGGCGGTCGAAGCGCTCGAAAGCAATATGAACGCCGCCGTGTCGCAATTTTCTGCGACTGCTGCTAAAGCTGGCAATGCTGCCAGCGCTGCCACGGCTGCCGCTGCGGCCTAAGCTGCGGCTGGTGAAGTAACAAGCCCAAGACAAAAAGCCGACAGACGCAATCGCGTCTGTCGGCTTTTTGTCGTTCGCGTGCCGCTCATGTGACCGGTGGCGTCACTCGCCCAGGTATGCCGCCTGCACCCTCGGATCGTCGAGCATGTCGCGCGCATTGCCGGTCATGGTGATCGCGCCCGACTCCATCACGTAGCCGCGGTGCGCGGCCTGCAGCGCCAGCTTGGCGTTCTGCTCCACCAGCAGGATCGTGATGCCCTGCCGCGACACGTCGCGGATCACCTCGAAGATCTTCTCGACCATGATCGGCGCCAGGCCCATCGACGGCTCGTCCAGCAGCAGCAGGGTCGGATGGCACATCAATGCGCGCGCCATCGCCAGCATCTGCTGCTCGCCGCCCGACAGGGTGCCGGCCAGCTGGCTGGACCGCTCTTTCAGCCGCGGGAAGACGGTGTACCACTTCTCGATGTCGGCATCGATCGCGGCCTTGTCGTCGCGCGTGTAAGCGCCCATCAACAGGTTTTCGTGGATCGACATGCGGGTGAACACGCCCCGCCCTTCCGGCACCATGGCCAGCTTCTGGCGCACCATCCGGAACGACTGCGTGCCGCCGAGCGGCTGGCCGAGATACTCGATCGTCCCCTCGACCTTGCACGGCGGGAGCGTGCCGGTGATGGCCTTCAGGGTCGTGGTCTTGCCGGCGCCGTTGGCGCCGATCAGCGTCACCAGCTCGCCTTTCGCCACCTCCAGGTCGACGCCCTTGACCGCCTTGATGCCGCCGTAGGCGACCTTCAGGCCGGCGATTTTCAGAACAATGTCAGCCATCAGTGGGCGCCTCCAAGGTAGGCGTCGATCACGGCCTGGTTCTTTTGTATCTCGCTTGGCAAGCCTTCGGCGATCTGCTTGCCGTATTCGAGCACCGTGATGCGGTCGCACAGGCCCATCATGAGCTTGACGTCGTGCTCGATCAGCAGCACGGTCCGGCCCTCGGCCTTGATTTTCACGAGCAGCTCGCGCAGCGCCAGCTTTTCGGTGGCGTTCATGCCGGCCGCCGGTTCGTCCAGCGCCAGGAGCTGCGGATCGGTGGCGAGCGCGCGCGCGATTTCCAGGCGGCGCTGGTCGCCATAGGACAGGAATTTCGCGGTGCGGTTGCCGAATTGGCCGATGCCGACGAAGTCGAGCAGTTCCTGCGCGCGCAGGCGGATCGCGGCTTCCTCGTCGCGCGCCGCCTTGTGGCGCAGGATCGCGCCCAGCACGCCCTGCTTCGTGCGCACGTGGCGCCCGACCATCACGTTCTCGAGCGCGCTCATCTCGCCGAACAGGCGGATGTTCTGGAAGGTGCGGGCGATGCCCGCCCTGGCCACGTCATGCGGCGCCGATGGCGAATAGGGTTTGCCGGCCAGCTCGAAGGTGCCGCTGTCCGGTTGATACAGGCCCGTGATCACGTTGAAGAACGTGGTCTTGCCGGCGCCATTGGGGCCGATCAGGCCATAGATCTGGCCCTGCATGATCCGGATGCCGACGTCGGTCAGCGCCTGCAGGCCGCCGAAGCGTTTATTGACACCCTGGATATTCAGGAGGATTTGTTCGCTCATGGTCTGCTCATGTGTCTGTACACTCATCACGCGGTGGACGCTTCTTCTTCCTCGCGCGCCAGGGCGGCGTTGGGACGCTCTTCCCTGTTCGGCGACGGCCACAGGCCGGCCGGGCGGACCAGCATGATCAATACCAGGGCCAGGCCGTACAGCAGCTGGCGCAGCACCTCGGCTTCGATGATCACCTTGCCGAACACGGCCTGTTGAAGCGGATCGACCACGTGGCGCAACACCTCGGGCAAGGCCGCCAGCAGCACGCCGCCCAGCACCACGCCCGGGATGTGGCCGATGCCGCCCAGGACCACCATCGCCAGCACCGCGATCGATTCGGTCAGCGAGAACGACTCGGGCGACACGAAACCCTGGAAGGCGCCGAACATCGCGCCGGCCACGCCGCCGAACGACGCGCCCATGGCGAAGGCCAGCAGCTTGACGTTGCGGGTATTGATGCCCATCGCCTTGGCCGCGATCTCGTCTTCGCGGATCGCCACCCAGGCCCGGCCCAGGCGCGAATGCTGCAGGCGGCCGGTGATGAAGATCGTCGCGATCACCATGGCCAGGAACAGGAAGTAATAGGCGTTCACCGACGGCATCGCGTAGTCGCCGATCATGACGTTGGCGCCGGAGCCCGGCTCGCCGGCCAGCGACACCCCGAACACGCGGATCGGGTCGATCATATTGATCCCCTGCGGCCCGTTGGTGAAGTTGATCGGGTCGTTCAGGTTGTTCATGAAGATGCGGATGATCTCGCCGAAGCCGAGCGTCACGATGGCGAGGTAGTCGCCGCGCAGCTTGAGGGTGGGGGCGCCCAGCAGCGCGCCGCACAGCGCGGCGCACAGCGCCGCCAGCGGCACGATGGCCCACAGCGACAGATGGATGCCGTTGGCGGCGATCTCGGGCCCGAAGAAGGCCACCAGCGCTTCGCCGAGCGCCGGCGAATAATAGATGAGCGACTCCAGCAGCGCCGCGAACTGCGGCGACGAGAACAGGCCGACCAGGTAGGCGCCGACCGCGAAGAAGGCGATATAGCCCAGGTCGAGGAGGCCCGCGAAGCCGACCACGATGTTCAGGCCCAGCGCCAGCATGATGTACAGCAGCGCGATGTCGATGATGCGCACCCACGAGTTGCCGAATTGCGAGGCGACGAAGGGGAAGATCAGCATCAGGATCAGGACGGCCGCCATGCTGATGGCGGCCTGGCGCGGCTTGTGCTGGGTGTCGAAGGTCAGGAGTGCCATGGTGTGCTCCTCGTGCTCAGGCGCGGTCGGCCACGCGTTCGCCCATGATGCCGGACGGACGCAGGGTCAGGACCAGGATCAGCACCACGAAGGCGAAGATGTCCTGGTAGTGGCTGCCGAGGAAGCCGCCGGTCAGGTCGCCGATGTAGCCGGCGCCGAGCGCCTCGATGATCCCCAGCAGCAGGCCGCCGATCATGGCGCCATAGATGTTGCCGATCCCGCCCAGCACCGCGGCGCAGAAGGCCTTCAGGCCCGGCAGCACGCCCATGGTGAAGGTGATCGAGGCATAGTTGGCGCCCCACATCACGCCGGCGACGGCCGCCAGCGCGGCGCCGATGGCGAAGGTGGCGACGATCACGCGGTTCGCGTCCACGCCCATCAGGCCGGCCACGCGCGGGTTTTCGGCCACGGCGCGCATCGCGCGGCCCATCCTGGTGCGCTCGACCAGCAGCACCAGGGCGCCCATGGCGACGGCCGCCAGCACCAGCAGCAGCACTTGCGTCTGCGAGATCATGGCGCCGCCAATCATGATCGGTTCGGACGACAGCAGTTGCGGGAACGGCAGCGGGCTGCGGCCCCAGATCATCATGGCGAAGGTCTGCAGCAGGATCGAGACGCCGATCGCCGTGATCAGCGGCGCCAGGCGCGGCGCATGGCGCAGGCGGCGGTAGGCGACGCGCTCGATCAGGATGCTGACCAGCATGGTGAGGGGAATCGCGCCGAGGATGGCGGCCGCCAGCTGGACATAGCCCGGCAAGCCGGGAATATAAGCCTCGAGCAATTGCAGGATCGTCAGGCCGATCATGGCGCCGATCATCAGCACGTCGCCATGGGCGAAGTTGATCAGGTTGAGCACGCCGTACACCATCGTGTAGCCGAGCGCGACCAGCGCGTACATGCTGCCCAGCACCAGGCCGTTCAGCAGCTGTTGAATAAAGGTTTCCATCGTTCTGCCTGTGTATTTTTGCCTTGCAAAAAAACGGCACCGCGGGATCCCTCCCGAAGTGCCGCTCATGGTTGGCTACCATGACAATTTTCCGAGCGCCGCCATCATAACTTGGCTGTTGGAAAACTTATCACGGTAAATCCGTGCAGTAGCAAATTTTGTTTTCTGTCTGTACGAGAAATAAAGTTCAGGCTGCTGGCGAAGATGGCTCAGGACGTACGCCGTCCAGGCCTTTCGGCAGCGGGAAGGTCACGTGTTCTTCAACCCCTTCGAGCGCGCGCACGCTGGCCGCGCCGAGTTCTTTCAGGCGGTCGATCACGGCCTGCACCAGCACCTCGGGCGCCGAGGCGCCGGCGGTCACGCCGATCCGCTTCTTGCCCGCGATCCAGCTGGGGTCGATCTTGCTCGCGTTGTCGACCATATACGCCGGCGTGCCCATTTTTTCGGCCACTTCGCGCAGGCGGTTCGAGTTCGAGCTGTTTGGACTGCCCACGACGACCACGACCTCGACCTGCGGCGCCATGAACTTCACGGCTTCCTGGCGGTTGGTGGTGGCGTAGCAGATGTCGCCCTTCTTCGGCTCGATGATGTTCGGGAAGCGCGCCTTGAGCGCCGCGATGATGTCCAGGGTGTCGTCGACCGACAGGGTGGTCTGCGACACGTAGGCCAGCAGCTCGGGATTACGCACCTGCAGTTTCTGCACGTCCTCGACGGTCTCGACCAGGTGCATGCCTTCTTCGGCCTGGCCCATGGTGCCTTCCACTTCTGGGTGGCCGTCGTGGCCGATCATGATGATCTCGGCGCCTTGCTTGCGCATCTTGGCGACTTCGACGTGGACCTTGGTCACCAGCGGGCAGGTGGCATCAAAAATGGTGAGCCCGCGCGCCTCGGCGTCGGCGCGCACGGCCTTCGAGACGCCGTGGGCCGAAAACACCAGCGTGTTGCCGGGCGGGACGTCTTCGAGTTCCTCGATGAAGATCGCGCCCTTGGCGCGCAGGTCTTCGACCACGTAGGCGTTGTGCACGATCTCGTGGCGCACATAGATCGGCGCGCCGAACTGTTTCAGGGCGCGCTCGACGATCTCGATCGCGCGGTCCACGCCGGCGCAGAAGCCGCGCGGCTGGGCCAGCAGAATTTCGTTTTCCATCATTGTTCCTGTCGTCCTTACAGAACCGAAATCAGTTTCACTTCGAATTGCAGGGCGCGGCCGGCCATCGGGTGGTTGAAGTCGAACAAAGCCGCATCGTCGCGCAATTCCAGCAGCACGCCGGCGAAGCGACCGCCCTTCGGCGCGTTGAACTCGACCACCTCGCCCACGTTGTATTCCGTGCCCGGCACCGAGTTTTCTTCCAGCGTGGCTTTCGATACCGACTGGATCAGCTCCGGGTTACGCTCGCCGAACGCTTGTGCAGCGCTGAGCTCGAAGGTCTGGTGCGTGCCTTCCGGCAGGCCGATCAGGCGCGCCTCGAGGAACGGCGCCAGCTGGCCCTGGCCCAGCAGCAAGGTGGCGGGCGTGCCATTGAAGGTCGTGACCACATCCGAACCACCGGCAACTGCCAGACGGTAATGCAGGGTCAGGTAAGAGGATTCGTTGACGACGGGAGCAGCGTTGGACATGTTCTTTGTGGTGACGGGCATACCTGATCAGGCAAACCGCTATTGTAAGCCACGCGCGCCGCTTGCGCCTTGGCTGCCTCTTTTTTTGGCGAGGAATCAAACATGGGAATTTGCGATTGGCCCGAACAAGACCGTCCGCGCGAGCGCCTGCTGCGCGATGGACCGCATGCGCTGTCGGATACCGAATTGCTGGCGATCTTCCTGCGTGTGGGCGTGGCGGGAAAAAGCGCGGTGACGCTGGCGGGCGACACGCTGGCGCACTTCGGCTCGCTGCACCGGCTGCTGCATGCCGAATCGAGCGAGTTCGGGCGGCTGCACGGCCTGGGGCCGGCCAAGTACGCGCAGTTGCAGGCGGCGCTCGAGCTGGCGCGGCGCGCGGTGGCCGAGCAGTTCCGGCGCGAGGCGCTGTGCTCGCCCGAGGCGGTGCGCCAGTACCTGCGCAGCCAGTTCGCGCTGCAGACCCATGAATCGTTCATGGTGCTGTTCCTGGACGTGAAAAATCGCCTGATCAATTGCGAGGAAATGTTCAGGGGCACGCTCACGCACACGAGCGTCTATCCAAGAGAGGTGGTCAAGGCGGCGCTGCGCAGGAATGCCGCGGCGGTGATCCTGGCCCACAACCACCCGTCCGGCGTGGCCGAGCCGAGCGAAGCCGACCTGCGGCTCACGGGCGCACTGGTGCAGGCGCTGGCGCTGGTCGATATCCGGGTGCTGGACCACTTCGTGGTGGCGGGCAATCAGGTGCATTCCTTTGCCGAGAATGGGCAGTTGTGACCGATAAACCTCGGCAGTGCCGCGCCCGCGTCCTTACGTGGGCTGTCATGTTTGCTTGAAATTACACAGCGTAAACAGCGAGTTACGACACCCATCTGGAATTGTTAAATTTTTTCATCAAGAAAAGACACCATTGTTTTTCGTAAGTGATTGATTCCGCTTTGCTTTTCACGCTATACTCTCGTTTTTCCAATTCTGGAACATATTTAAGGAGTGCACTATGGCACGTGTTTGCCAAGTAACCGGCAAGGGTGTGATGGTTGGTAACAACGTCTCCCACGCTAACAACAAAACGAAGCGTCGTTTCCTGCCTAACCTGCAGAACCGCCGTATCTACGTCGAATCCGAAAACCGCTGGGTTTCGCTGCGTCTGTCGAACGCCGGCCTGCGCGTGATCGACAAGCTCGGCATCGACGCCGTGCTGGCCGACATGCGCGCCCGTGGCGAAAAAGTTTAATTAGGGAGCTATCATGGCAAAAACTGGCCGCGACAAAATCAAGCTGGAATCGACCGCAGGTACCGGTCACTTCTACACCACCACCAAGAACAAGCGCACGATGCCGGCGAAGATGGAAATCACCAAATTCGACCCGAAAGCACGTAAGCACGTGATCTACAAGGAAACCAAGATCAAGTAATCGATCTTGTCTTCTTGACGAAGCCGCCGGCGCGCAAGCCCGGCGGCTTTTTTGTCGTCCCGCCGATCCGCGCTACCATCGGGGAATGACCAGTCCGCCTTCCGCCTTCCCCTTCGTTCCCATCCCCAGCCAGGACCGCCTCGATGCCCTCGACGTATTGCGCGGCTTCGCGCTGATCGGCATCTGCATCGCCAACGTCGAATTCTTCAACCGCCCCGTGGCCGAATCCGGCAACGGCATCCCGGCCGGGCTGCACGGCCTGGACTGGCTGGTCGCCTTTGTCGTCGCTTATGTTGTCAGCGGCAAGTTCTGGACCATTTTCTCGCTGCTGTTCGGCATGGGTTTCGCCCTGATGCTGGAACGGGCGCGCACGGCCGAGCGTCCCTTCCTGCCCGCCTATGGCCGCCGGATCGCCGTCCTCGGCCTGTTCGGCCTGCTGCACTACCTGCTGCTGTGGAGCGGCGACATCCTGATCAGCTATGCGATCGGCGCGCTGGCCCTGATGCTGATGCTGTTCGCCAGGGCGCGCCCAATGATCGGCGTCCTGGCCGCCTGTTTCGTGCTGGCCCAGTTGCCGGGCTTCGGCTTCGCCGGCTGGCTGGTCACGCCGCTCGTGTTCGCCGGCCTGGTGGGCGTCTACCTGCGCGCCGAACGGCGTGCGTTGTTTCCACTGGTGGCGATCGTCCCGGGCAGCCTGATGCTGCTGGCGGCCATCCTGAATATCGTCGGCGGCAAGGGCGACATGGGGGCGCTGCTGGCGATCGGCGGCGCCCTCGTGCTGCTCGGCCTCCTGGCCTGGGGCTTTGTCCAGCCAGAAAGAGCACGGCCGCTGCGCGCCGGCGTCGCGATCTTCGTGCTCACCTATGGCCTCACCGCGCTCGACGGCGCCATGCGCCACTATGCGCCCCAGTCGGGACCAGTCTCCAGCGTCACCAGCGCAGAGACCGATAACGCGTCCGCCACCCTGTTGCAATACCGCGAGCGCACGGCGCGCAGCATCGAAGAGAAGGAGGTGCTCACCAACGGCAGCTATGCGGACGCGGTCGCGATGCGCCTGGGCCACCTGGCGGCGCGGATGCGCGACGAAACCGGCTTCGTGGTGGTCGGCGTGAGCGTGTTCCTGGTCGGGGTCTGGTTCGTGCGCTCCGGCGTGATCGCCAACGCCGGACGTCATCTGCCGCTGTTGCGGCGCCTGGCCGTGGGCGGGATCGGCTTCGGGGTCGGGCTGGGCCTGCTCAGCAGCCTGATCAGCACCGGACGTCCTGCCGGCGTCGACGACGGCGGCTATGACCTGGCGAACGCCTTGATGACGGTGGGCAGCCTGCCCGCCTCGCTCGGCTACGTCGCGGCGGTGCTGCTGGCGCTGTACAGCCACGGCGTGCTGGCCCGGGTGCGCGTCCTGGCGCCATTTGGACGTATGGCGCTGAGCAATTACCTGATGCAGTCGCTCGTGTTTTCCCTGCTGTTCCATGCCCACGGGCTCGGATGGTGGGGCATCGGCAGGACCGAGCAGGTCGGCATCGCCCTGCTGCTGTGCGCGCTGCAGATCGTGTTCAGCCACTGGTGGCTGGCGCGTTTCCAGTACGGGCCGCTCGAATGGGTGTGGCGGGCGCTGACTTACCTGACGTGGCCGCCGATGCGGCGTGGCGCGTAACGCCCAAACGACAACGGCTTCCGAAGAAGCCGTTGTGTCATTTCTTAGCGACGCCGCCGATCAGGCATAGGTGCGCAGGCGCATCGAAAACTCCTGCAGCGCCTTGATGCCCGAGGCTTCGGCGCGGTTGCACCAATCCTGCAGCTGGTGCAACAGCTGGTCGCGGGTCGAGTGCGAGCGTTCCCAGATCGCGCCCAGTTCGACGCGCATAGTGTGCATGGTCTCCAGCGCCTTGCTGTGCTGAAACAGCTCGACCAGTTGCTGCTTTTGCGACGATTCCAGCTTGGCCGGCTCGCGCTGCATCAGCTTGCGCGAGCTTTTCAGGAAGCGCGATTCCAGCTGCGCCTTGTGCTTGAGGTGCTCGAATTCTTCGTGGAAAGCGTGACGCACCGACTTGGCATATTTCGCCATCACGTCGTAGCGGTTGGCGATCACCGACTGCAGGGTGTCGAAGTCGGCTTGCGCCTTGTTCTTGGCCAGCTTCGGCTTCGGCGCCACCTTCTTCACCTTGGCCAGGCCGACCATCTCGAGCATGCGGATATAGCCCCAGCCCAGGTCGAATTCATACCACTTGCTCGACAGCTTGGCCGAGGTGGCATAGGTGTGGTGGTTGTTGTGCAGCTCTTCGCCGCCGATCAGGATGCCCCACGGGAAGATGTTGGTCGCCGCATCGTTGCAATCGTAGTTGCGGTAACCCCACCAGTGGCCCAGGCCATTGATGATGCCGGCTGCCGTGATCGGAATCCACATCATCTGGATCGCCCACACGGTCAGGCCGAGCACGCCGAACAGGGCGACGTTGATCACCAGCAGCGACGCCACGCCCAGCGTGCTGCGGCCGGTGTACACATGGCGCTCGATCCAGTCGTCCGGCGTGCCATGGCCATACTTGTCCATGGTTTCCTTGACCTTGCTTTCGGCGCGATACAGTTCGGCGCCTTCGAACAGCACCTTGCGGATGCCGCGCGTCTGCGGGCTGTGCGGGTCTTCTTCGGTGTCGCACTTGGCGTGGTGCTTGCGGTGGATCGACGCCCATTCCTTGGTGACCTGGCCGGTGGTCAGCCACAGCCAGAAGCGGAAGAAGTGGCTTGGAATCGGATGCAGGTCGAGCGCACGGTGCGCCTGGTGACGATGCAGGTAGATCGTCACGGCGGCGATCGTGATATGGGTGACCACCAGCGTATAGATCACGACTTGCCATGCCGAGAAATCGAGCAGGCCGGTGGACAGGAACGACAGCACGGCGTGCAGGGCGTCGTCAAAGAAATTCATTCAGTCTCCAAAGGGCTTATCCAATGTGCAACCACTGTGACCGCACACCTACAACCCGGGCATTTTACGTGGTTCTACTGCCGCACGGCAGTTTTACTTGCCCAAATTTGCGCCAGTCCCGGTCTTGTCCCGGCCTTCTTCCTGGGGAGTCCGCCCCATCACCTTCGTGATATGGGCGTCGAGCAAGCGCGTGTCCATCGACGGATGTCCGAGTTTGATCGCGCCGGATTGCACAAGTGCGTAGATCTTGCGGTTCACTTCGGAAATCGGACCGCCCTGCCCGTTCTCGGGGTCGCCCAGCCAGAAGCCGACTTCGAGCTCGTAGCCGTCGGCCACGAAGGCATTGAGCAGCACGTTCGGCGCCGGCGTCTCGAGCACGCGGGCCACGCCCAGCGGCTGCGCTTCCAGCAGCGGCATCACCACGGACAGGTCGCTGTCGTAGGACACGACCAGCTTGGTGACCGCACGCACGTTGCGGTTGGTGCCCGACTGGTTCAGCACCACGCCCGTGATCAGCATCTCGTTCGGCAGCAGCGTTTGCGTGCCGTCGGATCCGCGCAACACGGTGTAGCGCGTATTGATGCGCGCTACCTTGCCGGAATATTTATCCAGCGTGATCGGATCGCCGATCGACAGGCTGCGCTCGAACAGGATGATGAAGCCGGACACGTAGTTACTGGCGATGCGCTGCATGCCGAGACCAAGGCCGACGCCCAGCGCGCCGCCGAACACCGACAGCACGGTCAGGTCGAGTCCGGCCAGCGACAGGCTGAACAGCACCGCGACCAGGATCAGGGCCGCGCGGCCCACGCGCGCCATCGCCACCCTGAGCGAGCTGTGCATGCGCTCGAAACCCATCAGGCGTTCTTCGAGCGCGGCGCCGGCCCACAACGCCAGCATCATGAGCACGACGATCGAGATCGCGCCCTGCAGCAGGTCGGCGATCGAAATCTTGTTCTTGCCGACCGGCAGGACGGTATTCTCGAGCGCCCTCATCACGTCCGGCAGGATGCCGGTCAGGTGCATGGCGACGACGATCCAGACCACGAAGGCGAACACCTTCTCGAAGGTCTGCAAGGCCGCCCCCAGCTGGCCGCGCCGTGCGAAGGCGCGCCGCAACAGGTAGAAGAAGGTGCGGATCACCGCCAGCGACATGAACAGCGGCAGCGCCACGCGCAGCAGCGACACGCCCTGGTATTGCTCCAGCACCGTCTTGGCCAGCGCCAGCAGCCCGACGGTCAGGAGCGGCCACAGCACGCGGCTGAAACTGCCCAGGCCGACACTGATCAGGCCGCCCGTCTGGACCCGGTCTTTCAGCAGCGAACGGTGGATCAGCCGCGCCAGGCCCCAGCCCACCGCCACGCACAGGACGAGGGCCACGATCTGCCAGGCGATGGCGGGACGACGGGCATCGTCCAGCAGGACGTTCAGCAGGTCGGACAGCGGCATCGGGACTCCTTACTCTCCGTCCGCGGCTGCGGCGGCGCCGGCGCTGTCTTCGCTCGCGGCCGGCTTGGCCGGCTTCGCCAGCGCCTTGCGCTGCAGGACCGCAGCGAAGAAGCCGTCGGTCTGGTGCTTGTGCGGCAGCAGCTTCAGGTAGTCGTCCATCTCGAGCGGGATCTTTTGCTCGGCCAGCACCTGGCTCATCGGCACCAGCTCGAAGTCGGCATGGTTGGCCAGGAAGCCTTCGACGATGACGTCGTTCTCTTCGTTCAGCAGGCTGCAGGTGGCGTACACCAGGCGGCCGCCATTCTTGACCAGTCGCGAAGCCGCGTCCAGGATCGAGGCCTGCTTCTCTTGCATCTCGGCGACGGCGCCCGGCTGCTGGCGCCACTTGACGTCCGGGTTGCGGCGCAGCGTGCCCAGGCCCGAGCATGGGGCGTCGACCAGCACGCGGTCGATCTTGCCGGCCAGGCGTTTGACCTTGGCGTCGCGCTCGTGCGCGATCACCACCGGATGCACGTTCGACAGGCCGCTGCGCGCCATGCGCGGTTTCAGCTTGGTCAGGCGTTTTTCCGAGACGTCGAACGCGTACAGGCGGCCGGTGTTGCGCATCAGCGCACCCAGGGCCAGCGTCTTGCCGCCGGCGCCGGCGCAGAAGTCGACCACCATCTCGCCGCGGCGCGCGCCGACGATCTGGGCCAGCACCTGGCTGCCCTCGTCCTGCACTTCGATCGCGCCTTCCTTGAACAGCGGCAGGTTCTGCAACGCCGGCTTCTTTTGCACGCGCAGGCCCAGCGGCGCGAACGGCATCGGCTCGGCCACGATCGGCGCTTGCGCCAACTGGGCGATCACGTCGTCGCGCTCGGCCTTGACGGAATTGACGCGCAGGTCCAGCGGCGCCGGGGTGTTCAGCACCGCGGCCAGCTCCAGGGCTTCCTGCTCGCCGAACTGGGCCACCAGCTTGTCGAACAGCCACTGCGGCAGGTTGGCGCGGATCGGGCCCGGCAGCAGGTTGCGATCGACTTCCTTGATGCGGGTAAGGAAGTCGGTTTCGTCTTCGGTCAGGCCGCCGATGCTGTCGATGCCGACGGTCTCGGCCAGGCCCAGCAGGGCCAGCTTGCGCATCGATGGCGTGTTGCCATGGCCGGCGAAGTCGGTGAAAAACGATTTATTGCGCAGCACGGCATACACGGCTTCGGCGACGACGCCGCGCTCGCGCCCGCCGAAGCGCGGGTTGTCCTTGAAGAAGCGCGACAGGGTGACGTCGGCGGGCGAAGTAAAACGGAGAATCTCGCGCAAGACTTCTTCGGTCTTGGCGACGATCGCTGGAGGCAATCTCATGTAAATCCTTGATTAAATACTGATGGCGTCGGCCTGGGAGTGATCCGTGGACTCGACGATGCGCACCGCGCCGTCTTCGACGACCAGGCGGTCTTCAATGAACAGGCGTACGGCGCGTGGGTAGATCTTGTGTTCCTCGGCCAGCAGGCGCGCAGCCAGCAGGTCGGGTGTGTCGCCTGGCAGGACTGGAATCCTGGCCTGCAGCACCGACGGGCCATGATCGAGTTCGGCGGTGACGAAGTGCACGGTCGCGCCGTGTTCGCTCATGCCGGCGTCGAGCGCCTGCTGGTGCGTGTGCAGCCCCGGGAACAGGGGCAGCAGCGACGGGTGGATGTTCAACATCCGGCCCGCATAGTGCTCCACGAATGGCGCGGTCAGGATGCGCATGAAACCGGCCAGCACGACCAGGTCGGGCTGGTAGGTGTCGATGACTTCCTGGAGTCTGGCGTCGAATTCGGCGCGGGTGGCGAACTCCTTGTTCGACACCACGGCGGTCGGAATGCCGCGCGACTGGGCAAAAGCCAGGCCGCCGGCGTCCGGCTTGTTGCTGATCACCGCTGCGATACGGGCCGGCCAGCTTTCCGCCTCGGCCGCGCGCACGACCGCTTCCATATTGCTTCCGCGGCCGGAAATGAGGATCACGATGTTTTTCATAGCCGGCATTGTACCGTAACGCCGGCTGGCAACCGCAGCCCTTGGGGTCCCTTACGGGGCGGGTTTCCCCGGACTCAGGCGGTCGGCGGGACCGTCGCGAACGAGTAGAACACGCGGAACGGCACCTTTTTCTCGGCCCAGAATTCGGCCGCGTCGCGGAACACGTCGAGCAGGTTTTCGCGCGCTTCCTTGTCAAACTTCTGAGCGCTCGGCAACTGCTCGAGCACCACGATAAAGCCCGGCTGGGGGCCGGCTTCGTGGATGGTCTCGGTCAGGCAGGTGCGCAGCGCATCGAAATTCTTGCTGCACGGCTTGGGGAAATAAAAATTCTCGCCGATGCGGGCGCAGACCTGCTGCTTGGTGAGCGTATTGGCGCAGTGGGCGTACAGGAAATGATGTCCGAGTCGCCCGGCCTCCTGTTGCAAATCGCCAACGCGAAACGCGCGAATGGCTTGAACAAGATTTGGCGCCACTCTCATCAACAAACTCATTTTTTCCTCAAATCGACCTGTCAATAACGCGCCATGGCGCCACCCCTCGCGGCGCTGGGTAGCGCTGCTGCTTCTTACCTCGCTGTCGTTGCTATACGCCAATAAGTCCATGATTTGTGTAAGGGTAACGTTTTGTGGTATTGGAAGCAACCCAAATGTGAGTTTCAGATGCCTATTTGTAAGAATCGGTAGGTCCATCTGTGACACGAAAACGCCGCATTCGGGGCCGGTTTCATTCTGGCGCGAGTTGTTCCACGCTTTATTCGCTGTTACATTTTGTTGCCACGCGGATTCGATGGTTTTTTGCGATAGGCGTACCATGAAGTCTGTAACGAATCGACGAATCAAGTCGCACCACTCAACGAGGTACTCTCATGAACTTGCAAGCCAAACTGATCATCTCGGCCCTCGGCATCGCCACCCTGCCGCTGGCCCAGGCCGCCGACTTCGAAGACTTCGGCCGCGTGGTGCGCGTCGAGCCGCGTCTCGAGCAAGTCCGTACCCCGCGCCAGGAATGCCGTACCGAATACGTGCAAGTGCCGGTGCAGCAGGAACGCGGCGCCGGCGGTACGATCATCGGCGGCATCGCCGGTGCCTTGCTGGGCAGCCAGGTCGGCAGCGGCAACGGCAAGGTGGCCGCCTCGGCCGCGGGTGCGATCGCCGGCGCCATGGTCGGTGACCGTGTCCAGAACAATGGCCGCCCGCAAGGCAGCACCGTGCAAGAACAAGCCGTGCAGCAATGCCGCACCGTGGAAGCGATCGAATCGCGCACCGCCGGCTACAACGTGACTTATGAATACCGCGGCCAGACCTACACCTCGCTGATGAACCGCGACCCGGGCAACCGTGTGCGCCTGCGCGTCTCGGTCGAGCCGCTGGACAGCTACACCGGCCAGCAGGCGTACAGCCAGTACTGATCTTGCATCGTTAGAAATCGAGCAACGCGGCCCATGAGGCCGCGTTGTTCATTCGGACCCGAGCTTGCGCTGGGGGAACCCATCCCCCGATAATAGGGCGATTCCACCAGGCTCCTCTATGCTCATCAAACGCAAATCCATCGAACAAGTCGAATCCTCGCGCCGTCCCGCGCGCAAACCGAAATTCGCACCCGTCACGCTGTCCGAACAGGACGGTGTCCGTTACCTCCACTTCGGCACCGAGTGGGTGCAAGGCGCCATGCGCATCCGCAAGCCCGACTGGCCCGAGCTGGAATACGCGCAGCAGATGATGGCGTGGATGCTGTTCATCGAGACGCCGCAAGCCATTGCCCAGCTGGGCCTGGGGACGGCCGCCCTGACCAAGTTCTGCTATCGCCAATTCCCGCAGGCGCACGTGACCGCCGTCGAACTCAACGAGTCCGTGATCGCGATCTGCAACTCGATGTTCAAGCTGCCACCCGAGGACGAGCGCCTGCGCGTGCTGGAGATGGATGCGCTCGACTTCGTCGAGGATCCGGCCAACCACGAGGCCTATGACGTGCTGCAATGCGACCTGTACGACGCCACCGCGCGCGGCCCGGTGCTCGACACGCCCGAGTTCTACGAGGCCTGCGCCGCCTGCCTGACACAGGACGGCATCATGACCGTCAACCTGTTCGGCGACCACCCGAGCTTCGCCAAGAACCTGAAAGCGATGAAGTTCGCCTTCGGCCACGTGATCTGCCTGCCCGAGGTGCACGACGGGAATGTGGTGGCGCTATGCTTCAAGACCCGCCCCACGCTCGACAAGGAAGCGCTCGCCGCGCGCGCCGCGCAGATCGTGGCGCAGACCAAGCTGCCTGCCAAATCCTGGGTCAAGGGATTGCTCGCCACCGATTGACCATTCAGCCAGGGCCACCGTGAACGCCATCCCGCAAAAACCCGCCAGCCTGCGCAAGCTCGACTTGCAATCGATTTTCTCGTGGCTGCTGGCCGACGGGATCGTCACCAAGGAGAAAGTCAAAGCCGATTTCGCCCAGGCCCAGGGGATATTGAAGAATGCGCCGGGCATCATGCATCCGCTGACGGCGGTGGCGCAGTGCAAGCTGGTCTCCAGCCTGCCGCCGCACCGGCTGCTGACGCTGGATGTGCTGACCGAATGGTGCGCGGCCAAGGTCGGCCTGCCCTTCATTCGCATCGACCCGCTCAAGATCGATTTCACTAAGGTGGCGGACGTGATGTCGGCCAGCTACGCGGCGCGCTTCAATATCCTGCCGGTGGAAATGACGGCGACCACGCTGGTGGTGGCGACGGCCGATCCGGCGCTGACCGAATGGGAAGCCGAGATCGCCAAGGTTTCGCGCCGCCGCATCGAGCTGGTGCTGGCCAATCCGCTCGACATTGCCCAGTACATCTCCCAGTTCTTCGCGCTGGCCAAGTCGATCCGCGACGCCAACCGCAGCAGCGGGCAAGACGTCGCGATGCGGAACAACTTCGAACAGCTGGTCGAACTGGGAAAATCGAACAAGCAGTTCGACGCCAACGACCAGCACATCGTCAATATCGTCGACTGGCTGTGGGGTTACGCCTTCGAACAGCGCGCCTCGGATATCCACCTCGAACCCAAGCGCGAATTCGCGACCGTGCGTTTTCGTATCGATGGCGTGCTGCACCAGGTCTATCAGGTGCCGGCGGCGGTGATGATCGCGATGACCGCGCGCATCAAGCTGCTGGGGCGGATGGACGTGATCGAAAAGCGCCGGCCACAGGACGGCCGCATCAAGACGCGCACCGCCGGCGGCCAGGAAGTCGAATTGCGGCTGTCGACGATGCCGACCGCGTTCGGCGAAAAACTGGTGATGCGTATCTTCGATCCGGATGTGGTGGTCAAGACCCTGCCGGAACTGGGTTTTCCGCCTGACGATGCGCAGCGCTGGGATGGGCTGACTCGCCGTCCGCACGGCATCATTCTCGTGACCGGGCCGACGGGATCGGGCAAGACCACGACGCTGTACACGACGCTCAAGGCGCTGGCGACCAGCGAAGTGAATGTGTGCACGGTCGAGGATCCGATCGAGATGGTGGAACCGGCATTCAACCAGATGCAGGTGCAGCCAGGGATCGACCTGTCGTTTGCCGATGGCGTGCGTTCGCTGATGCGGCAAGACCCCGACATCATCATGGTGGGCGAGATCCGCGACCTGGAAACGGCCGAGATGGCGATCCAGGCGGCGCTGACGGGGCACCTGGTGTTTTCGACACTGCACACCAATGATGCGCCGTCGGCCGTGGTGCGCCTGCTGGAACTGGGCGTGCCGGATTATCTGCTCGAGGCAACCCTGATTGGCGTGATGGCGCAGCGCCTGGTGCGCACGCTCTGCCCCGTATGCAAGGCGCCGGGCGGCGAATTGAGCGATGAGGTGTGGGAGAGCATTGGCGGGGCGTGGAAAATCGCGAAGCCTGCGACCGTGTATCGGGCGGTGGGGTGTCCGGAGTGCCGGCAGACCGGGTATCGGGGGCGGACCGGGATTTATGAATTGCTGACAGTGAGCGAGGGGTTCGGGCGGTTGATTCGCGAATCGGGCGAGATGCGCACCTTGCGCGAGCAGAGCGTGAAGGATGGGATGAAGCCGCTGCGCATTGCCGGGGCGATGAAGGTGATCGAGGGAGTGACGACGGCGGATGAGGTGCTGAAGGTGACGTCGGCGCTGTCGTGAAAGTCGCTCGTGTCGAAAATGTTGGACAGCCCTGTCAACGCTAAATAGAAATGTCCCCTGTTGCGCAAAGTAGAAATGTCCCTCTTGCCAATTTGATCACGGGTTGGTGACAGGGGCCAGATGCGATTTCGTATGGGCGAACTCAGCACGTACAGGGACGGTGCCCGGTTGCGTTTCCATGCGTTTTTTCCAGGGGTGTCCGATAGGCTGTGGCGGTTGGCGTCGGGCGAGTGCCTGCTCGACCTTGCCATTGATGTCCTTGCCGTCGATCGCCTCATGCTGCTTGATTGGCTTGCTGCTGCATGTGTGCTGCAAAACCCGGCCTTGCCAGACGACCTCGGTCGCACTTTCCGGATGGGTGACGATAGTAACGCTGGCGCCACGCAATGCTCGCCCCTGGTCGGCAATTTGGATCTGATACAGCAAGCCATTGAACTGACAGCTCAGGTTGCTAGACAGGCGGCGAGGTATATGCACCGAGAGGATTCGGCGTAGAGCAGCTTCGGTTCCGCCATACGGCACATGAGCGTCTTCAGGCAGCACGGCCGTGACGGCAAAGCGCCGGTTGAAGGCGCGAATGAACTGCGGTAGCCAGGCATTGGCAGCCTGCTGGCTACTGATGCCCTGTAACCGCATCTCCTTTACCAAGCGGTCCTGCAAGGTCTGATTGGCTCGCTCGACTCGTCCCTTGGCCTGCGGGCTGTTAGCCTGGATGCCCTCGATACCGAGTTGTTCCAATGCGCGTGCAAACTGCGTTTGCCCTTCACCGACGCCACTCTTGTCGCCCGTGCTGATCCGGAAGATGCTATGACGATCGCTGTACAGGGCCGCTGGCAGGCCATGATTTCTGATGTGCTCCTCCAGCAAACTCATGTATCCAAGCGTCGTCTCGGCATCGACGAAACGCAATGCCATCAGCTCGCTCGTGGCATCGTCGATAAACACCAACAGGCTGCAGCGGGGCGCGCGGCCCTCGAACCAGTCGTGCGGCGATCCATCGATCTGGATCAGCTCTCCGCGCCGCGCCCTGCGCTCGCGCATTGCGTGTGTCCGCGCTGTTGCGCCACGACGCGGTTTCCACAGTTGCGCCGCAATCATCGCCTTGCGCACCGTTTCCACTGATAGGCGGATCTCATGCAGTTCGTCGAGCTTCTCGCATGCCAACGTCGGACCGAAATCCGCATAGTGCGCCCTGATCAGGTCCAATGCCTTGGACAGCTTCTCTTGTGGCGTGCGTCGATTCGACGGTTTGCCCCGGCTCTTGCTCAGTAGCCCTGCATTGCCCTCGTCGAGCATACGCCGCTTCAGACGTTTCACCTGGCGCGTGCTGATGCCCAGCCTCCTGGCAGCACTTTCCTGATCCAGCTTACCCTCAACTACCTGTGCCATCACCTGGCTACGCAACACGTCTTTGGCTGTCATCTTGAGCACTGTCCCGTCCCCCTTCAGGGCATCCTAGGGGACATTTCTACTTAGCGGAGAGGGGACATTACTACTTTGCGCTAACAAAAGTGATTCGAAGCACTTGGTAAATCGGCTAAGTGCCGCTATAATCTCGTCTTCTTCGGGTCGTTAGCTCAGTTGGTAGAGCAGCGGACTTTTAATCCGTTGGTCGCGTGTTCGAGCCACGCACGGCCTACCAGAATATGTTGTAGCAAAGAAGGCGTTGCGAGTGATCGTGACGCCTTTTTTGTTTTGGCGCAGCTCGAAACATTGACCGCACGCCATCTGTAGTCGGAAATTAAGCTTCCACAGGCTGTATCGATTCAACGATGCTGTCCCATATTCTGATCACCTCTTCATCTGGCGTCGAAGTCGCTGGGTACATTCCGTCTTCTTGCGCTTGAGCCGTCCTTAGTGTGACTGAAATCAGTGGTTTTTCCTTACTTGGTATGGGTCGGATCGTCTGTAACTCAAACGTGTGAGTTCGAACGTCGCTATCGTCCTGAAGAATAGCCCATGAAAGCCACTCCTGCGCCTTCACTCCAGCCATGCTGAATTCACGAGCGCGTAAGACTGTATGATCGACTTTAAATATCGAAAGTAACGATTTGGGACCCGACACCCTTGATAGCAAGTTAACATGCTCATTAGGCGCATACGTATCGACGTTAACGCTTAGATGTACCCCATTCTTACTAAAAAATGCGTAGCTTCCAATTTCGACGTCAAACTCTCCCACAAGGACCAATCGTCCTAGACAAAATCCGGACATACTTTCAACCGTCGAATAATTATGATGTTTCAAGCGATGTATAATATCGATTAGCCGTTGTTCTGCGTGATCAAATTGATGACGGAACGAATCTAGCCTCACACTGACTAAAGCGCCTTCAACCAATGCAATTGCTTCACTTACGTAAGCATCATCGATCGATTGCACCCTAAAAATTGTTATAGTATCCGATATCTTCCGCACCTGCCGTAGTATATTAATATTCGCACCCTCCATCTCCCGCAACTCAACTTCCCTTCTTCTGATCTGCGCCAAATAACTCGACATCGACACCTCTGAAGTGGACACATTGACGTCAATCGTAGGCGCTTGACTTCCTAAACCCTCCTCTCTAAATATTCCCAAATTAGAAGAACTCGCATTTAAATTCCTAGGAACCTCAATAAATGTTCGGCCAACGCAATATTTAACAACCTCCAATTCGCCTTCAAAATTCATTGCGCCCTCCCTTTTATTGAAACAACCGGAACACAAAATAGCACAAACCAGCGATATGATCAGATTCTTCATGTGACTTTAGCCAATGCCGCTAATTTAGTTACCGAATAATATGCCACTTGTCGCACGGAGGGCGAGTCTCGATAAGCTGGCTCGTGCTCAATGTCCGGCAGTTCAAATTGTTGCAGTATGCTCTTATCTCCTCTCCCTCTAGGAAATCCACCAGATCGCGACGGCACAGTGCCATCTCCCGCGCTGTCATAAAGTGCACACCGGATATTCCAGTGATCCATTGCCTGCATGCCAGGGACTGAGGAATTGCCGCGTAAAGCTACATGCGTAAGTCTCTCCTCACCAGCATACAAATTATTTGAGCCATCGGTCCGCATGGCACCGTGAGACAAATCGGGCAACATAGATGGCGAAGAATAAACACCACTAATAGACACTCCCTTTCTGACGTCCCATCTGATTTTATTGAAGCTCTTTTTCTGCGCTCCGCCCCCATAAAACACAAATGTATTAGGATGAAAATATCCAGATATAGTGCAATGAAAATCCTTCGCGAGTTTGATGTTTTCGGCATACTTATCCCAACTAATTGGTATTCCACCAGCAGGTGCCAGCCATTCCTCTTTAATCAATCCCCACCATTTTGTTCTCTCTAAATAAATTTCTTCGTAGGGATCAGATTGAGGAAACATCCGGCACTTCCCCGTCGAAGGGTCCTCAATTTCAACCCATTCCTTTCCATATTCCGCTGTGGGTAATAACTGAAGCGCACCCGGTGCTTGTGCAAAAACTGCAGACACCTCTTTCCCGGTAGATCCGATGACTAAGCCCGCAACATAACTCTCATCCGCCATTCCAACTTTACACCTCCGGTAAGCCACAGCGGCCCCGACCGTTGGCATGACTCCATGAACGACCCCCACGATACTTTCGGCCATGCCATGCAATTTTGCACATGCACGAGCAACCAACCCGCCCATTGAATGCGTGACAACAATAACTTGCTTACATTTAACGTGATTCGTATTATTTTCCAAGATTACTTCTTCGATTCTTTTTTTTAAAGCTTTCGCCGCATCATCATTTGAGCGCAACCAATTATATCCAAAAGCATAAATAGGATAGGAAAAATTTGCTCTCTTCAAGAGCTCATCAGACGATACAGGGCTCACCGGAAAACCATTTTCTGCCAATTCTGGAATTCCATACATCTCCATTACAAGGCCAGGAGGGAGTTTGGCATCTAGTCGACCATTAAGACCAGAGGATTCAGGGACTTTAGAGTTCGTAAAATCCGACCAGCCTAGTGGATTCCTCTGAGAGTTCATCTTTTCCTCTAGCCACAAAAGAAAATCATGGTAACTAGCCTGCGATACTTCACCCCACCCGCGCGCAATATATTCCTTCTTATCAATTCCCAGTTTTATACTTTTATCAGGCACTGCGCCAAACCTATAAACTCGCGTCCGATCTGGATGCAAAATCTTTTGCCTAACCCCTGCATCTTTTCCTGCCCAAGTTGTTACGAGACTCTTCGGCACACCGGCAATGGAATTGAGTAACCAGACTGGAACACTCTGGTTATTGCAAAGATTGGATCCCATAATCCCTGGAACAAATATTATCGGAAGAGCGTGCGTCGGAGGAATAACCAGCTTCACTATATCTGACTGCTTAGACTCAGTTAGCGTCCACGATGCTTGCAATCTCCCGTTTTTTTCAGGCCTGAGTTCGGAAAATCTGAGCATTTCAGATTTATCGGCACCATTTTTCATATCACCCATTTTTAGATCTTCCGAGTAACTTTATCAATATTTTATCTGGCGAAAAACCTTGCTGAACAATGAGTTGCCCCTGCTGATCAGTCACGCCCTCAACATACCCCCCATCACTTCTTTCAATTCGATATCTCATATTTGGAACGGGTTCACCTGCCTCATTCAACAACTCAAACCGCTCATCATATTGACTCAAGCTGCTTGGCATAACGGGAAAATCAAGCTTCGTATTTTCACTGCCGCAAAGACTTTTCTTCCCTGCATGAACTTTAAGTGAGCCCGGGCACACGACCGTTATATTTCCGCCATCGATGGAAATATTTGCCCCACCGGATGTGGATAAGCTGATAGTTTTTGCCGCAGCCCAATCGATGTGCGAATTAGCACTTACAACATTGATTTCGTCACGAGACTGAATCTTTACTTCATCCGACTGCGCCTGAACATCGATTGCGTCCTTGGACGCCATAAGGTGTAGTCCCAGGCCACCATCGACAGCCTTGATCGCGCCTGCCAAAAGTCCGATGGATTGATGAGAATGGATATGAACCATGCCTCCGCCGATAAACTGCGCGTTACCGGCGCTCATCAGTGAGATAGTCTCCCCGCTAGTCAATTGAACACTTTGGCCTGCATTTACCCCCTCTGTCAGGATAGATGTCGCGTCACTTGAATCACTTTAATCCATCCGGGGGCGGAGCAAAGACGCGCAGTGAATCAGTACCCAGCAGAACGCAAGGAAGCCATTCTTCGGCAAATGATGCCACCGGAGAACAGGCCGGTATCGGCCCTGGCGAAGGAGAGCGGCATCTCGGAACAGACACTTTATACTTGGCGACGAAATCTACAGTCTCAGGGAGTGCCGGTGCCGGGAAATGGAAAGAATGCGGTCGTGTGGTCGTCGGCCGACAAGTTTGGCGTGGTGCTGGAAACGGCACACATGAACGAGGCGGAACTGGCTCAATACTGTCGTGGCAAAGGCTTGTTCGTCGAGCAGGTTGCCGAATGGCGCGAGGCCTGTCAGCAGGCCAATGAAGCACCGGCCGAGCGCAACCGGGAGCTGCGCGAGCAAAGCAAAAGCGACCGCAAAGAAATCAAGCAGTTGAAGAAGGATTTGCAGCGCAAAGAGAAGGCACTGGCAGAGGCAGCGGCGCTGATCATTCTCAGAAAAAAAGCCCAGGCGATCTGGGGGGAGCCCGAGGACGATTGATCGGCACTCCAGATCGCCAGCAGGTGATTGCACTGGTTGAAGAAGCCGTCGACGGCGGGTGTCGGCGTGCACAGGCCTGTAGCGCCTTGGAGATCAGCCTTCGCACCTATCAGCGCTGGATGCGCGACGGTGACGGCGATAACGGCCAGGTTGACGGACGAAAAGGCAGCCGCCGCGTGGCGCCGGCCAACAAGCTGAGCGAAGACGAGCGCCAGCGAATTCTGGAGGTTGCCAACAGCCCTGAATTTGCCAGCAGTCCGCCTAGTCAGATCGTGCCGACCTTGGCTGATCGAGGCGAGTATTTGGCATCAGAATCGACTGTCTACCGGATCTTGAAAGACGAGAAGCAGCAGCATCACCGCGGCCGCGCAAAGAAGCCAAGCACAAGGGTCGTCACGAGCCACTGCGCAACCGAGCCGAACCGCTTGTGGGCGTGGGACATCACGTGGTTGCCGACCGGAGTGCGGGGCTTGTATTTTTACTGGTACATGGTACTTGACGTCTACAGCCGCAAGATCGTCGGGCACGAAGTGAATGTCGCCGAGTCGGCTGAAATGGCATCGCTGCTGATGCACAAGGCCAGCTTGGCCGAGGGACTGGCCGGGCGTGAGGTGGTGCTCCACTCGGACAATGGCAGTTCGATGAAAGGCTCCACAATGTTGGCGACGTTAGAAAAGCTGGGGATCATGCCGTCGTTCAGCAGGCCTCGTGTGAGTAACGACAATGCCTACGCCGAGTCACTGTTCCGGACCTGCAAATACCGGCCGAACTATCCGAGCAAGCCGTTTGAAAGTATCGAAAAGGCGCGGCAATGGACGCTGTCATTTGTGCAGTGGTACAACCATCAGCACAAGCACAGCGGCCTGAAATTCGTGACGCCTGCGCAGCGCCATGACGGCAGGGACGCGGCGATCCTGAACCACCGCAAGCAGATCTACGAGGCTGCGAAGCAACGCCATCCGGAGCGCTGGAGTGGGGCTACTCGGGACTGGGAATTGAACGATGAAGTCTGGCTGAATCCGGAACGGAAACCGCCAGAGCAATTAAGAAAAGCCGCATGACTTGACGCGACATCTTTGTTGACAACTACCG
>NZ_JH992922.1:1984975-2138845 GCF_000315425.1 Massilia timonae CCUG 45783 | reverse complement strand
ATGCCGGGACTGCTGAATCCAGCAATCAAGTCGTCGAGCATAGCCTTTGCACGGAACAAAGGCCAGCTACGACGAGGAAAATGATCGCACGGAACTAAACAGGTAGGCAAAGAAGGGAATCACCTGCTGCCACTGGCGCCGCCACATTGCAGCCACGGTCGGAAACTTAGTGCCCCATGGACCTTCCGCAAACGCGTCCAGCGCCGCTTCTGCCAGGTCGGCATTGGCAGCGTGGTAAATCGGCTTGAGCGCCGCTGCCAGCTCTTTACGGTCCTTCCAGGCCGCAAGCGTCGTCGAGTTGCGGATCAGGTGCACGATGCACGTCTGGATCTGCGCCTGCGGATAAACGGCTTCAATGGCCTCGGGGAAGCCACGCAGGCCATCGACGACAGCGATCAGGATATCGTCCAGCCCACGATTCTTGAGCTCGTTGAAAACCTTCAGCCAGAACTTGGCGCCTTCGGTCTGCTCGATCCACAGACCCAGCACTTCCTTGCGGCCGTCGGCACGAATGCCCAGAGCCAAATACACAGCCTTGTTCTTGACTGTACCTTCGTCCCGGATCTTCAGGCGCAACGCGTCGAAATAGACGATTGGATACATCGCTTCAAGCGGCCGTTGTTGCCACTGTGCGACCTCGTCGAGCACCTCGTCGGTGATGGTCGAAATCAGGTCCGGCGACACCTCGGTACCGTACAACTCCAGCAGATGCGCCTGGATCTCACGCACGCTCATCCCACGCGCGTACATGCTGATGACGTGATCATCAAAGCCAGACATCCGGCGCTGATGTTTGGCCACCAGCTTGGGCTCAAAGCTCGACAGGCGATCGCGCGGCACGTCCAGGTGGAGCTCGCCGCCGGGCGTGAGCACCTTCTTAGGGCTGCTGCCGTTACGGTGGTTTTTAGTGCCTTCTTCCTCGTTGGCCAAGTGATGGTTCAACTCGGCCGACAACATACGTTCGGCCAGCATCTTCTTGAGTTGCCCGGCCAGGCCCGATTCGCCAAGGATCGACTCAGCGTCCTTGTTCTCAACCTGGGCCAGCAACTGGTCGATCAGCTCGACGGGGAATGGGTATGCTGCTTTTTGCTTCTTGAGCTTCTTAGTGGTCATCACTTCGGTCATGGAACAGTCCTTTCGGGATTATTTCATGACCCCGGTTCCACACAGAAATTCTGACAGGCTCACCGTTTACGCCAAAGCCGTCCATTGCGGCTATTGCGATCAGTGGCTCGGTCATCTTTGACGAAGTCTCACTTGCCGCGCCACTAGTGTTCATCGCCGCTGTGCCGACATTCTGTTTGTTGGTACTGCCTGTCAATGCACCAAACATTGCCTCGAACGGCGCTCGATTCTCATCCAGCACACTCGAATTGGTCTTGCTCGCCCCCGCGTGCACCGCCAATCCGACCGTCTGATGAGTGGTGGTCGCCTGATGAAATATCTCCACCATCTTCACCGCCTGCCGAACCAGCCCAACCCCAGCCTCATTCTCGCCGACAGGCTCCCGTACCAACGCCCCATGCTCGATCCTGTAACTCGACACCAGCAACCCGGCGCCGGCCCTCACAGCCCCAGACGCATCCGTCCGCAACTCCGCCCCCAGCCCGCGAAAACTCCCCCGATAGTTATCCGCAGAATGAACCAAATGCCCCAGATTCAACTCGGTCGCCGCATGACTACATCTGAGCTGCACCCTCCCCTGCCCATCGGTATCGTCAAACAGCAACTGACTATATCCAGGGCCGCCAAATTCCTTGCTCCGAATCCCCCACTGCGCCGCGCCATTGCGATGTCCTTCGCTCTCCGGCGACGCCCCATGCCACACCGGACTATTACCGCCCGCCAGATTGCCCTGTCCCGACCGCGCATGATCATTCGCCTTCTCGAAGGGCGACACCTTGCCCTGGGCAACCCGCGCGCCACCTGGCGTCGGCACGACGCCTCCCTCGCCCTGCCCGTTATACAAAGCGCCGACGATCACCGGCCGATCGATATCGTTCTCCAAAAACTGGACCAGCACTTCCTGCCCAATGCGCGGCAAGAACTGGAACCCCACCGACCGCTGCACCACGCGCACCCAGCAAGTCGCGCTGCCGCCGTCCTGCCAGTGAAACCGGATCCGCACCCGCCCCAGCCGGTCGCAGCACAGTTCATCGGCGCCCTGCGCGCTGTCGCTGCCGCCCATCCCGACCACGATCGCGCTCTGCGCCCCGCGCGCCGTCGGCTTGGCGTGCGTGCGTCCGTCGCTGCCCGGCAGTTCCGGACGCCAGGGCGCCGCGGCAGGGATCGCCTCGAAGCAATTGGCATAGCCGGTGCGACGCGCCTGCGCGATCGCCAGCCCAAAATCCATCGGCACTACGCGCAGCGCCTGCTCCAGCAGTTCCGGAAGAGGACCGAACAGCTCGGCGAGCGCATCCCGGGCCGGCGGCGGCAGATTGTTGATGCCGACGCTGCTCACCTGCAGGACGGTGAAGGCGCCGGCCGCGCCCAGTTGCCGCAGCGGCGCGCCGGTCACGTCCATTCGCGTGCCGGCACGCAAGGTGCGCACGGTCGAACGTCCCGACCAGAGCTGGCCGCGCGCCTCCTTTCCCTGCATCTGCAGATCCACATAACGCCGTGCCTGCGCGCTATTGGCGTAGGCATACTGTCCAGGCACGTCATACGATTCGAGTTCCGGCAGCTTGTTGTAGCGCACATGGGACGGGGAATTCGCGCTGACGCTGCGCCTGGCCTTGTAGTCGCTGCTGAGCACCGTCATGAGCGAAGCGTGCAGCCGCTGCCGGGCGTGCAGCGATTGCACCGAGTCGCGCTGCTCGACCGAGCTGACGCCGTGGTAGCGAATGCCGCCGTCCGACGCGCTGCTCGCGTCCTCCGGCACGGCGCCCGGCTGGCTGCTGTCGGCGAACAGCACCAGGCCGTATCCCTCGTCGCCCTCCTCGACCCGCCAGCACAGGCCTTCCTCGGCCAGCAGGCGCAGCACGAAGTCCAGATCGGACTCGCGATACTGGCAGCAATAGCTGCGCGGCAGTGCGTCAGCCATGAAGGAAGCCGTCTCGTCGCTCCAGCGCCAGCGCGCCGCCGGCCGGTAGTCGGCGAAGACCGCATCGACGATGTCGATCACGCGCTTGTCTTGCCATACCCGGCAATTGCGCACATGGGCCAGGCGCCAGATCCATGGGGAGATGCGAATCCGGTAACGCGCCAGCCCGCCATCGCTGCCCAGCATGGCGGCATCGCAGATCTCGCCCGAGAACCGTTCCCGCGTGCCATCGGCTAGAGCGAGTTCGAGCGTGGCCGGTTGCCCCAGCAGCGCTGTCACCGGGATAGTGGCGCTGGTCGACAAGGCGATCACATCCCGTAGACCGACCTCCTGCACCGCCTCTTCGGCCGCGAATGCCTCGACCAGCAGCCCGTACTCATCACGCTCGCCGATCCTGAGGTCGATGAGTCTGCTTGCTCCAGAAAACTCTGCCAGCGCGGCGCTCACCTCCTCGATCAATGCATTCGCCATGGCAATACGTGCTCCTCATCAACTGATCAGGCACACGATATAAGCAGCAGGGCAGTGGAGAATTGCGCACCGTCATTAGCGCAAGCCTTAGCGGCAAATCGCGGAACGAAGAGCACGCGCACGCGACAGCGCGAGCCGAACGCAGCCCTGCGAGAATTTGATGTTAAAGTAATTGCAACTATCTATACCATCGCGCCATGCATCTTATTTCCAGAATTTTCCTCGTCGGGTACCTGCTGATCGTCGCCCTCTTCTTTACCTGCGGCATCGGCCTGATCGTCCTGTCCGCACTCGAAGCCTGGAATGCCCTCAACCCGGGCATCGACGCTCCCGTGCGCGCCCGTTTTGAAATCCTGTTGGAGTGCATTGGCCTGCTGACCATTGCCGTTGCTTCCCTCGAACTCGGCCAGACGGTGCTGGAAGAAGAGATCCAGCGCTCGGCCAACATCAGCTCGCCCACCCGCGTGCGTCGTTTCCTGTCGCGCTTCCTGATCGTGGTGGTGGTCTCGCTGTCGGTGGAAACCCTGATCGGCGTATTCCAGTTCGTGCACGGCAAACCCGAGTACCTGCCGCATGCGGCCTCGGTCGGCCTGGCCGCCGCGGCGATCCTGGCGACCTGGGGCCTGTTCGTACGCATGAATACCGAAGCCGAGAAGCTCGAGCCGGAAGCCATGGCCGAGGTCAAGGCCGAGGACGACGAAGTCGAAGGCGAGGACAGCGGCGACAAACCCGAGACCGAGCCCGTCCATGCGAACGAAATACCGCCCCACCATGCGCCAGGACAGCCGCACCCCGGCCACCCGCCCGAGCGCAAGGAATGAGACGAGACGGGCTGCGTGCGCCTGAATCCATCAAGTGATTCGCATAAAAGTGATTCGAAGCACTTGGTAAATCGGCTAAGTGCCGCTATAATCTCGTCTTCTTCGGGTCGTTAGCTCAGTTGGTAGAGCAGCGGACTTTTAATCCGTTGGTCGCGTGTTCGAGCCACGCACGGCCTACCAAAGATTCAAACAACAACGCCAGCCTTCAGGTTGGCGTTGTTGTTTTCACTTTCCGAACGCCATGCCCCAGACGATCGCCAGCGCCGTTCAGCACGAACTGGTCATCAAGAAAAGCCGCTTCATCGCCTGCGTGCAGCCGATGCCGGACCGTGCCGGGGCCGTCAAGATCGTGGCCGAGCTGCGCGCCCAGCATCCGGGCGCGGCCCATGTGTGCTGGGCCCTGCTGGCCGGCGGCCAGTCGGCCGCCGTCGATGACGGCGAGCCCAGCGGCACTGCGGGCCGTCCCATGCTCGACGTATTGCGCCACCAGGACCTGGAAGGCGTGCTGGCCACCGTGGTGCGCTACTTCGGCGGCGTCAAGCTCGGCGCGGGCGGACTGGTGCGCGCCTATACCGACAGCGTGGCCCAGGCCCTGCTGACGGCGACCAAGGTTCCGATCATCAAGCTGCGCCGGTTGCGCTGCACCGCCCCGTACGCCATGGAAGGCATGCTGCGGCGCGAACTCGATGCCGCCGGCGCCAGCCTCGACGCGGTCGAGCACGGCGACGACGTGCGCTTCACCTTCAGCCTGCCGGCCAACGCCGCCGACGCGCTGCGCGCCCGCCTCGACGAAGCCGGCCACGGCCGCCTGCAATGGCCGTCCGACGCGGACGACGGGGACCGCGAACCCGCCTGAAGCCATTCCCGCGCCCTATACCCGTCATCACGACACGAAAGCGGACGCACCCGCCCGCTCCCGGTATAGTGCCAGACCCGGCCGCGCATACGCTTCGGCCGGCTTTCCTCTTTCCACCCCGAACAACAACAATCCCGTGATCAAGAAAAGCCTACTTCCACTCGCCCTTGGCGGCTTCGGCATCGGCATGACCGAATTCGTCATGATGGGCATCCTGCCCGACATCGCCAGCGGCCTGCACATCACCATCCCGCAAGCCGGCTACCTGATCACCGCCTATGCACTGGGCGTCGTGGTCGGCGCGCCGACCCTGGTCAGCCTGGTGGCCGGCCGCCCGCCGCGCAGCGTGCTGGTCTGGTTCATGCTGATGTTTGCCATCTTTAATGCGATGTCGGCCTTCGCGCCGAACTTCGAGATCATGATGGTGTCGCGCTTCCTGGCCGGCTTGCCGCATGGCGCCTTCTTCGGCGTCGGCGCGGTCGTGGCCAGCCGCCTGGCCGACGAGGGCCGCACTGCCGCCGCCGTCGCGACCATGTTCACCGGCCTGACCCTGGCCAATGTGCTGGGCGTGCCGCTCGGCACCTGGATCGGCCACGTCATCGACTGGCGCCTGGTGTTCCTGATCGTGGCCGTGATCGGCCTGCTCACCATGTGGAGCCTGCGCCAGTGGGTGCCGCATATCGAACCGGGCAAGCGCACCGGCATCATGCAAGACCTGCGCATCTTCCGCCACCTCGACCTGTGGCTGGCGCTGGGCATCGTCTCGATCGGCACCGGCGGCTTCTTCGCCTGGTTCAGCTATATCGCGCCATTGCTCACCGACGTGACGCGCTTCGATTCGACCACGATTCCCCTGATCATGACCGCGGTCGGCGTCGGCATGACGGTCGGCGTGCAGTTCGGCGGCCGTCTGGCGGACCGCGTGCACCCGCTGCCTGCCCTGCTGATCCTCATGATGTCGATGACCGTACTGCTGCTGTGCAATGGCTTCCTCGCCGAGTCGAAGCTGGCAATGGTCGTGCTGGCCTTCCTGACCGGCGCCAATGCGCTGGCGATCGGGCCGCCGATCCAGCTGCTGCTGATGGAGCACTCGCGCGAAGCCGAGATGCTCGGCTCCTCGCTGGGCCAGTCCGGTTTCAATATCGGCAACGCGCTGGGCGCCTTCCTCGGCGGCGTCCCGCTGACCCTCGGCTATGCCTACACGGCGCCGCAGTGGGTGGCGGCGGCCCTGGCGCTGTGCGGCGTGGGCTTGTCGGCGATCATGCTGGCGCGCCACCGCATGCAGACGCGCGTGCTGGCCGGCTGCGTCTGAACGCGCGATAAAAAACGGCGGCCCATGGCCGCCGCGTTCACTCTTTGATATTGCTTACGATTGCTCAGGCACGCCTGCGCCGCATGGCGATTGCGCCGGCCAATCCGGCCATCACCAGCGCGAGGGTGCCGGGCTCCGGCACTTCGGCCGGCGTGTCCACCGGTGGGTTGTCGTTCACCAATTCGAAGCCGGGAATGTCGACCGGCCTGAAATAATTTTCCGCGTCCACCTGCACGCTTGAATCCCAGGCGTCGGCGATGACCTGCCCCTTGATGACGCCATGGTTGGCGGTAACGGTCGCATGCGGCGCCAGCACGCTGCCGAGAATGCCTTTCACGTCGACCGTTTCCGCCTCGAAGAAATTGAACAGGACGTTATAGTCCTTCAACGGATCCATGCCGCCAGTGAAGGCGCCGTGCTTGCCGCTGATATTGAAGATCAGCGTCTGATCCTTCGTCAGGCCGCTGAGCACCCAGTTGTTTCCGCCATTGAGAAAATCGGCCGAGACATTGAATATGTCAAGAACACCATTGCCACTGCCGATGAGCTTGTTGGCGCTGTGCTCGCGCTCGACCCGGCCGGTCGCATCGACCAGGCTCAGGCCGGCAGCGATATCCCTGAACTGCTCCGTCGCGCTGGCGAAATCGACTGGATTGACCGTCGAACGCGGCGGCGTGGCCGCGCTTTCCAGGGAAACCTGGCCGCCAGCATAGGTTTGACCATTGTGAATCGTGCCGCTCGTCAGCGAGATATTGCCGCCCGCCACGATCGAATACCCGGCGTAGGCCGCCTTGTTCTTCAGGTTGACCGCGTAATTCTGGATCATGACGTTACCGCCCGCAACGATCGCCCCTTCGACGTCGCTCGAGATCGCCTTGAAGTCGCGCGCCGTATAGACGTTCGCACCGCCCATGATGGAACCGAGGTCGATGACACCGGCCTGTGCGCCCGTACTGGCCAGCGCCATGCCCAGAAGTACGCCAAGCTTGATCATGAAAAATCCGACAGGAAATTAATAATGATCAAGAGTATCACCCCTGGCGCGCTGCTTGGTTGCAAAAGCGATACGCTTTCGCGGATATCCCATCAGACCAGGGCGATGTCGCCCATGGCCTTCGCTGTCTCGGCCGCCTCATCCAGGATATCTTGCAGGGTGACTTCGTCGAACACGAAGTCGAGTGCGCTCTCGCCATGGTCCGGCAGCCGGGCGCGACGGCTGTCGAGGGGCGACGCCACCGGCGCATACTGGTTCGCGAGCAGCAGCGTATCGAGCAAGGTGCCCGGCGGCATGTTCAGCCAACCGCCGCGCATGTCCGCGATCGCGTCCGACACCGCCGGCGGAATCGACAGCTTCTTCATCACCTCGGCGCTGACCACGTCTTCGCACAGGGCGCCCCAGTTCTCCGGATCGTCGTCCAGCAGGCCGGGAAACTCGTCGGCCCGCGCCAGCAGGTAAAAGGCGCCGACCTCGTGCACGATGCCGGCGAACAGGGCGGTATCGGGATTGACGCCGGTGACCCGGCGCGCCAGCGAATGGGCGATCGAGGCGACCTGGGTCGTGTGCGCCCACAATTGCTCGGCCTTGGCGCGCAGGCCCGGATCGTTGATGCGGTTGCCAAATTGCCGCACTACCAGGCTGGCCACCAGCGCCTGCAGGCGCCGGTAGCCGATGCGCGCCACGGCGGCGCGAACATTGGTCACCGGCATCGTACTGCTGCCGCCGAAGGCGGGCGTATTGGCGATGGCGACCGTGCGTGCGGCCAGTTGTGGTTCGGCCAGCACCAGGCGGATCGCCTCGTCGATGTGACAATCGGGGTCGTCGAGGGCGAGCTGCAGGCGCAGCACGGCATTGACGCTGGTGGGGAAAGTGATCTCACCGCGAACGGCCTGCGCCGCGATGTATCCAAATGCTTCGAGTTTATTCACGTCGGTAATTATAGCCCCCGCCGGATGCCGGACCGGAGGCCATGGCGGCCCCATCTCCGCCGGCTGCCCAAACTGTGGCGCGTCATCCACACGGCATAAGCACTCACCGAAAAAAAACAGCCCGCGCGCCGGACGGCCGCGGGCTGGCGCACTACGTCAGGCCGACATTACTTGACCTTGATCGCGCTCTTGACGTTGGTCACGCCGTCGACGCCCTTGGCCACTTGCATGGCCTTGTCGGCTTCGGCCTTCGATTCGACGAAGCCGCTCAGCATCACGACGCCGCCTTCGGTGTCGACGCTGATTTCCATGCCCTTCAGGGCCGGATCGGCCACCAGGCCGGCCTTGACCTTGGTGGTGATGGTGCTGTCCGAGGCCACGCGGGCGGTCTTCTCGCCCGCGCGCTCGGTGGCGTTTTCCGTCTTGCGGACGGCGTTCGACGCCATTTCCCTGGTGCGGTCGACGGCGGCCGCGGTCTTTTCCTTCACGGTGGCGACCGCTTCGCGGGTGCGTTCGCCGGCGCCGGCCATGCCGGTCTTCTCGGCCACGTTCGACGCCACCTCGCGGGTCTTGTCCGCCGCGTTGCGCGCCGCTTCGCGGGTGTTCTCGGCCGCGTTCGCCGCCGCTTCACGGGTATTGGCGGCAACCGCCGCGCCGGTCGTGCTGGCCACGTTGGTGGCGGTGGTGACGTTGCCGCGCTGGTCGACCACGCAGGCGGTGCGCGCATCTCCGGTCATCTGTTCGCACTTCTGGACGGCCGCGGCCGTCGCCGGATCTTTCGAGTCGATGCTGCTCACCAGCTCGCCACTGCTGCTGGGGCCGACGGCGCGGTCGATATTGCGGTCGTCCAGGCGCGCCAGCGCGGCGTCGCGGATCGAGCCGGCCGTCGCCTTGCAACGGTCCTTGTCGCCGGACGCGGTGGCGTCGCACTGGGTATCGGCCAATTCGTGCTCGGCGCGGATCACCTTGGCGCGCGCATCGCGCAGGTTGCCGCCGGTGGTGTCGTATCTGGTATAGGCATCGAGTTCGGCGCGCGCCTGGGCCAGCTTGGCTTCGTCTTCGCACACTTCCTCGGCATTGCCGCTCCTGGCGTCGCACTTGGCCTTGGCGCTGCGGTAGTCGGCGGCGGCCTTGTCCATCGCGGCGCGGTGGGCGTCCTTGTCGACGGGGGCGGCACTGGCGGGAGCAACGGCGACGGCGGAGACGGCGGTTGCGATCAGGGTAGCGATGAGGGTTTTCATGATCGGATTCCCTTGCATGCGTTGTTAGGATGGCATCCATTAAACGCCCTGCACCCTTCAACATCTGTGCGACAACGTACCTTGTTCGGACAAACCGGTCTGTGGGACATCGCCTCAAATCACTTACCTTGCGCATGTCCCGTTAACGCACAAACGCCGTTCCCGCCAGCAGCAGGAACGACGTCCTCGGGGCAATGCATCGCGGCCGCAGTGAGGTGCGAACGCGACGTGCTCAGCGATTACTTGGCCTTGTTGGCGTCGCGTGCGGCGTCGCGGGTCGACTTGGCCTGCGCTTCGCACTTGTCTTCAGCGTCGCCCTTCAGCGAATCGCATTTTTCGTCGGCCAGTTCATACTCGGCGTCGATCACGTTGTCGCGTGCCTTGCGCACATTGTTGCCGGTATTGTCGAACTTGGTGGTGGCGTCCAGTTCGGCTTTCGCGCGGGCCAGCTTGGCCTCGTCTTCGCAGACGTCTTCGGCGTGACCGCTCATGGCGTCGCACTTGTCCTTGGCGACGCGGTAATCGGCCTTGGCCTTGTCCATCGCCGTCTTGTGGGCGTCCTTATTGGTCTGGGCGGTGGCGGGAGCGATGCCGATGGCGGCGACGGCGGCGGTGGCGATCAAGGTGGCGATGAACGATTTCATGTTGAGTCCCTCTATTGGTTATTGGTGAGACCGATTAAACGACGGCGCCGCAGAGCACTCTGTGCGGCATCGAACGCTTATTAAAAAACCAATTAAGCTTATCGGGACGATAGCGACGACCGTCGATCTATCTGAACCGTCAATCACCGTGCAACAAGCCTTCACGCCACAGCGCATCGGCGGCCTCGAACGGCGACAGGCGGCTGTCGAACTGGCGGCCGTTGCCGGCCAGCCTGACCCAGGCGCGCGTGTCGTGGCCACTGTTCGGCACCGCGACGGCGGCGCGCACGCCGCTCAGCCAGTCATGCACCCGCGCATATTCGCCCGGCTGGGTGCGCTGGATCCAGGCCAGCGCTACCAGGTCGGCGAAACCTTCCTCGCGCCGGGTATCGCGCATCGCCTTCGCCGCCGCCAGCAGTGCCGGATCGTGCGAGGTTTCATGGCCCGTTTCGACGAAGCCGGCCGGCAGCAGATGCCATTCGCCCTGGGCATAGCGCCAGCAATGGGCCAGTTCGTGCGCGGCCATGGCCTCGATCAGCAGCGCCTGCTTGTCGACGGGGACGTTCGCCAGCACCTGCTCGGCCTCGGGATTGCCGCGCATCGACAGCACCAGCTTGCAGCGCCCCTTGTCGAAGCCCATCGCCAGCGGCACCGCGCCGGCCGGCGCCTTCGGCTGGACGATGACGTCGACCGGCAGGTCGATCGATTTCGAGTACGCCAGCACGGGCGCGGCGGCGCGCAGCCAGCGCGATTCCTGCGCGGTCAGCTGGGCGGCCTGGGATGGAAGGACGGCGGATGCGACGGCGCAGACGGCCGCGAATAGGAGGGGCTTGGACATGGTGCTTCTCCAGGATGAGCGAAATTCCTATCGGAAATTCTATCCCCAGATCGCGCACTACTTTCAGGAAAATATTTCCCTATGTTCAAAAAAGCAAGGGGCCGTCAGCGCGGCCCCGGTCGGCGTCACGCTGTCAACGCAGGCCGCTTGCGGCCAGCCGGCAAGGCCGCCACCGTCGCCCCTTCCAGCCGGAAAATGCTCACCAGCTGAGCCAGGCGCTCGGCTTCTTCTTCCAGCGAGGCCGCGGCCTGGCTGGCCTGCTGCACCAGTTCGGCGTTCTGGCGCGTGGCGTCGTCGATCTGGCCGATCGCGCCATTGACCTGCTCGATGCCGGCATTCTGTTCCACCGACGCATGGCTGATCTCGGCCATGATGTCGGTGACGCGCTTGACGCCGGTGACGATCTCGTCCATCGTCGCGCCGGCCTGGTCCACCAGGCGCGCGCCCGCATCGACCCGCTCGACCGAGCTGCCGATCAGGACCTTGATTTCCTTGGCCGCCGCCGCCGAACGCTGCGCCAGGTTGCGCACCTCGGTCGCCACCACGGCGAAGCCGCGGCCCTGCTCGCCGGCACGCGCCGCTTCCACGGCCGCGTTGAGCGCCAGGATATTGGTCTGGAACGCGATGCCGTCGATCACGCCGATGATGTCCACGATCTTCTTCGACGATTCGTTGATGGCCGCCATCGTGCCCACCACCTCGGCCACCACCTTGCCGCCGCGCTGCGCCACTTCGGAGGCCGATTCGGCCAGCATGTTCGCCTGGCGCGCATTGTCGGCATTCTGGCGCACGGTGCCGGTCAGCTGCTCGACCGAGGCGGCGGTGGCCTGCAAGGTGCCGTTCTGGCGTTCGGTGCGGCTGGCCAGGTCGCGATTGCCGTCCGCGATCTCCGTCGATACGGCGCCGATCGCCAGGGTGCCGTTGCGCACCTGGGCCACGATGCGCACCAGGCTGTCGCGCATGCCCTGCATTGCGAACAGCAGGCTGCCGCGGTCGCCCGGGCGGGTGACGATTTCCACGCCCAGGTCGCCGCTGGCGATGGCGCTGGCGATCGAGGCGGCATAGTCAGGCTGGCCGCCGAGCTGGCGCAGCAGGCCGCGGCTGATGTACCAGGCGGCCAGCGAACCGGCCGCGATCGCGCCGGCGCACAGCAGCGCCATCCAGCCGAAGAAGCCGTTGGCCATGCGGCGCGCCTCGGCGGCCGCGTCGTGGCTCAGCTTTTCCTCGAGGTCGATCAGGTGGTTGATGCTGGCCAGCCAGGCAGTGAAGGCCGGCGCCGCCTCTTGCGCCAGCAGCGCATTCGCCTCGATGACCTGGCCGGCCGCGTGCAGCGCGATCACGCGCGCGATCAGCGGCTTGGCCAGGCTTTCCTGGGTCTTGATCGCGGCCAGCGCCTCCTTCTCTTCCGGCAGGATGTCCTTGCGTTCATTGAACAGCGCATCCAGCGGGCCGGCCGCACGCGCATAGTTGTCGCCCAGCGTGCGGATCAGGGCGATCGGCGCCGCGGCCGCCGCCCCGTCCTGGGCCAGCACCACGTCGCGCAGGGCGATCGCGCGGTCGTGCACGCTGCCGCGGAAATTGATGGCGTGGCGCTGCTTGACGCTGTTGACCTCGTTGATATGGTTGAGAACACTTTCGATCCGGCCCACGCGGCTCACCGCCAGCGCGACCAGGGCGATCATCAACAAGAAAACGGCGCCGTAGCCGAATGCCAGCCGGGCGCCGATGGTCAGATTCTTGGTTTTCATGGGTAGCACCGTGTCAGTCGTTCAGTGAAAGGAAACACCATAGGTATTTCCTATTGGAAACGACTTGACTATAGCACGGTGCTGCGCGGCGTGCTTACAGCAGGCTTATTTGAGCAAACTGTCCGCCGTCACGAAGGCCGGACGGATATCGTTCGGCACCGCCTTGAGCTTGTCGAGCGCCTTGCGCACCTCGGGACGGATCACGACGTACCTGTCCATCATTGCCTTGGCGCGCGCATAATCGCCGGTGGCTTCGATGGTCAGGAATTCGCGGTCCAGGTCGATCACGGCCCCCTTGATCTTCTTGAAGTCCACCGAAAAAGTGCCGTCCTCGTGGGCGACAAAGCCGCCCTTGTCGAGCAGGTAATTCACCTGGATCGCCATGCCGCGCGCGTGCGACGAACCCAGTCCGAAGTGCAGGGTGCGGAAGCTCGAGGCCAGGAAGGTGTTGTACAGCTTGCGCTCTGCCGCCGCGCCCTGCCCCAGCGTGTCCTTCAACAGGCCCTTGTCCATCATGTATTGCAGCGCCCACAGGCCGGTGATGTCGGCCTTCGCTTCCTCGATGGTCGAATAGGTTTCCTTCAGGTCCTGGCGCGGGGTCGAGTCCTTGCCATCCTTTTTCGTGTGGTGCGGCCCCAGGCCGTGCATGATCTCGTGCGCCAGGATGTGGGTGAAGAAGGAATCGAAGTCCAGGTCCTTCTGGTCCGCCGGCCCCAGCACCTGCTTGCTGATCGGGGTGAGCGTCGACGCGAACTTGGCCTGCTGCACGTTCTTGAGCATCACGCGCTTGGAGCCGCGTTCGCGGATCACGCGCTCGTCGTTCGGCAGGTTGTAGGCCGCGGTCTGCACGCCCATATTGCCGTCGCCGGCGCCATAGACCTCGTTAACCACCACCATTGGCGCGATGGCGCCGACCTTCGGGTTGCGGTACTGCTTGTCGAGCGGCAGGTTGTCTTCGAGTTCCTGCAGGTGCTTGCCGAAGAAGTCGAGCTTGGCCGTTTCCTGCGGATCGCGGATGCTCACATAGGCTTCGAAGGCGGCCTTGTAGCCGAACAGCTCGTCGTTATAGGTTTCATATGGCCCGATGGTCACGTCGACCGGCGCGTCGAGGTCCATCCAGGCGAAGTCCGAGGCGAGATAGTCGTTGGAAAGGAACGCGTCGGCGCGCAGGTTCAGGAATTTCTTGAGCGAGGCGTTATCGGTGGCTGCCGCCGCCTCGCGCAGCAGTTTCGCCAGCTGTTCCAGTTCGGGGCGGTATTCATCCGCATACTTCACGGTGCGCAGCTTGCCGTCCGGCCCAGTGCGAATCACCGTAAAGAACCACTGCGCCTCTTTCTTCTGCTCCGGCGCCAGGCCGTTCATCCAGTTTTCCAGGGATGCCTTGGTGGCGCCTTCCGGATAGAAGTTGGCGCCCTCGGGCTTCTGCGCCGGAATCCTGATGCCCGCATACTCGGCCGGCATGAACGAGGCATTGTTGTCGAGGTTCGACCACGGGCCCTTGTTGAGCCAGAAGGCATCCAGGCGCGCACGGCCGAGCGGCGTGGTGTCTTTCCTGAGCGCGTTCCACAGGGCCTCGTTGTGGGCCCAACGCTGGCGCAACTGCAGCGTGTCGACGATCTTCGCCGCTTCGATCAGCTTGGCGATGGCGGCGCGGTCGCCCTTCGAGAGATGCGACACGTCGGCGCGCAGCTCGACCGGCGCGAAGCGTTTCGCCATGGCGTGCAGCTGGTCGGCGCTGGCGACCGCGGGCGCTGTTTGCGCCTGCACGGTCGGGGCAACAGCGGCGCCGATGGCGGCGCACAGGACGAGTGGTGCGAGGATGGTTTTCATGGTCTCTCGGGTCGTGGATGACAACCGGACCATTATCGCACCGTCGCCAGCGCCTCTCCCTGCTCCCAACCGCCGCCGAGCGCGCGCGCCACCGCCACCGTCGCCAGCAGGCGCTGGGTGCGGATCTGGGCCGCGGCGCGGTCCGCCGCCAGCGTGCTGCGCTGGGCGTCGGTCACGTCGAGATAGGTCGACACGCCGCGCTCGTAGCGCGCCTGCGCCACCAGCAGCGCGCGCGCCGCGGCCTCCTGCGACTGCGCTTGCACGTCTCCCTGCTTCTGGCGTTGCTGCAGGTCGGACAGCGCGTCTTCGACCTCGCGCAGCGCCGTCAACAATGTCGTCTGGTGGTTGGCCACCGCCTCGTCGTAGCGCGCCCTGGCGAGCGCCAGGTTGGCGCGATTGCGTCCGCCATCGAAGATCGGCAGCGACAGCGCCAGCGGGCCGGCCGAGAACTGGCGCGCACCGCCGCTCGTCAGGTCGTTCAGGCTTTGCGAGGCATAGCCGAAATTCCCGGTCAGCGACAGCGCCGGATAGAAGGCGCCTTCGGCCACGCCGATCTGGGCGTTGGCCGCCTTCAGCTGCGCCACGCTGGCCGCCAGGTCGGGCCGCTGGCCCACCAGGCTGGCCGGCAGGCCGACGGGAATCGCGGGCGGCTGCGGCAGTTGCACGTCCGCTGCCGCCAGCAACGGCGCGCTGGGCGTGCTGCCCACCAGCGTGGCCAGCGCGTGCTCCACCAGGTTGCGCTGGCGCTGCACTTCGTGCAGGTCGGCTTCGGCGTTGGCGCGCTCGATGCGCGCGCGCGACACGTCCAGCTCGTTCGACAGGCCGGCATGGAAGCGGGCCTCGACCAGTTGCTGCGACTCGCGGCGGGTGGCGAGGGCGTCCTCCAGGATCGCGCGCTCGGCATCCAGGCCGCGCAGCTGCCAGTACGACGACGCGACCTGGCTCGACAGCAGCAGGATCACGCCGTCGCGGTCATCCTGCGCCGCCAGCGCCTGCGCATCGCTGGCCTCGACGACGCGGCGCACGCGGCCCCACAGGTCGAGCTCATACGACAGCGACGCGCCGACGCTATAGTTATTGCCCTCGATCGAGCGCCCGCCCAGGGCCAGGCCCTGCGACGTTTCGGCCGAGGTCCGGCTATTGGACACGCCGGCGCCGAGCGAGACGCTCGGCAGCTGGCCGGCGCGCACCACGCCGAGTTGCGCCTGCGCCTGCAGCAGGCGCTGGGCCGCGGCCTGCACGCCCGGATTGTCGCGCAGCGCGCGCGCCTCCAGGCTGTCGAGGGTGGCGTCATGGAACACGGTCCACCAGGCCGGCAGGCGCGCGCTGTCGCTGCCCGCGTCGAGATGGCGGAACGCAGATTGCGCCGGCGCATCCGGCGCCTTGAAATCCGGGCCGAGCGTGGTGCAGCCGGCGAGCAGTGCGCCGATCGCGATGACGGTGGCGAGAGGTTTGAACATGGTTGATCTCTTCATTCGAATTCAATATCAGTGGCCACCGCCACCACCGCCAGGCGACTTGACCTTGTCGGCCATCCAGATCGCCGCGATGCAGCCGAGCAGGATCATGCCGATGATCCAGAAGCCGTCGTTATAGGCCATCACATAGGCTTCGCGCCGCACCAGGCGGTCGACCACGGCGAGCGCCTGATCGGCGGCGCTGGCGGGATCGATGCCCTTGGCGATGAAGCCCTGGGTCAGCACATCGAGGCGTTCCTGGGTCGCGGGCGCATAGCTGGAGACCGCTTCGCCCAGGCGCGCCGAGTGGAAGTGTTCGCGGTTGGTGAGCGAGGTCGCCAGGAGCGCGATGCCGATCGAGCCGCCCAGGTTGCGGGTCATGTTGAACAGGCTCGAGGCCGATCCCATGTCGCGCGGCGACAGGCCGGACATCGCGAAGTTCGACAGGGTCAGCATCACGAACGGCTGGCCGATGGCGCGCACGACTTGCGTCCACATCAGCTGGTCGTAGCCGGTGGTGGCGTCCATGAACGAATTCATGATGCACGAGATGCCGAACATGAACAGGCCGAAGCTGCACAGGATGCGGTTGTCCACTTTCGAGGACAATTTGGCCGCGAACGGCATCACCAGCAATTGGGGCAGGCCGACCCAGGCGATCACTTCGCCGATCTGCATCGGCGTATAGCCGGCAATCTGGCCCAGGTACAGCGGCAACAGATAAGAGGAGCCATACAGGCCCATGCCGATCACCGCCGACAGCGTGGTCGCCACCAAAAAATTACGCTGGCCGTAGAGGCGCAGGTTGACGAACGGTTCCGGCTTCGAGAAGCTCAGCGCCACCCAGCCCAGGAGGCCCGTGAGCGAGAGCGCGGCGAAGGTCACGATGAAGCTCGAATCGAACCAGTCCTTCGAATTGCCTTCTTCCAGGAAGATCGTCAGGCAGGCCAGGCCCATCGCCATCAGCGCGATGCCGAGCCAGTCGGCCTTCACCAGCGTCCTGAGGTTGGCCTTCTCGGGATTCAGGCCCCAGGCCATGCCGGCGATGAGCAGCACGCCCGGCACCCAGTTGATGTAGAAGATCGACGGCCAGCCATACAGCTCCGACAGGTAGCCGCCCAGGGTCGGGCCCATGGCCGGCGCCAGGGTCGCGGTCAGGCCGAAGATGGCCATGCCGGTGGCGCGCTTCGACGGCGGCAGCAGGGTCATCACCAGGGTCATCGCCATCGGGATCAGCGCGCCGCCGGTGAAGCCCTGCAGCATGCGGAACACGATCATGCTCTCCAGGCTCCAGGCCGCGCCGCACAGGGTCGAGAACACCAGGAACAGCGCGGTGGTGCCGATCATGTAGTTGCGCACGCCGAAGGCGCGCGTGAACAGCGCCGTCAGCGGGATCACGACGATCTCGGCGCACAGGTAGGCGGTCGAGATCCATGAGCCTTCTTCCTGCGTGGCCGACAGGGTGCCGAGGATGTCGCGCAGCGAAGAGTTGGTGATCTGGATGTCGAGCACCGCCATGAAGGCGCCCAGCATGCCGGCGGCGATCGCGATCCAGGTGCGCAGGTCGACCGCGGCGCCATTCGCAGGCGCGCCGGGGACTGCCCCCGATGTCGGGCCGGCTGCGGCGGGTTTGCTCAGGGTCGTCATGGCAAGCGCTTAGTGCGCGGCGGCGGTCTGGGTCGGCTTGACGTCCTGGCCCAGTTCGACCTCGGCCACCACCGACATGCCGGGCACCAGGCGGCCGGCGTATTTTTTCACGTCCTGCGGGTCGAGCGTGATCTTGACCGGCACGCGCTGCACGATCTTGGTGAAGTTGCCGGTCGCGTTATCGGCCGGCAGCAGCGCGAACTGGTTGCCCGAGGCCGGGGCGAAGCTGTCCACGCGGCCCACCAGGTGATGCTCGGGCAGCGCGTCGACCTCGAGATTGACCATCTGTCCCGGCGCCAGGCCGGCGAGCTGGGTTTCCTTGAAGTTGGCGACCACCCAGACGTTGTCCTCGACCACGGCCAGCATCGCCTGGCCCGGCTGCACGCGGGCGCCGACTTCGACGCTGCGGCGGCCGACGCGGCCGTCCACCGGCGCCACGATGCGGTTGTAGGCCAGCTGCTGCTGCGCTTCCTTCCACTGCGCCTGCAATACCTTGACCTGCGCCTTGAGCACGTCGCGGCCCGCCTCGGCAGCGCCGATCTGGGCTTGCGCCGCGGCGGCGTTGTCGCGGCGCGCGGCCAGGTCGGCCACGGCGGCGTCGCGCGCGGCGTTCGAGGCATCCACCTCGGCCTTCGAGACCGCCTTCATGGTCTCGTTGTACAGCTGGCCGAAGCGTTCGGCGTCCTGGCGCGCCCGCAGCAACTGGGCCTGGGACTGCTTGACCTGGGCGCTAGCGCCGGCGGCCTGGGCGCGCACCTGCTCGATCTGCGCCTCGGCCTGCTTGAGCTGCTGCTGCATGCTGGCGATCTGGGCTTCGATCTGCTCGACACGCACGGCGTGGTCGACCGGATCCAGCTCGGCGATCGTGTCGCCCGCCTTCACCAGCTGGTTGTCGTCCACCAGGACCTTGGTGACCACGCCGGCCACGCGCGACGACACCTGGTGCACGCGCCCGGTGACATAGGCATTTTCGGTCTCGACGAAGTGATGGCTGCGGTACCACATGCGTCCGCCGGCGCCGATCGCGGCCAGCGCGATCAGGCCGACCACGACCAGCACGCGCTTGTTGGGCCCGCTCTTGCCGGGCCCGCTGCCTGGCGCCGCGCCCGCTGGGGTCTGTGCCGCGGGCGCCTGCCCTGCCGTGCTGTGCATCTCTGCCATGGAAAAGCTCCGGAAAATGAAATGAAATGAATTCATCGCATTATTTGCCAGCAACACGGGGAAGTCAAGAAATGAAACGGTTGCGTTTCATTTTGGTTTGCACTAGAGTCCTTGCCATGAGCAAAGCACAGAGTGAAACCCCGGCGACCGTCAAATCCGCCGGCCGCCCGAAGGCGTCGGAAGTCGAGGCCCGCACCCAGGAATTGATCGAGGCCGCGGGCTGCCTCATCCTGCGCCATGGCTATACCAAGGTCAGCCTGGAAGCCATCGCCCGCGAGGCGCGGGTGGCGGTGCGCACGATCTATGTGAAGTTCGGCGGCAAGGCCGGCCTGCTCAAGGCCGTGCTCGCCTCACGGCGCGAACGCCTGTTTGCAGGACACAGCATGGACGCCGACACCCGGCCGCTGCGCGCGATCGTCGACGACTTCGCGCGCGACTTCTACGATCTGCTGGTCGACCCCGATACGATGGCCATGCAGCGCGTGGTGATCGCCGAAGCCGCCAGCAATCCGGAACTGGCGGAGGCTTTCTATGAGGGCGGGCCGCGCCTGACGCGCGAGATGCTGTACCGTTTCTTTTCGCGCCCGGACATCCGCAGCCAGCTGCGCGACGAGGTGCCGCTGGAATTGCTGCCGATCCATCTGATCGGCTGCATCTGTGGCGATCCGATCGGGCGCTTCTTGTTCCCCGACACCAAACCCACGCGCGAGGAGGCGCGACGCGAGCTGGCGGCGCGTCTCGAGCTGTTTTATGCCAGCGTTCTGAAGAACTGTTAAATAATCACGGGAGCTGGATGACTAAGTGCGGCATCGCACGGACACAACGGGCATTTTTGTGGCACTCTGTAAGCCTTCACAGAGGGTGTCGTGAATATCAATAACAGCGGTGAGACCGCGAGGAGAAAGCATGAGCAAGTCGTCCAGATACGAATGGCGTGATCAACAGGCATCGCTGCAAGAACGCATGAAAAACTTTATCGAAAACCCTGGCGCCGACCAGATGGAAGCCGTGATCGCTGAAATGCGGTCCTATGCCGCCGCCGCCAAGGCCGGCACGATCGATATCCCGGAGCGCTTCGTCAGCTTTAGCTGAAGCAAAGTCGCCTCCAACACAATGCCGTCCGGTGCAAGCCGGGCGGCATTTTCGTTTTTATGGTGCTCGTCAGACGGCCGACACGGGCACCGGCCTGGCCTGCTCTTCCACGTCATGCACGCGCGTGAGCAGGTGCACCTTGCGCGGCGCCCGGTGGCGCTCGTGCAGTTCGCGGGTCAGCACCTCGACCCGGCGCGGCCGGACCGCCACCTGCTGCGGATCGACGGTGCCGATGGCGCCCGGCACGTACTGGCTGAACTGCGAGGCCAGCAGCTGGGACACCGTGCCGCAGATGGTCGCCGGCGCGCCGTGGACCGTGGTATGGAGTTCGAAACAGCGGGTTTCCGGTAACACGTAGACGGTCCCGACGTACTCGTTGCAGTGCTCGTCCATCTTGCCCTCCTCTGAACGCGGGCGCGGCAAGTCGGCTTGCCGCCGCATTTCCCGCCGTACTCCCTCATCATAGGCTTTTGCCAGGCGCTGGCAAGCGGCGCACGTGGCGCTCTCTCTTGATGACGATTCGCGCCGTATCCGTGCATTTCGCGCCGCCCGGCGCCGCCTCGTCGCAAACCGCGGCGGGGCGCGGTTCGCTCTTCCAGAATGGCCCTATCGACCACTCAACGGAGACTTTCATGCACCGCCTTGCCCTTCTGCCTGCCCTGCTGTCCAGCGCCGCCGCCAGCCACGCCGCCGACCTGTCGATCCAGGTCGACGGCGCGCGCGGCGACGGCGGCAGCGTGAAGATCGCCCTGTTCGACAGCGCCGACCGCTTCCTCAAGCGCCCGCTGCACAGCGCCAGCGCGCCCGTCCGGGATGGCGGCGCCACCTTCGCGCTCAAGGACCTGGCCGCCGGCCAGTACGCCATCGCCGCCTACCATGACGCCAACGACAACGGCAAGCTGGACCAGAACATGATGGGCATCCCGGTCGAGGCGACCGGCTTCAGCAACGATGCGCTGGGCAATATGGGGCCGCCGGCCTTCGAGGCTGCCCGCATCGACCTGCCGCAGGGCGGCAACGCCATCCGCATCACCGTGCGCTGAGGCCGCCATGGACCGCCGCTCCTTTTTGCATGCCGGCGCCGCACTCGGCGCCCTCGCCCTCGCCCCGGCGGTCCGCGCCGACGAGGCCACCCACCAGCGCTTCCACGCCGCCCTGGCGCGCGACCCGTCGCTGGCGGTCTACGCCAACCAGGCCGGCAACCAGGAAGGCGACGCCGCCGTCAGGGGCCGCCTGCCGCGCGACCTGCGCGGCACCTTCTACCGCAACGGGCCGGGCCGCTTCGAGATGAAAGGCGAACGCTATCACCACTGGTTCGACGGCGACGGCTTCGCCCAGGCCTGGACCGTGGCCGACGGCAAGGTGCGCCACCGGGGCCGCTTCGTCGAGACCCAGCGCTACGTCGAAGAAAGCGCGGCCGGCCGGTTCCTGTATCCGGCCTTCGGCACGCTCGTGACGCGCCGGGGCGTGCGCGACAACGACACCATGAACGCCGCCAACACCAATCTGCTGCCGTTCGACGGCCGGCTGTATGCGTTGTGGGAAGGCGGCTCGGCGACCGAACTCGATCCGGAGTCGCTGGCCACGCGCGGCATCAAGACCTGGAGTGACGAACTGCGCGCGATGCCGTTCTCGGCCCACCCCAAGCTCGATCCGCAGGGCGGCATGTGGAACTTCGGCACGCTGCCCGGCGCCAACCGCCTGGCGCTGTACCAGATCGGCGCCCGGGGCCAGGTGCTGCGCACCGCCCTGCTGCCGGTGCCGCAACTGGCGATGGTGCATGATTTCGTGGTGAGCGCAAAGCACCTGATCTTCGTCGTGCCACCCTACGATCTGCGGAACGATGCGCGCCTGAGTTTCGCCGACCGCCATGTCTGGAACAGTGAACGTGCGGCGCGGGTGATCGTGATCGCCAAGGACACGCTGGCGCTGCGCCAGGTCTTCGAACTGCCGCCAACGATGGTGTTCCACTTCGGGAATGCCTGGGAAGACGGCGACTGCACCCGCTTCGACGTGGTGCTGCACGAGGGCGACGCGCTGGCCGGGGTGGGCAGCGTGATGCGCGGGGAGCATACGCCGCCGCGCAGCCGCACCGTGCAGGTCACGCTCGACTATGCCGGCGGCCAGGCGCGCACCGAGCGCCTGTTCGGCGCCAGCGAATTCCCGCGCGTGATGCCGCAGGTGGCGATGGCGCGCCACCGCCGCCTCGCCCTGCTGGGCGCCAGCGGCGCCTCGCCCGACCTGCGGCTCGACAGCGTCAACCTGGTCGATCTTGACACCGGCAAGGTCGATGGTTACGTCTTCGGCGCCGGCTGGCAGGTCGAGGAACACGTGCTGGTCCCGCGCCGCAACGCGCGCTCGGAGCTCGATGGCTACCTGGTCGGCGTGGCCCAGGACTTGCGCGCCGGCGTCACGGTGATGACGGTGTTCGACGCCGCCGGCGTCAAGGATGGGCCGGTGGCGCTGGCGCGACTTCCCTATCGCGCACCGCACTGCTTTCATGGTAATTTCTTAACAGCATGAAACTATCCGCTCCGACCTCCGCGCACAGGCGCGGCCACCCGCTGGAACTGTTCCCGGTATTCCGGCGCTGGCCGCGCTCGGCCGCGCGCGACCTGCTCTATACCGCGCTGTGGAATACGCTGATCGCGCTCGGGATCTCGCTGGCGTTGACCACCTTCGGCAACTGGCGCGCGTCGTTCCTCACGCTGTTCGGCTACAGCCTGCTGGCGTCGCACTGCGTCGGCTTCCCCATTCATGGCGCGCTGCGGGTGCTGGAGAAGGTGGTGCCGCCGACCACCAGCCGGACGAATGCGCGCCTGCTCGACCTGGCCGCGATCGTGCTGTGCGCCGCCTTCGGCATCGCCGTCTCGGGCGCCATCCTGCGCGGCGCCATGCCCATCCTGAATGCCGACGCGCTCGGGGCCCTGCTGGCCTTTGGCCTGGCGATCGGCGTGGCCATCCTGATGGTGCTGGTCGCCGGCGAGCGCCGCATCGAACGCCAGACCCTGGAGGCGCGCCGGCAAGAGCAGATGGCGACCACGGCGCGGCTGCTGGCCGAGGCCCAGCTGCGCGCGCTGCAGGCCCAGATCGAGCCGCACTTCCTGTACAACACGCTGGCCAATGTGGTCAGCCTGATCGATACCCAGCCGGCCCAGGCGCGGCGCATGCTGGAGCGCTTCATCGACTACCTGCGCGCCAGCCTGGCCGCCAGCCGCGCCGGCAGCGCCACGCTCGGGGCTGAACTGGATCTGGCGGCAAACTATCTCGACGTGCTGGGCGTGCGCATGGGCCAGCGCCTGCGCTGGCGCATCGAAGCGGACAACGCCTGCCGCACGCTGCCGATCGCGCCGATGCTGATCCAGCCGCTGGTCGAGAACGCCGTCATGCACGGACTGGAACCCAAGGTGGACGGCGGCGAGATCGTGCTGCGCGCCGCCGTCGACGACGGCGTGTTGCGGGTCGAGGTGCGCGACAGCGGGCGCGGGCTGGTGGCCGCGCCGCCGCGTCCCGGCGGCGGCGTCGGCCTGTCCAATCTGCGCGAGCGTGTGCGCCAGCTGCATGGGCCGGGCGCGCGCCTGGAGCCGCTCGACAATCCCGGCGGCGGCGTGGTCGCGCGCCTGCTGCTCCCCCTTTCCCACACCGAGGTGACATCATCGACCGCTGCCTTGCCCTGATCGCCGACGACGAACCCCATTTGCTCGACTATCTCGCCACCCAGCTGCGCGAAGCCTGGCCCGGGCTCGAGATCGTGCGCGCCCCGAACGGCATCGAAGCGCTGCGCCTGATCGACGAGCTGGCGCCGCAGGTGGCGTTCCTGGACATCCAGATGCCGGGCCTGACCGGGATCGACCTGGCCGCGCGGCTGTGCGCCGGCGGCAACGCGCCGCGCGTGGTGTTCACCACCGCCCACGAGCATTACGCGGCCCAGGCCTTCGAGCACGAGGCCTTCGATTATCTGCTGAAGCCGATACGCCAGGAGCGGCTGGCGCGCACCGTCGAGCGACTGCGCGCCGCGCTGTCGGCGCCGGCGCCAGCGCTGCCGGCGGACGCCCTGCAGGCGCTGCTGCGCCAGCTGGGGGCCGGCGTTCCGGCCACCCCGGCCGCGCCCGCACCGCTGCAATGGATCCGCGCCGCGGCGGGCCAGGAAACGCGCCTGATCGCGGTCGAGGAAGTGATCTATTTCCAGAGCAACGACAAGTACACCAGCGTATTCCTGCCGGATGGCGAAAGCCTGATCCGCACGCCGCTGCGGCAGTTAAAGGAGCAATTGGACCCGCAACAGTTCTGGCAGATCCACCGTGGGGTGATCGTGGCGGCGCGCCACGTGGCGGGCACGCGCACCGATTTTCGCGGACGCTTGCATGTGAAGCTCAAGGGGCGCGATGAGCAGCTGGTGGTGAGCCGCAACTACATGGACGTGTTCCGGCAGATGTAAAAAAACGGGACCATCGCTGGTCCCGTCCCTGTCATGCGCTTGCCGCGATCAACGCTTCTTCGGCGGCGGCAAATCGGTGCAGACGCCTTCGTAGGCTTCGGCCGCCATGCCGATCGACTCGCCCAGGGTCGGGTGCGGGTGGATGGTCTTGCCGATGTCCACGCCGTCCGCGCCCATCTCGATCGCCAGCGCGATCTCGCCGATCATGTCGCCGGCATTGGTGCCGACGATGGTGCCGCCGACGATGCGGTGGGTCTCGGCATCGAACAGCAGCTTGGTGAAGCCTTCGTCGCGGCCGTTGGCGACCGCGCGGCCGCTGGCGTTCCACGGGAAGTGGCCCTTCTCGACCTTGATGCCCTTCTGCTTGGCTTCGTCCTCGGTGAGGCCGACCCATGCCACTTCGGGATCGGTGTACGCGACCGACGGGATCACCTTGGCGTCGAAGTGGGTCTTCTTGTCGAGCGCTGCTTCGGCCGCCACGTGCGCCTCGTGCACCGCCTTGTGCGCCAGCATCGGCTGGCCCACCAGGTCGCCGATGGCGAAGATGTGCGGCACATTGGTGCGCATCTGGCCGTCGACCGGGATGAAGCCGCGGTCGGTCACCGTCACGCCGGCCTTGTCGGCAGAGATCTTCTTGCCGTTCGGGCTGCGGCCCACGGCCACCAGCACCAGGTCGTACAGCTGCGGTTCCGGCGAAGTGGCGCCGGCTTCGGCCGCTTCGAAGGTGACCTTGATCCCTTCCGGCAGCGCTTCCACGCCGACGGTTTTGGTTTTCAGCATGATGTTATCGAAGCGGTGGGCATTGAACTTCTGCCAGACCTTGACCGCCTCGCGGTCGGCGCCCTGCATCAGGCCATCCATCATCTCGACCACGTCGATGCGCGAACCCAGCGACGAATAGACGGTCGCCATTTCCAGGCCGATGATGCCGCCGCCGATGACCAGCATCTTCTTCGGCACCTGGCGCAGTTCCAGCGCGCCGGTGGAATCGACGATGCGCGGATCTTCCGGCACGAACGGCAGCTTCACCACCGACGAGCCGGCGGCGATGATCGCCTTCTTGAAGGCCACGACCTTCTTGCCGCCATCGGGACCGGTGACTTCGATGTGGTTCGGGGAGAGGAACTGGCCCACGCCCTGCACCACATTGACCTTGCGCGCCTTGGCCATGAAGGCCAGGCCGCCGGTCATCTTCTTGATCACGCCATCCTTGTGCGCGCGCAGCTTGTCGATGTCGACTTGCGGCTTGGCGAACGAGACGCCCAGGTCGGCCATGTGCGCGGTTTCATCCATGATGTGCGCCACGTGCAGCAGCGCCTTCGATGGAATGCAACCGACGTTCAGGCACACGCCGCCCAGGGTCGCGTACTTCTCGACCAGCACGGTGTTCATGCCGAGGTCGGCGGCGCGGAAGGCGGCCGAATAGCCGCCAGGACCGGCGCCCAGCACCATCATCTCGCATTCGATGTCGACCTGGCCCGAGTAGCTCGACGCATTCGGCGCAGGTGCGGCGCCCGGCTGGGCGGCCGGCGCCGGGTGCGCCGGCGCATACGAATCGGTCGGCGCGGCGGCGGCGGTCGGCGCCGCGGCTTGCGCACCGATCTGCGCGGCCGGCTTTTCTGCCGGCTTTTCAGCCGACTTGTCGGCGGCAGGCGCGCCCGCGCCCGATTCTTCAATGCTCAGCAGCAGGTCGCCTTCATTGATCTTGTCGCCGACCTTGACCTTGACTTCCTTGACCACGCCCGCGTGGGTCGACGGGATCTCCATGCTGGCCTTGTCCGATTCGACGGTGACCAGGGACTGGTCGACCTTGATCGTGTCGCCCGGCTTGACCATCAGCTCGATCACTTCGACGTCCTTGAAGTCGCCGATGTTCGGGACTTTCACTTCAACAGTGCTCATCAGTGCGCTCCAATCACAGAAGGGTCTTGCGCATATCGGCCAGCACTTCGGCCAGGTAGGCGGCGAAGCGCGCGGCGCCGGCGCCGTCGATCACGCGGTGGTCGTACGACAGCGACAGCGGCAGCATCAGGCGCGGCTGGAAGCTCGAGCCGTCCCACACCGGCTTCATCGCCGACTTGGACAGGCCCAGGATCGCCAGCTCCGGCGCGTTGATGATCGGCGTGAAGTTGGTGCCGCCGATGCCGCCCAGCGACGAGATGGTGAAGGTCGCGCCCTGCATCGCGGTCGGCGGCAGCTTGCCTTCGCGCGCCTGGCCCGAGAGCTCGCCCATTTCGACGGCGATCTGCGAGATCGTCTTCTTGTCCGCATCCTTCACGACCGGCACCACCAGGCCATTTGGGGTGTCGGCCGCGAAGCCGATGTTGTAGTACTGCTTGGTGATCAGGGCCGCGCCGTCTTCCGACAGCGACGCGTTAAATTGCGGGAACTTCTTGAGCGCGGCGACGCTCGCCTTGATCACGAAGGCCAGCATGGTCAGCTTGACTGCGGACTTCTGCTTGGCCAGCGCGGCGTTCGAATCGACGCGGAACTGTTCCAGGTCGGTCACGTCGGCTTCGTCGAAGTGCGTCACGTGCGGGATCATGACCCAGTTGCGATGCAGGTTCGGGCCCGAGATCTTCTTGATGCGCGACAGCGGCACGGTTTCGGTCGGACCGAATTTCGAGAAGTCGAGCGACGGCCATGGCAACAGGCTGATGCCGCCGATGCCGGCGCCGCCACCCGCTGCCGCAGGCGCAGCGGCGGCCGGCGCGGACATCACGCCCTTCACGAACGTCTGCACGTCCTGCTGGGTGATGCGGCCCTTCGGACCGGTGCCCGGCACGCGGCCCAGGTCGACGCCCAGTTCGCGCGCGAACTTGCGGATCGATGGCGAGGCGTGGGCTTTCGAGCCGGTGACGCCCGGCGCGGCGGCTGGCGCAGGTGCTGCGGCAGGCGCTGGCGCCGGTGCTGGCGCAGCTGCTGGAGCAGCGGCAGGTGCGGCTGCCGGAGCAGCGGCAGGTGCGGGCGCGGCGGCAGGAGCAGCCGATGCGCCGCCGGTCGCTTCCACGACCAGCACCAGCGAGCCCTTGGCGACCTTGTCGCCGACCTTCACTTTCAGTTCCTTCACGACGCCGGCATGGCTCGACGGGATCTCCATGCTGGCCTTGTCCGACTCGACCGTGATCAGGGACTGGTCGACCTTGATCGTGTCGCCGACCTTGACCATCAGTTCGATGACTTCGACTTCCTTGAAGTCGCCGATGTCGGGCACGGTCACGTCGACCGGGCCGCCGGATGCCGCTGGGGCGGCTGCGGCCGGCGCTTCGGCAGGTTTTTCAGCCGGTTTTTCAGCAGCCGCAGGAGCGGCGGCGGCAGGCGCTTCGGCGGCGCCGCCCGCTTCCTCGAGCAGCAGCACCAGCGAACCTTCGGCGACCTTGTCGCCGACCTTCACCTTGATCTCTTTCACGACGCCGGCATGGCTCGACGGGATTTCCATGCTGGCCTTGTCCGACTCGACGGTCACCAGCGACTGGTCGACCTTGATGGTGTCGCCCGGCTTGACCATCAGTTCGATGACTTCGACTTCCTTGAAGTCGCCGATATCGGGGACTTTGACTTCCACAACGCTCATAGTGTTAGCTCCAAATTTTTTATTCGAGTTAGCCTAGGCAGGCCGCTTCCGACAGGAAGAAACGGCCTGCATGAGCATTTACTGGGTCACCGGATTCGGCTTGTTCTGGTCGATGCCGTACTTGGCGATCGCCTGCGACACGATGGCGCGGTCGATCTTGCCTTCGTCGGCCAGGGCGCGCAGCGCGGCGACCGTGACGTAGTAGCGGTTCACCTCGAAGAACTCGCGCAGCTTGACGCGCGAATCCGAGCGACCGAAGCCGTCGGTGCCCAGCACTTTATAGGTGCGGTCCTTCGGCATGAAGGCGCGGATCTGCTCGGCGAACATGCGCATGTAGTCGGTGGTCGCGACGATCGGGCCGCTGGTGTTCTGCAGCAGCGAAGTCACGTACGGCACGCGCTGCGGCAGTTCCGGGTTGACCATGTTCCAGCGCTCGGCGTCCTGGCCGTCGCGCGCCAGCAGGGTCAGCGAAGGCGCCGACCACACGTCCGCATCGACGCCCCAGTCGTTCTTGAGCAGCTCGGCGGCGAAGATCGACTCGCGCAGGATGGTGCCGCAGCCGATCAGCTGCACGCGCGGCGCAGGTTTGTCGCCAGTGATCGCGGCGCCTTCCTGCAGCAGGTACATGCCCTTCAGGATGCCCTCTTCCTGGCCCGGCTTCAGGCCAGGATGCGAGTAGTTCTCGTTCATGATGGTGATGTAGTAGAACACGTCTTCCTGTTCTTCCACCATGCGGCGCAGGCCGTCCTGGATGATGACGGCGACTTCGTGACCGAAGGTCGGGTCATACGGCAGGCAGTTCGGCACGGTCGCGGCGATCACGTGGCTGTGGCCATCTTCGTGCTGCAGGCCTTCGCCGTTCAGCGTCGTGCGGCCGGCGGTGCCGCCCATCAGGAAGCCGCGCGCACGGATGTCGCCGGCCAGCCAGACCAGGTCGCCCACGCGCTGCATGCCGAACATCGAGTAGAAGGTGTAGAACGGGATCATCGTGCGGTTGTTCGACGAGTACGAAGTCGCCGCCGCGATCCACGAGCTCATGCCGCCCGCTTCGTTGATGCCCTCTTGCAGGATCTGGCCTGCCTTGTCTTCACGGTAGTACATCACCTGGTCGCGGTCGACCGGCTCGTACAACTGGCCCTGCTGGTTGAAGATGCCGATCTGGCGGAACAGGCCTTCCATGCCGAAGGTGCGCGATTCGTCGACCAGGATCGGCACGATGCGCTGGCCGATGCTTTCGTCCTTCAGCAGGCTGGTGATCACGCGCACGTACGACTGGGTGGTCGAGATCTCGCGGCCTTCAGGGGTCGGCTCGAGCACGCCCTTGAACGATTCCAGCTTCGGCACGGTCAGCTGCTCGTCGGCCTTCTCGCGGCGCTGCGGCAGGTAGCCGCCCAGGGCCTTGCGGCGCTCGTGCAGGTACACCATCTCGGGCGCGTCGTCGGCCGGCTTGAAGAACGGGATGTCGGCCAGCTTGTCGTCGGGGATGGCGATATTGAAGCGGTCGCGCATGTCGCGGATCGCCTGGTCGTCCAGCTTCTTGGTCTGGTGCGCGGTGTTGCGCGCCTCGCCCGACTTGCCCATGCCGAAGCCCTTGACGGTCTTGACCAGCAGGACGGTCGGGGAACCCTTGTTTTCTTGCGCGTTCTTGAAGGCGGCGTAGATCTTGTGCGGATCGTGGCCGCCGCGGGTCAGGCGCCAGATGTCGTCGTCGCTCATCTTCGAGACCATCTCGAGCAGCTTCGGATGCTTGCCGAAGAAGTGCTTGCGCACGTAGGCGCCGTCCTTGGCCTTGTAGTTCTGGTATTCGCCGTCGACGGTTTCCATCATCACGCGCTGCAGGATGCCTTCCTTGTCCTGCGACAGCAGCGGATCCCACTGCGAGCCCCAGATGACCTTGACGACGTTCCAGCCGGCGCCGCGGAAGTCGGCTTCCAGTTCCTGGATGATCTTGCCGTTGCCGCGCACCGGACCGTCCAGGCGCTGCAGATTGCAGTTGACGACCATGACCAGGTTGTCCAGCTGCTCGCGCGCGGCCATGCCGATCGCGCCCATCGATTCCGGCTCGTCCATCTCGCCGTCGCCGCAGAAGACCCAGACCTTGCGGTTGTCGGTCTTGGCGATGCCGCGCGCGTGCAGGTACTTCAGGAAGCGCGCCTGGTAGATCGCCATCAGCGGGCCCAGGCCCATCGACACGGTCGGGAACTGCCAGAAGTCCGGCATCAGTTTCGGGTGCGGGTACGACGACAGGCCCTTGCCGTCGACTTCGCGGCGGAAGTTCAGCAGCTGCTCTTCGGAGAGGCGGCCTTCGAGGAAGGCGCGCGCGTAGATGCCGGGCGAGGAGTGGCCCTGGATGTACAGCAGGTCGCCGCCGTGGTCTTCGGTCGGGGCGTGCCAGAAGTGGTTGAAGCCGGTGCCCAGCATGTTCGCCAGCGAGGCGAAGGACGAGATGTGGCCGCCCAGGTCGCCGTCGGCGCGGTTGGCCTTGACGACCATCGCCATCGCGTTCCAGCGCATCCACGAGCGCAGGCGCTCTTCGTATTCGAGATTGCCCGGCGAATTCTGGTTCAGGTGGGCCGGGATGGTGTTGACGTAGGCGGTATTGCTCGAGAACGGAACGTGGGCGCCACGGCGGCGCGCCAGGTCCACCAGGCGCTCCATCAGGTAATGGGCGCGCTCGGTCCCTTCATGTTCGATCACCGCTTCCAGCGCATCGAGCCATTCCTTGGTCTCGATCGCGTCCGGATCATTGGCGGCTTGCGCGGTCAACTGGTCGAGTTGAGCTGACATGTCATGCGTCTCCTAGAGTGGTGCGCCCCGACCCGATCCCTGCGCAGGCTGGCGGCGAGTGGTGAAATTTCAGACTATCTTTTTAGATAAACCAATGGATTCTACCAGTGGATTTTGGCATTTTCAAATTACGGTATGGCATTTCACAATATAAAATCCCATGCTGCAAGTGCACAATTTTCATAGAGAAACATTGGATTTTCGATCAATGAACATCGTATACCGGAGCGCCTGATCGGCGGCAAAAAACGGCCCATTTATACGCTGAAAGGAGGAGATTGCATGCGTGGGCCGTATAATTCTCTTTTTGCCCAGCGACGAGCTTTCACCATGCCTGCACAACTGATCGACGGAGTCCTCCTTTCCAAACAACTGCGCGAAGATATCGCCGCGCGCGCCGCCAAACTCACCGCCGCCGGCAAGCAGCCTGGCCTGGCCGTGATCCTGGTCGGCGAAGATCCGGCCAGCCAGGTCTATGTGCGCAACAAGGTGAAGGCCTGCGGCGACGTGGGCTTCCATTCGGTGCTCGAGAAATACGAGGCCGACCTTTCCGAGCAAGCCCTGCTCGACCGCATTGCAGCATTGAACGCGGACCCGGCCATCCATGGCATCCTGGTGCAGATGCCGCTGCCGAAGCACATCGACCCGTCGAAAGTCATCGAGGCCATCTCGACCGCCAAGGACGTCGACGGCTATTCGGTGCTGTCGGCCGGCGAGCTGGTGGCCAACCTGCCGGGCTTTCGCCCCTGCACCCCGTACGGCTGCATGAAGCTGATCGAGACCACCGGCATCGACCTGCGCGGCAAGCACGCAGTGGTGATCGGCCGCTCGAATACCGTCGGCAAGCCGATGGCCCTGTTGCTCTTGCAAGCCAACGCCACCGTCACCATCTGCCATAGCGCAACGCCGGACCTGGGCTACCACACCCGCCAGGCCGACGTGATCGTGGCCGCCGTCGGCCGCCGCAATACCCTCACCGCAGAGATGGTCAAGCCGGGCGCGATCGTGATCGACGTCGGCATGAACCGTGACGACGCGGGCAAGCTATGCGGCGACGTCGATTTCGCGGGCGTGTCCGAGGTGGCGTCGCACATCACTCCAGTGCCTGGCGGCGTCGGTCCGATGACGATCACGATGTTGTTGATGAATACCCTCGAGTCCGCGGAGCGCGTGCACGCCAGCGGCCAGCCGCCGGCGGGCCAGGCGTCGGGCATGGAACCGAAACCAGGCCTGGCGTAAGCCCGTCATGGCGCCATGGCCGCTCATTGGCTGCCATGGCATCTGCATGAGCGTTCGGCGTACCAGTGATTAACGAATATGGAAGGACTACGATGACGACCGCTACCAATCCCCTCCTCGACTTTTCCGGCCTGCCGCGCTTCGACGCGATCAAGCCCGAGCACGTCACGCCCGCCATCGAGCAGCTGATCCTTGACGCCAATGCCATCGTGGCGCAACTCGAAGCCCCGGTGGATGACGTCACCTGGGACACCCTGGCCCCGCTCGACGACGCCAGCGAACGCCTGGGCCGCGCCTGGGGCGTGGTCGGCCACCTGAACCACGTGGTGGACACGCCCGAGCTGCGCGCCACCTATAACGAGAACCAGCCGAAGGTCGTGGAGTTCTCCACTGCCATCGGCCAGAACGAGGCGCTGTTCGCCAAGTACAAGCAGCTGCGTAATGGCCCGCACTGGGACAGCCTCAACCCTGTGCGCCAGCGCATCGTCGAAAACGCCCTGCGCGACTTCCGCCTCGGCGGCGCCGAACTGCCGGAAGATAAAAAGCCGCGCTTCGCCGAGATCCAGGAGCAGCAATCGCAATTGTCGACGCGCTTCTCGGAAAACGTGCTGGACGCGACCAACGACTACAAGCTGGTGGTCGAGAACGAAGAAGAACTCGCGGGCCTGCCGGACGACGTGAAGCAGGCCGCCAAGGCCGCCGCCGAGCGCGATGGCAAGAGCGGCTGGCTGTTCACCCTGCACTTCCCGTCCTACTTCCCGGTGCTGCAGTTCGCCGACAACCGCGCGCTGCGCGAAACGATCTACCGCGCCAGCGCCACCAAGGCGTCGGATGCCGGCATCATGTTCACCGAGGTCGAGAAGTGGGACAACTCGTCCAATATCGTCAACCTGCTCAAGCTGCGCAACGAAGAAGCGCGCCTGCTCGACTACGGCAGCTTCGCCGACGTCTCGCTGGTGGCCAAGATGGCGCAGAGCCCGCAGCACGTGATCGAATTCCTCGAAGACCTGGCGCGTCGCGCGCGTCCGTACGCCGAGAAAGACCTGCTCGAGCTGCGCGAGTTCGCGCGCACCGAGCTTGGCATCGATGATCTGCAATCCTGGGACGTCACCTATGCTTCCGAAAAGCTGCGCGAGAAGCGCTATGCCTTCTCGGCCCAGGAAGTGAAGGAATACTTCCCCGAACATAAGGTGCTGCAAGGCCTGTTCGGCGTGATCCGCCAGCTGTTCGAGGCCGACGTCATCCCCGAAGAGGCGCCCGTATGGCACCCGGACGTGCGCTTCTACCGCATCGAGCGCAACGGCCAGCTGGTCGGCCAGTTCTACCTCGATCCGTATGCGCGCGCCGGCAAGGCCCAGGGCGCCTGGATGAACGATGCGCGCGGCCGCCGCCTGCTCTCTGGCGGCGCGGTGCAGACCCCGGTCGCCTACCTGGTCTGCAATTTCACGCCGCCGGCGACGGTGGACGGCGTGCTGCAGCCGTCGCTGTTCACGCATGACGAAGTGACCACGCTGTTCCACGAATTCGGCCACGGCCTGCACCACATGCTGACCGAAGTCGAAGAGCTGTCGGTGGCCGGCATCTCGGGCGTCGAATGGGATGCGGTGGAGCTGCCGTCGCAGTTCATGGAAAACTTCTGCTGGGAGTGGGACAAGCTGCAGCAGATGACCGCGCACTACAAGACCGGCGAACCGCTGCCGCGCGCGCTGTACGACAAGATGCTGGCGGCGAAGAACTTCCAGTCCGGGATGCAGACCCTGCGCCAGGTCGAGTTCTCGCTGATCGACATGCACCTGCACTACGATTTCGATCCGCACAGCCAGCAGGTGCAGGAACTGGTCGACGACATCCGCCGCAACTTCGCCGTCATCACGCCGCCGTCGTTCAACCGCTTCCAGCATTCGTTCAGCCATATCTTCGCGGGCGGCTACGCGGCCGGCTATTACAGCTATAAATGGGCCGAGGTGTTATCCAGCGACGCCTATGCCGCATTCGAAGAAGCCGTCGAATCCGGAGCCGACCTGTTCGACACCGGACGCCGCTTCCACCGCGAGATCCTCGCCGTGGGCGGCTCGCGGCCGGCGCTCGAATCGTTCAAGGCCTTCCGCGGCCGTGAACCTTCGATCGACGCTTTGCTGCGCCATAGCGGCATGAATGCCTGATCATTTGGAAAACTGCGCAGGAAACTGCACCGGAGGGCGAAAGCCCTCCTCTTTTTAGTGATGCCATGACCCGGATCGACTTCCATACCAATATCCCCGATAAGCTGTCCTATGCCTGCCGGCTGGCGCGCAAGGCATATGGCGCGCGCGCCAAAGTCGTGGTGCTGGCAGAAAGCCCTGAACAGGCCGAGGCATTGAATGCGGCGCTGTGGAACGTGGGGGATACCGATTTCATTCCGCACGTGCTGGCCGGCGATCCGCTGGCGCCGCAGACGCCGATCGTGATTACCGATAATGAAGACGCAACGCTGCCGCACCACGATATGCTGGTGAACCTCACGCGCCGCACGCCGAACAATTTCGCGCAATTCGCGCGCGTGTTCGAAATCATTTCGCTTGATGAAGACGATGCCGCCGAGGGACGCAAACGCTATGTCGCCTATAAAAGGCAATCCTATCCATTGACCCACTTCGTCGCAGGACAGACATGAACCAGGATCCCGCTTTCGATGCCAGCATTCCCGTATTGACCGAGGTCGTCGCCGACTCGCCGGCGCCTGCCGCGCCAGTGGCGTCAAGCGCTCCCGCTGCGGCAGCGGCAGCCGGCGCCACGACCGGAACGAACGGCGCCGACGACGCGGAGTCCCCGGAAGCCCTGGAACGGCGGGCCGCCGACCGCTGGAGCGGCGAGCAGTGGAGCGTCATGGAACGACGCCTGACCGAACGCGTGCTGCAGCAATTGCAGGGCCGGATCGATTTCGTGCTCGAACAGCGGCTGCGCGACGGCATCGCCGAAGCGGTAGATAAAGCGATGGCGGGTTTTTCGGCCGAAATTCGCGCGAGCCTGCATCAATCCCTGGGCCAGGTCGTGACCCGCGCCGTTTCACAAGAAATTGCCCATCTCCAGAACCTGGGAAAATAACCCCACATGCATTAACGATTTGCCATGTATTTGATTCGAAATCACCCCGCGCACGATTGTCATTCATATTCGGCGATTAAATAGTAAAATCGCTGCGCGGCACTTCGAAACGAATCGAATCACCTAATCAAGGATGAAACAAAATGGCAAACATCGATCTGTCGGGTTATAACCTCGCCGAGCTGAAGGGTCTTCAATTCGATATCGAAAAGGAGATCAAAAACCGCCAGCAGCAAGACGTCAAGAAAGCGCGCGAGCAGATTCTCGAGATCGCCCAGAATATGGGAATCTCGGTGGAAGAATTGCTGGCCAAGGGCACTGGCAAAAGCAAGAAAGCAGGCGGCGGCGCCAAGGTGAATCCCCAATACCACAACCCGGCCGACAATTCCCAGACCTGGACCGGCCGTGGCCGCCAGCCAAAATGGGTCGTGGAAGCGCTGGGCAAGGGCAAGTCGCTGGACGATCTGCGTATCTGACCGCGGCCTTTCCCTGTCGAGGCAACTCCTGCGCGCCGCCGTGACCACGTCCGGCGGCGCCACCTCTCCTGTTTTCTGTCTCATCGGTGGTTTCGGCTAAGATTGCAGGTTCAGCAATCATCCGGCCGTACCAGTGAAACGAACTTCCCTCATCGCCGCGCTCGTGGGCGCCGCCATCCTGGCCATCGGCACGGCCGTCTACTTCACCGATACCATCGAACAACGCCCCGGCGCCCTGGCCATCCTGACGCCGCCCGTCGCGAAGACCACGCCATTCTGGCCGGCGCGGGTGAGCCTGCTGGCGGGCGACGGCCGCGACGGCGTGATCGACGGGCCGGGCAGCGCCAGCCGTTTCAGCGATCCCTATGGCGTGGCCATCGGCGCGCGCGGCGCGGTCTACGTGGCCGACGGGGGCGAAGCCAACCGCATCCGCCTGATCCAGCCCGACGGCGCGGTCTCGACGCTGGCCGGCGGCAAGGAAGGCTTTGCCGACGGCATCGGCGCCGCGGCCGCCTTCCACACCCCGTCCGCCCTGGCGCTCGACCATGAAGGCAACCTGTACGTGGCCGACACCGGCAACCATGCGATCCGCAAGGTGGCGCCCGACGGAACAGTGACCACGGTGGCCGGCAGCGGCAGCCCCGGCTACCTGGACGGCATTGGACGTGCGGCCCAGTTTAACGGCCCGGTCGGCATCGCGGTGGACGACGCCGGCATCGTCTACGTGGCCGACACCTACAACGACCGCATCCGCCGCATCGCGCCCGATGGCATGGTGACCACGCTGGCCGGCAATGGCAAACCCGGGCTGCTGGATGGCGCGCTGCTCGACGCCGGCTTCGACACCCCGAGCGCGCTGGCGGCCGGCCGCGACGGCACGCTGTACGTGGCCGACACCGGCAACCACGCGGTGCGCCGCATCAAGCCCGACGGCACGGTCGACACGCTGGCGATCCCGCTCGAAGGCGAGACCAGGCCGCCGCTGCGGCGTCCGGCGGGCCTGGCGCTCACGCGCGACGGCTACCTGTACATCGCCGCCAGCGCCGGCGGCCGCATCCTGCAACTGACGCCGGAAGGAGAAATGCGCCCGCTGCAGGACGTCGACCGCCCGCTCGATCCGAACGGCTTCGGCAGCGACGGCACGGTGCAGCTGTACGGTCCGCGCGGCATCGCGGTCGGCCGCGACGGCAGCCTGGTGGTGGCGGACGCCAATGCCCACCGCGTGCACCGGCTGGCGCCGCCGCGCGAGGGCGAACCGGCGCCGGTGCTGGCGCGGCCGGCGCTGGTCACGCGCACCGAACCGATGCCGTGGCCGGTCGGCCCGCAAGACATGGTCCATGAAGTCGTCGGCGTGATGGGCGAGGTGCGCGGCGCCTACAACGGCGACAGCCGCCACCATTTCCACGCCGGCCTGGACGTGCGCGCCGACGTCGGCGCGAAGGTGCTGGCGGTGTTCCCGTCGAAAGTGACCGACCCGCATGCCAACTGGGGCTTCAACACGCTCAGCGAAGGCCTGAGCGTGGGCCCGCTCTCGTATATCCACATGCGCGTCGGACGCGACCCACAGGGCCGGCCGCTCGATAAGCGCTTCCAGATCCTGCGCGAAGGGAAAGCGAACGGCGACGGCAAGGCCGTACGGGTGCGGGTGCCGCGCGGCACCCGCTTCGCCGTCGGCGATGCGCTCGGCACCATCAATGCCATGGCCCACGTCCACTTGGATTACTACCAGGGCGGGACGGTGGTCAATCCGCTGACCCTGCCCTTCGTCGGCTTTACCGACACCGTCCCGCCGTTCATCCAGCGCATCGCGCTGTACGACGGCGCCGGCAAGCGCATCACGGCGAAGAAGGGCCAGCCGATCCTGTTGCCCCGCAGCCTGGGCGAGGTGCAGGTGGTCGTGAATGCCTACGACCAGGTGAACGGCAACCTGGCGCGCCGCAAGCTCGGCCTGTACAAGCTGGGCTACCAGCTCCTGCAGGCCGACGGCACGCCGCTGCCCGGCTTCGGGCAGCCCGTCATCACCCAGGTCTTCGACCGCCTGCCGCGCAACCAGGACGCCGTCAAGGCCGTCTACGCGCCAACCAGCGGCATCACGGTCTATGGCAGCAAGTCGACCCAGTTCGACTATGCGCTGGGCAACCGCCTGCAGGACGGCGAGATCGAGACCGGCAGCTGGCGCATCGGCGAGCTCGCGCCCGGCCGCTACACGCTGCGCATCCACGCCGCCGACTTCGCCGGCAATCTGGCCCAGGAGGGGCGCGACCTGGACTTCGAAGTAACCGACTAGACTGCTCACGTCCATGGAACCATTGCGCCACGCCGGCATCTGAATAGGACGGGCGAAGGAGGTGATGGTGGACAGGTACGACGTGCTCATCGCCGGCGCGGGGCCGACCGGCCTGGTGCTGGCCTTGTGGCTGGCGCGCCAGGGCGTGAAGGTCGCGGTCGTGGACAAGGCGGCGCAGCCCGGCACGACCTCGCGCGCGATGGCGGTCCAGGCGCGCACCCTCGAGCTGTACCGCCAGCTCGGCCTGGCCGACGAAACGATCGCCGCCGGCAAGCGCAACATCGCCCTCAATATGTGGGTGCGCGGCAAGCGCCGCGCGCGCCTGTCGTTCCAGGACGCCGGCGAAAAGCTCACGCCCTACCCCTTCGTGCTGGTGTATCCGCAAGACCTGCACGAGCGGCTGCTGCTGCGCCATCTCGGGCAGGCCGGGGTGCAGGTCCAGCGGCCGGTCGAGCTGGTCGCCTTCGAGGATCGCGAAGACTATGTGGTGGCGCGCCTGCGCGATGCTGACGGCGGCCTGCGCGAATGCGAGGCGCGCTTCCTGGCCGGCTGCGACGGCGCCAGCTCCACCGTGCGCCAGAAGCTCGGCGCCGGTTTCCCCGGCGGCACCTACGACCACGTCTTCTACGTCGCCGACGTCCAGGCCGCCGGCGTGGCGGCCGACGGCGAGGTGCACGTCTCGCTCGAGACGTCCGACTTCGTCATCATGCTGCCCTATACCGACACCGGACGCGGACGCCTGATCGGCACCGTGCACCGCATCTCCACCGACAGCCACGGCGCCGGCCCCTACACCTTCGACGACGTCGGCCACAGCGCCCTGTCCAGCCTGGGCCTGCGGGTCGACCAGGTGCACTGGTTCTCGACCTACCGCGTGCATCACCGCGTGACCAGCCATTACCGCAGCGGCCAGGTGTTCCTGGTGGGCGACGCCGCCCACGTGCACAGCCCGGCCGGCGGCCAGGGCATGAACACCGGCATCGGCGACGCCGTCAACCTGGCCTGGAAGCTGGCCGCCGTGGTGCGCCACGATGCGCCGGACAGCCTGCTCGACAGCTACGAGACCGAGCGCCTGGCGTTCGCACGCAAGCTGGTCGACACCACCGACCGCATGTTCAACTTCATCACCGCCGAGGGCAACTTCGCCGACTTCGTGCGCACCCGCATTGCGCCGCTGTTCGCCACGGTCGCCTACGGCGTCGACACCGTGCGCGAACTGATCTTCAAGATCGTCTCGCAGATCACGATCAGCTACCACGACAGCCCGCTCAGCATCGGCAGCGCGGGGAGCGTCAAGGCCGGCGACCGGCTACCCTGGGTGGACGCTGACGGCGCGGACAACCACGCGCCGCTGGAGAACATGGACTGGCAGGTGCAGGTCTATGGCGAGGCGGGCGACGGCCTGCGCGCCTGGTGCCAGCTGCACGGCATGCCGTTACGCGAATTCGCCTGGAGCGCGCGCCATGAAGCGGCCGGCTTCGCGCGCAACGCCCACTATCTGGTGCGGCCCGACGGCCACGTCGCCCTGTGCGATCCGGGCCATGGCCCCGATGCCCTGGCCCACTACTTCCGCGACCGCGCCTACCGGCGCTTCTGCGACTGACGCTACCCGCGCGGCATGAAATGCCGCCGCCCTTCTAGACATCAATGTCTAGATAACCTAAGCTGACTGTCGCCGGGAATCGTCCCGCCTCACAAGGACCGTCATGCTGAAGAAACTCGCCGTCAAATTCGCCATCGCTTCCTGCGCCGCGTTCGCACCCGCCCACGCGGCCGACCTGCCGGCCTACCCCTTCATCCACGTGAACGCCGCCGCCGACCTGCACGTGATGCCGGACACGGGCGAGATCGATTTCGAGATCGTCAGCCTGGAGCCCGACCTGGAAGCGGCCTGGAAGCTGGTCAGCGAACGGCTCGAGGCCAGCCGCGCGCTGCTCGCGCAGCACGGTGTCGCGGTCGAGGACATCGCGGTGCAGGACCTGCTGCGCCGTCCACTCAGGCAGGCCGATATACAGGGCGATACGGTGCCAGCGATCGAGACCCGCGCCGCGGTCCACGCCACGGTGCGCAACCTGGATGGCTGGACGGCGCTGATCCAGGCCTTGATGACGATGCCGAACGTCGAGTCGCTGGCGGTCGCCTTCAGCCGCAGCGACGCCGACAAGATCGAGGCCGAACTGGTGAGCCAGGCCCTGGCTGCGGCGCGCCTGAAGGCGCAGAACATCGCGCGCGGCATCGGCGCCAGGCTGGGACCGGCGAACGGCGTGGCGCTGGCGCCGCTGAAGAACCTGTCGAACGCGATGGGACTGGCGACCGACGGCCCGCGCTATACCCCGGTCGCGGCGGTGCGCGATCCGCTTCTGGTGGGCGTGCAAAAGCTGGTGCAGGGCGTGGACGTGATCTACCGGATCGGTAAATAGGCGCCGCCCCCGCGCTTCCGATGTCACCTTCCTGTCATGATGAAGCGTGCCGGGCAGTGAGCAAGAGTATGCTCGAGTCATCGACGTCATGTCAGTGAAAGGACCATCATGGCCAAGCAACAAAAACCGGCGCAGCCGGTGTCCAAGGCAACCCCGACGGCGGCTTCCCAGCCGCGTGAGACCGCGGCGAGCGGCCTGGAGTCGTTCCAGCAGCTGGACCAGGAACTGAGCCGGGAAGCCGCCGCCACCCCGCCGGCCGCGGAAGATCCGAAAGAAGACCAGCCGCTGCCGAAGGAGAAACCGATCCGCCCGGTCAAGGCCGAACCGGTGCGCCTGCGCGGGCGCATGACGCTGGAAGACGCGTTCCAGAGCATCGGCCTGAATTGCGTCCGCCAGATCGAGGCCAACGTGCCGGGCGTGCTGAAGCAAAACGTCGAAAGCCTGCACCAGATGCGGGTGGGCCTGCGCCGCCTGCGCGCGCTGCTTGCGATGTTCGAGGACCTGGCCGCGCCGCCGGTCGCCCTGCACGCCGACATCGAATGGCTGTCCGGCGAACTGGGACCGGCGCGCGACTGGGACGTGCTGGCCGACTCCACCCTCGACCGGGTCCACGGTTTCGACGCGACGGCGCTGCGCCAGGCCGCGCACGAGCGCGCGAACGCGCATCACGCGCACATCCTGAACGTGCTGCGCGAGCCGCGCTACCGTGACCTGATGACGCAGCTGAACGAATGGCTCGGCGAACGTCGCTGGCGTCTCGACGCCACGCTGGACAAGGATTCGCCCCTGGCCGAACGCGCCGCCAGGGCCGCCCTGCCCCTGCTGCGCAAGGCCGAGAAGCGCCTGGCCAGGCGCATCGACGGCCTGGACGAGGGCGACGCGCCTGGTCGCCACCGGGTGCGCATCGCCGCCAAGAAGGCGCGCTACGCGGCCGAATTCTTCCGCGACCTGCTGCCGGCGCGCCGCGTCAAGCGCTACGTCGGCCACCTGGAAAAGCTGCAGGACCGCCTTGGCCTCCTGAACGACATGGCGGTGGCCGACCACCTGCTCGAGGAACTCAAGGGCGGCGGCAGCCAGATCGCCAAGCAGGCCGCCTACGTGCGCGGCTACATGGCCGCCAGCGGCGAGGCCGGCGCCCGCGACCTGTCGAAGGCGCTGGCGGACGTCGCCAGGCGGCGCATCACGCGCTGAACGAGCTTGTGTTCAGCGCCTTCCGAAGACCGGAACGTGTGGCGCGGCGCTGTGCTTCGTCCATGCCAGGTCGTTGGGCCGCGCGCAACGCATTCATCCCTGGCCGGACACCGGCGCCATATTGCCGCAGTCGCTGCCCAGCCATTTGCCAGTGCCGCTGGTTTTCTGGGTCATCATCGCGCCGCCTGGACCGGCCATCGTGGCAGTCGAGTCGAAGGTGTAGGCAGTGTCGCTCGGGGTCTTCACGACAGCATCGATTTTCACTTGCGGCTGGTTGCACTGCATGCTCACATTCATGCCGCCAGCCGTCGGCGTCGCGTTCCTGGTGCAGCCTTCAGGACCTTTTTTACCAAACACGTCGAACTTCGCGATGTCTTCTTTCGTAATGCACTGTTTGGTGCGCAAGCCATCGTCGGTGAATTCCGTGCCGCTGGCGCCGAGCCTTCTTTGTATTTCCGCGCGCTGGGCGGGCGGCATCGAGGCCATCTGGCTCTTCATCAGCGCGACGATACCCGCCATCTGATTGCCCCCTGCCTGGCCGGGTAGCGTCATGTCGATCTGCCACAGTCCAGGCTTGATGTTGACTTGCTGCGCAAACGCATTCGTAGCGCACAAGGTGGCCATACTCAATGCGATGCTTGCGGTTCGAATCATGCTCATGGTCGCTCCTGGTAGGTGGGCCACCAGTGTAGCCGACCTGGCCGTGCATCCGCGCATGCGGTGCGGCCTGTCATATCCCAGGCGTGGGCGGCAAGCCGCGAACGCGTAAACGAACAAGCGCGCCATGCTCACGCAGGCGCGCTTCGTTTCGTGCGTCTTTTCAGGCGATTACTTGGTCGCCAGCACCCACTTGACCAGCGAACGCGCTTCGGCCTCGCTCACCTGCGGATTGGCCGGCATCGGGATCGGCCCCCAGGTGCCGGCGCCGCCTTTGAGCACCTTCTGCACCAGCTTGTCCTCGGCGCCCTTCTGGCCCGCGTACTTCTGCGCGACGTCCTTGTAGGCAGGACCGACCAGCTTGGTGGCGACGGTGTGGCAAGCCATGCAATTCTTGGCCTTGGCCAGGTCGGCCTGGGCGAATGCACCCGATGACGCGAAAGCCGACAGCACCACACACAACATCAGGGACCGCTTCATTTGTTTCTCCGAATTTATGACTGAGTGGATTCTACCCCCTTTCCCTGCGGGGCAAAGAGAGCGATACACTCTGTAACGCGATCGCCACGTTTACCAATATCCTGTAACAAGAAAATAGCAACTTTTGCCCGTCGGCATTCTTTTCTTTGTAAGATGTGAGGCCTGAAGGAGCTTTCCACATCATGCCACTCATCCTCTTGATCGTCGCCCTGGCCGCCTTGCGCTTCTTCGAGGTCTGGCGTTTTGCCGAGCTGTCCTGGTGGGTCATCGCCGGGCTGTTCGTTGCTGCCTTTATCTGGTTCGAGTACATCGAGAAAATGCTCGGGCTCGACAAGAAGAAAGAACACGAACTGCAGGACCAGCGCCGCAACGAGCGCGTCAAGAAGACCCTCGACAAGCGTCGCTGAACGGCGCCTGTAGGTGCCCTGTGATACATTGCACGTATCACAGCTTGTCCAATCACTCATGCATCCCGAACTGCGCCAGCTGCGCCATTTCGTCACCGTGGCCGAAGAGCTGCATTTCGGCCGCGCCGCGCGCCGCCTGCACATGACCCAGCCGCCGCTGTCGCAGAGCATCGCCAATCTCGAAGAACTGTTCAAGGCCCCGCTGTTCGTGCGCAACCGGCGCATGGTCGGCCTGACCGCGGCCGGCGCCGCCCTGCTGCCGGAAGCGCGCCGCATCCTCGAGGAAGCCGCCGCGCTGCCCGAGCTGGTGCGGCGCGCGGCCAGCGGCGAGGCTGGGCGCCTGGCCCTGTCGTTCGTCTCGACCGCGGCCTTGCGCATGCTGCCCGACGTGCTGCGCCGCTATCGCGTCGCCTATCCGGCGGTGCGCCTGGTGCTGCAGGAAGCGACCTCCGACGTCCAGTTCGAAGAACTGCTCTCGGGCCGCATCGACGCCGGCTTCGTGATCCCGCCGCAACCGGGCGCGCCCGACGGCATGGCCGACGGCGCCCTGGACTACCTCAAGATCGTCGACGAGCCGCTGGTGCTGTGCGCGCCGAGCGGGCTGGCGGCGCTGGAAAGGCCAGGCCCGGTGCGCCTGCGCGACCTGCCGCCGCTGCCGCTGGTGATCTTCCCGCGCACGGTGGCGCCCAGCCTGCACGATGCGATCCTGGCCTGCTTTCGCGCGGCCGGGGTGCTGCCCACCATCGGCCAGGAAGCGATCCAGATGCAGACCATCGTCAGCCTGGTTTCCGGCGGCATGGGCTTGGCACTTGTGCCACAATCCGTGTCGAACCTGATGCGTCCCGGCGTAGAATACCGTGCCCTGATCGATCCGGCGCCGCTGGCCGAAACCGGCCTGGCCTGGCGGCGCGACAACGATTCGCCCGTGCTGAAGGGCTTCCTGGAATGTTTGAAGAATTGAAGAGAGACTGACTATGCTGATTCATCCGCAGCCGGACCCGATCGCGATCTCGCTCGGCCCGGTGCAAATCCACTGGTATGGCCTGATGTACGTGGTCGCCTTTGCCCTGTTCATCATCCTGGGCCGGGTGCGCATCCGCATGCCGCACGTCGCGGCGCAGGGCTGGACCCGCGACGACCTGGACGACATGCTGTTCTACGGGATGCTGGGCGTGATCGTGGGCGGCCGCCTGGGCGAAGTGCTGTTCTACCAGCCGCTGTACTTCCTCGCGCACCCGCTCGAGATCTTCATGATCTGGAAGGGCGGGATGTCCTTCCACGGCGGCTTCCTGGGGGTGCTGATCGCGATGGCGCTGTGGGCCCGCAAACGCAAGCGCAACCTGCTCGACGTCTACGACTTCATCGCGCCGCTGGTGCCGCTCGGTTATGCCGCCGGCCGCATGGGCAACTTCATCAACGCCGAACTGCCGGGTCGCTTGGCCGACCCGACCCTGCCGTGGGCCATGCTGTGGCCAGGCGTGGCCGGCCCGCGCCATCCGTCGCCGCTGTACCAGGCGCTGGTCGACGGCGTGCTGGTGTTCGTGATCCTGTGGCTGTTCGCGCGCAAGGCGCGTCCGCGCCTGGCGGTCGGCGCCATGTTCACCCTGCTGTACGGCTGCGCGCGCTTCTTCACCGAGTGGTTCCGCGTGCCGGACTGGGAAACCACCGTGTTCGGCCTGCCGATCACCTCGGGCCAGGTGCTGTCGCTGCCGATGATCGTCGCCGCCCTCGTCATGCTGGCCTGGGCCTATCGCCAGGCGCCGGGACGGCCGGTGACCGCCTGATCCGCCTCTGAGTGAGCGAGCGCACAGAGCGCTCGCTCTTTACTGCTCGACAATGAGGCTCCACGGATCGGAGCCTTCATGAATCGACCCAGGCGCAGGCGGCATATCGGATGGTGGCTGCTCCTCGCGGCCATCGTCGTATTGACAGGCATCGCCTTCTCCATCATGTGGCGCCCCGCGCTGGCGCCGCAAGCCACGCCACCTTCCTTCGACCAGGCCCGCATCGAGCGCGGCGCCAACCTCGCAAACCTCGGCATGTGCGCCTCCTGTCACACCGCCGACCTGTCCCGCCCCTTCGCCGGCGGCAAGCCGATGGAGACGCCGTTCGGCACCGTCCACAGCACCAATATCACGCCGGACCGCGACACCGGCATCGGCGCCTGGAGCCCTGAAGCCTTTACCCGATCGATGCGCGAGGGCGTCTCGCGCGACGGCCACCTGCTGTATCCGGCCTTCCCCTATAACCACTACGTGCGCATGACGCAGGACGACATCGACGACCTGTACGCCTACTTCATGACGCGGCCCGCGATCGCCGCGCCGGCGCGCGACAACGCCATGACCTTCCCCTTCGGTTTCCGGCCGCTGGTCGGTTTCTGGAACGTGCTGTACCTCGATGATGCGCCGTGGCGGCCCGACCCGCGACAATCCGCCGAATGGAACCGCGGCGCCTACCTGGCCGACGCCGTCGCCCACTGCGCCGCCTGCCATACGCCGCGCACGAAGCTGGGCGGTCCGGATCTGAAGCGCCAGCTCGATGGCGGCGAAGCCGAGGACTGGTATGCGCCCGCCCTGAACCGTCACTCGCCGTCGCCGCTGCCATGGACGCGCGAAGCGCTGCAGGCCTACCTGCGCACCGGCATGGCCGAGGACCACGCAGTGGCCGGCGGCCCGATGCAGGACGTGGTGATGCACCTGGCCCAGGCCGATGCGGGCGACGTCGCCGCGCTGGCCGCCTGGACCCACGGCCACCTGTCGCAGGCGCCGGCGCGCACGACGCCGGCGCAGCAGGACGGCCCGCTGCCCCAGCCCGCCGCCGACGATCCCGAACTGCCGCGCATGCGCCTCGGCTACGAGCTCTACGCCAATTCCTGCGCGCGCTGCCATGACGTCGGCCGCGCCCCGAGCTCGGGCGCCGCACTGCCCCTGCAGAAGGCGATCGCCCTGTACGACCCCGACCCGCGCAGCCTGATCCATATCGTCGACAGCGGCATCCTGCCGCCGGATGGCGAAGCGGGACGCTGGATGCCCGGCTTCAAGGCGATCCTGACTGACGAGCAGGCCGGCGCGCTGGCCGCCTACCTGCGCAAGTACGGCGCCGGCCAGCCGGCCTGGCCGGAACTGGACGAGCAAGTGAGCAAAGCGAGAGCACCATGACGACCTACCGCCTGCAGGTGAACGGCAAGAGCCACGCCGTCGACCTTGAACCCGACACCCCGCTGCTGTACGTGCTGCGCAACGACCTGGGGCTGAATGGCGCCAAGTTCGGCTGCGGCCTGGGCCAGTGCGGCTCCTGCACCGTGATCATGGACGGCAAGCCCGTGATGTCCTGCCTGGTGCCCGTGTCGAGCGTCGGCGCGCGCGCCGTGCGCACCGTCGAGGGCCTGGGCAACAGCGACACGCCCGGCGTGCTGCAGCAGGCCTTCATCGACGAGCAGGCGGCGCAATGCGGCTACTGCATCGCGGGCATGATCATGCAGGCCACCGCGCTGCTCGAGCGCGAACCGAATCCGAGCGACGCCCGGATCCGCGCCCACATGTCGCCCAACCTGTGCCGCTGCGGCACCCATATGCGCATCCTGCGCGCGGTGCGGCGCGCGGCGGACCGGCTTGCGGCCGGAGGCAAGCGATGAGCCTCGACCAGGGTCGGCGCCGCTTCCTGGCCGCGGGCGGCGGGTTGACGCTGTCGTTCGCGATGCCGGCGTGGTCGGCGCAGGATGCACTGCCGAAGAGCCTGGAAAAAACGCCCTGGCTCGACGCCTGGATCCGCATCGACGCCGATGAACGCATCACGGTCTTCACCGGCAAGGCCGAGCTGGGGCAAGGCATCAAGACCGCGCTGCTGCAAGTGGTGGCCGACGAGTTGCGCATCGCGCCTGAGCGCCTGACCCTCGTCACCGCCGACACCGCGCGCACGCCGGACGAAGGCATGACCGCCGGCAGCAACTCGATGAAGGACAGCGGCGCCGCGCTGCGCCATGCGGCGGGCCAGGTGCGGATGCGCCTGGGCGAACTGGCGGCGGCGCGCCTGGCAGCGCCAGCGGCCGGCCTGGCATTGAAGGATGGCGCCTTCATCGCCCCCGACGGCCGCCGCGCCAGCTTCGGCCAGCTGGTCACCGGCCAGGAACTGCGCCTGCGCGCTACGCCGCAGCCGGCGCCGCCAGCGCCCGGCTTGGCGACGGCGATCGGCAAGTCGCTGCCGAGGATCGACATCCCGGCCAAGGTCACGGGCGGACGCGCCTACGTGCAGGACCTGCGCCTGCCGAACATGGTGCATGCGCGCGTGGTGCGCCCTCCCGCGCAGGCGGCGACCTTGATCGCGGTGGATACGGCCGCCGTCATGCGCCTGCCCGGTGTGTTGAAAGTCGTGCGCGACGGCCGCTTCCTGGCCGTGATCGCGGACGGCGAATACCGCGCCGTGAAGGCCGCCGCGCTGCTCGCGCGCGGCGCACGCTGGGAGACGCCGGCCGCGCTGCCGGTCCACCCGGACGTCAAGGCCCTGGTGATGGCGCAGCCGGCCGAACCGACCACCATCCTCGAACGCGGCGCGCGGGTGCAAGAAGGCGTGCACCTGAAGGCCACCTATACCCGTCCCTTCCAGCTGCACGCCTCCATCGGGCCTTCGTGCGCGGTGGCGCAGCTGGTGGAGAACCGCTACACGGTCTGGACCCACTCGCAGGGCGTGTTCCCGCTGCGCGGCGCGCTGGCCGAGCTGCTGGCGGTAAAGGAAGACGCGATCCGCTGCATCCACGTCGAGGGCGCGGGCTGCTATGGCCACAACGGCGCCGACGACGTGGCGGCCGACGCCGCCCTGCTGGCGCGCGCCTTCCCGGGCCGGCCGGTGCGGGTGCAGTGGATGCGCGAGGACGAGCATGCATGGGAACCGTTCGGCGCGGCGATGGTGGCCGAGGTGGCGGCCACGCTCGGTCCCGACGGCCGCATCGCCGACTGGCAGTACGACGTCTTCACGCCCCCGCACAACACCCGTCCCGGCAAGGCCGGCAACCTGCTGCCGGCCACGCATCTGGCGAAACCATTCGCGCCGCCCACCCCGAAACCCAGCCCGCAGCCGGAAGGCAGCGGCGACCGCAACGCGATCCCCTATTACCGGCTGCCGAACGCGCGCGTGACCCATCACTTCCAGCCGAAGGCGGTCCTGCGCACCTCGGCCATGCGCGGCCTGGGCGCCTATTGCAATGTGTTCGCGATCGAGAGCTTCATGGACGAGCTGGCGCGCGCGGCGAAAGTCGACCCGGTCGCGTTCCGCCTGCGCCACCTGGAAGATCCGCGCGCCATCGACGTGGTCGAGCTGGCGGCGGCGAAGTTCGGCTGGGATGGCTACAAGAAGACCGCGCGGCGTGGCCGCGGTTTTGCTTTTGCGCGCTACAAGAACCTGGCGTCGTATTGCGCGCTGGCGGTCGAGGTGGAAGTGGCGCGCGAAACGGGGCTGGTGCGCGTGACGCGCGTGTCGAGCGCCGTCGATTGCGGCGAGATCGTCAACCCGGACGGCGTGCGCAACCAGATCGAGGGCGGCATCGTGCAGTCGGCCAGCTGGACGCTGCTGGAACAGGTGCGCTTCGACGCCGCGCGCGTGCTCACCGTGGACTGGGCCTCGTATCCGATCCTGCGCTTCGCCCAAACACCGGAGAAAATTGACGTGCACCTGATCGACCGCCCCGGCCAGCCCTTCCTGGGCACCGGCGAGGCGGCGCAAGGCCCGGCCGCGGCGGCGATCGCGAACGCGGTGTTCGACGCCTGCGCCCTGCGCATGCGCGACCTGCCGCTCGACCGCGCGCGCGTCAGGAAGGCTTAATTGAACGCCTTCCAGAACATATAGGCCGCCAGCGCATACAGGATCACGGCGAAGATGCGCTGCAGCTGGCGCACCGGCATCTTGTGCGCGGCGCGGGCGCCAAGCGGCGCCATGGCCACGCTGGCCAGCACGATGATGGCCAGCGCCGGCAGGTAGACAAAGCCCAGCGACCATGCCGGCAGGCCCGGTTCGCCCCAGCCATAATACACATTCGACAGCGTCCCCGAGAGCGCGATCGGAAAGCCCAGCGCCGCGCTGGTGGCGACCGCGTTATGGATGCGCACGTTACAGCGCGTCATGAACGGCACCGAGACGAAGCCACCGCCGGCGCCCACCAGTCCCGACAGGATCCCGATCAGGCCACCTGTGGCGAACATGCCTGCCCGGCCCGGCAATTCGCGCGCCGCCGTCGGCTTCTTCCCGATCAGCATCTGGGTGGCCGAGAAGGCGACGAAGCAGCCGAAGAAGAAGGCCAGCACCGAGGTATTCATCTGCTTGCCGATCCAGGGACCGATCCAGGAACCGATCAGGATGCCCGGGGCCAGCAGGCGCACCACGGGCCACAGCACGGCGCCATGCTTGTGGTGGGCGCGCACCGAGGACATCGAGGTAAACAGGATGACGCCGAGCGCGGTGGCGATCGCCATGTGGACCACGAGTTCGTCGGCGATGCCGCGCGCGGTGAAGATCATGGTGATGAAGGGCACCAGCACCATGCCGCCGCCGATGCCGAGCAGGCCGGCCGCGAAGCCGCCGAAGGTGCCCATCGCCAGCAGGGCCAGGATCAGCCAGGGATCCATTCAGGCCTCCCTGGCGCGCACGAGTTGGACGACCGCATCCCATTCGGATCTGGTGACCGGCGAGATCGACAGCCGGCTGCCCTTTTGCAGCAGCACCATGCTTTCCAGCGCGGGAACGGTGCGCATCTCGGCCAGCGGCAGATAGCGCCCCGCCTCCCGCGCGCGCACGTCGATCGAGATCCAGCGCGGCGTTTCCGGGGTGGCTTTCGGGTCGTGGTAATGGCTGGCGGGGTCGAACTGGGTGGCGTCGGGATAGGGACCGCTCGCGATCTCGGCCAGCCCGGCCACGCCGGGCACGGCGCAGCTGGAGTGGTAGAACAGGACGCCGTCGCCGACGGCCATCGCGTCGCGCATGAAGTTTCGCGCCTGGTAGTTGCGCACGCCGAACCAGGCCACGGTCTGGCCGGGTGCGGACAGGACGTCGTCGAAACTGACTTCGTCCGGTTCGGATTTCATCAACCAATAGCGCATTGCGCCGATCTCCCTGCAAGGCGCGCCGACAGGTTTGACGCGCGCACAAAAAAAGCGGCTGCGTACAAAGTGCGCAACCGCTTGTGTATCCTAGCCCCCGCCAGTGCCGTTATTGCCGGCATCCTGAACCAAAACGGTTCAAGGCGGTCACGGTCAGATCAATTTCGGGTTCGTCAAACGAGTGACGCTCACTCCCATCGAACTTGTTCCACGACCTATGCGTAAGAATGGTTCAAGGAATATATGGCAAATCTCGAACACCGCAGGGTAGAGCGCAGTTTACTCTTTTGATCCGTCATGTCAAATGGATTCGGTTTTCAGAAAAGATTTTCCTGGGGCGTCAGCGCCTTGTCGAGCACGGTGTGCATCGCTTCCAGTTTTTGCTTGACTTCGAGAATCGACATGTCCGACAGCGGTCCCTGCGGCGACTTGACCGACAGGAATTCCGCGGCGACGCTCAGCGCGGCCATCACGGCGATGCGGTCGGTGCCCTTCACCTTGCCCGAATCGCGCAGCTGGCACATCTTGCCGTCGAGGTAGGCCACCGCTTCGCGCAGGGTGCGCTCTTCGCCGTCGCGGCAGGCCAGGCGGTAGGGCTGGCCCATGATGGTGACGTCGAGATGGATCATCGTTGCTCCTGCTGGCGGGCGGCATGCGCGAGATGGAGCGGCCGCGGTTCATCCGGCCCGGGCTCGGGTTGCCCACCCTCGCCTTCGGCTTGCGCTTCGCCCGGCGGCTTGGGCAACTCGTCGAGCAGCGCCTCGACCCGGCGCTGGGCCTCGAACAGGCGCTCCTTGAATGCCAGGTTCTCGGCGCTGAGCAGGGTATTGGCCTGACGCAGCAAATAGTTCTCGGCGCGCAACGACTGGGTCAGCTGGGCGAGCCGGTCGATTTTGTCTGAGAGGTCTTGGAATTCGGAAATCATTCGACACTATAGGATCGAGAGGGATTTTCCGTCAACCGAATCGCGCTGCGGTGCGGCATGCCGCGCCCGCCGCCGGCCGTCCCGGCTGCCTGGCGTGCGGCAGGAAAGCGCCAGGCGGTGTACGCTGCCCGCCTCTTGCCAGGTTCGCACCGGGTGGCGAGAGATGCCAAAAACACATTGCTTGAAGCCCTGAAGGCTTGTGCCAGCTCAAGCGCACGAAAGTATTTAGCAATCTTGCTGCTTGAAATGGCAAATTATCGTCCCTATAATTAGCACTCGTTAGTAGAGAGTGCTAACAACTCTTTGCAGACCGACGCGGTGCTTGCCACAAGACTGCGACGGTGTCAAAAAACGCAAGTTAAACCACTGAATATTAAGGAGTTTTGCATGAACCTTCGTCCTCTGCACGATCGCGTTATCGTGAAGCGCCTCGACCAGGAAACCAAGACTGCGTCCGGCCTGATCATTCCTGATGCCGCGGCAGAGAAGCCAGACCAAGGCGAAGTCCTCGCCGTCGGTAACGGCAAAGTGCAAGACAACGGCCAGGTTCGTCCGCTGGAAGTGAAAGTCGGCGACCGCGTGCTGTTCGGTAAGTACTCCGGCCAGGCCGTCAAGGTCAATGGCGAAGAACTGCTGGTGATGCGCGAAGAAGACATCATGGCCGTCGTGGCCCAGTAAGTCTCATTCCCTGACCCCATTCACGATACATTCGGAGAAATAACAAATGGCAGCTAAAGAAGTAGTGTTCGGCGACGCAGCGCGCGCCAAGATGGTCGAAGGCGTCAATGTCCTGGCCAACGCAGTCAAGGTCACCCTGGGCCCGAAAGGCCGCAACGTCGTGCTCGAGCGCTCGTTCGGCGCCCCGACCGTCACCAAGGATGGTGTCTCGGTCGCAAAAGAAATCGAACTGAAAGACAAGCTCCAGAACATGGGCGCGCAGATGGTCAAGGAAGTCGCTTCCAAGACCAGCGACAACGCCGGTGACGGCACCACCACCGCGACCGTGCTGGCACAAGCCATCGTGCGCGAAGGCATGAAGTTCGTTGCCGCCGGCATGAACCCGATGGACCTGAAGCGCGGCATCGACAAGGCCGTCGCAGCGACCGTCGAAGAACTGAAGAAGATCGCCAAGCCAACCACCACCTCGAAAGAAATCGCGCAAGTCGGCGCGATCTCGGCCAACTCGGAAACCTCGATCGGCGAGCGCATCGCCGAGGCAATGGAAAAAGTCGGCAAGGAAGGCGTCATCACCGTCGAAGACGGCAAGTCGCTGAACGATGAGCTGGACATCGTGGAAGGCATGCAGTTCGACCGCGGCTACCTGTCGCCGTACTTCATCAACAACCCGGACAAGCAAGTCGCCGTCCACGAGCAGCCGTTCATCCTGCTGTGCGACAAGAAGATCTCGAACATCCGTGACCTGCTGCCGGTGCTGGAGCAAGTCGCCAAGGCCGGCCGTCCGCTGGTCATCATCGCCGAAGACATCGAAGGCGAAGCGCTGGCGACCCTGGTCGTCAACAACATCCGTGGCATCCTGAAGACCGTCGCCGTCAAGGCGCCAGGCTTCGGCGACCGCCGCAAGGCCATGCTGGAAGACATCGCCATCCTGACCGGTGGCCAGGTCATCGCCGAAGAAGTCGGCCTGACCCTGGAAAAGGTCACCCTGGCGGAACTGGGCCAGGCTTCGCGCATCGAAGTCGGCAAGGAAAACACCATCATCATCGACGGCGCCGGCCAGGCTGAATCGATCGAAGGCCGCGTCAAGCAGATCCGCGCCCAGATCGAAGAAGCGACCTCGGACTACGACCGCGAAAAACTGCAAGAGCGCGTGGCCAAGCTGGCCGGCGGCGTTGCCGTGATCCGCGTCGGTGCAGCCACCGAAGTCGAGATGAAAGAGAAGAAGGCACGTGTCGAAGACGCGCTGCACGCAACCCGCGCTGCCGTCGAAGAAGGCATCGTGCCAGGCGGCGGCGTGGCCCTGCTGCGCGCCCGCGCTACCCTGGACGTCAAGGGCGACAACCCTGACCAGGACGCCGGCATCAAGATCGTCCTGCGCGCCATGGAAGAGCCGCTGCGCATGATCGTCCAGAACGCGGGCGACGAGCCATCGGTCGTGGTCGCAGCCGTCCTGGGCGGCACCGGCAACTACGGCTACAACGCCGCCAACGGCACCTATGGCGACATGGTCGAAATGGGCGTGCTGGATCCAGCCAAGGTCACCCGCTCGGCACTGCAGAACGCAGCGTCGATCGCCGGCCTGATGCTGACCACCGACTGCATGGTCTCGGAAGTCGTCGAAGACAAGCCAGCCGGCGGCATGGGCGGCATGGGCGGCATGGGCGGCATGGGCGGCATGGACGGCATGATGTAATCCAGCCGGTCGCCTGGCGCGCCGCGGCAACGCCGGCGCGCCAGTCCTCCACGACGAAAAGCCCGCGAGGTTCACGCCTCGCGGGCTTTTTGCTGTCCGACATACTGAAAAACCGGGACGGCGGCTCAGCGCCGGGCGCGCGGCCCCTTGCGGCGCAGCCACAGCATGGCCGCCATGGCCACGCCGCCCAGCCACAGGGTGCCGGGCTCTGGCACGTCGACCGGATCGTTCGGCTCGACCTCGGTATCGTCCGGGGGCAGGCCCGGGGTGCCCGGCGTGCCCGGGATGGCCGGCGTATCGGGTCCACCCGGCGTGCCTGGCACGCCAGGCGTGGGCAGCGGCAGCTCCGGGTTCGGACCCGGGCCGGGATCGGGATCGGAGCCCGGACCGGTTCCGGTTTCCGGCGTCGGTGTCGACGGCGTCGGCGTATCCGGCGGGCTGCCGCCCGTGTCGCCGGGATTGCCTCCGCCGCCAGTGCCGCCATCGCCCTCGCTGGCGTTGCCCGGCGTCGGGTTGCCAGCGGCTGGCGGCGCCGTCGCGCCATCGCCGCTGCCATCGCCCAGCGTGCCGCCGCTCGAGATGCCCGAGCCATACCGCGCGGGCGGGCTGCCCATGAGGTCGGCCAGGCGCGGCTGCGCGACCGGCGCGGCGCCGCGCAGCAGGCCGGCGCCGTCCGGGAACACGTCGGGGTAGTAAGCCGGTCCTGCTCCGGGACCGTCGTCGAGTCCCTCCAGGCCGGCCGCCACCGCCATCAGGCCGCCGCCATCCTCGGTGACGAAGGAATCGAGTTCCGATTCGGTCGGGCCATTGGCTTCGACCGGGTACATCGGCACGTCCGAAATCCGGTTGGCGCAGCGCGCCCGCATCTCGTTCCTGCCGTCGGTGAGCAAGGTTTCGCCCGGCGCCAGCATGAGTTTCTTCTTTGTCCAGTACACCTGGTCGCCCTTACGGTACGACACGTACACGGCGCGCGGCTTGGTGACGGTGACCGCACGCGCGTTGGCGACGTCGAAGCCGGCATAGTGCGCCGCGACCACGGCGTCGGTGCGGATGACGCGCGCCAGCTCGTCCGCGTCCGCCACGCCGCCGGGAATGATCGAGAACGGATAGATGCGCCGCGCGGCGCCCTGCTCCGCGGCCGGCGCCGCACTGGCGGCGGCCGGCGCGATGGCGGCGCTGGGGCTCGCGCCGACATGGATGACCTCGTCCGGCTTGCGGTCCAGCCAGGTCCAGTCGATGTCCAGCGGCGGCGCCAGCACGCCCGCGACGCCCGTGGCAAGGCCCAGCATCGCAAGGATGCCAAGACGCTTTTCGCGTTGCGACGCTTTGACGAGGCTGCGGCTGTAGGCAGAGCGGCGGCGGTCCATGGGGACGAGTGGCGAGGGTGCAAAGTAGGAGTGGTCCTACAGAATAGCATTATTTCTATGAATAAATTACGGCTCCATGGTGAGAAATGTGATTTCGTGGCAAAAAACACGAATTACTTTCTGTATAGAAATATTTCGCACGACAGGCGCAAAGCATCGTTGCAATGCCCTTGCGTTCCGCGCAATCGATGCAGTCGGTCAGATGGCATCCGTGTTGCTGGTCGAACACGCATGGTTTACCATGACCGCCTGCCCTCACGAGACCCGCCATGTCCACACGCGCCGCTTCTTATTCTCCCTTGCGCCTGACCATTGCCGCACTGATGCTGTGCTGCGCCGTCGCCGGCTGCAAGCGCGCCGAACGCGAAGCGCCGCCGGCGCCAGCGCCGGCCGCGCCAAGCGTTCACGTGCCGGCGCACACGAAGGAAGAAGCGATGGCCTCGCTGCTGGCGTTGCCGGAACTGCAGGCGTGGTCGCGGCAGATCGAGCAGCGCAGCCAGGGCAAGGCGCGCGGCGCCGTGATCGAGGACGATCCGGTCCCGCGCGAAGTCAACGGCAAGAAGTATTACCAGCTGAGTTTTGTCGAGAACCGCGCCGAGGATGCGCGCCGCCGCGAGAGCTTCCTGGTGGCCCAGGACGGCAGCGAGATCCTGGTCGACGACGCCGATTCGGACACCCTGCTCAGCCTCCAGGAATGGCGCCGCACCATCGAGCGCGTGGATATCAAGAGCGCCAACTGACGCCGTGCGCCGCAGCGCTCAGCTGTCCAGGTGAGAGATGAGCAAGCGGCGCGGATCCTGGCCGGCGCCCTGCCCATGCTGGCCATCGACCGAGATCCCCACCGCCATGATGTCGATCAGCAGCAACTGCAGGATGCGCGAGATCATCGACAGGAAGCTGGTGCTGTCCTCGCTGTGATCGACCGCCAGGCATACGCTGGCCTTGCGCGCCAGCGGCGACTGGCTGTTGCTGATGGCGATCACGTCGGCGCCGGCGGCGCGCGCGATGTCCACCGCCTGCAGCAGCTCCGGCAAGCCGCCCGAATTCGAGACCGCGATCACCACGTCGCCCGGCCCCAGCAAGCCCGCGGCCAGCGTGAACAGGTGGGCGTCGCCATACAGCGCGGTCGGGATCTTGAAACGGAAGAATTTGTGCTGGCCATCCAGCGCCACCGCGCGCGAATTGCCGAGCGCATAGAACTCGACGCGCCGCGCGCGGCTCACGAGTTCGATCGCGCGGTCGAGCGAGCGCACGTCGAGTTGGTCGCGGAAGCGCAGGATGGCGGAGACCGTGTTGTCGATCACCTTGGCCGACAGATCGTGGGTGCTGTCGCTCATGCGCACCTGGCTGTGGCGCACGGGGATCGCGCCGGTCAGGCTGCTCGCGAACTTGAGCTTGAATTCGGCCAGGCCCTGGAAGCCCAGCGAGCGGCAGAAGCGGATCACGGTCGGCTGGCTCACGTCGGCCAGGCGCGCGATCTCGGCGATCGGTTCGTTCAGCACCGTGCGCGGATGCTCGAGCACGAGCGTCGCCACCCGCGCCTCGGCCGGCGACAGCTCTTCGCGCAGCTGCCCGATGCGTTCCATCAGCGTGTTGGCGCCGCTGCGCCCGCGCAGGTGCTCGGCCAGGATGGTCGCCACGCCGTGGAAGGCGGGGTTCGGCGTGGTGATCACATAGGTCGGGATATCCGCCAGGTAGTCGGAAAAGCGTCCCTTGGCCTCGAACCGCGTGCGAAACGGCGAGCGCGCGAACCATTCGCCGAGGCGCGGCACGATGCCGCCGCCGATGAAGATGCCGCCGAAGGCGCCCAGGGTCACCGCCAGGTTGGCGGCGGCGCCGCCCAGCATGCCGCAGAAGCACTCCAGCGTCTCCAGGCACAGCGGGTCGTCGGCCTCGAGCGCGCCGGCCACGATGGCGGCCGCGCTGCGCTCTTCGGCCCTGACGCCGTTGCGGTCGGCCAGCGCGCGGTAGATGACTTCCATGCCCGGCCCCGAGATCAGGCGCTCGTTCGACACGTGCGGCCATTCGCGCCAGGCGTATTGCAGGATGGCGAACTCGCGCTCGTCGGCCGGCGCGAAGTTGACGTGGCCGCCCTCGCTGCCCAGCGTGACGAAGCCGTCCGCGGTCGGGATCCCGCCCGACACGCCCAGGCCCGTGCCGGGCCCCAGCACGCCGATGACGGCGCCCGGCACGGGCGTGCCCGGCCCCACCTGCATCAGGTCTTCCTTGGCGAAGCCCGGCAGCGCGGTGGCCAGCGCGGTGAAGTCGTTGACGATCAACAGGGTCGACAGGCCCAGCTCGCGCCGCACCGCGTCGGTGGAGAACTCCCAGGCGCGGTTGGTCATGCGCACGTAGTCGCCGTTGATCGGGTTGGCGACCGCGAATGCGCCGTGGTTCAGCCGCACGTCCTCATGGTCTGCCAGGTAATGGCGCAGCAGCGGGACGATGCCCTCGAAGTCGTCGCAGCGCAGCACCTGGACCGAGCGAAACACTCCCGGCGCGGTCTGCAGCGCGAAGCGCGCGTGAGTTGCGCCGATGTCGGCCAGCAGGCGCGGGCCGTCGGCGAACGCCGTGCGCGCGAACTTTTCCGGCTCCTGCTGGATAGTCATCAGCCCTCCGCGCGTTCCAGGCCGAACCAGGCGCCGAACGGCGGCAGGGTCACGCGGCCGCCCCGGGCGTCGCCGGCCAGGCCGTCGACCGCGAGGCGGTCGGTGGCTTCGGTGGCCGGCCAGTCGAACGTGACTTCCGCGTTCGACAGGTTGAACGCCGCCAGCACGCTGCGCTCGCCCTCCAGGTCGCGGCGCAGGGCCAGCACCGGCTCCGGCGCGTCGATGAAGGCGATCTCGCCGCGCGTCAGCTGCGGCATGGTGCGGCGCAGGGCGATGAAGCGGCGCTGGAAGTTCAGCATCGAATCGGGGTCCTTGTCCTGCAGGTCGACCGCGGCGGCGGCGTGCGAGGGCTCGACCGGCAGCCACGGCTTGCCCGTGGTGAAGCCGGCGTGCGGCGCGGCGGCCTGCCACGGCATCGGGGTGCGGCAGCCGTCGCGGCCCTTGAACTCGGGCCAGAAGGTGATGCCGTACGGGTCCTGCAGCAGTTCGAACGGCACGTCGGCTTCGTGCAGCGCCAGCTCGTCGCCCTGGTACAGGCAGGGGGTGCCCTTGAGCGAGAGCTGCATCGCCAGCACCATCTTGGCAAAGCCGGCGGTGGCGTGCGGGCCGCCCCAGCGCGTCATCACGCGGATCGCGTCATGGTTGCCGACCGACCAGGAAGCCCAGCCTTCCTCGACGCGGCGCTCGAAGTCTTCCACTTGCGCGCGGATGTGGGCAGCGGTGAACACCGGCGTCAGGAAGTTGAAGCTGTAGGCCATGTGCAGCTTGTTCCCGCCCGCCATGTACTCGTTCATCTGGGCCAGCGCGTCGTCCGAGCTGATCTCGCCGATCGAGACCGCGCCGAATTCATCCAGCTGGGCGCGCAGTTGCTCCAGGAAGGCGATGTTCTCGGGCTGGGTCTTGTCGTAGATGTGGGCCTGCATGCCGTACGGGTTCACGTCGGTCACGGTCGAGGTGTCGCGCACCAGCGCCGGCGGATTGCTGCGCAACTGGCGGTCGTGGAAGTGGAACACGCAGGCGTCCAGGCGCACGCCGTCGACGCCGCGCTCGAGCCAGAAGCGCTGGGCCGCCAGGTGGGCTTTCTGCACCTCGGGATTGTGGAAGTTCAGCTGCGGCTGGCTCACCAGGAAGTTGTGCATGTAGTACTGCTTGCGGCGGGTATCCCATTGCCAGGCCGAGCCGCCGAACACCGACAGCCAGTTGTTCGGCGGGTTGCCGTCCGGGAGCGGATCGGCCCAGACGTACCAGTCCGATTTCGGGTTGTCGCGGTTGGAACGGCTTTCGACGAACCAGGGGTGGGAGTCGGCGGTGTGCGACATCACCTGGTCGATCATGATCTTCAGGCCCAGGCCATGCGCCTTGGCGACCAGGCGGTCGAAGTCGGCCAGGGTGCCGAACATCGGGTCGACGTCGCAGTAATCGGCGATGTCGTAGCCGAAGTCGCGCATCGGCGACTTGAAGAACGGCGACAGCCAGACGATGTCCACGCCCAGGCTCGCGATGTAGTCGAGCTTCTCGGTGATGCCGGCCAGGTCGCCGATGCCGTCGCCGTTCGTGTCGAGGTAGCTGCGCGGATAAACCTGGTAGATGATGGCGTCGCGCCACCAGTTCGGATTCGTCGTGGTCGGGATCTGGGTCATGGCTGGTCCGTGGTTTGGAATTCTAGGCAATATACAGGACGCAACAAAACTTGACAATTCCGGAAGTTTTCTAGAAATCCATAATTTATCCTTACGATTCAATACCTTGGCGTTTCGAAAACGTTTCCAGCAGCGTTGCGTGCGTAACTAAACTACGTCGATATGTTTCTCGTTTGTTTCACAACAATATTTTTATTGCAAAGTGAACCGCCCTCGTCATAGCATCGCGTCTGTTTGACATTTCAAGGAAGCGGTCGATGACTGATCTAGCAAAACCAGGTTCCGGGCGAATGCCGCGGCAGATTCCCTACATCATTGCCAACGAAGGCTGCGAGCGCTTCAGCTTTTATGGGATGCGCAACATCCTGACGCCCTTCCTGATCACGACGCTCCTGATGTTCCTGCCGGAAGACATGCGCACCGGCGAAGCCAAGCACGTGTTCCACACCTTCGTGATCGGCGTGTACTTCTTCCCGCTGCTGGGCGGCTGGCTGGCCGACCGCTACTTCGGCAAGTACAACACGGTGTTCTGGCTCAGCCTCGTGTATTGCGCGGGCCATGCCTGCCTGGCCATCTTCGAAGACAACGTCAACGGCTTCTATTTCGGCCTGTTCCTGATCGCGCTCGGCTCGGGCGGCATCAAGCCGCTGGTGGCCTCCTTCGTCGGCGACCAGTTCGACCAGACCAACAAGGACAAGGCGAAGATCGTGTTCGACGCCTTCTACTGGATCATCAACTTCGGCTCGTTCTTCGCTTCGCTGCTGATGCCGGTGCTGCTGCGCGACTACGGTCCGGCCTGGGCCTTCGGCGTGCCCGGCATCCTGATGTTCATCGCCACCATGGTGTTCTGGAGCGGCAAGAAGAAATACGTGCACGTGCCGCCGGCGCCGCCGAATCCGCACTCCTTCATGCAGGTGGCCAAGACCGCCCTGCTGGCCAAGGAACCTGGCCAGGGCCGTCCGGGCCTGAACGTGGCCCTGATCGGCGCCGCGGGCGCCGTGGTCTCGCTGGCGATGTCGGTGCAGTGGGGCTTCGTGATCGGCGCCTGCACCGCGCTGGTGCTGCTGATGGCCTTCGGCGGCATCGGCGCCTCGATGCAGCTGGATCGCGCGCGCGGCATCCATCCGCAAGAGGCCGTGGACGGCGTACGCGCCGTGCTGCGCATCCTGATCGTGTTCGCGCTGGTGACGCCGTTCTGGTCGCTGTTCGACCAGAAGGCCTCGACCTGGATCGTGCAGGCCAATGAAATGACGACGCAGGTCAGCTTCCTCGGCTGGACCTTCGACGTCATCCCGGCCCAGATGCAGGCCCTGAATCCGCTGCTGGTGATGATCCTGATCCCGGTGAACAACCTGCTCCTGTTCCCCCTGCTGCGTAAACTCGGCATCGAACCGTCGCCGCTGCGCCGCATGACCGCCGGCATCGTGCTGTCGGCCGCCGCCTGGATCGTGGTCGGCAACCTGCAGGTGGCGCTCGACGCCGGCGATCCGGTCTCGATCGCCTGGCAGATCGCGCCGTATGCGCTGCTGACCCTGGGCGAGGTGCTGGTCTCGGCGACCGGCCTCGAATTCGCCTACAGCCAGGCCCCGGCCTCGATGAAGGGTGTGATCATGGCCCTGTGGTACCTGGCCGTCACGGTCGGCAACCTGTGGGTGCTGATCGTGAACGCGAGCGTCAAGAACGAGTCGGTGGTGGGCTATATCGAAGGCACCGGCATGGGCGTGATGGCGGCGCAGATGTATTTCTTCGCCGGCTTCGCGCTGCTGTCGGCGCTGGTGTTCGGCTGGTATGCGACGCGCTACAAGATGGTCGACCATTATCGCGGCAACGCCGCGTAAATCGTGGGGTGGACGGCTCTGCCGTCCACGCGTCCAATCTCCCTCAAACCTGTCTATCCTGGCGGTGTGCTCCGGTCGCTTGAACGCGTGGACGGGGGACCCGTCCACCCTACATGAGCAAACTTCATCTCGCCCTCGTCGCGGCCTCACTCTCCACGACCGCCTATGCGGCCGTGCCTCTCGATACCTGCAACAGCGCCGGCTTCCAGGAAGTCCTGCAAGCCAATGGCGAACAGCTCGACGCGCGCGCCGTCTGGCTCGACAAGCGCCTGGTGCGCTGGCCCGGCGCCCCGCTCGATGGGCGCTTCCGCCTGTACCACTCCCCTGCCGCATCGATCAATGCCAAGGCCGGCGGCAAGGTCGCCGGCGCCGCCGGTTCGATCAAGCTCGACATCTCGCCCACCGCCGTCCCGCAAGCCGCAAGCGAGCGTTTCAAATGGGTCGCCACCGGTCCGACCCTGCGCGTGGCGGACGGCGACCTGTCGCGCCTGCCCGCCTTGCACCGCGAACAGCTGGTGCTGGTGCAGGAAGACGCGCGCGGCATGGTGGTCGCCGCCACCCGCATCCAGTCGGCCGGGGCGCTCGACGACCTGTACGCCGCCGCCGAAGCCATCCCCGACCTCGGCGCCACGCCAACCGCGAACAAGACCGGCTTCAAGCTGTGGGCGCCGACCGCGCGCCAGGTGGCGGTCTGCACCTATGACGGCCCGGCGGCCAAGGCGAGCGCCGTGCACGCGATGCAGCTCGACGAGAAGACCGGCGCCTGGGCGACCAGCCTGCCGCGCGACCTGTCGGGCACGTATTACAAATACGCGGTCGACGTCGTCGTGCCCGGCGCCGGCCTGGTGCGCAACCTGGTCACCGATCCGTATTCGGTCAGCCTGAACGCGGATTCGAAGCGCAGCTACATCGCGAACCTCGATGCGCCGCACCTCAAGCCGCGCGGCTGGGACGACACCCGTCCGCCGGCCACGGTGCAGGCCCCGACCGACATGGTCATCTACGAGCTGCACGTGCGCGACTTCTCGCTGATCGACGAGACCGTGCCGGAGTCCAAGCGCGGCAAGTACACCGCCTTTTCCGAGACGAACTCGAACGGCATGAAGCACCTGCGCGCGCTGGCGCAAGCCGGCCTGACCGACGTGCACCTGCTGCCGGTGTACGACATCGGCAGCATCCCGGAGATCGGCTGCGCGATGCCGCAACCGTCCGGCGCGCCGGACGGCGAAAGCCAGCAGGCATTGATCGGCAAGACCGCGCATACCGACTGCTTCAACTGGGGCTACGACCCGCAGCACTTCAACGCGGTCGAGGGCAGCTACGCCAGCGACCCGCAGGATGGCGCGCGCCGCATCGTCGAGTTCCGCGAGATGATGATGAACCTGCACAATGCCGGCCTGCGGGTCGGCACGGACGTGGTCTACAACCACACCTTCATCGCCGGCCAGGAAGAAAAATCGATCCTCGACCGCGTGGTGCCGGGCTACTACCACCGCCTGGATGCGCGAGGCGCCATCGAGACCTCGACCTGCTGCTTCAACACGGCCACCGAGAACACGATGATGGCCAAGCTGATGATCGACTCGTCGGTGCTCTGGACCCGCCACTACAAGATCGATTCCTACCGCTTCGACCTGATGGGCCACCAGCCGCGCGCGGCGATGGAACGGCTGCAGAAAGAGGTGAACGAGGCCGCCGGCCGCCACGTGCAGCTGATCGGCGAAGGCTGGAACTTCGGCGAGGTTGCCGACGGCGCGCGCTTCGTGCAGGCCTCGCAGCTGTCGCTGAACGGCACCGGCATCGGCACCTTCAGCGATCGCGCGCGCGACGCCGTGCGCGGCGGCTCACCGGGCGACTCGGGCGAGATCGTCGTCCGCCAGCAGGGCTATATCAACGGCCTGGCGTACGACCCGAATGCACTGGGCGGCGACGCCAGGCCCGATGCCCTGCTGCGCGCGGCCGACCTGATCCGCGTCGGCCTGGCCGGCTCGGTGCGGAGTTTCCCGATGCAGACCTTCGACGGCAAGGTGCGCCAGCTGCAGGACATCGTCTACGGCGGCAACCAGCCGGCCGGCTATGCGAGCCAGCCTTCCGAGGCGGTGAACTACGTCGAGAACCACGACAACCAGACCCTGTACGACATCAACGCGCTCAAGCTGCCGGTGGCGACCAGCGCTGCCGAGCGCGCGCGGGTGCAGGCGCTGGGCATGGCGATCAACGCCTTCAGCCAGGGCGTGGCCTATTACCACGCCGGCATCGACGTGCTGCGCTCGAAATCCCTGGACCGCAACAGCTTCAATTCGGGCGACTGGTTCAACCGTCTCGACTGGACCTACCGGGACAACTTCTTCGGCACCGGCCTGCCGCCCGCCGCCGACAACGCGAAGGACTGGCCGCTGTTCAAGCCGCTGCTGGCCAATGCGGCCCTGAAGCCGGCCCCTGGCGACATCGCGTTCGCGCGCGACGCCTTCCGCGACCTGCTGCAAATCCGCGCCAGCTCCACGCTGCTGCGCCTGCGCAGCGCGGAGGACATCAATGCCCGCCTGCGTTTCTTCAACACCGGCCCGCAGCAGGTGCCGACCGTGCTGGCGGCCTGGATCGACGGCCAGGGCTATCCCGGCGCGAACTTCGCCGGCCTGGGCTACCTGGTGAACGTGGACAAGAAGGCGCACACCATCGACGCCGCGCTCCTGCGCGGCAAGAAGCTGCGCCTGCATCCGGTGCATGCCGCAAGCGGCGCGGCGGACCAGCGCGCGCGCGAGGCGCGCTTCGACAGCGCCCGCGGGACCTTCACGGTGCCGGCGCGCACGGCCGTGGTGTTCGTGGAGTAGGGTCAGGCGGCGGCGAGCGCCAGCGTGTCGGCCAGCCGGGCGATGGCGAAGGTGTTGCGGCCCATGCCCTTGGCCTCGTACAACGCGCCGTCGGCCAGCTCGCTGATCGCCTGCGCCGTGACGCCGGGCGCGTCGGCCAGGCCGACGCCGATGGTGACGCCCACGGGAATCGCATGGCTGCCGACCACGAACGGCGCTTCCATCGCCTGCATGATCTTCTTGGCCACCAGCTCGACGTCGCGCGGCGAGCCGACTTCGTCGAGCAGCACCGTGAATTCGTCGCCGGCCAGGCGCGCCACCAGGTCGGAGCTGCGCACCACATTGCGCACGCGGCGCGCGAACTCCACCAGCACCATGTCGCCCACCGCGTGGCCGTGGCTGTCGTTGATGCGCTTGAAGTGGTCGATGTCCAGGTACAGCAGGGCGAAGGCGCGCTCGCGCTGCGGCGCGCGCTGCACCGCCGCCTGCAGCGCCAGCTCGAACTGGCGCCGGTTCGGGATGCCGGTCAGCGCATCGGTATGCGCCAGCGCATGCAGGTTACGCTCGTGCATGCGCGCCGCGGTGGCGTCGGTGGTGAGGATGTAGACGCCGACCACCTTGCCGTCGCGCAGGTGCGGCAGGAAAGTCGAGTGCACGATGCGGATGTGCTTCTTGCGCACGATGTCGTGCTCACACTGCGAGGCCTTGCCTTCCCAGGCATCCTTCAGCGCTTCCTGCTGCTGCAACCAGTATTCTTCGCCGAAGGCTTCGACCATGGTCTGCCCGACCACCTGCTCGGGCGCCTTGCCCAGCCAGGACTGGTGCACCGCGTTGGCGAACACATAGCGGTGGTCCTGGTCGAGATGGGCGATCAGCACCGGCAGGTTGTCGGTGATCGTGCGCAGCCGTTCCTCGCTCTCGACCAGCCGGTCCCTCGACGCCTTCAGCTCGGTGACATCCTTCATCGCCACCACCGCGCCCAGGGTCTTGCCCTGGGCATTGCGCAGCGGCCGGCCGCTGGCCATCAGGGTGCAGGGCGAGCGGCCGTGCGGCGCGATCACCATCGCGCCGTCGCGCACCACCTCGCCCTTGAGCGCGCGCACCAGCGGCACCTCGTCCATCTCCATCGGCGTGCGGCCGTCGGCGTGGTGCAGCGAGTAGTACTGCGACCATTCGCTCGGCGCCACCGCCTTCAGGTCGCGGCCGTGGAAGTCGCGCGCGCTGCGGTTGAACAGCGTCAGGTTGCCGATGGCGTCGCAGGCCACCACCCCGACGTCGATCGATTCCAGCACCGCGTCCAGCAGTTCCTGTTTCTCTTCCAGCTGCAGGCGGATGCGCATGGACTCGGCCATCCGCTCTTCCAGCTCGGCGGTGCGGGCGGCGATGCGGGCTTCGAGTTCGGTGTTGAGCGACTTGAGCGCCTGCTCGGCGAGCATGCGCGCCATCACCGCCTTCATGTGATTCAGTTCGACTTCGACCAGTCCGGCCAGGTCCTTCAGCACCTGGCGCTCCTCGATGCTGAAGACGCGCGGCGCGCGGTCGATGATGCACAGCGTGCCGACCGCCTGGCCGTCGCTGTAGACCGGCTGCCCGGCATAGAAACGGATATGCGGTTCGCCCGTCACCAGGACGTTGTCGGCGAAGCGCGGATCTCGTGCGGCATCCTCCACCACCAGCATGTCGCGCGCCTGCACGGTGTGGCTGCAGAACGAGATCGAGCGCGGCGTCTCCTGCGGTTCAAGACCGGTGCGCGACTTGAACCACTGCCGGTCGGCGTCGATCAGCGAGACGAGCGCGATCGGCACGCCGAAGGTCATCGCGGCGAGCCGCGTGTAGCGGTCGAAGCGGGTCTCGGGAGGCGTGTCGAGGATTTCAAGCTCGGCCAGCGCGGCAAGGCGGGCCTGTTCGTTGTTGGCGTAGGTGACGATGATGGTGCTCTTCCAAATACCGGTTCGGGGGCGGCGGGTCGAGGCCGGGACGATGCGGAGACGCCGGGGATGAGGGCGTCCACGGCCGAATCTTACATTGGGTTCCTGGCGGAAACTACTGTTTCCGCGGACAGCGTTGCGTGGCGTAGACGCTTTTACGCACGGGCGGATCGTTCGTCAATACGACAGCTTTCCTGGAAAAATGAATGGAGGAAATTAGTGTTTCCTTGCAGAATCAACAGCACGGCGGCCGCTTGCCGGATCGTCAGTAAATATCGCGTCCACACCCGCTTCGAGGTAGGCGCGGATCTCGCCCGCCGCATCGCCGCGCCGGCTGGGCGAGGCGACGGGCGCCGCGCGAAAATCACTTGGCAAAAACGGGTTCTCGGGCCGCATGGTCCACACATGAACCGCCAGCCCGGCGCCGCGCGCCTCCCGGACGAAGCGGGTCGGCGTGCCCAGTGCGCCGCCCGCGTCGCGCGGAATCACGATGGTCTTGTACGGCGCCACCACGTCGGCATAGCGCGCGATGGCGCGCAGTCCGTCCGGCGTGATCATGTCGGCATAGGTCAGGCCGCTGCCGGCGGCGACCGCATCGTGCGGGGCGCCGTCAGCGGCCACCAGCTGCACCAGGCGGTAGCCGGCCATCGCGCGCAGTTCCTTCAGGTTGCCGGTTTCGAAAGACTGGATGAACACGGCCGCATCCCGGCCGCGGTAGCCGTTCGCCGCCAGCACGTCCACCAAGCGGCGCTCGAGCGGCAGGCCGACCGACTTGAAGTAGCTCGGGTGCTTCAGCTCCGGGACCAGGCCGATGGTCTTGTTGCGCGCGCGGCTCTCGCCGTCGACCAGGTCGATGATCTCCTGCAGGGTCGGGATCGCATGCTGGTCATCGTACCTCGTGTTGGCGGGCCGGTTGGCGGGAATGCGCTCGCGTGCGCGCAGCTGTTTCAGTTCGGCGAGCGTGAAGTCTTCGGTGAACCAGCCGCTCACCGTTACGCCGTCGATGGTCTTGCTGGTCTTGCGTGCGGCGAACCGCGCCAGCTCGGCGACGTTGGTGGTGCCCGAGATCTCGTTCTCGTGACGCGCCACCAGCACGCCGTCGCGGGTGGCGACCAGGTCGGGCTCGACGCTGTCGGCGCCGTCCTCGATCGCCTTGCGGTAGGCGGCCAGCGTGTGCTCGGGCCGCAGGGCCGAGGCGCCGCGGTGGGCGATGACGCTGGGCGAAGGGGGCCAGGACTGGCCGGGGTTCTTCAGGTCGTGGCTGGCGCAGCCGCTGGCCAGCAGCGCGACGAATGCGCAGCCGAGGATGCGCGAGGATGGCGGGTGCCGCATGGGCTGTCTCCGGTTGCCGGACTTGTCCGCTTTGTCGCGGCGCGCCGTGACAGTGGCATGACAGCGTGGCATGACGCCGCCGGTCAGATATCGAGGTGCGAGATCAGGAGCCGGCGCTGCTCGATGTCGTTCTGGCTGCCCTGGCTGCCCTGGCTGCCCTCCCCCTGCGCGCCCAGCGAGATCCCGACCGACATGATGTCGATCAGCAGCAACTGCAGGATGCGCGAGATCATCGACAGGAAGGTGGTGCTGTCCTCGCTGTGGTCGACCGCCAGGCACACGCTGGCCTTCTTCGCCAGCGGCGACTTGCTGCTGGTGATGGCGATGACGTCGGCGCCTTGCGCGCGCGCCGTGTCGACCGCCTCCAGCAGGTCGGGCAGCTGGCCGCCGGTGGAGATCGCGATCACCACGTCGCCCGGCCCCAGCAGGCCGGCGGCCAGGTTGAGCAGGTGCGAGTCGCCGTACAGCGCGGCCGGGATGCGGAAGCGGAAGAACTTGTGCTGGCCGTCCAGCGCCACCGCGCGCGAATTGCCCATCGCGTAGAACTCGACCCGGCGCGCGCGCCGCAGCAGTTCGATCGCGCGGTCGATCGCATGCACGTCGAGCGCGTCGCGGAACTTCAGGATCGCCGACACCGTGTTGTCGATCACCTTCGCCGACAGGTCATGGGTGCTGTCGGTGACGCGCACCTGGCTGTGGCGCACCGGGATGGTGCCGGTCAGGCTGCCGGCGAACTTGAGCTTGAATTCGGCCAGGCCCTGGAAGCCCAGCGAGCGGCAGAAGCGGATCACGGTCGGCTGGCTCACGTCGGCCAGGCGCGCGATCTCGGCGATCGGTTCGGACAGCACCTTGCGCGGATGGTCGACCACCAGGCTGGCCACGCGCTGCTCGGCCGGCGACAGTTCGTGGCGCAGCTGCTGCACGCGGTCCATCAGCGTGTTGGCGCCGCTGCGCCCGCGCAGGTGTTCCGACAGGATCGCCGAGACGCCGTACAGGGCCGGGTTCGGCGTCATGATGACGAAGGTCGGGATCTGGGCGATGTAGTCGGTGAAGCGGCCCTTGGCCTCGAAGCGGGCGCGGAACGGCGACGTGGCGAACCATTCGCCCATGCGCGGCACGATGCCGCCGCCGATGAAGATGCCGCCGAAGGCGCCCAGCGTCACCGCCAGGTTGGCGGCGGCGCTGCCCAGCATGCCAGCGAAGGTTTCCAGCACCTCCAGGCACAGGGCGTCGCCGGCGTCCAGCGCGCCGCCCATGATCTCGGCGGTGCTGCGCGCCGGAGCTTCCACACCGTTTCTTTGCGCCAGCGCGCGGTAGATCAGTTCGATGCCGGGACCGGAAATCAGGCGCTCGTTCGAGACGTGCTTCCATTCGCGCCAGGCATACTGCAGGATCGCGAATTCGCGCTCGTCGCTCGGCGCGAAGTTGACGTGGCCGCCCTCGCTGCCCAGGGTCACGAAGCCGTCGATGGTCGGGATCACGCCCGACACGCCCAGGCCGGTGCCGGGACCGAGCACGCCCGACACCGCGTGCGTCTGCGCCTGCCCGCCGCCGACCTGCAGCAGGTCTTTCGGCTGGAAGCCGGGCAGCGCCATCGCCAGCGCCGTGAAGTCGTTCACGATCAGGAGCGTCGACAGGCCCAGCGCGCGGCGCACCTCGTCGGTCGAGAACTGCCAGTCGCGGTTGGTCATGCGGATGAAATCGCCGCTGATCGGATTGGCCAGCGCGAAAGCCGCGTGGCTGATGCGCTGGTTCGGATGCTCGGCCAGGTAGGCGTTCAGCAGCGGGACGATGCCGTCGTAGTCGTCGCAGCGCAGCACGCTCACCTGGGAGAGGACCCCGGGCGCGGTCTCGAGACCGAAGCGCGCATGGGTGGCGCCGATGTCGGCCAGCAGGCGCGGACCGTCGGCGAAGGCCGCGCGCGCGGGTTTCAGTTTGGTGTCTGGGTCAACGGTCATCGTGCAAGGATACCATTGAACGAATTGCAAGAGAATGGGGCCGGCGCCGGCTCCCGCAGCGCCGGCCCAACGACAATCAGCGCACCAGTCCGTCGACCAGCGCCTTGTGGAACTTCACCGGATCCTGCATCTGCGGCGCATGCCCCATCTCCGGGAAAGTCACCAGCTTCGCGCCGGGAATCGCCTCCTTCGTCTTCTGCGCCAGCACCGTGTAGTTCCCGAGCTTCGGACGGATCGCGGCCGGCGCCGCGTCCTTGCCGATCGCGGTGGTGTCCTTCAGGCCCATCAACAGGAAGGTCGGCACCTTGATGAGCGGGAACTCGTAGACCACCGGCTGCGTATAGATCATGTCGTAGATCAGCGCCGAATTCCAGGCCACGATCTCCTTGCCCTTGCCGCGGTACATACCGACCAGCATCTGCACCCACACCTCGTACTCCGGCTTCCACTGGCCGTTGTAGTAGGTGGTGCGCTCGTATTCGCGCACGCGCTCGGCCGAGGTCTTCAGCTCGCGCTCGTACCACTTGTCCACGCCCAGCGACGGCACGCCGAGGTTCTTCCAGTCTTCCAGGCCGATCGGGTTGATCATCACCAGCTGGTCGGTCAGCTCCGGATACATCAGCGCATAGCGCGTGGCCAGCATGCCGCCGGTCGAGTGGCCGATGACGATCGCCTTCTTCACGCCGATCGATTCGAGCAGCTTGCGGGTGTTGTCGGCCAGCTGCTGGAAGGTGTACTGGTAATGCTGCGGCTTGGTCGACTTGCAGAAGCCGACCTGGTCGGGCACCACGACGCGGTAGCCGGCCTGGGTCAGGGCCTTGGTGGTGCCGTCCCAGGTCGCGCCGCAGAAGTTCTTGCCGTGCATGAGCACCACGGTGCGGCCGTTCGGCTTGACCGGCCTGACGTCCATATAGGTCATCTGGAGATCGACGCCCTGGGACTTGAAGCGGTATTGCTGCGTCGGTTCGGGATAGGTGAACTCTTCCAGCTCGGGACCGTAGACCGGCTCGGACGCGGCTTGGGCGAAGGCCTGGGCCGGCAGCAGCGCGAGGGCGAGACCCGCTCCCGCGACGGCACGGGCGATACGTGTAAAGACTGGCATGGCAATCTGTGCAAAGTTGACGGAACCACCAGTCTAACCCGGATCGCCACCGATTCGATATGCAGAAACTCAGGCCAGCAAGGCGCGCATTTCGGGCACCGACAGCGGCGCGTCCTGCGCTTCCTGGAAGCGGCCCAGGATGCGCTCGATCGCCTGCACCGGCTGCGCGCGGCTGAAGTACCAGCCCTGCACGCAGTGCACGCCGCGCTCGGCCAGCCAGGACAGGTCGGCCTCGTCCTCCAGGCCTTCGCACAGCAGCTCGGCGTCGAACACGGCGGCGATGCCCTGGATCAGGGCGAACACGCCGGCGGTGCGGGCGTCGCTCGCCACGCCGTGCACGAAGCGGCGGTCGGCCTTGAGCCGGTCGAAGGGGAAGCTGGTGAGCGCGTCCAGGTTCGAGTAGCCGGTGCCGAAGTCGTCGACCGCGACCCGCACCCCGAGCGCGCGCAGCGCCGAGATGCGCTGGTGCAGCAGCGTCGGCGAGTCGAGCAGCTGGCTCTCGGTGACCTCGAATTCGAGCAGCTCGCCCGGCACGCCGGTGGCCTCGAGGATCTCGGCCAGGCGCGCGAAGACCTGGGTGTGCATCAGCGAGGCGCGCGAGAAGTTCAGCGCCACCGGCGGCGTCGCCAGTCCGCGCGCGCGCCAGGCCATCAGGTCGCGGCAGACCAGGTCCAGCACGTGCATGTCGAGCTCGAAGATGCGGCCCGAACTCTCTGCCTGGGGCACGAACATCCCCGGGCCCACCAGGCCGTAGGCCGGATGGCGCCAGCGCACCAGGGCCTCCAGCCCGATCAGGCGTCCATGAGCCACGTCGACCTGGGGCTGGTAATGCACCTCGAGGCGGCCGAAACGCAGCGCGCCGCGCATGGCTTCGCGCAACTCGTACCGCAGGCGCGCGCGCGCCATCAGCGCCGCATCGTACTCGTGCACGACGCTGGCGCCCTGCTGCTGGCGGATCGAGGACATCGCGATGTCGGCGGCATCCAGCAAGCCGTCGGCGCTTTCCTCGCACGGCAAGGCCTGGCGCCGGATGCCGATGCGCGCATGCAGGGTGTGCATGCAGCCCGGCTCCACCTCGAAGGGCTGGTCGATGGCGGCGCACAGGCGCGCGAGATGGGCGTCGATCTCCTCGGGGCGCGCGAGCAGGGCGAACGCGAACTGGTCGGCGCCGAGGTGGCCGAGCAGCGCGCCGTCGGCCCAGTCCTCGATGCGCTTGCCCATCAGGCGCAGGATGCGGTCGCCCGTCTCGCGCCGGAACAGGTCATTCACCTGGCGAAAGCCGATCAGGTCGACCATGCCGACGGTGACCAGCGCGCCCTCTTCTTCCAGCAGCACGCGTTGCAGGTGGTGCAGGAACACCGCGCGGTTGAACATGCCGGTGACCGGATCGCAGTAGCGCAGTTCGAGCAGGTCGGCCGCGATCCGTCCCAGCAGCCGCAACTGGGCGGCCTGGGCGACGTCGAGCGTGCGCGCGCTGGCGCTCATCACCCACAGGTTGCCCAGCAGGTGCTCGCTCTCGCCGCGCAGCGGAACGGCGGCGTAGTGACGGCAGCGCGGCGGCTCGGCCACCAGCGGATTGGCCGCGAAGCGCGGATCGAGGCTGGCGTCAGGCACCTCGAACCAGTCGCCCCCGACGTCCAGGGCGCGGTCGCAGAACGACCCTTCGCGCGGAAGGAAGCTGCCCTGGATGCCGATGTGCGACGGCAGCCAGATGCGCGACTTGAACATCAGGCTGATGCCGCCGATCTCGGCGCCGCTGGCCTGCACGGCCAGGCGGGTGATGTAGTCGAGCTTGGGGTCGGGCGATTCGGTCAGGACTTCGTCGCCGTCCTCGCCGCCCAGCGCATGCAGGCCCGGTTGCGGCGCGACGTTCTTCACCTCCAGGCGCGCCCGCCCCCGCACCAGGCGATAAATCATTCTTGCTCTGCTCATGCTGCGCATGTTCTCTCCCCTCTCGCGTCGGTCGGCATTGACGCGCTGCGGCCGCACGCTCATCGGCGGCTGGTCCGCAAAACATGAATGTATTAGCAGCTTAGCAGTGTTCGCTCAGAGGCAGCGCGGCGCGGCCGGGAATTCCGCGCGGCAGGAAATCATGCGGGTCGCATGACATGGGATAGCAAATTGGCGCACGGCGCACAGTCGCCGCCGTGCGCCGCGATGCCAACATCAGTCCTGGGCGATCAGCGCCACCGGAGCGGCGGTGTCGAAGCGCACCTTGCCGCCCTTGACCACGGCGGTCTTGCCGGTGTACCAGTCGCGCACCGTGGCGCCGTCGTGGAACACGCCGCCGACCTGGATCGTGGCCGGCTGGCCTCCTGGCAGGTCGAGCGCCACCACCACGCGGTCGCTCACGCCATTCTTTTCCCAGGTGCGCTTGAAGGTGTACGGGCTATGGCTGATCATCTGGTGCGCACCTGCGCCGACCGCCGGGTGGGCGGCGCGGAAGCGTCCCAGGCGCGCCCAGTGCGCGCGGATGTCGGCCACGCGGTGCATGCCACGTTCCGCGTTCGATTTCAGCTCGTCCCAGTTCATGAACGAACGCAGGGTGGCGTCGCCCTCGGCGCCTTCGACGCGCAGGATGCGCGCGGTCTCGTCGCCGTAGTAGATCTGGGCGGCGCCCGGCGCCAGCAGCAGCTTGTTGGCCGATTCGAACGGGCGCTCGCGCAGCGGATCGAAGGGACTGCCGTCGTCGTGCGAGCTGATGTAGTTCAGGACCGAATAGCCCTTCATCTCGCCTTGCAGGATCCTCGAATAATCCGAGAAGATCTTTTCGTAAGGCTGCCTGGCGTCGCTGCGCAGGCTGAAGCTGATCATGCTGTCGAAGCCCTGATCCAGGTAATCGACGACCTCGCCGCCGCCCAGGTCGAACTTGCGCGCGTGCTTGATCTCGTAGTTGTAGACCTCGGACACCATCCAGAACTTGTCTTCGCCCAGGCGCTGCTTCGGATTGGCGCGCTTCCAGTCCTCGAAGGCGAGGCTGGCTTCCTGCTTGAGTTCCTTCCACAGTCCGGGCTCGGTATGCTTGACGGTGTCGGCGCGGAAGCCGTCGATGCCGTACTTGCGCACCCAGTCCGCATGCCACTTCATCAGGTAGTAGCGCGGCGCGCGCGGATAGCCGGTGCGCTTGAAGAAGTCGTCCAGTTCCTTGACTTCGCGCTCGTAGCGCCCTTCCTTCTTCCATTTCGCCGCCAGCTGCGGCGGCAGCTCGACGTTGGCATTGCTACCGGTGAGGAAGTCCGGCAGGTTCGCCACCAGCGTGCAATCCATCGTGGTGCGCGCGTCCTTGTAGGTGCACTGCGGGCCGGTGCGCACCCACGCTGCCGGCCACACCGGATCCTGCTTCGTCACCGGCCCGGTGTGGTTCATCACCACGTCGAACACGATGCGGATGCCGTTCGCGTGCGCCGTGTCGACCAGCTCCTTGAGCTCGGCCTCGGTGCCGAAGGCCGCGTCCAGCGCGGTGAAGTCCTTCGCCCAGTAGCCGTGGAAGCCGTAGCTCTTGCCGGTGCCCTCGTCGGTCGAGCCGTGGATCTGCTCGACGACCGGCGTGAACCAGATCGCGTTCACGCCCAGGTCGTTGAAATACCCTTCCTTGATCTTCGCCGTGATGCCGGCGATGTCGCCGCCCATGAAGCCGCGCATCGTCGCGGCATCGTCCTTGCGGCCATACGCCTTGTCGTTGGCCGGATTGCCGTTGTTGAAGCGGTCCGTCAGCAGGAAGTAGACGGTCGCGTTCTCCCAGACGAAGGGTTTGCCGGCAGGCGCTTTCGTTTGTGCGATGGCGGACGAGACGGACGACAGCGCGCCGAAGGCGATCAGCATGGAGGCGGCAAGGACGGGTAATTTCATGCGGTTTCCTGTAGGTGGGTGGGTGTCAGGTGATGACGGTGGGTTCGTTGCGGCCGGTGCGCCGGCGCAGGCCGGACACGCTCTCGGCAACCGCGATCAAGCCCTGCAAGGCTTGTTGGGTGTCCAGGTCGTGACGCGCCGGATCGGCCTCGTAGCGCTCGAGATAGAGTCGGACGGTGGCGCCCTCGGTGCCGGTGCCGGACAGCCGGAGCACGATGCGCGAACCGTCGCTCATGATGATGCGCACGCCCTGCCCCGTAGAGCACGAATTGTCGACCGGGTCGTTGTATTCGAAGTCGTCGGCCTGCGCCACGTGGTGGCCGTCCAGCGTCTGGCCCGCCAGCTCGGGCAGGCGCGCGCGCAGCGCATCCATCATGGCGGCCGCCGCCGAGGCGTCGACCGCCTCGTAATCGTGGCGCGAATAATAGTTGCGGCCGAAGCGGGCCCAGTGCGCGCGCAGGATCTCCCCGACCGACTGGCGCCGAACGGCCAGCAGGTTGAGCCAGAACAGCACGGCCCACAGGCCATCCTTCTCACGGATGTGGATGGAGCCGGTGCCATAGCTCTCCTCGCCGCACAGGGTGGCGAGGTTGGCGTCCATCAGGTTGCCGAAGTACTTCCAGCCGGTGGGCGTCTCGAAGCAGGAGATGCCGAGCGCCTCGGCGACGCGGTCGGCCGCTTGTGAAGTCGGCATCGAGCGTGCGATGCCCGTGACGCCGTCGGCGTAGCCCGGCGCCACGGTGGCGTTGGCGGCGATGATGGCCAGGCTGTCCGAGGGCGTGACGGCGATGCCGCGCCCGACGATCATGTTGCGGTCGCCGTCGCCGTCCGAGGCCGCGCCGAAATCGGGCGCATCCGGCGCCGCCATCGCCGCGACCAGGTCGGCGGCATTGACCGGGTTCGGATCGGGATGGCCGCCGCCGAAGTCAGGCAGCGGCTGGCCATTGACCACGGTGCCGGCGGGCGCGCCCAGGATGTCCTCGAGCACCGCCCTGGCATACGGCCCCGAGACCGCGTGCATGGCGTCGAAGCGCATCCGGAAGCCGCTGGCGAACAGCGCGCGGATCGCATCGAAGTCGAACAGGCGGCCCATCAGCTCGGCGTAGTCGGCGACCGGATCGATCACCTCGATGGTCATGTTCTCGATGCGGGTCGTGCCCAGCCGGTCGAGGTCCACGGCCGGCGCATCAACGATGCGGTACTGCGTCAGCGCCCTGGTGTGCTCGTAGATCGCGTCGGTGATCTTCTCGGGCGCCGGGCCGCCGTTCTCGATGTTGTACTTGATGCCGAAGTCGCCATCCGGCCCGCCCGGGTTGTGGCTGGCCGAGAGCACGATGCCGCCATGACAGGCGTGCTTGCGGATCACGCAGCTCACGGCCGGCGTCGACAGGATGCCGCCGCGGCCCACCAGCACCTTCTCGACGCCGTGCGCGGCGGCCATGCGCAGGATGGTCTGGATCGCCTCGCGATTGAAATAGCGGCCGTCGCCGCCCACCACCAGGTGACGGCACTTGCCTTCGCCCAGGGTCAGGAAGATGGATTCGACAAAATTCTCGAGGTAGCCGGGCTGCTGGAACTCGGTCACCTTCTTGCGCAGGCCCGAGGTGCCGGGACGCTGCCCGGCGAACGGGGTGGTCGCGACGGTCTGGATGGTCATGCTGTGCTCCTGTCTGGGTAAGTTTGCGCTCACATAGTCACCCCGACCAGGACTGGTCAGGGCGAATATGTTAGTAAAACATTACGATACGACAGCCGCAAAAATGACGGCGCGCGTGGGCGGGTGGTTGGCGGAATCCGCCTGGATCAGGCCTTCGAGACCGGCGCCGCCTTGTCGGTGACGAACAGGGTCAGGAGCGCCGCGACCAGCATGCAGCCGCCGCCCAGCACCAGGGTCAGCACCGCATGGCCGTCGAACAGGTGCTTGGTGATGCTGCCCAGCAGCAGGCCGCTGACGATCTGCGGGATCACGACGAAGAAGTTGAACAGGCCCATGAAGTAACCCATGCGCTTGGCCGGCAACGCACCGGCCAGGATCGCGTACGGCATGGTCAGGATCGAGGCCCAGGCGATGCCGATGCCGATCATCGGCAGCACCAGCATCTGTTTGTCGGTGATCAGGAACATGCTGGCCAGCGACAGTCCGCCGATGACCAGGCAGGTCGCGTGCACGATCTTGCGCGAGGTGGCGCGGGCAAACACCGGCAGGATGAAGGCGGCCAGCGCCGACACGCCGCTGTATACCGCGAACATGATGCCGACCCAGTTGCCGGCGTCCTGGTAGGCGCTCGATTGCGCATCCGTGGTGCCGTAGACGTTGTCGGCGATCGCGGTGCCGGTATAGATCCACATCGCGAACAGCGCGATCCAGGTGAAGAACTGCACGAAGGCCAGCTGCACCATGGTGCGCGGCATCTTGCCGAAGCCGCCCAGGATCTCGACGAACATCGTGCCCACGCCGCGCGAGGCCTTGCGCTCCCTGTGGAAGGCGTCCATGTCGGGCGGCGGCAGTTCGTCGGCGAACAGCACGGTCCAGCTCACGGCCAGGAAGAACACCAGGCCGCCGGCGTAGAACGAGTAGCGCACGGTGTCCGGGATCACGCCGCCGACGGCGGCGTTGGACACGCCCATGCTCTCGAAGAAGGTCGGCAGCAGCGAGGCGATGACGGCGCCGCAGCCGATGAAGAAGGTCTGCATCGCGTAGCCCGCGGTCTGCTGGGCCGGGTCGAGCTTGTCGCCCACGAAGGCGCGGAACGGCTCCATCGACACGTTGATGGCCGCGTCCATCATCCACAATACGGCAACCGCCATCCACAGCGCGGTGGAGTTAGGCATCAGGAACAGCGCGATCGCCGCCAGCACGGCGCCGATGAAGAAGAAGGGACGGCGGCGGCCCCATTTCGGGTGCCAGGTATTGTCGCTCAGGTAGCCGATGATGGGCTGGACCAGCAGGCCCGTGACCGGCGCCGCCAGCCAGTACAGGGCCAGGTTGTCGGGATCGGCGCCAAGGGTGGCGAAGATGCGGCTGGTATTGGCGTTCTGCAGCGCGAAGCCGAACTGGATGCCGAAGAAACCAAAGCTCATGTTCCACAGCTGCCAGAACGACAGGCGCGGCTTCCCCACGGTCGATTGCATATCCATTGTGTGTCCCCAATCTGGCCCGGCAAACGGGCTTCTCTCGTGTGTGATTGCACGGCCGCTCGCTAAAAGCGTGCCGTCAGTGCCTTGTGCAGGATGCGGTGCGAGGCCGGAAGGGACGAAAAAGGACGACTACAGTCCGGCCAGCGTATCTGTAGCAAAATAACATGGTGGTTTCTGAGTGTCAATCGTGGTGTCCTCATAGTGAGGACACCACGACAACTCAGCATCAGGGAAGAATTTTGTAGTCAAACAACAGCGAGCGCGATTGTTCGACTACATGGTTACGCCTGACCTTTGCGATGCGGCTTCTTCGCGGTCGGCTTTTCACCCAGGCGACGCTCGACGCCCTTCGCGGCATATGGCTTCTTGGCCGGCGGCGTAGCCGGGGTTTCGCCGTCGCGCGTGATGGCCAGCTGGCGGCCCGCGACCCAGATGGTCTTCAGGTGCTCGACCAGGTCCTTGGGCATATCGTCCGGCAGATCCAGGGTCGAGTAATCGTCATAGATCTCGATGCGGCCGATATGCTTGGACGGGATATTGGCTTCGTTGGCGATCGCGCCGACGATATTGCCCGGCTTGGCGCCATGGGCGAAGCCGACTTCGATGCGGAAGGTGGCCATGCCCGGCTCGGGATCGCGCATCACGCGCTCTTTCTTGAAGCCAGGCTCGCGTGCGGGACGCGCCGGACGCTCTTCCCAGTCGCCGCGCGGCGCACGCGGCGCGCGTTCCTGGGCGCCGCCACCGAACTCGCGCTGCGACGGCACGAACTCGGGACGCGCTTCGCGATCAGGCTTGGTCAGCAGCAGCGGCTCGTCGCCGCGCGCCAGCTTGGCCAGCGCGGCCGCGATATCGATCGCCGGCACATTGTCGTCGCGCTCGATGTCTTCGATCAGCGAACGGAACACGTCCAGGCCACCCTCGGCCAGCGTGGTGCGGATCTGGTCCTTGAAGCGGGTAATGCGCACTTCATTGACCGCCTTGATGGTCGGCAGCTCGAGCGGCGAGACCGGCTGGCGGGTAGCGCGCTCGATGGCTTTCAACAGGCCGCGCTCGCGCGGGGTGATGAACAGGATCGCGTCGCCGCTGCGCCCTGCCCGGCCGGTGCGGCCGATGCGGTGCGTGTAGCTCTCTGGATCGGACGGCACGTCGTAGTTGATCACGTGGCTGATGCGTTCGACGTCGAGGCCGCGCGCCGCGACGTCGGTCGCCACCAGGATGTCGATCTTGCCGTTCTTGAGCTGCTCGATGGTGCGCTCGCGCTGTTGCTGGGCCATATCGCCATTGATGGCGGTGGCCGCGAAGCCGCGCGCCTGCAGCTTGGTCGCCAGTTCCTCGGTGCCCAGCTTGGTGCGCGCGAAGATGATCATGCCGTCGAACGGCTCGGCCTCGAGGATGCGGGTCAGCGCGTCGAGCTTGTGCATGCCGGCCACCAGCCAGTAGCGCTGCTTGATATTGTCGGCGGTGCCGGTCTTGGCGGCCACGGTGACCTCGGCCGGATCGCGCAGATAGGTTTTGGCGATGCGCTTGATCGCCGGCGGCATGGTGGCCGAGAACAGCGTGGTCTGGCGGCCTTCCGGGGTTTGCTGCAGGATCTGCTCGACGTCGTCGATGAAGCCCATGCGCAGCATTTCGTCGGCTTCGTCCAGCACCAGGGTGGTCAGCTGCGACAGGTCGAGCGAGCCCTTCTCGATGTGGTCGATGACGCGGCCCGGAGTGCCGACGACGACGTGCACGCCGCGGCGCAGGCTCGACAGCTGCGGACCATAGCTCTGGCCACCGTAGATCGGCAGCACGTGGAAGCCCTTGATGTGGGCGGCGTAGCTCTGGAAGGCCTCGGCGACCTGAATCGCCAGTTCACGCGTCGGCGCCAGCACCAGCGCTTGCGGAGCGGTTTTCTTGACGTCGATATTCGACAGGATCGGCAGCGCGAAGGCCGCGGTCTTGCCGGTCCCGGTCTGGGCCTGCCCCAACACGTCGCGCCCTTCCAGCAGCAAAGGAATGGTGGCAGCCTGGATCGGCGACGGCGTTTCGTAGCCGACGTCTTTCAATGCTTTCAGAACAGGCGCCGAAAGATTGAGGTCGGAAAACGATGGGATTGGGGTGTCAGACATAAAGGAGTTGCTCTTAAATAAGTAGAAACGAAAGCGATAGTTTACACCGTCGCCCCGCGCAAGGCGCTAAATAGGGCGCTGCGTGGACTAAACAGGCGTGGATTATGAGGCAAAACCACAGAATCCGAAAAAAACAAAAAGCCCTTGCAGGCGAAACCTGCAAGGGCTGGCAGACGCCGCGCTGGGCGGCGTGCCGTTCAACCAGTGTATTGCTTACAGCTTGTAGTTCAGGCCGAGCAGCATCTGGCGGCCATACTTGCTGTAGCCGCGCGGACGGTCTTCGGTGCCGGCGTAGCTGCGGAAGGCGGTGTCGGTCAGGTTATTCACCTGGAACAGCACCGACAGGCCTTCGATCTGCTTGAAGTCGTAACCCAGTTGCAGGTCGACCACTTTATCAGCTTTCACGTAGGTCAGCTCGGTTGCGCCGCCGATGCCGCCGATTTCACCCACGAAGTCGCTGCGGTAGCGCTGGCTGACGCGGGCCGAGAAACCGTCTTTCTCGTAGTAGGCGGTGACGTTGAACACGCGCTTGGACAGGCCCGGCAGCGGGATCCCGAGGCTGCCGAAGCGCTGGTCGACGATCGAGATCTCGCTGTTGGTGAACGAGGCGTTGGCGGTGATGCCGAAGCCGTCCAGCATCGGGTGGATCATGTCCAGCGGGGTCGAGGCCGCGAACTCCAGGCCCTTCAGGGTGCCGCCTTCGCCGTTCATCGGCTGGGTCATGGTGCCGATATTGGTCAGGGCGCCCTGCAGGTTGAACTCCGAGAAGTCACGCGGCACGGTCACGCTGTAGATATACGAGGACAGGTCCTTGTAGAAGCCGGCGGCCGAGATGTAGCCCTTGTTGCCAAAGTATTTTTCGTACGACAGGTCGACCTGCTTGGCGCGCCATGGATCGAGCTGGGCGTTGCCGCCGTTGCCCCATGGGGTGCCGGTGGTCTGCGCGGTCAGGCCGACTTCCAGCGCGGCGTTCAGCTGGTTCAGCTTGGCGCGCGCCAGGGTCTTGCCGGCGCCGAAGCGGATGAACTGCTGGTCCGGCAGGCTCCAGGCCAGGTTCACGCTCGGCAGGTAGTCGGTGTATTTCTTGCCGTCGGTCAGCGGCACCAGGTCGGCGAACGGCCAGGCGCGCAGCGTGTTCGCGGTCGAGCTCTGGTCGGTGTCGATCACCTGGATGCCGATGTTGCCGCGCAGCGGCATCGACATCAGTTCGGTGTCGATGTTCAGCTTGGCGTAGCCGGTCTTGACCTTTTCTTCGATCGACCAGTTCTTGGTCGCGCCCCATGGCACCAGGACCGATGGGGTGAACGGACCGAAGTTATTCGCCAGCACCGCGTCGATGTCCCAGCTCAGCGCATTCTGCAGCGCGTACAGGTCCTGCACACCGTTGAGCACGCCCGGCGCGAAGGTGCCGTCACCCAGCTTGGTGAAGCCGGTTTCCAGGTGTTCCTTCTCCTTCTCGCGCTTGGAGTGGTTGTAGCCGACTTCCAGGCTGCTGAACGGACCGTCGGAGAACTTGCGCTCGAGGCTGACACGGAACGACGTCATCTTGTCGGTCATGTTCGGGGCGTTGACATAGCCGTCGCCGAACTGGCCGCCGATGGCGATCTGCGACGGATCGTCGTACACGCCCGACAGCGACAGTTGCGGAATGGTGCCGCCGTTGTAGCTGTAGTCCAGGGTCTGGCGCACGGCGCGGCCGGCGTTGATCTCGATCAGCTCTTCCTTGTGGTCAGCCTTCGAGCGGCTGATGTCGATGATGCCGACCCAGTCGCCGCTGCTGTAGCGGTTGTTCCAGCCGAAGGCGGTCAGCTTGTCGTCGCGCGTCATGCGGTTGTTGCGCACGACCGGATTGACGTTGTTGGCGGTGCCGGCGATCGCGGTGCCGTTGACCACGGTCGCGTTCGAGAAGCGCACTTCGCCGTCGTCCTTCAGCGGCATTTCGATGCCGCGGCGGATTTCTTCCTGGTCGAAGCGCGAATGATAGACGTCGAAGGTCGAGCTGAAGTTGCGGTTCGGACGCCATTCCAGCACACCCATCAGGCCGTCGCGCACCTGGTCGCCGGTGGTGGCCATCGACTTCATGCCCTTTGGCACTTTGACGGTCGAGCCCGGCACGACGTTGGTGTCGTCCACCCAGTCCCAGGTCTCGAACTGCTGGTGCACGTTCGGCTTGTCCTGGCGCGCATAGCCGATCGCCACGCCGAGCGTGCGGTTGGCGAACTGGTCGATGTAGGAAGCGCTGATGCGGCTGCCGGTGTCCGGCGAACCGGCGCTGATCGAGCCTTTCGAATTCTTTTCGCCGCGCACGTTGACGGTGATGACGCGCTCGCGCAGCGACAGCGGCTTGATGGTCTGCAGGTCGACCGTGCCCGACAGGCCCTGGCCGATCACGGCCGCGTCGCCGGTCTTGTACACGGTGACGGCGCTGATCAGTTCCGACGGGTACTGGTCGTATTCGACGGTGCGGTCCGAGCTGGTGGTGACCTGCTCGCGGCCGTTCAGCAGCGCGGTCGACAGGTCGCCCGAGGTGCCGCGGATGCTGATCGACTGGGCCTGGCCGTTGACGCGCTGGGCCGACAGGCCCGGCAGGCGGGCCAGCGATTCGGCGATCGACACGTCCGGCAGCTTGCCGATGTCTTCCGAAGAGATGGCTTCGACGATGCCGGTCGATTCACGCTTGACGGCGATCGCATCTTCGATCGCGCGGCGGATGCCGGTCACGGTCACGGTGGTGACGGGCGCGTCCGGGTTCAGGTTGGCGGTCTCACCGGTGCTGGCGGTTTGCGCGTGGGCGCTGCCGGCCAGGACGGTGACGAAGATGGCGCAGCCGGCGGCAACCGGGCTCAGCTGGAATGCGGCACGCTTGGTGGCGATGTTTTTCATGTGTCCCCTCAGATAGAACGATGTATTCCCGAAAACAGCCCGTCGGCCGGCCGGGATCGGCTTTTTGCGACAAAATCAACGTTGGCCGGGATTCTGTATTAAAACTAGATGCACTGTCAACGGGAGTTACTTGCAGCAATGATCATGGCACGTTTTTGCCTAACAGGCCGTAAATCCAAGGTTTTTCCGTTGTTTATGAGCTACATGGCAATTCATCGATTCTGTAGTCGCGCTACAAATGCCCTAAAAACCAGCATGGAATTGCCACAATGCACCATCGTGGTGCATATCTCGTAGTAAATCATTCAGATCGTTTGGATTGCTGGTAGAACACTGAAAATTTGCTACAAATAGACGGTCGACCGTCGGCCCGGGCTGGATACAGACGAAAAAAAGCCGCCCAATCAGGCGGCCACCTGGTGTTGCCGGCTTGAAGAAAATCTAGGCCTTGCGCGCCGCGCAATGCCTGGCGATGTACTCGTCATGCGACGGCATCACGTCCACGCACTTGCGGATCACCTCGCGCACGCTTTCCATATACTCGGCGATGTCGGCCTCGGACTGGGTATCGGCCAGCGGGTGGTAGCCGTCGAGCGGCATGTTCTGCCCTTCGAACACCTGCAGCCAGCCGACTTCCGAGAACAGTTCGTTATCGACGCGCACGACCTTCCCGCGCGAGCGGTACAGGTCCATCTTCTGGCGCAGCGTGTCGGGTATCGCCATGTTCGCGCACTCGGTCCAGTAGGCCGAGTCGGTGCGCTGGTTCAGGTGGTAGTGCAGGATGATGAAGTCGCGCACGCGCTCGTACTCGAAGCGCGACTGGCGGTTGAACTCGTCGCGGTCGACGTCGCTGAAGCGGCGGTCCGGGAACAGCTCGACCAGGCGCGCGATGCTCGACTGGATCAGGTGGATGCTGGTCGATTCGAGCGGCTCCAGGAAGCCGCTCGACAGGCCGATCGCCACCACGTTGCGGTTCCAGGCCCGCTTGCGCATCCCGGTCTGGAACTTGATCAGGCGCGGCTCGGCCAGCGCGCGGCCGTCGAGGTTGGCCAGCAGCGTCGCCGCCGCCTCGTCGTCGCTGATGAAGCGGCTGCAATACACATGGCCGTTGCCGGTGCGGTGCTGCAGCGGGATGCGCCACTGCCAGCCCGACTTGTGCGCGGTGGCGCGGGTGAACGGCGTGATGGCCGGCGCCGATTCGCAGGGCACGGCCAGCGCGCGGTCGGCCGGCAGCCAACCGGTCCAGTCCTCGTAGCCGGTCTCGAGCGCCTGCTCGATCAGCAAGCCGCGGAAACCCGAGCAATCGATGAACAATTCTCCTTCGATGCGCTGGCCGTTGTCGAGTTCGACCGCATCGACGAAGCCGTCCGGCTCGCGCCGGGTGGCGCGCGCGATCTTGCCCTCGATGCGCACCACGCCGCGCGCCTCGGACAGCTTTCTCAGGTACTTCGCGTACAGGCTGGCGTCGAAGTGGTAGGCGTAGGCGATGTCGCGCAGCGGCGAATTCGGCACGTCCTGGCGCGCCGGCATGAACTTGCCGGCCTTGGCCGCCATGCGCGTGATCGAGTATTCCTCCAGCGGCGCGGCCTTGCCTAGACCCCGCATCTTGTGCCAGTACTGCTCGAACGGCACGGTGGCCAGGTCTTGCCCCATGCGGCCGAAGCCGTGCATGTAGCGCTCGCCGATCCGGCCCCAGTTGACGAACTCGATGCCCAGCTTGAAGCTGCCCATCGTCTCGCGCATGAATTCGTTCTCGTCGATGCCGACCACGCGGTTGAAGCGCTGGATCATCGGGATCGTCGCCTCCCCCACGCCGACGATGCCGATCTCATCCGACTCCACCAGCCGGATGTGGTAGCGGCCGTTCAGCATGCTCGACAGCGCCGCCGCCGTCATCCAGCCGGCGGTGCCGCCGCCGACGATCACGATGTCCTTGATTGCCTGGTTTTCCATATTTTGTGCCCTAGTCTCTTCCAACGAAAAACAACCCCCGGGGCCGGGGGCCGCGAGGGTTGCATTGTAGTGCGTGCCGCGATCAGAACTTGTAGTTGGCGCCGAACTGGTAGGTGCGGCCGTACACGACGCGGCGGGTGATCGAATCCGGATTATCCGTGTACTCCTGGTACGGCGCGTTGTTCCAGTTGTTCGCCTGGGCGAACACCGACAGGCCCTTGGCGAAGCCCTTCTGGATCTCGTACGACACCTGGAAGTCGACGATGGTCTCGCCTTTCACGAAGGTGTACTGCAGCGTGTCCGAGAAGTCCGGCGACTGGCCCAGGAAGTCCGAACGCTTGCGCGCCGCGGCGGCGATCTGGAAGCCGTTCTTTTCGTAGTACAGGCGCAGGTTGCTGACCTTGCGCGACAGGCCCGGCAGCGGGATCGACTGCGCCGCCGTCTGCACGTTGCCGAAGCCGAGCGCCGGGATGTCGATCGCGGAACTGGTGTACGAGTGGTTGGCCAGCACGCCGAAGCCGTCCAGCCACGCGTGCACCATGTCCAGCGGCACGTTCACCGCCAGCTCGTAGCCGCGGATGCGGCCGCCTTCGCCGTTTTCAGGACGGTTCAGCACGCCGATGGTCGAGCCTTCGAAGGTTCCCGAGGTCGGCAGCGGGGTGGTCGACGTGACCCATGGCGCGAAGTCGTATTCCGACGGCGTACGCAGGATGAAGCTGTCGAGCTTCTTGTAGAAGCCGGCCACGCTCACATACCCTTTCTTGGCGAAGTATTTTTCGTACGACAGGTCGAACGACTTGGCTTCGAACGGCTTGAGCAGCGGGTTGCCGCCGCCGCCGCTGATGAACGGGTTGGCGACGCTGGTGTTCACGCCGAAGCCGATGCCGCCGCGCAGGTCGTCCAGGCTCGGACGCGACAGCACCTTGGCCACGCCCATGCGCAGCACCTGGTCGTTGTTCAGGTCGAACGACAGGTTCAGGCTCGGCAGCACGTTCCAGTAGTCGGCGGTGTCTTCGGCGCGCACCACCGGGCACGAGGCCGCGGTCTCGCCGGTGCAGTTGCCGCTGTTGTAGCCGCCGCCGGTCTGCTTGGTGTGCACGAACTGGGTGCCGACGTTGCCGCGGTAGTCGAAGCCGAACAGCTGGCCGTTCAGGTCGCCCATCACATAGGCGGTCTGCACGGTTTCCTTGACGTCCCACAGCTTGGTCAAGATGTCGGCATTGACCTTCTCGGCCAGCTCGTACACGGCGCCCAGCGAACCGAGCGGGTTCCAGGAAGCGACCGGGATGCCGGTGGTGCCGGCGGTGTTCGGGGTGCTGCCCGGCATCGGCACGGCGCCGTACAGGTCGCCGCCGACGATCATCAGGCGGCCCTCCTCGCCGGTGCGGCGCTTTTCGCGATCGGTGAAGTTGTAGCCGACCTGGAAGGCCGAGACCGGACCCCACTCGACGTTGCGCTTGGCGTTCAGGCGGATCGCCTTGAGCGTGTCCGCGATATGGGGCTGGGCCAGGTAGCCGGCCTGCGCCAGCGGCTCGGCCGCGGTGCCCGACCAGCCGTTCACGTCGGTCAGCTGGGCGACGTTCGGATCGGAATAGTTCAGGCCGGTGCGGTAGGCGACATCGGCGTAGTTCAGGCCATTGAAGCCGGTCCACGAGATCGTGTCCAGGTTGACGGCGTTGCCCGGCAGGCCGGCGGTGGTTTCATAACGCGAGCTCAGCTTGGTCGCCTTGGACCAGGTGAGGTCGGCGCTGGTATTCCAGTCGCCCAGCTTCAGCTCGTTCTTCCAGCCGACCGTCTTGAGGTCGTCCTCGGCCGCTTCGATGTGGTTGCGGATGACGGCCTTGTAGTTGGTCAGGGTGCCGCTGGTGGCGATGCCGTTCGAGACCGTGACGTCCTGCAGCACGCCGACCGGGTCGTAGCGGCCCGATTCGTTGTTGCCGATCGCGCCTTCCAGGCCGGTGCGCTTGAAGCCGGTTTCGCCGGCCGAGTAGAACAGGTCCAGGGTCGAGCGGAAGTTGCGGTTCGGGCGCCACTGCAGCGAGGCGAAGGCGCCGTCGCGGTTGTGGTAGCCGGTCTCGGTGTCAGCGGTGAAGCCGGTCGGCACGCGCACGTTCTGGCCGTTGTATGGCAGCTCGGCCGTGTTGCCGCCCCAGGCGTCGAACTTGCGCTGTTCGCCGCCGGTCTCGTCGTACGAGGTCAGTCCGACCGCGATGCCGAAGGTGCGGTTGGCGAACTGGTCGATGTACGACAGCGAGAAGCGGTCGCCATCGCCTTCTTCGGCGGTGCGCACGCCCAGGCGGCTCTTCTTGTAGTTGACGGCGACGACGCGCTTGCCGAAGTCGAGCGGCTGCACGGTCTTGAGGTCGATGGTCGCGGCCAGGCCCGAGCCGATCACGCTCGCGTCCGGGGTCTTGTAGATCACCACGCCGCCCATCAGCTCGGACGGGAACAGGTCGAATTCAGGATTGCGGGCGTTACCGGTCGAGGCCATTTCGCGGCCGTTGAGCAGGGTGCCGTTGAAGCTCGGCGACAGGCCGCGCACCGAGATCTCGGACGCGCGTCCCGAACCGCGGCTGCGCTGGGCGGTCACGCCCGGCAGGCGCGCGATCGATTCGGCCACCGAGGAATCGGGCAGCTTGCCGATATCTTCGGCCGAAATCGCTTCGACGATGGAATTGGAATTGCGCTTGACCGAGATCGCCGCTTCGATGCCCTGGCGGATGCCGGTCACGGTGACGGTGGACACGCTCGGGGCCGGGGCCGGGGTGGCGATGACTTCGCCGGTAGCGGCGGCGGTCGGGGTGTTCGGCGCGACGGCGCTCTGCGCTTCGCTGCCGGATGCCTGCGCGAAGGCCTGGCCAGCCAGCGCCGACAGCAGGACGGCGCAGCCCGCGGCGAACGGGTTCAACGGGAATGCGGTACGCGCCGACTTGCCGGCGCGCCTGGTGGCGGTAGCTTTCATGTGTCTCCTCGGTGAAAGGCGGGGCTCATTGCCCGACAATTTTTATCAGTCCCCGACTACGCTGCTGTACTAAAACTAGATCTTGCAGTCGGAAAACTGTGTGTATTGAGCATGATCGCAGGTTTCGAAAAAAACAGTGTCGCGCGCGTTGTAACTGAGCTACGAAAATCCGCGCATTTCGCCGTGCCGCCGCAATATTCGCACCGTTTCTAAAGGAAATCTTAAGATTCAGTAAAGGTTCTCGACCGTAGTTCTACTAGAGGCAGCACGGGTGTATTGATTGTTGGCAGCTGATTTCTATAGTACGCTTTCGCCAACACAACAACACTTTGCGCCCGTTTCGCATTCTTCCGGCATAGGTTTGTAGTCTTACTACCTGGCCGATGATAGCGATAGCAGCGCCCCATAATCATGAGACAACTCCTCGCCAGCCTCGTGCTCGGCGGCGCTTCGCTCGCCGTCCACGCCCAGACCTCCGACATCGCCCGCATGGAGCCGCCCTTCTGGTGGGCCGGCATGCAGCACGCCCAGGTGCAGCTGATGGTGTATGGCGACAAGATCGCCGACCTGGACCCGTCGCTGGCGTATCCGGGCGTGCGCATCGCCTCGGTGACCCGCACCCCGAACCGCAATTACCTGTTCATCGACCTGGCGCTCGACCCGAAGGTCAAGCCCGGCAGCTTCGACATCGCCTTCAAGGGCGCGGGCCGCACGGCCAGCTACACCTATCGCCTGCTGGAGCGCGAAGCGGGCTCCGCCGAACGCCAGGGCTTTTCCAGCAAGGATGCGATCTACCAGATCATGCCGGACCGCTTCGCCAACGGCGCCCCGTCCAACGACAGCGTCGACGGCATGCCCGACAGACTCGACCGCAAGGGCGGCCTGGGCCGCCATGGCGGCGACATCAAGGGCATCATCGACCGCCTCGACTACGTCGCCGGCCTGGGCTTCACCCAGCTGTGGCCGACGCCGCTCGTCGAAAACAATATGCCGGGCTACTCCTACCACGGCTATGCGGCGACCGACCTGTACAAGATCGACCCACGCTACGGCAGCAACGAGGATTTCAAGCGCCTGTCGCAGGAAGCGAAGAAGCACGGCATCGGCATCATCCAGGACGTGGTGCTGTCGCACATCGGCAGCCAGCACTGGTGGATGAAGGACTTGCCGGCGCCGGACTGGATCAACTACACCGACAAGTTCGTGCCGACCCAGCATTACCACACGGCGGTGCAGGACCCGTACGGCTCGAAGGAAGACGCCGACAACTTCACGCGCGGCTGGTTCGTCAAGAGCATGCCCGACATGAACCAATCGAATCCGCTGGTGGCGAACTACCTCATCCAGAACAATATCTGGTGGATCGAGTACGCGGGCCTGTCGGGCCTGCGCATCGACACCTTCGGCTATTCCGACAAAGCCTTCCTGGGCGAGTACACGAAGCGCCTGATGGCGGAATACCCGAACCTGAACCTGGTCGGCGAGGAATGGTCGACCAAGGTGCCGGTGGTGGCCTACTGGCAGCGCGGCAAGCAGAACTTCGACGGCTTCCAGGCCTATACGCCAAGCCTGATGGACTTCCCGGTGGCCGAGGCGATGCGCAAGGCGCTGGCCGACAAAAAAGGCGGCAACGTCTTCACCGACGTCTACGAGACGCTGTCGCTCGACTACCTGTATCCGGAGCCGGGCAACCTGGTGCTGTTCGCCGACAACCACGACATGTCGCGCATCTACAGCGAAGTGGGCGAAGACTTCGACAAGTACCGCATGGCGATGATCTTCATGATGACGGCGCCGCGCATCCCGCAGTTCTACACGGGCGACGAGATCCTCATGACCAGCGCCGTCGGCGAACGCAACGACGCGACCTACCGCACGCCGTTCCCGGGCGGCTGGGCCGGCGACAAGGTCGATGCGTTTGCGGGCGTCGGTCTCACGACCAAGCAGCGCACTGCACAGGATTTCGTACGCAAGCTGGCCAACTGGCGCAAGGGCCAGCCGGTCATCCATCACGGCAAGATGATGCATTACGGCCCGCAGGACAATACCTGGGTCTACTTCCGCTACAACGATGAGAAGAAGGTGCTGGTCGCCTTCAACAACAATGCCAAGGAGATGTCGCTGGACGTCGACCGCTTCCGCGAAATGCTCTCCGGCGTGGCCGGCGGCACCGATGCGCTGACCGGCAAGACCTATGACTTGCGCGAGAAGCTGGTGCTGGCGCCGCGCGCGGCCATCGTCCTCGAGCTGGACGCGCCGCGATGAAGCGCCATGCCATCGCCCTGGCCGCCCTGCTCTCCTGCAGCATGTTGCCAACCCACGTCCTTGCCCAGAACATCGACGGCCTGTACGTGCGCGGCGCCTTCAACGGCTGGGGCACGGCCAGTCCGCTGGCGGCCAGGGGCGACGGCATCTACCAGGCCGACGTCGAGGTCATGCCCGGCAACCACGCCTTCAAGCTGGGGACCGGCGACTGGAGCGCCGAATGGGTGATCGATCCGGATCGAAGCACCAGCGTCAAGCCCGATACCGACTACCGCCTGGCGCGGCAGTCCGGTCCCGAGACCTTCCTGTTCGTGCGCCAGCCGGGCACCTATCGCTTCACGATCGATGCGCGTAATCCCGCCAGGCCCGCACTCAAGGTGACGCGCATCGCCGACGCCCAGCGCGGCGGCGGCCCCGATCCGCATGCCGGCCACGCGGCCCAGGCATCCCAGCAATGGCCGACCTGGGACGGCAAGGTCGAGACCGTGCGCTACTCGACGCCGGATGCGGATGCGCCGCTCCGCCGCTACGTCCAGTCGAGCACCATGCTGCTGCGCGATCCCGGTCCGCAGCACGTCGAATACGCCGAAGAAGACGGCCTGCCGCGCGTACGCAGCGGCAACCTGGCCTTCGACGCCCTGTTCGCGCTGGCCGGCCGCGAGATGCGCCAGAACTCGGTCAGCCAGATCAAGGACGGCAACTACAACGGCGGCAACGCGATCGACTGCGACTGCTTCGCCACCGGAGAAAAATGGGCCTACGTCTGGACCCGCGACCTGTCGTATGCGGCCGACCTGGGCCTGGCCCTGCTCGACCCGCAGCGGGTGCGCAATTCGCTCGATTTCAAGCTCTCGGGCTGGCGCCCGGACATCACCGCCGCGGCGCAGATCCCGGGCACGCCGGACGGCCTGCAGATCGTGCAGGACACCGGCAGCGGCGGCAGCTGGCCGGTCAGCACCGACCGCCTCACCTGGGCCCTGGCGGCCGAGGAAACGCTGCGCACCCTGCCCTCGTCCGAGCGTGCGCAATTCGCGGCGCGCGCCCTGAAAGCGCTGTCGAACACGATCGAGATCGACCGCGTGGCGGCCTTCGATCCGGTGTCCGGCCTGTACACGGGCGAGGAATCCTTCCTCGACTGGCGCGACCAGACGTATGCGGCCTGGATCCCGGGCGACCTGGCCTCGATGGCGAGTTCGAAGGCGCTGTCGACCAACGTCGTGATGTACCAGGCGCTGAACCTGGCCGCGAAGCTGGCGCGCGAGCACCAGGATGACGACAAGGCGCAGCGCTACGCGCGCTGGGCGCAAGCGCTGAAAAGCGCGATCAACGACCGCCTGTGGCTGAAGGACGAGGGCATGTACAGCAGCCTCACCGCCGGCCACCTGGACGACGCGCCGCTGCACAAGTTCGACTGGCTGGGCCAGGCGCTGGCCATCGTCAGCGGCGTGGCCGACGACAGCCAGGCACGCTCGATCCTGGCGCGCTATCCGCACGGCCCGCTGGGCGCCCCGATGATCTGGCCGCAGCAGATCGGCGCGCCGATCTACCACAACCGTTCGAGCTGGCCGTTCGTGACCGCCTATGGCCTGCGTGCGGCGGCCCAGGGCAGGAATACGGCCGTGGCCGACGTGGCCTACGCCGGTCTGATGCGCGGCGCGGCGGTGAACCTGTCGAATATGGAAAACCTCGAGTGGCTGTCCGGCCAGCCGCTGCTGCTCGACGAACACAATCCGGCCTTGAGCGGCCCGGTGATCAACTCGCGCCGCCAGCTGTGGTCGGTCGGCGGCTATCTCGGCATGGTGGTCAAGAATGTGTTCGGCGTGGAGACGCTGGACGACGGCATCGCGCTGCGGCCCTTCGTCACGTCGAAACTGCGCCGCGAAACCTTCGGCGCCACCAACGAGATCGCGCTGCACGACCTGCGCCTGCACGGCAAGCGCATCGACGTGCGCCTGCAACTGCCTGCCGCGAGCGAGAAAGACGGCTATTACGCCGTCGAGCGCATCGTCCTGAACGGCAAGGGGGTCGCCGGCAGCATCCGCCTGGCCGACCTGGCCGACAGCAACCGCATCGAGATCACGCTCGGCAAGCTGGTGGCCGGCCAGCAGGACATCCGCCGCGTCAACGCCAATCCCCATGAAGAAGCCAGCGCCGTCTTCGGCCCGCGCGAGCCGACCATCGACGGCCTGGCGCGCGCGGCCTCCGGTCCGGTCACCTTGCGGATCGGCGCCAACGGCAATGCCGCCGCCGTGCGCTACCGCGTCTACCGCGATGGCAAGCTGGTGGCCGACAGGCTGCCGGCCGGGGCCTGGACCGATGGCAAGGCCAGCGCCACCGCCTGCTATGCGGTCGAGGCCGTGTACACCGACAGCGGCAACGTCAGCCACCACAGCCAGCCGCGCTGCGTCGACGCGGGCATCGAGATTCCCGTGACCGACGCACGCATCGCCTCGAACCTGAAGGTGACGGCGCCCGATGCGCGCTTCGCCCAGCCGCACCTCAAGGACTGGGGCAAGCCGGGCGACCGCTTCGCCGTCGACGGCATCCGCATCGAGCAGCCAGGCGACTATCGGCTCCAGGTGCGTTACCACAACGGCGCCAACCAGGTGAACCTGGGCATCAGCGGCGGCGTGAAATGGCTGGCGCTGAAGGATGGCAGTGGCCGCGTCGTGGCCCAGGGCGTGATCCAGCTGCCGCATGCGCCGCTGCTGCAGAAGGACACGCCGAGCGTGTACTCGACGCCGCTGGCGGCGCGCATCGAGGCGGGCAGCTACCATCTGGAGATGACGGACTTCTACAATATGAGTTATCTCGACAGTAACCGCAGCTTCACCGGCGCCGGCGGCGCCGAGCCGTCGAACCGGTTCGATATCTACGGCGTGCGATTGTTGCGGGTGAAATAAGCGTCACGCGGTCTCGAACGTGCCCTCGACCGGACGTGGCTTGCCTCGTCCGCTCGAAGACACCAGCAGCTTGAGCCGCCCTTCGAGCACCCTGAACTCGAACGGCGTCGCCATCTTGCTCACCTCGCCGTCGGCCGCCACCTTCAGGCGCTTGCGTCCATAGAACGACGGCGTGCGCACCGTCATGCTCTTGAACGCGAAGGCGACGACATCGTCGCCCGCGCCGAGCTTGCCGAAAGCGCCGCGGATCAAGAGGCCCAGCAGCCCGAGCTTGCCCATCGGTTTGGGCGCCAGCGCCACCAATTGACCCTCTTGCACCGCCTCGGTCAGGTCTTCCATCCCGACCTGCTCCATCTGCAGTCGATTATTACCCACGAACAAGGTCGTGGTGCGCAAGCGTTTTTCCTTGCCGTCGAGTTCGAGCGTGATGCGCAAGTGGCGGTGCGGCCGCAGCGCCATCTTGATCGCCGACAAGAAGGCCACGAGGCGGCTGCGGCCATATTCGCGCTTGTCGTGCTCGCGCTCTTCGAGCAGCGCCGGATACAAGCCCACACTGGCATTGACCAGGAAGATCTTGTTGTTGAGCATGCCGATCTGCACGGGTCTTACTTCGGCGCGCAGCATCGCGTATACCGCCTCGGCCAGGTCTTCCGGGATGCCGTGGGTGCGGCCGAAGTAATTGAAGGTGCCTTGCGGCAGCACGCCGAACAGGCAGCCGGCCAGCACCGCCTGGTGCGCGACCGTGTTGATGGTGCCGTCGCCGCCGGCCGCGACCAGCACGCCGCCGCTGGCGAGCGCCTTGCCGGCCATCTCGCGCGCGATGTCTTCGAGCCGTTCGGGATTGCCCACCACTTCCAGGTGGCAGACGCGGCCCGACTTGTCCATGACCTCGCGGATCGTCGAGATGCGCTCCTCGGTCTCGGAATGCCCGGAACCCGCATTCAGGACGATGTAGAAATGGGCCTCTGGCGGCAGCGCGGTGGATGGCATCGGGGTCGTTTCGCTAAGGTGGGCGTCGTGGATGCGCCATCGTATCACTGTCGATATCCGCGCAAGGTGCGCTACTCAACCATCCAGATCGGCCAGGTAGACGTCCACCTGCGGCTGGCCGGGGGCCAGGCTGGCGCGGCGATCGAGGCGCAGGCCCAGGCGCTGCAGCAGCGCGATCGAGGCGGCATTGCCGGGGGCGACGATCGCCGCCAGACGCCGGATGCCCAGCCGCGCCGCCAGGCCCACCACCGCCTGTCCCGCCTCGAAGGCGTAGCCGCATCCACGGTGCTCCGGCAGGAAGGCATAGCCGATGTCGACGTGTTCCAGGGTGTCGCGCTTGACCAGGCCGCACAGGCCGAGCGGCGCGCCGTCCGCCAGCCGCTCGACCAGGTACAGCGAATGGCCGTATTTCGCCTGCATCGCGATCGGTCCTTCGTCCAGGCCGCGGCGCGCGGCGTCGACGGTGCGCAGCTTGCGGTCGCCGATATGCTCGATGAAGGCGGGGTCGTTCGCCAGCGCCAGGTAGAACGGGGCGTCGTCATGGGTGACGAGGCGCAGGCGCAGGCGGTCGGTGGTGAGAATCTCGGTCATGGCCGAGATCATACGCCTGGTGATTGACTTTTTGCTACTCGTCCGCGGTCGGCCAGTGGTCGGGGTCTTGCAGCAGCTGGTACATCACGTAGGCGTCGACATAGCCCAGGCGCTTGTGGCGGAAGGCCTTGGGCAGCGTGCCCACGATGGAAAAGCCCAGTTTCTTCCACAGCCCGATGGCGGCGGCATTGGTGCTGACCACATGGTTGAACTGCATCGCCAGGAAGCCCTGGCTGCGCGCTTCAATCAGGCTGTGTTCGCCCATCAGGCGGCCGATGCCCGCGCCCTGCGCCGACGGGCTGACCATGTAGGAGGCGTTGGCCACGTGGTGGCCGCGCCCGACCTGGTTCGGCACCAGCCGGTACATGCCCAGCACGCGCCCCGCCGCGCTCACGGCGACGAAGCTGTGCACGCCCTGGCCCAGCCAGTAGTGATGGCCGGCCTCGCGCGAGGTCGCGGTGGTGAAGACATAGCTTTCACCGGCCATCAGGTGGGCGCAAAAAATGGTCCAGATCGCCTCGAAGTCGGCTTCCACGGCGGGACGGATTTCAATATCTCTCACAACAATCAGTATGCAAATGCCAGAACTCGGCGGTCAGTTATTTTGCCTGAAATCTCACAAATAATCACGGAGCACCCTGGTTTGCGGGCTTGTTGCTTTGAGGCAGCCGAAAGTCGACGCCATCGGGCCGCCCATCGAGATACAGGCGGCTGGCAGCTGGCGGCGCCTCGGCCACCACCCGGCCGCGCCGCAGCACGAGGCGGCGCGCCGCGCGCAGGCGGATCGCCTCGACCGGCGAACCAGCGTCCAGGATCACCAGGTCGGCATGGCAGCCCGGCGCCAGGCCATAGCCTTCGAGCCCGAGGATGCGCGCCGGCGTCTCGGTGATCGCCCCGAAGCAGGCCTGCATCGCCTCCAGCCCCGTCATCTGCGCCACGTGCAGGCCCATGTGCGCCACTTCGAGCATGTCGCCCGAGCCCATGCCATACCAGGGATCGAGCACGCAGTCGTGGCCGAAGGCGACGTCGACGCCGGCCGCCATCAGCTCGGGCACGCGGGTCATGCCGCGCCGCTTGGGATAGGTGTCGTGGCGGCCCTGCAGCGTGATGTTGATCAGCGGGTTCGCGATCGCCGCCACGCCGCTTTCCGCGATCAGTGGCAGCAGCTTGCTCACGTAATAATTGTCCATCGAGTGCATCGAGGTCAGGTGCGAGCCGGCCACCCTGCCCTGCAGGCCGAGGCGCTGGGTCTCGTATGCCAGCGTCTCGATATGGCGCGACAGCGGATCGTCGCTCTCGTCGCAGTGCATGTCCACGCGCAGCCCGCGCTCGGCCGCGAACTCGCACAGCAGGCGCACCGATTCGGCGCCTTGCGCCATGGTGCGCTCGAAATGGGGGATGCCGCCGACCACGTCCACGCCCATGGCGATCGCGCGCTTCAGGTTGTCGAAGGCGGTCGGGCTGCGCAGCAGGCCATCCTGCGGAAAAGCCACCAGCTGCAGGTCGAGGTAAGGCGCCACCCGGCGCTTGACTTCGAGCAGGGCTTCCACCGCCAGCAAGCGGTCGTCGCAGACGTCGACGTGGCTGCGGATCGCCAGCAGGCCGCGCGCCACCGCCCAGTCGCAATAGCGCAGCGCGCGCTCGACCAGGGCGTCCTGGGTCAGCGCCGGCTTGAGCTCGCCCCACAGGGCGATACCTTCGAGCAAGGTGCCGCTGCGATTCACGCGCGGCAAGCCATAGCTCAGCACGGCATCCATGTGGAAATGGGCGTCGATGAAGGGTGGACTGACCAGGTCGCCGGCGGCATCGATTTCGCGCGCGCCCCGGGCAGCGAGGCGTGGCGCGAGGACGGCGATGCGGCCGTCGGCGATGCCGATATCGATGTCTTGCCGGCCGTCGGGCAAGGTCGCGTTGCGAATCACGAGATCCATATCAACTCCCTTATTGATCGGTAAATTGTAGCAATTCGGGCACATGGTCCTTGAGAAAAATCAAACAATGCTGCGATGCAATATTACCCTTGGTAAATAAGCCATCTTTGTGCTTTGCAACCCCAGCAAATCGTGGGTACACTGGTCGATATTGCAGCGCGCCATACTGACCGATAGGAAATCCAATGACTTCACTTCCCGAGCAATTGTCCGCAGCATCTACCAGGCAACTGAGCGCCCAGCTGGATGCGCAGTTTCGCTTCTTCAATACCTTCGCCACACAGGCGCTGGACAACGCCAGCCGCCTCATGTCGCTCAACCTGTCGGCCTCGCGCGATTCGGTCGAGCGCTCCTCGCACACCCTGCGCCAGCTGATCGAAGCGACCCAGCCGCGCGACCTGCTGGTGCTGCGCACCCACGCCGAGGAACAGGTGCGCAGCCTGTTCAACTATGGCCGCGAACTGGCCAACATCACCGCCAACGCCCAGCCATACGGTTTGCGCACGATCGCGGCCGAGGCCGCGTCGCCAGCCGCGCCGCCGGCCGTGCTCGCGTCGGTCATGCGCGAAGCGCCGATCGCCGAGGTCGTGCAGGAAGCCCCGAAGGCCGCCGCCAAGGCCGCCGAAGAGGCCGCGGAGCAGATCGAGGGGGCCATCGAGCAACTACCCGAAGCGGCAGCCGCGCCGCAGCCCTTCGTGGTCGAGCAGCCCGAGCCGATCGCGAGCGCGGCAGAGGTGCAGGCGACCGTCCTCGACGAGCCCGTTCCGGTGTCCGAACAGAAGCCGATCGCCAAGGCCGTCGGCAAGGGCGCGCCGAAGGCGGCAGCGGCGCCGCAACCGCTCGCGGCTCCGGTCGAGGACAAGGATTCGACCACGGTCACCCGCATCGGCACGTCGTCGAAGCGCCGCAAATAGGATGCGCGACAGGATGCGCGAATAAGGCGGCGAAATGCGTCGCGAAATGCGCCGGATAGGCAAAACGACTACACTAGCGGGCTCTGGCCCGCTTTTTTTTCGGGCGCATTTCCAAGGATTTCGAATGAGTTTGTCCAGGCTGATCGGCGGCTTCGTACGCCGGCATTGGCAATCCTATGCCTCGTCGGCCGTCATGCTGGTCGGCGTCGCGATCTGCACCGTCCTCATCCCGCGCAAGGTCGGCGCCATGGTCGATGCCCTCGCCGCCAACCGCCTCGGCCAGCACGACCTGCTGCTCGGGATTGCCGAACTGGTCGCGCTGGGCGTGGCGATCTACGTGCTGCGCGTCTGCTGGCGCATCCGGCTGTACTCGGCCGCCTACAACCTGGGCGTCGAGCTGCGCACCCGCCTGTACGCGCGCCTGGCGGCGCAGGGCCCGGCCTTCTACCAGCGCCAGCGCACCGGCGACCTGATGGCGCTGGCCACCAACGACATCGACGCCATCGAGATGGCGGCCGGCGAAGCCTTGCTGGCCGCCTTCGACGGCACGCTGACCCTGGTGATGGTGCTGGGGATCATGATGCTGGGCGTCGACTGGCGCCTGGCCCTGGTCGCGCTGCTGCCGTTCCCGCTGATGGGCCTCGCGTTCTGGTATATCTCGACCCATATCCACACGGCCGAAGGCGATGCGCTCAAGCGCTTCTCGGCCCTCAACGATCACGTCCAGGAATCGCTGTCCGGCGTGCGCACCCTGCGCGCCCTGGGCCTCGAAGGGCGCAGCGCCAGCCAGTTCGGCGAACTTGCCGGCAACGCCGCGCAAGCCAGCCTGACGGCGCAGAAATGGGAAGCCGCCTACGAGCCGGCGGTCGGCCTCACGCTCACCGCCGCCACCGGCCTCACGCTCGGCCTGGGCGGCTACCTGGTGTGGCAGAACGAACTCACGGTGGGCGCCCTGACCAGCTTCACGATGTACCTGGGCCAGCTGATCTGGCCGATGTTCGCGGCCGGCTGGGTGCTGACCCTGATCGAACGCGGCCGCGCCGGCCTGGCGCGCCTGCAACCGCTGCTCGACGCCCCGCTCTCGGTCGAAGACACCGGCACGGTCGAGCAGGTCGGCCAGGGCGCGCTGGTGCTGGACAAGGTCACCTTCGCCTATGGCGGCGCGCAAGCGGATCTGCGCCAGCCGGCGCTCGACGCGGTGTCGCTGCGCCTCGAACCGGGCCAGACCCTGGGCCTGGTCGGCCCGACCGGTTCCGGCAAGTCGACCCTGCTGCGGGTGCTGCTGCGCCAGGCCACGCCGCAGGCCGGCCGCGCCGAATGGGCCGGCCAGCCGCTCGAGGCCTATCGCCTGTCGGCCTTGCGCAGCGCGACCAGCTGGGTGCCGCAAGAGTCCTTTTTGTTCTCGGCCTCGATCGCCGAGAACATCGCGCTGGCCCGTCCCGGCGCCTCGCGCGCCGAGGTGATCGCGGCGGCGCAGATGGCCGACATCCACGACGACATCCTGCGCTTCCCGCACGGCTACGACACCCCGGTCGGCGAAAAAGGCATCACCCTGTCGGGCGGCCAGCGCCAGCGGGTCGCGATCGCGCGCTCGCTGCTGGCCGCCAGTTCCCTGCTGCTGCTGGACGACGCCCTGTCGGCGGTCGACACCGGCACCGAGACCCGCATCCTCGAGCACCTGGCCGAGCTGCGCCAGGCGCAGCCGGGGCGCGCCGCCATCATCGCCAGCCACCGTCTGTCGGCGGTGGTCGCGGCCGACCACATCGTCGTGCTCAAGGCCGGCCGCGTCGTCGAAGCCGGCACCCACGATCAACTGCTCGCGCTGGATGGCTGGTATGCCAGCCAGTGGCGCTACCAACAACTGGAGGCCAGCCTCGATGCAATCTGACGCAACGTCCGTGGAGCGCGGCGAATTGCGCAACCAGGCGAAGCTGGCCACGCGCCTGCTGCGCCGCGCCGCCGCCCCCGAAAAACGCCACCTGGTCGTCGCCACGCTGTGGCTGATCCTGGCCGCGGCCTTCGAAGTCCTGGGGCCACTGCTGGGCAAGGCCCTGATCGACGACCACCTGCTGCCGCGCCACCTCGACTGGACGCAGATGACCCTGCTGCTGGGCGGCCTGGTGGTCACCGGCTGGATCTCGAGCTGGGTGCGCTACCTGCAGCTGATCCGCCTGTCGGGCCTGGCGATGCGCTCGGTGCAGCGCCTGCGCGAATGGGTCTATGGCCACGTGCTGCGCCTGCCGATGGCCTTCTTCGATCGCGCCATCACCGGCCAGCTGGTCAGCCGCGTGACCAACGACACCGAGGCGGTCAAGACCCTGTACATCCAGGTCCTGTACGTCATGCTCGACAACTCGATCGTCCTGGTCGGCACCATGATCGCGATGGCCTGGCTCGACTGGCGCCTGATGCTGATCGTGCTGACCCTGGTGCCGGCGGTGGTGGGCATCGTCTGGCTCTACCAGCGCCTGTCGGCGCCGGCGGTCACCCGCGCGCGCGCCCTGCGCAGCGACATCAATGCCCAGATGGCCGAGTCGATCGGCGGCATGAGCGTGCTGCAGGCCAGCAATGCCGAAGTGCGTTTCGGCGAGCGCTTCCTGGGCACCAACCGCAGCCACTACACGGCGCGCGTGGCCGAGCTGCGCGCCAACGCCTTCCTGCTGCGGCCCGCGCTCGACCTGCTCAACGTCGCCCTGCTGGCGCTGGTGATCTTCGCCTTCGGCCAGCGCGAGATCGGCGCGGTCGAGGTGGGCGTGCTGTACGCCTTCGTCAGCTATATCGCGCGCGTGGTGGAGCCCCTCATCCAGATCACGATGCAGTTCAGCGGCCTGCAACAGGCGGTGGTGGCGGCGGCGCGCGTGAACACGCTGCTCGATGAAGCGGGCGCGCCGGAACACGATCCCGCGCGCGCGCAGGATGAAGCGGCGTTCGTCGCCGGCGCGCCGGCGGTGCGGGTGCGCAACGTGGAATTCGCCTACGTGGCGGGCCAGCCGGTGCTGCACGACCTGTCGCTCGACGTGCCGCAGGGCGCCTTCTTCGGCATCGTCGGCCACACCGGCAGCGGCAAGTCGACCCTGCTGTCGCTGCTGCTGCGCTACTACGTGGCCGGTAGAGGCAGCATCGAGATCGGCGGCCTGCCGCTGGCCGGCATCGGCAACGAGCGTTTCCGCAACGAGGTCGGCCTGGTGCCGCAAGACCCGTTCATCCTGGCCGCCACGGCGCGCGAGAACATCGACATGGGCCGCGGCCTGCCCCTCGAGCGCCTGCAGGCGGCGGCGCGCGCGGCCCACGCCCACGACTTCATCGCCGCGCTGGAAGACGGCTACGAGACCCAGCTGGGCGAAGGCGGTTCGCGTTTGTCGTCCGGCCAGAAGCAGCTGATCGCGATCGCGCGCGCGCTGGCGGGCGAGCCGCGCATCCTGCTGCTCGACGAGGCGACCTCGCGCATCGACAGCGCCACCGAGCAGATCGTGCAGGAAGCCCTGGAAGAATTGCGCGGCAAGGTGACCATCATCGCCATCGCGCACCGCCTGTCGACCATCCGCGAAGCCGACCGCATCATCGTGCTCAACCACGGCAAGATTACCGAGGCCGGACCGCACGAGGAACTGATGCGGATCGAGGGCGGCTTGTATCAGCGGCTGTATTTGTTGCAGCAGATCGCGGTCTGAATTTGTTCTAGATCCGGCTCCAGTTGAAACAACCGGCCGGCGCGCCGCTGCCGCTCACCAGCAGCGCGCCGTGCCGGTACAGATCCCAGCGGCGCGCTTGCGGCACCGCCACCACCACCACGCCCATGGCGCGGTCGCTCCACACCAGCCGGCCGTCGACCGCGTCGAGCGCCGCGAACACCCCGCGCGGGCCGGCGCCGGGGTGGAACACGACGGTGGTCAGGTCTTGCCCCGGCGGCGGCATCAGCGCCCAGGCGCCGGCGCCGACCGTGCCGGCGGCCAGCAGGGCCATCGCCGCGGTGGCGTTGCGCATCCCTTTGCCGCTACCGCCCCCTCCCTGGCGGCGCAGCCAGCGCCAGCCCAGCACCAAGGGCACGATGCCGAACACGGCCAGCCAGAGCAGATCCCACAACAGCGGATTCGGGCTGTCGATGCGGATGCGGTGGATACCGAGCAGCCAGTGCGACAGCAGCGCGTCGACCGTGTGCCAGACACCGAAGCCCACCAGCAGCGCACCCGCCAGCGGCCGGCCCCAGTCCACGCCACCACGCCGCTGCGCGCGCCACAGACCGACCAGGCCGGCCAGCGCGACGACGTACATCAGCAGGTGGAAGTAGCCGTCCCACAACACCTGCAGGCGCAGGTCGTCGATGCTGGGAACCAGGCTGAGCAGATGGTGCCACTGCAGGATCTGGTGCAGCAGGATGCCGTCGAAAAAGCCGCCGAGCGCAAAGCCCAGCGTCGCGCCCCACCTGGCCCATGGCGATCTCAACATATCCATCTCCTCAACGCTGTCCCGCAGCCAGTATAGAAGGTGAAGCGGAACGGCATCGCACCATTCCCTCAACAAATAAAGTGTGATTTTCTGATCGACGGTATATGTCGAAATACAACACTTCGTTCCATGCGGCAAGCATGCGCGGCGGACGGTTTGGCCTGGATTGGCGGGCTTTCTGGACAAATGGCAGGGGCTCGGCCATTGCTGCGCGAGCCTGTGTCATTTTTGTGACATTTAAAGAGAAAGTGAAATTTCTACTTTGCAACAGCCATATAATGGACCAAACAACTTCCGCCGGAACGACCGGCCCGACGAGAACCGGCATGTTGGCTGTCCTGCACCGCGCATTCGCGCGCTCCCGCTCCCACGCACTGGCGCTGGCCTTGTGCGCGGCATCGGCGTTGGCGTTCGCCGATGACGCCCTGTCGCTGGACCAGCGCATTGCCGAAATCCGCGAACTCAACCGCTTCGTGCCCGAGCGCGCCCTGCCGAAGCTGGAAGCGCTCGAGGCGCAAGCCCGCAAGGCGCCGCTGACGCAGCGCATCGAGTTCCTGAACCAGCTCGCCATGGCGCGCCACGGTCTCGGCCACCATGGGCAGTCCTTCGCGCTGGCCAACGAGCTGATTGCGCTGGGCCGTGAATACGATCATGCCGGCGCGCTGGCCAAGGGCCTCCTGATGCAAGGGTATTCCGCCTTCGCCCAGCATCGCCCGGGCGAGGCGCACCGCCTGGTCTGGGAAGCGGAAAAACTGGCCAACACCACCGACGACATCGACCTGCGCGTGCGCGCGGCCATCTCGTCGGGCGAATCGCATGCCGAGGAAGGCAATCTGCCGCGCGCCCTCGAACGGCTGCAGGGCGCGGCCGCGCTGGCGCGCGCGCAGGGCGAGCCGGTGCACGTGGTCATGGCGCTCAATTCGCTGGTACGCCTGTATGCCCAGATGCGCGAACCCGAGAAAGGCTTCGTCCTGCTCGACGAGGCGCTTGCCGCCGCCGAAAAAGCCAGGTCGCCCGGCCGCATGGCCACCATCCGGAACGCCGAGTACGGGCTGGCGATCGACACCGGCCAGCGCGAACGCGCGCTGCGCGCGCTGCAGGAAGGACTGGCGCTGGAACGCTCGATCGGCGCCAACAAGCGGGTCGTGGTGTCGCTGATCAACCTGTCGGATTTCTATCTCAAGACCGGGGACTTCAAGCACGCGGCAAGCTACGCCGAACAGGCGTTGGCGGCGGTGGGTCCGCTGAACGACCGCGCGCTGGACGCCACCGCACACCTGAACCTGGGCCAGGCCTATCTCGGCACCGGCCGCCTGGCCGAAGGCAAGCGCCAGATCGAGATGGGCATGGCCGGCTACGAGGAAATCGGCGACAAGCCGGAACTGCAGACCGCGCTGGTCGAATACGGCCTCGCGCTGGAACGCGCCGGCGACCTGGCCGGCGCGCTGCAGGCCTACCACCGCGAACGCAAGATCTCCAACGAGCTGTTCGAACGACGCCGCCAGCAGGCCATGCTCGACCTGCAGGAAAAGTACGAGGGCGACAAGAAGCAGCGCCAGATCGAGCTGCTGCGCAGCGAGAACCTGATCAAGTCGACCGAGATCGACAACCGCCGCCTGCAACAGCGCGTGTGGTGGCTGCTGGTGGCGGTGTTCGCGCTGGCGGCGACCGTGGTGGGCCTGCTGTACCGCAAGGTGCGCCACGCCAACGCCCAACTGCACGAAAAGAACCGCGAACTCAAGCAGCAGAGCGTGCGCGATCCGCTGACCGGGCTGTACAACCGCCGTCACTTCCTGGAGTACATGCGCACGCCGCCGGAAGCGCAGGCACCGGGTGGCGCCCCGGCTGGAGCGTTGTTCCTGCTCGACGTCGACCACTTCAAGAACATCAACGACACCTATGGCCACGCGGCCGGCGACGCGGTGCTGACCACGATCGCGGCGCGCCTGTGCGAGATCCTGCGCGAGACCGACATGATCGTGCGCTGGGGCGGCGAGGAATTCCTGGCCTACCTGCCGACCGCGCCGGCCGGCAAGTCAGGGCTGGACGAGGTGGCCGAGCGCATCCTGGCCGGCATCGGCGCGACCGTCGTCGACCATGGCGGCATGGCCCTGAGCGTGAACGTCTCGATCGGCTATGCGCCCTTCCCGCTGTCGGTGGGCAAGCAGAGCCTGGCATGGGAACGGGTGGTGAACCTGGTGGACATGGCGCTGTACCTGGCCAAGTCGCACGGGCGCAACCGGGCCTATGGCGTACGCGGCTTCGCCGACGACAGGCTGGCCAGCATCGATGCGATCGAGCAGAACCTGGAGCATGCCTGGCGCGCCGGCCAGGTCGACCTGTCGGTCGTGATGGGAGAGCGCGACCTGCCGCGCGCCGCGAACGGCTGAGCGTCCGCGGCGCAGGTCTACTGCATCAGAAGCCGTACTGCAGGCCCACCGACACGACGTCGGCCTTGGCGCCCATTTCCTTCTTCTTGCCGTAGCGTTCGTATTCGCCGAACAGCGCCACGTTCGGCGCCAGCGCGTACTGCACGCCCAGCGCGGCATAGGCGCCGGTGTCGCGATCGGTATAGCTGTCACCCATGAACGAGGTCTTGGTCTCGTTATACGATGCGCCCAGCTTGCCGTAGGCCGAGAGTTCGGCGTTCACCGGCATCGTGTACTTCGCCGCGGCATAGGTGCGCGAACTCTTCACCCGGGCGTCCGCGAATCCCGGCGCCCACGCGACGTTGAAGTCCTCGTTGCCGAAGCGCGAGTGGCCGACTTCCACCGCCCAGTTCTGGTCGATGTTATATCCGCCGAAGATCTTGCCGCCGGCTTGCCAGTCATCCGTGGTCTGGTTCTTGGCGCCGGAAACGGCGGCGCCGATATAAGGGCGCGACGCGCCGCCGTCGGCGACGACGGTCTGGGCTTGTGCGGAACCGATGGCAGCGACGGTGGCTGCGAGCGTGATCAGGATTTTTTTCATGATGTCCTCTGTCTGGTCTGGTTCGCAATTCCTCATTGAATTGCGTATTAGAAAGGTAGCACCAATGGCAAGCCGAGTTGAACCGTTGATGCGTAAGCGGTTGTAACGAATACCGGCTCGAACATTCGTCGACCGGACAGGTGCCGCGACTTGTCGCGACATTGCGCGCCGTTCGCCGCACGTTCCGTGCCGATCGGGCATATGCATTGCGTTACCTCTGGATACAACTTGGCGATGATCCCTTGCCTGAGCGGCGCCAGAGCGCCCGGCGAAGATCGGATATGCACGACAACGTCGCGACATCGCCTCGCTACGATGCCGGCTCGTTCATCACCTGGAGTCCACCATGTTCCGCCTTCGTACCGTCCTTTCCAGCGCCAGCCTGGCGCTCGCCGCTGCTACTACGCCGGCGGCGCCGCCGGACGCCGCCGCCCCGACGCTGGCGCCCCTCGCGCAGGCCCATACCTTCGCCCAGGTGCGCCAGGGGGGGGCGGGTCCACACCCTGCTGGCATTGAAGCTCGGCGCCGGCAAGCTCACCGCCATCGACCTGAGCGCGGTCAGCGGCTCGTACAGCCCCGACGCCTTCGACGTCATCAACCGCTTCGATGCCGCCGCCCTCGACGGCCTGGCGCGGCAGGCACAGGGCCCCGTCAGCCATCCGCTCGAGCGCCTGCTCGGCGTGGGGCCGCGCGGCCTGGCCCACATCGCCGCCGGCACCAATTACCCGGCGCACGGCAAAGAGGTCGGCATGCACGAAGCCTTCCTGTTTCCCAAGCTGTCCGCGGCCGGCGCTCCCCGCGCGAGCGTCGCCGCCGTCCCCGGCGCCCTGCTGGACTACGAGGTGGAAGTGTGCGCGCGCTTCGACCGCGAACTGCGCTCGGGCGCCGATTTCGACGCCGCCCGCAAGGGCTTCTTCCTGTGCGGCGACTTCTCGGACCGCGCCACGCTGGTGCGCAACATCAACCTGGCCAATCCCGCCTCCGGCGACGGCTTCGCCGACGCCAAGAGCGGGCCTGACCGCTTCCCGGCCGGCGCCCTGCTGGTGGTGCCGCGCGACTGGAAGGCCTTTCTGCAGGGCGTCACCATCGCGACCCACGTCGACGGCCGCCAGCGCCAGCACGCCCGGGCCGGCGACATGATCAAGGACCTGCGCGCGATCGTGACCGAGACGCTAGGCGAGGCGACAAGCCGCACCTGGTCGTATGCGGGCGGCCGCATCCCGATGGTCGCACGAAAGGCGATCGGCACCGAGAGCGCGGTGCTGACCGGCACCGGCGATGGCGTGGTGTTCCAGGAGCCCGCGCCGGACGTGATCAAGGCGGTGATGGGCGCAAAGGACCGCGCAGCGCAACTGGCGCAGATCGAGCGCTACCTGGCCAGCGAGGCCGCCAAACGCATCTATCTGCAACCCGGCAACCGGGTGCGCCATTCGAGCAACTACCTCGGCTGGATCGACGCCGCCGTCGTCGCGGCCGGCGCGCCTTCAAAATAAGCCGCCGCGCCAACGACATTTCATCGACACGCCTGCCGCATAGTGCAGGCACGCATTCACGACCATCGACAGGACTATCCATGAAGCCTCTTTTCCTCTTCGCCACCCTTCTTGCCATTTCCAGCCTCGCCAGCGCGCAGCAACCGTCGCGCTGGGGCCTGGGCGTCGGCGCCGCCGTCTCGGACTCGGTGTATGCCGGCGAAGGCACGCGCGTCACGCCTTTCCCGCTCGTGTCCTACGAGGGCGAGCGCTTCTACTGGCGCGGCATTCAAGGAGGCGCCCACCTCGTCAAGCGCGGCGGCTTCGCCCTCGACGCGACCTTGTCGGCCCGCTTCGACGGCATCGACAGGGACGATTTCGGCGTGCTCGAGCTGGCCGAGCGCGGCATCGACCGCGCCTTGCTGGAAGACCGCGACGACGCCTTCGACCTGGGCCTGGCCGCCAGCTGGCGCGGCGCGCTGGGCCAGCTCGACCTGGGCGTCAAGGGCGATGTCACCAGCGCCAGCAAGGGGATTGAAGTCAACCTGAGCTATGGCTATCCGTTCCAGTGGGGCGCCATGCGGATCACGCCGAACGTCGGCGTGTCGCACCTGTCGAAGAAGCTGGCCAATTACTACTACGGCACGCTGCCCGGGGAAGTCGCGCGCGGCGTGGCCAGCTACCAGCCGGGCAGCGCGGCGGTGGCCCGCATCGGCGTCGACGTGGTGCGCCCGTTCGCCGGCAACTGGGTCTTCATCGGCAATGTCGGCTACCGCAAGCTGCCGACGAAGCTGTCGGACAGCCCGCTGGTGGAGAAGGACAAGGACGGCTCGGTGTCGGCCTTCATCGGCTTCAGCCGCGGCTTCTAAGGTTTGGTGCGATACTGCTCCGGCCATTTCAACCGACCTCGTTGCGCCCCATGATCAAGCAGCCCCTGAGCATACTCATCATCGAAGACAACGCCGGCCTGGCGGCGAACATCTACGACTACCTGGAAGCCTGCGGACACCATTCCGACGCCGCGCCGGACGGCGAATCGGGCCTGGGGCTGCTGGCCATCAACCGCTACGACGCCATCGTCCTCGACTGGATGATGCCGCGCATGGACGGCATGACCATGCTGGGGCGGCTGCGCCAGGAAATGAAGTCGCGGATACCGGTGATCGTCCTCACCGCGAAGGACCAGCTCGAGCACAAGCTGCACGGCTTCCTGACCGGGGCCGACGACTACGTGGTCAAGCCGGTGGCGCTGGCCGAGCTGGAAATCCGCCTGCGCGTGCTGGTGCAGCGCACGCGCGGCGCCGTGGCCGAATCGCAGGTGCTCGAAGTGGCCGACCTGCGCTTCGATCTCGGCACGCTCGAGGTGAGCCGCGCAGGCAAGGTGGTGGCGATGACGCCGGTGCGGCGCCAGCTGCTCGAACTGCTGATGCGCCGCTCGCCCGCGCTGGTGCGGCGCGAGGAACTCGAAACCCTGATCTGGAAGGACGACGTGCCCGACACCGACGTCCTGCGCTCGCACATGCACATGCTGCGCAAGGCGGTCGACGGCGAATCTCCGCGCAAGCTGCTCAAGACGATCGCGGGCAGCGGCTACCGGCTGGGGCTATCGGATGAATAGGCGCATCCGCGGCATGTCGAGCCTGCAGCGCAAGATCAGCGCCATCTTCGTCCTGTTCTTCCTGACCATGGCCCTGGGCCTGACCGTCCAGGGCAACCTGAGCCAGCACCTGATCGTGCATCCCTTGTGGGAGGAACTGCTGGAATCGAGCACCGCCCGGATGCGCGCGGGCGGCAAGCCGGCGCCCGGCGAGGAACAGCCGCCGACGGGCCTGGTCCGCGGCTGGCGCCTGGGCGCCGGGCCGATTCCGGCCGACATGCCGCCCTATTTCGCCGCGCTGCGGCCCGGCTACTACGACGAAGAGCGGATGGACAGCTACGAGTCGGATCTCAGCCATGCGGTGCTGGTGACGCCGGTCGGCGACGGCGAACGCATCGTGATGGCGGTCGACATCACCGACCTGGAAAACTACCAGAACAATATGGCCCTGGTCAGCGTGCTGATCGCGGTGCTGAGCGCCGCGATGATCGCCGGTTCGATCGCCTGGGTCTACCGCAGCCTGCGGCGGCCGATCGGCGTGCTGGCCCAGCGGATGGAAGAACTCGATCCCGAGCAGCCGTCGCAGCGCCTGGCGACCGACTTCGCCCTGAGCGAACTGCACGACATCGCCGTCATCGTGAACGGCCACCTGGAACGGGTCGAGCGCTTCATCGAGCGCGAACGCAGCCTGCTCGACCAGGCCAGCCACGAATTCCGCACGCCGATCGCCGTCATCGCCGGCGCCGTGGACGTGCTCAAGCTGCATGACCTGCCGCCGGCCGCCGGCGCCCCGCTGGCGCGCATCGAATCGACCGCCGAGAACCTCACCGAGATCATGGCGGCGCTGCTGTTCCTGTCGCGCGAGGACGGCAAGGCGCCGCTGGAGACCACGCGGCTCGATGCGCTGCTGCTGGCGCTGATCGACGACCACCGGCATCTACTGGACGGCAAGGACGCGCACTTCGTCGTCGAAGCCCTGGAACCCCTGACGGTGAACAGCCCGGAAGCGATCGCGCGCATCGTGGTGGGCAACCTGCTGCGCAACGCGGCCGAGAACAGCTACCAGGGCGCCATCCGCATCAACCTGGTCGAGGGGCGCCTGAGTATCCAGGACAGCGGCGCAGGTTTCGACACGGTGGCCGCCGCGCGGCGCTACACGCAAGCGCTGCGCACCTCGGCCAAGCAGGGTGGCGGCCAGGGCCTGGGGCTGTTCCTGACGCGCCGGGTGTGCGAGCGCTTCGGCTGGACCTTGGCGATCTCGTCCGACCCCGCGCACGGCACGCTGGCGGAGATGACGTTTATTTAATCGTCTTCCCTGATCTCGTCCGCCTGTTCCTGGATCTTCTCGCCGGCGCGTTCCACCGACTTGCCGACTTCCTCGGTCGCGCGGTCCAAGCCGCGGCTGGCTTCCTCGGTCGCGTCCCTGACCTTGTCGCGCGCCTCGTCGACCGCGTCGTCGACCCTGGCCAATTCGTCCTGCACCGAATCGGTGACCTTGGCGCTGGCATCGTCCAGCGCCTTGCCGATGCGTTCCGCCGGCCCGGCGCCGTCCTCGTCGCGGCTGCAGCCGGCCAGCGCCATGAGCATCACCGGCACCAGCAGCGCCCTTGTCATGCTTGCCTTCATTCCCTGCTCCTTGCGGTTTTCTCGACGCCTTGCATGATACACCGGGCCATCCGGCGTGGATGTGCTTACAGCTTCATCCGCCGCGCTTCGGATCGGCCAGCGGATGGCTGCGCCGGCGCCGCTCTTCGCGCGTGCAGGCGGCGGCTGCGGCATTGAGCGCATCCTGCACCTTGCGCAGCTGCGCTTGGCTCGCGCGCGTCTTGCGCAGCGCGATCAGTTCGTCCTGCGCCTCCTTCGGCTTGCATTCCTTCGCCAATGCGATCGCCGATGTCATGCGGCGCTCGATGCGCGCCGCCGTCGGCTTGGTCAGCATCCAGGCCAGCCATAGCAGGCCGAGCGCGATCAGCCACCAGCGCAGGCGGATCGGCTTGCGCGCTGGAGCGGCCGGACGGGGCGCCGCACTCGGGCGGATGGGCGGCGCTGCCGGTGGTGGGGGCGATCTGGGCGGTGCCGGCGGCACTGGCGGTGCTGGCGGTGCTGGCGGTGCTGGCGGCGCTGGCGGCGCTGGTCGCGGAGCCGCCGCAACCGGGGCTGGCGGGGGAGCGGCGGCCGGCTCCGGCCGTTTCGCCAGGCTGGGCGCCGGCGGCGCGATCGGCGCGGCGGCCGCCTGCTGCGCCGTGCCGCACCAGGGACAGAATGCGACCCGGCGCGGAAAGGCGCGTCCGCAGCCGACGTTCACGCAGCGAAAGGTAGACAGTGCTTGCTCCATGCCTGTTCCTAGTCCGGATCCGGCACGCCGTCGTCGGGATCGGGTATCCCGTCATCGGGCGTGCGGCCTAGCGCAGTTGCCAACTCGGGCAGCTCACCCACCGTGCTCCACTTGCCGATCTTCGGATGCCAGCGCATGTCCCAGGCGCGGGTGGCGTGGTCGATCTCGCCGCGCGCGGCCTGCTGCGCGACCTCGTCGACCGTGAACGGCCCGCGCTGGGCGCCGCCGATGAACAGCTTGAAGCGTGGCGTCGCGGTCGGCAGCGGTGGCGGCGCGACCGGACGCGGCGCCAGCGCCTGCGCCGCCGCTTCCTCGTCCGCCAGCAGCGCGGGCAGGATCACGCGCTTGTCGACCGCGCGCTCGACTTCCCAGCCGTAGGCGTCCTGGCTCGAGCCGGGAACGGCCTCGGTCCAGCGCTCGACCTGGCCCAGCAAGGCCTCGATGCGCGCCGGCCCCAGGGCCGGGTCCAGCGCCTGCGCGCGCCGGATCCAGCTGTCGTACAGGCGGCGCGCGGTGATGTTCGGCAGCGAGGGCGATGGCAGCTGGGCGCCAGTCTCGTCGACTTCGAGGCGCGGTTCGTATACGCGCAGCTGGTAATAGCGCATCAGCGCCGCCAGCAGCATCAGCCGCTGCGGGCCGAGATGCGCCAGGCGCGCCTGGACGGCCGCGATGATCCCCTCGCGATAATAAGGCGGCAGGCCGTTGGAGCGGATCGCGAACTCGTTGCCGACCTGGAGCCATTCGCCGGACCCCGCTTCGACCTCGAACAGGTACTGGCCACGCGGCTGGAAAGCGGCCTCGCGGTCGCCCAGCTCCGCTTTGCGCCGGATGACGCCGAGCGCGATCGCCTGCAAATACCACTCGTAATCGTCGGCCAGCCGTCCCAGCTCGTCCATCGACGGCGAGATCGGATGGCGAAAACGCGTGGCGTCGAAATGCAGGTGGGTCGGGATCTTCGGGTTCTCGATCTGGTACGAGGCGCGCCAGGTCGGCAGGCCGCGCAGCACCGTCATCGGATAGCCGGACAGCTCGATATAGCACACCGCCCTGCCGCTCACTCCGGTGTTGACGATCGACACCAGCTCGCCATGGAAGTAACCGGTCGGCACGGCGGCGCGGATCTCGGCCTCCATGCGCCGCCACGACACGGGATCGCCCACGCCGATGAAGCACTTGAACTGGTCGGCGTTCGGCGTGAACTCGGCCGAGAAGCGCGCATTCACCCACGGCATCGCGCTGCGGATCCACTCGGCGAAAATGCGCTGGCGCTCCTGCGGCGACAGGGTCGATAAACGTTCGAGCAGCGGATCGGCGCTCTCCTGCTGATCCAGCCCCTGGCTGGACAGCTGCAACTGCGCACGGCGGAACAGCTTGAGCAGCAGCTCGGCGCGCAGGCGTTCGTCGCCCAGCTGCGGAAACAGGCGCGCCGAACCGCCGAATTCGAGCAGCACTTCCTCGCTCCAGATGCTGGTGTCGCCGGTAAGTCTCACCGGCGCCGGCGTCGTCTCGACGCCGAGCTTGATCGTGGTCGCATGTTCCTGGCGCGCGTCGGCGCGCAGTTGCATGATGCGCTGGTCCACCGCCCCGAGCATCGCCTGCACGGCGCGCCGGCCTTCCTGGAATTCGCCGGCGATGCCGCTCCACTGCGCATGGCCGTGTTCATCGGTGGATTGCGGATCGCCCAGCCAGCCGGATAGCGAGCGCATCACTTCGATCGCCTGGCCGGCCGCCACCGCGAGCAGGTGGAAGCGCAGGTAATCGGCCAGGTCGCGCTTGAGGTGGCCCATCACTTCGCGCGCCTGCGGCTCCTTGCCGAACAGGCGAACGGCGGCCTGGCCCAGGTTGTTCAGCGATTCCTCGACCTGGCGCGTGCGCAGCGCGTCGCGGATGTCGCGGTAGCGGCGGCCATTGCGCTCGGCATGCGCCAGGTCGCGCTGCGCCAGGCGCGCCTTGACCTGCTCCAGCAACGACAGCACGAATTCCAGCCCGCCCTGGCGGCGGTCGTCGAGCAGGGCGTACAGGCGCTCGCGCACCCTGCCCTTCACGCGGTTCGTCAGTTCGCCGGTATGGCGCTTGATGCGGTCTTCGCTGGTCTCGGCGGTGGCGCCGGCCTCGCGGATCGCGTCGCGTTCGAGCTGCGGCAGCAGTTCTGACACTTTTTCGCGCCACAGCTTGACGTCGTAGGACGCCATGATGCGGTCCATCTCGAGCTGGACCCGGCTTTCCACGCGCTCGAGCAGCGAGCGGCCGTCGCGGTCCTGCAGCAGCGCGGTCGTCAGCGCGTACTCGGTGAACGGCGTGACGTCCACCGAACCCTTGCGCAGGTCGGGGAACTCGTCGAACGGCCGCTCGGCCATTTCCATCTGCTCGCGCATGAAGGCGTCGCGCTCGGCGTCGCCGGCGCGCCGCGCCGCATTGTTCCCCGCATTGTTCCCCGCATTGTTCCCACTTACGCCATCGCTGCCGGCCAGGCCGAAGAAGGCCTTCACCATCAGCGCCGCCAGTTCATAGGCGCGGATGTCTTCGTGCAGGCTTTGCTGGGTGTCGAGCACCGACTGGCCGAAGCTGGAATACGCCTTCGAGTACGACAGCCGCATGTCGCCGAAGCGCGCCTCGGGCACGCGCGGGTTGTACGGACCCAGCTTGTGCTGCTGCTGGTTGACCGCCACCGAGCGCTTGCGGTTGGCGAAGTCCGCCGAGGCGAAGTCTTCGAACAGCGTGTCGGCCACCATCTGGTAGACGTCCTTGACGTCGAGCGTGGCCTTATTGGCCAGGTTGGCGGTGTCGACGAAATACACGTCGTCGTAGGGCGCGCCGCGGCCGGCGATGCTATCCGGGTCCAGCCACGTGATATTGGCGTTCATGTCGCGCATCGCCGTCTCGAGTTCCATCAGGGTGGCGTAGGCATTCGCTTCGGTGCGCTCCTTGTTGGCCTTGGCGAAACCGGACGGCATCAGCAGCACCAGGTCGACCTGGCTGTCGGACACTTCCTGGCGCGCGATCGCCTTCGACAGCCAGCCCAGGTCGAGCACGCTGCCGGCGCCAGTGCCGCCGGCGGCGGAGGCGACGACCACGATCCTGAATTTCGAGGTGTCGACCTGCAGCCCGAGGCGCTGGTAATTCTCCTTGCGCTCGATGCCGGCATTGCTGCTCAGGTAGTTCAGCGCGCCCTTGATGCGGCCGCGCAGCTTCGGATACTTGTCGAACAGGTAGAGCCGCGCCAGCGCGCGGATCTGGCCCGCGCCCTTCGACGGATCGATGCCGAGCGAGCGCAGCTTCTTGGGCCGCAGCGGCATCCAGCTCTCGATCAGCGGAAAGCGCGCCAGGCTGTCGTCGGACTCGTGGTATTGCGGCAGGTCGAGCGGCTCGACCAGGCGTTCCTCGTCGGAGAGGCGCACCAGTTCGTACCAGGGATCGGTGCGCTGCGACTTGCCCTCGTCGATCACGGCATTGCTGTCCAGGTCGAAGTGCAGGAAGCGCGCCACCGGGAAGTCGGCGATCGATTCGACCCGGGTCGGATGGCGCCGGTTCCAGACCGCCGCCAGGATGCGGCGCCGGATACGCATCATGACTTCCATGCCGGTGCCGCCGGCGCCGATGAACAGGGTCGGCCGCAGGTCGACCTTCAGTTCGGCCGGGCGGCTGTTGATGCTCGACGGGTTCGGGAATTCTGCCATGGCGTGGAAACTCCCTGTTAGCGACGGCCGATGAACAGCGACGCGACCAGCGCCACCAGGCCCACCGCCACCAGCGGGCCGGTGACGGCGAAGGTCAGGAAGCGGCTGGCGTTGATGATGGCCAGCACCGCCGCCGCCGACAGGAAGCCGAGGCCGACGAACAGCAGCCAGCCGGCGTTGCCGGCCGAGGAAGGCGCCACCCGTTTGCGCACCAGATGGTGGACATAGGCGCCGCGCACGAAGAAGTAGACGCTGAGCAGGATCAGGAACACGATGCCGCCGATCGCCAGGTCGCGGTCGGAAGTATCGGCGACCGGCAGAGTGTGCGGGTCGACCGGCATCACCTCGACCGGACGGGTGGCGGTATCTGGCAGGGTCTGAGGCATGGTCTGCTGAACTGCGTCCTGCGGCGAAGCCGATTCCTCCGGCAGCTTGAAGCCGGGATCGGCGGGCGATGGAGCATCTGTCGGTGGCTGGGCTGCCTGCATGGTCTTTTTCCTTCCTTGTTATGGGCGGCCGAGCCGCACGTGCGCGCCTTCGCGCACATCGAGCAGCCGATGGCCGAACAGCGTTGTCTTCAGTTGCGCGACCTGCTCGCCATGGCGGTCATGAACAGGCTGGGTGGTGCCGGGGCGGCCGCGCAAGGTGCGCGCTTCTTCATCCACCAGCACCTGGGCCGTGCGCGGCCTGGTCCAGGCCCAGGCGCCGGCGGCGAGCAGCGCCAGCAGCGCCAACAGGCCACCCACGAGCGCCAGCAGCGGTCCCATGCCATAGTGGACGCGCACCTCCACCGGCAGCACCGCCGTCGACGCCTGCACCCGCGCCGGCGGGATGAAGATATCCGGCAGCGGGTCGCCCGGGAACAGCGCCGCCATGCGCTGGCGGAAGGCCTGCGACAGCGCCAGCTTCTGGTCGGCCAGGTGCAATTCGATCCGGCCCGGCAGCACGTAGGCCGAGCCCGCGGACTTGAGCGCGGCCAGCGACCATTTGTCGGGCATCTGCGCCACCGGCAGCGGCATTCTCGAACCCAGCGGCGCCGGCTGTCCGGGCGCCAGCGCGCGCACGCGCTGGGTATCGAGCACGATCGGATGGCTCTCGCCGGCAAGCAGGGAGCGCGCGCTCAGGGTGGCGGATCCGATCGTGTACGGATACATCGTGTTTTCCAGGTTCCACTCGATGCGCGCCTGCGGCGTGCGCGCATCGGAAGCGACGTCGGCGCGCAGCACGCCGCCCGCATCCGCGGCGAACGTGACGCCGGGCGCATTGACCACGCGGCGCGGCGCGAGCCGCACCGTGTCGCGGTCGAGCGGCTTGAGGCGCGCCGGCGGCTCGGTGATCACCCGGGCGATGCGTCCGGAGGCCAGCAGCGCATCGAGCGCCGCCGCGCCTTGCGGCCCGACCGCGAAGGCGTACACCATCAGTCCGTTTGCGCTGTAGTGCTTGCCCTGGACCGGCATGCGCAGCGGGAAGGCCAATGCCTTCGTGATCGCGTCGCCGCCGTGGATCAGCGCATAGAATTCGCGGTTGCGCGCGGCCGTGGCCTGGTCGTTGTCGGGGCTGTTGCGGTTGTTCGTCACCAGCCAGACGATGCCGGGCCGGCCCTGGAGCACCTGCCCGGTCGCGGCGCGCACCGCTTCGCCCAGGTCGGTGTCGGCCAGCGCAGCGCCGCCGGGCTTGCGCGCCGTGTCCAGGCTGGCGATGGCCTGCGCCACGCGCGCGCGGACCGGTTCCTCGCCTGCCTTGAACGACAGCAGCGCGCGCGGCGACGGCGCCCCCTCGCGGGCCTGATTGAAGCTCGCCAGCACCAGCGCATCTCCCGGCTGGACCACGCTGCCCGCCAGCGCCGCCACCAGCGGCTTGAAGGGCGACCTGGGATCGCTGTAGAACGGCTCCATCCAGCCGGAGTTTTGCACCAGGAAGACGTGCGGCACGGAAGGCGACGCAGCTGCGGCGCACAGCGGCGCGCCGGCCAGCAGGGCCGCCGCCAGTGGACGTGCGATCATCTTCATCATCGTCGTGATCACAACGGCTCGTCCAGGCGCCAGCCGCGCATCTGGTTCCAGTCGGGATGGTGCAGCCACAGGCAGCCGCCCGCCACCACCGGCACGCACTCGAGCGGACGGGCCAGGCGCGCGATCTCGTCCAGGATCACGTTGCGGCGCCCGATCCACTCCACCGTGGTGCGTGGAATGACGCGCGCAGGCGTGCTCACGTCTGCTCCGGTCCCCAACGCTTCTTCGGCGCGGAAGTTCGCCTTGTGAAAGCGCAGCACCAGGCCGCTCGGCTGGCTGCGGTTGTTGTTGAAGCTGCGCAGCAGCGGCAGCACCAGCGTGTCGTCGTGGTGCGGGTCTTCGACGTGCTCGTTCGACCACGGCTCGTCCAGCACCGGATGCCCGCGCCGGAACAGGAAGTTGGCGAAGCCCAGGCGCGCGCCGTCGATCGCCATGCGCGCCGGCAGGTGATCGGGGCCGGCGCCGAGTTCGAGGTAGGAATAACCCTGCCCATCGTGCCCGATCTGCCACAGGCGGCCGTCGCGGCTCTGGGTCGGCCCGCCAAAGTCCAGGCGCGGTTGCCAGTGCAGCGGCCATGGAGAAAATTGCGGCGCCTCGCCCGGGCGCCAGGTGAGCTGGCCCTGGGCGTGGAGCCAGAACAGGCGGCCGTCGTAGCCGAGCGGACGGCTCCAGCCGCCCGCCGGCGCATCGGGACATGCATACTCCTGCGCTTCATCGATGTCGAGGCGCATACTCCACAGGCGCACGCCATCGATGCCGCCCGCGAGGCAGGCCAGGTGGCGTCGCATGAGGCCGGGCGCGGCCACGATGGGCGCGGCCAGCATGCTCTCGGTGCGGTAGGTTTCGCTGACCGGGTCGATCCAGAGCCGCTGCAGGCCGTCCAGGCCGGGGACCACGCCGGCCTCGCCGCGGCGCGGGTCCAGCGCCGGGATCCAGGCGTGGCTGGAGGCGGTGAACACCAGGCTGGCGGCGCCCGCTTCGGGCGTGAGCACATGCCAGCTTCCGCCCAGCGGATCCCAGTACTGCAGCACCCCACGGGTGTGGGCCAGCGCCAGCAGGCGCTCGCCGGGAAAGCCGAAGCCTGCGGCGGCGAACACCGAACAGGCGTTGGGCGGCGCCGGCATGGTCAGGTCAAAGCGACCGGGCGTCGGTGCGGCCGGCCGTTCTTCGAGGCTGTCGCCAAGCGGCAGTGACGTGACCGGCAAGCCGTGCGGCACGTGGCGCGGCAGCACGTCGTCGCCGCCCGGGCCCCACCATCCGCGCACACGCGCCGGCGCGCCACCCAGGCGCAACAGCGGACGCCCGCAGCGCGGACAATAGGCGAATCCTTCGGGATAGATCGGAGAACAGCGACAATCGAGGGGCAGCGAGGCGCCGAGCACGTGGGCGACGTCGGGCAGGCGCCGGCGCGCGCGGCCCTGCCAGTCGACCGGGCCCAGGCCCGCGCTGGCGAGCAGGGCGAACTCGCCGCTTGCCTCGTCTTCCTGCCAGATGCTGGCAGGCGTTTCCCATCTGTACGCCATTGCTACCTTTCGCTCTGCCAAATAATTTGTTGAAACGGATTGGGCTCTCAGTCTTTGCTATTGCTCAAATGATAGCTCCGCGAACTGTCGCGCGGCGCGCCGTTCACGAGGTAGCGTCGCGCGATCCCGGACGCATCAATAATCGAACTCATCGCGTGCCCAGGCGGGGAACTTTCGGCATACCTACGTATAATGGCCGCCTGCCATTCCACCTTTTGTTGCCCTCCCGATTCCGCCATGACCGCCGCAGATCCCCACGCCGACCTCCCTTCGCACGCCATCGATGCCGCCACTAAACATCTGCATGACGTGCTGACGATCGCGCTCGAACACGGTCCGGGGGAGCGCGCGCTGGTGGTGTACGACACCCGCACCGGACTTTCTCGCGCCCTGCTCGAAGGCTACCGGCGCAACCTGCCGCAGGCGACCTTCATCGACTTCGACGGCGTGACGCCGGAAGCGGTGCTGGCGGCGTTTCGCACGATGGCGACGGGTGAGCTGGTGGTGCTGCTGCAATCGTCGAACTTCCGTCTCGACGGCTTTCGCATGCGGGTCGAGCTGTTCAAGCTCGACCTGAAGGTGATCGAGCACGTGCACCTGTCGCGCATGCCGGGCATCCAGGGCGAGCACTACATCGACGCCCTGGCCTATGATCCGGCGTACTTCCGCGGCACCGGCCGCGCGCTCAAGGAACGCATCGACCGCGCGCCGCACGGCCGCGTGGTCGGCGGCGGCGAGACGCTCACCTTCGCCTCGCCGTTCGAGCCGGCCAAATTGAACATCGGCGACTACAGCGACATGAAGAACGTCGGCGGCCAGTTCCCGATCGGCGAGGTGTTCACCGAAGCGCTCGACCTGGAAGCGGTGCACGGCCGGGTGCAGATCCACGTGTTCGGCGACACCAGCTACCGCTCGAACCGCCCGGACGTGCCGGTGACCCTGGTGATCGAGGCCGGCCGCGTGGTCGCCACCGAGAACGCGACGCCGGAATTCCAGCAGGTGCTGGACAATATTCGCGCGGACGAAGGCGAAGTCTGGGTGCGCGAGCTGGGCTTCGGCCTGAACCGCGCCTTCACGCGCGAGCTGCGGGTGGACGACATCGGCACCTACGAGCGCATGTGCGGCATCCACCTGTCGCTCGGTGCCAAGCATGGCGTGTATCCGAAGCCCGGCTTCAAGCGCAAGGATGCGCGCTACCACATCGACGTGTTCGCGGTGACCGATGCGGTCTGGCTGGGCGAGGAAAGGGTGTACCAGGACGGGTGCTGGCTGGCCTGAAGCAACGCTTCCAGGCCGCGACCTGCATGCTATGATGGGATTTTCATTCCGTCTTTTGCACCATGCCGGATTCGCTTTCCAGCCATGTGAGGGAAATCCAGTCCATCGCTGCCGTGCCGCGCATGCTGGAAACCGTCGCTGCCCTCACCGGCCTGCGCTTTGTCTGCATCGCCCACGTCACCGCGACCAGCTGGACCACTTGCGCTGTGTACGACCAGCTGGGATTCGGCCTCGTCCCCGGCGCCCAGCTTGACGTCACCACCACGCTGTGCGAAGAAGTGCGCGAGACCAGGGCGACCATCGTCATCGACTGCGTCCGCGACAGCGACTGCTACCGTGACCACCGCACCCCGCGCATCTACGGCTTCCAGAGCTATTTTTCGATTCCGATCTTTCGTCCTGACGGGTTCTATTTCGGCACCTTGTGCGGCCTCGATCCAGAACCGAGGAAGCTGAGCGAAGGCGCCATCGTGCCGGCCCTGACGCTGTTTGCCGAACTCATTTCGCACCAGCTCGAGACCGAACGCTCATTGAACGCGACCCGCTCGGCCCTGCTGTCCGAGCGCGAAACGGCGGAGCTGCGCGAACAGTTCATCGCGGTGCTGGGCCACGACCTACGCACACCGCTGGGTGCGATTCTGGGCGGCGCCGAACTGTTGGCGCGCCGCCACGACGATCCGGTCACCAGGAAGGTGGTGGAACGGATGCGAAGCAGTGCACTGCGCATGACCGGGCTGGTCGACAACGTTGTCGATTTCACGCGCGGGCGCATGGGGTCCGGGCTGGCCCTCGATCTATCCCGGCACAACGACGTAGACCTGGTGCTCGATCAGGTGGTCGACGAACTGCGCGGCGTATATCCCGATCGCGCGATCACCAGCAGCATCGCGCGCGGCATCGACTTGCGCTGCGATCCGCAGCGGCTGGCGCAGCTGCTGTCCAATCTGCTCAAGAATGCGCTGGTGCATGGCGACCCAGCACATCCAATTGCGGTCGAAGCAGGCATTGACGACGCCGGCTTCATTCTCGTGGTAAATAACAGGGGGCCGCAACTCGGTCCGGACATCATCGCCCAGCTCTTCAAGCCTTACTGGCGCGCTATTTCGCGCCCCGGTGACGAAGGCCTGGGACTGGGCCTGTACATCGTCGACCAGATCGCCCGCGCCCACGGCGGCGCCATTGCGGTGCAGTCCGACCACGAATGCACCACCTTCACCTTCAGCATGCCGGCCGCATAAAATCCGTCCGTCGCTTGTTCGCCCCGTCCGGCATCTTCATACTGTTGACCATTTGTCCACATCATATGGAGAGCCCATGTTTGTCAAGCAGCCTGCCGCACCGCGTCTGCGTTCCCTCCTGATTGCCAGCCTGGCGACGTTCGCCACCCCCTTCGCCCATGCCGATGACGCCGCCATCGCCCGCATCGAAGCCGGCCTGCGTCCGGCCGTCGCACTGGCGAACGCAGCGGTCAAGACCGAAAGCCTGCAGGACGCGATGACGCGCCTGAAGGTGCCGGGCGTGAGCGTGGCCGTGATCAAGGACGCCAAGGTCGCCTGGGCCCGCGGCTATGGCGTGGCCTGGATCGGCGGGCCGGCGGTCACGCCGCAGACCCTGTTCCAGGCCGCCTCGGTGAGCAAGCCGGTGGCCGCCATGGCCGCCCTGCGCATGGTCGAACAGGGCAAGCTCGATCTCGACGCCGGCATCGACACCGCCCTCACCTCATGGCGCCTGCCGGAGGGCAAAGGCAAACCCAGTGTGCGCCAGCTGCTATCGCATACGGGCGGCATGAGCGTGTCGGGATTCCCCGGCTACGCCGCGGGCAAGCCGGCGCCGACGCTGGTGCAGGTGCTGGATGGCGCCTGGGCCGCCAATACCAAGGCGATCAGGGTGGATGCGGCGCCCGGATCGGCATTTCGTTATTCGGGTGGCGGTTATACGGTGCTTCAGCAGGCCATGATCGATCGCAGCGGCAAGCCCTTCGACGTGCTGCTGCGGGAATCGGTCCTGGCGCCGCTGGGCATGAGCGACAGCAGCTTCTCGCAGCCGCTGCCGGCGACCTTGCAGGCACAGGCCGCCCGCGCCCACGACAAAGACGGCAAACCCTACCAGGGCGGCGTCCACACCTACCCTGAGCTGGCGGCAGCGGGACTCTGGACCACGCCGCAAGACCTGGCCAGATTCGCGATCGCGATCCAGAACGGCGCGGCAGGCGGCGACAACGGCGTGATCTCCCCAAGCATGACGCGCACCATGCTCACCCCGGTCATGAACGACTACGCATTGGGCCTGCATATCCAGGACAAGGGCAAGGGCTTCGGCCATAACGGCAGCAATATGGGCTTCAAGGCCTTGATGGTCGCATCGACCGAAGGTGGCGATGGCGCGGTGATCCTGACCAACGGCGACAATGGCGGACCACTGGCGGACAGCCTGGTGCGCGCCATCGCCCACGAGTACAAGTGGTCCTTCAACCAGACCCGCCTGCGCCCGGCGGTCGAACTGGCGCCAGGGCAGAAGAAGGCCCTGGTCGGCAAATACCAGATCGAAGGGCTGGGCGGCTTCGAGATCGCCGAGCGCGAAGGCCGGCTGATGATCGCCAACCGCGACGCGCCATGGGAGCCGCTGTATGCCGAATCCGACAAGGTGCTGTTCATCCTGTCGCGTCCGATCGAGCTGCATCGCCTTGACGCCGACAGCGGCGTGTCGGTGCTGGGAGCCTCCTCCCGCCCGTACAAGCGCGTCGGCGGCCGGTAGGAATACTTATATTTCAGGATTTTTACAAATCCCTTGAGCAGTTGATTAATATCAGGATTAGAATTCTTTTCTAATATCAACTACAGATCCAGGGGAATCATGTTTCGTTTGCCTATCGGCGTGGCAGCGCTATGCCTTGCCACGTCGGCGTTCGCAGCCGCGCCCTTCGACGACAAGTTCCGCCAGCTCGACGAACTCCTGCCAACGCCTGGCGCGATCCGCACCGCTTCCGGCGCCCCGGGCCACGCCTACTGGCAGCAGCGCGCCGACTACACGATCCGCGCCACGCTCGACGAGAACAAGCGCGCGCTCACCGGCGCCGGCACGGTGACCTACCATAACAATTCCCCGGATACCCTCAAGTATCTGTGGCTGCAGCTGGACCAGAACATCTACAAGCCGGGTTCGGACGCGCGCCAGAGCGCCACCCTCCCCTCGCGCAACGCCTGGACCGGCGCCACGCCGCAGACGGGCCTGAAGTTCGACGGCCTGCGTTCGCTGCTCGAGCAGCGCACCTTCCCCGGCGGCTTCGACATCCTGGCGGTGAAGGATGCGAACGGCCGCGCGCTGCCGCACACCATCAACAAGACGATGATACGGATCGACCTGCCGCAGCCGCTCAAGCCCGGCGCGCGCGTGACCTTCAGCGTCGACTGGCGCTACAACATCAACGAGCAGAAGGTGCTGGGCGGGCGCGCCGGCTACGAGAAGTTCGACGACAACAACGACCTGTTCGAGATCGCCCAGTGGTTCCCGCGCATGGCCGCCTACTACGACGTCTACGGCTGGCAGCACAAGCAGTTCCTGGGTTCGGGCGAGTTCACGCTCGAATTCGGCGACTACGACGTGCGCATCACCGTGCCGGCGGACCACGTGGTCGCGTCGACCGGCGAGCTGCAGAACCCGGGCGACGTGCTGACCGCCGCCCAGCGCGAGCGCCTCAAGCAGGCGCGCACGGCAAAAAAGCCGGTCATCATCGTGACCCAGGCCGAGGCCGAAGCGGCCGAGAAGGCGCGCAGCGCGGTGAGCAACGGCGCGACGAAAACCTGGCACTTCAAGGCGAAGAACGTGCGCGACTTCGCGTTCGCCTCGAGCCGCAAGTTCATCTGGGACGCGCAAGGGGTCAAGAGCGGCGACGTCGACGTGCTGGCGATGTCCTACTACCCGAAAGAGGGCAATCCGCTGTGGGAGAAATATTCGACCCAGGCGATCATCCACACCATCGAGCAGTACAACAAGTATTCCTTCGACTACCCGTATCCGACCGCGATCTCGGTCAACGGCCCGGTGGGCGGCATGGAATACCCGATGATCTCGTTCAACGGTCCGCGGCCAAGCAAGGACAAGAAGACCGGCGAGATCACCTATTCGCAACGCACCAAGTATGGCCTGATCGGCGTGATCATCCACGAGGTGGGCCACAACTACTTCCCGATGATCGTCAACTCGGACGAGCGCCAGTGGACCTGGATGGACGAAGGCCTGAACACCTTCGTGCAATACCTGGCGCAGCAGGCCTGGGAAGAGAACTGGCCGGACAGCCGCGGCGAGCCGCGCCGCATCACCGACTACATGAAGAGCCGTAACCAGGTGCCGATCATGACCAACTCGGAGTCGCTGCTGCAGTTCGGGAACAACGCCTATGCCAAGCCGGCCGCCGCGCTGAACGTGCTGCGCGAGACGGTGCTCGGCCGCGAACTGTTCGACTTCGCCTTCAAGGAATACGCCCAGCGCTGGAAATTCAAGCGCCCCACCCCGGCCGACTTCTTCCGCACCATGGAAGACGCGTCCGGCACCGACCTCGACTGGTTCTGGCGCGGCTGGTTCTACACCACCGACGCGGTCGACGTGAGCGTGGACGGCATCACCGAATACACGGTCTCGAGCCAGGATCCGGAGGTCGAGAAGGCCCTGCAGCGTGCGCGCCGCGCGGAGGAACCGGTCTCGGTCACGAGGCAGCGCAACGAGGGGATGGCGCGCCGCGTCGATGCGCATCCGGAGCTGAAGGACTTCTACAACGAGAACGACGACTTCACCGTCACCAACAAGGACCGCAACCGCTACCAGGAAAAGATGGCCGGCCTGGAGGACTGGGAAAAGGCGCTGCTCAAGGAAGGCAAGCACCTGTACCTGGTGGACTTCACGAACGTGGGCGGGCTGGTGACGCCGCTGGTGGTCGAGATCGAACTCAAGAGCGGCAAGAAGACCATCGAACGGATTCCGGCCGAGGTGTGGCGTTATTCGCCGGCGAAGATCACCAAGCTGTTCGTGACGGACGAACCGATGGTGGGGCTGACCCAGGATCCGTACTGGGAGACGGCCGACGTCGATGTCAGCAACAACAGCTGGCCACGCAAGGCCACGCCGTCGCGGCTGGAGCTGTTCAAGACCGAGCGCGATCCGAACAACCTGATGCGCGACTTTAATACGAAGCTCAAGACGGAAGGGGCTTCCGGTCAGTGACCGAGTACTGATCCTGTTGTAGAACGCGTGGACGGCCTAGCCGTCCACCCTACGCCGGCGCCTGCCGGTGTTTTACTTTCTGTTGTCACCACATGAATCTCAAGCACCTGCAGGCGACCATCGCCGCCCTCGTTCTTTCCGCCTCCGCCAGCGCCGCCGGCCCCGTCTTCGACGACAAGTTCCGCCAGCTGGAGGAACTGCTGCCGACGCCGGGCGAGACCCGCAACGCGGCCGGCGCGCCCGGCCACAAGTACTGGCAGCAGCGCGCCGACTACCGGCTGCGCGTGACGCTCGACGAGAACAAGCGTTCATTGAGCGGCTCGGGCACCGTGACGTACCATAACAATTCGCCGGATACCCTGTCCTACCTGTGGGTGCAGCTGGACCAGAACATGTTCCGCAACGATTCGGATAACCGCAATATTTCCACCTTGCCGTCGCGCGACGCCTGGCAGCCGCGCGGCAACGATGGCGTCAAGTTCGACGCCCTGCGCTTCACGCTCGAGGCGCGCAAGTTCGACGGCGGCATCCACATCGCCAGCGTGACCGGCAGCGACGGCAAGCCGCTGCGTCACACGATCAACAAGACCATGATGCGGATCGACCTGCCGCAGCCTTTGAAGCCCGGCGCGCGCACCTCGTTCGACGTGGCCTGGAGCTTCAACATCCCCGAGATGAACGTGCTGGGCCGCCGCATGGGCTTCGAGCGCTTCGACGACGGCAACGACATCTTCGAAATCGCGCAGTGGTTCCCGCGCATGGCGGCCTACTACGACGCGGCCGGCTGGCAGAACGCGCAATACCTGGGCGACGGCGAGTTCACCCTCGAATTCGGCGACTACGACGTGCAGATCACGGCCCCCGCCGACCACGTGGTGGCGTCCACCGGCGAACTGCAGAACCCGGGCGACGTGCTCACCGCGGTCCAGCGCGAGCGGCTCAAGCAGGCGCGCACGGCGAACAAGCCGGTCATGATCATCACCCAGCCGGAAGCCCAGGCGAACGAAAAAGGCCGCGCCACCGGCACCAGGACCTGGCGCTTCAAGGCGCAGAACGTGCGCGACTTCGCCTTCGCCACCAGCCGCAAGTTCATCTGGGACGCGCAAGGCATCAAGAGCGGCAAGCAGGACGTGATGGCGATGTCCTACTACCCGGCCGAGGCCAATCCGCTGTGGGAAAAATATTCGACGCCGGCCGTGATCCACACCATCGAACAGTACAACAAGTATTCGTTCGACTACCCGTATCCGGTCGCGATCTCGGTCAACGGCCCGGTGGGCGGCATGGAATACCCGATGCTGTCGTTTAACGGGCGCCGTCCGGTGAAGGACGCCAAGACCGGCGAAATGACGTATTCGAAGGCCGCCAAGTATGGCCTGATCAGCGTGATCATCCACGAGGTCGGCCACAATTACTTCCCGATGATCGTCAATTCGGACGAGCGCCAGTGGACCTGGATGGACGAGGGCATGAACAGCTTCCTGCAGTTCCTGGCCGAGCAGGCCTGGGAAGAAAACTACCCGTCGCGCCGCGGCGAGGCGCGCGACATCGTCTCGTACATGCGCAGCACCAACCAGGCGCCGATCATGACCAATGCCGAGTCGACGCTCCAGCGCGGCAACAACGCCTACGCCAAGCCGGCCACGGCCTTCAATATCCTGCGCGAGACCATCCTCGGCCGCGAACTGTTCGACTTCGCCTTCAGGGAATACGCCGAACGCTGGAAGTTCAAGCGCCCGACCCCGGCCGACTTCTTCCGCACCATGGAAGACGCGTCCGGCACGGACCTCGACTGGTTCTGGCGCGGCTGGTTCTACACCACCGACGCGGTCGACATCAGCGTCGACGGCATCACCGAGTACACCGTCAGCAGCCAGGATCCCGAGGTCGAGAAGGCATTGCGCCGCGAGCGCGCCAACGGCGAACCGGTGTCGGTCATGGACCAGCGCAACAAGGGGATGGCGCGCCGCATCGACGCCCATCCCGAGCTGAAGGACTTCTACAACGAGCACGACGAGTTCACGGTCACCAACAAGGACCGCAACAAATACCAGGAAACCATGGCCGGCCTGGAGGACTGGGAAAAGGCGCTCCTCAAGGAAGGCAAGCACCTGACCCTGGTCGACTTTGCCAACAAGGGCGGCCTGGTGATGCCGCTGATCGTCGAGATCGAACTCAAGAGCGGCAAGAAGATCATCGAGCGCATTCCGGCCGAAGTATGGCGCTATTCGCCGAAGCAAATCACCAAGCTGTTCGTCACCGACGAACCGATCGTGGGCCTGACCCAGGATCCGTTCTGGGAAACCGCCGACATCGACACCAGCAACAACAGCTGGCCGCGCAAGACCGCGCCGTCGCGCCTGGAGCTGTTCAAGACCGAGCGTGACCCGAACAACCTGATGCGCGACATGAAGACGCCATTGAAGGGCGCGCAATGACAGTGCGCGGTTTCAAGACGCTGTGCCTCGCCCTGCTGCTGTGCGTCAGCACAGCGGCGAGCGCGCACCGCTTCCACTTCGGCATGACCGACATCTCGTACAACGAGCGCACCAGGAGCACCGAGATCGTCCACACCTATACGGCGCACGACATCGACGCCCTGCTGCTGAACCTGTACCAGCGCCAGTTCGACCTCTCCGACCCGGAAGACCAGGACGTGCTGCGCCAGTACGTCGAGCGCCACTTCTGGCTCGCCGGCCCGGATGGCAAGCGCCTGCCGGCCAAATGGATCGGCATGACGGTCGACGCCAACAGCGTCGTCATCTACCAGGAACTCGACAACACGCCGCTGACCCGCGCGGCCACGATCCGCCAGGGCGTGCTGATCGACTTCCTGCCCGAGCAGGTCAACACCGTCAACCTGGGCGCGGGCGGCGCAGTCCGTTCCCTCACCTTCACCCGCCAGGCGCTCGAGCAGCCGGCGCAGTAAAAAACACCTTCCCGAACGCCATGATTCTTCGTCCTATCGCCTGCGCGCTGGCCGCGCTGTCCGCCACGTCCGCCGTCCATGCCGACGAATTCCAGCTCCAGCGCGTGCTGGTCGAAGGCGCCCGCGCCTCCCAGCTCGGGATCGCCGATTCGGCCGGCGCCGGCAGTGCCGGCGCGAAGGACCTGGCCGGCCGCATCGCCTATCGCCCGGGCGAGCTGCTCGAGGTCACGCCCGGACTGATCGCCAGCCAGCACAGCGGCGAAGGCAAGGCCAACCAGTTCTACCTGCGCGGCTTCAACCTCGACCACGGCACCGACCTCGCGACCTGGGTCGACGGCATGCCGGTCAACCAGCGCAGCCACGCCCACGGCCAGGGCTGGACCGACCTGAACTTCCTGATCCCGGAGCTGGTCGGCCGCCTCGACTACCGCAAGGGCCCGTACTCGGCGCGCGAAGGCGACTTCTCGTCGGCCGGCGTGGCCTCGCTCACCTATGCCAACCGGCTGGTGAAGGACGTCGCCTCGGCCACCGTCGGCCAGGACGGCTACCGGCGCGCCATGATCGCCGGATCGCCCGAGGTGGCGGGCGGCAGCCTGCTGTACGCGCTGGAAACGATGCATAACGACGGCCCGTGGACGCGGCCGGACGACTACCGCAAGTTCAATGCCGTGCTGCGGTTCAGCCAGGGCTACGCCAATAACGGCTGGAGCGTCACCGCGATGGGCTATCGCGGCGATTGGAACTCCACCGACCAGATCCCGCTGCGCGCGGTGCAGGATGGCCGCATCGGGCGATACGACCTGGTCGACGACAGCGACGGCGGCGAGGCGCGGCGCTTCAGCCTGTCGGGCGTCTGGCGCCGGACCGACGCCGATTCGGCCAGCAAGGTGAGCGCCTACGCGATCCGCAACCAGCTCGCGCTGTTCTCGAACTTCACCTATTTCCTGAACGACCCGGTGAACGGCGACCAGTTCGCCCAGCCGGACCGCCGCGTCACCACCGGCATCGACGCCACCCACACCTGGCACATGCACCGCACCGAGGAGCTGTCGTCCGACCTGACAGTGGGCGCGCAGCTCCAGAACGACAATATCTTCAACGGCCTGTACGACACGCGCCGGCGCCAGCGCATCGCGACCACGCGCGAAGACCATATCGTCGAGACCAGCGGCGCCGTCTTCATCGAAAACGCGACGCGCTGGAGCGACGCGCTGCGCACGGTGGCGGGCGTCCGGGCCAGCAACTACCGCTTCCGCGTGGACGGCGACCGCCTCGAGAACGCCGGCAAGGCGCACGACACGCTGGTCACGCCGACCCTGAACATCGTCTATGGCCCATGGGCCGCGACCGAGCTGTACGCCAACTACGGCCATGGCTTCCACAGCAACGACGCGCGCGGCACGGTGGCGACCGTCGACCCGAAGACCCTGGAGGCGGTGGACCCGACGCCCGGCCTGGTGCGTTCGCGCGGGTTCGAGTTCGGCATGCGCACCGAGGCGATTCCGAAAATGCAGACGTCGCTGGCCGTGTACCGGCTCGACTTCGATTCCGAGCTGACCTATATCGGCGACGCCGGCAATACCGAGGCGGGCGATCCGAGCCGCCGCTACGGCATCGAGTTCTCGAACTACTACTGCCCGCTCAAGTGGCTGTCGATCGACCTCGACGCGGCCTGGGCGCGCGCCCGCTCGCGAGGCGACAATCCCGACGGCGACCGGGACGCCGGCCGCCGGATACCTGGCGCCATCGAAGGCGTCGCCCAGCTGGGCGTGACGGTCGACCCGAGCGGCCCGTGGTCGGGTTCCCTGCGCCTGCGCTGGTTCGGCCCGCGTCCGCTGATCGAGGACGACAGCGTGCGCTCGAGTTCGAGCCTGACGCTCAATGGCCGCATCGGCTACCGGCTGGCGAACGACCTGCGCCTGGAGCTGGAAGGCTTCAATCTCACCAACCGGCGCGCCTCGGCCATCGACTACTTCTACGAGTCGCAGTTGCAGGGCGAGGCCGCGCCGGTGGCCGACGTGCACTTCCACCCGATCGAGCCGCGCTCGCTGCGCCTGACCCTCGTCAAACAGTGGTGATCCAGCACATCTGTCATTCGACGGGGGCTGTCACTCGTAAAGACGAAAAGTGCTACGCTAGCGGGATGACTACACCGCAACTCCCCTATCTCGCGCCGTCGCAGCTGACGGACGCCCTGCGCAGCACCGGTTACGCCGTCCTGCGTCCTGCCGACGTCGCCGCGCTGGCCGGCTGCGGCATCGGCGAGCTGGACTCGCTCGTGCCGAGCTGGGACCGGCTCGAGCTCGACGAATACCTCAAGGACGGCGGCCGCTACCGGCGCCGGCGCCATTCCTGCTTCATCGACGACGCCGGCCAGTTGACGCAGACGCCGCACCGCGCGCACTGGCAACCGGTCGAGTACAACGCGCTGCACGGCGGCATGCACCGCCTGTTCGCGCCGATGGAAGCGGCCACCGTCGCCAATCCGGCCTGGGACAGGCTGCTGCGCGCGCTGGGCGCGGTCTGTTCAACGGTCGCGGGCCAGCAGCGCTGGTTCGTCGAAGCGCACCAGTTCCGGATCGACACCGCCGACGGCATCGGCCGCCCCACGCCCGAAGGCGCGCATCGCGACGGCGTCAACTTCGTGGCCGTGATCCTCATCAATCGCAAGGACATCAAGGGCGGCGAAACGCGCGTGTTCGACGCCCATGGCCCGGCCGGCCAGCGCTTCACGATGCTCGAGCCCTGGACCCTGCTGCTGCTCGACGACGCCGCCGTGATCCACGAATCGACGCCGATCCAGCCGCTGGGAGAACACGGCTACCGCGACACGCTGGTGCTGACCTGGCGCGCCAACGCCTTCCAAGGCGAAGACGCCTGAATCTCTTCCATAAGCAAAAAAAAACGCCCGCGAACCTGGTGGTTGGCGGGCGGGAATCCAATTTTCGGAGAAAACTGGAGGAGACGGTTCCAATATAGTCTTTTTTATTGTGCAGTGCAATACGGTAGAAGTACTGTAGTTGTTTCAATAGAGGAAGCCCTCTAAACGGGGCCGGCGGCCTGGGCGTTTGCGGCAGTGCGCCATTTCCTTTTCCCCGATACTCCCTCCTTTTCGGCCGCCTTTCGGGCCAACGAACCGCTCCGCCTACGCAGGCGCACCGGCCATGGCACGGCGCGTGCGCACCTGCCTGCCGTATCGCTTTTGCTACACTTCTTTGCTATAGCCAAAAGACATAGAGACCATGATAAACACTCGCGCTCCGCGTACGCTCGTCATTGCCCTGGGCGCCGCCGCCCTGTGCGCCACTATCGCATTCGCCACGGCCAACCGCGCCACAGCGGAGGATGCAAAAGCGCCGCCGCGCCCCGCCCTGAGCGTCACCACGGCCCGTCCCGCCACCACCAGCCTGCCGATCAACCTCACCGCCAACGGCAGCATCGCCGCCTGGCAGGAGGCGGTGATCGGCAGCGAATCGAACGGCCTGCGCCTGGCCGAGGTGCGGGTGAACGTCGGCGACGTGGTCAAGAAGGGGCAGGTGCTGGCGGTGTTCGCCGACGAGACGGTGCGCGCCGAGATCGAAGGCGCGCGCGCCGCGCTGCTCGAAGCCCAGGCCAACCAGAAGGAAGCGAAGGCGAACGCCGACCGCGCCCGCGCGCTGGAAAGCTCCGGCGCGCTGAGCGCACAGCAGGTCACCCAGTACGTCACCGGCGAAATGACCGCCGCGGCGCGCGTGAAATCGGCCCAGGCCACCCTCACCCAGCAGCAGTTGCGCCTGAAGTATACGCAGGTGGTCGCCCCCGACGGCGGCGTGATCTCGGCGCGCAGCGCCACCGTCGGCGCCGTGGTGGGCGTCGGCACCGAACTGTTCCGCATGATCCGCCAGGGCCGCCTCGAATGGCGCGCCGAAGTCGTGGCGCAAGACCTGGGCCGCATCAAGCCCGGCAGCCGCGCCGTCGTGCGCGCCGCCAGCGGGGCCGAGATCGCCGGCAAGGTGCGCACCGTGGCGCCGTCGGTCGATCCCCAGACCCGCATCGCCCTGGTCTACGTCGACCTGCCGCCGTCCCTGTCCAGCGACATGCCGCTCAAGGCCGGCATGTTCGCCAGCGGCCGCTTCGAGCTGGGCGCGTCGAACGCGCTGACGGTGCCGCAGCAGGCGGTCGCCGTGCGCGACGGCTTCAGCTACGTGTTCCGATTGAATGCCGACAGCCGCGTGAGCCAGGTGAAGGTGAACCTGGGACGCCGGCTGGGCGAGCGGGTCGAGGTGGTCAGCGGCTTGACCCCCGACATGGCGATCGTGGTCCAGGGCGCCGGCTTCCTCAACGACGGCGACCTGGTGCGCAATATCGCCGGTACGGCGCTCCGGGCGCCGCCGGCGCCGGGGGCCACCCGCGCCACGGCCGCGCGCTGAGGACGACGCGATGAATTTCTCCGCCCTCTCGATCCGCAATCCGATCCCGGCGATCATGCTGTTCGCCCTGCTCACCGTGGCGGGGCTGCTGGCCTTCAATGCCAGCAAGGTGCAGGACTTCCCGGACATCGAGCTGCCGATCGTGACCGTCACCGCGACCCTCGACGGCGCCGCCCCGGCCCAGCTCGAGACCGAAGTCGCGCGCAAGATGGAAGACTCGATCGCCACCCTGCAAGGCATCAAGAACATCTATACCCGCGTGCTGGACGGCGTGGCCACCATCACGGTCGAGTTCATCCTCGAACGCGATCCGGCCGATGCCGTCAACGACGTGCGCGACGCGGTCTCGCGCGTGCGCGCCGACATGCCGGCCGAGATGCGCGACCCGACGGTGACCAAGACCGCCACCGCCGGCCGCGTGGTCTCGACCTTCACCGTCGCAGCAAGCCAAGGCTCGGGCCTGGACGACCAGGACCTGAGCTGGTTCGTCGACAACGACGTCTCCAAGCGCCTGCTGAGCGTGCCCGGCCTGGGCGCGGTAAAACGCGTGGGCGGCGTGACGCGCGAAGTGCGGGTCGAACTCGACGATCAACGCATGGCGGCGCTACGCGTGTCGGCGCTGGATGTGTCGCGCCAGCTGCGCAATGTGCAGCGCGAGGCGCCGGGCGGGCGCGGCGACGTGGCCGGCGTCGAGCAGTCGGTGCGCACCCTGGCCACCGTGCAGACCGCGCAGCAGCTGGCGGCGATGGACATCCCGCTGCCGGACGGCCGCCACGTGCGCCTGGACCAGGTGGCGAACGTGACCGACACGGTCGAGGAGCAGCGCGCGCTGGCCGAACAGGACGGCCGCAAGGTGGTCGCCTTCGAGGTGTTCCGCACCCGCGGCGCCGGCGAGATCGACGTCGCCACCGGGGCGCGCGCCGCCATGGAACAGCTGGGCAAGGAAAATCCCAAGCTGGTCATCAAGGAAGTGATCGACAACTCCTACTCGGTCGAAGAAAACTTCGACGCCTCGATGCACATGCTGTACGAAGGCGCGCTGCTGGCGGTGCTGGTGGTGTGGTGGTTCCTGCGCGACTGGCGCGCGACCCTGATCGCCGCCGCCGCCCTGCCGCTGTCGGTGATCCCGGCCTTCCTGGGCCAGTACCTGTTCGGCTACACCCTGAACATGGTGACGCTGCTGTCGCTGGCGCTGGTGGTCGGCGTGCTGGTCGACGATGCGATCGTCGAGATCGAGAACATCTCGCGCCACCTCCACATGGGCAAGACGCCGATGCAGGCGGCGCTGGAAGCGGCCGACGAGATCGGAATGGCGGTGATCGCCACCACCTTCGCCCTGGTCGCCGTGTTCCTGCCGACCGCCTTCATGGGCGGCATCCCCGGCAAATTCTTCAAGCAGTTCGGCTGGACCGCGGTGCTGGCCATCCTGGCGTCGCTGCTGGTGGCGCGGCTGCTCACGCCGATGATGTGCGCCTACCTGCTCAAGGCGCCGAAGAACGCCGGCAAGCCGGGCCACGAGCCGCAGGACGGCCCGCTGATGCGCCGCTATCTCGCCGTCATGCGGTGGTGCCTGCGCCGGCGCGGCCTGACCATGCTCGGCGCGGCCCTGTTCTTCGTCGGCTCGCTGGCCCTGGTGCCGCTGCTGCCGACCGGCTTCATGCCGCCGGCCGACCGCTCGCAGAGCCAGGTCAACGTCGAGCTGCCGCCGGGCGCCACCCTGGCCCAGACCCATGCGGTGGCCGAGCAGGTGCGCCAGCAAGTCATGAAGGTGGCCGGTGTGCAGAGCGTGTTCAGCTCGATCGGCGGCGGCTCCAGCGGCGACGCCTTCTCGCCCGGCGCGGCGGCCGAGGCGCGGCGCGCGGTGCTGACCATCACCACCGTGCATCGCAGCGAGCGCGACGTGAAGCTGGGCGTGATCGAGAACCACATCCGGCAAACGCTGGTGGACATCCCCGGCGCCCGCTTCACGGTCGGCATACCGGACGCCGGCACCAAGATGCAGCTGGTGCTGCGCAGCGACGACGCGCAGGCGCTCACCGCCGCCGCACGCCAGGCCGAGCGCGAGCTGCGCACCCTGCGCGGCATCGGCAACGTCAGTTCCAGCGCCTCGCTGGTGCGCCCCGAGATCATCGTGCGGCCCGACTTCGCTCGCGCGGCCGACCTGGGCGTGACGGCGGCGTCGATCGGCGAGACGGTGCGCGTGGCCACCGCCGGCGACTACGAGCAGTCGCTGGCCAAGATGAACCTGGACGAGCGCCAGGTGCCGATCCGGGTCAAGCTGCCGGACGCGGTGCGCGCCGACCTCGACGCCATTGGGCGCCTGACGGTGCCCGGCGCGAACGGCCCGGTGCTGCTGTCCACCGTCGCCGACATCACCATGGAAAGCGGCCCGGCCCAGATCGACCGCCTGAACCGCAGCCGCAACGTGACGCTCGACGTCGAGCTGTCGGGCCGCGCGCTGGGCGAAGTCAATGCCGAGGCGCGCGCGCTGCCGGTGTTCCAGTCGCTGCCGTCGTCGGTGACGATCGCCGAGCTGGGCGACGCGCAAGAGATGCAGGCGCTGTTCAACAGCTTCGGGGTGGCGATGCTGATCGGCGTGCTGTGCATCTATGGCGTGCTGGTGCTGCTGTTCTCGGACTTCATGCAGCCGGTGACGATCCTGGCGGCGCTGCCGCTGTCGATCGGCGGCGCATTCGTCGCCCTGCTGTTGACCAGCAATGCGCTGTCGATGCCGACCATGATCGGCCTGATCATGCTGATGGGGATCGTGACCAAGAACTCGATCCTGCTGGTCGACTACGCGATCCTGGCGCGCGAAGCCGGCATGGAGCGCTTCGAGGCCCTGGTCGACGCCTGCCACAAGCGCAGCCGCCCGATCGTGATGACCACCATCGCCATGGGCGCCGGCATGCTGCCCCTGGCCCTGGGCTTCTCGGGCGACCCGAGCTTCCGCTCGCCGATGGCGGTGGCGGTGATCGGCGGCCTGATCACCTCGACCTTATTGAGCCTGCTGGTGGTGCCGGCGGTCTACACCTATATCGACGACCTGGAGCACTGGCTCAAGCGCCACGGGCGCAGGCTGCGGCGCCAGCCGGCGCCGCGGCCCGCGAAGGCCGAGGAGCACACGCCCGGCTAGCCGAACAGCAGCGGCAGCACGAGCACGCCCCAGGTCAGGGCAGCGAGCATGACGGCCAGCGCGACGGCCGCGCTGCCCAGGTCCTTGGCGCTCTTGGACAGAGGATGGCGCTCGAGTGAAATGCGGTCGACCACCGCTTCGATGGCGGAATTGAGCAGCTCGACGACCAGCACCACGACCAGCACCGCGACCAGCGCCAGCCGCTCGAGGGCCGGCAGCGGCAGCAATGCGGCCGCCAGCATGGCAGGCAGGGCCACCATCAGTTCCTGGCGAAACGCATGTTCCGAGCGCCATGCGAACTTCAGGCCTTCGGCCGAATAGCGGGATGCGGACAGTATCCGTCCCAGGCCCTGCCTGCTCTTGAATTCACTGATCTGCTGTTGCGACATGGACGGTTTCCGGTAAGGGGTTGGATGGCCGCGCCCGCGGGGCGGCGACCAGGAACAGGACGATGGCGCAGGCGATCCAGATCGACCACAGGGTGTGGGTCATGAAATGGGCGCCGCGCAGCTGTTGCAGATAGCCGACCGCCGCGCCGAACGCGAGCGCGAGGACGGCCACCGCGCCCGCCATCCGCGGGCGCGCCGGCAGCCAGTACACCGCCAGCGACACCAGCCACAAGGCGCTCGAGGCATGCCCGGCCGGCAGGCACTGTCCGGCGACGGCGCCGGCCGGCAAGGCCTCGAACAGGCGCACATAGGGCTGGTCGCCGCCATAGCGCAGCAAATCCCACGGACAATGCGAGGTGCTGAATTGCTTCAGCACGCTGATCGCCAGGGGCACCAGCAGCGCCGACAGCGCGACGATGCGCAGCCGCAGGCGCGCCTGCCCGCTCATGGCGGCGCGCGGCCAGGCCAGGTCGGCCAGCGCGCGCCCGATGAAGCCCAGCGCGAGCAGCATCAGCAGCCATTTCAGGATCACGTGGCCGAAGGTCTCGGCCAGCCAGGCATGGCGCCAGGGGAAGACGCCGCTGGCGGCATCGAACACCGCATCGGCCAGCGCCAGGTCGAGGTCGGTGCAGCGGCCGATCCAGAAGATGACCGGCGCGGCGGCGGCCAGCGCCGCCGCCATGCGCCGGATGGCCCGCGCCGGCAGCAGCGCGGCAGAAGTGGCGGCGCCCATCTCACACGCCCCGCACGCAGGCATGGAAGATGTCGAGCCGCGGATTGAGCACCGCCGTGTTCACGTCGAGCATGCCCAGCACCGAGTGGAACACGTTGTCGTGCGACAGCGGCTGGTCGCGGCGCTGGCCCAGGCAGCGCCGGTCGATGCGGAAGCGCTCGCTGAAGCCGTCCGACATCCACAGCATCATCGGCACCTCGGTCTGCTCGCGCGGCGCGAACAGATAGGGCGTGCCGTGCAGGTAGACGTTGTTCTCGCCCAGCGATTCGCCATGGTCCGAGAAGTACAGCATCGCGGTGTCGACGTCCTCGTCCTGGGCCAGCGCGCGCAGGCGGTCGATGGTCGTGCTCAGGAAGTAGTCGGTGTACAGGATGGTGTTGTCGTAGGCGGCGCGGATCGATTCGCGCGAACAGGTCTCGAACTGGTTGCTGGTGCATACCGGACCGAAGCGGCCGAAGGCGCGCGGATAGCGGCTGGCATAGGCCGGACCATGACTGCCCTTCTGGTGCAGCACCACCACCATGTCCCTGCCGCCGCGGCGCAGCAGTTCGGGCCAGCCGTCGAGCAGGACTTCGTCGTGGCATTCGGCGTCCGCGCAAGGGCTGCCCGGCTTCGGCCGCGCCAGGTCCTCGTAGCGCACGCGGTCGCACACGCCCTTGCAGCCGGAGTTATTGTCGCGCCAGACGACGTCGAAGCCGGCATGCGCGAGCACGTCGAGCAAGCCTTCCTGGCGCTCGGCCTTCGACTGGCTGTAGTCCTCGCGGCCGAAGGCCGAAAACACGCAGGGCACCGAGACGGCGGTGGCGGTGCCGCAGGAACGCACGCGCGAGAAGTTGAGCAGGCCGCCCTGGCGCGCCAGCAGCGGATTGGTGTCGCGCGCATAGCCGTTGAGCGAGAAATTCGCCGCGCGCGCCGTTTCGCCAACCACGATCACGGTCAGCGTGCGGCGCTGCGCGCCCTTCCACGCGGCGCCCTTGACGGCGTCGCGTCCGAGCGGCGCGACCACGATGGGGGCCGCCCAGCGCGCGCGCAGGTAGCCGTGCGTCGCCTGGATGAAGTTGGTCGGCGTGAGCAGGAAGCGCAGTTCGCGATGTTCATGCAGCGCCGGCGCCAGGCTCTTGTACAGCAGCGCCAGCAGCACCAGCGCCAGCATCAGCGAGCCGCCGGCGATGCCGGCGCGTTCGAGCAACCCGCGCGCGCCGCGCGGGAACGCGATCCTGGCGCGCCAGATCGCCCACGCGGGCAGCCCGCCCAGGAGGCCGATCCTGGCCGCCATCTGCCAGCTGACCAGCTCCGTGGCCTCGCGCGTGTCGGTCTCGAACACGTTCTGGATCATGGCCTTGTCGATGACGATGCCGTAAGTCGCGATGAAATAGCTGGCGGCCGATGCGGCCAGCACCAGCGCGATCAGCAAGGGCTTGGCGACGGGGCGGAAGCTGGCCAGCGTCAGGCAGGCGTTGAAGAACAGCACCACGATCAGGAACGAGCCGGCCAGCAGCGGCAGGCTGTCCAGCGAGAAGCCGCCCGCGGCGCTGCTCAGGACCGCCCAGAACTTGATATTGCCGACGCTGGCCAGCAACAGCGCCACGGCCAGCACGAGCACCGGCGCATCGATTCTTCTTGCGAACAGCTTTTCCATCCTCTCCATCCTTCGGGGGCAAGGCAGCGCACGGGCTGCATTGCCTGAAGGATAGAAAAGCCGGGGTCAGGCGGCCGTCAAGCCGACGTCAGGATTGCGTGAACTCGGCCGCAAAGACGATGCTGAAGCGGCTGCCGCCACCCTGGCGATTCGCGTAGACGAGCGAGGCGCCCAGGTATTCGCAGATGCGCCGGACCAGCGACAGGCCGAGTCCGGTCCCGGCCGAACCGCTGGAGGGGATCGCCATCGCGCCTTCGCCCAGCGTCAGCCGCACCGCATCCGGCAGGCCGCGTCCGGTATCTTCCACCGTGACGCGTCCGGGCTCGATCACGACCGTCACCTCGCCCTGTTCGGTGTACTGGCAGGCATTGCGCACCAGGTTGGCGATCGCCGACGCGCACAGCTCGGCCGGCGCGCGCACGCTCACGTCGGCGCTGCCGACACAGCGCAAGGTCACCGGCTTGTCCGCCACCATGGACTGGTAGCGCTCGGTCTCGCGGCGCGCGATCTCGCTCACCGACACCGGCGCGAACGCGCCCAGCTCGGGCGCGCGCGCCAGCAGCAGCAGGACCGTCACGCACTCGGTCGCTTCCTGGGCGGCGCGGTAGATGCGCTGGGCGGGCGCGCGCACCGCCGGGCCTTGCGCGCCTTCGATCAGGATCTCCGCGGCGCCCATGATGACCGTGAGCGGCGTGCGCAGCTCGTGGCTCACGTCGCCCGTGAAGAAGCGTTCGCGGTCGAGGAATTCGCGCAGCTCGGTGGTGTGCGCATCCAGCGCCCGCGCCAGCACGCCCAGCTCGTCGACACGCTCGGTATGCGGCGACGAGAAGTCGCCATGCCCGACGGCGTCCGCGAGTTCGCGGATCGGCGTGACGATGCGCCTGCCGACGAAGCGGCCCAGGAACAGCGCAAGGATGACGAAGCCGGCGAAGAAGGTGGCGAACATCGAATACACGAGCAGCTCGATCTGCTCGTAGTCGCTTTCGTGGTCGACCACGACGTAGGGGCCGAGCTCGTCCGCGCCGGACAGCACGTGCAGGCCGATGCCGTCGATCTCGGCCTCGGACACGCCGGCCGGCAAGCCGCGCAGCGAGCCCGGTATGTCCGCGCCGCGATGAAAGCGCAGGCCGGCGGGAAGATCGGCCGGCAGTCCCGCCGCGGCGCGCGGACGGGCCCATTTCTCGACCTCGGCCAGGCGCTCGTCGACCAGGTGCACCTCGATGCCCTCGACCACCAGCGCCGCCAGCACGGCAAAGAATACCGACAGCACGACGCCGAACAGGATGAAGGCGCCGACGATGGGTCGGCTCAGCGAATCAACCTTGCGCATCGGGCAAGGCGAGCCGGTAGCCCACACCCGGCACGGTATGGATCAGGGAGACGTCGAACGGCTTGTCGATGGCCTGGCGCAAGGCGTGGATATGGGTGCGCAAGGCGTCGCTCTCGGGGCGGTCGTCGCCCCAGACGGCCTGCTCGAGCGCTTCGCGCGGCACGATGCGCGGCGCCGCCGCCATCAGGCAGCGCAGCAGGATGTAGCCGGTCTTGGTGAGCACCACCCTGGTGCCGTTGCGCGAGGCATCCTGCTGGTCGGGATCGAACACCAGGCCGCCGAAGCGCAAGGCGGGACTGAACGCATGCTGCCCGCCCGCGCGCCGGGTCAGCGCCTTCAGGCGAACGTCGAGTTCGACCAGCGAAAACGGCTTGACCAGGTAGTCGTCGGCGCCGCTGTCGAAACCGGCCACCTTGTCGGGCAGGCTGTCGCGCGCGGTCAGCATCAGGACCGGCGTCTGCGTGCGCAACTCGGTGCGCAGTTTCTGGCACAGTTCGAGGCCGTTCAGGCCCGGCAGCATGACGTCGAGGACGATGACGTCATAGCTGTTTTCGGATGCCAGCGCGAGCCCGCCATAGCCGTTGCGGGCGGAATCGACCGTGTAGCCCTTCGGCTCGAGGAAGCCGTACAGGTTGGCCAGGATGTCGGGATTGTCTTCGACGATGAGGATGCGCATGCGGATATTGTAAGTGGAAATGGCGGATGCGCCGGCGCTGCCGGCCACCCGCCTTGCGCGGGGCAGGAATTGCTAGCGCGTCCGGTAGCGCTGCTCGCGGTACAGCAGCGACGGCAGCATCACGTGCGCCATCGCGCGGTCGAGCTCCCCCGTGGAGGGCGTGCCGCTGCCGGGATCGAAGCCGCCGCTGGCCGCGTCGTAGCGCGCGGCGAGCGGCGCCTGGCCGGGCCGCAGCACGGTCGCGTGCGATCCCTCCAGGTAGGCGAAATAGTCGTTGAACTGGATCAGCGCGCGGCCCGGCGTCTTCGCGTCCTTCGCGAAATCGCGCCCGATCATCGGGTGCGTGCTCGATACGCCCAGCAAGGACAGCAAGGTGGGAGCGAGGTCGACCTGGCTCGCGATGGGGGCGATGCGCTTCGGTTCGACGTCGGCGCCCAGGATCAGGCCCGGGATGTGGAATTTCTTGATCGGCACCAGACTATCGCCATAGACGCGGTTGTCGTGGTCGGCCACGATCAGGAACACGGTGTCCTTCCAGTAGGCCTGCTGCTTCGCTTCGCGGATGAACTTGCCCAGCGCGTAATCGGCATACTTGACCGCGTTGTTCACGGTCTGCTTGTCCGGGTCGTGCAATGTGATCTTGCCGTCCGGGAATTCGAACGGCTCGTGGTTCGAGGACGTGAAGATCAGGCTGAAGAACGGTTTATCCTGCGCATGCAGTTTCTTCAAGCGCTCGAGCGACTTGTCGAACAGGTCTTCGTCCGAAGCGCCCCAGCTGGCGACGAATCGCGGCTGCATGTCGCCGATATCGACGATGTTCTGGAAGCCATTGCCGGTAAAGAAGCTGCGCATATTGTCGAAGTGGGCTTCGCCGCCATACACGAACTCGGTGTGATAGCCCTGGCGGCCCAGCCCGTCGGCCAGCGTATAAAAATTGTTCTGCGACAGAGACAGTTTCACCGTGCTGCGCGCCGGCGTCGGCGCATAGCCGGCCACCACCGCCTCGATGCCGCGCACCGAGCGGGTGCCGGTGGCGTACAGCTGCTCGAACCACCAGCCCTCGTCCTTGAGCTTTTCCAGCTCCGGCGTCACCGGCAGGCCGCCCAGCGATTGCACGAAGGTGGCGCCCAGGCTTTCCTGCAACACGATGACCAGGTTGAGCGGTTTGGCGCGCTGGACCGCGGCCTGCTGGTAATGCAGGGTCGGCAGTTCCGGATTCGGGAAACGATAGTCGCGCAGCCAGGGCGCCGCCTTGACCTCGGTAAACACCTGTTCGCGCGGAAAGTCGCCATAGATCTCGGACGACTTGGCCTCGTTGCCCATCGAGCGGACCGCATCGAGCACCGACCAGGCCGAATTGATGACGAGCGAATTGACCATCGCATCGCCGGTCAGCGCGAACATGGCCGGATTGGCCGGACGATGGCCGGTGGTGGAGCGGATCTGCATGAAGACCAGCAGGCACAGGATGGGCCAGACCAGCAGCAGCTTGCGGCTCGGCCACAGCGTCATGCCGGCCGCAGTCCGCTTGAGCAGGCGCACCAGGGCGACGCCGAGCACGATGGTCAGCGCGCAACCCAGCAGCAGCGCGGTGCGAAAGCCATGCCACAAGGTCGAGAACACTTCTTGCGGATAACCCAGGTACTCGATGAACAGGCGGTTCGGCCGCGCATCGTATTGCATGATGAACTGGGGCGTGGCCACTTCCATGAACACGATGAAGATCAGCGCGAAGCCGGTCCAGGCCACGCTGGCGCGGCGCCACAGGCGGGCGCTGCGGGCGTGCGCCAGCAAGGGCGCCAGCAGCAAGGGGACGGCGAGGAAATAGCCAAGCAGGATCAAGTCGGCGCGCACGCCCTGCAGCAGGATCTCGGGCACGATGCCGGTCGCAGCCACACGCGGCCATTGCCATGCGAGTAATGCGATCCGAAAAGCCGACAGGACGAGCAGCCCGATGCACAACAACTGGACCAATGGCGCGAATGGACCGGCCCATTCGGTGAGGCGCGCCAGTCCGGCGGCGCGCTGGCGCGTAGTTGCCGGAGCGCTATTGATGCCCTTGGGCAGATGAAGTTTCTCGATGTTCATGATAGGCATGCTAGGTTGCATGCTGTCATCGAGATGTTAGTGAGGCGTTAAGGAAGCGTTAAATAGTGCGACGAGGAAAAGCGAGAATGAAAAAAGCCCGGCCGGCGAAAGCCGGCCGGGTCATGCGAGAAGCGCGCCGACGGCCCGCTTCTTGTCATCACGATCAGTCGCGGTAATCGCGGTAGTTGCGATATTCGTGACGGTCGCTCGAGCCACCCAGCAGCTTGGCCAGGATGAAGCCCACGCCGACCGCGGCCAGCAGCGCGCTGCCCGGGTTGTTCTTGACGTATTCCTTGCCCTGGGCCGACAGGTCCGAGCACTTCTCGCTCAGCTGGGCCGAGCCGCCACCGAATTTCTCTTGAGCCGAGCTCAGCAGACCGGTGACCTTGTCGACGCCGGCGTGGGCGCGCGAAGCCAGGTTGTCGACGACAGGCTGGGCGGCTTGCGCTGCCTTGTCGATGCCTGCGTGCACCTTGTCTGGCGAGATCGACGAGATCGCTGCCTTGATGCCGCCCGACGATTTATCGCCGTTCGCATCCGACGACGAAGCCGACGACGAGGACGACGAGTCCGACGATGGGGTCGACGATTGGCTCGACGACGATGCGCCCAGGCCACTGTTGCCCAGCGAACCGGTGCTGCCTGCCGCCGAGCTCATGTTCGACGACGACGACTGCGAGCCGATCGACGAGGACGACTGCGACGACGGCGAACCCGGCGCCGAGCCCGAGGTCGACGAGCCGGTGCTGCCCACGCTGCTGCCCATATTGCCGCTCGACGAAGCGCTTTGCTGGCTCGACGACGATGGCGACGAACCCGTGCTGCTCAGGTTCGACGACGCGCTCTGCTGGCTGCCCGACGAGGCGGTGGTGCCCTTGTTCAGGCTGGAATCCTGGCTTTTGCCGATGCTCGAACCGGCCTTGTTGGCGTCAATGCCTTTACCCTCGGTAGACTTTTGATTATCCATGATGTATCCCTCATAAAATGTGTGACCAACGCGGAGTAGACCGATATTCGACTATCACCACATTCTTCCTTGATTCAGTCCGATACATGACGCGGGAACGAAAGCTGCCTGCGGTACATCAATGGCTGCGCGGCTTCATGCCTAAGATCAGTTTATTGATTCACTGACCTCAAACCACCGCAAAGGTTCCATCAATGTCCCAGGCTCATCGTCCCTATCTCGGGGCGAGCGCCCTTCCAGGGCTCCGTCACGAGCGCAGTATCGAACCAACTGCGTCGCGATACAAAAAATACAATGGACCAGTACTAAGAGACCGTGCGCTGACTAACAGAGCCGTTCCATCCGCCTCAAAAGCTGCTTTTTATCAATGAGCAGCGGGATGAAACGCGTGTTGGCAGTACCATACGGGGTTTCGTCTTATCCGGGCGTCCAGTACGACATGACATGGCAGTAGAAAAAGTTACAGGCAGCCGCCTGCCGCCGCGCCAGGCCCTGCCGGCGGCGGCCGATGCGGCGGCGAAAAAGCAGGCCGAGGCCGAGAAAGCGGCGCAGGTGCGCGGCGTAGCCTCGATCGCTTCGATGCGCGACGCCATCCGCCAGGCCGCGCGCCAGCTTCCCCCGTTCACCGCCGTGCCGCGCCTGGCCCGGCTGGATGCGGCCGGCTTTCGTGCGCGGGCGGCGGCCGGCATGCCCTTCCTGGTCACCGGCATCGTCAAGCGCTGGCCGCTGGCCAGCCTGACACCGCAGGATTTGCGCGCGCAGTTCGGCCATCTGCCGGTGCGTGCGCGCGTCGGCGACTACGTCAATACGGCCTTCGCGCCGGATCGCGCGATGCGGGACATGTTGCTGCGCGACTACCTCGACCTGACGCCGCCCGACGCCACATCGGACCTGCCGCCCTATGTGGGCAACCTGTCGCTGCGCGAGCTGAACCGGCTGTGCCACTGGCCGACCTGGTTCGACAAGATGGGCCCTCCCCGCTTCTGGATCGGCCCGGCGCGCACGGTGACCCCGCTGCACTGCGACTACGACGACAATATCTTCGCCCAGCTGTGGGGGACCAAACGGATCTTCCTGGCGCCGCCGCACCATGACGCCTTTCTGTATACGCGCGAGGCCAATCCGCTGCTGTTCGGCTCTCCGTTCGACCCGGAAGCGCCCGACTTCGACGCCTTCCCGCTGGCGCGCCAGGCGGCGCTGGTCGAGATCATCGTGGAGCCCGGCGACATGCTGTACGTGCCGGCCGGCTGGTATCACCAGGTGCGGGCGCTGAGCTTTTCGCTGTCGTCGAACCGCTGGGCGCGCGGGCAGCCGCTCGCGCTGGGCTAGGCCACGCGGCCTACGCGGCCCGCTGCGATTCCTCGGCCGCCGGCGTGGCGGCGTCGGCGTCGTCCGGCACCAGGAACTCGGTCGACGGCCGGCCGTCGGCATTGTGCTGCACGATGCGGCGCGGGCGGCCATGGGCGTCGAGCCATACCTGGCCGATGCCGGCGCCGTTCCACAGGCGCTCGCCGCGCGTGCGCTGGTCGGGCAGACGCGGGCTGAGGGCCAGGTCGCGCCGCTTGGTGAACCAGTTCAGCGGAGAGCGCGGCGAATACAGCCAGCGGTTCAGGCGGTCGAGCCAGTCGAGCAGGCGGCGCGGGAATTCGTTCTTGATGCCGCTGCTGGTGATCTGCCACACGTGCTGCGGGCGGTCCGATTCGCGCACCTCGACGTCGTACACGAAGGAATAGTGCACGTCGCCCGACAGGATCACGTAGTTGCCCGGGGTGCGCGAGTGGCGGAAGATATTGAGCATGCTGCTGGCCGCACCACGGTGCGCCATCCAGTTCTCGGCGTCGACCGTGAGGGCCAGCCCGGCAAAGGTGGCGATGCGCTGCACCACCTCGATCAGCTTGACGCCGAACATCGGCGCCGCCGAGACGATCACGGCCGCCGTCTCGTCGAGCAGTTCGTGCTGCAGCTCGGTCAGCGATTCCCAGTCCATCAGGCCCGACGGATGGCCGGGCGTGCGCCGGTTGCGCCAGCGCCGCGTGCGCGTGTCGAGCACGATGATGGCGGGCTGGGTGCGCAGCATGTAGTCCCACTGGCGAAACGCGAGCAGGTGCTGGATCAGTGCGTCCTGCGCGCCCGGGTCGAGCCGGCCGCGCGCATCGGGCGCGGCGGTCAACGCCGCCATGGCGTCGAGCGCCTCGCCGAACACGTCGGGCCGGTTGCCCCAGCCCTGGCACAGCATATAGGCCGCCAGCGCATTGCCGATGATGCGGCGCGAGAACGGGTGCCCGTAGGCGGTGGTCTCCCACTTCGCCGACAGGTTCCAGTCGTCGGTGATGTCGTGGTCGTCGAAGATCATCAGGGTCTGCACGTGCGCCATCAGGCGCGCGGCGGCCGGCAGGTCGGCGCAGAAACCCTGCAGCGCCGCGCCTTCGCGCCGCCAGCGTTCGACGTGCTTCGGCGTCAAGGGCGGCATCGGCGGTTCGCCCACGATTTGCCACGGCGCCGGCGACCACACCAATAAATACATCGCCATCACCTCGGCCAGCGTCACCAGGTGGTTGTGGGCGTTGGCGGTGGTGAAGATCGGCTTTTCCGAGCCGCCGAAGAAGCGGTCGCGCAAGTCGTCGTTCGACTTGAACGCGGGCAGCAGGTCTTCGCGCCGGTAATAGCCTGCCGGGTGGGCATACAGCGCCTCGCTGTCTTCCACCACGGCGCCTTCCAGGCATTCGCCGTACAGGCCCAGGCGTTCGATGAGCGCATGGATGGCCGCCAGCATCGGGCCGGCCACGTCGTCGGCATACACCTGGTCGCCGCACAGCATGAGCATGGCGGGCCGCGCGTCGGCATCCCTGGCCTGGCCGGCCAGCAGCGCGTCGGCGCAGGCCAGGCCGTCGCGCGAGCGGTGGTGCGGCTTGCGGCAGGAACCGTAGAGGATGTCGTCCATGCGGCTGCGCAGCACGAAGCTGGGCCGGTCCGCCCCCGCGTGCAGCAGGTGCGGCGCCCAGTGCGCGATGCCGGCGCCGCCGTCCAGGACCAGGTCGTACTCGACCAGCACGTCCTGGGACAGCGGCTCGTCCAGCGCGACGTCGATCAGGTGCACGTATGCATGGCGGCCGACGCGGACGACGCGGCACGCCGCGCCGTCGAGCCGCAGGCGGCGCGCCGGGCCGCCCTGCGGCGCCAGCGCCAGGGTCAGGTCGAGCGCGTCGCTGCCGACGAGCCACAGCACCAGGCGGCCCGGCTCGAGGCGGCGCAGGATGGGGCCGGCCAGCACGGGCGGGAGGACGGTGGAAGGAACAGTCTGGATCAACGCGGCACGGTCATCAAGGGATACGATCGGCCGAGTGTAGCAGATGGCGTTCGCTCATCCGCGCGCGATCACGAGCAGGCCGGCGACGATCAGCCCGCAGCCGGCCAGCTTGGCCGGGGTGAGCGCCTCTTGCAGGAACAGCCAGCCCAGCACCATCGCGATCACGACGCTGCCCTTGTCGATCAGGGCGACGGTGGACACCTGCCCTTCCTTGATCGCCTTATAGTAGAAAATCCACGACAGCGCGGTGGCCACCGCCGAACCTGCCAGCCAGGCGATATTGGCCGGGGTGAGCGCCTGCAGCTCGCGCGCCGGCACCACGGCGGCCGCGAACAGCAGCACGAACACGAACACGAAGCAGGTGCGCACCGCCATGCCAAGGTCGCCCGAGATGCCGGTGAGGCCAGGCTTGGCGATGACGGCCGTCACGCCGGCGAACAGCATCGACAGGAAGGCGTACACCACCCAGCGTTCCATAGCCGTCCTCGTCAGTAACTCATTAGTAATAAACGCAGATGCGCTGGCCGTCGACCTCGTGCACCCGGATGTCGAGCTGGTACAGGTCGCGCAGCACCTCGGGCCGGATCAGCTCTTGCGGCGTGCCGTGGTAGGCCACCTTCCCGCCGCGCATGGCGACGATGCGGTCGGCGTAGCAGGACGCGAAGTTGATGTCGTGCAGGACCAGGATCACGGTCTTGCCCAGTTCGCGCGAGGTGCGGCGCAGCAGCCCCATCATGTCGACCGCGTGGCGCATGTCGAGGTTGTTGAGCGGCTCGTCGAGCAGCACGTAGTCGGTGTCCTGGCACAGCACCATGGCCACGAAGGCGCGCTGGCGCTGGCCGCCCGAGAGCTGGTCGAGGTAGCGGTCGGCCAGCGCTTCCAGGCCCAGGTAGCCGAGCGCGCGTTCGACGTGAGCCGCATCCTCGACCGTCGGCCGGCCCTGCGTGTGCGGATAGCGGCCGAAGGCGACCAGGTCGCGCACCGTCAGGCGCATCGGCAGGTGGTTGTCCTGGCGCAGGATGGCCAGGCGTTTCGCCAGTTCCTTGCTATCGCCCTTGACCACGTCGATGCCGTCGACCAGCACCCGGCCCGCGCTCATCGGCAGCAGGCGGCTGATCATCGACAGCACGGTCGACTTGCCGGCGCCGTTGGGGCCGATGATGGCGGTGACGCCGCCGGCCGGCAGGGTGAGCGTCACGTCGTCGACGACCACGGTGTCGGCATAACGCTTGCTGATATGGGAAATCTCGATCATCTAGGACTTTCTACGGGTGATCAGGAACAGGAACAGCAGGCCGCCCACGAACTCGATGACGACGCTGACGGTGGCGTTCAGTTCGAGCACGCGCTCGAGCAGCACCTGGCCGCCGACCAGGAACACCACGCCCCACAGCACCGCCATCGGCAGCAGGTAGCGGTGCTTGCCGGAGCCGGCCGTCACATAGGCCAGGTTGCTCACCAACAGGCCGAAGAAGGTGACCGGGCCGACCAGGGCGGTCGACACCGACACCATCACCGCGATCAGGGCCAGCGTCAGCATCACCGTGCGCCGGTAATCGATGCCGAGGTTGACCGCGATCTCGCGGCCCAGCGTCAACACGTCGTACTGGTGGCGCAGGCGCCAGGCCAGCAGCGAGGCCAGGCCGATGGCGACCGCCGCCACCCACAAGAGGCCCGTCTGGATCGTATTGAAGGACGCGAACATGCGGTCTTGCAGCACCATGAACTCGTTGGGATCGATCAGGCGCATCACGAAGCTCGACAGGCTGCGGAACAGGAGTCCGAACACGATGCCGGCCAGCAGCATCAGGTGCAGGCTGTGCGCGGCGCCGTTGAACAGCGCCCGGAACAGCAGGCAGGCGAAGCCCGTCATCAGCACCACCTCGATCGCGAAGCGCAGGTTCGGGTTGCCCGTCTCCGTGAGCGGATCGAGGCCGAGGCTGAAGATGATCGTGGCCTGGATCAACAGGTAGAGGGCGTCGAAACCCATGATCGACGGCGTCAGGATGCGGTTGTGGGTGATCGTCTGGAACAGCACGGACGAGACCGCGATCGCATACGCCACCAGCAGCATGGCGGCCAGCTTGGCGCCGCGGAACGGCAACACGAAGTCCCAGTTGCCGCCGGCGCCGATCAGCATGAAGGCGGCGACGACGGACAGCGCCAGCGTTGCGAGCAGGGCCAGGCGCGCTTTGGGGGATATATCAAGCGTCACGTGAACGACCTCGCAGCAACAGGAACAGGAACAGCGCGCCGCCGATGATGCCGACGACCGTGCCGATCGGGATCTCGTACGGATACACGACCAGGCGGCCAATGATGTCGCAGGCCAGTACGAACAGGCCGCCGAGGAGCGCGACCCAGGGCACCGAGCGGCGCATATTGTCGCCGAACAGGATGCTGACCACGTTCGGCACGATCAGGCCCAGGAAGGGAATGCTGCCGGCCGTGACCACCACCACCGCCGAAATCGCCGACACGATGAGCAAGCCATAGAAGGTCAGGCGCTTGTAGTTCAGCCCCAGGTTGGTGGTGAACTGCTGGCCCATGCCGGCCACCGTGAAACGGTCGGCCGCGACCCAGGCGGCGAAGGCCAGCACCGCGCCGAGCCACAGCAGCTCGTAGCGCCCGCGCAGCACGCCGGAAAAATCGCCCACGGTCCAGGCGTGCAGGGTCTGCAGCATGTCGTAGCGGAAGGCGAAGAAGGTCGTCACCGCCTGGATCACGCCGCCCAGGATCAGGCCCACCAGCGGCACCAGGTAAGGTGAGCGCAAGGGGATGCGGCGCAACAGGCCGAGGAACAGGAAGGTGCCGGCCATCGCGAAGGCGGCCGCCACCAGCATCTTGCCGAACACCGGGGTATCGGGCGCCAGCAGCGCCAGCACCAGGACGCCCAGCGTGGCGGCCTCGATGGTGCCGGCGGTGGACGGTTCGACAAAGCGGTTTCGGACCAGCATCTGCATGATGAGGCCCGCCACGGCGAGGGACATCCCGGCCAGCAGCAGGGCCAGGGTACGCGGCAGGCGGCTGACGACCAGCAGTTGCCAGTCGGTCGACTGCGTGCCCGCGAGCAGGCCGGCGAAGCTGAAGTCGCCGGCGCCGATGGCCACGCTCAACGCGACAAGCGCCGCCGTCAGTAATAACGGCAGCGCCAGCCAGGCGTGCGAGATGTGACGAGGGGCACGCGCGCTGGCGTGGCCCCCGGCTTGGCGCATCATGGCGCCCCGCCGCAGAGCGGCGGCTTGTTTACAACCATTGCAATCAGCGTCCCGCGGTGTTCAGTGCGCGCGACAGCTGGTCGACGTTCTCCTGCAGCGCGGTGATGCCGGCGCCGCCCAGGGTGTACCAGTTCAGGCCATCGAGGTAGACCACGCGCTTGTTCTTCCAGGCGTTCGACTGGCGCACCAGTTCGTTGTCCAGGAATTTCGCGGCGGCGGTGCCTTCGCGGCCGATGGCGGCGTCGCGGTCGATCACGAACAGCCAGTCGGGATTGGTCTTCTGGATGAATTCGAAGGAGATCGCCTGGCCGTGGTTCGAGGTGTCGAGCTTGGCCACCGCCGGCTTGATGCCGAAGGTGTCGTGCAGGACGCCGAAGCGCGAGCCCGGACCGTAGGCGCTCATCTTGCCGCCGGTGGTCAGGACGATCAGGCCGGCGCCGGCCGTTTCGGCCTGCTTCTTCAGGGCGGCGATCGAGCTGTCCAGCTTGGTGGTAAGTTCCTTGGCGCGCGCCTGCTTGCCGAACAGGCCGGCCAGGGTATTCACGTTATTCTTGGCGCTGGCCACCAGGTTGGTGCGGTCCGGGGTCAGGTCGATGGTCGGGGCGATCTTGGCCAGCTGCGCGTACTTGGCCTGCGAACGGCCGCCGACGATGATCAGGTCGGGCTTGGCGCCGTGGATTTTTTCATAGTCCGGCTCGAACAGGGTGCCCATCTTGGGGGCGCTGTTGTAGCGCGCCAGGTGGCGCGGCAGCGGACGCGCGGTGGTGCTCATGGTCGGCACGCCGGCGACATTCACGTCCAGCGCCGACAGGTTGTCCAGCGTGGTGGCGTCGAGCACGATGACCTTCTTCGGATTGGCCGGGACCGCGGTGGTGCCGCTGGCATGCTTGATCTGCACGGTGTTCTGGGCTTGCGCAGGCAGCGCGCCGAAGGCCAGGGCGGCGCCGACCGCCAGCACTGCGCGGCGGCCTTGGAAGATGTTCTTGATGGTCATGTCGGTATTCCTGTCTCGTTCAACAAATGGGGTATATAAAAGCGTGTGGTCAGAAGCGTGTGGTCACCCCGAGCCACAGGCGGCGACCGTCGCCGACCGTGTTGTAGGTCAGCTCGTCCAGGCGCTTGTCGCTGACGTTGAACAGCGCGGCCTTGATGGCGACGCTGCGGCTCCAGTCATAGGTCATGCCGATGTCGCCGATCGTGTAGTCGCCGTATTCCTTGGCGCCGTTGGGCAGGGTCACGCCATTGCTGCCCGACCGCGCGGCGGCATTGATCTCCTTGCCGTTGTAGGTGACCGAGGCCCACAGGTCGAGCGCGTCGGTGACGTTCCAGTCGGCGCGCAGCGTGCCGCGGTGCTTCGGGGTGCGGGTCAGCGCATAGCCGGCGTAGGCGCCGCCCTTCTGTTCCGAATCGGTATAGGTGTAGTTCGACTTGAACGACAGCGCGCGCAGCGGCTGCCAGGTCAGGCCCAGTTCCAGGCCCTGGATCGTGGCGTCGTCGATGTTGTAGCTGTACCAGAGGCGGTAGTTCGGGTCTTCCGACCAGCGCGCGATCGAACCGTCGTCGTTGTAGATCAGCGCGTTCGCCACCTTGTCCTTGAAGTCGGTGTAGAACAGCGTCGCATTCGCCTGGATGCCGGCCTTGTTGTTGTAGTGGGCGGACAGCTCGTAGCTGGTGCTGGTCTCGGCCTTCAGGTCCGGGTCGCCGATGATGACGCCGCAGGTGCCGTTCGGGCCATAGGTGCAGCCGCCGCCGCCGGTGGTGTAGGCATAGCCCGGCGCGATGTTGCGGATTTCCGGCGCGCGGAAACCGCGCGAGACGCCGCCCTTGATCGTCACCGCGTCGCTGGTATGCCACACGGCGTACAGGCGCGGCGACCAGTGGTTGCCGTAGATTTCGTGGTCGTCGGCGCGCAGGCCGGCGGTCAGCGCCAGGGTGTCGGTCAGGCTCCATTCGTCTTCGACGAACAGCGCCTTCTGGATGATGCTGAAGTGCTCGTCCACGCCGGTGCGGCGGCCCGGGTTCTGGTCTAGGAGTTCGCCGCGGTTGTACTGGCCGCCGATCACCAGGAAATGGTCGCCCAGGCGGGTGTTGAGCTTCGCGTCCAGCACCGTGTTCTTGATTTCCGGCGCGCGCGTGTTGCGGATGTAGTCGCCGGCGCGGTCTTGCGCGTAGGTCTCGCGCTGGCCTTTTTCCTGGGTCAGGGCGACCTGCGAGGTGGCCCAGCCCCAGCGCCCGTTGTGCGACAGCGACCAGTGGTCGCGGCTGTGTTCCTGGCGGGTGTTGGCAGCGTTCGGCGCCAGCACGCCACCCGCCGAGCTGTGTCGCTTGAGCTCACTCTTGCCGGCTTCGAGCAGCACGTCGTGGGCGGCGTTCGGGGTCCAGGCCAGGCGCGCGGTCAGGTCGCGGTCCTTGGCGCCGTTGAAGCCGTTCAGGATCTCGTCCTCGGTGCGCTTGTTCTGCTTGCCCCACAGCTGCAGGCCGAGGACGTTGCTGGCGATCGGACCGTTCAGGAAGAACTGGCCCTGGGTCGAGTTGCCCGAATCGCTGTGTTCCTGCAGGGTGCCGTCGACGCCGAGCGAGCCGCCCCAGGCCTTGGCGACCTTGCGCGTGATGATGTTGATCACGCCGCCCATGGCGTCGGAGCCATACAGCGAGGACATCGGGCCGCGCACGACTTCGATGCGCTCGATCGCCTCCAGCGGCGGAATGAAGCTCTGCTCGTAGCCGGCGTTGCCGTTGGTGCGCGCGTCGCGCGTCGACTGGCGCTTGCCGTCCACCAGGATCAGCGTGTATTGCCCCGGCAGGCCGCGAATCAGGATATCCTGTTCGTTGGCGACGCCGGTGACGGTGACGCCCTGGACGTCGCGCAGCGCGTCGGTCAGGTCGCGAAACGGACGCTTTTCCAGGTCTTCACGGGTGATCACGGTGATGCTGGCGGGAGCGTCGGTGGCCGACTGCTCGAAGCCGGCGGCGGTCACGACGACGGTCGGCACGGTGCCGGACGCGCCGGCGGCTTGCGGGTTGAAATCCGGTGCTTCCGGTGCGGCGTGGGCGCTCAGGGCCAGGGCGCCGTGGAGCGCCGCCGCGATGGTCGTCCGTTTGAACCATGCCGTTGTCGTGTGCTGCATACGCTTCGTTCTTTCTCTGTCGCTCAAAATTCTTTTATACGGCGAACACCTATTGCCAGGCCCGTTCGCGGTGAATGATAATGATTATCATATGCAATTAACCGCCAGAAAGTTTGTCAAGTTGTGGCAAGTCTTGATATTCCAGCAATGAATCCTGTTTCCACTTCATCCCGTATCCTCGTGGTCGACGACCACGCCGACATCCGCGACCCGCTCGCCGCCTTCCTGCGCCGGCACGACCTGGAGGTGCTGACCGCCGCCGACGCCGCGACCGCGCGTACGCTGCTGCGCCAGCATCGGATCGACCTGGTGGTGCTCGACGTCATGCTGCCGGGCGAGGACGGCCTGTCGCTGTGCCGCCACCTGGCCGAGACCAGCAGCACGCCGGTGATCCTGCTCACTGCGATGGCGAGCCAGGAAGACCGCGTCGCCGGGCTCGAGATCGGCGCCGACGATTACGTCACCAAGCCCTTCGATCCGCGCGAACTGGTAGCCCGCATCAAGGGCATGCTGCGGCGCCTGAGCCGCGCCGCGACCGGCTGGCACGGCCGCCGCTACGCCTTCGGCGACTGGACCCTGGACATGGCCAGGCGCGAGCTGGTTGACGCCGGCGGCGAACCGGTGGCATTGAGCACGTCGGAATTTCGCCTGCTGGGCGTGCTGGTCGAGCGCGCCGGAAAGGTGCTCAGCCGCGACGAGCTGCTCGACCTGACGCGCGACGGCGAGGTGCAGAACTTCGACCGCAGCATCGACAGCCAGGTCAGCCGGCTGCGCAAGAAGCTGGAAAGCGATCCGCGCCGGCCCCGCCTGCTCAAGACCTCGTGGGGCGACGGCTATGTGTTCACGGCCGACGTCAAGCCGCTGCCGGCGGCAGGCTGATGCGCCTGATCCCGAAGACCATGGGCGGCCAGCTGGTCGCGACGCTGCTGGTGGCCGTGCTGCTGGCGCACGCCGCCGCCATCGTGGCGCGCCAGCTGGCCCCGGACGCCATGCATCCGCTGGCCGCGCGCTACATGCTCGACCGCATGGCCGGGATCTACCAGTCGCTGCGCCTGTCGCCGGACAAGGGAGAAGAGATGCTGGCCGCGATCGGCTCGCCGAGCGCGCGCTTCTGGCTGGCCAGCGGCGCCAGCTCCACCAGCCTGGCGATGAACGAGGCCGAACGCAAGCAGGCGCAGGCCCTGGCCGAGCGCCTGTCCGGCATGTCGGCGTCGGCGCCGGCGCCGCGCAGCTGGGTGCAGCTGACCGACCATGCGCCGGGCGACGATGGCGTCAAGCAGGCCGGCATGCTGGCCTCGGTCGAGCTGCCGGACGGACGCTGGCTGGTGGGCTACCAGCAGTCGCCCGGCGGCAGTCCCTGGTGGCGTCCGCTGCACTTCTCGATCCCGGTGAGCACCCTGCCGGTACTGCTGGTGGCGCTGCCCTTCATCGGCCGCATCCTGCGTCCGATCCGCGCGCTGGAGCGCGCCGCCGAGCGCTTCAGCCGCGGCGAGCACGACGGCCCGCTGCCGGTGACCGGGCCGCGCGAGGCGCGCGAGCTGACGGTCGCCTTCAACACGATGGCCGAGCGCCAGCAGCGCTTCATCGAAGACCGCACGCGCATGCTGGCCGCGATCAGCCACGACCTGCGCACGCCGATCACCTCCCTGCGCGTGCGGGTGGAACTGATCGACGACCCCGAGCTGCGCGCGGCGATGATCCGCACGCTCGAGACGATGGGCCTGATGGTCGAGCAGACCTTGCGCTTCGCGGCCGAGGACTGCGTCGGCGAGCCGTCGCAGGACGTCGACCTGGCGGCGCTAATGCGCGAGCTGGCGGCGGAGCTGGCGCGTCCCGGAAAGCGCATCCGCTACGCCGGCCCGGACCGGCTGCCCTACCGCTGCCGCCCGATCGCCCTGCGCCGCGCCGTGGGCAACCTCGCCGAGAACGCGATCCGCCACGGCACCGAGGTCACGCTGTGCGCCAGCGCGCCGGGGGATGACCGCGACGTGATCCTGGCCGTGATCGACAACGGCCCCGGCATTCCCGAGGCCGAGCTGGACCGCGTCTTCGAACCTTTCGCCCGCCTCGACAGCGCCCGCTGCCGCGACACCGGCGGCGACAACGGCCACGGCGGCGCCGGCGGCAGCGGCGTCGGCCTCGGCCTCTCCATCGCCCGCTCCTGCGTCGAAGCCCACGGCGGCACCCTCACCCTGACCAACAACACCCCCGGCCTCACCGCCACCATCACCCTCCCACCTGACTATTCCCAATGAGGGTCAGAGTAGAATTGTTGAGCAATTTCTCCGCAATCCCGATAATGAGGGTCAGAGTAGAATTAATTCCCAATAACTCGCAATCAACTATTATCCGGGCCATGTTCACAGCGCCCGCTTTAAAAGAAATTGCAAAATAATTCTACTCTGACCCTAATGCCGCTAAGTTAAGGTTTTCTCGATAGCCGTTTTTCTGGATACCGTTGAGCTACTGCCTTAACGACGCGGTCAAATTTTCGTCCGGGTCGTTGCGCTTTCAGTTCAAGTACCAACCGTCCACGTAAGCGCTTAAGCATCTCCGGTATCCTCCCTTGTGCTGTTGCTGGGCCCGTCATCATCAACTCGTTCTGGATGGTCATCAGGGCAGTAGTAAAACTGATGCTCGTCGGTTCGCATTTCGCTTCCAGCGCGGCCTTGGCGATCTCAACGCGAATCAGGTTATAAGCGATCATCGCCCCCCAGATTTCCTGCTCGGTACCGCTGACCGTCATGCTGCGCAGAGTCAACTCCGAGCCCATCATTGACTGCTTCAGTTCCCTATAACTTGTTTCGAT
>NZ_JH992922.1:1972867-1983730 GCF_000315425.1 Massilia timonae CCUG 45783 | reverse complement strand
CACCTCGTTATACACAAGTCCGCCAGCCTCACCACGCCGGCTGAAAATCCCGTTTACTTTCAATGACTTGCCAGCGCCCTTGTAAACCTTTGCAAAATCGCGTTTACTCTCGTCTTTTGCGTGGCGCAATTGGCGAGCAAATCGAAGGGATGGACCGATTCGGAGTTTGAGCAACTCGACCTGGGCGACGCGCGCCTGAACCGGCGAGCGAGGACACTGATGGAAACAATGGCGGGGGCACCGACGGCGAGCGTGCCAAAGGCCTGTAACGGCTGGGGTGAGACGATGGCCGCGTATCGCTTCTTCGACAATGACGGCGTCGACTGGCGGGCAATCCTGGAGCCGCACTGGCAGCAAACGGAACGGCGAATGGCCGAGCAGTCGGTGGTGCTGTGTCTGCAGGACACGACCGAACTGGACTTTAACGGACAGCAGGCGCGCGGCCTCGGACCGCTCAGCTATGAAGCGCAGCGCGGCATGTACGTCCACCCCACCTACGCGGTGACGACGGCGCGCGAGCCGCTGGGGATCCTGGACGTGTGGATGTGGGCGCGCGCGCTGCGCGACACCAACGGCCAGCGCGGCGGCCCCAAGGAAAGCCTGCGCTGGATCGAAGGCTACGAAAGACTGGCGGAACTGGCACCGCGCCTGCCCGCCACGCGCTTGGTGTATGTGGCCGACCGCGAGGCGGACATGCTGCCCTTGATGGCGCGGGCGCAGCAGCTCGACTGCCCGGTGGACTGGCTGGTGCGCGCCGCGCACAACCGCTGCTTGCCCAACAGCGAGAAGCTGTGGCCGCATGCCACGGAAGGCGCGCCGCTGGGGGAAATCGAGTTCGCGCTGGCCGCGCGGCCGGGCGCCAAGGCGCGCATCGTGCGCCAGCAGCTGTGGGCACGCCGGGTCGAACTGAACGCGGGCAAGGGCAAGGTGGTGACCGCCACATGCATCGTGGCGCGTGAACACGGCGCTCCGGCCGGCGTCAAGCCGATCGAATGGCGCCTGCTGACGAACCGGGTCGCCACCAGCGCGGCCGAGGTGGCCGAATTGATCGACTGGTATCGCGCCCGCTGGGAAATTGAAATGCTGTTCAATGTGCTCAAGAACGGCTGCAAGGTCGAGGAACTTCAGCTGGGCACGATCGAGCGCATCGAGCGCGCACTGGCGCTGTACTTGGTCGTAGCCTGGCGCATTGCCTATCTGGTACGCATGGGCCGTACCTGCCCGAACCTGGATGCCCACTTGTTCTTTGATCCCGATGAGATACGCGGCGCCTACTTGCTCAACAAATTACGCCCCCAGCCCAACCCGGCGTTAAACGAAGTAATACGCTTGATCGCCCGCGCGGGCGGCTTCTTGGGCCGAAAAGGTGATGGCGAACCTGGTGCCAAGACCCTCTGGGAAGGGCTGCGCGACGTGCGCGCCTCAGCTCTCACCCTTCAAGCACTACGCGAACTTGGAGACTGACGAGTTGTGTATAACGAGGTGGGCACAAGGAAGTGTCGATTCGTTCCATGGTTGACGAGATTGCATAGTAGTTGCGCTGACAGAAAGCCTCGGTCAAACACAGTGAGCGAGTCGTCAGGAATGCTCTCGAGCAGAGAGTGGGCATGCGTCGTTTCGCTGATGTCGTAGCGTCCAAAACGGGCATCACGGATCAGTTGGGTTTCCATCATCATCAGGGTCACGCCGCGTGCTTGTGGATAGCTGGCAACCTTGTTGTTGGGGTAGATTTGAGAACCAAAGTGCTCGCGATTGTCTGGGCTATCTGCCAGGCGCAATGTCGTGCCATCCATGGCAAGCAGATGCAAGCCCTTGAACAGATAATGCGCTTCATCGTGCGCAATCCACTGCCGCGACGACTTGTGAAACAACCATTCAAGCGGCTCGGAGCCCAAGCGTTGTCGAGCTTGCGTTGTCGCGCTGGAGGTGATGCAACGGTCTGCCAACTCGGGCAATGCCAGGTCGAGCGAGTCGACAATGTCCTTGACGGAACGGTGTCGATAGATCGCCAGAGCAATGACTAGCCAGACGACCTGCTGCGCGGGTAACCGCCGAGAGCGGATAGTCGCTTTATCGTTCGCTACTAACGCAGCTTCCACCCATTCGTAGGGCAGATGTTCGCCAAGGCGGCTCCACTCAAGAGGATTAGGTAGGTCAATGACGAGGGGGATGGCATCAGAAAGCATGGCCGAAAGTTAACATTTCTGAGCCACGTTTACAACGAAAAAATGCCGCAAAGATCGTTAACTTAGCGGCATTATACTCTGACCCTCATTGTTTTGATCGTCGAATCGCTGCTTCTAGAACATTATTCTCTCATAGGAGAAATCATTTCTTGGGTCGCAATAGCGCTTACTTAATTAGATATTCTTGCGCAATTTATGAGTCCTGAAATAATCAGGGTCAGAGTCGATTTGTTGAGCAATTTCTCACCAAATTGGATTAATTGGTGACACAGTCAGCTTGTCAGGCAATTTCTTCCCAACTGAATAATGAGGGTCGGAGTAGAATTAAAAGCAATTCTGGAGAATTGCTCAATAAATCTACTCTGACCCTCATGTTGGGGGTGGGGGTGGTGGCGCACGGGTGAAGATTTCGCTTGCGCGGCGTGATGGGTGAGATAGAATAATGAATGAGAATCATTATCATCTGATGCCACCAACCTGCGTCGAGAGGAACGATATGTGCGACAAACACGCTTCGAACGTGCCCTGCCCTGCTGACGGCACGCAGGGATCGCGCCGGCGGCGCGTGTGGGAGCTGTCCCATGCCTGCCATTGCCCGCTGGTCGGGGTCGGGTTGCCGCTGGGCGGCTTGCGCAAACTGGTGGAGAAGGTGACGGGCGGGAAGGTGCTGCACGACGATTACGACATCCACGTCGGCACCGTCAGCGAGTGCGCCCTGCGCACGCCGGTCGCCGATGCGGTGCAGAAAGAGCTCGAGCGCCGCTATGCGCAGCACGTCCAACGCTTCCGCGCCGCCAAGAGCACCGAGCAGGTCGAGGCCATGTGGGACGCCGCGGTGGCCGCTGGCGACGTCGCCGGGGCGTTCTGGGCGGGGCTGTCGCATCCGCGCTGCAGCACCGCGCTCGAAGAAAAGATGTGCCGCGACATCCATATGGTGCAGCACCAGGCCGGCGCCTGCGCCCGCGCCGACATCAACAAGTTCAATGCAGTCGTCGCCGACAACGCGCGCCTCGAACGCGACGTGGCGCGCCTGCAGGAACGCTGCAATGCGCTGGGACAGGAAAAGGCGGTCGAGTGCGAGCGCCTCGAGCACCAGCTGCGCGCGGCGCGGGCGGCGACCATCGCGCGCGATGGCGACGTCCAGGCCCTGCGCGCCGAACTGGCGCGGCTGCAGGCCAGCGTTCCCGACCTCGACACGCGCGAGCGCCTGGCCGAGCGGGTGGCGCAGATGGAGGCGCGCGAACAGGCGCTGCGCGCCCAGCTGGCCGAGCTGAAGGCGGCGCGCGCTCCTGCTCCCACCCCGGCGCCGGAAGCCGAGGCCGCGCCCGAACCGATCCAGGTGGCGCCGGTCGCGACGCCGGTGCGCCTGGAAAACCGCAGCGTGCTGTGCGTCGGAGGCCGCAGCAGCAGCGTCCCGATCTACCGCAATATGATCGAGCGGGTCGGCGCCCAGTTCGCCCACCACGACGGCGGCCTGGAGGACAGCAGCAGCCAGCTCGACGCCAGCCTGGCCGCGGCCGACCTGGTGATCTGCCAGACCGGCTGCATCAGCCACAGCGCCTACTGGCGCGTGAAGGACCATTGCAAGCGCCACGGCAAGCGCTGCGTCTTCGTCGACAACCCGAGCGTCTCGAGCCTGGTGCGCGGCCTGCAGGAAGCCGCCACCGAGGACACCCAACCCGGCTAATGCTGTTCACGCAGCCAGCGCGCGGATCGCCGCCACCAGGCGCTCCAGCTGCGCCGTGGTCGTGTAGTACGAAGGCGTGACGCGGATGCAGCTGCCGCCGACCGGGCCTTCGCGCGCCACCGTGAAGATGCCATGCCGATCGAGCAGCGTGCGCGCCAGCGCCACGTTGTCCTCGAACGACGTCTTTCCCTGCAGGCGGAACGAGGTCACCGCGCCCGTCATCCCGGCGTCGTCCGGCGTCAGCACCTGCACGCCCGGCAGCGCGCGCACCCGCGTCACCCAGTAGTCGCGCAGCGCGCGCAGGTGCGCCGCGCGCGCCGCGAGCGGAATGCGCGCATGGAAGGCCAGCGCGCTCGGAATCGTCATCACCGCCGCCACGTTCAGGGTGCCGGCGTTCACGCGCGCCCGGATGTCGGTCGGCGGATGCTCGGTGTTGCCACAATCGATGTCGATGTCCTGCAGGCGGCCCTCGCGCACATAGAGGAACCCGAGACCGAGCGGCGCCCCGATCCATTTGTGCAGGTTGGCGCCCACAAAGTCCGCCCCCAGGTCGGGAATGCGGAAATCGAGCTGGCCGAACGATTGCGCGACGTCGACCACCACGTCCACGCCGCGTTCCCGGGCGATGCGCGCGATCTCGGCCACCGGCAGCACCAGGCCGGTGCGATGGTTGATGTGGGTGAGCAGCAGCAGCCGCGTGCGCGGATGGCGCCGCAGCGCCTCGGCATAGGCGTCGATTACGCCCTGGCGCGTGGCCGGCTCGGGAATCGTCACCGAGACCAGCCCGGCGCCGCGGCGTTTGGCCAGCTCGCGCATGGCGTCCATCACCGTGCCGTAGTCCAGGTTGCAGATCATGACCGCTTCGCCGGCCTTCAACAGCCGGTAGTTCAGGATCAGGTTCTGCAGCGCCTCCACCGCGCTGCGCGTGAGCGCGATCTCGCCCGGCGCGGCGCCGGCATACGCCGCCAGCTGCGCGCGGATCGCCGTCATGTCCGCGCGGTCGAAGCGGGTGCGCAGGTAGTGCGAGTGATGGCGGTTCAGGTAGTCGAGATTGCGCTTGTAGTCTTCCAGCACCGGGCGCGCCATGACGCCATAGTAGGCGTTTTCGAGATTGACGATGTCCCCGGCCACGTCATAGCTGGCGCCCAGGCCGGCTTCGTCGGCCGCGGCAACCGCCGCCGGCCAGGGCAGCGCCGCGCCCCCGAGGCTCAGGCCTGCGGCGGTACGCAGCAGCTTGCGGCGGCGATAGGCGATCGGTTTCATGGAGGCTCCCGCGAGAATGGATGTGCAGGAAAGTATAGGCAGGCCAGCGCCGCGCGCCTGCCCCTGGAATGATCGCCCCATAAGCGCCATTGATACCCCGGGCCGGCCCGCGCGCCGCCGGGTTAGAATCGCGCCAACACCCACCACCACCGGACCAGCGCCATGCTCAGCCGCGACATCGAGATCTTCCGCACCGTGATGACCTCGGGCTCCGCCACCCGCGCGGCGAAAGTGCTGGGATTGTCGCAGCCGGCCGTCAGCATGGCGCTGCGCCGGCTCGAGGAGCGCGCCGGCCTGGAACTGTTCCAGCGCCCCGGCGGCAAGCTGCAGCCCACCCAGCAGGCGCAGGCCCTGCTGGCCGAGGTCCAGCGCCACTTCGTCGGCATGGACGTGATCGAGCAGCGCATCCGCAGCCTGAAGCAGTTCGGCGCCGGCCGGGTGCGCATCGCCGCCTTTCCCGGACTTGGCACCGGCTTCGTGCCGCGCGTGCTGGCCGACCTGGCGGCTGCCGGCACGCGCAGCATGGTGTCGCTGCAGGTGATGGGCTCGCAGGACGTGCGCAGCCAGGTGCTGCGCGACGAGGTGGAGCTGGGCATCGCGGCCCAGGACATCTCCACCGCCGGCGTCGAGCATGCGCTGTTCGCGCACTACTTCGGCGTGGTCGCCCTGCCTCCCGGGCATCCGCTGGCGCGCAGCAGCGTGGTCACGCCGAAGCAGCTGGCGCGTCATCCCTTCGTGGCGCTGCATCCGGACGACGCGGTGAGCCAGCGCCTGGACGCGATTCTGCACGCCCACGGCCTGCAACTGCAGACAGTGGTCGAAACCTCGTACACCTTCAGCCTGTGCGAGCTGGTGCGCAACCGCATCGGCGTCGCCCTCGTCAATCCGGTCACGGCGGTCGACTACCTCGATGCCGGCCTGGTATTTCGTCCGTTCTCGGAGCGGCTCGAATTCACGGCGCTGACGATGTGGCCCGCCGGCCGGCCGCTGTCGCCCTTCGCGCGCCAGATGCTGGGCGCCATGCGCGCGCGGCTGCAGGCCGATATGGATGGCTTGCGCGCGACCATGCCGCCGGCCGCGGGCAAGGTCGCGCTGCACCAGTTCCAGCCGCTGGCGGCGTCCCCGGCCTGAGACGGCGGATTCAGAGCAGGTCGATCGAGGCGCTCATCACGCCGACCAGTGCGGCCATCTCGGCCGAATTGGCGATGCCGAGCAGGACGTCGCCGCGATTGAGCGTGCCGTCGTCGATCAGGGCGGCCCAGCCCGCGACCTCGGCCTGGCTGGCCGTGCGCTCCAGGCCCGCCTGGTACAGGTGGGCGACATACTGCGCATTGCTCATGCCGCCGAACTTGCCTTCCGCCGCGCCCACGAAGGTGTCGGCGATTGCCGCCATGCCGATGCCGTTTTCACTGGCCGCGATCCAGTAGTTCAGGCCATCCTGGTCGGGCGCGCGGTCGAACAAGACGTCATACATGCGCACCAGCATGCCGACATCGGTGTCGGCGATCCAGGCGCTGGACCCATACCAGTCCATATACTGCAGCATGGCGAAGTGGTCGGCGAACTCCAGCAAGACGTCTGCCCGCGTGCGCGCGCCCGCGTCCAGCCCGACCAGCCAGCCGTACAACTCCCTCAGGTTGCCGCCGCGCTCCATGCCGTTTTCGTACAGCGACCTGACGAAATCGTCGTCGCTCATGGCATCGTCGGCGCCGCTCGCCGCGAGCAGGCTGGCCGAGATCTCGAGCAGCGACATGCCGGCGGCATGCTGCGCTTCCCAGGCGTCGAGTTCGACGCGGGTCGCCACACGGTCCTCGAGCGATTCGATCATGCGCGTGATGGTGCCGCGCGCCGAGCGTTCGGCGCCGTCGCCGCCGAAATTCAGGATCTCGACGTTCGCGAGAGAGTCGCTGCCTTCGGTGCCGTCGCGGGCCATGACCACGACATGCCCCTGTTCGACCCGGATCGTGTAATCGGCCCGGCTCCCCGCCAGGCGTACGGTGTCGATGCCCATGCCGCCGTCGATCCAGTCGTCACCCGCGCCGCCGGTGATGTCGTCGTCGCCGTCCTCGCCATGCAGGCGGTCATTGCCCGCCCCGCCGTCGATGACGTCGTCGCCGCCGCCGGCATAGGCCACGTCGTCGCCCTCGCCCAGGTTGAGGGTCTGGGCGTCGGCGTCGGCCACCACGTGCTGGTTGCCGGCGCCGCTCCTGACCGTGACTTCACCGGCGAGCGCGGCGAAGCCGATGTGGTCCAGGGTGACGCTGCTGCTCCACAGGCCGCGTGTATCGATGACCACGGCGACCAGCGGATTGCCGGCCGCGGCCTCGACGCCGACCAGTTCCAGCGGGCCGAATAGCGGCGCCGTGCCGAAAGCGGCAGTCGGCGCGATCGTCTGCAGCAGCAGCGGCGTGTTCGCGGCCTCGGCGATGAAGCGGGTGGCGCCGGCGACCAGGCTGGCCTGCGAGGCGGAACCAGCCTCGCTGTGCTGGCGCACCTCGCGCAACAGGTCGGCCAGCGCGGCGCCGGCCGCCTCCGGCGCCACGCTGCCGCTGGCGGTCATGCCTACTTCCGACGGCAGGTCGGCGCGCAGCAGGACCCGGCCGCTGCCGTCGACGACGACCGGCACCGCGCTCGTGAGGCCGGTGCCGTTGGTGTCCGGGCCGTCCACGCGGGCGGTGCCGGCCGTGAGCACCTGGCGCTCTTTGCCGTCGGCCTCGGTGACCGTGCGCACCCGCACCTCGCGGTTATCGATGACGCTGACCTGCGGCGCCGTGCCGGGACGCTCGTCGACGTCGGTAACCCAGATCGTCAACAGCTGCGCGGCAGTGCCGGCACCATCGGTGCGCGTGACCTCGACCTGATAGGTGTTGTTGCCCGCCCCGGCGCCGCGGTCGCGCGGCGATTCGTAGTCCGGCGCCGCGATGAAGCGCAGCAGGCCGGTAGCCTGGTCGATCGTGAACAGCGCGGCGTCGGCGCCGCCGGTGATCACATAGTCGTTGTAGATCGGACCGGACGGGCCCTGGGAGATGATGTCGACGGTGACGTCGCGGGTATTTTCGGCAACCTGCACCACGTCGCCGTTGGGATAGGAAAACCGCGGCTGGAGCGGCCAGGTGGATTCGGCGGCGCTGGCCTGCGAAGTGAATGCGGTTGCCATGATCGTTCCTCGGTATCGGATACCGAGAGTATATCCACCCGGGCGGGCGCACGATGTGAACTCGTCCGCATGGCGCGATTCCATGCGGGCTGCATGGCGCGCGCTTGTTTCACATCCGGAAAACAAAAAAGGTTACGGGCTTGCGCCTGTAACCTTTTGGACCTGCTGAGTATTGGTGCCGCTGACCAACATCGAACCAGCTTTCAGACCCGGACTTGAGTGGAACTAGATATACTGCAAAAACCCATCATATCAATGGCTTAGCGTGGATTGCAAGCTGTTTTAGAAGGTTCACAGAAATGCTATGTGGTACTGAATGTGGAACTGATGTGATACCTCAGGCGAGAATGCCTAACAGCTCCGTAGTTGCTCTGTAGGCAACAGCCGGGTACACTGAGCCGTGCTAGTCGCCCGCAATCGGCCAGAAGCGGTCACATCTAAGGAGCGGTTTCCTCTGGTATTACGGAGGTGCAATTGCGAGCTTTAAACTAATTTAAGTGGATAAAATGCCAAATACTCAACTTTGGATTGAGCCTCTCGGCAACGTTATTGTGGCTCGACTGAGAGGCGAATTAACCGAACACATGCTTGAAGAAACACACGAGCGGGTAGTCCAACTGCTTCAGGATACCGGTTACACGCGCGTACTCTATGACGGATTGGAAATGGAGTCGGATAACGTTGAGCTTGCACTGATGCAAGAAAAACTCGACAACAGAACAAGACAACTATTCCAAGATCGGCCTCTCCGTAAAGCGATTTTGGTTCCGAATACACGACTGGCTTACTTAGCGCGGATCGCCTTCGGACAATTTGGTGAGGGGGAATACCGCGTTTTCTATAACGACCTTACGCAAGCCTTGCACTGGCTTGAGGAGTGAACGGGCGGTCTGCTTTGGGTCGATATCGGTAGTTGTCAACAAAGATGTCGCGTCAAGTCATGCGGCTTTTCTTAATTGCTCTGGCGGTTTCCGTTCCGGATTCAGCCAGACTTCATCGTTCAATTCCCAGTCCCGAGTAGCCCCACTCCAGCGCTCCGGATGGCGTTGCTTCGCAGCCTCGTAGATCTGCTTGCGGTGGTTCAGGATCGCCGCGTCCCTGCCGTCATGGCGCTGCGCAGGCGTCACGAATTTCAGGCCGCTGTGCTTGTGCTGATGGTTGTACCACTGCACAAATGACAGCGTCCATTGCCGCGCCTTTTCGATACTTTCAAACGGCTTGCTCGGATAGTTCGGCCGGTATTTGCAGGTCCGGAACAGTGACTCGGCGTAGGCATTGTCGTTACTCACACGAGGCCTGCTGAACGACGGCATGATCCCCAGCTTTTCTAACGTCGCCAACATTGTGGAGCCTTTCATCGAACTGCCATTGTCCGAGTGGAGCACCACCTCACGCCCGGCCAGTCCCTCGGCCAAGCTGGCCTTGTGCATCAGCAGCGATGCCATTTCAGCCGACTCGGCGACATTCACTTCGTGCCCGACGATCTTGCGGCTGTAGACGTCAAGTACCATGTACCAGTAAAAATACAAGCCCCGCACTCCGGTCGGCAACCACGTGATGTCCCACGCCCACAAGCGGTTCGGCTCGGTTGCGCAGTGGCTCGTGACGACCCTTGTGCTTGGCTTCTTTGCGCGGCCGCGGTGATGCTGCTGCTTCTCGTCTTTCAAGATCCGGTAGACAGTCGATTCTGATGCCAAATACTCGCCTCGATCAGCCAAGGTCGGCACGATCTGACTAGGCGGACTGCTGGCAAATTCAGGGCTGTTGGCAACCTCCAGAATTCGCTGGCGCTCGTCTTCGCTCAGCTTGTTGGCCGGCGCCACGCGGCGGCTGCCTTTTCGTCCGTCAACCTGGCCGTTATCGCCGTCACCGTCGCGCATCCAGCGCTGATAGGTGCGAAGGCTGATCTCCAAGGCGCTACAGGCCTGTGCACGCCGACACCCGCCGTCGACGGCTTCTTCAACCAGTGCAATCACCTGCTGGCGATCTGGAGTGCCGATCAATCGTCCTCGGGCTCCCCCCAGATCGCCTGGGCTTTTTTTCTGAGAATGATCAGCGCCGCTGCCTCTGCCAGTGCCTTCTCTTTGCGCTGCAAATCCTTCTTCAACTGCTTGATTTCTTTGCGGTCGCTTTTGCTTTGCTCGCGCAGCTCCCGGTTGCGCTCGGCCGGTGCTTCATTGGCCTGCTGACAGGCCTCGCGCCATTCGGCAACCTGCTCGACGAACAAGCCTTTGCCACGACAGTATTGAGCCAGTTCCGCCTCGTTCATGTGTGCCGTTTCCAGCACCACGCCAAACTTGTCGGCCGACGACCACACGACCGCATTCTTTCCATTTCCCGGCACCGGCACTCCCTGAGACTGTAGATTTCGTCGCCAAGTATAAAGTGTCTGTTCCGAGATGCCGCTCTCCTTCGCCAGGGCCGATACCGGCCTGTTCTCCGGTGGCATCATTTGCCGAAGAATGGCTTCCTTGCGTTCTGCTGGGTACTGATTCACTGCGCGTCTTTGCTCCGCCCCCGGATGGATTAAAGTGATTCAAGTGACGCGACATCTATCCTGACAGAGGGGG
>NZ_JH992922.1:1968332-1969267 GCF_000315425.1 Massilia timonae CCUG 45783 | reverse complement strand
GGCTGAACACGGACGGTGTTCGGCGACGGCGGTGTATCAGTTTTAAATCGCTGGGACGACGAAATCTGTATCAGTTTTCAATCGCCGTTGACATCAGTCCGGGCACCGCCAAGCGTTCCTTTCGCTTGCCTTCTCGCTCATCCGCTGGCAGTACGTCGAAAGCTTTTGTTAGGCGTTCTTAGTCTACCCCGTAACTCCGCCTATACCGGGGGCCACCTGAGGCATCAAGGTCGGGGTCTACTGTGCGGCTAACCGGAGGCTAAAGGGCCGGGGGGTATCCTGTGCATGTGTACAGAAAACGTTCTCACTCATCAAAAGCCCAACAATAACGAACAGAGATTGACCCTTTAGCGCCTTTTGGAATTGCAGTCTCGGTCAAAGGGAGGGGGGGTACATCGCTACCTCTAGCTATCTGCTTGCAGGCTTCTGAGAGCGACTTTGATTCCTTCACGCGCACTGAGACCATGCGGCACATTTCTAAGGGCAGTAGCGGCCTCCTCTGCCCCGTATCCCAATGCCAACAGGGCATTTAAGGTGTCTTCGCGGCCTTCATCGTATGCCCGACTAAGACGGGGTTTTGCTTCGGCAGAAACCGGGTACTTAACTACCGGAAGAGTCCGACCAGCGGCATCGTTGGCGTTGACCCTTCCGTAGATAGAGTCTTGAACCAGTTCGTGTACAGAAACGAGCCTATTACCAACTGAGACTATGTAGGTAATGTCTGAGTCTGCGGTTTCTTTATCAATACGTTTGTACCGATGGAGAATGCCACTTCTGCTTGAACGAGTCTTAACCTTGATATAAGCGTCAGCGCGGAGGCTGGACCAATCGGACCTGTCAGAAATTCTGTGTGCGGGGCCAGAATTCGTAGTTAGATAATCGCGTTCGTGAAGCGCTCGCCGAAGTAGAAAACCTCGAGTCTGCATGTCATCGCG
>NZ_JH992922.1:1731085-1967247 GCF_000315425.1 Massilia timonae CCUG 45783 | reverse complement strand
TTGGGCTTCTTGGTGGTCATCACTTCGGTCATGGAACAGTCCTTTCGGGATTATTTCATGACCCCGTTCCACACAGAAATTCTGACAGGCTCGACCAATCAGCATGAGCATATCCGTTGCGTATCGTCGCAGCTAAGCTCAAGTCCTTTTCAAGTTCCACAATCTCACCTTCGGGTAAATGGGCAGCCCCATGCGCAACTGCTTGACCATAGAGGTGCATTAAAGCGCGGGCTTTAGCTGTTTAGTGCCGTGCGATCATATTCCTCGTCGTAGCTGGCCTTTATTCCGAGCAAAGGCTATGCTGAACGAGTTGATTGCTGGGTTCAGCAATCCCGGAATTTCAAAGCACCAGGAGCAATTTGCAGCATGAGTTCACGCATTCACCCGCAAGCCCGAACTACACCGAAAACGCGCCAAGAGATCAAGGACTCGGGCCTGTCAGATCGCCAGGCGGCCAAGGTCTTCAATGTCAGCCGGGCTACCGCCAAGAAGTGGCTCAAGCGTGATGATGTACAGGACCGTTCCCACCGTGCCCATGTCCTCAAGACCACCCTGAGCGCAGCGCAGGAAGCGATCGTGCTTGCGCTGCGCCAGTCGCTTTATTTGCCATTGGACGATCTTCTCTTCGTCACCAAGCAGTACATCAATCCTGACGTCTCTCGCTCAGGTCTTGCCCGCCTTTTGAAGCGCGAGGGCATGTCACGTCTTGAAGATGTCATCCCGAAAGCTGAAGGCGAAACGATCGCGCCGAAAAAGACGTTCAAGGATTACGAACCAGGCTTCGTTCACATCGATATCAAATACTTGCCCCAGATGCCTGACGAAACCTCGCGTCGCTATCTGTTCGTCGCGATCGACCGGGCCACGCGATGGGTTTTCATGCACATCTATGGCGACATGACGGACAAGAGCAGCGTCGATTTCCTGCGTCGGCTCAAGCTTGCTTCACCGATCAAGATCAGCAAGATACTGACAGATAACGGCTCTCAGTTCACTGACCGCTTCGCTACCAAGGACAAGAAGCCGAGCGGCAACCATGCCTTCGATGTGGCTTGTACCGCACTGCCGGCAGAGCATCGCCTGGCACCGCCACGGCACCCGCAAACGAATGGCATGGTAGAGCGCTTCAACGGACGAATCAACGAACTGCTACAGCAAACCCGTTTCGACAGCAGGGCTGATCTGGAGGCGACCTTGATGAACTACTTGAAGCTCTACAACCATCATATTCCGCAACGCGCCATCGACAGCAAAACACCAATTCTGGCGCTCAAAGAATGGCAGAAAAAGCGCCCCGAATTATTTGTCAAACGGGTTTATGAACAGGCGGGACTTGACATTTAGCCATGTAGCCCATCTCAGCCAGGAATACGTCAAGCCGTTCGTCCTGATAGGGATCGCGCAGCATCATTTCTCGTAGATAGTTGCTGATCGTGTCCTCTAGCGAATTGAAACAGATGATGACCCAACCTATTTCCTCTGCAATTCCGCCAAGGTAGGCGTTCAGTTCGTCATCATCTACGGTTTCCGGATGCGCATCGTAGTCCGAGTGTGGAACTTCCTTGTTCATTTTCACGGTCCTAGGCTGTGTTTTAGGGTTCTATGTAAGTCTTCAGAACCATTTAGTCATCCTTCTTACGGAGTTGACCGAGCTTTGTCAACTCAACGGCAATTTACTCAAGTACCCCTAAGTGCCCATAAGGTTAAATTTCTCTCACTAGACCCTGCCCTAGCGAGAGTGTGATTCTGTATCAATATTTCCTACCGATAGGATTGCCATCAGAATTTTGATAGGGTATTATCACTACATCTAAAGATCATTTGATAGAGAACAATGATGTTGATCGGATACGCTAGGACTTCCACTGTGGAACAGGTAGCAGGGTTTGATGCTCAAGTGTCGGCGCTGATGGCTGAGGGATGCGAACGGGTCTTCCAGGAACAGGTGTCCTCAGTAGCCGAGCGGGTGCAGCTTGAGCAAGCTATCAGTTTTGCTAGGTCAGGCGATGTGTTCATGGTAACGAAGCTCGATAGGCTGGCGAGGAACACGCAACACTTGCTTGAGATTGCGGAGCGGTTGGAAGCCAAAGGCGTATCGCTCAAGGTGTTGAACTTTGGTCTGGATACTTCCACGCCTACCGGGAAACTGATGCTTACCATGCTTGGTGCTGTAGGCCAGTTTGAGCGGGAAATCATGCTTGAACGTCAGAAGGAAGGCGTAGCCAAGGCAAAGGCTGAGGGCAAGTATAAGGGCAGGAAACCTACCGCACTGGCTAAGAAAGCCGATGTGCTGGCTTTGTTGGCCTCAGGGGCAACCAAGGAAGCTGTAGCAAAGCAGCTTGGTATCGGTGTTGCGAGTATCTATAAAGTGGACCCATCAGTCAAGACACTCAGCCGGCTAGTTTAAGCTGTGTCCATTTCCACTTCAGCAGCTGCCCGGCGCTGCCCCGTTCCGCCGTTTTTCTCCGGCTCTTGGTCCGCGTCGCCGAACTTGTCGACGATCAACGCACCTCCTCCAACACCGGCACGGTAGACATGATCTGGCGTCTCGTAGCCCAGCGCCTGGTGTGGACGCTCGGCGTTGTAAAACGCGAAGTACTGTGCCAGGCCGACTGTCAGCTCGGCCATGTTGGCGTAGCCCTTCAGGTACACGTCCTCGTACTTCACGTTGCGCCACAGGCGCTCGACGAAGATGTTGTCCAGCGCCCGTCCTCGCCCATCCATGCTGATGGCCACGCCTTCGCGCTTGAGCACGCTGGTAAAGGCGTCACTGGTGAACTGCGAGCCCTGGTCGCTGTTGAATACCTCGGGCTTGCCGTGGTGGCGCAATGCCTCCTCCAGACAGTCCACGCAGAACGACGCGTCCATGCTGTTGCTGATGCGCCAGGCCAGCACACGACGCGAGTACCAATCGATGACCGCCACCAGGTAGGCAAAGCCGCGCGCCAGCCGAATGTACGTCAGGTCCGTACTCCACACCTGGTTCGGCCGCGTGACCGCCACCCCGCGCAGCAGATAGGGATAGACCTTGTGCTGCGGGTGCGGCTTGCTCGTGGACGGCCCCGGCGCCATGCCCGCCAAGCCCATTTCCCGCATCAGGCGCTGCACGCGCTTGCGGTTGACGCGGTGCTCTCGGCCTCGCAGGAAGACCGCCATGCGCCGGCTGCCGTAGAACGGGCGGCTGGTGTACTCCTCGTCGATCAGGGCGCGCAGCTGGCCGTCCTCCTCCTCGATGCATTCCTGTCGGGCCGCCGCCTCCAGCCGCCGATACACGGTCGAACGCGGCACGCCGGCCAGCTCGCACTGCATCGTCAGCGGTATCTTGTCCTCGCGCTCGATCCACCGTGCCCGCTCGGCCGGACTCATTCCCCAAGCTTTTTTTTGAGCCAATCCACCTGCATCTTCAGCTTGCCGATCTCGCTGTACAGCTTGTCCTCCGGGCTGCTTTCGTCCACCGGCTTCGGCCCGCGCTTGACGTCGAACAGGGCGCCGGCGTTCTCCAGGATCTCCTTCTTCCACTGGCCCACCAGTACTGGATGCACGCCGAATTCCTGCGCAATCTCCGTCACCGTCTTCACCCCACGCACCGCTTCCAACCCAACCTTGGCCTTGAACTCGGCGCTGTGCACCCTGCGTTTTTTACCTTCACTCATTCGCTGTCATCCTTTCGCGGACGACAGCTTAAACCACCGTCTCAGATTCGGGGTCCACTATACTACAGGATGCTTAAGGCGTGAAAGGACGGCGTAACGATCCTTGCTCCCCTTGTAAATACATCGTGTATATAGGGTGGTCAGGAATGGTCTGTTTTGAAGCGATATTGACCTTAAGTCTCATAGGGGAAAGCTAAAATCCACACCTATAGAGAACAGGTCAGTACGTTATGGGGGTTTGGGGGCATACCTAAGGATTCTAAAGATACTCCAAAGGCTAAAGGTGGCTAAGTATCCTCTGTAGTGCAATCCAAAAGGAAATAACCTAATGGTCTTTTTCCTATGATTTCTACTTACAGTCTACCTATGCCGACCTAATGTAATCTTTAGGTATCTATAGGAATGATGGTCTCCCCTACGGAGGGACAGTTTTCCCTTACCGGGACATGTAGTCTTCCTTACCAGTCAGGTGCAGTGATCCTGATTGGTGTTTTTTTCTCCCCTACAGTGGGGACAATACCACCCCTTGGGAAGCCCGTAGAAGGCCGTAGAGGCGTTTGATGCGGAAATAGGCAACAACCCTACAGGTGAAGCCTAAAACGCCGTATGCGGCCTCTCAGCCATCCTGAAGGCTTTGCCGCTCATGCATTGGTATAACCTGAGCATGGGCATCCCTAGGGCGACCGTAAAGCCCTCATACGGCGTTTTAAGGGGCAATGGCAACCAACCTAAGGACTGCGCGTAAAAACAGCCTATACGGCTTCCTACGGCGTTTTAGACCCACACAGGGGCCACAGCCTTATTGACCCACGCAGCCAAAACGTCCAAGGTATATCCTTGGCCATACTTACCACCCGTTCCCTTCGCCGTGTGACCAAGGAATTGATCTTGGATGGAATCAGGGCATTGGACAGCCCGCAGCAGGTCTTTCATTGAATGACGCAGGCTATGATTATCCACCTGCGCGTTTTTAAGACCTTCACGACTACGAACCCACTTAATCAGGGTTGCCGAGACCGAGTTGATGTTGCACTGGACGGCCGTCGTGTATCTAGGGAACAGGAACTCGGAACCGTTGTTGATGGCTTGAGCGGCTTTAATCGCTTCCACAGCCCTAGGCGTCAACGGAACCTTACGAACGCTTCCCTTATCGTTCTTCAAGGAACGCCATGGATGTTCTTTGAGGTCAATGTAAGGGGTCTCGGCATCAAGATAGATATCGGTGGATGCCAAGTGTCAACGGCGATTGAAAACTGATACAGATTTCGTCGTCCCAGCGATTTAAAACTGATACACCGCCGTCGCCGAACACCGTCCGTGTTCAGCCCATTTCTGCAACATCGCTCCCCCTCATCATCCCGGCCTGTCGCTGGTGCTTCAGCCGGTAGCTCTCACCTGCAATCGGCACGATATGCGCATGGTGCAGCAGCCGGTCGAGCAGGGCCGCGGTGAGCGTCGTATCCTGCGCAAAGGTCGTGTCCCATTGTCCGAACGGCAGGTTACTGGTCACGATCAGGCTGCTGCGCTCATACAAGGCCGCGATCACCTGGAAGAACAGGTTGGCCTGTTCCCGGTTCATCGGCAAGTAACCTATCTCGTCGATGATCAAGAGCCGATATGCCTTGATCGCGCGGTGCATCACCGCTTTCAAATTGTTCTGCGTATGCGCCGTCGTCAGTGCCAGCATGAGGTCGGCCGCCGTCGTGAAGCGCGTCTTGATGCCGGCCTGCGTGGCCTTGTAACCCAGTGCCATCGCCAGGTGCGTTTTGCCTACACCGCTCGGCCCGACCAGTACCACGTTCTCATGCCGCTCGACGAATCCCAGGCCGGCCAGCTCCTCGACTTGGCTGCGCTTTACGCCTTTGGCGAAGTCATAGTTAAATTCGTCCAGCGTCTTCACCACGGGGAATCCTGCCAGACGGGTCATCGTGTTTTGCTTGCGCACGTTGCGCCCAGCTGCTTCCTCCCTCAGCAGCCCCTCCAGGAAGTCGCTGTAGGCCATCTCCTGTTTCGCTGCTTTCTGGGTTGCGGCGCCGTAGCCCTGTGCCACGAACGGCAGGTTCAGGCTCTCGCACAACGCCGCGATACGCTCATGCTGCAGGTTCATGCCGCCACCCCTTCCGATACCCGCACCAGCAGCGCGTCATACACCTGCAACGGATGCTGTACCGGAGAAGGTTGCGCGATCCGCTCCACCACTGCTGCCGGCCGCGGCGCCGCAGGTGCTGCAGCAGCCGGCTGCGGCCTGGCTGCCGCGATGTCCGCCCGCCACGGTGCCGGCAGCGCTTGCAGGTGCTCCACTTCCCGCTTCAAGGCTTCGGCTGGCGGTTCTCCGGTCGTGCCGTGGATGCGCGCATTGGCCACTTCGCGCAGCCAGTGGGCCACCTCGACGTTGGCCGTCACGACGTCGAGCTTCTGGCCGCTCTGTGCCAGCCGGCTCGCCAGCGGCACATAGAACGATCGGCGCAGGTAGCCGTTGAACCGCTCGACCTTACCCTTGGTCTTGGCCCGGTACGGCTGGCACAGCTTGATCACGAAGCCGCTATGCCTGGCATAGTCCAGGAAGCCGGCGTGGAAGCGGTGCTCGCCCTCACCGTACGCATCGCGCTCCAGTACCACCGTCTTCATATTGTCGTACAGGACCCGCCGCGTCACGCCGCCGAACGCTGCAAAGGCGCGCTCGTGGCAGGCGATCAGGGTATCCACCTTCATGTTGTTGACGAACTCCACGTAGCTGGCCCGGCTAAAGCCGAGCGTCGCGCAGAACGCGTGCAATGGCGCGCTGCCTTTACGAAATTCGACCCAGTCCACCTGCAGCTGCTCACCCATCGCCGTCTCGAAACGCACCACCGGATCGGCGGGAGGCGCCGGGCGCAAGGTGCGCACGAAGGCCCTCAACTGGCTCATGCCGCCCTCGTAGCCGCGCGCGGCAATCTCGCGGTACAGCACGGTGGCTGGAATCACGTCGGGCTGAGCAGCTTGCTGCCGATCCCTCAGGTACTGCTCGAACTGCGCCAGCTTCGTCTGGCGTTTGACTTTGCGTTCGTACTTCGGCACGGCCTCCAGGGCCAGGTGCCGGCGCACCGTGTTCACTGCACAGCCTACCTCGGCGGCGATCTGCCGAAGGCTTAACCCATGCTTCTTCAGTAGTTGGATTTCCACGTACACCTCTTTGGGTTTCAAGGCCGCTCCGCAAAGCGGCCATCTTCTCAAAATGGTGTATCAGTTTTCAATCGCTGCCTGTATCAGTTTACAACCGCTGCTGACACCAAGCCCGTGACTTCCGCCAACCTACAGCCGGTCTCGGCCAAGATCGTAACGATACAGCGGGGTTGATCCCAACCCTTTTTAGTAGCGACCCATTCGTCCACGGCGCGATGCAGGGACTTCAACTGGATCAACTCAAACGGAAGGCGCTCTTGAGCCACCTCGTTATACACAAGTCCGCCAGCCTCACCACGCCGGCTGAAAATCCCGTTTACTTTCAATGACTTGCCAGCGCCCTTGTAAACCTTTGCAAAATCGCGTTTACTCTCGTCTTTTGCGTGGCGCAATTGGCGAGCAAATCGAAGGGATGGACCGATTCGGAGTTTGAGCAACTCGACCTGGGCGACGCGCGCCTGAACCGGCGAGCGAGGACACTGATGGAAACAATGGCGGGGGCACCGACGGCGAGCGTGCCAAAGGCCTGTAACGGCTGGGGTGAGACGATGGCCGCGTATCGCTTCTTCGACAATGACGGCGTCGACTGGCGGGCAATCCTGGAGCCGCACTGGCAGCAAACGGAACAGCGAATGGCCGAGCAGTCGGTGGTGCTGTGTCTGCAGGACACGACCGAACTGGACTTTAACGGACAGCAGGCGCGCGGCCTCGGACCGCTCAGCTATGAAGCGCAGCGCGGCATGTACGTCCACCCCACCTACGCGGTGACGACGGCGCGCGAGCCGCTGGGGATCCTGGACGTGTGGATGTGGGCGCGCGCGCTGCGCGACACCAACGGCCAGCGCGGCGGCCCCAAGGAAAGCCTGCGCTGGATCGAAGGCTACGAAAGACTGGCGGAACTGGCACCGCGCCTGCCCGCCACGCGCTTGGTGTATGTGGCCGACCGCGAGGCGGACATGCTGCCCTTGATGGCGCGGGCGCAGCAGCTCGACTGCCCGGTGGACTGGCTGGTGCGCGCCGCGCACAACCGCTGCTTGCCCAACAGCGAGAAGCTGTGGCCGCATGCCACGGAAGGCGCGCCGCTGGGGGAAATCGAGTTCGCGCTGGCCGCGCGGCCGGGCGCCAAGGCGCGCATCGTGCGCCAGCAGCTGTGGGCACGCCGGGTCGAACTGAACGCGGGCAAGGGCAAGGTGGTGACCGCCACATGCATCGTGGCGCGTGAACACGGCGCTCCGGCCGGCGTCAAGCCGATCGAATGGCGCCTGCTGACGAACCGGGTCGCCACCAGCGCGGCCGAGGTGGCCGAATTGATCGACTGGTATCGCGCCCGCTGGGAAATTGAAATGCTGTTCAATGTGCTCAAGAACGGCTGCAAGGTCGAGGAACTTCAGCTGGGCACGATCGAGCGCATCGAGCGCGCACTGGCGCTGTACTTGGTCGTAGCCTGGCGCATTGCCTATCTGGTACGCATGGGCCGTACCTGCCCGAACCTGGATGCCCACTTGTTCTTTGATCCCGATGAGATACGCGGCGCCTACTTGCTCAACAAATTACGCCCCCAGCCCAACCCGGCGTTAAACGAAGTAATACGCTTGATCGCCCGCGCGGGCGGCTTCTTGGGCCGAAAAGGTGATGGCGAACCTGGTGCCAAGACCCTCTGGGAAGGGCTGCGCGACGTGCGCGCCTCAGCTCTCACCCTTCAAGCACTACGCGAACTTGGAGACTGACGAGTTGTGTATAACGAGGTGCTCTTGAGCGTCCTTACCGGCATTGGGAATCTCAACATTGGAAAACTGGTTATCGATTTTGAGTTCGTTTTCCCTAATAGCACGCCCAACCGCAGCAATGATGCTGTTCAGGTAACGTGCAACCGTCGTCGTGGCGACTGGCTTACCGGCCTTGTTGTGGTTACCAGCAAGCAACCACTTCACAAATTCGTTCACTTCTTGACGACGAATCCCAGCAAGCCCACGATCTTCCTTGAAGAAATCCCTCAGGTAGCCAAAGGCAATCTTCGCCGTCTTGGCGGTTTTTTCAGAACGGGAGGCAAGGTACTGGTCAAGGCAGTCGCTCAAGGTGAATTCCCGGCGGCCTTGAACGATTTGCAGCGCCATAGCCACCGTAGGGGGCAGATATGGGTCAATATCCCGCTTGAGATTGGTCGGGTGATCCTCTTCGTAGGCTTCTTGCAGGTTGTCTTTAACCCTACGGGGTAGACTGTCCTCAACAATGTCGAAAAAGTGGCTTAGTGCCTGTTCGTCCTCATTAGGCGCAGCAGGGTCAATGCCCCTATTCCGAAGCAGCGACTCTGCCTGTGCCAACGTCCCGGCCTTGGAAGGATTACGCAACTCTTTCCACTCCTTGTCGTGCTGTGCGGTCAGCTTGGCAATCTTAGGCGCTGCGGTCTTAGGGTCGGAGGTTTGAAGGCTAATTACGATTTGCGATTTACCTGCCCATTCGGAACCCGTTGCTTCCAACAAGGACTTGAGGTCCTCAGGGATGCGGCGGCGGTAGTACAGAAGGGAACTGTTGGGCTTCTTCCAGATGTGTTTCAACTTGAGGGACACGATTGGGGAGAGAGAAAATAGGGGCATGTGTCAGCATGAGCGATACGGGTGTGATACCCATTTGTGATACCACTCGCACTGAGAAGAATCCCTAAGTTCCTATTAAATCAATGACTTATAGAGACTTAGGGAGGTAAAACTGGTGCCGCTGACCGGAATCGAACTGGTGACCTTCGCATTACGAATGCGCTGCTCTACCGACTGAGCTACAGCGGCGAAACCTGTGCTTCGCCTTGCCTTTCGGCGCACGACAACGAGTCGCCGTGACGAAAGAACCATATTCTAGCAAATAATGCGGCAAACTTGCTAGTGTGTATCGCTAGCGTGCCGCATTATCGGCCAAAAACAGGGAATTCAGCCCTGGTGATAGCCCGTCACCACCGCGACTTCTTCCTTCGAGCCCAGGAACACCGGCACGCGCTGGTGCAGCTTGGTCGGCGGGATGTCCATGATGCGGCCCTGGCCGTCGGTGGCGGCGCCGCCGGCCTGTTCGACGATCATCGCCATCGGGTTGGCCTCGTACATCAGACGCAGCTTGCCCGGCGATTGCGGGTCGCGCAGGTCGGCCGGATACATGAAGACGCCGCCGCGGTTCAGGATGCGGTGCACGTCGGCCACCATCGAGGCGATCCAGCGCATATTGAAATCCTTGCCGCGCGGGCCGGTGCTGCCGGCCAGCAGCTCGTCCACGTAGCGCTGCACCGGCGGATGCCAGTGGCGTTTATTCGACATATTGATGGCGAATTCCTTGGTCGAGACCGGGATCTGCATGTCGCTCTGGGTCAGCACCCACGAACCCATCTCGCGGTCCAGGGTGAAGCAGTGCACGCCGTTGCCGGTGGTGAGCACCAGCATGGTCTGCGGGCCGTAGACCGCATAGCCGGCCGCCACCTGGGCGGTGCCGGGCTGCAGGAAGTCCTGCTCGGTCGGCTGGGTCATGCCTTCCGGCGCCTTCAGCACCGAGAAGATGGTGCCGATCGAGACGTTGACGTCGATGTTCGACGAGCCGTCCAGCGGGTCGAACAGCAGCAGGAATTCGCCCTTTGGATAGCGGCTCGGGATCTGGCGGATGGTTTCCATCTCTTCGGACGCCATCGCCGCCAGGTGGCCGCCCCACTCGTTCGCTTCCAGCAGGATCTCGTTCGAGATCACGTCCAGCTTCTTCTGGACTTCGCCCTGGATGTTCTCGGTCTCGGCGCTGCCCAGCACTTCGCCCAGCGCGCCCTTGCTCACCGAATAGCTGATGCGCTTGCAGGCGCGGGCGACGACCTCGATCAGCAGGCGCAGCTCGGCGTTGATGTTCTGGTGCAGGCGCTGCTCTTCGACCAGGTATTGCGTCAGACTTACGCGTTTCATGACTTCCTCAGGTTGGGTGTGAATTCTTTTAATTGGCGAGCGCCTTGGTGACCACTTCGCGCACGTCGTTCGACAGCTTGCCCTGCCCCGCCACCCGCTGCAGCGCGGCCTGCATCTGCTCCTGCAGCGCCGGCGCGTAACGGCGCCAGCGGTCCATGGCGCGCGCCAGGCGGCTCGCGACCTGCGGGTTGAGCGCGTCGAGCGCGATCACCTGCTCGGCCCAGAAGGCGTAGCCGCTGCCGTCCGGCGCGTGGAACTGCACCGGATTGTTCATGCAGAAGGCGGCCACCAGGCTGCGCGCGCGGTTCGGGTTGCGCAGGGTGAAGGCCGGATGGCGCATCAGCGCACGCACGGCCGCCACGTCGGTGGTCGGCGCCGCAGCCTGCATCATGAACCACTTGTCCACCACCAGGGCCTCGTTCTGGAACTCCTGGTAGAACGCGTCCAGCGCGTCGGCGGCTTCCGGCACGCGCGATGCGATCAGCGCGCCCAGCGCGGCGGCGCGGTCGGTCATGTTGTCGGCTTCGTCGAACTGGCGCTGGGCCAGCGCCACGCTCTCATCGTCGGGCGCCGCGTTCAGGTAGGACAACGCGATGTTCTTGAGCGCGCGCTTGCCGGCGGACGCCGCGTCCGGGCTGTACGGCCCCGGCGTCAGGTTGGCTTCGTACTGCGCCAGCAGCTCGGCGCGCAGGCGCGCGCCGATGTCGGCGCGGATGAACTGGCGCGCGATGTGCACGGCCAGCGGGTCGACGCCGTCGATCTGCTCGGCCACCATGCTCTCGGACGGCAGCAGCAGCGCCTGTTCGCGGAAGGCCGGGTCGAGGGTCTCGTCGACCAGGACCTTGCGCATCGCCTCGATGAAGGTCTCGTCCAGGTTCAGGCTGGCGCCGCTATTGCCCTTGGCCGCGGCCTCGCCGGTCAGCTTGAGCAGGCGGCTCATGGCCAGGCGCTGGCCCGCTTCCCAGCGGTTGACCGGGTCGCTGTCATGGCTGAACAGGTGCAGCAGGTCGGCATCGGTATAGCTGCCCTGCAGGATCACCGGCGCCGAGAAGTTGCGCAGCACCGACGCCACCGGCTGCTCCTTCACGTCGGTGAAAACGAAGGTCTGCTCGGCCTGGGTCAGCTCGAGCACCGCCGTCGTGCCGCGGTCGACGCCGCCCTCGACCAGGCGCATGTCGTTGCCGGCGGCGTCGAGCAGGCCGACCGCGACCGGGATGTGGAACGGCAGTTTCTCTGGCTGTCCCGGCGTCGGCGGGCAGGACTGGATCAGCTTGAGCGTGTAGGTGTGGACGGCCTCGTCCCAGCGGCCCTCGAAGCGCAGCACCGGCGTGCCGGCCTGGCTGTACCAGCGTTCGAACTGGGTCAGGTCGCGGCCGTTGGCGTCGGCCATCGCGCGCCGGAAATCGTCGCACTCGACCGCCTGCTCGTCATGGCGCGCGAAGTACAGGTCCATGCCCTTGCGGAAGCCTTCCTCGCCGAACAGGGTGTGGTACATGCGCACCACTTCGGCGCCCTTCTCGTACACCGTCACCGTATAAAAATTGTTGATCTCGACGAAGGAGTCGGGACGCACCGGGTGCGCCATCGGGCCGGCATCCTCGGGGAACTGGTGCTGGCGCAGCGTGCGCACCTGGTCGATGCGGGTCACGGCGCGGCCGGTGTCGGTGCCGATCATGTCGGCCGTGAATTCCTGGTCGCGGAACACCGTCAGGCCTTCTTTCAGCGACAGCTGGAACCAGTCGCGGCAGGTCACGCGGTTGCCGGTCCAGTTGTGGAAGTATTCGTGCGCTACCACCGCCTCGATGCCCTGGAAGTCGACGTCGGTGGCCACCCGCGGGTTGGCCAGCACGAACTTGGTGTTGAAGATGTTCAGGCCCTTGTTCTCCATCGCGCCCATGTTGAAGTCGCTGGTGGCGACGATCATGAAGCGGTCCAGGTCGAGCTCGAGGCCGTATTTTTCCTCGTCCCAGCGGATGCTGTGCTTGAGCGACTGCATCGCATAGTCGGTCTTGTCCAGGTTGCCGTCTTCGACCCACACCTGCAGCAGCGCGTCGCGGCCGTCGGCCAGGCGGAAGGTCTCTTCCTGGCACACCAGCCTGGCGGCCACCAGCGCGAACAGGTAAGAGGGCTTCTTGAACGGGTCTTCCCACAGCGCATAGTGACGCCCGTCGTCGAGGTCGCCTTCCTGGATCAGGTTGCCGTTCGACAGCAGCACCGGATAGCGCGCCTTGTCGGCGCGCAGCATCACGGTGTACTTGGCCATCACGTCAGGGCGGTCCGGGAAATAGGTGATGCGGCGGAAGCCTTCGGCCTCGCACTGGGTGAAGAAGTTGCCATTCGATACATACAAGCCGCTGAGCGTCGTGTTCTGCTCGGGCACGCAGACCGATTCGATCTCGAGCACCACCTCGTCGGGCGCCTCGTGGATGACCAGGAGATTGTTTGCCAGCGTATAGTCAGCCCCGACCAGGGCCTTGCCGTTCAGGCGCAGCGCCACCAGTTCGATGTCCTCGCCATGCAGTTCGATGGCGCGCCCGCTGGCCGCCGGGTTGCGACGCAAGGTCAGGCGGTTGGCCACGACCGTGCGCGCGGGATCCAGGTCGAAGCCGAGCTCGACAGTATCCACAAGGTAAGTCGGCGGGGTATAGTCTTTCCGGTAAACGGTCTGGGGCGTATCGGTGCGCATAGGAAGAGTCCAAGAACACAGTGGAGAAGTGCTTATTTTACCAACAAGCTTTTCCGGCGCTTCGTACGATTCCATGTATCGCAGTGTATGTACGGTAACGGGGTGTAAAAACCGGTTCATTGATTTTGAACAAGCGGTAAGCTTGATCATCGGGGAAATTCCGCATAAATATTTTGGAGATTGGTATGAAACGCCTCATCATGGTCGCCGCCGGCACGGCGCTTGCGCTGCTCCTGGGCGGTTGCGCGACCACCATCCGCAGCGACGTCACGACCTTCCACCAATGGCCGGCCCAGATGGAAGACAAGAGCTATGTCTTCGAGGTGCCGGCGCCGCAGGACGACACGCTGGAATGGCGCAGCTACCAGGAACTGGTGCGCGCCCAGCTGGCGCGCCAGGGCTTCCGCGACGCCGAGGGCGCCACGCCGGCGCTGACGGTGGCGATGCGCTTCACCACCACCGACCTGCCGGTGCGCGTGCTGGAGCCGATCATGACGCCGTATTTCTATCCGAGCGCGCGCTTCGGCTACGGCTACCGCGGCTTCCACCGCCGCTACTGGGGCGGCTGGTACAGCCCGTTCTACGATCCGTTCTGGGGTCCGTATCCGGCCTACCAGACCTCGGTCGAGCACCACTACCGGCGCGAGCTGCAGGTGTCGATCAAGTCGGCGCGCGACGGCAAGCGTTTGTTCGACGTCACGGTGCACAACACCAGCCGCAATATGTCGACGCCGGAGATCATGCCGGCGCTGGTGCACAGCGCCTTCGAGGGCTTCCCGGGGCCGTCGGGCGTGGCGCGGCGGGTCGAGGTGACGCAGGAACCGAAGGGCTGACCGGCGCCGTTCGCCGCTCATGGAGCCGGGCATTGCCCGGCTTTTTTCATGGGAACGCAGGATGAAAAAAGACCCGTCACGCGCGCCGCGTGACGGGTCAATGGGAGACAACGGGTCAGCGCACCATGCACGGCTTCTTGCTGTCGAACTTCCAGTTCGGGACGAGGTACTGCATGCCCACCGCATCGTCGCGCCCGCCCAGTCCCATCGCCAGATAGCGCTGGTGCGCGGCCTCCACCGCCTCCATGTCGAGTTCCACGCCCAGTCCCGGCGCGGTCGGCACCGCCACCATGCCGTCCACGATGCGCAGCGGATTGCGGGTCAGGTGCTGGCCGTCCTGCCAGATCCAGTGGGTGTCGATCGCCGTGATGTCGCCCGGCGCCGCCGCCGCGCAATGGGTGAACATCGCCAGCGAAATGTCGAAGTGGTTATTCGAATGCGAGCCCCAGGTCAGGCCCCAGGCTTCGCACATCTTCGCCACGCGCACGGTGTCCTGCATGGTCCAGAAATGCGGGTCGGCCAGCGGGATGTCCACCGCCCCCAGCTGCACCGCGTGCGCCAGCTGGCGCCAGTCGGTGGCGATCATATTGGTGGCGGTGCGCAGGCCGGTGGCGCGGCGGAACTCGGCCATCGTCTCGCGGCCCGAATAGCCGCCTTCGGGTCCGCACGGGTCCTCGGCATAGGCCAGCACGCCCTTCATGTCGCGGCACAGCCGGATCGCGTCCTGCAGCAGCCAGCAGCCGTTGGGGTCGAGCGTGACGCCAGCCTGCGGGAAGGCTTCCTTGAGCGCGCGCGCCGCCTCGATTTCCTGTTCGCCGCGCAGCACGCCGCCCTTGAGCTTGAAGCTCCTGAAGCCGTAGCGCGCCTGCGCGGCGCGCGCCTGGGCCACGATGGCGTCGGCGTCCATGGCCGGCTCGTGGCGCAGGCGCAGCCACTCGTCGTCGGCATCGGGCTCGCTCGCATACGGCAGGTCGGTGGCCCTGCGGTCGCCCACGTAGAACAGGTAGCCCAGCATCTCGACCTGGTCGCGCTGGCGGCCCTCGCCCAGCAGGTCGGCCACCGGCACGCCCATGAACTTGCCCAGCAGGTCGAGCACGGCGCATTCGACGCCGGCCACCGCGTGGATCGTCACGCGCAGGTCGAAGGTCTGCTGGCCGCGCCCGCCCGCATCGCGTCCGGCGAACGCCGTGCGCATCGAACGCAGCACGCCGTTCCAGGCGCCGATCGGCTGGCCGACGACCAGCGCGCGCGCATCCTCGAGTGTCTGGCGGATGCTCTCCCCGCCCGGCACTTCGCCGACGCCCTGCTGACCGCTGCTGTCGGTGAGGATCACCAGGTTACGGGTGAACCACGGCGCGTGGGCGCCGCTGAGGTTGAGCAGCATGCCGTCGCGGCCCGCGACCGGCACCACGCGCATCGCGGTGATCGTTGGCGTGCTGCCCAGTGTCGAAGATTCCATGGTCATCATTTTTCCCTAAAGCGATGTTACCGGTATCAAGATGAGCCGATGATACCGGTATCTTGATGACCAGGTCAATCCGCTGGAGGAGTGTTCAGCTGCTGCCGCGTTCGACGATGACGAAGCCGACGTCGCGCACCGGCGCCTCCACTGGCCGACCTTCGGCGCGGTCGATGATCAGCGAGGCGGCGATGGAACCGATGGCGGTGCCGTCGATGCGCACCGTGGTCAAGGGCGGATGCAGGTCGCGCGAGAACGCCAGGTCGCCCAGGCCGACCACGGCCAGCTGCCCGGGCACCTCGATGCCCAGCGCCAACGCTTCGAGCAGCACGCCCTGGGCCATCATGTCGGAGCTGCAGAACACGGCGTCGATGCCGGGGTCGCGCGCCAGCAGCTCGCGCAGGCCGGTGCGACCGCTGCCGAGCGAGGTCGGCGCCGGCACGACGCAGGTCGGCACCGCCTTTCGATCCGTGCCCAGCCCCGGCTGCAGCGTCAGCACGGTGTCGGCGAACTGCCGGTTGCGGCGTACCGCGCGCTCGTCGTCGGCGCTGATGGCGGCAATCTTGCGGCGCCCGCGTCCGTGCAGGTATTCGGCCACCGCCTTGCCGATCTGTTCGTGCGAGAAGCCCACCAGCATGTCGATCGGGCTGTCGGTCAGGTCCCAGGTCTCGACCACCGGGATGCCGCTGGCCAGCAGGCGGCGCCGGCCCTGCTCCGAGCGCATGATCCCGGTCAGCACCACGCCGTCCGGACGGCGTCCGATGATGGCCTCGAGCAGCGCGTCCTCGCGCGAGTTCTCGTAGCCGGCCTGGCCCAGCATCAGCTGGTAGCCGCGCGCAGCCAGGCCGTCGGTGAGCGCCTGCACCATCTCAAGGAACACCGAGCCGCTGATGGTCGGCACCACGGCCGCCACCATGCGGCTCTTCTTGGAGGCCAGGCCGCCGGCCAGCAGGTTCGGCACGTAGCCCACCCGGTCCACCACCTCGCGCACGCGCTGCAGGATCTCGGGCGAAACCGAATCGGGATTGTTCAGCGCGCGCGAGACGCTCATCGGAGCCACCCCGGCCAGGCGCGCAACGTCGCGCACCGTGGGCGTGGCGCCCTTGCGGCTCTTGCGGGGATGGGCTGGGGCGTCCTTCTTGGCGGGGGTTTCCATGAGGCGATTCTAGCATCCGGGTCCGGCGGCGGATGATGCCGGCCGCGCCGCGCAGGGCGCGCCCTATATCCGCGGCAGGATCTCCGCCCCTATTTCATGCAGGACCTCGCCGGCCGGCCGCGCGCCCCGATGCAGGTTGAACAGGACGTGCGCGACGCCGAGTCCGCGCATGCGTTCGAGATACGCGGCCAGCGCATGGCGGCCGGTGCGCAGGCCGAGTTCGATCGCATCAAGCGGCGCCGCCGGATCGTCCAGCAAGTCCAGCTGCACCGACTGGATAAAGGGCTTGCGCAGTCCTGGGGCGCGCTGGTCCTGCGCCATGTGCCACAGGGCGATCCGGCCTTTTTGCCGGTCTTCCTCGCGGTGGTAGCTGGTCCAGCCATCGGCATGCCCGGCGATCCACTGCAGCGACTGGCGCGCGCTGCCCACCGCGAGCATCGGGATGCGCGTGTGTGGCGGCGGCAGCACGCGGTATTGCCCATCCTCTGCCCCGGCAGCCGGCGCCGGTTCGAGCGCGGCGCGCACGGTTTCCCAATGATCGCGGAAGGCCACGTCGCGCGTGTCCAGGTCGGCCCCGAAACGGGCGAATTCCTCGGGCCGGTCGCCCGAACCCAGGCCCAGCAGCAGGCGGCCATGGCTGATCCGGTCCAGGCTCAGGGCCGCCTTGGCCACGTGCAGCGGATGGCGCAGCGGCAGCACGACGGCCCCGGTGGCGAGCGCGATCCGCTCCGTCACCGCCGCCAGCGCGGCCAGCCACAGGAAGGGATCGTCCAGCGCCGCGGTCTCGTTGGCGCTGCCCTGCGGGATCATCAGGGGCACGTCCCGGGTCCAGAGGGCGGCGAAGCCCAGCACGTCCGCCAGGCGCGCATGCTGTTGCGCCAGCGCGAGGTCGGCCAGGGCGCCGGGACTGCCTGCCATGGGCGTCATCAACCCCACCGTCAGGCGGCCGGGAACGAAGACCTGCGCGTAGGCGCGGTTGAAGTGAGCCATCAGGTGAAATAGGCTTCGGACCCGAAGGTGAGCGCCACCACCAGCAGCATGGCCAGCGCCAGCACGATCAAGAGGCGCCCGAACTTCGGCGCGCCGTCGCCCGACGGCTGCGCCGACGGCGGCAACGGCGGCAGCGGCTCGTCGTCGCGCGTATCCCTCATGGCAACAACACCGTCGAACCGGTCGTGCGGCGCGCCTCCAGCGCGCGGTGCGCCTCGCCTGCCTCGGCCAGGGCAAAGGTCTGGCGCACCCCGACCTCGACCTTGCCGCTCGCGACCATGTCGAACAGCTCGGCCGTCATCGCCTCTTGCTCTTCCTGGGTGTGCATGTAGTCGAACAGGGTCGGACGGGTCAGGAACAGCGAGCCGCGCCTGGACAGCTCGGCTGGCGCGAACGGCTCCACCGCGCCCGAGGCGTTGCCGAAGCTGACCATCAGGCCGCGCCGGCGCAGGCAGTCGAGCGAAGCGGTGAAGGTGTCCTTGCCCACCGAGTCGTACACCACCGGCACGCCCTCGCCACCGGTGAGCTCGCGCACGCGCGCCACGATGTCTTCGTCGTTGTAGTTGATGACGTGGGCCGCGCCGTGGCGCAGCGCCAGCTCGCCTTTTTCCTTCGAGCCCACGGTGCCGATCAGGCGCACGCCGAGCGCGCGCGCCCACTGGCAGGCGATCAGGCCGACGCCGCCGGCCGCGGCGTGGAACAGGACCGTGTCGCCGGCCTCGACCCGGTAGGTTTGACGGAGCAGGTATTGCACCGTCAGGCCCTGCAGCATCATGGCGGCCGCGGTTTCGAAGCCGATCGCGTCGGGCAGCTTGACCAGGAAGCGGGCCGGCACGGTGCGCACGCTGGCATAGGCGCCCAGCGGACCGCCGGCATAGGCCACGCGGTCGCCCGGCCGCACGTGGGTCACGCCCTCGCCCACCGCCTCGACCACGCCCGCGCCTTCCTTGCCGAGAAAGCCGGGCAGCGGCTGCGGATACAGGCCGGTGCGGAAATACACGTCGATGAAGTTCAGGCCGATCGCGTGCTGGACGATGCGCGCCTCGCCCGGCCCGGGCGCGGGCGCCTCGACGTCGACGTATTCCATCACTTCTGGGCCGCCGGTGGCGGCGATCCGGATCGCTTTGGCGAGCATGGCTCCTCCTGTCAGGTGGGTCAAACGGCGCTGCGCACGCCCATCAGTTGCGACAGCACCAGGCGCGCGGTCGAGACGTTGGTCGCGCACGGGATATTGTGCACGTCGCAGGCGCGCACCAGGGCGTTGATGTCGGGTTCGTGCGGCTGCGGCGTCATCGGGTCGCGCAGGAAGATCACGCAATCGATCAGGCCGTCGACCAGCAGGGAACCGATCTGCAGGTCGCCGCCGACCGGCCCCGAATGCTTGCGCTCGACGGAGAGGCCCAGCTCGTTGATCAGGCGCCCGCCGGTGGTGCCGGTGGCCGACAGGGCGCAGCCCTGCAGGAAGGCGCGGTACTCGGCGGCGAGCGAGATCATGTCGTCCTTCTTCTTGTCGTGCGCGATCAGGGCGATGCGAGGCATGTTCGGAGCTGCAGCGGTCGGGGTCGTGATGGTCATGTCGAGGGCGGCGGTCGGTGTGGTCGGGACCTCATAAGAATACCGCATTCGACCACGCGGTCACATAAACCACCGACGGAGCGATGACGTTCTGAAAGAGATCAAGATCGGCGCAAGGCTGTGGCGGCAACGCCGAAGTTCGCCGTCACGACGGGGCGATCGCGGCGGTGCAGCATCGCGCCTGTGGCAAGGGAGTTGCACCGCTGGCGTCATCGCCAGGGCTCATCCGGCGACGGCGGCCTCGGCGTCAAGACGCATCCGGCCGCGCCCGCCGAACGGGTTTGACGCGCGCGCGGTCGAACCCATGCATTTCAACCAAAAGGAGAATCCATCATGACCTGCAAGACCGAGCGCACGGGTCCACCGGGAGCGCCGCAATGAACCTGAGTGACATCGAAGCACGGCTTGGCCGCGACCGATTCGTGCTGCTGGTCCTGATCGTCGTATCGCTGCTGGCCAGCCTGTGCTGGGCCGGCCTCGTGCTGGGCGGCCTGGTGCTCAGCAGCCAGCCTCTTGCTGCGGACGCGGCAGCCGGCGCCGCGCGCACCGCGGGTGCGGCCAGCGCGGGTGGGGCCAGCGCAGCCATGGCCGCGCCCACCCTGGCCTACCAGGCCGGCCAGCTGGCGCTGGTCTTCCTGACCTGGGCCGGCCTGTGCACGGCCATGATGCTGCCGCTGGCCAGTCGCGCCACGGTGCTGTTCGCGCGCCTCGCCGGCGAGCATGCGGCCCAGCGGGCGCGCCTGCGCACCGGCCTGTTCGTGCTCGGCTACCTGGGCGCCTGGACCGGTTTCGCGCTGCTGGCCGCGATCGCCCAATGGACGCTGCACGAGTCCGACCACGGCGGCGCCGTGCGCCACCCGCTTCTGCTCGGCCTGGCCATGGTGGCGGCCGGCGTCTACCAGTGGACACCCACCAAGCATGCCTGCCTGGAGCACTGTCGGGCGCCCCTGCCCGGCATCCTGGCCGGCTGGCGCGACGGTCTGCCCGGGGCGTTCTGGCGCGGCGCCGCCCACGCCCGCCAGTGCCTGGGCTGCTGCTGGCTCCTGATGCTCCTGCTGCTGGCCACCGGCCCGGACAACCCGGCCGCGATTGCCGTCGTCGGCCTGTTCGTGCTGGCCGAGATCCGCCTCGTCGGCGGCCACTGGATCGCCTGTGCGGGCGGCCTGGCGCTGCTCGCCCTGGGAACCAGACTGTTGTTTCCGTGACATTCCAACGGGCACCTCGAAAAACCGTCGCGAGCGGCAGCAGTTTCGGTCGAGAAGCGCAGCTGTACTATAGTACAGCGAGCATCGCAGACCGAAAATGCAACGCGCAGCAGGTTTTTCGACGTGCCCGGCGACGAATTTGCAAGGGGGGCCTATGCTAGAATATCGGCCACTCTTGCATACCGTCTAAGGAATTCTCGACATGGCTGGACACAGCAAATGGGCCAATATCAAGCATAAGAAAGCCGCTACCGACGCCAAGCGCGGCAAGATCTGGACGCGCCTGATCAAGGAGATCACCGTGGCCGCGCGCATGGGCGGGAGCGACATCGCTTCCAACCCGCGCCTGCGCCTGGCGGTCGAGAAGGCCGCGGACGCGAATATGCCGAAGGATAACGTCACCCGCGCGATCCAGCGAGGCTCGGGCGAGCTCGAAGGCGTCAACTACGAGGAAGTGCGCTACGAAGGCTATGGCATCGGCGGCGCGGCGATCATCGTCGACTGCCTGACCGACAACCGTGTCCGCACCGTGGCCGAAGTGCGCCACGCCTTCAGCAAATTCGGCGGCAATATGGGCACCGAAGGCTCGGTCGCCTTCATGTTCAAGCACACCGGCCAGTTCCTGTTCGCGCCGGGCGTCGACGAAGACAAACTGATGGAAGCCGCGCTCGAAGCCGGCGCCGACGACGTCATGGCCGACGAAGAAGGCGGCTTCGAGGTGCTGTGCGATCCGCACGCCTTCTCCGCCGTGAAAGAAGCCCTGGAAGCCGCCGGCTTCAAGGCCGAAGTGGCCGAAGTCATCATGAAGCCCGCCACCGAGACCGTGTTCACGGGCGAGGACGCGGTCAAGATGCAGAAACTCCTCGATGCGCTGGAAAACCTGGACGACGTCCAGGAAGTCTTCACCAACGCCGTGATCGAAGAATAATTGGTAGCGAATATGAAAATCCTCGTAGTCGGCTCGGGCGGCCGCGAACACGCGCTGGCGTGGAAACTGGCCCAATCGGAACGCATCCAGACGGTCTTCGTCGCGCCCGGCAACGGCGGCACCGCGCTCGACGATCGCCTGGTGACGGTCGACGTGCTTGAGCCGGAGGCGCTGGCCGACTTCGTGGTGCGTGAAGGCGTGGCCCTGACCCTGGTCGGTCCGGAAGCGCCGCTGGCGGCGGGCATCGTCAACCTGTTCCGCTCGCGCGGCCTCAAGATCTTCGGCCCCACCCGCGAGGCGGCCCAGCTCGAGAGCTCGAAGGACTTCGCCAAGGCCTTCATGCACCGCCATGGCATCCCGACCGCGAAGTACGAAACGTTTTCGGATGCCGCCGCGGCCCACGCCTACATCGACGCCAACGGCGCGCCGATCGTCATCAAGGCCGACGGCCTGGCGGCCGGCAAGGGCGTGGTGGTCGCGATGTCGCTGGACGAAGCCCACGCTGCGGTCGACCACATGCTGTCCGATAACGCCTTCGGCGACGCCGGCGCCCGCATCGTGATCGAAGAATTCCTGGCCGGCGAGGAAGCCAGCTTCATCGTCATGTGCGACGGCAAGAACGTGCTGGCGCTGGCCACCAGCCAGGACCACAAGCGCCTGAAGGACAACGACCAGGGCCCGAACACGGGCGGCATGGGCGCCTACTCGCCGGCGCCGATCGTGACGCCGTCGATGCATGCGCGCGTGATGCGCGAGATTATCAACCCGACCATCCAGGGCATGGCGCGCGACGGCATCCCGTTCACCGGCTTCCTGTACGCCGGCCTGATGATCGACAGCGACGGCAACCCGCGCACGCTCGAATTCAACTGCCGCATGGGCGACCCGGAAACCCAGCCGATCATGGCGCGCCTGAAGAGCGACTTCGCGACCGTGCTGGAACACGCCTGCAACGGCACCCTCGACACGGTCGAGCTGGAATGGGACCGCCGCACCGCCGTGGGCGTCGTGATGGCGGCCGCCGGCTATCCGGACAGCCCGCGCAAGGGCGACGTCATCGACGGCATCCCGCAAGAAGCGCCGGAATGCATCACCTTCCACGCCGGCACCCGCCTGGTGGACGGCAAGCTGCAGACCAGCGGCGGCCGCGTGCTGTGCGTGGTGGGCCTGGGCGACAGCGTCAAGATGGCGCAGAAGCAGGCGTATGAAACCGTCGAGAGGATCCACTTCAATGGCGCGCAGTACCGGCGCGACATTGGCTGGCGCGGCGTCAAGTAAAGCCGCCCTCAGAAGGCTTTTCCGAGCCTGCCCCGGCAGGCTCCACGCCTTTCGCAACCAACGCCAGATGTAGCTATTTCGTGGGCCGGTGTACAATCGGCCCACTTTTCATTCCCAGTCGGTCACTCTTCATGTCTTCCCCCAATCCCGCCGCCATCAAGGCCTGGCTGCTCGAGCTCCAGGCGCGCATCGTCCACGGTCTCGAACAGGTCGACGGCAAACCGTTCCTGCGCGAAGAATGGCAGCGCCCCGAAGGCGGCGGCGGCATCTCGCGCCTGGTCGAGGAAGGCAATGTCCTCGAACGGGGCGGCGTCAACTTCTCGCATGTGCGCGGCGCCACGCTGCCGGCGTCGGCCACCGCCGTGCGTCCGGAACTGGCCGGCCGCGCCTGGGAAGCGATGGGCGTGTCGCTGGTGCTGCATCCGCGTAACCCCTACGCTCCGACGGTGCACATGAACGTGCGCTTTTTTGAAGCGACCGCGCCCGGCAAGGAACCGGTCTGGTGGTTCGGCGGCGGCATGGACCTGACCCCGTATTACGGCGAAGTCGAGGACGCGCGCCACTTCCACCAGGCCTGCCGCGACGCGCTGGCGCCGTTCGGAGACGAACTGCATCCGCGCTTCAAGACCTGGTGCGACGACTACTTCTACCTGAAGCACCGCAAGGAACCGCGCGGCGTGGGCGGCATCTTCTTCGACGATTTCAACGAGCTCGGCTTCGAGCAATCGTACGCCATGGTGAGGACCGTCGGCGAGCGCTTCCTGGACGCCTATTTGCCGATCCTGCAACGCCGCAAAGATCAGGCTTATGGCGAACGCGAGCGCGACTTCCAGGCCTACCGGCGCGGCCGCTACGTCGAGTTCAACCTGGTGTGGGACCGCGGCACCCTGTTCGGCCTGCAGTCGGGCGGGCGGACCGAGGCGATCCTGATGTCGATGCCGCCGATCGTCAAATGGCGCTACGACTGGCATCCCGAACCCGGCAGCCCCGAGGCACGGCTGTACTCCGACTTCCTGGTGCACCGGGACTGGCTGGCGCCGTGACCCTGGCCGCCGGCGCGTCCGGGCGCAACCCCTGCGTCGCCGTCCTCGGCGGCAGTTTCGATCCGGTGCACCAGGGCCACGTCGCACTGGCGCAGCTGTTCGCCAGCCTGTTGCGGCCGGACGCCTTGCGCATCCTGCCGGCCGGCCAGCCGTGGCAGAAGAACGGCCTCGAGGCCAGCGATGCCGACCGCGTCGCGATGCTCGAACTGGCCTTCGCTTCGCTGAGGAGCACGAGCCTGCCGGTCACGATCGACCTGCAGGAAATCGAACGTAGAACGCCAACGTATACGGTCGAAACCCTGCGCGCATTGCGCGCGGAACTGGGCCCGCGCACCTCGATCGTGTTCCTGATGGGCGCCGACCAGTTGCGCAAGCTCGACAGCTGGAACGAGTGGCGCGAACTGTTCGCCCTTGCCAACCTGGGCGTGGCGACACGCCCCGGCTACGACCTGGCGCAGGAAGCATTGCCGCCGGTGGTGGCCCAAGAACTGTCGACGCGGCTTGCAACGCCCGACACCGTGCGCCTGCTGGCGCACGGAAAAGTCTGCCTTGCGCCGACGCTGGACGTGGATCTCTCGTCCAGCCAGCTGCGCGCGGCCTTGCAATCCGGCGCGGATGCAAGCGCGCTCGGGATGGCGCAAGTGCTAGACTATATTCAACAACATAACCTGTACAAAAACTAATGGATATCAAGAAACTGCAAACCCTCGTCGTCGACGCCCTGGAAGATGTGAAGGGCCAGGACATCGTCCTGTTCGACACGACCCACCTGACCAGCCTGTTCGACCGCATCGCGGTAGTCTCGGGTACGTCGAACCGCCAGACCAAGGCGCTGGCCGCCTCGGTGCGCGACAAGGTCAAGGCGGCGGGCGGCGACGTGGTCGGCCTGGAAGGCGAAGACACCGGCGAATGGGTGCTGGTCGACCTGGGCGACATGATCGTCCACATCATGCAGCCGGCCATCCGCCAATACTACCGCCTCGAGGAAATCTGGGGCGAGAAGCCGGTCAAGCTGGGCGCCGCCAAGCGCAAGTCGACCGCTGAAGGCATCGAAGCCGACGCCGTCAAGCCGAAGTCGAAGCACCTGGCTGCCAACCAGGCGCAGGAAGAAGCCAAGCCGGTCAACGAACGCAAGCCGGCCGCCAAGCGCGCGACCAAGGCCGCGGCCACGACCGAGACCGCCGCCAGGAAACCGGCCGCCAAGAAAGCCGCCGCCAAGGCAGTCCCGACCGGCAAGACCGTGAAGGTCGCACCGAGCAAGACCGAAGTCGCCGCCGTCGAAGCGACCAAGGCCAAGCCGCCGAAGCGCGTGAGCAAGGCTGCCGCACCGAAGGCCGCCCCGGCCGCCGATGCGCCGGTCAAGAAGGTGATCCGCCGCATCAAGAAGGACGCTGAGTAAGGGTTCTCATGCAGTTGATCATTGCCGCGGTCGGCCACAAGATGCCGGCCTGGATCGAGTCCGGCTTCACCGAGTACACGAAGCGCATGCCGCCCGAGCTGCGCATCGTGCTCAAGGAGATCAAGCCGGTCGAGCGCTCCGGCAGCAAGACCGCGGCCACCGCGATGGCGCTCGAGCGCGAGCGCATCGAGGCGGCCTTGCCGAAGGGCGTGCGCATCATCGCCCTGGACGAGCGCGGCAGGGACCTGACCAGCGTCGGTCTGTCGCAACAACTGGAAACCTGGCAGCGCGACGGCCGCGACACCGCCTTCCTGATCGGCGGGGCCGACGGCCTCGATCCCGAGCTGAAGGCGCGCGCCGAAGGGCTGATCCGCATCTCCAGCATGACCCTGCCGCACGGAATCGTCCGGGTCATGCTGGCGGAACAGCTCTACCGCGCCTGGTCGATCACCCAGAACCATCCTTACCATAGGGTCTGAAGCGGCCCAGTAGCGATCAATAACAGCGGTCAAGAACAGCGATCAAGAACAGCGGTCAAGAACAGCGATGAAAAACCAGCACAATAAAATCTACCTCGCTTCCAAGAGCCCGCGCCGGCGCGAACTGCTGCGCCAGATCGGGGTCGACTTCGAACTGATGCTGCTGCGCAGCGACCCGGGCCGCATGGTGGACGTCAGCGAGGATGTGCTGCCGGGCGAAGACGTCCACGCTTACGTGGCGCGCGTGGCGCGGGCCAAAGGCGCCTTCGCCTTCAACCTCCTGCTGCAGCGGCGCCAGCCGCTGCGGCCGGTGCTGACGGCCGACACCACGGTCACCATCGACGGCGAGATCCTCGGCAAGCCGGCGGATAACCGCGAGGCGGTCGCCATGCTGGAGCGCCTGTCCGGCCGCACCCACCAGGTGCTGACCTCGGTAGCGGTGCATTCCCAGCACGTGGCCGAGCAGGTCACGCAAGTGTCGAACGTGCGCTTCGCCACCCTCACCCCGGCCCGGATCAGGGCCTATTGCGCCACGCTGGAACCCTACGACAAGGCCGGCGGCTATGGCATCCAGGGTCCGGCGGCGCTGTTCATCGAGCACATCGAGGGCAGCCATTCGGGCATCATGGGCTTGCCCTTGTTCGAGACCGCCAACCTGCTGCGCAAGGCGGGCCTGGCAATCTGATTCCACCGCTTCGGCCCCAGGGCCGGCGCGTGTATCATGTCACCCTGAACAATACGCACGGCAGGGTCCATGAACGAAGACATCCTCATCAACATCACACCGCAGGAAACGCGCGTGGCGCTGGTCTTGCAGGGCGCGGTACAGGAGCTGCACATCGAGCGCACGCTCACGCGCGGGTTGGCGGGGAACGTCTATCTGGGCAAGGTGGTGCGCGTGCTGCCGGGGATGCAGTCGGCCTTCATCGACATCGGCCTGGAGCGCGCCGCTTTCCTGCACGTGGCCGACATCTGGGAAGCGCGCAGCCACGACGGCGGCAACGCCCCGCCCACCCCGATCGAAAAGCTGCTGTTCGACGGCCAGGTGCTGACCGTGCAGGTCATCAAGGACCCTATCGGCACCAAGGGCGCGCGCCTCTCCACCCAGATCTCGATCGCCGGCCGCATGCTGGTGTACCTGCCGCAGGACCACCACATCGGCATCTCGCAGAAGATCGAAAAGGAAGCCGAGCGCGAACGCCTGCGCGCGCACCTGCAAAGCCTGCTGCCGGCCGAGGAAAAAGGCGGCTACATCGTGCGCACGATGGCCGAGGAAGCCTCGAGCGACGACATCGCCGCCGACGTCGACTACCTGCGCAAGACCTGGGGCGCTATCGTCCAGGGCGCGCGCACCCTGCCGCCCACCACCCTGCTGTACCAGGACCTGAGCCTGGCCCAGCGCGTGCTGCGCGACTTCGTGCACGACGAGACGGCCAGCATCCAGGTCGACTCGCGCGAGAACTTCCTCAAGCTGGCCGAATTCGCCCAAATCTACACCCCGAGCGTGCTGTCGCGCATGGCGCACTATACCGGCGAGCGGCCGCTGTTCGACCTGTACGGCGTGGAAGAGGAAATCCTGCGCGCCCTCGGCCGGCGCGTGGACCTGAAATCGGGCGGCTACCTGATCGTCGACCAGACGGAGGCGATGACGACCATCGACGTCAACACCGGCGGCTACGTCGGCGGCCGCAACTTCGCCGACACGATTTTCAAGACCAACCTGGAAGCGGCGCACGCCATCGCGCGCCAGCTGCGCCTGCGCAACCTGGGCGGCATCATCATCCTCGACTTCATCGACATGGAGAACAACGAGCACCGCAACGCGGTGCTGGCCGAGCTCAAGAAAACCCTCGCGCGCGACCGCACCAAGGTCTCGGTGAGCGGCTTCTCGGCCCTGGGCCTGGTCGAGATGACGAGGAAGCGCACCCGCGAATCGCTGGCCCACATCCTGTGCGAACCCTGCCCGGCCTGCTCGGGCAAGGGGCAGGTGAAGACCAGCCGCACGATCTGCTACGAGATCCTGCGCGAACTGCTGCGCGAAGCCAAGCAGTTCAACCCGCGCGAATTCCGCATCGTCGCCTCGCAGGAGGTGGTCGACCTGTTCCTGGAAGAAGAATCGCAGCATCTCGCCATGCTGGGCGACTTCATCGGCAAGCGCATTTCGCTGCAGGTCGAGAAGGGGTATCACCAGGAACAGTACGACGTCATCCTGATGTAGGTCCGGTGCCGGGCATCCGGTTCGGCCGGGGCCGCGTAGTTCACGACGCGACGGCCAACCGAAGGGTAAACCCATGCAGGGCCTGCGTCACCCCATCCTGCCGCATTTCGCCGTTGCCCTCGCCTTCGCTACGTCAAATGGCTGCGCTCGCTCGAGGTGCGCCAGGTCGTGGACCGAGCTTGCAATAGCCATCCACTATCAACCCGATAGAAATAATTTGATGCATTTATTGCATTGTGTGTGTCATCTCACAGAGATAGGTTTTCTTGCTGAGCTATGTTGTTGAGGTTATTTCATAACCCTACAACCAGCGAGGACAAGAATGACCACTTCCAACCATTCCAGCCCTGTCGATGGCGCCGGCTCGATCCTGAGCACCGTTTCCGGTCCCTCTGACGCCGATCCACCGAAGAGCCTGGGTGTCAGCAACCCGGTCGCCGACCGCCTGCTCGACAAGATCCCGTCCGAGCAGGAACTGGCGGCCGACCGCCCCTATAACGCCACCAAGGCCAGCGAATACGGCGAGGCGGCGCGCACGCCGACTGAAGGCGAGCAGTTCAAGCCGTCGACGCATGCCGCCACCGGCAGCACCGCCAGCGAGATCATCGCCAACGACAAGGTGGGCGACGGCAATCCGCCGGAGGGCGAGAACCCGACCACGGACCCGCTCGACCGCGTGCGCGTCGACCCTGCCAAGCGCCACCTGACGACCAACCAGGGCGTGCCGGTCGCCGACAACCAGCACTCGCTCAAGGCCGGCCTACGCGGCCCGACGCTGCTGGAAGACTTCATCCTGCGCGAAAAGATCATGCACTTCGACCATGAGCGCATTCCCGAGCGCGTGGTGCATGCGCGCGGCTCGGCCGCCCATGGCTATTTCGAGGCCTATGAAGACTTGAGCGACCTGACGCGGGCGGTGCCGTTCTCGAAGAAGGGCAAGCGTACCCCGGTGTTCGTGCGCTTCTCGACCGTGGCCGGCGAGCGCGGCTCGACCGATACCGCGCGCGACGTGCGCGGCTTCGCCGTCAAGTTCTATACCGAGGAAGGCAATTGGGACCTGGTCGGCAACAATATCCCCGTGTTCTTCATCCAGGACGCGATGAAGTTCCCCGACCTGGTGCATGCCGCCAAGCCGGAACCGCACCACGCCATGCCGCAGGCGGCCACCGCCCACGACACCTTCTGGGACTTCGCCTCGCTGTCGCCCGAGATCGCGCACATGCTGCTGTGGACGATGTCCGACCGCGCCATCCCGCGCAGCTACCGCACCATGCAGGGCTTCGGGGTGCACACCTTCCGCTTGGTGAACGCGCAGGGCGAATCGCGCTTCGTGAAATTCCACTGGACGCCGCTGGCCGGCACCCACTCGCTGGTGTGGGACGAGGCGGTGCGCATCTCGGGCGCCGATCCCGACTTCCACCGGCGCGACCTGTGGGAAGCGATCGAAGCCGGCAACTTCCCCGAGTACGAACTGGGCCTGCAGATCTTCACCGAAGAGCAGGCCGCCAGCTTCCCGTTCGACGTGCTCGACCCGACCAAGATCGTGCCGGAAGAAATGGTGCCGCTGCGCCCTGTCGGCAAGCTGGTCCTGGACCGCAACCCCGACAACTTCTTCGCCGAGACCGAGCAGGTGGCGTTCTGCACCTCGCACGTGGTGCCGGGCATCGACTTCACCAACGATCCGCTGCTGCAAGGCCGTAACTTCTCCTATCAGGATACCCAGCTCACGCGCCTGGGCGGCCCGAACTTCCACGAGATCCCGATCAACTCGCCGATCGTGCAGATCCAGAACAACCAGCGCGACGGCTTCCACCGCCAGGCGATCAACCGCGGCCGCGTGAACTACGAGCCGAATTCGCTGGGCGGCGGCTGTCCGTTCCAGGCCGGCCGCATGGGCTTCATGAGCTTCCCCGAGCGCATCAGCGAGGACAAGGTGCGCGGCAAGCCCGAGCTGTTCGCCGACCACTATTCGCAGGCGCGCCTGTTCTGGCAAAGCCAGACGCCGGCCGAGCAGAACCACATCGTCAACGCCTTCCGCTTCGAGCTGACCCGGGTGCAGACGCCGGCGGTGCGCATCCGCACGCTGGCCCTGCTGGCGAACGTCGACGCGGTTCTGGTGGCGCGCGTGGCCGAGGGCCTGGGCCTGGAAGTGCCGGAGCCGCTGCCGCTGGCGACCGATGCGCCGATCCCAACGTACCCGCCGTCGCCCGCGCTGTCGCTGCTGAGCCGCCCGGGCCAGGTCGGCATCAAGGGCCGCCGCGTCGCGGTGCTGGTCGCGAGCGGCGTGGACGACAAGGCGGTCAAGAAGCAATACGCCAGCCTGCTCAAGGACGGCGCCGTGCCGCGCATGGTCGGCAATATGCTGGGCAAGGTGACGGCAGTCGATGGCGATCCGATCGACGTCGAGATCTCGGTCGAGGCCGGGCCGTCGGTGATGTATGACGGCGTGATCGTGCCGGACGGCGCCGCGGCCGCCGAGGCGCTGGCGAAGAATGCCCAGGTGCTGGAATTCCTGCGCGAGCAGTACCGTCACGGCAAGCCGATCCTGGCCTACGGCAGCGGTTCCGACCTGCTGACGAAAGCCATGATCCCGCAGAAGCTGCCCGACGGTTCGGCCGATCCGGGACTGATCCTGGGCGACCCGGCCAATGCCGACGCGGCGCTCGACGCCTTCAAGACGGCCCTGAGCGCGCACCGCGTGTTCGCGCGCGAGACCGATCCGCCATCGGTCTGATCCCGGCCACGGTGGGAAAGAGTTAGTTTCCCACCCGCGCCGATCGTTATAATCGTCCAGCGGCGCCGCGCAGTTCGCGGCGCCGTTTTTTTAACCTGCAGGAAAGACTTCCGATGTTCTGTTCACATTGCGGCGCGCAGATGGCGCCCGACGCCGCCTATTGCTCCGTGTGCGGCAAGGCCGCCGGCACGAGCCCGGTCAACCTGGACAAGCCTTCCGCGCCGGCGCCGCGCATGGATGGCGACATCCCGGACGGCATTCCGGAAGGAGTAAAGGGCTGGAGCTGGGGCGCCTTCCTGCTCAACTGGATCTGGGCGATCGGCAACCGCAGCTGGATCGGGCTGCTGGCGATGGTTCCCTATGTCGGCTGGATCATGGCGTTCTGGCTCGGCTTCAAGGGGCGCGAGATGGCCTGGAAGAACAAGCAGTGGGACAGCCTGGAACACTTCAACCGGGTCCAGCGAAAGTGGTCGCAGTGGGGGATCGGCATCACCATCGCCGCCATCGTCCTGGGCGTGCTGGCCGCCATGCTCGCGCCCGACGTCGACGAGGCCGGCCGCGCGGTCACGGTGCAGCGCGATCAGGACGAAGCGCCGGCGCGGGCGAACGACGCCGCCGTCACCGCGCGCGGCCTCGTCGACAGCAATGCCGACAACCTGCCGGCCTCGCTGTCGACCGTCGCCGGCCTGCTCGACCGCCGCACGAATGCCGACGGCAGCCGCGCCGTCACCCTGGGCGGCAGGGTCTTGTTCAGCGGCGAGGACGCCGGCTGGCAGTTCCCGCTGCGCAGCTTTACGCTCTCGGGCGGCAAGGAGGCGATCCTGATGGCCAGCAGCGGCGGGCGCGGCGCCAGCTGCGAGACCCTGTTCTTCTTCCTGCTGGCCGACGCGTCCGGGCTCAAGCCGACGCCGATGTTCGGCACCTGCGCGGCGCGCGGCAGCTTCGTGCAGCGCGGCGACACGATCGAGCTCGAACTCCCGGACGTCAACGGCGCCTCGACGTTCGTGCTCGAGGATGGCGTCGTGGTCAAGGACGGCCAGGTGGTCAGCCTGACCGGCATGAACGACCCGGCGCGCTGACAGGCTTTTAGCGCAGCGGCGCGAAGAACAGCTGCTCGCCGGCCGGCTTGAACGAGGCGATGCGCGCCTGCCCTTCGGGCGAGGTGATCCACTCGATCAGCTGTTTCGCTCCCTTGTAGTTCACGCCCGCGTGCTTCGCGGGATTGACCGCGATGATGCCGTAGGGGTTGTACATGCGCTTGTCGCCTTCCACCACGATGGCCAGCCCCGTCTTCGCCTTGTAGGCGCCATAGGTCGCGCGGTCGGTCAGCGTGTAGGCGCGCATCTCGGCGGCCATGTTCAGCACTTCTCCCATGCCCAGGCCGGCCGACACGTAGTTGGCGCCCTGCGGCTTGACGGCGGCGCGCTGCCAGTAGCCCTTTTCCATCACGTCGGTGCCCGAGTTGTCGCCGCGCGAGATGAACTTGACGTTCGCGCCGGCGATGCGCTTGAAGGCGTCGACCACGTCCTTCGAGCCCTTGATGCGCGCCGGGTCGGATTCCGGGCCGACCACGATGAAGTCGTTGTACATCACGTCGCGCCGGTCCACGCCCCAGCCTTCTTCGACAAACTTGTCTTCCATCTCGCGCGCGTGGACCAGAGTCACGTCGACGTCGCCGTTTTTGGCCAGTTCGAGCGCCTTGCCGGTGCCGACCGAGATCACGTGGACCCTGGTATTGGTCTTGGCTTCGAACACCGGCAGCAGGTGCTTGAGCAGGCCCGAGTTCTCGGTGCTGGTGGTGGTGGACAGCTTGATCACCTCCTGCGCCAGCAGCGAAGGCGAGGCGAAGGTGGCGCACAGCAGGACGGCGAGCAGTGAACGGCGTTGCATGGTCTTTCTCCTTGTTGTAATGGGACGTGGTTCAGCGTACTTCCAATCGCCCCTCGCGCAGCTTGAGCCGTCGCACACCGGGCAGGTTGATCAGGTCGCGGTCATGGCAGGCCATCACCACGCTGGCCCCCTGCTCGACCAGGGTCGGGATCAGCCCGATCACCTGCTCGCGCGCCGCGCCGTCGAGGTTGGCCGTGGGTTCGTCCAGCAGCAACAGGCGCGGCTGCAGCACGCGCGCGCGCGCCAGCGCGACGCGCTGCTTCTCGCCACCCGACAGGCGCGCAGGATCGTTGTCGCGCAGGTGCAGCACGCCGGCCCAGGCCATCGCCTCGTCGACCAGGCCGCGCACCAGTTGCCGGTCCACGCCGCGCGCCAGCAGGCCGTAGGCGATGTTGTGGCCGACGCTGGTCGAGAACATGATCGGGTGCTGGTGCACGTAGACGATGCCGCGCCGCAGCTGGCGCGGATACGGGTACAGCGGCAGGCGGCTGCCTTCGAATTCGACCGTGCAGGCGTCGCAACGTTCCAGGCCGCCGAGCATGCGCAGCAGCGTGCTTTTTCCGGTGCCGTTGGCGCCGGTCAGCACGTAGGCGCCGCCCTTCTCGATCTCGAGCCGGGCGACGTCGAACAGCAGGCGCTCGCCGTAGGCCTTGCGCAGGCCGTGCACCGTGAGTAGTGCCGTCATAGCCGGGCCCCGGGGTTGTGCGCCTCGCCCTGCAGCAGCACCAGCACGCCGTTCATCAGCAGCGCCAGGGTCACCAGCACGATGCCCAGCGCGATGCCCTGGGCGAATTCGCCCTTGCTGGTCTCGAGCGCGATCGCGGTGGTGATGGTGCGCGTCTCGCCCTCGATATTCCCGCCCACCATCAGCGCGCAACCGACTTCCGAGATCACGCGCCCGAAGCCGCTGATCACGGCCGCCATCACGCCGTAGCGCGCCTCGTGCAGCACGGTGAACATCACGCGCACACGCGAAGCGCCGTGGGCGAGCGCGGTCTCGGCGTAGCGCGGGTCGAGCGCCTGCACCGCCGCCAGCGTGAAGGCCAGCAGCACCGGCAAGCCGATGATGCATTGTCCCAGCACGATGCCCGGCTGCGAGAACAGCCATTCGAGCCCGCCCAGCGGCCCGCGCCGCGACAGCATCAGGTAGAGCAGCAGGCCGATCAGGACGGTGGGCAGCGACAGCGCGGCCTGGGCCAGCCAGACCGCGATGCGGCGCCCCGGAAAGCGGTGCATGGCGATCAGGTAGCCGAGCAGCACCGCCGGCGGCGTGGCCAGCATCAGCCCCAGCAGGCTGGTCTTGAGCGAGACCCAGACGATGTGCCACAGGGCCGCGTCGCCGCTGAACAGCAGCGCGAAGGCGTGCGCGGTGGCGTCCAGCAGGGCCATCTAATCGCGCAGGTCGGGACGAACGTAGGGCGTATCCAGCAGCTGCGGCTCGAACACCAGGCGTTCATGCCCGGCCAGCAGCAGGAAATGGCGCCCGCTGCAGCGCGCCAGCAGCGACATGCCGACCCGCTCGGCCACCATCTGGCCCATCTGCGTCGTGCCCGAGCGCGACAGCAGGAAGGGAATGCCCATCTGGGCGCCCTTGATCACCATCTCGGACGTGAGCCGGCCGGTGGTATAGAACACCTTGTCGGCGCCCTCCACGCCGTCCAGCCACATCAGGCCGGCGATGGCGTCGACCGCGTTGTGGCGGCCCACGTCCTCGACGAAGTACAGCAATTCGCCGCCCTCCGTGAACAGGGCGCAGCCGTGCACCGAGCCGGCCTGCTTGTACACCGACTGCTGGGTGCGGATGGTGTCGACGATGCGGTAGACGCTCGATTGCGCCAGGCGCGCGTCGGCAGGCAGCGCGATCTGGTCCACTTCGTCCATCAGCCCGCCGAACACCGAGCCCTGGCCGCAGCCGGTGGTGACCACCTTCTTCGCGGTGCGCGCCTCGACGTCCTGGATGCCGTGGCGCGTGACCACGGCCACCGCGTCCACCGACCAGTCGACCTGGATCGACACGATGTCTTCCAGCGCGCGCACCAGGCGCTGGTTGCGCAGGTAGCCCAGCACCAGCGCCTCGGGCGCGCCGCCCAGCGTCATCAGGGTGACCAGCTCGCGCCGGTCGACGTAGATCGTCAGCGGCCGTTCGGCGGGGATGGCGATGCCGGAGCGGCGCCCGCGTTCGTCGATGGCCAGCACCTCGTGGGTCAGGACGGCGCGCGCCTCGGACAGCACCGGCCGGCCGGCCGCAGACCCATGGCGCGCATCCCTGCGCATCACGCTGTGCAACCCGTTGCCGCTTGCGTCCTTCCTGGCCAAGACACTGTCTCCTGTTGGTTGTTGGCGGTTTTACAAAAATAGTATAAACCTCCAGGGCCGGCGCACGGCTGAAATCATTTACTTTTATGCAAGTTCGCTTGCGATGCGCCGCGCCAGGCGGTATAAAGTCTGCCCGTCGATCCACTCACCGTCATGCAGTCCACCGAATTTCGCCGCATCAGCGACATCCTGCGCCATGGCGCCGCCCGTCGCCCGGACGCCCCGGCCCTCGTCGAGGACGGCCGCACCTGGTCGTATGCGCAGCTGGCCGGCGCCGCCGATGCGTATGCGGCGCTGCTGCGCGATCTCGGCGTGCGCCCCGGCGACCGCGTGCTGCTGGTGGCCGAGAACTGCGTGGCCCAGGTGGCGCTGCTGTTCGCCGCCGCCGCCATCGACGCCTGGAGCGTCATCGTCAACGCCCGCCTGAGCGAGGGCGAACTGGACACCATCCGCGCGCACAGCGGCGCGCGGCGCGCGCTCTACCTCACGGCCAACTCGCCGGACGCCGCCCGTCACGCGGCGCGCAGCGGCGCCCTGCCCTGCGCGGGCGCGGGCCGCGTGACTGACGGCTTGCTGGCCGGCCCGCTCGACACCGCCTGCGCGCCCGAGCCGGCGGACGCGGGCGCCGACCAGGTCGCGGCCCTGATGTACACCACCGGCACCACCGGCCAGCCCAAGGGCGTGATGCTGAGCCACGCCGGCCTGCTGTTCGTGGCCGCGACCTCGAGCCGGCTGCGCGGCCTGAACCCGGAAGACCGCGCCTGGGGCGGCCTGCCGATCTCCCACGTCTATGGCTTGACCTCGGTGCTGCTCGGCACCCTGTACGCGGGCGCTTGCCTGCAGCTGGCGCCGCGTTTCGATGCCCGGGCCCTGCTGGCCGCGATCCGCGCCGGCGAGCTGACCATCGTGCAGGGCGTGCCGGCGATGTATGCCCGCCTGCTGGCGATCGTGGAGGACGCGGCCAGGCCGCTGTCGTCGCGCCTGCGCTTTTGCTACGCCGGCGGCTCGCCGCTCGACCCAAGCCTCAAGCGCGCGGTCGAAGCCGCGTTCGGCCTGCCGCTGCACAACGGCTACGGCCTGACCGAGGGCGGTCCGACCGTCAGCCAGACCCGCCTGGACGCCCCGCGCACCGACACGTCGGTCGGCCTGCCGATCCCCGGCGTCGAGGTGCGCATCGTGGCGCGCGATGGTCTCGACGTGGCGCAGGGCGAGGCCGGCGAGCTGTGGATACGCAGTCCGGGACGCATGCGCGGCTACTACCGCGACCCGGCCGCGAGCAGCGCCGCACTGCGTGCGGAAGGCTGGCTGGCGACCGGCGACCTGGCGCGCCAGGATCCCGACGGCGCCCTGTTCCTGCTGGGCCGCACGCGCGAGCTGATCATCCGCTCCGGCTTCAACGTCTATCCGCTGGAAGTCGAGACGGCGCTGAACGCGCATCCGGCGGTCGTGCAATCGGCCGTGGTGGGCCGGCCGCTGCCGGCGGCCGAGGAAGAAGTGGTGGCCTTCGTCGAGGCGCGCGGGGTCGACGAGGCGGCGCTGCAGGCCTGGCTGCGCCCGCGCCTGGCGCCCTACAAGCGCCCGGCGCGCATCGTGTTCATGGACGCGCTGCCGGCGGCGCCGAGCGGCAAGATCCTGAAGAGCCGCCTGCCGTGACACGTCATTCCCGCCACTGGCGCTATCCCCCCAAGTTCCTTACCTTCGCCGCTTCTTCCAGTTGTAATCGGGGCCGGTGACGTCCACGCCCGGATGCCCGACCACGTCCGGATGCTCCGAGCACATGGTGATGAAGCGCACGCCTTCGCCGGCGCGCTGGCGCGCGCGCAGCGCTTCCATGAACTGCATCGCCGCCACCATCTCGCTGGTATCGAACGATTCGGAATGCGGCTGCGCCCCCTCGTCATCCACGACCGTCCAGTACACCATGTACATGCCTCGTTCCCTTCCATATCATCCTGGCGCACATTGTCTCCCGAACCGCGGGCCGGCGGCGCGCCAACGGTGCAGTAGCGGTTCATGCCGGACCCGACGGCGGTGCCTGGATGTCACAAGCTTCGGGTAAATAGCTGTAAGTCTTTGACTTATAAAGGGTAAATAAAGAAATGCCTACAGAAAGTAGGATTTGTCCGAAAAGTCCGAATTGTGTTGGCTACTTCACATAGCCCGTTGCACCGGGCCGTTAGGCTGGGATCTGTGTTCATTACGCAGGTACGGACTTCATGAATATTCACACCGACTCTTCCACGCCGGACCTCGCCCTCTGGGGCGGTCTCGAATGCACGGTCAACCGCGTACGCGACAATTACTTCAGCCAGATGGACCGCAACGGCCACGCCGGGCGCCTGCAGGACATCGAACGCTTCGCTTCCCTCGGCATCGGGGCGATCCGCTATCCGGTGCTGTGGGAACGCACCGCTCCCGACGGCGTCGACAAGGCCGACTGGTCGTGGCCGGACGAACGCCTGCCGGCGCTGCGCCAGCTGGGCGTCACGCCGATCGTGGGCCTGGTCCACCACGGCAGCGGCCCGCGCCACACCAGCCTGATCGATCCCGCCTTCCCCGACCTGCTGGCCGAATACGCCGGCGCGGTGGCGGCGCGCTATCCCTGGATCGAGTACTACACGCCGGTCAACGAGATCTGCACCACGGCGCGCTTTTCGGGCCTGGCCGGGGTCTGGTATCCGCACGGCGGCGACGAAGCCACCTTCATCCGCGCCCTGCTGGTGCAATGCCGCGCCACCGTGCTGTCGATGCGCGCGATCCGCGCCGTCAATCCGCAGGCCAAACTGGTCCAGACCGACGACCTGTCGAAGACCTACGGCACCCCCGAGATGGAAGAGATCACCGGCTTCTTCAACGAGCGCCGCTGGCTGGCCTGGGACCTGCTGTGCGGGATGATCGACGAGAACCACAAGCTGTGGCGTTACCTGCTCGACTCCGGCGCCGGCGAGGAAGAGCTGCGCTGGTTCCGCGACAACCCCTGCCCGCCCGACGTCGTTGGCGTGAACTACTACATCACCAGCGAGCGCTGGCTCGACCATCGTCCCGAGCGCTATCCTGAAACCCATCGCCACGTGTTTCGCGGCGTGCCGCACGCCGACGTCGAGGCGCCGCGCGCGCTGGCCACGCCCACGCCGGGGATCGCCCCGCTGCTGATGGAGACCTGGGAACGCTATGGGCTGCCGATCGCCATCACCGAAGCCCATATCGACGCCAACCGCGAAGACCAGATGCGCTGGCTGCTCGAGATCTGGAATGCCGCGCTCAAGGCGCGCCAGCAAGGCGCCGACGTGCGCGCGGTCACGGTGTGGGCCCTGCTCGGCTCCTTCGACTGGAACTGCCTGGTGACCGAATGCCGCGGCTACTACGAGCCGGGCCCGTTCGACGTGCGCGGCCCGGCGCCGCGGCCGACCGCGGTCGCCACCCTGATGCGCGAGCTGGCCAGCAAGCGGCCGCTATCGAATCCGGTGCTGCAGGGCGAAGGCTGGTGGCGCCGGCCGGGCCGCTTCCTGTGCAAACCAGTCGCGACCCGCACCGCGGTGGCCGACATCGCCGTGCGCAGCCAGTTCAAGTCGAGCCCCGTGCAGCCGATCCTGATCTCGGGCGCCAGCGGCACCCTGGGCTCAAGCTTCAAGCGCATCTGCGAAAAGCGCAACCTGGCCTGCCACGTGCTGACGCGCCAGGAGATGGACATCACCGACCCGGCCTCGGTGGAAGCGGCGATCGTGCGCTTCAAGCCGTGGGCGATCGTCAATGCCGGCGGCTACGTGCGGGTCGACGAGGCCGAAGCCGACTTCGACCGCTGCATGCGCGAGAACACGCTGGGCCCGACCGTGCTGGCGCTGGCCTGCATCCGCCATGCGCTGCGCTTCATGACCTTCTCGAGCGACCTGGTGTTCGACGGCGCCAGGGAACAGCCGTATGTCGAGTCCGACCTGGCCAACCCGCTCGGCGTGTACGGCCGCAGCAAGCTGGAGGCCGAGCAGCGCGTGCTGGACGCCGATCCGCAGGCGCTGGTGATCCGCACCAGTTCCTTCTTCGGCCCCTGGGACCAGCAAAACTTCGTGACCCAGGCCCTGAACGCGCTCGACGTCGGCCTGCCGTTCCAGGCGGCGAGCGACGTGACGGTGTCGCCGACCTACGTGCCCGACCTGGTCAACGTGTCGCTCGACCTGCTGATCGACCGCGAGCGCGGGATCTGGCACCTGACCAACGGCGAGGCGGTCAGTTGGTTCGAGCTGGCCCGGCGCGCCTGCGCGGCGGCCGGCGTCTCGAGCGAGCGGCTTCAGGAAGTCTCGGTCGAGGAGTGCGGCTACGCCGCGCGCCGGCCGGGCTACAGCGCCCTGAGCAGCGAGCGCGGCCTGCTGTTGCCGTCGCTGGACGATGCGCTCAAGCGGTATGTGGAAGCGGTGCAGGAAAGGGCCAATGGCGTCAGCCTTGGCCACGAGCAGGCGGGGGAAGCGGCGCATTACGCGCGCTGAGCGCGCCGGCACGTGGGGCGGCGGTGGTTATTTCGCCTCGGCCGTGAACTGCAGGTGATACAGATTGGCATACATGCCCTTCATCGCCAGCAGTTCGTCATGCGTCCCCTGCTCCACGATACGCCCGGCCTCCATCACCACGATCCGGTCGGCGCGTTCGATCGTCGACAGGCGGTGCGCGATCACGATCGTGGTGCGGCCGGCCATCAGCGTGTCGAGCGCCGCCTGCACCGCGCGTTCGCTCTCGTTGTCCAGCGCCGACGTGGCCTCGTCCAATATCAGCAGCGGCGCATCCTTGTAGATCGCGCGCGCGATCGCCACCCGCTGGCGCTGGCCGCCCGACAGGCGCGAGCCGTTCTCGCCGATGCGGGTGTCGATGCCGTCCGGCAGGCGCGCCACCACGTCGGTCAAATGAGCCGCCCGGACTGCCGCCGCCAGGCGCTCGTAGTCGACCTGCTCGGCGCCGTAGGCGATATTCGCCGCCAGCGTATCGTCGAACAGCACCACGTTCTGGCTCACCATCGCCAGCTGGCCGCGCAGCGAGGCCAGCCTGATGTCGGTGTACGGCACGCCGTCGAGCAGCAGGCGGCCGGCTTCCGGATCGTAGAAGCGCGTGACCAGGTTCACGAAAGTGGACTTGCCGCCGCCCGACACGCCCACCAGCGCCACCGTCTGCCCCGGCTTGACCTCCAGCGAGACGCCATTCATGGCCGGATTGAGCGCGTTCGGATAGCGGAACACCACGTTCTCCAGCACCAGGTGGCCTTTGGCGCGACCCAGTTCGCGGCTGCCGGTGTCGGCCTCGGGCTCCGAATCGATGATCCCGAACACCGTCTCGGCCGCCGCCATCCCGCGCTGCATCGGGCCGTTCACCTCGGCCAGCGATTTCAGGGGCGTGAGCAGCATCAGCATCATGGTCACGAACTGGGTGAACTCGCCCACCGTCATGTCGGCCTGGATCGCCAGCACAATCACCAGCGACAACGCCAGGGAAGTGGCGATCTGGGTCACCGGGGTGGTGGCGGCGAAGGCCACCGTCATGCGCTGCGAGAAGCCGCGCAGGGCTTCGCTGCGCTTGTGGAAGCGCTGGCGCTCGTACTTCTCGCCCGAGAACACGCGGATCACCTGGTGGCCGCGCGCGGCTTCCTCGACCACGCCGGTCATCTCGGCGGTGACGCGCTGGCTCTCGCGGTTCAGGTTGCGCAGGCGCTTGGTGGTGGTGCGCACGATGACGGCGGTCAGCGGGATCACGATGATGGCGACCAGGGTCAGCTTCCAGTTCAGGTACAGCAGGGTGCCGAGCAGGCCGATCACCACCAGCACGTCGCGCACGCAGGCCACGAACACCGACTGGATCATGTCCACCACCTGGCGCACGTCGTTGACCACGGTGTTGATGATCTTGCCCGTCGATTCGTCCTGGTAGCGCGCCACCGGCAGGCGCAAAACACGTTCAAAAGCAAGTGCGCGCATGTCGTTAAGAACTCGAGACAGCACCCAGTTGTTGAAGTAGGCGGTGCCGAAGGTGCCGATGCCGCGCAGGATGAAGATCGACACCAGGATCGCCGGGATCCACCACAGGCTGAAGTCGATGTTCTCCTTGAAGCCGTCGTCGAGCAGGACCTTGAGCGCCTCGCCCAGCAGCGGCTGGGTGGCGGCCGTGATGGCCATCGACAGCAGCGCCATCCAGGCGCGCGACTGATACGGTTTGACCAGCGCGAGCAGGCGCCGGACGATGAGGTTAGTTTCCACGTTGTTCAACCTTTGCTTCCCTTGCCGGCCGGGCGGCCAGGCAGAATCCCATGAGCAGGAACACCATCAGCGCATAGAACATGCTGCCCTTGAGGGACCAGAAAATGACTTCGGTCAGGCCGAAGCTGAAGTAGCACAGCACCACCAGCATGCCGGCCAGCGCCGGCGCGAATTGCGGCAGGCTGGCGCCCAGCGCGCGGTCCGCGCTGCTGCGGCCCAGCTGGCGCGCGAAGAAAACGAAAGGCGCCGCCAGGATGCCGATCCAGGCCGCCAGCCCGAACACGCCGCCGGTGGCGAGCGCCTGCAGGGCGTCATTATGCAGGTGTTCGAGCGACAGGATCGCCGGATCGAGCGTGCCCTCTTCCACCAGGCGGCGGATCTCGGCGCGCACCGTGTTGCGGTCCAGGCCGAACAGCGGCCGCTCCTCGATCAGGATCGCCGCGCCCTTCCACAATTCGAGCCGGGTGCCGACGTTGGTGAAGACGTTGCCGCCGTCGACCCAGGTCTGGACGTCGTCCACGCCCTGCAGCGCGCGTTCCTGCATGCCGGTGGCCGGCACGAAGAAGGCGGCGCCGACCAGGGCGAAGCTGCCGGCCAGCAGCAGGCGCACCTTGCGGCTCTTCAGCAGCTGGGCATAGCTCAGGAACAGCAGCGCGGCCAGCGCCAGCGCGACCCAGGCGCCGCGGGTGCCGGTCAGCATGCAGGCGGCCAGCCCGGCCAGCGCCCCGATCCCGGCCAGCATCGCCTTGCGGGTATGGTGGCGATAGTCGATCGCCGCCGTCAGCGCCACCAGGCCCAGCACCAGCGCCAGGTCGCCGAAGGTGATCGCGTTCAGGAAGCCGCCGGGGCGCTCGACCTGCAGCACGATGCGCTGCCAGGCGACGAAGGGCAACGCGGCCACGCTGCCGGCCACCACGCCCCACCACAGGGTGGCGGGCGAAGGCCGCGCCAGCAGGACCAGGGCCATGCAGCTCAGGCCGAGCAGCATGCGCGAGGGTTTGTCGAGGAAATCGAGGCCGGCTTCGGGCCGGACCAGCACGGCCACGATGGCCAGCGCGAACTGGAACCAGAAGGCGGCGACCACCCAGCGGATCTCTTTCCAGTGCGGCGTCAAGGCCGCCCAGGCCTTGCGCGGCACGCACAGGGCCGTCAGCAGGAACAGGAGGCTGGAAAATCCGATGCCGGAAGGCGTGGTCAGGCTAAGGAAGGGAAACAGGAACACCTGGAAGCCGATCCAAACCTGCATTGGCTCCCGGGACATCATCGGCTTATTGTTCATTCAGGTTCTTGTGGGATATTCTTGCGGCCTAGGCCTAAAATCGGACAGCAATGCAGCAAACACAGACAATTTCGGTCGTGATCACCACGTACAACCGGCCCGACGCCCTGGAGGCGGTGGTGGAAGCCTGTTTTTTACAGGACGACAAGAATTTCGAAATCATTATCGCCGATGACGGCTCGACTGCCAACACGCGGGACTGCATCGAGCGCCTGGCGGCCGGGGCGCCGGTGCCCGTCAGGCACGTGTGGCAGCCGGACGAAGGCTTTCGCGCCGCCATGGCGCGCAACCGCGGCACCCTGGCGGCAACAGGCGACTATATCATCTTCCTGGACGGCGATTGCGTCCCGCAACGCGACTTCATCCGCCGCCACCGCGCGCTGGCCCAGCCCGGCTTCCTGGTGTCGGGCAGCCGCATCCTCCTGAGCCAGGGACTGACCGAACGTGCGCTGCGCGAGCACATCGACGTCGCCGGCATGAGCGTGGGCGAACGCCTGCGTCACCGCCTCGCCGGCGACATGAACAAGGTGATCCAGACCATGCTGCGCTGGCCCGACCTCGGCCGTGTGCGGCGCAAGTTCAGCTGGCGCCGCATCAAGAGCTGCAACCTGGCGGTGTGGAAATCGGACCTGGTGAAGGTGAACGGCTTCGACGAGAGCTTCACCGGCTGGGGCCACGAGGATTCGGACCTGGTGGTGCGCCTGTTCCACGCCGGCGTGCTGCGCAAGGACGGCGCGCTGGCCACCGAGGTGCTGCACCTGTGGCACCGCGAGGCGCAGCGCGACCAGGAATCGAGCAACCGCAAGGTGGTGCTGGAGCGGGCCGCGAACGGCACGACCCAGGCCACGATCGGGTTGCGCGAACACCCGCAGTCTTGACGACGGCAGGGTTCAAGGACGCGCCAACACCCGATCAGTATTCGACCGCCACGTCCTTCGCCCCCAGCGTCAGCTCGAGCGCCTGCTTGAGCGTGTCGGATGGCGCCACGCGCCAGTCGTCGCCCAGCTGCATGACGTAGGGAATGCCATTCGTCTCCAGCCGCAGGCTGACCGGCATCCCGTCCTGCACCCGGTAGGGCTGCAGCACGTCGGCGATCTTCGCCGGGTCGATCGACGTGCTCAGGTCCATCTCGAGCTTGTGCCCGTACTGGATGCGCGACGCCGCGATGTCGAACACCTTCTCGGCCGTGATGCGCAGGCCGCCGTTGAAGCGGTCTTCGGACACCTTGCCGACCACCAGCAGGAACTCGTCTTCCTTGAGGGCGTGCTTGTTGGCCTCGGCCACCTCGCTGTAGATCGTCACCTCGTGCACCGCGGTCTTGTCGTCCAGCGCCACGATCAGGATCTTGCCGCGCTGGGTCATCTGGGTGCGCACGCCCGTGATCACGCCGCACATCATGCGCGGGTCGCGCGACGGCTCCAGGTCCTTCAGCTTGGTCTTGGCGAAGCGCCGCACCTCTTGCGCGTACGAGTCGAACATATGGCCCGACAGGTAGTAGCCGAGCGCGATCTTTTCTTCGGACAGCTTCTGGCGGTCGGTCCAGGGCGTGGCCTTGACGTACTCGGGCGGCGCCACGAGGTCGGAATCGTCGCCGCCGAACAGGCTGACCTGGTTGGCCGCCGCCGCCGCCTGGCCGGCCGCTTCCATCGCGAACGCCACCGACGCCAGCAGCACGGCGCGGTCGACGCCGAAGGCGTCCATCGCCCCGGCGCGGATCAGGGACTCGATGGTGCGGCGGTTGATCTGCTTGCGGTCGACCCGCTTGCAGAAATCGAACAGGTCCTTGAACTTGCCGCCCTCCTTGCGCGCGGCGATGATGGCTTCGATCGCGCCCTGCCCCGCGCCTTTCACGCCGCCCAGGCCGTAGCGGATATTGGTCACCTGCTTGCCGGTCTTCGACCTCGGCTCGCCTTCCGGCGTGAAGCGGAACTGCGATTCGTTGACGTCCGGCGGCAGGATCACGAGCTTGCAGACTTCTTTCGCGTCCTCGACCAGGATCTTGATCTTCTCGGTGTCTTCCATCGCCAGCGACATGTTGGCTGCCATGAACGCGGCGGTATGGTGCACCTTCAGGTAGGCGGTGTGGTACGACAGCAGCGCATAGGCGGCTGCGTGCGACTTGTTGAAGCCGTAGCCCGCGAACTTTTCCATCAGGTCGAAGATCTCGTCGGCCTTCTCGGTCGACAGGCCGTCCTTGGCGGCGCCGGCGCGGAAGATCTCGCGGTGCTCGGCCATCTCTTCGGCCTTCTTCTTGCCCATCGCGCGGCGCAGCATGTCGGCGCCGCCCAGCGAGTAGCCGCCCACGATCTGCGCCATCTGCATCACCTGCTCCTGGTAGACCATGATGCCGTAGGTCTCGGACAGGATCGACTCGGTGCGCGGGTCGGGATAGTCGAACTTTTCGCCGTGCTTGCGCTTGCAGAAGTCGGGGATCAGGTCCATCGGACCCGGACGGTACAGCGCCACCAGCGCGATGATGTCCTCGAAGCGGTCGGGACGCGCGTCCTTCAGCATGCCCTGCATGCCGCGCGATTCCAGCTGGAAGATCGCGACCGTCTTGGCCTCGGACAGCAGCTTGTACGACGCGCGGTCGTCCAGCGGCAGCGCGGCCAGGTCGAAATCCGCCTCGGCCGGATCGAGATCCTTGATGTAGTTGACGGCGCGGTCGAGGATCGTGAGCGTGGTCAGGCCCAGGAAGTCGAACTTGACCAGGCCCACGGCCTCCACGTCGTCCTTGTCGTACTGCGAGACCACGCCGGCGTCGCCGCCCTGGGTGTACAGCGGGCAGAAGTCGGTGAGCTTGCCCGGCGCGATCAGGACGCCCCCGGCGTGCATGCCGATGCCGCGCGTGATGCCCTCGACCTGCTGCGCGAGGTCGAGCAGCTGTTTCACTTCTTCCTCGTTCTCGAGGCGCTCCTTGAGCAGCGGCTCTTCCTCGATCGCCTCGGCGATCGAAACTGGTTTACCCGGCTTGAACGGGATCAGTTTGGAGATGCCGTCGCAGAAGTTGTAGCCGAAGTCGAGCACGCGGCCGACGTCGCGGATCGCGCCCTTGGCCGCCATGGTGCCGAAGGTGGCGATCTGCGACACCGCGTCGCGGCCGTACAGGTCTTTCACGTGCTGGATCACCAGTTCGCGCTTTTCCTGGCAGAAGTCGATGTCGAAGTCGGGCATCGAGACGCGCTCGGGATTCAGGAAACGCTCGAACAGCAGGTTGTACTTCAGCGGATCGAGGTCGGTGATCTTGAGGGCGTAGGCGACCAGGGAACCCGCGCCCGAGCCGCGGCCCGGGCCGATCGGCACGCCGTTGTTCTTGCCCCACTGGATGAACTCCGCCACGATCAGGAAGTAGCCCGGGAACTTCATCTTGATGATGGTGTTGTTCTCGAACTCCAGGCGCGCCTCGTAGCGCGGCCGTTCCTGCTCGCGCTTGGCCGGGTCGGGATACAGCTGGACCAGGCGCTCCTCGAGGCCTTTTTTCGTTTCCGCGACCAGGAATTCGTCGATCGTCATGCCCGGGGTCGGGAAGTTCGGCAGCTGCGGCTTGCCCAGGGTGAGCGTGACGTTGCAGCGCTTGGCGATTTCGACCGAGTTGGCCAGCGCGCCCGGCAAGTCCTTGAACAATTCAAGCATCTCGGCCTGCGACTTGAAGCACATGTTCTCGTTGAAGCGGCGCACGCGCTTGGCGTTCGCCAGCATCTCGCCTTCGGCGATGCAGACGCGCGCCTCGTGGGCGATGAACTCGCTCTTGTCCAGGAACTGCACCGGGTGCGTGGCCACCACCGGCAGCCCCAGGCGGCCGGCCAGCGCCACCGAGTGGCGCACCTGCTGTTCCTGGTTCGGCTGGCCGGCGCGCTGGATCTCGATATAGAAGTGGCCCGGGAAGATGCGCGCCCAGCGCTGGGCGTTCGCCTCGGCCTTCGGCAAATCGCCGTTCTCGATCGCCTGGCCGATGTCGCCGAAATGGGCGCCCGACAGCACGATCAGGGCGTTGGCCTGGGGCTCGTCGGGATGCAGGGTCGAGACGGACGTCGCCAGCGCCTCCAGCCACTCGGTGCGGATCTCGGCGCGGCCCTTGTGCTGGTTGGTGAGCCAGGCGCGCGCCAGCAGGTCGCACAGCTGCAGGTAGCCGGTATGGTTCTTGGCCAGGATCAGCAGGCGGTGCGGCTTGTCGCGGTTGTCGTCGTTGGTGATCCAGGCGTCGACCCCGACGATCGGCTTGATGCCCTTGCCGCGCGCGGCCTTGTAGAAACGCACCAGGCAAAAGGTGTTGGCCAGGTCGGTCACGGCCAGCGCCGGCTGGTTGTCCTTGACGGCCGCCTTGACCAGGTCGTCGATGCGGACCAGGCCGTCGACGATGGAGTATTCGGAGTGGACGCGCAGGTGGGTGAAAGTCGGGGAAGTCATCCGGGTATTTTACCGCGAGCCGGACAACCTGATGAAGGCGGAGTATGGGGGTGGTGCGACCAAGGCCGACAATCCAGCGCACCCGGAAACGGCGAGAGGTAGTCGTTCTTCGGCCTGCCGACTGCACGCGCAAGAGCGTCGCCAGAGGCGCCAGCCAGGTGACACGCTACGATCAGGCTGCGGTCGAACCAACCACCACGATATCGTCCATACAGCTGACCGTGCCATCGGGTCGAACAGCATCATGCCACCCGCATCGGTGTCGGTTCGCCGGTACGCTCGCTTACACGACCTCGACGACGGCCAGCAGGCCACCGCTGTCCAGCGACCATATCTTGCAACGCCGCCAGGAAAGTCCGCTGGCATTGGCGCTTGCACTGTGAGCACCCGAAAAGCCGCTGCCGAAGCAGCGGTTTTATCGACATCGGCTCCTTCGGATCAGGCGCGCTTGCGGCGGATGAAGCCCAAGCCGGCCAGGGCGAGGCCCATCAGCGCAACGCTGCCCGGCTCCGGGACTTCGGCCGGGTTGACGTTCAGCGTCAGGCCGTTGTCGACATTGGCGGTGCGAATGCCAATGGTGTCGAACGACTTGAGGCTGGACTTTTCGGTGGCCGAAGCGTCGGCGCCGGTCAGCGTTTGCATCTCGGTTGCAGTCGGGTTCAGCCACAGGTCGAAGCGGTCATAAAAGCCGTTCGCAGTGCTTTTGTAGAGATGTGCGAAGAGGTGATAGGTCTCGCCTTCCTTCAGGTCGCTGCCCGCGATGAAATGACCACCGGTTCCTTGCGTACGCACGAAAAGATCGTCGGTGCAGGTGCCTTGTTCGTTGCAGTTGGCCTTGAATCCGAAATTCGGGCCTTCATAGTTCTTGGCGACGCCTGCATTGCCGAACCATACACCGAGGAAATCGTTGTTCTGCACCTTGCCGTCGAAGCTGAACGTGAAGTCCAGGATGTAGCTGCCGGTTTGCGCCTGGTCGAAGCTGTAAGTGTAGATATCATTGGCGTTGGTGCTGAACGATTTCGAAGGCAGAATTTGCGCAGCCGATGCGAAGCCGGTCGCGAGTGCCAGAGTGATGAAGGCAAATTTACGAATCATTGTTTATCCCTAGTTATGGTAATTAAAAACAGAACATGATCCATAAAGCAATTAAGATGCCAGCAATGCATTAGTGTTAATAATCAACAACTTAATTGATTTTTCGCAATATCGGATTGTATTTACTGTAAGATTTTTCGACACAAGAGTGCTCCCTCGCGCTTCCTGACGCTTCTTCATGAATGAGCAGCGGGAAGGAGCGGCGCAACTCCGTCGCAAATCGGGAGCGCCATGTGGTCGGGCGCGCTTGCTGACTTATAATATCGCCCTGTCTTTCCAACCGCCTTTGCAAGGCTCATCGACCATGTCCTCCCAAAACCAGTACGTCAACATCGCCGCCTATAAGTTCATCACGCTCGACAACCTGGAGGAATTGCGCCCGCAATACCAGGCCCTGTGCAACGAGCTTGGCTTGAAGGGGACCGTGCTGCTGACGCCGGAAGGCATCAATATGTTCCTGTCGGGCACGCGCGAGCACATCGACCAGTACCTGGCCTGGGTGCGCAGCGACGAGCGCCTGGCCGACCTGGAGTGGAAAGAAAGCCTGTCGGGCGAGCAATCGCACAAGCGCATGCTGGTGAAGATCAAAAAAGAGATCATTACCATGCGCATGCCGCTGATCAAGCCGGAACTGGGCCGCGCGCCTGCGGTCGATGCCCATACCCTCAAGCGCTGGCTCGACCAGGGCCACGACGACGACGGCGTCGAAGTCGTCATGATGGAAACCCGCAACGCCTTCGAGGTCGACGTGGGCACCTTCGACAACACGCTCGATTACCGCATCGATAAATTCACCGAATTCCCGGCCGTCGCGGCCCAGCACAAGGATGAGCTGAACGGCAAGACCGTGGTCACCTTCTGCACCGGCGGCATCCGCTGCGAGAAGGCCGCGATCCACATGAAGAATATCGGCTACGAACGCGTGTACCAGCTCGAGGGCGGCATCCTGAAGTATTTCGAGGAAGTCGGCGGCGACCACTACACGGGCGACTGCTTCGTGTTCGATTACCGCACCGCCCTCAATCCGAAGCTGGAACCGACCGAGACCGCGCAATGCTTCGCGTGCCGCGCCGTGGTCACGCCGCGCCAGCAGCTGTCGCCGAGCTATGTCGTGGGCGTGTCGTGCCCGCATTGCGCCGGTGCGCACAGGCCCGACGAAGCCGCCGCGGTTCAGCCTGCCGCCTGACCGTTCCTGCGCAGCGGCCGCGCGTGCGCGGCCTGGCTGCGCAAGCCTGCAGCGCGCCCGGCTGCCTTAGCCGAGCGGCGGCGCTTCCGCTACCGGCGCCTGGCCGACAAGTTGGACGGCCTCGGCAGTATGCGCAGCGACGATGCGGTCGATCCACGCGTCGACGACGTCCGGATCCAGCGCGTCGGCTGCGCTCTCTATATCCTTGACTGTCGCCAGGAACTCCATCGAAATCTCTTTTGCCGCATCGCCCTGGTAGGCGGCAACCTCATCAGCTTCGTCGAGACGCAGGGTGAACATGCTGGCGGCCGCTACCTTACCGTTGAAGGCGGTGTCGTCGGCGCCCACTGCGGCCTCGGAGACATCCCTCACCACATCGTCGATCGAGACGATGCCGCGATCCATCAGGTCGGCCCAATAATTCAAACCGGCTTCGTCGGCCGCACGGCCGAACAGGTTGTCGTAGACCTCGCTCACGATGGCGCGGTTACCCAATCCGGCATAGGTGTCACGGTATTCCTGCGAAGCGGCGAACGAATCCGAGACATCCGCCAACGAGATCGCCCCTGTGTCGAGCGCATCGGTCCAGTATTCCATGCCATTCGGATCGGCCGGACGTCCAAAATACGCGACATACAGTTTTTGGACCTCGATAGCTTCCACTGCCATTTTCTACCTCCGTTATTGATTGGATAACTCATCTTAGTCCAGCGAGATGAATGGCAGCGCATGCTTCGTCATCGAACACGGGAACTCGATGGTTTATCGCCCGATCGGCGCCGATTGTCGGATAATCGTGCCTTTGCAGGACTACCAAGCTGTTGCGTTCTACCGAACGGGAGGAACAGCCTCACCGATGATAACCATATGAAGAATACGAGCGCGGACGGCCTGCGCGGCCTGGCGGCATTGAGCGTCACGATTACCCACTTTATCGCCGCGTTCCTGCCATCGCTGCTGTTTTATAACTATGGCGCGCTGTTTCCCCGTCCCGTGGAGCCGGGTCCGCTTGTCGACGTACTTGGCTCGCCGGCATTGACCCTGTTTTATAACGGCCATTTTCCGGTACTGATTTTCTTCGTCCTGTCCGGTTATGTCCTGACACTACCCTGGTTCGAGCACGACAATGCCGGCCCCGTATTGCAGCGCCGCCTGTGGTCGCGTTATCTGCGCCTGAACCTGCCGATCATGGCCGCGATCGGACTGGCCTGGCTTGCTTATTCCACCGGATTGCTGCACACGGGACAGGCGGCGCAATTGTCCGGCTCCACGAATTGGCTGGCCAGCTTTTACCCGGCGGACCTGACCGGCCTTGATGCCTTGAAGGAAGCGCTGTTCGGGTCGATCGTGCTGGGCAGCGCGTCGTTCCTGCCGCCGTTGTGGACACTGAAGATCGAATTCATTGGCTCGATCTATATCTTGCTGTTCTTTCTTGCCAAGCCTGCGCGCCACCTGCTGCTGCCGATGGCGCTGGCGTGCCTGCTGCTGCACGCCATTCATGCGGAGCAGTCGATCTATTACATCGCCCTGTTCGCGGGCGCCGCGCTGCACCGCGTGCGCCTGACGCGCGCGGGCCAGTTCGCGGTCTTCGCCGCCGGCCTGTATTTCGGCGCCTACCAGCATTTCCGCACCATGTACGGCTTTTTGCCCGACCCGCAGATCTGGGACGTCAAGAGTTTTTATAACGCCATCGGCGCTGTCTGCGTGTGCGCGGCGGTGCTGTCGGGTTGGGGACAAGGATTATTGAACCGCCCGCTGGTGCAGTTCCTGGGGCGGATCTCGTTTTCGATCTACCTGCTGCATTTCATCGTGCTGTGCTCGCTGTCGGCAGCGTTTTATGCGCGCTTCCCGCGCGATGCGCTGCATCTCGGGATCGGCTTCGTCCTGTATATGACCGCCTGTGTGGGCGCGGCATGGCTGTTCGAGCGCTGGGTCGACCGGCCCGCGATCGCGCTGTCGCGCCGTTTCGGGTCCATGCTGTGTGGTGATGAAAAAAGAAACGGCGCACAATCGGCGCCGTTTGAAGAAGAGGCAGCGGCGAGCCCGGTTGCCAGGGCCCGCCATCATTCCTAGCGGAAGAAAGCGCCGATCTCGCGCACCGCATCCGGCGCCATGGTGCCGGAGGCCGCGCGCAGGCGCATCAGGCCGACCAGGTAAGAATAGCGTGCCTGGGCCAGGTCGCGCTGGCTGGTGAACAGCGTCTGCTGGGCGGTAAGCAGGTCGAGGTTGATGCGCACCCCGCCCTTGATGCTCTGCTCGGTGGCCCTCATGAGCTCCTTGCTCGACTCGACGGCCTTGGCCAGGGCGTCGATCTTGCGGCCGCTGCTCATGACCAGGTCGTGGGCGCGGCGCAGTTCGATCAGGGTCTCGTTGGTGCGTGCGTCGAGTTCGGCCTGAGCGCGACCGTAGGTGGCCGCCGCCTGGCGCGTCTGGGCATTGATCGCGCCGCCCGAATAGATTGGGATGTTCACCTGCACGCCGAGCGAGCGGTTGGTCGACTCCGTACCGAGCAGATTCAGCGTCTCGCTGTCGCTCTTGCTGTAGGCGGCGACGAAGTCCACCCGCGGCAGGTGGCCGGCGCGGTTGCGGTTGATGTCCAGGCGCGCGTTCTCCACCCCAAGCCGGGTCGCGGCCAGCGTGTTGTTGCGCTCCAGGGCCAGCTTGCGCCATTCCTCGAAACTCGCGACGTCGAGCGTGACCGGGCGGAAGTTCGGGCCGAGCTGGTCGAGCGTGCCCGGATCCATGCCGATCACGCCGGCCAGCGTATTGCGCACCGCGACCACATTGTCTTGCGCCTCGACCAGCTGGGCCTCGGCCAGGTCGAGCCGGGCGCGGGTTTCCAGCGAATCGGTCTTGGTGCCCTCGCCCTTCTGGAACAGGAAATCATTGACCTTCTGCTGCTCGGCATACATATCGCGCTGCACCCGCGCCAGCGCCAGCTGGTCTTCGGCGAACAGGGCGTCCATATAGGCGCTCACCACCCGCACCGACACCTCGTCGACGCCGGCTTCATAGGCCTGCTCGGCCTGGGCGCTCTGCACCTTGCCCTGGCGATAACGCTGGATGGCGTCCATATTGAACAGCGGCTGACGCAGCTGAACCACTGCCGAGCGACTATCGTACTTTGGATGGTCGATCGACGGCGGCCGGTTAACGCCCTGGAAAGTCTCGCGGTCGGTCACGTTCTGGTTGTACGAATAGCTGGCCGACACCTGCGGCAGCAGTTGGGCGCGGCCGAGGATGCGGTTTTCCTTGCCACTCTCGGCCTCGAACTCGCGCATGCGGAAGGTCGGATCGTTCTTGAGCGCGGCCTGGTAGGCTTCTTCCAGCGAGATCGCGCCGGCGCTGCCGCAGAAACCCGCGGCCAGCAGCGCGCCGGCCGCCAGGGTGCGCAGACGAAATGCGTGAATGCGCGCCATGGCTTACTCCTCGCTCAGCGCCGAGTGGGCGCGGTCCATGATCGGCTTGAGCAGGTAGCTCATCATCGTGCGCTCGCCGGTCTTCACGAACAGCTCGACCGGCATGCCGGAGCGGATGTCCATATTGTGCGCGGCGACCTTCTTCTGGCCTTCCGGGGTCACCTTGACGTGGACCTTGTAGTAAGGCGCGCCGGTCTTTTCGTCGACGCTGCGGTCGGCCGAGATGTACAGCACTTCGCCGTCGATGTGCGGAGTCTTGTTGGTATTGAAGGCCGAGAAGATCAGCTCCACCGGCAGGCCCGGGTGCACCTTGTCCACCAGGTTGGTCGCCAGCTGGCCGTCGACGATCAGCGGGGCGTTGCTCGGGACGATGTCCATCATCTTGAAGCCGGCCGGCACCACGCCGCCGTTGGTGAACACCGCCAGGCCGACCACCACGCCGTCGGCAGGCGACTTCACTTCGACGTTCGACAGCTCGAAGCGCTGCGCCTGCAGGCGCGCGCCCTGGCCGTCGGCCTCGCGCTGGAAGTCGGCCAGCTGGGTGCGCACTTCCTTCTGGTAGTCCTGCACGCGCTGGGCGCGGCGCATCGTCAGCTCGATCACCTGGCGCTGCGAGCGGCCGATATTGCCGATGTCTTCCGAGATGGCGCCACCCAGCTGGGCATAGGTGCGCTCGAGGTCGAGCAGGCGGTTGCGGGCGACGTAGCCTTCCTTGGCCAGGTCGCGCATGCCGCCCAGCTGTTCTTTCAGGAATTCGACCTGCTCCTTCTTGCTGTCGCGCGATTCCTGCAGGCCGCTGATCTGCATCTTGAGGCCTTCGATGCTGGCGTCGATGCCGGCCAGTTCATTTTGCAGCGAACTCTGGCGCGCCATCAGCAGCTGGTTCTGCGTGCTCATCAATTCCATCACGCGCGGTTCGGTGCGGCGCTTTTCCAGTTCTTCCGAAAACTTGATCGTCCGGCCGCCATCGCGTTCCGCCGTCAGGCGGGCGACGTTGGCCAGCGCCGACAGGTATTGGGCGTCGGTGACCTCGACCGCGGAACGGGCCACGATCGGGTTCATGCGCACCAGCACCTGGCCCTTCTTGACCACGTCGCCGTCACGCACCAGCAGTTCCTGGACGGTGCCGCCGGCCTGGTGCTGCACGGCCTGGCGGTTCGATTCGGTGGCCACGGTGCCGGACAGCGGCACGCCCTTGTCGAGCGGCGCCAGCAGCGCCCACAGCAGGAAGCCGCCGAAACCGGCCAGCACGATCAGCCAGCCGAGCTTGCTGTACGGATTAGGATCGGTCTTGACTTCGGTCGGCTCGACGTCGTGCACGACCACGTCCGTAGTATTACTCTTCAACAACTTCATCTATTCGGTTCTCCAATAATGACCGTCGTCGGTCAAACGCTCGCTTGGGGCTGGTCGTTCGGGGCTGGCGCAGGGGCTGGCGGCGCCGGCGGCGCCGGCGGCGCCGGCGGAGCGGCCGGCGCGGGCGGCTTGGCGCCGGCGGTGGCGCCCGGACCCGGCAGGGCCGCCTGCTTCTGCTGTTCCTTCAGGGCTTCCAGCACCTTGGCGGTCGGACCGAACATGTGGACCTGGCCTTCGCGCATCAGCAGCAGCTTGGTGGTCACGCTGATCGCGCTCGGACGATGGGTGATCAGGACGATGGTCTTGCCGCGGCTGCGCAGGTCGAGCACCGCGTTCACCAGGGCCTGCTCGCCCGCCTCGTCGAGGTTCGAGTTCGGCTCGTCCAGCACGATCAGCGCCGGATCGTCGTACATCGCGCGGGCCAGGCCCAGGCGCTGCTTCTGGCCGCCGGACAGGCCGGCGCCGCTGTCGCCCAGCTGGGTGTCGTAGCCGTTCGGCAGGTGCAGGATCATGTCGTGCACGCCGGCGCGCTTGGCCGCCAGCACGACCTTCTCGGCATCGACTTCGCCGAAGCGGGCGATGTTTTCGCTCACGGTGCCGGCGAACAGTTCGATGTCCTGCGGCAGGTAACCCATGTTCGGGCCGAGTTCGGCCTTGTTCCACTGGTAGATGTCGGCGCCGTCCAGGCGCACCTTGCCCATCATCGACGGCCAGACGCCGACCAGCAGGCGCGCCAGGGTCGACTTGCCCGAGCCGCTCGGGCCGATCACACCGAGCACGTCGCCCGGCTTGATGCCGAAGCTCACATTGCGCACGATCGGGTTCTTGGCGCCCGGCGGCGCGGCGGTGACGCCTTCCACGGTCAGGTGGCCTTGCGGCTTCGGCAGGGCCATGCCGGCTTCGCGCGCCGGATTCGTTTCCAGCAGCTTGGTCAGGCGCTCGTAGGCCATGCGGGTGCTGCTCCAGTTCTTCCACACGCCGATCACCTGCTGCACCGGCTGCATGGTGCGGCCGACCAGGATCGAGGCCGCGATCATCATGCCCGGGGTGATCTTGTTCTCCAGCACCAGCAGCGCGCCCAGGCCCAGCACCAGCGACTGCTGGGCGGTCTGCACGAACTTGGTGGCCGAACCGATCTTGCCGGCCTTCTGGCTGGCGTCGGCCTGCAGCGACAGGAATTTGCCGTGCATCTTGAACCAGCGGCCCATCAGGTTCGGCAGCATGCCCATCGACTCGATGACTTCGGCATTGCGCAGGTTGTTGGTGGCCAGGGTGCCGGCCTGGATCGACATGGTGTTCGCTTCCGACAAAGGCTTACGCGTGATGCGCTCGTTGACCACGGCCAGGATGATCAGGACCACCGTGCCGCCCAACGCGAACAGGCCCAGGGTCGGTTCGAACAGGAAGATCACCAGCAGGTAGATCGGGAACCAGGGCGCGTCGAAGAAGGCGAACAGCGCGTTACCGGTCAGGAACTGGCGCAGGTTGGTCAGGTCGCTCAGCGACTGCCCGGCATTGCCGCCGGCCTGCTTCAGGTTCTGCTCGAAGGCGGCGGTATACACGCGCTTGTTCATGATCATGTCGAAGCGCGCGCCCACCCGGACCAGCACGAAGGAGCGGATCAGCTCGAGGCCGGCGATGAAGGCGTAGGCGCCCAGCATCAGCAGGGTCAGCATCAGCAGCGTGATCTCGTTGCGGCTGGCCAGCACGCGGTCATAGACTTGCAGCATGTAGATCGACGGCGTCAGCATCAGGATGTTGATGATCGCGCTGAAGACGCCGACCGTGATGAAGGTGCTCTTGAAGGCGGCCAGCGCCTGTTCGATCTCGTTCTTTTTGTTCAGCAATGGTTTCATGGATGCGAGTAGTGGGATACAAGCCAGCAATTCCGGCACCTCACATGAGAGTGCCTAACTCGGGGGAAATTGCTCACTGGGCCGTATTATGCGCTAGAACAAGAGTTTTTTGTGATGTGGGTCACAAATTTTGAACGGCCGGTAAGGGAGTTGCTTCTTGACGACAACTTTTTGTCAAACGATCTCGCAAAAAAGAAACACCCCACGGCCATCGGCGGTGAGGTGTTTCGGTTTTACACCGCGGGACGCCCTCAGCAGGGCGTCGGGCGGCTACATTAAATCGAGATGATGCCGTCGCGGATGGCCAGGTCGTCCAGGTCCACGCCGACCAGGGTGATGGCGGTGATGTTGGCTGCCGCGCCCGAAGTCGAGCCGAAGGCCTTGCTTTCGATATGGACGATGACGTCGTTGCCGCTTTGCTGCAGGAAGAATTCCAGCACCTTGTCGTCGCCCGCCTTGTTCAGCGCGGTCTGGCCCGTGCCCGAACCGATCTCGGTGCGGTTGTAGGTCAGGCCGGCGCCGACGTACAGATAGTCGTCGCCTTGCGAGCCGAAGTTGTGCACGCTCACCTTGGTGGCGCCCGCCAGGTAGACGTCGTCCTTGGCGGTGGCCAGGGTGACGCTCTGCTCCAGGGTCACCGGTGCGGCGTAGCCCTTGTCGGTGATGATCTTGCGCGCGGCGGCGATCGTGGCGTCGGCGGCTTCCACCACGCTGTTCAGGGACTGGGCGGCCTCATAGGCGACTACTGCCTCGGCCAATGCCTTGATCTTGGCATTGGTCGCGTCGAGCGCGCCTTGGGCGGCTTCCAGCTGGCCGACGCGCGTGCCGATGCCGGTTTCGCTCGCTTCGGCCGACAGCAACGCGCTGCGCGCGTCGTCGAAGGTCTTGTACTGGGCGGCCACATTGACGCCAGCCAGCGCCTTGTTGACCGCGGCGATCGCTTCGGTGGTGGTGCCGAACTTGCCGGCGATATCGGTCGCCTGCGCGGCGGTGATCAGCTTGGCCGTCACGGCGGTATCCAGGCGCGCCTTCAACGCCTCGACGGTCGGCGTCCCGGTCTTCATGAGCGTATCGACGTCGGTCGACAGCGCGGTGATGCCGGTGGCGTAGCTGCCCTTGCCGCCGCCAACCAGCGCATCGCGCGCGTCGAGTTGCGACTGGAACGATTTGTCTTCCGCCAGGATCTGCTGGTAGGTCGGCAGCGCGTCGGTACCCAGCTTGGCGAACACGAAGGCGCTTCCGACGGCCTTCAGGCGCGCGCCCGAATCGGCCGAATCGAGGATGTCGGCGGCGAGGGTCGCGGTGGACAGGTCCTCGCGCGCCTTGTCGAGCGTCTTGTGGGTGGTCACGCTCTTGTTGATGGCGGCCAGGGCCACCGTCACGCCCTTGTACTTGGCTTCGGTCACACCGGAGGCCAGGACGAATGCGGTGCCGGCGCTGTTCAACTCGATCAGCCCGACTGCGGCGCCGGTGGCCGGCGTGAATTCGTAGCCGGTCACGGCGCCCGCTTCGACGATGCTGGCCAGCGCGCCGCCATTCAGGGTGCCGACGTCCTTGATCGCCTTGGTTTCCGCGGTCAGGCTCAGGGCGGCGGCCTTGTTGGCCGCATCTTCGGTCGCGACGGCGGACTTGTAGTTCTTGTATGCGGTGCTCAGGTTGCTCACCGCGTCGAGCGCCTTGGTGCGGGTATCCAGCGTGGTGGCCTGGGTACGCAGAGCGGCGGTGTTATCGGCTTCGGTCGACGCGATACGGGCGGTTTGCTGGGCGGCGGTCAGGCTGGCGAAGCCGGCGATCAGGCCGTTCATGCCGGTGTCGCCCGCCTTGTCGATGGCGGCGATGGCGGCCAGGATCTGCGCCGTGGTAGGGGTACCGGTCACGCCAGAGGCATCCAGTTGATCGGCAACGGCCGCGTTGTCGTCGGCCAGGTCGGCCAGGATGCCCGACTTGGCGTCCTGGGCCGCCACCAGCTTGGCCAGCGCGCCTTGCAGCGAGAACGGGGTGCCGGCTTCGACGACCGCCGCCACCGATGCGTTCAGCGCGGCCGTTGCGATCGCCGCCTTCAGGCTCGCGTCGGTGGTCACGCTCGAGATGAATGCCTTGGCCAGGGCCAGCGCCTTGTCGCCGCTATAGCCGGCGATTTCGGCCGCGGTATCCAGCGCGTTGGTAAATGCGGTCGCGGCGGCGACCTTGTTCTCGATGGATTCCTTGTCGGTGGTCAGCGCGGCGCGGGCGACGTCGGCGACGATGAAGTCGACCTTGATCGTGCCCTTGTTCAGCAGGTCGACCCAATAGTCGCGGCCAACCGGATCGGCAGCGCGGTTGAACAGGTTCGAATAGATCTTGTTGACGATCTGGGTATTGGTCATGCCGGCGAACGCGGCCTTGTATTCGGGAGACGTCGCGAAGGTGGCCGACACGGCATCGGTCTTGCCCTGCGCCTTGACGATATTGGTCCAGTAGTCGAGGCCACTCGGATCGGCCGGGCGGCCGAAATAGGCAACGTAAAGTTGTTGAACTGCTGCGACGTGGGTAGCGACAACTGCCATGGAAAGCTCCAGTAGATGAATCGGGGGTCCAGGCCCATGCCGGCATTGTCAGTACGCAAGCAAGGCCATCGGAGCGCATGATGACAGAAAGTTACCGTACAGACACGTGATAACCGTCACAAACGGATAAAAGTTTCCAAAAAATATTCTCTATTCATCAAAAGTAAAGTTTCGAGTCCAGTTGGAATAAAAAAACCCCCGCTGCCATACGGCAGCGGGGGTTTTATCAGCTCGGTGCCTCTTGCGAGGCACGTTCACGATCCGGACAGCGATTAGATCGAGATGAAGCCGTTGTCGATGACCAGGTCTTCCAGGTCGACGCCGACCAGGGTGATCTTGGTGATGTCGGCAGCAGCGCCCGAATCCGAACCGAAAGCTTTGTTTTCGATGTGGACGATGACGTTGTTACCGCTTTGCTGCAGGAAGAACTCCAGCACGCTGTTGTCGCCAGCGGCGCGCAGCGAGCTTTGACCGGTGCCGGTACCGATTTCGGTATCGTTGTAGGTCAGGCCCGAGCCGACGTACAGGACGTCGTCGCCCTGGGCGCCGAAGTTACGCACTTGCAGGTCGGTCTTGTTAGCCAGGAACAGGTCGTCCTTGGCAGTTGCCAGGGTGACGCTCTGCGACAGGAAGACCGGAGCAGCGTAGCCAGCGTCGGTGATCACTTTGGTTGCGTTGGTGATCGCGGTGTTAGCAGCGGTCACGGCGCCGTTCAGTTCTTGAGCAGCGTTGTAGGCAGCGACTGCGTCAGCGAAGTTTTCGATCTTCTCGTTGATGCCGTCGACGGTATCTTGCTGGTCGATCAGTGCGTTGACCAGGGCGCCGATGTCGGTGTCGCCGGTAGGACCGGTTTCAGCAGCCAGCAGGGCGTCGCGTGCATCGGTGAAGGCTTCATACTTGGCAGCCCAGTTGATGTCGGCCACTGCCTTGTTGACAGCTTCGGTACCAGCAGTGGTGGCGGCGAATTTGCCCGAGATCGAAGTAGCTTGCGCTGCGGTGATCACGCGGTCAGCAACTGCCTCGTCCAGCACAACCTTCAGAGCGGCTGCGGTTGGGGTTGGGCCGGTCATAACAGCATCCACATCGGTCGCCAGTTGGTTGATCGCGGTGGTATAGCTACCTTCGCCGCCGCCGACCAGCGCATCCTGCGCCGCCAGTTGGTTGGTGAAGAACTCGTCTTCAGCCAGGATCTGCTGGTAGGTCGGCAGTTCGTCGTCGCCCAGTTGCACGAACTGGAAGGTCGCGCCAACGGCTGCCAGGTTCGAACCGTCATCCGCTGCGTCCAGGATGTCGGCAGCGATGGTAGCGATTTCCAGGGCTTCCACTGCGTCGTCGTACGATGCGTCGGCAACCAGCGATGCGTTGATTGCGGTCAGGGCAGCGGTGACGCCTGGGTAGCGGGCTTCGGTCACGGTGTTAGCGGCCAGGACTGCTTCGCCATCGGCATTGATGGTGATCACGGTCACAGCGGCGCCACCAGCGGCCGGGGTGAAGGTGTAGCTGGTCGGCTCGCCGACAGCCGGAACTGCGGCAACCGTGCCTTTGGCCAGGGTGCCGAAGTTTTGCAGGGCTGCGCTGGCAGCGGTGCTTGCCAGGGCGGCTGCGGTTTCAGCAGCTTCTTCGGCTTCGATGGCTGCCTGGTAGTCAGCGTAGGCGGCGCCCAGGTTTTCCACGGCGTTGACAGCGGCGGTACGAGCGTTCAGGCCGGTGGTGGCGGTGACGGTAGCAGCACGCAGTTCAGCGGCGTTGTCAGCTTGCAGCGAAGCGATACGTGCCGATTGCTGGGCAGCGTTCAGGCCCGAGAAGCCGGTGATGAAGCCGTTGATGCCGTTGTCGCCAGCAGTATCGATGTCAGCGATTGCCTTCAGGACTTGTGCGTCGGTCGGGGTCTCGGTCACGCCGTTCTTTTCCAGCTGGGCAGCGACGGCTTCGTCTTCAGCCAGGTCAGCCAGGACAGCCGATTTTGCTGCGTTGGCAGCGGTCAGGTTAGCGACAGCGCTTTCCAGGGTGAACTCGGTGCCAGCGGCAACGACAGCTGCCACGGTGGCGTTCAGGGCTGCTGGTGCGGTCTGGGTTGCCAGGGTTGCGTCGGTGGTGACGCTGGTGATGAATGCCTTGGCCAGGGCCAGGGCGTCTGGGCCTGCGTAGCCGGCGACTTCAGCTTCGGTGTCCAGAGCAGCGGTGAAGGCGGTAGCGGCAGCAACCTTGTTTTCGACGGCTTCGCCATCGGTGCCCACGGCAGCTTTGGCAACGTCAGCAACGATGTTGTCGACGCTGATGGTGCCTGCGTCCAGCAGCTTGACCCAGTAGTCACGGCCGGTGGCTTCGGCTTCGCGGCCGAACATGTTCATGTAGATCTTGTTGACGATCTGGGTGTTGGTCATGCCTTCGAAGGCGTCCTGGTACTCGTCCGACTCAGCGAAGGTTGCCGACACAGCAGCGGTCGATTTCTGAGCTTCGACGATGTTGGTCCAGTAGTCCAGGCCAGCTGGGTCAGCTGGACGGCCGAAGTATGCGACGTACAGTTCTTGAACTGCTGCGACGTGGGTAGCGACGATTGCCATGTATAACTCCAAAAAGATAGATCGATCGATCGATAGTGTTGATTCAATATTGCAAGAGTGCCGTGCACCCCTGTAAGCCCAACGGACCGCATCATGACAGAAGCGGACTCATGTGTTGTGTGATGGCCGTCACATAACTGACAAAGTTTCCAGAAAAATTTACAGAATCAGGACAAATTCATCCGCCCCCGGCATTTCCCCCGGCAATTCTCTAAGATTCTCACAATAAAAACAGGTTTCACTGAATCAGCCGCCCATCCGCCCACATCTCATCCATATGTATTCCATGGATGCGGCGTATACCTCATATGGATATGCGGAAAATAAAAAACCCCGGAATCTCCGGGGTTTTCGCGATTAACTCATTAATACGGATTCAACGCCAGGTGGCGGCGCCGTTCACGGTCCTGTGGTCGTCGATCCGTCCGTCGAAAATCGTCGCGGCGCTGCCCGACGGTCCACGCTCGTTGCTCAGCAGGCCCTGCAGGTTGAGGTAGCCACGGCGGCCATCGGCGCTGCCGTACATGCGGCCATCGGCGGTCACCGTGCCCTCGCCACGCATCCTGACGGTATCGTCCTTGGTAATCACGTCCATCCCGGTCATGAAACTGCGTTTGCCGAAATCGACGTTGAGCACGCCATTCGCCAGGCTCGCCTTACTGGTGGTTACCGCACCGCCGCCATATTCCGTAATGAGATAAGCCTCGCTGCCGCGCAAACTGAATCCGATGACGCCGTTATTCGGCGCGACATATTCCTTGCCAGGCGTGCGAAATAGCGCGAAATAACCGTTCAGCGCGATCAGCTCGTTCTTTTTCCCTTCGGCCGAATAATCCAGCGTCGGCGCCGACAGGCCGACCTGTTGCCAGCGGCCCCAGATGGCCTGGCGCTCCGGGAGTTCCGGCACCACGACCACCGGCGGCTTGACGACCGGATCCTCAGGGACCGGCACCGGCGTTCCAGTGCCGGGATTGCCCGTGCCCGGGTCGATGGGAATGCCGGGCCCCGGCTTCACGACCGCATCGATGGCCGTATTCAGTCCGAGGTTCTTCGCCACCTCGACGCTGACCTTCGCCTCGTCGCCGTCATTCTTGCTCAGCGGCTCGTCCGGACGCGCGGGCGCCGGATGACCGGCGCCAGGCGCGCTTTCCTCGACCACCTGCGCCGCCTGCCCGCGCGTCACCTGCACCAGCTGGCCGCGCTGGGCCGCGCTCAGTTCACGGCTGGTCGCGCCTTCGCACGGTCCGGCCCCGTCCGGACGGCAAGCGCCGGCAAAGCCGCTCACCACCACGCCGCCCGAGAACACCGAGATGCGCGAGGTGTCGTTGTCGGTGACGACGGTGAAATCGGTGCCGCGCACGCCAATGGCCGCGACCGGCGTATTGAAGCGGAAGTTCTGGCGCGCGTGCTTGACCGCCTCGCCCGACTTGCTGCGCGCCGTGCCCTTGATCAGCTCGAACTTGACGCGGGTGTTGGCCGGGTTGCGCTGGTCGATGCGGTAGGTGACGATGCGCGCCTCGGTCTGCGGCCGCAGGATGAACAGGCCGTTGTCGGCCGTCTTCACATAGATATAGCCATCCGCGCCGGTGCTGAGCATCTGCCCTTCCTGCACCTGGCTGCCTTCCACGGCGGGACGGTCGCCGGCCTTGGCGGCCCCGGCGACGAAAATGATCTTGCCCGCGTCGGCGGCATGGGCGAACTGCGCCGCGCATGCGAGCGTTGCGGTGATGAGTAATTTTTGCAAGATGGGTCCCCTTTCGCTTTCACTGTACCTTGCCGTCAAGACAGGGTTCTGTGACAACTATCACATTTTAGCGCAAAGACCCTCGGCTACCCATCGGGGATACAGTTCGTGACATTTCAATAAAAACAATGCAATCGGGCAACCCTAACGTTATACTTGATCACTTTTCCGACGACCGACCCATCCATTTCAAGAGCGCAGTGCGTGGCTGACCCGAGAACACAAGCACGACCCCGCGGCCGCTGGGTCATCGCTGCGCTTGCCTTCGCCGTGACCGTATGGTCGCAATACGGTATCCAGGCTCCTTTGTCGCTTTCCGACAACAGCTGGATGCGGGTTGCGCTCAACCAGGTGTCGTTTCTACCCAACGAATGGCTGCGCGACGCTTTCCTGCGGCTGCAGGTGAGCGATGCCCCCGAGCCGCGCATCCTGGTGGTCGACATCGACGAAGCCTCGCTGACCGAACTCGGCCCCTGGCCCTGGCCGCGCGAGCGCCTGGCCCACCTGGTCGAAATCCTGCTCGCCAATTACGCCGCGCGCGGCGTGGCGCTCGACATCCTGCTGCCGGCGCCCACCGACGCGCCGGGCGATGCCCGCCTGGCGCTGCTGGCCGCCCACGGTCCGCTGGTGCCGGCCCAGGCCTTCGACTTCGATTTCGCCGGCAACCGGCCCCAGCCCGTCCTCGACGGCAAGCTGGGCGGCGCGGTCAAAGGCTATGCGGGCGGCGTGCCGGCCACCGGCTATATCGGCAACTACCCCGCGCTGGCCGCGGCGCCCCATATCGGCGCGATCGGCTTCATTCCCGATCCCGACGGCGCCCTGCGCCACGTGCCCCTGGTCACCCGCTTCGGCGGCCAGGCCTACCCGGCGCTGGGGCTGGCCCTGGTCAACTGCTGCACCGGCCAGGCGCCGCTGGCGCTGGACGACACCGGCCTGATGCGCATCCCCTACCGGCGCGACTGGCGCGCCTATACCGTGGTGAGCGCCGCCGACATCCTCGAGCAGCGCATCGTCCCCGAGAGCGCCAGCGGCCGCCTGGTGCTGGTCGGCTCGTCCTCGCTGGGCATGGGCGACCGCGTTTCCACTCCGCTTGCCGCCAACCGGCCGGGCCTGGGCGTGCAGGCCACGATCCTGTCCGCCCTGCTCGACCGCCAGCAGGGCACGCTGCCCGCGCCCTGGCCGGGGCGCCTGATCGCCTGCCTGTTCGCGCTGGGCTCGAGCGTGGCCTGCACCCTGCTGTTCCCGCGCCTGTCGGCCGCCGCCGGCGTGGCCCTGCTGGGCGCCAGTTCGGCGCTGTGGCTCCTGGTCGCCTATGCGGCGGCGCCGCACGACCCGGTGTTCGCGCCGGTCGGCCCGCTTGGCACCAACCTGTTCCTGCTGGCGGTGGCCGTGCCCTACCAGTGGCAGCTGGCCCAGCGCCGTTCGCGCCATCTGCTGCAGACCCTGCGCCAGTACGTGGCGCCGGCCGTGGTCGAGCAACTGCTGCGCAGCGAGGAGAACGATCCGCTGCGGCCGCGCCGGCGCGACGTCACCACGCTGGTGGCCGACATGGAGGGCTATACCAGCCAGGTCGAGACCCTGCCGGTGGAAGAGGCAGCGACCCTGACGCGCGACTTCCTCGACTGCCTGACCGGCCCCGTGATCGCCCACCAGGGCACCCTCGACAAGTACACGGGCGACGGCATGATGGCCTTCTGGGGCGCGCCGCTGCCGCTCGAGCAGCACGCCGACCTGGCGCTGGACGCCGCCCACGAGATGACGCGCCGCGTGGCCGCCCTCAGCGCCGCGCGCGTGGCGCGCGGCCACAAGCCGCTGCGGGTGCGCATCGGCATCGAAAGCGGCGCCGCCATGGCGGGCGACTTTGGCACTTCGTTCCGCAGCATTTATACTGCGGTCGGCGACAGCGTCAACACCGCCGCCCGCCTGGAACAGGTGGCGCGCGATTTTTCGCATGACGTCATCATCGGACCCGGCACGGTCGAGCGCAGCCGGCGCCATCGTTTTCTCGCCCTGGGCGAGCGTCTCTTGCGTGGCAAGGAAAGAGCAACTCCTCTGTTTACCCTCGATATCACTGCGGATCAGCCGCGTTCCGACCTGCGCAGCCGCGCCCACCTCACCCCGGGAGCGCCGGCATGAGCGCGCGCCTGTCCGCCTGCCTGGCGCTGGCGCTGGCGCCCTGCTGGGCGCTGGCCCAGTCCGACGCCCCGGCGCCCGACGCCGGACCGGAAGAAGCGCTGTACCAGGAAGCCCTGCAATCGCTGGCCGAAGGCCGCAAGAACGACGCCTCGGCACAGATGACGCGCCTGATCGGCATGGTGCCGCAGCACGCCGGCGCCTGGCTCGACCTGGCGCTGATCCAGTGCAGCCTGGGCCAGGGCGACGAGGCCGAGCGCCTGTTCGCCAGCGTCGAGACCCGTTTCAACCCGCGGCGTGAAATCCTGGAACTGATCGCCGAGGCGCGCGACACCGGCTGCGTGAGCTGGACCCCGGCCAGTTCCACCGCGATCAGCCTCACCCGCGGCGTGGACGACAACGTCAACCAGGGCGCCAGCAATTCGTCCTTCATCGTCGAAGGCCCGGATGGCGCGGTCGAACTGCCGCTGCTGGAAGACTTCCTGCCCAAGCGCGACCAGTACACGCAAGTGAGCGCCGACTACGTGCGCGACGTGACCGCCAACGGCACCCTGGGTTTCCTGCAATTCCAGGGCCGGCGCTATGACCAGTTGCGCGACTACGATACCGCGGCGCTGTATGCCGGCGTCGAATCGCCCTGGCGCTTCAGGCAGTGGCTGCTGCGCACCACCGGTTCGCTGGGCGTGTCCGGCATGGGCGGCCACCTGTACCAGCGCCAGGCCCAGGCCCAGGTACGGGTGACCCCGCCCCTGCCGTTGCCGCCGCGCACCCAGCTGCACCTGATCGGCGCCGCCACCCGCAACGACTATGCCAGCCTGGACGCCTTCGATTCAAGCATGTTCGAGGCCCGCGTCCTGCTCAGCCACCACACGGGATCGTTCAGCACCAACGTCAGCGCCGGCCTGCTGACCGACCGCGCGCTCAACGACCGGCCGGGCGGCAACCGCCATGGCAATTACCTGAGCCTGAACCTGCGCCAGCCGATCGCCTGGGGCGTGACGGCCGAACTGGCGTACACGCGCCAGACCTGGAACAGCGCCACGCCATACTCGCCCGAACTGCTGATCGACGAGGTGCGCGCCCAGCGCACGCAAGTGATGCGCGCCACGCTGAGTTATCCGATCGGCAAGCAGCAGAGTGTTGTGCTGGAAGCACGCGCGGTACGTAACCGCGAGAACATTTCGCTCTTTCAGTACAATAACCGCCAGTTACAGCTGAGCTGGCAGTGGCATATTCCCTGACGCAGGCAGTACAATCGCTGTCCTGAATGTAGAAGCGGTAGGTAGAGATGGGCCTGGATGCGATCTTGTTTGCCTGCGCGGCCCTCGGGCTGTGCATCGGGTGCCTGGTGCCGAACCGCTGGTTGCCTCCCCTGCCCAACGATAAATTCCTGCATTTCGCCGCCTATGCACTGCTCACCGTGCTGGCGCTGCGTATCGCGCAGACCGGCGTGGAGGCGGCATGGTGGCTGGCCGGCCTGCTGGTCGGCGGCTGGCTGATCGAGTGCCTGCAGGCGCTGGTGCCGGACCGCCGCTTCTGCTGGCGCGATATCGGCGCCAATGCCGCCGGCATCGGCAGCGCCGCACTGGCCGTCCTCATGGCCGGGCATTTTTGACGAGACCGTACGAATCGATGAGTTCCAGCACCAAGCTTTCCACCCGCGCCTCCGCCCCTCCGCCGCCGCCTTCCGAGGCGGCCGCCGGGGCCGCGCCCCAGCTCCAGGAACGCCAGATCCAGGTCCACCTGCGCAAGATTCCCCTGCTGTCGGACCTGAGCGACGAAGAAATCATCAAGGTCAAGGGCGAGATGCGCTACCGCCACTTCCCGAAGCGCTCGGTCGTGCTGCACAAGGGCGGCACCGGCGACGCCCTGCTGTTCCTGCTGTCGGGCCAGCTGCAGGTGATCGACGTCACCGAAGACGGGCGCGCGGTCGGCCTGCGCATGCTCGCGGCCGGCGACTTCTTCGGCGAGATCGCCCTGATCAACGGCTCGACCCGCTCGGCCTCGGTGGTCGCCACCACCGAGGTGCTGGTCGCCTTCTTGCCGGCCTCGACCGCCCTGCACCTGTTCTCGCACTCTCCCTCGGTGGCGCACAAGATGCTCGGCCACCTGGCGCAGAAGATCCAGCGCGATTCCGAATTCCGCGCCCTGCTCAGCATTAACAATACGACGCGCCGCATCTACACCTATATCGCGCTGATGCAGCAGACCGAGGACAAGGATGGGCGGCGCGTGGTCGAGAACCTGCCGACCCACCAGGACATCGCCAATATGATCAATACCAGCCGCGAGACCGTCACCCGGGCGCTGCTGGTGCTGGCCCAGCAGGGGATCGTGCAGAAGGATGCGCACCGGCTCGTTATTCTCGATCCGGATGGGCTGCAGAGGCTGGCGCAGGGCGCTTGACCGGCCGATTCGTCGGCACGGCGCCGGTGTCACGGGGACTTGGCGATGATTTCCGCCTCCAGCGCATCGGCCACCGCGTTAATTCTTTCTACTAATTTGAGCCCAGCAGGCGAACTTCTATCTGGGTCGCTCTTGCTTTTGTACTCAAGGTCCAAGGTCGTCAGCGTCGCGTTCAACCGTGCGATCCTGCTTTCCCGCGCCTTGGCGGCCCGTGCCTCGTCCGACGTCTGCGTCCCCTCCTCCAGCGCCTTCTGCAAACCGGTCATGAACGAGCACGTGGAGTGAAACAGGACGACGTCGCGCAAGGCTTCGCTGGCGCTGTAGCCGCTCATCGGCAATTTGAGCGAAGCATGGATCGCGACCATTTTCTGCTCGCGCAGCTCCATGATCTTCTTGTCGACGGCGGTAATCAGCATCTGCTTGTAGACGGTTTCGTTCACCAGCGAGCGCTCGGAGTTGGAAAACAGCGCCAGCGCCGCGAAAATCGGCCGGTGTTTCTGGTAAGTGACCACTGACGCCGCACCAGCGAACAGATTGGTCATCGTACCGAGCGTGATATTCCATGCCGCGTCCCGGCCGTAGATCGACCGGCGATGCTCCAGGCATTCATATTCCGATGCAATGACCAGTGCGGACACCATCTGATTGCGCTGGATGGTGCAGGCTTCGTCGGCGGTCCGCGAAAAACAGGGTCTTGTGATCAACGCTTCCCCGCCGCCTTTGGGCGCCGTCACCAGCTTGGTAACCAGGTTGTCTTCGTAATGGTTCAGTGTCAGTGCGTCGGCCGAATACCCTTGGTATAGCGGATTCGATTCACACCCGGCCAGCAGCATACACAGCGTCGGCAGCGCTGCCGACATACGGACACGCAATGATCGGATTGCCATGGAAGCTCCCCTGAACGTTCGGATGATCTTCGACCCGCCGGCTGAAACGGCGTGTTGGTTAACACCAATATTTACAGAAACACATCCTAGCATCATAAATTTGACTAAAAATAATATTTTTATTAAGTATTATTTTCGCAACACCCCCTGCCCGTCATCCCTAGAAGTTGCCCGGGAGCCGATTTTGTGATGGCAGGAATGGGGAGCCGCACTCCTTTGGCGGATGTCATGGGCGCTGACAGGTCGTTACAATTGAACAATTTGTGTGCTGGACCGTGGGGTATAATCCCGCTCTTAACGCTCAGCACCGCTATGACCACAACCCTCCCGACCTCCTGCGAGGCGCATCCCCCTACGACCCCATGATTTCGCCCCTGATGCTGCGAGGCCTGTGGGCCTACCGCGGTTTCGTGCTGGGCAGCGTCAAACGCGAATTCCAGTCGAAATACGCCAATGCCATGCTGGGGGCCGCCTGGTCCCTGCTCAGTCCGCTCGCCATGATCCTGGTGTACACCGTGATCTTCGCGGAAGTCATGCGCGCCAAGCTGCCAGGCTCGGACTCCACCTTCGCCTACTCGATCTACCTGTGCGCCGGCATCCTGACCTGGGGCCTGTTCGCCGAGATCGTGTCCCGCGGGCAAACCATGTTCCTGGAGCAGTCGAACCTGCTCAAGAAAGTCAGCTTCCCCCGCATCTGCCTGCCGGTGATCGTGGTGCTCAATGCCCTGGTCAATTTCGGCATCATCTTCGGCCTGTTCACCGTCTTCCTCGTCGTCACCGGCAATTTCCCTGGCCTGGCCTTCGTGGCCCTGGTTCCGGTCCTGGTCCTGCAGGTGCTGCTGGCGCTGGGCATCGGCATGGTGGTCGGCATCCTCAACGTGTTCTTCCGCGACGTCGGCCAGTTCATGACGATCGCGCTCCAGTTCTGGTTCTGGTTCACCCCGATCGTCTATCCGGCCAGCATCCTGCCCGAGCACGTGCGGCCGCTGCTGGACTGGAATCCGATGGCGCCCGTGATCGGCGCCTGGCAGACCGTGCTGGTCAAGGGCCAGTTGCCAGACTGGTCGAGCCTGGGCTTCCCGCTGGTGCTGGCCCTGCTGCTGTGCGCGCTCGGCTTGCGCATGTTCCGCAAGCGCGCCGGCGAAATCGTGGATGAGCTGTAATGGGATCGATTGTCGCCACCGGCCTGGGCAAGGCCTATAAACAATACAAGAACCGCTGGGCGCGTCTCGCGGACTGGACCCTGCCGGGCCAGCGCCACGCGCTCAAGTGGGTGCTCGAAGACATCAGCTTCACCATCGCCCCCGGCGAGGCGGTCGGCCTGATCGGCGTGAATGGCGCCGGCAAGAGCACGCTCCTTAAACTGATCACCGGCACCACCCAGCCGACGGTCGGCGCCGTCACCCTGCACGGCCGCGTGGCGGCCCTGCTCGAACTGGGATTGGGCTTCCATCCCGATTTCACGGGCCGCCAGAACGCGCTGATGGCCGGCCAGATGATCGGCCTGGACGCCGCGCAGATCGAGGCGCTGATGCCCGAGATCCTGGCCTTCGCCGACATCGGCGACTATATCGACCAGCCGGTGCGGGTCTATTCGAGCGGCATGCAGGTGCGCCTCGCGTTCGCGGTCGCGACCTGCGTGCGGCCCGACATCCTGATCGTCGACGAGGCGCTGGCGGTGGGCGACGTGTTCTTCCAGCAAAAGTGCTTCGCCCGCATCGAGAGCTTCATCGAGGCCGGGACCACCCTGCTGTTCGTCTCGCACAGCGCCGGCACCGTGCTCAATATCTGCGACCGCTGCATCTTCCTGCGCGGCGGCCGGGTCGCCTTCGACGGCGCGCCGGCCGACGCCCTCGACCTGTACCAGGCCGAACTGCTCGGCCGCGCCGACCAGGCGCCGGACGCGATCCGGATCCAGGGCGGACCGGTAGCCGCCGCGCCGGTGGCGCGCGAACACCTGACGGCCCTGCAAGGCAAGACCGGCAGCATCACCACGCCAGGGGCCGACTGCGTCGGCGTGCGCCTGCTCGACCGCCACGGCGAGGAACGCGCCACCCTGGTGGCCGACGAGATGGTCACCCTGCAGGTCGACTACCTGCTGCACGAGGACGTGGCCGATCCCCATGTCGGCTTCAAGATCCGCAACCGCTTCGGCGCCACCCTGTTCGAAACCAATAGCTACTGCATGCGCCAGGCCTCCACCCCGGCCGCGCGCGGCGCGATCGTCTCGGCCAGCTTCGCCCTGAACCTGTCGCTGTTCCCGGACGAGTACACGCTCACTGTCGGCCTGGGCGCCGGCGGCCATGGCGAAGGCTCGTTCGAGAAAGTGCTGAACTACCTGCACGAGGTGCACAGCTTCGTGGTCGCACCCAACCCGGCCGCCATCACCTGGGGCGGCCTGGTCAACCTGCACCCACAGCTGCACATCAGCATTCGCTGACCAGATTGGAACCCATCATGTCCGACATCACCCCTATCCCCGAACCCGACCACGCCGCCGTCGTGCGCGGCCTGTACCGCGGCTTCCTGGGACGCGAACCCGATCCGGCCGGCCTGGCCTACTGGAGCGGCCGCCTGGCCGAAGGCGCCATCGCCGACGAACTGCTGGCGGCCCTGATGGGGTCCGACGAATACCGCCTGGGCCATGGCGCGCCGGGCGCCGCCGGCCTCGATGCGCTCAAGGCGCGCGTGGCCAGGGCCGCCTCGTCGCTGCTGGCGCGTCCGCTCACCGTGGTCGACGTCGGCGCCCAGGAACTGGAAAACGAAGACCACATCTACGCGCCGCTGACCCGCCACGGCCTGCCCTACCGCATCGTCGGCTTCGAGCCGCAGCAGGACAAGATCGAGGCCAGCCGCCGCAACAATCCGGACAGCCGGGTCACGCTGTACCCGACCTTCATCGGCGACGGCGGCCGCCATATCTTCCACGCCAACAACGACGACGCGACGTCCTCGCTGCTGCCGTTCAACCGCGCGCTCACCGCGCAGTTGCGCGACCTCGACCACCTGCACACGGTGCATACCGAGGAAGTCGCCACCAGCCGCCTCGACGACGTGCTCGAGGACGAAGGCGCGGTCGACTTCCTGAAGCTCGACATCCAGGGCTTCGAGCTGCCGACCCTGCGCCATGCGGGCGCCGTGCTGGCGCGCACCGGCGTCGTGCATTGCGAAGTGTCGTTCGCGCCGATCTACGAAGGGCAGGCCCTGTTCTCGGAGATCGAGACCCTGATGCGCGCGGCCGGCTTCTGGCTGCTCGACTTCTCGTCGCTGTGCCGCTATCCGAGCGTGGACAGCGCGGCGCGCACGCGCGACCGCCTGGGCTGGGGCGACGCCGTGTTCGTGCGCCACGGCGCCGACGCGCAAGGCATGCTGGCCCAGGCGCTGGTGCTGCTGCTGGTTTACGACAAGCCGTCGGCCGCGCAGGCGCTGGCGAAACAGGCAGGCATCGACGGCCTGTCGGCGCTGTTCGACGAGGGCGCGGCATGAACCAGTTCGTTTCGTATGCACAGAACGGCGAGGACGTGCTGCTATGGCGCGCGCTCGGCCACGTCAGGCACGGCTTCTACATCGACGTCGGCGCCAACGACCCGGTCGAGCACTCGGTCACCAAGGCCTTCTACGAGCGCGGCTGGCGCGGCGTCAGCATCGAGCCGCTGCCCTCCTTCCACCAGGCGTTCGAGGAACAGCGCCCGCACGACGTCAACCTGGCCATCGCGGCCGGCGCCGCCGACGGCGAACTGACCCTGTACGACGTGCCGGCCGTGCGCGGCTGGGCCTCGCCCGAACAGTCGGTGGCCGAGATGCACCGCGCCGAAGGCCATGAAGTGGCCGAGCTCACGGTGCCGGTACGCACCCTGGCCTCGATCTGCGAGGAACACGTGCGCGGCGAGATCCACTTCCTCAAGGTCGACGTCGAAGGCTTCGAGGGCGAAGTGCTGCGCGGAATGGACTTCGCGCGCTGGCGCCCATGGGTGCTGGTGATCGAGGCGACGCTGCCGAACAGCCGCGAGACCAACCACGAAAGCTGGGAGCACCTGGTGACGGGCCAGCGCTACCGCTTCGCCTGGTTCGATGGCCTGAACCGCTACTACGTGGCCGAGGAACACGCCGAGCTGCTGGCCCATTTCGGCGTCCAGCCGAACGTGTTCGACAGCTTCATTTCCTGGCACCTGGACCATGCCTGGGCCGCCGAGCGCACGCTCGGCGCCGCGCTGCAGGCGGCCGGCGAGCGCCAGAAGGAACTCGGAGCCCAAGTCGAGCGCTTCCACGCCCAGGCCATGGAACTGCTGTGGCAGATGGATGGCGCCACCCAGCGCGCCGAGCATGCCGAAGGCCGCGCCGCCGTGCTGACCCAGGAACTGGAGCAGGTGCACGCCGACGCCGCCCGCCTGAGCGCCTGGGCCGAGGGCCTGCAAGGGCAGATCGCCGCACTGGAAAACAGCACCTCGTGGAAGATCACGCGTCCGCTGCGCCGCGCCGGCGGCCTGGCGCGCAAGCTGCGCGAGCCGCACCTGCTGCAGCGCGTGGTCAAGCGCCTGACCCGGGTCGAACTGCTGCGCCGCCTCCTGATCCCGATCCTGCTGCGCTTCCCGGCCCTGGGCCGGCGCGTCGCGGTGACGCTGGTCGCCGTCAAGCAGGCGGTGCCCGATCCGCTGCCGGCGGACGTGGCCCACGTCCCCGACGAACTGCGGGGCTTGCCGGTCTCGGTGCGCACCGCGCTGGCCGACCTGCAGCGCGCCCGCACCACTCATACAAGCTCCTGACATGCGTATCGTTATCGATCTTCTCGCTTACACCGGCCGGGTCGACCCGGCGGCCCTGGAACTGTGCGCCGCGCTGGCGCGCGCGCGCGGCGCCGACGACCGCTACCAGGGCGAACTGTGGGTGGCCGCGCCCCTGCACGACCAGGAGGCGCTGGAAACCCTGCGCCTCGAACCGCTGCTGGCGGCGCGCGTGCGCGCCTTCGACCTCGGATCGAACCCGCGCCTGGCCGCGCTGCTGCGCCGTCACGCGCTGGCCGGCCTGGCGCCGGCGGCGGCGCTGGCCGTCGGCCCGCAGGCCGCTGCTGGCGAAGCGGCGCCGTCTTCCGCGCCGTATCCGATCCTCACCCGCGCCCCGGCCGATGCGCAGAATCCCGCCGCGCTGCTGGACGCGCTCGAGACCAGCGCCGCCAACGGCGCGCGCCCGGCGCAGGCGCCTTCGACCCGCCCGAAACTGGCCTACGTCTCGCCGCTGCCCCCGGTCCATTCCGGCATCGCCGACTACAGCGCCGAACTGGTGCCCGAGCTGTCGGCGTTCTACGACGTCGAGCTGGTGGTGGCCCAGGACAAGGTCGACGACCGCCGCCTGGACGGCATGCGCCTGCGCGACCCCGACTGGCTGCGCGCCCACGCCCACGAGTTCGAGCGCGTGGTCTACCACTTCGGCAATTCGCACGCCCACCAGCACATGTTCCAGCTGCTGCGCGACGTGCCCGGCACCGTGGTGCTGCACGACTTTTATTTCTCGGGCGTGCTCGACAACCTCGAGCGCGAAAAATACCTGCCCAAGGGCTTCCTGCGCGCGCTGTACGAATCGCACGGCTACACCGGCCTGCTGTCGCACCGCAAGGAAGGCCGCAATCCGTCGATCTGGACCTATCCGCTCAACAAGGCGGTGCTCGACCACGCCAACGGCGTGATCGTGCATTCCGATTTCTCGCGCACCCTGGCCGAGGAATGGTATGGCCCCGGCGCCGCCGACGGCTGGCGCACCATCCCGCTGCTGCGCGGCCGTCCGGACGGCGCCGCCAGCGACGCCGGGCGCGCCGCGGCGCGCACCGCCGCCCGCCGCCGCCTCGGCCTGGACGACGACGCCTTCGTGGTCTGCACCTTCGGCATGCTGGGCAGCACCAAGCTCAATGCCGAGCTGCTGGACGCCTTCCTGGCGTCGCCGCTGGGCGCCGATCCGCACTGCCGGCTGGTGTTCGTCGGCGCCAACGATCCCGGCCCCTATGGCGAGCAGCTGGCCGAACGGATCGCCGCCAGCGCCGCAGCCAACCGCATCCGCATCACCGGCTTCGTCGACGCCGCGGCGTACGCCGACTGGCTGGCCGCCTGCGACGGCGCGGTGCAGCTGCGCAATGCGACCCGCGGCGAGACCTCGGCCTCGGTGCTCGACTGCCTGCTGTACGGCGTGCCGACCGTGGTCAATGCCCACGGCTCGACCGCGCTGCTGCCGGACGACGTCCTGGTCAAGCTCGAGGACCGCTTCGAGACCGCCGACCTGGCGGCCGGCCTGGCCAGCCTGCGCGCCGACCGCGCGCTGCGCGAACGCCTGTCCGGCAACGCGCTGGAACACATGGCGCGCCATCACGCGCCGCCACAGGTCGGCCGCCTGTACCTCGAGGCGATCGAGGACTTCGCGCGCAATGGCCGCGACGCCGTCTACCGCCGAGTGGTGAACGCCGCGGCGCCGCTGGCGGCCCAGGCCGAGCTGCCGGCGCTGGCCGCCGCGATCGCGTTCAACCGCGCGCCGGCGCCGCAGCGCCAGCTGCTGGTCGACGTCTCGGCCATGGTGCAGTCCGACCTCAAGACCGGCATCCAGCGCGTGGTGCGCAGCATCCTGCTGTCGCTGTTCGCCGCGCCGCCGGCGGGCTTCCGGATCGAGCCGGTGTACTCGGTCGGCGCGAATCAGCCGTATTGCTATGCGCGCGGCTTCGGCATGAAGCAGGTGGGCGAATCCGAGCTGGCGCTGGAAGACGCGCCGTGCGAGATCCGTCCCGGCGACGTGTTCTTCGGCCTCGACCTGTTCACCAACGGCACCTCGCAGAACGAGCAGCGCCTGCTCGAGATGCGCGCGCGCGGCGTGGAGGTCTATTTCGTCGTCTACGACGTGCTGCCGATCCTGCGGCCCGAGGTGTTCCCGTTCGGGACCGAACAGTATTTCGGCGACTTCCTGCGCACCGTGCACAAGGTGGCCGACGGCGTGCTGTGCATCTCGCGCGCCGTGGCCGACGAACTGGCCGGCTGGATCGAACGCGAGAAGATGACGCGCCGCAGCCCGCTCAAGCTGGCCCACTTCCACCTGGGCGCCGACATCGACGCCAGCGCCCCGAGCTTCGGCCTGCCGCCGGACGCCGACCAGGTGCTGGCCGCCCTCGGCCAGCGGCCCAGCTTCCTGATGGTCGGCACGGTCGAGCCGCGCAAGGGCCATGCCCAGGCGCTGGCCGCCTTCGAGCTGCTGTGGGAGAGCGGAGTCGACGTCAACCTGGTGGTGGTCGGCAAGCAGGGCTGGATGGTCGAGAAGGTGTGCGAGCGCATGGCCGCCCATCCCGAAAAGTCCAGGCGCCTGTTCTGGCTGGCCGGCATCTCGGACGAGATGCTGCTCAAGCTGTATGCGAATTCCTCGGCCCTGCTGGCGCCGTCCGAAGGCGAAGGCTTCGGCCTGCCGCTGATCGAAGCCGCCCAGCACGGCATCCCGATCCTGGCGCGCAGCCTGCCGGTGTTCCGCGAGGTGGCCGGCGAGCACGCCGCCTACTTCGAAGGCCTGGCGCCGCAAGACCTGGCCGACGCCGTCACCGGCTGGCTGGCGCTGCAGCGCGCCGGCACGGCGCCGCCGTCGACCGGCATGCCGTGGCTGACCTGGGACGGCAGCGCCCGGCAAGTGCTGGACGCGCTGGTGCGCCAGCGCTGGTACAAGACCCTGCCTGGATCAGCACAGGCGGGCGTCAATACCCGATAATAATAAAACCCCATGAACGTCACCGTCACCCAAGCCATGAACGCCATCGACCAACCGGCCGGCGCCCGCGCCGCCAGCGCCGCACCTGCGCCCGCAACGATCGCAGTGGTGATCCCCAGCTACCGCGTCACCCGCCACATCATCGGCGTCATCGCCGGCATCGGTCCCGAAGTGGCGCGCGTCTACGTGGTCGACGACCGCTGCCCGGACGGCAGCGGCGAGTTCGTGCGCGCCAACTGCCGCGACCCGCGCGTGACCGTGCTCGAGCACGCCGAGAACCAGGGCGTGGGCGGCGCCGTCATGACCGGCTACCGCGCCGCCATCGCGGACGGCGCCAGCGTGATCGTCAAGATCGACGGCGACGGCCAGATGGACGCGTCCCTGATCCCGGTGTTCGTGGCCCCGATCCTGGCCGGCGAAGCCGACTACACCAAGGGCAACCGCTTCTTCAACCTCGAACGGCTGGGCGCGATGCCGCCGGTGCGCCTGTTCGGCAACGCCATGCTGTCGTTCATGACCAAGCTGTCCTCGGGCTACTGGCACCTGTTCGATCCGACCAACGGCTATACCGCGATCCACGCCGATGCCGCGCGCTACCTCCCCTTCGACAAGATCAGCAAGCGCTACTTCTTCGAAAGCGACATGCTGTTCCGCCTGAACACGCTGGGCGCGGTGGCGGTCGACGTGCCGATGGACGCGGTGTATGGCGACGAAGTGAGCAACCTGAAGGTCTCGAAGGTCATCACCGAGTTCGCGGTCAAGAACGTGCGCAACTTCTTCAAGCGCCTGTTCTACAACTACTACCTGCGCAATCTGTCGGTGGCCTCGCTCGAGCTGCCGATCGGCGTGCTGCTCACCACCTTCGGCCTGGTGTATGGCGTCGCGCACTGGATCGCCTCGGCCCAGAGCGACGTCGAGACCCCGGCCGGCACCGTGATGCTGGCCGCGCTGCCGGTGATCATGGGCGTGCAGCTGATACTGGCCTTCCTGAACTATGACATCGCCTCGGTGCCGAGCCGCCCGCTGCACAAGAAGACGCTGTTCCGGCGCCGCCGCGATGATTGACGCCGCGCGCCTGCGCCAGTTCGGCGTATTCGTGGCCGGCGGCCTGCTGTGCGCCGGCATCGACGTCGGCCTGATGCAGCTGCTGGTCATGAAAGGATTCCACCACACGGCCGCCGCCAGCGCCGGCTTCGTGGCCGGCCTGCTGGTCAACTACGCCTTCCACAGCCGGGTCACGTTCGACCAGGCGGCGTCGAAAAGCAGCTTTGCCCGCTACATGTGCGTGGTGGGCCTGAACTATGGTTTGACCATCGCCTGCGTCGCGCTGACGGTGGCCCTCGTCGACAACCCGCTGGCCGGGAAGATCCTGTCGCTGCCGCTGGTGGCGGTGAACGGATACCTGCTCAGCCGCTACTGGATCTTCAAGTGATGCGCATCGCTTCCATTGCCCATGACCAGGCCACGCTGGCGCAATACGGCGCCCTGTTCGCCGCCTGCTTCCCCGGCGCCGACAAGTTCACGCCCGAGTATCTCACCTGGCTGTACGCCGCCAACCCGGACGGCCCCGCGGTCGGCATGGACGCCTGGGACGGCGAGCGCCTGGCGGCCCACTACGTCTGCATCCCGCAGCGCGCCTGGGTCGAGGGCCGCGAGGCGCTGGTCCTGCTGTCGCTGAACACCGCCACCCACCCCGACTACCAGGGCAAGGGCCTGTTCACCAAGCTGGCCGCGGCCACCTTCGAGGCCGGCGCCGCGGCCGGCTTCGACGGCGTGTACGGCGTGGCCAACGCCAACAGCACGCCGGGCTTCGTGCGCAAGCTGGGCTTCCAGCTGGTGCGCCCGCTCGAGGCGCGGGTCGGCCTGGGCACGCTGTCGCACGGCCCCAAGGCGCCCGCCGCACAACTGTCGTTCGAACGCAGCTGGACCCCGGAGGCCCTGGCCTGGCGCTGCGCCAACCCGCACAATCCGGTGCACCGCCGCGCGCATGGCGCGCGCCAGCAGTTCTACGCCGCCGCCTTCGGCCTGCGCCTGCCGGCCTATGCCGAGCTGGATGGGCCGCTGCAAGCCGCGCCGGACAATGGCGCCGCGCCGCTGCTGTCGCCGCTGCGCCTGCTGATCGGCCTGGCCCCGGACGCCAACGCCAGCTGGTGGAATTACGCCAGCATCCCGCAGCGCCTGCGGCCATCTCCGCTGAACCTGATCTACCGCTCGTTCGTGCCGCGTGTTTCCGCGCTCGATCCTTCCCGTATCCAGTTCAGCTTCCTCGACTTCGATGCCTATTGAGCCGGTCGCCCTGTTCCTGTTCGCGCACCAGGACGACGAGTTCGGGGTGTTCGAACGCATCGCCACCCTGCGCCGCCAGGGGGTGCGGGTGGCCTGCGCCTATCTCACCGACGGCCAGACCGCGAAGAGCAGCGCCGCGCAGCGCAACGCCGAATCGCTGGCGGTGCTTGCGCAACTGGGCGTGGCCCCCGGCGACGTGTTCTTCGCCGGCCAGCAGCTGGGCATCGGCGACGCGCGCCTGCCGCTGCACCTGGAACAGGCCGGACGCTGGATCGGCCAATGGATCGACGGCTTCTGCCCGATCGAGGCGATCCACGTGACGGCCTGGGAAGGCGGCCACCACGACCACGACGCCCTGCATGCGCTGACGGTGACCCTGGCCTGTGAACGCGGCCTGCTGGCGCGCACCTGGCAATTCTCGCTGTACCAGGCCGAGGGCCTGGGCGGACCGCTGTTCCGGGTGCTGGCGCCGATGGCGGCCAACGGCCCGGTCGAAGCGACCCCGATCTCCTGGGCCGCGCGCCGGCGCTACCTGCGCCTGTGCCTGTCCTATCCGTCGCAGCGCAATACCTGGATCGGCCTGTTCCCCTTCGTGCTGCTGCACTACCTGCTGCGCGGCGAGCAGGCGCTGCAGAAAGTCGATCCGGCCCGTCTGGACGAGCGTCCGCACCCGGGCCCTTTGTACTACGAAAAGCGCAAATTCTTCGACTGGGAGCGGATGCACGCGGCGATCGCGGCATGGCGCGCCCTGCCTTCCCGACCATAATAAAAAGGAAACCACGATGCTGCCTGCGGCCACGCCTGCAACCGACAAACGCGAATGGCTGATCCTGGTCGCCGGCCTGGCGGCCGTCCTCGCCTGGCTGGCGCTGCGCAACCACGGCCTGTATCCGGCCATCTTCGCCGACGAGTGGTACTACAGCAGGATGTCGCGCCTGCAGCCGCTGGCCGAAGCCATCGTGCCGTCCTATCTGTACCTGTGGCTGTTCAGCGCCACCAGCGCCTGCGGCACCGGTTTCTATGATTGCGCGCGTTTCGGCAACGTGCTGCTGTATGTCGGCGCCGGCCCCTTCATCTACATGATCGGACGCCAGGTGGCGCGGCCCGTGGTGGCGATCGCCATCACCCTGCTGTGCCTGATGGGGCCGTTCAACCTGTACACCGCCTTCTTCATGCCCGAGGCCACCTATTACTTCGGCGTCCTGGTGCTGAGCTGGATGCTGCTCACCCGCGCGCGCTGGGGCTGGACACGCCTTGCGCTGTCGGCCGGCCTGGTGCTGGGCATGATGAGCCTGGTGAAAGTGCATGCGCTGTTCCTGCTGCCGGGCCTGTGCCTGTTCCTCGTGATCGCCGCCCGGATGGAAGAATCCGCCGACAGCGGCGGTGATGGCGCCGGCGACCGCAGTGGCCGCGGCTGGCTGCGCGAGGGCGCGGGCGCCGCCCTGGTGCTGGCCGCCAGCGCCCTGGCCGTCAAGTTCGGCCTCGGCTACGTGCTGGCCGGCGACGCCGGCCTGAGCCTGTTCGGCAGCTTCTACGGTTCCACCGCCAGCTCGAGCGCCGGCAGCAAGCTGGGCCTGCTGGCCGCGGCCGGCTTCATCAACGGCCGCGGCCACCTGATGGCGCTGGCGATCCTGCTGCCGCTGCCGATGGCGATCCTGCTGCAATGGGTCCTCAGCCGCGCCACGCGCGAGGCCGCCGCCCTCCGCTTCAACCGCCTGGCGCTGTACGCCTTTCTGATGCTCGGCTCGGCCGCCGGCATGACGGTGGCCTACACCGCCTCGATCGCCGGCGTCGGCCCGCAGGAAGTGCTGCGCCTGCACCTGCGCTACTACAGCTTCACCTTCCCGCTGCTGCTGCTGCTGGCCGGCGCCGCATTCTCGATGCCGGCCCTGCGCACCGCCGCGCCGCGCGCGCGCGTCGCCGCCGCCGTGCTGGTGGGCGCCGCCATCGTGGCCGCGCTGGCGCTGCTGCCGCACTATGCGCTGGCTCCGATCGACAGCCCGGAAATCACATCGATCGACGTCGCCCTGTGGAGCGGCTGGATGGTCGGCGGCCTCGGCCTGCTGGCGCTGGCGTTGTGGGCGTTCGGCCAGCAGAGCGCGGCCTCGCTGTTCCTGTTCGTGCTGCTGCCGATCACCGTGGCGCTGGGCGCCCAATTGACCACCGCCTACCTGGCCCAGATCGTCTCGGGCTGGGCGCCGGACCATGCAGGCATCGCCGCGCGCGACCACGTGCCGCGCCACGAGCGCAACCAGATCACGATCGCCGCTTCCCGCGAGGTGGACATCATGCGCGCCCAATTCCACATCGACGACAATGACAGCGCCATGCTGGAACTGGCGCCAAGCGCCCCGATCGAAAGCTACCAGCTGCCCGTGCGCAAGAAGTGGCTGCTGGTCATCGGCCAACACCCTCTGCCAGCCGACGTCAAGCCGGTAATCAAGACCGACGATTACGCGCTGGTGCGCCTGGCCGGCGAATTCCATCCGATCGGCGCCTTCCAGCTGTCGCAGGAACTGGTCGAAGGCGGCTTGCTGACGCGGATGGAGGGCCTGTCGCATGCCGAGGGCTGGGGGCGCTGGTCGGATGGCAAGCAGGTGGCGCTGCACTTCGCCCGCCCGCTGCCGAAGCAGCTGGACCTGATCCTCAAGGGGCGCGCCTATGCCGACAATGCGGGCCTGCCGTTCACCGTGCGCGTGGGTGAGCAGAGCGCCACCTTCCGCCTCCCGGGCAGCGTCCAGGAAGCGCGGCTGCGCCTCACCACCGACGGCACGCAGCGCATCCTGACGATCGACGTGCCGAAGCCGATCTCACCGAAGGCGCGCGGCGAATGGCCTGATCCGCGCGAACTGGGCATCGGCCTGGTCGAGATCGCAATCGGCAACAGCGCTGACCAATGAAGAAGGCTTGCTGGCGTGAAAAAATAATGGTGCAGCAGGCCTCGGCGGCATAGCCGCCTATTTAGCGTCCCTGCGGCGCCTCTGTGCGCTCACGAACGGAGGCGCACCGGCCACGACGGCTAGAGTAGCTCCTAAGGGAATGGCATTCCGCCGGCCCCCGAACCGCCCAGGATACCCCATGGTACTCGGACCGACGAAGGACGATTCACTCAAGAAAGATCTGGACGTCCAGGGCGGCGGCCAGAGTCGCGGCGTGCCGGCCGACGGCGACGTCGAGGGCAATGCGGTCCACCCGATGGGACTGCCCGAGGACAATCCCGGCATCCACCACTGGCAGTCCGGCTACATCGAGCGCGAGGGCTTGCACGACCGCGGCAACATCTTCTTCGCCGCAGTCGAAATGACCCGCATGCCGATGCTGATCACCGATCCGCGCCAGGAAGACAATCCGATCGTGTTCGCCAACGGCGCCTTCGTCGACCTGACCGGCTACCCCATCGAGCAGATCCTGGGCCGCAACTGCCGCTTCCTGCAGGGACCCGACACCGACCGCGCCACCGTGGCCGAGCTGCACCGCGCGGTCGAGGAACAGCGCGCGGTGGCGGTCGACATCGTGAACTACAAGGCCGACGGCACGCCGTTCTGGAACGCCCTGTTCTTCGGCCCCATCTTCGACCAGGAAGGCAAGCTGCTGTACTTCTTCGCTTCGCAGATGGACATCACCGAGCGCCGCAACAACCAGGAATCCTGGCTGCAGGCGCAGAAGATGGAAGCCATCGGCCAGCTCTCGGCCGGCATGGCCCACGACTTCAACAACCTGCTGCAAGTTATCAACGGCAACCTCGAAGTCGCCCTGCTGGGCGCTGGTCCCCAGCACAAGGCGGCCGAGCCGATCCGGCGCGCCCAGCGCGCCACGATGCAGGCCGGCAAGTTGACCCAACAATTACTCACCTTCGCGCGCAAGCAGCGGCTGGAGCCGAAGCGCCTGAGCATGAACAGCCTGGTGGTCGAGTTTTCCGACATGCTGGTGCGCACCCTGGGCGAGAAGATCGATCTGCGGCTCGACCTCAAGCCCGGTCTGCCGGCCTGCACGATCGACCCGACCTATCTCGAGATGGCGCTCCTGAACGTGGTGCTCAATGCACGCGACGCGATGCCGGACGGCGGCGCCGTCACGGTCGGCACCGCCGTGCTGGGCGACGAGCGCTGCCGCCTGCTGGGCCTGCCGGCCGGCGACTATGTCTGTATCTGCGTGAACGACGAGGGCGAAGGCATGACGCCCGAGGTCAAGCGCCGCGCCACCGAGCCCTTCTTCACCACCAAGGGACCGGGCACCGGCCTGGGCCTGGCGATGGTGCATGGTTTCGTGCAGCAATCGCACGGCAAGCTCGACATCGAGAGCGAGCCGGGTCGCGGCACCCAGGTGCGCATGGTGTTCCGGGTCGCCGAGCAGGCGGCCAGCGACGACGCCTCGCTGGCCGAACGGCGCGGCGGCACGCAAGATGAGCCGCAGCAGCGGCGCTGCCGCATCCTGGTGGTCGAGGACAACGACGACGTGCGCGAACTGGCCGAGACCATGCTCGAAATGGCCGGCTACGACGTGCTGTCGGCCCCCAGCGGCGAGCGCGCGCTCGGCCTGCTGGAAAGCGGCGAGCAGGCCGACCTGCTGTTCACCGACGTGATCATGCCGGGCGGGATGAACGGGCTGGAGCTGATCGAGCGCGTGCACGCCAGGCGTCCCGGCCTGCCGGTGCTGGTTACCACCGGCTACATGGACGAACTGCCCGGCCGCGGCAAGCCCAGCGGCACGCTCGACGTGCTGTCCAAGCCCTACCAGCACCAGGATTTGCTGGACCGGGTCGGGGCCGCGCTCAAGCGGGCCGCCTGAGCATTCCGAGGGTCGCGCCCGCCACCAGAAGCCGCCTTCAGGACGCTGGCCGCGCCGCGGATTCCAGCGTTGGCGCCGCGTCGAGCATGCGCGCATCGAGCGGGATGTCGATGACGAAGGTGGTGCCGCGTTCCACGTCGCTGTCGAGGCCCACGCTGCCGCCGTGGCTCTCGGCCACCGCGCGCACATAAGGCAAGCCGACTCCCCAGCCCTGCTTCTGTCCCTTCCTGGCCGCATCGGCGCGGCGATACATCTGGAAGATGCACTCCTGTTCGGCAGGCGGGATGGGCGGTCCCTCGTTATGGACGGTCAGCAGCAGGCGTCCGTGGACCTCCTGGATCTGGACGTCGATGGGCGAACCGGGGACGCCATACTTCACCGCGTTCGACACCAGATTCTCGGCGGCCCGCTTGAGCGCCGCGCGGTCCCAGCAGCCAACCACGCTGCCACCCTGCACGTGCACGCGCGTCCCATAGGCGGCCAGGGCGTCGGCCTGGACTTCCTTCATCACCTCCAGGATGTCCACGCTGTTCATGCTGAGCCGGATGTTCTCGCCACTGTGGAATGCCATCGTGTCGAGCAGCTCGTCGACCATGCCGCTCATGCGCTGCAGATTCGTCAGCGCCTTGGCCGCGACGGTCTTGATCCTGGTCGGGTCATTGCTCAGCAGGATGAGTTCGAGACCTGTCATGGTGGCGCTCAGGGGGCCGCGCATGTCGTGGGTGAGCGCCGCCGCGAACCGTTCGCGAAAGCCGCTGTTCACGAGCGAAAACGCCTCGACCGCTTGCTGGATGCCGGAATCGATCGAAGCGTGGATCGTGTGGGCCTCGGCATGGTCGAGCACGACCCGTTCGCGGTGCAGCACCTCGAACAGGGTCATGCGAAAGATCTGGTATTCCCCGATCAGCGCGGCATGGTCGTAGGACGTGACGCGCGCGCGTTCGCCGCCATGTTCGGCGGCAACCGTGGTGCCGTCGACCCCCGAGGTGCGGGGATAGGACGGACTGATGCTCTGCGCGATGTTGTCGTAGAACACCGGAAGCGTATCGATGAGAATCGGGTGCTGCACCGTGCGCGCCTGGACGATGCGCTCGCGCACGCGCGTTTCCCATTCGGCGAACACGACCTCGCGCAGGGCGAGCATTCGCCTGGCATTGGAAGAAAGTCCATGGTCCGCGCTCTGCTGGTCACTCGCAAACGAGGCGTGACCCGGTTCGGATTGAGTGTGATTCATCGCCTCATGATACTGGAGCGCCCGGCCCCGGCGCCGCCAAATGTCAACCGTGCACGCAGAATGTGACATCGCCGCTCACGCTTTCGGATGGACAAACCTTTTCGGGAGGGATCGCATCGATCACGGCGAGCGGGACCGCGAGCTGGCACGACGGCAAATACGTCGACTATTACTATGGTGTGCGGGCCGACGAGGCGCGCCCGCCGGTTCGCGCGTGAGCGTGGAGATCGCCCGCGACAGCCTGTCGGTGCGCGACCATGGGCCGGGCGTCGAGGCGGCGCAGCTGGCGCTGCTGTTCGAACGCTTCTGGCATGGGCCGCGCCGCGCGACCTCGGGGCGGGATTGGGGCTGCGTTTCAGGCTGGCCGTCGCGCCATGAAAAAAGCCGGCATGGCGTGCATGCCGGCCTGGTTCGCCATCTCGATCAGGCTTGCGCCTTCGGTCCGCCGCCCAGCAGGAAAGCCAGCTTCTGCTTGGCCGGCTTGGCCGGCGCGTGCGGCGCCGCATCGGCGTCCTTGCGCGGGCTGCTGGTCGGTTCGTAGGGCTTGAGGAACCACGGATCGATCTTCTCGCGGCGTGCGCCCGGACCGAGTCCGGAGCGCGGCGCACGCGCCGCGCCGCCGCTGCGCTCATCGCCGCGGCGGGCGCCGCGTTCGCCGTCGCGCGAAGCGTAGTCGCGGCCACCTTCGCGGCCACCTTCGCGACCCTCGCGGCCGAACTCGCGGCCACGGCTGCCTGGCGCCACGAAGCCTTCCAGCGTGCCGCGCGTGATGGTCTGCTTGATCAGCTTCTCGATGTCGGCCAGCAGGCGCTCGTCCTTGTCCGAGTACACCGACAGCGCATCGCCCGAGGCGCCGGCGCGGCCGGTGCGGCCGATGCGGTGCACGTAGTCTTCGGCGTTGTACGGCAGGTCGTAGTTGATCACGGCCGGCAGGTCCGAGATGTCGAGGCCGCGCGCGGCGACGTCGGTCGCCACCAGCACTTCGACGCTGCCGTTCTTGAACGCGTCCAGCGCCGCCATGCGCTCCTGCTGGGTCTTGTCGCCGTGGATCGCCGACGCCTTGACGCCGCGCTTCTCGAGGTGGCTCGACAGGCGCGAGGCGCCGATCTTGGTGTTCGAGAAGATGATCACCTGCTTCATGTCGCGCGAGCGGATCAGGTGCTCGACCACGTCGCGCTTCTGTTCCTCATCGACCTTGTACACGATCTGCGTGACTTTCTCGGCGGTCGCGTTGCTGCGCGCGACTTCGATGGTCAGCGGGTTGTTCAGGAAGGTGTTGGCCAGCTTCTTGATCTCGGGCGAGAAGGTGGCCGAGAACATCAGGTTCTGGCGCTGCTTCGGCAGCAGGTTGATGATGCGCTGCAGGTCGGGCAGGAAGCCCATGTCGAGCATGCGGTCGGCTTCGTCCATCACCAGCATCTGCACCTGGCCCAGGCTGACGTTCTTCTGTTCGATGTGGTCGAGCAGGCGGCCCGGGGTGGCGATCACGATCTCGACGCCGCGGCGCAGGATCTCGGTCTGCGGCTTCATGTCCATGCCGCCGAACACCACGGTCGCGCGCAGCGGCGTGTGCCTGGCGTAGGCCTTGACGTTGTCGGCCACCTGCACCGCCAGTTCGCGGGTCGGCACCAGCACCAGGGCGCGCACCGGATGGCGCGCCGGCGACATGCTGGCGTTCGCGTGCGGCATCAGGAGCTGCAGGATCGGCAGCGAGAAGCTGGCGGTCTTGCCGGTGCCGGTCTGGGCCGCGCCCATCACGTCGCGGCCCTGCAGCACCACCGGAATCGCCTGGGCCTGGATCGGGGTCGGATGGACATAGCCCTGGTCCGAGAGCGCGCGCTGGATTTCCGGCGCCAGGCCGAAGTCGGCGAAGCGTACCGTGGGAGCCTCGGCGGCGGCCGGCGCCGCGGCCGGGGCGGCGGGCATGGGAGGCGTGGCACCAGCGGTGGCGGCGACGTCGTTGTTGTTCGCGATGTTGCTCGGAGAATCAGACATATTATTTAGTTGCATTCATTCGTTCAGCTCTACGCTCGGGCATGTTCTCCCCGTCGCGGGTCGATGGACGCGCGGCGAAGGGCGGAACGGGAACCGGGCTCCGGCGCGCATGGCAGGCAGGGGACCGGGGATAAGCCGGCAAGCGGGACAGCCCGGCGGCAGGCCGGAGTAACGGACGTAGAGACACTTTTAGCGGGTGACACGATACCCGAAATCGCCACCCATGTATATGCCGGCCTGTTTTCAGACAGTTTACCAAAAGAAAGCGACTCCCTGCCGCGCGGCGGCGCGAACGGGCTCTCCCGCGGGCCGCCTCACCGCGTCCAGCCGCGTTGCTGGGCCGCGCGTTCGGCCACCGGATCGAGCACGGTGCCGGCGATGCGCGCGTCGATCGCCTCGCGCACGACGGGCGGCGGCTGGCTGCCGTCGACCCAGGCGGCCCCGCCGCCATCCTGGGCCAGCACCGGGATGCTCCAGCGCCCGCTCTTCAGGCAGGCCAGGCCGGCGGTGGTGTCGACGACGAAGCTGCGGCAATAGCCGCCATCCCTGGCGACGAAGGTGACGCCGATGCGCACGCCGTTGTCGGACGGCCCGGGGCTGGCCAGCTGGCCGTCCAGCGCCGCCACCAGCGGCCCGCGCGCCACCAGGGCGCCATCGACGTGGTCGAGCGTGGCCAGGCCGGGCGCCAGCGCCAGGCTGTGCCAGCCGAAGGCGCCCAGGACGGCGCCCGCCAGCAGCGCCGCGCCGACCGCCACCCAGTGGCGCTTGCACCAGTTGCTGTAGGCGATCTGCGGCGGCGGCACCGTGCGGCCGGGGCGCAGGCTGTTGAGCTGCACCACCTTGGCGCCGCAGGGCGGCACGCTGCGCTGGGCGTGGCTGCCGTCGTGACCGTTGGCCGAGACGCCGACGCGCCCGTTGCGTGTATTGCCCTTGAGCTGCAGCTCGGCCCGGTGATGCGCGATGCGCGCCGCCAGCACCGGATCGGCGCGCATGGCCCGCTCGACCGCCGCGCGCGCCGGCTCGGCGAGTTCGCCGTTGATGTACCCGATGAGAAGATCGTCAGAAAATGTCATGCCGGGCCCCTGCGCTGCTTCCCTAAGAAGTGATCAAGCCATGTTCATCCAGCACATCATGCAGCAATTCGAGCCGGATCACGGGGTTGTCGAGCATCAGCATATGATGCTTTTGCTGGTTCGGCAGCGGCAGCAGCTCGCACCAGCGGTTGGCCACCCAGCCGCAGTCGTCGAGCCGGAACGGCGGCTGCACCGGCCAGCGGTGCTGGGGGACGTCGTGCAGCGAATTCAATACCCGGTCGAGCGCGTCGGAGGCGCCCTGCAGCTCGGACGGGATGTTCACGCTGCGATCGTCCTCGACCAGTTGCGCCTCGGCCATCCACAGGCCGTTGACGCGCTGCTCGGCGGTGACGACGGAAAAGCGCGCGCCGCCGCGGCACAGCACCTGCAGCAGGCCGGGCGTGTCGGTGGTGGTCTCGGTGACCGAGGCGATGGTGCCGGCGGCCACGAAACGCTCCTGCTCGGCATCGGGCCGGCGCACCTCGTGCCCATGCGTCAGCAGCACCACGCCGAACGGGGTGCCTTCGAGGATGCAGCGGCTGATCATGTCGAGATAGCGCACCTCGAACACCTGCAGCGGCAACACCCCGTCCGGAAACAGCACCGTACTGAGCGGGAACAGTGGCATGGAAATCGTCGACATGGCTTCCATGATGACAGAATCGGCGCCATCGCGGGTGTACGATTGCGGTCGATCGACGACCGATTTATTCGTCCGGTGACCTCAGCGGCAGGTAGCGCACCCACTGGCGCAGGTCGTCCAGGCGCCAGCGAAGGCGGCCCCAGCCGGGGCCGGGCGCGTCGACCACCCTCACCCGCACCACCTTGCCGGCGACCGGCGGACAGGCATACGTATACAGGCCGGCCTCGCCGAACGGCAGGCGCAGCTCGCGCCCCGCGCCGATCTTGAGCGGACCGAACACCACCGGCACCCTGCCGTCGTTGCGCAGCAGCAGCACGTCGCGCACGCCGCGCGTCAGCCGGATCTCCGCCGGCAGCGCCAGTTCTCCCCCGACCGTGGACGGGAAGGCCAGCAGCAGTTCATGGCTGCCGCCCCGCAACGGCGCCACCATGCCCAGCAGCAGCGCCAGGCCGCACAGGCCGGCAAACGCAGTCAAGGGCCAATGGCGTTTCAGCAGCGATGCGAGTGCGGAACTCATCCCGCCTTTGCACTCTTGCAAGGAAAGTGTTTCAGATTAGAATGTTTCATTTAGCAGAGCATGACTTGTGCCAGATTGACAAACTTCATTGACAAAGGCGCAAAGTCGCGTGCGCCCCGTCAATCCAAGGATGCGTATGCTACGTAGTCCGGTCTCTCCGATCAACCCCGCCGCTTCGGCTGCCACGCACAAGGACATGCAGCAGACCGCCAACCGCACCCCAGCCCCGACCCCGGCGCCCCATGCCGGCCATGCGCCACTGCTGATGGCGCTGTTGGTATTCGTGCTGACGCTGCTGGTCACCTTCGGCGCCTGGTCCAGCGCCCAGCGCAGCGCCGAGGCCCAGCTGCACGAAGCCTTCGATTACCGCACGCGCGACATGGGCTACGCCATCGGACGCCGCCTGCTGGTCTACGAGCAGGTGCTGCGCGGCGCGCGCGGCTACCTGCGCGGCTCGGTCGACCTGAGCCGGGCCGAGTTCGCCGAGTATTACGAGGTGCTGCGCCTGGACCAGTCCTTCCCCGGCCTGGAGGCGCTGGCGATCGCCAGCGTGATCCCACCCGGCGCCCTCGCCGCCCACGAGGCCCGGGTGCGCGCCGAGGGCTTTCCCGGCTACCGCGTCCATCCGGCCGACGGCCAGCCGCGCACGGCCATCTCGCACATCCAGCCGTTCAACGCGCGCAACCTGCGCGCCTTCGGCTTCGACATGTACAGCGAGCCGGTGCGGCGCGCGGCGATGGCGGCGGCGCGCGACAGCGGCCAGGCCGCGCTCAGCGGCAAGGTGGTGCTGGTGCAGGAAGGCGGCGCCAGCCGCGATGCCGGCTTCCTGATGTACCTGCCGGTGTACCGCAGCGGGCGCGACGTCGAGACGGTCGAGCAACGCCGCGCGGCGCTGGTGGGCTGGATCTATTCGCCGTTTCGCATGAAGGACCTGATGCGCGGCGTGGGCGGCATCGCCGCGCCCCAGCTCGACGTCGAGATCTACGACGGCGACCACATGGCTCCGGACGCGCTGCTATACCGCTCCCCCGGCGCCGACCGCGGCGAGACGCCGCGCTTTTCCACCGCCACCCGCATGGCGATGGCGGGCCGCATCTGGACCGTGCGGATGGCGTCCAGCGCCAACCTCGAGGCCACGCTGGACCACGAGCGCCCGCAGATGGTGGCCGCCACCGGGGTCGTGCTGGGCGCGCTGGTGAGCATGGTGGTGTGGCTGCTGGCCGGCTCGCGCCGCCGCGCGCTGCAGCTGGCGCAGGCCATGACGCTCGAGCTGCGCGAATCGCACGGCCGCATCGCGGCCGACCAGCGCCGTTTCAAGACCATCCTCGAAACCGCCTACGACGGCTTCGTCGCCGTCGACCGCCAGGGCCGCATCACCGACTGGAATGTGCAGGCCACGCGCATCTTCGGGCTCGACGCCGCGCAGGCGATCGGCAGCCCGGCCGAACAGCTGCTGCCGGAAGAACGGCGCGCCGCCTTCCGCACCACCTTCGACGCTTTCATCCGCGGCGGCGCCGGTCCCATGGCCGGCCAGCCCACCGAGACCGAGGCGCTGCACGCCAGCGGCCGGCGGGTGCCGGTGGAGCTGGCGGTGGCCCTGCTGCCCCCTGGCGACGTTTCGGGCGCGACCGTGTTCGTGCGCGACATCACGCCGCGCCGCGAAGCCGAGGCGCGCGAGCTGCAGCGCCAGCAACGCCTGGATGAGGCGCGCCAGGCCCTGGCCCGTGCCCAGAAGCTGGAAGCGGTCGGCAAGCTCACCGGCGGCGTGGCGCACGACTTCAACAACATCCTGCACATCATCAGCGCCAACGTGCAGCTGATGCTGCGCGCCGAAGGTCCGCCCAGCCGCAAGCGCCTGCACAACGTGCTCGACGCGGTGGAGCGCGGCTCGAAGCTGGCCGGCCAGCTGCTCGCCTTCGCCCGCCGCCAGCCGCTGCATCCGAGCGTGGTCGACGTCGCCCAGCTGCTCGAGCGCAGCGACAGCCTGCTGCAGCGCGCCGCCGGCGACGGCATCGTGCTCGAACGCACCACCGAGCCAGATCTATGGCCGACCCTGGTCGACCCGAACCAGCTCGAACACGTGCTGCTCAACCTGGTGATCAATGCGCGCGACGCGATGGACGGCAGCGGGCGCATCGCGCTGCGGCTGGCCAACCTGACGGTCGACGCCGGCGCCAGCCCGCTCGAAGGCGAGCCGGCGCCCGGCGACTACGTCGTGATCTCCATCGCCGACGAGGGCCACGGCATGCCGCCGGAGGTGATGGAACACGCCTTCGAACCCTTCTTCACCACCAAGCCCGAGGGCAAGGGCACGGGGCTCGGGCTGTCGATGGCGCACGGCTTCGTGCGCCAGAGCGGCGGCCAGATCCGGCTCGAGAGCGCGCCTGGCGCCGGCACCACGGTGACCATCTACCTGCCGCGCCATGTCGCGCCGGTGCTGCCGGCGCTGGCGGAGCCGGACGTGGGGACGCATCCCTAGCGCCGCAGTCGGACGCAGGCTGTTAGATTCGCAAGTCCGACGCTTCCGGAGGACTTCCGTGACCATCACGCACGACCAACCCGTTTCCGTGCACCGCGCGGTGCCCGGCACCGGCGGCATCGACAACGCGCTGGCCCTGCTGGCCGAAGGCTACCGCTTTATCGGGCGCCGCTGCGAGCGGCTCGGCAGCGACATCTTCACCACCCGCATCATGCTGCGCCAAGCGGTCTGCATGCGCGGCCCCGAGGCCGCGCGCCTGTTCTACACGCCCGACCGCTTCACGCGCAAGCGCGCCATCCCGCCCACGGTCCTGATGCTGCTGCAGGACTTCGGCAGCGCCGAAACCCTCGACGCCCAGGCGCACCGGCGCCGCAAGGCCTTGATGATGTCGCTGCTCACGCCCGACTACCAGGCGCGCATGGTGGCCTGTTTCGAAGACGCCCTGCGCGCACGCCTGGCCGCCTGGCCGGGCCGGCACAGCGTCGTGCTGCTGCGCGAGGCCGAGGCCGCGCTGGCCGACGCCGCCTGCCGCTGGGCCGGCGTGCCGCTCGCCGCCGGCGAACTGGAACGACGCACCGAAGAACTGGCGGCCATGGTCGATGCCGCCGGCAGCTTCGGGCCGAAGAACCTGCGCGCGCAGCTGCTGCGCCAGCGCTGCGAGCGCTGGGCGCGCGCGCTGGTCGAGGCGGTGCGCGCCGCTCGGCTGCCGGCCGATCCGGCCAGCGCGCTGGCCGTGATCTCCCGTCACCGCGACCACGAAGACCGGCTGCTGGACGTCAAGGTCGCCGCGGTCGAGCTGATCAACCTGCTGCGGCCGATCGTGGCGGTGGCGCGCTTCATCGTCTTCGGCGCGCTGGCGATGCACCAGTTTCCCGAGTGGCGCGCGCGCCTGGCCGGCGCCGACGACGCGCTGCTGACGATGTTCGCGCAAGAGGTGCGCCGCTACTATCCGTTCTTTCCGGCGGTGGGCGGGCGCGCGACCGGCGACTTCGACTGGAAAGGGCTGCGCTTCGCGAAGGGCGACTGGGTGCTGTTCGACCTGTACGGCACCAACCACCATCCCGACCTGTGGCCGGCGCCGCAGCGCTTCGATCCGGAGCGCTTTGCCGGCTGGCGCGACGATGGCCACAGCCTGGTGGCGCAAGGCGCGGGCGACTACCTGAACGGCCACCGCTGCCCGGGCGAACCGGCCACGGTGGAACTGGTGAAAGCGGCGCTGCGCCTGCTGGCCGGCGAAGCGCGCTACCGCGTGCCGCGCCAGCAGCTGCAGGTCAGCCTGTCGCGCATGCCGAGCCAGCCGGCCAGCGGGATGGTGCTGGAAACGGACCGGGTTCAGCCGACCCGCGTGCGGTAACTGCCCGAAATGCGGTTGCGCCCATGCGCCTTGGCGTCGTACATCGCCAAGTCGGCGCTATGCAGCAGCGCTTCGGCGGCGGCCGCCGCATCGCCTTCGCCATCGCCGGCGCCGCAATCGGGATACAGCGCGTAACCCAGGCTGCCCGAGATGCGCAGGATGCGCTCGCCGTCCTCGAACGGCTGCTCCAGCCGCGCCAGGATGGTGGCGGCCACCCGCTCGGCGTCCTGGGGCTGCTGGCAGCGCGGCAGCAGCACCGCGAACTCGTCGCCGCCGACCCGCGCCAGCGTGTCCGATTCGCGCAGCGCCGCGCGCAGGCGCTGCGCCACCATGCGCAGCAGGCGGTCGCCCACCGCGTGGCCATGGGTGTCGTTGACCGGCTTGAAGTTGTCCAGGTCAAAATAGACCAGGCCGACCTTGTGGCCCTCGCGGTTCGCGGTGCGGATGGCCTGGCGCATGCGGTCGTGCAGCAGCACGCGGTTGGGCAGGCCGGTGAGCGCATCCTCGTGCGCCATGCGCCGCATGCGCTGCTCTTCCCGTTTGCGCGCGTCGATGTTGGAGAAGGTGCCCACCATGCGCAGCGGCTCGCCGCGCTCGCCCCTTTCGGTGACGGCGCCGCGCGCCTCGATCCAGCGCCAGCCGCCGTCGCGCGTGCGCAGCCGGTATTCCATCGCGTAATCGGCAGTCAGGCCGTCGACGTGCGCGCGCAGGCCGGCGCGCACCTGTTCCAGCTCGTCCGGATGCACCAGCTCCGCCAGGCCCTTCTCGCCGAACCACGACACCGTCGGATGCTCGCTGTCGAGGATGCGCTGCGCGCTCGGCGACAGGGTCGCGATGCCGGTGGCGATATCGCAGTCCCACACGCCATCGCCGGCCGCGTTCAGGGCCAGCTTCCAGCGCGCCTCGGCCGCGGCCAGGGCCTTAAGCGCGCGCCGGCGGCGGTCGGCCGCGCCGATCGCCGCCCAGCCCAGCGTGGCCAGCACCAGCGACACCACCAGGCCGGCGCTGCGCATCACCTCGCGCTGCTGGGCGAAGCGCGCCTCGGCATCCGGCACCGCCTGGCCCACCGTGACCACCAGGCCGTATTCGGGCAGTTTGTGCCAGGCATAGAAGCGCTCGATGCCGTCCAGGCGGCTCGCCTTGCGGAAGGCGCCACTGATGCCCACATCGCGCGTCTGCGGCGCGTCGGGGATCGCCACGCCCATGTGGCGGTTGCCGTCCGCGCGCGAGCTGCGCGCGATCACGGTGGCGTCCAGCCGCATCAGGCTGACGGCGGCATCCGGGCCGAGGTCGATGCTGTCGTAGAAGCGCAGGAAGTATTCGGGCCGGATCGCCACCGCGATCACGCCGGCCAGGCGGCCGTCCGCGGCGCGGATCAGGCGCGTAAACTGCACCACCCACTGCTGCGAGAGACGGCTGCGTTCGGGGCGGCCGACGTAGAGCCGGTCGCCGCCGCGCTCGCGGTGGACGGCGAACTGGCGCAGGTCGCCCAGCGCCAGGCCCTGCGGCGCCGTGGCGCCGCCGACGGCGGCGTCGGTGTACAGCAGGCGCCCCTGGGCGTCGGTGACGGTGATGTGCATTGGCACCCGCAGGTGGCGCGCATGCTCGGCCGCGCTGCGCGCGAAGTTGGCGGGATCGCGCTGCCAGGTGCCGCGCAGCTGGACCAGCGACAGGTCGACCAGGGCGACGGTGGCCTTGACTTCCTCGGAGAAGGCGCGCGACAGGTTCCGCACATTGGCCTGGGCGCCGCTCTCGGCCAGGGAGGCGAAGCGCGCCTGCTCCACCGCCACCCCACCCCATACGAGCGCCAGCATCAGCGTCAGGTAGAGCGCGAACTGGCGCAGCACGCGCCGGTGGAAGTAGCCGCCGAACCGGGCCACGATGGGATTGGACGATGTGGGATAAGGCATCAAGACGATGGCCGGCGCGAGCCAGGCGGCAATCGGACAGCAGGCGGAAAAGGAGTCGGGCGTAGAACGATTCCTGCCACTGCCGAACAGACGCGTCCGTCGTCGAGCCGGACATTATACCGAGTCGGACGCCAAAAGTTGCAGAACGGAACTTAAAAGTTCCAGTCCGATATTCTCGGCTGCTTCCTTTTTGCATAACCGGATCGATAACAGGGATGATCGCTCCTCTTGCCGCGCCGGATGCTAGAGTGACGGTATGAAACTGTTCTATAACGTGGCCGGGGTACTGGCCGTCCTGCTGGGCATCCTCGGCATCTTCCTGCCGCTGCTGCCGACCACGCCCTTCCTGCTGCTGGCCTCGGCCTGTTTCGCGCGCGGGTCCGAACGCCTGCACCGCTGGCTGCTGGCCCATCCCGTGTTCGGAAAATACCTTGCCAACTTCGAGGCCGGACACGGCATTCCGCTGAAGGGCAAGATCGTCGCCACCGTCATGCTGTGGGGCTCGATGGCATGGTCGACGCGCCATTTCGACAGTGTCGCCATCCTGATCTCGATGGTCGTGATCGGCGCCTGCGTGAGCACCTATATGTGGTGGTATCTGCCGACGCTCAAGCTGCCGCCGAAGACTGGGCCGGTCGAGGAATCCCAACCGGAGCGTTAGAAAATTTCATGCTGCCGCCGATTTTGTAATATTATTAGTTACATGAAACGCGACAGCAAACTCTCTTCCGTCCTCCACGTGCTGCTGCACCTGGCCCATAGCGAGCGCCCGATGACCTCGGAGCAGATGGCCGGCATGCTCGGCACCAATCCGGTGCTGGTGCGGCGCGTGCTGGCCGGGCTGCGCGAGCGCGGCTACATCAGCTCGGAGCGTGGCCACGGCGGCGGCTGGACCGTCACCTGCGACCTGGCCACGGTCACCCTGCGCGACGTCTACGACGCGGTCGGCGCCCCCACCGTGTTCGCGATGGGCAACCGCAACGAGCACAGCGCATGCCTGGTCGAACAGGTGGTCAACGCCTCGCTCGCGGACGCCTTCCAGGAAGCCGAGGCGCTGCTGGTGCAACGCCTGGGACAAGTGACGCTGGCCGACCTGTCGCGCGATTTCAACCTGCGCTACGACAACCATCCTCATCGACAGGCCGAACATGAACATCACGAATGACTACGACGCCATCGTCATCGGCGGCAGCTATGCCGGCCTGTCGGCCGCATTGCAGCTGGCGCGGGCGCGCCGCAAGGTGCTGGTGGTCGACGCCGGGCAGCGCCGCAACCGCTTCGCCAGCGACTCGCACGGCTTCCTGACCCGCGACGGCCAGCCGGCGGCAGACATCGCGCGCGAGGGCCGCGCCAACGTCGCCGCCTATCCCAACGTGGCCTGGCATGACGGGCTGGCGCAGGGCGCGCGCCCTGACGCCGGCGGCTTCATCGTCGACCTCGATGGCGCAGACAGCGTGCGCGGCCAGCGCCTGGTGCTGGCCACCGGCGTGCGCGACGAGCTGCCGCCGATCGAGGGCCTGGCTGAACGCTGGGGCAAGAGCGTGTTCCACTGCCCCTACTGCCACGGCTACGAACTGGACGAGGGCCGCATCGGCGTGCTGGCCAGGGGCCCGCTGTCGGTGCACCAGGCGCAGATGCTGCCGCACTGGGGCCAGGTGACGCTGTTCACCAATGGCGTGTGCCCGCTCGACGAGGCGCAACGGGCCGACCTGCAGGCACGCGGCGTGCAGGTGGACGAGACGCCGGTTGCGCGGCTTGCCGGCGACGCCACCGTGGTGCTGGCCGATGGCAGGCGGGAAGCGATGGCCGGCCTGTTCACCTTCGGCCGCCTGCACATGGCCAGCCCGATCGCCGCGCAACTCGGTTGCGCCTTCGACGAAGGACCGCTGGGCCCTTACATCCGCACCGACGAAGGACGCCAGACCACGGTGCCGGGCGTGTTCGCCGGCTGCGACGCCATGCGCGCCGCCAGCTCGGTGGCGCTCGCCGTTGCCGATGGCGCGATGGCCGGCGTCGGCGCCCACCGTTCGCTGCTGTTCGGCCTCGCGCCGCAGCACTAGCGGCAGGCGCTAGCAGGCGTCGACGTAGCGGCCGCGCGCGTCGGCCGGATAGCTGACCACGATGCGCTCGGTGTCTTCGTCGGCCTCGTAACGCACCCAGACCAGGCCGTCGCGCGATTCGAAGCGCTCGGGCGCGGTCGCCACCAGCGGGATCTGATGCCAGCGGCCGAAGTCGGCCACCACCTGCTGGTCGCTGGCGGCAATCCCGAGCTTCTGGCCGTTGGACAGCCGGTAGACGCCGTCGATCGACTCGATCACTTCGGCGCTGGGCATCACCCGCTGCGGCGGCGGCCCGGTGCGCGAACAGCTGATGCCGGCCACCGGCACCTGCATCTCTTGCAGCGCCGGTGCGGCAACGGCGGAAGATGGTCCCAGCAATGCCACAACGCCAGCCGCGAACGCGGCGGCAACGAAACTCGTGCGCATATCGTTCTCCTCGGTCGAAAGCGGGCATGGCCGCGCCATCGGCGGCGTTCCCGTCCCGTATGACACCGGCCCGCCCCCCGAGTTCTGGCTGCGCGCCGGCCAGGGCCGTGTTGCCGGATAATGAAACGCCTTAACGCGAGAATCACCCATGGAACTCATTTTCCTCGGCACGTCGTCCGGCACGCCGACCCGGCAACGCAATATGTCCGGCCTCGCGCTGCGCCTGCGCGGCGCGCGTTCGTGGGTGCTGGTCGACTGCGCCGAAGGGACCCAGCACCGCATCCTGCGCACCCCGCTGTCGGTGATGAGCCTGCGCGCCGTGTTCATCACCCATATGCACGGCGACCACTGCTATGGCCTGCCCGGCCTGCTGGCCAGCGCCGGCCTGCTGGGCCGCAGCGAGCCTTTGACCATCGTCGGCCCGCCGCCGCTGCGCACCATGATCGAGTGCATCATGCAGGCCAGCGAATTGAGCCTGCCCTTTCCACTCGCCTGGCTCACGCCCGACGACCTGGCGCATGGGCCGCTGTTGCCCGACCTTGCCGTCGACGCCACCGCGCTGTCGCACCGTATCCCGTCCTGGGCCTACGGCTTCACCGAGGCCGCGATCGAGCGCCGGCTCGATACCGAGAAGCTGCGGGCCGACGCGGTGCCCTCGTCGGCGCTGTGGGGCGAGATCCAGCAGGGCCGCGACGTGGTCCTGCCGGACGGCCGCGCCATCACCGCCGCCGATTACCTGCTGCCGCCGCGGCGCGCGCGCCGCATCGTGGTCGCGGGCGACAACGACAGCCCGGAACTGCTGGCCGCCGGCGCGCAGGGCGCCGACGTGCTGGTGCATGAGGCAACCTATACCGAGGAAGTGCTGCAGAAGATCGGTCCCGGCCCGCAGCACAGCTCGGCCATGCGGGTCGCGCATTTCGCCCAAGGCGCCGGCGTGCGCAACCTGGTGCTGACCCATTTCAGCCCGCGCTACCAGGAAGGCGGCCCGCTGCCGCTGGCGCTGCTCGAAGAGGAGGCGCGCGCCCGGTACGGCGGCCACCTGCTGCTGGCGCGCGACCTCGATCATTACGTGCTGGACCGCACCGGCGAACTGCGGCAGGCCGTCATATAACTACCGTCCCGGCGCTGGCGCCCCACCCGATCGTCACCTGCACCGCTGCGTCCTCAACATTGGCATAATCATATGGCCATGAAAATCCGTGCCTATATCCTGATCATGACCGGCGCCATCGTGCTGCCGATCGCCATCTTCGCCGCCGTGGCGCTGGAAACGCTGCTGCGTTCCGAGCGCGACGCCGCCCTGAGCACGATGAAGGAAGCCGCCGACGCCACGGCGCTGCTGGTGGACAATGAGCTGAGCAGCGCCGAAGCCGCGCTGCGCGTGCTGGCGCAGTCGCCGCACCTGGCCAGCGGCGACATGGAGAACTTCTATCGCCACGCGCGCACGGCCGACCGCGGCGACGGCGGACGCACCATCCTGTTCCTGGCCAGCGGCCAGCAGGTGATCAACACCGTGGCGCCGCTCGGCGCCACGCTGCCGCTGCCGCCCGACTACGTGCGCACCCGCACCCGCGACGTCATCGAGAGCGGCCGCACCGTGGTCTCGGGCCTGATCAAGGGGGCGGTGCAGCAGATCCCCGTCACCACCATCAACGTCCCGGTGCCGATCGATGGCGGCCGCCGCTACGTGCTCGGTTCGGTGTTCTCGCCGGATTACTTTTCCAGGGTGATCGACCGGCGCGCGATGCCGGCCAGCTGGAAACTCTCGGTGGTCGACCGCGCAGGCTATTTCATCGCGCGCTCGAGCGAGCCGGCGCGGCTGGGCCATGCCGCCAACCCGCTCCTGATGCGCGCCGCCGCGGGCCGCCAGCAAGGCATGGTGCGCTTCGACACCCGCGCCGGCGTGGATGCCTACCACGCCTTCACCCGTTCGCCGATGTCGGGCTGGATCGTCACCGTCAGCGTGCCGGCCGCCGAGATCGACGGCGTGGCCCGGCGCGCGGTGATGCTGGTGGCGATCGGCATGCTGGCCGCGCTGCTGGTGGCGGCCGGCGCCGCCGCGCTGTTCGGGCGCCGCCTGGTGAACGCGACCCATGGCGCGGCCGCCAGCGCGACCGCGCTCGGCCATGGCGGCCTGCCGCCGCGGCCGCGCACCGGCATCGCCGAATTCGACCACCTGCAGCGCTGCATCGGCGAAGCCGGCCGCAAGCTGGCCGCGGCCGAGGGCGAACGCAGCGCCCTCCTGCAGCGCGAACAGGAGGCGCGCGCGCTGGCCGAAGAGCAGGTGCGCATCCGCGACGACTTCCTCGCCATGCTGAGCCACGAGCTGCGCAATCCTCTGAGCGGCATCGTCGGCGCGGTCCAGCTGCTGCGCATGGACAGCCCCCGGCCCGAGCTCAAGAGCCAGGCCCAGGACATCCTGATGCGCCAGAGCCGCCACCTGACCCGCATCGTCGACGACCTGCTCGACCTGGCGCGTCTGGCGCGCGGCAAGATCAAGCTCGACATGGGGCCGGTCGAGCTGTCGGCGGTGGTCGAGCCGACCGTGGCCGCGCTGCGCATGGCCGGCCGCGTCCAGCACACGCTGACCACCAACCTGGAGCCGGCCTGGGTGCGCGCCGACCGCACCCGCATCGAACAGGTGGTCACGAACCTGGTCACCAATGCGCTCAAGTACACGCCGCCGGGCGGCGCGATCGAGATCGCGCTCGAAGCGCATGCCGGCAAGGGCCAGGCGGTGCTGACGGTGCTTGACGACGGCGTGGGCATCGCGCCCGACCTGATGCCGCGCCTGTTCGATATCTTCGTGCAGGGCAAGGTCTCGCTCGACCGCTCCCAGGGCGGACTCGGGATCGGGCTGTCGCTGGTGCGCAGCCTGGTCACGCTGCACGGCGGATCGATCGATGCCGCGAGCGCGGGGACCGGCCAGGGCAGCGTCTTCACCCTGCGCCTGCCGCTGCTGGAACACGCGCTGGTCGACACGCCGGCCGCGGCAGCCCCGGCGCGGACGGCGCCGGCCACCGTGCTGCTGGTCGAGGACAACGAGGATGCGCGCCGCATGCTGGCGGCGCACCTGGAGGCATCGGGGTACAGCGTGCTGGAAGCGGACAACGGCATCGACGGCCTGGCGCTGGCCCATGAAGCCCGGCCCGGGCTGGCGATCCTGGACATCGGCCTGCCCGGCCTGGACGGCTACCAGCTGGCGGCGCGCCTGCGCGCCGACGCCGCCACGCGGCCGATGCGCCTGATCGCCCTGACCGGCTACGGCCAGGCGAGCGACCGCGAACGCGCGCTGGAGGCGGGCTTCGACGCCCACCTGGTCAAGCCGGTCAAGTTCGACGAACTGGCCAGGGAGCTGGCCGGCGCTTGAACCCGCGGCCCGCTATCGGTCATGCCTTGCGCGGCAGCAGGTCGCGCACCACCGCGTTCAGGCGCTCGACCGACACCGGCTTGCCGAGATGGGCCGAGAAGCCCGCCGCGCGCGCGCGCGCGATGTCGGCGTCGCGCCGCATGCCGGTGATGGCGATCGCCGGCAGGCTTGCGCACTTCGGCAGCGCGCGCACCATGCCCAGGAATTCGTAGCCGTCGATCTCCGGCATCGAGATGTCCGAGATCAGGAGGTCGACGTCTTCCTGTTCGAGGATCGCCAGGCCGCCTTTGGCGCTGGAGGCCTCGAACACGATGGCGCCGCTCATCTCGAGCAGCGACTTGAACACCATCAGCATGTCTTCCATGTCGTCGACCACCAGGATGCGCAGCCCGGCCAGGTCGTCCGATGCCGCCTCGCCGCCGCCGCACGGCGCCGCCTTGTTTTCGAACAGCGGCAGCCAGACCGAGAAGCGCGCGCCCTTGCCCACGCCTTCCGAAGCGACGTCGACCCGGCCGCCGTGCAGGGCCACGATCTCGCGCACCAGCGCCAGGCCGATGCCCAGGCCGCCCTTGGAGCGCGTGGTCACCGACATGCTCTGGCCGTACATGTCGAACACGTGCGGCAGGAAGGACGGGGCGATGCCCTGGCCGCTGTCGATCACGTCGATGCGCAGCGCTTCTTCCTCGCGCTCCAGGTGGACTTCGATGCATCCGCCGCCGGGAGTGAACTTGATCGCATTGCTGAGCAGGTTCATCACCACCTGCTCGATGCGCACCACGTCGGCCAGCACCGGCATGCCGTCGGCGCCGCCGGTGAGCTCGATGCGCAGGCCCTTGGCCGCCGGATCGTTGCGCGCGGCGTCGACCACGCCCTGCAGCAGCGTGTCGAGCACCACCGGCGCCATGGTCAGCGACAGCTTGCCGGTGCGCACGCGCGACATGTCCATCAGGTCGTCGATGATCTTGGCCTGGCTCATGACCGAACTGCGGATGATCGTGGCTGCGCGCATGAAGTTGGGCGACTGGCGCAACTCTGGCATGCGCGAGAGCAGTTCGACGTTAATGTGAATCATATTGAGCGGATGGCGCAGCTCGTGCGACATCACGGCCAGGAACTCGTCCTTCAGCGCCGCCGCGCTTTCGGCGTCGGAACGCACCGTCTGCTCGTGGGACAGCGCCTGCTCGCGTTCCTTGCCCTGGCGCTCGCGCGCGGTCTCGTCGCGCGCGATCTTGGCGTAGCCATAGAATTCGCTGTTGCGCAGCGGCGTGGTGACGCCGCTGCAGTAGAAGCGGCTGCCGTCCTTGCGCAGGTGCCAGCGTTCGTCCTCGGCGCGGCCGTCCTCGCGCGCGCGGCGCAGTTCATCCTCGGGCACGCCGGCGGCGATATCTTCGGGCACGAACAGGCGGTCCAGATTCTGGCCCTGCATTTCGTCCGCCGTGTAGCCGAACAACGTCTCGGCGCCCTTGTTCCAGCTGGTGACGCGGCCCTCCTCGTCCATCGTGATGATGGCGTAGTCCTTGGCGCTTTCGGCCACCATGCGCATGCGCGCCTCGCTGGCGCGCGCCTGTTCCTCGGCATGGCGGCGCGCCGTGATGTCGAAGAAGGTCATCACCGCGCCTTCGATGCGGTCTTCGTTGGTGCGATAGGGCAGCAGGCGCACGATGTAACAGCGGCCGTCGTTGCTGCGCACTTCGCGCTCGACCAGGCGCAGCGTGTCGAAGGTGGCGCTGACGTCCTCGGCCAGCTGGTCGTAGTCGAGCTTATGGGTCAGGTCGAGCAGCGAGCGGCCGACGTCGGTCGCGATGATCGAGAACAGGTCGACGGCGCGCGGCGTGAAGCGCTTGATGCGCAGGCCACTGTCGACAAAGATGGTGGCGATGTCGGTCGAGGCGATCAGGTTGTTCAGGTCGTCGTTGGCCTTGCCGGTTTCCTCGACCTTGACCTTGAGCTCGAAATTGACCGTCACCAGCTCTTCGTTCACCGATTGCAGCTCTTCCTTGCTGGTTTCGAGTTCCTCAGCGGCCGAGCGCAGCTCTTCGTTGATGGCCTGCAGCTCTTCGTTCGAGGCGCGCAGCTCTTCGGTGGAGATCTCGGAATACTCGATCGTCTCCTGCAACTGCTCGCGCTTGCGCTGCAGCTCGGCCTCGAGCTGGGACAGGACCACGTCGTGGCTGCCGTCCGGACGCGGCGGCTGCGCGCCGTCCGGCCCTTCCTCGACCCGGTTGAACAGCACCAGCAGGTAGTCGGTTTCGGACTCCTCGTCGCGGAAGGCGCGCACCGTGGCCGCCACCGCGCCCTGCGCCTCGCCGCCGGCCAGTTCGATCGGCCGGCATTCGACGCTGCCGCCGTTCTGCGCCACCTGGTACATGGCCGAGCGCAGCTCCAGGCGCAGTTCGGGCAGCACCAGCGTCAGCAGGTTGCGCGACGGTTCGCCGCCGCCCATGCGCAGGTACTGGCCGGCCTGCTCCGACACATAGACCAGGTTGCCCTCGCGGTCGACCACGACCGACGGCGGGGCGAACTGGGCCAGCGCGCGCTGGTGCATCTCGGCATAGGTGCTGGCGCGCCTGCCGGGCAGCTTGGGCCGGCTGACTTCCGGCAGGCGCACCCCGTACAGGGCCGAGGACGGATTCTGGTAATGCAGCTGGCGCCCGGTGGTGCGCGCGCGGTAGATGCGATTCTTCTTGTCGACCGGGATGAAATAGTCGGCCACCGACTCGGCCGACTCGGACGAACCGAGGAACAGGTAGCCGCCGGGCTTGAGCGCGAAATGGAAGGTCTGCAGCACCCGCATCTGCACGTCGCGGTTCAGGTAGATCAGCAGGTTGCGGCAGCTGACCAGGTCGAGCCGCGAGAACGGCGGGTCGCGCAGCAGGTTGTGCGAGGCGAACAGGATGCGGTCGCGCAGCGACTTGCGGATGCGGTAGCGGCTGTCCTCGCGCTTGAAATACTGGCGCAGGCGGCTGGGCGCGACGTCGGTGATGATCGAACCCGGATAGGTGCCGGCGCGCGCGGCGTCGATCGCATGGTCGTCGATGTCCGAGGCGAACACCTGGAACGCCGGCGGCGTTTCCATCAGCGCGGCCTGGTCGGCCATCAGCATCGCCAGCGAATACGCCTCTTCGCCGCTGGCGCAGGCCGCGACCCAGGCGCGCACCTCGTCGCCGGCGGCGCGGTCCTTGAACAGCTCGGGCATGATGTCGCGCTCGAGCGAATCGAAGGCTTCGCGGTCGCGGAAAAAGTTGGTCACGCCGATCAGCATGTCGTCGAGCAGCGCCTTGTTCTCGCCGACGTCGCCGCGCAGCAGGTCGCGGTAGTCGGGCAAGGTGCGCATCTGGCGCACCTGCATGCGCCGCTCGATGCGGCGCAGCACGGTGGCGCGCTTGTAATGGCGGAAATCGTGGCCGGTGCGGGTCAGCAGCGAGGCGATGATCTCCTGCAGCGCCTCTTCGGTGCCGGCTTCCAGCTCGGCCGGCGTGGCGGCATGCTCGATCGGCGCTTCGAGGTTGCCCGGCGGCGGCAGTTCGATGCGCTTGGCGTTGTCCCACAGGTCGACCAGCTTCTGCGGCATCTCGACCACGGGCATGACGAAGTCGACCGCACCGGTACCGATCGCGGCCACCGGCATGCCGTCGTGTTCCGCGTCGTCCGGCAATTGCACGATGGTGACGCCGCCCTGCTCCTTGACCCGCGACAGGCCCACGGCGCCGTCGGAGCCGGTGCCGGACAGCACGATCGCGACCGAGCGCTCGCGGTGCACCTGGGCCAGGGTGCGGAAGAACAGGTCGATCGCCACGTGCTGGCCGCGCGGACGCTGCAGTTCCTCGACGATCAGGAGGCCGTCCATCATCGTCAGGTGCACGTTGGGCGCGATCACGTAGACGTGGCCGGGTTCGATCTGGACCCGCGAGGTCACCTGCACCACCGGCATGCGGGTGGCGCGCTGGAGGATCGATGCGGCCGAGCTCGGATGCCTGGGCGACAGGTGCAGGATGACGACGAACGCCATCTCGTGGGCCGACGGCATGTTCTCGAACAGGCGCTGCAGGGCGGGCAGGCCGCCGGCCGAGGCGCCTATCCCGACCACGGGGAAATGGAGATTGCTGGGAACGATGTCCGGCTCGGTGGGCAGGGCACTGGTGGCGACGGCGGGATCGGACATCTCGAGGCTCAATGATGTAGTTGTGTGGGAGTCTAGTCGATCCGCCATGTCTTTTGGACGAAATGTAAGAAAAAACTTAATTTCCACGCAACCAAATTCGCACGATTGTGCTTGTCGGCGTTGCCATGCACGCAGGATTCGCCGCAGCCAGCCTTTCATTCTTCGCGCCAAGCCATTCACCATGCATGCTGATCGATTCGGCATGCCCGGGCGGCGCTCGCCTGCCCGGCTTGTGCGGCGCCAAATCCAGCGCACGGCGACGGCGCACCTTGAATCGACGGGCCCGCCAGTTCGACGCAAGCCCTTGTTTATCAAGGAGAATTATCATGTGGCACACGCCTTACCGCATTGCCCTGTTCCTGCTGTCCTTCGCCGTGGCCGGCGCCGCCTGCGCCTACCCCGAGTACCGGGTGACGATCGTCGGTCCGCCCGGCAGCAGCGCCGCCGACATCAACCAGGCCGGCGCCGTGGCAGGCAGCTACCCGGTCGGCGGAACGAACCATGGCTTCATCAACCGCGGCAAGGGCCTGGTCAAGCTCGGCGCGCTGGGCAGCGCCAGCGGCGCGGTGGCCGTCAACGACAAGGGCGAGGTGCTCGGCAACTGGGTCGGCGCCGACGGCCGCTTGCGCGGCTTTATCTATTCCTGCGGCGCGCAGCGCGACATCGGCGTGATCGGCGCCGGCTCGATCTACAGCGACATCAACAACGCGGGCTTTACCATCGCCACCAGCTACGCCGACAGCGACCCGAGCGGCTACCTGCGCGCGCCGAACGGTCGCTTGACGGCCATCGGCCACCTGCCGGTCGAGCACCCGATCACCCAGGTCTACGCGCTCAACAACCGCAACCAGGTCGCCGGCAAGTCGGGGCCGCTGGAATTCCCGGAGCAGCCCTACCGCGCCATCATCTGGACCAGGGGCACGCTGCGCGACCTGGGCGACTTCGGCGTGACGCCCAACAGCGCCAATGCCATCAACGACCGCGGCCAGGCCACGGGCTTCGCCTCGGTCACGACCGGCGGCCCGCACGACCGCGTGGCCTATTTGTACAGCAACGGCCGGCTGCTCAATATCGACGACGCCAACGCTCCCGGACAGACCTATAGCGAAGGAACGGGCATCAATAACCACGGCCACATCGTCGGCAACCACCAGCAACTGCAAGGCTTCGTCTGGCGCGGCAAGCGGATGCAGAGCCTGAACGCGCTGGTCGATCCGAAGCTGGGCTGGAACATCGGCGCGCCCGAAGCCATCAACGACGCCGGCCAGATCGCCGCCACCGCCGTCCGCGCGGGCGTGCAATATGCGATCCGGCTCGACCTGATCCGGCCGCACGGCCTGGCGGCGCCGCTGCCGGACGCCGGCCAGGCGGCCGAACTGGCCGCCGTCGCGACGCCTTCGGCGCAGGCGGCGGCGCTGGCGCGGGCCGAGGCCGAAGCGCAGGCGCGCGAACTCGTGCAGCCGGTCGCGCAATGAGGCCCCTACTCTCATCCATCGAGGAGATCGTCATGTACCTGCATCATCGCGTGTCGCTGGTCCTGCTGTCGTTCACCGTGGCCGGCGCTGCCAGCGCCTATCCCGAGTACCGGGTGACGGTGGTCGGCCCGGCCGGCAGCTGGGTCTACGGCATCAACAACGCCGGCGTGGTGGTCGGCGACTATGCCGCAGGCGGCGACCGACGGCGCGCCTTCCTCAACCGCGGCAAGGGCCTGGTCGACCTGGGCGCCCTGACGGGCGTGTGGAGTTCGGCCAGCGGCATCAACGACCGGGGCGAGGTGGTCGGCAACTGGCGCAGCGCCGACGGGCGCCAGCGCGGCTTCATCTACGCCTGTGGCAAGGCGCGCGACATCGGCACGATTCCCGGCAAGGTCACCGGCTACAGCGACATCAACGACGCCGGCTACATCACCGCCTCGGGCCGCAATCCGGCCACCGGTGAAACGCTCGGCTACCTGCGCGCGCCGAACGGCGCCTTCACGCACCTGGGTGCGATCGACTGGGACGGCAACGGCGCGCCGGAAACCGTTCCCGCCGCGCTCAACAACCGCAACCAGATCACCGGCCGGTCCGGGCGCTTCAATTCCCCGGAGCCGGGATACCGCGCCTTCGTCTGGAAGAACGGCGCGATCCGCGACCTGGGCGACCTGGGTTCGACGCCCAACACCGGACACGCGATTAACGACCGCGGCCAGATCACCGGCGAGGCATACCTGCCCGCCGGGCCGCGCGACAGTTCCGCTTTCCTGTACAGCCACGGACGGATGATCATGCTCGATACCCGCCCGGCCACCGAGTACAAGTTCAGCAGCGGCAACAGTATCAACAACCGCAGCCACGTGGTCGGCACCAGCAACCATCTGTCGGGTTTCATCTGGCGCGGCAAGCGCATGGAGAGCCTCAACGCGCTGATCGATCCGGCATCGGGCTGGGACATCAGCAACCCGGTCGCCATCAACGACGCCGGCCAGATCGCGGCCGTCGCCAGCCGCAACGGCGTGCGCTACGCGGTGCGCCTGGACCTGATCCGCCCACACACCAACCCGGCGCCGGCGCTGGAGCCCGAGGCCCGGGCCGAGCTGCTGGCCTTCCCTGCATCGCCGGCACTGGAGGCGGCGCTGGCCAAGGCCGAGGCGCAGGCCCAGGAACGCGAATTGGCGCGGCCGGTCGCGCAATAAGTCTTGTCAACCCAAGGAGATCGTCATGCATTTTCGTCATCGCCTGTCCCTGGTCCTGATGTCATTCACCCTGGCCGGCGCGGCCTGGGCCTATCCCGAGTACAAGGTCACGGTGGTGGGGCCAGCCAACAGCACGGCCGCCGACATCAACAATGCCGGCGTGGTGGTCGGCTATTATCCTTATTCCCCGACGGCCAATCACGCCTTCCTCAATCGCGGCAAGGGCCTGGTCGACCTGGGCACGCTGAAAGGCACGGCCAGCGTCGCCGTCGCCATCAACGACAAGGGCCAGGTGCTGGGCCAATGGACCACCAGCGGCGGCCAGCAGCGCGGCTTCATCTACGACTGCGCCAGATTGCGCGATATCGGCGTCATCGGCGGCAGGTTCACCACCTGGCGCGACATCAACAACGCCGGCTACATCACCGCCTTCGCGTCCGATACGCCCTTCAATGAAGGCATCAGCAGCTTCCTGCGCGCGCCGAACGGCGCGCTGACGGATATCGGCGACCTGCCCAACGACTTCCCGGGCCCGCCCCCGATCACCTTCTCCGCTTCGCTCAACAACAAGAACCAGATCGCCGGCGAATCCGGGCCGCTGACCTTCCCCGACCAGCCGCTGCGTTCCTTCATCTGGACCAAGGGCAAGATGCGCGACCTCGGCGACTTTGGCTTCACGCCCAACGGCGCGCTGTCCATCAACGACCGCGGCCAGGCCACCGGCTATGCCGGGGTGCCGACCTTCTTCCGCAACCGGGTCGCCTTCCTGTACAGCCGCGGGCGCCTGATCGACATCGACGGCCGTCCGCCCACCGTGGAGCGCTCGAGCGAAGGCACCGGCATCAACAACCGCGGCCACATCGTCGGCGGCAGCGATCACCTGTCCGGCTTCATCTGGCGCGGCAAGAAGATGCAGAGCCTGAATGCGCTGATCCATCCAGCCTCGGGCTGGGACATCCGCGATCCCCGCGCCATCAACGATGCGGGACAGATCGCGGCCAATGCCTATCGCAACGGGATACGGTACGCGGTGCGGCTCGACCTGATCAAGCCGCACGTGGACGCCGTGCCGCCGGCCGAGCATGACGAGGAGCCGTCGGTGGAGACGCCGCCGTCGCCGCAGGCCGCGGCGAAGCGGGCGCAGGAAGAGGCTGAAGGGATCGCGAAAGAGGTGGTGAAACCGGTGGCCCAGTAATTCATATCGCTTCGGTAGGGCCGGCGGCATCGGCCCTGGCCGCCTTGACCCGCCCGAGCGCGGTTTCCGGGTCCAGGCCGGCCATGATCAGGTTGATGATTTCCTGCTTGTCTTCTTGGCCGATCCCCTCGCAGTCCTTGCGATGCGAACAGAAATAGGCATACCAGGACACGTCGGCCGGACGCTCCTTGCGCGGCTTCAGGCGGGCGGGCACGGCGGCGCGCTGCGCGCTGGCGAACGCCGGCAATTGCGCAGCGGCGCCCGACCAGTCGAATGCGGCGGCGGCGCGCCGGTCGGCTTCCCAATCGCCGTCGTATCCCTTGGCCGGCAGCATGCTCTCCTGGTCGACCGCAAGACTCGACAACCTGGGCCAGGCATGTGCGGCGCAGAAGGCGTCGACGAAGCGCAGCTTCATGCCGATGCCGATCGGGACCGCCCGGCCGAGCACCGCGTCCTTCGGGTGCAGCGAGCGCGCCAGCGTCAGCAAATCCTTGAAGCCGATCGGCGCGCCCTGCCCCGATCTCGCGTGGTGCGCCAGCGCTTCGTAGACGCGCACGCCGACCTCGATGTCGTTGACGGTGATTTGCTGCTCTGCTCTTGCGTTGCCGGTCATGCGCCTTCTCGGGACGGGTGGTCGATGGGCATCATTATGCATGAGTGCGACCTCGACCTCTCCTCGGCTCAGCGCTTGACCGTGCGCCCAAGGAAGTCGCGCATCAGGCGCGCGATCTGCTCGCCGTCCTCTTCCAGCGCGAAGTGGCCGGTGTCGAGCGGGTGCAGCTCGGCCTTGGGCAGGTCGCGCAGATAGGGGGCGGCGCCTTCCACGCACTTGCCCGCGCCGCGCGGGTGCTGGCGGTGATCGGCGCAGCGCTCAGGCTGCGTTCCGGCACGGATGTCGATGCCGCCGTCCAGGCGCAGATCGGCCCTGCTCTCACCTATGGAGCCGTCGACACGCGAAGGTCGGTTTGCCCTGCCAGGCGCGGGGAAATCGTTTGCGTCAGATATTGCGCGGCGGAGCGGCTATATGAAGGCCGCATATGCATGGTGTCGGTGTACGCCGGCGCGCCGTCCGCGCCGAGGACAGGGCACATATTGTCCTTGCACAGGGATGTACTGGGGTCGATCAGCTCGGCGCCAACGGATCGTGCGATCTCGATGATGCGGTTTCGCGATGCCGCATTATCCGCAATGAATCGATCGAGCTTGAGCGGTTCAATGCGCGGCAGTGGCTTGATGCTGTCGAACCGCGACCCGGTAATCATGTTCCGAGGATCGAACGATGGCCCCATTGGCGGCTGCTGCAACAGGAATACCTGTTTGCCCAATGCCTTCAGTTCCTGCAGGGTGCGCGCGAGCGTGCGGTAAGCTTCTTCTTTCGCAAGCCCCCGGTGTCAGAATAGTTGTCGCGTCACCTGATGAAGTAAATACCAACCGGGGACGGGCAAGAGAGATCGTGTGAAGCAGTATTCAGCAGAACGGAAAGAAGCGCTACTTCGGCAGATGATGCCGCCGCAGAACAGGCTGGTGTCGGAGTTGGCCCGCGAGAGCGGGATCACCGAACAGACCCTTTATACTTGGCGCCGTCAACTTCGTAATCAAGGAACGCTGGTGCCAGGTAGTGGAAAGAATGCCGAGGAATGGACTTCGGAAGACAAGTTTTCCGTGGTACTGGAAACGGCTGCGCTGAACACAAGCGAACTGGCCGAGTATTGCCGTCGCAAGGGCCTGTTCGCGGAGCAGATTGCCACGTGGCGTGCCGCATGCATGTCGGCCAATGCGAGCGTGGTAAAGCAGACGCGGGAGCAGCAGGCGCAGTCGAAGGAGGACAAAAAGCGCATCCGGCAACTGGAGAAGGATTTACAGCGCAAGGAGAAGGCGCTGGCCGAGGCGGCCGCGCTGCTGATCCTGCGAAAAAAAGCCCAGGCGATCTGGGGGGACAAAGAGGAAGACTGATCAGCGTCCCAGATCGCCTGTTGTGTGTTGAGTTGATCCGTGAAGCAGAGGCCGCCGGCAGCCGGTTGGCGCCAGCCTGCATCGAGCTGGACATTACCTTGCGTACTTTCCAGCGCTGGGTGCGCAATGGCGACGATGCCGTGGCCGGCGACGGTCGTCCCTCCAGCGTGCGGCCAGAACCGGTCAGCAAGCTGAGCGAGGATGAGCGTACCGAAATCCTCGCCGTTGCCAACAGCGAGGAATTCGCCAGCTTACCGCCCAGCCAGATCGTGCCAGCGCTGGCCGATCGGGGCGTGTACATGGCGTCCGAGTCAAGCTTCTATCGCGTTCTGAAAGCGGCGGCGCAACAGCATCATCGGGGCCGCGCGAAGAAACCTTGTGAGCGCGTGCTCACGAGTCATTGCGCCGCGGCTCCGAACCAAGTGTGGAGCTGGGATATCACCTGGATGCCGGCCGCCATCAAAGGCCAATACTATTGTCAACGGCGATTGAAAACTGATACAGATTTCGTCGTCCCAGCGATTTAAAACTGATACACCGCCGTCGCCGAACACCGTCCGTGTTCAGCCCATTTCTGCAACATCGCTCCCCCTCATCATCCCGGCCTGTCGCTGGTGCTTCAGCCGGTAGCTCTCACCTGCAATCGGCACGATATGCGCATGGTGCAGCAGCCGGTCGAGCAGGGCCGCGGTGAGCGTCGTATCCTGCGCAAAGGTCGTGTCCCATTGTCCGAACGGCAGGTTACTGGTCACGATCAGGCTGCTGCGCTCATACAAGGCCGCGATCACCTGGAAGAACAGGTTGGCCTGTTCCCGGTTCATCGGCAAGTAACCTATCTCGTCGATGATCAAGAGCCGATATGCCTTGATCGCGCGGTGCATCACCGCTTTCAAATTGTTCTGCGTATGCGCCGTCGTCAGTGCCAGCATGAGGTCGGCCGCCGTCGTGAAGCGCGTCTTGATGCCGGCCTGCGTGGCCTTGTAACCCAGTGCCATCGCCAGGTGCGTTTTGCCTACACCGCTCGGCCCGACCAGTACCACGTTCTCATGCCGCTCGACGAATCCCAGGCCGGCCAGCTCCTCGACTTGGCTGCGCTTTACGCCTTTGGCGAAGTCATAGTTAAATTCGTCCAGCGTCTTCACCACGGGGAATCCTGCCAGACGGGTCATCGTGTTTTGCTTGCGCACGTTGCGCCCAGCTGCTTCCTCCCTCAGCAGCCCCTCCAGGAAGTCGCTGTAGGCCATCTCCTGTTTCGCTGCTTTCTGGGTTGCGGCGCCGTAGCCCTGTGCCACGAACGGCAGGTTCAGGCTCTCGCACAACGCCGCGATACGCTCATGCTGCAGGTTCATGCCGCCACCCCTTCCGATACCCGCACCAGCAGCGCGTCATACACCTGCAACGGATGCTGTACCGGAGAAGGTTGCGCGATCCGCTCCACCACTGCTGCCGGCCGCGGCGCCGCAGGTGCTGCAGCAGCCGGCTGCGGCCTGGCTGCCGCGATGTCCGCCCGCCACGGTGCCGGCAGCGCTTGCAGGTGCTCCACTTCCCGCTTCAAGGCTTCGGCTGGCGGTTCTCCGGTCGTGCCGTGGATGCGCGCATTGGCCACTTCGCGCAGCCAGTGGGCCACCTCGACGTTGGCCGTCACGACGTCGAGCTTCTGGCCGCTCTGTGCCAGCCGGCTCGCCAGCGGCACATAGAACGATCGGCGCAGGTAGCCGTTGAACCGCTCGACCTTACCCTTGGTCTTGGCCCGGTACGGCTGGCACAGCTTGATCACGAAGCCGCTATGCCTGGCATAGTCCAGGAAGCCGGCGTGGAAGCGGTGCTCGCCCTCACCGTACGCATCGCGCTCCAGTACCACCGTCTTCATATTGTCGTACAGGACCCGCCGCGTCACGCCGCCGAACGCTGCAAAGGCGCGCTCGTGGCAGGCGATCAGGGTATCCACCTTCATGTTGTTGACGAACTCCACGTAGCTGGCCCGGCTAAAGCCGAGCGTCGCGCAGAACGCGTGCAATGGCGCGCTGCCTTTACGAAATTCGACCCAGTCCACCTGCAGCTGCTCACCCATCGCCGTCTCGAAACGCACCACCGGATCGGCGGGAGGCGCCGGGCGCAAGGTGCGCACGAAGGCCCTCAACTGGCTCATGCCGCCCTCGTAGCCGCGCGCGGCAATCTCGCGGTACAGCACGGTGGCTGGAATCACGTCGGGCTGAGCAGCTTGCTGCCGATCCCTCAGGTACTGCTCGAACTGCGCCAGCTTCGTCTGGCGTTTGACTTTGCGTTCGTACTTCGGCACGGCCTCCAGGGCCAGGTGCCGGCGCACCGTGTTCACTGCACAGCCTACCTCGGCGGCGATCTGCCGAAGGCTTAACCCATGCTTCTTCAGTAGTTGGATTTCCACGTACACCTCTTTGGGTTTCAAGGCCGCTCCGCAAAGCGGCCATCTTCTCAAAATGGTGTATCAGTTTTCAATCGCTGCCTGTATCAGTTTACAACCGCTGCTGACACTATTACTGGTACATGGTGCTCGATATCTTCAGCCGCAAAGTCGTCGGGCATGAGGTGCACGTGGCGGAATCGGCGGAACTGGCTTCACGGTTGATGCGCCGCACTAGCTTGGCCGAGGGGCTGGCCGGTCGTCCACTGGTGCTCCATTCGGACAACGGCAGCGCCATGAAGGGCGCCACCATGTTGGCCACGTTGGAACAGCTGGGTGTGGCGCCCTCGTTCAGCCGGCCACGTGTAAGCAATGACAATGCATACGCCGAGTCGCTGTTCAAGACCTGCAAATATCGCCCAGATTACCCGAACAAGCCATTCGGAAGCCTGGAAGAGGCGCAGGCATGGACGCAGAAATTCGTGCGTTGGTATAACCACGATCACAAGCACAGCGGCCTGAAATTCGTGACCCCGGCACAGCGCCACTGCGGGCAAGACGCGGCGATTTTGAAGCTTCGTGAGCAGGTCTATCACGAGGCTAGAAAGCGCAACCCGCAGCGCTGGTCGCAGGGCACCAGGAACTGGGAACTTGACGATCAAGTCTGGTTGAATCCGGAACGGATTCGGCCAGAAGCACTACAGCAAGCAGCTTGAGATGACGCGACAACTACGTTGACAAACACCGTAATCCCCCTCTGTCAGGATAGATGTCGCGTCACTTGAATCACTTTAATCCATCCGGGGGCGGAGCAAAGACGCGCAGTGAATCAGTACCCAGCAGAACGCAAGGAAGCCATTCTTCGGCAAATGATGCCACCGGAGAACAGGCCGGTATCGGCCCTGGCGAAGGAGAGCGGCATCTCGGAACAGACACTTTATACTTGGCGACGAAATCTACAGTCTCAGGGAGTGCCGGTGCCGGGAAATGGAAAGAATGCGGTCGTGTGGTCGTCGGCCGACAAGTTTGGCGTGGTGCTGGAAACGGCACACATGAACGAGGCGGAACTGGCTCAATACTGTCGTGGCAAAGGCTTGTTCGTCGAGCAGGTTGCCGAATGGCGCGAGGCCTGTCAGCAGGCCAATGAAGCACCGGCCGAGCGCAACCGGGAGCTGCGCGAGCAAAGCAAAAGCGACCGCAAAGAAATCAAGCAGTTGAAGAAGGATTTGCAGCGCAAAGAGAAGGCACTGGCAGAGGCAGCGGCGCTGATCATTCTCAGAAAAAAAGCCCAGGCGATCTGGGGGGAGCCCGAGGACGATTGATCGGCACTCCAGATCGCCAGCAGGTGATTGCACTGGTTGAAGAAGCCGTCGACGGCGGGTGTCGGCGTGCACAGGCCTGTAGCGCCTTGGAGATCAGCCTTCGCACCTATCAGCGCTGGATGCGCGACGGTGACGGCGATAACGGCCAGGTTGACGGACGAAAAGGCAGCCGCCGCGTGGCGCCGGCCAACAAGCTGAGCGAAGACGAGCGCCAGCGAATTCTGGAGGTTGCCAACAGCCCTGAATTTGCCAGCAGTCCGCCTAGTCAGATCGTGCCGACCTTGGCTGATCGAGGCGAGTATTTGGCATCAGAATCGACTGTCTACCGGATCTTGAAAGACGAGAAGCAGCAGCATCACCGCGGCCGCGCAAAGAAGCCAAGCACAAGGGTCGTCACGAGCCACTGCGCAACCGAGCCGAACCGCTTGTGGGCGTGGGACATCACGTGGTTGCCGACCGGAGTGCGGGGCTTGTATTTTTACTGGCACATGGTACCCCCCGGTGTCAGAATAGTTGTCGCGTCACCTGATGAAGTAAATACCAACCGGGGACGGGCAAGAGAGATCGTGTGAAGCAGTATTCAGCAGAACGGAAAGAAGCGCTACTTCGGCAGATGATGCCGCCGCAGAACAGGCTGGTGTCGGAGTTGGCCCGCGAGAGCGGGATCACCGAACAGACCCTTTATACTTGGCGCCGTCAACTTCGTAATCAAGGAACGCTGGTGCCAGGTAGTGGAAAGAATGCCGAGGAATGGACTTCGGAAGACAAGTTTTCCGTGGTACTGGAAACGGCTGCGCTGAACACAAGCGAACTGGCCGAGTATTGCCGTCGCAAGGGCCTGTTCGCGGAGCAGATTGCCACGTGGCGTGCCGCATGCATGTCGGCCAATGCGAGCGTGGTAAAGCAGACGCGGGAGCAGCAGGCGCAGTCGAAGGAGGACAAAAAGCGCATCCGGCAACTGGAGAAGGATTTACAGCGCAAGGAGAAGGCGCTGGCCGAGGCGGCCGCGCTGCTGATCCTGCGAAAAAAAGCCCAGGCGATCTGGGGGGACAAAGAGGAAGACTGATCAGCGTCCCAGATCGCCTGTTGTGTGTTGAGTTGATCCGTGAAGCAGAGGCCGCCGGCAGCCGGTTGGCGCCAGCCTGCATCGAGCTGGACATTACCTTGCGTACTTTCCAGCGCTGGGTGCGCAATGGCGACGATGCCGTGGCCGGCGACGGTCGTCCCTCCAGCGTGCGGCCAGAACCGGTCAGCAAGCTGAGCGAGGATGAGCGTACCGAAATCCTCGCCGTTGCCAACAGCGAGGAATTCGCCAGCTTACCGCCCAGCCAGATCGTGCCAGCGCTGGCCGATCGGGGCGTGTACATGGCGTCCGAGTCAAGCTTCTATCGCGTTCTGAAAGCGGCGGCGCAACAGCATCATCGGGGCCGCGCGAAGAAACCTTGTGAGCGCGTGCTCACGAGTCATTGCGCCGCGGCTCCGAACCAAGTGTGGAGCTGGGATATCACCTGGATGCCGGCCGCCATCAAAGGCCAATACTATTACTGGTACATGGTGCTCGATATCTTCAGCCGCAAAGTCGTCGGGCATGAGGTGCACGTGGCGGAATCGGCGGAACTGGCTTCACGGTTGATGCGCCGCACTAGCTTGGCCGAGGGGCTGGCCGGTCGTCCACTGGTGCTCCATTCGGACAACGGCAGCGCCATGAAGGGCGCCACCATGTTGGCCACGTTGGAACAGCTGGGTGTGGCGCCCTCGTTCAGCCGGCCACGTGTAAGCAATGACAATGCATACGCCGAGTCGCTGTTCAAGACCTGCAAATATCGCCCAGATTACCCGAACAAGCCATTCGGAAGCCTGGAAGAGGCGCAGGCATGGACGCAGAAATTCGTGCGTTGGTATAACCACGATCACAAGCACAGCGGCCTGAAATTCGTGACCCCGGCACAGCGCCACTGCGGGCAAGACGCGGCGATTTTGAAGCTTCGTGAGCAGGTCTATCACGAGGCTAGAAAGCGCAACCCGCAGCGCTGGTCGCAGGGCACCAGGAACTGGGAACTTGACGATCAAGTCTGGTTGAATCCGGAACGGATTCGGCCAGAAGCACTACAGCAAGCAGCTTGAGATGACGCGACAACTACGTTGACAAACACCGCAAGCTGGTCGGGAAACTCCAGCAGCCTGACGCCATCATCGAACGCCAGGCTCCCGCCATGAGGGTCCTGGAAATACCCAGCCCAGGCGGCGCCCACGACGACCGCTTCGACTTCCGGACGCTTGGCAAACGCGTAGCCGTCTTCCACCGTCGCCAGACAGCGGATGTATCTGTATTTCGGCAAAGGGATGACATGAGGAATCGGCAGGCAACTTCCGTGTGTGGCGAAAACAGCCGAACGAAACCGTCCAGGCTGGTCCGAAACGGCATGTCCAATGAACGGACCATAATGCTCCATGACCGAATCGCCGAGAAAAACGGTCACGCCAGGCGCGCGGCCATCCACCTTCTGGAACAAGGAATTCCCATAGCGAAGGGGACTGAGTCTGGCGCCCGGGAAATCGCTGTCATTGAGCGCATTGAGGTAGATTTCCGCGCCTGGCGCGTGAAGACGTTCCCGAATAAAGCCCGCGTGGATGAGCACACCTGCGAGCACCATCACGGCCATGCCGGTGGCAAGCGTGCGTACCGTCCGGCCGCGCACACTTGCTCTACGTATTGGCAATTCAAGGAAGCGGTAGGTAAGGATGGCAAGCACGAAAGCCGCAGCAACCAAACCGGCGCGAACGAGAAAACCGGGCTTTTCGCCATTGACGATCAAGCCATACGACAGCAAGGGCCAGTGCCAGAGGTAGAGGGGATAACTGATCAGGCCTGTTGCGACGACAAGACGCGTGCTCAACAGCTTACGGTTGATGACTGTGTCAGGACCAGCCATGATCAGCAGGAATGCTCCACCAACCGGGAGCAGCGCCCACCAGCCCGGGAATGCGTCTTGCGTGCCGATGAAGGCAAAGCCCGCGACCAGCAACAGCGCACCGGCGATCGAGGCCAACTGCGCCCAGCGGCCGGACCAGCCGCGGAAACGCAGATGCAGATAGGCTCCTATGCCACCTGTCATCAATTCCCAGAAGCGTGTCGCCGGAGAGTAAAAAGCGGCCGTTGCGTCGCTCGACGTGAGCGCCAGGTTGGCCATGAAGGAGCCGGCAAACACGGTGCACAGCAGGACCAGGACTCCCGTTCTGTACTTGACCATCAACCAGAGCATCAAGGGCCACAGCAGATAGAACTGCTCCTCGATGCCGAGCGACCACAGATGCAGCAACGGCTTGGTCAATCCCACGTTGTCGAAGTAGCCGGCCTCGTTCCAGAGCAATAAATTGGAGACGAACAGTCCGCCCGCGCTGACGTGTCGTGCGACTTGCTTGAATTCATCGGGTAACAGGACGATCCAGCCGAAGCCGATGGTGGCGACGAGGACAAGCAGCAATGCCGGAAAAATACGCCTGACACGGCGCGCGTAGAATTCGAGGATGCTGAAGCGATCCTGTTCCAGTGCAGACAGGATGATCGAGGTAATGAGGTAGCCGGAGATGACGAAAAAGATGTCTACCCCGATGAAACCGCCGGGCAGATAGTTTGGCCAGCCGTGATACAGCACTACTGCAATGACTGCTACCGCGCGCAAGCCGTCGATATCGGGACGGTAGTCGGTGAGTTTCTGATGACGGGATGCCGCTGCAGTGTTCACGCCCCCTCCGCTCGTTCAAGTTGACAGGCAAGCAAGCCATGTTGATGCTTACACATCTGAACGTGAGCGGGAATCGATTTGAACGGGCTTTAATGACAATCAAAGTGCTCGCTACTGTGGCAATTTCTCAGAGCACATTAATTGGACTCAACACAGCCCGCTGCTTACTTGTTTACTCGGACGGCATCAAAGAACCAGCCCTTCCAAAATATAACCAGCCTGTTCCGATTCAAGATAAAAACCGTAGTGCAACTTATTTCAACAGCCGTGACCGGATTGGGTAGCTTGAGTCCTTCGACGTTCGAATTCCATCCTTTACGCAAATACAAGGTCGGCTCAACTTTCTGCGCTTCAAATTCCGTATCTCCGCAATCTTGGTCACCGAACGCGACTTTATCTTTCCTTATCGTAAAAATATGACCGACTAGTTGCGCTGCTTCGCGTTCATCAAGTGATGTGATGTCAGCGCTATCAATCGGCTTGGTAAATCGCCATTGCCCCGTTACGATACGTTCTATCGAATCTGATGCGTTGACTGAAGGCGACGCCACAAGAGTGAGCGCCAAGAAAAATTGCAGGAAAATGGCGCCGCGTATCAAGGCTATAAGTCCAGGGACTGACATTTGTAATTCTCCTCATTTGCTAGTGGCAGCAGCTTTTTCAGCTCGGAATGGTGCGCTCTCTTCGGCACGCCTCTTGATTAACCCAGGAGCTATCACCAGCTTCTTTTTTCCTTTCTCGACTACAGTAACCTTGATCATTAACGACATATTGTTGGCAGCACCGGCAAAATCTCCTCGATTCACAAATCTAAAAGTTTCTCTGGATCCGTTCGCGCCCGCGTTATAAGCCAGACTGCAAAGCGCATCGAACTGAGCTTGATTAAGTGCAACAGTGATATTGCGGTGAATGATTGCCTCCGTCTCCGCAATCTTTCGCTCAAATTCTTGGTCAACCATCTTGACTGATACCTTCTTGCCCAACTCTTCTTTTGTGCAAACACCTCTGTGAGCGAGGATACCTACGCCCCAAGTGCAATGCCCCTTGTTTTTCCCCATATCGTTGTAATACCGATATATGGCCTTTTCGGTCGCCCGAAGACGGGCGCGTCCATCCGGCGACATTTTCATTGTGGCATTGGGTCGTGGAGACTTGGGATTGTTGCTACTCATATCTAGCTCCATAATCGAAAGAAATGCTCAACTTATCATTATGGAAATCAGAGTCATTGATGTCTCACAAGCAGGCTCTGCATTAGTTAAGGCAGCATAGTCAGCTCAACAATACTGGAGGAATCATGGCAATTGACGTCTATTTGCAAATCGATGGGATCAAAGGCGAGTCGCAGGACGACAAGCATAGAGACTGGATTGAATGTACATCGGTGAATTGGGGACTCATTCAACCCCGTAGCGCAACCGCATCGACCGGCGGGGGCCATACGGCAGAAAGAGTCGAGCTCGAAGAGGTTACGTTCAGCAAAATGGCGGACTTGTCATCGCCAATTCTTATGCAGACCTGCGCGATGGGCAAGACCATTCCAAAAGCAAAGTTCGAATTCATGCGCGCCGACGGCAACGGAAACCCAATCAAGTATTTCGAAATAGACCTGGAAAATATCCTGATCGGCGCAATTTCACCCGGCATCGAGGCAGGCGCGATTTTACAAGAGCATGTGAGCCTGAAATTCTCCAAAGTGAAATGGAAATACACGCAACAGAAAATCGGCGGTGGCGGTGGCGGCTCGACGGTTGGTGGATGGGATTTAGCCGCCAATAAGGTTGCGTGAGCGAATAAATTCAGGAATCCCCGAAACACCGGGGATTTGTCGTTTTTGCAATTGGTCGTGCCAGAAAAGCAGTATGAGTGACAAAGCGCGGCTGGATATCTTGCGGCCCCGTCAAAGAGCGCCAAGGCAAGCCGGGCCCTGCGCTGGCATGCGCTCCAGCCCTTACCGGCAACGATTCTCGCGTGTGCCAAGAGTTGCACAGCGCAAAGTAAAAAGGGTTACGCAATTGCGTAACCCTTCAACTTTGTTGGTAGGCCTCCCGTGAGTCGAACACGGCACCAACGGATTATGAGTCCGCTGCTCTAACCAAGCATGAGCTAGAGGCCCAGAAACTGGTACGGTGGAAAGTGAACTCGCCACCTGCTCGCCGGCTGGACACCAGATGAGCGAAGTGGCGAGAGCATATTGCCTTTACTGCCAGTACGTCAAGCCTTCACGACCAATCAGCTGCTGCCCTCGAGGAAGCTCTTCAGCTTGTCCGAGCGCGATGGGTGACGCAGCTTGCGCAGCGCCTTCGCTTCGATCTGGCGAATCCGCTCGCGGGTCACGTCGAACTGCTTGCCCACTTCTTCCAGCGTGTGGTCGGTCGACATCTCGATGCCGAAGCGCATGCGCAGCACCTTGGCTTCGCGTGGCGTCAGCGAGTCGAGCACGTCCTTCACCACGCCGCGCATCGAGGCATGCAGGGCCGCATCCGACGGCGCCAGGGTGTTGTTGTCCTCGATAAAATCGCCCAGATGCGAATCGTCGTCGTCACCGATCGGCGTTTCCATGGAGATTGGCTCTTTCGCAATCTTCATGATCTTGCGAATCTTATCTTCCGGCATTTCCATCTTGATCGCGAGGGTCGCCGGATCCGGTTCGGCGCCGGTCTCTTGCAGGATCTGGCGCGAGATCCGGTTCATCTTGTTGATCGTTTCGATCATGTGCACCGGAATACGGATCGTGCGCGCCTGGTCCGCGATCGAGCGGGTGATCGCCTGGCGAATCCACCACGTCGCATAGGTCGAGAATTTATAGCCGCGACGGTATTCGAACTTGTCCACCGCCTTCATCAGGCCGATATTGCCTTCCTGGATCAGGTCGAGGAATTGCAGGCCGCGGTTGGTGTACTTCTTGGCGATCGAAATCACCAGACGCAAGTTCGCCTCGGTCATTTCGCGCTTGGCCTTGCGGGCCTTCATTTCACCAGCCGCCATTTGACGGTTGATGTTGCGCAGGTCTGGCAACGGCAGCACGACGCGCGCCTGCAGGTCGATCAGGCGTTGCTGCAGTTCCTTGATCGTCGGGATATTACGGCCCAGGATAGCGCTATAGGCGTGGCCGGCGTCCACTTCGCCGTCGACCCATTCCAGGTTCGTCTCGTTGCCCGGGAAGACCTTGATGAAGTGGGCGCGCGGCATGCCGCAGCGGTTCACCGCGACGTCGAGGATCTGCTTCTCGATGTGGCGCACTTCGTCGACCTGGCCGCGCAAGGTGTCGCACAGCTTCTCGACCACCTTGGCCGTGAAGCGGATGCCCAGCAGCTCGTTGGAGATCGCTTCTTGCGCCTTGACGTAGGCTTTCGAGTTGTAGCCGTCCTTCTCGAAGGCCTTGCGCATCTTGTCGAATTGCTGGCCGATCTCGTCGAACTTGCCGAGGGCGGCGGCTTTCAGGGCCTCGAGCTGCTCGGCCGAGTAGCCCGCGGCGGCGCCGGTGCCGGTCGAGGCTTCTTCTTCCTCTTCCTCTTCTTCGGCGTCCTCTTCGTCTTCTTCATCCTCATCGGAATCGGTCGAGGTCGGGGCGACCGCGCTCGGCGAGGTTTCTTCGCCTTCTTCGGGGTCGACCATGCCGTCGACGATTTCGTCGATCTTGATTTCGTCGCGCTCGATCTTGTTGGCGGCGTCGATGATCTCGGCAATGGTCACCGGGCAGGCGGAGATCGCCTGGATCATGTCCTTCAGGCCGTCCTCGATGCGTTTCGCGATCTCGATCTCGCCTTCGCGCGTGAGCAGCTCGACCGAGCCCATCTCGCGCATATACATGCGGACCGGGTCGGTGGTGCGGCCGAAGTCGGAGTCGACCGTCGACAGCGCGGCCTCGGCGGCAGCCTCGGCCTCGTCGTCGCTCGTGACGTTAGGAACGTTATCGGACAGCAGCAGCGTCTCGGCATCGGGCGCGTGCTCGTACACGGCGATGCCCATGTCGTTGAAGGTGCCGATGATGCCTTCGATCGCTTCCGGATCGACGATATTCTCGGGCAGGTGGTCGTTGATCTCGGAATACGTGAGGAAGCCGCGCTCCTTGCCCGACTTGATCAGGGCCTTGAGCTTGTTGCGGCGCAGCTCGAGCTCTTCCTCGCTGGCTTCGGTATCGGACGAGAACGCGTCTTTCAGCAGCGCTTTTTCTTTGGCCTTGCGGTCCTTGGCCTTGGCCTTGTCCGCCGCCTTCAGCTCGGCGCGCTCGACCGCGTTCAGTGCGGCGATCTCGTCGTTTTCGGGGGTGAATTCCTTCGGCTTGCGGCCACGCCGTCCCGGCACCTTGACGGAAGGCAGGACGTAGCCCGACGTGTCGATCGCGGCCAGGGTAGCCGCATCGGTCGTCTGACTGACAGGCGCTGGGTTCGCCGTACGAACCTCGGCCTTGTCTTGCGAATTGTCCGCCTTGGCGGCAGACGCTCTCGTGGTTTTCGCAGCCACGTTGGTTTCGGGTTTCTTGGTTGGCACAGGCGCTTTCGATGTCACAACGACTAACTTTACGATGGTTAAAAATAAAGTTTTGTTACCTTACATCATCCTGCAGGCACAAATCCATGGGCCTCGCTAACTGAAACACCACGCGTCCGATTGAACCGAAAATCGTTTCAACAGTTGCAATAGTTAGCGTTTTATTATAGCACGCACCCCACCTTTTTCCAGTTGCGAGCGCCTGGGCGTCCAGGGCGGAGCCAGGTGATCATCGGGGTGCCATCTCGGCAGCAGCCTCGCGGGCCAGAAGGTCCTGCTGAGCAACAATCTCGCGGTAGCGAGCACTCACCTGATCTGGGGTCAATCCAGAAGAAAACAACTGGTTAAGCTCCTGTTTTAACGAATCCATCTTGATCTGTCGCACAGAACTTAACAGAACAATGCGGTCTCCATCGACCTCATTTTCCGGCTCCGCCGCGATTTCTGCGATCATCGCGTCGTATTCATTCGTCACTTCCCTGAGCTGCTGGGACAGGGCCGCGAAGGTGCCGTGTTCGCCCAGGGCCTGCGCGGTCTCGACCAGGTGGCGCAGGCGATCGGAACTTTCTTCTCCAAAATAATCGAAGGCCTGCAGCGCCTGCTCGTCGAGCAGCAGGGCCAGGTGCGGGTGCGCGACCAGGATGCGCAGCATCTTGAGCTCGAGTCCCACCGGCTCCGGCCGCCCCTGGCGCGGCGGCGCGCGGCGCGCGGTCGCCACCGGCTTGGACAACTCGAACAGGCTTTCGATCTCCGCCGGCGTCGATTGGGTCATGCTGGCCAGGCCGCGCACGATCTGCAGGCGCAGGCTCGACGGCGTCATCGCCTGGAGCAGCGGCTTGGCCTCGAACTGGGCGTGAGCGCGTCCTTCCGGCGTGTCGAGGTCATGTTCCTGCGTCACTTCGCGCAGCAGGAATTGCGACAACGGCATCGCGTCGGCAATTTCTTGCTCGAAGGCTTCGGCCCCGCGCTCACGCACGAAGCTGTCCGGATCGTGCTCCTGTGGCAAGAACAGGAACTTGATCGTCTTGTCATCGCTCACCTGCGGCAGGCAGGCCTCGAGGGCGCGGCGCGCGGCGCGGCGGCCGGCCTTGTCGCCGTCGAAGCTGAAGATCACGTCGTCGGTCTGGCGCAGCAGTTTTTGCACGTGGGTCGTGGTGCAGGCGGTGCCGAGGGTGGCGACCGCTTGCGGAAAGCCCAACTGGGCCAGCGCAACGACGTCCATATAGCCTTCGGTCACCAGCACGTAGCCGGCGTCGCGGATCGCCTGGCGCGCCTCGAACAGGCCGTACAGTTCCAGGCCTTTCTGGAACAGCGGCGTTTCGGGCGAGTTCAGGTATTTCGGTTCGCCGCCGTCGAGCACCCGGCCGCCGAAGCCGATCACCTGGCCCTTGGTATTGCGGATCGGGAACATCACGCGCTCGCGGAAGCGGTCGTAGCGGCGCTGGTGATTGCCCTGCTCGTCGACCTTGTCGATCACCAGACCGGATTCGACCAGCACGTGGGCGTCGTAGTCGGGGAAGATCGCGCGCAGGCTGTCCCAGCCGGACGGCGCGTAGCCCATGCCGAAGCGAGCGGCCACTTCGCCCGTCAGCCCCCGGTTCTTGAGATAGGCGATGGCATTTGGCGCATCCCGCAACTGGGCGCGGTAAAAATTGCAGGCCTGGGTCAGCGCATCGGTCATGGCCAGCGTCTGCGCCTGCTGGGCGGCGCGCTGGGCCGGCGGGATACGGTCGTCGGCGTCGGGCACGATCATGCCGACGTTCTGGGCCAGGTCCTTGACGGCGTCGACGAAGCCCATGCCGGAATACTCGATCAGGAAGCCGATCGCGGTGCCATGGGCGCCGCAGCCGAAGCAGTGATAGAACTGCTTGGTCGGGCTGACCGTGAAGCTGGGGGATTTTTCGTTATGGAACGGGCACAGGCCCATGAAGTTGGCCCCGCCCTTTTTCAGCTGGACGTAGCGGCCGACGATGTCGACGATGTCGACACGGTTGAGCAAATCGGTAATGAAAGTTTGCGGAATCACTTGGCGTTACACAGTGTTTGTCTAGAGTCAGACTATACCGCAGCGCTTGCTGCAAGTTGATATGCAACAAGATGATGTCCCCGCACGGTAGCGCGCGGGAACAGCATGTGGCAATCAAGCGCCGGCGAGGGCCTTCTTGACCAGGCCTGATACGACGGTCATGTCGGCACGGCCCGCCAGCTTCGGCTTGAGCACGCCCATCAGCTTGCCCATGTCTTGCGGACCGCTGGCGCCGGTGGCGGCCACGGCGGCGGCGACTTCGGCGGCGATTTCTTCGTCAGACAGGCCGGCAGGCATATAGGTCGACAGGATGGCCATCTCGGCCTTCTCGACGTCGGCCAGGTCGGCGCGGCCGCCGGCTTCGAACTGGGTGATCGAATCCTTGCGCTGCTTGATCATCTTTTCGATCACGGCCAGCACCTGGGTGTCGTCCAGCTGGGTCTGCTCGTCGAGTTCCTTGCGCTTGACTTCGGCGATGATCAGGCGCACGGCGGCCAGGCGGCCGCTTTCCTTGGCGCGCATCGCGGCTTTCATATCTTCGGTCAGTTGTTCTTTCAAGCTCATGGAATCTCCGTATTCGGTGGTGTGACTGGATGCGCGACGCCACTGACGAGACCGGCTATGGCGTGGCACAAACGACAAAACCCGCTGCGGCGAAACCGAAGCGGGTTTGCGGACATCAGCGACTCGCCGGGACAGACATGGCCGTCACCGGGTCTTGGCCGGCTGAGCTGTAATTAGTACAGTTTCTTCGGCAGTTGCTGGCTGCGGATGCGCTTGTAGTGGCGCTTCACGGCAGCTGCCAGCTTGCGCTTGCGCTCTGCGGTTGGCTTTTCGTAGAACTCGCGTGCGCGCAGTTCCGTCAGCAGACCAGTTTTTTCGATGGTGCGTTTGAAGCGACGCATTGCGACTTCGAACGGCTCGTTTTCTTTAAGGCGGATAGTGGTCATGTAAAAATCAAACCGTTGGATTTAGATAAGAACGAAATTCTAGCACCGTTTTTCGATCAATGGAAGCGTTTATCACGCCGTCAACTGCGGTGTGCCGCAATTGACACATCAGCCATTGGCAATGGCCAAGCCTGCCGCGACGCCCGATGCCCAGGCCCACTGGAAGTTGTAGCCGCCCAGCCAGCCGGTGACGTCGACCGTTTCGCCGATGAAGTACAAACCCGGCACCTTATTGGCCATCATGGTTTGCTGCGACAATTCCCGGGTATCGACGCCGCCCAGGGTCACCTCGGCCTTGCGATACCCTTCCGAGCCGGTCGGCACGATGGACCAGCGATTGATCGCGTCACCCAGCTTGCGCAATTTCGCGTCGGCCATGTCGGGCAAGCGCGCGGCTGGGTCGAAGCCATTGGCTGTCAGCAAGCCGTCGGCCAGGCGCGCCGGCAGCCATTGGGCCAGCACATTGCCCAGCTGCTTTTTCTCGGTCTTCTTCAGGCCGATCAGGGTCTCCGCCACGTCCATCTCGGGCAGCAGGTCGAGCACGATCGGCGTGCCCGGCTGCCAGTAGCTGGAAATCTGCAGGATCGCCGGGCCGGACAGGCCGCGGTGCGTGAACAGCAAATCTTCGCGAAAATGGCCGCGCAGCGAGCCCTTCCCTTTCGCGCTGCCCGTGCTCACCTCGACCTCGAGCGCGATGCCGGCCAGCGGCACGAAGGGCTCCCAGCTGGGACCGTCGAAGGTCAGCGGCACCAGGCCGGGACGGGTTTCCACCAGTTTCAGGTCGAACTGTTTTGCGATGCGGTAGCCCAGGTCGGTCGCGCCGATCTTCGGGATCGACAGGCCGCCGGTGGCCACCACCACGCTATCGACCAGCAGTTCGCCGCCATCGGTGTCGATGGAAAAACCGCTCTCCAGTTTTTGCACGCCGGCCACCTTGCATGGCATACGCCATTCGACGCCGCCCAGTTCGCACTCGGCGCGCAGCATGGCGATGATCTGCTCGGCCGAATCGTTGCAGAACAATTGACCCTTGTGCTTTTCGTGGTGGGCGATGCGGTATTTCTTCACCAGCGCCAGGAAGTCCTGGGCCGTGTAGCGCGACAGCGCGCTCTTGCAGAAGTGCGGATTCTGCGACAGGTAGTTTTGCGGGGCGGCATTGATATTGGTGAAATTGCAGCGACCGCCGCCCGAGATGCGGATTTTCTCGGCGAGTTTGACGGCATGGTCGATCAGCACCACGCGCTTGCCGTTCTGGGCCGCCACGGCCGCGCACATCATCCCGGCCGCGCCCGCGCCGATCACCGCCACATCGTATTGTTTTGCCATGCCTGCTGCTTCCTGCCTTGCGTCGAACCCGCCATTGTAATGCCAGCGGCGGGTCCCGGTCAGCACTCACGTAAGCAACTAAGCCAGCGGCTGGCTGCGCGCGCGGATCTTGCGCGACACTTCCACGCAATACGCCACCTGGGTCGCGATCGAGGCCGGCACCGGCACCTCGCCGCGCAGCGCGGCGCCGATCCAGGCCGCGGTGGTGGCCGCGTCACGGCCATCGGGCACCTCGGACAATGCGTCGGTCGGCGCATCGCGCTCGACCAGCAGCGCGCGCTGGCCGGCATGGAACCAGTCGATGCGCTGGGCGCGATGCGGATGGGCCACGGTCTCGCCCTCGGTGCCGCGCATCAGGAAGGCGTCGCCCTGGCTTTCACTGTCCACGCCCTCGAAGAAGCCGCCCAGGGTTTCCAGGTATTCGGGATGGGTGTACGACACCAGGCGCAGCGCCGGGCCGTCGAAGGGCTGCAGGATCTTGACCAGGGTGTGGGTCGAGTTGCGCACGCCCAGCACCCGCCGCAGCGACAGCATCTGGGCCAGCCGCGGGGCCAGGTGCTCGATCGGCATGAAGGCCGGACGCAGGTGGGCGAACTCGTTCTGCACCTCGGCGGCGGTGGTTGCTTCAAGCAGCCCCAATTCACGCAGGATCTCGGCGGTGGCCACGCGCCCCGGGTCGGTGCGCACGCCGTGCACCAGGGTCGGCACGCCCTCGCGCGCCAGCAGCAGGGCCAGCAGCGGCGTCAGGTTGGCCAGCTTGCGCGCGCCGTTATAGGTCGGGATCAGGACCGGGGCGAACTCGCCGCGCGGCGTGGGCAGCGGCGCGAACGAGGCTGCGGCGGCGTCCATGAAGCCGGCCAGCTCGTCCACGGACTCGCCCTTGATGCGCATGGCGAGCAGGATGGCGCCCAGTTCCAGGTCCGAGACCCGGCCTTCCAGCATGGCGGCGTAGAGCGCGCGCGCATCCTCGCGCGTCATGCTGCGCGCGCCTTTGACGCCGCGGCCGATTTCCTTGATGAAGGGGGCCGCGACAAAGCGTTCGATGTCATTCGTGTCGGTAGTCATGGCAAAAGGATACACGGGAACGGGACTGGCCTGCAGCACAGGGCGGCACCGGGGCATGGATTTTGCGATATCGCTTATGCACGTGCAGCAATTTCCGTCTACACTGGTCGATCCACCTGAAGAATTTTAGATAGCACCATGACCAGCACGCCACAAATCGAAAATACCAACGTCAGCTCGTTCACCCGGATGCCCACGCCGGTCGAACTGCATGCGGCCCTGCCGCTGAGCGAGCGCGCCTATGCGACCGTCATGGGAGGCCGCGAGACGCTGCGCAATATCCTCGACCGCAAGGACAAGCGCCTGTTCGTCGTGGTCGGCCCCTGCTCGATCCACGACCCCGAAGCCGGCCTCGACTATGCGCGCCGCCTGAAAGCGCTGCAGGACGAAGTCAGCGACACCATGGTGCTGGTGATGCGCGTGTATTTCGAGAAGCCGCGCACCACCACCGGCTGGAAGGGCTATATCAACGATCCGTTCATGGACGACTCGTTCCGCGTCGACGTCGGCATGGAACGCGCGCGCCGCTTCCTGCTCGACGTGTGCGAGCTGGGCTTGCCGACCGCGACCGAGGCGCTGGACCCGATTTCTCCGCAATACCTGGGCGACCTGATCGCCTGGACCGCGATCGGCGCGCGCACCACCGAATCGCAGACCCACCGCGAGATGTCGTCCGGCCTGTCCACGCCGGTGGGCTTCAAGAACGGCACCGACGGCGACGTCAGCATCGCGATCAATGCGGTGCTGTCCTCGGCCAATCCGCACGCCTTCCTGGGCATCAATGGTCAAGGCTCGGTATCGGTCGTGCGCACCAGCGGCAATGCCTACGGCCACGTCGTGCTGCGCGGCGGCGGCGGGCGGCCGAACTACGATTCGGTGTCGGTGGCGATTGCCGAGCAGGCACTGACCAAGGCCAAGTTGCCGGCCAACCTGGTGGTCGACTGCTCGCATGCGAACAGCTACAAGAAGCCGGAACTGCAGCCGCTCGTCATGTCCGACGTGATCCAGCAGATTCGCCATGGCAATCAATCGCTGGTGGGCGTGATGATCGAGTCGAATATCGTCAGCGGCAACCAGGCGATTCCCGCCGACCTGTCGCAGCTGACCTATGGCTGCTCGGTGACCGATGGCTGCATCGGCTGGGAAGAGACCGAGGCCATGTTGCGACAGGCGCACAAGGAGTTATTGCAGCGTCCGTGAATTCGAACGAACCGTACGGTAAAATCGACGGTTCTGCCTAATTCACACTGCTCCTCCCATGATCGTTCTCGGCGTCGAATCCTCCTGCGATGAAACCGGCTTTGCTCTGTATGACACCGAGCGCGGCCTACTGTCCCACGCCCTGCACTCGCAGGTCGCCATGCACGAGGAGTATGGCGGCGTGGTACCGGAACTCGCTTCGCGCGACCATATCCGGCGCGCCATTCCGCTATTGGACGAAGTCCTGAAGCGCGCCGACCTGCCGGCATCGAACATCGACGCCATCGCCTATACGCAAGGCCCGGGCCTGGCCGGCGCGCTGCTGGTCGGCTCCTCGGTCGCCTGCAGCCTGGCGCTGGCGCTCGATAAACCCGTGCTCGGCGTGCACCACCTCGAAGGCCACCTGCTGTCGCCGCTGCTGGCGTCGGAGCGCCCGGAATTTCCCTTCCTCGCGCTGCTGGTTTCGGGCGGGCATACCCAGCTGATGCGGGTCGACGGCGTCGGCAGCTATACGCTGCTGGGCGAGACCCTGGACGACGCGGCCGGCGAAGCCTTCGACAAATCGGCCAAGCTGCTGGGCCTGGGCTACCCGGGCGGGCCGGCAATTTCGCGCCTGGCGGAGTTCGGCGATCCGACCGCCTATACCCTGCCGCGCCCCATGCTCCACAGCAAGGATTTCAACTTCAGCTTCTCGGGCCTGAAGACCGCCGTGCTCACCGTGGTCAAGAACCACGAAGAAAAAGTCGTCGCCAATATCTGCGAGCAGGACAAAGCGAACATCGCGCGCGGCTTCGTCGATGCGATCGTCGACGTGCTCACCGCGAAATGCGTGAATGCGATGAAGCATACGGGCCTGAAGCGCCTCGTGATCGCGGGTGGCGTCGGCGCCAACAAGCAATTGCGCGAATCGCTCAACGCGGCCGCCGCCAGGCGCAAGTTCAAGGTGTATTACCCGGAGCTGGAATTCTGCACCGATAACGGCGCCATGATCGCCTTTGCCGGCGCCATGCGCCTCGAGCGCAACCCGGCGCTGGCCCAGCGCGATTACGCCTTCACGGTGCGCCCGCGCTGGCCGCTGGACGAGCTGGAAGCTGCATGAATAGCAAGGGAATCGCTCGAATTCGCCATTGAACTTGCCAGCCTGACATCGATCCTACCGTGTGACCGTTGCTCGCCAAACGGTGGCAATATCCGTCGATCAAGATTTACGGAGGTGAACGATGCGCGTAGTAAGCTGGAATATTCGTTGGGGTTGTGGCAAGGACGGTCGAATTCGCATCCATGCGATCATCGACGTGCTGCGCCGGCTGAACCCCGATGTGATCTGCCTGCAGGAGGTGGCGGCCAACCACCCCGAGCTCGAGGGCAGCGCCAGCGCCAACCAGTTCAAGCAGCTCAGCGGCGCATTCGGCGGCTACCACGCGATGGAGCACGCCCCGAGTGAAATCTACAAGAACAACGTTCCGCGCCTGTTCGGCAACCTGATCCTCTCCAAATACCGTATCTCGCAGGTGCACCGCCACCTGTTGCCCTGGCCGGCCGATCCGGAGCACCCGGCCGGCATGCCGCGCGGCCTGCTCGAAACCGTGGTCGATGCGCCGACTGGCAAGCTGCGCCTGCTGACCACCCATCTCGAGTACTATTCGCCGCCGCAGCGCATGGCGCAAGTGGCGCGCATCCGCGAGCTGCATGCCGAGGCCTGCGCCCGCTCGCGTTTGTTCCAGCCCGATCCGAATCTCGATGCGCCGTTCCAGCTGGGCTTCCGGCCCGGCTCGGCGATTCTTTGCGGCGACTTCAATTTCGCGCCGGATGCGCCGGATTACCAGGCGCTCCTGGGCGCGCCGGAACCCGGCGCGCTGCCGCTGGTGGACGCCTGGCGCGCGGTGCACGGCGACATGGCGCGCGCACCGACCACCGGGCTGCACGGTTTCCCGTGGCCCGAGCGGCCTGAATGCTATGACTATTTCTTCGTCACCGACGACCTGGCGTCGCGCTTGAGCTCGCTCGACGTGCAGTCGGAGACGGCGGCGTCGGATCATCAGCCGGTGGTACTGGAACTCACTTGATCGACACCGTTGGGTTGGCGGCTTGCCGCCAACCCAACGCCTGAATCACGCCGTGGTTTCCGGCTCCAACCCCGGAATCTCGCGCAGCGCCCGCTCGAACACTTCCGGCGGCTGGCCGCCGGAAATCAAGTGGCGCTGGTTGATGATGATCGCCGGCACCGACTTGACGCCGGCGCGCTGGAAGAATTGTTCGCGCGTGCGCACGTCTTCCGCATATTCATTGGAGCCCAGGATGATGGCTGCCCGCTCACGGTCCAGGCCGACGCTTTCGGCCGTGCGCAGCAGCACCTCATGGTTGCTCGGGTCTTCGCAGCGGGTGAAATAGGCTTCCAGCAGCGCGGTCTTGAGCTGGCGTTGCATGCCCTCGTCCTCGGCCCAAGCCAGCAGGCGGTGGGCGTCGAAGGTGTTGTAGATGCGGCCGCGCCGCTCCATGTCGAAGGTAAAACCGACGGCGGCGCCGCGTGCGCGGATCGTCTCGCGGGTGGCGGCTTGCTGCTCGGCCGTGGCGCCATATTTCTGCGTCACGTGCTCGACGATGTCCTGGCCATCCGGGCCCATGTCGGGGTTCAGCTCGAAGGGCTGGAAATGCAGGTCGACGCGCACTTCGTCGCCGACCTTCAACAGGGCCTGTTCCAGCGATTTCAGGCCGATCGCGCACCAGGGGCACGAGACGTCCGACACAAAATCGATCCTGAGTTGCTTGCTCACGGGGTACCACCTTTCTGTCCGGCGCGGCGCGGGTGCGCCGCTGTTCAAGACGAATGGTAACGCCTGCAAGAAAATCCGGCGCGCGGCGGCCCGTTTCGCTTACTTGGCTTTCTTGGCCCCGGCCGACTTGCTGCCGATCTTCGATTCCTTGCCGGCGATCAGGTTGCCGATATTGCTGCTGTGACGCCACAGCAGCAGCGCGCTCATCACGAACACGGCGAACAGGATTGCATCGACGCCGAACAGCAGGCCATAGTAGAACGGCGCGAAGATCGCGGCGACCAGGGCCGCCAGCGAGGAATAGCGGAAGGCGTAGGCGACGATCAGCCAGGTCGCCAGGGTCGCCAGGCCGAGCCATGGATTGATGCCGAGCAGGACGCCCAGCGCGGTGGCCACGCCCTTGCCGCCCACGAAGCGGAAGAACACGGGCCACAGGTGGCCGATGAAGACGGCGATCGCGACCAGGGCGATGCCGGTGTCATCCAGGCCGACATCGGGGCCGAACCGCATCGCCAGCCAGACCGCCAGCCAGCCCTTGGCGGCGTCGCCGACCAGGGTGGCGATCGCGGCCTTCTTGCTGCCGCTGCGCAGCACATTGGTGGCGCCGGGATTCTTGGAGCCATAGGTGCGCGGGTCGGACAGGCCAAAGACGCGGCTCATCACGACCGCGAAGGAAATCGAGCCGAGCAAATAGGCGGCAATGGTGGCAATCAGGGTGTTCATCTACTCTCTCAGTGGGTTCCGGCCGATGTCATTACCGGAAATCGGTCGTGAATATACACCATCGGCCGCTGGTGGGAAAAGCTACTCGGCCAGGGCGCACTGCACCGGACGCGCCTTCAGCACGTCGACCAGCACCTTCGGGTCGATGCCGACCAGGTAGCCGCGGCGTCCACCATTGATGTAGATCTTGTCCAGCGCCAGGATGCTTTCCTCGACATAGACCGGCATCGCCTTGCGGATGCCGAAGGGCGAGGTGCCGCCGACCAGATACCCTGAGTGGCGCTGGGCGACGTCCGGCTTGCACGGCTCGACCGACTTGCAGGGAATGGCGCGCGCCAGGTTCTTGGTCGACACCTTGCAGTCGCCATGCATCAGCACGATGAGCGGCTTGGCGGCCTCGTCCTGCATCACCAGGGTCTTGACCACGTCGTGTTCGGGCACGCCGAGCGCGCTCGAGGACACTGCCGTGCCGCCATGCTCTTCGTACTCATAAGGATGCTCGGAAAATGCGACGGCATGCTTGCGCAGGAATTGGGTGGCGGGTGTCTCTGAGACGTGCTCTTTCTTGGCCATGCGTGTTACGCTAAAGACGAACAATAGGGGTTTCTATTATGCAGGAAGAACTTCGGTTTGCCACCTTCAACACTTTCAACCTGGCCCCGCCCGGCGCCCGCCTGTACGACAATCTCGCGCCCACCACGGCCGCCGAGTACGAGGCCAAGCTCGACTGGACCGCGCACCAGCTCGACCTGATCAATGCCGACGTGATCGGCTTCCAGGAGATCTTTTCGCAGAGCGTGCTGAAGGAAGTGCTGCGGCGCAGCCGGCGCTATCGCGACGCCCACCACATCGGCTTCGATCCCGACCCGGCCGCCCCGCGCCTGACCCCGAGCGTGGCCCTGGTCTCGCGCCTGCCGCTGGCCGAGCCCGGATCGCAGCTGCCGATGTTCCCGGCTAACGTCACGATGCCGCCCGGCAGCCGCGACCCGGACCGCTTCACTCGCGCCCCGCTGCATGCGGGCGTGATCGCGGCGCCGGGGGTGGTGATCGACGTGATCGTGGTCCATCTCAAGTCGCGCCGGCCCGACTACCGTTCGAGCGACAGCGGCGCCGACCCGCACCTGTATGCGCTGGCCTGCCTGCGCTCGCTGATCCGGCGCGGCACCGAGGCCACCGCGCTGCGCGTGCTGCTGACCGACATGGCCCATGCCAACCGCCGCCCGCGCATCGTGCTGGGCGACTTCAACGACGTGGCCGATTCGGTGACCACCGAGATCGTGCTGGGCGAAGGCACGCCGGTCGGCGAGCGCATGTTCGACGCCAGCCAGGTGCAGCGCCGGCTCGACCACCAGCGCCACGTCGGCTTCTCGATCCTGCACGACACGCGCCATTCGACCATCGACCACATCCTGGTGTCGCCCGAATTCAACCCGGCGCTGCCCCACGCGATCGGGGAAGTGGTGGACGTGGTGTACCTGAACGATCACCTGAATCTGGCGCTGCCCGAGGCGTCGGATCATGGGCAGGTGCTGGCCAGGATACGGTTGTTCGGGCAACGTGATTTGACGTGACCGCAACGTATCAGCCAGGATGCGGTGACAAGTCGGGTGTCGCCATGGCCGCGCTGGCATAAAACCCCTGGTAGTCGTCACAGCCATGCCGGCGCAGGAAATCCAGCTGCTCGGCCGTCTCCACGCCCTCTCCCACCACCCGCAAGCCCAGGCTGCGCGCCACCGAAATGATGGCCGGCACCATGGCCGCATCGACCGGGTCGCGCCCGACGTTGCCCACATAGCTGCGGTCGATCTTGAGCTTGGTGAGCGGGAAGCGGCGCAACGCCTCCAGGCTCGACAGGCCGGTGCCGAAGCGGTCGATGCTCAGCTGCACGCCGCGTGCGCGCAGCGCCATCGCCGTCTCGAAAGCCGGCTCGCCGCGCACCAGCGCCTCCTCGGCGATCTCGAGCTCGAGCGCTCCCGGCCCCAGGCCGGCGCCCTGCAAGGCGGCGTCGACCGCCGCCAGCAGCCCCGCATGCGCGAGCTGGGCGGCGGACAGGTTGACCGCGACCGTGACCGGAAACCCCGCATCGCCCCAGGCGCGCGCCTGGCGACAGGCTTCCTTCAATACCCATTCGCCGATCGGGACGATCAGGCCGGATTCCTCGGCCACCGGCAAGAAGTGCTGCGGCAGCAGCAGGCCGCGCTCGGGATGGCGCCAGCGCAGCAAGGCCTCGACCGTGCCGACGCGGCCGCTTGCCACCTCGACCTCGGGCTGGTATTCGAGCACGAATTCATGGCTCTCGATCGCCTGGCGCAGCCGGTTCTCGAGCTCGACCCGCTCGATCACATGGGCGTTCATGGCCGGATCGAAGAAACGGAAGGTGTCGCGTCCGTCCTGCTTGGCGTGGTACATCGCGACGTCGGCATGGTGCAGCAGGGCCTCCACCTCGTCGCCGTCGTCGGGGCACAGCGCGATGCCGATCGAGACCGACAGCGCCACCTGCTGCCCGCCAACGTCGATGGGCCGCGCCACCGCCTGGGTGACGGCGCCGGCCACGTGCGCGGCCTGGTCGGCGCCCTTGATGTCGCCCAGCAGCACCACGAATTCGTCGCCGCCCAGTCGGCTGATGGTGTCGACCCGGCGCACGCAGGCGCGCAGGCGCGCGGCGACCTCGCGCAGCACGGCGTCGCCGGCCTGGTGGCCGTGGTGATCGTTGATCGGCTTGAATTTATCGAGGTCGAGGAACATCACGGCGCAGCGGTCGCGCTGGCGGCGCCAGGTGGCCAGCGCCTGGTGCAGGCGGTCGAGGAACAGGATGCGGTTGGGCAAGCCGGTCAGGGCATCGTGCTCGGCCTGGTGCCGCACCTGCTCCTCGAGCCGCTTGCGCTCGCTGATGTCGGACAGCATCGCCATATAGCTGGACACGTCGCCGTGGGCGTCGCGGATCGCCGTCAACGCCACCCGCACCGGATAGCGCTCGCCATTGCTGCGCACGCTGGCCAGTTCGCCTTCCCAGTGGTCGTGGCCGTCGAGTTCGGACCAGATGCGCTCGTAGAAGCCGTCGGCGGCATCCCAGCCCAGGCTGGCCAGCGACTGGCCGAGGATGTGCTCGGGGACGTGGCCGGTGATGCTGGTGAAGGCGCCATTGACGGCGCGCACGCGGTAGTCGGCATCCATCATGATGATGGCGTCGCGCGCGTTCTGGAACACCTGGGCCGCCTGCGCCAGGTTGCTCTCGGCCTCTTTACGCGCCGTGATGTCGACTTCCATGCAGAAGATCTCTTGCATCACGCTGTCGTGCTTGACCGGGTAGTGGCAGGAATAGACCCAGTGGCGGCGGCCGGCGCGCGATTGCACCTGCCAGTCGCGCGCCGGCGGCGCGTGGCCGCTGCACCAGATCGCGGCGATCGCATCCGCGAACTCGGCCTGGCGGTCGAGGTGGCACACCAGCTCGCGGAAGGGCTTGCCGACCGCCTCGTTGGACGGGATGCCGTACAGTTCTTCGCTGGCGCGGTTCCAGAAACGGATGGCGCCGGCCTGGTCCATCGAATGCACGGCGACCGCCGGCGCCAGCTCGAGCGCCGTGACGAAATGGTGGAGCCAGCCGAAGGCTTCGCCCCCACCGTCGCCACGTCCCGGGAGGTCGCCTGCGGGACTGGCTTGCCCATCCCCGGCAAGTGGAGAATCGAGGGAGGGCGCGGCCGACGGCGCGGACGGGTGCGCCGCGGAATTCGGCGGTGGTTCGCTCACAGCAATGGCCTTTCGCTATGGAAACGACAATAAGCAGGTAGACAACACCGACATTGTCATGCCGTGGCGGGCCATGCCGTTTGCGAGCTCGCAAACGGCGGGCGGCACGCGCTTTGTCGCGCCATACCGCCATTCACACCGGCCAACTGACAGCTTGTCGCATTCAGATGGCTCAGACCGTTGTGGATGCTTATAGTTCCATCATGCGCCAGGGGCTCCATCGATGTCGACGGAGCACGCGCGCAATCCTTTTGATGGGCCGGCCGCTCAGGCCAGGCTCGGCGGCGCTGCGGCAGGGGTGCGCTCTTCGCCCTCCTCGCCGGTCGCATCGCCGTCCGGCTGCACGGTCGCGGCGCCGTCGGCCGGCGCGTTCTTCGCTTCCAGCTTGCGCCTGGCTTTTTCTTCGGCCTTGCGCTTCTTTTCGAGTTCCCGTTGCCGCTTTTCGTAAGAAAAATTGTTCCGTGCCATAGTCACCTCGACGTGTTTAATTCAAGGAAAATGCTGCACCTGCACAGCCATTATGGACTACTTCGCGGTTCCCGACTTTGAACCTATCCCGGTAGGTGGGAGGAAGTTCATGGCGACATGCGCGTAGGCGATGCATGGCGAGCGTGAGCAATGCGCGAGGAGGCCGCATGGCGAGCCATGCAACGACGAGCAACGCAGCACGCGCTTGCCAGGCGCGGCAGTAACGACTCTCACCTACCGGGATAGGTTCTTGCGCTAGCCACGTGGATGATGCTGCGCGTGCAGCCGTTTCAGGCGTTCGCGCGCCACGTGGGTGTAGATCTGGGTCGTCGAAATATCGGCGTGACCCAGCAATAATTGCACCACGCGCAGGTCGGCCCCGTGGTTCAGCAAATGCGTGGCGAAGGCGTGGCGCAGCGTATGCGGCGACAGCGGACCGGTGACGCCGGCCTTCGACGCGTGTTTCTTGATCAGGATCCAGAACATCTGGCGCGTCATCGGGCCACCGCGGCCAGTGACGAACAAGGCGTCGTCGACCTGGCCGTTGAGGATGATGCCGCGCGCATCCTTCAGGTAGCGTTCGAGCCAGCGCCGCGCCTCTTCGCCGAACGGCACCAGGCGCGTCTTGCTGCCCTTGCCGGTCACGCGCAGCACGCCATCGTTCAGGCTCACTTCGACCAGTTTCAGGGCCACCAGTTCCGATACCCGCAAGCCGCTGGCATACATCAGCTCCAGCATCGTGCGCTCGCGCAAACCCAGCGGCGTCGAAATATCGGGGGCGGCCAGCAGGGCCTCGACCTGGTCCTCGGTCAGGGTATGCACGAAACGGGTCGGCTGGCGCGCCGACGGCATCTTGAGGCAGGGGTCGGTCGATATCTGTCCGCGGCGCAGCAGCAGGCCATAGAAGCGCTTGAACACTGACAGCCGGCGGTTGGCCGTGCTCGGCCGCGATTCCGGATGGCGCTCGGCGAAATAGGCGCTGAGATCTTCCGCCCCCACGGCCAGCAGGCCGCGCCCCGGGCGCTTGGCGTCCAGCCAACCGGCGAACAGGCGCAGGTCGCGCCGGTAAGCGTCGAGCGAGTTCTTCGCCAGGCCCTGTTCCAGCCAGAGCGTGTCGCAGAACTCGTCGATCAGGGCCAGATCGACTGCTGCTGCCATGGAGCGGCGGTGGCGCCTTCGTGCCGCAGCAACCAGCGCTTGACCGAAAGATGGAAACCGTTCTCGTCGTTCTGGTTCGAGAAGCCGCCCAGGCCGCCGGATGCCGTGACCCGATGGCAGGGAATGACCAATGGGAACCAATTGGCGCCGCAGGCCTGGCCCACGGCGCGCGGATGCGAGCCGATCACCTTGGCCAGGTGGCCATAGGTGCGCACGGCGCCGCGCGGGATGGCGCTGATTTCTTGCCACACCTTGCGCTGGAACTCGGTGCCGGCGTCCATCAACGGCAGGTCGAAGCTGAAATCCGGGTCGGCCAGGTAGCGCGCGAGCTGCTCGGCGCTGCGCTGCGCGATGGCGCTGTCCGCGCTTTTTTCGGCGAACGAAGGCGGTAAATACACCACTTCGCGCAGCTTGTCGTCGGCGGTGCGGATGCCCAGCGCGCCGAAGGGAGCGGGCACGATGGCATTGAAAATCTGGCTGGCAGGATCGGGCTTCATAGTGGGGGCGACTGAGCAATGTGTTGCCCAGGCATCTTAACCGGGCAGCGCCCATGCGGGCCAGCGATTGGACGATTCGAACGAAAAAAAAGCGCACCCTCGGGTGCGCTCCAATTCGGGTCACGTTTCCGGCCGCCGGGTCTTGCCAGCGACTTCTGTCAAACGTGGTGTCTCCTCGAATGTCTCCGGTATGGATTACCGTGCTTTTATCAATGCTCCCCCAAAAACCTTGCATGCCGCTTCTATTGCTTGTTCTTGGCACTGCCGCGCACCATCCCAGTGCGCATGAGCCCCATGATAACGCAAGTTCTTATAGAAAATGTATCTTTTCGGCCACAAATTTGGAAAATTATTTTACTTATAAACAAAACGTGATTGTCGACATGCTGTAGGCGCATGTCAGCGCGCCCTCCCGCATCGCCGATCCCTGCCTTACGTCAGCGCCCCACTTCGCGCAGGATGGCGCGCACGGTTTCCTTGCCGATGCGGCTTTCCATTTGTCCATACACCGGCTGCATCGCACGCCGCCATTCGGCCTGCTGGGCCGGCGTGAGCGTGTGGATCGTCGTGGTGCCGGCCTGGCGGATGGCTTCGATGGCGTCGTCATTGGCGCGTTGGGCGATCTTTTTTTCGTACAGCGTGGCTTCGCGCATGGCGCGCGCCAGGGTGTTGCGGGTGTCGGCCGGCAGTCCATCCCAGAATTTTTTGTTGACGATCACCGCGTACCCCAGATAGCCGTGGTTGGACAGCGTCAGGTGGCTTTGCGTCTCGTGCATGCGCTGGGTGTACATATTCGACGGCGTGTTCTCGGTGCCGGCCACCACCCCATCGCGCAGGGCGGGTGCGGCTTCGGAAAAGGCCAGCGCCAGAGGCTGGGCGCCCAGCGCGCGCATCTGCGCATCCAGTACCTTGGACGCCTGGATACGCATGCGCAATCCCTCAAAATCCTTGGGCGAGGTCAAGGGTTGGTTGGCCGACATGATCTTGAAGCCGTTATGCCAGAACGCCAAGCCGGTGATGCCCTTGGGCTCGAGCTTGCGCAACAGGTTGCGCCCAATGCGGCCTTCGGTCACCTTGTACAGCGCCGCCCGGTCCGGGAAGATATACGGCAGGTCGAACGCCTCGAAGTCGCGCACGCCCAGCGGCGAGAACTTGGCCAGCGACGGCGCCAGCATCTGCACCGCACCCAGCTGCAGGGCCTCGAGCTCCTCGCGGTCCTTGTACAGCTGGCTGTTCGGATACACTTCTACCTTGACCTGGCCGCCCGTCATTTGCTCGGCCAACTCCTTGAAACGCTCGGCGGCCCGGCCCTTGGGCGTGTCGGGCGCCACCACGTGGCTGAACTTGATGACGATCGGCCCCTGCGCCAGGGCGTCGACACTCGCGGCCGCCGCCAGCACGAAGAGCGCTTTGGCGGCCAGGGTCTTGATCTGCATGACGGTTTAATTCTTTCTAATGAAACCTTACACTGGCGGATGCACTGCCGCACGCAAGTCTGTGCCGTGCCCATGTCGACCGCCATCGTGGACTTCCACAACAGCTGGACAGTTTAACCAATACAGGACTCTTGCATGAAAATTCCGTTCGCCCAGCCCATGTCGGAACCGCGCGCGCGCATCCGCGCCTGGCGGTTCTGGCGCTGGCTGGTGCCGATGCTGCTGGTGCTGCTGTTCCTCGCCGTGCTGATCTGGCTGCCCTGGCAGGCGCGCCAGATGGAAAGCACCGAGCGCCAAGAGCAATTGATTGCAGACACGCTGTGGGTCGAGCAGACCTTGCGCTTCGAGCTGGCGCGCAGCGAGGATGCGCTCAGCGCCCTCGGCGCCGACCTGGTGGTCGCGCCGCTGCCGCCGGAGAAACTGCAGGCGCGATTCCGCCAGATGTTCGTCAACGGCCCGGAACTGGTGCGCGTGGTGTGGAGCGACGCCGCCGGCGCGGTGCTGGCCAGCCATGGCGCCGACCTGCCCGCCGCCGGCCTGCCCGAGACCACGGCCCTGGCCGGAGAAATGGCGCGCTCGATCCGGCGCGGCCGCTACAGCGAACCGTATGGCGCCACGCCATCGACCCATGGCCTGATCGATTTCTACCTGCCGCTGTTTCGCAATGGCCAGTTCATGGGCAGCCTGGTCGCGACCTACAGCCTGCAGGTGCTGCTCGACGAGACCGTGCCCTGGTGGTTCGCCCAGGATAATGCGCTGGCCCTGATCGACCGCGACGAACAGGCGGTGGCGCGGCGCGCCGCCGGCGGCCCGGGACGCGGCGTGTACACCCACCAGCGCGAGCTCGACCTGCCGGGCGCCCAGCTGGTGCTGTCGACCAACAGCGTCAAGCGCGCGCCGCAACTGCTGCCGAACCTGCTGGTGGGCTCGGTGATCGTGCTGGCCCTGGGCCTGTTGTCCAGCCTGGCCGCGCTGTGGCGCCACATCTCGCGCACGCTGGCGGCGGAAAGCGCGCTGCGCCAGCAGATGGCGTTTCGCACGGCGATGGAAAACTCGCTGCTCACCGGCCTGCGCGCGCGCGACCTGGAGGGCCGCGTCACTTATGTGAACCGCGCCTTCTGCCAGATCGTCGGCCATCCGCCGGAAGAATTGATCGGCAAGAAGCCGCCGATGGCCTACTGGGCGCCGGAAGCGACCGCCGAGTACGAGGAACGCTTCCAGGGCATCCTGTCGGGCAAGATCACGCCGCAATTCGAGACCGTGTTCCAGCGTCCGGACGGCACCCGGGTGCCGGTGCTGGTGTTCGAAGCGCCGCTGGTGGACGTCGATGGCCGCCATACCGGCTGGATGAGCTCGGTGCTCGACATCACCGACCGCAAGCGGGTCGAAGAGCTCAACCGCCAGCAGGAAGAAAAGCTGCAGGCCAGCGCGCGCCTGGCCACCATGGGCGAACTGTCGTCGATGCTGGCGCACGAGCTGAACCAGCCGTTGGCGGCGATTTCCAGCTATACGGTGGGCGCCCTGAACATGCTCGAGCGCGCGGCCGGCACCGGCGAAGACCTCAAGCCGGGCATGCTGCGCCATGCGCTGGAACAGGCGCGCCAGCAAGCCCAGCGCGCCGGCCAGATCATCCGCAGCGTGCACGAGTTCGTCAAGAAGCGCGAACCGCTGCGCCAGGAGGTGACGATCCGCAGCGTCATTTCCAGCGTGCACGCCCTGATCGAGCTGCAGGCGCGCCAGGCCGGCGTGGCGCTGCGCGTGCAATTGCCGCCCGGCTTGCCGACCGTGCTGGCCGACCGCGTGATGCTGGAACAGGTGCTGCTCAACCTGACCCGCAATGCGATCCAGGCCATGCAGGACACGGCGCCGGACCAGCGTGTGCTGCGCATCGAGGCCGTACACGCGGACGAGCAGGTGGCGGTGTCGGTGATCGACCGCGGCCACGGCATCGCGCCCGAAGTGGCCGAGCGGCTGTTTTCTCCGTTCTACTCGACCCGGGCCGAGGGCATGGGGATGGGCTTGTCGATCTGCCGCACCGCGATCGAGTTCCATGGCGGCACCCTGAGCCATGCGCCGCATCCGGCCGGCGGCACCGTGTTCACATTTTCGCTGCCGGCCCAAGCGGCCAGCCGGACGCTGGGCTAAAATTCGGTCTGCGGCGCGCAGGGCTATCCTGGATGCGCCATCTTTACGAGAAAAGCAACAAGGCGGGAAGCCCATCCCGCCACTACGGAGACCTGCATGCTGCACATCGTCGACGACGAAGAAGTCATTCGCGACTCGCTCGCCTGGCTGGCGCAATCGCGCGGCCTGCCCGCGCGCGGTTACGCGGGCGGCCAGGAATTCCTCGACGCCCTGCAAGACCTCGACGTCAGCGGCGACTGCGTCCTGCTCGACGTGCGCATGCCCGGCATGAACGGCATCGCCGTGTTCGACGCGCTGATCGGCCGCGGCCTGCTGCCGCGCCTGCCCGTGATCTTTCTCACCGGCCACGGCGACGTGCCGATGGCGGTCGACTCGCTCAAGCGCGGCGCTTTCGATTTCTTCGAGAAACCCTTCAACGACAACCAGCTGATGGACCGGGTCGAGGAAGCCCTCGCCGCCTCGCGCAAGGCGGCCGCCTCGGCCGGCGTGCAGGCGCGCCTGGCCACCCTGTCGGCGCGCGAACGCGAAGTGCTCGACCTGATCCTGGCCGGCATGATGAACAAGGTCGTGGCCGATAAACTGGGCATCAGCATGCGCACGGTCGAGGTGCACCGGGCCCATATCTTCGACAAGATGCAGGTCAAGACCGCCGTCGAGCTGGCTGGGCTGTTGAAATAACCCCTCTTTTTGCCGACCTTGTCGCGCGTCAAGCGTTCCAACTTCTCATGGGAAGCCTTGTAAAATAGTCTTGAACGCGCCGCGGCCCCGGGCGCCGCGATGCACCTCTCTTTTAGGAAACTCCAATGAACGAAAAGACAGTTGCAGACAAGATGTTTTTACGAACAGCCAAATCGATGCTGGTGCTCAATGGCCAGGTCAATCCGAACGTGGCGGCCCAGATGCCGGCCGAGATCGTCAAGGAGGGCGACGGTCCCTTCGACGTGATCCTGATGTTCTGCATGCACCGCAAGGATCTCGAGCACTATTTCGACATCGCCAAGCGCAAGCTGGGCGAGAAGGGTTCGCTGTGGATCGCCTACCTCAAGCAGACCGCCTCCAAGGCCACCGACATCAACCGCGATTCGATCAATGCCTATGCCAAGGAGAACGGCATCACCGGCGTGGCCATGATCTCGATCGACGGCGACTGGTCGGCCCTGCGCCTGAAGCGCATCGAGATCTGATGGCCTGACGCATACCGGCTCAGGCGGCGTGGCGCGCCAGGGCCCAGGCGACGTGTTCGCGCACCAGTTCGGATGGATGATCAAGCCGGGATTGCAAGGCCGCCACGATGACAGCATCCCCACGCTTTTTCTCGGCGGCATTTCCCAACCCTACCGCCAGATTGCGCAACCAGCGCTCATGGCCGATGCGGCGGATCGGACTGCCTTCCATGCGGCGGTTGAATTCTTCTTCGTCCCAGGCGAACAGCTCGAGCAGGTCGCCTCCACCCAAGCCATTGCGTTCGTCGAAATCCGGCACCGCCGCGCGCTGCGCAAACTTGTTCCACGGACAGGCCACCTGGCAATCGTCGCAGCCATAGATGCGGTTGCCGATCAGGGGCCGCAATTCTTCCGGAATACTGTTCTTGAGCTCGATCGTCAGGTAAGAGATGCAGCGCCGCGCGTCGAGCTTGCCCGGCCCCAGGATCGCCCCGGTCGGGCACAGGTCGATGCACGACTGGCACTGCCCGCAATGCGCGCCGGTGGGCGGGTCGACGGGCAGCGGCAGGTCGACCAGGATCTCGCCGATGAAGAAGGTCGAGCCGGCCGCGCGCGACAGCAGCAGCGTGTGCTTGCCGCGCCAGCCCAGGCCGGCCTTTTCGGCCAGCGGCAACTCCATCACCGGCGCCGAATCGGTGAACACCCGAAAGCCGAACGGCCCGATCGCGTCCTGGATGCGGCCGGCCAGCGACTGCAGGCGGTTGCGCAAGACCTTGTGGTAGTCGCGGCTGCGCGCATACACCGAAACCACGGCGGCCTCCGGATCCTGCTGGCGCAGGCGCTCCCGGGCGCGCCAGTCGGCATCCTGGGCGGCGGGCAGATAATCCATGCGCGCCACGATGGCGCGCACCGTGCCCGGCACCAGTTCGGCGGGACGGGCACGCTTCATGCCATGGCTTGCCATATAATCCATCTCGCCGTGGTAACCCGCGTCCAGCCAGGCTTGCAGCCCGGCCTCCAGGTGGCCCAGGTCGACGTCGGCGACGCGCACGTCGGCAAAGCCCAGCTCCTTGCCCCACGCCTTGATGGCGCGCGCAAGCTCGGGCAGGTCGGGGGCAGGGTTGGGGGAAGTGGGCATACCGCAAGAAATCACGCAGAACAACTCGCTATTTTATTCGATGCAGCCTTTTAAATCGCGCTTGCAGCGCTATCTGCCGGACGAGTCCGCCACATCCGCCCTCGGCGCCGCCCTGGCGCGCGCCTTGCAGCCGGGCCTGGTGATCTATCTGCACGGCGACCTCGGCGCCGGCAAGACCGCCCTCACCCGTGCCCTGCTGCAGGCGGCCGGCCATGCCGGCACCGTGAAGAGCCCGACCTATACCTTGTCGGAACCGTATCGGGTAATGCTCGATGGCAAGCCGTTGAACGTGATCCACTACGACCTGTACCGCATGTCGAGTCCGGAAGAATTCCTGGACGCGGGCTTTCGCGAGGACTTCGACGGGCGCAATGTGTGCATCGTCGAGTGGCCCGAAAAAGGCGATCCGGTGTTGCCGGCGCCCGACTTGCGTATCTTGCTCAACGTTAGCGGGCCCGGCCGTGATGTAGAATTGCAGGCGTTGTCCGAATTAGGCCTGCTATGCCTCGACCGTCTCGCTCCCCTTCTGCCGCCCCAGCCGCCCGCGTGACGCCTTCGTCCTCGCGTCGCCGTGTCCTGCTCAAGGCCGGCGGCACGCTGCTGCTGTCCGTCATCCCGCTGCGCGCCAGCGCCAATGAAATCCTGGCCGTGCGTGTCTGGCCCGCCCCCGACTACACCCGGGTGACGCTGGAAAACGACACCGACCTCAAGGCCGAACACTTCCTGATCCCCGATCCGCCGCGCCTGGTGGTCGATATCGACGGCCTCGCCCTGAGCAACACGCTCAAGAGCCTGGTGGCCAAGATCGAACCGAACGACCCCTACATCAAGCAGGTCCGGGTCGGCCAGAACCGCCCGAACGTGGTGCGCCTGGTGTTCGACCTGAAGGCCGAGATCAAGCCGCAGGTATTTACCCTGGCGCCGGTGGCCGGCTACCAGCACCGCCTGGTGTTCGACCTGTACCCGGCCACTCCGGTCGACCCGATCGCCGCCCTGATCGAACAGGGCGACTGGAGCCCGGGCCCGACCACGACCCTGGCGGCCGACCAGCCGGCCCTGGGCGACCCTGTCGCCGCCACCCCGGTGGCTGGCGCGCCGGCCTCGCCCAATCCCGCCACCGGCACGCCGCCGGTGCAGATTCCCGTGCCGCCGCCCGCCGTCCCGCGCACCCAGCCGAACGCCGGCCCGGACGCGATCGCCAAGCTGGAAGCCGAAATGTCGGGCCTGAAGGGCACGGCGCCGGCCCTGGCGGTGCAGCCGCCGCCGGCCAAGGCGAGCGCCCCCCTGCCTGCCCAGAAGGTGGCGCGCATGATCACCATCGCCCTCGATCCGGGCCATGGCGGCGAAGACCCGGGCGCGATCGGCGCCAAGGGCAGCCGCGAGAAGGACATCGTGCTGGCGGTGGCCAAGCGCCTCAAGGCCAAGCTGGAGCAGATGCCGAATACCCGCGTGATGCTGACCCGCGACGGCGACTTCTTCGTGCCGCTGGGCACCCGCGTGCAAAAGGCGCGCAAGGTGCAGGCCGACCTGTTCGTCTCGATCCACGCCGACGCCTGGATTTCGCCGACCGCGCGCGGCTCGTCGGTGTTCGTGCTGTCGGAAAAAGGCGCCAGCTCGAGCGCGGCGCGCTGGCTGGCGAATGACCAGAACAAGGCCGACCTGATCGGCGGCGCCAACCTGACGGGCACCAGCGACAAGCACCTGGCCAGCGTGCTGTTCGACCTGTCGACCACGGCCCAGATCAACGACAGCCTCAAGCTGGGCAAGGCCGTGCTGAAGGAAATCGGCGGCATCAACCGCCTGCACAAGGCCTCGGTCGAGCAGGCCGGCTTCGCCGTGCTGAAGGCGCCGGACATCCCCTCCATCCTGGTCGAGACCGCGTTCATCTCGAACCCGCAGGAAGAAGCGCGCCTGAACGACGACGGCTACCAGGACCAGCTGGCCAACGCGATCACGAATGGCATCCGCCGCTATTTCGCCGATAATCCGCCCATGGCCAAGAGCCGCCAGACCTGAGCCTGATCCCATCATGGAAAACATCACCTTCGGGCAACTGCCCGCGATTCGCATCACGGCGCCCGACGGCGCCAGCGCCGTCGTCACCCTGTATGGCGGCCACCTGGTGTCCTGGCATGGCGCCGACGGCGGCGAGCGCATGTTCCTCAGCACCCGCTCGGCCCTGGACGGCAGCCGCGCGATCCGTGGCGGCGTGCCCGTCATCTTTCCCCAGTTCGCCGAACGCGGCGACGGCATGCGCCATGGTTTTGCGCGGGTCAGCAGCTGGCGCCTGGAAGCGCACGGCATCGAGGGCGATGCGGCGTGGGCCGAGTTCGGCCTGACTGATGCCGACCTGGCGCCGGCGACGGCCGCCGCCTGGCCGCACCGCTTCGCGCTGGCGCTGCGCGTGACCGTGCGCGCCAATCAGCTGGAGATGGCGTTCAGCGTGCGCAACACGGGCGACGCGCCCTTCCCGTTCGCGGCGGCGCTGCATACCTATCACCTGGTGCCGCACCTGGCGGACGTGCGCATCGAGGGGCTCGAGGCGGGGACGCTGTCCATCGCGGACAAGCTCGACGTGGTCTACGAGAACGTGGGCGACGGCATCACCCTGGGCACCTGGGCGCGCGTCCTGACGCTGGAACAGGAAGGCTTCCGGGATGCCGTGGTATGGAATCCGGGCGCCGCGGACACGGCCGCGCTGGCCGACATGGAAGACGACGAGTACCAGCGCTTCGTGTGCATCGAGCCGGCGCAGCTGACGCCGGTCGAGCTGGCGCCGGGTGCGGTGTGGGAAGGCCGTTACCGCGTTTCCTGACGTTCTCGCCCAGATCATGAAAAAACGCGCCTCGGCGCGTTTTTTTGTTTTACATGGATTCCTTGATCATCCGCCCGTTCGCCTGCTGCACAGGCCGCGAATTGAAGGGATACAGGCGCGAGAACAAGGCCATCTGCTGCGGCGACGCCGTCATCGGCTGCTTCATCACCAGCCACAGCACGTTCTCGGTGCATGGCGGCTCGCTCAGCGACCCCATGTAGGTGAAGTAGTCGCGTCGCGCTGGCAGGATCTCGTTGACGTCGATCACGATCGACGGCGTCACCGTCATGTGCTTTTCCAGCGGCAGATTGTTCCACACGGTCTGGATCATCGGATTGGCGTCGCCGCGCTCGAGCAGCACCGCCAGGATCGCGATCTTGTTGTCGTAGCTCTTGTGCACCAGATGCACGACCATCTCGGTGCCCTTGCCGTTGATGCGCTCCTCGCCCGGACGGTGGAAGTGGAATTGCTGCAGCTCGTAGGTGGTCCCGCCCACGCTCAGGAAGTTTCCGCCCGCGACATTCACCTGGATCGTATGGCCATTGTCGATCTCGTTGAACGAGCTCGGGTGATAGTCGAAGTTGATCTGCTCCAGGTCGACCTTGATGCCGTCGCGCAGGTCGATCGGCGACTGGCGGTTGCCGGTATTGCAGGCTGCCCAAGCGGTATTGATCTTCGACCAGTTCTCGGGACCGAACTCGCCCTCATAGGTCCAATGGGTGCCGTTCTTCGGCTTGGCGGCTTCGACTGCCGCGGCGGCAGCGGCGGCGGCTTCCTTCTTGCGGCGGGCGTCCGCGGCGCGGCGTGCGCGTGCGGCTTCCTCGGCGCGCAGCGCCTGCTTGGCGCGCAGCTCGGCCAGTTTTTCGGCGATGCGGACCGACAGGTCGACTTCCGCATCTTCTTCGGATTTTTGGGCGGCAGCCGGGGTGGCCCCGGCAGGCCGCAGGTTCGGCTTGATCGAGGCAATCGCCGCGGGCTTCTCGGCCGCAGGCTTGGTCGGGGCTGCATCGTTCGCATGCGCCGTGGCCATGGTCAGGCTCAGGCTCAAGGCGAATAGTGCGATCAGGTTACGCATGGGTGTCCAGATAGTGTGCTTACCCTATCCTTATCGGACCCGGCGCAGCTAACTTGAGTGCGCTGCAGCAACAAAAGGCGCTGAATTTACGCCTTTTGCCGACTTGTCATTCTAAATGTTAATTACGGCTGAGCATGCGCCGGCCAAGCTTGTACAGACCGCCGATCGCCAGCGGCACGATGGCCGCGCTCACGCCCACCAGCACGATCTCGGTCAGGTGGTCCTTGATGATCGGCACGTGGCCAAAGAAATAGCCGGCCGTTACCAGGCTGGCCACCCACAGCAGCGCGCCCGCGACGTTGTACAGCTGGAAGCGGGTGTGCGTCATGTCGGACACGCCGGCCACGAAGGGCGCGAAGGTGCGCACCACCGGCAGGAAGCGCGCCAGGATGATGGTCTTGCCGCCATGCTTTTCGAAGAAGGCATGGGTGCGCGTGAGGGCATCCTTGTTGATCCAGCGATAGTTATGCGTGAACATGCGATGGCCTACCGCTTCGCCGATGAAATAGTTCACCGTATTGCCGGTGACGGCGGCGGTCACCAGCAAGGTCGTCAATAGCGGATAGCTCATCTCGCCGGTGGCGCAGAAGGCGCCGGCGATGAACAGCAGGGTGTCGCCGGGGAAGAAGAACAGGACCACCAGGCCGGTCTCGCAGAACACGATGGCGAACAGGACGAGGTAGACGTAGGTGCCGTACTGGGCCAGCAGGGCGCCGAGGGATTTGTCGACGTGCAGCAGCATGTCGAACAGGTGCATCAGGTCCATGATATTCCTAAACGAGAGCCTGACATTATAGCCCTCTCCCCTCTTGCAAGATGTTCACGCGATCTGGAGGGCCTGGCAGCGCGCTGGGCTACAATTGCCCGCACATAAATAAGAAGCGGAGCAGACATGCAGGCAATGACCATGATCGGAGCACTCACCGGCAGCGCCCTCCTCGCCCTGTTCAGCAGCGGCGCCAGCGCGGCGCCGGCCAGGCCCGGCAAGGAACTGCCGCCCAAGCCCTCGGTGGCGGACGTGGTCAAGGCGTCCCAGCCGGGCGACTGGCGCCCCCTCGATCCGGAAAACACGCTGTACATGGAACTGCCGGCCGGCCGCGTGGTCATGGAACTGGCGCCGAGCTTCGCGCCGAAGGCGGCCGCGAACATCCGCGCACTGGTGCGCGAGCGCTATTTCGACGGCCTGTGGATCATGCGCGCGCAAGACGGCTTCGTGGTGCAATGGGGCGATCCGGACGAAGAAACGCCGCGCCCGTTCAGGGCCGACAAGACAGTGGACGCCGAATTCACCGTGCCCGCCAAGGGCACCGGCAAATTCACGCAGCTGAAGGAACGCGACGTCTACGCGCCGCAGGTGGGCCACGTGAACGGCTTCCCGGCAGCGCGCGACCCGAAGGCCGGCCAGGCCTGGCTGCCGCACTGCTACGCCATGGTCGGCGTGGCGCGCGACGAGGCGTCCAATACCGGCAACGGTTCGCAGCTGTACACCGTGATCGGCCACGCGCCGCGCCACCTGGACCGCAACATCACCGTGGTCGGCCGCATCGTGTCCGGCATGCCGCTGCTCACGGTGATGCCGCGCGGGACCGGCGCCGCCGGTTTCTACGAGAAAGCCGAGCAACGCACGCCGATCGCCAGCGTACGCCTGGCGGCCGACGTGCCGCTGCCTGAACGCAGCAAGCTCGAGGTGATGCGCACCGAGAGCGCCGCCTTCCAGGCCGTGATCGAGGCCCAGCGCAACCGCGGCGGTCCGTGGACCAAGGTCGCGGCCGGCGCCATCGACCTGTGCAATGTGCCGATTCCCGTGCGCGAACAGCAATAAGCCATCGACGATCCGGGGCCATGGCAGCGCGATATAATCGCACCATGAACGCCCCAGCCCCGACCCACCGTCCCATCCAGCAGCTCCCCGACCAGCTCATCTCGCAGATCGCCGCCGGCGAAGTGGTCGAGCGGCCATCGGCCGTCGTCAAGGAACTGCTGGAAAATGCGCTCGACGCGGGCGCGACCCAGATCACCGTGCGCCTCGAAGAAGGCGGCGTCAAGCGCATCGCGATCACCGACAATGGCCGCGGCATCGCGCCGGAACAGCTGCCGCTGGCGCTGGCGCGCCATGCGACCTCCAAGATCTCTTCGCTGCACGACCTCGAGAACGTGGGCACGCTGGGCTTTCGTGGCGAGGCGCTGGCCTCGATCGCCTCGGTGGCCGCGGTGCGCATCACTTCGCGCACGCCCGACGCGGCCCACGCCTGGGAAATCGTCGGCTCGCACGAGGGCACGGTCGCTCCATCCTCGGGGGCCTGCGGCACCACGATCGACGTGCAGGACCTGTACTTCAACACGCCGGCGCGCCGCAAGTTTTTAAAATCCGAACAGACCGAATACGGCCACTGCGCCGAGGTCGTGCGCCGCATCGCGCTGGCGCGTCCGGACGTGTCGTTCAGCCTGTCGCACAACGGCCGCACCATCGACCACTGGAACGTGAGCGAAGCGGCCAAGCGCAGCGCCCACATCCTGGGCAGCGATTTCGCCGAGGCGCGGCTCGAACTCGACGAATCGGCCGGCCCGCTGCACCTGCACGGCTACGTCGGCCTGCCCACCGCCTCCAAGGCGCGCGCCGACGGCCAGTTCTTCTACGTGAACGGGCGTTTTGTCCGCGACAAGGTGCTGGTGCATGCGGTGCGCGCCGCCTACCAGGACGTGCTGCACGGCGACCGCTTCCCCTCGTACGTGCTGTCGCTCGACCTCGATCCGGCGCTGGTCGACGTCAACGTCCACCCATCGAAGATCGAAGTGCGCTTCCGCGACAGCCGCGCGGTGCACCAGTTCGTGTTCCACGCGGTGCAGCGCACGCTGGCCCAGACCTCGGCCACGGCGCACGGCAGCGTGCCGGCGCCGATCACGGCGGCCGAGGTAAGGCCGAGCGGGACGCCGCTATGGCAGTTATCGGAATCGCCGTCACGGCCGCAGATGCGGCCACACGAGCAGACCTCGTTCGGGTCGCAGTTGTCGACCTTCTCGCCGTCGCCGTATCCGGCGGGCAGCCGCTGGGATGATCCTTCCACGCAAGGCGGCGTGGCGCAGCGTACCGAGGCGTATGGCGCGCTGTTCAAGTCGGATGCGACGACCACGGTGCCTGCGCCTTCGTCCGCCCCGATGGACGTGCCGCTCTCGGCGTCGGACCGCCCGCTGTCGAACGACGACTTCCCGCTCGGCTTCGCGCTGGCCCAGCTGCACGGCATCTACATCCTGGCCCAGAACACGCGCGGCCTGGTGCTGGTCGATATGCACGCGGCCCACGAGCGCATCCTCTACGAGCAGATCAAGAACGCGCTCGACGCCCAGGCCCAGGGCCAGGAGATGCAGGTGCAGTCGATGCTGATCCCGGTGACCTTCTACGCCGACGCGATCGAAGTCGCGACCGCGACCGAGCACCAGGACACGCTGAAGGCGCTGGGCTTCGACATCGCCGCGCTGTCGCCGACGACGCTGGCCGTGCGCAGCGTGCCGACCCTGCTCAAGAACGCCGACGCCCAGACCCTGGCGCGCGATGTGCTGCGCGACGTGCGCGAATACGGCGGCTCGCGCGTGCTGATCGAGCGCCGCAACGAGCTGCTCGGCACCCTCGCCTGCCACACGGCGGTGCGCGCCAACCGCATCCTGGCCGTGCCCGAGATGAACGCGCTGCTGCGCCAGATGGAGAGCACCGAGCGCGCCGACCAGTGCAACCACGGCCGCCCGACCTGGGTCCAGCTCGAGATCTCCGCGCTCGACAAACTGTTCCTGCGCGGCCAATGATGAACGAGACAAACAAGCCGATGGCCGTGGCCATCATGGGCCCGACCGCGTCCGGCAAGACCGCGGCTGCACTGCGCATCGCACAGACCCGTCCCGTCGAGATCATCTCGGTCGACTCGGCCCTCGTGTATCGCGAAATGGACATCGGCACCGCCAAGCCCACGCCCGACGAACTGGCCGCCGTGCCGCACCACCTGATCGACATCCTCGATCCGCTCGAGGCGTATTCGGTGGCGCAGTTCCGCGACGACACCATCCGCCTCGTCGGCGAGATCACGGCGCGCGGCAAGCTGCCGCTGCTGGTGGGCGGCACGATGATGTATTTCAAGGGGCTGGTCGACGGCCTGGACGACCTGCCGACGGCGGATGCCGGCGTGCGCGCCGCGCTCGATGCCGAAGCCGCCCGCATCGGCTGGCCCGGCATGCACGAGAAGCTGCGCGCGGTCGATCCGGTGACGGCGGCGCGCCTGGCGCCGAACGACGCCCAGCGCATCAACCGTGCGCTGGAAATCTTCGAACTGTCCGGCCAGCCGATGTCGGCCCTGCTGGCGCGACGCGCCAAGCCCGAGCTGCCGTTCGAACTCGTGTCGTTCGGCCTCGAGACCGATGACCGCGCCGTGCTGCACGGGCGCATCGCGCTGCGCTTCGACCAGATGCTGGGGAACAGCGACGACGGGGGCCTGGTGGCGGAAGTGGCGCGCCTGCGCGCGCGCGGCGACCTGTCGCCGGCGCTGCCGTCGATCCGCTGCGTCGGCTATCGCCAGGCCTGGGACTACCTGGATGGAAATATCAGCCGCGCGGAACTGCGCGAACTGGGCATCATCGCCACCCGCCAGCTGGCCAAGCGCCAGATCACCTGGCTGCGCGCGATGCCGGACCGGATCGTGATCGATTGCCTGGGGCCAGACCCGGCTGGGGCGATGCTGGATCACCTGGCGACGTTAGGCAAATGACATCGGCGCGACATTTTTCCGCGCAGAACACGCCACGATCTTGACACGCAACCGGTCGCGCCCGATAATATTGGTCGTTGCGGTGATATAGCTCAGCTGGTTAGAGCACAGCACTCATAATGCTGGGGTCGGTGGTTCAAGTCCACCTATCACCACCAAGAATTCCAAGCGAATGGCTTGGCTCTCCAACGAGTCAAGCCATTTTTGCTTTGTCAGTTTCGGTGATATAGCTCAGCTGGTTAGAGCACAGCACTCATAATGCTGGGGTCGGTGGTTCAAGTCCACCTATCACCACCAGATACAGAACGGCCCGGTTCTCGCGAACCGGGCCGTTGTTGTTTCCAGCGTCATCGTTCAATGCTTCTTGCCGCCACCCGAGACCTTGTTCTCGGTGGCCCAGGCGCGCCGTTCGGCCTCCTGCTTGCCGACGCCCTTCTTCTCGTAGCCTTCCTTGATGTGCTCGGCCTGGCGCTTTTGCTTGTCGGTGTACGACGATTTATCACCCTGGGGCATGATGTTCTCCTTTTGACACAAGAGAGCACAGCGTACGCCTGTGGCGCGCGTCGATTCGTGCGCCACCCCACGCTCGCGCGCGGTCTACTCAGCCTTATGCCACTCGCCGTCCGGCGCGTGCTCGTCGAGCGCATAGTCGCCGCGCGCCAGGGCTTCGAGCACCGCATACGCCTGTTGCACGTGTCCGGCATCGACCAGCAGGCGCACGCCGCCCAGGGCCGGCGCCAGCAGCAGGTCGGTCTGCATCAGGTGGGCGTCGGCCAGCATGGCGGGGATGCCCGACGCTTCCAGGCAGCCCTGGGCCAGGTTGGCGTCCAGCGGGATCATGTAGCGCGCCACCACGTACAGGTCGCGCTCGGGAATGCGCTCGACCTCGGGGTGGGCGGCCAGCCAGTCGTTCAGTGCGAGCATGTGCATGATGAAGCCTTCAGTTCAGGAGCGCGGGCAGGTGGGACAGCAGGTACAAGGTCACGCCGATCATGCCGCCCACGATGGTGCCGTTGATGCGGATGTACTGCAAGTCCTTGCCGATATTGAGTTCGATCTGGGCCGACATCTCGCGGTCGTCCCACTGCTTGACGGTGTCGGCGATGTGGCGCGTCAGGAAGCCCGCGAACTCGGGCGCCACGCCGCGCGCGGCTGCTTCCAGGTTCTCGTGCAGCGACTGGCGCAAGGCCGGGTCTTCGCTGAGCACCTTGCCGATCCAGGCGCCCATGGCGACGATGCGGCGGCGCAGGCTGGACTCGTCGCTTTCCAGGTCGCGCTTGAGCCAGGCCTTCAGCTCGGCCCACAGCGAGCCCAGATAGGCGTTGAGGGTCTCGTCCTCGAGCAGGTAGCGCTTGACGTCGTCGGCCTTGGCCAGGAAGGCCGGGTCGCCTTTCAGGCGCTCGATAAAGCCGGCCACGTAGTCGTCGAAGCGGTGGCGCAGCGAATGCTCGGGATCGGCCGCGACCTTGTTCAACACGCCGGCGGCCAGGCGCACGGCGATGTCGGCGCCCTTGCGGCCGATGAGGTCCGACGGCAGCATCTTCTCGATGAAGGCGTAATCTTCCTTGAGCCAATCGACGATGCCCTGGGCGATGTAGTCCTGGGTATCCGCGTTGTCCAGCAGCCGCGCCAGTTGCCGGATGCCCTCGTCGAGCAACTCCTGGTGGCGCCGGCCGCGGGTCAGGCTTTCGAGGATCGCGCCGCTCGACTTCGACAGGTCGACGCTTCTCACCATCGTGTGCACGCCGCGGCGGATGAAATTCTGCACCGCCGCGTCCTCGATGAAGTCGAGCATGAAGGTGGCGGCGCGCACCAGGTGGGCGCCCATCAGCTCCGTATTGGCGGGCTTGACCAGCCACTCGGCCACCTTCTGCACCGGATCGTGACGCCGGATCAGCCCGACGATGGAATCGGTGTCGAGGAATTTTTCGCGCACGAACAGGGCCAGGTTGTCGGCGATCTTGTCCTTGTTGCTGGGGATGATGGCGGTATGGCGCGAGACGATCGGGATCGGCACGCGCCGGAACAGGGCCACCACCGCGAACCAGTCGGCCAGCGCGCCGACCATGGCCGCTTCGGAAAAGGCGCGCAGCAGACCGGTCCACCAGGTAGCCGGCAGCAGCAGGCTGATCACGAACAGCACGGCCGCGCCCACGAAGAAGCCCAGGGCGATCAGTTTGGAACGGCGCAGTTCATCCTGTTTTTCCATGCGGCCTGGCTCGGCAGTGACGTTATGCCAATGCTATCGCACTTCCCGCGCGGACGACGCGCCGACGCTGTCTACCTTGCTCGCGGCGTTTTCACGACCTGTACATACTGCTGACATATACTGAAGATCTTCCAACCACATCGAACGCTCCCCCTGCATGCACCATGAATTAAGCCTGATCACCACGATTGCCGCCGCGCTGGGTTTTGGCCTGATATTCGGCATGCTGGCGGTGCGCCTCAAATTGCCGGCGCTGGTGGGCTACCTGGCGGCCGGCGTCTTCATCGGCCCGGCCACGCCGGGCTTCGTGGCGGACATCGGCCTGGCCTCGCAGCTGGCCGAGATCGGGGTCATGCTGCTGATGTTCGGGGTCGGGCTGCACTTCTCGCTGAAGGACTTGCTCGACGTGCGCCGCATCGCCCTGCCCGGCGCGCTGCTGCAGATCGGCGTGGCCACCGCGATGGGCATGGCCCTGTCGTGGTGGTGGGACTGGAGCCTGGGCGCCGGCATCGTGTTCGGCCTGGCGCTGTCGGTGGCGAGCACCGTGGTGCTGCTGCGCGCGCTGGAGGCGCGCGGCGTGCTCGACTCGATGAACGGGCGCATCGCGGTGGGGTGGCTGGTGGTCGAGGACCTCGTCATGGTGCTGGTGCTGGTGATGCTGCCGGCGCTCGCCGGGCCGCTGGGCGGCAAGGGCGATGCCGGGCTCGATCTGTGGCCGGCGCTGGGCATGACCCTGCTGCAGGTGGGCGGCTTCATCGCCTTCATGCTGATCGTCGGGCGCAAGGTCTTCCCGTGGTTTCTGTGGCGCGTGGCCAGGACCGCGTCGCGCGAACTGTTCACCTTGTCGGTGATCGCGGCGGCGGTCGGCATCGCCTATGCGTCCTCGAGCCTGTTCGGCGTGTCGTTCGCGCTGGGCGCCTTCTTTGCCGGCATGGTGCTGCGCGAATCGGAACTGAGCCACCGCGCGGCCGAGGAGTCGCTGCCGCTGCGCGACGCGTTTTCAGTCCTGTTCTTCGTCTCGGTCGGGATGCTGTTCGATCCGATGGTGTTGGTCGACAATCCGCTGCACGTGCTGGGCGTGGTACTGGTGATCGTGGTCGGCAAGTCGCTTGCCGCATTCATCCTGGTGCTGGCGCTGCGCTATCCGCTCAATACCGCGCTGACGGTGTCGGCCAGCCTGGCGCAGATCGGCGAGTTCTCTTTCATTCTCGCTGCGCTGGGCATGCAGCTCGGGCTATTGCCGGAGCTGGGGCAGAACCTGATCCTGGCCGGCGCCATCATCTCGATCGCCTTCAATCCACTGGTGTTCTCGTCGATCGAGCCGGTGCAGCGCTGGCTGGGCAAGCAGGATCACCTGATGCACTTGGCGCGCAAGCTGGAACGGCCGGCCGACCCGCTGGCGGAGCTGCCGATGACGACCTCGCGCGAAAAGCTCAGCAACCAGGTAGTGCTGGTGGGCTTCGGGCGGGTCGGGCGGCGCATCGCCGAAGACCTGACGGCGCGCGGCATTCACTTCGTACTCGCCGAGCAGCACCGCGAACTGGTCGAGACGGCGCGCGAGCGCGGGATTCCGGCGGTGGTGGGCAATGCGGCGGAACCGGCGGTGCTGATCCAGGCGCATATCCACAAGGCGGCGATGCTGGTGATCACGACTCTGGACACCTTCGACGTGCGCAAGATGGTCGAGATTGCGAAGGCGCTCAATCCGTCGATTCGCTGCGTGGTGCGCACGCATAGCGGCAAGGAAGCGGAGTTGTTGCGGGCGGAGACCGGAGGGCGGGTGTTTGTCGCTGAGGAGGAGCTGGCCGGCAGCATGACGCGGCATGTGCTGGAGACGCTGCGGGAGCACAGGTCGGCGGTACATTAGGAACATGCCGGAAATGGAGAAATGCATGCGCCCACTCCTGGCCGGCGCCGCTTCCTATCCTGGATGCACGAAGCGGCGCATTACTGCTGCCATCCCGATTTTCTCACTTATTGAACGATCGGCGGTTCAGCATCACATCCATGACCTCGTGGTCCGGTACAAAGCTCACACGGCGAGTGATGACGTAACGCAATAGCTAAACATCAATGCACCGATATCGTGTCTCCGATAAGTTTATGTGGAGCACATCTCAAATGGCCATCGCATTGACGGAGCAGATCAAGACCGCATTGGCCGAGTATACAGGCGCATCCAGATTGATCAATCTGACGATCGGAGAAGGTCGTGCGTCGCGGTGCGATTTCCTGGTCGAGGCGTTCCACGCTGAAGATGGGTTACAGGAAATGGGCGGTTGCGAGGTGATCGCGCTGTCCACCAGCGCGTTCGTCCAGCCGCAGGCCCTGCTGGGGCAAGCGACCAAGCTCGAACTCAGCCTGGCAGATGGCACACGGTCTCCCTTGTCCGGCGAGATCAGCGCGGCTGCGCAGTTGGGCAGCGATGGCGGCCTGGCACGCTACCGGATAAGGATCTCACCTTGGCTATGGCGCCTGGAACATGTCCGCAACTGCCGCGTGTGGCAGGACAAGCGCGTGATCGACATCGTCGATGCGGTATTTGCCGCATATTTGCCGCTGGCACGCTGGCGTTGGAGCGACGAGACCAATACCTTCATGCTAGGGACTCTTCCTCGCAGCTATTGCTGCCAGTACCGGGAAACGGATCTCGACTTCGTCCGCCGCTTGCTGGTCGAAGAAGGCTTGGGCTGGCGGGTTGAGCAGGACGAAACCGGACATGGCCTGGTGCTGTTTGCCGACAGCACTCGGGCTAGTGCCGTGCCGGAGGATGCGAGCAGCGCATCGGGTAACGGTATCCGCTTTCACGGCGCCAGCCCGGTCGAGCAGGCCGACTCCGTGCAAGCCCTGGTGTCCCGGCGACGCCTGCATGCATCGCTTACCACCTTGCTGAGTCCGGATTACAAATCGAGACGCAGCGCGAGCGCCAACTCTCCATCCTTCGTGCGCAACAATAAACTCCCGGAACTGGAGACGTATGACGTACCGGGTCAGTACGCCTATGCCAATGGCGATCAGGCGCGGCGCTATGCCGACCTGCAGATGCAGGGAATCGAAGCACGCGGCCAGCATTGGCAAGGTCGCTCCACGGTGCGCACGCTGCACGCCGGAACGCGCATGAAAGTCCGCGGCATGCCGCTAAAGCAATCCGGTGGCGGTGCAGCGTTCACTATATTGCGCGTCAGGAGCGTCGGGATCAACAATCTGCCGCCAGCGACGCAGCACGCCCTGGCCGAGCTGTTCGGCCCCGTCCCCGAGCTGCTGGGCGAAGTGTTGCGTGAGGTGTCGGAAGAATTTGGCCTGGCGATCGAACAGGCGCGCCGGACTGGCTATGCCAACTGCTTTGAAGCCATTCCTGTAGAGACGCCCTGGCGTCCGCAACTGGCGGGCAGCGACGGGCGCATCCACGCCAAGCCAACGGCATACGGAACGCAAACAGCGATCGTCGTTGGCGCGGATGGCAGCGATCGTCCCAATGGTGCGGATGAGCTGTATTGCGATCGGCTCGGGCGTGTGCGGATCCGGTTTCACTGGCAGAATCAAGGCAATGCGAGCTGCTGGGTTCGCGTAGCGCAGCGTTCGGCTGGCGACGGGATGGGATGTCAGTTCTTGCCGCGTATCGGGCAAGAGGTTCTCGTTCAGTTTCTTGAGAACGATATCGATCGCCCGATCATTGTTGGAGCGCTATACAACGGGCAAGGCGAAGGCGGGATCGCGCCGACGCCCGGTGGACAGCGCAGCGCGAACAGGTCGCCGTCTCCGTTCGAGCGGGCGCATGACCAGGCACGATCCGGGCAGGGCAACCTCGCTGGCGGCAACAGCCCTGTATGGCATGGCGCGTCTCCCGGCAGCGCCGGTCACCGCAATGACGCGGCGCAATGGGGCATCCGCAGCAAGGAATTCGGTGGCAGCGGCTATAACCAGTTGCTGTTCGATGACACCGATGCGCAGGGCCGGGTGCAGCTCAAGTGCAGTCATGCTGCGAGCGAACTGAATCTTGGGCATCTGATCCACTCTGCCGACAACTATCGCGGCAGTTTCCGTGGGCTCGGGGCGGAGCTTCGTACCGATGCCTATGGCGCGGTGCGGGCAGGTGCGGGGCTGCTGGTGTCGAGCTATCCGCTTGCCCATGGCGCGACCGCGCGCGACCCGGCTGGCGCCAATGATGCCGGCATCGGCTTGCTGGACCAGGTTCTGAAACTGGTCGGCGCCCTGCACGGCGCCACGGCTGTTCATGAAACGGTGGGATTGGCAGCGCATACGGGTGCGGCCAAAGCCAATGCCAGCGTGCTCGATGACGAAGCGCCCCCCATGCGCGCCATGCTCGCAGCACTCTCGGGCAGCGTCGACAAGCACAGTTTCGCCAGCTCCGGATCGGGAACGCTACCGCATATGGCCGATCCGTTGATCGCACTCGTCGCCAAGGACGGGCTTGGCATCAACGCCGGGCAAAGTCTGCAGCTCGCCAATGGGGAGACCTTTTCACTCATTGGTGGCGAAGACGCGCAGTACGTTACCGGCGCCGGGATGCGGGTGCATGCCGGCCAGGCGATCGGCATGCTCGGCGGTGCGGCAAAGCATGATGCCGGCCAGTCCGGCGTGCAATTGATCACGGCGCGGGATGGCATCGACGTCCAGTCACAGTTCGACGGCGTGACGGTGCAGGCACGGGACGACGTCGACGTGGTCAGCGCCAACGCCCATATCGACTGGGCGGCGGCGAAGAGTATCTCCTTGAGCGTCGCCGGCGGCGCCAACATCATGATCGACGGTGGAAACATCGTCGTGCAATGTCCGGGAAAGCTGGTGGTCCATGCGGGCAAGAAGAGCCTTTCCGGGCCGGAGAAAATGGGATATCCGATGCCGGCCCTGCCACGCAGTATCTGCCTCGAATGCCTCAGGAAATCGCTGGCTGCGGGGCCGGCGCTCACCATGGTGGAGTGACATGCTGATCGCACCGTTTGTGGATAGTTGGATGGACGAGTTGTGTGCCCGTATGCGAGACCTCGCAACTGGACAGCGGCTGCATTTGCTGGTCGATGGGGCCTTCATTCCCGGGCTGCATCGGGGCATCCGCCCGGATCGGAAAGTCATGCTGTTCGCCGCGCTGCCGGGGTGCAGCGACGAGGCGCTGGACCTGTCGCCGTTCCTGATGGCATTCGATCCGGAAGATCCATCTGTCCGACGCATACTGCAGCGCTGCAGCGGCTGGCCCATGGTCAGCGTCGTCCAGACGCACGAGGATGTGAGGCAGCTAGGTGCCAGGATGGCGGCATGGACCGTCGTCGAAGCGGATGGGCAGCGGTTTCACTTGCGTTTTGCCGATACACGGCGGATTCCCGCGATCGTCCAGGTGCTGGATCCGGGGCAGCGCGCGCAGCTTCTTGGACCGGCGACGAGTTGGGCTTGTGTCACCCGCAGCGGTGTTTGGCAGGAGATTCGGCTCGACGGCGCCGATGTCGACCTTGCGGCGTCTCCTTCACTGGATGCGCGGCAGTTCGGATTGCTGGTGGAGGACAGTCGTATCGACGAAATGTTGGCGCTGTTCATGCGGCGTCATCCGGGGCCGTTCATGCCGGCATGGCAGGGATATGAAGTGCTGGCGTTGGCGCTGCAGGTGGCGGAAAAAGCGCGATTGAAGGAACCGGCGCTGCTGGACTGGTGCGAATTCCTGTGGCGGGAGGGGCAAATCGAAACGCCATCGACTGCCGCATACAAGTTTGCCAATTGGCAAGCGACGCAAGTCGATCGAGCTTGAAAGGAGCGATGATGCCATGAGTGGTAACAAAGTATTCCTGGTCGTGCTGGTACTCGTTTCGACGGCTGTCTATGTCTTGGCGCGTGAAGAAAAGACTGTTGGCGTGAGTCTGCACGGGGTGAATCATACTGACGAGACGTTCAGCTTCTATGTCAAAGATCCCGAGAATCCGGAAATGATCAGCGGCGGCAGTGGTTTAATCGATCCATATGGTGCCAGCGGAATCACCTGTTGCGCCGTGTTGCCACGCGAATGGCACCCTGGGCTGAAGTTGAAAATTCACACGACACACTATTTGGAAAAGCAGTCTAAAGGCACCATCCCGGAGATAAAGGAAGTTGTCGAGGCTGAAGTTCCCCGATATGTCGACGGCAAGCCGGGAGAGATATGGGTGCTGCGTAAAGCCGATGGCAAGGTAGAAGTGGTCTCGAGCGATTATCAGCCTGATCACCCCAATTGGCCGGGAGCGATCAAAGGGTGGCCGGTGCCATCAATCGAGTATAGGCGAGAGCGATGGGAATTGCATCGAAAGCTAACCGCCCACGAAGTGAAAATTTTCACTGAAGCATTGGATGAGCTGGAAACATCTCCTCTCACTGTCACCAGAGAAGATTGGGAGTCAACCAAGTCACATTCCCCTTATCGGCTGAGCGGGTTTAGTGGTCCTGATGATCCACTCTATATAGCTGAGCGCAAGATGCGCTACACCGAAGCATTGGAGTCAAGCAAACGAGACCTGCAAAATATCATGGAGGCCAAGCCATGAATACTCAGCTGTCGCCGTCCGTCAACGTGAATTTTACCAATGTCTCGCTGAAGGAAAAATTCTTCAGCCAAGAAGAGATCGAAACGATCAAAGCCCACGAAAAGAGAGAGAATGTTAAAAAAGGTCAACCTAAAGATTCCTGTACAACGAACCTGTTTTTCGGATTCTTTTTCGATGGCACTAAGAACAATTATGTACAGGCTGAAACCGCAAGAAATCACTCCAACGTGGCTCGGCTATATGACTGCTATCCTGGATTAAGCGTTCCCGGCGTACTGCCAAAAACGACTGACTGGGTAACGGACGCGAGCCAATATACGAACTTTTTTAAAGTCTATGCTCCCGGCGTCTCTTCTCCGTTCAAGGAAGTCGGCGACAAAGCTGACTGGCTGGACGAGCCCTTCGGCGCGGCCGCCGGTCGCATGGGCGAACGACGAATCCTATGGTCGCTCGTGCAAGCCATCAATAACGTCCATCGCTACTTCCTGAAAGTCCCCCTGGTGCAGCAGCCTGAGATGGACGCCATGTTCCGGGACATCACCCTGAATAAGAGCACGCGCAGGAACATGACAGGCAAGTTGCCGCCGATGACGTCCAGCTTTGGCAAGAAAGGAGTACGGTCCGATCGCATGGCCAGAGCAGTATTCGAGCGTATCCTGGGTCGTCTGCATAAGGCCGTAGCCCAGCACTGGCCGGATTGCCATACCGGACGGCCGGGAAAAATCAGCCCAGCAGTCGTCAAGACGATCTACATCTCGATCTTCGGATTTTCACGCGGTGCGACGCAAGCGCGCGCCTTCACCAACTGGCTGCAGTCCTTGTGCGAGCTCGACGCCCAACTTCGTGGAAAATCTGGCGGCATGTCGCTTGGTGGATTCCCTGTCCAGTTCGATTTCCTGGGTCTGTTCGATACCGTCGCGGCGATTGGAGTGGGAAATACCCTGGGTGGCTCAACCGGCCACGGTGCGTGGGCGGACAGTGAGGACAGCCTACGTGTTCCAGCAAGTATCCCATGCCTTCATCTGGTCGCAGCCCATGAAATCAGACGCAGCTTTCCGGTCGATTCGATCTCGGTAGGCGGAGCGCTTTCGTCACGTCATGAGGAGATCGTGCTGCCGGGAGCACACTCCGACATTGGCTGCGGCTATTGTCCAACCGAACAGGGCCGGGGTACCGATCCGAACGGTGACGACATGCTGTCGAGGATTCCACTCTTGATGATGTACAGGACCGCAAGATTAAGCGGCGTACCGCTGAAGCTCGAACTCGCCGGCACATCGGCGAAATCGCGATTCGCGCTGACCAGGAAAGCTATCGCAGATTTCAACGCGTATATCGCCACATGCCAGGTCAAGACGGGGCCGCTCCACTTGATCATGCGTGAGCAGGTGCGGAAATGCATCGAATGGCGCATCTGGCGCCGCGTCAGCGGCGCACATCCGCTGCAGTCCAGCGAGAGCTTTTCCAGGGCGTCCAATTTCGACAAGAACGATTTGTACAGCGCCGCCCTCGAATTCGAGGAGGAGATCCAAAAATTCACTGAATGGAGACGCGAGAAAGGCGCTCACACGCTATTCAGGGCACAGCATCGAGGATTCAACAACGACCATGAATCGGAATGGCTCGAAATCGCCACGTGGTGGAAAGGGGAACTGTCAGTAGACCCCTGCGTCGTGACATTCTTCGACAACTACGTTCACGATTCGCGGGCCTGGTTCAAGCTGAGACCGGGCAATCCCGACAATGAAGTCAAGGCTCACAAGGAATTGCAGGGCTGGCAGCGACGACGTGAGTTGGATGAGGCGAATGTCAAACAGCCCACGCTTGCTGGCAAATCCGATTACAAGGTCGCCTCGGACCGATTGAGCCCTGAACAGCGGCGAGCGGTAGATGAATACAGAAAAACCAAGGCCATTCCGCGCATGTCCAACACTGGACGCGAGCCTTGGGAGTCACCCATCGCCTGGCTTGCCGGGAGCCTGTCAGAATTTCTGTGTGGAACGGGGTCATGAAATAATCCCGAAAGGACTGTTCCATGACCGAAGTGATGACCACCAAGAAGCCCAAAAAACAGAAAGCAGCGTACCCGTTTCCCGTTGAGCTGATCGACCAGTTGCTGGCCCAGGTTGAGAACAAGGACGCCGAGTCGATCCTTGGCGAATCGGGCCTCGCCGGGCAGCTCAAAAAAATGCTGGCCGAGCGTATGTTGTCGGCCGAGTTGAACCACCACCTGGCCAACGAGGAAGACGGCAGCAGAAACCACCGCAACGGTAGCAGCCCGAAGAAGGTCTTGACGCCAGGCGGGGAACTCCACCTGGACATTCCGCGCGATCGTCTGTCGAGCTTTGAGCCCAAGCTGGTGGCCAAACATCAGCGCCGGATGTCGGGCTTCGACGATCACGTTATCAGCATGTACGCTCGTGGTATGAGCGTGCGCGAGATTCAGGCGCATTTGCTGGAGTTGTACGGCACCGAGGTGTCGCCAGACCTGATTTCGACCATCACCGACGAGGTGCTCGACGAGGTCGCACAGTGGCAACAACGGCCGCTTGAAGCGATGTATCCAATCGTCTATTTCGACGCGTTGCGCCTGAAGATCCGGGACGAAGGTACAGTCAAGAACAAGGCTGTGTATTTGGCTCTGGGCATTCGTGCCGACGGCCGCAAGGAAGTGCTGGGTCTGTGGATCGAGCAGACCGAAGGCGCCAAGTTCTGGCTGAAGGTTTTCAACGAGCTCAAGAATCGTGGGCTGGACGATATCCTGATCGCTGTCGTCGATGGCCTGCGCGGCTTCCCGGAGGCCATCGAGGCCGTTTATCCGCAAGCGCAGATCCAGACGTGCATCGTGCACCTGATCCGCAATTCGACGACGCTTGCGGCCTGGAAGGACCGGAAGGAACTGGCAGCGGCGCTCAAGCCGATCTACCACGCTGCCAACGCCGAGCTGGCCGAAGCGGCGCTGGATGCCTTTGCAGAAGGCCCATGGGGCACCAAGTTTCCGACCGTGGCCGCGATGTGGCGGCGCCAGTGGCAGCAGGTGATTCCGTTCTTTGCCTACCCACCTGAAGTGCGCACGATCATCTACACGACCAACGCTATTGAAAGCCTGCATATGCGTCTGCGGAAGATCGTCAAGAACCGTGGTCACTTCCCCAGCGACGAAGCCGCGACCAAGTTATTGTTCCTGGCCTTGCGCAATATCGAGAAAGATTGGAAGATGCCACAGCGTACCTGGAAGCAGGCTGCCAACCAGTTCGCCATCATGTTCGGCGAGCGCTTCACGAACGCGATTATCTAACTACGAATTCTGGCCCCGCACACAGAATTTCTGACAGGTCCCTTGCCGGCGCTGGCTATCTGCGCTTCAGGAAGATCTATGGCGGGAACGATTCAGTCTTGCTGTCCGCTGTCGACGCGCCTGCATCCGAGCACCATCCCGACTATGCCGCACGAGCATGATCCGCCCACCACATTCTCCACCATCCCTGTAAACAAAAACCCGTCCGGCTTGCGCGGGACGGGTTTCATGAAACCGAACTTGCTGATCAAGCGGCGACTTCTTCCTCACACAAAGTCAGCTTGGCTGTCCGATGCCCATGCAACTGCGGCATCAAGAGTTCACTCCGCTCTTCCAGCAGCGCAAACACCTCATCCTTCGACAGCACGTACTGCTCCAGCAACGTATCCTTGAGCGACTCCATCACCAGCTTGTAATCGCGGATCGAGTCGAGGGTGTAGCTGTACAGCGCATCCGCCTTTTCTTCCACCAGGCGCACGGTGTGCTCGCCGCTGGCTTCCTGCCCCAGCTGGCTGTAATCGATCTTCGAGCGCGAATACATCGACAGGCGGCTCACCATCAGGTTCAGCATCTTGGTGATCTTCTCGATGTCGTTCTGGCTGCCGACCGAAATGCCGCGCGCGCCATAGAACATCTCTTCGGCCGCCACGCCGCCATACAGGCCGACCACGTCACGCTCCAGCTCTTCCAGCGTGCGCAGCGACATGTCTTCGCCCGACTGCAGCACGTAACCCAGCGCGCCGATCTTCGACACCGCCTCGGTGCTGATCTTGAGCAGGTGCGACTTTTCCTTCACTTCGGCCAGGCTGAGGCCGGCACGCAGGTAGGGATCGATCTGCATGAAGAAGTGCCCCAGCTCGTGCAGGGCGATGCGCTCGCGCTGCTTGTGCTTCTCGGCCGTCGTCGCGCGGTCGGTCAGGCCGATGGTGGCGCGCTCGTAGGCACGGAACATCAGGTTGGTGTTGATGATGGTCTTTTCCTGGATCGACAGCATGCTGGCGCGCTCGACCACGGTTTCCAGCAGCGCCGGGCTCAGGTTCTGGGTGATCTCGGCCACCTGGTCCAGGTTCAGGTCTTCCCAATCGACCAGGCCGTCCTTTTTACGCGCCAGGAAGCTGCGCAGCAGTTCGCGGCGCTCGGCCTTGTTCGGCAGGCGGAAGTTGATCTTCACCGAGAAGCGGCGCAGCATCGCTTCGTCCATCTCGGTCGTGTTGTCGTCGAAGTTCGAGGCGACGATCCAGATCACACCTTGGCCCTTGTCGCTCTTCACGCCGTCCAGCAGGCCCAGCATGGTGTTGGCGGTATCGTCTTCCCATTTCTTTTCGCTGCGGCCGCGCGGCATGAACAGGCTTTGCGCTTCATCCAGGAAGATGATGCACTTGCCCTTGGCGCAAGCCTTGCGATACAAGGCGTTCAGGGCCTTCGAGCCGCCGCCGACGTAGCCCGACTCCAGCGCCGAACCCGAGGCCGAGATCATCGGCATGTCGAGGCGCTTGGCCAGGTAGCCGACCAGCTTGGTCTTGCCGGTGCCGGCGGGCCCGGTCAGCATCACGTTGAACGGCTTGTCGATATTGTGCGACTGGTAGACCTCGCGGTTGCGGATCATGTCTTCCAGGTGCAGCACTTCCTGCTTGATGTCGTCCATGCCGATCAGGTCGTCCAGGCTGCCTTTCAGCTTGTCCGGGGTGATCATCGACGCGCTCGTGCCCATGCCCGGGATGCCGAATTTCATCACGTACAGGATCATCAGCACCAGGATGATCGGGAATGCATTGCGCTTGAGGAAGTCGCCGGCCTGGTCGAGCATGCTCACGCCCTCGTCCATCACCGCCTTGTGGCTGGCCAGGAAATCATCCTTGGCGATCGAATACGGGATGGCGTTCTTGAGCAGCACTTCGCGCTCGAGCGACAGGTGGGAGGTGCTCGGCACCTTCACCACGTGCAGGTTCGCCGCATCCTTGAATTTGTAGATGTAGCGCGGCGCCTCCGACAGCGGGTTGGCGATCAGGAGGTAATCCAGGCGCGCCTTCTGATCGGCCAGCGAGGTGATCTCGGCGATGTTCTGCGAGTGGATCACCGGGCTCGGATCTTGCGGCACATCGGACTTGAAGATCGCCAGCGCCACCAGCATGCCCAGCAGGATGGCGGACAGGATACGGACGTAGACGTTCTTGAAGGCAATCTGAAGTCGGGCGAAGTTGGGCATCTGGTTACTCGTCGAAAGGTGCGTCGTGCAAAAAGTGGGACTGCTGGTGCCGTGTCGCAAAGGCGGCGAGCGCGGCGTCGGCCTGGGCCGAGGGTTTCAGACGTGTTGGTTGGGACGTTGCTGTGATGCCCGAAGGCAAGGGGATAAGGAGACTATACCTTCAAAAAAAACCGCGGTGAATACCCTGCGAACAAAAAAATGCGGAATTTGATGATGATGAAAAAGCTGCTAACGTTTTTGATTATCCGAGTGACAGCAATCATGATGAATATGCCAATCAAACAGCGATTTCTTGCGAAATTCGCATTATCAAACCACCCAATCCAGGCATTATATTGACACCTGAGTTACTGCTGAGCGCAGCTTATTTACCACAGTCAACTTTTGCATTGAGTGAACGCAACATGTTCGCATCTTTCAGCAAAAACATGACTTCTTTCTACAACTCATCGGCTCAATTGCGCGCAGTGAGGCCAGCGGATTTGCTATCCTGATTTGGCAAGATGGCGACCGCGGATGAAGTTTCAACCCATCCAAAGCTTGGTGGCATTTAGCTTGTAAAGAGGAATGGCTATGAAAAGATATGCTTTGACGGCGGCGCTTGCGGTCTTCCTCGGCAATGTAGCCCAAGCCGCCGTTATCGATCTTGTTCCTGGCAATGGCATTCAAGCCATTCCAGCGCCACAACCGGTGCACGACCTGGCAGTCACGGGCCATACGCACATTGTCACCCCACCGTCGCACCTGCCCGAACTGCCCGAGCCGGAGGTGTTCGCGATGATGCTGGTCGGTCTGATCCTGATCGGCTACCGCGCCGGCCGCGACAGCAGCGACAAGTTCAAGTAGGCGGCCAGCAGCGCCGCCGGCGCCGCGCCACTGCCGGTCAGCACCCGGCCGGATGGCTGCACAAGCCGTGCAGCTTGGTGATCGTGCGCCAGTTGCGCGAGGTCGTGCCGTCGCCCAGCCCCTTGCCGAGGGCCGCCGCGGCGGCGCTGTCGAGCACGCCTTCCGGGCACCAGACATAGGCGGCGCGGCGACCGATCGCCAGCGCCTCGGGCTGCCAGTCCTGGCCGCACAGGCAGGCCGCCATCTCGCGCTGCGGCTCGCCGGTCAGCAGGAAGGCGAACAGGCGCGCATGGTCGTCGGCCAGGTCCAGCAGCGGATTGTCGTCGATGATGTCGGCCAGCTCCTGGCGCTCGAGCACGAACACGCGCGCCGCGACGCCAAGGCGCAGCACCATCGCTTCCTCGATCGCCTCCGCCGCCTGGCTGGACGCCACGTCGGCGTCGAAGATCACATTGCCGCTATTGAGCAGGCTGCGCACGCCGGTATAGCCGAGGCTTTCGACCAGCTTGCGCAGGTCGGCCATGGCAATCCGTTTGGCGCGGCCGACATTTACGCCGCGCAACAAGGCAATGTAACGTTGGCTGGTCATGGGGCATGGTAACGTGACCCCGGCATTCGGTGCGCGCGTCTTGACGCATATCGCGGCCGGGACAGAGAAACAATTGCCAATGCTTACAGATATTCATCCGCGCCGGTGATAACATCGGCGCAGAATTGAATGGAGGGAATATGAGCGATGACCACACGATGGTCCCCGTGACCCAGGTAACGCCGGGCATGGTGCTCTCGGACGAGCTGCTGGACAATCAAGGCCTGGTACTGCTGGCCAAGGGCGCCGTCCTGGGCGAGGCGACCATCGCCTCGCTGCAGCGTCACCATATCGAGGCGGTGCCGGTGGCGCGCGTCGAGGCGCACCGCGCGCCGGACGAGGGGGCGGTCGTTGCCCGGCTCGACCACCTGTTTCGCAAGCACGATCTCGAGGGCGACGACGACTGGGCCGGCAAGCTGCTGCGCCGTTACGTCGAGGATTACCGCCTGGAACGGCAGGTGGCGCCATGACGGCCACCCCGGCAATCACCTCTGAACAGCTGGTCCAGGGCCTGGAAGACCTGCCCTCGCTGCCTGCCGTCGTGATGGAACTGCTCGGCAGCATCGACCAGGAGGATGTCGACATCTCGGTGCTGGCCAGGAAAGTGTCGGCCGACCAGGCGCTGACGGCGAAGACGCTGCGCCTGGCCAACTCGTCGGCCTTCGGCTTGCAGGTCAAGGCCACCACGATCCAGCAAGCCATGACGTATCTGGGCTTCCAGGCCACGCGCAACCTGATCATGGCGGCGGCGATGACCGGATGTTTCCCGAGCGGACGCTGCCCCAGCTTCGACGACAAGGCCTTCTGGCGCCTGTCGATCGCCACCGCCGCCTGCGCGCGGGTGCTGGCGCGCCATATGCGCTTCAACCAGGACGTGGCGTTCACGGCCGGCCTGCTGCACGGCATCGGGCGGCTGGTGCTGGTGACGCGCTATCCCGAGCAGTACGACGCCGTCCTGCGCGAACGCAAGCGCCGCGATGGCGACCTGCTCGACACCGAACGGGCCATGCTGGGGGTCGACCATTTGCTGGCCGGCGCGGCGCTGGCCGAGCACTGGCAGTTCTCGGGCACGATGCAGCAGGCGATCGCCTTTTATCATGCGCCCGAGACGCCGGGGGCCGGCTTCCTGGCCACCATCGTCCATGTGGCCCATGCGGTGGCCCATGCGCTCGACCTGGCCGGCGACGCGGACGAGCTGGTGCCCGCCGTGTCCAGCGTGGCCTGGACGGCGCTCGGTCTGCCTGAGGAAACGTGGCTGCACGTGTTCCGCGAGACGGAACTGCAGTTCGAGGAAATGACAGCCATCCTGATGGCCTAGGCCGCAGGACGGTGCACGATGAATCAATAGGAGCTAGTGCGGCGCCGCTGCTGCAAGATCAGCGTGGCGGCGCCGCAGCCCGCCAATACCGAAGGCATGACAGATGCGGCTGTCATGCCCACGGCATCAGTGCGCATAATTGCCGGAGGTCTTGTTCGACGCTTCGTTGGTTTGCGCGCCCTGGCCTTGTGCCGGCTGGGCCTGTTGCTGGGCGGCAGCGGCCGCGGCTTGTGCAGCTTTCTCTTCTGGCTTCGGGCGGCCCTGGGCGTCCGACAGGCGGTATTTGGTGCGGCGGTCGCCCATCAGGTCGCGCAGGTCGCGGATGCTCATGCCGGTCACTTCGTGCATGCGGATCAGCAGCGAGGCGCCGACCGGCAGGCGGTGGTGGCGGATCTTGCTGATGACCGGCGGCGCCACTTCCAGCATGCGCGACAGGGCGGCGTCGTTTTTCAGCTGCATCTTACCGAGCAGGATGTCCAACAAGTGGTTCGGGTTGTAACTTTCCTGCGAAGATAGAGCGTGATGTTGTTGTGCCATGATAATTACCTCACGAGTTTGGTTAAAATAGTTCCCTTACGAACTTTTGTTAAAGACTACCTTTCGTCAACATAAGTTCCCGGAACTTGTTCAGGGATTAAACAGCGCTAATCTGAACATTCCCTTAAGAATTCCGGCCCACAGTGCTCCATGTTTCTTTCCACATACGCACTTGTCTTTCAAACAAATTATCTGTCGCGTACGCCAGTGCGATGACGAACCCGCGCATGTGACTCCTTGTCGGAAATCAAGCTATCGTGTGGAAAGCTTGTCACGTTTGCATTTCAGCACATGGGGCTCAATTGTGGCGCACGCAAGAGATTTCTTGGATAAATTTTGTAAATCGGAATCCACTCAGAAGTTGTTGATTTACATAGGGAAACACTTCATGACAGCAAAGCTATGTATCACGAATAATAAAGTATGTTCGCTAGCAGACATTTAACAATCTGAGCATAAATACAATTACTTTAGGTAAAGAAATTAACCATTCCGCGCAGCATTAAAACAGCCACACCGGTGGCCGACGGGGTCCATGCCGAATTACGGTAAACTGGCTCCCGTCCACGCCTTGTCGATGCCGCGCTCGCCCCCAACTAGCAATTCCATGCAAAAAAAAGTATTTATCAAAACCTTCGGCTGCCAGATGAACGAGTACGACTCGGACAAGATGCTCGACGTCCTTGGCGCCTCCGATGGACTGGTGCGCACCGACACGCCGGAAGACGCGGATGTGATCCTGTTTAATACCTGCTCGATCCGCGAAAAATCGCAAGAAAAAGTGTTCTCCGACTTGGGCCGTATCAAGGAACTCAAGCGCAAGAATCCCGAGCTGGTCATCGGCGTGGGCGGTTGCGTCGCGTCGCAAGAAGGCGACGCCATCGTCAAGCGCGCCCCCTATGTCGATGTGGTGTTCGGCCCGCAGACCTTGCACCGCCTGCCCCAGCTGATCCAGGACCGGCGCCAGTCGGGCAAGTCCCAGGTCGACATCAGCTTCCCCGAGATCGAGAAGTTCGACTTCTTGCCACCAGCCAAGGTCGAAGGTCCGGTCGCTTATGTCTCGATCATGGAAGGCTGCAGCAAGTATTGCAGCTACTGCGTCGTGCCTTACACCCGCGGCGAGGAAGTCTCGCGCCGCTTCGAGGACGTGCTGACCGAAGTCGCCGGCCTCGCGGCCCAGGGTGTGAAGGAAATCATGCTGCTGGGCCAGAACGTGAACGCCTTCCGCGGCGCCATGGAAAGTGGCGACACCGCCGACTTCGCCCTGCTGCTGGAATACATCGCCGAGATTCCCGGCATCGAGCGCCTGCGCTTCGTCACCAGCCACCCGAAGGAATTCAGCCAGCGCCTGATCGACGCCTATGCCAGGATCCCGCAACTGGTGAGCCACCTGTACCTGCCGGTGCAGCATGGCTCCGACCGCGTGCTCAATGCCATGAAGCGCGGCTATACCGGCCTCGAATACAAGTCGATCATCCGCCGCCTGCGCGCGGTGCGCCCGAACATGACGTTCTCGTCCGACTTCATCGTCGGTTTCCCGGGCGAGACCGAGGCCGACTTCGAGGCCATGATGAAGCTGGTCGAAGACGTGAATTTCGACAATAGCTTCAGCTTTATCTTCAGCAAGCGTCCCGGCACGCCGGCCGCCAACCTCGAAGACGACACCCCGCACGAGGTCAAGCTGGCGCGCCTGCAGCGCCTGCAAGCCCTGATCGACCTGAATACCCGCAAGCACAGCGCCGCCATGGTCGGCACCGTGCAGCGGGTGCTGGTCGAAGGCGTCGCCAAGAAGGACGCCACCCAATTGCAGGGCCGCGCCGAGAACAACCGCGTGGTTCTGTTCCCGCTGGACTCGACGAATGCCTCGCTGATCGGCCAGTTGGCCGACGTGCGCATCGTCGCCAGCCACGATTACTATTTGCGCGGCGAACTCGTCGCCAACCTCGATACGATAGCCAAAGCCAGTTGAAAACACAGCCAACCCTGCCCTCGTACTTCACTCCCGATCCGCTCGACAATACGCGGCTCGCCCACCTGTGCGGCCCGCTCGACGAGAACCTGCGCCAGATCTCGGCCGCGCTCGACGTCACGATCTTCCGCCGCGGCGAGAAATTCATCGTCAGCGGCGCCAATGCCGAGCGCGCCGTCGAATTGCTGGAACGCTTCTATTCGGTCGCCAACAAGGTCGTGCCGATCGAAGAGGTGCAACTGGCCCTGGTCGAGCAGCGCGCCGGCCTGAAGCCGCGCGCCACCGATCCCGATGCCGCCCCGGCCGCCAGGGCCGACGCCCCTGAAGAAACCGACGTCGACGCCGAAGCGGCGCCGGAAAGCCTCGAAAGCCCGCTCCTCAAGACCCGCCGCAGCGACCTGCGCGGCCGTACGCCGCACCAGATCCAGTACCTGAACGCGGTGCTGAACCACGACATCAGTTTCGGCATCGGTCCGGCCGGCACCGGCAAGACCTACCTGGCCGTGGCCTGCGCCGTCGACGCCCTCGAGCGCGACGCCGTCAAGCGCATCATCCTGACCCGTCCCGCCGTCGAGGCCGGCGAGCGCCTGGGCTTCCTGCCGGGCGACCTGGCGCAGAAGGTCGACCCTTACCTGCGCCCCCTGTACGATGCGCTGTACGACCTGCTGGGCTTCGACCGCACCCAGAAACTGTTCGAGAAGCAGGTGATCGAGATCGCGCCGCTGGCCTATATGCGCGGGCGCACCCTGAACCACGCCTTCGTGATCCTGGACGAAGCCCAGAACACGACCGTCGAGCAGATGAAGATGTTCCTGACCCGGATCGGCTTCGGCAGCAAGGCCGTCGTCACCGGCGACGTGACGCAGGTCGACCTGCACAAGACCCAGCGCAGCGGCCTGGTGGACGCCATGCACGTGCTGAAGGACGTGCGCGGCATCGCCTTCACCCAGTTCTCGAGCGCCGACGTGGTGCGCCACCCGCTGGTGGCGCGTATCATCGATGCATACGATAAAGATACTTCGGTCCAGGAACTGGCCGCCCTCCCCAAACCGACCCCGGTGAAAAATGCAAGAAAAAAAACATCCACTTGAACTGGAAGTCCAGTTCGCCGATACCCGCCTCGAAGGCGAGATCACCGAAGCCAAGCTGCAGCGCTGGGTCGAGGCGGCCCTGCTCGGCCCGGCCGAGCTGACCATCCGCTTCGTCGATGCCGAGGAGGGGCAGGCGCTGAACAAGGCCTATCGCGGCAAGGACTACGCCACCAACGTCCTCACCTTCGCCTACAACGAAGAAGAGGAGCTGGGCGAGGACGACCCGACCCAGGCCGACATCGTGCTGTGCACCGACGTGCTGCAACGCGAGGCCGAGGAGCAAAAGAAAACGGTCGAGGAACACGCGGCCCACCTGGTCGTGCACGGCGTGCTGCACGCCCAGGGCTGGGACCACGAAAACGACGATGACGCCGAAGAAATGGAGCAGTTCGAGCGCGACATCATGGAGGTGCTGGGCTTCCCGGATCCCTACGCTGATTGAGGCAAGCCGTCGGGTGCGCACTCGTGTAAATACTGGGCGCACCCCTATTTGGTGTATCCTACACCCCATTGCAACAACGGCTTCCCGCCAACTATGCCCGAGTATCCCAGTGACGTCCGACCGGACGCCAAACCCCACAGGTCACTGCTGGAGCGGCTGACCGCCTTCATCTCCCCCGAGCCCGAAAATCGCGCAGAGCTCCTCGAAGTGCTGCACGATGCCCACGAACGCAACCTCCTCGACGCCGATGCGCTGTCGATGATCGAGGGCGTGTTCCAGGTGTCCGACCTGTCGGCGCGCGACATCATGGTTCCCCGTTCCCAGATGGACGTGATCGACATCACGAAACCGATCGAGGAATGGATGCCTTACGTGCTCGAAACCGCCCACTCGCGCTTCCCCGCCATCGAAGGCGAGCGCGACAAGGTGGTCGGCATCCTGCTGGCCAAGGATTTGCTGCGTTATTACGCTGAAGAATCTTTCGACGTGCGCACCAAATTGCGCCCGGCAGTCTTCATTCCCGAATCGAAGCGCCTGAACGTGCTGCTGCGCGATTTCCGCGCCAACCACAACCACATGGCGATCGTGGTCGACGAGTATTCCGGTGTGGCCGGCCTGATCACGATCGAGGATGTGCTCGAGCAGATCGTCGGCGACATCGAGGACGAATACGACTTCGACGAAGAAGAAGACAACATCATCTCGATCCGCGAAGGCCAGCACGGCCCGCGCTGGCGCATCAAGGCGCTGACCGAGATCGAGCAATTCAACGAGGAGCTCGGCACCGAGCTGCCGGACGACGAGGTCGACACCATCGGCGGCCTGATCGCCAGCCACCTGGGCCACATGCCGCACAAGGGCGAAGTGGTCGACCTGCACGGCCTGCGCTTCGAGGTGCTGCGCGCCGACGCACGCCAGATCCACGTCCTGCTGGTCGAACGGTTGCCATCGCTGGAAGACGAACGCGACTGATGCTGCGCCGCCGGACCCAGCCTTTGACCGCGGCGGAACTGGCCGAACGCGCGGCGCTGCGCGGCAGCAAGCCTTCGCTTCTGCTGCTGCTCACCGCCGCGCTGGCCGGCGGTTCATCCATCCTCTCGTTCCAGCCCTTCGGCTGGTGGCCGCTGCAATTCCTGTCGCTGGCCTGGCTGTTCTACCAGGTCGGCATGGGCAATTCGGTCAAGCGCGCAACCCTGATCGGCTGGGCCTTCGGCTTCGGCTGGTCGGTCGCCGGCATGCACTGGCTGTCCGTCCTCATGACCCGCTTCGCCCACCTGCCGGTGCTGCTGGCGGTGGTGGCGATCGTCCTGCTCGGCCTGTACATGGGCCTGTTCGCCGCCTTCACCGCCGGCGTGGCGAGCTGGCTGCGCAAGCGCTGGTCGCTGCCGGTGGCCGCCTTCCTGCTGCTGGTGCTGCCGACCTTGTGGGGCGTGTCCGAATGGCTGCGCGGCTGGGTGTTCACGGGTTTCCCCTGGGCCTCGTCGGGCTATGCCCATGACCTGGCGCCGCTGGCCGGCTTCGCGCCGCTGATCGGCGTGTACGGCCTCGGCATCCTGGTCGGCGTCGGCGCCGGCTGCATCGCGATGCTGACCCAGCGCGCGCGCTGGCCGGCGATCGGCCTGCTGGCCGGCCTGCTGCTGGCGGGCGCCGGCCTGCGCACGGTCGAATGGACGCAGGAGACCGGCCAGCCGATCAGCGTGCGCCTGCTGCAAGGCAATATCCCGCAAGACAGGAAGTTCGATATGGAATTCCTGACCAGCATCGTGACGCGCTACCAGGCGATGATCACGGCGGCCCCGGCCGACCTGATCGCGACGCCGGAAACCGCCCTGCCCGTCTTTCCGCACAATCTGCCGGACGGCTACCTGGACGGCCTGCAGCGCTATGCCACGAGCACCGGCAGCACGCTGGCGATCGGCATGCCCTTGTTCGACGGCCCCGAAAAATACGGCAACAGCCTGATCGCGATGAGCCCCGAGCCACGGCCCTATCGCTACGACAAGGCGCACCTGGTGCCGTTCGGCGAATTCATCCCGCCGGGCTTCCGCTGGTTCACCGACATCCTGAACATCCCGCTGAGCGACGCCACCCGCGGCGCCGCGCTGCAGGCCCCGTTCCAGGTCAAGGACCAGTGGGTGCTGCCGAATATCTGCTACGAAGACGTGTTCGGCGAAGAGATCGCCTACCAGCTGCGCAATGCGCAGCACCCGGCGACCTTGCTGCTGAACGTGTCGAACCTGTCGTGGTACGGCCAGTCGGTGGCCATCCCGCAGCACCTGCAGATCTCGCGCATGCGCACCCTGGAAACGGGCCGTCCGATGCTGCGCTCGACCAACGACGGCGCCACCGCCGTGATCGACCACCGCGGCAACATCACGCAAGTGCTGCCCTTCTATACCGACGGCGTCCTGAGCGCGACCGTGCGCGGCGCGAGCGGCATGACGCCGTTCATCCGCCTCGGCAATGCGGCCTTCCTGACGCTGGGCGGCTTGATGCTGCTCGGCGCGTGGTTCGCGGGCCGCCGCTACCGTCTTAAATCGAATAGCTGAGTTGAAATCGCCCCCCAGAGGGGCGCAAAAATTCAGTAGAATTAGTCATTTGGCAAACATACCGTGTTCGCGGCCCACCAGCCCCGTCCCATTCGAGATGCTCACATTCCAACAAATCATCCTTACCCTGCAGTCCTACTGGGACAAGCAGGGCTGCGCACTGCTCCAGCCCTACGACATGGAAGTCGGCGCGGGCACCTTCCACACCGGCACCTTCCTGCGTGCGATCGGACCGGAGCCGTGGCGCGCCGCCTATGTGCAGCCGTCGCGCCGCCCGAAGGATGGCCGCTATGGCGAGAATCCAAACCGCCTGCAGCATTACTACCAGTACCAGGTGGCGCTGAAGCCGGCGCCCGAGAACATCCTCGATCTGTACCTCGGTTCGCTCGAGGCGCTGGGCCTGGACCTGAAGAAGAATGACGTGCGCTTCGTCGAGGACGACTGGGAAAGCCCGACCCTGGGCGCCTGGGGCCTCGGCTGGGAAGTCTGGCTGAACGGCATGGAAGTCACCCAGTTCACCTATTTCCAGCAAGTCGGCGGCCTCGATTGCAAGCCGGTGCTGGGCGAGATCACCTATGGCATCGAGCGCCTGGCCATGTACCTGCAGGGCGTCGAGAACGTCTATGACCTGGTGTGGACCGAGTGGGAAGAAAACGGCGTTAAAAAGAAGCTCTCCTACGGCGACGTCTTCCACCAGAACGAGGTCGAACAATCGACCTACAACTTCGAGCATTCGAACACCGAGATCCTGTTCCAGGCTTTCAATAACCACGAATCCGAAGCCAAGCGCCTGGTCGAGCTGCAACTGACCCTGCCGGCCTACGAGCAGATCATGAAGGCCTCGCACAGCTTCAACCTGCTGGACGCGCGCGGCGCGATCTCGGTGACCGAGCGCGCCGCCTACATCGGCCGCGTGCGCACCCTGTCGCGCCTGGTGGCGCAAGCCTATTACGATTCGCGCGAAAAATTGGGCTTCCCCATGGCGCCCAAGGCCGAACAAGCAGCTTGAAAAGAACAGAACAGACCATGAACCAAACACTCCTCGTCGAACTGCAGACCGAAGAACTGCCGCCGAAGGCGCTCGTCAAGCTGGGCGCAGCCTTTGCGACCGGCATCGCCAATGGCCTGAAGGCGCGCGACTTCCTGGAAGCCGACAGCACCATTACCACCCACGCCACCCCGCGCCGCCTGGCCGTGTCCATCACCAATGTGCGCGGCACCTCGCCCGACAAATCGATCCGCGAGAAGGTGCTGCCTGTCTCCGTGGCCCTCGACAAGGAAGGCAATCCAAGCGCGCCCCTTGGCAAGAAGCTGGCCGCGCTGGGCTTCCCCGATCTGACCGTCGACCAGCTCGAACGCGCCCAGGACGGCAAGGCCGAGAGCTTCTTCTACACCTATACCGCCGCCGGCAGTGCCCTCGCGGGCGCCGTGCAGGACGTGCTGGCCGAGACGGTGGCCAAGCTGCCGATCCCGAAGGTCATGAGCTACCAGCGCCCGAGCGGCGACACCGTGCAGTTCGTGCGCCCGGTACACCTCTTGATCGCGCTGCATGGCGAGCAGGTGCTGCCGATCTCCCTGCTGGGCCTCGCCGCCGGCCGCACCACGATGGGCCACCGCTTCCTGTCGCACGGCGGCCCGATCGCGATCGACCATGCCGACAACTACGCCCGAGTGCTGGAAGCCGAAGGCAAGGTGCTCTCGTCGGCCGAAGCACGCAAGGAAAGCATCCGCGCCCAGTTGCTCGACAAAGCCGGCGCCGACCAGGTCCTGATGCCCGAGTCGCTGCTGGACGAAGTGGCGGCCCTGGTCGAATGGCCGGTGGTCTATGAATGCCGCTTCGAGGAAGAATTCCTGGCCGTGCCGCAGGAATGCCTGATCCTCACCATGCAGACCAACCAGAAATACTTCGCGCTGACCGACGCCGAAGGCAAGCTGCGTTCGCGCTTCCTGATCGTGTCGAACATCGCGACCGACGACCCGACCGCCATCGTCGGCGGCAACGAGCGCGTGGTGCGCCCGCGCCTGTCGGACGCCAAGTTCTTCTTCGAGCAGGATAAAAAGAAGACCCTCGAGTCGCGCCTGCCGCAACTGGCCAGCGTGGTCTACCACAACAAGCTGGGCACGCAGGCCGAGCGCAGCGAGCGCGTCACCAAGCTGGCGACCTATATCGCCACCCGCCTGGGCTTCGACGCGGCGCTGGCCGAGCGCGGCGCGCGCCTGTCCAAGGCCGACCTGCTCACCGACATGGTCGGCGAGTTCCCCGAGCTGCAGGGCATCATGGGCACGTACTACGCGCGCCACGATGGCGAGCATGACGACGTCGCGCGCGCGGCGTCCGAACACTACCAGCCGCGTTTCGCCGGCGACCTTCTTCCCGCGACCAATACCGGCCTCGCGGTCGCCCTGGCCGACAAGCTGGAAACCCTGGTCGGCATCTGGGCCATCGGCCTGCAGCCGACCGGAGAAAAGGATCCGTTCGCGCTACGCCGCCATGCGCTGGGCATCATGCGCATGCTGGTCGAGAAGCGCCTGCCGCTGTCGATCGCCGACATGCTGGCCGACGCGATGACCACCTTCGCCGACGAGCCGGCGCGCTTCGAATCGCTGCGCGATCCGCGCACCGAGGTGACCGCGTTCATGCTCGACCGCCTGCGCGGCATGCTGCGCGAGCGCGGCTTCTCGCCGAACGAGGTCGAGGCGGTGCTGGCCCAGGACCCGGACCGCGTCGACGACGTGGTGCAGCGCCTGGAAGCGGTGCAGGCCTTCGCGGCGCTGCCCGAGGCGGCCTCGCTGGCCGCCGCCAACAAGCGCATCACCAACATCCTCAAGAAGAACGAGGAAGCGATGCCGAAGGACGCCGCGGTCGACCCTGCCCTGCTGCAGGACCAGGCCGAGAAGGACCTGGCGGCCGCCGTCGCCCGCGTGCAGCCCGACGTCGACGCGGCCTTCGCCGCGGGCGATTTTGCCGGCACGCTCAAGACCCTGGCCCAGCTGCGCGACCAGGTCGACGCCTTCTTCAACGACGTGATGGTGATGGCCGACGACGTCAAGCTGCGCAACAACCGCCTGGCCCTGCTGGCGTCGCTGCACGGAATGATGAACCGCGTGGCCGACATCTCGAAGCTGGCGGCATAAGATGGGCAAGGAGCGCGACAAGGAAGAGCGGGCGATGAAGCTCATCATCCTCGACCGGGATGGCGTGATCAACCACGATTCGCCGGACTTCATCAAGTCGCCGGCCGAATGGATCCCGATTCCCGGCTCGCTCGAAGCGATCGCCCGCCTGAACCAGGCGGGCTACCGGGTGGTGGTCGCGACCAACCAGTCGGGCATCGCGCGCGGCCTGTTCGACATCGCGACCCTGAACGCCATCCACGCCAAGCTGCATGCGGCGGCCCAGCTGGTGGGCGCCGACATCGACGCCATCTTCTTCTGCCCGCACGCGGCGATCGACGGCTGCGACTGCCGCAAGCCCAAGTCGGGCATGTTCGAAGAGATCGGCAAGCGGTTCAAGGTCAATCTCAAGGGCGTGCCCACCGTGGGCGACTCGCTGCGCGACCTGCAGGCCGGCTTCAACCGCGGCTGCACGCCCTACCTGGTGCTGACCGGGAAGGGCGAGACGACCCAGGCCACCGGCGGCCTGCCGCCCGGCACCCAGGTGTTCCCGGACCTGGCGGCGATGGTGACCGCCTTCCTCAAGCCGGGTTCTCCATCGAGCGCCGCCTCTGGCACAACCGGCGCGCAGCCTGCATAATCAATAAAAAATTCGCAGTCCAGTCCAGAACCAGATCGATTTGTCCGGAGCCCCTTTGCGTAACTTCAGTTTGTTCCTGCGTTCCCTGCTGTTCACGATCGTCATGATCGTCGCCACCGTCATCTGGGCCTCCCTCTGCTTCCTGGCAGCGCCGCTGTCGTACAACAAGCGCTTCTGGTTCACCTCGCGCTGGAACGTCTTCATCATCTGGTGCGCGCGCGTCATCTGCGGCATCCGCTACCAATTCAAGGGCTACGAGAACCTGCCCGACGCGCCGGCCATCGTGCTCTCGAAGCACCAGTCGGCGTGGGAAACGATCTTCCTGCTGCCCAATCTCACGCGGCCGCTGGTCTACGTCTTCAAGAAGGAAATCCTGTACATCCCCTTCTTCGGCTGGGCCATGGGCTTGCTGCGCATGATCCCGATCGACCGCAAGCAGGGCAAGAATGCCTTCAGTTCGGTCGTGCGCCACGGGAAGCGCCGCCTGGCCGACGGCCAGTGGATCATCATGTTCCCCGAAGGCACCCGCATCCCGGTCGGCCAGAAGGGCAAGTACAAGAGCGGCGGCACACGCCTGGCTGTGGAAACCCAAGCGGTCGTGGTGCCGATCGCGCATAATTCGGGCGAGTGCTGGCCCAAGAATTCATTCATCAAACGGCCCGGATTGATCACGGTCTCGATCGGCAAGCCGATCTCGCCCGAAGGCCATACCCCCGACAGCCTGATGCAAGAGGTAGAAAATTGGATAGAATCCGAAATGCGCGTCATTTCGCCCCACGCCTACAAAGGTGGTTGAGCGACGTCAGCGCCCAGATTCGTGAGTCGAGGCCTCAGACCATGGCCTCGGCGAAGGTCGACGGGCATCAGCTGGAGTTGTTCGCGCAAGAATTCTTCGCGGCGCTGAAACCTTCCGACAAGCCTGCGCCGCCCGCGCAGCCGCTGTTCAAGGCGCCGCCGGCGCCGCCCCGCATCAAGCTCCCCTCGCCGCCCGTCGGCCCGCAAGACCCTCCCCTGAAACGCATCGTCCTCGGCCACCACACCATCGAGTACGCCTTGCGCCGCTCGTCACGGCGCTCGATCGGCTTCACCATCGACGACGACGGCCTGCGCGTGACGGCGCCACGCCGCGTGACGCTCGAAGAGATCGACAACGCGCTGCGCGCCAAGCAGCGCTGGATCGTCACCAAGCTGCTCGAACGGGGAGAACGGCGCGACCAGCGCCAGCAACGGCTGCCTGTCGAATGGAAGGATGGCGCGCGCCTGCCCTACCTGGGCGGCGACATCGTGCTGCGCCTCGAGGACGCGGAGCGCAGCCACTGCCAGTTCGACGCCGCCAGCAACGAGCTGTGGATCGGCGTGGTGCCGGGGCTGTCCGAATGGCAGCTCAAGGAAAGAGTGAAGATCTGGTTCCAGGCCGAGGCCAAGCGCCTGTTCCGCGAGCGCCTGGACCATTTCGCGCCGCAGCTGGGCGTGAGCTACAGCAGCTTCACGCTGTCGTCGGCCGGCTCGCGCTGGGGCTCGTGCACGGTGGGCGGCAGCATTCGCCTCAACTGGCGCCTGATCCATTATCCGCCAGCGCTGATCGACTACGTGGTGGCGCACGAACTGGCCCACCTGCGCGAGATGAACCACAGCCCGGCGTTCTGGGCCACGGTGGGCGAGGTGTATCCGGATTACGACGGCGCGCGCCTGGCACTGCGCAAGCGCTCGCACGAGATGCCGGTGTTGTTCGAGTAGGGTGGACGGGTCCCCCGTCCACGCATCCAACACTGCCCGCAGGCCGGGAAAAAATCAGCGCAAAGCCAGCTCGTGCCGCGCCGCCGCCAGCTCGCGCATGGCGGCCACCTGTCCCTCGGACAGGCAACGAAACGGAATCGGCAGGGTGCCCCGCTTGAGCACCATCATGAAGCCGCGCGAGTAGGTGCGCACGGCGGCCACGTCTTCCCAGCCGATCAGGGTCACGCCGCCGCTGGTGCGTACGATGCCGTGTTCGTCGATGGTGAACTCATAGGTGCGGCGCCCGCGTCCGAGCAGGACGAAGTTCAGGGCCGCGCTGAAGGTGCTTCTCAGGCGCAGGAGCAGGCTGGCCGGCCAGCGCACGCGCCGGCGGCGGATCAGGAAGCCGCCATGCTGCCACATGAAACTGGTGTACTCGCGCAGCGAATAGCGCACGAAAAAGTGCAGCGCATCCAGCGGCGGGAGCGCAACGCCAGCGGGTGGCGATGCCGGGACTTCGGTCGGTGCTGCGGTCATGATCGCCTCCAGCGCCTCTGCCGCCTGTTCCTGGACCAGTACCGAAGTTGGCAAAACCGCGGGCTTTCCACTACCGACCGGCCTCGGGTGATTGAACGACAACATGGCGCATCCCCTTTTGTTTTGTACCGTGCAGTTTGGAATGGTAACAAAACCTACCGGATATGCCGTTGCACGAGTTCAACAGTGCGCAGGGTCGCCCCACGGTGGCGGCGCGCGAAGGCCAGCGCCTTCTCCCCCATCGCCACCCGCGCCGCGCCGTCGCGCAGCAGGCGCACGGCCGCCGTCACCAGCGCGTCGGCGTCAGGCAGCCGCAGCGCGGCGCCGTCGTCCACCGCCTCATTGGTGGCGTCGAGGAAGTTGAAGGTATGCTCGCCCACCAGCACCGGCTTGCCCAGCGCGCAGGCTTCGATCAGGTTCTGGCCGCCCAGCGGCAGCAGGCTGCCGCCGATATACGCGCAATCGCAGGCTGCGTAATAGGCGAACATCTCGCCCATCGAATCGCCCAGCAGCACGTCGGCGCCGCCCACGCCATGGTCGACGCCGTGGTCAAGCCCGAACTGCGAACGCCGCGCCAGCGTGAATCCGCGCGCCGAGGCCAGGGAAGCGACTTCGTCGAAACGCTGCGGATGGCGCGGCACGATCGCCAGGAGCGCGCCGGCCGGCTTGTCGGGCATCCGCCGCCAGGCGTCGAGGATCAGCGCCTCTTCGCCCTCGCGCGTGCTGGCGCACAGGAACACGGGCCGCTCAGGGCCGCCGGAGCGGATGCGGCTGCGCAGCCAGTCACCCTTTTCCAGCGCCGCCGGCGGCGGCGTCACGTCGAACTTGACGCTGCCGGTGACCACCACGTTCGGCGCGCCGAGCGAGCGGATGCGCTCTGCATCAACCTCGGTCTGGGCCGCGACCAGGGTGAAGCCGCGCGCCGCCTCCCGCATCACGGCGCCCGCCTTGCGGCCACGCTTCAGGGATTTTTCGGACAGGCGGGCATTGGCCAACACGACCGGCACAGCAAGCCGATTGCAGGCGTGGATCAGGTTGGGCCAGACCTCGGTCTCCATCAGGATGCAGGCGCGCGGGCGATGGCGGCGCAGGAAGCGCCGCGTCATCAAGCCGGTATCGTATGGCAGGTAGCTTTGCACCACGCGCTCGCCATGGTGGGCGAACAGGGATTGTCCGGTGGCGCGGCCGGTCGGCGTCATATGGGTCAGCAGGATGCGGCAATCGGGATAGGCCGCCAGGAGCGCGTCGACCACCGGTTCGGCGGCGCGCGTCTCGCCGACCGAGACGGCGTGCACCATGATGGTCGGACGTTCGCTCGGCGCCGGACCGATCAGGGCCAGGCGTTCGCCCCAGTGCGCGCGGTAGCCCGGCTCCTTGCGGCCACGCCACCACAGGCGGCCCAGCACGGCCGGCAGGGCCAGCCACCACAGGCTTGAATACAGCGCGCGGTTCATGCCGCGGCCAGCAGGCGGCGCGCGGCCGCCGCCACCTCGTCGCTTGATGGCGGCGCACCCAGCTCGCCCAGGTTGACGATGCGCTCGGACCAGTTGCCCTCGGTCTTCCACTTCGGCGAATCGCAATAGATCTCGATCGTCGGCCGCACGAAAGCGGCGGCGATATGGGTCAGGCCGGTGTCGACGCCGACCGCGAGCCGCGCATGCTGGGCCAGGGTCACGGCGTCCATCATCGACAGCCTGGGCAGCACGCGCGCGTTCGGGATGCCGGCGGCCAGCGCCTCGGCGTCCCGGTGTTCGGCCTCCGAACCCCAGGGTAGCAGCACCGGCATCGGCGCCAGCGCCTTGCCGAGCGCGATCCAGTTGGCGTCCGCCCACTTCTTGGCCGCGCGCGCCGTGCCGTGGAAGAACACCGCATAGTCTTCGGGCGGCAGGAAGGCCGGACGCTGCGACGCATCCGGCGCCGGCAGGCCGAAATCGGGCGCCGTATCGACCGGATAACCGAGCGCCGCGCCGGCCACCAGCCGTCCGCGCGCCACCGCGTGGGTGCGCGGGCTCAGGGGAATGCTGTCGGTATGGAAGATGCGCGAAATGCCTTCATAGCCCGAGCCTTCGCTGCCGTTGGCCAGGCCGACCTTCCTGCCGCCCTTGCGAACGCGCGCGGCGCCCATGATGATGCCGGTCTTGAGCAGGCCCTGGGTGTCGAACACATAGTCGTATTCTTCCTCGCGCAGGGTGCGAAAGAAAGCGCGGATCTCGGCGCGCGTCCCGGATTTGCCCAGGCTCTTGCGCCAGCGCCGCAGCGCCCAGGGGATCACCTTGCGCACGTGCGGATTCAGGCGCACCAGGCTGACGTAGCCTTCCTCGACCACCCAGTCGATCGTGGCGCCCGGATGGCGGCGCAGCAGGTCGGCCACCATCGGCAGGTTGTGCAGGACATCGCCCAGGGACGACACCCGCACAAGTAGAATCTTCAAGCAATCACCTCAGAAAGGCAGGTGAGCATCCGGCTTGGCGGCCAGGATCACGCTCTTGAATTCGGACTGGATGCGCGCGAGCGCTTCCGGATTCTCGCCCTCGAAGCGCAGCACCACCACCGGGGTCGTGTTCGACGAGCGCGCCAGGCCGAAGCCGTCCGCGTACTCGACGCGCAAGCCGTCGATGTCGTTGATCTTTTCCGAGGTCGGGAACCTGGCGTCACGGCGCAGCTGGTCGATCAGCGCGAAGTTCTCGCCTTCCTGCAGGTGCAGGTGCAGTTCCGGGGTGCTGCTGGCGATCGGCAGGCCGTTGAGCAGCGCCGACGGATTCGGTCCCTTGGTCAGGATCTCGAGCATGCGCGCGCCGGCATACAGGCCGTCGTCGAAGCCGTACCAGCGGTCCTTGAAGAAGATGTGGCCGCTCATCTCGCCTCCCAGCGGGGCGCCGGTTTCCTTCAGCTTGGCCTTGACCAGCGAGTGGCCGGTCTTCCACATCAGCGGCTTGCCGCCATTCTTCTCGATGTAGGGCGCCAGGTGGCGCGTGCACTTGACGTCGTACAGGATCTCGGCGCCCGGGTTGCGCGACAGGACGTCGGCCGCGAACAGCATCATCTGGCGGTCCGGGAAGATGATCTGGCCATCCTTGGTGACCAGGCCCAGGCGGTCGCCGTCGCCGTCGAAAGCCAGGCCGATCTCGGCGTCGGTCTCTTGCAGCGCGCGAATCACGTCCTGCAGGTTTTCCGGGTGGGCCGGGTCCGGGTGGTGGTTCGGGAAGGTGCCGTCGACTTCGCAGAACAGCTCGACGACCTCGGCGCCCATGCGGGTAAACAGCTCGGGCGCGAAGGCGCCGGCGACGCCGTTGCCGCAGTCGACCACGATCTTGATCGGACGCGCCAGCTTGACGTCGCCGACGATGCGCTCGATGTAGGCGGCGCGGATGTCGTGGGTGCTGTAGCCGCCGCGCTGGTCGGCGATCGCGCCGTCGTAGGCAGCGATGCTGTCGTGCAGGCCGGTGATGGCATCGCCATAGATCGCCTCGCCCGCCATTACCATCTTGAAGCCGTTGTAGTCGGGCGGGTTGTGGCTGCCGGTGACCATGATGCCCGAGCGCGTTTCCAGCACGTTGGTGCCGAAATACACCATCGGGGTGGCGACCATGCCCAGATCGATCACGTCGACGCCGGCGTCGCGCAGGCCTTCGCTGAGGGCGGCGCTGAGTTCCGGGCCCGACAGGCGGCCGTCGCGGCCGATCACGACCTTGCGCTCTCCCTTGGCCAGCGCGGCGGCGCCGAAGGCACGGCCGATGTGGCGCGCGATCCCCGCATCCAGGGTCTTGCCGATGATGCCGCGAATGTCATAGGCCTTGAAAATCGTTTTCGAGAGAGCAACCATGTTCTTCCTTGGAATTCTTGAGAGGCATGCACCGGTCGCTGGATCGACCGTGGTCATCGCCGGATGTTGGAGGAATGATAAAAAATCGCTTGCTATTGTACCGGCAAGCGCTGGCGCCGTGGGATTGGCGCGCGGAGATCGGGCGGCGTGGAAAGCGCCCGGTGCCTGGCGGAATGCTACTTTCCGCCTGCGCTGTGGAAGTGAGGTTCCTCAGCGCAGGGGAAATTGGAATCAGACGCGCAGATCGTCGATCGACTTGCCGCCTTCGACCCATTCCTTGACCCACTTCGGCTGGCGGCCGCGGCCGGTCCACTGCAGGTTGGAATCGTCCGGGTGACGATAGCGCACGGCGACGGTGGCGCCTTTCGAACCGCGGCCGGTGGCGGCCATCAGGTCTTTCAGCGGCATGCCGACGCTTTGGGCGATGGCCAGGATTTGCTCGCGTGCTTTTTGCACTTCCTGGACTTCACGCTTCTTCATCTCCTGCTTGATTTGCTCCTGCAGGTTGCGCAAATCGCCTACGGACATATTCGACAGATCCATCATCATTCCTCGTTCGTTAAAGATTAAATGCAGATTCAGCAATTACCGAATCTAGTGAATTCTCACTAAATGTCGCAATATAATACAACAATAAACCGGGACTAGTCCTTCTTGCTTAAAAAAAGCCAACGTGGGGACTTGAATCGAACAATACGGCCATACAACCAGAGGTAACTGATTATGAACAACAAACAGAAGAACATCAGGGCCGTCGTGTTTTTCCAGAACACCGTTGCCGGTATCACGGCCAGCAGTGAAAACAGCCATAAATAAGGAGAAGTCCGCGCATTGCGCTTCATCAATGCGCGTGCTTCGCGCGGCCCTACCGTCCATTGCACGATACGGCGAAATATCAAGCTGTGCAGGTGAATACCATCCGGCATCGCCGGCGACTTTCCGCGCACAAACATGCGGCGATAAGCGGAGAATATCGTTTCGAAAGCCGGATAAATCAGTAACAGCGCCGCATACCAGGTCGACACGCCGGGATTGCGCATCACCAGCAGCAGCGCCAGCTCGCCCAGCAGGAAACCGATGAAATAGGCGCCGCCGTCGCCCAGGAAGATCAGCCCCACCGGATAGTTCCAGATCAGGAAGCCGGCGGTGGCGCCGGCCACGATCAGGGCCGCCACCAGCACGAACATATCGCCCACCTGCAGCGCCACGTAGGACAGCGACAGCAGCATGAAGATGCTGATCACGCCCGCCAGGCCATTGAAGCCGTCGATGATATTGATGGCGTTGGCGATGCCCGCCACCGCCAGCATCGTCAGCGGCAGCACGATCCACAGCGTCTCGATCGGCAGCACGGCCCACGGCAGGTCGAGCCGGCCGACGCGCGCGTCGAGCAGCCAGTAGCCGAGGGCCGCCGCGACCATCGTCAGCGCCAGCCGGCGCAGCGGCGAAACGCGGCCGGTGTAATCCTCGGCGATGCCGCCGGCGAGCGCGATCGTGGCGCAGGCAATCAGGGTCGCGAGCCACGCCATCATTTGCGGCTCGCGCAGGATCGAAATCCCGGACGCCACCACCACCGCGAGGAAAATTGGAATGCCGCCGATACGCGCGACCGCATGCGAGTGCACTTTCTGCACGCCGCCAAAATCGCCATCGAGCCCCAGCCCATGTTTTCGCGCGGTCTTGATAACCAGCAGCGTCAGCAATGCGCAGGAAAGGAAGCTCACGAAAAACGAGAACATTATTGTTTTCTTTCGATGCCTGTATGTGGAGCCTCGGGCAGCGGCGGTTGGCAAATGGAATGGCCAGTGCACGCTATTCACGGGAGGAAAGCCGGATTCATTGTACCGGAATGGACGGGTATTTCCGGGCGCACGTATTTAACGCGCACGCAGTGTTGGAAGCGAGTCAAAAAATGCCGATGCGCGCGCATTCCGGGCACGAGACAGGCGCAGGGAACCACAAGCGCGGTGCCGGGCGACAGCGCCGGCGGGTAAAATCATTTAGTATCCGCAAAAGCAACAACGACAGCTTCACGGGCCAATCTCGAAAAATATGAAAACCTATGCCATTGGCGACCTCCAGGGTTGCGCGCACGAAGCGCAACTGCTCCTCGACCGGATCTTCGAGACGGCGGGCCTTGACGCGCGTATCCTGTTCGTGGGAGACCTGATCAATCGCGGTCCCGATTCGCTCACCGCGCTGCGGCGCATGAAGGCCTTGTCGGAATCGAGCGGCGGGCGCATCGAAGCCCTGCTCGGCAACCACGACCTGCACCTGATCGCGGTGGCGGCCGGCGCCCAGCGCCTGAGCCGCTCCGACACCCTCGACGAGATCCTGGCCGCGCCCGACCGCGACGAATTGATCGCCTGGCTGCGCCAGCGTCCGCTGGCGATGTTCGTCGACGCCCACCTGCTGGTGCACGCCGGCGTGGCGCCGCAATGGGACGCGCGCCAGACCATGGCGCTGGCCGGCGAAGTGGAGGCCGCGCTGCGCGGCGAGGGCTGGATCGATTTCCTGGGCGCGATGTACGGCAACCTGCCGGATCGCTGGGACGATGGCCTGGTGGGCATCGACCGCCTGCGCTGCATCGTCAACGCCCTCACCCGCATGCGCCTGTGCGCGCCGGACGGCACGATGGACTTCAAGCACAAGGAAAGCGACGCCGGCCCGGCCGGCAGCGGCCTCCTGCCCTGGTTCGACCTGCCGCAGCGCCGCACCCAGGACGTGACGGTGGTGTTCGGCCACTGGTCGGCGCTGGGCCTGGTGCAGCGGCCGAACCTGATCGGCCTCGATAGCGGCTGCGTGTGGGGCGGCAAGCTGACGGCGGTGTGCCTCGACGACCGCACGCTATTGCAGGTGGATTGTCCCGAGTACCGGGAACACGGCGGCAAGAAGCGTTAAACGCGCACGGCGGCTTCCACCGCCTCCTGCGCCGCCAGCGCCAGCTCGCGCCGGTGCGCGCCAACGCTGTCCAGCGGCGCCAGGCAGGCCAGGCGCGCTTTCACGGGCGGGCCCTGCAGGATGCGCAGCAGGCTGTCGACGAAGGTGGTGTCGCCCACGTAATCGATCGACGGGTGCGGGCCGCCATCGGCATCGACATAGGCCAGCGCATACGGCTGCACCGGCACGCCTGCGTCGATCGCGGCCTCGAACAGGTTGGCGTGAAAGGGCAGCACCGCGCCCTGCAGGCCGGTCGTGCCTTCGGGGAACAGGGCGACCCGTTCCCCTTGTTGCAGCACCTCGACCAGTCCCTTGAACACGTGGCGCAGCTCGCGCCGGTTGCCGCGCGCGATGAACACGGTGCCGGCGCCGGCCGCCAGCCAGCCCATCACCGGCCAGGAACGGATCTCGGCCTTGGCCACGAAGCGGCAGGGATCGAGGGCGTTGATGACGAAGATGTCGAGCCAGGACACGTGGTTGGCCACCACCAGCGCGTGCTCGAGGGCCGGCACGCCGCCGACATGGTCGACCTCGACCCGGCACAGGCGCAACAGGCGGCGCGACCAGCCGCGGGTCAGGCGCGCACGGCGGCTGGACGACACGAAGGGAAACACCAGCGCGCAGGTCGCCAGGCCCTCGCACAGGTGGACGACGACGCGCGCAAGGCGCCAGGCAAGGCGGATCTTCAAGATAGCAAACACAGTAAGGACGGCGGCTTCATGGCAGGCCCGCCGTCCCGGGTGGATCAGCGCTGGTACGCCACGCGGCCGCGCACGATGGTGGCCTTGACCTGTCCGGCCAGCTCGTAGCCGAGGAAAGGCGTGTGCTTGCCCTGGCTGGCCAGGGTCTTGCCCTCCACCTTCCAGCGCGCGTCTGGATCGAACAGCACCACGTCGGCCGCGGCGCCGACGCCTAGGGTGCCGGCCGGCAGCCCGGCGATGCGGGCCGCGTCATGCGTGATGCGGCCGAGCGCCAGGGCCAGCGCCTTGTCGGCGTCCTGCTGGTCCTGGGCCCACTTGAGCGTGAGGCTGAGCAGCAGTTCCAGGCCGGTGGCGCCGGGCGAGGCTTCGCCGAACGGCAGCAGCTTCTCGTCGTCGTCGACCGGGGTGTGGTCGGAGCAGACCGCGTCCACGGTGCCGTCCAGCACGGCCGCACGGATCGCGTCGCGGTCGCGCTGCGAACGCAGTGGCGGCGTCAGGCGCGCGTTGGAATCGAAGAAGCCGATGTCGGCGTCGGTCATGTGCAGGTGGTGCACGCCGACGTCGACGCTGAGGTCCAGGCCTTCCTTCTTGGCGGCGCGGATCAGCTCCAGGCCGGCGGCGGACGAGATGCGGCACAGGTGCACGCGCGCGCCGGTGGCGCGCATCAGTTCGAAGATCGTGTGCAGCGCGATGGTCTCGGACATCACCGGCACGCCCGACAGGCCCAGGCGCGACGCCAGCGGACCGCTGTGGGCCACGCCGCCGCGGCCGATGTGGGCGTCCTGCGGACGCAGCCACACGGTATAGCCAAAGGTTTTCGCATACTGCATGGCGCGCAGCAGCACGGTGGTATCGAGGATCGGTTCCTCGGCCTGGGCGAAGCCGATGCAGCCGGCTTCGGTCAGTTCGGCCATCTCGGTCAGCGCCTGGCCCTTCAGGCCCACGGTCAGCGCGCCCAGCGGGTGCACATTGGCCTGGTCGAGCATGCGCGCGCGGTGCTTGAGCATCTCGACCAGGCCCGGCTCGTCGAGCACCGGATCGGTGTCGGGCGGGCACACGAGCGTGGTCACGCCGCCCTGCATCGCGGCCTGCAGCTCGGATTCGAGCGTGGCCTTGTATTCGTAGCCCGGCTCGCGCAGGCGCGCCGACAGGTCGATCAGGCCGGGGGCAACCACCAGGCCGCTTGCATCGATGGTCTGGTCGGCGCTGAAGCCTTGCGGCGCGGCGCCGAGGGCCGCGATCCTGCCGTCGGCGATGAACAGGTCTTGCGCTGCGTCGATGCCGTTCGCCGGGTCGATCACTCGCCCGTTCTTGATATGAAGTTTCATGCGTGGGTTCCTGCCAAAATGCTCATCACCGCCATCCGTACCGCGATCCCGAAAGTTACCTGCGGCAGGATCACCGCCTGGGCGCCGTCCGCCACCGCCGAGTCGATCTCGACGCCGCGGTTCATCGGGCCCGGATGCATCACGATCGCGTCCGGCTTGGCCAGCGCCAGGCGTTCCGGCGTCAGGCCATAGCTCTTGAAGTATTCCTGCGCCGAAGGCAGCAGCGCGCCGCTCATGCGCTCGTTCTGCAGGCGCAGCATGATGATGACGTCGACGTCCTTCAGGCCTTCATCCATGTTGGTGAAGGTGCGCACGCCCATCTGCTCCAGGCCGCCCGGCAGCAGCGTGTGCGGGCCGATCGCGCGCACCTCGGGCACGCCCAGCGTGGTCAGCGCGTGGATATCCGAGCGCGCCACGCGGCTGTGCAGGATGTCGCCGACGATGGCCACGCGCAGGTTGGTGAAGTCCTTCTTGTAGTGCCGGATCGTGTACATGTCCAGCAGGCCCTGGGTCGGGTGGGCGTGGCGGCCGTCGCCGGCGTTGACCACGTGCACGTCGGAGCGGGTGCGGTTCAGGTGCTGGGCGATCATGTAGGGCGCGCCCGATTGCGCGTGGCGCACCACGAACATATCGGCGTGCATCGCGGCCAGGTTGTCGATGGTGTCGAGCAGCGACTCGCCCTTGGTGGTCGACGAGGCCTGGATGTTCAGGTTGATGACGTCGGCCGACAGGCGCTTCGAGGCGATCTCGAAGGTGGTACGGGTGCGCGTCGAGTTTTCGAAGAACAGGTTGAACACGCTCTTGCCGCGCATGAGCGGGACTTTCTTGACTTCGCGGTCGGAGATGCCGACGAAGCTCGATGCGGTGTCGAGGATGTGGTCGATGTGCGACTTCTTGAGTCCCTCGATGGTGAGCAGGTGTTGCAGCTCGCCGTTCTTGTTCAGTTGCGGATTATTGTGCAGGGTCGGCATTGTCTTCTTCGATGGTCAGCGAGAGTTGGCCTGTTTCGTCGCGCTGCAGGCACAGCGACTGGTTTGCCGCGAGCGACACGCGCGCGCCGGCGAAATCGGCCGCCACCGGCAGCTCGCGCCCGCCGCGGTCGGCCAGCGCGGCCAGCTTGATGCAGCTTGGCCGGCCATAGTCGAACAGCACGTTGATCGCGGCGCGCGTGGTGCGGCCGGTCTGCAGCACGTCGTCGACCAGCACCACCGTGGCGCCGTCGACCGGGAAGCGGATATGGGTCGGCTTCACGTCAGGATGCAGGCCCTTGCGCGCATAGTCGTCGCGGTAGAACGACACGTCGATCGAACCCAGGCGGGCAGTGAGGTCGAGGTCGCGCGCCAGGCGCTCGGCCAGCCAGGCGCCGCCGGAATGGATGCCGACGATGGCGGCGTCGGGCACGCCGTCCAGGCCCGCGCGGACCTGGCCCAGCAGCTCGCGGTAGAGCGCCTCGGCGTCGAGGTTGAGATTGGTTGTTGGCATAGGGTGAGAAGATGCGGCTAAGGAGATGCGTCGAAATATTGCTGCAGAATGATGGCGGCCGCCTTGTCGTCGATGACGTCGCCGCGCTTCGATGCGATCACGGCCGACGAATAGCGCTCGTCGACCAGCTCGACAGGCAGGTTGAAGCGGCCATGCAGCTGGTTGGCGAAGCGGCGGCTGCGCAGGGTCATGTCGTGTTCGGCGCCGTCGGGATGGCGCGGCTCGCCCACCACCAGGCGCGCCGGGCGCCACTCGGCGATCAGCTCGCCGATGATCTTGAAGCGGGTGGCGTTGTCGATGGCGGCAATGACGCGCAGCGGCTGCGCCTGCCCGGTCAGGGTGTTGCCCATGGCGATGCCGATCCGCTTGACGCCGAAGTCGAAGCCGAAAACGATATCGACCATCATGCGCAACCACGCAGGTACAGCAAATCACGCATGGCCGGCTTCGGTGGCGAGCATGAAGGGATCAATCCCCAGCAGTTTGATGGCGGCGTTGTAGCGTTCCTCGATCGGCAGGTCGAACAGCACGCGCGCGTCGGCGCCCACCGTCAGCCAGCCGTTGCGCGAGATTTCTTCTTCGAGCTGGCCCGGGCTCCAGCCGGCGTAGCCGATCGAGACCAGCATGCGCGCGGGACCGCCGCCGCTGGCGACGGCTTCGAGCACGTCGATCGAGGTCGTGAAGGCGACGTCGTCGGTGACGCTGAGCGACGAGGAATAACGGCCGCCGGGCGAATGCAGCACGAAGCCGCGGTCGTCCTGGACCGGCCCGCCGAACATGATCGGTTCGTCCACCACGGTCGCGCGCAGGCCTTCGGCCAGCTTCAGGTCGACGCGGTCGAACAGGGTTTCCATCGTCATGTCGGTCGGCTTGTTGATGACCACGCCCAGCACGCCCTTGTCGTTGTGCTCGCAGACATAGACGACGGTGCCGCCGAAGATCGGATCCTGGATCGATGGCATGGCGATCAGGAAATGGTTCGCAAGGTTGAGCCCGGATGCTGCCGGACCGGCCTTGGCGAGCGCTTCATCCTGCTCCCGGGGCATGCCCGGCATCGGTAGAGTTTTGCCAACTTTGCTTTTTTTCATACGGATACTCTCAAAAGGCGCACTCTTGCGTTAAACATGATCGACTGCCAACGTTCTGCAGCACAACGTTACGCTTTTCCCTAGTTTACACCCATTTGGCCGGAGGGCCCTCGGAAGCATCACGACACGCACACCATGGTCCGATCCTAGACAGTAAAATCTGCTCCCGCCTTGACCCCGCACACAGCAATGAATTTGAGCAAGTCTTTGGTCTGGTTCCGGCGCGACCTGCGCGCATTCGACCACGCCGCCCTGCACCACGCCTTGCGCTATTCGCAACAGGTGTTCTGCGTCTTCGTGTATGACACCGATATTCTCGACGGCTTGCCGCGCGACGATCGCCGCCTGCGTTTCATTCACGCCAGCCTGGCCAGCCTGGATGAGGAATTGCGTCGTCTTGGAGGCTACCTCATCGTGCGCCACGGCAGCGCCCGGGATGAGGTGGTGGCGCTGGCGAAGGCACTCGATGTTGACGCAGTGCATGCCTGCACCGATTATGAACCGCTCGCGATCGCGCGCGATGACGAGGTCGCGCTGCTGCTGGCGGCGCAAGGCAGCGCCTTCCATACGTACAAGGACCAGGTCATCTTCGAGAAGGATGAAGTGCTGACGCTGGCGGGACAGCCGTACTCGGTGTTCACGCCCTACAAGAACGCCTGGCGCAAGCGGCTGGCGGCGCATCCCGAGACGCTGGCGGCGTATCCGGTCGATGCCTGTGCGCATGCGTTCGCGCCGCCATCGTCACCACCGGCATTGCCGTCGCTGGAAGACATCGGCTTCGACGCGGGCGAATCGCCGCTGCCGGCCGGCATGGCAGGAGCGGAAGCGCTGTTCGAGGCCTTCGTCGAAGACATCGCCGACTACGGCCGCGCACGCGATTTCCCGGCCGAGGATGGCACGTCGAGGTTATCGACGCATTTGCGTTTCGGCACCACCTCGATCCGCCACCTGGTGCGCACGGCGCAGCAATTGACGCTGTCGGGCGCGGGCGGCGCCGGCGCCTCGGTATGGCTGTCCGAACTCATCTGGCGCGATTTCTATGCGATGGTGCTGGCCCGGCACCCGCACGTGCTCGAGCGGTCGTTCAAGCCGGCCTTCGACGCGGTGCAGTGGGACGACGGTCCTGACGCCGACGAGTTGTTCGCCGCCTGGTGCGAGGGCCGCACCGGCTATCCGCTGGTCGACGCCGCCATGGTGCAGCTGAACACGACCGGCTTCATGCACAACCGGCTGCGCATGGTGACGGCCAGCTTTCTCACCAAGGACCTCGGCATCGACTGGCGCCGCGGCGAAGCGTATTTCGCCTTGCAGCTGAACGACTACGAGATGGCGTCGAACAACGGCGGCTGGCAGTGGGCGGCGTCGACCGGCTGCGATACCCAGCCCTGGTTCAGGATCTTCAATCCGGTGACGCAGTCGACGCGTTTCGACGCCCGCGGCGAATTCATCCGGCGCTACCTGCCGCAATTGCGCAAACTGGATGCGAAGCAGATCCACGCGCCGTGGCAGGTCAAGCCCGAGGCGCTGGCCGAGCGCGGCGTGGTGCTGGGCGAGGATTATCCGGCGCCGGTCGTGGACCACGACGCGGCGCGCAGGCGCACGCTGGAGCGGTTTGCGGTGGTCAGGAAAAGCGTCAGCGTTTGAGCAGCTCTTCGATCGCCGCCAGCAGCACCGGCTCCTGGTACGGCTTGCCGTAATAGGCGTTCACGCCCAGCCCCAGCGCCACGTTGCGGTGCTTGTCCGCCGTGCGCGAGGTGATCATGATGATCGGGATGTCTTTGGTGGCCTCATTGCCGCGCACATTGCGCGTCAGGTCGAAACCATCCATGCGCGGCATCTCGATGTCGACCAGCATCAGGTCGGGCGCGCCCTGCCCAATGAGTTCGAGCGCCTCGACGCCGTCCTTGGCCAACTGCACGCGATAGCCTTCGCGTTCCAGCAGGCGCTGGGTCACGCGGCGCACCGTCAGCGAGTCGTCGACCACCATCACGGTCGGGCGCCGCACCTGGCGCGCCACTTCCTTCTTCACCTGCGCGGCGGCCTGCGGCTGCTGCGCCAGTGCCAGCGGATCGAGGATCAGGACGATCTCGCCCGAGCCCAGCACCGTCGCGCCGGCGATGCCCGGCACCCGCGACAATTGCGGGCCGATGTGCTTGACCACCACCTCGCGGTTGCCCAGCACCTCGTCCACGCGCAGCGCGATGCGGCCGGCGCCGCCGCCCAGCACCAGCACCGGCGTCGAACGCTGGCGCGCCGTCCGCTCTTCGTCATCCTCGCCCAGCAGGGCAGGCAGCGCATGCAACGCCAGCGCGGCGCCGGCCAGCGAGATACTGCCGGCCTCGATCGCCGCCGCCAGGTCCAGCTCACGCACCTGCTCTACCCGCTCGACCAGGGTCGAGGGCACCGCATGCGTGCGCCCGCCGGCCGTCACCAGCACCACCTGGGCGACGGCAAGCGTCAGCGGCAGCGTGATCGTGAAGCGCGCGCCCTGCCCCGGCTCGGACACGACCGCCACCCGTCCGCCCAGCGCCTGGGCTTCGGAACGCACCACGTCCATGCCGACGCCGCGGCCGGCCAGCTCGGTCAGCGTGTCCGCCGTCGAAAAGCCCGGCTCGAAGATCAGTTCGGTCACGTCCTGGTCGGACACGGCGTCTTCCTCGGCCAGCAGGCCGTTCTCGAGCGCCTTGGCGCGGATGCGTTCCAGGTCCAGGCCGGCGCCGTCGTCGCCGAACACGATCAGGACTTCGTTGCCGTGCTGGCTGACCTGCACCAGCAATTCTCCCGTCTCCGCCTTGCCCGCATCCTGGCGCGCCGCGCGCGGCTCGATGCCGTGCACGATCGCATTCCTCAGCAGGTGCTCGAACGGCGCGGCCATCTGTTCCAGCACGCCGCGGTCGATCTCCACGGCGCCGCCGCGGATGTCGAGGTTGACGCGCTTGTCGGTTTCCTTGGCGGTCTGGCGGGCGACGCGGAACAGGCGTTCCGACAGGCTGGCGAACGGCACCATCCGCACCCGCATCAGGTCGCGCTGCAGGTCGCGCGTCATGCGCGCCTGGCTGGCCAGTTCCTCGTTGGCGCCGTCGACCGTGCGCGCCAGGCTTTCCTGGAACGAGGCGACGTCGTCGACGCTCTCGGCCAGCATGCGCGTGAGTTCCTGCAGGCGCGTGAAACGGTCGAATTCGAGCGGATCGAATTCGCGTTCGCCCGAGATCGACAGCTTCGATGCGATCTGCGATTCGGCCTGCATCTCGATCTCGCGCAGCTGGCGCCGCAGGCGCGCCACGTTGTCCGAGAAGTCGCCCAGCGAACCCTTGAGCGCGCCCATCTGGTTTTCCAGGCGCGAGCGCGTGATCGACACCTCGCCGGCCTGGTTCATCACGCGGTCGAGGATGTCGGCGCGCACCCGCACCAGCGGCGCGCGGGCCGGTTCAAGGGCCGGCGGCGTGTGCGCCCGCGCCCGCTTCTGCTCCTGTGTCTGCGCCGGCGCGGCGTCCGCTTGCGCCGGGCGCTGCAAGCCCTCGAACAGCAGCAGCGCCGCGTCGTAGTTGGCCAGCAGCTCGTCGAAGGCGGTGGCCGGCAAGGTCGAGGTGCCGGCGTGGACCATGTTCTCGATCTGGGTTTCCAGCTCGTGCGCGTGCTGGCCCAGGCGCATCGCGCCGGCCATGCGCGCGCTGCCCTTGACCGTATGCAGGTCGCGCTGCATGCCCTGCGCGATCGCGGTATTGCCTGGCTCTTGCTGCCACTGGCGCAGGTCGTGGCCGATGCGCGGCAACAGGTCCGCCGCCTCTTCCAGGAACACCGGCAGCAGGTCCGGGTCGATCTCGTCGGCATAGCTGGCGCCGACCAGTTCGGGTTCGGGCTCAGGCTCGGGTTCGGCCAGCACCGCTTCGTCCGGGGTCACGGCCACGAAATCGGCGTCCGGCGCGGCGTCCGGCGCGGCATCCTGCGCCTGCGGCGCCGCCTGATCGAGTTCCGGCGCGGCGAAGGTGTCGTCGAGGAAGGAATCGAACAGGTCGTCGACGTCGTCCGTCGCGGCCGGCTTTGGCGCGGCCGGAGGCGCCGGGCGCGCTTCGAAGGCGGGCGGCGCGGCCAGCAACTGCTCGTAGGCGGCCGCGAACAGCGCGTCGAGCTGGCTGGCCAGGGCCGGATCGGCCTCGCCATACAAGGCCGCCGCCTGCTGGCTGGCCAGGCGCTCGCGCAGCGCCGCCAGCTGTTCCACCAGGTCGGGCTGGCCTGGGGCCAGCTCGCCCAGGGTGAACACCTGCAGCATGGTGCGCATGCGCGACAGGGTCGAATCGAACAGGTCGAACTGGCCGTCCTCGAGCTGCGTGCCCGGCGCCGCCAGCTTCTCGAGCGTCGTCTCCAGCTCGTGCGCGAGGTCGCGCAGCGAGGCATAGCCGACCGTGGCCGAGGTGCCGGACAAGGTATGCGCCGCCGTCACCGTGTCGTGCACCGCCTGTTTGTCCAGGCCGCGGCGCAGCGCGTCGAAGCCCTGTTCGAGGGTGGCGCACAGCGTCTCGGTCTCGCCCAGGTAGACGTCGTGCAGCGCCTGCGGGATGGCCAGGTCGCCGACGCGCTTGACGCCATCGTCGCCCGGCATGGCCAGCGGCTCGTCGAGCAGCGGAATGTCGTCGAGCGCCGGCGTGTCGATGATGTCGTCCAGCACCAATGGCTCGTCGCTCGGTGGCTCGAACTTCAGTGGCTCGAACTTCAGCGGCTCGAACGGCCCGCCCTCCTGCACCCGCGCGGCGGCGGCGATCAGCGCCGCGCCATCGCGTTCCGGCAGGAGGCCGGCGGCCAGCTCGGCCACCCAGGCATCGAGTTCGGCATAGGCATGGGCCAGCAGGGCCAGCAGGTCGGCGGTGGCCGAACGGCCGTCGGCCAGCCACACGTTCATCACGCGTTCGATGGCGGCGGCGGTGGCGGCGAAGGCCTCCAGGTCCACCATGCGGCTGCTGCCCTTGAGCGTATGGAAGCCGCGGCGCAGCTGGGTCAGGATTTCCTGGTTGGCCGGCTCGTCGGCCGCGCGCGGCAGGGTCTCGACCACGAAGGCCAGCACTTCCTGCGCCTCGGCGATGAAGATGCCGAGCAGTTCGGCGTCGACGCCGTCCGCGGCCTGCGCCGTCTGCGCCGGCATATCCACAGGCGCGGCCTCGGCCGGCGCCGCGACGAACTCGAACGGCAGCTCGCGCAGCAGGAGCTTATCAAGGTCGAAGGTGAAGCGGCCGCGCGCGGCCTCGCTGTCCTGGGCCAGCAGGTCGGCGAAGAAACCGAGCGCGCCGATGTTCTGGGCGATGTTGTGCAGCGACGCGTGCTGGTCGGTCACGTTCGCCTCGCTGGCGGACAGCAGCCGCACCGCTTCCTCGACGTGGCGCACGGCAAGCACCGCCTGGTCCTGGTCGAGGATGGCGAACGCCCCCTGCAGCTGGTGCAGGATCGGCGTCGCCTGCCCGAGCACCTGGCGCTTGCCCGGGTCGTCGTAGTAGTCGTCGAGCAGCTTCTCGATCTGGCGCAGGCCCGCCTTGACCTCGTTCGCCAGCACGGCCACGGTCTGGCCCTGCTGGATCTGGCGCGCCAGCTCGCCCTGCCAGTGCGGGGCGTCGGGCGGCGTCTCGCCGGCGGCCAGCGCCAGCAGGCGCGCGCCGACGGCTTCGGCATTTTCCGAGAAATCGTCGGGCAGCTGGCGCAGCTGGTCCAGGCCGTTCTCGACGAACAGCATGGCGGCCGCCATCTCGAGCCCGAACTGGTCGTCGCGGCCCGACTGCACCGAATCGCTGGCCGCGCGGCCCAGCTCGCGCAGCAGCTGGGCCAGCGCCGGGGCGCCCAGCTTTTCGCTGGCGCCGGCCAGGCGCGCCAATGCGTCGTTGAAGTCGTGTTCGACGTCAAGGTCAGGCTCGCCCTCGCCGGCGATGCGGTCCCAGTCCAACTTGGTGCGGGCCAGCGCTTCGCGCGCCTCTTGCAGGGCTTGCGGGTCGAGCTTGCCATAGCGGCGCTCGGCATAGTCGGGCGGCACGGCGCCGTCCAGGCCCAGGGCCTGGCGCAGCGCGCGCGCCTGCGGCCCCGGTTCGCGCGCGGCGGCGATGAAGAACAGCGCGTCGCGCAGCATCGCTTCGGGCGCATCCATCTCGCCCTTGGCCAGGCGCCGCAATTGCAGGTTGATTTGACCGAACAGCTGCTTGATGTACAGATCGCTCTCGACCTGGCCGTCGGCCACCACGGTGGCGAAGGCATGCATCGCCTGCCAGAACAGGCGCGCGCGAACATCCTCTTGCGCGGCGCCGATCGGCGCGATGGCCGCCACCAGGTCGGCGGCATGAATCTGGCGCCCGGCGTCGTCCTCGGCCTTCAGGTAGGGCAGCAGGGCTTTTTCGAAACGGCTTCGGCAGGCCGCGACATCGACCTGGCCGTCACCTTCCAGCGCGGGCAGCTCGGGCGGCGTCGACAGGTCGAGCGGCATCAGGTCGGATGGATGCACCTTGCGCTCGCCCTGGCGCTCGACCATGTCGCGGTAATACGGGAACAGGCGCGCGGGCTGTTGCGGCATGCCGGCCAGCAGTTCGTCGAGGTATTCGCCGAGCGCCCCGAAGGCGTCCAGCACCACCTGCACGCTATCCACGGTGCATGGCAGGCTCCCATCTTTGAACCCGTCCAGCACCGCCTCGGCCGCGCCGGTGTACACCCCGACGCCTTCGACGTCGACCAGTTGCAGGGCGCCGTGCGCCTGGTGCAGGTGGGTCTTGGCGTGCAGCAGCAGGGTCGGCTGGGCTTCTGGCGAACGCCCGGCGGCCTCGCGCAATGCGGTCGACGCGCGCGCCAGGGCATCGCGGATTTCGCCGATGACCCAGGACAGCGGGCCGGTGTCGAAGTTGCTGGAGCGTTGCAAGGTCGGGCTCAGGGTTGCCATGGGCCGCTCAGGATACCACGCGGAAGCGCGACACCGAATCCTTGAGCTCCTGGGCCAGGGTGGCCAGTTCATGAATCGACTGTGCGGTCTGGCGCGTGCCCTGCTGGGCATGTTCGGTCACCGACAGGATCTCCTGCATCTTGTCGGCCACGCCGGTGGCTTGGGTAGCCTGGCGGTCGGTGGCGTGCGACATGTCCCCGATCAGTTCACCGAGGCGGTTCGACACGCGCGAGATGTCCGACAGCGCGGCGCCGGCGGCGTCCGACAGGCGCGCGCCCTCGACCACGCCCTGGGTCGATTTTTCCATGGCCGCCACCGCGTCGTGGGTGTCGGTCTGGATGGTGCGCACCAGCGCGCCGATCTGCTTGGCCGCCTCGCCCGAGCGTTCCGCCAGGCGCTGCACCTCTTCCGCCACCACCGAGAAGCCGCGACCGGCCTCGCCGGCCGATGCGGCCTGGATCGCGGCGTTCAGCGCCAGCACGTTGGTCTGCTCGGTAATGTCCGAGATCAGCTCGGTGATCTCGCCGATCTCCTGCGACGATTCGCCCAGGCGCTTGATGCGCTTCGAGGTTTCCTGGATCTGCTCGCGGATCTCCTGCATGCCGCGAATCGCGTTCTGCACCGCGGTCGCGCCCTGCTCCGCCGCCGCCACCGACTGGCGCGCCACGTCGGCCGATTCCAGGGCCGAGCGCGACACGTCGGTGATCAGGCCGGCCAGGCGCATGGTGGTGCTGGACGCGTCCTGGATCTCGCGCGACTGCCGCTCGGCCGCGCCCAGGAGCTCGGTCGAGACCTGCTGCGCGCCGTTCGAGGCGCGCGCCACCTGTTCCGAGGTCTTGATGACGCGCACCACCAGCTCGCGCAATTCCTCGACCGTGTAGTTGACCGAGTCGGCGATCGCGCCGGTGATGTCTTCCGACACCGTGGCCTGCACCGTCAGGTCGCCGTCCGCCACCTCTTGCAGCTCGTTCATCAGGCGCAGGATCGCGGCCTGGTTCTGGTCGTTGGTGGCCTTGGCTTCTTCTTCCTTGGCCTGGGCCAGCTGGCGCATCGTTTCCGCTTCGCGGCGGCGTTCCTCGGCGGCGCGCGCACGGGCGGCGGCGTCCTGCAGCATGGTGCGCGAGATGCCCAGCGCCGCGACCAGGGTGAACAGGGCGGCGGCGACCGTCAGCCAGAACCAGCCGCTGGCGCCGGCCTGGTCGCGCTGGTAGTCGTGGTGCAGCTCCGCCAGCATGACGCGCAGCTGTTCGCTGTCGCGCGAGATCACGCGCTCGGCGGCGCGCGCGCTGGCGTAGTTGGTCAGGTTGCCCAGTAGCGGGGTGATGGTCTTGACGTACTCGTCGAAGCTGTCGCGGGTGCGCGCCAGGCGCATGCGCTGTTCGAGGTCGGTCAGCGGCGCCAGGCCCAGCTTGCCGCCGCCATCGAGCAGGCCGTCGATGATCGCGCTCAGCGACTCGATGTCGCCCATGATGTAGGTCACCGCGTTCTGGGCCGAACCCGGGGTGGTGAAGGTCTGGGTGCCGGCCGACAGGCGCTGGGCCAGCGACTGCATGCTCAGCGCCGCCACCTGGCGCCGGGCGTCGCTCGACGCGTCCTTTTGCAGGCGCTCGGCGATCGCGGTCAGCTCCGGCCCCACTTCTTCATACTGGCGCAGGCTGACGCCGAAGGCCAGCAGGTTGCGCTTGTTGGCGATGATGCTGGCGGCCGCCCTGGACGAGGCGTTCCACAGCACGATCGCCTTTTGCAGTTCTTGCGCGCGCGCTCCGCTGGCGGCCGGGATGCGCCCGGTCGGCGACTGGCCGCCGCGCGCCAGCAGGTCCAGTTCGCGGCCCAGCTGGGCGCGGCTGTCTTCGAGCTGGTCGAAGGCGGCGGCGTCGCCGCGCAGCGCGATCGGCGCGGCCTTGGCGAAACGCTGGGAGTGCATCACGGCGTCGCCGGTCACCTGGCTCTGGCCGGCCAGGCGGGCGTCAAACGCCGAATTCTGCCAGGCCGCCAGCATGGTCAGCAGCACGCCGCCCACGAAGGCGCCGAGCAGCAGGTTCAGGCGGCTGGGCTGGAACTGCGCGCCGATCGGGACGGCGCGCAGGTCGTCGGCGCTTTCCGCCGCCATCGCCTCGCTCGCGCTGCGGCTGCGAAAGCCCCCGAGCCGGCGCGCGGCCGCGGCGGCCGAACCGCCCGCATCCGGATGCGACGCCGAAGGGGATTCGCCGGCCGGCGCCGGCGCCAGGGCGGCGTCGCCCTTCGCGAAGAAGTTCGTGGTCAGTTTCGAAGCGAATCCCATTGCTGCTCCCTGTTCCTGCTGTGAGTGTGGTTGTTGTTAGCGTGCAAGTTAGCCTGCGACGCGCAGGAAACGCTCTTCCCGCACCAGCTCCGCCAGCGACAGCGGCGTCCATGTGTTGCCGTCGGCGTCGCGCAGGACGTCGCCCACGCGCTCCATCGCGCCGGCCTGGCGCAGTCCGTGGACGTTCGAGGCCAGCAAGGCGCAGTTGAAGCCGAGATGCGGTGCGAACACCACCAGGCGCGGCGTCGCGGGGCCATCGGGCGATGCTTCCTCGCCCAGGTAGCGCGCCAGGTCGATCACGCCCAGCAGGCTGCCGCGCACATTGGCCAGGCCCAGGTACCAGGGCTGGGTCAGCGGAACGACGGTCAGGGGCGCGGGGGAGACGATCTCGCCGACCTCGAGCAGGTCGACCAGGTAGCGCGTGGCCCCGATCGCCAGGCCCAGCTGGCCGGCATTGCCGCCGGCGCCGGTGCGGGCCGCCTGCATCTTTTCCAGCAGCTGCTCCTGGTACAGGCGCAGGCGGGTACGGCGCGCCGCGGGATCGCGCCGGCCGCTCTCTTCACGCTCCTTGCCGTCGCCCGCCGCGCTGGTCATGCGCTCACGCCGCCGGCGGTCGCCACGGCCGCGATGCTGGCCAGCAGGCGCTCGGGATCGACCGGTTTGACCAGGTAGTCCCTGGCGCCCTGGCGCATGCCCCAGATGCGGTCGGTTTCCTGGTTCTTGCTGCTGCAGATGATGACCGGCAGCGCCGCCAGCTCCGGATCGCGCGCGATGGCGCGCGTCACCTGGAAGCCGTTACTGCCCGGCATGACCACGTCCATGAGGATCAGTTCGGGGCGCTCGGCGCGGATGCGCTCGATCGCTTCGTCGCCATTCACGGCGGTGCTGACGGCAAAGCCGTTCTTCACCAGGATGTCGGTCAGGTACAGGCGTTCGGTCGGGGAATCGTCGACGATGAGGATCTTGTTGATGGCCACTTACGGCTCCGGCTCGTATGGATGTCAGTCCTGGGGCATGGCGTGCTCGCGCACGGCCGCCAGCAGGCTGTCTTTGGTAAAGGGTTTGGTGAGATAGGCGCTGGCGCCGACCATCGCGCCGCGCGCGCGGTCGAACAGGCCATCCTTGGACGACAGCATCAGCACCGGCGTCGCGCGAAAGCGCGCGCTCTTCTTGATCAGGGCGCAGGTCTGGTAACCGTCCAGGCGCGGCATCAGAATGTCGCAGAACACCAGCGCCGGATGATGGTCGTTGATCTTGGCCAGGGCGTCGAAGCCGTCATCGGCCAACACCACCTGGTAACCGGCCTGGTTCAGGAAAATCTCGGCGGAGCGGCGGATCGTGCTGCTGTCGTCGATTACCATGATGGTCAGGGCCGTGGATTGCGGCGATGTCGTCATTTTCGTTTCACTTCGGCTTGAAGCGCCACGATAGCACAGCGCATCTTTCTTGTGCGCAAAGTGTTGCAGGGAGTCAACTACTCCCTGATATGGCATCCCGGGAGTGGACGAGATGCCATTAGCAAGCTGATCACATTGTGATCTTTATTGCATGATTATTGCTTCAGATTGCCGTCATCTCGAAGTCGTCCTTGCGCGCGCCGCACTCCGGGCAAGTCCAGTTCATCGGTACGTCGGCCCAGCGCGTGCCGGGAGCGATGCCATCGTCGGGTGCACCGACAGCCTCGTCATAGACCCAGCCACAAATCAGGCACATCCAGGTCTGGAAAGGCGCGGTGGATTCGGTACTCACAGTATTGGTCCTTGTATCTAGTAAAATGTGGAATCGGAATCCGGCATCTTAATCTACCCGACGTGCAAAACCAAACGTTCCCCCTCATCCTGAGCTTCGGCGTCTGCGATCCCGTCGGCGCCATCGGCGTGCAGGCGGATTGCGCCGCGTTCGCCGCCCTCGGATGCCACGGGCTATCGGCCATCGCCGGCTTGCTGGTCGCGGACAGTGCCCGCATCGAGAATATGTACGAGCTCGACAGCGACTGGATGGCCGAGCAGGCGCGCACCTTGCTGGAAGACATGCCGATCGCCGCCTTCAAGGTCGGCGCCGTCGGCTCGGCCCTGCACCTGGCCGCGATCGCCGAGATCGTGTCCGACTACCCGGACGCGCCGCTGGTCCTCGACCCCTTCCTGTCGGCCCTGCCCGACGCCGGCCTGGGCGACGAGGAAATGCTGTCCGCGCTGCGCTCGATCCTGGCGCCGCAGGCCACCGCCCTGATCCTGTCCCAGTCCGAACTGGGCCGCATGGCCGAGCTGTGGCGCGATGGCGCCGAGCGCAAGGACGGCGACCTCGAAGAAGACGTGGCCGAGCTTACCTCGAGCGGCCTGCACTACGTGCTGGTGACCGGCAGCCGCGACGAACACGGCGGCTTCTCGAACCGCCTGTACGACGCCGGCGGCGAAGTCGCGCGGGTCGACTGGCAGCACCTGCCCGGCCCCTTCCTGGGCGCCGGCAACACCTATTCGGCGGCCTTCACCGCCTGCCTGGCGCGCGGCATGGACGCGCCGCAGGCGCTGGCCCTGGCTCAGGAATACACCACCGGCGCGCTCGAGCATGCGCAGCGCTTCGGCATGGGCAAGTTCATTCCCAGTAAATTCTTCCGTCCCTAGCCCCGCTGCGCGGACGGGTTCTTTTCAATCACGAAGCAGCCATCATGACCACTGAACAATCCACCTCGCGCAACGACATCCTGTTCGCCCGCGCCCAGCAATCGACCCCTGGCGGCGTCAATTCTCCGGTGCGCGCCTTCCGCTCGGTGGGCGGCACCCCGCGCTTCATCGAGCGCGCCCAGGGCCCGTATTTCTGGGACGCCGACGGCAAGCGCTACATCGACTACATCGGCTCCTGGGGCCCGGCCATCCTCGGCCACGCCAGGTCCGAAGTGGTCAAGGCGGTGCAGGCCGCTGCTGCTAACGGTCTATCTTTCGGCGCGCCGACAGAAGGCGAGATCGAGATCGCCGAGGAAATCTGCCGCCTGCTGCCGTCGATCGAACAGGTGCGCCTGGTCTCGTCCGGCACCGAGGCCACCATGAGCGCGCTGCGCCTGGCGCGCGGCGCCACCGGCCGCGACAAGATCGTCAAGTTCGAAGGCTGCTACCACGGCCACGCCGATTCGCTGCTGGTGAAGGCCGGCAGCGGCCTGCTGACCTTCGGCAACCCGACCTCGGCCGGCGTGCCGGAAGACTTCGTCAAGCACACCCTGGTGCTCGACTACAACAATGTCCCGCAACTGGAAGACGCCTTCGCCTCGATGGGCGACACCATCGCCTGCGTGATCGTGGAGCCGGTGGCCGGCAATATGAACCTGATCCGCGCCACCCCGGAATTCCTGCAGCGCATGCGCGAACTGTGCACCGAGCATGGCGCGGTGCTGATCTTCGACGAGGTGATGTGCGGCTTCCGCGTGGGCCTCGAAGGCGCCCAGGGCATGTACGGCATCACCCCCGACCTGACCGCGCTGGGCAAGGTGATCGGCGGCGGCATGCCGGTGGCGGCCTTCGGCGGGCGCGCGGACCTGATGCAGAAGATGGCCCCGATCGGTCCGGTGTACCAGGCCGGCACGCTGTCGGGCAACCCGGTGGCGGTGGCGGCCGGCATGACCACCCTGAAGCTGATCCAGGAAGAAGGCTTCTACGAGCAGCTGACGGCGACGGCCGACCGCCTGGTGACGGGCCTCACCGCGGCCGCGCAGGAAGCCGGCATCGATTTCTGCGGCGACTCGGTGGGCGGCATGTTCGGCTTTTACTTCTCGAAGGACGTCCCGTCCAGCTACAGCGAGATGATGGCGGGCGACAAGGAGCGCTTCAACCGCTTCTTCCACGGCATGCTCGAAGAAGGCGTGTACTTCGCGCCGGCCATGTTCGAAGCGGGCTTCGTGTCGATCCAGCACGACGACGCCGTGATCGACGCCACGATCGAGGCTGCGCGGCGCGTGTTCAAGCGCATCGGCTAAGCACGCTCGACGCAAAACAACACGGCGCACCGAGGTGCGCCGTTTTTCATTGCCGGATTACTTCAACCAGCCGCGCCGGCGGAAGTACAGCAGCGGCGCCACCGCGCTGGCCGCCATCAGGGCGATCGCGAACGGATAGCCGAAGCGCCAGTTCAGTTCCGGCATCAGGGCGAAGTTCATGCCGTACAGGCTGGCGATCAGGGTCGGCGGCAGGAAGGCGACCGAGGCCACCGAGAAGATCTTGATGATCTTGTTCTGGTTGATGTTGATGAAGCCGACGGTGGCGTCCATCAGGAAGTTCACCTTGTCGAACAGGAAGGACGTGTGGCCGTCGAGCGACTCGATGTCGCGCAGGATCTGGCGCGCTTCCTCGAACTGGTCGGAGTTGAGCAGCCGGCCGCGCATCAGGAAGCTGACCGCGCGCCGGGTATCCATCATGTTGCGGCGGATGCGGCCGTTCAAGTCTTCCTCGTGGGCGATGGCGTTCAGCGCGGCGGCCGCGTCCTGGTCGGTGAATTCCTTCTGCAGCACGCGGGTCGAGACTTCTTCGAGGCTTTCGTAGATGCCTTCCAGCGCGTCGGCCGAATATTCGGCGTCGGTCGCGTACAGGTCGAGCAGCACGTCCATATAGTCTTCGATCGAGCCGGGCCGCGAACGCGCGCGCATGCGCACCAGGCGGAACACGGGCAGGTCGTCGTTATGGACCGAGAACAGGATTTTGCCGGACAGGATGAAGGCCACCGTCACCACCCGCGACGGGCCGTCTTCTTCCTCGAGCAGGAAGTCGGTGCGCAGGTGCAGGTCGCCGTTTTCGGCCTCGTAGTAGCGCGCCGAGGCTTCGATGTCCTGGACTTCGTCCTCGCCCGGCAGGGTCACGCCATACCTGGCCTTGACCCAGGTGCGCTCTTCCTCGTCCGGGTCGGTCAGGTCGACCCACACCGGCGCGACGTTCTCCAGGTCTTCCCGGGAAGCGATCGTTGCCTGGTTCAGGCGGCCATTCTGTAGGACAAATACGTTGATCATGCGCTGGGGTCTCGTTCGCTATTTTCTGGCCGGGGGGAGAAAAATTAGCGCAAGTGTAACCGCTCGCCGTGCACTGAGCCAACTCAGTAACGACATTTCGCGTCAAGGCACCTCGGCGAAGCGCATCTGGCGCAGGATGGCGTTGGTGCGCCGCTGCAGGTAACTGGTCGAGCGGTGCTTGTCGTAATAGCGCGGATTGGGCAGCATCACCGCCAGCCGGGCGGCCTGGGCCGGGCTCAGATTGGCAGCCGACGTCTTGTAGTAGTAGCGCGCCGCCGCCTCGGCGCCGAACACGCCGCGCCCGAATTCGACCACGTTCAGGTAGAGCTCGAGGATGCGCTCCTTGCTCATCACCGTTTCCAGCATATAGGCAATCACCAGCTCCTGGCCCTTGCGGAACATGCTGCGCGAGCCGGACAGGAACAGGTTCTTGGCCAGTTGCTGGGTGATGGTCGAGCCGCCGCCGACCACCTTGCTGCGCCGCTGGTTGCGCTCGTAGGCGCGTTCGATCGCTTCCCAGTCCACGCCGCCATGCACGCTGAAGTTGGCGTCTTCCGAGGCCACCACCGCGCGCTTCAGGTTGCGCGAGATGCGTTCGTACGGCACCCACTGGTGCTTGAGGGTCGCGTCCGGATTCTTTTCGCGCAGCTGGGACAGCTGTTCACGCATGAAGCTGGTCGAGCCGGGATTGAACTGGGAATACCAGCACACCATGGCGAAGAAATACAGCTGGACCAGCAGCACCAGCAGCAACGGGGCCAGGAAGATCCACTTGATCCAGCGGCGCCCGGTCGGCGCGGCCTTGCGCGACTTGGCCATGGTCAGCCTGCCTGGCGCATCGCGGCCAGCACGGCGTTCGTCTCCGGCCGCACGCCGCGCCACAGCAGGAAGGCCTCGGCCGCCTGCTCGACCAGCATGCCCAGGCCGTCACGCACGGTCGCGCCATGGCGCGCGGCGAATGCCATGAACACGGTCGGCTCCTTCCCGTACATCATGTCCAGCGCCAGCACGCCGGGGCCAAATACCGATGGCGGCACCGGCGGCACGTCGGCCGCCAGGCTGGCCGAGGTGGCGTTGATGACGACATCGAAGCCGCCTTCCACGTCGGCGAAACCGCTCACCGCCAGCCGGTCCGCGTGCGCCGCGAAGTCGCCTGCCAGCCGTTCGGCGGTCGCCAGGGTGCGGTTGGCAATCACGATCTGGCGCGGGTTTTCCGTCAGGAGCGGCAGCAGCGCGCCGCGCGCGGCGCCGCCGGCGCCCAGTAGCAGGATGCGTTTATCGGCCAGCGACACGCCGGCATTGCGCACGATGTCGGCCACCAGGCCGGGGCCGTCGGTGTTGTCGCCGACGATCTCGCCGTGTTCGAAGATCAGGGTGTTCACGGCGCCCGCCGCCTGGGCGCGCGGCGCCAGCCGGGTCGCCAGCCGCGCCGCGTCGAGCTTGAACGGCACGGTGACGTTGGCGCCCCGATAACCTTCGGCGACCAGGCGCCGCACGGTGGCCTCGAAGCCGTCCAGCGGCGCCAGGCAGCGCTCATACGTCAGTTCCTGGCCGGTCTGCTGCGCGTAGGCGGCGTGGATCTGCGGGGATTTGCTGTGGGCGATCGGATTGCCGATGACGCAATATTTATCGGTCACAGGGCGGCTCATTTGGCGGCTTCTCCAAGGGTTGCCTGCATCTTGTCCTCACGGGTGAAACGGAAACGGGTGAACACTTCCCACAGGTCGTCCTTGCCCTGGGTGCGCATATTGGCCGGGAAGGCGCCGAACGGGGCCGAGCGGCGCACGATCTCGAGCGCCGCCTTGTCGAGGGCCGGATTGCCCGAGCTGCGTTCGACGCGCGGGCCGCCATCGCCCAGGTACAGGGTGCCGTCCTGGAACACGGGGATGTAGACCACCAGATCGCCATACAGCTTGCGGCCGGCCTGCTGCGGGAAATTCAGCGTGCCGACTTCCTCGATGCGCTTTTGCATCGCCTTGTAGTACAGCGCGTAGCCGACCTGGCGCGTGCTGGGCGTGATTTGCGTGCGCTTGGGGCGGCGGTTTTCTTCCTCGATGCGCTCGAAGATCTCGGCGCTGGTGCGCGAAATGGCGCGCGCGGTGTCGATGTTGTCGCTACCCGTGCGGGTCGGATCGGGCTTGTCGCGCTCGGTCACCGGCGGGGCGGTGAAATTGCCGCCGCTGCGCGCGCGCGTCAGCACGTTCTGCTGCAGGCGCTCGAGTTCGGCGATGCGGCGCTGCAGGGCCTTGATGCTGTCGCCGTCCTCGACCTTGCGCAGGTCGGGCAGCGGCGACTTGGCGCGGCCCGCCTCCGCCGTCCCGCCACCGTCCAGGTTGGCCTGGGCCAGCGCGTCGGCCCTGGCTGGCGCCCGGTCGTGCCTGGCATTGACCAGCACCACTTCCAGTCCGGGATCGGCCGGCTGGTGGCGAAACGCCTCTGGCGCGGCGAAGCGCAGCGCCAGCAGGCCCGCGTGGGCTGCCACCGATACGGCCAGGGCGATCATCAGGGGACGGTGTTGGAGAAAGGACTTCACGCGCTACGGGTGGCCTGGTGGGGCAATTGAATCAGAGAATTGATCCATTCTAACCCGGCGCGAACGGATGAGGGAGGCCGAACAATGCGGACGATGCGGAACGTGGTTGCTTCGATAACAGGTGTGGTGAACGGTGCAACCGTCCACCACGGTCCGCATATCATTCCACCTGTTATTGCGCCGACGCCGGCGCCGGCTGCGGCGCATCGCCGGTATCGACCGCCGCCACCGCGCCTTCGGCCTCGACCACTTCGGCCACCGCCGCTTCGCCGGTGTCCGCTTCTTCCTCGTAGTCGAGCGACGCGTCCGGTTCGGCCGACGCCACCTCGAGCAGGCGCGCTTCGAGCTGCAGGTCGATCTCGTCCCAGCGCACGATGTCGAGTTTCACCTGGGCGCCGCGCGCCACCTGGGGCATGCCGGTCAGGCGCACCACCAGCGGCACGTCGACCAGGCGCACCAGTTCGTCCTTGAGCACGACGGCCTCGGCCTGCTTCACGTTCTCCTGCCCCAGCCAGCGCAGGCACCAGTAGCGCTCCATGTTCTGCTGGAAGTCGTTATACGCCGAATAGGCCGCATCGAATGCCGAGACGATGGAAAACAGGGTCGCATCGCGGTGTTTAAAGGGGGCCACCAGCGGCGCCGTCACGCCGTGCTCGGCGGCGGCCAGGATCTGCCACTGGTTGACCAGGTCGGTGTAACGGCGCAGCGGCGAGGTGCTCCAGGCATACTGGTCCACGCCCAGGCCCTGGTGCGGGGCCGCGTGCGTGACCATGCGCACCTGCATCTTGGCGGCCCAGCCGCCGGCGCCCGGCGTCTGCGAGCGATAGATGCCCGGCACGCCCGAGTCGTGCAGCAGCTTGCCCCAGGTGCTGTTGGCGAAGATCATCAGCTCGGCCACGATCTTGTCCAGCGGCGCGCCGCGCTTGCGGCGCACGATCGAGACCACGTCGTCCTCGACGTAGAAATTGAAGTCGACCCGGTTCGCCTGTTCCGGCTTGAGGCCGAAGGCTTCGCGCTTCTTCATGCGGCCCGCTTCCAGCTGCAGCGCCCACTTCCACAGCAGGCCCAGTTCGTCCTTGTGCGGATAGTCGCCCGCGCCGCTCTCGAGCGTCTCTTCGTTGACCACGTGATCGAGGTCGTTGTGGCGCAGGTTGTTCTTGATCGGCACGCGCTCGGCGCGGGTCGTGGTCGACTTGAGGCTCCAGTCGCTCGGATCGAGCACGGCGTACAGCGACAAGGCCGGGCAATCGTTGCCTTCCGCGAGGGTGAAGGCGTTGACCACCTCGTCCGGCAGCATGGTGATCTTGTCACCCGGCATATACACGGTCGACATGCGCGCGCGCGCGATCTTGTCGATCGCGTCGTCCGGGCGGATGCCCAGGCCCGGCGCGGCGATGTGGATGCCGACCTGCACGCTGCCGTCATCCAGGCGCACGACCGAGAAGGCGTCGTCGATCTCGGTGGTGGTGACGTCGTCGATCGAGAAGGCGGCAACATTGGCCAGCGGCAGGTCGCCCGGCGCCTTCGGAATGTCCACCGGCGCGAAACCGGCGCCGCGCGGGAAGTGCTCGAACAGGAAGCGGCCCATGTGCAGCTCTTTCGGCGAAGCCAGGCCGCCGACGTCCAGCATCAGGCGCGGCGCGCTGGTCTGCAGTTCGCTGGCCGCCGTCTCGAAGGCCTTGTATTCGATGGTGTTCTTGTCGGGCTTGAACAGCAGCTGGTGCACGATCTGTTGCATCGATTGCGGCAGCTTGCCCGCCTTCAGCTCTTCCACATAGCCGGCCTGGACGATCGCCTGCTGCTTTTTCTTTTCGATGCCGGCCAGCGCGGCCTTGAGCGACTGTTCCGGCGCCGCCTTGTAGCGGCCACGGCCCTTCTTGTAGAAATAGATGGGGGAGCCATGCAGGGCCAGCACCAGGCCGGCGGCTTCGTGCGGCAGCGGCGCGTGGCCGAAATATTCGGCGCCCAGCTCGGCGAAACCGAATTCTTCCTGTCCCGCGACTTCCCACAGGAAGTCGAGATCGACATCAAGAACGATCGCCTTGGCCGCATCCAGCAAGGCTTGGGGCTCGGGCTTGTCGAACTGCAGCAGCACGTCGCGCGTCTTGACCTTGGTGCGCTTACCGCTCGGCATCTCCACCTGGTAGGCCTCGCCCGCTTGCGACAGGATGGCGCCGACCTTGAAGTCGCCCGATTCCTCGAAAAATACGTTCATATTAAGTAATGTTCTTCATGGTTGCAGCCGCTCCCAGGTCCAATACCGCGGGCAAGAATACCTCGGTGACCAGGAGCAGGCCTTGACGGCGGCGATAGACGCAGCGCCGCGCGTAATAAATAGTCGTGTCGGCGCCGCCTTGCCTGCCGAGCGCCGCGTGCGCGCGGCGCACCAGCGGATGGTCGGCAGACAGGCGCGCGAATTCCAGTTGCCCACGCCGCACCAGCGGATCGTAGAACAAGGTCGTGCCCAGCGAGCGCTCGCCCAGCGCCGAGAACAGCGGCCAGTCGGTGGCATCGCAATCCATCGGCACCACCGTGTGGGCGAACACCACCGGCGCGCCGTCGCACTCCAGCAGCACTTCGCGTTCCCAGGCCCGCTGTGGATGCGCCAGGCCGATCACCTGCGCCTCGTCCGCCAGGCAGGTGGCGCTGCGCTGGTGCAGGCGGCGCACCCGGAACGCGGCGCTTCTGGACACCAGGCGCGCCGTCAGCGAACCTGGCGTGACCAGCCAGTCGTGCATGCCTTCCGGCGCGCGCACTGCGCGCGCATGCGGCTGCCATGCAGCCAGGCGTAACGATTTGCCCCTCACTGCGCCGCGTCCACCGGCGCAAAACCGCAAAACGCCAGCACCTCGTCCACATACTGCGGGAACTCCGGGATCGCATGGTCGCTGCCCTCGATCACGTGCTGGCGCGCTCCCGCATAGTGGGCCACCATGTCGCGGTAGTCCAGCACTTCGTCGCCGGTCGCGGCCAGCAGGAAGTAACGCTCCGGACGGGTGATATTCGCCACGCGCAGCGCCTGCAGCTCGCCGATGTACTCCTGGCGGAATTCGAACGGCTCGTCGGAGTGCCAGGCGGTGGTCACGCCAACATGCTTTTCCAGGTTGCGCGTCGGGTCGACCGCAGGATTGATGACGACCGCGCGCACGCCCAGGCGCTCGGCCAGCCAGCATGCATAAAAGCCGCCCAGCGAAGAGCCGACGATGGCGAGGTCGTGAGGCGCGTGGCGCTCGGCCAGTTCCAGTGCAAGATCCATCGCCGCCTTCGGCGAAGCCGGCAGCTGCGGGCAGATCAGGCGCTCCTGCATGCCGGCCTGCGCGAGCCTTTCCTGCACCACGCGCGCCTTGAACGAACGCGGCGAGGAGCGAAAGCCGTGCAGATACAACAGATAGGGATTGGCCGTCATGGCGCCAGCGCGTCCAGCAGTTTCTGGTGCACGCCGCCAAAGCCGCCATTGCTCATCACGAGGATGTGGTCGCCCGGCTGCGCTTGCTGCACGATGGCCTGCACCATATAGTCGATCTGGTCGAAGCTGTGCGCGATCTTGCCCAGCGGTGTCAAGGCGTCGGCCAGCGACCAGCCCAGCGCCTGCTGGCTGCCGAAGCCGAACACCAGGTCGGCATCCTTCAGGCTGCCCGGCAGCGCATCTTTCATGGCGCCCAGCTTCATCGTGTTCGAACGCGGCTCGAGCACGGCCAGGATGCGGCCGCCCGTTCCCAGCTTCTGGCGCAGGCCGCCGACCGTCGTGGCGATCGCCGTCGGATGGTGGGCGAAATCGTCGTACACCGTAATATCGTTGACGACGCCGCGCACTTCCATGCGCCGCTTGACGTTCTGGAAACGCGCCAGCGACTCGATCGCCTGGGCGGTCGGCACGCCGACGTGGCGCGCGGCGGCGATCGCGGCCAGCGCGTTCGAGCGGTTGTGCTTGCCGGTCAGGTCCCAACCCACGGTGCCCTGAAATTCTCCCTTGAACAGGACGTCGAAACTGGCGCCGCCCGGATGCTCGACCATGGCCCAGTCGACGCCGTCGGCCGAACCGAAGCTTTCCTTGTCGCTCCAGCAGCCGCGTTTGAGCACGCGGCCGAGCGACGCTTCATCGCCATTCACGACCAACCGGCCCACGCCCGGCACGGTGCGCACCAGGTGGTGGAACTGGGTCTCGATGGCGCCGATGTCGGGGAAGATGTCGGCGTGGTCGTATTCCAGGTTGTTCAGCACCGCGGTCTTGGCATGGTAGTGCACGAACTTGCTGCGCTTGTCGAAGAAGGCGGTGTCGTATTCGTCGGCCTCGATCACGAAGAAGTCGCTTGGCTTGTCGCCATGCAGGCGCGCCGACACGCCGAAATTCATCGGCACGCCGCCGATCAGGAAGCCCGGCGCGTAACCCGCGTCTTCCAGGATCCAGGCCAGCATCGAGGTGGTCGTGGTCTTGCCGTGCGTGCCGGCCACGGCCAGCACCCATTTTTCGCGCAGAATATGTTCACCGATCCACTGCGGGCCCGAGACGTAGGGCAGGCCGCGGTTCAGGATCTCTTCGATCAGCGGATTGCCGCGCGTCATGACATTCCCGATCACATACAGGTCGGGGTTCAGCGCCACCTGTTCCGGGCCATAGCCCTGGATCAGTTCGATCCCCTGGGCTTCCAGCTGGGTGCTCATCGGAGGATAGACGTTGGCGTCGCAACCGGTCACGCGGTGGCCCGCCTCCTTGGCCAGGACGGCCAGGCCGCCCATGAAGGTGCCGCAGATGCCGAGGATATGAATGTGCATGGAAAATTCTAGCCAGGAATGAATGGACGAATACGCGATTCTACCCGAGCCGCTGTCATTTTCCGTTCAAGAGTATGATCCCAGGCATGATGCCGAATCTGAACACCGATCTCCTCCAGTTGCGTAACGAGATCGCCCTGCTGGCTGCGCGCCTGGTCGCGCAGGACGGCGCCGATCTCGATACCGCCCGCCGCAAGGCCGCCCGCCAGGTGCTGGGCGTCACCCCTTTGAAACCGAATATGCTGCCCGACGACGGCCAAATCGAGGACGAGGTGCGCAAGTACCTGGCCCTGTTCGGTGGCGCTGCCCACACCGAGCGCCTGGCCCACCTGCGCGCGACCGCGCTGCAGGTGATGGAAGCGCTGGCCGACTTCAATCCCTATCTCACCGGCGCCGTCCTCAACGGCACCGCGGGCGCGCACGACGACATCCACCTCCAGCTGTTCGCCGACAGCGCCAAGGAGGTGGAAATCTACTTGCTCAACCGTAATGTTAATATCGATATCTCGGAAACCCCGCATTTCAAGGGGGGCCGCCATGCCCCGGTCGAGACCGTGTCCTTCCCGTGGATGAAGGAGACGGTGCATGCCGAACTGTATGAATACCAGGACCTGCGCGGCGCGCTCAAGCCGCGCGCCGACGGTCGGGCGCAGCGCATCGACATGGCCGGCCTGCGCGCACTGATCGCCGCTGGCGAGCAAAACGGAAACTGAGTGGAAGCTGACGAATGAACAAGAAACATCTGGCCGCCTACGCGGCAGTCGCCGCGCTGTTCGGCGTGATGGGCGCCCTGGTGGCGGTCTACAAGAAACCGGCGCAAAGCGTGCTGCCTGCGCCGACCACCGTCGCCCGCGACGGCCAGGTCACCAATCCCGTCACCAGCCTGTATGCACAGTCGCTCAACGACCTCGAAGGCAAGCCGCAGCCGCTGGCCCAATGGAAGGGCAAGCCCTTGCTGGTCAATTTCTGGGCCACCTGGTGCGGTCCCTGCGTGCGCGAGATGCCCGAACTGGCGCACCTGGCGAGCGAGGACGGCGGCAAGCGCTTCAACGTGATCGGCATCGGCATCGATTCGCCCACCAATATGAGCGAGTTCGCCGCAAAAATGAACGTCACCTATCCGCTGTACGTCGGCGGCATGGGCGGCACCGAACTGTCGCGCGGATTCGGCAATACGAATGGCGGCTTGCCGTATACCGTGCTGATCGGCGCCGATGGGCAAGTGATCAAGACTTATCTGGGCGAACTGAAGTTCGATGAATTGCGCGCCGACCTCGCCAAACTCGACTCCTGATCCGGAAAATTACGAACGATCGTACGATTGATAATGCCGCCAACTTCTCCTATCGACTGGCAATTTTACTGCTTGCCAATAGCTGAGCTAGGCGGCACAATGCCTGACTTTCGGGCAACCAGACTCTCACCATGGCGAAAAAGCTACTGCTGCTGAACGGCCCCAACCTCAATCTATTGGGGACGCGGGAACCGGCGGTGTACGGCACGACCACCCTGGCCGACATCGAACAAGCTGCAGTCGCACAGGCCAGCCAGGCCGGCGCGGCGCTGGAATATTTCCAGAGTAACCATGAGGGAGCGTTGATCGACCGCATCCATGCCGCGCGTAGCGAAGGCGTGGATTTCATCGTCATCAACCCTGGCGGCCTGACCCATACCAGCGTAGCCCTGCGCGATGCGTTCGCCTCGGTGGCCATTCCCTTCGTGGAGGTGCATATTTCGAATATCCACCAACGCGAGTCCTTCCGGCACCACTCTTATTTGTCTGGAATCGCGCGCGGCGTGATCTGCGGACTGGGGGCGGACGGATATCGGTTTGCCATCGACTTCGCACTTAAATAGCGTTAATCTACGTCAACTTCATGTAACAGCGGCCGCGCGACCCATTTCCGACGCTGCGGCCTGCTCTCTAAAACGAATAATTCCAAGGGGTTTCACATGGATCTACGAAAACTCAAGACTTTGATCGACCTGGTCGCTGAATCGGACATCGCCGAACTGGAAGTGACCGAAGGCGAAAGCAAGGTTCGCATCGTCAAGTCGTCCGCAATCCCGCAGAACCAGATGGTCATGCTGCCGCACCAAGGCGTGCAGCAATACTCGGCGCCCGCCACTGCCCCTGCTGCCGCGCCTGCGCCGGCAGCCGCGCCGGCCGTCGCCGCCGAACCGACCGGCCACGTGGTCAAGTCGCCGATGGTCGGCACCTTCTACCGCTCGTCCGCGCCTGGCGCCGCCGCCTTCGTCGAAGTCGGCCAGAGCATCAAGGAAGGCGATACCCTGTGCATCATCGAAGCGATGAAGCTCCTGAACGAAATCGATGCCGACGTCTCCGGCACCATCACCAAGATTCTCGTTGAAAACGGCCAGCCGGTCGAATTCGGCCAGCCACTGTTCGTGATCGGCTGATCTGCTTCTCCAAGCCGGCCCGCGCCCACGACGCGCGCCGCCGGCTCACCCATGACGTGTCCGGCGCCGCCTGTTCTCTCAGCCGCGCCGGTTTTCACTGAATACCGGACCTACCATGTTTGAAAAAATCCTCATCGCCAACCGTGGTGAAATCGCGCTGCGTATCCAGCGCGCCTGCCGCGAGCTGGGCATCAAGACGGTCGTCGTCCACTCCGAGGCCGACAAGGACGCCAAGTACGTGAAACTGGCGGACGAATCGGTCTGCATCGGGCCGGCGCAATCGACCCTCAGCTACCTGAACATGCCCGCGATCATCAGCGCGGCCGAAGTGACCGACGCCGAAGCGATCCACCCGGGCTATGGCTTCCTGTCCGAGAACGCCGACTTCGCCGAGCGCGTCGAAAAATCCGGCTTCGTCTTCATCGGCCCGCGTTCCGACTCGATCCGCCTGATGGGCGACAAGGTCTCGGCCAAACAGGCGATGATCCGCGCCGGCGTGCCGTGCGTGCCGGGTTCGGACGGCGCCCTGCCGGACGATCCGAAGGAAATCGTGCAGACCGCGCGCCGCATCGGCTACCCGGTCATCATCAAGGCCGCCGGCGGCGGCGGTGGCCGCGGCATGCGCGTGGTGCATACCGAAGCCGCGCTGCTCAATGCCGTGCAGATGACCAAGACCGAAGCCGGCACCGCCTTCGGCAATCCGGAAGTCTATATGGAGAAGTATCTGGAGAATCCGCGCCACGTGGAGATCCAGATCCTGGCCGACGAACACAAGAACGCCGTCTGGCTGGGCGAACGCGACTGCTCGATGCAGCGCCGCCACCAGAAGGTGATCGAGGAAGCGCCGGCGCCGGGCATTCCGCGTAAACTCATCGAGAAGATCGGCGACCGCTGCGCCGAAGCCTGCCGCAAGATCGGCTACCGCGGCGCCGGCACCTTCGAATTCCTGTACGAGAACGGCGAGTTCTACTTCATCGAGATGAACACCCGGGTCCAGGTCGAGCACCCGGTCACCGAGATGATCACCGGGATCGACATCGTGCAGGAGCAGATCCGCATCGCCTGCGGCGAGAAGCTGCGTTTCCGCCAGCGCGACATCATGCTGTCGGGTCACTCGATCGAGTGCCGCATCAATGCCGAGGATCCGTTCAAGTTCACCCCGTCGCCAGGCCGCATCACCGGCTGGCACCCGCCGGGAGGCCCCGGCATCCGTGTCGATTCGCACTCGTATGCGGGATACTATGTGCCACCTCACTACGACTCGATGATCGGCAAGGTAATTTCGTACGGTGCGACCCGTGAGCAAGCGATCCGCCGCATGCAAATCGCGCTCTCCGAAATGGTGGTCGAAGGTATCCTCACCAATATTCCGCTGCATCGCGAACTGATGGTCGACGCCCGTTTCATCGAGGGCGGCACCAATATCCACTACCTGGAGCAGAAACTGGCCGCCAAGCCCGACCTGCCGAAGGAAACGGCGCTCGGCGCCAAATCGGAAGCCAAGGTACAAGAATGAGCTGGACTGAAGTCGTCATCGAGATCGCCCGCGACCACGCGGAAGCGCTGTCCGACGCCCTGATGGAAGCCGGCGCGCTGTCGGTGTCCGTCGAGGACGCCGACGAAGGCACCGAGGACGAAAAACCCCTGTTCGGCGAGCCGGGCATGGAGCCGACCCAGGCCGCCTGGGACCACAGCCGCGTCGTGGCCCTGACCGACACCGATGCCGATCAACTCGCAATCGTCACCGAGGCGGCGCAGGCGGTCAAGCTGGCCGTCGTGCCGGCCTTCACCACCCGCAAGGTCGAAGACGCCGACTGGGTGCGCCTGACGCAATCGCAGTTCGAGCCCATCCACATCGGCAAGAACATCTGGGTCGTGCCGAGCTGGCACGAAGCGCCCGATCCGTCCGGCCTGATCCTCGAACTCGATCCGGGCCTGGCCTTCGGCACCGGCAGCCATCCGACCACCCGCCTGTGCATGGAGTGGCTGGAAGCCCATCCGGCGCCGGGCAAGTCGGTGCTGGACTACGGTTGCGGCTCGGGCATCCTGGCGATGGTGGCCAAGAAGCTGGGCGCGCAAGACGTCGCCGGTGTCGACATCGATCCGCAGGCGATCGAGTCGGCGCGCGCCAACGCCGAGCGCAACGGCGTCGAGATCGACTACTACCTGCCCGACACCTTCGCCGCGTCCGGCAACGAGCGTCATGCGGGCGGCAAGTTCGACATCGTGGTGGCCAACATCCTGTCGAGCCCACTGAAGCTGATGGCGCCGATGCTGGCCGGCCGCGTGGCCGACGGCGGCAACCTGATCCTGTCGGGCGTGCTCGCGCGCCAGGCCGAAGAAGTCGCCGCCGCCTACGCACCTTTCATCAAGCTGGGCGTCTGGGCCGAGCAGGACGGCTGGGTCGCCCTTCACGGGACGCTCGGCCAGGACAGCGCGCCGCCGCCCCGCACCAAGGGCTAGGCAGGCATGGCGCTCGCCACCCAATGCCCCCACTGCGGCACGCTGTTCCGCGTCGCCGCGGACCAGCTCAAGCTGCGTGGGGGCATCGTGCGCTGCGGCGCCTGCCAGCAAGTCTTCGACGGCAATGCGGGGCTGGTCGACCTGAACGCCCCGCCGTCTTCCCCTCCTTCTCCGCCAGTCGCCGAACCGGCCATCACGCCAGGCGTTCCCGCGACCGACGACACCGAACAACCGATCTACACGCTCGAATTCGACCGTGCGCTGTCCCCGTTCGGGATCCTGCCGCATGCCACGAACGACGATCAAGCCACGGTCGAACCAGACACGGATGCCGCCGTGGCCGAGCTACCGGTCGATGAAGAGATCGTAGCCGCCCCGCCGCCGGACGACGGTCTCGACCAGCACGAAGCCGCCCCCGAATCCGAACCCGAACCCGCCGCGCGCCAGCCGGCGCCCGACGCCCCGCCGCTGCTGCTGCGCGAATCGGCCGGCGGCTCGCCGCCGATCGTCTCGCCCGCAGCGCCGCCGCCATCCAGATCGCCGCGCGCACGCGCCGCCGACGCCCGTTCGCGTCGTTCCAAGCTGACCCCGACCCGGATCGAAGAGACGCCCAAGCTGCGCGTGCCCGAGATCGACGAACCCGAGTTCGTACGCCGCGGCCGCCAGCGCGAGCAGTCGAGCAAGGCCGTGCGCATCGCGATGGTCGCCGGCAGCATCCTGCTGCTGCTGGCGCTCGTCCTGCAGGCCATGGTGAGCTTCCGCGACGTATTGGCGGCGCGCTACCCGGCGCTGCGTCCGGCCCTGGTCTCGACCTGCGCGCTGTTCGGCTGCCAGGTCGGCCTGCCGGCGCGGCCCGACGCGCTGGTGATCGAGACCGGAGAATTGATCACCCTGGGCGGCAACGCCTATACCTTGAACACCGTGCTGCGCAACGGCGGCGACCTGGCGCTGGCCTGGCCCAGCATCGAGCTGACCCTGAACGATGGCGACGACAAGCCGCTGGTGCGGCGCGTGTTCGGTCCGCGCGACTACGCGCCCCGGATGGCCAACGCTTCCGCCGACAACTTCGCCGGCTTCGGCGCGCGCGCCGAGCAGCCGGTCAAGATCCATTTCAGGCTGGAAGGACTCGAACCTTCCGGCTACCACATTGCCGTTTTCTACCCCTGAAGGCTGAACCATGACCAAAACCGCCCTGATCTGCGGCTCGCTCGCATTCGACAAGATCATGCAATACCACGGCCGCTTCGGCGACACCCTGCTGGCCGACCAGCTGCACCGCGTGAACGTGTCGTTCCTGGTGCCGACCCTGCGCACCGAGTACGGCGGCTGCTCGGCCAATATCGCCTACAACCTCAAGCTGCTGGGCGGCGAACCGCTGATCATGGGCACCCTGGGCCAGGACGGCGGCGACTACCTCAAGCGCATGGAAGCGCAAGGACTGCAGACGCGCGGCATCCGCACCATCGCCGACGCGTACACCGCGCAATGCTTCGTCACCGCCGACGAGGACAACAACCAGATCAACGCCTTCCACCCGGGCGCCATGCAGTTCTCGCACGAGAACAACGTGGCCGACCAGGGCCCGCTGGCGGTGGCGATCATTTCGCCGGACGGCCGCGACGGCATGATCAAGCATGCGCGCGACTGCGCCGAGCTGAAGGTGCCGTTCATGTTCGATCCGGGCCAGCAGCTGCCGATGTTCTCGGGCGACGAGCTGATCACCTTCATCGGCCAGGCCAGCTACCTGGCGTGCAACGACTACGAATTCGAGATGGTGATGGACCGCACCGGCTTGAGCCAGGCCGACATCGCGGCGCGCCTGGATGCGCTGATCATCACGCGCGGCGCCGAAGGTTCCGACATCTACGCCGGCGGCGAGCACCATCGCATCCCGGCGGTGCAGGCGGCGAACGTGGTCGACCCCACCGGCTGCGGCGACGCCTACCGCGCCGGCCTGCTGTTCGGGATCACCAATGGCCTGGACTGGCCGACCAGCGGCCGCATCGCCAGCCTGCTGGGCGCGATCAAGATCGCCTCCCAGGGCGGCCAGAACCACAGCTTCACGCCGCAAGAGTTCGACCAGCAGTTCGAGGCCGCCTTCGGCTTCACCTTCCGCTGATGACGCCTGGCGTCACCGGATAAAAAATGGCCTTGCGATGCAAGGCCATTTTGTTTCCAGCTCGTCTGGAGCGCAGCGGCGGCGCTCAGAAGCCGAACACCTGCCTCAGCAGGAACAGCAGGATCTGGATCAGCACCAGCGCCACCAGCACCGACAGGTCGATGCCGCCGATCGGCGGGACCACGCGCCGGATCGGGCGCAGCAGCGGCTGGTTCAGGGCGTGCACGAACGGCGCCAGCGGCGCGTTCGGGTTCACCCAGCTGAAGATCGCCTCGATGATCAGGAGCGCCATGAAGCCGTACAGGATCCAGTTCAGGAAGCGGTGCAGCGCATACAGCAGCACCATCTCGCCGCTGCCGCCCTGCAGCAGCAGGAGCGTGCTGGCCACCAGCACCACCAGGAAGGCGCCGATCAGGCTCGCCCAGTCGTAGCCCCGGGTGCCCGGCACCACGCGCCGCAGCGGCATCACCAGCCAGTCGGTGATGGTGTGCACGAACTGGCGGATCTGGTCGGGCAAGCGCACGCGGATGGCGTTCGTCCAGAAGCGCAGCAGCAGCACTCCACCCACCAAGCCTGCGATGATATCGACGATAAACTGAAGAATGGACAGCACGGACTCTCCTCAAAAAAAAACCGCTGTGCGAACAATCACACAGCGGCATTGTGCCTGAAGCAGCCCCGACTTGCCATGCGCACATGGCGCGCAGCAGGTCGGGCGAGGTCCGGTATTAAGGACGGCTGCTGGTCGGGAACGGCCATGCGGTCGGCGCCAGCACGGTCTTCGCAGGAGCGGCGCTTGGCGCTGCCGGAACGGCGCTTGGTGCGGCTGCCGGTTGCGCGGCGGTGGTCGCTGCCGGCTTGGCCGCCGGTTTCTTGGCGGCCGGTTTTTTCGCTTCCGGCTTGGCTTCGGCCTTGGCGTCGGTCTTCACTTCCGGCTTGGTATCGGCCTTGGTGTCGACTTTGGCTTCCGGCTTGGCGTCGGCCTTGGCCACTGCTGCTGGCTTGGCTTCTGGCTTGGCGGCAACGGTCTTGGTTGCTGCAGCTTTCACTGGAGCAGCTTTTTTGGCGGCTGGAGCAGCCTTGGTTGCAGCCGGCGCAGCTTTATTAGCGGCCGGCGAGGCTTTTTTTGCTGCGGGCGACGCTTTCTTCACTGCTGGTTTTGCGGCGGTTTTGGTGGCGGTCGCTTTTTTCGCTGCCGGTTTGGCGGCGGTTTTGGTCGCGGTCGCTTTCTTCGCTACCGGTTTGGCGGCGGTTTTGGTGGCGGTCGCTTTCTTTGCTGCCGGTTTGGCGGCGGTTTTGCTTGCGGTCGCTTTCTTCGCTGCCGGTTTGGCGGCGGTTTTGGTCGCGGTCGCTTTTTTCGCTGCCGGTTTGGCGGCTGCCTTGGTGGCGGTCGCTTTCTTTGCTACCGGTTTAGCGGCGGCCTTGCTTGCAGTCGCTTTTTTGGCTGCAGGTTTAGCGGCGGCTTTGGTCGCGGTTTTAGCGGTCGACTTGGCGGCTGGTTTAGCGGCGGCCTTTTTCGCTGCCGGCTTGGCTGCTGGTTTAGCGGCGGCTTTCTTTGCTGCCGGCTTGGTGGCCGACTTGGTGGCCGACTTAGCTGCCGATTTTGCTGCTGGTTTAGCGGCGGCTTTCTTTGCTGCCGGCTTGGCTGCCGGTTTAGCGGCGGCTTTCTTCGCTGCCGGCTTGGCTGCCGGTTTAGCAGCGGCTTTCTTCGCTGCTGGCTTAGTTGCCGACTTGGCTGCCGGTTTTGCAGCGGCTTTCTTCACTGCAGGCTTTGCTGCCGGCTTGGCTGCCGATTTGGTCGCGGTTTTGGCCGTTGCCTTGGTAGCAGCGGTTTTGGTCGCGGCGGTCTTGGTTGCAGTAGCTTTCTTTGCAACAGGTTTAGCAGCGGTTTTCGCCGCCGGCTTGCTCACGGCCTTGGCTGCCGGCTTGGCGGCTGCCTTGGTGGTGGTGGTGGTGGTCTTGGTCGCGGCTTTCTTTGCGACTGGTTTCTCTGCTGCAGCCTTTGCGTTCGACTTCGTCGTGGACGAAGGCGCGCTCTTTGCTGCTGCCTTTGCTGCTGGTTTCTTAGCGGTTGCCATTCTTGTTCTCCTTCATCTGCGATGAGAAATACGCTCAAGGTTTAAAACCCGCCGGATCAAACCCGGCGAATTATTCATCGGACCAAAGCAAGCGTCGATTTAGGCCAATGAATCCGGCACCGGCTGAACTGCTGCAACTCCTCACAGTTGCAGCGCTTCAGCCAACGTCGACAGGTCACCGTTCCAGCGTTTCACATCGCTACCCTTGCGGGTGCGAAAAGAAAAAGCCGCCTTGCCTGAGCAATTGGTCAGACAAGCCGGCTTGTTCTTTTCGCTTCGCTTCCGTGCATACTGTTTGGTTCAGCGTCCTATTATTCGATCGATTTTGCCCGATGCCCGCGACAATATCACATCTTCTCGATTTGACAAATTCAATCACGTAAAGTACGCGCATTCTTTGTGAGCGCGCAACCGTGAATCGCAAAAAAAGTCGCGCGATTTGGACGTTGAATTGCGCATCCGCGCGCCAATCAGCGACATGCCTGACATGCGCTGCAGCCTTTACCTATCGCATTTCAACTGATCGATAAGCGGGAATCACGCCGGCATCTTGCCTCCGCCAGCGGGTCATATTCCTGTTTCCAGCGCCGCATGACCGCAAAGCGCCCGCCAACGCGCCAATGCATCTGAATCAACGTCATCCGAGTAAGTCTCGCTGCACGCGAGAACGCATACTCCGCACCCAATTGCGCCGTTCGAAATGATCTTCCATGCCACACCATTTGCTCCGCGGTCGACGCGCCAGCGACTGCGCGTTCGCCGTCAACCGCCGGATTTCAGGCGTTCGATGAACCAGCGCCCCGCCGGTCCCGGCGGGTGGTCCTTCATGAAGATCGCGTGCATCGAAAAGCCCGACCCGAGCACCGGATGCGTCTCGAGTTCGATGCGCACCAGCGCGCCGCTCGCCAGGTCTTGCTCGACCATATGCAGCGGCATATTGCCCCAGCCCAGGCCGGCGCGCAGGAAGGCGTGCTTGGCGCCGAGATCGGCCAGGCGCCACACGCGCGGCGACAGCACGCCGAAGTCGCGGCCACGGGTCAGGCTCGAGCGGTCGGTCAGCACCAGCTGCACGTGGCGCCCCGCCTGCGCCCGCATCACCGTGCCTTCGATGCGCGCCAGCGGATGGCCGGGCGCAACCACCGTCGCCGCCTGCACGCCGAGCAAATATTCCGAAGCGCAGGCGGCCGGCACGTCCGGAAACGAACCGATCACCGCGATGCGGCACTGCTCATCGAGCAGCGGCTGCACCACGGCGCCGAGCGCCTCGACGTACAGGCGCAGCGGCGTCGATGGAAACTCGCGGTGGAAGGCCTGCACCGCCTCGGTGAGCTTCACGATCGGATACATCACGTCGACCGCCACTGATAGCTCCGGCTCCAGGCCGCCGGCCAGCGCGCGCGCCCGCGCCTTGAACGCATCCATGCCGTCGGCCGCGTGGCGCGCCTCGGCCAGCAAGGCGCGGCCGGCCTCGGTCAGTTGCGGATAACGGCCCGAGCGGTCGAACAGCGCGAAGCCCACCTGCGACTCGAGATTGGCCAGCGTGTGGCTCACCACCGATTGCGCGCGCCGCAGCTTGCGGCCGGCGGCGGAAAAGCTGCCCTCGTCGGCTGCGGCGATAAAGGTGCGCAGCTGGTCCATGGACATTCCGTCGAGCATCCATCTACTCCATCGACAGTTGATATCGAATTATATAGGCTTCTTGGATCGATCAAGCACGCCTAAGATGTTGTTCATGGACGCCGCACACGAGCTGGCGTCAACCACGACAACCATTCGAAAGGAACGACCATGACCGCCAACGCCACCCAGACCAGCCAGTCCATCATCCCCGCCATCGGCCGCATCCTGATGGCCACGATCTTCGTCTTCAGCGGCGTCGGCAAGGCGCTGGCGCCGGAGGCGACCCTGGGTTACATCCAGTCGGTCGGGCTGCCTTTCGCCTCGCTCGCCCTGGTCGGCGCGATCGCCGTCGAGATCGGCGGCGGCGCCCTGCTCGCCCTCGGCTACCAGACCCGCCTCGTCGCGGCCGGCCTGGCGGCGTTCTCGCTGGTGACGGCCTTTGTGTTCCATAACGCGATCGGCGACCAGAACCAGCTGATCCACCTGTTGAAAAACGTCGCGATGGCCGGCGGCCTGTTGCAGGTGGTGGCCTTCGGCGCCGGCGCATGGAGCCTGGACGCGGCCACCGGCCGCAAGGCCGCGCCGCTGGCGGCGTGAAGGTTCACAGGCCGAACGGCCCGTACCAGTAAGTGATGTCGATGACCGCGCCACGCTTTGAAACATAAGCCTGGCGCGTTTCGCAGTTGACGAACAGCGCGCGGAAGGTGCCGTCCAGTTGCCGGGTCGGGATGTCGGCCGGATGGCTGCCGGTGGGACGCAGCGCCCCCGTTGAGTGGCCCGGCTTCGGATCGGTGTTCGTGATGAGCATGCCGGCCAGCTTGAAACCGCCCTCGGCGTCGCGCGCCAAGGCGCGTTCGATCAGGCCGGCGCAGGCTGCGTCGCGGGGCATGCGCTCCGCATGCATGGCCGGGGCCATCGGCAGCCGGACGGGCTCCGCTTGACTGGCGGCGCAGGCGCCGTGGGTGACGGCAAGGAATACTGCCAGCAAACTACCGGGGTGTCGCATGCGCTGCTCCGGATCGTAGGTATTCAGGAATCGACGCGGCGGCCGCCGCGTCGATTCCATCTTAGCGCAAGCCCTGGCGCCGATCTAGCGTTTGGGCACGATGCGCCACACCGTGCCGCCGGCGTCGTCCACCACCAGCAAGGCGCCGTCGGCCGCGACTTCGACCGCGGCAGGACGGCCCCAGACGTCGCGGTCGCTGATCACCATGCCGCTCATGAAGTCCTGGTACTGCCCGGTCGGCACGCCATCCTTCATGAACACGCGCGCCACCTTGTAGCCGGTGCGCACGCCGCGGTTCCAGGAGCCGTGCAGCGCGACGAAGACCTCACCCTCGTACTCCTTCGGGAAAGCGTGCTTGGCGCCCTTCGGCGCGTGATACACCACCATGCCCAGCGGCGCCGAGTGGGCCTGCAGCAGCACGTCCGGGGTGATCGTCTTGCCCTTCAGGTCGGGGCGGATGCCTTTCAGGCGCGGGTCTTCGTTGTCGCCGATGTAGTACCACGGCCAGCCGTAGAAACCGCCCTGCTTCACACGCGTCAGATAGTCCGGCGGCAGGTTGTCGCCCAGCGCGTCGCGCTCGTTCACATTGCACATCACGTCGCCGGTGGCCGGATACACCAGCAGGCCGACGCAGTTGCGCAGCCCAGTCGCATAGGTGCGGCGGTTCTTGCCGTCCGGGTCGAAGGCCATCACGGTGGCGCGGTCGGTCTCGACGCCCCAGGCGCTGCCTACGCCGTGCTTTTTCTCCCACTCGGCGAGCGGCAGCGGCGGCTTTGGACCGATGTCGCTGGCGACGTTGGTGGCCGAGCCGATCGACAGCAGCATCGTCTTGTCGTCCTTCGAGAACACCAGGGTGCGGGTGGTGTGGCCGCCGCTGGTCTCGGACAGCTCGGGGATCACCACCTCGGCTTGCCCGCGCGCCTTCAGGTCGCCGTTGCGGTAGGGGATGCGCACCACCGAATTGACGCCCGCCACGTACAGGTATTGCGGGTTGGCGCCGGAAGGCCAGAACGCCATGCCGTAAGGACGCGACAGGCCGCTGGCGAACACTGCGGCGGTATCGGCCTTGTCGCCGTTCTTCGAGCGCAGCACTTTGACTTCACCGGCGCCGGTCGCGGCCAGGAACACGTCGCCGTTCGGTGCGCGCAGAGCGACGCGCGGCTTGTCGGCATCCTGGGCGAACACGCTCACCTCGAAGCCCGGCATCACGATCGGCAGCGTGCCGTTCGGACGCGCCTGCACGCGCGGGCTGTTGCCGGCGCTCTCGGTGGCGAACGGCTTGGCCAGGTCGCCCGGCTTGATGTGGAAGACCTTGCCTGGCTGGGTGTCGTCCCAGGAACCGGCGCGGTCCGCCGGCCTGGCGGCTGCGGCCGGCGCGGCGGCGGTAGCAGGGCCTTGCAGGCTGGCCAGGTAGTCGATCAGCGCGGTGCGCATCTTCTGGTCCGGCACGCCGACCGGCATCGTGGTGCCGGGCACGCGCTTGGCCGGGTCGAGCAGGAACACGTCGAGTTCTTCACGGGTCCAGACCAGGCCCGCGGCGCCGGCCTTGGCCAGCGCGCCCGAATAGCCGAAGCCTGGGATGCCGGCAGCCTTGCGGCCGACGACGCCGAACATGCCGGGACCGGCCAGCGGCGACAGCTTCGCATCGACCGTGTGGCAGCTGGCGCAGTTGTTCTGGAAGATGGTGCGGCCGGCGGTGACTTGCGGCGCGGAGGCGGCGTGAGCGACGGATACCGTCGCCAGGCTGGCGAGCATGAGGGCATGCAGCGTCAGGGTGTTGGCTTGCAAGGTTGTCTCCTGGTCAGGCGTGAAAAATCGCCATCATAGGGCAAGTTATCCCTGCGCACGCATTTATCCTTCGTCGGCCAGCCTGGCGCCGTAATCGCGCAGCAGCGCCGCGCGGCGCGGCCTGAAACTGATGCCGGTGGCCGCGACCGCGGCGATGCGGTCGGCGCGGAACATCCGGAAGTCGTCGCGCAGGCAGCAGCGCGCCAGCACCACCAGCATCCGGTCGAGGTAGACGATGGCGAGCGGCCAGATCGTGCGGCTGGTCGCGGCGCCATCGCGGTCGACGTAATCGATCGTGAGCGCCTCTTCGCGCCAGCAGCAGGCGCGGATCAGCGCCATGTCGGGCAGTCGCGCGAAACGCTCGCTGAAATGGTGGACCCGCGACACCGCATGCAGCAGGTGCTGCTGCCCCAGCGACGGCAGGGTCGCGGCCACCTTGCCCAGCACCGACTCGGCCGCCGCGGCCAATGCGGGGTCGCCCATATTGCGCACTTCGGCCAGCCCGAGGGTGAGCGCCTCGATCTCGATGCGGCTGAAAGTCTGCGGACGCAGGGTGCCGTCTTCGACCAGGGTGTAGCCGAACCCGCGCTCGCCGCCGATCTCGGCGCCGCTCACGCGCAGGCTCTCGATGTCGCGGTAGACCGAGCGCACCGAAACCCCAGTCTCCTGCGCCAGCTGGGCCGCCGTGACCGGCGCCGGCAAGCGGCGCAGGGCATCGAGCAAGCGGAAAAGACGATTGGGGCGGGACATGGCTACTGACAGGAATTGGCAGGACGATTTCCTATAGTAGCACCTGTCTTTTCCACCACCCAAAGGAGTTCACCATGTCGGTCCAGGCAGTCATCCACCTCAATTTCCAGGGCCAGGCGCGCGCCGCCCTCGCCTTCTACCAGTCCGTGTTCGGCGGCGAGATCATGCAGGTCACCTACGGCGAGTCGGGCAAGGTCAACGATGCCGCGGACGCCGACCGCATCATCTACGGCCAGGTCAAGGCGCCGAGTGGCTTTCATATCATGGCCTACGACGTCGAAGCCGCCAAGCCATGGGACCAGGGCCGCAATGCCTTCTTCGCCGCGCTGGTCGGCGAATCGCAGGACGAGATCAGGACGCTGTGGAATGGGCTGGCGCACGGCGCCGATATCGCACAGCCGCTGGCGGCGGCCGAGTGGTCGCCGCTGTACGGCATGCTGAAGGACCGCTTCGGCGTGACCTGGATCGTGAACGTCGTCGTGCCTGCGGATGGCGCCTGAGGCGGTCCGGACAAACAAAACCCCGCAGCTGCGGGGTTTTGTCATTCATGCGATGCCGATAGCAATCAATCCCAGCTCAGGGTGCCTCCGGTCTGGTACTCGGTTACACGCGTCTCGAAGAAGTTACGTTCCTTCTTCAGGTCGATCATCTCGCTCATCCACGGGAACGGATTCTCTTCGTTCGGGAACAGCGGCTCCAGGCCGATCTGCACCGCGCGGCGGTTGGCGATGAAGCGCAGGTAGCCCTTGAACATCGGGGCGTTCAGGCCCAGCACGCCGCGTGGCATGGTGTCTTCGGCGTAGCGGTATTCCAGGTCGACGGCCTGCAGGAACAGGGCCTTGATCTCGTCGCGGAATTCCGGGGTCCACAGCTGCGGGTTTTCCATCTTGATCGTGTTGATCAGGTCGATGCCGAAGTTCACGTGCATCGACTCGTCGCGCAGGATGTACTGGTACTGCTCGGCGGCGCCGGTCATCTTGTTCTGGCGGCCGAGCGCCAGGATCTGGGTGAAGCCGACGTAGAAGAACAGGCCTTCCATCAGGCAGGCGAAGACGATGATCGACTTCAGCAGCTTCTGGTCGTTCTCGACCGTGCCGGTCTTGAAGTCAGGGTTGGTCAGGACGTCGATGAACGGGATCAGGAACTGGTCCTTGTCGTGGATCGATTCGATCTCGTTGTAAGCGTTGAAGATCTCGCCTTCGTCCAGGCCCAGCGATTCGACGATGTACTGGTAGGCGTGGGTGTGGATCGCCTCTTCGAAAGCCTGGCGCAGCAGGTACTGGCGGCACTCGGGGGCGGTGATGTGGCGGTAGGTGCCCAGCACGATGTTGTTCGCGGCCAGCGAGTCGGCGGTCACGAAGAAGCCCAGATTGCGCTTGACCAGGCGGCGCTCGTCTTCCGACAGGCCGTTCGGGTTCTTCCACAGCTCGATGTCGCGCTGCATGTTCACTTCTTGCGGCATCCAGTGGTTCGCGCAGCCGGCCAGGTACTTGTCCCATGCCCACTTGTACTTGAACGGCACCAGCTGGTTGACGTCGGTTTCGCCATTGATGATGCGCTTGTCGTCGGCGTTGACGCGCTTGGCCACTTCAGCGGCGGGAGCGCCTTCTGGATTGGCGGCTTGTGGGGCGCGCTGGGCGCTGGTTGGTTCGTCGTCCCAAGAGAGCATGGTGATTTCCTTCTGTCGTGGCCTGGCGCGAACAAGCGCGGTGAGGCCACATGATGTGTTGATAGCGGAGATGATGGTGCGGGCGACCGTCCGGTCGGCCCGCACCCGGTTACAGCATTACTGGCAGGCTTCGCACTCGTCGAAACCGGCGTCGCCCGGACGCAGGTAGCAGGCGGCGCCTTCGGCTTCCGGTGCGGCTGGCGCCGCTGCCGCGGCGGCGGCCACCGAAGCGGCTGCCGGCGCTGCATGACCTGCCTGCAGGCCGCCCGAGACCGGCACGGCGTTCAGGGCGCCGGTGCGGGTGGTCGACTTCTCCAGGTGGGTCGCGGCGATGGTGCGCAGGTAGTAGGTGGTCTTCAGGCCACGCAGCCACGCCAGCTTGTACGTCTCGTCCAGCTTCTTGCCCGAGGCGCCGGCCATGTAGATGTTCAGCGACTGGGCCTGGTCGATCCACTTCTGGCGGCGCGAGGCGGCTTCCACCAGCCACTTCGGCTCGACTTCGAAGGCCGTTGCGTAGATGTCGCGCAGGTCTTGCGGCACGCGGTCGATCTTCGAGAGCGAACCGTCGAAGTACTTCAGGTCGGCGATCATGACTTCGTCCCACAGGTCGCGCGCTTTCAGGTCGCGCACCAGGTACGAGTTGATCTCGGTGAATTCGCCCGACAGGTTCGACTTCACGTACAGGTTCTGGAAGGTCGGTTCGATGCAGGCCGACACGCCGATGATGTTCGAGATGGTCGCGGTCGGGGCGATCGCCACGCAGTTCGAGTTACGCATGCCGAACTGCTTGATGCGCTCGCGCACCGGGGTCCAGTCCATCGATTCGCTGGTGTCCTGCTCCAGGTAGCCGCCGCGTTCTTCCGCCAGCAGCTTGATCGAGTCCTGCGGCAGGATGCCGCGGTCCCACAGCGAGCCGGTGTAGGTCTCGTAGCGGCCGCGTTCTTCGGCCAGCTCGGTCGACGCCAGGTAGGCGTAGTAGCAGACCGCTTCCATCGAAACGTCGGCGAACTTCACCGCTTGCTCCGACGCGAACGGGATGCGCATCATGTGCAGGCAGTCCTGGTGACCCATGACGCCCATGCCCACCGGACGGTGGCGCAGGTTCGAGTTGCGCGCCTTTTCCACCGCGTAGTAATTGATGTCGATGACGTTGTCCAGCATGCGCATCGCGGTGCGGATGGTCTTTTGCAGCTTGACGTGGTCCAGGCCATCGCCCTTCATGTGCTGCGGCAGGTTCACCGAGCCCAGGTTGCAGACGGCGATTTCGTCGGCGCTGGTGTTCAGGGTGATCTCGGTGCACAGGTTCGACGAGTGCACCACGCCCACGTGCTGCTGCGGCGAACGGATATTGCATGGGTCCTTGAAGGTGATCCATGGGTGGCCGGTTTCGAACAGCATCGACAGCATCTTGCGCCACAGGTCCATGGCTTCGATCTTCTTGAAGACCGCCATTTCGCCGTTGGCCGCTTTGGTTTCATAGGCCAGGTAGGCTTTCTCGAAGGCCTTGCCGGTCAGATCGTGCAGGTCTGGCGTCTCGGACGGCGAGAACAGGGTCCAGCTGCCCTTTTCCATCACGCGCTTCATGAACAGGTCGGGAATCCAGTTCGCGGTGTTCATGTCGTGGGTGCGGCGGCGGTCGTCGCCGGTGTTCTTGCGCAGGTCCAGGAATTCTTCGATGTCCAGGTGCCAGGTTTCCAGGTAGGCGCAGACCGCGCCCTTGCGCTTGCCGCCCTGGTTCACCGCCACGGCGGTGTCGTTGACCACTTTCAGGAACGGGACCACGCCCTGCGAACGGCCGTTGGTGCCCTTGATGCGCGAGCCCAGCGCACGCACCGGAGTCCAGTCGTTGCCCAGGCCGCCGGCGAACTTCGACAGCAGCGCGTTCTCCTTGATGGCGTCGTAGATGCCTTCCAGGTCGTCGCCGACGGTAGTCAGGTAGCACGACGACAGCTGCGAGCGGCGGGTGCCCGAGTTGAACAGGGTCGGGGTCGAGCTCATGAAGTCGAACGACGACAGCAGGTTGTAGAACTCGATGGCGCGCGCTTCGCGGTCGTCTTCGCGCAGGGCCAGGCCCATCGCGACACGCATGTAGAAGGCCTGCGGCATCTCGATGCGCACGTCGCGCACGTGCAGGAAGTAGCGGTCGTACAGGGTCTGCAGGCCGATGTAGCCGAACTGCAGGTCGCGGTCGGCGACGATGGCCTTCGCCAGGCGCTCGAGGTCGTACTTGCCCAGCTCTTCGTCCAGCAGCTCGGCCTGGATGCCCTTCGCCACGTATTGCGGGAAGTAGGTCAGGTATTCGGCGGCGGCGCCGGCTTGCGGCACTTCGTGGCCGAACACTTCTTTACGGATGGTGTGCAGCAGGATGCGCGCGGTCACCTGGCTGTAGGCCGGGTCTTTTTCCATCAGGGCTCTAGCAGCCAGGATGGCGGACTTGTACAGCTCTTCGACCGGCACGCCGTCGTACAGGTTCTTCAGGGTCTCGGCGACGATCGCGTCGGCGTCGACGTGCTTTTCCAGGCCCGAGCAGGCGGCGTTCACGAGGGCGTGGACGTCGTTGATGTCCAGCAGGCGGCGTTCGCCGCCGTCGACCACGTGGATCTGCGGCGCGGCGACCGGCGCGCCACCTAGAGCTTCCTTGGCCGCGCGGCGCTCGTCCATGCGCTTGGCGCGGTACAGCACGTATTCACGCGCGACGTCGTGTTCGCCCGAACGCATCAGCGACAGCTCGACCTGGTCCTGCACGTCTTCGATGTGGAAGGTGCCGCCGTTCGGCTGGCGGCGCACCAGCGCGGCCACCACGTTGCCGGTCAGCTGTTCCACCAGTTCGCGGATGCGCGCCGAGACCGCGCCCTGGCCGCCGGCCACGGCCAGGAAGGCCTTGGTCATCGCGACCGAGATCTTGTTCGGCTCGAAAGCGACGACGGCGCCGTTGCGGCGGATGACGCGGTAATCGCCGCGCGCGACGATCTCGGCCGGGGTTGGGCTGGTCGACGCCGATCCTGGGGTGACGTGTTGGTTGATCGAGATGTTCTGTGCTGTTTGCATTGAGCCTCCAGGATGAGCGGCGGACCGCCTTTGTACATGAGAACCGGGTGGCGGATGGCGCCGCGGTCCGTCAACAAAATTAAAAGCAAAACAAATCCCCGCCAGCCGGTGGCCGATGCTGGCAAACCAGAGAAGCAGGGTTAAGAATATGTAAATAAAGCTTGTCAGCAGATGCTTAATAGACAAGTCGCTGAACAAACGTGTGGGCAATTTGTGGGCAACTTGTGGACAACGTGCGGACAACTCTCAGCTGGCCAAAATGCTAGTACCGTTCGGTCTGCTACCACTACATCTAGTGCCAAGCTTTGATATGAGACTAATTGTAGTACCTCGCTTGCGATCGAGGCAAGCTAATAAATGGTCATTTTTTTTGTTTTTTGGCGTGCGCAGTCTTGACATTTCAGCGTCGTACAAAAGAAGGGCAGCACACGGTGAGCAAGCACTAACATCAGAAAAATCTGCGCCAAATGGGCAAATTACGTAGGAATCAAAACGAGGCGCGCATGCTCCGCCACAGCGCATTTTGCACCAAAATAATTACCATAAAGTAACATAACCAGGTGACTGGAGGCGATCATAGGGCGGCAAATCCTGCCGACGCAGTGATCGTTGGCGCCCCTTGAACGCGTCGGCGGCAGAGCCGCCAACCCTACGCATGTCGTCAATCGTCCGGCGCGCTGATGTCCAGTTTCTGCATCTGATAACGCAGCTGGCGCACGCTGATCCCCAGCAGGCTCGCCGCCTGGGTGCGGTTGAACTGGGTCTGCTGCAGCGCGCGGCCGATGATGTCGCGTTCGACCTGCTCAAGATACTCTGGCAGGTTGCTCGGAAGTTCGGCGGGGCCGAGGGCGACCGGAGCAGGCGCCGCCTTGGGTGCATGCGGTGGCGCCGGATCAGCGACCGGGTTCACCAATGTCGGCTCCGCTGCGGCAACCGGCGCAGCGGTGCCGTCGTCCTTCCGCCCTCCTTCCACCGGCCGCGCCGCCTTGAGCGACAAGTCCCCGACCTGGATCACGCCATCGTTGGCGAACGCCAGCGCCCGCTCCAGCACGTTCTCCAGCTCGCGCACATTGCCGGGGAAGGAATACGCCTTCAATGCCTCCAGCACGCCCGGCCCGAGCGACGCCTGCCCCGGCCCGGCCAGCCGGTCCAGGATGCCGTTCGCCAGCAGGGGCAGGTCGTCCAGCCGCTCGCGCAGCGGCGGCAGCGCCAGCTCGATCACGTTCAGGCGATAAAACAGGTCTTGCCTGAACTTGCCCGTCTCGACGCAGCGCGCCAGGTCCTGGTGGGTGGCGCTGATGATGCGCACGTCGACCGGCTCTTCGCTCGTCGCGCCGATCTTGCGCACGCGCCGCTCCTGGATCGCGCGCAGCAGCTTGACCTGCATCGCCAGCGGCAAGTCCGCCACTTCGTCGAGCATCAGGGTGCCGCCGTTGGCGGCCTGGAAGAAGCCGTCGCGCTCCTCGGCCGCGCCGGTGAAGGCGCCCTTGCGGTAGCCGAAGAACTCGGCCTCCATCAGGGTTTCGGGGATCGCGCCGCAGTTCACCGCCACGAAGGGTTTACCTGCACGCGAGCTCTGGGCGTGGATCTCGCGCGCCGCCAGCTCCTTGCCGCTGCCGGATTCGCCGGTGATCGAGATCGGCGCCATCGAGCGCGCCAGGCGCGCGATCTGCGCCCGCAGCGACTGCATCGCCGCGGAATGGCCGATCATGCGCGAAGCAATCGCTCCACCGTCAGGCGCCGCGGCGCCCCCTTCCGACAGTTTCAGGGCCGAGCGCACCATCACGCGCAGCGCGTCGAGCGCCACCGGCTTGGCGATGTAGTCGAAGGCGCCGGCCTTGAGCGCCACCACCGCGTTCTCGGCGCTGCCGTAGGCGGTGATCACGGCGACCGGCGTGCCCTTGCCCGAGGCGGCGATCTCGCGCACCAGTTCCAGCCCCAGGCCGTCCGGCAGGCGCATATCGGTCAGCACCAGCGCGTAGTCGTGTTCCTCGAACAAGGCACGTGCCTGGCGCAACGTGGCGGCGCTGTCGACGTCCAGGCCCATCTTGAGCAGGGTGATCTCGAGCAGCTCGCGCAGGTCGGCTTCGTCGTCGAGCACCAGGATGCGGGGCGCGCTCATGGCTTACTCGAGCGCGAAAGTGATGACAAAGCGGCCGCTGGCCTTGCGCGGTCCCAGCGCGGACGGGTCGAACCGGTATTCATAATCGAGTTTCGCATCGTTGTTCAGGCACAGTTCGCGCGCCAGGTAGAGTCCCAGGCCGGTCCCCTTGCTCGACGTAGTATAGAAGGGCTCGAACAGGTGGTCGCGCACTTCCGGCGTGATGCCGGGGCCGTCGTCCTGCACGTGCAGCTCGCGCCGGCCGGCGGCGTCGCGCGCCGGAAAGATGCGGATGCTGGCCGGCTGGCGGCTGGCGTAGCGCACCGCGTTGTTCAGCAGGTTGAGCAAGACCTCGTGCAGGTGCAGCGGATCGAAGCGCACCGCGCTGCCGCCCGGATC
>NZ_JH992922.1:1608610-1730985 GCF_000315425.1 Massilia timonae CCUG 45783 | reverse complement strand
TAATGCCGCTAAGTTAAGGTTTTCTCGATAGCCGTTTTTCTGGATACCGTTGAGCTACTGCCTTAACGACGCGGTCAAATTTTCGTCCGGGTCGTTGCGCTTTCAGTTCAAGTACCAACCGTCCACGTAAGCGCTTAAGCATCTCCGGTATCCTCCCTTGTGCTGTTGCTGGGCCCGTCATCATCAACTCGTTCTGGATGGTCATCAGGGCAGTAGTAAAACTGATGCTCGTCGGTTCGCATTTCGCTTCCAGCGCGGCCTTGGCGATCTCAACGCGAATCAGGTTATAAGCGATCATCGCCCCCCAGATTTCCTGCTCGGTACCGCTGACCGTCATGCTGCGCAGAGTCAACTCCGAGCCCATCATTGACTGCTTCAGTTCCCTATAACTTGTTTCGATACGCCAGCGTCGGAGATAACAAGTAATCAAGTCAACCGCCTTGAACTTCTTGCTATCCATCAGCGACGTAAGCAGGTACCGCTGTTTTCCCGATCCGTCATCCGGTGTTCTTACGGCGCGCACGCGCCAAGTCTCTGGCAGAGCGGGATCTTTTTTGCGTGCAGCAGGCGAGACAATCATTTCCACGATGCCATCGTCGTCCGTGCCTAGGATTAGAGTCCATTTGGTGTTGCTCTTGGCGGGCACAAGGAAGTGTCGATTCGTTCCATGGTTGACGAGATTGCATAGTAGTTGCGCTGACAGAAAGCCTCGGTCAAACACAGTGAGCGAGTCGTCAGGAATGCTCTCGAGCAGAGAGTGGGCATGCGTCGTTTCGCTGATGTCGTAGCGTCCAAAACGGGCATCACGGATCAGTTGGGTTTCCATCATCATCAGGGTCACGCCGCGTGCTTGTGGATAGCTGGCAACCTTGTTGTTGGGGTAGATTTGAGAACCAAAGTGCTCGCGATTGTCTGGGCTATCTGCCAGGCGCAATGTCGTGCCATCCATGGCAAGCAGATGCAAGCCCTTGAACAGATAATGCGCTTCATCGTGCGCAATCCACTGCCGCGACGACTTGTGAAACAACCATTCAAGCGGCTCGGAGCCCAAGCGTTGTCGAGCTTGCGTTGTCGCGCTGGAGGTGATGCAACGGTCTGCCAACTCGGGCAATGCCAGGTCGAGCGAGTCGACAATGTCCTTGACGGAACGGTGTCGATAGATCGCCAGAGCAATGACTAGCCAGACGACCTGCTGCGCGGGTAACCGCCGAGAGCGGATAGTCGCTTTATCGTTCGCTACTAACGCAGCTTCCACCCATTCGTAGGGCAGATGTTCGCCAAGGCGGCTCCACTCAAGAGGATTAGGTAGGTCAATGACGAGGGGGATGGCATCAGAAAGCATGGCCGAAAGTTAACATTTCTGAGCCACGTTTACAACGAAAAAATGCCGCAAAGATCGTTAACTTAGCGGCATTACGGCCAGGCCGTGGATTTCGCAGAATTCGGCCTTCAACTCTTCCAGGAACGGGCCGAGCGCCACCGGTTCGCCGTTCGGCTGGGCCTTGCGCGACAGCTGCAGGATGTCTTCCACCATGCGGTTCACGCGCGTCACGTTGTCGCGCACGATCTTCAGCAGGCGCACCTCGGCCGGGCCGTGCAGGTCTTCGGCCAGCAGCTCGGTGGCGTGGCCGATCGCCGACAGCGGGTTGCGCACCTCGTGCGCGATGCTGGCGGTCAGGCGGCCCATCGAGGCCAGCTTGAGTTGCTGCGCCTGGTTTTCGATGGCGCTCACGTCCTGCATGAAGATCACGCTGCGGCCGGCCGCGTCGACACCGTCGGCCACGCGCGCGAAGCGCAATTTGAGGTGCACCGGCTGGTCGCGCCGGCCGCGAATTTCAGCTTCACCATCGCCGGCGCCGTCGCCTTCGCGGTAGGGTTTCAGGGTGACGAAGGCCTTGTCGTTGTCGGGGCCGGCCAGCCAGGCGTCGAAGGCCAGCGCCACCGGCTCGAAGGCCGGCACGGCATGCAGCAAAAAACCGGCGTCGACCTGCAGGCCCAGCATGCGGCGCGCCGCCGGGTTGCCGGTGAAGACCGCGCCGTCCTCCCCCACCACCAGGATGCCGTCGCCGACGTCGGCGATCACGATCTCGTTGATCGCCTGCTGGATGCGCAGGTCGGCGCCGTGCCGGGCCGCCAGCTCCTCTTGCTTGAGCAGGCGCGCCGCCAGGCGGTTGACCATCAATACGCCGGCGAAGAAGGCGGCGCCGAACAGGCCGGCCTGCATCAGCGGCGGGTCGCGCCCCTCGACCACCAGCTGCCAGACGTTCAGCCCGAGCAGGAACAGCGTCGCGACCGCCGCCGAGAACAGCGCCAGCACCAGCGGCGCCAGGATCGCGGCGCCGGCCAGCGGGAACAGATAGAGGATGCCCAGGCCGCTGCGCATGCCGCCGGCGGCGATATACAGCAGCGAGATCACGGCCAGGTCGACGCCGATCTGCACCCCGAGCTGGATCAGGAAACGCCGTTGCCAGCGCGCCGCCAGCGCGAACAGCGCGGCGGCCAGCACATAGAAGACGCAGGTTTCGGTGTTGACCGGGTCCGGGCGCAGCTGTCCGCTTTCCAGGTCGACGCCCAGGTACAGCAGCAGCACCAGGGCGATGACGATGCGGGTGACGGTGAAGGTCTGGAGCGAACGCCACAGGGTGACGCGCGCGCCCGCCGACAGCCTGCCGGACGCGGGCTTCAACTACTTGGGCGGCAGGCGCACGTGGCCTGGCGAGCAGTAGTCCTGGCCGTCGGCGTGCACCGACTCGGACGCCGGGAAATACACGCCGCAATGGGCGCACTGGGCCATGGCCTCGATCTGGCCGGTCGGCGCGGCCGGGCCGCGCTGCATATGCGGAGGAACCCCGTTGCGCTTGGCGAGCGCGCGCAGCTTGCTGCGCACGGCGAAGACCACGAGGACGATAAGGGCAATCCAGAACAAGATACGCATCAGTAGACTCCCCGGTGCAGGACGACTTCGAGCACGAAGCGACTACCGACGTAGGCCAGCGCCAGGGTGGCGAAGCCTGCCAGCGTGAAGCGCAGCGCGGTCTTGCCGCGCCAGCCCTGCCACTTGCGCCCGGCCAGCAGCGCCGCGAACAGCGCCCACGAGAGCAGCGCGAACACGCTCTTGTGGTCGAGCAGCAGCGGCCGGCCGAACACCTGTTCGGAGAACACGAAGCCCGACAGGACCGTCAGGCTGAGCAGGACGAAGCCGATCCAGATCACACGGAACAACAGTTTTTCCATGGTGAGCAACGCCGGGAGCTGGTCGAGCGCGGAGCCAAACCAGCCGCCGCCGGCGGTGCGGGTATGCAGCCGCGTTTCTTGCAGCGCCATCAGCACGGCGTGGAACGCGGCGATGGTCAGGGTGCTGTAGGCCAGCACCGCGACCGCGATATGCCAGCCGAAGGCGGCGGTTTTGCCGGCCAGCGGCGTCAGGGTGCCCGGGAACAGCAGCGGCAACAGGGTGGCCGCCGCCGCGAACGGCATCACCAGGCGGCGCAGACCGTCGAGGGCGAAATTGCGGTTCTCGAACCAGTAGGCGGCCACCGAGACCCACAAGGCGCTGGAAATCATGATGGCGAAGCCGACCCGCAGCCGTCCCGGCACCATCACGTCCATGCCGAGCGCGACGCCATGCAGGGCCCAGGCCCCGGCGGTCACGCCAGAGATGACGGCGCCCAGCCGCGACGGCAGCAGGGCGCATACCGCGTACAGGAAGGCAGCGGCAAGGAAGAGGGAGTTCTGCATAATAAGAGTCTACACCATCGGCGAACGCCGGTGGGAAGCCCCTCCCGCCCCGCCGATGGCGACGCCATGCATATATATATGTGGCGGGCGTTCAATCCACCGCCGCCATCCGCAACTCGTCGTTGTGATGCCGCGCCTGCTCTTCCATCACCATCAGCCCCAGCTCGCGCTTGAGCTGGTTGAATTCCGGCGCCGCCGGATCGCGCGGGCGCGCGATCTCGACCAGGAGGTCGCGCTTGATCGTCCCCGGCCGGTAGGTCATCACGACGATGCGGTCGGCCAGGTAGATCGCCTCCTCGATGCTGTGGGTGACGAACAGGATCGTCTTTTTCAGCTCGGCCCACAGGCGCAGCAGCTCGTCCTGCAGGTTGCGCCGGGTGAGCGCGTCGAGCGCGCCGAAGGGTTCGTCCATCAGCAGGATCGGCGAATCGAGGGCCAGCGACAGCAGCCCCAGCAGGTCGCTCACCCGGCGCTCGATCTCCGGCCCGCGCATGCGCTTGATCTCGAGGCCGAAGCGGATGTTCTGCTCGACTGTCATCCAGGGAAACAGCGCGTATTCCTGGAACACCATGCCGCGCTGCGGCCCCGGCCCGGTGACCGGGCGGCCGTCGACCAGGATCGCGCCCGAGGACGGCGGCGCGAAGCCGGCCACCGCATTGAGCAGGGTCGACTTGCCGCAGCCGGAAGGGCCGAGCAGGCAGGTGAACTGCCCGCGAGGGATGTCCAGGTCGATGTCCTGCAGGGCCACGACTTCATGGTCTTCGGCGCCGAACACTTTATTGACGCCTTCGATGCGGATATGGATGTCGTTCATGTCAGTGCTCCAGGCCGCGGTGCCAGCGCAGCAGATGGTTGTTCAGCCGATTCACGCCGATGTCGATCAACAGGCCCAGCACGCCGATGCTGATCATCCCGGCGATGACCTTGTCGGACCAGAAGTACTCGCGCGCCTCCGAGATGCGGAAACCCAGGCCGCTGTTCACGGCGATCATCTCGGCCACGATCACGACGATGAAGGCGGTGCCGATCCCGATCCGCACGCCGGACAGGATGTAGGGCACCGCCGCCGGCAGGATCACGCGCAGGAACATCGTCAGCTTGCCGGCGCCGAGGTTGTGCGCCGCGCGCAGATAGATGCCGTCGACCTGGCGCACGCCGGCGATCGTGTTCATCAACACCGGAAAGAACGCCCCGATCGCGATCAGGAACACCGCCGGCGGATTGCCGAGCCCGAACCACAGCATCGCCAGCGGGATGTAGGCGATCGGAGGGATCGGCCGCAGCACCTGCACCAGGGGATTCATCCAGGCGTGCACGCGCTGGCTGGCGCCCATCGCCAGCCCGAGCGGCAACGCCAGCCCGGCGCCGATGGCGAAGCCCACCACCACCCGGTACAGGCTGGCGACGACGTCGACCGGCAATTCGCCCGACAGCGCCCATTTGAGCCAGCCGCCGTCGGTGTACTGCGCGAACGGCTCGAGCGGGAGCAGGTAGTCGACCCATTTGCGCCACACGTCCAGCGGCGCCGGCAGCACCTGGCGGTCGACCAGGCCGCTGGCCGCCACCCATTGCCAGAGCGCGATCGCCAGCACCGGCACCACCAGGCCGGTGGCGTCGTTCCATCGGAGCCGCGCATTGCGCGAACCCCGGCGCGGCGTCTTGCGTCGTTCGATGCGTTCCATGTCGTCTCCCTTTACTGGATGTTCAGGCTTTTCTTGGCCGAGGCCAGCAGGTCGGTGCGGACCCAGTCGCTGGCCAGCGGCGGACGCGCCATGCGCCCCACCCCGGTCTGCGCCATGACGTCGGTCGTGACCTGGATGTGCTGGGGCGTGATGTCGTAGGAGTACGGCGAATTGGCCATCGCCGCGCGGAAGTCGGCCACCGTGATCTGGCCCTTGAACATCGACTGGCGCACATAGTGTTCGGCGACGTCGGGCCGGTCGATGAAGGTGCGCGTGGCCTGGACGAAGCAGCGCATGAACTTCTCGGCCAGCGGCCGGCGCTCGCGGTAGAACTTCTCGGTCATGACCATGGTGCGCACCGGCTCGCCGATCGGCGTCCCGTAGGGCTTCATGACTTCCTTCCCGAAACCCATATTGATCGCCTGCGACGATTGCGGCTCGGATTGCATCATCGCGTCGATGTGCCGGCCCAGCAGCGCCTGGTTCAGCTCCGGATAGGACAGGTACACCAGCTGCACGTCCTTGCGGCCGCTGGTGTCGGCGCTCAGCTTGTTGCGCGCCAGTTCGGCCATCAGGAGCACTTCCTGGATGCCGCCGCGGGTGACGCCCACGCGTTTGCCCTTGAGCTCGAGGATGGACGCGATCTTCAGTTCGGGCCGCGCCACCAGCCGCGCCCCGCCGCGCGCGAAACCGGCCACCACCACCACCGGAGCGCCGCCGGCGCGGCCCTGGATCGCGGCCTCGGACGCGGTGGCGCCCACGTCCAGCTCGCCGGCGATGATGGCCTGCATGATGTCCAGCCCTTTGGCGAACATCTTTTCCTCGACCCGGATGCCGCAGCTTGGGGCGATTTCCTTGATATAGGACACGGCGCCGAAATGCGCCAGCTTGAGATTCCCCAGCCGCACCACGTCCTGGGCCGTGGCGCTGCCGCCGGCGGCCACCAGGGTGAGCGCGACCAATGTCTTGCCAAACATCTCCCTCATATCAGTTCTCCTTGGACCGATTGTTAACACTAATGCTTGCCGGAAAGGCGAGTAGGCAATACACCATGGCGACCGCGGCTTGTGTTTGCGCTATCCCAAAAGGCGACGGCATTCGGCAAAAATGGCCGGTACAGGGCAGGTTCGGACAGGTTCGGCCAGGATCGGCCAGGCGCGCTATGCCGGGAGGCCGCGCTGCAAGGTAAAATGATGCGTTGGCGACCTGCGCCAGATCCGACTGCGCTTTTTTCTTGCGCTTCTTTCTATTAGGTAGACATGCTAGATAACCTCACCCAACGCCTTGCCAAGGTCGTCAAGACCATGCGCGGCGAGGCCCGCCTGACCGAGGCGAACACCGCGGAAATGCTGCGCGAAGTGCGCATGGCCCTGCTCGAGGCCGACGTAGCGCTGCCGGCGGTGCGCGAATTCATCGCCAAGGTCAAGGAAAAAGCCCTGGGCGAAGAAGTCGTCGGCTCGCTGTCGCCCGGCCAGGCCCTGGTCGGCGTGGTGCAGAAAGAGCTGGCCGCCCTGATGGGCGCCGACCTCGGCCCTGAAGCCACCCAGATTTCCTTCGCCCAGCAGCCGCCGGCGATCATCCTGATGGCCGGCCTGCAGGGTGTGGGTAAAACCACCACCACTGGTAAGCTGGCCAAGTACCTCAAGGAACAAAAGAAGAAAAAAGTCCTGACCGTCTCGGCCGACGTCTATCGTCCCGCCGCGATCGCCCAGCTGGAGTCGGTGACCAAGCAGGTGGGCGCCGACTTCTTCCCGTCCACCGCCAACGACAAGCCGGTCGACATCGCCCGCAACGCGCTGGACTGGGCCAGGAAGCATTACCACGACGTCCTGATCATCGACACCGCCGGCCGCCTGGGCATCGACGAGGCGATGATGCAGGAGATCGCCGCCGTGCACGGCGCCGTCAACCCGGTCGAGACCCTGTTCGTGGTCGACGCCATGCTGGGCCAGGATGCGATCAACACCGCCAAGGCCTTCAACGACGCCCTGCCCCTGACCGGCATCGTGCTGACCAAGCTCGATGGCGATTCGCGCGGCGGCGCGGCGCTGTCGGTGCGTCACGTGACCGGCAAGCCGATCAAGTTCGCCGGCGTGTCCGAAAAGCTCGATGGCCTGGAAGCCTTCGATCCCACCCGCATGGCCAACCGCGTGCTGGGCATGGGCGACATCCTGGCGCTGGTCGAAGAAGCGCGCAAGGGCGTCGACGCCGAAGCCGCGGCCGAAATGGCCAACAAGATCAAGGCCGGCGGCCGTTTCGACATGAACGACTTCAAGGCGCAGCTCACGCAAATGAAGAAAATGGGCGGCATGGCCGGCCTGATGGACAAGCTCCCGGCCCAGTTCCAGCAGGCCGCGAGCGGCGCCAATATGGACCAGGCCGAGAAATCGGTGCGCCGCATGGTCGGCATCATCGATTCGATGACCCCGGCGGAGCGCGCCAAGCCCGAGCTGATCAAGGCCAACCGCAAGCGCCGCATCGCGGCCGGCGCGGGCGTGCAGGTGCAGGAAGTCAACCGCATGCTGAACCAGTACGACCAGATGCAGACCATGATGAAAAAGCTCAAGGGCGGCGGCCTGATGAAGATGATGCGCGGGATGAAGGGGATGATGCCCGGCTTGCGCTAATCCGCATGCCAATCGGCGAGAACCGTGCAAAGTATCGCTTTGCGCGGTTTTTTTTACGCCGCTTGTCAGCGTTTTTTCGTTCTCATGCGTTGTTGTGTGCGATAACGCCCATTCGGCGGGTTTTACGAGTGAAAAAGTTTTGAAAAAGACTTGCACGAACTGTAAAACGCTACCAATATAGGCGTGCGATAAATTACGCACTTTTCCACGTGTTCGTTTTAGGAGGCTCGAAGATGGCAACAGCCAAAAAAACCACTGCAGCGCCAGCAAAAAAAGCCGCTGCCAAGCCTGCTGCAGCGGCCAAGCCGGCAGCAAAAAAGGCAGCACCAGCAGCGAAGTCGGCCGATAAGCCGGCAGCCGCGCGCAAGCCGAATGCTGCTTTCATGAAAGCCATGACCCCGTCCGCCACGCTGGCCGCCGTCGTCGGCGACAAGCCGCTGCCGCGCACCGAAGTGACCAAGAAGGTCTGGGATTACATCAAGTCGAAAGACCTGCAAGACGCAGCGAATCGTCGCATGATCAATGCCGACGACAAGCTGAAAGCCGTTTTCGGCGGCAAGGCACAAGTCTCGATGTTCGAAATGACCAAACTCATTTCGGATCACCTGAAATAAGCCACCGGCTATTTCAAAAGCTTCAAGCTTAAAAAAGCCCCGGTTTCAAACCCGGGGCTTTTTGTTATTCGGCTGTAAATAATAGTGGCAACCGGTTAATAACCTTTCGGATCGGCGCTGCGCCGATCCGAATCCATTACAAGCCCGCTGCGGCTTTCATCAGGTGAAACACCTGGGTATTCTCGATCGTGCCCTTGAACGGCGCCGATCCGGCCCCGGTCGCATACAGTTTGACGTCGCCGCCGCCATGGGTTTCCGACGATTTGTGCACGCCGGTTTCCTGATGGTAATCGTCGCTCTGCGCCACCACGCTGTCGACGTCGGCGCGCACGTCCGGGCGGTTCGGGCCGTTGCCGAACACGAGGGTGGTGAAAGTCTTACCGTCCGCATCCTTCTTCGGCTCGCCCGACGCATAGTCGCGCACGATGTCGGTGATCGGATTGCCGCGCTTCGGATAGCCGTTGATCTGCATCGTGTGGTCATGGTCGGCGGTCAGCACGATCAGCGTATTCTGCAGGCCCGGATCGATGGCGCGCATGCGCTCGATCGCCAGCTGCAGGGCATCGTCGAAGGCCACCGTCTCTTCCAGCGCATGCTTGGCGCGGGTGTCGTGCAGGGCGTGGTCGATCTTGCCGCCTTCGACCATCAGGAAGAAACCGTTCGGATTCTTCGACAGCAGGTCGATCGCCTTCCCGGTCATCTCGGCCAGGGTCGGCTGCTCCGGGCGGCGCTGGTACGAGTAGTCGAGATGGCTGGTGGCGCTGAAGATGCCTACGAACTTGCGGCCCGGCTGCGCCGACATCATGCCGGCGCGGGTGCCTGCCACGTAGTAGCCGGCGCCGGCGAATTCGGCCATCAGGTCGCGCCCGTCGGGCCGGCCCTTGGGATTGGCGGCGGCGTCACGCGGCGTGAAGTGGTTGCGCCCTCCTCCCATCAGCACATCCACGCCGTCGCCCAGCGCCTTGTTGTAGCCGGCGCCGCCAGGCACGATCTGCTGCGCGATGGCATAGACAGAGTCGCGGCTGCAGCTGTGCGCGAAGGTCGATGCGGGCGTGGCGTGGGTCAGTTCGGTGGTGGTGACGGCGCCGGTCGCCTTGCCCCGGGCCTTGGCCAGTTCCAGGATCGTCACGGCCGGCGTGCCGTTGTTGGCGCCGCACTGGTCGATGCCGTCCTTGCTCGGATCGATCGGACGCGCGCCAGCCTGCGAGATGACGTCGTTGTTCATCTTCACGCCGGTCATGTAGGCGCCCATCGACGGCGCGCTGTCGGTGGTCTGGTAGTCGGCCGAATACGTCTTGATGCGCGCGGTGCGCTCCATCAGGCGCTCGAAGTGCAGCAGGCTGTCCTCGCCGCCGCGATAAATGCGGGCGGCGGTGATCGTCGTCGGGCCCATGCCGTCGCCGAGGAAGAAGATGATGTTCTTGGCCTTTTGCTGGGCGGCGGCCGGGGTGGAAAAGGCAGCCGAAAATGGGACAAATGCGCATGCGGCCAGCAGCAGCGGAGTAAAACGTGTGAAAGTCATGGTGGCTCCTGGTCGCGGCTTACAGGCCGGCGGCGGTCTTGATCAGGTTGAACACGCGGGTGTTGTCGATGGTCCCGCGGAACAGTTCGGCGTTGGCGCCGGTCGCGCCCAGGTAGACGTCGCTGCCGCCATGGGTCTCGGCGCCCGTGCGGGTGCGCACCACCGCTTCCTGGTGGTAGTCGTCGCGCGTCACGACCTCGTCGCTCAGGTGCGCCGTGCGGTCGCCCGCGTGGCGCTGCTCGCCGGTGCCGAAGCCGATGATGGTATATGGCTGGCCCTTGCCGTCCAGGGCCGGCTTGCCGTCGGCGTTGCGCACCAGGCCGATCACGCCGGGGTTGGTCGGCGTGGTCTTGCCGGTGCGGGCCGCGTAGCCGTTCAGGATCAGGGTGTGGTCATGGTCGGCGGTGGCGACGATCAGGGTATTCTTGAGGCCCGGATCGAGCGCTTCCATGCGGTCGATCGCCGCCTGCAGCGCCGCGTTATACGTCACCGTCTCTTGCAGGGCGCGCTTGCCCAGGGTCGCGTGCAGGGCGTGGTCGATCAGGCCGCCCTCGACCATCAGGAAGAAACCGTTCGGGTTCGGCGCCAGCAGCTCGATCGCCTTGGTCGCCATCGCCGGCAGGGCCGGCTGGCGCGCCGGGTCGCGGGTGGCGTCGAAGTCCATGTGGTTCGGCGCGAACAGGCCGACCGCCGGCTGGCCCGGCTGCAAGGCATTCAATTGCGCGGTGTCGCTCACCACGCGCAAGCCCCTGGCCTGCAGCTCGGCCAGCAGGTCGCGGTTGTCCGCGCGCTTGCCGCCACGGTTGAACGGCGTGAAATACTGGGCGCCGCCGCCGAACAGCACGTCCAGGCCGCGCGCGCCGAGCGCCGGGTTGTAGCCGGCGCCGCCCGGCACCAGGCTGGCGGCGATGTCGGTTTCCAGCTTGCGGTGGCAGGCGTGGGCATAGGTCGAGGCCGGGGTGGCGTCGGTGACGCTGGTATTGGTGACCACGCCGACCGCCATGCCGCGGCGCTTGGCCAGTTCCAGCAGCGTGACTGCGGCGGTGCCGTTCTCGCAGCGGCTGACCAGGGCGTTGCCGTTGGCATCCTTGCCCGGCGCGATCGCACGGGTGCCGAAGGACATCGAGACGACATTGTTATTCTGTTTCACGCCGGTCATGTAGGCCGCCATCGAGGCGGCGCTGTCGGTGACCTGGGCATCGTTCGAGAAGGTCTTCACGAAGGCCGACTCGGGCAGCTTGTCGATCGCCAGCTCGCCGTCTTCGCCGGCGGCGAAGATGCGCGCCGCGGTCAGGGTGTTGATGCCCATGCCGTCGCCGAGGAAGAAGATGACGTTCTTCGCGCGGTGGTCGACGGCGTTGACGCCTTGTGCGGCGGTGGATTGGGTCGAAGCGGGCGGCGTTGTCGCGCAGCCGGCGAGTGCCGCCAGCAGCGCGGCGGAGGCAAGAGTGGTCGGTCGCATGCAGTCCTCTGCTTGGGAAAGCGGAAAGTCTACACTGCTAACGTGACACATTGGTGAACTGAAATGTTGGGGTTTTGTACAGCATGCCCGGTCTAGATACCGTGCTTGAATTCCCACTTCTTCCACGCCGCCAGCACCGCGTTCGGGTATTGCGGCTTGCCCCGGCTGCCGTTGTAGCGGCCCAGCGCCAGGTACAGGTTACCGGCTTCCATGTCGATATACATGCGCAGGATGGCGCAGCCATAGCGCAGATTGGTCTGCATGTGGAACAGGCGGCGGCGGTCGCCGTCGCCGATCACCTTGGTCCAGAACGGCATCACCTGCATATAGCCGCGCGCGCCGGCGATCGAGATCGCGTACTTGCGATAGGCCGATTCGACCTGGATCAGGCCCAGCACCAGCCCCGGATCGAGGCCGGCGCGGGTCGATTCATACCAGACCGTCTCGAGGAATTCGGTGCGGGTCTGGACGTCGGGCAGGCGCTTGGCGAGCCGGCCCGACATCTCCTGGAACCAGGCTTGGTAGCGCACCCGCGCCGCCTCGGTGCGGAAAGTCGGCCGCGGCGGGCGCGCGTCGGCGATGGCATTGGCCAGGGCCAGGCGCACCGAATCCGACAGCGCTTCTTCCTTCTGGTTGCCGGCGAACGCCTCTCCTCCACCCAGGCCGAAGGCGCATGCGAGCACGGCGCCTCCGATCCAGGAGGCGAGGCGCAGACGCATCACTTGCCCAGCTTGCCCTTGATGAAGGCGACCATGTCGGCCACCGGCACGCTGCTCGCCGCTTCGTCGCGGCGGCCCTGGTATTCCAGGTTGCCTTCCTTCAGGCCACGCTCGCCGATCACGACGCGGTGCGGCACGCCGATCAGCTCCCAGTCGGCGAACATCGCGCCCGGACGCAGGCCGCGGTCGTCGACGATGACGTCGATGCCGGCTGCCTGCATGTCGGTGTACAGCTTCTCGGTGGCTTCCTTGACCATCTCGCTGCGGTCCAGGCCCATCGGGCACAGCACCAGCTCGAACGGCGCGATGGCGTCAGGCCACACGATGCCCTTGTCGTCGAAGTTCTGCTCGATCGCCGCGCCCAGGATGCGGGTCACGCCGATGCCGTAGCAGCCCATCTGCAGCGGCGCGGGACGGCCACCTTCGTCTAGGAAGGTCGCGCCCATCGCTTCCGAATAGGCGGTGCCGAGCTGGAACACGTGGCCCACTTCGATGCCGCGCTCGATCGCCAGCACGCCCTTGCCGTCCGGCGAAGCGTCGCCCTCGACCACGTTGCGCAGGTCGGCCACGACCGGCTCCGGCAGGTCACGGCCCCAGTTGGCGCCCGTGTAGTGGAAGTCGGCCTCGTTGGCGCCGCACACGAAGTCGGCCATGTTGGCGACCGTGCGGTCGGCCACGACGTTGACCGGCAGCTTGGTGTTGATCGGACCCAGGTAGCCCGGCACGGTGCCGAACACCTCGAGAATCTCGGCCTCGGTGGAGAAGCGGAAGTCCTTCAGGCCGGCGACCTTGGAGACCTTGATCTCGTTGAGCTCATGGTCGCCGCGCAGCAGCAGCACCCAGAAGCTCTTCTTGCCTTCTTCGCTCTCGACGGTCAGGGCGATGGTCTTGACGGTCTGCGACAGCGGCAGATTCAAGAGCTCGGCCACGCTCTCGCACTTGGTCTTGCCCGGGGTCGGGGTCTTGGCCAGCGCCTGGGTCGCCGCGCCGCGGGTGCCGCTGGCCACCGCTTCGGCCGCTTCCATATTGGCCGCGTAGTCCGAGTCGGGGCAGTACACCAGCGCGTCTTCGCCGGTGCTGGCGATGACGTGGAATTCATGCGAACCGGTGCCGCCGATGGCGCCGTTGTCGGCCGCCACCGCGCGGAACTTCAGGCCGAAGCGGTTGAAGATCTTGGTGTAGGCGTCGAACATGGTCTGGTAGGACTTCTGCATGCCTTCCAGGTCGCGGTCGAAGGAGTAGGCGTCCTTCATGGTGAATTCGCGGCCGCGCATCAGGCCGAAGCGCGGACGGCGCTCGTCGCGGAACTTGGTCTGGATGTGGTAGAAGTTGATCGGCAGCTGGCGGTACGATTTCAGTTCGCTGCGCACGACGTCGGTGACCACTTCCTCGGAGGTCGGCTGGATCGCGAAATCGCGGCCGTGACGGTCCTTAACGCGCATCAGCTCGTCGCCCATCTTGTCCCAGCGGCCCGTCTCTTGCCACAGTTCGGCCGGCTGCACCAGCGGCATCAGCAGTTCGATCGCGCCCGCGCGGTTCATTTCTTCACGGACGATCGCCTCGACCTTGCGGATGACGCGCAACCCGACCGGCATATAGGTATAGATGCCGGAACCCAGGCGCTTGATCATCCCGGCGCGCATCATCAGCTTGTGGCTGACGATCTCGGCATCGGAAGGCGCTTCTTTAAGAGTTGAAATAAAAAATCGTGAGGCGCGCATATCAGTGAATTCTTTTTAAAAAGAGAGGGTTATAATCGACCTAATTTTAAAGGATTAGCCGGCTGATGCGTCCAATCTTTCTACAAACAGGGTCCGCAAACAGCAGCATCCACCGCGCAAGCGGTGCGCAAGACCCACGGGCGTACAGAATTTGTAGGTAAAAACATAAGGGACGATCCGCCGGCAGAAAGTATCGAGGTGCACTTATGCTCGACCGTGAAGGGTTTCGGCCCAACGTCGGCATCATCCTGCTGAACGCTAACAACGAGGTCTGGTGGGGCAAGCGGGTGCGCGAGCACTCATGGCAATTTCCGCAAGGGGGTATCAAGTACGGGGAAACGCCAGAACAGGCAATGTACCGCGAGCTTGAGGAAGAAATCGGCCTGCGCCAGGAGCACGTCAAGATCATGGGGCGAACCCGCGACTGGCTGCGCTACGAGGTGCCCGACCACTTCATCAAGCGCGAGATCCGCGGCCATTACCGCGGCCAGAAGCAGATCTGGTTCCTGTTGCGCATGATTGCGCGCGACAACGAAGTCAACCTGCGCCTGACCGACCACCCGGAATTCGATGCCTGGCGCTGGCATGATTACTGGGTGCCGCTGGATGTCGTGATCGAGTTCAAGCGCGACGTCTACCAGCGCGCCCTGCAGGAACTGTCGCGCTTCGTCACCTGGCCGGCCAGGGGCCAGCAAGGCGAGCGGCGCCACAGCGCGCGCTACCTGCGCCAGCCGCATGGCAGGTCGCAAGGGGCCAAGCCGGCCCAGGACATGGTCGCGGTGGCGGGCGGCGCCAGTCCGGCGGGTCCAGAATCGCTGGTGCTCTCGCCGAACAAGTAATTTTTGTCTTTACGGAAACGGTGGCCCGCGCCGCCGTTTCCGCCAGACTTCCCTCCCGCGCACTATTTCATGCGCAGAGCATTGCTTCGAAAGCAACTAGTGCCAGTAGAATGGGGCATGACTTCTATTGCCTCGATGCTCAGCGTTTTTCTCGCTCCCCTTCTCTTTTTCCTCCCCCTGCTTGCCGCGGCGCAAACGTCGTGCCAGTTCCTGCAGGTAGCGCAGGTGCCGCTGCACTACGCCGGCTCGGGCCTGGGACTGACGATGACCGGCGAGATCAATGGCAAGCGCGCCACCCTGCTGCCCGACACCGGCGCCGGGGTCACTTACCTGACCCGCACCGGGGTCGAACGCCATGGCCTGACCCAGCGGCCCACCGGCCGCTACGTCCAGGGCGTGGCCGGCAAGTCGCGGCTGTACGAAGCCAGGGTGGCGCAGTTCACCGTCGGGCCGGTGCGCGCCCGCGACCTGTACCTGTCGGTCGTCGGCGAAACCTCGTTTACGCCGCGGTTCGACGCCATCGTCGGCGCCGCCTTCCTGCTGCAGAGCGACCTCGAATTCTCGCTGGCGACCAAGGAACTGCGCTTCTTCCGTCCGCAACGCTGCGGCAGCACCTGGCTGGCCTACTGGGACAAGAACGCGAGCGTGATCCCGTTTCGCCAGCACGACGAACTGACGGCGAACCCGCAGTTCTTCGTCCACATCAACGGCGCGCGCCTGACCGCCATGATCGACAGCGGCGCATCGATCACGACCATCACCAGGCGCGCGGCGCATCGGGCCGGCATCGACCTCGATGGCCCGCGCGCGCAGCGCGTGGCCAATGCCCACGGCGTCGGCAAACAGTCGGTGGGCGCCTGGATCGCCAGGGCGGACACCTTCAGGATCGGCGACGCCACCGTTCACGATCCCGAGTTCGACGTGATCGACAGCCAGCTGAGCGTCGACGTGCTGCTGGGCGTCGACTTCCTGCGCACGCACCGCGTGCTGTTCGCCATGAGCCAGGGCAAGCTGTACGTGTCCTACCTCGGCGGCCAGCCGTTCGATTCGCGGCGCGAAGTCAGGCCCTGGATGCGCCAGGAAGCCGAAGCCGGCAATGCCGACGCCTGGTACACGATGGCGGGCATGGCGGTTTCCGAGCGCGCCATGAACAAGGATCCGGCGGCCGCGAAAGCTTATCTGGAGCGGGCGGCGGCGCTGGGCCAGCGCGAGGCGAGCCTGTCGCTGGGCGTACGGATGCTGGTGCAGGGCAAGCCGGAGCAGGCGGCCACGCTCCTGCGTGCCAGCCTGGGCGAAGGGCACACCGGCCGCAATGGCGCCCTGTGGCTCTACCTGGCCCAACTGCGCGCCGGCGACCCGCAAGCCCGCGCCGAACTGGAAGCGCGTTTCAAGGAACGCAGCGACTGGCCACGTCCGGTGGTGGATTACTTCCTGGACAAGATCGACGGCGGCAAGCTGCTGGCTGCGTCCGATACACCGGCGCGCGCCTGCTTTGCCGCCAACCTGGTTTTGCTGCACGAGGAAACACTGGGCAAGCCGGCCAGCGTCGCCCTGCCCGAGGATTGCAAGGCGATACGCGAACAGTACCAGAGCGCGGGCGCGGGCACGGACATGGCGCTGTGACGGCGGGCCGGCATCGCGCTACAATGCCGGCTCCCTTCCCTTCCTGCCGCATTCCGCCATGTTCACTCCGTCCTCGCACGACGTGCGCCGCTTTTTCTGCGAAGCCTATCGCAAGCACCGCAACGGCGAAATCCTGACCCCGATGGACGCGATCGCGGCCGACTGGATCGTCCAGCATCCCGAATACCACGAGCAGTTCGAGGACGTCGAGGCGGCGATCGCGGCCGACTATTCGGTCGAGGGCGGCAAGGCGAATCCCTTCCTGCACCTGTCGATGCACCTGTCGATCGCCGAGCAGATCTCGATCGACCAGCCGCGCGGCATCCGCGCCGCCCACGACGCCCTGGTGGCGCGGCGCGGCGAGCACGACGCCCACCACGAGATCATGGAGTGCCTGGGCGAGATGATCTGGGCGTCGCAACGCAACGGCGTGCCGCCGGACACCGAGGCCTATATCGAATGCGTGCGCCGGCGCGCATTCGCCTGACCCGGCGCCATATTCAAGCCAGCTTGTCGTCCGCGACCCGGTAGCGCGGGTCTTCCAGCAGGTTGACTTCGACCATCCCCTGCGCCTTGTCCAGCAGCTCGCGGCAGTCGGGGCTCAGGTGGCGCAGGTGCAGGCGCTTGCCCAGCAGGCGATAGCGCTCGGCCAGCGCGTCGATCGCCTGGATCGCCGAGTGGTCGACCACCCGCGCACGCAGGAAGTCGATGATCACGTCCTGCGGATCGTCCTTTGGCGCGAACAGCGACTGGAACGGCGTCACCGAGGCGAAGAACAGCGTGCCTTCCAGCGCATAGATTTTCCAGCCCTGCTCGTCGTGCGAGACGGCGGCCCGCACCTGCTTGGCGTGCTGCCAGGCGAACACCAGCGCCGACACGATCACGCCGGCGATCACCGCCAGCGCCAGGTCGAACACCAGCGTGATGCCGGCCACCAGCACGATCACGAACAGGTCGGCGCGCGGCACTTTTCCCACCAGGCGGAACGTGCCCCACTCGAAGGTCTTTTCGCACACCACGAACATCACGCCGACCAGGGCCGCCAGCGGGATCGCCTCGATCCAGCCGGACCCGAACAGGATGAAGGCGAGCAGGAACAGCGCGGCCGCGATGCCCGACAGGCGCCCGGTGGCGCCGCTGTTCACGTTGATCATGCTCTGGCCGATCAGCGCGCAGCCGCCCATGCCGCCGAACAGGCCGGCCACGACGTTGGCGGCGCCCAGCGCCAGCGATTCGCGGTTCGGCTGGCCGCGGGTGTCGGTGATCTCGTCGATCAGGGTGAGCGTCAGCAGCGACTCGATCAGGCCGACGCCGGCCATCACCAACGCATAAGGAAAGACGATGCGCAGCGTCTCCAGGTTCCACGGCACGTCGGGCAGCGCGAAGCCCGGCAGGCCGCCGGCGATCGAACCGAGGTCGCCCACGGTCTTGGTCTCGATGCCGAGCAGCGCGCAGCCGACGCTTGCCACCAGGATGCCGACCAGCGTCGACGGCACCGCTTTGGTCAGGCGCGGGGTCAGGTAGATCACCGCCATCGTGACGACGATGATGCCGGCCATGACCGCCAGCTCGGGACCGGCCATCCACTGCGCCGCGCCGTCCGGACCCGGCTCCTTGAAGTGGTTGAACTGGGCCAGGAAGATCACCAGCGCCAGGCCGTTGACGAAGCCGAGCATCACCGGATGCGGCACCATGCGGATGAATTTACCCAGGCGCGCGGCGGCGAACAGCAGTTGCAGCACGCCCATCAGCACCACGGCGGCCAGCAGGTATTGCGCGCCATGCTGGACCACCAGCGCCACCATCACCACCGCCAGCGAGCCGGCGGCGGCCGAGATCATGCCGGGCCGGCCGCCAAAAGCGGAGGTGATAAAGGCGACGATCACCGCCGCGTACAGGCCGGTGAGCGGGGACAGGTGGGCGACCAGGGCGAAGGCGATCGCCTCGGGCACCAGCGCCAGCGCGACGGTCAGGCCGGCCAGCAGGTTGATCTTCAGGTAAGCGGGGGTAAGGGACGACACGGCGGCTCCAGCGGCAAAATGACGATCCCCTCGCTGCACTGCAGCAGAGGGGACCGCATGTTACCAGTTGGCGCCCGCGGGCGTGTGGCGGCCCTGCTACTTCTTGACCACCAGCTGCGACGGCAGGCTGGCGAGATAGGCGCCGAGGTCGTCCATGTCCTGGTTCGACAGCGGCTGCGCGATGCCGGCCATGATCGGATTGACGCGGCCATTGGCGCCGGCCCCGCGCTTGTAGGCGCGCAGCGCATGCGTGAGATAGTCGGCATGCTGGCCGGCCAGCTTCGGATAGGTCGGGTCGATCGGCTTGTTGTAGTCGGCGCCGTGGCAGGACGCGCAGTTGTATTTCTGGGCCAGGGCTTCGCCGCGCTTGACGTCGTTGGCGGATGCGCCGAAAGACACAGCGCCGAGGACCAGCAGGAGCATCGTGTTCTTCATGGCGGTCCTCATCGCTTGGCGGTCGTCTGGGTCGACGTTTGCTGGGAATAATAGGCCGCCACGTCGGCGATGTCCTGGTCGCTCATCGAGCGCGCGATGCCGGTCATGGAAGGATGCTTGCGGTCGCCCTTGCGATAGGCCTTGAGTGCGGATTCGATGTACCTGGCCGACTGGCCGCCGATCATCGGCACGCGGTACACCTCGGGGAATGCCGTCTTGTAGCCGCCGGGGATGGCGTGGCAGCCGATGCACATCTCGATCTTGGCGGTGGCCGCCTGGGGATTACCAACCACTTCCGCAGCAAGGGCGCTGCCGGCGGCGCCGGCAAGGAGCGCCAGCGCCAGTGGTACCAGAGTTTTTTTCATGGGCGTCTCGTTAGTTATATTTCGAAAACCGCAACCGCACAAAAACTTAGCAAAGGCTTACCAACGGGCCGATTCTATCTGAAGACTTGACACCAGTCTACAAACCGGCGTCCGCCGCAGGACAGGCTACAGGCGCGAAGTTTGTCATATACTCGGCCCATCTTCTTCGATTTCCCCGTCATCCGCCATGCATGCTTCTCCCCGCTTCGAAGGCAGCGACAACTACGTCGCTACTCCCGACCTGAAACTGGCCGTCAACGCCGCGCTCACGCTGGGCCGCCCGCTCCTGATCAAGGGCGAGCCGGGCACCGGCAAGACCATGCTGGCCGAAGAGGTAGCAAGCGCGCTGAACATGCCGCTGCTGCAGTGGCACGTGAAGTCGACCACCAAGGCCCAGCAGGGCCTGTACGAATACGACGCCGTCTCGCGCCTGCGCGATTCGCAGCTGGGCGACGAGCGCGTGCGCGACATCCAGAACTACATCGTCAAGGGCGTGCTGTGGCAGGCATTCACGTCGCCCGAGCCGGTCGTGCTCCTGATCGACGAAGTCGACAAGGCCGACATCGAGTTCCCGAACGACCTGCTGCGCGAACTCGACCGCATGGAGTTCTACGTCTACGAGACGCGCGAGATGGTGGTGGCCAAACACCGCCCGCTGGTGATCATCACCTCCAACAACGAGAAAGAGCTGCCCGACGCCTTCCTGCGCCGCTGCTTCTTCCATTACATCCAGTTCCCGGACCGCGAGACGATGGCCGACATCGTGGGCGTGCACTTCCCGACGCTCAGGCAAGACCTGCTGGCGGCCGCGCTGCAAAGCTTTTATGCGCTGCGCGACGTCCCCGGCATCAAGAAGAAGCCGTCGACCTCGGAATTCCTCGACTGGCTCAAGCTGCTGTTGGCGGAAGACGTGCCGGCCGAAGCGCTGCGCGCCGAGAATGCAACGCCGCCGCTGCACGGCGCCCTGCTCAAGAACGAACAGGACATCGCCCTGTTCGACCGCCTGATGGCGATGGCGAAGAACCGGCGATGATCGCCGTCTCGCCCATCGCCCCCAAGGTCAAGCGATGCTGATCGACTTCTTCCGCGCCCTGCGCGAGGCCAAGGTCCCGGTCTCGATCCGCGAATTCCTGACCCTGCTCGAAGCCCTTCAGCGCCAGGTGATCCTGCCCTCGCTCGACGAGTTCTATTACCTCGCGCGACTGACGCTGGTGAAGGACGAAGCCCACTTCGACAAGTTCGATCGCGTGTTCGGCGCCTGGTTCAGGGGCGTGGATGCGGTGTTCGACGAGAAGGCAGAGATTCCGCTGGAGTGGCTGATCAAGCGCTTCGAGCGCGAACTGACGCCGGAACAGAAGGCGCAGCTGGAAAAATTCGGCTACGACAAATTGCAGCAGCGCCTGCAAGAGCTGCTGAAAGAGCAGAAGGAACGCCATGCCGGCGGCAGCAAGTGGATCGGCACCGGCGGCACCTCGCCCTTCGGGCACGGCGGCACCAATCCGGAAGGCATCCGCATTGGCGGCACGGGCCGCAACCGCAGCGCGGTCAAGGTATGGGAGCAGCGCACCTTCCGCGACTACGACGACGAGCGCGAACTGGGCACGCGCAACCTGAAAGTCGCGCTGCGCCGCCTGCGCCGCTTCGCGCGCCAGGGCGCGGCGGACGAGCTGGCGCTGGACGACACCATCCGCGCCACCGCCAGCAATGCCGGCTGGCTCGACATCCGCATGCGGCCCGAGCGCAAGAACCGGATCAAGGTGGTGATGCTGCTCGACGTGGGCGGCTCGATGGACGACCACATCGAGCGCACCGAAGAACTGTTCTCGGCCGCTAGCAGCGAGTTCAAGAACATGGAATTCTACTACTTCCACAACTGCGTCTACGACTACCTGTGGAAGAACAACCGTCGTCGCCACAGCGAGCGTTTCGACACCTGGGACGTGCTGCGCAAGTATCCGCCCGACACCCGCCTGATCTTCGTCGGCGACGCCACCATGAGCCCGTACGAGGTGATGGCGCCGGGCGGCTCGGTCGAGTACAACAACGAAGAGCCGGGCGCGGCCTGGCTGGCGCGCTTCGTGTCGACCTTTCCCAAGTTCGCCTGGCTCAATCCGGAGCCGCAACACCTGTGGCAGTATCGGCAGTCGATCGCGCTGATCCGCCAGATCATGAACAACCGCATGTTCCCGATCACGCTGGACGGCCTGGAACGGGCAATGCGCCTGCTCAGTAAGTAATTCCCCTAGACAAATAATGTCTTTACGCACTGTGTTAGTGCGGACACGGACGGCCTTGCTGGAATCGCTATGATCGAGCCACTCGCCCGCCGCTCGCCGTGTCTCGACACAAGGCGCGTGGACGGGCGAGCCAGGACAATCATGCGTGTCTCGTCCGCTTGTAGAATCCGCGAACGCCGGCGGCAAGCGCGCACCACATAAAAGACTAGAGGGGAAAACGAATGCCAGACCTGCTGTCCTTGTTGACGAGTCTCGCGTGGCCGCTGGCGATCGCGCTCGCCTGGCTGGCCGGCGAATTTGGGCAGCGCTGGACCGGCCTGCCGCGCATCAGCTTCTATGGCCTGGTCGGCTTCGCCCTCGGCAGCACCCAGATCGGCGCCCTGCCCGCCCCTGACATGGGGCCGGTCTCGCTGCTGGCCAACGTCGCCTTCGGCCTGATCCTGTTCGAACTGGGCAACCGCATCAACCTGCGCTGGCTGGTCAACAATCCCTGGATCGGCGTGGCCGGCCTGGTCGAGGCGGCGCTGACCTTCATCCTCGTCTATGTCGTCGCCAGCGCCTTCGGGGTCGGTCGCCTGACCGCCCTGCTGATGGCGGCGCTGTCGATGGCGACCTCGCCCGCCACCGTGGTGCGGGTCGTCAACGAACAGAAAAGCTCGGGCCAGATGACGGAGCGGGTGCTGCACCTGTCGGCCCTGAACTGCGTGCTGTCGGTGTTCGCCTTCAACGCCATCATCGGCATCTGGCTGTTCCGCACCTATGACGCCGTCGGCGAAGCGCTGTGGCAAAGCCTGGTGATGCTGGCCGGCTCGATCCTGATCGGCGCCATCTTCGGCGTGGTGGTGCCGGCCCTGCTGCGCGCGATCGGCAATCCGCAGCAAGACACCACCGTCGCCTTCGCCCTCGCGATCATCCTGCTGGTGGCCGTGTGCGACAGCGCCGGCCTGACGCCGGTGGTGGCGGCGCTGGCCTTCGGCCTGACGGTGCGCTACCGGCGCGTCGCCTTTACCCAGACCCAGCGCAACTTCGGCGCGCTGGGCGAGGTGCTGACCGTGCTGCTGTTCGTGTATGCCGCCTCGACCCTCGACTGGCGCCTGGTCGCCGCCGGCGCGCTGCTCGCCATCAGCGTGGTGGTGGCGCGCATGTTCGCCAAGGTGGCCGGGGTGACGGCGTTCGCCCACCTGTCGGGCGTCACCTGGCGCAAGGGAGCGCTCACCGGCCTCGGGCTGGCGCCGCTGGCCGTGTTCGTGATCCTGCTGCTCGAGCACGCGCGCTATGCCGGCCTGAAAGTGGTCGAAGAACTGTATGCGATGGCCGCCGTGACGATGCTGCTCGAAGTCTTCGGCCCGATCATCATCCAGCGCGCGCTGATCTGGGCGCGCGAAGCACCGGAGTCGACCCATGTCGCTTGAAGCCTTCAACCCTTCCCAGCCGCTGACCTTCGGGGTCGAGCTGGAGCTGCAACTGGTCAGCCTGTCGGATTTCAACCTGACCGCGGCCAGCCCCGACCTGATGCACTTATTGAAGCGCAAGCCCTTCCCGGGCAATGTCACGCCCGAGATCACCGAGAGCATGATCGAGATTAACTCGAGCGTGCACACGGCCTACGCGCCGCTGCTGGCGGAACTGACCGAGATCCGCGACACCCTGGTGGCGGCCAGCGACGTGCTCAATATCGGCATCGCCGGCGGCGGCACGCATCCGTTCCAGCACTGGTCCGACCAGCGCATCTCGGCCAAGCCGCGCTACGAATACCTGTCGCAGCTGTACGGCTACCTGGCCAAGCAGTTCACGGTGTTCGGCCAGCACGTGCACATCGGCTGCGCCAACGGCGACGACGCGCTGTATCTGCTGCATGCATTGAACCGCTACCTGCCGCACTTCATCGCGCTGTCGGCATCGTCGCCCTATGTGCAGGGCCACGACAGCCTGTTCGAATCGGCGCGCCTGAATTCCGTGTTCGCCTTCCCGATGAGCGGCCGCGCGCCGTTCACGCTCAGCTGGCAGGAGTTCACCGACGTCTACTTCGCCAAGATGGAACGCACCAACATCATCAAGAGCATGAAGGACTTTTATTGGGACCTGCGGCCCAAGCCGGAGTACGGCACCATCGAGCTGCGCGTATGCGACACGCCGCTCACGGTGGAGCGGGCGGCGGCGCTGGCCGGCTACCTGCAGGCGCTGTGCCGGCATCTGCTGGAGAGGAAGGAAGAAGCTCCTGTAGAGGATGACTATTTAGTTTATAACTACAACCGCTTCCAGGCCTGCCGCTTCGGCCTGGACGGCAGCATCACGCATCCGAAGACCTACGACAACGTGCCGATGCGCGAAGACATCCTGGCGACGCTCGAAACCATGCTGCCGCATGCCGAGGCGCTGGGCAGCGTGGATGCCTTGAAGCACCTGGCGGCGGCGGTGCACGACGGCAGCGACGCGACCATCCTGCGCCGCCACGTGGAGCGCGAAGGCAGCGTCGAGGGCATGGTCAATGCGGCGATCCAGCATTTCCGCGGCGGCCGCGCGAGCTAGCGCGCGGCGTCAACCGGCCAGCGGCGCAGCCTTGCTGGTCCAGCCGCCTTTCATGAAGCGCGCCAGCAAGGGCTGGCGCACCGGCGCCGGCGGCGGCAGCTTGGCGTCGACCACCACCGCCCACTGGTCGGCCAGCTGTTCACAGGTGGCGCGCAGCACCGGATCGATGTTCGGCAGGCGCGACAGCGCGCACAGGTGACGCTCGATCACCGACGCCAGCTTGACGCACGGCTGCTCGCCATCGCCACGGGTCGTGTAGTTGGACATCAGGTGCAAGAGCGAAGCGACCAGCAATGCGTCCTGGCTGCGCGGTTCCGACGGCGTCGTGCGGGGGGTGGAAATGGTCATGCAAGCGTCTCCCAAAAAAGCGGTTGCGGTCGGCAACGATCGGACGTGAAGAGTCGAGATTCGCACAAGATGCGAATGATTCTCATTTCATTATTCACGCCTCGCGCGGCGAAAGCAAGCGTTTTCGGCAATCGAATCGCAGTCCGGATGAGGTCTGGTGACAGTTAATTCTGTAGAGCAATTAAAGCGGGAAATTACAGCCGGGTTTCACGCGCCGCGCGCAGGAATTCGTCGAGCACCGGGGTGCAGTCGAGCAGGTCGACGCCGCCGGCGCGGTGGAACTCGGGGTGCCACTGCAGGCCCATGACGAAGTTGGCGCGCTGATAGCGGATCGCCTCGATTACGCCGTCCGGCTCGGACATGGCCTCGATGCGGATGTCGCGCCCGAGATCCTTGACCGCCTGGTGGTGAATCGAGTTCACCATCGCCCGCTCGACCTTGGGGAACATGCGGCCCAGCGACGAGCCCTTGGGGAAGACGATGGCGTGGCGGTGCGCGTCGTAGATGTCATGCACGTGAGCCAGGGCTTCGGGCATGTCGGTGGCGACGTCCTGGTGCAGGGTGCCGCCGAAGGCGACGTTGATCAGCTGGCAACCACGGCACACGCCCAGCACCGGTTTGCCGGCGTCGACGAATTCGTGCAGCAGTTCGAGTTCGTAGACGTCGCGCGCGCGGTCGCCGCTCCATTCGGGACGGGTGGGGGTTTCGGAATAGGTTTGCGGCGCCACGTCGGCCCCGCCCTGCAGCACCAGGCCGTCGAGGTGGCGCGCATAGTGGCGCAGGGTGATGTTACTGGGGTGCAGCAGGCCGTTGGTATTCACGGTGGGGATCATGAACACCAGCACATCACGCGACATCACCCATTGGGCGATCGATTCCTCGAGATACTGCAGGTTCTTGCTGAGCAGCCCCTTGGCGCCGGCGGCCGGATGAAAGATGCGGGCCGAGACGCCGATGTGCAGCGTGCGCTGCATGAAATCGCGGTTGAAGCGTTCGCGCAGCGAGCGAAAACGCGAGGTGATGACCCGGCCGGCCAGGGCGACGGCATTGTCGCCATCGCGCAGGTAGCGCGCGGGCCCGCGCGACTGGCCGCCGCTGGCGCGCCGTTCGGGCACGCGCACGCGGGTCTCGCGGCGCTCGTCCACGTCCGCGGCGGAATCATCGTTGCGCTTGATTTGATCGTCTTCAGCCATGGCTATTAATATAACTTCGCCACCGCTGCGCACAATATAAACTTGTTACAAAACGTCGCGTTCCGCCTACACCGGAAGGTCGAGCAGCTTCTGGAAGGTCAGCATCCAGTGGCGACCGGCGACCGGCGTCGTGAGCAGGCCGCGCGCCCCGGCGCGGCGCGCACGCACGCTGTCGTAGTGAAAGGATTGCTCGACCAGGAACACCACCGGCGTGCGCTGCGCCCCGTCCTGCGACTTGATCGAGCTGCACACCTCATACGGTTCGATGCCGGCCGCCGCCGTATTGATCAGCACCAGCGCTACCGGCGTTTCGTCGCACAGGCGCACCGCCGCGCACAGGCTGTCGGTCCATTCCACCGGCACCCGGCGCGGGCCGAGCACGCGCGCCACCTGGTTACGCAGCTTGCATTCCTTGTCGACGATCAGAACGGCCCCATCTACGGGACCACGGCGCAGGCGCGTGTAGAATGCCGGCGTTTCGCAATCCGGCGCCAGGCGCGGGCGGCGGCGGCGCTCGGCCAGCACGCGCCGGACCGTGCGGGTGCTCTGCTGCACCAGCGCCTGGACCCGGGTATCGAGCAGTTCGGCCAGGGCTTCATGCAGCTGCACGGGGTCGACCGGCCGCGCCAGGGTGCGCCAGGGTCCGGCGCCGGGGTTGCCGGCGTTGCCGATGACGAGCGCCGGCTGCAGCGATCCCGGCGGCAGGCAACCGAGCCGGGTCAGCGCGGTCGGGCTGTCGCCGTTGGCGATATACAGGTCCGGCTCTTGCAAACTGTCGTCGTGCAGGCAAGAATACGACGGCCCCACGCCCGGCGCCAGCGCCAGCAGGGCTTCGAGCCGCGCGCTTTCGCCAGGTGTGAACCCGATCAGACGTACGGAAAACGGATAGCTGGACAAGTGCATCGGTAACGCCCCTCCCTGGCATTGCCGTGGTTATCCGGCTTAATCTAGCACAAACGTGCAAAGCGAAAAGCACGTCACAGCGCAAACTACTGTATATTTAAACAGTAAAAAAGCCTAACCTTTTCCTCCCGACAAGTTAGAATGCCGGAGCATTCGACAAACAATCTTCAAGATGGCCTCCAAGAAACCCGCTCCAGACTATAGCGAATCATCCATCCGCGTCCTCAAGGGACTCGAACCTGTCAAACAGCGCCCGGGCATGTACACCCGGACGGAGAACCCGCTCCACATCATCCAGGAAGTGATCGACAACGCCTCCGACGAAGCGCTGGGCGGTCACTGCAAGAACATCGGCGTGACCCTGAACCCGGACGGTTCGATCACGGTCGAGGACGACGGCCGCGGCATCCCGGTCGGTATCCACCCGGAAGAAGGCGTGTCCACGGTCGAGATCGTGTTCACCCGCCTGCACGCCGGCGGCAAGTTCGACAAGGGTTCGGGCGGCGCCTACGCCTTCTCGGGCGGCCTGCACGGGGTCGGCGTCTCGGTCACCAATGCGCTGTCGAAGCGCCTCGAGATCGAGGTGTGGCGCAAGGACGACCAGGGCAACGGCCAGCACAAGCTGGTGTTCGCCGACGGCGAAGTGATCGAGCCGCTCACGTCCAGCCCTGCCGAGCGTGGCGGCAAGAAGAACGGCACCCGCGTCACCGCCTGGCCGGACGGCAAGTATTTCGATTCCCCGAACATCCCGCTGGGCGACCTGCAGCGCCTGCTGCGCTCGAAGGCGGTGCTGCTGCCGGGCGTGACGGTCACGCTCACCAACGCCAAGACCGGCGACGTCCAGACCTGGCGCTACGACGAAGGCCTGCGCGGCTACCTGAACGAGGCGCTGGCCCAGAGCTCGAACGGCGAGACCCTGATCCCGCTGTTCGAAGGCGCGCAGTTTGCCGCCGCGGGCGACGACAGCTTTGCCGAAGGCGAAGGCGCCGACTGGGTCGTGGCCTGGACCGAAGAAGGCGGCGTGGTGCGCGAGTCCTACGTCAACCTGATCCCGACCGTGAGCGGCGGCACCCACGAAGCCGGCCTGCGCGACGGCCTGTTCGGCGCGGTGAAGAACTTCGTCGAGCTGCACGGCCTGCTGCCGAAGGGCGTCAAGCTGCTGCCCGAAGACGTGTTCGCGCGCGTCTCGTTCGTGCTGTCGGCCAAGGTGCTGGACCCGCAATTCCAGGGCCAGACCAAGGAACGCCTGAATTCGCGCGACGCGCTCAAGCTGGTGTCGACGTTTACGAAGCCGCCGCTCGAGCTGTGGCTGAACCAGCACGTCGAATACGGCAAGAAGCTGGCCGAACTCGTCATCAAGCAGGCCCAGTCGCGCCTGCGTTCGCTGCAAAAAGTCGAGAAGAAGAAATCGTCCGGCGTGGCGGTGTTGCCGGGCAAGCTGACCGATTGCGAATCGACCGACATCACGCGCAACGAGCTGTTCCTGGTCGAGGGCGACTCGGCCGGCGGCTCGGCCAAGATGGGCCGCGACAAGGAATTCCAGGCCATCCTGCCGCTGCGCGGCAAGGTGCTCAACTCGTGGGAGACCGACCGCGACCGCCTGTTCGCCAACAACGAGATCCACGATATCTCGGTGGCGATCGGCGTCGATCCGCATGGACCGAACGATTCGCCCGACCTCTCCAGCCTGCGCTACGGGAAGATCTGCATCCTGTCCGATGCGGACGTCGACGGTTCGCACATCCAGGTGCTGCTGCTGACGCTGTTCTTCAAGCACTTCCCGGCCCTGTTCCGCAACGGGAACATCTGCATCGCGCGTCCGCCGCTGTACCGCGTCGACGTGCCGGCGCGCGGCAAAAAGCCGATCCAGAAGCTGTACGCGCTGGACGACGGCGAGCTGCTGGCGATCGAGGACAAGCTCAAGAAAGAGGGCCTGAAGGAAGGCGTGTGGAGCATCTCGCGCTTCAAGGGCCTGGGCGAGATGAACGCCGAGCAGCTGTGGGAAACCACCATGAACCCGGACACGCGCCGCCTGCTGCCGGTCTCGTTCGGCCAGTACGACGTGGCCGAGTCGGCATCGCGCTTCAATATGCTGATGGGCAAAGGCGAAGCCGCGGCGCGCCGCGCGTGGATCGAGGAACACGGGAACGAGACCGAGGCGGATATCTAATCCGCGCTACTCGCGAGCAACCGAACAGACATCATGACGAATCAAGCAAGCCTTTTTGAGCAACAACACGAGCCCTCGGACGTCGAGACGCTCACCCTGTCCACCTTCGCCGAGCGCGCCTACCTCGACTATGCCGTCTCGGTGGTCAAGGGCCGCGCGCTGCCGGACGTGTCGGACGGCCAGAAGCCGGTCCAGCGCCGCATCCTGTACGCGATGAACGAACTGGGCCTGGGCCCGACCGCCAAGCCGCGCAAGTCGGCTGCCGTCGTCGGCGACGTGCTGGGTAAACTGCACCCGCACGGCGACCAGTCGGTGTACGACGCGCTGGTGCGCATGGCGCAGGACTTTTCGCTGCGCTACCCGCTGATCGACGGCCAGGGCAACTTCGGCTCGCGCGACGGCGACGGCGCCGCGGCGATGCGATATACCGAAGCCCGCCTGACCCCGATCTCGCGCCTGCTGATGGACGAGATCGACATGGGCACGGTCGACTCGCAACCCAACTACGACGGTTCGACCACCGAACCACGCACGCTGCCGGCGCGCCTGCCGATGGTGCTGCTCAACGGCGCCTCGGGCATCGCGGTCGGCCTGGCCACCGAGATCCCGTCGCACAATCTGCGCGAGGTGGCGGCGGCGGCGGTGGCGATGATCCGCAACCCCAAGATCACCCACGCCGAGCTGATGACCCACATCCCCGGCCCGGACTTCCCGGGCGGCGGCCAGATCATCACCCCCGCCTCGCAGATCGCCGACATGTACGCGGTCGGCCGCGGCTCGATGAAGGTGCGCGCGCGCTGGAAGATCGAAGAGCTGGCGCGCGGCCAGTGGCAGGCGGTGGTCCATGAACTGCCGCCGGGCTGCTCGTCGCAGCGCGTGCTGGAAGAAATCGAAGAGCTGACCAATCCGAAGGTCAAGGCCGGCAAGAAGGCACTGCTGCCGGAACAGCTGGCGCTGAAGAACACGATTCTGGGCGCGCTCGACGCGGTGCGCGACGAATCGGGCCGCGACGCCCCGGTGCGCCTGGTGTTCGAGCCGAAGTCGAAGAACGTCGACCAGGGCGAGTTCATGCTGATGCTGCTCGCGCACACCTCGCTCGAAAGCTCGGCGCCGATCAACCTGGTGATGATCGGCGGCGACGGCCGTCCGCGCCAGAAGGGTCTCACGGCGATCCTGCAGGAATGGATCGACTATCGCTTCGTGACGGTCCGCCGCCGCACTGAGTTCAAGCTGGGCAAGGTCAACGACCGCATCCACATCCTGGAAGGCCGCGAGACGGTCCTGCTGAACATCGACAAGGTGATCGCCATCATCCGCAATTCGGATGAGCCGAAGGCGGCGCTGATCGAGGAGTTCCGCCTGAGCGAACGCCAGGCCGAGGACATCCTCGAGATCCGCCTGCGCCAGCTGGCGCGCCTGGAAGCGATCAAGATCCAGCAGGAGCTGGCCGAACTGCGCAACGAGAAGGAGAAGCTCGAGGACATCCTCGAGAATCCATCGTCGATGAAGCGCCTGATCATCCGCGAGATCGAAGCCGACGCCAAGCTGTACGGCGACGACCGCCGCACCATCATCGAGGAAGCGCAACGCGCGGTGGCCGAGCAGAAGGTCATCGACGAGCCGGTGACCGTGATCGTGTCGGAAAAAGGCTGGGTGCGCGCGCGCACCGGCATCGGCCACGATCCGGCGCAGTTCACCTTCAAGGCCGGCGACTCGCTGTATAAAGCCTTCGAGTGCCGCACGATCGATCATCTGCTGGGCATCGGCGACAACGGCAAGGTGTATTCGGTGCCGGTGAATGCGCTGCCTGGTTCGCGTGGCGACGGCGTGCCGATCACGACGCTGGTCGATCTGTCGGGCGGCGTGCGGATCCTGCACTACTTCGCGGGCAATCCAGAGACGCGCCTGTTGATCTCGACCTCGGATGCGTTTGGTTTCATTACCAAGGCTGGCGATATGGTCAGCCGCCTGAAGGGGGGCAAGTCGTTCATTACCCTGAACGACGGCGCGGCGCCGTTGCCGCCGCGGGTCGTCACCGACAACGCCGGCGCGGTTGCCTGCCTGTCGGAGAAGGGCCGCGTGCTGGTGTTCGGCATCGACGAGATGAAGGTGCTGACCAATGGCGGTCGGGGTGTGATCCTGATGGAGCTGGAGCCGAAAGAGAAGATGCTGGCGGCGCAGCCGATCACGCAGAAGGGTGTGAACGTGATTGGCACCTGGTCGGGTGACAAGGCGCGGACGGTCGAACTGTTCGCGTCGGGGCTGGAGCCGCACTTTGGCAAGCGGGCGCGCAAGGGCAAGGCGTTGTCGGCGAGGTTGAAGGCGCAGGATTTGGCGATGCGGGCGGCTGAAGGGGCCTGACTGAAATTCATGTAATTGCTTTAAGCGCTCTGCAGCACAAAACGCCAGCTCTCTAGCTGGCGTTTTTATTTCACTATCATGCCATCAGAACACGTCCTGTTCACCTCCTCTTCCTCTTCCATTGACGTACTTTCCCCTTAAAATCTTTCGGCACACTATACATGTCCACATACACTTTTTTCCCAGTCGACAATCGAATCTTGTTAGGATAAAAATAGAATATCAACCATCCACGAGTTGCAAACCCGAAACACATGACACTAATAGGCAAAGCTGAAATTGACATCAAGGTATAAATATATGGGAGGCCCGTTACCTCTCTAACATATCCCATACCCAAGCTAAAAATAGCGGGCAACAATAAGCATGCTACAAAAACATAGTCTGGCGGCAGTTGACGAAAAGGAATTAATTTATCGCAAAAATATTCGTCAACTCTTTGGGAGTAATACACCACATCGTCCTCTTCGACATAGAGTAATGAATATAACTCAGTCTCAGATAATATTTTTCGATAGAAGACAATGAATCTATAGCACCATGTAAAGTGAAAAACTGCATAGGCCGCCAGCATTAAAACTTTGACCAGCAACTGTAGTTCACCATAAAAAATAAGACAAAAAAAGGGAACTATGCTCAATAGAGACAGACTAGAGATATAGATGAGAGGCGCACCAAAATACTCGGCACGCCAATCCCAATGAAATAAAACTGGCATCAAAATAGCGAAACACGCGAAAACAAGTATTGCACAACTCAGGATTGCCAATGGATTTTCGGCTAATGGACCCGGACTCGTTTCGCTAGCCATGAGCCATCCAAACGTTCCTGCAAAAATTGGAAGAAATGGAGCCCATGTCGCCACTTTCGATGGCCTCATGAAAGCAAGATTCACCGCATCAAGGTTCCTCAAAGAAAATCTCCCGATATTCTGACGAAAATTTCTCCATTAAATAGTCCCAACTAGATGAAATTTTCTTTCCAGCTGCCCTTAGATGTGGAGCTACCACCTCTGCAATACCTCCAGATGCACTTGCATCCTCGCCAATCCCAGCAGCGATCTTTTTATCCAAGACGTCGAACAGATATCCAAGACCAATCCCGACTACTACCATCGCTACCCCAACCAGTAGAACCGAAAAGCCTACCTTGGCGGCCCCCATAATGATCATTCCCAAAATCGCGATCACCACTCCAGACAACATGGTAACCAATACGGCCTTCAACAACGCTATCAATAAGGAAGCAGTCAAATCATACCCATCTTGACTTGCATCTTTGCGCCACTCAGCGATGGACATTGCAGAACCAAAAATAAAATTAACCAAAGCATTTCCCTTTACCATACCTATAACATTTTTTGTCATGGCAGAAAAGGAAGAAGATGTACTGCCCATACCGGAAAATATGGTCATGATTCGATCATGTCCTGGACCAAATCCCCCAGGCCCAAATACTGAATTGTATCTACTATAACCAGAAAAATAAAAACGAACTTTTCCACGCACGCGGTGTATTTTCGCGCTCACCAGTCTGAATCCTTTATGTGTTCTTGCATCGATACTTGCACGCAACCATTCCCAGTTATCTCGAACATAGGCCACAGTTCCGAGCGCCTGTCCCCATAGCCAGTTTCTTGTTGCAACATCAAATGGGTCGAAATCGACCAAACCACTTCCCTTACCGCCATTTTCGAAATACTCAAGCACCTTGCGAGGTGCATTTTCTAACGTCCCGTCGAGAACACAAACAACGGTACAGTTCTCGTCTACCGGCGCTGTGCTCGGTCGCGGAGAAGTATTTGACAGATTTTGTGGCAGTGCTTTTTTCGCTTGCGATGCTGGGACATTAGATTGACTTGAGTCCAGCGCGACAATAATTGGTGCCGGCTTGACCTTAGGCGACTCATCATATTTTACTTGATCAACTTTGGATGGATCGATCTTCATGATCAGATGATCTTCACATTTTAAAAGCAATAGGCCTCTAAAATTACGCGTAACCCAGAGATGCATACGTTCACCATCTAGGAACCTCACAGTATCACCACGTTTTGCAAATATAATTTTCTTATCTCGCGCATTATAGACGTCTGAATGTGTCGACTCGACGGTATAAACATTCTTGCTGTTTATTTTTAAATCGAAAATTATATCTCTGTGCTTTCGAAGAATGACCTTTAGCTGATCAGCCGAACGCCAACACCGAACTGCCTCACCGGGCAGATCAATGCAAACTTCCTGTTGAGCCGAAGGTGTGGGCCGACCGGACCGCGCAACCATGCTTCCTCCTATCTTCGTTTAGGCTGTAAGGCTCGGAATGGTCCTAAGGGAGCATTAGCCAATACAGCACGTCCAGTACTATCCAGGGTGACGCTGTGACGTTGGTTTCCGTGGAAGGTCAAACTAATAGGCTCATCCGTAAGTGCATTACCATCCGCGTCAACGTATTCAATTGTTAGATCGCGCTTGATATCAAGTTCATTAATACGACTGGCAATCTCAGCGCTTGTTACACTAACCGGGCCCGTGAGTTCTTTCTTGCCAGCCTTCAATTCCACCTTCCCAGGCGCATGCAACATGATGTTGCCCCCTTCAAGCTTGAGCATCGCCCCCTGCGCCGTCATCAACAAATGCGTCTTCGCCGCCGCCGTGACCGTTTTGGTGACACTCGCAACGGTGATCGCCTTGTCCGCCATAATCCGCGTCGCATCCGACTGACTCTGGCAACTGACCTTGCCGCTGGCAGCATGCAACTTGATCCCGGTTTCCTGATTTGGCTTGCTACCGTTGCCCGCTTTCCCATACGTGAACAGACTGATCCCACTCGCCGTGACGTGATGCCACGCGCCCTGCGCGGCAAAATTGATATCCTGCCCAGCGCTGATGTTCGAGGTGAGCCCTGCGCAAAACACCGCATTCGCGGGAGTCGCGGCGACGATCCCCTTTGGACTGGATAGCTGAAGATGCGGCTCCTGATACGCCGTGGCCTGTCCGCGCCCCGACGCGTCGCCGGCCAAACCGTTGAGCACTTCTGCCGTGTGCGCAAGTTGCGCGATCGCCGGCAGGTCGTCTTGCCCGGCCTGGGCTCCCTCACCTGCCCCCTTGAGCATCGCCAGATGCTGCCGCGCAGTCGACGCCAACGCCCGCTGTAGACTTTCGCTCTCGCCAAGCTGTGCCAGCGCCGCGCTGGAATCCATCTGCGCCATGCGCGAACGGTCCGTCGACAGCAACATCCCACCTCCGGCCCGCAATGCCGCAGCGTGTCCGGTTTTCAGTTCACTCCCTAGCCCCACGGTCTGCAGGCGCTGGTTATCGGTCTGATGCCGTAGATGCCCCAGACGGAGCTCATCGCTGTCCCGATGACCGGCAGCATGCCGCTGCAAGCTCAGTCTCGCCTGCGAGGCACTGTCGTCGAACACGAGCTGGCTATAAGCCCCCAGTCCCTCCTGGCTCGCCCCCCTCGCCTGGCTTTTAAAACCGGACAAGACGGCAGGATGGCCGTGCGCGCCTTCCTCGCCAGCGAACCAGGACGGCGCATTCCCGGTCGATGCACCCGGCCCGTGCATGGCCTGGTTGTGCTGGGCATCCACGGCCCCGCGCCCGTTGTACAGCGCGCCCACGATGACCGGCCGATCGATATCGCCATCCAGGAAATCGACCAGCACCTCCTGCCCCACGCGCGGCACGGCATGACCGCCCCAATTGGGTCCAGCCACCGGCGCGAGCCCGGCAAGGACGCGAACCCAGGTGCCCGCGGTATCGTCCCCGGGCGCGCCGGCATGGCCATCGGGGGCAGGATGCTCGAGACGGCTGTGACTCGGCTGACCCGCCCTGCCTCGCTGCCAGTGAAACTGGATCTTCACCCGGTGATCCCGATCCGTATGAATCTCACTGCCGCGGGGCCCGACCACGATGGCGGTCTGCTGCCCGTGGATCGTCGGACGTGGATGCAGCAACAGCCCCTGCCCGTCGCTGCGGCTGGTCCGATAGGACACCTGCACCCGGATCGCATCGACACGATTCCTGTAGACCGGGCGCTCCCCGGCATGCTGTCCGGCCGCGTGCAGGCTGTCTTTCTGCTCGGCGGCGATGGTCTCCGCCAGCCGGGAATTGCCGAGCGCCTGGATTATTCCGGCCTTCATCTGCGCGGTCAGGTTGTTGTGCATCAGATGACGCACGCGCGTCACGATGAAACGGCGCGCGTCGCGCCCTGTTTCCTTGTCGTGGCAGGCATGACCGGTCAACGCAAACACCGTTCCCGGCGCCATCGTGCGCACGGTCCCGGCGCCGACGAAGCATTCGCTGCGGGTTTCCAGCGCTTCCATCTGGTTGTCGGCGATGCGCTGTCCCCGATCGCGGTCAGGATAGGCATACTGTCCCGGCGCATCGCTGCTGACCATGCTGATCGGCCCCGCTTGCATCGCTGCGGACGAGACCAGACGCTTGCCGCCCGAGCGATAGTCCCAGCTCTGCATGGCGACGCCGGTGGCGAGCAGGCGTGCCTCATGGCGCCAGCGATCCATGCTGTCCTCGCGCATGACCGCGCCGGGCCGGGTGAACCGGACTTCCGCCTGCGTATTCGTCCTGAACGCGCCGTTGTGATCCGCGATCACCAATTGATGACTGCCCAGGCCACGGTTACCCGCGTCACCCTGGTGCTCGAAGTAATAGAACAGCCCCTCCTCGCTCATCAGACGCTGCGCGAACGCCCAATCGCTTTCCTGATATTGCGTGCTCAGGCTGCGAACGGGATACATGCTCCTGTCCGCGATATCGAAGCGCCATGCCGGCGCCAGGGTTCCCCGGCCTTGCCAGGCACGAAAGACGGCGTCGAGAATGTCGAAGACGTTCTTGTCCTGGAATATCCGGCTATCCCGCCCGTGTTCGAGGAATGCGCACCATGGCTGCAGCACCAGGGTGTAACGCGCCATCCCGCCATTCGCGCCATTGATGCCGACCGACGTCAGGTGACCATGAAAATGCCTGGGTCCGCTGCCGCTTGTCTCCAGCTCGAGCAGCGCAGGTTGGCCAAGCAATCGCCGCAGCGATAAGCCGGCGTCCTCGGACAAGGCGCTGATCGTGAACGCATAGTTTTCACCGAGCGCCTCTTCCCCGCGCACGCATTCGGCCAGCAACACATCCGGCCCGAGAGGCGTGTGCAATCGCAGCAGCCTGCGCGATTGCGTAAAGTGCTGGAATAGTGAGCTAGCTTTTGCAAGCATGGCAGTTCCTGGAGGCATCGGACACCTGATTGGATACCTACTCCGAAACCGATGACTTGCGCTGGCGCATGCCTCCCACCAAAACGCCGCGCTTGCAACACCAATGGAAAAAGCCCCAAAACCGTCATCTGGATTTGGGGCTCGACGCGCCCGAAGGCGCGGTGTCAGCGAACGTTGGGCTTAGTTGCGGGCAGCAGCCTTGTGCACGTCGGCTTGTGCTTCAGCACGCACCTGATCGGTCTTGGCTGCAGCGGTTGCCTTGTCGGCTGCCGCATCAACCTGTGCCTTCAGCACTTTTTCGTCGGCCTTGATCATTTTCTTCTCGGCTTTCAGATTGGCGTCGGCCACTTTCTCTTCAGCCTTGGCCATCGCCTTGGCGCGGTCTTCCGGATCGGCCTTGGCCACTTTTGCAGCTGCGTCAGTGTGCGACTCGACCAGGTCGGCGTGGGCCTTCGACTTGGTCTCGGCGGCCTTGGCCATGGTCTTGTTCACTTTTTCGTCCGCCTTGATGGCGGTCTTGATTTCCTTCTGTTCTGCCTTGATCACGTCTTTTTCGGCATTGGCTTCCGCCTTGACGATCCGGTTGTCCGCGGCGGTGGTGGCTGGCGCGGTGGTTTGTGCGTGAGCAGCGGTAGCCATCAGGCCGGCGATCAGGGTAGCGAGCAGTTTGTTCATGATGTGTTTCCTTTCTGGTGGTCTACACAGTGCGGGGTTGCCTGTGCAGTCGTTGTTGTTCTTCAGTGATTCCAGAATAGGCTTATCGCAGCGCCGGGTCTGTTAGACAGCCCACAGTCAAATTGTCAGAGTTGTAAGCAAAGATTACTGCTGAGCAGGCCCAGCATAGAGATCGATGATGTCGCCGATGCCGTCCTGGCACACCGGGCAGAACTTGTCGCTGCGATCGAACATCAGGCATTGCATCGCCGGCCGGTAGTAGCCGCTGGCTTCGTAGTTGGCGCCTTCAAAGGCGCCGATCGTATGCCGGTGCGGCTGCTGCGCGAACAATGCGTTGGTACGCTTCAGGTCTTCATGGAACAGCGCGCTCATTTCGGATTCCGGGCGATTCTCGGCGCGCAGCGCGGCGCGCTTCTTCTGGTAGGCGCGCGACTCTTGTTCGTATTCGGCCTTGGGCCACGGCGTCGGCAGCGGTGTGCCGTCCTTCACGTGGCGCTGCCATTTGAGGTTGGCGGGGTCGCGCAGCGCGGTGACGTTCGGCTCCCACGGTTCCATGCGGCCGCTGGCCGGCTGGTAAGCCACGGGCGAGGTGTAGTACTCATCGGCCAGGCCGGCGAAGTGGTGGCCGAATTCGTGCACGAACAGGTAGTCGGCCCAGTCGTTGCCCGCCGCCGCGGTGCTGAACTGGCCGAAGATGCCGCCTCCGCCATAGGTGTCGTTGTTCACCAGGATCTCGATGAATTCATACGGCGCGTGCTGGGCGATATCGCGCAGCGCGCGGTTGTCGAGCGTGAGCACATAGCGTTCGCTGCCGAAGATGTCGTAGCGCGTGCCCAGCGCGGACGGATTGTGCACGCCGGTCGACGGCCGGCTGATGCCCGACTTTTCGGTCGGCGCCGCCATCGCCCAGACATTGAAATCCTTCGCGCGTTCACGGAACGGCGACACCGAGAACAGGTGCTTCGTCAGGCGGCGCGCATCCTGCTCGAACTTCTTCATGTCCTTCTGCGTATAGCCATCGCCCAGGATCAGGAGGTCGACCTTGTCGGCCGACGGCCCGCTGGAGTGAATCGCGATCGGCGTCGCCAGCGCCGGCGGCTGGCGCCGGATGACGTCCTGCGCATTCGGATCGACCTCGACGCTCCAGGCCACCGAAAACTGGTTGCGCTCGTCGCGCTTGAGGATGCGCACCCGCACCGCTTGCGCGAACTGCGGGAAGCGCACCGATTCCTGGAACGAGCGGCTGATGCGGTTCGCCTCCTCGGTGGTGCGCCATTCGCCGAACACGGTCGAGAAGCCGCGCGAGTACAGCAGGTCGCCGGTTTTCGCATCGACCACCTCGACCCGGTTCTGGCCGCGGTTGGTGTCGTCGAGATTGCGCGCCATGCTGCCCGGCCAGGGCAGCGGTTCGATCACCACGCGCTCGATGGCGTAGGCGTCTTGTAGTGCATTGCCGCTGTGGGTGTAGTCGAGACGGACCGTGGCCGGCTGGGCAGCCCAGGCAATCGAAGCAAGTGCGCCCAGCAGCAACGCAGCAAGAAAATGAGACAGGCGCATCGCGACTCCTGGAAAGTAGATCGCGATATTCTAAGCCCATCCTCCTCCCTGTCTACCGTCTTGTGCGGCAAGCGCCGACGATGCCTATTGGTCGCTGTAACGGGCGACCAGCGCCTGGAACCGGACATCGTCGTGTAGCGCCGACCATTCGGGCGCGGCTCGCACGTCGGCCGACCGGATCCCTTCCCCTTCGAACGCACGATGCAACAACCTCACCGCCGCATCATGATCACCGCTACGCGCCGCGGCCAGCGCAGACGAATAGATGCTTGCCACGACCGGCGCCGGGACGGCAAGCGCAACGGGAGCCGGCGCTGTCATTGGAGCCGGCGCTAGGTCCGGTACAGGCGCGGGACGATGCGCGACGGCGGTGGACGTGACCGTGACAGCCGACTGCATTTGCGCTTGCGCGGACACGCGCCGGTAATAGATGCGTTCAACCAGCGGCAAATCGAGATACATGCGGTCGTCGTCGACCAGGTTGAAGGTCAGGCCGAAATACAGCGGCAGATCGAGCGTGATCTCGCTGCCGTCCTGGCTGATGCCGCCAATCGGTACCGCGACCTCGGCTCCTGCCTTCAGCATGTCGCGCGAGATGGTCAGTTCGGGGCCGATCGGCACCTTCAGGCTCATCACCTGGAAGCGCTCGGCGCGCCATTGACCGATGATTTTGCTGCCATCTTCACGCGCGCACCCGGTCATCAGCAGCGCCAGCGACAGGCATACGAACGCCTTTCCGACCGGGTGCACAGGCCACATCTCAGGCGCCTTTCGGACGGTACTGTTCCACCAGCTTCACGAAGCGCGCGTCCTTGCGCAACGCGTCCAGGTCGGGGTCGGCATCCATCTCGCGGAAATGGGTGAAGCCGGCGAGGAACGCGCCTTCGAATTCCTTCAGCGCGTCATCAGTACGTGCCTGCTTGAGACGCAGGACGGCCATGTTGTAGTAGACGAGCGGCTGCTTTGGCGCACGGGCACGGGCCGCCAGCAACTCCTTCTCTGCCTCTTCCAGCTTGCCCTGAGCCATCCTTGCAATGGCAACTTTCATCATTTCATTGGCAGCGGCCTGATTGCCGGATGCTTCCGCCTCTCCCGCCTTCCCGTCCAGCAGCTGCTTCTCGCCCTGCAGGCGCAAGGCGGCGGTATCGGTTTCGGATGGCGCGATCCCGAAGCTGGCCTGCTGCACTTCCGGCTGCGCGACCGCACTGTCCGTCGCCACGACGGCTGGGACCGGAGCGGCCACGACCTCTTCCATGGCAGGGCCGGACGGCGATTGGAGCACCAGGTAGCCGCCCACGCCGGCCGCCAGCACGACCGCCGCGGCGATTGGCGCCACGAGCTTGTTCTTCTTGCCTGCGACGGGGCCTGCGGCCTGGGCTTCCAGCAGCGTGGAGCAGCCCGGGCACTTCAGGTCTTCCCCCGGTGCGCGTTCAAACACTTCGCCGGCATTCGCGCGGTCGCAATCGCCCAGGGTCGGGCACTTGTACTTGGCCATATCGTTACTCTCTCTTCAATGTTGTATGGTGGCCGGCCGCGACGGCGGCCGGCACGGTCAAGCGGTCAGGCGGCGATGCCGATGATCGAGCGCACCGGTGCGGCCAGGCCCTGCAGCTGCTGGTATGCCGGATCCTGGTCATCCTGACCGGCTTCATCGAAGCGGGCGCGGGCCAGGGCGCGGAAGGCGGTGTACAGCTCTTCCTTCTTCTCCTGGTGCTTGAATTCGCTGTCGATGCGGCGCGTGACTTCACGTTCCACCAGGCCACGCAGGTCTTCGCTGTGATCCGCGTCGAACACGGCATCCCAGTTCCGGCCTTCCATCACCTTCGAGGCCGGCAAGCCATCGACGTCGTGGATGAATACCCATTCCTGCAGGCCGGTGGTGCGGTTCTGGCGTTCTTTGATCATGCCCAGCAGGCGCGCCACCAGCAGGATCGGTTTGCGCCGCGCCAGGAGCTGCAGCTCGGCCGATGACTTGGCGTACAGCGGTGGCAGGCGGCGGCCATCACCGTCGCTGTGCAGCAGGATCGATTCGTTGCGGTCGCGCTGCAGGCCATCGTAGTGACGCTTCAGCTCAGCCAGCGATTCAATGAAGCGTGCCGGCATCATCGACGCGATCTTCATGATCACGATCTGGTTCGGCAGATTGCCGGTCGCAACCTTGGTATCGGGCGCGGTGGGGTCCTTCTGCTCCTCGAACATCCTCGCCAGCATGGCCCGGAAGCCGCTCTGGTGCTGGCACTCCGGCACGAACACGCCGACGGTCTGGGTGCGGCCCTGGCTACCGCCGGCATTATTGGCCACGGTGCGATCGACTTCGGTCTTGTTGAAGGTGAGCAGCGACCCCGCTTCGTCGTACAGCTCGCGCACGAAGTCGCGCAAGCCGTCGTGGTTGGCGTCGTACTTCTTCTGCAGGCGCTCGACGATATTCACACGCAGCACTGGCGGCATGCTGGTCGCGATCTCGGCGTGGGCGAGCTCGACGATTTGGGCCGACTCCTGCGACAGGCAGTTGATGATGCCGCCCAGGCTCAGGCTTTGCAGGAGCTGGTCGAACGAATTCACCTCGGTGCCCCCCAAGTCGATGATGGCCTGGCGCACGCGCTGGGTGCGCGCGCCCTGGGCCGCCTCGTCGATCGTGATCGCGCGCATCACGGCGCCAATGGCCTCCTGGTCGAATACGCGCTTCTGGTAGGCGGCATCCGCCGCGCCAAGGCGCTTGTCGCGTTCATTCCCGAAGCGCTTGGTGGCTTCCGCCAGGTTCTGGTGCAGCTCGTCGATGCGCGCGCGCAGCGTCAGCAGTTGTTCCTTCACGAACGGCAGCAGGGCGGCGCCGAACTTCAGGCCTTCGAGCTGGGTGCGCAGCACATACAGTTCCTGGTGCTGGGTAGCGATGTCCGAGAACAGCGCGCTGCGCTTGTCGGTCAGGTGCTTGCCGAAGAAACCGACACTGTTGAATTGTTCGTTGAGCTGCTGGGTGCGTCCCTGCACCGATTGCAGCGCGGCCGGCATCTTGGCGATGCGGTCGGCGTAAACACCCATGCGTTCGTCGACCAGCGCCACCAGCGCATCGGTGAGGTGGCGCAGCTGGATCAGCGACGCGCCGCCGGCGCGCCAGCGACCAAAGAAATCCTTCTCGATATGACGGCCGATATGGCGCGCCATCTCGAGCCGCGCATTGCCCTTGACCTCATAGAACTTGCGCACCCCACCCAGGGTCCGGTAGGTATCGTCGAAGACCTTGGCCAGGCGCGTATTGAGCGCCGACACCCAGGTAGTCTGCTCGAGAGTCGGGTCCGCCTTGATCTCGGGCACGAGGAGGCTGACGATCTGCTTCCAGTATTCCGGGCTCGGCTTCCAGTTCGCGTTGCGCGCGTCGTCCTCGAGAATGCCGCTTTCCAGCATCAGGTGGGCGTCGGTCAGCAGCAGCGACTGGGCGGTTTCGGGTTGGCGTGCCTGCGCGCCCCAGTCTTTTTCCACCGGTTCATCAGCATAGCCCTCACCCTGGCGGAAATTGTTGAACATCAGCTGGCGCGCCGCCTGCTCGGCAAAGCCATAGGCCAGGTATTCCTTGATTTCCTGCTCCGGCACGACCACGCGCTTGATGCCGAACGACAGGAACAGCTTGGCGCGGGCCTTGCCGATGTCCTCGTCGCTCTCGAAGTTCTTGATATCGTTCTCGCCTTTTTCCGCACGCCCCAGGCCTTCCCACTCCTTGTTCAGGGTTTTCTGGTAGATGAACTCGGCAACGATGTTCGGCACTTCCGACTCGACATCGAACTGGATATTGTGCTCATTGATATTGTTTACCAAGTAACAGCCGTTGAAATATGTGGCATGCTCCATTGGGGTTCCATCCAGCAAGTTCACCGGATGGTATTTGCCAACCGCCATCGCGTTCAGCTCGGACAGCGCGGCATAGCCGTTCGCATAATAGTTCTCGAAGCCAGCCACGTTCTTCACGCGTTTGGAATTCTTTTCTGGCAGCAGTGCGTACACCAGGATGCGGTACTGTTCGTAATGCGGATACTTGTGGCGGATCTGCGCGACCGCGTCGACCACCGAACCGCTGCCAGTGCCGCCGGCCAGGCCGCAAACCACGTGAATGGTCACGCCGACTTTGCCGGGACTGGCCTCGAGCTCCCTGACGCGGCCTTCCAACGCCTTGACGAAGCTGGATGCGTTCTGCGCGAAGACGAGACGGCCCAGCTTGCGGCGCTGGGCCGCGCCGGCCGTGCTCGGGTTGACGAAATCGAACACGCTGCGCGGCTCGACCCATTTCTTCAGGCCAGGGAATGAGTCGGGGTCGTCCAGCACCGGGCGTACATTGCTGGCGGTGTTGATCAGGTATTCGCTGCGGTTCAGGCCGACGTCCTTGCCGAGCACCTTCCACTCTTCCTTCTTGTCCAGCTCATCATTGGACGTGTCGATGTAGAGATAGCCGAAGCGGGCCAGCGAACGGTCCGGTTCCTGCGTGTCCTTGTTACGCTCGATGGTCTTGCGAATCTGGCGGATAATCTTGCCGCCGCTGCCGCCGAGGCCGATGATCAGGTGGTTGTGAGACATATCAGTTTTCCGTCTGGTAGTAGGGTGCGCGCCGCAGGCGGCTTATTCGTGGGCCAGCTTGATCTTCAGGAACAGCTTGCTGTCGGCCTTGCCGCTGGTCTTCTTGACGACGTACGAGGCCACCTGCCCACCGTCGCCCGGCGCCGGGTCTTCGCTGAAGGTGATCGCCTTCGAGGTATAGGCCGGGGCGGCGCAGGTTGCCGCGTCGTCCTTGTAGGTGATCGCCTTCGAGGTATAGCCGCTCGAGCCGTTGTCGGCCAGCAGCGGCGTGCCCGGCAGCGACTTTCCGCAGCTACCGTGGTCGACGCCGGCCACCAGGTCGGGCTGCGACTTGCCGAGCAGCTCATTGACGCCGCCGCGCATCGGGGTCGGCGACAGGAATACCAGCAGGTGTTCGGTGCCAGGGGTGGCGTCGAACTCGAACGCACCGCGGCTCGGCAGGAACACCGTGCCCATCGCATTCACGTAGTTATCCTGACCGGCCACCGGGAAGATCTGCGACAGCTGGCCATGCGGATCCTGGTTCAGGACATAGACGTAGGACGGGCGGTTGACCTTGACGCCGAGCTGGAAGCGGTCGCCGTTCCGGAAAGTACGGCTGGCCAGCACGTCGCTCGTGCTGCCGTCGGCGTTCTTCAGGCGAATGAAATAGCTGGCGCCGATCTGGCGTGCAGCCAGCGCTTTTTTCGGCTTGGCGGCGCTGTCCTGCCTGGCTGCCACGACCGGCTTGGCTTCGGTGCTCTTTTGCGCGGTAGATGCCGCGACAACATTGCCGTCTTCACCGAAAAACAGCGACTTGGCAGTGTAGCCATCCTGGGCCGCCGATGCGCCCGACAGGAGCAGAAGGCTGGCGGCAGCGAATGCGTATTTCATGTGAGTTCCTATTAGATGTATTGGCGCGTCAGAAGCGGTTGAGGATGGCGGTCTCGGTGGCGAAATGGCGCGGCACCTGCGTCATCCGTGCGCGACTCACTTTTCGCGCCATGTCGCTGGTAAATTGACGGGCTCGGTCAAACGCCGGCTCGACATGTCCTTTTTCTTCTTCCAGGAAAGCGAAGAAGGCCTGGGTGAAATACGATCCTTTGAGCTCGCGGTTACCGAGCATGAAGGTGCCGTTGCTTTCCGGCGCCAGCGACAATTCACCTTCGCTGGTCGCGGTGATGATGGCGTAGGCGCGATCGCCGGCAATATCAGCCTTGTCCTGCCGGACCTCGCCCGGTTGCGGCCGATCGTCGACGAACCGGATGGCCTTGGTGGTGTACGCGGCCCCGGTCCAGGACTGCAGCGGCAGGCCGGCGCGCTCGACCCGGCCACCATTGGCCGCCAGAATGTAACCGCCGCTTTGATCGGGGAAGCCGCGCAGCATGTCGCCGCTATAGCAGGTATCGATGAAGATGCGGGTGTTGCGAGTCGGTTTGCGCGCCAGATTCTGCACCAGCGTATCGGCCACCGACGTGCGCTGCAGATTGAGTTCCTGCTCGGTCCTGTCCGCGCCACCGGCGTTCGAATCCCATGCCACGATGGACATCTTGCGCTGATCGCCGCCCCTGGAGGTCGGCAATGGCGCGTTGCCATGGCTCGAGATATACACGAACAGCTGGTCTTGCGGGCGCAGCGTACGTTCGATCCTGCCAAGCTCGCGCTCGATGGCGGCCTTGGTGGCGCTGGACCCGAGCAGCTCGGTGACCTGGTAGCCCGCGCCGCGCGCCGCCTTCACCACCACCCGCGCGTCGTCCTCCCCCGGCACCGCCGATATCCGCGTATGGTCCTTGAAGGTATTGATGCCGACCACCAGGGCGATATTGCGGGCCGGCGCGCGGCGCTCGGCTTCCGACAGCGAGGCAACTTGCTGCTCGCGCACCTCGTCCTCGATGCGCTTGACGCGCACACCGGCCGGATAGAACGGCGAGGTCGACTTGATACCGACCACCGACTGGACAATCATGAATGCACGATCGACCTCGTCTTCGTTGGCATAGCTGCCGACGAGCTGCACCCTTCCAACCAGGTCGCGCTTGATGGTGGCGCCAGGCAGGCCGTGCTGGCGCAGCTTGGCCTGGATCGACTGCATCAGAGACTCGGGAACGTTGTAGGCGTAATAGGCATGCTGGTAGCCGTGCAGCTGGTTCGCGGCGCAGCCGGACAGAACGAGCGCCACCGCCACGACGGCGGCGCGCAGAAATGCGGATGTAATCATGGTATGGGGCCGGGGACGGCCGCACGCGGGCCGCGCCCGGCCATCCCGGCATTCAAGAAAGGCAGGTCAGGAAACAGTGACGTTCTTCGTCATCGTGACAGGCGATTTGCCGCCTGCCGATGCGCTCATGATCACGCGATAGACGGCGCCTGCCGGGGCCTCTGCCGACACCGGGAACGACAACTTCTCGACCGAACGGCCGGCTTCGACGGTGCGCTCGATCCGCGCCTCGTTCGGAATCTGGATTTCGACCTCGGTACCGTCGGTCGTCACGAACAGCTTGCGCTCGAAGACCACCGGGGCTTCGGCATCGGTTGGTGTCAGGACATCGTAGGTGGTATCGATCGCCAGCCGCTCACCCGGCCTGACCGATACAGGCACGCTCACGTCCTGCAAATGGACGAGCACGCCTTGGTTGGCTTTATAGTTGTGTTCCTTTTTCACCTGGGCCAGCGACTTGCCCGGATCGCGTACCAGGCTCGATGCGGTGATCCAGTTCGGATTCTGCTTGGTGCAGGTGTCGACCGCGGTGTAATAAGCGGTGGCCCATCCCGCAGCCAGACCGCCGGCAGCGCCCAGCAGGGCGGCTTTGCCAGCTTTCTCCTTATTGCCGGTCAACAAGGCGCCGCCCAGGCCGGAAAACAGGCCGATTGCAGCGCCTTTGACGGCCAAGCGGCGCTGCTCTCCCGTCGTGCAGGCATCCAGATCGGCATAAGCCGATTCTTGCGCCAGCGCCGGCACTGCAACAAGATTGAAACCAACAATAGCTAGCGCAACGCTCGCGGCGTATTTGATGACCTTCATGGCTTTACTCCCTGGTTTTATCGTTGTTTCGGCATAGCACTGTGTTGCCAGTGTTTTACCTAATTTTGACAGGAGTATCACACATATATATTTTAAGAAACTATCCAATAGTCACAAGCGGGTTGCATGTAACTGGTTTTCCCAAAAAATTGTTCAATATCTGCCTGAGATACAACAGTATTGGTCAGCGATACTGATACAACGGCCTTTGCACCACGATCGGCCGAATATCGAGCCGCACGTTATACACCGAATACGCTTCGCTGAACGCCGACTGGTAACCCACGCTCTCGCTCACGCGACTGAGCTTGAACTCGAAGCCCAGGTCGGGCCGCTCGGCGTTCGGGCTGTCCAGCGACAGGCCGATCGCGTCGACCTGGTCGCTGTCGATCAGCTTGGCCATCAGGTCGACCACCGTGCCGTTGCCGAGGATGTCGGCCGAGAACAGCGGGCCACGCCAGTACGGCTTCTTGGTGTCGACCTTGCCATGCGCCTTCTCCGGCGCCGGCGTGAAGGTCTTGGTGGCCAGGTTGAAGCGGTCGCCATTGTCGAGGTAACTGAGGCGCCCGTTGGCGAGATTGAAACTGCCGTCGCGGGTGGCGGCCTCGCTCAGGTCGACCAGCAGCGCGCCGCGATAGCCGATCACCTCGACGTCGCGCTTGGCATTGACCACCATCGCCGTGTTCTCGTCGATCCCCAGGCCGATCTTGTAGCCCTTGGCCAGCATGGCCGGCAGCATGCGCGCGAAGCGCCCGCGCACCAGCAGGTGCTGGTCGATGAAGACGTCGTCGCCGATGAAGCCCAGGCCGCGCGTGATCTGGCGGCCATCGTCGACGCCATGCTGGAGCGTGGACAGGATCGAGCGCGGGTGGCCGAACATGGTGCTGCTCATGATGGCGGCGCCGGCGCTCGAGCCGGCGATCACGCCGCCGCGCCGGTACATGTCCCACAGGGCGTCGAGCACTTGCGTGTTGCTGCCGTCGGGCCGGCGCAGGACGCCCGTGATGCGGCCCTGGTCGCCGCCCGAAAAATACGCGCCTCCGGCCGTGCGCACGGCCTCGGCCAGCTTGGGATCGTCGGCCGCGGCGCGCCCGTCGGCGCCGTCCAGGCGCTCGGCGACCGGAACGAAGAAGGCGTCGGCGCCATAGCGGTTCAGGCGCTCGACGAGGTAGCTGCCGGCCCGTTCGGGACTCGCCGAGGCGGAGGCGAACACGGCCACGCGAGCGCCTTTTCCGCCCGCGAGCTGGACGATGCGTTCCCACACGGCATCATTGTCGGCGCGCAGGGCGCCGCCGATGATGACGAGCGAGCCTTTCGGCGGGACGGGTTCTTTGTCGGCGGCATGGCTGGCACTACTCGCCAGCAATGCCAACGCGAGAATGGCATGGACGACGATCTGGAGCATAAGACTTCCTCTGATGAGCCATCAGCGTAAGCCTGATTCCAGATTCACGTCGCCATGTTGAGTCCGCTCAGGATAGATAGATGTTGGGAAAGTACCGTTCCATCAATGTCTCTGGACGCAACGGTGGGGTAAAGCCGAAACGCGTGAACAGTTCGTGCGAGTCGGTGGTGGCAAGGGTGAAGTGGCGCAATTTCTGCAGGCTGGGGTGGCGCAGCATTACGCCGATCAGTTGCTTGCCGTAGCCGTTGCCGCGGTACTCGGGCACGACGAACATGTCCACCAGATTGGCAAAGGTGGCGTAGTCGGTGATCACGCGCGCGAACGCGATCTGGCGGCCGTCGAGATAGCCGCCGAAGCACAGCGAATTCTCGATGGCGCGCTCGACGATCGGACGGGAAATGCCCACGGCCCAAGTCGACTGCTCACTGAGGAAGCGGTAGATCATCGGGATATCGAGCCGGGACTGGTCGGTACTGACCTGGAAGCTGGAATCGTTCGTAATCATTGGGCTTGCAAAGCTGGCAAAAAAACCATTTTAGCGCCGATTGGTCCCCGCATCCGCTTCGATTGGAGTCTTCCGGTGGCTTTTTTTCGCGTGCTTTCCCTGCGTAATCTGCCCACCGGATGGCATGCCGGCGACGCGGTTTATAATCGCTGGCTCCCCAACCGGAATTCCACCATGACCGAACAATTCTCCAAAAAAGCCGAAGCCTGGTCGGCCCGCTTCTCCGAACCCGTGTCCGATCTCGTCAAGCGCTACACCGCGTCCGTGTTCTTCGACAAACGCCTGGCGCAATACGACATCCAGGGCTCGCTGGCGCACGCCGAGATGCTGGCGGCCCAGGGCATCATCAGCGAGCACGATCGTGCCGAGATCGAACGCGGCATGACGCAAATCCGGTCCGAGATCGACGCCGGCAGCTTCGAATGGCTGCTCGACCTGGAAGACGTGCACCTGAACATCGAGAAGCGCCTGACCGAACTGGTCGGCGATGCCGGCAAGCGCCTGCACACCGGCCGCTCGCGCAACGACCAGGTGGCCACCGACATCCGCCTGTACGTGCGCGCCGCTATCGATGACATCCTGGCCCTGCTGAACGGCCTGCGCGGCGCCCTGACCGACCTGGCCGAACGCCATGCCGACACCATCATGCCGGGCTTCACCCACCTGCAGGTAGCGCAGCCGATCACCTTCGGCCACCACATGCTGGCCTATGTCGAGATGTTCGGCCGCGACGCCGAGCGCATGCAGGATGCGCGCCGCCGCGTCAACCGCCTGCCGCTGGGCGCCGCCGCCCTGGCCGGCACCACCTTCCCGATCGACCGCCTGCGCGTGGCCAAGACCCTGGGCTTCGACGACGTCTGCCACAACTCGCTGGACGCCGTGTCCGACCGCGACTTCGCGATCGAATTCACCGCCGCCGCCTCGATCCTCATGATGCACGTCTCGCGCTTCTCGGAAGAGCTGGTGATGTGGATCAGCCCGCGCATCGGCTTCATCGACATCGCCGACCGCTTCTGCACCGGCTCGTCGATCATGCCGCAAAAGAAAAACCCGGACGTGCCGGAACTGGCGCGCGGCAAGACCGGCCGCGTCTACGGCCACCTGACCGGCCTGCTGACCCTGATGAAAGGCCAGCCACTGGCCTACAACAAGGACAACCAGGAAGACAAGGAACCGCTGTTCGACACGATCGACACCGTGCTTGATACGCTGCGCATCTTCACCGACATGGCGTCGGGCATCACGGTCAAGGCCGAGAACATGCGCTCCGCTGCGCTGCAGGGCTATGCCACCGCGACCGACCTGGCCGACTACCTGGTCAAGAAAGGCCTGCCGTTCCGCGATGCCCACGAAGCCGTGGCGCATGCGGTGCGCGCCTGCGACCAGGCGGGCTGCGACCTGTCCGAGATGTCGCTCGAGACGCTGCAGGGCTTCTCGCCGCTGATCGAGCAGGACGTGTTCGAGGTGCTGACCCTCGAGGGTTCGGTGGCGGCGCGCGACCACGTGGGCGGCACTGCGCCGAACCAGGTGCGCGCGGCGATCGTGCGCGTGCGCCAGCAGCTGGCCGAGTAATCCTTACCATTGCGGCGGGCCGGCGCTTTTTGCGTCCCGGCCCGCTTTTCATTTCTACTACCGATAGCTGAACCAATGACCGCCCTACCCGCACGCGACTACGCCGCCTTCCTGTTCGACATGGATGGCACCATCCTCACTTCGATCATCGCCGCCGAGCGTGTCTGGGCCGCCTGGGCGCGCAGCCATGGCCTGGACGTCGACGTCTTTTTGCCGACCATCCACGGCAAGCGCAGCATCGACACGGTGCGCGGCGTCGGCCTGCCCGATATCGACGTGGAAGCCGAGGCGCAGCGCATCACGCTGGCCGAGATTGAGGATGTCGAGGGCATCGAGGCGATCGCCGGCGTGGCGGCTTTCCTCGCCACCCTGCCGGCCGACCGCTGGGCCATCGTCACGTCGGCGCCGCGCGCGCTGGCCGAGGCGCGCATCGCCGCGGCCGGGCTGCCGACGCCGCCGGTGATGGTGGCCGCCGAAGACGTCCAGCGCGGCAAGCCGGCGCCGGATCCGTTCCTGCTGGGCGCCGAGAAGCTGGGCATGCGCCCGCAGGACTGCCTGGTGTTCGAGGATACGCTGGCAGGCCTGCAATCGGCTGAGGCGGCCGGGATGGACAGCATCGTCGTCACCGCCACCCATCACCAGCCGCTCGAGACGAAGGTCACCGGCGTGCCGGATTACGACGACCTGCGCGCCATCCGCACGCCGGAAGGCCTGCTGCGCCTGCAGCGCACGCGGTCCTGAATTGTGCTCCTGCATGATGCTGGACGTGTTTCCATAACAGGAACTACCGCATTGTGGAGATTGGATCATGCAGCGCTACGCGAACCGAAGCGGCCATTCCGGCGTCGTCGCCTATGAACTCGGGGCCGACTCGATCACGGTGAAATTCACGGGCGGCGACCGCTACCTGTACGACACCGACACTACCGGCGCCGACCATATCGCGCGGATGCGCGAACTGGCGCGCGAAGGCCAAGGCCTGTCGACCTACATCAGCCAGCATGTGCGCGACCGTTACGCGCGCAAGCTGGACTGAAGCCAGGCGCTAGGCGTCCCGTTTCGGATAAGGCGTCCCGTCCTTGTGCAGATAGGCGTTCGACGCCTGCTCAAAGCGCATGTCGATGTCCGCATAGGTCACCACGTCGGCCATGTTGCGCGACCCGATCACGAGAAACACGCCCGGTCCCCAGCTGCGGTTGACCAGTTGGTGGCCATTCGGACGCCCGGCCGGGAAAGCAGCGTGGTCGCCCGCGCGCATCACGGTCTCTCCCTCATCCGTGACGAGCACGAGTTCCCCCGAGATGACCGTGACGAATTCGTCCTCGTGCGAGTGCCAGTGGCGCTGCGACGATGCGGCGCCAGGCTGCAGCTCGACCAGGTTGACGCCGAATTGCGTCAGGCCGCCTGCATCGCCCAACGCCTGGCGCGTGCGGCCGTCCACCGCCTCATGAAATGGCGCCGGATAGCCGGTGCCGCTCAACACCGGAATACTGTTCAGATCGAGTCTCGACATCGCACGTCCTTTCGGCTGCCCTGAATGAGTGAGGCGCGCGGTCAGGCGCGCTTCAGTACCAGCGTCAGGATATCGTAGCTCGCCACCAGTTCGTCGCGCTGGTTCGTCACCTGCACGTCCCACGCCACCACGCCCTGTCCCCTGCCCTGCTCATCCGCGCGGTTGCGGTCGACCTTGCGCTTGCAGGTCAGGCGCGCGCGGATGGTGTCGCCGATCGCCACCGGCGCCACGAAGCGCAGGTTGTCCAGGCCGTAGTTGGCCAGCACCGGGCCCGGCGCCGGCGACACGAACAGGCCGGCCGCCGCCGACAGCACGAAGTAGCCGTGCGCGATGCGCTGGCCGAACTGCGTGTCTTTCGCCGCGATCTCGTCGAAGTGCATGTAGAAGTAGTCGCCCGAGACGCCGCCGAAATTGACGATGTCGGCTTCGCTCACCGTGCGGCGGTGCGTCAAGAGAGAATGACCCATCTCCAGGTCTTCGAAGTAGCGGCGGAACGGATGGATCTCGCTTTCCTTGACGGCGCCACCGCGCACGTACTCGCCAGTGACCGCTCCCAGCATGGTCGGCGAACCCTGCACCGCCGCGCGCTGCAGGAAGTGCTTGACGGCGCGGATGCCGCCCAGCTCCTCGCCGCCGCCGGCGCGGCCCGGACCGCCGTGCTTCAGTTGCGGCAGCGGCGAGCCGTGGCCGGTGCTGTCCACCGCGGCTTCACGGTCCAGGATCAGCACGCGGCCATGCGAGGCCGCGGCAACCGGCACCGCATGCGCCGCGATTGCCGGGTCCTTGGTGGCGAGCGTCGTCACCAGGCTGCCCTTGCCGCGCGCGGCCAGCTCCAGCGCTTCGTCGATGTCGCGGTAAGTCATCAGGGTGCTGACCGGGCCGAAGGCTTCCACGTCGTGCACGGCGTCGTTGTCCATGGCGTTGCGGCACAGCAGCAAGGTCGGCGCGAAGAAGGCGCCGCTGGCGACGTTGTCGCCGACCGGATTGAAGCCGTCGCGCGCGCTGAACAGGACCTCGTTGCCGCGCGCGAGCAGCTCGACCCGCTCGCTCACGTCGCGGTGCTGGTCTTTCGAGGCCAGGGCGCCCATGCGCACGCCCTCCACTTTTGGGTTGCCGACCGTGATCTTCGCCAGGCGTTCGCGCAGGCGTGCGCCGACCGCATCGACCAGCGCCTCCGGCACGATCACGCGCCGGATCGCGGTGCACTTCTGGCCGGCCTTGCCGGTCATTTCGCGCGCCACTTCCTTCACGAACAGGTCGAACTCCGGGTCGTCGGGCGTGACGTCCGGCGCCAGGATCGCGCAGTTGAGCGAGTCGGCTTCGGCCGTGAACGGCACCGATGCGCGGATCAGGTTCTGGTTCGAACGCAGCTTGGCGGCGGTGTCGGCCGAGCCGGTGAAGGTGACGGCATCGAAGCCCTGCAGGCGATCGAGCAGGTCGCCGGTGCTGCCGATCACGAGCTGCAGCGCGCCATCGGGCAGCAGATTCGACGCCATCATCATCCTGACCACGGCGTGGGTGAGGTAGCTGGTGGCGGTGGCCGGCTTGGCGATGCAGGGCATGGCCGCCAGGAAGCTCGGCGCGAATTTTTCGAGCAGGCCCCAGATCGGAAAGTTGAAGGCGTTGATGTGCACCGCCACGCCGCCGCGCGGCACCAGGATGTGGGTGCCGGCGAAGCCGCCGCGCTTGCCCAGCGCCATGGCCGGGCCTTCGTGCAGCACGTTCGACGACGGCAGCTCGCGCGAGCCCATGCTGGCATAGGCGAACAGGGTGCCGATGCCGCCTTCGACGTCCACCCAGCTGTCCTGGCGCGTGGCGCCGGTCAGGTGCGAGATTTCATACAGTTCTTCCTTGCGCTCCATGAGGTAGAGCGCCAGCGCCTTCAGGCATTGCGCGCGCTTCTGGAAGTCCAGGCGCATCAGGCTCTTGCTGCCGGTCTTGCGCGCGAAAGCGAGCGCCTCGTCGAAATCGATTTTCTCGGCGTGCGTGTGATAGATCAGCGCGTCGTCGAGGGCGCTGTGCAGCGCGGTGTGCGCTTCCTGGCCGTGCCAGCGGCCGGCGATCAGGCTTTGTAGTGTCGGGATGTCACCCATGTTCTGTCTCCTCGTTTATCTCTTCAGACTCTCGGCTTGTGCATGCCGTCGGCGTCGAATGCGATGCGCTGCCGGTCCGGTTCCACTTCGGTATCCGCCTCGACCTCACGCATGGTCTGCAGCGAGCGCACGGCCAATTCGTGATACTGGCGGGTGCCGAAGCTCTTCCATTGCACGTCCTCGACGGTGAGCTCACGCACGACTTTCGCGGGCATGCCCATCACCATCGAGCGTGGCGGGATCACCATCCCCGCCTTCACGAAGCTCATCGCGGCCACGATCGACTCTTCGCCGACGACCGCCTTGTCCATTACCACCGCGTTCATGCCGACCATGGCGTTGCGCTTGACGCGGCAGCCGTGCAGCACGGCGCCGTGGCCGATATGGCCGTCGACCTCGACCACGGTATCTTCGCCCGGAAAACCGTGCATCACGCAGGTATCCTGCAGGTTGGCGCCCTCTTCCAGGATCAGGCGGCCGAAGTCGCCGCGCAGCGAGGCCAGCGGCCCGATATAGCAGCGCGGGCCGACGATCACGTCGCCGATCAATACCGCCGACGGGTGGACATAGGCGCTCGGATGCACGACCGGACGCACGCCGTCGATTTCGTAAACCTTCACCATCCTTATGTTCTCTCCACGATCAACGCGATGCCCTGGCCGACGCCGATGCACATCGTGCACAGGGCGTAGCGGCCACCCGTGCGGTGCAACTGGTTCACGGCCGTCATCACCAGGCGCGCGCCGGAGGCGCCCAGCGGATGGCCGATGGCGATCGCGCCGCCGTTCGGGTTGACGCGAATGTCGTCGTCCGCCAGGCCGAGGGCGCGCGTGACGGCCAGGCCCTGGGCGGCGAAGGCTTCGTTCAGCTCGATCACGTCCATCTGGTCGAGCGTGAGGCCGGTCTGGGCCAGCAGCTTTTTCACTGCCGGCGTCGGTCCATAACCCATGATGCGCGGCGCCAGGCCAGCGGTGGCCATGCCGACCACGCGCGCGCGCGGGGTCAAGCCGTGGCGGCCGGCGGCTTCGCTCGAGGCCAGCAGCAGTGCGCAGGCGCCGTCGTTCAGGCTCGAGGCATTGCCGGCGCTGACCGAGCCGTCCGGCGTCACCACGCCCTTCAATTTGGCCAGCGCTTCGATGCTGGTGTCGGGGCGCGGCTGCTCGTCGGTGTCGACCACGCGCGACTCGCCTTTCTTGAGGGCCACCGTCACCGGCACGATCTCGTCCCTGAAGAATCCCTCTTCGTTCGCGCGCGCCCAGCGCTGCTGGCTGCGCAGGGCGAAGGCATCCTGGTCGGCGCGGGCGATGCCGAATTCGCGCGCCACGTTCTCGGCGGTCTCGGGCATCGAGTCGATGCCGTACTTCGCCTTCATCGCCGGGTTGACGAAGCGCCAGCCGAGGGTCGTGTCTTCGATCTTCGCCGCGCGCGAGAACGCGCTGTCGGCCTTGCCCATCACGAACGGCGCCCGGGTCATGCTTTCGACACCGCCGGCGATCACGAGTTGCGCCTCGCCGGCCTTGATGGCGCGCGCGGCGGTGCCCACGGCGTCCATGCCCGAGCCGCACAGGCGGTTGATGGTGTTGGCCGGCACGTCTTGCGGCAGGCCGGCCAGCAGCGCGGCCATGCGGCCGACGTTGCGGTTGTCTTCGCCGGCCTGGTTGGCGCAGCCGTAGAACAGGTCGTCGACCGCCGTCCAGTCGACATCCTTGTTGCGGGCCATCAGCGCCGCGATCGGCAGCGCGCCAAGATCGTCGGCGCGGATGCTGGACAGGGCGCCGCCGTAGCGGCCGAAGGGGGTGCGGACGGCGTCAACGATGAAGGCGTCGATCATGAAAATCTCCAGTTATGGTTTTGGACGGCGGTCGACCACGCGCCTGGCCTTGCCGGTCAGGGTGCGCTCGATGCCTTGCGGCGGCAGCAGGGTCACGCGGGTGGTCACGCCGACATAGGTCTTGATGCAGTGCTGGAGGTCGCGGCACAGCGCGTCGACGCTGTCCGAAGGCAGGCTTGAATCACGCAGCTCGCCCAGCACCTCGAGCGTGTCGAGATGGCCGTCGCGCGCCACCACCAGCTGGTACTGCGGCGCCAGTGCCGGCATCTTGAGAATCAATTCTTCGATCTGGCTCGGGAACACGTTCACGCCGCGGATGATCAGCATATCGTCCGAACGGCCGGTAATGCGGCCCATGCGGCGCATCGCACGCGAGGTCGGCGCCAGCAAACGGGTCAGGTCGCGCGTGCGGTAGCGGATGATGGGCAGCGCTTCCTTGGTGAGCGAGGTGAACACCAGTTCTCCTTCTTCACCGTCCGGCAGCACTTCGCCGGTGTCGGGGTCGATGATCTCGGGATAAAAATGGTCTTCCCAGATCACGGGGCCGTCCTTGCTCTCGATGCATTCGCTGGCCACGCCCGGCCCCATCACTTCGGACAGGCCATAGATGTCAACCGCATCGATGCCGGCGCGCGCCTCGATCTCGCGCCGCATCGCGTCGGTCCACGGCTCGGCGCCGAAGATGCCGACCTTCAGCGAAGACTGCGCCGGATCGAGACCCTGGCGCGTGAACTCCTCGACGATATTGAGCATGTACGAGGGCGTGACCATGATGATCGATGGCTTGAAGTCGCAGATCAGCTGCACCTGCTTCTCGGTCTGGCCGCCCGACATCGGGATCACGGTGCAGCCCAGGCGCTCGGCGCCATAGTGGGCGCCCAGGCCGCCGGTGAACAGGCCATAGCCGTAGGAGATGTGCACCAGGTCGCCCCTGCGCCCGCCGGCGGCGCGGATCGAACGCGCCACGACGTTGGCCCAGGTGTCGATGTCGTTCTGCGTGTAGCCGACCACGGTCGGCTTGCCGGTGGTGCCCGACGAAGCGTGCACGCGCACCACCTGCTCGCGCGGCACGGCGAACAGGCCGAACGGGTAGTTGTCGCGCAGCGTCTTCTTCTCGGTGAACGGGAATTTGGCCAGGTCGGCCAAGGTCTTCAGGTCGCTGGGATGCACGCCCGCCTCGTCGAACGCGGCGCGGTAGTGCGGCACGTTGTCGTAGGCGTGCCTGAGCGTCCACTGCAGGCGCTGCAGCTGGAGCGCCTGCAGCTCGTCGCGGCTGGCGCGTTCGATCGGTTCCAGCTCGCCATCAAGCGGAATGCGTTGGACCATCTCGATCTCCTTTATACGTGTTGATTCACGCGTCCAGCGGCACCAGGGTGCCGGCCACGCGGTGCGACTTGCCCCGGAACAGCGCGATCGTGCGCCCGTCCTGGTCCGTCACGGCGACGTCGTAGACGCCGGTCTTGCCCTGCAGCGCCTGCTCCACGGCCTCGGCCACCAGCACGTCGCCGGGTCGCCCGGGAGCGAGGTAGTCGATGGTGCAGCCGGCGCCGACGGTATTGAAGTTGTGCGAGTTGCAGGCGAAGGCGAAGGCGCTGTCGGCCAGCATGAAGATGTAGCCGCCGTGGCAGGTGGCGTGGCCGTTGAGCATGTCGTCGCGCACCTTCATCGACATGCGCGCATAGCCGGGGCGGATCTCGAGCAGCTGCATGCCGAGGCCCTGGCTGACCGGATCGCGTTCGTACATCGTGCGGCCGGCCAGTTCGGCCAGCCCTTGTGCGCTACTGTGCATGGAAACGCGCTCCCTGCGGATCGGCAGCCAGCTTGCGGCGCAGCAGCGGCGACACGCGGTAGCGGTCTTCGCCATAGGTGGCGGCCAGGTTGGCCAGCACGGTGACGACCTGGCGCAAGCCGATCGTGTCGGCCCAGGCCAGCGGGCCGCGTGGGTAGTTCACGCCCTTCTGCATCGCGATGTCGACCGCGCGGGCGCTGCACACGCCCTGGTTGACCGCGTCGGCCGCCTCGTTGGCCAGCATCGCCACGGTGCGCATCACGGCCATGCCGGGCACGTCGTCCAGCCGCGTCACCGCGAAACCGGCGGCCTGGAACAGCCCGACCGCGGCCTGCCAGGCAGTGTCGCTGCACTGGTCGGCGCGCGCCAGCGCGATGCGGGTGGCGCCCGCCGGGTCGAGCAGCAGGTCGAACAGGATCGTGTCGCGGTGGCCGTCGGCCTCGGCGCGCTCGGTGGCGCTGCGGCCATCGGTCAGGTAGATCGCGGCGCCTTCGCAATACAGGCCCGGCGCCGCTTCGATGGCGACCGGTTCCAGGCCGGCGCCGCGCAGGCGACCGGCGACCGCATCGACCGCACCTCGCGCACCGGCGTAGCGCACTGCCGACGGCTTGCTGCCTGCCGCCTCGGTCTGCGGCGCCGGCTTGGGAACATCGTCGCCATAGCGGTAGAAACCGCGCCCCGTCTTGCGGCCCAGGAAGCCGGCGCTGACGAGTTCCTGCTGCAGGATCGAGGGCGTGAAGCGCGGATCGTTGTAATAGGCGGCGAACACCGAGTTGGTGACCGAGAAGTTGACGTCGTGGCCGATCAGGTCCATCAGCTCGAAGGGGCCCATGCGGAATCCGCCGCAATCGCGCATCACGGCGTCCAGCGTCGCCACGTCGGCGGCTTGTTCGAGCAGCAGGCGCAGGGCTTCGGCGTAGTACGGCCGGGCGACACGGTTGACGATGAAGCCGGGCGTCGACTTGGCGTGCACCGGGCTCTTGCCCCAGCTTTCCGCAACGGCGTGGACGACGTTCGCGGCGTCGCGGCTTGTCGCCAGGCCGCTGATGACTTCGACCAGCGCCATCAGCGGCACCGGATTAAAGAAATGCATGCCGACCAGGCGTTCGGGGTGTCGCAGTTGCGCGCCGATCGCCGTGACCGAGATCGAGGAGGTATTGGTGGCCAGGATGCAGTGCCGGCCGACGACGCCTTCCAGCTCGGCGAACAGGGCGCGCTTGGCGTCCAGGTTCTCGACGATGGCCTCGATCACGAGGACGGCGCCGGCGGCTTCCTGCGGTGACGCGATGCGCTTGAGGCGTTCGCGCGCCAGGTCGGATTCGACCGCGCCCATGCGGCCCTTCTCGACCAGCTTCGCATAGGTCTTGCCGATCTCGAGGATGGCCTTGTCGGCGGCGTCAGGCCGGGTATCGAACAGCAGGACCTGGTGGCCGGCGGTGGCCGCCACCTGGGCGATGCCGGCGCCCATGGCGCCGCTGCCGATCACCGCGACCGTGCTGCCTGGAGAGATGGCGTGCATGCTCACTCTCCCTTGAAATGCGGCGTGCGCTTGGCCATGAAGGCGGCGACGCCTTCGCGGTAATCGTGGCTGTAGCCGAGTTCGCGCATCATGCCGGCCTCGAGCTGCAACTGGTCTTCGAGCGAGTTGGCTTGGCTGGCCTGGAAGGCTTTCTTGGTGAAGGCCAGCCCTTTTGTTGGCGCGGCGGCGAAGTGCTCGGCCATCGCCATCGCTTCAATCATCAGGGCTTCGTCGGGCACGCAGCGCCAGATCAGGCCCCACTCCTCGGCCTTCTCGGCGCTGAGCTTTTCGCCCAGCATGGCCAGTCCCATGGCGCGGGCATGGCCGATCAGGCGCGGCAGGTGCCAGGTGCCGCCGGTGTCCGGGATCAGGCCCAGTTTGCTGAAGGCCTCGATGAAGCTGGCCGACTTCGCTGCCAGCACGATGTCGCAGGCCAGCGCCAGGTTGGCGCCGGCGCCGGCGGCCACGCCGTTGACGGCGCAGATGACCGGCATCGGCAGGTTCTTCAGGGTGAGCACCAGCGGGGCATAGAATTTTTCGACCGATTCGCCCAGGTCGACGCTGGGGGCGCCCGGGTCGACGGCGCGGTCGGACAGGTCCTGGCCGGCGCAAAAGCCGCGGCCGGCGCCGGTCAGGACCAGCACGCGGACCGATTTGTCGGCCTGCACGCGTTGCAGCGCATCGCGCACTTCGAGGTGCATGGCCTGGGTGAAGCTGTTCAGGCGGTCGGGGCGGCTCAGCGTCAGGAGCGCGATGCCGTTCTCGATCTTGAACATGATCGATTCATAGCTCATGGTTGTCTCCGTTATCAGGTTCTTATTCGTGGATATCGAAATCGACCACCACCTTGTCGGTGACCGGGAAGCTCTGGCAGCTCAGCACGAAGCCGCGCGCCACTTCGTAGTCTTCGAGCGCGTAGTTCACGTCCATCTCGACCTCGCCATCGAGCACCTTGCAGCGGCAGGTCGAGCACACGCCGCCCTTGCACGAGTAGCGCATGTCAAGCCCGGCGCGCAGGCCGGCGTCCAGCAGCGATTCCTTGTCCTTGTCCATTGTGAAGCTGGCGGCGCTGCCGTCCATGATCACGGTCACTTCGGTGAGGTGTCGTGCCTCCGCTTGCGCGGCGCGCGGCGTGCGCTCGCGCGCCGGCGCGCTGGCGGCGAACAGTTCGATCCGGATCTGTTCCTTCGGCAGACCCGCTCCCTGCAGCGCGCGCGAAACGCCATGCATCATGTCTTCCGGGCCGCAGATGAAGGCGACGTCGATGTCCTTGATGTCGATCCAGTGACGCAGGAACTGGCTGCACTTGTCTTCGGTGATGCGGCCGTTGAACAGCTCGATGTCCTGCTGCTCGCGGCTCATCACGTACACCAGGCGCAGGCGGCCCATGTACTGGTCCTTCAGGTCGGTCAACTCATCCCGGAAGATCACGCTCGATGAGGCGCGGTTGCCGTAGACGATGGTGAAACGGCTCTGGGGTTCGGCCTGCAGCGTGGTCTTCACGATCGACAGGATCGGCGTGATGCCGCTGCCGGCGGCGAAGGCCAGGTAATGGCGGCTGCTCGTCGCATCGAGCGGCACGTTGAAGTTGCCGCTGGGCGGCATCACGTCCAGCGTGGCGCCGGGCTGCAGGCTGTCGTTGGCCCAGCCCGAGAATACCCCGCCGCTGCAGCGCTTGATCGCCACCCGCAACTGCGCGTCCTGCACGGCCGAGCAGATCGAATACGAGCGGCGCACGTCTTCGCCGTCGATGGTGGTGCGCAGCGTCAGGTACTGGCCCTGGCGGTAGGCGAAGGTGTCCTTCAGCTCGGGCGGGACGTCGAAGGTGACGGCGATGGCGTCGCGCGTCTCGTGCTTCACCTTCGAGACGGTCAGTGGATAGAACTTGCTCATGCTGGCCTCATTGGACAACTCAGTGGCATTTGAAGTAGTCGAAAGGCTCGCGGCAGTCGAGGCACTTGTACAGCGCCTTGCATGGGGTCGAGCCGAACTCGCTGGTCAGTTGGGTGTGCGGCGAGCTACAGTGCGGGCAGGCGACGTCGGGCGCGGCGCGGCGGCGGATGCCGGCGTGCAGGCCGCTGATGTCGATCGCCTGCTGCACCGGCGGCGCGATGCCGTAGCCTTTCAATGCCGCCTTGCCGGCCGCGCTCATCCAGTCGGTGGTCCAGGCGGGCGACAGGCGGCTCTCGATGCGGACATCCTCGATGCCATGCGCGTTCAAGGCTGCGCTGACCGAATCGGCGATCACCTGCATCGCCGGGCAGCCGGAGTAGGTCGGCGTGATCGTGACCACGCATGCCTCGCCTTCCAGGCGCACGGCGCGCACGATGCCGAGGTCGACCACCGAGATGACCGGGATCTCCGGATCGGCGACCTCGCCGAGCCATTCCCACACCTGTTCGACCGAGACGTCGAGCGCGGTCATTACCAGGCCGCTCCGGGATAGGCGCGCTGCAGGAACTGCATCTCGGCCAGGATGAAGCCGAGGCGTTCGCTGTGGCGGCCCTGCTTGCCGCCGCGCTGCATCCAGGCGTCCGGCGACGGCATGGCCAGGGTGGCGTCGGTGAAGACCTCGGCCATGTGGTCGAGGGACTGCTTGCGCAACAGCTCCACCCCCGGCGCCACGCCCTGCTCCACCATCGCGTTGTCGATCTCGTCGTAGAGGAACATCTCGCCGCTGTACATCCACAGCTCGTCGAGCGCGGTCTGCATCATGGCGCGGCTCTGGTCGGTGCCGTCGCCCAGGCGCACCACCAGGTCGCCGCTGCGGCGCAGGTGGTAAGTGACTTCCTTGATCGACTTGGCGGCGATCTCGCGGATGCGCTCGTCGCTCGAGCGGGTCAGGCCGTCCATCAGGAAGTAGTGCCAGGTGTCGAACAGGAACTGGCGCATCAAGGTGTCGGCGTAGCTGCCGTTGGGCTGCTCGACCAGCAGGCAGTTGCGGTACTCGATGGCGTCGCGGAGAAAAGCCAGCCGGTCTTCGTCGCGGCCCCTGCCTTCGAGTTCGCCGGCATACGTCAGCCACATGCGGGTTTGGCCCAGCAGGTCGAGGGCGACGTTGGACAGGGCCATGTCTTCTTCGAGCGCGGGGCCCTTGCCGACCAGCTGGCACAGCTGCTGGGACAGGATCAGGGCGTTGTCGCCCTGGCGCAGCAGGTACTGGAATTTGGCGTCCATCGCATCGGTCTCCACAGGACTCACAGGTTCTTGACTTCTTCCGGCATCGGGAAGAAGGTCGGGTGGCGGTAGACCTTGCTGTTGGCCGGATCGAACAGCGCTTCCTTGTCGGAAGGGCTGCTGGCGACGATGTCGGCGGCGCGCGCGACCCAGATCGAGACGCCTTCGTTGCGGCGGGTGTAGACGTCGCGGGCGTTGTTGATCGCCATTTCGGCGTCAGGGGCGTGCAGGCTGCCGACGTGCTTGTGGGCGAGGCCGTGCTGGCTGCGGATGAAGACTTCCCACAGGGGCCATTCTTTGCTCATTGTTGTCTCCGTTGTTACGGTATGCCGGCGTGAGTCGGACGCGTCTCTTTATGCGGCGTTTTTTTTGGCGGCTTGCTTGTCGGCGTGGGCGACCAGGGCGTCGCGGAACCATTCGCCGTCGTCCCAGGCTTTCACGCGCGTGCGCAGGCGCTCGCGGTTGCAGGGGCCGTTGCCCTTCAGGACGTTATGGAACTCGGACCAGTCGATCTCGCCGAAATCGTAGGAGCCGCGTTCGGCGTTCCATTTGAGGTCGGGATCGGGAACCGTCAGGCCCAGGTATTCGGCCTGCGGCACGGTCTGGTCGACCATGCGCTGGCGCAGCTCGTCGTTCGAGAACAGCTTGATGCGCCAGGCCGTCGATTGCGCGCTGTTGACCGATTCGGCGTCCGACGGGCCGAACATCATCAGGGACGGCCACCACCAGCGGTTCAGCGCATCCTGGGCCATCGCCTTCTGTTCCGGCGTGCCCCTGGCCAGCGCCATCATGATGTCGTAGCCCTGGCGCGCGTGGAAGGATTCTTCCTTGCAGACGCGGACCATGGCGCGCGCATACGGCCCATACGAGCAGCGGCACAGCGGGATCTGGTTGATGATGGCCGAGCCGTCCACCAGCCAGCCGATCGCGCCCATGTCGGCCCAGCTCAGGGTCGGATAGTTGAAGATGCTCGAGTACTTGGCCTTGCCGGCGTGCAGGGCTTGCAGCAGCTCGTCGCGCGAGACGCCCAGCGTCTCGGCGGCGCTGTACAGGTACAGGCCGTGGCCGGCCTCGTCCTGGATCTTGGCCAACAGGACCGACTTGCGCTGCAGGGTCGGCGCACGCGTCACCCAATTGCCTTCCGGGAGCTGGCCGACGATCTCGGAATGCGCGTGCTGCGAAATCTGGCGGATCAGCGTCTTGCGGTACGCTTCCGGCATCCAGTCCTTTGGTTCGATCTTGATCCCGGCGTCGATGCGCGCCTGGAACGCCTGCTCTTCGGCGCTCATGTCCTGTTCTGTGCGGACTTTCTTGAGGCCGGTCTCCACCATCTGTGCGTACATAGCTTCCCCCGTGGTTCTCACCAATTGCAAACCCGTCCAAATCATAATACGATACAAAAAACTTGATGTACACAATAATTTTGAATCATATCGCAGCACCAAAAATTGACCGGAATCATGAAACGACTGTCCAGCACTGAATGGATCGCCCACGACCTGGCCCTCGATCCGCCGCGCCACAAGTCGCTCGTGGTGACCGTGTGCGGCGACACGATCGCGCCGCACGGCGGCGCCTTCTGGCTGGGCAGCATGATCGAGCTGGTGGGCCCGCTGGGCGTCGGCGACCGGCTGGTGCGCACCAGCGTGTTCCGCCTGGTGCAGGAAGGCTGGCTGACGGCCAGCCGCGAAGGCCGGCGCAGCCGCTATGCGATCGAGCCGAAGGCGCTGCCCCGCTTCGAGCGCGCCAACCGGCGCATCTATTCGGCGCCGGGCCTGGACTGGGACGGGCGCTGGACCTTCGTGCTGGCGCCGCATGGCAAGAGCGGCAGCATCGACAGCGAGCTGCGCACCCTGCTGCGCAAGGAACTCGAGTGGGAAGGCTTCGCGATGCTGGCCACCGGCGTGATGGCGCATCCCGCGCCCGAGCGCGACACGCTGCGCGAGATCCTGGCGCGCGCGGACGCCACCGACAAGGTCTTCGTGTGCCAGGTCGACGAGCTGCCCGGCATGGACGCGCGTCCGCTGCCCGAGCTGGTGGGCGACTGCTGGAACCTGAATGCGGTGGTGGGCGCCTATCGCGGCTTCATCGACCGCTTCGCGCCGCTGCCCGACATGCTGGGCAAGGACGACGTGACGCCCGAGCATGCGTTCGCGATCCGCACCCTGCTGATCCACGCCTACCGCCGCGTGCAGTTGCACGACCCGATGCTGCCGCTGGCCCTGCTGCCGCAGCCGTGGCCCGGGGCCGACGCCTATGCGCTGGCGCGCGAGATCTACCGCCTGTGCCACGCGCGCGCCGAGGAGCACGTGCTGGCGATGCTGCGCAAGGAAGACGCGGCGACGCCCGAGGCTGACGCCGCCTATTACGGCCGCTTCGGCGGATTGCGGGACTGAGACCCGGCGCACAAGAGCACGTCCAAAAGCGGGTATCATCGATGCTTTGACGCCTTTCCCAACACAGGACAACACCATGTCTATCAAGATCAGCAGCCAATTCGACGCTGGCGCCATCGAGGTCGTGAACGCCACCAGCGCCAACGCCATCGACCTGAACATCCGCAAGGACTCGCACGCCGACATCATCCAGTGGTTCTACTTCCGCCTGCAGGGCGCGCAGGGCGAAGCCTGCACCATCCGCCTGCTCAACGCCGGCAAGGCCGCCTATCCGGCCGGCTGGGAAGGCTACCAGGCGATGGCGAGCTACGACCGCGTGAACTGGTTCCGCGTGCCGACCACGTTCGATGGCCAGGTGCTCACCATCGAGCACACCCCGGGCATGGACAGCGTCTACTACGCTTATTTCGAGCCGTATTCGTGGGAGCGCCACCTTGAGTTGCTCGACCGCGCCCAGATGTCTGAAAACGTGCGCATGCTCGACCTGGGCTCGACCGTCGACGGCCGCGACCTGAACATGCTGGTGATCGGCGAGCCGGCCGAAGGTAAAAAGAAAGTGTGGGTGATCGCACGCCAGCACCCGGGCGAGACGATGGCCGAATGGTTCGTCGAGGGCATGCTCGACGCGCTGCTCGATCCGGCCCACCCGTTCGGGCGCCAGCTGCTGAAAGAGTCGGTGTTCTACGTGGTGCCGAACATGAACCCGGACGGCTCGGTGCGCGGCAACCTGCGCACCAACGCAGCCGGCGCGAACCTGAACCGCGAGTGGCTCAATCCGAGCATGGAGCGCAGCCCCGAGGTGTTCCTGGTGCTGCAGAAGATGCACGAGACCGGTGTCGACCTGTGCCTGGACGTGCACGGCGACGAAGGCCTGCCCTATGTGTTCGTGGCCGGCAGCGAATCGCTGCCGAACTTCACGCAGGAGCAAGGCGAAGCGCAGGACCGCTTCATCGCCGACTTCAAGATCGCCAGCCCGGACTTCCAGGACGTGCACGGCTACGGCGCCACGCCGTACACCGCAGAAACCCTGACCATGGGTTCGCCGCACATCACCCACGCCTTCGGCTGCCTGTCGCTGACGCTGGAACTGCCGTTCAAGGACAACGCCAACGATCCGGATCCGCAAGTCGGCTGGGATGGCGCCCGCAGTGCGCGCCTGGGCGCGGCGGTGCTGCAGCCGGTGCTGAACGCGATCCGCGCGATCAAGTAAGCACGCCCCACTGTCGCGACGACGCCCCGCATGGCGGGGCGTTTTTTATTGGCGCCAGGGTCAGAGCGCCGCGCCGAACGGGGCCAGGCGCATGGCAGATACCGACCGTCTGCAGGGCGATCAGGAGCGCGACCGGCCTGGCCCACAGTCCCCCGCCAGCTCAGGCGGATCTAGCCGGCCATCGGATCGGCCATCGACCCGTGCGGGATGCCCAGCGCCTTGGGCAGGCCGTGGGTGAACATGGCGATGCCGAAGACGCAGCGCAGCAGGGCAATCCCGCACGGCGGAGCGTTCAGAGTGCGACGCCCAGATGGGTGTTGACCCAGGCGTTCGCATCCGCGCTGCTGTCGAAGTGCAGGGTCGCGATCGCGGTTTTATCGGGTGCCAGGAAGGTGGCGTACACCTTGCGGCTGTCCGCGCCGCCCGAGCTGAGCAGGTCGGATTGCGGGGCCAGCTCGACGGTGGCCACCAGGTCGAGATTGAGCAGCACCGTCTTGGGGCTGCTTTCCTTGTCGATGCGGACGAATCGGCCCATGGCGCTCTCCTCTTCAGTTGCCGGCCACGACCATCTTCTCGATCAGGATCGAGCCGGTGGTCTTGTTGCCGCGTACGAGGGTGTCGTTACCGACGGCAACGATTTGCTGGAACATCTCACGCATATTGCCGGCGATGGTGATTTCTTCGACCGGATACTGGATGACGCCGTTCTCGACCCAGTAGCCGGACGCGCCGCGCGAATAGTCGCCGGTCACGTAGTTGACGCCCTGGCCCATCAGCTCGGTGACCAGCAGGCCCGTGCCGAGTTTGCGCAGCATGCCCTCGAAATCGTCGCTGCGGCGGGTGTCCCTGGAGACGATCTCGAGATTGTGCGAGCCGCCGGCATTGCCGGTGGTTTGCATGCCCAGCTTGCGCGCCGAGTAAGACGACAGGAAGTACCCCTGCAGCACGCCGTCGGCGATCACCTTGCGGCGCACGGTCTTGACGCCCTCTTCGTCGAACGGCGCCGAGCCGACCGCGCCGATCAGGTGCGGGTCTTCGACGATCTGGATGTGCGACGGGAACACCTGCTTGCCCAGGGTATCGAGCAGGAAGGTCGACTTGCGGTACAGCGCGCCGCCCGACACCGCTTGCACGAAGGCGCCCAGCAGGCCGGCGGCCAGCGGCGCCTCGAACAGCACCGGGCAGGTGCGGGTATTCAGTTTGCGCGCGTTCAGGCGCGCCAGCGCGCGCTCGGCGGCGTAGCGGCCCACTTTCTCGGGCTTGGCCAGTTCCTTGGGATTGCGCGACGAGGTGTACCAGTCGTCGCGCTGCATCTGATTGCCCTTGCCGGCGATCGGCGCCACCGAGATCGTGTGGCGCGAGAATGGATAGCCGCCGATGAAGCCGCGCGAGTTGGCGCCGACGAAATGCGATTGCTGGACGTAGACGCTGGCGCCTTCGCTGTTGGTGATGCGCTTGTCGACCTCGAAGGCGGCGTTTTCGCAGCGCTTGGCCAGCTCCACCGCTTCTTCGGTGCTGATCTGCCACGGGTAGAACAGGCGCAGGTCGCGCGGCGCGAGCTCGAGGAGATCGGCATCGGGCAGGCCGGCGCAATCGTCCTCGGCGGTGAAACGAGCGATGTTGGCCGCCGCCTCGACGGTCGCCTTGAGCGAAGAGGTCGAGAAATCGGAGGTGCTGGCATTGCCGCGGCGCTGGCCCACATAGACGGTGACGCCCAGGCCCTTGTCCTTGTTTTGCTCGATCGTCTCGATGTTGCCTTTACGCACAGAAACCGACAAACCGCTCCCTTCGCTGATCTCGACCGAGGCGTCGGTCGCGCCCTGCTCGCGGGCGAACGCCAGCACGTCGCGCGCCAGCTGTTTGAGCTGATCCTGGGTGTGGGTAAAAGCGTTGTCGTTCATAGGTGTTTTTCGTGGCAGGCCCTAAAACAGTTATCATAGCAGCCGTTTACAGTTTTCACTGATCGGCCCCGCGCCAATCAAATCCATTCATATCATGCCTAATCCAAATCGCGGCTCGGTCGGCTTCCAGTCGAACGAGTTCGAACCCGAATACGACCGTCCTTCCAAGTCGGAACTCAAGCGCCAGTCGAACGAGCTGCAAAAGCTCGGCGAGCAACTGGTCGACGCGCCACGCGACCGCGTCAAGCGCGTGCCGATGCCGGAAGACGTGCGCGATGTCATCCTCGAAACCCAGACCATCACCAACCACGAAGGCCGCCGCCGCGCCCTGCAATTCGTGGGCAAGAAGATGCGCACCCTGGACGAGGAAGAAGTCGCCGCCATCCAGCGCGCCATCGACAGCTGGAAAGGCGCCTCGAAGTCCGAGACCGCCGCCCTGCACGCGCTCGAGCGCCGCCGCGAGAAGCTGCTGGCCGACGACAAGGCCCTGACCGTCCTGCTCGAAGAAAATCCCGAGCTCGACGTCCAGCACCTGCGCACCCTGATCCGCAACGCGCGCAAGGAAGTGGCCGAATCCAAGCCGCCAAAGGCCTACCGCGAGATCTTCCAGATCCTGAAGGACCTGAGCAAGAAGAAGAAAGCCGACGCCGACGCCGAAGAAGAAGGCAACGATGACGAATCCGACGACGAGTGATGCGACGCTGGTGATTGGCCTGGTGTCGGTCTCCGACCGCGCCAGCGGCGGCGTCTACGAAGACAAGGGCATCCCGGCGCTGAACGAGTGGCTGGCGGGAGCGATCACCACGCCATTTCGCGTCGAGACGCGACTGATCCCCGACGACCGCGCCAGTATCGAAGCGACCCTGGTCGAACTGGTGGACAGCGCACGCTGCCACCTGGTGCTGACCACCGGCGGCACCGGCCCGGCGCGGCGCGACGTCACGCCCGAGGCCACGCTGGCCGTCGCCACCAAGGAAATGCCCGGCTTCGGCGAGCAGATGCGCCAGATCAGCCTGCGCTTCGTGCCGACCGCGATCCTGTCGCGCCAGACCGCGGTGATTCGCGAAACGGCGGACCACGCGGCCCTGATCATGAACCTGCCCGGCCAGCCGAAGTCGATCAAGGAAACCCTCGAAGGGCTGAAGGACGACGCCGGCAACACGGTCGTCGGCGGCATCTTCGCGGCCGTCCCCTATTGCATCGACCTGATCGGCGGCCCGTACATGGAAACCAATCCGGCGGTGAGCAAGACTTTCCGCCCCAAATCGGCATTGCGTCCGCCTGTCGCCTAACTGAAGGAAGCCATGAGCCAGCTGCTTGAGAATATCGAGATCGAAACCGCGCCGAACCCGTCCATTGCCATCGTCTGGCTGCACGGCCTGGGCGCCGACGGCAACGACTTCGTGCCGATCGTGCGCGAACTGGACTTGTCGGGCCTGCCCGGCATCCGCTTCGTGTTCCCGCATGCGAACACGATGCCGGTGACGATCAACGGCGGCTACGTGATGCGCTCGTGGTACGACATCGTCGCCACCGACCTGGTGCGGCGCGAAGACGAAGCCGGCCTGCGCGCCTCGCAGCTGCAGGTCGAGGCGCTGATCGCGCGCGAAAAGGCGCGCGGCATCCCGGCTTCGCGCATCATCCTGGCCGGCTTCTCGCAGGGCTGCGCGATGACCTTGCAGACCGGCCTGCGCCACCCGGAACCTCTGGCCGGCATGATGTGCCTGTCGGGCTACCTGCCGCTGGCGGGCGTGGCCGGCGCCGAGCGCATTGACGCCAGCCTGGCCACGCCGATCTTCATGGCGCATGGCGTGCAGGATCCGGTGGTGCCGTTCGCGCGCGCCGAGGATTCGCGCAAGGTGCTCGAATCGCTCGGCTACCAGGTCGAGTGGCATGCCTACCAGATGCAGCACACGCTGTGCCTGGAAGAGGTGCAGGACATCGCGAAGTGGATTCGCAAGGTCGTCGCCTGACACCCGGCTCCATCGGCGGCGCGGTCACGTCGACAACGCCGCCTCCACCGCATCGCTCAGGCGCGACACGATCTCGGACAGATCCGCCGGCGTCGCAATGAAGGGCGGCGCCAGCAGCACATGGTCGCCGTGCTGCCCATCGATCGTTCCCCCCATCGGATAGACCAGCAGGCCGCGCGCCATCGCCTTGGCCTTGATCGCCGCGTGCAGCTTGCGCTCGGGCGCGAACGGCTCCTTCGTTTCCCGGTCGCGCACGAACTCCAGCGCCAGCAGCAGCCCGCGTCCGCGGATGTCGCCGACATGCTCGTGCACCCCGAACACGTCGCCCAGCATGCGGCGCAGCACCGCGCCGCGGCTGCGCACCCGCGCCAGCAGGTCGTCGCGCTCGATCACCTGCTGCACCGCCAGCGCCGCGGCGGCCGCTACCGGATGGCCGATATAGGTGTGCCCGTGCTGGAACATGCCGCTGCGGCTGCGCAGGCATTCGACGATTGCCTTGTGCGCCAGCACCGCGCCGATCGGCTGGTAGCCGGCGCCCAGGCCCTTGGCCACGGCCACGATGTCGGGCGCCACGCCGTCCTGCTCGATCGCGTACATGGTGCCGGTGCGGCCCATGCCGCACATGACTTCGTCGGCGATGAGCAGGATGCGATGGCGGTCGCAGATCTCGCGCACGCCCTGGAAGTAGCCCGGCGTGGGCGGGATCGCGCCGCCGGTCGCTCCCACCACCGGCTCGGCCACGAAAGCGATGATGTTCTCGGGGCCGGCGCGCAGGATGGTGGTCTCCAGTTCGTCCAGCAGGCCGGCGGTGTAGTCGTCGACGCTGACGCCGTCGGCGCGGCCGCGGTACTCGTAGCAGGCCGACACCCGCAGCGCATCCTTCAATAGCGGGGCGAAGGCGCGTTTTCTCCACTCGTTGCCGCCCACGCCCAGGACGCCCAGCGTGTTGCCGTGATAGCTCTGGCGCCGCGCCAGGAAGCGGGTGCGCTGCGGCTCGCCCATCTCGACCCAGTACTGGCGCGCCAGCTTGAGCGCGGTCTCCATCGCCTCGGAGCCGCCGGAGACGAAATAGACGCCCCCCATGTCTTCCGGCCCGCCCTCGACCAGGCGCGCGGCCAGCTGCTCGGCCACGTCGGTGGTGAAGAAGGCGGTGTGGGCATAGGCGCAGCGGTCGATCTGGCGGTGCATGGCGGCGATCACGTCCGGGTGGCCGTGGCCCAGCGAAGAGACGGCGGCGCCGCTGCTGGCGTCGATATAGGTCTTGCCGTTGGTGTCGACGAGCGTAATGCCCTCGCCGCCGGCCGCGAGGGGCGGCACCTGGCGCAGACTGCGGTGGATGATGTGGCTCATGAAAGCTTACCTCCGATCTCCGATAGGGACGACACTTGACGATAAGCGCGGGAGAGCCGGCTTCTTTTGATTTTTAGCGCAGGCCGTGCGAATATTTTCTTGGGATCACTATTGGAACAACACATGAGCGAGCGCCTGGGCCCCATTCCCGACCATGAACTGAACGACGCCCAGCGCGCCGCCGCGCGGGAAATCGTCGCCGGCCCGCGCGGCGCCGTCTACGGCCCCTTCGTGCCGCTGCTGCGCAGTCCCGAGCTGATGAGCCATGCGCAGCGCATGGGCGAGTACCTGCGCTACCGCAGCGCGATCGGGGTGCGCCTGTCGGAGCTGGCGATCCTGGTCACGGCGCGCCAGTGGGACCAGCAGGTGGAGTGGGCGATCCATGCGCCGATCGCGGCCCAGGTGGGAATTCCGTCGTCGGTCATCGCGGCCATCGCGGCGCGCGAGCGGCCGGGCGACATGCTGGTGGACGAGGCGGTGGTGCACGACTTCTGCATCGAGCTGCACGAGCACAAGGCGGTGTCGGACCGGGTGTATGCCGACGCGCTCGCGCTGTTCGGCGATCAGGGCGTGGTCGACCTCATCGGGATCAACGGCTACTACACCCTGCTCGCGATGGTGATGAACACGGCGCGCACCAGCGTGCCCGAGGAGGGCGCGTGGCGCATGCCGGATTAGGGTTGAAGGTGTACTTGGACCCCCGCCTTCGCGGGGGCGACGCTTATTTCGGAAACGCCACCACTTCGGCCTGCTGCTCGCCCAGGCCCGCGATTCCCAGGCGCAGCTGGTCGCCCTTTTTCAGGAAGCGCTGCGGCGAGCGGCCCATGCCCACGCCCGGCGGGGTGCCGGTGGTGATGATGTCGCCCGGCTCCAGTGTCATGAAGCGCGACACGTAGCTGACGATCTGCGCCACGCTGAAGATCATGCTGCCCGTGTTCCCGGTCTGCATGCGCTTGCCGTTCAGTTCCAGATACAAGTCGAGGTCTTGCACGTCGTAGATCTCGTCGCGCGTGACCAGGAAGGGGCCGACCGGGCCGAAGGTGTCGCAGCCTTTGCCTTTATCCCACTGCGAGCCCATCTCGAACTGGAAGGCGCGCTCCGAGACGTCGTTGACCACGCAGTAGCCGGCCACGTACTTCAGCGCTTCTTCTTCGCTCACGTACTGTGCGCGGGTGCCGATGATGACGCCCAGTTCGACTTCCCAGTCGGTCTTCTTCGAGCCTTTCGGCAGCACGATCGCATCGTCAGGGCCGTTCAGGGAGCTGGTCGCCTTGGTGAAGAACACCGGCTCGCTCGGGGTGATGGATTTGGTTTCGGCGACGTGGTCGGCGTAGTTCATGCCGATGCCGATGAATTTGCCGACGCCCTTGACCGGCACGCCCAGGCGCGGATTGCCGCGCACCAGCGGCAGGGTCTTGTGGTCGATCTTCGCCAGCTTGCGCAGCGCCTTGTCGCCCAACACCGACGCATCGATGTCGTCGATGATGCCGGACAGGTCGCGCAGGCGGCCCTCTTCGTCGAACAGGCCCGGCTTCTCTTTGCCCGGGCGGCCATAGCGCACCAATCTCATGATTCTTCCTCGGTCGTGAACGCGCGGACCGTGGCGGTCCGCGTCAAACCGGCGATGATACCAAGGATCGGCTATTGACTGAGCAGATAGGCGCTGATGTCGATCGCATCGCGCTCGCTCACGCCCATGTTCGGCATCGCGTTGCCCGGATCGATCGCCTGCGGATCCATGATCCAGCGCACCAGGTTGTCCTGGGTATTGGGCACCTTGCCGGCGATGTAGCGGCGCTCGGCCATGTCGCCGAGCGGACGGCCGACGTAGACCTTCGAGCCGGCGATGCTCGGCACCGTATGGCAGGAGTGGCAGGCGTACTGGGTCAGCGCGATCTTGCCGCGTTCGGGGTCGCCCTGGATGCCGGGCGCCGGCCGCGTCGGGCCACAGGCCGCCACCAGCATGGCCAGCGCCATCATGGCGGGAATGCGTGCTGCTGTCATGGCGCCTCCCCCTGGGTTACGGTTCCGGCCTCGGTGGAGGTCATGCGGCGGAAGTCTTCCTGCGTCATGTTCGGCATGGCCGACACGAACGCCACCACGGCCCAGATATCGTTGTCGCTCAAGTGGTATTCCCAGGCCGGCATGCCGCTCATCTTGATGCCGTTGCGGGTGATCCAGTACAGCTCGCGCGTTTCCCAATTGAGGTCGGCGTCCACCAGCGGCCCGGGCACCGGCTGCATGCTCATGCCCTGCTTGAGCGGCGCGATGCCCGGTCCGCCGTGGCACTGGATGCAGTTGGCCGCGTAGATGGCGGCGCCGCGCCGCACCTGCTCCGCTGCGCCCAGCCCCGCGGGCACCTGGATGTCGCGCGCGTGGTTCTGCACCGAGTACTGCAAGCCTTCCTCGAACACGGTGTAGATCAGCGGGTAGTGCTGCGCGGTCGCGGCGATATTGTAGAAACCGCCGCGCAGGACGATCAGGCCGATGACGGCGCCGATCAGCCCTGCCCCCAGCAGGGTCAGCACCATGGTCTTGACGATAAGTCGTGCGCGATTGGATAGCATAACCTAGGGCGTTCAGTTAAAAAAATGACATCTAATTTCTTGTATTATAAAAGCCACTGCTTTTTCACGAAAAACCAACCGTGCGCATGAATATCTGTCAATACGGCCGTCCTTTCCTTTTACGCGCCAGCGCCATGCTGCTGTGCGCGCTGCTGGCGAGCGGCTGCGGCAGCCAGGACAAGCCGAGCCGTGTCGAAGGGGGCGATCCGGAGCGCGGTCGCCTGCTGGCCCAGCAATACCAGTGCGCGGCCTGCCATTTCATTCCCGAGGTGCAGGGCACGAACGGCGACGCCGGTCCGTCGCTGCAGTACATGGGCCGCCTGAGTTATATCGCAGGCAGCATCCCGAACCAGCCCGAGAACATGGTCCGCTTCCTGCGGAACCCGCCCGCGGTCAAGCCCGGCACGCTGATGCCGGCGCTCGGCATTTCCGAAGAAGAGGCGCGCCATATGGCGGCCTTCATGTACACCCTGAAATGAACGACCTGCAATCCGTCCTCCATCCGGCCGGCGCCGACGCCGCCATCATCCACCAGTTCACCTGGGTGCTGTTCGTCGGCGGCACGCTGATCTTCATCTTCGTGATGGCCTTGCTGACCCTGGCCATGCGGCGCCAGGCGCGCCCGATCCGGCCCGCCATCTGGATCTTCGGCGCCGGCATCGCCTTCCCGGTGGTGGTGCTCACCGCTTTGCTCGCCTGGAGCACCTGGCGCAGCGCGCAGCTGGCGCCGCAGACCTCGCACGATGCGCTGACGATCTCGGTCACCGGCAAGATGTGGTGGTGGGAGGTGCGCTACCGCGACCCGGCCACCAATCGCGAGATCATCAGCGCCAACGAGATCCACATCCCGGTCGGCGAATCGGTCTACCTTGGATTGACCGCGTCCGACGTGATCCACAGCCTGTGGGTGCCGTCGCTGGCCGGCAAGCGCGACATGATCCCGGGCCGCGTCACCGGCCTGACCCTGCGCGCCGACAAGCCGGGCGTGTATCGCGGCCAGTGCGCCGAATACTGCGGCGAGCAGCACGCGCGCATGGCCTTCCACGTGATCGCCCTGCCGCGCCCCGAATTCGACGCCTGGCTGGCGCGCCAGGCGGCGCCAAGCCTGCCGGCCGACACCACCGTGCTGCGGCGCGGCCGCGAGGCCTTCCTGGCGCAGCAATGCCAGGCCTGCCACACGATCCGCGGCGTCACCGACGTGCCGCCGTTCTCGGAGCAGGCGCGCATTGCCGACACCTCGCGCCTGGGCCCTGACCTGACCCACGTCGGCAGCCGCCGCGAAATCGCGGCCGGCACCCTGCGCAACCACCGCGGCACGCTGGCCGGCTGGATCGCCGACCCGCAAGCCATCAAGCCAGGCGTGTTCATGCCGCCTTCACAAGACCTGGACGGCGAAACCCTGCGCGCGCTGGCCACCTACCTCGAGCACCTGAAATGACGACGCGCGACGACGCTTTGCCGAATCCCCTGCCCCGCCCACCGCTGGAGCTGACCCGCCTCGAACAGATCTGGGAAACGCCCAGCGGCTGGCGCTTCTTCAAGTCGGTCAACAACACCAATATCGGCCTGATGTACATCGGGACGGCGATCCTGTTCTTCATCCTGGCCGGCATCCTGGCCCTGATCATGCGGGTGCAGCTGGCGGTGCCGGACAACGACCTGGTGGCCGCCAGCACCTACAACCAGATCTTCACGATGCACGGCACCGTGATGATGTTCCTGTTCGCGATCCCGATCGTCGAGGCGATCGCGGTCTACCTGCTGCCCAATATGCTGGGCGCGCGCGATCTGCCTTTCCCCCGATTGTCGGCCTACGCCTTCTGGGCCTATGCCTTCGGCGGCCTGGCCTTCTTCTGCACCCTGTTCTGGGGCCTGGCGCCGGACGGCGGCTGGTTCATGTATCCGCCGCTGACCGGCATGAAGTATTCGCCCGGCCTGAACGCCGACTTCTGGCTGCTGGGGATCGGCTTCATCGAGATCTCGGCGATCGCCGGCGCGATCGAGCTGATCGTCGGCATCCTGTTCACCCGCGCGCCGGGCATGACCCTGCGCCGCATGCCGGTGTATGCCTGGGCCATGCTGGTGGTGGGCGTGATGATCATCATCGCCTTCCCGGCCGTGATCGCCGGCACCGCGCTGCTCGAACTCGAGCGCGCCTTCAACATGCCGATCTTCGATGCCGAGCGCGGCGGCGACCCGCTGATCTGGCAGCACCTGTTCTGGTTCTTCGGCCATCCCGAGGTCTACATCATCTTCCTGCCGGCGGCCGGCATGATCTCGACCATGATCCCGACCATCGCCCAGAACCGCCTGGTGGGACGGCGCGTGATCGTGGTGGCGCTGGTCGGCGTCGGCATCTTCAGTTTCGGCCTGTGGGCCCACCACATGTTCACCGCCGGCCTGGGCGTGCTCGAGATGAGCCTGATCTCGGCGGCCAGCATGGCGGTGGCGATCCCCACCGGCATCCAGGTGTTCGGCTGGATCGCCACCTTATGGAGTGGCCGCATCAAGCTGAATGCTCCTACTCTATTCATGCTCGGCTTCATGTTCATCTTCGTGCTGGGCGGGCTGACCGGCGTGATGGTGGCCGTGATCCCGTTCGACTGGCAGGTGCACGACACCTATTTCATCGTCGCCCACCTGCATTACGTGCTGATCGGCGGCATGGTGTTCCCGGTGTTCGCCGCCATCTATTACTGGCTGCCGCTCATCAACGGCAACCAGATGTCGGAGCGCTGGGCCAAACCGATCTTCTGGCTGCTGTTCGGCGGCTTCAACATCACCTTCTTCCCGATGCACATCACCGGCCTGTACGGCATGCCGCGCCGGGTCTATACCTACTCGCACGAGATGGGCTGGGATTGGCTGAATATGCTCTCGACCATCGGCGCCTTCATGTTCGCCCTTGGCATCGTGGCCATGATCGTCGACGCCACCCGCACCCTGCGCCGGCCAACCAAGGAAGTCGGCAATCCGTGGAACGCGGCGACGCTCGAGTGGCTGCCGTCCGAGGACTACGGCAACCGCAGCATCCCGATCGTCACGTCCGACGATCCGCTCTGGGACCAGCCGACCCTGTCGAAGGAGGTCGAAGAAGGCCGCCACTACCTGCCCAATACCGTCACCGGCCGCCGCGAGACGATCGCCACCAGCCCGGTGAGCGCGACGCCCAACTACCTGATGATCCTGCCCGGCGACAGCTGGCTGACCGTGATCGGCGCCGCCGGCACGGCCGGCTTCTTCCTGCTGCTGACCGTGAAGGCGATGGTGCTGGCCTCGATTTGCGGCGTCATCGCCGTCGCCTGCATCATCGGCTGGCTGTGGCAATCGGACCGCAGCGTCAACATGACCCACGCTCCGATCGGCGGCGGCATCAGGCTGCCGATCGGCGCGGTCGGCGTCGCCTCGCATTCGTGGTGGGGCACCTTCATCATGCTGATCGTGATCTACGGGATCTTCTGGTCCTTCGCCTACACCTACATCCACACCTCGATGCGGCTCGAGATCTGCCCGCCGCCGGGCGCCTCGCTGCCCGACGGAACGTACACCATCGCCGCCGCCGCCCTGCTGCTGCTTGGCTCCGCCCTGGTCTGGTTCAGCGGTCGCCTGAAGGGCCACGGCATGGCCTGGACGACACTCGCGGCGCTGGCCTGCACCACGGCCGCCTTCCTGCTCGACGTGCACAGCTGGCGCCTGGTCCACCTCGATGGCACCAAGGATGCCTGGAACGCCTCGATCGCGATCATGCTCGGCTTCCAGGGCGTGATGCTGTTCGTGCTGCTGCTGGCCGCGCCCTACCTGTGCGTGCGCGCCTGGCGCGGCCTGGTCAAGCCCGAAAACCGCGCCACGCGCGACAATATCGCGCTGATCTGGCATTACGTGACCCTGCAGGGCATCACCGCCATGGTGGTGATCCGCGGCCTGCTGCTGGTGATGGATTGAACATGGACGACCGATTCTTCCGGCGCGCCACGCGCGCCTCGCTTCCCCTCCTGGCCTGGGCCGCGCACTTCGGCTTCAGCTATATCGTGGCTGCGGCCCAGTGCACGCCGGGCGCCTGGCGGCCGGAAGGGCCGAACCCGTGGCTGCTGGGCGGCGCCACGCTGCTGGCGCTGGCCGTGTGCGTATGGAGCGGCGCCGCCGCCGGCAAGCGCCTGCGGCAGGGGTCGACCGAGTTCGTGGATTACGTGGCGGCGGCCAGCGCGGTGCTGGCCTTCGTGGCGATCGCGTGGACCGGGATGCCGGTCCTGCTGGTCAGTGGATGCGCCTGACGGCGCATCAACCGGCGTCCGGCGCCACGCGCCAGATCACGTTGCCGACGTCGTCGGCCACCAGCACCGCGCCCTTCCTGTCGACCGCGACGCCGACCGGCCGGCCATGGGCCTCGCCATCCTGGTTGACGAAGCCGGTCAGCATGTCGACCGGTTTGCCGTTCGGCCGGCCATCCTTGAACGGCACGAACACGACGTTGTAGCCCGAGCGCGGCTTGCGGTTCCAGGAGCCGTGGTTGCCGACGATGGCGCCATTCCTGTACTGCCCCGGCAGCAGCGATCCTTCGTAGAAGGCCAGGCCCAGCGCCGCCACGTGGGCGCCCAGCGCGTAATCCGGCACGATCGCCTTTTCCACCAGGTCGGGACGCGGCGGCTTGACGCGCGCGTCGACGTGCTTGCCGAAGTAGCTGTACGGCCAGCCATAGAAGCCGCCGTCCTTCACCGAGGTCAGGTAGTCCGGCACCAGGTCGCTGCCGATCAGGTCGCGCTCGTTCACCACGGTCCACAACACGCCGGTCTCGGGCTGCCAGGCCATGCCGTTCGGATTGCGCAGGCCCGACGCGAACACGCGCGTCTTGCCGCTGGCGAGGTCGATCTCCAGGATCGCGGCCCGGTCCTTCTCCTGGTCCATGCCGTTCTCGGCGACGTTGCTGTTCGAGCCCGTGGTCGCGTACAGCTTCGTGCCGTCCTTGCTGGCGATGATGTTCTTGGTCCAGTGGTGGTTCAGCGGACCGCCCGGCAGCGGCGCCACCTGCTGCGGTTTGTCGAGGATTTCGGTCACCCCCTCCTTGTACGGAAAGCGCACCACCGCATCGGTATTGGCCACATACAGCGTGTCGCCCACCAGCGCCATGCCGAACGGCGAATTCAGGTCTTTCAGGAACACGCGTTTCAGCTCGGCCACGCCGTCGCCATCGGCGTCGCGCAGCAGGCTGATACGGTTCGCGCTCGGCACGCCGGCGCCGGCGCGCGCCATGACCTTGCCCGTCACCCAGTTGCCGATGCCGCTCTTCGCCGGACGCTGCGGCGCATTGGTCTCGGCCACCAGCACGTCGCCGTTCGGGAGCACGTAGACCCAGCGCGGATGGTCGAGCGCGGTGGCGAAGGCGTTCACCGCCAGGCCGGGCGCCGGGACCGGCGTCGTGTTCGCCGGCCAGCCTTTGGCCGGGGCGATGTGAACGGTCGGGATCAGGGTCTTGTTCGGCTCCTTCAGGGTCGGCTGCGAACCCATGTCGGCGCCGGCCGGCAAGGTCGATTTGTCGCCGCAGGCGGCCAGCAGGAGCATGGCGCCTGCGCACATGAACGGGAGTGGTTTGCGCATGACTTTCCCCAAGAATATGGACTGGGGAAAGTGTATATGACAAAGCCACCTATGCACGTTACGGCTGAGAACGCTCAGCCGTGCGCCGGCGCGCGAACCGCCACAGGCCGGGCAGCTGGATCGCCACCAGCAGGGCGAAGGCGGCGCGATAGGCTTCCGGCGGCGCGCGGCCGAGCAGGTCGGGCTGCCACAGGCCGATCACCAGCCCGAAGCCGGCCTGCACCAGGAAGGCGCCGATGAAGATCAAGAGGTTCAGGAAAGTCGCGGCGCGTCCCGTCAGTTCGCGCGGCATCGACTGCGCCACGATGGCGTACTCGATGCCGGTGATCGTGCCCACCAGCGTGAACATCACCGACAGCATCGCGACACCGGGCCGGTAGCCGATGACCATGGCCGCCTGCACCAGCACGAAAAACGTGATGCCGGCCGCCGCCACGTCGAGCGGCGGCATGCCGCGCCGCCCGGCCCATTCGGTGACCATGCCGACCGCGATCGCGCCGAACACCACCGCCGCCATCCCCAGGTAGAGCAGATAGGCGACCGCGGGCTCGGGGTAGCGCCCCACATCGGACAGCCAGCGCCCGACCCACAGGCCCTGCACGCCGAAGAACACCGCATGCGGGATCAAGACCAGCGAGGCGACCGCGCGAAAGCTCGGCGCGCGCCAGACTTCGCGCAGGGCCGGCAGCAGCGGACCGCGCTGCGCGGCCGGGCCCTCGGCCTTCGGGTACAGCAGCGCGATCAACAACCCGGTGCAGGCCACCAGCGCCGCCAGCAGGCAGAACAGGCCGCGCCAGTCGGTGTATTCCAGCACGGCGCGCACCGGCATGGTGGCGCTGGCGGCGCCCATGCCGCCGACCGCGATCAGGTAGCCGTGCACCGACGGCAGCCGGTTCGGCGCGATCCAGGTGGAGATCGCCTTGACCGCCGCCATGAAGCAGCCGCCCAGGCCGCAGCCCATGATGGCGCGCGCTGCCAGCAGGCCATAAAAGCCGCTGCAGTTCGCGAACAGCAGCGCGCCGCAGGACGCGAGCAGCATCATCGCCACCTGCACCCGGCGCGGCCCGTAGCGGTCCAGCGCCATCCCGACCGGCAGCTGGACCAGGGCGAAGGCGAAGAAGAACGCGCTGGTGAGCAGTCCGAGCTTGCTAGGGGTGAGCGCCAGCGCTCCCACCAGGTGCGAGGCCAGCACCGCGTTCACGTTGCGCAGCAGCGAAGACAGGAAGTGCCCCAGCGCGAACGGCAGGAACACGTAGAAGAACACCCCCACGCCGGACAGGCGCAGGGGCGCTACGGACGCCAGGGCGCCTGGTTGCATCGTCGGACCCGCGCCTGGCATCAGGCCGCGTCGGGCTGGGCTTCGCCGCGCTGGCCGGCCGGCACCAGCGGGATCACCCGTCCGCCGGGGCCGCGCAGCGGACCGCCGCTTTCCACCTCGAAGAAGAAGCGGTCGCGCCCGAACGCGGGCTTCAAATGATCGAGCCAGGTGGCGTTGGGGTCGAACTTGGCGAAGAACGGACGGCGCACCCACTCGGGATTGCGCGCCTGCAGGAACTGCAGGGCGAACAGCTTTTCGCCATTGATGGTCACCACGCCGTCGATCACGACCTTGCCGGGGAAGGCGCTCATCGACGGCCCGCGCACGGTGCGCGACAGGCCCGACACCATCGAATAGGCTTCCTGGAAGATCTCGTGGGCGCGCGCCAGCGGCAGCGAGAAGTAGTCGCGCGGGCCGGTGTCGCGCTCGACGAACATGTAATAGGGAATGGCGCCCAGGCGCACGCCGGTGGTCCACAGCTCGGCCCAGCTCTTCGGGTCTTCGTTGATGTGGCGGATCAGCGGGCCCTGCATGCGCAGGGTGGCGCCGGTGCCGACGATGCGCTTGACTGCCTGCTGGGCAATCGGCGCGCGCAGTTCGACCGCGTGGTTGTAGTGGCCCATGATGGCCAGGTTCTTCCCGCTTGCCACCACTTTCTCGAACAGTCGCATCAGGTCGTCGCTGTCCTTGTCCGACACGAAGCGCTGCGGCCAATAGGCGACCGACTTGGTGCCGATGCGGATGTTCTGGATGTGGGCCAGCTCGGGCGCCAGCAGGGGTTCGAGGAATTCGGCCAGCGAACGGGTGTTCATGATCATCGGGTCGCCGCCGGTGATCAGGACGTCGGTCACGTCCGGATGCATCTTGAGGTAGGACACCAGCTCGCCGCACTCGCGCGCGTCGAACTTCATCTCGTCCATGCCGACGAACTGCGGCCAGCGGAAGCAGAAGGTGCAGTAGGCGTGGCAGGTCTGGCCGGCGCTGGGGAAGAACAGCACGGTCTCCTTGTACTTGTGCTGCAGGCCCTTGAGCGGCGCATCGTTCACGCGCGGGACGTTGTGCGTCATCTGGCCGGCCGGGTGCGGATTCATGCGCATGCGGATGTCGTGCACCAGGCGCGCGATGGCGGCGTCGTCCTTCTTGTGCAGCACCAGCTCGCGCAACTGCTCGTATTCATGGGCCGGCAGCATGTCGCGGTGCGGGAAGGTCAGGCGGTAGATCGGATCGTCGGGCACGCGCTTCCAGTCGATCAGCTCATCCATCACATAGGCATTGGTGCGAAACGGCAGCACGTGCGATACCACTTGTACGGCTTCCTGCAGCTCCGGTGTGAGCCATTCCCATTGGCGCGCAGTCACAATGGACTGGCGCGTATACGGCTTGAACTTGGAAGGCGTCGATACAGTCGTGGTCACGAGAATTCTCCAGTGAGATGACAGGCGGCAAGTTGCCGGGAAGCACTCATATTAGGGAGCCTGTATGCAACAGGAATTGCCTTCCATCAACCTCACTGTTGCTCGGACCGTGTTTAGAACAAACCTGCGACGCGGCCCGGCGAAATGAGGCAAGGACACAACGCGACCGGCTCGCAGCTCCTGCCGTTGTGCGAACGCAATCCGGCACCGTCACGGCTCGGTACATTAGTGCGTGCACTTGAGAAATATCCTACCGAACACACCCGAAAGGAAAGCCATCCATGAAGATGATCGCCACCGCCGCCGCCCTCTGCCTGGGGCTGGCCGCCACCGCCGCCCACGCCAACGAACCGACCGCGAAGGACGCCATCGCGATGGCCGAGCGCGGCGCCACCGTCATCAAGACCAAGGGCAAGGCCGAGATGATGAGACTCATCAACGCCAAGGATCCGAGCTTCGTCCAGGGCTCGCTGTACGTCGACCTGCGCGACGTCAAGACCGGCATCGTGCTGGCCCATCCGTACAACCCGTCGATCGTCGGCAAGGACCTGACCGATGTGCCCGATGCGAACGGCAAGAAATACCGGCGCGAGATCATCGAGCTGGCCGCGGCCAAGGGCAAGGGCTGGGTCGACTACCAGTACAAGAACCCGACCACCGGCAAGATCGAGCCGAAGACCACCTATATCCTGCTGGTCGACGACGTGGTGCTGGAAGCCGGCATCTACAAGAAGTGATTGCCGTTGGCGTGCGGTGGACGGTGAATCCGTCCACCGCACGCGTCTCTAGGAGTGACTCCCATGCTGAACAAACTGCGGATCGGCCAGAAACTGCTGCTGGCCCCGGGACTCGTGCTCGTCCTGCTGACCCTGCTTTCGGCGGCCGCCTACTATGGCATGGTGCGCCAGAATGCCTCGCTCGAACACATGGTGCAGGTGCGCGCCGCGCGCCTGCAGGCGGTGGCCGACGTCGCCGGCGAAGCGCGCTTCGCGCATGCCAACGCCTACCAGCTGCTGGCCTGGGTCAACGGCAGCTTCGCCCAGAACCGGCTGAGCGCCCTGACCGCCGACATCCAGCGCAGGCACGCCGCCATCGGCGACCAGCTGGGCAAGTTCGCGCAGGAGGCCGAACAGCACGAGCGCGCGCCGATCGAGGCCTCGCAAGCGGCGCTGGCGCGCTACCGCAAGGCGGTCGGCGAGACGATCGAGATGGCCTCGGTCGACCAGTCGATCGCCACCAACTCGATGCAGAAGGCCGAGCAGCAGTTCGTCGCGCTCGACGCCGAACTGACGCGCCTGGCCCAGCTCGAGAAAAAGATGAGCGAGGATGCCCACGCCGCCGCCAAGGCCGAGTTCCGCAGCCTTGGCTTGAGCATGGCCGGCCTGGTGCTGCTGTCGATCGGGCTGTCGCTGGCGGTGACGATGCTGGTGCGGCGCTCGATGCTGGGCGGGATCAACGCGATCGCGCGCACGGTCGGCGAACTGGCCGAAGGCCGGCTCGACGCGCCGCCCTTGCAGGCGAAAGGCCGCGACGAGATCGACGACACCGCACGGGCGCTGGACCACACCATCGCGCGCCTGAACGCCGCCCTGCACAGCGTGATGAACGCGGTGCGCTCGATCGACACCGCGTCGCAGGAAATCGCCAGCGGCAACCTCGACCTCTCGACCCGCACCGAGATGCAGGCCGGCTCGCTCGAGCAGACCGCCAGCACCATGGAGACCCTGACCACGGCGGTCAAGGACAATGCCAGCAATGCGCGCCAGGCCTCGGAGCTGGCGGCGCAAGCGTCGCAACTGGCATCGCGCGGCGGCCAGGCGGTGCAGCAGGCGGTGACGACGATGGAATCGATCCAGGCCAGCTCGCGCAAGATCGTCGAGATCATCGGCGTCATCGACGGCATCTCGTTCCAGACCAATATCCTGGCCCTGAACGCGGCGGTGGAAGCGGCGCGCGCCGGCGAACAGGGACGCGGCTTCGCGGTGGTGGCCTCCGAGGTGCGCACCCTGGCCCAGCGCTCGGCGGCGGCGGCCAAGGAAATCAAGGGCCTGATCGCCGATTCGGTGAACATCATCGAGCGCGGCAACGCTTCGGTCAGCGAGGCCGGCGCCAGCATGGGCGACATCGTGTCCTCGGTGCGCCAGGTGAACGACATCATCGGCCGCATCAGCATCGCCAGCACCGAGCAGGCCGACGGCATCGCCGAGGTCAATCGCGCGGTCGGGCAGATGGACGGCATGACCCAGCAGAACGCGGCCCTGGTCGAACAGGCCGCGGCGGCGGCCGAAAGCCTGCACGAGCAGACCGTGAACCTGGCGAAGGCGGTGGCGATCTTCCGCGTCGCGCCCGGCCTGGACGCCGATGCGGCGGGCGTCGAAACGCAAGAGGAGACGAGCGCGGAAGAAGCGCCGGAATCCGGCTTCCAGGGCGTGGGCGAACGGCGCGCATCGGGCAGCGCGATGCGCGGCGGTCCGGTGCGCGCCCTGCCCGCGGCGCCCGCGGCGCCCACGCGGCGGCGCGCCTGAAGCGTGGTTCGGCTAGCGGAACGGCCGGCTGACGAAACGCGAGCCGGCCAGCCCGAACCGCCACGGCACGTCGACCGCCTTCGAGATGCCGATGCGCGGTCCTGCCACCAGCGACAGACCGGGCTCGGCCGGCAGCAGTTCGAATGGTCGTTCCGACAACGCCATGCCGTTGTGCGCACGGGTCACGCCCAGCGCCTGGCACAGCTTGCCCGGCCCGGAACACAGCAGGCGCTCGTCCAGCGCGTCGCGCCGCGCGCGCATGAGGTCCAGGCCCGCCACCGGCTCCAGCGCCCGGATCAGGACCCCGGCGCCGTGCCCGGCCTCCTGGCACACGAAATTCAGGCACCAGTGGATGCCGTACGACCGGTAGACATAGGCATGCGCGGGCGGCCCGAACATCGACGCATTACGCTCGGTCGGCCCGGAATACGCGTGCGAGGCCGGGTCTTCATGGTCATAGGCTTCGGTCTCGACAATCCGGCCGCCGACGCCGTCGACCAGCACCGTGACGCCGATCAGCTGCTGCGCGACGACGTCCGCCGGCTTCGAGAAATCGATCCCTGCAATTGTAGAAATAGCCATGCGCCGATTCTAGCGCGGGACAGCATGACCCGCCGTTTTGGTGAAATTGACACAAGAATAGAGTGATAATGGCATTGCCTTGCTGCAATAACGAAATGACTCGGGTATAGTGGCAGCGTCCTCCGCATTTCCGCGAAGCCTATTCGCGCCTCCATCTCCATGAACACCGTCGTCGAGCCCATTCCGCAGATCGACCAGGTCGATGCCCTGATCAAATCGATCCGCATCCCGCCTCGGCCCAGCCTGCTCGCCGACCTGCAACGCGAACTGGCGGCGGAAGATCCGTCGCTGGACGCCATCGGCAAGATCGTGGCGAGCGACGTCGGCATGTCCGGCGCCCTCCTGAAACTTGCCAATTCGGCCATCTATGGCGGCCGGCGCAAGGCCAAGTCGATCGAACAGGCCATCCTGTTCCTCGGCATTAACCAGGTCGCGGCCATGATGACCGGCCTGCTGGCGCGCCAGGCGATTCCCGCCAACAGCGCGGCCCTGGCCAGCTTCTGGGACATCTCCACCCGCCGCGCGCAGGCGATGGTGTTCCTGTCGCGCCGCCTGCGCATGGGCGAAGCGGACGTGGCCCACACCTTCGGCCTGTTCTGCGACACCGGCGTGCCGCTGCTGATGGAGCGTTTCAAGGATTACAACGTCACCTATGGCGCGGCCTCGCTCGAAGCGGTCCGTCCGTTCACCGCGCTCGAAGTCGAGCGCCACGACACCAGCCACGCCGCCGTCGGCTGCCTGCTGGCGCGTAACTGGGGGCTGTCGGACCACGTGTCGTGGGCCATCCTGCACCACCATGACTACGCCGTGATCGAAGACGCGTCGACGGCATCGCCGGTGCGCTCGCTGGTCGCGCTGTCGCTGCTGGCCGAGAACGCGATCTGCCGCTACCAGGGCCACGCCGAATCGACCGAGTGGAACAAGGGCGGCGCCGCGGCCTGCGCCTATCTGGGATTGTCGAGCGAAGAAACCGCCGAGATCCTGGACGAATTGCTGGAAGCCTTCCACGAGGATTGAAGGCTTTTGACTTCTGCCTGACGCGAGCGGATACTGGGATGTAAATACCCGCGCGTACAGGGAGGAGACATGAAGCGCCTCGTGACCGGACTGCTGTCGCTGTCCCTGCTGCTGGGCGGCTGCGCCAGCACCGCTCCCACCTCCCCGCCATCATCCGCGCTGTTCGCCGACGAGCGTTTCGCGCCGCCGTCCGAACCGGTCGGCGCGCAGGGCCTGTTCACGCTCAGCCCCGCGATGCGCGATTACCTGCACAGCGCCGCCTTCACCCAGCGCCTGCGCAGCAAGGGCATGCGCCATGGCCTGCTGGACGCGCTGTACAGCAAGACCGACCTGAAACTCGAATACGAATCGCGCATCACGCGCACCGCCAGCGAAACCTATGAGGCGCGCATGGGCAACTGCCTGTCGCTGGTCATCATGACGGCCGCCTTCGCGAAGGAACTCGGCATGCCGGTGCGCTTCCAGAGCGTGGAGGTCGCGGACAGCTGGAGCCGCACCGCCGGCATCTACCTGTCGAGCGCCCACATCAACATCGGCCTGGGGCAGCATGCGTCCGAGGTCCTGCGCGGTTACGATCCCGAGCGGGTGCTGGTGGTCGACTTCATCCCGCGCGAGGAAGCGGCGAGCCTGCGCACCCGCGAGCTGGAAGAAGAAGACGTCGTCGCCCTCTACCTGAACAACCGCGCCGCCGAGGCGCTGATACAGGACCGTATCATTGACGCCTACTGGTGGGCGCGCGCGGCGGTGGCGGCGCGTCCCGGCACGGCGACCACGCTCAATACGCTGGCCGTGATCTACCACCGCCACGGCGAGCTGGCGCTGGCCGAGCGCGCCTATCAGGCCGCGCTGGCGCGCGAGCCCGAGAACCTGGCGGTGCTGCGCAACCTGGAGCCGCTGCTGGTGACGCTGGGCCGGCCGCTGGAAGCGCAGGCGCTGGCCAAACGCATCGCCGCGATCGAGCCGACGCCGCCGTACCACTATTTCGACAAGGGCATGGCGGCGCTCAAGGCGGGCGACTTCGACGCGGCCGTGGCGCTCTTCGCGCGCGAGGTGAAACGCTCGCCCTACAACGACGAGTTCAGGTTCTGGCTGGGAATCGCGCACCTCAAGCTCGGGCATCTGGGCGACGCGCGCGAGCATATCGCGCTGGCGGTCGATCACAGCACGCGGGGGGATATGCGCGAGGTGTATTCGGCCAAGCTGGCGCATTTAAGAAGGGTGGCGACGACGGGGACGCGGCTGCGCTGACCGCGCCGCCCGCCATGCCGGCGTCATCAGAACAGCGGCGACTGCGATACCGTCGGGCCGCGCTGCTCGTCGCCCCGTAGTCGCGACCAGACATCCAGCTTCTGCTCGAACGACATCGCCATATGCGCCGGCGAACTCGATGGCAACACGACGGTGCGATAGCCAGCCGCTGCGAATTGCGGCGCGAACTTGCCCGAGGCCTGGCCGTTGAAACCGACCGTGACAAGCCGCGGACACAGTTCCCGCAGTCGGTCGAAGTCATTGGCGGCGGGTTTGCGGATCGCCGAATCCAGGCTGCCGACCCGCTCGCATTCGCCCAGCACGTCCCACAGCCCGACGCCATGCGCCAGCAGGCGCGGCAGGCGCTCGGCGTAAGGCAGGGCCGCCAGGTCCTCGCCCACGACGCTGGAGATCAGGCGCCAGAACTGGTTGCGCGGATGGGCGTAGTACTGGCCCGCAGCCAGCGAGGCGGCGCCGGGAAAGCTGCCCAGGACGAGAATGCGTACGTTCGCGTCGAGAACCGGCGCCAGACCGATGAGAGTGGGAACAGTTGCATTCTGCATGGATGCATTGTAGCGGCCGGCCCGAATAACGCCTTGAAACTCTGTAGCGAAGGTGCTACCTTAGTAGCACCGCCCAGGATGACGCATACCATGTCGACAACATCACTCAAGCTTCCCGATGAGCTCAAGCAACGCGCAGTCAACGCTGCGCAGGAACTAGGCATCAGTCCCCACGCATTCATGGTGGACGCGATCCGCCAGGCCGCCCACGCTGTCGAGCAACGTGCGGCCTTCGTTACGCAGGCGCGTGAAGCAAGGACGGAAATGCTGGCACAAGGAGATGGGCATGCGGCCGAGGACGTTCGGGCGTATCTGCGCCGGCGGCTCGAAGACGGCCAGGTTGACAGGCCGCCCAAAAAACCATGGCGAGAATAAGCTATTCCCGTCGTGCGCTGGCCGATCTTGAACGTATCAGCGACTTTCTCGCGCCGGAAGGCGCGGGTGCGCAGCTTGAAGCACTCGATTTGATTGACGAAGCGGTGGCGGTGCTCGTCCGGCACCCACTCATCGGTCGTCTGGCAGAGCATGATTTACGTGAACTCATCATCTCGCAGGCGAAGACCGGATACATCGCCCTCTACAGCTATGAAGCGGAACAGGATGCCATCCTGATTCTCGCCATCCGACACCAGAGAGAAGTTGGCTTCTACGGCTAGCGCTCGATCGCATCCACCGCGCTAAATCCGGCTGCCGTGGATGGCAGCCGGCTACAACAAGCGGTTTTACTTGATCCACACCGCGTAATTATTCCCCGACGTCTGCAACGTCCACCCACTGCCCGCCGGACTCCAGCTGTTCGGCCCGATCTTCATCGCCAGCTGGCGCGTATTGCCGCTGATGATCGCCGCATACAGCCCCTGGGTCGCCTGCTGGATCGCCACCGGCGACGTCGAATGCACGCCTGCCGTACGGCGTGCCGCCATCAGCGCCGCAATCGGCGTCTTGAGGTTCCAGTTATAGATGTGCGGGTAGTACACGGTCGGGATGCCCGGATGGCTCAGCACATAGGCATACCCTTCCATCACCGAGCCGCACGGCACCGACCAGTGATTCTGGCCGTTGCCGCAGCTTTCGGACGGACCGGTGTCGTGGTTGTCGACGAAGGTCACCGCCATCGCCGGCCACCAGCCCAGCGCGCCCTGCGGCTTGCCGGACGCATCGCGCAGGCGCCAGTAATTGCCGTTGGCCAGCGCATCGTTGAGCAAGCCCTTGGTGGTGAAATCGAAGGCGCCGCAGCTACTCCCGGTGCCGTCGATCCAGTTCATGATCTGCTGGCGGTGGGCATCGATATTGTTCAGGTTCAGGTCGGTCCACAACTCGCCCACGCAGAACTCGGCGCCGAAGGCGTTCGCATACTGCCCGGCATAGCTCGGGCTGAAGCCCTTCACGTAATCGAAGCGAATGCCGCTGAAGCCGACCGGCTTGAGAGTGTGGTTGAGCCAGCCGATGATGCCGTTCTGGACTTCGCCCACGTTGCGATGGTCGATGTCGCGGGCGGCACTGAAGCCGTCGCCGGTGTCCGGGTTACCAAGCCCGCAATTGCACTCATCGTTATTGACGATGGCGTGCGTGGTCCAGTTCGGGTTGGTGAGATCCGACCACCCGGTGCTGCCCACGCGGTGGTTGACCACGATGTCGGCCACCGCCTTGATGCCATTATTGGTGAAGGCCCGCACCACATTGGTCAGCTCGGCCGAGCTGCCGTAGCGCGAACTGAGCACATTGAGCTGGCGCGGCAGGTAACCCTCGGCCGCCGCCGAGTCGGAAGGCGGTGGGAACCAGACGTGGGAGAACCCCATCGTTTTCAGGTCGGCCACGTTGGCGTGCAGCGTGTTATACCAGTTGGGGCTGCTGTAATTGGCGGAGTGCCAGTGAAAGCCCTGCAGCAGGACGGCCTGACTGTTGCCGGACTGGGCCGGCGGGGTCGCGGCGCCGGCGCCGGCGCACATGCCCATGACGCCTGCCGCGAGCATGGCGGTGATGCTCTTCTTCATGCTTTGTCTCCTTTTGTTTTGTGCGGTTCGAATGGATTTCTTCAACATCGCTTGGCGCCGACGCGCTTCTGCAAGACATACTGAGTAGGTTAATTACTTATTTCTTGAAATCATCTACGCAGTTGGCGAACTCGGCAGGGAAAGTCTCGTCCCGCCTCCTCAATGTGTCAATTGAATCCGGGTGAAATGTGTAGTTTTGCTACACCAAGCAAAAAAAGCGGCGGTACGCTCGCACGCACCGCCGCAAAGGGCAAACAATCTGCCAGGAGGTAAGGAATCAGATCAACGCTGGGCCAGCGTCGTGCTTTCCGCCTGCGGCGCATCCCAGCCGCCGCCCAGCGACCGGATCAGCGCCACGGTGGCCAGCGCACGGTCACCGCGTAGCTGCACCGCGCTGCGTTCCACTGCCGCCAGGTTGCGCTGCGCGTCGAGCAGTTCCAGGTAGCTCGACCGGCCCGCGTCATACAGCTTCTGCGCCAGGTCGGCCGAACGGCGCGCCGAGACCACGGCGGCGTCGATCTGGGCCGACTGGCCGGCCAGGATGCGCAGGCCGGCCAGGCTGTCCTCGACTTCGGCGAACGCCACCAGCACGCTCTGGCGGTAGGCGCCGACCGATTCCTCGAGCGCGGCTTCGCTGCGCACCACGTTGTTGCGGTTGCGGCCACCGTCGATCAGCGGCATGGAGGCCAGCGCGCCGACCACCCATGAACGGCTGCTCCATTTGAAGACCTCGGAGAACACGCTGCCCACGCCGCCGCCGTCGGCGCTGATGGTCAGCGCCGGGAACATGGCGCCGCGCGCCACGCCGATGCGGGCGTTGGCCGCTTCCATCGCGCGCTGGGCGGCGACGATGTCGGGCCGGCGCTCCAGCAGCGACGACGGCAGGCCGGCAGGAATCGCCGGCATCAGGCTCGCATCGAGCAGCGGGCTCGGGCCGGCCACGTAGTCGGCCGCCGGTTTGCCCAGCAAGACGGCAAGCGCGTGCTCGGTGGTGGCGCGCTGGCGCTGCACGCCGATCGCCTCGGCGCGCGCCGTGGCCAGCTCGGTGCGGGCGCGCGACAGGTCGAATTCGCCGATGTCGCCCAGGTCGAAGCGGCGCTGGGTCACCTTCACGCTCTCTTCGCGCAGGCGCACGGTCTGGTCCACCGTCACGAGTTCGGCGTCCAGCGCGCGCAGCCTGAAATAGGTCTGGGCCACGTCGGCCTGCAGCGCCAGCAGCACCGAGCGGAAGTTCGCCTCGGAGGTTGCCGCGTCGCCGCGCGCCGCCGACACGCTGGCCGCCACGCGGCCGAACAGGTCGACCTCGTAGCTGGCCGACAGGCGCGCCGTGTAGCTGGTGTGGGCCTCGGTATCGCTGCCCTGCACCTGGCCCGACTCCAGCGGCGACAGGCGCGCGCGCTGGGCGCCGATGCCGATGCCCACTTGCGGAATGCGGTCGGCTTCGGCGATGCCGGCGATGGCCCGCGCCTGCTTGACGCGGCTGGCCGCGACCGACAGGTTGGCGTTGTTGGCGGCGGCTTCCTCGATCAGCGCGGTGAGCGCCGGGTCGTTGAAGGCCAGCCACCACTGGCCACGCGACTGGGCTTCGGCCGGCTGCGCCGGCTTCCAGCGCGCGCCGTCGATGCCCGCCACTTCCACGTCGGCCGCCTTGGGGGCCTGCGATTCGCGGAAGGCGGCCGGGGTCGCCACTTGCGGCTGCACGAAATCGGGCGTGGCGCAGGCGGTCAGCAACAAGGCTGCCAGCAACGGGGCTACGCCGCGTCGAATGAATGGATTATTCATCTCAATGTACTCCTTCCGCGTTGTGCGCCACGGCGGGCGCCTTCGCAGGTTTTTCAAAGCGCTTGGCCAGCATGCGCAGCAGCACGTAGAACAGCGGCGTCAGGAACAGGCCGAAGAAGGTCACGCCCAGCATGCCCCAGAACACGGCGATGCCGATCGCGTGGCGCATCTCGGCGCCGGCGCCGCTCGAGAACACCAGCGGCACCACGCCGGCGATGAAGGCGATCGACGTCATCAGGATCGGACGCAGACGCAGGCGGCTTGCCTCCAGGGCGGCGTCGATCACGCTGCGGCCGTGGTCTTCGAGTTCGCGCGCGAATTCCACGATCAGGATCGCGTTCTTCGAGGCCAGCCCCACCAGCACGAACAGGGCGATCTGGGTGAAGACATTGTTGTCGCCACCCGACAGCTTCACGCCGGCCAGCGCGCACAGGATGGACATCGGCACGATCAGGATCACCGACAGCGGCAGGGTCCAGCTTTCGTACTGGGCGGCCAGCACCAGAAACACCAGCAGCACGCACAGCGGGAACACATAGATCATGGTGTTACCCGACAGGATGTCCTGGTAGGTCAGCTCGGTCCATTCGTACGACACGCCCTTCGGCAGCGTCTCTTTCGCGATCTGTTCCATGATGGCTTGCGCCTGGCCCGACGACACGCCGGGCGCCGCGCCGCCATTCATCTCGGCCGACACGTAGCCGTTGTAACGCGTCACGCGGTCCGGACCATAGGTGTCCTTCACGCGCATCACCGACGACAGCGGAATCATCTCGCTGCTGTTGCTGCGCACCTTCAGCTGCTCGATCTGCTCGCGGTGCGAACGGAACTCGGCGTCGGCCTGCACGCGCACCTGGTAGGTACGGCCGAACTGGTTGAAGTCGTTGACGTACACCGAACCCAGGTTGACCTGCAAGGTCTGGTTGATCTCGGACAGCGGCACGCCCAGCTGCTTGGCTTTCACGCGGTCGATGTCGGCGAACAGCTGCGGCACGTTGATCTGGAAGCCCGAGAACACGCCGGCCAGCTCCGGGGTCTGCCAGGCGCGTGCCTGCAGCGCCTGCACCGCGTTGTTCAACTCGTCATAGCCGACGTTGCCGCGGTCTTCGATCATCATCTTGAAGCCGCCGGTGGTGCCCAGGCCGTTCACCGGCGGTGGCGACAGCACCAGCACGAAGGCGTCTTCGACGGCGCCCATGCGCTTGTTGATCTCGGCCGCGATGGCGTCCGCGCTCATGTCCTTGCCCTTGCGATCCTTGAACGGCTTCAGGCTGGTGAACACGATGCCGGCGTTCGGCGCATTGGTAAAGCCGTTGATCGACAGGCCCGGGAAGGCGATCGACGATTCCACGCCCGGGATCTCCTTGGCGATCGCCGACATCTGGCGGATCACGGCTTCGGTGCGGTCGAGCGACGCGGCGTCCGGCAACTGGGCGAAGCCGATCAGGTAGGCTTTATCCTGCTGCGGAACGAAGCCCGGCGGCACTGCCTTGAACATGAACACTGCGGCCACGGCCAGCGCCAGGTAGACGCCGATGGCGGCGGTCTTGCGGCGCAGGACGCCCTTCACGCCGCCTTCGTACTTCTCGGACGAACGGGCGAAGAAGCGGTTGAACACCGCAAAGAAACGCCCCAGGACTGCGTCGATCATGCGCGTCAGGCGGTCCTTCGGCGCGTGATGCGGCTGCAGGATCGAGGCCGACAGCGCCGGCGCCAGGGTCAGCGACACGAAGGCCGAAATCACGGTCGAAATCGCGATGGTCAGGGCGAACTGGCGGTAGAACTGGCCGGTCAGGCCCGCGACGAAGGCGATCGGCACGAACACGGCGCACAGCACCAGCGCGATCGCGATGATCGGGCCGCTCACTTCCTTCATCGCCTGGATGGTCGCGTCATGCGGCGTCAAGCCGTTGGCGATATTGCGCTCGACGTTTTCCACCACCACGATCGCGTCGTCGACCACGATGCCGATCGCCAGCACCAGGCCGAACAGCGACAAGGTGTTGATCGAGAAACCGAAGGCCAGCATCACGGCGAAGGTGCCGACCACCGAGACCGGCACCGCCAGCAGCGGGATGATCGAAGCGCGCCAGGTTTGCAGGAAGATGATGACGACCAGCGCCACCAGCACCACGGCTTCGAGCAGGGTCTTGATCACCGAATCGATCGACTCGCGCACGAACTGGGTCGGGTCATACACGATCGAATACTCGACGCCCTGCGGGAAGTCCTTCGCCAGCTCGTCCATCGTGGCGCGCACGTTGCTTGATAATTGCAGGTCGTTGGCGCCCGGGGCGGCGAAGATCGGAATCGCCACCGCCGACTTGTTGTTCAGCAGCGAGCGCAGCGCATACGAGCTGGAACCGAGTTCCAGGCGCGCCACGTCCTTGAGCAGGGTCGTGCCGCCGTCGGCATTGGTCTTGAGGACGATGTCGCCGAATTCCTCGACGGACTGCAGGCGGCCCACCGTGTTGACGGTCAGCTGGAAGTCGGCGTCCTTGGCCGGCCCCTGGCCGATCACGCCGGCCGCGACCTGCACATTCTGCTCGCGGATCGCCGCGACCACGTCGCCCGCGGTCAGGTTACGCTCGGCCACCTTCTGCGGATCGAGCCAGACCCGCATCGCGTATTCGCCGGAACCGAACAGCTGCACCTCGCCCATGCCCTCGATGCGGGCCAGCTGGTCCTTGACGTTCAGCACCGCGTAGTTGCGCAGGTACAGGTCATCATATTGACCGTTGGGCGAATTCAGGTGCACCACCATGGTGATGTTGGGCGACGACTTCACCGTGGTCACGCCGATCTGGCGCACCTCTTCCGGCAGGCGCGGCAAGGCGCGCTGGACCCGGTTCTGCACCGCGGTCTCGGCCTGCTCGACGTTGGTGCCGATCTTGAAGGTGACGGTCAGCATCAGCGCGCCGTCCGATGTGTTTTGCGAGGACATGTACAGCATGTCCTCGACGCCGTTGATCTGTTCTTCCAGTGGCGTGGCCACGGTTTCGGCGATCACCTTCGGGTTCGCGCCCGGATACTGGGCGCGCACCACCACCGACGGCGGCACCACTTCCGGGTATTCCGAGATCGGCAGCTGGAAGATCGAAATCAGGCCGCCGACGAAGATGATCACCGACAGCACCGCCGCGAAGATCGGCTTGTCGACAAAGAATCTGGAAAAGTTCATGTTCGATTACTCCTTGACGTCGGCCAGCGCCACTTTGGCGTCCTTGGCTGCCGGGGCTGCGGCCGCAGGGGCCACCATCGGCACGGTTTGCGCGGCGATCGGCGCGCCGGGACGCACGCGCTGCAGGCCGTTGACGACGATCTTTTCGCCCGGCTTCAAGCCGTCGCGCACCACGCGCAGGCCATCGTCGAGCGGTCCGAGCTTGACGGCGCGGTACTCGGCCTTGCCGTCCTTGTCGACCACGTACACGAACTTGCGGTCCTGGTCGGTGTTGATGGCGCGGTCCTGGATCAGGATCTGCTGGCTCGGCGCGCCGCCGGCGATCTGCACGCGGGCGAACAGGCCGGGCGCCAGCTGGCGGTCGGCATTGGCCAGGGTGGCGCGCATGCGCACGCTGCCGCTGCGGCTGTCGAGCTGGTTGTCGACGAATTCCAGCTTGCCGCTGTGCGGGAAGCCTGCTTCGCCGGCCAGGCCTACCTTCACGTCGACCGGCTGGCCGGCATGGGTGCGGCGGCTCACGCGCAGATAAGTGCTTTCGTCGCCGTCGAAGCTGGCATAGATGCGGTCCAGCGACACCACCGAGGTCAGCACGGCGCTGGCATCGACCAGGTTGCCGAGGGTGATTTCGGCTTTCGAGACGCGGCCGTCGATCGGCGCGGTGACGCGGGTATAGGCCAGGTTCAGGCGCGCGGCTTCGTACTCGGCGGCGGCGGCGCGGGCGCTGGCGTCGAGCTCCTTCTGGCCGGCGTCGCGTTCGTCGAATTCGCGCTGGGCGATGGCTTTGTCAAGCAGCAGGCGCTCGGCGCGCTGCAGTTCCAGGCGCGCCAGGTCGGCCCTGGCGCGGGCGGCGGCCGCGGCGGCCTGGGTGCGGTCGGCCTCGGCCTGGTAAGGACGCGGGTCGATCACGAAGAGGACGTCGCCTTTCTTGACTTCGGCGCCGGGCTTGAAGTTGACGGCGGTGATGTAGCCCGAGACGCGCGAACGGATCTCGACCACGTCGATCGCTTCCAGGCGGCCCGAGAATTCCTGGGTCTCGAGGACGGGCTTTTGCACGACCACGGCGGCGGACACCGGCGGCGCGGGCGGCGCTGCCGGTGCATCGTTGCTGTTGGCGTCGGCGCAGCCGGTCAGGCCGGCGCCGACGAGTCCACTGAGCGCCAGTGCGGCCACGATCACGCGCAGGTTGCCCGGTAGTTTGCCCTGTTTTGGCTGGTTATTCATGATTAACCTTTCTTATTAACGACGATTGAAAAGACAATAAAACCCCGTCCGGCGTCGTCGACCTGTCGAGTCGAGCGAAACGCTGGCGAAAAACATCCCCTTCCGCGCCGTGGCGCGGAAAAAATCAGGAAATAAGTGAAACGCGGCCGGTCAGTTCATGCCGGCGGCGCCGGGCCTAGCCCCGGGGACAGTCGCGCGCTGCGTGCAACTGCCGGCCCTGTGCCTGCTCGTTGTGATTCATGGCGACCCTCCATTTTCGATTGACTCTTACTTACCCATCAAGACTGCATAAGACGCAGTTACAATGGGTCCCCCACCGGTGCGCCAGGCACGGTGTCTTGCGATACGCTTGCTGTATCCGGCGTGGCCGGGATCAGGTGGTTGATGCTGAGGTGTCAGGCGCCTCCACGCCCTTCCAGCCGCGCGAGGAAGCTGGAAATCTCGAGCATCGCCTGCACCTTGCAGGCGCATTCGTTGCGCCCGTTCGGATCCTGCAGGTCGGGTGCGGCCATGCGGCGCACGGTGGTGCAAATGCCGGCGTTGATCAGTTTGGCGCCGTATTGTTCAGCCTCGTCGCGTAATGGATCGTCTTCGGCCGACAGGATCAGCGCCGGCGCGAGGTTCTTGAGACGGCTCGAGTGCAGCGGCGCCGCATACGGATGCGAGCGGTCGGCCGCATGCGGCAGGTAGCCGCGGTAGGCGGCCGCGCATACGGTGGCCGCCTTCTCGCGATCGGCGCAATAGGTCATCTGGCGCATCGAACCGGTGGAGAGCGCCGGGTCGAGCATCGGCATGACCAGGATCTGGCCGGCCAGGGCCGGGCCGCCGCGGTCGCGCGACATCAGCGCGCATACCGCCGCCAGGTTGGCGCCGGCTTCGATGCCGGCCGTCACCAGGAGCTTGCCGCTCCAGCCCAGCTTGGTCTTGTTCTTCTTGGCCCACTGCAGCACCGCATGGGCGTCCTCGACCGCGGCCGGGAACGGACTCACGGTCGCCAGCGTATAGGTCGAAGCCAGCACCAGCGGCAGGTGGTCGCATTCGGCGAGGCTGCGCAGGAAGTCGTCGCACTCGTCCAGGTCGCCGCTGTCGAAGCCGCCGCCGTGGAAGTACACCACCAGCAGGTCGCGCTTGGCGACCGGGCCCGCGGCATACAGCCGCGCGGCCAGGGGACCGGTGGCGCCGCCTACCTCGAGGTCGCGTACCTTGAGGCTGCGGTCGACGGCGTCCAGCACGGCGCTCATCGGGCGGCTCCCTGTTTCTGGAGCTGGACGATGCGCTCGTCGACGTCGGCGCAATCGCCGGCGCAGCTCATCTGCATTTCCAGGGACAGCGCATGGAAACCACGCGCCTCGGCGCCGGCGGCGCGCGAGTAGGCATCGGTGCAGAGCAGTGCCGCCAGTGCGACGCCGCTCAGGGCGACTGCTACCGTGGTAAAGATTCCGTTCTGAATGTTCCGATGGCTCATGGCCGGCTCCGTCTTCCTGGTCAATACATTGTTGCGATGCACACATAATAGTCTTCATCTACAATCAGATAAAGATGGCAATACCGAATTGATTGTTCGGATTGCTGAACAATCGCACTGTTTTAATCCGAAGAAGACGATATGAACAAACTCCAGGCCATGGAAGTATTCGTGCAAGTGGTCGACGCCGGCAGCTTCACGCGTGCCGCCGAGACCCTGCAATTGCCCAAGGCAACGGTGTCGACCCTGGTACAGGCGCTGGAAACCTCGCTCGCCTCCAAGCTCTTGCACCGCACCACGCGCCATGTGTCGGTGACCTCGGACGGCGCCGCCTATTACGAGCGCTGCGTGCGCATCCTGTCCGACGTGCGCGACGCCGAGGAATCGCTGTCGCGCCACCGCTTCAGCCCCAGCGGACGGCTGCGGGTGGATGCGCCGACCGGCCTGTCGGCCGAGATCCTGATTCCCGCCCTGCCCGACTTCTTCGAGCGCTATCCGGACATCACGCTCGAACTCGGCACCACCGACCGCCCGGTCGACCTGGTCGAGGAAGGCGTCGATTGCGCCGTGCGCGGCGGGGAATTGCTCGATACCAATCTCATTGCACGTCGGGTCGGGGTGATCAACTTCGTCACCTGCGCCTCCCCCGCCTATGTGGAACGCTACGGCATGCCGATGCACCCGCGCGACCTGGAGCGGCACCGCTGCGTGAATTATTTCTCGGCGAGGAATGGCAAGATCTCCAGCTGGGACTACACCCGCGACGGCGAGCGCATCGACATGACCTTGCCCGGCGTGATCGCCCTGAACGATTCGAGCGCTTATATCCAGGCCGGCCTGTCGGGGCTGGGCGTGATCAATATGACGGATTACCTGCTCAACGAGCACTTGGCCACCGGCAAGATGGTGCGCCTGCTGCCCGAATGGCGCTGCGACCCGCTGCCGGTGCACGTCGTCTATCCGCACAACCGCCACCTGTCGGCCAAGGTGCGGGTATTCGTCGAATGGATCTCGGAACTGTTCGCAAACCATCCGAACCTGCGCCTGCAGCCGGCCGACACCGCGGCGCCCGTGCCGGCGCTGCCGTCGAGTGCGCGGCAGGCCGGACAAGGAGACTGATGCGGGCGTAGAATCGTCGTTACAACAACTGGAGGCCGCCGTCATGGAATTTTCCTCTACGCCGCGCGATATCGACGTGTTGCTGGCCCGCTATGCCGAGAGCCACCGCAATCCCGTCAACGAACTGATCCACTTCGTCTGCATCCCCGCCATCGTGTTCAGCCTGCTGGGCATCCTGTGGGCAATTCACCCGCTCGTGGCCCTGGCGGTCGTGGGCGCCGCGCTGGTCTATTACATCAGGCTGTCCAGGCCGTTCGCGCTCGGCATGGCGGCGATGGCCGCCGTGATGCTGGGGCTGCTGAACATGCTGCCGGAAGGCACCGTGCTGGTGACCTCGATCGGGGTGTTCGTGCTGGCCTGGATCGGGCAATTCATCGGCCACCATATCGAGGGCAAGAAACCATCGTTCTTCGACGACCTGCGCTTCCTGCTGATCGGGCCATTATTCGTGCTGAGCTTTCTGTATCGGCGAATGCGGCTGGCCTATTGATCACCCGACGGCGATGTTGCGCTTTTGATACAGCGGAGCGCCCCACCGCCGTAAAAGATGCCGGCAGGAACAAAGCGGGAGGACTATACTCCCGCGAATGTCTTCTCCCGTCCTCTTCATCATCGCCTCACTGATCTGGGGCTCGACCTTCTGGGCCATCACCTTACAGCTGGGACACACCGCTCCCGCCGTGTCGGTGGCCTACCGTTTCTTCCTGGCTGCCGCCGCCCTGTTCGCCATCTGCCTGGTGCGCCGCGACAGCCTGCGCCTGCCCTGGCGCACCCATCGCTGGATGGCGCTGCAGGGCGGGCTGACCTTCGGCATCTCGTATATCTGCACCTACGAATCGGAGCAGCACATCGTCTCTGGCCTGGTGGCGGTGATGTTCGCGCTGATGGTGTTCTGGACGCCGATCTGGAGCCGCGTATTCTTCGGCACCGAGGTCAAGGGACGCACCTGGGCCTGCGGCGGCATCGCCACCGTCGGCGTGGCCCTGCTGTTCTGGCACTCGATCAGCGACGCCTGGCAAGAATTGAAGACGGGCGGCGACGGCCATTTCCTGGCCGGCGTGGTGCTGGCGCTGGCCGCCACCCTGGCCAGCTCGGCCGGCAGCATCGTGGTCAACAAGGTCAAGGAACAATCGTCCAACCTGCCGCTGACGATGGCCTGGTCGATGTTGTGGGGCGCGTCGATGGTGGCGGTATGGTCGCTTGCCAACGGCAATGCCTTTACCCTACCCGAGAGCCCCACCTACTGGGCGGGCCTGGTGTACCTGTCGATCTTCGGCTCGGTCATCGCCTTCTTCGCCTATTTCACGCTGATCGGCCGCATCGGCGCCAACAAGGCCGTCTACATCGGCGTCGTCACGCCCGTGCTGTCGGTGCTGCTGTCGGTCCAGCTCGAAGACTACCGCCCCGGCCTGCTCGAATTCCTGGGCATGGTGCTGTGCCTGGCCAGCGTCGCCTGGGCCGTGCGCACGCCTGCCGCCAGGAGCGTGCAATCCGCTAACCTGAACAATGCCATTGAATCGCCATGAATGTTAACACCGCCTTTTCCATCCGCCCCGCCCAGCCGCAAGACGTCGCCCACATCCACGCCATGATCGTGGAGCTGGCGGTGTTCGAAAAACTCGAACACATGGTGGTCGCCACCGAAGCCCTGCTGCACGAAGGCCTGTTCGGCGCGCGCCCATCGTGCGAAGCGATCGTCGGTGAAGAAAACGGTGAAGTCGTCACCTTCGCCCTGTTCTTCCATAACTTCTCGACCTTCCTCACCAGGAAGGGCCTGTACCTGGAAGACCTGTATGTAAAACAGGCGCACCGCGGCAAGGGCTATGGCACGCAGATGCTGCAACGCCTGGCGCAGCTGGCGGTCGAACGCGGCTGCGGACGTTTCGAATGGTCGGTGCTGGACTGGAACGAACCGGCCATCCAGTTTTACCAAGCCATGGGCGCGGACGTCATGCCGGATTGGCGCATCTGCCGCGTCACCGGCGACAGCCTGCTGTCGCTCGCGCAGCGCAGCTGAAGCACGCAATAAAAGCGACGCCCGAAAGAAAAACCCACGGGCCTTGGCACCGTGGGCAAACCCATTTTGGCAAATGGGGAGGGGAGATGGGAATCACATGAATGACTATAGTTGGCCATTCTTAATGATCCATTAAGGCTTACATTTGCTTACTGCTGTAACCGCCGTAGTAACCGTTTGTCGTTATCGCGTGTTGAATCCATCATCGGCCAGGCAAGAAAGCCAGGCTTGAGGGTGATCAAGCACTTACCCACCGTGGCTGCGAGTGTTGCGACAAAGGGACAAGTGTTGCCAAATTACACGGCAAGACCGGGCGCGCGCAGGACGCCGCCATTGACCACGGCCTGGCAGGGATTGAAGCCGATCGCATACGCCAGGTCGGCGGGACGGGCGATGTTCCACAAGGCCAGGTCGGCGCGCTTGCCGACCGTCAGGGTGCCGATCTCGGCCTGCAGGCCCAGGGCCAGCGCGCCATAGGCGGTCGCGCCGAGCAGGGCTTCCTGCGGCGTCAGGCGCCACAGGGTGCACGCCATATTCATCGCCAGCAGCAGCGACGTCATCGGCGAGGTGCCGGGATTGCAGTCGGTGGCCACCGCCATCGGCACGCCGGCTTCGCGCAGCGCGTCGATCGGCGGCATCACGGTCTCGCGCAAAAAATAATAGGCCCCCGGCAGCAGCACCGCCACGGTGCCGGCGCGCGCCATCGCCGCGATGCCTTGCGGGCTCAGATGTTCCAGGTGGTCGGCCGACAGGCCTTCGTAGCGCGCCACCAGTTCCGCCCCGCCCTGGTCCGACAACTGCTCGGCGTGCAGCTTGAGCGGCAGGTCGAGCTTGCGCGCGGCGTCGAACACGCGCTCGGTCTGGGCGCGCGTGAAACCGATCCGTTCGCAGAAGGCGTCCACCGCGTCGACCAGGCCTTGCGCGGCGAGCGCCGGCAGCATGCGCTCGCACACTTCAGTCACGTAGTCGTCCTGGCGGCCGGCGAATTCCGGCGGCAGCGCGTGCGCGCCGAGGAAGGTGGTCGCCACCCGCACCGGCAGCAGCGCGCCGATGCGGCGCGCGGCGCGCAGCATGCGTTCTTCGGCGCCCTGTTCGAGGCCGTAGCCCGACTTGATCTCGAGCGTGGTCACGCCCTCGGCCAGCAGGGCGCGCACGCGCGGCAGGCTGGCCGCGACCAGGTCGTCGACACTGGCTGCGCGCGTGGCGCGCACGGTGGACATGATGCCGCCGCCCTGGCGCGCGATGTCTTCATAGGTGGCGCCGTTCAGGCGCGCTTCCCACTCGTTGCTGCGGTTGCCGGCGTGGACCACGTGGGTATGGCAGTCGACCAGGCCCGGCGTCATCCAGGCGCCGCCGCAATCGTGCACCCGGCTTGCCGGCGGGGCATCAAGGCGCTTGCCGATCCAGGCGATGCGGCCATCCTTCACCGCCAGCGCGGCGTCCGGCAGCTCGCCGTAGCCGTCCTCCATCGTCGCCAGGTGGACGTTGGTGAAGAGCAGGTCAGTCATACATCTCTGCGTCGTCGTCTTCCGAATAATAGTGGACGTCGACGATGAAGATCGTGGCCTGCCCCGCTTCCAGCGACCACACCGTGCCCTGGTCGAGGATCACGGCGTCGTAGCGCACCAGGCCGATGCGCTCGTCGTCGCTGGCCAGCTGCAGGCTGTCGCCCTCGGCCAGGAACAGCACCGTCACCTCGGCGCGCGCGACGAAGGTGGAGTCGCCGCTCAGGCGACGCCGCCCGAACTGGTGCCAGCAGCGCTCGCTGCGCGACATGACGTTGAAGTCCAGGGTCGGCCCGCGATTGAGCCGGGCCTGCACCTCGGAATCGCCGTCGAACGCGATCACCGGTTCGGCGTCGCTGATCAGGGTCGGCTCGCCGTCGATCTGCAGGGTCAGGCCATGGCCGTCGACCAGCGCCAGGGTGCGGTCGACGCCGGGGAAGCGCGAGAACGCGCCGTCCTCGGCGATGGTCGCCAGGCTGACGCGCCAGTCGAAATCGTCGAAGCCGGCGTCAGGCGGGCCGATCGCGATCTCGATCGTGCTGCCGCCGCCGTTCTTCCACGGCGCCGGGGCCAAGCCTGCAAACGGAATCAAGACTGTCATTTCACACCTCCTGGGTCACTGCGCGCAAATCCCTGAGCGCCTGGCGGTAGCGCTGGGCGACCTCGTCCTGCGCCATGTGGCGCCCGTCCTGCACCACCCAGCGGCCGCCGCACAGCACGTCGCGCACCAGGTTGTCGTTGCCACAGAATACAACACGTCCGAGCACTTCGGATTCAATCACGCCATCGAGGTTCGGATGCTGCTCGTCCAGCACCAGCAGGTCGGCGCGCCGGCCGGCCTCGAGCAGGCCGACGCGGCGCCCCGTCGCCAGCGCGCCGCCCTGCAGCGCCGCCTGCCACAGATAGTCGCCCACGTCGCGCCGTTCACGGGTGTGCGCCACGTTGCGTTGCTGGTGCAACAGACGCTGGCCGTACTCGAGCCAGCGCAGCTCTTCGACCGGGCTTTGCGACACGTGGCTGTCGCTGCCGACGCCGAAGCGCCCGCCCGCCTCGATGAAGGGCGCCAGCGGGAACAGGCCGTCGCCCAGGTTGGCCTCGGTGGTCGGGCACAGGCCGGCCACCGCGCCGCTGCTTGCCAGCGCCACGACTTCGTTCTCGTTCAAATGGGTCGCGTGCACCAGGCACCAGCGCGCATCGAGCGCGACGTGGTCCATCAGGTATTCGACCGGGCGCCGGCCGGCATGCGCCAGGCACTGCGCCACCTCGCCCTGCTGCTCGGCGATGTGGATGTGCAGCGGACGCCCCGGCGGCAAGCCGCCCGCCAGCGCCCGGATCTGATCGATGGTGGCGGCGCGCAGCGAGTGCGGCGCGGCGCCGACTTCCAGCTGGCCGCCGCGCAGCGGGCCCAGGGCCTCGACGATGCCGAGCACCTCGTCGACGTCCGTGCGAAAGCGCGCCTGCGCCGGCGCCAGCGGCTTTTCGCCGAAGCCCGCATGGCTGTACAGCACCGGCAGCAGGGTCAATCCCATGCCGGTCGCCTGTCCCGCCGCGGCCACCCGCTCGGCCGTCTCGGCCGGCCGCGCATAGGCGGCGCCGTCGGCGTCGCGCTGCAGGTAGTGGAACTCGCACACCGAGGTGTAGCCGTGGCGCAGGCACTCGGCGAACAGCTGGGCCGCGATGGCCTCGATCTGGCCTGGGGTGATGCGGGCGGCGAAGCGGTACATCAGGTCGCGCCAGGTCCAGAAGCTGTCCGGCCCGTCGCCGGCGCGTTCGGTCAGGCCGCCCAGCGCGCGCTGGAAGGCGTGCGAATGCAGGTTGACCATGCCGGGCAGGACGTATTGCGCCTGCCGCATGCCGGGGGAAGCGGTGGCGCCGGGCGCCACCCGGGTCAGGTCGCCGTGCGCATCCCATTCGAGCAGGACGTCGCGCTGCCAGCCTTGCGGCAGCAGCGCATGGCGCGCGAACAGGGCTGTCGTCATGGACGCACCCAGTTCACCGCGGCCATGACCATGTCGCGCAGCAGCGGTTGCAACTGAGCGGCGACGTCAGGGCGATAGTCGAACGGCGGCGCCTCGTCCATGTACAGGCACTGGCATTTCTCGAGCTGGATCGCATGCACGCCGTGCGCCGGCTGGCCGTAGTGGCGCGTGATATGGCCGCCCTTGAAGCGGCCGTTCAGGGCGATCGTGTAGCGCTCCTGGGCGCGCGCCACGCCCAGGACCGCCTCCTCCAGTCCCGGGTCGCACGACTTGCCTTCGGCGGTGCCGAAGTTCAGGTCGGGCAGCTTGCCCTCGAAAAAGCGCGGCACGATCGAGGCGATCGAATGCGCTTCCCACAGCACCACGCGGCCATGTTCGGCTTTCAGGCGATCGAGTTCGGCGCGCAGTTGCGCGTGATATGGCCGCCAGTAGCGTTCCAGGCGCCGCCCTACCTCGGCCTGGTCGGGCTCCATGCCCTCCCGGTAAAGACGTTCGCGCCCGAAGGTGTCGAGCGGGCACAGGCCGGTCGTGTCCAGGCCCGGATACAGGTTGGTGTTCTCTGGCGGGCGGTTCAGGTCGATCAGGTAGCGCGACCAGCGCGCCGAGATGGTCGAGATGCCCATCTCTTCCAGGAAGCCGTACAGTTCCGGCAAGTGCCAGTCGGTGTCGGCGCGCGCCGCGGCGCAGGGCGCCAGCGTGTCCGCCACCTCGTCGGGGATGTCAGTGCCCGCATGCGGCATCGACACCAGCATGGGAAGCCTGCCTGCCTTGAACCGGAACTCCATCTTGCCTCCTTTGTGTTTACGGGTGCAGTACGGTGAACAACTCCTTGCACGACGCCGACAGCGCGCCGTCGACCACCAACCTGCGCGCGGCCTCGATATCGGGCGCGAAGAAGCGGTCGGCATCGTAGGGCGCGACGTGCTGGCGCAGCTGGGCATGCACCGATTCCAGCGTCTCGGAGCTTTTCAAGGGGCGGTGGAATTCGATGCCCTGGCTTGCTGCCAGCAGCTCGATCCCGACGATGACCGCCGTATTGTGCGCCATCTGGTCGAGACGGCGCGCAGCGAAGGTCGCCATGCTCACGTGGTCTTCCTGGTTGGCCGACGTCGGCAGGCTGTCGACGCTGGCCGGATGGGCCAGCGACTTGTTTTCGGAGGCCAGCGCGGCGGCGGTCACGTGGGCGATCATGAAGCCCGAGTTCAGCCCCGGTTCGCGCACCAGGAAGGCCGGCAGGCCGGACAGGTTGGCGTCGATCAGCAGCGCGATGCGGCGCTCGGCCAACGCGCCGATCTCGGCGATCGCCAGCGCCAGCGTGTCGGCGGCGAAGGCCACCGGCTCGGCGTGGAAGTTGCCGCCAGAAATGATCTCTCCGCCCTCGAACAAGAGCGGATTGTCGGTCACGGCGTTCGCCTCGATCAGCAGGGTGCGGCCGGCATTGGCGATCAGGTCCATCACGGCGCCCATCACCTGCGGCTGGCAGCGCAGGCTGTACGGGTCCTGCACCCGCTCGTCGCCCACCAGGTGCGAGGCGCGGATCGCGCTGCCCGCCACCAGTTCGCGGTAGATCTTCGCCGCCGCGATCTGGCCCGGCTGGCCGCGCACCGCGTGGATGCGCGGATCGAACGGCGCATCGCTGCCGCGCGCCGCATCGACCGACAGCGAGCCGGTGACCATCGCCGCCTCCAGCAGGCGTTCGGCCATGAACAGGCCATGCAGCGCCAGCGCGGTCGAGACTTGCGTGCCGTTGATCAGGGCCAGGCCCTCCTTCGCCGCCAGCGTCACCGGTTCGATGCCGGCCGCGCGCAATGCGTCGACGGCTTCCACCAGCACGCCATCGTGGCGCACCTGGCCCACGCCCAGCATCGCCAGCGTCATATGGGCCAGCGGCGCCAGGTCGCCCGAGGCGCCGACCGAACCCTGCGAGGGAATCGCCGGCATGATGTTGGCGTTGTACAGGGCGACCAGAGTCTCGACGATGATCGGACGCACGCCCGAATAGCCGCGCGCCAGGCTGCCGATCTTGGTCAGCAGGATCAGGCGCACGATGGTGTCCGAAAGAAGCTCACCGGTGCCGACCGCATGCGACAGGATCAGGTTGCGCTGCAGGGTGGCCAGCTGGTCGTTGGGAATATGGGCCTTGGCCAGGATGCCGAAGCCGGTGTTGATGCCATAGGCCGGGTCGCCCTTGGCGACGATGGCGTCCACGGTGGCGGCGGAGGCCGCGATGTCGTCCCATGCCTTGGCCGCCAGGTCCAGTCGCTGGTGGCCGCCCCAGACGGCGCGCAGGTCGCTGAGCGCCAGTGCGCCGGGTTGCAGGGTGAGGCGTTGAAGAGTGTCGTTCATGGTCGCTGCTGGGTTTATTTGATCATTGGAAGGTTCAGGCCATTGCGCTTGGCGCAGTCGATGGCGCTGTCATAGCCGGCGTCGGCGTGGCGCATCACGCCCGAGGCGCTGTCGTTCACCAGCACCCTTGCCAGGCGTTTCGCCGCGGCCTCGGTGCCGTCGGCCACGATCACCACGCCGGAATGCTGCGAGTAGCCCATGCCCACGCCGCCGCCGTGGTGCAGCGAGACCCAGGTGGCGCCGCCGGCCGTGTTCAGCAAGGCGTTCAGCAGCGGCCAGTCCGAGACGGCATCGGTGCCGTCGCGCATCGCCTCGGTCTCGCGGTTCGGGCTGGCCACCGAGCCGGTGTCGAGGTGGTCGCGGCCGATCACCACCGGCGCCTTCAGCTCGCCCGTGCGCACCATCTCGTTGAAGGCCAGGCCGGCCAGGTGGCGCTCGCCCAGGCCCAGCCAGCAGATGCGCGCCGGCAGGCCCTGGAAGGCGATCCGTTCGCGCGCCATGTCGAGCCAGCGGTGCACCCGCGCGTCGTGCGGGAACAGCTCCTTGATCCTGGCGTCGGTTTTATAAATGTCTTCCGGGTCGCCTGACAGCGCCACCCAGCGGAACGGGCCGCGGCCCTCGCAGAACTGCGGCCTGATATAAGCCGGCACGAAGCCCGGGAAGTCGAAGGCATCCTGCACGCCCTCGTCCTTGGCCACCTGGCGGATATTGTTGCCGTAGTCGACGGCGTGGGCGCCGAGCGCCTTGAAGTCGAGGATGGCGCGCACGTGGATCGCGCACGATGCCGCCGCTTCGGCCTTCAGGCGCGCATGCTGGCCCGGGTCCGCCTGCGCCGCCTTCCACTGTTCGACGCTCCAGCCGATCGGCAGATAGCCGTTGATCAGGTCATGGGCCGAAGTCTGGTCGGTGACGAGATCCGGCGCCAGGCCGCCCTCTTTCGCGCGGCGCACCAGTTCCGGCAGCACCTCGGCCGCATTGCCGAGCAGGCCGATCGAGATGGCCTCGCGCGCGTCCTTGTGCTGGCGGATCATGGCGAGCGCTTCGTCGATGTCGCGCGCCTGCTTGTCCAGGTAGCGGGTGCGCAGGCGGAAGTCGATGCTGCTCTGCTGGCATTCGACGGTCAGCGAGACGGCGCCGGCGAAGGTGGCGGCCAGCGGCTGGGCGCCGCCCATGCCGCCCAGGCCCGCCGTCAACACCCAGCGGCCGGCCATATCGCCACCGAAGTGCTGGCGGCCCGCCTCGGCGAAGGTTTCATAAGTGCCCTGCACGATGCCCTGGGTGCCGATATAGATCCAGCTGCCGGCCGTCATCTGGCCGTACATGAACAGGCCCTTGCGATCGAGTTCATTGAAATGTTCCCAGTCGGCCCATTTCGGCACCAGGTTCGAGTTCGCCAGCAGCACGCGCGGCGCATCCGGGTGGGTCTGGAACACGCCGACCGGCTTGCCGGACTGGATCAGGAGGGTCTGGTCATCCTCGAGCGCGCGCAGCGAGGCCAGGATCTGGTCATAGCATTCCCAGTTGCGGGCGGCGCGGCCGATGCCGCCGTAGACCACCAGGCGCTGCGGGTTTTCCGCGACCTCGGCGTCGAGGTTGTTCTGGATCATGCGGTAGGCGGCTTCGGTCAGCCAGCTCTTGCAGCTGAGCTGGTTGCCGCGTGGCGCTTGAATGACGCGGGTCGGGTCGAAACGCGGGTCGTCGAGAGGACGGGTATCTTGGGACATGGCGGCTCCTTCGGTCGGGGATACGGCGCGCGCTATCCGCGCGCCGCAAAGCTGCTCTGAAGTCTAGGTTGTCTATACAACCTCGTCAAATCATTTCTTGAAGACCTGGCGTCCCGCCACCCAGGTTTCCAGCACGCCGGTCTTGTGGATGTCGTAGGTCGGCATGCGGAACAGGTCCTGGTCGATCACGATGAAGTCGGCCTGCTTGCCCGGCTCCAGCGAACCCAGGTCTTTCTCCTGATGCCCGGCCCAGGCCGCATCCAGCGTGAAGCAGCGGAAGGCTTCCTTGAGCGACATCGCCTGGTTCGGATACCAGCCGGCCACCGGCTGCCCTTGCGCATCCTGGCGCGTGACGGCGGCGTGGATGCCGAAGAACGGATTCGGCGACTCGACCGGGAAATCCGAACCGCAGGCGATGCGCGAGCCCTGGTGCAGGAAGCTGCGCCAGGCGTAGGCGCCCTTGATGCGATCGGGTCCGATGCGGGTCTCGGCCATGTTCTTGTCCGAGGTCGCGTGGGTCGGCTGCATCGACGGGATGATGTCCAGCGTCTTGAAGCGCGGGATGTCGGAAGGAAGCACGACCTGGGCGTGCTCGATGCGGTGGCGTTGCGCCGCGCTGCCCGTCGCCTTCAACTCCTTCTGGTAGATGTCGAGGATCTGCTTGTTGCCGGCGTCGCCGATCGCGTGGACGTTGACCTGGTAGCCCTTGCGCATGGCCTTGGCCATCATCGCGTCCATCTGCGCGGTCTTGTAGAACAGCAGGCCGTGCGAGTGCGATTCGTCGCTGTAGGGCTTGATCAGGGCCGCGCCGCGGCTGCCCAGGGCGCCGTCCGAGTACAGTTTTACGGAACGCAGCGCATACATGCCGTTGCCGTAGTCCTTCAGCGGGCCTTTCACCGCCAGCTGGTCGAAGTCCTTGTCGGTGCCGGCGATCATGCCGTACACGCGGGTGGTCAGCTTGCCGTCGTCGGCATAGGCGCGGTACAGGCGGTCCTGGGCCACGTCGACGCCGGCGTCGTGCACGCTGGTCAGGCCCACGCGCGCCAGTTCGCCCAGTGCGCGGTCGAGCATGACGCGACCCTCGGCCTCGGTCTGCTGCGGCAGCACCTTGGTCAGCAATTCCTGGGCGGTGTCGACCAGCACGCCGGTCGCCTCGCCGTTGGCGTCGCGCACGATCTTGCCGCCGACCGGGTCCGGGGTCGACCTGGTGATGCCGGCCAGCGCCAGGCCGCGGCCATTGGTCCAGCCGGCGTGGCCGTCGACGCGCTCCAGCCATACCGGGCGGTCGGCGACGACGCCATCAAGCTCCTTCGCCGTCGGGAAGCGGCCCAGCTTCCAGTTCTCCTGGTTCCAGCCGCGGCCGCGGATCCAGGCGTGGCTTGGGTTGGCGCGCGCATAGCCGCCGATCGACTTCAGGGCGCCGTCGAGCGACGTGCTGTGGAACAGGTCGAGCTGGGTCAGTTGCTGGCCCAGGCCGAACACGTGGCCGTGGGCGTCGATCAGGCCGGGCAGCAGGGTGCGGCCTCCCATGTCGATGCGCTTCGCATTTGGAGCCTTGGCGGCGACGTCGGCGCCACTGCCGACGGCGATGATGCGGCCCTTGTCGTCGAAGGCGATCGCCGTGAACTGGACCAGCTCACCCTTCCCGTTCAGGGTATAGCCGTTGGCGTTGTCGACCAGGGTGTCGGCGTGTGCCGACAGGCTGCCGAGGGCAGCCAGGACAAATAGGGAACACTGCAGGGAAATCTGGCGCGCGCGCATGCTTTTTCTTCTCTCCGATAGATGGTTTTCCGCGCTTCGTGGGCACGGTGTGGAGAGTGTACTGCATGAGGGCGGCGGCCCTTCAGGTGGCGTCGTGGAAGATGATCCCCAAGGTATGGCGCAGGCCCTGCCGCACGCGGCTGACGCCATGCCGCATCGCCACCCGGTAGACGCCGCGCGTGCCCTGCACCGGCCGCTGGTTGACCGCGAAGACGACGGCGTCCCCTTGACGAAGGCTCACGACTTCGGCGCGCGACTGCATGCGCGGCCGCTGCTCGGTGAGCACGAATTCGCCGCCCGTGAAATCCTCGCCGGGACGCGACAGCAGCACCGCCACCTGCAGCGGAAACACCTGCTCGCCATACAGGTCCTGGTGCAGGCAGTTGTAGTCGCCGGCGCGGTAGCGCAGCAGCAGCGGGGTCGGGCGCAGCTGGCCTGCCGCATGGCATTGCGCGAGAAAGTCGGCATGCTCGCCTGGAAAGCGCGCGTCCAGCCCGAGCGCGGCCTGCCAGCGGTTGGCGATGCGCGCCAGCGGCGGATACAGAGTGGCGCGCAACGCGGACAGCGGCTCCGGCAGCGGATACCCGAAATACTGGTATTCGCCGCGGCCGAAGCCGTGGCGCTCCATCACCACCCGGCTGCGAAAGCGCTGCGGCTCGTCGTAGGCGGCAATGAAGCGCGCGCAGTGGCGCGCATCGAGCAGGCCCGGCATCACGGCGCAGCCGGCGTCGTCGAGCTGGGCGCCGACGTCATCCCAATCGATGACGGTCACTGCTGCGCCTCGCGCTCGAGCAGCGCGCGCTTGCGCTCGATGCCCCAGCGGTAGCCGGACAGCGCGCCGCCGGTACGCACCACGCGGTGGCAGGGAATCGCCACCGCCACCGGATTGGCGGCGCAGGCGCCGGCCACGGCGCGCGCGCCATCGGGCAGGCCGACCCGTTCGGCCAGTTCGGCATAGGTCACGGTCTGGCCCGGGGGAATCGCGCGCAGGGCCTGCCACACGCGCTGCTGGAAGGCGGTGCCGCGCACGTCGAGCGGCAGGTCCAGGGACGGGCCGATGCGCGGTTCCTCGACCAGGCCGATCACCAGCGCCACGGTGCGCTCGAAGCCTTCTTCGGCGCCGCGCAGCTCGGCCCTGGGAAAGCGCGCCTGCAGGTCTTCCAGCAGCGGTTCCGGCTGGTCGCCGATCAGGATCGCGCAGATGCCGCGTTCGGTGGCCGCGACCAAGGTGGCGCCCAGCGAGCATTCGGCCACGGCGAAGCGGATCGTTTCGCCCTGCCCGCCGGCGCGGTAGTTCGACGGCTGCATGCCCAGCACCTCGTTCGACGCCGCATAGAAGCGACCGCTGGAGCCATAGCCGGCGCCGTACAGGGCGTCGGTGACCGTGGCGCCCCCCGCCAGTTCCTGGCGCACCCGGGCGCCGCGCCTGGCCGCCGCATAGGCCTTGGGCGTGATCCCGGTGCGGGCCTTGAACACGCGGTGGAAGTGGAAGCGGCTCATGCCGGCGGCCTGGGCCAGCGCATCCAGATCCGGTTCGTCCTCCGATTCCTCGATCAGGCGGCAGGCGCGCGCCACCGCGTCCGCCTGGCGCTCGGCCAGCGGCGGCAGGTGCGGCGCGCAGCGCAGGCAGGGCCGGAAGCCCGCCGCCTCGGCCGCCTGGCTGCTGGCGTGGAAGGCGACGTTAGCGCGCTTGGCCCCGCGCGACGGGCACGAGGGCCGGCAATAGACGCCGGTGGTGCGCACCGAATAATAAAAACTGCCGTCGGCGCCGGCATCGCGCCGCTGTACGGCGTCCCAGCGCGCATCGTCGCCGATACTGTCGATCTCGTCGCTATCCAATGTCGTCATGATGGTGTCCTCCTTCAGCAATAGCGCCATCCTGAAGCCGATGCCGCCAGGCCGCACTCCGGGTCTTGCTTTCGAATCCCCGATGCTAGAATCGGGCGTGGCCACGACAGGCCAGGCATTCGGAGATTGAGTTTGGAAGCACAGACCGCGCAAGACAGCATGCAGGAAAAGTCGCCCATTTTCCAGCAGATCAAGGATTATCTGGTTGGCGAAATCGCCTCCGGCCGTTGGAAAGAGGGCGAGCTGGTGCCGTCGGAGCAGGCGCTGGTGCGCCAGTTCGGCGTCTCGCGCATGACCGTCAACCGCGCCGTGCGCGAACTCACGGCCGAGCAGGTGCTGGTGCGGCGCCAGGGCTCGGGCACCTATGTGGCTCCCCAGAAGTACCAGGGCACCCTGGTCGAGATCCGCAACATCGCCGACGAGATCCGCGCGCGCGGCAAGCTGCACGCCAGCCGCGTGCTGGCGCTGGAGGCAAGAAGCGCCGACGACACGCTGGCCGCCGAGTTCGACCAGGAGCCGGGCGCCACCCTGTTCCATTCGCTGATCGTCCACTTCGAGAACGAGACGCCGGTCCAGCTCGAGGACCGCTGGGTCAACCCGGCCTGCGCCCCGGCCTACCTGGAGCAGGATTTTGCGCGCATCACGCCCAACGAGCACCTGATGGCGGCCGCGCCGTTGCAGGGGGCCAGCTATACGATAGAGGCCCAGCCGGCGCCGGCGGAAGAGGCGCGCCTGCTGGCGATCGCGGCCGGCGCCCCGTGCCTGGTGCTGCACCGGCGCACCACCTCGGCCGGCCGGGTGGCGTCAGTGGCCACCATGTGGCATCCGGGACACCTGGCGCGCTTCACCGGCAGTGTTTGATAAGTAAATGCGGTTTCGGACAACCCGGCTTGCCAGTTTTTCGCGATAATGGCCGTCGATCCGATTGTCCCATTCCAGCCAATGTCGCCCATGCCTCCCGACGCCGCCGACCCGCCTTTCGCGCAACTGCGCGTGCTGGTGCTCGACGACGACCATCTGCTGCTGGAAGTCATGCGCGAGATGCTGGCGACCTGCGGCCCGTGCCAGATCGTCCTCGAACTCGATGCGCGCCAGGCCCTGGCCCGGCTCGACGAAGCCATGCCCGACGTCCTGATCTGCGACCTGGTGCTGCCCGAGATGGACGGCATCGAGTTCCTGCAGGCCGCGGCCAGCCTTGGCTATGCCGGCAGGGTGATCCTGCTGTCGGCGCTCGAGGACGAAGTGCGCGAGGCGGCCGCCGAACTGGCGCGCGCCCTCGGCCTGCGGGTAGTGGGCTCGTTCCGCAAGCCGCTCACGCCCGAGCAATTGCGTCATGCGCTGGAATGTTGAGATTTTGTACAAGGCCCTGAACACTTTTTAAAAAAATGGGGTATTATTCGCCTCATTCCCCGCCTGACACCCTCTTGCCGTTCTTCCAATATTGAAATTCGCACACAGTGCCTCCACCATTGTGTAGCAGCAATATTGGCAAGGCAGTACACACGGTAGCCGGTCGAGACGTCCCGCATGACTTGTCTCAAGGCGTTAATAACGATTCTTACCTCACATTGAGGAAACCATGAGCGAAAACATCAAACACATCAGCGATGCATCCTTCGAAGCCGACGTGCTCAAGTCCGAGCAGCCGGTGCTGGTCGATTTCTGGGCCGAGTGGTGCGGTCCTTGCAAGATGATTGCCCCGATCCTGGAAGAAGTGGCCAAGGAATATGCAGGCAAGATCACGATCGCCAAGATGGACGTCGACGCGAACCAGGCCGTGCCGGCCCAGTTCGGCATCCGCGGCATCCCGACCCTGATCCTGTTCAAGAACGGCCAGGTCGCAGCCCAGAAAGTGGGCGCCGTCGCCAAGGGTCCGCTGACCGCTTTCATCGACAGCAACATCTGATCCAAGTAATATAGCGGCGACGGCGCGCCCGCGCAGTCGCCACGCAGTCACAATATTGGCCGGGAGTCACCCTCCCGCCTTGATTAACCCACGCAGTCCCCTCCCCTACCATATTCACCCGTCACGGGTCACCCACACACATGCATTTATCTGAACTGAAGGCGATGCACGTTTCCGCGCTGTTGGAAATGGCAATCGGCCTCGACATCGACAACGCAGCCCGCCTGCGCAAACAGGAACTGATGTTCGCGATCCTGAAGAAGCGCGCGAAGCAGGGCGAACAGATCTTCGGCGACGGCGCCCTCGAGGTCTTGCCTGACGGTTTCGGTTTCCTGCGCTCGCCGGACGCGAGCTACATGGCTTCGACCGACGACATCTATATCTCGCCGTCGCAGATCCGTCGTTTCAACTTGCATACGGGTGACTCGATCGAAGGTGAAGTGCGTACGCCGAAGGACGGCGAGCGTTACTTCGCGCTGGTCAAGGTCGACAAGGTCAACGGCGAATCGCCGGAAGCCTCGAAGCACCGCATCCTGTTCGAGAACCTGACCCCGCTGCACCCGAACGAGCCGCTGCGCCTGGAGCGCGACATGAACGGCGCCGAGAACATCACCGGCCGCATCGTCGACCTGATCTCGCCGATCGGCAAGGGCCAGCGTGGCCTGCTGGTGGCGTCGCCCAAGTCGGGCAAATCGGTCATGCTGCAGCACATCGCGCATGCGATCACCGCGAACCACCCCGACGTGACCCTGATCGTGCTCTTGATCGACGAACGTCCGGAAGAAGTGACCGAGATGCAGCGTTCGGTGCGCGGCGAAGTCGTCGCCTCGACCTTCGACGAACCGGCCACCCGCCACGTGCAGGTCGCCGAGATGGTGCTCGAGAAAGCCAAGCGCCTGGTCGAAATGAAGAAGGACGTGGTCATCCTGCTGGATTCGATCACCCGCCTGGCGCGCGCCTACAACACCGTGATCCCGGCCTCGGGCAAGGTGCTGACCGGTGGTGTCGACGCCAACGCGCTGCAGCGTCCGAAGCGCTTCTTCGGCGCCGCCCGTAACGTCGAGGAAGGCGGCTCGCTGACCATCGTCGCGACCGCGCTGATCGAGACCGGCTCGCGCATGGACGACGTGATCTACGAAGAATTCAAGGGCACCGGCAATATGGAGGTGCACCTGGAGCGCCGCCTGGCCGAGAAGCGCGTCTATCCGGCGATCAACCTGAACAAATCGGGCACCCGCCGCGAAGAGCTGCTGATCAAGCCGGATCAGCTGCAGAAGATCTGGATCCTGCGCAAGCTGCTGTACTCGATGGACGAGATCGAGGCGATGGAGTTCATCCTCGACAAGATGCGCGCGACCAAGAACAATGTCGAATTCTTCGACATGATGCGCCGCGGCGGCTGACCAGCCCCAGCGCAACGCGTGCAGAGGCAGCCTTCGGGCTGCCTTTTTGTTTGGCATGTCAACGCTAAATAGAAATGTCCCCTGTTGCGCAAAGTAGAAATGTCCCTCTTGCCAATTTGATCACGGGTTGGTAACAGGGGCCAGATGCGATTTCGTATGGGCGAACTCAGCACGTACAGGGACGGTGCCCGGTTGCGTTTCCATGCGTTTTTTCCAGGGGTGTCCGATAGGCTGTGGCGGTTGGCGTCGGGCGAGTGCCTGCTCGACCTTGCCATTGATGTCCTTGCCGTCGATCGCCTCATGCTGCTTGATTGGCTTGCTGCTGCATGCGTGCTGCAAAACCCGGCCTTGCCAGACGACCTCGGTCGCACTTTCCGGATGGGTGACGATAGTAACGCTGGCGCCACGCAATGCTCGCCCCTGGTCGGCAATTTGGATCTGATACAGCAAGCCATTGAACTGACAGCTCAGGTTGCTAGACAGGCGGCGAGGTATATGCACCGAGAGGATTCGGCGTAGAGCAGCTTCGGTTCCGCCATACGGCACATGAGCGTCTTCAGGCAGCACGGCCGTGACGGCAAAGCGCCGGTTGAAGGCGCGAATGAACTGCGGTAGCCAGGCATTGGCAGCCTGCTGGCTACTGATGCCCTGTAACCGCATCTCCTTTACCAAGCGGTCCTGCAAGGTCTGATTGGCTCGCTCGACTCGTCCCTTGGCCTGCGGGCTGTTAGCCTGGATGCCCTCGATACCGAGTTGTTCCAATGCGCGTGCAAACTGCGTTTGCCCTTCACCGACGCCACTCTTGTCGCCCGTGCTGATCCGGAAGATGCTATGACGATCGCTGTACAGGGCCGCTGGCAGGCCATGATTTCTGATGTGCTCCTCCAGCAAACTCATGTATCCAAGCGTCGTCTCGGCATCGACGAAACGCAATGCCATCAGCTCGCTCGTGGCATCGTCGATAAACACCAACAGGCTGCAGCGGGGCGCGCGGCCCTCGAACCAGTCGTGCGGCGATCCATCGATCTGGATCAGCTCTCCGCGCCGCGCCCTGCGCTCGCGCATTGCGTGTGTCCGCGCTGTTGCGCCACGACGCGGTTTCCACAGTTGCGCCGCAATCATCGCCTTGCGCACCGTTTCCACTGATAGGCGGATCTCATGCAGTTCGTCGAGCTTCTCGCATGCCAACGTCGGACCGAAATCCGCATAGTGCGCCCTGATCAGGTCCAATGCCTTGGACAGCTTCTCTTGTGGCGTGCGTCGATTCGACGGTTTGCCCCGGCTCTTGCTCAGTAGCCCTGCATTGCCCTCGTCGAGCATACGCCGCTTCAGACGTTTCACCTGGCGCGTGCTGATGCCCAGCCTCCTGGCAGCACTTTCCTGATCCAGCTTACCCTCAACTACCTGTGCCATCACCTGGCTACGCAACACGTCTTTGGCTGTCATCTTGAGCACTGTCCCGTCCCCCTTCAGGGCATCCTAGGGGACATTTCTACTTAGCGGAGAGGGGACATTACTACTTTGCGCTAACATGCCTTTTTGTTTGGCATTGCCTGACGCCGGAAACCGCTTTATAATCTCCGGTTCAGTCCAACCCCTGGCAAGTGATCGGCAATCGGGTCAAGAAGCTGTTCGACCGACGAAGTGCTGTTTGGCTACCAACTCAATAGAAAGCAGAACCATGAAGACCGATACCCATCCAGATTACCGCGAAGTCGTCTTCCACGACCTGTCGTGCGACTTCAAATTCGTGACCCGTTCGACCATCAACACCCGCGAAACGATCACCCACGAAGGTAAAGAATACCCACTGGTCAAGATCGAGGTGTCCGCTGAATCGCACCCGTTCTTCACCGGCAAGCACAAGATCGTCGACACCGCTGGCCGCGTCGAGAAGTTCCGCCAGAAGTTCGGTTCGGTCGGCTCGAAGACCTCGGTCGCCAACGGCTAATTGCCGCAGTAGAATCTTCGAAGCCTTCGGGCTTCGCGAAAGAAGCCGGCCTGCCCGGCTTCTTTTTTTTCGCAGCTATACTGCGCTTTATTTTATCCATCAGATTCGCCGATGAAACCAGTCCGTCTCCCCGCCGCCGCCACCCTGGCGCTGCCCCGCTGGGCCCTGCTTGCGCTGGGCATGCTGTACATCCTGCCCGGCATCATCGGCCGTGATTTGTGGAAGGAAGACGCGGGCAGCTTCGGCATCATGTGGACCATGGCGCACGGTGGCCTGGATGACTGGCTGTACCCGAACATTGCCGGCCTGGCCAGCGTCGACGAGGGCCCGCTGGCCTTCTGGCTGGGCGCCATCTGCATCAAGCTGTTCGGCTGGATCCTGGGCGACGTGCTGGCCGCGCGCGTCTCGACCATCGGCATCTTCGTGCTGGGCACGATGTCGCTGTGGTACACCGCCTTCCACCTTGGCCGGCGCGCCGAGGCGCAGCCGCTGCGCCTGGCCTTCGGCGGCCAGCCCGAGCCCGACGACTATGGCCGCACGCTGGGCGACACCGCCGTCCTGATCTACCTCGGCAGCCTTGGCCTGCTGCTGCAAAGCCACCTGACCCTGGCCGCGACCCTGCAGGGCGCGCTGCTGGCCTATTTCCTGTACCGCGCCGTGCGCTACGTCGAGCACACCAGCACCCGCAATGCGGTGCTGGTCGGCGTCGCCCTGGGCGCCCTGACCCTGACCCAGGGCTTCCTGCCGCCGCTGGTGCTGATCGTGGCCCTGTTCGCCTGCACCCGCTACCTCGACATGCCGGCCGGCCAAGCGCTGCGCCACCTGCTGGTGGCGGCCGGCGTCGGCTTCGGCCTGACCCTGGTGTGGATCCTGCCCGCCGTCGTCGTGCAGCCGTATGGCCTGCCGCCGGTGGCCGACTGGCTGGCCTGGAACGCGGAGCAGTTCGGCCTGCCCGGCTGGGTGGCGGTGAAGACCTTCTTCCGCATCGGCGTCTGGTTCTTCTGGCCGGCCTGGCCCTTCGCGATCTGGGCGGTCTGGGCCTGGCGCCGCCAGCAGCAGATGCTGCACATCGTGCTGCCGGTGTTCTTCTTCCTGGCCCTGGTGCTGCAACTGCTGTGCGACCCGGTGCCCGAGAACAGCGACTTCCTCAAGATGCTGCCGCCGCTGGCCCTGATGGCCGCCTTCGGCTTGCCGACCATGAAGCGCGGCGCGATCAACGCCATCGACTGGTTCTCGGTGATGGTGCTGACCATGCTGGGCGCCACCATCTGGCTGTTCTGGATCGCCAAGCTGACCGGCTGGCCGGCCCAGCTGGCCAAGAACGCGCTCAAGCTGGTGCCCGGCTTCACGCCCGAAATCGGCATCGTCACCTTCACCGTGGCGGCCGCCGCCAGCGTCGGCTGGGTGATGCTGGTGCACTGGCGCCTGTCGCGCCAGCCGGCGGTGCTGTGGCGCGCGGTGGTGCTGTCGTCCGGCGGCCTGATCCTGCTGTGGGTGCTGTTGATGACTCTGTTCCTGCCCGACCTGAACTACGGCAAGAGCTACGCCGGCGTGGCCCAGCAGATCGCGGCGCGCCTGCCGGCCGACACCGACTGCATCGAGACCAATGTCGGCCCGGCCCAGCGCGCCTCGCTGGCCTTTTACGGACGCCTGCCTTTCGTCACCCTGGCCGGCGGCAAGTGCGACTACGTGCTGCTGCAGGACAGCCTGCGCAGCCGCAATGACCGCGCGCTGCTGCGCAAATGGGGCGTGCGCAATACGATCCCGCTGTGGGAAGGCCGGCGCGCCTCGGACCGCGATGAGCGCTTCAGATTGTTCCGCCGCACGCAGTAAAACATGCACCTCGACAAGCCGCACACCGTGCGGCTTGTTCGTTTTAAGGAGCTTGCAGGCAACGAACTTCACCTGTGCGCGGCATGTGTTGCCAATATGAGAACCTGTTTGCAAAGGATGCGTGTTTGCGCGGAGTCAAGCACCGGCCGGGGGCCGCTCGTCACAATGGGCGAGTCGATGCAGATCAATTACCGGGCTGAATGGGGTGTTGCGTCACTATAAATTGAGGCGTCAACATGGACCGTTGCACAAGATGCTGTGAGGGAGAGATCACCATGAAGAGTGTGACGTTTTCAGAAATCGTACGCGTCCGGGAGCGACCCGGGTTTCTACGGCGCATCGACACCTGGCGCCAATCCCTGCCCTGGGCGCTGACCCTGCTGGGCGGGCTGCCGCTGCTGGTGCTGGCGCAGCATGTGATCGACCCCGACACGCCGTTGCCCTACCTGGTGCTGCCGGCCATCGTGGGCGGTCTGCTGCCCGTCTGGATGCTCGGGCCTGGCCGCTTCGAGATGCGCACCCGCTTCGATGCCCACTACATGATCAGCACGCTCGACGAAGCGCTCGGCGCGCTCGGCTACCGGCGTACCGCGACCGACAGCACCAGCATCCGCTACTTCCGCCCGCGCCCCTGGCTGCGTGGGCAAGAAGGCGCGATCAATGTCGCGGTGCGCGAGCACGTGCTGGAGATCGTCGGGCCGGTGGGGAGCTTGCGGTTGTTGCAGCATCGGATCGCGCGCTGAGCCATTGCGCCGGGCCTGGCTTGGCTGCGTGCGCAGGGGTGAGTTGAAGCCGCGTTGTGCCAATTTCTTTCGCACACTGGTCAGTTGTGTGCGCCATGTGCTAAGATTCGCGCCTGCTATTGGGCCTCTGTGGCGGAATTGGTAGACGCACTTGACTCAAAATCAAGCGCCGAAAGGCGTGCCGGTTCGATTCCGGCCGGAGGCACCACTAATAGACAGTATTAGCGAAACCCGCACACTTCTTCGGAAGAGCGGGTTTTTTGCTTTCCGGGCTGGGCCGTTTGCCAGCGGACGATCCGTCGCTTAGCGGCAAGGAGCCTGTCAGAATTTCTGTGTGGAACGGGGTCATGAAATAATCCCGAAAGGACTGTTCCATGACCGAAGTGATGACCACCAAGAAGCCCAAAAAACAGAAAGCAGCGTACCCGTTTCCCGTTGAGCTGATCGACCAGTTGCTGGCCCAGGTTGAGAACAAGGACGCCGAGTCGATCCTTGGCGAATCGGGCCTCGCCGGGCAGCTCAAAAAAATGCTGGCCGAGCGTATGTTGTCGGCCGAGTTGAACCACCACCTGGCCAACGAGGAAGACGGCAGCAGAAACCACCGCAACGGTAGCAGCCCGAAGAAGGTCTTGACGCCAGGCGGGGAGCTCCACCTGGACATTCCGCGCGATCGTCTGTCGAGCTTCGAGCCCAAACTGGTGGCCAAACATCAGCGCCGGATGTCGGGCTTCGACGATCACGTTATCAGCATGTACGCTCGTGGTATGAGCGTGCGCGAGATTCAGGCGCATTTGCTGGAGTTGTACGGCACCGAGGTGTCGCCAGACCTGATTTCGACCATCACCGACGAAGTGCTCGAGGAGGTCGCGCAGTGGCAGCAGCGGCCGCTCGAGGCGATGTATCCGATCGTGTATTTCGACGCGTTGCGCCTGAAGATCCGGGACGAAGGCACGGTCAAGAACAAGGCCGTATATCTGGCCTTGGGCATTCGTGCCGACGGCCGCAAGGAAGTGCTGGGTCTGTGGATCGAACAGACCGAAGGCGCCAAATTCTGGCTGAAGGTTTTCAACGAACTCAAGAACCGCGGACTGGACGATATCCTGATCGCCGTCGTCGATGGCCTGCGCGGCTTCCCGGAGGCCATCGAGGCCGTTTATCCGCAAGCGCAGATCCAGACGTGCATCGTGCACCTGATCCGCAATTCGACGACGCTTGCGGCCTGGAAGGACCGGAAGGAACTGGCAGCGGCGCTCAAGCCGATCTACCACGCTGCCAACGCCGAGCTGGCCGAAGCGGCGCTGGATGCCTTTGCAGAAGGCCCATGGGGCACCAAGTTTCCGACCGTGGCCGCGATGTGGCGGCGCCAGTGGCAGCAGGTGATTCCGTTCTTTGCCTACCCACCTGAAGTGCGCACGATCATCTACACGACCAACGCTATTGAAAGCCTGCATATGCGTCTGCGGAAGATCGTCAAGAACCGTGGTCACTTCCCCAGCGACGAAGCCGCGACCAAGTTATTGTTCCTGGCCTTGCGCAATATCGAGAAAGATTGGAAGATGCCACAGCGTACCTGGAAGCAGGCTGCCAACCAGTTCGCCATCATGTTCGGCGAGCGCTTCACGAACGCGATTATCTAACTACGAATTCTGGCCCCGCACACAGAATTTCTGACAGGTCCGCGGCAAGTGAATCGCAAACGGCGTCCCGCTCACCTGTCTCCGACTGCGGGTAGCAAGCGCCCCCATGCAGCTCCACAATCCGACGTGATTGCCTAGGCCCATACCCGGTCCGGCCGCATCGTCTGCTGCTGCAAATTAGATACGCCGAACACATGCGGCAAGTCATCTGCAGCTCTACGGTCTGCCGTTACCTACACAGTCGCGCCTGTCGATCACTCTCAATACAGTTTTAGAATTAGGCACGGTCTCTACATTAGTACTGGCTCTTGCTTGCTTCATCATGGTTAAGCTCGTGTCCGATTGTCAGACGTGACCCTGTAATGCCCCGCGCAGCAGTGTAATTCCAACGAAAAAAGGCCAGCATTGCTGGCCTCCTCTTTGTGTACACATTAGTAAGTTCGCCATCTGATCCAGCTGGGCTTAGGAAGGTCCGCAATCATTGAAGATTGACAGATACGCATCTTTATTTTATCGGGCCAAACCAACGGGTCTGATCTGCGACACCACCACGTAACGAGATGTATTTTTCTCCAGTCTGACAGTCTACGAAAATCGATCGGAAATTACCCTGCATGTCTCGCTCCATGAGCGCTGCAGCGTGAAATCCCACGGGCGCGAGATAATATGATTTTATCACCCCATCACTTTCTGTCTTATCACTCTCTTTATCCGGAACTAACTCTGATGCAATCGGTTGAAGATTCACCTCCTTCACACTCAGCAGGAAATCTCTCGCTTTTTTTTGCTCCTCAACACAATCGCTTGGTACTGGTCGATATTCATAACGACGCTCAACAAGCAAATTCTTTTCGTCATTGGAAGCAGCGCTAACGTTTAACGAAAAACAAAAGATCATGCACGGTATCAACAATTTCTGGTATCTAATTTTTGTCATAGTAAGTAGTTTGCGCGCTTCTGATTAAGTTGATGAAATTAATACGCTAGGCTGGCAAACCTTCCATCGGGACCAGGATCTCGCCAGGGTTCATCTCGATTCGGCTAACGACCTGACCGTAGGGATTTACTCCGATGATCGTGGTGCCTTGATCCGTAGCAATTACGACGGCTGTACCTGCGTCGAGCCCATTATAGTCATATTTCATGGTCCACGTTTCATTGCCGGTTTGCTCATCAATTGCTCTGGAGTATGTTACACCATAGCGATCCCCTTCCAAAACGACATCGAATTCTTGGATATATGTGTCAACGCCAAATCCATCGATATACATTTCGTTGAAGCCACCAATACCGATGTTACCGTATTCGATCACACCGATTGTTCCCCAGTCCATCACTTGGGAGTTGAAGTAATCTTCAAAGATACCTGCGTAGTCAAAACTGGACTGTGCATAAACCTCCAACAAAAGGTGATTTTCATCACCAACTTTCGCTTGGTCAGCGAAAGGCTCTTCGTAAGTTCCGACAAGAGTAATATCCATAGTATAGTGGACCCCGAATCTGAGACGGTGGTTTAAGCTGTCGTCCGCGAAAGGATGACAGCGAATGAGTGAAGGTAAAAAACGCAGGGTGCACAGCGCCGAGTTCAAGGCCAAGGTTGGGTTGGAAGCGGTGCGTGGGGTGAAGACGGTGACGGAGATTGCGCAGGAATTCGGCGTGCATCCAGTACTGGTGGGCCAGTGGAAGAAGGAGATCCTGGAGAACGCCGGCGCCCTGTTCGACGTCAAGCGCGGGCCGAAGCCGGTGGACGAAAGCAGCCCGGAGGACAAG
>NZ_JH992922.1:1493963-1607225 GCF_000315425.1 Massilia timonae CCUG 45783 | reverse complement strand
ACAAGCTGTACAGCGAGATCGGCAAGCTGAAGATGCAGGTGGATTGGCTCAAAAAAAAAGCTTGGGGAATGAGTCCGGCCGAGCGGGCACGGTGGATCGAGCGCGAGGACAAGATACCGCTGACGATGCAGTGCGAGCTGGCCGGCGTGCCGCGTTCGACCGTGTATCGGCGGCTGGAGGCGGCGGCCCGACAGGAATGCATCGAGGAGGAGGACGGCCAGCTGCGCGCCCTGATCGACGAGGAGTACACCAGCCGCCCGTTCTACGGCAGCCGGCGCATGGCGGTCTTCCTGCGAGGCCGAGAGCACCGCGTCAACCGCAAGCGCGTGCAGCGCCTGATGCGGGAAATGGGCTTGGCGGGCATGGCGCCGGGGCCGTCCACGAGCAAGCCGCACCCGCAGCACAAGGTCTATCCCTATCTGCTGCGCGGGGTGGCGGTCACGCGGCCGAACCAGGTGTGGAGTACGGACCTGACGTACATTCGGCTGGCGCGCGGCTTTGCCTACCTGGTGGCGGTCATCGATTGGTACTCGCGTCGTGTGCTGGCCTGGCGCATCAGCAACAGCATGGACGCGTCGTTCTGCGTGGACTGTCTGGAGGAGGCATTGCGCCACCACGGCAAGCCCGAGGTATTCAACAGCGACCAGGGCTCGCAGTTCACCAGTGACGCCTTTACCAGCGTGCTCAAGCGCGAAGGCGTGGCCATCAGCATGGATGGGCGAGGACGGGCGCTGGACAACATCTTCGTCGAGCGCCTGTGGCGCAACGTGAAGTACGAGGACGTGTACCTGAAGGGCTACGCCAACATGGCCGAGCTGACAGTCGGCCTGGCACAGTACTTCGCGTTTTACAACGCCGAGCGTCCACACCAGGCGCTGGGCTACGAGACGCCAGATCATGTCTACCGTGCCGGTGTTGGAGGAGGTGCGTTGATCGTCGACAAGTTCGGCGACGCGGACCAAGAGCCGGAGAAAAACGGCGGAACGGGGCAGCGCCGGGCAGCTGCTGAAGTGGAAATGGACACAGCTTAAACTAGCCGGCTGAGTGTCTTGACTGATGGGTCCACTTTATAGTTCTCTCAGTAAAGTTGGAAGCGCGCGAGTCGATCGTACTCCTCAATATTTATTAGATGAGCGCGCAATGTAACAAATCTTAAATTAATCCCAATTGCATATAATCTTTCCTAAGCTCAAATACTTCCTTTAATGCAAACCGAGAAAGTAATATGAAATTTTTGAAAGTGGCGGCGTGCTCGTAACAGGATGCGTGAGAGGCTGACAGTCAGGGGAATCGGAAGTAGGAGTGCAGACGTATACACTTGCGTCGACTTAGAACAGTCCAGCTGGTTCAGCCGCGCGATCCCAGCTATAGATGATCACTTCAGCTCGCTCGACGCCCTTCCCGCCACCACCGTATAGTTGATCGGCACCGTGTCCATCTGGAAGTCCGCGAACACACGACGGATCTCAGGATGATCGTTCAGGCTCACGATCGCCTTCCCCTTCAAGCGCTTCATCAGGGCCGCCATCTTCTCGTATTCCTCGAGTCCGAAGTTGTCGCCATACCCTTCGGTCTCCCAGTATGGCGGATCAAGGTAGAAGAGCGTATGGGGGCGGTCGTACCGTTCCATCAGCCTGTGCCAGTCCATGTTCTCGATGTAGGCGCCCGACAGCCGCAGGTGGGCTGCGGACAAGTTCTCTTCAATCCGCAGCAGGTCGATCGGCGGGGTAGTCGTTGCCGTGCCCCAAGTCTGTCCTTGCACCTTACCGCCAAACGCATGATGCTGCAGGTAGAAGAACCTCACGGCGCGCTGGATGTCCGTGAGCGTGTCCGGTGGTGTCTCCTGGTGCCACTTGAAAACCGCGCAGCTGGCCAGCGCCCATTTGAAGTGCCTCACGAATTCCTCGAGGTGATGCTGCACGACGCGGTGCAACCTAACCAGCTCACCGTTGATGTCGTTGATGACCTCGACCTTCGCCGGCGGCCGCACGAAGTACAGCGTGCTGACGAAGACCATCGGAGACTCCGCGTGCAGCGAAGACGGTCTAGTCATTTTTCCAGCACTGGCCTGACAGCTCGATCAGCCAGGGGGAGAAAACATGACTGGCCCTGTACCAGGCACCCAGGACGAGCCGAACGACCCGACCGCCTACAAGCATCACCTGCTATTGCTCAAGTCGATGCACTGCGCTCGCCCGGTGGTGCATGAAGGCCTAAACCAGTTCATCAGCTGCCTGACCGCCAACCGCGACGGTGGCCGCATCTCGATGACCGTCTACCTGGCGGGCAAGGTAGGCGGCTTCGACAGCAAAGACATTCAGATCAAACAGGACAAACAGGAAATTGCGGATCTGCGCGGGGACCCAACCACGCCGGAACCAGCTTAGAAAAAACGTGAGTTCTCACGATAATTCCTTACAGGATTAACGACTATGCAGGACATTGAACATGCAGACACAAGACCGGAACCACCTCGCAAACGCGGCAGGCCTTCGACAGGAACCGCACTGAGCGAATCGGCAAGGCAGGCACGTCGACGGGCCAAGATGGAAGCCGAGGGAAAAATACTGCTCCCCCGAATCGCAGTTTCGCTGGAAGTCAGACAAGCTCTTACCAGCTACATCCAGTTCAAAGACATGACACTGGGCGATGCCCTAGATCGCATTGTCCGCGACAGGCTGCTACGGAAGCGGTCAGGAAAGAAGAAGAGGAAGGAGCCGACCAATGGCTGACGACAACGATTTGATTAACCGCCTGGCTGCAGCCGTAGCCGATCGTATTCGGCCGCAGATCCCGTTCGACTACGAGATGTGGGACATCGCAACAATCGCGTCCTGCATGAAGCTCAGCGAGGCTCAGGTACGCGAGCGGTTGGCTCCGCAGCCGGACTTCCCAAAAGCGGTCCGTTTACCGACTACGACTGGTGGCCGTGGCCACGCGCGGTATCGCGCGCAGGAAGTCTGGGCTTGGATGATGAAGTACCAAGACAAGCACTGAAGCATGGCAAGAAAAAAGCCCGCATTCTCGCGGGCTTTTTTATCCTATCAAACTCAAGCAGCAGCAAGCGTTGACCGTACTGGGGAAGAAGTTTGCTTTTCCTGAACCATCTTAGCAAACTCACTTGCCTGGTTCATCTGACGCTGCTGGATCTTGTACAGGGTCGTCGGCGGCGGTGTAAGCGTCTGGCTGTTCGTCGCCAGTGCCTTCAATAGTTCCATCATGTTGCTCTCCTTGGGTGGTAGACGATTCATCTTCTATGAACAACGGGCCAGTCTCTGACTGCGTGCCCAAGTGTTTCCATACAAGATCACAAAATTCCTTTTCTTCCTTAGTTGGAGACCGAACTGACGAAAACAAGCTTGATGCCTCTTTTCTATCGATCACGAAGCTGTGGGAAGGATAACCTGCAATCAGGTTGTCAAGCGCACCGTTGCGCATAGATTGACTGGTTTGATCGAGGCGTTTTCCATACTCATGAGCAATACGCATCGCGCGTTGCATCTCGCCTAAACGGTTGGGGTCAATCTGACTATACAGGGGCGCCGCTACGCCAATCGCGACAGTAGCAGCGAATTCACCCGCCAGTTTAGTCGACAAACGTCCACCTTGCCTGATCTCGACCAAAGTCGAATGGAATGCCTGTCGTGCATGCGTTTGAGCTGCCTCTAATGCCTGGACGATGTCGAGGCCAGAACTGCGCTCCTCCAGTTCAGAACTCTTCAAAACTTGTACGTCGAGAGGACCAAGCTCGCCCAAGTCGCCAATGACCAGTTCATGCGCCCCAATCGCAATCAACGTTCCAGCGCTCTTACAATGACTAGGAACGATGAGCCGGATGTGCTCGTAGTGATGCTGCAAGCAACGTGCGATCCTGTAGCCGCCGTCGGGATCTCCACCGAGGGTTGTCAAAAAGACAGTGACCTTGTTGTTTTTTTTCTCTTTGGCGATGAGGAGAGAGAGGTCATGGTGAAGCTTCCTTGTGATCCCTCTGCTAATGAGGATCAGATCTCGATCTCCTTGGCTCTTCACAAGAGCAGACAATACACCTTGAGGAGATACAGCATCACCAGTCATACTTACCCCGTGTGTTTTTGCAAGCGGTTCAAAGAATCTTGCAAGCGTAACAGAAAGGCATCCGGTTTGTATATTGACAAATAAACAATTTTTTGTTTCTCTGAGGCAACCTAGCAACACCCCTTTCCCCCGAACGTGTCGAATGGACGTACTCGGTCTCTCTCCCCCCCAATCCAGAAAAACTTGTCAATCATGCAAACCCGCGTGAATCTAGATTCTTGTTACGCGAAAGTTACGCGAACTCACTATAAGTCTTTGATCTAAATGTATTTTGGATTCCGGCCGGAGGCACCGCCTGTTAGCAGCAGCACATAGAATACCGAAGCCCGCATAGCTCACTGAGTATGCGGGCTTTTTGTTGCGTCTAGCGAAAACGCGTCATCTTCTTTTGTTATCCGGCCCGGGCGGCACGACACGCCACCACCCATCAGCCCCCCTCCTTGACCCCCGCCCGCCTCATACCCTAATGTAGCGCCATGAGCACGCTCCCCCCCAGCGCCGACGTCCTCCAGATCGTCGACCAGGCCATGCAGGCCGCACACCACGAAACCGAAGCGGGCAACCTCGAGCAGGCGCTGGCCCTGTACGGGGCGGTGCTCGACCTCCAGCCCGGCCACGCCGGCGCCCACCACGCCGTGGGCGTGCTGGCCAGCCGCGCCGGCGATGCCGAGACGGCGATCCCGCATTTCGCCGCCGCCCTGGAAGCCGACCCCGGCCAGGAGGCCCACTGGCTTGCCTATCTCGCCGCCCTGATCGAGGCGCGCCAGTTCGCCGCCGCCGCTGAACTGCTCCAGCTCGGCCGGACCCACGGCCTGCAAGGTCTGGCGATCGACGACATCGAACGGCAGTTGGCCAGCTCGGGCGCGCCCGATAGCAGCGAGATCGACGCCGCCGCCGCCTTGTTCGCGCAGGGACGCACCGAGGAAGCGGAGCACGCCGCGCGTGCGCTCGTCGAACGCTTCCCCCAGCACTCATTCGGCTGGAAATTATTAGGTGGCATTTATCACCGGCGCGGCGACGCGCATGGGGCCCTGAATGCCATGGCCATGTCGGCCAGGTTCGACCCCGACGATGCCGAAACGCTCAGCAACCTGGGCATGCTCTTGATGCGCGCCAACCGGCTGGTCGAATCGGAGAACGTGCTGCGGCGCGCCCTCGCGCTGCGGCCCGGCAACGTGGATGCCCACAACCACCTGGCCATCACCCTGGCCGAGCGTGGACGGCTGTCCGAGGCGCAGGCCAACGCCAACGCGGCGCTGGCGCTCGATCCGCGGCATGAAAAGGCGGCCATCACGCTTGCGCTGATCCTGCAGACCCAGGGCCGGCTGGTCGAAGCGGTGGCCGTCTATCGCGACTTGTTGGAGCGAAATCCGGAGCAGACCGATGCCCACAGCAATATGCTGTTCTGCCTGAGCGAAATGCCCGGGCTGACGCCGGACGCACTGTTCGCCGAACACCGGTTGTACGGCAAGCTGGTCGAACAAAGGACCGCGCCGCCCGCCGCCCTGGACAACACGCCGGAGCCGGAGCGGCGCCTGCGCGTCGGCTTCGTGTCGGGCGACCTGCGCAACCACGCGGTCACCTCCTTCATCGAACCGGTCTTCGAGCGCCTCGGGCAGCGCCCCGGGCTGACGCTGCATGCCTACTACAACCATACCCTGGTCGACGCGGTCACCGAACGCCTGCGTGGCCACCTGCCCCATTGGCGCGATGTCGCCGCGCTCGACGATGAGGAACTGGAGCGGCAGGTGCGCGCCGACGGCATCGACATCCTGATCGACCTGTCGGGCCACACCGCCTTCAACCGGCTGCCCGCCTTCGCGCGCCGGCTGGCGCCGGTCCAGGCGTCCTGGATCGGCTATCCCGGCACCACCGGCCTGGCGGCGATGGATTACTACCTGGTCGACCGAAAATTCCTGCCTCACGGACAGTATGACCACCTGTTCGTGGAAAAACTGGTGCAGTTGCCGCTGTTGATACCCTTCGAGCCGGTGGCCAGCGCGCCCGACGTCGGCCCGTTGCCCGCCCTGGCCAACGGCTACGTCACGTTCGGCAGCTTCAACCGTCTCAGCAAGTTCAACAGCGAAGTGATCAAGGCCTGGGGGATGCTGCTGCGCGCGCTGCGCGATGCGCGGCTGCTGGTAGGCGGCATGCCGGAACAGCACGACCATGCCCAGCTGCGCGCCTGGCTGGACCACGAAGGCATCGCCGCGCACCGGGTCGACTTCCATGGCCGCATCGGGCTGAACGATTACCTGAAGCTGCACCAGCAGGTCGACCTGTGCCTCGACACCTTCCCGTACCCGGGCGGCACCACGACCCTGCACGCCGGCTGGATGGGCGTGCCGACCCTGACCCTGGACGCAGGCACCGTGACCGGACGACAAACCGCCTGCTTCCTCGAGCATTGCGAGCTGCACCATTTCGTCGCGCACAGCGCCGACGATTTCGTCGCCAAGGGCCTGGCCATCTGCGGCGACCTGGCGGCGCTGGCGGCGCTGCGCGCCACCCTGCGCGAACGTTATGCGCTGCCCACGTCGGACTCCATGACCCGGGTCGCCGACGGCATCGAGCACGCGCTACGCCTGATGTGGCGCCGCTGGTGCCAGGGCCTGCCGCCGGCCAGCTTCGAGGCGACGCTGCCGCCCGGCCCGGCCGACGCCACGCAATAACCGGCGCCGGCGCGCCCGATTCCTCGGGCGCGCCGTCCCGCGCGCTCCGGCATGCCAAGACCATAATCCTTGAACAAGGAATGCACAAAAATGGTCGCTCAGGCGCTACAAAACCGCGCCAATCGTCTGTTCATTCCGGTCGCCAACAACATTTCCAGCCGGGAAAATGCCATACTTCGTGGTCATGCCTTACGGACAGAACTCTCCTGTCCCGACTACCCACGAATTCATGTTGCAACTATTTAACGCCCCTACCGACCCGTCCATGCTCGCCTATGGCGTCTATGAGCCACGCCTGGTCGTGCTGTCGCTGCTGGTGGCGATCTTTTCTTCCTGGATGGGCTTGCAGATCACCGGTCGCGCCAGCAGCAATCCCGCGCACCGCGCCATCGTGCTCGGCGCCGGCAGCCTGGCGCTGGGGGCCGGCGTGTGGTCGATGCATTTCATCGGCATGCTCGCCTTTAACCTGTGCACGCCGGTCCATTACGACCATGGCATCACCCTGCTGTCGGCCCTGCCCAGCATCGGCGCGTCCTGGGTCGCGCTCAACCTGATCTCGCGTCCCCAGCTGCGCCTGGCGCACCTGCTGGTGGGCGGGGTGCTGGTCGGCGCCGGTATCGGCGCCATGCACTACACCGGCATGGCCGGCATGCGCATGCGCCTCGACCTCCACTACGATCCTGCCATGTTCGCGCTGTCGATCGTGGTCGCGGTGGTGCTGGCCACGCTGGCGCTGGGCGTGCGCCATGGCCTGTCGCGCTGCAAGTCGATGACCGATGCGCGCCGCCTGCTGATCGCGGCGGTGGTGATGGGCTGCGCCATCGCCGGCATGCACTACACCGGCATGGCGGCGGCGCGCTTCTCCGGCGAGGTCGACCCGCTGGGCCTGAACGGTTCCAACAGCGACTTCCTGGCGCTGTCGATCACGCTCATCACGGTGGCGTTGTCGCTGGGCGTGGTGGCCACCAATGGCCTGCTGCGCTACCGCGAGATGTACCTCGGCCTGGCGCGCAGCGAAGCCTGGATGCGCGCGCTGCTCACCACCACCGTCGACGGCGTGATCACGGTCGGACGCGACGGCGCCATCACCGAATTCAACGCTTCGGCCGAGCGCATCTTCGGCTGGAAGCGCGACGAGATCGTCGGCCGCAACATCGCTGTGCTGCTCAATGAAAATGACCGCAAGTCCGAGCGCGGCCTGCTGTACGTGTTGTCCCGGGGCAGCCTGGAAGGCGTCAACACCAGCACCGAGACCTTCGGCCTGCGCAAGGACGGCAGCCTGGTGCCGGTGCGCGGCGCGATGGGGCACGCCAAGCTGGGCGACCAGGACCTGTTCGTCTGCTTCGTCACCGACATCAGCGAGCGGCGCGCCATGGAAGGGGCGCTGCGCGACAGCGAGCAGCAGTTCCGTTCCCTGATCGGCAACATCCCCGGCATCTCCTATCGCAGCAAGCTCAGTGGCGACTGGCCGATGGTCTTCATCAGCGACGCGGTCGAGCGCGTCACCGGCTATCCGGCCGCCGACTTCCTGGGCGAGCCGCCGCGGCGCGTGTTCGGCGCCCTGATCCATGCCGAAGACCGCATCCGGGTGGCGAAGGCGACCGGCGCCGCGCTGCGCGAAGGCCGGCCCTACCTGGTCGAATACCGCCTGCTGCACGCCGACGGCGGCGTGCGCTGGCTGTGGGAAAACGGCACCGCGGTGCGCGACGAGGCCGGCGACGTGCAATGGCTGGACGGCGTCATCCTCGACATCACCGAGCGCCGCCAGATGGAAGAAGCGCTGCGCGCCGCCAAGGAAACCGCCGAGCAGGCCGCCGCCGCGCGCGCGACTTTCGTGGCCAATATGAGCCACGAGATCCGCACCCCGATGAATTCGATCCTGGGCTTCACCGACGTGCTGCTGGACGGCGACCTGGACGTGGAGCAGCGGCGCCACCTGGACACCATCCGCAGCGCCGGCCGCGCCCTGCTGCGCCTGCTCAACGAGATTCTCGACACCGCCAAGCTCGAAAAAGGCGCGGTGGAGCTGGAACAGAACGACTACAACCTGCTGTCGCTGATCGACGAACTGTCCTCGACCCTGGCCGCGAACGCGCGCGCCAAGGGCCTGCACCTGGACATCCAGTACGATCCGGCGCTGCCGACCGGCCTGCGCGGCGACGAGCTGCGCATGCGCCAGGTGCTGACCAACCTGCTGGACAACGCGATCAAGTTCACCGCCAGGGGCAGCGTGACGCTCAAGGTCGGCGCCGAAGGCGACCAGCTGTGCATCGCCGTGATCGACACCGGGATCGGCATCGCGCCCGAGCGCCTGGCCGCCATCTTCGACCCGTTCACCCAGGCCGACGCCTCGATGACGCGCCGCTTCGGCGGCACCGGTCTCGGCACCACGATCAGCAAGCAGCTGGTCGAGCTGATGGGCGGCCGGATCTGGGCCGAGAGCGAGCTCGGATGCGGGACCACCTTCCACGTGCGGGTGCCGCTGGTGCTGGCGCGCTTTGCCAGCCAGGCGCCGCGCGTGCGCAGCGCCGCCGTGCTGCCGCCGCTGCGCGTGCTGGTGGCCGACGACGTGCCGCAGAACCTGGAACTGATGCAGCTCCTGATGACGCGCCGCGGCCACACCATGACCGCGGTGCGCGATGGCGCCGCCGTGGTCGAACTCGCGGCCAGCGGCGAATTCGACCTGGCGCTGATGGACTTCCAGATGCCGACCATGGACGGCCTGGCCGCCACCCGCGCGATCCGCGAGCAGGAACAGGCCAGCGGGCGCAGTCGCCTGCCGGTGATCGCGATGACGGCCAGCGTGCTGGCCGAACACCGCCAGGCCAGCGTCGACGCCGGCATGGACGGTTTCGCCAGCAAGCCGGTCGACTGGTTCGCGCTGTCGCACGAGATCGCGCGCGTGCTCGGACTGCCCGGCAGCGCGCCGGACGCACATGCCGCGCCCAATGCGGCGCGCGAAGTGCTGAACCGGCGCGCCGGCCTGCACCGCTGGAGCAACCGCGAGGACGCCTATGCCGAGGCGCTCGACCACTTCGCCCGCCAGTACGCCGCGCTGGGCCAGGCGCTGCGCCTGCACGCCGCCGGCGGCGAGCACCAGCAGCTGCGCATGTTGGCGCACAAGGTGCGCGGCGCGGCCGCCAACGTCGGCCTCGAGCTGCTGGCCGACTCCCTGGCCGGCCTGGAGCAGGCCACCGACGCGGTGCCGACCGATGCGCGCCAGGTCGCCAATGCCCTGGTGATGGCGAACAATGCGCTGGACGCGGCGCTCGAGGCGCTGCGACGCGGCGCCCTGAACGACGGCGCCATGGCCAGCCTGGCCGCGGCGCTGGCGGCGCATCCGGCCGCCACCCGCGTGACCCAGGTCCAGTCGGCGATCGCCGACTTCGACTTCGACCTCGCCCTCGGGCACCTGGAGGCCGTCATCGGCCTGCTGGGTGAGGGCGCGCTTGACGACGTTTCCAACGAATCCCCAGCATGAGCCAACCGAATACCCGCCCGTTGATCCTCGCGGTCGACGACGAAGCCAGCAACCTGCAGCTGCTGCGCCAGATCCTGCAAGACCACTACCGCCTGCTGTTCGCCAAGGACGGCGCGCGCGCGCTCGAACTGGCGCGCCAGGAGCAGCCCGACCTGGTGCTGCTGGACGTGATGATGCCCGGGATGTCGGGCTACGAAGTGTGCGCCGCCCTCAAGGCGCACCCCGCCACCGCCTCGACTCCCGTGATTTTTGTCACCGCCCTGACCGAGACCGCCGACGAAGTCGAAGGCTTCGAGGCCGGCGCGGTCGACTACATCACCAAGCCGGTCAGCCCGCCGGTGGTGCGCGCGCGCGTGCGCACCCACCTGTCGCTGGTGCGGATGGAAGAGCTGCGCGCCAGCCGCCTCGAGATCGTGCAGCGCCTGGGCCTGGCGGCCGAGTACAAGGACAACGAAACCGGCCTGCACGTGATCCGCATGAGCCACTTCTCGCGCATCCTCGGCATCGCCGCCGGCATGACGGAGCATGAAGCCGACGACCTGCTGCACGCGGCGCCGATGCACGACGTGGGCAAGATCGGCATCCCCGACCGCATCCTGCAGAAACCGGGGCCGCTCGACGCCGAGGAATGGAAGATCATGCAGGGCCACGTGACGATCGGCGCCGAGATCATCGGCGAGCACGATGGCGGCATGCTGGCGCTGGCGCGCCAGATCGCGCTGACCCACCACGAGAAATACGATGGCAGCGGCTATCCGAACGGCCTGGCAGGAGAGGATATTCCGCTGGTGGGCAGGATCGTGGCGATCGCCGACGTGTTCGACGCGCTGACCTCGGTGCGGCCGTACAAGAAGGCCTGGACCGAAGAAGAAGCGGTGAATTTCTTGCGTGAACAGAAGGGCCGCCACTTCGATCCGCAGCTGGTGGAGCTGTTCGCCGACCAGATGCCGGCGATCCGCGAGATCAGGTCGAGGTGGGCGGAGACGGCCTGACTGACCCCGGGTCGGCGACCGTGCCGCTCGGCTTGACGGCGCGCCGCGCCACCAGCTCGTGGTACAGCGCCGTGTAGTTGGCCGCCATCTGCTCGGACGTGAACAGCTCTTCGAAGCGCTGCTCGGCGCGCCGGCCCATGGCGCGCGCCATGTCCGGGTTGTCCCACAAGGTGCGCATCGCCGCGCGCAGCGCCTGCGGGTCGGACGGCGGCACCACCAGGCCGGTGTCGCCATCGACGTTGATATAGGTGGTGCCGGTGCCGATCTCGCTCGAGATCATCGGCTTGCCGTACATCGCGCCTTCGAGCAGCGAGATGCCGAAGGCTTCCGAGCGCAGGTGAGACGGGAAAGCCACGGCATAGCACAGGGTCAGCAGCGCCGCCTTGTCCGGTTCGTCGATCGCGCCGACGAACATTACGTTGGACAGGCCCAGGCGCGCGGCCTGTTCCTTGAGCTCTCCCTCGATCGGCCCGGCGCCGACGATCACGATCGGATAGTCGAGACCCCTGGCCGCCTCGAGCAGGATGTGCAGGCCCTTGTAGTAGCGCAGCACGCCCACGAACAGGAAGAACTTCGGACCCACGCGCTCGCGCCAGTGCGCCAGGCGGGCCGGCTCGGGCTGCGGATAGGTGCCGCGGTCCAGGCCGAAGGGAATGACCGAGGTTTTTTGCCTGTAACGCGCCAGCACGGTCGACGACCCGAGGTAGTTGGGCGAGGTGGCGACGATCGCGTCGACGCTCTTGAGGAAGCGGTGCTTGAGCGGCTGGTACAGGCGCAGCAGGTGGCGCTGGCGCACGATGTCGGAGTGGTAGGTGACCACCGTCGGCTTGTCGACCCGGGCCATGAAATGGGCCAGGTCCATGAACGGCCAGGGGAAGTGGTAGTGCACCACGTCGGCCTGCTTCGCCAGGCGCGCCAGCGCGCCGATCGACTGCACCGAGATGGCGTTGGACGCGATCTCGGCATTGAGCGGCACGCGGTGGACCATATGGCCTTCGAATTCGAACGGGTCCAGCTTGTCCTGGCGCGACAGCGACAGCACCGTATTGCTCACGCCGAGGCGGCCGGTGCCCACGCACATCTGGCGGATCACCTGTTCGACCCCGCCCACCGAATCCGGGTGGTAGGTCTTGTAGAAATGAAGGACACGCATAATCAGCTCAGCTTACTGCGAAAGGACGGCACGGTACACCTCCGCCGTCAGGCGTGCGGTGTTTTGCCATGTGAGTTGTTCGGCGCGAGCGCGTCCGGCGGCGATACAGCGCGCGCGCGCAACACCGTCCGTGGCCAGGATGCGCATGGCGTCGGCGATGGCGCCGCTTGACGACGGATCGACCAGCAACGCCGCGTCGCCCGCGACTTCCGGCAGCGAGGTCGTGTTCGAGGCCACCACCGGCACGTTCGAGGCGAAGGCTTCCAGTACCGGAATGCCATAGCCCTCGTACAAGGAAGGAAAAACGAAGACGCCGGCGCCGGCATACAGGTCGCGCAATTGCCCATGGTCGGTCAAGCGATCCAGCCAGACCACGTTCTCGCCCGCCGCCTGCGCCGCCCTGATCGACGCCACCAGGGCTTCGCTGCGCGCGCCGGGCGCGCCGACGATCACCAGGCCGCGCTCGCCGCGCAAGGGGGCGGGCAGCGCGAGATACGCTTCCAGCAGGCGTCCGACGTTCTTGCGCGGCTGCAGGGTGCCAACGAAGAAGAAATAGCCAGGTTGCAGGCCGTAGGCATCGAGGGTTGCCTCGATCGAGCGCGGTGCGGGTGCGGCGAGCCATTCCTCGTCGACGCCGCAGGGCACCACCGAGATGCGCCGCTCGTCGACGCCGAAGCATTCGACCAGTTCGTCGATGGCGAAGTGCGACAGCGCGATCACGTGGTCGGCCTTGCGCGCCGCCTTGGCCTGGAGCCAGTTCTTGAGCTTGCGCAGGCGCGGGTTGCACCATTCCGGGTGCTTGATCGGCAGGGCATCGTGCAGGCTGGCCACCACCGGGCAATCCATGCGAACCACGCGGTAATCGGTCACGTGGAAGATATCGGCCGGCATGTGGACACGGTGCGCGCCGGGCGTCACCAGGTCGGTCAGGGTCGCCGCCTCGAACGATCGGGGGAAGGCCTGGCCGATGGAGATACCCGCATCGCCCTGGCGCAGGCGGGGCCAGGAAAACGGCGCCACCTCGCAGCCCGTTGCGGGCAGGTGCTGCATCAGGGCCCGGGTGTACACGCCGATGCCGTCCAGCCGGCCACCGGTCAAACCGGGCTCGACCATGGTCGTGCCCAGACCGACCTTGATGACTGCCGGTTTCACGCCCTGTACATCCAGTCCAGCGTCTCGTGCAGCGGGGTCGGCGCCAGGTCGCCGATCACGGCGGCCAGCTTGCGATTGCTGCCAGTCAGTTGAAGCACGTCGTTGGCGCGCACGAAGGCGGGATTCACCTGCACATCGATGCGGTAGCCGGCGATCTCGCCCATGGTCTCGATGACGCTCGAGAGCGAGTGCGGGGTGCCCGAGCAGACGTTGAAGGCTTCGCCGGCGGGCGCCGCCGCCAGCAGGCGGCGATAGCTGCGCGCCACCATGCGCACGTCGGAGAAATCACGCGCGATGGCGAGGTTGCCCAGTTCGATGCGTTGTTCGTTGCGGCGGAAGTGGTTGACGATCTTGGGCAGCAGGAAATTCTCGGCCTGGCCCACGCCGGTGTAATTGAATGGACGCACGATCGTGATCGGCAGCTTGTCCATCCACAGGCGCGCCATGTATTCCATCGCCAGCTTGCTGACCGCGTAGTCGTTGGCCGGCGCCGGCGGCACGCTTTCGTCGATCACCGGCACGTTGGCATTGCCGTAGATATTTGCCGACGACGCCAGCAGCACGCTGGTGGGACGATGCGCCCCGGCGGCCAATGCCTCCAGCAGGTTGCGCGTGCCCACCACGTTGACGCGGTAGATCGCCTCGACGTTGGCATGGCCCACGAAGGCGATGCCGGCCAGGTGGGCCACGACGTCGGGCCTGGCCTCGGCGACCATGGCGGCCACCGCGTCACGGTCGCACAGGTCGACCGCGAACATGTCGGGCCCGGTTTCCTCGCCCGGCATCACGGTGCCGAGCACGCGGTAACCCGCGGCGGTCAGCTCCTGCGCCAGGTAATGGCCGGTGAAGCCGCGCAGGCCCGTGATCAGGGCGCGGCGGCCCTCCCCTTCGCGCCCGCTCGCCTGCTTGGCGAGGGCGGAAACGTCATCCGTGGCCAGGCGCGTCATATCAGAACGAGAAGCCCTGTTCGTTGCGACGCAGGTCGGCGTCGACCATCATCTGGCACAGCTCTTCGAGCGTGGTCTTCGGCTCCCAGCCCAGCTCGCGCTTGGCTTTCTCGGGGTCGCCGATCAAGAGGTCGACTTCGGCCGGACGGTAGAACTTGGGCGAGACGCCCACCAGTTTCTTGCCGCTCTGGTTGCAGTGGGCGACCTCTTGCTCGCCCGAACCGCTCCAGTCGAGCGTGACATTGGCCGCCTTGAAGGCCATGGTGACGAAGTCGCGCACGGTCTCGGTGCGGTTGGTCGCCAGCACATAGGTATCGGGCTTGTCGGCCTGCAGCATGCGCCACATGCCTTCGACATATTCCTTGGCGAAGCCCCAGTCGCGCTTGGCGTCCATATTGCCCAGCTCCAGCAGCTCCAGCTTGCCCTGCACGATCTTGGCCACCGAATCGGTGATTTTGCGGGTCACGAACTCACGGCCGCGCAGCGGCGACTCGTGATTGAACAGGATGCCCGAGGAACCGAAGATGTCGTACGACTCGCGGTAATTGATGGTCATCCAGTGCGCGTACAGCTTGGCCACGCCATACGGGCTGCGCGGGTAGAACGGCGTATCTTCTTTTTGGGGAATGGCCTGCACCTTGCCGAACATTTCCGAGGTCGACGCCTGGTAGAAGCGGATCTTCGGATTGACGATGCGGATCGCTTCGAGCAGGTTGACGGCGCCCAGGCCGGTGATCGAGGCGGTGGTCACCGGCTGGTCGAAGGACACGCCGACGAAGCTCTGCGCCGCCAGGTTGTACACCTCGCCCGGCTGCGCCGTTTCGATCAGGCGCAGGCTCGAGGCCAGGTCGGTCAGGTCGTATTCGACCAGCGACAGGTTCGGATGCGAGGTGATGCCGAGCTCATCGATGCGCCAGAAATTGACCGAGCTCGAACGACGGTAGGTGCCGGTGACGTGATAGCCTTTTTCCAGAAGCAACTGGGCCAAATAGGCGCCATCCTGGCCGGTGATACCGGTGATGAGGGCTCGTTTGTTTTGCATGTTCTTGGATGGATATGAAGTGGTCTTGCGGGCGCCACGTACTACCTGACGAGCCCGGCGAAAGCAAGGATTGTAACAGAGGAGGTCGGTTTGCCTAATTGCACAACAGAAATGTGTGCAATTAAATCAACACTTATCTGAACATTATGACCCGAAAATGACGCGCTGCGACCGTCGCTTACGGTTTGTTACCAGTGTCTTTGCAAAACGACAAACGGCGACAGCTGGAGACAGGTGCACACAAAAACGCCTGCCCCGGCGCAAGGCGCGCGAGGCAGGCGTCAAGTACAAACCGGCTGAATGATTATCGCTGGGACACAGCGTCCACCACGGCCAGCGCCGTCATATTGACGATCCGGCGCACCGTCGCCGACGGGGTCAGGATGTGGACCGGACGCGCGCAGCCGAGCAGGACCGGGCCGATCGCGATGCCGTTGCCGGCCGCCGTCTTGAGCAGGTTGTACGAGATATTGGCGGCATCGATGTTCGGCAGCACCAGCAGGTTGGCGTCGCCCTTCAGGGTCGATTCCGGCATGATCTTGGCGCGGTTCTTGGCGTCGAGCGCGGCGTCGCCGTGCATCTCGCCGTCGACTTCCAGTTCCGGCTTCTTCTGCTGCACCAGGGCCAGGGCGGCGCGCATCTTCTGCGCCGACTCCGTGTTGGCGCTGCCGAAGTTCGAGTGCGACAGCAGGGCCGCGCGCGGGCTGATGCCGAAGCGCTCCAGCTCTTCGGCCGCCATGATAGTGATCTCGGCCAGCTGCTCGGCGTTCGGGTTCTCGTTGACGTGGGTGTCGACCATGGCCAGCTGGCGTTCCGGCGTGATGATGAAGTTCATCGCCGCATAGACGTTGGCGCCGGCGCGCTTGCCCAGCACCTGGTCGATGAAGTCCAGGTGCATCTGGGTGGTGCCGTAGGTGCCGCAGATCATGCCGTCGGCTTCGCCCTTGTGGATCATCATGGCGCCGATCAGGGTGTGGCGGCGGCGCATGGCCAGCTTGGCCAGGTCCTGGGTCACGCCCTTGCGCATCACCATCTGGTGGTAGGTCGTCCAGTAGTCGCGGTAGCGCTCGTCGAAGTCGGGATTGATGACGTCGAAGTGCACGCCCAGCTTGAGGCGCAGGCCGAACTTCTCGATGCGCTGCTCCAGCACCGCCGGACGGCCGACCAGGATCGGGCGCGCCAGCTTTTCGTCGACCACCACCTGCACCGCGCGCAGCACGCGCTCGTCCTCGCCCTCGGCGTAGACGATGCGTTTCAGTTCGGCCGGGGCATCCTTGGCGACCTGGAACAGCGGCTTCATGAAGGTGCCGCTGCGGTACACGAACTGCTGCAGGTGTTCGGCGTAGGCCGCCAGGTCCTCGATCGGACGGCTGGCGACGCCGCCATCCATCGCGGCCTTGGCCACGGCCGGCGCGATATGGGTCAGCAGGCGCGGGTCGAACGGCATCGGGATCAGGTATTCCGGACCGAAGGACAGGTTCGAAATGCCGTAGGCCGAGGCCACGATGTCCGACTGCTCGGCATGGGCCAGGTCGGCGATCGCGTGCACCACCGCGATTTCCATCTCGCGCGTGATGGTGGTCGCGCCGCAGTCCAGTGCGCCGCGGAACATATAGGGGAAGCACAGGACGTTGTTGACCTGGTTCGGATAGTCCGAACGGCCGGTAGCGATGATGGCGTCGCCGCGCACCGCCTTGACGTCTTCCGGCAGGATTTCCGGATTCGGATTGGCCAGCGCCAGGATCAGCGGGTTCGGGGCCATCTTGGCCACCATGTCCTGCTTGAGCACGCCGCCGGCGGACAGGCCCAGGAAGATGTCGGCGCCGGGAATGACGTCGGCCAGCGAACGGTGCGGCGTGTCTTGCGCAAAGCGTTCCTTGTCCGGGTCCATCAGCTCGACGCGACCTTGATAGACGACACCGGCCAGGTCGGTGACGAAGATGTTCTCGATCGGGAAGCCCAGGTCGACGATCAGGTCGAGGCAGGCCAGCGCGGCCGCGCCGGCGCCCGAGACCACCAGCTTGCATTCCTTGATGCTCTTGCCGACGACTTTCAGGCCGTTCAGGATGGCGGAGCCGACGATGATCGCGGTGCCGTGCTGGTCGTCGTGGAAGACCGGGATCTTCATCCGCTCGCGCAGCTTGCGCTCGATGTAGAAGCACTCGGGCGCCTTGATGTCTTCCAGGTTCACGCCGCCAAAAGTCGGCTCGAGCGCGGCGATGATGTCGACCAGCTTGTCGGGATCGGTCTCATTGATCTCGATGTCGAACACGTCGATCGCGGCGAACTTCTTGAACAGCACGCCTTTGCCTTCCATGACCGGCTTCGACGCCAGCGGACCGATATTGCCCAGGCCCAGCACGGCGGTGCCGTTGGAGATCACGGCGACCAGGTTGCCGCGCGCGGTGTACTTGTAGGCGGCGGCCGGATCCTTGACGATTTCCTCGCAAGGGGCGGCCACGCCCGGCGAATAGGCCAGCGCCAGGTCGCGCTGGTTCAGCAGGCCCTTGGTGGGCGCCACGCTGATCTTGCCGGGACGGGGGAACTGGTGATACTCGAGCGCTGCTTGACGCAGTTGCTGACGTAATTCTTCTTTTTTGTCAGATGACGAATCCATGCTGGGCAGCCTTCCTGAAGCAAAACGGGACTTTCGATTCTATCAGACAGCATGTTGTCAATGGCTACGTATTTTCACCACACTTATGTGCGGTTGCAGCAATTCCCGGCAGGCCAACGGGGGGCGGTACAATCGCCGCCATGCTTTCCGAATTCGACCTCATCAAGCACTTTTTTCACCGCGAGCGCCCCGGCCGCCCTGATGTCGCGCTGGGCATCGGCGACGACTGCGCCCTGCTCGCCCCGACTCCCGGCCGCCAGATCGCGATCTCGTCCGACATGCTGGTCGAAGACCGCCATTTCTTCGCCGGCGCCGATCCCTTCATGCTGGGCCACAAGGCCCTGGCCGTGAACCTGTCGGACCTGGCCGCGATGGGTGCGCGACCCATCGCATTTACTTTAGCTCTGGCGCTGCCGCGGGCCGACGAGGCATGGCTCGACGGTTTCTCGCGCGGCCTGTTCGCGCTGGCCGACGAGCATGACTGCGAACTGATCGGCGGCGACACCACCAAGGGGCCGCTGAATATCTGCATCACCGTGTTCGGGGAACTGGCGCCCGGCCATGCGCTGCGGCGCGGCGCGGCGCGGCCGGGCGACGATATCTGGATCTCGGGCACGCTGGGCGATGCGCGCCTGGCGCTGGCCGGCTATTGGAAAGAAGTCGAACTCTCCCCGGAGGCGCATGCGCAGGCGGCGCCGAGGCTGCACATGCCGACACCACGCGTGGCCCTGGGCCTGGGCCTGGCGGCGGCGCCGATTGCCCACGCCGCACTCGACATCTCGGATGGCCTGGTCGGCGACCTCGGGCACATCCTGGCGGCGTCAAGCGTCGGCGCCACGCTCGACGTCGACGCGTTGCCGGCCGGCCCGGCGCTGGCGCGCCAAGACCACGCACTGCGGCGCCGCTTCACGGCGGCCGGCGGCGACGATTACGAACTGTGCTTCACGGCCCCCGTTGCACGACGCGCGGCGGTGCTGGAAGCCGCGGCGCTGGCCGCCACGCCGGTCACCCGGGTCGGCACGATCGAGACCGCGCCCGGCCTGCGCCTGGTCGACGCGCACGGCGTGCCGCTCGACCTGGGCCTGACGGGCTGGGATCACTTCAGCGGCAGCTGAATATCTCAGTGCGATGGCGCGCACGCCGGATTGACACTTCGCTTGACTTACCTCCCTACCAGAAGGTAGGATTCCAGCATGAAGAAGCTGTCCAATACCTCGGAAGACATCCTGACCTGCGCGCGCGCCCTGATCGTGGCCGGTGGCTACAACGGATTCAGCTATGCGGACATCGCCGACGTGGTCGGCATCCGCAAGGCCAGCATCCACCACCACTTCCCGAACAAGCTCGACCTGGTCAAGACCATCGTGGTGCAGCACCGCCAGGCCACGGCCGAGGGAATCGAGCGCCTGCAGCAGGCGATTCCCGATCCGCTGGGGATGCTGCGCGCCTACATCGACTACTGGGAAAAGTGCATCGCCGACCTGAGCGCGCCGTTCTGCGTGTGCGCCCTGCTGGCCGGCGAACTGCCGATCCTGCCGGCCGAGGTGGCGGTCGAGGTGCGCGGCTACTTCCGCTTCCTGTCGGGCTGGATGGCATCGGTGCTGGAACGGGGCGTCCAGCAAGGCACGATCCGGCTGATGCAGCCGCCCGAGGTCGAAGCCGAGGTCTTCATGGCCACCGTGCACGGCGCCATGCTGTCGGCACGTGCCTACGGCGATGCGAAGGTGTTCGGCGCCATTACGGCCGCCCAGCTGGCGCGCGTCCAGGCGCCGGCTTGAAAACGATTCCGGTCCGGCAGACCGGCTTTTTTTAACCCAACAGCCTACCAACTAGTAGGTAAATAAATGGAGGACATCATGAACCACGACACCAACCTTGCCGGCGGCACCCATGAAGGCTGGCTCAAACGCTACTACTTCGTGCGCGCCGTCTTTTCCAGCGCCTGGGTGCTTGCGGTGCTGGGCGTCGCCCAGCATTCGACGCTCGCCGGCGCGGTGCTGCTGGTCGCCTATCCCGCCTGGGATGCCTTCGCCAACCTGGTCGACGCTCGCCGCAGCGGCGGACTGGCGGCGAACCGCACCCAGTTGCTGAACGTCGTCGCAAGCCTGGTCGTGGCGCTGGCGCTGGCCGTCGCCCTGCCCGACATGCACCGCGTGCTGGCCGTGTTCGGCGCCTGGGCCATCCTGTCCGGCCTGCTGCAACTGGGCACCGGAGTACGGCGCTGGAAAACCCATGGCGCCCAGTGGGCGATGGTCCTGAGCGGCGCACAGTCGGCGCTTGCCGGGGCCGTATTCATCGGACAGGCGCGCATGCCGGCCGAGCCGACGGTCGCCACCGTGGCCGGCTACGCGGGCTTCGGCGCTTTCTACTTCCTGGTCTCGGCGCTGCTCTTGCACTTCCGCCCGCGGCGCCTCAGGGCCGGCTAGCGCATGGCGCTGGAATCGCATCCCGTGGTCACGCCGCTCGGGCCGCGCTTCATCCACGGCGCGGTCGAGATCGATCAATCGTTTCGCGCCAACCCGGGTCCAACTGCAGCAGATGCAGCAGATGTACCAATCGAATTCAGACAGACCGGCCTTGCGCACTGCGCTGCGTACGGGTTAATTTGAAAACCGCTGCTACTGCCAACAAGTAACAAGCCAGACCCTAGGCCGCCGCCTCGCCGCGCTGGTCCTCCTCGCGCGGCGTCTTGCGATCGTCATACGGCCCGTACGTCATCCAGTAGTGCCGGAACGCGAGCCGGACATTGTCGCGCAGCTGCTGGTCGTCCCACGGCTTGGTGTAGAAGCGGTAGATCGCGCCGCGGTTGATCGAATCGAGCACCGAGTCCACTCCGGTATAGCCCGACAGAATGATGCGGATGGTCTCGGGATACATCTCCTTGACCTTGCTGAGGAATTCGGTGCCGCTCATCACCGGCATGCGCTGGTCGCACAGGATCACGTGCACGCGGTACAGCGCCAGCAATTCGAAGCCCTCGGCCGGCGACGACGCGGTCAGCACGCGGTAGCCGTCGCGCCGGAACAGGCGGTGCAGCGCGGTGAGCACGTTCGGGTCGTCGTCGACGACGAGCAGGGTCTGCACCTTGTCGTCGGCGGTCTGCTTTTCTTCGGGCTTGGCGCGGTTGGACAGCACCATCTCGGCCAGCTGGTCGGCCGGCAGCGCGCGCGAGAAATAAAAGCCCTGGATCTGGTCGCAGCGGTGGCGCCGCAGGTAGGCCATCTGGGCGCGCGTCTCGACGCCCTCGGCGATCACCTGCATGTGCAGGCTGTGCGCCATGCTGATGATGGCCAGCGCGATGGCGGCGTCGTCCGGATTGTTGACGATGTCGCGCACGAACGCGATGTCGATCTTGAGCTTGTCGATCGGGAAGCGCTTCAGGTAGGCCAGGCTCGAATAGCCGGTGCCGAAATCGTCGATCGCGATGCGGATCCCGAGCGCCTTCAGGCGCGTGAGCACCTCGGTGGTGCGCTCGGCGTTCTGCATCAGCGCGCTCTCGGTCAGCTCCAGCTCCAGCAGCCCCGGTTCGACGTCGTGGCGCGCCAGCGCGTCCCTGATCACGCCCTCCAGGTCGCCCTCGACGAACTGGCGGCTCGACACGTTCACCGCCACCCGCACGTCGCGCACGCCGGCCGCGTTCCAGGCCGCGATCTGGCGGCAGGCTTCGTCGATGATCCAGTCGCCGACCCGCACCACCAGGCCCGTCTCTTCCATCACCGGCACGAATTCGGCCGGATACACCAGGCCGTAGCCGGGGCGGTGCCAGCGCAGCAAGGCCTCGGTGCCGGCGATGCGGCCGGTGTTCAATTCCATCTTGGGCTGGAAGTGCAGCACGAACTGGGAATCTTCGAGCGCGCCGCGCAGGGCCAGCTCGAGGTCCAGGCGCGCCAGCACCTGCACGTTCATGCCGGCGGTGAAGAAGCGGTAGCCGTCGCGGCCGGCCTCCTTGGCGCGCACCATGGCGGTATCGGCGTACTTGACCAGCGCGCCCGGGTCGGTCGTGTCGTCCGGGTACATGGCGATGCCGATGCTGGCCGTCAGCGCGGCCGGCTGGCCGTGCAGGTCGAACGGTAGGCGCAGGGAATCGCGCACGTCGTTGGCCATGTTCACCGCGTCCTGCTGCTCGCGCGGCATGGTGAGGATCAGCGCGAACTCGTCGCCGCCCAGGCGGCCGACCGAATCGCGCACCTTCACGCAGCGCACCAGGCGCGTGCTGAACTGGCGCAGCAGCTCGTCGCCGCCGCGCGTGCCGAGCGTGTCGTTGATCACCTTGAAGCGGTCGAGCGTGATGCACAGGACCGCCACGCGCCAGTTCTTGTCCTGGGCCAGCTCGATGGTGTCGCGCAGGTTTTCGAAGAACAGGGTGCGGTTCGGCAGGCCGGTCAGGGCGTCGTAGCTGGCCGCATGGCGCAGGTTTTCCTGGGCCTGCAGGCGCTCGCTGATGTCGCGCGCCACCGCGATCAGCATGCGCTGCGCGGCGTACCCGACGTCCTGTTCCTGCAGCTTCCAGCTGATCTCGACCGCCACCGAGCCTTCGCCGCCGGCGCGCAGCAGCTCGGTCTCGACGATGTCGGCCTCGGACTCGGACTCGCCATCGTGGGCGGGGCCGCCGCCCAGCAGGCGTTCGAGCTGGGTGCGCGTGGCCAGGCCCAGCGCCACCGGGTCGATGCGCAGCAGCGCGTCGCGCGAAAAACCCAGCATGCGGCAGGCGCCTTCCGACACGTCGACCATCGCCATGCTGGCGGTGTCGATCAGGAACAGGGCGTCGGGCGTGGCGTCCATCGCGCCGCGAAAGCGCGCCAGTTCGGCGGTGCGCTCGCGCACCTGGCGCTCCAGCTGGCTGCCGTAGTCGATCGATTCGCGGTGCAGCAGCCGCACCTCGAGCAGGTTGCGGATGCGCGTCATCACCTCGACCGTGTCGATGGGCTTGCCGATGAAGTCGCGCGCGCCGGCTTCGAGCGCCGCCAGTTTCTTGTCCGGCTCGGCCGTCACCACCAGCACCGGCAGCCAGGAATCGCTTTCCAGCGGCTTCAGGGCTTCCATCACCTCGAAGCCGTCCATGCCCGGCATGTGCAGGTCGAGGATGATCAGGTCGAAGCGGTGCTTGAGGTGCAGCGCCACCACCTGGCGCGGATCGTAGGTGGAGCTGACGTTCTCGTAGCCGGTGGTCTTGAGAAGGTATTCGAGCAGCTGCACGTTCACCGGCTCGTCGTCGACGACGAGGATGCGCGCGCGCCGGATGTCGGACAGGGAAATCATCTGGCCTTCCTTTCGCCTGGCTGGCCCGTCCCGGGCTGCTGCGCCAGCGTACTGTTGATCGCTTCGGTGAATTTGTCGATGTCGATCGGCTTGGTGAGATAGCGGTGGAAGCCCGCCGCCATGCCGCGCTCGATGTCGCGCGGCATGGCGTTGGCTGTCAGCGCGATCACGGGGATCCAGGTGGTCTCGGGATCGGCGCGCAACTGGCGCAGCACCTCGAAGCCGCTCATCCCCGGCAGGTTCAGGTCCATCAGGATGGCGTCCGGGCGGTGCGCCTTGGCCAGCGCCAGGCCGAGGTGGCCGTCGGGGGCCGACAGCAGGCTCAGGTCGCGCCGGAAGGCGACGATTTCCTCCACCAGCCGCAGGTTGGCCGGGTTGTCCTCGACGTACAGCACCAGGTGCGGCTCGCCTTCGGCGGGCGGGGCGCTCGGCGCCGCCTGCGCCTCCGGGCCGCGCTCGGGCAGCGCCGACGCCAGCGGCGCGGTGCTGCCCAGTTCGATCGAGAACACGCTGCCCACGCCCGGGCTGCTGGTGACGCCGATCTCGCCGCCCATCAGTTCCACCAGGCGCTTGGTCACCACCAGGCCGATGCCGGTGCCTTCCTGGGCGCCGGCTTCCTGTCCCAGGCGGTTGAAGGGCTGGAACAGGTTGGCCAGCTGCTCCGGATTCAGGCCGTGGCCGGTGTCCTGCACCGACAGGCGCAGGCGCTCCGGCCCCGACTGCTCGCAGGAGACGACGACCGCGCCCTCTTCGCGGTTGTACTTGACCGCGTTCGACAACAGGTTGAGCAGCACCTGTTTCAGGCGCGTGCGGTCGGCCATCACCACCGCGCCGTCCACCGCCGGAAACAGGGCGCGCACCTTGCGGGTGGCGGCGATCGGCTCGATCATGGTGCGCACTTCGAGCAGGATGTCGGCCAGGGCCACCGGTTCCATCGACAGCGTGATGGTGCCCGATTCGACCTTGGCCAGGTCGAGGATCTCGTTGATCAGGGTGAGCAGGTGGCGGCCCGACTTGAGGATGTGGTTCGCGAATTCCTTCTTCTGCTCCAGGGTCGAGGGCAGCGTGTCGGAGGTGAGGATCTGGGCGAAGCCGAGGATCGCGTTGAGCGGGGTGCGCAGCTCGTGGCTCATCGAGGACAGGAAGGCCGACTTGGCCTGGTTGGCGCTCTTCGCCTCCTCGTTGGCGTTGGCCAGTTCGGCGTTGGCCAGCGCCAGCTGCAGGGTACGCTCATCGACTCTTTGTTCCAGCTGCTCGTTCAGGCGCATCACTTCCTGCTGGGCGCGCGTGCGCTGCTGGGCTTCGCGCAGGATGGTGCTGTGCGTGTCTTCCAGCTCGCGGGTGCGGCCCTCGATCTCGGTCAGCATGGCGTTGAAGGAGTCGGCCAGCTCGGCCGCCTCGTCGTCGCCGATGCGCGGCGCGCGGCGCGAATAGTCACGCGTGGCCACCACCTCGCGTGCGATTTCGCTGATCGCCATGATCGGCTCGGTGATGCCGCGGCCCAGGCGCCACATAAGCAGGTAGGCGATCGCCATCGCCAGCAGGGTCACCCCGGCCGCGATCGCGAGATAGTCGATGGTGCGCGCCAGCAGGCGGTTCTCGGCGCGCAGCACGACGGTGCCGACCGTGTCGCCATTCTCGACGATGGGCTGGCGCACCACCAGTTCCGCGCTGTTTTCGCCGGGCAGGCTCGCCGCGTCCAGGCGTTGGGGAATATCGCGTGGCTCGCCGGCGGCGGCGTAGGAAGCGAACAGCTTGCCCTGGAAATCGTAGATGGCGGCGGCGCGCACCAGGGGGCTGGTGCGCAGCAGCGCCAGGTTCTCGTTGGCCAGGCGCGGATCGTCGAAGCTCAGCGCGGCGGACGTCATGTGGCCGACCAGTTCGGCCTGGGTCGAGAGGTCGTTGACCAGGGCGCGGTGGTAACTGCGCAAGTCATAGCCGATCACGATGGCGATCGAGACCAGCAGCGCGACGAACGTGGTCGTCATCACCACCGCCACCAGCTTCTTGCGGATAGAGCGCTGGCGGCTCATGCTTCCTCCACGGACCGCTCACGGGAACGCATGCGCGGCATGTAAAAGTTCTAACAAAGACGAGAAATCGGTCATCCCAGCATAGCAGCACGCTTGTGCTGTGTGTCGCACGAAACATTTATCAAGCCGGGCCAGGATGAGAATGCGGCTGGCACTGTAAACGTTCGCTCGCGGTTTGGGTAGCAATTTTTGAAACTTTGGCCTGCCGTTTGCTCACCGTGCGCTCGCGCCGCGCGCTAGAATGAAGCAAGTCCGACCGGTTTCCCGACGTGGCACTCGCCCGGCCGGCGGCTTGCAAAGGAGACGCACGTGACGAACGAACTCATCGATCTTGCCCAGAAAGTCAGCGACGCCCTCGGCCCCAAAAACCTGATGCTGGCCGCCGCCGAATCCTGCACCGGCGGCGGCATCGCCTACACGCTCACCGCCATCCCCGGCTCGGGCGACTGGTTCGACTGCGGCTTCGTGACCTATTCGAACACCGCCAAGAACGAGATGCTGGACGTGCCCGACGCCGTGATCGCCCAGTTCGGCGCGGTCAGCGAAGAGGTGGCCGCCGCCATGGCCGCGGGCGCCGTGGCCAACAGCAATGCCGACATCGGCGTCTCGACCACCGGCATCGCCGGCCCGACCGGCGCCGTGCCCGGCAAGCCGATCGGCACCGTGTGCTTCGGCTGGGCGCGCGGCGACCATGTCCATACCGAGCGCCTGGTATTCCCCGGCGACCGCGAGGCGGTGCGCGAGCAGGCCATCGCCCACGCGCTGCGCGGCATCCTGCGCTTCGTCGAGTAAGACCGGCGATGGCGCTGCGCCGCCCGGCCGCGGGCGCCATCCTGCTGTCGCTGGCCTGCGCAGCGCTTGGGCTGTCCCATGCAGCGCCCCATGCAGCGCCGGCCCACGCTTCATCCACGGCGCATACGGTCTATGCGGCCGGCGACATCGCGCGCTGCAAGCATCCCGACCCGCGCTGGTCGGGCGCCGCCGCCACCGCGACCCTGGTCGAATGGGCGCTGCGCGCCGACCCCAGGGCCGTGGTGCTGCCCCTGGGCGACCACACTTATCCGAATGGCACGGCGCGCGAATTCGCCGACTGCTACGCCCCGACCTGGGGCCGCTTTCGCGAGCGCACCTGGCCGACGCCGGGCAACCACGAGTACAACACCAAAGACGCCCTGCCCTATTTCGACTACTTCGGCATGCGCGCGCGCGGAGTCGACGGCAATGGCTATTACAGCCTGCGCTTGGGTTCGTGGCTGCTCGTTTCGCTCAACAGCAACCTGAAAGGCGAACGGCACGCGGCCCAGCTGGCGTGGCTGCGCGCCGAGCTGGAAAACAGCACCGCCTCTTGTACGCTGGCATTCTGGCACCATCCTTCCTTCAGTTCCGGCGGCCACCGCGGCCCGGGCCGGATGATCGATGCCTGGGACATCCTGCACCGGGCCGGGGCCGAGCTGGTGCTGTCCGGCCACGACCACGACTACGAGCGCTTCGCGCCCCAGGATGCCCGGGGGCGGCCGGACCGCGCGCGCGGCCTGCGCCAGTTCGTGGTCGGCACCGGCGGCGCCTACGCCACGCCTTTCCTGCGTATCCGGGATAATAGCGAGGTGCGCGAAGCCAGCTTCGACGGCGTGCTGCGTTTGCGGCTGCTGGCGGACGGCTATGAGTGGCAATTCCTGGCCGCCGAACCCGAGCGGGTGCCGGCCGGCGCGACGCTCGACCGCGGCATCGGCAGTTGTCATTGAATTACGGAGAGTATTTGAACATTTCCACCCTGATGGTCCCGGTGATGCTGGCCGCCGCTCCGGCTAGCGCGCCGGGCCAGGTCCCGGACCAGCCCCCTGCGACCGCCTCGGCGCCGGTCCCGTCGATCGCCTTCGAAAAAACCGTGCTGCCCAACGGCCTGCAGCTGATCCTGGTCGAGGACAAGCGCCTGCCGATCGTGGCCGTCAACCTGTGGTACCACGTGGGCCCGGCCAACGAGGCGCCCGGCTTGACCGGCTTCGCCCACCTGTTCGAGCACATGATGTTCGCCGCCACCCGCCACATCCCGCGCGGCGAGGCCGACCGCCTGCTCGAAGGCGCCGGCGCGACCGACAGCAATGGCGGCACCGGCTTCGACAGCACCAGCTACTACGACACGGTGCCGAGCAACCAGCTCGAGCTGGCGCTGTGGGTGCATGCCGACCGCATGGGCTACCTGCTGGACGTGCTCGACCAGCAGGCCTTGAGCAACCAGCAGGACGTGGTGCGCAACGAGCGCCGCCAGACCGTCGAGGGCGAGCCGTATGGCCTCGTCGAGGAAGCGCTGCTGCAGACGCTGTTCCCCAAGGGCCACCCGTATGCGGCCTCGATCATCGGCTCGCACGCCGACATCCAGGGCGCGCGGCTGGAAGACGTGCGCGCATTCTTCACCGACTACTATGGCCCCAACAACGCCAGCCTGGTGATCGCCGGCGACATCGACAAGGGCAAGACGCGCGAACTGGTGCAGCGCTATTTCGGCAGCCTGCGGCGCGGGCCGGACGTCGTGCGTCCCACGGTGGTCACGCCTTCGATCACGGCCGAGCGCCGCGTCGTGGTGCGCGACCGGGTCGAGCTGCCGCGCGTGTTCATGGGCTGGCTGACGCCAGCCGCCTACCAGCCGGGCGACGCCGAGCTGGCGGTGGCCGCCACCATCCTCGGCGGCGGCAAATCGAGCCGCCTGTACAAATCGCTGGTGTACGAACGCCAGATCGCGCAAGACGTGTCGAGCACCCAGACCTCGCTGGCCTTGAGCTCGACCTTCGTGGTCGACGTCACCGCGCGCGCCGGCCACACGCCGCAGGAACTGGAAGCGGCGATCGACGCCGAGCTGGAACGGCTGCGCAAGGACGGCCCGACCGAACGGGAAGTCGAACGCGCCCGCAACAGCCTGGAGACGGCCCTGCTGGCGTCGCTCGAAAAGCTCGGCGGCGACGGCCTGGCCGAGCAGCTCAACCACTACAACCTGTACACGGGCGACCCGGGCTACCTGGCCAGGGACCTGGCGCGCCTGCGCAGCATCGACGCGGCGGCCGTGCAGCGCGCGGTGCAGACCTGGCTCAAGCCGGAGGCGCGCGCCGTGGTGACCGGCGTGCCCGGCAAGCCGAAGGTCGACGATCCGCGCGCGTCCAAGCCGGTCAAGACCGCGCCGCAGCCCGCCCAAGCTGCGCTCAACGAGGCCGAACCGTGGCGTGCGACGCCGCCCGTGGCCGGCCCGACGCCAAAGGTGACGCTGCCGCGCGGAGAGAGCTTCAAGCTCAAGAACGGTTTGACTGTGATCCACCACCACAATCCGGCGCTGCCGCTGGTCTCGAGCCAGCTGGTGGTGAAAAGCGGCGGCGCGGCCAATCCGGTCAAGCTGCCCGGCCTGGCCGGCTTCACGGCCCAGATGCTGGAAGAAGGCACGGCCACGCGCAGCGCGCCGCAGATCGCGGACGAGATCGCGCAACTGGGCGCCTTCATGGACACCGGCAGCAGCGACGACGTCTCGACCGTGTCGCTGCTGGCGCTGCGCGCGACCTTTGCGCGCGCACTCGAGGTGGTGGCCGACATCGTCCAGCATCCGGCCTTCCCGGCGGCCGAGATCGAGCGCCAGCGGCAGGACCGCCTGGGTTCCCTGACGCAGCAGCGCGACGACCCTGAAACAGTGGCAGCCCTCGCCGCGGCGGGCGCCCTGTTCGGCAGCGGGCATCCGAAGGCCTATGGCCAGCTGGGGCTCGAAGACGCGATCCGCGCCACTACCCGTGCGGACATCGCCGGCTTCTGGCAGCGCCACTACGTGCCCTCTAATGCGGCGCTGGTGGTCACCGGCGACATCACGCGCGCCGAGCTGGAAGCGCTGGCCGTGGCGCAATTCGGCGCCTGGCCGGCCGCCGACGCACCCGAGGTGAAGCCGGCCGAGACCCGTCCCACGGCGGCGCGCCTGGTGCTGGTCGACCAGCCGGACGCCGGTCAAACGGCGCTGCAGGTGGCCTGCATGGGCCCGAGTCGCGACACGCCCGACTTCCCGGCCCTGCAAGTGATGAACGGCGCGCTGGGCGGCATGTTCTCGAGCCGGCTCAACAACAACCTGCGCGAAACCAAAGGCTATACCTACGGCATCTACTCGCACTTCGACTACGACCGCACTCCGGCGCCGTTCTCGGTCGAGGCCAGCGTACAGCAGGACGCCACCGGAGAATCGGTGCGCGAGATCCTGCGCGAGATCGCGGCCATGCGCGAACAGCCCTTGTCGCAGGCCGAACTCGACGCGGCGCGCAATGCCCAGCTATTGTCGCTGCCGGGCCAGTTCGAGACCAATGCCGACATCGGCGCCAGCCTGACCGAGTTGTTCGTGTATGGCCTGGCGCCGGATTACTACGATCGCCTGGCGCGGGAGCTGGCGCAGGTCGGCGTGGAAGACGTGCGCAGAGTCGCGCGGGAGTATCTCGATCCGGACCGGATGATCGTGGTGGCGGTGGGCGAGCGGCGCAAGATCCTGCCGCAGTTGCAGAAGCTCGGGCTGGGACAGCCTGAAGAGCGCGACGACGACGGCCAGCCGCTGGACACGAAACGACGCTGAACAACACCGCGCTTGCCCGGCGCGGTTGTTTTCGCCTAACATATGAACATCTATTCACATGTTAGAGCCAAACTTGACGACCGCACACCCGCCTGCCCAACCGATCGCCCCACCGCCCGAGGAAGCGATCGGCCAGCTGGCCGACCTGTTCCACCTGCTGGGCGACCCGACCCGGCTGCGCATCGTGCTGGCTTGCCTGGCCCAGCCGACGGCGGTGGGCGATATCGCGGCCGGCCTGATGCTGTCCAGCTCGCTGGTCAGCCACCACCTGCGCCTGCTGCGCGCGGCCCGCATCGTCAAGGCCGAGCGCCAGGGCAAGCAGGTCTTTTATTCGGCTGCCGACGCCCACATCAGCAGCCTGCTCTCCACCATGTTCGAACACATCGCCGAACCCGCCAACGGAATGGACGCATGAACCACGCACACGACCACCAGCACGGACACGATCATCACGACCACGATCACGGCCATTCCCATGGCTTCGGACACCACCACCACCACATGCCCTCGCCCGATGGCCATGGCCGCGCCTTCGCACTGGCGATCGGCCTGAACCTGGCCTTCGTCATCGTCGAGTTCACCTACGGCTTCATCGCCCACTCCACCGCGCTGATGGCCGACGCCGGCCACAACCTGTCCGACGTGCTGGGCCTGATGCTGGCCTGGGGCGCCGCCCTGCTGGCCAAGAGCGCGCCCAAGGGCCGCTACACCTATGGCCTGCGCGGCTCGTCGATCCTGGCGGCGCTGGGCAACGGCCTGCTGCTGATGGTGGCCTGCGGCGCCATCGCCTGGGAGGCGGTGCAGCGCATCGCCGAGCCGGCGCCGGTGGCCGGCGCCACGGTCTCGATCGTGGCCGCCATTGGCGTCGTCATCAACGGCTTCTCGGCCTGGTTGTTTTTAGCCGGCAGCAAGGGCGACCTGAACATCCGCGGCGCCTACCTGCACATGGCGGCCGACGCCGCGCTGTCGCTGGGCGTGGTCATCTCGGGCCTGGCGATCATGTATTCGGGCTGGACCTGGATCGATCCGATCGTGAGCCTGGGGATCGTGGTGGTGATCGTGATCGGCACCTGGTCGCTGCTGCGCGAGTCGGTGCAGCTGTCGATGGCGGCCGTGCCGCCGAACGTCGACGCGGGCAAGGTGCAGGCCTTCCTGGCCGGCCAGCCCGGCGTGACCGAAGTCCATGACCTGCATATCTGGGCCATGAGCACGACCGAGACCGCGCTCACCGCCCACCTGGTGATCCCGGGCGGCTACCCGGGCGACGCGACGCTCGACGCCATCGAACACACGTTGCGCGAAAAGTATGCGATCCACCACTCCACGCTGCAGGTGGAACAGGGGACGATCCATCACCACTGCACCTTGCAGGGCCACGCGCACTGACGAGGTTCAGCCTGCCAGGTTGGCGTACAGTGCCGTGCTGAGGTAACGCTCGCCGAACGAGGGGATGATGACGACGATCAGCTTGCCTGCGTTCTCCGGCCGGCGCGCTACCTGGATCGCGGCCCACAGCGCCGCGCCCGACGAGATGCCGACCAGCAGCCCCTCCTCGCGCGCCGCGGCGCGCGCCGTCTCGAAGGCATCCTCGTTCTTCACGCAAATGACTTCGTCGTAGGACGCGGTATTCAGGACCTGCGGCACGAAGCCGGCCCCGATGCCCTGGATCGGGTGCGGGCCCTTGCTTCCCTTCGACAGCATCGGCGACGCCTCGGGTTCCACGGCGATCGCCTGGAAGCCTAGGCGGCGCGGGCGGATAGACTCGCTGACGCCGGTGATGGTGCCGCCGGTGCCGACGCCCGCCACCAGGATGTCGATCTTGCCGTCGGTGTCGCGCCAGATTTCCTCGGCCGTGGTGCGGCGGTGCACCTCGGGGTTGGCGGGATTGTTGAATTGCTGCGGCATGAAAGCGCGCGGATCGTTCGCGACGATCTCTTCGGCGCGCCGGATGGCGCCCAGCATGCCTTCGCTGCCGGGCGTGAGCACCAGCTCGGCGCCGTAGGCGCGCAACAGCATGCGCCGCTCGTTGCTCATGGTCTCGGGCATCACCAGCTTGCAGCGGTAGCCGCGCGCCGCGCACACCATCGCCAGCGCGATGCCGGTATTGCCGCTGGTGGGCTCGACGACCGTGGTGTCGGGGGTGATGAGGCCGGCCGCCTCGGCGGCCTCGATCATGGCCAGGCCGATGCGGTCCTTGACGCTGTGCGCGGGATTGTGGAATTCGAGCTTGCCGACCAGGTCGGCCTTGCTCTCCATCGCCAGCTTGCGGATGCGCACCAGCGGGGTATTGCCAATCAGTTCAGTGACATCGTTCGCGATTCTCATGCCGCCTCCCGTTGTCGAACAAATTTTGACGTTATCGGACGTCCAGCAGTTCCACGTCGAAGATCAGGTCGGAATCGGGCGGGATCACGCCGCCGCCCGCGCCGCGCTTGCCGTAGGCAAGCGCGCTCGGGATGATCAGGGTGCGCTTGCCGCCGACCTTCATGCCGGCCACGCCCTGCTCCCAGCCCTTGATGACGCGGCCCGCGCCGAGCTGGAACTCGAGCGGCTCGCGGCCTGGCTCGAGCGAGGAGTCGAACTTGCGGCCGCGCTGCTGCCGGGCCAGCGGCTTGTGGAACCAGCCGGAGTAGTTGACCACGACATTGCTGCCCAGCGTCGCTTCCTTGCCGGTGCCGACCACGCGGTCGACGATCTCGACCTGGGGCGCCGGGGCCTCGGCCACCGGCGCCGGAACCTGGTTGTCAGGCGGCGCGACCGGCGGCGTGCTCGACTGCTGCACGTCCGGCGGCGGCTGGGTGGTCGGCTTGCTGGCGTCCTGCGCGCCTTCCTGCGCCTGGACGCTCGCGGCGGCCAGCAGCAGTGCAATGAATGCGGATCGACGAATCATGAGTGCTCTTCCAAGAATAGGCAACCGGACGGTTGCAACAATCTTATGATAACAAGGCCGCTTCAGCTTGCACAGTTTGCACTGCCGGTACAGCACTGGCCTCCAGGGCCGCCTCTGCATTGGCTGCCTCAGCCAGGCGGCGCAGCACCTGTCCGGCCGTCACCATGCCGAAGGTCGCGGTGACGACCATGCTCGAACCGAAACCGGCGCAGTTCAGGCCCGTGATGCTGTTCGGATCGACCGCGCAGGCATCGCCAGCATCGGGATAGCGCAGCGGTTCCATCGAGAACACGGCGTCGATATGGTATTTCTGCTTTTCGCCGCGCGAAAAGCCGTATTGCGCGCGCAGGATCTTGCGCACTTTCTTGAGCAGCGGTTCTTGCTCGGTGCGGGCCAGGTCGCGGATCTCGACCTTGGTCGGATCGATCTGGCCGCCCGCGCCGCCCACCACCACCAGCGGCATCTTGTTGGCGCTGCACCAGGCGATCAGGGCCGCCTTCGGTTTCACGCTGTCGATGGCGTCGACCACGTAATCGAAATTCTTGTCGGCGATCATTGCCGGGATGTTCTCGACGTCGATAAAATCCTCGACCAGCGTGACCTGGCAGAACGGATTGATCTGGGCGATGCGTTGCTTGAGCGCCTCGATCTTGGCCATGCCGACGGTCGACGACAGCGCCTGGATCTGGCGGTTGATGTTCGACTCGGCCACATTGTCGAGGTCGATCAGGGTCAGGTGGCCGACCGCGCTGCGCGCCAGCGCCTCGACCACCCACGAGCCGACGCCGCCGACGCCGATCACGCAGACGTGCGCCGCGCGGAAACGTTCCAGCGCACGCTCACCGTACAGGCGTGCGATGCCGCCGAAGCGGCGCGCAAAGTCGACTTCCTCGTCCAACGTTGCCGAAAAGAGCTGAGTGTTGATCTGGTTCATCCCAATATTGTAGCGGACAGCACTTTCGCATCTGCACTAAAATACCTCTTAGATAACCAAATAGTGGTGCGCCAAACTTGTCGCGTGTCACTAAAATGCCACTGGATTGCCATGAGCTCGCTGCTGCCCGACACCGCCCCCGATTTCGATCAACCGATCGCCGTGCTCAAGCATTGCCACGGACGCATCCGCAAGCAGCTCGCGACCCTGGAAAAGCTGCTGGAACACCTGCCCCAGCACGGCGCCGACGACCAGGCGCGCCAGGCGGCAAGCGCGGTGCTGCGCTATTTCGACAAGGCCGCCCACCTGCACCACGACGACGAGGAGCAGGACCTGATCCCGATGCTGCGCGCCACCGCCCAGGGCGACGACGCCGCCATCCTGCAGGCGCTGGCGCCGACCATCCTGCAAGACCACAAGGATATGGATGCGTTGTGGCAAGACCTGCACGAGCAGCTGACCGCCATCGCCGAAGGCACGGGCACGGTGCTGTCGGAAAGCCAGGTGCGGCGCTTCGTGGCCAGCTATACCTCCCACATGGAGCGCGAGGAAAGCAATATTGCGCCGATGGCGCTGCGCCTGTTCTCGCCGGAGCAGATGGCGCGCCTGGGCCAGGCCATGCAACTGCGGCGCGGCATCGCGGCATCGGGAACACCTGCGACTACGCCGCTGTCACCGGCCCTGGGCCAGGCCGTGGCCGATCTGCGCAAGGACTACGGCCAGGCCAGCCTCGACGAAGCCGACGTGCTGGACGACCCGATCGACCAGTTCACGGCCTGGTTCGAGCAGGCCCTGAAGGCCGAGGTGAATGAACCGAATGCGATGTCGCTGTCCACCGTGGCCGCCAATGGCCGCCCGAGCTCGCGCATCGTGCTGGTCAAGCAATTCGATGCGCGCGGCTTCTCGTGGTACACGAATTACGACAGCAAGAAGGGTTCGGATTTGCGCGAAAACAGTGTCGCCGCATTGCTGTTCTTCTGGAGCGAACTCGAACGCCAGGTACGCATCGAAGGTCGTGTGGAGCGCACGACGCCTGACGAAAGCGACCGTTATTTCCGCAGCCGTCCACTCAAGAGCCGGCTGTCGGCGATCGCCTCGAAGCAGAGCGCGCCGATCGCCAGCCGTGCGCAACTCGAACAGAACTATGACGTCGTGGCGCAGGGGGCCGGCGAGGATCCGGCGCGTCCCGACAACTGGGGCGGCTACCGCCTGATCCCCGACCGTATCGAATTCTGGCAAGGCCGGCGTTCGCGCTTCCATGACCGCATCGTCTACGAGCGGCGGGAAGACGGCGGCTGGACGCGCCAGCGTTTGCAACCGTAGTTTGCAACCGTAACCGGCCAGGAGCCGCGGCCGGCTACGCCTTTGATAAAAAGGGGTGGACCGTGTTCGATCAGATCAAGCTGTCGGCCTGGCAAGCAGGCCTGCGCGGCAAATTGCCGCAACTGTCACTGCCGCTGCGCGTGGAGCTGTGGAACGGTGAACGCATCGACCTGTCGCCCGATCCGCCACGGGTCACCATCCGCATCCCCGGCCCCGCCGCGCTGCGCTACCTGCGCTCCCCTTCCCTGTACAGCCTGGGCCGCGCCTACGTCGAAGGCGCGATCGAGGTGATGGGGCGTGCGGCCGACATCATCGCCATCGGCAATGCGCTGGCGGCGTCCGGCGCGGCCGACACGAGGCGCGGCCGCCTGGCCGATGCGCTGGGCTTCCGGAAAAACCACACGCGCGAATCCGACCGCGACGCGATCCGCTACCACTACGACGTCTCCAACGAGTTCTACGCCGCCTGGCTCGATCCCGGCATGGTGTATTCCTGCGCCTACTTCGAGGGAGGCGACGAAGACCTGGCCACCGCGCAGGTCAAGAAGATCGACCACATCCTGCGCAAGATCGACCTGCGTCCCGGCCAGACCCTGCTCGACATCGGCTGCGGCTGGGGGGCGCTGGCGCTGCGCGCGGCCGAAAAATTCGGCGCGCGCTGCGTGGGCATCACGCTGTCCGAAAACCAGGCCGCGCTGGCGCGCGAACGGGTAGCAAAAGCCGGGCTGCAAGACCGGATCGAGATCCGGCTGCAGGACTACCGCGACGTCGACGGCCGCTTCGAGCGCATCACCAGCGTGGGCATGTTCGAGCACGTCGGCGTGCAGCACCTGAAGGATTATTTCGCGCGGGTGGCCGACCTGCTGGCCCCTGGCGGCGTGGCAATGAATCACGGGATCACCACCACCGACGTCGACAATGGCGCGACGCCCTACGGCGGTGGCCAGTTCATCGACGAATACGTGTTCCCGCAGGGAGAATTGGCGCACCTGGCCACCGTGGTGCGGGCGATGCAGGAAGGCGGCCTGGAAGTGCGCGACGTGGAAAACCTGCGCCGCCACTACGCCCATACCTGCGCGCTCTGGACCGACAATTTCGAGAGCAATGCGGCCCACATCCGCACCCTGACCGATCCGAAGCGCTTCCGCATCTGGCACGTGTACCTGGCCGGCTGCGCCTACGCCTTCGCCCACGACCGGATCAGCCTGTACCAGATCGTGTGCGGCAAGACGGGAAGCGACGTGGCGCAGCTGCCGTGGTCGAGGAGGTATATGTATGCCTGAATGTCTGCCTGAATGTCTGCCTGAGTCCCTGCCCGACCATCAGGCCTTCAGGCGATCCGTGAAGGTCTTGCGGAACTTGGCCACCTTCGGCGCCACCACGAAGGCGCAATAGCCCTGCAGCGGGTGCTGGGCGAAATAGTTCTGGTGATAGTCCTCGGCCTTGTACCAGGTTTCCTGGGGCTTGACCTCGGTGACGATCGGCGCATCCCACACCAGGCCCATCTCGCCGATCACCTTGTGCGCGATCTCGGCCTGTTCCGGCGAGGTGGTAAAGATCACCGAGCGGTACTGCGTGCCGACGTCATTGCCCTGGCGGTTCAGGGTGGTCGGGTCGTGGATGGTGAAAAAGATCTCGAGGATGTCGCGGTAGCTGATCACGGCAGGATCGAATTCGAGACGCACCACCTCGGCGTGGCCGGTGGCGCCGCCGCACACCGCCTCATAGGTCGGATGGTCGACCTGGCCGCCCATATAGCCGGATTCGACGCGGGTGACGCCGCGCGCCTCGAGGTAAACCGCTTCGACGCACCAGAAGCATCCTCCGCCGAGGATGGCGACTTCGGCTGCTTTTTGCTCACTCATAGTTCACCTTGGCATTTGTCAGATTAGATATCCTTTAATGTAGCGCAAAGTGCCCCATCCTGCATCGAACTGCCTGCATACGCGGCAAGGACTCCCCCGACGATGGCATAATGAGCGCCAACGTTCAGGAATCGCATGAATACACTTTCCGCCCGCGCCACGACGCGCGGCTTCGATACAACACATTTCCGCCACGCCCTGTCGCAATTCGCGACCGGCGTGACCGTCATTACCACGCGCCTGGCCGACGGCAGCTTCCGCGGCCTGACCGCCAGCTCCTTCAATTCGGTCTCGCTCGACCCGCCGCTGGTCTTGTGGAGCCTGGGCGCCGGCGCCAACAGCCTGCCCATTTTCAGCGGCAACTCGCACTACGTGATCAATGTGCTGTCGGCCGGCCAGCAAGAACTGGCGCTGCGCTTCTCGCGCCGCACCGAGAATCCGTTCGAGGGCGTCGAGTACGAACTGTCGCGCACCGGCCTGCCGATCCTGAAAGGCGTGTCGGCGTGGTTCGAATGCCACAACCGCAGCCGCTATCCCGAAGGCGACCATGTCATCTTCGTCGGCGAGGTCGAGGAGTGCCAGGTCCATCCGCAATCGGCCCTGATCTTCCACGGCGGCAAGTTCGGCAGCACGGCGCCGCGCTGACCTTGTCAGCTTGCCGTCAGCACGGCAGGATGCATCGATAAAAAATGAAAATGCCTGTCGCAGTTTCAAAAGATGCGGGTGCGGCACGTTTCTATAATGTTCAGGCGCGCCGCGCGTGCTACCGACCAAACTAGAACTTAGAGACAGGATTTTGCGATGACCCGTACCGACTCGTCCAAGAAAGCTTCTTTCCACTGGGATGACCCGCTGCTGCTGAACAGCCAGCTGACTGACGACGAGCGCATGGTGCGCGACGCGGCGGCGGCCTATTGCCAGGACAAGCTGCAGCCGCGCATTCTCGAGGCGTTCCGCCACGAGACCATGGACGTCTCGATCTTCCGCGAAATGGGCGAGCTGGGCCTGCTGGGCCCGACCATTCCCGAGCAGTACGGCGGCCCCGGCCTCAACTACGTCGCCTATGGCCTGATCGCGCGCGAAGTCGAGCGCGTCGACTCCGGCTACCGCTCGATGATGAGCGTGCAATCCTCGCTGGTGATGGTGCCGATCTTTGAATTCGGCAATGAGGAAACGCGCCAGAAATACCTGCCGAAGCTGGCCACCGGCGAATGGATCGGCTGCTTCGGCCTGACCGAACCCAACCACGGCTCGGACCCGGCCTCGATGGTCACCCGCGCGCGCAAGGTGGACGGCGGTTACAGCCTGACCGGCAGCAAGATGTGGATCACCAACTCGCCGGTCGCCGACGTGTTCGTGGTGTGGGCCAAGGACGACGAAGGCGCGATCCGCGGCTTCGTGCTCGAGAAAGGCTGGAAAGGCTTGAGCGCGCCAGCAATCCACGGCAAGTTCGGCCTGCGCGCCTCGGTCACCGGCGAAATCGTCATGGACAATGTGTTCTGCCCGGAAGAAAACGCGTTCCCGGACGTGCGCGGCCTGAAGGGCCCGTTCACCTGCCTGAACTCGGCGCGCTACGGCATCGCCTGGGGCGCGCTGGGCGCGGCCGAAGACTGCTGGCACACCGCGCGCCGGTACACCATGGACCGCACCCAGTTCGGCAAACCCCTGGCGGCGAACCAGCTGGTGCAGAAGAAGCTGGCCGACATGCAGACCGAGATCACCCTCGGCCTGCAAGGGTGCCTGCGCCTGGGCCGCATGAAGGACGAAGGCACGGCGGCGGTCGAGATCACCTCGATCATGAAGCGCAACTCGTGCGGCAAGGCGCTGGACATCGCCCGCGTCGCGCGCGACATGCTGGGCGGTAACGGCATCTCGGACGAGTTCGGCATCATCCGCCACATGGTCAACCTCGAGGTGGTCAACACCTATGAAGGCACGCACGACATCCACGCCCTGATCCTGGGCCGCGCCCAGACCGGCATCGCGGCGTTCTGATCAACGTTGGGCGACGCGCCGCGCGGCCTGGGCCTGCGGCGTGTCGCCCAGCGGCGCCAGCGCGGCGCCCCGCGCCAGGGCGCGCACCAGCGCCGCTTCGCCGAAACGCAGTCCCCGCCCGCGCAGCTGCGGCAGCGAGCGCACCGGCTCGGGCGTGATCTCCACCGCGGCGCGCACCAGCAGGCGCTGCAATGGATGCAAAGGCGCCGGCACGATGGGGGCCGCGCCCATGATCCGCATGAAATCCGCGAGGATGCCTGATCCTTCCAGCCCTGGCGCGGCCTGCGCCAGCATCGTCTCCCATTCCTTCCATGAACGCGGTGCGCCGGTCGCGCCATACAGGCGCGCTGCCGGCTCCGATTCGGCGAAGGCGGCGTCCTTCTCGGCAGCGGACAGCGGCCGCACGTAGCGGTGATAGGCCTCGGTGAACCCGAACGAGGCGGTCGCCTGCACCCAGTCGAGCAGGCGCGGATCGTTGGCGTGGTAGGCGCGGCCGTCGGGCGTGCGGCCCTCGACCCGCCCGTGCATGCGCACCACGCGCGCGATCATCTTCTCGGCCTCTGAGCGGGGGCCATACACCGTCATCATCGCCGCGAAGCCGGTGCGGCGCAGGCGCGTGCCCGGATCGCGCTGGAAGCTGCTGTGGTCCCATACGCCCGAGCGCACCGACGGTTCGGCCAGTTCGAGCAGCACCGCCGTCACCCCGCCCACGAACAGGGCGACCGGGTTGGCGAAGACCTGCCACGCAATGCCGTCATGCGGCGCCAGCGCCGGCTCGCCCGCGGGCTGGCTGAAATCGCAGACCATGCCCGCAGGCGCTTGCATCAAGTCCCGTACCGCATTCAACATTGCTGCCTCTCCTCTGATGCCCAGGTTCGTCACGAAGACGTCACAAGGCATTCATATCATCCCTTCACTTTTTCTGCTTCACAATCCATTGAAGGGTTAGCCCATGCATTACGCCAGTCCACTGCGCCGCCTTCCGCTCGCCATCGCCATCGGCGCCATCCTCGCCCTGAGCGCCTGCGGCGGTTCCGATCACCATGACGATGCCGACGTCGTCGTCGTCCTTCCATCGGCGCCGGCCGACCAGGGCGCGGCCGATACCGCACCGGTCCCGGCCGTCACGGCCTTCGTGGACACCGTCGCCACCAACCAGCGCGGCGACGCCCGCTACGCCACCCTGGGCACGAATGCCGGCGTGCGCGTGCTTGGCGGCATGCTCGACGTCTGGAAGCCGCTCACGGAAATCGTCGACGCCGGCCAGGCCGCCCCGGCCGTGGAAGGCTTCCCTGCCGTCGTCGCCTCGAGCTGGACCGGCTTGCCGAACGACGGCACGCCCGGCGGCACGGTCGTCAACGCGCAAGTCCACAACGCGAACATCGACTACGTGGTCAGGGCCACCGCGAGCCGCACGCCCGAACAGGCCTTGCTGGCCTACCTCGACGACCGCCGCGGCAAGGGCTACAGCACCGCCAGCGGCATGGGCCCACTCACCGACGCCTGGCGCAGCGCCGCGCGCCAGACCACCACCATCAACGACATGCCGCAGGACGCCATCACCGTCAAGTACGAGGACGGCGGCAACAACAACGGCGTCGGCGGCGACGCCAATCCCGAGTTCGGCAAGGTGATCGACCTGGTCAACGCGATGGGCGCCAACGGCTCGACCGAGCCGGCCAAGCGCTTCTACAAGTACGCGCGGCCGTACCGCTGGAGCAGCGCGGTGCAGGTGGTGCCGCAGCTGGAGCCGGCCAAGAGTTCGACGCCGGGCACCGACGGCGGCTTCACCAGTGGCCACTCGGCGGAAGCGACCCGCAACGCCGTCGCCATGGCCTATGTGGTGCCGGAGCGCTTCCAGGAACTGGTCGGCCGCGGCCTGGAGCTCGGCGAAAGCCGCATCCTGGCCGGCATGCACTCGCCGCTGGACGTGATCAGCGGCCGCGTGCAGGCGCAGGCCGTCGCCGCGGCCAACCTGATCGCCGCCGGCGCCACCACCCGCGCCGCCGCCCGCGCCCAGGCGCAAACGACGCTGATGAAGCTGACCAGCACAACGCCGGCCACCTTCGCGAACTACGCCGCCTCGGGCCTGCCTGCCAACGACCGCTTCGCCGACTATGCCGCCAGCCGCGCAAATTATCTGCGCCGCATGACCTATGGCTTGCCGCAGATCGGCTCGGCCACCGCGCCGGCGGTGGTGCCGGAAGGCGCCGAGGTGATGCTGGAAACCCGCCTGCCCTACCTGAGCGAGGCGCAGCGCCGGGTGGTGCTCAAGACGACGGCGATCCCTTCCGGCTACCCGGTGCTGGACGATCCTGAAGGCTGGGGCCGGTTGAACCTGTTCGCCGCCGCGGACGGCTATGGCGTCTTCACCGGCAACGTGGTGGTGAACATGGACGCAAGCAAGGGCGGCTTCAACGCCGTCGACCGCTGGCGCAACGACATCTCGGGCAGCGGCAAGCTGGTCAAGCAAGGCAGCGGCGTGCTGAAGCTGGGCGGCAGGAACAGCTGGAGCGGCGGCGCCCAGGTCGAGGGCGGCACGCTCGAAGCGCTGTCGATGACCGCCTTCGGCACCGGCGAGGTGTATGTCGTCGGCGGCGCCACGGTGGTCAACAATACGGCGGGCACGCTGGCGCTGGCGAAGGGGTACACCCAGCTCAAGGGCGCCACGCTCGAAATGCGCGTCGGCGCGGTGACCCACGGCCACCTGAGCGTCAGCGGCGCGGTGACGATCGGCGGCGGCACGCTGCGCATCGCGTTCCAGAACGGCTACAAGCCGGCGGCCGGCGCGACGCTGAAGGTCATCACCGCGGGCAGCCTGAAGGGCAAGTTCGAGACCATCACGGTCGAGGGCTACACGGTGACGCCGACCTATACCGCGACCGGGCTGGAACTGCGCCTGGGCGCTTGAGATCATGACGCCGATGTAGAAAGGGCCGGGAGCGATCCCGGCCCTTTTCAGTCTGGCTTATTCGTCGAAGTCTTCGGCCAGGTTCTTCCAGCCGCGGCTCTTGGCGAAGGCCGCGAATTCCTCGGGCGCTTCGAGCACGATCAGGCGGCTTTCCTGCAGGCCCGGATCGCTGTGGCCGAAGTCCGGCCCCTTGTAGCCGACCGCGCGCAGGCGGTCGATGATCTGGCGCACCAGGACGGTGTCCTTGTAGGCGCCCGGTTCGAGCTTGGCCGCGAACTTCACGTACACGTCAATGATCCCGTAGCCCTCGTCGAAGATGGTGATGTTCTTCACGTCGAGGGTACGGCCTTGCCCATCCTTGGCCTGGAAGGCGCCGGACAGTTCGATATCGGATTCGGTAGTCATGGCGCCAGCATATCACCGGCGCGCACGGCGCGGCGTCAGTGATCGTAGCTGAGCACCCGCAGCAGCTTCCACGCGCCCGCTTCGCGCGCCCAGACCATCGAGAAACGGTAGACGCTGCAGCCTTCGGGCTCGCTGGGCGAGGGCTTGTTGCAGAAGCGGTGCTTGCCGATATGCATGGCATGCTCCGGCCCGGACGGGAAGATCTCGAAGGTGTCGAGCAAGGCTTCGCGCCGGAGCCGGTTCGGCGCCGCGAAATTCCTTTCGAAGACGGCGATATTCTCGTCGTAGCCGGTCACGCCGCCGCGATCGTGATAGAACTCGAGGCGCCGGCTGAAGCCTTCCTTCATTGGCCCGATATCACGCGCGTTCAGGCCGCCGAACAGGCGCGCGTCGGCGGCCGTGATCTCGGCCGCCAGGCGCGCCCGGTCCGGACCCTCGTCGGCGCCCACCGCCATGGCGCTTGCCGCCATCAGGCATGCCGTAATCCATCCCTTGTTCATGTTCACCCCCGCTCCCTGGATGAGTGCACTATGCCAGCCGGAACTGCGAAGCGCCTGGCGGTTCCGATGGAACGACGAGGCGCGGGGTCGAATGGCTGCGTAGCCCGATGAACGGTCGATGCTCAGACTTCCCACTGCAGCTTGAACGTCAGCGACCTGCTGCGCTCATCCACCAGCGGCAGCTTGTCGTCCACGATGCCGAGCGACACCGTCCTGCCCACCCGCCACTGGTAGCGATACAGCAGCGAACGATGGACCTGGCGGTCGTTCCACGCCTCGAGCTGGGTCACGCCGTCGTCGCGCCGCGCGGCCCAGGTGTTCTGGGCCAGCAGGCGCAGCGAATCGCGCGAGCTGAAATGCAGCATCGCCAGCCAGCGCCAGGCGGTGTCCGAGAACGCCGGCTGGCCCAGCGTGCCCTGCACCCAGGCCCGGTTCACGTGATGGTCCAGCTCCAGCGACCAGCCACGGCGCAAGGGAAAGCGCAGCCCCACGTCCAGGATCACGTTGCCGCCCGGCCCCACGCGGTCGGCGTCGACGTCGAGCTGGCGCCCCAGCGCGGCCTCCAGCGCGATCTTCGAGATCCATGGCGCCGGCGTGGTCTCGACGCCGAAGTTGACGACCCGGGTGTCGTGCAGGCGCCCGCCCGGCCCGGCGCGCTGGCGGTCGAAGCCCAGTTCGACCCACAGGCCGGTCTGCAGCGGCGCCGCCATCCACACGCCGGGACGGAGCTTCCTCTCGACGGTCTCGCCGCCGCGCTGGCCGGTCGTGGAGTCGGCCAGGGTGCGCATCTCGTGCACGATCAGATAGGTCTCGAACTCGTACAGCTCGAGCGAGCCGAGGGACTGCGGGCCCAGGATCCGGTTCATCGAGCCCGTGATGCGGGCGATGCCGGCCTGCGGCACGAAGCCGTTGTCGTTGACGAAGCCGGGCGCGATCGCTTCCACCTCGGCCTCGTGCCACCAGCGCGCCGTCTTGTGCAGGTACTTGCCCCACAGGTAGCCGCCGGAGCGCTGGTCCACCTGCGCCGGCAAGTCATCTTCCGTGAAGCCGGCCGTGGTGCGCGAGGCCATCGCCACCCCGGACAGCTGGTGCTGCACGCCGCCGTCGGTCTCGCCGCGCCATTGCGCGTCGACGCCCAGCACCTCGTTGCTGCCGAAGCGGTGGTAGTCGCGCTGCGAGACGAAGGCGCCCAGCAGCAGGCCTTCCTGGTGCCAGCGCGCACGCGCCAGGCTGGCCATCGTGCGCCGGGTCTGTGCGTATTCCAGCGTTTCATAAGGACGCCCGCGCAGCACCAGGCCGCCCGGCTCGTCGCGCAGGCTCATCGCGGTGGCGTCCATGTGCGCGCCGCGCCAGGTCGCGCGCAGGCCATATTCGGGATCGTTCACGGTGCGTGAATAAAAGGCCGGCAGTGGCAGGCCCAGCACGTCGGCGCTCTCCAGGAAGAAGCCGCGCTTCTCGGGCAGGCTGAGCGCCACGTTGCTGGCGCCCTGCGACAACGGCTCGTCGATCTCGACCTGGGAAAAATCGGGATTGATGGTGGCGTTGAACACCCAGTCGGCGCGCGGCCGGGCATTGATCTCCAGGCCCAGCTCGGCCTGCTGGCCGCGCAAGCGCTGGCCCGGTGTCGCCGCGCGTTCGCTGCGCACGGTCAGCTCGGGCCGCAGCTCGACAAAGCCGCGGTCGCGTACCGTTTCGACGGTGGCGTCCATACCCGCGATCTCCTGCAGGAAGCTCAGGTGGCTCAGTGCGTCGATCCGGAACGGCGCGCTCACCAGCAACGCGCCGTCGGCGTGCGGGACGCTGCGCTCGACCATCATGCGCCAGTTGCGTCCATCCGCATACGGGAAACGCAGGTTCGACAGCGGCCAGCGCACTTCCATACTGTAGCCGTCGGGCAGGATCCTGACGGCAGTCTCGACCGGGAAATCCGGCCCCAGGTCGGATTCGTCGTCGTCGGCGCGGTGCATGCCGTCGCTGACCACGCCCAGGGTATTGATGCGCACGAACTGGGCCGAGCGGCCATGCCCGGCCGGGTCGATCCAGATGCCGATGAAGTCCTGGTCGGGGGCGACCTTGTCGCGCCGCGCCAGCTGGCCGCGGCGCAGCTCGGGCGCCGGATCCCAGGCGCGGATGCCGAATACCAGCGCGCCATCGTCGACCAGCAGCTGCACCGTGGTGCGCAAGCCCGCCGGAACAGGCTGCCCGTCGCGCGGCACATGTTTGTGGAAATCGTCGTATCGCGGCGCGCGCTGCCAGGCCGCCTCGTCGAGCACGCCGTCGATGGCCGGCGCCTCGGGCGCGGCGATACGCAGCGCGCGCAAGCCGTCGTGGTCGGCGGAAGCATGCGCGATGCCGGCAGCAAGGAGGACGGGGAGCAGGACAAGAAATCGGCGCAGGATCACGTAAGGGAATCGCTCGGGATGGGGCCGGGCAGTCTAGCATGCGGGTTGTTAGAAAGAAAATGCAACCGACAGTCCATGCACCTTGGGTTGCGAGTGTGAAAGTGATTATTAGCCATGTCACATTCCGTGGTATGGCGTTCTCATTTGACAATCTTTAGCGCTATCGGCCTCGCGTCCACTCTGTGCGCGTGGATATTTACGCTACCATCAAATGCGCGATGCATGACGATCGTTTCGGTCTCTACTTCTTGAGCGTGAGAACAGATGAGTGCGCAGATGAGTACGACGCAGCCCATGCTTGATCCTTCCCTGCCCGAGCAGGCGGGCGCCCTGTCGCTCGACCTGCTGCTGAGTAACTTGCCGGGCGCGGTGTATCGCTGTCATAACGACCCTGACTGGACCATCGAATTCATCAGCGAAGGCGTCGAAAAGCTGACCGGCTACTCGCCGGCCGCCTTCACCGCGCGGCCCGGCCTGCCGTTCGGCTCCATCATCCTTCCCGAAGACCGCGTCCTGGTCGATGGTGCGATTGCCCTCGCGCTGGCCCAGGGCCGCGCCTACCAGGTGACCTACCGGATCCGCACCGCGAGCGGCGACGTGCGCTGGATCTGCGAACAGGGCTCGCTCAACCTGACAGGCGGCCCGCCCGGCATGCTGGAAGGGTTTCTCTCCGACTTCACGCGCCTGAAGAAGGCCGACCTCAAGATGCAGGAGCAGGCCTCGTTCCTGCAACGGGCGCGCGACGCCATCATCGCGATGGACATGCATTCCGTGATCACCTACTGGAACCATGGCGCCGAGCGCCTGTATGGCTGGAGCGCCCGGGAAGCGCTGGGCAAGCGCTTCTGCGACCTGTTGTGCGACAAGCCCGCGCTCTACGAGGCCGCCTTCAGGCAGACGCTCGAGTCAGGCGAGTGGGCGGGCGAGCTGGCCCATATCCGGCGCGACGGCTCGACGATCGACACCGATACCAGCTGGACCTTGCTGGGCCCGGACCAGGCCCTGGACGCCTGCCAGAAGATCCTGGTGATCGGCACCGACATCAGCGAGCGCAAGAGCAACGAAGCCAGGATCTTCCACCTGGCCTTCTTCGACCACCTGACCGACCTGCCCAACCGCGCCAACCTGCTCGACCACCTGCGCCGCGCCCTGCTCACCAGCACCCGCACGCGCAAGTGGGGAGCGCTGATGTTCTGCGACCTCGACAACTTCAAATTCCTCAACGACAGCCAGGGCCACGCGGCCGGCGACCAGCTGCTGCAGGCGGTGGCGCGCCGTCTCGAGCACTGCGTGCGCGAGGCCGACATGGTGGCGCGCCTGGGCGGCGACGAGTTCGTGGTGCTGATCCAGCCGGTGGAAGACGCGCGCGAACTGGCCGCGAACCAGGCCGAAATCGTCGCCGCCAAGGTCGTGGCGGCCCTGGCCGCGCCGTTCCAGCTGGGCGAGCTGAGTTACTCGGTGTCGGTCAGCATCGGCGTGGTCACGCTGTGCGGCGTCCATGACACGGTGGAGTCGACCCTGCGCCAGGCCGACGCCGCGATGTACCAGGCCAAGGCCGCGGGCCGCAACACCTTCCGCTTCCACGATCCGGCGGCGCAGGCCGCCTGGTCGGCGCGCGCCGAGCTCGAAGGCAGCCTGCGGCGCGCGCTGCAGCACGACGAGTTCGTGCTGCACTACCAGCCCCAGCTCGACCGCTCGGGCCGGGTGCTCGGGGCCGAGGCGCTGCTGCGCTGGCGCCTGCCCAATGGCCGGGTGCTCTATCCGGGCGAGTTCATCCGCGCCGCCGAGGAAAGCGGGATCATCGTCGAGATCGGCAAATGGGTGCTGCGCACCGCCTGCGCCGAGCTGGCGCGCTGGCAGCGCGTGCCCGAGACGGCCGGCCTGACCTTGTCGGTCAACGTCAGCGCGCGCCAGTTCAACCAGCCGGATTTCGTGCCCATGCTGCAGGGGATCTTCGAGCACAGCGGGGTGCAGCCCTCGAGCCTGAAACTGGAGTTGACCGAAAGCCTGGTCATCACCGACTTCACCCAAACCGCGCACACCATGGCCACGCTCAAGCGGCGCGGCCTGAGCTTTTCGCTGGACGACTTCGGCACCGGATATTCATCGCTGGCCACCCTGCGCAAGCTGCCGCTCGACCAGCTCAAGATCGACCACTCCTTCATGCGCGACGTGCTGACCGACCAGAACGACGCCTCGATCGTGCGCTCCATCATCGCGCTGGGCGACAGCCTCGGATTGCAGGTGATTGCCGAAGGGGTGGAGACGCCGGGGCAGCGCCAGTTCCTGTCGGATGCCGGCTGCTATCTCTACCAGGGTTTCCTGTACCAGCACGCGCTCAGCGCCGAGCATTTCACGCAGTACGCGCGCGGAATCCACTAATTGAAAAAGCCCGCACGCGGCGGGCCTTGGTCACGTGGCAAACGCCGCGTTCAGAACTTGTAGCCCACCGCCAGCACGATCGCCACCGGATCCAGCTTCATGAACTGGGTCTGGCCGGTCGAGAAGTGCACGTCGGTGCGCAGGCGGGTCTTGATGACCGTGGCGTCGGCGAACCAGCGCTCGTCGAAGTTCATCGCCACGCCGACTTGCGCGCTATAGGTCAGCTTGTTGTCGATCTTGAAGGTGGTCGGCACGTCGCTGCCTGGATTGGTGATCGCGGTCATCTTGGCCGAGCCGCGTTCCTTCATGAAATAGGCGTAGTATAGTGGACCCCGAATCTGAGACGGTGGTTTAAGCTGTCGTCCGCGAAAGGATGACAGCGAATGAGTGAAGGTAAAAAACGCAGGGTGCACAGCGCCGAGTTCAAGGCCAAGGTTGGGTTGGAAGCGGTGCGTGGGGTGAAGACGGTGACGGAGATTGCGCAGGAATTCGGCGTGCATCCAGTACTGGTGGGCCAGTGGAAGAAGGAGATCCTGGAGAACGCCGGCGCCCTGTTCGACGTCAAGCGCGGGCCGAAGCCGGTGGACGAAAGCAGCCCGGAGGACAAGCTGTACAGCGAGATCGGCAAGCTGAAGATGCAGGTGGATTGGCTCAAAAAAAAGCTTGGGGAATGAGTCCGGCCGAGCGGGCACGGTGGATCGAGCGCGAGGACAAGATACCGCTGACGATGCAGTGCGAGCTGGCCGGCGTGCCGCGTTCGACCGTGTATCGGCGGCTGGAGGCGGCGGCCCGACAGGAATGCATCGAGGAGGAGGACGGCCAGCTGCGCGCCCTGATCGACGAGGAGTACACCAGCCGCCCGTTCTACGGCAGCCGGCGCATGGCGGTCTTCCTGCGAGGCCGAGAGCACCGCGTCAACCGCAAGCGCGTGCAGCGCCTGATGCGGGAAATGGGCTTGGCGGGCATGGCGCCGGGGCCGTCCACGAGCAAGCCGCACCCGCAGCACAAGGTCTATCCCTATCTGCTGCGCGGGGTGGCGGTCACGCGGCCGAACCAGGTGTGGAGTACGGACCTGACGTACATTCGGCTGGCGCGCGGCTTTGCCTACCTGGTGGCGGTCATCGATTGGTACTCGCGTCGTGTGCTGGCCTGGCGCATCAGCAACAGCATGGACGCGTCGTTCTGCGTGGACTGTCTGGAGGAGGCATTGCGCCACCACGGCAAGCCCGAGGTATTCAACAGCGACCAGGGCTCGCAGTTCACCAGTGACGCCTTTACCAGCGTGCTCAAGCGCGAAGGCGTGGCCATCAGCATGGATGGGCGAGGACGGGCGCTGGACAACATCTTCGTCGAGCGCCTGTGGCGCAACGTGAAGTACGAGGACGTGTACCTGAAGGGCTACGCCAACATGGCCGAGCTGACAGTCGGCCTGGCACAGTACTTCGCGTTTTACAACGCCGAGCGTCCACACCAGGCGCTGGGCTACGAGACGCCAGATCATGTCTACCGTGCCGGTGTTGGAGGAGGTGCGTTGATCGTCGACAAGTTCGGCGACGCGGACCAAGAGCCGGAGAAAAACGGCGGAACGGGGCAGCGCCGGGCAGCTGCTGAAGTGGAAATGGACACAGCTTAAACTAGCCGGCTGAGTGTCTTGACTGATGGGTCCACTTTATAGGTCGGGCCGACGCCGATGAAGGGACGGAAGGTCGAGGTCGGCGCGCCGAAGCGGTATTGCACGAAAGCGGTCGGCGGCAGCGCCTCGACCTCGCCCAGCTTGCCGGTGCCGGCGATTGCGCCGGCGCCGTAGATGCTGTGCTTGTACGGCGTGCCGAGCGCGCCTTCGACCGAGATATTGTCGGTCAGGCTGTAGGTGAGGATCAGCACCGGCTGCATGTCGTTGCCGACGTCGGCCTTGGTGCCCGGCAGCGCCGGCGCGCTGATGTCGCCGCTCTCGACCTTCGGCATCAAGCGGTTGAAACCGACCTTGGCCGTGATCTGGCCGGCCGATTGCGCGTATGCGCCGGACGCGAATGCCAGCCCGGCAGCCACACCCAGCACCTTGATCATGCTGTTGAAACGAACTTTCATGCTATCTCCTGATATGTGTGTGAGGACCCGTCACCTGGACGGGCCCGCCGCTGCTTACAGCCAGCCCTTGATGGCCATGTCCTTGAAGACATAGCGGGCGATGAGGTCGTTCTCGAACGGGGTCGGGTGGATCCCGTCGGCGAACATGTAGCGGCTCACATCACCGGCGACCGTGTTGTTCGCGGTGCAGATCAGCGAGGTCGTGCCCAGCGCGTTTTCGGCGCAGGCCGGGGCGCTGGTGTTGGTCAGGCCGTATGGACCGGGGTTCTTCACCTGGTCGTTGCTGACGGTGTACAGGTCGGTGTACAGCACGCGCGCGTCGTCGGCGCCCAGGCCGGCTTTCAGCTGGGTGTTGAAGGCGTTGACCATGGCGGTCACCAGTTGCTGGATCGCCACAGGACGCGACTTGGCGGTCGGGGTGCTGGCGACGTCCGGCAGGTTGGCGACGATGACGTACTTGGCGCCCTTGGCCAGCAGTTCGTTCTTGACCAGGCCCGCCATCTGCGCGCCGGCGGTGCCGAGCGCGGTGACCATGGCGGTCGCGTTGGCGGTCGCGTAGGCGCCGGCCGCGGTGTTGCCGGCGGCGGTGCCGTCGGCCTGGGCGGCGGCCACGATCGGACCATAGACGGCCGGCTGGGCGACGGCCTGGTTACCCGGCTGCATTGCGGCGGCGCGGACGGCTGCCTGCACCACGGTCTGGTCGGTCTTGCCTGGACGTGCGTTCTCGGTGGCGATCGCCGCGCCGATGGCTTGCGCCGCGGCTTGCGGGCTGGTCGCGCCGGCCGCGAGGCGGGTGGCCAGGGCGGTGGCGAAGGCTTGCGCGCCGGCGGCGGTGCCGGCATTGGTCACGGCGGCCAGCTGCATCAGTACGTCATTGCCGCCCGACAGCACGGTCACCAGTTCGGTGCCGCTGAACTTGTTGCCGGTCTTGGACAGGTGGTTCGCGATCTGGGTGACCATCGGGGTGGTCATTTCGCCGATCGGCGAGCCGGTCGCGGCATTGCCCGGACCGACCGGATTGATCACGCGCGAACCGCCTTGCGCATAGTTGAAGCAATTCGGATGGTTCACGATCGGCACGTTGAAGCCGAGCGAGGCGTCGCCCTGCAGGCCGGTCTGGGCGGCGCACGGGGCCGGCAGCTTGAGCTGGGCAGCCATGAAGTCGAGCCAGATCTTGCCGTTCAGGTCGACATTCTTGGCGCTGCTGTCGCCATTGATGGTGAACTTGCCGCCGCCGGCCGCCGCCACGGCGCCGACACGGTAGGTGCCCACGTCAGACAGGCTGTCGCCGAACGACACCATATTGGTGAAAGTGAGCTTGGTGGTCTGGTCGCCGCCGGCAGGGCTGGTGCCGCCGCCGCATGCGGTCAGGAGCGCGGCCGTCAGAACGGCCAGCGCGAATTTGGTATGACGCATTGTGTCTCCTGGATAGAAATTATTGTGAAACGAACGCCCGTGCTATTCGCATCATGAACACTATGCCAGCGTTCAAACCGCTTGTATAGCAAATTCCATTGCGCGTAGGCATTTGGCTACCACACCTATTAAAAGTGATGGGGTCGCTTGCGGGATCGGATTATAACCAGCGTTTTCTATGCAGAAAGAGACGAATTTGTAACGAACGAGAACGAAATGCGGGGCGTTTGCGCCCCGTCATTTGCTTCATTGATATAAATTAAACTTTCGCCTGCGCGTTGAGCAGGCCGTGCACAATGCCCGTCGAACCGTGCGCCGCGCGGCGCAGGCGGTCGTTCACACCCAGCCAGTCGCCACCCTGCGGCGGCGCTTCGACCAGGATCACGTCGGCGCCCTGCCCGTCCATCGCGCGCAGCGCGGCGTACAGCGCGTAGGCGAAGCCGTCGGGCGCCGCCGGCAGGCGCAGTGCGGCGTGGGTCGCCGGCATGTCGCTCATGTGGATCAAAGCCACCTTGCGGCCGGCGCCATGCAGCGCGGCCAGGCTATCGAGCAGGGTCGCGTGCTCCTGCATCGCCACCGGCGTGTGCGGCGCGTAATGCGATTCAAGCGTGCCCGAGGCGCGCGGCGCGGCAGCGTCCGGCGCGGCCGGCAACTGGTCGATCACGGCGGCGATCGCCTCGGCAGAGATCTGGCCGGGACGCAGCAGCACGGGGCCGTGCGACTCCAGGCGCGACAAATCGACGATGGTCGATTCGATGCCGACCTGCGAGGGGCCGCCGTCGAGCACCATCGCCACGCTGCCGTCCGCCCCGAATTCATCGCGCACATGCTCGGCCAGGGTCGGGCTCACATGACCGAATTTATTCGCCGACGGCGCCGCGACGCCGCCCTTTCCTCCCTTGAAGGCGCGCAGCAGCGCCAGCGCCACCGGGTGCGCCGGACAGCGCAGGCCGACCGTGTCCTGGCCGCCGCTGACGGCGTCCGGGATGTTCGGGGCGCGCTTGAGGATCATGGTCAGCGGACCGGGCCAGAAGGCGTCGGCCAGCGCATGCGCCTGCGGCGGGATGTCGCAGGCCCAGTAGTCGAGCGGCGCTTCGGGAGCGAGATGCACGATCACCGGGTGGTCTTGCGGGCGGCCCTTGGCGGCGTAGATGGCGGCGACCGCCGCCGGGTTCTCGGCGTCGGCGCCCAGGCCGTACACGGTCTCGGTCGGGAAGGCGACCAGCTGGCCGGCCTCCAGCGCGCGGGCGGCGGCGTCGATCGCCGCCGGGTCGAACTGCTGCGTGTCCATCTTACGGCTCGATTCCCAGGATGGCGCAGGCGGCGCGCAGATTGCCCTGCGCCGCGGCGAGCGTCGGCGCCACGAAGGTCACATGGCCCATCTTGCGGCCGCGGCGCGGGTCGTTCTTGCCGTACAGGTGCAGGTTGGCGCCAGGCAGCGCCAGCACCCGGTCCCAGGCCGGTTCGCGCGCATCGTCGCCCTCGCCTTCGAACCATGCATCGCCCAGGATGTTGAGCATGACGGCGGACGAATGCTGGCGCACGTCGCCCAGCGGCAGGCGCGCCATCGCACGCACCTGCTGCGCGAACTGGCTGGTGATGCAGGCATCCATCGTGTAGTGGCCGCTGTTGTGCGGACGCGGCGCCATCTCGTTGACGACCAGGGCGCCGTCCTCCAGCACGAAGAACTCGATGCACAGCACGCCCACGTAACCCAGCTGGGCGACGATGGCGCGCGCCGCGTCCTGGGCCTGCTGCGCGCAGGCCGCGGACACGTTCGGCCCCGGCACGGTGGTGGTGAACAGGATGCCGTCGCGGTGCACGTTCTCGGCGATCGGGTACACGACGGACTCGCCGTCGTGGCCGCGCGCGGTCAGCACCGACACCTCGTAGGCCAGCGGCAGCATTTTTTCGAGCAGGCAGGTCACGCCACCCATGCTGTCGAAAGCGGCGCGCACGTCCTCGCGCGAGCGCACGCGGACCTGGCCCTTGCCGTCGTAGCCCATGCGCACGGTCTTGAGAATGCCCGGCAGCAGGTCGTCCTTGACGTCGTCGATGTCGGCATGCGAGGCAATGGTCTTGTGCGGGGCCGGCATCACCTTCGAGGCCGGCGCGCAGTCGACGAAGAACTTCTTTTCGAGGATGCGGTCTTGCGCGATCTGGACGCAGGAGCTTGCGGGTGCGACGAAACTATCGGCGGCCAGCAGCGCCAGGCTGTCGGCCGGGACGTTCTCGAATTCGGTGGTGACGGCCGAGCACAAGGCCGCCAGCTCGCTCAGCGCGCCGCCATTGGTGTAGCCGCCTTCGATGGTGCGATCGGCCACCTGGCCGGCCGGGCAATCGGCGCTCGGCTCGAGCACGGCGACCTTGTAGCCCATCTCCTGGGCGGCGTGGGCGAACATGCGGCCGAGCTGGCCGCCGCCCATCACGCCGAGCCAGGTCGACGGATCGGCGGAGGGAAGAAACGGATTATTCATCGCACTTACACAGGAAGAGTCATGGCCTGGGCGGCGGCGGTCTGGTCGCGGCGGAACTGCTCGAGCTTGTCGGCCAATGCGTCGTCGCCCGCGGCGATGATCGCCACCGCGGTCAAGGCCGCATTGGCGGCGCCGGCTTCGCCGATGGCGAAGGTCGACACCGGCACGCCCTTCGGCATCTGCACGATCGACAGCAGCGAATCCTCGCCGCGCAGGTATTTCGACGGCACCGGCACGCCCAGCACCGGCACGATGGTCTTGGCGGCCACCATGCCCGGCAGGTGGGCCGCGCCGCCGGCGCCTGCGATGATGGCGCGCAGGCCGCGCGCGCGCGCCTGTTCGGCGTAGGTGAACATCTCGTCCGGCATGCGGTGGGCCGAGATCACCTGGGCTTCGAACGGCACGCCGAACTGCTTCAGGATGGCCACGGCATTCTGCATCACGTCCCAGTCCGAGGACGAGCCCATGATCACACCCACCAGAGGTTTTGCTTGTTCGGTCATCCTGTTACGCCTTCAGCTTCTCGCCGGTCAGGCGTTCGATGGCTTCGAAATACTTGGCCTGGGTTTTTTCGATGACGTCCGCCGGCAGCGCGGGCGCCGGTGCGGTCTTGCCCCAGTCGGTCAGGGTTTCCAGGTAGTCGCGCACGAACTGCTTGTCGAACGACGGCGGCGACATGCCCGGCGCGTACGAGTCGGCCGGCCAGAAGCGCGACGAGTCGGCGGTCAGGACTTCGTCCATCAGGTGCATCACGCCGTTTTCATCGAGGCCGAATTCGAACTTGGTGTCGGCGATGATGATGCCGCGGGTAGCGGCGTATTCGGCGGCGGCGGTGTACAGCTTGATGCTGACTTCGCGCATCTTCGCGGCCAGCTCGGCGCCGATGCGCTGTTCCATCTCGGCGAACGAGATGTTCTCGTCGTGCTCGCCGAGTTCGGCCTTGGCGGCCGGGGTGAACAGCGGTTCCGGCAGCTTGTCGGCCTGGCGCAGGCCGGCCGGCAGCTGGATGCCGCAGATCGCGCCGCTTTGCTGATAGTCCTTCCAGCCCGAGCCGATGATGTAGCCGCGCACGACGGCTTCGACCATGATCGGCTTGAGGCGCTTGGCCACGACGGCGCGGCCGCGCACTTGCTCCACCTCGTTCTCGGCGACCACGCTTTCCGGCGCCACGCCGGTCAGGTGGTTCGGCACGATGTGGCCGAGCTTCTCGAACCAGAAATCGCTCATCTGGTTCAGCACCATGCCCTTGCCCGGGATCGGCTCGTTCATGACCACGTCGAAGGCCGACAGACGGTCGGTGGTGACGATCAGGATCTTGTCGTCGCCGACGGCGTAGTTATCGCGCACCTTGCCGTGACCGAGCAGTGGCAGGGACTGGATGGAGGATTGGTAGAGGCTGTTCATAGATGGGCTATCAGGAAAGCGGAAACCGGCGACAAAGGCCGCCGGTTGAGAAAGTCAGGCCGTATAGGCCTGTGCAATGCGATATTTTACGTCAAAAAAGCCGGCTTTCCGACTTATTGGACGATCTGGGCCAGTTCGCCGGCCTTGTAACGCTCGGCCATCTTCTCCAGCGGGATCGGCTTGATCTTGCTCGCCTGGCCTTCGCAGCCAAACGCCAGGAAGCGCGCCTTGCACACTTCCATCGCCGCTTCGCGCGCCGGCTTCAGGTAGTCGCGCGGGTCGAACTTCGACGGGTTCTGGAACATGTATTTGCGGATCGCGGCCGTCATCGCCAGGCGGATGTCGGTGTCGATATTGATCTTGCGGACGCCGTGCTTGATGCCCTCTTGAATCTCTTCGACCGGCACGCCATAGGTTTCCTTCATGTCGCCGCCGAATTCACGGATGATGGCCAGCAGTTCCTGCGGCACCGACGACGAGCCGTGCATCACCAGGTGGGTGTTCGGGATGCGGGCGTGGATTTCCTTGATGCGGTCGATCGCCAGGATGTCGCCGGTCGGCTTGCGCGTGAATTTATAGGCGCCGTGCGAGGTGCCGATGGCGATCGCCAGTGCGTCGCACTGGGTGCGCTTGACGAAGTCGGCCGCCTGGTCGACGTCGGTCAGCAGCTGTTCGCGGGTCATGGTGCCGTCCGCGCCGTGGCCGTCTTCCTTGTCGCCCTTCATGGTTTCCAGCGAGCCCAGCACGCCCAGCTCGGCTTCGACGGTCACGCCGATCGAGTGCGCGAACTTGACCACTTCTTTCGACACTTCGACGTTGTATTCGTAGCTGGCGACGCTCTTGCCGTCGGCCTCGAGCGAACCGTCCATCATCACCGACGAGAAGCCCGAACGGATCGCGGCCATGCAGACGGCCGGCGACTGCCCGTGGTCCTGGTGCATGACGACCGGGATGTGCGGGTAGGCCTCGACGGCGGCGTCGATCAGGTGACGCAGGAAGGCTTCGCCCGCGTACTTGCGTGCGCCGGCCGAGGCTTGCATGATGACCGGGCTGTTGGCAGCGTCGGCGGCGGCCATGATGGCCTGCACCTGCTCCAGGTTGTTGACGTTGAATGCCGGCAGGCCGTAACCGTTTTCGGCGGCATGGTCCAGCAATTGACGCAATGATACGAGTGCCATGGTTGTACTCCAAAACAATAAAGAAACTTGTCCGGGAATCTCGAATGCCGAGCGCGGCGCCATCCGTCCTGGACGGCGCCGGGCGGATGCCGCCGTCGCGCCTCAGGCTACTCGTTGATTCCCTTTAATCAAACTCGCCAACGCGCACGATCTTGAGCGCATTGGTGCCACCGGCCTGCCCCATCGGCGAGCCCCAGGTGACGACGATCAGGTCGCCCTTGCGTACGAACCCTTCTTTCATCAAGAGTTCCTCGGCCTTGCGCAGCACCGCGTGGCTGCCGCCTTCCTGCGGCAGATTGAATGCTCGCACGTTGCGGTACAGCGACGCCTTGCGCTGCGTCGCCTGCAGCGGGGTCAGGGCGAAGATCGGGGTGTCGATGCTGTGACGGCTCATCCACAGCGCGGTCGAGCCCGACTCGGTCAGCGCCACGATCGCCTTCACGGCCAGGTGGTGGGCGGTGAACAGCGTGCCATAGGCAATGGTCTGGTCGATGCGGGTGAACTGCTTGTTCAGGAAGTCGACGTCGATCTTGTTGTATTCGGACTGCTCGGCTTCGACGCAGATCGCGGCCATCATCTCGACGGTCTCGATCGGATACTTGCCCGATGCGGTCTCGGCCGAGGTCATGACGGCGTCGGTGCCGTCCAGCACGGCGTTGGCCACGTCCGACACTTCGGCGCGGGTCGGCACGGCGTTGACGATCATCGACTCCATCATCTGGGTCGCGGTAATCGCCAGCTTGTTCGAGTCGCGCGCCATGCGGATCATGCGCTTCTGCAGCGCCGGCACGGCGGCGTTGCCGACTTCGACCGCCAGGTCGCCGCGGGCGACCATGATGCCGTCCGACGCGTCCAGGATCTCTTGCAGCAGCGGAATCGCTTCGGCGCGCTCGATCTTGGCGATCATCATCGGCTTGTGGCCATACGGCTCGCCGGCGATGTTCGCCAGCTGGCGCGCCATTTCCATATCGGTCGCGCTCTTCGGGAACGAGATGGCGAGGTAGTCGGCCTGGAAGGTCATCGCGGTCTTGATGTCTTCCATGTCCTTCGAGGTCAGCGCCGGCGCGGTCAGGCCGCCGCCCTGGCGGTTGATGCCCTTGTTGTTCGACAGTTCACCGCCAACCTTGACCGTGGTATAGATCTCGTGGCCCATGACACGGTCGACGATCAGGACGATCAGGCCGTCGTTCAGCAGCAGCTTGTCGCCCGGCTTGACGTCGCGCGGCAGCGCCTTGTAGTCCAGGCCGACGCGCTCCTGGTTGCCCAGCTCGCCGTTATCGCCCCACTTGGCATCCAGGATGAAGCGGTCACCATTGTTCAAGAAGATCTTACCTTCTTCAAACTTACCGACGCGGATCTTCGGACCCTGCATATCGGCCATGATCGCCACTTCGCGGCCGCACTCCTCGGCGGCGCGCCGTATCAGCGCAGCACGATCGATATGGTCCTGCGCCTTCCCGTGCGAGAAGTTCAGGCGCACGACGTCGACGCCGGCGCGGATCATTTTGACGAGAATATCGAAGTCGGTCGAAGCAGGGCCGATGGTTGCGACGATCTTGGTGCCACGGTACATGGATTGTCCTTGTATAAAAACAAAGCGCAGACTGGCTGCGCTAGGGTCTCAGGCTAGTTCTAGTGGACGCTGCGTTGCAGCAGGATGTCGACCGCTGGCAGGGTTTTTCCTTCCAAGAATTCCAGGAAAGCGCCGCCGCCGGTCGAAATGTAGCCGATCTGGTCGGCAATCTTGTATTTTGCAATCGCGGCCAGGGTGTCGCCGCCGCCGGCGATCGAGAAGCCCTGGGACTGGGCGATGGCCAGCGCCAGGGTCCTGGTGCCCTCGGCGAACTGGTCGAATTCAAAGACACCGACCGGACCGTTCCAGACGATGGTGCCGGCCTTGGCGACCTGCCCGGCCAGCATGGCGGCGGTTTTCGGGCCGATGTCGAGGATCATGTCGTCGTCCGCCACATCGGCGACGTCCTTGACGGTCGCGGCCGCGGTCGGTGCGAACTCTTTCGCGCACACGACGTCGACGGGAATCGGCACCTGCGCGCCGCGCTGGGACATTTTCTCGATGATGGCCTTGGCTTCATCGACCAGGTCGTTCTCGACCAGCGACTTGCCGATGTTCAGGCCGACGGCCTTCATGAAGGTATTGGCGATGCCGCCGCCGACGACCAGGTTGTCGACCTTGTCGGCCAGGCTTTGCAGGATGGTCAGCTTGCTCGATACCTTCGAGCCGGCGACGATCGCCAGCAGCGGACGCTGCGGCTGGCCCAGGGCCTTGCCCAGGGCATCCAGTTCGGCGGCCAGCAGCGGGCCGGCGGCCACGATCGGCGCGAACTTGGCGATGCCGTGGGTGGTCGCTTCGGCGCGGTGGGCGGTGCCGAAGGCATCGTTCACATACACGTCGCACAGCTTGGCCATTTTCTGAGCCAGCTCGTCGCTGTTTTTCTTCTCGCCCTTGTTGACGCGGCAGTTCTCCAGCAGCACGACCGAGCCCGGCGCGACGTCGACGCCATCGACCCAATCCTGTTTCAGTTCGACGGGCTGGCCCAGCAGCTCGGACAGGCGCCTGGCGACCGGCGCCAGGCTGTCTTCCGGCTTGAATTCGCCTTCGGTCGGACGGCCCAGGTGGGACGTCACCATCACCGCCGCGCCGGCCTTGACGGCGGCCTGGATCGCCGGCACCGAAGCGCGGATGCGCGTGTCTTCGGTGATATTGCCAGCGTCATCTTGAGGGACGTTCAGGTCAGCGCGGATAAAGACGCGCTTGCCTTGCAGCGCTTGTTGATCGATCAGGTCTTGCAGGCGGGTGAAACGGAGAGCGTCCATTTGGTCGGCGTGGCAATAGTGAAAAAACGTCATTGTACATTAGCAGGCCTGCTAGCCGGCGGGGCCGAAAACGTGCAGTACACGCAACAGTGTAAATACAAGCATGCCGAATAAAATCGTTAGCAACATGTTACGGCGCCACATATAAAAGACGAAGGCGGCGAGGCCGGCCAGCAGTTTCGGGTTCGCCAGCGTGAGCTGCACGTCGCCTTGCGTATCGATCAGGAAGTCGGGCCCGATGATGGCCGCCAGCGCGCAGGCCGGGGCATAGCGCAGCATTTCCTGCACCCGCGGCGGGATCGTCACGCGGTGGCCGATCATCCAGAACGAACTGCGGGTGGCGGCGGTGGCCACGCACAGCACGCCGATCACGACCCAGATTTCCCAGTCAGCCACGGCGCACCTTCGCTTTCGCAAACGTTTCTTCGATCACCATCGCGGTGACCATTCCCACCAGCACCGCCAGCAGCAGCCCCAGCTTGTACGGCAGGTCGTAGGCCAGCACCGAGATCGCTCCCGCCACCAGCACGCCGCACAGGGCCGCGTTATTGATCATCAGCGGCACCATGATGCACAGGATGGCCAGGGTGCCGGCAAAGCCGAGGCCCCATTCGGCCGGCACCGCGCTGCCGAGGAAGATGCCGATGATGGAGCCGATCTGCCAGGCGAACCAGTTCGGATACATCAGCCCCTTCAGGTAGGACAGCTTGCCCGCCACCGGCGCCAGGGTCGGATAGCGCTGCAGGAAGAGCGCGACGGTCAGGTCGCCCGAGATATAACCAAGATAAAAGCGTTGCTTCCATGGCAGGTGGGCGAAATGCGGCCCCAGCAGCGCCGAAAAGATCACGAAGCGCAGGTTGACCACCAGGGCGGTGGCGAAAATGACCCAGATCGGGGCCTGGGCGGCGATCAGCGGCAGCGAGGCCAGTTGGGCGGAGCCGGCGAACACCAATAAGGTCATGCCCAGCGACTGCGGCACCGACAGGCCGCTCTTGACCATGGCGATGCCGACCACCAGGCCCCAGGCGGCGATGCCGAACAGGGTCGGCAGGCCGGTCTTGAAACCTTCGTTCCAGGCGTCGCGGTTCGGCGCGTCGCCGATGGAGGCGGGAAGCTGGCCCGGATCGTCGGCCGCGCTCATGCAACGGACCGCGGCGCGTTCAGCACAGACATATCTGTGGCATTCTTGCAACGGCGGACGGGGATGTCGGCGAAGGCGGAAGGCTTGAAACGGTCGGGCATGAAACGCATGTATGGATGTGGCATGGTTGGACGCTCAATATAACAGGCGTCGATCATGCTCTTTATGCTGAACGCATTATTTTACGGTCATTTCGACAATAGAGCGAATCCGTTAAAATCCAGTCTTTGCCCAACTTGCCTGACGGAGAGAAACAGATGAATCAAAAGACGATGCCTGTGGTGGAGCTCACGGCCAAGGACCTGCCGGCCTATTGCCCCAACCCGGCAATGCCGCTGTGGTCCTCGCACCCGCGCGTCTTCCTCGACTTCGACCACCACGGCGAGGCCAAGTGCCCCTACTGCGGCACCCAGTACCGTCTGGCGCCGGGCACCGTGCTCAAGCACCACTGATTTTCTTTCCATGCGGCACGCGCGTCGTTACCTCCACTGGAGGTAACGACTTCCCGCGAAGGCGGGAACCCAAGTTCTTCCTAATGCACTACCCAGCTCCTTCGTGGCTGCCCGGCGGCCACCTGCAGACCATCTATCCGGCGACCTGCATCGCCAAGCCGCCGGTCGCCTACCGCCGCGAACGCTGGCACAGCGCGGACGGCGACTTCGTCGACCTCGACTTCGTGGACGGCCGGCCCGGCCAGCCGCTGGTGGTGCTGTTCCATGGCCTGGAAGGCAGTTCGAACAGCCATTACGCGCGCGGCCTGATGGCGGCGCTGGCCGCGCGCGGCTGGTCGGGCGTGGTGCCGCATTTTCGCGGCTGCTCCGGCGAAGCCAACCTGGCGCCGCGCTTCTATCACTCGGGCGACGCAAGCGAAGTCGACTGGATCGTGCGCAAGCTGCGCGCGTCCCACCAAGGCGCGCTGTATGCGGCCGGCGTCTCGCTGGGCGGCAATGCGCTGCTGCGCTGGCTGGGCGAATCGGGCCATGGCGCCGAGATCGTCGATGCGGCCTGCGCCGTGTCGGCCCCGCTCGACCTCGCGCGCGGGGGCGAGGCGCTGTCGTCCGGCTTCAATATGCTGTACACCCGGATGTTCCTGCAGACCCTCAAGCCGAAGTGTCTGGCCAAGCTGGAGCAATTTCCCGGCCTGTTCGACCGCGCCGCCCTGCTCGCCGCGCGCGACCTGTATGCCTTCGACAATGTCGTCACGGCGCCGCTGCACGGCTACCGCGACACCGACGACTACTGGCACCGCGCCAGCGCCCGCCATGTGCTGCACGACATCACGGTGCCGACGCTGGTGCTCAATGCCCGCAACGATCCCTTCTTGCCGGGCATTCACCTGCCGACGTCGGCCTCGAACGCGGTGACGCTCGAGTATCCGGCGCAGGGTGGACACGTCGGCTTTGCCGTCGGCCCGTTCCCGGGACGGATCGACTGGCTGCCGCGGCGTATCCTGCACCACTTTGACGCCGTCAATGGCATGCGCGCGCTGGCGCCGGCCGAACCATGCGATGCTGCCTGAATGGACGATATCGTAAAACAGGCAATGGCCAAGTGGCCGAACGTGCCCCACTGCTACGGCTGGCTCGCGCTCGACGCGCGCGGCGGCTGGCGCATGCGCGACGAAGCGGCCCAGCGCGCCAACGCGGCGGGCGATCGCTTGAACAATCCGGCGCTGGTGGGTTTCATCAACCGCAATTACCTGCACGACGAGCGCGGCAACTGGTATTTCCAGAACGGGCCACAGCGCGTGTACGTGAACCTGGAAGCCACGCCCTTCATCGCGCGCACCGATCCGCAGCAAGGGCTGGTGCTGCAGACCGGACAGGCGCTGGCCGATCTAGAGCGGGTGGTCCTGAGCGATGCCGGTGCGCTGGTGTTCGTGGCGGACGAGACGGTGGCGCAGCTGGACGACCGCGACGTGGCCCAGGTGCTGGGCCTGCTCGAGCTCGACGGCGCCGCGGCCTCGGACGAGGCGGTGATGGCGTGGCTAGAAAATGGCAATGGCCGCCTGGTGCTGCCGTGGAACGGCAGGCCGCACGAGGTCGAGCGGATGGCGGCCGGCGACATCGCGTCCAGGTTCGGCTTCAACCGGACGCCGATGCCTTAAATCACTCCTCTTCGGCCTCCTCCTTCGCTTTCTTCTGTTTCTCCTGCAGCTCGCGCACGCGTGCATCGATGACCGCCTGGTCGTAGAACGACGCATCGCTGGCCTTGCGCGCCAGTTCGAGCTGGGCCATCGCCGCCGGCACGGCGCCGGCCAGCACGTACGACTCCGCCAGCGCCATGTGCTGCAGCGCGATCTTGCCCTGCTTGGCATAGGTCCTGGCCAGCATGTCGTGCAGCTTGCGTTCCTCCCGATACTGCTGGGCCTGGTCGCGCAGGAACAGCGCCGCCTCATCGAAACGGTCGGTCGCGATCAGGGCCTGCGCGTACTGGTGCGCGAGCGAGCGCGACAGCGGGAAGCGCTGGCGCGCCGCATCGGCGTCCTTGACCGCTTCTTCCAGCACGGACCTCGGCTGGCCCGGCGCCATCTTGATCTCCAGCGCCAGCCCGGCGAACATGGTCGCGCCATCGCCCACGTTCGACGGCGCCACCGACAGCACCCCTTCGCGCGGCTTCATGGTCTCGAGCGCCTTGTCGAGCCAGCGCTGCGCGCCGGCCAGGTCGTTCTCCTTGAGCGCCAGATAGGCCAGGCCGTACTGGGCTCCGGCCTGCCACTGGCGGTGGGGCTGCTCCCTGAGCTGGGTCTCGAAGGCGGTGCGCGTGTCGCGCCGACCCTGCTCGCTCCCGTCCTGCAGCACGCGGGTGCGCGCGCGCACCAGATGAAAATCGAGGCTGTCGATGCGCTGCTTCTTGGGAATCTCGCGGATGCGCGCCTGCATGTCGGTGATCCGATCCTGGGTCAGCGGGTGGCTGCTCAGGCTGGCCAGGCCGGGAGGCAGGTCGCCATACAGCCTGGAGGCGGCCTGCAGGCGCCGGAAGAAAGCGACGATGCCGGTGGTATCGTAGCCGCCCGCCTCCATGATCTGGAAGCCGACGCGGTCGGCCTCGCGCTCGGCGTCGCGGCTGAAGTTCAGCTGGCGCTGGACGGCCAGGCCCTGGCCTCCCATCAGCACGCCCATGGCCGCATCCGAGCTGGCCCGGGCCGCCAGCGCCGCCAGGATCATCGACGCCAGCGGCAGCAGGACGTCCTGGCGCTGCTGGCCCAGCCGGCGCGCGATATGGCGCTGGGTGACGTGGCCGATCTCGTGCGCCATCACGCCGGCCAGTTCCGATTCGGTCTGGGCCGCGATGATCAGGCCCGAGTGGGCGCCGATGAAGCCGCCCGGCATCGCGAACGCGTTCAGGGCCGGATCGCGCACGGCGAAGAAGTGAAAGTCGGCATTGGTCTCGCCGCGCGCGCCGGGCACGGCGGCGACCAGGCCATTGCCGAAATTGTTCAGGTATTCGGAGATCGGCTCGTCGTCGAGGTAATCGCGATCGCGCCGGACGTCGCGCATGAATTCCTCGCCCAGCTTGCGCTCGACGACGGGCGACAGGTCGCCGCGCGCGGTGTCGCCGAGCGTGGGCAGGCGGGTCGAATCGGGCCGCCTGAACACGTCGGACTGCGCTGCAACGGGGAAGGCGGTCGCCATGCACAAGGCCATGACGGACAGGGAGGAGCGCCAGCGGCGCGTCATTGCTGGACGGACGACGGATTTCACGGTGCTATCATACCTGCATCCGCGCACATCTTGCTGCTCAGCGAACCATTTTGTAACCAGAACGTATTAACCGAGTAATGACGAATCCGATCCCGACCGCAGACCATTTGACCCACTTCGACGCCACCGGCCAGGCCCATATGGTCGACGTCGGCGCGAAACAGGACACGCACCGCACCGCGGTGGCGGCCGGGACCATCCGTATGAAGCCGGAGACGCTGGCCCTGATCACGTCGGGCAGCGCCAAGAAGGGCGACGTGATCGGCATCGCGCGCATCGCGGCGATCATGGCGTCCAAGCGCACCAGCGACCTGGTGCCGCTGTGCCATCCGCTGCCGATCACGCGCGTGACGGTGGATTTCGAGATCGACGAGGCGGCCAACAGCGTGCATTGCCGGGCGCAGGTGGAAACCATCGGCAAGACCGGGGTCGAGATGGAAGCACTCACTGCGGTGCAGGTGGGCCTGCTGACCGTGTACGACATGTGCAAGGCGGTCGATCGGGGGATGGTGATGACCAATGTGCGGGTGATGGAGAAGCACGGGGGCAAGAGCGGGGACTGGACCGCCGATATCGACGCCTGACCGGTTCGACAACTTGCCCAATGCTGTAGACAACGTCCATACTCGGCCTATACTGATGGGCGACGCCCAAAGCGTCTTTCCCCACTCCAACCTGCTATCTGCCCGAGAGGATGTGTCATGACGACCGCATACCCGCAGTTCACCGCAGCGACCGCCCAGCTGAACGCCCTGCCCTATCAAGATGCATTCCTGAAGATCGCTAATGTCTACGCGGATTCGACCCGCGCCAGCCTGGAGCAGCTCTGGATCAGCTCGTCCAAGATCATCATGGAAGAGACGATGAAGGCCTTCATCGCCGCTTCGCAGTCGTGCGCCGAAGCCTTGACCAGGAATGCCGTGTCGGTCCAGCAGCAGTCATTCGGCCGGCTCATCAGCGCCAACCAGAAGGCGGTCGAGATCATGGGGCAGAGCTTTGCCGACGCCATGGCGTCCGGCTGGAAACCCGCGCGCTGAGCACCGCGCTCCATCACTCGATAGGAGTCGACGATGGCAAGCAGCATCACTCCATTCCTGATGTTCGAAGGTTCGGCCGAGGAAGCGATGCGTTTCTATGTCTCGCTGTTCGCCCGCTCCGAAGTCAAGCAGATCGAGCACTACAAGAGCGGCGAAATGGGCCCCGAAGGGACCGTCAAGCGGGCCGATTTCTCCCTCGCCGGCCAGCCCGTGATCTGCATCGACAGTCCGGCCAAGCACGCGTTTACCTTCACACCATCCATGTCGCTGTTCGTGGAGTGCCAGGACGAGGCCGAGTTCGACACCGCCTTCGCCCGGCTGGCGGACGGCGGCAAGCTGCTGATGCCGCCGGATAATTATGGGTTCAGCCGCAAGTTCGGCTGGCTGAGCGACCGCTTTGGCGTTTCATGGCAGCTCAACCTGACCTGACTCGAGGGGGCTCGTTTTTCTTCTCAGGTCATCGGAGCCGGCAGGCGAATACGGCCGCCATTGACTTATTGCTACCAGCTGTCGGAAGCAAGCAGTGACATTAAGATACATTCCAGAGGTAAAGCTGCTGCTATCATGCCGGCTTTTCTCTGCGGCAATGGCCGCCCGCTTGTTTTACCGATATGAACAGCGCCCAAGCCCATGAGCTGAAGCCCCAGGAATACGAATTCGAAACGCTGAACATGCAGGTCGGCGTCCGCCTGCAGCTCATCACGCACCGGCGGCTCAAGCCGGTCGCGCATTTTTCCAGCCTCATCGGCTACGTCAGGGACGAGTACCTGATCCTCAAGATCCCCTTCGAGGACGGGGTGCCGATCGGACTGACCGAAGGCGAGCGCGTGACGATCCGGGTGTTTTCCGGCGTGAACGTGTGTTCGTTCGCCTCCACGGTCGAGCGCGTTTTCAGCCGTCCCCTGTTCTACGTCCATCTTTCATTCCCGACCTCGATCCAGGGCACCAGCCTGCGCGGCGCGATGCGGGTGCGCGCCGACCTGCCGGTGCGGGTGGCCGGCATGAAGGTCGCGGCGCCGATGGATTGCCAGCTGGCGAACGTGTCGGTGACGGGCGCCCGCATCGATTCGTCGCAGCCCTTGCCGCCCGATGAAGACATCGTGGATCTGCGGTTCGCGCTGATGGTCCCGCCCGACAACCGGGAAACCCAGGTGCGCACCCGGGCCAGCATCCGGAACCTGGCGGTCGGCAAGCCGGCGGACGGCCAGGCCGAGATGTACAGCTATGGCGTGCAGTTCATCGATCTCGATCCGGTCCACTACACGCTGCTGCAGAACATGACTTACGAGGCGCTGCTGGCCGACCGCGGCAAGATCGTCTAGGCCCAGCCTTTCGGCAACGGCAATCCTTCCTCGATCGCCAGCCTTTCCATCGCCGCCTCCAGCACCACCCGCGCGCGGCCCGATGCCAGCGCCAGCTCGGCGTGCAGCGCCGCGTCTTGCGGGTTGCGCGAGGCGCACTGCTGGCTGTAGCGCTCGAAGCTTCCCACCATCAGCAGCAGGTCCGACAGGTGGCGCGGACACTCGCAGGTCAGGCGATTGCCGGCCGCCGTGATATTGGCCAGGTCTTCGTCGGCGAAGCGCGGCGGCGCCACGGCCGCCGTCAGCGGCTCCTGCAGCGGCGGGCGATGACCGGTCAGGGCCGACTGGCACAGCAGCGCCAGTTCATTCAGGTCGGCCGGAATGCGCGCCACCAGGCAACCTTGCGCGCGCAAGGCGCGAATGGTGGCGCTCGAGCAGAAGCGGTACAGCACGACGACCGCCCCGACGCCGGCCGCATCGCGCGCGGCGGCGATGGCCGGCAGCGCCCGTTCGTCGAGTTCGGATTGTTCGATCACCAGCACGTCGGCGCCTGCATCATCCTGCAACATGTCCGCCGCCTGCGCGAGGTCGGCGCAATGGCCGCGCACGTCCAGCCCCAGGGCGCCCTGCCCCATGGCGGCCACGCGCCGCGCCAGCATGGCGCCGACCAGCAGCACCCGCACCGGGGCCGCCGCCACGGCCCTGGCCTGGCCGTCCAGGCCCAGCATCGATTGCAGCTGGTCGCGGTTGAGGCCGGCGAGCACGCCGATCGAATGCCCCTGGTCGACCAGCTGCTTGAGCAGGCCAAGGCGCGTCACCTGTTCGGCCGAGTACAGGCGCTGGCCGCGCTCGGAGCGCTGGGCATCCGACAGGCTGTAGCGGCGCTCCCATACGCGCAGGGTTTCCACCGGCAGACCAGCCAGCCGGGCGGCGGCGCCGGTGCGGTACATGATCCTTTCTTGTCCCGTTTTAAGAGAATCCGTCATTACACGTCCCGAAGTTGAACCATATTTTTGAAACCGCATGGTGTCATAGAATCGAAAAAGATGCATTTCCAGTACTCAACAGTGTCTGGGCCGGCTTCCAGTAGCGCTTCACATGCCTGTAATGCAACGTGGTAAATTGCCAGCTTGCATGCGGCACCCTGCCGCGGCACTGATCGACGAGGATGGAATGACATTTCGCTTGCTGACGATGGCGGCGGCCCTGCTGGCCGCCACCACCGCAACGGCCGCGCCGCGCGGCTTTACCGTGGAAGACCTGGTCAATATGGAACGGGTAGGCAGCCCGGCCGTGTCGCCGGACGCCAAGCGCGTGATCTATACCGTGCGCAGCACGGATATGGAAAAGAACCGCGGCAATACCCAACTGTGGATGGTCGACCTGCGCGCCGCCAAGCCTGCGCCGCAGCGCCTGACCCAGCATGCGTCCAGCAGCAGCGACCCGGAATGGTCGCCTTCGGGCGACGCCGTCTATTTCCTGTCGGCGCGCTCGGGCTCGTCGCAGGTATGGCGCCAGCCGGTCGCCGGCGGCGAGGCGGTGCAGGTGACGAACCTGCCGCTGGACGTCGACAACTTCCGCCTCGCGCCAGGCGGCGACCGCCTGGCGTTCAGCCTGGCCGTGTTCCGCGACTGCGCCGACCTGGCCTGCACCAGATCGCGCCTGGATGCCAGGGAAAAGGACAAGGCCACCGGCAAGGTCTATGACCGCCTGTTCGTGCGTCACTGGGATACCTGGAACGACCACCGCAACGCGGTGCTGTTCTCGGCGCCGATCGGTGCGGATGGCAAGGCCGGCGGCGAACCGGTCAGCCTGTCCGGCTCGCTCGACGGCGACGTGCCGTCGAAGCCGTTCGGCGACCGCGAGGAGTACCGCTTCAGCCCGGACGGCAAGACCATCGTTTTCTCGGCGCGCATCGCCGGCAAGACCGAAGCCTGGTCGACCAACTTCGACCTGTACAGCGTGCCGGCCGCAGGCGGCGCGGGGCCGCGCAACCTGACCCAGGACAATCCAGCCTGGGATACCAAGGGCACCTTCTCTCCGGATGGCCGCACCCTGGCCTATCTCGCGATGGCGCGTCCCGGCTTCGAGGCCGACCGCTACCAGGTCATGCTGATGGACGTGGCCACCGGCCAGAAGCGCAAGCTGGCGGCCGACTGGGACCGCTCGGCCGGCAACCTGGTGTGGCGTGCGGACGGCAAGGCGCTGATCGTCGATGCCGAAGACATCGGCCAGCACCGCCTGTTCTCGATCGACGTCGCCAGCGGCAAGGTGACGCCGCTGACCGACAAGGGCGTGGTCGGCGCGTATGACCTGCGGCGCGACACGCTGGTGTACACCCACGCCAACCTGCAATCGGGCGCGCAGCTGTTCTCGATGAAGCTGGGCGGCAAGCCGAAGCAGCTGACCGATGTGAACACGGAACGTTTGAAGGACGTGCGCTTTGGCGAATCGGAGCAGTTCTCGTTTGCCGGCGCCAATGGCGAGACCGTGTACGGCTACGTGATGAAGCCGTGGAATGCGCAGCCGGGCCAGAAGTATCCGGTCGCCTTCATCGTCCACGGCGGCCCGCAAGGCAGCTTCGGCAACAGCTGGAGCTATCGCTGGAATCCGCAGGTGTATGCGGGCGCGGGCTATGCGGCCGTGTTCATCGACTTCCACGGCTCGACCGGCTATGGCCAGAAGTTCACCGATTCGATCAGCAACGACTGGGGTGGCAAGCCGCTGGTCGACCTGCAGAAGGGCTATGACGCGGCGGTGCAGAAATTCGCGTGGCTCGACCGTTCACGCGACTGCGCACTGGGGGCGTCGTACGGCGGCTACATGATGAACTGGATCGCGGGTAACTGGTCGGATGAGTTCAAGTGCATCGTGAATCACGACGGCGTATTCGATACGCGCGGCATGGCGTACTCGACCGAGGAACAGTGGTTTACCGATTGGGAGAGCGGCGGGCCTTACTTCAAGGTGCCGGAGAACCATGAGCGCTTCAATCCGGTTCATCACGTGAACAAGTGGAAGACGCCGATGCTGGTGATTCAGGGCGATCTGGACTTCCGCATTCCTACCGCGCAGGCGCTGGGGACCTTTACCGCGCTGCAGCGCAAGGGGGTCGAGAGCAAGCTGCTGGTGTTCCCGGATGAGAACCATTGGGTGCTCAAGCCGGCGAACTCGGTGCAGTGGCATCACACTGTGGTGGGGTGGTTGGATCAGTACCTGAAGCAAAAATAATCGCCGGATAGCAAAAAGCCGCCAAAAGGCGGCCTTTTGTTACAGGCTAGCTAATTACATGAATTACGGGGCGGTAACAGTCTCGCAAGCTTTGCCGGTCAACTCTTCATCAATACTGGTTTCGCAGGTCCAGGCGCCATCTGCATCACGCTTCTGGGTCACGGTTTCGCCGTTCACCGAGCTTGGGCCGCTGTTGATGGTGCAGACCAAGTCGATCGCGCCAGTGGTGGTAGGAGCGCCCACGAAACTGATGTCGCAGTTCGAGGTCTCAGCCTTCAAACCGCTGGCGGCCAGCGCTGCATCTGCAGCCAAGTTCGAGTCCATGTTCAGGGCGACGTCGAGGCCAGTCTTACCAGCAGAAACTTCAGCCAGTGCAGCGCTGAACTTCGACTTGGCGACATAGTTCTGGTAAGCAGGGATGGCGACAGCTGCCAGGATGCCGATGATGGCAACAACGATCATCAGTTCAATCAGGGTGAAGCCGCCTTCGGCCTTCTTGGTTTGCATTTGCTTGAAGTTCATTTTTCTCTCCAGGGTAGTATTTCAAAAATAAGGACTACATGTCTTGTACTGCTCAGCTGCTACGCTTTCCTATATGCAAGCGCTGTGCCAGCCCGAAAACAGCAGAAAACGGTCGATTTTATTAATCCCGACATAACGAAATCGTGTGCTACGACAAAAATTGGCGCTTCGGGTGACAAAATTTGTCAGTGCCATACAGCAATTTTTGTCAGACGACGGAGATTGGCGACGAAAAATGGACCCGCAAATACAAACGGGGAGCCGAAGCTCCCCGTCTTAGCTGTCGATAAAGAGATCGTCAGAATTACAGCATCGCCTTCAGCAGACGCGCCATTTCCGACGGGTTCTTGGTGACCTTGATGCCGCAGGCTTCCATGATTTCCAGCTTGGCTTGCGCGGTGTCGGCGCCGCCCGAGATCAGCGCGCCGGCGTGGCCCATGCGCTTGCCTGGAGGCGCGGTGACGCCAGCGATGAAGCCGACGACTGGCTTCTTCATGTTGTCCTTGATCCAGTGAGCAGCGTTCGCTTCGTCCGGACCGCCGATTTCGCCGATCATGATGACCGCGTCGGTGTCAGGATCGTCGTTGAACATGCGCATCACGTCGATGTGCTTCAGGCCGTTGATTGGGTCGCCACCGATGCCGACTGCCGACGATTGTCCCAGGCCCAGCGCGGTCAGCTGGCCGACTGCTTCATAGGTCAGGGTGCCCGAACGCGACACGACGCCGATACGGCCCTTCTTGTGGATGTGGCCCGGCATGATGCCGATCTTGATTTCGTCAGGGGTGATCAGGCCTGGGCAGTTCGGGCCCAGCAGCAGGGTCTTGGAACCGGCTTTGGCCATGCGATCCTTGATTTCCATCATGTCGCGGACAGGGATGCCTTCGGTGATGCAGATTGCCAGGTCCAGCTCGGCTTCAACGGCTTCCCAGATGGCGGCGGCTGCGCCTGCCGGTGGGACGTAGATGACCGACACGGTGGCGCCGGTTTCCGACTTGGCTTCCTTGACCGATGCGTAGATTGGAATACCTTCGAAATCTTCACCGGCTTTCTTCGGGTTCACGCCTGCGACGAAGGCTTCCTTGCCGTTCGCGTAGTCGCGGCACATGCGGGTGTGGAATTGGCCGGTCTTGCCGGTGATGCCCTGGGTGATGACTTTGGTGTCTTTGTTGATCAGAATCGACATTTTTATTTCCTTAGCGAATTAGGCTTTACCAGCGGCGGCGGCGACGACCGACTTCGCTGCGTCTTCCATCGTGTCTGCGGCGATGATTGGCAGACCCGAGTCAGCCAGCATCTTCTTGCCCAGGTCTTCGTTGGTGCCCTTCATGCGCACGACCAGCGGCACTTGCAGCGACACGGCTTTCGATGCGGTGATCACGCCTTCGGCGATGACGTCGCAACGCATGATGCCGCCGAAGATGTTGACCAGGATGGCCTTCAGTTCCGGGTTCTTCAGCATGATCTTGAAGGCTTCGGTCACTTTCTCGGCCGTGGCGCCACCGCCGACGTCCAGGAAGTTGGCCGGCTCGCCGCCGAACAGCTTGATGGTGTCCATGGTGGCCATGGCCAGGCCGGCGCCGTTCACCAGGCAGCCGATGTTGCCGTCCAGCGAGATGTAGGCCAGGTCGAATTTCGATGCTTCGACTTCGGCTGGATCTTCTTCGTCCAGATCGCGGTAGGCGACGATTTCTGGATGACGGAACAGGGCGTTGGCGTCGAAGTTGAATTTCGCGTCCAGGGCGATGATCTTGCCCGAGCCGGTCACGATCAGCGGGTTGATTTCCGCCAGCGATGCGTCGGTTTCCCAGTAGGCTTTGTACAGGCCTTGCAGGTTGGCGCGGGCGTCGGCGATCGAGCCGGCCGGCACGCCGATCTTGGCGGCGACTTCGTCGGCGTCGGCGTCGGTCAGGCCGACGGCCGGGTCGATCACGACGTTGTGGATTTTTTCAGGGTTGCTGTGCGCGACTTCTTCGATGTCCATGCCGCCTTCCGACGAGGCCATCAGCACGACCTTCTGGGTCACGCGGTCGGTGACCAGCGAGACGTACAGTTCCTGCTTGATGTCGGCGCCTTCTTCGATCATCAGGCGGCGCACTTTCTGGCCTTCGGGGCCGGTCTGGTGGGTCACCAGCTGCATGCCCATGATCTGGTCGGCGTATTCCTTGACTTGTTCGATCGACTTGGCGACCTTGACGCCACCGCCCTTGCCACGGCCACCAGCGTGGATCTGGGCCTTGACCACCCAGACCGGACCGCCCAGTTCTTCAGCTGCCTTGACAGCCTCTTCCACCGACATGCACGGAATGCCGCGCGGAACGGTCACCCCGAATTTTCGGAGGATCTCTTTGCCCTGGTACTCATGGATCTTCATGCTGGCTTCCCTTCTTCTATTACTGAATTAGAAATACGGTTGAACTACAAAAATAAAACGACGAACGCTAACCCGAGACGGCCTTGATCGACCAGCGTGGGTAGTATTTGGCCACGGCAGGGCCGTCGCTGCGCAGGGCGTGGCAACGGTCGAGCTCAAATGGACGGTCGGTTGACGAGCCGCCGAGCCCGCCTGGGGCATCGACATTGTCGTCAGCAAAGGCTTGCAGGGCTGCGGTTGGCAGCACCTGGGCCAATTCGGTCAAATGGGTGCAGCCGAGCACGCCGGATAGGCGGTCTTTCAGATGCAACCGGAAATGGTTCACGAGCGAGAGCCCGATCAACTTCTTGTAGGCAGGGCCGATGGTATCGCAATAGCCCGGATACGGGACGGCATCGGATGCGGCTTCGGCATCGACGATGTTCAGGTCGCGGTCGATGGTCACGCGCAGCTTGAGGTCGTGCACCGGCGTGCCGCCGGGACGTTCGCCGGAAGCAAGCGCGACAGTACGCGTCTTCACATCGCGGATGCTGGCATCGAGGTCCCACAAGCCATCGTCGCGCGCGAACGCTTCGACTGTGATGGCGCGCGTATGCCGGAGCGAGCGCGATACGGGAGGTGACAAAGGCATAAATACCAGTGCCGTCGAGACGGCGGTTAGTGATGCAGCCGGTGTGCTTCGTGCACGTTGCCGCAGCTTCTGCGACAACAACCGCTCATGCGGCGCTGCTTAAACCCGCAAAGTTTAGCACAGCGTCCACAGCGGCGCATGGGAAAGAAAGGTTAGTAAGGGATACTACGAGGAGATGAAGGGACTTCAGGGGAATATGACGGCGCGTTTGCCGCTTATATTATTCGCCCGTCTTTAATGCGAGTCGCCAAGCCATTCACGGGGTGAATGAAAGATATGTGGTTGGGATAGGATCAGTCAGTGATCGGACGGTCAGGCGTAACAAAGCGCCAGCGTGCAGCGCCATCGCCCGTTGAGGAATATGCCCTAGGCATATCGGGAGATGGCGCTCCACGCTGGCGCCTGGAGAGGTATGGCCGCCAGATCAGCGTCACGGAGATGAAGTCCTTCGAGGCACGCTGTAGTGACGTACATCTTAGTCAAAGGCACGCTGTAATGACGCATATTGTAGTTGAACGCGTGGACGGAAAATCCGTCCACCCTACGACAACTCGTCGTCCGCAGGGCTACCCTGCATTGCCACCCGCGCCGCACGCTGGGAAAAGCCGCGCTGCAACAGGAAGCGCATCTGCTTGGCCCGCATTGCCGCGTCGGTGGCGACGGTGCCGAACTTGCGCTGCCAGACTTCGACGGCGCGCGCGGTCTCGCTGTCGGACAGCCCAGCCTTGATCTCGACCAGTGCATCGCCGGTGACGCCATGGCTTTGCAGCTCCGCCACCACACGGCTGTTGCCGTAGCGGCTGGCCTTACGGTTGATCAGGGACTCGGCAAAACGTTCTTGCGACAGCCAGTTATTCTTTTCAAGGAAATCCAGGAGGGCGTCGACGTCTTCGTCTTCCTGGGCATACTTGGCCAGCTTGCGCCGCAACTCGAACCGGCTGTGCTCGCGCTGCGACAGATAGCGCAGCGCGCGCGCCTTGAGGCTCAGTACGGGTGCTGGCATGGCAACACCATCGTCGACAACATGGCGCGAACAGCCACGGCGCTACCTTGCCGCGCCGCCCTCGCCAGACGATTACTCACCAACAGCCTGCAGCTTCGGCTTGTCGTCGCCACCGGCTGCCACCGGCGGCAGTTCACGCACGCCCAGGGCGGCGCGGACCTTGTTTTCGATCTCACGCGCCAGGGCTGGGCGATCCACCAGGAACTGACGGGCGTTGTCCTTGCCCTGGCCGATGCGCTCGCCGTTATAGCTGTACCACGAGCCCGATTTCTCGACGATCTTGTTGTCGGCGCCCAGGTCCAGGATTTCGCCTTCGCGCGAGGTGCCTGCTCCGTACAGGATGTCGAAGTGGGCTTCCTTGAACGGTGGCGCGATCTTGTTCTTGACGACCTTGACCTTGGTTTCGTTACCGATCACTTCGTCGCCCGACTTGATCGAACCGGTACGACGGATGTCCATGCGCACGGAGGCGTAGAACTTCAGTGCGTTACCGCCGGTGGTCGTCTCTGGGCTGCCGAACATGACGCCGATCTTCATGCGGATCTGGTTAATGAAGATCACCAGCGTGTTGGTGCGGTTGATCGAACCGGTCAGCTTGCGCAGTGCTTGCGACATCAGGCGCGCCTGCAGGCCCGGCAGCGAATCGCCCATGTCGCCTTCGATCTCGGCGCGCGGGGTCAGTGCCGCCACCGAGTCGATGACCACCAGGTCGACGCTGCCCGAACGCACCAGTGCGTCGGTGATTTCGAGCGCCTGTTCGCCGGTATCCGGCTGCGAGATCAGCAGGTCGCCCAGGTTGATGCCCAATTTTTGGGCATAGGTCACGTCGAGCGCGTGCTCGGCGTCGATGAAGGCGCAGGTGCCGCCCAGTTTTTGCATCTGGGCGATGGTCTGCAGGGTCAGGGTGGTTTTACCCGACGATTCAGGGCCGTAGATCTCGACGATACGGCCGCGCGGCAGGCCGCCGACGCCCAGCGCGATGTCGAGGCCCAGCGAGCCGGTGGAAACAGTCTGCACTTCCTCGACCGGTGCGCTGGTGTCCATGCGCATGACCGAGCCCTTGCCGAACTGCTTTTCGATTTGCGCCAGGGCGGCTGCCAGCGCCTTGCCTTTTTCAGAGGCGTTCAATGCGGATTTTTTGTCGTCCATGGTGTACTTTCAATCGTGGAGTAGGCAAGGTGTGGGCGCGCACGCGCACTTCAAGAGTCACTACTGTATAAAAATCCAGTGGTTTTTGCAAGCACTAATACGTGGCCATCTTGTCAAGAAATGGGGCCAGGCTCGCATTGTTGCGACAAATCAAACACAATACGGGTCTGAGTTTGTCTAACGCGATAACCGAGGTGCCATTATGCGAATTCTGCTCGCTGAAGATGATAGCGTACTTGCCGACGGCCTGACGCGATCCTTGCGCCAGTCCGGCTACGCCATCGATTACGTCAAGAACGGCCAGGATGCCGACACCGCCCTCTCCACCCAGGAGTTCGACCTGCTCATCCTCGACCTCGGCCTGCCGAAGATGTCGGGGCTCGAGGTGCTGCGCCGCCTGCGCGCCCGCGCCTCGCTGCTGCCGGTCCTGATCCTCACCGCCGCCGATTCCGTCGAGCAGCGCGTGGAAGGCCTCGACCTGGGCGCCGACGACTACATGGCCAAGCCGTTCGCCCTGTCCGAACTCGAGGCGCGGGTGCGCGCCCTCACCCGCCGCGGCGCCGGCGGCGGCCCGACCGTGGTGCGCCACGGCCCGCTGGTCTACGACCAGGTCGGCCGCAGCGCCTACATCAATGACCAGATGCTCGACCTCTCGGCGCGCGAGCTCGGCCTGCTCGAAGTGCTGCTGGCGCGCACCGGCCGTCTGGTATCCAAGGAACAATTGGTTGACCACTTGTGCGAATGGGGCGAGGAAGTCTCGAACAACGCGATCGAGGTCTACGTGCACCGCCTGCGCAAGAAGATCGAAGTCGGCGGCGTGCGCATCGCCACCGTGCGCGGCCTGGGCTACTGCCTCGAGAAATTCTCCGAGGCCGCCGCCAGCGCCTCCGCCGAGCGCAGCGCAGCAACCGCAACGGCAACCGTCGCCGACAGGTGAACGAACGCGACGCCGGCTTGACGCCCTGGCCCGAGCACGGGTCGGCTTCTGCCCCGGCCGCGCCGGCCGAGCCGACCTACGTCCCGCCGAATCCCGAGCCGGACGAGAACATCCGCCATTCGCTGTTCGGCGAGATCCTCGACTGGATGCTGGCCCCGCTGCTGCTGCTGTGGCCGATGAGCATCGCCATCACCTATCTCGTCGCCAAGTCGATCGCCAACCAGCCGTTCGACGACGCGCTCGAAGACCGGGTCACGGTGCTGGGCCAGCAGATCCGCAGCGTGGCCGGCAAGGCCGCCGGCCAGCTGCATCCGTCCGGCCGCGACATCCTGCGCGCCGACGACGTCGACAGCGTCTATTACCTGCTGGCCGGGCCCGACGGCGAGCTGCTGGACGGCGACCGCGACCTGCCGCGGCCGCGGATGAACGCCGACGACGAGCATGCGCGCAGCGGCGCGGTCGAGTTCCGCAACGACAGCATCCACGGCACGCCGATCCGGGTCGCCTACACCTACATCAACCTCGACCCCTTGCACGAGCGTTCCCCGCAGCCGCCGCTCGAACCGCCGCTGGCCCTGGTGCAGGTGGCCGAGACGCTCGACAAGCGCGCGCACCTGGCGGGCGAGATCATCAAGGGGGTGATCCTGCCCCAGTTCATCATCCTGCCGGTGATCCTGGCGCTGGTCTGGTTTGCGCTGTCGCGCGGCCTGACCCCGCTGGCCGAGCTGCAGCAGCGCATCCGGGCGCGGCCCCAGGACGACCTGTCGCCGATCGATCCGCGCCAGGTGCCCGAAGAAATCTCGCCGCTGGTCGGCTCGTTCAACGACATGCTCGAGCGCCTGGGCGAATCGGTGGCGATGCAGAAGCGCTTCATCGCCGACGCCGCGCACCAGATGAAGACCCCGCTGGCCGGCATGCGCATGCAGTCCGAGCTGGCCCTGCGCCAGCTCGACCCGGCCGAGATCCACCGCTCGCTGGAACAGCTGGCCAAGAGTTCGGAATCGGCCACGCGCCTGGTGAACCAGCTGCTGGCGCTGGCGCGCGCCGAAAACCAGCCGCAGGCCGGCCTGGCCTTCGCCGAGATCGACTTGCCGCGCCTGGCCCGCGAGACGGTGCAGGACTGGGTGCAGGCCTCGTTCGCGGGCGAGATCGACCTGGGCTTCGAGCCGCCCACCGCCGACGAAGGCCCGGTCGTCATCGCCGGCCAGCCGCTGATGCTGCGCGAACTGCTGTCGAACCTGATCGACAATGCGCTGCGCTACACGCCGGCCGGCGGCAGCGTCACGGTGCGCGTGCGGCGCGACGGCGCCGGCGGACCGGCCCTGCTCGAGGTCGAGGACACCGGCCCCGGCATCGCCCCGAGCGAGCGCGAACGCGTGTTCGAGCGCTTCTACCGCATCCTGGGCAGCAATACCCAGGGCAGCGGCCTGGGCCTGGCGATCGTGCGCGAGATCGCGCAGCAGCACGGCGCCGAGATCGACATCTTCAACAACCCGCGCAGCCACTCCGCGCGCTTCCCGGGCAGCCTGTTCCGCCTGACTTTCCCTCCTCCGCTCCATGAACCCGACGCCGCCCCTTGATCCCCACCATGACGCCGCGGCGCGGCGCCGCTGCGCCAACGCCATGCACTGGGAGCGCACCCGCAAGATGACCCTGCTGCTGCTGACGCTGTGGCTGGCGACCGGCTTCGGCACCGTGTTCTTCGCACGCGAGCTGGCGCGCTTCGAGGTGTTCGGCTGGCCGCTGTCGTTCTACATGGCGGCGCAAGGCGCCTCGCTGGTGTCGCTGGCCATCATCGGCTTCTATGCCTGGCGCATGCGCCGGCTCGACCGCGACGCTGCGGCCAATACTGCGGCGGGCGCCGGGGATAAGCCACGATGAGCGGCAAGCCACCTTATTTCAGCAAGCTGGCGCGCTACTACCTGTGGTACACCGGCTGCTTCGCGCTGTTCCTGGTCGCCGTCGCCCTGCTCGAGCAGGAGGGCATGCCGCGCCTGTGGATCGGCCACCTGTTCATGTTCGCCACCATCGCCCTGTACGCGATCATCGGCGTGATCTGCCGCACCTCGAGCGTCACCGAATACTACGTCGCCGGGCGGCGCGTGCCGGCCATGTTCAACGGCATGGCCACCGCCGCCGACTGGATCTCGGCGGCCAGCTTCATCAGCCTGGCCGGGGGCCTGTATCTGCAGGGCTTCGACGGCCTGGCCTTCATCATGGGCTGGACCGGCGGCTTCGTGCTGGTCGCGCTGCTCATCGCGCCCTACCTGCGCAAGTTCGCGCAGTACACCGTGCCCGACTTTTTGGCGGCGCGCTACGGCGGTGGAAGTGGGGACAAAGGCGGAGGCCGCGGCGCCCCGGTGCGCGCGCTGGCGGTCGGCGCCACCATCCTGGTCTCGTTCACCTACGTGGTGGCGCAGATCTACGCGGTCGGCCTGATCGCCTCGCGCTTCACCGGCGTCGACTTCTCGGTCGGGATCTTCCTGGGCCTGGCGAGCATCCTGGTGTGCTCGTTCCTGGGCGGGATGCGCGCCATCACCTGGACCCAGGTGGCGCAGTACATCATCCTGCTGGTCGCCTTCCTGATTCCGACCATGTGGCTGTCGGCCAAGCATGCCGACAATCCGATCCCCGCGGTGGCGTATGGCTCGCTGCTGCCCAAGCTGACCGCGCGCGAAGCCGAACTGGCGCGCGACCCGCGCGAAGAACAGGTGCGCGCCGAGTTCCGCCGCAGGGCCGATGAATACGCGGCGCGGCTGGACGCGCTGCCCGAATCGTGGGAGACCGGCAAGCTGGACGCCCAGCGCCAGCTGGCGGCGGCGCGCGCGCGCAACGCCTCGCTGACCGAGGTGCGCCAGGCCGAGCGCGCGCTGGCCACCTATCCCAACTCGGTGGACGAGGCGCGCTCGCAATGGAGCGAGCGGCGCGACGCCAACCTGGCGCGCGCCCGGCCGCCCGAGCCGCACGCCGAGCCCTTCCCCGGCGCCACGAAGGAAGAATCGGACGGGCGCCGCAATAACTTTTTGGCGGTGGTGTTCTGCCTGATGTTCGGCACCGCGGCGCTACCCCACATCCTGATGCGGGCCTACACCACGCCGTCGGTGAACGACACCCGGGTCTCGGTGTTCTGGACCCTGTTCTTCATCCTGCTGGTGTACCTGACGATTCCGGCGCTGGCGGTGCTGGCCAAGTACGACATCTATACCTCGCTGGTCGGCAGCGACTTCTCGGCGCTGCCCACCTGGATCTCGTACTGGGCCAACGTGGACAAGGCCAATCCCCTGGTGAGCGTGGCCGACATCAACGGCGACGGCATCGTGCAGCTGGCCGAATTCGCGATCGACGCTGACGTGCTGGTGCTGGCCACGCCCGAGATCGGCGGCCTGCCCTACGTGATCGCGGGCCTGGTCGCGGCCGGCGGCCTGGCGGCGGCGCTGTCGACCGCCGACGGCCTGTTGCTGGCGATCTCCAACGCGCTGTCGCACGACGTCTACTACAAGATGGTCAACCCGGGCGCCTCGACCCAGAAGCGGGTGACGATTTCCAAGCTGCTGCTGCTGGGGGTGGCCTTCATCGCCGCCTACGTGGCCTCGCAAAAGCCGGCCGACATCCTGTCACTTGTCGCGGCGGCGTTCTCACTTGCTGGTTCGACGCTCTTTCCGGTGCTGGTGCTGGGCGTGTTCTGGAAGCGCGCCAATCACCAGGGGGCGATCGCCGGGATGCTGGTCGGGTTCGCGGTCTGCCTGTACTACATGCTGCGCGCCAGTCCGGCGCTGGGCGGCAACCTGGGCGATGCCTGGTTCGGCATCCTGCCGATGGCGGCCGGCGTGTTCGGGGTGCCGGCCGGGATGCTGACGGTGGTGGTGGTCAGCCTGCTCACCGCGCCGCCCGGCCGCGGCAGCGAGGGCATGGTCGACTACATCCGGGCGCCGGAGTGACTTCAAGGTGAGAATTGAGTAGATTCCGGCCGGGCTCCGGATGATATCGTGATTCGTGCAGGTCGCCTCGCCGCGGCCGCTACGACAATAACGATCTCAGACGGAAAACCATGACTGCATTGACCCGCGCATTGCGCGCCGCCTCGCTGGCGGCGCTGGTGCTGTGCGGCGCGGCCCAGGCCCAGGCCCCGGCCCCGGCCACCACGTCCGCCGCACCGCCTCCCCTCTCCGCCTTCTTCGGCAACTCCCCATTCGGCGACGCCAAGCTCTCGCCCACGGCACGCTACCTGGCCGTGCGCGCCAGCGCCCCCGGCCAGCGCGACTTCCTGATGGTGATCGACCTGGACACCAAGGCCGGCAAGATCATCGCCAACTACAGCGATGCCGACGTCAACGGCTTTTACTGGATCAACGACACGCGCCTGGTCTTCGACACCCACGAAAAAGGCGTGGGGCCGGGCGACCAGCGTTTCGCGCCCGGCCTGTATGCAGTGGACCACGACGGCGGACGCTTCGTCGAACTGGCCAGCCGCACCGGCAGGTCGGCCAACGAGGGTTCGCGCACGGCGCGCAAGCTGCTGCCGGTCCAGAGCCGGATCGCCGGCAATATGCCGTGGGAAGGCTCGGACTACACCTATGTGGCGTCGGCGGTCGGCAACATGAAGGGAGAGATGAGTCACGTCGACCTGCTGCGCGTCAATACCGTCACCGGCCAGTACAGCACCGTGCCGCGCCCGGGCAATACCTTTGGCTGGCTGCTCGACCACAAGGGGGAGCCGCGCCTGGCGATCACCCACAAGGACCTCACCAGGACGATCCAGTATCTCGACCCGGCCACCGGCGAGTGGCGCGCGCTGGCCAGCTCCCCGATTTTCCAGGAAACCGCCGACACCATCGAGCCGCTGGGCTTCGGCCCGACCGGCAACCTGTTCGTCGTGGCCCGCGGCAAGACCGGCCTGAAGGCGCTGCACACCCTCGACGTTGCCACCGGCAAGCGCGATCCGCAGCCACTGCTGTCCGCCCCCGGCTACGATTTCGACGGCGGCCTCGTGGTCAACAGCGACAAGGTGCTCGGGGTCCTGTTCCGGACCGACGCGATGTCGAACGAGTGGTTCGATCCCGCCATGAAACAGGTCCAGCAGGACGTCGACAAGCTGCTGCCCACGACCGTCAACCTGGTCTCGGTGCCGGGGCACGCGACGTCGCCGCTGGCCGTGGTCACCGCGTATTCCGACGTCGTCGCCCCCATCTTCTTCCTGTACGACACCCGGACGAAAGCGCTGAACAAGATCGGCGAAGCGCGCCCCGGCCTGCAGCCGGCGCAGATGGGACGCCAGCAATTCTTCCGCTACAAGGCGCGCGACGGCATGGACATCCCGGCGCTGCTGACGCTGCCGCCGGGCGCGCAACGCAGCGGCCTGCCCCTGGTGGTCATGGTGCATGGCGGCCCCTACGTCCGCGGCGCCTCCTGGGGCTGGTCGCCCGTGTCGCAATTCCTGGCCTCGCGCGGCTATGCGGTGCTGGAACCGGAATTTCGCGGCAGCCAGGGCTTCGGCTCGCAGCATGAGCGCGCCGGCTACAAGCAATGGGGCCTGGCGATGCAGAACGATATCGCCGACGGCGCGCGCTGGGCGATCGACAAGGGGATCGTCGATCCCAAGCGCATCTGCATCGCCGGCGGCAGCTATGGCGGCTACGCCACCCTGATGGGCCTGGTCAACGATCCGGACCTGTACAAGTGCGGGATCAATATCGTCGGCGTGACCGATATCGGCCTGCTGTTCGACAATGGCTGGAGCCTGAGCGACGACGTCTCGCGCGACACCAAGGAACACAGCATGCCTGAAAAGATCGGCGATCCGGTTAAGGACGCGGCCCAGTTCAAGGCCACCTCGCCCATCCAGCAGGCCGCGCGCATCACCCAGCCATTGATTCTGGCCTATGGCGGGGTCGACCGGCGCGTGCCGATCAACCACGGCACCGCGTTCCGCAACGCCGTCATGCGCACCAACAAGAACGTCGAGTGGATCGAGTATCCGGAAGAAGGCCATGGCTGGTCGCTGGAAAAGAACCGCCTCGACTTCTGGGGCCGGGTCGAGACCTTCCTCGACAAGCACATCGGCAGCGGCGCGGCGCGCTGAGCGGCCGGATGTGAAAACGGGCGCCCGCAGGCGCCCGTCTCGCGTGCGAAGATCCGCCGCTTACAGCACGACGGTCTGCGCCTGGCCTTCTTCGCGGGCGCGGATCTCGCCGATGCGGTAGACGGTCTCGCCGGCCGCTTCCAGCTGGGCAAACGCCGCATCCGCGTTTTCTTTCGAGACGATCACGGTCATGCCGATGCCGCAGTTGAACACGCGGTGCATCTCGGCATCCGCCACGCCGCCATGCTGCTGCAGCCACTTGAACAGCGGCGGCATGGTCCACGACGACGCGTCCAGCACGGCGGTCAGGTTATCCTGCAGCACGCGCGGGATGTTCTCGACCAGGCCGCCGCCGGTGATGTGCACCAGGCCCTTCACTTCCATCGAGGCCATCAGGGCCAGCAGCGGCTTGACGTAGAGGCGGGTCGGCGCCATCAGCACGTCGGCCAGCTTGCGGCCGTGGAAATCGGCCTCGAGGTCGGGCTTGGCGACGCTGATGATTTTACGCACCAGCGAGTAACCATTGGAGTGGATGCCCGACGAGGCCAGGCCCAGCACCACGTCGCCTGGCACGATCTTGCTGCCGTCGATGATCTGCGATTTCTCGACCGCGCCGACGGCGAAGCCGGCCAGGTCGTATTCGCCGTCCGGGTACATGCCCGGCATTTCGGCGGTTTCACCGCCCAGCAGGGCGCAGCCCGACTCTTCGCAGCCCTTGGCGATGCCCGAGACCACGGCGGTGGCGGTTGCCACGTCCAGCTTGCCGCACGCAAAGTAGTCGAGGAAGAACAGCGGCTCGGCGCCCTGCACCAGGATGTCGTTGACGCTCATGGCGACCAGGTCGATGCCGACGGTATCGTGGCGGTTCAGCTCGAACGCCAGCTTGAGCTTGGTGCCCACGCCGTCGGTGCCCGAGACCAGGACCGGTTCCTTGAACTTCTTGCTGATCTCAAACAGACCGCCGAAGCCGCCGATCCCGCCCAGCACGCCTTCGCGCATGGTGCGCTTGGCGAGCGGCTTGATCGCTTCGACCAGGGCGTCGCCGGCATCGATATCGACACCCGCGTCGCGGTAAGAGAGAGAAACATTAGATGGTTGGCTCATGGTATTTGGCAGCGGAGGCGGTAAAATAGGAGGCGACCGGCAAAACTGGTCAATCCACTATTTTAGCAAAACGGTTCTCCCCATAACCGTTTGACGAACTAATTTGATTAACAGCGCAGCGGAAATCACCTTACTGGCATGCCATTTTCCCTTACCGCGGGCATGAACCGACGAACGCCATGAAACAGCTGGTGCTCGATTTAGGCGCCGAGCCGGCGCACAGCCTCGACACCTTCCAGGTGGGGGAAAATGCCGAACTGGCGCACCTGATGCACCTGTTCGCCGAGCGCGTCTCGCGCGAGCACTTCGCTTATCTGTGGGGCGATACCGGCGCCGGCAAGACCCACCTGCTGCAGGCGCTGGCAGCCAGCCCGGCCTCGCGCTACATCGCAGCAAGCGCGCCTGCCGAGCAGTTCGTGCACGCGCCCGAGGTCACGCTGTACCTGCTGGACGATTGCGACCGCCTCAGCCCGCGACGCCAGATCGACGCCTTCGCGCTGTTCAACCAGATCCGCGAGCACGGCGCCTACATGGTCTGCACCGGTCCGGTGCCGCCGGCCGTGCTGGGGGTGCGCGAAGACCTGCGCACCCGCATGGGCTGGGGCCTGGTGTACCAGATCCACGGCCTGTCGGACGACCAGAAGATCGAAGCGCTGACGCACGCCGCCGAGGCGCGCGGTTTGACCTTGTCGGCCAGCGTGTTACCCTATTTGTTGTCTCATTTCAAACGCGACATGCGTTCCCTGTCGACCATGCTGGACGCGCTGGACCAGTATTCGCTCGAAACCCAGCGCCCGGTCACGCTGCCCCTGCTGCGCGACCTGCTGTTGCAAGAGAATCTGCCGCTTGAACCCAAAGAATGAAAAACCTTGCCCTGTTTGACCTCGACCACACCCTGCTGCCGCTCGATTCGGACCACGAATGGGGAGAATTCCTGGCGCGGGTCGGCGCGGTCGACGGCGACGCCTACCGCGCCCGCAACGACGCCTTCTTCGCCCAGTACAACGCCGGCGTGCTCGACCCGGTCGAATACCTCGAGTTCGCGCTCGGCACCCTGGCGAGCTTTTCCCGCCTGGAGCTTGAATCCCTCCATGCGCGCTACATGCGCGAAGTGATCGAGCCGGCCATCAAGCCGCAGGCATTGAGGCTGGTGCGCGAGCACCAGGACGCCGGCGACCTGGTGGCGATCATCACCGCCACCAACCACTACATCACGGCGCCGATCGCGGCCGCCTTCGGCGTCGAGCACCATATCGCGGCCATGCCCGAACGCGACGCCGCCGGCAACCTGACCGGACGCCTGGCCGGGACCCCGAGCTCGGGCCCGGGCAAGATCACGCACATGCACGCCTGGCTGGAACGCCTGGGGCAGCCGTTCGGCAGCTTCGGCCGCAGCCATTTCTACAGCGATTCGCACAACGACATTCCGCTGCTGTCCATCGTCTCCCATCCGGTCGCGACCAATCCGAGCGCCGCGCTCGCGAGCCACGCGCAGCAACAGGGCTGGCCAACCATCCAACTATTCAATGATTAAAAAATTCATCCGTAAAATCCTGGGTGTGAAAGACCAGCGCGACGCCACCGAACCGACCATCCTCGGCCCGGCCGAACACGGCATCGACCCCAAGAACGTCTCGTCCAACGCGATCCGCGTCACGCAGACCCTGCAGGAAGCCGGCTTCAAGGCCTTCGTCGTCGGCGGCGCGGTGCGCGACCTGCTGCTGGGCGTGAAGCCCAAGGACTTCGACATCGCCACCGACGCCACGCCCGAGCAGGTAAAAAAGCTGTTCCGGCGCGCCTTCATTATTGGGCGCCGGTTCCAGATCGTGCACGTGATGTTCGGCCAGGACCTGCTCGAGGTGACCACCTTCCGCGGCAACGGCAGCGACAACGCGCCCAAGGACGAACACGGCCGCGTCCTGCGCGACAACAGCTTCGGCCCGCAGCACGAAGACGCGGCGCGCCGCGACTTCACCATCAACGCGATGTACTACGATCCGGCCACCCAATCGGTGCTGGACTACCACGGCGGCATCGAGGATATCCGCGCCAAGACCTTGCGCATCATCGGCATGCCCGAGGCGCGCTACCGCGAAGACCCGGTGCGCATGCTGCGCGTGGTGCGCTTCGCGGCCAAGCTGGGCTTCACGATCGAGCCGACCACGCGCGCGCCGATCCCCGTCATGGCGCCGCTGATCGACAACGTGCCGGCGGCGCGCGTGTTCGACGAAATGCTCAAGCTGCTGCTGTCGGGCCACGCCCTGGCCTGCCTCAAGGAGCTGCGCTCGGCCGGCCTGCACCATGGCTTGCTGCCCCTGCTCGACGTGGTGCTGGAGCAGCCGATCGGCATGAAGTTCGTGACCCTGGCGCTCGATTCCACCGACTCGCGCGTCAAGGCCGGCAAGGGCGTCTCGCCCGGCTTCCTGTTCGCCTCGCTCCTGTGGCACCAGGTGCTCGAAAAATGGACCGCCTACCGCGCCGCCGGCGAGGCGCCGATTCCCGCGCTGCACCTGGCGGCCGACGCGGTGCTCGAGACGCAAACCGAGAACCTGGCCCTGCAGCGCCGCATCGCCACCGATATGCGCGACATCTGGGCCATGCAGCCGCGCTTCGAGCGCCGCGCCGGCCGCGCGCCGTACAAGCTGCTGGAACACCCGCGCTTCCGCGCCGGCTACGACTTCCTGCTGCTGCGCTGCCAGTCGGGAGAACTGCCTGCCGAGGTGGGCGAATGGTGGACCGAGTTCTATGCGGCCGAAGGCGGCGACCGCGAGCGCCTGGTGGCCGCGGCCAACACGCGCGAGCGCGAAGGCGGCGCCACCAATGGCGCGCCGAAGAAGCGTCGGCCGCGTCGTGGCCCGCGCAAGAGCAGTGGCGAGGGCGGCGCGGCACCGGCAGCCGCGGCCGGATCGGAAGAATGAAGGCCTGGGTCGGGATCGGCGCCAACCTGGGCGACGCGCAGGCGAACGTGCTCGATGCGCTGGCGCGCCTGGCGCGGCTCGACGGCAGCACGCTGCTGCACACCTCGAGCCTGTACCGCACCGCCCCGGTCGACTCGGGCGGCGACGACTACATCAATGCCGTGGCCTGCCTCGACACCACGCTGGCGGCGCACGACCTGCTTGCGGCGCTGCAGGACATCGAGCAGGCCCATGGCCGCGAGCGGCCCTACCGCAACGCGCCGCGCACGCTCGACCTCGACCTGCTGCTGTACGGCGACGAGGTCATCGCCAGCCCGACCCTGACGGTGCCGCATCCGCGCATGCATGAACGCGCATTCGTGCTGCAGCCGCTGCTCGAGATCGCCCCCGACATCGACATTCCCGGCCACGGCCCGGCGTGCAATTTCGCGGCGCTGGTGGCCGGCCAGACCATCGCCAAGCTCGCGTAGGAAAGCGCACCCATGAACCTGCCCGTCTGGGCCCAGACCACGGGCCTCCTGATCCTGTCGAATGTCTTCATGACCTTCGCCTGGTACGGCCACCTGAAAGGCCTGCAGCACCGCGCCTGGTACGTGGCGGCCCTGATCAGCTGGGGCATCGCGCTGTTCGAATACCTGCTGCAGGTGCCGGCCAACCGCATCGGTCACACCCAGTTCTCGCTGGCGCAGCTGAAGATCATGCAGGAGGCGATCACCCTGACCGTGTTCGTGCCGTTCGCGATGTTCTACATGAACGAACCGTTCAAGCTGGACTACGTCTGGGCCGGCCTGTGCCTGGTCGGCGCCGTCTACTTCATCTTCCGTTCATGACCACTTGCCTGCAGGTTCGCGGGCGCCGCATTACACTACGCGGATCTGGACGTTCCAGTTTTACCAAAGGATTTGTATGAGCTCTTATTTGCAGGGTAACGATATGGCCACGACCGGCGCCGCCACGGCGCCGGCGCCGGCGCCCGCGTTGCCGAAGGCCGTGACCGTTCCCGCGCTGCTCGCCAAGCGCGCTGCCGGCGACAAGATCGCGATGCTGACCTGCTACGACGCCAGCTTCGCCTCGCTGATGGACCGTTGCGGCGTCGAGATCCTCCTGATCGGCGATTCGCTGGGCATGGTGTGCGCCGGCCACGACTCGACCCTGCCGGTGACGGTGGCCGACATGGTCTATCACACGGCCTCGGTCGCGCGCGGCAACAAGAACGCGCTGGTGCTGGCCGACATGCCCTTCGGCAGCTACGGCAACCCGCAGCAGGCCTACGACAGCGCGGTGCAGCTGATGCGCGCCGGCGCCCACATGGTCAAGATCGAGGGCGGCGCCTGGCTGGCCGACACCGTGCGCCTGCTGGTCGAGCGCGGCATTCCGGTGTGCGCCCACATCGGCCTGACCCCGCAGTTCGTGCACCAGCTGGGCGGTTTCAAGGTGCAGGGCAAGACCGGCGAAGGCGCCGAGCGCCTGAAGAACGACGCGCTGGCGCTGCAGGCGGCCGGCGCCGCCGTGGTGCTGCTCGAGGCGGTGCCGGCGGCCTTGGGCCGCGAAGTCACCGAGATGCTGTCGGTGCCGACCATCGGCATCGGCGCCGGTCCCGATTGCTCGGGCCAGGTGCTGGTGATGCACGACCTGCTGGGCGTGTTCCCGGGCCGCAAGGCGCGCTTCGTGAAGAACTTCATGGATGGCCAGACCAGCATCGACGCGGCCGTCATGGCCTACGTGGCGGCCGTGAAGGACGGCAGCTTCCCGGCGCCGGAGCACTGCTTCTAAGGTGAGCATCATGGGCCAGCAAAAGACATCGCGTCTGTTCCTGGCCCTGTGGCCCTCGGCCACGATACGCGGGCAGCTGCGCGAACGGCGCGATGCCTGGCAGTGGCCACGCGGCGCGACGCCGGTCCATGCCGACAAGCTGCACCTCACCCTGCACTTCCTGGGCGACGTTCCCTCCGAACGCCTGCCCGAACTCCTCGCTGGATTCGCGGTCCCGTTCGAAGCGTTCCGGATCGATCTCGGCAAACCCGTGCTGTGGCCGCATGGAATCGCGGTGCTCGAACCCTTCGCAGAGCCACCCGCACTGCTGGCCCTGCACGCGCGGCTGGCGAATGCGCTGGTTGGCCTCGGCCTGCAGCCGGAGCAGCGCAGCTATCGGCCGCACGTCACCATGGCGCGCCGCGCCGGCGGCGTTGCCGTGCCGCAGGATGGTCCGCCGATCGCCTGGCAGGCCGACAGGTATGCGCTGGTCGAATCGCAGGGCGGCGTCTACACCGTGCTGCGCGAGTACATCAGCGCTTGAGCACCCGCGCGCTCAGCGCGATCACGATCCCCGACAGCGACAGCGCGCCGAGCGCCACCATCACGCTCGAGTGCACCGCCACCCAGCCCAGCACCGGCGGCGCCAGCAACAGGCCGCCATAGCCCAGCGTGGCCACCGCCGCCACGCCCGCGCCGGGATGCATGCCGGGGATGCGCGCGGCGGCGCCGAACAGCAGCGGCACCACGTTCGCCGCGCCCAGGCCGACCAGGGCGAAGCCACAGCTCGACAGCACGAAATTGGTGCTGAGGACCGCCAGCGCCAGGCCGGCGAACATGGCCAGGCCGCCGATCACCATCACCCTCATCGCGCCGACGCGCAGGATGATGCGGTCGCCGGCGAAGCGGCAGGCCGCCATCGCGATCGAGAACGCCGAGTAGCCCAGCGCCGCCGATGCCGGCGAGGCGCCGGTGCGCTCCTCGAGCAGCAGCGCGCTCCAGTCGACCAGCGCGCCTTCGACCGCGAAGCACAGCAGCGCCAGCAGGCCCAGGCCGAGGGCGGCGCCGCGCGGCAGCATGAAGTGGCTGCCGCTCGCGTGCGCCGCGAAGCCCAGCACGCGCGGGGCCGTCAGGGCCAGCGCCACGGCGGTCGCCAGCGCCACCATCAGCGCGCCTTCGCCATGCCCCAGGCCCTGGCCGACCAGCACCCCGCCCAGGCTCGCGCCGAACAGGCCGCCCAGGCTGAAGAAGCCGTGGAACGACGACATGGTGGGCAGGCCGCGCGCGGTCTCGACCTCGCTGGCGTTGGCGTTCATGGCCACGTCCAGCGCCCCGTTGGACACACCAAACAGGAAGGCCGCCACGAACAGCAGTGGCAGGTTCGGCATGCTCATGATCACGGCCGTCATCAGGGCGAAGGCGAAGCCCGACAGCAGCACCATGCGGCGCGTGCCCCAGCGCCCGGTCAGGCCGCCCATCAGCGGCATCGCCATCAGGGCGCCGCCGGCAATCGTCAGCAGCACCAGGCTGAGCATGCCGGTATCGATGCCCATGCGCGCCTGCACGGTCGGCACGTGGGCGGCCCACAGGCCGATGCCGGCGCCGTTGAGCAGGAAGACGGTCGAGATGGCCCAGCGGCCGGCTTCGATGCTGCGTCGTTCGATGGTGGAGACGTGGGTCATGCCGGGGCCTTGTCGGTGAGTTTGATGTCGAGCGCGGGATGGCGTTCGCGCAGCGAGGCGATGGCGGCAGGCGGCGCATCGGCCTCCAGCACCAGGTGGTCGATCTGGTCCAGCGCGCCGAACAGGAAAGGCGCGCGGTCGTCGAAGCGTTCGTTGAGGACGGCGACCGCGCGCCGCGCACTCGCGGCCAGCATGGCCCCCTTGAGCGCCGCTTCCTCGGGATTCGAGGCAGCCAGGCCGCGCGCGGGGTCGAGCGCGCACACGCCCACCACGCCCAGGTCGGGCCGCAGGCGCTGCACCTCGGCCAGGGTGGCGGCGCCGATCACCGCGCCCTCGTTCGGATGATAGGTCCCGCCCAGCAGCACGATGCGGGTGCGCTGGAAACCACCCAGCGCCAGCGCGATCTGCGGGCTGTTGGTGACGATGGCGGCGCAGCAGCCGTCTTCGAGCAGGCGCGCCAGCGCCAGGTGGGTCGAGCCGGCGTCGATCAGGACCGTGTCGCCGGGGCGGATGCACTCGCGCAGCCCCTGCGCCAGCTGCGTCTTGCGCGGCAGGTCGCTGGCGGCGCGCTGCTCGAAACTGGCGGCCGGACGCAGGCGGATCGCGCCGCCGTGCACGCGCCGCAGCAGGCCGGCCGCATCGAGGTCGCGCAGGTCGCGCCGGATCGTGTCTTCGGACGTCGACAGGCGTAGCGCCAGCTCGGCCGCCGAGACCCGTCCTTCACGCTCGACCGCGTCGGCGATCAGTTGGCGTCGTTCTTCCGGCAATTGCATGTATTCGCTCCAGCTTGCTTGATATGTCACTGTACCGAAACAAGCAGTTTCATGCAAGAACATGCAAAATAATGCAGGCAAGCGTGTCATCGCATCCAAGCCGCAACTCGCGCCGTATTTCCTGCAACTGAGCGCATGGCATGGCGCAAGCAACGCAATCTCGACGATACTTAATAGATGAACCTGATCAAGTCCATCCTCCTGACTCCAATGTGGCGCGGCTATATCGCCATCTGGCTGGTGTACATCGTGCTGATCGCGGTGGTGCTCCAGACCAACACCCTGCTGACCGGGAACTTCGACCCGGCGATGATCTTCTTCGCCTTCGTGAGCATCGCGCCTTCGGCAATCGTGCTGACGCTGGTCTGGCCGCTCACCGGCTGGTTCGAGCGGCGCGGCGTGGGGCTGGGGTTGCGCTGCGCGATCCACTTCACGGCGGCGCTGGCGTTCGCCTTCGGCGCGCACATGGTGCTGACGCTCCTGCAGGAGCCTCTCGAGCGCGGGATCGAGTGGCATGTCTGGCCGTTCCTGTACAACGTCATGAGCTATACCGTGGTGGCCGGCCTGTTCCATACGATGCGCGCCACTGCCGCCGCCCAGCGCCAGGCGCTTGCAGCCCAGCAGGCGCGCACCCTGCTCGTTGCCGCCGAACTCGGCGCGCTGCGCAGCAAGCTCAATCCGCACTTTCTCTTCAATACCCTGCACTCGATCATCGCCCTTACCCAGCGCGACCCGGCCGCCGCCGAGACGGCGCTGTTCCAGTTCTCCGACATGCTGCGCTATGTGCTCGATACCGAGCGCGCCGGCGCCGACCGCGTGACGCTCGACGCCGAGCTGCAATTCTCGCGCGACTACCTGGAGCTGGAGCAGCTGCGCCTCGGGTCGCGCCTGCAGGTGCACTGGGATCTCGACCCGGCCCTTGGCGACTTCGTGCTGCCGGCCCTGACCCTGCAACCGCTCATCGAGAACAGCATCAAGCATGCCTTCAATCCGTATACCCGGCCCGGCCTGCTGCGCATCGAGAGCCGGCGCGACCCGCAGGCCGGCATGCTGCGCCTGACCGTGCGCGACGACGGTCCGGGCGCCGCGCAGGAGGCGATCGCCGCTTCGCCCGGCCTGGGCATCCGCACCATCGGCCGCCGCCTCGAACTCGACTACGCCGGGCGCGCGGCCCTGGAAATCGATTCGCGTCCCGGGGCCGGCTTTGCCGTCTCGGTCACCCTCCCCTGCACCTGACACATGAACACCAAGACCGTATTCTTCGCCGAAGACGAACCACTGGCGCGCGACGTGCTGCGCGACGCCATCTATGCCCATCCCGCCCTGCGCCTGGTGGGCGAAGCCGCCGATGGCGCCAGCGCGCTCGAACGCATCGGGCAGCTGCGCCCCGATGTCGTGTTCATGGACATCCAGATGCCCGAAATGACCGGCCTCGAGGTGCTGCGCCGGCTCGACTACCTGCCGCAAATCGTGTTCACCACCGCCTACGACCAGTACGCGGTGACCGCCTTCGAACTGCACGCGGTCGACTACCTGCTCAAGCCGTTTACCAGGGCGCGCTTCGCGGCCAGCGTGGCGCGCCTGCTGGATGGCGCCGAACCGCAGCAGGACCGCGCCGGCCTGGAGGATGCGCTGGCGCGCGCGGCGAGCGGCCCGGCGCGGCTGGACCGCATCCTGGTGCGCGACCGCGGCCGCATCTTCCCGCTCGCGGTGGGCGAGATCGAATACATGAAGGCCGATTCGAAGTACACGGTGATCGTGGCGCGTGGCCAGCATTTCCTGGTGCGCATCGGCATCTCGGAACTGGAGACACAGCTCGACCCGCAGCGCTTCATCCGCGTGCACCGCTCGGCGCTCGTGAATCTCGACTTCGTCGAATCGATGCGCGCCGACGAGCAGTCGCAGCTGCAGATCTTCATGCGCGACGGCGCCTGCATTGGCGCCAACCGCGAAGCTTCGAAGCTGCTGCGTGAGATGGCAATCTGATCGAATTTACTCTCAGGCAACATCGATTGGCAAATCGGCGCAAAGTTGCACTTACCGCCGGGTTCTGCCTTTATAATCGCGAATTTTCCGCCCGATAATAATTCCTGGCCTTCGGAGCACTCACCAGCATGAATATCACCCTGATCTCTTTCGTCGTGCTCTACCTGTTGGGTACGCTTGCCCTGGGCATGTGGGCGGGCACACGGATCAAGAACACCAGCGACTTCGCCGTCGCCGGCCGCAGCCTGCCGCTGATCATGGTGATCACCACCACCTTCGCCACCTGGTTCGGCGCCGAGACCGTGATGGGCATCCCGGCCAAGTTCGTGCAGGGCGGCCTGAACGCGGTGGTCGAGGATCCGTTCGGGGCCGGCATGTGCCTGATCCTGGTCGGCATGTTCTTCGCCGCCCGGCTCTATAAACTGAACCTGCTGACGATCGGCGACTACTACCGCCAGCGCTACGGCAAGGGCATCGAGGTGTTCTGCTCGGTGGCGATCATCCTGAGCTACCTGGGCTGGGTCGCGGCCCAGATCACGGCGCTGGGCCTGGTGTTCTCGGTGCTGACCGCCGGCGCCATGTCGCCGGCGGTGGGCATGATCGTCGGCACCCTGACGGTGCTGATCTACGTGGTGGTGGGCGGCTTCCTGGCCGTGGCCGTGACCGACTTCATCCAGATGATCGTGCTGGTGGTCGGCATGAGCGTGATCGCCTGGTTCGCCGCCGACCTGGCCGGCGGCGCCGGCAACGTGCTGGCGATGGCCCAGCAGGCCGACCTGTGGCGCTTCCTGCCCGAGCCGAGCCTCAAGGACGTGATGTTCTTCATCGCCGCCGCGGTCACGATGATGTTCGGCTCGATCCCGCAGCAGGACGTGTTCCAGCGCGTGATGTCGGCCAAGGACGCGCCGACCGCGCGCACCGGCGCCATCGTCGGCGGCGCCAGCTACATCGTGTTCGCCTTCGTGCCGATGTTCATCGTGGCCGCCGCCGTGGTCGTGATGGGCAGCACCGCGCTCGACCTGGCCCAGAACGACTACCAGCGCCTGCTGCCGACCTTCGTGATGACGCAGATGCCGCTGTTCATGCAGATCCTGTTCTTCGGCGCCCTGCTGTCGGCGATCAAGAGCACTTCGTCGGCGACCCTGCTGGCGCCGTCGACCAGCTTCGTGGAAAACATCCTCAAGAACCTGCGTCCGGGCATGACCGACCGCGAACAGCTGTTCGCGATGCGCATCTCGATCGTGGTGTTCGCGGCCCTGGTGCTGCTGTACGCGATCGCGATGGAAGGCACCTCGATCTACGAGCTGGTCTCGGGCGCCTACCAGGTGCCGCTGGTCGGCGCCTTCATTCCGCTGGTGATGGGCCTGTACTGGAAGCGCGCGACCACCCAGGGCGCCATGTTCTCGATCGGCGCCGGCCTGTTCACCTGGATCCTGTTCTTCGAGCAGATCACGTCGCTGGGCGAGCACTTCCCGGGCCAGCTGGCGGGGCTGATCGCCGCCTTCATCGGCATGGTGGTGGGGTCGCTGGCGCCGCAGGTGTTCAAGAATCGCGGCGAGGCGCAGCAGGTGCTGGAGGCGCGAGCCTGACGAGCGGTCGCTCGTCAGGCGCGCGCCTGCCGCTCAGACATGCAGCAGCAAATGCTCCCGTTCCCACGGGCTGATGACCTGCATGAACTCGCGGTGCTCGAGCTCCTTCACCGCCGTGTAGACGTCGATGAAGCGCTCTCCCAGCACGTCGCGCAGCCGGTCCTCGCGCCGCAGCAGGGTGATCGCCTCCGACAGGCCCTGCGGCAGCTCCACCGGCATATCGTAGGCATTGCCTTCGACCATCGGTGACGGTTCGATCGCTTCCGTCATGCCCAGGTAGCCGCAGGCCAGGGTGATCGCCAGCGCCAGGTAAGGATTGGCGTCGGCGCCGATCACGCGGTTCTCGACCCGGCGATCCTGCGAACCCGACACCGGCACCCGGAAGCCCACCGTGCGGTTGTCGATGCCCCACTGCAGGTTGATCGGCGCCGCCGTTTCGCGCACGATGCGGCGGTAGGAATTCACATAAGGCGCGACGATCGCCATCGCCGACGGCATGTAGCGCTGCAGGCCGCCGATGTACTGCTGGAACAGCGCCGAGGGCGAACCGTCGTCGTTGCTGAAAATGTTCTTGCCACTCTCGGCATCGACCACGCTCTGGTGCACGTGCATCGCCGAACCGGGCTCGCCCGCCATCGGTTTGGCCATAAAGGTGGCGTACATATCGTGCTTGAGCGCGGCCTCGCGCAGGGTGCGCTTGAAATAGAAGACCTTGTCGGCCAGGCCCAGCGGTTCGCCGTGCTGGAAGTTGATCTCCATCTGGCCGGCGCCGATCTCGTGGATCAGGGTGTCGACGTCGAGGTTCATCATCTCGCAGTAATCGTAGATGTCCTCGAACAGCGGATCGAATTCGTTGACGGCGTCGATGCTGTACACCTGGCGGCTGGTCTCGGCGCGGCCGCTGCGGCCGATCGGGGCCGCCAGCGGCAGGTCGGGATCGATGTTCTTGGCGGTGAGATAAAACTCGAGCTCGGGCGCCACCACCGGCTTCCAGCCGCGCTGCTCATAGAGCTTGAGCACGCGCCGCAGCACGCTGCGCGGGGCGAAATCGACCAGCCGGCCGTCGGCGTAATAGCAGTCGTGGATCACTTGCGCGGTGGGGTCGGCCGCCCACGGCACCATGGTGATGGTGGTCGGGTCGGCGCGCAGGATCATGTCGCGGTCGATGCTCGAGATGGCGCGCTCGTAGGCGTCATCGCGCTCCGGCGTGTTGCCGGTGACGGTCATGCCCAGCACCACCTCGGGCAGGCGCATGCCACGGTCGTCGGCGAATTTTACGCGCGGCAGGATCTTGCCGCGCGCCACCCCGGTCAGGTCGGGGACCAGGCATTCGATCTCGGTGACCCGCTTTGCATCGAGCCACTCTTCCATATCAGTATAGCTGAACTTTTCGCGAATTGCCATGTAGTTGCCTCACTGTCGTTGAAGGGTGCAGCAGGCAGGAGAGTCGGGGGGCCGCGATCCCGGCCCCTTGGTAGAGGCGCTCATGCGGCGCTCCGGCGCCGGTCATGATTTTCGCAGCGCCGCTCATGGTACTCGCGGCACGCCTGGCCGAAGGCCCCGAACATCTTCATCGAGTACGGATTGTGCTGGATGCGCCACTCGGGGTGCCACTGCACGGCCAGGGTGAAGCCGGGCGCGTTCGACACCGTGAATGCCTCCACCAGGCCGTCCTCTGCCAAGGCTTCGACCGTCAGGCCGGGCGCCAGTTCGTTCACGCCCTGCCCGTGCAGCGAATTGACGGGAATCTCGGGCACGCCCAGGATGCGTTCCAGCAGGCCGCCGGGGCACAGGCTGACGTTGTGGGCGTCGCCATACTGTTCGTCCATGCCCAGCTCGGGATTCTCGCGGTGGTCGAATTTGCCGGCAACGCTTTGCACCGCCTGGTGCAGGCTGCCGCCCAGCGCCACGTTCATCTCCTGGAAGCCGCGGCAGATCGCGATGATCGGCACGCCGCGCCGCACCGCCTCGCGGATCAGCGGCAAGGTGGTCTGGTCGCGCGCCGGGTCTTGCGGCAGCGAGGGATCGAGCACTTCTTCAGAGTAATAACTGGGATGCACATTCGATGCCGAACCGGTCAGCATGATGCCGTCGATGGTGCCAAACAGGGTGTCCAGGTCCAGCGACGCACCGAGCGACGGCAGGATCAGGGACGCGCAATCGGCGCCGAGGGTGACGGCGTCGACGTACTTGTGCTGGGCCGCGTGGTACGGGTGTTCGCCGAAATCACGCGTGCATGCGGGAACGATGACGATGGGGCGCATGGTGTCTACCTTGTGTTCGAGCGCGCGAGACCATGGTACGGGCAATCCGGTCCTGCGCGAGGGCCTTTAATCCAGATCAAGCGCCATGGGATCCACGGCGGCGGCTCTCCTGCCGATCTGCTCAAAAACTGCTATTCCAATGTCAAAAGTTTAATGTCATTCGACAAAGAAGGCCCACACGTTTCTGGCTGTCACGAATCTTTATGAAGCAATTGTGGGGTTCAAGGACAGGGGCCAGCGCCAGGGATGGCGATCGCGGTACTGCTGGAGGGGTGGGCGTCGGCGGGATGCCGACGCCCGGTGGATACGTGAAGGCGAAGCCTTTCTACTTCTCGTACTCGTCGTACTTGCGCATATCGCCACGGACGAGCTCGGCCGGATACTTGGCGCGATTGAGCACCATCTTTTCTTCGACCGCCTGGAACAGATCGACGTCCAGCTTGTCGGCCAGCCGCACCAGGTAGACCAGCACGTCGGCCATCTCGTGGCGCACTTCCTTGAGCTTGGCAGCGCCGAGCTCCTCGGCGCGGCCCGTCTGCAGCCACTGGAAATGCTCCAGCAGCTCGGCCGCCTCGACGCTCAGGGCCGAGGCGAGGTTCTTGGGCGTGTGGAACTGGTCCCAGTCGCGCTCGTCCACGAATACGCGAACGAGGTCACGCAGGCGCGCGAGATCACTGTCCGCGGCGTTCGTCACGCACTTCTCCGCCGTCCACGTAGCCGTTCAGCACGCGCTCGAGCTTCGGCGTGATTTCCTCGAAGCTGCTGATGGTGATGCCCAGGTCGCGCAACAGGCCGTCATGCACGCCGTACACCCAGCTGTGGATGGTCAGCGGCTGGCCGCGTTCCCAGGCGTCGCGCACGATGGTGGTGTGGGCCGTGTTCATGACCTGCTCGGCCACGTTCAGTTCGACCAGGCGGTTGGTGGCGGCGCGGCCGACCACGTTGCCCAGGTATTTGCCATGCTTGTCGCGCACGTCGCGCACGTGGCCGAGCCAGTTGTCGGCCAGGCCGACGCGGCCGTCGGTCAGCGCCGCATGCACGCCCGAGCAGCCGTAGTGGCCGCAGATGATGATGTGCTTGACCTTGAGCACGTCGATCGCGAACTGCAGCACCGAGAGGCAGTTCAGGTCGGAGTGCACGACCACGTTGGCGATGTTGCGGTGGACGAACAGTTCGCCCGGCGCCATGCCCAGCAGTTCGTTGGCGGGCACGCGGCTGTCCGAGCAGCCGATCCACAGGTATTCGGGCGCCTGCTGGTCTTGCAGCGCCTTGAAGAAGTTCGGGTCTTCGGCCACCATCGAGGCGGCCCAGGTACGGTTCCGTTCGAACAGCTCCGCCGCGGTCAATCCCTTGGTCTTGTACTTGTCCATTGTGATTCCTTATGCTGTGTGTTGCCGTCCCGCGCGGGACGTTGCCAGGCCCGTTCTGCGCAGGCGCTTGGCGAGGCACTCCTCAAAATACACGAAGTGTAACAGTGTTGATGGGCGCGGTCTCGGCACCTGCTTCGCGGCCCCGGCGCGACCGGTTGGCATATTGCCAAGCCGGCAGGCAAAAAAAACCGCCGATGCTCGCGCTGTCGGCGGTAAGGGGATGCTTATTCGAAGAAGTCCTTGACCTTGTCCATCCAGCCCTTGCTTTGCGGGCTGTGCTTGGAACCGCCTTCGCTGGTGAGGCGGTCGAACTCGCGCAGCAGTTCCTTCTGCTTGTCGGTCAGCTTGACCGGGGTCTCGACCGCCACGTGGCAGAACAGGTCGCCGGTGTAACCCGAGCGCACGTTCTTGATGCCCTTGCCCTTCAGGCGGAAGGTCTTGCCGGTCTGGGTGCCTTCGGGCACCGTGAACGACACCTTGCCGGTGAGCGTCGGCACCTCGATCTCGCCGCCCAGGGCCGCCTTGGAAAACGAGATCGGCATTTCGCAATGCAGATCGTCGCCTTCGCGCTGGAACACCGCGTGCTGCTTGATGTGGATCTCCACATACAGGTCGCCCGGCGGCCCGCCGTTGGTGCCCGGCTCGCCATTGCCCGACGAGCGGATGCGCATGCCGTTGTCGATGCCGGCCGGGATCTTCACTTCCAGCGTCTTGTTGCGCTTGATGCGTCCGGCGCCGCCGCAGGCCGCGCACGGCTCGGGGATGATCTTGCCGCTGCCATGGCATTTCGGGCAGGTCTGCTGGATGCTGAAGAAGCCCTGCTGCATGCGCACCTGGCCGTGGCCGGCGCAGGTGGTGCAGGTCACGGGCTGGGTGCCCGGCTTGGCGCCGCTGCCGTGGCAGGTGTCGCACTTGTCCCAGCTCGGCACGCGGATGGTGGTGTCGAAGCCGTGGGCCGCCTGTTCCAGCGTGATCTCGAGGTTGTAGCGCAGGTCGGCGCCGCGGTACACCTGCGGACCGCCGCCGCGGCCGCCACGGCCGCCGCCGAAGATGTCGCCGAAGATGTCGCCGAAGGCATCGCCGAAACCACCGGCGCCGCCGCCGAAGCCGCCGCCCATGCCGCTGTTCGGGTCGACGCCGGCGTGACCGTAGCGGTCATACGCTTCGCGCTTCTCCGGATTGGTCAGCATCTCGTAGGCCTCTTTGACCTCCTTGAACTTCTCTTCCGCTTCCTTGTTGTCCGGGTTGCGGTCAGGGTGGTACTTCATCGCAAGCTTGCGATACGACTTCTTGATCTCGTCTTCCGACGCACCCTTTGCGACCCCGAGGATCTCGTAAAAATCACGCTTCGCCATGGTCGGCACCTAAAGTTATCTGCTGTATCTCTGACAAAAAAACCGAGCCGATGACCAGTGAAGGTGTCGGCTCGGCCTGTGCGCGGGAAGCTGTTCGTTCCCGCGCCAAAGACGCTTACTTGGCGTCCTTCACTTCCTTGAAGTCGGCGTCGACCACGTCGTCGTCCTGCTTGGCCGACTGTTCGCCACCGGCCGCGCCGGCGCCCGCACCCGCGGCGCCCGCGCCGCCAGCTTGCTGCGCCTGCATGTCGGCGTACATCTTCTCGCCCAGCGATTGCGCTGCGCTCGACAGGGCCGCGGTCTTGGCGTCGATGTCCGCCTTGTCGCCGCTCTTGATCGCGCCTTCCAGGTCGGTGATCGCCGCTTCGATCTTCTCTTTCTCAGCCGCGTCCAGCTTGTCGCCGTATTCGGTCAGCGACTTGCGGGTCGAGTGAACCAGCGCGTCGCCCTGGTTACGGGCTTCGGCCAGTTCCTTGACCTTCTTGTCTTCTTCGGCGTTCAGCTCGGCGTCCTTCACCATCTTCTGGATTTCTTCTTCCGACAGGCCCGAGTTGGCCTTGATGGTGATCTTGTTTTCCTTGCCGGTGGCCTTGTCTTTCGCGCCGACGTGCAGGATGCCGTTGGCGTCGATGTCGAAGGTCACTTCGATCTGCGGGGTGCCGCGTGCTGCCGGCGGGATGCCTTCCAGGTTGAACTCGCCCAGGCTCTTGTTGCCTTGCGCGATTTCGCGCTCGCCCTGGTAGACCTTGATGGTCACGGCCGGCTGGTTGTCGTCGGCGGTCGAGAACACCTGCGAGAACTTGGTCGGGATCGTGGTGTTCTTGTGGATCATCTTGGTCATCACGCCGCCCAGGGTCTCGATGCCCAGCGACAGCGGGGTCACGTCCAGCAGCAGCAGGTCCTTGCGCTCGCCCGACAGGACCGAGCCCTGGATGGCGGCGCCGACGGCGACGGCTTCGTCCGGGTTCACGTCCTTGCGCGCATCCTTGCCGAAGAACTCTTTAACTTTCTCTTGCACCTTCGGCATGCGGGTCATGCCGCCGACCAGGATGATGTCGTCGATGTCCGAGACCTTGACGCCGGCATCCTTGATGGCGATGCGGCATGGCTCGATGGTCTTGGCGATCAGTTCCTCGACCAGCGATTCGAGCTTGGCGCGGGTAATCTTGAGGTTCAGGTGGACCGGCGCGCCGTTCGCCATGGCGATGTACGGCTCGTTGATTTCGGTCTGCTGCGACGACGACAGTTCGATCTTGGCGCGCTCGGCCGACGCCTTGATGCGCTGCAGGGCGATCGGGTCTTTCGACAGGTCGAGGCCGTTGATCTTCTTGAATTCGTCGATGATGTAGTCGATCACGCGCTGGTCGAAGTCTTCGCCGCCCAGGAAGGTGTCGCCGTTGGTCGACAGCACTTCGAACTGCTTCTCGCCGTCCACGTCCGCGATCTCGATGATCGAGACGTCGAAGGTGCCGCCGCCCAGGTCATACACGGCGATCTTGCGGTCGCCCTTGTCGGTCTTGTCCAGGCCGAATGCCAGCGCGGCCGCGGTCGGCTCGTTGATGATGCGCTTGACGTCCAGGCCGGCGATGCGGCCGGCGTCCTTGGTCGCCTGGCGCTGCGAGTCGTTGAAGTAGGCCGGCACGGTGATGACGGCTTCGGTGACTTCTTCGCCCAGGTAGTCCTCGGCGGTCTTCTTCATCTTGCGCAGGACTTCAGCCGAGATCTGCTGGGCTGCCAGTTTCTTGTCGCGCACGCCGACCCAGGCGTCGCCGTTGTCGGCCTTGACGATCTGGTATGGCATCAGCGAGATGTCTTTCTGCACTTCCTTCTCGTCGAACTTGCGGCCGATGAGGCGCTTGACGGCGAACAGGGTGTTCTTCGGGTTGGTGACGGCCTGGCGCTTGGCCGGCGCGCCGACGAGGATCTCGCCGTCTTCCTGGTAGGCGATGATCGACGGCGTGGTACGCGCGCCTTCGGCGTTCTCGATCACCTTCGGGGTACCGTTTTCCATGATGGCGACGCAGGAGTTGGTGGTGCCCAGGTCGATACCGATGATTTTGCCCATGATGTGTTCCTTTAGTATTTGTGAATTTCTGATGGATTCAATATTGGGAAGGGGCAGCGTGCTTTCAAGTGGCTCAGTTGACAGCGTCAGTTAGAACACACACAGATGCCACTGCGGCTCCTTATTTCGGCGCTGCGGCGGTCACGATGGCCGGACGCAGCAGGCGGTCGGCGATCATATAGCCCTTCTGCAGCACGGTGACCACGGTATTGGCTTCCTGTTCCGACGGCACGACGGCCACGGCCTGGTGCTTGTTCGGGTCCAGCTTGTCGCCCGCCTGCGGCATCACTTCGACCAGGCGGTTCTTCTCGAACGCGGCGGTGAGCTGCTTGAGGGTCATTTCGACGCCTTCCTTGATCGACTCGACCGTCGGGGCTTCGACCTTGACGGCCATTTCCAGGCTGTCGCGCACCGGCACCATGGCCTCGGCGAAGCTTTCGATAGCGAATTTGTGGGCCTTGCTCACGTCTTCCTGGGCGCGGCGGCGGATATTGTCCGCTTCGGCCTTGGCGCGCATGAAGGCGTCATGCATCTCGGCCAGCTTGGCTTCGGTCGCGCTCAGTTGTTCTTCGAGGCCCGGTTCGGCCGATGGCGCGGCCGGAGCGGCGGTTTGTGCGGTCGCACCCTCAGTGGCGTCAGCGGCAGGCGCTTCGCCAGCTTGCTGGTCGAGCACCTCTTTGTTTTCTTGGTCTTGCATCGGAAAAACTCCTAGAATCAAGGACTTGGCTGAGTTAGAAACGTATCCGGATCGATACACAGCGCCCCAGATGGGGCGATCTCCTACAATTTCAAGGGGAATTGCAGAGATGGCATCTGAAAAACAGATAAACACGGCACCCAGCACCAACAACCTGGCATTTTAGCAGGTTGTCAATAAGCAAGCGCTTGCGGACGTCCGTAAAAACATGCCAGCGTAGCGCCGGCATGTGGAGGGTCAGGCGCCCAGGCGGGCCGCGTTTTGCGCGCCACGCTCGGCGTCGAGGCGGCGGGCCTCGCGCTGGGCCGGGGTCTGGATCGTGGACCAGCCGATCAGGTGCTGCTCGGCGATCTCGGCCATGCCGTGGATCCAGGACGGCGAGGCGTTCAGGCAGGGGATGTAGTGGAATTGCTTGCCGCCATTGGCTTCGAAATCGTGCCGCACTTCCATCGAGATCTCTTCCAGCGTCTCGAGGCAGTCGCTGGTGAAGCCTGGGCACAGCACGTCGATGCGCTCGACGCCGTCACGCGCCAGCTGCTGCACGGTCGGCGCGGTGTACGGCTGCAGCCATTCGGCCTTGCCGAAGCGCGACTGGAAGGTGACCAGGTAGTCGTCCGGCCCGAGCCCGAGCGCGTCGGCCAGCAGGCGCCCGGTCTTCTGGCATTCGCAGAAGTACGGGTCGCCCAGCTCCAGGGTGCGCTTGGGCGTGCCGTGGAAGCTCATCACCAGCTTCTGGCCGCGGCCGTGGGCGTCCCAGTGGGCCTGCACGCTGTCGCGCAGCGCGTTGATATAGCCTTCATGGTCGTGGTAGTGCTTCACCAGGCGCAGCTCGGGCACGTTGCGCACCTGGCCATAATGCTTGAACACCGCGTCCCAGATCGAGGCGGTGGTGGTGCCGGAATATTGCGGGTAGGCGGGCAGCACGACGATGCGGTCGCACCCATCGGCCTTCAGTTGATCGAGCACGTCGGGCAGGGACGGCGTGCCGTAGCGCATGGCCATCGCCACCTTGACGTCTTCGTGGCCGCGTTCGGCCAGCAACGCCTGCAGTTTTGCGGCCTGCTGGGCGGTGTGGATGCGAAGGGGCGAGCCTTCGCGGGTCCAGATGGTGCGGTATTTGGCGGCCGACTGGCCGGAACGGAACGGCAGGATGAACAGGTTCAGGATGACCCACCAGATGCGGCTGGGGATCTCGACCACGCGCGGATCGGACAGGAACTGCTTCAGGTAGCGGCGCACGCTGGAACGGGTGGGCTCGTCCGGCGTGCCGAGGTTGACCAGGACGATCGCGCTGCGCGACACGCTGCCGTGGATGTGAGGCGGTTCTTTACGGAATGGCATACATGAGGGATGTTGACAGGACCTGCCTATTATAAGTGCAGCCTGCCGACCCGGCAGGCGGCGCCCTCTTTTTGCGAGGGCGCCGCCACCGCCTTGCGTGGCGCTTGCGCCACGGACACGTCTTATGCCGCCAGAATCAAGTGTTCACGTGCAGGCGCACGTCGATATTGCCGCGGGTGGCGTTCGAGTACGGGCACACGATATGGGCCTTGTCGACCAGCTCTTGCAGCTGGGCCTGGTCCATGCCCGGGGCCTTGATGGTGAGGTCGACTTCGATGCCGAAGCCGGTCGGGATCTGGCCGATGCCGACGTCGCCGGTGATGGTCAGGTCTTGCGGCAGCGCGACCTTGGCCTGGCCGGCCACGAATTTGAGGGCGCCAAGGAAGCAGGCCGAATAGCCGGCCGCGAACAGCTGCTCCGGATTCGTGCCCGGGCCGCCGCCACCGCCGAGTTCCTTCGGCGTGCTCAGTTTCAGGTCAAGAACGCCATCGGAACTTTTCGAGGTGCCTTCACGGCCGCCTTGCGAGGTGGCTTGGGCGCGGTACAGGACTTTTTCGATGCTCATGCGAATTCCTTCCATGGTTGGGGGTGGCGGACGATGCTGCGGCGCGAAGGCCGCAGGTCGAACGTCACTCTGCCACAGAATGAAGAAAGCGGCATGACATCGGAATGAAGAGTTCTGTAGCGAACCGCAGTGGTTCAGGAAGCGAGCAACTCCCGCGCATGCTTGCGCGTGGTTTCGGTGATCTCGATCCCGCCCAGCATGCGCGCCACCTCTTCCACCCGCGCGCGGCTGTCGAGCACGTCGATGCGCGACACGGTGCGGCCCTCGCCCGTCGTGCCCTTGGCCACCTGGAAATGCTGGTTGGCCTGGCTCGCCACCTGCGGCAAGTGGGTCACGCACAGCACTTGCCGCTGCTGGCCCAGGCGCTTCAACAGGCGCCCCACCACTTCGGCCACGCCGCCGCCGATGCCGGTGTCGACCTCGTCGAAGATCAGCGTCGGCACCGTGGTCGCGTTCGAGGTGATCACCGAGATCGCCAGCGAGATGCGCGCCAGTTCGCCGCCCGAGGCCACCTTGGCCAGCGGACGCGGCGCCACGCCGGCGTGGCCGGCGACCAGGAATTCCACCTGTTCGAGGCCATGCGCGCCCGGCTCGCCGCTGTTCAGGCCGATGGCGAAGCTGCCGCCGCTCATGCTGAGCTCCTGCATCGCGGCCGTCACTTGCGCGCCCAGTTCGGCGGCGGCCTTGACGCGGCGCGCCGACAGGCGCCCGGCCACGTCCATGTAGACGGCCCTGGCCTTGTCTTCCTGCTTGCGCAAGCCTTCGATATCGGTGGCGTCGGCCAGCTGGCGCAGCTTGGCGCCGAGCGCCGCGTGTTCGTCGGGCAGCTCTTCGGGCGTCACGCGGTACTTGCGTGCGGCGCTGTGCAGGGCGTCCATGCGGGCATCGACGTCGCGCAGGCGCTCGGGGTCGAGCTCGACCTTGTCGATATAGTTGTTCAGCTCCGATACGGCCTCTTGCAGCTGGATGCGGGCCGGCTCCATGCAGTCGAGCACCGCCTGCAGCTGGGCGTCGACGTCGACCAGCTTGCCGAGCTTGGCATTGAGCGAGGACAGCTGCGACAGGATCGGATGCTCCGATTCCGAGATCGCGGCCAAGGCTTCCTGGGCGCCTTCGAGCAGGCTGGCGGCGTGCGACAGGCGGCTGTGTTCATTGCTGATCTCGACCCATTCGCCGGCCTTCGGCGCCAGTTTATCCAGCTCGCTGACCTGCCACTCGAGGCGCTCGCGCTCGATCAGCACGTTCTTGGCATTGGTCTCGTATTCTTCGCGCTGGCGCACCAGCGCGCGCCAGGCGCGCCAGGCTTGCGACACGGCTTGCGCCTCGATGCGCGCCTGCGGATCGCGCACCGCGATCTGGTTGTCGAGCAGCGCGCGCTGGGCGTCCGGCTTGAGCAGCGACTGGTGGGCATGCTGGCCGTGGATGTCGACCAGCAGCTCGCCCAGGTCGCGCAGCTGGGCCGCGGTTGCCGCCACGCCATTGATATAGGCCTTGGAGCGGCCGGCGTTGTCGATCACGCGGCGCAGCAGCGCCCCGCCCTCCTCGACGCTGAATTCGTGCTGCTCGAGCCAGCGCGACGCCGCCGCGGTCGGCGAAAAATCGGCCGTGATGTCGGCCTTGGAGGCGCCTTCGCGCACCATGCTGGCGTCGCCGCGTCCGCCCAGCGCCAGTTGCAGCGCATCGATCAGGATCGACTTGCCGGCGCCGGTCTCGCCGGTGAACACCGAAAAGCCGTTCGAGAACTCCAGTTCGATCGCGTCGACGATGACGAAGTCGCGGATGGTCAGTGTGCGCAGCATGAAAAATCGGGTCTCCGGTGATTGGCGATTCTGTGGCGAACAAGTCGGGCGGACAATTCCGGCGTATTACTTGAGCCTGCCGTCGTTGGTGGGGTATTCGTTCCAGTGCAGCTTCTGGCGCAGCGTGTGGTAATAGCTCCAGTCGAGCGGATGCAGGAAGGTGATCGTGTGCGGTGAGCGCGAAATGACGATGCAGTCGCCCAGTTGCAGGCTGGTGAAGGTCTGCATGTCGAAGTTCACGCTGATGTCGCGTCCGCTGACCAGTTCGACCACGATCTCGCTGGTATCCGGCACCACGATCGGCCGGTTCGACAGCGCATGCGGCGCGATCGGCACCAGCACCGTGCCGCCAAGGCTCGGATGCAGCAGCGGCCCGCCGGCCGACAGCGCGTAGGCCGTGGAGCCGGTGGGCGTGGACACGATCAGGCCATCCGAACGCTGGTTGTACATGAATTGACCGTCGACGGTCAGCTTGAGTTCGACCATGCCGGCGCCGGTGCCGCGCGCCACGACCACGTCGTTGACGGCCACGCTGCAGAAGATCTGCTCGCCGCCGCGCATCACGCGCGCCTCGAGCAGGGTGCGTTTCTCGGCGCGCGAGCGGCCTTGCAGGATCTCGCCGAGCGCCGGCAGCATGTCGTCGAGCGGAATGTCGGTGATGAAGCCGAGCCGGCCCAGGTTGATGCCGACCAGGGGAATGTCGTACTCGGCCAGCTGGCGCGCGATGCCGAGCATGGTGCCGTCGCCGCCGACCACGATCCCGATCTTCGCCTGCGCGCCGATCTCGGCCACGGTCATCGAATCGATGTTATCCAGTTGCAGGTGCGCCGCGGTATCGGCCTCGAACACCACGCGGTAGCCCGCCTCTTGCAGGAAATCGCGGATGCGGCCGACCGGCTCCTCGACGCCTGCCGTGTTGTGCCGCACCACGAGCGCGATGATCTGTTGCGGTTGGGGCGAAGCGGGCATGACGTTCTCTGCAGTTGAGGGTTAAGCGTACGCTGGAGATTAACCGATAATCCCTGCGGCTGCCATACGGCGCTCGGTAATGACTGTATAAATGAACAGTATAGCGGGCGCCGCCCCTGACCTGCAAGTTCAGCCCATCAGTACCATGCCCATCACGGTCAATACGGCCGAGGCCAGGGTCACGACGTGGGCGAAGATCAGCACGACCCAGCGCATGACGGTGCCCACCCAGCTGCGCTCGTAGACGCGGCGCATCGCGAGCGGCAGGTAGCACACCAGCCACAGCAATAGCGCGAAGGTGATGAACTTCCAGCTTTCCGGCACCAGGATCATCACCGATAGCATCAGGAAGGCAAAGGCATTCGCGTGCAGCGCGAACAGGAAATGCTCGCCGTAGCGGCGCCCGGCGCCCAGGTACAGGATCTTCATATACAGCGCGAACAGCGGCATCATGGCGAAGATCGCATACGGCGTATAACTGTAGAAAGCCTGCTTGAGCGCGGCCTTCTGCGCCTGCGGCGACAGGGACAGGAAGCGCGCCACGCGCTCGCGCAATACCGGATGCACGTTGCTGGCCTTCTGGTTCAGCACGGCCAGGACTCGTTCGTACTCGGCGGCGTCCGCCCCCATGGCCGGGCCCAGCACCGTCTCCTTGGCGCGCCCTTCGGCCACCGCCGCGGCCAGGGCCGGCGACGGCTCGTCGAAACGCGCCACCTCGACGCCACTGAGCTTGAACAGCGCAAAGAAAATGATGCTGAAGGTGAGATACAGGCGCAGCGGCTCCAGATAGCGCACGCGGCGGCCCTCGATGTATTCGCAGGTCAGCAAGCCCGGTTTGGCAATCAGCAGGGCCAGCGACTTCCACAGCTTGCCCTCCAGCGCCACGTAGTGGGCGATGAACTCGTGCAGGAATTCGCGCGCGCTCGGCACGTGCAGGTGGGTGGCCTGCCCGCACTGCTGGCAGTAATTGCCTTGCGCAGTCGTACCGCAGTTCTTGCAGGCAATGCCGGCGTCGTGGGTCAGGATGTCTGGGGTCACAGTGCGTTCCGTCAATACGGTCAAGCGCTCATCTTAGCGAGGTAATTGCAAAAAAGCATCATCAAATTACGGAGTTCAATTGCGCGACTCATTCACCGACAGGCAGTTACGATGATGATGACGAAAATGCAAAGGAGAGCACCATGGTGACCGAAACCAAGGACCGGTTCGTCAATACCAAGGAACCGATGAGCAACGATGGCGTCAAACGCCAGCCGCATGAACGCGACGAGACGCCGGACGGGCAAGACCAGGAACCGCGCGGCGTCATGAAGCAGGCGGCCAAGGACCTCGAGCAGGGCCTGGTCGATACCGATTCGCGCAACACGCCCGGCATTTCGGAGGCGGTCGATCCGGCCCCCGGCGCGACCGGCCAGGCCGCGCCGCAGCCCGACCGCCACCGCGACATGCGCGACCATGACGCCGAACCGGCGCCCGAAGACAACGACACGGAAAGGAAATAACAGATGACGATCAAACGCGATGGCAGCGCCGTCTGGAGCGGCGGCCTCAAGGACGGCAAGGGCCAGGTCTCGACCGGCAGCGGCGCGCTCAAGGACCAGCCCTACGGCTTCAATACCCGCTTCGAAGACGCGCCGGGCACCAATCCCGAAGAGCTGATCGGCGCGGCGCACGCGGGCTGCTTCACGATGGCGCTGTCGGGCCAGCTGGGCCAGGCCGGCTTGACCGCCGACGAGCTGCGCACCAAGGCGACGGTGTCGATGGAAAAGGTCGAGGGCGGCTTCTCGATCACGGCCGTGCACCTCGACCTGGTGGCCAAGATCCCGGGAGCCAGCCAGGAAGCCTTCGACAAGGCGGCCACCACGGCCAAGGAAAACTGCCCGGTGTCGAAGCTGCTGAATGCCAAGATCACGCTCGACGCCAGGCTCGAGAACTGATCCGGCGCGCCGCGGGCCGTCCTGCCTGCGGCGCCTCCGGCAAGGATGCCGTCGAACGCATAGAATGGCGGTTCTTCGAAACACATAGGGCAAGCCAAAATGCGCATCCTGCATACCATGTTGAGGGTCGGCGACCTGCAACGCTCCATCGACTTCTACACCAAGGTGCTGGGCATGAAACTGCTGCGCACCAGCGACAATCCTGAATACAAGTACAGCCTGGCCTTCCTCGGCTACGGCAGCAACCCGGACCACGCCGAGCTCGAACTGACCTATAACTGGGGCACCGACAGCTACGACATGGGCACGGCCTACGGCCACATCGCGATCTCGGCCGAAGACATCTACGCCACCTGCGACCAGGTGCGCGCAGCCGGCGGCAACATCACCCGCGAACCGGGCCCGGTCAAGGGCGGCACCACCGTGATCGCCTTCATCACCGATCCGGACGGCTACAAGGTCGAGCTGATCGAGCGCGCCGACAATGCCGGCGGTGGTGGGCTGAGCAACTAAGCGCTGACTGGATTTTCAGCAAGGATGGCGCGGCGCTTCCAGGCACCGCGCCATTTTTTTATCCCGATCTACCCGCTGCGCATATCCCACTTGCGGCTTGACGACCGTCATGCCTGCAGGCATCACCTGAAAGACCCGCTCTCTTAAGATCGACATTGCCGCCAATATGACGGAGTGCACAATGTCCATCCAGGCCTGCCCGCGCCAATGAGAGCCTTTCCTCCCCCCGCTTCGCTCGGCCTGTACGGCACGGGCCTGAGCCAGCACGCGCGGCTCCTCACCCTGGCCAGCAGCCAGCAAAGCGGCTTGCCGCAATCGCTGGTAGCGGAGCGCTTCGCGGGACGCGAGGCCACCAACGAACTGTTCCGCTTCGAAGTCGATGCGCTCAGCACCTCGACCGACCTCGACCTGTCTTCCTTCATCGGCGAAGAATTGACTGTCGGCCTGCTGCAGCCGGACGGCGGCCGGCGCGCCTGGCATGGCCTGTGCACGCAAGCGTCCTGGCTGGGCGCCGATGGCGGCGTCGCCCGCTACCGCCTGGTGCTCGAACCGGCGCTGGCGCTGCTGACGCTGCGGCGCGATTGCTACCTGTTCCAGAACAAGACGGTGCGCGACATCGTCTGTGAATTACTGGCCGATTATCCACAGGTGGACGTCGCATTCGACGTGACGCAGGAACTGGCGCCACGGCCCGTTTGCACCCAGTACCGCGAAAGCGATTACGCATTCTTCGCGCGGCTGCTCGCATCCGAAGGTTTGAGCTGGCGCTTCGATCATTCCCCATTCGAGACAGTGGCCGGCGCCGACCACGGCCAGGCGCGGCACCGGCTGGTGATCTTCGACCGGCGGGCGCGGATTCCCCCAACGCCCGGCGGCGCGACGTTGCGCTTTCATGGCGTGCGTGCGACCGAGCGCGACGACGCGATCGACACCTTCCACGCGCGGCGCCGGGTAGCAGCCAACGGCGTCAGCATCAGCAGTTGGAACCCGGCCATCTTGCTGGCGCCGGCGGCAGAACTGAATTCGCACCTCGATGCCGGCGCCCTGCCCGCGCTCTCCATCCATGACGGCAGCGGCGAACGCATCGGCGGCGACACCGGCGCCGCGATGCGTGGCCACAGCGAGTTGATGCTGCTGGCGCTCGAGCTGGACAACAAGGTCTTCGAAGGCGCGGGCGCCGTGCGCCGGCTGGCGGCCGGACATGGCTTTAGCTTGACCCAGCACGACCGCTATCCGGCCGGCGCCAACGCCTTCACCGTGCTGTGGGTGCAACACGAGGCGCGCAACAACTTCGACACCGGCATCGCGGGCGCGGCGAAGCAGGTCGAGAGCGGCACCTACCGCAATACCTTCGCCTGCGTGCGCGACGTAGTGGCGCTGGTGCCGGCCGCGATCGCCGCGCCGCATCCCTGCACGAGCCTGGGTCCGCAGACCGCGCTGGTGGTCGGCTTGCCGAATGCGGTCGCCACCAGCACGCGCGACCATCAGGTAAAAGTCCAGTTCGCGTGGCAGCGTGGCGTCAACCCGAATCCCGGCGGCGTGGCGCACAACCTGGATGAACGGGGCAGCGCGCCGGGCAACGATGCTTCCGGCAGCTGGATACGGGTGGCCGAGGCGCTGGCCGGGCCGAACTGGGGCACTGTGTTCACGCCGCGCATCGGCACCGAGGTGCTGGTGGATTTTATTGAAGGAGACATCGACCGGCCGGTCATCGTGGCGCAGTTGCATAACGGGGTCGACCTGCCGCCCTTTCCGGCTGGCGTGGATTCGGGCGCAGATCACGCCGGCGTGCTGTCCGGGATTCATAGCCGGAACTTCGATGGCGGTGGGTTCAATCAGTGGCAGGTGGACGATACGCCCGGCCAGCTGCGCACGCGGCTGGCAAGCAGCAGCGCCGGCAGCGAACTCAATCTCGGCTATCTGATCGAGCAGCCACCCGGCACGTCACAACGTGGCCGTTATCGCGGCAGCGGCTTCGAGCTGCGCACCGATGCCTGGGCGGTCGTGCGCGGCGGTGAAGGCGTGCTGCTGTCGACCAGTGCGCGGCCGCAGCTCGGCAGCGGGATCACGTCGACGCAGATGGATGTGGCCGAGGCGGTGGCGCAGTTCAAGGCGGCGCAGTCGCTGGGCGACGCGCTGCAGGATGCGGCGGGCCAGTCGCAGGCGCTGTTTAGTAGCGAGGTGGCCAAGGCGCAGGAGGAATTCATCGCGCTGATCGATCCTCAGGCCAGGGGCAAGTACGACGGTGCGGTTGGGGGACAGACGGCGCTCAAGGCCAAGGCGGGGTCGCGCGAGCTCGATGGCGGGCAGCCAGTTGAAAAATTCGGGGCGGCGGTCGTGCTGATGGACTCGGCGGCCAGCATCAATTGGGCGACGCCGGCATCGACCGTGATCTATGCCGGCGGGCAGATGCAGTGGACGACGCAGTCGGATTTCCATATCGCTGCGGCGCATACGGTGTCGACCGTGGCCGGTGGCGCGGCCAGCCTGTTTTCGCATGCGGGTGGCATTCAGGCCATTGCGGCGAATGGACCGGTGTCGTTGCAGGCGCATACGGATCAGCTGGAGATTTTGGCGGACAAGGAAGTCACTGTGATGTCGGTGAATGACCGGATCGAGATCAAGGCGAAGGAAAAGATCGTGCTGCAGGCCGGGGAATCGGCGATCACGCTGGAAGGTGGGGATATTACCTTTGCCTGCCCTGGGAAGTTTTCGGTCAAGGGTGGCAAGCACCTCTTCGACAAGGGCGGTCGCAACACCGCCAATCTGCGCAATCTACCGGGGGAACTCAGCCCCGAGATGCAGCATTGGATTGCCTTGCACTACCTCGATCCCGAGATCGCCGAGGGCATTCCCGACGTCGACTACGAAATCCATTTTCAGGATGGACCAGTCGTCACAGGAACGCTCGACAAGGATGGCAAAGCCTTGCACGAAAACGTTGAGAACAAGGCGGTCAAGAAGGTCATTTACAAGCCGCGGAAACCTGACGATGAGGATCCTCACGATCCGTTGGAAGCATTGACTCGCTGAATTCTGCCCCATAACGCAGTGCCTGCCGGAGCGTAGCAATGGCCGAGATAAATCCTACCCAGTTGCGTAGTGCAGTTGCATGGAGTACCGGCACACCACAAGCAGAAGCGGAGGGTGACAAAAGTGCCTGGGAGTGGTTTTGGGAGGCGATTCAGGGAGACTTCAACGAGAACCGGTCCACCGGACAGATCGTGGCCGACGCCGCGATCTCGATGATTCCCCTGGTCGATCAGGTCTGCGATGTGCGGGACTTGGTCGCGAACTGCAAGAAGCTGCGCCAGGAGCCGGACGATACGTGGGCATGGGTTGCGCTGGCGCTGACGCTCATTGGGCTGTTTCCAGTTCTTGGGTCCCTGGTCAAGGGCGTGTTGAAGGTGTTCTTCTCGTATATACGACGGGGAGCAAGCAAGGGATTCTCGCTTGCCGTAGATGCCTCGATGACGTGCGTGGTGGCGCTGCTACGCCGCGAAACATGCCAGCACTATCTCCGTCGCCTCAAGGTCGACGACGTTTTCGCGTGGCTCGCGAAGGAGATCAAGCAGGTCAAGGCCAAAACAAATCCGGATGCGCTATTGCGCGCGTTCGACAAAGGAGTGAACACGACACAAGCCCTTGTCGCCAAGGTCGAGCATATTCCTCGCGTGGGCGCGAAGGCAAAAGTGGCGCTCGATACGATCGTTTGGGTTCGTGCAAAAGCTGACGAAGGGTTGAGAAAAGCATGTGGACCAATTCAGGAGATACTCGATGCGATCATCATGCGACTGGGAAGAGAATCGCTAAGACGTCTTCATGGGATTGTGGATGTCAAGAATGTCCACTATCGAGGAGCAATTCCCGAAGCAGCAGCGGTGACCATGATGCGAACATCAAACCCAAAGCCGTCATGGTTGAGCGCAGGTCAGACTCTAAAGTTCCCTTCGCAACAAGCCGACTTAGAACGTTACCGCGTCGATAAAAAGGCAAAAGATGGTTGGCCTCCACTGACAGATGACAACATAGAATCCTTTCACAAGATGGCCAGCGTGTCCATTAAAGGGCCAGCACGGCTATTTCGGATTATATCTCCTAATAGTCGGGCAATGAGCGACTGTTGGATAAGCGAAAAAACCTTTAACGAGATTCAGAACTCGCCAGATCCAAAAGTTGCCTGGAGAAAGTTTCTGGCTGTATGGCCAGATTGGAACGGAAATGGTCAATTCGTAATCTACGACATCAAACCTGGCGAAACATTAAAAGCATGGCAAGGCCCAGCGGCTGGTCAGAAAAAGAAATCGCTACCAGACCAACATCTTGAGGGCGGAGGAGAGCAGATAGTCTTCAAAATCGACAGGACTGACCCCACCTCGTTATACACAACTCGTCAGTCTCCAAGTTCGCGTAGTGCTTGAAGGGTGAGAGCTGAGGCGCGCACGTCGCGCAGCCCTTCCCAGAG
>NZ_JH992922.1:1484809-1486168 GCF_000315425.1 Massilia timonae CCUG 45783 | reverse complement strand
TGCAAAGGTTTACAAGGGCGCTGGCAAGTCATTGAAAGTAAACGGGATTTTCAGCCGGCGTGGTGAGGCTGGCGGACTTGTGTATAACGAGGTGGGATAGGCCTCCCCTCCTTACCTGGGCAAGTTACCAGAATCCAGCACTAAATCATCTTGATTAAGGACTGTTATGAGCCACGACCTTCCACTCACTGCATGGCAGAAAAAGCAAGCTGCGCTCCTATATTACTTCTCGTCGTTGAAATACTTGGAGGGACTTCGTGATCGCGTGAACCAGATAAAATCATTCGCCGAAGGAAAAATTAATCAAAGTCGTCTAGAAGGACGCGATCGTTTCTTACACAGCAAACAATGGGGTGACCGAGACACGACTGAGAATTGGTCAAATAATGCCTGGCAGTTTTTAGCTGATTTTCAACAGTCTATTGCTGAGGACATATCGGATCATTCATCAAACTCTTTCCATGTTACAGGCACTCATCAGTGCGCTCGAGGATTAAGTGAATATTCTATGCAATGGGCCACTATTGAAGAAGAAAAGCAATTTGACGCTATGTTTGCAGAGCTTTCAAATTATGCGCGCAACATAGATACGACAATGCAAAAAAGCTATCAGGTAAGTTGGTGGAGTGACTTCGGCCTTACAATGGCATGGGCGGAACATGCTTCGGAACTACAGATGATTCCAAAGTTCCAGGCGAGGCCAGAAATTATTTCAGACACGGACCAAATTCCACCACGAACTGGTGTATATATCGCTATCGATGATCCGAATGCATCGCTGCAATTTGCCTGGAATGGATCACGAGGTGGCAAAATTATTCCTAGCTCAACATTTAACGATTTAGGACTCGCAGCTTTGGCGGCTGTAGGGCGATCCAAGCTATGGGTCGATCAGGCAGCGATGCGTGATTTTGTTTGGGCAAATTTATCAAACCCAGACCTGGCGAGCGACGAATTCGCGAACAGTACATTGGATCTCGCATTAGCGCCGAGCGTGGTTGCACGGTATGCATTCATGGCGCGTCCAACCCGCTGGTGCTTTGTAGAAATTGTAGAGGGAGAATTTGAACGCGTAGAAGAAATCGAATCGTCCACACTCAATTCTAAAATGACGACCCAACGATTCTTCGCAGGTGAGAAGTGCCAGAACGCGGGTTACTACTTGTCAAGTCCCGCCTGTTCATAAACCCGCTTAACGAATAATTCCGGCCGTTTTTGCTGCCATTCTTTGAGCGCGAGGATGGGCGTCTTTGCATCGAGTGCACGCTGCGGAATGTGGTGGTTGTATAGCTTCAAATAGTTCATCAATGTGGTCTGCAAATCGGCACGGCTGTCGAAGCGGGTCTGCTGCAGCAATTC
>NZ_JH992922.1:1341233-1483924 GCF_000315425.1 Massilia timonae CCUG 45783 | reverse complement strand
GCGGCTGATGTTGAAAACCTTCGCGGCCTGTCGGTCGGATAGGCCCGAATCCTTGATCTCCTGTCGGATTTTCGGGGTGGTACGGGCTTGCGGGTGAATGCGTGAACTCATGCTGCCAACTCCTCCTGGTGCGATTGAATGCCGGGACTGCTGAATCCAGCAATCAAGTCGTCGAGCATAGCCTTTGCACGGAACAAAGGCCAGCTACGACGAGGAAAATGATCGCACGGAACTAAACAACTACTTTACGCCAGCATACCTGGACTCGCGCCGTTGGTTCGCACATGGAGAGACATTTCCCGATACTCAGTCCTCTTACGGCAAATCAATCTGGCAATGGGATACGCGGCAAGATTGACAGACGGAGCAGCAGCCAGGATTCGACCGCCTCCAGCAAATTCCGCACACCGCTGCTACAATCCTTCCGCCTGCTGTTGAGCAGTGCATCACAATGTAATAGCGATCCAAGTAACAAGGCCAATTTTCCAAGATAGAACCATGACGAACTGCAGATCCTTACATTTTAGAGTTGGACGTTGCATTGCAGTTATTATGATGTTTCTTACTCATACTTCATCGATAGCATTGTCACGAGTAGGAACTGTTGGAATTACGGACCTGAACGGAATCCCCTGCTTTTCGATTCCAAATAATTCTGAAACCAGAAATGGCCTTCCACTTTATGGACTATTCATCAATGAACTACCAAGTGGCGAAGATCATGATAGTTTGCCGCACTCCATTTGGAGTTTTAGAGCAACTGACTACAATGCACTTCCAAAAATATTTCCTAAACATTGCATTCCTTTTGGGGAAAGTCCAAATGGGACAACGCAACGCACACTCGAATCGCTTCAGTTATTAAAGGTTTACTCTGTCTATTTACAAGCAAAACGTGAAGGATCAAGCAGGGATGGATACTCAGGAGAATTCTGTATAAAACCTGCTGGCTCGGGAAAGACTTTCGTGCAAGTGATCGATGTAGACTATAGCTTGGGAGATGCCCGGTTTGGAGATTGCAAAAAATAAACGTAACTCAAATTTATTCGACCCCATAGCGCTCTTCACTGACAACATAACTCTTACAATTCGAATCCAAGAGCGATTGCTCTGACTCTCACTTACGGCAACGAACAATGCGTTTTGTCCTGATTCTCCGCAGCTTACGATCAGATATTCGACGGTTCCCAACGCTAGAAATCGCGGAAGTTAGATCACGCATGCAGAACACGACCGCACTTTCTCTCACATTCTTAATTTTGAGCGCTCTTCAGCAGAGTCAGTTCTTCACTGCTACAATCACCTCCGCCTGCCACTGAGCAGTGCACCACAATGTAATTACGTCTTCGGGGCGGGGTGCGATTCCCCACCGGCGGTATGACCTTCACGGGTCGAGCCCGCGAGCGCCTGCTCAACTCCCATTGAGCAGGGTCAGCAGACCTGGTAAGAAGCCAGGGCCGACGGTATAGTCCGGATGAAAGAAGATGTGCGCTGTCATGCGCCTGGTCACCCGCGCCTTCGCGGCTGAACAGGTGCGCGGTTTCGCTTTGCCCTGATGCGTTTTTCGCCAACCACTGCGAGGAGCGTTTCACATGTTAGTCCCTACCTACACCCTTCACAGCAATGACCTCGAAGGTCGTATTGCCGCCGCCCTGGCCGCCATGCGCGCCGGTATTCCCGTCATCCTGCTCGACGACTTCGACCGCGAGAACGAGGCCGACCTGATCGTCGCCGCCGAAAAGCTGAGCGTTGCATCCATGGCGCTGATGATCCGCGAATGCAGCGGCATCGTCTGCCTGTGCCTGTCCGACGAGAAGGTGCGCGCGCTCGAACTGCCGCCGATGGCGCCGGAGAACGGCAGCCGCTACGGCACCCCGTTCACGGTCTCGATCGAAGCCCGCCATGGCGTGACCACCGGCGTCTCGGCCGCGGACCGCGTCTCCACCATCCAGGCCGCGATCGCGCGCAATGCGCAGCCGGACGATCTGGTGCGTCCCGGCCACGTGTTCCCGCTGCGCGCGACGCCGGGCGGCGTGCTGGCGCGCGCCGGCCATACCGAGGGCTCGGTCGACCTGGCCAGGCTGGCCGGCCTGCAGCCGGCCGCCGTGCTGTGCGAGCTGATGAACCCGGACGGCACCATGATGCGCGGCGAGCAGATCGAGCAGTTCGCCGAAGAGCGCGCCTTCCCGATCCTCACCATCGCCGAACTGATCCAGTGGCGCCGCGCACGGGCGCTGTAATTTAAAAAATGAAAAAACCCGGGTTGCCAGCACGCTGGCCACCCGGGCTTTTCAAACCTGCGCCCCCAAGGCGCAGGCTCGAAGATCACTCTCCCAGCAGGCTGTTCACAGGCACCAGGTCCGCCTCGCGCAGCGATCCGGCCGCCGCCTTCAGGCGCAGGCCGTTGATGATCACGTCATAGCGCGCGCGCGACAGGTCGGTGCGGGTCTGGTACAGCTGGCGCTGGGCGTTCAGCACATCGATATTGATGCGCACGCCGACCTGGTAACCCAGCTTGTTCGACTCCAGCGCCGACTGGCTGGACACTTCCGCCGCTTCCAGCGCCTTGACCTGGGCCAGGCCGCTGTTCACGCCCAGGAAGGACTGGCGCGCCTGCAGCGCCGCGTTGCGGCGGGTCGCTTCCAGGTCGTTGCGGGCACGGTCTTCCAGGGCGATCGATTCGCGCACGCGGCTGGTGACGGCGAAGCCGCTGAAGATCGGCACGCTCCACTGCACGCCGATCGCATTGTTCTTGGTGTCGCCCGAGCTGCCGGTGCGGCCGTTGACGTCGCGGCGGGTCGAGCTCGCCACCAGGTCGACGGTCGGCAGGTGGCCGGCGCGGTTGCGCGAGATGTCGCGCATGGCGATCTCGACCTGCAGCTGGCCGACGGTCACGCCGTAGTTCTGGTTCTCGGCCGACGACACCCAGGGATCGACCGAGGCCGGCTGCGGCACCGCCAGCGTCACGCCCGGCTTGAGCGGGGCCAGGTTGCCCGGCGCGGTGCCGATGATCGTCTGCAGCGTGTTGCGCCTGTTGTCCAGCTCGTTGACGGCGGCGAATTCCTGCGCCAGCACCAGGTCGTACGCGGCCTGCGCTTCGTGGGTGTCGGTGATGGTCTGGGTGCCGACCTCGAAGTTGCGCTTGGCCGACGCCAGCTGTTCGGTGGTCGCTTCCTTCTGGGCGCGGGTCGACTCGAGCGCATCCTGCGCCGCCAGCACGTCGAAATAGGCCGTGGCCACGCGTGTGATCAGGTCTTGCTGGGCCTGGGCGAACTGCGCCTCGGCGATCGCCTGCTGCAGCTTGCTCTGCTGGTAAGTCTGCCAGCGATCCCAACGGTACAACGGCTGCTGCAGCGACAGCGTGTATTCGTTGGTGCGCAGGTTCGAGCCGCTCGAATCGATGATGCCCGGCTGGCCGTTCGGCAAGGTGCCTACCTGGCCGATATTCCATGGATCGAACTCGTTGTCGTTCTTGCTGATTCCACCACTGAGACCCACGGTCGGCAGCAAGCCCGCACGCCCCTGGGTGATCCGCTCGCGGCCGGCGGCCAGCGAGGCGCGCGCGCTCGCATACGTCGCATCGTTGGCCAGCGCCTGCTGGTACACCTGGATCAGGTCGGCAGCATGGGCGTTAAGCGAGAAGCACGCGCTGGCAAGCAGCACGGCAAGTAGGGGTTTCTGCATTGCTATCTCCACAGGAGTCATCTAGTTGAGGATCAGGTCAATACTTCGGCATCGACGGATCGACCTGTACGGCCCAGGCGTGTACCCCGCCCGTTAAATTCGTTACGTTACTGAATCCATTGCGCTCGAGGAAAGCGGCCACGTTCATGCTGCGCGCGCCGTGGTGGCAAATGCACACCACTTCCCTGTCGTCGTCGATCTCGCTCACGCGGACCGGAATCAGGTGCATCGGGATCTGGGTCGAGCCTGCGATCCTGCAGGTCTCGAATTCCCAGTCCTCGCGCACGTCGAGCAGCAGCGGCTGCTCGCGCGCCGGGTCGGCCAGCCAGGCGGCCAACTCGGGTGCGGTAATCTGTCGCATCGCTCGCCCTCAGAAGGTGAAGCGCGACGGCGCTTCGGCGCCGGTCAGCGGCTTGGCCACGGTCTCAAACACCTTGACCGCGTCGTGCGCCGTTTCCGAGGTGCGGGTGATCAGCTGGCAGCTCATCGCCGGCGCCTCGCCCAGGATGGCGATCATGCGGCCGCCCACCTTCAGCTGCTTGACCAGCGCTTCCGGCAGCACCGGCAGGCCGCCCGAGACCACGATCACGTCGAATTCGGCGCCCGTCGACCAGCCCTGGGCGCCATTGCCTTCTTCCACGCTGACGTTGCCGACGCCGGCCTTGGCCAGGTTTTCCCTGGCCAGGGTCACGCTCTCCGGCTGGATCTCGACCGTGGTCACGTGGCGCGCCTTGTGCGCCAGCAGCGCGGCCATGTAGCCGGAACCGGTGCCGATCTCGAGCACGTTCTCATGTTTTTTCACCGCGATCTCTTGCACGATGCGCGCTTCGACCTTCGGATTGAACATCGTCTCGCCGCCCGGCAACGGAATCTCGACATCCGCGAACGCCAGGTTCTCGTAGGCCTTCGGCACGAATTGTTCGCGCTTGACCACGTGCAGCAGCGCCAGCACATCTTCGTCCAGGACGTTCCACGGACGGATTTGCTGTTCGATCATGTTGAAGCGGGCTTGTTCGATATTCATTTCAATTCTCGGTGGAAAAATAAATAATCCGATATTCTAATCGCTCAATGGCCTCTGGACGCACATCTTAACGATGCACGGCCGAGCCAGCGGAAAATTGCGACAGTCTGCAGTTTGAAGGGGATGAACGCCAGAAATCCGTCCCTGGCGTGATAGGCAAGTTACCTGGATGCGGGAAGCAGGCCGTGCAGGGTGATGTCGAGGAATGCTTCCAGGAAGGCCTCAGGCTGCAGGTCACAGCGATCGCAGGGGGCGATCGTATGCTTCCAGGTCGAGAGCATCAGCAGCGGTGCGATCAGTACCTGCGCCGTCTGCGACACGTCGATCGCGCGGAATTCGCCGCGGCGGATGCCGCGTTCGAGCATGTTCGAAATCATGCGCATGCCGCGCGCCATGACCTCTTCCTGGTAGAAGCGCGCCATTTCGGGAAAATTATCGGCTTCGGCGAGGATCAGCTTGCTGATGCCGGACGCCTTGGTCGCGCCGATGCGCACCCACCAGGACAGGATCACTTGACGCAGCAATTCGGCGCTATTGCCGTCGAACTCCGCCACCGAGGTCTCGGCATCGTCGATCATCGGCAGGATGGTCTGGCGGACGACCGCCTTGAACAGGTCTTCCTTGTTGGCGTAATACAGGTAGAGCGTTCCCTTCGACACGCCCGCGCGGCGGGCCACGTCTTCCAGGCGGGTAGAGGCGAAACCACGTTCGACGAACAGCTCGATCGCGGAAGCCAGGAGCTCTTTGGGACGCGCTTCCTTGCGACGTTCCCAGCGCGGCTTGCTGTCAACTTGGCAGTCCATATTCCCGCCCAGAAATTATCTAAGGAACAATCAATATAGAACGCGCTTGTCCGTACAGTCAAGCAACCGTTGTATAGGCGAAACTATATTAGTCGAAATGTGGTAGTAACCGTAGATTCAACTGTTTTTATGAAGAGGTCGCCGTCCGCTTGCAGACGACCGGGGTATACTGGCGGGCTCCGTTCCAAGCACTCCCCGATGTCCATGTCCGCCTCTTTCCAGTGCCGGCCGCAATGTGGCGCCTGCTGCACCGCGCCTTCGATCACCAGTCCGATTCCGGGTATGCCGAACGGCAAGCCGGCTGGAGTGCGTTGCGTGCAATTGGGAGAGGATGAGCGCTGCCGACTCTTTGGACAAGCAGAACGGCCGGCCTTCTGCGGCGGCCTGCAGCCGTCGCATGAAATGTGCGGCGATGATCGCCCGCAGGCGATCCGCTGGCTGAGCGAGCTGGAAGAAGCGACAGCGCCGTAGGGTCGGCGGCGAGCCGCCGCCCGCCCTACCTCGCCGATTTGCCGCGCGCCTGTTGCACGCGCTGGAACAGCCCGCCCAGGGTCAAGCCGTCATGCCAGACCTCGTCCAGGCGCAGGCCGTAGCGCTCGCGCAGGGCGCGCGCCAGCGGCTCGATGTCGGATGCGTCGGGCATCCAGCGTGCGGACCGGGCCGCGCGCACCACGCCCAGCACCTGGTCGTCGGGACGCAGGTGCAGCTTGTCGCTGTCGCCGAACGAGAAGGCGGCGCCGAACACCGACAGGAATTCGCGGATGTCTTTACGGGATGCGGATGGGAAGGAACTGCGCCAGACCCGGCCCTGGAAGGGTCGGTAGCGTAATGCGTTGGGCAACTGCCAGTCATGAAATGCCAGCCAGGACAGCGCGGCAAGGATGATGACTAATAATAGACTCATTGGGTGAGTGCAGGATTACTCATGGATTTAGTTTAGCACGCGATTTCACATTCGGTGCAAGCGCTTTTTTCATTCGCGCGCCTGTCCAGACGCCGGGCGGCTGCACATTGCCGTCCGTAAAATCGTCTGTACGGTTCAGTTAGCCCAACGGTGGCGGCCCGGCTCATGGTAAGCTTCGAGCCCGAGCCGGCCTGCCTGTGCGGCCCGTCCCCAGATCACTTCCACACCAATACAATTCATGGATATTGCGCTCGCCATCAAGGCGATCATCATGGGCCTGGTCGAGGGCTTCACCGAATTTCTTCCGATTTCTTCCACCGGTCACCTGATTCTTGCGGGCGAGTTGCTCAATTTCACAGGCGTCAGAGAAACGGTATTCAAGATCGTGATCCAGCTGGGCGCCGTGCTGGCCGTCGTCTGGGAGTACCGCGAGCGCGTCATGCGCCTGTTTTCCGGGCTGGGCTCGGATCCGCTCCAGCAGCGCTTCGCGCGCAACGTCGCGATCGCCTTCCTGCCGGCCGCCGTCGCCGGCGTGCTGTTCAGCGCCACGATCACCGAACTCCTGTTCCACCCGGTGCCGGTGGCGATCGCCCTGGTCGTGGGCGGCGTCATCATCCTGTGGGTGGAACGGCGCCAGCGCCTGCGCAACGCGCCGGCGCGGGTCGAGAGCGTCGACGACATGACGGCGCTCGACGCCCTGAAGGTCGGCTTCGCCCAGTCCTTCGCCCTGATCCCCGGCACCAGCCGTTCGGGCTCGACCATCATCGGCGGCATGCTGTTCGGCCTGTCGCGCAAGGCGGCCACCGAGTTTTCGTTCTTCCTTGCCATGCCGACGATGCTTGGCGCTACGGTGTATTCTGTGGTTAAGGAACGCGAAGCACTGTCGATGGCCGACTTCCCGCTGTTCGGCCTCGGCTTCGTCTCGGCCTTTATCGCGGCCTTCCTGTGCGTGCGCTGGCTGCTGCGCTACATCAGCACGCACGACTTCACGATCTTCGCCTGGTACCGTATCGTATTCGGTATCCTGGTGCTGGTGACCGCTCACTTTGGCTTGGTCAACTGGTCGGAGTAAACTACCAGCCTTACCTTCGTCCAAAACACTGAAACAGACAGTATGAATCCCGATATCGGCGCCGACCTCGGCGCGCGCGCTCTCCATGTGCTGGAGACGGTCTTCGGCTATCCCGCCTTCCGCGGGCAGCAGGGAGAGATCGTCGAGCACGTGGCCAGCGGCGGCGACGCGCTGGTCCTGATGCCGACCGGCGGCGGCAAGTCGCTGTGCTACCAGATCCCCGCCCTGCTGCGCGACGGCGTCGGCGTCGTCGTCTCCCCGCTCATCGCCCTGATGCAAGACCAGGTCGATGCGCTCGAAGAAGTCGGGGTGCGCGCCGCCTTCCTCAACTCGACCCAAACGTTCGAAGAAACCCTGCGCATCGAGCGCCTGGTGCGCAGCGGCGAGATCGACCTCGTCTACGTGGCGCCCGAGCGCCTGATGACGCCGCGCTGCCTCGAGCTGTTCGAGGCCTCGCGCATCTCGCTGTTCGCCATCGACGAGGCGCACTGCGTCTCGCAATGGGGCCATGACTTCCGCCCCGAATACATCCGCCTGTCGATCCTGCACGAGCGCTTCCCGAACGTGCCGCGCATCGCGCTCACCGCGACCGCCGACCAGCAGACCCGGGCCGAGATCGCGCACCGCCTGCAGCTGGAAGACGCGCGCCAGTTCGTGTCGTCGTTCGACCGCCCCAACATCCGCTACTCGATCGTCGAGAAGACCACCGGCCGCAAGCAGCTGATCGATTTCATCACGAGCGAGCACCCGCAGGATTCCGGCATCGTCTATTGCCTGTCGCGCAAGAAGGTCGAGGAGACCGCGGACTTCCTGAACGAGCACGGCATCCGCGCCATGGCCTACCACGCCGGCATGGAGCACACGGTGCGCGCCGCCAACCAGGCTAGATTCCTGCGCGAAGAGAACATCGTCATGGTCGCCACCATCGCCTTCGGCATGGGCATCGACAAACCCGACGTGCGTTTTGTTTGCCACCTCGACCTGCCCAAGAGCATCGAGGGCTATTACCAGGAAACGGGCCGCGCCGGCCGCGACGGCCAGCCGGCCAGCGCCTGGATGGCCTATGGCCTGCAGGACGTCGTCCTGCAGCGCCGCATGATCGACGAATCCGAGGCCGACGAAACCTTCAAGCGCGTGCTGTCGATGAAGCTCGACGCCATGCTCGGACTGTGCGAGACGCTCAGCTGCCGGCGCATGCGCCTGCTCGACTATTTCGGCGAGCGCTCCGGCCCCTGCGGCAACTGCGACACCTGCCTGGTGCCGCCGGTCAGCTTCGACGGCACGGTGCCGGTGCAGAAGCTGCTGTCGGCCATCTACCGGGTCGACCAGCGCTTCGCCGGCGGCCACGTGATCGACGTGCTGCGCGGCGCGCAGACCGAACGCATCAGCCAGTGGCACCACGACAAGCTCACCGTGTATGGCGTCGGCGCCGACCGCTCCGAGCAGGAATGGCGCGCCATCCTGCGGCAGGCGATCGCCCTCGGCCTCGTCACGGTCGACCACGACGCCTTCAGTTCGCTCAAGCTCACCGACGCCGCGCGGCCGGTGCTCAAGGGCGAGCAGAAGGTGCAGCTGCGCCAGTACGCCAAGCCGGTCAAGGCCAAGCGTCCGTCCACCTCGCGCTCGAGCTACGAAGAAACCGAACTGTCGCGCGACGAACAGGCGATCTTCGACCGCCTGCGCTCGTGGCGCATGGGCACCGCGCGCGAACACGGCGTGCCGGCCTATGTCGTGTTCCAGGATGCGACGCTGCGCGAGATCGCCAAGGTCAAGCCGTCCTCGATCGACCAGCTGCGCGGCGTGTCCGGCGTCGGCGAGAAGAAGCTCGTCTCGTACGGCGACGAGATCGTCGCGATCATCAACGAGATGAGCTGACCGGGTTCACTCCCGGAACAGGTACGTAAAGCTGCGGCTGACCGGGAGCACCTCGCTGCTGCCGCGCAGCAGCACCTGCATGCGTTCGGCGTCGACGCGCTCGGCCGCCTTGATCGCGTTCACATTCACCAGCGTGCCGCGGTGGATCTGCCAGAACAGCCCTGGGTCGAGCCCTCCCACCAGGTCCTTCAGCGGGATGCGCACCAGCGCCTCGGAGCCAGGCAGCACCACCCGCGTGTACTTGGTGTCCGCCTGGAAGAACAGCACTTCCTCGACGTCGATCAGGCGGATCTGCTTGCCGACGCTGGCTTTCAGCCATTTCAGCTTTTCGCGCTTCGGCTCGGGCGACGCTTCTTTCACTTGCTGGATCACCTTGCTGACATCGTCCGGGCGGACATCCAGTTTTTCGCGCAGGCGCGTCAAGGCCTTGTCCAGGCGCCCCGGCTGGATCGGCTTGAGCAGGTAGTCGACCGCGCCGGCATCGAAGGCATCGACCGCATACTGGTCATAGGCGGTGACGAACACCACGTGCGAGCGGCGGCCGATGCGTTCGGCCACTTCCAGCCCCGACATGCCGGGCATGCGGATGTCCAGGAACACGACCTGCGGCTCGTGTTCGAGCCAGGCGTCCCAGGCATCCAGGCCATTCTCGGCAACCGCCACGATACTGGCCTCGGGCCAGGCCGTGGCCAAGAGGCCGAGCAGGCGCTCGCGCATCAACGGTTCGTCTTCCGCGACCAGCACGGTGGCGCTCATGCTTGCTCCTTGCAGGGGATGGCGATCTCGGCCAGCAGGCCGGGCTCGGCTTCGGAAAGCAGCAGGCAGGCGCCCTCGCCGTAAGCCAGGCGCAGGCGGTGGCGCACGTTTTCCAGGCCGGCGCCGGCGCCCGGGGTGTCGCTCATGCCGACGCCGCTGTCGCGCACCCGGATGCGGATCGTTCCGCCGTCGTCATGGGCCGTGACCGCGATCTCGCCGCCGTGCAGGGACGGCTCGATGCCGTGCTTGATCGCGTTCTCGGCCAGGGTCAGCACCAGCATGCTGGGAATCCGGGTGGCGGCCAATGCATCGGGCACATCGACCGTGTAGCGCAGGCGCTCGCCCATCCGGATCTGCATCACCCGCAGGTAAGAGCCGACCAGGCCGAATTCGGTCGCCAGCGACGCTGAGCTGCAACGCATATCGCTCATGCTGCCGCGCAGGAAGTCGATCAGGTGGGACGTGAGTTCGGCGGCCCGCGGCGCCCCCTGCTCGGCCAGCTGCTGCACCGCCCCGAGGGTGTTGAACAGGAAGTGCGGCTCGATCTGGGCGCGCAGCAGGCGCAGCTGGGTTTCGCTCAGTTCGCGCGCAAGGCGCTCCTGTTCGGCATCGCGTTTGAGCTGCTCGGCCTGGATCTGATAGTGGCGATTGCGCAGCACGGCAACCACGATGGTCGGTATCGCCACCAGCGCGGTCACGACGAGTGTCACGGTGACGACGATCCTGGGCAGCTTGTCGAGCAGGACCGACCAATGCGTGCCCGTCTCGAACATGGCGGTCAATCCGCCGAACAGCCCGCCCACCAGGCCGAGGCCGACGATCGTGACCAGCGCCCTGCCCTTGGCGCGCACGACTTTCCCGTAGTTGAACCAGACGCCCATCAGCGACATGGCCACCGCGATCCCGATCGCATTGGCGGCGATGACCGTTTGCCACCATGGTTTCGACGGCAGGAAGGCCAGATTGATCAGGAAACCGAGCACCGACAGCAGGACGCACAGCTTGAGCAGCGCCAGCAGGGCTGCCGAGGTGCTGACGGCACTGGAAAACCGGTACAGGGATTCGCGTTCGGCGGGCGACATCTCGGCCAGCTTGCGGGCGAAGAAACGGCGGCAGCCGGCCGGCACCTGCTCCACCAGCGAGGGGTCGCGCAGCACCGCGAGCTGCTCCGCTTCCACCTCACGGTTCCATTGTTCGATGCGCTTCCACATGCCGTTCTCCTCTGTGCTCGTTAATGTATATCAACAAGTCCAGTCTAGGAACTTCCGGCAGCCCGGAACAGCAGGTGGTGATGAACGACGAAGACGGGGGAGCGAACGACGATTCGCCCCCGGATAGACACTTACTTGCGCGTGAAGACCAGGTCCCACACTCCGTGGCCCAGCTTGATGCCGCGGTTCTCGAACTTGGTCAGCGGACGGTATGCAGGCTGCGGCGCATAGCCCTCGGCGGTATTGACCAGCTCCGGCTCGGCGCTCAACACCTCGAGCATCTGCACCGCATAGTCTTCCCAGTCGGTCGCCAGGTGCAGGTAGCCGCTAGGTGCGATCTTCCGGCACAGCAGCTTGACGAAGGCCGGCTGGATCAGGCGGCGCTTGTTGTGGCGCGCCTTGTGCCATGGATCGGGGAAGAACACGTGCACGCCGTGCAGCGCGCCGTCAGGAATCATGTGGTTCAGCACCTCGAACACGTCGTGCTGGACCAGGCGCAGGTTGGCGATGTCCTGCTCGCCGATCTGCTTGAGCAGGCTGCCGACGCCCGGCGTGTGCACCTCGACGCCCAGGAAGTCCTTCTCGGGCATCAGTTTCGCGATGTGGGCCGTGGTGTCGCCCATGCCGAAACCGATTTCGAGGACGACCGGCGCCTTGCGGCCGAAGGCCTGCTCGAGGTCGAGCGGCTCTTTCTTGTACTCGATCAGGAACTTGGGGCCCTGCTCCTCGAAAGCCCGCGCCTGCGCGGTCGACAGCCGTCCTGCGCGCGTGACGAAACTGCGGATGCGGTGTTCGGTGGGATCGTACAGCATGGACCGTGCCGGACCACTGGTGGGCTTTTCAGAAGACATGGGGAGTGGAATATGCGGAAAAAACGGCTGTCATTATAGCGCAGCCGCCCCTGCCATCGGCCGTGCGTGGCGGCAAGGCGGAATCAAGCATAATCATTGTCTTCCCCCAGCAACGCCGGAGCCCTTTGCCATGCACTCGACGAAACACCCGATCGCCATCGACGACAACGTCGCCACCCTGCACCTGACGTCCTTCCACTACGGCGCCCCCGGCAGCGGCAAGAAGGTGTACATCCAGGCCGCGATCCATGCCGACGAAGTGCCGGCGATGCTGGTGGCCCATGTGCTGCGCGGGCAGCTGGAAAAGCTCGATGCCGAGGGCCGGATCAAGGGCGAGGTCATCCTGGTCCCGGCCGCCAATCCGCTCGGATTGTCGCAGGTCGTGCATGGCGCGCCGTTCGGCCGCTACGACCTGTCCACCGGCACCAACTTCAATCGCGCCTACCGCCACGCCGCCGATGCGCTCAAGAGCGCGCTCGAAGGCCGGCTGGGCGCGGACGCCGCGGCCAACGTCGCCCTGATCCGCGAGCATGCGCGGCGCGAGGTCGCCGCCTGGGAACCGGCGGACAATGCCGCGACGCTCAAGAAGACCTTGTTGACGATGGCGATCGACGCCGACATCGTGCTCGACCTGCACTGCGATAACGAGGCGGTGCTGCACATGTACACCGGCACGCCGCTGGTCGAGGTGGTGCAGCCGCTGGCCGACCTGATGGGCGCACGCGTGCTGCTGGTGGCCAAGGAATCGGGCGGCGAAGCCTTCGACGAAGCCTGCAGCCGGCTGTGGTGGGACCTGGCCGACCATTTCATCGACGCCGCCATCCCGCCCGCCTGCGCCGCCGTCACCGTCGAGCTGCGCGGCGAGAACGACGTGAACTACGACTACGCGCAACGGGATGCCGAGGCCATCCTGCAATACCTGGCGCACCAGGGCGTGCTCGACATCCCGACGGCCGCCCTGCCCCCGGCGCAATGCGGTCCGACGCCGCTGGATGCGGTCGAACCGTTGACGGCGCCGCATGCGGGCGTGCTGGTGTTTCGCAAGAAGCTGGGCGATCAGGTGGCGGCCGGCGAGCCGATCGCGGACATCGTCAATCCGGTCAGCGGCCAGGTCACGCCGGTGGCGGCCAGCCGCCCGGGACTGCTGTTCGCCAGCACGGCGCACCGGCACCTGCTGCGTGGCATGCACGTGTGTAAGGTGGCGGGCGAGGATTCATTCAGGTCAGGCAATCTCCTGTCGAGCTGAGTCGGCCTGGAACGCGCGCCACAGGCCATATCAGGAAGTGGACGCTATCGGTCGCGTGGATCTGGTACATCGATGTAATCCGTCTGCAGCCGTTGCGGGCTCGCTTCGACTGCATCCATGATGTGGCCGCGTGAAGCGCCGACATCGTTGCGGCCTTGCCCCATGCGGCTGTACACCTCGGTGACCAGCACATAGTCCTTGCGGGCAAGGCCCAGGTTCTTGAAAGACTGGCCGAGGGTGCTTTCGCTTTCGCCACCTGAATACATGTCGGCGGTATCAATCTGACGTCGAGCTGAGCGATATGTGGTTGCAGCTGGGTGATTGCGAATGCGCAATGCTCACATCAGGGAGACAATAATAATTGGTCGTGTCTTCAATAACACGCCAATATCATGTCGATTGATGTGGAAAAGTTCGCATCGCATTTGCGCACAAACGCAAAAAATCAAAGTCAAGGCAGATGTGCCCGCTTCGTTCGGCTGGCGCTTGAAGCTGCTGGCGCCAATACTTCAGGCCATCCACTCAGGGCCAAGGATTGGGGGCCTATCCTAACGAGAAATGGATTCCATGTCGTCGCCGTCCCTGCCCCTGAGCATTTCAAGTTTAAAAAGGGCGATATCGTGGTAATTCAACCGTATTCCGGCGGGAATCCAGCAGGCCATATCGCAGGATTCGACGGCGAGAAATGGATATCCGATTTTGCCCAACGAGACTTCTGGGCTGGTCCAACCTATCGCAGAGAAAGGCCCGAGTATGCTGTCTACCGTCCTTAGCCGCGCCCTCTGCGCGATCTCTTTTGCTCTCATCTTTCTTGCTCCATCCACTGCGGCGCCACGCGAATCAGATGAACAAGTCGCCATTGTCGGTAGCCTGTACAAGACCTTCGCCTGGCAGGTGCTGTCGAGTTCGATTAACGCTTTTGGCAAGCCGCTAGCGCAGCAAGAAAGTTCGGTCCTTCGCCGTTATTTTGCTCAGGAGCTGGCTTCTCTACTGGTCAAAGACGGTCACTGCGCCGCAAAAACCGGCGAGATATGTAACCTGGACTTCGACCCCATTTTCGCGTCACAGGACCCGGCTGCCGTCGACTTGACGATACGTTCCATGCCAAAAGACATCGTGGCCGTTGAATTCACCTATCCTTCCAGCGGCGAGAAGGTGCGGCTGGAGTACCGTATGGCCAGAAAGAAAAATGGCTGGCGGATTGATGACATTCGTTATCCGGGGATGTCCGATAGCTCTCTCAAGCAGCTGCTTGCCCGTAAACTGCCCAGCAGTGACAAATAACATCGGAATCAATGTACTGGCTAGTGTCTTGAGTGCCTGAAGAGCAAACCGGCAGCAACTGCAAGAATCGCAAACGTCGGCAACAGCCAGGCATAGCCCACGCGCAGCTCCATCAGGGTCGCGCCGCTCACTGCACACCAGGCCAGCGGAATCAGCCAATAGAGTGGATGGGCGCGACAAGCCAGCAGCACTCCCAGCGTGGCGACGGCGGTCGGATCGGGCGCGATACCGAATACTTCAGCGTGGTTCCAGCCGCGACTACTGCCCAGCGCGAGCAGCGGATACCCGAGCACCGCCAGGGCGGAAAGGCCCAGCGCCACATGTTTCTGCGCGTGGGCCGGCGCGGCGCCGTGCGGCCGCAGCGCCACGAAGAACAGCAACAGGGCCTGCACGCCGAATGCGAGCGCGAAATAAGGACCGGCGGTATTGATGTCCGCATAGCGTTCCAGGTGATATGCCCAGCCGACCCAGGCCCAGGCCGATGCCAGCAACAGCAGCGCGCCGCGGCGCGTACGGGCACCGGGACGCGCAACGCAGCCGATGATGGCCAGACCGGCCGCCAGCGCCAGCAGGTGCGCAGGCCAGACCGCCTCGTTGTACAAGGCGATGAGCCGGTAGTAGCTGCGCTGCGAAAACATCAACAAGTCCGACAGCCTGTAGCTCGCCCACTCGGTCCACCATTCGCTCATGCCAGCCTTTCGGCGTCCTGGGCGATGCGCTTGCGCAGGGCCTCGTCGGGCATGCGGCCGGTGCCGGCCAGCAGGTTCTCGCGCACGTGGGCCACGCTGGAGGTGGCAGGGATCGCGCAGGTGACGGCGGGGTGGGACACGATGAACTTCAGCAGCGCCTGGGCCCAGGTGGTGCAGCCGATGTCCGCGGCCCAGCCGGGCAGCGGCTTGCCGGCCAGCGCCTGCGTCAGGTCTCCCTGGCGGAATGGCCGGTTGGCGATCACGCCGATGCGGCGCTCGCGCGCCAGCGGCAGGATGCGCTGCTCCACCTCACGATCAAGGGCATTGTACGAGACCTGAACGAAGTCGATGGGTTGCGAGGCCATGATCTTTTCGATCTCGCCATGGCGCCGGCCTTCGGACGTCGTGATGCCGACATAGCGCAGCCGCCCTTCCTTCTTCATCGCCAGCAGGGTCTTCAGATGCTCTTCCCACGACAGCAGGTTATGCACCTGCAGCAGGTCGAAGCGCGGCACGCGCCACAGCTTGCGCGATGCCTCGATCTGCTGCACGCCACGCGCGCCGCCGCTGATCCACACCTTGTCGGCCGAGAACAGGCGCTGCGGCTTGATGGCCTGTATCGCTTCGCCGATCACGTCCTGAGCCGAGCCGTACATCGGGGAGGAATCGATCATCCGACCGCCGCCGGCGAAGAACTGGCGCATCACCTCCTGGCATTCCTTGCGCGCCTGCGGGTCGCGGCCGACGTTGAAGGTGATCCAGCTGCCCAGGCCGATGACCGGGATCTGCTCGCCGGACGAGGGAATCGGGCGGGTGAGCAGCGGCGCGGGACCTGGTGCGGCATGGAGCGATGGCAGGGCCAGGCTGCCGGATGCGGCGAGCACGGATTGCAACAGGTGGCGGCGTAAAGGCGAAACGGGGCTCATGCGAAGCGCTCCTTGCTCGGCAAAACGGAAGAACTCGGAGGATATCGCGATCGGAGACGGGATGGCGCTGCTCAGCCACAGGAATGGCAACTGGAGCGGGTGAAGGGAATCGAACCCTCGTATGAAGCTTGGGAAGCTGCCGTTCTACCATTGAACTACACCCGCGTTGCCAGCATTCTACGCGCGTTTGGGACGGTTTGACAATTTTCCGCCCCTCCCGCGCCTGCCCCGGATCAATCCGGCTGCTCGACCGCATATCCCTTCGCCGCCAGCGCCGAGATGACCCCTGTCGGGTCGAAGATATCCTCGATCTTCAGCACGGCGAAGGTCGAGGCATTGGCCGCGAGCGCCTTCTCGGCCGAAGCGATCCATTTTTCGTTCGCACGCGTCCTCATATGCTTGAATTCGGGCTCGGCATCGAATGCCGCGCTGTTCATCAGGGCGCCGGAACAGGCCTCTTCGCGGCTGGCGAAATCCAGCTTGCGCATTTCATCCATATCGCCCTTGGCCCAGGCATTGGCGCGCTGGCTGGCGGCCTCGATGTCCTGCTCCAGCGTGGCCATCGTACGCGCCAGGCAGGCGGCGTCGCCCAGGGTCGATTTCTTGAAGTTCTTCAGCACCGTGCGCGCATTGTCCATCGGCAGCTGGAAGGTCGACGAGGTCTCCTTCAGCTTCGCCTTCTTGACCAGGTCCAGCAGCGGCTTGCGCACCGCGTAGCTGTCGACCAGGCCCGCCTGCTTGCGCGCGGCGTTCGACAACACCTCCGCCGCGAAGATCGGGCGCTCGCGCTCGACGTCGTCGTTCTCGGGCAAGTACCTGGACTTGAGCGTGGTCCAGCGCGCATACTCCTCCGCCGGCATCACGTCACGCAAGGTTGCGCCATCCGGATTCTTGCGCATGCCGATGAAGCTTGGCAGCAGCGTGATCCCCCTGAAGAAACCCGGGCTGGCCGAGACGCTTGGCGCCGACAGGTATTCCTGCGAATTCATGATGACGTTTTCGACCTGCTGCGAGCGCCACTGCATGTTCTTTGGCACCGGCCCGTACATGCCGAACACCCACAACACGTGCTCGCCCTTCGTTACCTTCCACATGCCCGGTCCGGGGCGCTGGGCCACGACGTGGATCTGCTCCGGCGCCGGTTCGGCGGCGGTCTCAAGCACATCGACGGCGGCCTGCGCCGGGACGGTCGCATCTTCCGATTGCGCCCAGGCGGGAGCGGCCAGCATGCATATGCAGAAAGCAGGTACGGCGAGTTTGCTCATGAAATGATCCGGTGATGGGAATCGCCAGATCTTACGCCAATGGCAGCGTCAGCGAAGCCGCTGTAACACGGCTGTTTCAATTACATGAACGGCGCATATCATGCATACGTCAGCTTTCCGGCGGCTCCGGCACATCTGGCCGGTCCAATAATTCCTGCGCCAGCTTCAAGCCCTTGACCATCACCGAAAACGCCTCGTGCTTGGACGCCTCGTCCGGCACGCGCAGCACGTACGACGGGTGGTAGATCGTCACCACCCAGCTGTCGCCATGGCGTATGGGCCGTCCCAGCTTGTCCTTGAGCGTCGCGCTGCCGGCCTGCAGCACCGACTTGAGCGCGGTCGCGCCCATCGCCACGATGACCTTGGGCTTGCGGGTGGCGATCTCCTTCTCGAGCCAGTAGTGGCAGGCCTCGATCTCCTTCTGCGCCGGCGTCTTGTGCAGGCGCCGCTTGCCGCGCGGCTCCCACTTGAAATGCTTGACGGCGTTGGTGATGTAGACGCCCTTGCGCTCCACGCCGGCCTGCTCGAACACGCGGTCGAGCAGCTTGCCGGCCGGGCCGACGAAGGGCTGGCCGGCCAGGTCTTCCTGGTCGCCCGGCTGCTCGCCGACGAGCATGATCTGCGCGTGCTTCGGCCCTTCGCCGCCGACCGCCTGGGTCGCGTGTTCCCACAGGTCGCAGCGCCGGCACTCGTCCAGCTTCGACGGCTGCTGGCGCTCGGGCTGCGCCTGTTCGGCTTCGATCGGGATCGTGCGACCGCTGCGCCGCCCTACCGCCTCGACCTGGCCGATGCGGCGCGCGCCGAGGCCGGCCTGGCTCACCAGCGACGGCACCAGCGCGCCTTCCGGCAGGTTCTTCCAGAAGCGCGACGGGATGTGGCTGTTCATGACCTGCGTGTTCAGGCGCGCCGGGTTGAAGATGCTGCGGTAATAGGTCAGCCACAGGGCCTCGCCCGCATCGTCGAGGTCGGCCGCGCTCGACATCAGCGGGCCGGTATGGTGCAGGGTGGCGCCGTCCCACAGCACGCTGGCGTCGGGCGTGGCGATCATCCAGCTCACCTTGCCCATGCGCGCCACAAAATGCTCGGCCACCTGCGGCAGGACGTCGTGGCTGGGTTCGAACCAGGCCACGAAATGGGGCGCGCCGGCCTCGATCGGCCGTTCACGGAATCGGATGTAGGCGTGCATATCGTGTACCTCGCGCCGCACCGCCTTGACCATCACGTGCAGCCGCTGCCCGTCCGGATCGGCGGGCGATTGCACGTCGTGCTCGCCCTGTTGCCAGCGCCAGATCACCCGATACAGGAAGGCCCAGCGGTCGTGATCGCGGTAGCAGGCGGCGGTCTGCAGCATCTCCATCAGGGAGCGAGGGACATGCGGCCTTGGCGCCGTTGCATTGGAAGGCTCCTGCTCAACCGCTTGAGTCGCCAGGAGGTCGCCCCCATTATGCGCAGCAGCTTGGGAAGCCGGCGCACCCGAGAACAGGTCGGCGCCCGGCGCGCCCCAGGTCACCGCCTCGGGCGGCACGCCAGCGCGCAGCAATTCGCGCGCCACCGCGCGCCATGCGGTGAAACCGTCCACCGGCAGCGGCTGGCCCGCGCGCACGCTCGCCACCGCGGTCGCGGCGAGGGCGGCGGCGCTGGCATTGGCATCCGCGCCGGCGCTGGCGCTCATGCCGCCTGCAATTCGGGCCACAGGTTCATCTGCTGCGGCGCATCGGCCATGTGCTTGCGCAGCAGCTCGGAACTGGTCGCGCCCTGCGCCGGCTTGTAGTCGGCGGTGACGACGAAGGGCGCCAGCTTCTTGAGGCTGCAACGCAGGCGAGATAAATCTTCCCAGCGGATGCGGCGCAGGCGGCGCAGCTCGACGATGCGCTTGGCGTTGCGCAGGCCAATGCCGGGAATGCGCGGGATCAGCGACGCATCCACCCGGTTCAGGTCCATCGGGAAGTGCTCGCGATTGGCCAGGGCCCAGGCCAGCTTGGGGTCGACGTCCAGTGCCAGGTTGCCCGTTTGCGGCATCAGTTCACCAGCCGTGAAGCCGTAGCCGCGCAATAAAAAGTCTGCCTGGTACAGGCGGTGCTCGCGCAGCAGCGGCGGCGGCGCCAGCGGCACGCTGCCGGGGCTGTGCGGGATCGGGCTGAAGGCCGAGTAATACACGCGCTTGAGCTTGTAGCTGCCGTACAGCGTCTCGGCCGTGTTCAGGATGGTGTGGTCGTCGCTGGCGTCGGCGCCGACGATCATCTGCGTGCTCTGGCCAGCCGGCGCGAAGGCCGGCGCCTTCGGCTCTTCGGCTTTTTCGTCCAGTTTGCGCCGGATCGAGCCCATCGCCAGCTTGATCGTGTGGACGCTTTTTTCGGGCGCGAGGCGGGTCACGCTGTCGTGGGTCGGCAGCTCGATGTTCACCGACAGGCGGTCGGCCCAGCGGCCGGCCTCCTGGATCAGGAGCGGATCGGCGTCGGGAATGGTCTTGAGGTGGATGTAGCCGCGGAACTGGTGCACCTCGCGCAGCTGGCGCGCCACTGCCACCAGCTGCTCCATCGTGTAGTCGGCCGACTGGATGATGCCCGAGCTGAGGAACAGGCCGTCGATGTAGTTGCGCAGGTAAAAATCCTGGGTCAGCTTCACGACTTCATCGACCGCGAAGCGCGCCCGCGGCACGTTCGAGGTGCGCCGGTTGATGCAGTACTGGCAGTCGTAGATGCAGAAATTGGTGAGCAGGATCTTGAGCAGCGAGACGCAGCGGCCGTCCGGCGTATAGCTGTGGCAGATGCCCATGCCGGTGGTGGCGCCCAGGCCGTCCTTGCCTTCGGAGCCGCGCTTGGGCGCACCGCTGCTGGCGCAGGATGCGTCGTACTTGGCCGCGTCGGCCAGGATTTCGAGCTTGTCGTTGAGTTCCATCGCGCGCGCGTGGCTGTATGGGCATACAGTATAACGCGGCGTGCCTACGCATACGGTGCGCTGGCGCAGCCGTGCGCACGTGCTGCCGGTTCAAATGCGGTGCATCAACCAGCAACCAGGCGCTCGGCCTGGGACAACTGTTGCGCCTCCATCCGGCCCGCGAGCTTCGCCAGATAGGCGTTGGCCGCCGCCACGCCGGCGCCGCCGGCCCGGTGCAGCCAGGCATAGGCCTCGACCAGGTCGCGCTGGGCGCCCTGCCCGGCCGCATACATCACGCCGAGGTTGAACTGGGCCCGCGCATGACCCTGGCGCGCGGCGCACAGGTACCAGAAATGGGCCGCCTCGTAGTCGCGCTCCACGCCCTTGCCGCAGTCGTAGCGCAGCCCCAGCTCGAACTGCGCCAGCGCGTGCTTCTGGTCGGCCGCCTTGTGGAACCAGTCGGTCGCCTCGACCGGGTCGCCGGTCTCGATCCGGTCGAGCAGCGCGCCCACCATGTACTGGGCCGGCGCGTAATCCTGGCCGGCCGCACGCCGGTACCAGGCCAGCGCCTGCGCGCTGTCCTGCTCGACGCCGTTGCCAGCCTCGAAACGCAGGCCCAGGTCGAACTGGGCCCGCAGGTGGCCCTGCTCGGCCGCCCTGCGATACCAGTCGGTCGCCTGGGCCGGATCCTGCTCAACCCCGTTGCCGGCATCGAGCAACTGTCCCAGGTGGTACTGGGCCGCCGGCAGCCCCTGCTCGGCCGCGCGCCGGTACCAGGCGGCCGCCTGCGCCGCGTCGACCGCCACACCCTGTCCGTGTTCATGGCGCATGCCGAGGCTGTTCTGGGCGCCGGCATGGCCTTGTTCCGCGGCGCGCCGGTACCACGTCAGGGCCAGCGCTTCGTCGCGCGGGACGCCATGGCCGGTGTCGTAAATGAGCGCGAGATTGAACTGCGAGCTGGCATGCCCCTGCTCGCCGGCGCGGCCGTACCACAGGATCGCCTGCCGGCTGTCCTGCTCGACGTCCTGGCCCTTGTCGTAGCGCAGGCCGAGGTTGAACTGGGCCGGCGCATGGCCCTGCTCCGCCGCCTTGCGCATCCAGGCCAGCGCCTCGCGCACGTCGCGCGCCACGCCCTGGCCGGCCTCGTAGCGCAGCCCCAGGTTGTACTGCGAGCGCACATAGCCCTGCTCGGCGGCGCGCCGGTACCAGCGCAGCGCCGCTTCCTGGTCCTGGGCCACGCCCTTGCCGGTCTCGAACATCATGCCCAGGTTGTGCTGCGCGCCCGGCTCGCCCTGGTCCGCCGCCTGGCTGAACCAGTGCAGCGCCCGGCCCACGTCGCTGGCCACGCCATGGCCTTTCGCGTACAGCCAGCCCAGGTTGTACTGGGCCGGCGCATAACCCTGGTCGGCCGCGCGCCCGTACCAGTGGGCCGCCTGGCCGAAGTCCTGCTCGACGCCCTGGCCCTTCTGGAACATCACGCCGAGGTTGTACTGGGCCTGCGCCAGCCCCGCCGCCGCCGCCATCCGGTACCAGGCCACCGCCAGCTCGTCGCTCTTCGGCACCCCCTGGCCGCTCACGTACATGAAGCCCAGGCTGTGCTGGGCCTGGGCGACGCCGCGCTCGGCCTGCGCTTTCACACGGAGGAATTCGGCGGAATGCGCAGCGCTGTGAGTGGACGTGGCGCTCGATTGCAGCGGGGCGTCGAGCATGGTCGGTCAGGCCTGCACCGCGCGCAGGCTGGCGCCCGACTGGGTGCGCAGCGCGGCCATGAAGTCCTGCAGCGAAATCGGACGGTAGTACAGGTAGCCCTGCATCGTCAGGCAGCCGTTGGCGCGCAGGTAGCGCGCCTGCTCCTCGGTCTCGACGCCTTCGGCGATCAGGTTCAGGCCCAGGCCGCGCGCGATCGAGATGATCGCCAGGATCACCGGATAATGGCCGTCTTCCTGGTGGATCTCCTTGACGAAGGACTGGTCGATCTTGACGGTGTGGATCGGGAAGCGGTGCAGGTACGACAAGGACGAGTAGCCGGTGCCGAAATCGTCGATCGCGATCGACACGCCCAACTGGCACAGCTTGTTGAGCTGCTCGATCGCATACTGCGGATTGCGGATGCAGATGTTCTCGGTGATCTCGACCTCGATCTGCTGCGGCGAGATGCCGTAGCGCGCCAGCGCGCCACGCATCTTCTCGAAAAAGTCGCCGCGGTCCAGGTATTGCGGCGACAGGTTCAGCGACAGGCGGATCTCGCTGCCGCCGATCGCATTCCACTGCAGCATGTCGCGGCACAGGGCGCCGATCATCCAGTCCGAGATCGGCAGCATCAGGCCGTTCTCTTCGGCGAACGGCAGGAACTCGCCCGCCGACAGGCGGCCGCGGGTCGGGTGGTTCCAGCGCATCAGCGCTTCGGCGCCGGTGATGCGGCCGGTCATGGCGTCGATCTGCGGCTGGTAGAACATCTCCAGCTCGTCGTGCTCGAGCGCGCGGCGCAGCGCCTGCTCCAGCGCTATCTTCTGGTGCGACACTTCGAGCATCGAGTCGTGGTAGAAGCTGTGGCCGTTCTTGCCCAGCGCCTTGACCTGGTACATCGCGATGTCGGCGTGGCGCAGCAGCTCGTCGATCGATTCGCCATCCTTCGGATAGATCGCGATGCCGATCGAGGCCGAGATGTGCACCTCGTGGCCGTCCAGGTCGAACGGGTCCTGCAGCACTTCCAGGAATTTATCCGCCACCATGCGCGCGTCGTCGCGATCGCGCAGCTCGGGCAGCACGATGGTGAACTCGTCGCCGCCCTGGCGCGCCAGGGTGTCGCCCTTGCGCAGGCATTCCTTCAGGCGGCTGGCCGCCTGCTGCAGCAATTCGTCGCCCTTCACGTGGCCCAGCGTGTCGTTCACCAGCTTGAAGCGGTCCAGGTCGATGAACATCACCGCGAGCTCGGTCTGCTTGCGCTTGGCCTGGATCACGGCCAGGCCCAGGCGGTCCTTGAACAGGATGCGGTTCGGCAGGTCGGTCAGGATGTCGTGGTAGGCCTGGTAGGAGATGACCTCTTCGGCGCGCTTGCGGTCGGTGATGTCGCGCGCCACGCCATAGGTGCCGAAGAATTCGAGCTTCTTCACTTCCTGGTCCGGCACGTGCATGCCGATCGCGTTGAGCGAGATCGTCATCAGGGTGGTGTTGAAGGTGCGGTCGTGGCCATTGCCGCCGCGGCACTTCAGGCGCAGCTCGACGTTGCGCGAGGCGCGCTCGTCGACGCGGCGCTCGTTGAACACGTAGCGCGCGCGCTCCAGGTCTTCCTCGTGCACCAGGATCGAGTAGTGCTGGCCGATCAGCTCTTCGCGGGTATAGCCGAGCAGCTGGTAGGCGCGGTCGTTCACGAAGGTGAAGCGGCCCTCGTGGTTCAGGGTATAGATGATGTCCGGCGACGAGTCCACCAGGTAGCGGTACATCTTCTCGGAGTTCTCGAGCTGGTTCGCGATGCGCGCATTGTCAAGGGTCAGGCGACGGCGCTGCAGCGCGTTGCTCACGGTGGAGAGCAACTCTTCGCGGCTGTAGGGCTTGCGCAGGTAGCTGTAGGCGCCGCGCTTGAGCGCGCCGATCGCGGCGTCGATGCCGATCTCGCCGCTCATCACGATGACGTCGGCGTCGATGCCCTTCTCGTTGATGAAGTCCATGATCTCGTGGCCGCCGATGTCGGGCAGGCGCAGGTCGAGCAGGACGAGGTCGAAGTGCTGGCGGGACAGTTGGGCCAGGGCTTCGGTCCCCGACGGCGCGGTGACCAGGCGGTAGCCGCGTCCCTGCAGCAGTTCGTACAGCGAGGACAGCAGGCGTGGCTCGTCGTCGACCAGCAGCAGGCGTGGCTGGCTGTCGGTCTCGAGGGTCTGGGAGAAGGGAGCGGGTTCGCCGGGAAGCATGGTGGCGGTGACTGGATGCGCGTGCATGGTGAGGGTCAAGCGGAACCGAGGGCGCGCGCCGGGAGCGCGGGGGCCGCGCCGGCGCCGGACCACGCCGGCAGGAGGATTTCAAAGGAAGTGCCGGCGCTGCCGCTGCGGCAGGCGATGTGGCCGTCCAGCTGCTTGACCAGGCCGTGGACGATCGACAGGCCAAGGCCGCGGTTGGCGCCGGCCTCGAGGCCGTCCTTGGCGCTCCTGACCGGAGAGAACAGGTTGGCCAGCACCTCGCGCGACAGGCCCGGGCCGTTGTCGCTGACGACGAGTTCCAGGTAGACCCGGCGCTCGCGGTTCACGTGGCCGCGGTTGACGATCTCGATGCGCCCCGCCGGGCGCGAGCCCAGGGCTTCGACCGCGTTCTTGACCAGGTTGACCAGGATCTGCTTGAGCAGGTCGGGATCGCCCTCGATCGCGCCATCGCCTTCCATGCGCGCCACGACCTGGGTCGTGGCCGGCACGTAGCCGCTGCCGCGGAACAGGCGCAGCACGTCGTCCACCACCTTGGCCGCGTCGAGCGGACGCGGAGCAGCGTCCGGCGTGCGCTGGTCGGCCAGGCTGCCGATCAGCTGGCCGACGCGGTCGATCTCTTCGCTCAGGATCGACAGCTCGCCGCCCACCGGCTCCTGGCGCGCCAGCTTGCCGTCCAGGACGCTGAGGTAGTTCTTGATGATCGCCAGTGGATTGTTCACTTCGTGGATCACGCGGCGCGAGGCGTCGCGGAATTCCTCGGCCACGCTGGCCAGCTGGCGCCGCGCGTGGCCGCGCTCGAGCAGCAGGTTCTCCAGCGCCGCGGCGGCCTGCGCGCCGAAGGCCTGCATGAAACGCTCGCGGCGCTGGCAATGCGGCAGCTGCCAGCCCGGCACGCCGCCGATCAGCACGCCCAGGCAACGCGGGCCGGCGACCAGCGGCACCACCACCAGGCTGTCGGTGCCCAGCATGCGCAGCAGCTGCTCCTCGGCCAGGCCCAGCTGGTCGTGGTGGCGCGCGCGCTGCACGAAAGCCGGACGGCGTTCCAGCGCGCTGCGCGCGACCGGACCGCCTTTCGCCAGCGGCAGCGTGAACTCGGCGATGCGCTGCGCGCCGAAGGTCGGCGCGCCGGCAAGCAGCTGGCCGGTCGGGTTCTCGAGCAGCACCACGGCGCTGTCGAAATCGAACAGGATGCGCGCGGTGCGCGTCATCGCGTCCAGCAGGCTGGACTCGCCCTGCTGGCGCGCCAGGCTCTGGCCGACTTCGGACACCAGCACCATATTGCGCACTTCCTCGTTCAGGCGCTGTTGCACCGGATCGACGGGCGCTGGCGGCGCGTAGGCCGGCGGGCTCAGGATGTCGTCGGCGCCCGCCAGGTCGATGCCCAGGTGGGCGGCGGCCTGCTCGACCTGGCGCGCGGCCTTCTCCACCAGCTGGGCCGCGTCTCCGGCGTCGAGGCCGCACAGCGCGCTGGCTTCCAACACCATCGTCGCATCGTCCGCATGATGGGACAGCACGTGCGCCAGGCGCACGATGCGGATCAGGGGATGGCTGGACTCGAGCCGTTCGCTCGGTTCGTGGTGGTACAGCACCGCGTCGGCCAGGAAGGAATCGAGCTGCCAGCGCTCGATCAGCCAGGCGCCGGCCTCGGTGTGGGTGATCTGGAGGGTGCGCTGCTCGACCGCGCACAGGTCGTCGTCATCGCGCGCGGTGAAGTTGAAGCCGTATTCCTTGGGCGCCGCGGCCAGCAGCGCCAGCCGGCCCACGTTGTGCAGCAGGCCGGCCAGGTAGGCTTCTTCGGGATGCGCGTAACCCAGCGCGCGCGCCACGTCGCGCGCCAGCACCGCCGCGCTGAGCGAATGCTTCCAGAACGCGCGCAGGTCGGTGCTGTTCGAATGGGGGAAGCTGTTGAAGGTCTGGAACACCGAATCGCTGATGACCAGGGTCTTGATCATGTCGGTGCCGAGCGCCACCAGCGATTGTTCGAGGTCGGCGCTGCGCGAGTGGCGGTGGTAGGCGGAGCTGTTGGCGACCGCCAGCAGCTTGCCGGTCATGCCGGCATCCTTCGCGATCAGGGCGGCAAGCTCCGGCATGCCGAGGTCGTCGGCCTGCAGATGCTCGATCAGCTTGACCAGGATCTGCGGCATGGCCGGCAGACGCGCAATCAGCAAGCGATTGCGGATGTCCTGGTCGGATTGGTGCATGTTTTCTAGCACGGCGCCACTTGTCGAAGGTTGGTTGGTGGCGTTGCCCTTGGGGGAGGCCTGCCACAACATCTAGCACTTCAGTCAATGGAACAGGCGAGTAACTTGCCCTCTGCTCCAGATGTAAAAACGCGTATCGTAGCATATATACATTTCCGATCAGGAACAATAGTTACAGTAATAACTCTTGCCGAGGGCAGGCTCTAACTGTATGGCAGAGTGAAATGAGACATATGCTTGTTGCATCGATACGACTGTTGCATAAAAAATCGTAAAATTCAGGCACAAAAAAACCCGGCGTTCGCCGGGTTCACGCTCAGGGAACGTGTTGCCCCCGCGCCCGCAATTTTCGCCGGTGGCGCCGCGCCGTGTCCCAGAACGCCAGCGAGACCAGCACGAAGAACATCTGGCCGACGGCCAGCGCCAGCACCGAGTGCGACAGCGCCGGGGCGACCGCGCCGGCCACCACCGCGCCGAGCAGGGTCGAGACGAAGGACTGGCACGAGGCCACGGTGCCGCGGATGTGCGGGAACAGGTCGAGCGCCAGCAGGGTCGCGCCGGGCGCGATCAGCGAACTGCCGAAGGTGAAGAAGAACATCGGCGCCACCGTCCACGGCAGCGCCGGCGGCAGGAAGGCGTGGTAGGTCACGTTGAAGGTCACCGCTCCCAGCATGAAGAAGTAGCCGATGCGGATCTGGCGCGCGAAGTCCATCCTGCCGGCCAGGCGGTTGGCCATCAGCGAGCCGAGGAAGATCCCGCTCACGGTCGGCACGAACAGCCAGGCGAACTGCGACGGTCCCAGGCCCAGGCTTTCGGGCAGCATGACCGGCGCCGCCGCGATGTACAGGAACAGGCCGCCGAAGTTCAGGGCGGTCACGCCGGCCTTCATGTGGAACAGGAAGGAGCTGAAGATCGCGCCATAGCTCTTGGCCAGGAAGCGCGGGTTGAACGGCTGGCGCTGTGTGCTGGGGATGGTCTCGGGCAGGTGCTTCCAGCAGAACCAGCCGAGCAGCACGGTGTAGATGCACAGCGCCAGGAAGATCGCGCGCCAGTCGAACCACAGCACGATCCAGCCGCCCACCACCGGCGCGATGGCCGGCGCGATCGAGAAGATCATGGTCACCATCGACAGCAGGCGCGCCGCCGCGGTGTCGGAATACAGGTCGCGGATGATGGCGCGTCCCACCACCACGCCGGCCCCCGCCGACACGCCCTGCATGATGCGGAACACCCACAGGTAATGCACCGAGGAGGCCGAGGCGCAGCCGAAGGTGCCGATCGCGAACACCACCAGCGCCACCAGGATCACGTTGCGGCGCCCGAAGGCGTCCGACAGCGCCCCATGCCACAGCACCATGCCGGCGAAGGCCAGCATGTACGCGGTCAGGGTCTGCTGCACCTCGAGCGGGGTGGCGCGCAGCTCGGCCTGGATCTGCGGGAAGGCCGGCAGATAGGCGTCGATCGAGAACGGCCCCAGCATCGACAGGGCCGCCAGCAGGGTCGCCAGGCCGCCGGCCGACAGCATCGCGATCTTGTGGGGAGTGGGAAGTGGAACCGGGGTGACGGGGTCCTTGGGAAGATCGGGCGGGTCGGTTGGCGGCAGCATCGTTAATCCAGTTTAGTTCTGTCCTGTTTCGGTTTTGCTCGGTGTTGCTCCCTCGCGGCGGTTGAAACCGGCCACCATGTCGAAGCGGAACAGGCGGCATTCGAGCGCGCCGTTGAAGAACGGCGTCTTGCGCGATTCCTTCAGGCGCAGCATCTTGGGCAAGCCAAGATCGGCGGTGAACAGATAAGCGGTCCAGCCGGCGAAGCGCTGCTTGAGCGTGGTGGAAAAGGCCGAGTAGAAGCCCAGCGCCATCTCGTCCTGCGGCACGGTGCTGTCGCCGCGCACGCCGATCCGCTCGCCGTACGGCGGGTTGGTGAGCAGGATGCCCGGCTGCGCGGTCGGCGCCGACACGTGCTGGGCCTCGATCTGCTTGAGCGGCACGTCGAACAGGATGCCGGCCACCTTCAGGTTATGGCGCGTCATGGCGACCATGTCGCCCGAGATGTCGGAACCGAAGATGGTCGGCTCGCTCGGCAGCGGATTGGGCTTGATCGCGGCCTTCATCGCGGCCCAGGCCTGGCGGTCGTGGTCGGCGAACTGTTCGAAGGCGAAGCGGCGGCGCGCGCCGGGCGGGATGCCCTGCACCATCTGGGCCGCCTCGACCAGGATCGTGCCCGAGCCGCACATCGGGTCGAACAGCGGCACGCCCGGCTTCCAGCCCGAGACGCGCAGCAGGCCCGCGGCCAGGTTTTCGCGCAGCGGCGCGTCGCCCGTCTCTTCGCGCCAGCCGCGCTTGAACAGCGCTTCGCCCGAGGTGTCGAGGTAGATGATGAAGTTGCGCTGGTCGAGGAAGCCGACGATGCGCATGTCCGGCTCGCGCGTGTTGACCGAGGGACGCTTGTTGTACTGGTCGCGGAAGCGGTCGCAGATCGCGTCCTTGATCTTGAGCGTGGTGAATTCGAGGCTCTTGAGCGGCGACTTGACGGCGGTGACGTCCACGCGGATCGTGTGGTCGGGGCCGAACCAGTCTTCCCAGGGCTGCTCGAGCACCAGGTCGTAGATGTCGTTTTCGTTGCTGTAGCTGCGTTGACCCATGCGCATCAGCACGCGCGAGGCGATGCGCGAATGCAGGTTGACCAGCCAGGCGTCCTGCATCGTGCCCGAGCAGTGCACGCCGCCCGGCACCTGGTTGTGCACCTTGAAGGTGGTGGAAAGTTGGGCGATCTCGCCCAGTTCTTCGGCCAGCGCCGCTTCCATGCCGCGTGGGCATGGGCAAAAATAGGAAGCCATGAGGGGAACCCTTTGTCCGTTGATGAAACTGTGTTGATAACGCGTCAGCCGTGTTGCCGGATGACCGTTAGATTAGTTATTGCCACCTGCTCCGTCGTACCCGCGAAGGCGGGTACCCAAGTCTTATGCGCAGCCATCAACGCATGCGTAAATGGCTGAGCGAGCACCTTGGGTCCCCGCCTTCGCGGGGACGACGTGCACAGGCCGCGTCTTAAAACGGCTTGACCGTCGCCAGGATCACGATCACCAGCAGCAGGACCACCGGCACTTCATTGAACCAGCGGAACCACGTATGGCTACGCGTATTCACGCCGCGCTCGAATTTCTTGAGGATCGACCCGCAAGCGTGGTGGTAGCCGATCGCCAGCACCACCAGCAGCAGCTTCGCATGCAGCCAGCCATGCTTCATGCCGATCATCATTGCCAGCCACAGGCCGAGCAGCAGCGCCGGCACCATCAGGATCGTGGTGAAGCGGTACAGGCGGCGCGCCATGCCCTGCAGGCGCTCGAGCGCGGCCGGGTTGGTTTCCTGGGCCAGGTTCACGAAGATGCGCGGCAGGTAGAACAGGCCGGCGAACCACGAGGCGATGAAGACGATGTGCAGGGCTTTGATCCAGAGGTACATGCGATTCCTTGTTGTTGTTGATTACTGACGAACTTCGCCGTGCCCGAACACGACGTACTTGAGCGACGTGAGTCCTTCCAGCCCGACGGGGCCGCGCGCGTGCAGCTTGTCGTTCGAGATGCCGATCTCGGCGCCCAGGCCGTATTCGAAGCCGTCGGCGAAGCGGGTCGAGGCGTTCACCATCACCGAGGCCGAGTCTACTTCGCGCAGGAAGCGCATGGCGCTCGTGTAGTCCTCGGTGACGATGGCCTCGGTGTGCTTCGACGAATAGGCAGTGATGTGGTCGATCGCTTCATCCATATCGGCCACCACCTTGACCGCCAGGATCGGCGCCAGGTATTCGGTGCTCCAGTCCTCTTCGCTCGCGTTGGCCAGGTGCGGATAGCCGGCCAGGATCGCACGCGACTCGGCATCGGCGCGCAGCTCGACCTCTTTGGTCGCATACAGCGCGGCCAGGCGCGGCAGCACGGTGGGGGCGATCCCGCGCGCGACCAGCAGGGTTTCCATCGTGTTGCAGGTGCCGTAGCGGTGGCATTTGGCGTTGAACGCCACCGCCAGCGCCTTCTCGACGTCGGCCTTGTCGTCGATGTAGACGTGGCAGATGCCGTCCAGGTGCTTGATCATCGGCACCGTGCTTTCCTTCATCAGGCGCGCGATCAGGCCCTTGCCGCCGCGCGGGACGATCACGTCCACGTATTCCGGCATCGTGATCAGGGCGCCGACGGCGGCGCGGTCGGTCGTGTCGACCACCTGCACGGCATCTTGCGGCAGGCCGGCGCCCGCCAGGCCCTCGGCCACGAGCTTGGCCAGCGCGCGGTTGCAGTGGATCGCTTCCGAACCGCCGCGCAGGATGGCGGCGTTGCCGCTCTTGATGCACAGGCCCGCCGCGTCGACCGTCACGTTCGGGCGCGCTTCATAGATGATGCCGATCACGCCCAGCGGCACGCGCATCTGGCCGACCTGGATGCCGCTCGGACGCACCTTCATGTTCGAGATCTCGCCGACCGGGTCGGGCAAGGTGGCGATCTGGCGCAGGCCGGCGACCATGGTGGCGATGGCGCCATCCGACAGCGCCAGGCGGTCCATCAGGGCCGGGGCCAGGCCGGCGGCCTGCGCGGCGTCCAGGTCTTTTTGATTGGCCGCGCGCAGCAACCCGGCGTCGCGCTCGATGGCGGTCGCGATCAGCTCCAGTGCGCGGTTGCGGGTGGCCGTGTCGGCGCGCGCCATGGCGCGCGAGGCGATCCTGGCCTGGCGGCCAAGTTGGTGCATGTGTGCGGTGATGTCCATCGTATTCCCGTTGCGTTATCGATCAGGCGCGCCGAGCGATGCACATCCGTATCGAAAGCGGCTGTCTTAGCGCGCCACCTTCAACGCCAGCTGCAGCATCGCATCCCACGCATCGCCCGCGAACCCCTTCGCGCGCAAGCCCTTGACCATGCGGTCGACCTGCGCCGCGTCCTGCAGCGCCGCCTCGAGCGTGCCCAGCGACACGCGGCGCAGCGCCGGCTCCATCATCCGCTCGCGCGGCCCCCAGATCCGGTATTCCTTCAGCAGCGCGCCCAGCGGGCGTCCCTGCGACATGCCGGTCTTTAATTTTAGCAGCGTGCGGATCTCTTCGGACACCGCCCACAGCACCAGCGGCAGCGCCTCGCCCTCGCCCTTCAATCCTTCGAGCATGCGCGCCAGGCGCGCCGGGTCGCCGCCCAGCATCGCCTCGGACAGCTTGAACACGTCGTAGCGCGCCACGTTCAGCACCGCGTCGTGCACCTGCTCGAAACTGAGCTTGCCCGGTTCGTACAGCAGCCCCAGCTTCTGGATTTCCTGGTGCGCCGCCAGCAGGTTGCCCTCGACCCGGTCGGCGATGAAGTCCAGGCTCTGGCGTTCGGCGCTCTGGCCCTGGCTCGACAGCCGCTGGCCAATCCAGCCCGGCAGGTGGGCGCGTTCGACGTTCGGGATCTCGATATAGACCGCCGACTGCTGCAGCGCCGTCACCCATGACGACTTGGCGGTCTGCCAGTCCAGCTTCGGCAGCGTGATCAGGGTGAGGTTGTCGGGGCTGAGGTCTTTCGCGTAGCTCTGCAGCGCGGCGCTGCCGTCCTTGCCGGGCTTGCCGGTCGGGATGCGCAGCTCGATCAGCTTCTTGTCGCCGAACAGCGACAGCGCCTGGTTGGCGGCCAGCAGCTCGCCCCACTTGAAGCTGCGCTCGACCGTGAGCACGTCGCGCTCGGTATACCCTTGCGCGCGCGCCGTCTTGCGGATCCGGTCGGCCGCTTCCAGCGCGAGCAGATGCTCGTCGCTGGTGATCACGTACAAGGGCGCCAAGCCCTTGCTCAGATGGCCGTCGAGCGCCTCGAGCCGCAACTGCATCGGTACTGGTTTCCTTATGCCGGCTTGATCGCCGCCAGGCGGCGCAGGATCTGCTGCACCAGGTCGGACTGCATGTCGCGGTACAGCAGCGCTTCTTCGGATTCCTTGGCCAGCACCTGCGATTCGTCGAAGGCGATGTTGCGGCGCAGGGTGATCTCGGTCGGCGCCAGCAATTGGCGATTGTTGGCGTCGCGCACCTGGAACACCAGGGTGTAGCTGAGCGAGTACTCGCGCACCCGGCCCAGGCTGTTGAGCGACAGGATCGATTTGCCGCGCGTTTCGCTGATCACGTCGAACAGGGTCTGGGCCTTCGAGGCGTCGGTCTCGATGCGCACGGTGTCGCCCGCGCGCAGGTTGCGCTTGAGCTCCGTGCCCAGCGGCGAAGACTCGTTGAACGACAGCCAGATGCTCTGGAACGGCAGGTTGTACTGGCCGTCGCTGCCGCGCAGCTGGAAGCCGCAGCCTGCCAGCACGCCTGCCATCAAGAGCGCCGCCAGCGCACGCACCAGGGTCTTGTTCGACATATTGATCCTTACACCACGATGTTGACGAGTTTGCCCGGCACCACGATGACCTTCTTCGGCGTGCCTTCGATGAACTTCTGCACCGCTTCGGAAGCCAGCGCGGCGGCTTCGATGGCGGCCTTGTCGGCCTCCTTCGGCACCTTGACCGAGCCGCGCAGCTTGCCGTTCACCTGGATCATCATCTCGATCTCGGACTGCTCCAGCGCGGCCGGATCGACCTGCGGCCAGGCGGCGTTCAGGATGTCGCCATGGGCGGCGGCGAAGCCCAGCTCCTGCCACAGCGCGTGCGTGATGTGCGGCGCGACCGGGTTCAGGAGGCGCAGGAAGATCGAGAAGCCTTCGGCGACGATCGCGTTCGAGGCGGCCGAGTCGTCCAGCTTCGCCGACTCGAGGGTGTTGAGCATCTTCATGCAGGCCGAGACCACGGTGTTGTACTGGATGCGCTTCAGGTCGTAGTCGGCCTGCTGCAGCACCTTGTGCACTTCGCGGCGCAGCGTCTTCTGGTCGTCGTTCAGCGTACCCTGCGCTTCACCGTTGAACGATGCCGCGATGCGTTCGCGCTGGGCGTAGCCGAAGGCCCACACGCGGCGCAGGAAACGGCTGGCGCCTTCGACGCCGCTGTTCGACCATTCCAGGGTCTGCTCCGGCGGCGAGGCGAACATTGTGAACAGGCGCGCGGTGTCGGCGCCGTACTGCTCGATCTGGGCCTGCGGGTCGATGCCGTTGTTCTTCGACTTCGACATCTTCTCGGTGCCGCCGATTTCCACCGGCTGGCCATCCGCCTTCAGGACCGCGTTCTGCGGACGGCCCTTGTCGTCGAAAGTCAGCTCGACCTCAAGCGGGTTGAACCAGGTCTTCTTGCCGGCGGCGTCCTCGCGGTAATAGGTCTCGTTGAGCACCATGCCCTGGGTGAGCAGGTTCACGAACGGCTCGTCGAATTTCACCAGGCCGAAGTCGCGCATCACCTTGGTCCAGAAGCGCGCGTACAGCAGGTGCATGACGGCGTGCTCGATGCCGCCGATGTACTGGTCCATCGGCATCCAGTAATCGTTGCGGGCGTCGACCATCGCCTCGTTCGAGCCCGGCGAGGTATAGCGCATGTAGTACCACGACGAATCGATGAAGGTGTCCATCGTGTCGGTCTCGCGGCGCGCCGGCTTGCCGCATTGCGGGCAGTCGCACTTGAGGAAGGCTTCGTCCTTGTTCAGCGGATTGCCGGTGCCGTCCGGGACCAGGTGCTCCGGCAGCACGACCGGCAGGTCGGCCTCGGGGACCGGCACCGAGCCGCACTCGCCGCAATGGATCATCGGGATCGGGGTGCCCCAGTAGCGCTGGCGCGAGATGCCCCAGTCGCGCAGGCGGAAGGTGGTCTTCTTTTCGCCCAGGCCCTGTTCTGCCAGTTCGCCCGCGACCGCGTTCACGGCCGAGATGTAATCGAGGCCGTCGTACTTGCCCGAGTTGATGGTGCGGCCGTTTTCCTTGTCGCCGTACCACTCCTGCCAGGCTTCCAGCGAGAATTCCTGGCCCTCGACCGCCACTACCTGCTTGATCGGCAGGTTGTATTTTTTCGCGAAGCCGAAGTCGCGCTCGTCGTGCGCCGGCACGCCCATCACGGCGCCGTCGCCGTAGGTGATCAGGACGTAGTTGCCGACCCAGACCGGGATCTGTTCTTGCGTGACCGGATGGGTGACGAACAGGCCGGTCGGCATGCCCTTCTTCTCCATGGTCGCCATGTCGGCCTCGATCACGGAACCCATCTTGCACTCGGCGATGAATTCCTGCAGGGCCGGGTTGTTGCGGGCCGCGTGCTGGGCCAGCGCGTGTTCCGGCGCCACGGCGCAGAAGGTCACGCCCATGACGGTGTCGGCGCGGGTGGTGAACACGTACAGCTTGCCATCATTGATCAGCTCACCATTGTCGCCCGCAATCGTGTGCGGGAAGGCGAAGCGCACGCCGGTCGACTTGCCGATCCAGTTGGCCTGCATGGTGCGCACGCGCTCCGGCCAGCCCGGCAGCTTGTTGTCGACGTGGTCGAGCAGCTCGTCGGCGTAGTCGGTGATGCGCACGTAGTACATCGGGATCTCGCGCTTCTCGATCAGCGCGCCCGAGCGCCAGCCGCGGCCGTCCACGACCTGCTCGTTGGCCAGCACGGTCTGGTCGATCGGGTCCCAGTTCACGGTGCCGGTCTTCTGGTAGATGATGCCCTTCTCGAGCATCTTGAGGAACATCCACTGGTTCCACTTGTAGTAGTCCGGCTTGCAGGCGGTCATCTCCCGCGACCAGTCGATCGCCAGGCCCATCGATTCCATCTGGCCGCGCATGTGGGCGATGTTCGAATACGTCCATTCGGCCGGCGGGACGTTGTTGGCCATCGCCGCGTTTTCGGCCGGCATGCCGAATGCGTCCCAGCCCATCGGCATCAGGACGTTATAGCCGTTCATCCGCAGGTAGCGGTACATCACGTCGTTGATCGTATAGTTGCGCACGTGACCCATGTGCAGCTTGCCCGATGGGTAAGGCAGCATCGAGCAGGCGTAATACTTGCCTTTGGGGAAACGCGGGTCGTTTTCGACGGCCTTGTAGGCGTCGATCGACTTCCAGTAGGCCTGGGCGGCCTGTTCTACTTCGGCTGGACTATATTTTTCTTGCATGATTCTGCAGACGTAATGTGGAAGGTGGAACCGGTCATTATAACCCGTTCATTTTGCACTGCGGCGACGGCGCGGTGCGCGAGGGAAAATGCAAAAAAGGCAGCGTCGCGTTGAACGCTGCCTTCGAGGATCAGCGCAGGACCAGTTCCAGCGCCGGCTTTTCGCCGTAGTCCTCATAGCGCTCGTTGATGCCGCCGACGCAATAGCTCAGCTCTTCGAGCAGGTCGGGCGCCGCCGCCTTCATCTTGTCGGCCTCGAGGATGACGATTTCGAGCATCTCGTCCGGCTTGAGCTTAAATTTGGTCATGTTCTCGTCGTCGCGCAGATAGCTCATGCAGTCGACCCAGGCGTCGATGCTGTCCGCATACGAGGCCGGGAAACCGAAGGCCTCGCGGCTCTGCTGGTGGAACGACGCTTCGTCCGTGATGAGGGCGCCGTTCAGTTCTGCCACGGCCATTATTTGTCCTTCAGGCCCAGCACGTCCTGCATGTCGAACAGGCCGTTGGCCTTGTCCGCCAGGAAGCGCGCCGCGCGCAGCGAGCCGTGGGCATAGGTCACGCGGCTGCTCGACTTGTGGCTGATCTCGATGCGCTCGCCGGTGCCGAGGAACATCACGGTATGGTCGCCCACCACGTCGCCGCCGCGCACGGTGGCGAAACCGATGGTCGACGGATCGCGTTCGCCGGTGACGCCTTCGCGGCCATAGACGGCGCATTCCTTCAGGTCGCGGCCAATGGCGTCGGCAATCACTTCGCCCATCCTGAGGGCGGTGCCGGACGGCGCGTCGACCTTGTGGCGGTGGTGCGCCTCGACGATCTCGATGTCATAGCCTTCCGAAAAACTCTTGGCGGCCATTTCGAGCAGCTTGAGCGTCACGTTCACGCCCACGCTCATGTTGGGGGCGAACACGATGCCGATTTTTTCGCCGGCGGCGCGGATCGCGGCCTTGCCGGCCTCGTCGAAGCCGGTGGTGCCGATCACCATCTGCTTGCCGTTGGCGGCGCAGTATTCCAGGTGCTGCAGGGTGCCTTCGGGGCGGGTGAAGTCGATCAGCAGGTCGGCATTGTGCAGGCCGTGCTTGATGCTGTCTTCGATGACCACGCCGGTCAGGATGCCGGCGAAGGCGCCCGCGTCCTGGCCGATGAAGGGCGAACCCGGGACGTCGAGGGCGCCGGCCAGGCGCATGTCGGGCGCTTCCTGGATGGCTTCGATCAGCATGCGGCCCATGCGGCCGCTGGCGCCGGCAACGGCGATATTCAACATGGTCATTATGGCGTTCCTGGGCGACGTTCGGTGTTGCCCGCATTAATTTGTACAGCCGGCGCATCGGCCGGTTTCGGAGGCAGTTGCTCCGACTTCTTCTTGGCTGGACCGGCGATGCGGTCGATGTACTCGCGCTCGCTCGGCAGGTTGCCGCCCTCGAAACGCTCGACCACGTCGTTCTTGAAGAACACGGTCACGCGGCTGGTGGTCAGCTCGCCATTGCCGCGCGCCAGGTAGAACGGGTAATCCCAGCGGTCGGCGTGGAAGGCATCCATCAGCAGCGGCGAACCGAGCAGGAAGCGCACCTGGTCGCGGGTCTGGCCGGCCTTGAGCTGGTCCAGCATCTCTTGCGAGACGAAGTTGCCCTGCTGAATGTCTGGACGATAAGGCGAGAAGATCCACAGGAAGCGCTGCAGGCGCGTCGCCTGGACGGTCTGGGCGCCGGCATTGGCGATGGCGGCCGACTTTTCCGCGTCGGACGCACTGGCGGCCGCATCCGTCGCCACCGGCGGCGCCGGACGCGTCTGGTTGCGCCAGGAGGCGCAGCCGGACAGCGTCAAGGTGCAGGCGAGGCCCGCCGCCAGCGCCGCCTTGGCGGAGAATCGATGGAATACGGCTTGTTTGACAGGCATAGTTAACCTCAATACGTTCGAGCGGGAGCTTTCAAAACGCTATATCATAAAGCACTCCGCCAATATTCGAGTGACAAACATGAGTAACAACCCGACCGACCTGAAGGCGAGCGGCCTCAAGGCCACGCTGCCACGACTGAAAATCCTGGAAATCTTCCAGAACAGCTCCGTACGGCATCTGACGGCGGAAGACGTCTACAAGATCCTTCTTGCTGACAATATGGACGTGGGCCTCGCGACCGTCTACCGCGTATTGACCCAGTTCGAGCAGGCCGGCCTGCTCAACCGCAACCATTTCGAGACCGGCAAGGCCATCTATGAGCTCAACGCCGGTTCCCACCATGACCACCTGGTGTGCGTCACCTGCGGCCGCGTCGAAGAGTTCTACGACGACGAGATCGAGAAGCGCCAGCAGATGATTGCAGAGCAACACGGCTTCACGATCGTCGAGCATGCGCTGGCGATCTATGGCAGCTGCCCGGAGTGCCGGGGCATCGCCAAGCCGGAGTAATCCTGCGGCCGGCACGGCCGGTGTAAAAGTAACAGTGTAAAAGTAAGTAAAGGGCGCATGGGAGTCATCCCATGCGCCCTTTCTCTATCCAGGCGTCGTCAGAACGACGCCGTCAGGTTCACGAACAGCGAGCGGCCCGGTTCATTGTACGACTCGGCGCCCGTGCTGCCGTTGGTGCTGCGCCGGAACAGGCGTTCGTCGAACAGGTTGTTGATGCCGGTGCGCAGGTACAGCTTCGGCGTGAAGGCGTAGCCGACGTTGGCGCCCACCACGGCATACGGCGCCAGCGTGTTGAGCGCCTCGCCGCTGGCCTGACCGCCGGTGCCGGTCAGGCGCCGCGGTTCCTGCTTGCCGTAATAGGACACCGTCAACAGCGTCGTCAGTCTGGCATTGACCTTCCAGTCCAGGGTCGAGTTCAGCGTGTATTCGGGAATCACCGACAGCGGCTCGCCATTGCTCTTGCTCTCGTTCTCGATCATGTAGGTCAGGTTGTTGGTCAGCTTCAGGCGCGGACCGAACGGGATCGTCAGGTTGCCCTCGACGCCCTGCACCACCGCCTCCGGCGAGTTCTCCCACTGGAACAACCGGCCATTGGCCGAGGTGTTGCCGAGCAGGCGATCCATGCCGCCGGTGATCTTGTTCTTGTAGTCGTTGTGGAAGTAGGCCAGGCTGGCCTCATGGCCGCGGTCCTTCCAGCCGATGCCGATCTCCTTGTTGAGCGAGGTCTCCGGCGCCAGGTTCTCGTTGCCGCGCACATAGCAGCCGCCGCCCAGGTTCGGGTTATTGATCGGGCAGCCGTTGCCGCGCGTGTAGTACAGGTAGTTCGGGTTCGACTGGTACAGGTTCGGCGCCTTGAACGCGCGCGCCACGCCGCCGCGCAGGGTCAGGGTTGGACTCAAGGCATACGAGGCGTTCAGGCTCGGGCTCCAGTTGGTGCCGAACTGGCTGTGCTTGTCGAAGCGCAGGCCTGGGGTCAGGGTGAATGCGGTGTTTACGCCGATATTGTCTTCGACGTAGACGGCATAGGTTTCGGCGCTCGAACGGCCATCGCGGCTGCCTTCCTGCATGCCGGGAATCGCGGTGGCAGCCTGCGTCATCGAATACGGATCGTTGAGCTTTTCCTTGCGCGCCTCGAAGCCGGCGGTGAGCATCTGCGCCACCCCGCCGACATTGAATGGGGTGCTGATTTCGCCGTTGGCGCCATAGGTTTCCAGCTCCGAAGTCGACTTCTTGGTCGGGTCGCTGATGCTGCCTTCCGGCCCGCCCGCCAGGCCTTCGTTCATGCGGGTGTTGTCGGTGCCTTCATAGGTCAGCCACAGGCGCGAGGTGGTGGCGCCCCACTTGCCGCGGTGGGTCAGCGCGGCGGTGCGGCGCAGCATGACGTTGGTCTCGGCGGCCGCGTTGGCCAGCTCGCCCAGGATCGGGAAGCCGGCCGCATTCACGGCCCGGTCGCCGGCGTAGATATTGCCCTGGCGGCTGAAGTTGGATTCGAATTCCAGCACCTGGTCGGGCATGAAGTCCCAGCGCAGCAGGCCGCCGATGTCGCGGTTGCGCACGCCCTCGCGGCCGGCCGGCGGGATCGCGCCGTTGGCGGTATTGTCCGGCGTGGCGTTCAGCGCCAGCTCGTCGGCATCGGTCTTGTTGACGTTGCCGAATACGCGGAACGAGAGCTTGCCGGCCAGCGGACCGGACAGGTTGAAGCCGAGCCGCTTGCTGTTGCCCTCCTCGCCGTGCTCCGGCGCCAGCGCATAGGCGGTGACCGAACCGGTCAGATAGTCGCCCGGCGCCTTGGTGATGATGTTGATCACGCCGCCGGCGGCGCCGGACCCGTAGCGCGCCGCCGCCGGGCCGCGCAGCACTTCGATGCGCTCGACCGCTTCAGCCGGCACCCAGTTGGTGTCGCCACGCGTGTTGCGCTCGCCGCTGCGGCCCATGCGCACCGAGTTGCGCGAGCTGACCGGCTTGCCGTCGACCAGGATCAGGGTGTTTTCCGGGCCCATGCCGCGCAGGTCGATCTGGCGGTGGTTGCCGTATTGGCCGCTGGCGCTGTTGCCGGTCAGGTTCACGCCCGGCATGGTGCGGATCAGCTCGGCCAGATCATTCGCCGGCGGACGCGCTTCGATGTCTTCCGAGGTGATGACCGAGACGCCGATCGCCTGCTTGAGTTCTTCCTCGGCGGTGCCGACGATGTGCACCTGGTGCATCGGCTGGTTGGATTGCTGGGCCATGGCCGGCAAGCCAAGGAGCGCCAGTCCGACGGCGGCGGCGAGCGGCGTCATGCGGTTTGCTGTCAGTTTCATCCCTCTTGTTCCTGTTATTTGATTGTTCTGGACAAGCCGGAGCGCTCCGGCTCAATGCAATTGAGAATCATACTCATTTGCATTTCCAAAACTTTGTCAAATTGTGGCAAGAAGGTTGCCAGCCTTGCACTGGCTTAAGTTTTTAGCGATTCAGGAGTGGCTGAGGGCGTTCGACAGCAGCTTGGCCGTGATGTCGACGATCGGAATCACTCGTTCATAGGCCATCCGCGTCGGGCCGATCACGCCCAGGGTGCCGACGATGCGGCCGTCGACCGCATACGGCGCGGTCACCACGCTCATCTCGTCCATCGGCACCAGCTTCGACTCGCCGCCGATGAAGATCTGCACGCCGCCAGCCTTGCTCGATACGTCGAGCAATTGCATCAAGCCGGTTTTTTGCTCGAACATCTCGAACATCTGGCGCAGCGAGCTCATATTGGATGACAGGTCGGACACCGACAGCAGGTTGCGCTCGCCGGCGATGACCATGTCGTCGCCCTCGGCCATCGCTTCGCTGCCAGCCTCGACCGCCGCCTGCATCAGGCGGCCCATATCGTCGCGCAATTGCTGCAGCTCACCGCTCAAGCGCTTGCGCACCTCGTCGAAGGACAGCCCGGCGAAGTTCTGGTTCAGGTAATTGGCCGACTGGGTCAGTTGCGCCGGGGAATAATCCTTATCGAGCAGCAGCAGCCGGTTCTGGACGTCGCCGCGCGGATCGACGATCACCAGCAGGATGCGCTTTTCGCCCAGGCGCAGGAATTCGATCTGCTGGAAGACCGATTCGCGGCGTGGGCTCTGCACCACGCCGGCGAATTGCGACAGCGAGGACAGCATCTGCGCCGCGTTGGCGATCAGTTTCTGCGGTTGCAGGTTGGACAAGGGCTGCGGCAATCGCATGCGCTCGGCATCGACCGCCTTGTCGTCGATCGGCCCCACCGTCAGCAGGGTGTCGACGAACACTCGGTAGCCGCGCGGCGTCGGAATGCGGCCGGCCGAGGTGTGCGGACTGGCGACGAAGCCCATCTCCTCGAGGTCGGCCATGACGTTGCGGATCGTGGCTGGCGACAATTCCAGGCCCGACAGCTTGGACAGCGCGCGCGAGCCTACCGGCTGGCCGTCGGCGATATAACGCTCGACGAGGGCTTTGAGCAGGGTGTGGGCACGTTGGTCGAGTTGCATGATTCCGGGAAACGTTTAATGGCGCGCGTATTTAACGTGTGCATTATAGGCAGGTTGGGGCATGGCACGGGCAGCGCAAGGCTTGCTGTGACGCATGTCCAACGCTCGTGCTCGCGCTTCTACAAGGATTCAAGCCAGTCGAGCAGCGCGTCGAGACTGGCCACTTCGACGTCGGGCCGGACTTCATGGGCGAATTCGTTGACCTTGCCGGTCCGGTTCATCCAGGCCGCGCGCAGGCCGGCGCGCTGGGCGCCCTGCACGTCCAGCAACAGGTCGTCGCCCACGTACAGGGTCTCGCCAGGCAGGACGCCGAGCGCGGCGCAGCCGGCGAGGAAGATGCCGGGATCGGGCTTGGCGCGGCCATACTGCCGCGCCGCCACCGAAGCCTGGAAGTGGTGGGCCAGGCCGATGGTCTGCAGGTCGGCCACGCCATTGGTGACCGAGCCGACCAGGGCACGTCGCTTCAGGCGCTCGAGCCCGGGCACGACATCCTCGTAGGGCGTCACGGCATTGCGGGCGGCAAAGAACACGGTCATCGCCAGCTCGACCTTGCCGGGATCCTCGCCCACCTGTTCGAAGGCGGCGACCAGGCCGGCATGGCGCAGCGCGCCCAGGTCGATCCCGAATTCGGGGCGCGCGGCCAGCAATTCCAGGCGCGCGGCGCGCAGGCTGTCGATCGTGAAGCGTTCGGCCACCCGCGGCGCGTGCTCGCCGAGCCAGGCATACAACAGTTTTTCGGCTTCCAGGATCACGGGCGCGATCGGCCACAGGGTATCGTCGAGGTCGAACAGGACGGCTTTCGGCCAGGGTTGGCGGGTCATCGGCTTCCAGACTAAGGGAGAAAAGGTGCGCCCCAAGCATAGCGACGCGCTACGCCGAACGCAATGCGCACGCCGTTAGCACCCTGGAATGTTGCCTTTGTTGAATTATGGTTACACCAAGATACAAAACCATATACGCCCGAAATGGACCAGCTGCTTGCCAAATGGACTAAAATGTTGAGCGATTTTTCTATTCTCACCGCGCAGCTGCGCTTTCCCGCTAGATTTTTTGGAGATGTTATGAAGAGTTCCTACCTGCGTGCCGGCGCGGCGCTGGCCTGCGCGGTCGCACTGTCTGCCTGCGGCGGCAGCGATGGCCAGCTGGTGCTGGGCGGTAGTTTTTCCGGTGTGACCAAAACCGGTCTGGTACTGACCAACGACGGCCAGGAAAAGGCGATCACGCCGCCGGCCGATGGCACCGGTGCGGCGACCTGGGCATTCGACAACCTGATCTCGACCGACGACCGCTATTCCGTCGAAATCAAATCCACGCCATCGAACGTCGAGCGCTGCGATATCCAGAATGCGAGTGGCCGCGCGGGCTATCACGTCTACACCGTCTACATCACGTGTACGCTCAAGCGCCACGCTCTCTCTGGCAGCGTCAGCAACCTGAAAGGTGAGCTGGTGCTGGTCAACGGTTCCGACCGTGTGGCACTCCAGGCCGGCGCCACCTCGTTCAAGATGGCCGATGTCGCCGAAGATTCGCCTTACGGTGTCACCATCCTGCAACAGCCTGCCAATCAGACTTGCACTGTCAACAACGGCAGCGGCACCGTGGGACCTGCCGACGTCACCAACGTGGCCGTCACCTGCACCCCTTAATTTTTCCTGGAGCGTTACGCATGAAGTCTTCCCTGATCCGTCCGGCCCTCGCGCTGGCGCTGGCCGCGGGCCTGGCCGGCTGTGGCGGCAGCGACAAAGCCGAGTTCGCCGTGAAAGGCACGATCTCCGGCATCGTCTATCCGGGCGCCGTCCTGACCACCAATGGCATGGACCTGCCGATCGACCCGCCTGCCAAGCCGGGCGACCCGGTCAACTTCGAGTTCCCGAACAAGCTCGAGTATGGTGACGTGTACAACGTCGTCTTCAAGTCGACGCCGCAATTCCAGCGCCAATGCGTTACGCCGGACAATACGATCCCGAACTTCAACGATACGGCGGGCCGGCTGGCGGAGATCAACGTCACCTACGTCTGCATCGTGAACAACTATCCGCTGAGCGGCAAGGTCAATGGCCTGACCGCCGACGGCCTGGTGCTGGCCAACGGCAGCACCGGCGGCGCGGGTACGGTAACGAAGCCGGCCGCCGGCGTCACGACGCCGATCGACTTCCAGCTGCCGAATGTCAGCTATGGCACGACCTATGGCGTGGTGGTGATTGCCAACCCGACTGGCCAGGTCTGCACCGTGGTCAACGGCACTGGCGTCATGCCTGATGCAGAAGTGACCAATATCCAGGTCAACTGCGTCGCGGCGTAAGCCTGGCCAGATATACACAATTCTTATGTCGAGTATTTGAAAGGAAAATTGGATTTATATGCTGTCGCGCAGCATAATAACTCCTGTCTCCTCCAACTCTCCTCAGAAAAGAATTGGATTTCAGCCCGCTCCTTGAGCGGGCTTTTTTTTTGCCTGCCGCATCGGTACGGTGTGCCGGCGCTGCTCAGCGGGCGGCGCTGACCTTCACCACGGCGATCTTTTCCATGCCCACCGACACCTGCGACTGGTAAGCCTCGCTCGATCGCGCATTGGCGGCGACGGCGTAGCTGCTGAAGCCGGCGAGGATGGCGGCGGCGATGAAGATGGCTTCCATGTGCTTGAGGACGTTCATTTCTTGCTCCTGTGGGTCGGTTGAGGCGCCGGATCGGCTGTCCATGTGAGCACTATAGAAAATGGGGCCGCAGTTCTCCAGCGGGATGCGACAGACTGCGTAAAACGGCGACCAGGCGCCCGAAAATACGTGATAACCCGTATGCTGCGGCGCAGCAGGACGTGTTTGGACGCAAAAAAGCGCCGACGGGCGGCGCTGATGGGGGCAGATGATGCTGAACGCGTGGTCGGCGTAGCCGACCACCCTGGGTCAGGATACGGGGAGGTTGGCCAGCGCCACGTATTGTTCCAGGCTGACCGCTTCCGGACGCACGCCCGGATCGATGCCCGCCTCGACCAGCTGCGCTTCGGTGAACATGCCGGCCACGCAGTTGCGAATGACCTTGCGCCGCTGCGAGAAGGCCTTGGCCACCACCGCCTCCAGGCGCTTGCCGTCGCACGGCAACTGGCGCCGGGTCGGCACCATGCGCACGATGGCCGAGTCGACCTGCGGCGGCGGATCGAAGGCGGTCGGCGGCACGATGAACAGCATGGCCATGTCGTAGCGCCATTGCAGCATCACCGACAGGCGGCTGTAGGCCTTGGTGCCCGGCTCGGCCACCATGCGCTCGACCACTTCCTTTTGGAGCATGAAGTGCTGGTCCTCGACCAGATGGGCGAACTCGGCCAGGTGGAACAGCAGCGGGCTGGAAATGTTGTACGGGAGGTTGCCGACCACGCGCAGTTTTTGTCCCTCCAGCACCGGGATCGAACCGAAATCGAATTTGAGCGCGTCGCCCGAATGCACGCTGAGGCGCTCGCGCGGGTAGGCTTTTTCCAGGCGCGCCACCAGGTCGCGGTCGAGCTCGACGACGTGCATATGGTCGAGCGACTTGAGCAGCAGCGCCGTCATCGCCGCCAGGCCCGGGCCGATCTCGACCATCGTTTCACCGCGCCGCGGCGCAATGGCGTCGATGATATTGTTCAGGACATGGTCATCGGTCAGGAAGTTCTGGCCGAAGCGCTTGCGTGCGACGTGTTTCATGCTTGCTTTCTTGGTTATTCGGAAGTGGCCTGGCGGCGCGCGGCCACCATGTGCATGGCGGCGCGGATCGCCTCTTCCATGCTGCCGCAGTCGGCCAGGCCGAGGCCCTCGGCCGCCAGGTCGAGGGCGGTGCCGTGGTCGACCGAGGTGCGGATCAGGGGCAGGCCCAGGGTGACGTTGATGCCGCGCCCGAAGGTCGCGTGCTTCAGCACCGGCAAGCCCTGGTCGTGGTACATCGCCAGCACGCAATCCGCATCCTTCAGGTACTTGGGCTGGAACAGGGTGTCGGCCGGATACGGGCCGCGCGCATCGATGCCGCGGCTGCGGGCGGCCTCGAGCACCGGCGTGATGACGTCGATCTCTTCGCGGCCGAGATAGCCGTTTTCTCCGGCGTGCGGATTCAGGCCGGTGACCAGGATCACGGGCGCCGCGATGCCGAATTTGTCGCGCAGGTCGGCGTGCAGGATGTCCAGCACCTGGGTCAGGTTGTCGCGCGTGAGCGCGCCCGGCACATCCTTCAGCGGCAGGTGGGTGGTGGCCAGGGCGACGCGCAGGTAGGGCTGGTCATGTGCCGGCGCGCCGGCCAGCATCATGACCACCTTGGGCGTGCCGGTCTTCTCGGCCAGGTATTCGGTGTGTCCCGAAAACGCGATGCCGGCATCGTTGATCGTGCTTTTTTGCAGCGGCGCGGTGACGATGGCGTCGAACCACCCACAGCCACAGCCCTCGATGGCCAGGTCCAGCGTGGCCAGCACGGCAAGACCATTCTCGGGATCGAGCCGGCCCGGCACCACGTGCGCCGCCAGCGGCACGTCGACCACCGCCAGGCGGTCGGCGCCGAAGTGCGGCAGGCCGCCGTTGCGCAAGGCCTGGGTCGACAGCGCCGACAGGCGGATAGCTGGATCGATATAGCTGGCCGTCATCGCCAGGAAGGCGGCGTCGCCGAGCAGCACGCAGTTGGCCTGCTCGCGCAGGGCCCAGGCGGCGCGGATCGCGATCTCGGGACCGATGCCGGCGGGCTCGCCGACTGTAATAGCGAGCACGGGCCTTGGGGATGCGGCCCCCCAATGCGCCAACGGGCGCCCGGGCGCCTGTGGCGCAACCATCTTGTTACTGCTCCTCGCGGAACTCGACGTAGGCGCGGTCGCGCACCTGGCGCATCCAGTCTTCCATCGCTTCCTGCATCTTGCGGTCGCGCAGCACCTGGCGCGCCACGTTACGCTCCTTCTGCTGGGTGACGTCTTCGCTCTTGCGTCCGATGACCTGGATCAGGTGGAAGCCGAACGGCGACTGGATGACGTCCGACACCTCGCCGGGCTTGAGCGCATTCATCGCGGTCTCGAATTCCGGCACCGTGTCGCCCGGATACAACCAGCCCAGGTCGCCGCCCTTCGAGGCCGAACCGTCCTGCGAGTGCAGGCGCGCCAGGTCTTCGAAGGTGCCGGCATTGTTGTCCATCTTCTCTTTCAGCTCGAGCAGCTTGCGCTTGACCTCGCCCTCGGTCATGGTCGGGGTGACCTTGATCAGGATGTGGCGCGCGTGCGTCTGCTCGACTACCGACTTCTCGGTCTCGCCGCCGAGCGAGCGCTTGCCCGCCAGCTTGAGGATGTGGAAACCGACGTTGGTCTTGAGGATCGGCGTGACCTGGCCCGCTTCGAGCTTGCGCAGCTCGGTCGAGAACATCGGCGGCAGGCGGTCGGCGTCGCGCCAGCCGATCTCGCCGCCCTTGAGCGCGTCGGGCGCGTCGGAATAGGTCGAGGCCATGCGCGCGAAGTCGGCGCCGGTGCGCAGCTGGCGCATCACTTCCTCGGCGCGCGCGGCGCGCGCGGCGATCTGCTCGGGCGAGGCGTTCTCTGGCACGCGCACCAGGATCTGGGAGATGTCGACCTCGATGCGGTCGGCCTCGGCAGCCTTGGCGGCCGCCATATAGGTGTCGATCTCGGCCTCGGACACCTGGATCTTGCTGTCGACCTCGTGCTCGCGCAGGCGCTGCATCATGATCTCGTTGCGGATGTCTTCGCGGAACTGGGCAAACGGCATGCCCTCTTTTTCCATCTGGTTGCGCATGTCCTGCACCGACATCTTTTGATTTTCGGCGATGCGGCCGATGGTGGCGTCCAGGGTGCGGTCGTCGACCTTGACGCCCATCTCTTTGGCCAGCTGCAGCTGGGCGCGTTCGACGATCATCGCCTCGAGCACCTGGCGCTCCATGGTGGCCGGGTCGGGCATCTGGGCGTTACGTGCCTTCATGTTCTGGCTGACCTGGGCCACGCGGCCGGCCACTTCATTGCGGGTGATCACTTCGTCATTGACGACGACCTGGATCGAATCGATCACCTTGGCATTGGCCGATGCCGGCGGCAGGAAGCCGCCGCCGGTGGACGCCGGCGTTTCCGCCTTGGCGGCTGGCGTGGTGGCGGCCTGGGCCAGCGCCTGGCCGGCGGACAGCGCGCACAGCAGTGCTGCCGCCATCTGGAGGGACTGCAAACGGGTAGTACGCATCATCTGGAAAGCACTCATTTCAGGATAGTTCACATCAAGGACGAATTATGGACTGCTAGTCTGAACGCTTGCTTATGGACGTCCAATTCCGGTATTCAGTCGCGTATAGCCCGGGATGCTCTTGTTGAACGACTCGAGCGGATTACCCAGGCCCAGGCGCGACAAGCCATTGAGCTCGAGCTGGAAGAAGATCGGCGTCGACGTCTCTTGCGCCGCGGTCACGAAACGCTGCGCGCCCATCCGGAACACCCAGCAATCGGCCTTGTATTCGAGACCGATCAGGCTCTCGATCAGCTTGCCGCCGGTGGCCGGATTGACCTCCTGCCCCACCCCATACGAACGCAGCGCGTAGCTGACCCGGCCCACGCCATACCAGCGGCGGCCGATCGGCCACTGCGCCGACAGGTCGATATTGCGGAAGCTGTCACGCTGATAACGGTATTCGGCGTTCAACACCTTCATCGGCCCCGGACGCCACTGTACACCCACATTCGAGCTGTACAAACTGCTTCCGTTCGCATCGTATTGTACGCCGCTATCGAAGGTCCAGGACTCGGAAATGGTGCCGGCGGCGGCCAGCAGCAGGTCGGAACGGCTCTTGTGTTGTTCTTCGCCAGGGATGCGCACGCGCGGCTCTTCGAGATACAGGCGCTGGCCGAAGGCCAGGCGCAGGCGCTCGGCGCCGTCTTCCTGGATGAAGCGCGACACCAGGGCGGCCGTGACCTGGTTGGCGTCGGACACGCGGTCCAGGCCCACGTAGCGGTTCTCGGAGAACAGCTGGGCGTAGTTGAAGCCGGCGCGGCCGGTGTCGAACAGCGGCACGTCGTCCTGGTTCTCGTACGGCGTGTACACATAGAACAGGCGCGGCTCGAGGGTCTGGGTGGCGGCGCCGCCGAACAGCGTGGTCTGGCGCTCGAACACCATGCCGCTGTCGAACGAGAAAGTCGGGATCGTGCGCGTCAGCTTGGTGTCCAGGCCGGCCCGGTCGATATGGTCCTGGATGTCGTACTTGGCCGCGTTGTACATCAGCTTGGGCGTGACGAACCAGCCCGGACGCACGATCGGATAGCTCACCTGGCCCTGCACCACGGCGCGGTTGCCGGTGACCAGGGTCGGGTGATCGAAGCGGGTCGCCTCGGCGTCGATCGACCAGTCGAAACCGGCCACGTCGTAGCGCGCGGCGCGGAAGTTAATCTGCGGCAGGCGGTCGTAGGGACGCGGCACCGTCAGGCTCGGATTGGTCGCGGCGGCCGGGTCCTGCAGCACCTGGTAGTTCTGGGCGCGCGCGGTCAGGCTCCAGAACTGGCCATAGTAATCGGTGCGCACCTCGCGCAGCAGCTGGCGCTCGGCGCTGGCGGCGACGGTGCGCGAGAAGTCGGACGGGTATTCGTCGTCCGAGGCGCCGTGCAGGTTCCAGCCGTACGACCAGTTCGGCTTGATCGACTGGCTGTGCAGCGAGTCGACGCGCCAGCGCGTGGTATTGGTCTCGCGGTCGTCCGGCAAGACCTCGACGTGGGTCTCGCCCTGGTAGGTGCTGCCCAGGTAGCGGCCGGTGGCGCCCATCTGGAAGCCGCGGTCGAACATCATGCGTGGATACAGCGTCAGGTCGCGGTTCGGGGCAATGTTGACGTAGTACGGCACCATCACCTCGGCCTTGCCCTGGGAGCCGAAGCCCACCGTGGGCGGCAGCCAGCCGGAGCGGCGCTGGCCCGACAGCGAGAACGACATCGCCGGGGTGCCGATGATCGGCACGTCCTTGAAATAGATGATGGTCTTGCCGGCGGTGCCGACGTCGCGGCCGTTGTCCAGGCGCAGGGTGCTCGACTTGAGATACCAGTCGGGATCGGGGCCTTCGCAGGTGCTGTACGTGCCGTTGCGCACCAGGGCCTGCTGCTCGCCCAGGAAGTCGATGCGGTCGGCCTGTCCCTGGCCATTGCTGTCGGCCAGGAAATAGGTCGGATTGAGCAGGTAGCCCTTGCCGGTCTCGAGGTTCAGTTGCAGCTCGTCGCCCTTGTAGCGGTCGCCGAAGCGCCACATGTTCACGTTGCCGGTGGCCGTGACTTCGTCCTCGACCCGCAGGTAGCAGGCGGTATCGGCGGTGATGCCGCTCTGGCCGCGCGTGATCTCGACGTTGCGGTTGAGGTCCAGCCGGCGGTCGGGACGGCCGCCGATCTCCTCGGCCTGGATAACGACGGGAAGTTCGTCTTCAGCTTGTGGCGCAGGGGGAACACTCTGGGCGAATGCCGGAACCGCGGTTGCGGAAACCAATGCATAGAGCGCGAGGACCTGCCGCGGTGGGAAAGGTTGGCTTGACGACCAGCTCATGGAAAATCGCAGCTCATGGAAAATCGGACGTGCACCATAAAGGGCGGTTTTTTTAGAATGAATCCCTTATTATATGGGAATTAGCTCAACCAACCGGATTCGTCAGGCCGCTTCATGTCATCTTTGTATCAAAATTCTTCCACTTCTGTCAGCGCCGCGCTTGCTACCGATCCGCGCCTGGCACAGCTGAACGACTGGCTGGCCTCGACCGGCCTGGTGGAAGTCGGAACCGGCCGCCCTGCCTCCGTCGATGCGAGCTTTCGCCGCTACTTCCGCTACGACGTCGTGCCCGCCATGCAGGACAAGCTGGGCGCGACCCTGGTCGCCATGGACGCGCCGCCGGAACGCGAGAACGTGCCGGCCTTCATCCACGTGCAGGGCCTGCTGTTCGACGCCGGCGTGACCGTGCCGGCGATCGCCGCGCGCAACGTCGAGCAGGGCTTCCTGCTGCTGGGCGACCTGGGCACCACCACCTACCTGGCGCGCCTGTCCAGCGACAACGCCGCCTTCATGTATTCGGACGCGGTCGACGCCCTGCTCAAGTTCCAGATGGCCAGCCAGCCTGGCGTGCTGCCCGAGTTCGACCGCGCCTTCATCCTGCGCGAGCTGAACATCTTCCCCGAGTGGTACCTGAACCGCCACCTGGGCGTCACGCTCGACGACAAGCAGCAGGCGCAACTCGACAAGGTATTCGAGGCGATCGCCTCGAACGTGCTGGCGCAGCAGCAGGTGTTCATGCACCGCGATTTCCATTCGCGTAACCTGATGTTCCTCGACCAGGGCAACCCCGGCGTGCTCGATTTCCAGGACGCCGTGTACGGCCCCGTCACCTACGACCTGGCTTCGCTGCTGCGCGACGCCTACATCCAGTGGGACGAAGAGATCGTGCTGGACTGGGTGGTGCGCTACTGGCAGAGCGCCAAGGGGGCCGGCCTGCCGGTCAACCCGGACATCGACGCCTTCTACCGCGACTTCGAGTTCATGGCCATGCAGCGCCACCTGAAGATCCTCGGCATCTTCTGCCGCCTGAACTACCGCGACAACAAGTCGCACTACATGGGCGACCTGCCGACGGTGATCGACTACGTGCGCAAGACCGCGAACCGCTACACCGAACTCAAGCCGCTGCTGCGCCTGCTCGACGCCTTGGAAAACAAGGCGCCGCAAGTCGGCTACACCTTCTGAGGTCCGCATGAAAGCGATGATTTTCGCCGCCGGCCGCGGCGAGCGCATGCGGCCCCTGACCGACCTGCTACCGAAGCCTTTGTTGAAAGTGCGCGGGCGGCCCCTGATCACCTGGCACGTGCTCAACCTGGTGCGCGCCGGGATTACCGAGATTGTCATCAACCACTCCCACCTCGGCCACATGATCGAGGAAGAACTGGGCGACGGCAGCCGCTATGGCGCGCGCATCGTGTACTCGCACGAGCCGACGCCGCTCGAGACCGCGGGCGGCATCGCCAATGCGCTGCACCTGCTGGGCGACGAACCGTTCCTGGCGGTGTCGGGCGACATCTATGCGCCCTACTTCGATTTTTCGCTGGCGCTGGACGCGCTGAAGGATGAAGACGCGGTGGGTGTTCCCTACCCGGTCGACCAGCGCGACATCGCCTGGCTGTGGCTGACGCCGAACCCGTGGCACAACCCGGAGGGCGACTTCGCGCTCGACATGTACACGCTCAAGAACGACGGCGCCACCAAGTGGAACTTCGCCGGCATCGGCGTGTATCGCGCCGAGATGTTCGACGGGATCAAGGCCGGAGAATTCCTCAAGTTCGGGCCCCTGATGCGCAAGTTCATCGAACAGGGCCGCGTCGGCGGCGAGATCTACCAGGGCCAGTGGGTCAACGTCGGCACCGTGGGGCAGCTGGAAGAACTGAACGCGCCGCTGCGGGCGGCCAAGACGGCGTCATGATGCCGCATTGCGCTGCGCATGCCGCCCGGCGCGCGCAGCTGCTGGGGCGGATGCAGCCGGGCGCGGTCGCCGTGCTCGGCACCGCATCGGAAGTGCCGCGCAACGGCGACAGCGACTATCCCTACCGCCACGACAGCCATTTCTATTACCTGAGCGGGTTCGCCGAACCGGAAAGCTTCGTGGCGCTGGTCGCGGCCCGGGGAGAACGGCCGGCGCGCACGATCCTGTTCTGCCGCGAGAAGAATGTCGAGCGCGAGATCTGGGAGGGTTTTCGCTTCGGTCCCGCAGCGGCGCGCGATGCCTTCGGCTTCGACGAAGCCTGGCCGATCGATGAACTCGATGCGCGCATGGCCGACATCCTGGCCGACGCGCCGGCGCTGTATTACGCGCTGGGCCACGGCGCCGAACTCGACGCCCGGGTGGCCGGCTGGCTCAAGGCGGTGCGCGCACGCGGGCGCACGGGCGTGACGGCCCCGCAGACGATGCACCACCTGCTGGCCATGCTGGACGAAATGCGGCTCTTGAAGGACGAGCACGAAATCGCCCTGATGGCGCGCGCCGGCGTGATCTCGGCCCAGGCCCATGCGCGCGCGATGCGCGCCACCCGGCCCGGCATGTTCGAGTACGAGATCGAGGCCGAGCTGCTGCACGAGTTCCGCCGCAACGGGGCGCAATTCCCGGCCTATCCCTCGATCGTCGCCTCCGGCCCGCAAGCCTGCGTGCTGCACTACAACGCCAACGACCGCCGTATCGCCGATGGCGACCTGGTGCTGATCGACGCCGGCTGCGAGTTGGACGGCTACGCCAGCGACATCACGCGCACGTATCCCGCCAATGGCCGCTTCAGCGACGCCCAGCGCACGCTGTACGAACTGGTGCTGCGCGCCCAGGCCGCGGCGCTCGCGGCCATCCATCCGGGCCGGCCGTACAGCGCGATCCACGATGCGGCGGTGCGGGTGCTCACCGAAGGCATGCTCGACCTGGGCCTGCTGGACCGGAACAAGGTGGGCTCGCTCGACGACGCGATCGCAGCGCGCGCCTACGCACAGTTCTACATGCACGGCACCGGCCACTGGCTGGGCATGGACGTGCACGACGTCGGCGCCTACCGCGACCCGAGCCTGCCCGACAAGCCGTCGCGGCCCCTGCTGCCGGGGATGGCGCTGACGGTGGAGCCGGGCATCTATGTGCGGCCCGGCGAAGGCGTGCCGGAACAATTCTGGAACATCGGCATCCGGATCGAGGACGACGTGGTCGTGACCGACGCCGGCTGCCGCATCCTGACCGCCGGCGCGCCGAAGGAAGTGGCGGAGATCGAAGCACTGATGCGGGAAACACGATGACGCAAGCGGATCTGGACTTCGACGTGGCGATCTGCGGCGCCGGCCCGGTGGGCCTGGCGCTGGCGGCCTTCCTGGTGCGGCGCGGCGTGCCGGGCGCACGTATCGCCCTGATCGACGGCAAGTCGCTGGGCCAGGCGATCTCGGACCCGCGCTCGATCGCGCTGTCCTGGGGCAGCGTGCAGCTGCTGGACGAGCTCAAGGCCTGGCCGTTGCCGGCCACCGCGATCCACCAGATCCACGTCTCGCGCCGCGGCCATCTGGGTCGCAGCCTGATGGACCGCCGCGACCACGACGTCGCGGCACTGGGCTACGTCACGCGCTACGGCGCCGTGGTCGACGCCCTGGCGCGGCGCTGCGAGGCGGCCGGCGTCGCCATGCTGCGCCCGGCGCGCGTGCAGGCGCTGGACGACACCCCCATTGGCGTGCTGCTGGCGCTGGACGACGGCCGCATGGTGCGCGCGCAGGTGGCGGTCCAGGCCGAGGGCGGCATCTTCGGCCGGCAAGACCAGCGCGCCAGGAGCCGCGACTACGAACAGAGCGCCGTGATCGCGCGCGTGACGAGCGACGCGCCGATCGCCCACCGCGCCTTCGAGCGCTTCACCGGCGAAGGCCCGCTGGCCCTGCTGCCGGAAGACGGTCCCGACGGCCACCAGTATGCGCTGGTGTGGTGCGTGCGCCGCGCGCGCGCCGGCACGATCCTCGACCTGGACGACACGGCGTTCCTGAAGCAGCTGGGCGAAGCCTTCGGCACGCGCCTCGGCGCGTTTACCAAGGTGTCCCCCCGCGTCGCCTTCCCCCTCGGCCTGAACGCCGAAGCGCGCGCCACGGCGCGCACGGTCGCCATCGGCAATGCCGCGCAAACCCTGCACCCGGTCGCCGGGCAGGGCCTGAACCTGGGCCTGCGCGACGCCGCCGTCCTGGCGCGCCAGCTGGCGCGCGACGCCAGCCCGGCCGCGATCGAACGCTTCCAGGAAGAGCGCGCGCAAGACCGCAAGCTGACGATCGGCCTGACCGACACCATGGCCCGCGCCTTCACCGGCAGCAAGCCGCTGCAACCACTGCTGGGCCTGGGCCTGGCGGCGCTCGACCTGGCCAGGCCCGCGCGCATGCTCCTGGCCGACCTGATGATGTTCGGCCGCCGCTAACCGCTCCTGTCGGGTGGATGCGCGGCCCTGCCGCCGGCTGGCGGCAGGGCGCCGGGAGCGGCTTCGCTCCCGGTTCAAAAATTCCTGGTCAGAATTCCTGTGCGGTCGGTCGCAGCACGATTTCATTGATGTCGACGTCGGCCGGCTGCTCGATCGCGAAGGCGATCGCCCGCGCCACCGAAGCGGCCGGAATCGCTTGCCGGTAGAAGTCGAGCACGGTCTGGGTCGCGCCGCCCGTGGTGCTGTGCTTGAGATCGCTTTCCACGGCGCCGGGCTCGATCGAGGTGACGCGGACCTTGCTTCCGACTTCGTGGCGCAGACCTTCCGAGATGGCCCGGACCGCGAACTTGGTGCCCGAGTAGACCGTGCCGCCCGGCGAGAACACCTTGACCCCGGCGACCGAACTCAGATTGATGATGTGTCCGCTTTGCTGGGCCAGGAAGCGCGGCAGGGCCGCGGCGATCCCGTACAGGACGCCCTTGATGTTCACGTCGATCATGGCGTCCCATTCGTCGGTATTGACCTCGGCCATCGGACGAATCGGCATCAGGCCGGCGTTGTTGATCAGGACGTCGATCCGGCCGAAGTCGACGACCACGGCGGCCACGACCGCCTCCACCTGCTTCTTGTCGGTGACGTCGAGGACATAGCCCCTGGCCTCGCCGCCGGCGGCGGCGATCTCGGCGACGACGCCGTCGATCTTGTCCTTGCGGCGGGCCGCGACGGCGACCCGGGCGCCGCGTTCGGCGAGCAGGCGCGCAGCCTCCGCGCCGATGCCGGTGCCGCCGCCGGTGATCAAGACTACTTTGCCTTCGATTTGCTGGTTCATGTGCTGATTCATGCTGGTTCTCCTTGGTTGATGGTTTGCGCATGGCGCGGGTAATCGGTAAAGCCGGCCTCGCCGCCGCCGTACATGGTGGCGGCGTTGAGCGGATTGAGCGGCCAGCCCTGGGCGATGCGCTCGGGCAGGTCCGGGTTGGCGATGAAGGGGCGACCGAAAGCGATCAGGTCGGCCAGGCCGGCCTCGACCAGGCGCGCGCCCTTCTCGGCGGTATAGCGGCCGGCGTACAGGATCTTGCCGCTGAAGGCGGCGCGCACTGCTTGCCGGAACGAGAGCGGCAGGTCGGGCGCCCCGTCCCAGTCGGCCTCGGCGATCGACAGGTAGCCGACGCCGGCGCGTTCGAGCACCGCGATCGCTTCCAGATAGGTCTGGTGCGGATCGTCCTCGACCAGGCCGATGTAGACGCGTTCTTCGTCGGTGCCGGAAAACAGCGGCGCGAAGCGCACCCCGAGCCGGTCGGGTCCGACCACCTCGCCCACCGCCTGCACGATCTCGCGCAGGAAGCGCAGGCGGTTCTGCAGCGAGCCGCCGTATTCGTCGCTGCGGTGGTTAGAGTGGGCCGAGATGAATTGGTTGACCAGGTAGCCGTTGGCGGCATGGATCTCGACGCCGTCGAAGCCGGCGGCCAGCGCGTTGCGCGCCGCCTGGGCGTACAGGGCGACCAGCTCGCCGATCTCGGTCACGCTCAGCGCGCGCGGCACCGATGGCTCCACCAGCTCGCCGGCGCCGGGGCCGGTCTCGATGAAGACCTTGACCCCGGCGGCCCGGATGGCGGACGGCGCCACCGGCGCGCCGCCGTCGGGTTGCAGCGCGGCGTGCGAGACCCGGCCGACGTGCCACAGCTGGGCGAAGATGATGCCGCCCTCGGCATGCACGGCCTCGGTCACCTTGCGCCAGCCGGCGATGTGCGCGGCGTCATGGATACCCGGCGTCCAGGCGTAGCCCTTGCCGCGCGGCTCGATCTGCGTGCCTTCGGTGATGATCAGTCCGGCGCTGGCGCGCTGGCGGTAATAGCTCGCCATCAGGTCGTTGGCGACGTCGCCCGGCTGGGTGGAGCGCTGGCGGGTCAGGGGCGGCAGCACGATGCGGTTCTTCAGCGTATGGCGCCCGAGGGGCGCCGGCGTGAACAAGGATGGATGATGGGACATGGAGGAGTCTTTCGGTTCGGTGGCGGGCACAATCGGCTCGGCCTGGGTTACGGTCAGTTTATTCATGGGCTTGCTCCTGCAATTTATGGAGTAGACCAGTCGTCTAATCCTGGCGCCCAAAAAAGACGCTTCGCTGGAAGCGTCCGGTGCGACCCGCCTTCAGCGGGCCAGGCGCAGCAGGCGTTGTGTTGTTTCCATCGCGGCATCGAATGGCGATGCATCGCGCACGATCTTGACCATGACGCTGGCGCCGAGCCAGAGCTGGTACAGGGTTGCCGCCAACTGCGCGGGATCTGCCTGCGCCGCGAGCGAGCCATCGGCTGCGCCGCCTTCGATCGCCTGGGCCAGGCGGGTCACGATGCCGTCGGTACCTTGCTTGAGGGTCAGGCGCATCGGTTCCGACAGGTCCGCGACTTCCGCGCCCAGCTTGACTGCAAGGCACTTGCCCTGGCAATCGTAAAACGACTGGTTGGCGCGCCAGGACTCGAAGTACGCGACCAGGCGCTCCGCCATGGTCTTGTCGGCCTGCTGGAACATGCGGTCCATGTCGGCCAGGTAATCCTCGAAATACTTTGCCAGCAGCGCTTCGCCGAAGGCGTCCTTCGACCCGAAGTAATGATAGAAGGATCCCTTCGGCACACCCGCCGTGGCCAGGATCTCGTTCAAGCCGACCGCCGAGAAACCCTTGCCGGCCATGACGCGCTGCCCGACCGCGACAATATTGTCCCGGACGTCGGAAGAGTCATGTGTCGTTGTCTTGGCCATGACGTCACTATAGATCGAATTAGACCAGTCGTCTAGAACTTTCTCACATTATTTTTGTGGCCGGCGCCAGCACCGAGGGCGGGAATGGATGATCGGATCACTTCCTGGCCGGAAGTTGTCATTCCATTCCCGCGCCGCCCCCTTAGTCGATGGCCTTGACCATCGATTCGATGACCTTCTTGGCGTCGCCGAACACCATCATCGTGTTGGGCTGGTAGAACAGGTCGTTGTCCAGGCCGGCATAGCCGGAAGCCATCGAGCGCTTGTTGACGATGATGCTCTTGGCGCGGTAGGCCTCCAGGATCGGCATGCCGGCGATCGGCGATTTCGGGTCCTTCGCGGCCGGGTTCACCACGTCGTTGGCGCCCAGCACCAGCACCACGTCGGTCTGGCCGAATTCGCCGTTGATGTCTTCCATCTCGGCCACCTGGTCATAGGGCACCTCGGCCTCGGCCAGCAGCACGTTCATGTGGCCCGGCATGCGGCCGGCCACCGGGTGGATCGCATAGCGCACCGTCACGCCGCGCTCCGTGAGCTTGTCGACCAGCTCCTTGACCGTGTGCTGGGCGCGCGCCACCGCCAGGCCGTAGCCGGGGACGATGATCACCGACTCGGCGTTCTGCAGGATGAAGGCGGCGTCTTCGGCGGAACCGGATTTCACGGGACGCTGCTCTTTTTCGCCGCCGGCGTCGCTCACCGCCTCGCCGCCGAAGCCGCCCAGGATCACGTTGAAGAAGGAGCGGTTCATCGCCTTGCACATGATGTACGACAGGATCGCGCCGCTCGAGCCGACCAGCGAGCCGGCGATGATCAGCATCGAGTTGTTCAGCGAGAAGCCGATGCCGGCCGCCGCCCAGCCGGAATACGAGTTCAGCATCGACACCACCACCGGCATGTCGGCCCCGCCGATCGGGATGATGATCAGGACGCCCAGCACGAAGGCCAGCGCCGCCATCGCGATGAAGGGCGTCCAGGCCGGCGCCACGCCGTCGGCGAAGCAGAACATCAATCCGAGCGCCACGATCGCGATCGCCAGCACCAGGTTCAGGATGTGCTGCCCGACGAAACGCACCGGCGCCCCCTGGAACAGGCGGAATTTGTATTTGCCCGACAGCTTGCCGAAGGCGATCACCGAACCCGAGAAGGTCACCGCGCCGACGAAGGTGCCGATGAACAGCTCCAGCCGGTTGCCGAACGGAAGCGGCGTCTCACGGGTGGCGATATTGAAAGCCCAGGGCTCGGACACGGCGGCGATCGCGATGCACACCGCCGCCAGGCCGATCAGCGAGTGCATGGCCGCCACCAGCTCGGGCATCTTGGTCATCTCGACCTTCTTCGCGGCATAGGCGCCGATCGCGCCGCCGACCACGACGCCCAGCAGCACCAGGACGAAGCCCGAGCCGCCGCCCTGCCCCAGGCTGTCCTGCAGCTTGAGCATCAGCGCCACGGTAGTCACCACGGCGATCGCCATGCCGGCCATGCCGAAGGCGTTGCCGATGCGCGCGGTCGAGGGCGAAGACAGGCCCTTGAGCGCCTGGATGAAGCATACCGAGGCGACCAGGTAGAACAGGGTGACGACGTTCATGCTGATGGCGTTCATGCCTGCTTCTCCTCGATCTTCTCCTCGACCTTGCCCTCGACCGGCGCCTTCGCGGCCTTCGGCTCCTTCTTCTTGAACATCTCCAGCATGCGCTGGGTGACCAGGAAGCCGCCGAACACGTTCACCGCCGCCAGCGCCACCGCGACCGTGCCGGCCACGCGCCCGGTCAGGCCCTCGGTCAGGCCCGCGGCCAGCATGGCGCCGACGATCACGATCGCCGAAATCGCATTGGTGACCGCCATCAGCGGCGTGTGCAGCGCGGGGGTGACGGTCCAGACCACGTGGTAGCCGACGTAGATCGCCAGCACGAAGATGATCAGGTTGATGATGGTGTGGCTGATGTCCATGCCTAGTCTCCTGTCCTGTTCTGTTCTGGCCCGACTGAATCTACTTGCGCAACACGTCCCCGCCCGCGCACACCAGCGTCGCGGTCACGATCTCGTCCTCGCGGTCGATGAAGAAGCGGTCGTCCTTGTCGATCACGAGCTTGAGGAAGTCCAGCACGTTGCGCGCATACAGGGCCGACGCATCGGCCGGCACCAGCGCCGCCAGGTTCGGCTCGCCGATGATGTGCACCCCGTGCCTGATGACTGTCTTGCCCAGCTCCGTCAGCGGGCAGTTGCCGCCCTGGGCGATGGCCATGTCGACGATCACGGAGCCCGGCTTCATGGCGCGCACCGTCTCCTCGCCGATCAGGGTGGGCGCCTTGCGGCCCGGGATCAGGGCGGTGGTGACGACGATGTCGGCCAGTTTCGCGCGCTCGTGCACCAGCTCGGCCTGGCGCCGCATCCAGTCGGCCGGCATCGGCCGCGCATAGCCGCCGCTGCCCTGGGCGATCTCGCGTTCTTCACTGGTGAGATACGGCACGTCGATGAATTTGGCGCCGAGCGACTCCACCTGCTCCTTGACCGGAGGCCTCACGTCGGACGCCTCGATCACGGCGCCCAGGCGCTTGGCGGTGGCGATCGCCTGCAGCCCGGCCACGCCCACGCCCATGATCAGCACGCGCGCCGCCTTGACCGTGCCGGCCGCCGTCATCAGCATCGGCATGAAGCGTCCGTAGGTGTTGGCGGCCAGCAGGATGGCCTTGTAGCCGGCGATATTCGCCTGCGAAGAGAGCACGTCGAGCGACTGCGCGCGCGTGATGCGCGGCGCCGCTTCCAGCGCGAAGGCGGTGAGGCCGCTCGCGGCCAGCGCGGCGAGATTGTCGGCGTCGAAGGGATCGAGCATCCCGACCAGCACCGCGTCGCGCCGCATCAGGCCGCGTTCGGCGGCATCGGGGCTGCGCACCTTCAGGACGATGTCCGCGCCGAAGGCGGCGGCGCCGTCGACGATGCTGGCCCCGGCCGCTTCATAGGCGCTGTCGGGCGCCGCGGCATGCAGGCCGGCGCCGGACTGCACCAGGACCTGGTGTTTCGCGGCCAGCTTCTTGACGGTTTCAGGTGTTGCTGCAACACGTGTCTCGCCCGGCCTTGTCTCGGCCGGTATGCCTATCCTCATGGATTCCTCCGTACGTGGATGCGCCGGCTCCCAATCTATCACGTCTTTACAACAATTGCCCAAATATAAATTTCTTTTGGTGATAATGCTGTTGTGCTGAGCAAACACAAGGTAAGCAGTGTATTTGCGCGCATTTTTGCGACAGATCAAGCCCAATTAACGACAGGCAAGCACCGCAGGCGGGGCAAGGCTGAGCAGAGCAGGCCCGGCCCGAGGTAGAATACCGGCTCATTTTCAAGGACAGGCATGAGCGACATCTTCAAACCATCGGTTACCGTGGCTGCGATCATCGAGCACGAGGGCCGTTTCCTGCTGATCGAGGAAGAGACGAGCGAGGGCGTCAAGCTGAACCAGCCCGCCGGCCATCTCGACCCGCACGAATCGCTGGAGCAGGCGGTCGTGCGCGAAGCGCTCGAGGAAACCGCCCACGAGTTCATCCCGCGCACGCTGGTGGGCATGTACATGTCGCGCTACCACTCGAAGTCGCGCAATGCCGACGTCACCTACCTGCGCTTCACCTTCGCCGGCACAGTCGGCCGCAAGTTCGACCAGCCGCTCGACGAAGGCATCCTGCGCACCCTGTGGATGACGCGCGACGAGATCGCCGCCACCGCCGACCGCCACCGCAGCCCGATCGTGCTCCAGTGCGTGGACGACTATCTGGCCGGACGAAGCACGCCGCTGTCCCTGCTATACACCCATTCCTCGGTGTTCGAGGGCGGGATCTGAATTCAATACGGACGTAACATGAGCAAGAAAAAAGTCGTGATCGGGATGTCGGGCGGAGTCGACTCCTCGGTCGCGGCGTGGATGCTGAAAGAACAAGGCTACGACGTGGTCGGCCTGTTCATGAAGAACTGGGAAGACGACGACGACTCCGAATACTGCTCGACGCGCCAGGACTGGATCGACGCGGCCAGCGTGGCCGACGTGGTCGGGGTCGACATCGAGGCAGTCAACTTCGCCTCCGAATACAAGGACCGCGTGTTCGCAGAGTTCCTGCGCGAATACCAGGCCGGCCGCACGCCCAACCCGGACGTGCTGTGCAACGCCGAAATCAAGTTCAAGGCCTTCCTCGACCATGCGATGAAGCTGGGCGCCGACCTGATCGCGACCGGCCACTACGCGCGCGTGCGCCAGAACACCGGCAGCGGCAAGTTCGAGCTGCTCAAGGCGTTCGACGCCACCAAGGACCAGAGCTACTTCTTGCATCGCCTGAACCAGGCGCAGCTCTCGAAGTCGCTGTTCCCGCTGGGCGAGATCCCCAAGACCGAAGTGCGCAAGATCGCCGAAAAGCTGAAATTGCCGAATGCCGCCAAGAAGGATTCGACCGGCATCTGCTTCATCGGCGAGCGCCCGTTCCGCGACTTCCTGAACCGCTACCTGTCGTACAAGCCGGGCCCGATCAGGCTCGACGACGGCACCAAGGTCGGCGAGCACGTCGGCCTGTCGTTCTACACGCTGGGCCAGCGCAAGGGCATCGGCATCGGCGGCCTGAAGTCGCGCAAGAACGCGGACGGCACCAGCGAGCCATGGTTCGTGGCGCGCAAGGACATCGAGGCCAACACCCTGTACATCGTGCAGGGCCATGACCACCCATGGCTGCTGTCGAACCGCCTGGAAGCGGGCCAGGCCAGCTGGATCGCGGGCGAAGCCCCGGCGCCGCGCGAGCTGTCGGCCAAGACCCGTTATCGCCAGGCCGACGTGGCCTGCCGCGTGCTGGCCGAAGGCGACAGTAGATTCGTCCTCGATTTCAGCGATCCGCAATGGGCAGTCACGCCCGGCCAGTCGGCCGTGCTGTACGACGGCGACGTCTGCCTGGGCGGCGGCATCATCGACGCCCGCTCGGGCGTCGCGTAATCCTCAGCGAGCGCGCCCGGCCAGCCATTCGGCCAGCGCGCTCGGCGCCAGCGGGCGCGCATGCAGGTAACCCTGCACCTCGTCGCAGCCCGCCGCGCGCAGGAAGTCTTCCACTTCCACCGTCTCCACGCCTTCGCCCACCACCTTGTGGCCCAGGTCGTGCGACAGCTTGATCATCGTCCCTACCAGCGCGCGCCGGCGTTCGTCGTGGGCCAGGTTGCGCATGAAGCTCTGGTCGATCTTGACCACGTTCGCCGGCAGGCTTTGCAGGTAGGCCAGGCTGCTGTAGCCGGTGCCGAAGTCGTCGATCGCCAGCTGCACGCCGGCGCGCGCCAGGCGTTCCAGCGTGACCTGCGCCACCTTCGGATTACGCATCAGCGCGCTTTCGGTGAGTTCGATCGCCAGGCTGGACGCCGGCACGCGGTGGCGCGCCAGCAGCTTCAGCACGCGGTCGCAGAAATCCGGTTCTTCCAGGTTCACCGCCGACACGTTGACCGCCACCTGCAAGGCGACGCCGTCCTGGCGCCAGGCGGCCACCTGGCGCATCGCCGCGGCCAGCACCCATTCGGTGGTGGCGCGCGCCAGCGAGGTGCCTTCGATCACCGGGATGAATTCGCCCGGCGAGATGGCGCCTTTCTCGGGATGAGTCCAGCGCAGCAGCGCCTCGACGCTGGCGCAGGCGCCGTCCTTCAGGGCGACCTTGGGCTGGTACACCAGGTGCAGCTGGCTGCGGCTCTCGAGCGCGGCGCGGAAGGCGTTCACCAGCCAGAAGCGGCGCTGCAGGATGGCGTCGTGCTCGGACGAGAACACGCGCACGCAGCGCTCGGCGGCCAGGCCGTCGTGGGCGGCGCTGTGCATATTGCGCAGCAGGTCCAGGCCCTCGGTCTGGCCGACCGTGAACGGGGCGATGCCGACCGTGGTCGTGGTGATGAAGCGCGCCTGTCCATGACCGGAACGGGCGTCGAGCCAGGACTGCAGCTGGGCGCGGAAGGTCTCGAGCGAGACGCCGGGTGGCGCGAAGAAGGCGAACTGGGTGCTGGCGACATGGTAGATCTTGCCGGCGCCGCCCAGGCGCAGCAGCGGCACCGCGTCGCGCACCATCTCGTCGAGATAGCCGGACCCCATCACGCGCTGGGCGTCGCTCAGTTCCTGCGGGCTGGCCAGGCTGACCAGGGCCGCCAGCCGCATGTCGCCGGCCGGCCCGGCCAGCTCGAGGTCGGTGAAATCGCTGATGAACTGGTTGCGGTTGGGCAGGCCGCTGATCGGGTCGATCCGGCCCAGCGCGTGCTGCAGCTCGATCTGCGCCATCACCATCGTCGCCAGGTCTTGCAGCGCCTGGCTCTCGGCCGCCGTCACCTGGCGCGGCTCGGTGCCCAGCACGCACATCGCGCCCAGCGCAAAACCGTCGCTGGTCACGAGCGGTGCGCCGGCATAAAAGCGGATGCCGTCGGCGGCCAGCTTGCTGTCACGGAAATAGGCGTTTTCAAGCAGGTCGGGCACGACCAGCAGGTGGGCGGTATCGGCCACCTCCGCGCACGGCGCGCGCAGGCGCGGGATCGAATCATGCTCGACGCCGACCTTCGACTTGAACCACTGGCGGTCGCTGTCGGTCAGCGACACCGCCGCGATCGGCAGGTTGAACAGCTGGGCGGCCATGCGCGTGATGCGGTCGAAGGCCTCGCTGGGCGGCGTGTCCAACAGTTCCAGGCGGTGCAGGGCCTCGAGACGCGCCGCTTCTTGAGCAGAACAAGCAAATAGTGCCGGTTCGATAGGTGAATTCATGGGGGCCCTGACTGGTACGCACACGCGCAAAAAGTGACGAAATTGACGAAGTAGAAGCTATTGTTGCGAAAAAAATTCCATGAGTCAACAATTATCGGTAATCGGTCGTCATATTCGTTATTTTATGTTGCTTCGTGTAAAATTGAGCGATCAGAGCAATACAGCCTCCATGACGATGAAAACCGAGAACGACGATCCGATCCTGACCACACGCGACGCGGCGCGCCTGCTCGGCGTGGCGGTGAGCACTGCCCAGGTGTGGATGGAAGGCGGCGCGCTGCCGACCTGGAAAACGCCGGGCGGCCATCGCCGCGTGCATCTGAGCGAGGTGCATCGTTTGCTGCGCCAGCGCGAAGCGGACGCCGCCGCGGTGGACGCGTCCCCGCCGACCGGAGAATTCCTCCCCGCGCCCGCTCCCGCCTATCCGGCGCCGCGCAACGAAGCGCAGCGCCTGGCGGCGCTCGCCGCGACGAGGCTGATGGACTCGCCCCAGGAAGAAGTATTCGACCGCCTGACCTGGCTGGCCAGCCATGTGACCGATTGTCCGATGGCCCTGCTCACGCTTCTCTCTGGCCGGCGCCAGTGGTTCAAGTCGCGCATCGGCCTGGCGCAAAGCGAGACGCCGCGCGAGGTCGCTTTCTGCAGCCATACGATCATGCAGGACGCCGCCTTCGTGGTGCAGGACGCGGGCGCCGATCCGCGCTTCGCCGCCAATCCGCTGGTGACGGGCGAACCGCACATCCGCTTCTATGCCGGCTATCCGGTGCTGGACGCGCGCGGCATGGCGCTCGGCTCGCTGTGCGTGCTGGACCGCGAGCCGCGCCGCCTGCGCGAGCGCGAATTGCGCGCGCTGCGCGAACTGGCCGCGATCGCGTCCGACGAAATCGGGCGCCGCGGCTAGGAACCGTCAATCGGGCTTGGCGGCGGAAGCCTGCTGCTTCTTGACGAAGGCGATCACGGTATTGCGGATGGTCTTGAGCACGGTGTCGGCCTTGAACGGCTTGACGATGAAGCCGTGCACGCCGCGCGCCGCCGCCGACTGCACGGCCTGCGCGTCGAGCGTGCCCGAGACCAGGAAGATCAGGGTCTTGGGCAGCTCGGCGCGCAGCTGCTCGACCACGTTGTTGCCGTCCTCGACCTGCTCGCGCGCGATGCAGATCACGTGCGGACGGTGCTTGATCGCCAGGCCGTAGCCGAGCGCGCTGGTGTGGGTCGCGCCCACCACCTCGTAGCTGCCGTCGGCCAGCACGGTGCCCAGCATCGAACGCGACACCGCGTTTCCATCCACGATTACCGCCTTGAGCATCGCGTCGTTTTCCTTCTAATTCGATTCATAGGCCAGCATGTTCCAGGTCACGCCCAGGCGCACATCGAGCTTGAGCGACACCAGGCAACGCGAGATCTCGAGTATCTCACGCTCGGCGCGCAGCCTTTCTCCCAGCGGCGTCTTGAGGATGCCGGCGCCGGCAATGACGGCGTCGAGGCTGCCATAGGCATTGAGCAGGCGCGCGGCGGTCTTCATGCCGATCTTGGACACGCCCGGCACGCCGTCGGTCGGATCGCCCATCAGCGCCAGCAGGTCGTGCAGCAGCTCGGGCGCGACGCCGAAGCGCTGGCGCACCCAGGCGTCGTCGTGCCATTCGTTCTTGAAATGGTCCCACACCAGCGCGCCATGCGCGATCAGGGGGTGCAGGTCCTTGTCGGTGGTGGCGACGATGGCTTCGCCGCGTCCTTCCGACAGCCAGCGCATCACGCCGGTGGCGATCACGTCATCGGCCTCGACCTCGGGAATCGACACCACGTGCAGGCCCGCGGCGCGCAGGCGCTCGTGGAATTCGGGCAGCGCCGCGCGCAATTCATGGGGCATCGCCGCCCTGCCCTCGCGGTAGCGCGGATACAGCGCGTGGCGCCAGTTCTCGCCGCCATGGTCGAAGGCCGCCAGCACGTGGGTCGGCGCATGCGTCTCGAGCACGTTGCGAAACGACGAGAAGGCGTGGCGCAGCGCGATACTGGCCTTCAGGCTTGAATCGGGCTCGGGACTGGCCTCGTACACCCGGCGCACGATGTTCAGGCCGTCGATGGCGAGCAGCTTGGCCATGCTGGGACTCCGTCAGGCCTTTCCAATCTCGTACTTGCCGCCGCGCTCGAGCGCGCGCTGGTAGGCCGGCCGCGCGTGGATGCGCTCGAGGAAATCGCTCAGGTTCGGGTACTTGCCATCGAGTCCGCCGCGCGAGGCCGCCGCCTCCAGCGGGAAGCTGAGCTGGATGTCGGCCGCCGTGAACTCCTCGCCGGTGAACCAGGGATGCTTGCCCAGTTCCGCTTCCAGGTAGCCCAGGTGCAGCGCGATCTGCGGCAGCACGAAGCTGCCCTTGACCTTTTGCGCGATGCCGCGCGCGATCGGCTTGACGAAGAACGGCATCGGACTGTTCTCGACCTTGTCGAACACCAGCTTGAGCAGCAGCGGCGGCATCGCCGACCCCTCGGCATAGTGCAGGAAGTGGGTGTAGCGCAGGCGCGCCGGGGTGCCGGCCGCGGGCCGCAGTCGGCCCTCGCCATGGCGCTCGACCAGGTACTCGGCGATGGCGCCCGACTCGGCCACGACCAGGTCGCCGTCGGTAATCACCGGCGACTTGCCCAGCGGGTGCACCGCCTTCAGCTCGGGCGGGGCCAGCATGGTCCTGGGGTCGCGCTGGTAGCGCTTGATCTCGTACTCCAGGCCCAGCTCTTCCAGCAGCCACAGGATGCGCTGCGAGCGCGAATTGTTCAGGTGATGGACGACGATCATGGCGGCTCTGGGAGTGACGATGGGCGCTAGCTTAGCACTGTTGCGCCTTTGCCAAAAGGGCGTCGCCGCTCCGGCGGCATGGGCCCCGGCTGGGTGCGCCAGCGCACGACCGCGCGCCGCCGCGCCGTGTATCGTGGCAGGCATGAGCGGATCGACCTACATCGGCATCTCGGGCTGGCGCTACGTGCCGTGGCGCGGCAAGTTCTATCCGCCGGGGCTGGCCCAGCACCGCGAGCTCGAATACGCCGCGACCCAGCTGCCCAGCATCGAGATCAACGGCGCGTTCTACTCGCTGCAGCGGCCCGCGAGCTATGCCGCCTGGTACGCTGCCACGCCGCCCGGCTTCGTGTTCGCGGTCAAGGGCAACCGCTTCATCACCCATATGCTGCGCCTGCGCGACGTCGCCAAGCCGCTGGCCAATGTGCTGGCCTCGGGCATGTTCGAGCTGCGCGAGAAGCTCGGCCCCATGCTGTGGCAGTTCCCGCCCAACTTCGCCTTCGAGCCGGAACGCTTCGAGACGTTTCTCTCCTTGCTGCCGCATGATACCCATGCCGCGGCCGAACTGGCCAAGGGTCATGAGGCGCGCATGGAAGGCAGGGTCACGCTCGATCCCGGACCAAGGAGAGCGATGCGGCACGCGGTCGAGATCCGCCACGAGAGCTTTCGCGACCCCGCCTTCATCGCCCTGCTGCGCAAGCACAAGGTGGCGCTGGTGGTGGCCGACACCGCCGGGCGCTGGCCGCAGATCGAGGACGTGACGGCCGACTTCGTGTACGTGCGCCTGCATGGCGACAAGGAACTGTATGCGAGCGGCTACGACGACGATGCGATCGAGAACTGGGCAAGGAAGATCCGCGCCTGGCGCGATGGGGGACAACCGCAGGATGCCTGCCTGGCATCGAGCAAGGCGCCGCGCAAGCGCGGCAAGCGCGACGTCTACTGCTACTTCGACAACGACATCAAGGTGCATGCGCCGTTCGACGCGCAGCGCCTGATCGCGGCGCTGCGGGATTGAAGAGAAAACTCAGTGCTTCTGGTGCAGCCTGATCACGCGGTGCTTGCCGGGCGGATCCGGTTGCTTGGGTGTGCAACCGCTGCCGCAGCTGCCGCCGCCGCAACCGCCGCCGCCCGACTTGTCCAGCCAGCGCGCCAGGACGGACTTGCGACCGCCCCGGGTCAGGTGCATGACCAGGCGCGCGCGCAGGCCGGCCGACATGTATTTCGCGCCCAGGTACAGCGCGGAGGCAAGCACGATAACAATGACGGCCAATTCCTGCATATCAGGCTCCAGTGATGGCGAGGGTGACGCGGTAGACAATGAAGGCCGCCACGTAGGCCAGGCCGAACATGTAGCCGGCCATGATCCAGGCGTACTTGCGGCTGCCGGTTTCGCGGGCCACGGTGGCCAGGGTCGGCAGGCAGTGCGGCGCGTAGACGTACCAGGCCAGCAGCGCCAGGCCGGTGGCCAGCGACCACGATTGCGCGATCAGCGGCGCCAGCGTGTCGCCGACTTCGTCGCCGCCCGACAGCGCGTACACGGTGCCCAGCGCGCCGACCGCCACTTCGCGCGCGGCCATGCCCGGCACCAGCGCGATCGCGATCTGCCAGTTGAAGCCGATCGGCGCCAGGATCACTTCCAGCGCGCGGCCGATCATGCCGGCCACGCTGTAGTAGATCGGCGGCTCGGCCGCGCCTTCCGGCGCGCCCGGGAAGCTCGACAGCAGCCAGAGCAGGACCATCATGGTCAGGATCAGCGTGCCGACCCGCATCAGGAAGATCTTGGTGCGTTCCCACAGGCCCGAGGCCAGGGCGCTCAGCTGCGGCCAGTGGTAGGCCGGCAGTTCGAGCATCAGCGCGTGCTGCTTGTAGGTGCTGCGGCGCTTCATGAACCAGGCCACGCCCATCGCCGACAGGATGCCGGCCATGTACAGGATGAACAGCACCAGGCCCTGCAGGTTGAGGATGCCGGCCACGGTCTGGTCGGGGATGAAGGCCGCGATCAGCAGCGCATACACCGGCAGGCGCGCCGAGCATGTCATCAGGGGCGCGATCATGATCGTCACCAGGCGGTCGCGCGGATTCTGGATCGTGCGCGCGGCCATCACGCCGGGGATCGCGCAGGCGAACGAGGACAGCAGCGGCAGGAAGGCGCGCCCCGACAGGCCGACGCTGCCCATGATGCGGTCCAGCAGGAAGGCCGCGCGCGGCAGGTAGCCCACGTCTTCGAGCAGCAGGATGAAGAAGAACAGGATCAGGATCTGCGGCAGGAACACCAGCACGCTGCCGACGCCGGCGATGATGCCGTCCACGATCAGGCTGTGCAGGATGCCTTCGCCGAGCAGGTCGCCGACGAATCCGCCCAGGGCGCCGACGCCGGCCTCGATCATGTCCATCGGCGTGCCGGCCCAGCTGAACACGGCCTGGAAGATCAGGAACATCAGCGCGGCCAGGATGACCGGGCCCGCGATCGGATGCATCACGACGTTGTCGATCTTCTCGGTCAGGTTGCCGGTGTCCTTGGCGGTGGAGACGGCGGCGGCCAGGATGCGGCGCACCTCGCGCTGGGTCTCCTCGACCGGCACCGCGTCGATCGCCGACAGCGGATTGGCCTTGACCGGCGCGTCGAAGCGCATGCGATCCAGCTCGGCCAGCAGGGCCTGTTCGCCGCCCGACTGGATGGCGACGGTCTCCACCACCGGCATGCCCAGTTCCTGCGACAGCTTCGCGGTGTCGATCTCGATGCCCCGCTTCCTGGCGACGTCGACCATGTTCAGGGTCAGCACCATCGGCAGGCCGAGACGCTTGAGTTCCAGCACCAGGCGCAGGTTCAGGCGCAGATTGGTCGCGTTGACCACGCACAGCACCGCGTCCGGCGGCTGTTCTCCCGCGCGCAGGCCGGCCACCACGTCACGCGTGATGCCTTCGTCCGGCGTCTGCGCATTCAGGCTGTAGGCGCCCGGCAGGTCGAGCACGCGGAACGCCCGTCCGGCCGGCGACTTGAAGCTGCCTTCCTTGCGCTCGATGGTGACGCCGGCGTAGTTCGCGACCTTCTGGCGCGAGCCGGTGAGACGGTTGAAGAGCGCGGTCTTGCCGCAATTGGGATTGCCGAGCAGTGCGACCAGCGGGGTGCGGGCCGCCACTTGTTGTTCCATCACTCCCATGCGCTCAGTCCGCCTTGATCGAATTGATCGACACGAGCGCCGCTTCGAAGCGGCGCAGCGCGAAGGTCGACTCGCCGACCTTGACCGCCAGCGGACCGCCCAGCACCCGCTTGAGCACGCGGATGCGCTCGCCCGGCACGAAGCCCAGCTCCATCAGGCGGCGCTGAATGTCGACGCCGCCCTGCGCATGCGGCGCCAGCTGGACTACGGTGGCACTCTGGCCCGCTTTCAGCGAGTCGAGGGTGGACAGGGTGGGGGCTAGGGTCATGGCAGCTTCCAGATGGTTGTTGCGCTTATGAGACAGCGACAGGAATAATGCCGACATCATAGCGCTAAATGCGAATTATTTCTATTTGCAGCTTGTCATTGCCGGATCGAAAAGCTCAAAAATAGTGCACACGGCACGCAGAATTCGCTTGATTTCGCGGCCGAGTTTACAGAAAATAGCAACGCAAATGAGAATGATTCGCATTTTTGTAGCATAAACAGCAAGGGTAGTTTCGATGATCGTCTGTGTCTGCAACAACATCTCCGACCGTGAAATCCGCCAGGCGGCCGACCTGGGCATCTCCTCCATCGCAGAACTGCGCAAGGAACTGGGCGTCGGCACCATGTGCGGCAAGTGCGTCAGCTATGCGCGTGAAGTCCTGCACGAGCACATCGACAGCAAGACCACGATCACCGAAGTGCGCCGCATCCCGCAAGCGGCCTGAATTTCCGGATCTCCTCTCTCCTGCCCCGCCACGTCGCGGGGCTTCTTTCGTCCGCGGCCTGCGCTTAAAAAGTCGTTCATCGCGGCCGGCTATACTGGCCGGTCAACGACTTCCGGGTACGCCCCATGAACATCCTGCTCGTCGAGGACGACGCCATGCTGGCCGCCGCCATCCGCGAACGCGTGCCCAGATGTCCGAGCGCATCGCCGGCCTGGATGCCGGCGCCGACGACTACCTGGTGAAACCCGTCGAATTCAGCGAGCTGTGGGCGCGCATGCGCGCCGTGACCCGGCGCAGCGTAGGCAAGACGGTGCCGACGCTCGCCTGCCGCAACGTGGTGCGGGACGTGGCACGCCAGGCCGTCACCTGCGACGGCCAGCCGGTGACCTTGAACGCCTGCGACTACCGCACCCTGCTCGCCTTCATGGAGCGGCCCGGCCACATCATCGCGCGCAGCCACCCAGGCGTCGCGCGAGACGGCGGCCAGGGCCCGCGACAGGTCGGTCACGGTGACGCCCAGCGCCGCCATCGCCGCCGGATCGACCTCCACCCGCACCTCGCGCTCCACGCCGCCCATCAAGACGCGGCAGGGTGGCGTCGAAGCGCGCCAGCAGCGCGCCGCCGCCGTGCCTGCGCCGATGGCGAAAAGACGCCGGGTGGGTGTGTGGAAAAGAAACCTGGGACGTGTAGGCATCGGCGACATGGACGCGGGAATACGGATGACGCCGGCCGCAATTGACGGGCGTATCGCGGCGAACCATGGAAGGGCGAATCATGCCAAGCAACGATTAATGGTTTTTTAATGGATGAGGGATGATAAAAACAGATGCGCACGATGAAATGAGAAGCGCTTTCATTTTCATTTTCGCGGTAGCGAGAAGCGTTTTCAACATGGAGTGAGAACGGTTTCTATTACGGCGTATTTCGTGGCTTTTTCTTCGATTTAATGCGCTTTTTTCGCGAAATTTCTCTCTTTTGAGGGCATATCGTGACGGCTTGTTTGCTATCATGGAGCCCATTCAAAATCACCAGGGGCACTCCAAATGAAAGGCGATCAAAACGTCATCCGTCTGCTGAACGCACAGCTGACCAATGAACTCACCGCAATCAATCAGTATTTCCTGCATGCGCGCATGTACCGCCATTGGGGCCTGGAAAAACTGGGCAAGAAAGAATACGAAGAATCGATCGGCGAAATGAAGCACGCCGACAAGCTGATCGACCGCATCCTGATGCTGGACGGCCTGCCGAACCTGCAGGCGCTGCACAAGCTGCTGATCGGCGAATCGACCCAGGAAATGCTGGAATGCGACCTGAAGCTGGAACGCGCCGCGCAAGTGACCGTCAAGGAAGGCATCGCCGCCTGCGAAGCGGCCGCCGATTACGTGTCGCGCGACCTGTTCCTGGAAATCCTGGAAGACACCGAAGAACACATCGAGTGGCTGGAAACCCAGCTCGACCTGATCGTCAAGGTCGGCATCCAGAATTACCTGCAAAGCCAGATCGCTTCGTGATCACGGCGTGATCGCGTCGTGATCAACCGAGGGCCGACTTGCGCCGGCCCTTTTGCATTGCGCGCCATCCGGCCCGGTCTTCAGCGCCAGCGCGTCATCCACTTGTCGTAGAACCCCATATCCCTCGGCACCGCGCCGGGAATCGCGCAGATCGCGCCGGCGAATTCGTTCGCGCGCGACAAGGCGGTTTCCAGCGGCCAGCCACGCATCCGTCCCAGCAGGAAGATCGCCGCGAAGGCGTCGCCCGCCCCCACCGTATCGATCACGAACGGCGGCGCGGGATGGTCGCGCTGGGTCAGGACCCGGCCCTCGCTGTCGAAGTACACCGAGCCGCGGTGACCCAGGGTGACGATCAGGGCGTCGAGCGAGAACATCTTGAGCAATGCCTGGCACGAGGCATGCACCTCGCCGGCCGCCAGCGGCGGATCGTCGGGCTTGATCTGGAAGTACCAGCCGAACAGCGCCTGCAATTCTTCTTCGTTGACCTTGACGATGTTCGCCGCCTGCAGCGAGCGGGTGACGCCGCGCTCGTCGTACTGGCCGTCGCGCAGGTTCAGGTCGAGGAAGCGCACAGCCGTGCCGGCGGCGCCATCCAGTACGGCGCTCAAAGCGCCGCGCGACACCTCATGGCGCTGGGCCAGCATGCCGAAATAGACGATGCCCGGCGTGACGCTGTCGACGCTCGCCACCGCAGCGGCGCGGTCGATGAAGTCGTAGGCCTGGTTGGGCAGGATCGTGAAACGGTGGCCGCGCGGGCCGCGCTCGACCAGCACGCGGCCGGTTTCCTCGAGCGGGTCGAGCTGCAGCCCGGCCTCGCTCATGGCGAAGCGCTCGAACTCGGCGCGCACCAGCTGGCCGCTCTTGTCGTCGCCGATGCGGGTGATGCTGAGCACCGGCGCCATGAAGGCGGCCAGGTGGCGCGCCACGTTGAACGGCGCCCCGCCGACGACCTGCTCGGCCTGAAAATCGTCGACCAGCGCTTCGCCGAACACCACGGCGGTGGACATGCCCGGCGTGCCGCTCATGCGAGGAAGGGGACGGTGTCCTTGAACGACTGGCGCTCGGACAGCTTGTCGAACAGGCGGGCCAGGTTCGGGTAGTCGCCGCGCCAGTCGATGTCGGGGAAGCGGAAGGCGATCCAGCCCAGGGCGCAGCCGACGGCGACGTCGGCCAGCGAATAGTGGTTGCCGGCGCTGAAAGCCGACTCGCCGAGGCGCTCGGACATCACGCGCAGGCCGGCGTGCACCTTGCCCCACTGGCGGGCTATCCATTCGGGGCTTTGCTGGGCTTCGGGGCGCAGGGTGGTTTCCAGGCGCACCAGCACGGCCGCATCGAGCACGCCGTCGGCCAGGGCTTCCCAGACCTTGACCTCGGCCCGGTCGCGCCCGTTCGGCGGCAGCAGCTTGCAGACCGGAGTGAGCGTGTCGAGGTATTCGGCGATCACGCGCGAGTCGTACAGGGTGCTGCCGTCTTCCATCACCAGGCATGGAACCTTGCCCAGCGGATTCGTCTGCTGGATGGTGGTGTCGGCGGCCCAGACGTTCTCCTGGATGAAGGAATAGTCGAGCTTTTTATCCGCCATCACGACACGGACCTTGCGGACGTAGGGGCTGGTGACAGAACCGATGAGTTTCATGGGAGGTCGCAGTTGGGAATCGAAGCCCAGTATAGCATCGGGCCCTGCCGCAAAACCTGCGCTGTCGCCGCCCCAACACACTCCCGCACCGCGGCATGCGCAAGGGTTCGCCGCCCGTCCGGTGGTAAAATCCGCGTTTTTGACCGGACCGCCCGCCATGACCTCTACCGCCCTGTCCCCCGCAGTTTCCCCGACATTGTCGGCCCTGTCCCCGCTCGACGGCCGTTACGCTTCGAAAACCGACAAGCTGCGCCCGATCCTGTCGGAAACGGGTTTCATGCACCACCGCGTGAAGGTCGAGATCGCGTGGCTGCAGGCACTGTCGCAGGCTGGCTTTGCCGAGATCAAGCCGTTTTCAAGCGAAGCGATCGCTCACCTCGACAAGATGGCCTCCGAGTTCGGCGAAAAGGATGCCGCGCGCATCAAGGAAATCGAGGCGGTCACCAACCATGACGTCAAGGCGGTCGAATACTGGCTCAAGGAGCAGGTCAAGGACGTGCCTGAACTGGTCGCGGCCAGCGAGTTCATCCACTTCGCCTGCACCTCGGAAGACATCAACAACACCTCGCACGGCATGATGCTGAAAAGCGCGCGCGACGGCGTGCTGCTGCCGGCCCTGCAGGCCATCATCGCGAAACTGACCGAGATCGCCCACGCCAACGCGGCGCTGCCGATGCTGTCGCGCACCCATGGCCAGACCGCCAGCCCGACGACGCTCGGCAAGGAATTCGCCAACGTGGTCGCGCGCCTGCAGCGCGCGGTCAAGCGCATCGCCGACGTCGAAATCCTGGGCAAGATGAATGGCGCGGTCGGCAACTACAACGCGCACCTGTCGGCCTATCCCGAATTCGACTGGCCGGCCTTCTCGAAGAACGTGATCGAACAGCGCCTGGGCCTGACCTTCAATCCGTACACCATCCAGATCGAGCCGCACGACTACATGGCCGAGATGTTCGACGCCATCGCGCGCACCAACACCATCCTGCTCGACCTGAACCGCGACATCTGGACCTACGTCTCGCTGGGCTACTTCAAGCAGAAACTGAAGGCGGGCGAGATCGGTTCGTCGACCATGCCGCACAAGGTCAACCCGATCGACTTCGAGAACTCGGAAGGCAACCTGGGCCTGGCCAATTCGGTGCTGCGCCACATGGCCGACAAGCTGCCGGTCTCGCGCATGCAGCGCGACCTGACCGATTCGACGGTGCTGCGCAATATCGGCGTCGGCTTCGGCTACGCCCTGCTGGCCTATGACAGCTGCCTGCGCGGCCTGAACAAGCTCGAGGTGAACGCCGCCCGCCTGGAGCAGGACCTGGACGCGAACTGGGAAGTGCTGGCCGAGCCGGTGCAGACCGTGATGCGCCGCTACGGCATCGCCAACCCCTACGAGCAGCTGAAGGAACTCACCCGCGGCAAGGGCATCACCCGCGACGCGCTGCGCGAGTTCATCGAGACCCTGGCCGTGCCGCAGGAAGCCAAGGACCTGATGCTGGCGATGACGCCGGCGAACTACACCGGCCTGGCGGCGAAGCTGGCGGCCGACATCTAAGCCGTATCATGCGATGCCGCCGCTCCGGCGGCATCGCCTCAGTAATCCCACCTCAGCTTGACCCCCACCCGGCGCTCGAACTGCGCGCGGTACATCGCCGTGCCGAACTCGGTGTGCCCGCCATTCAGGTTTTCTCCATACACCGACAGCGCCAGGCCCGGCCGCAGGCGCCAGCCGAAGCGCGCGTCCAGCGCCGTATACGCAGGCACGCCGACCGCCGCCAGCTCGGCCACCCGGCGCAGGCTGACGTCGATCTCGCGCGCATCGTCGATGTTGTAGCTCGAACGCAGTTGCAGGGTGTACGTGGGGTCGCGCCGCGCCGCCAGCACGCTGCCAATGTCGTTGCTTTCCGGCTTGGTGTACAGGCGCTGGTGCAGCGCCGTCCAGCCGGCCGACAGGCGCCAGCGCGGCATGGCCTGCCAGCTGCCCCAGGCTTCCACGCCCGTGCCATAGCCTTCCATCAGGCTGGCGAACACCAGGTAAGTGCGGGTCGGGTCGAATTCTTGCGTGCGCAAGTGCTCGTAGTCGTGGTGGAACAGCGTGACGGAATACGACAGCGCCGGCGCCGGCTGGCCGCGGTAGCCGAGCTCGACGACGCGCGCCACTTCGCTGCGCACCTGCGACCCGCCCTGCAGGATGTAAGGCGGCTGGCCGGGCACCCAGGCATCGACGTCCAGGCGCGACGGCGCGCGCACCGTGCGCGCCAGGGCCGCCCACAGCGCATGCTGCGGCGACAGCCGCCATGACAGCCGCGCGCTGGGCAGGAACTCGGTGCCCGTGTAATGGTTGTACTCGGCCCGCCCGCCCAGCACCAGGCGCCAGTCGTCGCGCAGCGTGATCTCGTCCTGCACGAACAGGCTGCCCCAGCGTTGGGTGGTGCGCGCCGGCAAGAAAGCGACGTAGGGGCTGTTGTCGACCCGGTCGCGCGAATGCCGGTAGTTGGCGCCCCAGACGACGCCATGGCGGCCGTGCGCCGGCAGCGTGTGCTGGAACTGCAGGTCGGCGGTGGTGAGGCGCTCGGCGAACAAGGGCGGCGCCTCGCGCAGCGTGTGGTCGAGATAGGCCTGCACGTCGACGCTGCCGCCATCGTCCAGCACCCGCTGCCAGCGCGCCGTGAGGTTGGCGCCATCCGAATGCACCCGGCCGAAGCGGTTCGGTCCGCCCGGGGTGGCGATCTCGCCCGGCGCCGGCTGGTCGAGCCGGCCCTGGTAGACATTCCCCCGCACCGTGAAGCGGTCGGCGCCCCGCTCCCAGTCGGCGCGCACGCCGGCCATGGCGCGGCGATAGCCGTCGTCGATGCTCCCGCCGACGCCATCGCCGTCGGCGCGGCGCGTGAACTTGCCGAAGGCGCGCCAGGCGACGCCGTCCCCGCTGGCGCCGCCCTGGCGGAAGGCGGCGCCGGCGTCGCCGTCGTCGGCGCCGTGCGCCGCCACCATTGCGCCCTGCGTATCGCGCGCGGAGCGGGTGGTGATGTTGATGACGCCGTTGACCGCGTTCAGGCCCCACAGCACCCCGCCCGGCCCGCTGACCACCTCGATGCGCTCGACGTCTTCGAGCAGCACGTCCTGCGCGTCCCAGAACACGCCCGAGAACAGCGGCGTGTACACCGAGCGGCCGTCGATCAGCACCAGCAGCTTGTTCGACACCGCGCTGCCGCCGCTGTTGAGCCCGCGCGCGCTGATGGAATAGGCATAGCCGTTGATGCGCGCCACGTGCAGGTTGGGCGCCAGGCGCAGCGCCTCGGGCAGCGAATCGGCGCCGGAGCGGCGGATGTCGTCGGCCGTGATCACGAACACGGCCGCCGCCGCGTCCTGCAGGCGCTCGGGCCGCTTCGAGACCGAGGTGACCTGGATATTGGCCAGCTCCTCGATCGACAGGTCGGCCAGGTCTTGCATCTGCCCGCCAGGCGCCGCCGTGGCGGGCAATGCCAGGCAGGCGGCTGTGCCCGTGGCCAACACAAGGTTCCGGCAGCAATAAGTAATAAATGCGCTCATGACCGGATTTTACATTCGGTCGAGCCGAACGGTGCATGATTTACAAGTCCGTGCTAGTGTTTGCGACAGAAATTCAAGCCCGGCAGCACGGGTGATCGCTTTTTTGCTATAGTTGGTTAGTTCTAACTCGTACTAGTTACCCAGAGACAACATGCGCCGCTATACGATGCCTGCAATCGTGCTGCATTGGCTGATCGCCGTCGCCATCATCGGCACGTTCACGCTCGGCCTGGTCATGACCGACATCCAGGGCATCAGCATGGCCAAGATCCGCTACACCAACTGGCATAAATGGGCCGGCGTTACCGTACTCGGCCTGGCGGCGCTGCGCCTCCTGTGGCGCCTGTTCAACCATCCGCCGCAGTACGCCGACGAGATGCCGGCCTGGCAGCGCGGCGCCGCGCACGGCCTGCACATCCTGCTGTACGTGCTGATGTTCGCGGTGCCGCTGTCGGGGTATTTCTTCAGCCTGGCGGCCGGCTTCCCGGTGGTGTATTTCGGCGAAATCCCGCTGCCGGTGCTGATCGGGCCCGATCCCGAGTTGCGCGCCGTGCTGCGCGGCGTGCACTACTGGCTCAATATGCTGCTGGCTGGCCTGGTCGCCCTGCACGTGCTGGCCGCGTTCAAGCACCTGCTGGTCGACCGCGACGGCGTGATGCAGCGCATGCTCCCTATCCCTACCCCGAAGGAAAAACGATGAAACCATTCAAGGCCCTGCTGGTGGCGACCCTGGTCGGCGCCAGCGCCATCGCCGCCGCCGTCCCACTGAAGACCGATGCGGCCAGGAGCAGCGTCTCGGCCGTGTTCAAGCAGATGAACGTGCCGGTCGAGGCGCCGTTCCGCAGCTTCAGCGCCAGCATCGACTATGACGCGGCCAAGCCGGCCGCCTCGAAGGCGAACGTCGAGATCAATACCGCCAGCTTCGACATCGGCGACCCGATGTACAACAAGGAAGTCGCCAAGAAGGAATGGTTCAATTCGGCGCAATTCCCGAAGGCCAGCTTCGTGTCCACCAGCATCGTGCCTGGCAGCGCCGGCAAGCTGAACGTGTCGGGCAAGCTGACCCTGAAGGGCAAGACCGCGGACGTCACCTTCCCGCTGGCGGTCAAGGCCGAAGGCGGCAAACAGGTATTCGAGGGGCAGCTGCCGATCAAGCGGCTGGCCTTCAACATCGGCGAAGGCGAGTGGAAGGACACGAGCATGGTCGCCGATGAAGTCGTCATCAAGTTCCGCGTCACCGCGGCGCCTTAAACTTCACCACCACACCTATCAAAGGGACATCACCACATGAAGATCAAGCACCTGATCGCGGCCGCCGCCGCCCTCGCCGCCAGCACCGCCTTCGCCGCGCCGGTCACCTATGACATCGAACCGAACCACACCTATCCGAGCTTCGAAGCCGACCACATGGGCCTGTCGGTATGGCGCGGCAAGTTCAACAAGTCGAGCGGCAGCGTGACCCTCGACCGCGAAGCCAAGACCGGCTCGCTGGACATCACCGTCGACATCAACAGCATCGACTTCGGCCACGAAAAGATGAACGAGCACGCCAAGAAGCCGGACATCTTCGACGCCGCCAAATACCCGACCGCGACCTTCAAGTCGAAGTCGATCAAGTACACCGGCGACGTGCCGACCTCGGTCGACGGCGAGCTGACCCTGCACGGCGTGACCAAGCCGCTGACCCTGCAGATCAACAAGTTCAAGTGCATCATGCACCCGATGCTCAAGAAGGAAGCCTGCGGCGCCGACGTGGTGGGCACCTTCAAGCGCGACGACTTCGGCATCAGCTTCGGCCTGCCGAACTTCTCGCCGGAAGTGAAGCTGGCGATCCAGGTCGAAGCCGTCAAGCGCTGATCGACCGCGCCATCGATCGAATCATGTAAAAAGCCCCGCCGGCGCAAACCGGCGGGGCTTTTTTACGTGCGTTTCAACGCCGTGCGATCAGCGGCCGTCGCGGTCGAAATCGCCCGGAATCGCGCGCTCGACGCGGTGCCAGCCGGCGCGGGTGGCCGACTTGGCCTGCTCCCACTTCAGCCGCGAGTTGCCCTTCGAGCGTTCCCACTCGCCGGCCAGGTGGCTTTCGTTGGCGTCATAGCCGCCATCGTACTTGCCATAGCTGTTGTAGCCCAGCGCATAGGCCGGCGCGTAGTCGTCGTAGGTGTAGCCCGGCGAGTAATAAGGCTGGGTCTGGTACTGGGTGCGCCAGTACTCGTTTTCCTCGTGCGGATTGACCATGTGGCCGACGCCCTTGCCGGCCGCGCCGCCCGCCAGGCCGCCGATCGCCGCGCCCGCCGCCACGCCCAGCGGGCCGGCCGCGGCGCCGATGATCGCGCCCGCGGTGGCGCCGCCACCGGCGCCCACGCCCTGCGCCAGGTTGTGGTCATGCAGTTCGTCGGTGGCCTTCGGATTGACGACCTCGCCGGCGCCACGGCCGGCCGCGCCGCCAGCCAGGCCGCCGACCACGGCGCCCGCCGCCATCCCGATCGGGCCACCCACGGCGCCGACCGCCGCACCGGCGGCTGCACCGGTGCCGGCGCCCACGCCCTTGGCCAGGTGGTGTTCGGCGAGATCGTCGCCGGCCTTCGGATTGACCACTTCGCCCACGCCCTTGCCGGCGATGCCGCCCGCCACGCCGCCGACCACGGCGCCGGTCACGGTGCCGATCGGACCGGCCACGGTGCCGACCGTGGCGCCCAGCGCCGCGCCGCCCGCGATGCCCAGACCGGCGCCGATCACGTGCGAGCCGCCCTGCTTGGTCCACGATTCCTGGATGTGGGCCGCGTCTTCATCGGAGCGGGTATGCACGCCCATCACGATGCCGCCGTTCTTGATGCCTTCTTCATAATGCTTGGCGCGTTCTTCGGGGATGCCGGCGCCGATCAGCGCGCCGATCAGGCCGCCCGTGATGCCGCCCGCGCCGGCGCCGGCCAGGGCCGCCGCCAATGGACCGGCGACGACCACGCCCAGGCCCGGCAGCACCAGGGTGGTGCCGACCGCTGCGATACCGGCCAGCACGGCGCCGATGGTGCCGCCAATGCCGGCGCCGATGCCGGCGCCTTCGGCCGCCTTGCTGCCCAGTTCCGTATCTTTATCGGCGAAGTGGGTCTGGCGGGTGGTGTCGGACATCATCAGGTTGACGTCGTCGCGGGTATAGCCGCGATCGGACACGGTGCCATAGGCGCGCTCGGCGCTGGCGCGGTCCGGGAACAGGCCCGTGACCATGCGCTGGTTCTGGTTCTGACGAGTGGTGTCGTAGCTGCTCATGACGAATCCTTTCTGGTAGTTGGGGTGGCCAGGCGCTGTGAAGCGGCGCTGCCAGGGACATCCACCTTATGCCGCTCGTCTTTATGGCTCTGTTCGTTCACGCACGCTTGCGCGCTGACCCGCCGCATTCCCCGGTGGAGCCTGGCCGACAACGGACCGGTGCATGAACAGCGATGCAAAAACGCTATCTAACGTGAGTTGCCGCACCGACCTGATGGGGGAGCATCTCTAGACTTTTTCCCATGGTCACGGCAATTGTTGGGCCTGGGGGTATGTCTTTTTACTTGAGGAGGAAGCAACCATGTTATTCATCATCTGGATCGTCGTCGGCGGCATCCTGGGCTGGCTTGCCAGCATGGTCATGAAAACCGACGCAGAGCAAGGCATCATTCTTAACGTTGTCGTAGGTATCGTTGGCGCCTTCCTGGGCGGCTGGCTGCTGTCGCCGCTGTTCGGCACCGGCACCATCAACTCGGACGACTTCAGTGTCGCTTCGCTCCTGGTCTCGTTCCTGGGCGCGGTCATCCTGCTGGCCATCGTGAATCTGCTGCGTCGCGGTCGCGTTCGTTAATGAGTGCGAAACACCGCTCCTAAAAACCAACGCCACGCGCGTTGGTTTTTTTTCCTTCGTGGTTTTATTGATGAGCCCAAAAATGTTCTGGACAGTGTTGATCACGATCGCCGCCACGCTGGTGCTCGGTGTGCTGGCGCTGAATTTCATGCCGAGCGAGAAACAGATCGAGCGGCAACTGACACGGCAGTACGACACCCACGACCCGCAATTTCGCCGCTCGATGGGTGTGCTGCTCGGTCCCCCTATACTTGAAGGAAACAAGGTCGAGGCCCTGATCAATGGCGACCAGATCTTCCCCGCCATGCTGGCCGCGATCCGCCAGGCGGAAAAGTCGATCAACCTGGAAACCTATATCTACTGGTCGGAATCGATCGGCAAGGAATTTTCCGAGGCGCTGTCCGAGCGCGCCCGCGCCGGCGTGAAGGTCCATGTCATGCTCGACTTCATGGGCAGCATGAAGATGGACAATGCGCTGGTGGATGACATGAAGAAGGCCGGCGTGCGCGTGCAGCGCTATCACAAGCCGGTCTGGTGGAAGCTGGCGCGCATGAACAACCGCACCCACCGCAAGCTGCTGGTCATCGACGGCAAGATCGGTTTTACCGGCGGGGTCGGCATTGCCGACCAGTGGCGCGGCAATGCAGAAGACGAGAATCACTGGCGCGACAGCCACTTCAGGATCGAAGGCCCGGTGGTTGGCCAGATCCAGGCGGTGTTCAACGACAACTGGACCAAGGCTACCGGCATGGTGCTCGATGGTCCCGACTACTTCCCGGCCCTGGAGCCGAAAGGCACGATGCCGGCCCAGATGTTCTCGAGCTCGCCGACCGGCGGCAGCGAGAGCATGCACCTGATGTACCTGATGTCGATCACCGCCGCGCGCGAGACGATCGACCTGTCGGCGGCCTACTTCGTGCCGGACGACCTGACCATCCGCACCCTGATCGCGGCCGCGAAACGCGGCGTGCGGGTGCGCCTGATCACGCCGGGCCCGATCATCGATTCCGACCTGGTGAAAGCCGCCTCGCGCGACCGCTGGCCCGAGCTGCTCGACGCCGGCGTGCAGATCTCGGAATACAAGCCGACCATGTACCACGTCAAGACGCTGATCGTCGACAAACTGCTGGTATCTGTCGGTTCGACCAATTTCGACAACCGCTCGTTCAGCATCAACGACGAGGCCAACCTGAACGTGCTGGACGAAGGCTTCGCGGCGCAGATGAGCGAGATCTACGAACAGGACTGGGCGCGCGCCACGCCGGTGACCGAACACAAGTTCGCACAGCGCCCGTGGTGGCAGCGCATGAGCACCTGGGCGGTGTCGCTGATCGACAAGCAGCTGTAGTAAACACGGCGAAACGAGGCTAAAACGGAATTTGCTTGCGCGGCCGAAATAGCGGTTGACGATCCTGCATGGGATTACCATACTCATGGACGCTCCAGAACCTGTTTCGGCAGGTGGGGGGAAGCTGATGGCGATGCATGGCAAGTGTGGGCAAGGCGCGAGGAGGCCGCATGGCGGCGCCATGCAACGACGAGCAACGCCGCCCACGCTTGCCAGGCGCGCCAGCAGCGACTCCTACCTACCGAGACAGGTTCTTAGTTCATGAGTTTCCCTTCCCAACCAGATCACACGCGCATGAAACAGACTCTTCTCTCGCTCGCCATCCTGAGCAGCTTCGCCGCCCACGCGGACGAAGGCATGTGGATGCCGCAACAGCTGCCACAAGTGGCCAAGCAACTGAAAGCCGCCGGCCTCAAGCTGGATCCAGCCAACCTGACCAAGCTGACCGAGTTCCCGATGGGCGCCATCGTCAGCCTGGGCGGCTGCTCGGCTTCCTTCGTGTCGCCGCAAGGCCTGGTGGTCACCAACCACCACTGCGTCTACAACAGCATCGCCGTCAATTCGACGCCGGAGCGCGACCTGCTGAAGAACGGCTTCCTGGCCAAGACCATGGCCGAGGAACTGCCGGCATCGCCAGGCAGCCGCATCTTCGTCACCGACGAAGTCACCAACGTCAGCAACCAGGTCATCACCCCTGAAGTCGCCAAGCTGACCGGCAAGGCCCGCATCGACGCCATCGAGAAGAACCAGAAGACCCTGGTGGCGGCCTGCGAACAGGATGCCGGCTACCGCTGCACCGTGGCCAGCTTCTACGGCGGCCTGGAGTTCTACCGCCTGAAGCAGCTCGAGATCCGCGACGTGCGCCTGGTGCACGCGCCGGCCGACGGCGTGGGCAAGTTCGGCGGCGACACCGACAACTGGATGTGGCCGCGCCACACCGGCGACTACGGCTTCTACCGCGCCTACGTCAGCAAGGACGGCAAATCGGCCGAGTTCTCGAAGGACAACGTGCCGTACAAGCCGAAGCACGTCATCAAGCTGGCGCAAGACCACGCCAAGGAAGGCGACTTCGTGATGGTGCTGGGCTACCCTGGCCGCACCAACCGCCACCGCCTGCCGTCCGAAGTGGCCTTCACCTTCGACTGGAACTACCCGGCCTTCGTGCAAGCATCTAGCGAGACCCTGGCCATCATCGACCGCGAGACCAGGAACGACCCGGCCGCGCGCCTGAAATACGCCGGCCAGATCGCCGGCGTGAACAACTACTACAAGAACCGCAAGGGCATGCTGGTCTCGTACCAGAACAGCGACTTCTTGCAGCGCAAGACCGCCGAGCACAATGCGCTCAAGGCCTGGGTAAACGCCGATGCGGCGCGCAAGGCCCAATACGGCGCCGACATCGAAGCGGCCGAAAAGCTGATCGCCGAACGCGACGCCGGCACCAGGAAAGGCTTCTTCCTGACCTACGCGCAGCCGAAGTTCCTGAGCTCGGCGCGCACGTTGTACCGCCTGGCCAACGAGCGCGCCAAGCCGGACACCGAGCGCAAGACCGGCTACCAGGACCGCGACCTGCCGCGCCTGACCTCGGTCATCGAAGGCCAGGACCGCACCTACGACGAAAAAGTCGACAAGGCGCTGGTGCTGAACTTCCTGAAGCAGTACAACGCGCAGCCGGCCGCCGAGCATGACGCGGCCTTCGACGCCGCCCTCGGCATCAAGCCGGGCATGAGCGAAGCCGAACTGAAGTCGGCGCTGGACCGCATCTATGCCGGTTCCAAGCTGGCCAGCAAGGAAGAGCGCACCGCGTGGCTCAAGAAATCGCCGGCCGAGTTCAAGGCCTCGAACGACAGCTTCATCAAGGCCGCGGTCGCGATGTACGACGCCGACATCAAGGACGAGGAAAAAGGCGAGGAAGCCGCCGGCAAGATCCAGCAAGCCTACGGCAACTACATGAAGGCCAAGATCGCCTACATGAACAGCCGTGGACAGGCGGTCTACCCGGACGCCAATTCCACGCTGCGTGTTACCTTCGGCAAGATCGCCGGCCGTGACGTGGGCGCCGACGGCACCACCGGCTGGACCGCCTTCACCACCGTGGCCGGCGTGACCGCCAAACACACCGGCGAAGGCGAGTTCGATGCGCCGGACAACCAGCTGGCCGCGATCCAGGCGAAGAACTTCGGCAAGTATGCCGATCCGAAGCTCAAGACCCTGCCGGTCAACTTCCTGGCGACGCTGGACATCACCGGCGGCAACTCGGGTTCGGCCGCGCTGAACGCCAAGGGCGAGCTGATCGGCCTGGCCTTCGACGGCACCCTGGATTCGATCATCTCGGACTGGGACTTCAACAAGGCCATGACCCGCTCGATCCAGGTCGACACCCGCTACATGCTGTGGAATATGAAGGAAGTCGACAAGGCGGATAATCTGCTGAAAGAGATGAACGCGCTGTAATCGTTCTTTCTTCCTTCAAGGGCCGCGTCACCGCAAGGGGCGCGGCCTTTTTCATGGCGTTTCGCGCAGTCCATTCCGCCGTTTCGCCCGCCTGTCGCGCACGCCGCGACGCGCCGCGGGCCGCTCGCTACACTCGGTTCAAACAGTTTCGGGAGAGCGAGATGAAGAACACCCTGGTGTGCTGCCTGGCCGCGCTGGGCATGCTGTGCGCGGACGCCTCGGCACAGGACAGTAGCGATGCGAAGCGGCTGGCCGGCGCCCGCGCCGCGGTCGAAGACCTGCAGCGCATCGTGGCGCCGCACGGCGTGCAGGAATCCTATACAACCCGCATCGGCGGCATCGACCAATGGATCAATGTGCGCGGGCAGGACCGCGCCAATCCGATGATCCTGTTCGTGCACGGCGGCCCGGCTTCACCCATCACGCCGACCATGTGGCAGTTCCAGCGCCCGATCGAGGAGTTCTTCACGGTCGCCAACTACGACCAGCGCGGCGCCGGCAAGAGCTATGGCGAGACCGATCCCGCCATCGTGGGCGAGACGATCCGCATCGAGCGCTACGTCGACGACCTGATCGAGGTGGCCGAACACCTGCGCGGGCGCTACGGCCAGCAGAAGCTGGTGCTGATGGCGCACAGCTGGGGCACCGTGATCTCGATGGCGGCGTCGTTGAAACGCCCCGACCTGTTCCACGCCTACGTCGGCATCGGCCAGGTGATCAGCGTGCGCGAGAATGAACGCATCAGCTTCGAATATGCGCTGGAGCAGGCGCGCATCCACGACGACAGGCAAGCGTTGAAGGAGCTGCAGGCGATCGCCCCCTACCCCGGCAAGCGGCCGATCACGCGCGAGCGCATCGTCGCCGCGCGCAAGTGGCCGCAGCACTACGGCGGCCTGTCGGCCTGGCGCAGCGAATCGACCTATTTCTTCAAGGGCCCGCTGCTTTCGCCCGACTACACGATGGAGCAGGTCAAGGCCATCGACGCCGGCAGCCTGCTCACGCTGGGCCGGCTGCTGCCCGAATTCGTCGAGGTCGATTATTCAAGCGTGAAAGCGTTTCCGATCCCGGTCGTGATGTTCCTGGGCCGGCACGACTACACGACGCCGACCGCGCCGCTTGAGTCCTGGCTGGCGCAGGTGAAGGCGCCGTCGAAGCGTGCGGTCTGGTTCGAGCGTTCGGCCCACATGGCGCCGTGGGAAGAACCGGGCAAGACCCTGGTCAGCCTGCTGGAGTACGTGCGGCCGCTGGTGAAGTAGGACGCATCATCGCGGCCAGTTCGGACACGATCTGCTGGCCCAGCTGGTAGATGTGGAAGCCGTCGACGAAGCCGTGGTGGGCCTGCACCGAGAACGGCAGCACGAGCTTGCCGTCCGCTCCGTCGCGGAAGCGTCCCCAGGCCAACGAGGGAATATCGGAGCGGCCGACGCGGGTGGTCGGATGCTGGATCGCCGTGAACTCGAGCCACGGGATGCAGGTGACGAACACCTGGTCCTTGGCCTCGCGCGGCGACAGCGTGGCGTAGCGCTGGTTCAGCCCGGTCATGTTCGACGCGGCAATGCCGGCCGCACGGCCGCGCGCGACGAATTCGCGCAGGTCATCCGACCAGTCGAAGGTCGCGAAATTGAGGTCGTCGTCGAGGTTCTTGACGGTGAACGACGGGATCAGGCGCTCGATGCGGATCACTTCGTCGTCGTGGATGCGATAACGGAAGTTCTCGATCTTCAGGACCGAGCGCAGCACCGCGCACAGCAGCACGTGGAACGGCGCCAGGTCCTGCTGCTTGCACCACGGGCGAAAGTCCGGCAGCTCGAGCGGAAAGCACAGGTTGACCGACGGGCTGTCCATGCCGTCGAACAGCGCGAAACGGTCGCGCCGTCGTTCGAACTTGTCCATCCTACTTTGCCTTGTTCAGGCGGCTGTTGCGCATGCCGTATCCGAAATAGGCCACGACCGCCACTGCCATCCAGATGAAGAACACCCGGAAGGTTGCGGGCGACAGGTCTTTCATGATGTACAGGCAGGCCAGCACCGACAGGCCCGGGATCACGTAGGGGCCGAACGGCACGCGGAAGCCCGGCGGCGCGTCCGCGCCCTGGCGCTTGCGGATCACCGGCACCGCGATCGAGACCACCATGAAGGCGGTCAGGGTGCCCATGCTCACCATATCCCACAGGAAGGTGGAGTCGACGCTGCCAGCCACCAGGCCCACCACCACGCACACGATGATGGTGTTCTTCACCGGCGCCTGGGTGCGCGCGCTCACCTTCTGGAACACTTGCGGGATCAGGCCGTCGCGGCTGATCGCGTACAGGATGCGGGTCTGGCCGTAGATCGTCACCAGGGTCACCGAGAACACCGAGACCACGGCGCCGGCCGACAGCACCAGCGCCGGCCAGGCCTGGCCGGTCACGTTCTGCAGGATCACCGACAGGCCGGCCTGCTGGCCTTCGAACATATGGGCCGGCTGGGCGCCCATGGCGGCCACCGCGACCAGCATGTAGAACACGGTCACGATGATCAGCGCGGCCAGGATCCCGATCGGCACGTTGCGGCGCGGGTCCTTCACTTCTTCGCCGGCGGTGGCGATGGTGTCCAGGCCGATGAAGGAGAAGAACACGGTGCCGGCGGCGGCGGTCACGCCGGCCATGCCGGCATAGCCCGAGGCCTCGTTCATATTGAAGAAGGGCTGGAAGTTGTTGGCGTCGAATCCGGTGAAGGCGATCGCGGCGAAGAACACCAGGATCGCCAGCTTGATGATCACCATGATGGCGTTGGTGGTGGCCGACTCCCTGGCGCCGCGCACCAGCAGGAAGCCGCACATGATCACCAGGAGGATCGGCGGCAGGTTGATGTTCCCCGGATGGAAGGTCACGTTATGGTGGTCCGAGACGAACATCGGCGAGCGCAGTTGCTCCGGTATCTGCCAGCCGAACGCGTTCATCAAGAAGTTGTTCAGGTAGTCGGACCAGCCGATCGAGGTCGCGCTGGCCGCCAGCCCGTATTCGAGCAGCAGGCAGGCGGCGACGATGAAGGCCGCGAATTCGCCGACGGTGGCGTAGGCGAAGGAATACGAGGAGCCCGAGGCCGGCACGCGGCCGGCCAGTTCGGCGTAGCACAGCGCGGTCAGGCCGGCGGTCAGCGCCGCCAGCAGGAACGACAGCACGACCGCAGGGCCGGCCTTCGGCACCGCTTCGACCATCGTGAAGAAGATGCCGGTGCCGATCGTGGCGCCGACGCCGATCATGGTCAGGGGGAACAGGCCGAGCGAACGATGCAGGCCGGGCACGGCGCCGGCGACGCCGACGCTGGCGGTTTCCTCGTGATGGCGTGCTGCCGATTTGGTACGTAACAGCTTCTGGCCCAGGGTCTGGTTCACGGCGAGTCCTTCGATGCGCGGTAGTGATCGCGGCGACGGCCGCAGCTCAACAGTCTCAAAAACGAAGTTGCGATTATAGGTGAGTCCGCCTCCCTCGCAATAATTAGTTTAAACAAGGAGTTTAAATAAGCTGCATTTGCAGAGCATCTTTGATAGAATTCTTCCGTCGACTTGCCGTTGCCCGCACGCGAAGACCCACAGGCGGGCTTTTTTCAGCCTTCAAACATGCGTTTAAATTGCATCTATTAAGGAACTTCCATGATTTCCGCCGCTTCCCGCCCCTATATCGACGCTTCGGTTCCCGTCCTGCGCCAGCACGGTCCTGCCATCACGACCACCTTCTACGCCAGTATGTTCAAGGCCCACCCGGAACTGCGCCAGCTGTTCAATATGGGTAACCAGGCCAGCGGCGTGCAGCAGCAGTCGCTCGCCTCGGCGCTGTTCGCCTATGCCGCCAACATCGACAACGCGGCCGCCCTCGGCCCGGTGGTCAGCCGCATCGTGCACAAGCACGTCTCGGTCGGCCTGACCGCCGACAAGTACCCGATCGTCGGCTTCCATCTGCTGGGCGCGATCAAGTCGACCCTGGGCGACGCCGCCGTCGAACCGTTGATGAAAGCCTGGGAAGAAGCCTATGGCTCGCTGGCCAAGGTCTTCATCGACGCCGAAGCCAGAATGTATGCCGACGCCGGCATCGAGCCTGGCCATCTGCGTCCGATGCGCGTGACGGAAGTGGTACGCGAAAGCGAGAACGTGCTGTCGATCCGCTTCGTGCCGCAGGATGGTGAGCCGCTGCCGCCGTTCAAGGCCGGCCAGTACGTGAGCGTGGAAGCGATCTTCGACGACGGGTTCCGTCAGCTGCGCCAGTACAGCCTGTCGGATGCGCATGGCGTCGATTCGATGCGCATCTCGGTCAAGCGCGAGGAAGGCAAGGCCGACATTCCAGCCGGCGCCGTGTCGAACTGGCTGCACCGGAACGTGGAAGCGGGCGACATCCTGCAGGTGAGCCATCCCTTCGGCGACTTCCTGCCGGATACCGAGTCAGACGAGCCGGTGGTGCTGCTGTCGGCCGGCGTGGGCATCACGCCGATGATCGGCGCGCTGAACCGCATCGCCCTGGTCAATCCGCAGCGCCGCGTGATCTTCGCGCACGCCGCGCGCTGCGCCGCACACCATCCGCACCAGGCCGACGTCGCGGCGGCCCGGGCGCGCATGCCGAACCTGGAAGTGGTGACCTTCCATGAAGAGGGCGACGCTCCCGGCACCCTGCCCGGCTTCATGGACCTGGCGCGCCTGCCGGCGTGGCCGCGCAGCGAGACCAATGTCTATATGTGCGGCCCGCTGCCGTTCATGCAGGCGCAGTGGAATGCGCTGCTGGAAGACGGCGCCCCGGCCGAACGCCTGCACCGCGAAGTGTTCGGCCCGGACCTGCTGGACAACCTGATCTGATCAATCCAGCAGGTGCACCCGGTCGCCGGTGATGCTGCGCTGGGCCGGGTGGCCATACACGCGGATGCCGCCCGAGCCCGAGGTGCGGGCGAACAGCGACTGTTTCACCGTGGCGCGGATGCCACCCGAACCGCTGGCGCCGAGGTCGGCGTCCTCGGTTTTCAGGTCGGCCAGGTCGACGCTGGCCGAGCCGCTCACGCGGGCGCTCAGCGAGCGCACCGCGCCGCTGGCGTCAAGCGAGCTCGATCCGCTCAGATCCAGGCGCGCATGATCCCCCTTTACCTGCCCCAGGCGCATGCGGCTCGATCCCGACAGGGTCGCGTCGATGCCGTCGCTCTGCAGCCGGCTCGCGTCGAGCAGGCCCGAGCCGCTGGAGCGCGCATTCAGGTTGCCGACCTTGCCGCTCAGGCGCACTTCGGACGAACCGCTCTTGCGTACGTCGAGCGGCGTTCCAGCCAGATCGCTCACTTCGACGCGGGTCGCGCCGGAAGCGCGCACCTCGGAAAGACGCGGCACGGTGTACACGATGCGCAACGGAGTCTTGCTGCGCAGGCTTTTTTCGGAATAGATGCGCAGGGTGTCGCCCTCGGTCTCGGTGCGGATCAGCGGCAGCAGGTTGCTATCCGCCTCGACCACCAGCGACGGCGCCGGGCCGACACGTACCTCGACCGGCAGCGAGCCGCTCACGCTGATGGCCGGCAGTGCGCCAATCGCGCGCTGGTCGCGCGCGGCGACGCCGTTGCCTTCCTTCGCATCGCTGCTCCACGCGGTATGCACGCGGGTCTCGCCGTCGCCCGGAGCGACGATGATGGCGCAGCCGGTGAGCGCTGCAAGGGAGGCAAGGGCGATAAGGGTACGCATGGCAGTCCAATCAGGTTGTTGTTCGAGTGATGGCACTCTAGCAAGCCCCCTGCCCCGTCGCCATCTGCATGCGACGAACTGCGATAAAGCCGCGCTGGACTGCAAAAAAACGGCGCGAACGGATCAGCGCTGGCGCAGCCGCGTATCGCCGAACAGTTCCTTGTGCTCGCGCGGCTGCGAACGCCAGTACTGCGGCGGCGCGAACACCTGGTCGCCCAGCTCGGCCGCCGCATGCCACGGCCAGCGCGGGTCGTACAGCATGGCGCGCGCCAGGCCGATGACGTCGGCCTGGTCGCGCTGCAGCATGTCCTCGGCCTGGCGCGCCTCGGTGATCAGGCCCACGCCGATGGTCGGCAAGCCGGTCTCGCGCTTGATGCGTTCGGCGAATTCGATCTGGTAGCCCGGCCCCAGCGGGATCTGCTGGAGGGGCGAGACGCCGCCGGTCGAGACGTGGATGAAGTCGCAGCCCTGGGCCTTCAATGCGTGGGCGAAGCGCACGCTCTGCTCCAGGTCCCAGCCGCCCTCGACCCAGTCGGTGGCCGAGATGCGCATCCCCACCGTCATCCCCGGCACCGCCCCGCGCACGGCGGCCAGCACCTCGAGCGGGTAGCGCATGCGGTTCTCCAGCGAGCCGCCATACGCGTCGTCACGGTGGTTGGCCAGCGGCGACAGGAACTGGTGCAGCAGGTAGCCGTGGGCGCCATGCAGCTCGATCGCGTCCAGGCCTAGCGCCTGGGCGCGGCGGGCGGCGGCCACGAAGGCGTCCTTCACCCGCACCAGGCCGTCGGCGTCCAGCGCCAGCGGCACGGTCTCGCCGTCGGCATGCGGCGCCGCGGACGGGGCCTCCGTCTGCCAGCCGCGCGGCTGGTCGGGCGGGATGTTGGCGCCGCCTTCCCATGGCACTTCGCTCGACGCCTTGCGCCCGGCGTGGGCCAGCTGGACCGCGACCTTGATCGGGGAATGGCGGCGGATCGCGGCGATCACCGGCGCCAACGCGGTGGCGTGATCATCGGACCACAGGCCCAGGTCGTCCGGAGAGATGCGGCCTTCTGGGGTGACGGCGGTGGCTTCGATGATCAGGAGCGCGGCGCCGGACAGGGCCAGGTTGCCGAGGTGGATCATGTGCCAGTCGGTGGGCAGGCCGTCGACGGCCGAGTACTGGCACATCGGGGCGATGGCGATGCGGTTGGACAGCTCGAGAGTGCCCAGGGAATAGGGAGAGAACAGCTTGCTCATGGTGCCTCCTGCTTTTCAAGGAGGTCCAGTCTAGCCCGCCGGAAGGATTCGTGCAGAAGGCAAGAGAGCGAGCCGCGGCCCGCTCTTCTGTGCACTGCGCTTCAGTGAATGCGCACCACCATGATCCCGGCGCGCAGTCCTACTCGCACGTCGGGGTTGGGGAACACGACCAGTTCCTCGTCATGCTCGACCGTATAGACCGTGTCGCCATCCAGCGCGATCACCTCCCCACGTTTCATCGGCGTGAAGTTCCAGGTCTCGCGGCCCACGCGCATGCTGAACGCATCGGACAGCTTCATGATCGAGCGCGCCGTCGCGAACACGTGCGGCGCCGCCTTCGCTTCACCGGCAGGCTGCCCGCGCAGCAGGCGCTCCAGCGCCTTGGCCGCATCGGCGAACTGCGACAGGTCGTTCTGTCCCAGCGTGCCGACCCGCCCCAGCTCGACCGTGGTGCCGGCCGCGCCGAGGTGCTCGGACGTGAAGTAGCTGTAGGTGCCGGCGGAAGCCGGATTCATGATGATGGCCTGGATCCCGGCCTCGCCCATCCATGCGATCAGGCTTTCGCGGGCCCGGTCTGCGATCAGCTCGGGCACGATCGCGAACATCGGATAGTGCGAAGGCCGGATCGCCGTGTGCAGGTCGAGATGCCAGCGTTGCGGTCCGCTGCCTTCGAAGAAGGCGCGCGTGACGTCGATCAGCACGTCGGCGCGGCCGGCCTCGAAGGTCCCGGCCAGCGCACCGCGCTCGGCACGGAACATGCGGTTCAGGTCCGCATCGACGAAGCGCTTGGCCAACCGGATGGCATCGATGTTCCCGACGCACAGCATCAGGTCCACCGCCAGCGCTTCCGGCGTGCGCGACAGCGCCTCGACCAGCCAGGCGACCATCTCGATCGGCCCGGTCTCGTCGCCATGCACGCCCACCGACACCAGCACGCTGGGACGGCCGGCATCCGGCGTCGCCGCCTTGACGGTCAGCACGCCGGACGCCGGCTGCGCGACCGCAAAGCCGGCGCTTTCGAAGCGCTGCGCGACCGAGGCGAAATCCGCCTCGGCCAGCGCGCGCACTGCTTCAGGCAATGCGCTCACGATTCAGGCCGCCAGACGTTCCGGACTCAGGCCTTCGGACAAGGCCCACACGTCCAGCATCGCCTGCTCCAGGTCGGCCGGCTGGGCGAAGCCGGTCAGGCCGCGCGCGGCCATCACTTCCTCGACCGCCGCTTCCATATTGCCATCCTGGCCCGCACGCTCGATCACCTGCAGCAGCAGGCGCTGCTGGGCGCGGCGCAGCGACTGCAGCGCATAGTTGCGCAGCTGTTCCTGCGACTTGCTCTGCGCCGGCAGCTTCAGGCCCAGTTCCAGCGTATCGATGCCGACCTTCTGGCGCAGCACGGTGCCGATCTGCAGGAACTGCAGCAGGGTCATGCCGCCAGGGCGCTGCACCGACACGGCGGCGAACAGGAACGAGGCCTGCGATTCGATGATCTCGACCGCCTTCCAGGCCGCCGCGAACGGCACCGGCAGGCCGGTGTGGCCGTCGGCCTCCGAACGGATCTGCGGCGCCTGGCTCCCATCGGCCTCGGCGAACAGGGTCGACAGTTCCTTCAGGCCTTCCGAATTGGCCGGCAGCGACAGCACGCCTTCGACCACGGCGCGCAGCATGGCGCGGCTGCGGTTGTCGACCGCGACCGAGACGTCGCGCGGCACCACCAGGGCGTCATGGTCGAGCGCCTCGAATACCGGCGCCAGGTGCAGCGCCGCCCAGGCGCGCGCCCAGGCCTTGACCACTTCGGTCTCGTCGATGCGGTGTTCCAGCGCCAGGTCGCGCAGCATCAACGGGCCGCAGCGGTTGACCGCCTCGTTGGCCAGCACGGTGGCCAGGATGGTGTTGGCCAGCGGATGGTCCAGCGGATCGCGGGTCGCCACCAGCTGGGCCGGGAAGTAGGGACGCAGCAGCGAGTCGGCCCACACTTCATCGGTCAGCGGCAGCGCCGCCAGCGTGCGCTTGAAGCGGTTCTTGACGTTGGCGATCACCACCGCCAGCTCCGGCGCCGTCAGTCCCAGGCCCAGCGACTTGCGGCGCTGCAGTTCGACGTCCGTTGGCAGCTGCTCCAGCTCGCGCGAGACCGCGCCTTCGGCTTCCAGGTTGCCGATCAGGGCCATGTAGCCGTCGACCACCGCGCTATTGGCCTGCGCCTGCACTTCGCGGGTCAGCAAATGGGTCTGCAGCGTATTGTCGCGCAAGACCAGGCGCTCGATCTCGCCCGTCATCTCGTTCAGGATGCGGTTGCGGTCGCTTTCCGGCAGCTTGCCGGCGTTGACTTCGGTGTCGAGCCAGATCTTGACGTTGACTTCGTGGTCCGAGCAATCCACGCCGGCCGAGTTGTCGATCGCATCGGTGAAGATGCGGCCACCGGCGAGCGCGAACTCGATGCGGCCGGCCTGGGTCGCGCCCAGGTTGCCGCCCTCGGCCACCACCTTGCAGCGCAGTTCATTGCCGTTGACACGGATCTGATCGTTGGCGCGGTCCTTGACTTGCGCGTGGGTTTCGGTCGAGGCCTTGATATAGGTGCCGATGCCGCCGTTGTAGAACAGGTCGACCGGCGCCTTGACGATGCGGTGCATCAGTTCCTGAGGCGGCAGCGAGGTCTCCTCGATGCCCAGCACTTCGCGGATCTGCGGCGACAGCTCGATCGAGCGGGCATTGCGCGGGTACACGCCGCCGCCAGCCGAGATCAGGTTCTTGTCGTAGTCTTCCCACGACGAGCGCGGCAGCGCGAACATGCGCTCGCGCTCCTTGAACGACACCGCCACGTCCGGGGTCGGATCGAGGAAGATGTGGCGATGGTCGAAGGCCGCCACCAGCTTCAGCTGGCGCGACAGCAGCACGCCGTTGCCGAACACGTCGCCCGACATGTCGCCGACGCCGGTCACGGTGATCGGGTTGTTGGCCAGGTCGTGGCCCAGTTCGTAGAAGTGGCGCTTGACCGCTTCGAACGCGCCCTTGGCGGTGATGCCCATCTTCTTGTGGTCGTAGCCGTTCGAGCCGCCCGATGCGAAGGCGTCGCCCAGCCAGAAGCCGCGCTCCACCGCGATGCTGTTGGCGATGTCGGAGAAGGTCGCGGTGCCCTTGTCGGCCGCCACCACCAGGTAAGGATCGTCGCCGTCATGGCGCGCGGTCGCAGCAGGCGGAACGATCTCGCCCTGCACGCGGTTGTCGGTCACTTCCAGCAGGCTGGCGATGAACAGGCGATAGACTGCCTCGCCCTCGGCCGCCACCACCTCGCGCGGAGCGCCGGCCGGCATCTGCTTGCACACGAAGCCGCCCTTCGAGCCGGCCGGCACGATGACGGCGTTCTTGACCATCTGCGCCTTCACCAGGCCCAGCACCTCGGTGCGGTAGTCTTCCATGCGGTCAGACCAGCGCAGGCCGCCGCGGGCGACCGGGCCGCCGCGCAGGTGCACGCCTTCGAAGCGGCGCGAGAACACGTAGATTTCGCGGTAGGGACGCGGCTCCGGCGCCAGCGCCAGGTTGCTGGTGTCGACCTTGAAGATGATCTTCTCGCCGCTGTTCTGGAAGTAGTTGGTGCGCACGGTGGCCAGTGCCAGGTCGACCAGGGCCCCCATGATCTCTTCGGTGTCGGCATGGTTCACGCTCGGCAGGCCGGTCTTGAGGGTGGTCAGCTTGCTGCTGCCTTCGTTGCGCTCTTCAATGCTCAGGGCCGGGTCGAAGCGCTGGATGAAGCCGGCGACGAATTCCTTCACCAGGGCCGGCTGGGTGCGCAGGGTCTCGGCCATGTAGCGCACCGAGAATTTCGAGCCCAGCTGGCGCCAGTAGCTGATGTAGGCGCGCACCAGCTGCACTTCGCGCAGCGCCAGGCCGCCTTCGATGGTCAGGCCGTTCATGCGGCCGTCTTCGGCCTCGTCGTTGAACAGGGCGGAAAACAGCTCTTCGGCCACGTGGGCGATGCCCGGCTTGGCCAGCTTGGCGGCGCTCTCGGCGTCGACCGTCAGCGCGGTCACGTAGCGGCGCACGCCGTCCAGGCCGGTGTGGCGGTAGGTCTGCTCGCGGTCGACCGCGATGCCGGCGTTCTGCAGCGCCGGCAGGATGCGCGACAGCGACGGCACGGTCTCGCTCGAATACAGGCGGATCGAGGCGCCGGCGGCGTCATCGTTCTCGATGCGCGCGGTCACGCGGTCCGGACGGCATTTGGTGAGCAGCGCATGCACGTCGCGGAACGCGGTTTCGGGCGCGGTCGCGGTGACGAAGTTGACCGGCAGGGTCGGCACGATCTTGCGCATCAGGCTGCGCTGGCGGCTTTCGTCGACCGAGTTGATCAACTCGGCGAAGCGGTCGTGCCAGCCATCGAGCACGCCCAGCAGCGGACGCTGGATATCGCTTTCCAGGTCGAGCGGATAGCGCGCGGCGTGCGCGATCAGGTAGACGCGCGCCAGCGGACCGTCGGCCACCAGGGTCTGGACGTCGACGTCGCGCGCGCCCGAGCTTTCCTTCAGGGCGCCGGCCAGGCTGGCGGCCACCGCGGCGGAAAAGCGCTCGCGCGGCAGGTAGACCAGCACGTTCAGGTGGCGCTGGTAGACGTCGCGGCGCGCGAACACCTTCGCGCGCGGCTGCTTGTACAGCGAGACCACGGCGCTGCAGACTTCGGCCAGCCATTCCGGCTCGGCTTCCAGCGCTTCGGTGCGCGGCAGCGATTCGAGGATCTCGATGAATTTCTCGGCGCGGAAGCCCTCCTGGCGCACGCCGGCGATCGACAGCACGCGCGCCACGCGGCCGCGCGCGAACGGCAGGCGCGCCAGCGGAGTCGAGGTGGCGGCGCGGGTGAACAGGCCGATGAAGCAGTGCTCGCCCAGGATCTTGCCTTGCGCATCCAGGTCGCGCACGCCGATGAAGTCCAGCGGCGCGTCGCGGTGCAGGGTGCCGGCCACGTCGGCCTTGACGATCGACAGGTTCTCGGCGCGCAGCGACAGGGTTTCGAAGTCGCCCGGAATGCTGGCCAGGCAGGTGCCGTAGACCGGGTGCGCGGTATCCTTCAGCACGCCGATACGGCTCGGGATGTCGCGTTCGAGTTCGCGCGCGCCCGGCTTGACGACGTAGTAGGCGTAGCCGAACGGCTCGTAGCCTTCGTTCTTGGCCCACTCGAGGAAGGCCGCGACTTCCTGGCCTTCCGGGGTGCCGGCGGCAGCGGCGGCGGCGGCCACGGCGGTCATGCGGTCGCCCATGGCGACGGCGTCGCGCTGCACGGTGGCGGCGTCGTTGGCGACCATGCGCAGGCGCGCGGTCAGCTTGTCCAGTTCTTCGAACTGCAGTTCATCATTCAGCAGGCACAGGACGATCGATTCCAGCGGGCTGCCGGCTTCGCCGACCGCGACCACCACGCCCTGCCCGTCGCGGCGCACCGGCAGCACGGCGTTCATCACGCCGGCGGCGGTCAGGCGTTCGCGGCGCAGGGCCATCACGAAGGAGTCGACCAGGTAGGGGCGGTCGTCGTTCAGAATCAAGAGTGCGGTGGCGATGCCGCCGCGGCCGTCCGAATAGCGCATGGTGGCGATCTGGGCGCCGGGGCCGCTGCGCTGGGCCAGTTGCGAGAACCCTTCCACCAGCACCGGCGCCAGGCTTTGCGGCGCGGTGCCGGCCAGGTCTTCGTCGTCGAGCGATCCGATCCAGGCGGCGGTCAGGGCATTGACCTGGGCGCTGTCGGCGGACTGGTTGGCGTTGACCAGCGCGAGCGTCTGGTTGCGCAGATCGTTGGGCATGTCTTTCATCTTGCTTCTCCAAAGTTGTGTGCCTGGTGCGCCGCAAGCTCGTGGCCCAGCGCTGCCCTGCTTATCTAGGGCAGGGATCTCCCGCCCGAATACTACATCGTTACCAATCGTACAGCCCCGGCAATCCAAGGATGCGGGTAAGTTCTTCCAGCGCCGTCGCGCATTCGATGGCCAGCTGCGGATCGGCCAGGTCCTTCGGCTCGATGCGGTCGCGGTAATGTTGCTCGACCCAGGCCACCAGCCGCGCATACAGCGCCTCGGTCATGATCACGCCCTGGTGCATGGCGGCGGCTTCTTCGTCGGTCAGCACCACGCGCAGGCGCAGGCAGGCCGGTCCGCCGCCATTGCGCATGCTCTGGCGCAGGTCGAATTCGACCAGCTCGTCGATCGGGCCGCCGCTGGCGACCAGGCCGGCCAGGTAGTTGGCCACGGCCGGGTTCTCGCGGCACTCGTGCGGCACCACCAGCGCCATGCGGCCGTCCGGCTTGGACAGCAGCTGGCTGTTGAACAGGTAGCTGGCCACGGCATCGGCCACCGGCACCTGGCCGCTCGCCACGCGCACCGCCTGCAGCTCGGTATCGACGCCGGCCAGGGCGCGGCGCAGCGCGTCCAGGGCGCCCTCTTCGTCGGCAAACGCCTGCTCGTGATAGAACAGCACGTTGCCGTTGCCGACCGAAATCACGTCGTTGTGGAACACGCCCTGGTCGATCACGTCCGGATTCTGGGCGGCGAACACGGTGCGCGCCGGGTCCAGGCCGTGCAGGCGCGCGATCGCTTGCGACGCTTCGAGCGTCTGGCGCGCCGGGTATTTCCTGGGGGCCGGGGCCGACGGGTCGAACTCCACGCGGCCATAGACGAAGAATTCGACGCCGGCGGCGCCATGGCTGGCGGCGAAGCGCGTGTGGTTGGCGGCGCCCTCGTCGGCGAAGGCCGGCACCGACGGCAGGGTGTCGTGCACCACGAAACGATTGCTGTCGGCGAAGATCGCGCGCAGCGTGCGGGTCGCCTGCAGGTGCTCTTCGGAGCGGTGCAGCTTGTTGTTCAGGTTCGCTGCGGTAAAGTGCACGCGGCCGTCGAGCGAGTCGGCCGACGGGCTGACGGTGCCGGCGTTCGCGGTCCACATCGGCGCGGCCGACCAGGCGCAGGCCAGGATCACGGGCGCTTCGCGGTAGGCGCGCGCCAGGACGTCGGCGTCGGTGCCGGAGAAACCCAGGCTGCGCAGCAAGCGGAAGTTCGGACGGCCCTGCGGCGGCATCACCGCCTGGGCGAAGCCGCGCGCGGCCAGTTCGCGCATCTTGGCCAGGCCCTGCAGCGCGGCCTGGCGCGGGTTCGAGGCCGAGCGCACGTTGTTGAACGAGGCGACGTTGCCGAACGAGAGGCCGGCATAGTTGTGCGACGGGCCGACCAGGCCGTCGAAGTTGAATTCACGGGCGTCACGCATGCTCAGGCTCCTTGCGCCGGGAAGGCCAGGCCGGGCGACAGCTTGGCCGGCATTTCCAGTTCGGCCGTCTCGATCGAGGCCACCGGGTAGGCGCAGTAGTCGGCCGCGTAATACGCGCTAGGGCGATGGTTGCCCGACTTGCCGACGCCGCCGAACGGCGCCGAGCTGGCCGCGCCCGTGGTCGGACGGTTCCAGTTGACGATGCCGGCCCTGGCGCGCACGGCAAACCGCTTCCACAGTTCTTCCGACGGCGACAGCAGCGCGGCAGCCAGGCCGAATTCGGTGGCGTTGGCCACGCACAGGGCTGCGTCGAAGTCGTCCACGCGGATCACCTGCAGCAGCGGGCCGAACCATTCTTCGTCGGGGATGCCTTGTGCATCGGTGGTGTCGACGATGCCGGCGGTGACGAAGCCGGCGTCCTTGTCCAGCTGGCGCATCTGCAGCAGGATTTTTCCACCTTTCGTCGCCATGTCGGCCTGCGCCTGCACCAGGCGCGCCGCGACGGCGCTCGAGACCACCGGTCCCATGAATGGCTGCGGCTCGGCATTCGATGGACCGACCTGCAGGTTCGCCGCGACGTCGACCAGGCGCTTCAGGAAGGCCTGGCCCGCTTCGTTGTCCTGGATGACCAGGCGGCGCGCGCAGGTGCAGCGCTGGCCGGCCGAGATGAAGGCCGACATCACGGTGTGGTGGACGGCGGCGTCGATATCCAAGGGGTTGTCACTGAGATCCCACACCACCAGCGGATTGTTGCCGCCCATTTCCAGCGCCAGCATCTTGCCCGGCTGGCCACCGAACTGTTTATGCAAGGCGGAGCCGGTCTGGCTGCTGCCGGTGAACAGCACGCCATCGACCAGCGGTTCCTGGCCCAGCGCGATGCCGGTCTCGCGGCCGCCGTTGACCAGGTTCAGCACGCCCTTCGGCAGGCCGGCCTTCTCCCACAGTGCGACGGTCTTCACCGCCGTGCGCGGCGCATACTCGCTCGGCTTGAACACGACGGTATTCCCGGCGATCAGGGCCGGCACGATGTGGCCGTTCGGCAGGTGGCCGGGGAAGTTGTATGGGCCATACACGGCGAACACGCCGTGCGGACGGTGACGCAGCACGGCATTGCCGTCCGCGACCTTGGCCAGGCTTTCGCCGGTGCGCGCGCTGTAAGAAAGGACAGAAATGTCGATCTTGTTGGCCATGGTCGCAACCTCGGTGCGCGCTTCCCACAGCGGTTTGCCGACTTCCTCGGCGATGGTCGCCGCCAGCTCCTCGGCGTTCTCTTTCAGCAGGTCGCGAAAACGGGTGGCGATGGAGATGCGTTCTTCGAGCGGGCGCAAGGCCCAGGCTTCGAAGCTGTCGCGCGCCGCCTGGGCCGCGCGCGCCACGTCTTCCTGCGTCGATTCGCTGCTGGTCCAGGTCTGGCGGCCGGTCGACGGATCGACGGTGGCCAGTTCGCGACCGCTGCCGGCGAGCCACTCGCCGTTGATGTAGTTCGAGAGATTAGCCATGGGAAGTCTTCCTGGTATTGAGTGTCAGGGTGCGCACGTTGTCGCCCGCGCTGCAGCCCAGCTGGGCCAATTCCTCGGGCTTGAGGACCACGCTGGTGGCGCCCGGCACGGCGCGGGTCAGGATCATCCGGAAATCGCCGAGGCGGGTGTTCGACACCAGCATGTGCTCGGTGTCCGGGGCAGCGTCATGGTCTTCGACCGGCAGCCCTTCGGCCGCCACCGCCAGCACGCTGTCGCGCACCGCGCGCAGTTCGGACACGCGGCCCTGCAGCACCGGACCGGCGTCGAAGATGTCGACGTAGCCCTCGTAATGCATGCCTTCCTGCTCCAGCAGGCGGCGCGCCGGCTGGGTCGAGGTGTGCACCTTGCCGATCACGTCGATCGCCGATTGCGGCAGGTAGTCGACGTACAGCGGCTGGCGCGGCATCAGCTCGGCGATGAAGGACTTCTTGCCGATCGCGGTCAGGCCATCGACGTGGTTGAAGTCCATCTTGAAGAAGTGGCGGCCCAGGCCTTCGTAGAACGGCGAGTCGCCCGCCTCGTCCTGGTAGCCGCGCATCTCGGCGATGATCTTTTCGGTGAACAGGTGCTGGAACTGGGCGATGAACAGGAAGCGGCTCTTGGACAGCCACTTGCCGTTGAAGCCGGCGCGGTACTGCGGCAGCAGGAACAGCGAGCACAGTTCGGTCGAGCCGGTGAGGTCGTTCGACAGGTACAGCGTCTCCATCCGGGTGAACACGTTCAGCTCGCGGCTGCAGTGCACCAGGGTGCCGATGCGGTAGTTGTAAAACGGCTCGGTCAGGCCGACCGCGCCCTTGATCGCGCACACGCCGGCGATGCTGCGGTCCTGGGTGTGCTCGAGCACGAACATGTAGTCGCGCTGCTCGGGCGGGATGGTTTGGGCGAACGAGGCCTCGGAGGTGGCCAGGCGCTGGCCCAGCATCTCGGGATCGGGCTTCAGCGTCGTCATGCCGCTGCCGGCCTGGCGCGCCATCTCGATCAGGGCGTCCAGGTCGGAGGTCTTGGCGGAACGGATCACGAGCATGCGGGTTCTCCCTGGATGCGCACGCACACCACTTCGTCGCCCGGCGCCACGCCCAGCGCCTGCTGGACGTCACGCGGCAGCGCGATGGTGTGCGCATGTTCGATCGGCGCCGTGCGCACGGTCACGGCGCGGAAACCGTTGTCGACGGTGGCGACGGCGTAGTCGACAGGCGCCACATCGGGAGCAGGTTCATGCCCCTGAGCAGGCCCCGCGCCCACGCGCAGCTTGTACGAGGCGCAGAACGAGCGCAGCGCGTTCTTGTGCGCCTGCAGGATCGGGCCGCCGTCGAAGATGTCGATGTATTCGTCGGCTTCGAAGCCTTCTTGCGCCAGCAGGTCGAAGGCCATCTGGCCGCCGGGATGGATCTGGCCCAGCGCCGCCTGGGCGTCGCCCGGCAGCAGCGGCACGTAGACCGGATAGTGCGGCATCAGCTCGACGATCAGGGTGCGGTTGCGGGCGCCCTCGATCAGGCGCTCGGCCTCGAGGAAATCCATCTTGAAGAACTTGCGGCCCAGCGCATTCCAGAACGGCGACTGGCCGTCGGCATCCAGGCGCCCGGCCAGCGGCACGAAGAAGCGGTCGCCGAAGCGGTGCGGCGCCAGCATCGCATACAGCAGGCGCGCGCGCGACAGCAGCGCGGCCTCGACGCCGGCGCTGTCGCGGTGGCGCAGGAAGAAGCCGGACAGCTGCGAATAGGCGGTCAGCTCGGAGCACAGGGTCAGCGCGTGCACGCTGTGGCTGATGTTCAGGTCGCGCGAGACCTGCTGGATCACGTCGTTGCGGAACGCGAAATAGGTGCCGTTCGAGCCGGCCGAGGCGTGGATGATGGCGGTGCCGACCACTTCGCGCGAACGCAGGTCTTCCAGCACGAACAGGTACGACTCTTCGCTCGGGATATCGACCTGGGCCGCGAACGAGGCGATCGAGCGCTCGACCGCCGCGACTATGCCTTCACGCGTGCGCGGGAGCGTGTGCACGCCCGGCATCGAGATGGCCGCCATCGCTTCCAGCGCGCCGATATCGGCGCGATCTACCGGACGGACAACATACATGTGTACTCCCTGGTGATACGTAAGTGGAGGCAATCAGTGAAGACAGTAAGTAAGGACAATGCCCGCAGCCGGCCCCGCCCTTCCGGGCGGGCCGGCCGCGACCGGGGTGTGGCGATCAGGCGCCGGCGAATTCCGCCACCGCCGCGCGCATCAGGCGGTCGGCTTCGACGATCTGTTCGTCCGTCACCACCAGCGCCGGCGCCAGGCGCACGACGTCGGGACCTGCGATCAGCAGCATCAGGCCCAGCTTCTCGCACAGCTTGGTGTAGTCCTTCGAGCGGCCCTTGAAGCCTTCGGCCATCGGCAGGCCGATGAGCAGGCCCATGCCGCGCGGCTGGCCGAACACGTTCGGATAATCCGCCGCCAGCTGCTGCAGATTGGCCATGACCTTGGCGCTGGCTTCCTTGACGCGGCCCAGGAAGGCCGGCTGGTTGATCAGCTCCAGGACCTTGAGGCCGACGCTCGACGCCAGCGGGTTGCCGCCGTAGGTGGTGCCGTGGGTGCCGACCGCCAGGTACTGGCCGATCTCGGTGGTGGTCAGCATGGCGCCGATCGGATAGCCGTTGCCCAGCGCCTTGGCCGAGGTCAGCACGTCCGGCACCACGCCCATCTGTTCATAGGCGAACAGCGAGCCGGTGCGGCCCATGCCCGACTGCACTTCGTCGAACACCAGCAGCGCGCCGGTCTTGTCGCAGAACTCGCGCAGCGCCTTCAGGTAGTCCGGGTTGCCCGGGATGACGCCGCCTTCGCCCTGGATCGGCTCGACGATCACGGCCGCGACGTCGTCGGTGATGGCGGCGCGCGCCGCCTCGATGTCGTTGTACGGGATGTGGGAGAGGTCTTGCGGCAGCGGCTCGAAGCCTTCGGTGTACTTCGGCTGGCCGCCGACCGAGACGGTAAACAGGGTGCGGCCGTGGAACGACGACAGGCAGGACACGATGCGCGACTTGTGCGGGCCGAACTTGCCGTGCGCGTACTTGCGCGCCAGTTTCAGGGCCGCTTCATTGGCTTCGGCGCCCGAGTTGCAGAAGAAGGCGCGTTCGGCGAAGGTGGCGTCGATCAGGGCCGAGGCCAGGCGCAGCACCGGCTCGTTGGTGTAGCCATTGCCGATATGCCACAGGGTGTTGAGCTGCCTGGTCAGCGCTTCGTTCACTTCCGGATTGGCGTGGCCCAGGGCGGTGACGGCGATGCCCGAGGTGAAGTCGAGGTAATGCTTGCCTTCCTGGTCCCACAGGTCCAGGCCCGACGCGCGCACCGGCACCATCGCGGCCGGGGCGTAGGTGGGGACCAGGACCTCGTCGAAGGTCTGCCGGGTGACAGGCAGCGTGGCGATACCCGAATCAAGCTTTGCGTTCATGGCTTCTTTTCCTCATCCAATGGGTGTGGGTGGTGCGGGGTGAGTTCACCGCATGATCGGGCCATTATAGAAACGCTTCCTGACAACTTCTTTTAGAAGTGCGACAGGCATTTTCATTTTTGACGCTGCTTGACTATTGAGCAAGTTTCCGCTGGCGTTCTTCCCTTGGTGTATTACCAAACAGCGCGCCGAATGCCGTCGAGAAATGCGATCCGGAAGAAAAGCCGCACATCAGCCCGACCTGCACGATCGAGTGATTGGTGTCGAGCAGCAACTGACGCGCGCGGCGCAGGCGCAGTTCGAGGTAGTAGCGCGACGGCAGGCTGCCCAGGTATTGCTTGAACAGGCGCTCCAGCTGGCGCCGCGAAATGCCGGCCAGCTGGGCGATCTCGTCGGTCGAGAGCGGCTCTTCGATGTTCGCTTCCATCAGCGCCACCGCCTCGGACAGCTTCGGCTGCAGGGCGCCGAAGCGGGCCTGCAGCGCCACCCGCTGGCGTTCGTCCGGGCCGCGCACCCGGTCGATGCACAGGGTTTCCTTTACTTGCGCCTGGGCCGTGGCGCCGAACAGCAGCTCGACCAGGGTCAGTGCGAAGTCGATGCTGGCCGCGCCGCCGCAGCAGGTGAGGCGGTTGGCGTCGAATTCGTACAGGTGGGGCGTGAGCAGGGCCTGCTCGGCCTGGGCGTTCACGTCCGGATACAGGGCCCAGGGCAAGGCGGTGCGGGCGCCATGCAGGACGCCGGCGTCGGCCAGCCACAGCACGCCGGCGCCGACGCCACCCCAGTATGGCGCGGCGCGGCAGCGCTCGATCAGCGCGCGCAGGTTGGCCGGGCGCAGGGCCGCCTCGGACTCGTCGGCCACCAGCAGCACCAGGTGCCAGTGGCGCCCGGCATCGCCCATGAATTTATCGGGACCGCGCACGTCGACGTGCAGGCGCTCCGGCCCCAGCACCTTGGCCGCCAGCCGCAGCGGCTGGTACAGCCCGGACCAGGTCAGCGCATCGGGCTCGCCGGCGTTCACCAGCAGGATGCGCAGCGGCCGCTCCTGCGCCAGCAGGGACAGGTCAGGCTGCATCGCGGCGGGTGACGGATGCCATTGGGGAAGTGAATTCGCGGCGGGCGTGATGAAAGAACATGGTCGTCTATCATACCGGAGATCAACCAGCGCGTTTCGAGCCGGCCATGCCTCCTGCAGAATCTTGCGTAGCGGGCAACGGAAGGCGCGGCGGACGGCTATAATCCCGGCCCATGGGGGAACGATATCTAAAAAGCGTCCGGCTGCTGGCCGAGTGCATGCAAGGCTTCGAGCGGGTCTCGGGCGACGCGGTGCGCCAGAACGGGTTGACGCATGCGCAGTTCGATATCATCGCCACGCTGGGCAATACGACCGGCATGAGCTACAAGGAACTGGGCGAACGCACCCTGATCACCAAGGGCACCCTGACCGGCGTCATCGAACGCCTGGAGCAAAAAGGCCTGGTGCTGCGCGAGCGCAGCTGCGACGACAAGCGATCGTTCTTCGTGCGCCTGACGCCTGCCGGCGACCAGGTGTTCTGCGATGTGTTCCCGAAAGTGATTGCACGTGGAAAAGAATTGTTCACCGCCTACAGCGATGCCGACTTCGCTGCGCTCGAAGACGCGCTCGGCCTGCTGCGCGCGCGCATCCGCGGCAACGACGATGGCGACAGCCCCACTCCCTCCCCATTCCACCTGAAGGAAACGCCTTGAAAACCTCTCTCATCGACGGCAAGAAGCCAGCCCATTTCGACAAGCACATCATCGGCAACATCCTGCTCGACGTCGCCCCACTGGACGAAGTGCGCGAGGAACCGATGCTGATCGGCGTGCGCAACGAAGCCGGCGAGATCTATCGCCTCATCGGCGCAACCAAACTCAACAGCTACATGAACGCGGTCGAGGAACTGCTCGACCTCGGCCTGGTCGACGAACTGGAAAACCTCGAAGAACAGAAGGAAGGCTGCGACGCCATTTTCGGCGAAGAGTAAGCACCTGGATGCCACGGCTCCATTGAAATCGATACCGTAGGGCAATATTTTTGCAAGCAAGGTGTTGTGTTAGGGGTATAATTTTTTCATGGACCAAGTCTCCGCACTCGACAGCATCGCCGCCGAAGCCAGCCGCGGCGAACTTGCTTTCCCCACCAGCGTCAACGCCACGCTGACCCTGCAGCGGGCGCTGGGCGAACCCGACTGCCATATCGACGCCGCCGCCCGCCTGGTGCAGGCCGAGCCGCTGCTGGCGGCGCGCACGGTCGCGATCGCCAACTCGGTGGCCTATAACCGCAGCGGCAACGACGTCACCAATGTGCGCGCGGCGGTCCAGCGCGTGGGCTTTCGCACCCTGGGCGCCCTGGCGGCCTCGGTGATCGTGCGCCAGCTGGCCAGCGAGATCCGCGATCCCGGCCTGCGCCACAAGGCCGACCAATTGTGGGCCCACTCGGCCCACGTGGCGGCCCTCAGCCAGGTGATCGCGCGCCGCGTGTCCTTCGTCGATCCCGAAACGGCGCTGTTCGCCGGCATCGTGCACGAGGTCGGCGGCTTTTATCTGCTGTCGCGCGCCGAAGCCCTGCCCGGCCTGCTGGACGACAACCTCGATGCCTGGCTCGACCATGGCGAAGCGGCCATCGGCCGCGGCGTGCTGCACAAGCTGGGCGTCCCGGCGCCGGTCATGAGCGCGATCGAAGCGCTGTGGGACGGCATGCGCGCGCTGCCGCCGGAAACCCTGGGCGACACCCTGTTGCTGGCCAACGACCTGTCGCCGCTGCCGTCTCCGCTGTTCGCGCCGCCTGGCGCCACCACCCATGCCGCGGCCGCGACCATCGACTTCGTGTTCGGCGAAGGCACGCTCAAGGGCGTGCTGGAAGAGTCGGGCGAGGAAGTGAAGAGCCTGACGTCGGCGCTGCTGTAAGCGAGCAAAAAAACGCCCGCTCGGTGAGGAGCGGGCCAAGTCCAAAACTAGGGATGTCCTGAAAGAGACAGGTCCATCTTATGCTTGCGGCGTAGCGCACTCCGTACGTTCACGCACACTATCGAACAAGCGCCGCATTCCGTTTGCCTTGCACCAGACGCCCGTCCAGGCGTGCATGTTCCATCCCTGCTTTCTGCTAAGGTCGTCCAGCCAGGACGCGACCGCAGAGCGCGTCCGGCGCAATCACGCTCTGGAGGACATCCCATGCAAATCAGCCTGAACGACCAGGTGGCGCTCGTGACCGGTGGCGACTCCGGCATCGGCCGCGCCATCTGCATCGCCTACGCCGCGGCCGGCGCCAAGGTGGTGGTCAACTACAACAGCAGCCAGGACAAGGCCGACGAAGTCGTACGCCAGATCAAGGAAGCCGGCGGCCAGGCGCTGGCGGTGCAGTGCAATGTGTCCAGCGAGGACGACGTCGAGCGCCTGTTCGCGCAGACCGACCAGGCCTTCGGCGGCCTCGACATCCTGGTCGCCAACGCCGGCATGCAGAAGGATGCGCGCATCGCCGACATGTCGCTGGACGAATGGAAAGCCGTGCTTGACGTCAACCTGACCGGCCAGTTCCTGTGCGCCCGCGCCGCGGTGAAACGCTTTCGCCGGCAGGGCAACCGCGGCCGCATGCGCGCCAACGGCGTCATCCTGTGCATGAGCTCGGTCCACGAGACGATTCCCTGGGCCGGCCACGTCAACTATGCCGCGTCCAAGGGCGGCATCGGCATGTTCATGCGCTCGCTGGCCCAGGAAGTGGCGCAGGAACGCATCCGCGTCAACGGCATCGCGCCCGGCGCCATCCGCACCCCGATCAACGAAGACGCCACCGAAGGCGAGGCGGGCAAGAAGCTGCTCGAGCTGATACCGTATGGACGCATCGGCGAGGTCGACGACGTGGCCAGCCTGGCGTTGTTCATGGCCTCCGACCTGGCCGACTACATGACCGGCGCCACGGTCTATGTGGATGGCGGCATGGCGCTCTATCCAGGGTTCGAAGACAATGGCTGAACCCAACGCAACGCGCCCGCCACGTCCGATCGGCGAGCATGGCGCCATCGGCAATATGGCCACGATCGCGCTGGTGGCGCTCGATGGCACGGTCGACTTCCTGTGCTGGCCCGACTTCGACAGCCCCAGCATCTTCGCCGCCCTGCTCGACCCCGAACAGGGCGGTCACTTCACCATCGCGCCCGAGATGGATGACATGCGCGTGGTGCAGACCTATGTGCCCGACACCAATGTGCTGCTGACCCAGTGGCTGGGCGAGACGTGCAACGTCGAACTCATCGATTTCATGGTCGGTCCCGGGGAGCTCGGCCATGGCGCGGCGCGCCTGGTGCGCCGGGTGCGGGTCAGCAGCGGCGAAGCCCGCATCCGGGTCGATTGCCAGCCGCGCTTCGACTACGCGCGCCAGCGGCCCGAAGTCACGGTGGGGCAAGACCACGTGCTGTTCGCGGCCAGCGGCGCGCCGCGCCTGCGCCTGTCGGCGCCGGTCGAATTCACCGCGACCGACGGCGGCGCCGGCGCCTCCATCGTGCTGCGCGACGGCGACGTCATGGATTTCGTGCTCGACGAAGATGGCGACTCGGCGCTCGATGCCGGCGCGCGCGACGCCCTGCTGGCCGAGGTCGTGCGGCGCTGGCAGGACTGGACCCGGCGCTCCACCTATAAAGGCCGCTGGCGCGAGGCGGTCAACCGCTCGGCGCTGGTGCTCAAGCTGATGACCTCGTGCCGCCACGGCTCGATGGTCGCGGCCGCGACCTTCGGCCTGCCCGAGGTGCTGGGCGGTTCGCGCAACTGGGACTACCGCGCCACCTGGATCCGCGACGCCTCGTTCACCGTGTACGCGCTGATGCGGCTCGGCTACGTCGACGAAGCCAAGGCGTTCACGCGCTGGTCGGCCGAGCGGCCGAAGCACGATTCGACCGACGCCCACCTGCGCATCATGTATGCGCTGGACGGCAGCCCGATGGGAGAAGAAATCGAGCTCGACCACCTGGCGGGGTACGCCGGCTCCAAGCCGGTACGCATCGGCAATGCCGCCGCATCCCAGCTGCAGCTCGACATCTTCGGCGCCCTGCTCGATTCGATCTATCTCAGCAATAAATATGGCGAAGCGATTTCGCATGCCGACTGGGTAGGCGTCTGCGAAGTCGTCAACTTCGTCTGCGAGAACTGGCAGCGTCCGGACGCCGGCATCTGGGAAGGGCGCGAGCCGCCGCGCGAGCACCTGCATTCCCAACTCATGTGCTGGGTGGCGGTCGACCGCGCGGTGCGCCTGGCCAGCAAGCGCTCGCTGCGGGCGCCGTTCGAACGCTGGATCGCGGCACGCAACGAGATCTCGCGCTACATCTGGGACACCTTCTGGAACGAGGAGCTCGGCCACTTCGTGCGCAGCAAGGGTTCGCGCGACCTCGACGGCGCGCTCCTGATGATGCCGCTGGTGCGCTTCGTCGGCTCGACCGATCCGCAGTGGCTGGCCACCCTGGACGCGATCGGGGCCCAGCTCGGCGACGATGCGCTGGTGCTGCGCTACGACCGCGACGACGGCCTCGAGGGCCAGGAAGGCGCGTTCGCGGCCTGCTCCTTCTGGTACGTCGAATGCCTGGCGCGCGCCGGCCGCATCGACCAGGCCCGCAACAATATGGAAAAGCTGCTCGCCTACGGCAACCACGTGCACCTGTATGCGGAGGAATTCACCAATCAGGCCGAGCTACTCGGCAACTTCCCGCAAGCTTTTACTCACCTGGCCCTGATCAGCGCCGCGACCTATCTCGATGCGGCGCTCGACGGCAAGATCGAGCATCCCTGGCAGTTATAGATACTGCGGACAAAAAAAACCCGCGCCGTTGCCGGTGCGGGTAAAGTCCAAAACTAGGGATGTCCTGAAAGAGACGAGTCCATCTTATGCGAGCGGCGCCCCACCCTCGGTGCGCCATTTCACATTTAACATGTCTTTTTTACATTTCGGTTTCCAGGGCTGGAAACGCCGGGCAAAAAAAACCCGCCTCGTTGCGGAAGCGGGTGAAGTCCAAAACTAGGGATGTCCTGAAAGAGACAGGTTCACTATAGGGGTGCGCGATAGCCTACTCCGTGCGCTGCCACACACAACACTGTCAAATTCGCCGCGCAACGGATCCGCATCAAACAAAATGCCGCCGCAGCAGGGCCGGGGCGGCATTTTTCATGCGGAGCGGGTAGTTCAGACCACCGCGCCGTCGGTCTCGTCCTTTTCCTTGATCGGCTTGATCAGGTCTTCGCGCTTGACGCCCAGCCACATGGCCACCGCCGCCGCCACGAACACCGACGAATAGATGCCGAAGCAGATGCCGATGGCCAGTGCGATCGCGAAGTAATGCAGCGCATAGCCGCCGAAGAACAGCATCGACAGCACCATCATCAGGGTCGAGCCGTGGGTGATGATGGTGCGCGAGATGGTGCTGGTGATCGCGTGGTCGATCACTTCCGAGGTCGACATCTTGCGCTGCTTGCGGAACATCTCGCGGATCCGGTCGAAGATGACGACCGATTCGTTGACCGAGTAGCCCAGCACCGCCAGGGTGGCCGCCAGCACCGTCAGCGAGAATTCCCACTGGAAGAAGGCGAAGAAGCCCAGGATGATGACCACGTCGTGCAGGTTGGCGACCACGGCGGCGACGGCGAATTTCCATTCGAAGCGGATTGCCAGGTAGATCATGATGCCGACGACGACCATGATCAGCGCATTCAGGCCGTTCTGCGCGAGTTCTTCGCCGACCGACGGACCGACGAATTCCACGCGCTGCAGGCTGATCAGCTCTTCACCGGACGCGCTGGCGCAGCTGGTGTGGTTGACGACTTCGCCCTTGTCGGTCGTGATCTGGCTCTGCTTCGGCGCACCGCCGTCGGCGGCGCAGATGGCGTTGAAGACGCGCGCCGAGGTGCCGGCCGCTTCCGTGCCTTCCATGATCGGCAGGCGCAGCATGATGTCCTGGGCGGTGCCGAAGCTGGCCACCTCGGGGTGCGAATAGCCCATGCCGCGCAGCGTGTCGCGGATCTTTTCCTGGTTGGCCGCATGCGGATAGCGCAGCTCCATCACCGTGCCGCCGGTGAATTCCACCGAGAAGTTCAGCCCTTTGCTGAACAGGAAGAACACCGCGGCGACAAAGGTCAGCACCGAGATCGCATTGAGGATCAGGGCGTGGCGCATGAACGGGATGTCCCGTTTGATCTTGAAAAATTCCATGTCAGTCTCGAGTCCTTACTTCTTGGTGGGCGACATGCCCGGCTGCCAGACCGTGCCGATTGAAATCTTGGTCAGCTTCTTCTTGCGGCCGTACCACAGGTTGGCGAAACCGCGGGCCACGACGACCGCCGAGAACATCGAGGTCAGGATGCCCAGGCAGTGCACCACGGCGAAGCCGCGCACCGGACCGGAACCGAAGATCAGGAGCGCCAGGCCGACGATCAGGGTGGTCACGTTGGAGTCGACGATGGTGTCCCAGGCGTGCTTGGAACCGGCCGCGATCGCCGCCTGCGGCGGGGCGCCGGCGCGCAACTCTTCGCGGATGCGCTCGTTGACCAGCACGTTGGAGTCGATCGCGACGCCCAGCGCCAGCGCGATGGCGGCGATGCCCGGCAGGGTAAGCGTAATACCCAGGATCGACAGCAGGGCCAGCAGGAACAGCACGTTGGCCGCCAGCGCCAGCGCCGAGAACACGCCGAACAGGTGGTAGTAGACGATCATGAAGACCGCGATCGCCACGAAGCCCCAGATGGTCGAGTGCAGGCCGCGTTCGATGTTCTCGGCGCCCAGCTGCGGGCCGATCACGCGTTCCTCGACGAATTCCATCGGCGCCGACAACGCGCCGGAGCGCAGCAGCAGGGCCAGTTCGTTGGCGTCCTGCGAGGTGCCCATATTGGTGATCTGGAAGGTCGAGCCCAGCTCGCTCTGGATGGTCGGTGCCGACAGGACGTTGTAGACGCCCTTCTCTTTCAGCAGGATCGCCATGCGCTTGCCGACGTTGTCGCGGGTGGCCTGGCGGATGCGGCGGCCGCCGTCGCCGTTCAGGTCGATCGAGACGGCCGGCTGCTGGTTCTGGTCGAAGCTGGCGGTGGCGCTCGAGATGTATTCGCCGGTCAGGATGATGTCGCGCGACAGCACGACCGGGGCGCCGCGGCCCTCGGTGAACAGTTCGGAATTGAGCGGGATCGCCGCCGACAGCTCGGTGCCCGGGGTCACGGTCTGGTCGACCATGCGCAGCTCGAGGGTGGCGGTGCGGCCGATGATGTCCTTGGCGCGCGCCACGTCCTGCACGCCCGGCAGCTGCACGACGATGCGGTCGGCGCCCTGCTGCTGGATGATCGGTTCGGTGGTGCCCAGCTCATTGATACGCTTGGACAGGGTCACGATGTTCTGCTTGACGCCGTCTTCGACGCTGCGCTTGATCGCGTCCGGCTTGAGGCTGACGACCAGCTTCTGGTCGGCGCCGTCGGCGGCGTCGGCGAAGTTCAGCTCGTTCGAGCGCGAAGTCAGCACATTGCGTGCGGCGGAACGGGTCGCGGCGTCGCGGAAGCGCACTTCGATGGTGTCGCCCACGCGTTCGATGCCGGCGTGGCGCACGTTCTCGTCGCGCAGGTTGCTGCGCACGCTGGCCTGCAGCGCCTTGACCTTGTTGTCGACCACCGCACGGGTATCGACCTGCAGCAGGAAGTGCACGCCGCCACGCAAGTCGAGGCCGAGGCTCATCGGGCCGGCGCCGATCTTTTCCATCCAGGCCGGGGTATTGGTGACCAGGTTGACGGTGACGATGTAATCGGGGTTGGCCGGGTCGCGGTTCAGTTCGCGTTCCAGGGCCAGCTTGGCCTTGAATTGTTCTTCGGTGCCGGCGAAGCGCACACGCACCGACGTCGTGTGACCGGTGCCTTCGAGGGAGAGACCGGTATGGGCAATGCCGGCACGCTTGAGCGCATCCTCGACCAGGGTGGTGGAGGCGCTGGTGATGTTCAGGGTCGAACGGCCCGATGTCACCTGCAACGCCGGCGTTTCGCCGAAGTAGTTAGGCGCCGTGTACAACGCGCCGAGCAGCAGCGCGATGACGATCATTAGGTATTTCCAGACGGGATAGCGATTCATAGTGTTCCGGCGTTCAGGTTGGGCAGTGCGGCCCGCGGGCCGCACGGAGCTTGCTCTTACAGGGCTTTCAGGGTGCCCTTCGGCAGCAGGGTGGTCACTGCGTTCTTCTGCACGGTGATTTCGGTGCCGGTCGCGATTTCCAGGGTCACGTAGGCGTCGGTCACTTTCGAGACGCGGCCCACGATGCCGCCGGCGGTGACGACTTCGTCGCCCTTGGTCAGTGCATCCATCATCGCTTTCAGCTCGCGCTGGCGTTTCTGCTGAGGACGGATCATCAGGAAGTACATGACCACGAACATCAGGATCAGCGGCAGGAAGGTCGTCAGGCTGCCCATGATGCCTGGGTCAGCGGCGGCGGTTTGCGCGTAAGCGTTGGAAATGAACACAAGAACTCCGATGGTGAAGTTAAAAAATAAGCGGTGTATTCTAGCATCGGCCAGTCGCCGAAAACCAAATCTGGAGGTAGGTGATCTTGCTTTTCGGTATTGCAAGAGCTTGCTAGAAATTAAATTCTGGCGCCGCCGTCAATACGGCAGCGCCCGGCTCAGCGAGTGAGCAAGTGCTTACACGCCGCGTGCACGGCCCGCATTGAACTCGATGCGGAACTCGTTGAAGCGGTCGGCATCGATGGCGTCGCGCATTTCCTGCATCAGCTTCAGGTAGTAATGCAGGTTGTGGATGGTGTTCAGGCGCGCGCCCAGGATTTCGTTCGAGCGGTGCAAATGGTGCAGGTAGGCGCGCGAGAAATTCTTGCAGCAATAGCAATCGCAGCTCTCGTCCAGCGGCGCCTGGTCTTCCTTGTAGCGCGCGTTCTTGATCTTGATGTCGCCGAAGCGGGTGAACAGCCAGCCATTGCGCGCGTTCCGGGTCGGCATCACGCAGTCGAACATGTCGACGCCGTTCGCCACGCCGTCGACCAGGTCTTCCGGGGTGCCGACGCCCATCAGGTAGTGCGGCTTGTTCTCGGGCAGGCGCGGGCCGACGTGGGCCAGGATGCGCTTCATGTCTTCCTTCGGCTCGCCCACCGACAGGCCGCCGATCGCCAGGCCCGGGAAATTAATATCCTCGAGGCCGGCCAGCGACTCGTCGCGCAGGTGCTCGTACATGCCGCCCTGGACGATGCCGAACAGTGCGTTCGGGTTGCCGCCGCCGGTGAATTCGTTCATCGAGCGCTGGGCCCAGCGCAGCGACATGCGCATCGACTTGGCCGCCTCTTCCGCGGTGGCCGGACGGCCGTCGATTTCATAAGGCGTGCATTCGTCGAACTGCATCACGATGTCCGAGTTCAGCGCGCGCTGGATCTGCATCGAGATCTCGGGCGACAGGAACTGGCGCGAGCCGTCGATCGGCGAGGCGAACTTGACGCCCTCTTCCGTGATCTTGCGCATGGCGCCGAGCGAAAACACCTGGAAGCCGCCCGAGTCGGTCAGGATCGGCTTGTCCCAGCCCATGAACTGGTGCAGGCCGCCGAACTTGTTCATCACGTCGACGCCGGGACGCAGCCACAGGTGGAAGGTGTTACCGAGAATGATCTGCGAGCCGACTTCTTTCAGTTCGACCGGCGACATCGCCTTGACCGAACCATAGGTGCCGACCGGCATGAAGATCGGGGTTTCGATGGTGCCGTGGTTCAGCTTCAGGCGGCCGCGGCGGGCGTGCGACAGGCCGCTGGTGTCTTTCTTGAGCAGGGTGAATTCGAGCATCGTATTCTTTTCAGCGAGATTCGGTGGTAAGCAGCATGGCGTCGCCATAGCTGAAGAAGCGGTATTCGTTGGCGATCGCATGCGCATAGGCCTTGCGGATCGGTTCAAAGCCGGCGAAGGCCGACACCAGCATCAGCAGGGTCGACTTGGGCAGGTGGAAGTTGGTGACCAGGCGTGTGACGGTCTTGAAGGTGTAGCCGGGCGTGATGAACAGCGCGGTATCGGCGCTGCCGGCGACCAGCTCGCCGCTTTGCGAGGCCGATTCCAGCGCGCGCAGGCTGGTGGTGCCGACGGCGACCACGTCGCGGCCCGCCGCTTTCGCGGCGCGCACCGCGTCCACCGTCTCTTGCGCAATGGTGTACCACTCGGTGTGCATCTTGTGCTCGCTCAAATCCTCGACCCGCACCGGCTGGAAGGTGCCGGCGCCGACGTGCAGGGTGACGTAGGCGAACTTGACGCCTTTTTGCGCCAACTTGTCGAGCAGCGGCTGGTCGAAGTGCAGGCCGGCCGTCGGGGCGGCGACCGCGCCCGGTTCCTTCGAGTACACGGTCTGGTAGCGCTGCTCGTCGAATTCGTCGGCGCTGTGCTCGATATACGGCGGCAGCGGCAGGCGGCCGTGGGCTTCGATCAGCTCGAACACGTCGCCCTCGAAGTGGAGCGTAAAGAATTCGCCGGCGCGTGCGCCGGTGGTGACGTCGAAGGCATCGGCCAGGCGGATGCGGTTGCCCGGCTTGGGCGACTTCGAGGCGCGCACCTGGGCCAGCACGGTGCGGTCGTCGAGCACGCGCTCGACCAGCACCTCGACCTGGCCGCCGGTTTCCTTGACGCCGAAGAAGCGCGCCTTGAGCACGCGGGTATTGTTCATCACCAAGAGGTCGCCCGGCTGGAGCTGGTCGACGATGTCGGAGAAATGGCGATCAAGGATCTGATCACCGTCGAGCTGCAAAAGGCGTGAGGCGCTGCGGTCCGGCAGCGGCAGCTGCGCGATGCGCTCGGGGGGCAGCTCGAAGTCGAAATCGGAAAGCGAGTACATTATTCTCAATTCTGGGAAAATAAGCGCTGCCAGCTTTACAATACAGGCTCCAGCGCTGATGGCGAACCTTCTATTTTACGCCAGCGAGCGCCATTTTGCCGCGATATGCCCGCCTCCAAGACCACAAATCCACCCAAGACCCTCGAAAGCAAGCTCGCCCGCCTCGGACTGCGCAGCGACATGGACCTGGTATTGCACCTGCCGATGCGCTACGAGGACGAGACCCAGATCGTGTCCATCCGCGAAGCCTGCCTGCGCGGCGGCCACGTGTCGCAGGTCGAAGGCGTGGTGACCAAGAACGAAATCTCGTTCAAGCCGCGGCGCCAGCTGCTGGTGACCATCGCCGACGAATCGGGCGATTTGCTGCTGCGCTTCATGAATTTCTATGGCAGCCAGGTCAAGCAGATGGCCGAAGGCGTGCGCATCCGGGCGCGCGGCGAACTGAAACACGGCTTCTTCGGGGCCGAGATGGTGCACCCCGCTTATAAAGTGGTCAACGAAGGCGCGCCGCTGCCGAATTCGCTCACGCCCGTCTACCCGGCCGGCGAAGGCCTGTCGCAAACGGTGCTGCGGCGCGCGATCGCCGATGCGATGAAGCGGATCGACTGGAGCGATACCGTCCCTGCCGGCATCCGCGCCAAGATGGGACTGATCGACTTCGAACCGGCCGTGAAGCTGCTGCACTATCCGCCGGCCGACGTTGACGAACACGCGCTGGGAGAGAAATCGCACCCGGCCTGGGAACGCATGAAGTTCGACGAGCTGCTGGCGCAGCAGCTGTCGCTGAAACGGGCGCAGCGCGCGCGGCGCGAAAAAGGCGCGCCGCATCTGCGTGCAGTGGGCAAGTTGTCCGAAGCCTTCCTGGCGGCGCTGCCGTTCAAGCTCACCGGCGCCCAGCAGCGCGTGGTCGAAGAGATCCGCACGGACCTAGCAGAAGGCTATCCGATGCAGCGCCTGCTGCAGGGCGACGTCGGCAGCGGCAAGACCGTGGTCTCGGCGCTGGCCGCCGCGCAGGCGATCGACAGCGGCTACCAGGCGGCGCTGATGGCGCCGACCGAGATCCTGGCCGAGCAGCATTTCAGGAAGATCGCGGCCTGGATGGAGCCGCTCGGCGTGAAAGTCGCCTGGCTCACCGGCAGCCTCAAGAAAAAAGAGAAGGCCGCGTCCAACGAGTTGATCGAGTCGGGCGAGGCGAACCTGGTGATCGGCACCCATGCGCTGATCCAGGACACGGTGCAGTTCGCGAAACTGGGCCTGGTGATCGTCGACGAACAGCACCGCTTCGGCGTCGGCCAGCGCCTCACCCTGCGCAACAAGGGCAGCGACGGCCTGGTGCCGCACCAATTGATGATGTCGGCCACCCCGATCCCGCGCACGCTGGCGATGACGTATTACGCCGACCTCGAGGTGTCGGTGATCGACGAGCTGCCGCCGGGCCGCAGCCCGATCGTCACGCGCGCGATCGACCAGATGCGGCGCGACGAAGTGATCGAACGCGTCTACGCAGCGGCGCTCGAAGGCCGGCAAGTGTACTGGGTCTGTCCGCTGATCGAGGAATCCGAAGCCCTGCAATTGCAGACCGCGACCGAGACCTACGAGACCCTGGCCGAATCGCTGCCCGAGCTGCAGGTGGGGCTGGTGCATGGCCGCATGAAGCCGCTCGAAAAGCAGGAAGTGATGGATGCGTTCACGGCCGGCCAGGTGCACGTGCTGGTGGCGACCACCGTGATCGAGGTCGGCGTCGACGTGCCGAATGCGTCCCTGATGGTGATCGAGCATGCCGAGCGCTTCGGCCTGTCGCAGCTGCACCAGCTGCGTGGGCGCGTGGGTCGCGGCTCGGCGGCCTCGGTGTGCCTGCTGCTGTATCAATCGCCGCTGGGCCAGGTGGCCAAGCAGCGCCTGATGACGATGCGCGAGACCACCGACGGCTTCGAGATCGCGCGGCGCGACCTGGAGATCCGCGGCCCGGGCGAATTCCTGGGCGCGCGCCAGTCGGGCCAGGCGATGCTGCGCTTTGCCGACCTGGAGCTCGATGGCTGGCTGGTCGACCGGGCGCGCGACGTGGCGCAGTATCTGCTCGACGGCGAAAAGCCCGAGAAGATCGCGGTGGTCGATGCGCACCTGGCGCGCTGGCTGGGTGGGCGCGAGGAATTCCTGAAGGTCTGATCGAAAGAAGACGATGAAGCCGGAACAACCATTGAGTATCGATGAACTGCGCGCCCTGGCCTCGGCCTCGGCGCCAGCGCCGGACAGTTGCGCATGCGAGATCGCGAGCTACCCTGGGTGGACGCGCACGCCGGTATCGTTCCCGCAAGCGCAGATGCGCCCGGCCGGCACGCTGGCCGGCGATCCCTACTTTGATCCGACCTTCGCCGAATACCATCCGCACGGGACCAATTACTGGTCGCCGGACGCGCCGATCGCCCTCCACTATTTCCCATACAACCGCTGCGCGGTCCAGCAATGCCGCGTGTGCCTGCGCTACTGCCTCAGCTATGTGGAAGCGGGCGGCTACTATGTCGAGCCGCGCATCCGCGCGCTCGACGTGCGGCATATCGTGGATGCGCCGGTCCCGGATTGAGCGTTCCGCGCCGGGGCTATACCGCGTGCAGGATGGCTGGCTGCGGGGCACCGTCCGACGCCAGGCCCACACGGCAGTGGCCTCCTTCGGTCTGGTGCATCCGCAACAGATCGTACGCCTCGAGCATCGTGCGCAGGTTCTTGTACCCATAGGCCGCGTGGGAAAAGCCGGGGTGAGCCGCCCTCAGATGGTTGCCCAGCGCGCCGAGATCGACCCGGCCATCGGGCGATGACAGCGCCAGCGAGCGTACCGCCTCGACCACGAACCTCGGCCTGCGCTTGACGGCCGCCACAGCCGCTGCAGGTGCCGGCGCGGCCTCCGGCGGCGCCGGCCGGGCCGATTCATGGAACCTGTCGCAGGCGTGGCGCAAGGCCGCCGGTGTTTTCGCCTCACCGAAGACATGCACGCTGGCGCCGCGCTCCTGCAGCTTGCGGCACAGGCCGACGAAATCGGAATCGCTGGTGACGATGACGAAACGGTCGGCGCGCCGGTCCAGCAGCATCTCCAGCGCATCCAGCGCCAGCGCGATGTCCGCCGTATTCTTGCCGGCCACATATTGGAATTGCATGCAGGGGGCGAACCCATGGCGCACCAGCACGTCCTGCCATTTGCTCGCCAGGGCCGTGTGGTTACCGTAACCCCGCCGCAAGGCCACCCGTCCGAGGGTCGATGCAAGCTGCATCGCCTCGCCGATCACGGTCGGCTGCGCATTCTCGCAGTCCACGAGGACGGCGACATTCTGGTCCGGGGTCATATGAGTTCCTTTTGGGCAATTGCGTTTCACTCTAGCAGGATCTCGGCTGGATAAACACGCCCTGCCTCACGATCCGCTAACGCTGTTGCGAGGAACGCACTGTGGGAATCGGTGAGACATCCAGGCTGCGAGGTCGGCTATCTTTGTTGTCTTCCCGACCAACACTGAACCCGGAACCTGCAATGCCACTCATCGGACTTGGACTGCACTTCCTCATCGCCCTCTTCTTCGCGATCCACGCCGTGCGCAACGGTCGCCAGCTGTACTGGCTGCTGATCCTGTTCTCGTTCCCGCTGCTCGGCAGCCTCGCTTACTTCGTCGTGGAATACCTCCCGGCCTCGCGCCTCGAGCGCCGTGGCCGCATCGCCGGGCGGGCGCTCCAGAAGAGTCTCGATGCTGGCCGCGACGTGCGCGAGGCACGGAGCGCGTTCGACCTGACGCCGACCGCCCACAACCAGATGCGCCTGGCCGCCGCGCTGCTGGAAGCCGGCGAATCGGAGGAAGCGGTGCGCCATTACAAAGCCTGCCTGAACGGACCTTTCGCGGGCGATCCCGAGGTCATCCTGGGCGCCGCGCGCGCCAATGCGGCGCACGGGCAGCCGGCGGCGGCGATTGCGCTGCTGGCGCCGCTGCAGTCGAAGCGTCCGGATTTTCGCGCCGGCGAAGTCGGGCTGGCGCTGGGCCGCGCCTATGCCGCTGATGGTCGGCAGGACGAGGCAGGCGCCGAATTCGAGGCCGTGGTCGAACGCTTCGGCAGCATCGAGGCGCGCGTCGAACTGGCGCTATGGGCGCTTGCCAACGGCAAGGAGGCGGTGGCGCAGCGCGAGCTGAAGGAGGTCAAGCATGCGCGCACGCACATGGAAAAGCATACGCGGGAACTGCACCGGGAGCTGTTCAAACGGCTGGATGCCGCCACCGCGCCAAAGTAGGATCCCGACCCGCTAGCCGGCAAAGGTCAGCCGGTTCCCGAACGGATCCTTGACGCTCAACTCGCGCGTTTCCCACGGCGTATCTTCGATCGCGGGCCGCGCATAACCATATTGTTTGGCAGCCAGCTCGGCATGCAGGTCATCGATGTCGTCGACCTCGATGCGCAGCGCCGCGCCGGGGCAGCAATCGCCGTGATGCTCGCTCAGGTGCAACACGCAGTCGCCGCGCGACACCTGCAGGTAGAGCGGCATGCCGGGGCCGAAGCGGTGGTCCCAGTCGACCGTGAAGCCGAGGTAGTCGACATAGAACTCGCGCGCCCTGGCTTCATCAAAAATGCGCAGGATCGGCGTGACGCTCCCGAGCTTCATGACGCCCGCCTCAAGCGCGGTCGGCCGCGTAGCGCAGGCCGATCTGGCGCCGGATCTCGTCCATCACGCCCATCAGCGCCAGCGTCTCGTCCTGCGTCATCGACGGGCTTTCCAGCAGCCCCTGCCGCCAGCAGCGCTGGGCTTCGATCGCCTCGTGCACATAGCCGTTGCCGAGATACGGGGTCTCGATCGTGCGCTCGCTGCCGTCTTCGAGCTTGACGGTGACCGAGGTCGCGCGGTGGAACATGGTGTTCATCCGCACCTGGCCGCGCTCGCCCGACACGGTCAGCTCGGCCGGCGAGCGCGCCAGGAAGGAGCAGCTGCACACCGACATGGCGCCGCCTTCATGCTTGAGCGTGAAGCCGGTCTGCACGTCGACGCCGGTCGGTCCCATCTGGGCTTGCGCGCGCACTTCGAGCACGGGACCCAGGAGGCCGGCCGCGACCGACAGCGGATAGATGCCCAGGTCGAGCAGCGCGCCGCCGCCGAGATCGGGATTGAAGACGCGGTGCTCGGGACCGAAGGCGGCGGCGAAGCCGAAGTCGGCGACGACCTGGCGCGGAGTGCCGATCTCGCCCGAGGCCAGGATGCGCTTCACTTCCAGGTAGGCCGGCAGGTAGCGCGTCCACATCGCCTCCATCAGGAACAGGCGCTTCGAGCGCGCCAGGGTCACCACCTGCTCGGCCTCGCGCAGGTTCATCGTGAACGGCTTCTCGCACAGCACGCCCTTGCCGGCGCGCAGCGCCATCAAGGCGTTGCCGGCATGTTCCGGATGCGGCGTGCCGATGTAGATCAGGTCGATGCCCTCGGCCTGGGCCAGCAGCTCGCACGAGCCGTAGCTGGCCAGCGCGCCGAACTCCTCGGCGAAGGCCGCGGCCTTGTCCGGGCTGCGCGAGCCCACGGCGGCCAGCACGGCGCCCGGCACGTCCTTCAGTGCATTGGCAAAGGCACGCGAAATCTTGCCCGTGCCGAGAATTCCCCAGCGTACCGTTTCAGCCATCGGCTTCTCCCAATTCAAGCCGTCCGCTTTGGACGGAACACAGTCGTATCCAGATAAAAGTCAGGGTCTTGTCCGGGCCACCAGTCTGGAATGCCCAGCACCTGCAGGGGCGTGAAGCCGCCCGGCGCCAGGGCCTCGCCCGCCAGGCTGGCCGCCACCTCGCGGTCGAGCCAGGCGCGGCGCGCATCCGCCGCCAGCGCAAAGTAGTCGTCGCCGGCGACCACCACCCGCGTGTGCGCGGTGATCGCCTTGCGCGGCGCCACCAGCTTTTCCATCAGCGCGTGGCCGAACAGCCAGACCTCGGCGTCCCTGCCGAACAAGTCACGCTTATCGTACAGGGCCTCCAGCCAGCGGTGCGCACGCAAGTCCTCGACCAGCGCGCGCCCGGCGTCATTGTCGCGCACCACCAGCAAGGCCGCGTTCTCGTCGAAGATGGTGGCGGCGTCGCGCGCCGGCCCGCGCGACTTGCCGACGCCGGCCTGCGCGATCTGCGCCGCCTGCAACGCGTTCAGCGCGCGCTTGATACCCGGGAAGGTCTGCCATACCAGCGCATTGAAGAAATCGTGCAGGTTGTCGCGGGTCGGCACCTGGCCGGTGGCGCCGATGAATTCTTCATACGCCATCCCTTCCGGCAGCGCGGCTTGCGGCACGAAGCACAAGGGCATGCCGGCGCCATTACGCAGGTCGAGTTCGCGCGCCGCCACGTTGAAGGCGTCGATGAAGCCGTCAAGCGGCGGCGCAGCTCGCTCGAATGCCGGGCGCACCGTGTCGTACCACGGCTGCGCCCAGTCGATCGGTGGCAGCACGGTAGTGCTTATACCATCTTCCAGTTGATGCTCTCGCCCGCGTTCAGCGGCACCAGCTGGTGTTCGCCCATCGGCACCGACTCAGGCAGGGTCCAGCTTTCGCGCTTGAGCGTGATCGTGCCCTCGTTGCGCGGCAGGTTGTAGAAGGCCGGGCCGTTGAAGCTGGCGAAGGCTTCCAGCTTGTCGAGCGCGCCGGCCTGGGCGAAGGCTTCGGTGTACATCTCCATCGCGTGCAGCGCGGTGTAGCAGCCGGCGCAGCCGCAGGCGGCGTACTTGGTGTGCACCGCGTGCGGGGCCGAGTCGGTGCCCAGGAAGAAGCGCTCGTCGCCGCTGGTGGCGGCGGTCACCAGCGCCAGGCGGTGTTCTTCGCGCTTGAGCACCGGCAGGCAGTAGAAGTGCGGGCGGATGCCGCCGCGGAAGATCTCGTTGCGGTTGTACAGCAGGTGGTGGGCGGTGATGGTGGCCGCGATCGGGCCCTCGGCCTCGGCCACGTACTGGGCCGCATCCTTGGTGGTGATGTGCTCGAACACCACGCCCAGGGCCGGCATGTCGCGGCGCAGCGGGCGCATCACGCGCTCGATGAATACGGCTTCGCGGTCGAACAGGTCGATCTCGTTGTCGGTGACTTCGCCATGCACCAGCAGCGGCATGCCGACTTCCTGCATCACTTCCAGCGTCTTGTAGCACTTTTTCAGGTCGGTGACGCCGGCGTCCGAGTTGGTGGTGGCGCCAGCCGGATACAGTTTGACCGCGTGGATGAAACCGGTGTCCTGGGCGCGGCGGATCTCATCCGGATCGGTGTTATCAGTGAGGTACAGCGTCATCAAGGGCTCGAAGCGCATGTCCTCCGGCAGCGCGGCCAGGATGCGGGCGCGGTACTCGAGGGCGGCGGCGGCCGTGGTCACGGGCGGCCTCAGGTTCGGCATCACGATCGCGCGGCCGAACTGGCGGGCGGTGTGCGGCAATACGCTGGCCATCGCCGCGCCGTCGCGCAGGTGCAGGTGCCAGTCGTCTGGACGGGTGATGGTGATGGTGTCTGGGGTCTCGATGGTGGACATGGCGGCTCTCGGAAACGAATGGCGTATGAAAGGCGTATTTTACCTGCGCTGCGCCACGCCGCGCAGGGTGCGTTCGGCGGGCCGGAAAAGCATGTCGGATTACCGTAACGACAACGGTGTAAGCGTGCTTGACAGCACTAACAGTGCCTAGGATACTGCGGAACTTGCCATAATCTTCAGTATCAACCGGCCTTCGGTCCTCGAAAACCGGTCATTGCCCGAACAACCTGCCAGCGACAGCGCAATCCGCCGCCGCCGGCCCTGCACAGGTCCACACGACAGGAAGCTTTATGAATAATCGAAATCGCCTGACTACCTTCATCATGATCGCCCTGGTGGTCGGCATCGTCGTCGGCTACCTGGTCAACGCCAATACCGATGTGGCAGGCGCTACGAGCTTCTCCGACACGATGTCGCTGATTACCACGATGTTCCTCCGCCTGATCAAGATGATCATCGCGCCGCTGGTGTTCGCGACCCTGGTGGTCGGCATCGCCAGGATGGGCGACGCCAAGGAAGTCGGCCGCATCGGCGTCAAGGCGCTGGGCTGGTTCGTGATCGCCTCGATCATTTCGCTGTCGCTGGGCCTGGTCCTGGTGAACATCTTCCGTCCGGGCGACGCGCTGCACGCTGCAGGCATGATGCCGCCGGTCGACGCGACCTCGGGCATCACCAGCGGCAGCCTGACGATGAAGGACTTCATCACCCACCTGATCCCGACCTCGATCGTCGACGGCATGGCCAAGAACGAGATCCTGCAGATCGTGGTGTTCTCGGTGTTCTTCGGCACCGCCGCCGCCGCCGTCGGCGCGCGCGCCACGCCGATGATCGACGCCATCGACGGCGTCGCCCACGTGATGCTCAAGCTGACCGGCTATGTGATGAACTTCGCCCCGATCGCGGTGTTCGCGGCAGTGGCCGGCATCATCGCCAAGAGCGGCCTGGGCGTGCTGTCGACCTATGGCATCTTCATGGCCCAGTTCTACTTCGGCATCGCGCTGCTGTGGATCGTCCTGATCGGCATCGGCATGGCCGTGATCGGCCCGCGCATCCTGCGCCTGATCTCCGAGCTGCGCGGCCCGACCGTGCTGGCCTTCTCGACCGCCTCGTCCGAAGCCGCCTTCCCGCGCACCCTGGAAAGCCTGGAGCGTTTCGGCGTCAAGAACCGCCTGGCCTCGTTCGTGCTGCCGATCGGCTACTCGTTCAACCTGGACGGCTCGATGATGTACTGCACCTTCGCCGCCGTCTTCATCGCCCAGGCTTACGGCATCGAGCTGTCGCTGGGCACCCAGATCACCATGATGCTGGTGCTGATGCTGACCTCGAAGGGCATGGCCGGCGTGCCGCGCGCCTCGCTGGTCGTGATCGCGGCCACCCTGAACCAGTTCGACATCCCGGAAGCGGGCCTCTTGCTGCTGCTGGCGATCGACCACTTCCTGGACATGGCGCGCTCGGCCACCAACGTGATCGGCAACGGCATCGCCACCGCCGTCGTCGCCAAGTGGGAGGGCGACCTGGGAGAACCGAACAAGGAACCGGCCGTCTCACCGCTGCGATAAGCGTGGCGAACGGCTGCTTGTAGCACCAGGGCCTTCCAGCGATGGAGGGCCTTTTTTTATGCGTCAATAATGAAAAGAGGGAGCGAGAGATGAAACAGATGGTTGCCGCCGGCATGCTGCTGGCCCTGAACAGCGCGCACGCCGCCACCCAGACGGTCGACTGCGGCCGGCTGCTGGACGTCCAGAAAGGCGCCTGGCGCGAGCGCGTCAGCATCGTGATCGAGAACGGCAGCATCGTGTCGGTGGGGCCGATGACCCAGCAGGCCGGCAACATCGACCTGTCGCGCCACAGCTGCCTGCCGGGCCTGATCGACATGCACGTGCACCTGACCAGCGAAACCCAGCCCGCGGTCGACGCCTATCGCGACCGCCTGGCCGCCAATCCGGCCGACATGGCCTATCGTTCGGTGAAGTACGCCGAGCGCACCCTGATGGCCGGCTTCACCACGGTGCGCGACCTGGGCGCCGCCGACAACCTGAACATCTCGCTCAAGCGCGCCATCGCCGCCGGCGAAGTGCCGGGTCCGCGCATGTTCACCGCCGGGAAATCGCTGGCCACCACCGGCGGCCACGCCGACCCGACCAACAACCTGTCGCACTTCCTGTCCGAAAAGATCGGCACGCCCGGCCCGGTCGAAGGTGTATTGAACAGCCCCGAGGAAGCGCGCCAGGCGGTGCGCACCCGCTACAAGGACGGCGCCGACCTGATCAAGGTGACCGCCACCGGCGGCGTGCTGAGCCAGGCCGCCAGCGGCCACAACTCGCAGTACACCGAGGACGAGCTGCGCGCCGTGGTGAGCACCGCGAAGGACTACGGTTTCCGCGTCGCGGCCCACGCCCACGGCGCCGAAGGCATGAAGCGCGCGCTGCGCGTCGGCGTCGACTCGATCGAGCACGGCACCCTGATGGACGACGAGGTCATTGCCCTGTTCAAGAAGGGCGGCGGCTGGTACGTGCCGACCATCTCGGCCGGCCGCTACGTGGCCGACAAGGCCAAGGATCCGAATTATTATTCGGCCCTGGTGCGCCCGAAGGCGGCCGCGATCGGCCCGCAGCTGCAAGCCACCTTCGGCCGTGCCTACAAGGCCGGCGTGAAGATCGCCTTCGGCACCGATGCCGGCGTGTTCCCGCACGGCGAAAACGCCAGGGAGTTCGGCTACATGGTCGAAGCGGGCATGACGCCGATCGACGCGATCCGCTCGGCCACCGTGAACGCGGCCACCCTGCTCGACCAGCCGAAGCGCCTGGGCGCGGTCGACGCGGGCTTCGCGGCCGACATCATCGCGGTCGAGGGCGACCCCTTGCAGGACGTGAAAGTGCTCGAGCAGGTCAAGTTTGTAATGAAAGATGGCGTGGTCTACAAGAAGCCCTGAGCCGTCAGGAATGCGTGTTCGGCATGGATGGCGCGCCGTCCATGCCCTCCGCCATTTCCAGCGGCGGCGAGGCCACGTCCTCGTCCGGCCGCGCCAGCTGCCGTTCCCACATCTGCGCATACAGGCCCTGCTCCGCCAGCAGCGAATAATGCGTGCCGCGCTCGACGATCCTGCCGTGGTCGAGCACGATGATCTGCTGCGCATCGGCGATCGTCGACAGGCGGTGCGCGATCACCAGGGTCGTGCGGTTCTTCGCGATCTCCTTCAGCTGCGCCTGGATCGCCTGCTCCGAGCGTGAATCGAGGGCCGACGTGGCCTCGTCGAAGATCAGGATCGCCGGATCCTTGAGCAAGGTGCGCGCGATCGCCACCCGCTGCTTTTCGCCGCCCGACAGTTTCAGGCCGCGCTCGCCCACCATGCTCCCGTAGCCGTCCGGCAGGCTCTCGATGAAGTCATGGATCGAGGCCGCGCGCGCGGCCGCCACGATGTCCTCTCGGCTGGCGCCGGGCCGGCCATAGGCGATGTTGTATTCGATCGTGTCGTTGAACAGCACCGTGTCCTGCGGCACGATGCCGATCGCGGCGCGCAGCGATTCCTGGGTGATGTCGCGCAGGTCCTGGCCGTCGATGCGGATCGCGCCGCCGTTCACGTCGTAGAAGCGGAACAGCAGCCGCGACAGGGTCGACTTGCCCGAGCCGCTATGCCCCACCACCGCGGTCGTGGTCCCGGCGGGAATCGTGAAGTCGACATCGAACAGGATTTGCCGCTTGGCCTCGTAGCTGAACTCGACGTGCGAAAACGCGACCTCGGCGCCTTTCGTCGCCAATGGCTGGGCCTTCGGGCTGTCGGCCACTTCGCGGTTCTGGTCCAGCAGGCCGAACAGGCGTTCCATGTCGGCCAGGCTTTGCTTGATCTCGCGGTAGATCACGCCCAGGAAGTTGAGCGGCAGGTAGAGCTGGATCATGAAGGTATTGACCAGCACCAGGTCGCCCAGGCTCATGGTGCCGGCAATGACGCCCTCGGTCGCGCGCCACAGGATCAGCGTGACGGCGGTCGCGATGATCAGCGACTGTCCGGTGTTCAGGAAGGACAGCGAAGTCTGCGAGCGCACCCCGGCGTTCTCGTAGTTCTTGAGGCCTTCGTCGTAACGCCGCGCCTCGTAGTCCTCGTTGCCGAAGTACTTGACCGTTTCGTAGTTGAGCAGCGAGTCGATCGCCTTGGTGGACGCCTTCGATTCGAGCTCGTTCATGGTGCGCCGGAAGTGCGTGCGCCATTCGGTGACCACCACGGTGAAGGTGATGTAGGACGCCAGCGCCACCGCCGTGATGATGGTGAACCAGATATCGTAGTTGAACACCAGGTAGACCAGCACCAGCGTGATCTCGACCAGGGTCGGCAAGATGTTAAACAGCGAATACGAGATCAGTGAATTGACGCCGCGCGTGCCGCGCTCGATGTCGCGCGTCATGCCGCCGGTCTGGCGGTTCAGGTGGAAGCGCAGCGACAGCGCGTGCAGGTGGCGGAACACCTTGAGCGCGATCGTGCGCACCGCGCGCTGGGTGACGCGCGCGAACAGGAATTCGCGCAGCTCGGTGAACACCGTCATCGACAGGCGCAGCAGGCCGTAGCCGACCAGCAGCCCGAGCGGCAGCACGAGCAGCGCATGCGGGTGGGCCGGGTCGATCGCCAGGCCGTCGATGATCTTCTTGAGCACCAGCGGCACGCCGACGTTGGCCAGTTTTGCGCCGACCAGCGCGGCCATGGCGGCCATCACCCGCCATTTATAGACCCACAGGTAGGGGAACAGGGTTTTGAGGGTGGCCCAGTCGTTGCGGGGACCAGCTTTGGTATCGGGCGGGAGTGGAGCGGAATTGCGGCGCATGACGGGGCTTCGGGATTTATGGTTCAATTCGGGTCGATTGTAGCTTTTACCGAGAATTCACGATGACCACGCTAGACAACACCGTCACCACGCCCACCACGGTCCGCCTCCCCGCAGGCAAGATGCCGGAACTGCGCGTCATGCCCGCCCCGTCCGACGCCAATGTATATGGCGACGTGTTCGGCGGCTGGATCATGGCCCAGGTCGACCTGGCCGGCTCGCTGCCGGCCACCCGCCGCGCCAACGGCCGCGTGGCGACCATCGCCGTCAACTCCTTCCTGTTCAAGAATCCGGTGTTCGTGGGCGACCTGCTGTCGTTCTACGCCGACATCACCAAGGTCGGCAACACCTCGGTCACCGTCTTCGTCGAGGTGTACGCCGAGCGCAACCGCCTGGCGGCCGAGGTGGTCAAGGTGACCGAGGCGACGCTGACCTATGTCGCCACCGGCCCGGACCGCAAGCCGCGCCAGCTGCCGCCGCTCGAATCGCTGGTGGCGCACCGGTAAAGAAAAAGGCCGCCGGATCGGCGGCCTTCGGCATCAGGCGCTCTTCTTCTCGTCGCGCAGTTCGCGCCGCAGGATCTTGCCGACGTTCGTCTTCGGCAGGGTCTCGCGGAACTCGATGAACTTGGGCCGCTTGTAGCCGGTCAGCTGCTCCTTGCAGAACTCCTTGAGCTGTTCGGTGGTGAGGTCGGCGTCCTTCTTCACCACGTACAGCTTCACGGCCTCGCCCGAGTTCTGGTCCGGCACGCCCACGCACGCCACTTCCAGCACGCCCGGGTGCGCGGCCACCACGCCCTCCACTTCGTTCGGATAGACATTGAAGCCCGAGACCAGGATCATGTCCTTCTTGCGGTCGACGATGCGGGTATAGCCCTTGTCGTCCATGATGCCGATGTCGCCGGTCTTGAAGAAGCCGTCGGCGGTCATGACCTTGGCCGTCTCGTCGTCGCGCTGCCAGTAGCCGGCCATCACCTGCGGGCCGCGCACGGCGATCTCGCCGGCGGTGCCGAACGGGACTTCGTTGCCCGCCTCGTCCAGGATGCGCAGCTCGGTCGACGGCAGCGGCAAGCCGATCGTGCCGGTGAATTCAGTGATGTCGCAGCGGTTGGCGGTCACCACCGGCGAGGTCTCGGACAGGCCGTAACCCTCGACGATCGGGATGCCGGTGGTCTTGAGCCATTTGTCGGCCACGGCCTTCTGCACCGCCATGCCGCCGCCCGGGCACACCATCAGGCCCGAGAAATCGAGCCTGGCGAAATCGTCGTTGTTGAGCAGGCCGTTGTACAGCGTGTTCACGGCCGGGAAGATGTTGATGCGATAACCGCCCAGCTCCTTCACGAAGCCCTTGATGTCGCGCGGGTTCGGGATCAACAGGTTCATGCCGCCGATGCGCAGGCCCAGCAGCGCGCAGACCGTGAGCGCGTAGATGTGGTACAGCGGCAGCGCGCAGGCGAACTGCGGCTGTTCGCCGGCCTTCAGCTTGGCAAGGGTCGGCCCGAACCAGGCTTCGTTCTGCAGCACGTTGGCGATCACGTGGCGGTGCAGCAGCACCGCGCCCTTCGACACGCCGGTGGTGCCGCCGGTGTACTGCAGGAAGGCGACGTCGTCGTGGCCGATCGCGACCGGCTTGAGGGTCTCGCGCGCGCCTTCGGCCAGCACCTTGTTGAAACCGACCGCGTCCGGCAGCGAATAGGCCGGCACCATCTTCTTGACCTTGCGCACCACCAGGTTGACCAGCGAGCCTTTCAGGCCGCCCAGGAGGTCGCCCATGGTGGCCAGGACAATATGCTTCACCCCCGTCTGGCGCACCACCTGCTCCAGCGTGTGGGCGAAGTTCTCGAGCACCACGATCGCCTCGGCGCCCGAGTCGACCATCTGGTGCTGCAGCTCGCGCGGCGTGTACAGCGGGTTGACATTGACGACCACGTAGCCGGCGCGCAGCACGGCTGCCAGCGCCACCGGATACTGCAGCACGTTGGGCAGCATGATCGCTACGCGCGCGCCCGGCTTGAGGCCGCGCGCCTGCAGCCAGGCCGCCATCCGCTGCGACATGGCGTCGAGTTCCGCGAACGTGATGGACTTGCCCATGCAGGCATAGGCCTTGCGGTCGGCGTACTTGCGAAACGCCTCCTCCAGCAAATGCGTCAGCGAGCGGTACTGGGTCGGATCGATCTGAGCCGCCACGCCGTTCTCGTACGACGAGAGCCAAAATTTGTCCATCTGTCCTGCCTTCCTTGTTGGTTCCAATAAAACGCGAAAGCCGCCCGACGGGGCGGCTTTCGCCGGGGTAGTCCCGTCACAATGCTTATGCCACCGTCTCCGCCTGCTTTTTCTCGTCCCTCAGCGCGCGCCTCAGGATCTTGCCGACGTTGGTCTTCGGCAGCTCGTCGCGGAATTCGATGTACTTCGGTCGCTTGTAGCCGGTGAACTGCTGCTTGCAGTAGTCCATCAGCTGTTCGGCCGTGAGGCCAGGGTCTTTCTTTACCACGAATACCTTGACCGCCTCGCCCGAATGGTCGTCGGGCACGCCGACCACGGCGCATTCGAGCACGCCCGCATGGCCGGCGATTACGCCTTCGAGCTCGTTCGGATACACGTTGAAGCCCGAGACCAGGATCATGTCCTTCTTGCGGTCGACGATCTTCACGTAGCCGCCGGCGTCCATGACGCCGACGTCGCCCGAGCGGAAGAAACCGTCGGCGGTCATCACCTTCGCGGTTTCGTCCGGACGGTTCCAGTAGCCGGTCATCACCTGCGGGCCGCGGATGGCGATCTCGCCGATTTCTCCCGGCGCCATGTGGCGGCCTTCGTCGTCGACGATCGCGATATCGGTCGACGGCACCGGCAGGCCGATGGTGCCGGTGAATTCGGTGCTGTCGGCACGGTTGCAGGTGGCCACCGGCGAGGTCTCGGACAAGCCGTAGCCTTCGACGATGGCCACGCCGGTGATCTGGCGCCACTTGTCGGCCACCGGCTTTTGCACCGCCATGCCGCCGCCGTTGCACATGCGCAGCGCCGAGAAATCGAGGTGGGCGAAGTCGGGGTTGTTGGCCAGCGCGTTGTACAGCGTGTTCACGGCCGGCAGCATGTTGACGCGGTACTTTGCCAGTTCCTTGACGAAGGCCGGGATGTCGCGCGGGTTCACGATCAGGACGTTCAGGGCGCCCATGCGCATGCCCCACATCGCGCATGCGGTCAGCGCGAAGATGTGGTACAGCGGCAGCGCGCACACGATCGTGACCTGCTCGCCCGCGGCCTGCTGCATGCACGGCTCGGCCCAGGCCTCGGTCTGCAGCACGTTGGCGATCACGTTGCGGTGGGTGAGCGTGGCGCCTTTCGAGACGCCGGTGGTGCCGCCCGTGTACTGCAGGAAGGCGACGTCGTCGATCCTGAGCTCGGCCGGCTTGAACGGCATGCGCTCGCCCTGGGCCAGCGCTTCCTTGAAGGTGACCATGTTCGGCAGCGAGAACTCGGGCACCATCTTCTTGACGTTGCGGACCACGAAGTTGACCAGCATGCCCTTCACGCCGCCCAGCATCTCGCCCATGCTGGCCACCACCACGTGGCGCAGCGGGGTCTTGCCCATCACCTTCTGCACGGTGTGGGCAAAGTTTTCCAGCACGATGATCGCTTCGCTGCCCGAGTCGCCGATCTGGTGCTCCAGTTCGCGCGCGGTGTACAGCGGGTTGACGTTGACGACGGTGTAGCCGGCGCGCAGCACGGCGGCCAGCGCGATCGGATACTGCAGCACGTTCGGCATCATGATCGCCACGCGCGCGCCGGGGGCCAGGCCGCGGCTCTGCAGCCAGGCGGCCAGCCGCTTCGAATACGCATCGAGTTCGCCGTAGGTGATGAACTTGTCCATGCACACATAGGCCTTGCGGTCCGCATATTTGCTGAAGGATTCTTCGAGCAAATGCACCAAGGAGCGGTATTGATCCGGATCAATCTCCGCAGGCACGCCCGGGGGATACGACTGCAGCCAAATTTTGTCCATCGCTCACCTCTGTCTCGATTTTTATCGTTCTGGTCGGGCGGCCGGAGGTGTTTGCCGGCGCGCCTGCACACGTGGCTTATAGGTTTGCCATCGCTGATGGTGATGCTATCGGGCAGCGCCCCTGTGCGCAAGCGGTTTTACCGCGATTGGAACCGGTCCTCTACGGAGACGCACCGATGGTGCGCTGCACCACCAGCGTGCCCGGCGTGGCCGTCGCGCCCAGGCGCTTGAGCACGCGATGCCGCTCTTCCTTGTCGAGCTTGGCCAGCTGGTTGACAGCCTTGTAGAAGCCGCGCCACGACTTCTCGCGGCGCAGCAAAACGCGAAACGCCGGCACGAAATCGTTATAGGTCGCCACCGAGGCCAGGTGGGCGTTCGACAGCGGCTCGGCAAAGAAACGGTCGTAGCCCGCGTAGCCACCCCAGTTCGCCTTGAGCACCTGGTAGTCGTCCTGCAGCGCCAGGAACAGGCGCGCCTTGGCCGCGCGCTTGACGCCGTCGGGCTCCATGCTCTTGTACGTACGCTCCAGCTCGCCGCGATAGCGCAACAGCAGGGCCAGGAAGTCGCTCTTGCGGGTCTTGTAGCGCTCGTACGCTTCGCTCATCTGGGGATTGCCGAAGCGCTCGAGCCAGGCTTCCACGCCGGCCTGCTCCACCGCGCTGGCGAAGGATTCGTTGAACTGCGAATCGCCCGCCACGTAGACCACCTGGTGCGCCAGTTCATGGAAGATCAGGCGCGCCAGCTCGGCGTCCGGATAATTGATGAAGGTCGACATCAGGGGATCGCTGAACCAGCCCAGGGTCGAGTAGGCGCTCACGCCTCCGACCTCGACGTCATTGCCCTGCGCGCGCAATTGCTTGGCATAGGCCTGGGCCTCGGCCTTGCTGTAGTAGCCGCGATAGCTGACGCAGCCGGCCACCGGGAAGCACCACTGGATGGGCTTGAGCGACAGCTCGGGCGTGGCGACCACGTTCCACAACACGTAGGGCCGGCCGAGATTGGTGTAGTTGGTATAGCTGCCGTTGTCGGGCAGCTTCATTTCCTGGATGGCGAAGCGGCGGATCTGGCGCGCCGATTCGAGGCGGTGGCGCAACTTGACGTTGGTGTTGCTATCGGCGATCCAGTCGTCGATCGGGCGCGCATTGGTCAGCAATTGCAGCTGGCCTTGCGCGGCCTGGGTGTAGTAGGAGAGGGATGAGCAGCTTGACAACATGAGGGCCGCGGCTGCCGCGACCATGACTGGCTTGAAGGCCTGGGAAAATCTAGATGGTTTCATCTCGCGTCAAGGGTGCAGCTCTTTCGACCTGCACGAGGGTGTCGTAGAAAGTGGGCGCCCGGCCCATGTCGGTCAAACGCTGGCTGGTGACTTCATTGGCGTTCTTGCCGTCGCTGGCGAGTTTCTTCCACCAGATCGACAAGCCCACCACCAATCCAGCACGCGCCTTGTCGGTCACGCGTGCGCGGGCGATGAACGAACCGCGGTCGTTAAAAATGCGCGCCATGTCGCCGTGGGCGATGCCGCGTGCCGCGGCGTCGTCCGGGTGGATGTCGAGGTGCGGTTCGCCCTCAGTTGCGCGCAGGCTCTTTACATTGACAAACGTCGAGTTGAGGAAGTTCCGCGCCGGCGGAGAAATCATCGCCAGCGGGTACTTTTCGGCCAGTACAGGGTTGGAAGCAACAGACTCGTAAGGCGGAATATACGTGGGCACCGGATCGAGCCCATCGGCCAGCATGCTCTCCGAGAAAAACTCGCACTTGCCGGACGGGGTCGTGAAACCGCCCTCGGCGAACGGCGCGGCCGGCATGTTCAGCTTTTTCCAGCCGCTGCGCTTGAGCGACTCCCAGTCGAAGTGGATCGCGCGCGCATCGTTCTTGTTGAAGGCCTGGGCCGCGATCTCGTCGTCGCTCTCCAGGAAGCACGGGTCGTCATAGCCCATGCGCGCCGCCAGCAGGCGGAAGAATTCGGTGTTCGGTTTCGATTCGCCCACCGGGGCGATGGCGGCGTTATTCGCCATCATGTACAGGTGGCCATAGGCCAGGTGCGCATCGACGTGCTCGAGCTGGGTGGTGGCCGGCAACAGGATGTCGGCATAGTCGGCGCTATCGGTATGAAAGTGTTCGAGCACCACGGTGAACAGGTCTTCGCGCTCGAAGCCCTGCTGCACCTTGCGCGAATCGGGCGCGATCGCCAGCGGGTTGGCGTTGTAGACGATGACGGCTTCGATCTTCGGGCCGAACCCGGGCGACGCTTCCCTGAGCAGGTCGTCGCCGATGGTGGTCATATTGATCGTGCGCGGCGTGCGGCCCGCCAGGAGATCCGGGCGCTGCAAGGCCGGGCGGTTGGTCGGGAACGACGCCGAGGTCGACAGCTGGATCCCGCCGGCCGGCAGGCGCCAGGCGCCCACCAGCGCCGGCAAGCAGGCGATGTTGCGCACCGCCATGCCGCCGCCGCGCACGCGCTGGATGCCATAGTTGATGCGGATCGCGGCCGCGTCGCCATTCTTGACGGTTTGTCCGTACAGGCGCGCCAGGTTGACCACTTCGTCGACCGTGATGCCGCAGGTGTCGGCGGTGCGTTCCGGCGTCCACTCCAGGGCGCGCGCCTTCAGGGGTTCGAAGCCGAGCGTGTGTTGCTCGATATAGTCGTGGTCGAGCAGGTCTTCGGTGATCAAAACGTGCATCATGCCCAGCGCCAGCGCCGCATCGGTGCCTGGCAACAGGGCGATGTGCTGGTGGCACTTCTCGGCCGTCAGGGAACGATAGGGATCGATCGCGATCAGCGTTGCGCCACGGCGCTTGGCTTCTTGCGCGCGCATCCAGAAATGCAGGTTGGATGCGATCGGGTTGCCGCCCCAGATCAGGATCAGCTTGGCGTCCTGGAATTCCTCCAGGTCGGTGCCGATCGAACTGCCGATGGTGTAGCGGTAACCGGTGGCGCCGGCGGTGGCGCAGATGGTGCGATCGAGCAGCGAGGCGCCCAGTTTATTAAAGAAGCGCAGCGACATCGATTCGCCCTGCACCAGGCCCATGGTGCCGCAATAGCTATACGGCAGGATGGCTTGCGGGTCGCGTGCGCCGATGTCTTTCAGACGTCCTGCGATGGTGTCGAGCGCTTCGTCCCAGCTGATGCGTTCGAATTTCCCTTCTCCCTTGCGGCCCACGCGGCGCATCGGATACAGCACGCGGTCCGGGTGATAGGTGCGGTCGACGTAGCGCGACACCTTGGTGCACAACACCCCGGCCGTGGTCGGATGCTCCGGATCGCCCTTCACTTCTTTCGCGACACCGTCTTCGACTTTGACGAGGATGGCGCAGGTGTCGGGACAATCGTGGGGGCAGGTCGCACGGACGTGGGTAATGGTCATTTTCTTATCGGACTTCGGTGAAAAAACTGCGTGAATCCAATACTTTATACGATTCCGGCGGGCTTCGCGCCCTCCTCTGTCAAGTCTGTTTGAGGCAAGCTACAATAGTTAAAACGATGCCATGCAAAGACTGGACAGCGTGGTAACACATTCGCAAACAGCGAGGAGAACACGATGAAACTAGTGGAACCTATCCTGGCGTCTCAAGCAGAGATCCAGGCCATCCGACGTGACCTGCATGCCCACCCGGAGCTGTGCTACGAAGAACACCGCACCGCCGACATCGTTGCCGAACGCCTGGGCGCATGGGGCATCCCCGTGGTGCGCGGCCTGGGCGTGACCGGCGTGGTCGGCATCATCAAGAACGGCGCCTCGCAACGCGCGATCGGCCTGCGCGCCGACATGGACGCGCTGCCGATGCAAGAATTGAACGGCTTCGCGCATGCTTCGACCCACGCGGGCAAGATGCACGCCTGCGGCCATGACGGCCACACCGCGATGCTGCTCGGCGCCGCCCACTACCTGGCGCAGCACCGCAACTTCGACGGCACCGTGTACCTGATCTTCCAGCCGGCCGAGGAAGGCGGCGGCGGCGCCAAGCGCATGATCGACGACGGCCTGTTCGAGCGCTTCCCGATGGACGCCGTGTATGGCATGCACAATTGGCCAGGCATCCCGGAAGGGCATTTCGGCGTCGTTTCCGGCCCGATGATGGCCTCGAGTAACGAGTTCCGCGTGACCGTGCGCGGCAAGGGCGCGCACGCGGCGCAGCCGCATCGCGGCATCGATCCGGTGATGGTGGCGGTGCAGATCGCGCAAGCCTGGCAGACCATCGTCTCGCGCGAAAAGAACCCGCTGCATACCGCGGTGCTGTCCATCACGCAGATCCATGCCGGCAGCGCCACCAATATCATCCCCGATGAAGCCGAACTGGTCGGCACGGTGCGCACCTTCACCACCGAGGTGCTCGACCTGGTCGAGCGCCGCATGCAAGAAATGGCGAATGGCATCGCAACTGGCTTTGGCGCCAGCATCGACTTCGGTTTCAAGCGCAATTACCCGCCGCTGGTCAACCATCCGGAACAGACCGCGTTCGCGATCGAGGCGATGCGCGCGGTGGTGGGCCCGGCCCAGGTCAATGCCGATGTCGAACCGACCATGGGCGCCGAGGACTTCGCCTTCATGCTGCAAGCCAAGCCGGGCTGCTATGTCTTCATCGGCAATGGCGAAGGCGATCACCGCGCCGGCGGCCATGGGCTCGGCCCTTGCCAGCTGCACAATGCCAGCTACGACTTCAACGACAACCTGCTGCCGATCGGCGCCAGCTACTGGGTGCGGCTGGCGGAGATGAGCCTGCCGGTGGCCTAAGCCTTAGAACAGCCCGAGGAATTTCTTTCGGGCCGTGTTCTTGCGCGCCGGGTCGACCACGTCGGTGACGTCGTACTCATTGAACTTGTCGATCAGTTCCGGAAAGCCGCGGCGGCGCGCCAGGTTCAGCTCTTCCTTGTAGAGCGGCACGACGCAGTGGAAATAGACGTCCTTGCCGTCGACCGTGACCGAATGGAACGGTTCCGGGCTCGATGCGGGCGGCAGCACGATGGCGCCGCAGAAGCCGATGCTAGCGATATACGGTTTGGCCGGGTTCCCGTTCGGCAAGGAGTGGCCGAGGCCGATCCAGGTACGCTCCTTGTGCGGATAGTGCGCCAGGTGGCGCAGCAGGGCCACCGGCCAGTACCAGCGCTCGTCCTGCATCGCGGCTTCGTCCAGCTGCCAGTTCGCCGGCAGGGCCATCATGAGCTCGGCATAAGCCGGCGCGCCTTCCGGCACATTCATCGGCTGCTTGCTCATGCCCGATGTCACCAGGCGCACATAGGGATAGGACGCGGTCGGCTTGACCACGTGGATGTCGACCTGGACGCCGTCGGCCTGGGTCTCGTGGAAGTACAGGGCGGGCTTGCCCAGGTGGGCGGCGATGTGCTCGCCCACCGGATCGTGCGGCAGCACCGCGGGTTCGGGCTGGCGCGCCATGGGGGCGGCGAGCGGGTATAACGGAGCGATGCTTGGTTCGGTTGGAGCGGTTGGTTCGGCCATTATTGTTGATGTGGTTATGTCGCAGCGGGCGTCTATGATACCTTCGCCGCATGGTTGCGTGGCCGCCAGCACGCTATTGTTCTCGCTTGTACAATAGCGTATCAAATAAGAATGACGCTTTTTCCTTCCAAGGATAACCATGATCACTACCAAGAAAATCAGCGCGCTGGCTGCACTCTGCGCCGCGCTGTTCGCTCCGTTCGCCTCGGCCCAGTCCACCGTCGGCAATGGCTACATCGACTCCGCCTCGTTTGAAGTCGGCACCAACCCGCAGCAGCGCATGTACCGCATCGCGGTCCAGTCCGACTGGGACAAGCGCTGGTTCGCCGGCAACGGCCGTCACCTGTCGGGCTACTGGGAAGGCAACCTGGCCCTGTGGCGCCTGAATTCCTACGAGAACGTCCGTGGCCAGAACAAAAACATCGGCGTCATCGGCTTCACCCCGGTGTTCCGCTACCAGAATGACAACAAGCTCGGCCTGTATGGCGAGATCGGTATCGGCGTCAACCTGTTCTCGACCCTGTACAAGAACGAAGACAAGGAACTGTCGACCGCCTTCCAGTTCGGCGACCACATCGGCATCGGCTACACCACCCAGAAATGGGACTTCGGCCTGAAGTACCAGCACTACTCGAACGCCAGCATCAAGAGCCCGAACGCGGGCGCCAACTGGTTCATCGCCAAGGCGGCTTACCGCTTCTGATGTGCATGATGCGCGCATGGGCCGGCAGCGGCCGGTCCATGGCGCGGTCGTCTTGCAGTTTGTGACACAATCGTGCCTCTGGCGGCCACTGCCGCCTGCCGTTTTCACGAGGCCCGATTGACCCCTTCGCCCACCCTCAAGCGCTACCTTCCCTGGCTCGTCGCGACTGCCCTGTTCATGGAGCAGCTCGATGCGACCATCGTCAATACCGCCATTCCCAGCATTGCCGCCAGCCTCGGCGTCACCCCACTGAGCCTGAAGTCGGTCGTCACCAGCTACATCCTCGGCCTTGCGGTCGGCATTCCCTTGAGCGGCTGGATGGCCGACCGCTTCGGCACCCGGCGCGTGTTCTTCACGGCCATTGCCGTGTTCACCTTCGCATCGGTGCTGTGCGGGCTGTCAGTGAGCGCCCACATGATGACCGGCGCCCGGCTGCTGCAAGGATTGGGGGGCGCCATGATGATCCCGATCGGCCGCCTGTCGATCGTGCGCACCTTCCCCAAGAACGAGCTGCTGGGGGCGATGAACTTCGTCATCATCCCTGCCCTGATCGGGCCACTATTGGGGCCGACGGTCGGCGGCCTGATCGTGCACTGGACCTCGTGGCGCGTGATCTTCTTCGTCAATATTCCAGTCGGACTGGCTGCGCTGTATTTTGTCTGGCGCCATATGCCTGACTACCGTTCCGAACAGCGGCGTCCGCTCGACGTGCCCGGCCTGATCCTGTTCAGCAGCGGCACCGCCCTGTTGTCGTGGGTGCTGGAAGTGTTTGGCGAGCATACGCTCGACGGCATGACGGCCGGCCTGCTGTTCCTGCTGGCGCTCGGCCTGCTGGGCGCGTATGCCTGGCATGCCTGCCGGACCAAATTCCCGCTCCTGCGCCTGACCCTGCTCAAGGTGCGCACCTTCCGTATCGCGGTGCTGGGCGGCTTCCTCACCCGTCTCGGCGTCGGCGGCCTGCCCTTCCTGCTGCCGCTGCTGTACCAGCTGGGCCTGGGACTGCCGGCATGGCAATCGGGCTTGCTGATGATGCCGTCGGCGCTGGCGGCAATGGGCATGAAGGTGTTCGCGCCCGGCTTGCTGGCGCGCTTCGGCTATCGCCGGGTGCTGCTGGTGAATACGATCATGATCGGCGTGACCATTGCGATGTTCACGCTGGTGGATGCCGGCACGCCGCTGGCGGTGATCGTCGGCATCGGCCTGATGCAGGGCTTCTTCAACTCGCTGCAGTTCTCGAGCATGAACACGCTGGCCTATGCCGACGTCGAGCCGGCCGATACCAGCATGGCCAGCACGATTTCCAGCTCGTTCCAGCAATTGTCGATGAGCTTTGGCCTGGCGGCAGGGTCGATCGTCACCGCCTGGTTCCTGGGCGGGGTGTCGCAAACCAACCAGGGCCAGGTGACGCAGGCGCTGCACCATGGCTTCGCCGTCCTGGCGGTGCTGACCTTGCTCTCCTCGGCCGTGTTCTGGCGCCTGCGCCGCAACGATGGCGACAGCATCAGCCGCGGGCAGAGCGTGGCGCCGACGGCCGAGCCGGTGACGGTGACGGCGCAGTGACGGCGCCTTATTTCACCGGTTGCGAGATCACTTCGACCGAGCCGCGTTTCAGGATCGGATTCTTGACGGCGGAGAAGTACACCTGCCGCTGGCTCATCGCGATATAGGTCCGGTGGCGGTGCAGGAAGTCGGTGCCCAATATCAGGATCGCGCCTGAATACGGCAGGTCCATCAGGCGCACATTGAAGTCCTTGACCTCGAGTCCGCCGATCGACATCTGACCTACTGGCACGTTCCACACCGGCTTGTCCTGGCCGTGGCCGGGAAGCGGGTCCTCACGGGTCGCGCCGGATGCGGCGGGCGTCAATCCCAGCCGCTCCGCGGCGACTGCCGGAAGGTAGGAATGCGGCGTCGCCGTCGACAATAGCGCCCAGACCTCCTTGCCGTTGATGAGCACGCTGAACACCGGACGTGGATCGCGCTTCCACAGGTCTACCCGGATGGGGACGGCGACGGCGTCCGGGTCCCAGTAGGCGAGATGCTCCCTGAAGCAGCCTTGCGGGTTGAAGTGTTTCAGATAGCCCTCGTCCAGGGCGACTTCGAGATCCGTGAGCAAGAGATTGCCGGCGCCAACCCTTGCGCCGAAAGTGTCGTCCATAAAATCCTCGACCAGATACCAGCTGTCCGTCAGCTTCGTCCGACCGAAAGAGGCGTCGTCGACAAAGGTCGTTACGCCTTCCCTGACGATGAATTGGCCAGACGGCATGAATTCACCTTGCGGGATGAAATCCGTTGTGCCGCTCCTACTTTCCTGGAACGTGGTACTGGTGACATGACGTAGCTTGATGGCGAGACGATCCAGGGTCTTCTTGTTGAGGACGATGGTTTGTGGCGAGCCGATGTTCACCACGGCGGAAATAGGGGAACCGTTGAGACTGGCCTTCATGATGGGACGCAGATCGTCGGTGAACGTGAGCGGCACCGTGGCCAGTTCACCCATCTCGCAGCTGGCAGGGAGCGATTGCGCAATCGCAGGGCTGGAACTCATCAGGGCCGCGAGCAAAAGCGGGCCGGCCAGGCGGACATACAGCGTCGAGAATCGATTGGTCATCGCCATCCATAGCAAGTTCAGGAAAGACACAGTATAGATACTTCAATGCATGTAAGTGATCGGCGCCACGAGATTACCCGCTTGGGATTGAAGTTATGCAAATCAGGTAATTGGAGGTGAAATCCGCTTCTGGCGACGACAAAATCATTGACTTTCCGGCGCAATCAACTCCGTGATTCTTTTCCGTGCGACATGCATTAGTGCATTAGCGGGTCGTAATCCCCCGGTGTCAGAATAGTTGTCGCGTCACCTGATGAAGTAAATACCAACCGGGGACGGGCAAGAGAGATCGTGTGAAGCAGTATTCAGCAGAACGGAAAGAAGCGCTACTTCGGCAGATGATGCCGCCGCAGAACAGGCTGGTGTCGGAGTTGGCCCGCGAGAGCGGGATCACCGAACAGACCCTTTATACTTGGCGCCGTCAACTTCGTAATCAAGGAACGCTGGTGCCAGGTAGTGGAAAGAATGCCGAGGAATGGACTTCGGAAGACAAGTTTTCCGTGGTACTGGAAACGGCTGCGCTGAACACAAGCGAACTGGCCGAGTATTGCCGTCGCAAGGGCCTGTTCGCGGAGCAGATTGCCACGTGGCGTGCCGCATGCATGTCGGCCAATGCGAGCGTGGTAAAGCAGACGCGGGAGCAGCAGGCGCAGTCGAAGGAGGACAAAAAGCGCATCCGGCAACTGGAGAAGGATTTACAGCGCAAGGAGAAGGCGCTGGCCGAGGCGGCCGCGCTGCTGATCCTGCGAAAAAAAGCCCAGGCGATCTGGGGGGACAAAGAGGAAGACTGATCAGCGTCCCAGATCGCCTGTTGTGTGTTGAGTTGATCCGTGAAGCAGAGGCCGCCGGCAGCCGGTTGGCGCCAGCCTGCATCGAGCTGGACATTACCTTGCGTACTTTCCAGCGCTGGGTGCGCAATGGCGACGATGCCGTGGCCGGCGACGGTCGTCCCTCCAGCGTGCGGCCAGAACCGGTCAGCAAGCTGAGCGAGGATGAGCGTACCGAAATCCTCGCCGTTGCCAACAGCGAGGAATTCGCCAGCTTACCGCCCAGCCAGATCGTGCCAGCGCTGGCCGATCGGGGCGTGTACATGGCGTCCGAGTCAAGCTTCTATCGCGTTCTGAAAGCGGCGGCGCAACAGCATCATCGGGGCCGCGCGAAGAAACCTTGTGAGCGCGTGCTCACGAGTCATTGCGCCGCGGCTCCGAACCAAGTGTGGAGCTGGGATATCACCTGGATGCCGGCCGCCATCAAAGGCCAATACTATTACTGGTACATGGTGCTCGATATCTTCAGCCGCAAAGTCGTCGGGCATGAGGTGCACGTGGCGGAATCGGCGGAACTGGCTTCACGGTTGATGCGCCGCACTAGCTTGGCCGAGGGGCTGGCCGGTCGTCCACTGGTGCTCCATTCGGACAACGGCAGCGCCATGAAGGGCGCCACCATGTTGGCCACGTTGGAACAGCTGGGTGTGGCGCCCTCGTTCAGCCGGCCACGTGTAAGCAATGACAATGCATACGCCGAGTCGCTGTTCAAGACCTGCAAATATCGCCCAGATTACCCGAACAAGCCATTCGGAAGCCTGGAAGAGGCGCAGGCATGGACGCAGAAATTCGTGCGTTGGTATAACCACGATCACAAGCACAGCGGCCTGAAATTCGTGACCCCGGCACAGCGCCACTGCGGGCAAGACGCGGCGATTTTGAAGCTTCGTGAGCAGGTCTATCACGAGGCTAGAAAGCGCAACCCGCAGCGCTGGTCGCAGGGCACCAGGAACTGGGAACTTGACGATCAAGTCTGGTTGAATCCGGAACGGA
>NZ_JH992922.1:1331792-1338888 GCF_000315425.1 Massilia timonae CCUG 45783 | reverse complement strand
TGAATCCGGAACGGAAACCGCCAGAGCAATTAAGAAAAGCCGCATGACTTGACGCGACATCTTTGTTGACAACTACCGTAATCTGGCGGTCCATAAAAAAAATTACGGAGACGAGAATGAACAGGCATACAGCAATGCATTGCCGTACACGGCGTCTGTCCGGTGCGGTTGCGATGGCCCTGGCTTCGCTTGCAACCGGGGTACCAGTTCACGCGCAACAGGCCGGGCAAACAGAGCAGGACACGACGACAAGCAGTCCTGCCAGTGCCCCCACCACCGTACGCGTGGTGGGTACGCGGCAGGCCCAGGAAAGTGCGATCGGCAGGAAGAAGAAGGCCGACACCGCCCAGGATTCCATCGTGGCGGAAGACGTGGGCGCCTTCCCGGACCGGAACGTGGCGGATGCGATTTCCCGGATCGCCGGGGTGGCCGTGGACCGAGGCGACTATGGCGAAGGGATCTCGGTCTCGATCCGGGGCAACGGCCCGGAACTGACCCGCGTGGAACTCGATGGACAGGGCGTACAGTCCGCTGGCGGCGCCGATTTGCTGGGCGGGATGAACGCCGGCTCGGACCAGGCCGGTGGACGCGCCGTCGAGATGCGCCAGTTATCGTCCGACCTGATCAAGAGCGTGGACGTGGTAAAAGGTTCCACGGCCGACATGGTAGAAGGGTCACTTGGCGGCTCGGTGCGCATCACCACCCGGAATGGCCTGGACTTCAAGAAGGATTACCTGTCGATGCGTGTCGCCGGAATGCAGAACACGCTCAATGAGAAACTCAATCCCAACCTGAACCTCGTCGGTGTAAAAAAACTGATGAACGACCGGCTGGGCGTGCTGGTTAATCTGTCCAGGAGCAAGGTTGCCCAGGAGTCGCACTCGATCAACCAGGGCGGCAGCAGCAGTGCCGTCGGCGCCTATCGTCCACTCGACTTCGACAACTCGCCGGAAAAAACGTTCTCGTTCCAACCGAATACCGTCAAACTGGACGACCCGCTGTCGACGACACCGCTGCTGACATCGAATCTGATCGGTGGTGGCACGTTCAACGCAGCCACACCCCAGGAAATCGTGGCCAAGTCGGCCGCTGCGCAAACCAAGGCGGCGTGTTACCAGGCATTTCCACTGCTGACCGAGGCCCAGGCCAACGCCATCGTGGCTGGCGCCACCCGTACCAGTGCGATCAACCAACGCCAGACGGAACTGCTGTCCTGCCTGGGGCAATGGAATGATTACGTGCCGAGCAGTACCCGCTACTTCGTGAATCGCCAGGACGAAGATCGCAACTCGGGCGACATCCGCCTGGATTTCAAGGTCAGCGACGGTCTGCAGGTCTACGTCAAGCACAGCCGTTCATCGCGCCATATCGTCTCGGAAGCGAGCAGCGCTGGCTACGGCGGCCCAGCCTTCAACGGCACGACGGTCACTGGGCCGAATGGCTATATCGGACCATCCTTTACCGACACGGTGTCGCCGACCCAGTTGTCGAACGGCGCATGGGCGACGCGCAATCTGGTGCCCGCATCCGGCTATTTCCTGTATCCGGACCTGAGCTGGCGTGCCGGGGGCGCGGCCAACGGCTCGACGTCGAATATCGATCCGAACTCGGTCACGGTCGACGCGAACCACCATTTGACAGGCTATACGATTGCCGATGGCAGTTTCGGCGTCGAAAACACCATGCTCAATATTCGGGAAAAATCGCGTTACACCCAGGCTGGCGGCACCTACAAGAATCGCTACGTATTCGCCGAGCTGCTGCTGGGCGACGCGCGCAGCGACTTCTCGCGCTACGAGCGGCGCGCCGGCCTGAGCGGCTACACGGGGCCCGTCCAGGCAAACCTGTTATCGAACGGTATCTGGGATTACAAGCCGAGCGCGAGCTTCGATCCCAACAATCCCAACAATTACTTCGCGCTGCGGCCGCAGCCAGCGCTCGCCGCTTTCGCCGGCAGTGCATTTGCCCCGGCGACGCCCGCCTATACCTCGGACCAGCTACCGCTGATCGATCCGGCAAGGACGCTGTCGCTGCAGAATGCGCGCATCAACGAACAGACCGAGCGCACCGTGAAACTCGATGTGGCCTTCAACACCAGCGACTTCACCAACGGCTATCTGCCGCGCTTCAAGATCGGATACAACCGCCGCAAGAGCGACTACTCGGCCTGGGGCACCGGCGGCATGACCGTCCAGGAACCCCAGGGCGCCTGGGGAACGCCAGGCTATATTCCAGGCATTTACGTCCCCAATAAAAACCTGCGCACCACCTACCAGATTTGCGAAGACACCCCCGGCTCGCTGGGGGCCGGGGGGCGGCCATGCAAGTACGGCTATACCCCCAATGCCGACCCGCGCGCCAACCTCGGCGGGACGATCCAGATCACCGCCGACCAGTTCCGGGACATGTTCGCGCAGGTCTATACGAAGCAGCCGACATCCCAGTTCTACGGCGGCGATCCCGATCGTCCGGCGGGGCTGATCAGCGGCTGGACCGAGATCGACATCGGCAAACTCTATGACCTGCTCGGCGTACCGAACTACAACCTCGATTGCGTGAAATCCTGCGCCGGCAGCGACGGCCAGATGTATGCCCAGCCGATGAACAAGCTGGTGGAAACCGTCGATGCGGGCTACCTGATGATGGACTTCAGCCTGGACCGCATACCGTTCAGCGAACGTCCGCTGCCGTTCGGCATCGCCTTCGATGGCAACGTCGGCGTGCGCATCGTGCGCACCGGGGTGGTCGGCACCGGACAGCTGGCCTTCCAGTCGACGGTGAAGAACGCGAGCTTCAATCCCGCCGACCCGGAGAATGCCAACGGTGTGACGACGGCGATCTACCGCCGGGATACCGAGATCTCGGACGTCAGCACCGACTATCTGCCCTCGATCAACCTGAACACCTGGTTTTTGCCGAACGAACTCGTACTGCGCTACAACTGGGGCAAGACCGTCGCACGCCCGCCCGGCGGCCGCCTGATCCCGAGCGGCACCTGCTTCTACGACGAGCGCTTCACCGACCAGCTCGATGCGGACGGCGAGCCTCGCGCACAATATTGCTCCGGCACCATGGGCAATCCGTCGCTGGAGCCGATGACCAACCACAACCAGAACCTGTCGCTCGAGTGGTATCCCAACAAGAATTACATGTTCGCCGGCGCCGTCTACCGGCAGGAGGGCGTCATCGGTGCACCGACGCTGATCGAGGCGGTCAATGCGGCCGCGCTGTTTGCCGGCTCGGACCAGGTGGACAGCCAGACCGGCAAGCCGCTGGCAGACCAGCAGTTCGACTACCGCCGCTGGATCAATCAATTGCCGAACACCCGCACGGGCTACGAGGTGTCGGGGAAGGCCGCATTCACCTTCCTGCCGTGGTATCTGCGCTATCTTGGGATCGATGCCAACTACACGCGCAACAAGTCCAAGTTGACCGGGACCGCCGTGCGCGACCTGCTGACCGGCACCGTCATGCCGGTGGCCGGCGAGCCCCACCATTCCTGGAACGCGTCGCTGTGGTACGACGATGGCAAGTTATCGGCCAGGGTGGCGGTGCAGTTCGTGGCCGAGAAGTTCAGTTGCATATCGGGGTGTAATTCGACCGCTATCAACAATTATCCGGCGCACGGGCTGACGACTGTTCGCAATCCGGTATATGCGCCCGGGGCGCCGAGCTTCCGGCTCGGGACCCGGTACATCGATGCGAAAATCGGGTATCGGGTCAATGAGAATATCGAATTGTTCCTCGAGGGGCGGAATCTCGGACGGATTCACACGGGGACGACGACGGGGGGATTTGCGCAGTTTGCCGATGGTACGCCGAATGTGTACACCGATGCGTATGCGGGAGCGACGTATATGGCGGGGGTGAATTTCAGGTTCGAGTGAGGGGGTGGCGCTTTCGCCAGGACAGGCGGGACCCCTTATAGCAAAAAACCCCACCAGGATCACCTGGAGGGGTTTTTCATATAACTAGCCTGACGATAACCTACTTTCACACTGGTTGCAGCACTATCATCGGCGCAAAGTCGTTTCACGGTCCTGTTCGGGATGGGAAGGGGTGGGACCGACTTGCTATGGTCATCAGGCTTTGACTTGTCTGGCTACGCTTGAGTTACGCGTGGGCGGCACAGCCGCCCACCCTACGCTTTGTTCAGCGTGGCCATGAATCTGGAAGAAGTATTGTTGGGTTGTAGCTTTGTATCGAGCAGCTGTACTCGACCTTGGACTACCAAGGTTATAGGGACAAGCCGTACGGGCAATTAGTACTGGTTAGCTTAATGCATTACTGCACTTCCACACCCAGCCTATCAACGTCCTGGTCTCGAACGACCCTTCAAGGAGCTCAAGGCTCCGGGAAATCTCATCTCAAGGCAAGTTTCCCGCTTAGATGCTTTCAGCGGTTATCTCTTCCGAACTTAGCTACCCGGCAATGCCACTGGCGTGACAACCGGTACACCAGAGGTTCGTCCACTCCGGTCCTCTCGTACTAGGAGCAGCCCCCTTCAAATTTCCAACGCCCACGGCAGATAGGGACCAAACTGTCTCACGACGTTTTAAACCCAGCTCACGTACCACTTTAAATGGCGAACAGCCATACCCTTGGGACCGGCTACAGCCCCAGGATGTGATGAGCCGACATCGAGGTGCCAAACTCCCCCGTCGATATGAACTCTTGGGAGGAATCAGCCTGTTATCCCCAGAGTACCTTTTATCCGTTGAGCGATGGCCCTTCCATACAGAACCACCGGATCACTATGTCCTACTTTCGTACCTGCTCGACTTGTCGGTCTCGCAGTTAAGCACGCTTATGCCATTGCACTATTAGCACGATGTCCGACCGTACCTAGCGTACCTTCGAACTCCTCCGTTACACTTTAGGAGGAGACCGCCCCAGTCAAACTGCCTACCATGCACTGTCCCCGATCCGGATAACGGACCAAGGTTAGAACCTCAAATGAACCAGGGTGGTATTTCAAGGATGGCTCCACGAGAACTGGCGTCCCCGCTTCAAAGCCTCCCACCTATCCTACACAGATTGATTCAAAGTCCAATGCAAAGCTACAGTAAAGGTTCATGGGGTCTTTCCGTCTAGCCGCGGGTAGATTGCATCATCACAAACATTTCAACTTCGCTGAGTCTCGGGAGGAGACAGTGTGGCCATCGTTACGCCATTCGTGCAGGTCGGAACTTACCCGACAAGGAATTTCGCTACCTTAGGACCGTTATAGTTACGGCCGCCGTTTACTGGGACTTCAATCAAGAGCTTGCACCCCATCATTTAATCTTCCAGCACCGGGCAGGCGTCACACCCTATACGTCCACTTTCGTGTTTGCAGAGTGCTGTGTTTTTATTAAACAGTCGCAGCCACCATTTTATTGCAACCCGTTCATCCTTCCACAGTAAAGTGGTCAAATTACTAGGGCGTACCTTATCCCGAAGTTACGGTACCAATTTGCCGAGTTCCTTCTCCCGAGTTCTCTCAAGCGCCTTAGAATACTCATCTCGCCCACCTGTGTCGGTTTGCGGTACGGTCTCGTATGACTGAAGCTTAGAGGCTTTTCTTGGAACCACTTCCGATTGCTTCGTCGCACGTGGCGACTCGTCTCGACCCCTTGAATTACGTGCCCGGATTTGCCTAAGCACCTTCTATGAGTCAAAAACTGGCTATTCCAACAGTTAGACAACCTTCCGCGATCCGTCCCCCCATCGCATCATACGACGGTGCAGGAATATTAACCTGCTTCCCATCAGCTACGCATCTCTGCCTCGCCTTAGGGGCCGACTCACCCTGCTCCGATGAACGTTGAACAGGAAACCTTGGGCTTACGGCGTGCGGGCTTTTCACCCGCATTATCGCTACTCATGTCAGCATTCGCACTTCTGATACCTCCAGCATCCTTTACAAGACACCTTCGCAGGCTTACAGAACGCTCTCCTACCATATAGATCAAGTGATAAATCACGAGAAATATATCCGCAGCTTCGGTGACTGGCTTAGCCCCGTTACATCTTCCGCGCAGGACGACTCGATCAGTGAGCTATTACGCTTTCTTTAAATGGTGGCTGCTTCTAAGCCAACATCCTGACTGTTTTAGCCTTCCCACTTCGTTTTCCACTTAGCCAATCTTTGGGACCTTAGCTGGCGGTCTGGGTTGTTTCCCTCTTGACACCGGACGTTAGCACCCGATGTCTGTCTCCCAAGCTCGCACTCATCGGTATTCGGAGTTTGCAATGGTTTGGTAAGTCGCAATGACCCCCTAGCCATAACAGTGCTCTACCCCCGGTGGTGATACTTGAGGCACTACCTAAATAGTTTTCGGAGAGAACCAGCTATTTCCAAGTTTGTTTAGCCTTTCACCCCTACCCACAGCTCATCCCCTAATTTTTCAACATTAGTGGGTTCGGACCTCCAGGGCGTGTTACCGCACCTTCATCCTGGCCATGGGTAGATCACTTGGTTTCGGGTCTACACCCAGCGACTGTCGCCCTGTTCGGACTCGATTTCTCTACGGCTCCCCTATTCGGTTAACCTCGCCACTGAATGTAAGTCGCTGACCCATTATACAAAAGGTACGCCGTCACCCCACGAGGAGGCTCCTACTGTTTGTATGCACACGGTTTCAGGATCTATTTCACTCCCCTCCCGGGGTTCTTTTCGCCTTTCCCTCACGGTACTGGTTCACTATCGGTCGATTACGAGTATTTAGCCTTGGAGGATGGTCCCCCCATGTTCAGACAGGATTTCTCGTGTCCCGCCCTACTTGTCGTATGCTTAGTACCACCGTTTTGATTTCGTGTACGGGGCTATCACCCACTATGGCGTTCCTTTCCAGAGGCTTCTGCTATTCGTTCGACTATCACGTACAGGCTCATCCCATTTCGCTCGCCACTACTTTGGGAATCTCGGTTGATTTCTTTTCCTGCAGCTACTTAGATGTTTCAGTTCGCCGCGTTCGCTTTGCATGCCTATGTATTCAGTATGCAATGACCTAAAAGGCCGGGTTTCCCCATTCGGAAATCTGCGGATCAAAGCTCGTTTGCTAGCTCCCCGCAGCTTATCGCAAGCTACTACGTCCTTCATCGCCTGTAATCG
>NZ_JH992922.1:1322159-1330064 GCF_000315425.1 Massilia timonae CCUG 45783 | reverse complement strand
TTCGACTTGCATGTGTAAAGCATGCCGCCAGCGTTCAATCTGAGCCAGGATCAAACTCTTCAGTTCAATCTCTGTTTGTTGACTCTTTCGAGTCACTCGCTATTGCTAGCGAGGTCGCTCACTCAAAATACTGACCGTCGCTTCATTGCTGAAGCAACGTTTAATACTTTGTGCGAACATTTGATATTTTAAGTATGCAGCTGAACAAGTCAGCCGGCACCTTCATCAAACGCCCACACTTATCGACTGTTAATTTTTAAAGATCAGAATTCGGTGCTTCTTCTTGCTGCATCGTTGCGAATCGTTGTGTTCGTCAGCAGCAGAGAGGCGAGAGTATGAAGTGTTTCTCATTTTTCGTCAACCCCTTTTTTCTCTTCGCTTTCGCTACCGTGAGGTGGCGTCTGCGTCGAGGAGCGAGACTATAGCAAAGCGCCAGCGCCCCCGCAAGGGCCAGTTTTCATGTTTGTCGAATCGCGTCGACCGCCCATGTGTAGCCAATGCGCTCCTGCTCGAGGCGTAAGCGCTCCCCAAGGATATCGCCGCGCAACTGCAGAAACAGCTCCCGCTCCTGCTCCGTCAGCCTCATCAGGTCTGCCAGGCAACGTTTGTCGCCATCCTCCTGCCCCCATACATGGCGATGTGCCTGTAACGTGTCGGCATCCATCAGCAGCGATGCCGCGCCCGGGATCGACGCCCGCAGGCGATCGAGGATCGCAAAGCCATGCGTATCGATATCGCCCCAGTACAGGACGCGCCGGCTGCGTAACCAGTCCACCTGCGCCAGGCGGTCGATGCCATAGCCGCCACCGAACACCACCATGCTCGACTCCACATCGGGAAATGCCAGTGCATTCACCTCGTTCTCCGTGATGTAGACCCGGTCCACGCCCGTGCGCAATGCGGCGAACTGCGCCACAGGCACCATCAGGTCGGAGCAACCGCCGACATAGTGCCGCTGGTCGAGTATGCGGAAACGAATTTGCGCTGGTTTTCCCAGCAGCCCGTAACGCGTGTCGAACTGCCGCGCGCCGACGGCGCCGGCATCGATCGATTCGGCAGGCAGCACCTGATCGAGCAGTTCGGCCATCAGCCCCTTGCGCACTTCGATGAACTTCGTGTCGACACCCGGGATATCGAGCTGACGCAGATAGATGCCTGGACGTGGATTCGCCACGAACCAGCGCAGCACGGCCAGGACGCGCTCCCATCCATCCCCGTGCTCGAGCAGGCGGAGCGGCTGCCTGGCCAGCCAGGGACGAAGGACGGGAAACGCGCCGAGGGTCATGGCGACCAATTCGTCGAAGCGCCGCGTGTCCGCGCCACGGCCGATCATGCGCAGCGCCGACGCTTCCGACTCCACGATGGCGGCAACCGGGATGCGGTTGCGCCCCAGCTGGCGGTGGTTGATGTCGCGCCAGACCAGCTCATAGCCATCGCCGCGTTCTGGACGGCTGCTGCTGCGCAAGGCGCCGATCCAGTCGCGCACGAGGTCGAACTGCTCGCCCATGGCTGCGACCGAAGGTTGCCGCAGCCGGACTTCATGCGGAAACAAGGCGACGCCGTCCAGGCGCGCCGCCAGGATAGCGCCGCTGTCCCACAGGCGCTGGACGCTGGCGACGATGTCGCCCGGCGACGACCATGCGCTGCGCGCCGCCATCATCCGGCCCGCGCACCGCGCTCGGCGCGGTACTCCTCGATGCTCAGGTAGCGCAGCATCGACTGCCGACCTTCTTCGCTGTGCACGAACCCCAGGCCGGCGACGTATGGCTCGATGATGTGGATCTTCTGCAGCGGCGTCACGATCAGCAGTTGCAGGTTCATGCGCCGGAACAGCTCCAGCCCATAGCGCGCAGATTCGTCGGAACCGCGTCCGAACGCCTCGTCAATGACCACGAAGCGGAACGAGCGCGAACGCACGGCGCCCCATTCGAGGCCGAACTGGTAGGCCAGGCTGGCTGCCAGCACCGTGTAGGCCAGCTTCTCCTTCTGGCCACCGGACTTGCCGCCGGCGTCGGTGTAGTGTTCATGCTCGCTGTCGTCCTCGCGCCAACGCTCGGACGCCGAGAACACGAACCAGTTGCGCACATCGGTCACCTTGCGGGTCCAGCGCCGGTCCATCTCGGCGCAGCCTTCGCGGCCCCGAAAGCGCTCGATGATGCGCCGCACCTGCAGGAATTTCGCCTCGGTGTACTCCTCGTCGCTCGACCCGGTCAGCGCGCCTTCGGTACAGCTGCGCAGGTCTTGCTGGAAGTCGCGCAGGTCGGCGTCCAGGCTCGGTTCCGCCTCCAGGGCGATGTAGCGATTCGGGTTGTAGTCGATCGCATGCAGCGAGGTGTTGATGGTCTCGACCCGCTCGCGGATCGTTTCGCGCTCGCGCTTGAGCTGCGACTGGAATCCGGCGATCTCGCGGATCGTGTTTTCGTTGAGCAGCTCCTTGAACTTGCCGGCGAAGCGCGGCAGGTCGTCGGCTTCCAGCACCTGCAGCATGCGCCGGAACTCGGGCGCCGCCTCGATGCTCACATCGACCTCGCGCGCATCGAGCGGCCAGGTAGTCGCATAGTCCTGCATGGCGGTGATGATCCTGTCGCGCAGTGTCGCGATGCGTTTGCTGTCGGCGTCGATGCGTGCCTGCACGAATTCACGCATGTCGCGCTCGCGGTTATCGCATGATTCGACCGTCAGCGTGTGCTCGCCCAAGGCCTGCTCGCGCAGCGTCTCGAGCACCGGCAGCGTAGTGGCGCGCATGGCGTCGTCGATCGCACCGGCAAGCGCCTCGCTCTCGCCCAGCAGGCTGCGGGCCTGGCTCAATTTCTCCACCAGCGTCGCCAGCGCGGCATTGGCCTGTGCATGCTGCGCATCGATGCCGGCCTGGACGTCTCCGAGATCGCGCAACTGCTGCTGCAAGGTGCGCAGCAGGTCGGACGATGCCGCCAGCTCCTGCTGCTCGCGCTCGAGCCTGTCGATCATCGCCACCAGCGGCTTCCAGTCGAGATCAGCGAAGCTGGCGAACACCGCCAACTGCTGCCAGAGACCGAGCACTCTGCCCCATTCGGCAGCTTCGCGCTTGAGCTCGAGGATTTGCCTGGTATGTTCCGTGATACGCGTGGACAGGTCGCGCTCCTGCTTCTCCAGCGCCGCGATCTTCGCCTCGTTCGACCAGCCCAGCACATAGCTGGTGCGGTCGCCGATCTGGCGCCGGTCATCCTTTTCGTGACGCTCGCCGCCCGACTTCACCTGTCCGTTACGGGTGATCGCGCGCTGCTCGCGCCGAAACAGTTCCATGGAGTCGCAACAGGCATAGTCGAAACGCCGCGCCAGCTCGCCCTCGATCCAGGCATAGAACGGCGAATCCGGCTGGATCGACAGCTTGCGCACCAATGAATGCGGATGCAGGGATGGCGGCTCGGCCGGGGACAATGGCCGCACCCGGTAATACACCAGGCGCGCGCCAAGGTGGGTACGCTCGGCCCATGCCGCCACCTGCGCGTAATGCTGTTCGGGCACCAGCAGCGACAGGCCGAAGGCATGCAGCAAGCGCTCGGCCGCCCCTTCCCAGGCACGCTCGTCCTCGCGCACCTGGATCAACTCGCCGATGAAGGGCAGCGCATCAGGCGCGATCGTTAGCGCGTCGCACAAGGCCTCGCGCAGCGTGAGCATCTGGCGCGGAATATTGGACCGGCGCTTGCGCAGCGATTCGAGTTCGTCGGTCAGTTCGCCGTGCAGCTTTCTCAGCTCGCGCACCGTCACGCCAGCCTCGGTCAGGCGGTTGCTGCGCTCGTCGCGCTGCGCGACGCAGGCGGCCTGGCCTGTGTCAATGGCGCCCCGGTTGGCATCGAAGGCGCCGGCATCGTGCGGCGCCGGCAAGCCGAGCGCCGAGGCGATCAGCTCGTACTGCTGCGCGCGCGCGTTCTTTTCGCTGCGAGCGGCGTCGACGCGCGCGATCTCGCCCATGATCTGTTCGATCCGGTTGCCGCCATTGGCCGAGATGGCGGCGGTCAGTTCGTCGCGGGTACGGGCGTGTTCGCGCCGCTCCTGCTCCAACTGGGCCAGGCGGGTGGCGGTGCGTTCCTCGTCCGCTGCCAGGTTGGCGATGCGCTTGTCCAGCAGCTCGGTCTTGAGCAGCGCGAACCAGGGCCGCAGGGCTTCGCGACAGATCCGCAGCTCATCCATCTGCGTCACCAGCGCCGCGTGGCGATCGCAGTCGGCGTTCAGGGGTTGCAGGCGCTCGATCTGCGCGCGCGCCTTGAGCACCGTCTCGTGGGCCCGGTTCAAGTCGTCGAAGTGCGTGATCAGCATGTCGATGCGGGCCTGCACCGGGAACGGCTCGAGCATGTGCTCACGCACGAACTCGGTCAGGTTGCCCACCGATTTCATCGACACCGTCTGGTTGAACAGGTCCATCGCCTGTTCCGATGCGATGCCGAAACGGCGCCTGAAATCGGCGCCATAGGCTGGGAAGCTGTCGTGCAGAGCAATGCCGGACCGCGCTCGCAGGCGCTTGCGCAGCTGATTGATGTCGGCGAAGCCCGAAAAATCATCGGCGATCGTCAGCGCCGTTTCGGCGACCACATAGAATCGCTCCGGCTGGCCGCGCGGGTCCTTGAACCAGAATACCTGCGCGAGCGTGATGGTCTCCTCGTAGCCTTCGTTATGGAACTCTCCGAGCAGCACCGAGTAGCTGTGCTGGTCGCGCAGCGCGACCGCACGCGCGGAGAGGCCGGTGTCACCGCGCTCGGACTTGAAGTGGCCCAGCACATAGGTGCGCAGCGAGCGTTCGCGCGCGTCGGCGCCGGCCGCCTTGTTGTACGAGATCTTGTTGAACGGGACCAGCAAGGTAGTGAGCGCATCGACCAGGGTCGACTTGCCGGATCCGATATCGCCAGTCAGGAGCATATTGGCGCCGTGCGGCTGCATCCTCCAAACGCGCTGGTGGAAGGTGCCCCAGTTGTACACTTCGAAGCGGCGCAGGCGGAAGCCGGCCTGCTCGGTCGCCGTCGCCAGCTCGGGATCGGGTCCGGCGTTCATTCGACGCCCTCCTTGCCGGCGCTCGCCCCGGCATGCCTGGCATAGCCGTCCAGGCGCTGGGCGAAGTCGTCGAGCCACTGGGCATCGACGAAGGCCTTCAATACGCGCCGCACTTCGAACTGCCCGTCCTGACCGCGCAGGCGCCGCAGGAAGCCGAGGTCGACGACCTTGCCGAGATGCGTATCCATGCGGTCGAGCAGGCGCGCTTCGTTGGCGGTATCGGGCAGGAACAGGCGCATCTGGTCGACGATGTCCTCGCGGCTGACGACCAGCCGGGTATCTGCACTGAGCGCGTCGAACTCGGCCAGCTTCTTGCGCAGCAGGACCAGGATCAGGCTGACTGGGAAGCTGAGCTGGCGGCGCTGGACCAGACGCGGCAAGTCCGGCGTCTCGGGCTTGGACGCCCGCTGGCGCAGATAGGCATAGCCCTCCGCCTCGTCAAGGATCAGTTCGAGCCCGATCACGCTGCAATAGTCGCGCACGCGCGCCTGCAGGTCGAGCAGTGCCTGCCATTGCGGCTCGGCGTTTTCGCGATACAGCACGCCCTGGAACAGGGTGACTACCACTTGTCCCAGCTGGTCGTCGTCAATCATTCGTCCTCTCGTTCCCGTAGTGTAAAGATTACCATCGGCAGCGTCGCCTGACGCTGGTGGCCATCGGCGCCGGTCCAGCGGACGCATTCATCGCGCTCGTCGTCGATCACGGCGGCCACGTCCTGGGTCGCCAGTTTCAGGTAGGTCGCCAGTTCGGCCAGGCCCTGCTCGATCGGATTGTCCATCACGACCGCCGCCAGCGATACCTGGCTGCGGGTCTGCAGTGCGCGCCGCACGTTGGATGCCAGGCGCACCTGGTCGACGTAAACCTGTTCGAACAGCGCATCGGACAAGGCGGTCGCGCCGGCCTCCTCGACTTCCACCGCGCGAATGTCGGCCTTGAATGGCGGCGTGTAGAGCAGCCGCTCCATGGGCAAGGCGAACTCCGGCCCGGCGTCGTCGATGTCGGCGAAGGCCGCATCGGGAACCTGCCCGCGCAGCGACAGCGCTTTCTGTTCGACCTGCCGGATCAGCTCCATGATGCGGCGGTTCTCGAGCCAGGCCTGGTCATCCAGATAGCGGCGCAGCTGCTCCGACAGGCGCGCCACGGTGCGCTGGGTAACCTCGCCGGCTTCCAGCCAGTCGTAGTGGATGCGGCGCAGGCGGCCGTCGGGTTCGAGTTCGCGGATCGGCGCGAGCGCCATCACCTGCTCCAGCAGCTTGCCCAGTTCATCCTGGCGCGACGGCGACATCAGCAAGTCCCAGAAGGCGCGAAAGCTCTTGCCTTCGTCGGATTCGGTGATCAGGTCGCGCCAGCCGAAGATCTGCTGCAGCAGTTCGCCCTTGCCGCCGTCCCAAGTGGCGATCCTTTCGCGCACGCTGCGGTCGAGCATGCGGAAGTTCTGGTCGAGCGCACGAAAATCGGACAGCAGTTCACGCGCGGTGGCCGCCATTTGCAGGAAGCGTTCGCGCACCTGGGTCGGTTCCATCAGGGTCAGGTGGCCCTCCTTGATCCGCGCGATTTCGGCGTCGATGTCCGCCTTGCGTTTCTGGAGTTCGGCAATGCGCGCACGGGGATTGAGCTCGGTGCCGTCGGCGATCTGCTTGAGCAGGTCGAACACGGTCATCAAGCGCGACTCGGTACCGATGAAAGCACGCTGGCCCAGGCCCTGCAGCCATTCCAGGGCCTGCTCGGCAGGCGAGGTCAGATCGTAGTGCGGTTCGTCTTCGCCTGGTGGATAGTATTTGCGCAGCCAGCCGCGGTCGTCGGACGCCCAGTCGTCCAGATAGCTGGCCGCGGGCTTGGGAAACAGCTGTTCGCCGGTCAGCTCATGAAGCTGGTACAGGTGATCGTCCAGTTGCGACACCAGCTGCTGGCGGGCAATCGTGCGCACATTGGGCGCGACAAAGCTGCGGTGCAGGAAGCTGGCGATCATCGGCGCGTGGTCGGCGGCGAGGAGCCGCCAGGATGGGTGCGCGCGGCGCTGGGCGAGAAGCTGCTGGTAATCCATCGCGCTCTATGAAGGAATGGCGGACGCATCCGACATCGATGCGACCAATTCATGGTACCAGCGCTCCTGGCGGGTCTTGTGCAAGCGGTACCAGGCCTTGGTGGTCTCCGGCTTCCAGACCTTGAGCATCTTGAGAACTTCGTAGGAGAACTCGAGCGGCGCCAGGCCGGTTGCCGTGATCAGGTTGTCGCCGCGGACAGCCGGCTCCTTGCGGTACATGTGTTCACCGCGATAGTCGGGGCAGGATGCTTTCAACAATCCGGGGTCGTTGGAAGTGTGGCGCCGTGCATTCAATGCGCCGGTGCTGGCCAGGCCGACGGTCGCGCCACAGATGGCGGCGACCTGGTGGCCTTGGTCCAGCGCGTCGCGCGCCAGTTCGAGGGCTGGTCTTGCTTGTGCAGACTGCCAGATTTCCGCCCCTGGAAGCAGGAGCAGATCGTTGTCGTCCATCCGGATGTCGCCGATTGCGATATCCGGCGCATGGGTCACGCCGCCCATGCTCGTCACCACGCCACGGCTCAGGCCTGCCTTCAGCAATTGGAAGTCTTGCGATGGATCTGCGAAAAACCGGCGGCTATGCAGTTCTGCCGTCAGGTATCCGATTTCCCAATCCGCCAGCGTGTCGACGACAACGAGATAGACCTTCATCGCTTTTCCTAGGTAAGAGAACAGTATGACCTTGGGATTTTACGCGTCTCCAAAGCAAAAAACCCCACCAGGATCACCTGGTGGGGTTTTTCTTATAACTAGCCTGACGATAACCTACTTTCACACTGGTTGCAGCACTATCATCGGCGCAAAGTCGTTTCACGGTCCTGTTCGGGATGGGAAGGGGT
>NZ_JH992922.1:1292357-1318564 GCF_000315425.1 Massilia timonae CCUG 45783 | reverse complement strand
TTCGACTTGCATGTGTAAAGCATGCCGCCAGCGTTCAATCTGAGCCAGGATCAAACTCTTCAGTTCAATCTCTGTTTGTTGACTCTTTCGAGTCATCGGCTATTGCTAGCCGAGTCGCTCACTCAAAATACTGACCGTCACTTCATTGCTGAAGCAACGTTTAATACTTTGTGCGAACATTTGATAATTTAAGTATGCAAGAACCGAGGTTCTTGGCACCTTCATCAAACGCCCACACTTATCGACTGTTAATTTTTAAAGAACGCGGCTCCCGCCGAGGGTTCGGTGCTTCATCCCTGCCGTTTGCTTCGAAGCGTTGTGTTCGTCAGCAGCAGAGAAGAGAGAGTATGAAGCGTTTTTTAAATCTCGTCAACCCTCTTTTCCTTCCGCTTCTCGCTGCCTTGAAGGCTGCGTCTGCGTCGGGAAAGCGAGACTATAGCAAATCGATGACACATCCCGCAAGCCCCCGGCTTACCGATTTTGCACCTCCAACAATAGAACATCGCTATCAACATCTTCAATATTATTTGCTTTTAACTATAAGCGAGAATCATTATCATTTGGCTCTACAGTCGGCAAACGAAGTGAAGAGGTCATCCCATGGTCATCGCAGCGAAGAAAACCAGTCAGGTCATCACCCACATGGCGATCGCTTTCACGATCGCCTATGCGATGACGGGCTCGGTCGTGTTCAGCGGCCTGGCCATCATCATCGAACCGGTAATCAACGTTCTGCTGCTCCCCTTCCATGAAAGGGCCTGGGCCGCCGTCCGTGCCCGGGCAACGTCGGAACGTGACCGCTACATGAAGATCGCTGCGGAGAAGGTCAGCCAGACGCTGATGCACATGGGCGTCGCATTCGCAGTCATCTACTGCGCCACCGGATCGCTCGCCTTCGGCGGCCTGGCCGCCATCCTCGAGCCGGTCTGCAATGTGCTGCTGCTGCCAGTTCACGACCGGTTCTGGGACAAGCTCGAATTGCGCATCAACAGTGGAATGCACGCCGCCTGAACCGATCATCCAGTCGCCAAGCCCGCCAGTCACCAACCGGCGGGCTTTTTTACATGTGCACCGAATCAGGCGACTGGCCGCTGGGCGCCGCTCTTGAGCTGGCGGAAGAGATGCCATGCCATCGCCCCCAGCGCCAGGACGCCACCAACCAGCAATGCCCACAACCAGCCCCGCTTGTTTCCGGATGATCTTCCGGCGATATCGTCCGCAGCCTGGCCGGGGGACTGCTGCCGCACCAGATTTCCAGGCCTGGCCGCCGCCAGCCCGGCCAGTTCGCCCGCACTGAATCCCGGCGCCACCTGATGCAGCCCGACTCGGGCCGGGCGCACGCCGGTGCGGCCGAAAGCCAGCGTGTAAGGCGGCTTGCCGCCTGCGATGAACACCATGCTCGCGGGTGTCCAGCCCAGACGCAGGGCCGGGCGCTCGGACACATCGGTCTGCGGCCGCACGATCCACTGGGAGGCATACGTCACAGGAATCTCGACATCTGCCGAAGCCCGACGCCGCCCGTCCTGGACCATTTGATAGAACGTCGTGTTCACCAGTGACTGCAATTGCGGCGTGGTTCGCCCTTCCGCCTTGCGGCTGCGGATGGCGTCGTATTGTCCGACCTGTACCGGCATGACGACGTTTTGCCCCGTGAATACCAAGCCGAGCGAGCGCGCAGGGATCGCGACAGGTCGTCACTGACATCAAGTGCCACCCAGGCGCTGTAGCTTCCCGCTCCCGGCGGCAGGGTCAATGCAAGCCCTCCCACTGGCGCCCCCGCGTCCACCTGCGCTGCGCTCGCGGCCGGTCGCAGGTCCAGGACCAGGCTCACCAGCTCATCGCTGGCCGCGCGCGTCGGCGCCGTCACCGAAATGACGGCGCCGTCGGTTCCGGTTCGAATCTGCAGGCTGTCGTGCACACGCCCGGCATCGCGTGCGGGGCCATGCACGGGAAAGACAGCGGCCGGGGTGGTTTGCCGGCTCACCACCGGTGGCGCAGCCAGGTCGACCAATGCGAACGGCAGCGATGCGCCGTCGGCGTCGAACACGCGCAAGTCGTCCAGCTCCGGCGAACGCGCATGCAGATAGACTTCGCGCGGCACCCGCAGCTGCATGACGGCCTGAGTGGCGTCGACACCGAGCGGGAGGATGTGTGAATAGCTGGCCGGTCCACCTCCCGGACTGGCAATGGCGGCCGAAACAGGCAGGGCCGCCACAACAATAGCGACAGTGCGCCGTTCAAAAAACGCATACATGGTTGTCCCCTGTTCAGTTCAAGCGGAAACGGCTGACGGCGCGGCCTGCGCTGTTTTCGGATAAGGCGCGAGGTAGCCGACCAACAGCAGCAACAGTCCGACGCCGACGAAGGACACGACGCGCGCGATGCTGCCGCCGTTGGCCAGGTCGACCAGGAACAGCTTCGCCACCACGATCCCGAGCGCGAGCGCCCCGCCCCACCAGGCGCGCCGCATGGTCATGCGCGCGGAGAAACGCATGAGCACCAGTGCGCTTGCGCTCCACATTTCCGGCTCGCGCCGGCGCGCAGCAAGCACCTGGAGCTGGACGCCAAGCTGCGGCTCGGCGAGGACACCCGCATCCAGGCGGCCCTGTTCCAGGCACGCACCGAGAACGAGATGGTGGTCGACAGTGCCGCCGGCGGACGCACCAGTTACCGCAATGCCAGCTCGACCCTGCGGCGCGGCGCGGAACTGTCCTTCGAGTCCTCGCTCGGCAAGTGCTTGAGCGCCCGCGCCACCCTCACCTTGCTGCGCGCGACCTACGAGAGCGGCTTTGGCAACGTCCAGGCCGGCATACGCCTGCCGGGGGTGCCGCCCGCGCATGGCTATGCCGAGCTGGCCTGGAAAGACCCGGCCGGACGGATCGATGCGGCTGTCGAGACCATCGCTCGAACTGGACATATTCGGCATCGCTATGGTCGAAGGTGATGCCGGTGTGCAGACGCCAGGCGCCGCGCCGCGTGCTGAAAGCGGCGCTGAAGCCGCGGCTTTCCTGGCGGGTGCTGGTGGTATTCAATACGCCGGGATGGAGGGCGGCGCCCTCCGCGCGGGTGAACGCGCACTCGTCAGGTTCCAGCGGCGCGCCGCTGACGTCGAAGCCATCCTCGCAGTCTTCCACGTAGTCGTCGTACTCTTCGCTCACGTCGCCGTTGACGGTGTCGCGCCGGCTGTTGCGCGCGTAGGCAGTGGCGCTCAGCTCGCTGACCTGGCTGAAGCGGTGGGTGAGGTCGAGCGTGCCCTGCACCAGGCGGTTGCGCGTGATGTCGGGGTGCATGTAAACGGCGCGTCGCGCATCCTGGTACAGCGGATCCGGCAACAGGCCATTGCCGCGCAGGCGACTGCGCCCTCCCAGCAGCGTGCGTGGCGGACCAGTCGTTGGCGCGAGCGAGCGGCCGACTTTCGCCAGGACATTGCCCAGGTGGCCGGACGAGTGCTCGCGCCAGCCCTCGTCATCGAACCAGGTGGCGCCGACGAAGCTGTGCCAGCCTCCGTCGCCACGCCAGCCGTAAGCCAGGTCGGTGCGGCGCCGTCCTTCGTCGCTGACCGACAGTTCGAGCTGTCCGCCGGGGTGGTTCAGGCCCGACTTGGTGGTCAACGCGAGCGCTCCGCCCAGGGTGCTCAGGCCGTACAGCGGGTTCGCGCCGGAGACCAGCAGCAGGCTGCCGATGGCCGGCTCGGGCAGCATGTCCCAGTTGACGACGTCGCCGAAGGCTTCGTTGACCCGTACGCCATCCAGGTAGACCGAGATGCCCTGCGAACTGCCCAGCACCGGCGAGGCCCGGAAACCGCGGAAGGTCAGATCGTTCTGGAAGGGACTGCCGGAGGTTTCGTTGACGTTCACGCCGGTCAGGTTGCGCGACATGAACTCGGCCAGGTTCTCGCCGCCCGCCTTGCGGATGGTTCTATCGGTCGCGAGCTGTACCGGGTACGGGAGCAGCTCGCGCTCGATGCCGAGACCGGGCAAGGGCGCGACGCCGACCACCTCGATGATGGGCATGGGGGTCGGCTGTTTTCCCGACGGTTCCGGCTCGGCTGCGGCGCAGGGCGCGAGCACCGCGGCCGCGATGCGGCAGCACGCGCGTTCTTGCACGCACGCATGAGGACGAGGAATGCTGGTTTGCTGGCTGGATGCACGGCGCGGCATGAGGTATCCCTGTCTGAGCACTGATCAGATGCAATACCAAGGGGCGTGCCAAGCAACAGCAAGGGGACGAGCGGGCGAAGTGTCCTGAAAATGAACAGACTGGACGAATAGCTGTGTCAGGAGCTGAACAGTTGTATCCCGAGGAAACAAAACTACGGGCCCGCTCGGTGCAACCGAGCCGCCGGCGCTGTCGCGCAATAAATGGACCGGCCTCGATTTCGTCAGCTGCCAAGACGCAAACGCGTCGTCGCCGCACGCAAGCCAGAGCAATGCCATAAATGCAAGTATCTGGCGGCGATCGCTACCCATTCGAGTAGTCGGCGTTTGGAAAAGCTTGCCACGCCACCCGCCTGATCAATTGATCGCAACTTCCTTACTTCATAGAATTTCCTGGCACCTTCGATTGCTCTGTTTCATCACGGCATGAAGCGACCGGTCATCGTGAGACGCTGACGCCGCATCGGCGAGGCAGCATGTTCAAACAAAACAGGAGTTACAAGAATGTCAACCCGAGGTTTTCGTTTCAACCGAACTGCGATCGCGTCCGCGGTCGTGGCGCTGCTTCCCTGCCAAGCCCATGCCGAGCAAGTTACCTCAGACGGCCAAAGCGCAACGACGGAGAGCACCGTGCAGCGCGTCGTCATCCAGGCACGCGGCCGCAGCGAAACGGAGCAATCGGTGCCAATGTCGGTCAAGACCTTTACGGCAAGAGCACTTGAAGACGCCAACATCAAGGGCATCGGCGATTTTGTCGCCTTGACGCCAAACGTCTCCATCGTCCAGTCGGAGAGCGCTGGCTCATCATTCATGACCGTGCGCGGCCTTACCCAGGTCCGCAACAGCGAAGCGCCGATCGCCATGGTGATCGATGGCGTTGCCCTGTTCAACAGCAAGCAGTTCACCCAGGATCTGTTCGACATTCAGTCGGTCGAGGTGCTCCGCGGCCCTCAAGGTGCGTTGTATGGCCGCAACGCAAGTGGCGGCGCGGTGGTGATCACCACGAAGCAGCCGACCAACGTCTTCAAGGCCTTCGTTCAACCCAGCTTCGCTTCCGGCAACGAAAAAGCAGTCCAGGGCGCCATCAGCGGTCCGCTGGTAAAAGACAAGCTGCTGTTCCGTGTGGCCGGTAGCTTCAAGGATCGCGACGGCGTCTTCGAGAACACCTACCTGCACAGCAAGGTTGATTTCTCGAAGGACTCGAGCGTCCGGGGCTTGCTCAAGTGGATAGCCAGCGACGATCTGACGGTCGAACTGCGCACCAACTACGTCCACACGACGGGCGGCGCCGTGAACTTCCAGTACCAGCCTGTGCTGTTCGATCCCGCCAATCCCTGCTTCGTCGACCCTAACAACCCGTTTGGCGGCCCAGCGCCAGACCCGAACCGGGTGGTGCGCACCTTCTGCGCCAACAACCGCGGCGAAAACCTGCGCGACCTAGGCGAAGTAACGGCGAAGTTTGACTATACATTGCCGTTCGCTACCCTGACCGGCGTGTTCTCCCACAACCGTGTCAAAGAGTACATCGTTGGCGATCAGTTTCCTTATACCGCCAGTCGCAACGTGTTCGGTAGCCTCGATAGCACACAAACGCAGTTCAATGATGTGACTGGCGACAGCGCCGAAATCCGGCTCACCTCACCGACCAGCCAGTCGGTGCGATGGATGGGCGGGGTCTATTATCTGAAAACGAAGCGCTTTGTATCGACCGCAACCGGGACGGACAATGCTACAGGCATCGCCCGCCTCGAGCGCGATCCGAAATTCAACGACCCGAACAACCCGACCACGAGTTGGATCGCCGATGACAACCACAACCGCGCCTGGGCCGTCTTCGGCAACGTCGATTACGACCTGAGCAAGCAGACCGAGCTGTCGGTTGCCATGCGCTATGACTCGGACCGCCGGAAACAGCAGGTGGATCCGCGCCAGACCTCCAGCACACCACCCGGTTGCACCGCGTCCGACACGGCACGTTGCGAAAAGAATGCGTCGTATTCGGCAATGCAGCCGAAGGTCTCGCTGCGCTACAAATCCGACGACCAGTCGCTGGCCTATGTGTCGGCCGGGCGCGGTTTCCGCAGTGGACAGTTCAACCAGAGCGGAGTCGCCAACGCGGCCGTCATGGCTGGCGTCAACGGCGTGAGCGATCAGATCGACCGCGAAATCACCGACTCGTTCGAGGTCGGCTACAAGACGGCATTCCTCAACGGCAAGGTCCAGATGAACGCCGCTCTGTTTAACTCGACCGTCAAGAACAGCCCGTATTTTGTCTTCATCGGCAGCATCGGTGCACAGGTGCTGGTTCCGATCGACAAGGTTCACCTGGTGGGCGGCGAACTAGAAGCGACCTCCAACCTCGCTCCGGGGCTGGACGTCTATGCCGGCGTCGGGGTAACGAAAAGCACGATCAAGGACTACGCGATCAACCCGGCCCTGGTCGGAAATCGCGCCCCTTACGTGCCGCAGCTGTCCTGGAACACGGGAATCCAGCAGCGCACTCCGATCGGCCATGGATTGAGGCTGGTGATGCGCGCCGATGTGATTTCGAAGGGCAAGCAGTACTGGGACCCGGAAAACTCCGCGCCACGCGACACGGTGACCTTGCTCAACCTGCGCGCCGGCATCGAGGACAGCAAAGCCAAATGGTCGCTGATGGCCTCCGTCACCAATGCCCTCGATCATGCATACAACGCGGAATTCGTGACCGGCGGCTACGCACAGCCAGCATTGCCGCGCGCCTATCGACTCGACCTTCGCTACAACTTCTAAGTAGCTGAGGACCCAGGCGGCGCCCCCTCACCTCGCCAGGTGACGGTGCCGCCCGTACACCGCATCGACCAACATCCTAGGAGAGTACAGATGAACCATCACCATCAGTTTGCGGGCGAGCCATCGGAAACATCCGTAACGGTACGCTGGATCAACCCGGCGGGGCACGACGAATGGGACGCGCCGATCGCGCAGTTTCTGCATGCGGTCAAGCAGCCTTCGACAACAGTCGAGCTTGTTTCGCTCGCGTTGAATCCCACACCGCGGCATCTCGAGTACCGCACCTACGAATCGATGATCGTCGACCGGACCGTCGCGATCGCGCGGGACTGCGCGACGTCCGGGATCGACGCGATGGTGATCGGCTGCTTTTATGACCCCGCCCTCGAAGCAGCGCGGGAGATTTCCGGCGAGACGGTGGTGGTGGCGCCCTGCCAGGCCAGCGTGCAAATCGCGATGAATCTGGCAAACAGGTTTTCTGTGATCGTTGGCCGCCACAAGTGGATCGAGCAAATGACCGAGCGTGTGCGCACATACGGCGTGATCGATCATCTGGCGTCGATGCGCGCCGTGGGAATGGGCGTCGAGGAGTTCCAGAAAGAACCGGAGGTGACGCGTCGACGCATCATCGACGCCGCGAAGCGGGCGGTGGAGGAGGACCATGCAGAAGCGATCATTCTCGGATGCACGATGGAGTTCGGTTTTTTCGCCGAAGTGCAGAAGGAAGTCGGCGTACCCGTGATCGATCCCGTTCTCGCCGCCTTCAAGATGGCGGAGTCGCTCGCGAAGCTCAAGAAGCAGTTCAACTGGACCCCGAGCCGGGTCTGGAGTTGCGAGCCTCCTTCGGAAGACGAGATCGAGCGGTTCGGCTTGTTCAAAGGCCCTTCGCCCATCGGCAATCTGTTGAAGGTGTAAACGGTCGCCGCGCGGCTTCAGCACTACGACCGCGAACATTGCAAGAGAGCTGCCGCACGCGCGGCAGGATGAGCGAGACCGATGCAGTCGCTCGCGATCGAACGTCGCGGCGGCAGGTTTCGCTGCGCATTCATACTGATTGAAGGCCATGCCATGAACGGACCACTGCAAGACATGACGGACGGGATACTGCCGTCCAGCCGATACGGTCGCGACGACCGCGACAACGGGCCTGCGAGTGCACACGCCGCGCTGCTTCCGGTAGGGAGGGTGTTCGAAGAGTTCCCCTTGACCCGGGAGCATTTCAAGAGTTGCTTCGCATTGTTTTTCGTCTTCGTCATCGAGGCCTGGGAGATGATGATCATCGTCTACTGCGGACCCTTGATCAGCAAGGACTTGAATCTGTCAGCGACGCAACTAGGCAACCTGATCGGCGCGATGTTCGTCGGCATGGCAATTGGGGCGGTCTTCTGGGGATCCGTCGCGGACAAGATCGGCCGAAAAAAGGCCACCATCCTGAGTTTGCTTCTTTACGGCGTCATCTCCATGGCCAGCGCCTTTGCGCCGGACTATGGGATGCTCTATGCGCTGCGCTTGCTGTCTGGCATCGTGGCCGCCGGCATGATCGTGGTCTGCTTTCCGTATTTCACCGAGCTGCTCCCGATGCGCTCACGCGGCCCACTCACCGTGTATCTGGCCGCCGGCTGGCCGGTCGGGGTATTGCTGGCGGTTGGCGCGACGGTGCTGTTGATGCCCTACGGATGGCGGTGGGTCATTGGCGTGAGCTCGCTTGGCGGGCTATGGGCGATCGGGGTGGCGCTGTGGGTCCAGGAATCACCTTATTGGCTGGTTGGTACTGGACAACAGCAGAAAGCGCGCGAGGTCATCAGCCGCCTGAGCCGTGGCGCGGTCGTCGTTCCAGCCTCGCAAACGCTGTGCGTGGACAAGGCTGCACGCGGCCCTATCCGGGAAGTCTTCAAGGGCCGGATATTGCGGATCACCGTGTTGCAGATCGCGATCAACTTTACTTTTTCATGGGGTTACTGGGGCCTGCAGACGTGGTTGCCCGTTTTGCTGCAGCAGCGAGGGCTGAGCTTGCCACAAAGCTACGGCTTCATCGCGATTTCCGCCCTCTTCATGGTCCCTGGCTATATCTGTTCGTCCTACCTCACCGGTAAGTTCGGGCGCAAAAAAGTCTTCACGGCTTTCGTTGCCTCGGCTGCGATAGCGGGATATGCGTTCGCGACGGCCCAAACCATCGACGCCTTGTACGTCAGCAATTTCGTGCTGGTGTTCTTCAGTCTCGGCGCCTGGGGTGTGTGGAACGTATGGGTCGCGGAACTCTATCCGACGCGTGTACGGACAGCGGGGTATAGCTGGGCGGTGTTCGCGCAACGCTTCGCCAACATTGTCGCCCCGGGAACGATCGGCTTGCTCGTCGCAGGAGGCGCGTCGTTCGATCTGACGACGACGTTCATCGACTTGTTCCTGGTTGCCACAGTACTCCTTGCACTGTTCTTGCCAGAAACAGAGGGTGGAAAACTCTCCTGATCCGGTCCAGATTCGCATACCCCAAATAAATCACCTAACACTTGGAACAATCATCCATGAAAAGCGAAAAAAACATCCGGGTCGCCACTGATGTGGGAGGCACGTTCACAGATCTGGTCTTTTTTGAGATTGATCAACAGACGGGCAAACAGATCGTCCGGTCCGCGAAATCCGACACGACACCGCCCAATTTCGAAAACGGTATCTTGAATGTATTGAACAAGGCGGACGTTCGCATCGAAGATGTGAACTTCATGGTTCATGGCACCACGGTGGTGATCAATGCCTTGACCGAGCGAAAAGGGGTGCGAACCGGACTGATTACGACCGAAGGGTTCCGGGACGTCCTGGAAATCGCCCGTGCCAATCGCCCCGATTTCTTCAATCTGCGCTCGAAGAAGCCCGAAGCCTTTGTTCCGCGCCACTTACGCAAGGAAGTTCGTGGCCGGATGACATTTGACGGCCAGGAACGTGTCCCGCTGGATCTGTCCGGTTTGCCTGAAATTGTGGACGGCTTCAAGAACGAAGCGGTCGAGGCAATTGCAATCTGCCTGATGCACGGATATGCGAATCCGGCCCATGAAATGGTGGTACTCGCGGCAGTGCGCGAACTGTGGCCGGAGGTATCCGTGGTGGCCTCCCACCAGATTACGCGTGAATGGCGCGAATATGAACGAAGCAACACTGCAGTGCTGTCCGCTTATATTCAACCGATTGCGTCGCGTTATCTGAACAAGCTGGAAAGCGGATTGATGTCCGCCAACTTCAAGGGGCAGCTGTATGTGATGCAATCCAATGGCGGCGTCGATACCGTATCACATGCGCGCGAAATACCGATCACGATGGTCGAATCCGGTCCGGCAAGTGGCTTTCTAGGTGCCGCTAAACTGGGGCAATTGATTGGGGAACCAAATGTGCTGGCACTCGACATTGGTGGAACCACTGCAAAATGTTCACTGATCGAGAATGGCCAGGTAACGATCAAAACCGATTACTGGATCGAACGCAATCGCATCAGTGCCGGCTACCCCATCATGGTGCCGGTGGTCGACCTGGTCGAAATCGGCAACGGCGGCGGATCGATCGCATGGATCGACGATTTTAATAAATTGCGGGTCGGACCTCACTCAGCCGGCGCCTCGCCCGGACCCGCCGCCTACGGCAGGGGTGGCGTCAACGCAACCACGACCGACGCCAACCTCGTCCTGGGACGAATCAACAAGGACTACTTTTGCGGCGGTGAGATCGTCGCCGACATCGCGGCCGTCGAACGTGCGCTCGACCCACTGGCGGCAAGCTTCGGCATGTCGCGCGAAGAGGTGGCGCGCGGCATCATCCGGATCGCGGACGACAGCATGGTCAACGCCCTCAAGCTGGTCTCCTTGAATCGTGGATACGATCCTCGCGATTTCACGCTGATCGCATTCGGCGGAGGCGGCGCCATGCACGCGGTATCGCTGGGCCAGGAACTGGGGGTAAAGAAGGTGGTGATTCCGCGTGGAGCCTCGGTGTTCTCGGCGTGGGGCATGCTGATGTCGGACCTGCGGCGTGATTTCTTCCTGACTCAGATCGTCGAAATGAGCCGCAACGAGGCAATTCCAAAAGCACAAGAGTTGGCCGACGAATTGACGGCGGCTGCAAGGGCCCAATTTGCAACCGAGAACATTGCGCCTGAACTGGTTCAACTCACGGTCAACTGCAGGCTACGGTACCAGAACCAGGAACATGCGGTCGATATCGCGCTGGAAAAAGGCGAGCGTTTCGCCGAACACTGGGCCGCGATTGCCGACCGTTTCCATGCAACTTACGAACGCCAATATACGTACCGGCTGAATGCGCCGCTGGAGATCGTTGGCTTCCACGTCGTTGCCACGGCTGAGATCGGCAAACTCGACCTGGTCGAATTGCCGGTGACCGGATCGAGCATCTCCGCCGCGATCAAAGGTAATCGAATGGTCGATTATGCACTCGCCGGAATTCACGACGCGACGATCTACGACAGCACCAGGCTCGAGCCGGGCATGACATTTGACGGTCCGGCCATCATCGAAGACCCGGGCACGACGATCGTCATCAATCCGTCGAACCGCGTCGAGATCGACCGGTTTGGCAATACCCAGATTTATCTGTCGAAATAAGGAGATCGCAATGAGCCAAGTTGATGTTTTTACACTGGAAATCATCCAGAATGCGCTGCAGGCGATCGCCGACGAGATGTTTGCCGCCATGCGTCAAACCGCGATGAGTCCGATCATCTATGAAGTGCTGGATATGGGAACGGGTATCACCGACGCATCCGGGGAAATCGCCAGCTCGGGAGCCGGTATTCCAGCGTTTATCGGCGTGCTCGACAAGGCTGTCAAATTCATCATCAAGGAAAATGGCGGGGTGGGCGACATCGAACCCGGCGACGTGTTCATCACGAACGACCCACATTCCGGTGGGGTCAGCCATCTGAACGACGTCATTCTGGCCATGCCAGTATTTTCTGATGGCAAGCTTGTCGCCTGGACTGCAAACATCGCGCATTGGAATGATGTCGGCGGGATGGTGCCGGGATCGCTATCGACAGAAGCGACCGAGATTTACCAGGAAGGATTGCGCCTCACGGCTGTCAAGCTGATTTCAAGAGGCAAAATCATTCGCTCCGTCGTACAGATACTTTGTGCAAATTCCCGCATGCCTGATTTCCTGGAAGGAGATATGTGGGCCGGCGTCGCGGCGGTTCGCAGCGGCGAGCGCCGTATTGTCGACCTGGCGAAAAGATACGGTACCGACGTCTTTCTTGACGCAATCACGGCATTCATGAATTACGGTGAGGAAATTTCTCGTCGCGCACTGAAGGAATTGCCGAAAGGCCGCTTCGTCACCGAGGAACTGCAGGACGATGGCCAGGTGTTCAAAGTCGCCGTCGAGCTTTCTGATGACCAGATCGTCATCGATCTTCGGGACAATCCAGCACAGGTGAGCGGACCGATCAATTTAAGTCGTGATGGGACGATCATCGCTGCCCAAATGGCATTCAAAGCTATTTCCAGCCCGCAGGGGACGACCAACGGCGGCACCTTCCGCCCGGTGAAGGTGCTGACCACGCCAGGAACGCTATTCGATGCGGCGATGCCGGCGGCCGAAGGCTTCTATTTTGAAAACCTGATCCGTGTACATGATTTGATATTGCGGTGTCTGGCACCCCACATGCCTGAACGCCTACCGGCCGGCAACTTCTCCTCGGTTTGTGCAACGGTGATCGGCGGGACACATCCGGATACGGGGCGTGCGTACACACTGGTCGAACCGGAAATCGGTGGCTGGGGTGGCGACCAGGATGGCGACGGTAACAACGCGGTATTTTCGGGGCTGCACGGCGAAACCTACAACTGTCCGGTCGAGGTGTGCGAGGCCCGGTACGGGATCTATGTCGACCGCTTCGAACTGAATTCCGAGCCGGGTGGGCACGGCAAGCATCGCGGTGGCCGCGGCATCATGCTCGATTATCGGATTCGATCCGATGAAAGTTTCATCACTTGCGGATATACACGCTCGAAGATTCTGCCGTGGGGACTTGAAGGTGGCCACGAAGGGTCGTCCAACTATGTGGAGATCATTCGCGCACAGGGCGGATCCGAGCGGCATTCCTTTGTCAGCGGATTGTCATTGAATAAGGACGATATCGTTCGCATTCGTACGGGCTCCGGCGGCGGGTATGGCGATCCGCTCGAGCGCGATCCGGAGTCCGTCAAGAACGACGTGCGCAATGAGTATCTGACTCCTGAATTGGCGCAATCAATCTACCAGGTCACGGTCTGACGTCGGCACGCGTGCTGTGGACAAAACAAGGGCTGAAATGGACAGGATCATCATTGAAAACGCCAATATCTTCGACGGGCTGACTCCGGATTTGATTGGCGGAATGTCGGTGTTAATCGAGGGTGGGGAAATACTGGCGGTGTCGGATCAAACGATCAAAGACAGCGGCGCAATGAAAATTGACGCCGCCGGGAGAACGCTGATGCCGGGTCTGATCGACCTGCACACCCATGCCTATATTTCGGATGTCGACGTCGGCAAGGTCGACCGATCAGGCGATGCCTATCGCACGGCCTATGGGATCAAGTTGCTTGGCCACGCGTTGGATTGCGGCTTCACGACGGTGCGTGACGTCGGTGGCGGAGACTGGAGCATGGCCCTGGCCGTGAACCATGGCCTGGTTCGCGCGCCGCGTTATTTTTACTCGGGCAAGGCCTTGTCGATGACCGGGGGGCACGGCGATCTTCGACGTGTCGGCGAAGACCAGCACGAGGGTGGTGCAGGATGTCATTGCGGCGAGTGTAATTCGATCGCGGTGATTGTCGATGGCGTGGACGCCTGCATCAAAGCTGCGCGGGAGGAGTTACGCAAAGGGGCACACTGCTTGAAAATCATGGCGTCCGGCGGTGTTGCATCAGCGACTGATCCGATCTGGGCGGCTCAGTACCGGGAGGACGAAATCCGGTCCGTCGTGGGGGAAGCGGCAGCGCGCGGCACGTATGTTGCCGCCCATTGCAACCCACCGGGTGCCATTCGGCGTGCTGTCGCCTGTGGCGTCCGTACGATCGAACATGGCGCCCTCATCGATAAAGAGACAGCTGAATATGTTGCGTCTCAAAACGCTTTCGTTGTGCCAACCCTGATCGTATTTCGTGCACTAGCTGAGTTTGGTCAAGCGATCGGCCTGTCGAAGGTATCACGAGACAAGGCGAAAATCGTCGCCGCACAGTCGGTGGCCGCACTTGACGTCCTGCGCAGTGCAGGCGTGCAGCTTGGATTCGGTACCGACCTGATCGGGGATCTGTACGTCCGCAGGTGCGAGGAATTCACGCTACGCAGGGAAGTATTTTCCGCATACGACATCCTGCGGCAGGCAACATCGGTCGGAGCGGAAATCCTGATGTTAGGAGGGAAACTTGGCTGTGTCGCGGAGGGCGCGTATGCCGACTTGCTGCTGGTCGACGGAAATCCGCTCGCCGACATCGATTTGCTGGCGCAAAACGGACAGCGTATCCCCTTCATCATGAAGAATGGTTCTATCGTCAAGAATGAATTGTAGGGAAATGTCCGGACTGCGGTTGCCTCGGAGCTTGGGGAGCGGGGTTCGGACCGCCTGAGCCCAAAAAAACATGAGCAAAATACAAGCGGACTACATCGTCATCGGCGCAGGCATTGCCGGCGCGTCGATTGCATACTGGCTGTCGCAACATGGAACGGTGATCGTACTGGAGCGCGAAGTGCAAGCCGGCTATCACAGCACGGGGCGCTCGGCGGCGCTGTTCATGGCCAGTTATGGGCCACCGCAAGTACGCGCGCTGACCTGCGCCAGCCGCGCATTTTTCGACCGGCCTCCAGCAGGCTTCTGCGAGCATCCACTGTTGACGCCACGCGGTGCGCTGTTCTTCGCCACCCGCGGGCAGGAAGCGGCACTTGATGCGCATGAAGCGCTGGTGCGCTCGGTGACGAGCGATGTGGAACGTCTCGATGCGGCCGAAACCTGTCGTCGCGTGCCGGTATTGTGCCCGGAGAATCTGCTCGGCGCCGTGTATGAAGCCGATGCCTCGGATATCGATGTGCACGGCTTGCACCAAGGATTTTTGCGCGGGGTACGTAGCAACGGCAGCAAACTGATCGGTGATGCCGACGTATCGGGCCTGAAACGCGTGGACGACGTATGGGAGGTCGCCACCAGCCAAGGCAGCTATCGCGCGCCGGTACTGGTCAATGCGGCTGGCGCCTGGGCCGATGTCATCGCTGCGATGGCGGGCGCATCCCCGATCGGGCTGATGCCGAAGCGGCGCTCGGCGATGATGTTTGCGCCGCCGGAAGGCGTCGACGCTTCGCGCTGGCCGATGTTCATGGATGTCGGACAGTCCTTCTACGTCAAACCGGATGCCGGCATGTTGCTCGGCTCGCCGGCCAATGAAGATCCGGTCGAGCCGCATGACGTGCAGGCCGAGGAGCTCGACATCGCCATCGCCATCGACAGGATTCAGGAAATGACCGCCTTGACCGTTCGACGCCCCAGCCATGTGTGGGCCGGCCTGCGCTCCTTCGTCGGCGACGGCGAGTTCGTGGGTGGCTTCGATCCGCAGGTGCCGGGCTTTTTCTGGGCCGCGGCGCAGGGCGGTTACGGCATACAGACCTCTCCCGCCGCCGGTCAGCTGTATTCGACCTTGCTGCGTGGACTGCCGGTGCCGCAAGCGCTCGCGCAATTCGGTATCGATGCGCAGGCGCTGAGTCCGGGGCGCCTGCATTCTGTGTAATGTGAAATGTGACGCGGTTTGATCACTACCCGTTCGGGTAGTCGGGTGTGGAAAACGTCGCCATGCCACCCTCCTGATCAATTGATTGCAACTTCCTTACTTCATAGAATTCCTTGGCAGCTTCGATGGTTCTGTTCATCAAGGCATGAAACGATCGGTCTTCGGGAGACGCTGGCGCCGCATCGGCGAGGCTGCATGTACCAACAAAACAGGAATGACAAAAAATGTCCACCCAAGTTTCTCGTTTCAAACGGACTGCGATCACGTCCGCTGTCGTGACGCCGCTTGCCTGCCATGCCCATGCCGATCAGCTCGCCTCTGACGGCCAAGGCGCAAGGATGGAAGCTGGCTTGCAGCGCGTCGTCATCCGCGCCTGCGGCCGCAGCGAGGCGGAGCAATCGGTAGCAATGTCGGTCAAGACCTTTTTGGCAAGAGCGTTCGCACAGCCGGCATTGGCGCGCGCCTGCCTAGCCGGCCTTCGCGACAAGGCCTGAGCACCCGGGCCGCGCCAGCCTCACTTCGCCACGTGAAGCTGGCTTGTCCGCCGCATTGACCAACATCAGCAGGAACATGCATGTCCATCCATGTAGCGACCGACGTCGGCGGTACCTTCACTGACCTCGTTTTGTTCGAATATGATCCCGAAACGATGAGCGGTCGCATGAAGGCGCTCAAGGTCGATACCACGCCGGGCGAGTTCGAGAAGGGTGTGATCGATGCCATTTCGCGCTGTGGCGTGCCGGCGCCGTCCATCGACATGCTGGCGCACGGCGCCACCATCGTCATCAACGCACTCACCGAACGGCGCGGCGCAAAGACCGCGCTGCTCACCACCCGCGGCTTTCGCGACGTGCTCGAGATCGGGCGCGGCAACCGGCCGGACCTGTTCAACCTGAACTTCACCAAACCGGCTTCCTTCGTCGAGCGCCAACTGCGCTTCGAGGTGACCGAACGCGTCAGCCATCGCGGCGACATCCAGACCCCGGCCCGGCTCGAAGAACTTGCCGACATCGCGGCACACATCAAGACAGGCGGTGTCGAGGCGGTTGCCATCTGCTGCCTGCACTCCTACCGCAATCCGGAAAACGAACAGGCGATCGCGAAAGAACTGCGCGCCCTGCTGCCGGACATCCCGGTCGTGGCGTCGTCGGAGATTTCGCGCGAGTGGCGCGAGTACGAGCGCAGCAACACAACCGTCGCCTCGGCGTACGTATCGCCAGTGGTGAGCAATTACCTGGGCTTGTTGCGCCAGGGATTGTCGGAGCAGGCATTCGAGGGCGCGCTCTACCTCATGCAATCGAATGGCGGCATGACCAGCCTGCAGGGCGCCTTGCGCAATCCGGTCTCGATGGTGGAATCCGGGCCGGCCAGCGGCATGCTCGCAGCGCGCGCCCTGGGCGACCTGATCGGCGAACGGAACATCATTGCGCTCGACGTCGGCGGCACCACCGCAAAGTGCACATTGATCAGCGAAGGCCGTTTGCCGGTATCGACCGAATACCACATCGAACGCACCAGCAAGAACCCGGGGTATCCGATTCAAACGGCGGTCATCGACCTGGTCGAAATCGGCAACGGCGGCGGCAGCATCGCCAGCGTCGATGAGGGCGGCCGCCTGCGTGTCGGGCCGCGGAGCGCCGGTGCCAAGCCAGGACCGGTGGCCTACGGGCGCGGCGGGGTCTTGCCCACCACCACCGACGCCAACCTGTTCCTCGGACGGATCGACCCGCAACAATTCCTGCAGGGAGCGGTTTCGCCCGATATGGGCGCGATCGAAGCGGCGTTTGCTCTGCTTGGCGACAAGCTGGGCTTCTCCCCGCGGCAAGCCGCCCAAGGCGTGCTGCGCATCGCCAACGCCAATATGGTCAACGCCCTGAAACTGGTGTCGACCAACAAGGGGTATGACCCGCGCGATTTCGTCCTGATGGCATTTGGCGGCGGCGGCGCGCTGCACGCGATCGAACTGGCGGAAGAGCTCGGAATACCACGGGTCATCATCCCAGCCAATTCGGCGGTCTTTTCGGCATGGGGCATGCTGCTCACCGACATACGCCGCGACTACACGCAAACGCGGATCATGGAACTGCGCGCGTCGGCAGCGCAAGCAATCATCGCCGTCTTCACGACGATGCAAGACGACGCCGTGCAGGATTTCCGCTGCTCTGGCCTGGGCGACGTCCGGCCGTATTTCGAACACTTCGTCGACCTGCGTTACGCCGGCCAGGAGCACACCGTCAAAATCAAGCTCGACCTGGCGGCGCCCGGCAACGGCGCCGATATCAACGCATTGATCGCCAGTTTCCACGACCACCACGAGCAGCGCTACACTTTCCGCCTTCCTGACGCGGCGGTCGAACTGGTGAATGTCCACCTGGTGGCCGGCGCATCGGTCGAGAAGCCGAAACCACGGTTCCGCGAATCGAGGAACCTGACCCTCGAGGACGCCTATCGGGGAGTCCGCGACGCCTTTTTTGAACATGACGGCGTTCAGACGGCCGCCATTTATTCCGCGGATGTCCTGGAGCCGGGAATGACCCTGGTCGGACCGGCCATCGTTCAAGACAGCACATCGTCCATGGTGCTTTCGCCAGGTCACCAGTTGACTGTCGATGCCTATGGAAACCTGATCATCGAACTGCGTGGGGCCCCGTCATGAAACACGATCCAGTCACACTGCAGGTCATCAAGGACGCCATGACCGCGATCGGCCAGGAGATGTTCCAGGTGATGATCCGGACCAGCATGAGCCCGATCATCTACGAAACCACCGATTTCGCGGTCGGGCTGACCGACGCGAACGGCGAGCTGATCGCCCAGGGCAACGGCGTGTCGGCCTTTCTTGCGACGCTCGACACGGCGGTCCAGAGCGCCCTGCTGCACTATCCCGGCGACAAGCTCTCGCCCGGCGACGTGATCATCACCAATACGCCCTACGAAGGCGGCGGCACCCACTTGTCGGACGTGGTGATCATCGTCCCGGTGTTTTTCAAGGAACAGCTCGTTGCGTTTACCGTTAACAAGTCCCACTGGACCGAGATTGGTGGCAAGGATGCCGGCAGCGTCTCGTCGACCGCACGCGACATCTTCCAGGAAGGCCTGCACATGCGCTTCCTGAAGCTGGTCGACCAGGGCCGCCTCAACGAGAGCCTGGTCAAGATCATCCAGGCCAACGTGCGCATGCCGAACGAGACCATCGGCGACCTGCACGCCGGCATCGCGGCGGCGCGCACGGGCGAGCAGCGCATTCTCGAGATCTTCGCGCGCTATGGCGACGACGTCGCACTGCACGCCATGCGCAACTTGCTCGACTACAGCGAACGCATGACCAGGCTTCAGCTCGAAGCACTGCCGGACGGCGAATTTTTCGCCGAAGACATCATCGAAGCGGATGGCCTGGGCAACGGACCGTTCACGATCCGTGTCAAGGTCACGCTGAAGGCCGGCGACATGACGGTCGACTTCACCGGCACCGACCCGCAGGCTCCGGGACCGATCAACACCAGCCGCACGGGTCTGATTACGGCGGTACGCTGCGCCCTGAAGGCGGTCACCGACCCGGACCTGCCTGCCAACGGCGGTTGCTTCCGTCACGTCAGGATCGTCTGTCCTGATGGCACGATGCTGACCGCGCAAAGCCCGGCGCCCGTGTCGATGTACTATGAATCGCTGGTCGCATGCATCGAGCTGGTGTGGAAGGCCCTGCTGCCGGCCATGCCGTCCAGACTGCCCGCAGGCCACTACCGTTCCGTCTGCGGCAGCTTCCTGGCCGGCGTCCACCCCGACAACGGTCGCTTCTTCGTCCTCGGCGAACCCTTGCTGGGCGGCTGGGGCGCCACCCATGAACGCGACGGCGTGAACGGCCTGTTCTGCTGCGCGAACGGCGAGACCTACAACATCCCGGTCGAACTGGCCGAATCGCGTTACGGCGTGCAAATCGAACAGTACGCCTTCCACAATGAAGATGGCGGCGCTGGCAAATTCTGCGGTGGCAAAGGCGTCGTGCTCGACTACCGTGTCACCGCAGCCGAGGCCTTCCTGACGGTGACGTACAGCCGCACCGATTCGCGCCCATGGGGCGCGCAAGGTGGCCAGAGCGGCTCTTCCAACCGCGCGGAAATCCACCGGCTGGACGGCGCGGTCGAACGGGCGACCATGGCGACCGCCGTGCCGGTGCGGGCCGGTGAACTGATCCGCATCGTCACCGGCACCGGTGGCGGCTTCGGCAACCCACACGAGCGCGCGCGCGAGGAGGTTGAAAGCGACCTGCGCAACGGCTACATCACGCAGGCCCAAGCCGCTTCCGTCTTCGGCTACGTCAAATGAGCGCCCCAGGAGCCGACACCGTGAATGCGAATCTCGATCAGGCAGTAGTCTGCCGCGCGCGTCGCGACAGACTGCGGCGCGCGCTGGGTAGCGGCATCGCCGTTTTCCCCGGGAATGGCGAGCTGCCGCGTACTTTCGCCGGAAATTCCTATCCCTTCCGCCAGGATTCGAACCTCCTGTACTTCTTCGGCATGGCGCCGCCGGGCGTCGTCGGCGTCATCGATGCCGACAGCGGAACGGACCGGCTGTACTTCGATCCACCCGGCCTCGATGAACAGATCTGGCAGGACACCTCTTGCTGGGACGAGTTGCGCGCGGAAGGCGCTGCGCCGACCGCCGGCATCGCGCAACTGGCCGAAGCGCTTCAGCGAGCCCGGCTGGAGCGGCGCGCCATCCATTTTCTCCAGCCTGCGCGCACCGACGTGCTGGCCCAGCTGGCGGCGTACCTCGGCATGGACTGCGCCGAGCTCCTTGCCGGCGCTTCAAGCGTGCTGCGCCGGATCGTCATCGAAATGCGCGAAATCAAATCGCCCGACGAAGTGCGGGAGATCGAAGCCGCGCTCGATGTTACTGCAAGGCTGCACCGGATCGCCATGTCGATGGCGCGGCCGGGCGTGCGCGAACGCAGCATCGTCGCGCGCATGCAGGCCGAGGCGGCCGACCAGGACATGTGCCTGGCGTATCAGCCGATCTGCACGACCCGCGGCGACGTTCTTCACAACCTCAGCTACGACAAGGTGCTGCGGGAGGGCGATCTGCTGCTGGTCGACATCGGGGCCGAAACACGCCGCGGTTATGCCAGCGATATCACCCGGACCACGCCCGTCGGCGGCGGCTTCACGGCCGTCCAGGCCGAATTGTATGACGCGGTGTACCGCGCCCAGCAAAGCGTGATCGACATGTTGCGGCCGGGCGTGGCGTACCGCGATGCCCACCACAAGGCGGCCGCCGTGATGAGCGCGGCATTGACCGATCTCGGCATCGTGCGCGGCAGCGTCGATGCGTTTGTCGAGTCCGCCGGATATGGCCTCTTCTTCCCGCACGGGCTGGGCCATGCGATGGGTCTCGACGTGCATGACATGGAGAACCTCGGCGAAGACCATGTCGGCTATGACGCGCAGTACCGGCGCGACACGCGCTTCGGTCCGAACCACCTTCGCTTCGGCAAGGAACTACGCGAAGGGATGGTCATCACCGTCGAACCGGGGCTCTACTTCATTGAACCATTGATCGAACGCTGGCAGGGGTCCGGCAAGTTTTCCGGGATCATCGATTACAGCAAGCTCAGGCAGCTGCTCGGCTTCGGCGGCATCCGGATCGAGGACAACGTCCTCATCACCGCCAAGGGGTGCCGGCTCCTTGGACCGCCGATGCCCCGCTCGCGCGCCGAGGTCGGCACGGCGTACGGCCGACATCGCGTGCCCAAGGCATAAGGCCAGATGAGTCCGGCACGCAGGAATCAGCAACAGACACCAACACTCACGGAGGGAACATGCACGACTTATTCAAGGACGAACCCAGCAACGTAGCGGTAACGGTGCGCTGGGTCAACCCGATCGGTATTTCGACGTACGACGCCTCGATGGCGCAATTGCTTCACTCGATCAAGCACCCGGATACGACCGTCGAAGTGGTGTCGTTCGACATGAGCCCGAGTCCCACCAACCTGGAATACCGGACCTACGAATCGCTGATCCACGAGCGCACGGTGGCGATGGCGCGCGATGCGGAGCAGTCCGGCGTCGACGCGATGATCATTGGCTGTTTCTATGATCCGGCCCTGGAAGCGGCGCGCGAAATATCGGGTGGCATGGTGGTGGTTGCGCCTTGCGGCGCCTGTCTCCAGGTCGCATCGAACCTGTCCAACCGCTTCTCGATCATCGTCGGGCGCGAGAAGTGGATCGAGCAGATGACCGAACGGGTCCGCTACTACGGCATGGAGAGCCGGCTGGCCTCCATGCGGCCGCTCGGACTCGGCGTGGACGACTTTCAACGCGATCCGGAAGTGACCCGGCGCCGCATCATCGAAGAGGCGCGGTGCGCGGTCGAGGAAGACCGCGCCGAGGCGATCATCCTCGGCTGCACCATCGAGTACGGATTTTTCCAGGAAGTCCAGGATGCCGTCGGCGTGCCCGTGATCGATGCCGTGATCGCCTCCTTCAAGCAGGCCGAACACATGGCCCAGATGAAGCGCCAGTTCAACTGGAAGCCGAGCCGGGTCTGGAGCTGCGAACCGCCTCCGGAAGAACAGCTCAAGGAGTTTGGCCTGTTCCTCGGTCCGGCGCCGATCGGCAACCGCATCGTCACCTGAGGCATCCCGGGCGCCGCGTCACGGCATCGGCTCTGCACCAGGCAGTACGCCGATGCGGCGGACCGCCTCTGCTAGCTGGCTGCGCGTCAATTTCTTTTTGGCACGTTATTTGCTTCACATAGTCAGTCTGCTTCGCTATGATCAAGGTGTTCGAGATGTATATGGGGGCCATGGCGCCCCTCTACAACGATTGCGGATGACACCTCATGAAGATATTGCCGTCCGGCCGGGCAGGTGGCCGCGGCGGTGTACCTCGGGCGTAGCAGCCAGAATACAGACTTCGAGCGAGAAAGATGAGCAAGCGGGGCGCGGACCAACAAGGCGATACCAGCGGCAACGATTCGACGGGCGAGATCGCAGACTGGTTACTGGCGGGAAAGCTAACGCCACCAAAGCAGCATGTCACCATTACGGTGCGCACGCGCCTGATCGAGCACCTCAGCGTCAACTCCGTGCGCCGGCTCACCATTCTGGTATCGCCCCCGGGGTTTGGCAAGACTACCCTGCTGACCCAATGGTCGAACCGTCTGGCCGAGCGGCCGGGGATCCATGCGAGCTGGCTGTCGCTGGATGAGGAAGACGGCGAACCGGGCCGCTTCCTGGCCTACCTGATCCGCTCGATCAGCGACGCCGGCGTGGACTTGGGAAAGCTGGCGGTAGCCGGACGCAATCCATCCATCGAGACGAATGTGCATGGGGTGGTTACCAAGCTGTTGTCCGCAATCGAACGGCAGCCGAACAAACTCCTCATCATCCTGGACGACTACCACCGCGTGCAATCCGCCGCCGTCGATGCCATCGTAGAAATGGTGATCGACAAGGGCGCAGACAAGATCCATCTGGCCGTCAGCGGCCGTAAGCGCCCCAGCTTCCACGTGTCGGCCCTGAATGCCCGCGGACAGGTCAATTACCTGGACGCGTCCGATCTGGCGCTCTCGGAGGTTGAGGCGCAGACCATACTGGGACCGGCGGTCAGCCGGTCCGACCTGGCGCTGGTCCACGCCAGGACCGAGGGCTGGGCGGTGGCACTGCAGCTCGCTCGGCTATGGCTTGACAGGGGAAAACGCAGTCCCGATCGATTGAAGGATTTCAGTGGCCAGACCGCCGAGATGGCGGAATACCTGGTGGAGCAAGTCGTCAACGACCTGCCGGACGACCTGCGCGACTTTGTACTGGACACGTCGATACTCGACCGGCTCAACGCCGATCTGGCGAACTCGGTACGTGGAAAAACCGATAGCGCCGAGCTGCTCGACCGGCTGGCCAACTTCAATGCCCTGCTGGTTCCCCTCGACGACAACGGCAACTGGTACCGGTTTCATCACATGTTCGCCGAGTTTCTGGTGCAGCGGCTGCACCGGACATCGTCCGCGCGCGTGCCGGACCTGCACCGGCGCGCCGCACGCTGGCTGGCACAGCATGACCTGATCGCGGCAATCGGCCACGCGCTGGCGGCCGAGGATCAAAGCCTTGCAATCCAGATTGTGCGTGAAGGCGGCGGCTGGGAACTGGTGCTCTCGCGCGGGATCGGATATTCAAGAAATATCTTGAAGAAATTCCCCTACCTGACCGTCCGCAGCGAGCCCACCTTGCAGCTCATGCAGGCATACCTCGATGCGAAACTAGGCCATCGTGACAAGGCCTTGGAAATGCTGCGCCTGGCGGAATTTTCAACGGCGGACGTGAATCCGGGCCAACGCCGGGATCTGTTGGTCATTTCCTCGCTCGTGCGCTGTTACCTTGACGAGATGCAGGCACCAAGCTTCCTCAGCGATGCCCAACAAGACCTTGCTTCACTACAACCGCACGATCATCTCGGCCGCGCGACCGTGGGCGCCGCCCTTGTGGTCGCCGCAGTCGGATGGGGCGACCTCGAACTGGCGACCTCCGCGAGCATGACTGCAATGCAAGAAATGCAGTCCGCGCGCAGCTCCCTAGGCACGAACTACATCCTTCTTCACCTGGCCCATAGCCGTATGCTTGCCGGCAATCTGCGTGAGGCGCAGCGCCTGGTGAACGCTGCCCTGGTCGCGGCTGAAGACAACTTCGGGACCGAGAGCGCGCTGAAGGGCATCGTTGGCTGCGTACTGGCGTACTGCCTGTACCTCGACAATCAGCTGGAAGAGGCGGATGGATGGATTGAGCGATCGTTCGAGAGCATTCAGACCATCGACGGCTGGTTTGATATCTACGCCGCTGCGTATGAAATCTTGGTGCATCGAACCATGCAGGAGAAGGGCCTGGACGCGGCGATGAACGTGCTCGAGGCGGCATCGCTGGTCGGGCGTGAGCGCAACTTCGTCCGGCTTACCGGCTTGACGTCCGCATGGCGTGTCGAATTGCTGGCCGGCGCGGGCCATGTGGCCGATGCAAAGCGGGAAGCTGGCGCGGCCAGTTTGGAGGCGATCATCAAGCACGGCGCCCTGCCCAGTTTCGAGTGGCGTATCCGGGTCGCCGCAACGATCGCGATGGCGAAAATATCGTATGCCAGCGGCGCGAGCGCGCGGGCCTGGCACCTGCTTCATCAAGTGTCGGGCGACTTCTTTCGTGCCGGACTCGTCATGCCTGCGCGCAGCATGCAGGCGATGGGATTGCTGGCACTGCGCGAGCATCCCGATGATGACCGCATGCTGCGCGACCTGGATGAATGCCTGACCTTCATCGCCACGGAAGGCGGTGCAGGCATTTTCTTGAACTGCGGCCCGGGGATTGAATCGGTCCTGCAGAACGCGTTGAAAAATACGGCAAAGTCGGCCGTCAATCGGCGCGCAGTACTGATGTCCTTGTTAAAAGACATGCGTAAGGAACAAAGCGAGCCTCAGGACGAATTCAGTGCCAGCGAGCTCAACGTGCTGCGTCAGCTGCGCCAGGGGCGGCCGAACAAAATCATCGCCAGGACGCTCGACGTTTCAGAAAACACGGTCAAGTTCCACCTCAAGCATATCTATCGCAAACTCGATGTCGACTCGCGCTCAGCCGCGATCGCCGCGGCCATCGACAGACATCTTCTTGATTCCTGAAGCCCGCCGACGCCCTCGCTGCACCCCACCCTTTCGGGTAGTTTGAGCACGCACTGAACCGTGCGCTACCCCTCGGCGCGATTGATCCACCGATCCCTTGTGCGTAAAGTCGCGGCCTACTGACGCGCTTTTTAACGATATCGATTTGGAGAATGTTCAATGACCATGAGAATTCACGTGCACGCCGAGCTGGCGGGGGACTATGATTTGCGCGACCTCGACACCTTTCGTTTGGACGGCGCCCATGAGATCAAGACAGGGATCGTGCGCATCGCGAAGGGAACGCGCAGCCCGGCTGCCGGCCTGCGCGCCCTCGCTGACCACGAAATCGGCTATGTCGTCAGCGGAAAAGTGCGCGTCGAAACCGAGGCGGGCGTGCTGGACGTATCATGCGGCGACACCCTGATTGCAAGCCCCGACATCCCGCATGCGACCACGGCGCTCGAAGATACCGTCATCTTCTTTGCGCTGGCCATTCGGTGCAAGGTTGAATGAATGGACGCTCTCTCCACTGCATCGAAGGCAATCGCGCGGTCTGAGGTACGTGGCACCGGGCACAGCGCCGATCAAGTCAAGCCGCGGCAATTCTCGATGGATGCATTGGCGCCTTAGACGCACCGAACCCGCAAAGCAAAAAACCCCGCAGAGATCACTCTGCGGGGTTTTTCATATAACTAGCCTGACGATAACCTACTTTCACACTGGTTGCAGCACTATCATCGGCGCAAAGTCGTTTCACGGTCCTGTTCGGGATGGGAAGGGGTGGGACCGACTTGCTATGGTCATCAGGCTTGACTTGTACGAGCACCGCTTGAACGCGTCGGCGGCGAAGCCGCCAACCCTACGTCGAGCGAAGCTCTGAATC
>NZ_JH992922.1:951921-1287392 GCF_000315425.1 Massilia timonae CCUG 45783 | reverse complement strand
GGTGCTACTCTAGAAAGGAGGTGATCCAGCCGCACCTTCCGATACGGCTACCTTGTTACGACTTCACCCCAGTCACGAATCCTACCGTGGTAAGCGCCCTCCTTACGGTTAAGCTACCTACTTCTGGTAAAACCCGCTCCCATGGTGTGACGGGCGGTGTGTACAAGACCCGGGAACGTATTCACCGCGGCATGCTGATCCGCGATTACTAGCGATTCCAACTTCACGTAGTCGAGTTGCAGACTACGATCCGGACTACGATACACTTTCTGGGATTAGCTCCCCCTCGCGGGTTGGCGGCCCTCTGTATGTACCATTGTATGACGTGTGAAGCCCTACCCATAAGGGCCATGAGGACTTGACGTCATCCCCACCTTCCTCCGGTTTGTCACCGGCAGTCTCATTAGAGTGCTCTTGCGTAGCAACTAATGACAAGGGTTGCGCTCGTTGCGGGACTTAACCCAACATCTCACGACACGAGCTGACGACAGCCATGCAGCACCTGTGTTCAGGTTCCCTTTCGGGCACAGCCAGATCTCTTCGGTCTTCCTGACATGTCAAGGGTAGGTAAGGTTTTTCGCGTTGCATCGAATTAATCCACATCATCCACCGCTTGTGCGGGTCCCCGTCAATTCCTTTGAGTTTTAATCTTGCGACCGTACTCCCCAGGCGGTCTACTTCACGCGTTAGCTGCGTTACCAAGTTAATTAAAACCCGACAACTAGTAGACATCGTTTAGGGCGTGGACTACCAGGGTATCTAATCCTGTTTGCTCCCCACGCTTTCGTGCATGAGCGTCAATCTTGACCCAGGGGGCTGCCTTCGCCATCGGTGTTCCTCCACATCTCTACGCATTTCACTGCTACACGTGGAATTCTACCCCCCTCTGCCAGATTCTAGCCTTGCAGTCTCCATCGCAATTCCCAGGTTGAGCCCGGGGATTTCACGACAGACTTACAAAACCGCCTGCGCACGCTTTACGCCCAGTAATTCCGATTAACGCTTGCACCCTACGTATTACCGCGGCTGCTGGCACGTAGTTAGCCGGTGCTTATTCTTCAGGTACCGTCATTAGCCGTGGATATTAGCCTCTGCCGTTTCTTCCCTGACAAAAGAGCTTTACAACCCGAAGGCCTTCTTCACTCACGCGGCATTGCTGGATCAGGCTTGCGCCCATTGTCCAAAATTCCCCACTGCTGCCTCCCGTAGGAGTCTGGACCGTGTCTCAGTTCCAGTGTGGCTGGTCGTCCTCTCAGACCAGCTACTGATCGTCGCCTTGGTGAGCCTTTACCTCACCAACTAGCTAATCAGATATCGGCCGCTCCAGGAGCACAAGGCCCGAAGGTCCCCTGCTTTCATCCTTGGATCGTATGCGGTATTAGCGTAACTTTCGCTACGTTATCCCCCACTCTTGGGTACGTTCCGATATATTACTCACCCGTTCGCCACTCGTCAGCGGAGCAAGCTCCCTGTTACCGTTCGACTTGCATGTGTAAAGCATGCCGCCAGCGTTCAATCTGAGCCAGGATCAAACTCTTCAGTTCAATCTCTGTTTGTTGACTCTTTCGAGTCACTCGCTATTGCTAGCGAGGTCGCTCACTCAAAATACTGACCGTCGTTTCATTGCTGAGGTAACGTTTAATACTTTGTGCGAACATTTGATATTTTAAGTATGCAGCTGAACAAGTCAGCTGGCACCTTCATCAAACGCCCACACTTATCGACTGTTAATTTTTAAAGAACTTTATTCGGTACTGCATCATCTGCTGTTTGCTTCGAATCGTTTTGTTCGTCAGCAGCAGAGGAATGAGATTATGCTCGTCCTGCTGAGCTTCGTCAACACCTAATTTTTCAGTTTTGTGACGAAACCGCTTCGTTGCGGATGAAGTCGACGAAGGCCCGCAGCGGCGCTGGCACCAGCCGGCGGCCCGAGTAGTACAGATAGGGACCGGAAAACTGCGGCCACCACGGCTCCAGCACAGGTTGCAGCTCCCCACGCTCGACATACGGCTTCAGCCAATCCTCGAACAGGTAGATCACACCCAGGCCCTGCACCGCCGAATCGATCGCCAGGTCCAGCGCCCCGCCCACCTGCACCAGCAACTGCCCGTTCGGCTCGAGGGTCACCGCCTCCCCGCCCCGCTCGAACGTCCAGTGGATCATCGCACCGCTGGCGAAGCGCGCCCTGATGCATGCGCCCGGCGGGAGTTCGCGCGGATGCCCGGGCATCCCATGCCGGGCTAGCCAGGCGGGAGAGGCCGCCGCCGCCATGCGCTGCGTGCGCGGGCCGATCGGCACGGCGATCATGTCCTGTTCCAGCCGTTCCTCATAGCGAATGCCGGCGTCGCAGCCAGCCGCGAGCACGTCGACGAAGCTCTCCTCGGCCACCACCTCCAGGCGGATCTCCGGATATCTGGCGAGAAACGCCGGCACGATAGACGGCAGCACCAGGCGCGCCGCACTCATCGAGACATTCAGGCGCAAGGTGCCGGTCGGCGTGTCGCGAAAGCCATTGACCACGTCCAGGGCGCTGTCGATCTCGCTCCATACCGGATCCAGGCGCGCCAGCAGGCTGCTGCCGGCCTCGGTGGGCACCACGCTGCGCGTCGTCCGGTTCAGCAGGCGTACGCCCAGGCGCGCTTCGAGGCGCCGGACCGCCTCGCTCAAGCCGGACGCGCTGCCATCGGTCGCGCGTGCCGCCTCCCGAAAGCCGCCGGCGCGTGCGACGGCGACGAAAGCCGACAAATCTCCCAGTTCAATCTTCATTGTTCGTTTTTTCGCACAGCTTGTGTGAATTTAAGCGGATTGTCACACAGATCGGCGCGACTTATCTTGATCGCACCAACTCACTAAGGAGCGACACCATGTCCACCACGATCGATCAAGCCGGCGCCTACACACTCGGCAACCGCACGGTACGGCGCCTCGGCTATGGCGCCATGCAACTGGCCGGCCCGAACGCCTTCGGCCCGCCCAAGGATGCGGTCGTCGCGCGTGCGGTGCTGCGTGAAGCGCTGGAACTCGGCGTCAATCACATCGACACCTCGGATTTCTACGGCCCCCACGACACTAACCAGTTGATTCGTGAAGCGCTTCACCCTTACCGCGACGAGCTGGTCATCGTTACCAAGGTCAGCGCGCGGCGCGGCGCGGATGGCAGCTGGCTGCCCGCCTTCTCGGCGCCCGAACTGGAGCAGGCCGTGCACGACAATCTACGCAACCTGGGGCTGGATACCCTGGAGGTCGTCAATCTGCGCGCCATGTTCGACCCCTACAAACCGGCCGAGGGCTCGCTCGAACCTCAACTCGCCACCCTCGCCGAGCTGCGCCAGCGCGGCCTGATCCGGCACATCGGCCTGAGCAATGTGACGCCGCGCCAGCTCGAGGAGGCGCAGCGCATCATGCCGATCGCGTGCGTCCAGAATATGTATAACCTGGTCCACCGCAATGACGACGCCATGATCGATGCGTTGGCGCGCCGGGGGATTCCGTATGTGCCGTTTTTCCCGCTCGGCGGCTTCTCGCCCTTGCAGTCGGACGCCCTGTCCGCCGTTGCCGCGCAACTCGGCGCGACACCCATGCAGGTGGCGATCGCCTGGCTGCTGCAGCGCTCGCCGAATATCCTGCTGATCCCGGGCACCTCGTCGCCCGTCCATTTGCGCGAAAACCTGGCCGCAGCCCAGCTCGTGCTACCGAAAGACGCCCTGGCGCAGCTGGACGCGATCGCTACTCCCGCAGCGTGACCGTCGTGTAATGCGGATCGGCCCGGATCTTCTCTGGCGTAAAGGGAAGGCTGGGCCACTCCTTGCGCGAATACACCATGGTCTGGTCGGCATACCAGGGCGACCTGGGATCGGTCGACTGGCCATAGGTCAGCATGGCCTGGGCCACCGGGCCCTGCTCGTCGAACGTCACGGTCTGGATATAGCTCTGTCCCCAGTGTGCACCGACATAGCCCTGCGCCGTCAATCCGCTGCGCATGGTCAGCGAGCCATAGGTTCCTTCCTGATTGCCGTTGCCGCCATGCAGAGGAATGCGCACGCCGTTACGCGGCTCGACCTGGTAGTCACCCAGCCGGCCATCGAACGGCACGCCGAGCGACTGCAGCTTGTCCGCCGCCCCTTTGAGCGCCGCCAGCATCGCCGGCATGGCTGTGGAGGCCACCCCGAACGGCGTATTCACCGGATCGGCCAGATCGAAGGGCGCCGCCCATTTGTTCGGAATCGCCGTCGCCCTGCTCCAGAATTCGCGAAACAGCACCGCCCCACGGCTATCGAGATCGGCGCGGCGATCCCAGCCCTGCAGCGCCGCGCAAGCCCGTCTTACCAATGCATCGCTCGCCGCCGCACAGGCCGGCAACAGTTCCGGCAACACGAGCTCGGCCGCATACACGCGGTTCGAGAACGCCAGCGCCTGCATGTCGCCCAGGCCCAGTTTGCTGCGCTGGGCCAGCACATCCTCGACCTGGCGGAAACCGATCCGCGTGCGCAGGCTCTGCTCGACATTGATCCGCCCATACAACGGCGAGTAGCCCAGCGGCGCAGGTCCGGTCAGCAAAGCCTTGGGATTGGCCAGCCAATAACTGTCGTTCGAATTGCCCACATAGTCGGTGCGCATCATCCACGGCGCAGTGGCCGGAGAATAAATGCCGGGCGGCGCGCCCGCATCCTGCCCCCAGCCGCAACTGCTACGCGAACCATCGAACAGCAGCGCCGCCTGCAGCAACAGGCAGCCGTTGACGAACTTGTCGGCGTTCATGTGCGGCACGACACTGGCGTCCGCGTACAGCGTATTGCCTTCACGGTCGGCCGCAACCGTATTCACCCACGGCAGGCCCACCACCTTGTCCAGCGAATCCTTGAGCGCGCGCACGCCGCCGGCGGTGCCGATGCCGAGCCACTGCTCGAGCAGGCGCGTATTGCTGCGGTTCGGGTCGGCCAGCACATAGGCGGCCTCCGCCGTCCACGTCATGCCCGCCGCCGGCCGGCTGATGACGGCGCCCTGGTGGCTGAAATAAAAGGTCTTGCTGCGCCGGCCAATCAATCCGTCCTGCAGCAGCGCATCGACGTGGACCGTCTTCGACGTCATCCTGCGCCGCTCGCCGTCATATACATACGTGGTGCCGCTGGCGTCGGCGGGGTCCAGCGCCAGCCGGAAGGTGGTGAAGTGATAGGCAAACGTCACCGTGTGACTCCACGCCACATCGCGATTGAAGCCGATCACGACGGCCGGGATGCCGCCGATGATCACGCCCATCGCGTCATAGCGCCCCGGCACGGTCAGGTGAGCCTGGTAGAAGCGGTCGGTCGTGGTCCAGGGATAGTGCGGGTTACCCAGCAACAGCCCACGGCCATTGGCGGACAAGTCCTTGCCCACCGCCAGCGCATTGCTCCCGAACCCTTGTCGGTTGAGCTGGTCCAGCTGCGCCACCAGCGACGAGGCGTCGATCTTGCGCGACGCCCTTTTAGCCAGGCTCACGCTGGCCCCGGGCACCCGCCCGGCCGCGACGAAATCCCTGGCGAAGGCCTGGCCCGAGGCGTGCAGCGCCTTCTCCGCCACCACCAGAACCATATCGTCGAGCGTCATCGGCCGCACCCATTTGGCGTCGGCGCAGGCGGCCGGCAGCTTGCCGCCGGCATCCTTCAGGTAGCGGTTATAACCTTCGACAAAGCCTTCGAGCAGATCGCGCGGCTCGCGCGGCCCCGCGGCATAGCCGGCGCGCAACTGACCGATATCGAGGTAGCCCTTGAAGAAGAAGTCGCTCTCTTCATTGTTCAAGTCCATGAATCCGCTGCCGCCGCCATACTCGTCGCCCGTGCGCTGGCGCGGACGCGCATCGGCGCCGAAGAACAGCGAGCGCTCGCCACGCACGGTCAACAGGGAGTCGGCGAACATGCAGACATTGTCCTGGGCATAGGCATAGGCCAGCCCATAGCCAAGGCCGTGGAAATCATCGGCGCGCACATGCGGCACGCCATGCGTCGTGCGTGCAAGCTCGACCTGGACGCGGGCGGCGGGTTCGGAAGGCGGCTGCGGTGGTGGTGGCGCGGGATCGTCGTCGCTGCTGCAACCGCCAAGCGCCAGCGCGAGCATCGAGACAAACAGAAACCGGACCGCAGGGACAGGAGGTTTCATCAGGGCGCTTTCCGCGGCGACGGCCGCATATTGGAAGATGGCGGAACGAAGGGCAAAAGGTGCAACAACTTTAGCTCTAAACTAGTGCCCACGCACCATCACTTATGCGCAAATATTCAAAATAAATAAGTTTTATGCAACACCGTCGTTTCAGTACCGCAGAAAGCAAAAAAGCCCACCAGACATCTGGTGGGCTTTCTCTCTATTGAATAGCCTGACGATAAACTACTTTCACACTGGTTGCAGCACTATCATCGTCGCAATGTCGTTTCACGGTCCTGTTCGGGATGGGAAGGGGTGGTACCGACTTGCTATGGTCATCAGGCATAACTTGCTGGAAAACTGTTCCGCTACTGGGCAACAGGCTTCCTGAATTCCGGCGTGCATTCTAACAAGCAATCCTGCCGAGCACCAGCGTTATTACCCACCAAGCCACAAAAACACACCCGAAAGACGCTTCCATATAAAGAAGAGAGCTGGCAATCACAGTAAAATACCGCCTTTCCCGCCGCCGCCCTCCTTTCCCCGCCATGACGATCCTGCTCTCGACCCTCAATGCCCGCTATACGCACGCCTCGCTCGGCCTGCGGTACCTGCTGGCCAATATGGGCCCGCTGCAAGAGCGGACGACGATCCAGGAATTCGTCATCGGCGCCAAGACCACCGACCTGGTCGAGCGCATCCTGGCGCACGCGCCGCGCATCGTCGGCTTCGGCGTCTATATCTGGAACGTGGAAGAGACCACCCGCCTGGTGGCCCTGCTCAAGCGCGTGGCGCCGCAGCTCACCATCATCCTGGGCGGACCGGAAGTCTCGCACGAGACGGGCGAGCAAGAGATCGTCAAGCTGGCCGACTACGTCGTCACCGGCTGGGGCGACGTCACCTTCCCCAAGCTGTGCCGCGAGATCCTGGACGGCCCGAAGCCGATCATGAAGGTGCATGCGGGTGTGCAGCCGCCGATGGAAGACATCGTCCTGCCCTACTCTTTATATAGTGAGGAAGACATCGCCCACCGCACCCTGTACGTGGAAGCCTCGCGCGGCTGCCCGTTCAAGTGCGAATTCTGCCTGTCCTCGCTCGACAAGACGGCCTGGCCCTTCCCCCTGGATACATTCCTGGCCGAGCTCGAGCTGTTGTACTCCCGAGGCGCGCGCCTGTTCAAGTTCGTCGACCGCACCTTCAACCTGAACGTCAAGACCAGCCTGCGCATCATGCAGTTCTTCCTCGACAAGATCGAGGCGGCGCCGAACGACCCGGTCTACGCCCACTTCGAACTGGTGCCCGACCACCTGCCCGAGGCGCTGAAGGAGACCATCGCCAAATTCCCGGCCGGCGCGCTGCAGTTCGAGATCGGCATCCAGAGCTTCAACCCCGAGGTGCAATCCCTGGTCAGCCGGCGCCAGAACAATGAAAAAGCGGCCGAGAACATCCGCTGGCTAACCCGGCACTCCACCGCCCACCTGCACGTGGACCTGATCGCCGGCCTGCCGGGCGAAGACGTGGCCAGCTTCGCGCGCGGCTTCGACCACCTGGTGAGCCTGGGCGCCGAAGAGATCCAGTTCGGCATCCTCAAGCGCCTGCGCGGCACGCCGATCATCCGCCATACCCAGGATTTCGGCATGGTCTACGATCCCTACCCGCCCTACACCGTGCTGGCGACGAACAGGATCGATTTCGCCACCATGCAGCGCCTGGTGCGCTTCGCCCGCTACTGGGACCTGGTGGCCAACTCGGGCCGCTTCGCCAACACCATCCCGGTGCTGCTGGGCGAGGCGCCGTTCGACAACTTCATGGCCTTCTCGGATTGGATCTATGCGAACACCGACGCCACCCACCGCATCGCGCTGGACCGCCTGGCCAAGCTGGTGGCCCAGTGGCTGCAGGTGCGCGGCATGGATGCCGGCGAAGCGGCGGCGCTGCTGGCCAGCGACTATGCCGGCAAGGTCGACGCCCCGACCCGCCCGGTAAAGCAGGCGGATGCGCCGAAAGCGGTCGCTCCGGCGCGCCAGGTCCGCCATCTGGCTGCCTGACGGGGCAAACACGCAAGAGGATCGCGGCTGGCAACAGTAACGATTCTCTTTTACACTGGCGCAATGCGGATTGAAAATGCGCCAACATTAACCATTCAACAGTCCGGCCAGGGGGCCGGCCAATCCGTCATTGCCGAGGGGGTCTGGCAAGTCCACGGCCTGTCGCAGCGCGGCGTCCTCAAGGGCATCACGCGCCAGCTGGCCGGCCTCAAGGACAAGGGGGCGTGCGAATGGGACCTGTCCGGCATCGAAAGCCTCGATCATATCGGCGCCCAGATGTTCTGGAATACCTGGAACAAGGAGCGCCCCAAGCGCCTCAAGCTCGACCCGCGCCAGGAAGACCTGTTCCGCCGTATCGAGGAAGCCAGCCACATCAAGCTGCCGCGCCACCGCACCAGCCCCTTCCACTGGGTGATCGTGCTCGGCGCCGGCATCCTGAACTTCTTCGAGCACCTGCGCAGCTTCATCGGCCTGATCGGGATCGTGATCCAGGACCTGGGCCGCTTCCTGCGCCGTCCCCAGACCGGGCCGTGGCGCGAAATCTCGGCCAATATCTATCACTCCGGCTTCCAGGCGCTGGGCATCACGGCCATGGTCGGCTTCCTGATCGGGATCGTGCTCTCTTACCTGTCGTCGCAGCAACTGCGCATGTTCGGGGGCGACGCCTATCTCGTCAACATCCTGGGCATGGCGGTGATCCGCGAACTGGGTCCGCTGCTGGCCGCGATCCTGGTCGCCGGCCGCTCCGGCTCCTCGATCACCGCCCAGCTGGGCGTGATGCGGGTGACCGAAGAACTCGACGCCATGCTGGTGATGGGCATCTCGCATGGCTACCGCCTGATCATGCCCAAGGTGGTCGCCCTGGCGATCTCGATGCCGCTGCTGGTGGTCTGGACCGACGCCATGGCCCTGTTGGGCGGCATGGTCTCGGCCAAGATCGAGATGGGCATGTCGTTCCGCTACTTTTTGCAAAAGCTGCCGGACGCGGTGCCGTTCGTGAACTACACCATTGGCCTGCTCAAGGGCGCTACTTTTGGGGTGCTGATCGCCCTGATCTCGTGCCACTTCGGCCTGCGCATCAAGCCCAACACCGAGAGCCTGGGCCGCGGCACCACCACCTCAGTGGTCACCGCGATCACGGTGGTGATCCTGGCCGACGCGGTGTACGCCATCATCTTCAGCGGGACGGGCTTCTGATGCCAGACACCAAACGACGCCGCCAGGAGCTGAACCTGCGCCCCGACGAGGAAGTCGGCGCGCCGGTGGTCCAGATCCGCAACCTGTGGACCCGTTTTGGACGCACGGTGGTGCACCAGGACCTGAACCTCGAGATCTACGGCGGCGAAATCCTCACCATCGTCGGCGGCTCGGGCACCGGCAAGACCGTGCTGCTGCGCCAGATGCTGGGCCTCGAGCGGCCGTCGCAGGGCAGCGTGCACGTGTTCGGCGAGGACATCAGCGCGGCCTCGCCCGAACAGCTGCAGCGCATGCGCAACCACTGGGGCATGCTGTTCCAGCAGGGCGCGCTGTACTCGGCGCTGAGCGTGTTCGACAACATCGCCCTGCCGATGCGCGAGCTGCGCTCGCTGCCCGAGGACGTGATCCGCGACGCCGTGCTGCTCAAGATGAATATGGTCGGCCTGGGCCCCGAGCACGCCAACAAGATGCCGGCCGACCTGTCGGGCGGGATGGTCAAGCGCGCCGCCCTGGCGCGCGCGCTGGCGCTCGAGCCGCAGCTGCTGTTCCTGGACGAACCGACCGCCGGACTGGATCCCGACCTGTCGGACGCCTTCGTCACCCTGATCCAGACCCTGCACCGCGAACTGAAGCTCACGGTGGTGATGGTCACGCACGACCTGGACACCCTGTTCGCGCTGTCTTCGCGCATCGCGGTGCTGGCCGAGAAGCACGTGCTGGCGGTGGGACCGTCGTGCGACGTGCTGCAGGTCGAGCATCCCTTCATCACACACTTTTTCCTGGGCCCGCGCGGCCAGCGGGCGCTGGAAGTGCTCGACGAGCGCCACGCCCAGCATGAATCGGAGAATCGATAGTTATGGAAAACAGGTCGCATGCCCTGATGACCGGCATCTTCACGATCGCGCTGCTGGTGGCGACCATCCTGGTCGGCCTCTGGTTCAACCGCGACAAGACCGAGCTGGTGCCCTACGAGATCGTCACCACCCAGTCGATCCCCGGCCTGAACCCGCAAGCCACGGTGCGCTACCGCGGCCTGGAGGTCGGCCGCGTCGACGAGATCGTGTTCGACCCGCGCGTCACCGGCCAGATCCTCATCAAGCTGTCGGTGGACGCCGCCTCGCCGATCACCAGCACCACCTACGCCACCCTCGGCTACCAGGGCGTCACCGGCATCGCCTTCATCCAGCTCGACGACGAGCGCACCGGTTCGCCGCGGCTGGCGACGAATGGCGAACGCATTGCCCGCATCCCGCTGCGTCCGGGCCTGCTCGACCAGCTCGAAGACCGCGGCCTGGCGATCCTCGAAAAGGCAGAGAAAGTGACCGCCAGCCTCGACGAGCTGCTGAGCGAAGACAACCGCGCCAAGATGGTCGGCGCCTTCGAGAGCGTCGACCGCGCCGCCGACGCCTACGCCGCCATTCCGCAGCGCCTCGATCCGGTGCTCGACCAGCTGCCCGGCCTGGTGAAGAAGGTCGACCGCAGCATGGATTCGATCGACACCCTGGCCACCAGCGCCACCGCGATGACGCGCAACTACGACCAGCTGGCGACCCGCCTGCAGGCGCCGGACGGCCCGATCGAGCGCCTGAACACCACCATCGGCGCGCTCGGCGCGGCCACCAGCGAACTGGAACTGGAAACCCTGCCGCACGTGGTGCGGATGACCGACGAGGCGCGCGCCTCGCTGCGCGCGGTGCGGCGCACCGCCAACTCGTTCTCCGACCGCCCGCAGAGCATCCTGTTCGGCACCCCGGGCGACGCGCCCGGCCCCGGCGAGCCGGGCTTCGTGCCCCCGACCAAATGAGGACCACCGTGAACCGTCAATCCTTCCGCTTTCCCGCGGCGGCCGCCGTCGCCTGTGCTCTGCTGCTGGCCGGCTGCGCCAGCCAGGAACGCGCGCAGAACACCGTCTACGACTTCGGCGCGCCGTCGCTGCGGCCATTCACCCCGGCCACGCCGCCCGCCGCTCCGCTCGCGATCGTGGTGATGGACGTCACCGGCCCCAGCGGGCTCGACACCGAGCGCATGTTCTACCGCCTGAACTACGCCGATGCCCAGCAGGCGCGCACCTACGCCAGCAGCCGCTGGAGCGCCACGCCGGTCGCCCTGGTCACCACCCGCATCAAGACCCGCCTGTCGCAGGCGCACATGAAGGTGCTGTCGGCCACCGACGCCGCCAATGGCGTGCCGATCCTGCGCATCGAGATCGACGACTTCGTGCACGCGTTCCCTAGCGCGGACCGCAGCGAAGGCCGGATCATGCTGCGCGCCTCGGTGTTTACCGAACACCGCCTGATCGACCAGCGCAGCTTCGAGCGCAGCACGCCGGCATCGAGCCAGGACGCGGCCGGCGGCGCGGCGGCGCTGGCGGCCAGCACCGACGGGCTGGCGGAAGACATCGGCGCCTGGCTCGCCACCCTGAACCTGCAAGGCAAATGACCGAAGCGGAAGTCCCGGCAGAGGTGGCGGCAGGCCGCTCGCGCGGCTCGCCCATCGTGCGCGCCGCGCTGCTGGCCTACCTGCTCCTGATCGTTTACGCCAGCTGGTTTCCGTTCACCGGCTGGCGCGACAGCGGCATCTCGCCGCTGGCCTTCCTGAACCTGGTCAAGCAGCGCTACTGGACCGGCTTCGACGCCGGCGTCAACATCGTCGGCTACATCCCGTTCGGCATGCTGCTGGTGCTGTCGATGTATCCGCGCGTGCGCGGCGTGTGGGCGGTGCTGCTGGCCACGCTCGCCGGGCTGCTCACCACCGGCACGATGGAGGCGGTGCAGACCTACCTGCCCAGCCGCGTGCCGTCGAACCTCGACTTCGTCACCAATGCCGGCGGCTGCTTCCTGGGCGCCATCCTCGGCGCGCTGTGGGCCCCGGGCCTGCTCGACCGCAGCCGCCTGTTCAAGCTGCGCCAGCGCTGGTTCGCGCCGCACGCCAGCCAGGGCCTGGTGCTGGTGGCGATGTGGCCGCTGGCCCAGATCTACCCGCAGAGCTACCTGTTCGGCCACGGCCAGGTGCTGCCGATCCTGTCCGGCTGGATGTCGTCCTGGCTCGACACCGAGATCGACCTGGTGGCCATGCTGCGCCCCGGCGACGACATCATGAGCGTGGAGCAGTACTGGCTGTCCGAAACCATCATCACCGCCTGCGGCATGACCGGCGCCGCCCTCACCCTGATGTGCCTGGTGCGCCGCGGCGCCCCGCGCTTCTGGCTCATGCTGGCCCTGCTGGCGGGCGCACTCGTGGTGAAGGCTTTCGCCAGCTCGCTGCTGTTCCGGCCCGATAACGCGCTGGTCTGGGTCACCCCGGGCGCCGAAGGCGGCTTTTTGATCGGCCTGATCATGCTGTCCGGCCTGGTGTTCGCGCCGCAGGTGGCGCAGCGCCGGCTGGCGGTCGTGACCCTGATCCTGGCGCTGGTGGTGGTCAATACGATCCCGGTGAACCCGTATTTCTCGTCCACCCTGCAGGGCTGGGTGCAGGGCAAGTTCCTCAACTTTAATGGCGCGGCCCAGTTCCTGTCGCTGGCCTGGCCTTTCGTTGCCCTGTGGTTCTTGCTGCTGCCCTCGCATAAACTCAATCGGCAATAAGAGCGCGTATCATGGCGCTTTGGCGCGACGCCATGCCACTCTTTCCAATGAGAACGACATGAACGACCAAGTGAATGACGAGCAGTTTTACAAGCATCATGTATTTTTCTGCATGAATATCCGCGAGGGCAAGGATGCGCGCCCGAGCTGCGGCAAGTGCGGCGCCGAGAAGGCGCAGAAGCATGCCAAGAAACGCATCAAGGAACTGGAACTGAGCGGCCAGGGCAAGGTGCGCATCAACCAGGCCGGCTGCCTCGACCGCTGCGAGGAAGGCCCGGTGCTGGTGGTCTATCCGGAAGGCACTTGGTACACCTACGTCGACAACGACGACATCGACGACATCATCGATACCCACCTGGTCGGCGGCAAGGTCGTCGACCGCCTCAAGATCTGATCCGACAAGACGCTTTATGAACATCCATTCGCACAAGTTCCAACTCGACGGCCCCGCCGGCAAGATGCAATGCCTGCTCGACCTGCCGGAAGGCGCGCCGCGCGGCGTCGCCCTGGTGGCGCACCCGCATCCGCTGTATGGCGGCACCATGGAAAACAAGGTGGCCCAGACCCTGGCGCGCACCTTCGTGACGCTCGGCTATGCGGCGGCGCGCTTCAATTTCCGCGGCGTGGGCGAATCCGAAGGCGTGCACGACGAGGGCCGGGGCGAGGTCGACGACATGGCCGTCATGTATGCCCACATGCGCGAACAATATCCGGACCTGCCGATCACGCTGACCGGCTTCTCGTTCGGCACCTTCGTCCAGGCGCAATTCGCGCTGCGCCTGGCGGCCGAAGGCCGGCCGGCCGAGCGCCTGGTGCTGGTGGGCACGGCGGCCGGCAAGTGGCCGATGCCGGAAGTGCCGCAGGACACGATCCTGATCCACGGCGAACTGGACGATACTATTACCCTGAAGGAAGTTTTCGACTGGGCGCGACCGCTCGACCTGCCTGTCACCGTCATTACAGGCGCCGACCACTTCTTCCATCGCAAGCTCGGCCACATTAAAAATCTCGTGATTCAACTGTGGCGACGTGACATTTAGTCGCAACAACCCCCTATAATAATTCCCTTCTCTTGAGGCAATGCTTCCTTCGGGGCATTGCCTTGCGCTCCACCACCGCTCTACTTTTAATGACGAAATACTCCCCATGAAAAAACTGTTAGCGGCCTTCGCCGCCAGCCTGGTGATGGTCTCGGCCAGTGCGCAAACCGTGCCCGCGCCCGCCATCGCCGCCAAATCGTGGTTGCTGCTCGACGCGACGAGCGGCCAGGTCATCGCCTCGCAAGAACAGAATATGCGCATCGAACCGGCATCGCTGACGAAGGTCATGACGGCCTACGTCGCCTTTGCCGCGATCCGCGACAAACGCATTTCCCTGGACCAGATGGTGAACGTGTCCGAGCGCGCCTGGAAAGTCGACGCCAGCAGCTCGAAGATGTTCATCGATCCACGCGTGCCGGTGTCGATCAACGACCTGCTGCATGGCCTGATGATCCAGTCCGGCAATGACGCCGCGGTCGCCATCGCCGAAGCGGTGGCGGGCGACGAAGCCACCTTCGTCACCCTGATGAACCGCGAAGCGCAGCGCATGGGCCTGAAGAGCACCCGCTTCGCCAACCCGCACGGCCTGCCGGACGCGAACAACTACTCGACCGCGGCCGACCTGGCGCAGCTGGCCGCCCACGTGATCCGCGATTTCCCCGACCTGTACAAGATCGACTCGATCAAGCAGTTCACCTATAACAAGATCACCCAGCAGAACCGCAACCGCCTGCTGTGGCTGGACCCGACCGTGGACGGCATGAAGACCGGCCACACCACCTCCTCGGGCTACAGCATGATCACCTCGGCGCGCCGTCCCAACGGCAGCACCGGCGAACGCCGCCTGATCTCGGTGGTGCTGGGCACCAGCTCGACCGACGTGCGCACGCAGGAAAGCCAGAAGCTCCTGAACTGGGGCTTCCAGAACTTCGACACCGTCAAGCTGTACTCGAAAGGCCAGGCAATCCAGACCCCGTCCATCTGGAAGGGCGCGCAATCGACCGTCAAGATCGGCTTCACGCGCGACATCCTGGTCACCGTGCCGAAGGGCGTGGCGGGCAAGCTCAAGCCGGTGCTGGAGCGCCGCGACCCGCTGGTCGCGCCGCTGGCGCTGGGCGGCCAGGTCGGCACCCTCAAGATGACGGTCGACGGCAAGCCGCTGCTGGTGCTGCCGGTGGTGGCGCTGGAAGAAGTGCAGGAAGCGAGCATTTTTGGACGCGCCTGGGATTCGATGCGCCTCTGGATGCAATAAGCCGGATGCGGTAAGCATCCGCCTTCGATCGTCGAAAGCCCGTCCGCGCCTTATGCCGGACGGGCTTTTTTCATGCGCGGCGGCTGACGCGGGCCAGGCTTCCGGCCGCTATAATGATGCCATCCAGTCATCACGAAAGAACCCGATGCCGCAAGCGCCCGCCGAACTTCTCACCCCCCGCATTCCGACGCGCGATGGCGGCCTCGAACTGTCGCGCATCGTGGCCGGCATGTGGCGCATGGTCGAATGGGACATGCCGGTGGCGGCGCGCGTCGACTTCATCGAACAGTGCCTGGCGCTGGGCGTGACGACCTTCGACCACGCCGACATCTACGGCAACTACGGCGTCGAGGAGTTGTTCGGCGAAGCCCTGCGCGCGCAACCGTCGCTGCGCGAGCGCATGGAGCTGGTCAGCAAGTGCGGCATCAAGCTGTTGTCGAACAAGCACCCAGGCCACACCATCCAGCACTACGACACCAGCGCCAGCCACATCATGCGCTCGGCCGAGGAGTCGCTGCGCAAGCTGGGCACCGACCGCCTCGACCTGCTGCTGATCCACCGTCCCGATCCGCTGATGGAATTCGACGAGATCGCCGCGGCCTTCACGCGCCTGAAGCAGGACGGCAAGGTGTTGCACTTCGGCGTGTCGAACTTCACGCGCCACCAGTTCGAGTCGCTCAACCGCCGCATACCGCTGGCCACCAACCAGGTCGAGTTCTCTCCCCTGCACACCGCGCCGATGTTCGACCAGACCTTCGACGGCTTGCAAGACCTGGGCATCGCGCCGATGATCTGGTCGCCGCTGGGCGGCGGACGCCTGTTCGACATGGCCGATGACCGCGCCGCCGCGCTGCGCCAGGTCATCCAGGACGTGGCCGAGCGCATCGGCAAGCCGTTCTGCAGCGTGGTGTTCGCGTGGATCATGCGCCTGCCCTGCCGGCCAATCCCGCTCACCGGCAGCGGGCGCATCGCGGCGATCCGCGAGGCGGTGCTGGGCGCCAGCTTCGAGCTCGAACGCGAGGACTGGTTCCGCATCCTGCGCGCCGCGCGCGGGCACGAGGTGGCCTGAGATGGTCGAGGGCCCGCTCCGGATCGTCGAGGGCAAGGCCCTCAGCGCGCAGCAAAAGAAGGATTTGCTGAACCGGCTGGCCCGCATCGAAGGCCAGCTGCGCGGCGTGCAGAAACTGATCGCGCTGGCCGACTCGCCGTCGGACTGCGACGCCGTCGCGCAGCAGATGGCGGCGGCGCGCAAGGCGCTCGACCGCTCCTTCGTGCAATTGCTGACCTCATCGATCCTGACCCAGACCGGCGACGCCGAGGACCTGGACGACGCCCGCGCCCGCGCCGCGCACCTGGCGGCGATGCTCGACAAGTTCGCGTGACTTAATCGCGTGACTTAATCTTCGAACACCTTGGGCGGCGCCACGCCGCGCCAGCCCAGCTTCCAGCCGATGTTCAGCAGCAGCGTGGCGCACACGTAGAGCAGGAAGAACAGCACGAAGAAGCGCTCCTGCAGCAGCGCCAGCAGCACCAGGCACACGCCCAGCAGCGCCAGCATCACCTTGCCCTTCGGGTGCTTGGAGCTGGGGAAGCGGATGGTCGACACCATCAGCGCGCCGACGCAAACCATCAGTGCGCACACCAGGAAGGCCGGCGCCGTCGCGATGACGGGATCGGGCCAGGCCACCACCACCGAGGCGACGCAGGCCGCGCCGGCGGTGATCGGCATGCCGACGAAGTAGCGCGGGTCGGTGCGGCCATGGCTGATATTGAAACGCGCCAGACGCAACGCGCCGCAGGTGACGAACACGAAGCAGGCCAGGCCGCCCATGCGTTCGAGGGTCGGATGCACGTCGCCCAGCTGGGTGAAGCCGTAGCAGTACAGCAGCAGGCCGGGCGCGCAGCCGAAGTTCATCACGTCGGCGATCGAGTCGAGCTGCACGCCAAAGCTGGACTGGGTATTGGTGGCGCGCGCCACGAAACCGTCGAGCGCGTCGAACACGCCGGCCAGCACCAGCAGGATCGCGGCCAGGCGGAAGTCGTCCGGGTCGCCGACGCGCGCGTTGTCGACCGAGATCACGATGCTGGCGAAGCCGCAGGCGATCGACAGCAGCGTCACGGAACTGGGCAGGGCGAACTTGGCGCGCGCGAGGCGTTGCTGGTTAGATAGCTTCAATGGTCGACTCGACAAGGGAAATGTTGGCTTATTCTACAGGGTGCCCTGCGAGGGTGTTGCGCGATGGTTGCAGCGGCGGTCATGATCCCTGTTTTTGGCCTAGAATGATGCCCCACGCTTATGTATTGACAGGAGTTGCAAGATGAGCTATACGCCACGCTGGCAGTCGATTGCCGCGATCCTGGGCGCTGCCCTGGCCCTGAGTGCATGCGGCGGCGGTGGCGGCGGCAGTCCGACAGGAGAATCCGGTGGCGGCATGGCGGTCACGCCAAGCCCCGCTGCGCCCGCGCCCACCCCGGCCGCGGATGCCCCCGCCCTGACCGCCAATATCGCCGTCGATGGCCGCAACTGGATCAACTACCGGCGCGCCCAGGCCGGCGTGCCGACGGTCAGCCAGAACGCGCAGATCGACAATGCCGCGCTCGGGCACTCCGAATACCTGCGCATCAACAACCTGATGAGCCACGACCAGAAGCCGGGCCTCCAGGGATTCACCGGCGCCAAGCTGGAAGATCGCCTGAACGCGGCCGGCTACACGCTGGATCGGACGCGCGGTTTCGCCTATGGCGAGGTCATCTCCGGCAGCAACAACGGCTCGGGCTTCTTCATGACCGAAGAACTGATCACGGCGATCTATCACCGTTTCGTGATCTTCGAGCCGATGTTCCGCGAGATCGGCACCGGCGCCGCCAGCGCCAGCCGCGGCTACCACTATTTCACCGCCGATTTCGCCAGCCGCAACGGCTACGGCCCCGGCATCGCGCGCGGCGCGATCGTCACCTGGCCCTTCAACGGCCAGACCGGGGTCGCGCCCAACTTCCTGAGCGACACCGAGGAACCGGACCCGGTCCCCGACCGCAACGAGGTGGGGTATCCGATCAGCGTGCACACCAATCTCGATTCGACGCTGGCGGTCGGCAGCTTCACGGTGCGCCCGCGCGGCGGCGCCGACCTGCAGGTGCTGCGCGTCGATCCGCTCGGGCAGCCGACCGCGGCCTCCATCATCCCCGTGCTCCCGCTGCGCGCGGCCACGACCTACGAGGTCAATTTCACCGGTACGGTCAATGGCGCGGCGGTGTCGCGCGCCTGGTCGTTCACGACGCGGTGAGCGGCGCAGCGGCGGCGCCCGGCGCGCCGGCCATCGACTTCGCGGCCGGACTGGAGCGGGTAATGGATGACCGCCCGCTGTTCCTGCGCGTACTGGGACGCTTCGCCGGCGACTACCGCGACCTCGCGGCGCGCCTGCACGCGGCGCTGGATGCCGGCGACGCCGTGCTGGCCCACCGCATCGCCCACACGCTCAAGGGCGCGGCGGGGATGATCGAAGCGAACCGGCTGCGCCGGCTGGCGCTGGACGTCGAACTGGCGCTGAAGGCCGGCGGCGCGGCGCCGCTGGCGCTGATCGCGGCGCTGGACGAGGAGCTGGCGCGGGTGCTGGCGGAAGTCGACGCGCTGCTGGCTGCGCCTGAAACGGCGGCGCCGGCGTCGGCAGGCTCGCCGACCACCTCGCCGGCCGCCCGGGACGACCTGGCGCGCCTGCGCGACATGCTCGACATCGGCGACGGGCGCGCGCCGGACCTGGCCGCGCAACTGCGTCCGCGCCTGCTGGCGGGCATGGGAAGCGAGAAGGTGGCGGCGTTCGACGCGGCGCTCAGGCGCTTCGATTTCGAAAACGCGCTGGCGCTGCTGGAGCAGGCCGGCCCGCGCTAACCATCAGCGCGTGAACTCGGCTTCTTCGTCGAATGAATCGGCGCAGGACTTGCCGCAAAAGCGCCGCACGCTGTCGAGCGGCTTTTCGCAGTACCAGCACGAGCCCTTGGCCGGAAGACTGGCGCGGGTCGGCATGCTGCCTGTGGAGGCAATTGAGACGGCCACCGGCGGCTCGGCGGGCAGCCCACTGTCCGGAAGACTCTCGTGTGTCGTTTCCAAGATCCACCCCCTGATACGGCAGCCTTTAGTCAGAGAAAGATTACTTCAGCGGAACTCCGTGCGCATGAGAAAGCGCAAGCCGGACCGCGACAGGCGAACCCATCACGACTTTCGTTGCGTATCAGTGTGCGCCCAATGCCAGGCGGGTGCAATCCCTGCCCGGCTGCCGGGGAGCGATTTGACATGCGTGCAACGTTTGTCGCTGTATGAGCCACAATGCACCGCCAAAAATCGTAGTGTAAAGCCAACTGTCAGCGTGCACGCTTGTGTACGCTGGCTTATTTTGCCGGCTCGAGCGTCACGACCAGGCCGCTGCGTGTGGTCTGGATCCGCGTGGGAACGAATTGCACACCCGCATAGCGCAAGTCTTTCTGCTCGAAGGTGTAGACCGGCATATCGCGCGCGACGGTGTCGATCAGGCCGTTGGCGACGCGGGTCAGGTGACGCTCCGCCTCGGGGTTGCCGAGCTGCAGGCGATCGACGCGCGGCTCGGCCATCATGACGGCAGCGCGGCCCGGATCGATGTACAGGCGCCCGGAAAACGCGATATTGCCGGTCCAGGCGCGCGCGAACGGCGGCGCGACCAAGGCCTCGACGGCCAGCGCGACGCGGTCATCCTCGGGCTGGATCGCCAGTTGCGGACGGGTGAGCTGGATGTCGAACAGTTCCAGCAGGCGCTCGTTGACGGGGAAGCGCTTGTCCAGTCCGGCCTGCAGCTTGTGCAGCGGGACCTCGACCTGGCGCGGGCCGATCAGGCTGGAGCAGGACGCCAGCAGGCTGGCGCCGACCGCGATGGCGGCCAGCCTGGCGACCGTGCGCCGCATCGGCGCGGCGGGATGGGGTGGCTTGTATTGATCCATATTCCAAGCCTAGCACGAGCCGGCTGGACGCTTGTTGACCGTTACTTGCCGATACAGAAGCGGCTGAAGATCACGCCCAGCAGATCGTCCGGCGTGAATTGCCCGGTGATGCTCGACAGATGGTCTTGCGCCAACCTCAACTCCTCTGCGAACAGGTCGAGCGACTGGTCGTCCTGCATCGCATGCTGGCGCGCCAGCTCCAGGTGTTCGCGCGCGGCGCGCAGCGCGATCAGGTGACGCTCGCGCGCCAGGTACAGCGATTCGCCGGTCTGCTGCCAGCCGGCGATGCGCAGCAGTTCGGCGCGCAGCAGGTCGATGCCGAGCTTTTCGTGCGCCGACAGATACAGGTGAACGGCGTCCGCGCTCTCGTCCTTCGACGGCTTGTGCCCCGACAGGTCGATCTTGTTCCAGATGCGCACCACCGGCACGTTGGGAGGGAAGGCCGCGACGATCGCTTCGTCGGCCGCGCTCGGGCCGAGATTCGCGTCCAGCAGGTGCAGGATCACGTCGGCCTTGCCGACTTCTCCCCAGGTGCGCTCGATGCCGATGCGCTCGACCACGTCGATCTCTTCGCTCACTGCGCGGATGCCTGCGGTGTCGATGATGTTGAGCGGGATGCCCTCGATCTGGATCGTCTCGCTCACCTTGTCGCGCGTGGTGCCGGCGATCGGGGTGACGATCGCCACCTCGGCCCCGGCCAGCGCGTTCAGGAGTGAGGACTTGCCAACATTGGGCTGCCCGACCAGCACCACGTTCAGCCCTTCGCGCAGCAGCGCGCCCTGCGCCGCCTGGCGGAACACGTTCTCCAGCGCTTCGATGATGCCGGCCAGCTGGCCGCGCGCGTTCGACTTTTCGAGGAAGTCGATTTCTTCTTCCGGGAAGTCGAGCGTGGCCTCGACCAGCATGCGCAGATTGATCGTGCCGTCGACCAGCTTGTGCACCACTTGCGAGAAGGCGCCCGACAGCGATTGCGAGGCCGACTTGGCGGCGGCTTCGGTGGAGGCGTCGATCAGGTCGGCCACCGCCTCGGCCTGGGCCAGGTCGAGTTTATCGTTCAGAAAAGCGCGGCGCGTGAACTCGCCCGGCTCGGCCAGGCGCAGGCCGGACGGCGCGCCGGCTTCCAGCACGCGCGCCAGCAGCATCTGCAGCACCACCGGGCCGCCATGGCCCTGCAGTTCGAGCACGTCCTCGCCGGTATAGGAATGCGGTCCCTTGAAGTACAGGGCCAGACCCTCGTCGATGATGTCGCCATTGGCGGCCTTGAACGGGATGTAGGTCGCATGGCGCGGCGCCAGCGTCACGCCGGGGAACAGGGCGTCGACGAGGAAGGCGAGCGATTTTCCGGAGGCGCGCACGACGCCGATGCCGCCGCGGCCCGGAGCGGTGGCGATGGCGGCGATGGGTGATGTATCGAGTTTCATGGGGGCGATTGTAAGGGATACGGGATCTTCAAAAACAAAAAGCCCGCGCTTTCGAAGCGCGGGCTTTTCACGAGAAGGCTGCGAATTACTTGGCCGCGCCGCTCTCGAACTTGCGGGTGATGACCCATTGCTGGGCGATCGACAGGATGTTGTTGACCACCCAGTACAGCACCAGGCCGGACGGGAAGAAGAAGAACACCACCGAGAACGCGATCGGCATGAACAGCATCATCTTGGCCTGCACCGGATCGGTCGGCTGCGGGTTCAGCTTGGTCGTGATGTACATCGACACCGCGTAGATCACCGGCAGGATGAAGTACGGGTCGGGCTGGGTCAGATCCTGGATCCACAGGACCCATGGCGCGCCGCGCATCTCGACCGATGCCTGCAGCACCCAGTACAGGGCGAAGAACACCGGCATCTGCACCAGGATCGGCAGGCAGCCGCCCAGCGGGTTGATCTTCTCGGTCTTGTACAGCTCCATGGTGGCCTGCTGCATCTTGGCCGGGTCGCTCTTGTAGCGTTCGCGGATCGCCTGCATCTTCGGCGTCACGACGCGCATCTTGGCCATGCTGCGGTAGCCGGCGGCCGACAGCGGGAAGAAGGCCAGCTTGATCAGGATGGTCAGGGCGACGATGGTCCAGCCCCAGTTGCCCAGCATCGAATGCAGCTGGGTCATCACCCAGAAGATCGGCTTGGCGATCACGGTCAGCATGCCGTAGTCCTTCACCAGCTCCAGGCCCGGGGTGATGGTTTCCAGGATCTGCTCGTCCTGCGGACCCGAATACAGGCGGGTGTCGGTCGACACGGTCGCGCCGGGCGCCACGTTGCCCAGCGATTGCACGGTGCCGATCGCATACAGGTTGTTGGCGATCTTCTTGGTGAAGATGTCGCGCGGCGCCTTGTCGGCCGGGATGAAGGCCGAGACGAAGAAGTGCTGCGAGATCGCGACCCAGCCGTTATCCGCCTTGGTCGAGTGATCGGCCTTGCCCTTTTCGATTTCCTCGAAGGTCAGCTTCTGGTACTTGTCGGCGTCGGTGTACAGGGTCGGGCCGGTGTAGCTCGGCATGAACCACGAATCGGTGGCCGGCTTGTTGCCGTCGTGCTGCAGCTGCAGGTACAGCGACGGCTGGATCGGCGCGGCGCTGATGTTGGTGACGTCATGACGCACGCCGACCAGGTAGTCGCCCTTGCGGAAGGTCAGCGTCTTGGTCAGGCGCACGCCGCCCTGCTCGGCTTCCAGCACGACCTGCGCCTGGTTGTTGCCGCCCAGCGTGGTCTGCGCCGACTTGACGGTGAACGGCGTGGTGTGGTTCGGCAGCACGCCGGCGGCGCTGGTGCCGATCAGGCCGGTCTGGCCCAGATAGACGTTCGGACCGTTTACGTTGAACAGGACCTGGTTCTTGGTCTTGTCGAAGTGATCCGGATAGTGCAGCAGCTCGAGGCGCTTGATGACACCGCCGACCGAGTCGATGTCGACTTTCACCACGTCGGTGGTGACGGTGACGATCTGGCTGACTGGCGCGGCCGGCGCGGCGGGAGCACCGGGCACGGCGGTAGCCGCGGCTGCTGGAGTACCCGGCACGGCGGCGCTGCCCGGCTGCGCGGCAGCCGGCACGTCCGACGGTTTATTCTGCTGAGCGACTTGCGCCGGCGGTTGCGCCGAGAACAGCGACTGCTTGCCGTTAGCCACCATCCAATTGTTCCAGAGAACAATCAGGGAGATGGCGAACACGATCCACAGGACAGTACGTTTATTGAATTCCATTGGAGTCTTCAGGAGTGGTTGCAACCGCAAGCGGCTGAATGGGATTCCTTGGGGCCGCCGTCTTTGGGCGGCACCGGGTCGACGCCACCCGCGTTCCACGGATGGCAGCGGCCCACGCGGCGCGCGGCCAGCCAGGAACCGCGTGCGGCGCCATGGACGCGCAGCGCTTCGATTGCGTAATTGGAACAGCTGGGATAGAACCGGCAACGCGGCCCGAGCATGGGGGACAGCAGCAGCTGGTAGCCGCGAAGCAACCAGACGAGCAGCGTCTTCATGGCGAGCTGGCCCGCGCAGGGCGCGGCTTCTGGGAAGCGAACAGGCGCGCCAGTTCCACTTTCAACTCGGCCTTCAGGGCGCGCGTGGTGGCCGGGCCATCCTTGGCGTTGACGGGACGCGACAGGCGGACGATGCAATCGACCGGCGCCAGGCTGCTCGTACGGAACAGCTCGCGCGTCATGCGCTTGATCGTATTGCGGGTCACCGCGCGCGGCGCGAAACGCTTGGCCGCAACGACGCCCAGCCGCGCATGCGGCAGGTCGTTCGGACGCGTGTAGAGCACGAAATGCGCCGTTTTTTGCGTCGGCCGCAAACGAAAAACGGATGAAAATTCATCCGTTTTAACGATGCGCCGAACGCGCGCGAAGTCGTGCGAACCTTCGCCTGTCATCACCGACCGCAATCGATCTGCGGTGCGTGACTTAGACAGCCAGACGCTTGCGGCCCTTGGCGCGGCGAGCGTTCAGGACTTGACGGCCACCACGGGTAGCCATACGTGCGCGGAAGCCGTGCGTGCGCTTGCGACGGACGACGGAAGGTTGGTAAGTACGTTTCATGGTGGTCTCGCTTAAAGCAAAATAAGATGCAAAATCGGGTCTGACGTCGTGTCAGATTCGGCGCCGATGACAGTTTCGCTCGAGGTTAAACCAGCGTCACGCCACAGCAAGTCTTTCGTCGCCCAACCACCAGCCGCTGAAAAATCACAGCCTGGCATGGCGCACGGACGGGGAACCCTGAATTAGACTCTACTTCGCACCCTCATGTCAAGGCAGGTGTTGTTTCGCCAAGCGCCATCGTGCGAGCTTTCCAGCTTGGCAAGAGGTCGCCCCGGCTTGCCGTTTCGGTGGAAAATATGTGCAGCGCCTGTGGATAACTTCGGCCGAGACAGGTAAAATAGCGTGTTACGAATCAAAAGCGAAGTATGGAAAATTTTTGGCAGTCAGCATCCGCGCAGCTTGAGCTCGAGCTCACGCCGCAGCAATTCAGCGCGTGGATCAAACCGCTGGTGGCCCTCGACTACGAAGACGGCAAGCTGCGCATCGCTGCGCCCAACCGCTTCAAGCTCGACTGGGTCAAGACGCAGTTCGCCACTCGCATCACCGAACTGGCGGCCCAGTACTGGGAAGCGCCGGTCGAGGTGCAGTTCGTGCTCGACCCAAAGAACAATCCTGCCCGCAAGGTGGCAGACACGAGCGCGTCCGGCAATTCGGCCACGGTCGATTTCAATGCGCCGCGCCCTGCGCCCGGCGCCGACAACCCGAGTCCGTCCGCCAGCCCGAGCCCGACCCAGAACCTGAACATCGCCAACTCGCCCAAGCGCGAGCAAAGCCGCATCAACACCGAGCTGACGTTCGACAGCTTCGTGACCGGTAAGGCCAACCAGCTGGCGCGCGCCGCCGCGATCCAGGTCGCCAACAATCCGGGCGTGTCGTACAACCCGCTGTTCTTCTACGGCGGCGTCGGCCTCGGTAAGACCCACCTGATCCATGCGATCGGCAACCAGGTCATGGCCGACCAGCCGAATGCGCGCATCCGCTACATCCACGCCGAGCAGTACGTGCGCGACGTCGTCACCGCCTATCAACGCAAGGGCTTCGACGATTTCAAGCACTATTACCACTCGCTCGACATGCTGCTCATCGACGATATTCAATTCTTCGGCGGCAAGAGCCGGACGCAGGAAGAGTTCTTCTATGCGTTCGAGGCGCTGATCGCGGCCAAGAAGCAGATCATCATCACCTCGGATACGTATCCAAAAGAGATCACGGGCATGGACGACCGCCTGATCTCGCGCTTCGATTCCGGCCTGACGGTGGCGATCGAGCCGCCCGAGCTCGAGATGCGCGTGGCGATCCTCTTGAAGAAGGCGCAGTCCGAGGACGTGACCCTGTCGGACGACGTCGCCTTCTTCGTGGCCAAGCACCTGCGCTCCAACGTCCGTGAGCTGGAAGGCGCGCTGCGCAAGATCCTGGCCTACTCGCGCTTCCACGGCAAGGACATCACCATCGACGTGGTCAAGGAAGCGCTCAAGGATCTGCTGTCGGTGCAGAACCGTCAAATCTCTGTGGAAAACATCCAGAAGACGGTGGCCGACTTCTTCAACATCAAGGTCGCGGACATGTATTCGAAGCGCCGGCCGGCGAACATCGCCCGTCCGCGCCAGATCGCCATGTACCTGGCAAAAGAACTCACGCAAAAGAGTCTGCCCGAAATCGGCGAACTGTTCGGCGGCCGCGACCACACGACCGTGTTGCACGCGGTGCGCAAGATTGCCGGCGACCGCCAGAAGAATCCAGAGTGCAACCACGAGCTGCACGTGCTGGAACAGACGCTCAAGGGTTGATTTTCTGCCCTTGAGCGGAATATTTGTGTTTGCCTCAGGCAATGGCACAATATCGCTTTAGTAACACACCACCTTTCAAACGTACTGAGGATAACTATGCAATTGGTCAAAACCACCCGAGATACGCTTCTCCGGCCACTGCAGATCGTGAGTGGTATTGTCGAGCGTCGGCACACTATGCCGATTCTGGCCAATATCCTCATTCGCAAGACCGGCGAGAGCGTGTCCTTCCTGTCGACCGACACCGAAGTGCAGATCACCACGCACGCCAATATCGGCTCGGGCGACGACGTGACCGGCACCACGGTGGCCGCGCGTAAACTGCTCGACATCCTGCGCGCGCTGCCGGAATCGGGCGACGTCACCATGACCCTGCAGAACAAGCGCCTGGCGGTCCAGAGCGGCAAGTCGCGCTTCGCGCTGCAGACCCTGGCGGCCGAGGAATTCCCGACCGTCTCGGTGGCCGACAGCTACAACGCCTCGGTGACCCTGCCGCAAAAGACGCTGAAGCACCTGTTCAATATGGTGTACTTCTCGATGGCCCAGCAGGACATCCGTTACTACCTGAACGGCCTGCTCCTGGTGCTGGACGGCAGCAATATCATTGCCGTGGCGACGGACGGCCACCGCCTGGCGTTCTGCCAGGTGGAGACCGAGCAGCAGTTCGAGCGCCAGGAAGTCATCATCCCGCGCAAGACCATCATCGAGCTGCAGCGCCTGCTGGAAGAAAGCGATGAAACCGTGCGCCTGGACATCGCGGCCTCGCAGGTGAAACTGACCTTCGCCGATATCGAGCTGGTCTCGAAACTGGTTGAGGGCAAGTTCCCTGACTACACCCGCGTGATCCCGAAGGGTTACAAGAACGACTTCACGATCAGCCGCGATGAACTGCTGCGTTCGCTGCAGCGCGCCGCGATCATGACCAGCGATAAATTCAAGGGCGTGCGCTGCATCATCGAGCCGGGCGTCATGAAGATCAGCTCGACCAATGCCGACCAGGAAGAAGCGGTCGAAGAACTCGAGATCGACTACGGCGGCGACGCGATCGACATCGGCTTCAACGTCACCTACCTGCTCGACGTGCTGAACAACCTGAAGTGCGACCAGGTGAACATCGCCCTGGGCGACTCGAATTCGTCGGCCCTGATCTCGATTCCCGACAATGGCGACTTCAAGTATGTCGTCATGCCGATGCGCATCTGACGCGTCGCGCGGGCCGCTCCGGCGGCCCGTATGCATTTGCCTGAACTAGATAGTCTTATAGAAAGCAGTCCATGTCCGAGAATATCCCAGCAGAAAAGCCCGTCGAAGTGGCGGATGAATACGGCGCAGCGTCGATCCAGATCCTGGAAGGCCTCGAAGCGGTGCGCAAGCGCCCGGGCATGTATATCGGCGACACCTCGGACGGCACCGGCCTGCACCATCTGGTGTTCGAAGTCCTCGATAACTCCATCGACGAAGCGCTGGCCGGTTATTGCACCGAAATCCACGTCACGATCCACTCCGACAACTCGATTTCGATCGCCGACAACGGCCGCGGCATCCCGACCGGCGTCAAGATGGACGACAAGCACGAGCCAAAACGCTCGGCCACCGAGATTGCCCTGACCGAGCTGCACGCCGGCGGCAAGTTCAACCAGAACTCCTATAAGGTATCGGGCGGCCTGCACGGCGTCGGCGTGTCTTGCGTGAACGCACTGTCGAAGCTGCTGCGCGTGACCGTGCGCCAGAACGGCAAGGTGCACCAGCTGGAATTCACCCGCGGCGTGCCGGTGGATCGCCTGATCGAGGTGGTCGACGGCGTGGAAGTATCCCCGATGAAGGTGATCGGCGAGACCGACAAGCGCGGCACCGAGGTGCATTTCTGGGCCGACGAAGAGATCTTCACGCTGGTGGAGTTCCACTACGAAATCCTGTCGAAGCGCATCCGCGAACTGTCGTTCCTGAACAATGGCGTCAGCATCAAGCTGAGCGACCAGCGCACCGGCAAGGAAGAACTGTTCGCCTTCGAAGGCGGCACCCGCGGCTTCGTCGAGTACATCAACAAGTCGAAGACCGTCCTGCACCCGACCGTGTTCCAGGCAACCGGCGACCGCATGTCGGACCAGGGCACGAACATCTCGGTCGACGTGTCGATGCAGTGGAACGATTCGTTCAACGAGCAGGTGCTGTGCTTCACCAACAACATCCCGCAGCGCGACGGTGGCACCCACCTGACCGGCCTGCGCGCGGCGATGACGCGCGTGATCAACAAGTACATCGACGAGAACGACTTCGCCAAGAAGGCCAAGGTCGAGATCTCGGGCGACGATATGCGCGAAGGCCTGACCTGCGTGCTGTCGGTTAAAGTGCCTGAGCCGAAGTTCTCGTCGCAGACCAAGGATAAACTGGTGTCGTCGGAGGTGCGCGGCCCGGTCGAGGAAATCGTCGCCAAGACGTTGACCGACTTCCTGATGGAAAAGCCGAACGACGCCAAGATCATCTGCGGCAAGATCGTCGAAGCCGCCCGTGCCCGTGAAGCGGCGCGCAAGGCGCGCGACCTGACCCGCCGCAAGGGCGTGATGGACGGCCTTGGCTTGTCCTCCAAACTGGCCGACTGCCAGGAACGCGACCCGGCGCTGGCCGAGCTGTACATCGTCGAGGGTGACTCGGCAGGTGGTTCGGCCAAGCAGGGCCGCGACCGCAAGTTCCAGGCGATCCTGCCGCTGCGCGGCAAGGTGCTGAACGTGGAAAAGGCGCGCTTCGAGAAGATGCTGTCGTCGGAACAGATCACGACCCTGATCGCGACCCTCGGCACCTCGATCGGCCCGGACGAATTCAACGTCGACAAGCTGCGCTACCACCGCATCATCATCATGACCGATGCGGACGTCGACGGCGCCCACATCCGTACCCTGCTGCTGACCCTGTTCTACCGCCAGATGCCGCAGCTGGTGGAGCGTGGCCACATCTATATCGCACAACCGCCGCTGTACAAGGTCAAGGCCGGCCGCGACGAGCGTTATCTGAAGGATGATATCGAAGAAGCCAGCTACATGATGACCGTGGCGCTGAACACCGCTTCGCTGATTCCGCGCGAAGGCGCCGAAGCGGTGACGGGCGAGGCGCTGGCCGAGCTGGCGCGCAAGTACAACCTGGCCAACGCCATCATGATGCGCCTGGCGCGCGTGATCGACCGCGCTGCCTTGACCGCGATCGTCAGCGGCGGCGTGGTGCTGGACTTGAGCACGCTCGAAGGCGCGGAAGCGTCGGCCAAGGCGATGGAAGCGGCGATCAACGATCCGGCGGTGAAGGTCAAGGTCAAGTCGGACGAGCTGTCCGAGAAGCACGGCCTGCGCATCGAACGCATCTACCACGGCAACGTGCAGGTGACCGCGATCGACGCCGACTTCGTGGCAGGCGCCGACTACACCGTGCTGGCCGATTCGGCCGCCACCTTCCAGGGCCTGATGGGCGAAGGCGCGATCGTGCGCCGTGGCGAAGGCGAGCGCATGAAGGAGTTTGCTGTGCGCGACTTCCACGCGGCGATGGAGTGGTTGCGTGAAGAGGCCGAGCGTGGCGTGAACAAGCAGCGCTACAAGGGTCTGGGCGAGATGAATCCGGAGCAGCTGTGGGAGACCACGATGGATCCGACCGTGCGTCGTTTGCTGAAAGTGCAGATCGAGGATGCCATTGCGGCGGATCAGATCTTTACGACGCTGATGGGGGATGAGGTGGAGCCGCGGAGGAACTTCATTGAGACTAATGCGTTGCGGGCGGGGAATATTGATGTTTAATCATCAATAAGCGTAACTCTAGCAAGGGTCACCCGTTGGTGACCCTTTTTGCTTTCAGTTTCTATAAAGTCTTAATATGCATCAGTCGTGGTACTATTTGCCCCCGCTATGCATCGGACCTATGCATAAGGGTTGCACTTCACGAAGCATGAACTTCTTGGTACCTTCAGCACTCATGAGTGTCCCGTCCACGTAATTCAGTATCTTGTAGCCTTCTACCACCGTACCGCCCAGTCTGTCAATCAGGTCAAAATAATCTAATTATGAGAACACTACGTTCCCAATCTCATGTTAGAACATCATCAGCAGACTTTGATATGTTTAAAGCAACTTTCAGCCTACCCCGTACAACCATCAGTGATGCTAGCAATCCCCATATGAAGTCAGCATCCGCTACAATACCACTGTATCAATAAACAGTGGCAAGCAAGATAATTGACATTGATGCAATCAACTTGCTTGTTACAGGCTAAGAATTATGAAGAAACCGACAAGTGTAGATTTGTTCTGCGGGGCTGGCGGACTAAGCCTAGGGCTGGAACTTGCCGGATGGAAAACAAAGGTCGCTGCTGACTTTGACGCCCAAGCATGTGCTACCTATAAGCGAAATTTCCCTGATACTGATGTACACCAAGGTGATGTACGATCAGTCGACTGGACTCGTCTTCGTGGAAAGATTGATCTAGTGGCGGGAGGTCCTCCATGCCAACCGTTTTCTGTTGCTGGTAATCAGAAAGCCGCAGATGATATCCGAGACATGCTTCCTGAGTTCGTTCGAGCAGTAGCTGAGATTCGACCAAAACTGGTATTAATGGAAAATGTTGCGGGCTTAGCTTCTTCCCGTCATGAGACATACTTGAATGAAAAATTGGCTATAATTTCCGAACTCGGCTATGAAGTAGAATTTAAAGTCTTAAACTCTGCTCAATTCGGCGTTCCTCAAGAACGTAATCGCGTAATCGTAATCGGCGTCGATCGCTCAATTCCGAAATTTCCATCCCCGACCCATGGTACTAAACAGCGTCCGTATAAAAGTGCACGTGAAGCAATCTTAAACGCACCGGCTGACGTACCAAATAGTGCAATTGTTACTTACGCTAAATCTCCTATCCTTCGACCTAGTCCTTGGGCTGGAATGCTAGTCAATGGCGGCGGAAGACCAATTAATTTAGATGCTCCTTCGCAAACAATTCCTGCCTCAGCAGGAGGCAATCGAACTCATATTGTTGATGAAACCGGCATTCTACTTAATTATCATTCTCATTTGCTAAGCGGTGGAAACGTGAAAAGTGGAATTGTTGAAGGCGTGCGAAGGCTAACTGTGAAAGAGTCAGCTGCGCTCCAATCATTCCCGTCCGATTTCGAATTTTTAGGCCCAAGAAGCGCGCAGTACCGACAAATCGGAAATGCAGTACCCCCGCTTTTAGCACATGCCGTTGGCAAAGCATTACTGCGCAGTTTATAGAGTATGACTCATAGCTCGTAGACACAAAGTCGACAAAGCACCCATTACGCGGTTATGACAGCCGCACCTCGTTCTTGATCCTAAAATCCAATTTGGATTACACCCTAGTGAGTCCCGGCTAAGAACAGACGTTTCTTAGAAAGATCTTGCTGAACTGGCATGATTATATCGCGCACATATTACTAAATGTAGCGGGGCAAACGAAATGCAGGCATTAACGTGTTGCATAAACTCAGCACACATTAGCGATTTCCATCTCCTTTCTCCTGCAGCCTTGCGACAACTGCAGCAATGAATTCTGTTTAAATGGTGAAATAATTTTATGAGTTCGCGCGGGAATGTCATGGCTTGTCTTCGTGTACTGTTGCTTCCAATGCGAGCAACACGTGAAGTAAATTGTGCACGGATTGTTGGGAAATATCTTGGGCAGCTTCAACTCTCACATCACGATTTTCTAACATGGATACATCTTCGTATTGATGAATGGCGCGAAACTGGCTCGGCAAATTATGATTTACAGCAACTAGTTTGTACCATTCTTTTAAATGCAGATGATAAACTTGGCTCTCTATTAGCTTCGAAGTATTTTATCGTTCACGGCGAGCTGCAAAAGAACCATTTTATGTCTCATGACGAGGCAAGGGCATTACTTTCGACCACTTTTCTAATGGCAGATTTGGCCCGAATTGAACATCTGTCTGGCGCTCAGATTTCTCGACTTCTTACCGGACGGGGTTACGGACTTCAGTTTAGCCGACAGTCAGTAAACGATGTTATTGGTGCATTAGGTTTAGGTTGTATGCTTTCGGTCGAAAAGCTAAAGACTTTGTATCTTAGCGATTCTTCAAACGAACTTGCATACTTCTCGGACTCAGATATTGGCCTAGCAGCAAGCACTGTCGAAAGTGCTGCGCATAGACTGGGATTCAACAAATCCCTGAAAGATGCTCTCACCACTCTCGCTCCAGCAGAGGAACTTTCTCGATACTCACCCTATCTTCAAATTCTTCACTATCAGTGTTCAATTGCTGAGTACTATGATCATGCTGTGACTGACATGTACGAATTTTCTCCGCGCGGCATTGCAGCACTTTGGTTATTTGGACAATACCCTGACATTTTGTCGCAAGCAGGTAATCCGTTCCTGAACAATGCAAAGTCAGTGGAAGCCATAGATAGCTCCTGGGTTCGCAGCAAAAAACTTCGCGATAGACCCGGTGCAAAAGCGCTATTTGAAGTATTAGATGGCCTTAACGATATGCAGTTTGCGCCACGGCGTGAACTGGCAAAAATATTAAGGCTGTGGCTGCATCGAATTATGCGCTTAACTGCTCCATATTCCGTGAATATTCCTGAGAATTTCACTCAAACTGAGATTGCGAATTTATTGCAAGGTATTGCTAAGGGAAACTCAAAGACCTTCGGAGTACTGGAACAAAGGATTATTGATGTATTGGCAGCTGTTGAGCACCCTCAGTCTGATGGGTGGCGTAGTCGAGGCCTAGGAGATTCCGTAAATACAACGAATGTAAGCAAGCGGAAAGTAGGTGACTGTGACTTCCAACATGCTGACAGCCGACTAATCGTCGCTTACGAAGCACATGGAGGGGAATTAACGGATGTCTACGTACATGAACACCTTCGCACAATTTCAAAAAGTTTAAAGAGCAGAAATCAAGAGCTTGAAGGCATAGCAGATTTAGCTGATTGGACTATCGAAGTAGTCTTTGTAGCTCATCGTCTTGCAGTATCCTCTCTATTCGAAACAACCCTGATAGAAGGAATTCGGATTAACCTAGAATTTATCACCTTTAAGGATTTTATAAGTTCAGCACATCCGGATATTGCTGAGTGGGAGAAAAACTTTCTCACCCCCATTCGGGAAACTCGGACTCCGAATGAAGTTCGCTTAACTTTACTGAAACTTAGCGAATGTGCTTAAATGGTTTATGAATAGAATCTTTTGTCAAAGATTGTGTCGAGCGGGTCATTGAATGTCAGCACCAATCCATTTTCTGAGCAGTCTTAAAATTTCTGATTCCCTATACTTAACAGTTAAAAACAAAACTTTCCGGCAAATTGCTCGTCAGTCGCTTTCAAAAATACGCTGCACAACCAAAAACTGGTAAGACATCGCGCCAAGGAAAGCAATGCCGGCGCCAGTCAGCAAGGCCGGCACGAACGACCAGCTTTGCGCGATATATCCGGTAAAGATGGGCGCCAGGGCGCCGCCGATAAACCCGCCAAAATTCTGGATCGCGCCCAGCGAGGCAACCCGGCTGCGCGGCGCCACCGCCGTCACCAGCGACCACGAACAGGCCGACGCCGCATTGGCCAGGAAGATCACGACCGAGATGCAGGCAATCGCCGCAGTATTGCTCTCGACCAGTGCGGCAGGAATCGTGAACGCCACCATCCCCAGCATCGACAGCACCACCGCCGTCCGTCGCCCCGCCACGACCGATTTCGCGCGGCGCGTGATCTGGTCCGACGCCCAGCCAGCCGACAGTGCGCCCAGGAAGCCGCACAGGAAGGGAATCGTCGCGGCCACGCCGACATAGGCCACGTCCATCTGACGTTCCGTGCGCAGATACCCGGGCAGCCAGGTAAGGAACACCCAGTTCAAATACACCGAGCCGAAGAAGCCAAGTAGCATGCCCCAGGTGGCGCGCTGGCGAAACAGCGCGCGCCAGGATGCGAAGCCCGTCGCCGGAGCGGCCTCCAGGGTCTGTCCTTCGTCCAGGTAGGCCCGCTCGGCGTCCGTCAACGCTTCGCGCACCGGGTCGCGGTACAGCATGACCCAGACAACCGCCGCGACGATGCCCAGCGCGCCGGTGATGAAGAAGGCCCAGTGCCAGCTGGTCGCGGCAATCAGCGGCGACAGGCACAAGGGCGCCAGTGCGAAGCCCAGCGGCGAGGCCGAGTTATAGATGCCGGTCGGCGTGCCGCGCGCACGCAAGGGGAACCAGTTGCTCACCACCCGCGCCGCGGCCGGGAATTGCGGCGCCTCGCCGATGCCCAGCACGACGCGCGCCAGCACGAACCAGCCGAAGGTGGAGACGAGTCCGCCCGCCGCCTGTGCCAGCGACCAGATCACCAGTCCCGCACCGAGCAGCCAGCGTGGCCCGATCTTGTCGACCAGGGCGCCCACCGGCAACTGGCACAGCGCATAGCTCCACGAGAAGGCCGACAGCAGCACGCCCATCTCGCCGAGCGAGAGGCCGAGGTCGGCGCGGATGAATTCATTGGCGACGGCGAGTGTGGCGCGGTCCAGGTAGTTGATGACGCCGGTGACGACCAGCAGGACCAATGCCAGATTCTGGCGGTAGCGGATGCGCGGAGTCGCAACCAGGTGAGTAGGGGTAACGTTCATTTCGGGATGGTATCAAACACGATCACCCACTGGTTGCGCCTTTTTTGCCATGGCATGTTTGCAACACAGCGGCTACACCGCGCGAAACTCGTGCTACCATCCGCTCCGGGCTGTGCAGGACGCCCACTCTCGCGAAAGCCAGCGCACCTGCCGACGTCCACGACGTGACCGTTTTTCAGGAGTTCATCCCCTGTTCATTCACTGATGCCGTAGCGAGAGCGGCCAATACCATGTGAAAAGGACTTGGCATGCGCCTCCATCGAAACACCCCTCCAGACACCAATACCGATTTCCTGCGCCGCTACGCCCGCGGGATGCTACGCAGCGCTCATTCGGACCAGCCAAGCAAGGCCTTGCCCATCGTCCGCCGCGTGCATGCGACTGGAAAGACAGCGGATGTGCGCGTCACACAGCTCTACCACGCACGCACGACGCTGCAGCTCAAGCACATGTTCCGCACGCTGGCCGCGGAGCTGGGCTACGCGACCTGGGATGCGTGCAAGCGCGATATCGACCGCCGTCCGCCGGAAGTGCTGGACCGCTTCCGGCTCGATCTCGGCGCGCTCGGCGACCATGAACACATCTGGTTTGCGGACCAGCCGACTGCTGCGGCCTGGCAGCGCGAACATGGCGGGCGCATGGTCGAGTATGGGAAGCAGGCTGTCGTGATGCCGGCCTGATCGCACCTATTGCGAGGCCGGCACGCGCCGCAACACGTCTTCATACGGCGCCAGATCCAGATAGGCCGTCACCTCAATCGCGCGGCCGCCTTGCATGCGGAAAATCCACAGATAGCTGTTACGATAAGGCTTGCCGTCCTTCGCCACCGCTTCGCCGTCCCACTCGATGATGACGTGATCGCCATCGGCCCACAGGTTGCGGATCGTGGGCCGGATCTGGCGTTGCAGGCGGGTCGACAGCGGCGTGACCGCGCCGTCGATCAATTCCTGCTTGCCGCGAAGCACGCGCGCGGTCGGGCTGCTGCCCTTGATGGTCCAGACCACATTCGGCGCCAGCATGTCGTCGAAGAACGTCCGGCCGCCGGCGGCCCAAGCCGCGAATGCTTTATTAACCGCTTCCTTGTTGGCCTGCGCTTGCGCCGAGCCGCTGTCGGCACGCGCCGAGGACGCGGACCAGACCAGTGCAGCCATCAACACCCAGGCGGCCGCCCAACGTGACGAACCATCCGAACCGGATCGAAAGAATTTCATATCGCACTCCTTGATGATCGTTGAATGGGAAGGCCATCACGGCTCTTCCGCTTCCGGCTAGTGTGCAGCGCACGCGCCGGCGCGCGGTAGCTCGATCATCCGGGAAGCTTGCACGATCATCCGAAGATGCGGGTCAGCGCCTACGGCAGCCTGATCTTGACCACCGCATTGCCGGACGTGACATACAGATTGCCCTTGCCATCCGTGACGATGCCGCGCACGTCGGCCAGGCTGCCCGGCAGGTCGCCGGTGCGCAGGGTGGTCGACCGTGTCGAGCCCGCCACCGTCGTGACCACGCCTTCCGGCGTGATCCTGCGCACCAGGTTGTTGATCGCATCGGCTGCATACACATTGCCGCGCGGGTCGACCGTCAGCGCCACCACCTGCTCGAAGCGCGCGGCGGTGCCGACGCCGTTGTTCGATCCCCGGGCATTCGCCGCGCCGGCCAGGAAAATCATATTGTTGACGCCAATCACGCCGTTCGGGTTCCAGCGACTGATCTCGCGATCCAGGTCGAACACGAACACGTTGTTGTTGTTGTCCACCGCCACGCCGCGCGGCTCGAACAGGCTCCCCCCCGTCAGGTTGTTGACGACGGATTGGCCTTCCAGCATCAGCGTATTGTCCCCCGCAACCCTGCGCGTACTGTAGCTGTTGGTGATGAACAGGTTATCGTTAGCATCGACCGCGATCGCGCCAGGCACCACGGAGGCCAGCCGGCCGTCGCTGACGTTGTTCCCGATGGGGATCGTGGCCGTCGTGCTGACGCGTCCAGCGGAGGTAATGCTCCGGATGCGCAGATTATCGGCGACATAAATTGTTCCGCGCCTGTTCACCGCCACGGCCACCGGATTACCGAAGCGGGCATTGCCCGCGTCGCCATCGACAAAGCCGCTGGTGCCGGCCGCCCCAGCCACCGTCGTGACAACGCCTGCCGGCGTGATCTTGCGAATGACGAAGTTGCCGGTGTCCGCGACATACAGATTGTCATCGGCATCGATCGCAATACCCTGCGGCCATTTGAAGCGCGCAGCCGTGCCGGCGCCGTCCATCGTGCCCTCGATCGTCGGATCGCCCGCCAGGATCGACAGCGCGGCCTGCGGCGGGGGAGATTCGCCGCCATCCTCGTCGTCCTCGTCCTTCGGTATGCCGTCGCCACAGGCGGAGCACAGCAGCATCAGGGCGGCGGCGCCACACAGCTTGAGGCGAAGTCGGGCAGTGTCGGTCACGGAACGGCGAGTCATGAATCTCTCCAAAAAGGTCCGTCTTCGATGCTACCACGCAGCAAACTACCGGCCGCTGTTCTCAGCCATGGTAGCTGCATAAACTGCATTGCCAGTACGCCCCACGGCGTCGAAGTGACACTTTCGCCAAACAACCCACGTAATCAACGCGGCGAATTTCCCGTACTTTCTTTTCCACAACCGGCACTTTCCCGCTTGACATACGGCCAAGAGTTCCTTAAAGTCGAAATTATGTCTTTCACCCTGCATCTGTCGACCTCCCTACCAGCCGCCGGCGCGCTATCGCTGGCTGCCCTGCTACTACGCGCGTAACGCTCCGCCGTACGTCCCGGCACCGCCGGCCCCAACAGCAGTAGGATTCGCACCGATGTCTACCACGCCATTTTTCGCACCATCGCATTTTCCCACCGGGCTCGTCCTGGCGGCAGGCTCGCGCGCAGGCATTCGCCTGCTGCTAAAGCTACCGATCGGTTGCCGGGCCTAGCGTTTTCGTGGCCCGTCCGGCAGCCTGTCGCCACCTCGCAGACCCACAAGGTCGCCCAGTGACCACCCCATCAGGAGCCCCGATCATGCTGAACAATCCCGCCACCAAATACCGTCCCTTCCCCGCCGTCCCGTTGGCCGACCGCCAGTGGCCGAGCCGCACCATCACCACGCCGCCGATCTGGATGAGCACCGACCTGCGCGACGGTAACCAGGCCTTGATCGAGCCGATGAGCGTCGAGAAGAAGCTGCGCTTCTTCAAGATGCTGGTCAAGATCGGCATCAAGGAGATCGAGGTCGGCTTCCCGTCCGCCTCGCAGACCGACTTCGACTTCGTGCGCATGCTGGTGGAAGACAAGCACATTCCGGACGACGTCACCATCATCGTGCTGACCCAGTCGCGCGATGAGCTGATCCGCCGCACGGTGGAATCGGCGGTCGGCGCCAAGCGCGCCATCGTCCACGTCTACAATTCGGTGGCGCCGGTGTTCCGCCGCGTGGTGTTCGGCATGGAGCGCGACGAGATCGTGCAGATCGCGGTCAAGGGCGTCCAGCTGATCAAGGAACTGGTGGCCCAGCATCCGCAGACCCAATGGGGCCTGGAGTATTCGCCGGAATCGTTCTCGACCACCGAACTCGATTTCTCCAAGCAGATCACCGACGCGGTCAGCGCCGTATGGCAGCCGACGCCGGATAACAAGATGATCGTCAACCTGCCGTCGACCGTCGAGGCGGCGACGCCGAACGTCTATGCCGACCAGATTGAATGGATGTGCCGCCACCTGAACAACCGCGAATCGCTGGTCATCAGCGTCCACCCGCACAATGACCGCGGCACCGCTGTCGCCGCCGCCGAGCTGGCGGTGATGGCCGGCGCCGACCGCGTCGAGGGCTGCCTGTTCGGCAACGGCGAACGCACCGGCAACGTCGACCTGGTCACCCTGGCGATGAACCTGTACACGCAGGGCGTCAACCCCGGCCTGGACTTCTCGGACATCGACGCCGTGCGCCAACTGGTCGAGGACTGCAACCAGCTGCCGGTGCATCCGCGCCATCCGTATGCGGGCGACCTGGTGTTCACCGCCTTCTCGGGCTCGCACCAGGACGCGATCAAGAAGGGCTTCGCCAAGCAGCAGCCCGACGCGATCTGGGAAGTGCCGTATCTGCCGATCGACCCGGCCGACCTGGGCCGCAGCTACGACGCCGTCATCCGCGTCAACAGCCAGTCGGGCAAGGGCGGCATGGCCTATCTGCTGGAACAGGAATACGGCCTGCAGCTGCCACGGCGCCTGCAGATCGAATTCTCGCGCGCCGTGCAGCGCGTGGCCGACGAGAGCGGCCGCGAGATCAACGCGGGCGACCTGCACGCCCTGTTCGCGCGCGAATACCTGGAGCAGGACGAGCCGTATCACTACATCTCGCACCGCATGGTCGAAGACAGCGAGCACGAGGTCCAGCTCGACGTGAACGTGGCGCGCCACCATGCGCAGCAAGCCTTCGCCGGCACCGGCAATGGTCCGATCGACGCCTTCGTGAACGCGCTGGGCCTGGAGATCCGCCTGATGGACTACCACGAGCATGCGATCGGCTCGGGCGCCGATGCGCGCGCGGCCTGCTACGTCGAACTGCGCGTGGGGAATGGCCCGACGCTGTTCGGCGTGGGCATCGACAGCAATATCGTGACCGCCTCGTTCAAGTCGGTGCTGTCGGCGGTGAACCGTCACATGGCGGCGAGCGCAGAGAATCCGGCCGCGCTGGCGGCCTGAAGTTCCAGGCGGGGCGGCGCACGCCCTGCCTGCGCCGATCGATCAGCGGCGGCGCTGCGGGGCGCGGCGCGGGCCGGCCGGTCCGCGCGACTCGAGATGGCGGAACACGATGCGACCCTTGGTCAGGTCGTAGGGCGAGAGCTCCAGCGTGACGCGGTCGCCCATCAGGATGCGGATGTGGTTCTTCTTCATACGGCCGGCCGTGTAGGCGATCATCTTGTGGCCGTTTTCCAGCTCGACGCGAAAACGCAGTTCGGGCAGCACTTCCGACACGAGGCCGTTCATTTCGATCAGTTCTTCTTTTGCCATGCGGGTTCTCCTGGAGGTGCGGCGCCGGCAGGCGCCGGGCGTCGTTGATGCGGGGGGATCGTGGGGCCCGGCATCGAGCGCCAGGAGAGGGATGAAAAAAAAGCCCGCATCCTGCGGGCTTCGTTTCAAAGCATTACCGATTTATCGCCGCTCCCGCCCATGCTATCTGCGTGGTGCCGGAGCTATGGGCGCCCGCGCTATCTGCGCGGTGCGTCCGCTGTACAGGCTGACTGACATACCGAAAACACGTCCTCCGGAAAGTCGCGCACTGCACAGGCGCGGTCACGGATCGGAGGACTTTCGACCAGGCGTGGCCTGATCGAGCAGCCGAGTATAACAGCATTTTTGTGCGGCGCACAAAATAATGTTCGTACTGTCTCAATGCGGCATCGGCTCTTCGCCGTCGTCGCGGCCGGCCGTGAAGCGTTCGGCCGCGGTCGACGCATCGTCGTCGGCTCGCGAATGGACGGCCGCCTCGGGCGGATCGAGCATGTCGGCCAGCATGGCCTGCAGTTCCGGCGTGTCCCAGTCTTCGCCGGCGCGCTGCCGGCGGTGGATGTAATGCTGGATCTCGCTATGCTGTTCGGCGGTCAATGGCAGGCCGTGGAACGTGGTGCCCGGGGTCGCTTCGCGCATGCTGCCTCCTGTGCCCTGCCGATGTGGCCGGATGCACCGACTATACGCCGACGCGGGCCCGGTGGCGCGCGCTTCACGCCGTGGCGCCCGGGCCGCTCATCCGGTCCAGCATCTGCAGCGAGGCGCGCTCGCTCATCACCAGCACCAGCTTCAGGCGCGCGCGCGTCATTCCCACGAAGAGTTTACGCAGCGCGCGCTCGTCCAGCTCCTCGAAGTCGATCTCGGTGAAGATCAGCGCCGGCGCCGACTGGCCCTTGAAGCGGTACACCGACTCCGCCAGCAAGCCTCCTTCGCGAAACACCGGGTTACCGAACAAGTCATAGGCCCCGGTGAACGAGCGCAGCGTGTGCGAATCGCTCAGCCGGTCGAGCTTCAGGATGGCCGATTTTTCGCGTCCGCGAAACGCGCAGATCGCGATGTCCTGGCGCCCGAAGCCCGCAGCCAGGCACGAAGTGACGGCGCGCCGGGTCTGCGCCAGCATCGCTTCCTCGTCCCCTTCCGGATACGTCAGCTCTTCGATGTCGGCGCCCTTGAACGGGCTGCCCGCCTCCACCGGCTGGCGCGCGGCGCCGAGCGCCGTCAGCATGTCGACGATCTGGCGCGGGCTGCGGTAGTTGGTGTGCGAATGCAGGGTGACCCAGCCCGGCAGCGGCACCATCGCGCGGCCGTACAGGTTCTGGTCCGGGTCTTCCATCCAGATCGCGCGCCCGCCGGGCTTGAGCATGCGCAGCACGATGTCGCGCCAGGCCACCGAGAAATCCTGGCCCTCGTCGACGATCACCACGTCGAACTGCCAGGTCTCGGGCAGTTCGGCTCCCGTCATCGACGTTTCGATCTTGTCCCAGACGTCCGCCGCGCCGTAGTCGGGCGTGACGTCCTGCGCGCGCAGCCAGGCGTCGGACAGCATGTGGAAGGTGGCCACCCGCCCGCCGGCCGGGACCAGGCGTTCGATGTGGTCGGCCAGCGGCCGGTTGAAGCAGACGTAGAGCGGGCGCAGGCCGGCGTCGAGCGCGGCCGTGTATTCGGCCAGCGCCAGCTGGGTCTTGCCGCTGCCGGCGGTGCCGATCACGTGCAGGCGGAACGGAGAAAATTCCAGCCGCCGGGCCCATGTCGCCAGGCCGCCCGACAGCCGCGTCACCATCTTTACCGCATTGCCGATCATGGCGCTGGGATCGGGCCGCAGGTTCAGCGTGTCGCCCAAAAAGCGCGTGACCTTGTCGAAGTCGTCGGTGCGGTCCGTGACCGGCAGCGACTCGCGGATCACCCGCGCCAGCTTGGGCTTGTTGGTGGCGTCGATGATGTGGTCCGGGTCGATCCCGGCCAGCTGCTGGTCGCGCACGATGTAGTCGGGGCAGTACAGCAGATAGTCGACCGACAGCGTGCCGTGGTAGCGCTTGGTCAGCCCCTCGATGGTCGCCAGGATCTGGCTGCGGATCTTGCGCGGCTTGCCCTGGTAGCTTTTCACCAGGCCTTCCGGGGTCTCGTTCAGGAAGCCGGCGACCTGCTCGATCACCAGGATGCGGCCGTTCGGGGCGAGGACGATGAAATCGACGTCGCCATACACCGAGTAACCCTGCTCGACATTGGTCCAGTGCACGCCGTGGTAGATGACGTAGGGGGTGTCGGCCAGGCGCTGCTCGAGATACGTCAGGGTTTCGATCTCGCGCGCGGCGGCGCCGGTGACCGCCATCTCGCGCCAGCCGGCTGGTTGAATATGGGCCATGGTGTCCGCAAGCGTTAGTAAGGTGGAAACTATTGTAAGTCTGTTTCCATGATAGTCACACACCGTTGTCCGGGGAACGCATTCTTGGGCGGGAATGCGACCAGATCGTTGCCGAAGTGAAAAACTTATTGTCGCCTGGCGGCAATCCGGTGCACACTTTCGGGAATTACGCTTAGCGTCAGGGTCTTCGTGCATTTTCCTTTCGTTCTTACAGCAATTCCAGCGCTGCGCCTGTGGACGTGGATGCTGCTGTGCGTGCTGTGCCTGACGCAGGCGCCGGCGCAAGCTGGCGAGGTGCATGCCTTCAATGGAAGCAGGGTGAAAGGTTGCCAACTCGACGGCAAGGCATACACCTGCGGCAACCTGCCCTCGAGCGCATGGGACGACTCGATGGCGATCGCCAACGGCTACAGCGTCCATATCAGATCCAGTATCAGTCCGGGCTGGGACTATGGCGTGTCGATGTCCGGCAGCGCGCGCCTGAGCAGCGGGGGTTCCATCAACCTCAACGGGATCAACCCGGAAAAGATCAGAATCTCCGGGGGTTCGTTCGACGCGGCCGGCGAGTTCTCCCTGACCAGGCCGGTCCGCGTGACCGCCAACGTGACGGCCGGCTCCATGACGCTCGGGGGCGAAGCGGGCTTCCAGATCACCGGCAATATGGTCTCGAAAGGCGCGGTGTCGGTCGCCACCAGCGCCATCGTCAACGGCTCGGTCAGCGGCGGCCAGGTCACCGTCGGCTCGTCGGTCAGGATCAGCGGCGGCCTGGCCGGGACGGGAGCCGTGTCGATCGGCTCCAGCACTACCATCGGCGCGGGAGTCAGCGGTTCGTCCATCACTGCCGACTCCTCGGTGACCGTGACCGGCAACGTGGCGTCGGCCGGCGAGGTGTCGATCGGCTCCAGCGGCATCGTCAACGGCTCGGTCAGCGGCGCCCAGGTCACCACCAACTCATCGGTCAAGATCAGCGGCAGCGTGACCGCGACGGGGAAGGTGTCGATCGGCTCCAGCAGCACCGTCGGCGCGGATGTCACCGGCACCTCCATCACCACCGACGCTTCGGTCACGATCACCGGCACGGTCAAGGCCAGCGACGTCCTGACGGTCGGCTCCCATTCGACGATCCGCGGGCCGGTCAGCGGCACGAACTCGATCACGCTCAACTCCCCGTCGACCATCGTCGGCACGGTGAGCTCGAAAGGGCCGATCACGATCGGCTCGCACGCGAACATCGATGGCGCGATCAGCGGCACCGTCGTCACTACCGGCTCGCCGGTGACCCTGAAAGGCGATATCGTCGCCACCAGCCGCTTCACGCTGGCGTCGGGCAGCACGGTCAACGGCAATATCACCTCGCCTGAAATCGAGATGTATGCGGCCAGCAGCATCGTCACCGGCAAGGTCACGGCGTCGACATACCTCACCATGGGACACGCGGTGCGCATCAACGGCGACGTCGACACCGGCCAGCTCAAGCTGGAAGCCTCCGACGCGCTCATCAACGGCAATGCGGCGGTCGACTTCGCGACCCTGTACTGGCATGGCCGCGTCAGCGAAAAGATCTTCTGCAAGAAGGGCACGCGGCCGGGTTACTGCGATTGCGTCGACAACCAGAGCGACTATCCGGTCAATACCGCCAACGGGCCACGCTGCGAGGCACCCAAGCCGGCAGCCGGGGCGCTCGACCACTTCCTGATTTCGCACGATGGCAGCGGCTCGGTGTGCGCGCCGGAATCGGTGACGGTCGCCGCCTGCGCCAATGCCGATTGCAGCAGCAAGTTCACCGGCGGCGCGCAGGTCAAGCTATTCCCCGGCAACGTGAGCGCGGACACCGGCAGCACCGGCACGGTCAAGGCGACCGTCTCGCGCCACACGGTGGGCTCCGAAACGCTGCGCCTGACGTCCGGCGGCACCACGCCGGTACGCTGCATCCGCAGTACTCCCGGCGAGAACAGCGTGAATAGCTGCGACATGAGCTTTGCCGGCGCCGGCTTCGAGATCGAGGTCCAGCCATTCAGGGCGGGCGAGAGCATCCAGGCGATCATCAAGGCCCGGGAGAAAAGCGACAACACCGACTCCTGCGTCGCCAAGTTCAAGGAACAGACGATCGACGTCGAATACAGCTGCGCCTATGTCCGGCCGGGCACCGGCGGCGAAGCCCTGAACGTGACCGGCGGCAGCGGCATCGCCCTCGCCTGCGCTGCCGGCAAGGCGCAAACCCTGGCGACCTCGTTCGACAGGTATGGCGACGCCAAGGTAACGCTGGCCTACGAGGATGCCGGTGAGTTGGGCCTGAAAGCGAAGTCCGGCGAAGTGGAAGGCGAGGCCACCTTTGGCGTCGCACCTTACAAGTTCGGGCTCACACCGCCGGCAGGGCCGATCCACGCGGGCGATACGTTCGATGTGGCAGTGTCGGCGCTCAGCAAGAACAACAAGGTCACGGCGAACTTCGACAAGGCGAAGCTGCCGCCTAGCGCGACCATGACGAATATTTCCCTGAACTGCGTGCGTCCGGTCGGCGCCATAGCCGGTCAACTCACGAAGAAAGCATTCGAGTTCGGCGAAGGAAAGGCCACCGCGGCGGTGTCGTGGAACGAAGCCGGCAGCCTTCAGCTGACGGCAAAGACGGAGACGACATTCCTGAATACCGGCTTGGACACCGTGGGCAGCACGCAGGCCACCAACGGAACCGACCATTGCACCAGCGTCGGGCCGGTCATTCCAAAGTACTTCCTGGTCGAGCAGTTCAACGAGCCACGCAAGCCGCTCGACTTCTTCTATGCGGGCGAGCCGATTCCCGTCAAGGTCACGGCAATGAACGCCGCGGGCCAGGCGACCGAAAACTATTCGGACGGCATCGTCAGCCAGACTGTCACGCTCACTGCCTACGACAAGGAAGGCAAGACAGCGAACCCGAACGGCGGTGTCCTGGGATCCGCGACGATCGCGGCGAGCGCCTTCGCCAAGGGCGTGGCGCGCGCCAATCCCACCTATTCCTCGCCGGCCGGCGCCAATGGCAAGCGACTGCCGCTCGCGCCCGGCGTGATGCGCCTGCGTGCGCAGAACGCCGACAATACGGTCGGCTCGGGCGGCGACGATAGTCATGAAAAAGCGCAGCCGGAAATTCGCAGCGGGCGCCTGCGCATCGCCACGCTGTTCGGCCGCGCCGGCTCCACGCTCGATCTACCGGTCACGGTGGAATACTGGAGCGGCGCCAGCTGGCTCCTCAACAACAGGGATGACTTCACCATCGTGCCTGCCGCGGCCATCGCCCAGACCTCGCATGCCCACGCCAACGGCAGCGGCGCCAAGCCCAAGACCCAGGTCTTTTCCGATCTGAAGCTCGATGGCGGCAAGGCCAAATTGCCAGTCCAGGGCGATGCGGCGGGCTGGATCGACATTGCCTTCAACCTCGGCATCGACACCACGCACGACCAGTCCTGCCTGAAGGCCGACCCGATCCGCACCAGTGCTGGCGCCAAGCTGCCCTGGCTGCAATCGCTCGGCGGCTGCGCCGATCCATCCGGCCGCGCCACCTTCGGCATCTTCGCGCCCGAGAGCAAACGCATCATCCACATGCGCGAGGTGTTCAATTGAAGCGCGCATGGCGGCGCCAGGACGGCTTCTCGATGGTCGAACTGATCACGGTGATGGTGCTGATCGGCGTGCTGGCCGCGATCGGCATTCCGCGGCTGATGGGCGGGAACAGCATCAATGCCGTCGTCTTCGGCGACCAGGTGGCCAGCGCCTTGCGCACCGCCCAGAAGAGCGCGGTGGCCAAGCGCCGCATCGTGTGCGTGACGACCTTCGAGCGGCGCATTGAACTGCGCATCAGCACGGCTGCCGGCACGGCCGCCTGCAACCTGCAGCTCGACGGCGCCAACGATGGCGCCTTCGACAGCAACGATGGCAAGGTCAGCATGAACAACCCGCAGCCCGCCCTGTTCTTCCGTCCGGACGGCACGGTCGCCGCCGCGGCGGGCAATGCGCCGCTCGCGGGCTTCGACATCACGGTCAGCGATTCGAGCGGCGTGCGGCGCACGATCCACGTCGACGGGAGGACCGGCCTTGTCAATTAAGCGCATGGCCGGGATGACCCTGGTCGAGCTGATCATCGCCATCGCGATCGTGGGCACGGCGCTGGCCGGCCTGGTCGCGGCCTACAACCGCGCCAACGTCGCCAGCGCCGACCCCTTGATCACCCAGCAGATGCTGGCGATCGCCGAAACCATGATGGAAGAGGTCATGCTCAAGCCCTACGTCACAGAGGGCGGCAGTGCCGCACAGCCTGAAAACCGCGCCGACTATACCGAAGTCACTCACTACAACGGATATGCGACCAGCGGCGGCATCGTCGACGTGGCCGGCGCTCCGATCGCAGGCCTCGACCGCTACGACGTCGCGGTCAGCGTCACACCGGCAACGCTGACGGACATCGCCGATGCAGACAATGTCCGGCGCATCCAGGTGGTGGTGACGGAACGCGGCGGCCAGCAATTGCAGCTCACCGGCTGGAGGACCAGGCCATGACAGCCATGAAGCGCCCCCTCGCGCGCGGCTTCACGCTGGTCGAGCTGATCGTCGTCATCGTCCTGATCGGCATCATCGGCGGCGTGCTCGTCCTGCAGCTGCTGCCGGCGATCCGCAGCTACCTGCTGGTCGGGCAACGCGCGGCGCTGACCAACCAGGCCGACACGGCCCTGCGCAAGATCGTCGGCGAAGTGCGCAGCGCGGTGCCCAATTCGCTGCGGCTCGGATCGTCAACGTGCATGGAACTGGTGCCGACCAAAGACGGCGGCCGCTACCGCATGGGTCCCCACATCGAAGGCAACACTGTGGCCGGCGACTTCCTCGACGATACCGAAACCAGGGACCGCTTCGACGTGCTGACCGACTACGTCAATGCGCCCGTGCCGGGCGATGCCATCGTGATCGGCAACCAGAACACGAGCGACGTTTATGACCAGGTGAACGTCGGCATCGTCAATGCATCGGGCGCTCCCACCAACGCCGCCACCGGGGTGTCCAGCATCACCCTCGACGCCCCCATCCGGGTCCCGCCGGGCTATGACGGCGGACGTTTCGTCATCGTGCCGAAGGACGAAAAAGTCGTCACCTACCTGTGCCTCGGCGCGGAGCTGGCCGGAGGCACCGGCGCGGGCAAGCTGTACCGCCTCGCCGACGCAAGCTTCCACTTCAACGAAACCTGCCCGGCAGCGGCGCCGGCCGGCGCCGCGCTGGTGGCGGACAAGGTATCGCATTGCGCCTTCATCTATTCTCCCAACCAGGGCGCGACCCAGGAAAGCGGCTTCATCCAGCTGCAGCTGACCCTGAGCGACAAGGGCGAGTCGGTCCCGCTCACCATCGGCGCCCACGTGGACAACGTGCCATGAGCCAAGCGCGCCCCCAATCCGGCTTCGCCTATATCGCGGCGATCGTGTTCCTGGTGGTGGTCGCCGGGATCGCGGTGGCCCTGCTGCAGCTGACCAATACCCAGCAGGCCACCGTCAACCAGTCCCTGCTCGGCGCCCGCGCCGGCCTGGCGGCGCGCGCCGGCATCGAATGGGTCTACCAGGGCCTCGGCAGCCGTTGCACGCAAACGGGCGCCGCCACGGACCTCGGCGATTTCGTCGACGACAGCGGTTTCCGGGTCACGGTCACCTGCTCCTACCGCGTCTTCCGCGAAGGCCAACACCCCGGCGCCAACGGCGAGCCGGAAGCGACCGTCAAGCACATCTACACGATCCAGTCGGTCGCCTGCAACCGCAATGGCCCCGGCGCTTGCCCGGACGACGGCAGCGTCCCACGGCCGGACTACGTGGAACGCAAACGGGTCGCCACCGTCTGCATGACTGCCGATAATAATCCCTGCTACTAAATATTATCCGCAACGAAACAATGATGGTGGTTTCGCAGGAATGATCTTTTTCCGATAGCAGCGCATCATGGAGTCCTCAACCAACCCGAGGAGCATCCATGACCCCATCCAAAGTTGCCATCGTCACCGGCGCCTCGCGCGGCATCGGCGCCGCCGTCGCCCGCCGCCTGGCCGAAGACGGCTACCGCGTCGCCATCAACTACGCCAGCAATACCCAGGAAGCCGAGAAAACCGTCGCCGCCCTGCGCGCCGCCGGCCATACGGCCATCGCGATCCAGGCCGACGTCGCCCAGCCCGACCAGGTGCGCGCCTTGTTCGACACCACCGAGCGCGAGCTGGGCAAGGTCGACGTCCTGGTCAACAATGCCGGCATCCTCAAGACGGTGCCGCTGGCCGATACCAGCGACGAACTGTTCGCGCGCACCTTCGCCATCAATGTGCAGGGCAGCTTCAACACCATGCGCGAAGCGGCCACGCGCCTGAACGACGACGGCAGCATCGTCAACTTTTCCACCAGCGTGGTCGGCCTCAAGCCGCCCGGCTACGCGATCTACGGCGCCACCAAGGCCGCCGTCGAGACGATGAGCCAGATCTTCGCCAAGGAGCTGCGCGGCCGCCGTATCCGCGTCAACGTGGTGGCGCCGGGCCCGGTGGCGACCGAGCTGTTCTTCGACGGCAAGACGCCCGAGCAGATCGCCCATTTCGCCGGGTTGCCGCCGCTGGAGCGCTTGGGCGAGCCGGAGGATATCGCCCGTGTCGTGTCCTTCCTGGCCGGCCCTGAGGCCGGCTGGGTCAACGGCCAGGTGTTGCGCGCCAACGGCGGCGTGGTGTAGCCGGAGGATTGGGCAATCCTTGCGGAGCATTTCACGCGCGTTATAGGGTGTAATAGGCGCATGAACCGCCACCGCCACGAGGAGAACGACGATGCAAGCGATCCGTGAACTCGCCGACCTGATTGCCCGCCATGCGCCCATCGAAGGCATGCACCAGAGCCCCGTTTCCGGCATGTGGCTGATCCGCAGCGACCGCACCACCGAACCGCTGCACGTGGTGCATGCGCCGGCGGTCTGCATCATCGCGCAAGGCGCCAAGCTGGTGTCGCTGGCCGGCAACGATTTCCATTACGACCCGGCCAAGTTCCTGGTGGTGTCGGTCGACCTGCCGTTGACCGGCTGCGTCACCCAGGCCAGCAAGGAAGAACCCTATCTGTGCCTGCGGGTCGACCTCGATCCCCAGGTGCTGGCCGCGCTCGACCTCGAACTGCCGGGGCGCCCCATGCCACGCGCACGCGGCGCGGCGTCGGCGCGCGGCCTGTTCCTGAGCGAGACCACGCCTGGCCTGGCCGACGTCGCGGCGCGCCTGGTGCGCCTGCTCGAGGCGCCGCAAGACATTCCGGTGCTGGCCCCGCTGCTGTTGAAGGAGCTGCACTATCGCCTGCTCACCGGCGAACACGCCGACGTGGTGCGCCACATCGCGCGCGGCGAAGGCCGCATGGCCCAGGTCACGCGCGCGATCTGCTGGATCAAGGACAACTTCAACCGCCCGCTGAGCGTCGAGCGCCTGGCCGGCGACGTGGGCATGAGTTCGTCGACCCTGCACGAACACTTCAAGTCGGTGACGTCGATGAGCCCCCTCCAATACCAGAAGCAGCTGCGCCTGCAGGAAGCGCGGCGCCTGATGCTCACCGGCGCCAAGGACGCGGCGCGCGCCGGCCATGCGGTCGGCTACGAGAGCAGCTCGCAGTTCTCGCGCGAGTACGCGCGCTTCTTCGGCCTGTCGCCGGGGCGCGACTCGACGCGGCTGCGCCAGTCACTCGATGGCGCCAGCCTGCTGCAGGCGATGCGCTAGGCGGCCACCGGCGCGCCGCGGACCCGCTCCAGGATGCGCTGCGCACTGAGCTCCTGGATCAGCAGCGCGCGGCGCCCGCGGGCGATTGGAAACCAGGCGTCACCCCATGGCCGCCGTCTCCTATAATCGCGCCATGACCACTCCTTCCCGGCTCCCCGCATGAGCTACCGCCTGGCGATCTTCGACTTCGACGGCACGCTGGCCGATTCCTGGCCCTTCTTTTTGAGCGTGTTCAACGATATCGCCGACCAGCACGGCTTCCGGCGGGTCGACGCCGAGCAGGCCGAGCGGCTGCGCCACTACGGGCCGCGCGACGTGATGCGCCACGTCGGCATGCCGGCCTGGAAGCTGCCGTTCGCCTCGCGCTCCTTCATCGACCGCATGCGCGCCGTCACCGGCGCCGGCCGCATCCCGCTGTTCGACGGCATCGGCCCGATCCTGCGCGAGCTCGACCGCGCCGGCGTGCGGCTGGCGGTGGTGTCCTCGAATGCCGAGGAGAACGTGCGCGCCGTGCTCGGGCCCGAGCTGGCGGCCCTGATGCGGCAGTACGAATGCGGCATGTCGATCTTCGGCAAGGCCGCGCGCATCCGCAAGGTGGTGCGGCTGGCGAGCACGCCACCGTCGCAGGCGCTGTACGTGGGCGACCAGACCACGGACGCCGACGCCGCGCGCCGCGCCGGCATCGGCTTCGGCGCGGTCAGCTGGGGCTATGCGCCGATCGAGACGCTGCGCCGGGTGGCGCCGGAGCGCGAGTTCGGCGCGCCGGCCGACCTGCTGTCGCTGGCGCGGCGCTAGTATCCCCGGCAGATTCAGCTGCCGAAGTCGGCGTTGCGCTCGAGCGCCTTGCGTACCGCCGTGACCAGGCCGGCATAGCTGCCGGCGCGGCACAGGTTGTCGGGCGGCGTCGATGGCGCCGGATTGCGCTGCGGATCGTGCACCTCGGAGGGTGGCGCAACCGGCGCGTTGCCGCGACGGGCAGTCAGGCTCTGGTCTTCAGTCATGGACAGGCTCGCTTGGTGGAAGATGGGGCGCTCATCCCTTCACGCACACCACCTGCTTGAGGGTGTGGACCACGTCGACCAGCTCGCGCTGGGCGTGCATGACGGCGTCGATGTCCTTGTAGGCCATCGGAATTTCATCGATCACGCCTTCGTCCTTGCGGCATTCGACCCCGCGCGTGGCGCGCTCCTGGTCGGCCACCGTGAAGCGGCGCTTGGCTTCGGTGCGGCTCATCACGCGACCCGCGCCATGGCTGCAGCTATTGAAGCTTTCTGGATTACCCTTGCCGCGCACGATGAAACTGCGCGCGCCCATCGAACCGGGGATGATGCCCAGCTCGCCTTCGCGCGCCGACACCGCGCCCTTGCGCGTGATCAGGACGTCCTTGCCGAAGTGGCGCTCGCGCTGCACATAGTTATGGTGGCAATTGACTGCTTCCACATGCGTCTCGAAAGGCTTCTTGATCACGCTGCGTACGGCGTGGATCAGGTTCTGCATCATGACTTCGCGGTTGATGCGCGCGAACTTCTGGGCCCAGCCGACCGCCTCGACGTAGTCATCGTAGTGCTGGGTGCCTTCTTCGAGGTAGGCCAGGTCCTGGTCCGGCAGGTTGACCATGTGGCGCCGCATGTCCTGCCGCGCCAGCTCGATGAAATGGGTGCCGATCGCATTGCCCACGCCGCGCGAGCCGGAATGCAGCATCAGCCAGACGAAGTTTTCCTCGTCCAGGCAAACCTCGACGAAATGGTTGCCGCTGCCCAGGGTGCCCAGGTGCTTGTAGTGGTTCGCATGCCGCAGCTTCGGATACTTGCGGCAGATCTCGTCGAACTCGTTCTTGAGCCTGGCCCAGCCGGCATCGACGGTCGGCGGCGGATTGTTCCAGGAACCGACGTCGCGGCCCTTGGCGTGCCGTGTCTTGGGCGACATGCCATGCGGCACCGCCTGCTCGATGGCGCTGCGCAGCCTGCCCAGGTTGTCGGGCAAGTCGTCGGCGCGCAGGGTGGTCTTGGCGGCCATCATGCCGCAGCCGATGTCGACGCCGACCGCGGCCGGGATCACCGCCCCCAGGGTCGGGATCACGCTGCCGATCGTCGATCCCTTGCCAACATGGACGTCGGGCATGACGGCGACGTGGTGGAAGACGAACGGCAGTTGCGCCAGTTTCGACAACTGTTCCTTCGCCTCCGGCTCGACCGGCACGCCCCTGGTCCACATCTTCACGGGACGACTGGCTGTCGGGCCGCCGAGCACTTCGTAGTCGTTCTTTTCCATGCGGCGCATGATGGCGCAAAACGACAATCCATGCTGTCCGCCTGAATTGGCGCCGTCCTTATCGCTATTGCTATACTCGGCACACCACACTGTTGCATGAATGAACAATGACACTGCCGATGCGCCTTCCCCTCATCCTCCTGGCTCCGCTGCTGTTGACCGGCTGCTTCATCGAGACGGCCACCTATTCCATCGATCCGAACACCGATCACGCGATCACGGTCAGGGTCGAGAAAGAAACCTTTTGGGCCAAGGAAGGAACGCTGCGCGTGATCATGTCGCGCCTGCCGGAATGCCAGCGCCAGCTCGAGCTGGGGTCGGTATGGCTGTCGGGTTTGCAGGTCGAGTTGTTCGGCAACGGCAACAACGTGTATACCCTGCGCGCCGATGACCAGGCCTGGCAGATCGACACCACGGGCTGCACCGAGCTGGCAGCGCCGGATGCCGACGCCGTCACCGGCCTGCCGCTGGGAATCTTCGAACTCGGCGATGACGACAAGCTGACCTTCGAAAAGCCGGAAGCGTCGACTGAAGAATAATCAGGGCCGCAGCCACCCGCGTCCGATCGGCAGCGCCAGCAGCCGGTGATAGACCAGTTCGAGCGCCGGCAGCGCCCGTGCGCAGGCGGCCTGCGCCAGCGGCGTATAGGCCAGCAGCGCAAAGCCGCCCGACACCAGCAAGGCCCCGATCATGTCTTTCGGCCAATGCACGCCGAGATAGACGCGCGACCAGGCCACGAGCAGCGAGATCGGCAGCATCACCAGTCCCAGGCTGCGCGCCAGCGGCACGCGGCTGAAGGCCAGCACCAGCGCCACCGAGAAGATGCTGGTCGCGTGGTCGCTGGGGAAAGAGCTGTCGGGGGCATGCAGCAGGAAGGTATGGCCGATCTCGGCCACGAAGGGACGCGGGCTGTACCACAGGTGGCCGATCATGGCGTTCAGGGTCAGCGCACAGGCCGCCGCCAGGAAGGCGCGCAGCGCCACCTCGCGCCGCGGACCCGTCCCACTGGCCCACAACAAGACCAGGGAAAAAGGCACCAGGAAAATCAGCCATTCGGCTGCAAACATAGCCCCCAACAATTGCCAGCCAGTCAGGCCAGCATGGGCATTCAGGGCGGAAAACAGGATCAGATTGACGTGCTCGAACATGGCGCGGGGCTATTGATGAAAAATTGATAACTTTTTCCATAGCTTAGCCCATCCATTCCTGCGCACCTTTGGCAAAGTGCAACAGAATGTGACAAAAAAGTGACAGCTCGTGCGGGGCGCCTAGCGTTTGTGCATCAAGGAGCGCAGCTGGGCGAGTTCGGCCTGCCTCTCCGCTTTCTCCAGCACGCTTTCGAGCAGCGACTGACCGTTCTCGCGCTGCATGGTCCACTGGGTGAAATACTCGTGCACGGTGCGCCAGGGCGGATAGCCGGCCGGCATCGCACGCCAGGTGGTGCCGGTGTGCAGGAAGTACAGCACGGCGCAGAACACATCGTACAAATCATGCTTGCGCGGACGCGTCTTGCGCCGGGCCGCCTCGAGCATGGCCCGTATCGCCTCGAACTGCTCGCGAGGAATATCGCTGGGATAGGCTGGACGATCCATATTGACCTCCAAAACAACTTGGAGGTCCTGATCTGGAACAGGTTCCCGTTGTATTTACAACGTAACCTATTCGCGGGATCTCAGTCGCGCGCCAGCGCGAGGAACTCGGTGCGCAGCGCCAGGTTCGGTTGCAGCTCGCCCAGCAGCGTCGAGGTGATGGTTTCTTCGCCGATGGCGCGGATGCCGCGGCTTTCCATGCACATATGGCGGCACTTGACGACGACGCCGACGGCCTTCGGTTCCAGCACTTCCATCAGCGCATTGGCGATCTGCATCGTCATGCGTTCCTGCACCTGCAGCCGCTTGGAGAAGATGTCGACCAGTCGGGTCAGCTTCGACAGGCCCACGATCTTTCCGTTCGGCAGGTAGCCGACGGTGGCCTTGCCGAAGAACGGCGCCAGGTGGTGTTCGCAGTGGCTGTAGACCGGAATGCCGCGCACCACGATCAGTTCATTGTATTCCTCGGCGCCATCCTCGAACGCCTTGAGCACTTCCACCGGATCCTGGTTGTAGCCCGAGGTCCAGTGTTTCCAGGCTTTCGCGACGCGTGCCGGCGTTTCGACCAGGCCCGGACGCTCCGGATTTTCGCCCAGGCTGGTCAGGAGACGACGCCAGTCGTGTTCTGTGAAAGCTTCTTTGTCAGACATGGTGCACCTTAAAAAAACGATTGCCGCAAGTATATAGGGAAGCACCGTAGCCGGCTGGCGGCCGCCCTATTCTTGAGGAAAATTAAATCCGATATGACACAGATCGCTTAGCGTTGAGTGTGGTTCCAGCCTGGGAGAGCGCTATGTTCGGCAGCACGGTTCTGGAAGTCGCCATCGGCCTGGCATTTTGCTACGGCACCCTGGCGCTGGTCGTCACCACCTTGCAGGAAGCGCTGGCAGCAAGCTTCCGCCTGCGCGCCGGCATGCTGCAGGATGCCATCAAGCGCATGCTGAACGATCCCCGCTTCGACGCCACGGCGCGGGCGCTGTACGCGCATCCGCTGGTCAACCCGCACGCCGGTGCGCTCGATCCCGGCGCACGCCTGCCCGCCAGGCTGCGCCCATCCTACATCGAACCGGCAAACTTCGCGATCGCGCTGATCGACGCCATCCGCGGGGGCCAGGGCTCGCTCGAGGCCGACATCGCCGCCGTTCCCGATCCCCAGTTGCGGCGCACCCTGCAGACCCTGTACCAGCAGGCGGGCGGCGACCTGCAGCGCTTCCAGGCGGCCCTTGCCGGCTGGTTCGAAACCGCCATGGAACGCCTGTCCGGCGTCTACAAGCGGCGCCAGCTCCTGATCTCGTTCCTGGTCTCGCTGCTGCTGACGATCCTGTTCAACATCGACAGCATCCACCTGTTCCAGACCCTGTGGCAGCATCCCGCCATGGCGGCCCACATCACCTCCGTGCCCGACGGGCTGGACGCCGACGTGATGGCCCAGCTGTGGGTGCTGCCGATCGGCTGGCAAGCCTTTCCGCCGCTGCTCGATGCCGATTTCGCGCTGCAGGCCTCGGGCTGGCTGGTGACCGCCAGCACCACCCTGTTCGGCGCGCCGTTCTGGTTCGACATCCTGCAGCGCGCGATCAACCTGCGCAGCACCGGCGCCAAGCCGGCCCCGCTCAATGTCGAACAAGCCATGGCGCCCGCGTTGGCGCCAACCGCCGCCAGCGCGCCGGATGGCGTGACCGTGGTGGTGGCGCCGGCCCGGCCCTGAGCGAGCCGCCCGCGTCCTAACGGCCGGGCGGGCGGTGGGCGTCCACCAGGACGCTCGAGATCGACATCTGCGGCACCCGCTCCGGCCATTCGTCGTCCGGGCCGAACCAGCGCGCCTCTGCGATCTCGCTGGTGTCGACCCGGATCTCGCCCTCGAGGTAGTCGGCCGTGAAGGCCAGCATCAGCGAGTGCGGGAACGGCCACGACTGGCTGGAGAAGTAGCGCAGATTGTGCACGCGCAGGCCCACCTCTTCGAACACCTCGCGGTGGATCGCTTCCTCGATCGACTCGCCCGCTTCCAGGAAGCCGGCCAGCGGCACGAAGCGCTGCGTCGCATGCTGCAGGTGCTTGGCCAGCAGCACCGAGTCGCCCTTGCGGATCAGCACCATCATGGCCGGCGAGATGCGCGGATAGGCCATGTGGCCGCAATTGACGCACTTGAAGCAACGCTCGCCGACGGCCAGCACGGTGCCGCTGCCGCACACGCCGCAGAAGCGGTGGGTGCGCGCCCACTCGGCCACTTGCGCCGCCCTTCCCGCGACGCCCACCAGCGCCTCGTCGATCACCCCGAACAGCGCACGCAGGCCGCGCCAGGCATGGCCCGGCGGCAGCGCCGGTTCCAGGTCGAACCAGCCGGCCTGGCAATACCGTCCGTCCAGCAAGCCCAGCGGCTGTAGCGTGTCGCGCGCCACGCCCATGCGCTCCAGCGCCGCCGCGTCCGGCAATGCCGGCCCGTCTTCGCGCACCAGGAGCTGTCCCTTGTGGAACAGGAAGTTCAAGGGTTCCGGGTCGGGATGCGGCGCGAACAGCGGCGTGAAGGAGGCGGGCGTCTGGAGCATGGTCGGGAAAATGGTGGCCAGGATCCATCGATGATACCGCCTTTCCGGTGAGCGTACCGGCGCCGGCCCGGCGCGGGCGACCCGGCGCCGCCGGCCGAATTCGCCGCATGGCCGCGAACTAATCCTGAACGGTCGCGCTCAAAGAATGGCTGACTACCAATGGCTGACTACCGCACGCTGCCCGCTGCTTTCAATCCGGCATACACCGGCTGTCGTTCCCGGTGTTCGACCCACTGATCTGCCGCTGCGCTAACCAGGAGAAGACGATGGACGATACCCCCGTTGTGCTCGGTATAAACCGCGACCGGCATGCGAGCGTCTGCCTCATGCACGGTTCACACGTGCAATGGGCAATCCAGAAAGCGCGCCTCACCCGCCACCAGCACCACCCGGGAGAGCCGGGCGACATCGAGACCTTCTACCTGCCCCACCTGTCCGGGCTCGAACGACCGCTCGACGTACTGGTCGAATGCCATGCATCCGGCGCGGGAGCCGGCGGGGTGGCAAACGCAGTGGCCGCCGAGGCGGCCGGCGGCGATGGCGACCATGCCCTCGTCTTCGCCCGCGGCGCGCGCCGCGCGCGCATCCCGCAGCACCTGGCGCACGTGGTGGGCGCCTTCCACCCGTCTCCCTTCCGCGAGGCCGCGGTGATGGTCGTGGGCGGCCGGGGCAGCGTGGGGGCCGACGGGCGGCGCGAAGTCGCCTCCTGCCATCGCGTCGACCGCGAACGCATCGCCCGCATCGGCCAGCAACTGAGGGAGGATGGCGACCAGCACCCCGCCGGGCTCGGCATGTTCTACGCCAGGCTCACCCAGGCGCTGTTCCCAGGCCAGGGCCACGAGGGCAAGGTGACCGACCTGGCGCCCTACGGCGATCCGCACGCGCTCGGCCTGCCGCCACTCGAGGTCGACGGCATGCAGGTCGCCATCCCGCCTGCCTGGCCGGTGCTGCTCGAAGAAGCCGAGCGTTTCCGCTTCGGCTCGCCCAAGGCCAGCTTCACCGACTGCGCCAACCTGGCGGCGGCCGGCCAGCGCGCTTTCGAAGAAGCGCTGCTGGCGCTGGCCCGCTGGCTGCACGGGCGCACCGGCCTGGACGACCTGTGCCTCACCGGCGGCGCCGCCCTCAATGGCGCGGCCAATGCGCGCCTGCTGCGCGAGGGCCCGTTCCGGCGCGTGTTCGTGCCGCCGGCGCCGGGCGCGGCCGGCGCTGCCCTCGGCTGCGCCATCTACGGCCTGCTCGAGCTGGCCGGCCGCAGCGCCGACTTCCGCTGGACCCACGACTATCTCGGTCCGGCGCCCCAGCTGGCCGACATCGAGGCGGCGCTCGATGGCGCGAGCGACCTGATCGTCGAGCATCCGCGCGGGCGCGACGCCCTGTGCGCGCGCATGCTCGACCTGCTGTGCTCGGGCCGGGTCGTCGGCCTGTACCAGGGCCGCAGCGAATTCGGCCCGCGCGGGCTGGGCCACCGCAGCATCCTGGCCGATCCGCGCCGCGAGCGCATGCGCGACTGGATCAACGCCCGCGTCAAGGAGCGCGAATGGTTCCGCCCCTTCTCCCCGATGGTGGCCGAAGAGCGCGCGTCCCAGTATTTCGACCTGCAGGCGCCATCGCCCTTCATGCAGTTCGCGGTCCCGGTGCGCAGCAGCGTGATGCCGCTGCTGGCGGCGGTCACCCACGTCGACGGCAGCGCGCGCCTGCAGACGGTCGGTCCCAGCGACGATCCGGTGCTGCGCGCCCTGCTGGCCGGCTTCGAAGTGCGCACCGGGGTGCCGGTGCTGCTGGGCACCTCCTTGTGCGGCAGGCACGAGCCGCTGGTCGAAACGCCGCAAGAGGCCGTCGCCACTTTCCGGCGCCTGCCGCTGCACGGCCTGGCCATGCCGCCCTACCTCGTCATGAAGCGCCACGAACCAGGGTTGCCGGCATGATCCGCGGCTACCCACGCCATGCCAGCATCTGGCCCGGCGAACGCCTGCAGCTGCACGTGTCGACCGACCGGCCGCGCTTTCGCGCCGCACTGTACCGCTGGGGCGATGGTTTCGAGCCCGTCATGCGCAGCGACTGGTTGCCCGGCAAGCATGCCCTCGATGCCGATCCGGCCGACGACTGGCACTGGCCCGACTACTCGCTGGCGCTGGATCCGTCGCTGCGCTCCGGCGTCTACCTGGCCCAGCTCGAAGACGCCGGTCCGCGCCCGCCGCGGCTCGACCAGGATGCCGGCGCGGCCCTGTTCGTGGTGCGGGCCGAACCCGACGCCGCGGCCCCGCCCTCCGTGCATGTCCCGAGCGGCGCCGACGCCGGCCGCCGCCCTGCGCGCCGCCTGTTGTACAAGCTGCCGCTGGCCACCTACCACGCCTACAACCGCAGCGGCGGTGGCGGCGGTGACTACCAGGCAGCGCAGCGCGCCGCAACGCCGCCTGGGGCGCGGGTCTCGCTGCGCAGGCCGGGCGGCGGCATCGGCGGGCCGGTCTGGGGCGCCCCCGACCATTACGACTGCCGCTCGCCGCGCCAGACGTTCGCCCACTGGGACGCCCGCTTCGTGCGCTGGCTCGAGCGCAGCGGCTACGCGGTCGACTATTGCACCGATCTCGACATCCATGCCGATCCCGCCCTGCTCGGCCGCTACCGGCTGCTGGTCGGCGCGGGCCACGACGAATACTGGACCGAGGCGCGCCGCGACGCCGTCGAAGCCTTCGTCGAAGGCGGCGGCAACGTCGCCTTCTTCGGCGCCAAGCTGTGCTGGTGGCGCGTCCACCTGGTCGACGGCGGCACGGCCCTGGTGTGCCGGCAGGACGGGCCGCAGGATGCGCCCGACCACTGGTGGCGGCCGGGCGGCGCGGCCCGTCCAGAAGACAGCCTGAGCGGCGCCAGCTACCGCCACGGCGGCGGCTGGCGCGACGGCCCGCGCCACAGCGGCGGGTTCCGGGTCCAGGATGCCAGCCACTGGATATTCGCCGGCACCGGCCTGGCGCAGGGCGAGCGCTTCGGCCACGACACCTGGCCGCCCCTGGCCGGCCATGCCTGCGACGGCGCCCCGCTCGCCGCCTTCGACCACGACAGCGGCAAGGCGACCCTGTCCGCCTGGTGCGACCGCGCCGGCACGCCGCACGGCTACCAGGTGCTGGCGGCCTGCCACCTCGACCGCCACTGGCAAGATCTTCCTTCGCGCGAGCGGCACGCCGCCCGCGAAGGCATCCACGCCGCCACGCTGGGCATCTACCAGCGCGGCGGCACCGTGTTCTCGGCCGGAACCACCGACTGGGCGCAAGTCATCGACGGGCCGCGCGACCGCCGCGTCGAACGCATCACGCGCAATGTGCTCGACCGTTTGCTGGCGTGATGCGGGCGCGGCTGTTTCACGAAGGGCAAGGCAGGGCTAGCGATATGTTTCGTGCAAGGAGAAGGGCAATCGGCGAACGACAAGAATTCGCCGCGATGAAAAACGATGTTGAGAGGAGAAAAAGCCATGCTCCGGCGACCATTGCTGCATCGCATTCCTATCCAATCGGTCGTGGTGTTTCGCGCACTGCATCTTGGCGACATGCTGTGTGCGGTCCCGGCCCTGCGCGCCCTGCGCACCGCCTTGCCCAAGGCCAGAATTGCCCTGGTCGGCCTGCCGTGGGCAGCGCAGTTCGTCCACCGGTTTGCCGCCTACCTCGATGAATTCCTGCCGTTTCCGGGCCATCCCCTGCTGCCGGAGCAAACCGTGCACCATGACGACCTGCCCCCGTTCTATGCGACCGTGTGCGCGCGTGAATTCAGCCTGGCCGTGCAACTGCACGGCAGCGGCGACATCGCGAACCACATCGTTTCCGGCTTCGGGGCGACCGCAATGGCGGGCCACTGCCGCGGCAAGCCATTGAGCACCGAAAAGACCGTTCTCGTCCCCTATCCCGAGAGCGGCGCCGAGCCGGAACGCCTGCTGCACCTGGTCGGCCATCTTGGGGCGCCGGAGGCCGGCACGCACCTCGAGTTCCCGATCCTGCGCGAAGACGAGGACGAGCTCGCCACCAGCGGCCTGGCGGCAGGGCTCGAGCCGGGCAGCTATATCTGCGTGCACCCGGGAGCGCGCCAGCGCGACACCTGCTGGCCGCCGGAACGCTTCGCCAGGGTGGCCGATCGGCTTGCCGACGAGTTCGGCATGCGCATCGTCCTGACCGGATCGGCGGACGAGGCGCCGCTGGCGCAGGCGGTGGCCGATCGCATGCATGCGCCCGCCGTCATCGCCGCCGCCCCGATCTCGATCGGCGCCATGGCCGCCCTGATGAGCCGCGCGCGCCTGCTGATCTGCAACGACACCGGGGTGTCGCACATCGCGGCCGGGCTGGGCCTGAACAGCGTGGTCATCTTCAGCAAGGCCGACATCGCGCGCTGGGCGCCGCTCGACCGCCTGCGTCACCGCTGCATCTGGGACCCCGGCGCCGAGCGCGCCACCGTCGTGCTGCAACATGCGCGCACCCTGCTGACTGGCGCCGAACCCAGCAGGCAACGGGCGGCGGGGATGTGGCCTTACTGGTGAGCGCAGTCGTCCGAAGCAGGCTGCGCGCAGCGACCATCCCGGCCGGTCTCCGCGCTAGCGCAGGCAGGCGTCAGGCACGCGCCGGCGACCAGTGCGCCAGCTTTCTTGATGCGCTCGCCATTCCGGCCGGCGCGACCGGCGCCGAGGATTGCTGGCCTGCGGCCAGCCTGAAGACGCTGACGCGCTGTGCCAGTCCTGCGGCGCTGTCCTGCAGCGACTGGGCGGCGCCGGCGGCCTCCTCGACCAGCGCGGCATTCTGCTGGGTTCCCTGGTCCATCTGGCTGATGGCCTGGTGGATCTGTTCGATTCCGGCGCTCTGCTCGGCGCTGGCGGTGGTGATCTCGCCCATGATGTCGGCCACCCGGCGCACGCTTTGAACGATCTCTTCCATCGTCGCGCCAGCCTGGTCGACCAGGCGGCTGCCGCTGTCGACCTTGCCGACCGAATCGGTGATCAATTCCTTGATTTCCTTGGCGGCGCTGGCCGAGCGCTGGGCCAGGTTGCGCACTTCGGTCGCCACGACCGCGAAGCCACGGCCCTGGTCGCCGGCCCGCGCCGCCTCGACCGCGGCATTCAGGGCCAGGATATTGGTCTGGAAAGCGATGCCGTCGATCACCGCGATGATGTCGACGATCCTGCGCGCCGATGCATTGATTTCACCCATCGTGCCGATCACTTCAGTGACCACGGCGCCGCCGCGGCGGGCGACGTCTGACGCCGATGCTGCCAATCCATTGGCCTGGCGTGCGTTCTCTGCATTCTGGCGCACGGTGCTCGTCAGCTCCTCGACCGAGGCGGCGGTTTCTTCGATCGCGCTGGCCTGCTGCTCGGTACGCGCCGACAGGTCCAGGTTGCCCGCTGCGATCTGGGTGGAGGCGGTGGCGATGGTATCGCTGCCGTTGCGCACGTCGCCGACGATGCTGGCCAGGCTTGCCGTCATGTCGCGCAGCGCCGCCAGCAGTTGACCGAACTCGTTGCGCGAATCGACATCGATCCGCACGCCCAGGTCACCGGCAGCCACCCGGCGCGCCACGTCGACGGCCCTGGACAGCGGCGCGCCGATGGCGCGCACCAGATAGACGGTGGCGCCGCAAGCCAGCAGCACGGCAAGCAGGATGGCGCCGACCACAATCATGTTCAGGGTGTCCAGTTCCGCGTGGAGTTGCTCGCTCTGCTGCTTGTTGCGCTCGTTCATGAATGCATCGAGATTCCTGTAGGCCTTCATGGATTCGGCATACACCGGATTGATTTTTTTCCCCAGCATGTCATTTGCCTGGTCCCACTGACTGCCTTCGATGGCGCGCATGGCTTCATCTATCAACGCCATACCGAAGTTGTTGCTGACGCCAGCCCACTGTTCGATCGCTTGCCGCGTCTCGGGACGGACGACGCTTGCACGCAGCGTGGCGATTTCCCTACGCAATTCTTCACTATTGTTGGCGATGAACTGACTATGAACCGATAGCGGATGGTTATGGAGCGGCGCAAACCGATTTTCCGGGTTATGTTGCAATGCTTGCAGGATATGGCTTCGATTCATCTCCATGCGCAGTTCGATACTCGCGACAGCGGTTTGCTGGTTGGCTGCGCGCAGAGCGAGGTTCTCGAGCAGGTCGACCGCGCGCTGGGTGGTATGAAATCCGATGGCGCCGACGGCGATCGTAAGCAGGATGAGCACGCCGACCACGGCGGTGATCACGTGCTTGATACGTAGATTGTTCATGCTGGGGAAATAAGATAGGAAGGCGATTGCCGACAAGCGTTGTATTCTCGCTTGAATTCTCACCAATTTCCACGCGGAAACCTGCCTTATCGTCCAGAATAGCTGTCACTCAGTCGAAATTGAATGGTTATGGATAAGTTGTCATCGCTGGTCGGTCGTCAATCCTTCAACGCCCGTATTTTCTACAACGGCACGTTTTGCGACGGCAATCGTTTCCTGGCAGACGGCATGTCGGGCCAGCTACACCTGGTTCGCTCCGGAACGGTGGACTTCGTGCATGACGACGGCGGCACCCTCTGCATCACGGAGCCAAGCCTGCTGTTTTATCCCCGCGGCGATAACCACACACTGCAGGTGCGCCCCGGCCATTCCGCCAACCTGCTGTGCGCACACATCACGTTCCAGGATGGGTTGAACAATCCGCTGACGCGCGTGCTGCCATCCTGTCTCGTCATTCCCCTTTCGGAAATCGATGGGCTGCGCAGCACCCTGGACCTTCTGTTCGACGAAGCGGGCAAGAATGGTCCTGGTTCGGACATGATCGTGGACCGCCTGTGCGACGTGCTCATGATCCAGGTCATCCGTCGCGAATTCGACAGCGGCAGGCTGTCGGTGGGCTTGCTGGCCGGGCTGTCCGACCGCCAGTTGTCGCTGGCGCTGGCCGTCATCCACGAGCGCCCGCATGAACCATGGAGCCTGCAGTCGCTGGCCCAGGTGGCCTGCATGTCGCGCGCCGCGTTCACCGAGCGCTTCCGCGATGTGATGGGCGTCCCGCCTGGCGAGTACCTGACACGCTGGCGCATCGGCGTCGGCACACGTCTGCTGCGCGAAGGCATGCCGGTCAAGCAGGTCAGCAGCCGCACGGGTTATACCAGTCCATCCACGTTCACGCGCGCCTTCACGACGATGATGGGCGCCTCGCCGCGCGAGTGGCTCAAGCAGGTAACCGGCTGATCCGGACACCACAAACGACAACGCAGACGGCCCTTGCGGACGCGTCTGCGTTGTGACTTTCCAGGCGGCCACCGAGGCCGCCATCGATCTTATTTCAGCAGGCGGGTGCGGCACGCCACCATGGCGATCACCAGGGACAGGCCGCCGACGTAGGCGATGGCTGCCTGCATGCCGACGAAGTGGGCGACGGCGCCGATTGCCGGCGGGCCCATCAGGCTACCGCTGTAGGCCATGCTCGCCACCGCTGCCAGGGCAGCCGGGCCTTGCGCGCCGGCGGCGCTGAACACGAACGGGAACACCAGGGCCAGGCCGACGCCGGCGATCGCGAAGCCGCCCAGGGCGACATAGGCGTTCGGCGCCAGCACCGCGAAGAACAGGCCCGCTGCGGCGACCAGCGCGCCCAGGGTCACGAGGCGCTTGGCGCCGTAGCGTTCCTTCATCTTGTCGCCGACCATGCGCGACATCAGCATCATCACCGAGAACGACGACAGTGCCAGCGGCGCCAGGCCGTCCGATGCACCGAAGTGCTCTTTCAGGAACAGGCCGCTCCAGTCGGCGATGCTGCCTTCGGCCATCGAACCGAAGAAGCCCAGCAGACCCAGCAGGACCAGCGGACCGCGCGGCAGCGCGAACTTCTTCTTCTCGACCTTGACGCCGGCTTCATCCGCCTCCAGCAGGTTGACGGCGAGCCACAGCACCACGGCCAGCGGACCGGCGAGCATCAGGAAGTGGGTGGCCGGCGCGATCTTCATGCTGGCCATCAGGCTGCCCAGGGTGGCGCCGACCAGGCCGCCGGCGCAGGCCAGGCCGTGCAGGCGCGACATTTCCGACTTGCCGCTCTCTTTTTCGCGGCGGGCGGCGGCCGAGTTCATGGCGACGTCGAAGGTGCTGGCCGTGATGCCCAGCATCAGGACTGCCATCATCAGGCGCGACACGTCCGGCGCCATGCCGATCGAGACCAGCACGCACAGCAGGGCCAGGCCCGAGATCATGAGGGTCTTGCGCGCGCCGAAACGGCCCATCAGGAAGGACGAGATCGGGTACGAGATCACGGCGCCGAGGCCGCCGCACAGCAGCACCATCGACAGCGCCGCGTGCGAGACGTTGACGCCGGCGGCCAGGGCCGGGATACGGCCGGCCCACGAGCCCATGATCACGCCGAACAGGGCGAACACGACCGGCAGCGAGAACAGCTGTGCTTGTACGAGTACGGAAGAAGAACGACGTGGAACAGAAACAGTAGTTTGCATGGAAGCCGCGAATTGTTAAATTTCTTGAGATGTAAAGTAATTGCCTGTGTGCTTTTTACAGCCCGGACGCGTCTGAAATATTTACGTCAGGAAGCTGATGGACGGCAATTCTAAACACCTTTTTTCGCTTTGGTTTTCCGCGCGGAAAAATATTTCGCGCCGTTGTATTGCGCCGACGCAAAGATGACAACTTACTTGCCGGACATATACGAAAAGCTGGTAATTCAGCATGGTTGACGCATGAAGAAGTAAGGATTTAGCGTCAGATGTAACCATTTATTGCTGAGCCCGACGACGCCCCACGGATGCCCCAAATTGCTGCAATGCAGCAGTTTTATTTCCAAAACGGCTTGTTTTCGTGCGTCGGGACGCGTTGATGCAGCCAGGGCAAGCGCCGTCTTGACCAGTCCCCGTTCGTGGTTTCCCATCACTTTTATTCGCCCAGATCGGCCGCCCGGATATTCCTCCAATTGTTAAATTTATTTGCGCCGACGACACCGATTGCATGACGGCGCATAAAAAAAGGGCCGCCCTCGGGCGGCCCAGACAGCAAGCAGCAAGTGTTACTTGGCCAGGTGTTTTTTCAGTTCGGCGCCGGCTTGCAGCACTTGCGAACGCACGCCCGGCAAGGTGGCAAGCGGATTGAGCAGGCCGAAGTCGTGGATCATGCCGTTGTAGCGGGTGACGGTCACGTCGACGCCGGCCTGGTCCAGCTTGCGGCCATAGGCTTCGCCTTCGTCACGCAGCACATCGTTCTCGGCGGTCTGGATCAGCGCTGGCGGCAAGCCCTTCAGTTGCGGCAGGGTGGCCTGCAGCGGCGAGGCATAGACTTCCTTGCGCTTGGCCGCGTCCTTCGTATAGCTGTCCCAGAACCACTTCATCATATTGCGAGTCAAGAAGTGCCCTTCTGCAAACTGCTTGTACGAACCGGTCTCGAAGTTGGCGTCGGTCACCGGCCACATCAGCACCTGATAGCGCAGTGTCGGTCCGCCCTTGTCCTTGGCCATCAGGGTCAGCGCGGCCGACATATTGCCGCCAACGCTATTGCCCGCCACCGCCAGGCGGCTGCCGTCGATATTCAGTTCCTTGCCATGTTCGGCCACCCACTTGGTCGCGGCATAGATTTCGTTGAGCGCCACACCGTAGCCGGCTTCCGGCGAGCGGGTATAGTCGACGAATACCGCCACCGCGCCGGAACTTTCGACCACGTCGCGCACCAGGCGTTCGTGGGTCGGATAGTCGCCCAGCACCCAGCCGCCGCCGTGGATGAACATGAAGGCGGGAAGCACCCCCTTGACGCCGGCCGGACGCACGATCTTCAGCTTGATCTGCTTGCCGTCGACGGTGATCACCTTGTCCGAAACCTCGGCCGCCGGCAGGTTCACCTTGACGCTCTTCTGCGCGCCTTCCAGCACCTTGCGGGCGTCCGCCGGCGACAGCTGCTCGATCGGCTTGCCGCCGCCGGAGTTGAGCGCGGTCAGGAATTCGGCGGTACGGCGCTCCACGGTGGGGGCGATGTCGGCAGCCGCTGCGGCGCCGTAAGCGAGGGTCAGGGATGCCGCGACAAGGGCTTTGCTCAGGGTGTTCATGGTGCTTCCTTTCTTGTTTGGGTTCTGGATTGGCGGGGTGCCATCTGCCACATTAGCAGCGCGCCGCGCGCCTTCATTGCATAAACGGATCATTCGGTGGTGGTAGCGGCCAGTGAAAATATTCACGATTAAATCGCACACTACTTATTCATTTCGGCTACTTGCATACGACAGGTTTCCGTATCCCCCGGTTGCCCGGGGGAAGCACCGCATCACACCAGTTGCAGGGTCACGTCGATATTGCCGCGGGTAGCGTTCGAGTACGGGCAGACGATGTGGGCGCGGTCGACCAGGGTTTGCGCCTCATCAGCCGGCACGCCCGGCAGGCTGATCTTCAAGACGACTTCGATGCCGAAGCCGGTCGGGATCGCGCCGATGCCGACGCTGCCTTCCACCGACACGTCAGGCGAGATTTTCAGCTTGTCGCGGGCAGCGACGAATTTCATGGCGCCCAGGAAGCAGGCCGAGTAGCCGGCCGCGAACAGCTGTTCCGGGTTAGTGCCTTCCAGGCCGGCGCCGCCCAGTTCTTTCGGGGTGGTCAGTTTCACGTCCAGCACGCCGTCCGAGGAAACGGCGCGGCCTTCGCGACCGCCGGTGGCTTTGGCGCTTGCACGGTAGAGGACTTTGTCGATTGCCATGATGAGACTCCTTGTCGTAGTCGGCGGCCCTTGCCGCCCGATTTCATTAAATCGCTATTTAGTAGCGCGCTATATAAATGGTTTGCTGCCTTGGCCCGCCGACCCGTTTGCTTGTCCGTTCGGCGCTGCCATGGAAAGCATATTACATAGCTCGCGATTTAATTGCAAACGATTTATTTCGGCAAGGTGTTACCAGATGTAACAGCAAGCCTGCGCGGGCTCACAGCAGTCTGACGGATTCCCTCACGATCAGGCTCAGCTGCGGCACCTCGCCCTCCGGCTGCTCGTGCGCCAGCATCGCCAGCATGCGGCGCCCGATGCCGATCCCGGCGTCGTACAGCGGCTGGCGCACCGTGGTCAGGGGAGGCGTCGTATACATCGAGCTTTCCAGGTCGTCGAAGCCGACCAGCGAGATGTCTTCCGGCACCCGGATATTGCGCCGGTAGAGCGCCAGCCGCGCCCCATACGCCGTCAGGTCGTTGGCCGCGAAGATCGCGGTGAAGCGCAGGTTGGCGGCCAGCAGCCCGTTCAACGCCAGCAAGCCGCCGGATTCGCTGAAGTCGCCCGCCACCACCAGCCGCGGATCGGCCTCGATCCGGTGCCTGGCCAGGGTGTCGTGGTAGCCGGCCAGGCGCGCGCGTGCGTCACGATGGTCGTCCGGGCCGGCGATGTGGGCGATGCGGCGGTGGCCTTGCGCGATCAGGTATTCCACCGCCTCGCAGGCGCCGCGGTAGTTATCCAGGCAAAAGCCGTGGGTGCGCGCGCCCTGGACGTCGCGCCCGAAGGCGACGATCGGCACCCGCTTCGAGAAGTCGAGGATCTGCTGGTCGCTCATGTTCCCGGTCAGGATGGCCACGCCGTCGACGCGGCGTCCGATCAGGAGCTCGACCCGCTCGGCTTCTTCGTCGGCATGCCAGTGCCCGCTCATGATCAGGAGCGCATAGCCGGCCGCCTTGACCGCATCCTCGATGCCCACCATGGCGCGGTTGAAGTAGCCGCTCTCGAGCGACTGGGTCAGCACGCCGATGGTGCGGGTGCTGCCGATCTTGAGGCTTTGCGCCAGGCGGTTCGGCTTGTAGTTCAGTTCATCGATGACGCGCTCGATGGTGCGCCGCTTGTCTTCGGACACCTTGGCGGTGCCGTTCAGGAAGCGCGAGACCGTGGCGGGAGAGACGCCGGCAGCGCTGGCGACCTGGTACAGGGTGCTGGTGCTGCTCTCGACGTTTTTCATGAAGCGTTCCGGACTCATCCAAGACAGATTGTTGCTTGAAGTATATCACCGATACTCACCCGCAAAGCATGGAAAGCGCGTCGCCATGAAAATCTTTCATAGGATGGCCGTCGTTGAGATACAACAAACGCAGTAAGCATGTTCAAAAATTCTAATTGACATTTTTTTACGGACGAAATTACTATGAAACCGTTTTCAAGATTGATGAAATCGATTTCTCATCGATCCACGTGTTAGCGCTCTCAGCGCTCCTGATGTACCCATAAAACAATATTCGGAGACAAGCAATGACCATGACTACGCCCGCGGGGGCCGCAGTGCGCACCTCGTCGTCCACCCCCATCCGCCTCGCCATCCTGACCCTGCTCGCCGGCATCGGCAGCGCCCAGGCCCAGAGCGCGTCCGACCCGGCTTCGGCTGCCGCCGCCACACCGCCCGCCGTCGTCGACAACGGCCAGATCGCCGAGGTGAAGGTCACCGCCACCAAGCGTTCGACCTCGCTGCAGCGCACCCCGATCGCGGTCACCGCGCTCAGCGCCGCCACCCTGCAGGACAACCACGTGCAGACCATGCTCGACGTGGTGGCGCTGGTGCCGGGCTTCCAGGCCACGGCCCAGGGCGACCACGGCGTGACCACCATGACCCTGCGCGGCATCGGCAACGACAGCGCCAAGACCGAATACGCCGACCCCGAAGTCGCGTCCTTCGTCGACAACGTCTATTCGCCGCGCGCCGAAGGCGCCACCGCTCTGATGTTCGACGTCGAGGGCATCGAGGTGCTGCGCGGCCCGCAAGGCACGCTGTGGGGCCGCAACTCCACCGTCGGCGCGGTCAACATCCAGACCGTCAAGCCGGAACTGAACAGCCGCTCCGGCTACCTCGAGGGCGGCATCGGCGACTACAACCGCCTGGGCGTGCGCGGCGCGGTCAACATCCCGATCGCCGACAATGCCGCACTGCGCTTCGCCGTGGTGCACGAGCGCCACGACGGCTACGTCGACTACCAGCGCTTCAAGAACCCGTCGGTCGAGTCGCAACGCGCCGCCTACCTGGCGTCCGGCGCCGATCCGGCCGCTTTCCGTCCGATCGACCCGAACCTGTTCGTCTCGGGCGGCGACAAGTACAGCGCCCAGGACCAGAGCGCCGCGCGCCTGTCGCTCTTGTGGCAACTGGCGCCCAACGTGCGCTGGGACATCGCCTACGAAAAATTCATCGACCGCGGCACCCCGAGCGCCAACCTGATGCAGGTCCCGCGCGCCGGCGAGAAGCACTGGTCGACCCTGTCCGACAGCGCGCCGTGGATCAACCGCGACAGCCACAACGTGCGCAGCCGGCTGAGCTGGGACATCAGCCCCGACATGGCCCTGCAGTACGTGGCCGGCTGGTCCAAGTACAGCGGCGACATGCGCTTCGACCAGGATGGCGGCACCGTGGTCCCGACCTCGATCACCACCGGCGGCATCTTCCAGGAACACACCACGGTCGACTCCAACTACAAGAGCCACAGCCACGAGCTGCTGCTGCAGTCCACCGGCACCCGCACCGTCGACTGGCAGGTCGGCGCCTATTATGGCAACGAGAAGAACGACGTCCGCTTCGACATCGCCGGCATGAAAGGCACGCAGGATGGCGCCGTGAACTGGCAGGGTTCCTTCATCCAGCCGAAGCAGACCGTGGACACCTCGGCCGTGTTCGGCCAGGCCACCTGGAACATCACCGATGCCTGGCACCTGACCGGCGGCGTGCGCTACACCCACGACAAGCGCGTCCACACGGGCGGTCGCGGCTACACCTGGGGTAATGACCTCAGCGCGCCACAAGTGCCGCTCAACCCGCACATCGACCCGCGCGACCCGGTCAACGGCTACGTCGAAGGCGTGCCGAACGACGGCCGCTACAGCGACAACAAGGCCACCGGCCTGGTGCGCCTGAACTACGACATCGACCGCAACAATATGGTCTATGCCAGCGTATCGACCGGCTACAAGTCGGGCGGCGTGCAGGATCGCGGCCTGCCCTACCAGCCCGAGACGCTGACCAACTACGAGATCGGTTCGAAGAGCACCTTCCTGGACGGCGCCCTGCGCATCAACAACGCGCTGTTCTACATGGACTTCAAGGACTTCCAGTTCAATTCGCCGGTCAGCTTCCCGGACGGCAGCCGCGGCCTGGCCATCGAGAACGCCGACGGCGCCGAGGTGTACGGCCTGGAAACCGAGATCGCCGCCCGCATCGCAAAGGATGGCCGCCTGTCGATCGCGCTGGCCGTGCTCGACACCAAGCTCGGTCACCTGATCGCCGGCTCGAACGATTATTCGCTGCCGACCTGCACGGTCGACCCGAGCATCTCGAACTGCCTCGACGTCACCGGCCACAAGCTGCCGCACGCGCCGAAGTTCTCGACCACGGTCCAGTACCAGCACACCTTCCGCCTGGCCAATGGCGGCAGCCTGATACCGCGCATCACGGCGCGCTACGAGGACGAGGTGCGCCTGAGCGTGTTCGACCTCGGCCCGGAAGACCGCCAGAAGGCCTATGCCAGCGCCGACGTCGGCCTGCGCTACCAGCAGGACAAATGGTGGGTCGACGCTTTCGTGCGCAACGTGAGCGACAAGAAGATCAAGACCAGCGCCTTCAACGGCTTCGGCCCATGGCTGGCGCAGTACAAGCCGCCGCGCACCGTCGGCATCAACACCGGCTTCGATTTCTAAGCCGCAGCACGGCAGGCCCGCTCCCGCGGGCCTGCTTTTTGTTTTCAAGCGCTTCGCCCTCGCGCTTTGCCTCGATCAGAGAATTCCATGACCAAGAGCCCCAATTTCGACTTCAACAACGACTTCCCATCCGACTTCACCTGGGGCGTGGCCACCAGTTCCTTCCAGATCGAAGGCGCGCACGACGTCGACGGCAAGGGCCCGTCGATCTGGGACACCTTCTGCAAGAACAAGGCGAACATCAAGGATGGCAGCGACGGCACCGTCGCCTGCGACCACTATCACCGCTACCGCGAGGACGTCGACATCATGGCCTCGCTGGGCGTGGACGCCTACCGCTTCTCGCTGGCCTGGGCCCGCGTCCAGCCGGATGGCAAGGGCGCCTGGAACGAGGCCGGCTTCGGCTTCTACGACCGCCTTCTCGACGCGCTGGCCGAAAAGAACATCCGCCCCCACGCCACCCTGTATCACTGGGACCTGCCGCAAGGCTTGCAGGACGATGGCGGCTGGCTGAACCGCGACACCGCCCACCGCTTCGCCGACTACGCGCATGAAGTGGCGCGCCGCTTCGGCAACCGCATCGAGGCGATCGCCACCCACAACGAACCCTGGTGCACGGCCAACCTCGGCTACGGCAACGCCCAGTTCGCGCCGGGCGTGGTCGACCTGAAGCAGTCGATCCAGGTCTCGCACCACCTGCTGCTGTCGCACGGCCTGGCCATGCGCGCCATGCGCGAGGTGGGCGGCGCGGCGCAGCTGGGCATCGTGCTGAACCAGTGGACCGCCGATGCCGCCTCGGCTTCCGAGGCCGACCGCGCGATGGCCGAATTCGAGTACGCGCGCTCGGTGCAGTGGTTCATGGACCCCATCTTCAAGGGCCGCTATCCGGAACTGGCCCTGCGCGGCCACGGCGCCAACGCGCCGCAGGTTCGCGACGGCGATTTCGACATCATCAGGCAGAAGATCGACTTCCTCGGCTCGAATTATTATTTCCGCAGCTGGTGCAGCGCCGCCAACCCGCCGGTGCCGCCGCCGGCTCGCCACGGGGTCACCGACATGGGCTGGGAGATCTTCCCGGAAGGCCTGCCCGAACTGCTGATCAAGCTGAAAGCCGAGTACCCCGACCTGCCTCCGGTGTACATTACCGAGAACGGCATGGCCAATCCCGACGTGGTCGAGAACGGCCGTGTCCACGATCCGGCACGCATCGCCTACGTGCGCAGCCACCTGGCCGCGCTCAAGGAGGCGATAGATGCCGGCGTCGACGTGCGCGGCTACTTCCTCTGGAGCCTGCTCGACAACTTCGAGTGGAATTCGGGCTACGCCAAGCGCTTCGGCATCGTGCACGTGGATTATGCGACCCAGCAGCGCACCCTGAAGGACAGCGCCTTGTGGTATCGCGAATTCATCGCAGCCCGCGACAACCGCATCAAGACTTGATCGCCATAAAAAAGAGCGACAAGGAGGAGACATGCTGACGACTACCCACCCCGACGGCCCGCGCCTGCTGGCCGACATCGGCGGCACCAACGCGCGCTTCGCCCTGGAGCCGGCGCCGGGCGCGATCCAGGCCGTGCAGACGCTGGCCTGCGCCGACCACGCCCGCTTCGAAGACGCGGTGCGCTTCTACCTGGCCGGCGCCGGCGCGAAGGTGCGCCACGCGGTGATCGCGATCGCCAATCCGGTGGACGGCGACGCCATCCGCATGACGAACCACCACTGGGCGTTCTCGATCGAGGCGGCGCGCCGAGCGCTGGGCCTGGAGACGCTGCTGGTGGTGAACGATTTCACGGCGCTGGCGATGTCGCTGCCGATCCTGCAGCCGGACGACCTGGCCCAGGTCGGCGGCGGCGCTCCCTTGGCCGGCGCCGCCATCGGCCTGGTCGGCGCCGGCACCGGCCTCGGCGTCTCGGGGCTGGTCCCGAGCGGCGAGCGCTGGATTCCCCTCCATAGCGAAGGCGGCCACGTGGCCTTCTCGCCGCTCGACGAGCGCGAGGTGACCGTGCTGCGCCACGCCTGGCAGCGCTACGACCACGTCTCGGCCGAGCGCTTCGTCTCCGGCCCCGGCCTGGTGCTGATCCGCGAGGCGCTGGCCATGAGCCGCGGCATAGCGTCCGATAAAGACTTGTCGCCCTCCGACATCGTGACGCGCGGCCTGTCCGGCGGCGACGCCCTGTCGCTGGAAGCGATCGACTGCTTCTGCGGCATGCTGGGCACGGTGGCGGCCAACCTGGCGGTGACCCTCGGCGCACGCGGCGGCATCTATATCGGCGGCGGCGTCGTGCCGCGCCTGGGCGCCTATTTCGTCGCCTCGCCGTTCCGCCCGCGCTTCGAGCGCAAGGGCCGCTTCAGCGAGTTCACGGCGCGCATCCCCACCTGGCTGATCACGGCCCCCTATCCGGCCCTGCAGGGCGCATCGGCGATCCTCGCGGACCACCTGGCCTGGACCCATGCGACAGCGCCGCGGGCGAGCACGGAGGCCGCCCATGCGTAAGATCGCCTCGCCGCTGCTGTGGGTGCCGACCGGCTACTTCACGATGGCGCTCGGCTACGTGATGCTCACCAGCGTCACCGCCATCATGTTCAAGAACCTGGGCATGGACAACGGCCGCGCCGCCCAGTATTCGAGCCTGCTGATCCTGGCGTATACGGTCAAGCCGCTGTTCGCGCCGTTCGTGGAGATGTACCGCACCAAGAAATTCTTCGTGCTGTGCGCGCAGGTGGCGATCGGCGCCGGCTTCGCCGGGGTCGCGCTGCTGATGGAACTGCCCGGCTACATGACCTTCCTGATGGCGATCTTCTTCGCCCTGTCGTTCATCGGCGCGACGCAGGACATCGCCAGCGACGGCGTCTACGTCACCTCGCTCGACGCCCGCGCGCAATCGCTGTACTGCGGCATCCAGAGCCTGTCCTGGAACATCGGCCCGATCGTGGCCGCCGGCGGCATGGTGTATCTCTCCGGCTACCTGCACACACACGTCTTCGGCCATGATCCCGCCGTGTTCGGGCCGGACTGGATCGACGCCTGGCGCATTATCTTTTTGCTGGTCGGCGGCCTGACCCTGTTGATGGCGCTATGGCACTGGCGCACCATGCCGCAAGGCGCGCGCGCGGCCGACACGCCGTCCTCGGTGAAGGACGCCGGCCGCATCCTGCTCGACGCCTTCGTCACCCTGTTCCAGAAGCGCGGCGTGTGGCGCATGATCGCCTTCGCCTTCCTGTTCCGCTTCAGCGTGGGCCTGCTGGAAAAGATCGGTCCCTTCTTCATGGTCGATCCTGCCTCGAAGGGCGGCCTGGGCCTGTCCAACGAGATGCTGGGCCTGATCTACGGCACCTACGGCCTGGCCGCGGTGCTGGTCGGCTCGCTGCTCGGCGGCCTGTACGTCGCCAAACGCGGCCTGAAGGCGACGCTGTTCGTGCTGTGCTGCGCGATCAACATCCCGAACGTGGCCTTCCTGGTGCTGGCGCTCACCATGCCATCGAGCCTGGTCCTGATCACGCTCGGCGTCGCGATCGAGAAATTCTTCTTCGGCTTCGGCGCCGTCGGCTTCATGATCTACCTGATGCAGCAGCTCGCGCCAGGCAAGTACACCACCACCCACTATGCCTTCGGCACCGGTCTGATGGGCCTGTGCGGCATGGTCACCGGCGTGATCAGCGGCCACCTGCAAGAGATGATGGGGTACGTCGGCTACTTCGTGCTGGTGATGGTCGCCACCATCCCCTCGTTCCTGGCCACCTGGTTCGCGCCGTTCTACCACGACGACGGCAGCCAGCCGAAGCCGGAGCCGGACCTCGATGCCGAGGGCAAGACGGTGCCGGCATGAAGCGCCATGTCCAGCTTGCTTCCTGCCTGCTGCTGTCCGCGGCCGCGGCCGCGGCGCAGCAACTTCCACAGCCATCCGCCATGCACGCCATTTCCACTATCTCGCTCGACGCCCTGCTGCAGGAAGAACGCCAGCTCCAGTTCGACCGCTTCGACCGGGATGCCGCCGCCGCCCTCGGGGCGGCGCTGGTGGCGCGGGCGAAGCGCGCCGGCCGCCCGGTGACGCTTGAAATCAGGCAGGGCGACGAGGTCCTGTTCGCCCACGCGATGCCGGGCGCCTCGCCCGACCACGCCGACTGGATCCGGCGCAAGAACAACCTGGTCAGGCGCACCGGCCACAGCTCGTTCTACACCCACAACGAGGTGCGCCAGGCCGGCGGCGACCACGACGCGCTGCCCGGCCTGGACATGCGCGACTACGCGGCCCACGGCGGCGCCTATCCGATCGTCGTGCGCGGCCGCGGCGCGGTCGGCACGGTCACGGTCTCGGGCCTGCCGGGCGTGGACGACCACGCGCTGGTGGTGGCGGCGTTGAAGGACCATCTGAAGATCGGAGAATCGCCATGACCCGCATCGTCCGCTGGGGCATCCTCGGCACCGGGCGCATCGCCCGCGATTTCGCGCAAGGGCTGCGCGCCACGCCCGACGCCGTGCTGGCCGCGGTCGGCTCCCGGAGCGACGATAGCGCACAGGCCTTCGCGGCGCAGTTCGAGATTCCTCGTGCGTTCGGCTCGTATGAGGCGCTGGTCGCTTGTCCCGACGTCGACATCGTCTATATCGCCACCCCGCACCCGATGCACGCAGCCAACGCCCTGCTCGCCCTGCGCGCCGGCAAGGCGGTGCTGTGCGAGAAGCCGTTCGCGATGAACCGGCGCGAGGCGGGAGAAATCGTGGCGCTGGCGCGGGCAAAGAACCTGTTCCTGATGGAGGCGATGTGGACCCGCTTCATGCCGGCCCTGGCCGAAGTGCGGCGCGTCATCGCCTCGGGCGAGATCGGCACGGTGACCCAGCTGCACGCCGACTTCGGCTTCTCGGCCACGCCCGATCCAGCCCACCGCGTCAACGATCCGGCCCTGGGCGGCGGCGCCCTGCTCGACCTGGGCATCTATCCGCTGTCGATCGCCTGCGCCCTGCTGGGCCGGGTCGAGGCGGTGCAGGCCCAGGCCATCATGGGCGAGACCGGCGTCGACCTCACCACCGCCTTCACCATGCGCCATGCCGGCGGCACGCTGTCGGTCTGCAGCTGCTCGCTGCGGGCGCATGCGCCGGGCGAGCTGGTGGTGTCCGGCACGCGCGGCAGCGTGCGCATGCACCGCATGTTCCACATGGCCGAGCGCGTCACGGTTGCGCTGCAGGACGGCTCCACGCGCACGCTGGAGACCCCCTGGCTCGGCAACGGCTACACGCACGAGGCGATCGAGGCCGGCCGCTGCCTGCGCGAAGGCCTGCTCGAGCATCCTGCGATGACCCACGACGACACGCTGGCGATCATGGGCCTGCTCGACGCGATCCGCGGGCAGATCGACCTGCGCTATCCGAGCGACTGAGCCTCGGCCAGCAGCGCATCCAGCTGCTGCATATTGGCCGGCTTGACCAGGTAATGATCGAAGCCGGCGTCCAGCGCGGCCTGGCGGTCGGCGTCGCTGCCGTAGCCGGTCAGGGCGATCAGGAGCGGCGTGCGCTCTCCCAGGCCGGCGCGGATGCGGCGCGCCAGTTCGCGGCCGTCCATATCGGGCAGGCCGATGTCCAGGATGCAGGCGTCCGGGGGCTGTGCGAGCGCGCGCCGCAGCGCCGGCGCCGGCGCATGCTCGACCGCCACCCGGTAGCCTTCCGCCTCCAGCAGCAGCGCCAGCGAGGCGGCCGCATCGACGTTGTCGTCCACCACCAGCACGTTCATCGCCTGGTCGCGCGTGGGTCGTTGCGGTCCCGGCGCGTCGTCCGGGCCGGCCGGGACAGGTTCGTCCAGGCGCGGCAAGGTCACGGTGAAGGTGCTGCCGTGGCCCGGTCCGGCGCTATCGGCGCGCACCGTGCCCCCGTGCAGCTCGACCAGGTTCTTGACCAGCGCCAGCCCGAGGCCCAGGCCGCCCTGGGCCCGGTCCGGCGTGCGCCGGGCCTGGGTGAACAGGCCGAACACGTCCGGCAGCAGTTCGGGCGCGATGCCGATGCCGTCGTCGCGCACCGCCAGCACCGCCTCGCCGCCCCGGATGCGCACCGCCACCAGCACGCTGCCTTCGTCCGGCGTGTACTTGGCGGCGTTGTTGACCAGGTTGGCGATGACCTGGATCAGGCGCTTGGCGTCGCCCTCGACCAGCACCCGCGTATCCGGCAGCTCGGTGCGCAGGCGATGGCGCTTCATGTCCAGCAGCGGCTGCACCTGCTCCAGGGCGGCGCCGACCACCTGGCGCAGGTCGACCCGATCGCGCTCGAGTTCGATCATGCCGCGCGTGACGCGCGACACGTCGAGCAGGTCGTCGACCAGGTGCACCATATGGTCCACCTGGCGCGCGATGATCTCGCTGGTGCGCCGCACCGCGCCCGGGTCGCTCGCATACACGCCCTTGAGCAGGCCCGCCGCGGTGCTGATCGGCGCCAGCGGGTTGCGCAGCTCGTGCGCCAGCATGGCCAGGAACTCGTTCTTGCGCTCGTCCGCCAGGCGCAGCGCCTGCAGCGCCTCGTTGCGCTCGCGTTCGGCCATGCCGCGGTTCAGGTCCTGGCGGTACAGCTGGTAGGCGAAGCGCCACACCACGGCGATCAGGATCACCAGCAAGCCCCACACGAACAGCCAGATCATGGTGGTCAGGTCGAGTCCGGGATCGGCCGCGCGCACCGCCGCGGTGGCGACCATGCCCAGCACGATCGGCGCCAGCACCAGTGGCGCCATCAGCTGGCGCAGGGTGCGGCTGCTGGACGTGGGGCTGGCCAGCGCCACCACCATGCCCTGGTCCGGATGCAGCGCCAGCGTGGCGCCGGAGGCCAGCATGAAGGCCAGCGCGGTGCGCAGCGAGGTGCCGCGTCCCGGCAGCAGCTGGTACAGGAAGGTGTCTTCGGCGGCGAAGCCGGCCAGGGTCAGCAACGAGAACAGCAGCACGCTGGCGGCCAGCGCCTGGCCGATGCCGACCGTGCGGCGCGCGCACGACAGCGCCATGCCGGCCCCGAGTACGACGAACAGGCCGGCCGTCAGCAGCGCCGGCAGGCTCCAGGCAGTGGATGCCTGGCCCAGGCCCAGCGACAGCGGCGCCGGCGCCCAGCCGGACAGGCGCATCGCCACGCCGCCGGCGCCGATCGCCAGGACCAGCAGGGCCGGGACGCGGCCGGCGCGGGCAACGGCGCGCACCGGATGCAACTGCAGCAACAGGCAGGCAGAGGCGCACAGGAAGCCGACCGCGGTAAGCGGATACATCTGCGGCGCACCGACGCCGGCGCCGATCAATGCCGGCGAATGCAGCCCCCAGCCGGCCAGCGCGGTGAGGGCGAGCAGCAGGCAGGCGATCGCGGCGCCGCCCGGGAAGGCAAGCCGGATCGGGAATGTGTTCATGAACGGACGGTTAGTTGAGCGATTTTCGCCCATCGTACCAGTCACGGCCTTTCAGGCGGGCACGGATGCCCGCGGACCATTCACGGCCGGGACGCGCCGTACCAGCCGTATTCCCAGCGCCACGGCATGTCGTTCTCGCCCAGCGCCAGGCGCGCAATCTCGGGGAAGATGCGCTCGGCGCGCACGTCGTTGGACAGCATCACCAGGCAGCGCCGGCGCGCCTCCAGGCAGATCGCCATATTGCCGGTGCTGTCGTTGTGCCCGCCCTTGAACCATCCGCGCCCGCTGCGGTCCTGGAAGGTGACCACGCCCAGGCCGGCCGCCAGTCCCGCTACCTGCGCACCGGGCCGCGACACCAGGGTCGGGAACTGGCCGGCGCTCAGGATCGGCAGTTGCGGGCGCACCATCTCGGCGCGCATCCGGGGGCTCAGCGCGTCGCCGCGCACGAGCGCCGCCCACATGCGGGCCTGGTCGGCGATCGTGGTGTCCATCGAACCGGCGGCGGTGACGGCGCCGCGCTGGTCGTGCGGCTCCATCTTGCCCTCCAGGGTATAGCCGTCGGCCAGGTTGGCGGCGAAGTCGGGCCGCCAGCGCATGGCGGTATTGGGCATACCGAGGCGGTCGAACACGCGCACCTGCATCTCGCGGCCGGCATCGAGCCCGAGGCCCTGCTCGACGATCAGCTGCAGGATGTACATGCCTTCGGCCGAATAGGCGTAGCGCGCGCCGGGGTCGAAGTGAAAGCGCAGCTTTTCGTCCGGCTCCAGCCAGCGGAAGTTGGCGAAGCCGCCGGCGTGCGTGAGCAGGATGCGCGGCGTGAGCCGGCGCCAGCGTTCATCCAGCGCCAGGTCGCTGAAATCCCGGCGCTCGCCCAGGCGGTACTCGGGCAGGGGCTTGGGCAGCAGCTGCGTGAGCGGGGCGTCGAGATCGAGCCGGCCTTCGCTGGCCAGCTGCAGCAGCATGTAGGCGAAGGCGGTCTTGGTCAGCGAGGCGCCATACATGACGGTGTCGGGCTGCAGCGGCAGGCCGCGCTCCAGGTTGCGCTTGCCGTAGGCCGCGACCTTGACCACCCGGCCCTCGTCGATCAGCGCCAGCGCCAGCCCCACCACCTTCTGGCGCGCCATCAGGGCCTCGATGTCGGGGTCGGAAAAACCAGGGTCGGGCCCGCGCGGCGCGCCCGAACAGCTGACCAGGAACAGCGACACGACTGCCATCAACAGCGCTTTCATCGGCTTCTCCTCGGTTGAACTTCCATATCGGCGGCGGGACAACCAAGTGTAGCGCCAGGATGGGCGCCGGACAATCTCAGGGATCAGAAGGCGTGGCGCAGGCCGAGCGCGGCGCCTTTCAGGGTTGCGCCGGGCGCCGCCTCCAGGCTGTTGATCGCGAAGTCGTAGGCGCCGTTCGCCTCATTGTCGAGGTGGGTGACGTAGGCATACAGCGCGGTGCGCTTCGATAGCAGGTATTCGTAGCCGAGCGTGACGTGGGTGGCGCCGGTGCGTGCGCCGCCGCGGATGAAGCCGACCCGGTTGCCGTCGGCGCCCTTGCCGTCGCCGGCATGCGCCAGCCCGAGGCGCAGGCCGTGCGCGCCGAGTTGATGGGTGACCGAGACATACCAGGCATTGCGATCCAGGCCGCCGCCGGCGGTCTCGTATTCCAGGCGTTCGGCCAGCAGCGCCACCCGGGTGTCGCCGAAGCGGCGCGCCACGGCCAGCTTGGTGCCGCTGTCGCGCAATCCCGGCCCCTGGTATTCGTGGTGTCGCTCGTGGGCCAGCGTCGCATACCACGGCCCCTGTTCATAGACCACGGCGGCCGAGGTCAGGGATGGCCTGGCGCCGCTGGCCGGACGTTCCTCCGCCAGGCCGTGGGTCAGGCGCAGGCCGACACCTTTCCAGGGCCGGCTCCAATAATGGGTGGAGTTGGCCTGGCGCCGGTCGAAGGAAGACAGATTGTTCACGTTGTCGACCGCCGCCCCGGCGCCGTTGCCGATGATGCTCATATAGCCGGCGGTAGTTGGATAGAAAGGGTCGAGTCCCGACGTCGCGCCATTGTAGGCGGTGACCCAGTGACCGGCGAACAGCGTGCCGAAGCCGCCATCGAGGCCGATCCGGGTATCGCGGCGCGCGAGCTCGCCCGCGCCGGTATCGAGCGAGAGCGTGCCCTCGACCTGGAAGATGGCGCTGACCCCGCTGCCCAGGTCTTCGCTGCCCCGAAAACCCAGCACCGAGCGGTTGTTCGAGACCCGCTGCTGACTCAGGCGCGGGCCGTCGGCGGTGGCGGACGCTTTCACGTATTCGGCCGCCACGTTCAGGCGGCCGTACAGCTGGACATGGGTCTGGGCCTGGCCGTGGGTCTGGGCGGCGGCGACGCATGCCGCCAGCGCCAGCGCACTGCGGCGCGAGTATTTACTCATCGAGATTCTCCTTGCGGGAATTGTCGGCCACGGGGCCTGTCCCGGCCTATCCCCAATCGAGGGGAGTCCCATCCCCCCATTCGTGTTGGTTTTACGTGGCTTTACATTTCCCGCCCTGCGCCGCGCGGCCGGCCCGGCCGTTAATCATGGACGACAACCCGCAACAGGAAACGATTATGGTCAACAGCATCGGCGGCGCCAGCGCCGCACAGGCGGCATATGCCCCAACCCCGAAGAAGGACGACGAAGCGGCGCTTGGCCCGGCCTCCACAGTCACGTCACCGGACGCCGAGGCGACGCCACCGGCGCCCAGCCAAAGCGCCGAGTCGGCGGCGGCGCGCCTGGGCGACGAATTGAATGCTCAGGCCGACGCCGCGCGCGTGCAGCGCGCCGTGGACGCATCGCCGGCATCGGCCACGGCGTCAAGCGAGGACAGTGACGCGGCCGAGGAAACCGGAAGCGCCCAGGACCCGGCCGCGGCGGCGCCGGCGCCGGCTGGCGGCGCCGGTGGCGCTGGGGGCGCTGCAGCGTCCTCGGAGACCACCGACACCGACTACATCGCCGAAGCCGACACCAATTCGGACAAGACGGTCAGCGACGAGGAACGTGCCGCCTACGAGGCCAAGCTGCGCGAGCAGAACGAGAAGCAGGCCGAGGTGCGCGCCGCGTATGGACAGGACGTGGGCGCCACGCCGGCGCTCGACGTTACCGCCTGACGCAGAGATCCGGGTCGACGATGCGCGAAAATGCTGCACTGCACCCGGAGTTATCCGAAGTAAATTCAAAATAACTGAAGAAACGCGTTGTAGTCAGGTCATCAACTACGGTAGAGTGTCGCCTTCCGAGAAGACTTTCCATGAGGCGGCGCATGCCAGACCGTAGCCCGACTACGCCCCGCGGATTGTTGCTTGCGACGGACCTGAGCGCCCGCTGCGACCGGCCCCTGGAACGCGCCAAGCAGCTGGCCGACGAATTTTCACTACCGCTGGTGGTCCTGACGGTGCACGACGCGCCCCAGGCGCCCGGCGAAGTGCTCCAATGGCAGGGCGACGACGCCGGCCGCGAACACCAGGAACGCGCGGCGCGCGCCGAGTTCGCGCGCGAGTTCGCCGGCTCGCCCCTGCAGGTCACCCAGCGTTTCGCCACCGGCCCGGCCGCCGCCGCCATCCTCGACGGCGCGGCCACCCTGCCCGGCGCCATCGTGGTCGCCGGCGCCTCGCAGCACGACAGCCTGGGCGACCTGCTGCTCGGCTCCACCGTCGAGAAACTGGCGCGCGCCCTGGCGCAGCCACTGCTGGTGGTGCGCCAGCGCGTGCGCGGCCCCTACCGCCGCATCATGGTCGCGACCGACTTCACGCCGGCCGCGAAGCTGGCGCTGGAAACGGCGGCCAGCCTGTTCCCGCAGCGCCGGCTCACCGTGTTCCATGCGCATGACGCCGAAGCGCTGGCGCCCGACGCGCGTCCACATGCGGAACTGATCCGCTTCCTGGACGGCTGCGCGCTGCCGCCCGGCGTCCGTGAGCTGGTCGACCCGGTGATCGGCGAAGGCGAACCGGCCTCGCAGCTTGCGCGCCATGTAGTGGATAATAGTATTGATCTGGTCGTGCTCGGCCTGCATGAAGAATCGGCGCTGATGCGCCTCCTGACCGGTAGCCGCAGTGAATACCTGCTGCAGGCAGTCGTGTGCGACACGCTGCTCGTGCGTCCCCCTGTGCGCCCTGGAGAATATGATGAGAATGAAGAAACCTGAAACCGCCCTGCGCCTCTGCGCGCGCCGCTACATGTCGCACTGCCCCGAAGGATGATGTCGATGACCTCACTGCCACTGATCCTGCTCGTCCTTCTTCCCTTCGCCGGCGCCTTCGTCGCCGCCTGCCTGCCCAATGGGTCGCGCAACCGTCCTGCCATCGCGGCCGGCGCGTTCACCCTTTTGGCCCTTCTCTTCGCCATCTCCCAGTTCGGCCGGTTGGACGCCGGCGAAGTCCTGCAGTCGCGCCACAGCTGGCTGCCGATGTTCGGCCTCGACATCATCATCCGCATGGACGGCCTGGCCTGGCTGTTCTCGATCATGGTGCTCGGCATCGGCCTGCTGGTGATCCTGTACGCGCGCTACTACATGTCCAAGCGCGACCCGGTCGCGCGCTTCTACGCCTACATGCTGGCCTTCATGGGCTCGATGATGGGCGTGGTCCTGTCCGGCAACCTGATCCAGCTGGTGGTGTTCTGGGAACTTACCAGCCTGACGTCCTTCCTGCTGATCGGCTACTGGCAGGAGAGCAACGACGCCCGCCGCGGCGCGCGCATGGCCTTCACCGTCACCACCGCCGGCGGCCTGTGCCTGCTGGCCGGCGTGCTCACGCTCGGCCATATCGTCGGCAGCTACGAGCTCGAGGCGGTGCTGGCGGCCGGCGACCAGATCCGCGCCCATGCGCTGTACCTGCCGGCGCTGGTGCTGATCGCCCTTGGCGCGCTGACCAAGAGCGCGCAGTTCCCGTTCCACTTCTGGCTGCCGCACGCGATGGCGGCGCCGACCCCGGTGTCGGCCTACCTGCACTCGGCCACCATGGTCAAGGCCGGGGTGTTCCTGCTCACGCGCCTGTACCCGGCCCTCGGCGGCACGCCGGAATGGACCTGGATCATCGTCGGCGCCGGCGCCACCACGCTGGCGCTGGCCTCGTTCTTCGCGATCTTCCAGAACGACATGAAGGGGCTGCTGGCCTACTCGACCATCAGCCATCTGGGCCTGATCACCTGCCTGCTGGGCATCGGCACCCCGCTGTCGGTGGTGGCGGCGGTGTTCCACATCATGAACCACGCGATCTTCAAGGCCTCGCTGTTCATGGCGGTCGGCATCGTCGACCACGAGACCGGCACCCGCGACATGCGCGTGCTGCGCGGATTGCGCAAGGCGATGCCGGTGACGGCCGCGCTGGCGATCGTGGCCTCGGCCTCGATGGCCGGCGTGCCGCTGCTGAACGGCTTCCTGTCCAAGGAGATGTTCTTCGCCGAGACCGCCCACGTGGGCGGCAGCGAAGACTGGACCCTGTCGTACGTGGCGGTGGCGATGGGCATCTTCAGCGTCGCCTACTCGCTGCGCTTCATCAGCGTGTTCTTCGGCCGTCTTGCGAAAGACCTGCCGCAAGAGCCGCACGAACCGGCGCGCTGGATGCGCTTCCCGGTCGAGTGCCTGGTGGTGCTGTGCATCGCGGTCGGCGTCATGCCCGAGCGCGTGGTCGGCGACGTGCTGGCCGTCGCATCGGGCTCGGTGCTGGGCGCCGCCATGCCCGAATACGACCTGGCGATCTGGCACGGCTTCAACCTGGCGCTCGGGATGAGCGGCGCCGCGCTGGTGCTGGGCGCCCTGCTGTACTGGGTGCTGCTGCGCCGCCACGACCTGCGCGAGCGCACCGAAGTGCCGGTGCTGCATCGCCTGAAAGGCGCGCAGGCCTACGAGAACACCATGCTGGCGCTGTCGACCGGCGCCAGCGCATTGATTCGCTGGACCGGCACCCGCCGCCTGCAGCCGCAGATGCTGGTGCTGATGGCCTTCATGGTGGCCACGCCGCTGCTGCTGGTCGACCCGCTGCCCGCCATTCCTACCTTAAGCGTGCACGCGCTCGACCCGCTGTTCGCAGTGCTGTGGATCATCGGCGCCGGCTGCGCGCTGGGCGCGGCCTACAACGCCAAATACCACCGCCTGGTGGCGCTGGCCCTGGTCGGCGGCACCGGCATCGTGACCGCGATCACCTTCGTCTGGCTGTCGGCGCCCGACCTGGCGCTGACCCAGCTGATGGTGGAAACCGTGACCACGGTGCTGATCCTGCTCGGCCTGCGCTGGCTGCCGCCGCGCTTCGCCCCGCCCGGCCTCAAGCAGCGGGCGCCGGCCAGCACCTGGTTCCGCCGCGGGCGCGACGGCTTCATCGCCGTCGCCGGCGGCCTGGGCATCGCCGCCGCCAGCTATGCGATCCTGAGCCTGTCCCCGCCGCCCTCGATCGGCGAATTCTTCGTGCTGCGCGCGCTCACCGAAGGCGGCGGCTCGAACGTGGTCAACGTGCTGCTGGTCGACTTCCGCGGCTTCGACACCATGGGCGAGATCACCGTGCTGTCGGCCGTCGCCCTGACCGTCTATGCCCTGCTGCGCCGCTTCCGCCCTGCCACCGAATCGATCGCGATTCCGGTGCAGCAGGCCAGCGACGTCGATCCGGCCGTCACCCAGCCCCCGGCCGAGCAGGCCTCGAGCGGCTACCTCATGATTCCGGCGGTGTACCTGCGCATGCTGCTGCCGGTGATGGGCGTGATGGCGGCCTACTTCTTCATGCGCGGCCATAACCTGCCGGGCGGCGGCTTCGTCGCCGGCCTGATCTTCGCCACCGCGCTGATCGTGCAGTACATGGTGGCCGGCACCGACTGGGTCGAATCGCACCTGCGCCTGCGGCCGCACCGCTGGATCGCCTGGGGCCTCGCGTGCGCCGCCTTCACCGGCATCGGCGCCTGGTTCCTCGGCTACCCGTTCCTGACCAGCCACACCGCCCACCTCACCCTGCCGATCCTGGACGAGATCCACGTCCCGAGCGCCTTCATGTTCGACCTGGGCGTGTTCCTGGTGGTGGTCGGTTCCACCATGCTGACCCTGGTCGCGCTGGCCCACCAGTCGCTGCGCAGCCACCGCGCGGCGGCCGACGCCACGCGCGCCACCATCCCGCCCGCCAAGGAGATCTTCTGATGGAGCTCGTCATTTCGCTCGCCATCGGCATCGTGTTCGGCTCCGGCATCTGGCTGATCCTGCGTCCGCGCAGCTTCCAGGTGCTCTCGGGCCTGATGCTGATGTCGTATGCCGTCAACCTGTTCATTTTCATCATGGGCCGCCTGTGGGTCGACGCCCCGCCGCTCACGCCCGCCGGCACGACGCCCAATCCGGCCGTCCTGGCCGACCCGCTGCCGCAAGCCCTGGTGCTGACGGCCATCGTCATCGGCTTCGCCACCACCGCGCTGTACCTGGTGGTGATGATCGGTTCGCGCGGCCTGACCGGCACCGACCACGTGGATGGCAAGGAGCCTGAATTATGAGTTTGCACTGGACCCAGCACCTGATCCTGGTGCCGGTATTGCTGCCGCTGCTGGTGGGCGCCGCCCTGGCCCCGCTGACGCAGGGCTGGCACCGCCTGAAGTACTGGCTCAGCTACGCCTCGCTGCTGGGCCTGCTGGCGACTTCGCTGGCGCTGATCTTCATGACCGACGGCGGCCACTGGCAGGAAGGCATGGGCATCTACCTGGCCGCCAACTGGAGCGCGCCGTTCGGCATCGCCCTGCTGGCCGACCGCCTGAGCGCCATCATGCTGCTGCTGACCGCGGTGCTCGGCCTGGCCTCGCTGCACTTCACCCGCACCCGCTGGGGCCGGATCGGCGTGCATTACCACACGCTGTTCCAGTTCCTGCTGATGGGCATTAACGGCGCCTTCCTGACGCACGACCTGTTCAACCTGTTCGTGTTCTTCGAGGTGATGCTGGCCGCGTCGTATGGCCTGGTGCTGCATGGGTATAACGCCGAGCGCATTCGCGCCAGCATGCAGTACATCGCGATCAACCTGGCCGCCGCCCTGCTGTTCCTGCTTGGCACCGCCCTGATCTACGCCACCACCGGCACCCTGAACATGGCCGACCTGGCCGCGCGCGTGCCGCTGCTGGCGGGCGAGGAACTGGCCCTGTTCAAGGTCGGCGCCAGCGTGCTGGCGCTGGCCTTCCTGACCAAGGGCGCCATGTGGCCGCTGGGCTTCTGGCTGCCCACCACCTATGCCGCGGCCTCGCCGCCGGTGGCGGTGATGCTGGTCCTGATGACCAAGGTCGGCGCCTACGTCATCCTGCGCCTGTGGCTCCTGATCTTCTCGGACAACGCGGGCGCCGCCGCCGGCTTCGGCGGCGACGCGCTGCTGTATGCCGGCATGGCGACCATCGTGTTCGGCGCCGCCGGCATGCTGTCGACCGACACCGCCGGCCGCATGGCGGGCTATGGCGCGATCGTCTCGTCCGGCACCCTGCTGGCGGTGATCGGCTACGGCCAGCCGACCCTGGTGACGGCCGGCATCTACTACCTGATCGGCTCCACCATCGCGGTGGCCGCCTTCCTGCTGCTGATCGAGCTGATCGACCGCATCCGCACCCCGCGCTCGGCGATGCTGGCGCTGACCATGGAAGCGTTCGCGGTCGAGGATGCGCCGGACGAGCCGACCGGCCGCGGCGTGCCGGCCGCGATGGCCTTCCTGTCGCTGGCCTTCGCCGCCTGCGCGCTGATGATCGCCGGCCTGCCGCCGCTGTCGGGCTTCGTGGCCAAGTTCGGCATGTTCCACGCGCTGCTCAATCCGCAGGTCGACGCGGTGTCGGGCGCGGCCGCGATCTCCGCGTCCGGCTGGACCCTGATGGCCCTGATCATCGTCTCGGGCCTGATCGCCGTGATCTCGATGATGCGCTTCGGCGTGCGCACCTTCTGGGCCAGCGGCGCCACCGAGCCGCCCAAGGTGCACCGCTCCGAAGTGGCGCCGATCCTGTTCCTGCTGGCGCTGTCGGTCCTGATGACCGTGCAGGCCAATCCGCTGTTCGGCTACCTGGCCCGCGCCAGCGACGACATCCACCGTCCGGGCGCCTACATCGGCCGCGTGCTGGCCGAGCCGACCGTGCCGGGACCGGTATCGAACCCGGCGCCCGCGCCCCTCTCGCCCAAGGAGGCGCCATGACCCGCTGGCTTCCCCATCCCTTCGTGTCGCTGGCGCTGTGCGGCCTGTGGCTGCTGCTGAACCAGACCCTGTATCCTGGCCACATCCTGCTCGGCGCGCTGTTCGGCATCGCCGGCCCGGTCCTGACCCGCCACCTCAACCCGCTGGGCTACCCGCGCCTGCACAAGCCCATCGTCGCGCTGCGCCTGCTGGGCTTCGCCTCGGTCGAGGTGGTGCGCTCCTGCCTCAACGTGAGCAAGGTCATCCTGTTCGCCGACTACGCCAACCTGAACTCGCAGTTCATCCGCGTGCCGCTCGACATGCGCGACCCCTACGGCCTGGCGGCGCTGTCCTGCCTGATCAACATGACGCCGGGCACGGTGTGGACCGAGCTGCAGCCGAGCGCCGATTCCGACAAGCTCGAGCTGGTGCTGCACGTGTTCGACCTGCACGACGCCGCGTGGTGGGTCGACACCATCAAGACCCGCTACGAACAGCCCCTCATTCACATCTTCGACACGGAGGTCCGCCATGGCGACCCTGCTTGAACTCTCGATCGGCTACGCCCTCGTATGCGTGCTGGCGGCCATGGCGCTATGCGCCGGCCGCCTGCTGATCGGCCCCTCGGCCCACGACCGCGTGCTGGCCCTCGACACCCTCTGGATGTGCGGCATGCTGCTGGCCCTGGTGCTGGGCATCCGCTTCGGCACCCAGGTCTATTTTGAAGTGGCGATGCTGATCGCGCTGGTCGGCTTCGTCTCGACCATCGCGATGGCCAAGTTCCTGATGCGCGGGGAGATCATCGAATGACCGGCATCGAACACCTGCCCGACTGGGCCGCCCTGCTGGTCTCGCTGCTGCTGATCCTGGGCGCCAGCATCATCCTGATCGGCGCGCTCGGCCTGGTCCGCCTGCGCACCTTCTACCAGCGCATCCACGGCCCGGCGATCACGGTCACGCTGGGCGCCGGCAGCCTCCTGATCGCCTCGATGCTGTACTTTACGGTGGCGCAGTCGCGGCCGGTCGTCCACGAGATCATCATCACCGTGTTCGTGCTGCTGACCGCGCCCGTGGTGTCGATGATGATCATGCGCGCCGCCGTCTACCGCGACCTGCGCGCCAAGAAAGGCGACGCCGGCGCGACCGCGGGCGAGGTGTACACCATCTCGCGCGAGTAGGATCAGTCCAGGCGCTGGAACAGGCCTGGATAGTGCACCACGAGGCCGTCGGCATCGGTCTCGATGTCGGCCCGGAAGGGATCCGACAGGCTCTCGAAACGGTAGCGTCCCTCGCCCAGCAAGGAATAGGCCTGGCGCGAGGGCATCACGGCCGCCCCGGGCAAGGTGACGTAGGCCACCCGGACTTCCCGGCGCTCGCGCAGGGCCTCGCCCAGGCGCCGGATCGGCAAGGTATTGGTGAATGGCGTGCACGTCAGGTCGACGTCGATGCAGCCGTCCAGCGCCGGCAGCGGCGCGCCGTCCGGGCCGCTCCATCTTCCTTCGCCATCGGCGCGCAACAGCAAGTGGGCGCCGCCGGCCAACCTGACCTGGACCTGGCGCACCCGCCAGTGCGCATCGCAATGGATCGCGTAGCTGCAGCCGAACAGCCTGCCCTCGTACGGCGTGCCGGAATCCGGCCCGATCACCACGCCTTCGGCAACGACGCCTTGTGGCGTGCCGCGGATCGCGACATATTCCAGGCCGTTTCCTTCTTCCGTTGCCCAGCGCAAGCGGCGTTCCATGGTCGTCCTCGCTTTCTGCGTGCGTGATCGGTTCCAACATAGCCGATTCCAGTCACGCGCACATGGCGCCGTCGAGTAAATACAACATTGCGAAAAAATAGATTGCGCGTCGCAACAATGTTAGCGCTATCAGATTTTCATGGTGCTTTCTGAGTGAAAAACCGCTGACGCCCCCGCTTGCGCCCACGACAAAGCGGCAAAACCGCCCCTGGATCACATTGCATTGCAACATCGATAACGTGTTTACAAAAAAAATTAGCTGAACAACACTCCGAAAAACGCGATGTTAGCGCTAACGGTCTATCGAGGAGAAACGATGTCAGCATCCAGCGTCAACACCCCGTCCCAACCCGCCGGCGCCCTGCGCTGGGTCGTCATGGGCGTCAGCGGATCGGGCAAGAGCACGATCGGCGCCGCCCTGGCCAGCCACTTCGCCGTCCCCTTCCTCGAAGGCGACGCCTACCACCCGGCCAGCAACGTCAGCAAGATGACGGCCGGCATCCCGCTCGACGACGACGACCGCGCCGGCTGGCTGGACGCGCTGGCGGCCGAGATCGGCCAGGCCCGCAGCCGGGGCCAGGGCCTGGTGCTGTCCTGCTCGGCCCTCAAGCGGCGCTACCGCGACCTGCTGCGCATGGCCGACCCGGCGCTGCGCTTCGTGCACCTGGCCGGGCCGCGCGAACTGATCGCCGTGCGCATGCACGGCCGCCCCGGCCACTACATGCCGCCCTCGCTGCTCGATTCGCAGCTGAGCATCCTCGAACCGCTGCAGGCCGACGAAGCCGGCCTCACGCTGGACATCACCCTGGCGCCGCCGGCGCTGGTGGAACGCATCACCAGAAGCGCCTGAACCACGACGTCCGAATTACGACACCTGCACCACGGCCCTGGCACCGGGGTTCGGCAAGATTCATCGCAAGCAGTCTTTGCAAGCTGTCGCGCAGCCGACCACAGAGACGGCGCGCTCCCATACAACAAGCATCGAGGAGACATCATGCGTACACCAGTTCAACGGACTATCATCAGCCTGGCCGTGGCCAGCGCCTGCTGGAATGTGGGCATCGCCCATGCCCAGCAGGCGCAGCCCGAGCCAGACACCCCGGCCGCCACCGCCGACGCCGCGGCGCAAGCCACGCCCGCGGAGGTCGCACCGGCGACCGGGGAAGCCTCCAACGTCGTGCGCATCTCCGGCTCGCGCATCGCCGCGCGCGGCTTCACCATGCCGACGCCGACGACGAGCCTCACCAGCGCCGACCTCGAGAAATCGGCCAAGCCGAACCTGTTCAACACCCTGGCCGAACTGCCGGCCCTGCAGGGCAGCACCGGCCGCACCACCAGCACCAACAGCACCAGCAGCGGCATCCAGGGCCTGTCTTCGCTGAGCCTGCGCGGCCTGGGCACGATCCGGACCCTGACCCTGCTCGACGGCCAGCGCGTGGTCGGCGCCAACGTCACCGGCGTGACCGACGTCAGCCAGTTCCCGCAACTGCTGGTGAAACGTGTCGACGTGGTGACCGGCGGCGCCTCGGCGTCCTATGGCTCGGACGCGGTGGGCGGCGTGGTCAACTTCGTCACCGACAAAAAATTCACCGGCTTCAAGGCCCACGTCCAGGGCGGCCAGACCAAGTACGACGACGACCGCGGCGGCAGCGTGCAGGCGGCCTGGGGCCGGGCTTTCCTGGACAACCGCTTCCACGTGACGGCCAGCGCCGAGTTCACGAAGGAAAACGGCATCGAGTCGCCCGGCTTCGGCGGCAAGGGACCGAACGGCCGCACCTGGTACCAGAACCCGGCCTACTCGGTGCGTCCGCTGAACCAGACCGGCGACGGCCTGCCGCAATACCGCGTGATCGAACAGGCGCAGCAATACCAGTACGCCAAGTACGGCCTGATCACCAGCGGCCCGCTCCAGGGCACGGCCTTCGGCGCGGGCGGCGTGCCTTACCAGTTCCAGTACGGTTCGAATGGCCAGCCGACCGGCACCGGCGCCGTCACCGGTTGCGTCAACCCGTTCTGCATCGGCGGCGACTTGAGCGGCAGCGTGGGCTCGGGCACCAACCTGGCGATGAACTTCAAGCGCCAGGTGGCCTATACCCGCATGTCGTTCGACCTCAATCCCGACCACCAGCTCTACTTCACCGCCAACTACGGCAAGGTGGACTCGCGCTTCTCGCCCAACCCGGGCGCGGCCAAGAACGCCAACCTGACCATCCAGTGCTCGAATCCCTTCCTGCCGGCGTCGATCGTCGATGCCTGCGCCCGCAACAACATCACCAGCTTCCAGTACGGCACCGCGAACGCGGTCTTCCCCGAGAACATCGACGTCCAGCCGACCCGCACCCAGCGCCGCTTCGTGCTCGGCGCCGAAGGCAAGTTCGCCCTGTTCGGCAAGGACTGGTCGTACGACGCCTATGTGACCCATGGCGAGAACAAGACCAATCTCGACGCCTTCAACATGACGCTCAATGCGCGCTACAACAATGCGATCGACGCGGTGCGCGCGCCGGACGGCCGCATCGTCTGCCGCAATCCGGTGGCCGCGGCGTCGGGCTGCGTGCCGCTCAACATCATCGGCGACAACCCGATCGATCCGGCCGCCTGGGCCTATATCGCGCCGGCCAACGGCCCGCGCCAGCGCACCACGCAAAGCCAGGACGTCGGCAGCTTCAACATCAACGGCGAGCTGTTCGAAGGCTGGGCCGGCCCGATCTCGCTGGCCACGGGCGCCGAGTACCGGCGCGAGAAATACCGCGTGCGCGGCGACGCCTACGGCAACGGCGTGACGCCGGAATCGCCGAACAACGCCATGTACCCGGCCGACCCGCTGCTCAATACCACGGTCGGCAACAACTGGTACGCCGGTAACTTCCACAACGGCGAGGGCAGCTACAACGTGCGCGAAGCCTACGTGGAGCTGAACATCCCGGTGTTCAAGTCCGCGACCTGGGGCGAGGCCAACCTCAACCTGGCCGACCGCGAGACCAAGTACAGCACCGCCGGCAGCGTGGGCAGCTGGAAGCTGGGCGCCACCTGGCAGACGCCGATCGACGGCCTGCGCCTGCGCGGCGTGACCTCGAAGGACGTGCGCGCGCCGAACCTGTCCGAACTGTTCGCGGCGCCGGTGGTGGTCAACAACGTGGTCCAGTACCAGGGCAATACCATCAGCGTCCAGGAACGCACGGTGGGCAACACCAACCTGCGTCCGGAGATCGCGCGCAACAACACCTTCGGCATCGTCCTGAGCCAGCCGAAGTGGGCGCCGGGCTTCAGTATCTCGGCCGACTACTTCGACATCGAAGTCAAAGGCGTGATCTCGGCGCTGACGATCCAGCAGGAAGTCGACCTGTGCGTGGCCGGCAACCAGGAGATCTGCAATGCCATGGTCTTGAACAGCCCGGGCAACAACTACGTCACGGTGCAGAACTTCAACCTGGCGTCGCTGAAGGTCAAGGGCTTCGACCTCGAGACCGCCTACCGGACAGGGCTGGAGCGGCTGAATCTGCCGGGCCGCTTCACCTTCCGCGCGCTGGCCACCCGCAACCTGCACTACATCACCGAGTCGGGCGTGGTCGGCACCATCGCGGTGGATTCGGCCGGCTCGAACATGGGCAATACGCCGAAGTGGAAGGTGCTGGCGCAGCAGACCTGGGAGAACGACAAGCTGAGCGTCACGCTGACCGAACGCTGGTTCAGCGACGGCACCTACCGCAACGACTTCATCGAGTGCCAGACCGGTTGCCCCATGTCGACCCTGATCCACCCGACCATCTACGACAACAAGATGAAGGGGGCGGCCTATCTCGACATCGGCGCCAGCTACAACCTGTCGAAGCAGTTGCAGGCCTACTTCAAGATCGACAACGTGACCGACCGCGCGCCGGAAGCGGCGCCGCAGACCAATGCCAGCTACGGCATCAACCCGGCGCTGTACGACGTGGTTGGACGGACTTACCGGGCCGGCCTGCGCTACGGCTTCTGACGGAGGCCGGCCGTGTGGAACATCGTTTCCGTGCTGCTGGCGGTCGGCCTGCTGACCCTGCTCATCGCCTGGGGCAAGGTCCAGCCCCTGCTGGCCTTCGTGGCGGCGTCGATCGCGGCGGCGCTGCTGCTCGGGGTGCCGCCGTCGAAGATTCCCGGCGCGATCGAGAAGGGCATCGGCGACCTGCTCGGCTCCCTGGTGGTGATCATCTGCCTGGGCGCCGTGTTCGGCAAGCTGATCGCCGACAGCGGGGCCGCGCGCCGCATCGCCACCTGCCTGGTCGACGCGCTCGGCCCGTCGCGCATCCCGGTGGCGCTCACCGTCACCGGCTTCGTGGTCGGCATCCCGCTGTACTACAACGTCGGCTTCGTGCTGCTGGTGCCGCTGATCTTCTCGCTGGTGGTCAGCTCGGGACGGCCGGCGGTGGCGCTGGCGATCCCGCTGCTGGCCGGGCTGTCGATCGCGCACGGCTTCCTGCCGCCGCATCCGTCACCGGTAGCGCTGGTCTCGGCGATCCACGCCGACATGGGCACTACCCTGCTGTACGGGATCGTGGTGGCGATACCGACCTTGATCATCGCCGGGCCCCTGTTCGCGCTGTCGCTGCGCCGCATTGAGGCGCAACCGGCCGCCATGTTCCAGGACGGTCGCGCGCTGCAGGATGGAGAACTGCCGGGCGTCTTCAACAGCTTCGCCACCGCGCTTCTGCCGGTGCTGCTGCTGGGAGCGAGCACGGTGCTCATGATGGCGCGGCCGGAGCTGAACGGCAGCCTGTCGTTCCTCGCCAATCCGCTGGTGGTGATGCTGGCGTCCTATCTGGTGGCGATCTACACGCTGGGCCTCGCGCAAGGGCGCCGTTTCTCGGCCGTGATGCAGGGCCCGGCGGAGGCGATGCGCGAGATCGCGCCGATCCTCCTGATCATCGCCGGCGCCGGCGCGCTCAAGCAGGTGCTGGTGGAGTCGGGCGTCAGCGCCGATCTCGGCGCGCTGTTGTCCAGCCTTCCGGTGCCGCCGCTGGTGCTGGGATGGTCGGTCGCGACGGTGATCCGCATCTGCCTCGGATCGGCCACGGTCGCGGGCGTGACGGCCGGCGGCATCGTGGCGCCGCTGGTGCACAGCTCGGGCGTCGACCCGAACCTGATGGTGCTGGCCATCGGCGCGGGAAGCCTGATGTGCAGCCACGTCAACGATTCCGGCTTCTGGATGTTCAAGGAATATTTTGGCTTGTCCCTGAAGGATACCTTCCGCTCCTGGACCCTGATGGAGACCCTGGTGGGCGTGTTCGGCCTGCTGTTCGTGATGCTTCTGTCGCTGTTTCTACAATAGCTGAGGAAAAGATCAATGATGACAACTCTTTCCGTATTTCCGCGCCTTCTCGCGCTGTCGTTCCTGCTGGCCGGCGCCGCGAACGCCGCCTCCATCTCGGCCTACCAGACCATGCCCGAAGACCCACGCGCCGTCGTGGTACGCGCCACGGGTGACGGCCAGGCCGACGACACGGCCGCGATCCAGCAAGCGCTGGACGCCGCCGCCAACAAAAGCCAGGGCGGCATCGTGTTTCTGCCCTCGGGCCGCTATCGCATTACCCGCTCGCTGCTGATTCCGCTGGCCGTGCGCCTGTATGGCGTCGGACCGACCCGTCCCGTGTTCGTGCTGGCCGAGAACACGCCCGGCTACCAAAAGGGCGTGGCCAATATGGTCATCTTCACCGGCGGCGACCAGTACAGCGTCGGCAAGGTGCCGATGCCGGTGCCGAGCGCGGTGCCGTTCAGCGCGGAGGAAGGCAAGGCGGTCCGTAACGCCAACTCCTCGACCTTCTATTCGGCGCTGTCGAACGTCGACTTCGAGATCAAGGACGGCAACCCGGCCGCGGCCGCGGTGCGCATGCACACGGCCCAGCACTCGAACCTGAGCCATATCGATTTCCACCTGGGTTCCGGCCTGGCCGGCGTCTACCAGGTCGGCAACGTGGCCTACAACCTGCGCTTCTACGGCGGCCGCTACGGCATCCTGAGCGAGAAGACCTCGCCCGCCTGGCAGTTCACGCTGATGGATTCGACGTTCGAGGGCCAGCGCGACGCGGCGATCCGCGAGCACGAGGCCAGCCTCACGATGATCAACACGGAAATCAGGGACACCCCGGTCGGCGTCGAGATCAACCGTGGCTATGGCGACTGGTTGTGGGGCAAGGACGTGCGCTTCGAGAACGTCAGCAAGGCTGCGCTCATCGTCAGCAACGAAGACAATGTCTATACCCAGGTCGGCATGGAGAATGCCATCGCGCGCAACGTGCCGACCTTCGTGCGCTTCCGCGACAGCGGAAAGACGCTGGCCGGCAAGGGCCGCGACTACGCCGTCAGCGAATTCAACTACGGCCTGTTCATCAAGCAGATGGGCGAGCCGGGCACGTTCTCCACCCATTACAAGACAGCTGCGCTGCCTGCCAACCCGACGACGACGCGCGCCCTGCGCCCGCTGCCGGCCTCGAAGGAGTGGGCCAACGTGCATACCTACGGCGCGAAAGGCGACGGCAAGACCGACGACACGGCGGCGATCCAGAAGGCGATCGACGCCAATCGCGTGGTCTACCTGCCGCTGGGCTTCTACGTCGTCAACGACACCATCCGCATGCGGCCCGACACCGTGATCATCGCCCTGCACCCGGGCCTGACCCAGCTCCTGCTGCCAAACGGCTCGCCCAGGTTCCAGGGCGTCGACAGCCCGAAGGCGCTGCTGGAGAGCGCGCGCGGCGGCGAAGGCATCGTGTCCGGCATCGGCCTGGCGACCGGCGAGATCAACAACCGCGCGGTGGCGCTGCTGTGGCGCGCCGGCGAGCACTCGCTGGTGGACGACGTGCGCATCCAGGGCGGCCACGGCACCCGCCTGTACGACGGCCGGCGCGCCGATCCGTACCAGAAGGACGCCAAGTTCGACACCACCGCGCACTGGGACCGCCAGTATCCGAGCGTGTGGGTGACCGATGGCGGCGGCGGCACCTTCTCCGGCATCTGGTCGCCCAGCGGCTATGCCCAGGCCGGCTTCTACGTGACCAATACCAAGACGCCGGGCAAGGTCTACGAGCTGTCGGCCGAACACCATATCCGCGCCGAGATCGTGCTGGACAATGTGGAGAACTGGGAATTCCTGGCGCCGCAGACCGAGGAAGAGATCCGCGACGGCGCCGATGCGGTGTCGCTGGAGATTCGCAACTCGAAGAACCTGCTGTTTGCGAACTACCACGGCTACCGCGTGACGCGCTCGTACAAGCCGATGCCGGCCGCGATCCTGATCACCAATTCCAGCGACATCCGCTTCCGCAACGTCCACGTGAATGGCGAGAGCGGCTTCGCCACCTGCGACGACAATGGCTGCACCACCTATCTGCGCGCCAGCAAGTTCGCCTACGAGAACGCGATCCGCGACGTCACCAACAAGCTGGAAGTGCGCGAGCGCGAGTTCGCCGTGTTCGACTACACCGGCAAGCAGCGCAAGGCGCCCGCCCCGCTGGGCAAGGTCGACAAGCTGGAAGGCGGCTTCTATTCGATCGCCGGCACCACCGTCGACCCCAAGGGCAAGCTGTATTTCGTCGACCGCCACTGGAAACGCATCTACAGCTACACGAAGGACGAGGGCCTGGTCGTGGTGCGCGACGCCCCGCTCGACCCGGTCAACCTGGCCATCGACGACAGCGGCAACCTGATGGTGATCTCGAACTACGGCCCGCAGGCCAGCGTGTATGCCTTCAAGCCGGGCACGCCGGGAACGGAGATCACGATGATCAAGCCGACCCCGGTCGCGCCTCGCCAGGGCGCGCGGGTCGCGGTGCCGGTCAACTTCTGGCAGAACGGCGAATTCAAGGACCAACTCGACTACGACACCTTCGAATTCACGACCCTGGCCGAGATGTTCGCGCGCGACGTCGCCCTGCCGAAGAAGGAAGAATACGTGTCGCCCGACGGCAGCCTGGTGCTGCCCGCCTACCGCGTGCTGCGCCAGGGCGCGGCGGACCACCTGGGCTGGCGCTGGGCCGATTCGCTGCAGGCCTTCGGCTTCGTCACGGCGCCGGTGGGCCAGCGCGTGGTGTTCACCAACGGCTCCGAGAACCGCACCTTCAGCGGCGCCGTCAACGCGGGCGGCGGCATCACCGACCTTAAGCTGCTGGCCAACCGCGGCGGCGAGAGTGCGGCGGTCGGCCCGAACGGCGACGTCTACGTGGCCAACGGCCAGGTCTTCATCTATGGCAAGGATGGCAAGCAGAAGGGCCGCATCGACGTGCCGGAGCGGCCCTTGCAGCTGATCTTCGGCGGACCCGACAAGCGCACCTTGTTCATCCTGACCCACCACTCGCTGTACTCGACCCGCATCGACTGAGGAGAATCCATGGGACGCATGACAACGCTGCTGGGCGCCGTCGTCTTGACGACGGCGGCGTCGCACGGCCTGGCCGAAGACCAGTTCAAGCTGCTGGTCCTGGCCACGCCCGGCAAATACCACTACGAATACATCCCGATCGCGCGCGACAACCTGGAACGCCTGGCCAAGCTGCACGCGTTCGCGCTGACCTACACCAACAAGACGCAGGTATTCGAAGGCGACCTGAAACAGTATGCCGCCGTGATGTTCCTGAACACGCCGGGCGAGGAATTGAACCCCGCCCAGCGCGCCAACTTCGAGGAGTATATGCGCGGCGGCGGCAATGCCGTCGTGGTGCACCGCGCGGCGATCGCCAGGCCGAACGACTGGGTCTGGTTCGAGAAGATGGTGGGCCGCACGGTCGGCCTGCATCCGAAGCTGCAGACCGGCGTGGTGACCGTTGTCGACAAGCGTTTCCCCGCCACCTTCGGCCTGCCCGAGCGCTGGGTCTGGAGCGACGAGTTCTACACCTTCACCAATCCCTACAGCGTGACGATCAACCCGGTGCTGAACGTGGACGAGTCGAGCTACGACCCGACCCTGATCTGGCCGGGGCAGACGGTGAAGGGCATGGGCAAGGAGCACCCGATCGCCTGGCACCACCAGCACGAGAAGGGCCGCGTGTTCGTCACCACGCTCGGACACAATGGCGAGATGTACCGCGACCCGCAATACCTGGGCCACCTGCTGGGCGGGATCTACTGGGCCGCGACCGGCCGCGGCCAGCAGCGCTGATCATCCTTTCGTCAAGCGCCGCCAGCCCAGCACCAGGCCGCTGAAGGTCAGGGCAAAGCCCAGCACGCACAGGACGATCACGACCACGTCCCACACCGGCCTGGTGCGCAGGAAGGCGAAGTCGAGCTGGTGCAGGCCGTTGAATAGCCAGCGGTCCCAGCGCTTGTCGCGGTCGACGTAGCCGGCCAGGCGGCCCTGGGCCGGGTCGATGTAGAACACCGGCGCGTCAGGCAGGTCGAAGCGCGCGCGCAAGACCGGAAAGGCCACTGCGCGGTGATGGCTGTAGTAATAATCGTCCGGTCCGGTGAGGAGTTCCGCCTGCAATGGCGCGCCGGGGCGGATTGCCTGCGCGGCATGCAGCAGCACGTCCTGCGGCACGCCAGGCACGGCGGTGCTGTTGCGCGCGTCGACCAGCTTGCGTCGTTCGCGGCCGAGCGCGTTCAGATACAGCTTGCCGCCCACGCGGCGCCATTCCAGCTCCAAGGCGCCGGGATGCGCGCGCAGCAGCGCGGCCGCATCCAGCGCCAGGTCGTCGCTGTCGAGTGCACCGCCGGCGAACGCCTGCCGGTCTTGCGCGGTGACGCCGCCGCCGGCCGGAAAGCCGAACGGCCCGACCGACAGCCAGCCGCTGAACAGCCAGGTGATGACCAGCACACCGACGCCCAGGCCCAGCCAGTGGTGCCAGGCTTTCCAGCCCGTATACGGCGACATCCTGCCGCCGGCATAGCGCCGCCCCGTGCGTAGCCGCAGGCGCAGGAGGCTGATCGCCATGCCGGTCACGGCCAGCACCAGGGCCACGCCGGACGTCCACATCACGGCCTGGCGCCAGGCTTCATTGTGCTGGCGCAGCGGCGTCACGTAGAGCCAGTGGATGACGGAGCCGGCCCAGTTCCAGGCGCGCTCGCTGCGGGTCGTGTCGCGCACCAGCTCCCCGGTGCGGCCGGACACGTACAGGATGCTGCCGGCGCCATCGTCGGCGGCAACGCGGTACAGGGGCCGGTGCGCGCGCACGGCGCCGAAAGTCCATTGGTCCAGTTCGATCTTGTCGACCGCCAGCGAACGCGCATCAGGCGCCGCGCTGCGCGCGCTGCTCGAGACGATCAGGTAGTTTACTTCCAGCGGCGCCCCGCTGTCGGCCCATGCCGAATGCCAGCTGCCTTCGTGCTGGAAGTGCCACGCGGGGCGGCCCGCCACGGTGTTCAGGCGCACCGCATCCGGCGCGGGGGCGCCGATCCCGGTCCATGCTTCAGCGGCCGTGACCTGCACCCGGTCGGGATCGAGCGGCGCCAGCCAGCCCATGCGCTCCTGTTCCGTCAGCTCGGGATACGGCACGTACATCATGACGATGCCGGAACCGAACCACAGCAGCACCAGCAGGCCGATCGCGATGCCCAGCCAGCGGTGCCACCAGTAGAGCTGGCGCTTCCAGGAACTCACCTAGTAACGCCAGTGGACGGTCAGCTCGGCATGACGCTCGTCGCCCAGCAGGTATTGCGAAGAGCCGTACGAGGTGATCGCATACAGCTTGTCGGTCAGGTTGCGTACGTTGAGCTGCAGCTGCACGTTGCGGCTCAGCGCCCAGCCGAGCGAGGCGTCCAGCGTGGTGTAGGCCGGCAAGGCCTGGGTGTTGGCATTGCTGATGAAGCGTTCGCCCACGTAGCGCAGGCCGGCGCTCGTGCGCCAGTCGCCGGCGCGGTGCGTTAGCCACAGGTTCGAAGAAACCTTCGGCACGTCGGCCGGGCGATTGCCGGCGCGCGAGACGTTGCCCGCCTCCAGCAGTTCGTCGAACTCGGCATCCGTATAGGCCAGGTTGGCATCCATGCGCCATCCGGGGGCCAGGCTTACGCTGGCGCTCACTTCCGCGCCCCGCGAGGTCTGCGAGCCGCCCTGCCTCGATAGCGCCGGATTGTCAGGGTCGCGCGTGATGATGTCGTCCTTCCTGATCCGGTACAGCGCCGCCGTCCACTCGGCCAGGCCGCCGGCCAGCATCTGCTTGACGCCCCCCTCGACCTGGCGCGCATCGGTCAGCTTGAACCTGCTGTTGGCCAGGGTCATCGACAAGAGGCTCGTCACCGGATCGCTGCCGGTGCTGACCTGGCCGTAGAGCGAGGTGTCCGGCGCCAGCTTCCAGCTCGCGCCGACCCGGACCGAATTGGCGCGCAGGGTCGTGCCAAAATGGCCGCTGTCGGCCAGCAGGTTGCGGCGGCCGATCTGGTAGCGGTCATGGCGTGCGCCCGCCGTCAGGAGCAGGCGTTCATTCACACGATACGCGTCCTCCAGGTAGAAGGCATGGGTGGTGGTGTCGGTCGCGAAGTTCGGGCGGAACGGGTCCGGCGTGTCCCAGAAGCTGCCCGGGTCGAAGCCGGTCGGCGCCACCGTCGATGCGCCGCCATAGGGCGAGTTATTGATGTGCCGGAAGTTGATGGTCGACGCTTCCCAGCCGGCCACGACCTGGTTGGCGCCGGTCTTCCAGCGCGCCTCCAGGCGGTTCGCGGTCTGCTCCTGGTCGTGGCGGATGCCGATGTAGTCGCTGCGCTCCACCACGTCGCGCATGGCGTCGTAGGCGTACGACTCGATATTGCGCCAGTCGCGACGCGACGTGAAGTAAGCCAGTTCGTTGCTGATCTCCAGGTTCGGCGCCGGTTGCCAGTGCAGGCGCGCGACGGCCTTGTCGTCGACGAAACGCAGCACGGCGTCGCCGGCATTGTAGTTCTGGTCGCGCAGCCGTTCGGCCAGGCCGCCGTTCACCAGTGGCGTGCCGAAGTAGCGGATCGGCTCTTGTTCGGCATGATCGAGCTGGGCGTACAGGGTCACGCCGGGCGCCAGGGTCGTCGTCATGCTGGTCAGGATCTTGCCGTGGCGGGATTCGCCGCGGTCGATGAAGCCGTCGCTGCGGCCGGCATAGGCGTCGATGCGGAAGGCGCCCTGCTCGCCCAGCGCACCGGTGGCGCCGATGCCGGCGCGTAGAGACTCGCCGCCGCCGATGCCGCCCAGGATCTCGAGCGAGGATGCGCGCCGCGGCGCCTTGCGCACGGCGTTGATGACGGCGCCGGTGGCGCCGCTGCCCTGGACGACCGAACCGGGCCCGCGCAGTACCTCGATCGTCTCGTAGCCCCAGGGATCGGCCGGATAGGCCGCAGTGCTGGAACCGACCAGCAGGCGCTGGCCATTTTCCAGCATCGCGATCGCGTTGTTGCCGTTGAAGCCGCGCGCCGAATAGCTGATGCCGCTGCCGGGCGAGCTGCTGTCGGTCACGCCGGTGCTGCGGGTCACCGCATCCTTGACCAGCAGGTCGCCACGCGCGGCGATGGTGGCGGCGCTAAGGCTCTCGGCGCTGGCGGGCAGGTCGAGCGCACTGATGTCCAGGCGGCTGCCGGTGGTGTTCTGGCGGTCGAGTGCCAGGCCTTCTTCACCGGCCGCGCCGCGAATGGTCACGGTGGGAAGGTCTTGTGCGAAGGCGCCGGCGGCGCACAGCAGGGCGACGACCGCGGCGAGCGGGCGGGGTGGGAAAACGGTGTTCATTATTTGTTCCTGGTTTGCACGGGTTCGATCAGCACCAGCTGGCCGGTCGCGGGATCGCGATAGACTTCGCCGACGCGGTCGTAGCCGCTGCCGTCCTGGGTCACGCCGCTGGCGGGACGCTCGATCTGGCGGCCCTTCTCCACCGGCTGCGGGGTTTTCAGGGCCCCTTGCGCGCCGGCGATGGCGGCGATCAGGCCGCAGGCGAACACCAGCATCACGTCGACCAGGTTGACGAGGCTGGCGCGCGGATCTTCGTCGCTCTGGTCGAAGCGCGCGTCGAGGTGGCGGTACAGCCGCAGTCTGCCGCGCCCACTCATGGCTGCGGCTCCATCGCGTCCAGCGTCTCTTCATACCAGCGGCGGCGCAGCTTGCCGATCACCAGGCCGCCGATGCCGGCCACCAGGCCCAGCACGGTGGCGTCGAAAGCGACGGTCACGGCGCTGGCCAGCTTGGCGGGGTCGCCTTCGCCCAGCGCCGCCAGGCCCGGTCCGAGCGGGATGATGGTGGCCATCAGGCCCAGCATCGGCGGGATGCGCGCCAGCAGGTCGGCGCGTTCCAGACGGTGGCGGGCAATGCGCTGCACCGCCTCGACGTCGCCGCTGGCGCGCAGCCTGGCCAGGCCGTGGAAGCGTTCGCCGACGGCGATGCCGGATTCGACCAGCGCGATCGCGCAGCCGGCCAGCAGCGCCACCAGGGATGGCGCGAGCAGCCAGCTGACGGCGTCGTGCAGCCAGGCATAGGAAAGGGTTTCGATCATGGATGACTCCTGAGAGGTTGAGGGATGTGCCGGCCGCGCCACAGGCCGAGCGAGAACAGGGCGAGGCAGGCGGCCAGGATGGCCAGCACCTGCACGATGCGCAGCGCGGCGGGCTGCGCGGGTTCTGGTTGCTGTTTCAGTTCATAGACGCGCATCGGTTCGGGTTCCGGCGCGGGCGCTGCCGGTTCTGCCGTCTCGCCGGCGTCAGGTGCGATAGCTTGCTGCGCCGGGACGGCGACGGAGGGGACGGACGTCGCCACTGCCGGCAGCAGCTCGCCACGCGCCTTGGCAAGCGTCACGCCGAGCTTTTGCGCATCCGCGCCATCCAGTTGCGGCGCCAGCCAGCCCCACATCGGATGATCCGGCGCCGTATGGCCGCTGCCCGGCAAGCCATTGGCCGCCACCAGGCGCGCCAGCTCTCCGCCCAGGCGGCGGATGGCCTCGGGATCGGTCTTCCAGTAGCCCTTCTCGGCCGCCACCATGAACACCGCCAGCATGTGCGCCTTCACGTGCGCGTTGTGCCGCTGTCCCAGGAATTCGGGCAGGCCGAGCTTGTGCCGGTCGTCGAAGTAGACGGCCTTCACTTCGTCCCAGGCCCAGTTCTTGACCAGGTCGGGCCGCGTCACCTGCCAGCCCCACAGGTTTTCGATGAACTCCTGGCCCATGGTGCGCGCGCCGGAATAGCCGTTGTCCATCAATGGCCGCAGCCAGGCCGGGTTCAGGAAACGCCCGCGCAGCTCGCCCAGCAGGGCGCTGGCGAGCGGCTCGACGTCGGCCTGGCCGGGCCGCGAGTGCTGCAGAATCAGCGCATCCGGCACGCGCCCGGTGCGCGTCTCGACCGCCAGCGACAGGCCGCCCAGGTAGTCGAAGGCGTCGTTGTTGTCGAGCAGGCCATACAGGTTGCTGGCGCGGCCATGATAGGTGCGATGGATGCCGTCCAGCGCCACGTCGAAGGCGCGGTGGCTGGAGGCGCCTTCGGCATCGAGGCCATAGGCGTGGCCCATGCGGTTACGGTAGGCGCGGCCGATCTCCTCGCGCTCGCGCCAGGCGCCCGAGCGCTCGGTCAGGCGGTTCACGCCGGCGCCGTAGGCGCCCGGGGCGTCGCCGAACACGCGCAGCGCCGCGGCCCGTCCTGCTTCGCTCGCCGCCATGCCATCGGCCAGCAGCGCCCGCTGGCGCGTCAGCCACTCGCGCGCCACACGGTTGCCGCTTGCCGCTTCGCGGCCCCACACGGCGCCTTCGATCGGCGCCAGCGCCGCCTGCAGGGCGTCGCGCAAGGACGGGTCCTGTTCGACCAGCGTCTGCGCCGACGCCGCCAGCGCCAGCCGGCCGGCGCGGTCGATCAGGCGGATCAGATTCGGGTACAGGTCGCGGAACAGGCCGGAGGTGGTGACCACCGCATCGCGCCGGACGGCGCCGGGCGTGAGCTTCACGTCGGTGACGATGCCGCGCGCATTCCACACCGGCTCGGCGCCCATCATCGCCAGCGCGAAGCCGACCATCACCCCTTCGTCGCGCACGGCGTCGGACGCCCACAGGATGATGCCTTCGCTGCCCTCGCCCACTTTGTCGCGGTCAAGCGCCTTGCCTGCCATCTGCCGGCCCAGGCCATAACCCAGGCGGGTCGGCAGGATGTCGCCGTCGACGGCGTGGAAGTTGCGGCCCGTCGGCAGCGCCTCGGGCGAGCGCAGCGGATCGTTGCCCTTGCCCGGCTCGATGTAGCGGCCATCCAGGCCGGCCAGCAATGCCGCCATCTCGCGCCGCGGCGAGTCGCGCAGTTGATGGGCGACGTCGGGATCGTCGATGCCGCTCTTCTTCATCGAATCGAGCATCAGCTCGAGCGACTCACTGCTCCACGGCCGGCCGAACACGTGCAGGCCATGGGGCATGAATTTCTCCTGCAGCTTGGTCAGATAGTGGCCGATCTCGTGCGCCAGCAGGTCGTCGTCGGCCGCGTCGAAACCGATGCCGCGCACCTCCAGCACGTCGGACATCGACGCTTCCAGTTCGGCGCGCAGGTTCAGGGCCACGACCCGCTCGCGCATCAGCTGCGCGGCCTGGGTCTTGAGCGATTCGGACGATGCGGCTTCAAAACTCTCGACGATCTGGCGCAGCGACAGCAGTTCGTCGTACAGCGGCGTGGTGGCCAGCGGCGGCGTCAGGTGGTCGACGATGATGGCCAGGCCGCGGCGCTTGGCCTGCGTGCCTTCGCCGACGCCGTCGACGATATACGGGTAGATGCCCGGCAGGTCGCTCGCGATCAGGCTCGGATAGTCGTCGCTCGACAGGCCGACGGCCTTGCCCGGCATGAATTCATAGGTCGAGTGGCGCCCCACGTGCACCACGGCGTCGGCCCTGAAGCGGTCGCGGATCCAGTGGTAGAAGCCCAGGAACTGATGCGGCGGCGTGATGCTGGTGTTCGCGTGCAGCAGTTCCTCGTCCACTTCCCAGCCGCGCGGCGGCTGCGGGCCGATGAAGACGTTGCCGAATACCAGTCCCGGCACCAGCATCTTGCCGCCATCCACCATCACTTTGCCCGGCGCCGGGCCCCAGCCGCGCATGCCTTCGATGCCGTAGCCGATCAGGCGTCGGTAGAGGGGCGCCAGCGCCTTGCAGGGCCGTGGCCTGGCTTCATCGAGGCAGGCAAAGTAGCCTTCTTCCAGCGCATGCAGGTCGCGCGTGGCCTGCTCGCGCTGCGGATGGTCGACGCCCTCGACCAGGTGCAGCAGCTCCTCGATCACGGTCTCGGCCTGCTTGCGGCCCAGCGCGCGCTCGCCGGCCTTCTCGGCCGCCAGCACGTCGGCATGCAGGCGGCCCAGCAGGCCGTCCTGCATCTCGCCCCGCACCCGCGGCGACAGGGTCGCGAACCAGCGCGCGTAATCCTGCGCCGTGACGCCGTTGACGGCGCCGGCCATCTCGCGCAGGGCGGCGCGGTCTTCCGGCAGGTTGACGCCGTGCGCCATGATCATGTCGAGCAGCGCCTCGGGCGAGGCCGGCAGTTCGCCGACCGTGTAGCCGGCCGCCTTGAGGGCATGCAGCATCCCGAACAGCGAGTCCGGCACGTTGAGGTTATCGGCGCCGATGTTCTGGCGGCCCGGCGGATGGTTGTAGTAGACCATCGCGATCTTCTTGTCGGCGTTCGCTTTGGCGCGCAGCGCCAGCCAGCGCGCCACGCGGCCCGACAGGCGGTCGACTTCAGCCGGCAGCACCACGGGCGGGCGGTTCTCGATGCCGGTCTGGGGGTCGCGCCGGGCCTGGCCCAGGGCCGCCACCACCATCGGCTGGCCGATGCCCTGCAGTTCGGGCAAGGCCACGCGGTACTGGACCGAATCGGGCGGCAGGCCGTCGGGCGATAGCTGCCACTGCATCGCGGTGCGGTCCGACAGGCGGATCGCCTTGAACACCGGGATGTCCAGACGCTTGAAAGCCTCCGCCACCGCCTCCCGGCCCTCGGCGGCGCCGACCACGAAGTCCTGCAGCACCACCAGCGTGGCAGGCTTGGCCGGCGCGACCAGCTGCGGCAGGCGCTCGAGCGCCTCGCGCGAGGCGCCGCCCCAGCGCGTGAGCAGCTGCACGCAGGGCTGGCCCAGTTCCTCGATGCGCCGGCACAGCGCCGCGGGCACCACGCCATCCATGTTCGCCAGGTCGAGCACGACCACGGTCGGGCGGTCCTGCAGGCCGAGTTTCGACGCATTGCCCCAGGCGGCGCCGTCCTGCAGCTCGCGCTGTCCGGCGCGCAGGCGCAGGGTCGGTTCCGGCTGCGGATCGGCCAGGGGCGTGCCCGGCGCGAGCAGGTGCCGCATCAGCTCCGTGGTGTTGTCGACGCCGCCCGCCTGCCACACGCGGCGCGCGGCCAGCCAGTGGCGGGCGGCGGGATTGGCGTCGGCCGCCCGCAGCGCGGCCTGCGGCGGCGCTTCGCTGGCCAGCTGGCGCAGCAGCTCGGGCGGGAAGCCGGCCAGGCTGCCGTGGCGCGAGCGCGTCATGAGGTTCAGGGTCGCCTCGCCGTTCAGCGCCAGCACGGCGGTGCCTGGCCTGGCGTGGCGCGCCAGTGCATCCTTCATGCGCCGCGCCGGGTCGCCGAACAGCGACACCGCCAGGATGCTGTCGGCGCCGGCGATCCACTGCGCCACCTCGCGCTCGCCGGCCGCCATCAGCTGCGCCGGGGTGCGCAGCAGGATGCGGTCTCGCGGACGGCTGGCCAGGTGGCGGTGGGCGGCTTCGATCGCGCCCGGCGCGGCGCGCTCGGTGACCACGGCGAACAGGGTGGCGGCGCCGGCGTGCTGGAAGCCCGACATGCAGGCGAGCAGGAACACCAGCGCGACGCAGATGCGGACAGGGAGAAGCGTGTTCATGTGAACGTCGACCTTTCAGCTGCGCGCTTGACGCGCGCACGACAACAGGCAGCCGCCATCCTTCCACGATGAACAGGGACGCTTGCGCGCCGCGCAGGCGAGCGATCGCAGCGAATGACGCGAGCAGACAAAGAAGGAACAGCGGACAACCAACAGGCACGCCCTCACCCCGGGACGTGCGAATGCATCGTGGATGGCCGGTCTTCTGGCTCGCCGTCTTCCTTCCCCGGTCCTGCCTTCCCGTGCACGGGGCACAGTGGCGTTCGACCGGGGTCGTCAGGCTTACAGCAGCGGGGGCTGCGCCGGACTGGCGCGCGATGGCTATCGCGCACGTCACCGGCTTCCCGTTTCACCTCCCTGCAGACGAGCAGGAAGGCACCATTCACTTGATTGGGCGCGATTCTAACGCCAAGTTCGACCAGTTGTCACCGCATTATTTTTTGGCGGGCGAGCGCGAAGCGGCCCAGCGCGGCGACCAACAGCGCCCGATCGGCCCGAAAAATAAGTCGCATAGGTTTATTTAGCGGAAGGACGTATACTTACCGTCTCCCGCTGTCTTGCCCATCGAACGCCGCGCCATGCCGCCCTATAACGCACCGCCTCCCGCCTTTGACCCCGCCACCATGCCGCTGCTGCGCACCGTCGGCTCGAACCAGGTCGGCATGCGCGAGTTCAACGAGCGGGTCGTGCTGCAGGCGATCCGCACCCATGGCAGCCTGCCCAAGGCCGAAGTCGCGCGCCTGACCAATCTGAGCACCCAGACCGCCTCGGTGATCATCAACCGCCTGCTGGACGAGCAGCTGGTGGTCAAGCGCGACGCCGTGCGCGGCAAGGTCGGCCAGCCGTCGCAGCCGATCGCCCTGAATCCGGAAGGCGCGTTCTCGATCGGCATCCAGATCGGCAGGCGCGCGCTGGACGTGGTCCTGCTCGATTTCACGGGCGCGCTGCGCTGGCAGTCGTCGACGCCCTACGCCAGCCCCGACGTGGAGCAGGTGTTCGCCGCCATCGACGCCAGGCTGCGCGAGGTGGACGACTTCCTCGGCCCGGAGCTGGCCCCGCGCCTGACCGGCATCGGCCTGGCCGCCCCGCTCACGCTGGGCACCTGGCACGGCCTGGAAAGCCTGCTGCCGCATCAGGCCGAAGCCTGGCGCCGGGTCGACCTGCGCATCCGCCTGCAGGCCATGACGCCGCTGCGCGTGGACTTCGCCAAGGACACGATCGCGGCCTGCGTGGCCGAACTGGTGGCCGGCCGCGGACGCAAGCTGAAAAGCTATCTGTACGTGTTCGTGGACACCCTGGTCGGCGGCGGCCTGGTGATCGACGGCGAGCCGCACAGCGGCCAGTTCGGCAACGCCGGCGCGATCGGTTCGATGCCATTGGGCCTGGCCGGAACGGACGAACGCGGCGTGGCGCCGCAACTGCTCGGGGCGGCCTCGCTGGTGCGGCTGGAAGAGATGCTTGCGCAGGCCGGATTGGCGCCGCTGGCGTTCGGCGACGACCGCCTCTTGAGCGGCCCATGGGAAGCGGTGACCCTGCAATGGGTCGAGGAAGCCGCGAATGCGATCACCTTCGGCGTCACCGGCGCAGCCTGCCTGCTCGACCTGGACGGCGTGATCGTCGACGGCGCCGTCAGCCGCGCCCTGCTCGAACGCCTGATCGCCGCGGTGCAGGAGCAGATGACGCGCTACAGCTGGCAGGGCACCGAGCGGCCGCTGGTGATGGCGGGGACGATCGGGATGACGGCCAAGGTCATCGGCGCGGCTTATTTGCCGCTGCATGCGAACTTCGCGCCGGCGCATGGCTTGTTCCTGAAGGCGGCGCGGCGCTAGTGTCTTGAATATGCTGCACTATAAAAAAACCCTGCGAATGATGCACTCGCAGGGTTTGTCGTACCGATCAGACCGGAAATCGTAGGGTAGGGTACGTGACGCTCAAGAGTCGCCCGTTACCCTCCCTCCGAACCGGACTTGCGCATTTCTACGCATCCGGCTCTCCATCAACAGTATCAACATTTTTCCAAAACCGGTTGTCCGGGAGAGCGCCTTGGTGGAGCCTGTGGTGACAGGGTAGACACAACACCATCGTCTTTCGCTGCCGGGCGATCATCAGCTTTTGCCACATACTCTTCCCTTCGGCGATGTCCTTCATTTTCCGTACGTGGTGAACCTCGAACGGCCCCTCCTCGTCCCAGCAGTATTCACAAATGTGCGCATTCAGCCTACGCAGTAGTTCGGTCCGCCCAAGCATCCATCCCGCCTTCGGCTGAATGTCCACATAGGGGTTCTCCAGCCCTTTGTCGCCGTAGGATATGCGGCGGCGGTCCGTTAGACTGTATATCTTGAGTAATCGCGGTTTCCCATCCTTACCCTCGAACTCCAGTGCATGCGTTCCGTCGGGCTGGCGCAGTCTGCTGTACACCGCGTTGGGGGTCATGTGGCCCCATTTCCAGCCAAGAGTCCTGATCAGACTATTCAGCCATATCCACTCCACCTTGTTCAGGTAGAGTCGCGCACATCTGTTGTAGTAGTTCGCAAAGCCACGCATTTCTGCGTTGTACTGGGTCACGATTTCGTATTCTGAACATTGCGTCATCCATTTACGCGGCCAGATGTCAGCAGCGGTTGTAAACTGATACAGGCAGCGATTGAAAACTGATACACCATTTTGAGAAGATGGCCGCTTTGCGGAGCGGCCTTGAAACCCAAAGAGGTGTACGTGGAAATCCAACTACTGAAGAAGCATGGGTTAAGCCTTCGGCAGATCGCCGCCGAGGTAGGCTGTGCAGTGAACACGGTGCGCCGGCACCTGGCCCTGGAGGCCGTGCCGAAGTACGAACGCAAAGTCAAACGCCAGACGAAGCTGGCGCAGTTCGAGCAGTACCTGAGGGATCGGCAGCAAGCTGCTCAGCCCGACGTGATTCCAGCCACCGTGCTGTACCGCGAGATTGCCGCGCGCGGCTACGAGGGCGGCATGAGCCAGTTGAGGGCCTTCGTGCGCACCTTGCGCCCGGCGCCTCCCGCCGATCCGGTGGTGCGTTTCGAGACGGCGATGGGTGAGCAGCTGCAGGTGGACTGGGTCGAATTTCGTAAAGGCAGCGCGCCATTGCACGCGTTCTGCGCGACGCTCGGCTTTAGCCGGGCCAGCTACGTGGAGTTCGTCAACAACATGAAGGTGGATACCCTGATCGCCTGCCACGAGCGCGCCTTTGCAGCGTTCGGCGGCGTGACGCGGCGGGTCCTGTACGACAATATGAAGACGGTGGTACTGGAGCGCGATGCGTACGGTGAGGGCGAGCACCGCTTCCACGCCGGCTTCCTGGACTATGCCAGGCATAGCGGCTTCGTGATCAAGCTGTGCCAGCCGTACCGGGCCAAGACCAAGGGTAAGGTCGAGCGGTTCAACGGCTACCTGCGCCGATCGTTCTATGTGCCGCTGGCGAGCCGGCTGGCACAGAGCGGCCAGAAGCTCGACGTCGTGACGGCCAACGTCGAGGTGGCCCACTGGCTGCGCGAAGTGGCCAATGCGCGCATCCACGGCACGACCGGAGAACCGCCAGCCGAAGCCTTGAAGCGGGAAGTGGAGCACCTGCAAGCGCTGCCGGCACCGTGGCGGGCGGACATCGCGGCAGCCAGGCCGCAGCCGGCTGCTGCAGCACCTGCGGCGCCGCGGCCGGCAGCAGTGGTGGAGCGGATCGCGCAACCTTCTCCGGTACAGCATCCGTTGCAGGTGTATGACGCGCTGCTGGTGCGGGTATCGGAAGGGGTGGCGGCATGAACCTGCAGCATGAGCGTATCGCGGCGTTGTGCGAGAGCCTGAACCTGCCGTTCGTGGCACAGGGCTACGGCGCCGCAACCCAGAAAGCAGCGAAACAGGAGATGGCCTACAGCGACTTCCTGGAGGGGCTGCTGAGGGAGGAAGCAGCTGGGCGCAACGTGCGCAAGCAAAACACGATGACCCGTCTGGCAGGATTCCCCGTGGTGAAGACGCTGGACGAATTTAACTATGACTTCGCCAAAGGCGTAAAGCGCAGCCAAGTCGAGGAGCTGGCCGGCCTGGGATTCGTCGAGCGGCATGAGAACGTGGTACTGGTCGGGCCGAGCGGTGTAGGCAAAACGCACCTGGCGATGGCACTGGGTTACAAGGCCACGCAGGCCGGCATCAAGACGCGCTTCACGACGGCGGCCGACCTCATGCTGGCACTGACGACGGCGCATACGCAGAACAATTTGAAAGCGGTGATGCACCGCGCGATCAAGGCATATCGGCTCTTGATCATCGACGAGATAGGTTACTTGCCGATGAACCGGGAACAGGCCAACCTGTTCTTCCAGGTGATCGCGGCCTTGTATGAGCGCAGCAGCCTGATCGTGACCAGTAACCTGCCGTTCGGACAATGGGACACGACCTTTGCGCAGGATACGACGCTCACCGCGGCCCTGCTCGACCGGCTGCTGCACCATGCGCATATCGTGCCGATTGCAGGTGAGAGCTACCGGCTGAAGCACCAGCGACAGGCCGGGATGATGAGGGGGAGCGATGTTGCAGAAATGGGCTGAACACGGACGGTGTTCGGCGACGGCGGTGTATCAGTTTTAAATCGCTGGGACGACGAAATCTGTATCAGTTTTCAATCGCCGTTGACACCAGAACCCAGTCCTCCCAGCGTCATAGACACCGTATCCATGACTTCGTACAAACTTACGACATTTTTCTTCTGGCACCGAGAAGTGAATGTGCCCCGTAATTGTCCTCTTGACGGCGTGGATCGCACGTCCGCTTCTTCGGCCAACCACAGTTTTCATCCGCTTTGCTTCTCTCCGCATTTTGACCCCATAGCCGAGGAACTTGCACCCGTCCTCGAATGCACCTAGCCGGGATTTCTCCGTCGAGACTTCAAGCTTCAGTTCGCCCTCAATGAATGAGGCCACGTGAGCCATGATCCCTTTGGCTTCGTCCTTGGTGCCGGTTACCCCGATGAGAAAATCATCGGCATACCGAACATAGTGCAGCCTACGGAAGTTCGGATCGTGCATGTCGTTGGCTGGCATTGCATTGTACTGCTTGGTCAGGACCTTGATTTCCGATTGCAGTCTTCCGACCTCCTCGTCATCAATTGGTCCCTTATCCCGCAACACCGCCTGCAGTTTTGCCAGCTCGTTGTCGAGCTTTCGGTACGCTGGTGCATCAAGGTCCAGGTCTCCGTTTGGCTTCCCAGGGTACTGCTCCTTCAGAGTCGCGATCTTCTCTCGAAGATTGCTCGCTTCCTCTTCCCCCAGCGTGTCTGCCGCCCTCAGTCGCTTCCTTCTAAGGTAGGCACGGTTCTTCAGCCTTGCGTATTCCTGGTTCGGTCTCCGGCGGTGTCCCTTATTGAACTGTGCCTTCAGGCCCTGCATGAAGATATCGAGCTCGTGCAGGTAGATGTTTGCCAAAATCGGCGAAACGATCCCGCCTTGGGGTGTTCCACTGTGGGTTGCACTCCATCGCCAGTCCTCCACATACCCGGCCTTCAGAAATTTACCGAGCAACGACAGGAACGTCTCGTCCTCGATCCGCTTCCTTAGGATATCGAGCAGCTTCGTATGGTCGATGTTGTCGAAGTACCCCTTAATGTCTACTTCGCAAAACCACTTCGTGCTCTTCCAGCCGCTCCGGATGCCATCCAACGCGGTGTGGCAAGACCTGCGCGGCCTGAAACCATGGGAGTCTTCGCTGAATACTGGCTCATACAGGGCTTCCAAGATCATTCGCATGACCTCCTGTACCAGCTTGTCGTCCCCGGTTGGAATGCCCAATGGCCGCGTCTTCCCCTTCGGGTTGAGCTTGTCCTTTGGGATATGAACACGTCGTACCGGTTTGGGGCTATACGCTCCGTGCTTGATGGACTGGATCAGGTTGTTGACCCTCTCCATGCTAAAGCCGTCCAGCGTGTTGTCATCAACCCCTCGCGTTAGCGCGCCTTTGTTGGGATGGATGTTGGCGTAGGCTCGCAACCATAGGTCAGGACAAGCCCCCATGATCTTGAGTAGCTTCTTTGCCTTACAACCGTTGTGTACAGCCTTTGCTGCACCCTCGATGGCCTTAATCGTTCGATCGGACAGCACTGACTATCCTCCCTTTCAGGTCTTCATCGAGGGACCTGTTGACTGTCCCCCTTCCCCCTGAACCGCCACCTTTCGCTTTCGTTGCCGATCACTTATAGCGGGTTATCAGGTCCGGATACGTTCCTTCGGGTTCGTCCGAACTGCCGGTGCCATTGCAGCCCGACTTTGGGTACTACGAGGACTCCGTACCCATATTGGGCCGCCTATCTTCCAGGCGTCCAACTTAGGGTATCCCGAGTTCTCTTATAAACAAGATGCGTCTCGGTTAGGCTCCACTTTCGTCCTGTGAACGTACTCGTCGTACGCGCCTCGGAAGAACTTGGTAGGCGGGCGTTCTAATATCACCCGCCTATCTTCCGAACCGACGCTTCAAAGACCCTGCGTCGGTGAGATCCCGAACCCGGCTTAGGACTATGGTTCAACCAATACAGGCTTAGCCATACGGGACTTGGCATGACGGAAGCAAGGTAGGTCTTTTCCCCGCGTCTCCGCCTTTTCCCGCCATGCTGCTTTCCCCTCTCCCTTTCGGGATTACAGTTGTTACCAACGAAGGTGGGACGGGTTGCCAGTAGCTTCCCAAGTAAGCTACACTACAGGCATAAATGCCGTAAGTACTTGATTTATAAGATTAAACGGCGCACTTAGAACGGAATATCGTCATCCATATCCGAGAAGTTCGGCGCCGGTTTCGGCTGCGGACGCGCGGCCGGAGCCGGTGGCGCCTGGCGCGGAGCCGGACGCTGCGGGGCCGAGTAGTCGTCGTCCATGCCGCCGCCCATACCGCCACCCATGCTGTCGCCGCCCATACCCTGGCGACCGCCCAGCATCTGCATGTTTTCAGCGATGATGTCGGTGGCGTAGCGCTCGATGCCGTCCTTGTCGGTGTACTTGCGGGTCTGCAGGCGGCCTTCGACGTAGACCGACGAACCTTTCTTGAGGTACTGGCCCACGATCTCGGCCAGGCGGCCGAAGAAGGAGATGCGGTGCCACTCGGTCAGTTCTTTCTGTTCGCCGGTATTGCGGTCCTTCGAGCGGTAGGAAGTGGCGACCGCGATGTTCGCGATGGCGTCGCCGCTCGGCATGTAGCGGATTTCGGGATCGCGGCCGAGATTGCCGACGATGATGACCTTGTTGACTGATGCCATGATGGTTCCTTGAATGGTGTTGTGAGCCCTGACTCTGCACTTGACTAAGCGTCAGGGAACTGTGTGCTGCAACCCGATATTATGCCTGTTCAGCAGAATTTGTTCGTGGTTTTTAATGCATCAAAACGTGATAAATCCTGGCCGGTGAGCTTCCTCAATCGGACGCAATGTCAGGTCTGCGGGCCATGCTCGGCCTCGTAGGCCTTGCGGCGCTCGATCAGCTTGGCGATGGTGGCCAGCGCCGCATCCTCGTCCTGCGTCATGTCTTGAAGGAAGGCGTCGTTATTGTCGCGGATCCAGCTCAGCGGCATGTCCCACCAGGCGAGTTCGACCAGCGCGGCGCGCACTTTCTCCGAGAAACGGAAGCGGATCAGGCGCGCCGGCGAGCCGGCATAGATCCCGTACGGCTCGGAACGAAAGTTGGGCGGCAGGACGGAACGGGCGCCGATCACGCAGCCATTCTCGATCACACTGCCGCCCAGCACCATGGTCTCGTCGCCGATCCAGACGTCGTTCTTGATCACGGTATCGGCATATTGCGGCGGCGGCGCATTGCGCAAGCCCATGCCCTGGACCGAGAACATACTAGTCGAGATGGTCCGCATGTCGTGCTGGCCATTCAACAGGAAGCGCAGGCGCAAGCCGCCGGCGACGAAGCGCCCCACCGCCAGGTTCTGTTTTCCGGCATCGTACTTGGCGATGGAACCCACGCCCAATCCCGAACAGCGGCCAATGTAGAAATAACCATGGGTGGCTTCTTCGTCCAGCCAGTTACGGAAGAACCCGTGCGGGATGCTGGTGTAGCCGCCGCTCGCATACGACATGACGGTGAATTGCGCCGCCCATGGGTGGTCCGGCTGTTCGCCGCTGAAGTCTATAGTGGACCCCGAATCTGAGACGGTGGTTTAAGCTGTCGTCCGCGAAAGGATGACAGCGAATGAGTGAAGGTAAAAAACGCAGGGTGCACAGCGCCGAGTTCAAGGCCAAGGTTGGGTTGGAAGCGGTGCGTGGGGTGAAGACGGTGACGGAGATTGCGCAGGAATTCGGCGTGCATCCAGTACTGGTGGGCCAGTGGAAGAAGGAGATCCTGGAGAACGCCGGCGCCCTGTTCGACGTCAAGCGCGGGCCGAAGCCGGTGGACGAAAGCAGCCCGGAGGACAAGCTGTACAGCGAGATCGGCAAGCTGAAGATGCAGGTGGATTGGCTCAAAAAAAAGCTTGGGGAATGAGTCCGGCCGAGCGGGCACGGTGGATCGAGCGCGAGGACAAGATACCGCTGACGATGCAGTGCGAGCTGGCCGGCGTGCCGCGTTCGACCGTGTATCGGCGGCTGGAGGCGGCGGCCCGACAGGAATGCATCGAGGAGGAGGACGGCCAGCTGCGCGCCCTGATCGACGAGGAGTACACCAGCCGCCCGTTCTACGGCAGCCGGCGCATGGCGGTCTTCCTGCGAGGCCGAGAGCACCGCGTCAACCGCAAGCGCGTGCAGCGCCTGATGCGGGAAATGGGCTTGGCGGGCATGGCGCCGGGGCCGTCCACGAGCAAGCCGCACCCGCAGCACAAGGTCTATCCCTATCTGCTGCGCGGGGTGGCGGTCACGCGGCCGAACCAGGTGTGGAGTACGGACCTGACGTACATTCGGCTGGCGCGCGGCTTTGCCTACCTGGTGGCGGTCATCGATTGGTACTCGCGTCGTGTGCTGGCCTGGCGCATCAGCAACAGCATGGACGCGTCGTTCTGCGTGGACTGTCTGGAGGAGGCATTGCGCCACCACGGCAAGCCCGAGGTATTCAACAGCGACCAGGGCTCGCAGTTCACCAGTGACGCCTTTACCAGCGTGCTCAAGCGCGAAGGCGTGGCCATCAGCATGGATGGGCGAGGACGGGCGCTGGACAACATCTTCGTCGAGCGCCTGTGGCGCAACGTGAAGTACGAGGACGTGTACCTGAAGGGCTACGCCAACATGGCCGAGCTGACAGTCGGCCTGGCACAGTACTTCGCGTTTTACAACGCCGAGCGTCCACACCAGGCGCTGGGCTACGAGACGCCAGATCATGTCTACCGTGCCGGTGTTGGAGGAGGTGCGTTGATCGTCGACAAGTTCGGCGACGCGGACCAAGAGCCGGAGAAAAACGGCGGAACGGGGCAGCGCCGGGCAGCTGCTGAAGTGGAAATGGACACAGCTTAAACTAGCCGGCTGAGTGTCTTGACTGATGGGTCCACTTTAGTCGTCTTCGGTAAAAATCTGCATTGCACAAGCCCTCGCCCAAAGAAGTAAATTGTAACCTGAGAGCAACAAAGACTTGACGCCGGGATGCTGAAAAAACCTGCGTGAAGGAACAGCGGGGCGCCGTAAATTATTTTGGGATTCTGAACGATTTGCCATTGAAGCGTCCTTGAAGACGCCCACATACCCCGGACGGCGCCGGCCGGCTGCAAGCGCATCCGGGCCCCGTGCTGTTCTGCCATCGCTGTACACCAACCACTGGATGAATGTACAGCCGAAACAAAAACGCGCTACACTTACGGGTTCTCCCCGATTGGCCCGCTTACCGCGCTGCTGGCGTCTGCGGCCCCGCAAAAACTGATAGAAAGTCTGCCGAACTTAATGGAAGAAATTCGCATTCGTGGTGCCCGCACGCACAATCTGAAGAACATCAACCTCGACCTGCCACGCAACAAGCTGATCGTGATCACCGGCCTGTCGGGCTCGGGCAAATCCTCGCTCGCCTTCGACACCCTGTATGCCGAAGGCCAGCGCCGCTACGTCGAATCGCTGTCGGCGTATGCGCGCCAGTTCCTGCAACTGATGGAAAAGCCGGACGTCGACCTGATCGAAGGCCTGTCGCCGGCGATCTCGATCGAGCAGAAGGCGACCTCGCACAACCCGCGCTCGACCGTCGGCACCGTCACCGAGATCCACGATTACCTGCGCCTGCTGTACGCGCGCGTCGGCACGCCGTATTGCCCGCAACACCCGCATGAGCCGCTGTCGGCCCAGACCGTGTCGCAGATGGTCGATGCGGTGCTTGCCATGCCGGAAGGCACCAAACTGATGATCCTTGCGCCGGTCGTGGCCGGCCGCAAGGGCGAACACGGCGACCTGTTCCAGGCCATGCAGGCCCAGGGCTTCGTGCGCTTCCGCATCGCCAGCGGCGTCAACCCTGCCAAGATCTACGAGATCGACGAGCTGCCCAAGCTCAAGAAGACCGAAAAGCACAGCATCGATGTCGTGATCGACCGGGTGAAAGTGAACCCGGACATCAAGCAGCGCCTGGCCGAAAGCTTCGAGACCGCCCTGCGCCTGGCCGATGGCCGCGCCGTGGCCTATGAGATGGAGTCCGAGAAGGAAACCGTCTTCTCGAACAAGTTCGCCTGCAATGTTTGCGGCTACTCGCTGCAAGAGCTGGAACCACGCCTGTTCTCGTTCAATAACCCGATGGGCGCCTGCCAGGAATGCGATGGCCTGGGCCATATCGAGTTCTTCGATCCGAAGCGCATCGTGGCCTTCCCGCACCTGTCGCTGGCGTCCGGCGCCGTCAAGGGCTGGGACCGCCGCAACCAGTTCTACTTCCAGATGCTGCAGAGCCTGGCGGCCCATTACGACTTCGACCTCGACAAGCCTTTCGAGCAATTGCCGAAATCGTCGCAGGAAGCCGTATTGTTCGGCTCCGGCAAGACCGCGATCCCGTTCAGCTATGTGAACGAGCGTGGCCGCACCGTGATCCGCGAGCACACCTTCGAAGGCGTGGTCAACAACCTGCAGCGGCGCTACCGCGAGACCGACTCCATGGCGGTCAAGGAAGAGCTGGCCAAGTTCATCAACGAAAAGAAGTGCCCGGCCTGCGAAGGCGCGCGCCTGCGCACCGAAGCGCGTTTCGTCAAGATCGGCCAGGGCGAGCAGCAGCGCGCCATTTATGAGGTGTCGGACAAGCCCCTGCGCGAAACGCTGGACTACTTCGACAAGCTTGAACTGAGCGGCGCCAAGCGCGACATCGCCGAGCGGGTGATCAAAGAAATCGTCTCGCGCCTGAAGTTCCTGAACAACGTCGGGCTGGACTACCTGTCGCTCGACCGCAGCGCGGATACCCTGTCCGGCGGCGAAGCCCAGCGTATCCGCTTGGCCTCGCAGATCGGCTCGGGCCTGACCGGCGTCATGTACGTGCTCGACGAACCGTCGATCGGCCTGCACCAGCGTGACAACGATCGCCTGATCGCCACCCTGAAGCATTTGCGCGACATCGGCAATAGCGTGCTGGTGGTCGAGCACGACGAAGACGCGATCCGCACCGCCGACTACATCGTCGACATGGGTCCGGGCGCAGGCGTGCACGGCGGCGCCGTGATCGCCGAGGGCACGCTCGAGCAGATCATGAACAACGAGCATTCGCTGACCGCGCAATATCTTGACGGCCGGCGCAAGATCGAAGTGCCGAAGAAGCGCACCAAGGCCGACCCGGCGCGCCAGCTGGTGATCACGGGTGCGAAGGGTAATAACCTGAAGGATGTGACCCTGACCTTGCCGGTGGGCCTGATGACCTGCGTGACGGGCGTTTCGGGCTCCGGCAAGTCGACGCTGATCAACGACACGCTGTATCCGGCGCTGTCGCGCCACCTGTACGGTTCGCAGACCGAGCCGGCCGAGCACAGTTCAATCCATGGCCTGGAACACTTCGACAAGGTGATCTCGGTCGACCAGGCGCCGATCGGCCGCACGCCGCGTTCGAACCCGGCGACCTATACCGGCCTGTTCACGCCGATCCGTGACCTGTTCGCGACCGTGCCGACCGCGAAGGAACGCGGATACAGCGCCGGCCGCTTCTCGTTCAACGTCAAGGGCGGCCGCTGCGAAGCCTGCCAGGGCGATGGCGTGATCAAGGTCGAGATGCACTTCTTGCCGGACGTGTACGTGCCGTGCGACGTCTGCCATGGCAAGCGCTACAACCGCGAAACGCTGGAAGTGCAGTACAAGGGCAAGAACATCACCGAAGTGCTGGACATGACGGTCGAGGATGCGCGCGAGTTCTTCAAGCCGGTGCCGGTCATCGCGCGTAAACTCCAGACCTTGCTGGACGTGGGCCTGGGCTACATCAAGCTCGGACAAAGCGCGACCACGCTGTCGGGCGGCGAGGCGCAGCGCGTCAAGCTGTCGCTCGAGCTGTCCAAGCGCGACACCGGACGCACCTTGTACATCCTGGATGAACCAACCACCGGCCTGCACTTCGCCGACATCGACTTGCTGCTGAAGGTGATCCACCGCCTGCGCGACCAGGGCAATACGCTCGCCATCATCGAGCACAACCTGGACGTGATCAAGACCGCGGACTGGATCGTCGACCTGGGGCCGGAAGGCGGCGCCGGCGGCGGCACCATCGTGGCCTGCGGCACGCCGGAGCAGGTGGCCAAGGTCAAGGACAGCCCGACCGGCAAGTACCTGAAGCCGCTGCTCAAGGCTTGATCTTCACGGTTCGTCCCAAATGAAACAGGGGCAACGCCACCGGCGTTGCCCCTGTTCTTTTTTATATGGCCGCTTCGGCAGCGGCCTCTCCCCCACTCGGCCGGTCTCAGTCGGCCAGTTGCCTTTCCAGGCGGACCCTGGTGTCCACCAGCTCTTGCGGCAGACGGTAGGCCAGCTTGTCGAACAATTCGCCGTGCAGCTTCAGTTCTTCGGCCCAGGCGTTCTTGTCGATCGATGTGATCTGGGTGAACTGCGCTTCGGTGAATTCCACCCCATCCCAGTTCAGGTCGCCATACGATGGCGAGGTGCCGAACAGGTGCGCGTTGCCGGCGGCGGCGCTGCCTTCGGTACGGTCGAGGATCCATTTCAGCACGCGCATATTGTCGCCATAGCCCGGCCACACGAAGCTGCCATCCTCGCCGGTGCGGAACCAGTTGACGCAGAAGATCTTCGGCAGCGCAGCCGGATCGATCGCGGCCACTTTCTTGCCCAGATCGAGCCAGTGCTGGAAATAGTCGCTCATGTTGTAGCCGATGAACGGCAGCATCGCGAACGGATCGCGGCGCACCACGCCCATCTGGCCGGCGGCGGCGGCGGTGGTTTCGGAACCCATGGTCGCGGCCATGTACACGCCATCCACCCAGTTGTTGGCCTCGGTCACCAGCGGCACCGTGGTCGAGCGGCGGCCGCCGAAAATGAAGGCCGAGATCGGCACGCCGGCCGGATCGTCCCAGGCCGGGTCGATCACCGGATTCTGGGTCGCGGCCACGGTGAAGCGCGCATTCGGGTGCGCCGCCTTGGTGCCGGAGGCCGGGGTCCAGTCCTTGCCCTGCCAGTCGATCAGGTGGGCCGGGGCTTCCTTCGTCATGCCTTCCCACCACACGTCGCCGTCGTCGGTCAGCGCCACGTTGGTGAAGATCACGTTCTCGCGCAGCGAGGCCATGCAGTTCGGATTGGTCTTTTCATTGGTGCCCGGGGCCACGCCGAAGTAGCCGGCTTCCGGGTTGATCGCGACCAGCTTGCCGTCCGCGGCCGGCTTGATCCAGGCGATGTCGTCGCCGATGGTCGTCACTTTCCAGCCGTCGAAGGTCTTCGGCGGGATCAGCATCGCGAAGTTGGTCTTGCCGCAGGCCGAAGGGAAGGCCGCGGCCACGTATTTCTTGTCGCCCTGCGGCGACTCGACGCCCAGGATCAGCATGTGTTCGGCCAGCCAGCCGGTGCCGCCGGCTTGCGCCTCTTGATAACCCATGTTCGAGGCAATGCGCAGGGCGAAGCATTTCTTGCCCAGCAGCGCATTGCCGCCGTAGCCGGAACCGAAGGACCAGATCTCGCGGGTCTCCGGATAGTGCACGATGTACTTGGTGGCGTTGCATGGCCAGGCGACGTCCTTCTGGCCGGCAGCCAGCGGCGCGCCAACGGAGTGGACGCAGGGAACGAACTCGCCGTCCGGGCCCAGCACGTCGTACACGGCCTTGCCCATGCGCGTCATGATGCGCATATTGACCGCGACATAAGGCGAGTCGGACAGTTCGACGCCGATATGGGCGATCGGCGAGCCCAGCGGGCCCATCGAGAACGGCACCACGTACAGGGTGCGGCCGGCCATGCAGCCGTCGAACAGGCCGTGCAGGGTGCGGCGCATCTCGGCCGGCTCCATCCAGTTGTTGGTCGGGCCGGCTTGCTCTTTGGTGGCGGAGCAGATGAAGGTGCGGTCTTCAACGCGCGCCACGTCCGACGGATCGGACCAGGCCAGGTAGGAATTCGGACGCTTGGCGGGGTTGAGCTTCTGCATCGTGCCCGCTTCGACCATCTGTGCGCACAGGCGGTCGTATTCTTCTTCCGAACCGTCGCACCAGTAAATGCTGTCAGGCTTGGTCAGGGCGGCGATTTCCGCGACCCAATTGATGAGCTTTTGATGTTTGATGTAAACTGGAACGTTCAGTGCGGCGACGCCGCCCATCACGGGCTGATTCATGGGAGTCCTCCAAATGCCAATAAAGAATTCGGGTGGATCGCTGGGTCGGGATCGTCCTTTGGCCGGGGCGCCCCATGGTCGGGATCAACGGTGGGCGGGCGGCCCATGGCAGGATCGCGGTGGGACAGCGGTCGGGTCGGCAGCCTCTGGCAAGGCTGAGCAGTGCGTCTCATGAGCACCGTTGGATACGTGTCATTCCTTTAAGTTCTGAGCCGATTGTACACCCCAAAAAGCGTCTTACGGACCCTTCCACTACAAAAAAGTAGGAAAAATGCCCTAGTAATGTAGTAGGCTATTTGGGCAAATGCCCTACCCTGTTATTTGTTTACATTTAACTGATATAACTCTGACAACACCAATGAAAATCGCGATTCTTGACGATTATCAAGACGCTGTGCGTGGTCTTGACTGCTTCCGACTGCTCGACGGCCATGAGGTCAAGGTCTTCAATAACACCACCCGAGGACTGGGCCAGCTGGCGATCCGCCTCGCCCCTTTCGACGCCCTGGTGCTGATCCGCGAACGCACCGCTTTTACGCCGGCATTGCTGGCGAAGCTGCCGAACCTGAGGCTCATCTCGCAGACCGGCAAGGTCAGCGGCCACATCGACGTGGCCGCCGCGACCGCGCACGGCATCGCCATCGCCGAAGGGGTCAGCTCGCCGCTCGCGCCGGCCGAGCTGACCTGGGCCCTGATCATGGCCGCCAGCCGCAAGATCGTGCCGTATGCGAACAATCTGAAGGATGGCTTGTGGCAGACGGCTTCGATCAATCCGGCGCTCAATGGCGTGGGACGGGTGCTGCACGGGCGTACCCTGGGCCTTTGGAGTTACGGCAAGATCGGCAAGCTGGTGGCCGGCTATGCGCGCGCTTTCGGGATGCGGGTGCTGGTCTGGGGCAGCGAAGCCAGCCGCGCGGCGGCCGTCGCCGACGGCTTCGAGGCGGCGCAGTCGCGCGCAGCGCTGTTCGAGCAGGCCGACGTGCTGAGCCTGCATTTGCGGCTGGCGGAATCGACGCGCGGCATCGTCACGGCCGGCGACCTGGCGTGCATGAAGCCGGATGCATTGTTCGTCAACACCAGCCGCGCCGAACTGGTGGCGGAAGGCGCGCTCGAGCACGCCCTGAAGCAGGGCCGTCCGGGCACGGCGGCGCTGGACGTGTTCACCAGCGAACCGCTGGCGCAGGACTCTGCGCTGCTGCGCATCCCGACGGTGCTGGCCACCCCGCACCTGGGCTATGTTGAGAAAGACAGTTACGAGATTTATTTCCAGGCGGCGTTCGAGAACATCGTCAAGTTCGCGCAAGGCGAGCCGGCGAACATTCTCAATCCGGAAGCGCTCAGCGCAGTTCGGGCTCGCCCGTGAGGTTGACCTTTGGCGCCGGCATCACGTGGGTGCCGGTCCAGAGTCCCGCCCAGCCCGGCGGCCAGCCGATGTCGCGGCCGGTATAGGCCTTGAGGCCGGAGCGTACCGGCACGATCGGCACCGCCGGCGCCTCGACCAGCCCGCCGCCCGCGGGACGTTCCATATTGAGGCTGTACATGTATCCCGGCAGCAGCAGGTCGCAGGCTTGCGCGAACCAGGCGGTATGGTCTTCGTCGCGGCCCAGCGCCTGCGCCAGCCCTTGCGGATCGAACTTCGCCAGCGCGTGGATCAGCTCGTCGGTGGTGGCGCCCGGCACGTCGCCCCACCCCATCACGGGATTGTTGTTGTAGTCGGCGCCCGACCCATACCAGCCTTCGCGCCAGGTGCGCTGCATCCAGTTGCGCGGCCCCGTGAACAGGTGCCAGCGCCAGTGCAGGCCGGAGGGCTTGGGCCAGGAATACAGGTACAGCTTCTGGTAGCCGGCCTCGTGCAATGCGCGCACCACGGCCATCAGGCGCGCATGCGGCATGCGGTCTGGCGGCGCGCGCCGGAACAGGATCGGCTCGCCGTCGGCGTGCTGGACTTCGTCGCTCGACAGGTTCAGGTCGAGGGCGCGCGCCTCGTCGTTGAAACGCGCCGAGATCCAGCCAGTGAGCAGATTGACGTGGGTGATCACGCCATAGCCGCGATGGCGGTGGAAGATGACGGTGCCGGGTGCAACTGCTTTCATGGCCGGGGGAAAGAAAGAAAAGAAAGACGATGAGTGTACTCATCCGATCCGGACGATTCTAGCGCAGTCACAGTCGGATACACTATGGTTTGCGGCTATCATGACGCACCTTTTTTCTGCGAGTAGATAAACCAACATGACTTTGCGACTCATCGCCACCGGTGGCACTTTCGACAAGCATTACAATGAACTGAACGGCGTCCTCGGCTTTGCCGAAAGCCATCTGCCAGAGGTGATCAAGCGCAGCCGCATGACGGTGCCGGTCGCGCTCGACGTGCTGCCGCTGCTCGATTCGCTCGACATGCAGGATGCCGACCGCCAACGCGTGCTGGCGTCGTGCCAGGCCGCCAGCGAGAAGGCGATCGTGATCGTGCACGGCACCGACACCATGCGCGAGACGGCCGCCGTCCTCGGCGCGGCCAAGCTCGACCAGACCATCGTGCTGACCGGCGCCATGATTCCATATTCCATCGCCAACTCGGATGCGCTGTTCAACCTGGGATTTGCCTGCGGCGTGGCGCAGACCCTGCCGGCCGGCGTGTATGTCGCCATGAACGGTCAGGTTTTCCCATGGGATAACGTGACCAAGAACCGCAGCGAAGGCGTCTTCCAGCAGTTGTAAGCAATAGTTCCTGTGCCTTTTTGACGGGGATTAAAGGCGAGGGCAGCCGCGCGCTGCCTTCCCGTTCGAGTTCCTATACTGCCCTTCTCGATCACCTGCATCAAAGGAGAAGGCAATGAATGAGAAGCGTCCCACGCTGACCACGCGCCAGGGTCACCCCGTCCGCGACAACCAGTCCCTGCGCTCGGTCGGCGAACGTGGTCCGGCCACGCTCGAGAACTACCAGTTCATCGAAAAGATCACCCACTTCGACCGCGAGCGCATCCCCGAGCGCGTCGTGCATGCGCGCGGCACCGGCGCCCACGGCTTCTTCGAAGCCTATGGCAAGATCGGCGATGAGCCCGCCGCCAAGTACACGACGGCACGCGTGCTCAACGAGACCGGCGTGCAGACCCCGGTATTCGTGCGCTTCTCGACCGTGATCGGCGCCAAGGAATCGCCCGAAACCGCGCGCGATCCGCGCGGCTTCGCGGTCAAGCTGAAAACCGTCGACGGCAATTGGGACCTGGTGGGCAATAACCTCAAGGTCTTCTTCATCCGCGACGCGATCAAGTTCCCGGACATGATCCACGCCTTCAAGCCCGACCCCGTCACCAACCAGCAAGAACCGTGGCGCTTCTACGACTTCATCTGCAGCCATCCGGAAGCGCTGCACATGGTTACCTGGGTCAAGAGCCCATGGGGCATCCCCGCCAACTACCGCGAGATGGAAGGTTCGGGCGTCAACACCTACAAGCTGGTCAATGACCAGGGCGTCGCCCACCTGGTGAAATTCCACTGGCAACCCAAGCAGGGCGTGCGCAACCTGACCGCGCAACAAGCGGCCGAGATCCAGGGCCGCGACACCAGCCACGCCACGCGCGACCTGTACGACGCGATCGAACGCGGCGACTACCCGGAATGGGAATTCTGCGTCCAGATCATGGCCGACGGCGAGCATCCCGAGCTCGACTTCGACCCGCTGGACGACACCAAGCGCTGGCCGGAAGACCAGTTCCCGCTGCTGCCGGTGGGCCGCATGGTGCTGAACAAGAACCCAGACAATGTGTTTGCAGAAACCGAGCAGTCGGCCTTCGGCACCGGCGTGCTGGTCGAGGGCATCGACTTCTCGGACGACAAGATGCTGCAGGGCCGCACCCTGTCGTATTCCGACACCCAGCGCTACCGCGTGGGGCCCAACTACCTGCAACTGCCGATCAACGCGCCGCAAGAGAAGGCGAAGGCGCGCACCAACCAGCGCGATGGGCAGATGACGTTCTATGTGGACGGCGTCGATGGTTCGGACGAGGACAAGCACATCAACTACGAGCCGAGCCTGATGGGCGGCTACCAGGAAGCCGAGCAGCCGGGCTACGAATACCACCAGTGGGTCGAAGGCCACCTGGGCCGCTACCAGACCACCACCACGCGCGACGACTACAAGCAGGCCGGCACGCGCTACCGCACCTTCGAGGACTGGGAGCGCGACGACCTGGTCAACAACGTCGGGGGAGATTTGAAACAATGCCCGGAACCGATCCAGCTGCGCATGGTGTGGCATCTGTGGCACTGCGACGAGGATTATGGCCGCCGCGTGGCGGAGATCGCCGGGATCGACCTGGAGAAGGCCAAGGCGCTGCCGCCGTTGCCGAACCGTCCGGCGCCGCACGAGGATCGGCAGGGGGCGACCTATACCAGTGGGGAGCTGGAAAATGGCAGTGGTGCGGGTGGGAAGTCGGAGCCGGCCACGAGCGAAGAAGTCGCGGCGGCGAAATGATGTGATCCGTTAAATATTGTGGGGTGGACGGCAAGCCGTCCACCCCGGACCTGTCAGAAATTCTGTGTGCGGGGCCAGAATTCAGAGTTAGATAATTGCGTTCGTGAAGCGCTCGCCGAACATGATAGCGAACTGGTTGGCAGCCTGCTTCCAGGTACGCTGCGGCATCTTCCAATCTTTCTCGATATTGCGCAAGGCCAGGAACAATAACTTGGTCGCGGCTTCGTCGCTGGGGAAGTGGCCGCGGTTCTTGACGATCTTCCGTAGGCGCATATGCAGGCTCTCGATGGCGTTGGTCGTGTAGATAATCGTGCGCACTTCAGGCGGGTAGGCAAAGAAGGGAATCACCTGCTGCCACTGGCGCCGCCACATTGCAGCCACGGTCGGAAACTTAGTGCCCCATGGACCTTCCGCAAACGCGTCCAGCGCCGCTTCTGCCAGGTCGGCATTGGCAGCGTGGTAAATCGGCTTGAGCGCCGCTGCCAGCTCTTTACGGTCCTTCCAGGCCGCAAGCGTCGTCGAGTTGCGGATCAGGTGCACGATGCACGTCTGGATCTGCGCCTGCGGATAAACGGCTTCAATGGCCTCGGGGAAGCCACGCAGGCCATCGACGACAGCGATCAGGATATCGTCCAGCCCACGATTCTTGAGCTCGTTGAAAACCTTCAGCCAGAACTTGGCGCCTTCGGTCTGCTCGATCCACAGACCCAGCACTTCCTTGCGGCCGTCGGCACGAATGCCCAGAGCCAAATACACAGCCTTGTTCTTGACTGTACCTTCGTCCCGGATCTTCAGGCGCAACGCGTCGAAATAGACGATTGGATACATCGCTTCAAGCGGCCGTTGTTGCCACTGTGCGACCTCGTCGAGCACCTCGTCGGTGATGGTCGAAATCAGGTCCGGCGACACCTCGGTACCGTACAACTCCAGCAGATGCGCCTGGATCTCACGCACGCTCATCCCACGCGCGTACATGCTGATGACGTGATCATCAAAGCCAGACATCCGGCGCTGATGTTTGGCCACCAGCTTGGGCTCAAAGCTCGACAGGCGATCGCGCGGCACGTCCAGGTGGAGCTCGCCGCCGGGCGTGAGCACCTTCTTAGGGCTGCTGCCGTTACGGTGGTTTTTAGTGCCTTCTTCCTCGTTGGCCAAGTGATGGTTCAACTCGGCCGACAACATACGTTCGGCCAGCATCTTCTTGAGTTGCCCGGCCAGGCCCGATTCGCCAAGGATCGACTCAGCGTCCTTGTTCTCAACCTGGGCCAGCAACTGGTCGATCAGCTCGACGGGGAATGGGTATGCTGCTTTTTGCTTCTTGAGCTTCTTAGTGGTCATCACTTCGGTCATGGAACAGTCCTTTCGGGATTATTTCATGACCCCGGTTCCACACAGAAATTCTGACAGGCTCTCCACCCCACATCACCTTAGCGGGCCGTCAATTACGCCTTGGCTTCGCCGCCCAGCGCCTCGACCACGTCGGCCAGCAACTTGGCCAGCTCGCCCGTCATCAGCACGATGTCGTTGTCGAAACGCTCATCGTCGCTATAGGTCGGGCTTTCGCCTTCCTTGATCACGTCCAGCGGCTTGATGCCCTTGATCGCCAGCGACTCGGTCAGCACGAAGCTGATGCGGTCGTTCCAGGTCATGGCCAGGCGGGTGCACTGCTTGCCGGCCGCGATGTGGCGGCGGATGTCGTCCGGTTCCAGCGTGTGCTTCACGTAGCGCACCGCAGCGCGGCTTTCGCCGGTCGCGCGCAGCTCGGTGTCCTGGTCGATCGTGAAGCCGTACGGCGCTTCATCGGCTTCCAGCCAGCCGGTCATCACGGCGACCGGCGATTTCTGGACGCGCAGCGATTCCAGCGGCATCTTGTCGACGGCCTTGAGCAGCAGCTTGACGATGTCGTCGGCCTTCGCCGGGCTCGCCGCATCGACCACCAGCCAGCCATTGACCGGGTCGATCCAGGTCCAGACGTTGCTGCGCAGGGTGAAGGCGCGCGGCAGCAGTTCGTCGGCCACGCGTTCCTTCAGTTCTTTCATTGCCTTTTTGCCTGGCGGGAAGCCTTGCTGCTCTTCCAGCTCGGCTGCCTTGGCCTTGGCCACCTGGTTGATGACCGATGCCGGCAGCAACTTCTTTTCGGTGCCCAGCATGATCAGCATCTGCTTGTTGACCACGTGGACCAGGCCGCCGTTCGGGCGCGGCTTGTCCCAGCCCTGGCGCAGCAATTCATTGCTGCTGGCAGGCACGAAGCTCTGCGGCTCGAGGGCTTTTTCCAGTTGTTCAGGGGTATAGGCCCATGGGGCCGGCAGACGGTAAATCTGTAGATTCTTGAACCACATAGGTTATCCGGTTGTGTCAGTATTTCAAAGGATCGATATTCTACGCTGCTATATGGCAACGTCGCATAAAAAGCTCAGGACCTTATCGAATCGTCCAGAACGTCGTCGAACAGCCGCAGCTGCTCGACGGTTTCGGTGTCGCCCAGGCGCACGCCCACGCCCAGCAGGCGCACCGGGCGGCTGGCTCTAGCCCAGCCGGTCTCCATCAGGCGCGCATAGGTCGGAATATGTGGCGCATAGCCCACGCACTCGACCGTCGTCTGCTGGAAATCCGAGAATTTGATTTTCACGAACAACTTGTTGATGAATTTTTCGGCATTCGCGCGCTTGATCCGGCCCAGCAGGTGCTCGTATAAATCGGGCAGCAAGGCCAGGCAGCCGGCCAGGTCGGGCACGTCGGGCGTATAGGTTTCTTCGGTGCTGATCGACTTGCGCTCGCGCGAGACGTTCACCTCCCGATGGTCGATGCCGCGGCTCAGGTCGTATAAGCGCGCGCCGAAGCTGCCGAAGTGTTCCTGCAGCTGGTCCATGCTCCAGGCGCGCAGGTCGGCGCAGGTCTGCAGGCCCAGGCGGTTCATCTTTTCCGCCGTCACCTTACCCACGCCGTGCAGCTTCTTGACCGGCAGCGCCGCCACGAAGGCGTCGACTTCGTCAGGGCGCACCAGGAACAGCCCGTCCGGCTTGTTCCAGTCGCTGGCGATCTTGGCCACGAACTTGTTCGGCGCCACGCCGGCCGAGGCGGTGATGCCGACGGTCTCGAAGATGCGGCGCCGGATCTCTTGCGCGATCAGGGTCGCGCTGCCCTTGCAGTGGGGGGAATCGGTGACGTCCAGGTAGGCTTCGTCGAGCGACAGCGGCTCGACGATCTCGGTGTAGTCCTGGTAGATCGCCATGATCTGGCGTGAGGCGATACGGTATTTTTCCATTGCCGGCGGGATCACCAGCAGATCGGGACACAGCTTGATGGCGGTGGCGGTGGCCATCGCCGAATGGATGCCGTAGCGCCGCGCCTCGTAGTTGCAGGTGGCGACCACGCCGCGCTGGTCGGGCCGGCCGCCCACGGCGAGCGGTCGGCCGCGCAGCGACGGATCGTCGCGCATCTCGACCGACGCATAAAAACAATCGCAATCGCAGTGGATGATTTTTCGAAGCGGGGCGTTCACTCTGAGGCGGCGCCCCGGGAACGGGAGCTGGGGCCGGCTACTGTAATTGCATACAGTATTATCCGAAACGCCGTTTCGTGCAAGCCGCCTTGCCCCAGAAATCCTCATGACGCCACCGCAGCTGCTCCAGGTCGGGCGCGAAGTCGAGGGCGCGTTCCGAGCGCGCCATCGCCATGCAGGCATGGCGCCGCGCCACGGCGCGCATCTGCTGCTCCCCGCAGCAACCGAGTTCGCCCAGCACCCGTTGCACGCGCAACGCGACCTCGATGGCCCCGGCGCCATCGCGGGCCATGGCGGGAAACACGTCGTCGAACAGATCGTCGACCGACAAGACCGGCACCTCCACCAGGTCATATTCCGGCGCCTCGACCTCGACCGGGCGCGCCCACTCGCTCAGGATCCGGTACACCGAACCGAGCACCCCGATCGCGGTCCCGGGATCGTTGATGCCGCGAGACAGGGCGCGGCTGCCGATTTCCGCGAGCGCGACCAGACCGAAACGGGGATCGTCGTCGAAGTGGCGCAGCGGACCGATGGTGAAGGCCTCGCGCAACAGGGCCGGCTCGACCGCTTCGCTGCAGGCGCCGTCCGGCAGCACATAGCCCAGCGGCCGGGACGGCACCACCATCGATCCCGGCACGACGGCCAGCGTGATGCGCAGCTTGCGCGCCGCCGCGATCCGCTGCAGGGCGGCCATGTCGACCCGCTGCAGGTAGCCGCTGGTGTCGCTGTGGAAGGCCAGGCCGATGGCCGGACCGAAAGCGGCCATGCCGCCCAGGCAGGGGCGGCGGCTGCGCTGGGCCATGGCGCGCGACGTGGCTTGCTCGACCTTGGCGATGACCGCGCCCAGGCGGCCGAGCCGCGCGATGCTGTCGACCCAGCGCACGAACACCACGATCACGAGCGCCAGCGAGGACAGCGTGAGCATGAACAAGGTGAACCGCCCCGCCTTGCCGAAATAATCGTTGGTGGTGGCGCTCAGGCCCACGATCGCGAAGATGAAGGCGCCGACGAAGATCGACAGCGCGTTCTGCGAGACGTCGTCGGCGACGATCAGCGGGAAGGCGCGCGCGGTGGCCGACTGGCCGGTCGACGCGTAGGCCGCCACCATCGACGCGACCGCGAACGTGGCCACGCCCAGCATGCTGGCGGCAATCACCTTCAATAATTCGATGACCGAGTTCTGTGCGATCTCCGGCACCTTCCAGTCGATCGGGATGTTGTCGGCGAGATGCGCCAGCGCCACGCCCGCGATGGACAGGATACAGGCGAGCAGCGGCTTGACCCACAGCCGCTCGCGCAGGCGATTGAGCAGGAACTGCAAGCGGTTCGGAAGCTGCATGGAGAAGCTCAGGAAGGAAACGCGGCCGGCGTCGGCTCGGGATTGGCGATTTGCATGCATACATTCTATGGACATAAAAACATTTGCACAAATGCCAACCGTGCGCAACAGTCCTGTTCGAACTTCCTGTCCCTCATCAGGCGGCGTCCGGCCAGGAACCCGGCGTGTGCCGGCAAAAAAAAAACGCGCGGCCGAGACCGCGCGTTCACCTCCTCCTGGCGCCGACGCGCTTACCAGGTGAGCTTCAGGCTGTACTTGCCATTGGTGGCGCCGGTGCCGCCACTGTAGTAGGTCACGCGCACGTAGCGGGTCGCCGCGCTGGTGCCCGTATTGCTGGAGCTGACGCTGTCCACCGCGCCGACGCCGTTCTGGCTGGTGCCCAGCTGCGTACCCGATGCGTTATACACGTACAGGTCGTAGTCGGCATTGGAGAGGCCCGGGGTCAGGACCGCGCTCAGCGTTTTACCCGCCGGCAGGTCGACGCGGAAGTAATCCGTGTCGGTGGTCGAGCCGAGGTTGCCGTTCACGGTCGTGTTGCCGACCGTGACCAGGTCGGCGGTGGCGATGGTGTTGTTCGCCTCGCTCTCGGCCAGGGTCGTGGCCGCGGTGCCGCCGGTGGTGGCCGCATTGACCGCCGCGGTGGCGTCCACGATGCCGGTGCCGCAACCCGAGCAGCTGGCCGGGAAGGCGCGCGCCGTCGATTTCAGTTTCGACTCGATGTCGTCCGGCGTCAGGTTGGTGTTCAGCGCCAGCATCAGCGCCGCCACGCCGGCCACGTGCGGGGTGGCCATCGAGGTGCCCTGGTAGGCCGCATAGCTGTCCGAGGCCGGCGCGGTGGTGCCGGTGTTCAGCGTCGACAGCACGCCATAGGCGCCGTCGCCGCCCGGCGCCGCCACGTCGATCAGGGTGCCGTAGTTCGAGTAGGAAGCGCGCCCGCCGGTGCGGCCGGTGGCCGCCACCGCGATCACGCCCGAGCAGTTGGCCGGGCTGGCGTTGCTGACGTTGACGGCGTCGTTGCCGGCGGCGACCACCACCACCGCGCCGCGCGAGCGGGCGCCGTTGATGGCGTTCTGGGTGGTCGCGCCGCAGGCGCCGCCGCCGCCCAGCGACAGGTTCAGCACGCGCGCCTTGTTGGCATTGGCCGGCACGCCCGACACGCTGCCGCCCGACGACCAGGTGATCGCGTCGGCGATGTCCGAGGTATAGCCGCCGCACTTGCCGAGCACGCGCACCGGGACGATCTTGGCGTTGTAGGCCACGCCCGCCACGCCGGTGCCGTTGTTGGTGCGCGCCGCCACCGTGCCGGCGACGTGGGTGCCGTGCCAGCTCGAACCCTGGTCGCGGGTCGGCTGGCCGTTGCCGCATTCGCCGGCCACCACGGCGTCGCCCGGATCGCTGGCGTCGCTGTCGCGGCCGTTGCCGTCGTTGCCGATGGTGGCGGTGCTGATGAAGTCATAGCCGGCCAAGAGCTGGCCCGAGAGGTCGGCGTGCGGGCGGTAGCCGGTGTCGATCACCGCCACCACCACGCCGCTGCCGGTCGACTTGTCCCAGGCGGTCGGCAGGCGCAGGCCGCCGGCGGTTTCATAGTAGTGCCACTGGTCGGTGTAGCGCGGGTCGGTCGGCGTCGCCATATGGGTCATGATGCGGTCCGGCTCGGCGTACTCGATGGACGGGTCGCGCGCCATCATCTCGGCGGCCAGCGATTCCACTTCCTTCAGGTGGCGCCGGCGGTCCAGCTTGAACACCTGGGCGCCGGTCGAGATGGCATGGCTTTCCTTGACCACCATGCCGAACTGCTGGCCGGCGCGGTCGAGCTTCGCCTTGCGGTCGCTGCTCAGGCCGGCGACCCGGGCCGCGGCGCCATTGGCGGCGGCCTTCGAGTCGCGGTACTTCACGATGATACGGTCTGTCTCCACGACGAACTGCGGCGCGCCGCTGCCGCTCGCGCCGGCGGCCGCGAGGGCGGATCCGGCTCCCAGCGCCAGCGCGACCGCTGCACACATCTTCAACACGGTCGGATGAATCGAATGCGTTTGCTTCATGGTTCTTCCTTCTTCAAGGTTTTCCGTCAAGCGATGGCTCGCTTGTGTCGTTGTAGGACCGGCAGTGCCGGTGCCGTCTCGAGGCGGCAAACTCAGCTTAGCTTGAAGAAAAGAACTGGCAGGAATAAATTCCAACCGTTTTCGGCGTGCATACAACGGTTAACTCGGCATATTCAGCAGAAACATGATTTCTTCGGCAAATCGTTAAATATTCAAAATATTTAGTGCCATGATAAAGATGTTGAACAAGTATGCATTGCGAATAGTGTAATTAGCAGATAAATATTCATGCAACACTTCTGGTTTTTTGTGTCATGCACCGTGGGCAAAACGCAAAAAAGGGCCGCGCAATGCGCGGCCCTTCGGTTCAGGCGAACTGACTGTCAAACGATCAGAAATTGCCCTTGAACTGCATACCCCACTGGCGCGGCTCGTTGGTGAAACCGGTCAGGTTGTTGAAGTCGATGGCGCCGGTGATGCGGCGCTGGTCGAGGATGTTGCGGCCGAACGCGGCGACTTCGTACTTGCCGTTGCCGAAGATGTAGCCGACGCGCACGCCGCCTTCGGTCAGCGGGGCGCCGGTGAACTCGGTGGCCTCGTACAGGAAGAAGTTGATCTTGCTGCGGTACGACCAGTCGGTGAAGACGTACAGCTCGCCGTCACGGAACGGCACGCCGTAGCGGGCGGTCGCGTTGAAGGTCCAGCGCGGCGCCTGCGGCAGCGGGTTGCCGTCGATGACCACGCGGCCAAAGGCGTTCAGCGGGTTGGTGACCGTGCACTGGGCGCACTTGTTCACCGACAGGCTGCCGTCGCGGATCTGCGTGTAGTTGTAGCTGGCGCCGGCGCTCACGCGCAGGGCGGTGCTGACGGCCGCTTCGAAGTCGAACTCGGCGCCCTTGCCCTTGGTCTTGTCGGCATTGATCAGGCGATTGACGTTCGAGTTGCCACCCACCACGGTCAGCTGCTGGTCTTCGATCGTGTAGTCATAGATCGAGAACGAGGTGCGGGCGCGGCGGTCGAACAGGTCGGCTTTCACGCCCAGCTCGAACGACTTGATGGTTTCCGAATCGGCCACGGTGATCGGCACTTCGGCCGAGGCGGCGGCGATGCTCGGTGCGCGGAAGCCGGTGGCGGCGCGGCCGTAGACGTTCACGGTCGGGGTCAGCTTGTAGGTCGCCGACAGGTCCCAGTTGATCTTGTCCTTGCTCTCTTCCACCGACGACGGGCCGATCTGGACGACGTTGGTCGCCTCGATGGTGCGGAATTCCTTCTCGTCCTTGGTGTAGCGCAGGCCGCCGCGGATGGTCCAGTCCGGGGTCAGGTCGTAGCTTGCCGATGCGAACGCGGCCCAGGCTTCGTTCTTCTGGTTCGAACGCAGGCGCGAGGTGCGCGCATAGGTGGTGCTGTTGAAGTTGTCGCTGCCGCCAGTCACGTCTTCGTCGAAGAAGTACAGGCCGGCCTGCCAGTTGAACGGGCCGGCGTAGGCCGACTCGAGGCGGAATTCCTGGGTGTACTGGTCCAGGTTCTCGATATAGCCGTTGGTCTCGACCTGGAACGGGATGAAGCCCGGGCCGGCCGGCGTGCCGCCGTCGATGTCGCCGCGGCTCGAGTAATCGATGATGTGCTCGTAACCGGTGATCGAGTGCAGCTTGTAGTTGCCCAGGTCCCACTGCAGGCGCAGGTTGATGCCGTTGGTCTTCAGGCTCTGGAAGTTCTGGGCGTTGGTGACGATGTCGTCCAGGTCGGTGCCGTCGGCGAAGGTGTTGCTGCCCTTCTTGATCAGGTTGGCGCGGAACAGGCGCGCGCTGCCGTTGGTCTGGCGCTGGTGGAAGCCCAGCAGGCCGCTGAAGCCGTCCTTGCTGTACAAGAACTGCACGCGTTCGGCGTGCTCGTTGTAGCCGTCCAGTTCACCGGTCTTGCGGGTCTTGGCGACGTCGCTGAAGTTGTTGACGTAGTCGTCACGGTGCTGGCCGACGGCCGACACGCGCATCGCCACATTGGTCGACAGCGGCACGTTGACGGCGCCTTCGGCGTTCATCGTGTAGTGCGAGGCCGCCGACAGGTTGTAGTAGCCCTCGACCTTCTTCAGGTTCGGCTTTTCGGATTCGAATTTCACGACGCCGGCCGGGGTGTTGCGGCCGAACAGGGTGCCCTGCGGGCCGCGCAGCACTTCGACGCTGGCCAGGTCAAAGATCGGGAAGCCCTTCAGGATCGGATTCTCCTGCACGATGTCGTCGTACACCAGCGAGACCGGCTGCGAGGCGAAGGTGTTGAAGTCGGTGTTGCCGTAGCCGCGGATGTAGAAGCGCGGGAAGGTGCGGCCGTTCGACGATTCGACGTTCAGGCTCGGCACCTTGCCGGCCAGCAGGCGGATGTCTTCGCCGCCGGAGACCAGCACATCCAGCTTGTCGCCCTTGAGGGCGGTGACGGAGACCGGCACGTCGCGGATGTTCTCGGTGCGGCGCTGGGCCGTCACGGTCACGGATTGCAGCTGGAGGGACTGGTCGGACTCGGTCGTCTGGGCGAACGCCGGTGCGATCGGCAACGCGGCGGACAGCGCCAGCATTGCGCCATGCGCGCGGATGACGCGCTTGTGCATCTTGGACATCTTGGTCATTGGAGTGTTTCCTGTTGATTAAAAAAAGAACCGATGTCCCCGTTCCTCTTCTTATGGACGCTACCCCCGCCGGGTGCGCGAGCGGATATGACCCGCCCTCGGCAGCGCATCTCAGGCGCACATCTTTGCGATGTTTTTAAGGTTGCCGACTTGTCAAAGGTGGTATTGTCCGTGATGGGCATGTGCGACGGCAAGTAAATATCGCGTGTGTCGCCGCGATTACAACACATGCAGATGTGCCGGCTCGGGCTCCGCCTTCCGGTCCATCCGCCATGGGTCGAAAAAAGGTTTTTGATATTTTTTCGAAAAACCCTTGCAGACCTTGAAAGCCACCCTCTATAATTCGGGCCTCTTCGGACGCAATGACAAGCGTCAGATAGAAACCACCGAGATGGGCGCTTAGCTCAGTTGGTAGAGCGGATCCCTTACAAGGATTAGGTCGGGAGTTCGAGCCTCTCAGCGCCCACCAAAGCATCTCGATGGTCGATCGAAGGTACGATCAGAGTAAACGGAGCGGTAGTTCAGTTGGTTAGAATACCGGCCTGTCACGCCGGGGGTCGCGGGTTCGAGCCCCGTCCGCTCCGCCAGCATCAAGGAAGAAGGGTCCGATTCGTCGGACCCTTTTTCTTTTTCCGTTCCTGGTTTTATCTGCGGTCTTCGGTTCACGCCCGGCGCCGCACCGGATCCCCGACTTCCACCCGATCGCGTCCCGCGCGCTTGGCCGTATACAAGGCATGGTCGGCGCGCGCCAGCGCCGCGCTCAGGTCTTCGTTCGGATCGAGCACCACCACGCCGATACTGACCGTCATCGTGTAGCTCGGCCCGCTGGTGATCACGGTGGCCGCGCGCACCGCCTGGCGCAGGCGCTGGGCCGCCTGCATCGCGGCGTCGATGTCGGCGCCGGGCAGCATCATCGCGAATTCCTCGCCGCCCAGGCGGCCGATGGTCTCGTGCTCGCGCATCACGTCGCGCGCGGTGCGGGCGAACACCTGGAGGGCGTCGTCGCCGCTGGCGTGGCCCCAGCGGTCATTGATCTGCTTGAAGTGGTCGATGTCGATCATCATCAGCGCCAGCGGGTGGCGCTGGCGCTGGGAGGCCAGGCGCGCGCGCTCGGCGCGCTCCATGAAGGCGTGGCGGTTGGGCAGGCCGGTGAGGCAGTCGGTGGAGGCCAGCCGGGCCATGCGCGCATCGTCCTTCTGCTTGCACAGCAAGAGGAAGCCGAAGCCGTTGACGATCATGAGCATGTAGCCGGCCAGGTAGGCCGCTTCGCGCGCCAGCACGTGGTCGAACGGCCCCTTGCCCAGCAGGGTCGAGCCGGCCCACAGCGAGACCGCGACGGAGAACAGCGCATCGTTGATGCCGATGATCCGCTGCAGCAGGGACGCATGGCGCCGGCGCAGCAGCACCCAGGCCATGGCGGCGGCGAACAGCGCCACCACGCCCGCCACCAGGGCGCTGAGCTGGGCGTGGCTGGCGCCATGGACGCCGGCCGCGATCACCACCGCGGACGACAGCACGGCAATCGGCAACACGATCCGGCCCCAGCGCGTGAAGCCGAAGAACACGCAGTAGGCCGCCATCTCGAGCGATACCGCGAGGATCCAGCCGATGCCTTCCAGGCCGCCCAGGAAGGCCAGGCCGACCATCGGACGGGCCCAGCCGGCCAGCTGGCTCAGGCCCATGCCCAGGCGCGCCCACATCCACAGGTGCAATCCCGGATTGCGCTGCGCCCCGTGGGTATATCCTGCCATCAGGATCGCAAAGCCGACGTTACCGATCCCGAGCGCAAGAAGAAAAGTCTGTATATCGATCACTGCCTGTCCTCTTCGGGAACGTTGGCCGGGCCATGCGCGACGGCTCGCATGGCAAATATCACTACAACAACTACTGTTGCCGTAAAGAATTTATGTTACACGGTTTCCAATATCGTGGTGCGCACGTTTGAAGGATGTATGAACAACACGCCACACTGTCGTGCACGGCTGAAGCTTTTTGATGCGCAGCAGCATCCAATCGCGGATAATCAAACAGACAACACACCGCACCACGCCGGAGCATCACGTGATTTTTCGTTTCCTCAAGCCCCCTCGGATGTCGCCGCGCCTGCACCGGCTGAAGAGTTCATCGCTGTTCAGTGCGCTCACTCCGCTGGAATTGAAGATCGTCGATGGATTGCTGCACGAGCGCCGCTATCTAAAGGATGAGATCGTTTTCGACGAGGGCGAGGAAGGCCAGGCGCTGTATCTGCTGATGAGCGGCCGGGTGCGCATCAGCCGCCTGCACGAGGGCATGACCCAGGTGGTGGCCGAGCTGGAGCCGGGCGGCTTCTTCGGCGACCTGGCCCTGCTCGACAACTCGCCGCGCAATGCCCAGGCGCGCGCGCTCGAGCCCTGCGAGGTGGCGGTGTTCTTCCGCGCCGACTTCCTGGGCCTGATGGAAACCGACGCCGTCCTCGGCTACAAGATCTCGCTGGCGCTGGCGCGCCACATCGGCCTGCGCCTGCGCGAATGGATGGGCACCGGACGGCCGCAACTGGAAGCGCTATGAGTCCGGTGCCGGGCATCGTCAACGGTCCCGAGCGCGCCGGTCCCGTGGTCTGGACCGGGATCGTCGCCGCCACCTGCCTGTTGCTGCTGGTGGTCCAGCAGCTGCTGTGGCTATTCCTGCCCTTCATCTTCGGCACCGTGCTGTATTACATCCTGCTGGGACCGATGCAGCGCATGGTGCGCTCGGGCTTCAGCCGCAATGCGGCCGCGGTCTGGGTCTGCACCCTGTTCTTCGGGCTGGCCGCGCTGGCGCTGGCGGCGGCCCTGAGCTGGAGCGACGGACCGGAAGAAGACTCGTGGGAAGCGACCATCGGCCTGTACCTCGATGGCGGGGTGGCCTTTGTCCGCACCTCGCTGGCCATGCTCGAGGCGAAATTCCCGATCCTGGCCGAGATGCGGCTGACCTCGACCGTCGACATGGCCTTCACCACCTATACCAACGACTTCGCGCAGAACCACCTGGGCGACATCGTGGTCGGCGTCGTGACCTGGGTGCCGTCGCTGCTGCTGGCGCCCTTCCTCACTTTCTTCCTGCTGCGCGACGGCGTGCGCTTCAAGAAGTTCCTGGCGCGGGCGGTGCCGAACGCCTATTTCGAGCGTGCGCTGTACCTGCTGCACGAGGTCGACCAGACCGCGCGCCGCTATTTCGAAGGCTTGCTGAAACTGACCGTGCTCGACACGCTGGTGCTGGCGCTGGGCCTGTGGGTGATCGGCGTGTCGTCGCCCTTGCTGCTCGGCTTGATCTCGGCCGTGCTGGCCTGGGTGCCGTTCGTCGGGTCGATTGCCGGCTGCGTGCTGGTGGTGATCGTGGCGTCGACCGATGCGCCGGGCAATCCGTTGATGGCCTATGGGGCGATCGGGGTGTTCGTGCTGGTGCGGCTGCTGGACGATTTCCTGTTCATGCCGCTGACCCTCGGCCGCAGCCTGCACATCCACCCGCTGGTCACGGTGCTGATGATTTTTATCGGCGGCATGCTGGCGGGCGTGGTCGGGCTGATGCTGGTGCTGCCGCTGCTGGGAGTGGTGATGGTGATCGGCGAAACGCTGGGGACGCTGGTGACCAATCCGCGCTTGCGGGCAAGGCATCGGTATGCGCGGGCCTTGCGCACCAGGCAGGCCAGCGTGGACCTGGACATCGCGCGCGAGCGGCGCGGGGCGCCGACGCCCAATTCGAAGCCATAAAAGCTAGATCAGGCCGATCGCATTTCGCAATATTTGGCACATCTGAGGCAAACCTTGCTGTTCAAGCGTGGCAATATAATCCTCAGCTGATTTCGGCGGTTTTCTTAATTTCATGCGACACGTCTTCATCATGCTGAGGATGCCAATCTTGTCCAAGTCGTATTGCGCAACAAGAAAATCGTCAGGGTGCAGAATCTCGATTGCATGTCGAGAAACTATTCCTTCAGGAAAGTCTTTAAGATTGAAAGTGACGATAGCGTCTGCATGACCAACGATCGCGGCCGCCAGGACATGTCGATCATCGATATCAGGTAACGCTAACGTTGGAATGAGATACTCATAGTCCCGGACAATGGCATCTTCGACAGCTGCATTCATGAGCGATGCCGTATACAGCAGCTTTTCCTTGTTCAGATCCGGGCGCTTGTCAATCAGATTGCGAATCCACTCATCCTGTATCTCGGCCGTCCAGCGCGCACGGTAAACCCCTTCAGCACCTAGCGTCATCAGGATGTCCCTGAGAGGCGCGGGATAAAGAACGCACGCGTCTAGAACAGCCGTATACTGGACGTTCCCTGCCATCAATATCCCATATCGAGTTCTTGTGCTTGATCAACTAATTCTTGAAGCGCTGAATGAGCGGTTTTCTTGCGCTGCTCTTTATATGCAACCACATCCTCAAACCTGATACGACGATGCGTCCCTACTTTATGGTGAGGAATCTTTCCATCATCTAGCATCTTGACTAAATAGGGACGAGATACATTCAAGAACATTGCTGCTTCTTGAGTAGTGACATAAAGCTCCTTGGGCATGATAGCAACCGCATTGCCTTGGGCCAGCGAACCCAACATATCCGCAAACAAACGCAGCACTTTTGGGGGCAATTTCAGAATCGGAGAGTCTTCGATACGCTCTACGCCATCTTCCAAAATTGCGATATTAACCGCCCGAGAGTGGTCAAGAGCACTGACGATGCACCGTTGTGCGGCTTTCGCAAGCTCGACATCTTCCTTACTTTCCAAGCGATCAATCATTTCAGACATCATTTTGCTCCTGGTATTTTTTAGGAGTGCGTTCTTGCACGCCTGGCACAGCAGCGGCAGACTTCGCTGCCGCTGCTGTGCCAGGCTACTCCCAAATCCATTGTAAACGAATTCTACGAAACAAACGAAATAAACGCAACGACGTGCCTGAACTGCCCCTCGTGGGTTGATACTTCACAGACTCATTAGGACCATATTGCATGGACGAAAAAAAACCGGGAGACCAATCCCGGTTCCGATCGGTATTGCACCGCTATTTCCGTCCCGCCGCTTTCGGCTTGGACTTGATGGTCGACAGGATCGACGGCTTGACCTTCGACGGCGGCGCCATGAATGGCGTTCCCGCCGACGCGCGGTCATTCCGACGTTCGCTACGCTGGCCGCCAGGGCCCGCAGCCCGCTTCGGCGCCACCTCGATCACACGGCCCTTCGGCGGTGCACCGGCCGGACGACGCTCTTCACGCGCCGCACCCGGCAACTCGCCGCCCGGCGGCGGAATCAAATGCCGCTCGCCATTGCCGATCAAGTCGGTCCGCCCCATGCGCTTCAGGCCTTCACGCAGGATCGGCCAGTTCTCCGGGTCGTAATAGCGCAGGAAGGCCTTGTGCAGCTTGCGCGTCTTGCCGCTCTTGGCGGTTTCGACGATCTCCGAATCCTCGGTCACCTTGGCCAGCGGGTTCTTGCGCGAGTGATACATGGTGGTCGCCATCGCCATCGGCGTCGGCGTGAAGGTCTGCACCTGGTCCAGCTTGAAGTTGTTCTTCTTCAGCCACAGCGCCAGGTTCAGCATGTCCTCGTCGGTCGAGCCGGGGTGGGCCGCGATGAAGTACGGAATCAGGTACTGCTTCTTGCCCGCCTCGACCGAATACTTGTCGAACAGGCGCTTGAACTCGTCATAGGCGCCGATGCCCGGCTTCATCATCTTCGACAGCGTGCCCTGCTCGGTATGCTCCGGCGCGATTTTCAGCAGGCCGCCCACGTGGTGGGTCACCAGCTCTTTCACGTACTCGGGCGAGCGCACGGCCAGGTCGTAGCGCAGGCCGGAACCGATCAGGATCTTCTTGATGCCGGGGATGGCGCGCGCCTTGCGGTACAGCGAGATCAGCTTGCTGTGGTCGGTGCCCAGGTTCGAGCAGATGGTCGGATACACGCACGACAGGCGGCGGCAGCTTTCCTCGATCTTCTTTTCCTTGCAGGCCAGGCGGTACATATTCGCCGTCGGGCCGCCCAGGTCGGTGATGGTGCCGGCGAAGTTCTTGGTCGTGTCGCGGATCAGCTCGATCTCGCGCAGGATCGAGGGTTCCGAGCGGCTCTGGATGATGCGGCCTTCGTGCTCGGTGATCGAGCAGAAGGTGCAGCCGCCGAAGCAGCCGCGCATGATGTTCACCGAATAACGGATCATTTCCCAGGCCGGGATATGGGCCTTGCCATAGCTCGGGTGCGGCGCGCGCGCGTATGGCAGGTCATAGACGTTGTCCATCTCGTCCATGGCCAGCGGCAGCGGCGGCGGATTGAGCCAGACGTCGCGGTCGCCGTGCGCCTGCACCAGCGCGCGCGCATTGCCCGGGTTCGACTCCAGGTGGAACACGCGCGAAGCGTGCGCATACATCACAGGATCTTCGCTGACGGTTTCGAACGACGGCAGGCGCACCACGGTCTTGGCGGCCTTTTCGCGGGCCGCGGCCTGGCGCTGCTCGCGCGTCATGATGACCACCGGTTTGACTTCCGGCTCCGGCGCGGCGTTGTCGAGCGCGCAGGTCTTCGGGTCTTCCAGCGCCATCGCATACGGGTTCGGCTGCTTGTCGATGCGGCCCGGCACGTCCACGCGGGTGGAGTTGTGCACCGACCACTCTTCGTCCGGCAGCCAGCCCTGCGGCACCAGGAAGGCGGTGCCGCGCAGGTCGCGGATGGTCTTGATGTTCTCGCCCGCTGCGATGCGGCGCGTGACGTCGACCAGGGCCCGCTCGGCATTGCCGAAGATGACCAGGTCGGCCTTCGACTCGAACAGCACCGAGCGGCGCACCTTGTCGGACCAGTAATCGTAGTGGGCGATGCGGCGCAGCGAGGCTTCGATGCTGCCGGCGATCACCGGCACGCCGGGGAAGGCTTCGCGGGCGCGCTGGCAATACACGGTGACGGCGCGATCGGGACGCTTGTTCGGCTCGGCGTTGGGGGTATAGGCGTCGTCGGAACGGATCTTGCGGTCGGCCGTGTAGCGGTTGACCATCGAGTCCATATTGCCGGCGGTGATGCCCCAGTACAGATTGGGTTTGCCCAGCGCGCGGAACGGTTCGACCGAGGTCCAGTCGGGCTGGCTGATGATGCCGACGCGGTAGCCCTGCGCTTCCAGCAGGCGGCCGACCAGGGCCATGCCGAAGCTCGGGTGGTCGATGTAGGCGTCGCCCGTGATCAGGATGATGTCGCACGAATCCCAGCCCAATTTGTCCATTTCGGCACGGGACATCGGGAGAAAAGGTGCGGCAGCGGCGCGGCTGGAGCGCTTGGCGACCGTCGCAAAGAGATTGGCTGGGGAGTTCATTGGCCGGCATTGTACCGGAAAACCATTTATGGGGCATCGGACAGCCCCGAAAAATGGCTTAAAATCAATGACTTGTGGCTTATTCGCCTACGTTAGATACCCATATTCGACAGGATTTGGCCCAGTTCGCGCAGGCCGGACTCGACGCGCGGGTGGCGGGCGGCGAAGCGCGCCGCCAGTTCCTGGGTGCGCGAACCCAGGCCGTAGGTGTTGGCGTCGAGCTGCTGCTCGGCGCGGCGCTCCAGCACTTTCTCGATGTCGCCATCGAGCTGGCGCAGCAGCGTTTCCAGTTCGACATCGGTGTCGCCCGTCTCTTGCAGTTCGCGGTGCAGGGCTTTCAGGCGTGCCTTCAGGTCGGCATCGTGTTCGGATTGCATCGTGTTCTCCGGTGTTGGCTCGATTTCATTGTAAGCCATGGGGGGCGGGAGGAGGAACACGGCTGTGGGAGGAGCGGTTTGCAGAGTACTTGGACTCCCGCCTTCGCGGGAGCGACATGCATGAGTTATTGGCCAAAGAGTTGCAGTCAACTCTTCCCTACTCTCAAACAACGTCGCTCCCGCGAAGGCGGGAGCCCAAGTTTCTCAGCAAACCACGACGCCCGTCATGTCACCACGACCGGCGCAAACCGGCATCACTCGCCGGTCAAACCACGACGCTCCAGCAGCGGCTTGATGTCCGCATCCTTGCCGCGGAAGTTGCGGTACATCTGCATCGCATCCAGCGTGCCGCCGCGCGACAGCAGGGTCTTGCGGAAGTGGTCGCCGTTCTTGCGGGTCAGGCCGCCGTTGGCCTTGAACCATTCGACGGTGTCGGCGTCCAGCTTCTCGGCCCACAGGTAGCCGTAGTAGCCGGCCGAGTAGCCGCCAGAGAAGGTGTGCGAGAAGTAGGTGCTGCGGTAGCGCGGCGGCACCAGGGCGAAGTCGACGCCGGCCTTCTTGAGCGCCTCAGCCTCGAAGGCCAGCACGTCCTGCGGGATCTGGTTCGGGGCCAGCTGGTGCCAGGCCTGGTCCAGCAGCGCCGCGGCCAGGTACTCGGTGGTGCGGAAGCCTTCGTTGAACTGGCTTGATGCCTGGACCTTGTCCAGCAATTCCTTCGGCATCGGCTCGCCGGTCTGGTAGTGCTTGGCGTAGTTGGCCAGCACTTCGGGCCAGGCCATCCACATCTCGTTCACCTGCGACGGGAACTCGACGTAGTCGCGCGGCACGCGCGAACCCGAGAAACGCGGGTACTGCACGTCCGAGAACATGCCATGCAGCGCGTGGCCGAACTCGTGGAAGGTGGTGCGCACTTCGTCGTACGTCAAGAGCGTCGGCTCGCCGGCGGCCGGCTTGGTCACGTTCAGGTTGTTGGCGATGACCGGCTTGGTACCCAGCAGCTTGCTCTGAGGGACCCAGGCGTTGGCCCAGGCGCCGCCGCGCTTGTTCGAGCGCGCGTACGGATCGAAGGTGAAGATCGCCAGCTGCTTGCCGTCGGCGTCGAACACGTCGAACATGCGCACGTCTTCGTTGTAGCCCGGCAGGTCCTTGCGCTCCTTGAAGGTCAGGCCGAATTCCTTGTTGGCGGCGAAGAACACGCCGTCGACCAGCACGCGGTTCAGTTCGAAATACGGGCGCAGCTGGCCGGCATCGAAAGCGTAGCGCTGGGCGCGCACCTTGTCACTGTAGAAGGCCCAGTCATGGGCGGCGGCCTTGAAGCCACCTTTTTCGGCATCGATCACCTTCTGGATGTCGGCCGCCTCTTTCCTGGCGTTGTTGACGGCAGGCGTGGCCAGTTCGCCCAGCAAGGCGTTGACGGCGTCGGTGGTCTTCGCGGTCTGCTCTTCCAGGTTGTAGGCGGCGTGGTTCGGGTAGCCCAGCAGCACGGCGCGCTCGGCGCGCAGCTTGGCAATCTGCAGGACGATCTGGCGGGTGTCGAACTCGCCGCCGCGGCTGCCGCGCGCCATCGAGGCCGACAGCAGCTTGGCGCGGGTGTCGCGGTTGGTCAATACCGACAGGTCCGCCTGCTGGGTGGTGTTCACGACCGGGATCACGAACTTGCCGTCCAGGCCGCGCTTTTTCGCCTCTAGAGCGGCGGCGTCGATCGCCTTGTCGCTCATGCCGGCCAGCTCGGCGCGGGTGTCGACCACCAGCGCCGATGCATTGGCTTCCTTCAGCGTGTTCTGGGCGAACTGGGTCTGCAGGGCGGCCAGCTTGCTGTTGTATTCCTTCAGCTTGACCTTGTCCGCTTCGGAGAGCTTGGCGCCGGCGCGCTCGAAGTCATTGTTGTAGCGGTCCAGCAGGTAGGCCGATTCGGCGTCCAGCTTGAGGCTGTCGCGCTTGTCGTACAGGGTCTTGATGCGCTGGTACAGCTTGGCGTTCAGGCGGATCGCGTCACTGTGCTGCGACAGCTTCGGCGCCATCTCGCGGCCCAGGGCGATCAGGGTGTCGTTGGTGTAGGAGCCCGACAGGGTGCCGAAGGCGGTGCTCACGCGCGCCAGCATGCGGCCCGAGCGCTCCATCGCGACGATCGTGTTCTCGAAGGTCGGCGCGGCCTTGTTGTTGGCGATCTTCTCGATCTCGAGCGCGTGCTGGCGCATGCCTTCTTCGTAGGCCGGCGCGAAGTGCTCGTTGCGGATCTTGTCCCAGGCCGGGTAGTTGAACGGCAGCGCGCTCTCTTTCGCGAACGGGTTCGAGGCGTCGAACCTGGCCGACGCGGCGCTGGCCGCTGCCGCTGGCGCGGCGGGCGCCGCATGGGCGATGTTCAGGACGGCTGCGCTCACGGCGGCGGCCAGCAGGAAGTGGGTACGTTTCATATTGTTTGCTTCTCGTTGTGAAGGTAGTGCGGAAGGAAGCCGGCGCGGGGCCGGCTTGCCGGGCGGCTTAGTTCAGGCCGCGGCGCTCCAGCAGCGGCTCGATGACCGGGTCACGGCCGCGGAAGTCGCGGTACATCTCGACCGCGTCCATGGTGCCGCCCCTGGACAGCACCTTCTGGCGGAACACGTCGCCGTTCTTGCGCAGCAGGCCGCCGTTTTCCTTGAACCACTCGCCGGCATCGGCGTCCAGGCGCTCGGCCCACAGGTAGCTGTAGTAGCCGGCCGAGTAACCGCCGCCCATGGCGTGCGAGAAGTAGGTGCTGCGGTAGCGCGGCGGCACCGGCGCGAAATCGAGGCCGGCCTCTTTCAATGCCTGCTGCTCGAAGGCGATCACGTCGCTCGGCATCTGCTTCGAACCCAGCTGGTGCCATTTCTGGTCCAGCACCGCGGCCGCCAGGTACTCGGTGGTACGGTAGCCTTCGTTGAAGCGCTGGGCGGCGCGCAGCTTGTCCAGCAGCTCTTTCGGCATCGGCGCGCCGGTCTGGTAGTGCCTGGCGTAGTTGGCCAGCACTTCAGGCCAGGCCATCCACATCTCGTAGACCTGCGATGGCAGCTCGACGTAGTCGCGCGGCACGCTGGTGCCCGAGAAGCGCGGGTACTTCACCTTCGAGAACCAGCCGTGGGTGGCGTGGCCCAGTTCGTGGAAGGTGGTGCGCACTTCGTCCCAGGTGAGCAGGGTTGGTTCGCCGGCGGCCGGCTTGGTCAGGTTCAGGTTGTTGGTGATGACCGGCTTCTGGTTCAGCAGGAAGCTCTGGTCGACCAGGGAGCTCATCCAGGCGCCGCCGCGCTTGTTCGAACGCGCATACGGGTCGATCACGAAGATCGCCAGGTGCTCGCCGTTTTCCTCGAACACGTCGTACACGCGCACGTCCGGGTCATAGGTCGGCAGGTCGGTGCGCTGCTTGAAGGTGATGCCCCACAGCTGGTTGGCGGCGAAGAAGGCGCCCTTCTCCAGCACGTTGTTGAACTCGAAGTAGGGCTTGAGCTGGTTGGCGTCGAAGGCGTACTTGGCGGTGCGCACCTTGTCGCTGTAGTAGCTCCAGTCCTGGGCGCCCACCTGGAACCCGCCTTTTTCGGCATCGATCACCTGCTGGATCTCGGCAGCCTCTTTCTTGGCGTTGCGCACGGCCGGCGCGGTCAGGTCGCCCAGCAGCTTGTTGACCGAGGCGGTGTCCTTGGCGGTCTGGTCTTCCAGCGAATAGGCGGCGTAGCTGTCGTAGCCCAGCAGTTCGGCGCGCTCGGCGCGCAGCTTGGCCAGCTGCAGCACGACGTTGCGGTTGTCGAATTCGCCGCCGCGGGCGCCGCGGATCATCGAGGTGGTCAAGAGCTTCTCGCGGGTGCCGCGCACGCTCAGCTGCGCCATCGCCGGCTGCTGGGTGGTGTTCACCACCGGGATCACGAACTTGCCGTCCAGGCCGCGCTTCTTCGCTTCCACGGCGGCCGCTTCGATCGCTTTTTCCGGCAGGCCGGCCAGCTCTTCGCGGGTGTCGACCACGAAGGCCGAGGCGTTCACTTCACGCAGCACGTTCTGGCTGAACTGGGTCTGCAGCGCCGCCAGCTGGGCGTTGTAGCCTTTCAGCTTGGCCTTGTCGGCCTCGGACAGATTGGCGCCGGAACGCACGAAGTCCTTGTAGTAGCGCTCGAGCAGGAACTTCGATTCGGCGTCCAGGCCCAGCGAATCGCGCTTGTCGTGCAGGGTCTTGATGCGCGCGAACAGCTTCGGGTTCAGGCGGATCGCATCGCCGTGGGCGGCGAACTTCGGCGCCAGGTCTTTTTGCAGCGCCTGCAGGGTGTCGTTGGTGTACGAACCGGTCAGGGCGGAGAACACCGAGCGCACGCGCGTCAGCAGTTCGCCCGAGCGTTCCATCGCCACGATCGTGTTCTCGAAGGTCGGCGCGGCCTTGTTGTCGGCGATCTTCGCGACCTCGAGCGCTTCCAGGCGCATGCCTTCGGCGAAGGCCGGCGCGAAGTGCTCGTTCCGGATCTTGTCGAAAGCCGGGTAGCCGTACTGCAGGGTGCTCGGCTTGGCGAACGGATTCGAGGCCTCCAGGGCGGCGGCGGCGGGTTGGGCGAAGGAGAAGGTGGCCATGGCGACGCTGGCTGCGATCAGCAGCATTTGTGGACGGTTCATTGTGTCTCTTGTGCGTTGTGGGAAAGAAGTACTGCAAATAGCACGCCGCCCTCACCCGCTGCTCGTGACAGCGAATGAGGGCGGCGCGATATCAGTTGCTGGAGGGCTTGGTCTCGACCAGGCCGCGGCGCTCGAGCAGCGGTCCGATTTCCGGATCGCGGCCGCGGAAGTCGCGGAACAGGTCCATCGCTTCCGCCGTGCCGCCGCGCGACAGCAGGGTCTTGCGGAAGTGATCGCCGTTCTTGCGGGTCAGGCCGCCGCTTTCGGTGAACCACTTGACGGTCTCGGCGTCGAGACGCTCGCTCCACAGGTAGGCGTAGTAGCCGGCCGAATAGCCGCCGCCCATCGAGTGCGAGAAGTAACCGGTGCGGTAGCGCGGCGGCACTGGCGGATAGGCCACGCCGGCATCCTGCAGCGCCTTGGCTTCGAACGACAGCACGTCGGTCGGGATCTGGCTCGGGGTCAGCTGGTGCCAGCGCTGGTCGAGCAGCGCCGCGGCCAGGTATTCGGTGGTGCGGTAGCCCTGGGCGAACTTCTTCGAAGCGACGACTTTATCGAGCAAATCCTTCGGCATCGGCGCGCCGGTCTGGTGGTGCTTGGCGTAGTTGGCCAGCACCTCGGGCCAGGTCACCCACATCTCGTTGACCTGCGACGGATACTCGACGAAGTCGCGCGGCACGTTGGTGCCCGAGAACTTCGGATACTTCACGTTCGAGAACATGCCGTGCAGTGCGTGGCCGAACTCGTGGAAGGTGGTGACCACTTCATCGTAGGTCAGCAGGGTCGGCTCGCCCTTCGGCGGCTTGGGGATGTTCAGGTGGTTGCCGATCACCGGCTTGTGACCCAGCAGGTGCGACTGCGAGACGTATTCGTTCATCCAGGCGCCGCCCTGCTTGTTGCCGCGGGCATAGGGGTCGAAGATGAAGATCGCCAACGGCTTGCCGTCGACGTCGAAGATGTCGTACACGGTCACGTCCGGGTTGTACACCGGCAGGTCGGTGCGCTGCTTGAAGGTGATGCCGAATTCCTTGGTGGCGGCGAAGAACACGCCGTCGACCAGCACGCGATTCAATTCGAAGTAAGGGCGCAGCTGGCTCTCGTCGAAGTTGAAGGTCGCGGCGCGCACCTTGTCCTGGTACATCGGCCAGTCCCAGGCGGCGACCTGGTACTTGCCGCCCTCTTTGTCGATGACCTTCTGGATCTCGGCCGCTTCCTTCTTGGCGTTGTTGACGGCAGGCGCGGCCAGGTCGCCCAGCAGCTTGTTGACGGCGGCCGGGTTGCGCGCGGTTTCCAGTTCCTGCGAATAGGCCGCGAAGTTCGGGTAGCCCAGCAGCACGGCGCGCTCGGCGCGCAGCTTGACCAGGCGCAGCACCTGCTCCGTGGTGTCGAACTGGCCGCCATGGGTGCCGCGTTCCAGCGACGCCTTCATCAGGCGCTCGCGCGTGGCGCGGGAGGTCAGGAACGACAGGGCCGGCTGGCTCGAGGTGTTCACGATCGGGATCGCGAACTTGCCTTTCTGGCCGCGCTTGGCGGCTTCGTCGGCGGCGGCGCTGATCTGCGCATCGCTCATGCCGGCCAGTTCGGCGCGGGTGTTCACGATCAGGGCCGCGGCATTGGCGCCCTTGAGCACGCGCTGCTGGAAGTCCGACTGCAGCGAGGCGATCTCGCCATTGAATTTCTTCAGCTTGGCCTGGTCGGCCTTGGACAGGTTGGCGCCGGCGCGCACGAATTCCTTGTAATAGCGCTCGAGCAGGTGGACCGACTCGGCGTCCAGGCCCAGCGTATCGCGCTTGTCGTGCAGCGCTTTCACGCGCGCGAACAGTTTCGGGTTCAGGTGGATGGCGTCGGAGTGGGCCGCCAGCTTGGGCGACATCTCGCGGTCGACCGCGTCCAGCGTGTCGTTGGTGTTGGCGCCCTGCAGGTTCGAGAAGGTCGCGACCACACGCGCCAGCAGCTGGCCGGAACGTTCCAGCGCCACGATGGTGTTCTCGAAAGTAGGCGCGGCCTTGTCGCCCGCGATCGCTTCGACTTCGCGCAGTTCTTCGCGCATGCCGGCATGGAAGGCGGGCAGGAAGTGCGCGTCCTTGATCTTGTCGAAGGCCGGGTAGTTCAGCGGCAGGCTGCTGGGCTGGGCGAAGGGGTTGGAGGCGTCGAGCGCGGGAGCGGCGGGGGCGGCAATTGCGGTTGCATGCGCCAGCGCCACGCTGGCTGCGATGATGAGCAGTTGTGGACGGGTCATGAGGTCTTTCGCGAACACTAGGGAAGGCGCCGTCGGGGCTAGCTCGACGGCAGTGCGCTGAAGATCATAGCAGGCTTGCATGCCCACCGTCACAATTAAAAAGTATTGCAATGTATCAGGAAACACGCCCCGTACTTACGCGCGTAAAGACATGTATGCATGGCCAGGCCGGCCATGCGGCGCGGCGTCAGTAATGCGGTGGACGTTCGTTGAGGGGCGCCTGGCCGGCGTCGCGCAGGGTGCGCACGTGGTCGGCCAGCTTGGCGACCATCGCCTCGAGCTGGTCGATGCGGCGATCCTGGCGGTAGATGGTCTTGTTCAGCTCGTCCAACAGGTCTTCCTGCTGGGCGAGCTTGATTTCGAGACTGACGAAGCGGTCTTCCTGGGTCATGGCGGACTCCGGCAAAGCCGGCATTATGCCAGCCTTGCCGCCGCCGATCAGGCGAAAGGCACGTAGTCGATGCCCTGGGCGATCAGCTCGACCACGTTCACCTTGTTTTCCGGGCTCTCGCTGAACGCCATGAGGATCTGCTCGCGGCTGTGCAGCTGGATCTGCTGCAGCCAGTAGGCCTGGCCGCCGGCATCGGGAGCGCGGTTCAGCACATTGTCGTACAGCTCGACAATGAATTGTTCATTGCTCAAGTTCTTTCCGTACAGCGTCTCGAATTCGATGGTGCCGTCCGGCGCCGTGATGCTCATGAACTCCTTGGCAATCTGCATCAGCTCGGTTCCCGTATCCCGGCGGTGCAGCCAATAGCCCATGCCGCCGAGGTCAGGCGCACGGTCGAAGATGGCCTGGTAGAGGCGGAACACTTCGCCGGCCGCGCCGTCGATGTCGATCGCCTTGTAGCCATCGTTGAACTTGATCCGCTCGACATTGAACAGGCCGTCCACTTCGCCATTGGCGGCAGTCGCCGAGAAGCCCCAGGTCTCGTCGCGCAGCCTGTAGTCCGCGCGGTTGCCGTTGAACACGACGGTATCGATGCCGGCGCCCGCGTCCACCGCGGTGCTGCCGGGATTGATGGTGATGGTGTCGCCATTGGCGGTGCCGGCCTGGTAACCGTTGTTGTTGATCGCCAGGCTGACGGTGGCTTGTCCGGCGCGCGCATTACCCGCGGCATCGAGCGAGGTGACGACAACATTGTAATTACCATTGGGCAGTGGATGCGAGTTCAGCACCCACTTGCCGTCGGCGCCGACGACCGCGCTGCCGATCTTGGTAAAGTCGCTGTCGCGATACAGCTCGATCGTGGTGCCGGCATCGCCGGTGCCGGTGAACACCGGACGGTTGCCGCCGGCGGCCAGCGTCGCGCTCACCGTCGGGACGGATGGCGCCGTGGCGTCCACGTGGAAAGGCACTACCGCACTGTTCGCCGACACATTGCCCGCCGCGTCAGTCGCGGTCGCGAATGCCTGGTAGTTGAAGCCATCCGCCAGCGTTTCCGTGGCCCGGGCATTCCACAAGCCATTGGCGTCGGCAGTGGCGGTGGCGATCAGGCGGTCGCCGATATAGACCTTGATGGTGGCATTCGCTTCCGCAGTGCCATTGATGAGCGGCCGGTTGCTGTTCGCATACAGCAGCCCGTTCTGGGTGATCGCCATCACCGGCGCCGCCGGGGCCACCGTGTCCGAGCTCACCACGTTGGCGCGCTCGACCTTCATGTCGGCAAACTGCAGCCAGTCGATATTGCGCAGGGTATCCGTTCCCTCCGCTCCCGAGACCGCTAGTCCGCCATCGGCCAGGGTGCCGAAGGTATAGCTGTTGCGGTTGCCGTTGTAGACCACCGTATCGATTCCTGCTCCGCCGTCGATCATGTCGTTGCCTCCATTACCTTGCAAAGTGTCGTTGAATTGGGTGCCCACCAGGACGTCGTCCTTATAGCTGCCGGTGATATAGCGACCGCCGCTGCCGTTGAGACCGAGCTCTCCGCGCAGGCCGTCGCCACCGTACAGCCAGTTGAAGGCGGCGATGTCATAGGGACTGTAGGTGCTGTGCCAGCCGCCGAGCGAGTCGTAGGACATCAGCGTGTTGCTGGTATTGTTTTCGTTGCCGGGCAAGACGATCTCGCCTGCCACACCCTCGCGGAAAGAATGCTTCAGGCCCAGTGCGTGGCCCAGCTCGTGCAACAGGGTTTCATAGCCCTGGGTGCCCGCCGTCAGGTTCTCGGTGATGTGGCGCCACTCGGCGTTGTCCAGGTACACATAGGCGTTGGCCGTGTACTCGGTCAGCGCGCCGTTCGAGGTCGCGCGGTAGCCGGCCTGCCAGCTGCACAGGCCGGTCGTGTACTGGCCCTCGAGATCGATGTTCGCCAGGTGAATCTGGGCCGCCGTCCCGGATCCCGTCTCGCGAAATTCGATGCCGGTAATTTGCTGCAGATAGGTGAAGGCGGCGCGGGTTGCCGCCTGCTGGGCGGCGCTGAACGCTTCCTGGCCGGTCTTGCCGGTTTCGTTGCCCGACGCCGTCGAGAAGGTGTAGAACAGGACGTTGGCGTTGGAATTGCTGAGGTAATTCCAGTCGGGCCCCTTGTCCAGCAGGGCGTCGATGTGGTTCAAGCCCGAGAGCGGGGTGTCGGTGATATCGGAAACGGTGGCCATGAATCGGAATAAAAAACGTTGCGCTTGCCACACAGCAATTGCCGTGGAACTTTAGCTATCGAAAAACTCGCATTCGGGCAAGTATTTCTTGCTCGACAGTCGAAGTCAAATGCGATTTCAATCGTGCGCAGGTCTTATCGATCCGCCAAGGCTTACGCGCAACGTTCAATTTCCAACTTATTCAGGAACCGGTCTGGGTGTTGCCAACAAGGCTTTCAGGTTCGCCAATCTTTCCTTCGGACTCAGGATTTCGCTTTCCATCGGCGCCGCCTCGCCCACGTCCAGCGCCATCTCCTTGATGAAGCGCGAGGGATCGCAATTGACCAGTTCGCCCGCTCGTTTCCTGCGCTTGCACCAGCTCACGTGCAGCGTGCGCTGGGCGCGCGTGATGCCCACATACATCAGGCGGCGCTCTTCCTGGATGCGCGCCGCGATCGACTCGACCGACGCGTCCGGATCGCCCTTGTGCGGCAAGATGCCCTCTTCCACCCCGACCAGGAAGACGTGCGGATATTCCAGTCCCTTGGAGGCGTGCAGGGTCGACATGCGCACGGCATCCTGCTCCTCGTCGGCTCCCTCGAGCATCGACATCAGGGCCACCATCTGGGTCAATTCGAGCAGGTTCTTTTCCTCGCCATCGCGGTCGCGTCCGCCACGGCCGCGGTCTTTCAGCCAGTTGGTGAACTCGAGCACGTTCTGCCACTTGCCCTGGGCTGCGCGGTCGTCGAAGTTTTCGTACAGGTAGTGCTCGTAGTTCATCTCCTTCATCATGTCGTCGAGCACCTCGGCCGCATGGTCGCCGCTGCCCGATGGCCCCGGCCGGGTGGCGCGGTCTTCCAGCTCGGCGATGAAGTGGCAGAAGTCGCGCAGCGGCCCCAGCTGGCGCTCGGCCAGCTTGGCCTCGATGCCGCCCTTTCTCGCCGCTTCGAACAGCGAGCAGTTCCACTGCTTGGAAAACTCGCCCAGCACTTCCAGCGTGGCCATGCCGACGCCGCGCTTGGGCGTCGTCACGGCGCGGATGAAGGCCGGGTCGTCGTCCTGGTTGGCGATCAGGCGCAGGTAGGCGATGATGTCCTTGATCTCCGCCTTGTCAAAAAAGCTCTGGCCGCCGGACATCGTGTAGGGAATGCGCTCCTTGCGCAGCGCCTGTTCGATCACGCGCGCCTGGTGGTTGCCGCGGTACAGGATCGCGTAGTCCGTCCATTTGTTCTTGCGCTGGAAGTGGTCGGCCGAGATCATGATCGCGACCTGGTCGGCTTCCTGGTCGTCGTTCTGCATGCCCAGCACCTTGATCGGCTCGCCCAGGCCGTGCTCGGACCACAGCGACTTCTCGAACAGCTTCGGGTTGTTGCCGATGACGGCGTTGGCCGCCTGCAGGATGCGGGTGGTGGAGCGGTAGTTCTGCTCGAGCTTGATCACCTTCAGGTCGGGGAAATCGTCGCCCAGCGTCTTGAGATTTTCGACCGAGGCGCCGCGCCAGGCATAGATCGCCTGGTCGTCGTCGCCGACCGCCGTGAACATCGGCTTCTTGCCCAGGCCCGTCACCAGCAGCTTGACCAGCTCGTACTGGCAGGTATTGGTGTCCTGGTATTCGTCCATCAGCAGATAGCGCAGGCGCCGCTGCCAGCGGTCGCGGATCGGTTCGTTATTGCGAAACAGTTCCACCGGCAGGCGGATCAGGTCGTCGAAGTCGACCGCCTGGTAAGCCTGCAGGGTCGCCACGTAGCTGCGGTAGACCCGTCCGGCCAGGGCCTCGTCCTCGTCGCGCGCCGCCTTGATCGCGTCTTCCGGGTCGACCAGGCCGTTCTTCCACAGCGAGATCGCGTTCTGGATGCCGCGGATTTCCTGCTTGTCCGTGGTCAGGGCCAGGCTCGACACGATGGTGTAGCAATCGTCGCTGTCCATGATCGAGAACTTGTCCTTCAAGCCGACCCCGGCCGCTTCCTGGCGCAGGATCTTGACGCCCAGCGAGTGGAAGGTGGACACGGTCAATTGTTTGGCTTGCTTGGGCTGCTTGAGCAGCTTGCCGATGCGCTCCTGCATCTCGAGCGCCGCCTTGTTGGTGAAGGTCAGCGCGGCGATGGTGCGCGGATCGTAGCCGCAATGCTCGATCATGTAGGCGATCTTTTGCGTGATCACGCGGGTCTTGCCCGAGCCGGCGCCGGCCAGCACCAGGCATGGGCCGTCGAGGTATAGCGCGGCTTCGCTCTGCGGCCCGTTGAGGCCGAATCTTGGTGCATTGGACATGGGAATTATTTCTGGAGGGACAGGCAGCGATTGTAACAATCTGGCGGACTCAGCGGGCGATGGCGCGCGCCACATATACCGGATTGCAACACTGCGGATTGCAACACCGGCCGGGATGGCCCGAGCGGACGACGCCGGACGCGCGGGCGCGCAATCGAGTAACATGCGTCCTTTGCGGTTTGCTCCGCTGCGGCTCTATTTTCTGGACATACGCCCTATGAAATTCGAACATCTCGTAGAAATCAACGACCCGATGAACCCGCTGATCGACACCCTCACCCGCGAGCAGGTCTGGCATGGCCTGGTCCTGCGCGCCGAGGACCCGAAGATGTTCATTCCGCACCTGGACGCCAGCGAGATCGTCGAGCGCGAGGCGGGCGCTTTCCGCCGCCGCCTGACCTTCGGCGACCTGGTGATCGAAGACCAGGTTTTCCTGACCCCACTGCAGGAAGTGCGCTATGAGGTGCCGGCCCAGGGCGAGATCGCGGCCTCGAGCCTGCGCATGATCATCGAAGCGCCGACCAACGCCATGCTGCTGGTGCGTTTTTGCTACGACGACGGCACCGGCGAGCACGTCGATCCGGCCAATGCGATGTATGACGAGTTCAAGAAGTCGGCATATGAAGAAGCCGACCTCGACACGGTGCGCATCCTGCGCAAGCTCGCCAGCGAAGGCAAGCTGAACACCACGCTGCTGAACTGAGCGTCACGTCCCCGGCTCGGTATCGGCCGGGTCGGTCTGGCTATCGCCCTTGGAGAGGTTGGCGGCCAGGTCGCGCAGCGCGGTGCGTACGCCCTCCTCGATCACCGGGTGGTAGAACGGCATCTCGAGCATCTGGTCGACCGTCAGGCGCATCTGGAATGCCCATGACAGCAGATGGGCCAGGTGTTCGGCGCGCGGCGCGATCATCTCGGCGCCCAGGAACAGCCGGGTGCCATACTCGGCATACACCCGCAACATCCCCTTGTTCTGCAACATGACCCGGCTGCGGCCCTGGTTGGCGAACGACACGCTGCCGACCGCGAACTTGCGCTGGCCGCCGGCGCACAGGGCCTTGTAGTTCTTGCCCAGGGTGGCGATGTTCGGCTCGGTGAAGGCGACCGCGATCGGCGCGCGGCGCAGGCCCGGACGCACGTCCGGGTAGCGGCCCGCGTTGTCGCCGGCGATCTTGCCGTGGTCGGCCGCGTCGTGCAGCAGCGGGCGTTCGTTGTTGGCGTCGCCCGCGATGAAGATGTTGCTGGTGCCGCACTGCATGGTGCGCGCATCGAACACGGGGATGCCGTCCGGCCCGCGCTCCAGCCCCGTATGCTCCAGTCCCAGGTCGTGCACGTTCGGCGTGCGGCCGGCCGTCATCAACACGTACTGGAAGCGCTCGGTGCTTTCCTTGCCCAGCGCATCGCGCACCGTCAGCGCCACCTCGTCGCCCTCTTGCACGGCCCCGACCACCTCGGTCTGGAAGGCGATGTCGAGTTCTTCCATCAAGACCCGTCCCGCGCAGCGCAGCACTTCCGGATCGGTGATGTTGGCGATGCTGCCGCCGCGCGCGTAGAAACGCACGCGCACGCCGAGCCGCGCCATGGCCTGGCCCAGTTCGAGACCGATGACGCCGGTGCCGATCACGGCCACCGAGCGCGGCAGGTCGTCCCAATAGAACACGTCGTCGCTGGTGACGACGCCGGGACCGACGTTCTCGAGTTGCGGCAGGCGCAGCGGCATGGAGCCGGTGGCGATCACGATGCGGCCGGCCTGGATCTCGGTGTGGTCGTCGACCACCAGCGTGCAGGGGCCGGTGAAGCGCGCGCGACCCTGCAGGCGGTCTTGCACCGGCATCGCCTCCACGCCTTCGAGCACGAAGCCGACGAAGCGGTCGCGTTCGCGCTTGACCCGTTCCATCACGGCGCGGCCGTCGATGCGTTTTTCACCGGCATGCACGCCGAATGGCGCGCAGGTGTCGATCACGTGGGTCGCCTCGGCCGCCGCGATCAGGAGCTTGCTCGGCATGCAGCCGACCCGGGCGCAGGTGGTGCCGTACTGGCCGCTCTCGATCACCACCGTGCGCGCCCCTTGCGCCTTGGCGGCGCGGTAGGCGGTCATGCCGGCGGTGCCGGTGCCGATGATGGCGACGTCCACGTTCAGTTGTTTCATTGCTGGTCTCCGCTGCTGCGCTAATGACAGGCAAAACGATACGCTATTTTGCCGCTGCCGGTGGCGAATCCGGCCCTGCCGCATGCGCCGGATCGGCGCCGCATCCGGCACCGTATTCATATTGCATGTCGAGCAACTTTACATACCATCCGGTATCGCAGCCATACTTTATTAATTTCTCCTTAGAAATCAGTTGATTGCAAGAAGCCACGTCCCCCGGCACGCTTGTTGCTCATCGGTGAATTCCACAACCAGGGAGATCGTCATGAAACTTGCTACCTTCAAGAAACTGCTTGTCAGCTTGTCGCTGTTCGCCTCGTCGTCGCTGTTCGCCGCGCCGATCACCTTCGATGTCACCGGCATCCAGAGTCATGGACTGCGCGGCGACGCCGACAACACGGTCGTCCTGCTCGACATCGGCGCCAACTCGCTCGTCACCAGCATCGCCTACGACTTCACCCTGACCGCCGATTCGCCGAGCTGGCTGGCGGACATGGTCGTCGCTTTCGAAAATTCCAAGCAGACCGAAGGCGTGTTCTTCACGCCGGGCATCGAGGAGTGGTTCCCGGGCACCCTGAGCTACTCGGGGTTCGCCAACCTGGTCGACCTGGGCCTGGCGTTCGAAGTCGGCGTCGACGGCATCCTGCGCCTGGAATTCTTCGAAGACTACGACGATCTGCTGGGAGTGGACGGCCAGTGGGACTTCGGCACCATCACCTTCAATGTGGAACCGGCGGCCGGGGAAGAACCTGGCGAAGTGCCCGAGCCGGCCACCGGCCTGCTGCTCGGCGCCGGCCTGGCGCTGATGGGCTATGCCAAGCGCCGCCGCAGCGGCGCCAGGGCTGCGGTTTGACTTAAATGTCGAGCGGGTCGACCTCGAGCGACCACTTCACGCGCGACTTCATCGCCCGCAGCTGATCGACCCAGACCCGCAGGAAGGCCTGCAGCGCGGGCCGCGAGCTGGACTCGACCAGCAGCTGGGCGCGGTCCACGTTGTGGACCCGCGTCATCGTCATCGGGATCGGGTCGTTGATCAGGATGGCGTCGCTGGGCAGGCAGTCGCGCGCCGCTTCCAGGAATGCGATCGCGATCGGCAGCTCCTTCGCCTCGGCCCGCAGCAAGGCCTGGTACATGAAGGGCGGCAGGCCTGCTTCCCGGCGCTCTTCGAGCAGCTGGCCGGCGAAACGTTCGTAATCGTGGCGCATCACCGCGCCGTACAGCGGATGCTGCGCATACCGCGTCTGCACCAGCACCTCGGACGGCGCGCCGGCGCGGCCGGCCCGCCCCGCCACCTGCATCAGCTGGGCGAACAGGCGCTCGCTGGCGCGATAGTCCTGCGAGAACAGGACGGTGTCGGGGTTCAGGATCCCGACCAGGGTCAGCTTCTTGAAGTCGTGGCCCTTGGCGACCATCTGCGTGCCGATCAGGATGTCCACCTCGCCCCGGTGCACGCTGTCGAAGGCGGCTTGCGCGCTGCCCTTCAGGCGCGTGGAGTCGGCGTCGATGCGCAGGATGCGCGCCTCGGGGAACATCGCTTGCAATCCCTCTTCCACGCGCTGGGTGCCGCGTCCCAGCGGCTGCAGGTCCACGTTGCCGCAGGTCGGGCAGGAACGCGGAATGCGCAACTCCAGGCTGCAGTGGTGGCAGCGCAGCCGGTGCTCGGGCTTGTGCAGCACCATGAAGGCGGTGCAGCGGGTGCAGTTGCTGATCCAGCCGCAGGCGTCGCAACAGATCACCGGGGAGTAGCCGCGCCGGTTCAGGAACAGGAGCGACTGTTCGCCGCGCTCCAGCCGCCCGCGCAGGGCCGCCAGCACCTCGCTCGTCAGCCCGTCGCGTGGACGGTCGCGTTCCATGTCCACCAGCCTGACTTTCGGCAGCACGGCGTCGCGCACGGCGCGCTCGCGCAGGTCCAGCCGCCGGTAGCGTCCCGAGCGCGCGTGATGCCAGGATTCGAGCGACGGCGTGGCCGAGCCGAGCACGATCGGGATTCCCAGCTGGTGCGCGCGCCACACGGCCAGGTCGCGCGCCGAATAGCGCAAGCCTTCCTGCTGCTTGTACGAGGGGTCGTGCTCTTCGTCGATCACGATCAGCCGCAGGTTCGGCAGCGAGGCCAGGATCGCCAGCCGGGTGCCGAGCACGATGCGCGCCTGGCCGCCATGCGCGGCCAGCCAGTGCAGCATGCGCTCGCCCTCGGACAGGCTGCTGTGCAGGGTGGCCAGCATCATGCCCGGGAAGCGGGCCCGGATATTCCCTTCGAGCTGGGGCGTGAGGTTGATCTCGGGGACCATGATCAGGATCTGCGCCTGCGGGTCGCGCGCGAGCACCCGGGCGCAGGCCTGCAGGTAGACCTCGGTCTTGCCGCTGCCGGTCACGCCCCACAGCAGCAGCGGCGTGAAGCCGTCGGCGCCGCCGATCGCGTCGGCCGCCTCCTGCTGGGCGGGGTTCAGCACCGGCATGTCGACCGCCGTCGCATCTTGTGCCTGGTCGAGCTTGGCCAGTTTTTTCAGGGCCCGGTCCAGCGCCACCGTCTTGGGCACGCGCAGGTTCTTGGGCAGGCCGGGCAGCGCCACCTCGCCCAGCGGACGCTGGTAGTAGTCGGCGGCGAAGCGCGCCAGGGCGATCCAGCGCTCCGGCAGGGGGGACAGCTGGCTGCGCACGGCCAGCGCATCCTTCAGTTTTTCGGGCGCGACATCGGTCTCGAACTTGACCGCCACGATCAGCGCCATGACCTCGCGGCGCGCGAACGGCACCAGCGCCAGCTGGCCGGGCAGCGGTTCTTCGCCCGGCCGGCATGGCCAGCGGTAGTCGAAACTGCTGTTCAGCGGTGTATCGAGCACGACTTCGAGGAAGCAATGCGTGCTATCGGTGCTGGTTGACAATCTGGAACCTGTGCAAATCTGTGGAAAACTTTGTGAATAGCGTGGGACTTGACCCCATCAAAGGTTTACGTTAGATCAAGTCGCAATCGATAATTCTCAAATTCAAGACAATTTTTTACTTATGAATCAATGACTTGCATATTCGCCCTGACACCTGTTAACAAGCTCGAGGGCTTTTTCCGCGTTGTGCATAACTGGGGTGGCGGAGGTGGAAAACTCGCTGCGTTGCATCACAAACCTAAGGCAATACTTGAAGAAGCGCGCTAAGTCCCGGTAAACCAAGCACTTTTCCGTATTGCTAAAACGTCTGTTGATAACTTTGTGAACAAGAGCCGAAACTGGCTGAATTCTACTGGACAACCTTGTGGTGCAGGACGCACTCAGCACTACCCTCAAGCAAAAAACACTTATAAATCATCGCCTTACGTTGATTCAGAAGATGCTGAGATGTCCACAGGAATTTTTACCCACTTTTAGGAAGTTGTGAACAAGTGAGGGGGTGACTGGCGGCCTTGTCAAGAGGGCCGCCAGTCCGGAGGATGACTCAGGCGGCGCGCTGCTTGCGGCTGAAGCTGTGGACGGCGTCGACCATGGCGCTGACCGATTCCGGCGGCGTGAATTGCGAGATGCCGTGGCCCAGGTTGAACACGTGGCCATGGCCGCTCGACGGCGCGCCATAGGCGGAGAGCGAGCGCTCGACTTCGGCGCGGATCTGGTCCGGTTCGGCGAACAGGATGGCCGGATCGAGGTTGCCCTGCAGCGCCACGCGGTCGCCCACCAGCTTGCGCGCGCGCCCCAGGTTCATGGTCCAGTCCAGGCCCAGCGCGTCGGCGCCGATGTCGGCCATCTCGTCCAGCCAGATGCCGCCGCCCTTGGTGAAGACGATGGCCGGGATGCGCACGCCGTCGTGTTCGCGCTTCAGGCCGGCCACGATCTTGCGCATGTACTCCAGCGAGAACTCCTGGTAGGCGCCGTCGGCCAGCGCCCCGCCCCAGGAATCGAAGATCATCACGGCCTGGGCGCCGGCGTCGATCTGGGCGTTCAGGTACTGGGTCACGGCCTGCGCATTGATGTCCAGGATGCGGTGCATCAGGTCCGGACGGCTGTACAGCATCTTCTTGACCGTATGGAATTCACGCGAGCCGCCGCCTTCGACCATATAGCAGGCCAGCGTCCACGGGCTGCCCGAGAAACCGATCAGCGGCACGCGGCCGTTCAGCGCGGTGCGGATCGAGGTCACCGCCTTGAACACATAGTCGAGCGACGCCATGTCGGGCACGGCCAGGGCGTTGACTTCGGCCTCGCTGCGCAGCGGACGCTCGAACTTCGGACCTTCGCCGTCGGCGAAATACAGGCCCAGGCCCATCGCGTCCGGCACTGTCAGGATGTCCGAGAACAGGATCGACGCGTCCAGCGGATAGCGGTCGATCGGCTGCAGCGTGACTTCGGTGGCGTAGTCGGGATTCTTCGCCAACCCCAGGAACGAGCCGGCGCGCGCGCGGGTGGCGCGGTATTCCGGCAGGTAGCGGCCTGCCTGCCGCATCAGCCATACCGGGGTGTAGTCGGTTGGCTGGCGCAACAGCGCACGCAGGAAGGTGTCGTTCTGGAGCGGGGCAAATTGTGGCATGGCTGACAATGGCGTTGGTAAGGAAACGGCTATTATCGCATTCTTGGGCGAACACTATAATAGGCGCCCCCACCAAGGAAAGAGTCCGGATCATGACGATTGCCACCAGCAAACATCCTTTGCCTTGCGGCGCCTGGCCCTCCCCGATCAGCGCCGCGGTGGTCGCGGCCGGCGCGGTGCCGCTGTCCCAAACGATGCTCGACGGCCCGCGCCTGGGTTGGCTCGAGGGCCGCGCCAGCGAAGGCGGACGCACGACGCTCATGCTGCACGACGCCGCCGGCACGCGCGAGCTGACGCCCGCGCCCTTCAATGTGCGCAGCCGCGTCCATGAGTACGGCGGCGGCGCCTGCCTGCTGGCGGGCGGCGTGGCCTGGTTCTCGCACCATGTGGACAACCGCCTGTACCGGGTCGAGATCGGCGGACAGCCGGTCGCCGTGAGCGCCGAGGGCACGGGCCACCGCTTCGCCGACTTCGTGCTCGACGGCGCACGCCAACGCCTGGTCGCCGTGCGCGAGGATCATTCGGCCGGCGCCGCCCACCCCGTCAATACGCTGGCCGCGGTCGGCTTCGACGGCGTCGAGACCGTGCTCGTGGACGGCAACGACTTCTATGCGGCGCCGCGCCTGTCGCCCGATGGCCGCCAGCTGGCCTGGCTGTGCTGGGACCATCCGCGCATGCCGTGGGAAGGCACGGAACTGTGGCTGGCCGACGTGGCCGCCGATGGGACGCTGGTGAACGGCCGCCTGGTCGCGGGCGGCCTTGACGAATCGATCTGCCAGCCCGAGTGGTCGCCCGGCGGCGTGCTGCACTTCGTGTCGGACCGCAGCGGCTGGTGGAACCTGTACCGCTACGACCACGGCGTCGTGCACGCGCTGTGCCCGCGCGCGGCTGAATTCGGCGGCCCGCACTGGAGCTTCGGCGGTTCGCTGTACGGCTTCCGTTCCGAGGACGAGATCGTGTGCGCCTACGTCGAACAAGGCGTCAGCTATCTGGCGCGCCTGTCGGGCGGCAAGCTGCTGCCGCTGGAGTCGCCGTATGAAGAGATCCGCGAGCTGCGGGTGCAGGGCGACGTCGTGGCCGTGCTGGGCGGCGCGCCGACCATCGCGCCGGAACTGGCGCGGATCGACCTGGCCAACAACAGCAGCGAGGTGCTGGCGCATTCGATCCCGCAACTGCCGGCCACCGGCTACCTGTCGGTGCCGCTGGCGATCGATTATCCGAGTGAGAATGGTCGCACCGCCCACGCCTTCTACTATGCGCCGACCAATGCCGACCATGCGCCCCCGGCGCGCGAACTGCCGCCGCTGATCGTGATCGGCCACGGCGGCCCGACCGGCATGGCGGCCAGCACCCTGAAGCTGTCCACCCAATACTGGACCAGCCGCGGCTTCGCCGTGCTCGACGTGAACTATGGCGGCAGCACCGGCTTCGGGCGCGCCTACCGCAACCTGCTCAAGCATCAATGGGGCGTGGTCGACGTCGAGGATTGCGTGGCCGGCGCGCGCCACCTGGCGGCGCAGGGCATCGTCGATCCCGAACGCCTCTTGATCCGCGGCAGCAGCGCCGGCGGCCTGACCGTGCTGTCGGCGCTCGGCTTCCACGACGTCTTCAAGGCCGGCGCCAGCTACTACGGCGTGTCCGACCTGGCCGGCCTGGACGCCGACTCGCACAAGTTCGAGTCGCACTACAACCAGTACCTGATCGCGCCGCCGGAAACCGCCGCGGCGGTGTACCGCGAGCGCTCGCCAATCCACCATACCGATAAACTGCGGCGGCCGATGATCTTCTTCCAGGGCCTGGACGACAAGGTGGTGCCGCCGCAGCAGTCCGAGAGCGTGGTCGAGGCGCTGCGCGCGCGCAAGCTGCCGGTGGCCTACCTGACGCTCGAAGGCGAAGGCCATGGCTTCCGCAAGGCGGACAGCGTGGTGCGCACGCTGGAAGCGGAGTTGTACTTCTATCTGCGCGTGTTCGGCATCCCGGTGCCGGACGGCCTGCCGGCGGTGGAGATCGACAACCTCGCATGACGACTGACGATGTGAACGCGCGCCTGGCCGCCTGCACGGCGGAAGAACGGGCGCTGCTGGTCGTGCTGGCGATCGCGGGCGAACCGATGGGCCGCCAGCGCATCCTGGAGCATATGCGGGCGCTGGGCGTGGCGCTGCCGATCGCGCAATGGGTCGATGAACTGGCGCGCCTGCGCGAGCGCAAGCTGGTGGTCGAGATGGGCGAGCGCGGCGCCGCCATCGCGCCCGAGCTGTCCTGGCCGGTGCTGGACGCGGCCCTCGACGATGGCCTGTTCGACAGCGTGGCCGCCGCCTATGGCCAGGTCTCGACCGTGCGCCGCGACTGGCAGGGCAACCTGATGCTGCGCAGCTACCGCCAGGGCCTGGCCCTGCTGCGCATCGCCCTGCTGACCGGACAGGAACACGACGTCGTTTCCCCCTTGCTGGACGCCTGCCAGCGCTGCCACGAGGCGAGCTACCTGCATCCGCTGGTCGACGTCTGCGCGCGCCCGTTCGCGCCAGGCATGATGGAGCGCATCCACCCGCGCCTGCGCGAAGGCATCCTGCACATCCTGGTCATGCATGCGCGCAGCGAACCCCAGCTTGCGCCAGCGGTACGCGAGTACGCCGAGCGACTGGTGGCGCGCAGCAGCCCGGAAAGCCCGCTGCGCCGCTCGCTGGGCGAGCACTACATCCTGTGCGGGCGTCTGGATGACGCCTTGTCGCTGGTGAACGAGACGGGCGATTCGCCCGGCCTGTTCCTGCGCAGCGTGGTGCAGGTGCTGCGCGACGACACGGATACAGGCCTGGCCGGCATCGATGCGTCGATCAAGCAGCTGCGCCGCGAAACCGGCAAGCGCAAGGCCGTGTTCGACGGCCACTGCGCGCACATCGCGATGGCCGCCCTGCTGCGCAGCAGCGATCCGGCTTACCGCAAGCTGGCCGATGCCTGGCTCGAGATCGAGACGCGCGCGGTGCAGCGGCCCGACAACGCGGTCTGGTTCCAGCTCGGCATGCTGCACGAGATCCAGCGCGGCACCGTCGACGCCGCGCTGTTCGGCACGCGCAGCTGGGAGCTGTCGCTGGAACCGACCGTGTTCCGCGCCCTGATCCATCACTGGCTGGCCCTGCCCGCATTGAACGACCAGCGCGCACGGCTGGAAGACATGCTGCTGCAATCCGAGGCGGCCGGCTTCGACCTGTGGTCGGCCCAGCTGGCCGGCGTGCTGGCGCAGATGGGCCAGGCCGGCCACCTGGCCCACGAAGCGCGCGCCAGTGAACTGCGACGCAGGCACCGCTTGCCCGACATGACCGGCTGGTTCGCGCGCGAGGAACCGTGGGAACGCCAGCTGAACGCCCTGATCAACCTGCAGCCGGCGGCGAACGTGGAAAACGTCCGCGAGTCGCGCCTGGTCTGGCTGATCCGCTACGACCCGCACCTGGGGGTGCAGGAGCTGGAGCCGCGCGAGCAGAAGCGCGACGCGCAAGGCGGCTGGAGCCGCGGCCGCGCCATGGGCCTGAAACGCCTGGCCGAGGAAGGCGCCGCGCTCGACTTCCTCACCGCGCAAGACCTGCAGGCGGTGAACGCGATCGCCGGCCGCCGCTACTACGCCGGCAGCGGCATCCGTTTCGAGCTCGAGGTGCACAAGGCGCTGGCCGCCCTGGTCGGCCATCCGCTGCTGTTCTGGATGGATTCGCCCGGCACCCGGGTCGAGCTGCTGCCGGGCGAGCCGGAACTGCTGGTCAAGAAACAGGGCGAGATGGTGTCGATCGTGCTGCATCCGCCGGTGGAAGACGGCGACGGCGAGGTCGTGGTCACGCGCGAGACGCCGACCCGCCTGCGCCTGGTGCACGTCAGGGACGAGCACCGACGCATCGCCGCCATCGTCGGCGCAGGCTTGACGGTGCCGATGGCGGCCGAGCGCCGCGTGCTGCGCGCGATCGGGGCGGTGTCGTCGATCGTCACCGTGCAATCGGACATCGGCGCCAGCAGCAGCGATATCGAGACCGTGCCGGCCGACCCGCGCCTGCACGTGCTGCTGCGTCCCTACCAGCAGGGCATGCGCATGCAGCTGCTGGTGCGCCCCCTGCCGGACGGCGCCTATTACGGCCCTGGGGAAGGCGCGGCCAATGTGATCGCCGACGTCGAGGGCATCCGCACCGAAGCGCGGCGCGACTTGAACGCCGAGCGCGAAGCCGAGCGCCAGCTGATCGGCAAATGCCAGGCCCTCGAACACGCGGAGCCGGACCACGGCGAATGGCTGCTCGGCCAGCCGCTGCTGGCATTGGAGCTGGTCGACCAGCTGCGCGCGCTGGATGGCGACGCCATCGTGGTCGCCTGGCCCGAGGGCGAAAAATTCAGGGTCACGAAGAAGGCCACGACGAAGTCGGTGCGGGTGCAGATCCGGCGCGAGCGCGACTGGTTCGCGGCCAGCGGCGACGTCGTCATCGACGAAGGGCGCGTGATGAACCTGCGCACCCTGCTGGAAAAGATCCAGGAGAGCGGCAGCCGCTTCGTGGCCCTGGGCGAGAACGAATACCTGGCCCTGTCCGACGAGCTGCACCGGCGCCTGACGGAGCTGGGGGCGTATGGCGAACTGCACGGCGACGGCATCCGCACCCATGCGCTGGCCAGCTTCGCACTGGACGAACTGGCGCGCGACGCCGGCCACGTCGACGCCGACAAGGCCTGGCAGGGGCACCTGAAACGCATGGCCGACAATGCGGCGTATCTGCCCGAGCTGCCGTCCACCCTGCAGGCCGAGCTGCGCGATTATCAGGTCGAAGGCTTCCAGTGGCTGGCGCGCCTGGCCCACTGGGGCGTGGGCGCCTGCCTGGCCGACGACATGGGCCTGGGCAAGACCTTGCAGGCGCTGGCGCTGCTGCTCACGCGCGCCAAGGACGGCCCGGCGCTGGTGGTGGCGCCGACCTCGGTGTGCCTGAACTGGATCGACGAGGCGGCGCGCTTCGCGCCGACCCTGAACCTGAAGCTGTTCGGTCCCGGCGAACGCGCCGCCACGGTCGACGACGCCGGGCCGTTCGACGTGGTCGTGGTCAGCTACGGCCTGCTGCAGCTGGAAGCGGCGCGCTTCAAGGGCCGGCGCTGGCACAGCATCGTGCTCGACGAGGCCCAGGCGATCAAGAACATGCACACCAAGCGCTCGCAGGCGGTGATGGCGCTGCAGGGGGACTTCCGCATGGCGGCCACCGGCACGCCGCTGGAAAACCACCTGGGAGAATTGTGGAACCTGTTCCGCTTCATCAATCCGGGCTTGCTGGGCAGCGCCGACCAGTTCCAGCTGCGCTTTGCCGGCCCGATCGAGAAAGCCCAGGACAAACGCGCCGAGGCCGGCGCGCACGCACGTTTGAAGCGCCTGACCGCGCCCTTCATCCTGCGCCGCACCAAGGCGCAGGTGCTGTCCGAGCTGCCGCCGCGCACCGAGATCGTGGTCCCGGTGGAATTGAGCGCCGAAGAGAATGCGCTCTATGAATCGCTGCGGCGCCAGGCCCTCGACAAGCTGGCCGCGCTCGAGGCGCCCGAGGGCCAGAAGGCGATCGAGATCCTGGCCGAGATGATGCGGCTGCGCCGCGCCTGCTGCAATCCCGAGCTGGTGGCGCCCGGCGCCGGCGTCGCCAGCAGCAAGCTGGCGACCTTCGCGCGCCTGACGACCGACCTGCTCGAGAACCGGCACAAGGTGCTGGTGTTCAGCCAGTTCGTCGACCACCTGACCCTGATCCGCCAGTATCTCGACGCCCAGGGCGTCGCCTACCAGTACCTGGACGGATCGACCCCGATCCAGGAACGCAAGCGCCGCGTGGACGCCTTCCAGGCCGGCGAGGGCGACCTGTTCCTCATCAGCCTGAAGGCGGGCGGCGTCGGCATCAACCTGACGGCGGCCGACTACGTGATCCACATGGACCCGTGGTGGAACCCGGCGGTCGAGGACCAGGCGTCCGATCGCGCCCACCGCATGGGCCAGCAGCGGCCGGTGACCATCTACCGCCTGGTCGCGCGCGGCACGATCGAGGAAGGCATCGTCGACCTGCACCGCCACAAGCGCGACCTGGCCGACAGCCTGCTGGAAGGGACCGAGATGGCGGCGCGCATGTCGCCGGGGGATATGCTGGAGATGCTCAAGGCGGGACTCGGGCGCTGATTTTATCGATTCGTCAATATTGGTATTCATGCGTGTCGGAATGTTTCAGCTGCCCGCAAATGATGCAATTAGTGCTAATCTGCACGCCTTCGCGCCTCCCGCGAGCAAGACATCTCCTTAGTTACAGGGCTGAATACGATGATGAAAACGAAAATCGCGCTGGCGGCCTTGCTGGCGTGTTTCGCACTGACGCCGGCCGTCGCCGCCACCTCCAAGCCAGCCAAGGGCAAGGCGAAATCCTCGAAGGTCGTCAAGAAGAAGACTTCCAGCAAGGGCAAGAAGGCCCTGGTCGGCGCCGCTGCCGTCGGCGCCGGCGCCGCAGCCGCGGGGGCGGCCGGCGCCAACGCCGCGGAAACGCGCGTCGACCGCCGCATGTCGACCCTGAGCATGCAATACCTGACCGCCCTGTGGCGCATGGATCCCGAGGGCGGCATCTACGTCGGCAAGTTCGACCACGCAGCGAATCTCACCATCCCGAACGCCGACACGCGCGCGAAACAGCTCGCCTTCGCCAACGAGTGGCTGGAAAAATTCGGCAAGCTCGATCCCAGGCAGCTGTCGCCGCGCTACCGCACCGACCTGGCCCTCCTGGTCAACAAGCTGGAGAAGGACCGCTGGCGCCTCACCACCTGGCGCGAACACGAGTGGAACCCATCGCAGTACAACGTCGCCGCGCCGCTCGACCTGATCCTGAACACCGACTACGCGGCCAAGCCGCAGCGCCTGCGCACCATCCTCAAGCGCCTGGCCGACGTGCCGGACTATTACGCGGCGGCGCAGGCTTCCATTACCAACCCGACGCGCGAGCACACCCAGCTCGCGATCGGCCAGGCGCCGGGCACGCTGGCCGTGCTGGCCGACCTGGGCAAGGCGGCCGAGGAATCGATCCTGACGCCGCAAGAGAAGGCGATCTTTGCCCAGCGCATCGCCAACGCCGGCAGCGCGGTGCTGGGTTACGTCGACTTTTTGAACGGTGTCGAGCAGCGCCAGGCGGCCAACGGCAAGGCGCGTCCTTTCCGCGCCGGCAAGGCGCTGTACGAGCAGAAGTTCGCGCTCGACATCCAGTCGTCCTCCAGCGCCGAAGAGACCTTCCGCAAGGCCCTGGTCACGCGCGAGGAACTGCTGTCGAACATGGACCGCATCTCGGACGAGCTGTGGCCGCGCTATATGGCGGGCGTCGCCAAGCCGCAGGACCGCTTCCAGAAGATCGGCATGATGATCGACAAGTTATCGAGCCGCCACGTCGCACGCGAGAACTTCTTCGCCGAGATCCGGCGCCAGATCCCGCTGCTGCAGGACTGGGTGATCAAGCATGACCTGTTGACGCTGGACCCGAGCAAGCCGCTCGAGGTGCGAGAGACCCCGATGTACCAGCGCGGCGTGGCCGGCGCCAGCATCGACGCGCCGGGCCCTTACCGCTCGAAGGACAAGACGTATTACAACGTCACGCCGATGGACAACCTCACCCCGGAACAGGCCGAGAGCAGCCTGCGCGAGTACAACGAGTGGATCCTGCAGATCCTGAACATCCACGAGGCGATCCCCGGCCACTATGCGCAACTGGTGCACGCCAACCGCTCGCCTTCCCTGATCAAGTCGCTGTTCGGCAATGGCGCCATGGTCGAAGGCTGGGCCGTGTATGGCGAGCGCATGATGCTCGAATCGGGCTACGGCGACAACGCGCCCGAGATGTGGCTGATGTACTCGAAATGGAACCTGCGCAGCGTGACCAACACCATCCTCGACTACAGCGTGCACGTGAACGGCATGGGGCAAGAGGCGGCGATCGACCTGCTCACGCGCCAGGCCTTCCAGACGCGCCAGGAAGCCGACGAAAAATGGCGCCGCGTGACCCTGACCTCGGTGCAGCTGACCAGCTACTTCAGCGGCTACCACCAGATCATGGAACTGCGCGAACGCCGCAAGCAGCAGCTGGGCGAGCGCTTCAAGCTGAAGGAATTCCACGACCAGTTCCTCAGCTACGGCAATGCGCCGGTCAAGATGATCTCGGAGTTGATGCAGTAACCCCGTCCGCATGGCTGTCCAGGCCGTGCAAAAACGCACAAGCGGCGTGCTCGCACGCCCGCTTGTGCGCCCCGTCTCCCGAACTATGATGAATGTGGCAGGCCGACACCGGCAAGCCCACGACAACCATATTCGGAGACTCCGCATGCTGCCCTTCCACCGACGAGCGGCGCAAGCCGCGATCTGCCTGGCGCTGTGTGCGCCGTTGCCCCCTGCCTTCGCCCAGACCCCGGTCCAGGCCGGCCCCGGCGCCTGGAGCGCCAACCAGGTCTGGGCCAACGATACCACCCACGGCGGCGCCCTGAGCGGCTACTACTACTGGCCCGCCACGCCACCTAGCCTGGACAACAAGCGCGCGCTGGTGCTGGTGCTGCACGGTTGCGCCCAGACCGCGGGCGGCGACGTGATCAACGGCAGCGGCGACGCCGGCTACAACTGGAAGGCGGTGGCCGACCAGTACGGCGCGGTGATCCTGGCGCCGAACGCCACCGGCAACGTCTATGGTACCCACTGCTGGGACTGGGCCGCCACCAACCGCAGCCGTTCCTATGGCCACACGGCGGTGCTGCTCGACCTGATCAACCGCTTCCTCTCCAACCCGCAATACGCGATCGATCCGAAACAGGTGTACGTGGCCGGCCTGTCCTCGGGCGGCGCCAAGGCCATGGTGCTGGGCTGCACCGCGCCCGAGATCTTCGCCGGCCTGGGCCTGTCGGCCGCCCCGCCGCCGGGCGTCACCACCGGCCAGATCTCGATCGTCCCTTCCGGCTATACGGCGACCACCGCGGCCAATGCCTGCCGCGCGATGGCGGGCAGCGCGCTTGACCATTTCGCGACCCAGGTCACGGGCGTGATCTGGGGAAGCAGCGACTACACGGTGGCGCAAGCCTATGGCCCGCTGGACGCCGCCGCCATGCGCCAGGTGTATGGCGGCGCCTGGACGCAAGGCGCGGCGGTGACCGTGCCGGGCAGCGGCAGCAATGTGGAATACACGGACGCGAACGGCAAGGTGCGCACCTCGCAGATCACGGTGACAGGGCTCGGCCACGCCTGGCCCGCCGGCACGGGCGGCCAGAACGCCAACTACGTGAATGCGACCCGCGTGAACTACCCGGCCTTCATCATGGATTTCTGGTTCAACAAGAACCTGCGGGTGTCGCAGGCGCCGGCGCCCGTCATGGCCTCGTGCAGCGCCAGCGTGTCGGGATCGACGGTCACGGTGAACGGCGCCGCCAGTTTCGCCGAAGGGTCGATCGCCGGCTACCGGGTGCTGCTCAACGGCCCGTCGCCGGTCGACGACGATGCGGCCGGCAGCGGCGCCGCCTTCAGCAAGGCCTATGCGAACCGCGCGGACGGCAGCTACGGCGGCAGCGTGACGGCCATCGGCAATAACGGACAAACGTCGAATGCCTGCGCCCTTCCCGCCTTCCAGGTGGGGACGGGCACGCCGCCGCCGGTATTCACCTGCACCACGTCCAGCGCCAGCAACTATGCCCATGTCCAGGCGGGGCGCGCGCACGCGAGCGGCGGCTATGCGCTCGCCAACGGCTCGAACCAGAACATGGGACTGTACAACACCTTCTTCACCAGCACGCTGGCGCAGACGGCGCAGGGGTACTACATCGTGGGGAATTGTCCGTAGCGCCGGGGCAGCGCCCGGCGTACATTGTTATGCGGTTTCTTCCGGCGCGCGGGTGGCGCGCGCGAACATCGGCGCCACCAGCAGGCCCAGCTCGTAGAGCAGGCACATCGGAATGGCCAGGGCCAGCTGGCTGACCACGTCCGGCGGGGTGACGATGGCGGCAATCACGAAGGCGCCGACGATCACGTAGGAACGCACCGAACGCAGCTTCTCGAGGCTGACGATGCCCATGCGCACCAGGATCACGACCACCACCGGCACCTCGAACGAGGCGCCGAAGGCCAGGCACATCGACATCACGAAATCGAGGTAGTTTTCGATATCGGGCATGACCGCGATCGAGGTCGGCGCGAATTCGCCGATGAAGTGGAACACGCGGCCGAACACGAAGAAGTAGCAGAACGCGACGCCGGCGATGAACAGGACCGAGGACGAGATCACCAGCGGCAGCACCAGGCGCTTTTCGTGGGCATACAGGCCGGGCGCGACGAAAGCCCAGGCCTGGTAGAACACCCAGGGCAGCGCCAGGATGAAGGACAGCAGCAGGGTGACCTTCATCGGCACCAGGAACGGCGAGATGACGCCGGTGGCGATCATGGTCGAGCCGGGCGGCATCGAGGCGATCATCGGCGCGGCGATCAGGTCGTAGATATGCGACGGCCCCGGCCACGCCATCAGCGCGGCGCACACGATCGCGATCCCGATCGAGGCCTTGACCAGGCGGTCACGCAGCTCGACCAGGTGCGAGATGAAAGTGTCTTCGCCGGCGGCTTGCTCAGTCATTTAGAAGAAAGAAGAATTGGATTTGCTGGCGTTGCCGGGGCGGAACTTGCGCACCCGGGCGGCGCCCGACATCACATGGCGCTTGGTGCCATGGCGGTTCTTGTACCAGGCCGGCACGCTCGAGGTGCGCACCAGCTTCTTGCGGCGGAAATCCCTGGCCTTGCGGTCGATGTCGGCCACGGTCGGCGTGACCGTCGTGGCGCTGCTGTCGTGCACCGCGCGGTCATCCCACAAGGCCTCGACCTCGTCGACGTGGCTGGTGACGGACGACTCGAAATCGCTGGTGGCCGACTCGACCTCGCTCTTGAACGATTGCGCTTTCTCCTGCACTTCCTTGTGCAGGTTGCGCAGCTCGTCGAGCTCGATCTCGCGGCTGACCTCGGACTTCACGTCATGCAGGTAGCGCTGGGCGCGGCCATAGAGCGTGCCGGCCATGCGCGCCACCTTGGGCAGCTTTTCAGGGCCGATCACGATCAGGGCGACCACGCCGATGATCGCGATTTTCGACAGTCCGAGGTCGATCATGGGGACTGCGGATTACAAGCGGGTCTTGTCGCGGGCTTCCACGTCGATGGTCGACTTGTCGGCCACCTGCTGCGTCGGCTGGGCCGGGTTGGCTTCGGCAGCCTTCTCTTCGTCGCCCTTGACGCCATCCTTGAAGCCCTTGACGGCCTTGCCCAGGTCGGAACCCATATTGCTGATCTTTTTGGTGCCGAAGATCAGCATCACGACCACCAGCACGATGACCCAGTGCCAAATACTCAAACCACCCATGTTATTTCTCCTAGCAAGGCGCACGCGCCTGAAAAATCGGGAAAGCGTCTACCACAGTATACGCGATGCGGGGGCACTCTGCCCCCATTGAAACTTAGTCCTGGCTTAGAGGCCGCTTCACAAGCCCAGTCCGCGCCACGGACGCGGGCCACCGTACATATGCAGGTGCAGGTGATACACCTCTTGCCCGCCGTCCGGACCGGCATTGATCAGGGTCTTGAAGCCGCCGCCCGGCTTGCCGTCGGCGCCGATTTTGACGTCAATACCATTCTCTTTCGCAAGCTTCGGCGCCAGCGCGAGCATCTTGCCGAGCAGCGCCGTATGCTCCTCGGTGCAGTCGGACAAGGTGGACACGTGCCGCTTCGGAATCACCAGCAAGTGCACCGGCGCCGCCGGGTTGATGTCCTTGAATGCCAGCACGTCCTCGTCTTCATAGACGACGGCGGCCGGGATCTGCTTGGCGACGATCTTGCAAAAAATGCAGTTATCCATCTTGTCTCCAGATTATTACAACATTTCAAGGACTTACAGGCCCGCGAAGCCGAGGCATCGTATCAACGCCGCATGACATCGGTATGACGCTCAGTCCCCGATTATGACACCGGAAGCACGGCCACGCACAGTGAGCAGGTGCTCACTTGCAACGCTTCAGGAACTATTTATTCCTTGCGTGCAGCTTTTTCAACGATGCCGGACACGCCTTCGCGCCGCGCCAGCTCGTCCAGCACCTGTTGCGGCGTCAGGTCGAACCTGGCCAGCAGCACCATCGAATGGAACCACAGGTCGGCGCATTCGTAGAGCACTTTGGACGGGTCGTTCGCCACGCGCGCGTCCTTGGCCGCCATCACCAGCTCGGTGGCTTCCTCGCCGATCTTCTTGAGGATGGCGTCGTCGCCCTTGGCGAACAGCTTGGCGACGTAGGAGGTCGCGGGGTCGCCGCCGTGTTCGGGCTTGCGCGATTCGATCACGGCCGCGACGCGGGCCAGGGTAACGCTCATGGGGTCTTCTTCTTGTCCGGGGAATAAATGGTGTCGGGGTCCTGCAGCACCGGTTCGACGCTGTGCCAGTCGCCGTTGTCGTACTTCTGGAAGAAGCAGGAATGGCGGCCGGTATGGCAGGCGATGCCGCCCACCTGCTCGATCTTGAGCAAGACCACGTCTTCGTCGCAATCGAGGCGGATCTCGCTCACCTTCTGGATGTGGCCGGACTCTTCGCCCTTGTGCCACAGCTTCTTGCGCGAGCGGCTCCAGTACACGGCTTCGCCCGTCTCGACGGTGCGGGTCAGGGCGTCGCGGTTCATCCAGGCGAACATCAATATGTCGCCGGTCGCCGCTTCCTGGGCGATCACCGGCACCAGGCCGTGCTCGTCCCAGCGCACCTTGTTGAGCCACTTGGCATTGGTCGGCATGTGGCTTTCCTTAAGCGAGGCGCATCGGGATGCCACGGTCGAGCATGTAGCGCTTGGCCTCGCCGACCGTGTGCTGCCCGTAGTGGAAGATGCTGGCGGCCAGCACCGCATCGGCATGGCCTTCGAGCACACCGTCGGCCAGGTCCTTCAGGCCGCCGACGCCGCCGGAAGCGATGACGGGGATGCCCACGGCGTCCGAGACGGCGCGGGTCAGGCCCAGGTCGAAGCCGATTTTCGTGCCGTCGCGGTCCATCGAAGTGAGCAGCAACTCACCGGCGCCGAGGCTCTCCATCTTGCGCGCCCATTCCACCGCGTCGAGACCGGTGGCATTGCGCCCGCCATGGGTGAAGACCTCCCACTTGCCGGGACCGGTCTCCTTGGCGTCGATCGCCACCACGATGCACTGCGAGCCGTGCTTGTTGGCGGCGTCGAACACCAGTTGCGGATTGGTGACGGCCGAGGTGTTCATGCTGACCTTGTCGGCGCCGGCATTGAGCAGGCGCCGCACGTCCTCGACCTTGCGCACGCCGCCACCGACGGTGAGCGGGATGAACACGGTCGAGGCGACGGCTTCGATGATCGGCAGGATCAGGTCGCGGCCGTCGCTGGAGGCGGTGATGTCGAGGAAGGTGATCTCGTCGGCGCCCTGGGCGTCGTAGCGGCGCGCGATCTCGACCGGGTCGCCGGCATCGCGCAGCTCGGTGAAATTGACGCCCTTGACCACGCGGCCGCCGGTGACGTCGAGGCAGGGGATAATGCGTTTAGCTAGCATGATTTCTCAGCGCCGGCACGTCATCCCCGCGCAGGCGGGGACCCAAGTTCGCATGCAGATCGACTGCGCGTAAAACTTGGGTTCCCGCCTGCGCGGGAACGACGTGTTCAGGTTTGCGCCCCTTCCGTCAGTTCATCCGCGCGCTCCTGGGCCGAGGCCAGGTCGAGCGTGCCTTCGTAGATCGAACGGCCGCAGATCACGCCCTCGATGCCTTCGTCCTGCACCGCGCACAGCGCTTCGACGTCGGCCAGCACGTGCACGCCGCCCGAGGCGATCACGGGAATCTTCACCGCGCGCGCCAGCTTGACGGTCGCCTCGATGTTCACGCCGGCCATCATGCCGTCGCGGCCGATGTCGGTGTAGATGATCGATTCGACGCCATAGCCTTCGAATTTCTTGGCCAGGTCGATGACTTCGTGGCCCGACATCTTGCTCCAGCCGTCGGTCGCGACCTTGCCATCCTTGGCGTCCAGGCCGACGATGATGTGGCCCGGGAAGGCGCCGCAGGCGTCGTGCAGGAAGCCCGGGTTCTTGACCGCGGCGGTGCCGACGATGATGTAGCTGATGCCGTCGTCCAGGTAGCGCTCGATGGTGTCGAGGTCGCGGATGCCGCCGCCCAGCTGGACCGGGATCTCGTCCAGGCCATTGTCTTCGGCGTATTCCTGCACCACCTGCAGGATCGATTTGATGGCGGACTCGTTCTTCGGCTTGCCCGCGAATGCGCCGTTCAGGTCGACCAGGTGCAGGCGACGCGCGCCCTTCTTCAGCCAATGCAGCGCCATGTCGGCGGGATCTTCGGAAAACACGGTGGCGAGGTCCATATCGCCTTGTTTCAGGCGAACGCAGTGACCGTCTTTCAGGTCGATGGCGGGGATCAGCAGCATGGTCGTTGTCGGTTGGTTGACGGTTTAAAACGCGGAATCACGGATTCCAGTGAATGAAATTGCGGTACAGGCGCAGCCCGGCGGCGGCGCTCTTTTCGGGGTGGAACTGGGTGGCGACGATATTATCGCGGCCGACGGCGCAGCAGAACGGGCCGCCGTAGTCGGTCTCGCCGATCACGTCGTCGCGGTTCTCCGGCGCGGCGTAGTAACTATGCACGAAATAGAAATAGCTGCCGTCCTCGACGCCCTCCCACAGCGGGTGGGGACGCGCCTGGCGCACCTGGTTCCAGCCCATCTGCGGGACCTTGAAGCGCGAGCCGTCGGCCTGCAGCTTGCCGTCCAACTGGAACCGCACCACCTTGCCGGGCAACAGGCCCAGGCCGGGGGTGCCTTCGTTCTCTTCACTTTCATCGAACAGCATCTGCTCGCCCACGCACACGCCCATGATCGGACGGGTCCTGGCGGCGCGCATCAGCGCGTCTTCGAGACCGGATTCGCGCAGGCTGCGCATGCAGTCGCGCATGGCGCCCTGGCCCGGCAGCACGATGCGGTCGGCGCGGTCCAGGTCCGCGGCCGAGCTGGAAATGAGGACGTCGGCCTCGGGCGCGGCGGCGCGCAGCGCCTGCGCCACCGAGCGCAGGTTACCGAGTCCATCGACGACGACGATCTTGTTGGCCATGATTACAGGCTGCCCTTGGTCGACGGGATGATGCCGGCCGCACGCGGGTCCAGCTCGGTGGCCATGCGCAGCGCACGGCCGAAGGCCTTGAACACCGTCTCGCACTGGTGGTGGGCGTTCACGCCGCGCAGGTTGTCGATGTGCAGGGTGACCGCCGCGTGGTTCACGAAGCCGCGGAAGAATTCGCCGGTCAGGTCGACGTCGAAGGCGCCGATCATGGCGCGCGTGAACGGCACGTGCAGCTCCAGGCCGGGACGGCCCGAGAAATCGATCACCACGCGCGACAGCGCTTCGTCCAGCGGCACGTACGAGTGGCCGTAGCGGACGATGCCCTTCTTGTCGCCGATGGCCTTGGCCACGGCCATGCCCAGCGTGATGCCGACGTCTTCCACCGTATGGTGGGCGTCGATGTGCAGGTCGCCCACGGCCTCGACCTCGAGGTCGAACATGCCGTGACGCGCGATCTGGTCGAGCATATGGTCGAGGAAGGGGACGCCGGTATTGAGCTTCTGGCGGCCGGTGCCGTCGAGGTTGATCGAGACGCGGATCTGCGTCTCGTTGGTATTGCGCGTGATGTCGGCAGTGCGGGTCATTGCTAAGGGCGGTCGTCGGTCGGTCTCTTGCTGGGCAGGAGCCGACTGGATTAAATGGTGTCCGTCAGGGGCGCTGGATTACAGCGACGTCTTCAGGGCTGCCAGGAACTGGTCGTTCTCTTCGGGGGTGCTGACCGTGACGCGGATGCAGTTGGCCAGCAATTTATGCATTTTACTCAAATTTTTGATCAAGACCTTCTCGCCATGGAGAATCGCACAGGCGCGCTCGGCATCGGGCACGCGCAGCGAGATGAAATTGGCGGCCGACGGGAACACTTCCACACCGGGCAGGGCCGCCAGGGCGGCGGCCAGGCGGGTGCGTTCCTCGTTGAGCAGGCCGGCCTGGCGGTCCAGCACGTCCAGGTGGTCGAGCGCGAACTCGGCCGCCACTTGCGTGAGCACATTGACGTTGTACGGCGGGCGCACCTTCTCGAACTCCGCCAGCAGCGGCGCGGCGGCCGACATATAGCCGAGGCGGATACCGGCCAGGCCCAGCTTGGACAGGGTGCGCATCACGACCAGGTTCGGGTGTTGCGGCAGCCGCTCCATGAAGCTGACCCGGGCGAACGGTTGATACGCCTCGTCGACCACCACGATGCCATGCTCGCCCACGGCCTCGATGATCGCGACCATGTCGCCGGCATCGTACAGGTTGCCGGTCGGGTTGTTCGGATAGGCCAGGAATACCAGCGACGGCTTGTGCTCGGCAATCGCCGCCAGCATGGCCGGCAGGTCGAGCGAGAAATCGGACTGGATCGGCACGCCGACGAAGTCGGCGCCCGCGAACTGGGCCGAGCGCGAGAACATCACGAAGGCCGGGACCGGGGCCATCACCACGGCGCGGCGGCTGCCGGCTTCGCGTTCCTGGCGCGCGATCGCGGTCGCCAGGATCGTGATCAGCTCGTCCGAGCCGTTGCCGAGCAGGACGTCATAGCCTTCCGGGACGCCCAGCTTGCTGCAGATCCTGTCCTTGAGGGTGCGGTAGGACGGCACCGGATAGCGGTTCAGGGCCGCCTCGGCCAGGCGCGCGCCCAGTTCGGCGCGCAGCGGCTCGGGCAGCTGGTATGGGTTTTCCATCGAGTCGAGCTTGACGTAGCCGATCGAGTCCGGCACGTGATAGCTGCCCACGGCGCGCACGTCGGCGCGGATGGTGTTCTCGATCAGTTTGGCGATGTCGGTCATGATGTTTCTTCCGTGATGTTGGCGGCCTTGGCGGCCTTGCGCAATTTTTTTGCTTTCGCCCCGCTGACCGGCACCTCAGGCGCGGCCAAGCGTTCGGCAATGATGGCGCAGTAATCGGGATTCAGTTCGAAGCCGGTGTACTGGCGGCCCAGGCGCTTGGCGGCGATGGCCGTGGTGCCGCTGCCCATGAAGGGGTCGAGCACGATGCCGCCCGGCGGGCAGGAGGCCTTGACCATGCGCTCGATGATCTCGAGCGGCTTCTGGGTCGGATGGTCGGCGCGCTCCGGATGCTCGCGGTGCAGGCGCGACACGCTCCACACGTCCTTCGGGTTGTAGCCGACTTCGAGCCACTTGGCGCCGACGAAGATCGAGCGCGAACGCGCCTTCTTGGTCTCGGCGTCATACGGGATGCGCACCGCGTCCAGGTCGAAATAGTAATCCTTGCGCCTGGCGAAGAAGCCGATGGTGTCGTGCACCGAGGAGAAGCTGCGCACGCTGCCGCCCATCGATGGCACGCGGCGGTCCCAGATGATCTCGTTCATCATCATCATGCGTTTTTTCAGCATCACGAAGATCTCGGGCGCGAAGCGCCAGGTGAGGAAGATGTACAGGCTGCCGTTGGGCTTGAGCTTGGGGATGGCGGCGTCGATCCACTGCTCGGTCCAGGCGAGGTAGGCCTCGACGCTTTGCTGGTCCGACGCGTTGCCGTAGTCCTTGCCCAGGTTGTAGGGCGGGTCGGTCAGGATCAGGTCGATGGACCCGTCCGGGATGCGCGCCAGGCCGGCCAGCGCATCCTCGCAGAATACCTGGTTGACCCAGGACGTCATGATGCCTGCGGCAGGTTTTGCAACTGCGTGGGATCCAGACGCAGCTCGGCGCTGCGCGCGTGCGCCTGCAGGCCTTCGCCATACGCGAGGGTGGCAGCGACCTTGCCCAGCGTCTGGGCGCCGGCTTCGCTGACCTGGATGATCGACGAGCGTTTCTGGAAGTCGTACACGCCCAGTGGCGACGAGAAGCGCGCCGTGCGCGAGGTCGGCAGCACGTGGTTCGGGCCGCAGCAATAGTCGCCCAGCGACTCGGATGAAAAACGTCCCAGGAACATCGCGCCCGCGTGGCGGATTTTATCCGCCCACTGCATCGGATCGAGCGCCGAGATTTCGAGGTGTTCGGCGGCGATGCTTGAGGCAATCTCGCAGGCCTCGTCCATGTCGCGCACCTTGATCAGCGCGCCACGGTCGGTCATCGACGTGGTGATCGTGTCCTTGCGCGGCATCGTCGGCAGCAGCTTGTGGATGCTCTGCTCCACTTTCGCGATGTAGTCGGCGTCGGGGCACAGCAGGATGGCCTGGGCCAGTTCGTCGTGCTCGGCCTGCGAGAACAGGTCCATCGCCACCCAGTCCGGATCGGTGGTGCCGTCGCACAGCACCAGGATCTCGGACGGGCCGGCGATCATGTCGATGCCGACCACGCCGAACACGCGGCGCTTGGCGGCGGCGACATAGGCGTTGCCGGGGCCGACGATCTTGTCGACCGGCTGGATGGTCTCGGTGCCGTAGGCCAGCGCGCCGACGGCTTGCGCGCCGCCGATGGTGATCACGCGGGTCACGCCGGCGATCGCGGCGGCGGCCAAGACCATCTGGTTCTTCACGCCGTCCGGGGTCGGCACGACCATGATGATTTCTTTCACGCCGGCGACGTGGGCCGGAATCGCGTTCATCAGCACCGACGACGGATACGCCGCCTTGCCGCCCGGGACATAGATGCCGACCCGGTCCAGCGGGGTCACGCGCTGGCCCAGCACCGTGCCATCGGGCTCGGTGAAGGTGAAGCCGGTCGAGGCGTCCTTCTGGCGCTCGTGGAACACGCGCACGCGGTCGGCCGCCACCTGCAGCGCGGCGCGCTGGGCTTCCGGCAGCGCGGCCAGGGCCTGGTCCAACTCGGCCTGGCCAATGTCGAATTCGGCCATCGACTTCGCGCCGCCGTTGGGGATGCGGTCGAACTTGTTGGTGTACTCCAGCACAGCCGCGTCGCCGCGCGCCTTCACGTCGCGCAGGATATGCGCGACCGCGGTCTCGATGGCGTCATCGGTTTCCGCTTCGAACGCCAGCAGGGCGTCGAGGGTGTTCTTGAAGTCGGGCGCGGTGGAGTCTAACTTGCGGATCTGTACTGCCATGATGCTTCAGCCTTGTCGTTGGGAGGCGCGTTCAAACGCCTCGAGAATCGGTTGCAGGCGCTCTCGCTTGAGCTTGAGCGCGGCCTGGTTCACCACCAGGCGCGAGGAGATGTCCATGATTTTTTCGACTTCGACCAGGTTGTTGGCGCGCAGGGTGCCGCCGGTCGAAACGACGTCGACGATGGCGTCCGACAGGCCGACCAGCGGCGCCAGTTCCATCGAGCCGTACAGCTTGATCAGGTCGACGTGCACGCCCTTGCTGGCGAAGTGCTCGCGCGCGGTGTTGACGAACTTGGTGGCCACCCGCAGGCGCGCGCCCTGGCGCACGGCGCTGTCGTAGTCGAAGCCGGCGTTGACCGCGACCGACATGCGGCACTGGGCGATGCGCAGGTCGATCGGCTGATACAGCCCTTCTCCGCCATGCTCGAGCAGCACGTCCTTGCCGGCCACGCCGAAATCGGCCGCGCCATGCTGGACGTAAGTCGGCACGTCGGACGCGCGCACGATCAGCACCCGCACGCCCGGATCGTTGGTCGAGAGGATGAGTTTACGCGAAGTCTCGGGGTTTTCCAGCACCTCGATCCCGGCCGCCGACAGCAGCGGCAGGGTGTCTTCGAAGATGCGGCCCTTGGAAAGCGCCAGGATCAGCTGGGGTTCTCCATGTACGCCATTGAATGTCATGTGCTTGAGTTTATTTAATACGTACTTACTTAATACGGACAATCGCGGCGCCAACGGCCGACAGTTTCACTTCCATCCGGTCGTAGCCGCGATCGAGGTGGTAGATGCGGTCGATCAGGGTCGTGCCCTCGGCCGCCATGCCGGCGATCACCAGGGAAGCCGAGGCGCGCAGGTCGGTCGCCATCACCGGCGCGCCGACCAGGCGTTCGACGCCCTTGATGAAGGCAGTATTGCCTTCGGTCGAAATGTGCGCGCCGAGGCGGTTCATCTCCTGCACGTGCATGAAGCGGTTCTCGAAGATCGTCTCGGTGACTTTCGACGCACCGTCCGCGATCGTGTTCACGGCCATGAACTGGGCCTGCATATCGGTCGGGAAGCCCGGATATTCGGTGGTGCGGAACGAGACCGGACGCGGACGGCCGTCCATCTGCGCGCGGATGGTATGTTCACCGACGGTGAGCTGCAGGCCGATCTCGCGCAGCTTGTCGAGCGCGACGTCGAAGATGTCGGTGCGGGTATTGGTCAGCACGATGTCGCCGCCGGTAGCCGCCACCGCGCACAGGAAAGTCGCGGCCTCGATGCGGTCCGAGATCACCGCATGGGTGGCCCCGTGCAGTTCGTCCACGCCCTGGATCACCAGGCGGTCGGTGCCGATGCCCTCGATCTTCGCGCCCATGGCCACGAGTAGATTGGCCAGGTCGGTCACTTCCGGCTCGCGCGCGGCGTTCTCGAGCACCGTCTCGCCTTCGGCCAGGGTGGCGGCCATCAAGAGGTTCTCGGTGCCGGTCACGGTGATCATGTCGGTGTGGATGCGCGCGCCCTTCAGCTTCTTCGCCTTGGCGTAGATGTAGCCGCCCTCGATCGTGATCTCGGCGCCCATCGCGCGCAGGCCCTTGATGTGCTGGTCGACCGGACGCGAGCCGATCGCGCAGCCGCCCGGCAGCGAGACCTTGGCTTCGCCGAAACGCGCCAGCAGGGGACCCAGCACCAGGATCGAGGCGCGCATGGTCTTCACCAGCTCGTACGGCGCTTCGAGGGTGTCGATGGCGCCGCCGTTCAGGGTGACGTTTTCATCATCCTGCACGACCTTCAGGCCGGTCTTTTCCAGGAGCTTGAGCATGGTGCGCACGTCATGCAGGCGCGGCACGTTCGACAGCTGCAGGTCGCCGGCGGTCAAGAGGCCGGCGCACAGGATGGGCAGCGCCGCGTTCTTGGCGCCGGATACCGAAATCTCACCAGCCAGGCGCTTGCCGCCGACGATCTGGAGCTTGTCCATGCTTATCCTCCGAATTCTTCAGGGGTCAGGGTTTTCATCGACAGCGCGTGGATTTCCTCGCGCATGCGGTCGCCCAGCGCGGCGTACACGATCTGGTGACGCTGGATGGGACGCTTGCCGGCGAAGGCAGGCGAGACGATCACGGCCTCGAAGTGATGGCCATCGCCCTTCACGTCGAGGTGGGTGCATTCGAGGCCGGCGCTGATATAGCCGTGGATCAGTTCGGGTGTGGTCGCCACGATAACTCCAGTTAAACTTTGTACTATTAATGGCGCAGATTGTAGCCGCGCTTGAGCAGATTGATCGCCACGCCCGTCAGCACCGCGAAGAACACGGTCACGACGGCCAGGCTGGTCCATGGCGAAACGTCGGACTGGCCGAAGAACCCATAGCGGAACCCGTCAATCATATAAAAGAACGGGTTGAAATGCGAGACGGCGAGCCAGAAAGGCGGCAGTTTTTGGACGGAATAGAACACGCCGGCCAGGAAGGTCGCCGGCATGATCAGGAAGTTCTGGAAAGCCGCCAGCTGGTCGAACTTCTCGGCCCAGATGCCGGCGATCGTGCCCATGGTGCCGAGGATGGCCGCGCCCAGCAGGGCGAACACCACGATCCACACCGGCGCCACGAACTCCAGGTGGGCGAACCAGGCGGTGATGGCGAACACGCCGGCGCCGACCACGATCCCGCGCAGCATCGAGGCCAGCACGTAGGCGGACAGGATCTCGGCGTGCGACAGCGGCGGCAGCAGGATGAACACCAGGTTGCCGCTGATCTTGGACTGGATCAGCGACGAGGACGAGTTGGCGAAGGCGTTCTGCAGCACGCTCATCATCACCAGGCCCGGGATCAGGAACGAGGTGTAGGCGACGCCGTCGAGCATCTCGACCCGGCCGTCGAGCACGTGGCCGAAGATCAGGAGGTAGAGCATGGCGGTGACCACCGGCGCGGCCACGGTCTGGGTCGCGACCTTCCAGAAGCGCAGCGACTCCTTGTAGAACAGGGTACGGAAACCGATCGAGAACATTACTTGCCCTCCTCCATGATCTGGATGAAGATGTCCTCGAGGTCGGCCTGCTCCAGCTGCATCTCGTCGATGACGGCGCCGTTCTCGCGCAGGCGCGCCAGGATCGGCTCGACCTCCGAATAATCGTTCACGCGCAGCGTGTACTTGTTGCCGCCGCCGTTGCCATTGCCGTTGGTGTGCTCGTCGTGCGAGACGAGATGGCGCAGCGACTCGGGCAGATCCCCCGACTTCAGGTGCACCACCAGCTGCGAACCCGACACGCGGCGCAGCAGCGCGCTCATGGTGTCGAGCGCCACCACATTGCCGCGCCGGAGCATGGCCACGCGCTGGCACATGGCTTGCGCTTCCTCGAGGTAGTGGGTAGTGAGGACCACGGTGTGGCCGCCCTCGCGGTTCAAACGCGCGATGAACTTCCACAGGGTCTGGCGCAGCTCGACGTCGACGCCGGCGGTCGGCTCGTCGAGCACGATCACGGGCGGACGGTGCACCAGGGCCTGCGCCACCAGCACGCGCCGCTTCATGCCGCCCGACAGCGCGCGCATGTTCACGTCGGCCTTGTCGGTGAGATCGAGGTTGTGCATCACCTCGTCGATCCAGGCGTCGTTGTTGCGAATGCCGAAGTAGCCCGACTGCAGGCGCAGGGTCTCGCGCACCGTGAAGAAGGGATCGAACACCAGTTCCTGCGGCACCACGCCCAGGCGCTTTCTCGCTTCGCGGAAGTCGCTCACGACGTCGTGGCCGTGGATGCGCACGCGGCCGGCATCGGGCCGGATCAGGCCCGCGATGGTGGAGATCAGGGTGGTCTTGCCGGCGCCGTTCGGGCCCAAGAGGCCGAAGAACTCGCCTTCCTCGATGTCCAAGGAGACGCCCTTCAGGGCCTTGAAGCCCTTGTAGCTCTTCTCGACGCTGTCAATCTGGATTGCTGTCATGCTTGTTGGATGGCGCGGCGCGCGGAAATGGGATTCGACCCGTAAGCGCACCGAAGGACCGTGCGGAGAAACGGTCCATTATAGGTGAAATCGCCATGTCAAGCGGGCAGAGGGGAGAATTGCGCGGGGTACGCCGGAGAGAGGCGCAATGCAAACGGCGGCCAGTCGGCCGCCGGTCTTCAGGCTTGCGGCAGCAGCGTGTCGACCCCGTACAGGGCCGCCAGCTTTTGCACGTTGTCCGGCACGTTCACGAAGGTGAGCCGGTGGCCGGCATCGCGCGCGCGGCGCTGCCAGGCCAGCAGCAGGGCCACGCCGGACGAATCGGCCGCCTTCACGCCGCCGAGATCGAACACGGTCTCGCCGGCGCGGATCGCCGCCGCGCCCTGCTCCAGCGCCTGGTGGGCGGTCAGGAAGGTCAGGGCGTCGATCGACAGCATCGGGTTGGATTCAGCCATGTTGACGGATCACTTCGCCGGCGCGGCCAGCGGCTTGGAGGCCAGCTGGGCGTTGCGGTCGGCCAGGCGCTTGATCAGGCCATCGATGCCGCTCTTGCTGATCTCGCTGTTGAAGGTGCTGGTATAGGTCTGGACCAGCCAGGCGCCCAGCACGTTCACGTCATAGATCTTCCAGCTGCCCTTGTCGTTGCTCAGGCGGTAGTTCAGGGTGATCGGTTCGCCGCGGGCGACGTTCACCTGCGAGCGCACTTCGACGTCGCTATCGGTCGGCGAGCCGCGCATCGGCTTGAACTCGACGGTCTCGTTCTTGATGGTCGACAGCGCGCCGGCGTAGGTGTACACCAGCAGGTCGCGGAACTCCTTGGTCAGCTTCTGCTTCTGTTCCGGGGTGGCGCTGCGCCAGTGGCGGCCGGCCGCCTGCTGGGTCATCTTCTCGGCGTCGACGTGGGGCAGGATCTTTTCGTTGACCAGGCCCATGATCTTGCTGCGGTTGCCGGCCTGGATGTCCTTGTCGGCCTTGACGCTGTCGATCACTTCATTGCTGATGCGCTTGACCAGCGCGTCCGGCGCTTCGGCGGCGGCCACCGGGGCGGCGACCAGGACGGTGGAGAACGCCACGGTGGCGGCGGCGGCGACCAGGTGCATGAATGGCTTCATCGGTTTCCTTTCGGTTGGCGGCGGCGATGGCCGCGCGCACGGTTGATCTTGTTGTTACTGCTCGTCGGCGTCCGGGGCCTGGCGCGGCACGTCGCCGTCGTACACCTGGCTCTGGCGGCGCTGCAGATAGCCGTCGCGCAGGAACTCGTAACGGTCGAGTGCGGCGTCTTCGAGCAGGCTGGACGCGTCGAGCAGGCTGGCGCGGGTATCGATCACGCGGATGCCCGCGCCGATATTGCGCCAGTTGGCTGGCTCCTTGTACTTCCAGATGTCACCGCCGATATCGGCCGGCAACGCTGCGGTATCACGCACGGTAGATGGGCCCAGCAGCGGCAAAATCAAGTAGGGGCCGCTTGGCACGCCCCATTTGCCCAGGGTCTGGCCGAAGTCTTCGTCGCTTTTCTGCATGCCTGCTTCGGAAGCGATGTCGAGCAGGCCGAAGATGCCGAAGGTCGAGTTCAGCGCAACGCGGCCGAAATCGGTGCCGGCCTGCTCGGGTTTACCCTGCAGCAGGTTGTTGACCGAGCTCCAGGCATCCGACAGATTGCCAAAGAAATTGCCGACGCCGGTCTGGGCAAAGCCCGGCACGACGTTCTTGTAGCCGGTGGCCACCGGCTTCAGCACGGCGCGGTCGACCGCATCGTTGAAGCTGAACATGGCGCGGTTATAGCCTTCCAGCGGATCCTGGGGGTTGGAGGCAGTCGTTGCGCATCCCGTCAGGACCAGGATGGCGGCGGCGGCGGCGCCGAGGCGCAAGTGCGAGAGCGTGACGGCGTAGTTCATTCACTACCTTCCTTTCCTTCAGCAGCCTTGCTGTAGATAAATTGATTAATTAAGTCTTCCAGGACCGTCGCCGACTGGGTACGGTTGATGCGATCGCCCTCCGCCAGATTTTGCTCATCGCCACCGGCTTCGATGCCGATGTATTGTTCACCCAATAAGCCAGCAGTCAAAATCTTCAGCGAGCTGTCTTTCGGGAATTTATATTCAGACTCCATATCGAGGCGCACCGATGCCTGGAAGCTCTTGTCGTCGAAGGTGATCTCACCCACGCGACCGACCACCACGCCCGCGCTCTTGACCGGCGCCTGCGGCTTGAGCCCGCCGATATTGTCGAAACGGCCCGTGATCGAATACGTTTGGCCGAACGACAGAGACCTCATGTTTCCTGCCTGGAAAGCCAGGAACAGCAGCGCGGCCAGACCCAGCAGAACGAACAGGCCGACCCAGACGTCGATAGTTTTGCGATGCATTTTGAATACCCTACAGTAACCGTTTTAACCGTTTATTAAACTTATTTATTGAACATCAGGGCCGTCATGACGAAATTCAGCCCCCAGACCAGCAGCGATGCAATCACGACGGTGCGCGTGGTCGCGCGCGACACGTCTTCCGGCGTCGGCTGGGCCTGGTAGCCCTGGAACAGGGCGGTAAAGGTCACTGCGATGCCAAAGATAAAGCTTTTAATCACGCCGTTCAGTACGTCAGCTCGCACATCGACACCGGCTTGCATCTGCGACCAGAACGATCCTTCGTCGACGCCGATCAGTTTCACGCCGACGATGTAGCCGCCCAGCACGCCCACCGCCGAGAACACGGTGGCCAGGACTGGCATGGCGATCACGCCGGCCCAGAAGCGCGGCGCCAGCACGCGCTGCACCGGGTTGATGGCCATCATTTCCATCGCCGACAGCTGTTCGCCGGCCTTCATGAGGCCGATCTGGGCGGTCAACGAGGTGCCGGCGCGGCCGGCGAACAGCAGCGCGGTCACGACCGGGCCCAGTTCGCGCACCAGCGCCAGCGCCACCACCTGGCCCAGCATCTGTTCGGCGCCATACTGGTTCAGCGTGTAGTAACCCTGCAGGCCCAGCACCATGCCGACGAACAGGCCGGACACGGCGATGATCACCAGCGAATAGTTGCCGATAAAATGGATCTGCTCAGAAATCAGGCCAGGGCGGCGGAAAGCGCCCGGCGAGACGCCCAGCAGGTTGAAGAAGGAGCGCACGGCGAAACCGAGGCCGGCGAAGCCTTCGCGCACGGTGCAGCCGACCAGGCCAAGGACGCGAGCGATCATGTGCGCGCTCCCAGGCCCAGGTCGTCGGCCAGCGAGCTGCCGGGATAATGGAACGGCACCGGACCGTCCGGGGCGGCATTGACGAATTGTTTCACGTAAGGGTCTTCCGAGACGCGCAGGTCGTCCGGCGTGCCCTCCGCCACGATCTTGCCGGCGGACATGAAGTACACATAGTCGGCGATCGCGAAGCACTCGTGCACGTCGTGCGAGACGAGGATCGAGGTCGAGCCCAGCGCGTCGTTCAGGTTGCGGATCAGGTTGGCGGTCACGCCCATCGAGATCGGATCGAGGCCGGCGAACGGCTCGTCGTACATGATCAGTTCGGGGTCCAGCGCCACCGCGCGCGCCACGGCCACGCGGCGCGCCATGCCGCCCGAGATCTCGGCCGGCTTCAGGCGGTGCGCATTGCGCAGGCCGACGGCGTTGAGCTTCATCAGGACCAGGTCGCGGATGAGCTCTTCGGACAGGTCGGTGTGCTCGCGCAGCGGGAAGGCGACGTTATCGAACACCGACAGGTCGGTAAACAGCGCGCCGAACTGGAACAGCATGCCCATGCGGCGGCGCAGGCGGTACAGGCCCTCGGTATCGAGCTGGTGCACGACTTCGCCGCCGATGCGCACTTCGCCCCGCTGGGGACGGATCTGGCCGCCGATCAGGCGCAGCACCGTGGTCTTGCCGCAACCCGACCCGCCCATGACCGCAATGAGCTTGCCGCGTGGGAAGTCCATACGGAGATTCGACAGGATGGAACGCTCACCGTAAGCAAAATGCAGATCGCGGATTTCGACTAGGTTCGACACAGCATAATTAATGTTTGGGGAATCCGGTATTGTAGTGCAGAAAGCTATTTACCTGCTTGAGGGACCCGATTTTACCCTCAGGCGGCGACGTACTATTACAACACTAATAACTAATGAGTCAGATAATTCCGCTTATAAGCCATTGTTTTTATTAAGATATGTATGTTTCACAATATTGGCATTGTTGAATTGTATCAATAAGCAGCATCCAAAAACTGCCGAAGGGGCAGGTTTAAGCTCCTCCTAATTACTGGCCCGGTAAGCCACATTTTTTGCAACGCACCATAATCTGGGGCCGACGTGACGAAATAGCAAGTGACAGAATATGCAATACTCTGTCGCCATTTTGTCAACGCAAGATACAACCGCGGATCAGATGCCGGGATGGCGTTTCACTTGGGCAGGATGGCGTATAGGCGGGGTTCGGGGAAGTCCGGCTGGCGCATGAGCGCGGCCGGCGCCATCGCGGGTGATGGGCATCGCCGCCTTCGACGAAGCGGCGATCGATGCGGGAGCGAAGGTAGTGGCGGCCGCATTGCGCGTCCGCCACCGGGATCTCAACGGGGCAGGACCGAGGAACCCATCAGGAACTCGTCGACCGAGCGCGCGCACTGGCGGCCTTCGCGGATCGCCCACACCACCAGCGACTGGCCACGGCGCATGTCGCCGGCCGCGAACAGCTTCGGGTTCGAGGTCTGGTAGGCGCCTTCGCCCTCGGTGGCGGCGCGCACGTTGCCGCGCGGGTCTTTCTGCACGCCGAAGGCGTCCAGCACCTGCTGCACCGGCGAGACGAAGCCCATCGCCAGGAACACCAGGTCGGCCTTGAGTTCGAATTCGCTGTCCGGCACTTCGCTCATCTTGCCGTCCTTCCATTCGACGCGGCAGGCGATCAGCTTCTCGACCTTGCCGCCCTTGCCTTCCAGGCGCTTGGTCGCCACCGCCCAGTCGCGCTCGCAGCCTTCCTCGTGCGAGGACGAGGTGCGCAGGCGGGTCGGCCAGTAAGGCCAGACCAGCGGCTTGTTCTCTTGTTCCGGCGGCTGCGGCATCAGTTCGAACTGGGTGACCGAGGCCGCGCCGTGGCGGTTCGAGGTGCCGACGCAGTCCGAACCGGTGTCGCCGCCGCCGATGACCACCACGTGCTTGCCCGTGGCCTTGATCTGGTCCTTCAGCTTGTCGCCGGCATTGACCCGGTTCTGCTGCGGCAGGAAGTCCATCGCGAAGTGCACGCCCTTCAATTGGCGGCCCGGGACCGGCAGGTCGCGCGGCTGCTCGGCGCCGCCGGCCAGGATCACGGCGTCGAAGTCCTTTTCCAGGTCTTCCGGGAAGATCGTGTCGCGCGCCATATTGCTGACCGTGGCCGGGAAGTCCTTGCCGATCAGGACACCGGTGCGGAAGGTGACACCCTCGGCCTGCATCTGCTCGACGCGACGGTCGATCAGGTCCTTCTCCATCTTGAAGTCGGGGATCCCGTAGCGCAGCAGGCCGCCGATGCGGTCGCTCTTTTCGAACACCGTCACGTCGTGGCCGGCGCGCGCCAGCTGCTGGGCCGCGGCCAGGCCGGCAGGACCCGAGCCGACGATGGCGACCTTCTTGCCGGTCTTGACGCTGGGGGGTTGCGGCACCACCCAGCCGTGCTCCCAGCCGGTGTCGATGATCTTGCGCTCGATCGACTTGATGCCGACCGGGTCGTTGTTGATGCCGAGGGTACAGGCCGATTCGCACGGCGCCGGGCAGATGCGGCCGGTGAACTCGGGGAAGTTATTGGTGGAGTGGAGATTGTCCAGCGCATGGCGGTAGTTGCCATGGAAGACCAGGTCGTTCCAGTCCGGGATCATATTATTGACCGGGCAGCCCGTGTTGCAGAACGGGATGCCGCAATCCATGCAGCGCGCGCCCTGCACCTTGGCCTGGCCGTCGGTCAGGGTGACGACGAATTCCTTGTAGTTCTTGAGACGCACGGGCGGGTCGAGGTATTCCTCTTCCTGCCGTGCGAATTCCATGAAACCGGTGATTTTGCCCACAATGTTTTCCTTTGCTATCGGCGCTTAAGCGGCCAGTTCGATCTTGTCGTTCGCTTCTTCCATGCTCGAGTTGTGCATCTCCTCGAGGGCGCGCTTGTAGTCGGTCGGGAACACCTTGACGAACTTGCTGCGGCTGTTGGCCCAGTCGTCCAGCAGGTTGCGCGCGCGCGTGCTGCCGGTATGCTTGAAGTGACGCTCGATCAGGCGGCGCAGGATGACCTCGTCGCATTCGCGCTCGCCATTGCGGGTCTGGCTGTGCCAGACCGCCGGGTCGCACTGCTCCTTGGCCGACAGCACCGGCTCCAGGTTGACCATCGTGGTATTGCAGCGGCCCGCGAACTCGCCCTTCGGATCGTAGACGAAGGCCACCCCGCCCGACATGCCGGCCGCGAAGTTGCGTCCGGTCTCGCCCAGCACCACGACGGTGCCGCCGGTCATGTATTCGCAACCGTGGTCGCCGCAACCCTCGACCACCGCGATGGCGCCCGAGTTACGCACCGCGAAGCGCTCGCCGGCCACGCCGTTGAAGAAGGCTTCGCCCGAGATCGCGCCATACATCACGGTATTGCCGACGATGATGTTGTCCACCGCCCAGCCGCGGAACTCGGTGTTCGGGCGCACGATGATGCGGCCGCCCGACAGGCCCTTGCCGACGTAGTCGTTGCCTTCGCCGACCAGGTCGATCGTGATGCCGCCGGCCAGGAAGGCCGCCGCCGACTGGCCCGCCGTGCCTTGCAGCTGGATGTGGATGGTGTCGTCCGGCAGGCCGGCGTGTCCATAGCGCTTGGCGACTTCGCCCGACAGCATGGCGCCCACGGTCCGGTTCAGGTTCTTCACCGGCGAGATGAACGAGACGCGCTCGCCCTTTTCCAGCGCGGCTTTCGCTTGCGCGATCAGCTTGTGGTCCAGCGCTTTATCCAGGCCGTGGTCCTGCTCGCCCGTGTGGTACAGGGCGCTGCGACAGTCGACCTGCGGCTGGTAGAAGATGTTCGAGAAGTCCAGGCCCTGCGCCTTCCAGTGCTGGACCGCCTTCGATTTGTCGAGCAGGTCGGCGCGGCCGATCAACTCGTCGTAGCTGCGGATGCCCAATTGGGCCATGATCTGGCGCGCTTCCTCGGCAACGAAGAAGAAGTAGTTCACCACGTGCTCGGGTTTGCCCTGGAACTTGGCGCGCAACACCGGATCCTGCGTGGCCACGCCCACCGGGCAGGTATTCAGGTGGCATTTACGCATCATGATGCAGCCCTCGACGACCAGCGGCGCGGTGGCGAAGCCCACTTCGTCGGCGCCCAGCATGGCGGCGATCACGACGTCGCGGCCGGTGCGCATCTGGCCATCCGCTTGCACGCGGATGCGGCTGCGCAGGCCGTTCAGGACCAGGGTCTGCTGGGTCTCGGCCAGGCCGAGCTCCCACGGCGTGCCGGCGTGCTTGACCGAGGACAGCGGCGAGGCGCCGGTGCCGCCGTCATGGCCGGCGACCACCACGTGGTCGGCCTTGGCCTTCGAGACGCCGGCGGCGACGGTGCCGATGCCGACTTCCGACACCAGCTTGACCGAGATCGAGGCGCGCGGATTGGCGTTCTTGAGATCGTGGATCAGCTGGGCCAGGTCTTCGATCGAATAGATGTCGTGGTGCGGCGGCGGCGAGATCAGGCCGACACCCGGCACCGAGAAGCGCAGGGACGCGATGTATTCGGACACCTTATGGCCCGGCAGCTGGCCGCCCTCGCCCGGCTTGGCGCCCTGCGCCATCTTGATCTGGATCTGGTCGGCCGCGTTCAGGTATTCGGCCGTGACGCCGAAGCGGCCCGAGGCCACCTGCTTGATCTTCGAGCGCAGCGAATCGCCCTCTTCGAGCGGGATGTCGACCATCACGCGGTCCTTGCCCAGCACCGAGGACAGGCTCTCGCCCTTCTTGATGGCGATTCCCTTGAATTCGTTCAGGTAGCGCGATGGGTCCTCGCCGCCTTCGCCGGTATTGCTCTTGCCGCCGATGCGGTTCATCGCGATCGCCAGCGTGGCGTGGGCTTCGGTGCTGATCGAGCCGAGCGACATCGCGCCGGTGGCGAAGCGCTTGACGATCTCTTTCGCCGGCTCGACTTCCTCGATCGGGATCGCCTTGTCGCGGTCGATGCGGAATTCGAACAGGCCGCGCAGCGTCAGGTGACGGCGCGTCTGGTCGTTGATCAGCTGGGCGTACTCTTTATAGGTCGAGAAGTTGTTGGCGCGGGTCGAGTGCTGCAGCTTGGCGATCGCGTCCGGCGTCCACAGGTGGTCTTCGCCGCGCACGCGGAAGGCGTATTCGCCGCCGACGTCCAGGCTGTTGGCCAGCACAGGATCGTTGCCGAAGGCCAGGGCGTGCAGGCGCAGCGCTTCCTCGGCCACTTCGAACAGGCCGATGCCTTCGACGTTCGACGAGGTGCCCTTGAAGTACTTGTCGACCAGCGATTTGTTGAGGCCGACGGCCTCGAAGATCTGGGCGCCGCAGTAGGACATGTAGGTCGAGATGCCCATCTTCGACATCACCTTCAGCAAGCCCTTGCCGATCGCCTTGATGTAGTTGTAGCTCGCGGTCTCCGCCGACATTTCGTGCGGCAGGCCATGCGCCAGTTCGGCCAGGGTTTCCAGCGCCAGGTAGGGGTGGACGGCTTCGGCGCCGTAGCCCGCCAGCAGGGCGAAGTGGTGGGTCTCGCGCGCCGAACCGGTCTCGATCACCAGGCCGGTCGAGGCGCGCAGGCCCTTCGCCACCAGGTGCTGGTGCACGCTGGACGTGGCCAGCAGCGCGGGGATGGCGACCAGGTCGGGCGACAGGCGGCGGTCCGACACGATCAGGATGTTGTGGCCCGACTTGACGGCGTCGACCGCTTCGGCGCACAGCGAGGCGAGCGAGGCTTCGATGCCTTCCTTGCCCCAGGCGACCGGATAGCAGATGTTCAGCTCATAGGCCTTGAACTTGCTGCCGGTGTGCTGGCCGATGGCGCGCAGGCGCGCCATGTCGTCGAAGCCGAGGATCGGCTGCGACACTTCGAGGCGCATCGGCGGGTTGACGTTGTTGGTGTCGAGGATGTTCGGCTTGGGGCCGATGAAGGACACCAGCGACATGACCATGCTTTCGCGGATCGGGTCGATCGGCGGGTTGGTCACTTGCGCGAACAGCTGCTTGAAGTAGTTATACAGCGGCTTGAGCTTGTTCGAGGTGACGGCCAGCGGCGAATCGTTGCCCATCGAGCCGGTGGCTTCCTCGCCCAGCACGGCCATCGGCGCCATCAGGAATTTCAGGTCTTCTTGCGTGTAGCCGAACGCCTGCTGGCGGTCGAGCAGGGTCAGCGGCTGCTTCTCGCCTTGCGCGTCCTTGGCGCGCGCGGCCATCAGCTGCGATTCGGACAGCTTGATTTCACCCAGCTTGATGCGCACCGACTTGATCCAGGCCTTATAGGGCTTGGCGTTGGCGAAGCTGTCCTTGAGCTCCTTGTCGTCGATGATGCGGCCGGCTTCCAGGTCGATCAGGAACATCTTGCCCGGCTGGAGGCGCCACTTCTTGACGATGCGCGATTCGGGGATCGGCAGCACGCCCGATTCGGAGGCCATCACGACCAGGTCGTCCTCGGTGATGACGTAGCGCGCCGGACGCAGGCCGTTGCGGTCCAGGGTGCCGCCGATGTGGCGGCCGTCGGTGAAGGCCATGGCGGCCGGGCCGTCCCATGGTTCCATCATCGCCGCGTGATATTCGTAGAAGGCGCGGCGGTTGTCGTCCATCGCGGTGTGGTTTTCCCAGGCTTCAGGGATCATCATCATCATCGCCTGGGCCACCGGATAGCCGGCCATCACCAGCAGCTCGAGCGCATTGTCGAAGCAGGCGGTGTCGGACTGGCCTTCGTAGATCAGCGGGAACAGCTTGTTCAGGTCTTCGCCCAGCACGGCCGACTTGAGCGTGCCTTCGCGCGCGCGGGTCCAGTTGAAGTTGCCCTTGACGGTGTTGATCTCGCCATTGTGGGCGATCATGCGATACGGGTGGGCCAGCGGCCACTCGGGGAAGGTGTTGGTCGAGAAGCGCTGGTGGACCAGCGACAGGGCCGAGATGCAGCGCGGGTCCTGCAGGTCCTTGTAGTAGACGCCGACCTGGTCGGCCAGCAGCAGGCCCTTGTAGACGATGGTGCGCGCCGACATCGACGGCACGAAGAATTCCTTGCCGTGCAGGAGTTTCAGGGCCTGGATCGCGTGGCCGGACGATTTGCGGATGACGTAGAGCTTGCGTTCGAGCGCGTCGGTGACCATGATGTCCGGGCCGCGGCCGATGAAGATCTGGCGGATCACGGGTTCCTTGGCGCGCACGAAAGGCGACATCGGCATGGTCTCGTCGACCGGCACGTTGCGCCAGCCCAGCACGACCTGGCCTTCGATGCGCACGGCGCGCTCGATTTCCTGTTCGCAGGCGATGCGCGAGGCGTGCTCTTTCGGCAGGAACACCATGCCGACGCCGTATTCGCCGGGCGGCGGCAGTTCGACGCCCTGCTTGGCCATCTCGTCGCGGAAGTACTGGTCCGGGATCTGGATCAGGATGCCGGCGCCATCGCCCATCAGCGCATCGGCGCCCACCGCGCCCCGGTGATCGAGGTTCTTCAGGATCTGCAGACCCTGTTCAATAATCGAGTGACTCTTGTTGCCCTTGATATGGGCGATGAAGCCGACGCCGCAGGCATCGTGTTCATTGGCGGGATCATACAAACCTTGGGCAATCATGAGACATTCTCCACAACTTTTCGGGGGTCGAACGCCGAGAATAGTGCACTGCAAAATGCCTCGTCAACCAGAATAATTAGGGTCAGAGTCGAATTGTTTGACAACTTTTTGTCTTGACGATTAATTGGGGACAGAGTCAATCATGCCTGTTCAGAATCACTTGATTTGACACTAAGTCGTTGATCCTAAGAGGATTTTGGGCAAAAAAAACGGCACGAATAACCGTGCCGTTATGTCAGGAATTGTGCGCCTCAGGCTGCTGAAAGCGGCGGTAACGGCGGATTGAAGGGGCGTCCGCGCTTGGCCGGCAGGATCTGGCGTTGCGTTTTACGCTCGAGTTCGGTCTTGAAGGAGAGCGAGCCGAGCGGCTGGTTCTTGAGGATCGCGATCGTGATGAAATCGACCTCTTCCGTGCTGAGGCCTTGCCGGACCATGTCGATATAGGCGGCCTCGCGCTGGAACGGCGTGTTGCCCAGTGCCCAGAACAACGGGTGATCGGCGACTAGGGTGTCGGTGCGGATGCCGGCGTGGTGGGCGTAGCTGGACCAGGGATAGTCGTCCGGCGCCACCGTGAGCTGCGCGCGCACCGGATTGAGCTCGATATAGCGGCTGCAGGTCATGAAATAGCGGTCCGAATCGATCAGCGAGGTGCGGAAACGCCCTTCGAACAGGCCGCCGCTGCGCTCGTACTTGAGATTGAACCAGGGAACGTAGAGCCGGCCCACCTTCTGCATCATCAGCGCCAGGCCGGTGGCGTCGCTGGGCGTGGCCAGCAGGTGCAGGTGGTTCGGCATCAGGACGTAGGAGTGGATCGCCACGTCATAGAACCTGGCGCCCTCCTTGAGCCAGACCAGGAAGCGCTGGTAATCGGCCTCTTCACGAAAGATCACCTGGCGGTTATTGCCGCGCTGGATGACGTGGTGCGGTTGCTCGGGAACGATGAGTCGGGGTTGGCGTGCCATGGCGTCTGCTCAAATGTTGAGCAGCGATTTTACAGCACAAATCGACTCTGTCCCCAATTAATCGCAAGCGGCGGCAAAAATAGGCTGACTCTGTCCCCATTTATTGGACACACAAGCCAGGAGCAATCGAAACCGCGCAATGTTGAGTAAAACTGAGTAAGACGGCAAGATTGCCAAGGAAATTGGCCAATAATTCGACTCTCGTATATTGAAGGTGCCGCGGCGGAGCTGGTCTATGATGGCGACGAAGCGGTCGGGCGGAGTGATGCCGAACGACTCGAGTGCCGTTGAGCACGTGGGTCAGATAGGTGCCTCTGCCCGTTTCATTTTGTTAGTCCGAACGGTATCTTGGGCCATCGCACACGGCGTGGAGCCCGCATACGAGAGAGGCCAAAAATGAACACGACACGTAATGACGTGCTGGGAATCGATGTCAGCAAGAAGAAGCTAGACTTGGCCTTGCTGATCAATGGGAAGTTGAAGGCGAAGGTATTCGATAACACATCCGCAGGGCATCGTGCGCTGGTGGAGTGGTTACGTGACTCCAAAGCATCGCTGGCGACGCTGCACATCTGTATGGAGGCGACAGGTGTGTACTACGAGGCGATCGCCACGACGCTCCACGCTGAGGGATTCAAGGTCAGCGTGGTTAATCCAGCCTGTATCAAGGGCTTTGGATCGGGCGAGAACATCCGCAACAAGAATGACGAAATCGACGCTGCCTTGATCGCGCGTTATTGCGCGGCGATGAATCCGGAGCCTTGGGTTGCGCCGCCGCTTGAGCAGCGCCAGCTGCGTGCATGGACCTTGCGCGTGCAGTCCCTGAAGGACATTCGGCAGCAGGAACAGAACCGCATAGAAGCGCACATCGTGGCAGGCTTACAAGACGTTGCCGACAACGTCGCTGAGCACATCAAATGGCTTGATGCCGAGATTCGAAAGCTGCAGGATGATATCGACGATCACATTGATCGCCATCCAGGATTGAAGAACGATGCCGCACTCATCGCCAGTATCCCTGGGCTGGGGATGACGACGGTTGCCCGCATACTTGGCCATCTTGGCGACATTCGTCGCTTCAAAAACGCGAAAGCCTTCGCTGCCTTCCTGGGCGTCACACCCAAACAGCGAACCTCGGGCACGTCGCTCAAAGGCCGCACAATGCTCTGCAAAACCGGCAGCACATCGCTACGGGCAGCGCTTTTCATGCCCAGTATGGTCGCACGCCGACACAATCCAATCCTGCATCAATTCGCCGAACGCCTATTAGCGAACGGCATGGCCAAGCGAGCAGTGATCAGCGCTGTTACCCATAAGCTAGCGCATCTGATCTACGGCGTCGTTCGAACCGGCAAGCCATTTGACGCCAATTACCTTCACAAAAACCTTGCAATCCAAGACGGTATCTGACCCTAATTGTCCGAGCGGCTATTGGCCAATAATTCGACGCTGACCCTGATTAGGAGAGGGTGAAGCCGGCGGAGAGGCTGTAGCCTTCGCCATAGGCGCTGCGCAGGGGGAGGTCCTGGCCGAGGCCGGAACGGGCTTTCTTGCGCAGGCGGTAGACCAGCATGTCGACCCGGCGGCTGGCGTCCGGGTCTTCGCCGCCCATGCCTGCCACGATCACGTGGCGCGGCACCGGACGGGTATTGATCGTCAACAGGTGCAGGAAATTGCACTCTTTTTCGGTCAGGTCGATCACCTTGCCCATCAGCTCGAGCTGGCGCGCGCTCACGCGCAGGGTCCACTTGCTCGGCGTCGGGACCGGATCGGGCGGACGCACGCGCCGGTCCAGGGCTTCGATGTGGGCCGCCAGTTCGGGGAACTTGATCGGCTTGGTCAAATAATGGTCGGCGCCCAGGCGCAGGCCCAGGATGCGGTGGTCGAACGCCACCCGGCCCGTCAGCACCAGCAGGCCGATCTCGGGATACAGCTGGCGCATGCGCGGAATGACATTGAAACCGTCCTCGTCCGGCAAGCCAAGGTCGAGCACGACCACCGCGGCCGGGGTGCGCGTCAGCGCCGCCCACATCTCGCTGGCGGTCCTGGCGATCGTCACTTCATGGTCGAGCTCCTTCAGGAACTCGGCCATGTCGTCGGCGTATTCGCCATTGTCTTCAACAATCAGTATCTGCGTCATTCCTTGGCCGTAGTGTTCTTTAACCCGACAATGATACCAATGGTAGCGTTATCCTTGCCGGGTCGCGGTCCGATTATCGTTGCTGAGGCGGTCTGAAGCAAGGAGTTGTTCCTCTATAACTCCCTAAAGGCTCAAAGCAGGCATCCATAAACGGAATTCGGCGCCCGCCCCTTCCTCTCCCGGCGCCAGGCTCAGCACACCGCCATGCACCTCGACGATCGAGCGCGCCATGTACAGACCGAGGCCGCTGCCGGGCAGGCCGGCGGCGTTGCGGCCGCGGTAGCCCTTGTCGAAGACCCGCGCCACGTCCTCCGGCGGCACGCCGGCGCCGCCGTCCAGCACCGCCAGCTCGACCCCGCCGCCGCTGCGCCGCGCACGCAGGATCACGGGCGCCGACGGCGGCGAAAACGCCAATGCATTATCGATCAAGACCTTGAGCGCCAGGCGCAGGCCTTCCGGCTCCCCGCGCAGGGTCAGTGGTAGTTCTTCCAGCCGCAGCGCGGCTTCGCGGCCGGCCGCGCGGATCTGGACGGCGCCGCTGTCGACCAGGTCGCTCACGGTGATCGTGTTCGGCTGCCGCGCGCGGCCGAGCGCGGCCATGCGATCCGGCGACAGGTATTCATCGAGCATCCCGATCAGGCGGTCGACCGCGGCGCCGATCTTGCGGTAGCGCGTGCGCGTGGGCTCGTCGGCGTGGCTCGACGTCGCCTCGAGGCGCTGGATGGCGCCGTCGATCGTGGCCAACGGGGTGCGGAATTCGTGATTGAGCATGCTGGCAAAACGCTTCTGCTCGCTTTGGTGGGCGCGTCGCGCCGACAGGTCGCGCAGCAGCCCGACCAGGGTCGCGCCATGGTCGGCAGCACCGTCGGCAGAGCCGTCGACCAGCGCCGTGGCCAGGCCTTCCAGCGCCAGCGGCCGGCCCTCGGCGTCGAACAGGTCGAATTCGCGCTGGCTGCGCGCGCCGGGCGCGCCGCCGGCCGCCTCGCGCAGCCAGGCCGCGAGCGGCGCCAGGGGCGAGACGGCGTCGCCGTCGAGCGCACGCTGCAGCGCCTCGCGGTCGAAGCCGCTCAGTGCGCCGAAGGCGGGGCTCAGATACACGAAGCGGTGCGCCGGCAGCGCGATGGCGAAGGCGACATCGCCGCCCAGTTCGGCGATCGCGCGGAACTGCCCGGCCGGCAGCGCATCGTCGTCAGGGCGGCCCGCGATGGGAGGGGAGCCTGGCGACGAGGCGGCGGCATGGGGGCTGGACTTCATCGGGCTCTTTCTTGACCAACTAGCAAGGATGTCAGGTTTACCATCAAGTATACAGCCATGAAACAGTGTTTGTGAAATATCTCTCGATGGGCACGCCATGATTCGGGCCAGGCCCGGGCCAAAGGCCGCCCGCGCAAAGAAATGCGCCATGTCCCGGCGAGTTGAGGGATAATTCGCGCACCATGAACGATACCGCAACCCTCCCCCCGCTCCCAGACCGGCTGTCGATCGATCCGAGCAGCCCTTTCCACAACCGTGACGTGTTCCAGCGCGAAATCGGCATCCGCTTCAACGACAAGGATCGCTACGACGTCGAAGAATATTGCCTCAGCGAAGGCTGGATCAAGGTCGCCGCCGGCAAGACCCTCGACCGCCGCGGCAAGCCGATGCTCATCAAGCTCAAGGGCAAGGTCGAAGCCTTCTACAAATAAGCTGTCTTGACAGCGTCGCACGCGGCCTTGCGCCGCGTGCTTTCTTTTCGGCCGCGCTCACGCCAGCGAGCGCGGCCCCATCCAATCAGTCGTCCAGCGGCGCGAAGATCGCCTGCAGGTCTTCCTGCGTCAGCGCCATCTTCTGCGATTCGCCTTCGGACAGGATCGACTGCGCCAGCTCCGACTTCTTCTGCTGCAGCTGCTGGATTTTTTCTTCCAGCGTGCCTTTCGCGATCAACTTGTACACGAACACGGGCTTGTCTTGCCCGATGCGCCAGGCGCGGTCGGTCGCTTGGTTCTCGGCCGCCGGGTTCCACCACGGGTCGTAGTGGATCACGGTGTCGGCCGCTGTGAGATTGAGTCCTACACCGCCGGCTTTCAGGCTGATCAGGAAGATCGGCACCGCGCCCTGCTGGAAGGCCGCCACCTGGGCCGAGCGGTCGCGCGTCTCGCCGGTCAGGATCGCGTACGGGATGTTGCGCGCGTCGAGTTCTTCCTCGATCAGGCCGAGCATGCTGGTGAACTGCGAGAACACGAGGATCTTGCGGCCCTCGCCCAGCAGGTCTTCGACCATCTGCATCAGGTCCAGCAGCTTGGCCGACACGGCGGCCGTGTTCTTCTTGGACGGCATCGCCTTCACCAGGCGCGGATCGCAGCAGACCTGGCGCAGCTTGAGCAAGGCCTCGAGGATGACGATCTGGCTGCGCGCCACGCCCTTGCGGTCGATCTCGTCGCGCACCTTCTTGTCCATCGCCAGGCGCACGGTCTCGTACAGGTCGCGCTGCGGGCCGGCCAGCTCGATGCGGCGCACCATCTCGGTTTTCTCCGGCAGCTCCTTGGCCACGTGGTCTTTCGTGCGGCGCAGCAGGAAGGGACGGATGCGGCGGTTCAGCAGGGTGCGGCGCACCGGGTCGTCCTGGCGCTCGATCGGATGGCGGAACTGCGTGTTGAAGGTCTTCTCGTCGCCCAGGAGGCCCGGGAGCAGGAAGTGGAACTGCGACCACAATTCGCCCAGGTGGTTCTCGAGCGGGGTGCCCGACAGGCACAGGCGGTGGCGGGCGTCGAGCGAGCCGGCCGTCTGCGCCGCCTTGGAGCGGGTGTTCTTGATGTAGTGCGATTCGTCGAGGATCACCAGGTGATAGTGGTGCTTGCGCAGTTCTTCTTCGTCGCGCGGCAGCAGCGCATAGGTGGTCAGGACGATGTCGGCGTCGTCGATCTGGTCGAACAGGTCCATGCGCTCCTTGCCCTGCAGGAGCAGCACCTTGAGGCTCGGCGCGAAGCGCGCGGCTTCGTCGAACCAGTTGGCCATCAGGCTGGTCGGGGCGATCACCAGGGCCGGGCTGGTAAGACGGCCGGCCTCTTTCTCGGTGAGGATGTGGGCCAGCGTCTGCACCGTTTTACCGAGACCCATGTCGTCGGCCAGGATGCCGCCCAGGTCGTACTCGCGCAGGAACTGCATCCAGGACAGGCCGTCGAGCTGGTAATCACGGAGGGTCGCTTGCAGGCCCTTGGGCGCTTCGACCTTCTTGACCGCGCCGAACTGGCTCAGCTTGCGGCCGGTCTCGCGCAGGCGCTCGCCGCCGGTCCAGCGCAGCTCGACGCCGCGCGCCAATTCTTCGAGGCGCGCCGCATCGAGGGTCGACAGGCGCAGCTTGCCCTTGATCTTGTCGTTGAAGTACAGCTCGCCCAGGGTGGCGAGGATCGGCTTGAGGCGGCCCCACGGCAGCGCCACGCGCACGCCGTCAGGCAGGACGGCCAACATCTGGTCGGCCTCGGCATGGGCGGCCAGCACGGCAGGGTCGAATTCGAGCGGCGCGCTGCGGATCAGCTGCACCAGCACCGGCAGCAGCGGCACGCGCTTCTTCGCCACCACGATGCCCAGCTCCAGCTCGAACCAGGCGTTGCCTGCTTCGGCCGGCTCGTCGATGTCGGCATACCAGTCTTCGACCGGTACGACGTCATACCGGTACTTGTTAGATTTCTGCAGGTGCCAGCCGGCGTCGGACAGCGCGTCGACGTCGTTCTCGGCAAAGCGCAGCCAGTGCGCCTGGCTTTCGAGCTGCAGCGCGCCGGCCATGGCGTTGAACGGGGCGGTGACCGGCTTGCGGAAGCCGATCTCGCCCAGTTTATCGAGGGCGTCGCTCTCGGCCTTCGGGTCGCGTTCGATGATTTCGGTGAGGTCGCCGATCTGGCGCACCACGCGCTGCGACGGGTCGAACGAGACGCGCTGGCCGTCGTAGTCGAAGGCCAGCACGGCGAAGTCTTGCCAGCGCGTGACGTTGCCGTCGGCCAGCTGCACGGCATCGAGCAGCAGGTGCGGAATCGGCTTGACGTCATTGCGCAGGCGCTGGGTCAGCGGTTGCGGCAATGGCATCAGCTGCTGCAGGCCGTGGGCCAGCAGCAGCTGCGAGACGCGTTTCTTGTCGGTGCCGGTCAGGGCCGGGGCTTGCGCCACCAGGGCCTGCAGTTCGGCCAGCGAGATGTCGATGCCGCCGCGATTGAGTTCGAGCGGCCCGCAGGACAGGTTGTCGATGTACCACGGCGGATCGGTCGGCAGCATGTAGTCGATCTGGTCGGCCGCGCTGTGGGTGGCGGCGCCACCGACCGGCTCCACCGACCACCCGAGCTTGGACACCCGGCCTTCGTCGCGCCAGGCCAGGCTGGCCAGGCGGGTCGGGCCACCCTGCAACGGATAGACAAGGCCGCTGGCCATGTCGGACCACGAGTTCGCCCACAGCAGCTTGCCCTGATCGAGCAGCATCTGCAGCAGGATCGCGCCCACCTTGCCCTTGGGTTCGGTGGCGCTGGTGCCCTGGGCCGACCCGCTGCGCATGGCGATGAAGAAGCGCACCAGGTCGACGTCGTCGCCTTCGAGGTAGGCGGGCGGCGCCGACAGCAGCGAGAACACTTCGCTGACCGGGCTGGCCGCGGCCACGTCGCCGTTCGGACGCAGGCGCGCCTTGCACAGGCACAGCGCGACGTGGCGGCCGCCGCTGGTGGGCGCCATGACATAGACGAACTTGTATTGCGCGGCCTTGGGGTCGACGACTTCATCGGTCAGCTTCGGCTGGGGATGGGCCGCGGCCTCGACCCGTTGCAGCCAGCTCACCACCGGCGCCGGAAGGGCCGGGGAACGTGCGGGAGCGCGGACCGGAGGTGCGTCGCTGGCTTTCTCGCGAAGATAATCGACTGTGGTCATTGGGTCTCGTGGCTTCGTATCAAAAAAGGCAATAAACGGCATTATCTCGCATACGATCACTTCCGTTTTGTTCGGAATCGCACGTAGCGGACAAATCTCATCCGTGCGCAGTGCGCACGCTTTCTCGTCAACCGGTTGTTCTCTCATGTCCGCGACACGCTGTCAAGACTGGCGCATCGTCGATGAGCGCGTATCATTGGCCGCTTGATCTTCGATACAACGATTCACATGCTGCCCTCCATCGAACAACGCCTCGCCCAAGAACTCGCCGCCCGCCCGGCCCAGGTGGCCGCCGCCATCGCCTTGCTCGACGAAGGCGCCACCGTGCCCTTCATCGCCCGCTATCGCAAGGAAGCCACGGGCGGTCTCGACGACACCCAGCTGCGCCTGCTCGAAGAACGCCTGCGTTACCTGCGCGAGCTCGAAGACCGGCGCGCCACCATCGTCGCGTCGATCACGGAACAGAACAAGATGACGCCCGAGCTGATGCAGGCGATCGCCATGGCGGAAGACAAGACCCGCCTCGAAGACCTGTACCTGCCCTACAAGCAGAAGCGCCGCACCAAGGCCCAGATCGCGATCGAGGCCGGCCTGGCGCCGCTGGCGGATAGCCTGCTGGCCGATCCGACCCTGAACCCGGAAGAAGTGGCAAACGGCTACCTGCGCGAGGCATTCACCAATGCCGATGGCGGCGCCAACCCCGGCGTGGCGGACACCAAGGCGGCCCTGGACGGCGCGCGCCAGATCCTGATGGAGCGTTTTGCGGAAGACGCAGAACTGCTGCAATCGCTGCGCGAGTACGTGCAGGAGCACGGCGTGGTCGAATCGAAGGTCGTCGCCGGCAAGGAAGACGAGGGCGAAAAGTTCGCCGACTACTTCGACTACAACGAGCCCCTGGGCGCCGTGCCGTCGCACCGTGCGCTGGCCCTGCTGCGCGGCCGCCGCGAGGGCGTGCTGGACGTGAGCCTGCGCCTGGATTCGGAACCCGAGAAGCCGAAGTGGGATGCGCCGCTGAACCCGTGCGAGGGCCGCATCGCGGCGCGCTTCGGCATCAAGGCGCAAGGCCGCCCGGCCGACAAGTGGCTGCAGGACACCGCGCGCTGGACCTGGCGCGTGAAAAGCTTCATGCACCTGGACACCGAGTTGATGGGCGCCCTGCGCGACAAGGCCGAACTGGACGCGATCGGCGTCTTCGCGCGCAACCTGAAAGCGCTGCTGCTGGCGGCGCCGGCCGGACAGCGCGCCACCATGGGCCTCGATCCGGGCCTGCGCACCGGCGTCAAGGTGGCCGTGGTCGACGCCACCGGCAAGGTGGTCGACACCGCCACCGTCTATCCGCACCAGCCGCGCAACGACTGGCATGGCGCGCTGCACACGCTGGGCCAGCTGGCGGCCAAGCACAAGGTGTCGCTGATCTCGATCGGCAACGGCACCGGCTCGCGCGAGACCGACAAGCTGGCGCAAGACCTGATCAAACAGAATCAGGAACTCAAGCTGACCAAGATCGTGGTCTCGGAAGCGGGCGCCTCGGTGTATTCGGCGTCCGAATTCGCGTCGCGCGAACTGCCCGACATGGACGTCTCGCTGCGCGGCGCGGTCTCGATCGCGCGCCGCCTGCAGGATCCGCTGGCCGAACTGGTCAAGATCGATCCGAAGTCGATCGGCGTCGGCCAGTACCAGCACGACGTCTCGCAGACCCAGCTCGCGCGCTCGCTCGACGCGGTGGTCGAGGATTGCGTGAACGCGGTGGGCGTGGACGTGAACACCGCCTCGGCGCCGCTGCTGGCGCGGGTCTCGGGCCTGTCGAATACCGTGGCCCAGGGCATCGTGGCCTACCGCGACGCCAACGGCGCGTTCGCCTCGCGCGCCGCGCTCAAGAAGGTGCCGCGCCTGGGCGACAAGACCTTCGAGCAGGCGGCCGGCTTCTTGCGCATCGTGAACGGCGCCAATCCGCTGGACGCGTCGGCGGTGCACCCGGAATCGTATCCGGTGGTCGAGAAGATCCTGGCCGACGTCAAGCGCGACGTCAAATCGCTGATCGGCGACGGCCCCTTGCTGAAAGCCCTGTCTCCGTCGAAGTACGCGGACGAGAAATTCGGCGTGCCGACCGTGAGCGACATCCTGAAGGAGCTGGAAAAGCCGGGCCGCGACCCGCGTCCGGAATTCATCACCGCCACCTTCAAGGAAGGCGTGGAAGAGATCTCGGACCTGCGTCCGGACATGATCCTGGAAGGCGTGGTGACCAACGTCGCCGCCTTCGGCGCTTTCGTGGACATCGGCGTGCACCAGGACGGGCTGGTGCACATCTCGGCGCTGTCGAACACCTTCGTGAAGGATCCGCACACGGTGGTCAAGGCCGGCCAGGTGGTCAAGGTCAAGGTGCTGGAAGTCGACCCCAAGCGCAAGCGCATCGCGCTGACCATGCGCCTGGCGGACAGCGCGCCGCAGGCGGGTTCGCGGCCGGAGCAGCGCGGCGACCGTACCGACGCCAAGCGCGTGGCCCAGCATCAGCGCCAGGAACGGTCGGCGCCGCCGTCCAACAATGCGATGGCGGACGCCTTCGCCAAGCTGCGCGGAAAATAAGCGGATGCCGCGGCTGGCCAGCGTCGATCCGGACAGCCCCGATGCAAGGCAGCTGATCGCCGAGCTCGACGCGGCGCTGGCCGCCATCACGGGCGACAGCGGCGCCTCGTCGTTCGATCCGCAGGATTGCCGTGGGGCCGGCGCGGTCTTCGTGATCGCCTATGACGCGCAAGGCGTCGCGGTCGGCTGCGGCGCGCTGCGATCGCTCGAAGGCGAGGTGGGTGAAATCAAGCGGATGTATGCGCGTGCCGGCAGCGGCGCCGGCGCGCCCATTCTGGCCGAGCTGGAACGGCATGCCGCTGCCTGCGGCTACCGCCGGTTATCGCTGTCGACGCGGCGCGTGAACGTGCGCGCGGTCGACTTCTATGAACGGCACGGTTACGTGGAAGTGCCGCCTTATGGCCGCTACGTCGGCCGCGCCGTGTCGATCTGCCTGGGCAGGCGGCTGTGAGCGCTCATCTCAGGCGTGCTTCATGAACATGCCGATCAGGTAGACCGTCAGGCAGCCGAAACCGATCAGGAGCATGCGCGCCTGCGGGATGGCCGGCAGGCCGGTCTTCTTGATGTGCACGGCGTCGCGCACCAGCAGCACGGCATACACCAGGGCCGCCACGCCGGACAGGATGTCGCCCACGCTGGAGCGTGTGACGCCGCTATAAATGTTCAGCAGGCCGGGAATGCCCAGCAGGGCGGCGATCACGAAGTTCATGTTCGGCGATGGTACGCGCGGGCGGGGTTGCTGCATCGTTACTCCAATAATCTGAATGACAAACCGGGCGATCATACCGCAATGCCGGCCGCATACCGTCACATCCCGGGCAGTCTCAGGGTCGCGCCCTGCGTCATGATCTTCACCAGGAAGCTGCCGACGAAGGCGCCGAAGCAGATGTAGCCGATCAGGGTGACGCGCGGCGACGCCAGCAGCGCCGTGCGGCCGGCCCGGCGCTGCAATGCGCACCAGGCCAGGTACAGCGCCATCATCAGCGGCCCGAGCGCGAAGAAGATGCCGGCGAACCAGCCACGCGAGAGGGCGCTGGCGATATCGAACAAGGCAGGCAGCCCCAGCACGGCCGCGAACACCCACATGGCCACTGGAGGCAAGGTAGCAAACGTCTTCATCGTGTTTCTAGGTAATCTTTAACTGGTCGATGATACCGCAGACCACCGACGGTCGACGGCGATATGAACTTGGCCCCCACCTGCGTGGGGGCGACTTGGCCAACTTTGTCGGCCAAGTCGTTATAGAATGTCGCCATCTACTTATTCCTTTTCTTCAAAGGCAAAATCAAATGAGCGACGTGCAAACCTGGATCAAAGAAACCGTGACCTCCACCCCGGTCGTGCTGTTCATGAAGGGCACCGCCCAGTTCCCGCAGTGCGGCTTCTCGGGCCGCGCCATCCAGATCCTGAAAGCCTGCGGTGTTGACAACGTTGCCACCGTCAATGTGCTGGACGACGCCGAAGTTCGCCAGGGCATCAAGGACTATTCGAACTGGCCGACCATTCCCCAGCTGTACGTGAAGGGCGAGTTCATCGGCGGCACCGACATCATGAACGAGATGTACGAATCCGGCGAACTGCAGACCTTGCTGAAGAACGGCTGAGCGCATGGCCGAACGTCCGCGCCGGATTATCATCGCCATCACCGGCGCGACCGGCGCGACCTACGGCGTGCAGCTGCTGCGGCGGCTGCACGGCGCCCCGGGCGTCGAGACCCACCTGGTCGTTTCCGACGCCGCCTCCCTCACCCTGCACCAGGAACTCGGCCTGCAGCGGCGCGACGCCGAAGCGCTGGCCCACGTCGTCCACCGCAACCGCGACGTCGGCGCCTCGATCGCCAGCGGCTCGTACCAAGCGGACGGCATGGTGATCGCCCCCTGTTCGATGAAAACGCTGGCAGCGGTCGCGCATGGTTTTTCTGACAACCTTGTGACACGCGCGGCCGACGTGATCCTCAAGGAACGCCGGCGCCTGGTCCTGATGGTGCGCGAAACGCCCTTCAACCTGGCCCACTTGCGCAATATGACGGCCGTGACCGAAATGGGCGGCATCGTCTTCCCTCCCCTGCCCAGCTTCTATCATCGGCCGGCGACGATCGCGGACATGGTCGAGCACACGGTGGACCGTGTCGTGGATTTATTAGGGATAGAGAATGCCCAGGCCGCCCGCTGGGGCGGCATGAAGGGCGAACAAGACGCCTGAACGCGCGCCAGCGTCCTGCCGGCGCACGCGTTCAGCGTTTGTCGTCGTACTTGTCTTGGGACTTCTTCAACTCGCGCGCCTCTTCAAGCATTCGGCGCCGGGCATTGCGTTCTCGCATGACCTCGGCATGACGCGCTGCCGTCATGGGGGGCGCCGTCATCAAATCCTTGAGCTGGGCGGTATTGGCGTAGTTGTTTCGCATGCGTCAGCTGCTCCTGGGTAGACCTGGGGCGGTGGCGGACATGCTGCCACCTGAACAGATTATGACCCAGCTGCGGCCGTTTGTGCGGCCCGGCATGACGAAAAGTGCAAGCCCCTGCGGGGCAGGCTTACTTTGCTTCCGCTTTCTGGTGGTTCATGCGCACCAGCATGCGGATGAACTCGCGCGCCAGCTGGCGGTGGTGTTCATCCAGGCGCTGCAGGTCGGCGATCAGTTTGACGTCGGCCGATTCGAAGCGAGCGCCACCACCGTTGGCGGCGTCAAGGCTGGCGGCCTGCTCGGCGCCGCCGAAGCGCAGCCAGTCGGCCGGCACGCCCAGCCACTGGGCGATCATGCGCAGCTTTTCCTGGGTGGGAATGGCTTCGCCTACCAGCCATTTACGGGCCGCGTGAACCGTGATCGGACGGCCTTCGAAGCGGATATTAAATTCTCGGGCAAGGCGGGTCGGACTGTCGGGCGAGTAGTGTGCGTTCTTCAGGGCCTGCTGCAGTCGCTCACTGAAGCTCTCCCGTTCATTCGTTGAATTCATCGTGATACTGGGTTGTTGAGACTGGACGGGCGGCTTCTCCATCCCTTGCGGATGAGAAGCCATGGGGTCCAAATCATACAACTAAAATGTAACAATGATGTGGTTTTTTAAGAGTTTTTACGCTCAGTGCAACTAATACCCAACAGCAATACAGCCAAGTAGGATTTCCACAAAATTTTCTATTATTCGAAATGAATAAGTCTACGCACCATTACTTAGACAGGATGACTGGAATGCACGTACCAAAAAAATTGTATCCAATGGTTACAATTTAAATGTTAGATTTGTTGAAATCTCACTACGCCGTCGTGACCAATCATGCGGCGTAGGCGACCGTCGCGCCACAGCTTGTGCAGGTGGGCCAGCGCCTCGCCCAGCGCAAAGCTGAGCTGGTGCGCGTCGAGCGGCCTCCGGAACATGATCGGCACGATGTCGGTCGCCGAGCGTGGCGCGGCGCAGGCCGCGATCACCTCGGCCAGGCGCGCCGTGTGGTGCTCGCGCAGCTGGGCGATGCGGGTATGCAGGCCGCGGAAGGGCTTGCCGTGCGACGGCAGCACCAGCACGTCCTCGGGCAGGTCGGCGAATTTCGACAGTGAGTCGAGATAGAGCTGGAGCGGATTGCCCTCGGGCTCGACCGCGAATACCGAGACATTGGTCGAGATCCGCGGCAACACCATATCGCCCGAGACCAGCACGTTCAGCGCCGCGCAGTAGAGCGAAGCATGTTCCGGCGAGTGGCCGAAGCCGGTGATCACGCGCCACGCCTGGCCGCCGATCGTGACGACCTGCCCATCCTGCAGCCGGGTATAGGCTTGCGGCACCGACGGCACCAGCGAAGGATAGTAATTGCGGCGGCTGCGCATCTGGTCCAGCATCGCCGCATCGACCAGGCCGTGGCGTTCGAAATGGGGAATGGCCGACGGCCCATCCACGCCCGGCAGCGCCGCCGCCATCATGCGCATGAAGCCGAACTCGCCGGTGGTGGTCCAGAACGGCGCCCCAAAACGCGTGCACAGCCAGCCGGACAGGCCGACGTGGTCGGGATGACAATGCGTCGCGATCAGGCGCAGCAGCGGCCGGCCATCCAGCCCCCCGGCCAATACCTGTTCCCAGGCGGCGCGGGTGGCGTCGGTGCTGGCGCCGGTATCGACCAGGCTCCAGCCGCGCCGCTCCTCGAGTTCGTCTTCCAGCAGCCACACATTGACATGGTCCAGCGCAAACGGCAACGGCATGCGCGCCCAGCGCAGGCCCGGCATGACCTCGTGCACGGCGCCGGGAACAGGGATGGTGTCGCCAAATGGATAATCCAGCTGGGCTTCGAGGGCATTCATGGCATTCTTTTCATTTTCCGGGTCGGTGGACCGCGCTACAATGTGGCGAAACCGACAGTTAACGTAAACGGCAATCACGGTATCATTTTTCGATTCTAAGCGATTCCGCCAGCGTTTCCCAATTGCCTTAAATCTCATGCCCACTACCTATACCATTGCCGAACTGGCGCGCGAATTCGACATCACCGCAAGGGCGATCCGTTTTTATGAAGACCAGGGCCTGCTCAGCCCCAAGCGCGAAGGCGTGGGCGGACGCAACCGCGTGTACACCCCGCGCGACCGCACCCGCCTGAAACTGACCCTGCGCGGCAAGCGCCTCGGCCTGACGCTGTCCGAAATTAAGAGCATCGTCGACATGTATGAGTCGCCAAGGGACACCGTGGCACAGATCAACCGCTTCCTGGGCGTGCTGGCCCAGCAGCGTCTGACCCTGGAACAGCAGCGCGCTGACATCGAGATGGCGCTGGAAGAGATTTCGGCCCACGAGGAAGAATGCCGTCGCCTGCTGAGCGAGGACGAGGCGGCGCGCGACACGGCGTGACATTCGCCTGGTCCGCGGCAAGGCCTGCAGTGATTCAGCCGATCAAAAGTGGTTGATCAACTCAACTGTCGCAGCACGAAGACATTCAATCCGCAATGGCGATCGACGCCGTGCGGATTGCATGCATGCTGTTCAGGGTTCCGGTTCCAGGAGTCGGAACGATCTCGTGAACTAGATATTGAAGCATCCCCCCGCCCATCCTGAATTAGCCTTGCGGAATTCGGCGAGCGCCGTCCGGCATTGACCCAATGTCGCGTATTTCCCGATACTCTTGAGATTCTGATTATTGCTCTGCCAAACCTTCAATTCGTAATGCGCCGTATTGGCGAACGCAAAGGTGGCACTCGTTGACAGCAATAGGATAAGCAATAGCGTTTTCATGGTTTGTCTCCAGCTATGATTGGCAGCCATCAGAACTTTGTACGCGACAGAATTTCCTCGACCTCCTTCCCGTTATTCCCCCCTGTTCGGCGCCCAGACCGCGGCGCGACCCGGACCATGTCTGCTCCCCTGTCGAGCGCATTGTTCTGGATTGGCTGGGAGCATCACTAAGGCTTTGCGAGCGCTGAACGGGCAATAAGATCCAGCAAAGAAAACAACCACATATTGCCATAAAAAAATCTTTATTTTTCATCCGTGGCGATATGACGTAGTGCGTTGTTTGAGGATAACAACAAAGGCGACTCGATGGCCACCTTATGGTGTAAATACCACATTTAACATTTATCAATCTGCCCCATTCCTTTTCTGCCTTTTAAGAATCGTAGAATCGCCGTTTTCTACCCTGTTCAATAACCAGACATTTATTCTTGGTGAATGCATTTATTGTCATTCTCATCAGCGTGACGTCCGTGCTGGTGCGGCGGGCTTGTCGCCGGTTGAAGAGGCTGTCGTAGACCACTTCACTTTACGTTTACGTTAACGTAACAGGCGAGTATGATATTCCTTCACTGGCTGCCCACTCTGCCCAACCACCGTTCACCGTGAGGACGACATGCTGCATCTCCCAGGCTTGACCTTTGACCATGGCGAAGACATCGCCGCGCTGCGCGAAGCAGTCCAACAATTCGCGGCGAGCGAAATCGCCCCGCGCGCGGCGGAGATCGACCGCAGCGACCAGTTCCCGATGGACTTGTGGAAGAAGATGGGCGAACTGGGCCTGCTGGGCATCACCGTCGGCGAGGAATACGGCGGCGCCAATATGGGTTACCTGGCGCACATCGTGGCCATGGAAGAAATCTCGCGCGCCTCGGCCTCGGTCGGCCTGTCCTACGGCGCCCATTCGAACCTGTGCGTCAACCAGATCAAGCGCAACGGCACCGAGGAACAAAAACGTCGCTATCTGCCGCAACTGATCTCGGGCGAGCACGTCGGCGCGCTGGCGATGTCCGAGCCGAATGCCGGTTCCGACGTGGTCAGCATGAAGCTGCGCGCCGACCTCAAGGGCGATCGTTACGTCCTGAACGGCAACAAGATGTGGATCACCAACGGTCCGGATGCCGACACCCTGGTGGTGTACGCCAAGACCGACCTCGAGGCGGGCCCGCGCGGCATGACCGCCTTCCTGATCGAAAAAGGCTTCAAGGGCTTCTCGATCGCGCAGAAACTGGACAAGCTGGGCATGCGCGGCTCGCACACCGGCGAACTGGTGTTCCAGGATTGCGAAGTACCTGTGGAAAACGTGCTGGGCGGCGTCGGCAAGGGCGTCAACGTCCTGATGTCGGGGCTGGACTTCGAACGCACCGTGCTGTCCGGCGGCCCGCTGGGCATCATGTCGGCCTGCATGGACGCCGTGGTGCCGTACATCCACGAGCGCAAGCAGTTCGGCCAGGCGATCGGTGAGTTCCAGCTGATGCAGGGCAAGATCGCCGACATGTATTCGACCATGATGGCTTGCCGCGCCTATGTGTATGCCGTGGGCCAGGCCTGCGACCGCGCAACGATGCCGGAACAAGTGCGCGCCCTGCGCAAGGACGCCGCCGGCGCCATCCTGTACAGCGCCGAAAAGGCCACCTGGATGGCGGGCGAAGCGATCCAGACCCTGGGCGGCAATGGCTACATCAACGAATACCCGGTCGGCCGCCTGTGGCGCGACGCCAAGCTGTACGAGATCGGCGCCGGCACCAGCGAAATCCGTCGCATGCTGATCGGCCGCGAGCTGTTCGGCGAAACCATGTAACCCTTCATTGGAGACAGATACCATGAACGATCCAGTCGTCATCGTCGGCGCAGCGCGCACCCCGATGGGCGCCTTCCAGGGCGATTTTTCTTCCAAGACCGCGAGCGACCTCGGCGCGGTGGCGATCAAGGCCGCGGTCGAGCGCGCCGGCGTCGCCCCTGACGCGGTCGAGCACGTCTACTTCGGCAACTGCCTGATGGCCGGCCAGGGCCAGGCCCCGGCGCGCCAGGCGCTGATCAAGGCCGGGCTGCCGCTGTCGACCGGCGCCGTCACGCTGTCCAAGATGTGCGGCTCGGCGATGCAGGCCGCCATCTTCGCCCACGACCAGCTGGTGGCCGGCAGCGCCGACATCGTGGTCGCCGGCGGCATGGAGTCGATGACCAATGCGCCCTACCTGATCCCGAAGGCGCGCGGCGGCTACCGCATCGGCCACGCGCCGATGTTCGACCACATGATGCTCGACGGCCTGGAAGACGCCTACTCGCGCAACGAGAAGACCGGCGAAGGCCGCTCGATGGGCACCTTCGCCGAAGAGTGCGTGGCGACGTACCAGTTCACGCGCGAGGAGCAGGACGCGTTCGCGATCGCCTCGGTCAAGCGTGCGCAGGCCGCCAGCCTCGAGGGCGGCTTCGACTGGGAAATCGCCCCGGTCAGCGTCACCAGCCGCGCCGGCGACACCGTGATCGACAAGGACGAAGGCCCGCTCAAGGCCAAGGTCGACAAGATCCCGTCGCTCAAGCCTGCGTTCAAGAAGGACGGCACCGTGACCGCCGCCTCGTCGTCGTCGATCAACGACGGCGCCGCCGCGCTGGTGATGATGCGCGAATCGAAGGCCAAGGAACTGGGACTGACGCCGATCGCGCGCGTGCTGGGCCACGCCACCCACGCGCAAGAGCCGAACCTGTTCACCACCGCCCCGATCGGCGCGATGCGCAAGCTGTTCAAGAAGACCGGCTGGACGGCCGGCGACGTCGACCTGTTCGAGATCAACGAAGCCTTCGCCGCGGTGCCGATGGCCGCCATGCGCGACCTCGACATCCCGCACGGCAAGGTCAACGTCCACGGCGGCGCCTGCGCGCTGGGCCACCCGATCGGCGCCTCCGGCGCGCGCATCATCGTCACCCTGCTCGGCGCGCTCAAGCGCAGCGGCGGCAAGCGCGGCGTGGCCTCGCTGTGCATCGGCGGCGGCGAGGCCACCGCGATGGCGATCGAGCTGGTGTAATCCGTCGACCAGCGCGGCAATGATGAACGAACCATGCGAACATTGAGGATTCAACCGTTCACAGGGAGTTCATCATGCCAACCGCACTGATCATCGGCGCCTCGCGCGGCATCGGCCACGAGATGGTCCGCCAGTACCGGCTCGAGGGCTGGCGCGTCATCGCCACCGCGCGCAAGCAGGAAGACTGCGATGAACTGGTCCACCTCGGCGCCGAGGCCCACCAGCTCGACGTCACGGTGGCCGATTCGATCGCGGCGCTGGCCTGGCGCCTCGACGATGAACAAGTCGACGCCGCCTGGCTGGTGGCCGGTGTCTACGGCCCGACCCACGGCAGCTTCCCGACCGGTCCCGAATTCGACGCCGTCATGCACACCAACGTGCTGGCCGCGATGCGCCTGATCCCCATCATCGGCCCGCTGCTGGCCGACACGCGCGGCAAGCTGGCGGTCGTCTCCTCGCGCATGGGATCGATCGGAGAGCGCACGGGCACCGAAGGCACGCTGTACCGCGCCAGCAAGGCGGCGCTCAACTCCGTGCTGAGGGACGCGTCGATCACCTATGGCGCGCAAGGCGTCACCTGTGTCGCCTTCCATCCGGGCTGGGTTCAGACCGATATGGGCGGCTCGGGCGCCAGCCTGACGCCGGAGCACAGCGTGCGCGACCTGCGCGCTACCCTGGCGAAGGTGGACGCCAGCGCCAACGGCAGCTTCCTGAACCACGACGGCGCCGCCATCGCCTGGTAGGCAATCACTACACATAAAAAGACACACGAGACACCATGATCCTGAGCGAAGAACACCAGATGATCCGCGACGCCCTGCGCAGCTTTGCGCAGGAGCGCCTGGCCCCCAACGCCGCGCGCTGGGACCGCGAACACCATTTCCCGAAAGAGGAACTGAAGGAACTGGCGGCCCTGGGCGCCTTCGGCGTGGCGGTGCCGGAGCAGTATGGCGGCGCGGGCCTGGACTACGTGTCGCTGGCGCTGGTGCTCGAAGAGATCGCGGCCGGCGACGGCGGCACCTCGACCATCATCTCGGTCAACAACTGCCCCGTGTGCAGCATCGCCATGATGTATGCGAACGAAGAGCAAAAAGCACGCTGGCTGCGCCCTCTCGCCCAGGGAGAGCTGCTGGGCGCCTTCGCCCTCACCGAACCGCACACCGGCAGCGATGCGGCGGCGCTGCGCACCACAGCAGTACGTGACAAAGGCGGTGACGGCGACAGCTACGTCATCAACGGCGCCAAGCAGTTCATCACCAGCGGCAAGCATGGCGACGTGGCCATCGTCATGGCCGTCACCGACAAGGCGGCCGGCAAGAAGGGCATCAGCGCTTTCTGGGTGCCGACCGCTACGTCCGGCTACATCGTGGCCGGCATCGAGCAGAAGATGGGCCAGCATTCGTCGGACACGGCGCAGATCGTGTTCGACAACTGCCGCATCCCGGCGGCCAACCTGATCGGCGAGGAGGGCATGGGCTACAAGATCGCCCTGTCCGGGCTGGAGGGCGGCCGCATCGGCATCGCCTCGCAATCGGTCGGCATGGCGCGCGCGGCCTACGAGGCGGCGCTCGGCTATGCGAAGGAGCGCGAGAGTTTCGGCAAGCCGATCTTCGAGCACCAGGCGGTGCAGTTCCGCCTGGCCGAGATGGCGATGAAGATCGAAGCCGCGCGCCAGCTGATCCTGCACGCCGCCGCGATGAAGGATGCGGGCCTGCCCTGCCTGAAGGAGGCGGCGATGGCCAAGCTGTTCGCGTCAGAGATGGCCGAGAACGTCGTGTCGAGCGCGATGCAGGTGTTCGGCGGCTATGGCTACGTGGCCGACTTCCCGGTCGAGCGCATCTACCGCGACGTGCGCGTGTGCCAGATCTATGAAGGCACCAGCGATATCCAGAAGATCCTGATCGCGCGCGCGCTGTGAGCCTTCCTTTACTGCGGATCGTGCCGCTCGAGCCCGAGCGGCTGGCGCAGCTGTTCCAGTATCTCGACGACCAGCTGCAGGAAAATGGCCGCGGCGGCATGCCGCTGTTCCAGCCGCTGTCGCGCCTCCAGTCGCGCGTGCCGCCCGAGAAGGCGGCGGCCTTCGCGGCCAGCTTCTCGGTGCCGTTCGGCCAGCCGGGCTGGCGCCATATGTGGATCGCGCTCGACACGCTGGGTGCGATCGCGGGCCATGTCGACCTGCGCGCGCGGTCCGATCCAGCTTCCAGCCACCGCGCGCTGCTGGGCATGGGCGTGCACCGCGACTACCGGCGCTTTGGACTGGGCCGGCAACTGGTCGAGACGGCGCTGGCCTGGGCTGCCGCCACGCCGCCGCTCGAATGGGTCGACCTCGACGTGCTGTCGGTAAACCTCGCCGCGCGCCGGCTGTACGAACGCGCCGGCTTCGTCGTCACGGGCGAGGTGCCCGACCTGTACCGCATCGATGGCGAATCGCACGGCTCGGTCATGATGAGCCGGCGCGTCAGGTAACGGCAGGCTCCAGCAGCGTGATCGTCTGCGCCTTGGTATCGATCCGCGCCTGGATCCCCATCGGCAGGGTGAACTGGTTGCGGATATGCCCGATCGAATAGCCCGACACCGCCGGAATCGTCAGCGGATGCAGGTGCAGGCCCAGGGTCCGCTCCAGCGTCAATGAAATGTCTTCGTGCTCCGGCCCGCAGTTCTCGCAAATGCCGACCACCAGCGCCGCCGCGTTGTTGAAGCCGCCCGCCAGGTCGAGCTGGGTCATCCAGCGGTCGATCCGGTACGGCGCTTCGTTCACCTCTTCCAGGAACAGGATGCTGTCCTTGATGTCGGCCGCATACGGCGTGCCGGCCAGCGCCGCCACCAGCGACAGGTTGCCGCCCATGAGCGGACCGGTGGCCACGCCGTGGGTGAAGGTGTGGACGCCGAAATGCGGCTCGCTCGCGGCGCGCTGCGCGTTCTCGTGCGACATGGGGATCGTGTAGCTGGCCTGCGGCTCGGTCAGCACCGCCATCATGTGCTCGCTCGAATATGGCGTCATCGTCGACGAGGCCACCGGACCGTGGAAGGTCACCAGGCCGGTCTGTTTGAGGATCGCGAGATGCAGTGCCGTGATGTCGGAATAGCCGATCAGGACCTTCGGATTGCGGCGAATGAGCTCGTAGTCGAGGCTTGAGACCAGCGAGATGCAGCCCGAGCCGCCGCGGATCGGCCAGATCGCCTTCACTTCCGGGTCGAGGAACATCGCATGCAGATCGGCCAGGCGCTGCTGGACCGAGCCGGCATAGTTGCCGAACACTTCGCGCAGATAGGCGCCCGTCTTGACCTTGAAACCCAGCGCTTCGATATTGCGCACCGCCTTCTCGATGGCGCGGTCGTTGGTATAGCCGCCGGGCGCGATCAGGCCGACGGTGTCGCCGCGCTTCAGGCGCGGTGGTTTGATGAGTTTTTTCATGGGGCGTGAGGGGTGCTGGCGCGCTGCGGCAAGGCCGGGCAAGGCAAGGGACAAGGCGGCGGCGATGGCGCCGAAGCTGCGGCGGCTGATCTTCATGCGTGAGGCAGGACTCCAGATGAAAAAAGGCCCGCGCCGGGAGGCCGAAAACCTCCATGGCGCGGGCCCTCAGTGTAGGCCAATCAGAAGAACTTGTAGTTGGCCATCAGGGTGAACGAACGGCCCCGTGGATCGGCGACGCGCGGTTCCCAGCTGCTGCCGGCGCCGGTGTTGCTGTCGTAGGTGATCGCGAACGGCGGATCTTCGTCCAGCAGGTTCTTGACGCCCGCGGTCAGGGTCAGGTTCTGGAAGCCCGTATAGTTCACCGACAGGTTGAAGATCGAATAGTCGTCGACCTTGCTGCTGTAGTTCGACGGCACGATGCGACCGCTGGCCACGCCCGGCAGCACCTGGTCGTCATAGCCCGAACGGTAGATGTTCTGCAGCATGCCGCTCCAGTTGCCCTGCTTGTAGGTGACGTAGGCGCTGTGCTTCCACTTCAGGCCCAGGTCGCCGGTGAACAGGAAGCGGCCTACTTCGCTTTCGCCGAACTCCGAGTTCTTCGTGGCGCGCGACTTCTTCTCGAGCAGGCGCGAGCCGTCCAGGCCCACGGTCCACACGGCGCCGGTGCTGAACTTGCCGTTCAGGCGGGCGCCGACTTCGACGCCGCGCGTGATGCGCTCGCCGGCATTGAGCCAGCGCTGGTCGATGATGGCCAGCTGGCCGGTGGCCGGGTCACGGATGAACTGGTCCTGGAACAGATTGTAGTTCTCGACCATGGTCGCCACATTGAACGAATCGATCGTGTCGTACTTGCGGATCTCCCACAGGTCGGCATTGGCCGAGAAGTAGCTGGTCGGCTCGAACACCACGCCCAGGCTGCCCTGCTTCGCCGTTTCCGGTCCCAGCATCGGCTGGCCGCCGGTGATGGTGACCGGGTTGACGGCCTCGCAGCCGGCGATCGTGCTGTCGACGCGGCCGATCGGGCAGGTGGCCGGGTCGGCCAGGTCCTTGCCTGCATACGGCGACTCGGTCACGCCGTTGAACAGCTGGTTGAACGACGGCGCGCGGAAGCTTTCGTTGTACGAGCCGCGGAACATCAGTTGCGGGATCGGCTGGTAACGGAACGACACCTTCGGATTGGTGGTGGCGCCGAAACCCGTGTAGTCGTCGCGGCGGATGGCGAAGGTCAGTTCCAGCGCCTGGGTCACCGGCACCAGCACCTCGGCGTAGATCGCCTTGATGTCGCGCTTGACCTGGTCCAGCGCGTTGACGTCGTCGAACGGCGCGTTCAGGATCGCCGGACGCGCGTCGGCGGCGCGGCGGTCGCCATTGAACTTGTATTCCTCGCGGCGCAGGTCGGTGCCCAGCGCGGCCATGACGGGGCCGGCCGGCAGGTTGAACAGTTCGCCCGAAATCGCGGCATCGAACTGCGTCATGGTCACTTTGCCGCCATACATCACCACGCCGGCGGCCGAGGTGGCGCGGATCGCGTCGATCGCTTCCTGGCTCTGGCTCTGGCCCGGCAGCAGGAACGGGTTCACGATGCCCGAACCCAGCACGTCGGCCAGCGCCCGGGTGTAGTTGTAGCCGGTGCCCAGCGTCGAATCCGATTCGCTGAAGGCGCGCGACAGGCCCACGCGGTAGTCGTAGCGCTTGCCGAACAGGCTCAATGGTCCGTCGGCGCCCAGCAGCAGGCGGCCGGCCTTGGTCTCGGTCTCGATCTCGCGGTTGCCGCACTCCATGCAGCGCCAGCGGTAGGCGATCGGCAGGCCGTAGTTGGCCGAGATGCTCGGGAAGACCTTGACCAGCGCGTTGTACACGTCGTCGTAGGCGGCGCCGGTGCTTGGGTAGAACGAGGTCGGACCGAAGGTCGAGGCGGAAGGAGAAATCTGATTCGGCGAGAAGCGCTTGGCTACTTCGACGCGCGAGGCCACGCCTTCGGCATAGAACTCGTGCTCGCCCATGCGGAAGGTGGCGCGCGCCAGCGCATTCGAATTCTTGACCGGCTGCTGCAGCACGGCGGCGCGGCCGGTATCCCAGGCGCAGCCATAGGCGGCGCCCGGCGAATCCCAGAGCTTCTCGTCGTAGGCGCCCATGCCGTCGATGCTGTCGCAGCCAGGGCCGCCCGGCAGGTCGAGCAGGCTGATGCCGTTGTAGGCCACGGTGCCGCCGCCCGGGATGGTCGGACCGGTGCCGGTGCGCGACAGCAGGGTCGGCGCCAGGGTGGTGGCGAAGATGTTGCCGCTCGGCGTGCCGCGGGTATCGACCGACACGCCGCGGTTCGGCTGGAAGGTATTCACGAAATCACGCTGGTCGCCGCGCAGCGCCTTGTTCTCGCTGTGCGCGGCCGTCACCAGCACGTTCCAGCCCTGGGTGTCGAGGTCGCCCCAGCCGCCGGTGATGGTGGCGCGGCCGATTTCGCCGCCGCTCTCTTCGGCGATGTCGGTGAAGGCCTGGGCTTCCAGGCCCTTGTAGTTCTTGCGCAGGATGAAGTTGATCACGCCGCCGATCGCGTCGGTGCCATACACGGCCGAGGCGCCGTCCTTCAGCACTTCGACGCGCTCGACCGCCGCCATCGGGATCGAGTTCAGGTCGACCGCCGAGCCCTTCATGCCGTGGGTCGCGACGCGGCGGCCGTTGAGCAGCACCAGGGTCGAATCGGAACCCTGGCCGCGCAGGTTGGCGCTCGAGGCGCCGTTGTTGCCGCGCTGGGCGCCGGACGTCACGTCGGCGTTCGACGCCAGGTTGTCGGAACCGTTGCCGTTGACGTTCAGGGTCGCGATCAGCTGCTCGGCCGTCACGATGCCCTGGTCCTCGAGCTGTTTGCGCGAAATGATTTCAACCGGCAGCGCACCTTCCTTGGCGATGCGCTTGATGCTCGAGCCGGTGATTTCCACCCGCTGCATCGACGCTTCCGCCTGTGCCTGCGCTTGTGCCACGATCGGGGCGGCAGCGCCCATCAAGGCCATCCACTGTGCCAGCTCTTTTAATTTCACCGTGTTTCTCCTAACGTTTCCCTTGGCGGTCTTGGGCCAGTCTGGTGCACCGCAGGGGTGCGGCGCCTGGCCTGCTCTCTTCGTAATGGCTAGTTCGCTCTTAGCATTACGTTATGTTGTGAATTCAGAGTACGCCCACAAAAATCTCAGGTGCCAATGAATTATCCGGAGGGCAGTATAACCAGCAGGAATATTTTATTTAGGAAAAACTAACGGAATCTATCGCTTAGCTCTGGCGGAGCGTGCTCTTTGCGCAACATCGACATCGAGGTAACGCCAGGTCGTGAATTCGACCGGATGCCGTTTGTAGTTTTTCAACCACGGATGACGCAGGTCGCCGGACAGCACATGGGTCAACGGCACCCATGGGTTATAGGCGTGGATGAGCTGATTCATCTCGAAATACAGCTGGTTGCGCTGCGCACCATCGCCGAGCAGACGCGCTCTTTCGTAGCGCACGTTGTACTCGGGCAGGTTGAAACGCGCGTAGTTGGCGCGGCCCGCATTGGGTCCGTACAGCAGCTGGTAAAAATTGTCGCCGTCGGGGAAGTCGGCAATCCAGTTACTTTCGAACATCTGCACCGTGCCCAGGCGCGACGCCTTGATGATCTCGGTCTTCTTGTCCGACTTGAACACCACGCGCAGGCCGATCGCGTTCAGGCATTTTCTCCACAACTCGTCGCGCAGGCGGCCGCCGACGGTGGCTTCGCTGTGCATCGTGAGCGTCAGCGGCTTGCCACCAGGCGCGCGCCGGAAACCATCGGCATCGCGCCCGTCGTAGCCATGGCGGTCCAGCAGCGCGTTGGCCAGCGCCGGGTTGTAGGGCACCGGGCTGCGGTAATCCGGATCGTAGCCGAGCACGTTCGGCGGCAGCGGCGATTCGGCCTTGATCGCGAATCCCTTCTTGAGCAGCGCGATGTCTTCCGCGCTGTTATACGACATCGAGATCGCGCGCCGCAGCGCTACCCTGTCCTTTCCGTAGCCGCCGACCACCGGGTCGTTCATGTTCATCCACATGTAATAGGTCTGCAGCACCGGGAAGCGCGACAGCACGATGCCGCGCGCCGCCAGCTCGGGTTTGAGTTCGCCATCGCGCACCACCATCTCGGTCATCGATTCGGGAATCTGTTCCAGGTAGTCGTATTCGCCATTCAGGAAGCCCAGCATGCGGCCCTGGAATTCCTCGGCGATCTTCACGTCGATCCGGTCCACCCGCGGCAGGCGTTTTCCGTTCAGGGCGGCGGCAATCGCCCGGTCTTCCGGGTCGTCTCCCGGCGTGGCATGGAACACGGCCGTCGAATAGGGATTCGCCAGCAGGACGATGCGGTCGCTGCGCTTCCATTCCTTGACCATGAAGGGGCCGGTGCCGACCGGATGGTTGCCGGCCTGGCCCGGATAGGCCTCGATCACCTCGCGCGCCACCACGCCGGTGGCCGGGGTGGCGAGATAGAACAGGAAGTTGTTGTCGGGCGCGGCCAGGCGGATGCGCAGGGTGTAGCGGTCGACCGCCTCCACCTGCTTGCCTTCGAGCATATACGACCAGGGCGACCTGAGCGACGGGTCGCGCAGGCGCTCGAGGCTGTAGACATAGTCGGCGGCGGTGACTTCGCGCTTCACGCCCTTGAAGGCCGGGTCGGGCGTGAAATGGATGCCGGGGCGGATGCGGAAGGTATACGTCAGGCCGTCGGCGCTCACCTGGGGCATCGCAGTTACCGTGTTCGGCCGCAGCTTGGCCGGCCGCGCCAGGTAGTCGTAGCGCAGCAGCGGATCGAACAGGTTTTCCAGCAGCGACAGGGTGGCGTTGTCGGACGCCATCGCCGGGTCGAGCCCCGTTTCGCTGGTGGACAGGAACATGCGCAGCACTTTTTGCTCCGACTGCGCCGGCGGCTGCGCCTGGGCTCCGGCCGCCTGCGCACCAAGGCAGGACAGGGTGAATACAAGGGCGGCGGCGTAGCGGAATGTCATGACGGCGGGGCGTGTTGGGCGTTGCGTATCATAGGCCGGCGCCCTGCCCGAGGCAACGCTCATAACTTTTGCACATGGTGCGGCTGCATTCTTTCATCCACGCGGCTTGCCCTCAGCCCCTGTCCACTGCACAATCGTGCGATACCCAGCAGCGACCTACTTCATGGCACTCAATTACATCTGGACTGGCTTCTTCCTCGTCGGCTTCATCGCAGCGCTATTCCAATGGCTGTTCCTCGGCGATACCGAGATTTTCAAGCGCATCATCGACGGCACCTTCGACTCGGCCAAGATGGCCGTGATGGACATCGCCCTGCCGCTCGCCGGCGTGATGACCTTCTGGCTGGGCATCATGAACGTCGGCGAAAAGGCCGGCGCCATCAACCTGTTCGCGCGCGTGATCGCGCCCTTCTTTTCGCGCATCTTCCCCGGCGTGCCGCGGGACCATCCGGCCAATGGCCACATGGTGATGAACTTCTCGGCCAATATGCTGGGGCTGGACAACGCCGCCACGCCCTTCGGCCTGAAGGCGATGGAAAGCCTGCAGTCGATCAACCCGAAGAAGGACGAGGCCAGCGACGCCCAGCTGATGTTCCTGGTGATCCAGACCTCCGGCCTGACCATCATCCCGCTGGCCGTCATGGCCCAGCGCGCGGTGCTCGGCGCCGCCAATCCGGCCGACATCTTCATCCCGACCCTGATCGCCACCTATACCGCCACCATCTTCAGCATCATCGCGGTGGGCATCCGCCAGCGCATCAATATGTTCGACCCGGTGGTCTTTGCCTGGATCGGCGGCACCGCCGCGCTGATCGCGTCGATGGTGTTCAGTTTTACCTACTTCCTCGATAAATCGCAGATCCAGCTGGTGTCGACCGTGGTCGCCAACCTGGTGCTGTTCTCGGTGATCGCCGCCTTCATGACCGGGGCCCTGATGAAAAAGGTGAACGTGTTCGAGGCCTTCATCGAAGGCGCCAAGGGCGGAGTCGAGACCGCGATCAAGATCATCCCCTACCTGGTCGGCATGATCGTCGCGATCAGCGTGGTGCGCAACTCCGGCATCCTGGGCCTGATCGTGAACGGCTTCGCCTGGGTGTTCGCCTCGCTCGGCCTGCAGACCGACTTCGTCGGCGCGCTGCCGACCGCGCTCATGAAGTCGCTGTCGGGCAGCGGCGCGCGCGCCATGATGATCGATGCGATCAATACCTACGGCGTCGATTCCTTCGTCGGCCGCCTGGCCAGCATCCTGCAGGGCGCCTCGGACACCACTTTCTACATCATCGCCCTGTATTTCGGCTCGGTCGGCATCCGCAAGACCCGCTATGCGGTCAGCTATGGCCTGCTGGCCGACCTGATCGGCATCGTCGCCGCCATCTTCGTCGCCTATCTCTTCTTCGGTTAAAAGGAACAGCATGCTCCAACGCTCCGTCTTCGCTCTTGCCGCGCTCTTCACGAGCATCTCGTTCGCCCACGCCCAGCTGCCGCAACCGGTGGCCCAGGCGCTGCAGCAGAACGGCATCGGGCAGGACGAGATCGGGGTGCTGGTGCTGCGCGGCGACGCCACCGTGCTGGAACACCGGGCCGGCCTGCCGATGCAGCCGGCATCGACCATGAAGCTGGTGACGACCCTGGTCGGCCTGGAACGCCTGGGCCCCGCCTTCCGCGGCCGCACCGAGCTGCGCACCACTGGCCAGGTCGAGGACGGCGTGCTGCGCGGGAGCCTGTACATGAAGGGCGGCGCCGATGCCGACTTATCCGGCGAACACATCGCCGACATGCTGCGCGCGCTGCGCTACGAGGGCATCGAACGCATCGAGGGCGACCTGGTGCTCGACCGCGCCCTGTTCCAGCCGGACCGTCCGGATGTCGGCCTGCCGCCGTTCGACGAGTCGCCCGAAGCGTATTACAACGTGATCCCCGACGCCCTGCTGGTCAACAAGAACATGCTGCAGCTCGACATGCGCTCCACCGCGTCAACCCTGCGGCTGCGCATGCATCCGCAACTGGAGCGGGTCTCGGTGGCCTCCGAGATGACCCTGGTCGACGCCGACTGCGCCCAATGGGAGGCCGGCTGGAAGCTGCCCGAGGCGCAGCGCCAGCCCGATGGCCGCATCAAGGTGGTCTTGCGCGGCACCTTTCCGAAGAACTGCAACCGCAGCTACGGCGTCAACGTGCTCGATCGCGACGATTACGTGAGCCGCCTGGTGCGCCAGGCCTGGAGCGATCAAGGAGGCGTGCTGAGCGGCCGCACCATCACCGGCGCGACGCCGCTTGACGCCCGTCTGCTCGCCGCCCACGTGTCGCGGCTGCTGCCGGAACTGGTGCGCGACACCAACAAGCCTTCCGACAACGCGCTGGCGCGCACCCTGTTCCTGAGCCTGGGCAGCCTGCAGGCCGATCCGGTGGCGGGCAGCCTGGCGCTGCCGCTGGCCGGGGAATCGACCTTCGCCCGCGCCGACGCCGCCGTGCGCGCCTGGCTGCGCGAAAAGCAGATCGACGACACCGGCTTCGTGATCGACAACGGCTCCGGCCTGTCGCGCATCGAGCGCATCAGCGCGCAGCAGATGGCGCGCCTGTTGCAGGCCGGGCTGCGCAGCCCCTGGGCGCCGGAATTCCAGTCCAGCATCCCGATCGGCGCGGTCGACGGCACCATGCGCCGCCGCCTGCAGGACAGCCCCGCCGCCGGCCGCGCGCGCCTCAAGACAGGCTCGCTGCGCAACGTCACCGCCCTGGCCGGCTACGTGCCGGACGCGAACGGCATTCCTTGCGTGTTCGTGGCGATGATCAACAGCGAGCAAAGCGGCAATGGCCGCGGACGCATCGTGCTCGACACGCTGGTGGACTGGGTGGCGCGCTCGGGCGCCGCGCCCTGAACCGTGAATGCACAGGTAAACAATGCTGTCGAAACAAGGTCACTATCGAATTACTATAATTCGTTAGTTTTCGATAGCAAAAGCTGACACAATAGCGGCCTGGTGTGTGTCCCGCGCTCCGGTTCCGCCTCCGCAGGACGCGTTGCCGACTTTCAAGTTTGGCTGTCCTGATCATCCATGAAATTCCATCCCCTGACCGGAGAATTCGCGCGCGCCGCGGACGAGACCGAATTCCTGAACAGTCAGCTTCCCCGTACGCGCTCGCTGCTCGGCTTCACGCTGCTGTTCTGCGTCGTGTTTTTCCAGTTCTTCTTCCTGACCGATATCGCGGCGCTGGGCCTGGACACCGCGCTCAGGGAAACCCTGCCGGCGCGCCTGGGCGTGGCCGTCAATGGCGGCATCTGCGCCTGGCTGGCCTATCGCCGTCCGCTGTCCATACGCGGCACCCGGCTGGCCGCGTCGAGCGCCGAAATCCTGTCGCTGGGCTGCTTCATGGTGGTTGCGCTGGCCCGTCCGAACGAGGTGCACTGGCATGCGCTGTCGATGGTGGTGATCCAGGTCGTGATCTACCTGTACATCCCGAACCGGCTGGCCTACGCCACCGCGATCGCGAGCGGCGGCGTCATCGTCTTCCTGGCGCTGGTGCACACCCTGCTGCCGCCGCGGCCGGTCGCCGACCTGCTCACGATGGGCATGCTGCTGGCGATGATCAACACCTTCGGCATCCTGGCGGCGCGCCGCTTCAACCGGGTGGCGCGCGAGGAATTCCGGCTGCAGACGCAATTGAAGCGCCTGGCCGAGCGCGACCAGCTCACCGGCTGCTACAACCGCCACTACCTGAACGACCATCTGCTGGGCGCCGAGCTGGCGCGGGCGCGGCGCTTCGGCCATCCGGTCTCGGTGGTGCTGTGCGATATCGATCACTTCAAGCACATCAACGACACCTTCGGCCACCACCAGGGCGACCACGTGATCCAGAACTTCGCCACCCTGCTGCAGCGGATGACGCGCCAGGGCGTCGATGCGGTGGTGCGCTACGGCGGCGAGGAATTCCTGCTGATCCTGCCCGAGACCGGGCCGGCGGGGGCGACCGTCCTGGCCGACCGCCTGCGCGATGCCTTCGCCGCCAGCACCTTCACGGTCGACGGCGAACCGGTGCCGACCAGCGCCAGCTTCGGCGTGGCCGCCTTCGATTTCGCCAGCGCCAACCTGCGCGTCACCCTGCCCGACCTGATCGTGGCGGCCGACAAGCAGCTGTATGCGGCCAAGCGCAACGGCCGCAACCGGGTCGAATCGGTCGAGCTGGCCGCGTAACTACAGCACCCGGCGGAAGGTGGCGCGCACCAGGTCGCGGTCGCCGCAATCGAAGTGCCACCACTCGGTCTTGATGCCCAGGAAGCCGGCCTGCAGCATCGCTTCACGCAGCAGGCGCCGGTTGGCCAGCTGATGCTCGGTCAGTTGTCCGGCCAGCAAAAAGCCTTCTTCCAGCGCCGGATGCGACAGCTCCGTCATGTCGTCGAAGCCGGTGCCCATGTCCAGTTCGACGCCGTCGGCATCGAGCAAGGTGATGTCGAGCGCCATGCCGTAGGAGTGGATCGAGCCGCGCGCCGGATCGGCCAGATACAGGCGCAGGTCGGTGCCCTCGAGCGCATCCCACAACTGCTGCTGCACGCGCTGAGGACGCAGGGCGTCCAGCACCAGCGGCTTCAAGCCGGGCGCATGCACGGCCAGCCAGGCCACCGCGCGCTCGAGCGCCGCCGCCGCCTCGACGTGCAGCCAGGCGCAGTCGTAGGGCGAATACAGGTCGCGTCCGACGAAGTTGTTGGCCGTGGCGTAGCGCAGGTCGACGTCGATGCCGGCGATGCTGTCCAGGTGGCGAAATTCGGGGCTGCCGGCGATGTCCTCGCTGGCGAGGGTAAGCGTCATGGTCTACTTTTGTTCAAGGCAGGCGCGCGCGGTCGCGCCGATGCAGTTGGCCAGCTCGCGCGCCCCGTGCGACAGGGGCGAATGGCTGGCGGTGAGCAGGTACAGGTGCACCGGGATCGATGGCGACCACTGGCGGCACTGCACCTTGCTTGGGGCCGCCGAGGCGGCGGTGAACGGGTCGAGGATGGCGGTGCCGGCGCCGGCCTCCACCAGCGAGCGCGCGATCTGGTAGGTCTGCACCACGGTGCGGAACACCGGCTGCACGCCCTGGGCCTCGCAGGCGGCGACGACCATCTCGCCCAGCGGATCGCGGTCGGCCAGGCCGATCAGTTCACCGCTCAGGTCTTCGGCCGAGATCGGCTTTTTGCATTCGTCGTCGGTCCAGGTGCCGGCGGGCGCCACCACGGTCAGCAGGCCGTGCGCGATCGGCTCGGCCACGATGCCGGGATGGCGCGGATCCTGCAGCGACAGCGCGAGGTCGGCTTCGCCCAGGCGCAGCGCATTGACGATCTCGCTCGTGTGATGCGTTGCAAGCTCACAACGGGTTTCGGGAAAATCGCGGCGCCAGGCCGTCATCCCCACCGGCAGCACGCTGACCGCGATGGTCGGCGTCGACACCAGGCGCACGGTCTCGACCGCGCGGCCCTTGAGGCTGGCGGCCAGGCGGCGGATGCCCTGCAGGTCGCGGTTCAGTTTCTCGGTTTCGGCGAACAGGCGGTGCGCTTCCGGCTTGGGATACAGCTTGCCGCGCACGCGCTCGAACAGCGGCATGCCCAGCTGCAGCTCGGCGTGCTGCAGCACCTTGGTCACCGCCGGCTGGGAGATATGCAGCACCTGGGCGGCGCCGCTGATGGTGCCGACTTGCATGATGGCGTGGAATACCTCGATATGACGCAGACGCATTGCTTCATCCTTCAGTAGAAAACCCACCCCGCATACGCACAGGGTGGATGGGCGAAGGATACAGCGAAAATTGCTGTACGGCGATGGGTCACGGTGTATTCACTGGCGGCGTGGCAGGCACGGGCGCAGGCACCGGCGCGGTCGGCGGCACGTTCTCCAGCGCGCCCGGCAGCGGCTCGGCAGTCGGGGCCGGCGCCGATGGCGGCACTGGCGTACCGACCGGCGGCATGGGCGCCGGCATGGGCGCCGGCGCTTGCTGCGGCAGCGGCAGCGGCTGGGCCGGGATCACCGGCATCGGCGGCGGCGGAGTGCCGGCCGGCGTGGTCAGCACTTCGAGCAGCGCCGCCGTCTCGGCGTCCGGATTGCCGGAAATGTCCAGCGGGCGGTATTTCATCTGGAACGCCGCCAGCGTGGTGCGGGTGGCTTCGTCGTACACGCCGCTTTGCACAATGCCGAAACCGTGGGTCGCCAGCTTGCGCTGGAACCAGCCGACGTCGGGCAGCAGGGCGTCGAAGGCCGGGCGCACGGCCGCCACGCGGGCGGCGTCCGGCCACAGCACCAGGCCCTCTTGCGCCAGGCGCTGCCACGGGAATTGCGGACCCGGATCCTGCTTCCTCAACGGCGCGATGTCGCTGTGGCCCAGCACGTTCTCGGGCGCGATGCCGTGGCGCTGGACAATGTCTTTTACCAGCGGAACCAGGGCGTCCACCTGCGCTTGCGGGAACGGCGCATAGACGCGGCCGGTCGGCGTGTCCTTCCAGCCGGCGTTGACGATCTCGATGCCGATCGAGCTGTTGTTCAGCTGGGTGAAGTTCTTCCAGCTCGAATTGCCGGCATGCCAGGCGGCGCGGTTCTCGTCGACCAGGCGATAGATCTTCGGCGTCGCCTCGTCGGTCAGCAGGTAGTGCGAGCTGACCTGCTGCTCGGTCAGGATCTTGATCGAGCTCGGCGTGTTGGCGACCGTGTAATGCAGCACCAGGAAGCGCGCCCGGCTCGACTGGCCCTTGGCGGTATAGGTGGTGTCGTAGCGCGGGACGGTGGAGCAGCCCGCCAGCACGGTCAGGGCGAGTAAGGCGGCGATCGATTTCATCTTGTTCTCCTTGGTGGTTTCTTGTCGTTCAACCCAGCGCCAGGCGCGCGGCCGCGTGGTGGGCGCGCAATCCGGTCTGCGCAAAGTCGATATTCGGGGGCAGCGCTGCGCGCATGGTGTCGGCGATCAGCGGATGCAGTTCGGCGGCGCGTCCGCTCAAGGCCACCGGACGCGCCCCGAAGCGCGCGATCAAGGCCGACGCCAGGCGCGCCAGTTCGCGGCCGGCGTCGACCAGGATGGCGCGCGCCGCCGGATCGCTTTGCGCACTGGCGGCGACGGCCAGCGCCAGCTTGCCGACCGTCCCGCGCTCGTTTTGATAGATGAACTTTCGCGATTCGGCCCAGTCCGATCCGCCGACGTGTTCGAACACGGCATGCGCCATCGGCGAATCCCGCCAGCAGCCGGGACGTTCGTCTTCATTGCGCCAGATGTGGCGCAGCGCTTCGCGCGCGATCCAGAAGCCGCCGCCGCCATCGTCCAGCACCACGCCCCGGCCGCCGGCGCGGTGGAACACGTCGTGCTCGTCGATGAAGGCCCCGATCGAACCGGTGCCGGCATAGACCAGGTAACCTTCGCCCGGCGCGAAGCTGGCGCGGTAGGCGATCTCGATGTCGTTGCACAAGGTGACCGCGCCCGGCGCCACGCCCAGCAAGGCGGCCAGCCAGCCCTGCAGCAGTTCGCCATCGCCGCCGAAGCCGGTCAGGCCGGCCTGCACCCGCACCGGGTTCGCATGCTGCAATACCGCCGCCGCCAGCCGTTCGAAGGTGGCGCGCACGGCGTCGCGGCCGTGGGGCGTGGCCATCTGCAGGGCGGAGAGACCGTCGACCGTGCCCTCGGCCAGGATCGCGCCGCCGGGCGCCGCCAGCGCCCAGCGGGTCTGGGTGCCGCCGGCGTCGATGCCCAGGCCGGCGCCTGCTACGCGCAGAATGTCTTGATCAGTCGGCATACCGTGATGCTACCCGCATTATGGTTTCGACCACACACGCACGCGCTCGCCCTCGTTGCCGAGGCGGTCGACCGCGCTCACCACGACGATCTCGGCCGGGCCGAGGCGTTCGTCGTCGGAAATCGTCCAGGTCGCGCGCGCCGCCGGCGCCACGGCGAAGCGCCATTCATTGCCGTGGCGGGCCCAGATCGCATACAGGGCATTGCCCTTGCCCGCCTTCAGGCTCAGGTCGACCGATCTGGCGCCGCGGGTCGCCTTGATCGCGGGCGTGCCGGGCCGCGTGCTGCCCAGCCACGGCGTGGCCGGCACCAGCGCCTGGCCGGTGTAGCGGGTCGTGCGCAGCTGGTCGCTGATGCCCTTGCGGTTCTGCATCAGGGCCACCATGCTGAAGTGGATGTGGCCGGTGGCCAGCGGACGCGAACGGGTCACGCTGACCTGCTGCAGCACTTCGTCCGGCTCGTAGTCGCGGGTCGGCGCGCCGATGCGGCTGGTGAACAGGCCCGGCCAGATATGGCGGCCGAGCGGGTTCTGGCCGATCCAGTAGTCCAGCAGCACGTCATAGGCCTGGCCCGGCGGCTTGATCGGCCAGTACAGCTGCGGCACGAAGTAGTCGAGCCAGCCCTCCTGCAGCCACAGTTCGGCGTCGGCATACAGCTTGTCGTATTGCGAGAAGCCGACGATGCCAGGCGGACGGCGGTCGGGCCGGCCCAGGCCGAAGGGGCTGATGCCGAAGCGCACCCAGCTTTTTTCGGCATGGATGCCCTTGTACATGGCCTCGATCAGGCGGTTGACATTGTCGCGGCGCCAGTCGGCGCGCGCCAATGTGCCGCCGCTCTTCAGGTAGCGCTGCCAGGCCGGATCGTCGGGGAAGTCCAGTTCGGCCCTGGCCGCGCGGCCATCCAGCGCGGCGGCATTGCCGGCCACGGCCGGCGTGGCCTCGATCGGGTAGGGATAGAAATAGTCGTCGATGTGCACGCCGTCGATGTCGTAGCGGCGCACGACGTCGAGGATCACGTCCATGGTCTGCTTGACGGCTTCCGGCTCGCCCGGGTCCATCCACATGAACTTGCCATAGCGCTTGACGATGTCGGGATTGGTGTTGGTGATGTGGTTCGGCGCCGACTGCGAGCGCGCCGCGTCCATGCGCGCACGGTAGGGGTTGAACCAGGCGTGCAGCTCGAGGCCGCGCGCATGCGCCTGGTCGATCCAGAACTTGAGCGGATCGTAGGCCGGCATTGGCGGTTTGCCTTGCGCGCCGCTCAGGTACTCGGTCCACGGCTCGATCTTCGACGGATAGATCGCATCGGCCGAAGGACGCACCTGCAGCACGATCGCATTCAGGTTCAGCGACTTGGCGCGGTCGAGGATGGCGATGGCTTCCTGCTGCTGCTTGGCGGACGACAGGCCGGGCTTGCTGGGCCAGTCGATATTGGCGACGGTCGAGACCCAGGCGGCGCGCAGCTCGCGCGGCGCGGCGGGCGGGTCGTCGCCGCCGCTGGTTTCGGCGACCGGCACGTCGCGGGTGAGCGGCTTGGTGCCGCAGCCGGCCAGCAGACCGCCCAGGGCGAAGGCGCTGGCCATGCCGAGCGTGAAAGCGCGTTTGTTCATATCGGGAAGCAAAGTGGCTCCTTTGTGTTCTGTTCAGACTTTGACGAACCAGCGCTTGCGCCACATGCACCAGGCAATGGCAAACATGCAGGCGTTGAAAGCGATGGCGTACAGTAATGAGGTGTTGCGTGGGTCCAGCGGCAGCGCGGCGAACGGCGCGTACAGGAGTCGGCCGAGCGCGAGCTGGCTACCGTCCGGCTGCGTGAGTTGGATCAAACCGAGCATCTTGGCGATGAGGCCGGATAAAGCGAAGATGAACAGCGCGTTCATGCCGTAGATGACGAAGGGGGTGCTCAGGCGCTGCATGCGCTCGCGCAGTGCCGTTGACGGCGCCGCGTCCAGCAGCCAGTAGCTGGCGCCGAAGGCCAGCAGCGCCCAGCCGCTCATCAACAGGCAGAACGATGGCGTCCACAGGCTTTTATTGATCGGCATGAGGACCGCGTCGAGCGTGGAGCCCAGCGCCAGGCAGGCCAGGCCGGAGAGCATCAGCCACACCACCTGCTCGACCCGCGGCAGCGCCGAGAGCAGCAGGCGGCCGGCCAGCACGCCGAACAACAGGCTGCACACGGCCGGGAGCGTGGACACCAGGCCTTCCGGGTCCCAGGTCTTCGCCTGCGCCCACAGGTGGCCGTCCATCAGCGCGCGGTCGATCCAGGCGCCGGCATCCCGGCCCGGCTCCAGGTTGCCTGCGCCGATGCCGGGCACCGGCACCAGCAGCATCAGCACGCTGTACAGCGCCAGCAGCAGGAAGACGGCGAGCGCCTGGCCGCGCCACGTCAGGTAGACCACCAGCGGCGCCGCCAGCAAGGTGCACAGGGCGATGCGCTGCAGCACGCCGGGAATGCGCACGCTGTCGAAATCGAAACGCGGGATCAGGTTGAGCAGGAAGCCGATCAGGAAGATCAACGCGGCACGCTTGGCCAGCTTGAGGAGCAGCTGCGGCTTGTGCGCGCCGGCGGCGGCCAGGCGGCCCAGCGACAGCGCCATCGCGACGCCGCCAATGAATAAAAAGAAAGGGAAGATGGTGTCGGTGAACGTCCACCCATGCCAGGCCGCATGCGCGAGCTGCGCATGCAGGTGGCCCCAGTCGCCCGGATTATTCACGAGCACCATCGCGGCGATGGTGAAGCCGCGGAAGGCGTCGAGCGATGTCAGGCGCACCGGTGCGTCGATCATGGCCCGTTATTTTTTCCCGAATTCGGGATCGATCTTCACCAGCGCCGCCACGATGAATGCGGGGATCGTCGCCAGGCAGGTCCAGATGAAGAAGTGCTTGTAGCCCAGGTATTCCTGCAGGTCGCCGCTCCACATGCCCGGCACCATCATGCCCAGCGCCATCAGGCCGGTGCAGATTGCATAGTGCGCGGTTTTATTGGGACCATCGGCCACCATGATCATGTACATCATCATGGCCGTGAAGCCGAAGCCGTAGCCGAACTGCTCGAGCGCGAGGAAGGCGGACACCGTCACCAGGTCGGTGGGCTGCGTCTGCGACAGATAGACGAACACCAGGTCCGGCAGGTGGATCGCGAACACCATCAGCCACAGGCAGCGCTTGAGCCCCAGGCGCGAGATCAGCCAGCCGCCGGCCAGGCCGCCCAGCGTCAGCGCGATGATGCCGACCGTGCCGTAGGCGATGCCGTATTCGGCGGTGGTGAGCCCCAGGCCGCCTTCGCTGACCGGGTCCTTCAGGAACGGCGCCACGAGCTTGAGCAGCTGGGCCTCGCCCAGGCGGAAGGTGAGGATGAAGGCGACGATCATCCAGATGTCGCGCTTCCTGAAGAAGGCGGCGAAGGTGCCGAAGAAGTCGCGCAGCGGATTATTGGTGGTCGGGGCGGGACGGTCGTCCTCGGGCACCGGCAGCACGAACTGGTGCCAGGCGAATGCGGCGAAGAAGATCCCGGCCAGTACGTAGAACACGATCGCCCAGGCTTGCCTGACGTCGCCCAGGCTCACGGCCAGGTAGCCGGCCAGCACCACCAGCGGGCCTTGCCCGACCAGGGTCGCCAGGCGATAGAAGGTGCTGCGCACGCCGACGAAGGCGGCCTGCTGCTGCTGGCGCAGGCCCAGCATGTAGAAGCCGTCGGCCGAGATGTCATGGGTGGCCGAGCTGAACGCCATGATCCACATGACGGCCAGGCTGACGGCGAAAAAGGCCGGTGTGTGCAATACGGTGCCGACCGCGATCAGCGAAGCGCCGACCACGATCTGCAACAGCACGGTCCAGCGGCGCTTGGTGCCGAACATGTCGACGATGGGCGACCACAGCGGCTTGACGACCCACGGCAGGTACAGCAGGCTGGTGTAGAAGGCGATGTCGGAATTCGAGATCCCCATGTCCTTGTACATGATGACGGTCAGGTTCATCACCACGACATAGGGGATGGCCTGGGCGAAGTACAGGGACGGCACCCACAGCCATGGGCGGTTCGCTTGCGGTTTCTGCATGTCTCTTTCTTGTGCCCTTAGGCAAGGCTGCGGAAACGCGCTTACGCGAGCGCCTGGCGCACGCTGCCGCGCGCCGCTTCCAGCAGCGCTTGCGCCTGCTCGACACTGGTTTGTTTGGACAAGGCCACGATGGCGGTCTTGACGTGGAATCCGCATTGCTCCAGCACCGCCCGCGCGGCCTCCTCGTCGGCGCCGGTGGCGAAGCTGGTGAGGCGGATCGCGCGCCGTACCAGTTTGGCATTGGTAGCCTTCAAGTCTACCATCAGGTTGCCGTAGACCTTGTTCAAACGCACCATCAGCGCGCTGGAAAAGGTGTTCAGCGCGATCTTTTGCGAGGTGCCGGCCTTCAGGCGCGTGCTGCCCGAGACCACTTCCGGCCCGGTGTCCAGGGTGATGCCGATTTCGGCTTCCCGCGTGACCGGCGCGTCCGGGTTGTTGGCGAAGCCGATCGTCAGCGCGCCGACCGCGCGCGCGGCCCGGATCGCGCCCAGCACATACGGCGTGCCGCCCGATGCGGCGATCGCCAGCACCACGTCGTCCGGCCCCACGTTCACGCCCTCCAGGTCCGCGCCGCCCTGCTCCACGTCGTCTTCGGCCCCTTCGACCGCGACGAACATCGCGTCGCTCCCGCCGGCCAGCAGCGCCACCGCGCGTCCATGCGGCCAGGAGAAGGTCGGGTACAGCTCGACGCTGTCGAGCACGCCGAGGCGGCCCGAGGTGCCGGCGCCGACATAGATCAGGCGTCCGCCCGCCTCCATGCGCGGCAGCGCGGCGGTGACGGCGGCGGCGATGCGCGGCGCGGCCTTGCGCACCGCCTCGACGGCCTGGAACTGGTCGTCGACGAAGACGTTCACCAGTTCGGTGGTCGGATACTGGTCGAGGGCGGCGTGCGCCTGGGAAGGGGTTTCGGTATTGAGCATCGCCGTGTCTCGAGGATGGAATTGTGATGAAACCAGTGTAATACCAATTCGGCAAGCCATCCCATGAAAGGATCGGCCGCCGCCATGCCGCGAGGTTATGCGGGTCGGCGCAGCTCAGCCACGAAGTCGTAGTGATCGCTGCGGCAGTAGGAATGGGTCAGCTCGACCGGCTCGCCCGATTCCAGGTAGCCGACGCGGGTGATGAACAGCACCGCGCGGCCTTCCGGCACGTCCAGGCGCGCCGCCAGCTCGGCGTCGGCGTTCATGGCGCGGATATGCTGCAGCGCGCGCACCGGCATGTGGCCGGTCTTGCCGAGGTGGGCGTACAGCGAGGCGGCCACGCCATCGGGACGCGGCAGCACCGTGGCCGGGATCACGCTGACCTCGTAGGCCATCACGACGTCGTCGGCCAGGCGCAGGCGTTCCAGGCGCGCCACCCGCGCGCCGGGCGAGAGGCCCAGCGAGAGCTGCTCGTCGGCGTCGGCCAAGACCACTTCGCGGCGCAGCCACTCGGAGCGCGGGGTGTAGCCGCGCTGCTGCAGTTGTTCCGAAAAACTCGACAGGTTCGACAGCGGCTGCTCGATGCGCGGCGCGATATAGTTGCCCGAGCCGCGACGGCGCACCACGAGGCCCTGCTCGACCAGCTGGTCGATCGCCTTGCGCGCGGTGACGCGCGAGACGTCGAGCTGTTCGGACAGCATGCGTTCGGAGGGCAGCGCCTGGTCGGCCTGGTAGCGGCCGTCGCGCACGTCCTGCGCCAGCTTGCGCGCCAGCTGCATGTAGAGGGGAGAATTGTCGTCCAGGTTGACCTGGAATCCGGGACCGGGGGTGTTCATACCGTGGAAGCATACCACTTGAGACCAATACAAAAGAGTTATGGCGTCCCCACGGCTATTCATTAGGCAAGGGTTTCGGGCTGTCCGTATCCTGATCCCGCAAACTCAATAAAAAAGGAATGACATGAATCACGGCAGGCGATCCCTGCTCGGCATGGTCATGCTGGGCGCGATGGAACCGCTGTTCGCGGCGATGCCGCCGGCGTCCGGCGGTGTGGCCTCGCTCGACGCCGAGCTGGCTGCCATCGCCGATGATCCCGCCTTCCCGCTGGCCAGCCTGTCGGTGGTGGCCCTGCGCGCCGGTCGGCCGGTGTACGAAGGCGCGTTCGGGCGCCGCACCATCGGCAACGGCGCCATGCCCGACCGTCCCGCCACACCGGATACTTTGTTCCGCATCGCCTCGATCTCGAAGCTGGTCACCACGCTCGGCCTGATGCGCCTGCTGGAAGACGGCAAGGTCGATCTCGATGCCGACGTCTCGGACTACCTCGGTTTCGACTTGCGCAATCCGCATTTCGCCAACCAGGCGATCACCCTGCGCCACCTGTTGCTGCATACCTCCTCGCTGCGCGACGACGCCGGCTACTTCTGGCCGGCCACGACCGCGCTGAAGGACGTGCGGCCCGCCTGGTCGAGCCTCGCCGGCCCTGACGGCGCCTATTACAGCTACTGCAACCTGGGCTTCGGCCTGATCGGCACGATCATGGAGCGCGTGACCGGCGAACGCTTCGACCGCCTGATGGCGCGCCTGCTGTTGCAGCCGCTCGGCCTGCAGGCCGGCTACAATCCGTCCGAACTGCCGAAGGCGGCGCAGGACCGGCTGGCGACCATCTACCGCAAGCGCGCGGTGGACAGCGACACCTGGCAATCCGACGGCCCCTGGGTCGCGCAGGTCGACGCCCCCGGCATCCAGCCGCCGCCCGGCCTGGCCGGCTACGTGCCGGGCACGAACGCCACGCCGTTCAGCCCGACCGGCGGCCTGCGCATCTCGGCGCGCGACCTTGGCGTCGTCATGCGCATGCTGATGGCGGGCGGCGTGCATGACGGCAAGCGCCTGCTGCAACAAGCGACGCTCGACCGGATGTTCGCCCGCCACTGGCGTTACGACGGCGTCGGCGGCAACGGCAACCCGCTGGGCAGCATCCTCAGCCCGCGCGGCCTGGGCAACGCCCACTATCCCGACCGTCCCGGGATGTGGCTGACGCCCGGCTTCGACGCGGTGGGCCACCTGGGCGACGCCTACGGCCTGCGCTCGGTCTTCGCCATGGACCGCGCCAGTGGCAACGGCATCGTGGTGCTGGCCGGCGGCAGCGCGCGTGACCCGTCGACCGATCCGGGCCGCGATTCCTCGCTGGCGCGCTACGAGGAACGCGTGCTGGCAAGTGTTTACCGGCGCGCCATCCTCGGCCAATCTTCGTGAACGCTCGCGCAAATGCGTACATATATGCCGGTTATGACTGTTCGCCCACCATTCATTGGCGGGCCGTCCAACCAGCCTCTAAGCTCTCTCCCCCAATCTGAACAAACGAGTCTGGCATGCAGCACATCATCGTGATCGGCGGCGGCGTCGTCGGCCTGGCATCGGCCTGGTGGCTGGTGGAAGCCGGCTACGGCGTCACCCTGCTCGAGCGCGCGCCGGAAGTCGGCAGCGGCGCCAGCTACGGCAACGGCGGCCAGCTCAGCTACCGCTACGTCTCGCCGCTGGCCGACGCAGGCATTCCGCTCAAGGCCGTCAAATGGCTGTTCCAGGCCGACGGCCCGCTGCGCTTCAAGCCGGAGGCCGACCTGCGCCAGTACCGCTGGCTGGCCAGCTTCCTGGCCCACTGCCGCGCCGACGTCAACCGCCGCACCACGGCCAAGCTGCTCGAGCTGGGAGAATGCTCGCGCCGCGCGATGGGGCAGCTCGATCTGGTGGTGCCGCCCGAATCCTTCCACTGGCGCGACGCCGGCAAGCTGGTGGTCTACCGCTCGCGCGAGGTGTTCGAGGCAGCGGCGTCGAAACCCGGCGCCGGCCAGGTCTGGTCGCCCGAAGAGTGCGGCGCGCGCGAACCGGCGCTGGCGGCAAGCCAGCACCTGCTGGCCGGCGGCATCTACAACGCCGGCGAGGCGGTGGCCGACTGCCACGCCTTCTGCCTGGCCCTGGCCGGGCGCCTGCGAGAACACCCGCGCTTTCGCGGCTTCGTCCATGGCGAGGCGCGCGGGCTGTACGCCGAGCGCGGACGCATCCGCGGCGTCGAGACGGCCGGCGGCCTGCTCACGGCGGACGCCTACGTGCTGGCGGCCGGGATCCAGAGCCGCGACCTGGCCGGATCGATCGGCATCGACCTGCCGCTGTATCCGCTCAAGGGCTACAGCCTGTCCGCCCCGATCCGCCAGGACGACGTGGCGCCCGAGATCAGCGTCACCGACTTCGAACGCAAGGTGCTGTATGCGCGCATCGGCGACCGGCTGCGGGTGGCGGCGATGGTCGACATGGTGGGCGAGGACCTGCGCCACGATCCGAAGCGGGTCGAGGGCCTGACGCGCCAGGTGCGCGACACCATGCCGCGCGCGGCGGATTATTCGCAGGTCTCGGTGTGGGCGGGCTTGCGGCCGGCCACGCCGAGCAGCGCGCCGATCATCGGGGCCACCCGGTATGACAATCTGTGGCTGAACGTCGGGCACGGGCCGTTGGGGTTTACGTTTGCCTGCGGGACGGCGGCGGTGCTGGCCGACCTGGTGCAGGGGAAGGCGCCGCCGTTTGGGTTGGATGGGTTGACGCTGCGTTAATAAATTCCGTTCATGCGTCAACGGCTACAACGTGGCTGGATCATCTTGGTGATCGATTCTCCAGACAGGGACTTGGCTGTTTGAAGCTCGTACATCATCTGCAAGTTCAACCAGAACTCTGGAGTCGTTCCGAAGTAACGTGAAAGGCGCAACGCCATGATTGGACTGATACCAGACTTTTCGCGCCTGATTCTATTCACTTGTGCGGGACTGACGAGCAACGCGACGGCTAATGCATCACCTGACATTTTCAGTGGCACCAAATATTCTTCACGCAGAACCTCTCCAGGATGAACTGGCCGCATTCGATTGGCAAACATATAAGCTCCAGTACAAGTCCATACCCAACTGCTGAATTTTTTAGCTGCGGTCCACTTTTACGATGAAATAGACACTTCGCCTGTCTATACGTTCCAGCAATTATCCTTGGCGCCGGAGTCATGCAGCCCGCATGACCCACAGTCGCGAAATCGCGGATAATTGCCGCCATGTCCACCCGTCCCACCTCTCCCTGCCCCTGCGGCGGCCCCGCGTTCGCGCAATGCTGCGGACCCTACCTGGCCGGCGCGGCCCTGCCGCCGACCGCCGAAACCCTGATGCGCTCGCGGTATACCGCATTCACGCTCAAGGACGAGTCCTATCTGGTTGCCACCTGGCATCCAAGTACCCGCCCGCAGGAAGCGATCATCGACGAGTCCGAGCCCATGCGCTGGCTCGGACTCGAGATAAAAACTGCTTTACGTTTACGTCAACGTAAAGCAGAATTGCCGGACGATCCAGAGCAAGACCCGAACCGTATCAACGAGGATAGCGTCGAATTCGTCGCCCGCTTCAAGGTTGGCGGCCGTGCGCACCGCCTGCACGAAGTCAGCCGCTTCGTGCGCGAACCCGGCCCGGATGGCGCGCTTCGCTGGTTCTACCTGGACGGCAGTTTCCCTGACAAGAAGTAGCGCCGCGAGAGGCGGACAAAAAAGAGACGAAAGCAGAGGACGGCACATGCCCCAGATCGAGAGCAAACTGAACCCGCGCGGCGAGGACTTCAAGACCAATGCCGCGGCAATGCAGGCGGTGGTGGACGACTTGCGCGCGCGCGTTGCCCAGATGTCCCAGGGCGGTGGCGAAGCGGCCTGCGCCAAGCACGTTGCGCGCGGCAAGCTGCTGCCGCGCGAGCGCGTCGAACACCTGCTCGATCCGGGTACGCCCTTCCTCGAATTCTCGCAGCTGGCCGCCTATGAGATGTATGACGGCGCCGCCCCCAGCGCCGGCATCATCACCGGCATCGGCCGCGTATCGGGCCAGGAATGCGTGATCGTCTGTAACGATGCCACCGTCAAGGGCGGCACCTATTACCCGATGACGGTGAAAAAACACCTGCGCGCGCAGGAGATCGCCGAGCAGAACAACCTGCCCTGCATCTACCTGGTCGACTCGGGCGGCGCCAACCTGCCGAACCAGGACGACGTCTTCCCCGACCGCGACCACTTCGGCCGCATCTTCTACAACCAGGCGAACCTGTCGGCCAAGGGCATCCCGCAGATCGCCGTGGTGATGGGTTCGTGCACCGCCGGCGGCGCCTACGTGCCGGCGATGAGCGACGAGTCGATCATCGTCAAGGAACAGGGCACGATCTTCCTCGGCGGCCCGCCGCTGGTGAAGGCCGCGACCGGCGAAGTGGTCAGCGCCGAAGACCTGGGCGGCGGCGACGTCCACACCCGCCTGTCGGGCGTGGCCGACCACCTGGCCCAGAACGATCCGCATGCGCTGGCGCTGGCGCGCACCATCGTCTCGAACCTGAACCGGGTCAAGCCGGTGCAGGGCGCGCTGCGCGAGAGCGTGGAGCCGAAGTACGCCCCTGAAGAACTGTATGGCGTCATTCCGGTCGATACCCGCAAGCCCTTCGACGTGCGCGAAGTGATCGCGCGCGTGGTGGACGGTAGCGAATTCGACGAATTCAAGGCGAGATATGGCACCACGCTGGTGTGCGGCTTCGCCCACATCTACGGCATGAAGGTCGGCATCATCGCCAACAACGGCATCCTGTTCTCCGAGTCCGCCTTGAAAGGCGCCCACTTCATCGAACTGTGCTGCCAGCGCAAGATCCCGCTCGTCTTTTTGCAGAACATCACCGGCTTCATGGTCGGCCGCAAGTACGAAAACGAAGGCATCGCCCGCAACGGCGCCAAGATGGTCACCGCCGTCGCCACCGCCTCGGTGCCGAAGTTCACCATCATCATCGGCGGCTCCTTCGGCGCAGGCAACTACGGCATGTGCGGCCGCGCGTTCTCGCCGCGCTTCCTGTGGATGTGGCCGAACGCGCGCATCTCGGTGATGGGCGGAGATCAGGCGGCGTCGGTGCTGGCCACCGTCAAGCGCGATGGGCTGGAAGCGAAAGGCGGCCAGTGGTCGCCCGAAGAAGAAGCCGCGTTCAAGCAGCCGATCAAGGACCAGTACGAACACCAGGGCCACCCCTACTATGCCAGCGCGCGCCTGTGGGACGATGGCGTGATCGATCCGGTTGATACGCGCATGGTGCTGGGCCTGGGCTTATCAAGCGCCATGAACAAGCCGATCGAGGACACGAAGTTCGGCGTGTTCCGCATGTAAGGGAGAGATGAATATGGACTATCAGACCCTCACCATCGCGATCGCCGACAAGGTCGCCACCGTCACCCTGAACCGCCCCGAGCTGCGCAACGCCTTCAACGAGCACGCGATCGCCGAACTGGCGCTGGCCTTCGATGAACTGGGCCGGAGCGACACGGTGCGCGCCATCGTCCTGGCCGCGAACGGTCCGGCCTTCTGCGCCGGCGCCGACCTGAACTGGATGAAGAAGATGGCCGGCTACTCGCATGAAGAAAACCAGGAAGATGCGCTGCGCCTGGCCGACATGCTGCGCACGATCTACCTGTGCCCGAAGCCCACCGTGGCCAAGGTGCAGGGCGACTGCTACGCCGGCGGCATGGGGCTGGTGGCCGCCTGCGACATCGTCGTCGCCATCGACACCGCCGGTTTTTGCCTGTCCGAAGTGAAGCTCGGCCTGATTCCGGCTACCATCTCGCCTTACGTGATCAAGGCCATGGGCGAGCAGGCCGCGCGCCGCTACTTCTTGACGGCCGAACGTTTCGATGCGCTTGAGGCGCGCCGCATCGGCTTCGCGCATGAAGTGGTGGCCGCCGACGCGCTCGACGCGACGGTCGCCGGCATTGCCCGCGCCCTGGTCAACAACAGCCCGAACGCCCTGAAGGAAGCCAAGACGCTGGTGCGCGACATCGTCGGCAAACCAGTCGACGATGCGCTGCTGCTCGATACCGCCGGCCGCATCGCCGCCATCCGCGCCTCACTGGAAGGGCGGGAAGGCGTGGCTTCCTTCCTTGAAAAACGCAAGCCCACATGGCTGCAATCATAGATATTGGAATACAGAAGTGACTCAATCGACCTCCTCCGAGTGGATCGCGCGCAGCCTGCGCAGCGTATGGCATCCCTGCACGCAAATGCAGCATCACGAGGAGGTGCCGCTGATCGCGGTCAGCCATGGCAAGGGCCCGTGGCTCTATGACTATGACGGCAAGCGCTACCTGGACGGCATCAGCTCGTGGTGGGTCAATCTGTTCGGCCATGCGAACCCGCGCATCAACGCCGCGCTGAAAGACCAGCTGGACAAGCTCGAACACGCGATGCTGGCCGGCTTCACGCATGCGCCGGTGGTCGAGCTGGCCGAACGCCTGTCGAAGCTGACCGGCCACGCGCTGGGCCACGCCACTTTCGCCTCGGATGGCGCTTCCGCGGTCGAGATCGCGATGAAGATGAGCTTCCACGCCTGGCGCAATGCCGGCAAGCCGGCCAAACAGGAATTCGTCTGCCTGCAAGGCAGCTACCACGGCGAGACCATCGGCGCGCTGTCGGTCACCGACGTCCCGCTGTTCAAGGATGCCTATGGCCCGCTGCTGCGCGCCTCCCACGTGGTGAGCGCGCCCGACGCGCGCAACGCGGGCGAAGGCGAAACCGCCCAGGACGTGGCGCGCCGCGCGATCCTGGAAGTGAAGGAACTGTTCGAGCAGCGCGGCGACAACATCGCGGCCATCATCGTCGAACCGCTGGTGCAGTGCGCGACCGGCATGGCGATGTACGACCCGCTCTACCTCAAGTTGCTGCGCGACCTGTGCGACCAGCACCATGTGCACCTGATCGCCGACGAGATCGCGGTCGGCTGCGGGCGCACCGGCACCTTCTTCGCCTGCGAACAGGCGTCGATCTGGCCCGACTTCATGTGCCTGTCGAAAGGCATCAGCGGCGGCTACCTGCCGCTGTCGCTGGTGCTCACCCGCGACGACATCTACCAGGCCTTCTACAGCGAAGACATCACGCGCGGCTTCCTGCACTCGCACTCGTACACCGGCAATCCGCTGGCCTGCCGCGCCGCGCTGGCCACGCTCGACATCTTCGAGGAAGACGATGTCTTGAACCGCAATCGCGAACTGGCCACCAAAATGACGATCGCGCTGGCGCCGCTGGCGGAACACGAGCGCGCCCGCCACTTCCGCCAGCGCGGCATGATCTTCGCGTTCGACGCCATCGAGCCGGACAAGGATCGCGCCTCGACCTTCTCGCGCCGCTTCTTCTCCACCGCGGTCGAGAACGAACTGCTGCTGCGCCCGATCGGCCGCACCGTCTACCTGATGCCGCCCTATGTGCTGGACGACGAGGACGTCGCCGGCCTGGCCGCGCGCACCATCAAGACCTTCGAATCGGTGATTGCTGCGTGACCATGAACCTGATTGCCGCCATCGACCGCAAGCTCGACGCGCTCGCCGCCCACAGCCTGGTGCGCAAGCGTCGCGTGACCGACGGCGCCTGCGCGCCGCGCCAACGGGTTGACGATCGTATGCTGCTGGCCTTCTGCAGCAACGACTACCTCGGCCTGGCGTCGCATCCCGTGGTCATCGAAGCATTGCGCGCGGGCGCCACTTTGTACGGCGCCGGCAGCGGCGCCTCGCACCTGGTGTCGGGCCACGGCCGCGCCCACCACGTGCTGGAAGAGCGCCTGGCCGAGTGGATGGCGCCGCACCTGCAACAGGCGCGCGCGCTCACGCTGTGCACCGGCTATATGGCCAACCTCGCGATCCTGACCGCGCTGGGCCTGGATGCCGATGCGACGATCTTCTCGGAGGAGCTGAACCACGCCTCGCTGATCGACGGCGCGCGCCTGGCGAAGGCCGGCGTCACCGTTTATCCGCATGGCGACGTCGATGCGCTCGAGGCGCAACTGAAGGCCAGCACCGCCGCCACGAAAATCGTCGTCACCGACAGCGTCTTCAGCATGGACGGCAACCTGGCCCCGCTGCCGGCGCTGCTGGCCGTGTGCGAGCGTCACGGCGCCTGGCTGGTGGTCGACGACGCCCATGGCTTCGGCGTGCTGGGGACGAACGGCCGCGGCGCGCTCGAACACTTCGGCCTGCGCTCGCCCAACCTGGTGTATATGGGCACGCTCGGCAAGGCGGCCGGCGTCGGCGGCGCCTTCGTCGCCGCGCACGCCAGCGTCATCGAATTGCTGGTGCAGCGCGCCCGTCCCTACATCTACACCACGGCCTGCCCGCCGGCCCTCGCGCACGCCCTGCTCGCCAGCCTTGATATCATTGGCGGCGCCGAAGGAGAATCACGACGCGCCCACCTGGCGGGGCTGGTCAGGCAGTTGCGCGAGTCGCTGGATTTCCAACGTTGGAAACTGGCGGCGTCGACCACCGCGATCCAGCCCGTCATCATCGGCAGCAACGACGCCGCGCTGCGCGCCTCCGCCGCCCTGCATGAACAGGGCCTGTGGGTGCCGGCGATCCGCCCGCCGACCGTGGCGCCGGGCACGGCGCGCCTGCGCGTGACCTTGTCGGCCGCCCACGGCATCGACGACGTCGCGCAACTGGCGCAGGCGCTCAACAGACTGGAAAAGGCCGCACCATGAACAACCCGAACAACCTGAACGACAATGACGACCCGATCGCGGCGCCGCCCGCTGCGGTGCCAGAGGTCGACCTCCACGAGCCGGCTCATAGACCGGAACTTGAGCCAGAGCTCGAGGCGCGCGCCATCGACGGCCTGCCTTCGCGCTTCGCCTGCTTCGTCACCGGCACCGACACCGAGATCGGCAAGACCCTGGTCTCGAGCGCCATCCTGCACAAGCTCGCCGCCAGCGGCGTGCGCGCCTGCGGCATGAAGCCGGTGGCGGCCGGCGCCGAACTGCGCGACGGCGAACTGCATAACGACGACGCCGACATGCTGGTCGCTGCCGGCAACGTGCACCTGCCGTCGTCGATCACGACGCCGTATATGCTGCGCGAACCGGCGGCGCCGCACATCGCCGCCGCGCTGGAAAACGTCACCATCGAATCGGCGCCGATCATCGCCGCCTTCGCCGAGATCCAGGCCGCCTCCGACGCGGTCGTGGTCGAGGGCGTGGGCGGCTTCCGGGTGCCGTTCAACGACAACTTCGACAGCGCCGACCTGGCCGCGCAACTGAACCTGCCGGTGATCCTGGTGGTCGGCATGCGCCTGGGCTGCATCAGCCACGCCCTGCTCACGGTCGAAGCGATCGTGGCGCGCGGGTTGGTGCTGGCCGGCTGGGTCGCCAACACGGCCGACCCGAATATGAGGTTCGAGCAAGAGAACATCGAGGCGCTGGCACAGCGCATCCCGGCGCCGCTGCTGGGCCGCGTGCCGCGCCTGCAAACACCGACGGCCGCCGCGGCGGCCGAATTCATCGATCTCGCTGGACTGCCGGGATGGCCGTCCACGCGAGGCCAGTCCTGAAGGAACCACCATGTCCAATATGAACACCGTCGCCCTGCACCGCCCGGCGGCCCCGATCAAACCAGCGGAAAACGCCACCTGGCCGCTGGCCGACGTGCTCGCGCTGTTCGAGCTGCCATTCCCGGAACTGATGCACCGCGCCTCGACCCTGCACCGCGAATACTTCCCGGACGGCGACGTCGAACTGGCGACCCTGCTGTCGATCAAGACCGGCGGCTGCGAGGAAGACTGCGGCTACTGCCCGCAGGCGGCGCGCTACGACACCGGCGTCGAAGCCAAGAAGATCCTCGACATCGACACCGTGCTGGACGCGGCGCGCGCGGCGAAGGCCAGCGGCGCGACGCGCTTCTGCATGGGCGCCGCCTGGCGCAGCCCGAAGGAGCGCGACATGGAAAAGGTCGAGACCATGGTGCGCGAAGTGAAGGCGCTGGGCATGGAGACCTGCGCCACGCTGGGCATGCTCGAAGCCGGCCAGGCCGAGCAGCTGAAAAAAGCGGGCCTGGACTACTACAACCACAATATCGACACCGCGCCTGACTTTTACAACAACGTCATTTCGACCCGCGAATACCAGGACCGCCTGGACACGCTGGGCCGCGTGCGCGAAGCGGGCCTGAAGGTCTGCTGCGGCGGCATCGTCGGCATGGGCGAGACGCGCGAGCAGCGCGCCGGCCTGATCGCCCAGCTGGCCAACCTGAACCCGTATCCGGAATCGGTGCCGGTCAACCACCTGGTGCAGGTCGAGGGCACGCCGCTGCACGGCCTCGACAAGCTGGACCCGATCGAATTCGTGCGCACCATCGCGGTCGCGCGCATCACCATGCCGCAAGCGCGCGTGCGCCTGTCGGCGGGCCGTCGCGAGCTGGGCGAAGCGGTGCAGGCGATGTGCTTCATGGCCGGCGCCAACTCGATCTTCTACGGCGACAAGCTGCTCACCACCGACAATCCGGAAGCCGACGACGACCGCGTGCTGCTCGAGAAGCTGGGCCTCAAGACGCGCGCCGCCACGCTCGATTCGGTACAGAAGGAAGCTTGCGGCTGCTGATGCAGCACCCTGCGCGGCCGGGGAGACACGGCCGCGCCCACAATTCGTCCGAACAACCATCAGCGAAAGATAAGCGCATGTTCACCAAGATCCTCATCGCCAACCGTGGCGAAATTGCCTGCCGTGTCGCCGCCACCGCGCGCCGCATGGGTATTCGTACCGTCGCCGTGTATTCCGAGGCCGACGCCGGCGCCAAGCACGTCGCGGTGTGCGATGAGGCGGTCCTGATCGGCCCCGCGGCCGCCAAGGACAGCTATCTGCGTGGCAGCAAGATCATCGAGGTGGCCAGGGCCACCGGCGCCCAGGCGATCCATCCGGGCTACGGCTTCCTGTCCGAGAACGCCGAGTTCGCGGAGGCGGTGCAGGCCGCCGGACTGGTGTTCATCGGCCCGCCGGCTTCCTCGATGCGCGCGATGGGCTCGAAGTCGGCCGCCAAGCAGCTGATGGAGAGCGCCAACGTGCCGCTGGTGCCGGGCTACCATGGCGACGAGCAGAGTCCGGATTTACTGCATATGCAGGCCGACCGCATTGGTTACCCGGTGCTGCTCAAGGCCAGCGCCGGCGGCGGCGGCAAGGGCATGCGCGTGGTCGAGCGTTCGGAAGATTTCGAAGCCGCGCTGGCCTCGTGCAAGCGCGAGGCGATCTCCAGCTTCGGCGACGACAAGGTGCTGGTCGAGAAGTACCTGATCCGCCCGCGCCACATCGAGATCCAGGTCTTCGCCGACAGCCTGGGCGGTTGCGTCTACCTGCACGAGCGCGACTGCTCGGTGCAACGCCGCCACCAGAAAGTGCTGGAAGAAGCGCCGGCCCCGGGCATGCCGGCGGACCGTCGCGCGGCCATGGGCGAAGCGGCGGTGAATGCCGCGCGCGCGGTCGGCTACGTCGGCGCCGGCACGGTGGAATTCATCGCCAACCAGGACGGTTCGTTCTACTTCATGGAGATGAACACCCGCCTGCAGGTCGAGCATCCGGTGACGGAAATGATCACCGGGCTAGATCTGGTCGAATGGCAGTTGCGCGTCGCCTTTGGCGAGCCGCTGCCGAAGAAACAGCATGAACTCGGCATCCACGGCCACGCGATCGAGGCGCGCGTGTATGCCGAGAATCCCGAAAAAGGCTTCCTGCCGTCGATCGGCGCCTTGCGCCACATGGACGTGCCGCAGGCGGTGGCGTTCGAGCTCGGCGCGGATGCAATGCATCCCGCCGCCGTGCGCGTCGACTCCGGCGTACGCGAAGGCGATGCGATCTCGCCGTTCTACGACCCGATGATCGCCAAGCTGATCGTCTGGGGCGCGGACCGCACGCAGGCGCTGGCGCGCATGTCGCAGGCGCTGGCCGAGTTCCGCATCGTCGGCCTGGCCACCAATATCGCCTTCCTGAAACGCCTGGTCGAAGGCGAAGCGTTCGCTAGCGCCGACCTGGATACGGGTTTGATCGAGCGCAATCATTCCTCACTTTTCCCGCCACCGGCCCCGGCCCCGCTCGGCGCGCTGGCCCTGGCCGCGCTTGCGCTCGTCAACAGCGAAACCGCGCACGGCGCTGCCAACGACGCCGACCCATGGAGCCAGGCCCGTGGCTGGCGCATGAATGGCGACTACCGCCGCACCCTGTCCTTCAGCGACGAGCACGGCGATTACCGTGTCGGTCTGACTTATCTCAATAGTGCGTGGGAAATTGACCTTGATAAGCAGCGCCAGCGCATCGAACTAATCTCGCGGAACGATGCCGAGCTGACGCTGCGGCTGGGAGAAACTGCCGTGCATGGCTGCGTGCGCCGCGATGGCGACATGTTCCACGTGTTTAGCGGTGGCCGCCATCACACCCTGACGTACAATGACCCGATGGCACATGCCGGTGAGATTGAATCGGCGGGCGGTCGCCTGACGGCGCCGATGCCGGGCAAGGTGGTCGCGGTACTGGCCCAGTCCGGCAAGGACGTCAAACAGGGCGAGCCGCTGGTGATCATGGAAGCGATGAAGATGGAACACACGATTTCCGCGCCGAGCGACGGCCTGGTGGAAGAAGTGCTGTACCAGGTCGGCGACCAGGTGGCGGATGGCGCGCCGCTGCTGGCCTTCAAGGCGGCGTAAGCAAGACCCATAAAGGGCACCTCGAAAAACCGTCGCGAGCGGCAGCAGTTTCGGGTGAGAAGCGCAGCTGTACTGGAGTACAGCGAGCATCGCAGACCGAAAATGCAACGCGCAGCAGGTTTTTCGAGGTGCCAGAACCACCCTGACAAAAACGAGGGGGAGACATGCGCATTGTCCTGTACCGGGGCGATGGCGTCATCGAGCCGTGGGAACGCGAGTTCTCGGCCATGATGCCAGGCGTCGAAACGGTCACCTGGAAGGAGGGCCAGTTGCTGCCCCCCTGCGATTACGCGGTATTGTGGAACCCGGCGCCCGGCCTGCTGGCGCAGCTGGACGAGGTCAAGGCGATCTTCCTGATGGGCGCCGGCGTCGACGCCGTGCTCAAGTTCGGCGAGACGCTGCCGCGCGTGCCGCTGGTGCGCCTGGGCGACGCCGGCATGGGCGTGCAGATGGCCGAGTACGTGGCGCACGCCGTGCTGCGCTACTTCAGGCGCTTCGACGAATACGAACAGCAGGCACGGCACGGCGCCTGGAATCCGCTGCCCCAGCATCCGAAAGAGTCGTTCACGATCGGCGTCATGGGACTGGGCAAGCTCGGCATGCCGGTGGTCGAGGCGATGCGCCATTTCGGCTTTCCGGTGCGCGGCTGGAGCCGCAGCCCGAAGGACATCCCCGGGGTGCCGACCTATGCCGGCATGGAGGGGCTCGACGACTTTTTACACGGCACGCGGGTGCTGGTCTGCCTGCTGCCGCTCACCGCGGACACGACCAACCTGCTCGACCGCCACCGGCTGGGCAAGCTGGCGCCCGGCGCCTATCTGATCAACGTCTCGCGCGGCGCGATCCTGGCCGAGCCCGACCTGATGACGCTGATCCGCTCGGGGCACATCGCCGGCGCCACGCTCGACGTGTTCCGCCACGAGCCGCTGCCGGCCCCGCATCCGTTCTGGAACGAACCGCGCATCGCCCTCACCCCGCATATCTCGGCGCTCACCATGCGCCTCGACGCCGTGCGCCAGATCGCCGCCAAGATCGGCGCCCTGGAAGACGGCGAACCGGTCGACGACCTGGTCGACCGCCAACTTGGATACTGAGATGAACCAGCCTGCATTGCCCACCAAAGTCAAGATCGTCGAAGTCGGCCCGCGCGACGGCCTGCAGAACGAGAAGGAAGCGCTGAGCGCCGACGTGAAAGTCGAACTGGTCGAGCGCCTGGCGCGCGCCGGCTTCGTCAACGTGGAAGCGGCCGCCTTCGTGTCGCCGAAATGGGTGCCGCAGATGGCGACCAGCGCCGAGGTGCTGGCGCGCATCGCGCGCCAGCCCGGCACCATCTATTCGGCGCTGGTGCCGAATATGCAGGGCTTCGAGGCCGCGCTTGCCGGCGGGGCCGACGAGGTGGTCGTGTTCGGCGCGGCCTCCGAAGCCTTCTCGCAAAAGAACATCAACTGCTCGATCGCCGAGTCGATCGCCCGCTTCGAGCCGGTGGCGCGCGCGGCGAAGGAACACGGCCTGCGCCTGCGCGGCTCGATCAGCACCGCCTTCGGCTGCCCCTACCAGGGCGAGGTGCCGCTTGACGCCGTCGGCGACGTGGTGGCGCGCATGCGCGACCTGGGCTGTGACGAGATCGACATCGCCGACACCATCGGCGTCTCGACCGCGCGCAAGACCCAGGCCGTGATGCTGCGCGCGGCGCGCGAATTCCCGATCGCCCAGCTGGCCGGCCACTTCCACGACACCTATGGCCAGGCGCTGGCCAACATCTATGCGGCGATGGAGGTGGGCGTGGCGATCTTCCACTCCTCGGTGGCCGGCCTGGGCGGCTGCCCCTATGCCAAGGGCGCGACCGGCAACGTGGCGACCGAGGACGTGCTGTACCTGATGCAGGGGCTGGGCATCGAGACCGGCGTGGATCTCGACCAGGTGGTCGATGCCGGCCTGTTCATCTCGCAGCAGCTGGGCCGCAAGAGCATCAGCCGCGCCGGCAACGCGATCGCGGCCAAGCGCGCCGGATGAATCGTCGGGGTGGACGGCACCCCACAACGAAAAAAGCCGACAACTCACGTTGTCGGCTTTTCTCTTAATGCTGGTCGGAGTACAAGGATTCGAACCTTGGACCCCCTGGTCCCAAACCAGGTGCGCTACCGGGCTGCGCTACACTCCGAAGAAGCGAGATAATATCGGTTTCGCGTGACCTGGTCAAGTTTTCGTTGCAAAATAGCGAGCTGGTAGTTTTCTGAAGTTAAGTTGAGGTATGTATGTCATGCATATGGCTCTGAACTTTGGCGACCCGGTCAGCCTGCAACGAGGCAACCGGCGCATCGTCATCGGCGTCGCGGTATCGATCGCGGTGCACGCATTATTCCTGCTGGCGTACCGGAATACGACGTTCAAGACCATGGAGATCGCGCCGGCCGAGCCGACTGTGCTGTCCGTCATGATCGCCCCTCCGGCGCCGCCACCGCCACCACCCGCGCCGGAAATCGTTCGTCCCCCGGCGCCAGCCCCCAGCGCCGCCGCTGCACCACGCACGACCCGGCCTGCGCCGCCACAAGCCGTGATCGCGGTCCCGGAAAGTTCACGCGCCGAGCCCGATCCGTTCGTCGTGCAACAGGAAGAAACCGCGGAACCAGCGCCGAAGTTCGACATGAACGCGGCGCGCGCGGTGGCGCGCGCGAATGCCCACCTGCGCGACCCGTCGAAGGAAGGCACGGCGCTCGCGCAATTCCCCGAGCCGGCGCTGCAGACCGAATCCAAGCTGGCGCGCGGCATCCGCGAAGCCAAGCGGCCCGATTGCAAGGACGGCCTTCCGGGCGGGCTGCTGGCGCCGATTTATTTACTGATGGAGAAAAAGGATTCGGGCTGCAAGTGGTAAGCCGTCATTCACCCTTGATCTGCAGCGCACGCTCGTAGAGCGCATTCTTCTTGCGCCCCGTGATCTGCGCCGCCAGGTTCGCCGCCTGCTTCACGCTGCACTCGCTCAACAGGATCTGCAGCACGCGCTCGGCCTCGGCATCTTCGGCGTCCGTGGCCTCGACGGCGCCGGCCACCAGCACCACGAATTCGCCGCGCTCGCGGTGCTGGTCGGCCGTGACCCAGGCGCGCGCATCCTTCAGTTCGCAGCGGTGCACTTCCTCGAACATCTTGCTCAGCTCGCGGGCGAACACCACCTGCCGGGTCGGCTCGAAAGCCGCCGCCAGCGCCTCGACGCAATCGACGATGCGATGCGGCGCCTCATAGAACACCAGGGTCGAGGTCTCGCGCGCCAACGGCGCCAGCGCCGCCTCGCGGCCCTTGGCCTTGGCCGGCAGGAAGCCGACGAAGTGGAAGCGGTCGTTCACCAGGCCGCTGGCCGACAGCGCCGCGATCGCGGCCGAGGGACCCGGCAGCGGCACCACGTTCAGGCCCGCGCTGCGCACCGCATCGACGATGCGCGCGCCGGGATCGGACACGCCCGGCGTGCCGGCGTCGGACACCAGCGCCACGCGTTGTCCGGCGCGCAGGCGCTCGACGATTTTCTCGGCCACTTCGCGCTCGTTGTGCTGGTGCGCGGCGATGGTCGGCTGGGACAGGCCGAAGCGCTGCAGCAGCGCACCGGTCTTGCGCGTGTCCTCGCAGGCGACCACGTCGCTGAGGGCCAGCAGGTGTAAAGCACGCAGGGTGATGTCGGTGACGTTGCCGATCGGAGTAGCCACGACGTACAGCGTTGCGGTAGGATAGGACTGCTGGGCCGCCTCGCCCATGACGGGAAGTCGGGCGATGTCGATGGTCTGCTGATCTGTCATAAAGGGTTCCGATGCTGAAGAAAAAAAATCTACCGGGCTTGCTCGCGGCCGCCGTCATTACACTCTTGGCAGGCTGCGGCAGCACGCCGCTGCCTCCCGATACCGGTTGCGGCATGCCAGGCGGAGTGTGCGGTCCTGCGACGCCGGTGACGAATGCGCCGCCACCGGCGCCAGCTTACACGCCGCCGCCGCGCGAAGAAAGTGGCGTACAGACCAATCCGGTCGAACTGCCGCCGAGCGCCGGCGGCGGCCCGCGCGCCGCGGCGCCATCGTCGGCGCCGTACAGCGGCCCGGCCGTGCGCGTGGCGCTGCTGCTGCCGCTCGAGTCGCAGGCGCTGGCCCAGCCGGCCGAAGCGGTGCGCGCCGGCTTCATGGCCGCCCACGACCAGCAGCGCGAAGGCGTCACCGTCAACCTGGTGCCCACCGGCGACTCGACGCAGGCCGCGCTCGACGCCTATCGCGGCGCGGCCGAGCAGAACGATATCGTGGTCGGTCCGCTGGCGCGGTCCGCCGTGGCGGCCCTGGCCACCAGCGGCGCGGTCAACAAGCCGACCATCGCCCTGAACCACCCGCAAGTCAATTCCCCGCTGCCGCGCCAGATGCTCGTCATCGGCCTGTCGCTCGAAGACGAAGCGCGCCAGGTGGCCGAGTGGGCCGCGAGCGAGCAGCCGGTCGGCCAGGCCCTGGTGCTGACCGGCCGCGCCGCCTGGCAGCAACGCCTGTCGGGCGCCTTCAGCCAGCGCTGGGCCGAACTGGGCCGCATGCACGCGACGGTCGAACTGCCGGCCGAAGGCGGCTACGTCGACGGCAATGCGCTGGCCGAGCTGCGCGCCCGTTTGTCGGCCGAGCCGCCGCAGCTGGTGTATGCCGCCCTCGACGCCAACGGCCTGCGCCAGGTGCGCATGGCGATCGGCACCTCGCTGCCGACCTATGGCACCGCCTCGGTCAATCCGGGCCTCGACATGTCCAGCGTGCCGGCCGAACTGGTCGGCGTGCGCTTCCTCGACCTGCCCTGGACCGTACAGCCCGACCATCCGGCCGTCGCCGGCTATCCGCGCTGGAGCAATGGCGGCCAGGGGCTCGATCCGCAGCGCCTGTACGCGCTCGGCATCGACGCCTACCGCATCGCGCGCGAACTGGCGCAACGCCCCACCGGCGCGTTCGAACTCGATGGCGCCACCGGCCGCCTGTCGGTGAACGTCGGCCAGGGCGATCGCGCCTTCCGCCGCGTCGAGACCGGCGTCGTGGTGCGCGACAATGGCCCGACTGAAGAAATCCTCACCGACGATGCCGGCGGCGACAGCCTTCCGCGCCCGCGCCGCGTGTTCGAACCGGTCGCGACCGGTTTATGAAATGTGGCCCTTGCGCCTGTCCCGACGGCAGGCCCAGGGCCGGGAATGGGAACGCGCCGCCCTCGATTACTTAAAACACCATAAACTGTCCCGGGTCGAGGAGAATTTTCGCTGCAAGGGCGGCGAGATCGACCTGATCATGCGCGATGGCGCAACCCTGGTGTTCGTCGAGGTGCGCCAGCGCGCCGACCGCGCACACGGCGGCGCCGCCGCCAGCATCACCCCTGCCAAGATCCACCGCCTGGTCTGTGCGGCGCAAGTCTATCTGTTGCGTTTTCCCGTCACTCCTCCCTGCCGTTTCGACCTGGTCGCCATCGATGGCGAGCATATCGAATGGTTGCGGAACATCATTGAAGTGTAAGCAATTTTTACTGCGCTTGCTCAGGTGGGGTTGCCGCTGCACTATAATCCTCGGCTATGAATACTCAACGCATCCTCGCTCACTTCCAGGAGAGCGCCGACCTGAAGATGAAGTCGGCCGCCACCCTGGCTCCTTCCATTTCGGCGGCGGTAGAACTCATGTTCAGCGCCCTCTCCAACGGCAACAAGATCCTGGCCTGCGGCAACGGCGGTTCGGCCGCCGACTGCCAGCACTTCGCGGCCGAGCTGGTCGGCCGTTTCGAGCGCGAGCGCTTCCCGCTGCCGGCGATCGCCCTGACCACCGACACCTCGATCCTGACCGCGGTCGGCAACGACTACAGCTTCAAGGAGATCTTCTCGAAGCAGGTGCAGGCATTCGGCCAGGCGGGCGACATCCTGCTGGCGATTTCGACCTCGGGCAACTCGGCCAACGTGCTGGCCGCGGTCGAGGCGGCCCTGGAGCGCGAGATGCGCATCGTGGCCTTCACCGGCAAGGACGGCGGCCAGTTGGGCAAGCTGCTGACCGACGCCGACGTGCACATCAACGTCCAGCATGCGCGCACCGCGCGCATCCAGGAAGTCCACCTGTGCGCCATTCACTGCATCTGCGACGGCATCGACGTCGCGCTGTTCGGAGGAGACGAGAATGCGTAACACCCGCCGGCCCATGGCCGCGCTATTGACCAAAGTCGTGCTGGGCACCGCCCTGGCGGCATCGCTGTCGGGCTGCTTCGGCCTGATCGTCGGCGCCGGCGTGGCCGGCGCCGTGTCCACGGTCGACCGCCGCACGCTGGGCGCCCAGACCGAGGACAAGTCGATCACGGTCAAGGCCGAGCTGGAAATGCGCAAAGTCACCGGCGATGCCGGCAACGTCAACGTCACCAGCTTCAACCGCCGCGTGCTGCTGACCGGCGAAGTGCGCGACGAAGCCATGAAGCAGGCGGCCGAGCGCGAAGTGCGCAAGATCGCCAACGTGGTGTCGGTCATCAACGAGCTGGCGGTCTCCGGTTCGTCGAGCTACACCTCGCGCTCGAACGACGCGCTGATCACCACCAAGGTCAAGACCAGCCTGGTCGACATGAAGACCGTGTCGGCGATCTCGTTCAAGGTCACCACCGAACGCGGCGTGGTCTACCTGATGGGCCTCGTCACTCCGCGCGAAGGCAATATCGCCGCCGATGTCGCCAAGGGCGTCTCGGGCGTCACCCGCGTGGTGAAGATCTTTGAATACATCAACGAAGAAGATCCGCGCGTGCGGCAGAACAGCCCGGCGCAGGCTTCGCTGGATTAAACAAGGCCTTCATCAGCCCACCAGAAGCGGCAGGACTATAATGGTCCTGCCGTTTTTTCATATCGACCGACCATGACCGCTCCCACGCATTCATCCGCTACCCGTTCCTGGTTCAAGCCCGCCGCCATCGGCGCCGTGGTGCTCGCCCTGGCCGGCATCGGCTACGCCTCGTTCAGCAGCACCACGCAGGCGCCCGACGTCACCTTCATCAGCATCGCCGGAGAAAAGATCAGCACCCAATCCTTGCGCGGCAAGGTCGTGATGGTCAACTTCTGGGCCACTTCCTGCGTCACCTGCGTCAAGGAGATGCCGGACATGGTCGCGACCTACAACAAGTACAAGGACCAGGGCCTGGAATTCGTCGCGGTCGCGATGCAGTACGACCGCCCCGACTACGTGCTGAACTTCACCGAGCAGCGCAAGCTGCCGTTCAAGGTGGCGCTGGATTCGGCCGGCGACATCGCGCGCCAGTTCGGCGACGTCACCCTGACCCCGACCACCTTCCTGATCGACAAAGAGGGCCGCATCCTCAAGACCTATGTGGGCGAGCCGGACTTCGCGGCCGTCCACAAGCTGATCGAGAAGGAACTGGCCGGCTGAGGCTCAGGCTTTCGGATACAGGATCATCTGGGTGCAGCGGAACAGGGCGATGGTCTTGCCGCTGGCCTGGTCCGTGACGGTGGCGTCCCACACCTGCGTGGTGCGGCCCAGGTGCACCGCGGTGGCGGTGCAGGCCAAGGTGCCTTCGCGCGCGGTGCCCAGGTGGTTCGATTTCAGTTCGATGGTGGTGAAATTCTGGGCGCCTTCCGGCAGGTTGCTGACGCAGCCATAGCCGGCGCAGGTGTCGGCCAGGGTGACCACGCTGCCGGCGTGCAGGTAGCCATTGGGCGCCAGCAGCTGCGGCTCGACCTTCATCTCGGCGGACAGCTTGCCGGGGCTGACGTCAGTGATGCGGATGCCCAGGTGGCCAGGGAGGAACTTGGCGCCGAACTCGTTGAAGGCTTCCGGGGTGTACTTGGTATTCACGTGTGTCTCGATGTTGTTGTAAAAAACGGCATCGTACACCGGGATCGTTCCACCGGGTCGAGTGATGCTTCTACTCGGCCGGCTCAACGGCGCTTGGCGCCACCCTGTCGTCCGCCCTGCTTGCCTCCCTGCTTGCTCCCCTGGCGCCTGCGCGCCGCCGAATTCTGCTGCTGCAGCATCGCGTCGACCCGCTCCGACGCCTCGCGCGCCAGCTCCTGGGCCAGCTCGATGCTCGGGAAGTATTCCGGCTCGCGGTAGCCCAGCCAGGCATAGGCCGAATACACGCGGCAGGTGTCCTCGACCTCTTGCAGGTTCATGTAGAACAGGTGCTGCGGATTCGGGTTCGGCTGCAGCTTGACCACCTTCTTCTTGGCCAGCGACAGCGCCCAGTGTTCCCAGGCGCTTTGCAGCACCGGCACGCGGCTCGAGATCGGCACCAGCGACAGCATGAATTTTTCCGCCACCGACAAGGGCAGCGTGTCGAGCCATTCGGCGCGCTCGTTCTGCTCCTCGGTGATGCGCGGGTAGAAGAAGCCGTCCGGCACGTCGATATTGTGCACGAAGCGTTTCAGGAGCTTGACCAGCGAGGTCTCGCCGGTCACCGCCGCGATGCGGTGCAGCTGCTCGAGCGACGGCGCGACTGCGAAGCCGGTGGCGGCCACCGGCGGGATCTTTTCCTTCATCAGCGCGCGCATCACCTGGTGGGTGTCGTCGTCGTAGCCGGCGACGAAGCCCTCCTCGTGCACGCCGTAGCGCCCTGCCCGGCCCGCGATCTGCTTGGCCAGCGCCGCCGGGATCTCTTCTTCCTCATAGCCGTTGTACTTGACCGTGGTGGTCATCACGATGCGCGCGATCGGCATGTTCAGGCCCATCGCCAGCGCGTCGGTGCCGACCACGATGTCGGCCTGCCCTTCGCGGAAGCGCTCGGCCTGGGCCCGGCGCACCTCGGGCGACAGGTTGCCATACACCGTCGCCACCGACAGGCCCTTCTCGGTGATCATGTCGCGCCACATCAAGACCTCGCGCCGCGAGAAGCAGATCACGGCGTCGCCGCGGCGCAGGTTCGACAGCTTGCGCACGCTGGACGGCTCCATCGACAATGGCCCCATGCGCTTGAGCACGTGAACCTCGAGCGGCACCTCCAGGCGCTCGGCCAGCGCCTCGATCGCGCGCCGCGCTTCCGGCGCGCCGACCAGGTACACGACGTTCGCCGGCGCCCCGACCACGGCGGTGGTCCAGGCCGCGCCGCGGTCGCGGTCGGCCAGCATCTGGATCTCGTCGATCACGGCCACTTCCACCGGCGTCTTGGTGTCGAGCATCTCGACCGTGCTGGCGACGTGGGTCGCGCCTTCTTCGAGGCGCCGTTCCTCGCCGGTGATCAGGCTGACTTTGATCGGCTCGCCGTGCGGACGCGCGGCCTGCAGGCGCTCGTAGTTCTCCAGCGCCAGCAGGCGCAGCGGCGCCAGATACACGCCGCTGCCGGCCTTGGCCAGCGCCTCCATCGCGCGGTGGGTCTTGCCCGAGTTGGTGGGCCCCAGCAGGGCGATGAACTTGCGCTGCATGCGGCTGGCCACCTCGAACGAGCGCGGATACTCGGCCAGGTTGATGCTTTCCTTGGTGCGCGCCGCATGGCGCTCTTCCTCTTCGCGCTCGACCGCGTGGGTCAGGCGCTGCGAGATGCGCTGGAACACGTACTCGGCCGGCTCGGACGTTTCCAGCTCGTCGAGCACGTCGAGAAACAGCATCGGGTCCCAGCCGAACTGGTCGGCATCCTCGGCGATGTCGCGCACGAATTCCTCGGCTTCGAGGTGCAGGCGCTGCAGGTCTTTCTGGTCGGTGCGTTCCTCGACCAGCTCGCGCCGCGCCAGCAAGTCCATCTTGCGCCACTTGCTCGGCTTGGCCAGCACGCCGCGCGCCGGCACCAGGCGGTAGGGCACGCGCAGGCCTTCGTACTGCACCTCGCCGGAAAAGCGCAGGAACACGCGGCCTTCGAGCTTGACCAGCTCGATGCCGCGCGCGGCCAGGCCGAGTTCGCGCTCGAGGAAGGCGTCGTCGTTCTCGAGGTTGTCGGAAGAAAGATTGTCGTGGTGGTTGCTCATGAGTGAATGCGTCAGAATCGCTTGCCGCCACTATAGCGCGTAAGCGACCGACGCATTGTCCGTCAGGCGCCCCCGTCTTTCACGAGCGCATAGCCTTCATCGACCCAGCCCCTGACGCCGCCGATCATCAGCTTGACCGGCCGCCCCAGCCCCGCCAGGCGCGCGGCGCCGCGGTGCGCGCCATTGCAATGCGGGCCGGCGCAGTAGACGACGAACAGCGTGTCCATCGGATAATCGCGCAGCTTGACCTCGACCAGCTTCGCGTGCGGCATGTTCAGGGCGCCCGGCACGTGGCCGGCCGCGTACAGCGCGGGACCGCGCACGTCGAACAGGACGAAGTCGGGGTGGCCGCCCTCGAAGGCCGCATGCACGTCGGCGCAGTCGGTCTCGTATTCGAACGCCGCGCTGAAATGCGCCAGCGCCCTGTCGCTCGGCGCCGCCGGAACCGCGGAAACGGGTGAAGTCATCATGGTTGCTCCTCGTTGAAAGAGCCTGCAGTGTGGCAGCGAACGAGGGGCCGGGGCAGGTGGCGGGACGACAGAAACTGGTAACATCGCGCCATGCCCCACCATGTCGCCATCCTCGTCTACGACGGCCTGTGCACCTTCGAATTCGGCTGCGCGGTGGAGCTGTTCGCCCTCGAGCGGCCGGAGCTCGGCGTGCCCTGGTACACGCATGCGGTGTGCGCCCTAGACCCCGGCCCGCTGCGCGCCATGGGCGGCTTGAGCGTCGTCGCGCCGCACGGCCTGGAGGCGCTCGACGCCGCCGACACGATCGTCATCCCCGGCTGGCGCGACGCGGCGGAGCCGCCGCCGCCAAGCCTGGTCGACGCGCTGCGCCGCGCCCAAGCCCGCGGCGCGCGGCTGTGCGCGATCTGTTCCGGCAGCTTCGTGCTGGCCCATGCCGGCCTGCTGGACGGCCGCAGGGCGACCACCCACTGGCGCTATCTCGAGCGGCTCGCGGCAAGCTTCCCGCAAGTAGAAGTGGAGCAGGGCGTGCTGTACGTGCAGGACGGCCGCATCGTGACGTCGGCCGGTTCCGCCGCCGGCCTGGACATGCTGCTGCACGTGGTGCGCAGCGACTTCGGCGCCGAGCTGGCCAGCCGCGTGGCGCAGCGCCTGGTGATCCCGGCCCACCGCGACGGCGACCAGGCCCAGCTCGTGGCGCGCCCGCTGCCGCCGGGCGAGCGCAACGCGATCGCGCAGCTGATGGATTGGGTAAGAGAAAACGTGCGGGCGGGGCACACGGTGGAGTCGATGGCGGCCCGGGCGCGAATGGGCACGCGCACCTTCCAGCGCCGCTTCAAGGACGTCACCGGCGTGACGCCGCTGGCCTGGCTGGTGGGCGAGCGGGTCGCGCTGGCGGAAAGGATACTGGAGACGCGCCCAAGCCTGTCCATCGACGCCGTCGCCGACCTCGCCGGCCTGGGGTCGGCCGAATCGCTGCGGCGGCACTTCAGGAACCATGGCCTGCCGCCGCCGGCACGCTGTCGCCGGCTGGGCAGGGCGGCTGCCGGGGCAGCCGAAGTGGCCGGGCTGGCCGGGCTGGCTTAGGCGGCGACGCCCGCCTCGTGCGCCTGCTGGTCGGCGTGGTACGACGAACGCACCATCGCGCCCACGGCGGCGTGCACGAAGCCCATCTCATACGCCTTTTCTTCGAACATCTTGAAGACATCAGGATGCACGTAGCGGCGCACCGGCAGGTGCGAACTGGTCGGCGCCAGGTACTGGCCGATGGTCAGCATGTCGATGTCGTGCTCGCGCATGTCGCGCATGACTTCGAGGATCTCTTCGTCGGTCTCGCCCAGGCCGACCATCAGGCCCGACTTGGTGACCGCGCTCGGGTACATCTTCTTGAAGTCGCGCAGCAGGACCAGCGAGTGCTTGTAGTCGGCGCCAGGACGCGCTTCCTTGTACAGGCGCGGCACGGTTTCCAGGTTGTGGTTCATCACGTCCGGCAGGCCGTCGGCGAAGATGTTCAATGCCTTTTCGAGGCGGCCGCGGAAATCCGGCACCAGCACTTCGATCTTGGTGTTGGGCGACAGCGCGCGGGTCTTCTGGATGCACTCGACGAAGTGGCCGGCGCCGCCGTCGCGCAGGTCGTCGCGGTCGACCGAAGTGATCACGACGTAGGACAGGCGCAGGTCGGCGATGGTCTTGGCCAGGTTGCCCGGCTCATTCACATCCAGCGGATCCGGGCGGCCGTGGCCGACGTCGCAGAACGGGCAGCGGCGGGTGCACTTGTCGCCCATGATCATGAAGGTCGCGGTGCCCTTGCCGAAACATTCGCCGATGTTCGGGCAGCTGGCTTCCTCGCACACCGTCACCAGCTTGTTGGCGCGCAGGATGTCCTTGATTTCGTAGAAGCGCGACGAGGCGGTGGCGGCCTTGACGCGGATCCAGTCCGGCTTTTTCAGGCGCTCGACGTCCGCGATCGGCACGATCTTGATCGGGATGCGCGACGTCTTGCTGGCGCCTTTCTGCTTTTCGCTGGCGTTGTAGGCGGATGCGGAGGCGATGCCGGTGTCGATTTCGGAAGTCATTTGGCTCGTTGCCCCAGAAGGGCGTCAGTTGGTTTGTTCGGTTGGGACACTGTCTGGCACGGGCGACTGGCCGAGATGCCCGGTCAGGGCCCTGGCCAGCGCCTGCTGGACATCGGCCAGCGGCGCCTCGACGCCCATGGTGCGCATGTCGACCGTGGCCAATCCCGAATAGCCGCACGGGTTGATCCAGGTAAACGGGGCCAGGTCCATGCCCACGTTCAGCGATACGCCGTGATAGGTGCAGCCGTTGCCGCGCACCTTGAGGCCGAGCGCGGCGATCTTGGCGCCCTTGCGCGGGCCCTCGGCGATATAGATGCCGGGCGCGCCGGCGATGCGCTCACCGGCCAGATTATACGCCCCTAATACATCGATGACCGCCTGTTCGATTTTTTCCACGAACTGGCGCGCATACAGCTTGCCGCCCGGCTTGTTGCGGCGCAAGTCCATCAACAGGTAGATCACGACCTGGCCGGGGCCGTGGTAAGTGACCTCGCCGCCGCGGTCGGTCTGGACCACCGGCACGCCGTGCGGCGCCAGCACGTGGCCCGGATCGGCGCCCAGGCCCAGCGTGAACACGGGCGGGTGCTCGACGATCCACAATTCGTCCCGGGTCTCGGGCGTGCGCGCGTCGGTGAAGGCGCGCATGGCGGCGAAGGTGGGTTCGTAGTCGGCGCGGCCGAGTTCACGGACGAGCGGCGCGGCGGGGTGGATCGAAGACATGGAATCGGGGGCGAGGCATCGGGCCATAGTATGGAGGAGGGTAGGAAGGGTCTGTTACCAGAACCCCTCCCCCCTAAGAACCGTGCATGCTACTTTCATAGCACACGGCTCAAGCACAACAATAAGTTCCTATTCAGGAACCGGCTTAACAATTTGTAATCCAAGGCTATGCACTTGCGAGTGGCAATTAGGGTGCAATAATACGCGATTTCCAAGGGCATTGCTGCCACCGGCCACACGGTACTCTATGTGGTGGTCATGCCATCCGGTATACATGTCCATCTCCTGCCCGCATAACGCGCACAGGCCTCGTTGGTCGGAATACAACTTCGCCCATTCCTTTCGGTAGCGCATGCTCTTCAGCATCCGCTCCTGACGAAGGGTTTCGCCATACACTTCCCATTGTGGGTCATAAGGGTTGTATTCCCCCTTGATTTTCCTGTGGCGTTCGATCGGGGTACCCGGAAGCGAGTACAGCTCCAGTAACCCTTTCGTGCCATCCTTTTTGCGCACGACTGCCGCAAACACCCAGTTCCGATCTCCTACTGTCCGCCAGTACTTCTTGCGGATTTTGCTGAGTTTCATCCTTGGGTGCCTCCTCTTGGCCCACCTCGTGAGCCGCCAAAACATCAGCGACTCCACGAGCGAGAACGTTGCTTTGGCCACCACGGGACTGTGATACTGCGCCCAGCCCCGTAGTATCGGGTTCAGCAGTCGAATCAGGTTCTCATGCTTACTTGCGAGGTTATCGCCGATGACTTTCCTCAGCTTTTCGTAGAACGTTTTAACGTTTTTCTTACTTGGCTTGATGAGTAGTTTTCCGTTGTATTTCCGGAAGTTCCACCCGAGGAAGTCAAAGCCTTTGTCGATGTGTATGACTTTGGTTTTGGCTTGAGACAGTCGTAGTCCCCGTATTGCTAGGAACTCTTCCACCCAAGGCCGGATCTCGTTTTCCAGAAGCTCTTGCGAGACCCCTGTGATCACAAAATCGTCCGCATATCGTACGACCCCGACTTTCAGCTTTTCGACCTTCGACCGACCGACTCGTGTACCAAGGTACTTCGTCAGTTCGGTTTCCAGTCCATTCAGCGTCCAATTTGCTAGTGCAGGGCTGATGATGCCACCCTGCGGCGTTCCTGCTGTGGTGGCCAACAATTGCGCCCGGTCGACTACCCCGGCTTTCAGCCATTTCCGAAGGATCGTCTTGTCCATGCAGACATGTCTGATCATCCATTCGTGGTTGATGTTGTCGAAAAAGCCCTCAATGTCCGCGTCCAGCACCCATTGCGCCGAGTTTCCCCGGCATGTCTGGAGGAAGATTTGGCCCATTGCGTCTGCCGTCGAGCGGTTCTTCCTGAACCCATACGAGTTCGGGTCGCTTACCGTCTCCAGCACCGGATCGAGCGCGAACAGGAAAAGCGCCTGCATCGCTCGGTCTCTCATGGTTGGAATACCCAGCGGGCGTTCTTTCCCATTGGCTTTGGGGATATAGACCCTCCGGAGAGGCCGGGGTCGATACCGCCGTTTCTGCAACTGCGCAATTGCCGCATACTTCTGCGACGGTGTTTCCCATAGCTGCCGGTCCACACCTGAAGTACGTTTACCTTGATTCTCAGTCACTCGTTTAACCGCCAACGCCTTCGCGCTGAACGAGCGGGTCAGCCACCGCTGCAGGGATTTCACCCTGCGCCAGTCGCCTTCCTGTGTAGCCTTCGTTAGACGGATCTGCATGACCTTCACACTCTTTTGAACGCGCCGCCAATCAATGGTGGTCCATTCGGTAGGAGGGTGCGAGGACGCAGAACCGAAGTTGTCTTCGATTACTCTCATTGCTGAACCTCGTCGTAGTAGTTGCCCGACGAGGACGCAAACCGTCCCCGAAGGGAGGCTGCGTCCCTTGGGGCGGTTGTGGAATCTACTTGTCTATGTAGTCGTTTGACGACTGTTGCACCAGATGGAAGTCTGCACGCTTTCACGTCGGGACAAATCTCGAATCCCTATCCGTCCCATTACAAGCCGGCGTTCGCTTTTTCCATCCTCCCATACCCGCTTCGCCAAGGGCTTCTCTTAGGATCTTCTCCCGTCGAGTTACTTGCCTATCCCGGTGCTCTGGGATAGGCAGCGAATCGGGCTTACCCTGTTCCCTGTGATACCAGCACGGCATAGCCTGCCGCACATGACTGTTTAGGGTCTGACTTTCCCCCGGTGGTTTAGTAACGACGTATCCCCTAGGCTGACGGAGACAACTAACCACATACCGTTTGGTTCGGGCCAGCAGCAGCTTAGGCCCGTCAATGTTTACGAGGGTTCAAGCGTCAGTTCACATTACATTACCCATGCAGCCTCACCTAGCCCCTCCACCGCATTGCTGCTAGCAGTTTCTGCACCCTCACTCGCGTGTGGAATGCACCGTGTTAAACGGGGGACATCGTCGTCGAAGCTTCAAACCAACCCGTTGCCAGGCTGGCATGTTCGAGTAGGTGTCAGGTGGTCGTACACCTGGTCACGGGCCCGATCCCTCGGGTGTGACAAGATATCGCAGAGTTTGCGCTTACCGCCGTACCTTTTGACAGCAAGACCCGAGCGGGTCCGTCTCTTTGATTCTCAGGTTGAGAAATTTGCTTAGATTTCGATGAATCGTTGCGTTGAGACAACAAACATAGCCCAATTAGGCCCCTAACGTTAGCAGATTCTACGTGCTCAGGCGTGGAAACGCCCCTGCCGAGGATTGCGTTTGTCGGTGTTTGTTTGAGTTGTTTCCCCGAGAATTGCAGACGCAATTAGGGAGCCCACGGTTTTTAAATGCCAGTCCAGGAAATTTAGTCTAACTGAATCAAGGACTTACCGAGTGGCTTGCAAGATAAGGTACAGCTTCAAATGATTGCCGCAGAGCGACATAAGCGACCGCAGGTCGCACCAGCCCCGTCATTATAAGCCAGCACGATGGGGCGTGCCTGCCGAACAGGCAGCCTGCCCCGTTGACGAGATGGCAAGCCGCCCTTACAGGACCATCTTGACCATCGGGTGGGTCGACAGGGTGCGGTACACCTCGTCCAGCATCTCGCGGCTGGTGGCGGTGACGGTGACGGTCAGGCCGGTGTAGTTGCCCTTGGCCGAAGGACGGGTTTCCAGCTTGCCTTCATGGAAAGTCGGATCCAGCTGGGTCACTAGCGCGACGATGGTGGGAGCGAAATCGATATGGGTCGCGCCCATCACCTTGATCGGGAATTCGCTCGGGTATTCTATGAGGGATTCTTTCGGGTCCATGACTAATCCTGTGTAAATGCGCATTGTAGCCAATGCCGGCGTTTTCCTCAGCGTTCCTGAATTTGCCGGCCGCGCGCATCCGTATGGGCGCGCTGCTCGCCGCCGCCGCGCGGGGTGAAGGCCGGCGCGGACGGTTGCGGGCGCGGCGCGGGCGGGGCGACCATCTGCGGCGGCGGGGCGGGCCGTGGCGGCGGCGCGGCAACCATGTGCGGCGGCGGACGCACGTCGGGCCGCGGCATCGGTCGCGGTTCGGGGCGAGCAAACGCCGGCGCCGTAGTGGGCGCCATGGCCGGCGGGCGCTGCTGCTGCAGTTGCTGGCCGCGTTCGGCCCGCTCGCGCATGCGTTCGCGCTGCTCGCGTTCGCGCTCGGCGTGGCGCCCGAAACTCATGCGGTCGGCCTGCATGCGGTTGTCCAGGTCGCGCTGCATGCGGTCGCGCTCTTCCTGCTGGCGCACGACGCGCTCCTGCTGCTGCAAGCGTTCGCGCGACAGGCGCTCGTTGCTCTCGCGCTGGCGCGCCATCGGGTCCGTCTCGAGGCGGCCGCGATCCTGCACGAAGCCGTCGCGCGTCACATGGCCGGTCTCCAGGCGCTGGCGCACCTCGCGCCGCTCGAGCAGGTCGCGCCGTTCGTTGTTCCCACGGTTCCAGTCGGCGCGCGCCACCAGCGGCGGCGGCGGGGCGCTGCCCGGTCCGCGCGGCAGCGCGAAGTTCGCGCGGTCGGGGCGCGGCGCGCGCGGCACGACCACCGGCCCGCGACCGCCGAAGTGCTCGCGCGGCACCACGGTCAGGCCCTGGTGTCCCGGCCGCTGCTGGGCCGCGCGGCGGGTGGCGTGGCGCCAGTCGTTCAGGCGCCGCAGGCGCTCGCTGGACAGGCGGTAGCCGGGCACGTAGCGGTCGTAGGGGCTGAGCGGATACCAGCCATGCGCGTGCAGGTCGTGCGAGGCGAAGCCGACGCTCCAGTTGCCGCCGCCGACCCAGCCGACCAGCGCCGGCGACCATACCGGCCGCCGCTCGAGACGGCCCGGGGCCCAGGCCCAACGGTTGCGCACCTGCACCCAGCGGCCGTAGTGGAAGGGCGCATAGCCCCATGGCGCATTGTCGACCCAGGTCCAGCCCCACGGCGCGATATAGCTCCACTGGCCGTCACGGTAGGGCGTCCAGTCGGATGCCACCACGGTGGGCGTCCACAGGCTGCCGTAGTCGGAGTGGGTGCTCCAGCTGCCGTAGCGGTCGAGCTCTTCGTAGCCGGTCATCTCGGTGCCGATGTGGCGCGACGACTGCCCGGCCACCAGCGCCTGGTCGCGCGTGAGGGCCCAGTCGTCGAATTCGTCGCGCCGCGCCTGGCGCGTGCTCACGTCCTCGTCGCGTACCTCGGCGCTGCGGCCGGCGCGCACGGTGAGGCTGGCGCCGGCGCCGTCGACCTGGGCCTCGCCATCGAGCACGCTCACCAGGCTGGTGTCGGGCACGCGGTCGGCGTCCACGCGCAGGCGGCCCGGCTGGGTCAGGCGCACGGTCGCCTGGGCCGTGCGCAGTTCGAACTCGGGCGCCACCTCGCTGTTCATGACGCGGATGCTGGCGCTGCCGAAGTGCAGGCGCAGGCGCAGGCGGTCGTCGTCCAGTTCGGTGAACTCGAGCGAGCTGTCGCCGTCCAGGCGGATCGAGGTGGAGCCGATGCGGATCTCGGTGCGGGCGCCGGGCGAAGTCGTGACGAGGTTGCGCGTGGTGACCGGCCAGTTGACCACGGCGGCGGCGCTCTCGGCGCCGACGTCACCGCCGATCTCGACCTGGCCCTGGACCAGGGAAACGCGGCCCACCCGGCCCGGCGGCTCGGTTTCCATGACGCCGTTGCCGGTCGCTTCGACCTGCCCTGGCGGATCGGTCTGCAGCACGGTCTGCGCGGACGCGCAGGTGGAAATCGCAGCCAGGGCGAGCAGGGCGGCGGTATGGACGAGGCGATGGGTCATGACATGCTCCAGGATGGAACGCGGACGGGGTGGTTCAGCCTCATTACAACGCTCGAGCTCCCACGCGGACAACGCGGGTTACACAAAGTTGCATCTGCCGGCTTAGCGGAAATAGTAGCCGGCGCCATGCACATTGTCAGGCCGGCTGGCGCTTGACGAAGAACAGCATCGAGCCGATCAGCACCAGCACCGCGCCGAACACGCGGTTCTGCAGGCGCATGTGGCGTGGATCGCGCATGAAGCGCTGCATCGAGGCGGCCAGGGCGGCGTAGCCGTGCATCACGATCGAATCGATCGCCACCATGGTCACGCCCAGGATCGCCAGCTGGGTGAGCAGCGGCGCATCCTTGGCGATGAATTGCGGCAGCACGGCGACCATGAAGATGATGCCCTTCGGGTTCGTGGTATTGGTGAGAAAGCCGGTCAGCACGCGCTTGCCGAAGGACGGATGCGCTTCCAGGCCGGCGGTCGACGCCGTCGGGCCGGGCGCCGGGGCGGCGCGCCACTGGCTGATGCCGAGATAGATCAGGTACAGCGCGCCGATCACCTTGACCGCCGTGAAGGCGACCGAGGATGCCAGCAGCAGCGAACCGACGCCGGCGCCGGCGATGACCAGCACCAGGACCAGGCCCAGCTGCAGGCCGAGGACGGTCGCGCTGGCCTTCTTGAGGCCGTAGGCCAGGCCATGCGACATCGACAGGACCGCGCCGGAACCGGGCGAAATGGCGATCAGCGAACCGGCGATGACGAAGGCGATCCAGGTGGCGAAGCTCATGGTGGTGAAAAATGAATGGTGCTGCGGAAGGAGGGGGAAGACGACTGCCGGGGAGGCAAGAAACGACACATTCAGCCAGCGCGCGCGACCCGCGAACGGGCCGCGACGCGAGGCCGGGTACTGATTACTTCTTCTTGGTCGGGTTGACCGCTGCCTTCAGGGTCGCGCCAGCCGAGAAACGCGGGCTCTTCGACGCCGCGATCTTGATCACTTCGCCGGTGGCAGGGTTACGGCCCTTGCGTGCGGCGCGCTTGGTCACCGAGAAGGTGCCGAAGCCGGTGATGCCCACCGTGTCGCCCTTTTTCAGGCGCTCGGTGATGATCTCGATGATGGTGTTCACGGCGTCGCCAGCGGCAGCGCCCGACATCTCGGTGCGCTTCGCGAATTCTGCGATCAGTTCGCCTTTTTTCATAAATCCCTCCGGGGTTAAAAGAGCGGGAAGATTAGCATAAATATTGCTATGTGTAATGCCGCTCCCCGAGGGAAATTTGAAAGGAAGCCTTATGCGACGCCAGATTCGATGACCGGACCGCTCAAACGGTTGCGCAGCGCGGCGTTGATCAGGGTCTGGTAACCGGTGCCGCAACGCTCGGACAAGTTGCGGAATTCCTTCAGCACCTCGTCGTCGAGATAGATCGTGATGCGGGTCTTGCGCTTCGGCGGACGGGCACGGCGGACCGGAGCGGAAGTGGAAGCGGCAGGCTGGATCGAATCGGTATGCATTGGATGATCTCCTTCGTTTGGGGGGACGAGGCTGCAGTGCCGCAACCTTCAGCGTTGCACTATACGTATGCAGACCGGCAGTCGCCCGGCAAAAGCGACGAGATGCAGATTTCCAGGCATGAAATGCAAAAAGCCGCGCCGAACGGCGCCGCGAACCGTGTAGCGAGCATTTGGCGGCTCGGTTAATATCGTAGCAACTTGACATGAAGGAGCAGAACTATGGCTGGAGTCGGCTTACTTGCACTCCTGGACGATATCGCCACCATCCTCGACGACGTCGCCGCGATGAGCAAGATTGCGGCCAAGAAAACCGCGGGCGTGCTGGGCGACGACCTGGCGCTCAATGCGCAGCAAGTCTCGGGCGTGAAAGCCGATCGCGAGCTGCCGGTGGTCTGGGCGGTGGCCAAGGGATCGATGGTCAACAAGGCGATCCTGGTGCCGGCCGCCCTGGCGATCTCGGTCTTCCTGCCCTGGCTGATCACGCCGCTGCTGATGATCGGCGGCGCCTTCCTGTGCTTCGAGGGCTTCGAGAAACTGGCGCACAAATACCTGCACAGCGCGCAGGACGAGGCCCGGCACAAGGCGCAGCACGAGGCGGCCGTGGCCAACCAGGCGATCGACATCGTCCAGCTCGAGAAAGACAAGATCAAGGGCGCGGTGCGCACCGACTTCATCCTGTCGGCCGAGATCATCGTGATCTCGCTCGGCACCGTGGCCGGCGTGGCGCTCGGACAGCAGGCCCTGGTGCTGACCGTCATCGCAGTGGTGATGACGGTCGGCGTCTATGGCCTGGTGGCCGCCATCGTCAAGATGGATGACGCCGGCCTGCACCTGAGCAAGAGCCAGAGCGGCGCCGCCCGTAGCTTGGGCAAGGGTTTGCTGGCAGCCGCGCCACGCCTGATGAAGATCCTGGCGGTGGTCGGCACCGCCGCCATGTTCCTGGTCGGCGGCGGCATCATCTCGCATGGGGTGCCGGCGCTGCACCACTTTTCGCAGGGAGCGGCCGCCGCGGTAGCCGATGTGCCGACGGTCGGTGGGGTGCTGGCCTTCCTGGCGCCGATCCTGGTCGATGCCCTGGTCGGCGTGCTGGTGGGCGCCGTGGTGCTGGGCGTGGTGACGCTGGTGCAGCGCATGCGCGGCAAGAAGGCGGCCGCGCACTGATCCCGTTCACCGGCGCGGGCATCCAGCCCGCGCCGCTCACCATTCATTTCGGCGGTTCGTTCTTGCGCGACATGATGGCGCCGATCGCCAGTCCGATCGCAAACCCCGCATACACCACGCCCAGCGCATTGCGCGACAGGCGCTTTTCATAGCCCGGCTGCAGCGGCCGCGGCGTCAGCTTGTAGTCGGTGAAGGCCACGAACGCGGAGGTCGCCGCCGAGGCGGCGGCAATGGCCATCGGGTTCTTGCCGTCCATCACACCCCCGAGCGCGCGTTCGAACACGAACGACCAGAAGGTCGCGCTGGCATGGTGGATCAGGTAGCCGGGAACCGTGTAGCGCAGCGAGAAGCGGTCGCGGTAGCCTGCTTTATGGCCATGCACATAGTGGCTGACGGCATTGGTCGGTGCATAGGCGCTGCCGGTCTGCATCTTGCCGACCACGGACATCGCCACCGTCGACAGGATGCTCGAAGTCGCCCCGGAGATGAGTGCGCGCTGTAATGCCGTATTTTCCATACAATCCTCTTTTACTTGATGTGAAGGGAAGCACGGATGCGGATTTTGCTGACGGGGGCGAGCGGTTTCATCGGGCAACATTTGCTGCAGGCGTTGCTCACCGAAGGCCACCACGTCGTGTGCGCGGTGAGAGCACCTGAAGCGAAGCTTCCGAAAAGCGCTGACCCGCGCTTGAGCACTATCCACGCCGATTTTTCCAAAGATACCGATAAATCCACCTGGCTGGCGCGCCTGTCGCATATCGACGTCGTGATCAACACGGTCGGCATTTTCCGCGAAAGCGGACGCCAGGATTTCGCCCGCCTGCACCGCGACACGCCGCGCGCGCTGTTCGCCGCCTGCGCCGAATCGCACGACGTGCAGATGGTGATTCAACTGTCGGCGCTGGGCGCCGACCGCGATGCGACGACGCCCTACCACCTGTCCAAGCGCGATGCCGACGACTACCTGGCCTCGCTGCCGCTGCGCTCCTACATCGTCCAGCCCTCGCTCGTGTATGGCCGCGACGGCGCCAGCGCGCGCACCTTCCGCACCCTGGCCAGCATGCCGTTCACGCTGCGCTTCGGCAGCAAGCCGCAGCTGGTGCAACCGATCCACGTCGACGACCTGGCGCTGGCCATCGTCGGCCTGCTCAAGCACCGCCTGCCGATGGCGCCGGGAGCGGGCACCTCGATGCGGGTGCCGCTGGTGGGGCCGCAGGCGATGCCGTTCACCGACTATCTCGGCCTGCTGCGCTCATCGATGGGCATGGGGCGCCAGCGTGTGCTGCCCCTGCCGGGACCGGTGGCGCGGCTGGCGGCCGCCGTCCTGCCGGGTTCGCTCATCAGCCGCGATGCGCTGAGCATGCTGGACCGCGACAACACGGGCGACGTCATGCAGACGGCGATGCTGCTCGGCCATCTGCCGCGCTCACCGGATGAATTCATCGGCGACCCGGACGGCGAACGCGCGCGCGCCAAGCTCGGCTGGCTGCTGCCGATGCTCCGCTACAGCATCGCGGCGGTGTGGATCCTGACCGCGATCGTCTCCTTCGGCCTGTATCCGGTCGAGGCCAGCTACGAGCTGCTGGCGCGCACCGGCATTCCTCCCGACCTGCAGCCATTGATGCTGTATGGCGCCGCCAGCTTCGACCTGCTGCTGGGGCTTGGCATCCTGTTCCTGGCGCGGCGGCGCTGGCTATGGCTCGCACAATTGGGCCTGATCGGGTTTTATACGATCGTGATAGCGTTCAAGCTGCCTGAATTCCTGCTGCATCCCTACGGGCCGCTGACCAAGAACCTGCCGATGCTGGCGGCGATCTGGCTGCTGTATCAACTCGAGGAAAAATAATGGATTACGTGGTGCTGAAATGGCTGCATATCGTCTCGTCGACGCTGCTGTTCGGCACCGGCATCGGATCGGCCTGGTACATGCTGTTCGCGAACGTCAGCCGCGACGTGCGGGCGATCGCGGTGGTGGCGAAATACGTCGTCATCGCCGACTGGCTGTTCACGGCCACCACCGCCATCCTGCAGCCGCTGACGGGCTTCTACATGATCCACCTGGCCGGCTATCCGCTGCACAGCAAATGGATCATGTGGTCGATCATCCTGTACGTGATCGCCGGCGCCTGCTGGCTGCCGGTGGTGTGGCTGCAGATCCGCATGCGCGACATGGCGGCGGAGGCGGCGCGGCTCGATACGCCGTTACCGGCGCTGTACTGGCGTTATTTCAGGATCTGGGTGACGCTGGGCGTGCCGGCGTTCGCGGCGTTCATCGTGATTTTCTGGCTGATGGTGGCCAAGCCGGTGTAACGGGAGTGGGCTGCATCCTTCGTATCGAAATACGTTTTCGCCACCGTCCACCCGCCCCAGACGCCCACGCCAAAGGCGATGAAGGCAGCGACTCCGAGTACTGTTTTAAGCAATTTCCAAGCTGCTTGTTCTTCCATGTTCTACCTCTTGCGGGTTGCAACCAAGAATCCTAATTTATCATAAACCCGACACTCGACAGACGCGCGACTGGCGAGCGTCCCGCCCTCGGCCAGCCGCGTACAATGGCCCGCGTACCGATCAACCAGAAGGAGATTTACGCATGCGGGCTTACCAGATTCTTCACGGCGCGAACATCGACGGCCTCCAGTGCATCGACTACCCGGAGCGCGACCTCGGCCTGGGCGAGGTGCGCATCCGCGTGCACGCCGTCTCGCTCAACTACCGCGACCTGATGGTCGCCGGCGGCAACTACCTGGTCTCGGTCGAGGACCCCATCATCCCGTGCTCGGACGGCGCCGGCGAAGTGCTGGCGGTCGGTCCCGGCGTGACCCGGGTGCAGGTCGGCGACCGCGTGGCCGGCTCCTTCTTCCCGCACTGGCTGGAAGGCGGGCCGACGCCTGACAAGGTGCGTCACGGCCTGGGCGGCGACATCGACGGCATGCTGGCCGAAGAAGTCATCCTGCACGAGGACGCGCTGGCCATCATCCCGGCCGGCCTGTCCTTCATCGAGGCATCGACCATGCCGTGCGCCGCGGTCACCGCCTGGAACGCGATCTTCGTCTCCAGCAATCATGTCAAGCCGGGCGATACCGTGCTGCTGCTGGGCACCGGCGGCGTCTCGATCCTCGGCCTGCAACTGGCGCGCGCGGCGGGCCTGCGCGCCATCGTCACCTCGTCCAGCGACGACAAGCTGGCGCGGGCGCGCGCGCTGGGCGCCCACCACACGATCAATTACCAGGCGATTCCCGAGTGGCACGACGAGGTGCTGCACCTCACCCACGGCGTCGGCGCCCAGGTGGTGCTGGAAGTGGGCGGCAAGGGGACGGTGAACAAATCGGTGTCGAGCGCCGCGATGGGCGGGACCGTCGCCGTCATCGGCGGCGTCAGCGGTTTCGGCGGTGAAGTCAATCCGGCCTCGCTGCTGGCCAGCGCCAAGCGCCTGGTGGGCATCTATGTCGGCAGCCGCGCCATGCTGGAAGACGTGATGCGCTTCGTGGACGTGAGCGGCGTCAAGCCGGTGATCGATCGCGTGTTCCCGTTCGGCCAGGCCCAGGAGGCGTATCGCCACATGGCGTCCGGCGCGCACTTCGGCAAGGTCGTGATCGACGTCACCGACCGCTCCTAGATCAGCAGCGCAGCTTACTTTCGAAGCTTCGGCACCAGCTCGATCTCGAACAGCTTGGGCCACAGCTTGCCGGTGACGAACAGGCGCTTGCCCTTGCCATCCCAGGCGATGCCGTTGAGGACGGCATCGACCTCCTTCGTGCCGCGCTGGTCGGGCGGCAGCAGGCCGGTGAGATCGATCACCCCGAGCACCTTGCCGCTGTCGGGGTCGATGCGGGCGATGAGTTCGCTGCCCCAGATGTTCGAGTACAGCTCGCCGTCGACCATTTCGAGTTCGTTCAGGCGCTCGACCGGGCGGCCCTCGCTCGTGACCTGCACCCGGCGCAGCTCCTTCATCGTCTTCGGATCGAGGATGCGGATGAAGGAACTGCCGTCGCTCATGTATAGCTGCCTGGCATCGCTGGCCAGGCCCCAGCCTTCTCCCTCGTACTTGAAGCTCTGCTTGAGCTTGAAGGTCTTGACGTCGAACACATAGCCGACCTGCGAAGTCCAGGTCAGGCCGACCAGGTGGTTGCCCACCGCGGTCGACCCTTCGCCAAACACTTCCTTCGGCAAATCGGCCTTCTGCACCACCTTGCCGGTCTTGAGCTCCACCTTGCGGATCGTCGAGCGGCCATACTGGCCGGTGCTTTCGTACAGGTGGCCGTCACGGTAGAACAAGCCTTGCGTGAAAGCCTGGGGATCGTGGGGGTAGGTATTCTTGACAATGAAACCGTAGACCGGCGGCGCGGCCTGGGCGGCGCCCGCGCTCATGCAGGCGATGGCGCAGGCGACGGCGAAGGTGGAAAACTGTTTGAGCATCATGGTTGACTGAAAAAGCGGCAACAGACTGTAGCACGATCGCCATCGGTTCGCCCTCGCCTGCGCTTCAGACATACGCCAGCAGGCGCCCGCAGGCGATCACGGCGATCCAGAGCAGCAGCGACAGCGCCGCATGCAGCCTGGCCCAGGCCGGCGCGCCGGCCGGCCAGCTGGCGGCCCCGCGCCAGGGGCCGGCATGAAAGACGAGAGCATTGACGCCGGCCGCCACGATCAGCGCCAGCTTGAGCAGGAACACCCCGTTAGCCAGCAGCTCGGGCTGGGTCGAGAACATCAGCAAGCCGCTCGGCACGATCAGCAGCAGCCCGAACCAGGACCACGGCAGCAGGTGGCGCGCCAGCGCCTGCACCGGCACGGCGCGGCCGAAGCCGAGCAGGCGCAGGTCGAACATCGCCGCCGCCCCCACCAGCACGGTGAAGCCGACGATGTGGACGATCTCGACGATCGGATACAACCACGGATCGTCGCGCAGGGCCTGCGCCAGCGGCGTCGCGGCGGCCCAGGCGGCCGCCTCCTGGACGAAGTCCGGCGCGACGCTCAGCGCAGCTCCGTGACCTTGTCGCCGACGGTGATGCGCTCGGCGCGCAACTCATCGGCCTTGCTGCGATTGGGATAGCCGTAGACGGTGACCTTGTTGCCGACGGCCAGCATGTCCTTTGCCAGGCCGCGGTTTTCCATCCGTCCCGGCGGCGCCAGCACCACGAGCCAGGTCTTGTCGGCTGTCTTGAGGCGCACGAAGCCGTGCGGCTGCTGGTAACCGGATTCTTCGATGGTGCCGGTCAGCTGTTGGGGTTGCTTGGCATCGTATTCGCTCCAGCCGTGGTGGGCGGAAGCGGTGGCCGCGGCGGACAGCAGGGCGGCCAGCACGAGTGTGCGCTTCAAAAGCAGTTTCATTGGCTTGCTCCAGAAGAAGAAATCCATGACGAATGCAGCATCCCAGCATAACGCCGGCGCCAGACCATGGGCGCACGGCTGCTCTGCAGGAGACGGCGACCCAGGCCGCCGGTGTAGTATGAATATATTGCCATTATTCAAGGAGACAGCATGCCATCGCGCCGCCCTGCCACCCAGGCCGACCTGTCGACATTATGGGAATTGCGCACCCGGGCGGTGCGCGCCGGTTGCTCCGGCCATTACCCGGCCGCGGTGATCGACATCTGGTGCGCCGCCCCGGCTCCCGCCTCGTTGCCCTTGCTGATCCAGACCGGCGGCGCCGTCGTGGCCGAGGAAGAAGGACAGATCGTGGGCTACGCCGTGCTGAACCTGGAGACCGGCGAGCTCAATGCCGCCTTCGTCGAGCCGAGCCACCAGGGCCGCGGCATCGCCCTGCAATTGCTGCGGCAGCTCGAATCGATGGCGCGCGAACGCGGACTGGCCCGCCTGTTCGTCTCGGCCTCGCTCAATGCGGCGCCGTTCTACGAGCGCGCCGGCTTCGTGTCGCTGCGCGAAGAGCTGTATCCGCACCGCTGCGGGGTCGACCTCAAGTCGGTGTTCATGGAAAAGCAGCTAGCCCGGCCTTCCTGAGACGGCGGCTCATGCAGGACGAATGGACCAGTGCGCCGGCGCCGCGTACACTCGGCCATTCGTCCACTTCGCCCCAACGCCGATGCACCGTTTGTCGCCCCTCCTGGGGATCGCGATTTCCGCCATCCTGACCGCCCTGCCAGCCCACGCCGCCTGCGACGACTATCCGCAACAACTCGCCACACGGGTCAGCGCCGACCAGGCCCTGCGCGCACGACTCGACTTCAGCCGGATGGATGATCCAGACCAGAAGAAGCTGATGCAGCAAATGGGCATCGTCGACCGTGCCAACACAGCGTGGCTGAAAGCCGCGTTCGAGCAATGCGGTTTTCCGGACAAGGACAAGCATGGCGAGAAGGCCCAGGGCAACGCCTGGCTGCTGGTCCAGCATGCCGACCACGACGTGGCGTTCCAGAAGTACACCCTGTCGCTGCTCGAAAAGATGGCCGCGCAGCGCGGCGAACCGGTGCGCCGCAGCTTCGCCTACCTCGCGGACCGGGTCGCGGTAGCCGAAAAACGGCCGCAGCTGTATGGGACGCAGTTGATGGCGCCGGCCGAGCGGCCCTGCGAGTTCGACTTCAACACGATGGACGACCGCGAGAAAGTGGAAGCGCGGCGCGCCGCCCTGGGGCTGCCGCCGCTCGACATCTACAAAGAGATCGTCCTGGAGAATGCGAACTGCGTGCCGTCTAGTGCGTCGGAATCGGGTTCGCCGCCAGATAGGCATTGAACTCATTGACCAGCTTGTGCTCGCCCGGCCCCGCGTTGTCGCGCATCGGCTGGGCCGACTCCACCACCACTTCTTCCTTGTCGGTCGCAAGACCCGCCATGGTCTGGGCAATGAAATCCTCCAGCGGCATGGCGCGCGGATCGTCGCCCTTGTGGATCAGATCCGTGTTCACCCAGGGCGGAGCGATTTCCTGCAAGGTCACCGAGGTGTCGCGCAGCATGAAGCGCTGCGACAGCGTGTACGAGTGCAGCGCCGCCTTGGTGGCCGAATACACGGCGGTCGAGGCCAGCGGCACGTAGGCCAGCACCGAGGTGTTGTTGACGATGGTGGCGCGCGGCTGCTGCTTCAGGTGGCCCAGCAGCGCGGAACTCATGCGGATCGGGCCGAGCAGGTTGGTGGTGACCGTCGACAGCATCGTGTCTTCGTCGATCTCGCCGGCCGCATCGTCGAAGGGCATGATGCCGGCGTTGTTGATCAATACGTTCAGATTCGGGAAATCCTGCGTCACCTGGGCCGCGACGCGCTTGATGCTGGCGGCGTTGGCGATGTCCAGCGCCACCGCATGCATGCCCGGATTGGCTTTGACCACCTCGTCCAGCAGCGCCTTGCGGCGGCCCGCGATGATCACGGTATTGCCCAGCTTGTGAAAGGCTTCCGCCAGGCCGCGACCGATGCCCGAGGCGCCGCCGGTGATCAGGATGGTGTTGTCATTCATTTGCATGGTGTTCTCCTTGACATATCGGCGATCAGGCGGCGTTGGACTGGACTGCGGCATAGCGCGCGGCCGGCTTGGTGTGCGACAGGTTCGGTCCCAGCGCGCGGCGGGCGTTTTCGAAGGCGTCCCAGTCGGCGCTGTCGGGCAGGGCGGGAATCGTGATGACTTCGCCCTGGTCCAGGCCCGCGAGAGCGGCGTCGACCATGTCATTCACGTGCATCACGATCTCTTGCGGCAGGTGCGCGACCGGCACCCCGGCGTGATCCCAGAATTCGGTGGCGGTGGCGCCGGGCAGCACGGCCTGGACCCGGATGCCCTTGCCGCCGACTTCGTGCTGCAGCGATTGGGTCAACGCCAGCACGAAGGCCTTGCTGCCGCCGTAGGTGCCGTTCAGCACCTCGGGCGCGACGGCGGCGATCGACGAGATATTGATGATGGTGCCCTGGCCGCGCGCCACCAGGCGCGGCACGACGGCGCGCGTCAGGCGGGTCAGCGCCGTCACGTTCAGCGCGATCATGCGGTCGAGGTCTTCGACGCTCGAATCGAGCATGCTGGCGGTGGCGCCCAGGCCGGCGTTGTTCAGCAACAGGGTGATCGACGCATCGCTTGCCAGGCGCTCTTCCACGCGGCGCAGGTCGGCACTTTGCGTGAGGTCGGCGGCCAGGATGTCGATCTTGCGGCCGGTCTCGGCGCGCAGCCGGGCGGCGACCTGCTCGAGGCGTTGCTGGTTGCGCGCCACCAGCACCAGGTCGTAGCCGCGTTCGGCCAGGCGTTGGGCGTAGCGGGCGCCGATGCCGGTCGAGGCGCCGGTGATCAGGGCGGTGGTGGCTTGTGCGGTCGTGGTCATATCGTTCTCCCTGGTGTTTCGTTGTCGATAGAAACAGTCTACGGAGATGGAACATGGCCCGTTGGTCGTATATCCCTCAATTTGAGCCATCATGCATGTGACCGAATCCGAGGGCAGGACGCAAAAAAACGGCGTGCATCGCTGCACGCCGTTGTCACGAACCACCCGCAGGTGGCGACCATCACACGATCAGATGAAGGTGAAGGTCGCTTCCTGCGTCAGGCGCGATTTCGGCAGGCCGGCATTGAAATCGCTTTCCGACGAATAGCCGAAGCTCACCAGCACCAGGCTGGTCAAACCTTTCGCGTTCAGGCCGAACTCCTCGTCCAGGATCTTCTGGTCGAAGCCTTCCATCGGAGTCGCGTCGATCTCGAGCGTGGCCGCGCCGAGGAGCGCCGTGCCCAGCGCCAGGTAGACCTGCTTTTCGAGCCACTGCGCCACGTCCTTGCCGCCGAAGCGGTGCTGGCGCACATAGCCGCGGCGTCCCGCGTCCTGGCCGGCGCGCGCGGCGTCATCGCGGAAGCGGCCATCGCGTTGTTCCTGGTCCAGCAGCGCTTCCAGGTGCGCCTCGTCCATGTCGATGCGCGAGCACAGCACGATCACGTGCGAAGCGTCGTTGATCTTGGCTGCGTTGTAGCTGTAGCCGCCCTGCGCCGCCTTGGCGATGCGCGCGCGGCCTTCCGGCGTGTTGGCGACGACGAAGTGCCACGGCTGCGAATTGACCGACGACGGGCTGCTGCGCAGCAGGTCGTACACTTGCTGCATCACTTCTTCGGGGATGCGGCGCTCCACATCGTAGGCTTTGGCGGTATGGCGTTTTTGTGCGGCCGACAGGATATTCATGGTGTTCCTTCTGATAATGAATCCGACGATCTTAAGCGATCTGCGGCTTAAAAGTCTTCAAGGACGATTTTTCCGATCGCGCGGTTGCTCTCGATGAGGGCGTGGGCGCGGCGCAGGTTGGCGGCGTTGATCGTGCCGAAGTGCTCGCCCAGGGTGGTGGTCAGGGCGCCGTCCTCGATCATCGCGGCCACCCGGTTCAGGAGCTCGTGCTGGCACACCATGTCGGCCGTTTCGAACATCGAGCGGGTGAACATCAGCTCCCAGTGCAGCGAGATCGACTTGCGCTTGAGCGGCACCGCGTCGAGCGTGGCCGGATCGTCGATCAGCGCCAGCTGGCCCTGCGGCGCCAGCGCCTCGATGATGTCTTGATAATGGCGGTCGGTGTGGGTCAGGCTGATCACGATGTCGACGTTGGCGAAGCCCAGCTCCTCCAGTTGCGGCTGCATCGGGCGGGTGTGGTCGACCGTGTGGTGGGCGCCCAGCCTGGTCACCCATTCGCGGGTGGCGTCGCGCGAGGCGCTGCCGATCACGGTCAGTTTGGTGAGCCGGCGCGCGAGCTGGGTCAGGATCGAACCGACGCCGCCGCCGGCGCCGACGATCAGGAGCGACTTGCCTTCGCCGCCGCCTTCCGGCACGCGCAGACGGTCGAACAGCAACTCCCAGGCCGTGATCGAGGTCAGGGGCAGGGCGGCCGCTTCGGCGAAGCCCAGATTGGCGGGCTTCCTGCCGACGATGCGCTCGTCGACCGCCTGGAACTGGCTGTTGGAGCCGGGGCGGACGATCGAGCCGGCATAGAACACTTCGTCGCCCGGCGCGAACAGGGTCACGTTGGCGCCCACGGCGCGCACGATGCCGCTGGCGTCCCAGCCCAGCACGCGCGGCTCGTTCACCGCGACGCCCAGGCGGATCTTGGTGTCGACCGGGTTGACCGAGACGGCGCGCACTTCGACCAGCAGGTCGTGCGGGCCGGCCAGCGGCATCGGCAGTTCGGTGTCGAGCAGGGCCTGCGGGTCGTCGATGGGCAGGCCGTGTTGGGTATAGACTATCGCTTTCATTTTCTTCTCCAGGCATAAAGTGAGCAGGGCAGTGAAGACCATTTTAGGGATGCATCAACCGGCGAAACAGTGCCATGGCAGAGTTTCACTTTCACTGTGGAAGAGAAAATGATCCGCCTGGACGACCTGTCGCTGTTCGTGCGCGCCGCCGCCCTCGGCAGCTTTTCGCAGGCCGCGCGCGAGGTGAACCTGCTGCCCGGCCAGGCCAGCGCGGCGATCCAGAGGCTGGAACGCGAACTCGACGTCCGCCTGTTCGCGCGCTCGACGCGCAGCCTGCGCCTGACCGACGAGGGCAAGCGCTACCTGCCCTTTGCCCAGGATGCGCTGCAGGCGCTGCGCGACGGCCATGACGGCATGCGCGGCGAGAATGCGTCCCTGTCCGGCACCTTGCAGGTGGCGGCGCCGTCCGATTTCGGCCGCAACGTGCTGCTGCCGTGGATCGCCGAGTTCCGGCGCGCCCACCCGGGCCTGGACATCCAGCTGCTGGTGTCGGACCAGGTGGCGGACGTGTTCCGCGATCCGGTCGACATCGCGCTGCGCTACGGCCAGATCGATGACGCGAGCTTCATCGCGCTGCCGGTGGCGCCGGAGAACCGGCGGGTGCTGATCGCTTCTCCCGCCTACCTGGAACGGCACGGCCGCCCCTCGGCGCTGGCCGACCTGGCTTCACACAGCTGCCTGGCCTACCGCCTGCGCGGGCGCATCTATGACCGCTGGTGCTTTCCGCTGCCCGCAGGAGACCAGGTGGCGCAGGTCAAGGGATCGCTGGTGAGCGACGACGCCGACGTGGTGCGGCGCTGGGCCGTCGCCGGCGAAGGCATCGCCTATAAATCCTGGCTCGACGTCTGCCAGGACGTGACGGCGGGAAGGCTCGAGGTGGTCTTGCCGGACATGCCCGGCGAAGCCACCCCGTTGAACCTGGTGTGCCCGCACCGCAAGCAGTTCTCGCCCGCGGTGAAGCTGTTGCATGCGCTCCTGAAGGAGCGCTGCGCTCCATTGCTGGAGCGGCTGGGCGAGGTTTAGAGCGCGCCGCCCTTGACGACGGCGCCGCCCTGGATCACGGCCGCCGGCGCTTCCAGCAGGGTGACGTCCACGAGCGGATCGCCCTTCACCGCCACCATGTCGGCATAGCGGCCCGGCTCGACGACGCCGATGTCCTTGCGCGCCAGCGCCTCGGCCGCGTTCACGGTGGCCGCCTGGATCGCCTGCAGCGGCGTCATCCCGTACTGGACCATCACGGCGAACTGCTTGGCGTTGCCGCCGTGCGGGTGCACGCCGGCGTCGGTGCCGAACACCATCTTGACCCCGGCCGCATGCGCCTTTTTGAAGTTCTGGCGCTGCAACTCGGTCACTTCGCGGTCCTTGCGCAGATTATCTTCCAACACGCCGTTCTTCTTGCCTTCAAGCGCGGTATAGGTGCCGTTGTAGATGTCCATCGACAGCCAGGCGCCATGCTTTTTCGCCAAGGCGATGCCCTCGTCGTCGATCAGGCTCGCATGCTCGATCGTGTTGACGCCGGCGCGGATCGCGTCCTTGATGCCGGCCGCGCCGTGGGCGTGGGCCGCCACCTGCAGGCCCCACTGGTGCGCTTCCTCCACCGCGGCGCGCATCTCGGCCAGGTTCATCTGCTGCTGGCCCGGCTCGGTATTGCGCGAGAAGACGCCGCCGGTGGCGCAGATCTTGATCACCTGGGCGCCGTACTTGCGCAGCTCGCGCACCGACTTGCGCGCCTCGTCCGGGCTGTCGGCGTTGTACTTGTTCTTTTCCTCCATCGACGGCGGGAAGTAGGTGCTGTCGCAATGGCCGCCGGTCGCGCCGAACGACCAGGCGGCGGGCACGATGCGCGGACCGCGCACCTTGCCGGCGGCGATGGCCTGGCCCAGGCCGACGTCGTTCCAGTCCGAGGCGCCCAGGTTGCGCACCGTCGTGAAGCCGGCGTCCAGCGTCTTGCCCGCGTGGGCCACGGCCAGCGCCGACCAGAAGCGGTCGTTGTATTCGAGGCCGGTGTAGCCGCCATAGGTCGGATCCGAATCGAGGTGGACGTGCATGTCGATCAGGCCGGGCAGCAGGGTCATGCCGGGCAGGGCGATGCGGGTCGCGTCGGCGGCTGGCGGCGTCGCGGCATCCGGCTTGAGGCTGACGACCTTCCCGTCGCGCACCAGGATCTCGGGGTTCTGGATCATGCGGCCGCTCTTGACGTCGAGCAGGCGGTCGGCGCTGATGACGACATCCGCGGCATGGGCGGAAGACCAGCCGGCGGCGGCCAGGCACAGGGATAGGACGTTCAGGGTCAAGCGGTTCAAGCAGCCTCCGGGCAATGGATGGGTAAATAGCAACTTTACACCGGACAACATCTTACCCATCCATTTTTTTGCTCAGCTGTCTGTCAGCAGCAACGCCGCCAGCACCAGCATCATGGCGCCGGTAAGCGCCTCGAACACGCGCCACACCCCAGGGCGCGCCAGCACCGGGGCGAAGCGCTGCGCACCGACACCGATCGCCGTGAACCACAGGATCGAGGCCGTGATGGCGCCCAGGGCAAACGAGCCGCGCTCTTCAAGCGCCAGGCTGCTGCCGACGGCGCCCAGCAGCACCACGGTGTCGAGATAGACGTGCGGGTTGAGCAGCGACAGCGCCAGCACGGTCGCCAGCGCCGCGCCGAGGGTCTGGGTCTGCGCCGCCGGATCGGCGGCCAGCGAGGCGCCGCCGCGCAGGCTGCTCTTCCAGCAGCGCAGGCCATACCAGAGCAGGAAGGCGGCGCCGCCATAACGCGCCACCGACGTCAAGAGGGGCGACGCCTCGATCAGGGCGCCCAGGCCGGCAGTGCCGGCGGCGATCAGGATCACGTCGACCACGATGCAGGTGAGCACCGTCGGCAGCACGTGCCGGCCGCGCACCGCCGTGCGCAGCACATGGGCGTTCTGGGCGCCGATCCCCATGATGAGACCGGCGCCCAGGCCCAGCCCCTGTAGATAGATTTGATGCGAGAACATGGCCGCCTCTTTGTGAAAAAGCGCCACTATCCCAGCCCGGCTGGTCTACTTCAATTATATTCATGAATATTCAGGTTACTTAAGAAAATCTAATTCATGACGATCGATCCCCGCCGCAGCGCCGCCTTCGTGGCCGCCGTGGATTGCGGCAGCCTGGAGGGCGCCGCCGCCCAGCTCAAAGTCACGCCGTCGGCCATCTCGCAGCGCATCGCGGCGCTCGAGCAAGAGCTGGGCACGCCGCTGCTGGTGCGCAGCCGTCCCTGTCGCCCGACCGCGCCCGGCACGCGGCTGCTGCAATACCTGCGCCGCTCGACCCTGCTCGAGTCGGAATTCCTGGCCGGGATGAAGGACGACCCTGGCCCGGCGCGGGTCACGCTGGCGGTCAACAACGACACCCTCGCCACCTGGCTGCTGCCGGTGCTGGCGCCGATCCTCGATGCCGAAGGCCTGCTGGTCGAATTCGTCCTCGACAACCAGGGCCATACCTTCGCGCTGCTGGAGGGCGGCCATGCGGTGGCCTGCATCTCGGGAGAGACCGAGCCGATGCGCGGCTGCAGCGCCAGAGCGCTCGGCATGATGCGCTACCGGATGGTGGCCTCGCCCGACTTTGCGCGGCGCTGGTTCCCGGACGGGATGACGCGCGCCACGGCCCAGCGCGCGCCGCTGGTGGTGTTCGACCGCAAGGATGCGATGCAGTCTTCTTTTCTGCTCACCCACTTCGGCCTGCCGGACGGCGCCTATCCGTTTCACTACGTGCCGGCCAGCGATCCCTTCGTGCACGCGGTACGCCACGGCATGGGCTACGGCATGCTGCCGCTGGAGCAGTGCGGCGCCCTGCTGGATACGGGAGAACTGGTCGACCTGGCGCCGGCCTTGCACCACGACGTGCCGCTGTACTGGCACGCCTGGCGCATTCAGCCGCCGCGGCTGGAGCGCATGGGCACGGCGCTGGTGAAGGCCGCGCGCGGCGTGCTGCTGCCGCTCGCCTGAGCGACCGGCCACCACTGCGCCACGCCCCACAGCAGTTCGGGGACCAGGAACAGCCACAGCACCGGCAGATCCGCCTTCAGCATCGCCCAGCCGATCCAGAATGCGAACAGCAGGCGTCCGACGCCGTCGAAGCGACCCAGGCGCAGGCTGGGCTCCTTCAGGCGCACGGCGCACCACAGCAGCACCAGCGTGCCAAGGAGAGACGACAACAACAGGTGCAGCGGCGCGAACGGCGGCAGCGGCGCGCCGCCCAGCCACACGTTCATGCCGGATAGCCAGTCGAGCAGCAGGGCGAAGGTCCACGGCGTGGCGAAGGGCAGGATCTGCACGACGTCGTAGGCGGCGCTGGCGCGCGCGAGGCGCAGGTAGGTCGATAGCGGCAGGGCAGGCATGGCGGACTCCCGGTTGAACGATCCGCTTGATGCTGACACGGGCCGGACTGGCCCATCTTGCGCACAATAAAGAAAGGGCCGGCTGCGTATGCAACCGGCCCTTTCACGCCTTACAGCGTCACATCACGAACCGATGCGGCCGCCGTCGTTCTTGGTGATGACCAGGGTCGCCGAGCGTGGGCGGCGGCCGGCGCCGTAGCCCGCGTTCGCCGGCCACTGGCTGGTGTACTTGCTGGCGTCGCCGACATTGGCCGCGGCGGTGGTTTCGCCCGGGTGCTGGATGTTGACGAACAGCGCCTTGCCGTCCGGGGTCTCGGTGATGCCGGTCAGTTCGCAGCCGACCGGGCCGACCAGGAAGCGCTTGAGCGTGTCGGCGCTGGCGGCCTTGCCCACGAAGGTGTCGACGCTCAGGGTCGAGCCGTCGGTCTTCGGATAGCTCAGGGTGACCTTCTTGCCGTCGCCGACCTTGCCCGGCAGGCCGGCCACCATCATGCAGTTGGTGACGTCGGTGTAGGCGCCATCGTCGGTCTGGAACCAGCAGATGCCGGTCGAGTTGCTGAAGGCCAGGCCGTCCGGGCTCGAGAAGTCCTGGTCGGCGGTCAGGCCCGACAGGTTGATGCGGGCGGCATCGGCGGCGGCTTCGGCGCCGAACAGGTAGACGTCCCAGGCGAAGCTGGTGGCGGTCGAGCCGGCGGCGTCTTCACGCACGCGGATGATGTGGCCGTTCGAGTTGCCCAGCTGGGCGGTGGAGCCCTTCATGTCGGTGTACGACCGCGGGTTGGCGGCGTCTGGCGCGACCTGGCTCGAGCTGCCCGGCTCGACGCGGCGGTTGCTGTTGTTGGTCAGCGTGTAGTAGATCTCGCCGTTGGCAGGGTTCACCGCGCACCATTCCGGACGGTCCATCCTGGTCGCGCCGACGGCGTCGGCGGCCAGGCGGGCGTTGACCAGCACGTCGGCCTGGTCGGCGAACTTGTAGTTCGCGTAGTTGGCGATGACGCTGTTGGCGATGGTCAGCTCGATCCACTGGCCCTTGCCGTCGGCATTGAATTTGGCGACGTACAGCTTGCCGCTGTCGAGGTATTTGTCGCCGGTGGCGATACGATCGAGCGCGACGGCGTCGGCCGGGTTCCACGGTGCGGTCGACACGAACTTGTAGATGTATTCGCCGCGCGAATCGTCGCCCATGTAGACGGCCAGCGGCTGGCCGGCGGTCAGGCGGCCGAACGAGGCGCTTTCGTGGGCGAAGCGGCCCAGCGCGGTGCGCTTCTTGAGCGGGCGGGTCTTGTCGTAGGCGTCCATCTCGACGATGTAGCCTTCGCCGTTCAGTTCATTGCGGTAATCGTCGGTGCCGTCCGTCGACGTGCCCTTCTTGCTGATGTCCCAGCGCTGGTACTTGTCGTCCACGCCGCCGGTTTCCCAGCCGTGGCGCGAGGACGCGCCCTGCGACATGCCGTAGCGGTTGAGCGAAGCGACGCTCTTGTCGCCGCGCGCGGCGTTGTCGGTGCTCGAACGGGTGAAGTAGCCGGCCCAGTTCTCCTCGCCCGACAGATAGGTGTTCCACGGGGTGCGGCCGGTGCCGCAGTTATTGATGGTGCCGCGGAATTTGGTGCCGTCCGGCGAGTACTTGGTCTTGACCAGGGCATTGCCGCGCACCGGGCCCGAGATCTGGACTTCGGTCTGCTGGTGCACGCGGCGGTTGAAGTTCGAACCCTTCAGGTATTCCCACTTGCCGTTGTTGCTGCGCACTTCGAGGACCGACAGGCCGTGCAGGGCCATTTCCTTGTCCACCTCGAGGGCAGGGCGCGGCAGCGCATTGGTGCCGCCGTTGGCGTGCACGAAGAACGACGGCAGGCCTTCGTTGGTGGTGGCCTCATGGTTCATCGCCAGCAGGCCGCGGGTGGCGCCGGTGGTCGAGACGCCGCCGCTGTCGGACAGCGAGAAGAATTCCATGCCGTCGTGGTGGTCGCCAGCGCGGTTTTCGAAATCGGTATCGGTGCCGTCGTTCTTGTAGGCCGGGGTACTGCTGGTGAGCGGATCGCCCAGCGCGTACAGGACGGTAGCGGTATAGCCGGCCGGGACCACGACGGTGTCGGCCAGGCTCTTGCCCACGGCGGTGAAGCCGAGCAGCTTCTCGACCGGCGCCGGCGGCGGGGTGGTGCCGGTCGGCGGGTTGGTCGGCGGGGTGACAGGATCGTCGTCCGAACCGCCGCAGGCGGTCAGGCCGAAGCTGCCGAGCAGGGCGGTCGCGGCCGTCGCAGCGCTGCCGCGCAGCATGTTGCGGCGGCTCAGGCGGGTCTGGAGGACGGTGCTGAAGTGTTCGTTCGACGAGTTGTTCGAATCGATGTCGTCGTGGTCGACAGGCATGCGGGCGAAATCGGTCGGCTTGTTCACGGAAGTGGATCCTGTTTTCTAGTGTGGGAAAGGAAAGCCACTAAATGGTAGTAAGGCAACATGACGACTCCGTGACAGTTTGGTCACAGTTTGATGACACTGGTGCGGCACGCTTGTGCTTTTCTTAGCGGCATTTTTAATATTTATGTGTCATTCACCGGACGCGGACGCTCCCGGCCGGGCCGTTGTGGTATAGATGACGTTTTACCGGAAACAGACAGATGCAGGAAAACCGCGCCCCCACGCCGCAGCAGGACACGATCACCTTGGGATGGGCCCTGTTCGAAGCCATACCCGACTGCGTGAAACTGCTCGACATGGACGGCATGGTGTTGGCGATCAACCGCAACGGCCTGCTCTCGATGGAGATCGACGACGCCGGGACGGTGGGCGGCAAGCCGTGGAAGGCATATTGGCCGCAGCCGTCGCACGCAGCCATCGAGGCGGCCCTGGGCGCGGCGCGCGCCGGCGGCACCGGGCACTTCAGCGCCGCCTGTCCGACGGTCAAGGGCAAGCCCAAATGGTGGGACGTGATGGTCACCCGCACCGCCGCGACCGGCGACCAGGAAACACGCCTGCTGGCGATCTCGCGCGACATCACCGAACAGGTGCGCGCCGAGGCCCTGCGCAAGGAGACCGAGCGCGCGCTGCACGCCAGCCGCGAGCGCTTCGAGAAAATCGTCAGCCAGGCCTCCACCGGGGTGGTGCAGATCGACACCGCGGGCCGCATCGTGCTGGCCAACCAGAAGTATTGCGAGATGGTGGGCCGCAGCGAGGCCGAGCTGCTCGGCATGAGCGTGGCCGAGGTCACCGCGCCGCAGTCGCGCGCCCAGACCCACGATGCGCTCGAGCGCCTGAAGGCCGGCGCCGCCGGCGTGGCGCTCGACAAGTATTACCTGCACAAGGACGGCTCGCTGGTCTCGGCCACCAGCAGCGTCAATGCGCTGCGCGGCCCCGACGGCGAGTTCCAGGGCCTGGTCGCGATCGTCCTCGACACCACCGGGAACAAGCAGGTTCAGGAGCAGCTGCGCGCCAGCGAAGAACGCTACCGCACCCTGTTCGAGTCGGTCGACCAGGGCTTCTGCATCTTCGAGATGATCTTCGACGCGGCCGGCAAGGCGGTCGACTACCGCTTCCTGGAGATGAACCCGATGTTCGAGCGCCACACCGGCCTGGTGGATGCGGCCGGCCGCACCGCGCGCGAGCTGCTGCCCGGCCTGGACGACTTCTGGTTCGAGACCTATGGCAGGGTGGCGCTGACCGGCATCCCCGCGCGCTTCGAGAACGAGGCCCCGGCCATGGGCCGCTGGTTCGACGTCTACGCCAACCGCATCGGCGGCCCGGACAGCCGCAAGGTGGCGCTGCTGTTTTCCGACGTCTCGGCGCGCAAGCGCTCCGAGGAAGAGCTGCGCCGGCTGGCCGACGACCTGGCCGAGGCCGACCGCCGCAAGACCGAGTTCCTGGCCACGCTGGCGCACGAGCTGCGCAATCCCCTGGCGCCGATCCGCAACGGCCTGTCGGTGATGCGCCTGGGCGGCGACAATCCGGCGGCGGTCGGCAAGGTCAGGGAGATGATGGAACGCCAGGTCGGCCACATGGTGCACCTGATCGACGACCTGCTCGACGTGGCCCGCATCAGCGGCGGCAAGCTCGAACTCAAACGCCAGCGCGCCGACCTGCGCGCGATCCTGGCCAGCGCGGTCGAGACCAGCCTGCCGCTGATCGAGGCGGGCCAGCACGCGCTCGAGGTGGACGTGCCCGACCTGCCGCTGTTGATGGACGCCGACGCCACCCGCATCGCCCAGGTGGTGGCCAACCTGCTCAACAACGCCGCCAAGTACACGCCGGCGCGCGGGCATATCCGGCTGTCGGTGCGGCGCGAGGGGCTTGAAGCGGTGATCGCCGTCAGCGACACCGGCGTCGGGATCGCCGGCGACGCGCTGGCCGGCGTGTTCCAGATGTTCAACCAGATCGGCCGCACCGTCGACCGCTCGCAGGGCGGGCTCGGCATCGGCCTGTCGCTGGTGCGGCGCCTGGTCGAGATGCATGGCGGCAGCGTGGTCGCCGAGAGCGGCGGCCCGAACGCCGGCAGCGTGTTCACGGTGCGCCTGCCGCTGGCTGAGGTGTCCGACGATCAGGCCGCCCGCCCGCTGGGTTGGGACGCGCCGGCCGGCGACGGTGGCCCGGCCGGCGGCGGCGAGGCCGGTCTCAAAGTGCTGGTGGTGGACGACAACGTCGATGCCGCGCTGACGCTGTCGATGATCCTGGAAGCGTCGGGCCACGTCACCCGGGTGGCGCACGACGGCTACGGGGCGCTGGAGGCGGCGCGCGAGTTTCGTCCGCGCGTCGCCTTCCTCGACATCGGCATGCCGGGCATGAGCGGCTACGACACGGCGCGCGCGATCCGCGCCATGGAGGAACTGGATGGGGTCGTGCTGGTGGCCCTGACCGGCTGGGGCGCCGAAAGCGACCGCCAGCGCTCGAGCGAGGCCGGCTTCGACCACCATCTCACCAAGCCGGTGCAGCTGGCGGTGGTGGAGGAATTGCTGGCGCGGTTGTAAAACACGGAATCAGGTCCTGCGCAGCTCGTCCTCCAGGTCGCCGATCAGCTGGACCACGCTCGGCGTGATGCCCTTGTCGCCCGGGGTATAGAACACGCCCGGCAACACCCGGTCTTCTTCCAGCTGCGGCAGCAATTCGTCGATCAGCTCCTCGAGCGAGAACGCCTGGGCGTCATAGCCGTCCCATTCGTATTCGGCGCACAGGCTGGCGTAGTCGCTCGCCGGCCACATCGGAAACACCAGGGTGCCGTCGTCGGTCTTGGCCAGGGCCCAGCCGTCCTGGTACAGCCCCCACACCTCGCGCGCGTCGGCGACGCGCTTGATGAAGTACTCGTAGCGCTCCGGCCCCGGCAGCGTGACCACGGCGGCCAGCTGCTGGCCGCCCAGCTTGATCGCCGAGATGATACGTTCGCTCATCACCATTCCCGTTCATTGAGGCGCGAAGCCTGACATCGTCAGGATACGCCATCGGCGCCGGCAGGTGCGTTCAGCAGGCGTGCGGCGGCCGTCCGGCCGCGTTCAGGTCATAGCGCACGTCGTGGCGGTCGCCCGGCGGGGCGTCCAGCACCAGGAAGGCGTCCCAGCCGAGGCGGCCGGGATGCAGGTCGTCCAGCGTGGTGTTGTGGACGTCGGCGGCGCGCAGGACCACCTCGACTTCGTATTCGAGCGCGACGCCGGTGAACAGCGCCAGCACGCTCCCCAAGGCCCGCGCCGCCAGGCCGCCCGGCAAGAAGGCCTGGAAGCCGGCATGCGCCAGCGGCCCCACGACCAGGCGCAGGCGCAGGCTGCGCTGCCAGACGCGCGCGCCGGCGATCGCGCGCCCGCCGAGGACGGCGCTGTCCTGGCCCAGCGTGGTCTGCTGCGCCGGCGGCACGTCGTACCAGGAACCGACGAACTGCTCGGCCTCGACCTGTTCGCCGAAGTATTCCGACAGCACCCGCGCCAGCTGCACGGCGGACACCGGCCGGTGCCGGATCGCCGCCGCGAAATACCCGATCGATTCGTCCAGCACGGCGCCGTCGGCCGCGCCGGCCAGGCGCCGGCGCAGCGCGGCGTCGCCCAGGCCGGCCAGGGACAGCAGCAGGGGCAGGAAGGCATCCTGGCCGTCCAGCTGGTACTTGAACGGCAAGCGGTACTTGCGCCAGGCTTCGTAGAACAGCGCCAGCGAGCGGTTCGAGAACGCGTCCAGGAAGGCGCGCGGGCCCTGGTCCTCGTCTTCGTTCTTGTGGCGCGCCGCGTGCTCGGCGATGCGCTCGGTGTAGTGGGCCGGCAGCACGCCGTGCCCGCCCAGCAGGCCCATGAAGGCGGGGGTCAGGTGCACCCGGCGCAAGGTCCCTTCGCGCACCGCCTCGCCCAGCGCGGCGGCGTCGATCGGCAGGTCGAAGGGCATGCCGACCTCGAGGTCGCGCAGCTCGGGCTCGATGGCTTCCAGCTGGCTGGCCGGGAAGCCGAGGGAGAGGGTGTTCCGGAACCGCAGCATGTCGGGCACCAGGCCGTGCGGCCGGCGGCCGCGGCGCTTGAGCCATAGCTCGAGCACGCGCACCGCCTGGAAGAACTCGAAGCGCCACGGCTCGCGCAGCAGGCGCTCGATCACAGGAGGCTCAGTTCTCCGCTTCTCGGCCCGCATCGCAGCAGCTCCTCTCCGGATTGGTGGGACACGATCACCAGCTGGGTGAAGCTGTTGGCGTGCACGTACAGCGCCAGGAAGCGCTCGACGATGTGGGCGAAGGCATGGATGCCGCTGCCCACGAACGCTTCCTCGTCGATCGCGATCCTGACCTCGACCCCGCGCACCAGGCAGTTGAAGGGGTTCCCGGACAGCCAGGCGCTGGTGGGCGTATAGGCGATCGCATTGATGCCGCCGACCTGGCGCGTCGACGCCGCCGAGCGCGGCAGGTCGTGCAGGGCCAGCATCTCGCGGAAGGCGTCGACGCCGCCGTCAGCCAGCGACAGGTGGTTGAGCGAGAGCAGCGAGATCAGGCGCCAGTGCGCGCTGCGTCCGCGCGAGAAGCGCCAGGTGGGGCTGGGTTTGCGCAGGAAGGAAATCTCGCGCACGCCAGATCCGCCTTCGAGGAACAGGTCGCCGCCCGGCTGGCCGTAGCTGAGCAGCAGCGGCAGATCGCGGTTGGTGCAGGTCAGCTCCAGGTTCAGGGTCGTGGTCTCGACGTCGGCCGGGTCGAAGTCGATGTCGACGATCGAGATCTGGGTTTCGAAGCCCGGGCTGCGCTCGGCCATCGTGTCGTCGCGGCGCATGGCCCAGTAATGCCCGTTCTGCTCGGGCGTCTGCGCATGCTTGAGCGAATAGAAGGGCTGGAACCGCACCACCGTCTCGCCCTGCGGCGTCTGGCGCACCAGGTTGACCTCGTCGATCGCGTTGACCTCGTAGGCATAGGCGCGGCGCGCATCGGCCAGCACCGGATAGCTGGCCGTGGCATGGGTCAGGCGGATCGGTTCGCCGCGCTGGGCGAACAGGTTGATCACCGGCGTGCAGCCCGCCACCAGGTTGTTGGTCGACAGGGTGGACAGCATGCGCGCCAGGTTCGAGTCGCTGCGGATCCCGTTCAGGGCCAGGTGCACGGTGAGGCGGCGCGTGCCCGCGGGCAGGCTGCGCGCCAGCAGCGCCAGGTCGAGATCGACGAAATTGAACTTCTCGGGAAAGCAGAAGTATTCGGTCAGCAGGCGGTAGGCGGTGTGGGAACGGGCCGGGAAGTCGATCAGCGCGTCGTCCTCGATGAAGCCGGCGGCGCGCACCGGCAGCGCCGGCAGGGCGATCCAGTGGCCGCCCTCGGGCTGCGCATAGGCCGCGACCGTGCGCGCCAGCAGCGCGTCGCGCAGGGCCGCGCAGAACGACGGTTCGCCATCGAGGAACAGGCGCAGCGCCGGCAGGTCGATCGCCTCCAGGCCGCCGCCTTCGCAGCCAACGTTCAGGGACAGGCTGATGCTCGCGCTGGCGCCGGGCGGCAGGCGCACCGCATCCGGCGCGTGGATGATCGGCGAGAACACCGCCCGGCTCAGGACCAGCGGCGCCATCGCGACCGGGTACACGGTGCGGAAGATGCAGGTCACGCCGCGCACCGGGCGCGTGGTCAGCTTGGTGCCGCGCGGGATGGTGCTCACCGTGGTCTGCTGCTTGGCCGCGGCGGCGACGTCCAGGCGCGCGATCGAGCACGATGGAAAAGGCCGCAGGTAATGTGGATACAGCACATCGAACAGCGCCTCGGTGAACTCGGGATAGTCGTCGTCCAGGCGCTTGGCGATGCGCGCGTTCAGGAAGGCGAACGACTCGATCATGCGTTCGGTATGCGGGTCTTCGCATACTTCGCCGCTGATCGCCAGGCGCCCGGCGATGCGCGGATAGCGCTCGGCGAATTCGCGCAGGTTGCGCCGCAGGTAGGCCAGTTCGCTTTCGTAATAGGGTAGCAGGCGGTCCAACTCAGGCTCCCGCCATCGCCGATGCCGCCGCCGCCGCGCCCGCGCGGCCGGCCTTGCGGATGCTGTACTGGAGCGTGGACGGCTGCAGCACGGCGTCGAAGTTGACCGGCTCCTCCGACATGCTTCCCACCAGCACCGCCGTGATCGAAAAACCGAGGCGGTTGACCGAGGGCGCGCCGGCATCGCCCTGCATCTCGAGCAGCGCCTTCACGTTCTGCAGCCGCGGCTCGTGGCGCGCGATGGTGTTTTCGATGCAGGCGCAAATGTGGGCGCGGTCGGTGGGACTGGACAGCGAGCGGTCGGCGAAGTCGCACAGCCCATAGCCGACCATCGACTTGCCGCATTCGGGAAAGACGGCCAGCGCGCCGTCCTGGATGGTCGAGCGCGTGTTGAGCAGCGCTTCGAGGTCGCGCGCGACCGCATCCTTCAGTTCCTCGACGTTCAGGCGCGCCACTACCACGCCATTGCGCAGCGGCTGGCCGAGCAGGCGGTCGAACAGGTCCGGCGTGAATCCTTTCATCGATCCCCCTCGTTGGCACAAGCTGGTGTTGCGCACCGAAGCATGTTGCCACGGCGTTTAGCGCCAACCTTTGATCAAGTTCACATGCGCAACAGCATCTCGTCGTTATCGTTTCCTTTCGCAAAGAACAAGGTGAAGGAACAACAGCCATGACCAGCAAAGTCCTCTGGGGCGAAGGCCTGCTGCTGCGCCCGCAGCATTTCCAGCGCCAGGACGCCTATCACGAGCATTGCCTGTACAAGGGCGTCAAGGCGGCGCACCCGTATGCATGGGGGGTCGAGGGATTCGACATCGACCGCGAGGCGCTGGCGAGCGGCATGCTGCGCGTGCTAAACCTGTCGCTGCGCTTCCAGGACGGCGAGCTGTACGAGGCGCCCGGCCTCGACGAGCTGCCCGGCACCGTCGACCTGAGCGGCCTGCAGCAGTCGGTGCAGGCCGTGACGTATTACGCGGCGCTGCCGGGACTCAAGCCCTTCAACGCCAACTTCGTCCAGCCGGGGCAGGCGGCCACGCAGTCCGCCAGCACTACCCGCTTCATCCAGGCCAACGAAGAGACGCCCGACCTCTACACCCAGGCGGCGCCGGTGCAGCTGGCCTACCTGAAGCGCGCGCTGCGCCTGGTGTCCGAATTCGAGCCGCGCGACGCCTACATCCACTTTCCCTTGCTGCGCGTGCGCAGATGCGCCACCGGCGGCTTCGAGCTCGATCCGGCGCTGGTGCCGCCGTCGATGTCGCTGGGCGCCGCCCCGGCCCTGTTCCAGCAGTTGCGCCGCCTGCTCGACGCGCTGCAGGCCAAGGTCGGCGCGCTGTACGGCCACCACCGCGAGCCGACTCGCAACGTCATCGAATTCCGCTCGGGCGACATGTCCTCGTTCTGGCTGCTGCACACGGCCAGTTCGGCCTATGCGACGCTGTCGCATCATTTCAACCAGCCGGCGCTGCACCCCGAGCGCGTGTTCGAGGCGCTGCTGGACGTGGCCGGCGGCCTGATGACCTTTTCCAAGAGCTGGACCCTGTCCGATCTGCCGTCCTACCAGCACCACGATCCCGGCCCCGCCTTCGCCAGGCTGCACCAGATCATCCGCGAACTGCTCGACACCGTCATCTCGGCCAAGTACTTCGGCATCGCCCTGAACGAGGTGCGGCCCTGCTACCACATCGGCATGCTCGACTCGGGCAAGATCGACGACGACACCACCTTCTACATCGCCGTCTCGGCCGACATCCCGGCGGTGGAACTGGTCGACGTGGCGCCGCTGCGCTTCAAGGTCGGCGCCCCGGACGACGTCGAGAAATTCGTGCTCTCGGCCCTGCCCGGCGTGCGCCTGCAGTACACGCCACAGCCGCCGGCGGCGATCCCCGTGCGGCCCGACACCTGCTACTTCATCCTCGAGGCGAAAGGGGCGATGTACGAGCGCATGCTCAAGGCGCAGTCGATCTCGATCTACGTCCCGGCCGGCATGAAGGAGCTCAAGCTCGAGCTGCTGGCGGTGATGTCCTGAACGCGGAATAGCGCGCCGATGAGAGCCTTTCCCGCCCCCGCTTCGCTCGGCCTGTACGGCACGGGCCTGAGCCAGCACGCGCGGCTCCTCACCCTGGCCAGCAGCCAGCAAAGCGGTTTGCCGCAATCGCTGGTGGCGGAGCGCTTCGCGGGACGCGAGGCCGTCAACGAGCTGTTCCGCTTCGAGGTCGATGCGCTCAGCACCTCGACCGACCTCGACCTGTCTTCCTTCATCGGCGAAGAATTGACTGTCGGGCTGCTGCAGCCGGACGGCGGCCGGCGCGCCTGGCATGGCCTGTGTACGCAAGCGTCCTGGCTGGGCGCCGATGGCGGCGTCGCCCGCTACCGCCTGGTGCTCGAACCGGCGCTGGCGCTGTTGACGCTGCGGCGCGATTGCTACCTGTTCCAGAACAAGACGGTGCGCGACATCGTCTGTGAATTACTGGCCGATTATCCACAGGTGAACGTCGCGTTCGACGTGACGCAGGAACTGACGCCACGGCCCGTCTGCACCCAGTACCGCGAAAGCGATTACGCATTCTTCGCGCGGCTGCTGGCGTCCGAGGGCCTGAGCTGGCGCTTCGATCATTCTCCGTTCGAGACAGTGGCGGGCGCCGACCACGGCCAGGCGCGGCACCGGCTGGTGATCTTCGACCGGCGGGCGCGGATTCCCCCAATGCCCGGCGGCGCGACGTTGCGCTTTCATGGCGTGCGTGCGACCGAGCGCGACGATGCGATCGACGCCTTCCACGCAAGGCGCCGGGTAGCAGCCAACGGCGTCAGCATCAGCAGCTGGAACCCGGCCGTCTTGCTGGCGCCGGCAGCCGAACTGGGTTCGCACCTCGATGCCGGCGCCCTGCCCGCGCTCTCCATCCACGACGGCAGCGGCGAACGCATCGGCGGCGACACCGGCGCCGCGATGCGTGGTCACAGCGAGTTGATGCTGCTGGCGCTCGAGTTGGACAACAAGGTCTTCGAAGGCGCGGGCGCCGTGCGCCGGCTGGCGGCGGGACACGGCTTTAGCTTGACGCAGCACGACCGCTATCCGGCCGGCGCCAACGCCTTCACCGTGCTGTGGGTGCAACACGAGGCGCGCAACAACTTCGACACCGGCATCGCTGGCGCGTCGAAACAGGTCGAGAACGGCACCTATTGCAATACCTTCGCCTGCGTGCGCGACGTGGTGGCGCTGGTGCCGGTCGCGACCGCCGCGCCGCATCCCTGCACGAGCCTGGGGCCGCAGACCGCGCTGGTGGTCGGCTTGCCGAATGCGGTCGCCACCAGCACGCGCGATCATCAAGTAAAAGTCCAGTTCGCTTGGCAGCGTGGCGTCAATCCGAATCCCGGAGGCGTGGCGCACAACCTGGATGAACGGGGCAGCGCGCCGGGCAACGATGCTTCCGGCAGCTGGATACGGGTGGCCGAGGCGCTGGCCGGGCCGAACTGGGGCACTGTGTTCACGCCGCGCATCGGCACCGAAGTGCTGGTGGATTTTATTGAAGGCGATATCGACCGGCCAGTCATCGTGGCGCAGTTGCATAACGGCCTCGATCTACCGCCCTTCCCGGCTGGCGTGGATTCGGGGGCGGATCACGCCGGCGTGCTGTCCGGTATCCATAGCCGGAACTTCGATGGCGGGGGCTTCAATCAGTGGCAGGTGGACGATACGCCCGGACAGCTGCGCACGCGGCTGGCAAGCAGCAGCGCCGGCAGCGAACTCAATCTTGGTTATCTGATCGAGCAGCCGCCCGGCACGTCACAACGTGTCCGTTATCGCGGCAGCGGCTTCGAGCTGCGCACCGATGCCTGGGCGGTCGTGCGCGGCGGTGAAGGCGTCCTGCTGTCGACCAGTGCGCGGCCGCAGCTCGGCAGCGGGATCACGTCGACGCAGATGGATGTGGCGGAGGCTGTGGCGCAGTTCAAGGCGGCGCAATCGCTGGGCGACGCGCTGCGCGATGCGGCGGGCCAGTCGCAGGCGCTGTTCAGTCTTGACGCGGCCAAGGCGCAGGAGGAATTCATCGCGCTGATCGATCCTCAGGCCAGGGGCAAGTACGACGGCGCGGTAGGTGGTCAGACGACGCTCAAGGCCAAGGTGGGGTCGCGCGAGCTCGATGGCGGGCAGCCCGTTGAAAAATTCGGGGCGGCGGTCGTGCTGATGGACTCGGCGGCCAGCATCAATTGGGCGACGCCGGCATCGACCGTGATCTATGCCGGCGGGCAGATGCAGTGGACGACGCAGTCGGATGTCCATATCGCCGCGGCGCATACGGTGTCGACTGTTGCAGGTGGCGCTGCCAGCCTGTTTTCGCATGCGGGCGGGATTCAAGCGATTGCGGCGAATGGACCGGTGTCGTTGCAGGCGCATACGGATCAGCTGGAGATTTTGGCGGACAAGGAAGTCACCGTGATGTCGGTGAATGACCGGATCGAGATCAAGGCGAAGGAAAAGATTGTGCTGCAGGCGGGCGAGTCGGCGATCACGCTGGAAGGTGGGGACATTACGTTCGCCTGTCCGGGGAAGTTTTCCGTCAAGGGCGGCAAACACCAATTTGATAAGGGCGAAGGCAGTCCATCCAGGTTAGGCAGCTTGCCCGATTCTAATGCAAACCTCTTTGATGAAGCTTTTACCGTGCGTGATAAAGCCACCGGCGCACCACTTGCTCATGTCGATTACAGAATCAAGCGCGAAGACGGAACGTTTGAGTATGGAAAAACGGATGAGAACGGCCTGACTCATATTGTCAGATCCGATAAGGAAGAAACCGTGACTATCGAGGTTAAAGAATGACAAGGATGCCGTCTCGGACAATGAAGTGGGCGAATATTGGAGCATCACGTACTTCGCCTGTTGACCATACAGCCAGAAAAAGCGTAGAGCTGGACGTCTTCTATCTTGTTATAGGCTTTGAAGTCAATAGTGTCGATGCATTTAAACATAATACTCATGACATCGCAATTGATTATGGACACATGTTTTATTACCTAGTACAAAATACTAAAGTAATTCAATCCTTCAGCTTCGGTCCTGATGGGGCCGGGAAAGTAGGCTGGCTCAATAAAGGATTTAGCAAGGGAAAACAGATATATACAGTTGGCGCCATAAAAAAAGATGGGCAGAAAAATTCACGGCCCGGCACTGCTGATTACATGATTACGGAAAAAGTAAAATCCTTCAAAATTCCGATAAGTAGAAAACAAGCAGGGGCAGTAAATGAAAACATTACAAAAGCGCGAGTTGAAATATATAAAGGACAGTTGACTTATTCGGCAATTGTCAACGACACCTGTGCCGAAACTGCCAAGGAGATTCTTGATGATTCTGACATCGAGACACCCAACGGCTTCAGTTGGATCAAACATAGCAACATAGCTGACATTCCAATTGCCTACGCTGTCAATCCATACAAGTGGCATAAAGAATTTAAAGCCAAATATCAAGAAATTGTCTTTCATTCGGATCGCCACTGGATTCCTCTGATTGGCAATATTGATCCTATCTATGAAAATCCATCATTGGCAAAATCCGAACAAACTACTTGATGTGCTTATGATCTTAATGAGATATCTATTTCTACTAGCAGCCATTCCCATCATTATAAGCTGCAAGAAAGAGTCTTCTTCACAGATATCACAAAGCCTCACTGAAATTGATAAAAAAACGAGGGCCGGCATGACCCAGAAACCTATTATCAATAAATATGAAGACAAAGACATTCTAGAACTTCCGTCTATAGTTGAACTGAATGAAGAAGAACGATCATATTTAATGGGACTAGTTTCCTCCGTGCATCGCGTCATAGATGCAAGTTCCAATTTAGAAACTGAAGAATCCGAAATTCTGGGCGAAGGTAATTTTTTCTGGCCGAAAGATCCACAGGCACCCGTCATGCGATCTAAGTTTTATCACGAGAAAAATTTTCGGATGCGTGGAATCCACATAAACATCAGCAGGGAAGACAACGCGAAAAAATGGAATAAGGCTTGGATTTCAGCAACTCCCCGAAACTTTCCTATTGGGGTTTTCTCGATGAATCTGCCTGCGCAATTCTTTGACGACTATGTTCTCTTACGTTCAGAACAAGAAAATCGCCCCGAATACAGAATAAAAGATCCGTTAATCTTCGTTTTCGCCCTCAAAAGTAATAAAAAAATCTCCATGAAACTTGAGGCACGAAGCGATGTGGCTAGTGTTGCCGATGCTTATCCCAAGAGCTTTCACTTACTCGTGCTTGAGCGCGAATGAGCGACCGCTACCTTATTAAATCACCATGGCCTGAATAAGCTGGGTCCCTGGTTAATCAAGTGAAATTCCAGATCACATAGTTGAAGTTATCCAGACGAGGAAAAACCATGGCAGGAGCACTGATCAGACTCGGCGACAGAACCTCGCACGGCGGCGTCGTGCTGGAAGCCTCGCCCAACAGCGATATCGATGGCGTCGGCATCGCCCGCATGGGCGACAGGACGAGCTGTCCCAAGCATGGCCCCGGGCCGATCATCGAAGGCGATGCGACCCTGATCGTCGACGGCAAGGCGGCCGCGCGGCATGGCGACAAGACCGCCTGCGGCGCGACGCTGATCGCCGGCCAGCAAACCACCATCGACCAGGTCTGAGCCCATGTCCACCACGACTACGCCGCCGGCCCCGGGCTGGCTCGGCCGCATCGGTGGCAGGCTGCTCGCGCGCCAGGCTGTCGCACAGGCCGCCGCCGCGCCGGCGGTGCAGCAGGACGCCGTCCAGGAGCGACGCTGCCCGACCTTGTCCATCCTCGCCGGCGCGCTGCGCACGCCGCATGGCGCATCCGCCGAAGAACTGGGCGCCGCGCTTGCCGCCAACAAGGTCGACGCCGACCTTGACCGCGAACTGGTGGACGACGACGGTTTCCCGGTCATGAGCGCACGCTGCGAACAGGCCGGCGACGAGGCGGTGCGCGAAGAGATCGCCGACTGGCTGGACTCGTGCGCCGCGCCGGCGCCGCCCTTTGGCGACGAGGGGTGGCGCGCGCTCGTTCTCGGCACGGCGGTCCTGCGCGAGCTCGCCGATCGCGCGGCAGGGCTGCTGGGCGCGGACGAAGACGCGCCTTTCACGCTGCAACTGGCCTTGGTGCTGCCGGACGACTGGCAGGTGGAACAACGCCAGGCGGCAGCGATGTGGTGCAGGCAGGTGCTGGCGCAGGCTGGCTGGCCCGCGGCGCGCATCGACGTCACCGAAGCCGCAGCTCCTGCGCCATTCATTGCCCGGCTGGCGCAGCAAACAGAAAAAAGCGCGGAGCCCGCGGCGACGATCCTGCTCGCCTTCTGCTCCCACATCGGCCAGGAGACGGTCGACCGCTGGTCGGCCAACGGCACGCTGTTCACCTCCTTTCATCCGCGTGGCCGCATCCCCGGCGAAGGCGCGGCCGGCCTGCTGCTGGCGCCAGCGGCGAACGGCGCCGGCATTGCGCACGTCAGCCTGGAAGCCGACGCCTGCGATCCAGCATCCGCCAGCCTCAAACGCCTGTCGCCGCAGCGCCTGAACATGCTCGCCGGGCGCCTGCTGCAGGGCGCGGCGATCGCGCCGGCCGCCGTCGCCATGCTCGTCGCCGATGCCGGCGCCGACACGCGCCACGCGCTCGAACTGATGGAATTCGGCGACGCCACCACGCCGCACCTCGACAACGCCAGCGACATCGTCCGCCTCGGCCCGGCCTGCGGCACATGCGGCGCCGTGCCCTTCGTCGCCGCGCTGGCGCTGGCCGCGCACGCCGCGCTCGAACACGATGCGCCGCTGCTTTGCGTGGGCAACGACAGGCCGGACTTGCGGGCGCTGGCCCTGGTCCGCCCCGCTCCCAAGCCACAGGACACGCCATGAGTTCACCCTATTACGTGCCGTCGGGCCGCCTGCCGGCGCAGGCGATCGTCTCGACGGCGGCCTGCGCGCTGTTCGTCGTCATCCCGGCCTGGCTGTATGCCTGGCTGACGATCCACTCGCCGCTCATCCTGCTCAACTGGCTCGCCATGGGCGTCTTCGCGCTCGTCATGGGCGTGGCCGCGCGCGCGGTGGCGCGCCAGGCGAAGGCGCGCAACCCCATGTGGATGGGCAGATCGGGCCTGGCGATCGGCGTCGTGGGCTGGTACGCCCACTGGGCCGCCTGGCTTGCCATCGCCGACGCGGGCAGCTTCGCATCGCTGCTCGGCGCTCCGCAGGACATGTGGCGCTTCGGGATGGTGCTGGCGGAGAACGAAGTGCGCCACGTCGCGGGGATGCGGATCGAGGGCAGCGCGCTCGTCGCCGGCTGGGTCGTCGAATTCATCCTGCTGACCACCGTGCCCCGTTCGCTGGCGCGCGACGCGGCCGAGGAACCGTTCTGCGAGCTGAGCGACAGCTGGGCGACGCCGTTCGAGCTGCCGCGCAGATTCGCCTGGATCGAAGAACCCCATGTCGTCGTGCACCGGCTCGAAACCGCGCCCGGTGAACTGTTTTCGATCCTCGGCGCCAGCGTCGAGGCGGACGCCTCACGCTACAGCGCGGTGACGCTGTACCGCACCGGAGGCGACCCGTTCGTTTCGATCGACAACGTGAAGGTCGAGCGTGACGCAAAAAAGGAAAAGAAGACCACGCGGCCGGTCATCGCCTACCTGCGCCTGCCGGGCATGGATGCCGAACGGATCATCGAGGAATGCAGCGCACCGACCGCAATGAATGCAGGGGCGGCCCAGGCCGACCCGCCGGAACTGGCCGACGCCATCGACCATCTGGGCGCCGGCCGCCTGGAGGAAGCGCTGGCCGGCGCCATGCCCCATGCGGCGGCCACGCAGGACGGCTTGCGCATCGATGCGATCCGCCTGTGCGCGATGGCCAGCGCGCGCCTGGGGCGCTGGGCCGAATCGCTGCGCTACTGGAACGCCTTGTGCGACGAAGAGCCGAGCGCCTTCAACGCGCTGCAAACCGGATGCTGCTGCGCCATGACGGGCGACACGGCGCGCGGCGAAGAGTGGATCGCCTGGGCGCGCGAACGCAATGCCGCCTCGCGCGAAATGCCGGACCCGCAGATCGTGACCAGCTTCATCACTGCCCTGACCCAGTCGGGCCAGGCGGCGCGCGCGATGCCGTATCTCGAACAGATGCGCGCGATCTATACGGGCCTGGGCTGCCTTGATGCCACCTCGCTGTTCGTGCGCCGGGCGCCCCTGTTCGGCATCTTCCTGCAGAACAGCCTGCCCATCGTCCGCGCCGTGCTGGGCCAGGAGGAGGGACGCGCCTGGTACGCCGCGATGCTGCCGCATCTCGACGGGCCGGGAACCGAGGCGCTGGGCGCCTGGCTGGACGAGAATTTTGTCAGCATGGAAATGGAATAATCGCAGCCACGCCGGCCTCGGCCTGAAATAGCGGCAAATCCGCGACACTTGGTCGTATCGGGCGATGCTTTCGAGCAACTAAACCATCGTCTAGCGTATGATGGACAGCCCTACAACGAACATTCTGACGCGGTATGAAAACGGATATGGCACACCTGGACGTGACGCTCGGCGACGTCATCGAGGCGGCCAACACTCTCCAGAACGACAGGCAGCAAGTCACGATCGAGGCGGTGCGCGCCCTGATCGGCGCCGGGTCGACCAAGACCATCCACCAGCACCTGGCCACCTGGCGCGCCAGCCATGCGCAACCGGTCGAGACGCCGAAGGCCGAGATGCCGCCCGAGCTGCTCGCCGAACTGAGCCGCTGGGCCCAGCAGTATGCGCAGGATGCCGGCGCCGGCATGCGCGATGCGCTGGCGCGCGCCGAGAGCGACATGGATGCGCTGCTCGAAGCCGGCAATGCACTCGAAGCCGAGCGTGACGGCCTGAACGCCGAACTGAGCGATGCGCGGGTCGCGCGCGAACAGGCTCAGTTGATCGCGGATGAACGCAACGAAGAGATCGAGCGCCTGACGGCCGAGCTGCGCAATGCGCGCCAGATCGCCGCCGATGCGCTGGTCGGCAAGGCCAAGGATCAGTTGGCGATCGACGGCAAGGATGCCCAGCTGGCCGACCTGCGCCAGCAGCTCGAGCGCAACGTGGCGGCCACCGCGGCCGAGTCGGATGCGCGCCTGCGCGCCCAGATGGAGCTGGTCGGCGTCACGACCGAGCGCGACAACCTGGCGGCCGAGGTCAAGGAATTGCGCACCATGCTCGACAACTCGCGCAGCGAACGCAGCAATCTGCGCGCCGAACTCGAAGCCCTGCGCGCACGCAAATAAGCCTGCGTCGGCTGAAATACAAAAAGGCCTCGGTTCACTGAACCGAGGCCTTTTTTTTGTTGCATCACTGCTTGTTGAATGGCTGCGGCTCATGCCGCAGCCGTTCTCTACACCATTATTCCTGCGTTGCCGCCGGCACGTCCAGCGTGAACGCCTTCAGGCCCAGCGCAGCGCTGCTCTGCTGGCGGATCTGGTTGGCGAAGGCCGGATCGTCGTTCAGCTTGCGGCCGTACGAAGGAATCATTTCGTGCATCTTGGCTTGCCATTCCGGCGTTTCCAGCTTGTCGCGGAAGGCCGATGCCTTGAGCACCTTGAGCATGATCGGCGCGGCGGTCGAGGCGCCTGGCGATGCACCCAGCAGGGCGGTCACGGAGCCGTCAGCCGAGGCAACGACTTCGGTGCCGAACTGCAGCAGGCCACCCTTCTTCGGGTCGTCCTTGACGATCTGGACGCGCTGGCCGGCGTTGACCAGTTCCCAGTCTTCCATCTTGGCTTCCGGCAGGTACTCACGCAGGGTGGCCACGCGGTCTTCCTGCGAGTTCATCACCTGCTCGACCAGGTACTTGGTCAGCGGAATGTTGTCGATGCCAGCCTGCACCATCGGACGCACGTTGCCGGTGCCGATCGAGGCCGGCAGGTCGACCCACGAACCGTTCTTGAGGAACTTGGTCGAGAAGGTCGCGAACGGTCCGAACAGCAGGGCTTTCTTGCCGTCGATGATACGGGTGTCGAGGTGAGGCACCGACATCGGCGGCGAACCGACCGAGGCCTTGCCGTACACCTTGGCGTGGTGCGCTTCGATCAGCGCCTGGTTGGTGGTCACCAGCCACTGGCCGCCGACCGGAACGCCACCGTAGCCCTTGGCTTCAGGAATGCCGGTCTTTTCCAGCAGCGGCAGCGCGCCGCCGCCGGCGCCGATGAACACGAACTTCGCGCTCACGGTCTTGAGCTTGTTGTCCGCCAGGTTCTTGACGGTCACGTTCCACAGGCCATCCTTGCCGCGCTTGATGTCTTCGACCTGGCTACGCAGGTTCAGGGTCATGCCGTGGGTGCCGGTCAGGTGCTTGACCATGCTGCGGGTCAGGGTGCCGTAGTTGACGTCGGTACCGATGTCCATGCGGGTCGCGGCCACTTTCTGGTTCGCGTCGCGGCCGTTCATGACCAGCGGCGCCCACTTGCGGATCGTCTCATGATCTTCGGTGTACAGCATGCCCTTGAACAGGTTTTCCTTCTGCAGCGCATCGTAGCGCTTGCGCAGGTAGTTGATGTTGTCGTCACCCCAGACAAAGGCCATGTGCGGCACGTTGTTGATGAAGGTGTTCGGCGCGCCCAGGTATTCCTTCTTGACCTGGTAGGCCCAGAACTGCTTCGAGATCTCGAACTGCTCGTTGATGTCGACGGCCTTCTTGGTGTCGATGGTGCCGTCCGGCATTTCGGGCGTGTAGTTCAGCTCGGCGAAACCGGAGTGACCGGTGCCGGCATTGTTCATCGCGTCGGAGCTCTCGGCCGAGACCGAATCCATGCGCTCGAACATCTCGATCGTGAGTTCGGGATCGAGTTCCTTGAGCATGGTGCCGAGCGTGGCGCTCATGACGCCGGCGCCGATCAGGACGACGTCGACCGGCTTGTCATTGGAAGGAGCGGGGGCTTTACTGCAAGATGCAACGATGAAGCAAGAAAGGACAACTAGAAGCGAGGTACGCATACGAGTATCACCTGAAAAATGTTTGCGATGGCCTGGCATGCAATCAGATTTAAAAAGTTCAACGGCTCGGTAAAGGAATGTTTCCACACCGCCTGCTGGCGGTATCGAAGCACCGATAAGGAACGGGTTGTCGGGACCTGTCGCGATCCGTGAGAACAGCAACAAAACTCGGCAACCGACGCATAGCGAAGGCAAGGCAACGGTGAACTGGATGACAGTCAAACCGGCCTTGCAGGCAACACGGATATGACGCGCTGACATGGATTGTCAGGCAGGCCAGTCGATATCCCTGGCGTCCATTGAGCGGGAAGTCCTATAGAGGACTGAGCGGAGTATAGCCCAAACAAATCAGGCTTGCGCGGACCACCCCCGGTAAACGTGGCCCTCTCAGTATTCGACCTGTGGCGGACTCAGTAGTAGTACCGAGTCCGCCTTGGCGGAACGACATCACGCCGGCCCGGCCGGCGTTACGCACGCTAGCGCAGGTGGATTGCGGGCGGCCGCGGACGCTGCCAGCCGGCCTCGTCCTGGTTCGGGACAAAAAAGATTTTCAGCTGGGCCATTCCCGGCGAAACGAAGAAGACGCGCACACTGGCGTCCTCGCGGTGCCGCGTGCTGTACCACAGCGCGTCGCCATGCGCCAGGCCGCGCGCCGCCACCCTGTGCACCAGCAGGTCGGCCATGCCGCGTTCGACCAGGGCGACGCGCAGGTCGGCGTCACCGAAATTGCTGGCCTGATAAATGATCGCCATTGCGTGCTCCTTGTTCAGTCTTTCTTGTCGGCCTGTCCGGGAGTGTCCAGGCCCATGACGTCGAAGATGTGGACCTGGCCGCCCCTGCGCAGGAACAGCTCCTGGTACAGCTCGGCGGCGTTCAGCTTCCCCCATTCGGCGGCGCGACGCACCAGGTAGGGCACCGGGCTGTGCGGGTCATCACGCTGCAGGAAGCTGGCCGCCTGCTCGAGCAGCGCATACGCTTCGGCGCGATCGCGTATGGCGGCGGGCTCCGCCATGGTGGTCCGCGGCAGGATGACGTCTGCCGGCGTCGCGGCCGCTTCCTCGGGCGCCGCGGGCACGGCCGGCTCCGCCGGAATCGGACTCGGCCGCGCATGACGCGGCAGGCCGCGCCGCTCGAGTTCGGCCTCGAACAGTCCACGTGCCTGTTCCATCACTCCGGCGAACATGCCGAAGGATGGCGCGCCTTCGTCCAATCTCGGCTCGAGCACGTCGGCCAGGTGCTTCAGCATCGCCAGGGCGTCGGCCAGGTCGCGCTCCATGTCGGCGCAGGTGTCGTCCGCCACCGCCGCGAGCGCCGCGGACAGATCGGCGCCGGACGGGCCTTCGACGTTGCCGCAGGAATCGGTCTGGCGCAAGTGTTCATGGCGGCGCGCGCGTTCCCAGTCGGCGAGGGTGAACGGCTGGCCCTGGTGACCGAAGGCCAGCGGCACCTGGCGCAGGATCGGGGACAGCGCGTGGTTGACCCAGTGGAAGATGTTGGCGCGGCGCTCGTAGGTGTCGGCGGCGCCCTGGGGATGGATGTCGTCCCAATACTGCTCGCACAGGCGCGTCATGAGGTGCAGGCCGCCGGCGATCGCCGCAAACCCATGTTGGTGGATCTGGGCCTCGAGCAGCCAGGCGGCCACCTGCAGGTCCTTGCCGTGGCGGACGAGGGCCTCGCACGAGATGTGCATGATCTTGTCCCAATCCGGGCGCCGCAATTCGCCCGTGAACGCGCCCATCGGCAGGCTGGCGTCGCCGGCGGTGCGCCACTGGCGGATCGCCCTGACGATGCCATCGCTGGCTGCCTGCCCGGCGCCGGGTTCGCCCTCGATCGGCGCCAGCAGTTTTTCGAATGGCATGCCGCAGGCGTTGGAAAAGGCCTGCTCGGCGCGCTGGATGAGGTGTTGGTCGATCATGGGCGATCCTGTGTCTATGCGAAAAATGCGGGCGGCTGCCGGCCCAGCCGCCATATCATGCGGTCACCGACGATGGCGTCGTGATGCATGGCAGTCGCTGGAAAATGTCGTTGTCCGTTTCATTATCGACTACGGCAAATGCGTCCAGTCAGACCGCAGGCCAGTCGAGCCGCTGCATCCGGTTCTCTGCCGCTTCCGGACGCCCGAACAGATAGCCCTGGAAGTGCGAGCAGCCTTCTTCCACCAGGCGCCGCAGCTGCTCCTCGGTCTCCACGCCCTCGGCCGTCGTCTCGATCAGCAGGCTGCTGGAGAGGCCGGTGATGGCGCGAATGATCGCCACCGCTTCCCGGCTCTGCCCGATCTCTTGCACGAACGACTTGTCGATCTTAATCTTGTCGAAGGGGAAAAAGCGCAGATAGCTCAGCGAGGAATAGCCGGTGCCGAAGTCGTCGAGCGAAATGCGCACACCCAGCTTCTTCAAGGCCTTCAGGGTGCGGATATTGCCATCGCTATTGTCGAGCAATACCGACTCGGTGATCTCGAGTTCCAGCCGCTCGGCGGCAAGGCCGGAATCGGCCAGCGCCAGCGCCACCATGCTCACCAGTTCGCTGCTCTTGAACTGGATCGGCGACAGGTTGACGGCGATCGTTTCGCCGTTGGTCCAGGTCGCCGCTTCCTGGCAAGCGAGGTTCAAGGCGCGCGCGCCGAGCTCGTGGATCAGGCCGGTTTCCTCGGCGATCGGTATGAAGTCGATCGGCGCAATCGCACCGCGCTCCGGATGCCGCCAGCGGATCAGGGCCTCATAGCCCGAGATGCGGTTGCCGGCCTTTTCGACGATCGGTTGATAGTGCATCTGCAGCTCGCCGCGGTGCAGCGCGCGGCGCAGGTCGATCTCGATCTGGCGCCGCACCCGCGCCGCCGCCTCCATCTCGGGCTGGAACACCTCGTGGCGGTTGCGGCCGTTGCGCTTGGCTTCATACAAGGCCATGTCTGCGTGCTGCAGCAATTGCTCGGCCGTGTTGCCGGCGGATGTGGACAAGGCGATGCCGACGCTGATGCCGACCGCGAAGCTGTGGCCCTCGATCGAGAATGCCGGCGCCACCGCCTCGATCAGGCGCTGCGCCGCCTGTTGCGCTTCTTCCAGGCGCTTGATGCGCGGCAGGACCACGGCGAACTCGTCGCCGCCCAGGCGCGCCAGCGTGTCCTGGTCGCGCAGGCATTTGCGCAAGCGGCCCGCCAGCGTCAAGAGGATCTTGTCGCCGAAGCCATGGCCGTAGGCGTCGTTGATGTTCTTGAAATTGTCCAGGTCGAGGCACAGGATGCCCACCCCGGAGTCATCCTCCGCGCTGTGCGAGAGCGCGCTCTCGAGGCGTGCGTTGAACAGGTTGCGGTTGGGCAGATTGGTCAGGCCGTCGTGCTGCGCCATGTGGTGGATTTGCGCATACGCGGCCAGCTCGTCGGTCACGTCTTCGGTGATGATCAGGACGTAATCGCCCTCGCCGTCGGGCTGCTTGCCCAGCACCGTGCGGCTGCGCAGGCTGCGCGGGCCGACCGAGGTTTCGACCAGCACGGCGTCGTCCAGCCCGACCCTGGTGGGCGCCGCATGCGCCGTCTGGCGCTCGACGTAGTCGGCCACGCTCGGGCTCAGGCAATCGCCGACTGGCAAGCCCTTGAGGTCGACATAGACCTGGGCGAACAGGCGCTGCGCCTGCTGGTTGGCCAGCAGAATGGTGCGCGATGCGACGTCCAGCACCAGCACGCTGGCCGGGATGTTGGCGATCACCGAATCGAGGAAGTGCGACAGCGAGGCCATCTGGCGGCTATAGGCTTCGGCCAGCTCCTTGGCCTCGACCAGCTTGCGCCGCTGCTGGTGGCGTTCGGTGATGTCGCGCGTGATCTTGGCAAAGCCGACCAGGGCGCCGTCATCGTCGCGGATGGCGTCGATCACCACATGGGCCCAGAACGCGCTGCCATCCTTGCGCACACGCCAGCCCTGGTCTTCGAAGCGGCCGGTGCGGGTGGCGATCTCGAGGTTGATGTCGGGCAGGCCGGCCTCCCGGTCCTCGGCGCCGTAGAAGCACGCATAGTGGCGGCCGACGATCTCGCCGGCGGTATAGCCCTTGGCGCGCTGGGCGCCGGCGTTCCAGCTGGAGACGACGCCGGTCGGCGTGAGCATGTAGATGGCGTAGTCGACCACGCCCTGGACGAGCAGGCGGTACATCAGGTCGGGGTTCTCGGCGTTCATGGGCGTAGCATTGGCAATCGGGCACCGGACAGACGCAGTGCGGCGTCCCTGGCCGCGTGGACGCGCCGGGGCGGTCGGTCAGGAGCTTGACTATACAGGATTTAGTTCTTTGTAGAACTATTTCCGGTGCGCGCTCCATACGGGTCGCGAGCGACCAGGCGCGGATTGCCGGTGTGCTCGTAGCGCAGGCGCAAGTCGCCTCCCAGCGTCAGGCGCACATGGTCCGCGAGCGGGCGGCCCTTCCAGCATGCGGTGCGGCTGCCTTGCCGGCCGCATCCCTGGCGCTGGGCCTTGACGTCGTCGTCGAAGCGCTACGGCTGGAACTGCGCGAGCGCGGCGTCGGCTGCCAGCAGCAAAGGAATGGCGAGCCAGGCCGCGTGCGCATTCACCTTACCGCGCCTGGTAATAGCCGCCGAAGTGCTTGATCGGCGACCACGCGGGCAAGATCTCGGGCAATGCCGGCGACAGCGAACCGTAGTCCTGTGCGCCGTACACCACCCGGCCATCCATGACCGTCAGGACCGAGGAAACGGACTTGATCTGGGCTTCCGGCACCGTAAAGTAATCCCGGTCGAGCAGCGCGAAGTCGGCGAGGTAGCCGGGGGCGATCATGCCCATCTCGGACTCGGTGTTCATGAACCACGCCGCATTGCGCGTAAACAGCTTGAGCGCTTCTTCACGTGTGAGGCGGTTATTCCGGGCCAGGATCTCGGCGCCGGAGATCGATTTGCCGGACACCATCCAGCTGATGCCGATCCACGGATTGAACGAGGCGGCGCGGAAGGCGTCGGTGGTCATGGCCAGCGGCACGCCGCTGTCGACGAGCTCGCGCAGGCGCGGGGTGATCAAGGCCTTGTCGCGGCCGTGGGTCTTGACGAAGCTGTCGCCATGCAGCGCCATCTTGGTGTCCAGGGCGATGCCGCCGCCCAGCGCCTTCACGCGGGCGACGTTGGCCGGACTGATGGTCTCGGCGTGTTCGAGGCTCCAGCGCAGGCCGTCGAGCGGCATCTTCTGGTCGAGCTTCTCGAGCGCATCGAGGAAGGGCGTGATGTTCTCGTCGTAGGTGATGTGCTCGCGGAAGGGAATGCGCCGCTGGACCAGCTTGGCGATGTCGCGCTCGACCAGTCGATGCATCTTGGAAGGCTCGATGATGACCGCCGGACGGTCGAAGTTTTCGTGGTCGTGCACCTCCACCGCCAGCAGCTCGCCGGCGCCTTGATAGGAATGACCATGGGCCAGGTGCGGGTGCAGGTTGTGGCCGGGAGCGATCGGCGCCGTCCTGGTGATCGCCGTGATCTGGGCGTCCACCACGTTGAAGTCGGCGCCGTCGCCGAACTGGATGTCCATGAAGGGCATGCGGATGTTGAGGCGGTTGTCGCGGGCGAGGGCGTCCACGGTGCGCACGGCCTTGGGATAGCCGCGGAAGCCCGTGCCCGCATCGACGATCGACGTGACCCCGACACGGTTCAGACTATGCACCGTCTGGACCAGCGAGCTCACCTCTTCCTCCGGGGTGAGCTGGGGGACCATGGTTTCCATGGTGATGAAGGTGAACGTGAAGCCGTGGACCACGCCCGTAAGGCGGCCCTGCGCGTCTTTCTCCAGCTCGGTGCCCGGCAGGTTGGGGAACCTGTCGGTGCCGGCGCCGAGGGCGTCCAGCGCCTGCTGGTTCAGGAAGGCGCGGTTGTAGGCGTACTGCACGATGAGCGGACGGTTGGGGACGGCCTTGCGCAGTTCGTCCATGGTGGGGAAGCGGTTTTCCTCGAACTGGTAGGGAGACCAGCCGCCGATCACCTTCACCCAGTGGCCTTCCGGGGTGCGCCTGGCTTGCTCGCTCAGCATCTGCAGGGCCCGGCGCAGCGTGGGCACGCCGTCCCAGCGCAGGGTGTAGTTGTAGCCGCCCTCGTTGAGCACGTGGGTGTGGGCGTCGATGATGCCCGGGATGAGTCGGCGGCCGCGGGAATCGATGATTTTCGTGTTGGCGTTCTTCAGGCACAGCACGTCGGCATCGGTGCCGACCGAGTAGATGCGGCCGTTCTTGACGGCCACGGCGGATGCCGATGGTTGTGCCGGATTGCCGGTGTAGATCTTGGCGTTATGGACGATCAGGTCGGCGCCTGGCGTTTCCTGAATGGCTTGCGCGAAGGCGTTGTTCAGGCCACTTAATACCATGAGTCCGATGAATAAAATCGACTTCACTGCTGCTCCCCATTCGATGGATTGAAACCACATTGAATGAGAGAAGGTTACCTAGACGGTTCAGCACAGTCACTGATCGTTCCTGCTGTTAGCAGCACGATTCGATCATGGCGTTGTGCTCGAGGTATTCGACAGCATCGTAGCGGCGATATCCAGCATCGCCCGCAGGCGATCCATATGCCGCAGGTCGTGATGGTACCCCACCCAGATATCCCTGCCCGGGGGTTGGTCCGGCATGTCGATGCGCTGCAAGCCAGATAGCGCATCGCCAAGCGGCCTCGGCAGCACTGCAATGCCCATGCCTTGCAGGCACATCTGTGCCTGGACGGCCCGGCTCGTGCTCGTGAAGACCCGCCGCGACAGTGGAAACCTGTCGAGCAGCCAGGCGACATCGGGAAAGTGGGACTGCGCCGTATTCATGAGAACAAGGCCGACCGATGCCGGATCGGCCTGCAGTGCGGATGCGGTGTCGGCCGAGCCATACACACCATATGCCATGCTCATCAGGCGGCGCTGGACGATGTCCGGTTCGCTGAAAGGAACGAGGCGAAACGCCACATCGGCCTCGCGGCGCGACAGGTCGAGCAGGCGGTAGCTGGCGATGACTTCCGGCACGACCGCCGGATGGCGGCGCGTCAATTCGGCCAGGACAGGCGCCAACACATAGCCTGCGAACCACTCTGCCGAGGATATCCGCAACATGCCTTCGAGGCGGTCGTGATTACCCGCCAAACGTCTTTCCATGGCCAGCGCGGAATTTTCCATGGATTCGGCCAGCGCCAGCACGCCGTCCCCGGCATCCGTGAGCACCAATCCATCCCTGGTCCGGCGAAACAGCGCCTGCTGCGCCTCGTCTTCGAGCGCCTTGATCCGGCGGCCGACTGTCGGATGGCTCACACCCAGCGTCCGGGCGGCTTCACCGAACGATCCGCCGCGCACCACTGCCAGGAAGACGCGGACGTCGCTCCATTCCATGTCGTCGCTACCCGTTCAAAAATGTACTTGGAATATACATGGATGGCAGTTCTCAAACAATATCGTAAGGGGCACCATGGCGCTTCAAGCGTGCCGGCCCATTCCGGGCTGGCCTCATCCGGGATCGCAAGACATGAACAAGTTAGCAGACAAGGTCGCCATCGTGACGGGCGCGTCGAAAGGGATCGGCGCGGGCATCGCGCGCCGGCTCGCGGCCGATGGCGCGAAGGTCGTCGTCAATTACGCCTCGAGCAAGAGCGGTGCAGACAAGGTGGTCGCCGATATCGAAGCCGCCGGCGGGTTCGCGGTGGCGGTGGGCGCGGATGTCACCAACAAGACGGAGGTCGAAGCGCTGGTGAAGGCGGCGATCGACCATTTCGGGCGCCTGGACATCGTGGTCAACAACTCCGGCATCTACCAGTTCGCGCGGATCGAAGAGACCACCGAAGAACGCTATCGCAAGCAGTTCGACATCAACGTCCTCGGTCCGCTGCTGGTCAGCGCCGCCGCCGCGCCACACCTGGGCGAGGGCGGCAGCATCATCAACATCGGTTCCAACGTCACGAGCGTTCTTCCGGTCGAGAGCGCCATCTACAGCGGCACCAAGGGTGCGATCGACGTCATCACCGGCGTGCTGGCGCGCGAACTCGGTCCGCGCGGCATCCGCGTCAATGCGGTGAATCCCGGCCTGATCGAGACCGAAGGCACGCACACCGCCGGGGCAATCGGATCCGACTTCCAGACCTGGAACGAGGAACGGACACCGCTCGGCCGCAGCGGCCAGGTGCAGGACATCGCGCCGATCGTGTCCTTTCTGGCGTCAAGCGATGCCGGCTGGGTGACGGGCGAGATCGTCCTGGGTTCGGGAGGCATGCGCTGATGGAGATCGGCATCATCGGCCTGGGCGCCATGGGCCGCGCGATCGCGCGCAATCTGGCTGCGGCGGGGCATGCGGTGAAGGCGTGGAATCGTTCCGGTGGAGACGTCGCGGGCGTGCGGATGGTGGAGACGCCGGCGCAAGCGCTGCAGGCGGACGTCGCCTTGACGATGCTGTCCGACGATGCCGCGATCCGCAGTGTCTTGCTGGAGACCGGGGCGCTGGCGCAGGCGCGCAGAGGATTGGTGCACATCGTTGCATCGACCATCTCTGTCGCCTTCGCACGGGAACTCGTCGAATGTCACCGCACTGTGAAAATTGGCTACGTGGCCGCGCCGGTGCTGGGGCGGCCGGACGTTGCCGCCAAGGGGGAACTGCAGGTGCTGGCCGCCGGTCAGCCCGCGGCACTGGACACGGTTCGGCCAGTGCTGGAAGTCATCGGCAAGCGCGTATGGGACATGGGCGCGGAACCGCCCACGGCCTATGCCGCCAAGCTCGCCTGCAACATGATGATCACGATGGCGATCGAGGCCATGGCCGAAGCCGTTGTGCTGACCGAATCGCATGGACTGGCGCGCGAGCGGTTCTTCGACCTGATCCTGCATACCCTGTTCGGCAGTCGTTCATACCAGGTGTATTCGGCCAATATCATGCACGAGCGCTACGAGCCGGGATTCAAGGCATCGCTGGGCTTGAAGGATTTGCGGCTTGCGCATGCGGCGGCGGAACAGCTGGGGCGGCAGCTGCCGATGCTCGATGCGGTTCGTCAGCGAATGGGCGAGGCTGTCAGTGCCGGCGGTGGTGAAAGGGATTGGTCGGTGATGGCTGACTACACCATTCGGTCGGCATAGTATAGTGGACCCCGAATCTGAGACGGTGGTTTAAGCTGTCGTCCGCGAAAGGATGACAGCGAATGAGTGAAGGTAAAAAACGCAGGGTGCACAGCGCCGAGTTCAAGGCCAAGGTTGGGTTGGAAGCGGTGCGTGGGGTGAAGACGGTGACGGAGATTGCGCAGGAATTCGGCGTGCATCCAGTACTGGTGGGCCAGTGGAAGAAGGAGATCCTGGAGAACGCCGGCGCCCTGTTCGACGTCAAGCGCGGGCCGAAGCCGGTGGACGAAAGCAGCCCGGAGGACAAGCTGTACAGCGAGATCGGCAAGCTGAAGATGCAGGTGGATTGGCTCAAAAAAAAGCTTGGGGAATGAGTCCGGCCGAGCGGGCACGGTGGATCGAGCGCGAGGACAAGATACCGCTGACGATGCAGTGCGAGCTGGCCGGCGTGCCGCGTTCGACCGTGTATCGGCGGCTGGAGGCGGCGGCCCGACAGGAATGCATCGAGGAGGAGGACGGCCAGCTGCGCGCCCTGATCGACGAGGAGTACACCAGCCGCCCGTTCTACGGCAGCCGGCGCATGGCGGTCTTCCTGCGAGGCCGAGAGCACCGCGTCAACCGCAAGCGCGTGCAGCGCCTGATGCGGGAAATGGGCTTGGCGGGCATGGCGCCGGGGCCGTCCACGAGCAAGCCGCACCCGCAGCACAAGGTCTATCCCTATCTGCTGCGCGGGGTGGCGGTCACGCGGCCGAACCAGGTGTGGAGTACGGACCTGACGTACATTCGGCTGGCGCGCGGCTTTGCCTACCTGGTGGCGGTCATCGATTGGTACTCGCGTCGTGTGCTGGCCTGGCGCATCAGCAACAGCATGGACGCGTCGTTCTGCGTGGACTGTCTGGAGGAGGCATTGCGCCACCACGGCAAGCCCGAGGTATTCAACAGCGACCAGGGCTCGCAGTTCACCAGTGACGCCTTTACCAGCGTGCTCAAGCGCGAAGGCGTGGCCATCAGCATGGATGGGCGAGGACGGGCGCTGGACAACATCTTCGTCGAGCGCCTGTGGCGCAACGTGAAGTACGAGGACGTGTACCTGAAGGGCTACGCCAACATGGCCGAGCTGACAGTCGGCCTGGCACAGTACTTCGCGTTTTACAACGCCGAGCGTCCACACCAGGCGCTGGGCTACGAGACGCCAGATCATGTCTACCGTGCCGGTGTTGGAGGAGGTGCGTTGATCGTCGACAAGTTCGGCGACGCGGACCAAGAGCCGGAGAAAAACGGCGGAACGGGGCAGCGCCGGGCAGCTGCTGAAGTGGAAATGGACACAGCTTAAACTAGCCGGCTGAGTGTCTTGACTGATGGGTCCACTTTAGATGGTGCTCGTCATTTCGTATCGAGTCAGTGGAGGATATCTTTCTTCACCGGTACGTATCGGTAGGGAGGCCGATCAGCAGCCGCATCGCAACTCTTACGTACCGACGAGTTGTCGAGTAGCACCCAGCTTCGCCGATGGGCTTCGCCGATAACACGTTTCTTCGTAACGTCGAAGCAGCGTAACGCTAGGTCGTCAGAGAGTAACAGCACGCGCGTCGGATCAGCGCGCATCCAGCGCCAGGCGTTCCATTCCTGCTCCGGCACAGGCGCCAGATAGCTGAAATGGACCAGAGGCCGTTCTGCGAACAACAGGAACTGTTCCTTGAACTCGAGCATGCCCACTTCCGTTTCAGGGGCAACGCGCCGTTCGAGTTCCTGCATGATTGTACGCGGTGTCCGGTGTGTATTCAGGATGGGCCATAGCCAGAAAGAGACGAACAGCCAGGCCAGCATGCTGGCCAGGGCGAGCTGTTCGAACAATGGACGTTTGCGCAACAGCCAGACACTGCCGAACACCGCTAATCCAAGTACTAACAAGCCCGGTGCTAGTACCGCGACGGCGTCAGCATAGTCATCCGCCCGGGAAGGCAGATGCTCTGGAGCAAAAAGCGCGACAGTCGCGATGAGGATCACGAGCATCCACATGAGCGCGAGCGCCGCACGCAACAGAACAGTCGCCGTGCGACGCCCTTCTGCGGGTACCTGTTCCCATACGTAGGCTAGCGCCAAAGCGAACATCGGCAGCGCGGGAAGGATGTACACCTCGCGCTTGCCGGGGCTGATGGAAAAGAAGAGCAACACTAGCGCAACCCAGCTCAGCATTACGCGCAGTGCAGCGCTGGACGGCCAAAGCCTCCTGATGCTGCTCAGCTGCAGCAGGAAGAGCACGGCCAGCGGAAACCACATGCTCGGCGCCGCAATCGTCAAGTAGTAGTGCCAAGGCTTGATGTGATGCCAAGCATTTGCATAGCGTTCAGCTGTTTGCCTGAGCAGAATGTTGTCGCGGTAGGCCAGTAGTTCCGGACTCTGGATGCGTTCGACTGCCATCCACATCGGGACTAGCCAAAGTGCCAAAGTGCCCAGCAATAAGGCTGGCCCCCACCATGCGCGCCTACACCAAGCCCGCTGCCCGGACACAGTGACGGGGGTGCGCCAGATCGCCAGCGGTATCAGCATCAGCACCGGTAGGAAACCAACGCCCTTCGTCACGATACCTAGTGCCATCGCCACCCAGCTGGCGGCATACCAGCCCCAGGCCGGACCGAGCAGGAAATGACGGAGCAGTCCGTAGCATCCGAGCGTGATCCAGAAGCAGACCATTGCGTCGATTTGCGCGCCCTTGGCCTGTAGCAGGAACTGCGGCGTGAACGCGAGGGCAAGCACTGCCGAACGCCCGACCTTTTCTCCCCACAAACGGCGGCCCAGGTCGAATACCAACCACAGTGTGCCCAGCCCCGCTAACGCACTAGGCACTAGAAAGGCGATTTTCAGCTGTCCGGTAAGTTGATAGAAGATCGCGATCAGCCACATGAAAACCGGCGGCTTATCTGGATAAAACTCGCCCCCGCGTGTGGGGAACAACCACTGGCCCGATTCCACCATTTCGCGGGCAACTTGCGCAAAGCGCGGCTCGTCGGCAGGCCAGGGGTCGCGCAGCCCAATTCCGGCGAACAGAACTACGACCAGTAGGGCAGCGATCCACGGCCACCAGCTTGTGTCTTGCCTAGCACTAAGATTGGATGGGACTTGCATGCGTTTGTCCTCGAATTTCTTGTAGCCGCTGCTTGAAGCCATGATGGTAGAGATAGAGTACGAGCGCCGTGGACAGCACCAGCATGAACAGGCTGATCCAGAGCTGCTGCTCGTCCTGCAGAGCAAGGCCTGCGCCGACAAAACTGAACAGCAGCATTTGCGGAAGGTAGCCTAAAAGGCTGCCCCAGAACACTGCCGGTATGCTCAGCCTAGCCAAGGCCACTGCAATATTGGTTGCCAAGTTGCTGCCGATTGGCATCAGGCGCACCGTGCAAATCCATAGCCAAGTGTCTTGCGCTAGTAGCCGGCGGATGAAAACGACATGTTCGCCGTGGCGTTTGAGCATGCGCTCCATGCCGATATTTCGCACCCAGTAGATCGCGAGCAGCGCGCCGAATCCCGTGAGCGTGGTGCTCAGCAGCGCACCTACTAAGCCTCCCAACAGGTAACCGGAACTAAAGGCAAGCAGCTGGCGCGGGCCGCCGAGTGCAGTATAGACGACGCCGGTGATCACGAAGATAGGCCAGGCGACCGCCCAATGTCGCTCGAACAACCGGTTCAGTAAGTCCATTTCTGAGAATGATCCCCACCAATGGAAATGGAGCGAGGCAAAGCCGAGCGTTAGCAGGCAGGTCAGAACCAGCGGCTTGAACAGTAGTTTTAGTTCGGTTTTCACTGTCGCACTTCCATGCGTTCGATCAGCGGCAGCTTGCTGCGCCGGATTAGCCAGCTCACTCCCCACATGTCGACGATGCCGACCCACAACCGGTTCCATGCAGTGTATTTCGATACACCAGCGATACGGTGCCGATGGTGTACCGGCACTACCGCAATCGCGCCGCCTAGGCGCTTGACCATCGCCGGCACAAACCGATGCATGTGGTCAAAATAGGGCAGGCCTAGCCAAGTTTCGCGCGGTACCAGTTTGAGGCCGCAGCCAGTATCCGGAACGCCGTCGTCGAGTATAAGGCGACGCACGGCATTGGCGATGCGGGACTGAATTATTTTCCAGCGCGTGTCACGCCGGTTCTTGCGAAAGCCAGCAATGCAGAAATGCCGGTGCTTCCCTTCCAATATCAGCGCCTTTGCCACCAATGCAGGGATGTCAGCTGGGTCGTTTTGACCGTCACCGTCTATCGTGACAAGAAAACGCCCGGCAGCGTGACGCGCGCCGGTCCACAGCGCTGTGCTCTGCCCAGCACTGTGCGCGTGGCGAATCAGCCTCGCAGGCGTGCTTAATTGCTGGCAATGTTGCAAGAATACAGCACCGGTGTCGTCGGTGCTTCCGTCGTCGACCAGTACTACTTCATGGGGAAAACGACCGGCGAGGGCGCCATGAATCTCGTTCACCAGGTCCCCGATGTTGCCAGCCTCATTCTTCGCTGGAATTAAAACTGAGATAAGCAATGCTTGCTTGTGGTTTGTTTCATCACACATGTTATTTGATCGTCTATGGAGAGAATTTTTTGGTCAAAAGTCGATTAGGGTATGGCTCAATCGATCTTATATTTACCATCTCACTATTCTGCACTAGTGTCGTTAAAATTATGTTAAATCATACGACGAGCGCCAGCTCGTGTGACTAACCCGCCCCACACAGGGCTTTGTTGCACAAATAGGCCCCGTTCAGCGGTCTAGCGTGGGTGCGGGGTAAACTGACGGCATGACTGCCCCAGCAAAACCAAAGTACCGAACGACCAACTGGAAAGACTACAACACGGCGCTGAAGGCGCGCGGCTCGCTGCTCATCTGGCTGGACAAGGACATGCGCTGGCACGGCAGTGCCAGCGGCAAGCGGGGCCGACGACCGAAGTACAGCGAGGCGGCAATCCAGTTCTGCCTGACCATCAAGGGCTTGTTCAATCTGGCCCTGCGCCAGGCGATGGGCATGGCGCAAAGCCTGCTCAAGCTCGCTGGCCTGGACTGGCAGGTGCCTGACTTCAGCACCGTTAGCCGGCGCCAGAAATATCTACCGGTAACGATCGGAGCGCAGCCGACTGTAACCGGTAGTTGTCAACAAAGATGTCGCGTCAAGTCATGCGGCTTTTCTTAATTGCTCTGGCGGTTTCCGTTCCGGATTCAGCCAGACTTCATCGTTCAATTCCCAGTCCCGAGTAGCCCCACTCCAGCGCTCCGGATGGCGTTGCTTCGCAGCCTCGTAGATCTGCTTGCGGTGGTTCAGGATCGCCGCGTCCCTGCCGTCATGGCGCTGCGCAGGCGTCACGAATTTCAGGCCGCTGTGCTTGTGCTGATGGTTGTACCACTGCACAAATGACAGCGTCCATTGCCGCGCCTTTTCGATACTTTCAAACGGCTTGCTCGGATAGTTCGGCCGGTATTTGCAGGTCCGGAACAGTGACTCGGCGTAGGCATTGTCGTTACTCACACGAGGCCTGCTGAACGACGGCATGATCCCCAGCTTTTCTAACGTCGCCAACATTGTGGAGCCTTTCATCGAACTGCCATTGTCCGAGTGGAGCACCACCTCACGCCCGGCCAGTCCCTCGGCCAAGCTGGCCTTGTGCATCAGCAGCGATGCCATTTCAGCCGACTCGGCGACATTCACTTCGTGCCCGACGATCTTGCGGCTGTAGACGTCAAGTACCATGTACCAGTAAAAATACAAGCCCCGCACTCCGGTCGGCAACCACGTGATGTCCCACGCCCACAAGCGGTTCGGCTCGGTTGCGCAGTGGCTCGTGACGACCCTTGTGCTTGGCTTCTTTGCGCGGCCGCGGTGATGCTGCTGCTTCTCGTCTTTCAAGATCCGGTAGACAGTCGATTCTGATGCCAAATACTCGCCTCGATCAGCCAAGGTCGGCACGATCTGACTAGGCGGACTGCTGGCAAATTCAGGGCTGTTGGCAACCTCCAGAATTCGCTGGCGCTCGTCTTCGCTCAGCTTGTTGGCCGGCGCCACGCGGCGGCTGCCTTTTCGTCCGTCAACCTGGCCGTTATCGCCGTCACCGTCGCGCATCCAGCGCTGATAGGTGCGAAGGCTGATCTCCAAGGCGCTACAGGCCTGTGCACGCCGACACCCGCCGTCGACGGCTTCTTCAACCAGTGCAATCACCTGCTGGCGATCTGGAGTGCCGATCAATCGTCCTCGGGCTCCCCCCAGATCGCCTGGGCTTTTTTTCTGAGAATGATCAGCGCCGCTGCCTCTGCCAGTGCCTTCTCTTTGCGCTGCAAATCCTTCTTCAACTGCTTGATTTCTTTGCGGTCGCTTTTGCTTTGCTCGCGCAGCTCCCGGTTGCGCTCGGCCGGTGCTTCATTGGCCTGCTGACAGGCCTCGCGCCATTCGGCAACCTGCTCGACGAACAAGCCTTTGCCACGACAGTATTGAGCCAGTTCCGCCTCGTTCATGTGTGCCGTTTCCAGCACCACGCCAAACTTGTCGGCCGACGACCACACGACCGCATTCTTTCCATTTCCCGGCACCGGCACTCCCTGAGACTGTAGATTTCGTCGCCAAGTATAAAGTGTCTGTTCCGAGATGCCGCTCTCCTTCGCCAGGGCCGATACCGGCCTGTTCTCCGGTGGCATCATTTGCCGAAGAATGGCTTCCTTGCGTTCTGCTGGGTACTGATTCACTGCGCGTCTTTGCTCCGCCCCCGGATGGATTAAAGTGATTCAAGTGACGCGACATCTATCCTGACAGAGGGGGTAACCGGATTGCACCTCCTAGTCGACAGCACGGGCATTAAGATGCTGGGCGAAGGCGAGTGGAAGACCAAAAAACATGGGGCCGACTATCGTCGTCAGTGGCGTAAGGTCCACCTTGGCATTGATGCGGCCACGCTGGAAATCCGGGCCATTGAAGTGACCGACAACGCCACAGGCGATGCGCAGATGCTGCCATACCTGCTCGACCAAATTCCCGCCAGCGAGACCGTCGCAAGCGTCAGCGGTGATGGTGCCTACGACACCAAAGACTGTCATGAAGCGATCGCGCAACGTGGGGCACAAGCGGTTATTCCAACTCGTAAGAACGCCAAGCCATGGAAGGATCGGCGCCCAGGCGCCACAGCCCGCAACGCCATCCTGGCGGCCACGCGTCTACTGGGCAGGAAAATCTGGAAGAAGTGGAGCGGCTATCACCGGCGCAGCCTTGTCGAGACCAAGATGCGTTGTTTCAAGCTGCTCGGTGAACGCGTTATGGCACGTGATTTCGACCGTCAGGTCGCGGAACTACAGGTCCGTGCCGCCATTCTCAATCGGTTCACCCGGTTGGGCACGCCTACGACTATGGCGGTGAGCATGCCGTAATTCCGCCTGGGGTTTGGGGAATTACGAACTCTGCTGATTTATGCAACAAAGCCCCACAAAGGTGATCGGCAACCTAACCGTAAGGTAGCCTGAGGGAAGTGGCTAAAAGTTAGAAAACCGATTCAATTAACATGCACTTACTTCGCACTATTTCAAAATGTCTTCTCTTGACCGAAATCGGAAGTGGCGCCAGAGCATCTCGTCATGGCCGGTCGTGTCAAACTTTATTGTTTTGTGTCGAACTTTATTGTTTTGTGTCGAACTTTATTGTTTTTTCACATGCCATGAGAGAGGGGAATTATGTCTGTCAAATCCGCGCTTGTAAAATCAACAGCTTAGGCATGTTACTGGTTAGTCAATGTTTGTCAAATCTTGCTCTGCAGCGGAAGGGTGTCTGTTGGCGCCGCCAATGTTTGTCAAACCGCGGTACGCAGATGCTTGAAACGGTGGTCGTCAGCTGTCAGGGGCCGATTCTAGTTCCAACCAGTCGAGCGCCCCTTGTCCACAATCGCTGCGCGGCCTAAAGTAAGAGCCAGCACGGTGAACCTAGGGCTCGTCAGATAGGACAGCGGTACCGTCATGGCAACAAGAATATCATCAGATTCTCTAGTGCAACCAAGTCACCACCGGCAGGTGCTGCAGGGCGACACGCCTATACCCACCTCGTTATACACAAGTCCGCCAGCCTCACCACGCCGGCTGAAAATCCCGTTTACTTTCAATGACTTGCCAGCGCCCTTGTAAACCTTTGCAAAATCGCGTTTACTCTCGTCTTTTGCGTGGCGCAATTGGCGAGCAAATCGAAGGGATGGACCGATTCGGAGTTTGAGCAACTCGACCTGGGCGACGCGCGCCTGAACCGGCGAGCGAGGACACTGATGGAAACAATGGCGGGGGCACCGACGGCGAGCGTGCCAAAGGCCTGTAACGGCTGGGGTGAGACGATGGCCGCGTATCGCTTCTTCGACAATGACGGCGTCGACTGGCGGGCAATCCTGGAGCCGCACTGGCAGCAAACGGAACAGCGAATGGCCGAGCAGTCGGTGGTGCTGTGTCTGCAGGACACGACCGAACTGGACTTTAACGGACAGCAGGCGCGCGGCCTCGGACCGCTCAGCTATGAAGCGCAGCGCGGCATGTACGTCCACCCCACCTACGCGGTGACGACGGCGCGCGAGCCGCTGGGGATCCTGGACGTGTGGATGTGGGCGCGCGCGCTGCGCGACACCAACGGCCAGCGCGGCGGCCCCAAGGAAAGCCTGCGCTGGATCGAAGGCTACGAAAGACTGGCGGAACTGGCACCGCGCCTGCCCGCCACGCGCTTGGTGTATGTGGCCGACCGCGAGGCGGACATGCTGCCCTTGATGGCGCGGGCGCAGCAGCTCGACTGCCCGGTGGACTGGCTGGTGCGCGCCGCGCACAACCGCTGCTTGCCCAACAGCGAGAAGCTGTGGCCGCATGCCACGGAAGGCGCGCCGCTGGGGGAAATCGAGTTCGCGCTGGCCGCGCGGCCGGGCGCCAAGGCGCGCATCGTGCGCCAGCAGCTGTGGGCACGCCGGGTCGAACTGAACGCGGGCAAGGGCAAGGTGGTGACCGCCACATGCATCGTGGCGCGTGAACACGGCGCTCCGGCCGGCGTCAAGCCGATCGAATGGCGCCTGCTGACGAACCGGGTCGCCACCAGCGCGGCCGAGGTGGCCGAATTGATCGACTGGTATCGCGCCCGCTGGGAAATTGAAATGCTGTTCAATGTGCTCAAGAACGGCTGCAAGGTCGAGGAACTTCAGCTGGGCACGATCGAGCGCATCGAGCGCGCACTGGCGCTGTACTTGGTCGTAGCCTGGCGCATTGCCTATCTGGTACGCATGGGCCGTACCTGCCCGAACCTGGATGCCCACTTGTTCTTTGATCCCGATGAGATACGCGGCGCCTACTTGCTCAACAAATTACGCCCCCAGCCCAACCCGGCGTTAAACGAAGTAATACGCTTGATCGCCCGCGCGGGCGGCTTCTTGGGCCGAAAAGGTGATGGCGAACCTGGTGCCAAGACCCTCTGGGAAGGGCTGCGCGACGTGCGCGCCTCAGCTCTCACCCTTCAAGCACTACGCGAACTTGGAGACTGACGAGTTGTGTATAACGAGGTGGCCTATACCCCTTGCAACAACTGGGCCCGAGCATTATCTCGTCGCGCCGTCCTTACCAGATGAAGCCATCATTTCCGTTATCGGGCGGTTCCATGTCCTGAGCTCTAATGGGACGCCGACGGCCACTTTCCAAGAGTTATTCAACTGCGCTCCGTTCAACTTGTCTGCCTGGATCCCCCCGCACGTCGAGATGCTCGCATCGCGGATAGGTGAGGATGTGGAAGCGTGCACGCTGGAGATCTTGCGTGCGCATACGCTGTACCCCTTATTTGCAATTTTCAACGGACTGTCGTTCCCTGCCAATCCAAGTAGAGCGACCGCAAACAACGCGGCGAACCCACCAAAGCGGCTTTCTACCGAGACGATCCGACTTTGCCTAGAATGCCTGCGTGAAGATATGGATGTCTATGGTGTTCGCTACATTCACCGATCGCATCAAATACCTGGAGTAGAAGTGTGCAGTAAGCACGCCTCCCCTTTGCTATACAAATGCCCTCACTGCGAGTGTGCATTCAGCCGACATTACAATCTTTCCCTCGTACCTTGGCGGCGATGCACCTGCAAGAAATATGTTTTCGAAAGCATCCCGCCCCCGGTGTCAGAATAGTTGTCGCGTCACCTGATTAAGTGAAGTCATACCGGGGACGGGCAAGAGAGAATGTGTGAAGCAGTATCCAGCAGAACGAAAAGAGGCGATGTTGCGGCAGATGATGCCGCCCCAGAACCGGTTGGTGTCGGAATTGGCGCGGGAGAGCGGGATCACCGAGCAGACGCTTTATACTTGGCGCCGTCAACTTCGTGATCAAGGAACACCGGTGCCAGGTAGTGGGAAAAATGCTGAGGAATGGACCTCGGAGGACAAGTTCGCGGTGGTGCTGGAAACGGCAGCGTTAAACGAGAGCGAACTGTCGGAGTATTGTCGCCGGAAGGGACTATTTGCAGAGCAGATCGCCACGTGGCGAGCCGCATGCATGGCCGCCAACGTGAGCATGGTGCAGCAGACGCGGGCGCAACAGGTCCAGTCGAAGGAAGACAAGAAGCGGATTCGGCAGTTGGAGAAAGACTTGCAGCGCAAGGAGAAGGCGCTGGCTGAAGCCGCAGCGTTGCTGATCCTGCGAAAAAAAGCCCAGGCGATCTGGGGGGACAAAGAGGAAGACTGATCAGCGTCCCAGATCGCCTGTCATGTGTAGCGTTGATCCGTGAAGCCGAAGCTGCAGGCAGCCGGTTGTCACCGGCCTGCCGCGAGCTCGGCATCACCCTACGGACGTTTCAACGCTGGGTGCGGGCTGGGGATGATGCTGTAGCCGTCGACAGCCGCCCGACCTGCATCAGGCCTGAGCCGGCCAACAAGCTCACTGACAACGAGCGTACCGAGATTCTGGCTGTCGCCAACAGCGAGGAATTTGCCAGTCTGCCACCGAGTCAGATCGTGCCGACGCTGGCTGATCGAGGCATCTATGTAGCCTCGGAATCGAGCTTCTACCGCGTCTTGAAGTCGGCCTCGCAACAGCACCATCGCGGCAAGGCAAAGAAGCCGAGTGAACGCGTCGTCACGAGCCATTGCGCCATGGCGCCGAACCAGGTTTGGAGTTGGGACATTACGTGGCTGCCGGCCGCGATCAAGGGCAAGTACCACTACTGGTACATGGTGCTCGACATCTACAGCCGCAAGATCGTCGGTCACGAAGTTCATGAGGCCGAGTCGGCGGAATCGGCGTCACGGCTGATGCGGCGGGCCAGTCTGGCCGAGGGATTGGCAGGCAGGCCGCTCGTACTGCACTCGGATAACGGCAGTGCAATGAAAGGCTCGACCATGCTGGCCACATTGGAGCAACTCGGCGTTGCCCCGTCGTTCAGCAGGCCGCGTGTGAGCAACGACAATGCCTACGCTGAGTCCTTGTTCAGGACCTGCAAATATCGGCCGGATTACCCAAGTAAGCCGTTCGCGACGCTCGAACAAGCGCGGGCATGGACGCAGAAATTTGTGCGCTGGTACAACCAGGATCACAAACACAGCGGCCTGAAATTCGTGACGCCGGCACAGCGCCATGGCGGCCAGGCTGAAGCGATTCTCGAGCATCGCGAACAGGTATATCGAGAAGCGAAAAGCCGCAATCCTCGGCGCTGGTCGCGCAATGTCAGGAACTGGACTTTGGATGGTCAAGTCTGGTTGAATCCGGAACGGATTCGACCAGAGAAACTACAGCAGGTCGTGTGAGGTGACGCGACAACTACGTTGACAAACACCGCCCGCCCGCACAGGAAGCAGCTCCCATCGCGCTGTCCTATGCCCAGTTCTCTGCGACGCTTTTGCAGTCGGCACCACACTCAACGGTGTCACCACGCATGCTGGTCGAGAGCTATCGTGAGCGCGCGCGTGCAACTGGCTACAGTTGGGGCAACGACAGAGTGAGCCATGTCCGACTGAAGACAGAGATGGAAAAATTCTATGGAAAAGCTTTTCTAAGAAGGACGGATGCAGCTTATCGCGAAGATCGGCTAAGTGAATGGTTAAAGATGCTGAATGATTCCAGCGTTACAGAACCACCGCTCGGCCGCCATCTGTTGTTTGCGCATTTTCTGTTTCGCGACGCCACCCAGTTCCTGAGTTCCATCGGTTCGAGCAGCGGGAATGAGCGAACGGCTGGCACTGAACGGCCCGCTATGAAACGACGAACTGGCGGTATCGGTACCAGCAGGACAAGCAAGCCGAGCATAAAGCAGCGTATCGCAAGCCTTTCGCGCGAGCTTACAGATCGCGCTCGCGATATTCCTAATTGCTCTATCGAAGATTTGTGGAAATCGCATTATGGGATGATGAAGCGACTTGTCTCTCTCGATCTGGAAGCGGTTACCCTATTAAGACGCAAGCTTCAGCAGCTGAAACCTAGGCCGGTTGGCCCGGCAAGAGTTCCGCACAAGAGTGAGAAAGACGGCGAACGAGCGCGCTCGATCAGAGCGACGGCCGCAGCCTTGTATGCATCCGTTGGCAAGCCAGAAAAAGTTACGATCAACCGTCTCGCCAAAGACACCGGCTGGAATCCTACAGCACTCAGTCAGTACGCCTTTCCAGAAACTCTGCAAGCGCTGGAAGAGTGTGCGGAATCCAACTGGCACTTCTATGCCAGGCGGATTTTGTGGGCCAAGCTAGCGCACAAGCATGCTGCGATCAGCATTGCAAGAGCCCGGTCGGGAGTGGAATACCATCGCTCTCTCGTACTAATGGATTTTTTTCAGGATGTCGATCTATCGGTCTCTTACGACGCTGAAACCATAACGCGGCTGCTTGCAGAACACGGCATCCAACGCGACTGGCCCGGCCCCTGCCCGGCGCGTGAGTTTCCTCCCGCTGGCCGCAAGTACTATACGAAGAGCTAGATCTAGATTGCCGAGCCTGACCAAGCCCAAAAAAATAGAGATCCGCATCAGTTCCCTTCAACTTTCGGTGTAGCGGCTAACCTAGCGCGTCTTCGGTATGTTTCTCACGCCACGCAAGTTGCCGCGCTCGAAACACCGCAGCTGGTTCAAGGACTTGGGACAGCAGTTCTGCCGTTCGGGGTAGCCGTGCAAGATGTTTGTCGAGCCACAATGCGTTGCCAGTGAATCGCCCGATCTCGTTGAGCGTCAAACGTGTCGGACGTCTCGACGGTTCCAGTATCTCTCCAACCGCAAGCGTCACGCGCTCCGCCATCGCCCTGTCGCGGATGCACCAGTCCACTGACGAGGTCCGCTCCACAATCCGGGGCGTGGAGGGAAGTTGAGCCTGGAGCCAGGCGCGGTCATGCCGATACAACCAGGTGAAGTCGGCACCAAGTGCAGTCCTGAGCGCCTTAAATCCGACTGATGGTGTCGCGCCCGTCACGGCTCGAAGCTTGCCACGGGCATGTGCCTGCCGCTGCACCCGCAGGCTGGCGGTACGCTGAGCTTGCAGGCCGCGATCCGCTCCCAGAATGCGATTAACGGTTGATGCTGACATTCCGGTCGTTTTCACAATATCCGCGATGGCGTTGCCCGCCGCCAAGGCATGCCAAACTTGCGAACGAACCGTGACATCGAGCTTCTTGGACCTGCGCATAAAGCCGATGCCGATTTTTTCCGCTTTTACCAAGACTGCATTGACAGATAGGCCGATTTCTTTTGCCACCTGACGCATCGACCGGCCCTCAGCCGCCAGCTCGGCAATCTTGCATTCCGTAGCTGCGGATGCCCGGTCGTCAGCCGCTGAATTAGTCACCAGAGACGGGATATCTGTCCAGAGAAAGGATTCGATGCTCTCGGCCAGAAACCCGATCAGCAGGACATGCAGCAGCGGATGGTGTGTAGCGCGAGGCCGGCGGTAAAGGCTCGTCAACCACGGTAATCCCCCCGCAAAAAGAGCGTGTTTAGAAGTAGAATTTTCTACTTAACAGAAAGCTCTACATGAAGACGTCCCGCTTTACCGACAGCCAGATCATCGCCATCCTCAAGCAAGCCGAAGCCGGCAGCCCTGTCCCGGAACTGTGCCGCGAGCACGGCATCAGCAACGCCACGTTCTACAAATGGCGCGCCAAGTACGGCGGCATGGATGCGTCGCTGATGGCACGCATGAAGGAGCTCGAAGACGAGAATCGGCGCTTGAAGAAAATGTATGCCGAGGAACGTCTGAAGGCCGAGATTGTGGCCGAGGCGCTGGCAAAAAAGTGGTAGCGCCATCTCAGCGGCGAGAGATGGCGCAGTGGGCCGTGGCACAGCGGTCAGCCACGATTAACGTGGCGTGCAGGGCGTTTGGCATCAGCCAGACCTGCTATCGGTACAAGGCCAAGCTGGACGAGGAAAACAGCGTCATCGCTGACTGGCTGGCTCGGCTGACGAACAACCAGCGCAATTGGGGCTTCGGGCTGTGCTTCCTGTACCTGCGCAACGTCAAGGGATTCAAGTGGAACCATAAGAGGGTCTACAGGATTTACCGCGAACTTGAGCTGAACCTGCGGATCAAGCCGCGTCACCGCTTGGTGCGCGAGAAGCCGCTGCCATTGGCCGTACCGACCGCGATCAACCAGAGCTGGTCGATGGACTTCATGCATGACCAGCTTGCCGACGGCCGCAGTATCCGCCTGTTCAACGTCATCGATGACTTCAATCGTGAAGGCTTGGGAATCGAGGTCGACTTCTCGCTGCCATCCGAACGCGTTATCAGATCATTGGACCGGATCATCGAATGGCGCGGCAAACCGGAGGCGATCCGCTGCGACAACGGCCCCGAATATATCAGCGCCGTGACGTTGGCTTGGGCCGCCAGGCACGGCATTCGCATCGATTTCATCCAGCCAGGCCAGCCCCAGCAAAACGCCTACGTCGAGCGATATAACAGGACCGTGCGCTACGATTGGCTGGCGCACCACCTCTTTGAAACGCTCGACCAAATCCAGGAATTTGCCACCCGCTGGCTGTGGACCTACAATCACGACCGACCCAATATGGCGCTCGGCGGCATCACACCAAAACAGAAACTTGCCCTTGCCGCTTAACCTCTACTTTTAGCGTGCTCTAAAAATGGGGGGATTACCCCACGAGTCCTCCCCATTGCAACGCGCGAATATGCCATCAAACGGAGGCAGGTTTCTCAAGCTTTCCCAAAAGCCGAGGAGCTCGCTTTGCAACGCCCGTTGATGGACCCTCATGCTGGTTGTAGCCAAGCCCCGGTCCACCAAATGAGCAAGGTAATGGTTCCGCCAGGTCAAGGGATTTACCGGCACAGTGCGCAACAAAAATAACTGCGCAATGAGCCGCGAGACAAGAACCAATCTTTCGCGTTCCTGCTCATCGACATTGGGAACATTGCTCTTTCCGCTCCACTTCGCGGCTGCAGCCGGGAGAAATAACTGCGTGCGTTTCAAGCGCTGTGCCAGGCAGTCAAATGCGACGAGAGAAACCCCGTGGTACGGGCAAACCAGGACACCTGGGAACTGATGCGCGCGATACCACGTCGCTATGCCGATTGTCTCGCAGTCGACACCAGCACAGACAGGGCAGAAACGTGGCACGTCTTCCGCTCCCACGCGACTTGCCAACAGTCCCAAAGCGATTTTTGTGTTGGTTGCCGTGCCCGTCGCCATCGAATTGGCAATCCGTGTGTAGTGGGCAAGGTTCATAAACGGCCTGAAGCACGGGAGAATCGTGTGTCCTTCAATCAGTTCTTCGATAGTGTTCACCTGCAACCGGAGATGCTTAGAGATCACGTTCAGGCCGCTGGGAAAGGCCGTGCCCAGCGTCACGCATCGGCGACCCAGCAATTCGATCAGTGTGTCCCCGGAGGTCGGATGGCCAGTCAGTGCATGGTAGCGGGACACGATGCCAAATATCGTCTCTTCGGGAACGACGATATCGCCAGCGCTTCCTGCCGGCTTCCCTTCTAAGGCTGCAGATGGTTTCGCACCCCATTTATCGACGACCGCCCAGGCTGACGCCTTCATGGCTGATCACCCCCTTCTCGACCAGGTACTTGTGCGGATCATCAGCATCCGCCGCGGTCCGCATGTCCACGTACCCAGGAGGTAGTGCTGGATCGACCTCACCGGAATCGCCGGGTTCCGTGCTACCGTCACACGACTGTGGTGATGCGCTCTGTCCGGTCTCCGCTGCCGGCGCGGCAAAACCCGTGACCGGAAACAGCTGATCAAGATGATCCTGCACGACCGTGACGTGTTTGGGAAACTCGAGCAATTTCGCCAGGGCTTCGTCGACCGGCAGCAAATCTTCGTATTGCGACAGCGACTTTGTCGTATTCAAGCGTAGCGCATTGATCGCTGGGTGAAGCAATCCCAACCCATCATCGTACGTCTGCCTCAGTAGCTTCGGCGTCAACGTTTCAGTGCCATCGAGCATGGCACGCTGTTGCGCGAGCTTGAAGAGCAACACGACGAAGTCAGGAATGCTCTGACTAAGATCGAAGACCGTATCGAGCATCTCGTCATCCGGATCTTGTGGTTGTCGGACCCACTGATACCTCCAGATGCGCCGAACGAAATCATCCCACTCCTTCACACGCTTTGGCGGCCTCTCGAACTGGATCAGGCCGCTTTCCGAAGCCCGGCGGCCGTCCTTCATTTCATTTGTGAACAGGTTGGCTGCCTTGCTAGTACCGATTTCCACTACCGGCACCCGAAGGGTTGTGCGCAGATCCTGGAAGAAATGCAGCAACGGGGCCGTGCCGTGTGTCTTCTGCAAACTGAGCCGCTGAATCTCGTCAATGATCAGGATGCCGAGGAAGTGGGTCGCAGCGATCTGGCGCATGGCCCCTTCAAGCATGTCCTCACGCATTACTGTCCTTGAAAACAATTTTTCGTATTTGCCGCCAGTGCCGAGAGCGGCATCTACCTGTCGCGCGAACTCACGGCAGAAACTCGAGATCGAACCGTTTTTGGGACAGGTCACTTTCAGCCATACCAGTTGCGTGATCGGCAGATGGCGCCCTCGCCAAGAAGCGTGATGGATGACCTGTTGGGGATATGTTCGCAAGATCGCATCGGCGCAGGTTGTCTTTCCAGACCCGCTCAGCCCGACGATGAACAGTTGAGATTCGCACGGGATTAGTTGCCAGTCGAGGTTTCGCCACTGCTCGTGATCCTGGGCGGTATAGATGCTGCGCCAGGTCGTTGCCTCGAACGGATTGCGGACGACGTAGCCCGCCCGGAGCAGGCGCGAGATAGTGCGTTCGACGTCATAGAAAATTAGGCGAGGAATCACGACATACTTGAGCCGTGCAAGGAGGTGCCAGCGCTCCTCGGTCGACATCGCACGCTCTTCCGGCTGAATCTGCGGACGCAGGACCATTGCCCTCGCAGCTTCCTTCTCGGTGAGGATCGGGGGAAGTGCTTCTATGAGCGGGTTATCGCGATACTCTGCGATATTCTGCTCAACATACGCAGGAGAAGAATGGTCGGTACTCATTAGCTGCCTCCAGTATGGCCACCGCTCCCGGCGCCAATTCTTTACAAACTCCAGATGTCGTCGAGTGGGTTTTGTTTTCGCATATCGGGGCGCAACTTCACCACATTGTCTTGCGCCGGTGGCTCGCAATACGACTGCGCCGCTTCACGCGCGTGTTCAACTCGCTCGGCAGTTTTCTCGAAGGCTCGGTTCGCATGCACATTCGCCTTCTTCTCGGTCTTGCTCAGTCCCTGCTTGGCTTGCGCCGCGGCTTCCTTTGCGGCCGCCGTGATTGCTTCGCACTCGGCGTCCAGTGTGGCGGACACCTGCCGCAGCGCCGAAGCTTTGTGGTCTGCTTCCAAGCCAAGCAACTTGGCGCGATCAATCATCTCTTCCAGACGTGCCAGCCGATATTTCTCGTTGTCGTCCAACAGTTCGCAGGGTTCCCACTCGCGTGATATGGCGTTGAGAATCCAGATGGACGCAGGCGCATACGGCAGATGACGGATCTCGATCGGTTCGACCTTGCCGTTCGTTCTTGCCCGTGCAAACCACTCTTCGCGGATAGCTCGCTCGCAGGCGTAACGGCGCCCATGGAAATAGATACCGTCACGCCGGACCGATGCGGTGGCGGCCGGTAAAAGCTTCGTCCACACCCTCTGTTTTTCTAGCACCTTCGCTCCTCCCGTCAGGTGCTCCATCCCCCAATTCCAAACCGCTAGTGGGGTCGCATCCATGAGATTTTCTCCCAGCATTTCTTCGGGCAGTGCGTGAGCGCGATATGCAGACAAGTTGTACTTGATCAGCTTGTAGGCCAGGATCCGGCTCAACTCAGGAAGTGTCAGCGAAGCGTCGAGCGAACAGTGGCGTCGCTTCATCTCGTCCAGCCGGCGGTTCAATGCCCCCGGCTCAAAATGGATGGTGTGATTATTGATGAGGTTGAACTGCTGCTCCACATTAGGTTTCCAGTCAGGCCGGCGAACCGCAGCGTTCTGGATAGTGATGCCGAGTTCTTTTGGTAACGCATCTGAGGCCTTGGATTTCAGCTCGCCGTTATCGCACAGTAGTTTGTGAGGCAGATGATGACAAGGCCAAAGATCCGGGCCGATATCAATGCCTAGCTGCCGACAGAAATCGGCCTTGTATGAGAATGCATTGAACAAGGCCAACCTAGCGCCTTCCCAACTTGGACCCTCGAGCCCGAGATAAAACCCCACCACCATTCGGGAAAAGACATCGACCACAACATACAGGACGGGCCGCCCGATCAGCCAGGCACGATTGAACACCGATACAAGGTAGACGTCTACGATGGTTGCGTCGATTTCGAACCGCGCCGCGGGACCAAATACCCTGCTCTTAGAGGATCCGAGTACTCCCCGATGCTTAAGGTTCCAAGTAGTCGTGCTGATGTTTGTCAGCAGCGGTTGTAAACTGATACAGGCAGCGATTGAAAACTGATACACCATTTTGAGAAGATGGCCGCTTTGCGGAGCGGCCTTGAAACCCAAAGAGGTGTACGTGGAAATCCAACTACTGAAGAAGCATGGGTTAAGCCTTCGGCAGATCGCCGCCGAGGTAGGCTGTGCAGTGAACACGGTGCGCCGGCACCTGGCCCTGGAGGCCGTGCCGAAGTACGAACGCAAAGTCAAACGCCAGACGAAGCTGGCGCAGTTCGAGCAGTACCTGAGGGATCGGCAGCAAGCTGCTCAGCCCGACGTGATTCCAGCCACCGTGCTGTACCGCGAGATTGCCGCGCGCGGCTACGAGGGCGGCATGAGCCAGTTGAGGGCCTTCGTGCGCACCTTGCGCCCGGCGCCTCCCGCCGATCCGGTGGTGCGTTTCGAGACGGCGATGGGTGAGCAGCTGCAGGTGGACTGGGTCGAATTTCGTAAAGGCAGCGCGCCATTGCACGCGTTCTGCGCGACGCTCGGCTTTAGCCGGGCCAGCTACGTGGAGTTCGTCAACAACATGAAGGTGGATACCCTGATCGCCTGCCACGAGCGCGCCTTTGCAGCGTTCGGCGGCGTGACGCGGCGGGTCCTGTACGACAATATGAAGACGGTGGTACTGGAGCGCGATGCGTACGGTGAGGGCGAGCACCGCTTCCACGCCGGCTTCCTGGACTATGCCAGGCATAGCGGCTTCGTGATCAAGCTGTGCCAGCCGTACCGGGCCAAGACCAAGGGTAAGGTCGAGCGGTTCAACGGCTACCTGCGCCGATCGTTCTATGTGCCGCTGGCGAGCCGGCTGGCACAGAGCGGCCAGAAGCTCGACGTCGTGACGGCCAACGTCGAGGTGGCCCACTGGCTGCGCGAAGTGGCCAATGCGCGCATCCACGGCACGACCGGAGAACCGCCAGCCGAAGCCTTGAAGCGGGAAGTGGAGCACCTGCAAGCGCTGCCGGCACCGTGGCGGGCGGACATCGCGGCAGCCAGGCCGCAGCCGGCTGCTGCAGCACCTGCGGCGCCGCGGCCGGCAGCAGTGGTGGAGCGGATCGCGCAACCTTCTCCGGTACAGCATCCGTTGCAGGTGTATGACGCGCTGCTGGTGCGGGTATCGGAAGGGGTGGCGGCATGAACCTGCAGCATGAGCGTATCGCGGCGTTGTGCGAGAGCCTGAACCTGCCGTTCGTGGCACAGGGCTACGGCGCCGCAACCCAGAAAGCAGCGAAACAGGAGATGGCCTACAGCGACTTCCTGGAGGGGCTGCTGAGGGAGGAAGCAGCTGGGCGCAACGTGCGCAAGCAAAACACGATGACCCGTCTGGCAGGATTCCCCGTGGTGAAGACGCTGGACGAATTTAACTATGACTTCGCCAAAGGCGTAAAGCGCAGCCAAGTCGAGGAGCTGGCCGGCCTGGGATTCGTCGAGCGGCATGAGAACGTGGTACTGGTCGGGCCGAGCGGTGTAGGCAAAACGCACCTGGCGATGGCACTGGGTTACAAGGCCACGCAGGCCGGCATCAAGACGCGCTTCACGACGGCGGCCGACCTCATGCTGGCACTGACGACGGCGCATACGCAGAACAATTTGAAAGCGGTGATGCACCGCGCGATCAAGGCATATCGGCTCTTGATCATCGACGAGATAGGTTACTTGCCGATGAACCGGGAACAGGCCAACCTGTTCTTCCAGGTGATCGCGGCCTTGTATGAGCGCAGCAGCCTGATCGTGACCAGTAACCTGCCGTTCGGACAATGGGACACGACCTTTGCGCAGGATACGACGCTCACCGCGGCCCTGCTCGACCGGCTGCTGCACCATGCGCATATCGTGCCGATTGCAGGTGAGAGCTACCGGCTGAAGCACCAGCGACAGGCCGGGATGATGAGGGGGAGCGATGTTGCAGAAATGGGCTGAACACGGACGGTGTTCGGCGACGGCGGTGTATCAGTTTTAAATCGCTGGGACGACGAAATCTGTATCAGTTTTCAATCGCCGTTGACAATGTTTCGCTTGGTAAGTGAAAAATCCTGATTCATCTCCTTTACGACCTGATTGAACTGGTGCAGCGACGGCGCTTCGTGATCTTCAGGTAGTACCGGGATCAGCAGATTTCCGTGTTCAATCTCCCCGGTTTTAAAGTATGTCCGCTTGGTATCCTCCCAGGCCTTCTTTATCGTCACACCGGGCTTCAGAAAGGCATGAATTCCCTGAACGATCTTGGTTTGGACATCGGCTCTCGACGGCCCAAGCACCGATGGATCGTTCTGCAGCTTCACCCGGTCTGGCCGTCGACCACGTTTGTTCGATCCTGCCTTCTGCCGCTGACCAGACGGTCCACACAAGTCGTAGCACGCAATTAGCGCATCAATACAGCTACCGTACGCCCAATATCGATACAAAGGTCGGTACACCTGCTTAGGATCGAGCTCTAATTCCGCAGCACGCGCCAGGATCAGGCGGCCACGGGTACGCGGCAGATAGATATCAGGAATACAGTCTTCGCGGACCAGAGGTTTAATAACCGCCCAAGCTCGATCCCTAACATCCAGACTCCGGCGCAAGATCGCTTCCTCAGGCTGAAACACATATGGTCGCAGCTTCACTTCGATTCGTTGAAGCAGGCCATCGTTTAGAAGCCGCATCACCTCCTGCAGGCTATATACACCCGGTTTCTTTAAATTCTTCTGTATGCCGATGGCAACGAGCACGTCTTCGTCCGGCACGACCCACAGAACACGCTGCGGACAGGCAAAGCCTGTTTCTACAACGTTCGGCACCGCCTCGAATACCTCAGCAAGATGCAATATTTCCATTGTGACCACCTTCTTTAGCAGAGGTGAATCGAGGGTCAGATTGGACGGATAAGACGACTGGAATACAGCGCAAACCGATGGGCACACGTAGGTCCAAGATAATCAGTTTGTGCCAACCCCCTGTGCCAATATAACTTGAGACACCTACCCGATTAATTTAGAGTACAGCGGTAGGTCCCCAACATGCACAGCCGAAAGCATCAAATCAGCA
>NZ_JH992922.1:669559-949966 GCF_000315425.1 Massilia timonae CCUG 45783 | reverse complement strand
CAATCCACCAGTCACGGAGAAAAAAGCAGCCTGAACAAGAGAGTTAGACTCTCATCATTCCACCAGGTGTTTCAAATTCATTGACACGTTCCGCAACTACAATAGCGAAACATGTCGGTCGCCAGTTCAAGAGAAACAGCGGAACTCAACACTGCCGTGCATTCCCGCAAGCGCTTCGCGAGCGTTAGATCTTGTAACGACGGTGTATTGAACGCCTCAAGAAACCGGGGCAGCTGCTTCACGAAAGCATCCGGATGAACGCCATGATCTACCGTGAAGTAGCTGAGCCACTCTAGATTGTCGATGACTGTCTTGTCGAATTCAGCGTTTGTAAACAGGTACCATGGGATACCGCGCAATAGCCAATACCGTCGCTCAATCTCCAGTTTGGTGAGCACAGACTTCCGGCCTCGACCACGCAAGTCGTCCGCGCTCTTGATGCTATAGGCTACAAGGGACCGCTTGCCAGCCCTATCAATCCTCGTCAGCAGAAAATCGGTCGTCATGACGATCGGCGTTCGGCTTCCGGGGTAGCGTGGGTGACGGACTTCCAACGACGATGCGATGCGCTGGGTGGCAGACTCCGGAAATAGTGGAAATTGTTCCCGGATATCAACGACGTCGGCCGCGTAGTCCGCCATCAAAAAGAAGAAACTTTCGTTGTCAGAAAATAGATGATGCATCCTACCAGTCGTCACACCTGGCCGACGGCTCATGCGACCTCTCGATGAGAAGCATCGAACGTCAATCCAAGGTTTGTAGCTCACGGTTTCGCCTAAACCGAGCCCTTGAGCCTTCCATCTGCTGACGTCATCTGAAGTGATCGGTGCCCGTCTCATCATGCCGCCTGTTGCGCACTATGTAAGCTCGCCAGGAGTCCTGCATCCAATCCAATCAGTCTAAAGCTAAAAACGGTTAGTTCAAGGTGAAGTAGCACCTGCCTGGGAACGTCACCAAGCTAAAGATTCCACTAAGTAAGTAATGGAAGACCTAGATCTTGCTGATTGTCTCGGTCCCTGTAACGTAACCGCTTCACACGTAGCGAACAGATGAGCATAGGTTGGAGCGAGCCTTTCGCTGTGCACTCGACAGCGATAATCAAGGTTCCATAAAACGAAAGGCCGCTATAGAAGCGGCCTTTGAACAGTAGAAGATTTCCTGGATGCTTTATAACGTCCTAGCGCCTTAATGCTCCAAGAAGGCCTTAATAGCAACAAATATCCAGAAATGATTGAATTAAAGGGCATGATCGGCACCTTAACAAATACTGTATAAATTGACAGTACCTGGCGGGCATGCTACCCTCAGAGCGTTTTTCAAACTATGCAGCAAACGGAACGCTCTGAGGGTAGCATGCCCGCCATCAGTAGCTCGATTTTTCCGGATTTTTGCTCGCTTCACAGTACCGTTTTTCCGCTTCATTTTGGGTCTCCTAGAGAGGTTAGTAATAGCCTCCATTATACAGGAATTACCCTTTAAAATCAGCGACTTATGGAAATAAACTGTCGTCCTGAGCGCCCATGCCAGCCTTGTCATCACCAAGTGGCCGTCTATTTCCAACGTTGGAAACTGTGGCCGTCTGCAGCGCACGACGGCATTAGTCCGGCAAGCTGACAATATGGGCATGAGCGCTTCAGCGCGGCATCAGCCGCCGCGTCACCGTACGCAATTCGACCGGCTCGACAAGGCCAACATAGGGCGGCGACTGTCGCAGGCGGTTACACCGCTCATCAGTCCCAGTCATCACAGCGATAATTTCCTCATCAGTCCCGTGCTCCATTAGCGCTCGCCACTCGTCGTGCGCTGATACCCACGTACCCTTGCTGTTCCAGCGCTCAATATTTTCTAAACTCTTGCGCCGAATTTCGTCGACCGTGCAGCATTGGACGACGCGTACGGCCGAGGCAAGTTTTTTCGCATCGAGCAGGGTTTGTGGGTTCGGCCGCTCTCGAGTGTCGCCTAGAGCGACCGTCACGCCAGAGATGGTTACAAGGCGCCGCGCGCGGGGCCCAAGCCGGTCGCGGATGGCACGTATCGCATTCTCTATCGTAATTGTGTTTGGTCGCAGGTAAAGGCCGTAGCCGGCATGCTCAATGATTCCCTCATCCTGCAGCATGGCCAAGCATCGGCTCAGCTGCCGCGCACTGCCCAAGTGCGCGAAATCGCGACGCAGGAACGTCTGCGTCGACGCCGTCTCAATGCACGCTCGTAAGCGCTGGATGATGGTTTGCTGATCCATGGTGGCCGATCGTGGCATACGTCCGACTTGATGAGCAAGTCATGTTTTTGCAAGCGACCGCAATCTAGAGACCCACTTCCCGCAAATGCGTACCGGACATAGTGTAGAAGAGCTACGCTTCAAGCAGCAAACTACTTCTCTCTTACGCGATACTCAACGCTAGCGTTCTCCTCGCTTTATGCAAGAGCACTTTAGAGCGCCTAACAAACCCTTTAGTTGCTCAGCAGGCAACAGCCGAGTACACTGAGCCGTGCTGACCGTCCGCTTTCGGCCAGAAGCAGACATTCACTAGCGCCTTGACTGCATCCACGCTGCGGCGCAAAATAGCGGGTTATGACTGGTCCTTTCCCTACATCTGACACAACTTCGCGCGCGACACACGCCGCTGAGTGCGCTTGTCTATGTATCGGGCAGGACGCTCCTTCCTACCCAGGAGCCGGTATGCCACGCGGTTATTTTTGCTCCGTTACTCCCCCGTAAGACCCCTTCTCATTGGCACATAAATCGATATCGCGTCGTGCGACGTCGTGCCTATCAATCTCCGTCCCAATCCGCTGCACGCGGCTAGCCGCGCAGCGCGCTTATTCATCTGTAACTCGGCGACACCCGCTTGAGAAGGTATATCTATGTCACTACAAACTATTCGCCAGGACTGGTTGTCCAACGTCCGTAATGACCTGCTTGCAGGTCTTGTAGTCGCGCTCGCGCTCATTCCCGAGGCAATCGCTTTTTCTATCATTGCTGGCGTAGACCCGAAAGTTGGTTTGTACGCCTCGTTCTCCATCGCCACCTTGATCGCTTTCTTTGGAGGGCGCCCAGGCATGATTTCGGCTGCAACTGGAGCCATGGCCCTTGTTATGGTGACACTGGTAAAAACCCATGGCTTGGACTACCTGCTTGCGGCCACCATCCTCGCAGGGGTACTGCAAATCGCTGCGGGTTGGATAAAGCTCGGGCGGCTGATGCGCTTTGTCTCACGCTCGGTTGTGACGGGCTTCGTGAACGCGCTGGCCATCCTGATCTTCATGGCGCAGCTGCCTGAACTGACCAACGTTACCTGGCACGTGTACGCCGTCACGGCTGCAGGCTTGGCAATCATCTACGGCCTGCCTTATGTGACGCGCGCGGTGCCATCCCCGTTGGTAGCGATTGTCGTGCTCACTGGTATGTCACTTGCACTGGGCCTGGACATTCGGACTGTGGGCGACATGGGTCAGCTTCCGGATAGCCTGCCAGCCTTCCTGATCCCAAATGTGCCGTTCAATCTTGAAACCCTCCAGATCATTCTGCCTTACTCGGTAACGCTGATGGTGGTAGGTCTGCTCGAGTCGCTGATGACTGCCACCATCGTCGACGACCTCACCGATACCAAGAGTGACAAGAACCGCGAATGCGTGGGCCAGGGCGTTGCCAACATTGCCACCGGCTTCATTGGCGGTATGGCTGGTTGCGCGATGATTGGACAATCGGTCATCAACGTGAAGTCCGGTGGACGCGGCCGTCTCTCAACTTTGACCGCCGGTGTCGTGCTTCTTATTCTGGTCGTGTTCCTAGGTGAATGGGTCAGGCAGATTCCAATGGCAGCGCTCGTCGCAGTGATGATCATGGTGTCGATTGGCACTTTCAACTGGGGCTCGATCAAGCATTTGCGCGAGCACCCGGCCAGTTCGAGCATCGTCATGGTCGCAACAGTCGTTGTCACCGTGGCGACCCATGACCTGGCGAAGGGTGTGCTGACCGGCGTCTTGCTGTCAGGCGTCTTCTTCGCTCAAAAGGTCAGCCGGCTTCTCAATGTCAGCTCGCACACCGACGATGGGGGGCGCGCCCGCCGATACCAAGTGACGGGGCAGGTGTTCTTCGCTTCTTCGGATCAGCTCGTCCATTCGTTCGACTACACCGAAACTCTCGACAGGGTGCACATTGATCTCACCCATGCGCACTTCTGGGACATCACCGCGATCAGTGCCTTGGACAAGGTCGTGTTCAAGTTTCGCAGGCTCGGTGCGCAAGTAGAGGTTCATGGTCTCAACGAGGCGAGCGCCACGCTAGTAGATAAATTTGGTATCCACGACAAGCATGACGGCCATGATGTGCTGATCGGGCACTAGCCTCGGCAACCCGTCTGGGAATGTCCGCTTGCGGTCGCCTGCTGCCCTTTGTGACGGCCTGCAATTTCTAGCCGGGTGAGGTGCTATGCTGAGCCGAACGGCCCGCTTCGGCCAAAAGCAGACATCCAAGAGTGTGCGTTGACTACTTCCAGTAGGCTAATATCGCCAGCCAAGCCGTAAAACCACACAAACAAAGGCGGAGAAGAAAAATGCGTGTTGAAAAGCGACTATCGGCCACGTTCAAGCAGTTTGCCCATTCCGGCAAGGCGGGGGCAGTCCTCCTGATCCTCTGCACACTGGCTTCGCTGATCATCGCCAATTCCCCGTGGGGGAAGGGCTATCTTGGATTCTGGCACCAGTATGTTGGGGGCCTGAGCATCGAGCACTGGGTGAACGATGCGCTGATGGCGATTTTCTTTCTGCTCATCGGCCTGGAGCTTGAACGCGAACTGTATAACGGCGAACTGTCCGACATCAGGAATGCCATGCTGCCGATCATGGCCGCTGTAGGTGGCCTCACCATTCCGGCGCTCATCCACTTCATGTTCAATGGTGGGACAATTACCCAGGCAGGCATCGGCATCCCGATGGCGACCGACATTGCATTCGCACTAGGAGTGCTGAGCCTGCTCGGCAGCGGGGTACCGGCTTCCCTCAAGATTTTTCTGACCGCGCTCGCCGTTATGGACGATCTTGGCGCGATTATCGTTATCGCCGTGTTCTACACGGCAGAGTTTTCCTTCCTCTACCTGCTGGCCGCACTTGGTGTCTTTGCGATCCTGATCCTGATGAACCGCGTGCTACGCATCATGGCGCTCGTGCCATACCTGCTGGGTGGCGCGCTGATGTGGTTCTTGATGCTCAAGTCCGGCGTACACGCGACTGTCGCTGGGGTGCTGCTAGCCTTTGCCATTCCTTACTCGGCTAAGCAAGATGATGCCGAGTCTCCCTCGCATCGCCTGGAGAATGCGTTGCACACGCCAGTCGCCTTCCTTATTCTGCCCGTGTTCGCCTTGGCAAATACGGGGATTGTCGTCGGCGCAGGCTGGGCTGAAGAACTCTTGTCGGCCAACAGCCTCGGCATCCTGCTTGGACTGATCGTCGGCAAGCCAATCGGCATCCTGCTCTTCAGCTTCGCCGCCGTCTCGCTCGGCATCTGCCGCCTGCCGCTCGACCTCGCGTGGCGTCATGTGCTGGGCGCAGGCCTGCTTGGCGGCATCGGCTTCACGATGTCGATTTTTATCACCAACCTGGCTTATACCGGAGAAGCCGGCGTGATCACTTCCTCAAAGATGGCAATCCTGCTAGCGTCCCTCACGGCCGGGCTAGTAGGTTTCGCGTGGCTGAAGTTTATGGGAACACCGCTGGCATCCGACCCTGATCCAGACACAATGGATTTCGATGACGGATCGGTTAGGCCAGACAGCCCGAAACCCGATTCCTAAAGAACTGACTCCGGCAGAGGCAATGTCCGCTTTGGGTCGATAGCGGACGTACGCTGGTCCAGTCAGGGCACTAACATGGCGTCCGTGTTCGTAGACGAACTGATGCCATGGCCCGTGCACTTCTTCCCGAAGACCTGTAGTTGCTAATAGCAGCTCATCTTCCGACCCATAGCCCATCGCCGAAAGGCAACCGCCCGCGCATCGATGATCGCGCCGCCCTGACCGGAATCCTGATTGTTCTCAAGACTGGAATACCGTGGGAGTACTTGCCGCGCGAACTCGGCAGTGGCATGACATGCTGGCGTCGCCTTCATAAATGGATGCTAGCCGGCGTTTGGCAGCGTATCCACGCGGCGATTCTTCGACGGCTCCGAGAGCACGACCAGATAATGTGGGATCGAGCTTGCGTTGACGCTGCAAGCGTACCGGCACCTGCCGGGGGCGAGCACACAGGCCGAAACCCAACCGATTGCGGCAAACTTAGAAGCAAACACCATTTGCTGGTCGATGGGCGTGTGCTTCCGCTGGTGGCTCAGATGTCGGGCGCCCAAGTACATGACTCGCGTTTCCTCATCCCGTTGGTAGAGTCGATCCCGGCAATGAAAGGGTTGGCTGGCCGTGCCCGCAAACGCCCAGGTAAGTTGCATGCTGACCGAGCGTACGCTTCGAGAGCCCATCGGGCTTGGCTGCGCAGTCGGGGCATCGCCGCTCGCATCGCGCGCTATGGTGTAGAGTCGCGCGAAAAGCTTGGACGGTGGCGTTGGCTCGTCAAGCGAACCTTGGGTTGGCTGCACCGCTTCCGCAGATTGCGCATCCGGTACGAGCGGCGAGCAGACATCCATCAGGCATTCCTGTCGCTTGCCTGCTCGCTCATCTGTTGGCGGTATTTCGAGAGGTTTTGTTAGGCGCTCTAAGTCGCATGCAGTAAAGGCGGACAAGTAGAAGTAAAAATACCTACTGTCCGACAGAGCAAAACTGGCTAGTAATCGATCGCGCGGGGAGCAAGCGCAGCTAGTGATGGAACTCAGAGCTGCAGAGATTTATGGAAACCCAGCAGCATCAAAGCCTCTCGTTCATTCTTTTTCAACGTCTTAACCGCCCAGATCAGGATGTGACGCGGCCGTGAGGAAGCGACATAAGCCAATCGGGCCGCCTCGGATGCGGGATTACCCACCCACTCCTTCCAGTGTGCTTGCTCGCCCTGCCGGCTGCTCGACACAAGCATGGTCAAGTCATGGGTTTCCCCTTTCACTTCGTGAATGGTCGCCAGCCGGCGTTTGGCTGAACGCGGACTTCCGGGTGCAATCACCGCTCCCACCAAGGCCGCGCCCAGTCCCGAGGGGGCCCGATGCTGCCGCGCCATGAGTGCTCTGTGAACGCTCTCGCACTCAGCATTTGGACACGGTACTGTCGCCAAGGTAGCAAGCGCCTTCTTGTGCAAAGCACACCAGGCCGACCAAGTAAGGGACTGCTCTGCCAAACCCGCCTCAACAAGCACGGACAAGCAGTCAGAAAGAAATCGGTGCCAATCCAATGCCGACTGCATTTCCACAGGCCGGCAGAAGGCGTCTTCCCCCAAAGTATCCTGCTGGATGCATTCCTCTGCCAAGTACCCGGCAAATGCGGACAAGGCCTCATGCAAATCACCGGCACGCCCGCGCGCGAAGCTCGCAATGGCTGCAGCAAGCCCTTGTACCGCGCCCTGTGCCGCTTCGCCCACGCGCATCCTGTGCAGCGTACTGTGCCCACGCGCCACGATCACAGACCGCGCATGGTCTGCCGCCAGCTCGTCAAAAATCCCCAGTGCCTCACTTGGGCAATCCCGGTACTCCACGAGGTAACACGTTGCTTCAGCGTAATTTGCTTGCCCTGTGATCTTATCGGCTTTGACAAGTGCGCCATGCAGGTTGACGATACTTTGCCCGCTGCGAAAATTCCGCCGCAACAGCATTTCTTTGCAATCCAGAGCGCGCACGAATTCCGCGACGTCGTCCGGTTTGCAATTCCTGAACAAATAGATCGCTTGCTCCAGATCGCCGATGAGGTGGAAGGTCACCCCTCTCCCCGCAAGTTGCGCAAAGATCGCAATTTGATCCGCCGACAGGTCTTGGCACTCGTCGACCATGATATGCGGGTACCGTGCTACTAAGCGGTACACATGCTCGTTAAACTGCTCACTACTCAGGATCTCCAGAGCCAACCGCTCCACATCCTTATAGGTAGCGAAACCATTGGAATTGAAGGCTGCCTTCGCTGCGGCGAGATCCTCGAGCTGGTACTTTTCCAATTTCAGTGCATTCAGCGCCCGCTGCTTGGCGGGCACGGGATGCCGAAACACGAACCGGTCCGCAGCTGGGTCCCAGTCGAAACGATTGGCTGGGATGTGCTCATGGTCGATCTTGTACTTTGTCCGATGGAAGCAGACCGCTTTCTCATCCACAACACGTATCGCAAAATCCTCGTCGCGCCCCTTGTAACCCGTCAATCGGTGGGCAAGCGGGTTGACAATCAGCTTCAGGAAAAAGCTGTCCACCGTACCCACGAAATGCGGAAAAGTGCTGCGGCCGCCGCGCCGGGCCAATGCGATGCGTTCGACCAGTTCACCCGTTGCGCTGCGCGAGAATGACAGCACGGCGATCCCCGCCGGGAAATGCAGCCACTCGCGCATTTCCTTAGCAACTTTCGCGGCAATGACTTCGGTCTTTCCACTGCCGGGGCATGCACGCAGGTAGACGTTATGGGCCAGCGGTTCTTCGACGTAGGCAATCTGTTCTTTGGAAAAATCGGTCATTGTAGGCCTCAGAGCTTGCAACTCCACTTGATCGCATCTGCGATGTAGTTCGGAACCACAAGCTCAGCAGTACCATTCGCGACCGCGTCAGCGAGCAGTTGCGCGAACAGCCCCTTCCCCATGTCGCCGTTCTCGATCAGTTCCAGCAGCTCGAACGCGGCATCCGCCTTCTCCGCGGGATTGGCTACCGCCCAATCAGTCTTCGGGTCGCACAGCTCCGCCAAGCGCTGCTTATTCTTCCCGTTCGTCTCCCACTCGTCATGCATAACCTTAGCCATCGGCCTAATGTTTCCTCCCTCCATGGCCAAGTCGTACTCGAAGGTCTTGTACAAACCGACAAAAAGGCGCGCATGTACAGACGTAGCGATTTCAGGGATCAACTCCAGGGCGTGATTGGTTCCCTTGCGAAGGTTCCCTGCATGCGGTTTGACATTTACCACTACGTCCTTGCCGCCAATGTTCATTGTTTCCGTCTTGGGAGGATCAAGATCGGTCAGTCCGGCACAACGTACTGGTATGTTAGCGCCGGGCACAGCGGGATCGATATTGCAGAACAGCCCCCTGTGCCAATATAACTTGAGACACCTACCCGATTAATTTAGAGTACAGCGGTAGGTCCCCAACATGCACAGCCGAAAGCATCAAATCAGCAATTCTGTCGAACCCAGCAGCCCAGCCACGCCAGTGGACCGTCCCGATCCCGAGGTCGTCCCGGTCGCCAAGCGACGCACGTTTTCCAACGCCGAGAAGCTGCGCATTCTTGCCGCTGCCGACTCCTGCCAGGCGCCTGGCGACATCGGTGCCTTGCTCCGCCGCGAAGGCATTTATTCGTCCCATCTGGCCACTTGGCGCAAGCAACGCCAGGCCGCTGCGGCCTCTCAAGTCCTCGCGCGCAAGCGTGGCCCAAAGGTCGACCTAGCTGCTGCTCAGGACCGCAAGGTGCGCGACCTGGAGGCAGAGGTGGCGCGCCTGCGAGACAAGTTGGCCAAGGCCGACCTGATCATTGACGTCCAAAAAAAACTTTCCACCCTGCTGGGGCTGAGTACGGCCGACACGCCGAGCGAGCCGAAGTGATCAGCGCCGCCAATCACCTCGCCGGCGAAGTTGGCGTGGCCGCAGCCTGCCGCGCATTGCAATTGCCGCGCAGCGCACTATATCGCCATCGCACCGCGCAACGACCTGGTTCGTTAGCGCCCGTGACGCCGGCTGCGCCAGCCCGACGGCCACCGCTCGCGTTGTCCGAGCATGAGCGGCGTGTCGTGCTGGAGGTGCTCAACAGCCCACGCTTTGCCAATTGTGCGCCGGCCGCCATCCACGCTCAACTGCTCGACGAAGGGCGCTATGTGGCGTCGGTACGCACGATGTACCGCCTGCTACAAGGCTGCGCTGCCGTGCGCGAACGCCGTAACCAGTTGCGCCATCCGGAGTACACCAAGCCGGAACTGCTGGCCGTCGCACCAAACCAGGTGTGGAGCTGGGACATCACCAAACTCAAGGGACCGGTCCGGGGCACCTGTTTCCACCTGTACGTCATCCTCGACATCTTCAGCCGCTACGTCGTCGGCTGGATGGTGGCCGAACGGGAGACCGCCGAACTGGCCGAACAGCTGATCGCCGACAGCGCCGCAAAGGAAAATATCGCGCCTGGTACCTTGACCCTGCATGCCGATCGCGGCAGCAGCATGCGCTCCAAGCCGGTCGCTACGCTGCTGAGCGATCTGGGCATCGCCAAATCGCATAGCCGCCCTTACGTTTCGGATGACAACCCGTATTCCGAGGCGCAATTCAAGACCTTGAAGTACCGGCCCGGCTTCCCGGCGCGCTTTGGCTCGCTCGCTGACGCACGCGCCCACTGCGCAGCCTTCTTCACCTGGTACAACCAGCAGCACCGCCATTCCGGCATCGGCATGATGACCCCGGAAAGCGTCCATGCCGGCCGTGCCGCCGAGATCCGCAAGCTGCGCCAGGCAACGCTTGAAAGCGCCTACCAACGCACGCCGGGCCGCTTCAAGCACTGCGTACCACGACAGACCAAATTGCCGACAGCGGCATGGATCAATCCACCAGTCACGGAGAAAAAAGCAGCCTGAACAAGAGAGTTAGACTCTCATCATTCCACCAGGTGTTTCAAATTCATTGACACGTTCCGCAGCTGCATGAAGTGCTTGAAGTAGATGCCATTGAGATTGATCGCACTCACCCCCAGGTCATGCAAAGTTTGCTTTCCTATAGGCTGTGCTTTCAGCACAAGCTTCGCCAATTCCGGCAGTAAAATCGCTTCAGCGATGCCCTCCACAAACATCAGGCCGCGCGCAAACAGCAGGTTGGACTTGGTAACATCCAACCATCGGTTCACGAAGCGTTCACTCTTATCCGGGAGACCGCACTCGGCTAGACGGGTCGCGACAGGCGGTGCTCCGGCGGTCATGTGCACAATGGCATGCATCGGCACTGCCGAGGCAAGCACGGTAGAATGCGTGGTCACGATGACCTGAACCCCAGTTTCCTGCGCCGTGTCAGCCAGATACTTCAGAAGGCGCGTTTGCAGCTGCGGATGCAAATGCGCCTCTGGCTCTTCAATCAGCAAGAGATGGAAGAGGCCGTTGTCCTGGTCAGGAAGCTTAGATTCGAGATGCAGCTCAGCCAGGATCGAGGCAATGTAGATCAGATTGTTGTAGCCCAAGCTGTTTTCATTCAGGCTGCGGAATTGGCTAGTGTCCACCGCGGACAAGTCCGGGAAGTACAGCAAACGCAAGCTCTCAACGATTCGCGAGAAATCACTTTCCGAAAACTGGATGCGCGTACCCTGCGCTAGGCTTTCCCCGATCGCCTTCTTCAAGCTATCCGAAATCAGCGCATTGGCCTTCTTGATCTCGTAATCGTCGCACTCCGCTAGCTCTTTGTTGAACTCCTTTACTTTCGCGACCAGAGGATGATCCGTGCCATCATCCTCGTGCTTCAACAAGTCCTTCTTGCAGATGACCTTCAGCAGCTTCGCAAGTCGGGACCGCGAGCCGTTCGACAGTTTCTCTTCCGCGTCGCGTAGCGGCGGCAAGTAAATACAGCGGATCAGGTCGAGGACCTCCGGCTCCACCGTGGCCTTAGTCTTGCCGGCCCATAGCGACCGCTTAGGCCGGGCACGGTATTCACGGGTCTCGACGTGCAGATGTAGTTTGGTGTTGTGATCGATATCTTCCCAAGCCATGAAAGCTAGTTTCTCGGCCATGTCTAAAGCGGAAAATGTCGCGGAGACCTTAAAGCTTTGCGCGCGTGCGTCACCTACAGCAAAACCGAGGTGGAAGTCCTGATCGTCCACAGCGTAACGCCCAGCTTCCGAATCAACGAACAACTGCCGCAGCGCACTAATGACGCCAGTCTTGCCGGCACCGTTTTCGCCAACCATTACCGTCAGACCTTTGTTCAACTTCACGGTAAATGGCTGATTAAATGCGCGGAACCCCTCAACCGTCAGTTCGCTGATGTACATCCTTCCCGTCCTTGATGCAGAAAAGAAAGAACACTATCACGAACGACAACATCACCCAAAGTGCTTTAAGCACCACTTGAGAGAGCAAAATTATGTTTGTCAAATCCGCACCTGTAAAATCAACAGCTTAGGTATGTTACTGATTCGTCAATGTTTGTCAAATCTAGCTCTGCGGCGGTAGAGTGCTCTGTTGATGTGCCATCAATGTTTGTCAAACCACGTGCGCGCAGACGCTTGAAACTGTAGTCTGCGGCCATCAGTAGCCGATTTCAGTTCCAACCACTCGAGGACCCTTGTCCCCAACCGCTGCGCAGCCTAAAGTAAGAACAAGCACAGCGAGCCTAGTGCTCGTCCGATAGGGCAGCGGGACCGTCATGGCAACAAGAATATCATCCGATTCTCTGGTGCAACCAAGTCACGACCGGCACCTGCTGCAGAGTGATACGCCTATATCTCTTGCAACAACTGGGCCTGAGCATTGCCTCGTCGCGCCGTCCTTGCCAGATGAAGCAATCATTTCCGTTGTCGGGCGGTTTCATATACTGAGCTGTAACGGGACACCGACCGCCACTTTCCAGGAGTTATTCAACTGCGCCCCGTTCAATTTGTCTGCCTGGATCCCCCCGCATATCGAGATGCTCGGACCGCGGATAGGTGAGGATGTGGAAGCGTGCACATTGGAGATCTGTAAGCGTCCAACCGCTCCACCTTCACAGCGGAATCAAGCCAGCGTAGAGTCCGAAAATGGCAGCAGCGAGTCGATTCGGCTGTTCGGGCAGGTAGGCAGTTTCTCAAGTGTCTCAGCGAGCCAGCGTGCCGGGTCCAGGCCGTTGAGTTTGGCAGTGGCAAACAGGCTCTGGATGACGGCGGCGCGGCGGCCGGCGCGTTCAGAGCCGGCAAACAGCCAGTTCTTTTTACCGATGGCGATGGGACGGATCGCGTTCTCGACCGGGTTGTTGTCGATCGGAAGGATGCCGGAATCGGCATAGCGCACTAGGGCATTCCAGCGCTTGAGGGAGTGTTCGATGGCCTTGCCCGTACCACTTCCGATGGCGACGGTGCGCTGCATCGACAGCAGCCAGGCGTGCAGATCGGCCAGCGCCGGCACGGCGCGCGCCTGGCGCAGATCCAGCCGTTCGGACGGCGTTGTGTCTGCGCCGTCCTGCTCGATGGCGTACAACTGCGCAATGCGGCGCAGCGCCTCGTCGGCGACAGGACTGCTGCTGGCAGCGTGCAGGTCGAAGAATTTGCGACGGATGTGCGCCAGGCACGCCAGTTCGGTCGGCCCATTGGCAAACAGGGCTTTGTAGCCGGCGTAGTCGTCCACCATCAGGTGGCCGCGCCAGTCCTGAAGGAAATCGCGGGCGTGCTTGCCGGCCCGGCTTTCCTGGTAATCGAAGACGACGATCGGTGGCCCATCCTCCCAAGTGCCGGAGCGGTAGGCCCATAAATAGGCTTGGCGGGTCTTGCCGCTGCCAGGATCGAGCTGGCGCACCGGCGTTTCGTCGGCATGCAGGCAGCTGCGCTGGCGCAGAAGCTCGCTCAGGCGTTCGGCCAGTGGCTGCAGGGCCACGCCAATCCGCCCGATCCACTGCGCCAGTGTCGAGCGCGCCAGCGGCACGCCCTGGCGCGCGGCGATCTGCTCGATCCGGTACAGCGGCAGGTGATCGAGGTACTTGCTGGCGGCAACCCATGCCAGCAGGCCGGGTGCGGCCAGGCCACCGTCGATCACCGCTGGCGGCACCGGCGCCGCCGTCACGGTCTCGCAGGCGCGACAAGCATATTGCGGGCGAATGTGGCGGTGCACGAAGAAGCGCGCCGGTTCCACGTCGAGCTGCTCACTGACGTCCTCGCCAATCTTGACCAGGTTGGCGCCGCACTGACCGCAAGCGCACGACTCGGGCTCGTGGCGGTGCTCGATGCGTGGCAGTTCCGGTGGCAGTGCCTGACGACCGGCGCGCTTGCGCGCAGGTTTGACGCTGGCTTGATTCTCCAGCTCCTGCTCGATGGCGGCCAGGTCCATGTCGACCGCTTCCTCGAACAGCGAACGCTGCTCGCCGGTGAGCACTTCGCTGGCCTTGCCATAGCGGATGCGCTTCAGGTAGGCCAGTTCGTGTGTCAATGCCGTGATCTTGAAGTCCTTCTCGGCCAGCTGCGCCTGCTGTTGCTCGAACAGCGCCCGAACCTGCGCCAGCATGGCTGGGGCGATATCGGTCTGGGCAAGTTGATCGAGCAGGTTCATGGTGAAAGTGTAGCGAACCGGTCCGACGTTTACAAGCGAAACAGTTTACGTCGGCATCTATAGCCGCCACTGTGCCGGCGCCTGGGCCGACAGGCGCTGCCAGTCCACGCCCATCACCAGCCACTGCCACTGCTCGGCACTGAGCTGCCAGCAACTCTCGCCCGGCTGCGGCCAGACGAACTGGCCCCGATGCAGACGGCGCAGGCACATCCACACGCCAGTGCCATCCCAGCTCACCACCTTGATCCGCGTGCGGCGCCGGTTGCTGAACACGTAGGCTGTCCCATCGCAGGGCGCGCGGCCCAAGGCCTGCTGCACGTGCAGCGACAGTCCGTCGATGCCGGTGCGCATGTCGACTGGCTCGACAGCCAGCCAGATCGATTCGGGCAGCAGTTTCACCGCAACTCCTGCAGTAGTCTGGCCAGCCAGGCGGCATCGACGCCGCCATCCATGCGCAGGCTCCAGCCCGAGGCGCTGCGCAGTTCCAGGGGAGTCGAAGAGCCTGGAGAGCCAATGCGCACCGGCAGCAGCTGGGTGCCACTGGCCATGCGCTCGATGCGGCGCACCCAGTATCTGAGGCGCTCCACGCCGATATTATGCTCGTGGGCATAGGCTTGGACAGGCAGTCCGCTGCTGCGCCAATGCGCGACATGCTCATGCCAGGTCGATGCGGAAATGCGTTGACGGGTCATGGGATCCTCGAAGTAGAAAACCTCGAGTCTGCATGTCATCGCGGCGACATTACAGGTGGTTGGGCTGCACGCTTACGGAGATCTTGCGCTCACATACGCTGTACCCACTTCTCGCAATTTTCAACGGACTGTCGTTTCCTGCCAGTCCAAGAAGAGGGGCCGAGAACAATGCCACGAGTACGCCAAAGCGGTTTTCAACTGAGACGATCCGACTTTGTTTGGAATGCCTGCGTGAAGATCTGGATGTCTATGGTGTTCGCTACATTCACCGGTCCCATCAAATTCCCGGCGTAGAAGTGTGCAGCAGGCATGGTTCCCGCTTGCTTTACAAGTGCCCTCACTGCGAGTGTTCATTTGGCCGGCACTACAATCTTGCCCTGGTACCGTGGCGGCGATGCACCTGCAAAAAATATGTATTCGACAGCATATCGCCTGCGCAAGAAGCGGACCCTGTCGCGCTGTCCTACGCCCAGTTCTCTGCAACGCTTCTACAGTCAGCCCAGCGCGCAACAGTGTCACCACGTGTGCTGGTAGAAAGTTACCGTGAACGCGCACGCGCAATCGGCTACAGTTGGGGCAACGACAGAGTGAGCCATGTCCGCGTGAAGGCGGAGATGGAAAAATTCTATGGAAAAGCCTTTCTCAGCAGGACGGATGCGGCTTATCGTGACGACCGGCTCAGTGAATGGTTGAAGATGCTGAACGATTCCTGTGTCACAGAACCACCACTCGGCCGCCACCTGCTATTTGCGCATTTCCTGTTTCGCGATGCGGCCCAGTTCCTGAGCACCATTGGTGCGACCAGCGGGAATGGGCGAACGGAGGGCATTGAACAGCCCGCCATGAAACGACGGGCGGTCGGCATCGGCATTGGCACCGGGAGGGTTAATAAGCCGAGCGTTAAACAGCGTATCGCCGGCCTTTTGCGCGAGCTTGCTGATCATGCTCGCGATATTCCTGATTGTTCTATAGAAGATTTGTGGAAATCGCATTATGGATTGATGAAGCGACTTGTGTCTCTCGATCTGGAAGCGATTACCCAGCTAAGACGAAAGCTTCAGCAATTGAAACCGAGGCCGGTAGGCCCGACCAAAGTTCCGCGGAAAAGTGAGAAAGATAGCGAGCGGGCGCGCTCGGTTATGCAGACAGCCGCTGCCCTGTATGCATCTGTCAGGAAGCCAGAAAAAGTTACGATCAACCGTCTCGCCAAAGACACTGGCTGGAATCCTGCAGCCCTCGATCGGCACGCCTTCCCGGAAACACTGCGAGCGCTGGAAGAGTGCGAGGAATCCAACTGGCACTTTTATGCCCGGCGGATTTTATGGGCCAAGCTGGCGCACAAGCATGCTGCGATCAGCGTGGTAAGAGCTCAGTCAGGAGTCGAATACCATCGCTCACTCGTGCTGATGCATTTTTTTCGGGATGTTGATCTATCGGTTTCTTACGATGCTGAGACTATAACGCGATTGCTTGCGGAACGCGGCATCGAACGGGACTGGCTCGGTCCCTGCCCAGAACGGCAATTTCCTCCCGCTGGCCGACGGTACTATACGAAAATCCAGACCTAAATTGCAAAGCCTGACTTAGCTCAGCTTCAGCAGGCATAGTCTGTACTTAATTTCGCCAACGAGTCTAGGAGCGCCAATTCTTATTGACGATTTTGCAACATAATAGGCCGGCAACAGTCCTTCCTTGTAGTCTACTCTCGGCTTTTCACAGACGCACCTGAGGTTTATGACGTGTTTATGTCTATCGACGACATAAACAGGTTCGTGGATCATGCTCCTACTTACCAAACGGAGCAAAAATGGGACGTCCATCATTCGCAATCAATCCCACACGACTTCGCGCTTTACGCGAGGAAAAAGGCTTGACGCAGGGCGCGCTTGCGACGAGTGCCGCAAAGCTGATGTGCAAACCTGTGACCGAGTCCCTTGCTCGGCACTATCAACGCATCGAGGAAACCGGACAGACAAGCGTCGGTTACGCAACAGCACTGGCAGATGTTCTCGGCGTTTCAGTATCGCTCTTGCAAGGACTAGAGAACCCGGATCCGAACGCCTACCTGGGACCTGTCAGAAATTCTGTGTGCGGGGCCAGAATTCGTAGTTAGATAATCGCGTTCGTGAAGCGCTCGCCGAACATGATGGCGAACTGGTTGGCAGCCTGCTTCCAGGTACGCTGTGGCATCTTCCAATCTTTCTCGATATTGCGCAAGGCCAGGAACAATAACTTGGTCGCGGCTTCGTCGCTGGGGAAGTGACCACGGTTCTTGACGATCTTCCGCAGACGCATATGCAGGCTTTCAATAGCGTTGGTCGTGTAGATGATCGTGCGCACTTCAGGTGGGTAGGCAAAGAACGGAATCACCTGCTGCCACTGGCGCCGCCACATCGCGGCCACGGTCGGAAACTTGGTGCCCCATGGGCCTTCTGCAAAGGCATCCAGCGCCGCTTCGGCCAGCTCGGCGTTGGCAGCGTGGTAGATCGGCTTGAGCGCCGCTGCCAGTTCCTTCCGGTCCTTCCAGGCCGCAAGCGTCGTCGAATTGCGGATCAGGTGCACGATGCACGTCTGGATCTGCGCTTGCGGATAAACGGCCTCGATGGCCTCCGGGAAGCCGCGCAGGCCATCGACGACGGCGATCAGGATATCGTCCAGTCCGCGGTTCTTGAGTTCGTTGAAAACCTTCAGCCAGAATTTGGCGCCTTCGGTCTGTTCGATCCACAGACCCAGCACTTCCTTGCGGCCGTCGGCACGAATGCCCAAGGCCAGATATACGGCCTTGTTCTTGACCGTGCCTTCGTCCCGGATCTTCAGGCGCAACGCGTCGAAATACACGATCGGATACATCGCCTCGAGCGGCCGCTGCTGCCACTGCGCGACCTCCTCGAGCACTTCGTCGGTGATGGTCGAAATCAGGTCTGGCGACACCTCGGTGCCGTACAACTCCAGCAAATGCGCCTGAATCTCGCGCACGCTCATACCACGAGCGTACATGCTGATAACGTGATCGTCGAAGCCCGACATCCGGCGCTGATGTTTGGCCACCAGTTTGGGCTCGAAGCTCGACAGACGATCGCGCGGAATGTCCAGGTGGAGCTCCCCGCCTGGCGTCAAGACCTTCTTCGGGCTGCTACCGTTGCGGTGGTTTCTGCTGCCGTCTTCCTCGTTGGCCAGGTGGTGGTTCAACTCGGCCGACAACATACGCTCGGCCAGCATTTTTTTGAGCTGCCCGGCGAGGCCCGATTCGCCAAGGATCGACTCGGCGTCCTTGTTCTCAACCTGGGCCAGCAACTGGTCGATCAGCTCAACGGGAAACGGGTACGCTGCTTTCTGTTTTTTGGGCTTCTTGGTGGTCATCACTTCGGTCATGGAACAGTCCTTTCGGGATTATTTCATGACCCCGTTCCACACAGAAATTCTGACAGGCTCCCTACCTGCGATACGTGAAGACGCTTCTGGCGCAGCAATTGAACGCCGGACAGAGCCAAACCCTGTGCGATCTTCTATCGCAGCGAGCTAGAGACGACAAAGAACAAGCTCTAAACCACCTTGCTGAAGACCTCGCCGAACGGATCGAGCAAGTTCAACTCGTCCGCAACCCGACTATGGTTGCAGAATTGGTCGCCTTAACTAAGTTGTCCGAGGGCGACCTCCTTGCGCCAGCAAATGTAAGAGGCTTCTGGTTCCTATCGGTGAAGTCGCGCATCATCAATCATTCCGAGGTGGTCGATGGCGTGTCCGCATTGAACTACCGAATCGCTGAAGTCATGCAGTCTTACTTAGCAGCTCTCCGCGACGACAGCACGATACGCATGTGGTACGACAGGCCATGGGTGCGTATCGAAATCTGCCGCCCGCGGATTCGCGACCGGATGCTCGTCGACTTCACACGCTGCCAGCCGGACGTTACCGGACTGCGCTGGGTCGCACCCTCTTGGCATGACGAGTTCTTTCTTGAGTCTGGTCTCGTTTCCAGTGCTTTCGCCAATGCCGATGTTGTCACCGATTTCATGGGCAGAGTTGCACCTGCGGATTTTGGGTGCTTACGCTTTGTCGTGGATGAGCATGACGGCACACATGGAGCGCCGCTTCGTAGAATGGTTGTGGACGGTGGCGTCGGCCAGATGCCGGGCTATCTCAAAGAAAACTTTGCCCGCGACTGCTCAACACGAATCCTGTTTGTGAATTGGCTGACAAATGGCCTCAGGAAGGCACTTATGCCCCATCTAGCAGTGAATGCCGCGTTGGGGTGGCATGTGAGCGTTAACGGAGGTGCCGTCGAAGTCAGCCTGAAGGACCCGCGCAACAGGGGCATTATCTATGCAGAAATGCGGTACCGGATCACGCTGGCGGAGGAAACTGCTGCCGGCAAATTTGAAATCGTGCCGGTCCGCGATAAGGAACTCGAAGAACTCAGGCAGAACATCGAGGCCTGGCTAGTCGAGGATGACGTCGATCGGGACGACGTCGACGAACGGCCGGACTTTGAAACCTTTTAGCACGGCACATCCCGGGCCGTGCCATTCCAAGCCGGGAATATTTGTCAGCAGCGGTTGTAAACTGATACAGGCAGCGATTGAAAACTGATACACCATTTTGAGAAGATGGCCGCTTTGCGGAGCGGCCTTGAAACCCAAAGAGGTGTACGTGGAAATCCAACTACTGAAGAAGCATGGGTTAAGCCTTCGGCAGATCGCCGCCGAGGTAGGCTGTGCAGTGAACACGGTGCGCCGGCACCTGGCCCTGGAGGCCGTGCCGAAGTACGAACGCAAAGTCAAACGCCAGACGAAGCTGGCGCAGTTCGAGCAGTACCTGAGGGATCGGCAGCAAGCTGCTCAGCCCGACGTGATTCCAGCCACCGTGCTGTACCGCGAGATTGCCGCGCGCGGCTACGAGGGCGGCATGAGCCAGTTGAGGGCCTTCGTGCGCACCTTGCGCCCGGCGCCTCCCGCCGATCCGGTGGTGCGTTTCGAGACGGCGATGGGTGAGCAGCTGCAGGTGGACTGGGTCGAATTTCGTAAAGGCAGCGCGCCATTGCACGCGTTCTGCGCGACGCTCGGCTTTAGCCGGGCCAGCTACGTGGAGTTCGTCAACAACATGAAGGTGGATACCCTGATCGCCTGCCACGAGCGCGCCTTTGCAGCGTTCGGCGGCGTGACGCGGCGGGTCCTGTACGACAATATGAAGACGGTGGTACTGGAGCGCGATGCGTACGGTGAGGGCGAGCACCGCTTCCACGCCGGCTTCCTGGACTATGCCAGGCATAGCGGCTTCGTGATCAAGCTGTGCCAGCCGTACCGGGCCAAGACCAAGGGTAAGGTCGAGCGGTTCAACGGCTACCTGCGCCGATCGTTCTATGTGCCGCTGGCGAGCCGGCTGGCACAGAGCGGCCAGAAGCTCGACGTCGTGACGGCCAACGTCGAGGTGGCCCACTGGCTGCGCGAAGTGGCCAATGCGCGCATCCACGGCACGACCGGAGAACCGCCAGCCGAAGCCTTGAAGCGGGAAGTGGAGCACCTGCAAGCGCTGCCGGCACCGTGGCGGGCGGACATCGCGGCAGCCAGGCCGCAGCCGGCTGCTGCAGCACCTGCGGCGCCGCGGCCGGCAGCAGTGGTGGAGCGGATCGCGCAACCTTCTCCGGTACAGCATCCGTTGCAGGTGTATGACGCGCTGCTGGTGCGGGTATCGGAAGGGGTGGCGGCATGAACCTGCAGCATGAGCGTATCGCGGCGTTGTGCGAGAGCCTGAACCTGCCGTTCGTGGCACAGGGCTACGGCGCCGCAACCCAGAAAGCAGCGAAACAGGAGATGGCCTACAGCGACTTCCTGGAGGGGCTGCTGAGGGAGGAAGCAGCTGGGCGCAACGTGCGCAAGCAAAACACGATGACCCGTCTGGCAGGATTCCCCGTGGTGAAGACGCTGGACGAATTTAACTATGACTTCGCCAAAGGCGTAAAGCGCAGCCAAGTCGAGGAGCTGGCCGGCCTGGGATTCGTCGAGCGGCATGAGAACGTGGTACTGGTCGGGCCGAGCGGTGTAGGCAAAACGCACCTGGCGATGGCACTGGGTTACAAGGCCACGCAGGCCGGCATCAAGACGCGCTTCACGACGGCGGCCGACCTCATGCTGGCACTGACGACGGCGCATACGCAGAACAATTTGAAAGCGGTGATGCACCGCGCGATCAAGGCATATCGGCTCTTGATCATCGACGAGATAGGTTACTTGCCGATGAACCGGGAACAGGCCAACCTGTTCTTCCAGGTGATCGCGGCCTTGTATGAGCGCAGCAGCCTGATCGTGACCAGTAACCTGCCGTTCGGACAATGGGACACGACCTTTGCGCAGGATACGACGCTCACCGCGGCCCTGCTCGACCGGCTGCTGCACCATGCGCATATCGTGCCGATTGCAGGTGAGAGCTACCGGCTGAAGCACCAGCGACAGGCCGGGATGATGAGGGGGAGCGATGTTGCAGAAATGGGCTGAACACGGACGGTGTTCGGCGACGGCGGTGTATCAGTTTTAAATCGCTGGGACGACGAAATCTGTATCAGTTTTCAATCGCCGTTGACAATATTCAAGGAGAAAATTATGGCAGCACTCGAAAACGCACCAAGCAAGACTGGCAATCCGTCCGGTAGTGGCCGGGGCAATAATCAGCCAAAGGGCAAGTAACGTGGGGGCGGGGCGGCATCCCTTGCTTCGGCCCCGCAACATCAATTCAGCAGCCGAGGCTGTAGAATGTCAGCATCTGCTGCATGTTTTTCGAGTTACCGGGATTACCTCTTCGGGCGCTTTCAGCACTATAAAGCGGAGCACTATCATACCGGCGCTTGCCGGTACGGCCTTATTTCCTGCGCGCGACTTATGCCTAGACAATGCGCGACCAGATAGAATCTCCCCTTTTCCATGAAGCGACCGCGATGACACTTGCCGCCGATATCGACCGTTTTTTTGCTGATCGCACTGTCCAGGGTGCCATTGAGGCGTCCCGCGAGTCGCGTCCGCTCCAAATTTGTTATCCGAGCGAGATCCCGGTCTCCCGATTTCTCGCATGGTTGCTAGATCCGAGCCAAGGACACGGCCTGAACGCTGCAGTACTACGCCGCTTGTTAACCGCTTGCTGGGACACCGCCTCGAGCACCGCCTTGCCGCTCGTGCCGCGGCGCCGTATCGCACCTAGCCAGATGGCGATACAGTCGTTTGCCGACGTCGTGATCGATCGCGAGGTCGTCCTGACACAGGACTCCGGCCGCCTCGACGTGCTTGTGCTCGTTCCCGGCATGAAGCTGCTGGTGGCAATCGAGAACAAAGTTGGCGCCCGGGAGTCGCCTACGCAATTGAAGCGTTATCAGAAAGCCCTGGCCACGCGTTTCAAGGACTGGCAACGCGTGCATGTCTATCTCGACATGAATGGCATGCAGCCAAGCAGCGCGGAGTGGATCGGACTGGACTACGATTGGCTTATCGAGGAACTGGCGATCGCGGAACAGGCTTCGTGGCTGGGTGACGAACCACGCCAGTCAATTCGCGAGTTCCGTCTCGCGATCGACCGCAATGGCGCCGGCGACGATCTCCCCGGCATTGATGAGCATCACCTGCTCGACATGGTGCTCGCCCATCCGACGGTCTTTGCGGTGATGGCTGCATGGAACCGGGACAAAGCATCGCGCACCAACCTGGCCGCCGAGATCTTCTCGAAGAAAAAGGATCCGAGGCAGCAACTATTGGCTCTGGTGCAAACCTGCAGCTCAGCTAGAATGACGGCCTTTGCCTGACATGCGTAGTCACGCGAGCACGAGCGACCTGTTCAAGGGCCGACACTTCGAACAAGAGATCATCATCCTTTGCGTGCGCTGGTACCTGCGTTATAAGCTGTCGTACCGAGACCTGGTCGAGATGATGGCTGAGCGAGGCATGCCGATCGCTCACACAACAATCCTGCGTTGGGTTCAGCGGTACGCACCGGAGTTCGACAAACGCTGGAGCCGCTTCGCGACGTCGGCTGGCACCTCCTGGCGGGTGGACGAGACCTACGTCAGGATCCGCGGCCAGTGGGCTTATCTCTACCGGGCTGTCGACTCGACCGGCAATACCGTCGACTTCCGGCTCAGCCCGCGGCGCAACGTCGCTTCGGCCAAGGCATTCTTTCGTAAAGCAATACGTTCTCAAGGCCGGTTACCCGAGACTATTACGCTGGACGGTTATGCCGCTTCCCACCGTGCCGTTCGCGAACTTCAAGAGCAGGGACGTCTTCCTGACTTGACGAAGCTTCGCTCGTCAAAATATCTAAACAATCTGATCGAGCAGGACCATCGCAATGTCAAATCCAGACTTGGACCGATGCTGGGGTTGAAAAGCTTCACTTCCGCTACCACGACAATACAAGGCATTGAGCTCATGCATCGCATTCGCAAAGGGCAGTTCGACCTACGAGGTCTGGGAACTCAGGGGCAAACTTCGTCCGAAATCTGGGCAGCTGTTCTGGCTGCGTAAACTCAGCCGGCGCACCGGCAGGTTGGCGTACCTTTGTCCATAATTTGCACCAGAGCCACCAATCGCGTCAAGTTTGGACGTGAGCGTCTTGATATCGACAGGCTTGACGAGGTGATGGTCGAATCCTGCAGCCAGCGATTGCTCTCGGTCTTTTTCCTGGCCATAGCCGGTAACAGCGATCAGCACCGATTTGGCGGTCTCGGGACAGGCGCGTAGCTGCTGCGCCAATTCGTTGCCATTCATTTCCGGCAGGCCGATATCAAGCAGGCACACCTGCGGGACGTCGGCCTTGGCTCGTGCCAGCGCCCGGCGCGCGTCATGCTCTACGGTTACCTGGTGACCTGACGCTTCCAGCAACATGGCTAGCATCGCCGCTGCATCCACGTTGTCGTCCACCACCATGATGCGCAGGCTCTGCGCTTGCTTCGACAGCCCGGCTTCGGCGGATTGTCCTGTTCGTAGCTTGTCTTCCTGCTGGCACAGGCGAGGCAGGCAGATGGTGAACTTGCTGCCCTTGTCGACCCCGGCGCTTTCGCACGTTACCGTACCATGGTGTAGTCCAACAAGACTCTTGACTAGCGCGAGCCCAAGGCCCAGCCCTCCAGAGGATCGGTCAGACGAGCGCTCGGCTTGCGCAAACAGGTCGAAGGCTCGCGATACCAGGTCGGGTGCCATGCCAATGCCGTTATCCGCTACCTCAATGAGTACGCGCGAGTCACGAACATCAGTCCGCAATCGGATTTTGCCGCCTTCGTACGTGTACTTGGCGGCGTTATTGAGCACGTTGGCAAGCACTTGTACCAACCGTTTCCTGTCTCCTAGTACGATCGTTGCATTCGGAGTCAGATGCACTTCCAGATGATGGCGCCGCGTACGGATCAATGGGGTGACCTGCTCCATGGCATCAGCAACGATGTGGTTGATGTCGACCGGCGCGTTGTCCAGCTCTACCAAGCCACGGGTAACCCGTGACACATCTAACAAGTCATCCACCAGGCTGGTCATATGACGTACTTGCCTGCCGATGATCTGGCTGGTGCGCTGAACACGTTCATCGTTCAGCTTCCCCAGCTGTAGCAGCTCGGCGGCAGCGATGATGGGAGCAAGCGGATTGCGCAACTCATGGGCAAGCATTGCCAGGAACTCGTCCTTTATCCGGTCAGCCTGCCGTAGGCGTTCCTCACTTTCGCGCAATGCTTCTTCATCTGCCTTGCGTTTGGTGATGTCGATGGCCGTACCGATGATGCGTACGCATTTACCCGACTCGTTAAACAGACCCCGGCCTTTTGCAGCAACCCAGCGAATGAGCTGGTCTTCCTTGCCTATCGTCCTGTATTCAGCCTCGTATTGGACGCGCAATTGCGGATCAGCAGTGTTTGCAAACGAAGTCAACGTACGCTCGCGATCGTCCGGGTGGACTCCATCGTAAAAGTCCTGCAGCGTGACCGAAGAGGCAGCCGATATCCCGAACATGGCCTTCACGCGGGGCGGCCAATACATGGTTCCGGTTTCCATGTCGACGTCCCACTCGCCGACGTCCGCCGCATCGATCGCTAGTCGCAGCTGTTCCTCGCGCTCGCTCAGCGCAGCCTCGGCCAGTTTGCGGTCGTGGACATCGGTAGATGTACCGAACCACATGACAATCTGGTCCGACTGAGGGTCTCGGTAAGGCTCCGCACGCGCCAGGAACCAGCGGTATTCGCCTGAGGCTGATCGGATACGGTGTTCGACCCCGAAATTCTTCTCGCTTCTTTTGGCAAGCTCCCACGCCTTCATGGTGATACCCTGATCGTCGGGATGTAAGAATTTCCCAGAAATCTCATCAAGTGTATTGTTGTCCGAGACGACGCCGGTATAGGCAGACCACTGCTTGTTGAAATATATGATTCGACCGCTCTCGTCAATGATCCAGACCATCTGAGGAATGGAATCGGCCATCAGCCGAAAGCGAAGTTCGCTTGCACGGAGTTTTTCTTCCGTTAAGCGTTGCGCTTCGGTTCGTGCCATCACACGTTGCTCGAGTGTGTCGTTCGCTTCTCGCAGACGCCTGTTTGCAATCTCGATTTCAATTGCTTGATCGTCGATCTTGCATACCATGCGAGCGGTATTGTCTTTCGCCCTGACAAATTCGGTAACGTCTTCGACGCGGTGAATGATGTGTGTTACCTCCCCATCGGCACCAAAAACCGGGGTGTTAATCGGGATCCAATAGCGCTCCTCGAAACATGTGCCATGCGGCCCTGGCACCCGAATGTCATATTTTTGGATAGCCATCGTGTCTGCAGACCTGGTTTGCAACACGCGCAGGAGCGACGCCTCCAGCTTTTCAACGCCGTTAGCGGCTGAGTCCGCAGGGTTGTCGGGAAAAACCTCGAAAATACCCTTGCCGAGGATATCTTCACGGACTGTACTGGTCGCACGGAGATAAGCACGGTTGACTGAAACAATACGGAGGTCTGATGACAGCACCAGATAAGGAGATGGTGTGGCGTCGAATAGCGCGCTGAAATCCGGTTCAGTTGCTGCTGGGGAACGCAAGTTCGTTTCCATGTTCACGATGTCTGTGCTATGAGCCATAAGTGCCCATACTACAGGCAGTCCGCGTTTCCCTCGACCGGGAACGCACGGTTGCCGATCGGTACATTGAACTTCCGTTCTCTGGCTACGGAAGTTCGTTAAGGCACAGTGTAACGCCCATGTTGCTCTGCTGGGAAGCGGAGGGTTTTGTTAGACGTACTTAAGCGCGTTACTGCTTTCGGCTTGGCTGAACCCGAGCGCTCAATTCGACTAATCAGCAATCAAAATCAGTGCTCTTTTGGCCGTTTGCTTTTGCTCACGATCTTTCACGGTAAAGTTCAGGGAGTTATAGCGTCAAGCTGCACGATAGAGTGTACTCTCGGTTGCAGTGCAACAAACTATCTCGTAAGATATGCATCAATGATGTTTTTAATGCAACTTTCTGAGGGATTATCGCTTTGCGTCCTGTTCCGTACTACGCCGATGTGGAAACAGTTTCTGAAGACGAAGCCCGCCTGACCGACGAGATCGTCAAACAAATGGCGGCCGCCAACGGCCGCGCCTTCGAGCGCCACCGCCATGCAATCCGCGACGCCCATGCCAAGTCGAACGGCCTGCTGGTCGGCGAACTGGAGGTGCATGCGGATCTGCCACCCGAGCTGCGCCAGGGAATCTTCGCCGAGGCGCGTGTCTACCACGTCGTCGCGCGCCTGTCCTCGGCGCCCGGCGACATCCACTCCGACAAGATTCCGGCGCCACGCGGCTTCGCGCTCAAGGTGATGGGCGTCGAGGGCGAGCGCCTGTCGTCCGGCATCGCCGGCGCCAACCAGGATTTTCTGATGGTGAACTTTCCGGTGCTTGCCTTCGGCACCATCCCGAAGTACAAGCAGATGCTGGCGCTGCTCGAAGCCAACGCGCACGCGCCGGATACCTTCCAACGGCTGGTGGCCGGCACCGCGCGCGGCGCGAAGGAGCTGGTGCAGGCATTGGGCATGGAACCGGGCGCCACGCTCGAAGGCCTGGCGCGCGACAACCACCATCCGCTCGGCGAGACTTACCACACGCAGGCGGCGATCCGCTTCGGCGACTACATTGCCAAGCTCGCGCTCGCGCCTAAGTCGGCGGAGGTGCGCGCGCTGGCCGGCCAGCCGCTGAGCCAGGTGCATGATGCCTGCATGCGCGACGCCGTCAGCGCCTTCTTTGCCGAATATGGCGCCGAATACGAACTGTCGGCGCAACTGTGCGTCGACCTGGCGGCGATGCCGGTTGAGGATGCCGCCGTACGGTGGAGTGAGGAGCGTTCCCCGCACCGTCCCATCGCCACGCTGCGCTTCCCGCCGCAGCCCACCGCGACGCCGCAGCGCCAGGTGGTTGGCGATGACGTCCTTTCCTTCAACCCCTGGAACGGCATCGAGGCGCACCGGCCGCTGGGCGGCATCATGCGCATCCGGCGCGCGGCCTACGAGCGTTCGAGCGCGTATCGGCACACGATGAATGCGCGTCCGCGCACGGAGCCATCGCAGCCTTCCGACATCCCAGACTGAGGAGCCAGAACCATGACCGACAAGACCACCGACCCGCGCCTGGACGACGAAACCTGGCTGCAGGAAGTCAGGCGCCGCATCGACGCGGTTGCGCACGACGCGCCGCATCTTGCCAAGATCGCACTGGAAGCGATGGTGCGCAAGCACAATCCCGACCTGAAAGGCAGCGCCAGATCGGCCGGGCGCGCCGGCAAACAGTCCGGGAACGTGTCCGAGCTGACGGCCATCGCGCCGCTTAAGCCGGGCGGCGCCGACCGTCTGCGCCGCATCTTTGATCTCACCAACGGCAATATGGATGGCGCCCAGCGCGTCTCTACCTTGCACGACATGCGCTTTGTTTTCTTCGACAACGACACACGCATCCTGTTCGCCACCACCTATGACGGCGACTGGGACAGCTACATCAATGACTTCGCGACCAAGATTCCAGAACTGATGGACCTGCTATTCGCGAACGTGGAGGGCTGGCCCGGCATCACCAGCCCGAAGGTGAAAGACTTCATCGCATCGCACCAGATCGACGCCGCCGGCTGGTTTGTCGCCAATCCGCAGGTGACCGTGGTCGACACCCGCCGCTACCAGCGGATGGAAAAGGCGCTGGACACCTTCTTCGACGCCATGGCCCCGCATCCGCCTGCGGACGAGGCGACACGCAAGGCGCTGGACACCCTCACTGCCACGATCTCGCAGCCAGAAGGGGTGGATTACTGACATGGGCCTGCTCAACGATCTGAAAGCGCGCTTCCAGCGTGAACGGGTGACGCTGGCCCTAGACGACATCCAGGCCCTGATCCTGCGTTCTCGTCCCGAACCCTATGTCGGCATCCACGCGATGCTGCATTTCGAGGATGAGGAAGGAGGACGCGACCTGGTGCGCCGTCTGGCCGCCCACATCCCTTCTGCGGCCGGCTGGACCGACGACCGCGATGCCTGGACCGGCGCCGCGCTCAGCTTCGAGGGCTTGAAGGCGCTGGGTCTGCCGGAATCCTCGCTCAAGAGTTTTCCGCTGCCTTTCCAGCAAGGCATGGCGGCGCGCGCCGAGCAGTTGCGCGACGTCGACGTCAATGCGCCCGAACACTGGGATGAAGCGTTCCGCCCCGGCGCCTGCCACCTGGCGCTGACGATCTATGCACGCGACGACGCCGCGCTCGAAACAGCGCGCGCTAAGGCCATGGGCGAACTGGCGCGCTCGCACGGCGTGACTTTGCTCGGTACCCACACATTCGGCGCTGATGCCGATGCCAAAAACCCCTTCGGCTTCCGCGATTCGATTTCGCAGCCAGCGGTTGCCGGCAGCGGCGTCGATGCGCTGCCTGGCCAGGAACGCGCGATCGCGGCCGGCGAATTCATCCTCGGCGAAAACAGCGAGACCGGAGCGCCGGTGGCGATGCCGGATCCGCCCGAACTCGGACGCAACGGTTCTTTCGTGGTGATGCGCAAGTACGCCAGTCAGGTCGGTGCGTTCAACGACTTCGTATGCCGCCATGCCGCCAGCGAATCCGACGAAGAGCTGCTGGCGGCCAAGCTGGTCGGCCGCTGGCGCAGCGGGGCGCCCCTGATCCTGGCACCCGAACGCGACGACCCGGAACTGGGCGCCGACCCGGCCCGCAACAACGATTTCGATTTTTCGAAGGATCCGCGCGGCTTCGTCTGCGCGCACGCGTCCCACATGCGGCGCCTGAATCCGCGCGACAGCAGCCTGACGATCCTGACCGACGTGAACATCCACCGCATCATCCGGCGTTCCTCGACCTTCGGCCCCAAGTGGAGCCGCGAGGTGACAGCGGCCGATGATGCGCGAGACGAACGCGGCATCTTCTTCATCTTCATCAGTGCGCGCGCCTATGACACCATCGAGTTCCTTCAGCAGGAGTGGATCAACCGCGGCAATTTCATCGACCTGGGCACCGAGCGCGACGCCATCGTTGGCCTGCACGAGACGCCTGGTAGTTTCACGATGCCGCAGGCGCCGGTGCGGCGCCGGCTGGATGGCGTGACCACTTTCAACCGGCTGAAGGGCGGAGAGTACTTGTTCATGCCCTCGTTGGGTGCGCTCCGCTGGATAGGTGAGGCTGGCTGGTCAAGCTAAGGACGACTCGCAACTGCTGACCTACACTATCAGACGAAAGCATTTTGCCTCCCGCGCTTCGCTCGAGTACTTTGCCAATCGTCGGGTGCCGTTGATGCCACAGTTGAGCGGGCGCGACACGCTGCCTTACCTTAGCCGCGAGCGGCTATCGTTATGACGATTCCGGACGCAGCAGGCCCTCTATCTGTATTAAGGAGACGCTGATTAATTCGGCCGCTCCGGTTCCCGCCGGTGCCGCAACCTGAGACAATGACGCTACGTTCCTCGCCCGCCATCGATCATGCAAAAGAGCTTCTCCGACCTCGAATACGCCGCCAAGAAAAAGCTCACGCGGCGCGACCTTTTTCTCGCTGAGATCGAAAGCGTGACACCGTGGAGCATGCTGCACAAACTGGTCGAGCCGTTCTATCCGAAGGTCGAAGGCGCTGGCCGTCCACCGATCGGGCTGGCGCGAATGCTGCGGATGTATGTGGCTCAACAATGCTTCGGTTTGTCGGACGAAGGTATTGAAGATGCGATCTATGACAGCCAGGCCATTCGCGCTTTCGTCGGCATCGATTTGGGCCGCGAGTCGGCGCCAGACGCGACGACGCTGCTCAAGTTTCGTCACCTGCTCGAAGCAAAAGATCTGACGCGCCAGATCTTCGATACGATCAACCGACACCTCGCCGAAAAGGGTCTGATGATGCGCGAGGGGACCATTGTTGACGCCACGCTGATCGCCGCGCCACCATCGACGAAGAACAAGGATGGCAAGCGTGATCCGGAGATGCACCAATCGAAGAAGGGCAATGACTGGCACTTCGGGATGAAAGCGCACATCGGCGTTGATGCTGCGTCTGGCCTGGTGCACACCGTCGTGGGCACGGCTGGCAATGTCTCCGACATGACGCAAGCACATGCGCTTTTGCATGGAGACGAGACCGCTGCACTCGGCGACGCAGGCTATCAGGGCGTGGAGAAGCGCCCCGAAAATGTTGGCAAAGCAGTGACCTGGCATGTCGCCATGAAGCGTTCCAAACGCAAGGCGCTTCCCAAAAACAAACTGGGCCGCATGACGGAAAAACTGGAGCATTTGAAGGCCAGCGTGCGCGCGAAAGTCGAGCATCCGTTCCATGTCATCAAGAACCTGTTCCGTCATCGGAAGACGCGCTACCGCGGCCTGGCGAAGAACACCGCGCAACTGTTTACTCTGTTTGGCTTCGCCAATTTAGTGCTGGCTGGCCGGCGATTTAGGGTCACTGAAACCCGAGTTGCGTCCTGAGCGCCAAAAGGCGCAAGGGATACCGCTATATCGCATAAAAACAGGCTGTAGTGATCTCTAAAAACGAGATCGCAGCTGGAGCGCAACCGCGTCGCAAAAAAACCTCGGAGACGCAAAAATCGTCAATTAATCAGCGTTTCCTTAGTTCTTAGTAAGACCTCCGCGGTTTATTGGAGCAATTCAATTCAAACGCTTGAGATAGGAAAAGTCTGGTACTAATTGGTACGCCTGCATAGCCGGTAGCCAACACAAGAGGATTTATATGTCTTTTCTAGGAAAATTGTTCGGCCTTGGCGACAAAAAACCCAAGGATCTTAAACCATCGGGTGATCGGAAAGTGTACCTTCCCCCGCATGGAGTGAAAAAGTCGAACTCTAAAGGGGCAAACAAGTTTGGTCCAAAGAAAGACTGAACTCGGCAGGACGCAACCCCATCAACGGCGCGAGCTTGTGTGAGTCAACGGCCGAGGAGCCGGATGCTGCCGGTCGAAGAATTTCGTCGTCCACGGTCGGTCAGTAGTCCATAGAAAGAGACCAGTTGCGTAAAAATATAGTCCTTATCGATTTTGAGAGCGTTCAACCGGCATCTCTGGGTGTCCTTGCGGCTGACCACTTTAGGCTCAAGGTATTTGTCGGAGCGACGCAGAATAAGCTGCCCTTTGATTTAGTAACGGCTATGCAGCGGATGGGTGAACGTGCGGAGTACATCAAGATTGCCGGTGTGGGACCGAATGCTTTGGACTTCCATATTGCCTACTATATTGGACGCATTTCCTGCGACGAGTCGGACGCTTTCTTTCACATAATTTCAAAGGATACAGGCTTTGATCCGCTCATCCAGCATCTTAAAGAGCAAAAAATCTTCTGTGGTCGATGGTCATCGCTCGAGGAAATCCCAGCGGTGAAAACTATGCACTTGAAGACGCCTGAGGAGCGAGCCCGCGCATTTCTTGGCAGGTTGCAGCAGCCAAATTCAACAAAACCTCGAACCGAAAAGACTCTGCAAAGCTCTGTTGCCGCTCATTTTCAAAAGCAGCTTACGGACTCCGAGGTTTCTTCTGTCATCAACGCATTACAGGGGCTTAATTACTTGTCGATCATTGCCGGAAAAGTAACATACACGACCTCGAACTCGAACTAATACTTACCTTTAGAGTAGCGGCCTTTTTTTCGTTGTAACCTCCGCTATGCGCCTGTTGTTGAAAAAAAACCCGACTCTAATCTCGGGCGTCTACAGTATGTTTCTCACGCCACGCAAGCTGGCGTACCCGAAACGCGGCAGCCGGTTCAAGGACTTGGGACAGCAGTTCTGCCGTTCGGGGCAGCCGTGCAAGGTACTTGTCGAGCCACGATGCGTTGCCAGTGCATCGTCCAATCTCATTGAGGGTCACACGCCTCGGGCATCTCGACGGATCCAGTATCTCTGCAGCCGCCAACCTCACGCGCTCCACCATCGTCCTGTCGCGGGCGCACCAATCAACTGACGAGGTCCGCTCCACAATCCGAAGTGTGGTGGGAAGCTGAGCCCGGAGCCAGACGCGGTCGTGCCGGTAAAGCCAAATGAAGTCGGCCCCCAACGCAGTCTGGAGCGCCTTGAATCCGGCTGATGGTGACGCGACCAGAGCGGCGCGCAGCTTGTCACGGGCATGTGCCTGCCGCTGCTCCCGCATGGTGGCAGCACGCTGAGTTTGCAGGCTGAGATCCGCCCCTAGAATTCGATTTACGGTCGATGCTGACAGCCCGGTCGTGTTCACAATATGCGCGATGGCATCGCCCGCCGCCAAGGCATACCGCACTTCCGAACGGACCGCGGCATCAAGCTTCTTGGGCCTGCGCGTAAAGCTGATGCCGATTTTTCCCGCTTTGACCAGGACCGCGTTGACAGACAAACCGAGCTTTTTCGCCACCTGACGCATCGACCGACCATCGGCAGCTAAAGCGGCGATCTTGCATTCCGTAGCTGTGTACACCTGTTCATCAGGTGCGGAAGTGATCGCCGGAGAAGGCATGTCGGTCCAAAGAAAAGATTCCATGCTCTCGGCCAGAAATCCGATCAGCAGAACATGCAGCAGTGGATGGTGTGCAGCACGAGGCCGACGGTAAAGACTCGTCAACCACGAATCGTCCCCAGCGCAGCGCGCGAATATGCCATCAAACGGGGACAGGTTCCTCATGGTCCCCCAAAAATCGAGGAGTGCGCTTTGCAATGCTCGTTGACGAACCCTCACGCTTGCCGTGGCTAGGTCCCGGTCCACCAAATGGGCGAGGTAATGGTTCCGCCAGGTCAGTGGATCGACTGGCACACCCCGCAGCAAAAATAACTGAGCAATGAGCCGCGAGACGATCACTAATTTTTCAAGAGCCCGATCGTCTACTTTCGCAGCGCACTTCTGAGCATTCCACTTCGTGGCGGCAGCTGGAAGAAATAACTGTGTGCGCTTCAGGCGCTGCGCCAAGCAGTCGAATGCCACGAGAGGAACACCGTGATAAGGGCAAACCAGAACACCTGGAAACTGGTGCGCGCGATACCATGTCGCAATGCCGATCGTTTCGCAGTCGGTCCCAGCACAGACGGGACAGAATCGCAGCACATCTTCCGCTCCCACGCGGCTCGCCAACAGTCCTAAGGTGATTTTCGTGCAACTCGCCGTACCCGTCGCCATCGAATCGGCAATCCGTATATAGTGGGCGTGGTGCATAAATGGCCTGAAGCACGGGAGGATCGTGTGCCCTTCGATCAGTTCCTCGATCGTGTTCACCGGCAACCGAAGATCTTTCGAGATCAGGTTCAGGCCACTGGGAAATGCCGTGCCCAAGGTAACGCATCGCCGGTTCAGCAATTCGATCAGCGTGTCCCCGGAAGTCGGATGCCCAGTCAATGCGTGGTAGCGGGACACAATGCCAAATATTGTCTCTTCGGGCACGATGACATCGCCAGCTTTTCCTGCCGGCTTCGCTTCCAGGGCTGCGGATGGTTTCGCCGCCCATTCATCGACGGCCGCCCAGGTTGACGCCTTCATGACTGATCACCCCCTTCTCGACCAGGTACTGGTGCGGATCATCCGCGTCCGCTGCGGTCCGCATGTCCACATACCCAGGCGGTAGTGCTGAATCGACCGCACCGGAATCGACGGGTTCGGTGCTACCGTCATACGGCTGTGGTGATACGCTCTGCCCAGTCCCCTCTACCGGCGCGGCAGAACTTGTTACCGGAAACAGCTGGTCGAGATAATCGTGCACGACCGTGACCTGTTTCGGAAACTCGAGCAATTTCGCCAGAGCTTCGTCGACCGGCAGCAAATCCTCGTATTGCGACAGGGACTTCGTCGTATTCTTGCGCAGCGCATTGATCGCGGGATGAAGCAATGCCAACCCGTCGTCATACGTCTGCCTTAGGAGCTTCGGAGTCAGCGTTTCGGTACCATCGAGCATGGCCCGCTGCTGTGCAAGCTTGAAGAGCAATACGACGAAATCGGGGATGCTCTGACTGAGATCGAAAACGGTATCGAGCATCTCGTCATCCGGATCTCGCGGTTCCCGGACCCACTGATATGTCCAGATGCGTCGAACGAAATCGTCCCACTCCTTCACACGCTTTGGCGGCCGTTCGAACTGGATCAGGCCGCTTTCCGAAGCCCGACGGCCGTCCTTCATCTCATTAGTGAACAGGTTGGCTGCCTTGCTGGTACCAATTTCGACGACTGGCACCCGAAGGACCGTGCGCAGATCCTGGAAGAAATGTAGCAACGGCGCTGTGCCATGCGTCTTCTGCAAACTGAGCCGCTGAATTTCGTCGATGATCAGGATGCCGAGGAAGTGGGTCGCAGCAATCTGGCGCATGGCGCCTTCCAGCATGTCCTCACGCATTCCAGTCCTTGAGAACAATTTTTCGTATTTGCCGCCGGTGTCGAGAGCTGCATCGACCTGTCGTGCGAACTCACGGCAGAAACTCGAGATCGAACCGTTTTTGGGGCAGGTCACTTTCAGCCATACCAGTTGCGTGATCGGCAGATGGCGCCCTCGCCAGGACGCGTGATGGATAACCTGTTGGGGGTAGGTTCGCAAAATCGCATCGGCGCAGGTTGTCTTTCCAGACCCGCTCAGTCCGACGATGAGCAGTTGCGATTCGCACGGGATCAGTTGCCAGTCGAGGTTTCGCCACTGCTCGCGATCCTGGGCGGTATAAATACTGCGCCAGGTCGCCGCTTCGATCGGATTGCGGACAACGTAGCCCGCCCGGAGTAGCCGCGAGATAGTGCGTTCGACGTCATAGAAAATCAGGCGCGGGATCACGACATACTTGAGCCGTGCAAGCAGGTGCCAGCGCTCCTCGGTCGACATCGCACGCTCTTCAGGTTGGATCTGCGGACGGAGGATCATCGCCCTCGCAGCTTCCTTCTCCGTGAGGATTGGGGGCAGGGCCTCGATCAACGGGTTGTCGCGATACTCCGCGATATTCTGCTCGACATACGTGGGAGAAGAATGTTCGGTACTCATCGGCTGCTCCATTATAACCACCGCTCCCGGAGTGGGCCCAGGTTACAGACCCCATATTTCGTCGAGCGGGTTTTGTTTTCGCATATCGGGGCGCAGCTTCACCACATTGTCCTGCGCCGGTGGATCGCAATACGACTGCGCCGCATCACGCGCGTGTTCGACTCGCTCCGCAGCTTTTTCGAAGGCCCGGTTGGCCTGCACATTCGCCTTTTTCTCGGTCTTGGTCAGTCCCTGCTTGGCATGCGCTGCGGCTTTCTTTGCGGCCGCCGTGATAGCTTCGCATTCGGCGTCCAGCGTGGCACGCACCTGCCGCAGGTCCGAGGCCTTTTGGTCCGCTTCTAAACCAAGCAGTTTGGCACGATCAAGCATCTCTTCCAGACGGGCTAGCCGGTATTTCTCGTTGTTGTCCAACAGTTCGCAGGGCTCCCACTCTCGTGACGTGGCGTTAAGAATCCAGATGCACGCGGGCGCATACGGCAAATGACGGATCTCAATCGGTTCGACCTTGCCGTTCGTTCTAGCCCGTGCAAACCATTCTTCGCGGACAGCTCGCTCGCACGCGTAACGGCGCCCATGAAAATAGATACCATCACGCCGGACCGATGCCGTTGCGGCAGGTAACAGCTTCGTCCATACCCTCTGTTTTTCGAGCACCTTCGCTCCACCCGTCAGGTGCTCCATACCCCAATTCCAAACCGTTACCGGAGTCGCATCCATGAGATTATCGCCCAGCATTTCATTGGGTAGTGCGTCGGCGCGGTAAGCAGACAGGTTGTACTCGATCAACTTGTACGCCAGGATCCTACTCAACTCAGGCAGTGTCAGGGAAGCGTCGAGCGAACAGTGGCGTCGTTTCATTTCGTCCAGCCGGCGGTTCAACGCACCCGGTTCGAAATGGATGGTGTGATTATTGATGAGGTTGAACTGCTGCTCCACATTAGGCTTCCAGTCAGGCCTGCGAACCGCGGCGTTCTGGATGGTGATACCGAACTCTTTCGGCAACGCATCCGACGCCTTGGATTTCAGCTCTCCGTTGTCGCACAATAGCTTGTGAGGCAGGTGACGGCATGGCCAAAGATCCGGACTGATGTCGATGCCCAACTGCCGGCAGAATTCGGCCTTGTCCGAGAACGCATTGAATAATGTCAACCGGGCCCCCTCCCAACTCGGACCCTCGAGCCCAAGATAAAAGCCCACTACCATCCGGGAGAAGACGTCGACCACGACATACAGGACGGGCCGCCCGATCAGCCAGGCGCGGTTGAACACCGATACCAGATAAACGTCCACGATGGTCGCGTCGATCTCGAATCGTGCCCCGGGCCCGAATACCCTGTCCCTGGAAGATCCCAGCACTCCGCGATGCTTAAGGTTCCAGGTGGTCGTGCTGATGTTGCGCTTGGTAAGCGAAAAGTCGTGGTTCATCTCCTTCACGACCTGCTTGAACTGGTGCAGTGACGGCGCTTCGTGTGCTTCAGGTGGCACTGGAATCAGCAGATTTCCGTGCTCAATCTCGGCGGTCTTAAAGTATGTCCGCTTGGTGTCTTCCCAAGCCTTCTTTATCGTCACACCTGGCTTCAGGAAGGCACGAATGCCCTTGATGATTTTCGTTTGGACATCGGCTCTCGACGGTCCGAGCAGCGATGGATCGTCCTGCAGTTTGACCCGGTCCGGCCGCCGGCCGCGCTTATTCGATCCCGCCTGCTGCCGCTGCCCAGACGGCCCACACAAGTCATAGCATGCAATCAGCGCGTCGATACAGCTCCCGTACGCCCAATACCGGTACAAGGGCCGATATACCTGCTTAGGGTCGAGCCCCAATTCCGCAGCGCGTGCCAGGATTAGGCGGCCACGGGTGGGGGGCAGATAAATGTCGGGAATGCAGTCTTCGCGCACCAGAGGTTCAATGATCGCCCAGGCTCGATCCCTAACGTCCAGGCTTCGGCGCAAGATCGCTTCCTCGGGCTGCAACAGATAGGGCCTCAGCTTAACTTCGAGTCGCTGCAGCATGCCATCGTTCAGGAGTCCCATCACCTCCTGCAGGCTATACACATCCGGTTTCTTCAAAAACTTTTGCATGCCGATGGCAACGAGCACATCTTCATCTGGCACAACCCACAGAACACGCTGCGGACACGTAAAGCCTGTGTCCACTACGCCCGGCACCGGCTCGAATACCTCAGCAGGACACAATAGATCCATTGTAGCCACCTTTTTGAGCACAGCTGAATCGCGAGTCAGATGCGACGGGCAGGACCACCGGAATACAACGCAAACCGATCGGCACACGCAGGTCCAGGTTGATCAATTTGTGCCAGGCGCAATAGCGGAACATGTCCGTCGCCAGTTCAGGGGAAACAGCGGCAGCGAACACTGCCGCGCACTCACGCAGGCGGTCTGCAAGCATGAGCCCTTGTAACGATGGCGTGTTGAATGCCGCAAGAAACCGGGGCAAGTGCGCTTCGAAAGCATCACGGTCGATATCATGCTCCACCATGAAGTAACTGAGCCACTCCAAGTTGTCGATAACGGTCTTGTCGAATTCGGCATTTGTGAATAGGTACCATGGAATACCGCGCACAAGCCAATACCGCCGCTCGATCTCCAGTTTGGTTAGCACAGATTTCCGGCTTCGGCCGCGCAGATCGTCCGCGCTTTTGATGCTAAAGGCTACCAAGTATCGCTTGCCGGACTTATCAATCCTCGTAAGCAGAAAATCCGTCGTCATGACGATCGGCGTTTGGCTTCGAGGATAGCTTGGGTGACGGACACCCAACGATGATGCAACGCGTTGGGTTGCCGACTCAGGAAACAATGGAAACTGCTCACGAATATCCACGACGTCGGCTGCGTAATCTGCCATCAGGAAGAAGCAACTTTCGTTATCGGAAAAGAGGTGATGCACCCTGCCTGTCGTGACACCAAGGCGACGGCTCATCCGCCCTCTTGACGAAAAACATCGAACGTCGATCCAGGGTTTGTAGTGTGCACCTTCCCCAAGGCCGAGTCCTTGCGTTTTCCATCTAGCGACGTCGTCAGCAGTAATCGGCACCCGTCTCATCATTTCGCCCGAAGCAATTACAGCATTGGCCCGGCGCACCCCGCGATCTTCGATCAGTGTATACCGAGATACCGTGCAATCAAGGCGGTTAAATGTCGAGTCCGTTTGTTCGCCCTCGCTGGGGTTGATGAGTTTCGCGTCCGGGTTTGGCTGGTTGTAGTTGTTCAACGTATGTCCGCTTCCGACCCAGGCCCGTGTAAAAACGCGGGATTGAATAGCCGGCTCATTCGTAGGCAGGTTACGTCAATTTTGGAACGCCAGGAAGCGCACTGGCACGCGGTAATTTGCACGTGCTGTTTTCGGCCGGGTCAGTAGACGAAGCGTCCAGTGCGAGTTAAAACGCCGCAGGAAGCGGGCATAGACCCGGATTGCCGCCATCATGCTGGTCGTGCCAAGCAGTCTCAGCAAACGACTGAAGTTATAGACGAGCACGTATAGGCTCATCTCGGCCTTCACACGTTCCAATCCCTTCGTCAGGAAATTCGCCGCTCCCATCCACGCCTTGATGATTGCATACGGTGCTCGACGGTAGATGGCGGTAATGCACCGAACGCAAAGAACGTTCCTCGACCACAATGCTTGCCCTCGAGTTGCTGTAGTGTGGCATTGTTGTGTTTTTAACGAGTACAGGTATTGCACGTGTATTTCAGTAGGAGCGCAACGATGGATGAAGTGGATACCCCCTGTGCCAATATAACTTGAGACACCTACCCGATTAATTTAGAGTACAGCGGTAGGTCCCCAACATGCACAGCCGAAAGCATCAAATCAGCAATTCTGTCGAACCCAGCAGCCCAGCCACGCCAGTGGACCGTCCCGATCCCGAGGTCGTCCCGGTCGCCAAGCGACGCACGTTTTCCAACGCCGAGAAGCTGCGCATTCTTGCCGCTGCCGACTCCTGCCAGGCGCCTGGCGACATCGGTGCCTTGCTCCGCCGCGAAGGCATTTATTCGTCCCATCTGGCCACTTGGCGCAAGCAACGCCAGGCCGCTGCGGCCTCTCAAGTCCTCGCGCGCAAGCGTGGCCCAAAGGTCGACCTAGCTGCTGCTCAGGACCGCAAGGTGCGCGACCTGGAGGCAGAGGTGGCGCGCCTGCGAGACAAGTTGGCCAAGGCCGACCTGATCATTGACGTCCAAAAAAAACTTTCCACCCTGCTGGGGCTGAGTACGGCCGACACGCCGAGCGAGCCGAAGTGATCAGCGCCGCCAATCACCTCGCCGGCGAAGTTGGCGTGGCCGCAGCCTGCCGCGCATTGCAATTGCCGCGCAGCGCACTATATCGCCATCGCACCGCGCAACGACCTGGTTCGTTAGCGCCCGTGACGCCGGCTGCGCCAGCCCGACGGCCACCGCTCGCGTTGTCCGAGCATGAGCGGCGTGTCGTGCTGGAGGTGCTCAACAGCCCACGCTTTGCCAATTGTGCGCCGGCCGCCATCCACGCTCAACTGCTCGACGAAGGGCGCTATGTGGCGTCGGTACGCACGATGTACCGCCTGCTACAAGGCTGCGCTGCCGTGCGCGAACGCCGTAACCAGTTGCGCCATCCGGAGTACACCAAGCCGGAACTGCTGGCCGTCGCACCAAACCAGGTGTGGAGCTGGGACATCACCAAACTCAAGGGACCGGTCCGGGGCACCTGTTTCCACCTGTACGTCATCCTCGACATCTTCAGCCGCTACGTCGTCGGCTGGATGGTGGCCGAACGGGAGACCGCCGAACTGGCCGAACAGCTGATCGCCGACAGCGCCGCAAAGGAAAATATCGCGCCTGGTACCTTGACCCTGCATGCCGATCGCGGCAGCAGCATGCGCTCCAAGCCGGTCGCTACGCTGCTGAGCGATCTGGGCATCGCCAAATCGCATAGCCGCCCTTACGTTTCGGATGACAACCCGTATTCCGAGGCGCAATTCAAGACCTTGAAGTACCGGCCCGGCTTCCCGGCGCGCTTTGGCTCGCTCGCTGACGCACGCGCCCACTGCGCAGCCTTCTTCACCTGGTACAACCAGCAGCACCGCCATTCCGGCATCGGCATGATGACCCCGGAAAGCGTCCATGCCGGCCGTGCCGCCGAGATCCGCAAGCTGCGCCAGGCAACGCTTGAAAGCGCCTACCAACGCACGCCGGGCCGCTTCAAGCACTGCGTACCACGACAGACCAAATTGCCGACAGCGGCATGGATCAATCCACCAGTCACGGAGAAAAAAGCAGCCTGAACAAGAGAGTTAGACTCTCATCATTCCACCAGGTGTTTCAAATTCATTGACACGTTCCGATATCGAGGTCTTGTTTCACCAAATCTTGGTGCAAATTGCGCGGCAGACCCAGAGTGCCTGCGGCAAAGTGCCGCGTTCATACCTCTTTGACAAGAAAAGTGCGAGCCATCGAATGCGGCATCCGCCGGGGCCGAGTTTGCCTAATGGCCGCCCAACGACGCTCAGCATGAGCAACCTTGAGATATTGTTCAGCGAAATGCCGCCGGACATCCGTAAAACGCTCTTTCCTCGCCCATACGATCTCGGAAACCGTATCCCTGTCGCGGCGCCTACCACGAAGGCCCTCAAGGAAGAGATGCAGCTGGAAGGAAGTAGCGCGGCGACTGTGCACGGGTTCCAGTCAGCGCGAAAGGCCATCTACGAACTCACCGGACACCAGTTCAACGAATACCTCAAGGCTGACCCGTCCAAGGCACTCAAGGTAATGAAGACCATGATGCTGTTGAAAGAATGCAGCTTCAGCCACGCTTTCAATTTTCTCAGGGCGCCAGACAAAACTACGATCCCGTCGTTCGAGGTAGCAGATTCCTACGCGATCCTTAACGAATACGCTATTTCCAGAACTGCATATCTAAACGATATGAAAGCGCACTTGCGGCTCGAGATCCCGGTCTTGCGCCGCGCCGAGATAGATTTCACGTATGGACACGTAAAGTGGACCCATCAGTCAAGACACTCAGCCGGCTAGTTTAAGCTGTGTCCATTTCCACTTCAGCAGCTGCCCGGCGCTGCCCCGTTCCGCCGTTTTTCTCCGGCTCTTGTTCCGCGTCTCCGATTTTTTCGTCGATCAACTCTCCTCCTCCAACACCGGCACGGTAGACATGATCTGGCGTCTCGTAGCCCAGCGCCTGGTGTGGACGCTCGGCGTTGTAAAACGCGAAGTACTGTGCCAGGCCGACTGTCAGCTCGGCCATGTTGGCGTAGCCCTTCAGGTACACGTCCTCGTACTTCACGTTGCGCCACAGGCGCTCGACGAAGATGTTGTCCAGCGCCCGTCCTCGCCCATCCATGCTGATGGCCACGCCTTCGCGCTTGAGCACGCTGGTAAAGGCGTCACTGGTGAACTGCGAGCCCTGGTCGCTGTTGAATACCTCGGGCTTGCCGTGGTGGCGCAATGCCTCCTCCAGACAGTCCACGCAGAACGACGCGTCCATGCTGTTGCTGATGCGCCAGGCCAGCACACGACGCGAGTACCAATCGATGACCGCCACCAGGTAGGCAAAGCCGCGCGCCAGCCGAATGTACGTCAGGTCCGTACTCCACACCTGGTTCGGCCGCGTGACCGCCACCCCGCGCAGCAGATAGGGATAGACCTTGTGCTGCGGGTGCGGCTTGCTCGTGGACGGCCCCGGCGCCATGCCCGCCAAGCCCATTTCCCGCATCAGGCGCTGCACGCGCTTGCGGTTGACGCGGTGCTCTCGGCCTCGCAGGAAGACCGCCATGCGCCGGCTGCCGTAGAACGGGCGGCTGGTGTACTCCTCGTCGATCAGGGCGCGCAGCTGGCCGTCCTCCTCCTCGATGCATTCCTGTCGGGCCGCCGCCTCCAGCCGCCGATACACGGTCGAACGCGGCACGCCGGCCAGCTCGCACTGCATCGTCAGCGGTATCTTGTCCTCGCGCTCGATCCACCGTGCCCGCTCGGCCGGACTCATTCCCCAAGCTTTTTTTTGAGCCAATCCACCTGCATCTTCAGCTTGCCGATCTCGCTGTACAGCTTGTCCTCCGGGCTGCTTTCGTCCACCGGCTTCGGCCCGCGCTTGACGTCGAACAGGGCGCCGGCGTTCTCCAGGATCTCCTTCTTCCACTGGCCCACCAGTACTGGATGCACGCCGAATTCCTGCGCAATCTCCGTCACCGTCTTCACCCCACGCACCGCTTCCAACCCAACCTTGGCCTTGAACTCGGCGCTGTGCACCCTGCGTTTTTTACCTTCACTCATTCGCTGTCATCCTTTCGCGGACGACAGCTTAAACCACCGTCTCAGATTCGGGGTCCACTATAACGCGCGCGACAATTTGAATCGTGCCGAGAACGCGATATTGTTCACAATCAAAAAACTCAGCAAGAATGACGAGCAGAGGTATCAGAAATATCTGTCGATTGCGGCAACTGTATTTGAGACGTTGTCACCGCCGGTTTCCGAAAAACAGCCCTTGCTCCCACTCGACGAGCAGCTGTACATCCATTGTAGTAGCCTTGAATTCCTTAATTTTGCTGCCGCTTGGTCTTCGGTGTACGTAGAGCAAACGCCAACGCGGCCGCTGAAAACTTTCGACCTTCAAGCGGCTGGATTGGTTGACCCGGACAAGGGCCCGAGGCTTTGCCTTGAAGGATTGTCGGAATACGTTGACGAGCGCAGGGATGAGTTACTCCTGGCGTTAACCAACTCGTTTGGGGAGGAAGTAAGCACTGAAGCACTGGCCGGATCCGTCGCGCCGTCGAAGTCCCTACTCTCACTTTGGGGGGCGTATCGAACCAAGCAAGGTCGACGGGCATTCGAGGATGATTTTTGGTTTGACCCGCTCACGGCCTTCCTCGCTCTGGCGACCGTACTTCACCAGAAACTGCACCCGACGACGGGTTTTGAACCATTCTGGCATGGCAAGAAGACCATCAGCGGAAGTTTGATAGCAGCTCTTCAGAATTACAAGTTTAGCCATAAGCCCGAGGATAACGTCGTGCCAGAGGCGTTCACCCGAGTTTGGCTGCATCATTTGGACTGGTTTGCTCATAGCCTACGCGGACTGCTTCCGGTTTATGAAGCTAAGCTCGCTATTACTCGGCACCTCATGGAAGGTCTACTGCCATTCATCCGTCATCATGACACTCGTTTGCTGCGGGAGAGGATGGAAGAGTACCGGCGCCTTCCCCAACTTATCGAGAGCAAAATTCTCGAGGCGGAGGCCGCTTCGGCAGTGCGGCCTGATTATAGGCAGCGCTATTACTGGTGACGGAACCGCCTAGCCAGCGCTCGATTGGGCTCAGCCGGGCCACCTCGTTGCTGAGAGGGAGCATGAGCTGTCCGATTTGAAAAAAACCTTACCATCGCGACGCTCCAAGTCGATATCTTGGCACTTCGCTAGCGCGTTGCTGGCACTTAAGCAGCAAGCGGCCCCACTTGGCTGCTTGCTTGACCACTGATATCGACCTATCGCAGGAGAATGACATGCACATCCACACCCACTGCCCAGATGGCACCGATCGTAACTGCAGCGGGACGGTCCGTATGGACTTGCCATACACCGGCTTGTCGCGTGACGACATCGAGTTCCACTGGGTTTCTGGCCAGCGCGGCGAAGAACTCGAGAGCATCACCATCACGCCACCCGCAGATCCCCGCTGGATCGCAGAGAACGACGCGCACCTGCGCAACGAAGACATCGAAAGCATCAAGGACGAAGGCTGCTTCACGCTTGAACACGAAGACTTCCCGCACCACGGCACGTGCGCCGCATGTGGCTCGTCGGAAACGTACTCAGAAGAAGGCGAAAATATCACCGCACTCTAACTACTGACAACACTCTCGCGTCGACATGACAAGCCCCGCCGCTTTAAAGCGAACGGGGCTTTTTACGTGACCGCTATGCTTGTTTTTAGAACGGTTACACCCACTAAAAAAGTGTTGGCAGCGAGCTCCGTGTGAGTAAGTGTGCGCACTTTCTGCCCGGAGCCGGGTACCTTCGAGCTTGAAGCCGAGTAGTGGAGAGGCTTAAGCATACTCTTCCACCGATTATTGCTGTCGAACCGCGCAGAGATACGAGCGCAACATCGAGGAAAGAAACCCGACCGGATAAGCCGCAATCTTGGTAAACTGCAACAACCACCAGTTCTCGAAATCAGGCTGAACTTTGTCTACCACATCAGATGTTTTGGGTCGTTACTACACTGCTAGCTCGGTGGGCTCGCTTCTTATCTCATCTCTTCCTACCTCTCATCCAAGCATCGTACTCGACCTCGGCTCGGGCGACGGTGCGCTGACCGCCGCTGCTGTAAAGATTTGGAGCGCTGCTCACTACTACACTGTTGACATTGATAGTGACGCTAACAGCGGTCAACTGCGAAAGTTGTATGGGGGTTCTTTTACCCACCATGTAGGCGACGCATTAGAGGTCAACATTGGCGAGAGACTGGGTTTGAAGCCCGCTACCGCAGACATCGCTATTTGTAATCCTCCCTATATCAGGCGCCGTTGGAAAAAGAGCTTTGGTGCGATTTTGGAAGAGGCAGGGCTAAGCGGGATTCTACCAAGGATCAGAGATGTTCCCGCTGACATTCTGTTTATAGCGCAAAATTTACGCTATCTTAAGAACAACGGTCGATTAGGAATAATTGTACCGGACGGTTTGGTATCCGGAGAAAATTGCACCAATTTCCGGCGGAAGCTGGCAACGACCCATTCCATTGAAAAGGTAATCGAGCTTCCGCGAAACATTTTTTCCAAAACTGACGCTAAAGCCCACATCGTTATCCTCGCGAAAAACTTAACTGGGCCGGCTGATATTCAGGTTCAGCAGCTCATGTTGAACGGGGCTTTGTCAGAACCGTTATTTGTATCGCAAGAAAAAGCAGCGCATCGATTGGACTATTCGTATTTATGCGAGCGGTCGTTAAAGGCGAGTACCTCAATGATGACGATTCGGGACGTTGCTAACGAGCTTAGAAGAGGGACTATTTCCTCCGCGCAACGTAGACAGGTTACTTTTCCTGTCGTACATACAAGCGACATCACACCTCAGTTAAATAGCATTGGTCGCGATTTTGCCATAGCGGAAAAGGCGCTAGCCGACCTAAGAGGGCCTATCGCCAATCGAGGAGATATTCTGCTAGCGCGAGTGGGTAGAAATTTAGAAGAAAAGGTTTGCAGAGTATCAAGCAACAACGTTGTTGTTTCGGACTGCGTATTTATATTGAAGGTCAAGCGGAAATACCAAGCAGAGCTGTTAGCCTACTTGCGCAGCACTATAGGCCGTCAAGCACTTAAAGCGATAGCGCATGGAGTAGGCGCTCGCTTCTTAACTTCGGAAGCAATATTAGAGATTCCGTTTAGGAAAAAAAATGGCGATTGACGAGATTTTGTCTAACATAGATGACGAGAATTTTTTCGAAGTCCGGGCGGACCAATTAACGCTTGCAACTATAGAAACGAGTACATCTGTCGATGGGCCGGCGCTAAACGTAGTCCGAGAACTATTAGTGCCTGGCGCGAAATTGCTAGTCGGCCCGCGGGGGTGCGGAAAAACCCACCTCATGAGGTATACGTGGGCATACTCGCTTCAACAGAATACCTTTCCGTTCGCCATATACCTTTCGTTCAATCGGTATTATCGTCTTGAGCCCCTCTTAAAGAGTAGGACTAATGCGTTAGATTTATTCCATGGATGGGTTTTGTGTTTATGTTACTTGGGAATTTACGAGTCAATTGCAGCGTATCTTTCGAAGGATGACACCATTGATTCGGACGAGCTATGGCTGGAATATTCCCAAGAAGCGCTTCTTGGAATCGTTGCACGTTTAGAACGTGGTGCTGCGTTACTGCCCGAGCAGGAAGAGATATTTGATACGCTTTCTCTTGCACATTTGAAGTCCACAATAGATAGGATAACCGTAGCACTGAAACGGCGACGCAGCATAATCTTGCTGGATGATGCTGCTCTAACCTTGGCTCCGGAATATTTACCTGACTTCTTTGATTTTTTCCGCTCCCTCAAGTCGCCGACAATTTCGCCTAAAGCTTCTGTGTATCCTGGCACTACAGAATATGGTCCACGTTTTCACGTAGCGCACGAGGCCGATGAAGTTGCCGCGTGGTTTTCAGTCGAGTCTCCTGATTACCTTCAACTGATGGATTCAATTGGCAGCAAACGGTTAAGCGCATACGATACCATTGCACCGGAAGTCCGCGACCTTTTTAAATACGCAGCATTTGGAATACCTCGTGCATATCTTACATTGCTTAATGCTATGAAGCAGCAAATGGGCAAGGAAGGTACGATTCAAAGTAAAGTAAATGCAATTCTTGACGCCTTCATAAAGAACAAGGATGCCGAGTATCTATCGCTGGCTACGAAGATTCCAAAATTCAAGACCTTGATCACTGCCGGGCTTGATGTATTTCATAAAACTTGCAGCGAACTTGTATCCGAAAATCAAAATCTTCTCCAAACAGGCGAAAAGCAACTGTTTATCGGCATCCAAGAATCCTCAGACAGAACGGCCTATGTCGACCGAATGTTTTCATTGCTAATCGAAGCCGGCTTACTTTATGGATTTGCATCAGTTTCACACGGTAAGTCGCGTGTATATGAACGCTTCATACCACACTTGGCTCTGCTGATTCGTGACAGAGCCTTTTCGGAAGCTCGCGGATTCTCTGCAATTAAAGTTGTTGATGTTTTGAAGAAGCCGAATGTGCGACATCCGCTTCGTAGGTCGATATCGACTCTTATCGAATCAAATACTTTAAAGGGACTGAAGTTTGATTTGCCACGATGTCAAAATTGCGGCGCGGAACGTCTCACGGAAGCTTCGCGTCATTGTCATATTTGTGGAGCAAAACTTACAGATGCATCCACCTTCAAAAGCTGCATGGAAATCGAGCTTGCTTCCATCCCCACTTTGAATCAGTGGCAGAAAAACAAACTGAAACAAGATATGCCCGAGGTTCGCACCGTCGGTGATTTTTTGGCACTACAAGACCCTGGCTCAGAGTTGCGGAAAATAAGTTATGTCGGCCCACGGCGGGCAGTAATCATAAATAAGAGCATTGAAATTTTCGTCGATGAATTTTTATCCTAGATAATGGGCACACAAAAACTCGAGCCGTTTTCTGCTGAAATTTCGCCAGCCGAAGCGTTGTCTGAACAATTGAAGTTGACTTCGTTCTTCGAAAATCTTGACCCAACTGGTCCGCTCTCGCCTATTGACCGCTATTTGGAAAACACTAACCGTCTGAATAAAATTCTGCTGGATAACAGAAGCCAATATACCAATGAGTTAGGAACGCTACTTCTGTTGGGCTACGTATCAGCCGTAGAGAGCTATTTACGAGGAATTATTCGTGGACTAGTTCAGGTCGACGAGTGTGTGGCTCGTCTTGTTTCGCCGTTACAAGTAACATACTTCGCGGCGCTTCACCATGAGAAAACGTTACTTCCGGAAGCTTTACTGGAGGGTGTTTCATTCATTAGTCAAGCCAACATCTCTAAAACCCTTAAAGAATTCTGTGGAATTAGCGGGATGGGAGATGGAAGCGTTCCGAAATCACTGGAGCCAATTTTTCAAAAATACAATCAAATTTGTCAGCTACGGCATTGTTGCGTACACCGGTTTGGGCTATTAGGGGCCGACAATGCTAGACGCCTTAATCTTCCCGCAAACTACTTGGAAAAGCCCATAACCATACTACCTCCTGCTATTGAGGAGGTTAGTATCATACTGGAAAAGTTTGTAAGCTCACTGAACTCTTATATTTATACCGATGTCCTACAGAGGAGTCTTTGGCTTAGCAAGAGCATTCATACAAATCCTGAGATTAAGTACATCTCTACGTGGAACCTGGATTTTCTGCAAGATGAAACACGATTTGCCCGATACTATGATTTGTTCGCCATTACTAAATCTCAGCCGTCGTCACCGTCGCTGTGGGAAGAATACAATGGTTTTTTGGCATGGGCAAAAGGCTCCATTGCAACGGACACGATAATGATTAGAAACAAGCTTGCAAAGAAGCCAGAAAAGACAGCCAAACCGGACACTCCTTTGGCAGGAACGGCACAGCAAACGCGCTCAGAAGCAGTGCGAAATGCAGAGCCTGCTATTCACGACGATAAATTTAAAGACCTTCCCCCGGCTGCGGCAGACATCTTGGCTGCCGCAGCTGCAGAATAGGCCATTGACAAACCTCAGCCAGAAAGAGTTACCCACGCGGGCTCCAGCGCTATATTTAAGCATTGACAAATACCATTAGAGAGCAGGTTCAGGGCTAATGCCTGTCACTTAAGGCTTGACCCGCAGGCAGCAGGAGCTAAAACGGATTCACGTGCAACGTGAATCCGTTTTTTATTATGGCTCTCCAACTTGTGAGATAGCCCCCTGATCCACCAGACACAGTTGATGCGGTATCCTTACGGATAGGAATACGACTGTGAATATGACTAGGAACAACCAAACCATCGAAGTAGTGACAGTGTCAGAGGAGCGGCGCCGTCGCTGGTCAGTGCAGGAAAAGGCTGCGCTGGTCAAGGAAACGTACGAGCCAGGAATGAGTGTGTCGCTGGTCGCGCGTAAGCACGGCATCAGTGCCAGCCAGCTGTTCAATTGGCGCAAGCTCGAGCGAGACGGCGCCCTGGTCGCGGTGCAATCAGGTGAATCAGTCGTGCCGGCGAGCGAGCTGGCAGCGGCACGTGCCCAGATCGCACAACTGCAGCGCATGCTGGGTAAGAAGACGATGGAGGCGGAGATCCTGCGCGAAGCGGTCGAGCTGGCTCGCGAAAAAAAGTGGATTGCGCGCTCACCCTTATCGGACAAGGACGGGCAGTAAAGCCTGTCTGCGTTGTCCTCGGTGTAGCGCGCTCGCACGTGATTGACCTGCTTGCCCGATCCGCAAACTGGGTCGACAAGCGCACCGTGGCCAGGCTCGACCCGGTCGCCGACGCGATGATTGCTGACGCGGTACGGGCCGAGATCACGGCCCTGCCGACCTATGGCTACCGTCGTGCTGGCGCCCTGGTGAACCGTACGCGCAGCCTGATGGGCTTGCGGCCCGTGAACCACAAGCGCATGTACCGCGTGATGAAGGAGCAGGGTTTGCTGCTGCCGAAATCGCCTAGGCGTAGTGATAGCGGCCGCACTCACGACGGCAAAGTGATGGTCGAAGAATCGAACCAGCGCTGGTGCTCGGATGGCTTCGAAATCGCCTGCGACAACGGCGAGGTGGTGACTGGCGTTTTCATGAAGGATTGCTGTGACCGCGAGATCATCGCCTGGCGTGCATGGATCGGCCGGGGCCTGCCTGGTGAGCCGGTTCGCGACATGATGATCGAGGCCGTGGAGACGCGTTTCGGCAGCACGGACGAGCGGGCGATTACCGTTGAATTCTTGAGTGATAACGGCGGCGCTTTCCGAGCCATCGAGACGCACGCCCTGGCGCATCAACTGGGCATCAAGCCGGTGCATACGCCGGTGAACAGCCCGCAGTCGAATGGCATGGCAGAGAGCTTCGTGAACACGTTTAAACGCGATTACGTCGGCGGCATGGACCGCAGCAGCGGCGCTGTCGTGCTGGCCCAGTTGCCCGATGCATTCAGGCATTTCAACGAGGTGCATCCGCATTCGGCGCTCGGCTACAGATCGCCGCGCATGTTTAGGAAAGAGCGACGCCGTCAGGCTCTGGAAACTGACGCTAAATAGGCATCAGGCTGTGTCCGGGAAAAGCGGGGCAAGATCACTTGATCTGAACTATGCGGCTCAGCTGGCACCGCATGAGTTACGTGAACGATGACCATTACTGTGGTCAAAACTAGTGTTTAAATGTGTCTCTCAAGCATTAATATCGATCTGCCAAAATTTGACAAATTTGCCGCGCATTTGACAAACATAATTTGACTTTGACAGACATAATTTGATTCTGTCACCAGCGTAACAATGGATCGCGCTCACTCGACCGTCACCGACTTCGCCAGATTACGCGGCTTATCCACATCGGTCCCACGCGCCAGCGCGGTGTGATACGCCAGCAGCTGCAGCGCCGCTACGTGCAGGATCGGCGACAGCAGGCCATAGTGTTCCGGCAGGCGAATCACGTGCAGGCCATCACCCGAGGTGATGCGCGAATCGACGTCGGCGAACACGTACAGCTGGCCGCCACGCGCACGCACTTCCTGCATGTTCGACTTCAGCTTTTCCAGCAGCGCATCGTTCGGCGCGATCGTTACTACCGGCATCTCTTCGGTCACCAGCGCCAGCGGGCCGTGCTTCAGTTCGCCGGCCGGGTAGGCCTCGGCGTGGATGTACGAGATTTCCTTGAGCTTCAGCGCGCCTTCCAGGGCGATCGGGTAGTGGATGCCGCGCCCCAGGAACAGGGCGTTCTCTTTACGCGCGAATTCCTCGGCCCAGGCGATGATCTGCGGCTCGAGCGCCAGCACCGACGACAGCGCGACCGGCAGGTGACGCATCATCTTGAGGTGTTCGGCTTCCTCGGCATCGGTCAGGCGGCCGTTGACTTGCGCCAGGGTCAGGGTCAAGAGGAACAGCGCCGCCAGCTGGGTGGTGAAGGCCTTGGTCGAGGCCACGCCGACTTCGACGCCGGCGCGGGTGATGTAGGCCAGCTGGCACTCGCGCACCATAGCGCTGGTCGAGACGTTGCAGATGGTCAGCGTATGGTGCATGCCGAGGCTGCGCGCGTGCTTGAGCGCGGCCAGGGTGTCGGCCGTCTCGCCGCTCTGCGAGATGGTCACCACCAGGGTGTCGGGGTGCGGCACGCTGTCGCGGTAGCGGTATTCGCTGGCGATCTCGACGTTCACCGGCACCTTGGCCACCGACTCGATCCAGTACTTGGCGGTGAGGCCGGCGTAGTAGCTGGTGCCGCAGGCCAGGATCAGCACGCGGTCGATCTTCTTGAACACGGCATAGGCGCCGTCGCCGAACAGTTCCGGCATCACGCCGGTCACGCCCTCGAGCGTGTCGCCGATGACGCGCGGCTGCTCGAAGATCTCTTTCTGCATGTAGTGGCGGTACGGGCCGAGCTCGGCCGCGCCGTTATGGGCGTGCACGGTTTTCACTTCGCGCTCGACCGGACGGCCGTCGACGTCGACGATCCAGTAGCGGGCCAGCTGCAGGTCGACCACGTCGCCTTCTTCCAGATAGATGATCTGGTCAGTGGTGCCGGCCAGCGCCATCGCGTCGGAGGCGACGAAGTTCTCGTCCTTGCCGACGCCGACGATCAGCGGCGAGCCCTGGCGCGCGGCGATCACGCGGTGCGGTTCTTCGCGGCAGAACACGGCGATCGCGTAGGCGCCGTGCAGGCGCTTGACGGCTTGCTGCACGGTCTCGAACAGGTCGCCGGTGTACAGGTGGTCGACCAGGTGGGCGATGACCTCGGTGTCGGTCTGGCTCGTGAACTTGTAGCCCAGGCCGGTCAGTTCGGCGCGCAGCTCGTCGTGGTTTTCGATGATGCCGTTGTGGACAAGTGCAATGCGCGCATTGTCTTCGGTCGGCGAGAAGTGCGGGTGGGCATTGTGCGACGCCGGGGCGCCGTGGGTGGCCCAGCGGGTGTGGGCGATGCCGGTGAAGCCGTCGAGGCGTGCCTCTTTGACTTGCGATTCGAGGTCGGCCACGCGCGAGGTGGAGCGCGAGCGGGTCAGGCGGCCATCGAGGTGGACGGCGACGCCGCAGGAATCGTACCCGCGGTATTCGAGCCGTTTCAGGCCCTCGATCAGGACGGGGGTGATATTACGCTTGGCGACTGCACCGACGATACCGCACATGGCTAACCTCTCGAATGGAAAAACTGTTGAGTCTTATCGTAAAGCAATCGTAATGAAATAAGCTTACAGTGCGCAGCCATATTTGTTAGATTATTTCATGACGACTCATGAACAAAATAATATTTCATATACACATAAAAATTTACCGAATATTTCATCACGATGACCGAGCTACCCACCCTCGACGACCTCGATCGTCGCATTCTGAATATTTTGCAAACTGACGCATCGCATACGAACGCCGAACTGGCGGCGCTCGTGCACGTGTCGCCGCCGACTTGTTTGCGCCGCGTGAAGCAGCTGACCGAGAGCGGCGTCATCGAACGCCAGGTGGCGATCGTGGCGCCCGCCAAGGTCGGCAGCCGCCTGTCCGCCATCGTCGAGATCACGCTCGACGTGCAGGCCGCCGAGCGCATGGAAGAGTTCGAGACCCTGGCCGCCAAAGAAGCGGCCGTGCTGCAGTGCTACCGGGTCTCACCGGGACCCGATTTCGTGCTGGTCGTGCAGGTCGCCGACATGCCGGCCTACCATGCGCTGGCGCACCGGCTGTTCACGTCGCACGCGAACGTGCGCAACGTGAAATCCTATTTTTCGACCCACCGCAGCAAATTCGACACCCGCATCGCCGTGTAAAACACGGGCCACCGCCTGTGGATAATATTGTGGAAGACCAGGTGGATGGACAGGGGGTAACCACGGTAAAACCCTGTGTTTATCTTGTTTGTTTTCTGTGATTACCCTGTCGACAGCCGGTGGATTACTTCTTCACTTTCACCGGACGCTTCCATCCTTCGATGGTGATCTGCTTGGGCCGCGAGATGGTCAGCATGCCGGCCGGCGCATCCTTGGTGAGCGTGGTGCCGGCGCCAATGGTGGCGCCCTTGCCGAGCGTCACCGGCGCCACCAGCTGGCTGTCGCTGCCGACGAACACCTCGTCCTCGATCACGGTGCGGAATTTATTCGCGCCGTCGTAGTTGCAGGTGATGACGCCGGCGCCGACGTTCACGCGCGAGCCGACGGTGGCGTCGCCGATATAGGCCAGGTGGTTGGCCTTGCTGTGCGCCGCCACGGTGCTGTTCTTGACCTCGACAAAGTTACCCACATGGACGTCCTCGCCCAGCTCGGTGCCGGGACGCAGGCGCGCATACGGTCCGATCTGCGAGGCGGCGCCGATGGTGGCGTCTTCGATATGGCAGAACGGCTTGATATTGGCGCCAGCACCGACCGTGGCGCCGACCAGCACGCAGTTGGCGCCGACCTTCACGCCATCGGCCAGCTCCACCCGGCCTTCGAACACGCAGCCGACGTCGATGACGACATCGCGGCCGCAAACCAGTTCGCCGCGCACATCGATGCGCGCCGGATCCATCAAGGTCACGCCTTTTTCCAGCAGTGCATGTGCGATATTCAATTGATGACGACGCTCGAGCTCGGCCAGCTGCACCTTGCTGTTCACGCCAGCCACTTCCCATTCGCCCGACGGTTGCGCCGACACGACCGGCACGCCGTCCGCCACGGCCTGGGCCACGATGTCGGTGAGGTAGTACTCGCCCTGGGCATTGTTGTTGGACAGCGCCGCCAGCCATTTCTTGAGGTGGCGGGTCGGGATCGCCATGATGCCGCTATTGATTTCGCGGATGGCGCGCTCGGCCTCGCTGGCATCCTTTTCTTCGACGATGCGCACGATCTGGCCGTTCTCGCGCACGATGCGGCCCAGGCCGAAGGGGTTGGCCTGTTCGACGGTCAGGATGCCCAACTTGTCGCTTCCTGCGGCCTCAACCAGGCGGCGCAGCGTGTCCGCCGTGGTCAGCGGCACGTCGCCATACAGCACCAGGGTGGCGGCGCCATCGTCCAGTTGCGGCACGGCCTGCATCACCGCGTGGCCGGTGCCCAGCTGCGGCTGCTGCAGGGCGGTATCGATCGACACACCGGTTTCTTGCGCCAGTGCGGACACCATGTCGGGCACCGCTGCGCCGCCGTGGCCGTAAATCACACATAATTTCTGCGGACTCAGGCTACGGGCCGTATCGATCACGTGGCGGAGCAGCGGCTTACCAGCCAATGGATGCAGGACTTTCGGCAGGGCGGATTGCATGCGCTTTCCCATGCCGGCGGCGAGGATCACAACGTTCATAAGCCGTTCTCAAAAAGTTGAAAATATGAAAAATTCTAGCATGCGAGATACCCTGTTCCGGCGCACCTTAGCGTTAATGGCGATTGCCCTGATGGCGCTGGCGGCCGGTTGCAGCACCATTCGCTTCTCGTACAACCAGGGCGACACCTTACTGTACTGGTGGATGAATTCCTATGTCGACTTCGAAGGACAACAGGCCGACACCGCCAAGCGCGACATCAATGGATTGTTCCAATGGCATCGCCAGACCCAGTTGCGCGACTATGCTGCTCTATTGGGCAATTTCCAGCAAAAACTGGCGGGCAACCCGAGCCAGGCCGACCTGCTCCAGGCCTACCGCGAGATCCGCGTGCGCGGCGAACGCCTGTCGCAGCGCGCGGTGCCGGAACTGACGACGCTGGCCATGTCGATCACCCCCGCGCAGATCGCCAATATCGACAAGAAGTTCAAGGACAAGAACGAGGAATACCGGCGCAAGTTCATGAGCGGCAGCGTCGAGAAGCGCCAGCGCGCACGCTTCAAGAAATCGATGGAGCAAATGGAACTGTGGTTTGGCAATTTCACCAGCGAACAAGAAGCCGCCCTGCGCCGCGCCTCCGACCTGCGCCCGCTCGACAACCAGCAATGGTTGGAGGAGCGCCAGTACCGCCAGCGCCGCATCCTGGCGCTGCTGCAAGAGGTGCAACAGAAAAAGCTCAACCGCGAGCAGACCACGGCCAGGGTGCAAGGCCTGATGCGCGAGTTGTTCACACGCATGGAGTCGCCCGAGCGCAAGGCCTTCTATGACGCCAGCATCGACCACACGACGAAATACATCCTGACCGCGATCAAACTGGCGACGCCGCAGCAGAAGGCCCATGCGCAGCAGCGCATGCAGGGCTGGATCAATGATTTCGAGGCCTTGGCGGAAGGTAAATAAGCAGGGAAGGGCGGCCAGCGCAGGGTGGGAAACCCGCATGCTATAGTGCCGCCCATGCAAAAAAAGTCCATGAAATCAAGGCCCCAGGCCGCCAAACCCCACGGCGCGCCGCGCATGGCCCAGCACCAGGTCCGCATCATCGGCGGCGCCTGGAAACGCACGCTGCTGCCGGTGGTCGACGCCCTCGGCCTGCGTCCCACCCCCGACCGCGTGCGCGAGACCGTGTTCAACTGGATCAACCACCAGCTCGGCAGCGACTGGAACCAGGCCAGTTTTCTCGACCTGTACGCGGGCTCCGGCGTGCTCGGCTTCGAGGCCGCCAGCCGCGGCGCGGCGAAGGTGACCATGGTCGACAACCACGGCCCGGCCGTGCGCCAGCTCGAAGCCAACCGCGACAAGCTCAAGGCCGACAACATCACGATCCTGCGCGCCGACGCCCTGACCCTGGCGCGCGACCTGGCCACCCGCGGCCAGCGCTACGACGTGATCTTCCTCGACCCGCCTTATCAACAGGACTTATTGGCCAAGACCCTGCCGCTGTGCGCGGCGCTGCTGCTTGAAGGCGGCATGGTGTATGCCGAAGCCGAGGCGCCGTTGCCGACCGGGGGCGACGACGTCCCCGACTGGCTGATTGGCTGGGAAGTGGTGCGCGCCGACAAGGCGGGCATGGTGTATTACCATTTGCTGAAGCTGCAAGAAAAGGCGGCCTGAGTCCCGCCAGGGGCCTGGAAACCGCACAACCATTGGGCAAACCATGCCCCGGCCTGGGGCGGATGCCGTATTTTCAGGCATAATGCGCGTTCCAATAGGGTGTTCATTTTCAGGGAGCCGCAATGGTTGTAGCCGTTTATCCAGGTACGTTCGATCCGCTGACCCGCGGCCACGAGGATTTGGTACGTCGCGCATCCGGGCTGTTCGACCGACTGGTGGTCGGCGTCGCCGACAGCCGCAACAAACGTCCGTTCTTCACGCTCGAAGAACGCCTGGATATCGCCAACGAAGTGCTTGGCCATTACCCCAACGTGCAGGTCGAGAGTTTCTCGGGCCTGCTCAAGGACTTCGTGCGCAAGCACGATGCCCGCGTGATCGTGCGCGGCCTGCGCGCGGTGTCCGATTTCGAGTACGAGTTCCAGATGGCGGGCATGAACCGCTACCTGCTGCCCGACGTCGAAACCATGTTCCTGACCCCGTCCGACCAGTACCAGTTCATCTCGGGCACCATCGTGCGCGAGATCGCCATGCTGGGCGGCGACGTGTCCAAATTCGTTTTCCCTTCGGTCGACCGCTGGCTGCAGCAGAAAATCGCCAGCATGGCGCAAGCGCCGAAGGCCTGATTCCCCAGGACGTATCATGGCTTTATTGATTACCGACGACTGCATCAACTGCGACGTCTGCGAACCCGAATGCCCCAACGATGCCATTTCGATGGGCGAAGAGTATTACCAGATCGATCCGCACAAGTGCACCGAGTGCGTCGGCCATTTCGATGAACCGCAATGCGTGCAGCTGTGCCCGGTTGCCTGCATTCCGCTCAATCCGGAATGGCGCGAATCGCGCGAAGAACTCCTCATCAAGTACGAACGCCTGACGGCAGACAAGGTCACGGCCTGATTCCCCCCAAGCCGGCGACTCTGCCGGCTTTTTTGTTTCCCCGCCTCGATTTTCCTGACCGCATACCGGCTAGTCCGGCATGTGGCGTCCGCACGTCCATGAACGCCATCCTCTCATCCAGCGCTACTCGTCCGTCCTGAACTACTACTCCCGGTCAAATTTCATCGGCGCTTTTTCGCGCTTGTTGGTCTGCTGTTTTCGCTTGTCCGTCGCATTACCGTAAGTATCATTTTATATAATCTAGAATGTGAACTTTGTTGAACCTGCAGGATTTATCAACCAAATTACATTAAACCGCTGCCAATTTCACGCAATACTGGAAAATTTTCGTTTCAATCGAGAGCGACACACTACTCATCCATATTCATTCAACATGCATCCAATACACGTCATAATATACTCATCATTCTATCAATTCACTTTTCATGGATCTCATTCTAAACCCGACTATTTGACTCTTTGTGAACTTTGTTAAATAAAAAGGACGAGAAAAGCCCGGTAACGCAAAGTCACCGGGCGTGAAGCGACATCCGGGCGTTTTTCAGGGGAAAAGAAGATGTGTCGCCGTGGCGGCGTACGACGGAGGGCAGGGACGAAAAAAAACGCGGTGTCCGTTGCCGGAGACCGCGTCAGGGGGAATCAGGTAATGATCAGTGGCGGATGCCCATCGCACGCACTTCGGCGGCGTCCACCGGATCCAGGCTGGCCAGCTTGCGCTTGAGCGCCAGCGCCTCGTCCAGCGCACGGCGCGCGGCCTGTTCGGCCTTGCTGCGGCGTGGACGCACGGTCAGGTACAGGGCGCGGCCGATGCCGACCAGCAGTGGGCGGAAAAACAGGACGAAGCCAGCCAGCAAGGCAAGATACACGGTGGTGCTGAACACCTGGCCGTAGGGCACGGCGGCGGCAGCTTGGACTAGGGTGGCAGTAGAAGACATGATAGGCTCGTTCTGTTATTGTTGAGAACTATAGTGCGTCGCAACATATAAATCTAATTCCGTTCACTGATGGCACTTATACTGTTTGTGAATGATTTGGAGTACACTACGCGTACCCCTGTCTTCACAACAGTTTTCTCCTTGATCCCATGAGCTTTCTGACGCTTGACCTGAATCTGCTGCGCGTATTCGACGCGGTGATGACCGAGCAAAACCTGACCCGCGCCGCCGGCCACCTGGCCATGACCCAGCCCGCGGTGTCGAATGCGATCAAGCGACTACGAGAAAGCCTGGGTGACGAGCTCCTGATCCGCACCGCCTATGGCGTCAAACCGACCCCGCGCGCCGAAGCCTTATGGCCGGCCGTGCGCCAGGCCCTGGCGGCGCTGGAAGCGGCGGTGATGCCGGAAACCTTCGACGTCTCCAAGGCGCAGGCGACCTTCCGCATGGCGATGGCCGACGCCACCGCCGCGCTGTGGCTGCCTTCCCTGATGCGTTCGATCGAACGCGAGGCGCCGGGCGTGAACATCCGCATGGTGCCGCTGACAACGCGCGAACCGCGTCCCATGCTGTTGCGCGGAGACATCGACCTGGCGGTCGGCTTCTTCCCCGGCGTCGCGGCCCAGCTGTCGTACGAAACCGGTTCGCCGATCCGCCACGAGCGCCTGTATTCCGGCGTCTATGTGTGCGTGATGCGCAAGGACCATCCGCTGGCCAAGGAAAAGCTCGATCTCGACACCTATTGCAAGGCCAACCACTTGCTGGTGAGCTTCTCCGGCCGGGCCCACGGCCTGGTCGACGAGGCGCTGGCCCAGCTCGGCCGCGAGCGCCGCATCCTGTTGACCGTGAACCAGTTCTTCACGGCGGGCAGGGTGGTGGCGAACTCCGACCTGATCACCGTGCTGCCGAAGCACTTGATGGTCTCGACCGGCATGACCGACGTGCTGATCTGGAAGGAACTGCCGTTGCAGTTGCCGGCCGTCCACCTGGACATGCTATGGCATGAGCGCGACGGCCGCAGCCCGGCCCACCGCTGGCTGCGCAAGAACCTGGAATCGATGGCCGAAAGCGCCTCCAAGACCGGCGTGCGCAAGGTCGTCTGACAGCGCCAGCACGAACCTCGACGAAGCAAAATGCTTCACGTGAAACAAAAACGGCCAGGCAAATGCCTGGCCGTTTTATTGATGCGCCGGCTTGTGCTCAGCGGATCGGCAGCTTGGTCGTATTCTTGACTTCTTCCATCACCGCATAGGTGTGCGTCTCGCGCACGCCCTTCTGCAGCAACGTCTTGCCCAGGAATTCGCGGTAGGCCGCCATGTCTTTCACGCGCGCCTTGACGAGGTAGTCGAAGCCGCCGGCCACCATATGGCATTCCAGCACCTCGGGAATCATCTGCACGCTCTGCTTGAACGCATCGAACACTTCGGGAGTGGTACGATCGAGCACGACCTCGATGAAGACCAGCAGCGACACATCGAGCAGCTGCGGATTGAGCTGGGCCGTGTAGCCCATGATATAGCCCGACTCGTGCAGTTTGCGCACACGCTCGAGGCAGGCCGCCGGCGACAGGTTCACGCGCGCCGCCAGCTCCACATTGCTGATGCGGCCGTCATTCTGCAGCTCGGCGAGGATCTTTTTGCTGATCTTGTCCAACATCGGGTGTCTCCCGTTAATTTTATTCGGTCAGATTGTCGCATCAAAAACTATCTATTGCTAGTATCGATTAAAAGCAGAATTAATCCAGAAGAAATCCTTCTACAATCGAATCATTTCCACCGACGTACAAACCGCGCCGACCACCATTTGTGGGACGGCGCTTTTGCTGTGCGGTGCCCTTCGTTGTGACTTTTTCTTTTGACTAGATAGCCATGCAGATCGCTGCTTCCCCGGCCTCCACCTTCGTTCCCTTCGACGCCCTCCACGCTGAAACCAAAAGCGAGCAAACGCCCCTGCGCGCCGCCATCACCGCCGCCTACCGCCGCGACGAAACCGAGGCCGTGCAATGGCTGCTCGCGCAAGGCGCCACGCCGAGCGCGGATGCCCAGCCGCTGGCGCATCTCCTGGTGTCGAGCGTGCGCGAAAAGCGCACCCGCGCCTCGGGCGTCGATGCGTTGATGCACGAGTTCTCGCTGTCGTCGGAAGAAGGCGTGGCCTTGATGTGCCTGGCCGAAGCGCTGCTGCGCATTCCGGACAGCGAGACCGCCGATCGCCTCATCGCCGACAAGATCAGCCGCGGCGACTGGCGCAAGCACCTGGGCGAATCGCCGTCGCTGTTCGTCAATGCCGCAACCTGGGGCCTGCTCATCACCGGCAAGCTGGTCTCGACCAATAGCGAGCAGGGTCTCGGCTCGGCGCTCACGCGCCTGATCGCGAAGGGCGGCGAACCGCTGATCCGCAAGGGCGTCGACATGGCGATGCGCATGCTGGGCAACCAGTTCGTCACCGGCCAGACGATCGACGAAGCGCTGAAGAACAGTCGCGACAACGAGACGCGCGGCTACCGCTACTCTTATGACATGCTGGGCGAGGCGGCGCTGACCGAAAGCGACGCCAGGAACTACTACGCCTCGTACGAAGCCGCCATCCACGCGATCGGCAAGGCCTCCAATGGCCGCGGCATCAAGGATGGCCCCGGCATCTCGATCAAGCTGTCGGCGCTGCATCCGCGCTACAGCCGTGCGCAGTATGCGCGCGTGATGGGAGAGCTGCTGCCGCGCGTACGCAGCCTGGTCCTGCTGGCCAAGACCTACAACATCGGCATCAATATCGACGCCGAGGAAGCCGACCGCCTCGAGATCTCGCTCGACATGCTCGAAGCGCTCGCGTTCGACGCCGACCTGGCCGGCTTCGAAGGCATCGGCCTGGTGGTGCAGGCATATCAAAAACGCTGCCCGTTCGTGATCGATTACCTGGTCGACCTGGCCAAGCGGAGCGGCCGCAAGTTCATGGTGCGCCTGGTGAAGGGCGCCTACTGGGACGCCGAGATCAAGCGCGCCCAGGTCGACGGCATGCCCGGCTATCCAGTCTATACGCGCAAGGTGTACACCGACGTCTCTTATCTCACCTGCGCGCGCAAGCTCCTGGCGGCGGCCGACGTGCTGTATCCGCAGTTCGCCACCCACAACGCGCACACGCTGTCGGTGATCTATACCTGGGCCAAGCAGGACAACGTCAGCAACTACGAATTCCAGTGCCTGCACGGCATGGGCGAGACGCTGTACGACCAGGTCGTGGGCAGCAAGAACCTGGACAAGGCTTGCCGCATCTATGCGCCGGTCGGCTCGCACGAAACCCTGCTGGCCTACCTGGTGCGCCGCCTGCTGGAAAACGGCGCCAACTCCTCGTTCGTGAACCAGATCGTCGACGAGAACGTGGCGATCGACACGCTGCTCACCGATCCGTTCGACGTCGCGCGCGCCAGCGGCGGCAAACCGCATCCGGCGATCGCGCTGCCGCTCGACATGTTCGGCGCCGAGCGCAAGAATTCGAACGGCATGGACCTGGTCAACGAAGACGTCCTGGCCAAGGTGGCGCTTGGCCTCGCGCAGCAGCGCCAGCACGTCGCCGGTCCGCTGATTGCAGGTTCGGTCGATGCCGGCGCTCCGGCCAACGTGATCAACCCCGCGATGTCGAGCGATATCGTCGGCCAGGTAAGCGAAGCCTCGCGCACCGACGTCGAAACCGCCCTGGCCGCGGCCAGCGCCTTCGCCGCCGAATGGGCCGCCACCGCCACCCATGAACGCGCTGCGATCCTCGAGCGCACCGCCGACCTGTTCGAGCAGAACGGCGTCGAGCTGATGGCCCTGGCCGTGCGCGAAGCCGGCAAATCGCTGCCGAACGCGATCGCCGAATTGCGCGAAGCGGTCGACTTCCTGCGCTATTACGCGGTGCAGATCCGCAGTTCAAGCAAAGCCGAGGCACTGGGCCCGGTCAGCTGCATCAGCCCCTGGAACTTCCCTCTGGCGATCTTCACCGGCCAGGTGGCGGCCGCCCTCGCGGCCGGCAACGTGGTGCTGGCCAAGCCGGCCGAGCAGACCCCATTGATCGCCTGCCGCGCGGTGGAGCTGTTCCTCGAGGCGGGCACCCCGCGCGCCGCGCTGCAGCTGCTGCCGGGCCGCGGCGAAGTGGTCGGCGCCGCCCTGACGGCCGATAGCCGCATCAAGGGCGTGATCTTCACCGGCTCGACCGAAGTCGCCCAGCTGATCAACCGCACGCTGGCCAAGCGCGCCGAACAGGAAGGCATCGACATCCCGCTGGTGGCGGAAACCGGCGGCCAGAACGCGCTGATCGTCGATTCCTCGGCGCTGCCGGAACAGGTGGTGCAGGACGTCCTGAGCTCGGCCTTCGACTCGGCCGGCCAGCGCTGCTCGGCGCTGCGCGTGCTGTTCCTGCAAGAGGACATCGCCGACAAGACCATCAAGATGCTCAAGGGCGCGATGCAGGAACTGCGCGTGGGCAGCCCGGACCGCCTGGCGACCGATATCGGCCCGGTGATCGACGCCGAGGCCCAGCGCAACCTGCTGGCCCACATCGAGCGCACCAGGGCCACGGCGCGCAGCCACTTCGCGCTCGAGCTGCCGGCCTCGGTCGTCGCTGCCGGCACCTTCGTGCCGCCGACCGTGCTCGAAATCGCCTCGCTGGCGGAACTCAAGCAAGAGGTCTTCGGCCCGGTGCTGCACATCGTGCGCTATCGCCGCGCCGAGCTGCCTGCGGTGATCGATGCGATCAACGCCACCGGCTATGGCCTGACCCTGGGCGTGCATTCGCGCATCGATGAAACCATCAACACCATCGTCAACCGCGCCCACGTCGGCAATATCTACGTCAACCGCAACATCGTCGGCGCGGTGGTCGGCGTGCAGCCGTTCGGTGGCGAAGGCAAGTCGGGCACCGGTCCGAAGGCCGGCGGCCCGCTTTACCTGAAACGCCTGCAGCGCGGCGCGGCGCCCTTGATGGAACACGTGCGCCAGCCTGAAGCGGCATTGGAAGCCCTGACCAGCTGGCTGCGCGCCAATGGCCAGCAGCCGGTGGCCGCGCTGGCCGAAGGTTACGCGCGCACTTCGCTCAATGGCGTCTCGATGGACCTGCCCGGCCCGACCGGAGAGAGCAACCGCCTGTCGTTCACGCCGCGCGGCGCCGTGCTGTGCGCGCCAGCCACCCCGGCCGGCCTGCTCAATCAACTGGCGGCGGCCCTGGCCACCGGCAATCGCGCGCTGGTGCTGGCGCCGACGCCTGAGTCGATTCCCGCCAACCTGCCGGCGGCGGTGAAGGAACGCGTGCGCTTCGTGGGCAAGGAAGAAATCGACGCGGCCGACGTCGCGATCGCGCTGGTCGAAACCGGCCTGGCCGGCCTGCTGCGCACGCAGCTGGCGGCGCGTCCGGGCGCGATCGTCGGCATCGTCGACACCGACGCCCTGGTGCCGGTGGACCTGTGGCGCCTGGTCGCCGAGCGCGCCGTCTGCGTCAACACGACGGCCGCTGGCGGCAACGCAAGCCTGATGACCCTGGGCCTGTAAGAATAGCCATCATGTGGGGTGGGCGGGTTTCCCGCCCACGCATCCAACAACCAATCAAACAGCAGGAGAGTCAGCAGCACCACACCACAACAGGAGACAACCATGCTTGTAGGCGTTCCAAAGGAAATCAAGAACCACGAGTACCGCGTCGGCCTCACGCCACCCTCCGTGCACGAACTGGTCGCGCACGGCCACCAGGTGATCGTCCAGCAAGACGCTGGCAGCGAGATCGGCCTGAGCGATGCGCACTACACCGCAGCCGGCGCCACCATCGCCGACAGCGCCCACGAAGTCTTCGCGCGCGCCGACATGATCGTCAAGGTCAAGGAGCCGCAACCGGCTGAATGCACCATGCTGCGCGAAGGCCAGATACTCTACACCTACCTCCACCTGGCTCCGGATCCGGAGCAAACCGCGGCCCTGGTCAAATCGGGCGCCGTCTGCATTGCCTATGAAACCATCACCGGCCCGGGCGGCGGCTTGCCCCTGCTTGCGCCGATGAGCGAAGTCGCGGGACGCATGGCGATCCAGGCCGGCGCCGCCCACCTCGAAAAATCCCGTGGCGGCATGGGCCTGCTGCTGGGCGGCGTGCCCGGCGTGGCGGCCGGCCACGTGGTCATCATCGGCGCCGGTGTCGTCGGCGCCAACGCGCTTCAAATGGCGGTCGGCACCGGCGCGCGCGTCACGGTGCTCGACAAGAACGTCGACCGGCTACGCCAGCTCGACCTGGTGTTCGGCAACCGCATCTCGACCCTGTATTCGAATGCCCATGCGCTCGAGGAAGCGGTCGTGAATGCCGACCTGGTGATCGGCGGCGTGCTGGTGCCGGGCGCCGCGGCGCCGAAGCTGGTCACGCGCGCCATGGTGGCGCGCATGAAGAAGGGCGCGGTGGTGGTCGACGTGGCGATCGACCAGGGCGGCTGTTTCGAGACCTCGCGCCCAACGACGCACGCCGATCCGACCTTCCTGGTCGATGGCGTGGTCCACTACTGCGTCGCGAACATGCCGGGCGCGGTGGCGTGCACCTCGACCTTCGCCCTGAACAACGCCACCATCGGCCATGCCCTGGCGCTGGCGAACAAGGGCTGGCGGCGCGCGCTGGCGGACGACGTCCACCTGCGTCATGGCCTGAACGTCTGCCAGGGCAAGGTGACCTTCGAGGCCGTCGCCCAGGCTTTGGGCTACGATTACATCCCCGCCGACTCGCTCCTGGGCTGAAGCGGCGCTTCCACCAGATGCCGGCACAGGCGCCGGGTGATGTGGAAAGCATATTGCGCGGCCACCGACTTCACGAAGCGCATGAAGTCGTGGGCCGCGTTTTCATTGGCGTTGTCCGACACCGCGCGGATGACGGCGAACGGCACATCCAGTTCGTGACATACCTGCGCCACCGCGGCGCCTTCCATCTCCACCGCCACCAGCCCGGGCAGGGCGCCATTCAAGGCATCGATGCGCAGGCGGTCGTTGACGAATTGGTCGCCGCTGGCGATCAGGCCGCGATGCACGCGCGGCTGCGTCAGGCCGAAGGCCTGTCTCTCGGTCTCGGAGATCGTGTCCAGAAAGTCGCATTCCAGGAAGGCGTGGGCGGCGCCGGACAGGCGCAGCGACAGCTGCTGGTCTGGTTGGAAATGCGTCTGGCCCGTGAGCGGCACCTCGAAACGCGGAAACAGGGGGCTGGCATCCATATCGTGCTGGACCAGCGATTCGGCCACCACGATGTCGCCGACACGGATCGTTTTATCCCCGGCGCCGGCAACGCCCGTGAAGAGGATGTGCGTAACTCCGAACTTTTCCACAAGCGTTGTCGCCGTCATCGCAGCGGCAACCTTGCCAATCCGCGATAAAACGCACACAGCGTCGATTTCCCACAGCCGTCCGACCCAGAACTCGCGTTTGCCGTGGATGAGCTTGGCGGGCCCTTCCATGGCTTCCACGAGGCCTGCCTGTTCTTCGTGCAAGGCGCTGATGATCCCTAGACGCATGTTTTCTTGATGAGTGAGTGTGTAGAGATGTCGTGCACCCTGGTGGCCGTTCAGATCGGCAACTGTGCATAAGGGACGGATTGTACACAGCTTCCACCGCATGCAGTCCTTGAATTGCAACGATCGTGGTTCTTGCTGGAAGAGGTGAACGACCTTTTCTGGAAGACGCTTTTTTGCCTGCGCTGTGTTTGCTTATTTAATTAAGAGATATGTATACAAGGTTGATAGTAGTAGGTAAACGCGACGTTCTCTGTGGATAAGACAGGTTTACTCCACAGTATCAACGGTTTACGACGCCGTTTACGCGCTGGAAAAAGCTTGCGTTCGGCTTGCACGGTTCTTGGACAACAAATCGGCGGTAGGAAAAAGCAGCTGTTCTGCACATCTGATGCTGTGGATATGCAGCGGCTTTTCCACAGCCGGATCTTTGTCACTGCTGTTCGGCAGGCATCGTTGACGGTACAGGTGCATCTTCCATGACCGGGGACCAGTGCGTTACCACGGCGTTTTTTGTACGCCATACATTGGTTGCAGCTTTTTGGGTGGTGCAGAGCCAGCTGCGATGGCGTTTCCTTAGATTGTTATAGCCAAAAGCTTGTATACAAAATGGTAGTAGTAGTAAACGCCGGCCGCTTTGTGGATAAAAGCGATTTTTTCCACAACATCAGGGGTTTACGGTCGTGTTAACCCGCTGGAAAACGCTTGTGCCGGCGCTGTAGGAAAGTTGGATAGAAATTGCTCGCCTGGACAAGCAGGGGTTTCTGCACATTCCATCCTGTGGATATTCATTCGGTTTTCCACAGAGGCCGGCTTTGTGCCGGTGTTGATGGCCCTGGCGAGCAAGGTGCGAGCGCCTGCAGTCGGGATGGCCAACTGCGTCGACTGGCGTGATATCGCTTCCCGGATTTGCCACACTCGACGAAAATTTTTTTTTTTCGCGGGCTCACCAGGTTTACAACCAATATCTGTATACAACGCTGATAGTAGTGGTTAACGGTCGCAGGTTTCTGTGGACAACCCGATTAAAGAACGAGAAATCAGGGATTTATGTCACGGATAAGTCCGTGCACTGCTGAGCAAACTGCTTGGTGGCAAATCTGGACAAGATTTTTGCCTGTGCAAAAAAGCTGAGTTTTACACAAACGATACCTGTGGATATCAAGTAGCTTATCCACAGAAGGGGTCTGGACAGGCGTTTACGTTCTGGTAAGCTGTTTCCCATCGAACTGAGGTACAGGGAAACGCATGGATGTCGTGTCGCGGTACGCCAGGGTCAATGGTTTGAGCATGCATTACGTGACTGCCGGTGAGGGCCCGCCAGTCCTGCTCCTGCATGGCTTTCCGGATACCCATGCGGTGTGGCGACGTCAGATCCCGGCCCTGGCCGCGGCTGGTTTCCAGGTCATCGCTCCCGACCTGCGCGGCTACGGCAAGACCGATATGCCGCCCGACGTCAGCGCCTACGCAGTCGAATTCGTGGCCGATGACGTGCTGCAGCTCATGGATGCACTGGGTATCGCCGAGGCGACGGTGGTCGGTCACGACTGGGGCGCGCAGATCGGCTGGCACCTGGCCATGCATGCGCCGCAGCGTGTCAGCCGCTATGCGGCGCTGTCGGTCGGCCACCCGAAGTCGCTCGCAAAGTCAGGCCTCACGCAAAAACTGCGCTTCTGGTACATGGCGGTGTTCATGACGCCGGTCCTGGCCGAGACGCTGTTGAGGGCAGGTGATTGGGCGGCGCTGCGCGCGATGAATCGCAGCCGCGAACAGCAGCAACTCTGGATCGATGCGCTGGCGCCGCAAGGCCGGCTGACTGCGGCCCTGAATTACTATCGCGCCAATCTGAAGGCTTCCGGCGGCAAGCGGTGGAAGCCGGTCGACGTGCCGGTGCTGGGCGTCTGGAGCGAGCACGATCCCGCATTGCGCGAGCAACAGATGCTGGACACGCGCCAACAATGCCGCGCCGGTTTCGAGTACGCGCGGATCGACGGCGTGGGCCATTGGCTGCAGCTGTCGGGCGCCGACCGGCTCAACGGGCTGCTCATCGATTTCGCAAGATCGCAGGCGGCGGTCACGCCGGCATAGCTTGTGCGGGGAAGGGCGGCGGCGTGTCAGTACGGCTTGCTTGCCGTACAATATTGGCTCTGCGCTTCCCCTGAAAGTCTCCCATGATCGATGTAGTCTGGCTCGGCGGCGCCGCCTTCGCCGCCGGCCTGGTCGACGCCGTTGTCGGCGGCGGCGGCCTGATCCAGCTTCCCGCCATGTTCTCCCTGTTGCCGAAAGAAGCGCCGGCAACCATCCTCGGCACCAATAAACTCGCAGCGATCTTCGGCACCAGTTCGGCCGCCGTCAGCTACGCGCGTCGGGTGCGGGTCGCGTGGAGCACCGCCGCGCCGGCCGCCATCGCCGCGTTTGCCCTATCCTTCGTCGGCGCCTGGACCGTGACGCGGGTGCCGGCCGATTTCGTGCGTGCGCTGCTGCCCTTCGTCCTGGTGGCGGTCGCCGTGTATACCTTCATGAAGAAGGATCTCGGCGCGGTGCACGCCCCACTGCACAGCGGGATGGCCGAGCGTTACTGGGCCGTCGGCATCGGCGCCGCCATCGGTTTTTATGATGGCTTCTTTGGACCGGGCACCGGCAGCTTCCTGCTGTTCCTGTTCGTACGCTTCTTCGGCTTCGATTTCCTGAGCGCCTCGGCTGCGGCCAAGGTCGTCAATGTCGCCTGCAATCTGTCGGCGCTGATGTGGTTCGGCTATAGCGGCCATTTGCTGTGGCAACTGGGCTTGCTGATGGCGGGATGCCAGATCGTCGGTTCCTTGATCGGCACCAGGCTGGCCTTGAAGCACGGCAGTGGGTTCGTGCGCAAGCTGTTCCTGCTGGTCGTGTCGGCGCTGATTGTAAAGACAGCCTACGACTCGTTCACAAAGCTGGGCTGGTAAGTCCTGTTCCACGTGAAACATCAAAGCCGGGTTTCTACCCGGCTTTTTTTCGTTCACTGTTCCACGTGAAACATGCCAGTAAGAACTGAAGAACAAGGTTTCACGTGAAACAAAATCTGTCGTTTTCAGACCCTTGCAGAGTCCAGCAGGAAAAAAGAATCTATAATCGCGCATTAGTCTCCTCGCTCCACACCCCATCATGCTATTTCCTACTGAATTCGACGTCATCGTCGTCGGCGGCGGCCATGCCGGAACCGAGGCCGCACTCGCGTCCGCACGCACCGGTCAAAAGACCCTGCTGCTGACCCACAATATCGAAACCCTCGGCGCCATGTCTTGCAATCCGTCGATCGGCGGCATCGGCAAGGGTCACCTGGTCAAGGAAGTCGACGCCCTTGGCGGCGCCATGGCCATCGCGACCGACGAGGCGGGCATCCAGTTCCGCATCCTGAATTCGTCCAAGGGCCCGGCCGTGCGCGCCACCCGCGCCCAGGCCGACCGCGTGCTGTACAAGGCGGCGATCCGCGCACGCCTGGAAAACCAGCCGAACTTGTGGCTGTTCCAGCAGGCGGTCGATGACCTGATGGTGGAGGGCGACCGCGTGGTTGGCGCCGTGACCCAGGTGGGCCTGAAGTTCCGTGCCCGCGCCGTGGTGCTCACCGCCGGCACTTTCCTGGACGGGAAAATCCACGTCGGCCTGCAGAACTATTCGGGCGGCCGCGCGGGCGACCCGCCGGCCACCTCGCTGTCGGCGCGCCTGAAGGAACTCAAGCTGCCGCAGGGCCGCCTCAAGACGGGCACGCCGCCGCGCATCGATGGCCGCAGCATCGACTTCTCGGTGCTGACCGAACAGCCGGGCGACCTCGATCCGGTGCCGGTGTTCTCGTACATGGGCAATGTGGCGATGCATCCGCGCCAGGTGCCGTGCTGGGTGACGCATACCAATGAGCGCACCCACGACATCATTCGCGCCGGCCTGGATCGCAGCCCGATGTACACCGGCGTGATCGAAGGCGTCGGCCCGCGCTACTGCCCGTCGATCGAGGACAAGATCCACCGCTTCGCATCGAAAGAGTCGCACCAGATCTTCCTCGAGCCGGAAGGCTTGACCACCAACGAGTTCTACCCGAACGGGATCTCGACCAGCCTGCCGTTCGACGTCCAGCTGGAGCTGGTGCGCTCGATGCGCGGCATGGAGAACGCCTTCATCCTGCGTCCCGGCTATGCGATCGAATACGATTACTTCGACCCGCGCGGCCTGAAGGCGTCGCTGGAAACGAAGGCGATCAAGGGCCTGTTCTTTGCCGGCCAGATCAACGGCACCACCGGCTACGAAGAAGCCGCGGCCCAGGGCCTGCTGGCCGGCCTGAACGCCGCGCTGCAAACCCAGGGCAAGGATGCCTGGACGCCGGGCCGCTCCGAAGCCTACCTTGGTGTGCTGGTCGACGACCTCACCACGCAAGGGGTGGCCGAGCCCTACCGCATGTTCACCAGCCGCGCCGAGTACCGCCTGTCGCTGCGCGAAGACAACGCCGACATGCGCCTGACCGAAATCGGCCGCCAGCTGGGCATCGTCGACGACGCGCGCTGGCAAGCGTTCGAGACCAAGCGTGAATCCGTCGCCCGCGAACTGGAGCGCCTGAAATCGACCTGGGTCAACCCGCGCATCCTGGCCGCCGCCGAATCGGAGCGCGTGGTGGGCCAGGCGCTCGAGCGCGAATACAACCTTGCCGACCTGCTGAGAAGGCCGGGCGTCGAGTACGACACCCTGATGACGATGCAGGGGAACGAGGGCCAGCCGCTGGCCGGCCCCGGCGTCGACGACCCGGCGGTAAAGGAGCAGGTGGAAATCCAGCTCAAGTATTCGGGCTACATCGATCGCCAGGCGCGTGAAGTCGAGCGTCATGACCATTACGAAAACCTGAAGCTGCCCGAGAACCTGAATTACCTCGAGATCGCCGCGCTGTCGTTCGAGGTGCGCCAGAAGCTCGATAAACAGCGTCCCGAAACCCTGGGCCAGGCTTCGCGCATCTCTGGCGTGACCCCGGCGGCGATCTCGCTGCTGCTGGTGCACCTCAAGAAACGCGGCGTCAAGGGCTTTGCCCCGACCACCTCGGAGGCGGCGCAATGAAATATGCGTTCGACCGCGATGCGCTGGCCAGGGTGCTGGCCGATGGCATCGCCGAAATGGGCCTCGACGTGAGTTTGGCCCAGCAGGGCAAGCTGATGGCCTACCTGCAGCTGATGCACAAGTGGAATGCGGTGTACAACCTGACCTCGCTGCGCGACCCGATGCAGATGGTGACCCATCACCTGCTCGATTCGCTGGCCGCGGTGCCGGCATTTGCCGATGCGCGCAATGTGCTGGACGTGGGCGCAGGGGGCGGATTGCCGGGCATCGTGCTGGCCATTACCCGGCCCGACATGAAAGTGGCGATGATCGACACCGTGCACAAGAAAACCGCCTTCCTCACGCAAGTGAAGGCCGAACTGGGCCTGGCCAACGTGACCGTGCACACGATGAAGGTGCAAGACTTGGCCGTGAGCGACAAATTTGACGTCATCACCTCGCGCGCTTTCGCGGACCTGTCCGACTTCGTCAACTGGTCGGGACACCTGTTGCAAGAGGGCGGCAAATTCATCGCCCTGAAAGGGGTGGCGCCAAGCGAGGAACGCGAACGGCTGCCCCAGGACTGGAAAGTGACGGGTTTGCAGCCGCTGCAGGTGCCAAGGCTGGGCGCAGAGCGGCACCTCGTCTTCATCGAGCGAACTTAGTAAACAATATTAACTGTATAAACCGTTTATATCGTTTATTCAGTATGAATCATTTAAACGGTTTGTACGGTATGAACGGTATGGCGTCTTGTAGCCGCTTTCAGGAAAGAGAATAGATGGCGAAGATTTTTTGCGTTGCGAACCAGAAGGGTGGGGTAGGCAAGACCACCACCACCGTCAACCTGTCGGCGGGCCTGGCAAAGCTGGACCAGCGCGTGCTGCTGGTCGACCTCGACCCGCAGGGCAATGCGACCATGGGCGCGGGCATCAACAAGGCCGCGCTCGAGTCGTCGATCTACCAGGTGCTGCTGGGCGAGTCGGACGTGGCCGGGGCCCGGGTGCGCTCCGAGGCGGGGCGCTTCGACGTGCTGCCCGCCAACCGCGAGCTGGCCGGCGCCGAAGTCGAGATGGTGTCGCTCGAAAACCGCGAACGTCGCCTGAAGGATGCGCTGGCCGCGGTCGACGCCGACTACGACTTCATCCTGGTCGACTGCCCGCCCGCGCTGTCGCTGCTCACGCTCAACGGCCTGTGCGCCGCGCATGGCGTGATCATCCCGATGCAGTGCGAGTACTACGCGCTCGAGGGCCTGTCCGACCTGGTCAACACGATCAAGAAGGTGCACGCCAACCTGAACACCGACCTCAAGATCATCGGCCTGCTGCGGGTGATGTTCGACCCGCGCATGACCTTGTCGCAGCAGGTCTCGAACCAGCTCGAGCAGCACTTCGGCGACAAGGTGTTCAAGACCATCATCCCGCGCAACGTCCGCCTGGCCGAAGCGCCGTCCTACGGCATCCCGGGCGTGACCTTCGATCCTTCGTCGAAAGGCGCGCAGGCGTACATCGCCTTCGGCGCGGAGATGGTCCAGCGCATCAAGACCATGTAATCACCAGAAGAGCTGACACAACAATGGCAACCAAAAAACTCAAGGGACTGGGCCGCGGGCTCGACGCCCTGCTCGGCGGCGACATGGACGCCGCGCCCGCCGCAAGCAATCTGCCTTCGGTCCTGGCGGTCACCCAGATCCAGGCTGGCAAGTACCAACCGCGTACCCGCATGGATGAAGTAAGCCTGTCCGAGCTGGCCGCCTCCATTAAAACCCAGGGCATCATGCAGCCGGTGCTGGTGCGTCCGCTGCCGGCGGGATCCAGCACGCCGTACGAGATCATCGCCGGCGAGCGGCGCTTCCGCGCGGCGCAGATGGCGGGCCTCGAAGAGATCCCGGTGCTGGTGCGCGACGTCGACGACCAGGCCGCCGCGGCCATGGCCCTGATCGAGAACATGCAGCGCGAAGACCTGAACCCGCTGGAAGAAGCGCAGGGCATCCAGCGCCTGATCTCGGATTTCAATTTCACGCACGAGCAGGCGGCCGGCGCCGTCGGCCGCTCGCGCAGCGCGGTGTCGAACCTGCTGCGCCTGATCAACCTGGCGCAGCCGGTGCAGACCATGCTGATGGCGGGGGATATCGACATGGGCCATGCCAGGGCCCTGCTGGCGGTCGACAGCGCGAACCAGATCGCGCTGGCCAACCACGTGATCGCCAAGCGCCTGTCGGTGCGCGAGACCGAGAAGCTGGTCGCGCGCGCGCTCGAAGAGCAGGACGCTCCGGCCCAGCCGGCGCGCGCCAGGGACAAGCCGGGCGACATCGTGCGCCTCGAAGAAGAACTGTCCGACAAGCTGGCGACGCCGGTGTTGTTCAAGATGGGCGCCAAGGGCAGGGGCCAGATGATCATCGACTTCGCCGACCTGGATATCCTGGAAGGTGTGCTCGCGCGTCTGCGCGCGTGAAAAAACAGGGACGCCACCTGGACGCATGGGGTGGCGTCGCAGGGGCCGGCGACCTCGCCGGCCGCTATCGCGTTGGCCACCTTGTGCGCGTTAGCGCTACCAACTCTCGTGCCGTCCGGTCCGCTCCAGCGGCTACGTACAACAGCGCAATTGTCACATCACCCCATATACACCATTTGAGCGTAAGTAGCTGAAAATATTGCGCTATCAGTCGGCATCGTGTCACATTTTCGCCAACTATTCGTCCCAGTTATAAGTGTGGAATCGTTTGACTCACGTCCGTATAACCACTTATAATTCCGGCGATTCTTGTAATTATCACCTCGTAGTACGTCCAAAATGCGCTAGCGCAAGAGCTAAAAGAATATGCTACGCATCGTTTCCCTGCAGTTGATAGCAACGGTAGTCGTCGGCCTGATCGCCGCACTACTGGGGGGATGGGCTGCGATGTTTTCGGCTGTACTGGGCGGTTTGTGTTGTGTCGTGCCCAACGGGATCATGGCAGTGCGCTTGTTCGCCGCGTCCGCGTCTGGAACGGCAACTCCCGCGACATTTTTCATCTGGGAATTTGTAAAGATTGCATTAACGCTGGCGCTTTTAGGCGCAACTGCGTGGCTGTATCACGATCTAAATTGGCTGGCACTGGTTGCTGGGATCATCGTGGCACTGAAAAGTTACATCATCTTATTATTTAGGCAATGACAACATGGCGACTCCAGTAGACGGCGCAGCGCACGCGCCCACCGCTTCAGAATACATCGTTCACCACCTGGGCCACCTGAAGAACCAGTATCAGGTGGGTCCGGTCGACTTTTCGGTCATCCACTACGATACCCTGTTCTGGTCGATCGCGATGGGCCTGACCGCCTGCCTGCTGATGTGGGCCGCCGCGCGCAAGGCGACGTCGGGCGTTCCCGGCCGTTTCCAGGCCTTCGTCGAAATGATGTTCGAAATGGTCGACGACCAGGCCAAGACCATCGTGCACGGCGACCGCAGCTTCATCGCTCCGCTGGCATTGACCGTGTTCGTCTGGATCGTCCTGATGAACGCACTGGACTTGCTGCCGGTCGACATGTGGTCGTGGCTGTTCGCCGCCTTCGGCGTCGAGCACATCTTCCCGTATCACCGCGTGGTCCCGACCGCCGACCTGAATGCGCCGATCGGCATGTCGCTGGGCGTGCTGCTGCTGATGGTCTACTACGGCATCAAGATCAAGGGCTTCGGCGGCTGGCTCCACGAATTGTTCGCAGCACCGTTCGGCATCTGGATGGCGCCGTTCAACCTGCTCCTGAACCTCATCGAATACGCAGCAAAAATGGTGTCGCTCGGTATGCGACTGTTCGGCAACATGTTTGCCGGCGAACTGCTGTTCCTCTTGATCGCACTGCTGGGCGGGACCGCGACGATGTTCGGTTTCATCGGCCACGTGATTGCCGGTTCCATCTGGGCGATCTTCCACATCCTGATCGTGATCCTGCAGGCATTCATCTTCATGATGCTGACGCTGGTTTACCTCGGTCAGGCTCACGAAGGCCACTGATCGAAGCCGCAAGCATCGAGTGAATGTGGTTGTAAAGAAGTTGTAGTTTTTAATTTAGTTTTTAATTTAACTTTTGGAGTTTTTCATGACTGACCTTTCTTTTGTTGCACTGGCTTGCGGTTTGATCATCGGTCTGGGCGCAATCGGCGCTTGTATCGGTATCGCTCTGATGGGCGGTAAATACCTGGAAGCTTCTGCACGTCAGCCAGAACTGATGAACACCCTGCAGACCAAGATGTTCCTGCTGGCTGGTCTGATCGACGCGGCATTCCTGATCGGCGTTGGTATCGCCATGCTGTTCGCGTTCGCTAACCCGTTCGTTCCAGTCTAAGACTCGCCTCTCGAGGTCTTGAAGGGCCGAACCAGTTTCTGGTTCGGCATCCGTGTTTCTAAGAAGGATAAACCCGTGAACCTTAATTTCACCTTGGTTGCACAGCTGGTGGTGTTCTTCATCCTGGCGCTGTTCACGATGAAATTCGTGTGGCCGCCGCTGATGAAGGCGCTCGACGAGCGCGCTGCGAAGATCGCGAGTGGCCTGGCCGCTGCCGATCGCGGCAAGGCCGACCTGGCCGCCGCAGAAAAGCGCGTCCAGACCGAACTGGCTGGCGCCCGTGACGAAGTACAGAAGCGTATCGCCGACGCCGAAAAGCGCGCTGCAGCGATCATCGAAGAAGCGAAGAAAACCGCCGCCGAAGAAGGCGCACGCATCGTCGCCGCTGCCAAGGCCGACGCCGAGCAGCAAGTGACCCGCGCGCGCGAAGAACTGCGTGGCCAGGTTGCAACCCTCGCGGTTGCCGGCGCCGAGCAGATCCTGAAGCGCGAAGTGAACGCAGCGGCTCACGCCGACCTGCTGTCGAAACTGTCGACCGAGCTCTGATCATGGCTGAACTCGCAACCGTCGCCCGCCCTTACGCCGAAGCGCTGTTCCGTGTCGCCCAATCCGGCGACATGAACGCGTGGTCGGCCATCGCGTCGGAACTGGGCCAGATCGGCGCCATTCCCGATGTGCAGGCCTTCGCCAGCAACCCGAACGTCACGCAGGCACAACTGGCGGACACGATTGCGTCGCTGGTCAAGGCTCCGCTGAATGCTGAAGCGAAGAACTTTATCGCGATGCTGGCCGAAAACGGCCGCATCAACCTGCTGCCCGAGATCAGCACCCAGTTCGCGATCCTGAAGAACGCGAACGAAGGCGCAGCCGACGCGACGATCTTCAGCGCGTTCGAGATTTCGGCCGACCAGCTGTCGCAGCTGGTCGCCACGCTGGAAAAGAAATTTGGCCGCAAGCTGAACCCAACGGTGACAGTGGATCCCTCGCTGATCGGTGGTGTGCGCGTGGTCGTCGGCGACGAAGTGCTCGATACCTCGGTCCGCGCCAAGCTGCAACGGATGCACGTTGCGCTGGCGTCGTAATCGATAGTGTGCACTCGCATCGGCCGACGTCCCGCCCTTGCCCTACGCATCAAGAAACTATAATTGGAGTTAGCTAGCATGCAACTTAACCCATCTGAAATCAGCGAGCTGATCAAGAGCCGGATCCAGGGCCTGGAAGGCTCTGCAGACGTCCGCAACCAAGGCACCGTGATCTCGGTCGCCGACGGTATCTGCCGCATCCACGGTCTGTCGGACGTGATGCAGGGCGAGATGCTGGAATTCCCAGGCAACACCTTCGGCCTGGCGATGAACCTGGAGCGCGACTCGGTCGGCGCCGTCATCCTGGGTGCTTACGAGCACATCTCGGAAGGCGATACCGTCAAGACCACCGGCCGCATCCTGGAAGTGCCGATCGGTCCTGAACTGCGTGGCCGCGTGGTCAACGCACTGGGCCAGCCGATCGACGGCAAGGGTCCGATCGCCACCACGCTGACCGCCCCGATCGAAAAGATCGCGCCAGGCGTCATCGCGCGTGAATCGGTGTCGCAGCCTATGCAGACCGGCATCAAGTCGATCGACGCGATGGTGCCGATCGGCCGTGGCCAGCGTGAGCTGATCATCGGCGACCGCCAGACCGGTAAATCGGCTGTCGCAGTCGACGCGATCATCAACCAGAAAGGTCAAGGCGTCACCTGCGTGTACGTCGCGATCGGCCAGAAGGCATCGACCATCAAGAACATCGTGCGTTCGCTGGAACAGCACGGCGCGATGGAATACACCATTGTTGTCGCGGCATCGGCGTCGGAATCGGCCGCCATGCAGTACATCTCGGCCTACTCGGGCTGCGCAATGGGCGAATACTTCCGCGACCGCGGCGAAGACGCGCTGATCGTCTATGACGACCTGTCGAAGCAAGCTGTCGCTTATCGTCAAATTTCGCTGCTGCTGCGCCGCCCACCAGGCCGCGAAGCATACCCAGGCGACGTGTTCTACCTGCACAGCCGTCTGCTCGAGCGCGCAGCCCGCGTGAACGCCGACTACGTCGAGAAGTTCACCAACGGCGCCGTCACCGGCAAGACCGGTTCGCTGACCGCACTGCCGATCATCGAAACCCAGGCTGGCGACGTCTCGGCCTTCGTGCCGACCAACGTGATTTCGATTACCGACGGCCAGATCTTCCTGGAGACCTCGCTGTTCAACGCCGGTATCCGTCCTGCGATCAACGCCGGTATCTCGGTGTCGCGCGTCGGTGGCGCCGCCCAGACCAAGGTCATCAAGGGCCTGTCGGGCGGTATCCGTACCGACCTGGCGCAGTACCGTGAACTGGCTGCGTTCGCGCAGTTCGCATCGGACCTGGACGAGTCGACCCGCAAGCAGCTGGACCGCGGCGCGCGCGTGACCGAGCTGCTGAAGCAGCCGCAGTTCTCGCCGCTGTCGACCTCGCTGATGGCCGCATCGCTGTTCGCCGTCAACAAGGGCTACCTGGACGACATCGAGGTCAAGAAAGTGCTGCCGTTCGAGCAGGGTCTGCACGGCTTCCTGAAGTCGGGCCACGCCGCCCTGCTGTCGAAGATCGACGAAACCAAGCAACTGGACAAGGACGGCGAAGCTGCGCTGGCCGCCGCCATTGCTGATTTCAAGAAATCCGGCGCATATTAATTGATGGACCGGCGCCGCTTGAATAGCGGCGCCGGTGCCCGGAAGGAGTAAGGACTCATGGCAGCAGGCAAAGAGATTCGTGGCAAGATCAAGAGCGTAGAGAATACGAAGAAGATCACCAAGGCGATGGAAATGGTCGCCGCATCGAAAATGCGCAAGGCGCAGGATCGCATGCGCGCCGCCCGTCCCTACAGTGACAAGGTTCGTAACATCACCGCCAATCTGGCCAACGCAAACCCGGAGTACACGCACGCATTCATGGCGCAAGCCAAGGGCGTGTCGGCAAAGGCAGTGGGTTTCATCGTCATCACGACCGACAAGGGTCTGTGCGGCGGCATGAACACCAACATCCTGCGCCAGGTAACGCAGAAGGCGCGTGAGCAGGAGCAGCTGGGCAACCGTGTCGAGGCAGTCGCCATCGGCAACAAGGGCCTGGGCTTCCTGAACCGCGTCGGCATGAAGCTGGTGTCGCAAGCGACCCAGCTGGGCGATGCCCCGCAACTGGACAAGCTGATCGGACCGGTCAAAGTGATGCTGGACGCGTACCAGGAAGGCAAGCTCGATGCCGTCTACCTGTGCTACACCAAGTTCATCAACACGATGAAGCAGGAAACGATGGTCGAGCAACTGCTCCCGCTGCCAGCCAAAGCGCTGGAAGCCGATGCAGGCGCCCACAGCTGGGACTACATCTACGAACCGGAAGCGCAAGTCGTCATCGACGAGCTGCTGGTGCGTTATGTGGAAGCGCTGGTGTACCAGGCAGTGGCGGAAAACCTGGCGTCGGAACAATCGGCGCGCATGGTCGCGATGAAGGCCGCGAGCGATAACGCCGGCAGTGTCATCAGCGACCTGAAGCTGGTCTACAACAAGACCCGCCAGGCTGCGATTACCAAAGAACTCTCCGAGATCGTGTCGGGTGCCGCAGCCGTCTAAGGCCGCGCCCAGCGATCAAGTAAAAGAATCTAACTATATATCTGAAGGAACGAACATGGCTGATGGCAAAATCGTTCAGTGTATCGGCGCCGTGGTTGACGTGGAATTCCCACGTAACGCCATGCCGAAAGTGTACGACGCACTGAAAATGGAAGGCTCCGAACTGACCCTGGAAGTCCAGCAGCAGCTGGGCGACGGCGTGGTCCGTACCATTGCTCTGGGCAGCTCGGAAGGCCTGCGTCGCGGCATGATGATCCAGAACACCGGCAATCCGATCATGGTGCCAGTCGGCGTGCCGACCCTGGGCCGTATCATGGACGTGCTGGGCAACCCGATCGACGAATGCGGCCCGGTCAGCCATGAGCGCATGGCATCGATCCACCGCGATGCGCCGGCCTACGACGAGCTGTCGCCGTCGACCGACCTGCTGGAAACCGGCATCAAGGTCATCGACCTGGTCTGCCCGTTCGCCAAGGGCGGTAAAGTCGGCCTGTTCGGCGGCGCCGGCGTCGGCAAGACCGTCAACATGATGGAACTGATCAACAACATCGCCAAGGCACACTCGGGTCTGTCCGTGTTCGCCGGCGTGGGTGAGCGTACCCGTGAAGGTAACGACTTCTACCACGAAATGGCCGATGCAAAAGTCGTCGACCTGGAAAACCCAGCCAACTCGAAAGTGGCGATGGTCTACGGTCAGATGAACGAACCACCAGGCAACCGTCTGCGCGTCGCGCTGACCGGCCTGACCATGGCGGAAGCGTTCCGTGACGAAGGCAAGGACGTCCTGTTCTTCGTCGACAACATCTACCGCTACACCCTGGCCGGTACCGAAGTCTCGGCACTGCTGGGCCGTATGCCATCGGCAGTGGGCTACCAGCCGACCCTGGCCGAAGAGATGGGCCGTCTGCAAGAGCGCATCACCTCGACCAAGACCGGTTCGATCACCTCGATCCAGGCCGTCTACGTCCCTGCGGATGACTTGACCGACCCGTCGCCTGCAACCACCTTCGCCCACCTGGACTCGACCGTCGTTCTGTCGCGTGACATCGCATCGCTGGGTATCTACCCTGCGGTCGACCCACTCGATTCGACCTCGCGCCAGCTGGACCCGCTGGTCGTCGGCGAAGAGCACTACTCGACCGCGCGCGCCGTGCAGGGCACCCTGCAGCGCTACAAGGAACTGCGTGACATCATCGCGATTCTGGGCATGGACGAACTGGCGCCGGAAGACAAGCTGGTCGTCGCTCGTGCACGTAAGATGCAGCGTTTCCTGTCGCAGCCGTTCCACGTCGCTGAAGTCTTCACCGGCGCCCCAGGCAAGTACGTTTCGCTGAAAGACACGATCAAGGGCTTCAAGATGATCGCATCGGGCGAACTGGATCACCTGCCGGAGCAAGCGTTCTACATGGTCGGCACGATCGAAGAGGCAATCGAGAAAGCCAAGAAACTGGCTGCCTAAGTCGGCTTCTTCATTCAAACTGAAGGACACACATGGCAAACACATTTCTCGTTGACGTAGTCTCGGCCGAAGAACAGATCTTCTCCGGCCAGGCCGAATTCGTCGCGTTGCCGGGTGAAGCGGGTGAGCTGGGTATCTACCCGAAGCACACCCCCTTGATCACGCGCATCCGCCCGGGCGCCGTGCGCATCCAGGTGGCCGGCGGCGGCGAAGAGTTCGTCTTCGTAGCCGGCGGTATCCTCGAAGTGCAGCCGAACGGCGTGACCGTGCTGGCCGACACCGCGATCCGCGGTGGCGACCTGGACGAAGCGAAAGCAACCGCGGCCAAGAAGCAGGCCGAAGAGCTGATGCTGAACAAGGATTCGAACATCGACTACGCGAAAGCCCAGGCCGAGATGGCCGCGGCGGTCGCGCAGCTGGCGGCGATCCAGAAGCTGCGGTCGAAAGGCCGTTGAGCTTCATAGCTCGGCAATAGAAGGGGCAGCCTGCGGGCTGCCTTTTTTTTGTTCGCGATCAGTATGGCCGTATCGATACAGCGATTGACGCTCTTCAGGATCGTGCATAGCATTGTTAGTCGACGAAGTCGCATCGCCAAATTTGATCAATTTTGCGCGCTAAGGTAAACTACCTCCAACAACACCCGCCGCCACGCGCTCTACCAAGAGCAGTGTAAAAATGGCGGGTTTTTTTTGTCGGTACAAAATGCAATACGCTAAGCCTGTACTGTCTGTCGCTGACAGCGTTGTACGTCTCAAGAACAAGGGCTTGGTAGTGGCGAATGACGCGGACGCAGAACGCTTTCTGCGTGCAGTGGGCTACTTCCGGTTCCGCGGCTATGCCTTGCCTTTTATGCAGCAGGCGCCTGTCGGGTTCTTGTATGGGAACAGGCAATTTAAACCCGGCACCACTTTCGATGACATACGGCAGATCTACGAGTTCGATCGCGCGCTCAGGTCGCTTGTGATGGAACAGATCGACAGGATCGAAGTTGCCGTTCGCACTGCCATTCTTCAGGAATTGAACACCCACTTCGGTACGCATTGGTATCTCGACTTTACGAAAGTCGTATTCAAGAATGCATCAGACCAGGCAAAGTGGTTTGGCGAGGTAGCCAGGGAAGTACAGCGGTCTGAAAAGCAAAAGTTTATTGCTCATTACCACGCGAAATATACCAACCCGCGTTTGCCGCCTTCTTGGGCGGTAGCCGAGTGCCTTTCGTTCGGTAAATGGTCGACGCTCTACAAGGAGCTCGCGCATGGCAAGAGTGCGATCGCAAATATGTTTGGCCTGTCGGCTCCAGTGCTCGAATCCTGGCTCCACAGCTTGAACAACCTACGTAATGCCTGTGCGCACCATGGACGAATCTGGAATCGTTCTCTGCCGTTCGATCCACAATCGCATCCACGTTATTCGGCGCACTTCGCCCATCCGTCCCGCTTCTATTCTCGTGCTGCGGTCATCCGCATCATGACCACGGCTATTGATGGGAACCCGTTCTTTTCGGACGGCTTGCGATATCTGTTCCATTCGTATCCGATGATCAATCCGGCGCAGATGGGTTTTGGCCAAGGCTGGGACCGAGATCAGCTCTGGGTATAGATCGAACCTGGCGCCTCGGCGCGACAGGCGACAGGACCCTCTCGCACCCATCGCGCAGGCTTTTATCCGGTCTTTTCAGCACTTCATCGGATTATTTACCATTTGTGATACGGCAGAGTTACAGTAGCAAGATCACAACTCGTCAAGAAGGGTAGCCGTCATGCTGAAACTCTCCGCCGTCGCCGTTGCTGTCGTCCTGCTGTCGAACCCGATGCTCGCGCAAGCGCAGCAACCAGCCACCAGGGCCGCCTCGGCGCAATCCCTGGCCACCAAGCTCGATGCGCTATTCAAACCCCAGTACAAGGCGGAAGACCCCGGCGCCACGGTCATCGTGGTCAAGGACGGCAAGACGGTGTTCAGGAAGGCCTATGGCGCCGCCGACGTGGCCGCCAAGACGCCGCTGACGCCCGGTACCGTGCTGCGCCTCGGCTCGATCACCAAGCAGTTCACGGCGGTGGCGATCCTGATGCTGGCCGAGGAGGGCAAGCTGGCCCTGAACGATCCCATTACGCGCTTCTTCCCCGACTATCCGACCGGCGGCAAGGTCATCACCGTCGAGCACCTGCTGACCCATACCTCGGGCATCGTCAGCTACACCGGCAAGTCGGGCTATGTGTCGACGATGGCGAAAGACTTCACCGTGGCCCAGATGATCGACGGCTTCAGGAACGATCCGCTCGAGTTCGAGCCCGGCACCCAGTTCCGCTACAACAACAGCGGCTACTTCCTGCTCGGCGCGATCATCGAGCGGGTTTCGGGCACGAGCTACGCCAGCTTCCTCGAGCAGCGCATCTTCACGCCGCTGGGCATGAAGGACACCGCGTATGAAGGCGTCGAGCGTTCGAACGCGCCGCGCGCGATCGGCTACAGCGCGCAGGAGAAGGGGTTCGCGCCGGCGCAGCCCCTGTCCATGAGCCAGCCGTATGCGGCCGGCGCGCTGGTCTCCACCGTGGACGACCTGGCGAAATGGGATGCCGCCATCGCGTCCGGCAAGCTGCTCAAACCCGCGAGCTGGAAGATGGCCTTCACGCCCTACCAGCTGACTCCCGAGAAGTCGACCGGTTATGGTTATGGCTGGGGCGTCGGCACCCTGCAGGGCACGCCGGTCATCGAGCATGGCGGCGGCATCAATGGTTTCAGCACCTATGCGCTGCGCCTGCCGGAAAAAAAGATCTTCGTCGCGGTGCTGGGCAATGCCGACAGCGGCAGCGCCAACCCGGAGGTGCTGGCCAAGAAGGCGGCGGCGCTGGCGATGGGCAAGCCGTTCATGGAGCCGAAGGCATTCAAGCTCGATGCCAAGGCCCTCGACGGGTTCACAGGCGTATATGACATCGACGGCAAGGAAAAGCGCATCTTCACGAGCCGCGACGGCAATCTCATGATGGCCCGCGGCGACCGCTCGCCGGCCGCCCTGACGCCTTATTCGAAGGACGGCTTCTTCTTCCCGGGGACGCTGGCGCGCTTCGAGTTCGGACGCGATGCGCAAGGCAAGGTCACCCACGTCACGGTCGACAACGCAGGCGAGCGGACGCGCAACGAACGCGTCGGCGATGCGCCTGCCGAACGGGAGGCGGTGAAGATCGACAACGCCGGCTTCGATGCGCGCGCCGGCGCCTACCAGCTCGCGCCGCAGTTCACGATCACGCTGAGCCGGGAGGGCGAACGCTATTATGCGCAGGCGACCGGACAGCGCAAGATCGAGATCTTCCCGGCCAGTGAGGACGTGTTCTTCTCGCGCGACGTGAATGCCGAACTCAGGTTCGAGAAGGGCGCGGATGGCGCGCCGGTGGTCGTATTGCACCAGAACGGCCAGGCCACGCCCGGCAAACGGCTGCAGTAAGCACTCACCAAGAGTACTGAATGAGCTGGCCGCGGCTTATTTCGCGGCCTGCTCCTGCGCCAGCCGCAAGGCCACCTTGTGCCTGAAATAATCGTCCTTCACGTAGCGGTACAGGTTTTCGCCCGGGCACACCGTCTTGTCCGAATAATCGCGGTGGCTCTGAATGTCGTCCAGCGAGACCTGGTGCTTCGCGGCGAGCATGGCCATCAGGCCCACCACCGCATCGAGCTGCGGCTGGTTCGGCTCCACTTCTTCGAAATTGCCGACCACCTCGATCAGCGCATGTCCCTTGGGGTCGTAGTCGGTATTGGTGTCGCCCGCATAGGCGAGGTCGCGCGCGCCGTAGATGCGGCCATCGAGGTCGATCACGTAGTGGTAGGGGATGTCGAGCCAGCCTTTCTCGGCACGCGACCAGGCCTGCAGGCGGCGCAGGTAGGCTTGCGGGTCGGCGCCCGGCTTGAACGGTTCGCCCTGGTGGTGCAAGGTGATGTGGGTGATCCGGTGGCGCCGCGCCTTCGTCGCGTCGGCCGGCGTGCCGCCCCAGCTGGCGACCGGCACGATGGCGCGTTCGAGGTCGGGCAGGGACTCGGCGCCGTGCGCGCCGCCGATCGAGAACGCCAGCGCAATTGCGGCGCCAATATGTGAAACAGATGCGCGTGAAACAGATGCAGGGATCATGGCAGAATATCCAACATGGATGAGCCATCATCTTTCCACGTTTGACCGTGCAGCGCCAGCATATGCAAACCTGATAAGCTGATTCCAACGATAACAACAGCAGAGCACACCATGCGAACCATCACCCAGATCCTCCGCGACAGCAAGATTATCGCCATCGTCGGCATGTCGAACAAGGAAGACCGCGCCAGCAACGAAGTGGGCGCCTACTTGCAGCACAACGGCTACCGCATCCTGCCCGTCAACCCGAGCTATGCCGGCCAGACCATCCATGGCGAGACGGTCTACGCCAGCCTGCAAGAGGCCGCCGATGCCATCGCCGGCAGCGGCCAACGTATCGACATCGTCGACTGCTTCCGCAAATCCGAAGACATCGGCCCGATCGCGCGCGACGCCATCGCCGTGCGCGCCAGCTGCCTGTGGATGCAGCTCGATATCGAGAACCAGGCCGCCGCCGACCTGGCGCGCGCCGCCGGGCTGGACGTGGTCATGAACCACTGCATCAAGATCGAGCACCGCAGCCTGGAGGGATGAGAAAAAAGCGTTGGCCGCCGGGGTTGCCGCTTGCGCTACAATCGACGCATTTCAACCCCGTCAATACCACGCCATGATCAAGACCATCGCCCTGCTGCTCGCCGCCACGGCCGCCGCCAGCGTCACCCAGCCGGCACGCGCGCAGGCCGCGCCGGTCGCCGCGCTGACCAAGAGCCCGGCCGCATGCCCGGCCGTGCTCAAGCACAGCTTCAAGCGCCTGCAGGACGAAGCGCCGCAAGACCTCTGCCAATATGCCGGCAAGGTGGTGCTGGTGGTGAACACGGCCAGCTACTGCGGCTTCACCAAGCAGTACGAAGGCCTGGAAAAGATCTACGCCAAGTACGGTGGCCGCGGCTTCGTGATCCTGGGCTTCCCGTCGAACGACTTCGGCCAGCAGGAACCGGGCAGCGCCAAGGAAATCGCCGACCTGTGCTTCAACACCTATGGCGTCAAGTTCCCGATGTTCGCCAAGAGCTCGGTGAAAGGCCCGCAAGCCAACCCGCTGCATGCGCAGCTGATCAAGGCCACCGGCCAGGAACCGAAGTGGAACTTCACCAAATACCTGATCGGCCGTGACGACAAGGTGCTCGACTACTTCCCGAGCAAGGTCACGCCGGAAGATCCTCAGCTGACCGGGAAGATCGAAGCGGCCCTGTAAGGGCATTCTCTGGCGATCAAAGATATAAGCTGGGAGATAGGCGTTTTATAAACCACATTAATAGCATGGTCATTTTGATGTAGATCATAGTTTGTTTTGCTTCACATCAATAAGCTTACCTTCGTCGCAGATGACATAAAAACGAAGAAAGGTAAGAAAAAGATGAAAACGCCGATGAAGACCGTGCTGGTGGCCCTGATCGCCATGGCGTCCGCCCAGGCGCTGGCGCAGGAATCCCCATGGCTGGTGCGCGCCCGCGCCGTGTACGTCGACCCGGACAACAAGTCGACCCCGATCGCCGGCGTCGGCGCGGCGGACCGCCTCGAAGTGAGCACGAAGACCATTCCCGAGCTGGACATCAGCTACTTCTTCACCTCGCATATCGCGGCCGAACTGATCCTGACTTATCCACAGAAGCACAAGGTCCGCCTGGACGGCGCCGAGATCGGCACCTTCAAGCACCTGCCGCCGACCCTGAACCTGCAATACCACTTCGCCCCCGGCGCGGCCATCAGCCCCTACATCGGCGCCGGCGTGAACTACACCCGCATATCGAGCGTCAAGCTGCTCGATGGCGCCGGCGACCTGGAAAACGATAGCTGGGGCCTGTCGCTGCAGGCCGGCGTCGACTTCCGCCTCAACGAACACTGGTCGATCAACGCCGACGTCAAGAAGGTCAAGCTGCGCAGCGACGTGTACGTCGGCGGCGCCAACGCCAGCCACCTGAAGGTCGATCCGGTCCTGTTCGGGCTGGGTGTCGGCTACCGCTTCTGACAGCTTGTGCGTGATCGCGTCCTGCCCGTCTTCCATGGGCGAGCTTCCAGCAAAAGCATCAAACATGGGAAAGGGCGGGGCGCGACCCACGCCTTCATTCTGCCCTGCGATTACGCCGCAAGCACGGCGCGCAGCGGCCCGCGCAGCGCGTTGCAGACGACGATGTCGTCGGCCTGTTCGAGCATGGCGCGCGTGATCACGGCTTCGCGCGCACGCCAGGCGGGCGCGGCCAGCAGCACGCCGCGCATCACGCCCGGCAGCACGCCGCAGGACAAGGGCGGCGTGAGCCACTCCTCGCCGAAGCGCAGGAACACGCTGCAGCGCCCTCCTTCCGTCAATTCTCCGCGCTCGTTAAAGAACAGCATATCGAAGGCGCCTTGCGCCTCGGCCGCCTTCCACGCCGCGTCGTAGCGGCCGCGGACGCTCGTCTTGTGGCGCAGGAAGACGTCGCCGCTGTGCGTCGGCTCCTGGGCCAGCAGCAAGGTCACCGGCTCATGCAAGGGCGTCAGCTCGCCGGATGTGAGCGTCAGCGCGCCGTCGTGGGAGACGGCCAGGCGCAGGCGGTGCAGCGCATCGGAGGGCAGGGCCAGGCTGGCTTCCAGCAGCGCGATATGGGCCGCGCCGCGGTCGAAGGCAAAGCCGAACCAGGCGCACGATGCTTCCATGCGGTCGAGATGCTGCTCCAGGTGGCGGCAGCCGTGTTCGCGCGAGGCGCGGATGGTCTCGAAGATCTCGAACTCGTTGGGCAGGCCGGTAAGAAAACCCGCCTTCAATTGGCACTCGGCGTATTCGGATTGCGCATCGCTGTCGTACACGATGCCGGCGCCGACGCCCAGTTCGCCGCGTCTTGCTCCATCGATCGATGGACCGAGCGCCAGCGTCCGGATCGGCACCGACAGGCAGAAGTCGCCGAAGGCGCGACCCGGGGGCGCCGGATCGAACCAGCCGATGGCGCCGGTATAGATGCCGCGTGCATCGGGTTCGAGTTCGTGGATGATCTCCATCGTGCGCCGCTTCGGCGCGCCGGTGATCGAGCCGCATGGATACAAGGCCTTGAAGATCTCTTCCAGCCCCGCATCCGCGCGCAGGCGCGCCTGCACGGTGGAGGTCATCTGCAGCACGGCGCCGTAGCGCTGCACCTCGAACAGGGCCGGCGTCTCGACGCTGCCGGTCTGCGCCACGCGGCCCAGGTCATTGCGCAGCAGGTCGACGATCATCAGGTTTTCGGCGCGGTTCTTGCTGTCCTGCGCCAGGCTTGCAGCGCGCGCGGCGTCGACATCCGCATCGCCGCTGGCCGGCGCCGTGCCCTTCATCGGCCGCGCCACCAGCATGCCCGCCTCGTGGCGCACGAACAGCTCGGGCGAGAACGACAGCACGGCGCCGCCGCCAGGCAGCGTCACCAGCGCGCCATACGGCACCGGCTGGCGCGCGCGCAGGCGCGTGTACAGGGCGAGCAGCGAACCGAAGGCTTCGAAGCGCAGCCGCCAGGTGTAGTTGACCTGGTAGGTGTCGCCGGCCGCGATGTAGTCGCGGATGCGGCCGATCGCCTCGGTGAACCGCGCCTCATCGACATTCGCGGTAATACCGGCGACGCCGGCCGGCGCAAGGTCCATGCTGCGCGTTGCCAGCCACGAGGCCACCTGCTCGCCGGTCATGCGTTCGCAGCGGGTAAACAGCAGCACCTGCGCCAGCGGGCCGTCGAGCGGGCGGGCCGGCAGGCCCTCCAGGTGCGCGCCCAGTTCATAGCTCAGCAGCGGCACCGCGTGCAGGCCGCTTTGCAGCGCCTGCGACAGCGCCGCCACCAGTCGCGGCCAGCCAGCCGCGTCCTCACAGGTCAGCGTGCCCGCATGCCCGCTGTACAGGCGCGAGCGGGCCTCCTGCGTGGCGCGGGCATCGTCCAGCAGCGCGAAGACTTCGCCGGTATCCATGCTCCGATTCTACGCCGCCAGCAGCAGGGACAGCTGGAGCGACGTGCCTTCGGTTGGATTGAGCTTGAAGCCCGTCTTCGCGAAGCGGTGCCAGCGGCCGGTGACATAGTTCACCAGCAGGCTGGCGCGCGCGGCGACGTCGGCTTCCTGGCCGTGTCCCTGGGTGACGGCCAGGCGCAGGGCGCCCTTGAAGGCCAGTTCGACCTTGTCGTAGAACTGGTTCATGCGCAGTTGCAGGCGCTCGTCTTCATTCACCAGCGCATCGCCGATCAGCACGCGCGTCATGCCCGGGTTGTTGGCCGCGAAGCCGAGCAGCATCTGCAGCATCGCGTGCGCCTGCGACAGGCCGCTGTCTTCTTTCTCGGTGATCTGGTTGATCACGCCGAATACCGACGACTCGATGAACTCGATCAGTCCCTCGTACATCTGCGCCTTGCTGGCGAAGTGGCGGTACAGCGCCGCTTCGGACACCGACAGGCGCGCCGCGAGCGCGGCGGTGGTGATTTTCTCGCCCTTGGGCTGCTCGAGCATCGAGGCCAGGGCCTGGAGGATTTGCAGCTTGCGCTGGCCTGGCTTCGTGCTTGCCATGGGATCCCTAGGAGTTGTTATTGGAGCGGCGCAGCCCGGAGAGCCGCGTCGGAAGTTGCCGCACGGATTTTACTTTGACATTGACGTAACCGGGGCATTTCAGGGTCCTCGGGAGGGGCGCTTTTCCAATCGGATCGCTCATCCGGGCGGTGTGACGCAGGTATTGGGTGACCCAGACGGTGCGCAGGCCCAGCTGGCGCGCGGTGCGCAGATTGGCCAGCGTGTCTTCGACCAGGATGCAGCGCTGGGCCGCGATGCCGTGCTTGCGCAGCAGGCGGCGCAACATCAGCTTCGACGGTTTCGGCCGCAACTGCCCGTGCACGTGCATGTGCTCGATTGCCACATGGTGCGAAAAATGGTTGTGCAGCTTCAGGCGGCGCACGATCTCGGTCGAATAGCTGTTCGGCGCATTGGTCAGCAAGATCTTGCGGCCAGGCAGGCGACGCAGCAGGCGCGCCAGGCCGCGCTCGGCGCGCAGCAGGGCGTCGAGCGGGCCGATGTCGTGGGTCTGGTGCAGGAAATCCCTGGCGCACACCTGGTGGTGGCGCATCATGCCGAGCAGGGTGGCGCCGTAGCGCTGCCAGTAGCCCAGGCGCGCGGCATCGACCATCTCTTGCGTGGCCGGCACGCCGTCGCTGCTCAGCACGCGCGCGATATACGTGTTCATATTGGCGCTGATCGCCGGGAAGATCGCGTGCGAGGCGTCGTGCAGGGTGTTATCGAGGTCGAACAGCCAGACTGGGGCTTGGAGGGAAGAAGTAGACACGGGTAATCGGCTCGCAAAAGATGCAACACGCGATTATGCCAGCGGCGCCTGACGACGTCATGGAGCGGGGTAAAACAGGGGATGGGAGATGGTGCCCTTGACGTGGATTGAACACGTGGCCTCTCCCTTACCAAGGGAGTGCTCTACCACTGAGCTACAAGGGCGGGTAGATGCGGTGGGCAATGCCCACCGTAACGACATTTTCTGTGGGGGTTTCCCCGTCACAAAAAATTTAGTGAGACCGGATCATAGTGCCAAAAGCCTGTTCGGTCAAGACTTCGAGCAACAATGAGTGCTCGATGCGGCCATCGATGATGTGCACGGTGTTCACGCCCGACTTCGCGGCGTCCAGCGCCGACGAGATCTTCGGCAGCATGCCGCCCGAGATCGTGCCGTCCGCGAACATTTCGTCGATCTCGCGCGCCGACAGGTCGGTCACCAGATTGCCCGCCTTATCCTGCACGCCGGCGATATTGGTCATCATGATCAGCTTTTCGGCTTTCAGGATTTCCGCGATCTTGCCGGCGACCACGTCGGCGTTGATGTTGTAGGCCTGGCCGTCCTGGCCGAAACCGATCGGCGAGATGATCGGGATGAAGGCGTCGTCCTGCAGCGCTTTCACGACGGCCGGGTTGATGGCCTCGATCTCGCCAACGAAACCGATGTCGAGGAACTCGCCCGGTTTTTCCTTGTCGGGCATCGCCATGCGGCGTGCGCGGATCAGGCCGCCGTCCTTGCCGGTCAGGCCGACTGCCTGGCCACCGTAGTGGTTAATCAGCATCACGATGTCTTGCTGAACTTCGCCGCCCAGCACCCACTCCACCACTTCCATGGTCTCTTCGTCGGTGATGCGCATGCCCTGCACGAAAGTGCCCTGCTTGCCGATCTTCTTCAGCGCATTGTCGATCTGCGGGCCGCCGCCGTGGACCACGACCGGGTTCATGCCCACCAGCTTGAGCAGGATGACGTCGCGCGCGAAGCCGTGTTTCAGGCGTTCGTCGGTCATGGCATTGCCGCCGTATTTGATGACGATGGTCTTGCCGTGGAAGTTGCGGATGTAGGGAAGCGCCTCGGCCAGGATCTGCGCCTTCAGCGCCGTCGACACGGCAGTCAAGTCGTCAGGTTGGTCGTCGGTCTTCAGGCTGGTCACTTGAGCGTTCATGGAGGGTCCGAAATAAATGTCGCGAGATTTTACAGGCAAATGCCGTAAAAACAGCGTAAACCTTGTGGGGAAAGGGCGGTGTCCTGTTGTATTTTATGGCAGCAATCGGTACTTTATCAGTTATGAGTATTTGCACGCGCTGCGGCGCCGAATTCGGATGTGCAATGGCCGACGGCGCCACCGAAGCTTGCTGGTGCACGGCCTTGCCGCCGGCGGTGGCCGTGCCGCAGGAGGCGGCCGGCTGCTGGTGCCCGGCGTGCCTGCGCGCGCATATTGCCGCGCACCCATTGCCAGTCGCGCCAGCGGCCGACTGACAGCTCAGCGCCGCGTGCGGAAGAAACGCATCATCTCGCGGCTCGCATCCGGTCCCTTGCCGTCGGTATAGCTGCCGCGCGCATTGCCGCCGAACCAGGCATGGCCGGCGCCATGCACCAGCCAGTGTTCGGCCTGCACCATGCCGTCCTCGTCCGGATACAAGGTGCGCGTGTAGGCATGGCCGTCGGGCACGCGGCCCGGTTCGGCGGTGCCCGGCTGCGCCAGATGGCGCGCGCCTTGCGCGACCACTTCCTCGCCATTGGCCGGATGCACGGTGGTGTCGCGGTCGCCGTGGAAGACGATGATCGGCAAGGGCTGTGCGCTCGTCGTGCTGCGGCGGAAGTCGCCCTTCATCGCCGCCAGCGCCGACGACAGGCTGTTGGCCGAGGCAAAGGGCAGGCCGGAATGCACGCCCACCGCCGCATACAGGTCGGGATAGAGCGTGCCCATGATGGTCGCCATCGCGCCGCCGGCGGACAGGCCGGCCACATACACCTGGCTTGGGTCCACCGCATGGCTGGCCATGATGGCCCGCGTCATGCCGGCGATGATCGATGGCTCGCCTTCGTCGCGGCGCTGGTCGACCGCATTGAACCAGTTCCAGCAGCGCGACAGGTTCGCGCCCTTGCTCTGGGCCGGATACAGCACCAGGCAGCCGATCTCTTCGGCCAGCACGTTCATCTGGGTGCCGGTGGCGAAATCTTCCGGGTCCTGGGTGCAGCCGTGCAGCATCACCACCAGCGGCGCCGGCGTACCGGTATAGCTGCCAGGCACATACAGCTTGTACTCGCGGCGGCCGGCGGCGTTCATGTGATGGCCGTCCTCGAACCTGCCGGTCAATGGCTCGCGCGCCGGCGGCGCAGGAGCGGGAGCAGGGGCACGGGCAGGGGCAGGGGCAGGCATGACGAAGTCGCGCATCTGGCGCTCGGCCACGCGCTGCACGGCTGCCGCGTTCTTCATGGCCTGCTGCACGGCGGCGCCAGGCGTGGCCGGTCCCGATCGCAACAGCGATCGGACGGCCCCGCTTAGCTGCCTCATCAGTAGTCGGTTGAGTTTCATGGTATTCCTTTTGTGCAGTGCACAATTTCACGCCACGAGCTTACACCAACCTGTCAAACGTTGCCGAGCGGCTGTTGTTGCAGTATTTCTGCGACTGTTTACCCACACATCTCCACGTAGTCGACAGCCGGCTTGATGCCGGCGCGCATGGTCGTCAGTTTCCCCTTGCTGGCTTCGAAGATCAGCGCCTTGTTCTCGCCTTTGGGCAAGACAAGGTACTGGCCCTGTTCGTCGTATTTGTGGCGTTCGCTGCGCAGCCCGGGAGCATGGCGCAACGCATCCTTGGCCGACATGCGCGACGTGACGCCGGCACTGTTGCGCACCACCATCCTGGCGTCGGCGCGCACGATCACCCCGTTCTCGACCATGAAGCTCACCTGTTGATAACGCTTGAAGCGGACGATGGGGCAGGAGGGATCGAGCGGCCGCGGCGTGGCGCGCTGGCCCAGCGTGCGTTCGACCTGGTCGAGCCGCTGGCCGAACCCGATCTTGCCGTAGCCATCGGGCGACAACACCTGGCTCGACGCCGTGGCGGACACGCCCAACAGGGCGCTCGCGATGATGAAACGAATGTTCATGGGTCACCTCGTGCAGCAACATGAATCAATGCGACACTGTTCCAAAGACAGTGCGTATTGACGAGTATAGTGACTCACAAGCAAAAACGGCGCTGGACTGCCGGACGCGCGATAATGCCGCCTCCGACACATATCCGCTCAGGCATCAGGCAATGGCTCCAGAACTGCACACTCCCGTCCCTTCGCCCTGCATCAATATCTGCAAGATGGTGCCGGCAACCGGCTTGTGCGAGGGCTGCATGCGCACGATCGACGAGATCCGCGCCTGGCGCAATGCCAGCGAGGACGAGAAGCGCGCGATCTGGGCCGAGATCCGGCGCCGCGAAGCCGGGCTGTTCGACGAGTAAGGGCGCGCCATGGACCTGCGTTTGCCGCCGTCGATTCATGTGCTCGAGCGCAACTGGCTGTCGTCGAATAATGTCCTGTTGATCGGGCCTGACGACACGGCCCTGATCGACAGCGGCTACGTCACCCATGCGCCGCAGACGCTGGCGCTGGTGCGCCACCTGCTGCGCGGCCGTCCGCTCGACCGCCTGCTCAACACCCACCTGCACTCCGACCACTGCGGCGGCAACGCGGCCCTGCAGGCCGCCTACGGCTGCCACACCGCGATCCCCGCGCCGGAAGCCGACAAGGTCGCGCGCTGGGACGAAGCGGCGCTGAGTTTTCGCGCCACCGGCCAGCAATGCCCGCGTTTCGGCTTCGACGGCGTGCTGGCGCCGGGCGACACCTTATCGTTGGGCGGCCTGCGCTGGCAGGTATTGGCCGCGCCTGGCCATGATCCGCATGCGCTGCTCATCTTTTGTGCAGACGAAGGCGTGCTGGTGTCCGGCGACGCGCTGTGGCAGGACGGCTTCGGCGTGATCTTCCCCGAGCTGGCCGGGGAGCCCGGCTTCGACGAGGTCGGGGCCACGCTCGAGCTGATCGGCAGCCTGGCGCCGCGCGTGGTCATTCCCGGACATGGGCCCGTGTTCGGCGACGTCGATGCGGCCCTGGTGCGGGCCAGGGCGCGCCTCGACTACCTGGCGGCCGATCCGACACGCAATGCACGCAACGCGGTCAAGGTGCTGCTCAAGTTCCTGTTGCTGGAGCGTGGGAAGATTGCCGTGGCCACGCTGCCGCGCCTGCTCGCATCGATTCCGCTGGTCGAGCGGGTGCGGCCGACCGTGCTCGGACTGGATGCCGATGCGTTGGCGCAATGGGCAGCCGCAGCGCTGGTGCGCGCCGGCGCGGCGCGCATCGAGGGGGAGATGTTGCTCGATCTTTAGAGGAAGAAATCTAGCACGGTCGTTCTTTTTCTGGGGCTATAATGGCCCGATACCCAACACCGAGAGTCCTTTCATGCCGATGCCCGCCGCGTTGCAAGACCTGTCCCTTCCCGTCATCGCCTCGCCGATGTTCATCGCCAGCGGTCCCGCCCTGGTGGCGGCCCAGTGCAAGGCCGGCATCGTCGGTTCCTTCCCGGCCCTGAACGCGCGTCCGGCCGAATTGCTCGACACCTGGCTGACCGACCTGCAGCGCGAGCTGGCCGACTACGCGGCCGCCAATCCGGGCGCGAAAGTGGGCCCGATCGCGGTCAACCAGATCGTCCATCAATCGAACGACCGCCTGGCGCACGACGTCGAGGTGTGCGTCAAGCACCAGGTGCCGATCATCATTTCGTCGCTGCGCGCGCCGCCGCGCGAGATGATGGATGCGGTGCACTCGTATGGCGGCATCGTGCTGCACGACGTGGTCTCGATCCGGCACGCCGAGAAGGCGCTGGAGGCGGGCGTCGATGGCCTGATCCTGGTGGCGGCCGGCGCCGGCGGCCATGCCGGCGCGCTGTCGCCGTTCGCGCTGGTGGGAGAGGTGCGCAAGTTCTTCAAGGGGCCGATTGCCCTGTCCGGATCGATCGCGACCGGCGACGCGATCCTGGCGGCGCAGGCGATGGGCGCCGACTTCGCCTACATCGGTTCGCGCTGGCTGGCCACGAAGGAGTCGAACGTCAGCGACGGCTACCGCGACGCGATCGTCGAATCGAGCGCGGCGGACGTGGTGTACACCAACCTGTTCACCGGCGTGCACGGCAACTACCTGAAAAAATCGATCGTGGCGGCCGGGCTGGATCCGGACAACCTGCCGCAATCGGACAAGAGCAAGATGAGCTTCGGCTCGGGCGCGGCCAAGGCCTGGCGCGACATCTGGGGCGCAGGCCAGGGCGTAGGCCTGATGGACGACGTGCCGACGGTGGCCGAGATGGTCGGGCGGCTCAAGCGCGAGTACGACGCCGCGCGGGCGCGGCTGGCGCTGTAAGACTCAATCCGCCTGCTTCAGGTCTTCCTGACGAATGGTCCACAGGCCCGGCAGGTTGCGCCAGTAGCCATACACGTCCATGCCGAAGCCGACCACGAACTTGTTGGGCAGGGTCAAGCCCACCAGGTCGGCCTGGATCGGCTTGGCGCGGCCCAGGTCCTTGTCGGCGAACACCACGACGATGACTTCGGCGGCGCCCATGTCGAGCAGGCGCTGCTTGACGTGGGCCAGGGTCTCGCCTTCGTCCAGGATGTCGTCGACCACCACGATCTTGCGGCCGACCACGTTCTGGCGCGGGATCACCTTCCACACGATCTCGCCGCCGCGGTCTTCGTCGCCATAGCGGCTGACGTGGATGTAGTCGAAGTCGAGCGGGAAGGTCAGTTGCGGCAGCAGGTGGCCGGTAAACACCACCGCGCCGCCCATCACGCCCAGCACCAGCGGGAATTCGGCCGCGCCCTCGGCGTTGAAACGGGCATTGAGTTCGTCGGCGACGCGCCGCACGGCGGCATTCACTTCGACGGGTTCGACGATCTGGGTGGCATTCGCCAATAGCGCGCGGGCGCGCTCGTGGTGGAAGTCGTGCATGGTCATCACAGTCAATTAAACGCCGGACCATTATGCGCCATCCCGGTGCGGAGGGTCGTTCCTCTTGGCATGCATGGCCCGGAAATGCCATTCGGCGGCATTGCGGCGTATGATACGTGGCTTGGAAAACCAGACCGACGCACTTATCCATGTCCCATAACGAATTCCAGGCCGCACGTGCAGGCCGCCTCGCGCAACTGCGCGCCGCCATGGCGCGCCACGGCATCGACGCCTACATCGTCCCGTCGAGCGATCCGCATCTGTCGGAATACCTGCCCGGCCACTGGAAGGGCCGCGAATGGCTGTCCGGCTTCACCGGCTCGGTCGGCACCTTCATCGCCACCGCCAATTTCGCCGGCGTCTGGACCGATGGCCGCTACTTCACGCAGGCCGAGACCGAGCTGGCCGGCTCCGAAATCGCGCTGATGAAGATCCCGGGCGCCGCGAGCCAGCTGCACGTCGACTGGCTGGCCGCCAACCTGGCCGCGGGCCAGACCGCCGCCGTCGATGCGCGCGTGCTGGGCCTGGCCGGCGCGCGCCTGTTGAAAGATGCCCTGGCCGCCAGGGGCGTGACCCTGCGCACCGACATCGACCTGCTCGACGAAGTCTGGAGCGAGCGTCCATCGCTGCCGCTCGAACCCGTGTTCGAACACGTCGCGCCCTACGCCACCGTCAGCCGCGCCGACAAGCTGCACGCCACGCGCGCCGCGATGGAAGCGCATGGCGCGGGCTTCCATTTCATCTCGACGCTGGACGACATCGCCTACCTGTTCAACCTGCGCGGCGCCGACGTCAGCTTCAACCCGGTGTTCCTGGCGCATGCGCTGATCGGCCGCGGCGACGCGACCCTGTTCGTCCTCGAGGGCAAGGTGCCGCAAGATGTGCGCGCCCGCCTGGAAGCCGACGACGTGCACCTGGCGCCGTACGCCAATGCCGTGCACGCGCTTGAGTCTCTGCCGGAAGGCGCGACCCTGCTGCTCGATCCGCGCCGCGTCACCGCCGGCATGCGCGCCGCCGTGGCGCAGGGCGTGAACGTGGTCGAGGCGATCAACCCGACCACCTTCGCCAAGTCGCGCAAGCTGGAAAGCGAGGCGGTGAACGTGCGCGCCGCGATGGAACAGGATGGCGCCGCGCTGTGCGAATTCTTCGCCGCGCTCGAGCCGCTGCTGGCCGACCCGAACCGCGCGCCGTTAAATGAAGTCGACATCGACACCCGCATCACCGCCGCGCGCGCGCGCCGTCCTCATTTCGTGAGCGCCAGCTTCTCGACCATCGCCGGCTTCAACAGCAATGGCGCGATCATGCACTACCGCGCCGAACAAGCCACCTGCGCCGTCATCGAAGGCGACGGCCTGCTGCTGATCGATTCGGGCGGCCAGTACCTGGGCGGCACCACCGACATCACGCGCGTGATCCCGGTCGGCGCGCCAAGCGCCGCGCAGAAGCGCGACTACACGCTGGTGCTGAAAGGCCTGATCAACCTGTCGGCCGCGCGCTTCCCGCGCGGCACCCGCGCGCCGATGCTGGACGCGATCGCGCGCGCCCCGATCTGGGCCGCCGGCATCGACTACGGCCACGGCACCGGCCACGGCGTCGGCTACTTCCTCAATGTGCACGAAGGCCCGCAGACGATTTCGCCGGCGGTGCCGCCGGAACCGCATACCGCGATGGAGCCGGGCATGATCACCTCGATCGAGCCGGGCATCTATCGTCCGGGACGCTGGGGCATCCGCATCGAGAACCTGGTGCTGAACCAGCACGTCGAGACGTCCGAGTTCGGCGAATATCTTGGCTTCGAGACCCTGACCTTGTGCCCGATCGATACGCGCCCCATCGATCGCAGCCTGCTGCGCGCCGACGAAATCGCGTGGCTGAACGACTACCACGCGACCGTGCGCGCGCGCCTGACGCCGCACGTCGAAGGCCCGGCATTCGAGTGGCTGATGCTGCGCACGGAGGCGATCTGATGGCCAGCTCGCGTTCCACCCGCGCCAGCACCGCCGTCGAGCGCCTGAAGCAGCGCACCGGGAACAATCTGTACTCGATGGCGCGCACCGGCGACGGCCATTTTTACCTGTCCGAGGCGCCCGGCAGCCCGCCGCTGTGCCCGCCGATGGAGCTCGACGATTTCGTCAACTTCGTCAAGGGTCTCGGTCCGCAGGAGCAGCCGCGCATCAGCAAGAACGACCTGGCGTTCGAGAAGCAGCTGGTCAAGAAAAAACCCTGACCGCCGGCCGACCATGAACACGATGCGCGCATGACGGAAGCCAACCTGTTCGCGGCCTACTGGTCCAAGAACGAGCTGTTCACCAATGGCCTGATCCTGTTGCACCTGGTCGGGGCCCTGCTGCTCGGCCTCCTGGTCGGCTACGAGCGCGCCTATCACGGGCGCGCCGCCGGCATGCGCACCTATGGCCTGGTGTGCATGGCCTCGGCCGCGCTGACCATCCTGGCCGGCTATCCGGACCTGTGGTACGGCGGCCATGCGGGCCTGCTGGCGCCGATCGATCCGACCCGCATCATCCAGGGCGTGGTCACCGGCATCGGCTTCCTCGGCGCCGGCGTCATCATGCGCGACGGCTTCAATATCAGCGGCCTGACCACGGCGGCCTCGATCTGGGCCTCGTCGGCGATCGGCATCCTGATCGGCATCGGCTTCTACCTCGCCGCGATGGGCCTGGCCTTCCTGTCGGCGATGATCATGATCTACCTGAACCGCCTGGAGACCTTCCTGCCGTCGCGCCACGCGGTGGCGGTGCGGATGCGCTTCCGGCCCGAATTCATGCCGCGCGAAGACGCGATCCGCAAGGTGGCGCTCGAGCGCGGCTACGAGATCGCCGGCAGCTCGCTGACCATCAGCAGCGACGAAGGGCGCCAGGAATGGCGCTTCGTGGCGCTGGCGCTGTCGCGCAAGACCGGCGCGCCGCTGTCCGAACTGGCGCGCGAACTGGCCGCCTTCGACGGCGTCGATTCGTTCCAGCTGTCGCACGCGCGCAATTGAAGCGCCACGCATCTTCATCTTCAGGCAACACCAATAACAATGCCAAACGGGGTTTTCCAATGGACGCACAAGAAGTTCTCGATTTCTGGTTCCTGCCGTCTTCCGACCCGGGCCACGGCCAGCAGCGCGCCGCATGGTTCCGCAAGGACGACGCCTTCGACGCCGTCATCCGCGAGCGCTTCGGCGCCGCGATCAACCACGCGATCGCCGGCGGTCTGCGCGAATGGGACGAGGAGGGTCCGCGCGGCGTGCTGGCGCGCATCCTGGTGCTCGACCAGTTCACCCGCAACGCCTACCGCGGCACGCCGGAATCATTCGCCGGCGACGTGCTGGCGCTGAACGCCGCGCGCCAGCTGGTGGCGTCGGGCGCGCACCTGGCCCTGAGCCCGTGGGAGCGTTCCTTCGCCTACATGCCGTTCGAGCACGCGGAAGACGCGCGCACCCAGGAGCAGTCGGTCGCGCTGTTCACCGACCTGGCCGCCAGCCATGAAGGCTTCAGCCAGTCGCTCGACTATGCGCACCGCCACCGCGGCGTGATCGCGCGCTTCGGCCGCTTCCCGCACCGCAACCCGATCCTGGGCCGCGCCTCGACGCCCGAAGAACTCGACTACCTGGCCAAGCCGGGTGCGGGTTTCTGACGTGGCCTCGACCCTCAACCTGGTCGGCGCCGGCCATGTCGGCAAGGTGCTGGGACGCCTGCTGTCGGCCAGCGGCGCGCACGTGGTGCAGGACGTGCTGACCCGCTCGCCGGCCAGCGCCCGGGCGGCGCTCGGTTTCATCGGAGCCGGCCGCGCTTGCGCCGACCTGACGGCGCTGCGTCCTGCCGACGTCTGGCTGCTGGCCGTGAACGACGACCAGATCGCGCCGATGGCCGCGGCGCTGGCGCAGGCGCATGACGTCCGCGGCGCGGTCGTGTTCCACTGCAGCGGCGCCAAGGCGTCGGGCGAATTGCAGGCGCTCGCGGACCAGGGGGCGCTGGTGGCCAGCGTGCATCCGATCCGCAGCTTCGCCGATCCCGACGCCGTGGCGCGCGACTTCGCCGGCACCTTTTGCGGCATCGAGGGCGAGGCCAAAGCGCTGGCGCGTCTGGCGCCGGCGTTCGAGGCGATCGGCGCGCGCCTCGTGCCCATCGATGCCGCGGCCAAGACGGTCTACCATGCGGCGGCGGTGTTCGCGTCGAATTACCTGACCACGGTGCTCGACGCCGCGCTGCGCGCCTGGCAGGCGGCCGGGGTGCCGGAGGCGATCGCGCGCGAACTGGCGCGTCCGCTCGCCAGCGAGACCATGGCCAACGTATTCCGCCTCGGCCCAGCGGCGGCCCTGAGCGGGCCGGTGGCGCGCGGCGACCACGCGACCGTGGCGCGCCAGCAGCAGGCCTTGCTCGAGTGGGACGAGGCGACCGGCAGGCTGTACGAGGCGCTGGTGCCATTGACGGCGGATCTGGCGCGGCGCAAGCACGCTGCTGCATGACTTCGACACAATAAGGAAAACGCGATGTTCTTTACCGCCTGGGCCACACTCGCCGTGCTGGGTGTCTATTTCTGGACCTGGGGCGTCGCCGGCTACGCCCGCGTGCGCTACAAGGTGCCGGCGCCATCGATGGAGGGTCCCGAGGCATTCCAGCGCGCCCACCGCGTTCAGATGAACACCCTGGAAATGCTGCCGCTGGTGCTGGTGCCGCTGTGGCTGTGCGCCACCTTCCTGGGCGACCTGTGGGCGGCGGCTGGCGGCCTGCTGTGGTGCCTGGGCCGCATCATGTATGCGCTCGGCTACTACCGCGACCCGGCCAAGCGCGAAGCGGGCTTCATTCTGGGCATGCTGGCTTGCGCTGCGTTAATCGGCGCCACAGTTTTCGGCTTATTGATGCGCTAAAGCGAAAAAAGCGAATACAAAGATCGACAAAGTTCCCGTATGGAAATATGCTTGAGTACTGACTACTAATTAGCATCGCGCGTCTCGTCCTGATGGTCACTGGCGCGCCAGGAGAACAATATGTTGTTTCTGAAGAGCACGAGTGTAACCAAGGCGCCAGGGATCTATGAGGTCGACGTCGCAGCCAAGCCGCCGGGTAAAACCTTTGGCGTCTTCCTGGCCACCGACCCGGAAAACCCGCCGCACACCGTGCTTGCCGGCCTGGCCGAACTGGGTTTCCAGAATGTCCATCAACAAAACTATGTTCACCGCGACAAGGGCAAGGTGCTCGACCTGCATTTCCAGAAGGACGGCACCGATATGTTCAAGGGTTGGAAGGCGGAGGAATGCAGCGCCAACCTGGCCGCCATCGACGCCCTGTTCGGCAATGTCGGCATCAAGGTGGCGCCGCGCGTGATGAGCCTGGCCGAAGCCTACGCCTGACACCCTGGCGTCTCGCTCAGGCCATCACTTCCAGGTGATACAGGGCCCAGGGGCAGGCGCCGAAACGCTGCGCCAGCGGGAGCGCCGCCATCTCCGGCACCCGGTCGGCGTCATACACGGCCCATAGCGGCCCCAGCCCGCCCAGCGGCATCGGCTTGCCATCCAGGTGGGTGGCGACGATGACATTCCACGCTCGCAGCTGTCGCATTTCCAGCACGGCGGCATAGCCGTCGACCGCCCGCATCAGCACCTTGGCGGCATCGCGCGGCTCCGCGCCGGCCTGGGCCAGCACCTCGAGCAGCAGCGGTCCGCGCAAGGTGTGCGGCTTGCCGTCGTATTCCAGGGTCGGGCGGATGGTGCGCGCCGGCAGGGCGGCCAGGGCTGCGAAATCGAGGGCATAGGCACGGTCGAACGCCAGCTTCTGCTTGGCCATCATCTGGTCGAGCGCCGGATCGAGGGCGCCGCGGTTGCTGCGCGTGATTGCGCCGGTGATGGTCAGCAGTGTCGGCCCTGCGGTCGGCCCCGGGGCCGTGCCCGTACTGCGGCTGGCGAAGGCCGGCGCTGCGCCAGCCACGACGGCGGCGCCGAGGAAATGGCGTTTGTCCATGCGAGAATGCGCCGTGGTGGAAAGCTCACCATCATAACCGTGAATTTCGCGCACATATTGACGATGGATTTATTCGCTGCCGACTCCGTCCCGACTCCTATCCCGCTCGAGGACGGCGAGCTCGCCTGGATGCCCCAGCTGCCACTGCCCTGGACCAATGCCGAGGTCATGGCGCGCCTGCTGCGCGAGACCGACTGGCGCGAGGAAACGGTAGTGGTGTACGGCAAGCGTCACCTGCAGCCGCGCCTGAGCGCCTGGTACGGCGACGCGGCCTATACCTACTCCGGACTGCGCCTGCAGCCGGCGCCGTTCACGCCCCTGCTCGACACATTGCGCCAGGCCGTCGAGGCAGCGAGTGGACACCGCTTCAACAGCGTCCTGCTGAATCTCTACCGTAACGAGCGCGACAGCATGGGCATGCACAGCGACGACGAGCCGGAACTGGGACCGCAACCGGTCATCGCCTCGCTCAGCCTGGGCGCTGCCCGCACCTTCATCCTGAAGCATAAATACAACAAAAAGACTGTCCGATTGGAATTGACCGATGGCAGTCTGTTGCTGATGCGCGGTGAAACCCAGAAATATTGGTTGCATGGCATCAATAAGATGACACGCGCGTTACAAGCGCGGGTCAACCTAACTTTCAGGAAAATCGTTTAAACTGACTGCAATCTCATCGATCCACTCGGAAATATTAATAACCGGCGGGTCATTAAGTTACACTTTCTTACAGTTCTTACGGAATCGGCACGGACTTGCTCTTTCGGCAGTGCTATCTTGGTCACATCGCGATTCGTTGGGAATCGCGAGCCAGATGAACAAGAAGAGGAATTGAGATGAAAAAGCTGATCGTTGCACTGCTCGCTACCACCGCCGCTGTCTCGGCTGTCCAGGCACAAGAATTCACCCCACGCGCCTACGTCGGCGTCGGTGCGGTGGCTACCGATTATGAAAGCCGCGTCCCAGGTGCAACCACCGCCGACATCGATACCATCAAGGCATCGGCCAAGCTGTTCGGCGGCTACGAGTTCACCCCGAACTGGGCAGTCGAAGTCGGCCACACCGACTACCGCAGCGCCGACATCTACTACACCCTGGGCCCAGTGGCTGCCAGCGGTCAGGTCGATGGCCGTTCGACCTACGTCGCCGCCAAGTTCAGCTCGCCGCTGACCGAGAAGCTGGTCGGCTACGCCAAGCTGGGCGTGTCGCATGACGTGAACGAACTGGCAGCGGTCAACGCCTCGCTGAACCGTCGCGACAGCGACAACAACGCTTACGGCGCCCTGGGTGTGCAGTACAACATCAACCAGGACGTGGCAGTGATCGCCGAATACGAACGCTTCGGCGGCACCCGCGACTTCGGCGTGCGTCCGAACGCACTGACCATCGGCGCGAAATACTCGTTCTAAGCCGAGCGTTTCACAAGCAAAAAGGCCCTTCGGGGCCTTTTTTCATGGTCGAATCATCCGGGCAAGCGGCGTGGCGATTACAGCCGCGCCAGCGCCAGGCCCTGCGGCCGCTGCACCCATGGCGGCACGATGATCGACGGTTCGGGCGCCGCATGCCCGGCCGAGATGAAACGGTGCAGCGACGACCACGGCCATTCACGCGCCTCGAGGCAATGGCCATGGCGCACGGCGTCGGTATGGACATAGTCGACCAGCGCCGCGTAATCGTCGTCCAGGCCGACCCGGTAGTGGCGGTAGTGGCGTTCCCAGACCGCGCCGTCGTCCACCCCGGGCTGGCCGGTCTTGCGCAGCGCTTTGGAAAAGGCGATCTTGACCGCCCGCCAGCGGCTGGAACAGTCGTGGTCGCCCGGTGGCAGGGTCCAGATGGCGTGGGCGTGATCGGGCAGGACCGCCCAGGCATCGACGTGGAAAGGACGGCGCGTACGCGCCAGCCGCATGGCTTCCCCGAACGCGGAGATATGTTCGGTCAACAGGTGACTGCCGCGGTCGAGCAGGCGCACCGTGAAAAAGAAGGTCCCGCCGGGGACGCGGTTATCGCGGTAAAGATTGCGGTAACTGTTAGGGTAATCGAGCATGGTCTGGCCGACGCCGCGCGTATGAAGCGGCTGCGGTCGACGAGCTTCCGGTAGTCCTCATCGCAAACAGTTTTACATATTTTGCATTCGGACCCCGTTCCATTTCCGCTAGTAAAAAGCCCGCCAATGACGGTCGCCAAGGCGGGATTTTCCCTTACGAAACAAGCGCTTGCATTCTGTCCACGGATCAGGTGGTCAGCGGCTTGTAGCGGATACGCTTCGGCTTGGCGCCTTCTTCGCCCAGGCGTTTCTTCTTGTCGGCTTCGTATTCCTGATAGTTGCCATCGAAGAAGGTAACCTGCGAATCGCCTTCGAAGGCCAGGATATGGGTCGCGATGCGGTCCAGGAACCAGCGATCGTGGGAGATCACCATCACGCTGCCGGCGAACTCGAGCAGTGCATCTTCCAGTGCGCGCAGGGTTTCGACGTCCAGGTCGTTCGACGGTTCGTCCAGCAGCAGGACGTTGCCGCCTTGCAGCAGGGTCTTGGCCAGGTGCAGACGGCCGCGTTCACCGCCCGACAGATTGCCCACGACTTTTTGCTGGTCAGAACCCTTGAAGTTGAAGCGGCCCAGGTAGGCGCGCGACGGCATTTCGAAGCGGCCCACGCTGAGCATGTCGGCGCCGCCGGAGACGTCTTCGAACACGGTCTTGTTGTTGGCCAGTTCGTCGCGGCTCTGGTCGACCAGCGACACCTTGGCGGTCTTGCCGATCACGACTTCGCCGCTGTCCGGCTGCTCTTTGCCGGCGATCATCTTGAACAGGGTCGACTTACCGGCGCCGTTGGGGCCGATGATGCCGACGATCGCGCCTGGCGGGATGGTGAACGACAAATTATCAATCAACAGACGGTCGCCGAAGGCTTTCGAGACGTTCTTGAACTCGATGACTTCATTGCCCAGGCGCTCGGCCACGGGGATGAAGATCTCCTGCGTCTCGTTGCGCTTCTGGTATTCGTATTCGGAGAGTTCGTTGAAGCGGGCCAGGCGGGCTTTCGACTTGGCCTGGCGCGCCTTCGGATTCTGGCGCGACCATTCGAGTTCCTTCTGCAGCGCCTTCTGGCGCGCCGATTCGGTCGCTTCTTCCTGTTTCAGGCGCGCCTGCTTCTGGTCGAGCCACGACGAGTAATTGCCCTTCCATGGGATGCCATGGCCGCGGTCCAGTTCCAGGATCCATTCGGCGGCGTTGTCGAGGAAGTAGCGGTCGTGGGTGATGCCGACCACGGTGCCCGGGAAGCGCAGCAGGAATTGCTCCAGCCACTCGACCGATTCGGCGTCCAGGTGGTTGGTCGGTTCGTCGAGCAGCAGCATGTCGGGTTTCGACAGCAGCAGCTTGCACAGCGCCACGCGGCGCTTCTCGCCACCCGACAGCACGCCGATTTTCTGGTCCCATGGCGGCAGGCGCAGCGCGTCGGCGGCCATTTCCATTTGCAGGTTCAGGTTGCCGCCGTCGGCCGCGGCGATGATCGATTCCAGGCGTTCCTGTTCCTTGGCCAGGGCGTCGAAGTCGGCATCCTCGTCGGCGTAGGCGGCGTACACGGCTTCGAGCTTGGCTTGCGCCTCGAAGGCTTCGCCGAGGCCGGATTCCACTTCTTGACGCACGGTTTTTTCCGGGTCGAGCTGCGGTTCCTGCGGCAGGTAGCCGATGTTCAGGCCCGGCATCGGGCGTGCTTCGCCCTGGATGTCGGTGTCGATGCCGGCCATGATCTTGAGCAGGGTCGACTTGCCCGAGCCGTTCAGGCCCAGCACGCCGATCTTGGCGCCCGGGAAGAAGGACAGCGAGATGTCCTTGAGAATTTGACGTTTCGGCGGGACGATCTTGCCCACGCGGTTCATCGTATAGACGTAATTGGCCATGCTTTAACTCTGGTGTTGTTTAAGGTGCACAGGATACGACAGAACCCCGTGCCCGACACAGGATTTCTTGGCCGATGCCGGTGAAATCCTGCGGGTTAATAACAGGAACTGCGAGGAACTGCGCCGGATCAGCCCTTGGCCGGCGCCGGCGGCCGGCGCAGCAGGCCTTCGCCGGCGAACAGGATCAGCGCGCTCCAGATCAGCACGAAGCCGACCAGGCGATCGGCGGTAAACGCTTCCTTGAACAGCCACACGCCGAGCAGGAATTGCAGGGTCGGCGACAGGTATTGCAGCAGGCCCAGGACCGACAGCGGGATCTTGCGCGCGCCGCTGGCGAACAGCAGCAGCGGGATCGCGGTGAGCGGGCCGGCCATCACCAGCAGCACGCGCGTGGTGTCGGAGTCGGTATTGATGAACACGTTCTGGCCATTCACGGTCAGCCAGATGACGTAGGCGGCCGCCAGCGGGAACAGCACGATGGTCTCGAACGACAGTCCCTCGAGCGCGCCGAGCGCCGCCGTCTTGCGCAGCAGGCCGTAGCCGCCGAAGGAGAATGCCAGGAACAGCGCGATCCAGGGCACCGTGCCGGTCTGCCAGGTCAGCCAGGCCACACCCAGCGCGGCAATCGCGATCGCCACCCACTGGACGGCGCGCAGGCGCTCCTTCAGGATCAGGTAGCCCAGCATGATATTGACCAGCGGATTGATGAAATAGCCGAGGCTGGCTTCGATCACGTGGTGGTTGGTGACCGACCAGATATACACCAGCCAGTTGGCGCTGAGCAGCAGGGCGGACAGCACGAAGCTGAAGAACACGCGCGGCTGGCGCACCACGTTCAGCCATTTCCATTGACGCCGCAGCACCAGCACGATCAGCAGGAAGCCGAGCGACCACAGCATGCGGTGCGCCAGGATCTGCAGCGGCGGCACGCCGTCCAGCGCGTGGAAATAAATGGGGAACAGGCCCCAGCAGAGAAAGGCCAGGGCCGCGTAGATGATTCCGGAACGCATGGAAGTGGGGGCTGGATTGCAGGGATGACATTATCCCTGAATATGTACGCAGCTGCTGGAGGGTGCCTCTTTTTGCAGGGGTGTATGATGCACCACGAAATATTCTTGCTTTTTTTCAGCCACTATTTTATGGTGCGCCGCACCAATACAAAAGCGATGGTGTAATCTTGACATCAGATAGCAAGAAAAGCAGCCTGGCGGCACTCACCCTGGCTGCGGTCGGCATCGTCTACGGCGACATCGGCACCAGCCCCCTCTACACGCTGCGCGCGGTGTTCGACGACACCCACGGCCTGCCTCTCAATACTCCCAACATCCTCGGCGTCATCTCCCTGATCTTCTGGGCGCTCACGGTCATCGTTTCGCTCAAGTACGTGAGCCTGGTGCTGCGCGCGCACAACCGCGGCGAGGGCGGTATCATGGCCCTGATGGCGCTGGCGACCAACTCGGTGCCGCGCCACTCGCGCTGGAGTTTCCCGCTGCTGGCCATCGGCGTCATCGGCGCCACCATGTTCTATGGCGACAGCGTGATCACGCCGGCGATTTCGGTGCTCGGCGCGATCGAGGGCCTCGAGGTGGCGGCGCCCGGCATGTCGCACTACGTAGTGCCGCTGGCGGTGGTGGTGCTGGTGGTCCTGTACAGCGTGCAGCGTCATGGCACGGCCGGCATCGGCCGCTTCTTCGGTCCGGTGATGCTGGTGTGGTTCCTGGCCCTGGCCGCGATGGGCATCGTCAACATCGTCCAGTCGCCCGAGATCCTGAACGCGCTCAACCCCTGGCATGCGGCGCACTTCATGCTGGACAATAAATTGCTGGCCTTTATCGCGCTGGGCGCGGTGGTGCTGGCGATCACCGGCGCCGAGGCCCTGTATGCCGACATGGGGCACTTCGGCGCCAAGCCGATCCGCATGGCCTGGTTCCTGATCGCCTATCCGGCGCTGACCCTGAACTACCTGGGGCAAGGCGGCCTGCTGATCGCCGATCCCGGCGCGGTGGAAAACCCGTTCTACCACCAGCTCGGCACCTGGAGCGTGATCCCGCTGGTGATCCTGTCGACCATGGCGGCGGTGATCGCCTCGCAGGCCACGATCAGCGGCACCTATTCGATGACCAAGCAGGCGATCGCGCTCGGCCTGCTGCCGCGCATGCGCATCCTGCACACCTCGGAAAGCGAGATCGGCCAGATCTACATTCCGGCCGTCAACTGGCTGCAGCTGGCGGTGGTGCTGATCGCCGTGGTCGGCTTCGGCTCGTCGGACGAGCTGGCCGGCGCCTACGGCATCGCGGTCACGGCGACCATGATGATGACCACCGTGCTGACCTTCTTCGTGACCCGCTACCGCTGGCGCATGCCGCTGTGGGTCTGCCTGGGCGCGACCGGCTTCTTCCTGATCATCGATGTGCTGCTGTTCTCGGCCACCACCACCAAGGTCTTCCACGGCGGCTGGTTCCCGCTGCTGATGGGCGGCGTGCTGCTGACCCTGATGCTGACCTGGAAGCGCGGACGCGCTCTGGTGTTCGAGAACCTGCAGAAGCATGCGATACCGCTGGAAGCCTTCATGGAATCGCTGTTCGTGGCGCCGCCGACGCGGGTGCCGGGCACCGCCATCTTCCTGCGCGGCGAAAGCGACGGCGTGCCGCACGCGATGCTGCACAACCTGTCGCACAACAAGGTGCTGCACGAACGGGTGGTGTTCCTGACCGTGCACATGCGCGAGGAGCCATGGGTGCCGTTCGAGGAACAGATCGACATCGTCGACCTGGGCCACAACTGCTACCAGCTGAACATCCACTATGGCTTCAAGGACGAGGCCGACATTCCGGACATCCTCGACCGCTGCGGCGCGCTCGGCCTGTCGTTCGAGATGATGGAAACCTCGTTCTTCATCGCGCGCCAGACCGTGATCTCGGGCCCGGGCGGCGGCATGGCGCCATGGCGCGAGCACCTGTACGTGGCGATGTCGCGCAATGCGCGCAGCGCGGCCGACTATTACCAGATCCGCAGCAACCGGGTGATCGAGCTGGGCACGCAGATCGAGATCTGAGGAGACCGCCGCCATTGATGTACGGATCTGGAACTGTATATCTCAGTGTACGATTGTCATTCTGCTATGTTGCAGCCTGCCGGCAGTCCGCATGCGTGGCCATGGCGGTCCCGCACCACGATCACAGGGGCTCACTTGATATCGGGCAGACGAGTGGCCAGGTGTCATGATTTTCTCCTGGAAAGATGACATGGCAGAAAAATGCTAAGATTGTTGACAATTTTTTACCGATGGTCAGGGGAACCCTGTGTGTATGGTCATGCCAAACTGTATATGCCTGGCGCCATGAATTTCGTGAGAGTAAGGCAAAAGCGTATTGCATGAAGTACTGGCAGGTTCCACGGGTAGCAGTCAACCACGGCGCTGCCTGTTACCTGACATGTACAGACTTGCCGCATTCTGGACTTGAAGCCGAACAGCCCCTCCTCGATACACTTGTAGCTGACTGTTATCAGGTCAGCCAACACACTCGCGAAGATTTAGGTGACTATAGGAGATAAATCTTGTCCATGATAATTATTATGGCAACGTGCAACGGGGCCAAGACGTTGCCAAAAGTGTTTGAAGGATATGCGAACCTCGCACAACCCGTAGGTGGGTGGTCGGCCATCGTGGTAGATGATGGGAGCGATGACGAAACCCGTTCAATCGTCGAATCTTACGCAAAATTATTGCCGATCGAATACGTTCATCAGGAGCGAAGCGGCAAGAACGCAGCACTCAACCGTGGCGTTGAGCTGGCGCTGCAACGTCGTCCGGCCGTCGAGTTGTTCGTGATGACAGACGATGACGCCACGCCTGAGCCCGATTGGCTTGTTGCGATGCAGGCTTGCATGCTGGAGAACGCCGACTATGACCTGTTTGGTGGTGCAATATTGCCCGATTGGGGCGCCCCACCTCCTGACTGGGTGCTGCGTCACGTTCCACTTGGGCTGGCGTTCGCGATCACCAACTTCAGCGACGGCCCGATTCAGCCCGGCGCCATATGGGGACCGAATATGGCAGTTCGCCGCCGGGTGTTCGAAGCCGGGCACCGGTTCAACCCGAATGTAGGACCAAACCGCGGTAACTATATCATGGGTAGCGAGACGGAATTCAATAAACGTGTCGTCGCCGCAGGCCATAAAGCCTGGTTCTCGAACAATCCGCGAGTCAACCATTTTATTCGTCCACATCAGTTAACTGAGGAGTTTTGCCTGGGCCGCGCTTTCCGAGGAGGACGCGGTACTTGTCTGGAAACGGGCGACATGACGCACTTCCCCACATTATTTGGCGTACCGCGCTGGCTATATACGAAAAAAATGCGTCATGCACTGCAAATTGCCTTGGCAACGTTGCGTGGCGATAGTGAAGCCAAGTTCAAGGCGCGCTTCCACTACCATCACACGCGTGGATTCTTGCATCAGGCACATGATCTGAAAAACGCAGCATCGCGGAAACAATGAGCTTGCTTTAGCGGGCTCAACCGGGCATCGCAAGACTGGATCATTGAACGGATTGTGATATAGAACTTGTGCATCAATCTTTTCATGAATTGGATATTGGAATGAACGAATCATTTTTCCACGTCAAACGGCTGACTGAAGGGTTTGATGTTCGGGGAAAAGCGCATTGTGCCCTTGGGCACCAGATCGCACGAGAATCGGGTAATCCCGATGGCATCTACGTCGAATGGAATTGGGATGGGAAGTGCTTAACTGCGCGCAACGACCGCTACGGGATGTTCCCGGTTTTTTATTACTCGCGCGACGGGGAATTCGCGATATCGTCGTCCATTGATCAGCTTCTCAATGCCGGTGCCAGTCCCGAACTGGATGAAACGGCGCTATCCGTATTCTTCAGGCTCGGCTTTTTTATCGGCGACGATACACCTTTCCGCCACATCCGCGCCCTGCCGCCGGCGGCGACACTGAGTTGGGATGGTGAACTACGTCTTGAACGCGCGACCAGGGCCCGTGGCGCCCCCAGCCGTGGCGAATCTCGCACATCTGCGCTCGACACCTATAACGAACTTTTCCGCCGTTCGATGACCCGGCGGGCTCCCTCCGATGCGAATTTCGCTGTGCCATTGAGCGGAGGACGCGATTCACGACATATCTTGTTCGAACTGCTCCGCCAAGGGCATAAGCCTGGTCGCTGCATTACTGCGCTCCACTTCCCACCACGGGGAAACGAAGATGCGCGCATTGCCACCATGCTTACGCAAGAATTCGGGTTGAAGCATGACATTATTCCGCAATCCGGCTCATTTTACACAGCGGAAGCGGCGAAAAATCTGTTGACCAGTTATTGCACCGATGAGCATGCCTGGTATCTGGAGACGGTATCCAATATTCGCGCGCGAGAACGTGTCGTTTATGACGGTATTGCAGGAGATGTTCTTTCGCAAAGCGTTTTTCTGACAGAGGAACGCCTGCGATTATTCCAGACCGCTTCTGCCAAAGAAATCGCAACACAGCTCCTTAGCAAAGCCGAGAGGAAACTCAGCAATCTTCTGACGCCGCAGTTATACCGTAGTACAAGCCTGGAACTTGCTGTCACCCATCTGGAAAAAGAAGTAAAAACTCATTTGGATAGTCCAAATCCGGTCGGTTCGTTCTTCTTCTGGAACCGTACACGACGCGAGATTGCCTTGGTACCCTATGGCCTGCTGGGAGATGTGCCAACCGTGTATGCTCCATTCCTGGATCATGATCTCTACGACTTTCTTACGGGACTGCCTGTAGAAATGTTAGTCGATCATACCTTCCATACAGATACAATCAGCCGCGCATATCCCGAGTACGCAGGACTTCCATATGAAGACAAAGGAAAGCGCGCCGATTCGCCAGACTTCATGCTGCTTCACGCCGAATTTGGCAGGAAGGTAGCCAAGCGCCTGCTGCTTCGTCCATCATCACGACTGATCAACAAGCGCTTTGCCCTTCCACGCGCTGTGCGGACCCTCTTCAGTTCAGCCTTCAGTGCGTCTACACACTGGTACAGTCCGTTGGCACTCTATCTCGACCAGCTCGATATCGCGTCGCGTCGCTGAGCGCCGCGGAATGCCATGGCATCCCGCATCGGCCGTTTCGGGCCGAGGGGGCGAGGTTGACTTTTCTCGCTGTCGTCCCGGCACGTCCGTTGCAGAATGGCACGACAATTATCAGACAAATTCAAGACAGTTTCATGGGACTGATTCGATAAGGTACGAGGTTTCGTTACACCAACCTTATTTGCCTTTCCTGTCGAGGACCCCCATGAAGCTGAAGTTTCCCCTGATTGCCGCCTTTGCCGCCATGCTCGCGCTGACCGCCTGCGGCGGTGGCGGCAGCGACGACGACAAGCCCGTCGTCAGCAGCCCCGCGGCGCTGACCAAGACCGACAACACGGTGGGTACCGGCGCCGAGGCCGTGACCGGCAAGACGGTGACCACCCAGTACACGCTGTGGCTGTATAACGACAAGGTCGCCGACTTCAAGGGCACGCGTCTGGAATCGGGCAATCTGCGCCCTTACGTCGTCGGCAGCGGCAATGTCATTCCCGGCTACGACCAGGGTGTGATCGGCATGAAGGTCGGCGGCAAGCGCACCGTCCTGATCCCGGCTAACCAGGCCTACGGCGCGACCGGCAACGGTCCGGTTCCGCCGAACTCGGGCCTGGTGTATGAAATCATCCTGACCAAGGTCGAGTAAGCCGGCCAGGCCCGGCGTCAATGACCTACCGGACCGGGGCACCGCCCCGGTCTTTTTTTGCGTGTACGGCTGACCTGGCGCACGGTCCACGTGACGGCGGCAGGCGATGCTCGGGATTTTAGGCCGAGCCGATCATGCGTTCTTCTTTCCACTTTGCCGTCTGCCTGCTGCCCAGCTACTCTGCCTTCGCCGCCACCAGGCCCGCGCCCGCGCCGGTCTCCCCGGCTTGCGTCGTCGCTGATCCCGTTCTCGCCGCCGACCCGCCCGCCTGGCTGCTGCTGGCCGCCGCGCTGCTGCTGCTCGGGGCAGGCCGCCTGGCCGCCTCCTGACCCGTGCACGCCTGCGCTGGCGCAGAACGTCCCCGCCGTGTTTGCGACATCGTTGAGATTCCCCGGTCACCGGAAGGATCGATCATGTCCCTGCGCAAACATTTCTTAAATAAATTGTTGGTGATAATAATGGCGTTGCCGGGACTGGCCATGGCGGCGCCGCTGTACCGCATGACCTGGCTGCCGCAAGACTTCACCGCCGCCGGCCTCGACGGCGCCGGGCGGGTGGTCGGCACCGCGCAGGGCGGGGCGGCGGTGTGGTCGACGGGCGGCACCACCTACCTGGCCTCGCTCCTGCCGGGCAGCGAAGGCCTGGCGATCAACAACGGCGGGTCCATCGTCGGCCGCGTCGGCAGCGACGCCTTCGTGTATGCCGGCGGCGCGTTCTCGATCTTCAACGTGCCGCCGGCCTACGGCACCTGGGCCACCGCCATCAACGACGCCGGCCAGGTGGCGGGCTTCGGCGCCGTCGGCTTTTCCGAGACCTACGCCTTCCTGTACCAGTCGGGCGCGGTGACCCAGCTTGGCAGCTTCGGCGGCACGATCAGCGTGGCCAACGCGATCAATGCCAGCGGCCACATCGCCGGCTTCGCCAGCCGCGCCGGCGATGGCGCCGACTGGGGCGATCCGCGCCGCACCGCCTCGGTCTACCGCGACGGCGTCCAGCACGACCTCGGCTCGCTGGGCGGCTGGTTCAGCGAAGCGAACGACATCAACGACGCCGGCTTCGTCGCCGGCTGGTCCGGGCTCGAGGACAACTTCAGCGAGCGGCCCTTCCTGTTCTCGCCCCTTGATGACCGCATGATCGATCTCGGCACGCTGGGCGGCGTGTCCGGGCGCGCCAATGCGCTCAACAATGCCGGGCTCGTGGTGGGCCTGTCCGGCATCGGCAGCGTGGGCGGCTTCGACTACCATGCCTTCGTGTATGGGGCCGACGGCGGGCGTGAAGGCATGCTCGACCTCAACGCGCTGGTGGGCGAGCGCGGCGACTGGCAGCTGGTGAATGCGCTCGACGTCAACGATGCCGGCCAGATCCTGGTCCAGGCCTGCAACGGGCTGGGCGACTGCCGTGCGGTACGGCTCGACCTGGTCACGGCGGTGCCCGAGCCCGGAACCTGGGCGATGCTGGGGACTGGGCTGGCGCTGCTGGCCTGGCGCGCGCGCCGGCGCCCGCGCGCGCGCCTGCACCGGATGGCGCCGGCGCTCCTGATCGGACCGCTGGCGGCGCCGCTGGCAGCGGCCGCTACTCCTGCCACAGCGCCGGCCACAGCGCCGGTGGAAGCGGCGCAGGCCGCGCCGGGCTTGTTCCGGGTCACCTTCATTCCGGCCGAACTCAATGCCAGGGCCATCAATGGCAAGGGCCATGTGGCCGGCAGCAACGGCGCGGCCGCCGTGTGGGATGGCGCCACCGTGCGCGATTACGCCGCGCTGGCGCCGGGTTCGAGCGCCGCCGCGATCAACGGTCACGGCCACCTGGCCGGGGCCTACGTCGATGCCGCCCACGTGTTCTCGCCCGCCGGCCTGCGCAATGCCGGGCGCGGGGTGCTGGTGGGTTTCAATTCGGCGAGCGGCCTGAACGACAGCGGGGCGGTATCCGGCAACGCCGCCTTTGGCGTCGGCGAGCGTGGCCGCGGCTTCGTCGTCGCCAACGGCATCACGCGCATCATTCCCACGTTCGGCGGCACCTGGGGCGGTTCCGCCGCGATCAACCGCCACGGCGCCGTGACCGGCACCGCGTCGGTCACGGGCGACGCGATCCCGGTGCCGCACTACCTTGCCTACGTGTATCGCGACCAGATCATGCGCAGCCTGGGGACGCTGGGCGGCAAGAACAGCAGCGCCTTCGACATCAACGATGCGGGCGACGTGGTGGGCGTCGCCGATACCGGCATCGTCATCGACGGCGCCAGCTATCTATGGCAACCGTTCCTGTATTCGGGCGGCGTGATGTACGGCCTGGGCGCGCTGGGCGGCTTCGGCTATGGCGTCGCCAACGGCCTCAACAACGCCGCATCGGTGGTCGGCTCGTCGAGCGCCGACACGCCCGATGGGCCGGCGTCGCACGCCTTCCTCTACGAGCGGGGCGCGATGCGCGACCTGAACGCGCTGAGCGCGATGCCCGCCGGCTGGACGCTGGTGGATGCGACCGACATCAACGATGCGCGCCAGATCCTGGCCCTGGCCTGCCGTCTCGAAGACTGCCAGTATGTGCGGCTCGATCCGCCGCCGTGCGACTGTTGAGGCCGCGGCGCCTGCAGGCCATGGCCGCGGCGCCGCCCGCAGCCGTGCGGGCGGTTCAGCGCAGCATGTCGATGTGCATGATGCCGTCTTCGTCATAGGGTTCCGAGACGGTCTGGAAGCCGAAGCTGCCGTAGAAGCGCTCCAGGTATTGCTGGGCGCCGATGCGGATGCGGTGGCCCGGATACAGCGCCTCGGCCTGGCGGATGCCCTCGTCGAGCAGGGCGCGGCCGGCGCCCGTGCCGCGCGCGGCCGGGGTGGTGATCACGCGGCCGATCGACATCTCGTCGTACTTGGCGCCCGGGGCCAGCACGCGCAGGTAGGCGGCCAGGCTGCGCTTGCCGTCGACGCTGCGCCAGCCCAGCAGGTGGTGGGCTTCGGGGTCGTGGCCGTCGATGTCGGGATACAGGCAGGTCTGCTCGAGGATGAAGACGTTCTGGCGCTGGGCCAGCACTTCGTAGAGGTCGAACGGGGTAAGGTCGGCGAAGCGCGAGAATTGCCAGTCGATGAGGCTAGAGGTGGTCATGAAATGCGAAGCGATGGTGGTGGAATGTGGAACGGCGGTCATTCGGCGGCGGTTTCGAAACCTTCCAGCACATTGACCGTATGGATGCCGAGCTCGGGGCCGGCGTTGCCGCCCTCGAACATGAAGGCCGTGGGCAGGCCCAGGTGGGCGATGCGTTCGCCGATGCGCAGGAAATCGCCGCCCTGCAGGCCGAAGCGCGGATCCTGTCCTTGCGCGGCCGTATCGACGCCGAGCGAGACCACCAGCGCCTGCGGCCGGGCCATGGCGATCTTGAGGCAGGCGGTTTCCAGCGCCGCGAACCAGGCGCTGCTGCCGCAACCGGGCGCGAGCGGGATATTCATCGTGTAGCCGAGGCCGGCGCCGCTGCCGGTCTCGTCGGCATGACCCAGGTAGAACGGATATGCCTGGCGCGGGTCGGCATGGATCGAGACGAACAGCACGTCGTTGCGATGATAAAAAATGCTTTGGGTGCCGTTGCCGTGGTGGTAGTCGAGGTCGAGGATGGCCACGCGCTCCAGGCCGTCGTCCAGCAGGTGCTGGGCCGCCAGCGCGGCATTGTTCAGGAAGCAGGCGCCGCCGAAGAAATCGCTGCCGGCGTGGTGGCCGGGCGGGCGCGTGAGCGCGAAGGTGCCGCGCTCGCCGCGCCGCAGGGCATGGGCCGCATTGACGGCGCAGTCGGCGCCGGTCTTGGCCGCGATCCAGGTGCCGCTCGTCAGCGGCGTAGCGGCATCCATCGAGTACAGGCCGAGGCGCGCGCACACATCGTCCGGCTCGATATCGGCGCGCAGGGTGCGCACCGGCCACACCCCCGGCAAGGCATCCTTGCCGGCATTGCGCGGGTCGAGACCGATCCACTCGTTCCAGGCCTGGCGCAGGAAGTGCAGATAGCGCGGGCTGTGCACCCGCTCGAGCGTCATGAGCGGCACGCCGTGCGGCGTGACGATGGCGCCCAGGCCGCGCCGCTCGCATTCCTTCAGAACGATGGCGGCGCGCTCGGGTTTTTCCGAACAAGGCGCCAGCTCGCCGCGATCGAGCTCGACGCGGCCGTCATGCTGGGCATGGTGTTCGTTGTAAAACGTGAGCAAGTGGTCCTCGGGGCTGCGGAGTCAAGCGGTAAGCGCGAGCGGCCGTGGCGGCGCTGGCGCGCCCCGTCGAACTACAGCCTACCGGAACTTAGTTGTTGGAGCATAGCCTACTGCAATTGTAGGCCGCAACAAAGTCGTCGAAGCTGCCGGTGTCCGTCTGCTCGATGCTCGCCTGCTCGGCGTGCGAGTTGGCCGCCATCTCGTCGAACAGCGCTTCCTCGGCCGGCATCAGCGGGCTGTCGCGGAAGGTGGCCGCATGCAGGCGGCTCTGCTGCAGGCCGAAGGCCGCGGCCGAGCCGAGCGCGCGCACTTCTTCCAGCACCCGCGCCGACGGGGTGAGCGAGGGATCCTCGATCTTCGCCTTCTGCCTGGCCAGCGAACCCTGGTGCACGTCGCCCTCGTTGTGCTGGTCGTCCAGCAGCTGCGCCACCGGACGGATGCGCTCGATCAGTTCCAGCGCCCATTCCGTCAAAGGCACCTCGACGCCGTCGCGGGTCAGGGTCAGGTCGGGGCGGCGGCCCTCCTTGACCGTGCGCGCGAAGTTGCGCGCGTGCAGCTGGCTGTCGTGGGCGCTGATCAGGGGGCTTTCCTCGAGCGCGCAGAACAGCAGGAAGGCGTCCAGGAAGCGGCCGGTATCGAGGGCGATGCCGACCGGTTCGAACGGGTCGACGTCGAGGCAGCGCACCTCGATGTATTGCACGCCGCGATTGCACAGGGCCTGGACCGGACGCTCGCCGGTGCGGATCACGCGCTTGGGTCGGATGGTCGAGTAATACTCGTTCTCGATCTGCAGCACATTGGTCGACAGCTGGATCCACTCGCCGTTTTTCTTGGTGCCCAGCTTGGCATAAGGCTCGTAGGGACGGTTGACCGCATCCATCAGGCTCGTGACATAGCTTTCCAGGCTGTTTTCGTGCGGACGCAGGCCGGATTGGGCGTCGTTCTGGTAACCCAGGTCGCTCATGCGCAGGCTGGTCGCGTACGGCAGGTACAGGGTGTCGTCGGACAGTGTCTCGAGCTGGTGCTCACGGCCGCGCAGGAAGCTGGTGGTGAGCGCCGGCGTCGCGCCGAACAGGTACATCAGCAGCCAGGAATAGCGGCGGAAGTTGCGGATCATCGCGATATAGCTTTCCGACTGGAAGTCGCGCAGCGCATGGCGGCGTTCCTCGGTGATCCCTTCTTCTTGCGCGAACAGCTGCCACAACCGTTCCGGCAGCGAATAGTTGTAGTGGATGCCGGCGATGCATTGCATGGCCTTGCCATAGCGCAGCGCCAGGCCGCGCCGGTACACGTGCTTGAGCATGCCGATATTCGACTTGCCGTACCAGGCGATCTCGATCTCTTCCTCGGGCGGCAGTTCGCCCGGCATCGACACGCCCCACAGCATTTCGTCGCCCAGCTTGGCGTAGGCGTAGCGGTGGATCGCATCGAGGCGGTGCAGCGCCAGCGCGATGTCGTGCTCGGCCGGCGTGATGAATTCCAGCAGCGCCTCGGCGTAGTCGGTCGTGATGTGCGGGTGCGTCAGGGCCGAACCGAGCGCCGGGGAGTGCGGGGTGCGCGCCAGCCGGCCTTGCGCGTCGACCCGCAGGGTCTCGCGCTCGATGCCGCGCAGGCCCTGGCCCAGCAGGGCGCGGTGGTCGTCGTCGTCGAGCAGGGCCAGGCGGCGGTTGAATTGGTTCGACACAGTGTTTCCTTTCTTATACTGCCAGTTCGGTTGGTGCAGAGATTAACCGAAAAACGGACTGCGCGTTCGGGCGCCCCTCATTCAGGCGAAGGCGCATCCCAGAGCGGCGCCCGGAACGATTTGCTGGCAGGCGGCGGAGCAGGCAGGGACGGCGGCGCGAAATCGGGCGCCGGGCCCGGGTCGTAGCCCGGCGGGAGTTCGCCGTCGAGCACGAAATCGAATTCGAAGGCGGGCATCCAGGTCGGCTCCGGCCGCGATGCGAATTCGGCGTTGAACTCGGCATCGGGGGCGGCCGCGGCCTGCGGCGCGCCGGCGCGCGTGGCGGGATCCTTCTCGGCCACGAGCCAAAGGCCCATCCGGCGTTCCAGCTCGGCCAGCGGCAGCGCGCCGCCGCCGAGCAGGGCGTCGTGGAAGCGGCGCAGGTCGAACAGCTTGCCGAGCGCGGAGCGCGCCTGGGTGCGCAGCGCCAGGATGCGCAGCTGGCCGATCTTGTAGCCCAGCGCCTGGCCCGGGCGCGCGATATAGCGGTCGACCTCGGCCTCGTTGTCCAGCGGCGGATTGGCGGTATGCGTGTTCAGGTAGTCGATCGCCTGCTGGCGCGTCCAGCCGAGCGAATGGATGCCGGTGTCGACCACCAGGCGCGCGGCGCGGAACATCTCTTCGTTGAGGTGGCCGAACAGCGAGAACGGATCCTGGAACAGGCCGAGTTCGGGGCCCAGGCTTTCGGCATAGGTGGCCCAGCCTTCGCCGTAGGCGTCGTACCAGCCGTGGCGCCGGAACGCCGGCAGGTCCAGTTCCTGCGCGCGCGCCACCTGCAGGTGGTGGCCGGGCACCGCCTCGTGCAGGGCCACGGTGTCGACCTGCCAGATCGGACGCGCGTCCAGGCGCGCCGTGTCGACCACCAGCGCGGCGGTGCGCGCCGCGCTGCCGGCCTCGTAATAGGCGGCCGGCTGGCTGGCGCCGTCGCCGCCCATCGGCTTGACGACGATGCCGGCCGCCGGGACGACCGTCACCACGCGGCCCAGCCGCGCCTGGGCCAGCGCCAGCGTGCGCCGGTAGCGGTCGAGCAGGGCCGCCGCGTCGACGAAGAACAGGCGCCGGTCGCTGCGCGCGAAGGCGATGAACTCGGCGAAGCCGCCGCGAAAGCCCGTGCGCGGGATCAGGCGCTCGATGTCCGCGCGCAGGCGCGCCACCTCTTGCAGGCCGAGCGCATGCACCTGGGAAGGCGTCATCGCGGTGGTGGTGCTGTCCTTCACCAGCTGGGCGTACCACGCGGGGCCGCCCGGCAGCGCCGCGGCGCCGATGCTGTCGCGTGCGGCGGGCACGTAGTCCTGGCGCAGGAAGTCCTCGAGCTTGCGCAGGGCGGGCGCCGCCTGCTGTTCGAGGGTTGCCTTGCCGGCCGCGCGGAACTGCTCGCGCACCTCGGGCGCGATGGTCGCCGGGATGCGCCGGAAGGGCGCGCCGAGCGGTCCTTCGGCCAGCTTTTCGCGCAGCGCGCGCAAGGCGTCTGCTACCTGCGCGACGGCGGGCTTCGGGATCGTCCAGCCGGCCTGTTTGCCGGCGCGCAGCTGCTCGATCAGGCCGTCGACGTGGGCCGGCAGCGCCTGCAGGCGCGCCAGATAGGTCAGGTAGTCGGCGTCGGTCGCGAACGGCATCTGCGCGACCAGGCGCGGCAAGCGCACCTGCAGACCGTCGTAGGCGGTGATCGGGAGCGGATCGAAGGGCGTCAGCGCGCCGGCGGCGATCAGGCGCTCCTTGTCGGCCACGAACAGGTCGTACGACACCCGGTCTTCACCAACCAGCTGCGCGCGGTCGATCTTCTGCGCCGCCGCCAGCATGGCGCGCTCGTGCTCGAGCGCGGCCGCGCGTCCCGCCAGCGAGGTGTCGGACAGCCAGGCGTTGTAGCGATGCTCGCCCAGGGCGGTGGCCTTTTCGGGCGCATGGCGCAACTGCCACTGCCAGTCGCGCTCGTAGAGCCGGGCCGCCAGCCTTGACGGCTGCTCGCCAGGCGCATCCTGGGTGACGGCAGGCGGCGCGGCCGGCGCGGGCGGCACGGCGGCGGCGCCATGCAGCGGGGCGAGCAGGACGAGAGAGGCGAACAGGATGCGCATGCATGCTCCGGAATCAGGACTGGTCATTTTAACAAGTCCATTCCCAGGCGTGCGCGCCCCAGGCGCCCTAGGCACCGCGGCGGCCCCCGCTGACCCGTTCGATGCCGGCCAGGTCGCGCCAGCTCCGCACCTCGCCGTAGCCGCGCGCGCTCAACAGGCCGCGCACCGCCTCGGCCTGGTCGTAGCCATGCTCGAGCAGCAGCCAGCCGCCGGGTTCCAGGTGCGCCGCCGCGCCATCGGCGATGGTGCGCAGGTCGGACAGGCCGTCGGCATGGTCGGTCAGGGCGTCGATCGGCTCGAAGCGCAGGTCGCCCTCGATCAGGTGGCGGTCGCCGGCCACGATATAGGGCGGGTTCGAGACGATCAGGTGGAAGCGCTCGGCGCCGAGGGCTGCGTACCAGTCGCTGCGCAGGAAGCGCACGCGCGCGCCGTTGGCGGCGGCATTGACGCGCGCGACGGCCAGCGCCTCTTCGCTCACGTCGAGCGCGGTGACGTCGGCGTCGGGCCGCGTGTGGGCAACGGCGACGGCGATCGCGCCGCTGCCGGTGCCCATGTCGAGCACGCGCTGCTGCGGCGCCAGGCGCTCCAGCGCGAGTTCGACGATCAGTTCGGTGTCCGGACGCGGGATCAGCACCGCCGGCGTCACCTTGAACGGCAGCCCGAAGAATTCGCGCTCGCCGACGATGTAGGCGATCGGTTCGCCGTCCAGGCGGCGTTGCACCAGCGCCGCCAGGAGCGCCGCTTCTTCAGGGGTGAGCACGCGTTCCGACTGCGTGATCAGGGCCACGCGCGGCAGGCGCAGCGCATGGCACAGCAGGATGCGGTTTTCCAGCGGATCGAGCGGCAGCGACAGCCGCACCTGCCCGAGGGTGGCGCCGGCCTCGATCATGCCCGCTTGGCGCGGAAGTGGCGCAGCAGCACCCAGCCCAGCAGCACGGTGAGCACCACGAACCAGACCGCCGACCATTGCGGGATGGCCAGGCCCAGGATGGCGTCGGTCGCGCCTTCGCACAGGCCGTCGGCGCGGAACAGCCACGGCAGGTATTCGGCGGTGGGGATCTTGTTGAGCATCGTTTCCATCGGGTCGATACCGCACGAGAAGCCGGGATTGGCGATCACGTACAGGTGCTTGCCGACCGTGTACAGGCCGCCGAAGGCCGCCAGCAGGGCCAGGATCGTGCCTTCACGCACCTTGCCGCTGATGGCCGATACCAGCGTGCACACGCCGATGGCGAGGAACATGTAGCGCTGGATCACGCACAGCGGGCAGGGCCGCATCTCCATGATGTGCTGCAGATAGAGGGCGACGGCGATCAGCGCGAACGAGATCGACGAGATGGCGAACAGGACCTGGCGGTTGGTAGGCATGCGTGGCTTTCTCAGAACGTGTACCAAGGGGCGGAGCAAGCGCTTATTTTCGCATGAAGCGGCTACGCCCGACGTCGTGCATTTTCAATCTGGCAACTTAACAATGACTTAAGTTATCAGTCACCGAGCGCCGCCAGCAATTCGGCCTGGTGTTCCTGGGCCAGCGCATCGGTCAGCTCCTTCAGGTCGCCGTCCATGATGAAATCGAGCTTGTACAGGGTCAGGTTGATGCGGTGGTCGGTCAGGCGGCCCTGCGGGAAGTTGTAGGTGCGGATGCGCTCGCTGCGGTCGCCCGAGCCGATCAGGCTCTTGCGGGTGGCCGCTTCCTTCGACTGCTGCTCGCGCAGCTGGGCGTCCTTCAGGCGCGCCGCCAGCACCTTCATGGCCGAGGCCTTGTTCTTGTGCTGGCTGCGGTCGTCCTGGCATTCCACCACCAGGCCGGTCGGCAGGTGGGTAATACGCACTGCAGAATCTGTTTTATTGATGTGCTGGCCGCCGGCGCCGGAAGCGCGGTAGGTGTCGATGCGCAGGTCGGCCGGGTTGATGTCGACGTCCTCGACCTCGTCGGCCTCGGGCATCACCGCCACCGTGCAGGCCGAGGTGTGGATGCGGCCCTGGGTTTCGGTGGCCGGCACCCGCTGCACGCGGTGGCCGCCCGATTCGAACTTGAGCTTCGAATAGGCGCCATGGCCCACCACGCGCACGATCACTTCGCGGTAGCCGCCCAGGTCGGAGGGCGACTCGGACACCATCTCGACCTGCCAGCGATTGCGCTCGGCGAAACGGGTGTACATGCGCAGCAGGTCGCCCGCGAACAGGGCCGATTCGTCGCCGCCGGTGCCGGCGCGGATCTCGAGGAAGATGTTGCGCTCGTCGTTGGCGTCCTTCGGCAGCAGCATTTTCTGCAGCTCGAGTTCCAGGCCCGCCATGCGTTCCTTCGCGGCCTCGATTTCCTCCTGGGCGAAGTCCTTCATGTCCGGATCCTGCAGCAGCTCGCGGGCCGCCTCGGTATCCGCGAGCGCGCCCTGGTACTGGCAGTACACGCCCACCAGCGGCGTCAGTTCGGCGTGCTCGCGCGTCATCTTGCGGTAGCTGTCCATGTTCGCGGTGGCGCCTTCGCTCATCAGGAGTTCATCCAGCTCGACGAGGCGGTTGGCGAGTTGGTCCAGCTTGAACAGCATGGAAGGTTTCATGGGCAGTCTCGGTATGAAGATGGTCGGATGGCCGCAGCGAAGGGCCGGGTTGCGCGAGCTGGCGCGCATGGCGGGCGGGGCCGCCGGGAGGATCGGGCGCTAACGGCGGCCGCGGAACAGCTGCGGCAGCAGGGTGGCCAGGCGCGCGCGGTCGTCGCCCTGGGCCTGGTGCAGGGCCTGTTGCGGGCCGTGCAGGAACTTGGCGGTGAGGCCCTTGGACAGCGCTTCGAGCACGGCTTCGGCATCGTCGCCGCGCGCCAGCATCTTGCGCGCGCGTTCCAGCTCGGCCTGGCGCAATGCCTCGCCCGATTCGTGCAGGTCGCGGATCACCGGCACCACGGCGCGGTCGCCGACCCAGTGCATGAAGGACTGGACCCGGGTCTCGATGATGGCTTCGGCCTGGCGCACGGCGGCCTGGCGGCTTTCCATGCCGGTCTGCACCACCTGGGCCAGGTCGTCGACCGTGTACAGGAACACGTCGTCCAGGCGCGCGACCTCGGGTTCGATATCGCGCGGCACGGCCAGGTCGACCATGAACATCGGGCGGTGGCGGCGCGCCTTGACCGCGCGCTCGACCAGGCCCTTGCCGATCAGCGGCAGGGTCGAGGCGGTGCACGAGATGACGATGTCAAATTGCTGCAGGTTGTCCGGCAGGTCGGCCAGGCGGATCGCGCGGCCGTTGTAGCGCGCGGCCAGCGCCTCGCCGCGCTCCATGGTGCGGTTGGCGATGGTGACCGATTTCGGGTTCTGGGCCGCGAAGTGGGCCGCGCACAGCTCGATCATCTCGCCGGCGCCGATGAACAGCACGTGCTGGTCGGCGATGCGGTCGAAGATGCGGTGCGCGAGGCGCACCGCAGCGGCGGCCATCGACACGCTGTGGGCGCCGATCTCGGTGGTGGTGCGCACTTCCTTGGCCACCGCGAAGGTGCGCTGGAACATCTGGTGCAGATAGGTGCCCAGGCCGCCGGCGGCATCGGCGGTGCGCACCGCATCCTTCATCTGGCCCAGGATCTGCGGCTCGCCCAGCACCATCGAGTCCAGGCCCGACGCGACGCGGAAGGCGTGGCGCACGGCGTCGTCCTGCGGCAGCAGGTAGAGGTGGGGGCGCAGCTCGGCGTAGTTCAGGGCGTGATAATGCGCCAGGAACTGGGCGGAAGCGTCGAGGGGATCGGGCAGCCTCGTCGCCGCATACAGCTCGGTGCGGTTGCAGGTCGACAGGATCGCCGCCTCTTCGCCGCCGACCGACCCCTGGCGCGCGAACCAGCCGCGCGCCGACTGCACCGCCGTGCCGATCTGATCGGGCGCGAGCGCCAGCTGCTCGCGCAGCGAGACCGGTGCTGTGGTGTGGTTCAGGCCGACGGCAAGCAGTTGCATTTCGGAGGGAGGGCGAAGGTCAATGGACTGGGGCCATTATACCTTCTTGCTGTCAGGGTTTCAGGCGCCGAGCTTTTCCAGCCGGTAGCCATAGCTGTAGACCGGCACGAGGCGGAAGCCGTTCTCCGGCCGCAGATGGAGTTTGTTGCGTACGCGCGAAACGTGGGTATCCATGGTGCGCGACGGCACGTCGTTTTCGCGGACCCACACCGATTCGTGGATGTAGGCGCGCGACAGCGGGCGGCCGATGTTGCGGAAGAACAGCAGCGCCAGCGAAAACTCTTTTTGGGTCACGTCGATCACCGAGCCGTCCTTGAGCAGCCGTCCGGGACGGGTCTCGAAGGTGTACGGGCCGAACTGCAGCTGCTCGGCGCTGTTCTGCGACGGATAGGCGCGGCGCAGCAGGGCCGAGACGCGCGCCACCAGCTCGCCGCGGCGCAGCGGCTTGACCAGGTAGTCGTCGGCGCCGGCGGTGACGCCGGCGATGATGTCGTCTTCGGCGTTATTCCCGACCAGGAACATCGTCGGCGCGGCGGACGCCAGCTTTTCCTTGGCGCGGCGCAGCACTTCGGTGCCTTCCATATCGGGGACATTCCAGTCCATCACCAGCATGTCGGCGCTGTCCTTGCGCAGCTGCCCCAGCAGCTCCTTGGCGCTGTCATACGATTGACAGCTGTGGCCAGCAGCGCTGAGGACCTGGCAAATCAGGTCAGCTTGGGGGCGGTCTTGCTCCAGTACGGCGATCTTCATGACGGGCGAAATGTTGTTTGGTTGCCTATGTAGGAAGATTCCTACAAAGTTAAACCAAATATATCAGACTTTCACAAAACGATGCTACTGATAAACTTCGCCCAGACACCAAAAGGTGACATTTGTACTATAAGACTGTTGTGTTAAGGGGACCACGCAGTAAATCTCGCTAAAGGCGTAGACTGAATTTCATATGTCATTCAGATAATGTAGAGGGGTAAATTATGTTGTTTACACGTAAAAACGTGACGGTGCCCGAGGATCGCGTGCCCGTCAGCGGCGCCGCCATCGAGACCACCCGCATCCAGTGCCTGGCCCTGGTCAAGAAACGCGCCGCCATGTCGGCGGCGGTGGCCGCGGTGCCGGTGCCCGGCCTCGACCTGCTGGCCGACATCACGGGCTTCGCGGCCCTGGTCGACCAGATCAATGCCGAATTCGGCCTGACCCAGAAGCAGATCGAGCGCCTCAACCCACGCATGCGCGTGATCGCCTACAAGGCGGCGGCGTCGGTGGGCGGCATGCTGGTCGGCAAACTGGTGACGCGCGGCGCGGTGGCGCGCCTGTTCCGGGTCGTGGCCGGCCGCATGGCGGTCAAGACCACGGCCAAGATGGTGCCGCTGGCCGGCCAGATCGCGTCGGCGGCGATCGGCTACACGCTGTTCAAGCGGATGGGGGCGCAGCACGTGGAAGCCTGCGTCAAGGTGGTGCAGGAGCTGGAGCGGGCCGAGTCCGCGGGCGAAGCGCCGCAGCCGGTGGAGGAGAACGATGACGCCGCCACTGTACAGGTCAATGGCGGCGCGGTCAGCGGACCGGCGAAGGAGCCGGTGCTGGTGATGTAAGGCGAGGGGGCCCGGACGCGTGGCGGCGCAGTCCCCGCGCGTTCAGGCAACCTTCGGAAAATCGACCACCGTATCGTTGATCCGGTTGAACAGGTTCGTCAGCGTGATCGCCGTGATCGCCAGGGTGAGGTCGACGATCTGGGCATCGCTCACGCCGGCCGCCTTGACCGCCTCGATCCTGCTCGCGTCCACGGTGCCGCGGGTCGTCACCAGGTGGCGCGCGAACTCCGCCAGCGCGTCTTCGCGGGCATTGCCGGTGGCCTGGCCCTGGCGCACGGCGGCCAGCGCATCGGGGGACAAGCCGGCCATCTTGCCCATCAGGCTGTGGGCGGCCACGCAGTAGTCGCAACCGTTGACGGCGCTGACTGCGAGCTTGATGACTTCGACGTCGCGCGCCGACAGCGTGGTTTTCTTGAGGCTGGCGTCCAGGGCCAGCACCGATTCCAGCACCACCGGGCTGTTGCTGCCGATGTCGCGGTAGGCGTTCGGCACCTTGCCGACGGCGCCCCGGATGGCGCTGAACAGTTGGGCGGCGGCGCCGGTGGCGTCCGGGACGGGGCGGGAGGCGAGACGGGTCATGGTGAAGCTCCTTGTCGAAAGTTCGTCGGGTGTGGCTGGCTGTCCGATGTGTTGCAGCCATGAATCCAGTATAGGCAGGCCCGTCGATACTTTGAATGCTCGGATTTCACTAATAATTGCCCGATCGTCTCACTGCTACTATGCTCGGCACCAAAGAAAATGCCCGCACCAGGCGGGCATCGTCGGGCGAAGGGCCTTGCCGCTCAGGTATCCGGCAGCACCACGTTCACGTCCAGCACTTCCAGGTTGCCCTGGCGGTCGAGCGAGACCTTGATGTCGTCGGGATTGACCTTGACGTACTTCGAGATCACGGCGATCAGCTCCTGGTGCAGGGCCGGCAGGAAATCCGGACCGGCGCGGTTGGTCCGTTCGCGTGCGATGATGATCTGCAGGCGTTCCTTGGCGGCTGTCGCGCTCTTCTTTTTTTCGGGGAAGAGGAATGAAAGCAATGCCATCTCACTTGGCTCCGAAAATGCGCTGGAACAGTCCCGGCTTTTCGTAGTTGGTAAAGCGCAGCGGGCGTTCTTCGCCCAGGAAGCGCGCGACGACGTCCTCGTAGGCATCGGCCACGTCGGTCCCCTTGAAGTGGATCGCCGGGTTGCCCTGGTTCGAGGCGTGCAGCACCGATTCCGATTCCGGAATGATGCCGATCAGGGGGATGCGCAGGATTTCCTGCACGTCCTGGTAAGAGAGCATTTCGTCCGCTTCGACGCGCTTCGGCGAGTAGCGGGTGATCAGCAGGTGTTCCTTGACCGGCTCGCTGCCGCTCTGGGCGCGGCGCGACTTGGCCTGCAGGATGCCCAGGATGCGGTCCGAGTCGCGCACCGACGAGACTTCCGGATTGGTGACCACGATCGCTTCGTCGGCGAAGGTCAGCGCCATCAGCGCGCCGTGCTCGATGCCGGCCGGCGAATCGCAGATGATGAACTCGAAGTCCATCTTGACCAGGTCGTTGAGCACGCGCTCCACGCCTTCTTCGGACAGGGCATCCTTGTCGCGCGTCTGCGAGGCCGGCAGGATGAACAGGTTGTCGCAGTGCTTGTCCTTGATCAGCGCCTGGTGCAGGGTCGCTTCGCCATTGACGACGTTGATCAGGTCGTAGACCACGCGGCGTTCGCAGCCCATGATCAGGTCGAGGTTGCGCAGGCCGACGTCGAAGTCGATCACTGCCGTCTTGTGGCCGCGCATGGCCAGCCCGGTGGAGAAGCTAGCGCTCGAGGTCGTTTTGCCCACACCGCCCTTGCCGGACGTCACAACAATAATTCTTGCCACAAAAAAGTCCTTTACAGTATCTGTTCAGTTCGGGATCAGCGGGATGCCGGAGCCAGCGATTGGATGTCGATCCGGTCGCCGACCAGCCGGATCTGCGTTGGCTGGCGCGCCAGGTCGGACGGGAAACCTTCGTCGAACGTGCGGTACACGCCGGCGATCGAGACCAGTTCCGGCTGCATCGACAGCGCGAAGATGCGCGCGTCCGGATTGCCGGAGGCGCCCGCCAGCGCGCGGCCATTGAGCGGCGCATACACGTGGATGCTGCCGTCGGCGATCAATTCTGCGCCATTATTGACCACGGCGGTGACGATCAGGTCAGTGCCGCGCGCATAGATGCGCTGGCCGGCGCGCACCGGGGTGTCGATGATCAGGGGCAGGGCGGCCGGCGCCTGGGCCGCGGCCGGTTCCGGGGCCGGCGCCGCGGGAGCCGTCGCCGGGGCAACCGCGGGAGCAACCGATTCCGGCGCCGCTGGGGCGGCGGGCGGCGTAGCCGCGTGGCCGCCGGCGCGCACGCCGCTCGAGCCGTCGTCCAGCGCCAGGCCCTGGGCCCGGATCGCCTCGATCATCGCCGGGCTGGCGCCGCGCACGGCGACCGCGTTCAGGCGATATTTCTTGAGCAGGGTGACCAGCGCCGCCCAGTCGAGCCGCGGCGCGTCAGGCGCGATCGCGGCCACGTCGATCACCGCGAACTCGTCCTCGAAGAAGTCGGACACGCCACCCGTCATCTGCTCCAGGGCGGAATCGATGGCTTCCGGGTCGGCCGAGTGCAGGATCGTGGAGATGGCAACGACCGTGGAAATCTTGATTTCGATGGGAAGCGTGGTTTTAGGCATAAAACGGTGTAGTTGGCGTTGCGCTTGTGCATTCTACTGTGAAAATTGTGGAAAAGGACAGAAGCGCACGCATCATTCCTAACGGAAATTGAACGTTTGTCAGCAACCAGAAATTAAGTCATGCGATAGATCAAACACGCACGATTGGCATGTTGTTTTCGATGAATAAACTGCTAAGATTGCTGATGCTTTAACAGCAGCATGGGTTCCTCATTCCGTAACTTGAGGTTTTTATCGATCCCATGCACAAAGCCCGCCATCGCAGAATGGCGCGCCGAGTCCGAGGGAATTCTGTATGTTGCCGGCCACGGCCGGCTGAACGGAGATTTGAACATGGAAGACGTAGTCATCGTCGCCGCCGGTCGTACGGCCGTCGGCAAATTCGGCGGCACCCTCGCCAAGATTCCCGCCGCCGAGCTCGGCGCGCAAGTGATCAAGCACCTGCTGGCCAAGACCGGCATCGCGCCCGAGTCGGTCAGCGAAGTCATCATGGGCCAGGTGCTCACCGCCGGCGTGGGCCAGAACCCGGCGCGCCAGGCCGTCATCAAGGCCGGCCTGCCCGACATGGTGCCCGGCTACACCATCAACAAGGTGTGCGGCAGCGGCCTCAAGGCCACCCACCTGGCGACCCAGGCGATCCGCTGCGGCGACGCCGAGATCGTCATCGCCGGCGGGCAAGAGAACATGAGCGCCTCGCCGCACGTGCTGGCCGGCTCGCGCGACGGCTTCCGCATGGGCGACGCCAAGCTCACCGACACCATGATCGTCGACGGCCTGTGGGACGTCTACAACCAGTACCACATGGGCGTCACCGCCGAGAACGTCGCCAAGAAATACGAGATTTCGCGCGCCGAGCAGGACGAATTCGCGCTGCAATCGCAGCTGAAGGCCGAAACTGCTCAAAAAGAAGGCAAGTTCAAGGACGAGATCATCCCGATCGAGATCGTGACCAAGAAGGGCACGACCGTCTTCGACACCGATGAATACCCGAAGCATGGCAGCACCCTCGAGGCGCTGGCCAGCCTGCGTCCGGCGTTCAACAAGGAAGGTTCGGTCACCGCCGGCAATGCGTCGGGCATCAACGACGGCGCCGCCGCCGTGATCATGATGAGCGCCTCGAAAGCGAAAGAACTGGGCTTGACCCCGCTGGCGCGCATCAAGGCCTATTCGTCGGCCGGCCTCGACCCGTCGATCATGGGCATGGGCCCGGTGTCGGCCTCGCAGCTGTGCCTCAAGAAGGCCGGCTGGACCCACGAAGACGTCGACCTGATGGAAATCAACGAAGCCTTCGCCGCCCAGGCCATCGCCGTCAACAAGCAGATGGGTTGGGGCACGTCCAAGATCAACGTCAACGGCGGCGCGATCGCCCTGGGCCACCCGATCGGCGCTTCCGGCGCCCGCGTGCTGGTCACCCTGCTGCACGAAATGATCCGCCGCGACGCCAAGCGCGGGCTGGCGAGCCTGTGCATCGGCGGCGGCATGGGCGTGGCGCTGGCGGTCGAGCGCGACTGAGCACGACCTGGCGACAGGCAGCGACGGCCCGCCTGGCGGCGCCGTCGGTTTCAAGCGGTGTGAAGTGACACAATATAAAACTGGAGAAGACAATGGCTCGAGTAGCATTAGTAACCGGCGGCATGGGCGGCCTGGGCGAAGCGGTGTGCATCAAGCTGGCCGCATTGGGATATCAGGTCGTCACCACTTTTTCGCCTGGCAATACCAAAGTCGATGCGTGGCTCGGCGCCATGAAAGAGCAGGGCCATGACTTCAAGGCCTATGCCTGCGATGTGGCCGACTACGACGCCGCCCAGGAATGCGTGCGCCAGGTGATCGCCGACGTCGGCCCGATCGACGTGCTGGTCAACAACGCCGGCATCACCCGCGACATGACCTTCAAAAAGATGGACAAGGTCAACTGGGACGCCGTGATCAAGACCAACCTCGATTCCGTGTTCAACATGACCAAGCCGGTCTGCGACGGCATGGTCGAGCGCGGCTGGGGCCGCATCATCAATATCTCGTCGGTGAACGGCCAGAAGGGCGCCTTCGGCCAGACCAACTACTCGGCGGCCAAGGCCGGCATGCACGGTTTCACCAAGGCGCTGGCGCTCGAAGTGGCGCGCAAGGGCGTGACAGTCAACACCATCTCGCCGGGCTATATCGGCACCAAGATGGTGATGGACATCCCGAGCGAAGTGCTGGAAACCAAGATCATCCCGCAAATCCCGATGGGCCGCCTGGGCAAGCCTGAAGAAGTGGCCGGCCTGGTGGCGTATCTGTCGTCGGACGAGGCGGCATTTGTTACCGGCGCCAATATCGCCATCAATGGCGGGCAGCACATGTCCTGATCCATCAGGGCGAACCACGAAGCACCGCTCAGGCGGTGCTTTTTTTTCGCCGATTACAATAAACGACCACCCATTTTCGGAGCAGATCATGCACACCTTGCCCCACGGCGGCCTCGCCCTGTCCAGCCTCGACGAACAGCTGCTGCTCCCCGGCACCAAGGGCTTGCCGCTGCGCGCACCGCTGCGCCAGGGCGCGATCGGCGTGCAGGGGTGGAATGTGCTGCGCGGCGACACCAGCTATCCGGTCGCCGTGCTCAGGGAGTCGAGCCTGCGCCACAACCTGGCCTGGATGCGCGCCTTTTGCGAGCGTCACGGCGCCACGCTGGCGCCGCACGGCAAGACCACGATGAGTCCGCAGCTGTTCGGCGCGCAACTGGCCAATGGCGCCTGGGGCATCACCCTCGCCACCGCGATCCAGGTCCAGGTGGCGCACCGCTTCGGCGTGCGCCGCGTGCTGCTGGCCAACCAGCTGGTGGCGCGCAGCGACATCGACGCCGTGCTGGCCCTGCTGCATGGCGATCCCGATTTCGAGTGCATCGTGCTGGCCGATTCGCCCGCCGGCGTGGCGCGCCTGGCGCAGGCGGTCGCCGCGCACAGGCTGGCGCGTCCGCTCTTGGTGCTGGTCGAGCTGGGCCTGGCCGGCAAGCGCGCCGGTTGCCGCACGCCGCAGGAAGCGATGGAGGTGGCGCACGCCATCGCGCTGGCCGACGGCCTGGCGCTGGCCGGCTTCGAGGGTTATGAGGGCCTGCTCGTCAGCGACGACCGCGCCGCCGACCTGCGCCAGGTCGACGCTTTCCTTGCTCAACTGGTGGCGCTGGTGCGCGGCGCCGATGCCGAGGGCCTGTTCGCCACGTCCGAGATCGTGATCTCGGCCGGCGGCTCGTCCTATTTCGACCTGGTGGCGCGCGGTTTCCAGGATGTGGATGGCCTGTCGCGTCCAGTGCGCGCCATCCTGCGCAGCGGCTGCTACCTGACGAGCGACCACGGCATGTACCGCCGCCACATCGACGAGCTGAACGCGCGCGCAGGCGGCCGGGAGGAAGGCCTGCAGGAAGGGTTACGTCCTGCGCTCGAAGTCTGGAGCATGGTCCAGTCGCGCCCCGAACCGACCCTGGCCATCCTCACCATGGGCAAGCGCGACGCCTCCTACGACGCCGACCTGCCGATTCCGCTCTACTCGGCGCGTCCCGATGGCGCTGCCGTGCCGGCCGCGCTGCCGTCCGGCTGCACGATCTTCAAGATGAACGACCAGCACGCCTATCTGCGCCTGCCGGAAGGCGACCCGCTGTGCGACAGCCTGGCGGTGGGCGACCTGGTCGGCTGCGGCATCTCGCACCCGTGCACCACCTTCGACAAGTGGCCGCTGCTGCTGGCCGTGGACGACGCCTACACGGTGCGCTACGCGCTCAATACCTATTTCTGAAACAGACCGTCCATACGCTACAATCGGCTTCTTGAATCACTGCCAACAAGAGCCGCCATGCCCGTCACGCCGCCGTCGCTGTTCCCGCCGATCCAGCCCATCCGCCACGGCATGCTGGCGGTCGACGAGATGCACACGATCTACTGGGAAGAAGTCGGCAATCCGGACGGCATCCCGGTGCTGTTCCTGCACGGCGGCCCCGGCGCCGGCCTGTCGCCCCAGCACCGCCGCTTCTTCGATCCGCAGGCCTACCGCGTGATCCTGTTCGACCAGCGCGGCGCCGGCAAGTCGACGCCGCTGGGCGAGTGGCGCAACAACACGACCCAGCTCCTGATCGAGGACATCGAGCGCCTGCGCGCGCTGTTCGGCATCGAACGGTGGCTGGTGTTCGGCGGCTCCTGGGGCTCGACCCTGGCGCTGGCCTATGGCCAGGCCCATCCCGAGCGCTGCCTGGGCTTCGTGCTGCGCGGGATCTTCCTGTGCACCCGCGCCGAGGTGGACTGGTTCATCAACGAGGTGCGCTGGTTCTATCCCGAGCTGTACGAGGAATTCGTGGCCCCGATTCCGCAGGACGAGCGGCACGACCTGCTCAACGCCTATGCGCGCCGCCTGCTGTGCCACGACCCGGATGTCTACTGGCCGGCCGCGCGCGCCTGGAGCCGCTTCGAAGGCCGGCGCGTGTTCCTGCTGCCGCAGCCCGAGGAAGTCTCGAACGATACGCTCGACCTCGGCGTCGGCCGGCTCGAGTCGCATTACATGCTCAACGGCGCCTTCCTCGAAGAAGACCAGCTGCTGCGCGACCTGGCGCGCATCGCCCATCTGCCGGCGGTGATCGTGCAGGGCCGCTACGACGTGATCTGCCCGCCGCTGTCGGCCTGGCGCCTGCACACGGCGTGGCCCGGCTCGAAGCTGGAGATGATCGCCGACGGCGGCCATGGCGCGCTGGAGGCGGGCATCGCGCGCGCGCTGGTGGCGGCCACCGAGCAGTTCAAGCGGCTGCGCCGGTTCGAATGAGGCTGGGTCGGGGTGCTGTTGGCTGCTACACTATGTGTCATGGAGTTGAACGCGTCGGCGGCGTAGCCGCCAACCCTACGCATGCTGTCGAGTCCCCAGGCAGCACAGCTGCGCACCTGACGCACCAGGCACATTACAACAATTCGAACGTGTTCTTATGAATATCCAGATCAGCGACATCGGCCATGTCATCCAGCTGGCGATCGCGCCGGTTTTCCTGCTCACCGGCGTGGCCACCAAGCTGACCGTGCTGACCAACCGGCTGGCGCGCATCATCGACCGCACGCGCGTGCTCGAAGACCGGCTCAAGGTCAGCCCCAACGCCGAGTTTTCAAGCGAACTCGAACTGCTCTACCAGCGCTCGCACCTGATCAACTTCGCGATCGCCTCCAGCACCGCCTGCGGCCTGCTGGTGTGCGTGGTCATCGCGATGCTGTTCGCGGGCGACACCACCGGCATTCCGCTCGACCAGTACATCGCCGCCTGCTTCGTGTTCGCGATGATCGCCCTGATCAGCAGCTTCGTCTATTTTTTGCGCGAGATCTTCATCGCGTCGAAGTTCATGCGCATGCAGCACCAGGCCATCATGATGCTGCAATCGCCGCCGCCGCCACCACCATCGCCAACCTCGCAGCCTTGAATGCGGCAAGAAAGAATCCCATGCACGACTACCAACGCCCTCCGACCCTGCACCGCTACGCGCTGCGCGCCGAACTCGAAAACGCGCTCAAGACCGGCCAGTTCCGCCTCGAGCCCAATGGCGGCTTCCTGCACGTCTCGTTTTCCACCGTCTGGGACAAGCGCCTGTTCGACATCATCACGCCGAGCGACGCCTGCCTGGTGATCCACAATACCGAGGAATTCGGCGAGCGCCTGCACCGCGCCGTGCAGCGCCTGCTGCCCAACTGGGCCGGCATCGACGGCGCCATCGAGTACGGCAACCGTTCGCCGCTGGGCGCGGCCTTCACCAAGAGCCTGGGCCAGGCGCGCGAAAAGGAATGGCAGTTCGCCTGGCGCCCGATGTCCCCCGGCGCCAGCCTGAACCCGGTGGTCGTCAGCATCGGCAGCATCGAAAGCTTCGCCGAACTGCGCGACCGCGAAAGCCACCTGGCTTGATGCGCCTTCCAGCCGTTTAGACGCACGGCTCCAGAAAATCGCGGTGTAATGCCGCGATGACTACTGCTACCTATCCCCGCCTGCTTGCGCCGCTCGACCTGGGTTTCACCACCCTGAAGAACCGCGTGATCATGGGCTCGATGCACACCGGGCTCGAAGACCGCTTCTACAACTACGGCAAGCTGGCCGCCTTCTACCGCGAACGCGCGCGCGGCGGCGTGGGCCTGATCGTCACCGGCGGCATCTCGCCCAATCGCCAGGGCTGGCTGCTGCCCTTCGGCGGCACCCTGAACTCCCTGTTCGACGTGCCCAACCACCGGCGCGTCACGCGCGCGGTGCACGAGGAGGGCGGCAAGATCCTGATGCAGATCCTGCACGCGGGCCGCTACGGCTACCAGCCCTTCGTGGTGTCGGCCTCGAACATCAAGTCGCCGATCTCGCGCTTCAAACCCAGGGCGCTCACCGAGGCCGGCATCGAAGCGACGATCCGCGCCTACGTGCGCTGCGCCAGGCTGGCGCGCACGGCCGGCTACGACGGCGTCGAGATCATGGGCAGCGAGGGCTATTTGCTGAACCAGTTCCTGTGCGCGCGCGCCAACCGCCGCACCGACCGCTGGGGCGGGCCGATCGCGAACCGCATGCGGCTCGCCGTGGAGGTGGTGCGCCGCATCCGCGCCGCGGTCGGGCCGGACTTCATTTTGATGTATCGGCATTCGGTGCTCGACCTGGTCGAAGGCGGCAATACCTGGGACGAGATCGTGCTGTCCGCCAGGGCGCTGGAAGCGGCAGGCGCCACGATCCTGAACACCGGCTACGGCTGGCACGAGGCGCGCATCCCGACCATCGTCACCTCGGTGCCGCGCGCCGCCTTCGCCGAGGTCGCCGGGCGGCTGCGCAAGGAAATCGGCATTCCCGTCGTGGCCTCGAACCGCATCAATATGCCGGCCGAGGCCGAGGGCATCCTGGCGCGCGGCGACGCCGACCTGGTGTCGATGGCGCGGCCCTTCCTGGCCGACGCCGATTTCGTCGCCAAGGCGGCCGCCGGCCGCAGCGACGAGATCAATACCTGCATCGCCTGCAACCAGGCCTGCCTGGACCATACCTTCTCCAACCGGCGCGCGACCTGCCTGGTCAACCCGCGCGCCTGCCACGAGACCGAACTCGTGTTTCGCAAGGCCGCCACGGCGCGCCGCATCGCGGTGGTCGGCGCCGGGCCGGCCGGGCTGTCGGCGGCGACGGTCGCGGCCGAGCGCGGGCACCGCGTGACCCTGTTCGACGCCCAGGACCGCATCGGCGGCCAGTTCAATATCGCGATGCGCATTCCAGGCAAGGAAGAATTCGCGGAGACGATCCGTTATTTTGGCCGCCGCCTCGAATTGCTGGGCGTCGACATTCGCTTGAACTGTTTGATTACGCGCGAGGAACTGCTGGCCCAGGGCTTCGACGACGTGATCGTGGCGACCGGCATCCGCATGCGACAACCATCGATTCGCGGCATCGACCATCCGAAGGTCCTGAGCTATCTCGACGTGCTGCGTGACGGCCGCCCGGTCGGGCGCCGGGTGGCGATCATCGGCGCCGGCGGCATCGGTTTCGATACCGGCGAATTCCTGGTGCACGATCCGCGAGTAGCCCTGCCGGTGCCGGCGGCGCACTGGATGAAGGAGTGGGGCGTCGACCCGCTGGTCGCCACGCCGGGCGGGCTGGCGCCGCCGGTGGCGCCGCATCCGCCGCGCCAGGTCTGGCTCCTGCAGCGCAAGACCACGCGGCCAGGGGCCGGCCTGGGGAAAACATCGGGTTGGGTGCACCGCGCCACGCTCGCGCGCAATGGCGTGACCATGCTGGCCGGCGTGGGGTACGAGCGCATCGACGACGCCGGCCTGCACATCACGGTCGGGGGCGAAGCGCGCCTGCTCGAGGTGGACAATGTGGTGATCTGCGCCGGGCAGGAAAGCCTGGCGGAACTGATGCCGGCGGATGGGGCCACGGGCGGCCCGCGCTTCCACAAGATCGGCGGCGCGGCGCTGGCGGCGGAGCTGGATGCCAAGCGCGCGATCCGCGAAGGGGCGGAACTGGCGGCGCGGCTGTGAGCCGCGCCGATGTGGATTCGAAGTGGATTCGAAGTTGATTACTTCTTGCGCACCACCACGCAACCAATCGAGTAACCTGCGCCAAACGAGCAGATGACGCCATTGGCGCCCGCCGGCAGGTCGTCCTGGTAGCGGTGGAAGGCGATGATCGAGCCGGCCGACGAGGTGTTGGCATAGCTGTCCAGGATCACCGGCGCTTCGTCGGCTGTCGCGTCGCGGCCCAGCAGGGTGCGCACGATCAGCAGGTTCATGTTCAGGTTGGCCTGGTGCAGCCAGTAGCGCGACACGTCTTTCGTTTCCAGGCCGGCCGCCGCGAGCGTGTCGGCGATGGTCTGGGCCGCCATCGGGCAGACTTCCTTGAATACCTTGCGGCCCTGCTGGCGGAACAGTTTATCGGGCTGGCCGATGCCCGCTTCGTCGAAGCGGTTCATGAAGCCGAAGTTGTTGCGGATATTGTTCGAGAAACTGGTCTTGAGGCGGCTGTCGAGGATTTCCCACTGGTGCGCACTGCTTGCCGTCTCCGCGGCCTCGATCACGATCGCGGTGCAGGCGTCACCGAAGATGAAGTGGCTGTCGCGGTCGCGGAAGTTCAGGTGGCCGCTGGTGATTTCAGGGTTCAGCACCAGCACCGCGCGTGCGCGGCCATTGCGCACCGCGTCGACCGCGGTGGCGATGCCGAAGGTGGCCGAGGAGCAGGCCACGTTCATGTCGAAGCCGAAGCCGTCGATGCCCAGCGCCTCTTGCACCTCGACCGCCATGGCCGGATAGGCGCGCTGCATATTGCTGCAGGCGACCAGCACCATGTCGATGTCCTGCGGCGTTTTGCCGGCGCGCGTCAACGCTTCGCGCGCGGCGGCCACGCACATCTCGGCCTGCAGCGAGATCTCGTCGTCGGCCCGTTCCGGAATGCGCGCCGTCATGTGGCTCGGGTCCAGGATGCCGCTCTTTTCCATCACGTAGCGCGACTTGATGCCCGACGCTTTTTCGATGAAGGCGCTGCTCGACGGTTCCAGCGCCGTCACCTCGCCCGCCGCGATTTGCGCGGCATGCTCCTGGTTGTGCAGTTCGACATAGGCGTTGAAGGCTGTCACCAGCTCGTCGTTCGAGATGGAATGCGGCGGGGTAAACAGGCCGGTGCCGCTGATGACGACAGGTTTCATATTCAGCAAACTTTCAGGGAAAATAAGCGGGGTTGTCCGCAAGATGCGCCGATTCTACACGCTCGGCGCATGCCTGGGAATCGGCTGCCGCAGGGACTGTTCAGTCGCGTTTATTGGTCCTTGCGCCCGTGCTGGGCCAGCGTGGTGGCGGGGGCGGCGCGCTTGGACAGCACCACTTCCTGGCCCTTGAGGTGGCGCAGGGCCTGGGCCAGCTGGAAGTCGTCCGCGCTGCCGTAGTCGAGCGGCTTGCGGGTGCGCGCCTCGGCCAGCAGGCGCATCTGTTCCTCGATGTCGTCCTCGCGCGTGGCGGCTTCGGGTCCCGCGCCGTTCGACAGGTGGTGCTGCAGGTCGGCCTCGCGCATGCGCAGCGCGTTCAGGCCGTCGCCTTCCAGCGTTTCGTCCACGGGCAGGTCGGGCACGATGCCGCGCGCCTGGATCGAGCGCCCGGCCGGGGTGTAGTAGCGCGCCGTGGTCAGCTTGACCGCGGCGTCGCGCCCGATCGGGCGGATGGTCTGCACCGAGCCCTTGCCGAAGGTCTGGCTGCCCAGGATGGCGGCGCGTTTATAGTCCTGCAGGGCGCCGGCCACGATTTCGGAAGCCGAGGCCGAGCCGGTATTGACCAGCACGACCATCGGCAAGTCCTTGAAGCTTGGGGGCAAGGTGGCCAGCGGGTCGGCGCCGCTGCGCAGCATGTAGAACTCGGGCCGCGCGTAGAAGCGCTGGCGCGAATCGGCCAATTGGCCGTTGGTCGACACGATCTCGGCGTTCTTCGGCAGGAAGGCGGCGGCGACGCCGATCGCGCCCTGCAGCAGCCCGCCCGGATCGTTGCGCAGGTCGAGCACCAGGCCTTTGAGGTCCGGATCTTCGCGGTACAGCGCCTGCAGCCTGGCGGCCATGTCGTCCACGGTCGGTTCCTGGAACTGCGCGATGCGCAGCCAGGCGTAGCCCGGCTCCACCATCTTCGCCTTGACGCTTTTCTGCACGATCTCGCGCCGCTCGATGGTGAAATTCAGTGGTTCGGGCGCGTCCTTGCGCGCGACCGTGAGCGTGACGCGCGTGCCCGGCTCGCCGCGCATGCGCTTGATGGCGTCGTCGATCGGCGTGCCCTGGACCGGGTGGCCGTCGATGCGGGTGATCAGGTCGCCCTCCTTGATGCCGGCGTGGTAGGCCGGCGAATCTTCCATCGGGGTGACGATCTCGATATAGCCGTCCTCGCTCACGGCGATCTCGATGCCGACGCCGACGAAGCGGCCCTCGGTGCCTTCGCGCAGCTCGCGGTAGGCGCGCGGATCGAGGTAGGCCGAATGCGGGTCGAGCGAGGCGACCATGCCGGCGATCGCCTCGGACAGCAGGGCTTTATCTTCGACCGGTTCGACATAGGTGGACTTGATGACGCCGTAGACGTCGGCCAGCTGGCGCAGCTCGGCGATCGGCATGCTGGCGTCGACCGGCGGCTTGAAGGCGAGGGCGGAGAATTGCATGGTCAGGCCGACCCCGGCGATCACGCCCAGGCCGACGAGGCAGGAATTCTTGAAGGTGGAACCCATGTGGTTGATCCGTTGAGGCATTTGCGCACGGAACCGGCAGGCGCACTTATGCCTGAGGTAGCGCAAGGCCAGTATAAACCGGTTCGTGCGCGGCTGCGGGCGGCGGCGCAAAAGCTATCGAGCTGGAATGAAAAAGGATGCGTTGGGAGGCGGAGTTGTTACACCCGATCCTACGATGGTAAGCAATTGTAAGAGTAGAAGAGCGTGCGGATGAGGCAGCCTATAGTTGGAACCAGTTTTTCTCTCTCTCCACTCTTGAAGTGGTCTTTGCCCGCGGCCTCCACCGCGGGCTTTTTTCTTTCCGGTCCCGGTTTCGCACATTGTGCGATCTGTCGGCTGCCTCTGCGGAGATTGTACATTCCCCTTCACCGGACACGGGGCGCACATGTCATCCCGCCTGTCATCGTGTTGTCATCTTCCAACACATGCATACGCGAAAACACATGTGTGCCGTGTATCGAAAAGTAAAAATCCGTGCTCCGCCAGCGAGGTTTATTGCCTAACCGCTAGAATGGTTTTTTTGCCGACCATCCGGCCGGAACCGATTCACCCTGCAATCGCACTGCAAGTAAGGATTTTTCCCGTGAAGCGACACCTCCTGAGCACCCTGACCCTGTCCCTGATGGCCGCCTTCGCTGCGCCGGCCATGGCTGCCGACGCTGCGCCGGCCACCGCCGCCACCGCCGCCGCGCCGGCCGGCGTCATTTCGGGCATCGACACCCAGTACATCGACACCAGCGTGCGTCCGCAGGACGACTTCTTCACTTACCTGAACGGCAAGTGGCTGAAGGACACCGAAATCCCGAGCGACCGTTCGAGCTGGGGCACCTTCATGAAGCTGCGCGAAGACACCACGCCGCAGCTGCTGGCGATCATCGAGGCCGCACAGAAAGACACCGGCGCCAAGGCCGGCACCGAGACCAGGAAAATCGGCGACCTGTACGCCAGCTTCATGGACGCCGAGCGCCGCGAAACCCTGGGCTACAAGCCGCTGACCGGCGAGCTGTCGCGGATCCGCTCGCTGAAGGACAAGAAGGGCATCCCGGCCCTGGCCGCCCACCTGGCGAAGATCGGCGTTTCGAGCCCCTACGGCATCTACGTCGGCCAGGACATGCGCGAGTCGACCAAGTACGCCACCTACATCAGCCAGAGCGGCCTTGGCATGCCCGACCGCGACTACTACCTGAAGCAGGACGACGCCAAGCTGGCGGAGATCCGCGCCAAGTACCAGCAGCACGTCGAGAAGACGCTGGCCCTGGCCGGCGAGAAGAACGCCGCGGCCCAGGCCAAGGCCATCGTCGACTTCGAGACCGAGCTGGCCAAGGTGCAGTGGACCAAGGTCGAGAACCGCGATCCCGTCAAGCGCTACAACAAGATGAGCGTGCTTGAACTGACCAAGCTGGCGCCGGGCTACGACTGGAAGGCGGCCCTGGGCGCCGCCGGCGTGGGCAACAAGCTGGAATACATCATCGTCAACCAGCCGAGCTACTTCACCGGTTTCAATGAACTGCTGGCGAAGACCGACCTGGCGACCGTCAAGTCGTACTTCGAATGGCAGCTGCTGCGCGAATACGCGCCCTACCTGTCGAAGGCCTTCGTGGACGAAAACTTCGCCTTCTACGGCACCGCGCTGACCGGCGTGACCGAGCAGCGTCCGGAATGGAAGAAGGGCGTGGCCACCGTCGAAGGCGCGCTGGGCGAGGCGCTCGGCAAGCTGTACGTGAAGGAGCACTTCCCGGCCGAGCGCAAGGCGCGCATGGAAGAGCTGGTGAAGAACCTGATCATCGCCTACGGCCAGTCGATCGACAACCTGGAGTGGATGAGCCCTGCGACCAAGAAGGAAGCGCGCGCCAAGCTGGCCAAGTTCACGCCGAAGATCGGCTATCCGGACAAGTGGCGCGACTACGCGCGCCTGACCATCAAGCGCGACGACCTGGTGGGCAACGCGATGCGCGCCTCGACCTTCGAGTACGAGCGCAACATCGGCAAGCTGGGCAAACCGATCGACCACACCGAGTGGGGCATGACGCCGCAGACCGTGAACGCCTACTACCGCAGCACGATGAACGAGATCGTGTTCCCGGCCGCGATCCTGCAGCCGCCGTTCTTCGACATGCGCGCCGACGACGCCGTCAACTACGGCGCGATCGGCGCCGTGATCGGCCACGAAATCGGCCACGGCTTCGACGACAAGGGCAGCCAGTCGGATGGCGACGGCAACCTGCGCAACTGGTGGACCGCCGAGGACAAGGCCGCGTTCAAGGCCCGCACCGACAAGCTGGTCAACCAGTTCAACGGCTACAGCCCGCTGCCGGGCTATAACGTCAATGGCGAACTGACCCTGGGCGAGAACATCGGCGACAACGCCGGCCTGGCGATCGGCTACAAGGCCTACCAGATCTCGCTGCACGGCAAGCCGGCGCCGGTGATCGACGGTCTCACGGGCGACCAGCGCTTCTTCATGGGCTGGGGCCAGGTGTGGCGCTCGAAGATGCGCGAAGCGCAGCAGATCAACCAGGTCAAGACCGACCCGCACTCGCCGGGCCAGTTCCGCGCCAACGGCACCGTGCGCAATATGGCCGAGTTCTACAAGGCCTTCGACGTGAAACCGGGCGACAAGATGTACCTGCCGCCTGAAGAACGCGTCATCATCTGGTAATCTGGTCCAAGGACGGGCCGGCGTCATGAGCGCCGGCCCGTTTTGCATTGCACTCACAACAAAGAGAGAGAACATGAAACGACATTTGTTCAGCGCTGCCGCACTCGTGCTGGTAGCTTCGTTCGCGCACGCCGAATCCGGCGCCGCCGCCCCTGCCGCCCCTGCCAGCGCCGCCAAGGCCAGCGCGGCAGCGTCGGGCATCGCCACCCAGTACATCGATGCCGGCGTACGCCCGCAGGACGATTTCTTCGAACACCTGAACGGCAAGTGGCTCAAGAGCGTCGAGATCCCGGCCGACAAGTCGACCTGGGGCGCCTTCCACCAGCTGCGCGACGACACCCTGCCGCAACTGCGCGCCGTGATCGAGAAAGCTGCGATGGAACGCAGCGCGGCCAACGGCACCGAAGCGCGCAAGATCGGCGACTTCTACGCCAGCTATATGGACGAAGCGCGCCTGGAACAGCTGGGCGCCAAGCCGCTGGCCGGCGAACTGGGCAAGATCGCCGCGCTCAAGAACAAGAATGAACTGCCGGCCATGTTCGCCCACCTGGGCCGCATCGGCGTCAACGTGCCCTTCGTGTTCTTCATCCACCAGGACGCCAAGGATTCGACCAAGTACGTGGCTGACCTGTACCAGGCCGGCCTGGGCATGCCCGACCGCGACTACTACCTGAAGCTGGACGACGCCAAGCTGGCGGACACCCGCGCCAAGTACCAGCAGCACGTCGAGAAGATGCTGGCGCTGGCCGGCGGCAAGAATGCCAAGGCCGATGCGAAAGCCATCGTCGAGCTGGAAACCGAGCTGGCCAAGGCGCAGTGGACCAAGGTCGAGAACCGCGACCCGATCAAGACCTACAACAAGGTCGAACTCTCGAAACTGGCCGCCATGGCGCCGGGCTACGATTGGCAGCAGTGGCTGAAGGCGTCGGGCCTGCAGGGCAAGGCCGACTACCTGATCGTCAGCCAGCCGACCTACCTGAAGGGCTTCGCTGACGTTCTTGGTCGTATTCCGCTGGAAACCTGGAAAGCCTATCTGCAGTTCCAGACCGTGAACGGCTACGCCAACTACCTGTCGAAAGCCTTCGTCGACCAGCGTTTCGCCTTCAACGGCACCACCCTGGCCGGCATCCCGCAACTGGAACCGCGCTGGAAGCGCGGCGTCTCGACCCTGGAATCGAGCCTGGGCGACGCGGTCGGCAAGCTGTACGTGGCGAAGCACTTCCCGGCCGAGCGCAAGGCGCACATGGAAGTCCTGGTCAACAATCTGCTGGCCGCCTATAAAGAGTCGATCGACACTCTGGACTGGATGAGCCCCGCGACCAAGAAGGAAGCGCAGGCCAAGCTGGCCAAGTTCACGCCGAAGATCGGCTACCCGAACAAGTGGAAGGACTATTCGGCCCTGACCGTGAAGCGCGATGACCTGGTCGGCAACGTGATGCGTTCGCGCGAAGTGGAATACAACCGCGAACTGAACAAGCTCGGCAAGCCGATCGACCGCGACGAGTGGGGCATGACGCCGCAGACCGTCAACGCCTACTACAACCCGGAGCTGAACGAGATCGTGTTCCCGGCCGCGATCCTGCAGCCGCCGTTCTTCGACGCCAATGCCGACGACGCGGTCAACTACGGCGGCATCGGCGCCGTGATCGGCCACGAGATCAGCCACGGCTTCGACGACCAGGGTTCGCAGTATGACGGCGACGGCAATATGCGCAACTGGTGGACCGAAGAAGACGGCAAGCGTTTCGGCGAGAAGACCAAGGCGCTGATCGCGCAATATGCCGCCTTCAGCCCGCTGGAGGGTTACCACGTCAACGGCGAACTGACCCTGGGCGAGAACATCGGCGACAACTCGGGCCTGGCGATCGCCTATAAAGCCTACAAGATCTCGCTGAAGGGCAAGCCGGCGCCCGTCATCGACGGTCTCACCGGCGACCAGCGCTTCTACATGGGCTGGGGCCAGGTGTGGCGCACCAAGATGCGCGAACCGGCGCAGATCGCCCAGATCAAGACCGATCCGCACTCGCCGGCGCAGTACCGCGCCAACGGCACCCTGAAGAACCAGCCTGGTTTCTACGAGGCGTTCGGGGTCAAGGCGGGCGACAAGATGTACCTGGCGCCGAAGGATCGCGTGATCATCTGGTAAGCCAGGGCTGTCCAAGCCGAAAATAGTGCTGCATATATAAAAGGCCCGGTCGACGACGACCGGGCCTTTGTGCTTGTACCGTGGCTACGCGCGGAAGAGCTGGTCGGCCGTTCCCCGCGATACAGGACGGTCAGCGCGCCAGGCTGGAATAGCTGCAGGTCTTCGAATAGCCTTTCTTCGGATCGCCGAATACGGCGGAGGTGCAGGCGGTTTTTGCAGTAATGACCTTGGTGCTGTAGGCGCCCGGCACGCCGTAGCGCACCTCACGGGTACCGGTGAAAGAGCAGGTATAACCTTCGGTGGCGCACTGCTTCCAGGTTTCCGGCGTCGTCGGCGCAGGCGCAGGCACAGGCGCAGGAGTCGTCGGCGCCGCCGTCGAACCTGCCGCTTCATAGGCACCGATATCGAGCGTGCCGGAAACCAGACGGGATTCTCCCGAAGCCGTATGCTTGTACTGCGCGGTTGGGGCCAGGCTGACGCCGGCCGCCGACTTGCCCGGTGCGGTGCCGGCATTGATCACCAGTGCGTTGGCGAGCGGATGCAGGTCGAACTGCGCGCGGTTGACGAAGCCTGCGGCCACCGAACGATAATTGCTCTTCTGCACGGCGCTGCCCTGGCTGGTCACGGTGCCTGTGCCGCTAAAGATATTGTTCTGCAGTAAGACCGGGGTCGTCACTTTGCTGCCGACCAGGACGAAGGTGCCGCGCGAGCTGTCGTCGTTCAGGAAGGTATTGTTCACGACATACAAGTCCTTGCCCGGATTTGTCGCACCTTCCATGCCATAGGCCAGCATGCCTGGATTATTGTGGACCGCCGGCTGGTGGATCACGTTGCCGACGACGTAGGCGGTACCGGCATTCGGCAGGTCGATCTCATAGCTTGGTGCACCTGCCTTGGCAGTGGCCGATGGCGTGCTCGAGAAACGGTTGTAGCTAATCGTATTGACCTTGGCGCGCGACTTCAGATTGTGGCCGACCAGGGCGTCGTGCGAATAGTTATAGCGGAACGCGAGGCTGGCGACATTGCCGATATATAAGTTATGCGAATAGCCATCGCCCGCGCCATTGCGTTCGAATTCGCTGTATTCGATCACGATATTACTGTTGGCGTTGGCGCCGCTCAGAATTCCGTTTTCATTGCCGCGCAGGTAGGACGAGCGCAGCGTGAAGTTAGTGCCCTCAAGGCGTAGCGCGGCGCCGTTCTTGTCTGGCACCTTGGCGCCGAACATCTCGACGTTCTCGACGGTGATGTTATTGCCCTTGACCACCCAGATCGCCTTGCCTTGAGCATTCTTGCCGGCAGCATCGATCTTCGGGCGGCCGTTCACGCCGCGGATAACGAGGTCGCTCGGGCTGATGGCGCAGACGTCACCACTATAGGTCTTGCCACCCTGGATCTCGATGATGTCGCCGGCCTTGGCCTTGGCGAAAGCGGCGCAGGGCGCCGCGTAGGTCTTGCCAGGACCGACGGACAGGGTGGCGGCCGAGGTGCTGCCAATGGCTGCCAGCGACATCAGCAGCGCGGCGTTCAGGCGAAAGACGTGGTGTTTGGTCGATGCAGAGTTGCAGAATTGCATGGTATTTATCCTGTAAAAAATTCCGCTTGGAATTTGTTCCGGTGGGAAAGTTTTGAAGGATACGATATTTACGGCAGTCTACTTGTAACTAATTGTGACAGTGCAATATGGAAATATTTAACAATTACTAACCAATGAATATGAACGGCAACTATTTCATGCAAGTATTTTTGTTCAATAGTGCCAACTGTTTCTGAGCAGTTTAAATTTTCTTTCGAGCAATATTTTGAATCAGGTTTTATTTTGGTATTCAAGAAAATTCACGATAAGGGATTCAACGGCAATACAGTGCAGCGAAATACCACGCGGCATATATCCGTTGCTGGAAGCTGCCCGGGAAGCTTGCGAGAGGAGGAGAATGAACGAAAAGTTGCGCAGAAGACCGATAGTGCAAGGTGATCGCTCGACTTGAGGTAGTGTCGGTATAATTTACAGCGCCTGGATTTGCTTCCGGTAAGCTCGAGCTAATTCACTGATTTTTATAGAAATCAGGCCAAAAGGCATGAATTTTGCTTTGATGTAAGTATAATATTTTGCATCAAGGGGAAAGCATGCGTAAATTTATTGGATCGATTCTTGTAGTCGCCGCAACACTGGGCGCGGGGTCGCAGGCTGCGGTCGCGGCGCCGGTCGTCACTGTCGGTTCCGCCTACTCCTTCTATCTGCAAGGGAGCGAAAGCGATGAGGCGTTTGCCGGCGTCGCCACTTTCGATGACGAGGCAGCCATGGCGGTTCGGGGAGATAGTTTTCTCACCGTGAGCGAATCCGAGAGTGACTTGGGCAATGGTCGATCACTCATCAGTATTCAGATTCGAAGCACTGGCGATTTATTCCCGGTGTTGGGAGAAACAGCGATTTTGGGTATCGGTCTGTTCGATTATCCGCTCGAATTGATGAGCGTCGTTAATTTGTACGAGGCCCGTATTTCTTTCCTCGATTCAAATAATAAGCTGCTCATCGAAACGGATAATCTTGCTGACGGGGTATATCAGAATTATCCTTGGGACGGTTTTTTCCCGGCCACTGACGATGCGTTCGGAACCGAACAAATCGGCGGACTTGGCGTGTTGGGCATTAACTTCGATTTCTTCGTGAGCACCGAGCCGACCGCAGTCCCCGAGCCGGCTGGCGTCCTGCTGGTCGGACTTGGGTTCATGGCCATGCTGACCACGCGCCGTCGCCGCCTGCACTGATCGAAGCGACGTTATTGCTGGGTTGCGCTGCAACAACGTTCATGATCTTTCAAACAAAAAAGCACCCGGCTGGGTGCTTTTTTATTGGAGCCGCAGCGCGTCTTATTTGACGGCGGCCACCATGTAATCGACCGCGGCCTTGATCTCGGCATCGGGGAGGGTAGAGCCGCCTTTTGGGGGCATGAAGCCGGCCTTGCCCTGGAAGCCCTTGATCGCGTGTTCGTACATCACGTTAGCGCCCTGGCCGAGACGCGCGGTCCAGGCCGCCTTGTCGCCGAATTTCGGCGCGCCGGCGATGCCAGCGCCATGGCAGGCGATGCAGGCTGAATCGTAGGCTTTCTTGCCAGCGTCGGCGCTGGCAATGGCTGGCGCGGCTGCCGGGGCAGCGGCGGGCGTTGCGGCCGGAACTGGCGCTACCGGTGCGACGGTGGTAGCGGCGGCATCGGCCGGCGCCTCGGCCGCAGCCGGGGCAGGCGCGGGCTCGGCCGGCTCCTTGAAGCTGGCGCCACTCTTGTTGGTCATGAAGACGACGGCGCGCTCGACCTCGAGATTGTCCAGGTCCGGATTGCCGCCCCTGGCCGGCATCGCGCGGATGCCTTCGATGGCGTGTTTCAGCAGGGTGTCATAGCCTTGCGCCAGGCGTGCGCCCCAGGCGCCGTTGTCGCCGGTCTTCGGCGCCCCGGCCATGCCGCTGTCGTGGCAGGCTGCGCAGGTGGCGGCATAGACGGCGCCGCCGGCCTGCAGCACGCGCGGCGCATTGGCGTCGACCAGGGTGAAACCTTCTTCGGAAACGGGGCGAATGCGGTTGGAGATGGCTTCGGCGCTCTGGCCGTCGGTGCCGGCGCCGGTGGTGGCGGTACTGGTCACGAACGTGACGAGTAAAATGATACCTAGAACAATAACCAAGAAGAATCCCGTGACGGCAACGACGAGCTGTTTAGGCGTGCGGATGAGGGATTGGTGTTCGTTGTGTGCGTCGCTCATGATTTCCTTAATTCAATTAAAAAAACCGGCCACTGGGGCACTGCGATCTAGTGGCTTTTTGCAAATGCCGTCAAGAATCTTATTATAGTGTAATCCTGCTTTGGTGTAGGGGTTTTTCCGCCTCTCCCCATGGACGTACTTGCGGAAAGACTGTATCCTTCGTCACGCCTCCAGCGCGGCTGTAGCTCAGTGGATAGAGTATTGGCCTCCGAAGCCAAGGGTCGCTGGTTCGATCCCAGCCAGCCGCGCCATTCCGGCATCATTGCCATCGTTTTCCTTTCTCCTTCCGAACGTCCCGCATGCGCCAGCATGTCGCGGTCTCGCGTCCGTGCTCGCCGCTCATACCGCGCATTCGACACTTTTGTGTAATGACGCACGCGCACAATTGACATTGATCAGTGTTGACTTTAAGGTAAGTGGGAGTTGGCAGGCCCTTCATTGCCGGCAGGCTCGATTCGGCAGTTTCTCGTGCCATGCGCGACGACTTTCCCGCGCATGTTCCGCACTCTTGAAAAGGACCTTCCATGACCCTCGACCATGGCCTTCGCGACCGTATCGCACTTCTGCGGTTCGTCATGATCTTCGGCGTCATCATGCTGCATACACCGCAGTACGTGCCCATGGCCGAGATCGGCAATGGCTGGTTCGATGCCACCAAGGCCTTTTTCCAGCTCGCCGTGTTCCGCGCCACCGTCCCGGTGCTGACCGTCATTTCGGGATTCCTGCTGTTCGGCGCCGCCCTCGATCGTGCGCCGGCCCGCCTGTTCAGCAAGAAGGCGCGCACCATCCTGCTGCCCTTCCTGTGCTTCAACCTGCCGCTGCTGCCCCTGGCGCTCGGAGCGCAACTGTTTGCCGGTGTCGAGATGTCCGCGCAACTGTGGCCTTTTGAACCGATGGCCTGGCTCAACGCCGCCTTCGGCCTGACGGCGTCGCCCGTGAATTACCCATTGAACTTCCTGCGCGACCTGCTGGTGCTCATCCTGCTCGCGCCGGCATTCGGCTGGTTACTGCGCAATTACGCCTGGCCGGGCCTGGTGCTGGTGTCGGTGGTGTTCTTCAAAAACTACGATGGCGTGCTGGTGCTGCGCGACGTGATGGCGGTGCTGTTCTATGTGGGCGGCATGGCCGCCGTGCGCGGCTGGAACCTGCGCCTGCTCGACCGATACGCAGTGCCGTGCTTCCTGTTGTTTTTGCTCGCCTGCGCCGCCATCGTGCATTTCCGTGTCGCGAACACGACCTATCTGCGCCTGGTCGCTCCGTTCCTGATCTGGCCGGCTACCGCCTGGCTGGCGGCGAGCCGGCTCGGGCCCTGGCTGGTCGGCATGAGCAAGTACAGCTTCTTCATGTTCCTGGCACACGCCCCGGTGCTGTTGCTGACCTGGCTCCTGTACAGCCGCTATGGCAGCGCCTTGCCCTATCCCTTGTACTGGGTCATGGCGCCGGTGCTGGTGACGGCCATCCTGGTCGCCGTCTACCGTATCGCCAACGTCCTGATGCCGCGGCTGTTCCCTCTGCTCATAGGCGCAGGACGACGCGCGCGGCAGCCGGCACCGGCGGCCGGCGCCATGCCGGTGGTGGATGCGCCCCAGGCCGCCGGGGCGAAACTCTGAGGCGCACACTTGCTATAAATCAATATTAGCTTTAAAACAATAGCGCACGATATCCATCGTTGCGCTGCATACTGTTGAGTCAATGCTAAAATTTCTTTCCCTAAGCGCAGGTGAGCTTTGCAACAGTCTGTCTTACCCGTGTTGCATTGACCTGACGCGGCAGTGAACCATCGTTGAGTCTGCTTGTGTTTCCATGCTATATTTACTGTTAAAAATATAGCAAAAAACTACCATGCTTGTGATATATAAAATGCATGGTTAAGCAATGGTTGTCTGGATTTGCTTGTACAGGCGACAAGTCATCGACATTACACAGCGCTGACCTACTATGGCGAGCACATGATCAGCGACAAGCGGCGTGGGGAAACATGATGACAGGGCTGTTGCCCTGTGGGAAATTTTTTCTACCCCGCGCACGGCAGATCTAGCGATAAAGAAACAAATCTCAATCTTTGCTATATTGATAATGTCGCGTAGGAAAATTTATTAACCAGGAGGCGGACGAGGTCGGCGATTGTCGTCAATACAACACGTCCTGGCGAGCGCGACACGTTATAGCTATTGTATGAGACCATGCGCGCGCTGCTGTCGATGCAGCCGATGCCTTGTGGTCGTTTTGCCAACTCAGCAAGCAGTGAAGCAATAATAAATTCTGGGGAATAAAATGTTTCGGATCTCTAATCACTATGTGTCGAAGATCGTATTCGTCCTGCTGTTCGTAGAGATATTGATCCTGCTTGGGGCCGCCTATGCGGGCGCCGCCATGCGTTTTCTTGATGTCGGCGCGCCGGCGACGGCCTTGCAGCTCGATCACTTCATGGCCTCGGCAATCGCCTTCGCGGTGGCGGTGAGCTTCAGCATGAGCGCCATGGGGATGTACCAGCTCGATTTCGACGAAGGCCTGCGCCATCCCTTCCTGATGAAGCTGATGCCCGCCTTCCTGATGGGCTTCCTGATCCTGACCCTGGTGTTCTATATCGCCCCCGACCTGTATTTCGGCCGCGGCATCCTGCTGCTGGTGTTCGGCCTGGCGGCGGTCGGCATCTTTACGGCGCGCATCATCTTCTTCAAGACGTCCGAGCTGCGCCTGATGCAGTCGCGCATCATGTTCCTGGGCAGCGGTCCGCTGGCCAAGGAGTGCAGCGAACTGGCGCAGAAGAAGACCAGCTACCACCGCTACAATATCGCCGGCTTCATTCCGGTCGCCAGCGAAGAGGTCTGCGTGCCTGCCGGCGACCTGCTCAAGGTGCGCGACGGCGATTCGCTGGTCAAGGTCGCCAAGCAGTACGGCGTGCAGGAAATCGTGGTCTCGGTACAGAACCGGCGCGGCAGCTTCCCCATCAAGGAACTGCTGGACTGCAAACTGCAGGGCCTCAAGGTCACCGACGCCGCCACCTTCTTCGAACGCGAAACCTGCCAGATCCGGGTCGATTCGCTTCAGCCGAGCTGGCTGGTGTTCGGCGGCGGCTTCGACCAGAGCTTCATCCGCACTTTCATGAAGCGCGGCTTCGACCTGGTGTGCAGCACCCTGATCATGGTCATGACCCTGCCGATCATGCTGGCCGCGGCGATCGCCGTGTGGCTGGAAGACCGCGGCCCCGTGTTCTATTCGCAGGAACGGGTCGGCAAGGACGGCAAGATCTTCCGGGTGCACAAATTCCGCAGCATGCGCACCGATGCCGAAAAAGGCGGCAAGCCGCAGTGGGCGGCCCAGAACGATCCGCGCGTCACCCGCGTCGGCAATTTCATGCGCAAGACCCGCATCGACGAACTGCCCCAAGTGTTCAATGTGCTCAAGGGCGAGATGTCCTTCGTCGGTCCGCGGCCCGAGCGTGCTTATTTCGTGGAGCAGCTGATCGAGGTGGTGCCGTATTACAATGTACGTCATAGCATCAAGCCGGGCATCACCGGCTGGGCCCAGGTGCGTTACGGCTACGGTTCCTCGGCCGAGGATGCGCTGCAAAAGCTGCAGTACGACCTGTATTACGTCAAGAACAACAGCCTGTTCCTCGACGTGCTGGTCCTGATCAATACGCTCAAGGTCGTGCTGTTCCGCAGCGGGCGCTGACGGCCGTGCCCCGGGTGGTCCCGGGGCCAGGCATCGGTGTGGCCTCCTTACCCGGATTTTTTCAATGCACGTTCTCATGGATGGCGCACGTTGACCAGCATTGCCGTCTACAGCTATAGCGTCGCCGCCGTCGGTTTCTTCCTGCTGATCGGTCTCCTGCTGACGATCTGGCGCGGCCGCAGCCACGTCGCGCCGGTCGCGATCGCCTGCGCGCTCACCGCGCTCTGGTCCGGCGCCCTGGCCCTGGAAGCCGCGTCCGGCCTCGGGCTGTGGTCGGTCTGGACCGACAAGCTCGAGATCCTGCGCAGCGGCGCCTGGTGCGTCGTGCTGCTCCTCTTGCTGGGCAACTACCGCGATCCGGGCAGCCGCTGGCCGTTCGGCCTGCGCACCCCGGTATTCGTGGGCGGCATGGTCTACCTGGGCCTGCTGCTGGCGACGGCGTTGCTGCGCACCGACCTGATGCTCAACTTCGACGGCCTGCTGCCGAACGTGACGGCGCGCGTGTGCCAGGCGGTGCTGGGCATGCTGCTGGTCGAGCAGGTGTACCGCAACAAGACGGTGCAGGAGCGCTGGGCCATCAAGTTCGCCTGCCTCGGCATCGGCGCCATGTTCGCCTACGACTTCTACATGTACAGCCAGGCGATGCTGTTCCACGAGATGCACCAGGACACCTGGGCCGCGCGCGGCATCGTCAACGCCCTGGCCATGCCGCTGATCGGCACCGCGATCAAGCGCGGCGCCTCACGCGCCAATGCGCTGGCGCTGTCGCGGCGCGTGATGTTCCATTCGACCGCGCTGTTCGGCTCCGCGCTGTACCTGATGGCGATGGGCTTCGCCGGCTATTACCTGCGCTACTTCGGCGGCAGCTGGGGCGGCGTGATGCAGGTGGTGTTCCTGTGCGGCGCGCTGCTGGTGCTGGCCGGGACCCTGTTCTCGGGCACCTTCCGCGCCTGGCTCAAGGTTTTCATCAGCAAGCATTTCTACAGCTACGGCTACGACTACCGCGAGGAATGGATGCGCTTCACGCGCACCCTGTCCGAGCACAGCGCCAATATCGGCGAACGCGCGATCGAGGCGGTCGGCGCCCTGGTCGAAAGCCCGGGCGGGGTGCTGTGGCAGCGCCGCGACGGGGAACCCGACAGCGGCGGCGCCGGCGCCTATCGCCCGGCGGCCGGCTGGCAGGCTTCCAGCAGCGCCGTCGAGCCGGCCGATTCGAAGTTCTGCCGCTTCCTGGAAACCACCCAGTGGGTGATCGACCTGCACGAATACAAGGCCCTGCCCGAGAAGTACGGCGACCTCGAACTGCCGGAATGGCTCAAGGCATTCCCGCGCGGCTGGCTGGTGGTGCCCCTGATCATGCACTCGAAACTGTTCGGCTTCGTGGTGCTGCAGGACGCGCGCAGCACGGTGGCCCTGAACTGGGAAGTGTTCGACCTGCTCGAGATCGCGGGCAGCCAGGCCGCCAGCTACCTGGCGCAGCAGGACGCCGCCAACGAGTTGATGGTGGCGCGCCAGTTCGATTCGTTCAACCGCATGTCGACCTTCGTGGTGCACGACCTCAAGAACCTGGTGTCCCAGCTGTCCCTGATGAACGCCAACGCCGAAAAGCACCGCGACAATCCGGAGTTCCAGCGCGACATGCTCGATACGGTCGACCATTCGATCCAGAAGATGACGTCGATGCTGCAGAAACTGAGCCGCAACGATGCCCCGGCGCGGCCGCGCGCCCTGTCGGTCGAGGCCGTGGTGCGCCAGGCGATCGCGCTCAAGAGCGCCCTCGAGCCGCATCCGTCGCTGCAGGTCGAGCAGCAGGGCCTGATGGTGCTGGCCGACCGCGAACGGCTCGAGCGCGTGCTGGGCCACCTGATCCAGAACGCGATCGAGGCCACGCCCAAGAGCGGCCAAGTGAACGTCAGCATCCGCCGCCAGGGCAACCGGGTCGCGATCACGGTGGCCGACACCGGCGCCGGCATGACCGAGAAATTCATTCGCGAGCGCCTGTTCAAGCCGTTCGAGTCGACCAAGCCGGCCGGCATGGGCATCGGCGTGTTCGAGAGCCGCGAATACATCACTGAACTGGGCGGCGCGCTGGACTTGACCAGCACGCCCTCGGTCGGAACCACTTTTACCGTCACCCTGCCGTTGTACCATGAGGCCGGCGCCGGCATTGCCGCCGGCGCCATCGATCGCGCAGCGTGAACTGAGGAATAGCCGTGACCCAAAACAAACCGAAACTGTTGATCATCGAAGACGACCCCGGCCTGCAGAAGCAGCTGCGCTGGAGCTTCGATGCGTATGACGTGGTCGTCGCCGGCGACCGCGAAAGCGCGCTGGCGCAGATCCGCCGCCACGAGCCGGCGGTGGTCACCATGGACCTCGGGCTGCCGCCCGATCCGGACGGTTCGACCGAAGGCCTGGCCACGCTGGAGCAGATCCTGGCGCTGGCGCCGGACACCCGCGTGATCGTCCTGACCGGCAACCAGGAGCGCGCCAACGCGGTCAAGGCGATCGCCATGGGCGCCTACGACTTCCACCAGAAGCCGTGCGAGCCCGAGGTGCTGAACCTGGTGATCCAGCGCGCGTTCTTTTTGCACAACCTGCAGATGGAAAACCGCCGCATGCAGTCGAACCAGGCCGATTCGCCGATGGCGGGCGTGATCAGCCGCGACGCTGGCATGCTCAAGGTGTGCCGCAACATCGAGAAGGTGGCCCCGACCTCGGCCTCGGTGATGATCCTGGGCGAATCGGGCACCGGCAAGGAAGTGCTGGCGCGCGCGCTGCACGCGCTGTCGCCGCGCGCCAAGGAGCGCTTCGTGGCGATCAACTGCGCCGCGATTCCCGAGAACCTGCTCGAGAGCGAACTGTTCGGCTACGAGAAGGGCGCCTTCACCGGCGCCGCCAAGCAGACCAAGGGCAAGGTCGAACTGGCCAACGGCGGCACGTTCTTCCTCGACGAAGTGGGCGACCTGCCGATGGCGCTGCAGGAGCGCGTGATCGAGCGCATCGGCGGCCACGAGGAAATCCCGGTCGACGTGCGCATCGTGTGCGCGACCCACCAAAAGCTCAAGGAATTGTGCAGCACCGGGCGCTTCCGCGAAGACTTGTACTATCGCCTGTCCGAGATCGTGGTCACGATCCCGCCGCTGCGCGCGCGCCAGGGCGATGCGGCCCTGCTGGCCCACCATTTCAAGAACAAGTTCTGCGCCCAGGAATCGCGCCCGACCCTGCACTTCGCGCCCGACGCGATCGCCGCCATCGAGGGCTACCAGTGGCCGGGCAATGTGCGCGAGATGGAAAACTGCGTCAAGCGCGCCGTGATCATGGCCGACGGCCCGACCATCGTGGCCGACGACCTGGGCCTGCCCGATGACGGCACCCAGGTCGAGCAACCGCTGAATTTGCGCCAGGTGCGCGACGAGGCCGAACACGCGGCCATCGTGCGCGCGCTAGCGCGGGTGGACGGCAATATCGTCAAGGCTTCCGAGATGCTGGGCGTGAGCCGTCCGACCCTGTATGACCTGATGAACCGGCACGGCATCAAGAGCAGCGCATGAAGTGCTTCCTATGAAGTGCTTCCCATGAAGCGTGGCGCGCGTCTGGCGCTGGCGGCGACCCTGCTGGCCGGCTGCGGCGTGGCGGCGGGGCTGTTCGCGGCCGAGCGTGCCGGCGTGATGCCGCGCACCCTGGCGCCCTACATCGAAAAGCGCAGCAGCGGCCACAACGCCGTCATCGTCGGCGCCGGCCAGTTCGCCAGCCGCAGCCTGCTGGCGCTGGACCGCGGCGCAGCGGGCGGCGCTCCCGCGCCCGACCTGGCGGCCCTGACGCTGGGCGCCCAGCCGCAGCCGGCCGGAGCCGCCGCTTCCGATGATGCCGCGGTCGGCGACGTCGGCGCCCTGCGCGCCGCCATGGCCGCGGCCACGCCGGGCACGACGATCACGCTGGCGCCAGGCAGCTATCGCATCGAACACCGTGCGCTGGAAGCCAGCCGGCCCGGCAGCGCGCAGGCGCCGGTCGTGCTGCGCGCCGCGCGGCCGGGCACGGTGACCTTGCTGTCGAACGTGCCGGTCGCGATCCGGGTCAACGCCCCGCACTGGCGCTTCGAGAACCTCGCCATCGACGGCGCCTGCGCCGCCCACGACGACTGCGAGCACGCCTTCCAGGTGACCGGCGCGGCCAGCCACTTCGCGGCCGTCAACAACACCCTGCAAGGCTTCAACGCCCACTTCAAGATCAACGGCGCCGCCGGACGCTTTCCCGACCATGGCCTGATCGAGGCGAACACCCTGTCCAATCCGGCGCCGCGCGCGACGCGCAAACCGGTGACCCCGATCGACCTGGTCGCGGCCAGCGACTGGACCGTGCGCGGCAACATCATCCGCGACTTCGTCAAGGCGGGCGGCGACCGGATCAGCTACGGCGCCTTCGCCAAGGGCGGCGGCAGCGGCAATCTGTTCGAGCGCAACCTGGTGTGGTGCGAGCAGGCGCTGGCTGGCCAGCCGGGCCAGCGCGTCGGGCTGTCGCTGGGGGGAGGCGGCACCGGCAAGCCGTATTGCCGCGACGGCCGCTGCATTACGGAACAAGAGCGCGGTGTCGTGCGCGCCAACCTGGTCGTCGGCTGTTCCGACGTCGGTATTTATCTCAATAGCGCGGCCGATTCCCGGATCGAGGACAACACCCTGGTCGACACCGCCGGCATCGACGTGCGCTTCGCCACCAGCAGCGCACGGATCGACGGCAACCTGGTCGACGGTCCGATCCGCAGCCGCGACGGCGGCCTGCTGCGCCTGGGCGATAACCGCGACGCGGCCTTGTGGCGCTCGTACGCGGGACTGCATCCGGTGCGCGCCCTGTTCGCGGCGCCGGCCAGCGGCGATTTCCTTTGGCACGACAGGGCGCCGGCACGCGCCATGCCGCGCCAGGACGGCGTCGACTTGTGCGGCGCCGCGCGTGGCCAGGCGAAGGCTTACGGCGCCTTCGAGGATTTCGGCGCCTGCCTGCGCCGCTGAGGATTTACCAGGAGCGCAGCCACTCGGCGGTCCAGCGCGCGACCTGGTCGCGCCAGGCGCGGCGCGAGAAGGTATGGTCGGCGTCGTCGATCTGGCGCCGCGTCACGCGCGGCGGGGCCAGCACGCCTTTCCAGGCGCGGTCGGCGTCGGCCAGGTCGCAGAATTCGCGCGCGGTCAGGTCGGCGCCGGCGATCACCAGCAATACCTGCCCGCGAAAATCCTGCAGGCCGGCGCGCATCCGTTCCGGCAGCGAAGCGGTGGCGGCGGCGGTGGCAGGCGCGGGCCCGCCCCTGGCCTTGCGCAGCAGCGCCACCAATGACGCCAGCGAACGGCGCCAGTCGAGGCCCCCGCGCAGCAGCTGTTTCCAGAAGGCCGGGTCGCGCAGGCGCGCCCGGTAGTAATGGCGCAGGGTGGCGCGCGCCAGGCCGTCCTCGGTGCGCACCCAGGGATTGAGCAGCACCAGTCCGGTCACGCGCGGGTCGCGCGCCGCATACATGCCGATCGCCGAAGCGGCGTCGCACAGGCCCCACAGCACCACTTCGCGCAGGCCGGGCGAGGCCGCCATGAAGGCGTCGATCGCGGCGCGCAGGTCGTCCTCGACGTCGTCGAACGGGCGGATCGTGCCCTCGCTGTCGCCCATGCCGCGGTAGTCGAAACGCAGCACCGGCACGCCGTCCTGCGCCAGGTCGCGCGCCAGCAGGGTGAACTGGCGGTGGCTGCCGGCCCGGTACTGCGGGCCGCCGACGACCACCAGCACGCCGCGCGCGCCGGATGCGGCATGACCCGGCAGGCTCAGGATGCCGTACAGCCGCTCGCCGCCGCAGTCGAAGGCGAGCGCCCGTTCTTCCGGGGGCCGGTCCGGATCGGTAGCGGCTTCCATATGCCTGATCTCCACGCCTTCAATGCCCATGCAGTCTTGCCTCCAGCGCGGCCGTGCCGGTCTCCAGCCAGGCCGCATTCTCGGTGATCTCGGTGGTGGTCCAGAACGGCGCGCTGTGGACCGGGTGCAGGCGCAGGTCGACACCGGCGTCGCACCAGGCGGCGGCGGCGCGCGCGGCGCCGGGGGACGGCTCGGCGCCGGCCTGGGTGACCGCCTCGATCCAGTCGACCGGGCAGGCCGGGCGGAAGGCGTCCAGCGGGTCGAGCGCATCGAGCGCGCGCGCCAGGTGGGGATCGAGGTCGTAGCCGGCAATCTCGAGCGCTTCGCCGGCCAGCAGCGCCGCACGCAATTGCGCCGTGCCGCCGCCGGCGTCGCCATCGGCCAGCAGCGCGCCGGCCAGGCGCAGACGCAGGAACTGGGTCAGGTAGGTGGAGCCCTTGAGCACCGGCTGCCACAGCAGCATGCCGGCCACCGGGTGCGCCGCCGTGCGCGCGTAGTCGAGCGCCAGCAGGGCGCCCAGGCGCAGGCCCCACAGCCGCAGCGGCGCGTCGGTTCGCTCGCGCAGCCAGGCCGCGGCCTGGGCCAGGTCGGCCTTCCACAGTTCCCAGCGCGCGTCGCCGAAGTCGCCGCTGCTGTCGCCGCAGCCGGCCAGGTCGATCTGCAGCACGGCGTGGCCGGCCGCGGCGAAGGCGCGCGCCTGCAGCGCCGCCATGCGGCGCGCGCGGTTCAGCTCTTCGGCGAAGGGATGCACGTACAGCAGCGCCCCGCGCGCCGGGCCGGCCGGCGGGTGATATAGGCAGAAGCGCTGCCCGCCGTCCGCCTTCAGGAAGAAGGGTTCGGCCGGCGCGCCGGCGGCGGCCTTCATGCGCCGCGCTTGTCGTCCACGAAAGCGGCCAGGCTGCCCAGGGTGGAGAAGGTGCTGGCGCTGATGTCGTCGTCGTCGATCGCGATGTCGAAATGTTCCTCGAGGGCGGCGATCAGGCTGATCACCGCCATCGAGTCGAGTTCGGGCAGCGCGCCCAGCAGGGGCGAGTCGGCGCTCAGCTGGCGGCCGGCATCGCCCAGGCTGAGGACGTCGGTGAGGATGGTCTTGATTTGGTCGAGGATCATGCGAATTCCATTCACGGATTGGGGCGCAGCAGCGCCAGCCGGGTCTTGATCGGGGCCGCCAGGCGGTGCACCTCGCCCACCAGTTCATGGCGCGTCAGGCGCAGCAGCAGGTACCAGGCGACGGCGATGACCGGCGCCATGGCGAGCAGGCGCAGCAGCGGCGCCAGCGAGGACGGCAGCGCCATCGCCAGCAGCATGGCGGCGCCGCTGGTGCCCAGCGCCACCACCGCGCTCGGAAGCAGGGCGCGCAGCAGGCGGCCGATGCCGAGGTCGAAATAATGACGCTGGATGTAGGCGCGCAGCGGCATGGTCAGCACCGTTGCCAGGCACAGCGACCATGCGAAGCGCACCAGCGAACCATCGTACATCCATACCCCGAACCCGATGCGCGCGAACAGGATGGCGAGCACGAACACCGCGCTCATGTAAGGGCGCCCAATCGCGGTCAGCGCGAAGCTGACATACTGGAACGTCATTACCGAGGCGGCCGCAAGCGTCAGCGGCAGGATGGCGGGCACCGCCTCGAGCCAGGTCGGGCCGTACAGCGCCAGGACGATGTCGTGCCCGAGCACCGCCGTCAATCCCAGCGCGGTCCAGCCGACCCCGGTCAGCAGGACGGTGGCGCGGGTCAGCACCGGCGCCAGCGATTCGCCGCGGTGGAAGATCTGCGCCATGTAGGAAACGGCGCCGTAGGTCATGGTCGAGCCGGCGATGTGGATGAAAATCTGGACGGTGGAATTGGCGCGGCTGAGCAGGCCGACCTGGCTTGCCGAGCCGAGCTTGCCGAGCAGGATGTCGGGAATCGCATTATTGATCGCCACAGACGTATTCGAAATGAGAGAACCCGCGCCGAAATTGACGATGCCGCGCCAGTGGGTGAACGCGGGCAGCCATGGCATAGTGCGTGGCCGGAAGGGAGCCAGGGCCACGATACTCACGAGAATATTGATCAGGTTGGCCCACGCCAGGCTCATGCTGCCGAATCCGAGCTTGGCCAGCACCAGGCAACTGGCGCAATAACTCAGGGTGCCCGCTGCCGTTACGTAGGCCTGCTTCTGCGCTTCGAATTTGCGCGAGAGCATGGCATTGGTGATCGAGCCGAAAGGAATGAACACGAATCCGAGGGCCAGCACCTGCATGACCGGCACCATCTGAGGCTCGTCGAACGCGGCGCCGATCGGGCCACTGGCGAGATACAGGCACAGGGCGATCAGCCAGGACGAGGAAAACAGTACGCCAGCCGCCGATTGGAGTTTCTCGGGAGTGAGATCGTTCTCGCGCTGGATGTATTGGTTGACGCCGAAATCGCGGAACACATGGGCGAAATTGACGAACACCACGGTCATCGAAAAGACGCCGATCTCGCTCGGACTCAGGATGCGCGCGAGCAGGACGCTGACGATGAACTTGAGCACCGTCGCCCCGGTCGAGGAACAGAAGGTGATGAACAGCGATCGTCGCAGGTTTGCCATGGTTGTCAGGACTGTCGATGACGGCGATGGCGCTTCAGGCGCACGGCCCCGGCGCGACGATGGGCGCGCCAGGCCGGGCAAGGCACGGATGGCTGTCTGCAGTGCGAACTCGGATCGGATTCTTCATGGACGAATATCTGCGGCATGCACGCCTGGCGGCATGCGATCGATTGCTGTAATGCACAATATTATATGCTGCATCCCTATTTCCTCAGGGTCGCACGATACATTTCTTACATGAAAACTGAGTGTGCCTGCCAGTGATTGCCCACATGGCGACTCAGTCGTCCTGCGTTTTGTTTCGGGGAACGATGGCCCATACGGGCATCTTGCTGTAGTCCGGCTTGTCGGCCCGTGCGTCGAAGCGTTTCCAGGCCTCTGCGGCATGTGGAATGCCGGACGTCGCCGCTACCGCCAGCGCGGGCTGCATATTGGCCGGATAGCCCAGCGGCGAGTCCGAATAGCCCGACATCCGGCCGGGCGACCAGCGTCCCTTGCTGGCCGTGCGCAGCCAGTCGCTCTGCTCGCGGCTCGCGCAGGGCTGGTCGATATATTTCAGGCCCTGCGGATGCTTCAGCTTCTTGCTTTCGTTGAGAATGCTGTCGCCGCCAAAATTAAACTGGTACATGGTGGCCAGGTCGTCGAACAGCGGCTCCTTCGGCCCAGGGCGGAATTCGAGATGATAGGCCGAGGCCTGGATCCAGCAGAAACCGGGCGTCGTCATGCGCCCGACCGCATACTTCGCTTTCCAGCGCAAGATGGGCAGCGCCTTGTCGAAGCCGAGTTCTGCGAGATACCCGAAGCTCCAGGTAAGGAAGTCGTCCTGCCATGGCGCCGATGCCTTCACCTTGAACGAACTGGCGCCCGAACTGTCGTACACGCCCAGGCGATTCGGATTGCCCACCACATACGTCGCATGGTAGAAGGCCAGGTTATTGTCGAGCTGCTTGGCGAAATACCCTTTCAGCGGATGGGCGTCGGGGGTGATGTAGGCGGCGTGGCCGAGCGTGCGCAGCGACCATGCCTGGCCGCGTACCTGCTGCCAGCGCACCAGGCCCTGCCCGCGACCCGAATTGCCCGGATCGGTTTCGAGCGGATTGCTGGCGGCCCAGAAGTGCAGCTCTTCCAGGTAGTAATAGTCGCCGGTAAGCAGGTAGGGCAGGTAGGCGAGCGAAGGCTGATGCGAGGTGTCGTGCTTGTAGGGCGTGTCGCACAAGCCCTTGCCGGCGCAGCGCGGCACCGGCAGCGGCGGCCTGTTTGCCAGGTTCATGTGGGTGGAGACGAGGCGATTGGCCGGTGTGTCGGTGCGCAGCGGGTATCCGGTGCGTTCATCGCGCAGGTGGATCGACCAACTGCCCGAACCCTCGGCGGCCGCGATCATGCTGGCGCGCGCGCGCAAGTCCGCCGACAGCAGGTATTGCACCGACCAGCCCGGTAAAGGTCCGATATCGTCGCGCCCACCGGTCGCCGGCATGTAGCGGTTGACGGGTCCGATCGTCATCGGGCCGGTTTTTCCGGAGCCGAGCCGGGAAGCCTGGTCAGCCAGCGAACGTTCGCTCGGCTTGATGCCCTGGTCGTAGTTGGGCACGGCGCGCGAGGCGATCAGGTAGGCGCTGTCGGGGCGGATGTGCAGTTCCGGGGCGCGCGTCTCGTTCCACCAGGCCAGCTGGCGCCAGCGCGCGTGATGGTAATGGCGCAGTCCTTCCCTGGCATACACGGTGCGTCCGCCCACCTCGACCTCGACGTCGTAGTCGAGGTTGCGCGCGCCGGCCTGGAAGGTCCTGGTGTTCTCGACGACGACCTCGACCCGTGCCTGTCGTTCCAGGCCGGGATACCAGCGTACGGCAAAGCGCGCGTCCAGCAGCGGATGGGCGGCGCCGCCCTGCGCCTTGAATGGCGCCAGGCCGCGCCACTCGCGCGCCAGCGGGCCGTCGAGCCAGGCGCCGGTGTTCTTCTCGCCCCTGGCGCCGGCGGCCGCCTCGGCCAGGGTGGCGCGGTAGGTCACGCCATCGATCGTGAGCGTGACGCTGGCCGTCAGGCCGTCGGCGAGCAGGCGCTTGACGGTGACGTCGGCGGCGCGCGGCTGCGGCGCTTGCTCCTTCACCAGGTCGAGGTCGGCGTTTGCGCGCGCGCCGAGACGTGGCAGGACGCCGGAGAGGACCGCATGGCGCACCGAGCCGTCCGCATGAGTGGCCTTGACATCGACCTGTAGCGGCAGCAGGGCGCCGTCTTGCAGGCGCGCCGCCAGGCGCTCGTTCTTGCCCAGGTCGCCCGGCGCGAAGACCTGGCCGAAGGTGAAGGGGACGTCGGCCTGGTCGGAGCGCAGGTTCTGGAGGCGGACTTCAGCGAGAGGGGATGCCGCCAGCGCGGCGGTGCTGGTCAGCACGAGCGCCGCCGCCAGCAGACGGAACAGGCGCGGCGCGGAAAAAGAGGACGGGCCGGACATCGCAGCGGTGGGCGTCGGTGCGTCAGCCCGCCGTGGTCGACTGCGCGAGCGTGGCGCCGGCCCCTGGCGCGGCGTCGAGCGCGCGAATCACGTCGCGCGAGGTGGCTTCATACTTGCTGTTAATGAAGCGCATCGAACCGATGAAGTGCAGGAAAGCCGTTTCCGCGGTGGCGCAATCGGGGGTGCCATACTTGGGGAAGGGCAGCGTGCGGGTGCCGCGGGCATTGGCCACCAGGTAGTTCGAGGTCACCTGCTCGGTGCCCCAGCGCTTCCAGTCCTCGCCCAGCTTGGCGGTCATGCGGCGCGAAAAGTCCAGCATGGCGTCGCGCATGGTGTCCGAATGCGGGAAGCCGGTGAAGCCGGCGCAGCCGCGCACGTACAGGGCGTCCTGCGGCAGGCCGACATTGACCATCTCGCTCTCGGAAATGGTCTGGATGTGGGCGCCCGGCTTGAGCACGCGCAGCGCGTGCTCGCGCACCGCCGGCAGCTGGCGCAGCGGGGTGTCGGGCAGGTCGGCCAGCACGAAACCGGTGCCGTTGCGCACGCCTTCCACGATTTCGGGGATCGGCTGGACCGTGACGGTATCGGCGTCGAGCTGGACCACATAGGTTTCGCGCACGAAGCCCGAGATCGCGTACAGCCTTTCCCACACGCCGCCGCGCGGAATGTCGGGATGGACGAATTCGTCGGCGTGGTGCAGCTCGATGTGCGGCACGTGCTGGCGCAGCACGGCACGGTCCTCATCGGTGATCGAGGGATCGCACACCACGACCACCCGTTCCGCGTTCGCATAACGGACGAAGGACTTGAGCGCGACCAGGTAGGCGAGAACGTCGCGGGTATGGACCATCGACAGCAGCATGAACGGCAGGTTGCCGCGCTCGACCGGAGGGGTCGACAAGATTTGCCGGGTCGCCTTCGTGTGCCGGGAACGGAAATAATCCCGTTTCAGGCGCTGAACGATCCTCTGAATTAAAGACATCCTCACTGACTCCTGTATCCGCATGTCGGCAAGCGTCGCAGCTTTGCCGGACGCTGGCGTGATACTATTGCATTTCTTGCAATAGCGCGCGATTATTATATGCTGAATTGTGCAGCGCACGCGTTCCGTGCTGCATTTTTTGCCAGATGACATTATCTTCATGCCTGAAGACGGCATACCGCCATCCAAATCCCTGACGGAGCGCCATTGAGTAAGCAGCAGGTAACATTTTTCTTGCCGGATCCGCAACAAGTACGCTTGTTGCAGGATGCCGATCCGGACCGCGACTGGCGCCTTTTCAGCACCGGGGTGCAGGTATGGGTCGGGCAAACCTATCTGCGCCTGAAGCGGGCCGGGTATCCGGTGGCGCTCAGCGCGCTGGCGCCGGATGCGGGCCTGGTGGTGGTCCATGCCGACCATGTGCCGGTGCTGCTGTGCCGGCGGCGTTGGGGGGCGGCCCTGACCATCGTGGCGGCGCGCGCCGACCGTCCGCACCAGCCGCATGCCGATGTCGAGATCGTGCAGAACGCCGCGTCCGCGCACGGCGGCAGCGCCTTCCACGTCCAGCACTGGCCGCAGCCAGGCCTGGTGGCGCGCGATCCGCAGCGCGGCAACACCGTGCGCACGGTGTCCTTCAAGGGGACGGTGGGCGAGATGACGCCGGAATTCGCCGCACCCGAGTGGGCCGACGGCCTGCGGCGCCAGGGCATCGAATGGCGCTGCGACGCGGTGGCATGGGGCGGCAATGCCGCGTCTTACCAGACCAGCTGGAACGACTACCACGATACCGACGTGGTGCTGGCGATGCGCAAGGACGTGTCGCACCTGCACGTCAAGAAGCCGGCCAGCAAGTTGATCAATGCCTGGCTGGCCGGCGTGCCGGCCATTCTCGGTCCCGAGCAGGCCTACCGCGAGTTGCGCCGCTCGCCGCTGGATTACATCGAAGTGGCGTCGGCGCGCGAGGCCGGGGAGGCGCTGGCGCGCCTGGCGAGCGAGCCGGCGCTGTACCAGGCCATGGTCGAGAACGGATTGCGTCGCGGTGAAGAAGTGCGGGCCGAGGCATGTACCCGGGTCTGGGCCGAATTGCTGTTCTATACCATCCCGGCGCGCCGCCGCGCACCGGCGCCGCTGGCGCTGGCCGGCCTTGGCCTGCGCAGCCTGCGCTGCCGGCTGCGCGCCTGGCGAACGGCGTCCCCGGCGTAAAAAAAGGCGGCGCCACCGCCAGGTGGCGCCGCCCCGGATCGGCTCCCGAACGCTGGCTTCAGGCGAAGCCGGCCGGGATGCCGCCTGCGGTCAGCGTGGAACGATGTTCCATTGCGGGCCCTTGCTGTAGTCGGGCTTGTCTGCGCGGCCGCTGAAAACGGTCCAGGCCTGGGTCGCGTTGGCGATGCGCGAAGTCGCCGCAACCGCCAGCGCCGGCTGCATATTGGACGGGTAGCCCATGGTCGAATCGGAGTAGCCCGACATGCGGCCCGGAGACCAGCGCCCCTTCGACGCGACGCGCAGCCAATCGCTCTGCTGGACGCTTGCACAAGGCTGGTCGATATACTTCAGGCCCTGCGGATGCTTCAGGCGCTTGCTTTCGTTCAGAATGCTGTCGCCGGCAAAGTTATAGGTGTGCATGGCGGTCAGGTCGCTGAAGATCGGTTCCTTGGCGCTTGGGCGGAACTCCAGGTGATAAGCCGAGGCCTGGATCCAGCAGAAACCCGGCGTGGTCATGCGGCCGACAGCGTACTTCGCCTTCCATTGGAGGATCGGCAGGGCCTTCTCGAAGCCGAGTTCGGTCAGGTAGCCGAAGCTCCAGGTCAGGAAGTCGTCCTGCCATGGGGCCGAAGCGGCCACCTTGAACGAACTGGCGCCAGAGCCGTCGTACACCCCCAGCTGGTTTGGATTGCCGACCACATAAGTCGCGTGATAGAAGTTCAGGTTGTTGTCGACCTGTTTGACAAAATAGTCTTTCAGCGGGTGGCTGTCCGGGGTGACGTAGGCGGCATGGCCGAGCGTGCGCAGCGACCAGGCCTGGCCGCGTACCTGCTGCCAGCGCACCAGGCCCTGGCCATAGCCGGAATTGCCTGGATCGGTTTCCAGCGGATTCGCAGCCGCCCAGAACAGCAGTTCTTCGAGATAGTAGTAGTCGCCGGTCAGCAGATACGGGAGGTAGACCATCGACGGCTGGTGGGCGGTATCGTGCGAATACGGCGTACTGCACAGCTGCTTGTTGTTATTGGCGCAACGCGGCACCGGCAGCGGAGCCTTGTTTGCCAGATTCATGTGGGTCGAAATATTCTTGTTGGCCGCGCTGTCGGCGCGCACCGGGTTGCCGGTGTTCTCGTCGCGCATGTGGATCGACCAGCTGGCGGCGCCATCGGCGGCGGCCATCATCGAGTTCAGCGCGCGCTGGTCCTTCGACAGCAGATAAGCGACTGACCAGGAAGGCAGGGGGCCGATGTCGGCGCGACCGCCCGTGGTGCCCATGGCCGCCATGACGGGACCGATCTTCATCGGGCCGGTGTTGGCCGTGGTGATGCCCTTGCCCAGATCGGCCAGCATGCTTTCCGACGGCACGACGTTCTGGTCGTAGTTAGAAACCGCTTTTGATGCGATCAGGTAGGACGTATTGTGACGCACGTGCGCCTGTGGCGCGCGGGCAGCGTCCCACCAGGCGCTCTGGTGCCAGCGCGCGTGATGGTAATGGGTCAGGCCAGCCTTGGTGTAGATGCGGCGGCCGGCGACATCGACGCTCACGTCATATACGAGGTTGCGGGCGCCTGCCTTGAAGGTCTTCGTGTTTTCGACGACGACGTCGACCCGTGCCTGTTTCGACAAGCCCGGATACCAGCGTACGGCGAAACTGGCCGTCAGCAGGGGATGCACGACGCCGGCGCCGTTCTTCACCGGGGTGCTCACGATCCATTCGTTGGCAACCGAACCCGACAGCCAGCTGACAGGCTTCGGGGAAGCCAGCGCATCGGCCAGGGAGGCGTTGTACTGCACGCCGTCGGCGGTGATGACGACGTTCGCGCTCAGGCCGCTCGCGGCCAGGCCTTCGAGGGTCACCCTGCTTTTTTCGGACGCGGTCGATTTGACCAGCTGGATCTTCTCGATCTGGCCGACGGCCAGGGTCGGCAGGATGCCGGACACGATCACGTGACGCACCGAGCCGTCGGCGTGGGTCGCCTTGATATCGGTCTGCAGGCGTAGCAGGGTGCCGTTCGACAGGCGGGCCGCAAGGCCTTCGGTCGGCGCCATCTGGCCGGCCGCGACTACCTGGCCAAAGGTAAACGGCACATTCGTCTGGGCCAGGCCGGTATTCTGGATCTCGACATCGGTCAAGGTGGGGCCGGCGACGATCGCGGCCGGCGTGGTCACCGGCGTGAGGACGGTCGGGGTGGTCGGTTTCGGGGTGAAGCCGGTGGTGGTCTTGGCCAGCGACGTACCGGAGTCGGTGTACGACACCGCGTCGGGCGCGAGGTCGTCGCCACCGCCGCCGCCGCAGGCGCTCAGCATGGCGGCGCTCAGTGCGGTGGCGATGACGGAGGTGCAGCGTGCAGTCAGGCGGGCCGGCTTGGCGCTGTGATTGCTGCCACGTTCCGCGCGGCTCGGGGTGATCTGGTCAGGGGTCATGGGAGTTGGGGTGTCGTTTCGCAGTGGAATTAATTTCCGTGTGGAACTGAACTTTACCCTGACAAACATTTCCATGGGCCAATTTTGAACAGATTTTGCTGATTTTCTGCGCAAAAACAACGAAAATGTCGAACTTGAAAGTATTTACGCAAATAAAGTCAAGCGTATTTTTGCCGAAAGACGTAAAAAAGCTACAATATTCTTGGTTTTTTTACACTTGTGACGGGTCAAAATCAGAACTTGAGCCGAATAACGCGTTTTTGTGCACCGGCAATGTTTCGGATTTGCTGAATATGCCTTGGGCGCGCGCACGCATCCTTGCGAAGTTGACATTGAATAATTATTTAATGTGCTAGGATGACAACATCAATGGACTGGCGACATGGCTGGTCCCTTTATCCAAGGACACAGTGCCGGCCGTTGTGCTGCGCCGATGTGGCGCACTCGGGCTTCGCGGAAATGATGCAATGCTAAGCACAACCAACCATGTAGCGGCCCGGCTGGCGGCCGGACGGCCGCCGGTCCTGATCGTGATCGTCGATACCGAGGAAGAATTCGCCTGGGACCGGCCATTCGACCGCGCCAGCGTCGATACCGCCTCGGTCGCGGCCCAGCCGCTGATGCACGAGCGCGTGTTCGACCGCTTCGGCATCGTGCCGGCTTATATGGTCGACTGGCCGGTGGCCACCGCCCCGCAGGCCGTCGCCACCCTGCGCCGGCTGATGCAGGAAGGACGCTGCGATATCGGCACCCAACTGCACCCCTGGGTCTCGCCGCCTTATGAAGAACAGGTCACGCGCTTCAATTCCTATGCCGGCAACCTGCCGCGCGAGCTGGAGCTGGCCAAGCTGCGCATGCTCACCAACGCCATCGGCAACGCTTTCGGGCGTGCCCCGACCGCCTTCAAGTCGGGCCGCTACGGCCTGGGGCCGCACAGCGCCGAGGCGGTGGCCGCGCTGGGCTACGAGATCGACGCCAGCGTGGTGCCCTATACCCGCTTCGAGGACGACGGCGCCCCCGATTTCCGCGCCTTCGACGAGCATCCCTACTGGTTCGAGGCCGGCGGACGGCGCCTGCTCGAGCTGCCGGTGACCACCGGCTATGCCGGCTGGCTGCGCGGCATGGGGTCGCGCCTGTTCGACCTGGCGCGCAGCCCGGCGGGACGCGTGCTACGCATGGGCGGTGTGCTGGCGCGCACCCGCGCGCTCGAGCGCATCCGCCTCAGTCCCGAAGTCGCCACAGGCGCCGAGATGCGGCGCCTGACGCGCGCGCTGCGCGCCGATGGCTGCGAAGTGTTCTCGCTGACCTACCACAGCCCCTCGCTGGTGCCTGGCCACACGCCCTATGTGCGCGACGCGGCCGACCGCGAGCGCCTGATTTCCACGATCCACGATTACTGCGCCTGGTTCCGCGACGAGATCGGCGGCCAGTTCCTGGCCCTGTCGCAGGTGGGGGCGGCGCTGGCGCCCCAGGCCGGGGTCGCGCCGCGCTCGCTCGAAGCGGTGCGCTGAAATCAGCGCCCGGCGGCGCGTGCGTGCAGCCGGCCCAGCCAGGGCCAGCGATAGGCGTTCAGGTGGTACATGGTGCGCACCTCGCCGGTCCAGCGCAAGTGCCATTCCATCACCCGCCCATAGAATTCGATGCGCTCGAAGCGGCGCGCTTCGATGATGTCGCGCGTGGCTTCCTCGCGCATCAGGAGCGCCGGCGACAGGCCGTTGCCGATACCCTCGTCGTAGGCCGTCTTGAGCACCACGATGCAGCCGCCGCCCTCTACGCACAAGTCCATCGCCGCCAGCCGTTCGCCGATGAAGTAGCGGTAGACGCAAGCCGCATCGATGGCGGCGAAGGCTTCCAGCATGGCGCGGTAGAAGCGGCCCTGCTCGTTGCCGGCGCTGACGGCGGTGCCGTCCTGCGCCTTCCAGCCCGCGCTTTCCAGGCGGCCGTAGTCCTCGACCGCGGCCGCCATCTCGTGTGCCGCGCGGCTGGCCTGGAGCCGGGTCGGCACGCCGTCGTCCTGCAGGCGCTTGCGCTGCTTGCGCAGATTGCTGCGCAGGTTCTTGCCGCGCGTATTCCAGTAGTCCTCGAAACTGGCCGGCAGGGTGACGCGGGCGGTCTCGATATAGTCCATGCTGCGCAAGCCGCCGTCACCGTGCGCGGGACGCGCCATCAGCATCGGATCGCACTGGGTCAGGCCGAGCGTGAGGGCGGCGCCGGGCAGGGCGCGCAACAGGCCGGGCAGGCCGGCGCCGGGCGCCCCGGCGTCGCGCTGCAGCCACAGGCCGACCGGGGCCTGGGCCGGCTGGAAGGTATTCCAGGCGCCCAGGCGCGACGGCGCCAGGATCGCCATCGCGTCGGTTTCTCCATCGCGCTCGCGCCAGGCCAGCACTTCCCGTCCGGTGCCGAACACGGCCAGCAGGGGGAGCACGAATTCCGGCGCCAGCAGCGGCGAGCCGGCGCTCTCGCGGTGCAGGCGGCGCCAGCGTTCCAGGTGCTCGGGACGGGCCGCCAGTTCGGTTGCCGGGACCACGCGCCAGTTCATGACGCCGCTCCCGCCGTCTCTTCCAGCGCGCGGCGCACGGTGGCGGCCAGCCAGGCGCGCTCCGGCGCGCGCAATGCCTGGTGCACGGGCAGGCCGAACAGGCGCCGGCCGAGCGCCACGCTGTTGGGGCAGACCGTGGCGTCGACCCCGGGCCACAGGCTGGCGCCGAAGCGCACCATCGGCACGCCGGCAGCGCGCAGGCGTTCGAACAGCGCGTCCGGCCGGTCGGCCAGCAGCGGGAACACCCAGGGGCAGGCGCCGGCGGGCAGCGCCGCGAACAGCGGCTGCCAGCCGGGCGCACCGGCCAGCGCGCGTTCGAGTTCCAGGTAATTGCGGCGCCGCGCCCCGACCAGGCGCGCGCGGCCGGCGCGCCGCAGGACGGCGCGCGAGAACCACGACGAGCGGCGGTCGACCCAGCGCGGATCGAAGTCGAAGCTGCTGTCAGACGAGGCCGGGGCCAGCGCCGGGATCGCGCCGGCGCCGGGGTTGGCGCTGCGTGCCTTGAGCCGGTTCCACAGCGCCGTCTTCAGGCCCAGCGGCAGGGCCAGCGCGGCGCGCACGAGCGGCAGGCGGCCCTGGGCGAAACTGGCTTCGAGCGCGCCCAGCGCGGCCTTGGCTTCGAAGCCGGCGCCGGCGCCATGCAGGGCCGCGGGCAGCCGGTGGCGGTGCGACACCAGGCAACCGCCCTCGAAGATGGGGAAGAATTTCATGCTGCTGCCGATCGCGTAGTCGCCGCTGGCGCCGACCGCGACGCCATCGCGCTCGCCGAAGAAGCAGTGGGCGCAATCCTCGACCAGGCCGGCGGCGTGAGAGTCGCACAGCGCGCGCAGGGCGCGCAGGTCTTGCGGAAAGCCGAAGAAATGGGTGACCATGACGGCCTTCACGCCGGGGCCCAGCTTGCTTGCCACGTCGTCCAGGTCGGCCGTGGTGTCGGGATGGACCCGGTAGAACACCACCTCGGCCCCGCGCCAGTGCACCGGCGGAATCATCGAAGGGCTGTGGTAGGCCGGCACCAGCACCTTGTCGCCGGGGCCGACGCCGAGCGCGCGCAACGCCATGCCGATCGCGATCCGGCCGCTCGTGACGGGCTGCACCGCGGGCGCGTCGTCCAGCGCCGGCAGGGTCGCGCCGTGGCCGGCAAAGGCGCCGAGCGAGAGGATCGGGACGGAGGGAATGGCGCGGATGTCGCTCATGCTGGCGCTGCGGATGTGTTTATTCTAGGCATGATTTAAATATAACATGCGGTATCGCCGTTCCCGCGCACCGAAAAGATGTCGAAAAAGCATCCGCTTTCTTGCGGCGCGGCCCGAACTGGTAAGATTGCAGATGCGTGGCGGATGCGCCGCGCCATTTCGCGCCATGCGGCGACCGTACCCACTATGCGATGAACCACCTGATCCACGACAGCATCTTCGACAGCGCGGCGCGCACCCCCGAGGCCGAGGCCCTCGCCTATGGCGCGGCGCGCTGCACCTACCGCGAACTGGCCGACCAGGTCAACGCGGCGGCGGCCCTGTTCCTGGCCCAGGGCATGCAGCCGGGCGAGCGGGTCGCGGTGTACATGGAAAAGCGCATCGAGAACGTGGTGGCCATGTTCGGCGCGGCCGCCGCCGGCTGCGTGTTCGTGCCGGTCAATCCGCTGCTCAAGGCCGAGCAGGTGGCCTACATCCTGGCCGACTGCAATGTGCGCCTGCTGGTGACGACCCCCGAACGCCAGGCCCAGCTGGCCGCCAGCCTGGGCGGCTGCCCTGACCTGCGCGCGCTGCTGCTGACCGACGGCGCCCAGCCGGCGCCGTCCCCTTCGGGCCTGGCGCTGCTGCGCTGGTCGCAGCTCGAGACCGGCGTATCGTTCACCCCGCACCGCCGCATCGACACCGATATGGCGGCCATCCTGTATACGTCGGGCAGCACCGGCGCCCCCAAGGGCGTGGTGCTGTCGCACCGGAACATGGTGGCCGGCGCCGCCAGCGTGGCCGGCTACCTTGGCATGCGTGCCGACGACCGCCTGCTGGCGGTGCTGCCGCTGAGCTTTGACTATGGCCTGAGCCAGCTGACCACCGCCTTCCTGCGCGGGGCCTGCGTGGTGCTGATGAACTACCTGTTCCCGAAGGACATCGTGGCCGCCGTACGCGCCGAGCGCATCACCGGCCTGGCCGCGGTGCCGCCGCTGTGGATCGCCCTGTCGCGCCTGGAGTGGCCGGCCGATTGCACGCTGCGCTTCATCACCAATTCCGGCGGCGCGATGCCGGTGGTGACGGTCGAGGCGCTGCGGGCGGCGCTGCCGCGCGCCGAGGTCTACCTGATGTACGGCCTCACCGAAGCCTTCCGCTCCACTTACCTGCCGCCGGCCGAACTGGCGCGCCGCCCCGATTCGATCGGACGCGCGATCCCGAATGCCGAGGTGCTGGTGGTGCGTCCCGACGGCACCCTGTGCGAGGCCGACGAGCCGGGCGAACTGGTGCACCGCGGCGCCCTGGTGGCGCTGGGCTACTGGAACGACCCGGCGCGCACCGCCCAGCGCTTCCGTCCTGCCCCCGGCCAGGATCCGGCCCTGCCGCTGCCCGAGCTGGCCGTGTGGTCGGGCGACACCGTGCGGCGCGATGCCGACGGTTACCTGTACTTCGTCGGCCGCAGCGACGAGATGATCAAGGTCTCGGGCTACCGCATCAGCCCGACCGAGGTCGAGAGCGTGCTGCATGCCAGCGGCCTGGTGAGCGAGGTGGCGGTGTTCGGCATCGCCGACGAGACGCTGGGCCAGGCGATCGTGGCGGTGGCGGTGGCCGACCTTGGCGCGGTCGACCGCGCCGCGCTGCTGGCCGAATGCCGGCGCCGGCTGCCGGCCTACATGATCCCGGCCCACATCGTCGTGCGCGCCGAGGCGCTGCCGCGCAACCCGAACGGCAAGATCGACCGCAACCTGCTGCGCACGACCTTCCAGCCCGGCCAGTAAAAAACGTCCGGACCTTACCGCACCTGTTCCAGCCTATTCCCATGACCGGCACCAAGCCCCAGCACGCTCCCCAGATTCATTTCCCCGTGGTCGACGACGTCCTGCAAGTCGGCGGCATCCCGCTCACCCGGCTGGCCGAGCGCGTCGGCCGCACGCCGTTCTTCGCCGTCGACCGCGCCGTCTGCAGCGGCAAGGTGGCGGGCCTGCGCGCGATCCTGCCGCCGCAGGTGGCATTGCACTATTCGATCAAGGCCAATCCGATGCCGGCCCTGGTGCAGCACATGGCGGGCCTGGTCGACGGCCTCGACGTCGCCTCCAGCGGCGAACTCAAGACCGCGCTGGATACCGGCATTGACCCGGCCCACATCAGCTTCGCCGGCCCGGCGAAGACGGATGCGGAGCTGCGCCAGGCGGTCGCCGCCGGCGTGTGCCTGAACATCGAGTCCGAACACGAGCTGGCGCGCACCGCGCGCATCGGCGAAGCGCTCGGCATCACGCCGCGCGTGGCGCTGCGCATCAACCCGGCTTTCGAACTGAAATCGTCGGGCATGAAGATGGGCGGCGGCGCCAAGCCCTTCGGCATCGACGAGGAACAGGCGCCTGCCGTGCTGCGGCAGGTGGCGGCGCTGGGCCTGGATTTCCAGGGCTTCCACATCTTCAGCGGTTCACAGAGCCTGCGCCTGGACGCCATCGTCGAGGCGCAGTCGCGCAGCATCGAGCTGGCCATGCGGCTGGCCGGCGACAGCCCGCTGGCGCTGCGCCAGCTGAACATCGGCGGCGGCCTGGGCATCCCGTATTTCCCGGGCGAGGCGCGCATCGATCCGGCGCCGATGGGCGAACACCTGGCCGCCTGGCTGCCGCGCCTGGCCGCGGCGCTGCCGCAGGCGCGGCTGGCGCTGGAACTGGGACGCTACCTGGTCGGCGAAGCCGGCGTGTACGTGGCGCGCGTAATCGACCGCAAGGTCTCGCGCGGCGAGGTGTTCCTGGTGCTGGACGGCGGCATGCACCACCACCTGGCCGCCTCGGGCAACCTGGGCCAGGTGATTCGCAAGAATTATCCGGTGGCGGTCGGCAGCCGCATGAATGCCGCGGGCGACGCGCCGGACAGCGGCCCGGCCTCGGCCACCGGCCCGCTGTGCACCCCGCTCGACATCCTGGCCGACCGCATGCCGCTGGCCCATGCCCGCGTCGGCGACCTGGTGGTGGTGTTCCAGTCCGGCGCCTACGGCGCCAGCGCCAGCCCGGCCATGTTCCTCGGCCATCCGCCGGCGCTCGAAGTGCTGGTCTAGCCGGTCTGGCGCGGCGCCGCCGCGCCGCCCTGCGCCTTGGCGTCAGGCGCCTTGCCCAGCCAGCGATCGATGCGGTCCTGCATGAACGGGATGCGCATCGGCGGAATGTCTTCCTGGATCGGCATGCGGATCAGCACCTTGTCGAGCACGATCAGGATCGCGAATACGTAGTAGATCAGGTCGTAATAGGCCAGGGTCAGGAAGGCGCCGGCGGTCATGTAGCCGATGATGCTGACGTGGCACATGCGCGCCAGCATCAGGGCCCAGCCGAGGTCCGGCTTGTCGCGGCAGAAGCGGATCACCCGCGAACCGAGGCGCCAGGCCACCAGGAACATGGTCAGGAAGATCGCCAGGCCGATATAGCCCTGCTCTCCCAGCACCTGGAAATAGATGCTGTGGGCATCGTAGTAGCGTTCGGGTTCCGGCGCATACAGCATGAACATATGGGGCGCGAACACGTTCGGCCCGCCGCCCAGCACGAACTCGTTGGCGATATTGATCGCGAACAGCCAGGAGTTGATGCGCCCGGTCGCGGAGGCGTCCTCGTCGTACGTCTGGATGCTGTGCATCCTTCCCATCCATTCCTCGGGCATGGCCAGCAGGACGACCGGCACCAGGAGCAGGAAGGCGATGCCGGTCTTGAGCTTGTGGTGCGACTTGAGCCACAGGAAAAATCCCATCATGAAGACAGCGAGGAAGGCGCCGCGCGAGTACGAGCCGATCGCGCCCAGCGCGGTCAGGGCGGCCATGGCCAGCACTCCTCGCTTGAGCCATTTTCCATGCACCTGGGTTACCAGGTAGACCAGCAGTGGCGTGATCGTCACCAGCGCCAGCGCCAGCGTGTTGTTGTCGCTGATGAAACTGGCGCGCGGACCGAGCATGCCTTCGCCGCCGCCGCTGAAGATGACGAAGATGCCGCTCTTGACGCCCCAGAAGCCGATCGACAGCGCCACCACGATGGCCAGCATCTGGGCATCCTTGCGGGTACGTACGGTCATGATGGTGAGGAAGACCATCAGGATAATCTTGCTGAAACGGTCCCAGTCCTGCCAGGCCGCGGCGGGCACCTGGGCGAAGATGGTGGTGACGGTCATCCAGCCAAAGAAGATCATCAGCATTACCACCAGCGGGGACATCGGAATCTTCTTGGGCTCGCGCGAGACCATGACCGCCACCAGGGTAATGATCGACAGGTACATCGCGAACGCGAAGTTCTGCGTGAAGCCATAGCTCAGGCGGTGGGGATTCATCAGGCTGACCACGGCGTAGGCCATGGCGCCGACCACCGGGCGTTTGAAGATATAGGGAATGATCGCCACGAAGGCGAACAGTAGAATGATGTCACGCATGGCCGGGCCGCCTCGGAATGCTTGGAATGGATGGTGTCATGTGGATGGGAGGTCCCAAAGCGCGCCGGGAAGCGCTGGCGCCGGATCGGTATTTGTTAAAAAGCAATGCCGCCATTATGCGAAAAAATTTTCCGGAGGGCAGCACGATTGACGCCAGACGCATAAATTTTTGACAAGCATGATACTATAATTCAAGTTCTGATCAGCACTGTTACACCTTATCGTTAGCAGCTGAAGCAACACCCGGCACAGGAAAAACGGCGCGCACGACGTGCGCTTTCACCGGTTTCTTTCGTTCAGTTAATTCACCTCCCAGAGAAATCATGAAGATCACTATCATTGGCACCGGTTATGTGGGCTTAGTTTCGGGCGCATGCTTCGCCGACGTCGGCAACACGGTATTGTGCCTGGATGTCAACGACGAAAAAATCGCCATGCTCAAGAATGGCGTCATCCCGATCCACGAACCCGGCCTGGACACCATGGTCGAGCGCAACGCTGCCGCCGGCCGCCTGCTGTTCTCGACCAGCTACGACGAAGCCATGGCGCACGCCGAATGCGTGTTCCTGGCGGTCGGCACCCCGCCGGACGAGGACGGCAGCGCCGACCTGACCCACATCCTGGCCGCAGCCCGTTCGATCGGCCAGCGCATCGAAAAGCCGGTGGTGGTGGTCGACAAGTCGACCGTGCCGGTCGGCACCGCCGACAAGGTGCGCGCCGCCATCCAGGGCGAACTCGACAAGCGCGGCAGCACTGTCGCGTTCTCGGTAGTGAGCAATCCCGAATTCCTGAAGGAAGGCGCGGCGATCGACGACTTCATGCGCCCGGACCGCATCGTGGTGGGCAGCGACGACGCCACCGCCACCCGCCTGATGCGCCAGCTGTACGCACCGTTCAGCCGCAACCATGAAAAACTGGTCGAGATGGACGTGCGCAGCGCCGAGCTGACCAAGTACGCCGCCAACGCCATGCTGGCCACCCGTATCAGCTTCATGAACGAGCTGGCCAACCTGGCCGAAGTGCTGGGCGCCGACATCGAGGCTGTGCGCCACGGCATGGGCCTGGATCCGCGCATCGGTTCGCAATTCCTGTATGCCGGCATGGGCTATGGCGGCTCCTGCTTCCCGAAGGACGTGAAAGCGCTGGTCAAGACCGGCGCCGACCACGAGCAGACCCTGCACATCCTGGAAGCGACCGAGCGCGTCAACGACAACCAGAAGAACGTCCTGTTCAAGAAGCTGTCGCGCTTCTACGGCGGCGTGGAAAACCTGAACGGCAAGACGGTCGCGCTGTGGGGCCTGTCGTTCAAGCCGAACACCGACGACATGCGTGAGGCGCCAAGCCTGATCCTGCTGAAGGAACTGTTCGCCGCCGGCTGCCGCGTGCGCGCCTACGATCCGGTGGCCAGCAGCGAAGCGCTGCGCGTGCTGGAACGCGACCACGGCGCCGCCCGCGTCGAGGAGATGCTCACCATCGCCAGCTCGGCCACCGCCGCGGTCGACAATGCCGACGTGCTGGTGCTGGTGACCGAATGGAAGGAATTCCGCGCGCCGGACTTCCGCCACCTGGCCCAGACCCTGCGCGGCAAGGCGATCTTCGACGGCCGTAACATCTACGACCCGGCGGAAGTCGCCGAAGCCGGCCTGGCCTACGAAGGCATCGGCCGCGTCAGCCGGAAGGCCGCCTGATGATCACGGGCGCCCACCGCATCCTGGTCACGGGCGCTGCCGGCTTCGTCGGCAGCTTCGTGGCGGCGCGCCTGGCGGCAATGGGCCACCAGGTGGTCGGCTGCGACAACTTCAACGACTACTACGATCCGCGCCTGAAGCACGACCGCGTGGCGGCCCTGCTGGCGCCGGCCGGCGTGCCCTGCCACACGGTGGAGCTGGCCGACACGGCCCAGGTCGCGGCGCTGTTCGAACGCGAGCGGCCGACGCTGGTGGTGCACCTGGCGGCCCAGGCCGGGGTGCGCTACTCGCTCGAGAACCCGGCAGCCTACGTGCAGTCGAACCTGGTCGCCTTCGGCAACATCCTCGAAGCCTGCCGTCACGGCAAGATCGAGCACCTGCTGTACGCCAGCAGCAGCAGCGTCTACGGCGCCAACGCCAAGGTGCCGTTCAGCGAGGAAGACCAGGTCGACGCGCCTGTGTCGCTGTACGCCGCCACCAAGAAGTCCAACGAGCTGATGGCGCACTCGTACAGCCACCTGTTCAAGCTGCCGGCCACCGGCCTGCGCTTCTTCACGGTGTACGGGCCCTGGGGCCGTCCCGACATGGCTTATTTCAGCTTCGCCGAGAAGATGGCGCGCGGCGCCACGATTCCGGTGTTCGCCGAAGGCCTGCTCACGCGCGACTTCACCTATATCGACGACATCGTCGAAGGCGTGGTGCGGCTGCTGTTCAAGCCGACCCCGGCCACGGAAACGCGCGCCGCGCACACCGTGTTCAACATCGGCAACCACAATCCGGTGCGGGTGCTGGACTTCATCCAGACGCTGGAAGGCGCGATCGGCATCGAGGCGCGCAAGGAATTCCTGCCGATGCAGCCGGGCGACGTGCCGGCCACCCATGCCTCGATCGACAAGCTCAAGGCCTGGGTCGATTTCGCGCCGACCACGCCGCTGGCCACCGGCCTGGCCAACTTCTGGGCCTGGTACCGCGACTGGGCGCCGGCACGCACATGAGGCGGGAGCGAGCATGAACGACCAGCCGCAGATCCTGCTGTTCCAGACCACCGACCCGGCCGCCGTGAAGAAGCGCCTGCTGCGTTTTCGCGCCGCTTTCCTGCGCCTGGGCCCGCAGTGCCGCTTCGCCGCCATCTCGTACACGCCGAATGCGAAGTCCGGCGTGCGCAAGGTGGTGCTCGACGGCGTCGAGATCGAGCACCACGTGTACGGTCCGGACGCCATCGACACCCTCGGCTATCCGGCCAAGGGCGCCGCGCGTCCGTTCAAGCTCATCCCCGGCAACTGCGACCTGCCGCCGCTGCTGTTCCGGCGCGCGCAGCCGCAGTACACCCAGTACTGGGTGGTGGAGGACGACGTCGAGTACTCGGGCGAGCTGCATGAACTGTTCGCCGGACTGGCCGACCGCGAGGGCGACCTGCTGGCGGCCCACCTGGCGCGCGGCGAGGCCGAATGGACGTATGCGTCGATGCTGCGCGCGCCCGGCCTGGACCTCAAGCCGGCCGACAGCTGGCTGGTGTTCCTGACGTTCTTTCGCATCAGCGGCGCGGCGCTCGACCTCATCGACCGCTACTACCGCGCCGGCTGGACCGCCCACAGCGAGAATGCCTGGGCCACGATCCTCAAGCATGGCGGCATGAGCGTGGTCGACTTCGGCGGCGCCGGCGAATTCGTGGCCGAGGAAGACCGCAACAAGCGCTACCACGGAGTGCCCAACGACGGCTTCGCCAAGAACGGCACCTTCGGCACGCTGAACATCCGCCTGCGCCCCGGGCGCCAGAAGGACGTGCTGTGGCATCCGATCAAGCCGCCGAAAGCCTGGCTGCGCCAATGGCGCAAGCGCTATGTCTCGATGGCCCAGTGGTATCTCGGCCGCTTGACGCGTTCGCGCTGAGCGGCGCCCCAGACTCGCTGAAAAGCCCGCGGTTCGCGAGAACCGCGGGCTTTTCACATTGCTTCAGGCGTCGGCGCTGACCCGCAGGAAGGTCTCGAACATCAGCACCGACCACAGCGGGGTGCTGTAGTCCTTGCTGCCGGCGATGTGCTGTTCGACCATCTCGCGCAGGAAGCGCTCGTTGAACATGCCGGTGTCGAGCAGCAGCGGCGACAGCGCTGCCGCGCGCAGCTTCTCGCGCAGCGGGCCGCGCAGCCAGGCCGCCAGCGGAATCGAAAAACCCTTCTTGGCGCGGTACAGCACGTCGTGCGACAGGAACGGCTCGAGCGACTTCTTGAAGATGTACTTGCCTTCGCCGCCGCCCAGCTTGATGTCGGGCGGCAGGGTTGAGGCCCATTCGACGAAGGTATGGTCCAGGAGCGGCACCCGCACCTCGAGCGAGTGCGCCATGCTGGCGCGGTCGACCTTGGTCAGGATGTCGCCCGGCAGCCAGGTCTTGAAGTCGAGGTACTGGATCAGCGACAGCGGATCGTCGGTCGGCGAATTGGCCGCATGCTCGTGGAATACCTGGATCGCCTCGTAGCCCTGCAGCTCGCGCTTGAAGCTATCCGAGAACAACTGGGCCCGGATCCGGTCCGGCATGCGCGACACGCCGTGGAAGTAGCCCTCCACCGTGTCGCGCGCCAGCGCCTCGAAGGTGGTCTTGGCGCGGAACATGCGCGGCGCCCAGTCGGCCTTCGGATACAGCCGGCCCAGGGTGCCGAACACGGGCTTGCGCAGCCCGGCAGGCACCTTGTCGCGCACGCGCTGCTCGGCCATCGCGAAGCGGTAGCGGCGGTAGCCGGCGAAGCTCTCGTCGCCGCCGTCGCCTGACAGCGACACGGTGACGTGCTTGCGCGCCAGCTGGCACACGCGGTAGGTCGGGATCGCCGAGCTGTCGGCGAAGGGTTCGTCGTACAGCCGGCCCAGGGTGTCGATCAGGCCGTAGTCGTCCTTGTCCACGACCTGGGCGTGGTGGGTGGTGCGGTAGCGCGTGGCGACTTCATTCGCGTACTTCGATTCGTCGTACTCGGGATCGTCGAAGCCGATCGAGCAGGTGACCACCGAATCGGGATTCTGCTGCGCCATCATCGCCACCACCGCGCTCGAATCGACGCCGCCCGACAGGAAGGCGCCGAGCGGCACGTCGGCCACCATCTGGCTCTGCACGCATTCCTGCAGGCGCGCCGTCAGTTCCTGTTCGATTTCCTGCATCGGGCGCTGCGGGGCGCGCTGGAACGGAATGTCCCAGTACTGCTCGGGTTTCACCTCGCTGTCGCCGGCCTTCAGCGTGATGCGGTGGCCCGGCGCCAGCTTGAAGGCACCGTGGAAGATGGTGTGCGGTTCCGGCACGTAGCCGAAGGCGAAGTAATCCTCGACCGCGCGCGGGTTGAGCTTGCGCGACAGTTCGGGGTGGGTCATGATCGATTTCAGCTCGGAGCCGAACACGAACAGGCCGTTCGGCAGCAGCGCGTAGAACATCGGCTTGACGCCCAGGTGGTCGCGCGCCAGGAACAGCGTCTGTTTTTTCCTGTCCCAGATGGCGAAGGCGAACATGCCGCGCAGGCGCTGCAGGCAGTCCTGGCCCCAGGCCTGGTAGGCGTGCAGCAGCACCTCGGTGTCGGACTTGGTGCGGAAGGCGAAGCCGAGCGCGACCAGCTCGTCGCGCAACGCGCGGTAGTTGTAGATCTCACCGTTGAACACCATCACCACGTCGCCCTGGGCGTTGCGGATCGGCTGCTGGCCGCTGGCCAGGTCGATCACCGACAGCCGGCGGTGGCCCATGCCGAGCGCCGTTTCCAGATACAGCTCGCCTTCGTCCGGGCCGCGGTGGTGCTGGCTCTCGTTCATGCGGCCCAGCGCCGCGCGGTCGATCTCGCGAGTTCCCTGGGTATCAAAAATGCCGACGATTCCGCACATGCTCGTTCACTTCCTGCGTTGTTAGGTATTCATGGATTGGCGCAGCCGGGCCGGCGCCTTGCGCGCGACCAGGCCGTCGTACAGCGCCATATAGGCGCGCAGCATGGCGGCCATGCTGTATTTTTCTTCGATGCGTTCGCGCGCGGCGGCGCCGTGGCGCGCCCGCATGGCCGGGTCCTGCACGTAGCGCGCCAGCGCCTCGGCCAGGGCGTCCACCTCGACCGGCGCCAAGAGGCCGTGCACGCCATCGGTGATCACTTCCGGGATGCCGCCCACGTTCGAGCACACCGACGGCAGGCCGCAGGCCATCGCCTCCAGCAGCGACACCGGCGTGCCCTCGGCTAGCGAGGGCAGGGCGAACACGTCGAAGCCATGCAGCAGCTCGGCCACATCGGCGCGCGCGCCGGGCAGCCATACGGCGTCCTGCACGCCGGCCTGGGCCACCTGCTCGCGGATCGCGCCCAGCAGCGGGCCGTCGCCGACGATCGTCAAACGCAGGCGCTCGCGCAGGGCGGGCAGGCGTTCGCGCAGCAGGGCGAAGGCGGCCACCAGGCCGCGGTGGTTCTTGACGTCCTGCACCCGCGCCACGGCGCCGATCACGATGTCGTCCGGCCCCCATGGCGCGGCGGCGATCGCATCCGTGCGCGGCTTGAAGCGCTCGGTGTCGACCCCGTTCTTGATCAGGTGGTTCTGCGCGGCCGGGATGCGGACCACCTCGGCCAGCCAGCGCTGCAGGTCGTCCGACACCGGGATGTAGCGGTCGATGAAGGACGCCAGGCGGCGGCGCAGGAAGTTGTGCTTCCTGTTCAGGCCCTGCGGGTCGGAGGCGTCGCGGCCATGCTCGGCGTGGATGCGCACCGGCACCCCGGCCACGGCTGCGGTGAAGCAGAACTCCATCGCCGCCAGGTTATACGTGTGCAGGATGGCCGGACGCAGGCGCCGCATCAGCTTCCAGAAGTCGACGTGCACTTGCGCGCCGTTCCCGGGCGGCTTGTTCAGGGCGAACAGCTCGACCCCGGGCTGGGTGATGCGCTGGGCGAAATCCGAGTAACGCGTCAGGCAGACGACCGCGTGCCGGTATTTTTCCGGCGGCAGGCGGTTGATGCAGTCGACCAGCAGCGTCTCCAGTCCGCCCACATCGAGCGAATAGACCAGGTGCACGACCAGGGGCCGCTGCGCGTTCAGGACCGTCAGCTCGCTATGCATGGTCGTGACCGTCAATGGGTGCGCGCATGGTCCAGCGCGCGCTCGATCGCCTGGCCCTGGCCGGCCAGGAAGGCGCGCAGGGCGGCGCGCGCGCTTTCCGGATTGTCGCGCACCGGCGCCGACAGCAGCACCACGGCGCCGTCGTCGCCGCGGAAGCGCAGCTTGGCCTGGGCCTGCAGCAGCTTGCCGACGTAGTTGTTGGCCGTCAGGTGGCCGTCGATCGACATCCACTGCCACACCAGGATCTGGCCGGTCGGGCCGTTCAGGCGCGTTTCGCGCAGGGTCAGCGGCTGGCCGTCCAGGGTTTCGCTGCGCAGCGCGCCGCCGACGGCATGCCAGGCGTCGTCCGAGGTGGCCAGGGTGTTGACGGAGCTGATCAGGGCCTTGCCGTTGCGCTGGTTGCGGTAGTACATGATGTCGAGCGCGACCGGCGGCATGCTTTCGCTGTTGCGGAAGGTGGCGCGGTAGGTCGCGTCCGGGTTGACCCAGCGCGGGGTCCAGTCGGCGAACGGCGCCACCTGCGGCCAGCCCACCGCCACCGTGGACAGCTGGACCGGCTGCGGATTGAGGTTGGCGGCGTCGTTGTAGCGCGCGAAGCCCGGCCACAGCGCGGTGAGCGCCACCACGGCGGCGCACATCGCCGCCATGCGGACCGTCGAGGCCGGCGCCGGGTTGCCCGCCATGGTGGCGGCCGCCGCCGGTGTGGATGCATTGGCGACTGCCGGTTCGTCGTCGTCGCGCCAGAAGCTGCCGACCCAGAACATCAGCAGCATCACCAGGCCGAAGAACACCCAGCCATAGATCAGGTGGTCGACGCCGGTGGCCAGCTCCATGCCGGACAGGTGGCCGATCATCACGATCATGTAGGCGCGCAGGCCGTTGGCGACGATCGGCACCACGATCGACACCGCCACGAACAGCAGGCGCTTCGCGGTGGAGCGGTAGGTCAGGTAGGCGTACAGGCAGCCCAGGGTGAACGACGAAATCAGGTAGCGCACGCCGCTGCAGGCTTCCACCACCGACCAGGAGCCGGTCGGCAGCTCGAAGCGGGTGCCGTTGCGCAGCACCGGGATGCCGGTGGCCTGGACCGCCCACACGGTGAAGTCGGCGGTGAGGTTGATCAGGGGGCCGACGAAGACTTCGCCGAACGGCACCGCCAGCAGCAGGAACAGAAGGGGAAAAGCAAGCGCCCCCGCCAGGCGCGGGCCCAGCATGGCCAGCGCGATCACCGGGAACATCGACACGAAGGCGTACTGCATCACCACCTGCACCTCGCCCATGCGCGCCAGCAGCCAGCCGGCGCCCAGCATGGCCACCAGCAGCAGGGCCGGGGCCCAGGGCCGCGCCGGCACCGCGTTGAACACCGCGCGCCGGCGCCAGATCAGCCACAGGCTGATCGGCAGGATCGCATAGCCGTGGGCGAAGGTCTCGGAACTGTTCCAGATCGCGACCAGCGACCCGGCGGTGCCGAGGTAGAGGAAGAAGGGCGCCAGCAGCGCGAGCGCGATCAGCATCGCGCTCGAGGGCGCCAGCGGGGTGGCGGCGGCGTGCGGCGCGGCGCCGGCCAGGTCCTTGGGTGGGTTCACGAGCATTCCAGTCGCTCCTCGATGCAGGCCAGGTTGCTCGGCCAGCTGTAATGATGTTCGACCCGCGCCCGAGCGGCGCGGCCCATCTCCCGGTTGTCGCGCACCAGCAGCGCCCCCAGGGTTTCGATCCAGGCCGGGGCGCCGTCGGCCACGGCCAGTTCCTGGTCCGGCACCGCATCGATGCCTTCCAGCGCCTGCGGCGAGACCACGGTCGGTGTGCCCATGGCCATCGCTTCGAGCACCTTGTTCTGGATGCCGCGCGCGATGCGCAGCGGCGCCACCGCCAGCGTGGCGTGGCGGATATAGGGCCGCACGTCGGGCACGGTGCCGGTGACGGTCACGCCGGGCAGCTGGGCCAGCGCCTGGACCTGCGGATTCGGGCGCGAGCCGACGATGTAGAAGCGCAGCGCCGGGTCTTGCGCGGAAAGGGCCGGGAACACGTCGTCGCAGAACCACTGCACGGCGTCGACGTTGGGCCAGTAATCCATGGCGCCGGTGAACACCAGCGCCTTTTCGCCCGCTGCGTAGGGGCTGGCCAGCGCGTGCTCGGGCGAGAAGTAGTCGGTGTCGACCCCGTTGCTGAAGTGGCCGATGCGCGCCACGCTCTCGGGCGCCAGCTGGCGGAACAGGTCGGCCTCGGGCTTGGAGACGAACAGCGAGGCGTCGTACTGGCTGGCCACCTGGCGCTCGTAGCGCAGCAGCTGGCGCGCCTCGTGGCGGTACAGCCAGCTCATGGGCCACGATTTCTTGTCGGCGTACTGGCGCCATTTGTCCGAGTCGACGTCGCAGAAGTCGATCACGCGGCGCGCGTCGCGGATGCCATCGACGTATTGCGCCATCGGCGACGAGAACACCATCACGCGCTTGATGCCGTGCGCGGCCACGGTCTGCTCGACCCAGCGCGCCATGCCCGCATCCTGGTAGTAGTCCAGCGACAGCGAGCGGTTCTTGACCAGCGCGCCCAGGCTGCGCACGCGCGCCAGCAGGGGATTGAGGGCCGCGAAATGGCTGCTGGCGCACATCGCTTCGACGGTGGGCACGTGCTGCCAGTCGTCGGCGTCGTCGACGAAGGTCGCCAGGTGCACCCGGTAGTCGCGCGCCAGGTGCTTGAGCAGGTTGTACGAGCGGATCTTGTCGCCCTTGTTGGGCGGGTAGGGGATGCGGTGGATCAGCAGCAGCAGGTCTTGCACGGCATTACCCCAGGTTGCGCACGATGTAGGGACCCAGGAAGTTCGCCACCGGCAGCGGCAGCTTCTTCCACATCTTGATGAACAGCTGGTACTTCGGGTTCAGCGGATTGTTGTCCGGCAGCTGGGTCGATGCGTAGAGTTTGTATTCATACGGCAGCGGCTCGGCCGTGAAGCCCCAGTTCTTCTTGAAGTCGTAGGCGCCGGTGCCCAGCTTGCTGCGGCCGAAGTCGAACAGGCGGCAGCCGCGGGCGCTAGCGGCCTGCATCAGGTTCCAGTACATGAAGTCGTTGCCGGCCACCGAGCGCGCCAGGTCGGTGCCGCCGCCGTAGTAGGGCACCACCTCGTCGCGCCAGTAGAACGACAGCACCGAGCCCACCAGGCGGTCGTCTTCGGTATAGATGGTGCGCACCTCGCACTCGTCGCCGAAGGTTTTTTGTAGCAGGGCGAAGTATTTTTTCGGGAACACCGGGGTGCCCAGGCGCAGTACGCTGGTGGCGTAGGCCTCGAACATGCGGTCGACGTTGTCCTCGACCACGCCCTTCAGGCCCAGCTTGATCCCCTTGCGCACCATCGCGCGCTGCTTGCGCGGGATGGCGTTCATATTGGTCTCGTCGTCGCCCGTGATCTCCTTGCGGAAGGTGACGTACAGTTCCTTGGTATGCCACGAGTCGTCGCCCGGATGGGCGCGCTGCATGCCGCGGTATTCCAGGTGGCCCACGCCCAGCTTCTTCGCGAGCTGGTCGGCCGCGCCGTCGAGCAGCAGGCGCGCGCCGTCGTCGACCGCGGCCACGCCGCCGTACACGCAGAACGGCATCGCGCCCAGCGAGTGGCCGAACAGGCGGCTCTTGATCTCGGCCAGCGGCAGCACGCCCTGGATCTGGCCGTCCTGCTCCACGTAGTAGAACCAGGTCTTGATGCCGAACGACTGCTCGATGACTTTCTGCCAGCCCGACAGGTGGAAGAAGGTGGCGCTGGGGCAGGCGCGCACGAAAGCGTCCCAGCGGGCTGCGTCCTGCGGCTGCATCAGGCGCAGGGTCTGGGCGCCGGCGGCGGCGGCCGGCATGGCGCGCTTGGCCTGCGCCGCTTCGATGATCGAGTTCATGGCTTGTCCAGGAAGATGCGGTCCATGCGGTCCCACTTGAAGTCGCGCGCCAGCTGTTCCAGGCGCCGCTCCATGCGGTCGATATTGACGTAGTGGCGGAAGCGCGCCTTGGCGCCCAGGCCTTCGGGACGCGGCTGGCCGGGATCGACTTCCCACGGGTGGAAGTAGAACAGGGCCGGTTCGCCGTCCTCGCGGTTGACCTTCTCCATCATCCAGCGCGACAGGGCGTAGGGCAGCAGGCGGAAGTAGCCGCCGCCGCCGGCCGGCAGGTTGCGGCCCGCCATCTTGACCGTGGTGATCGGTACTTCCAGCAGCCCGTCCGGGCCGTTCGGATAGAAGGCGAAGCGCGGCGCGTCCGGCATGCCGTAGTGGTCGTGGGCGATCGGATAGATGCTCGAGCTGTACTTGTAGCCGGCCTCGTGCAGCGCGTCCAGCGCCCACAGGTTGGCGTGGCCGATCGAGAAGCTCGGCGCGCGGTAGCCGACCACGGCTTGTCCGCCGATGTCTTCCAGCAGCGCCTTGCTCGACCGGATGTCGTTGTCGAATTCGGCCCGGCTCTGGTCCGAGGCGCGCAGGTGGCCGTAGCCGTGGCTGGCCAGTTCGTGGCCGGCGGCGACGATCCGGCGCACCATGGCGGGATAGCGCTCGGCGATCCAGCCCAGGGTGAAGAAGGTCGCGCGCACGCCGTGGCGCTCGTACAGCGCCAGGATGCGTTCCATATTGGCCTCGACCCGGCATTCGCGGATCGGCCAGCTGGCGCGGTCGATGTAGGGGGCGAAGGCCGAGACCTGGAAGTAGTCCTCGACGTCGCAGGTCATCGCATTGCGGATCTTCTCGCCGGGCGCTGGACGCGGCCGGGCTGCGGGAGCGGTCATTTTCATTGCCGGGTTCCTGAACTGTTATTCCTGGTTGTCCACGTGGCGCGGAGAGGTGCCGGACTGCGCACCGGGTGGGGTGGCGGCGATCTTTTTCAAGATCGACAGCACCGACACGATCGATTTTTCGAGGCGCATCATGCGTTCGTCGAGCTGCTCGACGCTGGCGCTGCGCCGTTCCCCGTGCTGCAGCTGGTGCTGGCCGGAGGTCGCGCGCATGGAGGCCGGCTCAGGCTCGCCCAGTCCGTCGGGGGCCTGGAACTCGTCCGAGATGTCGCGCACGACTTCCTCGATGTGGGCGCCGCCGAATCCATGCAGTTCTTCGAGGTAGCCCATCAGCAGCACGCGGTCCATCAGCGTGTTGGTCTTGCGCGGAATGCCGCCGCTGTAGGCATAGATCGCGGCGTGGGCGGCGTCGTCGAACGACGGGTCGCCCTTCCAGCCGACCGTGGCCAGGCGGTGCTCGACGTAGGCGCGGGTCTCTTGCGCGTCCATCGGTCCCAGGTGGTAGCTGGCGATCACGCGCTGGCGCAGCTGCTGCATGGTGGGGCTGTGCAGGGTGGCGCGGAACTCGGGCTGGCCGAGCAGGAAGGTCTGCAGCAGCGAGCGGTCGTCGGTCTGGAAATTGGACAGCATGCGCAGCTCTTCGACCGTGCGCGCGTTCAGGTTCTGGGCCTCGTCGATCACGAGCAGGGCGCGCTTGCCCTGGCGGTCGACCGAGCGCAGGAATTGTTCCAGGCGATTGAGCAGCTCGGCCTTGCTGGCGCCCTCGTAGGGCAGGCCGAAGGCGGAGACTACCATGCGCAGCGTGTCTTCGGGATCGAGGCTGGTGTTGACGATGTGCGCCGCGATGATCTGGTCGAGCGGGATGCGGCCCAGCAGGTTGCGCACCAGCGTGGTCTTGCCGGCGCCGACCTCGCCCGTGATGACGATGAAGCCCTCGCCCTGCGACAGGCCGTAGTCGAGGTAGGCCATGGCGCGCTTGTGGCCCTTGGAACCGAAAAAGAAATGCGGGTCCGGGCGGAGCTGGAAGGGCTTGGCCGACAGGCCGTAATAGGATTCGTACATCGTGGTTCCCTGGGGTCTGTTGCGCTTAAAACGTCTTGAACAGGCTGGCCGAAATGGCGTTCTCGGTGTAGGTGCCGGCGTTGAAACGGTCGCCGCTGCGACGACGCAGGTCGACCGATCCGATGGTCTCGCCGAAACGGCGCGACACGCCGAGCTGGAACACGCGCTGGGTGCTCTTGTAGCCGCGGTCGCGCGACTCGCTTTCGTCGATGTCGTAGCGGGCGGTCAGGTTCGAACGCGAGTTCAGCCGGTAAGTGTAGTTCGCTTCGAAGCCACGCTGGCGCACGTTGTCGCTGTAGCGGCCCTGCTGGCTGCCCAGCAGCGGGCTGTCGCTTTGCTGGTCCGAGATCGCGCTGCGGTCGCTGGCATGGGCCGACAGCACCGCGCTGCTGCGGCCCTTGCGGTACACCATCGATGCCTGCAGCCGCTTCTGGCGCATGAAGCGGTTGCTCAGGTAGTTGATGCTGTCGGACAGCGATGGCGGCAGGCCGGTCTGGTCGATATAGGCCTGCACCACCTGCGCGCGCACTACCGGATCCGGGTAGGCGGTGGAAAACATGCGGTCGAGCAGGCCCGCGGTGTCGATCGTCGACGGCAGCGTGAACTGCTGGCGCGACGTCGTGATGACGTCGTTGTAGCTCACGTTCCAGCTGGTGTGGCGGCTGCGGTGCAGGGCCATCAGGTTGCCGGTGTTGCCATAGAAGTGGCGGCCGGCGGTGGCCTGCAGGCTGGTGCGCGAGGACGGCGTCCAGGCGAAGCCGAGCGACCAGTTGGCGCCTTGCTCGCCGCCGCCCAGTCCTTCGAACTCGTAGCGGTCGTAGCCGGCGTTGGCCAACAGCGAGAAGCGGCCGTTGACCATGTAGCGCAGGTTAGTGGCCAGCATTTCGCTCGAGGAGTCGCCATAGCGCCCGCCGTTCAGGTCCTGCTTGGTGTAGGTGACGCCCCAGCCGACGGTGCGGAAGGCGGGACCGTTCACCAGCGAGGCCAGCAGGGTGTTGCCGCCGGTGCGCCGAAAGCCGATATTGTCGCCGCCACCGACCGAGTCGCGCGTGAAGCGCAACTGGCCCGCGGCGGTGCTGCCGAAATTCTTCAGCAGGTAAGGGCTGATGCTCCAGGTATCGATGTCGGTACGGTTCGCGTTCGAATACTGGTCGTTGGTGATGCGCGGACCGAAGGCCGAGATGTTCTGCTGGCCGCGCGACGCGGTGGCGTCGACGTACAGCAGGTCTTGCGCCAGTTCGCCGCGCAGGTTGGCGCGGTAGCTGCGCCGCACGCTCGACACGCCGCCGTTTTCGCCATCACCGAAGGAACCGTCGCGGTTGCGCTTGTCGCTGTCGTGCAGGTAGGCGAACGTATGCAGCTGGGCGCTGGCGTTCACGGTCAGGCGCCGGGTCTGGTTGCTGAGCCTGAAGCCGGGCGATATCTGTGTGATCAGGTCGCTGTACGCGAGTTCGTCTTCCGTCAGGTTGACGTTATCGGTCCAGGTCTCGACCACCCTCAGGGTCGGCGTCACACGCCAGTCGGCGTGGGCCGGCAGGGCGGCCAGCAGCAGCACCGCCACCGCCAGCGGCGTCAGGACGGGCATCCGGCGTCCCGGCATGCGCCGCGAGCGGATGACGGCGGATTCTTTAGCCGTAGTGATAGTCATACGTTTCTTCGATGCCGGGGATATCCCTGGTCTTGTTATAGACGAGATTGACGTTGCTCATGCCTTCGAGCTGCTGCAGCGATTCCTTGACCGCATGCTGGGTCGTGGTCTGGGCTTCCACCACCACCACGATCTGGCCCATGTGGCTGGCCAGCACGCGCGCCTCGGTGGTCAGCATCAGCGGCGGCGAGTCGAAGATGATGACGCGGTCCGGATAGCGGTTGGCCAGTTCGGTCAGCATGGCGGCCATCGTCGAGCTGGCCAGCAGCTCGGTGGCGGCGTTGGAGGTGGCGCCGGCCGGCAGCAGCGCCAGGGTGTCGACGTTGGTGCGCAGGATCACGTCCGGCAATTGGAGCGTGTCGTCGACCAGGATGTCCATCAGGCCGCGCTGGGCCGGCAGGCCGAGCGTGCGCAGGACCGACGGACGCGCCACGTCGGCGTCGACCAGCAGCACGGTGTGGTCGAGCTCCATGGCGATGCTCATCGCCAGGTTGATCGCGCAATAGGTCTTGCCTTCGCCGGGCAGCGAGCTGGTGATCATGATCAGGTTGGCCGGGTTGTCCTTCGGACCGCGCTCGGCAAAGGCGCGCTTGAGCAGCGGGCGCTTGATGATGCGGAATTCTTCCAGCAGGTTGGTGCGGCCGCCGGCGGCGGTGACCATGCCCAGCTCGCGCATGCGGCCCAGGTCGAGTTCGACACGGCGGGTGCGCGCCGGGGCGGGCGCGGCTTCCGCGGCCAGGTCCGGCGTCGGGGCCGGCGCGACCGGCACGTCGACCAGCACGGCGGCCGGTGCTTCGACCAGTGGCGGCTCGGCCGGCACGATGCTGGCGGCGGGATTGACGGGGGCGGCGTTCTGGCGCTGCTGGTCGATGCGGCTGGCGGCTTTTTCGATAATGCTCACATTTACTCCTTATTGGCCATCCGGCCTTACATCGCGGGGCGGACCAGGATGGCGGCGACGCCGGCGCCATAGGCGCCGAACAGCAGCAACACCGAAGCGGCAAGGGCGACCAGGCGGCGCTTGCGCAGCACGGTCTGTTCGGAGGTCCAGTTCATGCTCACCGAACCCAGGACCGGCAGGCCGGTGGCCTCGCGCAGGGAGGCCTGGCTGAGGAAGGTCGGGCGCAGTTGGCTCAGCAGCAGGGCGCCGGCCAGGCCGGCGGCGAGGGCGCCGACGAACACCAGCGAGAACAGCTGCAGGCGGTTCGGACCGGTCGGCACGGCCGGCGCGATCGGCGGATCGATCACGCGGAAGGTCAGCATGTCGGTGACCGAGGACACCTCGCCCGACAGCTTGGCCGATTCGCGCCGCTCGACCAGGCGCTGGTAGTTCTGGCGGTTGACTTCGTAATCGCGGTTGAGCTGGGCCAGCTGGGCTTCGACCTCCGGCACCAGTTCGCTCTGGCCGCGCAGGCGCGCCACGCGGGCGCTGTATTCGTTCACGCGTGCCCGCAGCGAAGCGACGCGCGCCTCGGCGTCGGACAGCTGTACGGTCAGCTGCTGCAGCATGGGACTGAAGCTGGCGCCCGGGTCCGAGCTCTGCACGGGATTCTTGGCCGCATCGGCGCGGCGCTCCATCAGCTGCTCGAGCAGGCGGCGGTTGGCGACGATGTCGGGGTGCTGTTCGGTGTACTGGGTACGCAGGCTGTCCAGGTTCTTGTTGACGGCAGCGATGCGTTCGTCCAGCGCCGGGTCGCGCAGCACCGGGGCGCCGGCGCCGCCCTTGTAGTCGCCCGACATCCTGCTGCGGATCGCATTGCGCGCCTGTTCGGCCTCGGCCAGGTCGAGCTGCGCCTGGTTCAGGGCTTCGGTGGCCGACATCAGGCGCGCGCCGTAGTCGGCGCCGGCGCGCGGCAGCATGCCCATATTCTTGATCTTGAATTCCTTGAGCGAGTTCTCGGCCGCGGCCAGGCGTTCTTCATAGCTGCGGATCTGTTCGTCGATGAACTGGACTGCCTTTTCGGAGTCCTGCTTCTTGCCGGCGAAGCTGCCCTCGACGAAGATCGTCAGGAAGGCCTGCACCACGTCCTTGCTCTCGCGCGCGCTGGTGCCGGTGTAGCTGATGGTATAGATGTTCTCGCGGCCGGTGCCGGCCATCTTGAGCTTGTCGATCATGTCGTCGACCAGCCTGTCGAATTCCTTGGGGGTACGCGTGCGGGAGTCGAGGTCGAGCTCGCGCGCCACGCGCTCGACGTTCGGGCGGCTCATCAAGGTGCGGCGCATGAACTGCACCTGCTGGTTCAGGTTCGGCAGGGTGGTCATGCCCGACAGCAGGGGCTTGAGTATGGTCTGAGTGTCGACGTAGACGCGCGCCGACGCCTCGTACTGATTGGGGAGCGAATACACCACCCCCCAGCCGGCCAGCGCCACCACCCAGGTGATGACGACTGCATGCCAGCGGTACTTGCCGATGGCTTTGAGGAGGTGAAGAATCTGGGTTGTGATTTCAGCCATCGTGTCGATCTCGTCGGTCAGGGCCTGGGCTGCAGGCTCAACAAATAAACAATGTGCATGATCGCTTGTACCCTAATCAATTGCAATTGAGGGTTAAGGGATGCAGCGATTCGTGGTCACCGATGCCATCGGTTTGCAACACATGTTCCGCACTGCAATAAGAAGATGTTAAACAAATTGCATCATGCCAGTTGTTGCATTATCGCAAACATCTGAAGAATTCGCATGTTGTATTTCGCTAAACGAATCCACCTATCTGCCGGGGTTCGGTTCGTGGCCCTTCAGGGCCGCGCGGTTCTTCAAATAGTTGCTGAAATTCAAAGAAGCTTATTGTAATGTTTAAAAATGGAAAGGGGCTGTACGATTGCCTCAGCTCTGTTACAACTACCTCAAGATTGTGAAGGTTTGATGACGCGAAGACTATTTTCAAAACGCCTGGCCGCCGGCGCGCTGCTCTGGTGGGCGGGAGCCGGTCTGCAGGCGGCGACCCTGCCGCAGACGGTGGCGGCGGTCAAGCCGTCTATCGTGGGCGTCGGCACGCAGCTGCAGACGCGCAGCCCGGCGATCGTGTTCAGCGGCACCGGCTTCGTGGTCGGCGACGGCCTGAGCGTGATCACCAATTCCCACGTGGTGCCGGACAAGCTCGATGCGGCGCGCATGGAGCAGCTCGGCGTGGTGCTGCCGGACGGCGCCGGGGTGCGCTTCCGCCCGGCCCAGCTGGTGGCCCTGGACCGCGAGCACGACCTGGCTCACCTGCGCCTGGAAGGCGCGCCGCTGCCGGCCCTGCGCCTGGATGACGCGGACAGGGCGGTCGAGGGCCAGGACCTGGCCTTCACCGGCTTTCCGCTTGGCATGGTGCTGGGCCTCCACCCGGCCACCCACCGCGCGCTGCTGGCTGCGATCACGCCGGTGATGCAGCCTTCGCTCAGCGCGCGCCGCCTCGATGCGCGCGCCGTGGCCCGGCTGCAGCGCACGCCGTTCAGCATCTACCAGCTCGACGGCACCGCCTATCCGGGCAACAGCGGCTCGCCGTTGTACGACCCCGCGACCGGGGAGGTGGTGGGCGTGATCAATATGGTGTTCGTGAAAGGCTTGAAGGAATCGGCGATCTCGACCCCCAGCGGCATCACCTATGCCATTCCGGTGCGCCACGTGCGGGAATTGCTGAGCCGCTAGCATCGGTGGGCGGCGCGCGCTGGCGTACGGCAGCAACACGCAAGTATTTCAATTGTGCATGGCTTGTCGCCACGCCGGTCTGCGCTACAATAGCGCAGGCCGTGATGGCGAAATTACAATTTTTGATTCACGTCGAACACTATTCCACCAGGGATGGCCGGTAGGCGCGAAGGGGATGAACGCGATGATGACGAAGACCATGAAGAATCTGTTGGCAACCGGCGCCGCCGCTTGCATGCTGCTGCTGGGCGGCTGTTCCACTCCGGTACCTCCCAGCACCGCCGCGCTGGCGCCGGTCAACCCGGACTATCTGATTGGACCGGGCGATGCCGTCAACATCATCGTCTGGCGCAATCCGGAAGTGTCGATGTCGGTCCCGGTGCGGCCGGATGGCAAGATCACGACTCCGCTGGTCGAAGACCTGCCGGCAGCCGGCAAGACTTCGACCCAGCTCGCGCGTGACATTGAGCAGGCCCTGGCCCAGTTCATCCAGCAGCCGGTGGTCACCGTGGTCGTGACCAACTTCGTCGGCAATTTCAACGAACAGATCCGCGTGATCGGCCAGGCGGCGCGCCCGCAGGCGCTGCCGTATCGTCGCGAGATGTCGCTGATGGACGTGCTGATCGCGGTGGGCGGCGTCACCGAGTTTGCCTCGGGTAACAAGGCCAGCATCGTGCGCACCGTCGAAGGCAAGCAGGAAAAAATCAATGTGCGTCTCGACGACCTGATCAAGGATGGCGACATCTCGGCCAATGTCATGATGCGTCCAGGCGACATCCTGGTCATTCCCGAAAGCTTCTTCTAAGCCCGTTCATCCTGCCCGGCCGGCCCTCGCGCCGGTCGTCTTCCCCCTGGCGTTCGCCACGGCGGCGCCTTGCCGCACAACCGGTCACCACCAGTGCGCTGGTTACTTTCTTCAAGACATATTGTCCCCGCGCGCCGCAGTGCCTGCTGAAGCTGCTATCGTCCACCATGCGGTGACATTCAAAATGTCAAAGTATTAAATACTCCTAGTTAATACAATTGATAATTTGTAATTTATAATGCTATGATGATCAGGAATGCCGCCGTCACTCGACGTGCCGGACTGCCTGGAGAATGACCATGATCGAGACATTAGCGCCGGCCTCCTTCTGTGCCGGCCCAGGCGACGACGAGGTCGCCGCTTCCGACGGACCCAGCATCATCGACGTCGCCATCAACGAGCGCGTGTTCGGTATCCGCGCGGCCGATATCGATTCACAGCGCAATTCCGCCAGCATGCTCATCAGTAAGATGTATTCCTGGCGCGGCTACAGCGGCAACCACCAGGTGCAAAGCGACCCCAACCGGATCACCTTGACGGCATCCGACCACGGCCAGGTGTTCGGCACGCTGAGCCTGGGCCTGGATTCCGAGATCGGCTTGCTGGCCGACCAGGTGTTCAAGGATTGCATCGATGTGCGGCGCAGCGACGGGCGGGTGTGCGAGATCACCAAGCTGGCGGTCGACCCGGCGGTCAAGTCCAAGGCGGTGCTGGCCTCGCTGTTCCACGTGGCCCTGATCTATGCCCGCGACCTGAACGGCTGCAAGGATATCTTCATCGAAGTCAATCCGCGTCATCGCCGCTTCTACGAAGCCATGCTCGGCTTCCAGACCGTGTGCGAGTCGCGCCCCAACCCGCGGGTGCAGGCCCCGGCGGTGCTGCTGCGCGTCGACACCGCCTTCGGCACCGAACAGGTGGAGAAATGGGGCGGCATGCAGGACCGGGCGGTGGGCGAGCGCTCGCTGTTTCCGTGGTTCTTCTCGCCGCGCGAAGAGGCCGGCATCATCAACCGCCTGCGCCAGCTGGGCTGAGCTACCCGATCCTCGCTTGCCTGCAGTTCATTAACGACCTATATTTTCCGCTTCTATCCAATCAACGAGGACGCTCCATGACGACCGGTAAGACCAGGGATGAAATCGCCGAAGCCTATTCATCCGAACCGTGGTGGTACGACCTGCGCGGCTTTTTCATTCTCACCTTCGCCTATAACAGCACGATCGGCACCCAGATGCGCTTCTTCGGGCCGAATTTCGGACCCGACCACCTGGAGGTGGCCTGCGGCACCGGCACCCTGCTCGAGATGGTCCTGAACTGGCGCCGCCGCCGCAAGCTGCCGCCGGTCAAGGTGACCGGCATCGACTACGCCCCGTCGATGCTGGCCGGCGCCAAGCGCCGCTTCGCCGGTAATCCGCAGGTCGAGGTGCAGCATGCCGACGCGGCCCAGCTGCCGTTCGCCGACAACCGCTTCGACACCGCCAATATCGCCAATTCGATCCACTGCTTCCCGACGGTCGACGGCGCCTTGCGCGACATCTTGCGCGTGCTCAAGCCGGGCGGGACGCTGGCCGCCAACGTGCTGCTGTATCCGTCCGGTTTCGCACCGCTGCGCTGGGCGGCGCAGAAGATCAATGACTGGGGCATCCGCAAGGGCATCCTGTACAGCCCCTTCCACGTCGAGGAGCTGCGCGCCAAGGTGCTGGCGGCTGGCTACGAGGTCGCCAGCGAATTCACCTCCGGAAATACCTGGAATGTAGTGCTGCGGAAACCCCTGTAGGACAAGACCGACAGCGCCATGAGAATTTCTTAAATGGGGCTGTCGGGATCTTTTACAGTGTTGTAATTTCTTCTACGAAATACTGGCTTAAGTAGTTGATTTTAAAAGGATCGAGTTTGCTGGCACGATGGTTGCTTACATAGAGATCGTTAGTACGAACCCTACAACCAGGAGATCCAAGATGAAAGCAGTTTCGAAGACCGTAATCGCTTGCGCCATTGCCGCCACCTCGCTGTTCGGCACCGCCGCCCACGCCGACAACTTCAACCCGTTCACCGTGGAGTATGACGGCCGCTCGTTCACCGCCGACAAGATCACCGGCAACTACAGCGAAGTCGCTACCTTCACTCCGAGCACCCCTACTTCCACGAGCGGTACTTTCGACGTGTCGTTGTACTGGAATGCAGGCCAATTCGTTACCGGCGAAGGCAATACCACCGTCAACGGCACCGGGTTGACCAACGACTACGGCCTGTATGCTGTGTACCGGGCCAGCGGCACCTATGGCGTCGTGAACGGGCGTAATCAGTTCACCTTCACCGAAGGCAGCGGTAGCCTGGCGATGTACCTGGATGCAGGCCTGAACACCACCTTCGGCCTTGGCGCAACGGGAGCTGACGGCGTCATCCTCGGCAACACCGGCGACGACCTGCTGCTGGCGGAAGGCGATCCGCTGTCGGGCTTCGGCGTACTCGATCCGACTCTGCCGACCTGCGGTCCTCGCGGCATCAACTGCGGTAGCTTCGGCGCCGACTCGACGTTCGCCCTGGCTGGTTTCGGTCCAGAGTTCTTTACCTCGCCGAATCCGTTCTACAACATGTCGTTCCAGTCGGGCCAGCTGAACAACTTCCAGGTCGGCGGCACCCAGCGTATCAATGGTTCGCTCGACGTGGTCTTCGGCAACGCGGCCGAAGTGCCTGAGCCTGCATCGGTCGCCCTGCTGGGCCTGGGCATGCTGGGCCTGTACGGCGCCCGCCGCCGCAACAAGAAAGCCGCCTGAGCACGACGCACGGGCCTGCCTCGCAGGCTCGATGTGCAAAGGTAAAAGCCACTGCCGGAGCGATCCGGCAGTGGCTTTTTTATGTCCGGGAAGCCGCCGGCCGGCGGCGCTCGCTCAGCGTCCGGCGGCCGCCATGCGCGCGAACTGGCGCCGCCCGATCGCCAGCATCAGCCGCTGGATCGGATGGCGGTTGCCGCCCGGCCGCCAGGTGCGCTTGAGCTTGTTGCGATAGGCGTCGAACTGCATGCCCCAGGGCGCCGCCAGCACGTCGCCGCGGCCGAGCAGGATCTTGAGCGCCTCGGTGGCGCAGACGCCGGCGCACAGCTGGCAAGCCATGATGGTCGATGGGCCGCGCCGCTCCGCCAGGTTGACCGATCCCGGCACCATCAGATAAGGCCGGTGCAGGCCGGCGGGGGCCAGGCCGACCACGAATCGGATCGCCTTCTCCTGCTCGGGCAGGTCGCCCCAGCCGAAATACTCTTCGAAGGTCATCTTGCCCGGCATGAAGTTGAGCAGGGCCGTTCCCATGCCCAGCGGCGCGCCGGTGGTGGCCGGGATGCCGAGCCGGGCGCAGGCGGCGAAAGTCTGCTGGCGCGCGTCGAAGGCGAAGAAATCGAGCGCGTCGACGTACAGGTCGACCCCCGCCAGGAAGGCGTCGAGATTGTTCTTGTGCACGCCGTCCGGAAAGATCTCGATCTCGATCTCGGGATTGATGTCGCGCGCCATGCGCGCCAGGACCTCGGCCTTGGGCTGGCCGACCGTCGACATCATGGCCCCGACCTGGCGATTGAAATTGGCGATGTCGAAACTGTCGAAATCGGCGATGTGGAAGCGGCTCACACCCAGTCGCGCAAGGGTCAGCAGGTGCACGCCGCCGACCCCGCCGCCGCCGGCAATGGCGACGCGCTTGCCGCGTAATTGCTGCTGTTCGGCTTGCGTCACCCAGCCGATATTGCGCGAGAAAGCCTGTTCGTAGTTGAACGGTTTATTCATTGGTTCAAAAAAAGTGGGGAACAAGAGCCCGGCCTCATGCCGGATGCGATTCGTCCATGCGCAACAGGCGATTGATAATGCCACGCTCTTCGCGTGGGGAAAAGAAATATGGATAGAAAGAACGTTCTTCTGTTTCGCCCTCGGCGGCCCAGGTGCCGCCGAAACGGTCGATCTGTTCGGTGACGAAGGCCAGGTTCACGCGCAGCAGGTAGGCCGGCGCGTCGACCCGTGGATTGATCTTGAGTTCGCCTTCCTTGCGAAAACCCAGCATGCGCTCGTAGAAGCGGCGGTGACGCGGATTGACCTCGATCACGATGTCGGTACAGCCATGCATGTCGCGCGCGTAGATCACGGCCAGGTGGAACACATTGGCCAGCGCGGTCTTGGAACGCACCGAAGGGTCGAAGGCGAACTTGGTGAACTCGCACAGTTTCGCGCCGCGCTGGCGGTGGGCGTCGAGTTCGTCCTTGAAGATTTCGTCGGCCATCAGGCCGACCTCGGAATCGATGCCGATGCTGAGCGTGCCGACCACGTCGCCCTTGTCGGTGGCGGTCAGGGTGATGCGGTTGGGGTCGCTACTGGGCTGGTGATCTCCGGCGTAGCCGCGCCAGGCATACATCCTGTTGATCAGCATACTGGCCGTGTTACGACCGTCCGAAGTATCGGTAAGCCGGATTCCGTACGAATCGTCGTCCACGATAAACATCCTCATTTAGGAGAACGTTATCTTATCGCGACATTAATAAATCCAGCGTTCGATAGGATGAGGCCGCGAGCCTTTACTGATGGGAAGAAGGGCGCCTCAACGGGTGCGCCGCGGGACCGGGCCAGGTCCCGCGGCGAAGGCACCGCTTACAGGGTCTTGAGCAGCGCGCGCGCCTCGTCGGCGTGGGCGAACGGCGCGTTCGACCCCAGCAGTTTGTCGAGCTCGCGGCGTGCGCCGGCCTTGTCGCCGCTCTTGTGCAGGGCCTGCGCCAGGTGGTAGCGGATCTCCATCGAGTTCGGCGCCTGGCTGCTGGCCTTCTGCAGCAGCGGCAGGCCGCGCGCGGTGTCGCCTTGCTCCACCAGCACCCAGCCCAGGGTGTCCATCACGCCCGGGCTGTCGCTGGCCAGCTTGTATGCCTTCTCGGCGGTCGCCAGTGCGCGCGGGTCCTTCACCTGCTGGTAGGCCCAGGCCAGGTTGTTCAGCACCAGCGGATGCTCGGGAGCGCGCTTCTGCGCGTTCTCGAGCCTGGCGATGGCGCCCTTGTAGTCCTTGGACGCCAGGTTGAGCTCGGCGACCAGCAGCAAGACACGCACGTCGTCCGGCTGGGCGGCCAGCCAGGCCTGGCCGCGCGCCAGCGCTTCCTTGCTCTTGCCGCCGGCCTGCATGGCCTGCATGACCTTGACCGTCAGTTCCGACGAGCGCGCCAGGGACAGGCCTTTTTCAAAGGACTGCTGGGCCTGGGCAAATTTCTGCTGCGACATCAGCACGTCCCCTTCGATGACGTGGCCGACCGGCGCCTTGGGCGCCGCCTTCTGCAGCTCGCGCGCCACCGCCAGCGCCTCGTCCGGACGCTTGCCGCGCAGCGCCAGGTCGACCTGCATCAGGCGCGCCGGCACGAAGTCGGGCTGGAGGTCGACCGCGCGCTTGAGGTGGGTGGCGGCCGCCGATTCGTTCTTCAGCGCCAGCTGCACCTGAGCCAGGCGCAGCTGGGCGCCAGGCGCCTTCGGCAGCACGTTGACCAGCTTGCTGTAGGTGTCGAGCGCGCCGTTCAGGTCCTTGTTCGCGGCCTGCGACTGGCCGAGCAGTTCCAGCACGCCGGCATCGGTCGGATGCGAGGTCTGGAGCTTGCGCGCCAGCGCCAGTGCCTTGGGCGCCTGCCCGGTGGCCAGGTAGTGCGCGCCGAGCTTGAGCGAAGGCGCGGTGGCGTTCGGATTGGCTGCGCTGGCCTTCTCGAACCAGCTCGTGGCCTCGGCCTGGTTCTTTTGCAGCATGGCCAGTTCGCCCAGTGCCGTCATGGCCTCGACGTTGTCCTTGTTCTTGTCCAGGAAGGCGGTGAAGCGGGCCTTGGCGGCATCCGGCTTCTTGTCCTGCACGTCCAGGCGCGCCAGGTTGGTCACCGCCGGCAGGAAGCTCGGCTGCAGCGACAGCGCCTTTTCGAAGGCGGCGCGCGCTTCCGCGTGCTTGTTCTGGACCATGTAGACGGCGCCCTTGAGCTGCTGCACTTGCGCGCTGTCAGGTTGCTGTTTTTCGAGCGCATTGACGGCGGCCAGGGCCTTGTCGTAGCGCTTCATATTGATCTCGGTCTGGACCAGGGCCATGGTCGCCTGCAGCGATTTCGGATCGAGCGTGGCGGCCATCTCGAGGTCGCTCAGGGCACGCGCCTGGTCGCCCTGGGCCAGGCGCGACAGCCCCAGCGAGGTGCGCACCGCGGCCGCCTCCGGCGCCAGGGTGGCGGCCTGCTGCAGGTAGTTGGCGGCCTTGTCGAAGTCGCGCACCTGCATGTACGATTCGCCGGCCAGGGCCAGCAGCTGGGCATCCTGTGGCGCATCCTTCAGGGCCGGCGCCAGGGTGGCGGCGGCATCGGCCGGCTGCGAATTCTTGAGCTGGGCCTGGGCCAGCAGCTTGCGCGCATAGACGTTGTTCGGATTGGCTTCCAGGTACTTGCGCAGATGCTGTTCGGCCTGCTGGGTGCCGCCCAGCTGCAGCTCGGAGGCGCCGGCCAGCAGGATGCTCGGATAATGGTTGGGCGCGACCTTGAGGATCTTCGCCAGCGCATCCCGCGCCGCCGAATGCTTGCCTTGCGAGAATTCATACAGGGCGCGGGTGTACACCACCAGCAGGCTGCCCGGCGAATTCTTTTCCGCCGCCTCGACTTCCTTCTTTGCCGCATCAAACTTGCCGCGCGCGATCTCGATATACGCTTTCTCGATGTGGGCGCCGCGGTGATCCGGCTTGAGCGCCAGCGCCTTGTCGTAGGCGCCCAGGGCTTCGTCCGGCTTGTTCATCGAGCGCAGCATCGCGCCTTGCATGATGAAGACTTCGGGATTCTTCGGATCCTTGGCCACCGCCTGGTCGACGTAGAGGAGGGCGGCGTCGCGCTCGCCACGTACGGCGGACAGGCGCGCCAGGCCCATCAGGGCATCGCCGGAATTGGCGTTCGCGGCCAGGGCCGCCTCGTAGGCCTGTTTCGCCTCGTCGGGCTTGCCGCTGCCCAGCAAGGCGTCGCCCCGCAGCGACAGCAGCGCGGCCGATTTGCCGGCCTTCTCGGGCGTGATCAGCTCCAGCACTTCCTTGAACTTGCCCTGCTGCGCCAGGGTGCTGCCCAGCAGCGGCAGCACCCGCTCGTCGGCGATGCCGAGCGCGCGCGCGCGGCCCAGTTCCTTCTCGGCCGAGACGTTGTCGCCGGTCGACAATTGCAGGGTGCCCAGCGCCAGGCGCGCCTCGCCGTCTTCCGGGCTGTTCGCCACGGCGTTCTTGAGCTGGATCAGGGCAGCCTTGATGTCGCCCTTCTGCTGGTATTCGGATGCTTCCGCCAGCAGGGTTTCGGTCGACTGGGTCCGGTTGCAGCCGGCCAGGCCGACGGTCAGGAGGGCGCCGGTCAGGAGGGCGGCGGTGAGTTTGAGCTTGGTGGGATGGCGCGGCATGTGGAATTCCTCAGGCAGTGGAGACGGTCGTTTCGCTGGGTAAGCGAAATTCTCAACAACAAATCATACCTGAAGGAACCGCGCACCCAGTGTACAAACGGACACAGCTATTGCAAAACTTATTCGATGCGTGTTGCGTGAATGCTGAAAAAATTACTACAGGGGAAAATTACCCCTCGCCGCTGCCGTCAAGGCCGGGGTCGCGGCGCAGCCGGCCCAGCAGGGCTTCGACGTTCTCGCCCACCGGCAGGCCGTGGCGCCGCAACAGCTGGACATGCAGCACCAGGTTTTCCAGCACCAGCTTGGCCGCCACGGCGAGCAAGGTCAGCGTGCGGTCTTCCTCGCTAAAGTTCTCCATCGCCGCCGCCATCTCGCACAGGTGGTCGGCGACGATGGCGCGCATCTCGTCCTCTGGGAAGGGCAGGTCGGCGAAGTCGATCGGGTCTTCCCGTTCGACTTCGCGCATCAGGGCGGCGAGCTGGTCTGGCTGGATGGACATGCGAGCTCCTGTGGGGTCTTGCTGACATTGTAGGTTCGTCCATGCGAACAGGCTTGCCCCGCTGTGCTTCGGCAGGTGCGCAGTCGATCATCTGCCCAGAGGAGAACAATGCCAGCCGGTCGAAAGCTCGCGTGCCCGGCTCGGTTTATTCCTCGACCGGCAAGTGCATTGACACGGTCGCTCGCAACCGATCGGCAAAACTGTAGAGATCATCGATTTCTTCGAGTGGAAAACGTTCCTCGGCCTTGTCCGGCCCGAATATGCCAACCGCCAGCTTCTGGGTGTTATTGAAGCGCAAGCGGCAGACGGGCTTGCGATTATTGTCGTCGAGCAGAATGGCGCAATAACTCAGGTTGTCGCGCATGACGATGCGGCGTGGGCTGACGACATCGCGCAAAATCGAGCGAACGATATGCAGGCCCTCGATTTCCTCGGCGCTGGTTTCGACTTCGGCTTCATCTGCAGGGTGGGGAATGATCGGCGCGGAATGCTCGGACGTCGTTGGCGCCTCGGCGGCCATCGCACCTTTCAGTCGTACGTTGATGCGCTCGCTTAGCAGCTGTTCAAAAGCACGTTTTGTGATCTGCGTGAACTGGTCCTTGAGTGTCGGCGTGAAGCGTCGCCCGCCAAGCAGGTCGGCAGACAGCAAGCGCACGAATTCTTCCGGAGGATTGGCCACCCACTCGTTCAAGCGTTCTTGAATGGCCCGCGTATATTTGAGATCGCTGGCAGTGTTAAGAATTGTGTCGATATCGAAGCTCGATTTGGCGAACTTTTTCAGCTCCTCGACGTCACGCTCCTTGAAATCGAGGATGTCGAACTCAAAAAATGGCGTGCTGTCCATCTTGTTCGGTTGCTCGAGATCGGTAAAGAACCGGTATTTCAGGCCGTTCGTCAACACGCCAAAGCGGGATTCGGTGACATGGAAATAACGGAACAACTGACTTGCATGATTAATATGCAGGTCGCCACCACAACGTTTGCACTCGAAAAGCATGATGGGATTCCCGTCGCGCAGAATCGCATAGTCTACCTTTTCGCCCTTCTTGGTCCCGACATCCGCGATCAATTCCGGGGTGACTTCGGTTGGATCGAAAACGTTGTAGCCGAGGATCTGAATGAATGGCATTACCATGGCATTCTTGGTAGCCTCTTCTGTCTGAATCAGGTCTTTGGTAGCACGAATACGGGTAGCCAGTGCGTTGAGCTGGTCGATCAGATCCACGGTAATGCTCCTTCAAGCTGGGTTGAACAGGTAAAGATGCAACAAATCAATGTAAATAACATTTCCATATTGCACATTTTTTAATGCTGTATCAACCTTTAAATGAAGCGCTGGCATGGTGGCGCATTTTCGCCACATAACTGAATTGAGCCAGATCCAGACAGGTACTGGTCGGTATGTCAGGAAGGGAATAAGGACGCGGCTGGCGCGCCCCTTTTTCACATATTGCGGCGATACTGCCCACCCACCTCGAACAGCGCGGTCGTGATCTGCCCCAGCGAGCATACGCGCACCGCGTCCATCAGGCGCGCGAACACGTTCTCGTTGTCGATCGCGGCCTGGCGCAGGGCGGCCAGCGCGGCTGGCGCCGCATCGGCGTTGCGGCGGTGGAAGTCTTCCAGGCGCTGCAGCTGCGATTGCTTTTCCTCGTCGGTCGAACGGGCCAGTTCGATCGTGGCGGGAAGCGCGGCGCCCTTCGGGTTGCGGAAGGTGTTGACGCCGATGATCGGCAGGCTGCCGTCGTGCTTGCGGTGCTCGTACAGCATCGACTCTTCCTGGATCTTGCCGCGCTGGTAGCCGGTTTCCATCGCCCCCAGCACGCCGCCGCGCTCGGCGATGCGCTCGAACTCCTGCAGCACCTGCTCTTCGACCAGGTCGGTCAGCTCGTCCATGATGAAGGCGCCCTGGTTCGGGTTTTCGTTCTTGGCCAGGCCCCATTCCCGGTTGATGATCAACTGGATCGCCAATGCCCTGCGCACCGATTCGTCGGTCGGCGTGGTGATCGCCTCGTCGTAGGCATTCGTGTGCAGCGAATTGCAGTTGTCGTAGATCGCGATCAGCGCCTGCAGGGTGGTGCGGATGTCGTTGAAGTCGATCTCCTGCGCGTGCAGCGAGCGGCCGGAAGTCTGGATGTGGTACTTGAGCTTCTGGCTGCGATCGTTGGCGCCGTACTTGTCGCGCATCGCCACCGCCCAGATGCGGCGCGCCACGCGGCCCAGCACCGTGTATTCCGGGTCCATGCCGTTCGAGAAGAAGAACGACAGGTTCGGCGCGAAGTCGTCGATGTGCATGCCGCGCGCCAGATACGCTTCCACGAACGTGAAGCCGTTCGACAGGGTAAACGCCAGCTGCGAGATCGGGTTGGCTCCCGCTTCGGCGATGTGGTAGCCCGAGATCGACACCGAGTAAAAATTGCGCACGCCGTGCGTCACGAAATATTCCTGAATGTCTCCCATCACCTTCAGCGAAAACTCGGTCGAGAAGATGCAGGTGTTCTGGCCCTGGTCTTCCTTCAGGATGTCGGCCTGCACGGTACCGCGCACGGCGGTCAGCACCCAGGCGCGGATCTGCGCGGCTTCTTCGCCGCTCGGCTGGCGCCCGTTGTTCTCGACGAACTTGTCCATCTGCTGGTCGATGGCGGTGTTCATGAACATCGCCAGGATGGTCGGGGCCGGGCCGTTGATGGTCATCGAGACCGAGGTCGACGGGCTGCACAGGTCGAAGCCGTCGTACAGCACCTTCATGTCGTCCAGCGTCGCGATCGACACGCCCGAGTTGCCGACCTTGCCGTAGATGTCCGGGCGCAGCGCCGGGTCGGCGCCGTACAGGGTCACCGAGTCGAAGGCGGTCGACAGGCGCTTGGCGTCCATGCCGGTCGAGACGAGCTTGAAGCGGCGGTTGGTGCGGAAGGCGTCGCCCTCGCCGGCGAACATGCGGGTCGGATCCTCGCCCTCGCGCTTGAAGGGGAACACTCCGGCCGTGTAGGGGAAGGAACCCGGCACGTTTTCCAGCATCAGGAAGCGCAGGATCTCGCCATGGTCCTCGAAGCGCGGCAGCGCCACCTTGCGCACCGGGTTGCCGGACAAGGTCGTCGAGATCAGGCGCGTGCGGATTTCCTTGTCGCGGATCTTCACCACGTGCTCGTCGCCCGCGTAGGTCGCCTGCAGCTGCGGCCAGGAGGCCACCAGCGCCCTGGCTTCGCCGTCCATGGCGTTGTCGCGCTGGGCGATCACGTCGTCGAAATCGGTGTTCTTGCCGGCCGCGGCCAGCATGCGCTTCGCCTCCTGCAGCTGCTGGCGCTCGCGCGCGAGCTTGACCTGCGTGCCGACCCGGCGGTGGTAGCCGCGCACGGTGTCGGCGATCTCGGCCAGGTAGCGGCTGCGCGCGGGCGGCACGATCACGTTCTTGCCGCTCGAGTAGCGCTGCGCCGGCGCCTGCAGCTTGCCGGTTTCGACCTTCAGGCCCAGTTCCGCCAGTTTCGGCAGCAGGCCGTGGTAGAGGGCGGTCACGCCGTCGTCGTTGAAGCGCGAGGCCTGGGTGCCGTAGACCGGCATCTGGTCCGGGCTCATCGACCACAGTTCGCGGTTGCGCTGGTATTGCTTGGCGACGTCGCGCAGCGCGTCGAGCGCGCCCTTGCGGTCGAACTTGTTGATGGCGATGAGATCGGCGAAATCGAGCATGTCGATCTTCTCGAGCTGCGAGGCGGCGCCGAATTCCGGGGTCATCACGTACATCGAGGTGTCGACGTGCGGCACGATGGCGGCGTCGCCCTGGCCGATGCCCGAGGTCTCGACGATCACGAGGTCGAAGCCGGCCACCTTGCAGGCGGCGATCACGTCGGGCAGGGCCTGCGAGATCTCGGAGCCCGCTTCGCGCGTGGCCAGCGAGCGCATGAACACGCGCTGCTGCCCGTTCCAGGGATTGATCGCGTTCATGCGGATGCGGTCGCCCAGCAGGGCGCCGCCCGACTTGCGGCGCGACGGGTCGATCGAGATCACGGCGATATTCAGGCGGTCGCCCTGGTCGAGGCGGATGCGGCGGATCAGCTCATCGGTCAGCGAGGACTTGCCGGCGCCGCCGGTGCCGGTGATGCCCAGGGTCGGCACGCGCAGCGTGTCGGCCGTGTCGAGGATCTCCTTGCGCAGGGCCGGGTCGACCCGATCGTTTTCCAGCGCCGTGATCAGCTGGGCCAGCGGGCGGTGGCGCGCGGCGATGTCGCCGCTGCGCAGCGCCGCGAGCGAAGTCGGGGCGTAGGGCGACAGGTCGACGTCGCAGGCTTCGAGCATCGAGCGGATCATGCCGACCAGACCCATGCGCTGGCCGTCTTCCGGACTGAAGATGCGCGTCACGCCATACGCGTGCAGGTCTTCGATCTCGCTCGGGACGATCACCCCGCCGCCGCCGCCGAACACCTTGATGTGCTCGCCGCCGCGCTGGCGCAGCAAGTCGATCATGTACTTGAAGTATTCGACGTGGCCGCCCTGGTAGCTCGAGATGGCGATGCCCTGCGCATCCTCGGCCAGCGCCGCGGTGACCACGTCGTCGACCGAGCGGTTGTGGCCGAGGTGGATCACCTCGGCGCCGTTCGACTGCAGGATGCGGCGCATGATGTTGATCGAGGCGTCGTGGCCGTCGAACAGCGAGGCGGCGGTGACGAAACGGACCTTGTTGGCCAGGCGCGGCTGTTCGGGCAGGTCGAGCTTCGCGACGGGAGTGATGTCGTTCATGAGGGACGGGTCCTTGTGAGCGGTGAGGACGGATGCTGGTACGGTATATGACGTTAACGTTAACGTCAAGCTCGCGGCGAAGTAATACGGCTGGCTTCGATCAATTTCACATTGCGTATCCCTAAGGCAACATTAAGTTCCATTATGCAATCTGCTTGTTATACTCAATGCATAATCGGAATTCATGCAGAAGAAGAGATACGACAGATGCTGAAAAAAGTGGATTCTTCACAGCTCAGGGTGGGCATGTTCATCCACGACCTGGATTGCGGTTGGATGGAGCATCCGTTCGTACGCAACCAGTTCCTGATCACGAACGAGGCCGAGATCCGCAAGATCGTCGAGGCGCGTATCCGCGGCGTCGTGATCGATTGCCGTCGCGGCCTGGACGTCGACGCGCCCACCGTCGACGAGAGCATGGCCGCCACCGAGGCCGAGGTGACCGCGCTGGCGCAGGCCGCCACGGCCTCCGCGCGCATGCGGGTGCCGCTGGCCGAGGAATTGCAGCGCGCCATCCATGTGCGGCGCCAGGCCGAGGGTCTGGTGCGCGCCGTGATGCAGGACGCGCGCCTGGGAAAGGCCGTCGAGCTGGACCAGGTAAGCCCGGTGGTGCAGAGCGTTACCGAATCGATCCTGCGCAATTCGGGCGCCTTGCCCAGCCTCCTGCAGCTCAAGAACAAGGACGACTACACCTTCCTGCACTCGGTCAGCGTGTGCGCGCTGCTGGTCGCCTTCTGCCGCTCGCGCGGCATGGACGAGGAAACCATCTACCAGGCCGGCCTGGGCGGCCTGCTGCACGACACCGGCAAGGCCATGGTGCCGGACGCCATCCTCAACAAGCAGGGCCGCCTGACCGACGCCGAATTCGCCATCGTCAAGCGCCATCCGCGCGACGGCCACGACATCCTGGTGAAGACGCCCGGCATCGGCCCGGTGCCGCTCGACATCACGCTGCACCACCATGAGCGGCGCGACGGCAGCGGCTATCCGGACCGCCAGGCCGGGGACGGCATCAGCGAGCTGGCGCAGATGGCGGCCATCGTCGATGTGTACGACGCGATCACCTCCGACCGCTGCTACCACAAGGGCATCCCACCGGCCGAGGCGCTGCGCAAGATCTACGAGTGGAGCAAGCACCACTTCGATCCGGCGCTGGTCCAGGAGTTCATGCGCTGCGTCGGCATCTACCCGGTCGGCACCCTGGTGCTGCTGGAATCGGGCCGGCTGGGCGTGGTGGTCGAGCCGCACGAATCGAGCCTGCTCACGCCGAAGGTGAACGTGTTCTTCCATGCGAAACAGCAGGTGTATATCCGCCCCGAGACGGTCGACCTGTCGCGCGCGACGGGCTTCGGCGGCGGCGACCGCATCGTGCGCCACGAGTCGGCCGCCAAGTGGCAGGTCGAGCCGCTGCGCTTCATGCAGCTGGCCGAGGCCTGAGCGCCTGCCACCCGCCGGCGCGGCGCGCGGCTGCTTCGGCATGCGATTGAACGCGCTGCCCTCACGTGCAGGGAATCAGAAGAATTCGGCGGTGTCGTTGACGGCCACGGTCTGCAGCAGCCCGCCGGCGACCAGCTCTTCGTAGTGGCACACGCGGTTGCGGCCGTGGGCCTTGGCGTAGTACAGGGCCTGGTCGGCGTGGCCCAGCGTGACCACCGGCGAATCGGCGGCGCTGACGCTGGTGAAGCCGATGCTGACCGTGACCTTGCCCACCTGCGGGAAGTCGTGGCTCTCGACGTCGGCGCGGAAGCGCTCGATGATGCGGCGGGCGTTCTCCAGGTTCGTCGAGCGCAGCAGCACCACGAACTCCTCGCCGCCGAAGCGGAACACCCGGTCCTGGGCGCGGAACGACGACTGCAGCAGGTTGGCGATCAGGATCAGCACTTCGTCGCCGTACAGGTGGCCGAAGCGGTCGTTGACGCCCTTGAAGTGGTCGACGTCGACCACCGCCAGCCACTGCTTTTCTTCGCCGTTGTGGTGGCGCCGCTCGGCCTGGCCGGGGGCCGTGGCGTCGGTCTCGGAGGCGTGCAGCATGCGCGCCAGCTGGTCGTCGAAGGTCTTGCGGTTGAGCAGGCCCGTGAGCGAGTCGCGTTCGCTGTAGTCGAGCAGGTTCTGGAAGTTGCGGTACACGCTGACGATCCCGTTGACCATGTACAGCGCCTCGGGCGTGAACGGTTCGGCATGCACGATCTCGAGGCAGGTGTCGGCCTTGTCGCCGAACCAGATCGGCAGCCACAGGCGGCGCAGGCCGTCGGCGCCGATGCTTTCCGCGCGCGGTTCGTGGCGGCGCACGCAGGCGCCGAGTTCGGGATAGAGCGCGATCGGTTCGCCGGGACCGCTGTCCTGCGGCTCTTCGGGGCAGGCCACGCCGCCGGCATGGATGCAGGCGCGCGAGCGCACGAAGTACTGTTCGCCGACGCTGGAGATAGTGAGCACCCGGGTGCGGGCCGCGCCGGACAATTCCTGGACTGCCGAAATCACGGAGATGTCCAGCATGGTGTGATCGCGGTGGCCGGTCATGTCCACCATGTGTCGCAGCAGGGAATCCATGTCGTCGTTATCAGACCAAGCAATAAGAGGTACCGGGAGACCGCCCCGCGCAAGGCGTGGCGCACAGGGCGGACAGCGCTGAATGGATACCCAGCGCCATGATCGGCGGTGCCGCATTTTTCAGCGGTCAAGCAAAACAGCATAATACTTTTTTGTATTACCGGCAACTATTCTTAACAATTTTTATTCATGGTTTCCCGCGCGTTGACACATCGCCCTGGGAGTTTGTTTCTCATCAGAAGCATGAATTTCCATACGGAAAAGTTGTGGACGGTCAACTTGCCGTACGGCACTAATCGGTACAGTGAACTCACTGGCAAACGTAACACAGCAGTAGCGACGGGGCCCAGTCGCAGCCAGTATTTCCTCAACCATCATAAGGAGTTTGTCATGAGCACGATTACCTCCGCCATCAAAGCATTTTTCGCTGACGAAAACGGTGTGACTGCCATCGAGTATGGCCTGATCGCCGCCCTCATCGGCGTGGTGATGGCCGGTGTCGCTGGCGAAGTCGGTGAAAACATCGAGGCGGCCTTCATCTACATCCGCGATCAGTTGGTCGTTCCGGAGTAATCCGCCTGCCCCCCGGGACGCGGTTCGGCCCCGGGGGGCTTTTTTTTTCGTGGAGTCCGATCATGGCTGTCGCACTTTACCTCGATACGCTGCTGCTGCTGATGGTGACGGCGGCGGCGCTCAAGGACTTGGAGAGCCGGCGCATTCCGAACCGGCTGCTGGCCGCCGGCATGGCATGCGCCCTGGTCCTGCACCTGCTGTCGCCGCAACCGCTGGCGGGGCTGCTCGCCTGGCTGGGCGGGACGGCGACCGGCCTGGCGATCTTCCTGCCTTTTTACCTGGTCCGCGGCATGGCCGCCGGGGACGTCAAGATGATGGCCGCGGTCGGCGCCTTCGCCGGTCCCGGCGACGCGCTGCGCATCGCCATCCTGGCCTGGTGCGTGGGCGGCGTCATGGCGCTGGCCGTCATCGTCTTCAAGGGCCGCCTGCGCATGGCGCTGGCCAATATGTGGGCGATCCTGAAGCCCATGCTGCTGCGCCTGCCGCGCGGGCCGGCGCCCGCGATCGGCGGCGCCGGCGGCCAACCCAGCGCCGGCTCGATTCCCTATGGCGTGGCGATCGCCGCCGGCGCCATCGCGCTGCTGGTCAGTCGCTACGCCGACCGGCCGCTGTTATGAGCAGCGGGTCGGGCCTTTGTCAGGTATCAAGTGCCTGATGAGGCCGCTCGCTAGAATCAAATCAAGGTTTTCCGAAACATCTTCATGGGCAGGAGGGTGCATGATGGGAATGTTGTCGGCCACCACGGCCGCCGCCGGGCTCGATGCATCGTTCGGGGCCGGGGCCAGCGCGTCGTCAAGCGATGGCGACGTGGCCGCCGTGCTGCCGCGCCAGCCGCGCACCGTGCGCGACACCGGGCTCGACCCGCGCCTGGTGACGGGATTGGTGCTCAAGGTCCTGCATGCGGGCGGCAAGACGCCGCTGTCCAGGCTGACCGGACGCCTGCGGCTGTCGGTCAGCGTGGTGCGCGAAGTGCTGCAGGGCCTGGTCGCCAGCCAGCAGGCCGAAGTCGCCTATTCGGGCGAGACCGATCTCGATGTGCACTACCAGCTCACCGCCGCCGGGGCGCGCGCCGCCGGCGAGCACCTGGCCGAGTCGCGTTATGCCGGACCGGCGCCGGTGACCCTGGCGGCCTGGCGCTCGGTGGTGGCGCAGCAGTCGCAGCGCCAGCCGGACGCGCCGCACGTGGCGCGCGCCGAACTCGACGCGGTGCTCGACGGCGACGGCCTGGAACCGGCGATGCGCGAACTGATCGGCGCGGCCCTGTATTCCGGCCGTCCACTGCTGCTGTATGGCCCGTCCGGCAGCGGCAAGACCACCCTGGCGCGCAAGTTCGCCCGCCTGCGCCAGGATCCGATCGCGGTGCCGTACGCGGTGCTGGTCAACCACGAGATCGTCCAGCTGCACGATCCGGCCCTGCATCCGTTGCCGCTGCAGATGCGCGGCCTGGAAGAACGCCGCAGTTGCGACGCGCGCTGGGCCCTGAGCCAGCGGCCGCTGGTGCACGTCGGCGCCGAGCTCACGCGCGACATGCTGGAACTGCGGGTCGACGCCGCCAGCGGCGTGCTGCGCGCACCGCCCCACATCCTGGCCAATAACGGCCTGCTGGTGCTGGACGACCTGGGACGCCAGCGGATGCCGGCCGGCGAGCTGCTGCACCGCTGGCTGGGCGCGCTGGAGGCCGGCCAGGACCACGTGACGGTGCCGCACGGCCCGAGCCACGCGCTGCCGTTCGACGTCGGCCTGGTGCTGGCCACCAGCCTGGCGCCGGAATCGGTGCTGGACGACGCCTGCCTGCGCCGCATCGGCTACCGCATTGCCGTGGGGCCGCTGTCCGAAGCGAGTTACCGCGCGCTGCTGCGGCGCCAGGCGCGGCTGCGCCGCATCGAGGTCGACGAGGCGGCGTTCGATTTCCTGGTCGACGAACTGCATCGCCGCACCCGGCGCCCGCTGCTGGCCGCCTGGCCGCACGAGCTGCTGGGACGCATCGCCGATTTCGCCGGCTTCGCCGGCCGCGCGCCGCGCTGCGACGTGGACGGCCTGGTCCAGGCCTGGAGCAGCCTGTTCGGAGCCAGCGCCCTGCCGCCCGCGCTGCCTTGTGCATCGAACCCAGCGGCGATGAAGCGGGAAGACAAGGAAGGGGATGCGCGATGAAGAACAAGCGTGCCGTGATCATGATGGCACTGGCGGTGCTGCTGGGCCTGCTGGCGGTGGCGCTGGCGGCGAGCTGGCTGCTCAATGCCCCGGGCGCAAGCGCCGGCCGGATCGTCGTCGCCAAGGCCGACGTCGACATCGGCCAGCGCCTGACGCCCGAGATGTTCAAGCTGGCCGACTGGCCGGCCGACAGCGTGCCGAAGGGCGCCTTCACCGATCCCGCGCCGCTGGGCGGACGGGTATTGCGCAGCAGCCTGCTCGCGGGCGAACCGATCAGCGAAGCCAAGCTGGCGCCGGCCGGCACCCTGGGCGGCCTGTCGGCCCTGATCACCGAGGGCAAGCGCGCGATCACGGTGCGCGTCAACGACGTGATCGGGGTGGCCGGCTTCACCCTGCCGGGCAACTACGTCGACATCATCGTCAGCACCGAGACCATGCCGGACCCGAACGCGACCCGGGCGCGCGAGCAGAGCATCTCGAAGATCGTGCTGGAGCGGATCCTGGTGCTGGCGGTGGCGCAGGAAGTCAATCGCGACGAGACCAAGCCCAAGGTGGTCAATGCCGTCACGCTCGAGGTCACGCCAAGCGAGGCCGAAAAGCTGGACCTGGCGCGCAGCGTGGGCACCCTGTCGCTGGCGCTGCGCAACCAGGTCGATCCGGCCGCCGCCGCCACCTTCGGCGCGACCAAGGAGAACCTGCTGCCCGCTGTCGCCGCCGCGCCGCCGCCGGTGGTGCGGGCCCCGCCGCGGCCGCGCGTGCAGCAGGCGCGCGCGCCGGCCCCGCCCAAGCGCGACTGCATCAGCGTCATCAACGGCCTGCACGCATCGCAGGAATGCTTCTGACCACCGACTGGATCGATCATGAAACGACGTCCCTCGATCGCATTGCGCGCCACCCTTGCCGCCGTCCTTGCCGCGCTGGCCGGCCCGGCCCTGGCCAGCGCCGCGCCCGCCACCGCCGCCGCCGCGCAAAAAGTGGCGGAACCGAAGCCGGCGCCGAAGAAGCCGGCGCCCGCCCGCACCGCGAGCGAAGCGCCCGCGCGCGTCGCCGAAGGCTGCCGCGGCGAGGCCGCGCGGTCGGCCGTGATGGCGCTCCAGATGGGCAAGTCGACCATGCTGCGCCTGCCCGAGAAGGTGGCCCGCCGCAGCGTCGGCAACCCGGCCGTGGTGCAGGCGATGCTGGTCGCCCCGGACACCCTGTACATCGCCGCCGTCGACGTCGGCAGCACCAATATGATCGTGCAGGGTCGCAGCGGCTTGTGCAGCGTGATCGACATCACGATCGCGATGGACCCGAGCGGGCTGGAAGCCACGCTCAAGGCCGCGATGCCGGACGAGCAGGACATCCGCGTGATGGCGGCCAACGACAGCCTGATCCTGACCGGAACCGTCAGCGACGCCACCGTCGTGCAGCGCGCGGTGGAGCTGGCCGGCGCCTATGTGCGGCGTCCGCTGCGCCAGCTGCCGGCGGCCGACAAGGAAAACGATACCGATGGCGTGATCGTGGTGGGAAGGAACGGCGCCAGCGGCGCCGGCGCGGCGGGCGGCGCCGGCGCCCGGGTGATCAACCTGCTGGCGGTGAGCGCGCCGCAGCAGGTGCAGCTCGAGGTCAAGGTGGCCGAGATCTCGCGCACCCTGCTCGAACGGCTCGAGACCGGCACCCGCTTCAGCTTCGGCTCCGGCAGCTGGACCACCACCCTGGCCACCGATTTCCTGAGCGGCCTGCTGGGCGGCGGCCTGTCGGGAGTCAAGACCAATGGCAACCGCTTCGCCATCGAGGCCGACAAGCTCGATGGCCTGGTGCGCATCCTGGCCGAGCCGAACGTGCTGGCCATCAGCGGCCAGGAAGGCTCGTTCCTGGCCGGCGGCAAGTTCTACATCCCGGTGTCGCAGGACGATGACCGCGTCACGCTGGAAGAAAAGGAATTCGGGGTCGGCGTGCGCTTCACCCCGACCGTGCTGTCGGGCGGGCGCATCAACCTGAAGGTGGCGCCGGAGGTGTCCGAACTGTCGCGCGAAGGGATCGGCATCACCGCCACCGGCATCACCGGCACCGCCATCATGCCGCTGGTGACCACGCGCCGCGCCAGCACCACGGTGCAGCTGCATGACGGCCAGAGCTTCGCGATCGGCGGCCTGGTGCGCAACAACCTGATCGCCAACATGAAAGGCTTGCCGGGCCTGGGCGAGATTCCGGTGCTGGGCGCGCTGTTTCGCAGCACCGACTACCAGCAGGACCGCACCGAGCTGGTGTTCGTGATCACGGCGCGCCTGGTCAAGCCGCTGCCGGGCGGCAGCCACGTGCTGCCCACCGACGGCCATGTCGCGCCGTCGCGCGCCGGCCTGATGCTGGGCGGGCGGCTGGAAGGAGATCGGCCCGCCGCCGCGGCGCCTGCCGGGGCGCCGGCCACGCCGCCGGCCGCGGTATCCGGCGCGGTATCCGGGAGCTTCGAACTGACGCCGGCGGCTTCGAACTGACACAGGGGAATGCAATGCGAACCACATTCACACGATGGGCGGCGCTGGCGCTGCTCGCCTGCGGCGCGTCGGGATGCGTCTCGACCACGCCGGACTGGGATGCGCGCTTCGGCGCGGCCACCCGCAGCAATTTGGCGGCCCAGGTGCTCGACCCGAGCGGCGCCGCCAGCGGCAATCCCGCCCTGGGCCTCGATGGCCGCGCCGCGCGCGCCGCCATCGACAACTACCAGCGCTCGTTCGCCCGGCCGGATACCGGCCAGCCGGCGGCGATGGTGGACCAGTGATGGACGCGCGCGCAGCGAACGTCCTCTGTCCGGGGCTGCCATGAGAGCGCTCCTGATCAGCCGCGACAGCCACTTGTACGCGGAGCTGGCCTCGCAGGGCGCGGCGCGGGTGCCGCCCCTGCACCTGGCCGCCACCCGCGCCAGCCTGCGCGAAGCGCTCGACCGCCCCGAACCCGACGCCCCGCAACTGGTGATCGTCGACGCCAGCGGGCTGGAGCCGCTGGAGGCCGCCCTGCTCGAGCGCCTGGGCCGCCAGTATCCGGGATCGCAGCTGATGCTGCTCACCAACCAGCACCAGCCCGACCTGTTGATCACGGCGATGCGCGCCGGCGTGCGCGAGCTGCTGCAACTGCCGCTGGTGCACCGCGCCTTCCACGAGGCGATGGACCGGATCGCCACCGCCGCCGGCGTGTCGAGCCTGCGCGAAGGCAAGGTGCTGGCCTTCATCGCCTGCAAGGGCGGCAGCGGCGCCACCTTCATCTCGGCCAACTTCGGCTATGCGCTGGCCACGCTGGCGGGCAAGAAGGTCTTGCTCATCGACCTGCACGGCCAGTTCGGCGACGCCGCCCTGTACGTGTCGGACCAGAAGCCGGCCATGACGATGTCGGACGTGTGCGCCCAGATCGCGCGCGTGGACGGGCCCTTCCTCGAATCGTGCCTGGTGCACGTCACGCCGGGCTTCGGCGTGCTGGCCGCGGCCGACGATCCCGGCCACGCGAAAGAGGCCAAGCCGGAACACATCGACACCATCCTGCGCGTGGCGCGCCAGAACTACGACTACGTGCTGCTCGACGTCGGGCGCCAGATCGACGCGGTGTCGCTGCGCGCGCTGGACGTCACCGACACCATCTATCCGGTGCTGCAGCTGGCGCTGCCCGACATCCGCGACGCGCGGCGCCTGCTCGACATCTTCCGCTCGCTGGGCTACGTGCTGGACAACATCCGCCTGATCGTCAACCGCTACGAGAAGGGCGGCAAGCTGCGCCTGCAAGACCTGCATGCGGCGCTCGGCTGCGAGGTGGTGCACACCTTCCCCAACGACTATGTCGCGGTAACCGATTCGGTGAACCAGGGCGTGCCGGTGCTGCAGCTGTCGCGCTCGAGCTCCGCCGCGCGCAGCCTGGCCGAGATGGTCGAGCTGGTGACCGCGCACCGGGTCCAGGAAAGCCGCGGCCTGCTGGACCGCCTGTTCGGGCGCCAGGACGCCGATTACTGACCAGTTGAGAAAGACGCCCATGTCCCTTCGCGAACGACTTGCCTTGTCCGGCCAGGAGCGCATCCCCAGCGGCGGCGCCGAGCTGCAGGACGCGCCGAACCAGGCCTACCAGGAGCTCAAGAAGCTGATGCACCAGATGATCCTCGACCGGATCGACCTGGAGCGGCTCAAGCGCCTGACCGCCGAGCAGTTCAAGCACGAGCTGGCGCTGCTGGTCCAGCGCATCATCGAGGACGAGCGCATCGTCCTCAACCAGCACGAGCGGCATCACCTGGTGCTCGACATCCAGCACGAGATGCTGGGCTTCGGCCCGCTCGAGCCGCTGCTGTCCGACCCCTCGATCTCGGACATCCTGGTCAATACCGCCAACAAGGTCTACGTCGAGCGCCACGGCCGGCTGGAGCTGACCGAGATCACCTTCCACGACAACGCCCACCTGATGAAGATCATCGAAAAGATCGTCTCGCGCGTGGGCCGCAGGGTGGACGAGTCGAGCCCGATGGTCGACGCCAGGCTGCCGGACGGCTCGCGGGTGAACGCGATCATCCCGCCGCTGGCGGTGGACGGGCCGATCCTGTCGATCCGCCGCTTCGGCGGCAGCCCGCTGACGGTGCAGAACCTGCTCGACTATAAAAGCATGACCACGCCCATGATCCGGGTGCTGGAAGGGCTGGGCACGGCCAAGGTCAACATCCTGATCTCGGGCGGCACCGGCAGCGGCAAGACCACCTTGCTCAACCTGATCTCGGGCTTCATCCCGGCCACCGAACGGGTGGTGACGATCGAGGACGCGGCCGAGCTGCAGCTGCGCCAGCCGCACGTGGTGCGCCTGGAGACGCGACCCGCCAACATCGAGGGCAAGGGCGAGGTGCCGCAGCGCGCGCTGGTGCGCAACGCGCTGCGCATGCGGCCCGACCGCATCATCCTGGGCGAGGTGCGCGGCCCGGAAGCGCTCGACATGCTGCAGGCGATGAACACCGGCCACGAAGGGTCGCTGGCCACTATCCACTCGAACACGCCGCGCGACGCGCTGTCGCGGCTGGAGAACATGGTCAGCATGGCGGCGGTGAACCTGACGCCGCGCGCGATCCGCCAGCAGATCGTGTCGGCGGTGACGGTGGTGGTGCAGGTCTCGCGCCTGACCGACGGCACGCGCAAGCTGGTCAGCCTGCAGGAGATCACCGGCATGGAGGGCGAGATCATCTCGATGCAGGAGATCTTCCGCTTCGAGCAGCGCGGGGTCGACGTCGACGGGAAAGTGCTGGGCCACTTCAGCGCCACCGGCGTGCGCCCGCGCTTCGCCGACCGCCTCAAGCTGTTCGGGGTCCCGGTGCCGGACGATTCGTTCGACCCCGACCGCCGGTTTGACTGAATCGAGCGACCGGGAGCGCGCATATGGACGGCTTGTTCTATGGCTTCGTGGTGCTGGTGTTCGCGGCCGTGATCCTGGCGGTCGAGGGCTTCTATCTGTGGTGGATGAGCACCCATGGCGCGGCGGCGCGCCGCATCGCGCGCCGCCTGCAGATCATGTCCGGCGGCCTGCAAGGCCGCAGCGGCGAACGGATCTCGATCCTCAAGCAGCGCCGCTACAGCCGCATCGAGGCGCTGGACCGCCTGCTGCATCGCTCGACGCTGGCGCAGCGCGTCGATGCGCTGCTGGTGCAGGCCGGCGCCACCTGGTCGGTCGGCCAGTTCCTCGCCGGCTCGCTCGGCTGCCTGGCGGCGGCGCTGGTGCTCACGTCGAGCGCCGTCAGCGCGGTCGAGGTGCCGCTGCCGGCGCGTCTGCTGGCCTGCGTCGGCGGCCTGCTCCTGCACTGGTGGCTCCTGCACCGCATGCGCATGCGGCGCCTGGTGCGCATCGAGCACCAACTGCCCGAAGCGGCCGACTTCATCGCGCGCGCGCTGCGCGCCGGCCACTCGTTCACCAACGTGCTGCAAATCGTCGGCAACGAGCTGCCCGAGCCGCTGGCCGGCGAGTTCCGCATCACGCGCGAGGAAATCAACTACGGCGTGCCGATGAACGAGGCCCTGCACGGCCTGGCCGAACGGATCCCGCTGACCGACCTGCGCTATCTGATCATCGCGGTGCTGATCCAGCGCGAGTCGGGCGGCAACCTGGCTGAAATCCTCGGCAACATCAGCCAGATTATCCGCGCCCGCCTGAAGCTGGTGGCGCACGTGCGCGTGCTGTCGGCCGAGGGCCGCATGTCGGCCTGGATCCTGGGCCTGCTGCCGTTCGGCGTGATGGGCGTGATGCTGGTCAGCAGCCCGGCCTACGTGCGCATGCTGTGGACCGATCCGTCCGGGGTGCGCCTGCTGTGGTACGGCCTGGGCATGATCGTGTTCGGCGTGCTGTGGCTGCGCAAGACCATCCGCATCCGCGTGTGAGGCCTCCATGACTTCTTCCCAGCTGATATTCCTGCTGATCGTCTTCGCCGTCGTCTGCCTGCTGGCCTGGGTCGCGCTGGTGCTGTTCGCGCCGCTGGCCCTGCGCGAGCGCCTGCTCCGCTTCCTCGGCCCGCGCGCCGGACAGGAAGCAGGCGTGCGCTGGATCGAGCGCGTCGCCAGCGTCGCCCGTCCCCTCACCAGGCTGTCGATCCCCGAGGAAGGCTGGGAAAAATCGACCTTGCGCACCCGCTTCATGAACGCCGGCTGGCGCCACCCGTCGGCGCCGACCCTGTACTTCGCGTCCAAGACCGCGCTGGCGCTGCTGGTGCCTGCACTGTGCGCGCCGTTCCTGGTGCTGTATGGCTCGTCCCTGAACGGCGGCAAGGTGCTGGGCATCCTGCTGCTGGGCGCCGCCTTCGGCTACTACGCGCCGAACGCGGTGCTCGAGCGCCTGGTGCGGCGGCGCCGGCGCGAGATCTTCGAGACCATCCCCGACGCGCTCGACCTCCTGACGGTCTGCGTCGAGGCCGGCCTGAGCCTGGAGCGGGCGCTGGTCAAGGTGGCGGCCGAAATCCACATCAAGAGCATGGTGCTGTCGCAGGAGCTGCAACTGGTGCTGATGGAGATGCGCGCCGGCTTCAGCAAGGAAAAGGCGCTGCGCAACTTCGCGCTGCGCTCGGGCGTGGACGACGTCGACACCCTGGTCGCGATGCTGATCCAGTCCGAGCGCTTCGGCACCAGCGTCGGCGACTCGCTGCGCGTGCATGCCGAGAACCTGCGCCACAAGCGGCGCATGGTGGCCGAGGAAACCGCCGCCAAGATCGGCCTCAAGCTGCTGTTCCCGCTGATCTTCTGCATTTTCCCGACGCTGCTGATGGTCCTGCTCGGACCGGCGGCGATCCAGATCTCGCGCACCCTGGGCTCCTTGCCCTTCGCGCGCTGAAAGGAGCGACTCCCATGCGACGCACCCTCAAGATGACCCGCCTGGCGCTGCTGTGCGCCGGCCTGATGGCCTGCTCGCCGTTCGGCTGGCGCGCCGCCGTCGACACCGGCGCGCAGGCCGAGCAACTCTATGGCGCCGGCCGCGCGCAACACCTGGCGCAGCAGCCGGACGCCGCGCGCGCCTCCTACCAGGCCGCGCTTCAGCTAGAGCCCGGCCATCCCGGCGCGCGCAACGGCCTGGCGACCCTGCACGCCGAAGGAGGCGACCTGGAACGGGCGAGCGCCATCTGGCGCGAGCTGACTGCGTCGATCGGCCTGGATGCGGGACCGGGCAAGGCTTATCTGTTCGCGAACCTGGGGCAGGCTTACCTGCTGGGCGGCGCGCACGAGGAAGCGCGGGGCGCGCTGGAACGCGCCTGCCTGCTCGACCCGCTCAATCCGCGCGCCTGGCAGCTGCTGGGCGACGCGCTTGCGGGCTTGGGACAAACGGAAAGGGCGGAACAGATGCACAGACAGGCGGCGGCGCTGCGCCAGCACGACCTGCGCGCCGATTTTGCCGCCGCCGGTGGCAAGACCGAAGTGGCGCCGCTCGGCCAGGCCCTGGCCGCGCCAAAGCCGCAGGCCCACCCCGACTGGTCCCAGTCGTATATCCACGTCGGCGTGGATGGCATGATGGAGTTGCGGCGGGTGGAGGCGGCGCGCGCGGCGCACGAGGCGCAGGAGGAACGCGAGGCGCCGGCTTCGGCTGCGGTGGCGCGGCTGGAGATCCGCAACGGCAATGGGGTGACCGGCATGGCGCGCGCGCTGTCGAACCGCATCGACGAACCGGGCATCCGGGTGACGCGCCTGTCGAACGAGCCGGGCTTCGCGGTGTCGCATACCCGCATCGAATACGAGCCGTCCCATGCCGACGCCGCGCGCAGGCTGGCGCAGCGCCTGGGCAGCACCCAGCTGCGCGAAGTCGACCTGGGCGCGCCCGTCAACCTGCGGCTGGTGCTGGGCCGCGACCTGGCGCGCCACGGCACGGCGTTGCGGCTGGCGCCGCCCGCGCCGGCTGAGGACGGGCAGCGGCTGGCTTACCGGTAGCGTTCCAGCCACCAGCCGTACTGCGGCGGCAGGATGGCGAACGGATTTTCCACGCCCAGCTCCTTGGCCGCGCGGAAGGCATAGTGCGGATCGGCCAGGTGCTCGCGGCCGATCATCACCAGGTCCATCTGCTCATCAAGCACCGCCTGGTTGGCCACCTGCGGGTCGCCGATATACCAGGACGACGCCACCGGCAGGCCGGCCTCGTTCTTCACACGCTTGGCGACCGGCGCCAGGAAGCCCGGACCCCAGGGAATCTTGACGTCGGGGACGGTGAAGTTGACGCTCACGTTCAACATGTCCAGGCCGGCCTCGCGCATGCGACGGGTCAGCTCGATCGATTCCGCCAGCGTCTCTTCGTCGCTGCCGTCGTATTCGATCACGCCCATGCGCGCCGTCAGCGGCAGGTGCTGCGGCCATACCTCGCGCACCGCGGCCAGGGTCTCGAGCAGGAAGCGTCCGCGGCCATCGAGGTCGCCGCCGTACTGGTCATCGCGGCGGTTCGAATGCGGCGACAGGAAGGATTGCGCCAGGTAGCCGTGGGCGAAGTGCAGCTCCAGCCATTCGAAGCCGGCGGCCAGGGCGCGCCGCGCGGCGTCGACGAAGCCCTGGCGCACGCGCGCGATGTCGTCCAGGGTCATCTCTTGCGGCACTTTCGGCAGGTCGCCGCCGAAGGCGAGGGCGGATGGGGCGATGGTCTGCCAGCCGTCCGGCGCGTCGTTCGGGATGTGCGCGTTGCCGTCCCACGGACGGTTCGCGCTCGCCTTGCGGCCGGCGTGGCCGATCTGGATGCCGGCCACCGCGCCGGCTGCCTTGATCGCGCCGGCGATGGCAGCCATGCCGGCCACCTGCTCGTCGTTCCACAGGCCGGCGCAGCCGGGGGTGATGCGGCCTTCCGGCGTAACCGCCGTGGCTTCGACGATCACCAGGCCGGCGCCGCCGCGCGCGATTGACGCGTAGTGGGCGCGATGCCAGTCATTGGTGACGCCGTCGACGGCGCTGTACTGGCACATCGGCGGCACCGCGATGCGGTTGCGCAGGGTGACGGATTTGAGGGTGAAGGGAGTGAATAATGCGGTCATTGGTGCTTTCCAGGTGATGCTTCCTGCGCAACGACGCCAATACTGGCGCGCCGGGCGGCAAATGGCCGCTCGGGTCTGTGGTCGCTGTGGAGAAAGATCGGGGATTGTCGAATCGGTTCTGGCATGCACCCTGTGTCAGGGTTGCGTGCCTGGCCGTATTCTCGCACCGATGCGGATTGTTTGCAGGAGGCGGCCATGAATCCGGCCGCCCGGCCAGGCCGTCAGGGCGCGGCCTTGCGATACACGCGCACGTAATCGACCAGCATGCGGCGCGGGAACGGCGTGCTCGCATCCGGATAGCCCGGCCAGTAGCCGCCCACGGCCAGGTTGAGCAGCACGAAGAAGGGATGCTCGAACACCCATTCTCCCTTGACCGTCGCGGGCGTCGCGGTGTGGTAGTGAATGCCGTCGCGGTACCAACGAATTTCTTTCGGCTCCCATTCGACGGCGAACACGTGGAAGTCGTCGCCGTACTCCGCGCCCTCGAGCGCGCTGGCGCGGCTGTTTGCGTGCTCGCCCGAGTAGCCCGGCCCGTGCAGGGTGCCGTAGGCATTGGCCGGCTCCTTGCCGATGATTTCCATGATGTCGATCTCGCCGCTCTTCGGCCAGCCGACCTGCTTGATGTTCGCCCCCAGCATCCAGAACGCGGGCCAGATGCCCTGGCCCTTCGGCACCTTGATGCGCGCCTCGTAGCGGCCGTACTGCGTTTCCTTCAGCCCGGCCGTCTTGATCCGCGCCGAGGTGTAGTCCTTGCCTTCATGGCTTTCCTTGCGCGCCTCGATCACCAGGTGACCGTCTTCCACGCGCACGTTCTCGGGCCGGCCGGTATAGAACTGCATCTCGTTGTTGCCCCAGCCATGGCCGCCGGTCTCGGGGAGCCATTTGCCGCGGTCCAGCGTGGCGCCGTCGAATTCATCGCTCCATTCGAGGGTCCAGCCGGCCAGGTCGTCGGTGGCGGTGGGCTGCGTGGCGCAGCCCGCGCTGGCGGCCAGCACGAGCAGCGCGGCCAGTTTGCTCATTGTCTTCATATGTCTCCAAGGCGACGTCATCGCGCCGCGGGCGTCGCCGCCCGCTGCTGCCTGACGTGCTTCATGATGTTGAGGAAGGTGTCGGTCCAGTACTCCTGGCGATGCGCGGCGAGGAAGCGGACCAGCTCCTCGTGCGCCTGCGATGACACGCTCAAGTGGTCGCCGCCGACGCCGTGGAAGGTGAACGCGATCATGGTGCCGCGTTCGCGCGCCTGCTTGACCTGCGCAATCAGCTCGGCGCCGCTCGCGCCCACCGGCGCGATCGAGGCCACCCGGTAGGGATCGACCGCCGCCATCGAGGCCGGCACGCCGGGACCATTGCCGGCCTTGATCGCCACGAAGCGCGCGTGCAGCGCCGGCAGGTAGTCGCCGCCGAGGGCCTGCACGTCGAAGCAGGGAGCGGTATAGGTGCGCTCGCGGCGGCCGTCGATCGCGTTCAGGAACGTGTTGGCGAGCAGGACCTGGTCTTGCATCTGCTCGCGCGTGGTGGTGTCCAGGTCGCGATGCGGCGCGACCCAGGCGCGGTCCGGTCCCGCGCCGGAACATTGATGGAACAGGCTGTGGTTGCCCAGTTCATGGCCGCCCCTGGCCGCGGCGCGCCAGTCCTCCATGCGCCTGGCCACCGGCTCGCTGGACAGCTGCAGGAAGAACGTGCCCTTGATGCCGTAACGGTCGAGCGTCGGGATCGCGTTGTCGAGCTGGGAATCGAGGGCGTCGTCATACGCCAGGCTGACCGCGGCCCGCGCGCCGCCGGGCCAGGCAAAGGCGGCTTCCTGCGCATGCGCCGGGCTGGTGACGACGAAGGCAACGCCGGCCGCGAGCAGGGCGGTCCGGATGATGGCGCGGCCCGCGCGACGGGCAAGAAAGTGGTGCATCCATGCTCCAATTTGGAAACGTTACCATAACGTCAACCCGACTATAGCACCCCCGAAAAATCGGTGTCAACGAGGGAAACCACAGGACGCGCCTTCCTTCGGTAACCGGCGCTCACTCTAGGGCTGCACCAAAGTGTTGCAAAACTACGTCATACCCCCTTGGATATTCGGTTGACAATTTTTTTTCCTAACCCTAATATTCAGTCAACTTCATGGAAACGTTTCCATGTCTCGAACCAGGCAGCTTCGTTCCCAAATGGTCGACAAGGCCAAGGAGCCGAGGACACATGAAACAGCGCGACGCGCACCGGGCAATCCACGCAACGAGGCCACCGGCACCAGCCGGCGGCCTCGTTGCGCCGCTTGGCGCGCCGCAGGTCTTCCTGGTCGGGAGGTGACCAGGCAAGGATGGATCAGTAGCGAGTAGCGAAAAACACGACGCATGCCGCAGTGCGTCCGATTTGGCGGAGACACCGTAGCTAGGCGACGGTCATATTTATAAAAAAACAGGAGAAGACATGTACTACCCGAAGGCGAAACAGACTCTGATCAGCCTGGCAGTTGCCAGCGCATGTTCGGCATTCATCCCGGCATTCGCGCAGGACCAGGCGACCGCGCCGGCCGAGACCGCGACCAGCGCCCCGAACCAGGCACTTGATCCCGCCAGCAACCCCTCCGGCTCGATCACCGGCCCGGCGCAGCCGGGCACCCAGACCGTCGTCGTGACCGGCCTGCGCGCCAGTCTCGAATCGTCGATGAACCTCAAGCGCAATGCGCAGGGCTTCGTCGACGGCATCGTCGCCGAAGACATCGGCAAATTCCCCGACACGAACCTGGCCGAATCGCTGCAGCGCATCTCGGGCGTGTCGATCGACCGCGAAATCGGCGAAGGCTCGAAGATCACCGTGCGCGGCGTGGGCCCCGACTTCAACCTGGTGCTGCTCAACGGCCGCCAGATGCCGGTCTCGAACCTGGGCGACCGCAACGGCCGCGCCTTCGACTTCGCCAACATCGCCTCGGAAGCGATCTCGCAGCTGCAGGTCTACAAATCGAGCCGCGCCGAGACCCCGACCGGCGGCGTCGGCGCGACCATCAACGTGATCACCGCGCGTCCGCTGTCGCGTCCGGGCATGCAGGCCAGCATCGGCATCAAGGGCGTGCACGACACCTCGGCCACCAACCTGCCGGATGGCCTCCAGCACGGCAACAAGGTCACCCCTGAAGTGTCGGGCATCTATTCGAACACCTCGGCCGACGGCCGCTTCGGCATCGGCCTGTCGGCCAGCTACCAGGAGCGCAACCTGGGCTACAACCGCGCCTCGGTGCCGAATGGCTGGAAAGGCCCGTTCCGCGGCGACGAGAACACCTGGGGCACGATCCCGCAGCCGGGCACCCCGGGCTCGGAACTGATCACCAACCGTCCCGGCCCGAACGACCAGTACCAGGTTCCGCAAAACCTGAACTACAACCTCTCCGGCGTGCAGCGCGAGCGCACCAACGGCCAGGTGGTGTTCCAGTTCGCGCCGAACAAGTCGATCACCTCGACCCTCGACTACACCTACTCGGAAAACAAGATCCACACCCGCCGCAACGACATGTCGGCCTGGTTCAACTTCGGCCCGTCGTCGAGCAGCTGGACCGACGGTCCGATCGCCTCGCCGCTGGTGTACACCGAGTTGATCCCGGCCGGTAACAGCGACATCGCCATGGGCGCCTCGGACTTCGCGACCAGGAGCGAGAACAAGTCGCTGGGCTTCAACACCGTCTGGCGCGTCAACCCCGACCTCCGCCTGGAACTCGACGCCCACAGCTCGTCGGCCGAATCGACTCCGGACAGCCCATGGGGTTCGAGCAACGTGATCGGCACCGCCAGCTTCAGCCGCGGCAACACCACCGCCGACTTCTCGCAGGACTTCCCGGTCCTCTCCATCGACGGCGCCGACTTCCTGCGCTCGCCGCAGCAGGTGACCGGCTCGGTGTTCGAGAACGGCTACATGAAGACCGAAGTCGACCAGATCCAGACCCACGGCAGCTGGAAGGTGATGGAAGCGTCCGAGTTCAAGTTCGGCGTCGGCGCCACCAAGGTCAAGTACCGCTCGGCGTTCTCGGTGCAGCAGCGCGACACCTGGGGCGGCGCCACCCAGGCCTCGGACTACCCGGCCAGCCTGTTCACGCCGGACAGCCTGTCCAAATACTTCGACCAGATCGACGGCAGCGGCAACCCGAACCTGTTCAACCGCTTCCACACCTTCAACTTCGGCCAGATCCGCGACATCGTGGCGCAAGCCTCGGGCCTGCCGCACCTGTACCTGCCGAAGACCACCTACGACACCGACCGCCGCACCGAGGAAAAGTCGAAGAGCCTGTACCTGCAGTTCAACACCGAGTGGGACACCCGCTACCCGATCAACACCTCGGTCGGCGTGCGCTACGAGAAGACCGACGTCAGCTCGACCGCGCTGGTGCCGACCCCGGTCGCGATCAGCTGGGTGTCGCAGAACGAACTGCCGGTGGTGTTCGGCGAATCGGGCTTCACCACGCTGACCGGCAAGTACAACCACGTGCTGCCGACGTTCGACGCCGACATCTCCTTCCGTCCCGACCTGAAGGGCCGCTTCAGCTACGGCGAAACCATCGGCCGTCCGCGCTACGACCAGATCGCCGGCGGCCAGGTGCTCGACACCCTGGCGCGCGTCGAAGGCGGCACCGGTTCGCAGGGCAATCCGGCGCTGGAGCCGGTCAAGTCGAAGAACATCGACCTGGCCATCGAGTGGTACTACGCCCGCCAGAGCTTCTTCTCGGTCAATCACTTCCGCAAGCACCTGGACAACTACGCCGGGCAGTCGCAGATCATCGCCCAGCCGTTCGGCGTGCGCACCCCGGTCGGGGGCGCCTACTGGAACGCGGCGCTGGCCAACGGCTGCACGACCGCGGACACCACTTGCATCCGCAACTACATCTTCCGCAACTTCAACGGCCAGCCGGGCGTGGTCGCGGGTCCGGACAACGCCTCGGGCGACGCCACCGGCACCATCACGGCCATCGGCACCGATCCGATCGCGGACTTCCGCATCACCTCGTACTCGAACCAGCAGAAGGCGCGCATCCGCGGCCTGGAATTCAACCTCCAGCACATGTTCGGCAACAGCGGCTTCGGCATCCAGGCCAACTACACCTACGTGAACTCGGGCCTGAAGTACGACAACGCCAGCAAGGGCGAGCAGTTCGCGCTGGTCGGCCTGGGCGACTCGGCCAACCTGGTGGGCATCTTCGAGAACGACAAGTGGAATGCGCGCGTGGCCTACAACTGGCGCGACGAGTTCCTGTCGTCGACCTTCGACGGCCAGGGCCCGAACCCGAACTACGTCGAGAAATACGGCCAGCTGGACGTGAGCGTCGGCTACAACGTGAACGACAACCTGTCGCTGTCGTTCGAAGGCATCAACCTGACCGACGAGATCCAGCGCATCCACGGCCGCACCAAGAACCAGGTGCTGTTCGTGACGCAGTCGGGCCCGCGCTACATGCTGGCCGCACGCTACAAGTTCTGATCGGGCTTTGTCTGTGCCGTCGTTCGGGAGTAGACTTCCCGGATGACGGTATTGACGGCGGGTCGGCAACAGCCGGCCCGCCGTTGTCGTTTCACTGACACCCACTACAAGATAACGAGACATCCATGCCCAACATCGCCCTGCTGAACAATATCGAGCACAAGGACCTGCGCATCATCCACGGCCACCGCCCCGGCCTGGGCAGCGAAGTCGCCTGGGTGCCGACCTTCGCCGACGAATTCCGCTCGCTGCAGGCGCACTATCCGATCATCTTCCGCCAGCTGGACGACGGCGCCAACTACGAGGCGATCGCGCTGCTCGGCTTCCAGCAAGACGAGAACCTGTTCCTCGAGGACGGCCGCTGGGATGCGCCGCTGGTGCCGTGGCTGCACGAGCGCCTGCCGTTCTACATCGGCCGCAACGGCGACGAACTGATGATCCAGGTCGACCTGGATCACCCGCGCGTCAGCACGACCGAGGGCGAACCGGTGTTCAAGCCGCATGGCGGCAATACCGACTTGCTCGAGAAGATGAGCCAGACGCTGTCGAACATCCACAACGGCGTGCAGGCCAACGCGGGCTTCCTCGAGGCCCTCAAGCGTTACGAGCTGCTCGATGCCTTTGTGCTCGACATCGAATTCGACAACGGTGAAAAAGCCCGCATGAGCGGCTTCTTCACCATCCACGAGGAACGCCTGGGCGCGTTGGACGGCGCCGCCATCGCCGAGCTGCACGCGGCCGGCCACCTGGCCCCCATCTACTTCGCGCTGGCGTCGTTATCGCATTTCCGCGACCTGATCGACCGCAAGAACCGCAGGAACGCGCGCGATGGCGCCGGCCGCTAAGCCGGTCCGCGAGCTCACCGGGCTGCGGCCCGCCGACCTCGGCCCCGCCATCCTCGCATCCACCGAGCCGCTGCTCTTGCGCGGCCTGGTGGCCGACTGGCCGGCGGTGGCCGCCGCGCGCACGTCGCCGCAGGCCGCCATCGCCTACCTGCGCCGCTGGTACGTCGACGCCACCGTCAACGCCATGCTCGGCGCGCCCGAGATCGACGGCCGCTTCTTCTACAACGAGGCGCTGGACGGCTTCAATTTCCAGTCCATGCGGGTGCGGCTCGACGCCGTGCTGGACGAACTGGAAAAGCACCTGGCCAATCCAACGCCGCCGGCCATCTACGTCGGCTCCACCACGATCGACGGCGCGCTGCCGGGTTTCAGGGGCGAGAACGACGTCGACCTGGGCCCGCGCGATCCGTTGGCCAGCATCTGGATCGGCAACCGCACGCGCATCTCGGCCCACTACGACCTGCCCGACAACCTGGCCTGCATCGGCGCCGGGCGCCGCCGCTTCACCTTGTTCCCGCCGGGCCAGCAACGCAATCTCTACGTCGGCCCGATCGACCTGACCCCGGCCGGCCAGCCCATCAGCCTGGTGGACTTCAAGCATCCCGATCCCGAACGCTTTCCGCGCTTCGCCCAGGCGCTGGAACACGCCCAGGTGGCCGACATGGAGCCAGGCGACGCGATCTTCGTGCCCAGCATGTGGTGGCACCACGTCGAGGCGCTGGATGGCTTCAACGTGCTGGTGAACTACTGGTGGCGCCAGTCGCCGGACTGGATGGACACGCCCAACAACGCCCTGATGCACGCCCTGATGACGGTGCGCGACCTGCCGCCGGCGCAGCGCGCGGCCTGGGCCGAGCTGTTCCGCCACTACGTGTTCGAGGCCGATGCCGACACCGCGGCCCACATCCCGCCGGCCGCGCGCGGCCTGCTGGCGCCGTTCGACGACAACGCCTCGCGCATGGTGCGCGCGCAGCTGCTCAAGCGGCTGAACCGCTGATAAAAAAGGCCCGCAGATCCTGCGGGCCTTTTGCCTGATGCTGGCGCGGTTTATTCGGCCGCGATCTTCTGCTTGTGCAGGTTGGCGTACTTCACGCCGTAATACATGATGAACAGGTAGCAGGCCGCCGGCACCAGGAAGGAGATCTGCAGGCCGATGGTGTCGGCCAGGATGCCCTGCACGAACGGCACCACGGCGCCGCCGACGATGGCCATGCACAGGATGCCCGAGCCCTGGCCGGTGAACTTGCCCAGGCCATGCAGCGCCATGCTGAAGATGGTCGGGAACATGATCGAGTTGCACAGGCCCACCGCCACGATCGCCCACATCGCCAGGCTGCCTTCGGTGAAGGTCGCGGTCAGGACCAGCGCGATCGAACCGAGCGCGGTGACCGCCAGCGATTTGCCCGGGCTCACATAGCGCATCACGGCGAAGCCGATGAAGCGGCCGACCAGGGCGCCGCCCCAGTACATGCTGACGTAGCGCGCCGCGTCGGCGTGCGACAGGCCGGCGATGTGCGGCTCGCCGATGAAGTTGATCAGGAAGCTGCCGATGCTCACCTCGGCGCCGACGTACAGGAAGATGCCCAGCGCGCCCAGCACCAGGTGGCGATACGACATCGCGCCGCCCTTGGCGTCGACCGCCGCGGTGGTGTCGTCGAAGGCGATCTTCGGCAGGCGCGCCATCGCGAACAGCACCGCCAGCAGCGCCAGCGCGGCGGCAAGACCCAGGTAAGGGCCTTGCACGGCGGCGGCTTCGGCGGCCTTGTGCGCGGCCTGCTCGGCCGCCGGCAGCAGGGCCAGCTGGTCGGCCGAGAGCACCACGGTCGACAGGATCAGGATGCCGCCCAGCGCCGGCGCCACCGTGGTGCCGAGCGAGTTGAAGGCTTGCGTCAGGGTCAGGCGGCTGGCCGCGGTGCGCGCCGGTCCCAGCGCGGTGACGTAGGGATTGGCCGCCACCTGCAGGATGGTGATGCCGCTGGCCAGCACGAACAGCGCGAACAGGAACATGCCGTAGCCGCCGTTCGAGGCCGGGTAGAACAGGGCGCAGCCTGCGGCCGCGATCATCAGGCCGGTGACCGCGCCGTTCTGGTAGCCCAGGCGTCGGATCAGCGCGCCGGCCGGCAGCGAGACGATGAAATAGGCGCCGAAGAAGCAGAACTGCACCAGCATCGCCTGCATGTAGGTGAGGGTGTAGATCGACTTCAGGTGCGGGATCAGGACGTCGTTCAGCGAGGTGATGAGTCCCCACATGAAGAACAGGATGGTGACGATGACCAGCGCACCGGTGTGCTGGTTGTGTTCCCCATCCACGGCCGCGCTGGCCACGGTGGGGTTCTGGATTGGGTTCTGCATGGAGTCTCCGTTTTATTGCAGAGTAAGGACGTGATCCGACAGCATAGCCGAAACCCCGCGCAAAGCGGGATACTGTTCGGTGATCAGGTAGGTCGGGATACGCGACAGATAGTCGCCGAGGCGCCCCTTGTCTTCGAAGCGCGCGCGGAACGCCGATTGTTCGAAGACGGGGCCCAGGCGCGGCACGATGCCGCCGCCGATATACATGCCGCCGGTCGCGCCGAGGGTCAGCGCGACATTGCCGGCCACGCTGCCCAGGATGGCGCAGAACACGTCGACCGAGCCGCGGCAATCGTTTGATGACCCATCCAGCGCCGCCGCGCTGATGTCGGCCGCCTTGAGACGCCTGCCGGTGCGGGCCCAGTGGATCAGCTCCATGCCCATGCCCGACAGCAGGCGCTCGGCCGACACGTGGCCGTATTCTCCCCACAGCGCTTCCAGGATCGCCACCTCGTCGCGGTTGACCGGCGCGAAGCTGACGTGGCCTCCTTCGCCGGACAGCGGGATCCAGCGCTCGCCCGCCGGCACCACGCCCGAGACGCCCAGGCCGGTGCCGGGGCCGATCAGGCCGATCGTCCGGTTCGGCAGCTCGATGCCGCCGCCGACCTGCCGGCGGCCGTCCTGCGCCAGGTGCGGCAGCGACATCGCCAGCGCGGCGAAGTCGTTCACCATCAGGAGCGTCGTCAAACCCAGCTCCAGGCGCAAGGCCTCGATCGAGAAGCTCCAGTGGTGATTGGTCATCCTGATCTCGTCGCCCTCGACCGGATTGGCGATCGCGACCGCCGCATGGCGGACGGTGTCGACCGCCAGCCCGCGGGCGCGCGCGTTGGCCAGGTAGGCGCGCATCGCCGCGCCCAGGGTCGGGTAGCCGGCGGCCGCCAGCACCTCGACGTCGTCGAACCCCGCGCCCGGCGCCGACTGCAGGGCGAAACGCGCATTGGTGCCGCCGACGTCGGCCAGCAGCCGCAGCTCAGTCGCGACCTTTCGCGTCATTTCAGTTCGCCGCACTGCACGGCGCCTGCTTCCTTCGCCGCGCCGCCGGCGATCTCGATATTGGCGAAGGCCGCCGAGAATGCGGCGTCGCTGGTGACGGCGAACGGCGTATCGACCCTGGCCAGGTCGAGCCCCTTGGCCTGGAAGCACGACAGCGGAATTGCGACGGTGTTCTTGGCGCCGACGGCCAGGCGCTTGAACAGGGCGGTCGCATCCAGGTCGACGCTGGTCGAACCCTGGCGCATCGAGATCGTCACCTTGCCGGCCGGGGCCTTGGCGACGATGGTGTCGAAGCGCAGCGCGCCATCCTTGAGCGCCGCGCTTGGTAACACGATGGCGCGTGCGCCGCGCGCTTCCAGCGTGGCCGGTCCGGTCCAGGCGCCCAGCTTGGCGTCCTGCTGGGTGTTGACCTGGGCGGTGGTGACGGTGATGTTCGGCAGCTTGAAGCTGGCGTTCAGGTCGGCGCCGAGCACGGTGGTTTGCTGGCCGGAGCGGATCGCCAGCGGATAGCTCAGGCGGTCGGCCTGGCTGAACACCGGGAAGGTGTTGCCGGCGCTGCAGCCGCCTTGCGGATAGCTTTCATCCAGCTTGCCCAGTTTGGAGCGGGTGGCGACCTTCAAGCCATAACCATAGGCGAACAGCGGCGCGTAATCCTTGTCGCCGACGTTCAGCTTGATCTGGCAGGCCGACTTTGGCCACGAGAACGGCAGCACGCCGCGGAAGTCATGGCGCTGCTGGCCTTCGATCAGCAGGTCCGACACGCCCTTGCCCTCGGAGCCCGGCAGCCAGGCCGAGATGAAGGTGTCCGACAGATTCAGCAAGTCGTTGGCGAACACCGGACGGCCGGTGACCATGACGGTGACCACCGGCTTGCCCTTGCCGCCGACGGCCTTGAGCACGGCGAGATCTTCCGGATAGCGGCTGCTGTGGCGCAGGGTGCCCGATGGATGGATGTCGCCGTCGCCTTCGGCATACGGACGCTCGCCGATGACGGCGATCACGACGTCGAACTTCGACACGTCGACGCCTTTCGCATCCAGGCTGAAGGTGACGTTGTCCTTGCCGGCCGCTTCACGGATGCCGGTCAGGATGGTGTCGGCATTTTTAAAATCGGCATTGGTGGTGGCGGTGCCCTGCCAGGTGATCGACCAGCCGCCGCTCTGGTTCGACAGCTCGTCGGCGCTCTTGCCCACCACCAGGATCTTCTGGCCGCGCTTCAGGGGCAGGGCAGGGCCTTCGTTCTTGAGCAGCACCAGCGATTCGCGCACCGCCTGGCGCGCCAAGGCGCGCGCCTGCATCGCGTCGTCCTTGCCGGCATGGGCGTTCTGCATCGGGCTCTTGTCGAACAGGCCGGCGCGCAGCTTGACGCGGATGATGCGCGAGACGGCGTCGTCGATGCGCGACATCGGGATCTCGCCGGCTTCCACCTGCTTGATGGTGTTGGCGATGAAGGCCTTCCAGTCGTCCGGCACCATGATCATGTCGTTGCCGGCGTTGATCGCCTGGGCGCAGCTGTCGTTGCGGCAGCCTTTCACTTCGCCGATGCCGTTCCAGTCGGTGACGACGAAGCCGTCGAAGCCCATCTTGACCTTGAGGATGTCGGTCAGCGCGTACTTGCTGCCATGGAGCTTGCCGTATTCCTTGCCGCTGGCAGTGTCGGTCCAGCTGTTAAACGAGGACATCACGGTCTGGGCGCCCGCTTCCAGGGCCGGGAAATAGCCGGCGCCGTGGATGTTGATCAGGTCGCGTTCCGGGGTCTCGGTCACGCCGCGGTCCTTGCCGTTCTTCGTGCCGCCGTCGCCGATGAAGTGCTTGGCGGTGGCGATGGTGTTGGCGTCGTCCTTGAACACGCCCTGCATGCCTTTGACGTATTCGCCGGCATAGCTGCGCACGACTTCCGGATGCTCGGCATAGCTTTCGTAGGTGCGGCCCCAGCGGTCGTCGCGCACCACCGCGAGGGTCGGGCCGAACACCCAGGCGATGCCGGTCGCGCGCACCGCCCTGGCGGTGGCGGCGCCGATTTCGCGCATCAGCTGTGGATTGCGCGCCGCGCCCAGGCCGATATTGTGCGGGAACAGGGTGGCGCCCGGCACGTTATTGTGGCCGTGGACCGCGTCCGTGCCCCACACCACCGGCACCTTGATCGCCATGTCGGTCTTCATCGAGGCCTCGTGGTAGGCCTGGGCCAGCGCCAGCCATTCTTTCGCATCGGCGGCCTTGTTGTTGTTTGGCCAGCTGCCGCCGCCGTTCAGGACCGAGCCGAGGTAGTACTTGGTCACGTCCTCGGGCCTGGTGGTCTTGATCTCGGGCTGGGTCATCTGGCCGACCTTCTGCGCCAGCGTCATCTTGCCGACGATTTCCTTGACCCGCTTCTCGATCGCGTCGTCCATCTTGATGGCGCTGGTCACGCGCGGCCAGTCGGCCAACCTGGTGTCGACCGGAGCGGCGGCGCCGCAGACAGCCGGCAGGGCCAGGGCGATGGAAAGGGCCAGCGTGGAAGGACGAAGCTTGAAGGTCATGGGTTGTCTCGCTTTATTGTTCGTTGATGTTGAAGGTTCATTCCTGGCGCAGGAAGGAACCATACCATTTGCCGCTGTTCTTCAGGCGGCGCTGCTGGGTGGCGTAATCGATGTGCACCAGGCCGAAGCGGCGCTGGTAGCCTTCGGCCCATTCGAAGTTATCGAGCAGGCTCCAGGCGAAGTAGCCCTTGATCGGCGCGCCCCCGTCGATCGCATCCTTCATGGCGGCCAGGTGGCGCATCAGGTAGTGGCGGCGCTGGACGTCGTCGATCTCGCCATCCGGGCCGACGGTATCCTCGAAGGCCGAACCGTTCTCGGTGACGTACATCGGGCCCGGGTGGTAGTCGTTCTCGATGCGGGTGAGGAGTTCGGTGAAGCCTTCCGGCGACACCGGCCAGCCCATCGCGGTGATCTCGCCGCTGGTGGTCGGCAGCACTTTCGCGTCGAGTGGCGCGTGGCCGGCCTCGTGCTTGATCACTTCGGGGAAGTAGTAGTTCACGCCCATGAAGTCGGTCTTGACTGCGATCGCTTCCATGTCGCCCGGCGCGACGTCGGGCGCCGCGGCGCCGAACCGTTCGCGCGTGGCCTCAGGGTAGCCGCGGCCGAACAGCGGATCGAGGAACCAGCGGTAGCGCAGGCCGTCGTGGCGTTCCATCGCCGCCTTGTCTTCCTCGCTGTCGCTGGCCGCGCGCAGCGGGTGCAGGCTGACCGCCATGCCTACCTTCGCATCCGGTACGTTGGCGCGGATCAGCGGCACTGCCTTGCCGTGCGAGACCAGCACATTGTGCGCGACCTGCAGCGCCGCCTTGAGGTCGGTCTTGCCTGGGGCATGCCAGCCTTCGAAGTTGCCGATGATCGCCGTGCACCATGGCTCGTTGTGGGTGATCCAGTGCTTGACCCTGTCGCCCAAGGTGCGCGTCATGGCGTCGGTGTACTCGAGGAAGGCGTCGATGGTGGCGCGGTTTTCCCAGCCGCCTGCTTCCTGCAGCGCCTGCGGCAGGTCCCAGTGGTACAGCGTGGCCCATGGCTGCAGGCCGCGTTCGAGCATGCCGTCGACCAGGCGCGAATAGAAGTCCAGGCCCTTCTGGTTCGGCTGGCCCTTGATGCCGGTGTAGATGCGCGGCCAGGCGAACGAGAAGCGGTAGGCGTTCAGGCCCATGCCGCGCGCGATGTCGAAGTCTTCCGGCCAGCGGTGGTAGTGGTCGCAGGCTTCGATGCCGCTGGAACCGTCGCGGATCGTGCCGGGCGTGGCGGCGAAGCGGTCCCAGATCGATTCCACGCGGCCGTCTTCACGGCCGGCGCCTTCGATCTGGTAGGACGAGGTGGCGCAACCCCACAGGAAATCGCGGGCGAAATCGCTGCGCTGCGGCGCGGAAGGCTCGGGTCGGTTGGCAGTGGTCATGGTCTCGCTTCAGGTGATGAATATGTTCTGATTAAATTTTGGGAAAGCTTACCAATACATTGGAAAGCTTACCAATACATTGGAAAGCTTTCCAGTCTGGCGCCAAAAAAATGGCCGCACGCGGCCGTGGGTGAGGCAAACATGCCTCACTCACTTTTACTTTTGCCTTTGCTCCCGGTTTTGCTCTTGGTGCTTTTCGCCTTGCCGCCGCCGACCCTGGCCAGCGACGCGCGCATGGTTACGCCGACCGGGAAGCTGCGCGCCACCGGGCGCTTCAGGTCATAGCAGCGGTTGAGCAGGGCGTTGATGCCGTTCTGCGTCATCTCGCGCCACGGCATGTGGACCGACGTCAGGCGCGGCGCCGAGAACTCCGCGCTCGGCGTGTCGTCGTAGCCGATCACCGACAGGTCGCGCGGCACGCTGATGCCGGCTTCCTGGAAGTAGGACAGGGCGCCGACCGCCATCTCGTCGTTGGCGCAGAACAGGGCGGTGCACGGCGTCTTCGATTCGACCAGGGCCTTGGCGGCATGCCAGCCGCCTTGCGGCGAGAAGTCGCTTTCGACCAGCCACACCTTGTCGGTGTCGACGCCGTTGGCTTTCAATTCGAGCATGAAGCCATCGATACGCGCCACGTTGTCGACCAGCGCGCTGGGGCCGGCAATGACGGCGATGTCGCGGTGGCCGTGCTCGAGCAGGGTCTGCGCCGCCAGCCTGCCGCCTTGCGCATGGTCGACCGTGAAGCACTGCTCCGGGATGTCCTTGAAGTCGTGGTTCAGCGCGACGATCAGGCGCCGCTTGCCGCCGAGGGCGGCGATGTCTTCGTCGAGCAGGGCGCTGCTCATCATGATCAGGCCGTCGCAGCCGCGCTCGATCAGGAACTCGATGCCTTCGATGGCCTGGTTGCGTGCATCGCCCAGGCCGACGCCAAAGGCGACCACCATGTGCAGGCCGGCCGCGCGCAGCTCGGTGTCGATGATCTGCAGGATCGGCGTGTAGAAGGTGCCGGACAACACGGGGATGTAGACGCCGACCATCCGGCTGGTGCCGGACAGCAGGGCGCGCGCCGCGTGCGAAGGCCGGAAGCCCAGCTCGTCGATCGCCTTGCGCACGCGTTCGAGCGTGGCCGGCGATACCGAACCCTTGCCGCTGACCACGCGCGAGGCGGTGCCGAGACCTACTCCAGCCAGCCGCGCTACGTCCTTGATTGTCGCCACCTGCGATCCCTATTCAATAAATACGTCGATCAAAACAACCGCCAAGCATACTGCATCCGCGTGCGGATGGCACCCATCCTTCATAAACGCTGACCATTTTCAGGATCGAACAAGGAAACACGGGCGGTGTCGATCGCGAAGCGCACCGCCTGGCCGGACGCCAGCGGCCGTCCATCGTGCTCGATGCACGACAGCGCCTGCCCGCCGCAGTCGAGCCACACCACCTGGTGGTTTCCCATCGGTTCGACCAGGGTGACCGTCGCATTCAAAGGGCCGTTGTCGTCGACGTGGATGTGTTCCGGTCGCGCGGCCAGCGTGACGGCGCCGGCTGCCGCGCCACCCGTAAGTGGCAACGTCACTGCGCCGGCGTTGAAGCGGCCCCGCGCATCGACGCTGCCGTCAATAAAATTCATCGAGGGCGAACCGAGGAAGCCGGCCACGAAGCGGTTGGCGGGCGTGTCATAGACTTCCGCCGGGGTGCCGATCTGCTGGATGCGTCCGCCCTGCATCACCACGATGCGGGTCGCGAGCGTCATCGCCTCGGCCTGGTCGTGGGTCACGTAGATCATGGTCGAGCCCAGCGTCTGGTGCAGCATCTTGAGTTCGCGCCGCAGTTCGGCGCGCAGCTTGGCGTCGAGGTTCGACAGCGGTTCGTCGAACAGGTAGACGCCGGCTTCGCGCACCAGCGCGCGCCCGATCGCCACGCGCTGGCGCTGGCCGCCCGAGAGCTGGGACGGCTTGCGATCGAGCAGGGCGTCGAGCTGCAGCATCTCGGCTGTCTTGCGCACGCGGCGCTGCACTTCCGCCTTCGGCGTGCCGGCGATCTTGAGGCCGAACGACATATTCTTTTCGACCGTCATGGTCGGATACAGCGCATACGACTGGAACACCATGCCGATGCCGCGCTCGCTCGGGTCGGCGTAGCTCATGTCGCGCCCGCCGATCTCGATCGCGCCGCCGGACAGGTCGATCAGGCCGGCGATGCTGTGCAACAGGGTCGACTTGCCGCAGCCCGAAGGGCCGAGCAGCACGAGGAATTCGCCCGGCTCGATCTGCAAATCGAGATCACGAATGATCTCGTTGCTGCCGCGGGTAATGCACAGTTTGCGCAGGTGGACGTTCGACATGCCGGGTTATCCTTTCACGGCGCCGGCGGCGATGCCGCGCACGAACCAGCGTCCGGAGATGAAGTAGATCGCCAGCGGCACCGCGGCCGTCAGGATGGTCGCCGCCATGTTGACGTTGTACAGGCGGGTGCCGGTGGTGGTGTTGATCACGTTGTTCAGCTGGACCGTCATCGGCAGGTTCTCGCGACCGGCGAACACCAGGCCCAGGATATAGTCGTTCCAGACGCCGGTGACCTGCATGATCGCGGCCACGACGATGATCGGCAACGACATCGGCAGCATCACCTGGATAAAGATGCGCCAGAAGCCGCCGCCGTCGATGCGCGCGGCCTGGAACAGCTCGTGCGGCACCGAGGCATAGTAGTTGCGGAACAGGAGGGTCATGAGCGGCATGCCGAAGATGACGTGCACCACCACGATCGCCGGCAGCGAACCGAACACGCCGGCATGCGCCATCATCCATACCAGCGGATAAATCATGACCTGCACCGGAATGAAGGCGCCGGCCAGCAGCACGCCGAACAGCACATTCGCGCCGCGCGGACGCCAGAACGACAGCGCATAGCCGTTGACGGCGCCGAGCAGGATCGGGATCACGGTGCTGGGCACGGCGATCGCCACCGAATTCCAGAAGCCGTGGCTGACCGCGCCCCAGGCCGCGCGCCATGGCTCGAGCGTGGCGGCAGCGGGCAGGGCGAACACATTGCCCGTCCTGATCTCGTCCATCGGCTTGAACGAGGTGATGATCATGACGTACAGCGGCAGCAAAAAGAACAGGGCGGCGCTGAACAGGAAGGCGTAGACGCCCAGGCGCGCCGGCGTGAACAGGCGCCTGCGGCGCGCGGCTTGGGCAGGGTGGCTGGACATGGGTGGCGCGATCGCCTGCAGCGAATGGTGGCTCACGCGTGGCCTCCGTTCAGGCGCGCGCGGCGGCTGCGGGCATAGGCGTAGGGCGCCAGCAGGGCCAGCACCGGGATCAGGAGTGTCACCGCGCCCGCCGAGGCCAGGCCGACGTTCGAGCGCAGGAACAGGTGGTCCATGATGAACTTGGCCGGCACTTCGCTGGCGATGCCGGGGCCACCCTGGGTCATCGCGACCACGGCGTCGAACAGTTTCACGACCGCGGTGGACAGCAGCAGGAACACGGTGGCGACCGACGGGCCGAGCATGGGCAGGACGATCTGCAGGTACACGCGCCAGGCCGGAATGCCGTCCAGGCGCGCGGCTTTATAGATTTCGGGGTCGATGCCGCGCAGGCCGGCCAGCATCAGCGCCATCACCAGGCCCGAGGCTTGCCACACGGTGGCGATGACGACGGTGTAGATCACCAGGTCCTGGTGCACGATCCAGTCGAACGAGAAGCCGTCAAAACCCATGCGGCGCACGGCGCCTTCGATGCCGCTGCCGGGCGCCAGCAGCCATTGCCATACGAGGCCGGTGGCGATGAAGGACATCGCGTAGGGGTAGAGGAACACGGTGCGCAGCAGGCCTTCGCCCTTGACGTTCTGGTCGATGAAGACGGCCAGCAGGAAGCCGATCACCATGCAGGCGAGGATGAAGGCGACGCCGTAGACGGCGAGGTTGTGCAGGGACAGCAGCCAGCGCTCGTTGTCGAACAGGCGCACGTACTGCGCCGCGCCGATGAAGGTATCGGACGGGAAGGTGCGCGAGGCCGTGAACGAGGTGCGCAAGGTCCACAACGCGCCGCCGATGTAGGCGCCCAGCACCACCAGCGCCATCGGCAGGAGGGCGAAGTGAGGCGTGAGGCGGACGTGGAGGCGTTGGGCGAGCATGGCGTCAGTATTTGAGGGCGTTGGCGATGCTGCGCTGGACTTTATCCACCTTGATGTCCATGTTCCAGTAGGCGGTGAGGATGTCCTGCATGGCGCCGTTCTGGTCCGGGGTCAGGTAGACCTCGGTGACGCCCAGCTGGCGGCTGCGGTCCTTGACGATCTCGATGCCCTTTTGCGCGCACAGGTCGAGCTGCGACGCATCGGCATCAAGACGCACCGGGATCGAGCCTTTCAGCTTGCTGAAGGTGACTTGCAGCTCGGGCTGCGACACGACGTTGGCCAGCAGTTGTTGGGCCTTGATCGCCTCCATCTTGTTCGTGCGCGGGAAGACGAAGACGTCGCCCTGCATCAGGTAGGGCGTGTCGGGCTTCAGCCCGGGGATGCAGCCATAGTGCTGGCCGGGCAGCTGGCCGGCATTGGTGAACTCGCCCTTGGCCCAGTCGCCCATCACCTGGAAGCCGGCCTTACCGCTGATGAGCATCGCGGTGGCGTCGTTCCAGTTGCGGCCCGGCGAACCGGCATCGACATAGGACTTCATGCGCTTGAAGGTGAGCAGCACGTTGCGAAACTGCGGTGAGAGGATGGTGGCCTGGTCGCGATCGCGGATCACTTTCAGGTACAACTCTCGGCCGCCGATATTGGCCAGCAGGGCCGAGAATAGTACGGTCTCTTGCCACGACTGGCCGCCGTGGGCCAGCGGCACCAGGCCGGCGGCCTTCAATTTATCCAGGGCGGCGAACAGCTCATCGATGCTGGCCGGCTCCTTGTCGATGCCGGCCTTCTGGAAGGCGGCCTTCGAGTACCAGATCCAGGTCTGCATGTGGATGTTGAGCGGCACCGCGTAATAGTGGCCGTCGTGTTTGATCACGTCGATCAGCGGCTCGGGCAGGATGCGGTCCCAGTCCTGGGCCTTGGCGACCAGGTCGACGTTGTTGAGCATGTCCTGCTCGATGACGTCGGTGAACTGCTTGGAGGTGTTGAACTGGGCGGCGGTGGGTGGGTTGCCGCCGATGATGCGGTTGATGGTGACGGCGCGCGACTGGTCGCCGCCAGCGATGGCGCTGTCGATCCAGACGCCACCGGCGGCGCGGTAGGCCTGGGCGACCTGCATGACGGCGCTCGATTCGCCACCGGACGTCCACCAATGGATGACTTCCGCCTTGGGCGCGGCGGCGTTGGCCAGTGCGGTGCCTGGCGCGAAAGCAGCGGCGCACAGCCATGCGCAGGCTGCAGCCAGGTTGCGGGGTGTGACCATCTTGTCTCCATTGGTGCCGTTATTGTTTTGGTAAGTTTGGAAACGTTACCATCGGCTTGGCCCGACTATAGCACCGGGTTAATTCTCGGTCAAACTAATCTTGCATTATGTTATTTTGACACGAATCTTCAGGGAAACTTCACGTTATACATTGCTGCGCGCTGATATTTACGGGGATACTCGCGAGAGATCGTGGGCCTCGTCGTCAGGCGGGCGCCTTCACCATAATAATTAGCTTGAGACAGTCCGATGCACAGTGCAATGAGTACCACCGAAATCTTCCTGATCGCGATGTTGCTGATCTTTGCCGTGCCTTACCTCATCTGGCGGCTTGGCAATACCGATTACTGGGCGCCGCTGGTCGTCGTGCAGATCATCACCGGTGTGTTGCTGGGGCCTGGCGTGTTGGGCAAGGCGTATCCGGAGTACTACAGCTTCGTTTTCAATCCGCAGGTTATTCAGACTCTCAACGGGATTGCCTGGTGGGCGGTCATGATCTTCGTCATGCTGGCGGGGATCGAGCTCGATCTCAGGAAGGCGTGGGAGCATCGGCGCGAGAGCAGCATTACGGCCGGGTTGGCGCTTGGGGTGCCGCTAGTGTTCGGTAGCGTCGTTGCGGTGGGCATGCTCGGCTATTCCGGATGGATCGGGGCTGAGGCGCAAAGCTGGCAGTTCGTGCTGGGTGTGGGCATGGCCTGTGCGGTGACGGCGTTGCCCATTCTGATCCTGCTGATGGAGAAGCTGGATATCTTGCGGCAGCCGCTGGGTCAGCGCATCTTGCGGTATGCCAGCCTGGACGATATCGCGATCTGGGGCGTGCTGGCGCTGATTCTGCTCGACTGGGAGCGGGTGGGGCGGCAGCTGGGATTCTTCCTGGTGTTTTTCGTGGCGACCAAGCTGTTCCGGCGCTTGATGGTGAGTATTCCTGAGCGGGATCGGTGGTTCGTGATGCTGGTATGGCTGATCGTGTGCGGGTTCGCTGCTGACTGGGCTGGGTTGCACTATATGGTGGGGGCGTTCCTGGCCGGCGCTGTCATGGATGCGGATTGGTTCGACCAGGAGAAACTCGATTTCCTGCGCCATAACGTATTGCTGGTATTGATGCCTGTGTTCTTCTTGAGCACCGGCTTGCGCACCAATTGGGCAGTGGGAGGGGCTGCGGTGTTCGTCGTGGCGGCCGTCCTGCTGGCGGCGTCGGTGTCGGGCAAGTTGGTGGGCGTGCGGATCGCCGGTCGCATTCTCGGGTGGAGCAAGGAAGAAGCCTCGATCATCGGCTGGCTGCTGCAGACCAAGGCGCTGATCATGATCATCTTTGCAAATATCCTGCTCGACAAGGGCGTCATTACCAGCGAGACGTTTACCGCGTTGCTGCTGATGGCGATTGGCAGCACGATGTTGACCGTGCCTATGGTATATCCGAAGCTGCGGCACCGCATGGCGCTGTCGCTCAAGGCGAGGTAGGCGGACCGCGAAAAACAAAAAGCCCAGTCTGGAGGACTGGGCTTTTTGCTGAATGACTGGTGCCGACTGCAGGACTCGAACCCGCCACCTGATGATTACAAATCAACTGCTCTACCTGATGAGCTAAGTCGGCATGACCTTAAGACAACGATTATACGCTATTTGATCCGCGTCAAGGTTGGCCGTCCACCCTTCTTCGGCGGCTCATCATCCCCGCCAGGCGTAGTCGCAGGCGCATCCGCCACCACCGGCGAATCCACACCCTTCGACGGCACCGCCGACAAGGCAGGCGCAGCCGGAGCACTCTCGACCGAAGCCCCCGACGACTGCGCATCACCCTCCGGCGCCGTGCCCACCTCAAACGCCATCCCCTGCCCATTCTCATTGGCATAAATCGCCAACACATTGTGCACAGGGATATAGATCTCCCGCGACACGCCATTGAAGCGCGCACGGAAGTGGATGGCGTCATTGTCCATCTTCAGCCCCGACGTCGCGCCGTAGCTGATGTTCAGGATGATCTCGCCTTTCCGGACATACTCCATCGGCACCGTCGTCGCCCCGTCGACCTTGACGGCGATATAGGGCGTGAAGCCACTGTCCGTGCACCACTCATAGATGGCGCGCAGCAGGTAGGGTTTGGTGGAAATTTCTGCCATGGTGGTGTTGTCTAGAAATACAGGCGTTTGCGCCAGTTTACCGGAATCGTCCGACGGACGTCCAAAAACCGGCGCGTGTGAAGCAATCAAGCTGGCAGGGGCGGAATGCGTAGGCATCCCACCCCAGACGCATCATCAACGACGCATCACTTTCTCGGACGGGGTCAGCGCCTCGATGTAGGCCGGACGCGAGAAGATACGCTCGGCATACTTCATCAGCGGCGCAGCGGTCTTCGACAGCTCGATGCCGTAGTGGTCCAGGCGCCAGAGCAGCGGGGCGATCGCCACGTCCAGCATCGAGAACTCGTCACCCAGCATGTACTTGTTCTTCAGGAACAGCGGAGCCAGCGTGGTCAGGCGATCGCGGATTTCCGCACGCGCCTTGTCGTGGTTCTTGTCGTTCGCCTTGTTGCGCTCGCTTTCCAGCGTGTGCACGTGGACGAACAGCTCTTTCTCGAAGTTGAACAGCATCAGGCGGGCACGGGCGCGCATCAGCGGGTCGGCCGGCATCAGTTGCGGGTGCGGGAAGCGCTCGTCGATGTACTCGTTGATGATGTTCGATTCGTACAGGATGAGTTCGCGCTCGACCAGGATCGGTACCTGGCCGTATGGGTTCATCGTCGAAATATCTTCCGGCTTGTTGAACAGGTCAACGTCGCGGACCTCGAAGTCCATGCCCTTTTCGAACAGGACGAGGCGGCAGCGTTGGGAGAACGGGCACGTGGTGCCGGAGTAGAGAACCATCATGGTTTATAGTTCCTTAAGAAACAAAGGGGTGTAGCGCAGAGCACTCACCCCAGAGAAATGATTGCCCGTATTATAGCCAACCGGGCAATGAAAGCGAATTACTTCACTTGTTTCCAGTACGATTCGTTCAAACGCCAGGTCAAAAACACGAACACGGACAGGAACAACAGCACGATCACACCCAGCTTTTTGCGGGTAGCCTGGGCCGGTTCGGCCATCCAGACCATATACGCGACCAGGTCGGCGGTGGCGGCATCGAAGTCCTGCTGGCTCATGGTGCCCGGCGATACCTGCTCGAAGCCGGCGAACTTGTGCACCATCTTGCCTGGCTCATGCGGATCGGCTTCCTCGGTGAACTTGGCGGTGCGAATCCCCTGCTGCTGCCACATTGCATGCGGCATCGCAACATTCGGCACCACCATATTATTCCACCCAGTCGGGCGGGTTTCGTCCTGGTAGAAGCTGCGCAGATAGGTGTACAGGTAGTCAGCGCCCGAGCCGGCCGGCGAGGCTTTGGCGCGCGCGATCACCGACAGGTCCGGCGGCACCGCGCCGAACCAGGCCGCCGCATCTTTCGGGCGCATCGCCGTCGTCATCATATCGCCGACCTTGTCGGCAGAAAACAACAGATTGTCACGAATCTGGTCTTCCGACAGGCCCAGGTCGCGCAGGCGGTTGTAGCGCATCGAGGCCGCCGCATGGCAATTCAGGCAATAGTTGACGAAGATTTTAGCGCCGTTCTGCAGCGACGCCATGTCGTTGCGGTCCGGTGCGCGGTCCAGCGGGATGCCGCCCTCGGCGGCGAAAGCCAGTGCCGGCACCAGCGCCAGGACTGCAATCAGTTTCTTTGCAAACAATTTCATGTCGTGTCCTTGTGCTCTTGTCCGGTGATCAATGCGGGGAGAAGGTGACACGGGTCGGCACCGGTTTGAAGGTGCCCATCGTGCTCCACCACGGCATCAGGAGGAAGAACGCAAAGTAGGCCAGCGTGCACACTTGCGACAGGATGGTGAAGGCCGGGGTCGGCAGCTGGGTGCCCAGGTAGCCCAGCGTCACGAACACCAGCACAAAGAGGGCATAGATCCAGCGGTGCCAGCTCGGACGGTAGCGCAGCGATTTCGCCGGCGAGTGATCGAGCCATGGCAGGCCGGCAATGATCATCACCGACGAGCCGAACAGCACCACGCCCCAGAATTTCGCGTCCAGCACCTGCGGCAGCATGCCGATGATCAGCAGCAGGCCGACCACGGCGATGATCGCCTTGGTGCGGAAGGCCCGGCGCGATTTCAGCCAGATGAAGGCCACGTACAGGGCGACGCCGATCATCAGCACGTACATGAAGTCGGCCGTGGTCGCGCGCAGCACCGAGTAGAACGGGGTGAAGTACCAGGTCGGCGCGATGTGCGGCGGCGTCTTCATCGAGTCGGCCGGCAGGAAGTTGTTGTACTCCAGGAAGTAGCCGCCCATCTCGGGTGCGAAGAAGACGACTGCCGAGAACAGCAGCAGGAACACCGACACGCCGAACAGGTCCTTGGTGGTGTAGTAGGGGTGCGACGGAATGGCGTCCAGCGGATGGCCGTCCGGGCCCAGATGTTCCTTGACTTCGATGCCGTCCGGGTTGCTCGAGCCGACTTCGTGCAGCGCCGTCAGGTGGGCGGCCACCAGGCCCAGGATCACCAGCGGCAGCGCGATCACGTGGAAGGCGAAGAAGCGGTTCAGGGTGGCGTCGGAGACGACGTAGTCGCCGCGGATCCACAGCGACAGGTCTTCGCCGATCACGGGGATGGCGCCGAACAGGTTCACGATCACCTGGGCGCCCCAGTACGACATCTGCCCCCATGGCAGCAGGTAGCCGAAGAAGGCCTCGGCCATCAGGCACAGGAAGATGCCGAAGCCGAACAGCCACACCAGCTCGCGCGGCTTGCGGTAAGAGCCGTACATCAGCCCGCGCGCCATGTGCAGGTAGACCACGATGAAGAAGGCCGAGGCGCCGGTCGAGTGCAGGTAGCGCACCAGCCAGCCCCACGGCACTTCACGCATGATGTATTCGACCGAGCCGAAGGCCAGCGCGGCGTCCGGCTTGTAGTGCATCGTCAGGAAGATGCCGGTGACGATCTGCAGCACCAGCACCAGGGCCGACAGCGAACCGAACAGATACCAGACATTGAAATTCTTGGGGGCGTAGTACTTGCCCCATTGGTCGTTCCACAGCTTCGATGCCGGGAAGCGGTCGTCGACCCAGGCCAGGGCTTTCTGGGCCACCGGTGCGTCGGCGGGTAGCTTGGTCTCCTTGAATGCGCCCATTGTTATGCCTCGCCTTTCTCGTCTTTGCCGATCACCAGCTTGTTATCGGACAGATACATGTACGGGGGGACATCCATATTCGTCGGCGCCGGCTTGTTCTTGAACACGCGCGCAGACAGGTCGAAGGTCGAGCCGTGGCAGGGGCACAGGAAGCCGCCCGGCCAGTTGTCGGGCAGGTTCGGCTGCGGGCCGGCGGAAAGGCGCGAGGAGGGCGAGCAGCCCAGGTGGGAGCAGATGCCGACCGTGACCAGCACTTCCTTGTGCTCGGCGCGCGAGCGGAACGGGTTCTTGGCGTATTCCGGCATCGGCAGCTGGAACACATTATCGGAGGCGGGATCGGCCAGTTCGCCCTGGTCCTTCTCGAGCGTGGCCATCATTGCGGGGGTGCGGCGCAGGATCCAGACCGGTTTGCCGCGCCATTCGACGACTTTCATTTCACCCGGAGCGACGTCGGAGATATCGACTTCAACCGGGGCTCCCGCCGCTTTTGCGCGTTCGGAAGGCTGGAAGGTGCTGACCAGGGCTCCCGCCGTGGACACGCCGACTACGCCGCCAGCCGCGCATGTCGCGACCAGCAATCCGCGTCGGCCCGGATCGACCTGCTTTTCATTACTCATACCAACCCCACTCCGTGAATATACGAATTTTAAGAATTAATAGCGAGCTTCCAGCATCCAAAATTATATGTGAACGGCAATACCTGAGGGAAAAAAATTGTCTGGGCTACACGCTTTAGCAGAATGGTCTTTTGTGCTCCTGCAGCATTCGGCCGAAAGACAGCCTCCGGAGCGTTCGGGTATCATGCAATTGCTTGTATCAATAACAATGGGAGAAGTTCCAATGGCGATGCTGGAAGAGTTCAAGAAGTTTGCGATGCGCGGCAATGTCATCGACCTTGCCGTCGGCGTGATCATCGGCGGCGCGTTTGCGCGCATCACCGATTCGCTGGTCAAGGACGTGGTCATGCCGCCGATCGGCGCGGTCCTCGGTGGCCTCGACTTCGCCAACTATTATATTCCTCTCAATAACCAGGGCTATCACCTCCCCTTGGCAGAAGCGCAAAAGGCCGGTGCTGTGTTGGCATACGGTAATTTCCTGACCATTTTGCTGAACTTTATCCTGCTGGCTTTCATCATCTTCCAGATGGTGCGTGTGATTAACCGCCTGCGTGGCCCGGCCGAAGAGGCCAAACCTGCTGCTCCAGTGACGCCGGAAGACATCGTCCTGCTGCGCGAAATCCGGGATTCCCTCAAAAAGTGAAAGACGATCTGGTCCACGACATCCGGCGTCCGCAGCCCAAGCGGCCGCTTTTGCGACGCCTTTGGCTGCTGTTCGCGCAAGCGGTGACGATTGCGCTGGCGGCCTGGTTCGTGGTGGCCGCCATGCGGCCCGAATGGCTCGACAGGCCAGACACGGTCGCGGTCGGCACGCCGGGCAATCCGGTGCCGATGCTGCAGGCGCCGCCGCGGGCGGCGGGCGGCAGCTTCCGCAATGCCGCGGCCAAGGCGATGCCGGCCGTGGTCAATATTTACACGAGCAAGGCGTCGCGCCAGTCGCATCCACTGCTGCGCGACCCGTTCTTCCGCCGCTTCTTCGGCGACCGCGCGCCGCCCGACGAGCAACTGGCCAGCCTCGGCTCCGGCGTCATCGTCAGCAGCGACGGTTATATCCTGACCAATTTCCACGTGATCGACGGCGCCGACGCGATCGAAGTCGGCCTGGCCGATGGCCGCAAGGCCGCGGCGCGCCTGGTCGGCACCGATCCCGAGACCGACCTGGCCGTGATCCGCGTCAGCGAGCGCAACCTGCCGGTGATGGTGCTGGGCGACCCCGAGCAGGCGCGCGTGGGCGATGTGGTGCTGGCGATCGGCAACCCATTCGGCGTCGGCCAGACCGTTACCCTGGGCATCATCTCGGCCCTGGGCCGCAACAACCTGCACATCAATCACTTCGAGAATTTCATCCAGACCGATGCCGCGATCAATTTCGGCAACTCGGGCGGGGCCCTGGTCGATACCGAAGGCAATTTGCTGGGCATTAATGCGGCAATCTATTCGCAGACTGGTGGCTCGGTCGGGATCGGCTTCGCGATTCCCGTGTCGACCGCCAAGACCGTGCTCGATTCGATCGTCAAGCACGGCAGCGTGGTGCGCGGCTGGATCGGCATCGAATCGCAGGACATCACGCCCGAGCTGGCCGACAGTTTTGGCTTGGCCAAGCGCAGTGGCGCCATCATCGCCGGCGTGGTGCGCGGCGGCCCGGCCGACCGCGCCGGCATCGTGCCGGGCGATATCCTGGTGGCCGTGGCCGGCGAGCCGATCGCGGACACCAGCGAGATGCTGAACCTGATCGCCCAGCTCGAGCCCGGCGCCAAGACGCAAATGACGATCCTGCGCAAGCGGCGCGAAGCCACGGTCGACGTGACGGTGGGCCGCCGGCCGCGCCAGGCGCCCTGAACTTTTCTATCGACACCTGAACCACCATGCATCTGCGCGACCTGACGCAATTTCTCAGCGAACTGAGCGAAAACAATAACCGGCCCTGGTTTCTTTGGAATAAACCGCGCTACGACATCCTGCGCACCGAATTCGAAGAAACGGTCACGGAACTGATCAAGGCCCTGACGAAGTTCGACAAGCAGGTGGCGGCCTGCAATCCCAAGAAGGCGATGTTCCGGATCCACCGCGACACCCGCTTTTCGAAGGACAAGACGCCGTATAAAACCCGCTTCTCGGCCGGCATCACCCCGCACGACAAGCGCCGCCCGAGCGCGGGCGGCGGCTCGACCTATTATTTTCAACTCGAGCGCGACGGCACCCTGGGCTTCGGCGTGGGAGAGTACCTGCCGCCGCCGGCGCGCCTGAAGGCGATCCGCGAGCACGTGGTCAACGATGCGACGGGTTTCGCCAAAGTATTGAAGAATAAGAATCTTCGCGCCACCTATAACGACATGCTGGAAGAGGACAAGTTGCAGCGTCCACCGAAGGGCTTCGATCCCGATCATCCGCATGTCGATTACCTGAAACTGAAAAGCTTCTTCGTGTGGACCGAGGTGAAACTGGACCTGAACGCACCGGATCAACTGGTGCCGCGGTTGGCGCAAGGATTCCAGGACGCCTATGCGCTGGTCAGCTGGCTGCGCAGCGTGCCGGAACCGCAAGAGGAAGCGACAAGCACATAGAGGAGGGCGACATGGCCTTGCATCACGCAGTATCCGGCGAAAAGATTGCTTTGCAACGCGGCGACGACGACATCGCCCATTTCACTTCGGTGGCCCTGGTCAAGACCGAGCACATGGAACTGATCCGGCTGGTGTTGCCGGTCGAACGGCCGATTCCCGAGCACCGGGTCGATGGCGAAGTGACCATCGTCTGCCTGGAGGGCGAGATCGCGATCGACGCCCACGACAAGACGACCACCCTGCAGCCGAACGAGATGGTTTATCTGGCGGGCAGCGTGCCGCACACGGTGCGCGCGCTGAAGGATGCGGTGGCCTTGATGACCATCCTGATGGGGCCGGAGCGTTCGGGCGGCCCGAGCGACGACCCGAGCGGGGCGCCGCCGAAGTGAGGTACCGCGTGGACGGCAAAGCCGTCCACCACGGCTGCGATACCAGTTACGCCAGTTCCACCCGCGGATCCCGCGCCAGCAACTGCGCCGCCATCTGCGCCGCATCCACGCCGTCGAACAGCACGCTGGCCACCGCCTCGGTGATCGGCATGTCGACTTCCATCCGGCGCGCCAGTTCGCGCACCGCCTTGGCACAGGGCACGCCTTCGGCCACATGGCCCAGTTCCGCCACGATCGTGTCTAGCGCCTTGCCTTCGGCCAGCGCCAGGCCGACTCGCCGGTTGCGCGACAGGTCGCCGGTGCAGGTCAGGATCAGGTCGCCCATCCCCGACAGGCCCATGAAGGTGCCCGGCTGGGCGCCGAGCGCCAGCCCGAGGCGGGTGATCTCGGCCAGGCCGCGCGTGATCAGCGCCGCGCGCGCGTTCAGGCCCAGTCCCAGGCCGTCGGCGGCGCCGGTGGCGATCGCCATCACGTTCTTGACCGCGCCGCCCACTTCCACGCCGATCAGGTCGTCGTGCGAATAGACGCGCAGGTTGTCGCCATGGGCCGCGGCCACCACGCGTTCGCGCAGCTCGGCCGAGCTCGATGCCACGGTCAGCGCGCACGGCAGGCCGCGCGCGACTTCTTGCGCGAACGAAGGGCCGGACAGCGCCGCGCCCGGGACGCTGTCGCCCAGCACCTGCGCCACCACCTGGTGCGGCAGCAGGCCGGTGCCGGCTTCGAAGCCCTTGCACAGCCAGACGACGTTCGGGATCGGGCGGCCACGCAATTGCTCCAGCAGCGGACGCAGGCCGGCCACCGGGCAGGCCAGGATCAGCAGCGGCGCGTCTTGCGCGGCGCCGGGCGCCACGTGGGCAAGCGCCGCCTCGAAGTCGGCGCTCACGCGCAACGCTGACGGCAGCGGGTGGCCCGGCAAATAGGCCAGGTTGTCGCGCGCCGCGTCGGTATCCGCCATTTGTTGCGGATTGCGGCCCCACAGCAGCACGTCGTGGCGTGCGGCCAGCGCGATGGCGACGGCGGTGCCCCAGGCGCCGGCGCCGAGGACGGTGATCTTGGTAGTGGGTTTGTTCTGTTGCATGGAACTCCTGGAGTGGATTTACAGGCCCCAGATGTCCGAGACCTTGATATAGCCAATGACGCCGTCGCGATGGCGCACGCGCGCCCAGACAATGGCATGGGGATCGACCAGTTCAAGTAAAACGCCCTTGTCGGCCGTCATCAGGACCGCCGAGGTTGCGTCCGGGCCGGAATGGACCCGGCCGCCGGGCGTGCGTACCAGCACATTGCGTTGCGCGCTCAGCGACCTGGCTGGGGTCCAGGCCACGTCGCCGTTCATGTCGCGCACCTTGACCCAGTCGCCATAGGCGATCATGACCTGGAGCGGCATGCCGGGCGGCGCCAGATAGAGTTTGTTGCCCTTGGCCGATGGCGTGCCGTACAGGATCGCCGGGGCGGCGCCGACCGTCTTGAAATCGAAGGCGTGAGCACTCGGCGCGGCCAGCACTGTCATCGCCAACAGTGGAGCAGCTGCAAGTGGTCGGGGAAAGCGCATGGCGGGCCTGGATTGTGGGTGAACCGCGACGCCGGAAGGCTGGCGCGGACGCGGCCTTGGCCGCATCCGCGAGATGATGCTTAGTTTGCCGGTGCGGCGGCAGCTGCTTCGGCCATGGCCGCGGCGCGCTGCTGGTAGAACGCTTCGAAGTTGATCTCGGCCAGGTGCACTGGCGGGAAACCGGCGCGGCTGATCACGTCGGCGATGTTCGCGCGCAGGTATGGGTAGATGATGTTCGGGCAGCCGATGCCCAGCAGCGGATCCATCTGCTCTGCAGGGATGTTGCGGGCTTCGAAGATGCCAGCCTGCTTGCCTTCCACCAGGAACGCGACCTTGTCCTTGACCTTGGCGGTGACGGTGATCGTCACGGTCGACTCGTAGATGCCTTCGGCGATGCTTTCGGCGCCGACGTCGAGCGACACTTCGATTGCCGGCGCTTCCTGTTCCAGGAAGATCGATGGCGAATTCGGTTGCTCCAGCGACATGTCTTTCAGGTAGACGCGTTGGATTTGGAATACTGGTTGCAGGTTTTCGTCAGACATGGAACGCTTTCTAATAATAGTGGGGAGCAGGAGGCTACTCCGGGTGCTTTGGTCGAGCGCGGCTATGGGGCCGGGCCCGACTTCGGGTCAAACGCGACGACAATTGTAGCAAAACCAACTTGGAAGCAATAGCGGCTTTGCCGCCCGCCGCCGCGTTCAGCCCAATTAGCTTACTCGCCCTTGAGCATCGGGTCCAGGCGTCCGGCCTGGTCCAGCGCATACAAATCGTCGAAACCGCCGACGTGGGTGTCGCCAACGTAGATCTGTGGAACGGTGCGGCGGCCGGTGCGCTGCATCATGATCTGGCGCTGTTCCGGGTCGAGGTCGACGCGGATGCGTTCGATGTCATGCACGCCCTTGGCTTCGAGCAGGCGCTCGGCGCGCACGCAATAGGGGCAGGCTGCGGTGTGGTAGAGAACGACGTGGGCTGTCATGCTGAATCCTTTCATGTCTGCCGGCCCGGAACAGGGGCCGGCGGGTTTACTTGGTGACCGGCAGGCCTGCAGCCGTCCAGGCCGCCAGACCGCCTTCCAGGCTGTGGACGTCTTCGAAGCCGGCCGCCTGCAACTGGCGCGCGGCCTTGTCGCCACGGGCGCCGCTCTGGCACACCACCACGACGGTACGGTTCTTCGACTTGTCCAGTTCGCCGATGCGATTGCCCAAGTCTGCCAGCGGGATGTGTTTCGCGTCGCGCAGGTGGCCTGCCGCGAATTCTTCCGCGCTGCGTACGTCGACCACGGTGGTCTTGCCGCGGTTGATCATCTGCGTCACCTGCAGCGGCGTCGCGCGTTTTCCGCGCGGCGTCAGTGCCGGCCACAGCAGGGCGACACCCGAAATTACGGCGATCGCAACAACGAAGATATTATCGAGTAAGAAATTCACAAGGGTTCCGATTGGTTGAACTGAATCGGGGCATTATAAAATAGATGCCGGACCGGACTTCAACCAGAATTTTTTCGAGAAGAAGAGACTAATGTACAAGATCGTATTCATGCGCCATGGCGAATCCACCTGGAACCTGGAAAACCGCTTCACCGGCTGGACCGACGTCGACCTGACCGAAAAAGGCGTGGCCGAGGCGAAAACCGCGGGCCGCGTGCTCAAGGAAGCCGGCTTCACCTTCGACGTGGCCTATACCTCGGTGCTCAAGCGCGCCATCCGCACCCTGTGGCTGGCGATGGACGAGATGGACATGATGTACCTTCCCGTCAAGAACGACTGGCGCCTGAACGAGCGCCACTACGGCGCCCTCCAGGGCCTCGATAAAGCCGAGACCGCCGCCAAGTTCGGCGACGAGCAGGTGCTGGTCTGGCGTCGCAGCTACGACACCCCGCCGCCGGCGCTCGAAAAGATTGATCCACGCACCTCGTTCGGCGACCCGCGCTATGCAGCGCTCACCGACGAGCAGATCCCGCTGACCGAATGCCTGAAGGACACCGTGGCGCGCGTGATGCCGGCCTGGAACGACGACATCGCCCCCGCCATCCGCGCCGGCAAGAAAATCCTGATCTCGGCCCACGGCAACAGCCTGCGCGCCATCATCAAGATGCTGGACAATATCAGCGACGCCGACATCGTCGGCCTGAACATCCCCAACGGCCAGCCGCTGGTGTATGAGCTGGACGCCGACCTCAAGCCGATCAAGCACTACTACCTGGGCGACCAGGAAGCGATCGCCGCCGCCATGGCGGCCGTGGCCAACCAAGGGAAGGCAAAGTAAGTCTTGCATTTGCCATTCACGAAGGGAGCCGGTAGCGTACTCTTGAGTACGCTGCTGGCGGTCGCGCTGTCCGGCGCGTTCGCAACGGATGCCTGGGCCCAGCGCCAGACCGAGCGCAGCCGCCAGAAGGCGGCGGCCGAGAAGCAGCGCGCCGGCATCCAGCAACAACTGCAGGCGATCAAGCGCGACATCAGCCAGACCGAAAGCGCCAAGGAAGACGCGGCCGACACGCTGGCCGAGTCCGAGGCCGCCATTTCCAACGCCAACCGGGCGCTGCGCGACCTGCAGGAAGAGCAGGGCACCACCAACACGCGCCTGCAAGACCTGGCCGCGCAGCAGGAACAGCTGAACCAGACCATCGCCGCCCAGCAAAAGCAGCTGGCCAGGCTGCTGCGCGAACACTATGTGGCTGGCAACGAAGACCGGATCAAGCTGCTGCTGTCCGGCGACAACCCGAACCGCATCAGCCGCGACTTGCAGCTGATGGCCTATGTTTCGCAGGCCCAGGCGCGCCTGCTGGATTCGCTGCGCGGCAACCTGGCGCAAGTCGAGGCCAACCGCGACCAGGTCGAGAATGCCAAGCAAGAGCTGGAAGAAATCGCCCAGGAACAGCTCGACCAGAAGGCGCTGCTGGAAAAAGAAAAGGCCAAGCGCGCCGCGCTGCTCAACAACCTGTCGACCCGCCTGGCCGACCAGCGCAAGCAGGCCGACCGCCTGGAGCGCGACGAAGAACGCATGTCGGGGCTGGTCACCCGCCTCGAGCGCCTGATCCGCGAGCAGGAAGAAGCCGAGCGCAAGCGCCAGGCCGCCCTGGCGGCGAAACGCGCCAAGGCCAAGGCCGCCGCGGAAGCGCGAGCCAGGGCGCTGGCGGCGGCGCGCGCCAAGGCGGCGGCCGAGAAGGCCGAGCGCGACCGCGAACGCGAGCGCATCGCGCGCGAAAACGCCAAGCCGGGCGCCAAGCCGAAGCCGATGCCCGAACCGATCAAGGAAGCGCCGATCGTGGCCGAGGAGCCGGTCGAGGAAGACACCCGGTCGAACGAACCGGCGCCGCCGATGCTGGGGCCGGCCGCGCCGAGCGGCTCGTTCGCGTCGCTCAAGGGCCGCATGGCCAGCCCGGTCAACGGCAGCGTCGTGGCCCGCTTCGGTGGACGCCGCGGCGACGGCCCGACCTGGAAGGGCAATTTCATCAAGGCCGCGGAAGGCGCCGAGGTGCGCGCCGTGGCCCCGGGTCGGGTGGTGCACGCCGACTGGATGCGCGGCTTCGGCAACCTGATCATCGTCGACCACGGCGACGGCTACCTGTCGATCTACGGCAATAACCAGTCGCTGCTCAAGCGTCCCGGCGACAGCGTGCGCGCCGGCGAGGCGGTGGCCAGTGCCGGCAATACCGGTGGCAACGAGGAATCGGGGCTATACTTTGAGCTCAGGCATCGCGGCAAGGCCATCGACCCGGCGGGCTGGGTCCGGTTCTAGGTACAACAAGGGTCAACATGGGCATGAAAGCAAAGCATTTCGGACTGGTCGGCGTGGGCGTCCTGGTCGGCGTGGCGGCATCGTTCCAGCTGTCGGCCCATGCGCAAAAGGCCGGCGCGCCCTTGCCGCTCGACGAGCTGCGCCAGCTGGCCGACGTGTATGGCCTGATCAAGACCGACTACGTCGAGCCGGTGGAAGATAAAAAGCTGCTGTCGGAAGCGATCGGCGGCATGGTCGCCTCGCTCGATCCGCATTCGGTCTACCTCGATCCCAAGGCCTTCCGCGACATGCGCGAAGCGGTGCAGGGCAAGTTCGTGGGCGTCGGCGTCGAGATCTCGAACGAGGACGGCTACATCAAGGTGGTGTCGCCGATCGAGGATACGCCCGCCTTCAAGGCCGGCATCAAGCCGGGCGACCTGATTACCCGCATCGACAATGTCCCCGTGCGCAATATGTCGTCCGACGAGGCGATCAAGCGCATGCGCGGCAAGGTCGGCAGCAAGGTCACGCTCACCATCGCCCGTCCCGGCGAAGACAAGCCCTGGGTGGTGCCGATCGCGCGCCAGGAAATCAAGGTGGTCAGCGTCAAGGCCAAGATGGTCGAGCCCGGCTATGCCTGGCTGCGCATCAGCCAGTTCCAGGAAAACACCCTGGACGAGCTGGCCAAGAAAACCAGGGAACTGTACGCCGAACAACCCGACATCAAGGGCCTGGTGCTCGACCTGCGCAACGACCCGGGCGGCCTGCTGCCGGGCGCGATCGGCGTCTCGGCCGCCTTCCTGCCGCAGCCGGACCAGGTGATCGTGTCGACCAAGGGCCAGATAGCGGACTCGAACCAGGAATTCTATGGCCGGCGCGAGTTCTATGCCCAGCGCGGCGACCCGCTGGCGGGCTTGCCGGCCGGCCTCAAATCGGTGCCGATGGTGGTGCTGGTCAATGGCGGCTCGGCATCGGCTTCCGAAATCGTGGCCGGCGCGCTGCAGGATTACCAGCGCGCGATCGTGATGGGTAGCCGCACCTTCGGCAAGGGCTCGGTGCAGACCTTGCGGCAACTGTCGGAGGACACCGCGATCAAGCTGACCACGGCGCGCTACTACACGCCGAAAGGGCGGCCGATCCAGGCCACCGGCATCGAACCCGATATGCGGGTCGACGAGAGTGCCGAGGGCGACCTGCTGAACGCCCTGCGCGTGCGCGAAGCGGACCTGCAGCGCCACCTGGCGGCCGAAGGCGAGAAGAAAGAAGCGGCGTCCAGGGACCAGAACCCCAGCCTGGCGCAGCAGCAGCGCGCGCTGGCGCTGCTGAAGGACCGCAAGCCGATCGAGTTCGGCGGCCAGGACGATTTCCAGCTGGCGCAGGCGATCAAGCACTTCAAGGGCTTGCCGGTGCAACTGGCCAGGGGCGTGCCCGACGAAGACAAACCCGCGCCGGCGCCGTTGCCGGGGGCGGAGCATAAATTGCCCGAATTGAAGGCGCCGCCGAAGAAATGATGTCGGGGTGACCCATGAACGACAACCAGCTCCTGCGCTACTCGCGCCACATCCTGCTCGACGATATCGGCATCGAAGGCCAGCAGCGCCTGCTCGAGGCCCATGCCCTGGTGATCGGCGCCGGCGGCCTCGGTTCGCCGGCAGCGCTGTACCTGGCATCTGGCGGCATCGGCCGCATCACCCTGGTCGACGACGACACGGTCGACCTCACCAACCTGCAGCGCCAGGTCATGCACACGACCGAACGCATCGGCCAGCCCAAGGTCGATTCCGGGCGCGCGGCCCTGCTGGCGATCAATCCCGAGATCGAGGTCGTCGCCCTGAACGAACGGGCCGGCCCCGAGCGCCTGCTGGCGCTGGCCCGCACGGCCACCGTCGTGCTCGACTGCAGCGACAACTTCGCCACCCGCCACGCCGTCAACCGCGCCTGCGTCGCTGCCGGCGTGCCGCTGGTGTCGGGGGCGGCGATCCGCTTCGACGGCCAGCTGTCCGTGTTCGACCCGCGCCAGCCCGACGCCCCGTGCTATGCCTGCCTGTTCCCAGAAGACAGTGGTTTTGAGGACGTTGCCTGCAGCACCATGGGGGTGTTCGCCCCGCTGGTCGGCATCGTCGGCGCGGTCCAGGCCGCCGAAGCGATGAAGCTGATCGCGGGCGTCGGCGAGCCCCTGGTCGGCCGCCTTCTCATGCTGGACGGGAAATTCATGGAATGGACTGGCGTCAAGGTGGCGCGCAATCCCGACTGCCCGGTGTGCGCCAGGCGCTAGCCAGGTTTGATGAGGACACGCTTAACGGCGCGGATCCAAGGTGTCGTGACGAGCGTAGGTAGCTTACAATTGCACACCCGCTGCCGGTAGCGATGTAATCGTTCGCACAGTAATTGTACGCAGATTCATCCGCAGTATTATCTTGTCATATTTCGGCCGTATACTGTCCCGGCTCTACCGATTCACCAGCCTACTCACACTGCATATGAATTTCCAACGTACACAACGTCGCGCCCGCGGCTTTACCCTGGTCGAGATCATGGTCGTCGTGGTCATCATCGGCATCCTCGGCGCCCTGGTCGTGCCTAAATTGCTGGGCCGCACGGGCGAGTCGCGCGTCACTGCCGCCAAGGTCGACATCGCCACCATGATGCAGGCCCTCAAGCTCTATAAACTCGACAACCAGCGCTATCCGACCACCGAGCAGGGCCTGAACGCCCTGATCGCCAAGCCGACCTCCGGCCCGGCCGCCAACGGCTGGAAAGAAGGCGGCTATATCGAGAAGCTGCCGAAGGATCCGTGGGGCAACTCCTACCAATACCTGTCGCCGGGCGTGAAAGGCGAGATCGACGTGTTCTCCTACGGCGCCGACGGCCAGCCGGGCGGCAACGGCGAGGACGCAGACGTCGGTTCCTGGCACTAAGACATCTTTCCCATGCCGGCCTGGCGCGCGCGGGGCGCATCCTCCGGCTTCACCCTGGTGGAGCTGCTGGTCGTGATGGTCATCATCGGCATCACGCTGGGACTGGCTACGCTGAACGCCATCCCGAGCCCGCGCCAGGACCTCGAAAACGAGGCCAGGCGCATCGCGCTGCTGCTGCAGCTGGCGCGCGACGAAGCCATCGTGCGCAACCGCCTGGTCGCATTCGAGGCCAACGGCGAGCGCTACCGCTTCATGGTGCGCGGCGACACCGGCTGGGAACCGGTCACGCGCGACGACCTGCTGCGCGAGCGCAGCTTCAAGAATCCGCCGCTGCGGCTCGTGCTCGAGCCGTCCGGCACGGGTGGCCCGGATATGCTGCGCATCACCTTCGGACGCGAGCCGGTCGACCGTCCCTTCGTGCTGACCCTGGCCTCGGGCGCCAACGCGGTCGCGATCCGCGCCGACGGCGTCGGCCACTTTACCGTCGAATGAAGCACATCATGTTCTCTCGCCGCGCCTCGCGCCACGCCTTCGGATTCACCCTGCTCGAAGTGCTGGTGGCGCTGGTTATCGTCGGCACCGCGCTGGCCGCCGGCCTGCGCGCGGTGGGCAGCCTGACGTCCAACAGCGCCGGCCTGCGCGCCTCGATGATGGCGACCTGGTCGGCCGAGAACCGGCTGGTGCAGATCCGCCTGGGCCGCGAGTTTCCCGCGATCGGCAAGCGCAGCTTTCCCTGCCCGCAAGGCGACCTGAACCTGGTATGTGAAGAAGAAGTGCTGTCCAGCCCCAATCCACTGTTGCGCAGGATCGAAGTCTCGGTGTTCGACGCCGACAACCCGGGACGCCGCATTGTCAAACTCATCCAACTGGTCCTGAGGCCTTCCCCGATATGAACGCCAGGTCGCGGCATGCAGGCTTCACGCTGGTCGAACTCCTGGTGGCGATCGGCATCCTCGCCATGGTGGCCGTGCTCGGCTGGCGCGGGCTGGACGGCATCGTGCGCGCGCGCGTGGCGCTCACGCACGAAATGGAAATCACGCGCGGCATGCAGCTGGCCTTCGCCCAGATGCAGAACGATTGCGAGAACGCGGCCGGCAACGACATCATGCGTGGCCGCCCGGCCTTGCTGTGGGATGCCGACCGCCTGACCCTGGTGCGCAAGGTGTTCGTCGAACACGAGCCGTCGCGCCTGCAGGTGGTCAGCTACCGCGTGGTCAACGGCCAGCTGATGCGGCGCGAGTCGCCCGGCACGCGCGACCTCGACCACATCGCCCAGCTGTGGCAGGCGCTCGCGTCCGATGCGCCGGCCGAGAATGCGCCGTCGGTCGTGCTGCAGGTCGGCGTGGGCGGCATGCAGGTGCAGGGCTGGCAAAACAATGCCTGGCGTAATGAGCCGACCGCGGTCGGCGGCAATGGCGAGCAGGAACCCCCGCCTGTCGATCCGGGCCTGGGCCCGGCCCGCTCGCGCGAACCCACCGGCGTGCAGGTGGCGCTCACCGTGCAGGGCCTGGGCCAGCCGATGGTCAAGTCTTTCCTGCTGGGAGGCACCTGATGCGGCCCGTGCCCCTTCCGCGCCGCCAGCGCGGCGTCGCCGTGGTCACCGCACTGCTCCTGACCACGCTGGCGATCTCGATCGTCGCCAGCCTGTTCTGGCAGCAGCAGGTGCAGGTACGCTCGATGGAAAACCAGCGCTTGCAGTTGCAGACCAAGTGGATCCAGCGCGGCGCCCTCGACTGGGCCAGCGTGATCCTGCGCCAGCCTTTCGGCGGACGCATCTCGCTCGAGCAGGTGTGGGCCACGCCGCTGGCCGAAACCCGGCTCGACCAGTACATCGAACGCGAGCGGGTGCAGGGAGAAAATTTCAATGCATCCCTGTCGGGTCAGGTATACGATGCCACGGCGCGATACAATCTGAACAACCTGGCAACGGGCGGCAAGCGCGATCCGGTCGAGACCGCGGTGCTCGGCCGCCTGCTGACCAATCTGCGGCAAGAGCCGCGGCTGGCGCGGCCGATCGCCGATTTCGTCGCCGCCGGCCAGGCGCTGACGGTCGATCCGGACGAGCCGAACCAGCAAACCGCGCAGACGCCGCGCAAGGGAAACCCGATGCCGCTCCTGCGGGTCGACGACTTGCTGGCGGTGCCGGGTGTCAAGCCCGAGACGGTCGAGGCCTTGCGTCCGTTCGTGATCGTGCTGCCGGCGCAAGGGACGACGGTGAACGTGAATACGGCGCCGGCCGAGGTGCTGGCGGCGGTCCTGGCTGGCTGTTCGACCTCCCAGGCCAATGCCCTGGTTGAGCAGCGCAAGCGGGTGCCGTGGAACGACGTCCAGCAGTTTTTGAGCGAAGTGCAATGCAGGGATGAAGCGGTGGAACAGCCAAAGATCAGCATCACCAGCAATTACTTCCTGGTGCAGAGCCGCATCCGCCTCGACCGCGCGGCGCTGGACGCGGAGTCGCTGGTGCAGAAAGGCAGCCTGGCCAACCTTGGCCCCGCCAATGGTGTGACCGTGATCTGGACCCGCCAGAACTAGAAGAAAGCGAGACGGTTTGACTACTCTTTATATTCGGCATCCGGCCAGGAGCGAAGGCGAAGGCGCCTTATGCCGGTTCGCGATGGTCGGCGATAACGGCGCCATCGGACAGCAGGGCGAAGGCGCGCTGCGCAACCTGGGCGATGTGGTCGCGGCCAGCCGGCGCGTGGTGCTGATCCTGGCCGCCAGCGACGTCACCCTGCTGGCGGTGCAGGCGCCGCCGCTGGCCGGCGCGCGCCTGCGCGCGGCGCTGCCGGCCCTGGTCGAAGAATATATCCTGGGCGATCCGCTCGATTGCGTGCTGGTGGCCGGCCCGGCCATGGCCGACGGTCGCCGTCCGGTGGCCGTGGTGCAGCAGGCCTGGCTCGAGCCGCTGGTGCGCAAGTTGCTGGAAATGGGCGCGCGCGCGGTGGTGGCCGTGCCCGAACAATTGTGCCTGCCCCTGCATCCAGGCAGCGTGAGCGCCGCCTTCGGCAAGGGCGAACTGATCCTGCGCCAGAGCCAGTACGAAGGCCTGGGCCTGGCGCTCGACGGCGCCCCGGTGGTGGCCTTGCAGACGGCGCGCGCGCTGGCGGGCGATGCGCCGCTGGTGCTGTATGTCGAGCACGAGCAACTGGGCGAGTACCAGGCGCTGCTGGCCGAGGCCGGCCCCGGCGTCACCCTCGAGAGCGACAACTGGGCGCACTGGATCGCCGGCGCCCGCGGCAGCAACAACGGCGGCGCCGTCGGCCCCGCGCTCGACCTGGTGCCCGGCCTGGGCACGGCCGGCGTGGCCCGGCGCGACTGGCGCCGCTGGCGCTGGCCGATCCGGCTTGCCCTGGCGGCGCTGGTGGTCAACGTCATCGGCCTGAACGTCGAGTGGCTGGGGCTGAAGCGCGAGGCCGACGCCGTGCGCCAGCAGATGAGCCAGACGTTCCGCTCGGTGTATCCGGGCCAGCCGGCGATCGACCCGGTGGCGCAGATGCAGCAGAACATCGCGCGCGCCAGGGCCGGCAGCGGCGAGGTGGGCGGCGACGAATTCACCTGGATGGCGGCTGCCTTCGGCGAAGCCATCGGCGGCCTCGGCGCGCCGCCTGCGATTGCATCAATGGAGTTTCGCGAACGCGCCCTCACGGTGCGCGTCAAACCCGAGTCTGCCAATCCCGGCGCCGCAGACCAGCTGCGCCCGGCCCTGGCGGCACGCCACCTCAGCCTGGAAGCGCCCGACGCCAACACCTGGTTGATCCGCAGCACTGGCGCCTCGCAACCTGGAGTTACGCAATGAATGTCGCCGGCAAAATCAGCGGGCTGCGCGAACGCGCCACCGCCTACTGGATCGCGCGCACCGAGCAGGAGCGCAAGTTCCTGCTGGTCGGCGGCGCCGTCGCCGCGCTGGCGCTGTTCTATCTCGTCCTGCTCGAGCCCGCGCTCGAAGGGCGCGAACAATTGCGCCGTTCCTTGCCCGAACTGCGCCAGCAGGCGGCCCAGCTCGAGGCGCTTGCCGGCGAAGCCCGGGCCGCCGCCAGCGAGCCGGCGCCCGCCGTCACGCCAGTCACGAACGAGTCGCTCACCGCCAGCATGGCGGGGCGCGGCCTCAAGCCGGCCTCGCTGTCGGTCAGCGGCGAGTTCACCAAGGTTCAGCTCAACAATGTTTCCTTTGCCAACCTGATGGCCTGGCTCGACGCCCAGCGGCGCGAGAGCCGCCTGATGGTGCAGGACGCCCAATTCAGCGCCCAGACCGCGCTGGGCCAGGTCGACGCCACGCTCACGCTGCGCCAGCGCAGCGATCCGGCTTCATGAGGCGGGCGCTGACGTGGGGCCTGCTGGTCATCCTGGCGGTAGTGGCGACGGTGCTGGCTTTCCTGCCGGCGGCCTGGCTCGGCCCGATAGTCGAGCGCCAGACCGGCGGTCGATTGACGCTGGGGGATGCGCAGGGTACGCTTTGGCGCGGCTCAGCCTTTATCGGCGGGGCGCCGGGACCGGGCGGGTCGGTCACGCCCTTGTTGCCGGGCCGTTTTTCCTGGACCTTGTCGCCGCTGGTGGTGCTGGGCCAGGTCAGCATGAGCCTGGAAAATCCCCAGGCGCTGGCCAACCCGGTGCGGATCGAAGGCAGCTGGTCGCGCTGGCAGGTCAATGCCGGCGAGCTGCTGCTGCCGGCCGAGGGCTTGTCGGGCCTGGGTGCGCCGCTCAATACGCTGGCGCCGAGCGGCCGCATCCGGCTGTCCTGGAACGCGCTGGACCTGCTGCGCCAGCAGAACACCGTGACGGTGCAGGGGCGCACCGTCCTGTCGATGAGCGATATGGGTGCGCGCATGTCGCCCATCAAGCCGCTTGGCAGTTATGAAATGATCATGGACTGGCGTGGACCGCAGGCCGATTTGACCCTGCGCACCGTGCGCGGCGCTTTGCTGCTGTCGGGCTCAGGTGTACTGCAAAATGGACGCCTGCGCTTTTCGGGCCAGGCCAGCGCCGCCGACGGCTATGAGGACCAGCTCGGGACCATGTTGAACCTGCTGGGCCAGCGCCGGATGGTGAACGGCAAAAACGTAATCGCACTCGAGTTCAGATAATGAAGAAAACAGACCGCTCCACCTTCGCGCACCTCGACTTTTCGGCCATGCAGCTGCCGGCCTTGCGCCGCCTTGCGGCCGGCGCCATGCTGTGCTGCGCCGCCACGATGGTCGCGCTGCCGCTGCCCGCGCTGGCACAGGAAAGCGCGAACGCCGCCGCTTTGAGCTTCGTCAATGCCGACATCGAGTCGGTGATCAAGGCCATCGGTCACTACACCGGCATGACCTTCATCATCGACCCGCGGGTCAAGGGCACGCTCACCCTGGTGTCCGAGAAATCGCTGAGCAAGACCGAAGCCTTCGGCCTGCTCACCTCGACCCTGCGCCTGCAGGGCTTCGCGGTGGTCACCAGCGGCGACGGCTACGCCAAGGTGGTGCCCGAGGCCGAGGCCAAGCTGCAGTCCTCGCCGACCCAGGTCGGCGGCGTGCGCTCCAGCAAGGCCACCGGCGACCAGATCGCGACCCAGGTGTTTTATCTGTCCTACGAGTCGGCCGCCAACCTCACCGCCGTGCTGCGTCCGCTGATTTCGCCCAATAATTCCATCATGGCGAACCCGGGCAACAACACGCTGGTCATCACCGACTACGCCGACAACCTGCGCCGCCTGGCGCGCATCATCGCCGCGCTCGACGCGCCGGTGGCGGCCGACCTCGATGTCATCCCGATCCGCAACGCGATCGCCAGCGACATCGCCCAGCTCGTGACGCGCCTGATGGAACCGGCCGCCGGCGGCGATTCGGGCCGGGTCACGGTGCTGGCCGACCCGCGCACCAACTCGGTCGTGATCCGCGCGCCGTCGCAGGCGCGCGCCAACCTGGCCAAGAGCCTGATCGCCCGCCTGGATCAAGAGAGCTCGAGCAAGGGCAATATCCACGTGGTCTATCTCAAGAACGCGGAAGCCACGCGCGTGGCCCAGACCCTGCGCGCGGTGGTGTCGCAAGACGCCTCGGCCCTGCAGGTGCAGCAGGGCACCCAGGGCAGCTCGATCCAGTCCGGCATCGGCAGCCAGGCGGGCCAGGGCGGATTGGGCGGGCAGGGCGGCCTCGGCGGCCAACAGGGCCTGCAGGGCAGCACCGGCATTGGTGGTACTGGCAACAGCGCCGGCCAGCAGGGGCAGCAAGGAGCCCAGGGCGGCGGCCAGGGTTCGGGCATCATCCAGGCCGACGCCTCGACCAACAGCCTGATCATCACCGCACCGGACGCGGTGTACCGCAACCTGCGCTCGGTGATCGACCAGCTCGACGTGCGCCGGGCCCAGGTCTATATCGAGGCGCTGGTGGTCGAAGTGTCCTCCAACAAGGCATCCGAGTTCGGCGTGCAGTGGGTCGGCGCCACTGGCGACTCCGACAGCAAATACCGCTTCGGCGGCCTGCAGAACTTCAACGGCGGCGGCTCGAACAACAGCATCGTCAACCTGGCGCTGGCGGCGGCCCAGGGCACGAGCGCCACCAACGGCACCAGCGGCCTGACGGGCCTGCCGACCGGCCTGACCTTCGGCCTGTTCCGCCAGGTGGGCGGCGAGCTGGGCCTGGGCGCGGTGGCGCGTGCGCTGGAAAACGATGGCAACGCCAACATCCTGTCGACGCCGAACATGCTCACCCTGGACAATGAGCTCGCAGTGATCAAGGTCGGCCAGAACGTGCCGATCATCACCGGTTCGTTCGCCACCAACAGCACCACCGGCGGCGGCAACCCGTTCCAGACCGTCGACCGGCAAGACGTGGGCCTGCTGCTGCGCGTGCGGCCCCAGATCTCGGAAGGCGGTACCATCAAGATGGCGATCTACCACGAGAACTCGAGCGTGGATGCGTCGACCCGCAACGCCGAATCCGGCCTGACCACCAACGTGCGCGCGATCGAGAGCAATGTGCTGGCCGACGACGGCCAGATCATCGTGCTCGGCGGCCTGATCGAGGACAGCGAAGGCGATGGCGAAGAGAAAGTGCGCGGCCTGGGCGACATCCCGGTGATCGGCAACCTGTTCAAGTACCGCACCCGCAGCCGCGTGAAGACCAACCTGATGGTGTTCCTGCGGCCGGTCGTGGTGCGCAGCAAGGAAGCCTCGAATTCGATCGCGATGGACCGCTACGACTACATGCGCGCGGCCGGCGCCGCCGCCCAGCCCGAATCGTCGGCGCTGCTGCGCGACCTTGGCGCGCCGCAACTGCCGCCGCTGGTGAACGGCCAGCCGCCGGTCGGCGGCGGCATGGCGACCGTGCCGGTCCAGCGCCAGCCGGCGCCGAACGCGGCGCCGGGCGCGTCGAACGATGGCGCGGCGTCGCGGCATCAGGGCACTGCGCCGGGAACCGCGCCGGGGGCAGGCGTGTCTGAACCAGGATCGGGCGCGGTCATGCCCGGCGCGGCAGTGCCAAACGCGCCAACCCGTCCGGTGCAGCAACCGAACGGAAATTAAATCATGAACAATCTCTTGCCCTACGCCTTCGCCCGCGACCACGGCGTGCTGGCGCGCGGTAATGGCGAACCGGGCCAGAGCGTCGAAGTGCTGGTGTCCAGCGCCACCGCGCCAGCCGCCATCGCCGAGGTCTCGCGCCGTTTCGGCCGCATCCAGCTGCGCCGCCTCGACCGTGACGAGCTCGACGCGGCCATCGCCGGCGCCTATGCCGGCGGCGGCGGCGACGCGTCGCAGGTGGTCGACGAATTCGACGCCGACCTCGACCTGACCAAGCTGCTGCAGGACGTGCCGGCCATCGAAGACCTGCTGGAATCGTCCGACGATGCGCCGGTGATCCGCATGATCAATGCGCTGCTCACGCAATCGCTGCGCGAAGGCGCGTCCGACATCCACATCGAGCCGTTCGAACAGACCTCGGTGGTGCGCTTTCGCATCGACGGCGCGCTGCGCGACATCGTGCGCCCCAAGAAGGCGATCCACGCCTCGCTGATCTCGCGTATCAAGATCATGTCGCAGCTCGACATCGCCGAGAAGCGCCTGCCGCAGGATGGCCGCATCACCCTGCGCGTGGGCGGTAAACCAGTCGACGTGCGCGTCTCGACGCTGCCGACCGGCCACGGCGAACGCGCCGTGCTGCGTCTGCTCGACAAAGAGGCAGGGCGCCTCGACCTGTCGCACCTGGGCATGGCCGAAGACATGCTGCCGCAGTTCGACCGCCTGATCAACCAGCCGCACGGCATCGTGCTGGTGACCGGCCCGACCGGTTCCGGCAAGACCACCACCCTGTACGCGGCGCTGTCGCGCCTGAACGCGTCCACCACCAATATCATGACGGTGGAAGACCCGATCGAGTACGACCTGAACGGCGTCGGCCAAACGCAAGTCAACGCCCGCATCGACATGACGTTCGCGAAAGCGCTGCGCGCCATCCTGCGGCAAGATCCCGATGTGATCATGATCGGCGAGATCCGCGACCTGGAGACGGCGCAGATCGCGGTGCAAGCCTCGCTCACGGGCCACCTGGTGCTGGCCACGCTGCACACCAACGATGCCGCCTCGGCAGTGACGCGCTTGCTGGACATGGGCATCGAACCGTTCCTGCTGTCCTCGTCGCTGCTGGGCGTGATGGCCCAGCGCCTGGTGCGCAAGCTCTGCTCGCAATGCAAGACCTTCGACGGGTCCACCTGGCATGCGGTCGGGTGCGAGCGCTGCGGCCATACTGGCTATCACGGCCGGGTCGGCGTCTACGAGCTGCTCGAGACCACCGAGCAGATCCGCTCCCAGATCCACAACCGCGCCTCCGAAGCCGAGATCCGCGATGCGGCGCTGGCAACCGGCATGAAGACCATGCGCGACGACGGCGAACGCTGGCTGGCGGACGGCACCACCACGCGCGCCGAACTGGTGCGTGTGACGAAAGACTAGGATGGGGAACCGCGAGGATGGGAACTGACTGATGCCGGCATTTCGCTACGAAGCCGTTGACGCCGGCGGCGCCACCCGCAAGGGCGTGGTCAACGCCGACAGCCCGCGCGCGGCGCGCGCCGACCTGCGCACGCAAGGCCTGACGCCGCTCAACGTCGAGGCGATTGCCGCCCAGGTCGACGCCTCGGGCGTCACCCGCGCGCGCGGCATCGGCGAGCGCCTGTCGCAGAACGAGCTGGCCCTGTTCACGCGCCAGCTGGCCAGCCTGCTGGAGGCCGGCCTGCCGCTCGAGCAAGCCTTCACCGCGCTGCTGGAGCAGGCCGAGCGCGCCTATATGCGCGACCTGATCGCCTCGATCCGCTCCGAAGTCATCGGCGGCTCGCCATTCTCCACCGCGCTGTCGCACCACCCGCGCGACTTCGCCGAGATCTACCGGGCGCTGGTCGCCTCGGGCGAGCAGATCGGCCAGCTTTCGCGCGTGCTGTCGCGCCTGGCCGACTACATCGAGCGCCGCAACGCCCTGGTGCAGAAGGTGCGGCTGGCCTTCACCTATCCGGCGATCGTGACCGTGGTCGCGTTCGCGATCGTGATCTTCCTGCTCACCTATGTGGTGCCGCAGATCGTCTCGGTGTTCGCCAACACCAAGCAGAAGCTGCCCTTCCTCACCGTGGTCATGCTGGCCGTGTCCGACTTCGTGCGCGCCTACGGCATCTATTGCGCGATCCTGATCGGCGGCGCGTTCTGGCTATGGCGGCGCGCGCTGCGCAATCCCGACCTCAAGCGGCGCTGGCACACCTGGCTGCTGACGGCGCCCATCTACGGCAAGTTCGAGCGCAGCCTCAATACGGCGCGCTTCGCCAGCACCCTGGCGATCACCACCGGTTCCGGCGTGCCCATCCTGCGCGCGCTCGACACCAGCCGCGAAACCCTGTCCAACGTGGCGATGCGCGAGCTGGTCGAGCAGGCCACGGGCAGCGTGCGCGAAGGCGTGAGCCTGGCGCGCGCGCTGTCGGCGCAAAAACACTTCCCGCCGATGCTGGTGCACATGATCCGCGCCGGCGAGATCACCGGCGAACTGCCGGCCATGCTCGAGCGCGCCGCCAATTCGCAGCAGGCCGACCTCGAGCGCCGCACGCTCACCATCGCCGGCCTGCTCGAGCCGGTGCTGATCCTGGCCATGGGCCTGGTCGTGCTGCTGATCGTGCTGGCGGTGCTGATGCCGATCATCGAAATCAACCAGCTGGTGCAGTAAAACAATGGCAGTCAATAATATGAACAAGCGTTTGCCTCTTCTTCTCAGCCTGCTTGCCCTGATCCTGCTGGCGGCCTCGATCGCCTACTGGGTGCTGCAGCTGTACAAGCCGGAGCAGCGGCCGCTGGCGGCGGCGCCGGTCGCCACCCAGCCCCCGCCGAGCCCCGAGGCGGCGGCAACGCTGTTCGGCGGCCAGCCGACCGCGGTGATTTCCAATTTCCAGCTCACCGGCGTGGTGTCGGCCGGCGCCGACAGCGCGGTCATCCTGGTGGCCGACGGCCAGCCGCCGAAGGCGGTGCGCATCGGCCGCGAAATCGCGCCGGGCGTGACTGTGGCCGAAGTGCACCGGCGCTACGTGATGCTGTCGGATGGCGGCGTGATGAAGCGGGTGGAACTGGCGCCCGATACCGGCCAGTCGACGTCGATCATGCCGCCGGAACCGCGCGTGATGCCAGAGCAGATGCCGCAACCGATGACCGCGGCGCCTGGCGTGGAACCGCAAACCGCGCCGGGCGTGGTCAGCGCGCCGCCCACCATGCGCAGCGTGCCGCCGCCGGGCGGCGGTCCGCAGGGCACGCCGACCACGCCGGAGAATGCGCAGGTGGTGCAAGAGCAGCAGGCGCCACAAGACCAGCAGGCGTCGCAAGAGCCGCAGGATCCGCCGCCGGAGCAGGGCGATCCGACCCAGCAGAGCCGCAACAACGTGCAGATGCCGCCGAATGCGCCGCCGATGAACCAGACCCAGCAACCGATCACCCAGTAAGGGCGGCGGCGCGGCGGCAGGCTCTTATCGCCTCTTCACCGTACCGAGCCCATCAGCGTCGCAGTGCGGTAAACGCCGCCAGTTCCCACGACCTGAACCCCAGCAACAAGGTATAGCCCTCGCGCTCTTCGGCCGGCAGGCGCCGGTCGTTCAGGTGCAGCCGCGCCAGTTCCGCCGCCAGTTGCTCGATCTTGAGCGACAACTCTTTTGCGCTGGCAGGCGACAGCCGCGCCGGCAGGCACATCAGCGCTTCGCCGGCGCCGTCGAAGCGTCCGGCAAAATAATCCTCCACCACGTGTTCGCGGAAGAAGTGCTGCACCGGCCCATCCGGCAGCCAGCGGAATGCGTTCGACACCCGTAGCTGGTAACGGTTCAGCGGCTTGAGTTCGATCAGCCCCAGTCGGTCGAGTTCGGCGAGCAGGGTGATGCACTCGGCCTCGCTCAGCTTGTAGGTGTCGACGACCTGTTCCACGTTCCAGTGGCCGAGGCAGCAGATCGCCATCAGCAGCAGGCGCGGATTGGCCACCAGCGAGCGCTCCTGCGGCAGGCTCAGGGCATCCAGCCGGGGCCGGGTGTCGAGAGCCCCGCGCAACAACTCTTCCAGTGGGATGCCGGTCGCCTGGCAGATCTCGGCCAGCCGCGACAGCGCCATGTCCTTCTGGCCGAACATGCGTTTCACGCTCGATTCGCTCACACCGATGCGCTCGGCCAGCAGCTTGTAGGTGATGCCGGCCGCGCGCAGGCGGGCGCGCAGGGCGTCGAGGATCAGGTCGGGTGAACTCATGGTATCCGTAAAGAATGGCGACGCTTGACTCTACCGTTGAACGGGGACAGGGACAAGGCGCATGCGACGAATGGCACGCCGGGCCGATGGACGAAAAAAAGCGGACACCGAAGTGTCCGCAAGGAGAATGTCTTGATCAGGCTAACGCAGGCTCAGTCGTCCTCGTCCGCCACCAGCTTGGCCTTCTTGAGCGCCCGCTTGGCTTCATGCCGCTCGCTCGACAGCGGCTTGGCATGCGGCCCGGCCGACCGCGCCTTGGCCAGCGCCGCGATCGGGTTGCGCGGCTTGCCGAACTGCTGCGAGGGTTCGACCCGCAGGCGCATCTTCTGCCGTGTCGCCAATGCCTTGTTCGCCACGCGGGTCTCCGCCAGGATGGTTACAGCACGTAGCGCGACAGGTCTTCGTTGACCGCCAGCGCATCGAGCCGTTCGTTGACATAGGCCGCGTCGATCCGCACCACCTGGTCCTTCTCGGAGCCGGCGCTGAACGAGATCTCTTCGAGCAGCTTTTCCATCACCGTGTACAGGCGGCGTGCGCCGATGTTCTCGGTGCGCTCGTTGACCGAGAACGCGATCTCGGCCAGGCGATGGATGCCTTCGTCCACGAACTCGATCTTGACGCCCTCGGTCGCCAGCAGCGCCTCGTACTGCTTGGTCAGGCTGGCGTGGGTCGAGGTCAGGATGCTCTTGAAGTCGTCGATCGACAGCGATTCGAGCTCGACGCGGATCGGGAAGCGGCCCTGCAGTTCCGGGATCAGGTCCGACGGCTTCGACAGGTGGAAGGCGCCCGAGGCGATGAACAGGATGTGGTCGGTCTTGATCATGCCGTACTTGGTGTTCACCGTCGTGCCCTCGACCAGCGGCAGCAGGTCGCGCTGCACGCCGGCGCGCGAGACGTCGGCGCCGCCGTGTTCGGAACGGGTCGCGATCTTGTCGATCTCGTCCAGGAACACGATGCCGTTCTGCTCGACGTTGGCGATCGCCTTCTGCTTGAGTTCGTCCTCGTTGAGCAGCTTGCCCGCTTCTTCGTCGATCAGGAGCTTCATCGCTTCCTTGATCTTGAGCTTGCGCGGCTTCTTGCGCGCATTGCCCACGCCGGCGAACATCGACTTGATCTGCTCGGTCATTTCTTCCATGCCCGGCGGCGCCATGATTTCCATCTGCGGCGCGGCGTCGGCCACTTCGATCTCGATCTCGCGGTCGTCGAGCGAGCCTTCGCGCAGGCGCTTGCGGAAGGTCTGGCGCGTGGCTTCGCCTTCCTTCGTGTCGCCGTTGCCGCTGCTGGTGTTGAAGCCGAAGTCGCGCGCCGGCGGCACCAGGATGTCGATGATGCGGTCCTCGGCCGCGTCCTCGGCGCGCTGGCGCACCTTTTTCGCTTCGCTGGCGCGGGTCTGCTTGACGCCGATGTCGATCAGGTCGCGGATGATGGTGTCGACGTCGCGGCCGACATAGCCCACCTCGGTGAACTTGGTCGCCTCGATCTTGATGAAGGGCGCGTCGGCCAGCTTGGCCAGGCGGCGCGCGATCTCGGTCTTGCCGACGCCGGTCGGGCCGATCATGAGGATGTTCTTGGGCGTGATTTCATGACGCAGGCTCTCGTCGACCTGCTGGCGCCGCCAGCGGTTGCGCAGGGCGATGGCAACCGCCTTCTTGGCCTTGCCCTGGCCGACCACGTGCTTGTCGAGCTCGGAAACGATTTCGGGTGGGGTCATGTTCATGATGCTGCTCATATCAATCCAGGGTCTCGATGATGTGGGACATATTCGTGTAGATGCACAGCTCGCCGGCGATGGTGAGCGCCTTCTTGACGACTTCGCCGGGGGCCATGTCGGTGTTCTCGTACAGCGCCTTGGCGGCGGACTGGGCGTAGACGCCGCCCGAACCGATGGCGCCGATGCCGTCTTCCGGCTCCAGCACGTCGCCGTTGCCGGTGATGATCAGGGTCGACTCGCGGTCGGCCACCAGCAGCATCGCTTCCAGGCGGCGCAGCACGCGGTCGGTGCGCCAATCCTTGGCCAGTTCGACCGACGCGCGCAGCAGGTTGCCCTGGTGTTTTTCCAGCTTGCCTTCGAAGCGGTCCAGCAGCGTGAATGCGTCGGCGGTGCCGCCCGCGAATCCGCACAGGACCTTGCCCTGGTACAGCTTGCGCACCTTGCGCGCCGAGCCCTTCATGACGACATTGCCCAGCGTGACCTGGCCATCGCCACCCAGCGCGACCTGGTTGCCGCGCCGCACACTGACGATGGTTGTACCGTGAAATTGTTCCATTTTGACCTCGTGATGTTCTAGCCAACAGCAGGTGGGGATCGTGCGCGGGATTGCAAGATTAGCTCAGCCTTAAATGCTCGAGGCCAAATGTGCGCCCGGCGCGGGCGGCGGCCTGTACGCTGTCCCGACGCCGATAGAATGGAGCCGCTAAACGATGTTCTTATTTTTTTCCAACAAGCTTGGTTGCCTTGGCTCGATCCTGGTGTCGCTGGTCGTGACCTTGCTGCTGTTGCTGGCCTTCGGCTGGCTCTGATCGGTCAGTAGCGGTGCGGATACAGCCGTACGCCATCGCCCGCGCCGAGCAGGCGCAGCAGGGTGGCGACGAGATGGTTCAGTTCGCGCAGCTCGACCGCGCGGCCGGCGGCGCCATGCGCATCCAGCCGCGCCAGCAGGCTGCCGGCGCCGGCATAGTCGATGCGCGCCAGGCGCGAGCAGTCCAGCACCAGCGTCTCGCGCTCTAGCGCATAGGCGTCAATGGCCGCCAGCAGGCTGGTTTCTGGACCGCTCACGACCGCCGGCAACATGAAGCGGTCGCCATGGCCGGGCGCCGGCGCGGCGGTGGACACGTAGAGCGGCGCCTCGAACGAGGGCGGCGACACCTCGTAGGTGACGCAGTAATCCATCGCCGCTTCCTCGAATTGTTTTTCGCGACCGGTCAACAGCAGCAGCTCGAGCAGCAGCAGCCAGGGCGCCGGGCTGGCGTCGCGCTGGCCGATCGCCAGCATCGGCCGCAGGGTCGCCAGCAGGGTGTCGGCGCCGGCCAGCACCAGCTCGCGGCCGGCGCCGCGTAATTGTTGCAGCGCCGCCAGCAGGCAGGCGGCGCCGTCGGCGTCGATCGCCGTCACCCGGCCGAAGTCGAGGCGCACGACCGGCGCCGGCGCATCCAGCACGCGCTTGAGCGGCGCCGCGACGCTGGCGTCGATCCTGGGGGCGAAGGCCTCGACCGCAGCCAGGCCGGGACCGGGACGGGCCGCAGCGGTTGCGGCGGGCGCGGCGGGCAGCGGCTTCCAGGCCGGCGGCGAGGTCTCGAAATGGCTGGCGTAGTCGATGGCCACGCTTTCGAAGGCTTCTTCGCGGCCATCGGCCTGGTACAGGTCGAACAGCATCCACCACGGCAGGCGCTCGGCGCGGCCCAGGGTCGGCAGGCAGGCGCGCAGCAGCTGTTCGGCCGCGTCAGGCTGGCCGTTGGCGTACAGGATGGCGCTTTCGTCGATGGCCGGGGCGCTGGCGGGCGCCGCGGCCTGGGGCGGGATGTCATGTTCCGCAGGCGCGACGCCAGCGGCCGGGCGCCGCACGCCGCTGCCCCAGGCCGGCTCGTCGTCGAACATGTCGGAAGCGAATGCGAGCTCGATCTCGTCGATCTTGGCGGCGGTGGCGCGCGCGATCTCGCGCTGGCGTTCGCGCTCGGCCTCGGTGTCCAGGCGCGACGGCTCGCCGCGCAGGCGCGACTCGGGCGGCGGCCAATCGCGCACCCCCGCATCGTCGTTCTTTCTCTTCAGGAAGGAGAAAAGCCCCATGCTCACCGTTGTCAATTAGGCCAGCCGTGCCAGACCATAGCACGAACCTTCGGCCAGTGTGCTGCGCACACGCCGCTCGGCCTAGTGTATCCGATGGGAAACGATAGCATATGCATGGCGCGTGAAGCGTGCGCAGTCATGCCGGGAGACGGGCGCGCAAACAAAAAAAGCATGCGATCCCTCGCATGCTTTTCTCGATGGCGTCGGCGATAAATCAGTCGCCGTACAGTTTTTGCTTCAGCTCACGGCGCTGCTGGGCTTCCAGCGACAGCGTGGCGGTCGGGCGGGCGATCAGGCGTGGAATGCCGATCGGCTCGCCGGTTTCTTCGCACCAGCCGTATTCGCCGCCGTCGATCGACTGCAGCGATTGCTGCACTTTCTTGAGCAGCTTGCGTTCGCGGTCGCGGGTGCGCAGTTCCAGCGCGTGTTCTTCCTCGATCGTCGCCCGGTCGGCCGGGTCGGGAACCAGGACGGTTTCGCGCAGGTGTTCCGTGGTTTCGCCGGCGTTCTTCAGCAGTTCCTTCTCGAGTTCCTGCAGACGGTTCTTGAAGAACGCGAGCTGGGCCGGATTCATGTAGTCGTCATCGCTCATCGCCCGAATCTCTTCTTCCGTCAGGAGGCGTTCTTCGGGCTGGGCGGTATTCGGTTTCGTTGTTTTAGTCATGATGCCTTCGATACGACAGAGGTTTTCATTTTATCAGCTTGCCAACTTTATACCCGATAAAGGTGTGCGTGAGGCAAGCTGCCTTGATGGCGACCTGGCGCCATCCCTTCTCTGGCCGCGCCGCATATGCAGCAAGGACAGTTCGCTACAGCAGGCTGGCGGCTAGTATATAGCGCACCGGTCGGTCCGGCGAGTCGGCCGCGACAAACTGTCGCGGCGGGTCGTCATGCGATCTGAGAGCCTACCCCGGCAGGTGGGAGTCGCGCCTGGCGCGCCTGGCAGGCGTGTGCTGCGTTGCTCGTCGTTGCATGGCGCCGCCATGCGTCCTCCTCGCGCCTTGCTCACGCCAGCCATGCATCGCCATGCGCTTCCCCCCACCTACCGGGATAGGCTCTTAACACGCCGGTCAAACCGATGTAGTTTATACCAAACATTGTTCAAGTCCGCGGACAAATACGTCTTTTGGTAAATTTTTACCAATAAAGACCATCTTGGTGGCAGGCGTCTCGTTTTCGCCCCATTTCGGTCCCACGTCGCTGCCCATGATCTGGTGCACGCCCTGGAACACCACCTTGCGGTCGACGCCTTCCATCCGCAGCACGCCTTTGTAGCGCAGCATTTGCGGACCGAAGACTTGCACCAGGCTGCCCAGGAATTGTTCCAGGCGTTCCGGGTCGAAGGCGCGCTCGCTCTTGAACACGAAGGCGGCGATGTCGTCGGTGTGGTGGCCGTGGTGGTGGTCGTGATTGCAGGCTTCGCCATGCGCATGGTCGTGGCCGCAGTGGGCGTGATCGTGGTCGTGATCATGGTCATGGGCTTCCTCGACCTTCAGGAAATCCGGATCCAGTTCCAGCTTGTCGTTCAGGTTGAAGCCGCGCAGGTCGAGCACGTCCGAGATCGGCGCGCGGCCGAAGTCGCTGGTCGCGATCGGCGCGCGCGGATTGATACGGTGCAGGCGCGCCTTCAGGGTCTCGACGGCGGCGGCGTCGACCAGGTCGGTCTTGGACAGCAGGATCTTGTCGGCGAAACCGACCTGGCGCTGGGCTTCCTCGTTCTGGGTCAGCTGGTCCATCGCATGGCGGGCGTCGACCACGGTCACCACGGCGTCGAGCAGGTAGTTGGCGCCCACTTCTTCGTCGACGAAGAAAGTCTGGGCCACCGGGCCGGGGTTGGCCAGGCCGGTGGTTTCGATCACCACGCGGTCGAAACTGATTTCGCCGGCGGCGCGCTTTTGCGCCAGGTTGGTCAATGCCACGATCAGGTCGCCGCGCACGGTGCAGCAGATGCAGCCGTTGTTCATCTCGACGATCTGCTCGCTCGAATCCTGCACCAGGATTTCGTTGTCAATATTCTCCTGGCCGAATTCGTTCTCGATGATGGCGATGCGCATGCCGTGCTCTTCCTGCAGGATACGGTTGAGCAGGGTGGTCTTGCCCGCGCCGAGGAAGCCGGTCAGGATGGTGCTGGGAATCAGGTCCATTGGTACGCTACTCGTGTTGGGGGTTGGACAAAAGAACCGGGGGATTATGCCGCAATTCTTGCAAGCTCACCATCAACAGTGTCCGGGCTTGATCGAGTTCAAACCATCAACCCGGGGATGTGGCCAGAATGGCGCGCCTGCGTCGGTCAGGCGATTACTTGGCCTTGGCGCGCGGATGGGCCGCGTCATACACCTTCGACAGGTGCTGGAAATCGAGTGCCGTATAGATCTGGGTCGAGGTGATGCTGGCGTGGCCGAGCAATTCCTGCACCGCGCGCAGGTCGCCCGAGGATTGCAGCAGGTGCGAGGCGAACGAGTGGCGCAGCACGTGCGGATGCACGTGGACCGGGGCGCCGGCGCGCAGCGCATGCTGCTTGAGCCGGTTCTGCACCACGCGCGGCGAGATGCGGGTGTCGCGCGCCGACAGGAACAGGGCGGCGCTGCCGTCGCGCGCGGCGGGACGCACCGCCAGCCAGGCCGCCAGCGCCTCGCGCGCCGGGCCGCCGACCGGCACCCGGCGCATCTTGCCGCCCTTGCCGGTGACCACCACTTCGCCGGCCTGCAGGTCGAGCCAGCCGAGCGAGGCCGGCTGGCCGGCGCGCGCATCCTGCCAGGCGATATCGAGGCCGGCCAGTTCCGATACCCGCAGCCCGCTCGAATACAGCAGCTCGAACATGGCGCGGTTGCACAGCTCGAAAGGTTCGGCGTGGCCGCGCGTATTTGCATCCATCAATTGCACGGCATCGTCGACGGCCAGCGCCTTGGGCAGGCTCCTGGGGCGTTTCGGGGCGTGCACGCCGTCGACCGGGTTGGCGGCCAGCGGGGTGTGGTTCGACAGCCAGGCATAGAAACCGCGCCAGCCGGACAGCTTGCGCGCGATCGTGCGCGCCGACTGGCCGCCGGCATGCAGCTTGGCGGCGTAGCGGCGGATATCGAAGTGGGTCAGCCGCGGCCAGTCGGCGTGGCCGGCCAGTTCGGCCAGCTCGGCCAGGTCGCGCCGGTAGGCGTCGACCGTGTGCGGCGACAGCTGGCGCTGGGTAGCCAGCTCGGCCAGGTAGCGTGCGGCCCAGTCCATGGCCGCTGGCTCAGGCGCGCAGCGGCGCCAGCGCGGTGGTCGAGGTGGCGGCGATGTGGACCAGGAAATCGGTCGACATCGCGGTCGTGAAGCGCGCCGGATCGGGCGAGCCCAGCACCAGCAGGCCGAAGCTCTGGCCCGGCTGGCCCAGCGGCAGCATGACGGTCGAGCGGATCGATTCCGCATCGTCCAGCCAGCGCACCGCCTCGAAATCGTTGTTCGGGCCGCAATATGGCGCGCGCAGGCTGTTGGCGAAGATGCGCGCGTCGTCCGACACGCCCTGGGCGAACCATTCGCCGGCATGCTCCGGCGCCACATTCCACAGGCGCAGGGTGACTTGCGGCACGATGAAATGGGTGCGCAGGCCGTCGGCCAGGTCGCGCGCCATGGCGGCGCCACCCTTTGACACCAGCAGGGCCTGGGTCCAGGCGTGGAAACGGTTGGCGATGCCGGCATTTTCTTCGGCGCGGCGCGACAGCTCCGACAGGCGCAGCTCGAGCGCGCGGAATTTGTCGCGCATCACTTCCATCTGGCGCTCCTGCAGCGACACGGCGCGGCCGGTCAGCGGGCTGGAGAGCTTCACTTCGCCCAGCAGGCCGGCATGCTCCTGGAAAAATTGCGGATGATCGATCAGGTATTGCGCGACTGCGTTGGCGTCCAGTGGTGCGATGCTCATGTGATGGGAGGTCCGGCGTGAAAATGATTCTCCCATTCTACCCGACCCAGGCATGGCGCCGGCGAACAAACATGCCGCCGGCGCCATCCTGCCACGCGGCTTGCCGCAGCAGGGACAGGTCGTCCCGGCCAATGGGATAGAGGCAAAATCGATGTTCGAAAATTTCGATGAAATGTTGATATTTTTTCCGTTTTTCCTTGGCGTTTCAGCACCGCATAATGGCTCCATCGCATCGAACACGAAGCAACGGAACAGGCAGAAGGCCTCGATCCAGCGTCGATCAGTTCGATGGTTTATACATACACAACCTGGGAGAACCATCATGCACAATCCGAAACTCGACGTCCTGACCCCGCAAAACTCGCAGCTGATCATCATCGACCACCAGCCGCAGATGGCGTTCGGCGTGCAGTCGATCGACCGCCAGACCCTGAAGAACAATGTCGTCGGACTGGCCAAGGCGGCCTCGGTCTTCGATATCCCGACCATCATCACTTCGGTCGAGACCGACAGCTTCTCGGGCCATACCTATCCGGAGCTGCTTGACGTATTCCCGGGCAAGCCGATCCTCGAACGCACCTCGATGAATTCATGGGACGACCAGAAAGTGCGCGATGCGCTGGCTGCCAACGGCCGCAAGAAAGTCATCGTGGCCGGCCTGTGGACCGAGGTGTGCAACACCACCTTTGCGCTGTGCGCCATGCTGGAAGGAGATTACGAGATCTACATGGTGGCCGACGCCTCGGGCGGCACCACCAAGGATGCGCATGACTTCGCCATGCAGCGCATGGTGCAGGCCGGCGTGGTGCCGGTGACCTGGCAGCAGGTGCTGCTGGAATGGCAGCGCGACTGGAAGAACCGCGACACCTACGACGCGGTCATGAAGATCGTCACCGAGCATTCGGGCGCCTACGGCATGGGCGTCGACTACGCCTACACCATGGTGCACAAGGCGCCGGCGCGCAATCGCGGCGACAACCCGGTGCTGGCGCCGGTTGCTGCTCCGGTTGCTGCAGCGAGCGCGGCGCCGCTGCGCTGATCCGGCGATCAAAAAAAAACCGCGGCCGTGGCCGCGGTGTGCATGCCTGCGCGGACCGCGTCAGAAACGATGACGGATGCCCAGCTGCAAGGCGCGGCCGTCGGCGCCCGGCGCTTCGGTGAAGCCGCCCGGATTGCCCGAGGTGCCCGGCGCATACTGCGCCTCGTTGTCGTTCTTGATGAAGGCCAGCGCGGTGTACAGGTCGGTGCGCTTGGACAGGTAGTAGTTGTAGCCCACCGCATACAGGTCGGCGTCGCTGTTGGAGGCCAGGCGGTCGTTCTGGTGCGCGTACGAGGCCACGATGCGGCCGTTGCCGACACGATAGTGGACGCCGACCTGGTAGCTGTTCGCGTCCTGTTGGGTGTTGGCGGTGATATTGGTCTGGAAGATCCTGAGCAGGGCGGCCTGGGTCGCCTGCGGGACGCCTTGCGCCACCAGCGCCGGCACCACGGCCTGGTTCCAGCCAGCCAGGTAATCCGGCAGCAGCGCCGAATTCTGGTTGCGCTGGCTGTGGAAGCCGGCGAAGAATTTCCAGCTGTCGTTCAGCGTGTAGGAACCGCCGACCGTCAGGGTGCGCAGGCTCGGCCGGTTCTGCATGTCGTAGCCGTGGTTGTAACCGATGCCGACGTCGAAGCCGTTGGCCTTATAGGTGACGGCGCCGGCGCGGAATTTGTAATAGCGGCCGAGGTAGCCGGAATTGCGGGCGCCATACATGACCGAGCCGCCCAGGCCGTTCGGCAGGGCGATGCGGTACTGGATCGCTTCCTGCGAGCGGATGTCGGCGCCCAGCGCGGTGAAGCCGGCGGTGCCGCCGGTGACGTGGCCCCAGGTGCCGGCGGTGCCCGATTCGAAGGCGTCGGCCATGTTGAACACTTCGTAGCCCGGGGTGTACATGCGGCCCAGCATGACGGCGCCGATCGGCGTGATCAGGCCGACCATCGCGGTGCGGTCGAACAGGGCTTTTTCCTGATTGACGGCCGGCGCGCCCGGCGGCTGGATCGCCGCCTGCAGGCGGTCGCGGATGGCTTGCGGGATCTGGTCCATGCCGCGCAGCAGGTAGACGCCCGGATTGTCGTTCATCAGGGCCGGCTGCTGCGAGCCGTTATCGAGTTCGACGCGGGCTTCGAGGTTGAAGATGGCCTTGTAGCCATTGCCCAGGTCTTCGCTACCCCGGATGCCGAGGCGCGAGCCGTCGGCGCCGCCACTATAGATCTTGGTCGGTCCACCTTTTTGCCACATCACGCCGGCATCGGCGATGCCGTAGATCTGGACGCTGGTCTGGGCCAGGGCGGAGCATGCAAACGTAGCGCCGAGCAGGGCGGCGATCAGGCTTTTCTTCATCGTGTCTCCATATTATTTTCTTGTCGCGATGCTTGAGCTCGCTCCACCAATATGCCATTGCCATGGCGCACTGTACAGAACGCTCGTTCGCGGACACGCCGAGGGTAGATTGGCGTTGTGAAAACACTACATGGATGATGGACGACAGGGACAACGCTGGCTGCGCCAGGTCGCCTCACGCCAGAACGTCTAGAACGAATGGTGGATGCCGATGTCGTACTGGTTGACGTTGCCCGGATTGGTCAGCAAGCCTTTTTTGCGCGAAGCGTCGATGTACAGATAGGTGCGCTTCGACAGGCTGTATTCATAGCCCAGCGACAGCTGCCTGACCTTCTCCAGTCCATCGGTGTCCTTCTGCCCGTAGCCGGCCAGGAACCTGCCCGGGCCCAGCGTGTAGTTGGCGCCCAGCACCCATGAACTGGTATCGTTGTTGAACAGGCGGGTGTGGTCTTCGTCCAGCCTCGTGAAGGTGCCCATGAGCTTGAGTTCCGGGGTTGCCTGGACCGAGGCGCCGACCGACCAGACCTTCGACTCGATCGCGTTGCGCTCGTAGGCCGCCATCAGGGCGGCGGGGCCGTTGTTGTAGGTGGCCGAGACCGAGAACGGATTGGCCGAGGCTTCGGCGCCGACCGGATACTGCGGCGCGCCGGCGCTGCCGCGGCCGATCACGGCGACGCCGCCATTGTTTTCCCTGGTCGCGATCGCGGTGTTGAGCTGGAAGCCATTGACGATCGGTGAGTTGTACCAGATGGCGTTCGACCAGCGGTTGCCAGATGCGTCGACCGGGTCGAGCGGTTGCGAGCTGTAGCCGGCGACGCTCAGGTCGGTATAGAAGCCGCCCGCGGTCGGGATCGCATGAAAGGGTTCGAAGTTGCCGATGGTTTCATGGAACGGGGTCAGGCCGCGGCCGATGCGCAGCATGCCGAAGTCGCCTTGCAGGCCGACCCGGCTCTGGCCCTGGAACAGCTGGCGCTGATTGCCGTCGGGACCGATCTCGCTGCTGCCGGTATCCGGCTCGTAACGCATTTCAAGGTGGAACAGCGCTTTGAAACCATTGCCCAGGTCTTCGGTGCCGCGGATGCCGAGGGTGTTGGCGGCGCGCTTGCCGATGCTGACGTTCTCGCCACTGCGCTTGACGATGCCGGCATCGAGGTTGCCGTAGACCTGCACCGACGTCTGCGCATGGGCCGCGCCGGCGCAAGCGCCAAGCAGTGCGACGGCCAGGAGAGATTTCTTCATTATCGGTGTTCCCAGGATCGAGGTGAGCGCATGCAGAACGTCGAGGCCGGCCGCTCGGGTCACCTTGATTGTTTCAAACTTCAGGGCTGGCTATTTGGTCAATTATCAGTGGCGCGCTTGGTAGATCGCTAATAAATCCAATCGTGCTGTTGTATTTTTGAAACGTATGCCTTATGCATGACACAAAGCCGGCGGTTTTTGCGTCCGGGAAAAAGACCGCGGCGTTCATCCATGAAGCGAGCGCGAGCATGCGTTGATGTCGTGCGGCCAGGGTGGCCGGTTTCATCCGCTTGAACCAGCTTTGCGCCCCGTCAACTCACCCCGGAATCGAATCGAATCGCCGGCTGCAGCGGCTTAGACTTTGGCCAAATTTGCATGAGCGGCGACAGGCCCTGTCAATACCTTGTATATTGGCAACCTCGCCAGGCCGGCTTGCGCCATGGGGCCGGACGGCCGTGATGCCGTCGCCGCTGCGTGTTGCCGACTCACTTTTTTTTACGTATTCCAACGATGGCTAACCGCGAAGAATTGGCGATCATTCGCAACGCCCGCGCCGGGCAGGTGGCGGCCCAGCTCGAGCTGGGCAAGCTGTATCTGTTCGGCAGCGCCGGACTCCCGCAGAGCCTGCCGACGGCGCTCCACTGGCTTGAACGTGCGGCTCGACAAGACTGTCCACCTGCCTGGCAGTTGATCGGTAACCATATTCCTCTTGAGCTTGCCCAGCATAACGCCAGCGCCGTCGCCCAGTGGTACGAGCGCGCCTATGACGACGGCAGCCTGCATGCAGGCCTGGTGTTCGCCCAGCTGGTGCTCGATCCGGCGGCAGCGCCATCCCAGCAGCATCCGAAGGCCGTGCGGGCGCTCGAGGACGCGGCGCGCGCCGGCTTCCCGCACGCGCAATGGTTGCTGTCGCAGCGGCAGGGCAGGCAGCCCGCGGCCCAGCCCGGTACGCGGGCCGCGCCGTCGAGCGGCGCGGCGCAGCC
>NZ_JH992922.1:398872-669459 GCF_000315425.1 Massilia timonae CCUG 45783 | reverse complement strand
CCGCCGGGCGTCCGCCGGCGCGCCCGCCGGTGTCCCAGTCCGGCCAGGAACGGTCGCCGCGTCCGCCAGGCGCCGGCGCGGCGCAGTACGCCGCGCTCGACGAGGCATGGACGGCGCGCCGCTGGGACGACTACCTCGAGCGCGCACTGCCGCAGGCGCGCGCGCTGGTCAGCGAGCGCGGCGAACAAGGAGAAATGCGTCGTTTCGCCCCCGACGAGATCACCCTGCTGTCGCGCTGCGCGCGCCTGCTCGACCCGGCCCTCGATGGCGTCAGCGGCCTGCAGGCGCTGGACGCCGGCGCGGCGGCGGCGCGCTGCCAACCGGGCGAACCGGCCGTGTTCTGGGAGCTGGCCGCGGCCGAGCATGACGCCCATGCACAGCTGGCGCTGGGCCTGCGCTGCGCGCGCATGCGGGTCGATGGCAGGCGTTGCAGCAATGGCCAGGTCGCGGATGTGCATGTCGCCAACGCGCACGTCGCCAACGCGCACGTCGCGAACGCGCATGTCGCCAACGCGCATGTCGCGAACGCGCATGTCGCCAACTTCAAGAAAGCGATCCGGTGGCTGAACCTGGCCGGAGAACAGGGCCTGGCCGAGGCCTGGTATGCGCTGTCGCGCATCTATATCAAGCCCGAGTTTTCGCAGCGTAACGTGGCCGATGCCCAGCGCTACCTGCAGCGGGCCGCCGAGATGGGGTATCGCGACGCCCAGCTCGAATGCGGCCACAATGCCTGGCGCGCGCGCCGCGAGAACGAGAACAACGACGTGCGCGCCGTGTACTGGCTGCAGAAGGCGGCGGCCCAGGGCTCGCACGAAGCCGTCGAGCTGCTGCGCAAGATCGCGCCGCGCGCCACGGCCGCGCCGTACACCGAAACCGGGCGGCTGCTGGCCAGCCACACCGACGCGCTGGCGGCGCATCCCTTGCTGGCCGCGCGCATCGAGCTGGCGGCGCTGTTCGGCCTGTCGCGCGCCGAAGCGCTGCTGCTGGACGTGGGGGCCGCCGACCAGGGCCATTGCCTCGTCATCGACATCCGCGCCAGTTACGGGCGCAGCAAGCGGCGACTGGTGATGGTGGAATCGGCGCAGGAACGCGAGGCGCTGGATCGCATCGTGCGCCTGTTCGAGCAGGTCGACTGCGGTCCGGCTGGGCCGGAAGGAAATTATCGGCAGCGCCTGTACCGGCTGCGCACCCTGCTCAATGTGGCGATCCCCGGCAACGACGCCGACGGCGGCGCCGACATCGAGCTGGCGGCCTGAAAACAGACAGGACTGCAAATGGAAAGGGCGCCACCGGCGCCCTGGAACGTGGTGACGGCGGCGTCAGATTTCGACTTCGCCCTCGAACACCGACACCGCCGGTCCGCTCAGGTAGACCGGCTGGCCCGCTCCCGCCCAGGCGATGCTGAGCTCGCCGCCGCGGGCGGACACGCGCACCGGCGAATCGAGCAGGCCGCGCCGGATGCCGGCGACCACCGCCGCGCAGGCGCCGGTGCCGCAGGCCAGCGTCTCGCCGGCCCCGCGTTCATGCACGCGCAGCCGAATATGATGGCGGTCGACCACCTGCATATAGCCGGCGTTGACGCGTTTCGGAAAGCGCTCATGGTGTTCGATCAGCGGGCCGGTCTGCTCCACCAGCGCCGTGTCGACGTTGTGCACCACCTGCACCGCATGCGGATTGCCCATCGAGACCACCGAGATCTGCGTGGCCTCGCCGCCGACCGGCAACGGCCACAGCGTGTCCTCGCCTTCGGGCTTGCCGTCCAGGCCGGCGCTGTCGAACGGCACCTCGGCCGGATCGAGGCGCGGAGCGCCCATGTCCACCGTCACGTTGCCGTCGTCTTCCAGGCGCGGATTGATGACGCCCGACATGGTCTGCACGCGGATGCTGCGTTCCTGCGTCAGGCCTTTCTCGACCACGAAACGCACGAAGGCGCGCGAACCGTTGCCGCACTGCTCGACTTCGCTGCCGTCGTTGTTGAAGATGCGATAGCGGAAGACCACGCCGGCGTCGACCGGGCGCTCGACGACCAGGATCTGGTCGGCGCCGATGCCGAAGCGGCGGTCGGCCAGGCGCTGCCACCCGTCGGCGCTCATGCCGTCGACGTCGATCTCCTGGTTGATGGCGTCGATCACGACAAAGTCGTTGCCCGCGCCGTGCATCTTGGTGAATTTCAGTTTCATAAATTAATCATACAGCGAAGGTTCACCCGGCGGACGGGTCTTGAAGCGCTTGTGGGTCCAGAAATACTGCTCCGGCGCCTCGCGCACGCGCTCTTCGATGAAGGCGTTCATGCGGCGGGTCGCTTCGACCATGTCGTCGCCCGGGTAGTTTTCCCATGCCGGGTAGAAGCGCACGCGCCAGCCCTGGTAGTTCGGCAGATAGGTCGCGATCACCGGGATCACCTTGGCGCCGGTGGTGGCGGCGATGCGCCCCAGCGCGGTCAGGGTCGCGGCCTGCACGCCGAAGAAGGGCACGAATTCGGCATCCTTTTCGCCGAAATCCATGTCCGGCAGCATGAAATAGGGCAGGCCGTCGCGCAGCGCGCGCAGGATCGGCTTGATGCCTTCCTTGCGCGTCACCAGGCGCACCGGACCGTAGCGTTCGCGGCCGTGGCGCAGCAGGCGGTCGAAGGCTTCGTTTTTTTGCGGCACGTACATGCTGCACACCGGGATCACGCGCGAGGCGACGCCGGCCACGTCCAGGCACACGAAGTGCGGGCACAGCAGGATCGTGGGGCCGGCTTCCATCTCGGCCTGCGGCACCGCCGGCTCGACCTGGATCAGGCTGCGCACGCGTTCCTCGGGCGCCCACCACAGGATCGAGCGCTCGACGATGCTGCGCGCATAGGCGCGAAAGTGCCGGTGCGCGATGCGGCGCCGTTCCCGCTCGTCCAGTTCGGGCATGGTCAGGCGCAGATTGGTCAGCGCGATGTGGCGGCGCCGGCCCATGATCATGAACATCAGGCTGCCGATCGATTCGCCGATGCGGCCGAGGATGGGCAACGGCAGGAAATGCAGCAGCCACAGGATTCCGAGCAACACCCTCATGCCGCGACCTCGCTTTCCGGACCGGCCACGCCTTCCGGCTGCTTGTAGCGGTTATAGCTCCAGAAATACTGACTCGGCGCACGCGCGATCAGCTGCTCCATGGCGCGGTTGATCGCCGCCGCCTGCTCGGCGGCGCTGCCGCTCAGGTCACCGTCGAACGGCACGAAGCGCACGATGTAACCGGCGCCGTGCGGGCGCCGCTCGGCGTACACCAGCAGGATGTCGGCCTTGCCCAGCTGGGCCAGCTTGGCCGGCAGGGTCATCGTATAGGCGTTGCGGCCGAAGAAAGGCGCCCACACGCCTTCGCCTTCCTGCGGCACCTGGTCGGGCAGCAAGCCGATGGGCTGGCCGCTCTTGAGGGTCTTGGCCAGGATGCGCACGCCGGACAGGTTGGCCGGCGCCAGGTGCAGGTTGTGGCGCGCGCGTGCGCCTTCGACCAGCGGCCGCAGCGCGTCCTTGCGCGGCGGACGATACATGACCGTCAACGCCGTCTTGAGCGCGATCTGCTGCGCCGTCATTTCGAAGCAACCCAGGTGTGGCGTCAGGAACACAATGCCGCGGCCGGCGTCGAGTTTTTCCTGGACCAGTTCCCAGTTTTCCACCGTGGCATGCCTGGCAACCCGTTCCGGTTTGGCGCACCATACGAAGGCGAGCTCGATCGCGGCCTTGCCGGCCTCGGACACGGCCTGTTTCCAGTGCGCGTCATAGCCGGCCTGGGCCAGGTTGGCGCGCAGGCGGCGCTTGTACGACGGCGACAGCCAATAGACCAGCCAGCCCAGCGCGGCGCCCAAGGCGTGCAGGACTGGCAACGGGAAAATAGATAAGATACGGAAAATGACTACTAACATGTCGATTGATGGGTGTCGGATCGCGTTGCGTTTGCGCGTGCGTTTCCACACCAAAATTCCAAGGAAGCGTAAAATACCACTTTATGCTGGATCCGCCGAGTTAACAGACAACTTGCGAAGCGGAATATAAATGTCGCTAAAGCGTCGCAGGCAACAGTTTGCTGCGGCAATTCATGTGAACAGTAACTGGAGCCTACATGTCGAACGACTACCTCTTCACTTCCGAATCCGTCTCCGAAGGCCACCCGGACAAGGTCGCTGACCAGATTTCCGACGCCATCCTCGACGCCATCCTCGAGCAAGACCCGACCGCGCGCGTCGCCGCCGAAACCCTGTGCAACACCGGCCTGGTGGTGCTGGCCGGCGAGATCACCACGCACGCCAACGTCGACTACATCCAGGTGGCGCGCAACACCATCAAGCGCATCGGCTACGACAATACCGATTTCGGCATCGATTACAAGGGCTGCGCCGTCATGGTCTGCTACGACAAGCAGTCGCCCGACATCGCGCAAGGCGTGGACGAAGGCGCCGGCATCGACCTCGACCAGGGCGCGGGCGACCAGGGCCTGATGTTCGGCTATGCCTGCGACGAAACGCCAGAGCTGATGCCGGCCGCCATCTATTATTCGCACCGCCTGGTCGAGCGCCAGTCGCAGCTGCGCAAGGATGGCCGCCTGCCATGGCTGCGTCCGGACGCAAAATCGCAGGTCACCCTGCGCTACGTCGACGGCCGTCCGGTCGCGGTCGACACCGTCGTGCTGTCGACCCAGCACCACCCCGACGTCACCCATTCGCAGATCGAAGAAGCCGTCATCGAAGAGATCATCAAGCCGACCCTGCCGCGCGAGTGGCTGGATAAAACCCGCTTCCTGGTCAACCCGACCGGCCGCTTCGTCATCGGCGGTCCGCAGGGCGATTGCGGCCTGACCGGCCGCAAGATCATCGTCGACACCTACGGCGGCGCAGCCCCGCACGGCGGCGGTGCGTTCTCCGGCAAGGATCCGTCGAAGGTCGACCGTTCGGCCGCCTACGCCGCGCGCTACGTCGCCAAGAACATCGTCGCCGCCGGCCTGGCGCGCCAGTGCCAGGTGCAGGTCAGCTACGCGATCGGCGTGGCGCGTCCGATCAACATCACCGTGTACACCGAAGGCACCGGCGTGATCTCCGACGAGAAAATCGCGGCCCTGGTCAACGAGCACTTCGACCTGCGTCCAAAAGGCATCGTCCAGATGCTCGACCTGCTGCGCCCGATCTATTGCAAGACCGCGGCCTACGGCCACTTCGGTCGCGAAGAGCCGGAATTCAGCTGGGAACGCACCGACAAGGCGGCCGAACTGCGCGCCGCTGCCGGCCTGGCATAAGCGTCAACGACCGTGGGGGCGGCGGCATGGCCGCCGACCCCACGCGCCATCCCGCGATCCAACAAGCATTCCCCCCGCCATCCAGGCGTGCTAAACTACCCCGTTCCGAGGAGCGTTGCGACAGAGAGGTCCCTCTCTGCCAGGCTCGGATATCCAAGCAACTGCGCTCACGTTACTTTTTTCTAAACATTGAAAGGAGGGCGTGATGAGCGCCGTACTCAAAGACTCCCAAGACTACATCGTCGCCGACATCTCCCTGGCTTCCTGGGGCGAGAAGGAAATCCGCATCGCCGAAACCGAGATGCCGGGCCTGATGGCGATCCGCGAAGAATACGCCGCGACGCAGCCGCTGAAGGGCGCGCGCATCGCCGGTTCGCTGCACATGACCATCCAGACCGCGGTCTTGATCCGCACCCTGGAAGCCCTGGGCGCCACCGTGCGCTGGGCATCGTGCAATATCTACTCGACGCAAGACCACGCCGCCGCGGCCATCGCCTCGGTCGGCACCCCGGTGTTCGCCATCAAGGGCGAGACCCTGGACGAGTACTGGGAATACACCCACCGCATCTTCGAATGGCCAGGCGACAACCACGCCAACATGATCCTGGACGACGGCGGCGACGCGACCCTGCTGCTGCACCTGGGCGTGCGCGCCGAGAAAGACATCTCGGTGCTGGACAAGCCGGGTTCGGAAGAAGAAATCTGCCTGTTCAACGCGATCAAGGGCCGCCTGGCGCGCGATCCGTCGTGGTACTCGAAGCGCCTGCCTGAAATCAAAGGCGTGACCGAAGAAACCACCACCGGCGTGCACCGCCTGTACCAGATGCATCAAGAGGGCAAGCTGGCCTTCCCGGCGATCAACGTCAACGATTCCGTCACCAAGTCGAAGTTCGACAACCTGTACGGCTGCCGCGAATCGCTGGTCGACGGTATCAAGCGCGCCACCGACGTGATGGTCGCGGGCAAGATCGCCGTCATCGCCGGCTACGGCGACGTGGGTAAAGGTTCGGCCCAAGCCATGCGCGCGCTGTCGGCGCAGGTGTGGGTCACCGAGATCGATCCGATCTGCGCACTGCAGGCGGCGATGGAAGGCTACCGCGTCGTGACCATGGACTACGCCGCCGAACACGGCGACATCTTCGTCACCTGCACCGGCAACTATCACGTCATCACCGAGCAGCACATGCTCAAGATGAAGGACCAGGCGATCGTCTGCAATATCGGTCACTTCGACAACGAAATCGAAGTCGCCGCGCTCAAGAAGTACCAGTGGGACAACATCAAGCCGCAAGTCGACCACGTCATCTTCCCTGATGGCAAGCGCATCATCCTGCTGGCCGAAGGCCGCCTGGTGAACCTGGGTTGCGGCACCGGCCACCCGTCGTACGTGATGAGCTCGTCGTTCGCGAACCAGACCATCGCCCAGATCGAGCTGTTCATGAACACCGCGCAGTATCCGGTGGGCGTGTACACGCTGCCGAAGAAGCTGGACGAGAAAGTGGCGCGCCTGCAGCTCAAGAAGCTCAACGCCCAGCTGACCACGCTGACCGAAGAGCAGGCGAACTACATCTCGGTGAGCCAGGAAGGCCCGTACAAGCCGGAACACTACCGTTATTGATCGGTAGCGGCTTGTAGTCATGTGAAACGTCCTTCGGGACGTTTCGCTTATCTAAACACCGTGCGCCGTACCTTTTTTGCGTGCGGCGTACGCGTACCACGAAAGTCTGTACCGATGCGCTTGCTGGTTACCTGGCTGATCAATGCCGCGGCCCTGATGGCCCTGCCTTACCTGATGCACTCCGTCGAAGTTTCCAGCATCGGCACCGCCCTGATCGCGGCGCTGGTGCTCGGACTGGTCAATACCCTGATCCGTCCGGTGCTGGTGCTCCTGACCCTGCCGGTCACCCTGGTCTCGATGGGCCTGTTTATCCTGGTCATCAATGCCTTGCTGTTCTGGCTGGTGTCGAATGTGGTCGGTGGATTCGAGGTGGCGGGTTTCTGGTCGGCCTTCCTGGCAGCCATCCTGTACAGCATCATTTCGTGGGCGCTCTCTACCTTGCTTCTTTCCGACAAAGATGGAAACTCCTGATTTCAGTATCGAGTTCTTCCCGCCCAAGACGCCGGAAGGCGCGGAGAAACTGCGCATCGCGCGCGAAAAGCTGGCCGACCTCAATCCGAAGTATTTTTCGGTGACCTTCGGCGCCGGCGGCAGCACCCAGCAGGGCACGCTGGCGACAGTGCGCGAGATCCAGGCCGCCGGCCACGAGGCCGCGCCCCACCTGTCCTGCATCGGCGCCACGCGCGAATCGATCCGCGACGTCCTCAAGCAATACCAGGACAGCGGCATCCGTCGCGTCGTGGCCCTGCGCGGCGACCTGCCGAGCGGCTATGGCGGCGCGGGCGAGCTGCGCTATGCCAGCGAGCTGGTGGAATTCATCCGCCAGGAAACCGGCGACTGGTTCCACATCGAGGTCGCGGCCTATCCCGAGATGCACCCGCAGGCGCGTTCGCCGCAGGACGACCTGCAGGCGTTCGCACGCAAGGTGCAGGCCGGGGCGAATGCCGCCATCACCCAGTATTTCTACAATGCCGATGCGTACTTCCAGTTCGTCGACAATGTGCGCAAGCTGGGCGTCGATGTGCCGGTCGTGGCCGGCATCATGCCGATCACGAACTATATGCAGCTGATGCGTTTCTCGGATATGTGCGGCGCCGAGATTCCACGCTGGGTGCGCCTCAAGCTGGCCAGCTTCGGCGACGACAGCGCCTCGATCAAGGCCTTCGGGCTGGACGTCGTGACGGGGCTGTGCGAACGCCTGCTGGCGGGCGGCGCGCCGGGGCTGCATTTCTACAGCATGAACCAGGCGGCGCCGACGACGGCGATCTGGCAGCGGTTGCGGGCTTGATCCGCGGCTGTTCAGCAGCCGGTTGAACGCGTCGGCAGCATAGCTGCCAACCCTACGTAGGGTTGGCGGCTTTGCCGCCGACGCGTTCAAATCACGTTTACATCATCGTGACGTTCGGTAATCACGCTATCCAACGGCACGTCGTGCGCGTCGCCATCGAAGGCCACCAACTGGCACGCATACGCGATCCCCACCGTCGCCGGCCTCGGCTCGGGCGCCAGCGTCCGGTCATAGAACCCGCCCCCATACCCCACCCGATACCCTGAAGCATTGAAGCCCAGGCAGGGCACCAGCAAAGCCGGTGGCCGTTCGACCATCCGCAGCTCGGCCGGCACCGCCACGCCCAGCCGGTCCGTCACCGTCGGCTCACCAGGCAGCCACTCGGCGAATCCCAAGGGCGCATCGCGTTCGACCACCACCGGCAATGCCAGCCGTACGCCTGCTTGAGCCAATTCCGCGTAGGCTGGACGCAAGTCCGGTTCGCCGGCCAGCGGCCAGTACACGCCCAGCGTTTGGTGGGAATGCGCGCGGCACCAGGCAATCACCCGCGCGCCGATGCGGTCGTCCCAGGCGTGTCTGGTGGCCGGATCGATCGCGCGCCGCAGCGCCTTGAGCGTGTTGCGCAACAGCGCCTTGTCCTGTTGCTGGGCAAGTTTGCTCGCTGCCGTGTCTGGTGGAGGCGCGGAGGCGCGTGGTATTCTTTGATCGCCGGTCATGGTTTCAATGCAGCGTAATGTGAGAGTTGTGGATGTTTCAATCGAAATTGTCAGCCGGCTTGTGGCCGGCCGCTATTGCCCTTGTTCTGTCCTGCGCACTGCCTGCAGGTGTGATGGCCCAGGAAGACCCCGATGCACCCGCGCCCGACGTGGCGCTGCCGTCCATCCCGGCCGGTGCGCCGTCCGTTCCCGGCGCCGGTACGGTGGGCGTGCCCGCCGCCGGGCCGGCGCTGGTGGCCGACAGCCGCGCCGATGACGACAATTTCTTGCTGCTGCGCGAAGCGGCGCGCCAGAACGACGGCGCGCGCGTCAATGCGATCGCCTCGCGCCTGCCGTCGAATTACTCGCTGGCATCCTACGTCGACTATTATCGTCTGAAACCGCGCCTGCGCGATGCCATCCAGGATGAGGTGCTGCAGGTGCTGCGCCGCCACGAGGGCACGGCGGTGGCCGAGCAGCTGCGCGCCGAATGGCTGATCGAGCTGGGCAAGCGGCGCGAATGGAATACCTTCGAGCGCGAAGCCGGCGCGCTGGCCGGGACCGGCAGCCTGCAGATCCGCTGCTACGCCTTGCTGGCGCGCGCCGAACGCGGCGAGCGGGTGGCCGACGAAGCGCGCGCCTTGTTGAAGACGCCGGCCGGCTATGGCGACGCCTGCAGCGGCCTGATCGCGCAACTGGCCGGCAACGGCCAGTTCACCCAGGCCGACCTGCTGTGGCAGCTGCGCATTGCCGGCCTGGACAATACTACCGGGCCCGCGCGCCGCGTCGCCGTGCTGCTGGGCCTGCCCGAAACGCGCGCCGCCCAGGCGGTCGACCTGCCCGCGGTGGCGCTGGCGCGCGGCGTCGGCAAGACCCGCGCCGAGCGTGAGCTCTACCTGGTGGCGGTCGGCCGCATGGCGCGCACCACGCTCAAGATCGCCGTCGCGAGCCTGGAAAAGAACGGGCCGCAACTCTCCAGCGAAGAGCGCGCCATCGGCTGGGCCAGCGTGGCGCTGGCGGCCTCGATCGCGCTGGCGCCCGAGGCGCACGGCTACTGGGACCGCGCCAAGGGCGCCACGCTCACCGAATTCCAGATGCAGTGGAAGACGCGCATGGCGCTGCGCCGCGGCGACTGGAAACAAGTGCGCGCCACCATCGAGGCGATGCCGCCGAACCTGCGCGCCGAGTCGACCTGGATCTACTGGCTGGGCCGCGCCCTGCAGGCCGAAGGCCGCACGCAAGAGGCGCGCGCGTTGTGGCAGGGCATCGCCGCCCAGACCACCTTCTATACCCAGCTGGCGCATGAAGAGCTGGGCAACCAGATCGTCGCGCCGCCACCGGTGGCGCCGATCACGGCGCCGGAACTGTCGCAGGCGACCAATAATGCGAGCCTGCAGCGGGCGCTGAAATTTTACCGTTTGAGCCTGCGCGCGGAAGGCAACCGTGAATGGAACTGGGGCTTGCGCGGGCTGTCTGAACGTCAGCTGCTGGCCGCCGCCGAGCTGGCGCGCCGCAACGAGCACCTCGACCGCATGGTCGAGACCTCGCTGCGCACACGCACCGAGCTGAGCTACGACCAGCGCTTCCCGGCGCCCCATCTCGAGGTCCTCAAGCCCACCGCCCAGGGCCTGAGCCTCGATAAAGCCTGGGTGTATGGCCTCATCCGGCAAGAGTCGCGCTTCATCCGCGACGCCCGTTCCGGCGTCGGCGCCTCGGGCCTGATGCAGGTGATGCCCGCCACCGGCAAGTGGGTGGCGGCCAAGATTGGCCTGGATAACTTCGTGCACACCATGCTCAACGACCTGCATACGAATATCACGCTCGGCGCCAACTACATGAATATGGTGCTCGAGAACTTCGAAGGCTCGCAGGTGCTGGCCACGGCGGCCTACAACGCCGGCCCGGGCCGTTCCCGCACCTGGCGCGGCCGGCTCGACGCGCCGATGGAAGGCGCGATCTTCGTCGAGACCATCCCTTTCACCGAGACGCGCGGCTATGTGCGCAACGTCATGGCCAATGCCACCAACTATGCCTCGATCTTCGAGGGCAAGCCGCAATCGCTGAAGGCGCGCCTGGGCACGATCAGCCCGCGCCCTGGCAGCGCTTCGGTCCTGGACTGAGCCGGGGAGGACGAGCGTGAGCGTGCGGCCACCGAACGTGGTGCTGATCGGCGGCACCGGCTTCATCGGCCAGCACCTGGCCGCGCGGCTGTCCGACGACGGCGTGGGCGTGCTGGTGCCCGTACGCCACTACGAAAGCGCGAAGCAATTGACCATGCTGCCGGGCGTCGACGTCGAGGTGGCCAATATCCACGACGACGCCGTGTTGCGCAAGCTGCTGGCCGGGCGCGACGCCGTGATCAACCTGGTCGGCGTGCTGCATGGCGGCCACGGCCGGCCCTATGGCGAGGGTTTCCGCCACCTGCACGTGGAGCTGCCGCGCCGCATCGCCGCCGCCTGCGCCGACGTGGGCGTGCCGCGCTACCTGCACATGAGCGCGCTCGGCGCCAGCGCTTCCAGCTCCTCGATGTATGGCCGCTCCAAGTCCGACGGCGAACTGGCCGCGCGCAGCCAGCCGACGGTCGCGGCCACCGTGTTCCGTCCCTCGGTGGTGTTCGGTCCCGGCGACCACTTCCTGACCATGTTCGCGCGCCTGCAGCGCCACCTGCCGCTGGTGCCGCTGGCGGCCAGCTGCGCGCGCTTCCAGCCGGTCTACGTGGGCGACGTCGCCGCCGCCTTTTCGATCGCCCTGGCCCGGCCCGACCTGCGCGACGCCACGATCGAGCTGGGCGGCCCGGCCGTGTATACCCTGGGCCAGCTGGTGCGGCTGGCGGGCCGCTTCGCCGGCCGCGAGCGCCCGGTGCTGGGCTTGCCCGACTGGGCGGCGCGCCTGCAGGCGCGCCTGTTCGAGCTGTTGCCGGGGGATCCCCTGGTCAGCCGCGACAACCTCGATTCGATGCTGGTCGACAATGTCGTGGCCGCCGACACCCATGCCTTGACAGCCGAGTCGCTCGGGATCAAGCTCACGGCGATCGAGTCGGCCGCGCCGCACTACCTCAACCGGCACGACCGCCTCGACGCCTATCGCACCCATGCCGGGCGCTGAAAAATAAACGACAAACCATGCAGACCATCGAACGCGACCCCATCCTTGCCCGCACGCTCGACGCAACCCGACACCCCGGTTTAACCCTCATCATCGGCAACAAGAACCTGTCCTCGTGGTCGATGCGGCCCTGGGTCGCGGCGGTCGCCTTCGGCATTCCATTCACCGAAGTGAAAGTCTTGCTCGACCAGCCCGACACCGCCAACGAGATCGCGCGCTACTCGCACGCGGGACGGGTGCCGGTCTTGATGTCGGGCGACATGACGGTCTGGGACAGCCTGGCGATCGTCGAGTACCTGGCCGAGCAGTTCCCCGATAAACATCTGTGGCCGCAAGACGTGGCCGCGCGCGCGCTGGCGCGCTCGATCGTGGCCGAGATGCACTCCGGCTTCGGCGAGCTGCGTAACAGCATGCCGATGAACATCCAGGCGCGCCTGCCGGGCCGCGGACGCACGCCCGGCGCCCAGGCCGACATCGGCCGCATCTGCGAGATCTGGGAAGACTGCCTGTCGCGCTTCGGCCACCACCAGTACCTGTTCGGCGAGTTCTCGATCGCCGACGCCTTCTATGCGCCGGTGGTGTGCCGCTTCAAGACCTATGGCGTGGCGCTGGCCCCGGCATTGCAGGCCTATTGCGACCGCGTGCTGGCCCACCCGGCGGTGGCGCGCTGGGTGAATGAAGCCATGGCCGAGACCGATCCGACCCCGCTGCACGACGCCGATCTGCCGGGCGAATGACGATGCGCAGTTATATCGTCGGCGGCGCCGTGCGCGACGCCCTGCTGGGCCTGCCCGTGAAGGACCATGACCACGTGGTGGTCGGCGCCACTCCCGAGCAGATGATCAAGGCCGGTTTTCGCGCCGTCGGCAAGGATTTCCCGGTCTTCCTGCATCCGCAAACGCAAGAGGAATACGCGCTGGCGCGCACCGAGCGCAAGACCGCGCCCGGTTACCACGGCTTCGTGTTCCACGCCGCGCCCGACGTCACCCTGGAGCAGGACCTCGTGCGGCGCGACCTGACCATCAACGCCATGGCGCAGGCCGAGGACGGCAGCATCGTCGACCCGCACAACGGCCGGCAAGACCTGCAGGCGCGCCTGTTCCGCCACGTGTCCGATGCCTTCGCCGAAGACCCGGTGCGGATCCTGCGCATCGCCCGCTTCGCCGCGCGCCTGCCCGACTTCACGGTGGCGGACAGCACCAACGCCCTGATGCGCCGCATGGTCGACGAGGGCGAGGTCGACGCCCTGGTGCCCGAGCGCGTCTGGCAGGAGCTGGCGCGCGGCCTGATGGAGCGCCAGCCGTCGCGCATGCTCGAGGTGCTGCGCGACTGCGGCGCGCTGCCGCGCATCCTGCCCGAACTGGACGCGCTGTGGAACGAGCCGGCGCTGCGCACGATCGACCGCGCCGCCACACTCGGCCACCCGCTGGAAGTGCGCTTCGCGGTGCTGATGCGCACTCTGGCGGCCGTCGAGCCGATCCAGGCCGTGTGCAAGCGCCTCAAGGTGCCCAACGAGTGCCGCGACCTGGCCGTGATGACGGCGCGCGAGCAGGACGAGGTCGGCCGGGCGCTGGCGCTGCCCGCCGAAGCCATCGTCACGCTGTTCGAACGCTGCGACGCCTTCCGTAAGCCGGAGCGCTTCGCCCAGATGCTGCTGGCGGCCGGTTGCGGGGAAGGCGAGCGGCCCCAGGGACCGCACCTGGCGCGCGCGCTGGACGCGGCGCGCGCCGTCAACGCCGGCGAGGTCGCGGCCCGCCACGCCGAGCGCAAGACGGAGATTCCGGGGGCCGTGCATGCTGCGCGCGTCGAAGCCGTCCGGCAAGTGTTGCATCAAGACAACTAATTCACCTGTATTGACAGGGTTTGGTTACATGTAGTTACACGGTTCGTGCGGTGCGGCCAAACGTTTTGCTATCCTTCAGTAACTGTAAATTGTTGCGTTGGAGAAAAACGATGTTCACCTTGCTGGCACGGCGTGTTGCAAGTTGGTGCCGGCGCCGTCGTGTGCTTCTGGCAAGCCTGGCGGTCATCTTCATGAGCGCGGTGCTGGTGTTTCTCTATGTCCGCACCGAGACGGTGGACCCGGAAATCCGCAACAGTGTCATGCTGAACCTGCGCGAGCTCGAAAAGCTCGACGCCGAATGGGATGCCAACATCCTGCGCGCGCATACGGGACGCGCCGCCACGCCGCTCGACCTCGCTTCGCAACTGCCGCGCATGCACGACCTGATGGCGCGCCTGGGCGACACCCTGCCGCTCACCGGCGATAGCGACGCCCAGTCCGCCTACGCCGAGTTGCAGGAGGCGCTGCAGGGCAAGGAGCAGCTGGTTGCCCAGTTCGCCAAGCACAATCCGCCGCTGCGCGCGGCGCTGCTGCACATGCCGCCGGCCGTGGCCGACCTCAAGACCGAGATTTCGGGCATCGAAGGCGCGCTGGCGCCGGGCCGCATCGTGGTGCGGCTCGACACCACCCTGAACGCGCTGCTGACCGAGACCCTGCGTTACAACATCGCGCCGAGCCCGGCGCTGGCGGCGCGCATCGACGAAATCCTGGGCGACGTGGCGGCCCAGCAGATCGCGTTCTCGCCGGCCGTGAACGACAAGATGGATGCCGTGATCGCCAGCTGCCGCGTGATCCTGGAAAAGCGTCCGCTGGAAAACCTGCTCGAGGCGCAGATCGCCGCCGCCGGCAGCGCCGCCGCGCTCGACCGCCTGGAGCGCGAGTTCGACCGTTCCTTCGACGCCGTGCTGCTGGAGCGCCAGCGCTTTCGCGGCTACCTGTTCGCCTACAGCGCCGTGCTGATGGTGCTGCTGGTGTACGCCGGCGCGCGGCTGCGCCGCAGCTACCGCATCATCGGCGTGGTCAACCGCCGCCTGCAGTCGGCCAACGAGACGCTGGAACAGCGCGTGGCCGAGCGCACCGCCGAGCTCGAAGCGCAGTCGCGCCAGCTCGAGCGCCTGGCCCAGCATGACAGCCTGACCGGCCTGATCAACTATCGCCAGCTGACCCGCCTGCTGGAGCGGGCGCTGGCGCGCGCCGACCGCCGCGACAGCGTGGTGGTGCTGATGTTCATCGACCTGGACGGTTTCAAGGCGGTCAACGATACCTGGGGCCATGCCGCCGGCGACCTGGTGCTGCAGATGGTCGCGCGCCGGGTGCAGGCCAAGCTGCGCGCCGAGGACGCGCTGGCGCGCCTGGGCGGCGACGAATTCGTGATCCTGCTCGAAGACGTGGCCTCCGAGGCCGGCGCGCTGCGCGTGGCGCGCCTGGCCCTGGCCGAAATCGAATCGATCACCGAGGCCGATGGCCACGCGGTGACGATCTCGGCCAGCATCGGCATCGCCAGCGCGCGCGGCCAGGCGGGCGCCGCGCGTGGGCAGGAAGCGCTGCTGGCGGACGCCGACAAGGCCATGTACGCGGCCAAGCAGGCCGGGAAGGGGCGGTTCGTGGTCAGTCCGCAATCGCAATGGCTGGGCCTGGACCATCCTGCGGGACTGGCGCTGGAAGGCGCCGCGCGCGACAATACCGATCGCGCCGCCAATGCCGACCCGATCGGCTAGAATCCGAATGTTGCAGTACGTGAAGGTATCGAGATGCTGGACAATCCCTTACGCCGCTGGATCCAGGGCCTGAGAGGCAAGAAGGGCCAGCCGCCGGTGCTGGTCAAGGAACTGGGCGAACGCGACCGTCGTCGCGTACTGCGCCATCTGCTGGCGCTGGACAGCAATGACCGCCTGCTGCGCTTCGGCAGCATGATCCCGGACGAACAGATCACGGCCTACGTCGACAAGATCGATTTCTCGCGCGACATCGTGTTCGGCGTGGTCAACAACGTATTCCAGCTGGTCGGGATGGGTCATCTTGCCTTCGCCTCGGCCGACGGGCGCAAGTCGACGACCAAGCAGCAGGTGGCCGAGTTCGGCGTCTCGGTGTCGAAGTCGGCGCGCGGCCAGGGCGTGGGCACGCGCCTGTTCCAGCGCGCGGCGATCCACTGCCGCAACTCCGACGTCGACACCCTGTATATGCAATGCCTGACCTCGAACCAGACCATGATGCACATCGCCAAAAAGGCCGGCATGCGCATCAAGCGCGAGTACGGCGAGGCCGACGCCCACCTCGAACTGCCGCCGCCCAGCCCGGGCAGCGTGATGGCCGAGGCGCTGGAAGAGCAGTTCGCGGCGATCGATTACACGGTCAAGGCCAATGCCCGCGCGGCGGTGAAATTTTTTACACCGAAAAAATAGCTCACACCAACGGCATCGCCGTCGTTTCCTTGATGCGCTGCAGCGCAAAGCTCGACTTCACGTCCAGCACCGCCGGATGCTTGAGCAGGGTGCCCATCATGAAGCGCGAGAAGTGGTCCATGTCTTCGACGTGCACGCGCAGCAGGAAATCCATGTCGCCGGTCATCGCATAGCAGGCCACGACCTCGGGCCAGGTGCCCACTGACACCGCGAAATCGTTGCGCGGCGACGTCGCCGGCAAGCCCGGCTGGCGGGTGGCGCTCGCCACCTCGCTGTGCTTTTCCAGCCGCACATTCACATACGCCAATAGCCCAAGGCTGATCTTGTCCGGGTCGAGCAGCGCCACGTACTGGCGGATGACACCTGCTTCTTCCAGGCGTTTGATGCGGCGCAGGCAGGGCGAGGGCGACAAGTTTACCCTTTCGGCCACGTCCTGGTTCGACAGCCGGCCATCGCTTTGCAAGATTTCCAGAATCTTGCGGTCTGTTTTATCCAGCTCAATCTTTGACATACCCACCCCATTGCAGACTTTTGTATGGCAATTTTATTGCGCAATTCAAGAAGACGGGGGAATTGTTTGGAATTTAATGCTTGGGGGGCAGGACTATACTGGCTCACATACGGTCAGCGAGATGCAGGAAATGCGCCGCGACGTATCCGCCATGAGAATCTTGGAGACACCATGAACGCACCCACGGACCGCGCCCACCTGGCGCCGCCGGAGTCATCCCCGCCCGCGCCTTCGCAGCCCGGTCAGCCCGCCCAACCGCAACAGGACATCACGCTCGACGACAAATGGACGCTCGAGCGCGGCCGCGCCTTCATGACCGGCACCCAGGCCCTGATCCGCCTGCCGATGCTGCAGCGCGAGCGCGACCTGAAGGCCGGCCTGAACACCGCCGGCTACATCACCGGCTACCGCGGCTCGCCGGTCACCGCCGTCGACCAGACCGCCATGAAGGCGAAGAAACACCTCGACGCCCACCACGTCAAGTTCCACCCGGGCATGAACGAAGACCTGGCGGCGACCGCCGTCTGGGGCACCCAGCAGACCAACCTGTACAAGGACGCGAAGTACGACGGCGTGTTCGCCATGTGGTACGGCAAGGGCCCGGGCGTCGACCGCTGCGGCGACGTGTTCAAGCACGGCAACAACGCCGGCTCCGCGAAGCATGGCGGCGTGCTGGTGCTGGCCGGCGACGACCATGCCGCGAAATCCTCGTCCACCGCGCACCAGTCCGACCACATCCTGACCCACTGCGGCATCCCGGTGCTGTACCCGTCCTCGGTCCAGGAATACCTCGACTTCGGCCTGCACGCCTGGGCCATGAGCCGCTACACCGGCCTGTGGGTGTCGATGAAGTGCGTGACCGACATCATCGAATCGGGCGCCGTGGTCGACCTCGACCCGGACCGCGTGCAGATCGTCACGCCGACCGACTTCCAGCTGCCGCCCGATGGCCTGAACATCCGCTGGCCGGACGCCGTGCTGGACCAGGAAGTGCGGATGAGCAACCACAAATGGTATGCCGCGCTGGCGTATGCGCGCGCCAATAAACTCAACCGCATCATCTGGGACAGCCCGCGGCCGAAGATCGGCATCATCACCGCCGGCAAGAGCTATCTGGACACGCGCCAGGCGCTGGCCGACCTCGGCATCGACGAGCAGGCCGCGCGCGACATCGGCCTGCGCCTGTATAAAGTCGGCATGACCTGGCCGCTCGAGGCCGAAGGCGTGCACGAGTTCGCGCGCGGCCTCGACGAGATCCTGGTGGTCGAAGAAAAGCGCCAGGTGATGGAATACGCGCTCAAGGAAGAGTTGTACAACCTGCCGGACGGCGAGCGTCCGCGCGTGGTCGGCAAGTTCGACGATACCGGCGAATGGAGCAACAAGAACCGCATGGGCCACGGCGACTGGCTGCTGCCGGCGACCTATGAGCTCAATCCGGCCCAGATCGCGCGCGCCATCGCCTCGCGCATCTCGCACTACTGCGCCGGCCACCCGGTCGCCGAGCGGGTCAAGGAACGCATCGCCTTCCTGGAAGCGAAGGAACTGGTGCTCAAGAACATTCCGGCGAAACCGAATCCGCAGACCGACCGTATTCCGTACTTCTGCTCGGGCTGCCCGCATAACAGCTCGACCAAGGTGCCGGAAGGCTCGCGCGCCATGGCCGGCATCGGATGCCACTATATGGTGTTGTGGATGGACCGCGAAACGTCGACCTTCACGCACATGGGCGCGGAAGGCACGACCTGGATCGGCCAGGCCCCGTTCACCGACGAGAAGCACGTGTTCGTGAACCTGGGCGACGGCACCTACTTCCACTCGGGCATCCTGGCGATCCGCGCCGCGGTGGCGGCCAAGGTCAACATCACCTATAAGATCCTGTACAACGACGCGGTCGCGATGACCGGCGGCCAGAACGTCGACGGCCCGCTCGACCCGGGCATGATCAGCCGCCAGATCGCGGCCGAGGGCGTCAAGCCGATCATCGTCGTCACCGACGAACCCGATAAATACCCGAGCGACTATGCCTGGGCGCCGGGCACCACGGTGCGCCACCGCTCCGAGCTGATGGACGTGCAGCGCGAGCTGCGCGAAATGCCGGGCGTGTCGGCCGTGATCTACGACCAGACCTGCGCGTCCGAGAAGCGCCGCCGGAGGAAAAAGGGCGAGTTCCCCGACCCGGCCAAGCGCGTCGTGATCAACGAAGCCGTGTGCGAAGGCTGCGGCGACTGCTCGGTGCAGTCGAACTGCCTGTCGGTCGAGCCGCTGGAAACCGAACTGGGCCGCAAGCGCCAGATCAACCAGTCCTCGTGCAACAAGGACTTTTCTTGCGTGTCGGGCTTTTGCCCGAGCTTCGTCACCGTCGAAGGCGGCGGGCTCAAGAAGCCAAAGAAATCATCGAGCGCCGAGGCGGCGCCGCCAAGCTTGCCGCTGCCGGTCATTCCGTCGGTCGAGACGCCGTATGGCATCCTGGTGGCCGGCGTCGGCGGCACCGGCGTGGTGACCGTGGGCCAGATCCTGGCCGTGGCGGCCCACGTCGAAGGCAAGGGCGCCATCGTGCTCGACCAGAGCGGCCTGGCCCAGAAGGGCGGTCCGGTGATGTCGCACGTGCGCCTGGCCGAACGCCAGCTTGACCTGCACTCGACCCGCGTCGGCACCGGCAGCGCCGACCTGGTGATCGGCTGCGACCAGATCGTCACCGCCAGCCGCGACGCCCTGAGCCGCATGGGCGAGGGCCGCACCTGGGCCGCGGTCAACGCCAGCGGTGCGACCACCGCGGCCTTCGTCAAGAACCCGGACTGGCAATTCCCGGCCGAGGGTTCGCGCGGCGCCATCCAGCAAGCCTGCGGCAAGGACAACGTCGACTTCATCGACGCCGGCCAGATTGCCACCGCCCTGCTGGGCGACGCGATCGCCACCAATATGTTCATGCTCGGCTATGCCTTCCAGAAGGGCCATGTGCCGCTGCAGGAAAACTCGCTGCTCAAGGCGATCGAACTGAACGGCGTGTCGGTCGCCTTCAACAAGGCGGCCTTCAACTGGGGCCGCAGCGCCGCGCACGACCTGGCCGCCGTGAGCCGCGCCGCCTTGCCGTCGAAGGTGGTCGAGTTCAAGCGCATCCAGACCCTGGACGACATCGTCAGCCGCCGCATCGAGCTGCTGACCGCCTACCAGGACGCGGCCTATGCCGGCCAGTACAAGGCTTTTGTGGACCAGGTGCGCGCGCAGGAAGAAAGGCTCGGCAAGGGCACGCGCCTGACCGAAGCCGTGGCGCGCTACTACTACAAGCTGATGGCCTACAAGGACGAGTACGAGGTCGCGCGCCTGCACACCGACCCGGCCTTCCGCGAGAAGATCGGCGCCATGTTCGAAGGCGACACCAGGCTGAAGTTCCACCTGGCGCCGCCATTGATGGCCAGGCACGACAAGGAAGGCCGCGCCATCAAGCGCGAGTACGGCCCGTGGATGATGAGCGCCTTCGGCGTGCTGGCGAAGCTCAAGGGCTTGCGCGGCACCGCCTTCGACGTGTTCGGCTACACGGCCGAGCGCAGGATGGAGCGCGCCCTGGTCAAGCAATACCGCGAGACGGTGACGGCATTGCTGCCGAAGCTGACGGAGGACAAGCTGGCGCAAGCGGTGGCGATCGCCAGCATCCCGGAAGACATCCGCGGCTACGGTCACGTGAAGGAGCGTCACCTGAAGGCGGCCAGGGAGAAAGAGGCGGCGCTGGTGGCGGCGTTTCATGCGCCGGACGTGACGCCACGGGCGGCTTGATTGGCGGAGTGCGTGGACGGCCGAGCCGTCCACGCTGCCGATCTTTATTTACTTGATATTAGTCGTTGTCCGCTAGCCTCAATTGTGACAGTTGGTGGTATTCCGAGCGAATGGCGCGTCTATAATCGGCGCATGAGCACGCCATCTACCTTCCGCAAGACCTCTCCTCTGCGTCTGATTCCCAGCGCGCTCGCCGCGCTGCTCGTCCTCGCCGGGTGCGGCGGTGGCGGCGGTTCGCCGAGTGTCGGCGCGCCTGGGCCGGTGGCGCAACAGCCTGCGCCGGCGCCCACGCCGGTCCCGACACCCCCGGTCGCCACCCAGCCGTCGCCGGAAGACCTGAACCCGAACCTGCTGGGCGACGCCTACGGCAGCTACTGGAACAAGTGCGCCGTCCCGCGCACAGGACTGGATGCGAGCGGCAAATCCTATCCCGACGTGCAGGGCACCCTGCTCGACGAACTGAAATTCCTGCGCGCCTGGGCCAACCAGTACTACCTCTGGTACGACGAGATCCCGAACACCTACAAGATGGCCGACTTCACGAGCGCGCTCGACTATTTCGCGGTGCTCAAGACGCCGGCATTGACCGCAAGCGGCAAGCCGAAGGACCGTTATCACTTCACCTATCCGACCGCCGAGTGGGAGGCGATGCAGACCCAGGGCATCGACCTGGGCTATGGCATCACCTGGAGCCGCAACGCCGATGGCCTGGCGCCGCGCACCTGGCTGATCACGGCGGTCGAGCCGGGTTCGCCCGCAGCCGCGGCCGGCCTGCTGCGCGGCGACATGCTGCTCAAGGTCGATGGCGTCGACTTCGTCAATGCCGACGATGAAGCCTCGGTCGACCGGATCAATGCCGGGCTGTTCCCGGCGTCCGCCGGGACCACCCACCGCTTCACCCTGCAGCGCGCCGGTGTGGCCTATGAGGCGACGCTGGCCGGGGCCGAGGTCGTGCTGGCGCCGGTGAAGAACGTCAAGGTGATCGAGACCGCCAGCGGCAAGGTCGGCTACCTGACCTTCGACAGCTTCAACGCCGTGTCCGAGAAACAGCTGTACGATGCCTTCGTCACCTTCCAGCAGGCCGGCGTCAACGACCTGGTGCTCGACGTGCGCTACAACGGCGGCGGCCTGCTGTACGTCGCCAGCCAGCTGGCCTATATGATCGCCGGCCCCGCGTCGACGAGCGGCAAGGTGTTCGAGCAATCCCGCTACAACGACAAGACGCCGGCCTACCAGCCGATCATGTTCCGCTCGACCGCCTGGGGCTTCTCCTCGAGCAACCCGCTACGCACCGGCACGCCGCTGCCCACCCTGGGCCTGAAACGGGTGACCGTGCTCAGCACCCCGGGCACCTGCTCGGCCAGCGAATCGGTGATCAACGGCCTGCGCGGCGCCGACATCGAAGTGATCCAGATCGGCGGCACCACCTGCGGCAAGCCCTACGGCTTCACGCCGGTGCCGAACTGTGGCACGACCTATTTCTCGATCGAGTTCCAGGGCGTGAACCACAAGGGCTTCGGCGACTTCACCGACGGCTTTACGCCGACCTGCCAGGCGAGCGACGACCTGTCGCGGCCGGTGGGAGACCAGAACGAAGGCTTGCTGGCCACGGCCCTGGCTTACCGCGCGAATGGCGCTTGTCCTGTCTCGACCACGGCCAGGGCGCGCGTCGTGCCGATGCGGATCGTGCGGCCGGAGGTCAAGGAGATCTCGATCCACACCACGCCGGGCGCGCCACCGCGCTGAGCAAAAAGCCTGTATTGACGGGTGGGCGGCGCCGCATGCCGTCCGCCCGTCGTGTTTCCAGGGTTGAACTGTTGCGCTAAGAACACGTCTATAATCGTCGGCTTCCTTCTGTCCTTGCCGGAGCTTTTCGATGATCCGTTCTGCGTTACTGCTGGCCCTGTTATCGGCTATCCCTCTTTCCCACGCTGCACCCGACCTGACCACCGTATCCGAACGCTCGGGCTTCACCGCCACCGGCCGCTACGACGAGACGATCGCGCTGTGCTCAGCATTCCAGCAGGCGTATCCGAAGCAGGTGAGGTGCATCGATTTCGGCGTCACGCCGGAAGGCCGCCCGATGAAGGCGCTGGTGGTGAACGGCAAGGGCGTGTTCACCCCGCAGGCGGCGAAACAGCAGGGCCTGCCGGTGACCCTGATGCAGGGCGGCATCCACGCCGGCGAGATCGACGGCAAGGACGCCGGCTTCCTGGCGCTGCGCGAGCTGCTTGAAGGCCGCGCGGCCAAGGGCGCGCTCGACAAGCAGGTGTTCATCTTCGTCCCGGTATTCAATGTCGACGGCCACGAGCGCTTCGGCAAGTGGAACCGCCCGAACCAGCGCGGCCCGGTCGAGATGGGCTGGCGCACCACCGCCCAGAACTACAACCTGAACCGCGACTACCTGAAGGCCGACGCGCCCGAGATGCAGGCCATGCTGGCGCTGGTGAACGCCTGGGATCCACTGGTCTACGTCGACCTGCACGCGACCAACGGCGCCAAGTTCCAGCACGATATCTCGATCCAGGTCGAGCCGGTGTATTCGGGCGACCCGGAATTCCGCAAGGCCGGCCTGCTGCTCCGCACCAACGTGATCAAGGACATCGCCAGGGAAGGCTCGACGCCGCAGTCCTATTACATGTCCTTCGTGAAGCATGACGATCCGATGTCGGGCTTCATGGACGGCGTGTCCGATCCGCGCTTCTCGACCGGCTACTTCCAGCTGCGCAACCGCATGGCGATGCTGGTCGAAACCCACTCGTGGAAGGAATATCCGGTGCGCGTGCGCATCACCCGCAACACCGTGGTGTCGGTGCTCGACCAGGTGGCGCAGCACGGCAAGCAATGGCAGCAGGCCGCCTATGCGGCCGACGCGCGCGCCGCCAAGCTGGGCAACCAGCCGGTGGCGCTGTCGTACAAGGCTTCCGACAAGAAGGAGATGGTCGAGTTCAACGGCTACGCCTACACCCGCACGCCGTCGGAAGTCTCGGGCGCCCTGATGACACGCTACGACGAAACCAAGCCACAGGTATGGCGCGTGCCGCTGTGGCAGGACATCGTGGCCGACTTCCAGGTCACCGCGCCGCGCGCCGGTTACATCGTGCCCGCCGCCTACGCCGCGATCGTGGGCGAGAAGCTGCGCCAGCACGGCGTCGAGTTCCGCAAGCTGGACAAGACGAAGGAAGACCTCCAGCTCCAGTCCTTCCGCGCCGACAAGGCAACCTTGGCCGCGGCCTCGGTCGAAGGCCACCAGCGCCTGACGGTGGAAGGCAAGTGGAAGGCGGAAGCCCGCCCGGTCGCGGCAGGCTCGCTGTTCGTGCCGATCGCGCAGCCGAAGGCGCGCCTGGTGGTGGCGATGCTGGAGCCGCAGGCGCCGGATTCGCTGCTGGCCTGGGGCACGTTCAACACGGCCTTCGAGCGCAAGGAATACATGGAGGACTACGTGGCCGAGGAGGTCGCGCGCGAGCAGATGGCGGCCGACCCGGCCGTGGCCAAGGCCTTCCAGGAGCGCCTGGACAGCGATCCGGCCTTCGCCAAGAATCCGCAGGCGCGCCTGGAGTTCTTCGCCAAGCGCCATTCGTCGTATGACGAGCGCCTGAACCTGTATCCGGTGCTGCGCGCAAATAGCGCGCCCTGAACCCCTTATCGGCTGCCCTGGATGAAGTCGTCGAGACGGATGAACTTGACGTCGCGCTCGCCGGCATCGCAGGCCTTCGCCGGCGCGCGTGCCGCCGCGGGACTGGCTCCCGCAGCCGGTCCGAGCGGGATGACGGTCTGGACGAATTCCTTGGCCGCGGTCAGGGCTTCGGCGGAGGGCTCCGTGCCGAGGCTGATCTCGCTGATCGCCCCGCTGTCGCCATACTTGACGTGGAATTCCGTCTTGGCGAATTGGGCGGGGACGACCTTGGCGTAGTACAAGGCCCCGGTCGCCAGGGTGGCGCTGGTAACGAATTGCGCCGGCTCGCAGTTTCCGCCGTCGCTCGCCTTGTCATGCGTCCCTGTCTTGACATAGGTTTCGTGCGTCCTGAACGGAACGCCCGGCGCCTGCCTGTTGCCCGCATCGTAAATATGCAGCGAGCTGGCGCAGCCGCACAGGCTGGCTACCGCGCCCAGGGTCGTGACCAGCGTTTTCATGGTGGCGCCTCCGTACCGGTCCGGGGTTAATGTGTTTCCGCTCGGGTCGTGGATGCCCGGGCCGTTACGACGTTATTGCCAGCTGCACCGCTTTCAGCACGTTCAGGCGGCCATAGCCCATCTGGTCGTTGCGTCCATCGACATAGGACACCGAGCCGACCTTGTCGGCGCTCTGCGCGATGATGGCCGTCACCTGGGCGCCGGACAGCGTGGGGTTGGCGCTCAGCACCAGGGCGCAAGCCCCGGCGACCAGCGGCGTGGCGGACGAGGTGCCATTGAAGCCGGGATAGTAATCGCCGCCGGGGTTGTAGCCGGCCGGCCCGGTGATGTCGGTCGTATAGTTCTTGACCCCAGGGGCGGCGACCAGTACTTCAGGGCCGTAACTGGAGCCCCACCAGTTTTCTCCATCGTCGCTGGAGGGCGTCTTCGGTTCATCTTTCGGCGTGGATGCGGCCACGCAGATCACACCGGGGAGGTTGCTTGGAAAACCGACCGGTCCTGGCCTGTTGCCCGCCGCGACGACGACAACGCAGCCCTTGCCGCCGCGACCAAGCGTCAGTGCACGTCCAAAAGCGGCGATGACGGCGCTGGACGCGGATGTGTCGCTCCAGCTATTGCTCAGGACCGAGGCGCCGTTTTGCCAGCACCAGTCGACCGCCTCGGCGATCTGGCCGGGGCTGGTGGTCCAGACGCCGCGCGGCCGGTCGGAATAGGCGATCCGGACCGCCATGATCGAGCAGCCGCCACCGATCCCGCGGACGCCATCGGTGCTGCTGGGAACCGCCGCGGCAAGACCTGCGCACGCCGTCCCATGGCCGTCCCAGGATTGGGCTCCTGAAAATTGTCCTTGTCGCAGGCGTCGTAGCCGGCGATGACCGATTGGCGCAGGTCGAGATGCCGGGTATCGATGCCGTCGTCCAGCACGGCGATCTTGATTGCGAGATTTCCCTGAACCAGCTTCCAGGCCTGGTCGGCGGCGGTCAGCTGTATCGCGTATTGCCGCGCGGCGTAGGCGCGCTCGCTGCCCGGGCCGCCCTGGGCGGCAGCATCGGCCGAGACATCGTCAAGCGCGGGCTTGACCATCAGATTGACGAAGTCCGGCTCGATATACGCCAGGTCTTCGCTTGGCGCCAGTTGCTGGACCGTCGCCAGCGGATCGACATCGGGCGCCAGGGTAACCGTGTACTCGCCGAACCCGCGTGGCGCGATCGATTCATAGTTCACGTCCTTGAGCAAGCCGCTGACGGGGGTGGCCGGGTCTTTCATGCCCAGCAGGATCCGGTCTGTGGCCAGCACCCGGGTTTCGCCCAGCTTGAACACGGGCGTCGTTCGTGCAACGCCGGCAGGCCGGTTGCCGACCGCCGCGTTGACGGCATGGCTCACCGACATGGGCGCCGCGGACGGGGATTTCAGTAAGGTGAATTTTTCATTAGGGATTTCGATGCGTTCGGTAACGTCGGCCCCGACACTGCTGGAGAATGCCGCCCGCAGGCTATGCGGCGCCGGCTCCAGATAACGTACGCCAACCAGATCTGGATCTTCCGCCAAACGAACCGTCTGGCCATTGACCTTGTATTCATAATCCACGATATCCCTCCGTGACCAGTGATCTATCCACCATTCATGCGCCGTGCATGGATGTAGATCACCATGTCACGGTTTTTTGGTAAAACGGTCAACGAAAATCCAGGTGTTCAATAATCGAAATGCGGGCGTGTCGCGCAAATACGATGCCATGTCCTTGTTTTGGTGGCCTGAACGACTAACATCGCAACACCGGGGGCACGTAACATCGGGGTCAGCATAATATCGGTAACATCGGGGTCAGGTCTGACATTTGGACACGGGTTCAGCATTAATCAATATCGGTAACATCGGGGTCACGGTAACATCGGGGTCAGGTCTGACATTTGGACACGAGTTCAGCAGTAATCAAGGTTCCTTGGAAGTCTGAGCGATCTCAGCGCTGGTGGTTGCCGATCCAGTACCGTTATCGGATGACACGACCACTTAGAGTTAATTTCCCTGGGGCGCTCTACCATGTGACGTCGCGCGGAAACCGACGCGCATCGATCTTTCGGGATGATGCCGATCGACGTATTTGGCTAGACGTTCTGGAGAAGGTTTGCGAACGCTATCATTGCGTCATTCACAGTTTTTGCCAGATGACCAATCACTACCACTTATTGATTGAAACGGTGGAAGGGAATCTACCGAGTTGCATGCGCCAACTCAACGGTCATTATTCACAGTATTTCAATCGACGGCATCGTGTTGTTGGCCACTTGTTTCAAGGGCGCTATAAGGCGGTATTGGTGCAGAAAGATAGCTATCTGCTAGAGGTTTCCCGTTATATTGTTCTAAATCCTCTACGCGCTAACACCGTGGCGGCGCTGAAAGAATGGAGATGGAGCAGCTACCATTATTTTATAGGGGATGACATTTCACCCGACTGGCTTGAGCGCAACTGGCTTCTAAGGCAGTTTGGTAATACGCCGACGAGCGCGATCGCGGCATATCAGGATTTTGTTCTTGCTGGCCTTGGGCAAATGAGTCCATTGGAGGCTACACGCCATCAAATTCTGCTTGGCGATGAAAACTTCATATTGGTGCACCAGCAACTGCAGCAATCCGAAGAGCTTATAGAAACAAAGAGATCTGAACGACGTGCCGTTGCGCTTCCATTGTCCGACTATCAGGACCGGTATCCGGACAGGAGCGAGGCAATGGCACGTGCTTACGCGTCTACCGCCTTCACCATGTCGGAAATAGCACGCGTGTTTGGTGTGTCGACCAAAACGGTCAGCCGAGCGATTGCTGGCTTTGAGAGGGCAAATAAAAGCAAATCATTGTAGAGGCCGTGTCCAAATGTCAGACCTGACCCCGTAGTTCCGGCAGTAGTTCCCGTGTATCCGGTGCTGCGCACGAACGTCGCGCCCTGACGCCTGGCCACGCTCAGGGCGCGCTGGCGGATGCAGGCAGGGACGTCAGGATGACCGTCCTTACCGCGCCGCCGGCGTCAAGCGTGAGCTGGTAGAGGCGGTCGTACTCGTCGTCGGCGATATCGGGACCAGGCTCGCCGCCGAACAGGCGCACCAGTTCCGGCAGCGTGTTCGAGTGGCCCACCACCAGCACCGGGCCGCGCAGCGTCTTCACCTTGTCGACCAGCGCTTTCGGCCGGGCCGGGTCGTACTGCTCGACCTGCAAGCCCAGTTGGCGGGCCAGTGGCTGCGCGGTCTGCAGCGTGCGCGCGGTCGGCGTGCTGAAAATGGCCTGGATGCCGGTGCGCTGCAGGATCCCCGCGATGTTCTGGGCGCGCAGCTGGCCTTGCGGCGTCAGGGCCGGGTCCTTGCCGATGCTGGCTTTTTCGCCATGGCGGACCAGGTAGATCGCGCTGGGCTCGGCAAGGGCAGTGCCTGGGACGAGCACGGCAAGGGCAATGAAGATGTTTCGCAGCAGGCGTGGGGCTTGGCTCAAAGGCAGGCGCATCGCGGTTCTCTAGGCGGTGGAGGTGACGCCAGCGTAGCACGGCGGAACTCAGGCTTCGGTATCTGGGAGAGGGCGACCGTGGAAACTGGCATCGCGCTGCGGCCCGGCGAGGGGCAACGCTGCCACCCGCACCAGCGAGTGGCTGGACATATACCAGTCATTGACCACCAGTTCGGCCTGTTCGATGCGCATGACGCCGAGCGGCTCGTCGCGCAGCGCGTCGAGCAGGGCGGCGAAACGCGCCGCATCGCGCAAGGGCTCGGTGAAGCGAAACAGCGTCATATGCGCGGTCACCAGGCGGTATCGGCGGTCGAGCGCGCCGTCGAGGCCCCGCTCGCGCAATGCCGTCCGCAGGCGCTCGCGCAGGATTTCCAGCGCTGGGCCGCGTGCAATGCCGCGCGCCATCACCGCACCGCGCGACAGCGCGATGCCGCCGAAGTCGATCCCGATCGCCTCGATGCCGTCCACGGCGGCCCGGGCCGCGGCCAGATAGTCGTCCACCAGCGCCGGATGGATGGCGACGCCGGCGCCGGCGGTCAGCAGCGACAGGATCGTCATGTGCATATCGGCTGCCGGGTAGCGATACTGGCGCGGTTCGGCGCCGGCCAGGCAGTCCAGCAGGCCGTCGAAGCGCGCCTGCAGCGACGGGCAGGGACGCGCGATCAGGCTGATGCCGCGGCGCGGGTCGGGACCGGCCGCAAGGCGCGTGTCGCAGTCGACGTCTCCGCGCGCGATCGCGCCGAAGGCGTGCTCCCACATCGTGTCGTAATGGGCTTGCAGGCTGGGCCTCGCAGAGGTGTCGGTCATGTCGTCGTTCCGCACGTATATCATGACGAAAAAAAAGCAGAGGCGCCGGCCTCTGCTTCCTCGATGCGCCGCGCTTAGAGCTGCGTCAACGAAATCGTATTCGTCGCCGGCGTCGAACACGGCTCCTCGTCGAACGCGATATCGCCCAGCGGATTCGGCACGCCATCGGTCTTGAGGCCGACGAAGTCGAACAAAGCGCGGTCCTGCAAATGCGACGGCACCACGGTCGACAGCGCCGAGAACGTGTTCTCGACCCGGCCCGGATGCTTCTTTTCCCATTCGCGCAGCATGTTCTTGATCTGCTTGCGCTGCAGGTTTTCCTGCGAGCCGCACAGGTCGCACGGGATGATCGGGAAACCTTTCACTTCGGCGTAGCGCTCGGTGTCGGCTTCTTTCACGTAGGCCATCGGGCGGATCACCATGTGCTTGCCGTCGTCCGACACCAGCTTGGCCGGCATGCCCTTCAGCTTCCCGCCGAAGAACATGTTCAGGAAGAAGGTCTCGAGGATGTCGTCGCGGTGGTGCCCCAGGGCGATCTTGTTGCAGCCGAGTTCGTCGGCCACGCGGTACAGGATGCCGCGCCGCAGGCGCGAGCACAGCGAGCAGGTGGTCTTGCCTTCCGGGACCAGGCGCTTGACGATGCTGTAGGTGTCCTGGTTTTCGATGTGATAAGGCACGCCAAGCTTGTCCAGGTAAGCCGGCAGCACGTGGGCCGGGAAGTTCGGCTGCTTCTGGTCGAGGTTGACCGCGACGATGTCGAAGTGGATCGGCGCGCGCTCGCGCAAGGTGAGCAGGATGTCGAGCAGCGCATAGCTGTCCTTGCCGCCCGACAGGCACACCATCACCTTGTCGCCGTCCTCGATCATATTGAAGTCGCCGATGGCCTGGCCCACCAGGCGGCACAGGCGCTTGTGCAGCTTGTTGTCCTCGCGTGCGATCTTCTCTTGCTTCTTCGCGTCAATGCCGGCCTCGGCAGTCGGGAAGTCGTCTTCGACGACGCGTTCAATCACCGTTTCGTTCATGCTTCTTCCTTGATCCTGAATACTTCGACGCCGACGCCTTCGCAATCCGGATAGACGTCCGGCTTCATCGTCGACACACCGGCGGCGCGCACGCGCGGGTGGGTCAGCATCGCGGCCACCACGTCGTCGCACAGCGTTTCCTGCAGGTGGATGTGGCCCTTGGCGATGCGCTGGGCAATGGTCTCGCGCATGAAATCGTAGTCGACCACCTCCGCCAGCTGGTCCGCCTTCGGCGTCGACAGCTCCAGCGGAATGTACAGCTCGACATTGATCAGGACACGCTGCTCGCCCTTCTTCTCGAAATCGTGCACGCCGATATTGATCATCACTTCGTAATTGCGCAGGAACAGCCGGCGGCAATCGCGCAAGCTCGGGTGGGACAGGGCGGACAACATGGGATAGCCTTATTTGGTGGAGTTATTTGGTTCGGTCAGGAACATCACGTCGCGCTGCGAGGGCATCAGGTGCTGGCCGCCATCGACCAGCAGGGTGGTGCCGGTCAGCGCGCGCGCTGATGCGGCGTAGACCACGGCGTCGGCGATGTCCTGCGGGGTCGACGAACGCCGCAGCGGCGTCATCTGGTGCGCCGCGGCGAAGCCTTGCTCGCTCTGGTCGCCCGACACCATCGTGATGCCGGGAGCGACGCCGACCACGCGCACCTTCGGCGCCAGCGCCTGGGCCAGCATCGTGGTCGCCGTGTGCAGGGCCGCCTTGGACAGCGTGTACGACAGAAAATCCGGGTTGAGATTGTACAGTTTCTGGTCCAGCAAGTTGACCACGACGGCTTGCCGCCCCTCCGGGGTGGCGGCGTGCAGTTCCTGCGCCAGCAGCACCGGCGCGGCCACGTTCGCCTGCATATGGGCGTTGAGCAGCTCCCAGGAGAACGCGGTGGCGCTGTCGTATTCAAACAACGAAGCGTTGTTGACGATGCAAGAGATCGGCCCCAGCGCCGCGCTGGCCTGGCCGACCAGCTGGCGTACCGCCGCCTCGTCGGCCAGGTCGCACTGCAGCAGCGCGGCGCGCCGGCCCAGGGCCAGGATGGCGTCGCGGGTCGCGATCGCGTCGCTTTCGGAATGGCGGTAGTGCAGGGCGAGGTCCCAGCCGGCCTGGGCCAGGCCGAGCGCGATCGCGCGGCCCAGGCGACGGCCGGCGCCGGTCACGAGCGCGACCCGGGGCAGGGAGATCGAAGGGCTATCCGTCATCATTTTCTTGAATTGTTGATAAAAGCTATTCTGGCTACAATGCCGGCATGTCCCTGCCCGCACCCGATACCGACGCCCTGGCCGCGTCCCATTCCCTGCAACAGCTCATCGCCGCCGACATCGAACAGCACGGCGGCGCGATCGCATTCTCTCGTTTCATGGAACTGGCGCTGTATGCGCCCAGGCTCGGGTATTACAGCGGCGGCGCAGCCAAGCTCGGCGCGAGCGGCGACTTCACCACCGCGCCCGAGATGACGCCGCTGTTCGGGGCGGCCGTGGCGCGCGTGGCAGCCGCTATTATCGCCCAAAGCGCGCCCGACATCATCGAGTTCGGCGCCGGCACCGGCCGCCTGGCGCGCGACGTCCTGGCCGAGCTGGCCCGGCAGGGTGTCGAGGTTCGCTCCTACACCATCATCGAACTGTCCGGCGAATTGCGCGCGCGCCAGCAGGCCAACCTGGCCGACCTGCCGCAGCTGCGCTGGCTGGACGCCATGCCGGACCGCTTCAGCGGCGTGGTGCTGGCCAACGAGGTGCTCGACGCCATGCCGGTCGAGCTGGTGATCCGTACCGGCGACGGCTGGCGCCGGCAAATGGTCACGGTCGAGGACGGCGCTTTCGCCTTCGTCCAGGCGCCGCTCGGCGCTGAACTGACCGCCCAGCTGGCGCGCCAGGTGCCGGACCACGAGCAGATGATCGAAGGCTATGTGACCGAACTGCACCCGATCGGCGCCGGCTTCATGCGCTCGCTGGCGGCGATGTTCGCGGGCGGCCGCGGCGCCGCCATCCTGTTCGACTACGGCTTCCCGGCCCACGAGTATTACCTCGACCAGCGCATCGGCGGCACCCTGATGTGTCATTACCGCCACCACGCGCACCCGGATCCCTTTTATTTGCCCGGCCTGCAGGACATCACCGCCCACGTCGATTTCACGGCGATGGCGCTGGCATCGCAGGATGCCGGCCTGCCGGTGCTGGCCTATATGAGCCAGGCTTCCTTCCTGCTCGGCGCCGGGATCGGCGAACTGTTGCTGGAAAACGACCCCGAGGATGCCAAGCATTTCCTGCCCCGGTCGCGGGCCGTGCAAAAGCTGGTTTCTCCTGCTGAAATGGGCGAATTGTTCAAGGTCCTGGTGGTCGGACAGGACGTAGAATTGCCAGAGCCAATCGTGCGCGCGGACCGCAGTCATCGCTTGTAGACTTTATGATATCTTGCACAGCGGACACAAATCCGGCTAAGCTGTGAGATATTCCCGCGTCTCGTCACATGACGGGCTTCGGCCGAGGACAGACAAAACGCGCAGGGTAGAAGCGGGTAGACTTGACAGATCATGGCCAAGATTCATACACATTATGACAACCTGAAGGTGTCGCGTCATGCGCCCCAGGAAGTCATTCGTGCTTCCTACAAGGCCCTGAGCCAGAAATACCACCCCGATAAAAACCCGGGCGACGAAAAGTCCGCCCGCATCATGGCGGTCGTCAATACCGCCTACAACGTCCTGTCCGATCCCGTCCGCCGCAAGGAACACGACGAATGGATCGCGGCCGAGGAGTGGGAAGTCGAGTGGCTGGAAAGCTCGAACGCCAAGGAAGGCCAGCCGCGCAAGAACGCCGACAACTGGGAGGGGCAGCCGCCGCCCAAGCCGCGCCGCAAGCGCCTGTGGCGCGATCCGCGCTGGTGGCTGGGCATGTCGGGCTGCTTCGTGGCCGGCGCCGTCGTCGCCGTGCTGACGATCGAACAACAACCCAACATTATCCCGAGCGCACTGGCCTGGGGCGGCATCGCCCACGACCCCGTCAAGACCGGCCGCCCGGACGCGCTGGGCGTCGACGCCAGCAGTGACGACTGGGCCCGCCGCATCGGTCCGGACGGCGCCAAGGGCCCGCCGCCCGAGGTGCGCGCGCTCGCCGTCACCCAGCTGGCGGTGCCGGCCCGCGCCCCCGACTGCAGCACCGACCTGCAGACCCTGGCGTCGCCCAGCGGCGATCCCTGGCCGCTCGAGTCTTCCTACCTGCCCGGCTACCCGGTCGGCAACGAGGGGACAGAGATGCAGGTCGTGGTCGACAACAGCGCCAACGCGGCGCCGGTATTCGTCAAGCTGTACGACCTCGACCGCCGCGCCAACGTCAGGCACGCCTTCGTGCAGCAGCGCTCCAACTTCACCTTCGACAAGCTGGCCGCCGGCAAGTACGAGGTGCGTTACCAGAACGTGGTCGACGGCGCCAGCAAGTCCGAGTGCGACGGCCGCCATACGGCCCTGCGCCAGGCCGCGGCCGATATGCAATAAGCGGCCCACAATCAGCTGGCTGTCGTTTTTTCGGCGTACTGACACTTTCTCGTGTCAGGACCTACCCCGATTTCATTATTTTCGTTCCGCGCCGTAATATACTGGCCAGATGCCGCGCGCCCATGCAGCCACGGCGCCACGCCCAACGCAGGCTTACACGGACCATCATGAACGAACTGGAAGGCCTGACGGCCCTGATCATCGAGCCCCACGCGGGGATGCGGGCCAGCATCCACAGCATGCTCACGCTGTGCGGCCTGACCCGGATCGAGCACGCCAGCACCTCCAACCAGGCCGTCAAGCACCTGGGCCTGCGCCAGTTCGACATGATCCTGTGCGAATACGACCTGGAAGGCGGCCAGGATGGCCAGCAACTGCTGGAAGACCTGCGCCACCACAAGCTGATGCAGCTGGCCACCATGTTCTTCATGGTCACGGCCGAAGGCAACCACAGCAAGGTGGTCAGCGCCGCCGAGCTGGCGCCCACCGACTATATCCTCAAGCCGTTCACCGCCGACCGCCTGCTCGAGCGCATCGCACGCGCCCTCGACAAGCGCAATGCCTTCCTGCCGGTGTACACCCTGATGGAAGCGGGCGACCAGGAGGAGACGATCGCCGCCTGCATCGAAGGCCAGCGCCTGCACGCGCGCTACGCGGTCGACTTCCTGCGCCTGCGCGCCGAGCTGCACATGTTCCTGGGCCAGGCCGACCAGGCCGAGCCGATCTATCGCCACCTGGTCGAGATCAAGGCGATCGCCTGGGCCCGGCTCGGCCTGGCCAAGACCCTGTTCGTGCGCAAGCAATTCACCGAAGCGCGCGACATCCTGGAAGACCTGGTCGACACCAATCGCAATTTCGTCGACGCCTACGACTGGCTGGCGCGCACCCACGCGGCGGTCGGCGAATTGCAGAAATCGCAGGCGGTGCTGAGCGACGCGGTGGCGGTGTCGCCGCATGCCGTGCGGCGCCTGCGCACCCTGGCCGACACCGCCTTCGAGGCAGGCGACGTCGACACCGCCGAAAAAGCCCTGCGCCAGGTGGTGGGCAAGGCCAAATACTCCGAATTTCGCGACCCCGAGGATCACGTCAAGCTGGTGCGCGCGCTGGTGCACAAGGGCGATCCCGTCGGGGCCGCCGCCGTGGTGCGCGACCTCGACCGCTCGATGGGCGGGCGCGCCAATACCCCGCTGTGCAGCGCGATCGCCTCGGCCCTGGTGCACGAATACACCGGCAACGAGCAGCGCCTGGGCGAAGCGCTGGGCGCGGCCCTGGCGTCAAGCAAGGATGCGCCCAATCTGTCGCCCGACCTCAAGCTCGAGCTGGCGCGCACCTGCATCGACAATGGCCGCGAAGAAGGCGCTTCCGAGATCGTGCGCGAGGTGATGAGCAATGCCTCGAGCGACGCCATGGTCACGCGCGCCATGGGCGTGCTGGAGCAGGCGGGGAAGGGCGAACTGGCGCAGACGCTGGCCCAGCAGAGCCGCCAGCAGGTGGTCGACCTGGTCGCCGGCGGCGCCGCGCGCGCCAGGGACGGCGACTACCAGGGCGCAGTGCGGTTGATGCTGGAAGCGGCCACCAAGTTGCCGAGCAATCCGGCGGTGGCCTTCAATGCCGCGCTGGCGGTGCTGCGCTGCCTCGAGCACGAGGGCTGGGACAATCGCCTCGGCGCCCAGGTGCCGGGCCTGATCGGCAATGTGCGCAAGCTCGATGCGCTCAATCCCAAACTGCCGGCGCTGGCGGCGCTGCACCAGCAGGTGCTGAAACAATACAAACAAGGCGCGCATGCTGCCGCGCCGCTGCGCAAGGCCGGCTGAGCGGAGCGACGCCATGGCCGACACCCCCCAGGACTGCGCCCCGCGCCGCGTGCGACCCGCCCTGATGCGTAAACTCAGCGGCACCGAACGCATGTTCACCCTGGGCGGCGCCATCGCCCATGTGATCGGCATGGGGTATCGCGACGACCTGGGCACGGCCGACCTCGCGTATTACGTGGTGTCCGACGTCGCTCTGACCCAGCGCATCCTGCGCCTGTCCAACACGGTCCAGTACCGCACCCTGTCGGGCACGCCGGTAACGACGATCTCGCGCGCCATTTCCCTGCTCGGCTTCGACAATGTGCGCGCCGCCGCGCTGGCGATGCTGCTGGTCGATGCGCTCGACACCGCCGAGCACGGCGTGCGGGTGGAGCTCGAAGCCGCCCTGTGCGCCAGCCTGGTCGGCCGCGAGCTGGCGCGCCACAGCCCGATCCCCGGGGCCGAGGAAGCGGCGATCTGCGCGCTGTTCAAGAACCTGGGCGCGCTGCTGCTGGCCAGCCACGAGCCGGAGCGCTACCGGGAAATCGCCGCGTTCGTGGCGGCCGGCAAGCATAGTCCTAGCCAGGCTGCGCAACTGATCCTGGGCTGCAGCTTTGAGGTTTTGTCTGAGGCGATCTTGCGCGAGTGGCAGATGCCAGGGTTGATCGTGCAGGCCCAGGCGACGCTGCCGCCGGGACCGCTCGAGGCCGCGTTTGATCGCGACGAATGGATGCGGCAGGTGGCCGCCTTCAGCCGCGACGTGGCGCGCCTGATGGGGCGCCATCACGATCCGGCCGCCGCGACCGAGACCCAGGAACTGATACGGCGCTATGGCGCGGCGCTGGGCGTCGACCATCCGGCCATGGTGGCGCTGTACGACGAGGTGCAGGAAGGCATGAACGGCATGCTGCAGAGCATGAACATGGAGCGCGCGCCGAAGACCGATCCGAAGGCCGCCAGCAGCCTGCCGAACGTGCTGGCGCTGGCCACCCTGGACGCGGGCGAGGACGACGAGGGCGAGTTCCACCCCAGCGGCAAGCCGAAGAATGCGCGCGACCTGCTGCTGGCGGGCGTGCAGGACGTGACCCTGCTGGGCGGGTCCGGCGCCGGCCTCAACGACATCATCATGGCCGTGCTCGAGACCCTGTACGGCGCGCTGGGCTTCCGCTTCGCCACCGTCTGCCTGCGCGACGCGCGCACGAAACAGTTCCGCGCGCGGGTGTCGCTGGGCGAGGGCAGCGCCCCGCTGCAGGACGGTTTCGTCTTCCCCTGCGCCTTCACGCGCGACGTGTTCCACCTGGCGCTCGAGAACGACGCCGACATGATGATCGCGGACGCCTTCAGCCCCAGGATCCGCGACCTGCTGCCGGCCTGGTACAAGACTTTGCTGCCGGACGCCGAGAGTTTCATCGTCCTGCCGCTGGTGGTCGGCAAGGCCGGGCTGGGCCTGATCTACGCCGACCGCATCTTCCCCGCGCCCGAGGGCGTGGCGCCGGACGAGACGGCCCTGATCAAGGCGCTCAAGGCGCAGGTGCTGGCGGCGCTGGCGCCGGCGGGGCCGAACCCGTAGGGTTGTCCGATTCTGCGGACGTGCCGTCGGAACTATTCCGAATCAGTTCATAAAGATTTTTTCGCACTTGGCAAAATCACCCTTGCAGCTTTACAGTCCGACCGTTACAATCACGCCCCGAAGCAACGCTGTCAGGCGAAGTAGAAAATCTTCTACCAAAACCTGATTGACAGTACGTTGAGCTTGCTTCATACTCTGCGGTTCTTCGCGGTGGGGTGGCCGAGTGGTTAAAGGCAGCAGACTGTAAATCTGCCCTCTCTGAGTACGCTGGTTCGAATCCAGCCCCCACCACCAAAAAGAAGATCGTGAAGTCGGATTTGAAGTTGTACCTCGCGGGTGTAGCTCAATGGTAGAGCAGAAGCCTTCCAAGCTTACGACGAGGGTTCGATTCCCTTCACCCGCTCCAGTTAGTGCGGTGGTTTCTACATCGCAAAAATCAGCCCTTGTAGCTCAGTGGTAGAGCACTCCCTTGGTAAGGGAGAGGCCACGTGTTCAATCCACGTCAAGGGCACCAGAATTTTGTACGGCAGTCGCGTTGCACTCGTCCGTCAGGTGTGCCTGGTAATCCCCAAAATATCGTTAGATCTTAGGAGTCTGAAATGGCAAAAGGTAAATTCGAACGGACCAAGCCGCACGTGAACGTCGGCACCATCGGTCACGTTGACCACGGTAAAACCACCCTGACGGCTGCAATCGCTACCGTCCTGTCGAAGAAATTCGGCGGCGAAGCCAAGGCCTACGACCAGATCGACGCGGCTCCAGAAGAAAAAGCACGCGGCATCACCATCAACACCGCGCACGTCGAGTACGAAACCGAAAACCGTCACTACGCTCACGTTGACTGCCCAGGCCACGCCGACTACATCAAGAACATGATTACCGGTGCTGCGCAGATGGACGGCGCGATCCTGGTGTGCTCGGCCGCTGACGGCCCAATGCCACAGACCCGCGAGCACATCCTGCTGGCGCGTCAGGTTGGCGTTCCATACATCATCGTGTTCCTGAACAAGTGCGACCTGGTCGACGACGCAGAACTGCTGGAACTGGTCGAAATGGAAGTGCGCGAACTGCTGTCGAAGTACGAGTTCCCAGGCGACGACCTGCCAATCATCAAGGGTTCGGCACGTATGGCGCTGGAAGGCCAGCCAGGCGAAATGGGCGAAGAGTGCATCGCCCGTCTGGCAGAAGCTCTGGACACCTACATCCCAACCCCGGAACGTGCTGTTGACGGCGCCTTCCTGATGCCAGTCGAAGACGTGTTCTCGATCTCGGGCCGCGGCACCGTCGTGACCGGTCGTGTCGAGCGCGGCGTGATCAAAGTCGGCGAAGAAATCGAAATCGTCGGTATCGTTGACACCGTCAAGACCACCTGCACCGGCGTGGAAATGTTCCGCAAGCTGCTGGACCAAGGTCAAGCTGGCGACAACGTCGGTCTGCTGCTGCGCGGCACCAAGCGTGAAGACGTGCAGCGTGGTCAGGTTCTGGCAAAGCCAGGCTCGATCAAGCCACACAGCAACTTCACCGGTGAGATCTACGTCCTGTCGAAAGACGAAGGCGGCCGTCACACCCCGTTCTTCAACAACTATCGTCCTCAGTTCTACTTCCGTACGACTGACGTGACCGGTTCGATCGAACTGCCAGCAGACAAAGAAATGGTCATGCCAGGCGACAACGTCTCGATCACCGTCAAGCTGATCGCTCCGATCGCGATGGAAGAAGGTCTGCGCTTCGCAATCCGCGAAGGCGGCCGTACCGTCGGCGCCGGCGTGGTTGCCAAGATCATCGCCTAATTCATCAGGCGACAAAGGGAAACGGAAACATCTCCGTTTCCCTCGAACAGCATTGCCAGCGAGCGCGCGCTTGCTGTATAATGCTGGATTCAGCAGTAAAGTTTTCGTAGGGGTGTAGCTCAATTGGCAGAGCGTCGGTCTCCAAAACCGAAGGTCGCGGGTTCGATTCCCTCCGCCCCTGCCACCGAATTCTGGTGCGCAGCACCGAAAGTAAAGAAGAATGTCTAATCAATCCGTGCAAACTGTCAGCACCTCGAATGACAAGTTCAAGGTCGCGCTGGCGGTGGTTGCAGCGATTGCAGGCGTCGTCGGGTTCTTCTACCTGACTGGCCAGAACAAACCAGCCTTGGTCGCCGCAGGCGCCCTCGTGGCTGGTTTAGTTTTTGCTGTCCTGCTTTTGTGGACTTCCACCACTGGCCGTGATTTCCTGAGCTTCGCCAAGGAGTCGGTGCGCGAGACCAAGAAGGTCGTCTGGCCTACCCGCCGCGAAGCCATGCAGATCACCGGCATCGTGTTCGCCTTCGTGGTCGTGATGGCGATTTTCCTGTGGGGCACGGATAAGCTTCTCGAGCTCCTGTTGTACGACTTTGTCCTGGGTTGGAAATAACATGAGCGATAACGTGCAAGACAATGCACCAGTGCCGGGCGATGTCCCGGCACAAGACGCTGCGGCTGCGCCGCTGAGCGTCCCGGTCAGCAACAAGCGCTGGTACGTCGTCCATGTCTATTCGGGCATGGAAAAGAGCGTGATGCGCGCCCTGAACGAGCGCGTCGAGCGCGCAGGGATGCAAGACCAGTTCGGCCAGATCCTGGTGCCGACCGAGGAAGTCGTCGAGATGCGCAACGGCACCAAAGCCGTTTCCGAGCGCCGCTTCTTCCCGGGCTACGTGCTGGTTGAGATGGAAATGACCGACGAAACCTGGCACCTGGTGAAGAACACCAGCAAGGTCACCGGCTTCATCGGCGGCAAATCGAACAAGCCGACCCCGATCCCAGCACGCGAGATCGACAAGATCATGCAGCAGGTGCAAGAGGGTGTCGAAAAGCCACGGCCAAAAGTGCTGTACGAAGTGGGCGAGCAAGTCCGCATCAAGGAAGGCCCGTTCACCGACTTCAACGGCAACGTCGAGGAAGTCAACTACGAAAAGTCGAAGGTGCGTGTTTCTGTTACCATCTTCGGTCGTTCGACTCCGGTGGAGCTGGAGTTCGGACAGGTAGAGAAAGTCTAAACGCCGTAATCGGAGCGTCGCAGTAGTCAGGCGGAATCCGGTAAGAGGAGCCCCGCCGAGACGAGTAGTCGTGGTGGGGCGCTACTACTCAAGTCAAGATAGGAGCCAGACATGGCAAAGAAAATCATTGGCTTTATCAAGCTGCAAGTCCCAGCTGGTAAGGCAAACCCATCCCCACCGATCGGTCCTGCACTCGGTCAGCGTGGCCTGAACATCATGGAATTCTGCAAGGCGTTCAACGCGCAGACCCAGGGTATGGAACCAGGCATGCCGATCCCGGTCGTGATCACCGCGTTCGCCGACAAGTCCTTCACCTTCGTGATGAAGACCCCACCGGCAACCTACCTGATCAAGAAAGCCGCCGGCATCACCAAGGGCTCGGCCAAGCCGCACACCGACAAGGTTGCCAAGCTGACCCGCGCTCAAGCTGAAGAAATCGCAAAAACCAAGCAGCCGGACCTGACCGCCGCCGACATGGACGCAGCAGTGCGTATCATCGCTGGCTCGGCACGTTCGATGGGCATCACGGTGGAGGGTCTGTAATGGCTAAGCTGTCCAAGCGCGTCAAAGCAATCAAAGCAAAAGTTGACCGTAACAAGGTCTATGAGTTCGACAACGCTGTGTCGATCATCAAGGAATTCGCCACCGCCAAGTTCAACGAGTCGATCGACGTCGCCGTTCAACTGGGCGTGGACCCGAAGAAGTCGGATCAAGTGGTCCGCGGTTCGGTCGTGCTGCCAGCTGGCACCGGCAAGACCGTGCGCGTCGCTGTGTTCGCTTCGGGCGACAAGGCTGAAGCTGCCAAGGCAGCCGGCGCCGACGTGGTCGGCATGGAAGACCTGGCAGAGCGCGTGAAGGCCGGCGACATGCCGTTCGACATCGTCATCGCTTCGCCAGACACCATGCGTATCGTCGGTACCCTGGGTCAGATCCTGGGCCCACGCGGCCTGATGCCGAACCCGAAAGTCGGCACCGTGACCCCTGACGTCGCTACCGCCGTCAAGAACGCCAAAGCCGGTCAGGTCCAGTACCGTACCGACAAGGCAGGTATCGTCCACGCGACCATCGGTCGCAAGTCGTTCAGCGACGCAGATCTGAAGACCAACCTGGTCGCCCTGATCGACGCACTGAACAAGGCCAAGCCGGCCACCTCGAAAGGCGTGTACCTGCGTAAGGTCGCCCTGTCGTCGACCATGGGCGCTGGCGTCCGTGTCGATCACGCTTCGATCTCGGCTGCTGCCTAAGTAACAGCATTAAGTCCCGGTGCTTCGGCACTGGGCGCATCTTTGGGCTGTCGGAGCTGAACACCGCTCCGGCAGGCAATCAAAGACCGTTGGGCCGAAAGCAGAGGTTGAGCTGACGGTTAATAGACCACCCAACGCAGATGGTGTACCCGAACAAGTTTTGTAGTCCAGCTGTGTGAATGTATCCGCCCAGTTTTAAGACTTCTTAACTTCGGACGCCGTGTGTTCGAACCGATATGGACATCCGTTCATATCATTTAAGGAGATTGACCGTGGGTCTTAATCTGAATGACAAAAAGGTCGTCGTCGAAGAAGTTTCCGCAAAAGTAGCAACTGCGCAAACCATCGTCGTGGCTGAGTACCGTGGCATCCAGGTTAGTCACTTGACCAAGCTCCGTGCAACCGCACGTGCCCAGGGTGTGTACCTGCGTGTTCTGAAGAACACGCTGGCTCGCCGCTCTGTCGAAGGCACGCAGTTTGCCCCGCTGGCTGACGCCATGACCGGTCCGCTGATCTACTCGATCTCGGACGACGCCGTTGCTGCCGCTAAAGTCCTCGCCGACTTCGCGAAAACCAACGACAAGCTGGTCCTGAAAGCCGGTAACTACGCAGGTAAGCAGCTCGACGTAGCTGGTGTTACCGCGTTGGCAAGCATCCCATCCCGTGAAGTCCTCATCTCGCAGCTGTTGGGCGTCATGCTGGCTCCGGTGTCGGGCTTTGCACGTGGTCTGGCTGCACTGGCAGCGAAAAAAGGCGAAGGTTCGGAAGCTGCTCCTGCAGCCGAAGAAACCGCTGCAGCTTAATAGCGCAGCCTTTTTTCTCAAGTACTAACTACACACAATATACAACTGGAGTTTCAAATGGCAATTAGCAAAGACGATATCCTGAACGCAGTGAGCGAAATGTCCGTCATGGACCTGAACGAACTGGTCAAGGCATTCGAAGAGAAGTTCGGCGTGTCGGCAGCTGCAATGGCAGCACCGGCAGCTGGCGGCGCCGCTGGCGGTGCAGCTGCTGCTGAAGAGCAGACCGAGTTCAACGTTGTTCTGTCGGAAGTCGGCGCGAACAAGGTCGGCGTCATCAAGGCAGTCCGTGAAATCACCGGTCTGGGCCTGAAAGAAGCTAAAGACCTGGTCGACGGCGCACCGAAGACCGTGAAAGAAGCCCTGCCAAAAGCTGACGCTGAAGCCGCTAAGAAGAAGCTGGAAGAAGCTGGCGCCAAGGCCGAGCTGAAGTAATACATAAGCACCGGGCGCTTGAAATACAGTGCCCAGCGCGGGAGTCAAAGCTTGCAAAACCTGCCGGAAGGCAGGGGATGCGGCTTTGGCTCTTTTGTCGTCCCTGCGGCAAACGTCGAGATTTACATGGCGACAGGGAATAAGTAGTACCCCGTTTCAGCAGCATCGTATCACAGCAGTTTGCTTGTCCTTTTCATCTGGCGCGAAAGAGTAAGAGACTTCAGGGCTTGCGTGTGGTAGTGGCGTTCGCCACTGGCAATTCCTGAATTCTCCATCCTTTCTGTCACTCACGGAGTGTCCATGCACTACTCATTTACTGAGAAGAAGCGCATTCGCAAATCGTTCGCGAAGCGCGCCAACGTTCACAACGTTCCCTACCTGCTGGCTACCCAGCTGGAATCCTACGAGAACTTCCTGCAGGCCGAATTCGCTCCGTCCTCGCGCAAGAACGAAGGCCTGCAATCGGCCTTCTCCTCGATTTTCCCTATCGTGTCGCACAATGGTTTTGCGCGCCTCGAGTTCCTGTCGTATGTGCTGGGCGACCCTGCGTTTGACGTGAAAGAGTGCCAGCAGCGTGGCCTGACCTTCGCGTCGCCGCTGCGCGCCAAGGTGCGTCTGGTGATCCTGGACAAGGAATCGCCGACCAAGCCAGTCGTCAAGGAAATGAAAGAGCAGGAAGTCTATATGGGCGAGCTGCCGCTGATGACCACGAACGGTTCGTTCGTGATCAACGGCACCGAGCGCGTCATCGTCTCCCAGCTGCACCGTTCGCCTGGCGTGTTCTTCGAACACGACCGCGGCAAGACCCACTCGTCGGGCAAGCTGCTGTTCTCGGCACGTATCATTCCTTACCGCGGCTCGTGGCTGGACTTCGAGTTCGACCCGAAAGACATCCTGTTCTTCCGCGTCGACCGTCGCCGCAAGATGCCGGTAACGATCCTGCTGAAGGCCATCGGCATGACGCCGGAGCAGATCCTGGCGAACTTCTTCGTCTTCGACAACTTCACCCTGCGTAACGACGGCGGCGAACTCGAGTTCGTTTCCGAGCGTCTGCGCGGCGAAGTCGCGCGCTTCGACATCGTCGATCCGAAGTCGGGCAAGACCATCGTCACCAAGGACAAGCGCATCAACGCCAAGCACGTCCGTGACATCGAAGCCGCCGGTATCAAGAGCATTTCGGTGCCGGAAGACTACCTGCTGGGCCGCGTGCTGGCCAAGAATATCGTCGACCAGGACACCGGCGAGATCATCGCCGTGGCCAACGACGAGCTGACCGAAGAACTGCTGGGCAAGCTGCGCGACGCCAGCGTGACCGACATCCAGACCTTGTACACCAACGATCTGGACCAGGGCGCCTACATCTCGCAAACCCTGCGCACCGACGACACCGCCGACCAGACCGCCGCACGCGTGGCGATCTACCGCATGATGCGTCCTGGCGAACCGCCAACCGAAGAGTCGGTCGAAGCCCTGTTCAACGGCTTGTTCTACATGCCGGAACGCTACGACCTGTCGGCTGTCGGCCGCATGAAGTTCAACCGCCGTATCGGCCGTGACGAACTGACCGGCGACATGACCCTGTCGAATGAAGACATCCTGGCCGTGATCAAGATCCTGGTCGAGCTGCGCAATGGCCGCGGCGAAGTCGACGACATCGATCACCTGGGTAACCGCCGCGTGCGTTGCGTCGGCGAACTGGCTGAGAACCAGTTCCGTGCCGGCCTGGTGCGCGTGGAACGCGCCGTCAAGGAACGCCTCGGCCAGGCCGAAGCGGACAACCTGATGCCGCACGACCTGATCAACAGCAAGCCGATCTCGGCCGCGATCCGCGAATTCTTCGGTTCGTCGCAGCTGTCGCAGTTCATGGACCAGACCAACCCGCTGTCGGAAGTCACCCACAAGCGCCGCGTCTCGGCACTGGGACCGGGCGGTCTGACCCGCGAACGCGCCGGCTTCGAGGTGCGCGACGTGCACCCGACCCACTACGGCCGCGTGTGCCCGATCGAAACGCCTGAAGGCCCGAACATCGGCCTGATCAACTCGCTGGCTCTGTACGCCCGCCTGAACGAATACGGCTTCCTGGAAACCCCGTACCGAAAGGTCGAGGATTCGAAAGTCACCGACAAGATCGAATACCTGTCGGCGATCGAAGAAGGCCGCTACATCATCGCCCAGGCGAATGCGAAGATCAACGACGAAGGCCAGCTGGTCGACGAACTGGTCTCGGCGCGTGAAGCCGGCGAAACGATCCTGGTCTCGCCAGAGCGCATCCAGTACATGGACGTCGCCCCGGGCCAGATCGTGTCGGTCGCAGCATCGCTGATTCCGTTCCTGGAGCACGATGACGCGAACCGTGCACTGATGGGCGCCAACATGCAGCGCCAGGCCGTGCCTTGCCTGCGTCCAGAGAAAGCCGTGGTCGGCACCGGTATCGAGCGCACCGTCGCGGTCGACTCGGGCACCACCGTGCAGGCCCTGCGTGGCGGCGTGGTCGACTACATCGATGCCGGTCGCGTGGTCATTCGCGTGAACGACGATGAAGCGCAGGCTGGCGAAGTCGGCGTCGACATCTACAACCTGATCAAGTACACCCGTTCGAACCAGAACACCAACATCAACCAGCGTCCAATCGTGCAGGTTGGCGACCGCGTTGCCCGTGGCGACGTGATTGCCGACGGCGCATCGACCGACCTGGGCGAGCTGGCACTGGGCCAGAACATGCTGGTGGCGTTCATGCCGTGGAACGGCCTGAACTTCGAAGACTCGATCCTGATCTCGGAAAACGTGGTCAAGGACGACCGTTACACCTCGATCCACATCGAAGAGCTGTCGGTGGTCGCTCGCGACACCAAGCTGGGCGCGGAAGAAATCACCCGCGACATCTCGAACCTGGCAGAAAACCAGCTGGCGCGCCTGGATGAATCGGGCATCGTCTACATCGGCGCCGAAGTGCAAGCCGGCGACGTGCTGGTCGGTAAGGTCACCCCGAAAGGCGAGACCCAGCTGACCCCTGAAGAAAAGCTGCTGCGCGCGATCTTCGGCGAAAAAGCGTCGGACGTGAAAGACACCTCGCTGCGCGTGCCTTCGGGCATGGTCGGCACCGTGATCGACGTGCAAGTGTTCACCCGCGAAGGCATCCAGCGCGACAAGCGCGCCCAGCAGATCATCGACGACGAGCTGAAGCGTTTCCGCCTGGACCTGAACGACCAGATGCGTATCGTGGAAGGCGATGCCTTCGAGCGTCTGGAGCGTATGCTGGTCGGCAAGATCGTCAACGGCGGTCCGAAGAAGCTGGCCAAGGGCGCGGCGATCACCTCGGAATACCTGGCGGACCTGGACAAGTTCCACTGGTTCGACATCCGTCCGGCCGACGACGACACCGCGAACGCGCTGGAAGCGATCAAGGAATCGATCAACGAAAAGCGTCACCAGTTCGACCTGGCCTTCGAAGAAAAGCGCAAGAAGTTGACCCAGGGCGACGAGCTGCAGCCTGGCGTGCAGAAGATGGTCAAGGTCTACCTGGCCGTCAAGCGCCGCCTGCAGTCGGGCGACAAGATGGCGGGCCGCCACGGTAACAAGGGTGTGGTCTCGCGTATCGTGCCGGTGGAAGACATGCCGTTCATGGCGGACGGTCGTCCTGCCGACGTCGTGCTGAACCCGCTGGGCGTTCCGTCGCGTATGAACGTCGGTCAGATCCTGGAAACCCACCTCGGTTGGGCAGCCAAAGGTCTGGGCTGGCGCATCGGCGAAATGCTGCAGGCGCAAGCGAAGGCGGCAGATCTGCGCACCTTCCTGGGCAAGATCTACAACGAAACCGGCCGCAAGGAAGACCTGGACAGCTTCAGCGATGAAGAAATCCTGAGCCTGGCACAGAACCTCAAGAACGGCGTGCCGTTCGCGACCCCGGTGTTCGATGGCGCCCACGAGGAAGACATCCGCCGCATGCTGGACCTGGCGTTCCCGGACGACATCGCTGCCCACCTGGGCATGACGCCGTCGAAGAACCAGGTCACCATGTTCGACGGCCGCACCGGCGAAGCGTTCGAGCGCAAGGTCACCGTCGGCTTCATGCACATGCTGAAGCTGCACCACCTGGTCGACGACAAGATGCACGCCCGTTCGACCGGTCCGTACTCGCTGGTGACGCAGCAGCCGCTGGGCGGTAAAGCCCAGTTCGGTGGCCAGCGCTTCGGTGAGATGGAGGTGTGGGCACTGGAAGCGTACGGCGCATCGTACGTGCTGCAGGAAATGCTGACTGTGAAGTCGGACGACGTGAACGGCCGTACCAAGGTGTACGAGAACCTGGTCAAGGGCGACCACGTGATCGACGCCGGCATGCCGGAATCGTTCAACGTGCTGGTCAAGGAAATCCGTTCGCTGGGTATCGACATCGATCTCGAGCGCAACTAAGCAGGGCCAGCATGGCCGCCAGCCTTCGGGCTGGTCCGCGCCTTCAAGACCGTCGTTCCCGCGCAGGCGGGAACCTAAGCCCGGCGATCAGCCGGCAAACTTGGATTCCCGCCTGCGCGGGAATGACGGTTTTTAGGATAGTGGGATCAGCAAACGCCGGCGAAAATCGGTGAGAACGTGGCGGTAGTAGTATTCAGTACAGAATCAATCACCTTTGGAGTGATACATGAAAGCACTGCTCGATCTATTCAAGCAAGTTCAGCAAAACGAAAGTTTCGACGCCATCAAGATTGGCCTGGCGTCGCCTGAAAAAATCCGTTCGTGGTCGTTCGGCGAAGTCAAGAAGCCGGAAACCATCAACTACCGTACGTTCAAGCCTGAGCGTGACGGCCTGTTCTGCGCCAAGATCTTTGGCCCGATCAAGGACTACGAATGCCTGTGCGGCAAGTACAAGCGCCTGAAGCACCGCGGCGTGATCTGCGAAAAGTGCGGCGTCGAAGTCACCCTGGCTAAAGTGCGCCGCGAGCGCATGGGCCACATCGAACTGGCGTCGCCAGTCGCTCACATCTGGTTCCTGAAATCGCTGCCGTCGCGTCTGGGCATGGTCCTGGACATGACCCTGCGCGATATCGAACGCGTGCTGTACTTCGAAGCATACGTCGTCACCGATCCTGGCATGACCCCGCTCAAGAAGAGCCAGATCATGTCGGAAGACGACTACGCCGCCAAGTACGAAGAGTACGGCGACGACTTCACCGCATTCATGGGCGCCGAAGGCATCCGTGAACTGCTGCGCTCGATCGACATCCACCGCGATGCCGAAGCCCTGCGCGTGGAGCTCAAGGAATCGAAATCCGAAGCCAAGATCAAGAAATACGCCAAGCGCCTGAAAGTGCTCGAGGCGTTCCAGCGTTCGGGCATCAAGCCTGAGTGGATGATCATGGAAGTTCTGCCGGTCCTGCCGCCAGAGCTGCGTCCGCTCGTCCCGCTGGACGGCGGCCGTTTCGCCACGTCTGACCTGAACGACCTGTATCGCCGCGTCATCAACCGTAATAACCGCCTGAAGCGCCTGATGGAACTGCGCGCACCAGAGATCATTACGCGTAACGAAAAGCGCATGCTGCAGGAAGCGGTCGACTCGCTGCTGGACAACGGCCGTCGCGGCAAAGCGATGACCGGCGCCAACAAGCGTCCGCTGAAGTCGCTGGCCGAGATGATCAAGGGTAAGGGCGGTCGTTTCCGTCAGAACTTGCTGGGTAAGCGCGTCGACTACTCGGGCCGTTCGGTCATCGTGGTGGGTCCACAGCTGAAACTGCACCAGTGCGGTCTGCCGAAGCTGATGGCTCTCGAGCTTTTCAAACCCTTTATCTTCAACAAGCTGGAACTGATGGGTCTCGCGACCACCATCAAGGCCGCGAAAAAGCTCGTGGAAGTTCAGGAACCAGTCGTTTGGGACATCCTGGAAGAAGTCATCAAAGAACACCCGGTCATGCTGAACCGTGCGCCTACGCTGCACCGTCTCGGTATCCAGGCGTTCGAGCCAGTCCTGATCGAAGGTAAAGCGATCCAGCTGCACCCGCTGGTCTGCGCGGCGTTCAACGCCGACTTCGACGGTGACCAGATGGCAGTCCACGTGCCGCTGTCGATCGAAGCGCAGATGGAAGCGCGTACGCTGATGCTGGCGTCGAACAACATCCTGTTCCCATCGAACGGCGAACCGTCGATCGTGCCGTCGCAGGATATCGTGCTGGGTCTGTACTACGCGTCGCGCGAGGCGATCAACGCCAAGGGCGAAGGCATGATGTTCCCGGACGTGTCGGAAGTCATCCGCGCGTACGACAACAAGGAAGTCGAACTGGCGACCCGCATCACGGTGCGTATCGTTGAGTTCCCGAAGAACGCCGAAGGCGGCTTCGACCAGACCCTGACCCGCTACGAGACCACCGTTGGCCGTGCGATCCTGTCCGAGATCCTGCCGAAAGGCCTGCCGTTCTCGGTGCTGAACCGCGCGCTGAAGAAGAAGGAAATCTCGAAGCTGATCAACACGTCGTTCCGCAAGTGCGGCCTGCGTGCGACCGTCGTCTTCGCGGACAAGCTGATGCAGTCGGGCTTCCGCCTGGCGACCCGCGCCGGCATCTCGATCGCCGTCGACGACATGCTGATCCCGGACGTCAAGAAGGGCATGATCGCGACCGCCGAAGCCGAAGTGAAGCAGATCGAGCAGCAGTACGCCTCGGGTCTGGTCACCGCCGGCGAGCGTTACAACAAGGTCGTCGACATCTGGGGCAAGACCTCGGATGAAGTCGGCAAGGCGATGATGGACCAGCTCAAGATCGAGCCGGTCACCAAGCGCGACGGCACCGAAGGCACCCAGGAATCGTTCAACGCGATTTACATGATGGCCGACTCGGGCGCCCGTGGTTCGGCAGCCCAGATTCGCCAGCTGGCGGGTATGCGCGGCCTGATGGCGAAACCGGACGGTTCGATTATCGAAACGCCGATTACCGCGAACTTCCGCGAAGGCCTGAACGTTCTGCAGTACTTCATCTCGACCCACGGCGCTCGTAAAGGTCTGGCGGATACGGCACTGAAGACCGCGAACTCGGGTTACCTGACCCGTCGTCTGGTGGACGTGACGCAAGACCTGGTGGTGATCGAAGACGATTGCGGCACCAGCAACGGCACCCACATGAAGGCGCTGGTCGAAGGCGGTGAAGTCATCGAAGCCCTGCGCGACCGTATCCTCGGCCGCGTGGCAGGCACCGACGTCGTCAACCCTGAAACCCAGGAAACCCTGTACGAAGCCGGCACCCTGCTGGACGAAGACATGGTCGAAGAGATCGAACGCGTCGGCATCGACGAGGTGAAGGTCCGCACGCCGCTGAACTGCGACACGCGCTACGGCCTGTGCGCCAAGTGCTACGGCCGCGACCTGGGCCGCGGCATGCTGGTCAACAGCGGCGAAGCAGTCGGTGTGGTGGCAGCGCAGTCGATCGGTGAGCCGGGTACCCAGCTGACCATGCGTACCTTCCACATCGGTGGTGCGGCATCGCGCGCAGCAGTGGCATCGTCGGTCGAAGCCAAGTCGAACGGTACGGTCCGCTTCACCGCGACCATGCGTTACGTCACCAACGGCAAGGGCGCGCAAATCGTCATTACCCGTTCGGGCGAAGTGCTGATCACCGACGACCACGGCCGTGAGCGCGAGCGTCACAAGGTGCCGTACGGCGCGACCCTGATCGTCAAGGATGGCCAGACCGTGAAGGCTGGCACCGCCCTGGCGACCTGGGATCCGCTGACCCGTCCGATCATCACCGAATACGCCGGTACGATCCGCTTCGAGAACGTCGAAGAAGGCGTCACCGTCGCACGTCAGGTCGATGAAGTGACCGGTCTGTCGACCCTGGTGGCAATCGATCCGAAGCGTCGTGGTTCGGGCAAGGTGCTGCGTCCGCAGGTCAAGCTGCTGAACGAAGAAGGCCAGGAAGTGAAGATCGCCGGCACCGAACACGCTGTGACGATCGGCTTCCAGGTCGGCGCGCTGATCATGGTCAAGGACGGTCAGCAAGCGACCGTGGGTGAAGTGCTGGCACGTATCCCGACCGAATCGCAGAAGACCCGCGACATTACCGGTGGTCTGCCGCGCGTTGCCGAACTGTTCGAAGCACGTTCGCCGAAAGACGCGGGCATGCTGGCGGAAGTCACCGGTACCGTGGCGTTCGGTAAAGAGACCAAGGGCAAGCAGCGCCTGGAAATCACCGACATGGACGGCAACAAGCACGAGTTCCTGATCACCAAGGACAAGCAAGTGCTGGTGCACGACGGCCAGGTGGTGAACAAGGGCGAGATGATCGTGGACGGCCCGGCCGATCCGCAAGACATCCTGCGCCTGCTGGGTATCGAAGCGCTGGCCCGCTACATCGTGGACGAAGTGCAGGACGTGTACCGTCTGCAGGGCGTGAAGATCAACGACAAGCACATCGAGGTGATCGTTCGCCAGATGCTGCGCCGTGTTCAGATCACCGACGCAGGCGACACCGACTACATCGTCGGCGAGCAGGTGGAGCGTTCGGAACTGCTGGAAGAGAACGACAAGGTCAACGCCGTCGGCAAGCTGCCGGCACAGTACGAAAACGTGCTGCTGGGTATTACCAAGGCATCGCTGTCGACCGACTCGTTCATCTCGGCCGCATCGTTCCAGGAAACCACCCGCGTGCTGACCGAAGCGGCGATCATGGGCAAGCGCGACGGTCTGCGCGGCCTGAAAGAGAACGTCATCGTCGGCCGCCTGATCCCTGGCGGTACCGGTCTGGCATTCCACCGCGCCCGCAAGGAGAAGGAAGTGTGGGAAGCGGAAGAGCGTCAGGCACTGCTGCAGCAAGAGAAAGCCAATATGGCTGCCGAGCTGCAGGCGATGGAAGACCAGCAGACTGCGCAGGCTTCGGCTGAGCAGCATGACGACGGCGAGTGATCGCGTAAGTTGTTAGCGAAAACGGCACCCTGAGGGGTGCCGTTTTTTTTTGCCTGATGGGTCATCGCTTGGGATCGTCAGGGCGGTTTGCTGCGGTGCCACAGGTAGCCGGCAACCAGTCCGGCTACGGCAAGCGCGAAGGCGCCATATGCTTGCAGGTAGTAACCGTTGCCCTGTTCAAGTCGCAGATATAGGCTAACGTCGGGTGAGTGAAGTTCCAGGAGCAGACTGGCAAACCAGATTGCTGCGGGAGCAAAGCAAACTGCGCCAAGCCATGGCCTCAGGCGGGCGGTGAAGAGACACAGAAGCGCTGCAGCCAGGCCCACTTGCCAAAACAGGACAGCAACCGGTTCCTTGTCGCTGACTTCTGCCATCACAATACTGGGGCAGGCGAAGCAGGCAAGCGTCAGTAATATTCGAAGAGAGGGATGCCGCATCCGGAAGTCTTTCGAGCTCATGAAGCAATCAGCATCACGGTGTGCCCAACTGCCAATCGGGGACTGGCCTTCAGTGCGCTTCGTACGAGATACCTCCGCACCGCAGGCAAACGCACCATCCGGCCCAGCAGGCGGTAGCGCACGCTGTTGTCGATCAAACGTGGCTGATAGAGTCCGAACCGAGTCAGCGCGTGGTAGGCCAGCGTCGTCGCATGCCAGTCTCTGTGGAAGTCGGCGACGGGTTCATGCCAGATCTTGGCTTCGCGGAAACCTTCACTGTGGGCCAGATTGGTCAGTGCGCGATCGGTCCAGCGCGTCACGTGATGCGGCGGCATATTGAGCGGCGAGTTCGGTGCGATGGCCAGGAAACTGTCCTGGGCTGGCACGGCGATCATCAGGATTCCACCGGGCTCGAGCGCCTGGACACAGGCATGGAAGAACTGTTTAGGATGCTCGACGTGTTCCAGCACCTGGAAAGCGCACACGACGTCGTAGCGAGAGCCCACGGCGGCATGCTCTTCGACCGGCTGTTTCCTGACGTCTAGCCCAGCCGCACGCGCTTTTTGTATGGCCTCGTCATTGAACTCGAGCCCGGTGTACCGGATCGATTGCGGCAGCCAGCGCCGGAATGCTCCCTTGCCACAGCCGACTTCGAGGACCGAGCTGTCTTGTCGTACCAGCGTCGCCGCCTGGGCGTATTCCGGTTTGTCGTCCTGGTAGTACCAGTCCTGGGTCTGTAGTTGCTCGTAGAAGAGACCGTCACCCACGCAGGCCGGATCGAAGAAGCCCAGTTCGCAATGGTGGCAGTGGCACAAGGTAATGTCAGCAGCGGTTGTAAACTGATACAGGCAGCGATTGAAAACTGATACACCATTTTGAGAAGATGGCCGCTTTGCGGAGCGGCCTTGAAACCCAAAGAGGTGTACGTGGAAATCCAACTACTGAAGAAGCATGGGTTAAGCCTTCGGCAGATCGCCGCCGAGGTAGGCTGTGCAGTGAACACGGTGCGCCGGCACCTGGCCCTGGAGGCCGTGCCGAAGTACGAACGCAAAGTCAAACGCCAGACGAAGCTGGCGCAGTTCGAGCAGTACCTGAGGGATCGGCAGCAAGCTGCTCAGCCCGACGTGATTCCAGCCACCGTGCTGTACCGCGAGATTGCCGCGCGCGGCTACGAGGGCGGCATGAGCCAGTTGAGGGCCTTCGTGCGCACCTTGCGCCCGGCGCCTCCCGCCGATCCGGTGGTGCGTTTCGAGACGGCGATGGGTGAGCAGCTGCAGGTGGACTGGGTCGAATTTCGTAAAGGCAGCGCGCCATTGCACGCGTTCTGCGCGACGCTCGGCTTTAGCCGGGCCAGCTACGTGGAGTTCGTCAACAACATGAAGGTGGATACCCTGATCGCCTGCCACGAGCGCGCCTTTGCAGCGTTCGGCGGCGTGACGCGGCGGGTCCTGTACGACAATATGAAGACGGTGGTACTGGAGCGCGATGCGTACGGTGAGGGCGAGCACCGCTTCCACGCCGGCTTCCTGGACTATGCCAGGCATAGCGGCTTCGTGATCAAGCTGTGCCAGCCGTACCGGGCCAAGACCAAGGGTAAGGTCGAGCGGTTCAACGGCTACCTGCGCCGATCGTTCTATGTGCCGCTGGCGAGCCGGCTGGCACAGAGCGGCCAGAAGCTCGACGTCGTGACGGCCAACGTCGAGGTGGCCCACTGGCTGCGCGAAGTGGCCAATGCGCGCATCCACGGCACGACCGGAGAACCGCCAGCCGAAGCCTTGAAGCGGGAAGTGGAGCACCTGCAAGCGCTGCCGGCACCGTGGCGGGCGGACATCGCGGCAGCCAGGCCGCAGCCGGCTGCTGCAGCACCTGCGGCGCCGCGGCCGGCAGCAGTGGTGGAGCGGATCGCGCAACCTTCTCCGGTACAGCATCCGTTGCAGGTGTATGACGCGCTGCTGGTGCGGGTATCGGAAGGGGTGGCGGCATGAACCTGCAGCATGAGCGTATCGCGGCGTTGTGCGAGAGCCTGAACCTGCCGTTCGTGGCACAGGGCTACGGCGCCGCAACCCAGAAAGCAGCGAAACAGGAGATGGCCTACAGCGACTTCCTGGAGGGGCTGCTGAGGGAGGAAGCAGCTGGGCGCAACGTGCGCAAGCAAAACACGATGACCCGTCTGGCAGGATTCCCCGTGGTGAAGACGCTGGACGAATTTAACTATGACTTCGCCAAAGGCGTAAAGCGCAGCCAAGTCGAGGAGCTGGCCGGCCTGGGATTCGTCGAGCGGCATGAGAACGTGGTACTGGTCGGGCCGAGCGGTGTAGGCAAAACGCACCTGGCGATGGCACTGGGTTACAAGGCCACGCAGGCCGGCATCAAGACGCGCTTCACGACGGCGGCCGACCTCATGCTGGCACTGACGACGGCGCATACGCAGAACAATTTGAAAGCGGTGATGCACCGCGCGATCAAGGCATATCGGCTCTTGATCATCGACGAGATAGGTTACTTGCCGATGAACCGGGAACAGGCCAACCTGTTCTTCCAGGTGATCGCGGCCTTGTATGAGCGCAGCAGCCTGATCGTGACCAGTAACCTGCCGTTCGGACAATGGGACACGACCTTTGCGCAGGATACGACGCTCACCGCGGCCCTGCTCGACCGGCTGCTGCACCATGCGCATATCGTGCCGATTGCAGGTGAGAGCTACCGGCTGAAGCACCAGCGACAGGCCGGGATGATGAGGGGGAGCGATGTTGCAGAAATGGGCTGAACACGGACGGTGTTCGGCGACGGCGGTGTATCAGTTTTAAATCGCTGGGACGACGAAATCTGTATCAGTTTTCAATCGCCGTTGACAGGTAATGCTGCCGCCATGAAGATAGGCGCCGACCTCGATCCCTTTCTGGCGATAACTGCGGATCAGATCCGCCCGATCGACTGAGTCGACGGCCTCGGTATCATCGGCATGGCATGCTGGACAAATGCGTTCAGGCACAACGTTCTCTCAGAGTGGAGTTCCGGTCAACCATGTGGCGTTGCTGGTCAGCTTAGCCAGCGGTGGATGCTCCACTCTGCCCCTCCTCAAACGTGCGCGCTTACGTGTCGGCGAATCGTATTCGATACATCCGGTCACCGTGGCTCCACGTAACTCATGTATCCCGACAGCACTGGATGAACCCGAACAGAACCGCTGTCGCCAGTAAAACCCAAGTCAGCAGGACGCCCCAATGCATGGGATTGGTCTAAACTGAATTGGCTTTTTACTATCCTGTAGATATTTTTGAAGGAGAAAACAATGAAAATGCGATGGATGAGCGCCGTCCTGCTGAGCGCCGTATGCGCTGCCGCCAGTGCCGCCGATAACACCGTGACCCTCAAGCTGGCCACCGAAAAAGGCGATGGCGCCACCGTGGGCACCGTGAAGCTCAGCGAAACCAAGTACGGCGTGGTGCTCACGCCTGACCTCAAGGACCTGACCCCGGGCCTGCACGGTTTCCACATCCACGCCAACGGCAGTTGCGCGCCGAATCAGGCCGACGGCAAGACCGTCCCGGCCGGCGCCGCGGGCGGCCACCTCGATCCTGCCAAGACCGGCAAGCACGGCACCCCATGGGGCGACGGCCACCTGGGCGACCTGCCGGCGCTGACGGTGGATGCCAAGGGCATGGCCACCAACCCGGTCCTCGCCCCGCGCCTGAAGATGTCGGATATCAAGGGCAAGGCCCTGATGGTCCACGTCGGCGGCGACAACCACTCCGATCATCCGGCGCCGCTGGGTGGCGGAGGCGGCCGCATGGCTTGCGGCGTGATCCAGTAAGCCACGACTCGCAGCAGAAAGCGGATGGTAGCCCATGGCGCGCCATCCGCCGCAAGGTCGGTCAGTCCGCCCGCAACTGCCCGCGCAGCCACACCAGGCTCGACGCGGCGTAGTTCATCACCGAGATATGCCCATCGCCCGGCTGCCGCCACAGCTCGGCCCAACGGCAGTGACGCGCCAGCCATTCGCTATGCGACGCCGGCACCACGCGATCCTGGACCCCATGCACGAACAGCACCGGACAGGCGATGTGCGAACAATCGAATCCCCACGGCGTCACATAGGCGATATCGTCGTCGATCGCGCCGTCAGGCCCCTTGGCCACCGCCGGCCCCACCACGCTGTCGAACCAAGACCAGGGCCCCGCCAGCGCGTCCCAGTCTTCAAGCGTGAACATCTCGCGGTCGAACGCGAGCCCGAGCGCCTCGTGATGTGCCTTGGCCGCGCGCCCCTGCGCCGCCGCGCGCAGTCCCGCCGCCCCGTATGCGCCCATCCCCCTGAACCAGTCGAGTCCCTGCGCATCGGGCGGGGCCAGGCCCGCGATGCTGACCGCACCCACCACCCGCTCGGGCAGCAGGGCGGCGCAAGCCAGCGCATGCGGGCCGCCGCCCGAATGCCCCATCACCGCGAAGCGCCTGATGCCCAGCCGGTCGGCGATGCGCTCGACGTCGAAGGCCGCCGAGGCGACGTCCCGCCCGCTGCGTTCCGACGAGCCGCCATAAGCCGGGCGGTCGTAGCCGATCCAGCGTATGCCCAGCTGCGCCGCGAGGGCGAACAGCGGCTCGGGCGGGCGGCCGATGTTTGGCGTGCCGTGGTGCCAGAACACGACAAGCTCCTGCTCGCCGGGTGGCGCCAGGTCGTAGAAGTGCAGCGTGCGGCCGTCGCCGAGCACCAGGTCTTCTTCGCGCATCGTTCGCTCTCAAAAAAGGTGGCCAAAAAAAACGCGCCGGTGGACCTAGTGTGGTCCTCCGGCGCGTTCATGTCGAGCGCTTGCCTGACTGCTTACTTGGCAGCGCGCGCCTTACCGAACGGATCGCCTTCCTTCCACGCCGGCATCTTCGGCGCGTCGGCCACTGCGCGGCCCAGGTTCAGCGTGTACTGCGCCTGCTGCACCATGCCCGACAGGTCCCAGTTCGGATCGTATTCGTCCGACGCCTGGTGGTACTTGTCGCGGTAGGTCGCGGCCTTGGCGTTGTTGGCCTCGACGTCCTTCACCCAGCTGCGGCCCGCGCCCACCGAGAACGCCGGCACGCCGGCCTTGGCGAAGCTGAAGTGGTCGCTGCGGAAGTAGCCGCCGGCCAGGTCAGGTTTCGCTGGCGCGACGGTCAAACCCATCGCCTGGGCGGTGGCGGCCGCCATCGCGCCCAGTTCGGTGCGCTCACTGCCGGGCACGCTGACGTCCTTCACCAGGCCCACCCAGTTCAGGCTGTCCAGGTTCAGGTTGGCGGCGGTCTTCGCGATCGGCCACAGCGGCTTGGCGACGTAGGCGGCGCTGCCCAGCAGGCCTTGCTCTTCGGCCGCCACCCACAGGAACATCTGGCTGCGCTTGGCCGGGTGCTTGACGGCTTGCTCCGCCATCGCCAGCAGCGCGCCGGTGCCCGAGGCATTGTCGACCGCGCCGTTGAAGATGGTGTCGCCCTGGGTGCCCTGCTTGCCCATGTGGTCCCAGTGCGCGGTGTAGATCACCACTTCGTCCTTGAGCTTCGGATCGGTGCCGGGCACGATGCCGGCCACGTTGAACTCTTCGAGCTTGCGTACCTCTGCGCGGGCCGTGCCCTTCAGGCGGGCCTTCAGCGTCACCGGCTTGAAGTTCTTGTCTTCGGCCGCGGCGCGCAGTTTATCGAGGTCCTGGCCGGCGGCGGCGAACACCTTGCGTGCGGTGTCATCGGTCATCCAGCCCTGCAGGCCGGTGCCCACTTTGCCTTCGGTGAGCTGGAAGCGCTCGGCGTTGGCCCAGCTGTTCTGCACCACGCTCCAGCCGTACGAGGCCGACTTGTCGGTGTGGATCAGGATGGCGCCGGCCGCGCCCTGGCGCGCCGCTTCCTCGAATTTATAGGTCCAGCGGCCGTAGTAGGTCAGGCCTTCGCCGTTGAAGCGGTTCGGTTCCGCCGCGGTCGGCAGCGGATCGTTCACCATCATCACCAGCACCTTGCCCTTCAGGTTCATGCCCTTGAAGTCGTTCCAGCCGCCTTCTTCCGGCGCCACGGTGCCGTAGCCGACGAAGACCAGGTCCGCGTCCAGCTTGTGATCGGCCTTGCCGTCGCCCGGGCCCCAGACCCAGTCAGCGCCGAACTGCAGCGGCAGCGCCTTGCCGCCGGCGGTGATCGCGATGTCGCTCTTGGCCGGCAGCGAACGCACGCCGGCGATCTTGACCGCCTGGCGGAAGCTGCTGCCGTTGGCCGGCTTCAGGCCGGCGGCCTTCGCCTGCGCCTCGAGGTAGGCGACGGTCAGCTCGCCGCCGCGCTGGCCGGTGCCGCGGCCTTCCATGGCGTCGGCGGACAGGTGGGCCAGGTGCGCGCGCAGCGGCGCTTCCTGGACGTTTTGCACGTTCTGGGCATAGGCCGGATAGGCCAGCGCCAGGCTGCCGGCGAGGGCGGTGAGGACGAGGGAAGAGACGATCTTGTACATAAAATCCTGCGACTTGAGTTGATCGGGAAGGGCACGTTCGTGGCGTGCGCGGAACATTCTATGACAAGTTCTCAATAAAATCGCAGGATATCGGTCGACATCGTCATTCCCGATTGTTCCCGTAAATACGGGGCGCCTTGCTCGCGCGACGGTAGCAGATGCTGCGGCACGCCGGGCATGCGCTCCTGCACGGTAATCGCGAAAATCTCTTCCGGCGCGCTCTCGATCTCGAAGTGCAGCACCCGGTCTTCCATCCCGTACAGCGACAGCATCCACGGCGCCTCCTTTGACGTGAGCGGCACGCCGTCGAGCCGCGAGCGCAGCGCCTTGGCGCCCGACATGCGCAGCTCGATGTGCGGCGCGCGGTTTTTTGAGCGCACAGTGAACGTGCCGCGCCGCACCTTGCCGACGGTGTTGAGCAGGGCGAAGCATTCGGGGAAGGCGATCGCATCCTCGCGCGGCGCCTCGGCATACCACTGGCGCGGGCTGTTCCAGCCGAAGACTTCGACGAAGATGGTCGGCTGGCGGCCGGGGAACAGCTGGCGGCGCCAGTCGTCGAGCGGCTGCTCCGGCAGCAGCCAGTAAGCGCGCCAGGTGTTCGCATCCTTGTAGTAGACCAGGCGTTCGAGGCCATCGGATGTGGACGGCAGCGCGATGCGCGGCGCCGCCTGTCCCGGCAGGGCGAAGCAGCTTGCGGCCAGCAGCGCAAGCAGGGCGGCGACGGCCGGCGCCATGCGCAGCACCAGCAGCAGGCAGGCGAAGCACAGCATCGGCAGCGCCATCAGCATCGGCGGCAGGTACATGTGGTGCGGCGCGAGCAGCAGCCAGGCATCGCGCAGCGCAGACGGAAACAGCGCGGCGGCCGGCGCCAGCCCGGCCACCAGCACCAGCAGGCGCGGGGCGAAGGCCTGGCGTTGGCCCCAGCGCGACTGCAATACCAGGAAGGCGGCGAGCGCCGCCGCCAGCGGCCAGGCCAGCACGTAGGCGGCGCCGGGCAAGAAGAAGACGACCAGCAGCAGCGTCAGCGCAGGCCAGGCCAGCGCGCCGAGCACCATCGCTGCGGCGCCGACGCTGCGCCGGAACAGATACAGCCCGGCGACAAAGACGCAGCTTGCCACGACCAACACCATCAGCGGCAGGCGCTGCTCGCCCGCGAGGCCGGCGGCGGCGACCTCTTCGCGCCAGGTCCAGCTGCCGACGCGCACCACGAGCAGCAGGAAGCACACGCCGAACACGCCTTGCGCCGCCTCGACCGCGCCGTCCGCGCCGAACAGGCGGCGCCAGGCGAAGCCCAGCATCAGGCAGGACAGGATCGTCGGCGCCCAGGCGAGCCACGCCGCGTGCTGCACCAGGCCCACGACGGGCAGCGAAAAATAGGCGGCGGCTGTCTGCGTCCCGCGCGTGAGCGGCGTGTCGCCGTAGGCCTGCGCCAGGCGCAGCATGGCGTCGCCCAGTTGTCGCGGATCGGCTTCGCCGCCGGCGAACAGCAGCACCGGCGTATCGAGCGCCGCCAGCGGACCGACGTGCGGCGCGTCGTTCAGCATGCGCGCCAGGGTCGTCTCGAGCGAGGAGCCGCGCAGCTCGGGTGCGGCGCGCATCCAGCCGGCCAGCGCGGCGCCGCCCGCGCCGCTGGTCTCGACCATGCGCAGCCCCGCGTCGCCGGCAGGATCGAACTTGAGCGCCAGGCCGATGTTTGGGGCCAGCGGATGCTGTTCGACGAAGCCCTTGGCGCCCAGCGCGCCGACGTGGTGGCCGTCGGCGAACAGCAGCACGACGTCGTTGGCGGGTGGCGCGGCGCGCAGGGAGCGCGCCGTTTCGAGCAGGGCCGCCATGGTGGCGGCGCCGCGCGCGGCATCGCGCCCAGCGTTGCCGCTGTCGTAGTGCGCGGTGAGCAGCAGCGCCGGGCGGCGGCCCGCATCCGGCGCGCTGCCGGGAATCCTGGCGACGACGTTATGGACGACGCCGACCGTGTTGTGGATGGCGCCGAAGTAGTAGACGACCGATTTGCGCACCGTGGCGCGCTGCACTGTCGGCGCCAGGCCCATCGCCCGCAGCTGCGCCGCCAGGTATGCGCGCGCCTGGGCATTGCCTTCGGTCGCGATCGAACGCGGCCTGGCCGCGAGCACCCGCATGTGCTCCTGCACGCGGGCGTTCCAGCTGCCGGCCGCGATCTCCGCCTTCGGTTCGGGCGGTGCCTGTCGCGTCAACGCCATCCAGCCCAGGATGACCAGGACGGCCAGTCCCAGGCAGCCGGCAAGGGCGTGCATGAACCCGGTGAGACGTATCGCCGGTATTGCTGCGCTCGTTGCATCCATGTGTTCTCTCTCCATTGTTGTTGTGAGCAAATGTCGCCCGCGCAGGCCTCGATGCGCCTGTCAAAGGAACGAAAAAGCGGGGCGAAAAAAAGCCCGCCGGATGAAGAGGGGCGGGCTGAAAGAGGAAAAGGGGCTTACTCGAGTGTCCAGACGTAGGCGAGCTGCGCCCATCCGGCTTCGGCTGTGCCGCCGTTCATCGCCGGCTGGAATTTGCACAGGCTCAGGGCGTGCACGGCGGCGCGATCGAGTTCACGCGAGCCGCTGGAAGACTGGATGCGCGAGTCCTGCACCCGGCCATCGGCCCCGACCAGCAGCGCCAGGGTCACGGTCCCGGTCTCGCCATTGCGCGCAGCGCGCACCGGATAGTCTGGTTTGGCGCAGCCGTTGGCGTCGGCCAGCACGGCGCTGCGCATCTGGCCGCTGTTCGACGACGGCGCGGCGGCGGGCTGCGGCGGAGCCTCGGACTGGGTTTGCTGGGCCGGTTCCGGCGCTGGTTCCGTGCTTGCCTCCATCACCTGCTCGAGCGGCGGCGCAGGCACCTCGACTTCCACGTCCGGCACCACGATGTCGGGCGGTGCGGCCTTGGCGACGGGTTTCGGTGGCTCCGGCGGCGGGGCAGGCGGAGGAACCTCGGGCTGGATCCACACCAGCTTGTCTTCGAGCATGGCGGGCAGCGAGATCGACTTGGCATTCATCGTGCTGATGACGCCCATCGCCACCAGCACGTGCAGGCCGGCCACCAGGGCGAATTTGCCGGCCTTGCCGCCGGCGCCTTGATTGATGTCAGAAAAATGCATGGCAACCTCCTTTATTCGTTCTGGGACCCCTCGGGATCGCCAGGTTTACTACCTTGGAAGAATGCATATCTACAGCTCGTTGGAATCAATATATGCTATGTCCTAGCAATTTGCAAATCCATAATCTAGTAAATTTGTTTCTGGTTGTGTGTGCGTCAACGTACCAAGCAAGCCCATTCGTAAGGTGGGCGACTTCGCCATCCACGCGTCCAGCGAAAGGAAGGGCCCCAAAAATGCGGACCAGAGCGTACAAAATCTCCCCGCCTTTCCATTCGCTTCCCCGCCCGTTGTATGAAATAATTCCCAACTGTGCCGTGGCTTTTCGCCCGGCCAACGCAACGCCAGACACTGGCAACGCACACCGGCCACGCGCCAGGAGAATCAAATTGGCAGAACAGAACAAACCCATCCGCGTCATGCTCGCGGATGATCACCCGATCGTCATGACCGGTTTCGCCATGTCGCTGGAAGCGGCGGGCATGCAGGTGGTGGGGCAGGCCAAGACCCCGAGCGAGGCGACCGCGCTGTACGCCGCCGAGCACCCCGACGTCGCCGTGCTCGACATGCGCTTCGGCACCGAGCTGACCGGCATGGACGCGGCCCAGGCCATCCTCAAGTCCGACCCGGCGGCCAAGATCGTCTTCCTGAGCCAGTTTGACCAGGACAGCCTGATCAAGGAAACCTACCGCCTCGGCGCCCACGCCTTCGTCACCAAGGATTGCGACCCGGCCGACCTGGCCACCGCGGTGCGCCATGCCCACGAGGGCAAGCTGTACTTCCTGCCGCATATCGCGTCGCGCCTGGCCAGCATGGCGGTGCGCGGCGAAGTCACGCCGCAGTCGCAGCTCGACGAGCGCGGACTGGAAATCTTCAAGCTGATGGCCGAGGGCATGACCAATGCCGAGATCGCGGAGCGCCTCGACCTGTCGACCAAGACCATCAGCAACATCAGCCAGTCGATCAAGGAAAAGCTGGGCGTGCACCGCCAGGCCAGCATCACCCTGCTGGCGGTCAAGCACGGCCTGATCGAGCCCTGACGCGATGGCCATCCTCCCGCGCCGCATGCCCCACCAGCGCAGGCGCGCCCCCGCGCTGGCGCCGCTGCTGGCCCTTGCCTTCATGCTGGCGCTGTCGGCCGGCAGCGTCCACGCCGCCCAGCAGGCGGAGCGCGAACGCGAAGAAGCGCAGGGCTACCGCTTCCAGATCCTGACCGGCGACGACAGCGCCGTCACCCACCGCATCGCCGACGACCTGTACAAGCGCCTGGTGCCCACCTTCGCGGCCTTCCGCACCGAGCTGGCGCAGAAGCGCCGCATGTTGTACGTGGCGATCGGCCCGACCGCGCTGCGCGACGCGCTGTCGCGCCGCTGCGATTGCGTGGTGATCTCGGCCTATACCTCGAGCCAGGTGTGGCGCACGCTCACCGCGCGCCTGCCCAAGCCGCGCCGCATGGCCATGACCGCGATCTATGCCGAGCCGGCGCCGAACGACCAGATGCGCCTGGCCGAACTGCTGTACGGCCGCCCGGTGCGGGTCGGCGTGCTGCTCGGCCCCGACACCGCCTTCCTGAAGCCGGCGCTGCACGACGCGACCGAGATCCAGATGTACGCGCCGGGCGACGACCTGAATCACACGCTCAACAGCATGACGCGCGCCGAGACCCTGCTGGCGCTGCCCGACAGCGACATCTACAACGCCGAGAACGTGCGCAACATCCTGCTCTCGACCTACCGCCGCAAGCAGGGCGTGATCGGCTTTTCGGCCGACATGGTCAAGGTCGGCGCGCTGGCCACCACGTATTCCGAGATCGAGGAGATCAACGCCCAGGTGGCCGAGCTGGCCGCCGACTTCGTGCGCACCGGCGAACTCGATCCGCCGCAGTTCCCGCGCTACTTCCGCACCATCATCAACGAAGGGGTGGCCAGTTCGCTCGACCTGCGCGTGACCGACGCCGCCCGCAACTTCGCGCGGCGCGCGCCGGCCCTGCAATGAACCTGCGTTTCTGGCGCGGCTGGGGTGTCGGACGGCGCATGGCCGTCATCACCATGCTGCCGGTGATCCTGCTGTTCACCTCCTTCGTCTGGTATTCCTGGTATGCGCACCGCGCCCAGGTGGCCGAGGAGCTGGCCGAGCGCGGGCGCATCCTGGCGCGCGCGCTGGCCGAGACGTCCGAATACAACGTCATCTCGGGCAACCTGTCCGACCTGCGCCTGACCATCAACGGCCTGGTGCAGTCCGACCGCAGCATCTACAAGGTCGACGTGATCGACGGCAGCGGACGCGCCGCGGTGCGCGTGGTGTCCGATTCGGCCAGCGACGCCCAGGCCCATTTCTACGAGGCGCCGATCCGCAAGCAGGTGGTGTGGATCAACCTGTTCTCGGACAACGGCACGCCGCACGTGTCGGCATCGAGCGATTCGCGCCCGCCCACGCTCACCACCGAAGTCGTCGGCTGGGTGCGGGTGACGATGTCGCCGGCGAACATGATGGCCAAGCAGACCGACCGCTTCCAGATCGAGCTGTCGATGGCGGCGCTGGCGCTGGCCGCGAGCGGCATCCTGGCCTGGGTGCTGGCGCGCTCGCTGATCGTGCCGCTGCGCGAGGCGATCGGCACCTTGCGCCAGATCCGGGGCGGCAACTTCCGTGTGCATCCGCCGGTCACCACCGGCGGTGAGATCGGCGAGCTGCAGGCCTCGATCGGCGAGATGTCGCTGGCGCTGGAAGAATCCAAGCGCGACCTCGAGAACAAGGTGGCCGAGCGCACGCGCGACCTGCTGGCCTCGCGCAACGAGGCGCTGCGCGCCGACGCCGACAAGCGCAAGCTGATCCAGAAGGTCAACGAGATCATCGAGGACGAGCGCAAGAGCATCGCGGTCGAGATCCACGACGAGCTCAATGCTTCCCTGATCGCGGCGCGGCTGGAAGCGCAGTCGATCGGCCTGCTGGCGGCCAAGGCGCCGCCAGGGCCCGAAGTCGACGAGATCCGCCGCAAGTCCGAGGCCATCACCAAGCTGGCGCTCGACCTGTACGCCAACGGCCGGCGCCTGGTGCGCCGCCTGCGTCCCGAGGTACTCGACATGCTGGGCCTGCACGGCGCGGTGGAAGAGATGGTGCGCCACTACGACACCACGTCCGGCTGCCGCTTCGACCTGCACAGCGAGGGCGACTTCGCGCGCCTGTCGAACGAGCTGGCGATTTCCGCCTACCGCATCGTGCAGGAAGCCCTGTCCAACGTGATGAAGCACGCCGCCGCGCGCTCGGCCCACGTCAGCCTGCTGCTGGACGAAGGCAAGGGCATGCTGCGCATCCGCGTGGTTGACGACGGCGCCGGCTTCGACACCGCCAGCGCCTCGGAAGGCATCGGCATCATCGGCATGCGCGAGCGCGCCTATGCGCTGCACGGCACGATCGAGGTGCGATCCAGCCCGGGCGAAGGCACCGACGTCGCGATCGCGCTGCCGCTCAACCTGCCGGCCCAGGCACCAAGCGTGCCGGCGACGATTTCCGAAGCATCCACCTCACAACGATAAGATCCATGTCCACTGAATTGCTGACGCCCTACGAGAAGGGCAACCTGAACCAGACCACCACCTGGGGCGAGTGCATCGCCTGGTACGAAGACCTCGCGCGCCGTTTCCCTTCGGTGCTGCGCTTCGAGAAAGTGGGCGTGTCGGATGCGGGCGTGCCGATCCATGCGGGCGTGGTCAGCAGCGACGGCGTGTTCGACGTCGATGCGATCAAGCGCGCCGGCCGTCCGGTCTTCTTCAACAACAACGGCATCCACCCGGGCGAGCCGGAAGGCGTCGACGGCTGCATGGCGCTCGTGCGCGATTTCTGCGTCGAGCCTGGGCGTCTGAGTGCGCTGGGCAAGACCGTGTTCCTGTTCGTCCCGCTGTACAACGTGGACGGCAGCTTCAACCGCACCGACACCTCGCGCGTGAACCAGGACGGGCCGGAGCAGTTCGGCTTCCGTGGCAACAGCCGCCACCTCGACCTGAACCGCGACTTCGTCAAGTGCGACACCCTGACGGCGCGCACGTTCAATCAACTGTTCACGCGCTGGGATCCGGACGTGATGGTCGACACCCACACCTCCAACGGCGCCGACTACAGCTACACGATGACGCTGATCCACACCCAGGCCGACAAGCTGGGCGGCGGCCTGGGCGAATTCCTGCGCGCGGAGATGCTGCCGGCGATGTATGCCGGCATGGATGCGCGCGGCTGGCCGACCTGCCCCTACGTGAACCCGGTCAAGGACAGCCCGGACCACGGCATCGCCGAGTTCCTCGAGACGGCGCGCTTCTCGACCGGCTACGCGGCGCTGCATCACACGATTGGCTTCATGCCCGAGACGCACATGCTCAAGCCGTTCAAGGACCGCTACGAGTCGATGGTGGCGCTGGTCGAAGTGGCGCTCGAGTTCACCGTCAAGAACGCCGACCGCATCCAGGCGCTGCGCCGCGCGGCGCGCGAGGAAGGCCGCAAGCAAGACGCGTGGCCGGTGCGCTGGAAGATGGACGAAGCCAATCCGTCGAGCTTCCGCTTCAAGGGCTACGAGGCCAAATACAAGAAGAGCGCGATCGGCGACTACACGCGCCTGTACTACGACCGCAGCAGTCCGTGGGAACGCGACATCGCCTACTACAACAGCTTCCCGGTCGACGTCGCGGTGCCGGCGCCGCAAGCCTATGTGGTGCCGCAGCAGTGGCGCGAGGCGATCGAGCGCCTGGAATGGAATGGCGTGCGCATGGAGCGCATCGAGGCGGATCGCCTGCAGGAAGTGACGTACTACCAGATCCAATCCGTGACCTCGCGTCCGTCGGCCTACGAAGGCCATTTGTTCCATGACGAGGTGGCGCTGGAGCGGCGCGTCGGGCAGGTCTTGCTGCGCGCCGGCGACTACATCGTGCCGCTGGACCAGGACCGGGCGCGCTACGCGGTCGAGACGCTCGAGCCGCTGGCCCACGACAGCTTCTTCCGCTGGGGCTTCTTCAACAGCGTGCTGGAGAAGAAGGAGCATTACTCGGATTATGTGTTCGAGGACGAGGCGGAGAAACTGCTGGCGGAGGAGCCCGAGCTGGCGGCGAAGTTCGCCGAGTGGAAGGCTGCCAATCCCGGCTTGTTGAGCAGCCAGGAAGCGGTGCTCGACTTCATCTACGCCAACTGCGCGCGTTATCGCGAACCGGAGTGGAACCGCTATCCGGTGTTCATGATCGCGCGCTGATCAGGTGCTGGCTATCTACCGATAGCTTGAAAACCGTCGTTCCCGCGAAGGCGGGAACCCAAGCTTGCCAGCGTTATCGATGCGTTTGAACGTGACCGGCGGCTCTGAGGACTTGGGTCCCCGCCTGCGCGGGGACGACGTTGGTTTTGTGAGCTGGTAGCGTGACAGCGCTTACTTCGACGCCGCGATCCAGCGATCGACCTTCGCCTCCAGCACCGCCAGCGGCAAGGTGCCTTCGTCCAGCACGACCTCGTGGAATTTCGGCAGGCTGAACTTGTCGCCCAGCGCCGCCTGCGCACGCTGGCGCAGTTCCATGATCTTCAGCGAACCGATCTTGTACGCCAGCGCCTGGCCCGGCATCACCATATAGCGCTCGATCTGGGCGCGCGCTTCCAGCTCCGAGTAACCCAGCGTGTCGCGGAAGTACTTGATCGCCTGGTCGCGGCTCCAGCCCTTGCTGTGCATGCCGGTGTCGACCACCAGGCGCGCGGCGCGCAGCATCTCGTCGTTCAGGTGGCCGAAATAGTCTTCCGGTTTCTCGAACAGGCCCATCTCCTTGCCCAGGGTCTCGGCATACAGCGCCCAGCCTTCGGTGAAGGCGGTGTTGCCGCCGAACTTGCGGAAGTTCGGCAGGCCCAGTTCCTGCAGCAGCGCGATGTGGAAGTGGTGGCCCGGCTGGCCTTCATGCAGGTACAGCGTGACCATGCCGGTGCGGCCATACTTGGTCGGGTCGTTCACCACCGACCAGAACACGCCCGGACGCGAGCCGTCCGCCGCCGGCGCCGAATAATGGTCCGATGCGGTTTCGCGCGTCAGTTCAGGCTCCAGCCGCACTTCCAGCGGCGCCTTCGGCATCAGGGTGAACAGGGCCGGCAGCTTGGCGCGCACTTGCGTGTCCAGCTTCTGGAACACCTCGATCACCTGCTGGTCCGTGGTGAACGGCTTGTACTTCGGCTGCTCGGACACCCACTTCGGCAGGCCGGCGGCCGGACCGTCGTAGCCCATCTTGGGGCCGATCTTGCCGTATTCGCCCTGGATGCGCGCTACTTCCTTCAGGCCGATCGCATGGATCTGCTCGGGCGTCATGGCGGTGGTGGTCATCGCCGCCACGCGCGCCTTGTACCACTCGGCGCCGTTCGGCAGCGCGTTCCAGCCGGCGCTGGTGCGGGTCTTCGGCAGGTATTCCTTCTCGACATAGCTGGCCAGGCGGTCCAGCGCCGGATTGAGCTTGCCGACCGTCGTGCGATAGGCGTCAAGCAGGCTGCGCTTGTCGGCGGCCGAGAAACCTTGTGGCAGCTTCTTGATCGGGGTATAGAAGATGCTGGCTTCCGCGCTCTTGGCCTGCAGCTGCTTGAGCTGCGGCAGCAGCGACTGGATCGGCTGGCGCGGATGCACGATGCCGCGCTCGACGCCTTCGCGCATGTTCGCGATCGACTGGTCGATGTAGGCGACCATCTGGTCGAGGCGGTTCAGGTAATTGCGATAGTCCTTCGGCGTGGCGAACGGCTGCGCGCCTTCGCCGCCGGCGTAGTTCGCGATGAAGGCCGGCATATTGAACATCTGGTCCATCGGCAGCAGGTGCTCGGGGAAGGCGCCCAGGCGCAGCGCGGTCTCGAGCTCGAACTTGACGATGTCGTAGCTGGCCTGCTCGTGCGCATTCAGGCGCTCGCGCGGGATGGTGGCCAGGCGCTTCAGGTAGCCGCGGTACAGCGCAAACTGCGCGTCGCGGTTCTTCGGCGCGATCGACAGGCCGAGCTGGTCGAAGAAGCGGCCGTCGCCGCTCTCGGTCGCCCACACCGGCTCGAAGCGGGCATAGGCCTCGTAGTATTCGTCGACCAGCTTGTTGATCGCCTTGCCGGCTTCGGTCGTGGCGACCTTCTGCTTGGCGGGCGCGGTGTCGGGCGCCGGCGCGGCCTGGACGGATGCGCAGGCGAGCAGGGCGCCAATCGCCAGCGCGCCGAGCCTGAAGTTCTCTCTCATTTTTTTCCTTGTTGGGTCAGTAGCTGGCCAGCGGCGTCAACGCGCCGTTCTTGAAGGTGTACACCGTCACCGCCGTCTTCTTGAGGTTGCCCTTGGCGTCGTAGCCGTAAGCGCCGACCACGCCCTGGTAGCTGATCGCGTGCATCGCGGCGCCGACCTGCTTGGCGTCGACCGACTTCGCCTGCTGGATCGCCTGGGCGATGAACTTGGTCTGGTCGTAGAACGACGGCGCGTAGACGTCCGGATCGCGGCCGAAGCGCTTCTTGTAGCTGGCCAGGAAGGCCGGGCCGCCCGGCTGCTTGGCGACGATGGCGCCGGCCTGCGCGCAGCGCACGTTCTCGCCGACCGCCTCGCCGCCCAGCCGGGCCATCTCGGGGCTGCACAGGGTGTCGCCGCCCAGCAGCGGCACGTTCAGGCCCAGCTGCTTCATCTGGCGCGCCATCGGGGCGCCTTGCGGGGCGTAGCCGCCGAAGAAGATCGCGTCCACCTTCTTGGCGCGCAGCGAGGTCAGGATGGCGGCGAAGTCGCTCGCCTTGTCGTTGGTGAATTCGTGGCCCGCGACCTTGATGCCGGCCTTTTGCGCTTGGCGCTTGAACTCCATCGCGATGCCCTGGCCGAACGCGGTGCGGTCGTCGATCACGCCGACGTTCTTGACCTTGAGCTCCTTGGCCGCATAGCCGGCGACCGAGGCGCCCACCTGGGTGTCGCTGGCCACGATGCGGAACACCGTCGGATAGCCGGCGGCCGTGATCTTGGGATTGGTGCCGACGGTCGACATCAGGATGCCGTTGTCGTTGTAGACGCGCGAGGCGGGAATCGCCACGCCCGAGTTGTACGGGCCGAGCACGTACTTGACGCCGGAATCGGCGAATTTCTGGGCCACCGTCACGCCCTGTTTCGGGTCGCCCGCATCGTCTTCGGACTGCAGCACGAAGCGCAGCACATTGCCGCCCACCTGGATCTTCTGCGCGTTGAGCTCCTCGATGGCGAGGCGCACGCCGTTCTCATTGTCCTTGCCGGCGAAGGCGTTGGAACCCGACAGCGGGCCGCTCACGCCGATCTTCACGATTTGCTCCGCGGCGGTTGCCTGAGCGGCGAACAACGCCGCCAGCGCCAGCGGCGCCATCTTTATTTTCGATCGCATTCCCTTGGTCTCCGTTGATGTCAACGGCCGCCATCATCGCACGATTCGCACGGCCGGCGAAAGCGTTAAGCGACAGCGTAAAGACCCGGCGTATGGATTCGGAGCGACCTCAGGCCGGCACGCCGTGCGAGATCAGCTCGAGCGGCAGGGCGGTGGTCGACTTGATCTGTTCCATCGAAAACGCGGACGACACGCCGGTCAGGCGCGCGGCCTTGATCAGCTTTTTATAGAAGCGGTCGTAGCCGGCGATGTCGGTGGTGACGACCTTGAGCAGGTAGTCGACGTCGCCGCTCATGCGATGAAATTCCAGCACTTCGGGCAGGGCGACCACGGCGGCGGCGAAGCGCGCCAGCCATTTCTCGTCGTGCTCGGTGGTCTTGATGCTGACGAACACGGTGACCGGCAGGCCGACCTTTTCGCGGTTGACGATGCTGACGCGGCTTTCGATATAGCCTTCTTCTTCGAGGCGCTTGACGCGTTTCCAGCAGGGCGTGCTGGAAAGGCCGACCTTTTCGCTCAGACCCGAGATGGAAAGGGTTGCATCCGCCTGCAAGGCGGCGAGAATCGCACAATCAAACTTGTCGAGTGAGTTCATATTCCGTAAAGCGTGTTTATAAGAATAATTATTCTATTAACAGCCCACAAATCGAGAAATTTGGGACGTTTCGATTGGCGTAATTCCGTACCATATTACTGGACAATAACGTGTTGTGCGACACCTTTTTTTATGTCTTTGGCAGCTAATCCATGATCACCGAAATCTACCTCGACGCCAACGCGACTTCGCCGGTGCTGCCTGCCGCCGCCGCTGCCGCCATGGCCGCGCTGCAGGAGTGCTTCGGTAATCCGAGCAGCAGCCATGCGAGCGGCCTGCGCGCCCGGGCGCTGCGCGAGGGCGCGCGCGCCTGCGCACGGCGGGTGCTGGGCGCCCCGAACGGACGGCTGATGTTCAACAGCGGCGCCACCGAAGGCATCCAGACCGCGGCGCTGTCGGCGCTGTGCGCGGTGCGCGAACGGCGCGCGCGCGGCGAAGCATGCGGGGACGTGGTGCTGATTGGCGCCACCGAGCACAAGGCGGTGTCCGAAAGCCTGGCGCACTGGAACCGGCTGCTGGGCACGGGCCTCGAACTGCGCGTGCTGCCGGTCGACGCCGACGGCCGCCATCGCCTGGACGTGCTGCGCGCGCTGGCGCCGCGCCTCGCCTTTGTCTGCACCATGGCCGCCAACAACGAGACCGGCGTGGTGTCCGACCTGGACGGCATCGCGGCGGCGCTGATCGAAACGGCCAGCCCGGCGCTGTGGATGGTCGACTGCGTGCAGGCGCTCGGCAAGCTGCCCTTGAACCTGGGCGCCAGCCGCATCGACTACGCGCCGTTCTCGGGCCACAAGCTGCATGCGCCGAAGGGCATCGGCATGCTGTACGTGCGCGAAGGCGCGCCGTTCACGCCGCTGATCTGCGGCGGCGGCCAGGAAGACAATGGGCGCTCGGGCACCGAGAACATGGCCGGCATCGCGGCGCTGGGCGCGGTGCTGGAAGCGCTGGAGCGCGGCGACACCTTCCATGCCGCCGAGGCGCTGCAAGCCTGCCGCGCGCGCCTGGCCGAGGCCTTGACCCGCGCCTTTCCCGGCATCGTGTTCAACGCGCCGCTGGCGCACACCTTGCCGACCACGCTCAATTTCTCGATCCCGGGCGTCGCCAGCGCCGAGTTGCTCGACCTGTTCGATGCCGCCGGCATGCGCGTCAGCGCCGGCTCGGCCTGCGCCGCGTCGAAGGCGGCGCCGAGCCATGTGCTCGACGCGATGGGCTTGCCGGCCTGGCGCAGCGCGTCGGCGGTGCGCCTGTCGATCGGGCCGCTGCTGGACGACGCCGTGCTGGCGCTGGCCTGCGAACGCATCGCGCGCTGCGGGGCGGCGCTGGCAATGCCGCCGGCGCCGGCGGCGGCGCCCGATGCGGCGCCGCCTGACGCCGCGCTGGACGCCGGCATGGAGCTCGACGCCGTCGCGGCCCGCGGCTGGCTGGCGGCCCATCCCGACGCCATCGTGGTCGACGTGCGCGATGCGCGCGAGCACTGCGTCGCCGGCCAGGTGGAACTGCATGGCCGCACGGCGCTCAACGTGCCGCTGGCGAGCGTGAAGGAACATGCCGCCGCCTGGCTGGGCGCCGAGGCCCGTCCCTTGCTGTTCGTGTGCCGCAGCGGCGCCCGCAGCGCCCGTGCCGCGCGCACCCTGCGCGCGCTGGGCCATCCGCGCGCCTGCTCGCTGGCCGGCGGTTTCGCGCTCGCCGTCTGATGATTCCCCGGCCGCCTGCCGGCTCGGCAGGCGGTGTGTACGCCAGCGCACGGTAACTTTTCGTACCTTTCCCTAGCATGGAGTCAGCCGTGCGCGCCCAGCATCGTTTGTCTGGTTTCTTGCCCTGATTACCTTAGGGTGTCCCGTCCTCCGGCGGTCCGCCGCGCACGCCTCCGTCCCGAGGTTCCCGTTGAAAGTTGAGAACGACAAGATGCCCGCGGGGCAGCATGCGCCACATGGCGCCGCCGCCGCCGCCTCCGTGCCGCTGCTGGCCGCGAATGCGGAGGGCATCGTTCGTTCCTGCGAAACGCTCGACCGCGCCATGCGCGCCGGGATCGACCTGCCTCCCGCCGGCGCGCGCCTGCTCGACGGCTACCACCTGCTCGACACCCAGCTGCGGCTGGCGCGCGCGCAATCGCGGCAGATCGCCGCCCAGGACGGCGCCGCGCGCGCCTGGGGCCTGGCGCTCGATACGGTGGCGCGCGCCGACGGCGTCGTCGACATCGAAGAACTGGCGCGCGTCCTCACCGCGGGCCAGGAACACGCGCCGTTGCGCGTCGCAGAACTCGATGCGCTGCCCGCGCTGCTGCGTCTCGCGCTGATCGACCGGCTGGCCGCGCTGGCCGCGCGCACCGCGCATGCCTGCGCCGGCCGCGAGCGCGCCGCCGCCTGGGCCGCGCGCTTCCTCGACACCGCCGAGGCCCGCCCGGGCGACCTGGTGCTGCTGTTCGCCGACATGGCGCGCAGCGCAGACGCGGACAACGGCGCTTTCATCGTCGAACTGGCGCGCCGCCTGCAGGGCCGCGGCGCGCCGCTGGCCCAGGTACTGGACTGGATCGATGCGCGCCTGGCCGATGGCCAGGGCAGCATCGCCGGGCTGACGCAGGACGAGAGGAGCAGCCAGGCGCAGGACGCCGTCGCCGCCGGCAACGCCCTGGCCAGCCTGCGCGCGCTGGGCGGCGTCGACTGGCGCGCCTTCGCCGAGCGCCTGGGCGTGGTCGACGCGCTGCTGCGCGACGATCCTGACGGCAGTTATGCGCGCATGGACGGCGCCACGCGCGACCGCTACCGCCACACGGTCGCGCGCCTGGCGCATTCCCTCGGCGTGAGCGAAGCCGCGGTGGCGCAAGAAGCGATCGCGCTGGCCGGCGTCCATCGCGCGCCGGGCGAGGGCGGGCTCGATATGCGCATCCGCCACGTGGGCCACTACCTGGCCGGCCCTGGCCTGGCGACGCTCGAGGCCAGGCTGCGCGGACGGCGCGGATGGGCGCCGCGCGTTCGCGCCGCATTGCAGGGCGCTTCCCCCGGCATGCAGACGGGCGCCACGGCGGCGCTGGCCCTGCTGTTCACGGGCGCGGGCCTGGTCCATGCCTGGCAGGGCGGGGCCGGGTCGCTGCTGCTGGTCCTGATGGGCATCCTGGCGCTGCCGGTTGCCGGCGCCCTGGCGCGCACCCTGATGGGCATGGCCGGGCGCTGGCTGGTCCGGCCCCAGGCCACGCCGCGCATCGATGTGGCGGCCGGCATTCCTGACGATGCACGCACGCTGGTGGCCGTGTCGGCGCAGCCGGCCGACGCCGCGCAGCTCGCGGCGCTGTGCGAAGACCTCGAAGTGCGCTACCTCGGCAACCGCGATCCGCGCCTGCGCTTCTGCCTGCTGCTCGACCTGCCCGACGCGCCTGAAGCGACGCTGCCTCTGGACGCCGCCCTGTTGGCCCAGGCGGGCGCCGCGATCGAGGCGCTCAACCGCAAGCACGGCGGCGAACGAGACGGCCCCTTCATGCTGCTGGCGCGTGCGCGCGCCTGGAGCGAAGACCAGCAGGCCTGGATCGGCCGCGAACGGCGGCGCGGCCAGCTGACCGACCTGAATGCCTGGCTGTGCGGCATGCGCGACCGCTTCGCGCACGCGGCCGGCAATCTCGGCGCCGCGGCCGAGATGCGCTATGTGATCGCGCTCGACGCCGATACCGGCCTGCCGCGCGACGCCGCGCGCGGCCTGGTGGCGGCGATGGCGCACCCGCTGCACCGGGCGCTGCAGGACGAAGCGGGGCGGGTGCTGGAAGGCCATGCCATGCTGCTGCCGCAAATCACGACCGCCTTGCCGGGCCGGGACGCCGTGCGCTACCAGCGCCTGTGGCCCGACGGTGGCCACGGCTGGGCCGCGATCTATGACGTCGATGCCTGGCGCCGCGCGATGGGTCTCGAGCTGCGCGACGAGGGGCGGGCGCAACCCGGCGCGGTCGAGGAAGACCGCCTGCGCGCCGCGCGCGTGAGCGACCTGCGGCTGGATGCCGCGCATCCGGGCAGTTATGGCGAACACGCGCTGCGCCGCCATCGCGCCTTGCGCGCCGCCTGGCAGGAAGCGCGCCGCCTCGGGCGCGGCGCCGAGCGCCTGCGCGCCGCGCGGGTGCGCCGGCGCCTGTTCGACGCATTGGCCGGGAGCCTGGCCGCGCCGGCGTCGATCGCGCTGCTCGTGTTGTGCTGGAGCCTGCTGGCCGCGCCCGTGTTCTGGACCGTGGCCATCCTGGCGCCGCTCTGGCTGCCGGCGCTGCTCGACATGCTGGCCACGCTGGCCGGCCGCGCGGTCGACGCGCCGCTGCGCCAGCACCTGGACGCCTGGACGCGCGGCGCGCGCGCGGCCCTGGTGCGCGCCGCGCTGGCGCTAGCCTTCCTGCCGCACCGGGCCTGGCTTGACGCCGACGCGGTCGTGCGCGGCCTGTGGCGGCGCGACGTGAGCCGCCGCAAGCTGCTCGAGCTGCGTCCTCCAGCGCTGGCGCGACCCAGCAGCGCGCTGGAGAACAACTGGCGCACGATGTGGTTCGCGCCGTTGCTGGCGGTCGGCGTCGCGGTGCTCCTGACCTTCGCCAACCCCTACGCCCTGTTCGCGACCGCGCCGCTGCTGCTGGTGTGGTTCCTGTCGCCGGTGCTGGCCTGGTGGGTCAGCCAGCCGGCGCGGCGCGGCATGCGCCTGGCGAAGGGGCAGACGCTGTTCCTGCGCACGCTGGCGCGCCGCAGCTGGGCCTTCTTCGAACAGCACGGCGCGGGCCGGCACGGCCTGGCGCCGGAAGCCGTGTTCGACCATTCCGAACCGACCGTCGACGAGCGCGTGTCGCCCGCCGGCATGGGCGCGACCCTGCTGGCGACCCTGAGCGCGCGCGACTTCGGCTATCTGCCGCTGGGCGGCCTGCTCGCGCGCAGCGAGCAGGCGTTGGCGTCGATGGCCTTGCTGGAGCGCTGGCATGGCCACCCCTTCCAATGGTATGACGGCGTCACGCTCGCTCCGCTCGAACCGGCCCGTGTCGACACCGCGGCCAGCGGGGGCCTGGCGCTGGCGCTGCGCACCTTCGCCGCCGGCCTCGATGAAGTGCCGGACCGGCCGATCGTTGACGCCGCCGCGCTGGACGGCATCCGCGTCACGCTATTGGTGGTGCGCGAGCATGCGCCGCCCGGCCTGCTGCCGGCGCTGGACGCGCTGGGCGACGCGCTGGCGCCGGGCCGCTGCCGCGCCACCGATACCCTGCCGGGCCTGGCCGACTGCCTGCGCACGGTCGCGGCCAGGGCGGCCGAGCTGGACGCCGGCCTGCCGGAAAAAGCAAACCCCGCCGACCCCGCGCTGCGCGCCTGGACGGCGCGCCTGGCGCGGCAATGCGCGGCGCAGCTGGACGACCTGCATGCGCTCACGCCCTGGACCCGCGCGGCGCAGGAATACGTGCTCGATGCCGGCCTGACCCGCATCCCGACCTTGCGCGAGCTGGCCGCGCTCGAACCGCCAGGCGACAACGAGGGCCTGGCCCAGCTGGTCGCACAGGGGCGCGACTGCGCGCGCGAACGCATGGAGAGCATCGCGCGCCTGGCCGCGCAGGCGCGGGACGCGGCGCGCGTGGATTTCGGCGCGCTGGTCGACCCGTCCACCGGCCTGCTGGCCACGGGCTGTCAAGTGCGCGAGGGACGCGGGGGGCGCCTGGACGGCGACAGCTGCGACCTGCTGGCGTCCGAGGCGCGCATGGCCAGCTTCGCCGCCGTCGCCCAGGACCAGCTGCCGCAGCAGCACTGGTGGTCGCTCGGCCGTCCCTTGCGCATGACGGGGGCAGGCGCGCTGCTGCTGTCGCGCGCGGGCGCGCTGGCGGACTATCTGGCGCCGCAGCTCGTGATGCCGTCGTGGCGCGACACCTTGCTGGACGACGCCGGCCGGGCTGTGGCGCGCCTGCAGGCGGCCCACGCCAAGGGCCGCGGGCTGCTGTGGGGCTATACGGAATCGGGCTGCAACGCGGTCGACGCGGCGGCGCGCTACCGCATCGGGCGCTTCGGCATCGACGCCGCGGCCCTGCGGCGGAGGGCGGCCGACGACCTGGTCGCCGCGCCCCATGGCGTGGCGCTGGCGCTCAGCGCGGCGCCGGCGCTGGCGGCGGCCAACCTGCGCCGCATGGCGGAGCAAGGCCTGCTGGGCGAGACCGGCTTCCACGAGGCGCTCGATTATGCGCCAGCGCGCCTGCCGCAAGGCGAACGCCAGGCGGTGGTGCGGGCCCAGCTCGCGCGCCACCAGGCCACGATCCTGCTGGCGCTGGCGCGCCACCTGCAGGGCGAACCGATGCAGCGCCGCTTCGCGCGCGATCCCGAACTGCGCGCCGCGCTCGGCCTGCTGCAAGAGGCGGCGCCGGCGGCCGGCGCCGAGCCGCCCCTGCGCATCGATGCCGGCGTGGCGCTCGACGGCGTCGCGGCGGCCCGCCCCTACGCGCGCGTGCTCCAGCCGGACGCTTCGCCGCTGCCGGAAGTCCAGCTGCTGTCGAACGGCCGCTATCACGTGGTCGTCGACAGCGCGGGCGCCGGCGCCAGCTGCTGGGAGGGAACCGTACTGACGCGAGTAGGGGCCGGCGAGAGCGGCCCGGCGCTTCACGTGCGCGACACGGCATCCGGCGCCACCTGGGCCAACGTCCTGCTGCCCGGCGCGCCGGCGCCCGACGAGGTCGAGGCGGTGCTGGCCGAAGGGCGGGCCAGCCTGCGCCGCATGGACCACGGCATCGAGATGCGCACTGACGCGGTGGTGGCCCCGGGCGACGACGTCGAGCTGCGCCGCATCCGCATCGTCAATCGCGCGTCTGAGACGCTCACCCTGGAGCTGACCGGCTGCGTGGCGCTGGCCGGGCCGCCGCTGGAAGAAGGCGGCCGCAGCAGCATCCGCATCGAGTTCGACGCGAGCGCCGACAGCCTGCTGTGCTTGACCGCACCAAGCGCGCCCGTGCTCGTGCATCGCATGACGGTGCGCGAGACGGCGGGGCAGCCGAGCGTGGAAACGAATCGCGCGCGCTTCATCGGGCGCGGCCATGAGCTGTGCCGGCCGCAGGCGGTGAGCCAGGGCGGCGCGCTGCCCGGCCTGGACCCGGAGCCCGACGAGGCGCTGCTGGCGCTGCGGCGCAGCGTGACCCTGGCGCCGCAGCAGGAGATCACGGTCGACCTGGTGCTCGGCGCCGCCTCCAGCCGCGCGCTGGCGCGCGAGCTGGCGGCGCGCTATGGGGTCGCTCACGAGGTCGACCACGCGATCGAGGCCGCCTGGACCCTGGCCCAGGCCGAGCTGCGCCGCGCCGAGATCGGCGAAGCCGACGCCCAGCTGATCAACCGCCTGGCCGGCTGCCTGCTGCAGCCCGCGCCGGCGCTGCGCGCCGATCCCGCCGTCATCGCGCGCAATCTGCGCGGGCGGGCCGACTTGCAGGCGTATGGCGTCACGGGCGACTTGCCGCTGCTGTTGCTGCAACTGGGCGAGGGGCCGGACACCGGCCTCGCGCGCCAGCTGCTGCAGGCCCACGGTTATTGGCGCGGCCACGGCCTGGCGGTCGACTTGCTGGTCCTGTGCGACAGCCGCGCGGCGCGCGAAGCCCTGATGCACCTGGCGGCGCCGCTGGTCGATCCGTCCAGCTTCGACCAGCCCGGCGGACTGCACCTGCACCTGAAGGAAGACGTGCCGCATGAAGACCGCATCCTGCTGCGCTCCGCCGCCAGCGTGCTGCTCTCCGGGGAGCGCGGCGACCTGGCCGACCAGCTGCGCCGCGCCGAGCGCGCGGGCAGCGCGGCGGCGGCGCCGTTCGTCGCCGCCACGCCGGCGCAGGCATGGACCGCGGCGAATCCGCCTTCGCCCGCGACCGAGGCCTTGCCGGACGGCCGCGAGGTCGTGGTGCGCAGCGGCGCCGGCATCGCCGCGCCTGCGGCGCCGTGGATCAACCTGCTGGCCAACGACGCCTTCGGCAGCATCGTCTCGGAGCGCGGCCATGCCGTCAGCTGGAGCGGCGAGCGCGCCACGCGCTTGACCGCAGGGGGAGAAGACGAAGTCGCGCCGCAGGGCGGCGAAGCCTTTTACCTGCGCGACGAAGACAGTGGCGCCGTCTGGTCGCCGACGCCGTGGCCGGCGCCGTCGCCAGAAACGTACACGACACGCCATGGCATCGGCTACAGCATATTCGAACACCGTGCCCACGGCATCCATTCCGAGCTGCGCTGCTTCGTGGCCCAGGACGCGCCGCTCAAGTACAGCGTGCTGCGCCTGCGCAACGACAGCGACGCGCCGCGCCGCCTGAGCGCGACGGGGTATGTGGAATGGCTGCTGGACGAGCGCCACGCGGCGCCCGGCCTGCAGGTGGTGACCGGGCGCGATCTCGCCAGCGGCGCGCTGTTGGCGCGCAACGTCTTCGGCGCGGGTTTCCATGACAAGGTCGCATTCTTCCACGTCGACGCCGAGCAGGTCGCCGTGACCTGCGACCGCCAGGAATTCATCGGCCGTTCCGGCGCCATCGCACGCCCGGTGGCGCTGGGGCGTGCCGGGCTGTCGGGCATCGCCGGCGCCGGCTTCGACCCTTGCGCGGCGCTGCAGGTCGGCGTCACCCTGGCGCCGGGGGCCGAGTGCGAACTGGTGTTCGTGCTGGGCGTGGCCGGTCCCGGCAGCCTGGACGCCAGTGCGGTCGTGCAGCGCCATGGCACGGCGCAGGCCGCCGCCGCCGCATGGCAGCGCCTGCGCGACTGGTGGGACCACACGCTCGGCGCCGTCACCGCATGCACGCCGGAACCCGGCTTCGACCTGCGCGTGAACAGCTGGTTGCCGTATCAGGCGATCGGCGCCATGATGGGCGAGAACGATCCGGCTGCGCGCCTGCAGTCGGCCCTGGCCTGCGTCCACGCCCGCCCCGAGCTGCTGCGCGAAGCCTTGTTGCGCGCCGCGCCCGCGTTCACGACGGGGGCTCATGTCGAGGACTTCCTGTGGCTGCCGTACGCGCTGACGCGCTATCTCGCGGTGACGGACGACCATGCGCTGCTGGCCGTGCGCCTGTCGGAGCGTGACGATCTGTACCAGCACTGCGTGCACGGCCTGCGCGGTTGCCTGCGCTTCGGGCCGCGCGGCCTGCCGCCGGCGGCGGGGCGCCTGCATGAGGAAGGGGTGGCCGGTCGCGTCGAGAGCGTGCGCCTGGGCTTCTTCATGGTGGCCGTGCTGCAGCGCTTCGCCGAGGTGGCCGACCGGCGCGGCGACTTCGGTTTCGCCACCACCTGCCGCGGCGCGGCGCTGGCGCTGGGCGCGCAGTGCGAGGAGCACGGCTGGGACGGCGACTGGTACCGCTGGACCTGGCTGGACAGCAGCACAGCCCTCGGCTCGATCGCCAATGCGGCCTGCCGCGTCGAGCTGTCGACCCAGTGCTGGGCGCTGGAGGCCGGGGCGGCGCAAGGCCCGCAGGCGCTGCGCGCGGCGGTGCGGCGCCTGCGCACGGGCGGCGCTCTGCCGCGCTGCGATCCGCCGGTGGATGGCGAATGGAGCGAACGGGTGCCGTCGAGCCCAGGCCAGGACCACCGCGCCACCGCCTGGGCCGCGGCCGGACTCGCACGGCTGGGCGACGCCGGCCACGCATGGCAGCTGGCGCGCATGCTCGACCCGACGGCGCATGACGACGGACCGCCTTACCTGATGAGCGGCGGCCTGCGCACGATCGCCCCGCATGCCGGCCGCGCCATCGGCGGTGTCGCTACTCCTGCGGCGGCGTGGACCTGGTTGCTGTTCGTCGAAGCGCTGCTGGGCCTGGAGCGCCACGGCGATGCGCTGACATTGAGGCCGCGCCTGGCGCCGGGCTGGGAGGGCTTCGGCCTGCGCTACCGTCATCGCGGCGCCTTCTACGAGATCACGGTGCGCGCCACCGAAGGACCCGAAGAAATGCTGCTGGACGGCCAACCCTGTCCGGATTGGACCATCATGCTGCGCGACGACCGGCGTGACCACAAGGTAGAATTGCGGGTTGCGCGCGACCCGAGAGCGCCCGAAGCATAGGATCAAGATCATGAACATCATCACCCGCGCCCTCGGCTGCGGCGCCTGCCTGCTGGCCGCGGGGTTCGCGGCCGGTCCAGCACAGGCGCTCGACTGGAGCGACACCGCCATCAGCTGGCGCTACGGCAGCCGCTTCGCCGAGCCCTTCAATCCGGAACACATCGACAAGCACGTCCTGGCGCTGACCCACGCCAGCGGCTACAAGTACGGCAGCAACTACTTCAACCTGGATTGGCTCAAGTCCGACCGCAACGATCCGCGCTCGCTCGGCGGCAGTTCCGGCGCCGAGGAAGCCTACCTGCTGTATCGCCACACGCTCGACATCGGCGCGCTGAGCGGGCGCGAGCTGCGCTTCGGGAAGGTGAAGGGCGTCGGGCTCACCGCCGGCTTCGACCTGAACACCAAGCGCGACGTCGGCTACAACTCGCGCAAGCGCATGCTGGTGGTCGGGCCGACCCTGATGTGGGACGTGCCGGGCTTCCTCAGCACCAGCATCCTCCTGATCCGCGAAAGCAATGCGCCGAGCGGCGCCTTCGCCCCGATCTCCGACGTGCGCGGGCGCTACAAGTACGAGAACCACCCGATGCTCAACGTCAGCTGGGGCATTCCGCTGAACGAACGCTGGGCCTTCGAGGGCTATGCCAACTTCATCGCCGAGAAGGGGCTGGACGAAACCGGCAACCCGACCGGGGCCGAAACCAATATCGACATGCAGCTGATGTACGACGTCGGCGCCCACTTCGGCCAGAAGAAGAACCGCTTCCGTGTCGGCGTCGAATACCAGTTCTGGAACAACAAGTTCGGCAATACCCGCGCCACGACGGGCGGGCGCGGACAGCGCGCCAGCACGCCGATGATCCGCGCCGAGTATCACTTCTGACGTCTCACATCAAGCCTTGTTGGTGCCGTCATCCTCCTCCAGCAAGGTGCGTTCGATCGTGCGCGCCACGTCGTCGATGCACGTCAGGAGTGCGGGAGAGGTCAGTTCCTCGGCAAGCGTTGCAACGTTCCGGCCCTTGAGCTCCCACTTGAGCAATGAGAAAAACGTGGCCGTGATGGCTGCATGGCGCACAGTGGGAATGCCGGCACCGGCCCTGGTCGAAAAATGGCCATTGAGCGTCTTGCGCAGCCGCGTGATCCAGGCATGGCGATCGATGCCTTCGAGAGGGCCGATGACGAGAAACAGGTTCCAACCGTACTCAGCCTCATCAGTGTCCCTGGACTGCGGACGCTCGGTGACATAGGAACGCAGCTCGAAGAGCACCGCGTGCTTGCCGGATGTCCAGGCGTGTTTCTTGTTCTCTTTCGTCTTTACCGCATATTTCCGGGACAGTTCGGCTAGTGCCGAACCAGCGGGCCATGCCAGGAAGCGCATGATGCTGCGTCCGGAGTCGTCAATGAAGATACTGGGTGTAACAGAGCCGTCGGCAACCTGGTTTGGCCACTTGTTCTTGAACCAGCGCAGGACTTTCGCGCGCTCATCCGAATCGTATCCCGCAAGGAAAGAAAACGCGTTCTTGTAACGATTATAAAGTCCCCAGCTCGAATCCACCGCCTCCAGGCCAAGCCGGCCACCCCACCGGCTGCACGTCGCATCGATGAATTTTTTGGCGTCAGGGTAGTTGTCGACCAGTTCCAGCGCGAGACTGTCGGCGTCGGCATTTGCGGCATCCCCTTCGACCTTGTCGCGCAAGATCGACTTGTAGTGGTCGATGAGCATGGCCGGGCCAGGGCCCAGCGTGTCACAGGACTGCGCGGTCAGTTCCAGGGCTGGATACACGACATTGCTGTAAGTGACGCAGTTCCAGTCTTCGCGCGGCTCTTCTTCATTCACGGTCAAGAACACCAGTACCGAGTTCCCTGCACCAAAACGCGTATGCATCCAGCGCCTGTAACGAGGAAGTTGTCCATCCCCTTCCCTGGCATTGACCTTGTTTTCAATGGCGATGACAACCTCGCCGCCGCCACGGCGTGGGATCTGCAGAACGATGTCCAGGCGGCCGCTGTCGGCGCTGGACCCCGCTCCGTCAGTGGTTTCTATCGAAAGCTCATCCCTTCCACCTTTGAATGAAATTTCGGGAGTGACACGGGCCAGGTCGAGATCCAGTTGGTGAACTTCACGCAGCAGGCCTCCTCCCGCGTCAGCGCCAAGTTGCACGCTGAGCTGCAACAGGAAATTGCGCAGGAAGGCGTTGCCCAATCCGTGTGTTCCATAGGGGTCGAGCATGTGCGCCAGAAAGCGGGTATGGCGTATTTCGTACTCACGCACGTTCAGTACGTCGAAGATATTGAAGGCATTGAGCTGACGGTCGAGTTCGAGGAAAGACTTGTCGACCAACAGATTCTGAATCGTGGACATTTGTACCTTTTGAAAGTGGTTGTTTATTTTCCGGCGAAGTAGCGCCACAGCCGCACCATGGCCAAGGTATCGAGTTCGCAGTAAGCGAGTAACTGCGTCTCGATCGCGCGCTTGCGCTCCGGCGCCGTGCCGACCGCGATCGCCTCCAGGTAGGCCTGCATTGCGGCGCCGCCGTCCTGCACGCCCTCGAGGTCGTCGTAGCGCAGGTCGGGCGCGACCGCCGGCAGCACCTTCTTGATGCTCCAGCTGCCCTCTTGCGACGGGTGGTAGTAGCGCTCGCGCGCCACCGGCAGCAGGTCGACCACGCGTGCATTGATCGCCAGCAGCGCATCGTGCAGTGGCGGGAAGCGCTCGGCCAGTTCCTGGATGCGCGACTTCTCGAAGCTGGCGTTGTACACGAACACGGGGCCGTGCCCGCCGCAGGCCGCGATCAGTGCGACGGCGAAGGCGTGCGACGGATCGTCGCCAGAGAGGTCGAGGAAGGCGGCGTGTTCGATCCCGCCCTCGCTGTCCAGCCGGTGCACGCTGAACTGGAAGGGGATCATCTGGAACGGCCGCGTGCCTTGCCAGACCGGCACCGCGAAGGCGATGGTCTCGAAGTCGAGGAAATACCCCGGCAGCGGATGCGGCGCCAGGTCGGCGGCGGCGCCCGCGGCATCGAAATAGGCCTGTCCCGAGATGGTGTGCTGCTTCACGCGCAACTGCTTGTCGCTCAGCAGTGCATCCGGGATATCGCGCATGTCCAGCGCGCCATCGTCCACGCATTGCCTGGCCGCCTTGCTGCGCAGCTGCGGCAGCCAGGCGACCGGGAAATCGGCCTGCGGCATGCCGCTGGCGCAATGGGCGGTAAAGCCGCAATCGTAGGGGCTCGCGCAATGCTTGCCGGGCTGTATATCGGGTTCGTCGACCGAGGCGGCCACGGCGCGCGCCCCGGCCACCCAGGCCGCGACTTCGTCCGCGCGGCCGAAGGCTTCCTGGGTCAGGTCTTCCTCGACCAGCAGGCCGCGGTAGTCGCCGCCTCCCGGATAGACCCAGCTGCTGTCGATATGGGCCAGCGCGATGCCTTCCAGGGCCACGCCGGCGTCCAGCGCCATCCGCGCCTGGATCGCGGCGTCGTCGCGGTGGTAGTCCTTGACCGAGGTCGACGACTTGACCTCGACCATGCGCCAGCGGCGCGGGCCCTGGCCAGGCAAGGGAAGCAGGACGTCGGCGAAGGCCATGGCGCCGCCGGCGACGAAGCCGGCCTCGAAGATCGGCTGGCCTGAATCGAGCAGCGCCAGGCTGCGCGCCAGCGCCGCATCGAAGCCTTCGGTGTGCGGATCGAGCAGGGCGCCCGTGCCGTGCGGGTCGTACAGGCGGCGCGCCAGGTCGCCCACCTGGTGGCCGGCGGCGAAGGCCGCCATGCTCGCCGCATTGTCCACGCGCAGCTCGGGACGGTGCAGCTCGAGCCACAGGCGGCGCTCGCACTGGCGATAGGCCATCAGCCTGGATTTCGAAAAACGTCGCATCGGTTCGCTCCTGGAGAATGGTGAGTATGGCATCGCAGGTTTAGGCCAGGAAGCCGATCGCTGCCTGCCGGCCGCGTTTCCCCGCGGATTCCTGCTCGAGCGCCGTCACCAGTTGCGCGCAGACAACAAAGGGGGCGAAACGGTGGCGCCGCGCCAGGGCGGCGAAGTCGCCCGGGGTCAGCTGCGGCAGACCGCGCAGGCGTTCGGCGTCGCATGCGTCGGGCGGCGCCAGGCCGAGGGCGGCGCACTGGCGTTCCAGCATCAGGAGCGCCTGTTCCGGGCGCAGGTAGCCGAAGCGCAGCTTGAGGTCGAAGCGGCGCAGCGCGGCCGGGTCGATGTCGTCCATCAGATTGGTCGAGGCGATGAACACGCCGCCGAAGGCTTCCATCCGGGTCAGCATCTCGTTCACGCGCGTGACTTCCCACGAGGCGCGCGCGCCTTCGCGGTCGCGCAGGAAGCTGTCGACTTCGTCGATCATCAGGAGCGCGCCTTCGCGCTCGGCCTGGCGGAAGGCCTGGGCGATCGCCTTTTCGCTCTCGCCGACGTATTTCGACATCAGTTCCGAGGCGCTGCGCAGCATCAGCGGCATCTCGAGCTGTTCGGACAGCCAGCGTCCGAAGGCGCTCTTGCCGGTGCCGGGCGGACCGTACAGGCAGATGCGGCCCGAGCGCGCATGCTGCAGGCCCGGCAGCAGCGCCGCCAGCTCGGTGTCGGCATTCAGGATGGCCGGGTCGTAATCGGGCGGCAGCCGGCTGGCGGCGCCGGCATCCAGGCCCGCATGGCCTTGCGCCTCGAGCGAGCGGTTGGCGAGCCAGGCGACGGCGCGCGCGGCGCCTGGCTGGTCGAACTGGTCGCGGATCGTGCGCACCACCGAGGCCACGCGGTCGACCACGGCCGGGGCCAGGGTCTCGACCTGCGCCATGCGCGCCAGGGTCGGGGGATCGACCAGGTCGCCGCAGGCGGCCTGCAGGATGCGTTCGCGCTGGGCGCGCGGCGGCACCTGCACTTCGACCAGCACGTCGAAGCGGCGCAGGAAGGCCGGGTCGATGCCGGCGATCGAGTTCGACAGCCACAGGGTCGGCACCTGGTTCTGTTCCAGCGTGCGGTTGATCCATGCCTTGCGTCGCTGGGCGGTGCTGCGCTGCCCGAACATGCCGTCGTCGGCGAACACGTCCTCGACCTCGTCGAACAGCAGCAGCGCGCGGCGGCGGTCGAAGAAGCTCTGGGCGGCGCGGTAGGCGCGCAGCCGGCGTTCGCCGCCGACCGGGTCGCCGTCCTCGTCTTCGCTGGCCACTTCGAACAGCTCGCAGCCCAGCTCCGCCGCCAGGGCGCGCGCCAGCTCGCTTTTTCCCGTGCCGGGCGCGCCGTAGACGAATACGTTCACGCCCTGGTGGATGCCGTCCCGCGCTACCGTGCGCGCCAGGTAGGGGCGCAGGATGGCCAGTTCCTGTTCCAGGTGGGGAAAGTCGTCCAGCGTCAGGCGCGCCGGGGCGCTCGGCGCCACCGTGTCGCGCAGCAGCGAGATCGGATCGGCGTCGAGGCCGACGACCGAGTCGGCGAAGCGGTTCGACAGCAGGTCGAGCTTGCTGCGCAGCGAGCCGTTGATGGCGCGGTCGACGGTGAGCAGGCCCGAGCGCGCCAGCACGCCGCCCGCGCCCAGCGCGGCGCGCACCTCGTCGGGCTGCAGCTCGAGCAGCGTGGACAGCACGTCGACGATCTTCGCGGCCGACAGGTTGCCCAGCGTCTCGGCGGCGTCGTCGAGGATGCGCTCGTGGTGCAGCATGGTGGCGAATTCGAGGATGCGGCATTCGGCGCCGGACATGCCGACCAGGGCCGCCAGGCGCGCCACGTTGGCGTGCAGGATCGTGGGCACCTTGCGCTCGGCGTCGCGTTCAGCCTCGCGGTGCAGTTCGCGCAGGCGCGCGCGCACCAGCGCCGCATCGAAGTCGCGCTCGTCGTCGATCCAGTCGCCCAGTCCCAGCGCGCGCGCCACGTGATCGTTGGAAAAGCACATCGACCCGACCAGGTCGCGGTGGCCGCCGAGCGGCATCATGATGCGCAAAACCCACAGGGTGACGGCCGGGGCGAGTTCCTGGGGCACGGGGCGGATGCGACGGCGGCGTACGGTCAAATTGGCTCTCCTGGTGATGGGATGACGTCATTGTGCGGCAGGGGTGCGACAGCTTGTGTCGCGCATTACTTGACGCGGGTGAGCCGCGGCGCGGCGCCCAGGGGCCGTGCCGGCAGGCCGGCGCCGGCCAGGCCGCGCCGCTGCGCCATCTCGGCGTAGCGCTTGCGGAATGCGCCCTTCCACGGCGCGACCCCGGTCCCGTCCTGGGCCAGGGCGTCGCGCAGGCCGGCCAGGCGGCCGACCACGAAGGCGCCGAGCCAGTCGCGGCGGCTGGCCACCTGCATCGCCGGTCCGTTGCCGGCCACCGCATCCTGCACCGAACCGGGCCACGGCGCGCGGCTGGCGCTCACCTGGTCGTCGAGCGCGCCGAGGGCCAGGCGCAGGTCGAAGTCGCGGCTGTCGACGCAGGCCAGCAGCGCCGCCAGCTTCAGGTGAGGGGGCAGGGCCGACATGCCGATGAAGGCCAGCAGCGCATCGTGGTGGCGGACCGGGTCCTGTCCGGGCAGGCTTGCGGCCCGCTCGAGGAGGGGATGCCACTGGCGGCGGATGGCGTCGAGGCTGCGGCACCGTTCGAGCGGGAGATACCAGCGCAGGTCGGTCATTGATTCCTTGTCGGCTGTGAAAGACGGAACACAGCATAGGAGACCCCGGCGACAGGATGTGTCGCAGCCGGCCGAGGACATGGCGCGACGCATGCTGTCGCATGCGCATGCCAATCTGCGTCTGCCCGGCCGGTCTTTAATTTCCTGACGGTAATTTATTTGCTAATATCACATCTTGAACGCGCCACGTCGGCGCGGCGAAAGCCACCATGCCTGCACTGATCGAACACATCGACGCCATCGCGCGCCAGAAGGGGCGCGCCGCGCTCTACCTCGAATTCCATCCGCAAGCCGCCGCCGAACGGCGCGCCTACCACCACGAACAAGACCCGATGCGCGCCCAGGTGCTGGCCTGGCTGGACGCCAACGGGGTGCCGTGGCGGCCCTGCGGCCCGCTGGCCAATCCGTCGGTGATGGCGTCCTGGCGCGGCCAGGTCTACCTCGACCTGCCGTGGGACGAGGATCTGCCGGCCTACCGGGTGCTGCGCGACTATCTCGAACTGCCCGACGGCAGCATGCGCCATGCCGGCGTGCGCTTCTACGCCATGCCGCTCGAGCTGGCGATGGAAAACGCGGAGCACGACGAGCCTGGATACTGGCAGCGCTGGGCGGAGGAGTTCTGATGGCGAGCAACCAGCAAGCCCTCCTGCGCCAATGGCATATGCTGCAGCTGGTGCCGCGCGCGCCGCTGTCGATCGAGGCCGGCGAATTGTGCAAGCGACTGGATGCGCTCGAATTCCCGGTCACCAAGCGCACCGTCGAGCGCGACCTGAACGCCTTGTCCGAAGTGTTCCCGCTGGTGTGCGACGACGCCGAGAAACCCTTCAAGTGGAGCTGGCTGCGCGGCGCCCAGCGCTTCGACCTGCCCGGCCTGACGGTACCCGAGGCGCTCACCATGACCCTGGTCGAGCAGCATCTGCGCCACCATCTGCCGCCCAGCACCGCCGAAGCGCTGCAGCCGTATTTCGCATCGGCCGCGCGCACCTTGTCGACCGACGACGATCCGGCGCCGTCCAAGGCGTGGCTGCGCAAGGTGCGCAGCGTGCCGCCGCAGCAACCGCTGATTGCGCCGCGCCTGGACCCCGACTGTCAGCGCACCGTCTACCTGGCGCTGATGGAAGATCGCCAGCTCACGCTGCATTACCGCAAGCGCGACGCCACCGAACTCACGCTCTACGAGACGGTGCATCCGCTGGCGATCGTCCAGCGCGGCGGCATCGTCTACCTGGTCTGCATGTTTGGAGACTACGAGGACGTGCGCACTATCCCGCTGCACCGCATCGTGGCGGCCGAGGCGCGCTACGAGGATGCGCGCAAGAAGATGGGATTCGACCTCGACGCCTACATCGCCTCGGGCCAGTTCGGCGTGATCGCCGGCGAGCCGCTGCGCCTGCGCGCCGTGTTTACACGCGCGGCCGGCGAACACCTGTATGAAACGCCGCTCAGCGAAGACCAGCAGCTCACGGCGCACGGCGATGGACACCTGCGTCTCGCGGCCACGGTGCCGCATACGCGTTCGCTGGTGTGGTGGCTGCTGGGCTTCGGCGACGGCGTGGTGGTCGAGGAGCCGGCCGGCCTGCGCCAGGAGATGGCGGAGACTGCGGCGAGGATGGCGCAGGCTTATGTCTGAGGCGCGGACGCGGCGGGCGTGACGCGCGCCCGCTCATCGCCAGCCGCCTCCTGCAGCGCCGCATACAGGCAGCGCTCGGCCTCGGGCGACAGCACCAGCTCGACCGCCATCTGCGCCCGCGTGAGGGCGACGAACAGCATGCGGCGCGCCTTGTCGTCGAGGGCGTCGAGGTCGAATTCGGTCACCACCACCGCGGGCGCGCTCTGGCCCTTGTAGCGGTACACCGACTCGACCAGCAGCTCGCCCTCGCTCCAGCGCTGCGCGCCGTCGCGCCCGTACTCGCCGGTGAAGCGGCGCGTCAGCCAGGGGCCGATGGTGGCCCGGTTCAGCAATTGCGAGCTGCCGCGCCCGCGGCCGCACACGACCGCGATATCGTCCAGGGCAAAGCCGCGCGCCAGCAGCGCCGCGACCGCCGCCTCGGTCGCCGCCAGCAGCTCCTCGCCGCAGGCATAGCCGCGGATGCCCGGCACCTCGCCGGCGTAGGGATTCATGCTGCGCACCGGCGGGCGCACCAGGTCGAGCGCATTGATCATGTCGCACAGGATGCGCGGGGTGCGGAAGTTGTCGCTGCAGCGGATCACGACCGCCTCGTCCAGCTCGAAGCCTTCCTTGCCGTACAGGCGCTGCGCCTCGTCCTCCAGCACGTACAGGCGTCCGTTCTTGCGCAGCTGGCCGCCCAGGCTGGCCACCCACTCGGCGCTGAAGTCCTGGGCTTCGTCGATGACCAGCAGGTCGAAGCGCGCCGCGACGCCGTCACTGTCGTCCAGGTAGGCCTGGGCCATGCGCTCGAAGCCCTCGGGCGAGAACTCCGGCTCGCCGTGATGGCGACGGTAATGCTCGACGCACAGCTCGTGATAGTTGACGACCTCGCTCGATGGCGGCGCCAGCACGCGCACGTGGTCGGCCAGGCTCCGGTTGTAGCAGACGTAGAGCGCGTCCAGGCGCGCGGCGCGCGCATCCTCCAGCAGCTGCAGGGCCAGCTGGGTCTTGCCGGAGCCGGCCGTCGCCTGGACCCGCACGATCCCGGATGCCGCCTCGACCCGCGGCACCCAGGTCGCCAGTCCGTCCGACAGCCGGCGCACCGTGCCCTGCAGCTGGTCGCGCAGCACGTCCAGCACCGGCATCACCTGGAACTGGTTGAGCAGCAGGCGGCGCAGCGCCTCGCGATCGACCTCGCGCGGGGTCGGCGCCAGCCAGTCGCACACCGAACCGATCATGCGGTCATAGCCGTGGGCGTCGATGATGCGCTCGCGCGGGATCGCCGAGACCTGGCCGTCGCCCAGCGCATAGTCGGGCAGCACCAGGCAGCTGATGAGTTCCGGATGGATGCCGGCCTGCTGCAGGCGGTTCTGCATCGCGCCGCGCTGCACCGTGGTCTGGCGCGCCACATCGCATTCGCGCTTGCCGTACAGCTTGTAGATGCCGCCTGCGCGCAGCACGACGTCGCCGGCCTTCACTTCCATCAGCAGCAGGTTGCCGTTCGGCGCCAGCACCACGATGTCGATTTCGCCGTAGCGGTCGCGCCCATGATGGAGCGTGTGCAGCGTTACGCTGTGGAAGACCTCGAAGCCGGCCGGCAGATGGTCGCGCAAGCGCTCGAGGACCTCGAGTTCGCGGTAAAGTCCGGCATCGGTGCGCAGTGGCGGGAGCAGGTGGGGCGACAGGGTGGCCATGGCGGGAGCAATCGTCAGAAGTTGTCTATTATTAAGCAACCAGCCGGATGACACCATGGCCTGTCGTTTTTTTGCCCCAGCCGGAACGGCAAGTCAGTCGTCGTTGCTGCTTTCGCGCACCACCAGCTGGACCGCGAGCGTCTGTTCCAGGCTGGCGCTGTCCACCCTTTCCAGCAGCGAATCGACGCCCATCCGTCCCAGCAAATCCTTGTCGATCTGGATGCTGGTCAGCGGCGGGATCGCGCTGGAGGCGGCGCTGATGTCGTCGAAGCCGACGATCGCGATGTCGTGCGGGATCTTCAGGCCGCGCTCCAGGCAGTGGCGCATGGCGGCCAGCGCCGTGCTGTCGTTGTAGCAGAACAGCGCGTCCGGCCGCGGCTCGCGCGCCAGCAGGGCGTCGACCGCCTGGCGCACGTTGTCGAGGCTGTTGCCGATGCTGGGCAGCTGGACCTCGAGGTCGGGATTGGCCAGCATGCGCGCCTCGAACAAGGCCTTGCGAAAGCCGCGGTAGCGTTCCAGGATGCTGTGGTGGGCCAGCGGGCCGGTGAGCATGGCGATGCGGCGCCGGCCCTGCCGGATCAGGTGGCGCGTTGCCAGGTAGCCGCCCAGCGCATGGTCGGGATTGACCGAGCGGTAGCCGGGCAGGCGCATGTCGAGCAGCACCAGGGGCTTGCCGGTGTCGCGCAGCGCCGCCACCAGTTCGGGCTCGAAGAAGCCGGCGCACAGCAGGGCGTCGGGCTGGTGCAGGCGCACCAGGTCGAGCACCGGCTCGGCCGGGCCCACCACCACGAACGACAGCGCGATGCCGCGCTTGCGGCAGGCATCCTCGGCGCCATGCAGCACCGGCAGGTAGAACGGGCTGGCCGACTGCGTGTTGTGCTGGCGGTGCAGCAAGAAGGCGATGCGGCGCACGTCGCCCTCGCGCAGCTTGGCGAAGTCGTAGCCCATCTCGCGCGCCACCGCGCAGATGCGTTCGCGCGTCTTGTCGGTCAGGCCGTCCTGGTTCTTCAGCGCGCGCGAGACCGTGCCGATCGAGTAGCCGGTGGCGCGGGCAATGTCGCGGATCGTGACGGCCATGGCGCGCTTTCCTTCGTCAATACCTGGTCTGCGTGTAGGGGCGGGCGTTCTGTTCCTTGCCCCAGTCCTTGTTCGGCGTGGCCTGCATGGTGAACACCAGTTCGCCGCCGGCCATGATGTCCTCGTGGCGGATGAAGGTGCGCATCAGGGGCTTGCCGTTCAGGGTCACGCGGCCGATGTAGCCGTTGGCAGTCGACAGGTTATCGGCGCGCACCGTGAAGCGCTTCCCGTTCGGCAGGTTCAGGGTCGCCTTGTCCAGGAAGGGACGGCCGATCACGTACTCGTTGCTGGCCGGGGCCACCGGGTAGAAGCCGAGCGCGGTGAAGGCGAACCAGGCCGACATCTGGCCCAGGTCGTCGTTGCCCGACAGGCCGTCCGGCTTGTCGCTGTACTGGGTGGCCATGATGTTGGCCAGGCGTTCCTGGGTGCGCCATGGCGCGCCGGCGTAGTTGTACAGGTAGGCCACGTGGTGCGAAGGCTCGTTGCCGTGGGCGTAGTGGCCGATCAGGCCCGAGATGTCTTCCATGTGGGCGTACACGGTCTCGTCGACCTTGGCGTCGAACACCTGGTCGATCTTGCTCACCAGCTTGGTGTCGCCGCCCAGGAAGGAGATCAGGCCGGCGTTATCGTGCGGCATATACCAGGAATACTGCCAGGCGCTGCCCTCGGTATAGTCGCTGCCGAAGTTCGACTGCTCCGGATTGAACGGGGTGCGGAATTCGCCGGTGGACTTGCGGGCGCGGATGAAGCCGGTCTCCTTGTCGAACACGTTGCGGTAGTTCTGGGCGCGCTTGTAGTAGCGCGCCGCGACGTCCTTCTTGCCCATCTTCTCGGCCATGCGCGCGATGGTCCAGTCATCGAAGGCGTATTCGACGGTCTTCGACGCCGCTTCCTTCTCGAGGTCGATCGGCACGTAGCCCAGCTTCATATAGTGTTCCAGGCCGCCGTAGGGACCGTATTCGGCGCTGGCCGTCATCGCGGCCAGGGCCTTGTCGGCGTCGAAGCCGCGGATGCCCTTCATGTAGGCGTCGGCGATCACCGGCACCGCGTGGTAGCCGATCATGCACCAGGTCTCCAGGCCGTGGAACTGCCATACCGGCAGGATGCCATAGGGGCTGTGCTGCGTTGATGCGATCAGCGAATTCACGAAGTCGGCGTTGCGCTGCTCGGGCGCGACGATGGTGAGCAGCGGGTGCAGCGCGCGGTAGGTGTCCCACAGCGAGAAGGTCGAGTGGAAGCGGAAGTTCTTCGCCTTGTGCACCTGGTTGTCCGGGCCGCGGTAGCTGCCGTCGAGGTCCATGAACAGCGACGGCGCCAGCATGGTGTGGTACAGGGCGGTGTAGAACTTGGTGCGCATCGGACCTTCGGCCTCGACGTTCACCGCGCCCAGCGCGTCGTTCCAGGCCTTGCCGGCGCGCTCGCGCTCCTGGTCGAAGTCCCAGCCCGGCATCTCGGCCAGGTTGGCGATCGCATTGTCTTCGCTCACCGCCGACAGCGCGACCTTCACCAGCAGCGTGCCGTCCTGCGGCACGCCGAAGTTGAAGTCGGCCATCAGCTGCTTGCCTTCGACCAGGGCCTTGTCGGCCGGGGTCTTTCCGGGCGGGGCGAAGCCGCGGTAAGGGATCGCTTCTTCGCGGTTCAGGAGCTGGCGGGTGTCGATCGGGCGCGAGAACTGGATCGCGAAGTGCACCTGGCGGCCGGGCGCCCAGCCGCGCGTCTCGCGCATGCCGGTGATGGTGGTGCTGCTCCGCACGCGCAGGCGCGCCCACAGGTTCTTCTCGTCGTAGTTGTAGATGCTGGTGCGCAGGTCGAGCAGCACCTTGGCCGGCTCGCCGGCCTTGAATTTATAGCGGTGCAGGCCCACGCGCTCGCTGGCGGTCAGCTCGACATCGACTTCATGGTCCTTCAGGCGCACCGCGTAGTAGCCCGGCTCGGCCTTTTCCTGGTCGTGCGAGAAGCGCGAACGGTAGCCCGAGAACGGACGCTCCGGATAGCCCGGCTCCAGCTTGGTCTCGCCGCTGTAGGGCATCAGGAGCACGTCGCCCAGGTCGGAGTGGCCGCTGCCGGAGAAGTGGGTGTGCGAAAAGCCGAGGATCGAGCTGTCGGCGTAGTTGTAGCCCGAGGCCCAGGGATAGCTCTGGCGGAAGTGGCGGTGCTGGGTGTCGGGGCTGAGCTGCACCATGCCGAAGGGGCGGCTGGCGCCGGGGAAGGTGTGGCCGTCGCCGCCGGTGCCGATGAAGACGTTCACGGCTTCGGCCGGGCTGCCCGGCGCGGCGGCCAGGACGGGAGTTGCACTAAACAGGAATGCCGCACTGGCGGCGATCGAGAGTTGTCCGAAATTGAGTCTGGCCGTCATGAGGTCTCCACGCGTGGCGGCAGCGACGGGCGCCGCCTTTTAGTTGCACTATACCCAAGCGAAACTTATATGTGGAGACTGGTTTCTAAGCAATCTTTACCGTGTTTCAACCCATCTGTTTAGCCGGTTTACTAAACATTTTGTGCGCGGCGCTTGGCCACCGCCTCGATTTCGACCAGGGTGTCGGGAGAGGCCAGCGACGCCACGCCGATGCCGGTCAGGGCCGGACGCGGCAGGCCGAGGTGGCGCACCAGGATTGGCGCCACGGTCTCGAGGTGCTCGCCGATCTCGCCGCGCACGTAGACGCGCAGCTGCAGGATGTGCTCGACCGAGGATCCGGCGGCCTCCAGGACCGCGATCAGGTTGCGCGCCGCGCCTTCGGTCTGCTCGGCCAGCGTGGTGTGTTTGACCTTGTACTCACGGTCCCAGTCGACCTGGCCCGATACGAACACCAGGCCGGTGTCGTGATCGATGGTCGCATGCGACAGGCCGTGCGGGGCGCCGTCGTACAGGGCAGGGGGATTGATGCGTTCGATGCTCATGCGGGTTCCTTTGCGTTGAAAGGCGCCAGCTTAGGCATGCGCGCCCGCCGCCGCAATCAAGCGCGGCTTGTAGCGGATACAAGGCCGGATCCGACCCGCTCCAGCACCCAGGTGATGAAAGCATCGTTTTGCGCATTCGGATGGTGGGCGGCCACGACCTGGTAGCCGGGCGGGTACTTGGGCAGCGCGATCTCGAATACTCCCTCGCAGGGCAGCAGGCGCGATGGCATGAACGCGACCAGGTCCGATCCCTTCAGGTATTCCAGCGCCATGAAGAAGGACGGCGCCGACGCGACCACCCGCCGCTGCAATCCCTGGCGCGCGAACCAGCCGTCGGCCGATCCCGTGAAACTGGCCATGCCCGGATTGGTGACGATGAAGTCGTGCTCCGCAAGCTTTTCGAGCGGCATGACGCCGCCCTCGGCCAGCGCGCGGTTGCCGGTGACGCAGCGGTACTGCTCGAGGAACAGGGGCTGCGTCACCAGCCCGGGCGCCACGTATCCATCCACCGTGAAGATCAGGTCGATTTCTCCCTGGTGCAGCTTGCGGGTGAGGGCGCTGACCTCGATGTCGACCACCGCCACCTTCACTTTCGGCGCCTCGGCCCTTAGCGTGCGCACCAGGTCGGCCACGATCACCTTCTGCGTGTAGTCGGTGCCCGAGATCACCAGCGTGCGCTCGGCCTGTTCGGGACGGACCTCGAAGGGCAGGGGAATGCCGTTCAACCTGGCCAGCACCTGGCCGATGTGCGGCGCGATCAGCTTCGCATACGGCGTCGGCGCCATGCCCTGGCCGGTGCGCACGAACAGCGGGTCGCCCAGGATGGCGCGCAGCTTCTTCAGTTGCAGGCTGACCGCCTGCTGCGAGACGTCCAGGTGCTCGGCTGCCGCCGAGATGGTGTCGAAGCGGTTCAGGGCGTCGAGCGTGCGCAGGTGGGTGAGTTCGAGCTTGTCGATCATGAGACTGCCAACATAAACGGCTATCTCGTCCGTTGCAAGTTGTCATGATTGAAATTCATCAAAGCCAATGGACGAAATGACAATTTTTATGGGAGGCTGGTCAATATGAATGAGGCATGAAATTGCAAAAATTGCATCATGAAAACCTCATTCCTCTCCCCGTTTCTGGCCCTGTCGCTGTGCTGCAGCCTGGCGCAAGCCACCCCCCGCAGAACACCAGGAATTCGAAGCCACCCTGCTCGCGCCGTTCCAGGCCGGCGCGGCCCAAGGGCGGACCTTCACGCTGCATTTTGCCTATCCCGGCCTGGCGCGCGCGGCCACCGTCGACTGGCGGGTGGAGCTGGTACGGCCCGACGGCCGCGTCGCCCTGCGCTGGCGCGGCGCGGCGCCGTTCACGGGCGAGGCCATGACCGTTACCGTGCCATGGTCCGGCCGCCTGGGATTGGCGCCGGCGCCGAGCGGCATCTATCGCGTCCGGCTGCGCGCGACCGTGCGCGGCGACGCGCATGAGGAAGTCGAGCAGGACTGGGAGATCGCGGTCGGCGCGCCGCCGCTGCCAGCCATGCCGGCATTCTCGCCGCTGGCGCGCGCCTTCGCGCCGGCCGCCGCGCCGGCGCCCGGGGCGCTGCCCTACACGGTCTATCTCGGCAACCTGCACAGCCAGACCAACCACAGCGACGGCGGCGCCGACGTCGCCGAGTGCAAGGGCGCCCAGTCGCCATTGAAGTCGCCGCACGGCCCGGACCATGCCTTCGCCTATGCGCGCGAGCGCGGCCTCGACATCCTGGTCGCCTCGGAACACAACCACATGTACGACGGCTCGGAAGGCAGCGCGCCGGACGCCGACCCCGCAGCCGCCAAGGGCTTGTACCGCGCCGGCCTGGAAAGCGCCGCCAGCTTCTCGAAAAAGCACCCTGACTTTCTCGCAGTGTACGGTCTGGAATGGGGCGTCATCAACAACGGCGGCCATATCAACATCTTCAACAGCGACGAGCTGCTGGGATGGGAGACCAATGCCAAAGGCGAGCTGATGGCCGACACGCGCACTCCCAAGGGCGACTATGCGGCGCTGTACACGCTGATGCGCGAGCGCGGCTGGGTGGGGCAGTTCAACCATCCGGCGCACTCGGGCCAGTTCCAGGTCGATGGCGTGCCGCTCGCCTATACCGAGGACGGCGGCGAAGCGATGGCGCTGTGCGAGGTGATGAACAGCACCGCGTTCTCGACCAACGTCGACGAGACCGAGACCCGCCGCAGCAATTTCGAAGGCGCCTGCAACCGCCTGCTGGAAGCGGGTTACCGCCTGGCCTTCAGCACCAACCAGGACAACCACTGCGCCAACTGGGGCGCGTCGTTCACCAACCGCACCGGCGTGCTGCTGCCGAACGGCGCGGCCCTGAGCCGCGCCACCTTCGTCGAAGCGCTCAAGGCGCGCCGCGTGTTCGCGACGATGGACAAGGATTCGCAACTGGTCCTGACCGCGAACGGACGGATGATGGGCGAGCGCTTCACCAATCGCGGACCGCTCGCGCTGGTGGCGAATTTTGCGAGTTCAACCGGCCGGAAGGCAGCCTCGGTCGCGATCATGGAAGGCGTCCCGGGCCGCAAGGGCACGGTCACCCAGATGTCGGACCAGGCCGAGACCACCTTCACCCCGAGTCCGGGCGCGCACTTCTATTATGCGAAGGTGACCCAGGACGACGGCAACGTGCTGTGGTCGGCGCCGGTGTGGGTCATGCAGGAGGAATGAGGATTAGAACCCCAGGCCTTCGCCCATCCCCAGCAGGGTCGCGATGCCGAGCACCGCGAAGATCAGCGCCGCGATGCCGTGCACGAGCTTGAGCGGCACGCGGTTCGCGATGCGTTCGCCGAAGTACACCGCCGGCACGTTGGCCAGCATCATGCCGAAGGTGGTGCCGGCGACGATGGCGGCCATCGATTCATAGCGCGCGGCCAGCGCCACGGTGGCGACCTGCGTCTTGTCGCCCATCTCGGCCACGAAGAAGGCGATCAGGGTGGTCAGGAACACGCCGTACTTCGCCAGTTGCGCTTCCTCGGCGTCGATTTCGTCGGGCGTCAATACCCACGCGGCCATCCCGAGGAAGGACAGGCCCAGCACCCAGCGCATCACGCCAGGGCCCAGCAGCTCGCTGACGAGGGCGCCGACGGCGGCGGCGAAGGCGTGGTTGGCCACCGTCGCGACCAGGATGCCGAACACGATCGGCAGGGGGCGGCGAAAGCGCGCGGCGAGCAGGAAAGCCAGCAACTGGGTCTTGTCGCCGATCTCGGCGAGGCCCACGATGCCGGTCGAGACGAGAAAGGCGTCCATCAGTCGGGTGAAGCAGGAGGAAGGCCGCGATCATAGCAGACGCGGCCCTGTCGCTGCGCCGGCATGTGTATTTATCGCGCGGGCGGCGCGCTTTCGCTGGCCAGGCGTGCATGCTATCCTGCACCCGCCTCGGCCTGCCGGGCCGACCTTCCCTGCGAGAGACCATGAACAAAAGTACCCTGCTGCGCGCCAGCACCGCAGCCTTCCTGGGCGCCTGGAGCGCTTACGCCTTCGCACTCGATCCCCTCAGCTACGCCAAATACGACCAGGTCAAGACCACCGCCCTGCACCTGGACCTGAAGGCCGACTTCGCGAAGAAAAGCCTGGACGGCTATGCCGAGCTGACCCTCGACTGGCTGGACAAGAAGGCGACCACGCTCGACCTGGACACGCGCGAGCTGACGATCTCGAAGATCGAGGCGCAGGATGCGAAAGGCGCCTGGCGCAAGGCCGACTACTCGCTCGGCAAGTTCGACGAAGAGAAGGGCCAGCCGCTGCACGTCAAGCTGCCGGACCAGCAAAAGAAGGTGCGCATCCACTACCGCACCGCGCCGACCGCCACCGCGCTGCAATGGCTGCAGCCGGTGCAGACCATGTCGGGCAAGCACCCGTTCATGTTCAGCCAGTCGCAGGCGATCAATGCCCGCTCGTGGGTGCCGATCCAGGACACGCCGGCGGTGCGCTTCACCTACAGCGCGCGCATCGAGGCGCCGCAAGGCCTGCGCGTGGTGATGAGCGCCGATAACGACATGAAGGCCACCGGCAAGGGAGGCTGGAAGTTCAATATGCCGCAGCCGATTCCTTCCTACCTGCTGGCGATCGGCATCGGCGAGCTCGAAGCGCGCACGCTCGGCGGGCGCACCGGCGTCTACGCCGAGCCGCAGCGCATCAAGGCCGCCGAGTACGAGCTGGCAGACACCGAGAAGATGGTGGAAGCGGCCGAGAAGCTGTACGGCCCGTATCGCTGGGGACGCTACGACATGCTGGTCCTGCCGCCGTCGTTCCCGATCGGCGGCATGGAAAACCCGCGCCTTACTTTTCTTACCCCGACCATGATCGCGGGCGACCGCAGCCTGGTCGACCTGATCGCCCACGAACTGGCGCACAGCTGGTCGGGCAACCTGGTGACCAACGCCTCGTGGAAGCACTGGTGGCTCAACGAAGGCTTCACCACCTATGTCACCACCCGCATCCTGGAGGAGATCTACGGCAAGGAAGTCGCCCTCATGAACCTGCAGCTGGAGCAGGAAGAGGCGCTGGAGATGCTGAAGGACCTGCCGCCAGCGAAGCAGGCGCTGGTCTCGCGCCAGCCGGACACCTCGGCCGAATACTACCCGGACACCTCGCTGGCCTATCCGAAGGGCGCCTGGTTCCTGCACACGCTCGAGCAGCGCGCCGGCCGCGCCGCCTTCGACACCTTCCTGCGCGGCTGGTTCGACGGCCACGCCTTCCAGAGCGTGACCAACGACCAGTTCCTGGACTACCTGCGCAAGAACCTGCTGGCGAAAAATCCAAAGATCATGAGCGAGGCCGAGCTGGACGAGTGGATCTACGGTCCCGGCATCCCGCAAAGCGGCCAACGCGCCGTCTCGCAGCGCCTGGCGCAGCTGAACGCCTCGATCGACGGCTGGATCAAGGGCACGGTATCGACCGACCAACTGAAGGCCAGGGACTGGAACGCCGCCGAGTGGATGAAGTTCCTGAACGATATCGACAACAAGGCCGATGCGAAGAAGCTCGCAGAACTCGACCGCGCCTACGGCCTGGCCAACACCAGGAACAACGAAGTCGCGTTCCGCTTCTACCGCGCCTCGGTGCACGCCGGCTACCGCGCCGTGCGTCCGCAGCTCGAAGCCTTCCTGATGAGCGTAGGCCGCCAGAAGTTCGTGGTGCCGCTGTACGCCGCGCTGCGCGAGAAACCGGACGACCGCGCCTGGGCCGAAGGCATCTACAAGAAGGCGCGCGAGCGTTACCACCCAGAGACGCAATCGAGCGTCGACAAGGCGATGGGCAAGCAATGATGACCATGAACCGACTCGCCGGCGCGCTGCTGCTCGCCTTGTGCACGACCGCCGCTGTTGCACAGACCGCCGCCGCGCCAGCCGCCACCGCGGTGGCGCCCGCCTACAACCTGGAAGCCGACGTCAACCGCGTCCTGAAAACCTTCGACGTCCCCGGCATCGCCATCGCGGTGGTCAAGGACGGCAAGGTCGTCGTCACCCAGGGCTTCGGCGTGCGAAAACTTGGCGACCCGACGCCGGTCGACGGCAAGACCATCTTCGAGATCGCGTCCAACTCCAAGGCCTTCACGGCGGCGGGGCTGGCGATGCTGGTCGACCAGGGCAAGCTGGAATGGGACGACCCGGTCATCAAGCACTTGCCGGACTTCCGCATGTACGATGCGTACGTGACGGCCGAGATGACGGTGCGCGACTTGCTCACGCACCGCAGCGGCCTGGGACTCGGCGCCGGTGACCTGATGTGGTGGCCCACCACCACCTTCAGCACCGACGAGATCATCCACAACCTCCGCTACATCAAGCCGGCGACGAGCTTCCGCAACAGCTACGCCTACGACAACCTGCTGTACATCGTGGCCGGCAAGATCATCGCGCAAAAGTCGGGCAAGGACTGGGGCGCGACCATGCGCGAATGGATCCTCGATCCGGTCGGCATGACCGCGACGACCACGAGCCTGGACCAGCACAAGCCGGGCATGAACGTGTCGGCGCCGCACAGCAAGATCAATGGCAAGGCGGCGGTGGTCAAGCCGATGCCGGTGGCAAACGCGATGGGCGCGGTGGGCATCAACACCAATGCCGAGGACATCGCGCGCTGGATGAACGTGCTGCTCGACCAGGGCCGCCTCCCGCAAGCTGTGGGCGGCAAGGAAGTGCGCCTGTGGTCCGAGAAACAGGCGCGCGAGATGTGGACCGCGCAGACGCCGATGAAGATCAACGAGCCGCGTCCACCGCTGGCGGCGACCAAGCCGAACTTCTTCGCCTATGGCCTGGGCTTCCAGCTGCGGGACTACCAGGGCAAGCTGGTGGCGATGCACGGCGGCGCGCTGCAGGGCTTCTATTCGCGCGTCATGCTGGTGCCGGAAGCGAAGCTGGGCATCGCGATCTTCACCAATGCCGAAAGCGGCCCGTCGCTCAATGCGCTGCAATACCGCCTGCTGGACCAGTACCTGGGTGTGGCGCCGACCGACTGGATCGGCCGCATCGCCGAGGTCGACCGCGAAGCGCGCGAAAAGGAAGCGGCGCGCGTAAAGGGTGAAAGCGCCAGTCGCGCCAAGGCCTCGAAGCCGTCGCTGCCGCTGTGGGACTACGAAGGCGAGTACGAGGACGCCTGGTATGGCAAGGCGACCGTCAAGCGCCAGGGGAGCAAGCTGGTGATGTCGTTCTCGCGCACGCCCGACCTGACCGGCGAGATGGAGCACTTCCAGCACGACACCTTCATCGTGCGCTGGAAGGAACGCAACTTCAACGCCGACGCCTATGCGACGTTCTCGCTGGACCACGACGGTTCGATCGAGCGGATGCGCATGAAGCCGGTATCGACCGAGACCGACTTCAGCTACGACTTCCAGGACCTGCTGTTCACGCCGGTGAAAAAGGCGAAGTAAGAAAAAAAACGCCCGCATGTTCGCGGGCGTTTTTCGTGGTGGGGAGCTTATTTGCGCTCCCACACCTTCATCATGTCTTCCGACCCCTGCGTCCTGATCCCGTTGTCCGACAGGATGGACTCGGTCGCCGCCAGCGTCGCCTGGCGCGGCAGGATCATGGTCTCGCCGTAGCGCTGGTCGAAGCGCAGCACCACCTGCTCGTCCTTCAGGTCGCGCAGCAGTTCCACCAGGTGGCGCAGGCTGTGCACCTTCTCGCCGTTCACCGATTCGATCACCGAGCCGAAGCGATTGTTGTAGCCACTCACCAGCTTGTGCGGGAAGAACGGCGCGCTGATCACCACCAGCTCTTCGCGCTCCGGCGTCGGCGAGTCGCCACGCTGCGTGACCAGCGGGCTGGCGTTGAAGGCGTAGGCGTTCATCCCCGGCGCGCTGCCGGCGACAAAACTCATGAATTCGCTGGTGGCGCGCGAGAAGGTGATCGGGCCATAGATGAAATAGGACGGATAGCCGCCGTCCAGGTCCGAGATCAGCAGTGGACGCGGACCGGTGGCCGGCACCTCGACCTTCATCTGCTTGCCGCCGCGGATGATGGTCATCAAGACCTTGCCGTTCTTCGCCACCTGCTGGATGCGGTACTGGAAGCGCACGCGCAGGTTCGAGCCCAGCTTGACCATGCCCTGGTTGTCGACCGCATGTTCGCCGATATGGGTGATCACGTCCCACTCTTTCAGCGGCCAGCTGGCGTCGACCCGGTAGGGGCGGTGCACCACCGCGCCTTCGACCGATTTATCCAGCTTGAGGAACTGGCGCAGCGCCGGGTTTTCCAGCGTCTGCACGCTGTCGTGCAGCAGCGGCTTGCCGTCGTAGCGGCCGTCGGCCACGTCGCGCAGGAACAGTTCGATTTCCTCATTGGGGATCACGTAGCCGATATTCTGCGCATTGGCCGCGCCGGCGAAGGCCAGGCCGACCATGCGGTCGCCGGACACCACCGGGCCGCCGCTGTTGCCGGGATTGATCGGGGCGTCGATCTGGATCCGCAGGCCCGAGCTGAAGGCGCCGTAGTTGACGAACTCCACGCGCGAGACGATGCCGGTGGTGGTCGACAGCGAATTGCCGCCGACCGGATAGCCGTAGGCGAACACCTGCTGGCGCACGTCGGGCAGCACGGGCGCGCGCGGCACCGGCGGGCGCTTGTCGAAGAAGGACGGGTCTTCCAGTTCCAGCACGGCCAGGTCGATGCCGCGCGCCAGCGCGATCACCTTGGCGGCCACCTTGTCGCCCGACTGGCTGGCCTGCACCTCGACCTGGCTCGCATAGCCGACCACGTGGGCATTGGTCAGGATGCGCTTGCCCTCGATGATGACGCCGGAACCGGTGACCGAGGCTGGGGCCGCCTTGGTCCAGGGTTTATAGGGTTCGGGGCGGCGGATCGTGGCGAAGATCTTCACCACCGAGTTCTCGACCGCGGGCAGGACCGGCGCGGGCACGGCGCTCTTGGCGGCAGGGGGAGCAACTGCGGGAGCGACGGCGGGCGCCGTGGCAGGAGTAGGAGCAGGAGCAGGAGCAGGCATGGCCTGGACCTCGGGCGGCACGGTGTCCTGGGCGTGCGCGGCGCCGCAGGCGCCAAGGAGGAGGGCGGCCAGGCGCAATGTCGGCAGAGTCTTCATGGTTTCCTTCGAATGGACGGTTCAGGATGCATCCAGAAGAATAACCACAGGCGGCGCAAAAGGAAATACGGGAATCGTCGCGAAGGAATACCGGCCTTCCTTCGCGACGTGGCGCTTATGCTTACTGCTTGACGAACTTGAGCGTCATGCGGTCGCTCTCGCCGATGGCGAGGTACTTCTCGCGGTCCTTGTCCTTGTTGGTCAGCACCGGCGGCAGGGTCCACACGCCTTTTTCATGGTCGGCGGTGTCCTTCGGATTGGCGTTCACCTCCGACTTGGCGGCCAGCTTGAAGCCGGCGCGTTCGGCCATGCGGATCACGTATGCCTCGTGCATATAGCCGCTCGAGGCCTTGGCGTCCTGCTCCATCTTCGCCGGCAGGCGGTGCTCGACCACGCCCAGCACGCCGCCCGGCTTCAAGACCTTGTGCGCTTCCTTCAGCACGGTGAGCACGGCGTCGTCGCCATTGCCCAGCCAGTTGTGCAGGTTGCGGAAGGTGACCACCATGTCGACGCTGTTCGGCGCGCCCAGCGCGATGCTGCCCGGTGGCGCGAACTGGACCGGGGTCACCTTGCCGTACACGGCGCCATTGGCCGCCAGCCTGTCGCGGAAGGCCTTGCCGCCGCGGCTCTCGGCGTCCGGCACGGCGCCATACAGCTTGCCCTGGTCGCGCAGGTAGGGCGCCAGGATCTCGGTGTACCAGCCGCCGCCCGGCGACAGCTCGATCACCGTCATGTTCGGCTTGATGCCGAAGAAGGTCAGGGTTTCGTAAGGGTGGCGGTAGGCGTCGCGGGCCTTGCTGGCGGCGGCGCGGTGTTCGCCGGCGATGGCGGATTTCAGGGCGTCGTCCGCGTGCGCGGCGCCGGCAAGGCCGGTTGCCAGCATCGCGGCCAGGATCAGTCGTTTCATCGTGCGAGGTCTCCTTGGTGGGTGGGACGGCAGGCGGTTCGCCGCCGTCAGCCCGAGGATGATCGAACAGGCAACCTCCATAGTCAAGCGTTCGCCGTATATGCATATGCGTGGAATATTCATTGTACTGACAGTGCCTTGCACAGGCAGAGAACATTGCATTGAGGTGGCACAAAGATTGCCTATTCAAAACGTTAAGTCGATGCTATCGTTGAGAGGTTTGCCGCGTGGCACACAGGCAAATCCAAAACAATAGCGATGTACATACAAGAGCGGCGCCGAGCTGTTTGCGGAACCGCTGCCCGGAAGTAGGTCATTCAGGAGAACACATGGAACGCCGTACCTTTCTCAATCTCAGCAGCCTGGCCGCCGCCTCGATGCTGTTGCCATTCGGTCGCGCGATCGCTGCCGAGGAACTGGTCAGCACGATGCCCGTCGCCGCCAAGAAGGCCCTGGCCGACGTCGCGCTGAACGCCGCCACCAAGGCCGGCGCCAGCTACGCCGACGTGCGCATCGGACGCTATCTCAACCAGTTCATCACCACGCGCGACCTGAACGTCGAGAACGTGGCCAATACCGAATCGGCCGGCGTCGGCGTGCGCGTCATCGTGAACGGCGCCTACGGCTTCGCCGCGACCTCGGACATGTCGAACGACGGCATCGCCAACGCGGCGCGCCAGGCGGTGGCGATCGCCAAAGCGAACGCCAGGCTGCAGACCGAACCGGTGCAGCTTGCACCAGTCAAGGGCGTCGGTGAGGTTTCGTGGAGCACGCCGTACACCAAGGACTGGCGCACGGTGCCGATCGCCGAGAAGACCGACATGCTGATCGCCGCCAACAAGGCAGGCATGGAAGGCGGCGCCAACTTCATGCGCACGATGCTGTTCCAGGTGAACCAGCAGAAGTACTTCGCGTCGACCGACGGCTCGTATATCGACCAGGACGTGCATCGCCTGTGGGCGCCGCTGTCGGCCACGGCGGTCGACAAGGCCACCGGCAAGTTCCGCTCGCGCGACGGCCTGAGCTCCCCGGTGGGCAAGGGCTATGAATACTTCGACGCCCGCCCCGAGCACAAGATCAAGGCCGCCGGCGGCGTCGCCACGCTGTACACCGAGACCTACGACATCGTCGAGGACGCGCGCGCCGCGGGCCGCGACGCCAAGCGCAAGCTGACCGCCAAGTCGGTCCAGCCGGGCAAGTACGACCTGATGCTGTCGCCGGAACACCTGTGGCTGACCATCCACGAAAACGTCGGCCACCCGACCGAGCTCGATCGCGTGCTGGGCTACGAGGCCAACTACGCCGGCACCAGCTTCGCCACGGTCGACAAGCTGAAGTCGAAGAGCTTCAAGTACGGCGCCCCGATCGTCAACATCTTCGCCGACAAGACCACCCCGGGTTCGCTGGGCGCGATCGGCTACGACGACGAAGGCGTCAAGACCAAGCGCTGGGACATCATCAAGGACGGCATCCTGGTCAACTTCCAGGCCACGCGCGACCAGGCCCACATCATCGGCGAGAAGGAATCGCACGGCTGCTCGTACGCGGACGGCTGGAACACGGTGCAATTCCAGCGCATGCCGAACGTGTCGCTGGCGCCGGGCAAGGCCAGGCTGACCCCGGACGAGATGGTCAAGGGCATCAAGAAGGGCATCTACATCATCGGCGACGGCTCGTTCTCGATCGACCAGCAGCGCTACAACTCGCAGTTTGGCGGCCAGCTGTTCTTCGAGATCAAGGACGGCAAGATCGGCCAGATGCTGGAAGACGTGGCCTATCAGTCGAACACCCAGGAATTCTGGGGCGGCTGCAGCGCGATCTGCGACGAGCGCGACTGGCGCATGGGCGGCTCCTTCTTCGACGGCAAGGGACAGCCGCCGCAGATCAGCATCGTCTCGCACGGTTCGTCGACCGCGCGCTTCAACGGCATCAACGTGATCAACACCGCTCGCAAGATCGGCTAAGGCAGGGACGCACATGAGCATCTTGACCCAGGAACAAACCAGGAAGATCAGCGATCGCGTGATGTCGCTGACCAAGGCCGACGAGTGCATCGTCAACATCGAAGGCAGCACCATCGGCAACATCCGCTTCGCCCGCAACGCCGTCTCGACCGCCGGCCTGGCCGACGACACCCGCGTGCAGGTGCAGGTCGCATTCGGCAAGAAGCAGGGCACGGCCACCATCAACGAGTTCGACGACAAGTCGATCGAGCGCGCCGTGCGCCGCGCCGAAGACCTGGCGAAGCTGGCGCCGGACAATCCGGAATTCATCCCGGCGATCGCCAAGACCGCCTACAAGCCGTCCGACACCTTCGTGCAGAAGACCGCCGACATCGATCCGGAGTACCGCGCGCAGGCCGCCGCCTACGCGATCGAGGGGTGCCGCAAGCGCGGCCTGGTCTCGGCCGGCTTCTTCACCGACCGCACCAGCTTCGAGACCGTCGCCAACTCGAACGGCCTGTTCGGCCACCAGGTCGCGACCTCGCTCGACTTCACCCTGACCGTGCGCACCGAAGACGGCCGCGGTTCGGGCTGGGTCAAGCGCTCGGCGCGCGACGTCACCAAGTTCGACCCGCGCGAAGCGGCCGAGATCGCGATCGAGAAGGCCTTGCGCTCGGTCGACGCCAAGGCGCTGGAGCCGGGCCGCTACACCGTGATCATGGAGCCGGCGGCGACGTCGGACCTGCTGTCCTTCATGCTGGGCGGCTTCGACGCGCGCCGCGCCGACGAGGGCCGCAGCTTCCTGTCGAAGGCCGGCGGCAAGAACCGGCTGGGCGACAAGCTGTTCGACAGCCAGGTCAACATCTGGTCCGACCCATGGGACAAGGACGTCGCCGTGCTGCCATGGGATAACGACATGCTGCCGCGCGAACGCGTGGAGCTGGTCAAGGACGGCAAGATCAACGCTCTCGACTACTCGCGCTACTGGGCGCAGCAGAAGAAGCAGCGCGCGGTGGGCGCGGCCGGCAACATCATCATGGCCGGCACCAACAAGAGCACCGAAGAGCTGATCGCCAACACCAGGAAGGGCGTGCTGGTCACCCGCACCTGGTACATCCGCATGGTGGACCCGCAATCGGTGCTGCTGACCGGCCTGACCCGCGACGGCACCTTCTACGTCGAGAACGGCAAGATCAAGCATCCGATCAAGAACTTCCGTTTCAACGAAAGCCCGGTGACGATGCTGAACAATATCGAAGAGATCGGCAAGCCGGTGGTGATCGGCGCCGACGAAGCGCGCTACTCGATGCTGATCCCGTCGATGAAGATCCGCGACTTCAACTTCACGTCGCTGTCGGACGCCGTTTAACGTAGGGTGGGCGGCTTGTCCGCCCACGCGGATGCCACCCGAGGGCACCGCACCTGGAGAATTCATGGAACGTCGACAATTCCTGCAGATCGGCGCCGGCACTGCCGGCGCCATGCTCATTCCGGTGTTCGGCAATGCGATCGCGGCCGAAGACCTGCTCAAGCCGATGGCGGCAAGCGCCAAGAAGGTCCTGGCCGACACCGCCATGGGCGCGGCCACCCAGGCCGGCGCGTCGTACTGCGACGTGCGCATCGGCCGCTACCTGAACCAGTTCATCGTCACGCGCGACCTGAACGTCGAAAGCATCAACAATACCGAATCGAGCGGCGTGGGGGTGCGCGTGATCGCCGACGGCGCCTACGGCTTCGCCTCGACCAACAGCATGACCGCGGACGGCGTCGCCCAGGCCGCGCGCCAGGCGGTGGCGATCGCCAAGGCCAACGCCAGGCTGCAGATCGAGCCGGTGCGCCTGGCGCCGGTGAAGGGCGTGGGCGAAGTGGCATGGGCCACGCCGATCAAGAAGGATTGGCGCACCCTGCCGGTCAAGGAAAAGGCCGACATGCTGATCGCCGCCAACAAGGCCGGCCTGGATGCGGGCGCGAACTTCATGACCGCCTCGCTGTTCCAGATCAACCAGCAAAAATACTTCGCCTCGACCGACGGCTCCTATATCGACCAGGACGTGCACCGCCTGTGGGCCCCGATCAATGCCACTGCGGTCGACAAGGCCACCGGCAAGTTCCGCTCGCGCGGCGGCCTGGGCGCCCCGGCCTCGATGGGCTATGAATATTTCGACGCGCGTCCCGAAGACAAGGTGCGCGCCGCCGGCGGCGTCACCACGCTGTACACCAAGTCCTACGACATCGTCGAGGATGCGCGCCTGGCCGGCAGGCAGGCGCGCGAGAAGCTCAGCGCCAAGTCGGTCGAGCCGGGCAAATACGACCTCGTGCTCAGCCCCGAACACTTGTTCCTGACCATCCACGAAAACGTCGGCCACCCGACGGAACTGGACCGCGTGCTCGGCTACGAAGCCAACTACGCCGGCACCAGCTTCGTGGGTCTCGACAAGTGGCAGAGCAAGAAATTCAAGTACGGCGCAGAGCGCGTCAATTTTGTCGCGGACCGCACCACGCCGGGCTCGCTGGGCCTGATCGGCTACGACGACGAGGGCGTGCCGGCCAAGCAGTGGGACATCATCCGCAACGGCGTCCTGGTCAACTACCAGGCCACGCGCGACCAGGCCCACATCATCGGCGAGAAGGAATCGCACGGCTGCTCGTACGCCGACAGCTGGAGCACGGTGCAGTTCCAGCGCATGCCGAACGTCTCGCTGGAGCCGGGCAAGGCGCGCCTGACGCCGGACGAGATGGTCAAGGACGTCAAGAAGGGCATCTATATCCTGGGCCGCGGCTCCTACTCGATCGACCAGCAGCGCTACAACTTCCAGTTCGGCGGCACGCTGTACTACGAGATCAAGAACGGCAAGATCACCGGCCCGCTCGAGGACGTGGCCTACCAGGCGAATACCCAGGAATTCTGGAATGCCTGCTCGGCCATCTGCGACGAGCGCGACTGGCGCATGGGCGGCTCCTTCTTCGACGGCAAGGGGCAGCCGAGCCAGGTGAGCGCGGTGTCGCACGGATCGAGCACCACCCGCTTCAACGGCATCAACGTCATCAATACCGCACGCAAGATCGGATAAGGAGACCAGGATGAAATCCCTGAATCAGGAACAAGCAAAACGTATCACCGATCGCGTGCTGTCGCTGTCGAAAGCCGACGAGTGCACGGTGGGGATCGAAGGCAGCCGCGTCGGCAACGTGCGCTTCGCGCGCAACAGCGTGTCGACCGCCGGCCTGACCGAAGACATGCAGCTGGTCGTGCGCGTGGCCTTCGGCAAGCGCAGCGGCACCGCCGTGATCAACGAATTCGACGACAAGTCGCTGGAAAAGGCCGTGCGCCGCGCCGAGGAACTGGCGAAGCTGGCGCCGGAGAATCCGGAATTCATGCCCGCCATCGCCAAGCAGGAATACCGCGCCACCACCACCTTCGTGCCCAAGACCGCGGCGATCGACCCGGACTTCCGGGCCGAGGTGGCGGCGACCTGCATCGAGCTGGCGCGCAAGAACAAGCTGGTCACCGCCGGCTTCTTCACCGACAGCACCCGTTTCTCGACCATCGCCAACTCGAACGGCGTGTTCGGCCACCAGGACTTCACCGACCTGTCGTTCAGCCTCACCGCGCGCACCGAGGACGGCCGCGGTTCCGGCTGGGTGACCCGCTCGGCGGTCGACGCCGCGCGCTTCGACGCGCGCGAAGCGGCCGAGATCGCGATCGAGAAGGCGCTGCGTTCGGTGGAGGCGCGCGCGCTGGAACCGGGCCGCTACACCGTGATCCTGGAGCCGGCGGCGACCTCGGAAATCCTCGGCAATATGTTCGGCGCCTTCGACGCGCGTTCGGCCGACGAGGGCCGCAGCTTCCTGTCGAAGGCCGGCGGCAAGAACCGCCTGGGCGACAAGCTGTTCGACAGCCAGGTGAACATCTGGGCCGACCCGTGGGACAAGGACGTGCCGGTCGCGCCATGGGACAACGAATCGCTGCTGGCGCGCGAACGCACCGAGCTGGTCAAGGATGGCCGCGTCGCCTCGCTCGACTACTCGCGCTACTGGGCGCAGAAGACCGGCAAGCGCGCCACCGCGGGTCACGGCAATATGATCATGGCGGGCGGCACCAAGTCGCTGGAAGAGCTGATCGAAGGCACCAAGAAGGGCATCGTGGTCACCCGCACCTGGTATATCCGCATGGTCGATCCGCAGTCGCTGCTGCTCACGGGCCTGACCCGCGACGGCACCTTCTACGTCGAGAACGGCAAGATCAAGTACCCGCTCAAGAACTTCCGCTTCAACGAGAGCCCGGTCACGATCCTGAACAATATCGACGAACTGGGCAAGCCGCAGATCATCGGCGGCGACGAAGTGCCGTTCCAGATGGTGCTGCCGCCGATGAAGGTGCGCGACTTCAACTTCACCTCGCTGTCCGACGCGGTCTGACGATCGAGCGTTTACATGGCGAGTTACGACTTCTACTTCACGCGCCTGATGTATGAATCGGGCAACTGGGACGTAGATATCCGCATGCCCAGCAACGTGCTGAACTCCCTGGTGGAGTACACCACGTTGCGGGTGGATACGACCGAGCGCATGGTGGCCCTGTCGGATCCGAAGATGCTGCAGGCGCCGTTCTGCTACCTGGCCGGCCACAAGCTGGTGCAGTTCACCCCGGCGGAACGGAGCAATTTCGAGAAGTACGTGCGCGGCGGCGGCTTCGTCTTCGTGGACGATTGCAACCACGACATCGACGGCCTGTTCGCCAAGTCGTTCGAGGCCGAGATGGCGAAGATCTTCGGGCTGCATGCGCTCAAGAAGATCCCGAACAACCATCCGCTGTACTCGTGCTTCTTCAAGTTCGAGGACGGGCCGCCGACGACGTCGATGGAACTCAATGGCTGGGGCGACGACCTGGTGCACGAGTACCTGAAGGCGATCGAGATCGGGGGGCGTGTGCGCGTGCTGTACTCGAACAAGGACTATGGCTGCGAATGGGATTACGACTTCCGCAACAAGCGTTTCCTCGCGGTCGACAATACCCGCTTCGCGGTGAACATCATTCAATATGCGTTGGGAGCATGACCAGTGTCGCAACAAGATGCAGTAGCGTGGAATGAACAGGATATCGCCGCCCTGACGGCGAAAGTGGGCGCATTGAAGGCCAGCATGGCGCGCGTGATCATCGGCCAGGAAGAGGTGGTCGAACTGCTCGTCACCTGCCTGCTGGCGGGCGGCCACGCGCTGGTCGAAGGCGTGCCGGGGCTGGGCAAGACCCTGCTCGTCAAATCGCTGGCGCAAGCCACCGACATGCAGTTCCGCCGCGTGCAGTTCACGCCCGACCTGATGCCGTCGGATATCGTCGGCACCGAGATCCTGGAAGAAGACGCGAGCACTCGCCAGCGCGTGTTCCGCTTCCAGCCCGGCCCGGTGTTCACCCAGGTGCTGCTGGCCGACGAGATCAACCGCGCCCCGCCCAAGACCCAGTCGGCGCTGCTGGAGGCGATGCAGGAGCGTTCGGTGACCTTCGCCGGCCAGACCCACAAGCTGCCGCGGCCCTTCTTCGTGCTGGCCACGCAGAACCCGATCGAACAGGCCGGCACCTATCCGCTGCCCGAGGCCCAGCTCGACCGCTTCCTGCTGCGCATCGACGTGGTCTATCCGACCGAGGACGAGGAAGTGCTGATGGTCTCGCGCACCACCCATGCCGGCCTGCAGGATGCCGAACCGGTGATGGACGTCGAGACCCTGCTGCGCCTGCAGCAGCTGGTGCGCGACATCGAGATCGGCGACCACCTGGTGCGCTATGCGACGCGCCTGGTGCGCGCCACCCGTCCGAGCGAGACCACGGTCGACGCGGTCAAGAAGCACATCGGCTGGGGCGCCGGCCCACGCGCCGGCCAGGCGCTGGTGCTGGCCTCCAAGGCGCGCGCCCTGATGCAGGGCCGGCTGGCGGTGACCCGCGACGACATCGGGGCCATGCTGCTGCCGGTGCTGGCGCACCGTGTGCTGCGCAACTTCGAGGCCGAGGCCGACGGCATCGCCATCGCCGACGTGCTGCAGGCGCTGCAGAGCGAGATCAAGGTTCCGTAACGGGCGTTCGCTGCATGTCGTTAGCCAATACCGCGCTGATCGCGCACACGCAAAAGCTCGACCTCGTGATCCGCCACGTGCTGGCGGGCCTGGGCCATGGCATCCACGCCGGGCGCGAACGCGGGGCGGGCGTCGAGTTCTCGGAATACCGCGCCTACGTGCCCGGCGACGAGTGGCGCCGCGTCGACTGGAAGCTGGCGGCGCGCGCCGACCGCCACTTCGTGCGCGAGGCCGAGCGCGACAGCCACGTGGCGGTCTGGCTGGTGCTCGACGCCAGCGCCTCGATGGCCGAACCGAGCCGCAGCATCCCCGGCCTCGACAAGCTGGCCTACGCGCGCATGCTGCTCGGCTGCGTCGCCGCGATCGCGCAGCGCCAGGGCGACGCCTTCGGCCTGGTGGTGCTCGGTGGCGGCAAGGTGGCGTTCACGCCGGCCTTGCGCGGACCGCGCCACTTGCAGCGCGTGCTGTCCCAGCTCCAGCGCGCCGAGCCCGATGGCGACCTGCCGGATGCCGCGACCCTGAAGGCGAGCCTGCACTTCGCCCAGTCGCCGAGCGCGATCTATGCGGCCAGCGACCTGCTCGATTGGCCGTCGCCGCTGTCGGTCGCCTTGATTCGCCTGCGCCAGATGCGCCACGACGTGCGCGTGCTGGGACTGCAGACGCAGGCCGAGGTCGACGCCAGCTTTTCCAGCGACCTGGCCTACCGCGATCCGGAACGCGAAGAGGGCGTGTTCCGCTTCGGCGCCGACCTGAAGGAAGGCTACCGCCGCAACCGCGAAGCCCACTTCGACACCCTCACGGCGCAGTGCCGCAAGAACGATATGCCGCTGACCCTGGCCGCGATCGAGCAGTCGCCGATCGAGGTGCTGCGGCGCTGGCTGCGACGTCCGGGAAGGTAACTCATGAATGCACTCTGGTGGCTCGCGCTGCCTGTTCTCATTTTGCCGATCTGGTGGCACCGCAAGAAGCGCGTGCAGAACCAGGCGGCGCCAATGGCGACCGCGCGCTTCCTGCCGCGCACCGAGCCGCGCCAGACCCGGGTCTGGCGCTGGAGCAATCCGCTATTGCTGCTGGTGCGCTGCCTGCTGCTGCTGGCGCTCATTGCCTGGCTGGCCGACCCGGTCTATCCGTGGCGCGGCGATACGGTCGTGGTGACGCAAGGCGCCGACCCCGCATGGGTCGAGCGCGAAGCGACGCAAGCCGGCCTGGCGGACGCCGAGCGCGTCACGCTGCCCGCCGCGCAGGCCCTGGGCTGGGTGCACACGCACGAACGCGAGTGGCGACCGGACGCGCGGCTGCTGGTGCTGGGCGAGGTGCCGATGCCGGCCGCCAGGCCGGCGTTCGGCCGTGCGGTCGAGGTGCGTACCCAGGCCGCCACGCCCGCCAGGGTCGAGCGCCACGTCCACATCGCCAGCGAGCGCGCCGCCGAGTGGCGCCGCATGTTCATCGAGCAGGGAGGGCCAGAGAAAATCATCATCGACGACACGCCGGGCGCCGCGACGTCGCTGATCGTCTGGGACCGCGCCGCAGCCCCGCCAGCCTCGTTGCGCGCGTCGTTGTGGTGGGTGACGAACCCATCCGCCTTCCCCGAACTGGCCAAGGCGCCTGCGCTGGACGGCCTGCGCTACGCCGACAGCGCGCGCGGCCGCCTGTGGCATCATGCCGACTGGCCGCCGCAAGATCCGGACGCCGCCCGCGCGCTGCTCGACGATTGGCAGCAGCTGCACGTCGGCCCGCGTCCATTCATGATGGCGTCGCAGGCATTCACGGCGAACGGCGCCGCCGATGCGCCGGAACCGGGCGGCGCGCTGCGCGGCGTCCTGCTGGCCGTCCTGGCCGCACTCTTCGTACTGGAAAGGAGTCTCACGCATGCACGGAGGCGTTGAGATCACCAAACGGGTATGGCGCGCAGCCCAGCTGCGCCGCCTGCCGCTGTGGATAGGCGGCGCGCTGCCATGGCTGGCGATTCCATCGGGACCGGGCCTGCTGGCCTGGGCCGGCTGGTGCGCGCTGGACTGGGTCAAGCTGCGCCGCCGCGTCACCTTCGAGTGGACCGCTTGGCTGGACGGCGCCGTGCCCGAGATGGAGGATAGCGCGGCCCTGCTCGAGCAGGCCGATTCGCCGATCGCCCGCCTGCAGCAGCAGCGCCTGTTCGACCGCCTGGACGCCGTCATTTCGCCGGCCCAGCTGCGCCGGATCGTCGCGCGCCATGTGTCGAGCGGTTATCCGATCATCCTGGTCAGCGCCGTGCTGGCGGGGATGGTGTGGTATGCCACCACCAGGCCGTCCGATGGCGCGGCCCCTGTGGCGCCGAGCCCGGTCGGCAGCGCGACCGCGGCCACGCTGGCCCAACTCACCATCAAGCTGGCGCCGCCGGCCTATACCGGCATCAAGGCATCCGAATCGGCGCCGCGCGACCTGCAGGCGCCCGAGCAGACCGTGGTCAGCTGGTGCCTGAAGGACGGCACGGCAGGCGACAACAGGATCGAACTGGGCAACGGCCAGGTGCTCGAGCCGGGCAAGGAGTGCGCGCGCTGGACCGCCACCGAATCGGTGGTGTGGCGCTGGCGCGGCCAGCGCCACACGCTGCGCGTCATCCCCGACCAGCCGCCCGAGATCACGATTCTTGCTCCGACCCAGATGATCCAGGACCTGCGCGAGAACGCGACCGGCACTGCGATGGCGATCCGGATCCGCGACGACTACGCGATCCGGCGCGCCACCCTGCACATGACGCTGGCGCGCGGCAGCGGCGAGAACGTCAAGTTCACCGACCGCGAGATGCCGCTGCCGGCATCGAGCGACCCGAAGCGGCGCGACTGGTCGAAGCAATGGTCGCTCGCCGAGCTGGAAATGGAGCCGGGCGACGAGCTGTATTTCTTCGTGCGCGCGACCGACAACGCCGGCCGTCCCCAGACCGTGCAGTCGCCCACCTACACCGTGCGCCGGCCGGCGCCCGAGCAGGAGGCGGAAGAAGAGAGCGCGGCGATGCCGTCGCTGGTCAAGCCGGCGTCGCTGCGCAGCCAGCGCCAGATCATCATCGACACCGAACAACTCATCGCCGACATGCGCGGGACGAAGATCGCGGCCGACGAGGTACGCGACCGCAGCGAACGCATCGCCAACGACCAGGCGCAGCTGCGCCGCCGCTATGGCCAGTTCCTGGGCGAGGAGTCGACGCTGTTCGCCGACAACGCCGGTTCCGGCACCGGCGGCGCGCAAAAGCAGGACGAGCATGACGATCACGAAGGTCATGAGCACGGCCCCGGCGAGCATCCGCAGGAGGAAGGCCACGGCCACGACCACGGCAGCCCGAACACCCGCAAGAGCGCCATCGTGAACCAGACCCAGCACATCCTCGAAACCTATGGCCACGCCCACGACGAGGCCGAGAACGCGACCATGTACGACGAGGGCACCAAGAAGGTGCTGCGCCGCGCGCTGGTCGCGATGTGGGACGCCGAGAAGTCGCTGCGCGCGATCGCGCCCAGGACCGCCTTGCCGCCCGAGCACAAGGCCCTGGAAGCGATCAAGGAGTTGCAGCAGGCCGAACGCATCTACCTGCACAAGACCGCCTTCACCCCGCCGCCGATCAAGGAAGAAAAACGCATGACCGGCGAGATGGCCGGCGCCGCCAGTTACCGCCGCGAACAGGCGGCAGAAGCGTCGCCGCTGCCGGAGGAGCTGCGCGCGCTGGTGGCCTCCCTGTCAGGCGAGGCCGCGCTGCCTGCGCTGTGGATGCGCACCGCCAACGACTGGGTGCGTACGCGCCTGAAGGACGACGAACAGCGCCTGGCCGCCCAGCGCGCGATCCAGGACGTGGCCGACGGCTGCATCGCCTGCCGTCCGGTGCTGCGCGCCTGGCTGCGCACCGGCGCCGGCGAGGGCCAGGTGCTGCTGCAGGCCAGCAGCAAGGTCGAGACCCCGTTTGCACGCCACTGGCGCGAGGCGGGCGCGCCATGAACCAGACCCTGCTCATCGGCCTCATCGCCCTGGCCGGCGTCGTCAGCGCCGCGCTCTACCTGCGCCGCCGCCAGTGGCTGGACGCGCTGCTGGTCGTCGTCGCGGCCACCGCCCTGGGCCTGTTCGCGGCCGACCTGCGCGTGCCCGGCGAGGCCGGCCGCACGCTGGCCATCGACCCGGCCGCGCCGCCGGTATCCCTTGAGGGAGTGAGCTCCCTGCGTCTCGAAGGCGACGGCCTGCGCGCCGCGGCATGGAACGACCTGCCGGCCCTGCCGCTCGCGTGGCAGGCGCCGAAGGGCGGGGCGCTGCGCCTCGACTTCCCGAGCCAGGTGGCCCTGGGCCGCCTGTTCACCCTGACGGTCGAGCGCGAAGACAAAAGTGAAGCGCGCCTGGAACTGCTGGCCGAGAACGGCCAGCCGATCGCGCAGGCGCGCGGCGCGGGCAGTCTGACCGTCGAGTGGATGCCGCCGGTAGCCGAGCGCGTCGTCCTCAAGGCGCGCCTGCTGGACGCGAAGGACAAGGTGGTCGCCGAAGGTCCGGTGCCGTTTACCGTGCACGAGCCGGTCCAGTTGCAGGTCGTGGGCCGCTTCGGCGCGCCATCGTTCGACCTGCGCGTGCTCAACGACCTGCTGGCCGGCAGCGGCGCGCTGCTCGACTGGCAGGTCACGCTGGGGCGCGACATCACCCGCCTTGAACAGCCGCGCGAAGAGATGACGGCGCCTAACCTGATGGTGATCGATGCCGCCCGCTTCGAGCGCATGGGTGGCGGCGAACGTGCCGCGTTGCTCGAGCGCGTGGCCGCCGGCATGCCGCTCCTGGTGCTGGGCGGGAATGCGAACGATCCGGGCGTCTGGTCGCGCACCCTGCAATTGCCGCTGCGCGTGCAGCCGCTGGGCGGCAAGCTGGAGGCCCCGTTGGAGATGCCGCTGGCGCCGATGCTGCCGACGGCGCGCGAGGCCGGCCCCTGGCTTGGCGCGGATGACATGGTCTGGACCCGCGACTGGAAAAAGGGCCGCATCGCCTGGCTGGGCGTGAGCGAATGGCACCGCCACGCGATCGCCGAACCGCGCAAGCTGGCGCTCTGGTGGCAGGGTGTGCTCGACCGCGTCGGCGTCGAGCGCCGCCAGGAGACCGAATGGCTGGCTGGCGCCGAGATGCCGATGCCCGGACAGCGCCTGGAAGTCTGCGCCCGTGGCGTCGAGGGCGAGGTCGCGTTCCCCGAACTGACGCAGGCCTTGCGCTGGCAAGCCCGCGCCGATCGCGCCGACGCTTCCTGCGTCGCGCTGTGGCCGCAGAAGTCCGGCTGGCTGCAGATCGCGGACCGCAAGGCGGGCGCGCATGCCGTCTACGTGTATGCGGAAAACGACTGGCCGCAGTGGCAAGCGATGCAAAAACGCGACGCCACGGCGCGTTACGCCGCCCGCTCGCCGCTTGGCGCCCAGGAAGGGCCGACTCGCCCGATGCCGGCCTGGCCGTTCGCCCTGGCCTTCGCCTCCGCGATGCTGCTGCTATGGTGGCGCGAACGCAGGTAGCGGCAGGTGCGTGGCCGTACGGATCTCCGTAACGCAGTGCTCCATCATGTGCACTCGAACGGGAGAAAAGTATGAATCAAGCAGCACAGGTCGGCGAACGCGGCGCGGCGCCCGAACCGCCGCGCCAGGATTCGCGCAAGGTAATCTACGCGGCCATCGTGGCCAATCTTGGGATTGCCATCGCCAAGTTCATCGTAGCGGGCATCACCGGCAGCGCCGCGATGGTCGCCGAGGGCATCCACTCCGCAGTGGATACCGGCAACGAGCTGCTTCTGCTGCTGGGCGAACGCCGCAGCGCGCGCAAGCCCGACCGCAAGCATCCTTTCGGCTACGGAAAAACCCTGTACTTCTGGGCGCTGATCGTCGCGTTGTCGGTGTTTTCGCTGGGCGGCGGGCTGTCGATCTACCACGGCGTCGCGGCGCTGCAGGATCCGCCGCCACTGGAGGACCCGCTATGGAACTATGTGGTCCTGGGCGCGGCCGCCCTGTTCGAGGGCTATAGCTGGAATGTGTCGCGCAAGGCGCTCAACGCGAAGCGCGGTCCCGGCATGACGCTGTGGCAAACGGTCCGCGCCAGCAAGGACGCCTCGATATTTACTGTATTCATCGAGGATTCGGCCGCGCTGCTGGGCATCGCGATCGCTGCCGCCGGCATCGCTGTCGGCCATTATTTGGACAATCCCTACGCCGACCCGGCGGCGTCGATCCTGATCGGGCTGTTGCTGGTGGGGGCGGCCGTCACGCTGGCGCGCGAGACCGGCGGCCTGCTGGTGGGGGAGGGCATCGACGGCGCGCAACTGGAGTCGTTGCGCGCGCTGTTCCTGCGCGAGCCGGCGCTCGAGAGCGTGGAAAGCCTGCGCACCATGCAGCTGGGCCCTGAGGAGGTGCTGCTCGCAGCTTCCGTGAAATTCCGCCGTGGGCTGCAGATCGGTGAAGTGGAGCAGGCGATCGCCCGCATCGAAACGGCGATCGGCGCCGCCAATCCGGTGGTCCGCCATGTGTATTTCGAGGCGTCTGGACTGCGCTCGGCACTGCGCTGAGCCGAGCGCGCCAGTCTCAGAACGTATAGTCCGCCTTCACATACGCCGAGCGCCCGTTCATCCCGAACGGGCAGGTCTCCCAGCAGTGCGTGAAGCCCATCTGCGGGAAAGGCGCCGCGCGTTCGGGGTCCCAGCGCGTCGGATAGGTGTCGAACAGGTTGTTCACGCCCGCCGACAGGCTGAGGTTCTTGTTGAAGGCATAGCGGCCGGTCAGGTCGACGATCCACTTCGCCTCCCAGGTCTGCACGAACGGCGCCGTGAACCCTTGCCCCTGCACCTCGCCGAAGTAGTTGGCGCGCGCCGTCACGTTCCACGGTCCGGTGGTGTAGTCGGCCGACACCACGTGGTGTTTGCGCGGCTGGCCGCGTTCGATCAGCGTCACCTGGGCGTCGTCGAACAGCTGGGCGCCGGTGAGCACCGGCGACTGCGAGTGGCGGTCGTCGACCTCGGTCTTGTTGAAGCCCAGCTGGCCCGACAGCACCAGGGTCGAGCCCTGGGCCCGGATGGTCTGCTGCGCCACCAGGTCGAAGCCGGTGGTGGTGGTGTCGATCGCATTGGTGAAGAACTGGGCCTGGCCCACGCGCAGCGGATCGAGGATGTTGCGGATCGGGCAGGCGGCCGGCGTCGGGCAGGGGCCGGACTCCGGCGCGATATTGCTGGAAAAGACGATGCGGTCGTCGATCCTGGTGCGGTAGACGTCGGCGGTGAGCGAGAAGCCCTGGCTCGGGCGCAGGATCATGCCGATGCTGGCGCTCTTCGAGGTTTCTTCCTGCAGCGGCGCGATGCCGAAGGCGCGCGTGACGGCGCTGTCTTCGCGCGCGGTCAGGGTCTCGGTCAGCACGCCGGCGGCGTTCAGGTTGGTCGAGACCGAGCTGTAGAATTTCTGCTGCACGCCTGGCGCCCGGAAGCCGGTCGAGGCGCTGCCGCGGATCCCGACCGTGCGGCTCGGGTCCCAGCGCAGGCTCAGTTTGCCGATGGTGGTGTTGCCGAAGTCCGAATAGCGTTCGTGGCGCGCCGCGGCGCCGAGCGTGACGCTGGCGCCGAACTTGCGCTCGAGGTCCAGGTAGTAGGCGGTGTTGTGGCGGCCCTCGTCGACCGCGGTGCTCGGGGTGTAGCCGGGGAAGCCCTGGATGCCCGAGGCGGCGATGCCGCCGTTCTGGTCGCGGATGATGATGGCCGGATTGTTGTTGCGGCCATACTGGTACGAGACCGGGTCGCCGGCCTCGATTTCGTAGTTGTCGCGCCGCCATTCGAAGCCGGCGGCCACGAACAGCTCGCCGCCCAGCACATTCACCGGCCCCTTGAAATCGAGGTTGAAGGTGGTCTGCTCGAACTTGAGCGTGCCGGTGTCGGCCGACGTCGGCGATTCGCCGTTCTCGTACCAGTAGCTGACATTGACCGAGTTCCGCTCGTGGAACTTGAGCTGGCTGCGGCCGTGGTTGACGCTGACGTCGGCGTTCCAGCCGTTGGGCAGGTCGTGGCGGTAGCCGACGGCCAGCGAAGCGTCCTGCACGGTGGTCACGATATTCGGCAGGAAGCCGTTTGGATAGAGCTCGGGCACGTTGCGCGAATCCTCGGCCGGGCGGAAGAAGCCGCCCGAATCGCCCTTGCGCCTGGAGGCGCCGCCGAAGGCATACAGTTCGCCGCCGGCGGTCGGGATGGCCGAATTCATCCACAGATAGTAGTCCTTGGCGTTGCTGTCGCCCAGGCGCTGGGTCACGCGCGGCGGGTCGACACGCAGGGTGTCCGGGCCGGCGCGATTGGTTTCGTCGCGCTTCCTGGCCTCGACCGACAGGTTCAGGTAGCCGCCGTCGGCCCCCAGCGCGAAGCCGCGGTTGGCGCTGGCCGAATAGGTGTCGCCATCGCCTTCGTCGGTGGTGCCGGCGCTGGCGCTCAAAGTGCCGTTGCCGGCGCCCTTCTTGAGGATGATGTTGATCACGCCCGCGATCGCGTCCGAGCCGTACTGCGCCGCCGCGCCGTCGCGCAGCACCTCGATCGACTGGATCGCCGACAGCGGGATCGCATTGATGTCGGTGCCGGCCGAACCGCGGCCGATGGTCTGCTGCACGTTGACCAGGGCTTGCTGGTGACGGCGCTTGCCGTTGATGAGCACCAGCAGCTGGTCCGGGCCCAGGCCGCGCAGGGTGGCGGGGCGGATGATGTCGGTGCCGTCGCTCACGAAGGTGCTGGTGAAGTTGAACGAAGGGTCGAGGTCTTGCAGCACCTTGCCCAGCTCGAGCGTGCCGGCGGACTGGATGTCCTTGCTGTTGATGAGGCCCACCGGAACCGCGGTGTCGAGCGCGGTCTTGGCCTGGGTGCGCGAGCCGAGCACCACGACCTGCGACATATTGCTGTCCGTCTCCTGGGCGCTGGCCGGCGCCAGCGCCGCCATCAGTGCCGACGCCAGCAGGGCGCGTTGCGGCAGTGTTTTCTTGTTCAACTTCCTGGTCATCCTCTACCCCCTGCATTGAGTTTTGTCATGTCATCCGCTTGTTCGGATGTCATTTGATGTTAGCAATGGGGTATGTCTCTACACCACGAAGTTATTGAAATAAGTAAATACGAAGGTGAATAGGCGGGGTGGTCGTCGCGCAAAAGAGACGCGCCCTCACACTTCACGACATATTCATGAGTGTCGGGTAATGCATTGAGAATAAAGAAATTTTTGGTGAGAAATGTTGCTGCAGAGAGTTTGCTGGATTGTTACGTTCTCTAACAAGATTTCCAAGGGTGTGCTGCCGAGTGGCTTTAGCATTACATCTCAAGCCGGCGCTTTCGCCGCACTTCGTAGGCAGCCACATCATGATCCAACGACGAATCGACGAGCGGTCCGCGCTCGCTACCGAATATGCGTTGTTCCTGGCCGAGACGCGCGGCGTGTCGGCCGGGCTGGTGTACCTCGAGAGCTGCGATGTCTCACGAGAGATCCTGCTGCGCGCCATGCAGGATCCCGCCGCTCGCCGCAGCCGCGAGCGGCGCCAACGGCAACGGAACGACTAGATGAATATCACCCAGCTATGCAAGCGCTACGGCCTCCAGCACCACGGCAGCCTCGAAAGCGCCTGGGACGCCCACGGGCCGACCGGCATCGTGCTGATGCAGCTCTGGCACGCTCCCAACCAGAAGATCCATGACCATCCGCTGCCCGGCGCGCAGCTGCGGGTGCGCTGCATGGACGCCGGCGAGCCCCACGTATCCGACGCGAGGTTGGACGGAAACGCGTGCGCCGCCCGCGTGCGCAGCATCGCGGCGCTCGAGAACGGCGCACGCGGCTTTGCCGCGATGTCGATCCCGCCGAGCCAGTCGCGCGGCGCCGGCGCCTGGGCCAAGTATGCCAATCTCGAACGGGTGTTCCCGGTGCTGGCGCTGGAGCGCGAACCCTGCGGCGCGGTGTTCGCGCTGCTCGGCGCGCCGGTGCCGGCGTCCGAACTGGGCGTGACCGGCCCCCGTCCGGGACGCCGCCCGCCCACGCCGCGCCACACGATCACGAGTGGTCGCGCATCCACTCTTTGAGGCCGTTGACCCAGTTCTTGGCCGGCAGGTTCAGGCGCCGCTTGATCTCGCCGGCGCGCTCGTACAGCTCCGCGAAGTCGAGTTCGGGAGCCTCTCCGAAGGCCAGCACGACGATATTCGCATCGTGCACCTCGGGCAGCCAGGCGACGGCGTCGAAGACCTGCTCCATGTGCAGGAAGTTCTTGTCGTAGTTGCTGAAGTCGCCGAACACATTGGCGGTCACGATGCCGCCCGGCGCCAGGCAATCGCGGCAGCCCTGATAGAACTCGACCGAATCGAGCACCGGGCCGCGCGCGTCCTGGTCGTACAGGTCGACCTGCAGCACGTCGAACTTGCCATGGTTGGCGCGGTCGAGCACGAAGTCGAGCGCATTCATTTCGCGCACGTCCAGGCGGGCATCGTTGTCGGGCAGGCCGAACAGCGCACGGCAGATCGCGATCACGTTGGGATTGAGTTCGATCGCCGTGACCTTCGCCTCGGGAAAGCGCTGGTAGCAGAACTTGGTGAGCGCGGCGCTGCCCAGCCCGAGCTGGGCGATGTGGCGCGGCGCGCGCTGGAACAGCGTCCACATCATCATCTGCACGTATTCGAGCTCGATCGTGTCCGGCTTGGCGAGGCGCATCGCGCCCTGCACCCAGGAGGTGCCGAGGTGCAGGAAGCGCACGCCTTCGAATTCGTCGATGGTGGCGGGCGGATGGCCGGGCTGGGCGAAGCGGGGATCGATGGTGGACGGCGGCATGGTCGAGCGGCTGGAAAATCAGAGCCGATCTTACCAGAGACGGCTCATGCCACCCCGTTGCCGCACCAGGCGCCGAAGCCCGGACGTTCGCCAAGACGCGCGTACCAGGCCGCCACGTGGGGATAGTCGGGCCGCGCCATCGGCGTCATCAGCCAGCGGTTGACCGACAGGCCGAGCACGATGTCGGCCAGCGAAAAGCCGGCGCCGGCGATCCAGGGGCCGTTGTCGCCCAGGTGCGCATCGAGCAGCCCGACGTGGCGGTTCCAGCCTGCGATGCCGGCCTCGATCAGCGCCGGGTCCCGGTGCGCCGGGCTGCTGCGCACCAGCGCCATGAAGGCATAGCGCCAGGCCGTGTTTAATTCGGTGGCCTGCCAGTCCATCCACTGGCTGACGCGGGCGCGCGCCCGCGCCTCGGCCGGCCACAGCGACGCCCCGGCGTGGCGCTCGCACAGGTAGCGACAAATGGTGTTCGATTCCCACAACACGAAGCCGTCGTCGACCAGCACCGGCGCCATGCGGTTCGGGTTCAGCGCCGCGTGGCCGTCCTGCCACTCCTCGCGCACGAACGGCAAGCCCAGTTCGGTGCAGGTCCACAGCACCTTGCGCACATTGATCGAGGTGGCCTTGCCGATGACGGTCAGCATGATGTCCTTTCAGGTGGGGGAAGCTGCCGGCAGCCCCGGCAGGAACAGCGTGACGGCAAGCCCGCCGCCGTCACGGTTGGCGAGCAGGATGCGTCCGCCGTGGGCCTCGGCGATCTCGCGCGCCAGCGCCAGCCCCAGGCCGGTGCCGCTGCGCTTGGTCGAATAGAAGGGCACCAGCGCCTGGGTCAGCACCGCCTCGCTCATGCCGCTGCCGCGATCGAGTACGTCGATGCGCAGCTGGTCCTGCACGCGCCGCACCTGCAGCTGGACCCGGTCTGGCCTGGATCCGGATTCGTGCGCGTTCTTGAGCAGGTTCAGGAGTGCCTGCTCGAGCTGGGCGGCGTCGACCCAGGCCGGGTCGGGCGGCAGCTCGCCTTCGACGGAAAAATCGACCTGGCCGGCCAGGCGTGCGACCAGCTCTGACCACGGGCAGGCTTCCAGGCGCGGCGTCGGCAGCTTGGCGAAGCACGCATAGCCGAGGATGAAGCTCTCCAGGTGGCGGGTGCGTTCGCCGATGGTCGAGAGAATCTGCGGGAGGCGCTCCACCTGCCCGCGCCGCACCAGCTCGGCGCCGGAATGCGCGAGCGAGGCGAGCGGCGCCAGCGAGTTGTTGAGCTCATGGCTGATCACGCGGATCACCTTCTTCCAAGTCTGCACTTCCTGGCGCCGCAGTTCGGCCGTCAGCTGGCGCAGCAGCAGCAACTCGTGGCGGCGGCCGTTCAGGTTGAAGGTGCTGCGCGCCAGGTGATACACCTCTTCGTTCTCGCCTTCGCCGGCGCTGAACAGGCCGTCGCCGCCCCGCGCCAGCGCTTCGCGCAGGGCCGGCGCCGCCTCGTCGAGCACGGCGCGCAGGGCGTGCCCCTCGAGCTTGCGGCCATGCGCCAGCAACTGGCGGGCGGCGACATTGGCATAGACGATGACGCCGGCGTGGCCGACCGTATCCGCCACCAGCAGCATCGCCACCGGCGTGTTCTGCACCATCGAATCGAGCAGCAGCTCGCGCTGGGCCAGGCCCAGGCGCTGCTCGCGCAGGACGGCGCCCAGCCGGTTATGGGCCGCGATCAGGTCGCTCAGCTCGTCGTTGTGCGGCCAATGCAGGCTGAACGAAAAGTCGCCGTCGCGGTAGCTGTCCACCGTGCCTTCCAGCGCGCGAAACAGCGACAGGATCGGCTGGACTTGCGCGCGCAGGGTGATGATCGCGACCGGCAGCAATCCGAGCAGGCACAGGCCCGCGACCAGCAGCGGGCGGCCGGGGAACAGGGCGTCCAGGCCGAGCGCGGCCAGCATGGCCAGCACGAGCAGGGTGCCGACCAGCGCCGACAGGCGCGTGACCAGCGAGAACCTGGTCCGGGCCGGCGCCTGGCGTTCGCTCACGGACGTTCGATCCCAAGCCGCTCCATGCGGCGGTACAGCGCCTGGCGCGACAGGCCAAGTTCGTTTGCCGCCTGCGCCACCACCCCGCCGGCGCGCGCCAGCGCCGCCACGATGGCGTCGCGGTCGGGATCAAGGTCCTGGGCCGGCAGGCTGGCCGCGGGCAGGCCGAGGTCCGCCACCGTGATGGTGGCGCCGCCCGACAGCAGGTTGGCGCGCGCCATCACGTTCTTCAGTTCGCGCACATTGCCGGGCCAGGGATGGGCCAGCAGTGCCGCCTCGGCCGCCGGATGCAGGGCCTTGCCGTGCGCCAGGAATGATTGCGCCAGCGGCAGGATGTCGCCCGGACGGCTCGCGAGCGGCGGCAGGCGCAGCTCGATCACGTTCAGGCGATAGAACAGGTCTTCGCGGAAGGTCCCGGCGCGGATCATCGCGGAGAGATCGGCATTGGTGGCGCTGATCACGCGCACCTTCACTTGCCGCTCGCGGTTCGAGCCGAGCCGCTCGAAGCGGCCGGTTTCCAGCACCCGCAGCAGCTTCATCTGCCCGGCCAGCGGCAGGTTGCCGATTTCGTCGAGGAACAGGGTGCCGCCGTCGGCCGCCTCGAACTTGCCTTCGCGCGCCTTCGAGGCGCCGGTATAGGCGCCGGCATCGGCGCCGAACAGCTCGGCCTCGATCAGCTCGGACGGCAGGGCGCCGCAATTGAGCACCACGAAGGGACCGGCGGCCACTTGTGAATTGGTCTGGATGATTTCGGCGATGCGCTCCTTGCCGGTGCCGTTGGGCCCCGTGATCAAGACCGGCACGTCGGCGCGCGCGACCTGGCAGGCCAGGTGCAGCACGCGTTCGGTGGCCGGGTCCTGCCACACCAGGCCGCGCAGGTCGAAGTTCAGCTCGAGCTCGCGCTTGGCCTTGCGTTCGCGCTGCAGGCGGCTACCGAGCGCGCGATTGGCCTGGCCCAGCTCGATCAGGTTGCCGACCGTGGCCAGCAGGCGCTCGTCGTTCCAGGGTTTGGAAAGATAGTCGGCGGCGCCCGCCTTGACCAGGTCGACCGCCGCATCCAGGTGGGTCCAGGCGGTGAGCAGGATCACCGGCAGGTCGGGATGGCGCAGGCGGATCTCGCGAAACAGCGCCACGCCTTCCTCGCCCGACGTGGTGTCGGCCGTGAAGTTCATGTCCTGGATCACCAGGTCGACCGGTTCGCGGCCGAGAAGGTCCAGGCCCTCCTCGGGCGAGGCAGCGCGCAGCGCCGCGATGTCGTGCAGCGAGAACAGCACTTCGAGCGCCATGGCGACGGCGGCATTGTCGTCAATGATGAGAACTGTGGGCATGGCCGCCAGCATAGCACTGTCCGGGTCAGGTGCTGCGGGTGGCCAGCGCCGGCGAGATGCTGGCCGCGCGCCAGGCCGGGCCATAGGCGGCGAGGATGCCGATCGCCCAGAACAGCAGGGCGCCGGCGATCAGGTAGGGCAGCGGCAGGCGCGTCATTTCCAGCTTGCTCACCAGGAGCTGGTTCAGGCCCACGCCCAGCAGCACGCCGCCGACCACGCCGCCGCTGGTGATCATGACGTTTTCCACGATGAAGTAGCGCAGGATGTCGATTCTCCGCGCGCCCAGCGCGCGCCGCACGCCGATCTGCTTGCGGCGCTGGGTCACCCACAGGCTGGCCATGCCGACGATGCCGCTGCAGGTCACCAGCAGCAGCAGCGCGCTCACCGTCACCAGCATCCACGACAGCGCCATGTCGGCGCGGTAGCGGTCCTTGCGGTCGCCCTCGACGGTCGCGATGCGCAGGATCATCGGCGTGGCCGACGACTTGCGCAGCGCCTGTTCGGCTTCCCGCATCACGCGGTCGCGCTCGCCCGCTTCGCTGCGCAGCGCATACATCGTGCCGGGCGTACCGTACATGAGCGCCGGGATCAGGATCGAATACTCGGCATCCTGGCCCACTTCGGCGTGGATGGTCTGCAGGCGCTCGACCACGCCGACCACCTGGGCGCCGCGCGCTTCGCTGCCGGTGCCGAAGTACATGGTCTTGCCGACCGCGGGCGCGTCGGGCCACAGCTTCTCGGCCAGCGCCTTCGTCATGAGGATCATGGTCGGCAGCTCGCGGTTGGTGGCCTGGTTGACTTCCGGGATTTCGTGCGCCAGGAAGTCGCGGCCTTCGACCAGCTTCAGGCCGAAAGTCTTGACCATCGAGCCGTCCGACATATAGGCCGACGCATAGGCGCTCTCGCGCTCCTGGCGCGGATCGGCGGCGACGCTGGTGGTGCTGCCGCTTTGCGACATCGGCATCTGCGACACCTGGCCCGCGGCCACGACACCTGGCACGGCGCGCAGCACGTCCAGCTCGCGCTTGATGGTGGCCAGCATCTGCTCGGGCGTGTCCTGGTTCAGGTTGCGCACTGAGAAGTAGAAGGTCGAGGCTTCGTCGTCGAGGCCGGAAGGGCGCGACGCCACCTCGCGCCTTTCGTTCACGATGTGCAGGGCGTTGGCCAGGATCGCCAGGCTCAGGGCGACCTGCATCGCCACCAGGATCGGGCCGGTCTTGTTGCGCAGCAGCGCGGACAGGATTGGTCGGATTTCCATATTCAGTCCTCCTGATGATTATTGCGATTTGAGCTGGATGGCCGGCGTCACCTGGCAGGCGCGCCAGGTCGGCAGCAGGCCGGCGACCAGCGCGGCGCAGATCGACAGCACGAAGGTCAAGGCAAGCATCTGCCAGTCCATGCGCGCCACGGCCGCCATGCTCTTGCTTTCCATGCCGATCAGGGCCAGGGCGCCGAAGGCCAGCGCCAGTCCCAGCACGCCGCCGGCCAGGCCGACCACGCCGGTCTCGATCAGGAACTGGCGGAAGATGTCGCGCCGCGAAGCGCCCAGCGCACGGCGGATGCCGACCTCGGAGGCGCGCACCGAGAACTTCGCCAGCAGCAGGCCGACGGTGTTGACCAGGCACAGGAGCAGGAAGCCGAACGCCAGCCAGGCCGACAGCCGGGTATCGTTGCCCACCACCTTCTGCTTTTCCATCCATTCCATCACGTCGTACAGCTCGACCGGGGCCTGGCGCTTCAGGCGGCCCATCTTGCGCTGCTCGCTCGCGTAGTTCTCGAGGAAGGCGTGCAGGTCGGCGCGGTCCATGCCGGAGCGGGTTTCGAGCCAGAGCTGGATCCAGGTGCATTCCGAGGCCAGCAGCGAGGCGAAGCCGGAATCGCGCGACTCGCTGCAGTTGACGCTGCCGTAGGCCGGCATCTCGCGCCGCACCGCGGTGGTGAAGGGAATCATGAAGTCTTCGCCGGTGGCCGGGCCGCTGCCGATCAGCTTGTAGTAGCGCGGCATCGGATTCCATTCGTCGAGCACGCCCACCACGGTGAACGGTTCGCCACCCATGCGCAGGCGCTGGCCGACCGGGCTGGCGTCGCCGAACAGCTTCTCCGCTACCGCGCGGCTCAGCACCACGACGTTGGCGCCGCGCGTCTCGTCCTCGACGCTCCACGGCTGGCCATGCAGGAAGGGCACCTCGAACATGGCGAAGAAATCGCGCGTCGGCGCCAGGCCATAGCCGGTGAAGGCCGGGATGTCGGTGCGCGGCGGCTCGATCGGCATGCCGGTGCCGTACATGGCCGTGCCACGGTCGCCCGGCTTGGCGCGCAGCAGGTTCATCGCGTCCTTGTAGGTCATCTGCATGTCGATGTGCTCGGACCCCGGGATATAGCCTTCGGGCTGGGCGTTGTCGATGAAGGGCACGAACAGGCGGTCGCTCCTGGAGGGAATCGGGTCGCCCGACATCGCGTGCAGGATGGCGAGCGTCGAGACGCTGGCGGCCACGCCGATGGCCAGGGTCAGCACCATCAGCGCGGTCAGGTAGCGGTTGCGGCGCAGGCTGCGCACGCCGAGCTTGAAGTAATAGCCGAACATGGCAGCTCCTCAGGCTGGGACGGAAGCCACGCTGTCGACCAGCGACGGCGAACGGCGCACCAGGTCGGACACCTGGCCGTCGATGATGTGCACGTTGCGATGGGTGCGCACCGCGAGTTCCGGATCGTGGGTCACCATCAGGATCGTGGTGCCGGCGGCGTTGATCTCTTCCAGCAGTTCCATCACGCCGCGCGCCATCTGCGTGTCCAGGTTGCCGGTCGGTTCGTCGGCCAGCAGCAGTTTCGGCGAACCGGCCAGCGCGCGCGCGATCGCCACGCGCTGCTGCTGGCCGCCCGACAGCTCGGCCGGGTAGTGCTTCATGCGCGAGGCCAGGCCGACCTTGGCCAGCGCGTCCTCGATGCGCTCCTTGCGTTCGCGCGCATTGAAGCCGCGGTAGCGCAGCGGCACGTCGACGTTGTCGAACAGGTTCAGGTCCGGGATCAGGTTGAAGCCCTGGAAGATGAAGCCCAGCTTCTCGTTGCGCAGGCGCGAGCGCGCCGCGTCGTCCAGGCCCTTCACGTTGACGCCGTCGAGCACGTACTCGCCCGAGGTGAATTCCTCGAGCAGGCCGGCGATGTTCAAAAAGCTGGTCTTGCCCGAGCCGGACGGACCGGTCACGGTGACGAATTCGCCCTGGCTGACGTGGATCTCGAAGCCGCGCAGCGCGTGCGTCTCGATCATGTGGGTGCGGTACACCTTGCTCAGGTTGGTCATGCGCAGCATGGTTGGCTCCTTGTTCTGGAAGATTTCAGTTGATCGAAACACGTGCGGCGTTCTCGAAGGCGTCGGTGCCGGCCACCACCACCCGGTCGCCGGCCTGCAGGCCGGAGAGGATCTCGACCGCCGAGATGCTGGTGGCGCCGACCTGGATCGGGGTGCGCTGCGCGACACCGTCGCGCATCACGTAGGCGTGGCGGCCGCCTTCGTTTTCGAGGAAGGGGCCGCGCTGCACCATCAGGACGTTCGGCTTTTCCTCGATCAGGAGGCGCGCGCTGACGCGCTGGCTCTGGCGCAGGCCCTTGGGCTGCTCGCCGTCGAAGCGCACCCGCGCCAGCACCTGGTTCTTGACCACCTCGGGCGACAACGCCGACAGCTTGCCGGTGGCGCGGCCCGAGGGCAGGGTGATCTCGGCGCTCATGCCCAGGCCCAGGTCGCCGGCATAGGTTTCGGGCACCTCGACCTCGACTTCGAGCTTGGACAGGTCGACCAGCGTCATCAGCGGGGCATTGGCGATGACCACCATGCGGTTCTGGACGTTCAGGGTGCCGATGAAGCCGTCCACCGGCGCGCGCACGGTCAGTTCGTCGACCCGGCGCTGGGCGTTGGCCATCGACAGGCGCGCGCGCTCCATCTCGTTGGTCTTGGTGCGGATCGCCAGCTGGACGTCGTCGCCTTCGAGGTTGGCCGCCTGCGCCGCGTGCTTGGCGCGGATGCCGGCCGAATTGAGGGCGTCCTGGGCCTTCTGGTAGTCGATCTTGGCGATGATGCCGACCACGCCCACGCTGTCGTAGCGCTCCACGGTGCGCTGGGCCGACAGGCGCTCGATCTCGGCGGTGTCGGCTTCGCGCCTGGCCAGCAGTTGCTGCTTGCGCGCCAGGATCTGTTGGCGCGCCACCTCGGCCTTGAGCTGTTCGTAGGTCGAGACTTCGCGCTTGAGGGCGTCGGTCAGGTCGGGCGACTCGAGCACCGCCAGCACGTCGCCCTTCTTGACGGTGTCGCCGGCGGCGACCTTCAGGTTGACGGTGGCGGGGGCGGTGGAATACAGGGTGGGGCTGACGGCGGCCACCACGCGGCCGTTGACGGCGGCGTCGCGCACCAGGGTGCCGCGCTGGACTTCGGCGATGCGCACGCGGCTGGCGGAGACGGAATGCTCGCTGCCGCTCCAGGCGGCGTACAGGGAGAAACTGGCGGCGGCCAGGGCAACGGCGCCCCCTAGCAGCAGCGCGCGGCGCTTGATGTTGTGGCCGGCCGGCGGGGCGACGACGGCGTCTTGCAGAGATGTATCGCGAATCATGGCGTGTCCAGTAACGACGGGTTGCTTGTCGTTACAGCACGATCCATGCCAGGATGTAAGTTATTGATTCATAAGGTGAGGGCCGGCGAACGCCGCTGTCCGCGGTGTCCGTCCGGCCTCCCTGCGGTCGTTCGCGGACAGGACTGTCCGCGTCGCGCTCACTTCTGCGGCTGCTGCTTCTGGCCGTACCTGCCGACGATTTCGCCCTTGGCCAGCACATCGCCCTTCATCGCCGCCAGCACCTGGTCGCGGTCGGCGCCGAATGGCACGTCGAGCATCTTGTCGAGGGCATAGACCTGGAAGTGGTAGCGGTGCGCCGCCTCGCCGACCGGCGGCTTGGGGTCATAGTAGCCGGGCGCGCCGCGCGTGGTGCGGCCCTGCAGCACGCCGTCCGGGTCGGACAGGCGCGGCTGCTCCTGCACGCCTTCCGGTACGCTGGTGATGGTGGCCGGGATATTCCACATCACCCAGTGTACGAAGGGCGTGACCGGCTTGGCGTCCGGGTCTTCCACGATGACCGCGTACGACTTCGCGCCCGCCACGGCTTTCCAGGACAGCGCCGGCGAGACGCCGTCCGCATACTCGGTGTAGCGCTCGTCCATCATCCCGTTGGCGCTGAAGCTCGGCGACGTCACGCTCAACTGGCCCTTGGCTTCGGTCTCGGGACGCTGGTTCGCCAGCGGGACCTTGTTGCCCTTGTTGACCTGCTCTTCCATCGGACCCGGCGGCGCCTTCGGCGGCGTGGCGGCGGCCGCCTTGCCGCCGGTATAGGCGATGCGGTAGATCACGCCGTTGGCGTCGTCCGCCATTAGGAGCGCGCCGTCCTTGGCCAGCGCGAGGCCGACCGGACGCGCGATATGGGTCTTGCCGCCGTCCGTCAGGAAGCCGGTGACGAAAGGTTCCACGGAGGTCGGCTGGCCGTTTTGATAGCGCACGCGCACGATCTCGTAGCCCGACGCCGGCACCCGGTTCCACGAACCGCGCATGGTCACGAAAGCGTCGCCCTGGTATTCGGCCGGGAAAGCGCTGCCGGCGCCCCATACCCACTGCATCGGCGCCGCGTGCGCGGTATAGCCCAGCACCATCGGCGTGCTGCGGGCCTTCCATTGCTCCTTGATGATCTCGCCCTGCGGCGTGCTTTGCGGGTAGATCTCGCCGGCCCCATACACATGCGGCCAACCGTATTGCTTGCCCAGCTCGATCTTGTTGATCTCTTCGGGCTGGACGTCGTCGCCCAGGAAGTCGATGCCGTGGTCGAAGCCCCACAGCTCGCCCGTGGTCGGATGCCAGCCGAAGCCGATCATGTTGCGCAGGCCGCTGGCATAGATGCTGCGGCTCTTGCCGTCGGGGGATACGCGCAGCAAGGTGGCGTTTTCCACATTGCTCTCGTTGCAGGTATTGCAGGTGCTGCCGACGCTCAGGTACAGCATGCCGTCCGGGCCGAAGGCCATGGTGCGGTTCGGGTGCTGGCCCGAATCGGGCAGGTCGCCGAGCAGCATCTTGAGTTCGCCCAGGCGGCCGTCCGGCTTGATGTCGGCCACGAACAGCTCCTTGACGGTGACCAGGTACAGCTTGTTGTCGCGGATCGCCAGGCCGTGAGCCCCGGCGCGGTTGGCCACCGTGACCGGCGCGCCGTCGGCGCGGCCGTCGCCGTTGGCGTCGCGCAGCAGCAGCACGTCCCCCTGGTCGCGCCGGCTCACATACACGTCGCCGTTCGGCGCCACCGCGATGATGCGCGCGTTCTTGAGGCCCGTCGCGAAGGCGCTGACCGTGAAGCCTTGCGGGGCCTTCAGCGCCGCGATACGCTCCGGCGTGGCCTCCACCTTGTTGGGTTTCCAGACATTGATCTTGGTGGAGAACAGGGTGCCGTCGCCCTGCTGGGCGGTGGCGGAGCCGAACATCAGGCATAGCGCGGCTGCGAGCGAAGCGCGTTTCATCGGGCCTACCTTTCTTGGTCGTTGTTGGTGGGAGCCTTGCGCCAATGATCGTGCCAGCGATTCGGAAACCGGTATGTTTGGAAACGTACATTGTCGAATTCAATGTTGAACATGCGTCATGGGTAATTTCAACCCATAAATGTTTTCGATCTTGCAAGATGGCAATCGACCCGTATATTGGATTGGCACCCGGCGCGGCCGGTTCTCCAGAAAGTCCATCAGTGTCGTTGTTCGACCGCCTGCAAGACCTGTGGCGCAGCCTCGCGCTCGTCCCACCCGCCCCTCCGCGGCGCCATTTCTTCATCCCGGACGAGGTCGAGCGCCTGTATCGCCTCGATGGCGCCGCCGGCATCGACGACCAGACCTGGAACGACTTGCTGCTCGAATCGTACGAAGAAAAATTGGCGCCCCAGGCCAGCATCTTCGCGCGCCAGGTGCTGCACCGGCGCCTGCGGGCCGGCATCGACGATGCGGCATGCGTCGCGCAGCGCGCGCGCCTGCAGGCGCTGATGGATGACCCGGCGCGGCTGGATGCGATCGACGCCAGCCTGTCTACCTTGCGCCATGCCGATGCCGAGGTGGCCGGCCTGCTGTTCCAGGATACGGCGCCGACAATCCCGTGGTGGCCGCACTGGCTATGGCTGCTGCCGCTCGCGCTGCTGCTGTCGCTGGCCGCCCTGGCGACCCAGCCGCTGGGCTGGATGTTGACCCTGGCGGCGCTAGCGCCCCTGATGGCGCTGCAGATGCGCCTGCACCGCCCGCTCGAGGAATGGGCCGCCGCCATCCGCGCGCTGCACGCGCTGCTGCGCGCGACCAGCCTGCTGGGCGGGCAGGGCGGGCAGCTGCTGGAACCTTTCGTGGCGGCGCGCCCGAGGGCGGAACGCCTGCACGTGCGCCTGGCGCGCTCGCTGAGCCTGCGCATGATCCCGGGCGCGCTGCAGTACGCCGACTGGTTCGCAGCGGCCAATGTGGTCTATCATTTCAAGACGCGGCGCATCGTGCATGCCGAGCGTGCCTTCCTGCGCGAGTGCTACCTGGCCTGCGCGAACCTGGAGGCCGACGTGACCCTGGCGCGTCACCTGGCAGCGATGGAGCGCTGGTGCTGGGCCGAGCGCGGCGATGCGCGCACGCTGGTGCTGGAGGGCGGCGTCCATCCCCTGATGGCGCAGCCGGTCGCGCTGTCGGTGGCGTTGCAAGGAAAAGGCGCCTTCGTCTCCGGCCAGAACGCCTCGGGCAAGAGCACTTTCCTGCGCATGGTGGGCCTGAACGCGATCGCGGCGCGCGCCTTCGGCTTCTGTTACGCGACGCGCGCCTGCCTGCCGGCGCTGCCGGTGCGCGCCAGCATGCAGAACGAGGATTCGCTGCTGGGCGGCGAGAGCCTGTACATGGCGGAGCTGCGGCGCGCGAAGGAATTGCTGGATGCCGCCGGCCAGCCGCCGGGCATCTGCCTGATCGATGAGGTGTTCCGCGGCACGAACCACCTGGAGTCGGTCTCGGCGGCATGCGCCGTGCTGGAGCAGCTGGCCGGGCGCGACCTGGTGCTGGTGTCCTCGCACAACCTGGTGCTGGCGCCGCTGCTGCGCGAGCAGCTGGCGCCGTTCTTCATCGACACCGCCAGCGGCCAGCCGGTGCTGGCGCCGGGCGTGTTGCGCAACCCGAACGGCATCGCGCTGCTGGCGAGCCAGGGCTTCGGGCCGCGGATCGAGGAGCGGGCGGCCGAGGTGGCGCGCTGGTTGAGCAGCCACCTGGCGGAACCCGCGCCGCCTCAATCTTCCAGCTTCAGGGCCTTGGCGACGTCGTCCCAGGCCACCGCCTTGTAGTTCTGGGCGCCTTCGGGCATGCGCTTGAAGCCGTCATGCACCACCAGCATGCCGCGCGCGAACGGGCCGCCGAAGTTCGCCGAGCTCACTTCCAGGCCATCGGTCTCGGAGGCGCCATCGATGCCGGCCACCGGATCCATGCCGACCCGGAACGCGCCGCGCACCTTGAACGGCGCCGCCGCATCGAACACCACGTAGCTGCTGTTGCCTTGGCTCGACACCACCAGGTAGCTGCGCTTGTCGCCGTGGTAGATGCCCATGCCCTCGATGTCGTCGTGCAGCCATTCGCCCACCGGCATCACCATCTCGAGCTTGGCCGGCTGGTCGGCCCTGGCCGACGTGACCCACAGCGCCTTGTCTTCTTCGCCCACGAACAGCAGGCCGCTGCGGTCGTCCGCCACGCAGCCTTCGGGTTGCGTCGCGACCCTGAACTGGCGCGCCAGCCTGGCGCCGTATTTTCCGCCGCTGCGGGTGATCTGCCAGTGCTCGTAGCGGCCGTCCTTGTCGTTCACAAAAGCATCCAGGCCGCCTTCCGGCGTGCGGTACAGGCAGGTGCCGTAGATGTCGCCCAGGCCGGTCGGCAGGCGCGCCGCTTCCGCCAGCTCGCCGCCGGCGTCGATCGTGTACAGCACCATCGCCTGCTCGTCGCGTTGGGTGGCCAGCGCCAGGTCGACGCGCTGGCCCTCGAAGCGCAGGTCCTGGCGCACGTCGACGTTGTTCAGGCGACCGGAAGCCAGGAACTGGGTCTGGCGGCCGTCCAGGTCATACACCAGCAGGCCCTGCTTCTTGTTGGAGCCGAGGATGCGCGACTTGCTGGCATCAAGCGGGTTGACCCAGATCGCCGGGTCGTCGGCCGCGTCGCCCATCTGCGCCACCGGCGCGGTCTGCATGCGCGGCATCACGATCGGCAGGGAACGCGGCGGCGCGCTGCCGGCTTTCCAGGCCAGGGCCGGCGACTGCCAGCCTTTTTTCGTCTGCACCATCAGGGAGCCGCCGCCCAGGGCCACCAGTTGTTTGGCGCCGAGCGCGCGCGCCGGCAATGCTTGCCATGCGGCGCCGGCACGGCGCCAGCCGAGCAGTTGGCCGTTTTCGCCGAGGGCGGCCACGCCGCCAGGCAGCACCGCCAACCCCTGGATCTCGCCTTTCAGTTTGCCATAGGGCGCGCGCAGCGCCACCGGCGTGCGCGCCGACGGGCCTTCGGCGTCGGCGCCATAGGCCCACAGGCCCATGCCTTCCTCGGCCACGAACAGGGTGGCGTAGGCGTCGTCGACGCGGCAGTGTTCGACGCCGGTCGGCAGCGCCAGGCGGCGCACCAGGCGGTGGGGCTCGCCCAGCAGCCATTGCTGCGCCTGGCCATCCGCGCCCACCAGGAACACGTGGTCGAGGTTCTGGGCGTCGCGGTACATGCAGGCCGCCTCGATGCCGAAGCCGGCGCTCGGAATCGCCGGCAGGCGGGTCAGCGTGCCGGCCGCCAGGTCGATCCGCACGGGCTGGGCCTGTTCGAGGTTCGAGTCGACCAGCACCGCGAGGGCGCCGCCCTGGATCGGGCGCAGGTCGAGCCGCTCGCCGCGCAGGGCCAGCGTCGCGCGGTCGATGCCGTCGGCGCCGACCAGGCGCAGGCCGCGCTTGTTCAGCGCCAGCCAGGCGCCGCCCGGCAGGGCAGCCAGTTCTTCGGCATCGAGCGGCGCCTTTGCCACTTGCGGTGCGGCGAGTGCTGCGGACATGGCGCCGTGCAGCGCCGCCAGGACGATGAGTGCAACGATCGGGGAAACGATTTTTTTCATTGGAAGATGCTCGCTTTCAGGCCGATCTTGAAGGTGCGGCCGTATTGTTCATGTTGCGCGTTGCGGGACTTGTCGCCCATGTACACGTAGTATTTTTCGTTGTTCAGGTTGCTGGCATCGAAAGTCAGCTGCCAGCGTTTGTCGAGCTTGAACGACATCGAGAAGTCCAGCTGCTTCTGGGTGTCGACGTAGCGGTCCTGGCTCGCGTCGAGCACGTCCTCGCCCAGTTCGAGCAGGTAGGGCGACTTGTAGTTCATCGCCAGGCGCGCGCTGAACGGACCCGACTCGTAGCCGACCATCAGGTTGCCGATGCGGTTCGACTGGCCCGGCATGCGGATCTCGCGCGTGCCGACGCCGCCGTCGCCATCGGCGCTGTCGATATCGGCGCGCGAGTGGGTGATGGCGCCGTTGATGCCGATCAGCAGGCCGTTGAACGGCGCCGGCAGCATGCGCAGCGGCTGCTGCCAGGCCAGTTCGATGCCGCGCACGCGCGCCTGTTCGCCGTTGGCGTACGAGATCGCGCTATTGAAGTCGACCCAGTCTCCGCGGCCGGCCAGGTCGGTGGCGTAGGTGAAGTCCTTGATATCCTTGGTGAAGACATAGGCCGACACCACGCCGTCGCCGCCGATGGTGCGCTCGATGCCCAGGTCCAGGTTGTGCGAGCGCAGCGGATTCAGGTCCGGGTTGCCGATGGTGGCTTCATCGTCGCCATCCAGGCTGACGCCCGGCGCCAGCTGGGCGAAATTGGCGCGCACCACCGAGTTGCTCCATGCCGCGCGCAGGCTGGTGTGCTGGTCGAGGTCGTAGCGCAGGTGCACGCCCGGCAGCCAGTTGGTGTAGGAGCGCGCAGCGCCGCGCGGCGTGATCTCTTCTTCGTCCGTCACTTGCGAGCCGTCGGCCTTGAAGCGGGTGCGCTCGGCGCGCACGCCCGCCAGCAGCGACCAGGCGCCGCTGCGCAGGCTGGCCTGCACGTACGCAGCGTCGATGTCTTCCTGCAGCTTGAAGTCGTCCAGCGCCGAGTCGACGATCGCGCGCGCGCCCTCGCGGTTCAGGCCGGCCAAGCGGGCGCGTACCAGGTTCGGGTCGAGCGTGTAGCCAAGGTTGCCGAACGGGTAGTCGATGCGTGTGCCATTGACGAAGGCGCTCATCGAGGTCGGGCCGGCCCCCCAGTAATCGCCGTCTTCCGGGTCGTCGCTGCCGAATTCCCAGGCGTCGGTGTCGGTGCGCTTGTCGCGGCGGGTGGCCTTGGCGCCGAACTTGAGCGCGCCGCTCCAGTCGCCGGCGTCGAATTCGCGCTGCAGGTCGAGGCGCAGCTGGTGGCTGGTGTCCCTGGCGTAGGCGCGCTCGATCGCGAACGAATCGAGCTCGTAGTTGGCGGCATCAAGCACGCCGGCCGGGGCGATCAGGTGCGGGGCGCGGGTGTTGGTAAAGCCGACACCCTCGAAGCTCTCGACGTTGGTGAAGCGCGCGTCGCTGATCGCGTTCGGCGTCTCGTCGGTGGCGCGGCTGGTGGCGGCTTCGAGGTGCATCTTCCAGGCGTCGCCGAAGCGGCGGTCCATGGAGCCGGTGAGCGAGCGGATCTCTTGCGTGTACTTGCGCTGGCGCAGGCGGCGCTCGACGGTCGCCGGGGCGAGCTCGCCTTCGACCACACTTTCGTCGTCGTTCTCGAAGTCGCCCACGGTCATGCGGTCGCGCGACTCTTCGTCCGAGAAGCGGCTGAGGAAGCCGCGCAGGGCGTAGCTGGTGCTGGCGTCCGGGCGGTAGTCGAGGTTGACGGCGCCGGCGCGGCGCTCACGCGTGGGCAGGTAGTCGCGCATCTCGAAGCCTTCCAGGCGGTTGCCGTCCCAGGCGCCGCCCGTTTCCACGTTGTCCGAGCCGAACTTGCGCTTCTCGCCCGACAGGCCGGCGGCGATGCCCAGCTTGCCGTCCATGAAGCGCTGGGCCCACAGCAGGTTGGCGCCGGGGCTGTTCTGGTCGGTGTTGGTGTCGTGGCTGGCGGCCACGCCGACGCTGAGCAGCTTGCCCGGCAGGTCGAACGCCGACAGGGTCTTGACCTCGACCGTGCCGCCCAGCGAGTTGGCGTCCTGGTCGGGCGTGGCCGACTTGGTCACTTCGAGCGAGCGCACCAGGCCGGCCGGCAGCACGTCCAGCGCCACCGCGCGGCGCGTCGCTTCCGGCGAGGGCACCAGGGCGCCGTTGATGGTCACGCTGTTGTAGTCGGCGTCCAGGCCGCGCACCACCACGTAGCGGCCTTCGCCCTGGTCGCGCTGGACCGACAGGCCCGGCACGCGCGCCAGCGCCTCGGCGGCGTTCTTGTCCGGCAGGTGACCGATGTCGTCGCTGCTGACGACGCTGACGATGTTGTCGGCCTGTTCCTGGGCGGCGATGGCGCGCGCCAGGCTGGCGCGCTGGCCGGTGACGACCACGCTGGATTCGACGGCCGGGGCCGGAGCCGGCGCGGCGTGGACGCCGGCGGCGGCCAGCAGGCTGGCGGTGACGGCGGGGAGGGCGAGATGGCGCATGGGGGCAAGAAGATAGTTGGAGTGGGGCGGATTCTGGTGTCTCAATGTGACGATCTGGTGACGCCGGTCCGCAAGAGCGCCTGCGTAGACCGAAGATGAGCTGAAATGACCCGCCACCCATGGCGCACGCCGCAGGGCGGCGGCGGGTGAATGCGATGGGACGCCATGCGACGTGAGCCGTTCGGACCCCGTGCCGGGATGCCACAGCTTTGCCATCCTGTCATCCTGCGGTCATGTGGCTGCGCTATGTTCCGGCGATCCACTTCGAACGCTGCCCCATGTCCAACGTGATCCGCCATGCCTTGCTGATCGGCGCGCTGCTCGGCGCCTTTGCCTTCCTGTTCGTCGGCGCGGGGTCGCTCATCCCGATGGCCGAATGGGATTGGGTCGACATCGCCAGCGAGGGCGGCACCTCGCTGCTGGCGGCGCTGTGGTGCCTGATCGTGCTGTCCAGCCGGCCGGATGGGCTGGTCACGCGGCTGCTGGCCGGCGGCCTGGCCTGCATCATGCTCGGCTCCTGGGCCGACTGCCTGGACGAGGTGGTCGACGTCGACAAGGCGGCGCTGTGGGACAACGCGCTGGAGTCGCTGCTGCCGCTCGGGATGCTGGTCCTCACTGTCGGCATGGCTTACTGGAGGCTCGAGCAGGCCACGCTGTCCGACCACATGCGCAAGCGCGAGCGGCTGTTTCGCAACCACCGCCCGTTCGACCGCATCACCCAGCTGGCCGACGCCGCCTACCTGCGCGAGCAGCTGCGCCTGGAGAGTCGGCGCAACGATGGCCAGGGCTGCGCGCTGGTGCTGTTCGACATCGACGAATTCCACCGCATCAACCGCGAACACGGCCAGGCGGAGGGCGACCGCGTGCTGCAGGCGGTGGCGCACATGCTGCTCCTGAACCTGCGCAACGAAGACCTGCTGTGCCGCTATGCGGGCGATCGCTTCGCGGTGCTGATGCCCGGATTGCACGAGGGCGAGGCGCGCGAAGCCGCCCAGCACCTGTGCCGCATGGTGTCCTCGATGCGCCACCATGCGCCAAAGGGCCGGGTGCGGATCTCGCTGCGCCACGGTTGCGCGCCCGCCCAGGGCGCGCCGGATGCGCTGCTGTCCGACTTGTGCCGCCAGATGGACGCCGTGTGACCGCCTGGCAGCCGGCCGGAGAACCGTCGATCCCGGCGCGGCAGCAGCCCGCGCTGGCGCTGGAATACGGCCGCTCGCGCGATGCGAGCGACGCCGACCTGCTGCGCGATACGGGTCTGCTGGCAGGCTTGCATCCCGACCGCCTGGTGGCGCCGGCGCAATACCTGCAGCAACTGGCGAATACCCTGCATGCGCTGGACAGCCCCGACACCAGCTTCATGCTGGGCCAGCTGCTGTTGCCCGGTCACGATGGCGCCGCCAGCCACGCGCTGGTGCAGGCGCCGGACCTGCGCACGCTGCTGCAGACCCTGTGCCGTTTCCACGCGCGCCTGACGCCGCTGTTGCGGCCGCGCTTCGTGACCTGGGGCGAGGTCGCGCTGCTGTACTGGGTCGACGCCTATGGCGCGCCCGGCATCCGGCCGGCCCTGGTCGAGATGCACATGACGGCGGTGGTCGCCCTGTGCCGCTGGCTGGGCGGCGAGCGCCTGCCGTGGCGCTTCTGCTTCAACCGCGGCGCCCCGCGCCACGTCGAACAGCACCACGTCCACCTGGGCGCCGAGCTGCGCTTCGGTTGCCAGCTCGACGCCATGCTGCTGCCGGCGGCCTGGCTCGACCGGCCCTGGCCGCGCGCCAGCGAGATGGCGGCGCGCCTGGCGCAGCGGGCCGCCGAGCAGGAAGAGGCGCGCGCACCCGGCATCCTGGCCGCGTTGTACGACTATCTGCTGGCCAACGTGCGCACGGCGCCGACGCTGGAGCGCACCGCCGCCGACTTCGGCGTCAGCCCGGCGACCTTCAAGCGCCAGCTGCTGCGCCACCATACCCACTTCCAGGGCGAGCTCGACCAGGTGCGCACCCATGTGGCGCTGTGGCTGTTCCAGGTCGAGCGGGCCGACAACGAGCAGGTCGCGCGCTACCTGGGCTTTCATGACGCCGCCAATTTCCGGCGCTCGTTCAAGCGCTGGACCGGCCTCACGCCGGGACCGATCCGGGCCGCGCTGGACGGAGAGCTGGGCTGGTTCATGGGCGCGCTGGAGCCGGGAATGTAGGGCGCGAGAGAATCCGCGCATATTCCATTCTTCGAGAAGTGGTATCTTTCACGGTCAAGGCCGTTTTCGAAGAAAAGGAATGAGCGCCAGCCTGGTCCTGCATATCGTCTGTCCAACCCAGAAGCGCGGCTTTGCCGCGTGCATGTCCTTTTGCTTCGTCTGCCTGCTGGTCTATGGCCTGGCCAGCGGCGCGCAGCGCGACCTGTCGCCTGGCGTCGCCATCTTCACCGCCTGCGCGCTGGCCATCGTGAGCGTGGCGGCCTGGGCGCTGTATCGCAACTTCGTGTTCCGGGATGAGCTGTACATCGCCCCTGCGGGCGAGCTGCCGCCGATCGAGCTGGCCTTCCGGCCCGACGAGATCCGCGCGCTGCGGCTGCTGCCGGCGCCGGAGGCCTGGACGCCGGAAGCCAAGTGGGATGCCCTCGGCTTCGGCCATGGCCGGATCGAGATCGAGACCGCTACCCGCCGCTACCATTTCGGGGCGGGGCTGGACCAGCGTCAAGCCGAGGCGGCGCTGGAACGGATCCAGGATTTCTGCCTGGCGCAGCGCGGCCTGCCGGTGGCGGCGTGAATGATATTGAATGAGGAATGCTATGTCAGAGCTTGAAAGGAAGTGGTGGTTTTTCATACCCGTGGTGATCCTCACGGCGATGTCGACGATCGGGTTGCTGCACGCGGCCGGAATTCAGTACCAGCCGGTCAAGTTCAGCGCCGCGCAGTGGGCTGTCTGGTTCCTGTGTTTCGTGGGTTTGCAGCGCTGCTTTTCCTTCCTGGGCTGGCTGACGGTCCTGGCGGTCTCGCCCAGGACGATCACTGCGGAGCGCGCATGAAATCCGCCACCAGCCTCGTTGCTACCCTGCTGCTGTTCGTGGCCGCCGGCATCGCCTCGGCCCAAACGGCCGAAGAACACATCAATCTCGACACGCCGACCGGCCGCATCGCCGGCACCCTGCAATTGCCGGCCGCCCTAGAGGGCAAGCCGCGGGTCGCCTTGATCATCGCCGGTTCCGGCCCGACCGACCGCGATGGCAACAATCCCCTGATCCCGGGCCGCAACGACAGCCTCAGGATGCTGGCCGTGGCGCTGGCCGGGGAGGGCATCGCCTCGCTGCGCTACGACAAGCGCGGTGTGGCCGCCAGCCTGGCGGCCGGACCGCCTGAATCCGAGCTGCGCTTCGAGACCGGCGTCGACGATGCCGCGGCCTGGCTCGGCAAGCTGAAGGCCGATGCGCGCTTCGGCCCGGTGGCCGTGATCGGTCACAGCGAGGGATCCCTGATCGGCATGCTGGCGGCGCAGCAGGCCGGCGCCGCGGCCTTCGTCTCGATCGCCGGCGCCGCCGACGGCGCCCCGGCCATCCTGCGCAAGCAGCTTGCCGGCAAGCTGCCGCCCGAGCTCGACAAGGAAAACGAGCGCATCCTGGCGGCGCTCGAGAACGGCGCGACGGTCGACCAGGTGCCGCCCGCGCTGATGGCTGCTTACCGGCCGAGTATCCAGCCCTACGTGATCTCGTGGTTCAAGTACGTGCCGTCGCAGCGCATCGCCGCCCTGACCATGCCGGTGCTGATCGTCCAGGGCAATACCGACATCCAGGTGGAGGTGGCCCAGGCCTACGGGCTGCATCGCGCCAAGCCCGATGCGACCCTGGCCATCATTCCCGGCATGAACCATATCTTCAAGCACGTGCGGGCCGACCCGGCGCTGCAGGCCGCGGCCTACAGCGACCCGTCGCTGCCAGTCTCGCCATTGCTGGTGAAGGCGGTCAGCGACTTCCTGAAAAAGACCAACTGAGGGCTGGCTTCAGGCGGCGCGCAGGGTATGCGCCGCCGCCACCATATTGCGCAGCGCCGGCAGCACTTCTTCCCAGTTGCGGGTCTTGAGGCCGCAGTCCGGATTGATCCACAGGCGGTTGGGGGGGATGCGGGTCGCGGCCTTGCGCATCAGGTCCACGATGTGATCCTGGCTCGGGATGTTCGGCGAATGGATGTCGTACACGCCCGGCCCGATCTCGTTCGGATAGCTGAAGTCATCGAAAGCGTCCAGCAGTTCCATATCCGAGCGCGAGGTCTCGATCGTGATCACGTCGGCATCCATGGCGGCGATCGCGGTGATGATGTCGTTGAACTCCGAATAGCACATGTGGGTGTGGATCTGGGTCTCGTCCGCCACGCCGTTGGCCGTGATGCGGAATGACTCGACCGCCCAGTCCAGGTAGTCCTTCCATTCTCCGCGCCGCAGCGGCAAGCCTTCGCGCAGGGCCGCCTCGTCGATCTGGATCACGCGCACGCCGGCGCGCTCCAGGTCCAGCACTTCCTCGCGGATGGCCAGCGCCAGCTGGCGGCAGCTCACGGACCTCGGCTGGTCGTCGCGCACGAACGACCAGTTCAGGATCGTCACCGGGCCGGTCAGCATGCCCTTCATCGGTTTGTCGGTCAGCGACTGTGCGTAAGTCGTCCACTTGACCGTCATCGCCTGTGGGCGGCGCACGTCGCCGAACAGGATCGGCGGCTTCACGCAGCGCGAACCATAGGATTGCACCCAGCCGTTCTGACTGAAGGCATAGCCGTCGAGCTGCTCGCCGAAGTATTCGACCATGTCGTTGCGTTCGGCCTCGCCGTGCACGAACACGTCCAGCCCCAGCGCTTCCTGTTCGCGCACGCAGCGCGCGATCTCGCCGCGCATCGCTTCCTCGTAGGCGGCCGCATCCAGTTCGCCTTTTTTATGGGCATTGCGGGCCTGGCGGATCGCCGCCGTCTGCGGGAAGGAGCCGATGGTGGTGGTCGGGTAGCTCGGCAGCTGGAGCAGGGCGGCCTGTTGCAGGCTGCGTTCGGCGTGGCTGCTGGCGCGCTGGCCCAGCTCGGGGGTGATCGCGGCCAGGGCCTGCGCTACTTGAGGATTCGATACGCGCTTCGAGGCGCGGCGGCGGTCGATCGCGGCGGCATTCTCGACCAGTTCGAGCTGCACCTGCGAGCGGCCGTGGTCGAGCGCATGGGCCAGGATGCGCAATTCTTCCAGCTTCTGCACGGCGAACGCCAGCCACGAGCGGATTTCGGGATCGAGCGTGGTCTCGTTCTGCAGGTCGACCGGCACGTGCAGCAGCGAGCACGATGGCGCGATCCACAGGCGCTGGCCCAGTTGGCGCTGCACCGGCTCCAGCCATTCCAATGTGGCGTGCAGGTCGGTCTTCCAGATATTGCGGCCGTCGATCACGCCCAGCGACAGCACCTTGTCCGGGCCAAGGGCGTCGATCACCGGCGCGATCTCGGCGTGGGCATGGATCGCGTCCAGGTGCAGGCCGTCCACCGGCAGCGCGCAGGCCAGCGCCAGGTTATCTTCCAGGCGGCCGAAATAGGTCGCCAGCAGCAGCCTGGCGCCGCTGTGCTGGAGCAGGTCGTAGGCGCTCGCATAGGCGGCCTGCCAGCGCGCATCGAGCTCGGTAACCAGCGCCGGCTCGTCGACCTGCACCCATTCGATGCCTTGCGTGACGAACCAGGCCAGCAGCTCGGCATATACCGGCAGGAGCTTGGGCAGCAGGTCGAGCCGGTCGCTGCCGTCCTTGGCCTTGCCCAGCCACAGATAGGTGAGGGGGCCGATGATCACCGGCTTGGCCTTCACGCCCAGCGTGCGCGCCTGGGCCAGCTGTTCGTCCAGGCGCGCGGTGTCGAGCCTGAAACCGGTGTCGGCGCTGAATTCGGGGACGATGTAGTGGTAGTTGGTGTCGAACCACTTGGTCATTTCGCCGGCATGGACGCCGCCGCAGGCGTGGTCGTGATCGCCCTGGCTGCGGCCGCGCGCCACCCGGAAATAAGAATGAAGCGGCGCGTCGAGCGCATCGCCATGGTGCGCATGCGCGCGCGCTGGCACGTTGCCGAGGGTGAAGCTCATGTCCAGCACCTGGTCGTACAGCGAAAAGTCGCCGACCGCGGCGAAATCGAGCCTGGCCTGCTGCTGCCAGTGGCGCTGGCGCAGCGCTGCCGCCTGCGCGCCGAGTTCCTGGGCCGAGGCCTCGCCCTTCCAGAACCGTTCGAGGGCGAATTTCAGTTCGCGGCGCGCGCCGATGCGCGGGAAGCCGAGGGTGTGGGTAGTCGTCATGGTGAAGTCAGCCTGATAAGAATGGATGAGTTCATGATAGGCCGCTTGATTCATGAATAAAATTGGTATGATTTCATCCATCCATTAATTTCATTCATGTGACATGATCGAACGCATCCACCTGTCCCTGATCCGCGAGGTCGACCGGCGCGGCTCGCTGACCGCCGCCGCCGACGTGCTGTGCCTGACGCAATCGGCCTTGAGCCACACGGTGAAGAAGCTTGAGCAGCAGCTCGGCACGCCGGTCTGGACGCGCGAGGGGCGGGCGCTGCGCCTGACCCAGGCCGGGCGCTATCTGTTGGCGCTGGCCGAACGGGTGCTGCCCCAGCTCGAGCATGCCGAGCGCCTGATGCATGAATACGCGCGCGGCGAGCGCGGCACCCTGCGCATCGGGATGGAGTGCCATCCCTGCTACCAGTGGCTGTTGAAAGTGGTGGATCCTTACCTGGCCGCATGGCCCGAGGTCGACGTCGACGTCAAGCAGCGCTTCCAGTTCGGCGGCCTCAAGGCCCTGCACGGCTACGAAATCGACCTGCTGGTCACGCCCGACCCGCTGTTCAAGCCGGGGCTGCGCTTCGTGCCGGTGTTCGACTACGAGCAGGTACTGGTGGTGGGCAGCAGCCATCCGCTGGCCGGGCGTTCCCACGCCGAGCCGGCCGACCTGTCCGACGACGTGTTGATCACCTATCCGGTCGACGTCGAACGGCTCGACATCTACAACCAGTTCTTCCTGCCGGCCGGCTGCGCGCCGCGCCAGCGCAAGACCATCGAGACCACCGACATCATGCTGCAGATGGTGGCGAGCGGCCGCGGCGTGGCGGCGCTGCCGCGCTGGCTGGTGGACGAGTATGCGGGAAGGATGGCGGTAGCGCCGGTGCGGCTGGGGCACGAAGGGGTGTTCAAGCAGATCTTCCTGGGCACGCGCGAAGTGGATGCCGGCACCGCCTACCTGGAAGCGTTCGTGGAGATCGCGCGTCAAGCGTGAGTGCCCGCAGGCACGTTTTGCACCGTCATGGGGCAGGCCCGTCGCGGTGATGCCACATTCACCACGGTTTACCGGCCCGCTCGCCCAGGCGAGCTGAGCGAAGTGGCAAATCGGTTGACCCGCCGTCACATTCAGCGTATATTCGCGAGTTCTCGTTTTTATTCTGCACATCGTATACGCATTCGCAGCCGCTCCTTTCGTCGAGTGGCTTTCGTCGCCTGCGCTGTCAATTCTTACGGGACTAGGTTTTAGTCCCCGGGCCAGCTCGTTTGCCGTCCCGGGTCGTCAACGTAGCAGCAATTTAGTTGGATTAGGAACGATGCCAACCATCAATCAATTGATTCGCAAGCCGCGTGAAGCCGCGGTTGTGAAGAGCAAGTCGCCGGCACTGGAAAACTGCCCGCAAAAACGTGGCGTGTGCACCCGTGTGTACACCACCACCCCGAAGAAGCCGAACTCGGCACTTCGTAAAGTCGCTAAAGTGCGTCTGACCAACGGTTTCGAAGTCATTTCGTACATCGGCGGTGAAGGCCACAACCTGCAAGAACACAGTGTCGTGCTGCTGCGCGGCGGTCGTGTGAAAGACTTGCCAGGTGTGCGTTACCACATGGTTCGCGGTGCACTGGATACCCAGGGCGTCAAAGACCGTAAGCAAGCGCGCTCGAAGTACGGCGCCAAGCGTGCCAAGGCTGCGAAGAAGTAATCTTCGAGGTGCGTGTCATCGACACGTCACATTAATTAGATAAGTTGAGCCGGCCGCAAGGCCGAGTAAGTGAAGGGTCATGAGGGCCTTTCGCGAGTGTGGAATCCGCACTCAACTGAAGACAGGAAGGAATTGAAATGCCACGTCGTCGTGAAGTACCCAAGCGCGAGATCCTGCCGGATCCAAAATTCGGCAACACCGATGTCGCCAAATTCGTCAACGTTCTGATGCTGTCCGGCAAGAAGTCGGTTGCAGAAAACATCATCTACGGTGCATTCGAACACATTCAATCCAAGTCGGGCAAAGACCCGCTGGAAGTGTTCACGACCGCGATCAACAACGCTAAACCGCTGGTGGAAGTCAAGTCCCGCCGTGTCGGTGGCGCCAACTACCAGGTGCCAGTGGAAGTTCGTCCGGTTCGTCGTATGGCGCTGTCCATGCGTTGGTTGCGCGAAGCCGCAAACAAGCGCAGCGAAAAATCCATGCCGCAACGTCTGGGTGGTGAACTGATGGAAGCGGCTGAAGGCCGCGGCGGCGCAATGAAGCGTCGTGACGAAGTCCACCGCATGGCAGAAGCGAACAAGGCGTTCTCGCACTTCCGCTTCTAAAAAAATGGGCAGACCGCAGGGGGATTTTTCTCCTGAATATGCCCCTGCAGTATCTGTTGTTCAGGCCGGGCTCATTTTGATCATCAAGATGATGCTCGGTTTTGTCCATTCAAAGATTTAGGAAAAATTATGGCACGCAAGACCCCCATCGAGCGCTACCGCAATATCGGTATTTCGGCTCACATCGATGCTGGTAAAACCACCACCACCGAACGCGTCCTGTTCTACACGGGCGTCAACCACAAGATCGGCGAAGTGCACGATGGCGCAGCGACGATGGACTGGATGGAGCAAGAGCAGGAACGCGGCATTACCATTACCTCGGCAGCGACGACCTGCTTCTGGAAAGGTATGGCCGGTAACTTCGAGCCTCACCACATCAACATCATCGACACCCCGGGCCACGTTGACTTCACCATTGAAGTCGAACGCTCGATGCGCGTGCTCGACGGCGCCTGCATGGTTTACTGCGCAGTCGGCGGCGTGCAGCCACAGTCGGAAACCGTGTGGCGTCAGGCTAACAAGTACAAAGTCCCACGTCTGGCCTTCGTCAACAAGATGGACCGTACCGGCGCGAACTTCTTCAAGGTCTACGAGCAGATGCGCGCTCGCCTGAAGGCAAACCCGATCCCTCTGCAGATCCCGATCGGCGCGGAAGAAAACTTCCTGGGCGTGGTCGACCTGGTCAAGATGAAAGCAATCATCTGGGACGACGCTTCGCAAGGCATGAAGTTCGACTACCGCGACATCCCTGCGGAACTGGTCGATCAAGCCAACGAATGGCGCGAGAAGCTGGTCGAGACCGCTGCTGAAGCCAGCGAAGAGCTGATGAACAAGTACCTGGAAGAAGGCGATCTGTCGGAAGCAGAGATCAAGACCGCCCTGCGCCAGCGCACCATCGCGTCGGAAATCGTTCCGATGATGTGCGGTACCGCGTTCAAGAACAAGGGTGTGCAGGCAATGCTGGACGCCGTCATCGAATACCTGCCGTCGCCAGTGGACATCCCACCAGTCGCCGGTACCGATGAAGACGACCAGCCGGTCACCCGTAAAGCTGACGACAATGAGAAATTCTCGGCGCTGGCATTCAAGATCATGACCGACCCGTTCGTTGGCCAGCTGATCTTCTTCCGCGTCTACTCGGGCATGGTCAATTCGGGCGACACCGTCTACAACCCGGTCAAGGGCAAGAAAGAACGCCTGGGTCGTATTCTGCAGATGCACGCCAACCAGCGCGAAGAAATCAAGGAAGTGCGCGCCGGCGACATCGCCGCTGCGGTCGGCCTGAAAGAAGCGACCACGGGCGAAACCCTGTGCGATCCTTCGGCTGTCATCACCCTGGAAAAGATGGTCTTCCCTGAGCCTGTGATTCAACAGGCAGTCGAGCCGAAAACCAAGGCCGACCAGGAAAAAATGGGCCTGGCGCTGAACCGCCTGGCACAGGAAGACCCATCGTTCCGCGTACGTACCGACGAAGAATCGGGCCAGACCATCATCGGTGGTATGGGCGAGCTGCACCTGGAAATTATCGTTGACCGCATGAAGCGTGAGTTCAACGTGGAAGCGACCGTCGGCAAGCCACAGGTTGCATACCGCGAAACCATCCGCAAGGCAGTCACCGACGTCGAAGGCAAGTTCGTCAAGCAGTCGGGCGGTCGTGGTCAGTACGGTCACGCAGTCCTGTCGATCGAGCCGCAAGAGCCAGGCAAGGGCTTCGAGTTCATCGACGCGATCAAGGGCGGTGTGGTTCCACGCGAATACATCCCTGCAGTCGAAAAAGGTGTGCGCGAAACCCTGACCACCGGCGTGCTGGCTGGTTACCCAGTGGTCGACGTCAAAGTCACCCTGACCTTCGGTTCGTACCACGACGTCGACTCGAACGAAAACGCGTTCCGCATGGCGGGCTCGATGGCGTTCAAGGAAGGCTGCCGTAAAGCGAATCCGGTCATCCTCGAGCCGATGATGGCCGTGGAAGTGGAAACGCCTGAAGACTACGCTGGCTCGGTGATGGGTGACCTGTCGTCGCGTCGCGGTATGGTCCAGGGCATGGACGAAATCCCAGGCGGCGGCGGCAAGATCATCAAGGCCGAAGTCCCGCTGTCGGAAATGTTCGGTTACTCGACCTCGCTGCGTTCGGCGACCCAGGGCCGCGCGACCTACACGATGGAATTCAAGCACTATTCGGAAGCTCCGAAGCACGTGATTGACGCCATCGTCACCGCGAAGTCCAAGTAATAGATAATGGAGGGATGGGACGTCCCATCCCTCCAGTTAAACAAATATATCGTTTCTCTTAAAGGAATTAGGAAATGGCAAAAGGTAAATTCGAACGGACCAAGCCGCACGTCAACGTCGGCACCATCGGTCACGTTGACCACGGCAAAACCACCCTGACGGCTGCAATCGCTACCGTCCTGTCGAAGAAATTCGGCGGCGAAGCCAAGGCCTACGACCAGATCGACGCGGCTCCGGAAGAAAAAGCACGCGGCATCACCATCAACACCGCGCACGTCGAGTACGAAACCGAAAACCGTCACTACGCTCACGTTGACTGCCCAGGCCACGCCGACTACATCAAGAACATGATTACCGGTGCTGCGCAGATGGACGGCGCGATCCTGGTGTGCTCGGCCGCTGACGGCCCAATGCCACAGACCCGCGAGCACATCCTGCTGGCGCGTCAGGTTGGCGTTCCATACATCATCGTGTTCCTGAACAAGTGCGACCTGGTCGACGACGCAGAACTGCTGGAACTGGTCGAAATGGAAGTCCGCGAACTGCTGTCGAAGTACGAGTTCCCAGGCGACGACCTGCCAATCATCAAGGGTTCGGCACGTATGGCGCTGGAAGGCCAGCCAGGCGAAATGGGCGAAGAGTGCATCGCCCGTCTGGCAGAAGCTCTGGACACCTACATCCCAACCCCGGAACGTGCTGTTGACGGCGCCTTCCTGATGCCAGTCGAAGACGTGTTCTCGATCTCGGGCCGCGGCACCGTCGTGACCGGTCGTGTCGAGCGCGGCGTGATCAAAGTCGGCGAAGAAATCGAAATCGTCGGTATCGTTGACACCGTCAAGACCACCTGCACCGGCGTGGAAATGTTCCGCAAGCTGCTGGATCAAGGTCAAGCTGGCGACAACGTCGGTCTGCTGCTGCGCGGCACCAAGCGTGAAGACGTGCAGCGTGGTCAGGTTCTGGCAAAGCCAGGCTCGATCAAGCCACACAGCAACTTCACCGGTGAGATCTACGTCCTGTCGAAAGACGAAGGCGGCCGTCACACCCCGTTCTTCAACAACTATCGTCCTCAGTTCTACTTCCGTACGACTGACGTGACCGGTTCGATCGAACTGCCAGCAGACAAAGAAATGGTCATGCCAGGCGACAACGTCTCGATCACCGTCAAGCTGATCGCTCCGATCGCGATGGAAGAAGGTCTGCGCTTCGCAATCCGCGAAGGCGGCCGTACCGTCGGCGCCGGCGTCGTGGCAAAAATCATCGCCTAATTCATCAGGCCTTGATCGCAGGTAGGCGCTCTCCGGAGCGTCTTGCCGGCACAACGATGGGGACAGACTTTTTGGTCTGTCCCCATCTGTTTGAGCGGGAACGATGATATACTCCCGCCTCTTGAGCAGTACCGAAGTACCTTTACCACATTGCCGGCAGCAAGCCGGAACGTTCTTTTAAAGGAATTAGCATGTCCGCTCCAAACCAGAAAATCCGTATCCGCCTGAAAGCGTTTGACTACAAGCTGATCGACCAGTCCGCACTGGAAATCGTCGACACCGCCAAGCGCACCGGCGCCGTCGTCAAGGGCCCAGTCCCACTGCCGACCCGCATCCAGCGTTTCGACGTGCTGCGTTCCCCACACGTGAACAAGACCTCGCGCGACCAGTTCGAAATCCGTACGCACCAGCGTCTGATGGACATCGTGGACCCGACCGACAAGACCGTTGACGCACTGATGAAGCTGGACCTGCCAGCTGGCGTCGACGTCGAAATCAAGCTGCAGTAATATTTTTTCATCTGGCGGAGTCTTCCGCCGATGGACATGGGGCCGGTATCGCTTAGCGAGCCGGCCTTCTGTTTTTATGCGCAAGAAAGCGTATCGTCAGATGCAATCGTTTTTTACTTGTGGCATAGTTAAAGCATGAAAGCCTTGAAAAGCCAGCTCGCGTCAGAACTCCTTGCTGATCCGCAAGCTCGGGACCAGTTGCGCCAGTTCATGACCAGCAAACGGAGCCTCCCGCAAACGGCACGCCAGGCTGCTGCAGGCGAGTTCAAGATTCGCCGTGACGACGGTCAGTCGGTTCGCGTTACTATCGTACCCAAGGCCGCATAACACCACGTTCTGATGAACGTCGCGTTGCCTGCGCTGATCGTTTTTTTCCTGCTCCTGCCGGGCTTCATCTTCCGCACCAATCTCAAGCGAGCAGAGCGTACATCCCTGGATTTCTCACCTTTCGGGCAAGTCGTTGCCGAAGGGATTCTGTGGGCATCGGTTCAACACGTTACCCGAACGTCGCCCTCGCCAGTTCGCAGGTCGATCCCTATCCAGCATCGGTAAAGTGAGTTTTTAGGATTTTCCAAGCGAGGAGTAAATGAGCAATAGATGCCCTTTTTCTCTCGTACCCGATAACCCTTTTCGCCGCTCCCACAGACGGGCTCTACGTCCGGCCCGATCTGCTCGAACACCTGTCTCGCCGCTTCGTCCCTGAAAGCGACCGAAAGTGCGCTGTCTGTCTTCGTAGGAAGCTCCGAATAGGCAGTGCCGCCTGAGTGAATCTTGTAGTTGGCATTGAGCGGGTTCCACTGATTCAGCTCGTGGGGCTTTTTGTTGTCTTCGGCAGCGCTGCCTATCTGGCACAGGCCAGCGAGAACTAGCAAGGTCAATTTGCGCATACTCATCCGATCAAGGCTACATGGAAATGGTCGTCATGACGCCTGGCTGTCCTAACGAACGGGATGCTGGTGTCGTTGAACAGAACGAGCCTGACCGGGGCGAAGGTGCGGAACAACTCGATCAGTTTCGCTGTCCCATCTCTGTCGTACAGCTGCGCTTGCCTCCATGTCACCGGTTCTTCGAGCCCATCCTTACGAAGTGGCCGGACATCCACCTGCAGGCCGTCCAGATGGGAGTCGTGATCATCGTCATCGAATGCGTCAGCACGACTGATGTTACCGATGCCGAAGCGGCGCCGATCAATGGCCTGCCACTCCAGGCCCACGCGCAGAATTGCCTGCATCATGATCGGGTGAGGGTACTGGTATCCACCCCTGTCCGGCTTGTTGTCCATGGTGCCGTAGGTGTAGTAGCCGGACTCTGCCGGCGAACGCGGCAGCATGAAGAAGCCGCGCGAGTCCTGGGTGGGCCGGAGCGGGTCGTCTTTTTGATCGGCCATGTCCACCTCCGTTACGCGCACGACTTGTTGCAGCCCAGGTCCCAGCCGCCGGCGGTTTGACCGCCCGTACCGCCGCCGATCTTTTGCTGCGTGTACCTCCATTTGACCTTGCTGAAGTGGAGGGAGATGTGGTCACGCAGGATGCTTCCCTCCGCCACCATCTGTTCCATGTTGCCGATCAGTACGTTCTCTAACTCGACCTCATAATACTTCACCCGATTGCCGTCACCATCGGCTCGCATGAATTCCATCTTCGCCTTCGGGATGGTTTTGCCGTTCGAGCAGTGCTGCATCAGTACAGGCGATGCGAGGTCGGCGAGCTTGGCCAGCGACAGCGTGCAGTATTCGCTGCGCCCCGTGGTGCGGCCACCGGTAGCGGAGCCCGGCGAGCTGACAGGTTGCGCCACACCCCATTGAGCCTGCACGATTTCGATCCAGTCCTTGTGCTTGTCGTCATGGGATTCACCCTTGATACCGTCAATCTGCAGATACACGTCGATTGCCATTTGTAGTCTCCGTGGTTCAGGTTGAAGTGCCTTTGGAAATACTTCGTGATGCGCCTCTTGCGGGCGCTGGCGGTTCTGTTGCGGTTCGGCGTGGCGAGGACTTCCAGCGCAAGGGCTGTCCAGACGTGCATGTGGCGCCCCCTTGAGGAAAGTTGGCGAACTCAAGAGGGCATTGTTGCGCCAAGCCGAACACAAGGACTTGGCACGAGTCAATCCTTGGCCTCCTGAGCATCAAGCGGACAATAAGTCAGGCCCGGTGATGCTTTGCAACGAGCGCAGTTCCACGTCGCAGGGAGCTGGTCTCATTTCAGCCATGCGAGGCGCATGATCTTCTATGTGGCGATCGCCAGCCGTTGTTCATATTCCTTCCGCATGCTGTAATCGAATGGTTCATCCTCCTATCGTCGATCCATGCAGCCGCCCTCACTTGTTTCCTCCTTGCGCACCACATCCTGGCGCGATCTAGCCGGTTGGGGTCTCGCCGCCTTATTCCTGGTCTCCATCGCCAGGACGCTCGCTCCTGATGCCGCCAAGCCCTTCTTGCGCAGTCTCGGCCTGTCCTTGCCCCTGTTGCTGCTGATGGCGAAAGACATCGCCCACGCGCCGGACGCCTGGCAGCGCCTGCGCAGCGCGCATGCGGCCCGGGCCCCATGGCATGCGCGGGTAACGGCGCTGCTGCCGCCCGAACTGGTGGGGATGCTCCGGCTTGACCGCCTGCTGTGGATCGGCTGCTTCAGGCGCCTGCGGCGGCAAACCGCTGCGTGCACGCTGCCGGACGGCGTCGCGCTGACCTACCTGGAACGCGGCGCCTACGGCACCGCCACCGCCGTCGTCTTCGTCAGCCTGTTGCTCGAGCTGCCGGTGCACGTCCTGCTGCTGAACCTGTTCGTCGAGGATGCCGGCAAGCTGGCCCTGCTGCACGTCCTCGGCGCCGTCGCCGTGCTGTACACGCTGGCCTGGGTGCTCGGCGACCGCTGGCATATCGGGGCAGGGCGTCATGTCATGACGGACGATGCGCTGCACCTGAGCGTGGGAGCGCGTGTCGAAGGCGTGCTGCCGCTGGCGGCGGTCGCGCGCCTGGAGAGGGTCGATGCGCCGCTGCCGATCTGGCGCCGGCGCCATGGGGTGGCGAGCCGGGACACGCTGCTGGTCACGCCGTTCGACAAGCCGAACTGCGTGCTGGTGCTCGCCGACGACGCGCGCATCGATATCCTGCACTGGCAAGCGAGGAAGCGCCTGCCGCGTTACGTGTTCCTGTATCTCGACCGCCCCGAACTGCTGGCGGCGCGGCTTCGCCGGCGGGACGACGCTTGACGCGGGGCGTCTCCGGCGCGCTGGTCGCGCTGGCGCATCTCCTGTTCGTGCTTGCGCTGCTGCGCTTCGCGGAAACGCCCGATGCGCGCTACGCGGAGGCGCCCGTCGACTACGTTGCGGTCGTCTTCATTCCGGCGCCGCGGCCGCCGGCGCCGGCAGCGGCGCTCGCGCCGCCTCCGGTCACGGCGGCGCCGCTGCGCCGGCCGAATCGGATGAGGGCGCCGGCCGTGGAAATGCCAACGCCACCGGCGCCGCTCGCCGCGGCGCCCGAGACGCCGCCGGCGACGGACAGTCAGCAGACGCTGGCGCCGGCCAGGACCATCGATATGGAATCCTTGCGCGCCGCGGCGCGGCAAGTGGAAAGCGCGCGGGCGCCGACCGCGCTGCAAAGCCTGCGCGAATCCGAACAGATGCGCGCCAGCGACGACAGCGACCTGTCACGCGCGGTGCGCAGGGCGAAGCGCCCTGACTGCCAGACCAAGTATGCCGAGGGCCGGACGACGGTCAACCTGCTGTTGCTGGTGCCGCTCGCCATCGAGACGATCACCGACAAGGGCTGCAAGTGGTAGCAGCCCTGCCGTAACGGGTTTACTTGCTGCCGGTCTTCCAGCGCATGCCGAAGCCGTAGTGCCGGTCCATCAGCTCGTGCGCGCTGGTCATGCCCTGCTGCTGGAAGTACTCGGCCAGCTTGGTGATCACCAGGTTGCCGCCGCGGTTCTCGATCAGCGCGATCGCGCACATGATCTGGCGGTCGCCGCCGTCGAGTTTCACTTCGACCGGCGCCTGGCCCGGCGCCGTCACCGTCACCACGCCATTGGTCACGCCCCAGTTGGCCGCGCCTTCGTAGATGAAGGAAAAGATCACCGCGCGCTTGATCTTGTCGAAGCGTTCGCCGTTGATGAACAGGTTCTCGCCATTGGCGGCGGCGCCGGTGCGGTCGTCGGCATCGAGCTGGATGAAAGGTTCGCGCTCATAGTCGCCGAAGGTGTTGCCCAGCGCCTGCACCAGGCCGCGGCGGCCGTCGGCCAGCTCGTACATGCAGCCGAGATCGAGGTCGATGCCGCTGCGGCCCTTGCGCGCCGCGCCGGCCTTGTTGGCCATCTCGCCGGCCTTGTTCGCGAGGTCGCCCGCCATGCTGGTGAGGCGGTCGAGGAAGCCGCCGCCGCGCGCGGCCGAAGAGGGAGGCGGCGGCGAGGCCGGCGGCGGCGCGATGGCGGCCTGGTTCCAGTTCAGGTTGACGTGGATGCGGCCGTAGCCGCCGCCGGGTCGCTTGTCGAGCGAAACCTTGTCGCCGCGCTTGTCGAGCGTGACCTTGGACAGCGAGACCGCCGGCTTGGGCGCAGGAGCAGGAGCAGGAGCAGGAGCAGGAGCAGGAGCAGGAGCAGGAGCAGGAGCAGGCGCGGGTGCGGCCGGCGCCGGCGTACCCGCCTCGGCGCCGCCGAAGTGCTTCAGCAGCGCCGACAGGCCGCCATTGAAGCCCTGGCCGACGGCGCCGAAGCGCCACAGGCCGTCACGTCGATAGAGTTCGGCCACGATCAGGGCCTTCTCGTCGCCGAAGTCGGCGCCCGACCATGGGAAGCGCACGGCGCTGCCCAGCGACAGTGAGCTGGCTCCCAGCGTGCGCATGGTGGCTGCGCCGTCGATCGTCGCCACGAACACGAGTTTCGTGATTGAGCTGGGCAACAGGTCGAGGTTCAGCGCGAAGCGCGCGCGAGCGCCGCTCAGGTCCAGGCGCACCGCGCCTTCGGGGCTGGCCAGCTGGTTGTAGAACACCATGTAGCGGTCGTCCGACAGCTTGTCGTTGGCGTCCAGGCCAAAGCAGGATACGTCGACCGAGGCGCCGTTGGCGGCGATCTCGACGTCGACATCGAAGATGTGGCCGGCGCCGAGGTCGGCCAGCTTGCCCTTCTGTCCGCGTCCAAATGTAGTCATGAGGGTTCTCCTTCCAGGAATGGTTTGTGGCCCAGTTCGGCGCGCGAGCCGAACAGGCGCGATTGTTCGAGGGTGCGCTCGGCCCAGGCGCGGTGGGTGGCGACTTCCTGCATCGCGTCGTCCATGCGGAACACCGCCGGGCTCGAGGCGTCGAGGATGGCGCGCGCCACCGCCAGGTCTTGCGGCGTCACCTTGAAGTGCTGCTCGATCGCCGCGATCTGGGTAGGATGGATCGCGGTCTTGCCGACCATGCCGTGGGCCAGGTCTTCGATCACTTCCTGGTCCAGCAGTTCGGGCAGGTCGAGGTATTCGAACACCGGCGCGGTCAGCATGAAGCCGTAGGGCCGGAAGGTCGTCACCAGGCGCGAGATCACCGGCCCGAGCGGCGTGCGGTACAAGGTCATGCCGCGCGGGCGGCGCAGGCCGAGCAGGGCCAGCAGGTCGTTGCCGCCGATGCGCAGCGCCAGGATGCGGTGGCGCACGCCCGGCGCCTCCAGGGCGGCGCGCAGGCCCTGCATTTCGCCGTCGTCGAAGGCCTCGGCCGTCTCCAGGGTCGGCATCAACACGTGTCCGGTGTGGCGCACCAGCTTGAAATAGCTGTCGAAGTTGTGGCGCGTGATCTTGGGCAGCACGAAGCCGGTGAGCTTCTCGGCGCCGGGCATGGCCAGCACGCGCGCCAGCACTTCGGGATTGCGCACCCGCACGAAGCGGTCGGCCGCCACGTCCAGGCGCATGTTCGCCAGCACCACCGACAGGTTGAACAGCGACCAGCTGAGTTCCCGGTCGGCGATCGAATCCTCGGTGCAGAAGATCAGCGAGCGCGCGTGCGGCAAGCGCTCGCCATTGGCGATCGCGGTCAGGTTCTTGTGATTGGCCGGCACGTACAGCGACGCGCCCAGTGATTTAGCCATCCGATGCACTCCTGATCAGGGATACTGCGTGATAGGGCAGGTGCGGGTCGATCTCGACCGGCACCCGTTTTTCTTCGGCCAGCACGGCCAGGTGCGCCACTTCGGCGGCGCCAGGGTCGCGCAGCACGACCAGGCGCGGCACGCGGCGCAGCAGCACGCGCGTGGCTTCGCCAATGCCGGGCTTGACCAGGTTGACGTCGGCAATGCCGTAGCGCCGCATCGCGGCGCCGATGTAGTCCTGCGAGCGCGCGCGCGCGGCCGCGGCGTCGATCGCTTCCGCGCGCGGCAGCGTGTCGGCTTGCGCCAGCGCCAGCGCCAGCAGCTCGTCGGCGAACGCCTGCGAGCGGTCCACCGCCGCGAACTGTTCGTAGAACACGCAGCCGTGGAAGTCGTCGGCGCGCATGTCCTCGCTCATCACCGTGCGGCTCACCAGGCCCGACACCGTGGCGTTCAGGATGCTCGACGGGATCAGGTAGTCGTCGCACGAGGCGGCGCAGGCGCTAGCGCCGGCCAGGTCGGACAGCACGTGCAGGCCGGCGTCGATATGGGTGCCGTGGCGCACGTTGAACACCTCGATCGAGCCGGCCAGTTCGCGCGCGATCACGCCCTTGCCGGTCCAGCCGTCGAGGAAGACGATGGAATCGGGCTGGTGCCCGTGCGCCAGGATGTGGCGCAGGGCGGCGGCGTCGATGCCGCGATCGCGCACGATCGACACCGAATAGTGCACGGCGTCGCGTCCGAACAGCTCGCGCAGCAGGCGGGCGACGACCACCCCGACCGGGGTGCCGGCGCGCGCCAGCGACACCAGCGCCAGCCGGTGCAGCGGGCGCGCGGCGATCAGGCGGGCCAGGCGCAGGCAGTCGCGCGCCATGCGCGCGTTGTTGGCGCGGCAGGCCTCGTCGAACAGCGCCATGTAGCGCGCCGACGGCGCCGACTCGGGCGACAGCATCTGGCTGTAGTGGCGCCGGCCGCTCTGGATCAGCGCTTCCTTCTCGGCGACGTCGACGAAGCCCTCCTGCGGCAGGCGGCGCAGCAGGAAGCTGACCTCGCCCTTGCGGTAGCTGCCGGAGAAGTCTTCCCAGTCGCTCACAGCGCCCCCACGGTGATGCCGGCGAGCTGCGTGCCGCGCGGGATGATGGCGTAGTCGCAGGCAGCCATGAAGCGCGCGTCCGAGCGGCTGTCGCCCATGCCGAAGGTGACGATCTCGCCGAATTCGCGCTTCAGGCGCTGGGTGATGTGGGCCACCGCGTTGGCCTTGTTGAGCGCCTTGGGCAGGATGGCCAGGTTGTTGCCGTTGCGGTGGATGAAGTAATCGCGGTCGCCGTCGGCGATCCAGGGCCGCACCACGTCTTCCTCGAGCGGCGCCAGGCGCTCGGCCTGTTTGTCCGGATCCTTCACCACCAGGAAGAACGGGGTGGCGAAATCCTCGATCATGCGCGCGCGGCCGCCATAGCCGCTGCGCTTCCCATGGTCGTCGATGTGGGCGGCCAGCTCTTGCAGGCCGGGCAGCGCGGCATGCATCGCCGTGCGCATGCCGTCCAGCCAGGGCTGGTCGAGCGCGCCGCCCGGCTCGAGCACCACGCCGCCATAATTGATGACGGCGTAGCTGTCGAACGGCAGCGACACCCGGCGCAGGCCGTCGAGGTCGCGCGCGGTGGTCGGGATCATCGTCATCCCGTCCTGCAGCAGCGCCAGGAACGAGCGCTGCGAAGGCGTGGTATAGGAACAGATGCTGCCGTCCTTGTAATAGGCGGCCGGCTCCAGGGCGCCCGGGGTGTCCCGGTGCGCGCCGCATTTGCCGAAGGTCTGGAACAGCGTGTCGTCCAGGTCAGCGAACAGGAACTTCTTCAACGTGGTCCTCGGACTGGAAGTGGAATAGCCGCGCGTTCAGCTGGCCGGCCAGCTGGAACAGCGCGGGGCCGGGCGCGGTCTCGTGACAGACCAGCACGTGCTCGTACTGGCCGGGCGCGACGTTGTACAGGTAATTCGCGATGCCCTCGCCGTAGTTGTCGGGGAAGGTCAAGGCATGGCTCACCGCGCCCCAGGTGAGGATCGGCGAACGCGTGGTCGACTGCACCACCACGTCGACGCCATGGCGCTGCAGGGCGGCGCCGAACAGGGTCGAGACGTGCATGAATTCGCCGGTGCCCAGCACCAGCACCCGGCTGCCGGGCGCGAACTCGCCGGCCAGGCGCGCCGCCAGTCGCTCCGGCGCCCGCAATGCCCGCGCCGTGCCGAGGCGGCCGAAGGCGGGGCTGGCGCCGCGGTCGGCGTCTTCCGCATAGCGCTGCGCCACGCCGCGGTCGGGCGGCAGCGCTCCCTGCGCGAAGCTGAATTCGCCCTCGACCAGCGCGCCGCTCGTCACCGGCATGCCGAAGCGGGCGTCCAGCGCGTCGGTCGCGGCGCGGCCCATGAAATTGGTGATGGTGGCCAGGTGCACCCGTTCCAGGCCCGGATTCAGGCGGCGACAGGCGGCGGCCAGGTTGACGAAGGTATTGCCGGTGCTGGCTTCGTCGTCGACCAGCACCAGGGTGCGTGCGGCCAGCAGCAGAGCGTGCAGCTCGGGCTCGACCGGCGCGTGCAGGAACTGGCGCGGCGCGTGACTGTGCGCTTCCTCGAATTCGATCAGCGGGCCATCGCCGACCCGGTAGCGGGTGGTGTGCAGGAACAGCGCCTGTTGGCCCGGATGGGCGCGCAGCCAGGCTTCGAACACGCCCTGGCCCAGGCCGATCGCGGTCTCCGCCATGGCGATGAACACCACCGGGCCCTGGACCGCGCCTTTGAGCTGCGGCACGGTCGCGGCCAGGCGCTCGTGCACCGTCAGCATGTCGATCGGTTGTGCCGGCCAGTGCTTGCCCAGCACCTTGCTGAGGAACAGGAAGCCGCGCTTGGCGTTGGCGCGCGCGGCAAAGCCGAGCAGGGCGTCGAGTTCGGACGCGCCGCTGTCGATGCGCAGGTCGAGGACACCGGTCGGCAGTTCGATGCGCTGGATGGGGAATGGGTGCGGCGCGTTCATGCCAGCTCCGTCGCGACGCTGACTTCGGCCACGCGCATGCCGTGGCGCGGCGCGGGAATCTCGAGGCCATCGTAGCCTTCGGCAAAGCCGCGCAGCGCGATATAGGGCAGGTTGGGGCCGGCCAGGCAGGCCATGCCGATCCCGCCCGACATGCGCGGATTGATTTCCAGCAGGCGCGGGCGGCCGCCGCCCTCGCGGAACTGGACGTTGAACACGCCATTGAGCTGGTAGTCGGCGGCCAGGCGCGTCGTCGCATCCAGGATGTCCTGGCGCATGTCGATCAGCTGGCCGCTGCCGGCTTGCGGCAGCTTGCGGCGTACCACGCCCGTGACCAGGCGCCCATGGTCGCCCACGCAGTCGACGCTGTATTCGGGGCCGTCCAGGAATTCCATCAGCAGCATGGTGTTGAAAGTCTCCAGCTCTCCCAGCCCGCGGCGCAGGTCCTGGTAGCCGATGTGGTACTCCACGCCTTTGATCAGCAGCGCGGCGCTGCTGCGCTCTTCGTCGACGATGGCGAAGCCCAGGCCATAGATGCCGTGCGCCGGCTTGACGCACAGCTTCGCATGGTGGGGGCGCAACTCGGCATAGGCGGCGTCGAACTGCTCCAGGGTCGCGAAGGGGCGGAACGCCGCCACCGGCGCGTCCGGCAGCACCGTCGCGGCATAGAAATCGGCCTTGTCGTGGATGCGTTTCAGCTGCGCCGGCGGGGCGGCGCTGAGCACGCGGGTCTTGATGTCGGCGAAGCGCGCATGCTCGGCCGCCAGCAGGGTGGCTTCGCGGCCCGGCACGAAGATGTCGATCCTGTGGTCGCGGCAGAAGGCGAGGCACCAGTCGACATAGGCGTCGCCTTTCAGGCCGGTCGGCTCGACGTGGAATTCATGGGCCAGGCGCGCGGCCGGCGCATGGCGGTTGGCGTTGCTGTGGATGATGGTGAAACGGCCTTCGGTATCGGCCTCGCGGATCAGCTTGATCGCCGCATTCACGGACGAAAACGTCCTGTTGTACCAGACGCGCATGTGGACTCTCTTGATGGATGATCGGCCACTGGCGTGGCGTTGCGGGCCCGCGCCAGGCGGCGCGGGCCGTCAGGGAAGCTCCCTGTGAAACTCTCAGACGTTGACGCCGAACGAGCGTGCCAGCGGACCGAGGCCGCCCTTGAAGCCCTGGCCGACGGCGCGGAACTTCCATTCGCTGCCGGCGCGGTACAGTTCGCCGAAGATCATCGCGGTTTCGGTCGAGCTGTCCTCGGACAGGTCGTAGCGTGCGATCTCGGCTTCGCCGGCGGCGTTCAGGCAGCGGATATAGGCCTTGCCCACCTGGCCGAAGTTCTGGCGGCGCGCGTCGGCGTCGTGGATGGTGACGCAGAACGAGACCTTGTCGATGTCGGCCGGCACGCGCGCCAGGTCGACGGTCAGCTTCTCGTCGTCGCCGTCGCCCTGGCCGGTGGTGTTGTCGCCGGCGTGGACCACCGAGCCGTCGCTCGATTTCAGGTTGTTGTAGAAGATGAAGTCGGTGTCGCCGCGTACCTTGGCGTCGGTCTTCAGCAGGAAAGCGCTGCCGTCCAGGTCGAAGGCGGAACCGTCGGTCGAGCGGGGATCCCAGCCCAAGCCGATGATGACCTTGGTCAGGCCCGGTGCTTCCTTGCTCAGGTTGACGTTGCCGCCTTTTTGCAGACTGATTGCCATGCGAACTCCTTTTCCGTTGAGGGATGAAATAGACGACGATGCCGCCGTCGCCATCGGGGATGCATCCGCCAATATAGGCGGTAATTGATCAATTGTACATGGGGCCGGAGCGCGTGAATTTCAACATCTTTCATAGAGGGATGTACGTACTTACGCCCGCCTTGGCCCCCGGAATGTCACATTTGCGGATTTGGAGAATCAGGCAAAAAGAGGCCAGCTTCCGGCAACGGGAGAGCATGCCCGAACCCGATACTGGGTGCTCTTCCACCCCACCTGAAGGAGCACACCATGAACAAGATCGCACTCGTCACCGGCGCCAGCCGCGGCCTGGGCCGCAACACCGCGCTGCACATCGCGCAGAAGGGCGGCGACGTCATCATCACTTACCAGAGCCGCGAGCAGGACGCCCAGGCCGTGGTCGACCAGATCCGCGCCATGGGCCGCCAGGCGCTGGCGCTGCGGCTCGACGTCGGCGACGTCGCCGGTTTCCCGCTGTTCGTCGAGCACCTGCGCGCCGCGCTGAAGCAAACCTGGGGCCGCGACAGCTTCGACCACCTGGTCAACAACGCCGGCCATGGCGACGCGGCGCTGATCGAGGACACCACCCAGGCCCAGTTCGACCGCCTGGTGGACGTCCACTTCAAGGGCGTGTTCTTCCTGACCCAGGCGCTGCTGCCGCTGCTGGCCGACGGCGGGCGCATCGTCAACCTGTCGACCGGCCTGACCCGCGTCTCCTACCCGGGCTTCGGCGCCTATGCGGCGGTCAAGGGGGCGGTCGAGATCCTGAGCGTCTACCTGGCGCGCGAACTGGGCAGCCGCGGCATCGCGGTCAACACGGTGGCGCCGGGCGCGATCGAGACCGATTTCCTGGGCGGCGCGGTGCGCGACACGCCGGACATGAACGCCGCCTTCGCCGGCATGATCGCCCTCGGCCGGGTCGGCGTGCCGGACGATATCGGCCCGATGATCGCCAGCCTGCTGGGCGAGGACAACCGCTGGATCACCGGGCAGCGCATCGAGGTCTCGGACGGCCAGACCATCTGACCGCACCGAGGCGGGCGCGCCCGAACGAGGAAGGGCGCCTCAGGCCGCGGCGTGCAGCCGGGCCTGGGCCGCGACTTCGCGCACCGGGGGCATGCCGAACATGCGCCCGTATTCGCGCGTAAACTGCTGCACGCTCTCGTACCCGACCGCATGGGCGGCATTGCTCGCATTCTTGCCTTCGGCCAGCATCAGGCGCCGCGCCTCGATCAGGCGCAGCTGCTTCTGGAATTGCAGCGGCGTGAGCGAGGTCACGGCGCGGAAATGCTGGTGGAAGGACGAAGGACTCATGCCGGCCAGCTTCGCCAATTGCTCCACCGGCAGGCGCTGGGCATAGTTCGTGCGCAGCAGCGCCACCGCGCGCGCGATGCGCCGCACCTGGCTGTCCGGCAGCCCCAGGCGCCGGATCGCGGCGCCGTGGCGCCCGGCCAGCAGCCAGTAATGGAATTCCCTGATCAGGGCCCCCTTCAATACCGGGATCGACGCCGGCCGTTCGAGCATGCGCATCAGGCGCAGCGTGACGTCCACGAGCTGGTCTTCGGTGGGCTCGATGCGCACCGGCGCCTCGTCGCCCGCTTCCACCACCGCGATCTCGGTCATCAGGTCGGCGATGACTTCGGGCGACAGGTCCAGCGCCAGCGCGCAATAGGGCGCGGCGGCGCTGGCTTGCGTGATCTGGCTGACGGTCGGAACGTCGGCCATGATCAGGAGCGAATCGCCGGCATTGAAGGTGAACGACTGGCTGCCCATCGTCACGTGCTTGCTTCCTTGCAAGACCAGGCAGGCGAGCGGGCGCGGGATCTGGTAGCTCAGCTCGGTGCGGCCGGTCGAATAGATCGTGATCAGGCCGGGGATGGGCGTGCGGGCAATGCCGCCGGCATCGGCATTGTCTTGCGCATGGCGCAGCACGGCGTCGAGAAGTCGGGTGTCCATGCCGCTCATGGTAGCGCCCATTTCGGGGCCGCGAAACGGGTTTGGAGCGGAACTCTGGCTCCATCACCGGTGTCTGATGCTACGTATACTGGCAAGGAAGCACACCATCACATGACTCATCTTTGTTGCGAAAACCAAGCGACAGAGATCGAAGACGTTGGATGTGTATGGCGTGCGGTCAGTATCGAGTTATGGCGTATGAAGCACGGTCCGCCACCATCGCTCTTGCAGAGAGAACGGCGCTACCCGTGGCGAGTCTGGCGGTGACGTCAGGCACTGCTGCCGATGTAATCGGCGGGAGGCGGGAAAGTCACGCCTGTCAGATACGAACACGGTCAACAGGACGGTTCGGGGCAGGAAGAGGACGCTGAGTACATGTGCTCACGTCTTTGATAGCAGGATCGGGCAAAGATTGCCGAGTTTCCGGTCACGACGGGGCGGCCGGCGGCGCGATGATGGCTTCACCGGCGCGGCAGACATCGCCGCGAACGCGCCCTGGCTGCTGGCCTCGCGGATGCGCGAGCTGGGCGGCCGCTATGAGCGCGGCGCCGAGGATTGGGCCCCGTTCGCGATCACGGACGCCAGGCTGGTCACCGGCCAGAATCCGGCGTCCAGCGCGCTGACCGCGGACGGGGTGCTGGCGGTCCTGGCCAGGGCCGCCTGACCGGGCTTACGCGGCCCTGGCGTCGTCCCCGCCGGTCCACGCGGCCTGGTCCACCGCTTGCGCGGCCTGCGCAAGCTGCGACTGATCGCGCGCCAGCCGCACCAGCTGCACCGGCAGGGCCAGCGACACGCCGCGTTCCTCGAGTCCGGCGAGGATGCTCAGGTAGATCTCCTGCTGCACGTTCATGTAGACGGTGTAGTCGGTGTTGTCGACGTAGTACACCACCTCGTAGTTGAACACCGGCGCCGCGATGCCGGCCAGGTGGGCGCGGTCGAAGCGCACCTGCGGCTGGGCCGCGACGATCTGCTGCACCATCTCCGGCAAGCCACGCAGCAGGGTCGCCGGCGTCAGGTGCGACACCCCGAACTGGAATACGACGCGGCGCGACTCCATGCGGCGCAGGTTCTGGATGCGGCTCTTGAGCAGGTCGTTATTGGAAAACACGATCTGCTCGCCGGAGAGGCTGCGCACGCGGGTGGTCTTCAGGCCGATCTTCTCGACCGTGCCCAGCATCTTGTCGACGATGATGAAGTCGCCCACCACGAACGGTTTGTCCAGAACGATGGAGAGCGAGGCGAACAGGTCGCCCAGGATGCTCTGCACCGCCAGCGCGATGGCGATACCGCCGATCCCCAGGCTGGCCACCAGGGTGGTGATGTTCACGCCCAGGTTGTCCAGCACCATCAGGGCCACCACCGCCCACAGCGCCACCCGCACCAGGAAGGCGATGGCGGCCGAGGAGGTGATGCGGTCCGGGTCTTCGTTGCGCTGGGCGCGGGTCGCCACCAGCCAGGTGCGCAGCGCGCGGTCGCCCCAGATCGCGACCTGGATCAGCACCGCGGTGATGGTGACGCGGCCGATGAACAGCTGCGCCTTGTCCGGCAGCGCCAGGAAGCTGGCGCCGGCATAGATGCCGACGATGATCAGCACCAGCAGCTTGGTCGAGCGCAGCGCGGCGACCGCGATGTCGTCCCACTTGGCGTCGGTGCGCGCGGCAAGCGCCGCCAGGCGCCGCGCCAGGATCGACTTGACGGCGTCCAGCCCGGCCGCCACGGCCGCGACCACGACCAGCGCGACCAGCCAGTCGGCGACCGGATTCTTGAGGATGACGTATTCCATCACGGTTTCATTTCCCTTTCATTCAATGTTCAAGCTTCAGGCGGCGGAGCGCTCTTCGTGGGCGTCGTCGTGCCCGGATGACGGCAGGGCGGCCAATGCGGCCAGGAAGTCGTCGCCCCAGCGCGCCACGTCGCGGTCGCGCACGATCGCGGCCATGCGGCCGGAGCGGTAGGCTACTTCGTCGGCGCCCATGGTCAGCGCGTGGTAGAGCGTCGCGCTCATCGCGTTCCTGTCATACGGGTTCACCAGCAGCGCGCCGTGCAGCTCGACCGCGGCGCCGGCGAATTCGGACAGCACCAGCGTGCCGGGACGGCCCGCAGCGTGGCGGGTGGCAACGTATTCCTTGGCCACCAGGTTCAGGCCGTCGCGCAGCGGCGTGATCCAGGCGACGTCGCAGGCGGCGTAGTGGGCCACGACTTCCTCGAACGGCAGCGAGCGGTAGAAGTAGCGCACCGGCACCCAGTCCAGGGTCGAGAAGCGGCCGTTGATGCGGCCCACGGTGCGGTCCAGTTCCTCGCGCAGGCTGTCGTAGATCTCCATGCCCGACGCCGCCGGCGTGATGATGTTGATGAGCATGACCTTCCCCAGCAGCTCGGGATGCTGTTCGAGCATGCGCTCGTAGGCCTGCAGCTTCTCCAGCGAGCCCTTGACGTAATCGAGGCGCTCGATCGAGATGATGCCGGTGCGGCCATCCAGGTACTCGTCCCATTCGGCGATCTGGCGCTGAATATCGTCGCTCCTGACCAGGTCGTCGATCAGGCCGGCGTTGGTGCCCACCGGATGGGCGCCCAGCGTGACCCGGCGTCCGCCCACTTCGAGCGCGCTGTGCATGCGGTCCACGCCCAGCGCGCAGCCGAAGGTCAGGTAGCGCGGCGCGCACGGCACCGCATCCAGCACCTCGACCGGCGCGCAGGAGCGCGCGGCGTCGACGAAGTTCTCGACGTAGCGCGGGATGTGGAAGCCGACGTAGTCGCACTGCAGCAGGCTGCCGATGATGTCGTTGCGCCACGGCAGGATGTTGAACACGTCGCTGGAAGGGAAGGCGGTGTGGTGGAAGAAGGCGATCGTCAGGTCCGGGCGCAGCGGGCGCAGGAAGGCCGGCACCATCCACAGGTTGTAGTCGTGGATCCAGGCGGTGGCGCCGGGCGCCGCCTCGCGCGCGGTCTGCTCGGCGAACAGGCGGTTGACTTCCAGGAAGCGCTCCCAGTGGTCCTGGCGGAATTCGGCCTTATCGGGGAAGGAGAAGATGATCGGCCAGAACGCCTCTTTCGAGAACTTCTTGTAGAACTGGTCGATGTCGTCCGCCGTCAGCGGAATCCGGGCCGCCTTGAGTTGCGGGTAGCGCTGGGCGTCGACGGCCACGTGCGGGATGAACCCGCTCGGCGTCCGGCTGGCCTGCTGCGACCAGGCGACCCACGAGCCCTTGCGCCCGCCGGCGAAAAAGCTGAGCAGGGTCGGCATGATGCCGTTCGGGCTTTTCGGGCGGCGCTGGTAGGTGACGCCGCCTTCCACCACTTCGTCATAGGGCAGGCGGTGGTAGACCATCACCAGCTCGGCCTCGCCGTAGGAGGTCGCGTCATGCGCCACGGCGTCGCCGTCCAGGCGCAGGCCGTGGCGGCCGAAGGCCTGCAGGATGCCGCCGCAGCCGGCGGCGTCGGCCACCACCACGCGCGGCATCTTGCGCACCGCCTGCACCAGCGCCGGTTCGGCGGCGCCGACCACCACGCCGCGAAAGCCCGCCTCGAACATCGACAGGTCGTTCAGGGTGTCGCCCGCCACCACGATATGGGCCGGATCGAAACCGGCGACTTCGGCCAGGCGGCGCACCGCGACGCCCTTGCCGACGCCGCGCGGCAGCACGTCCAGGTAGCGGCCGGCCGAGAACAGCAGGTCGCAGCCGAGGGCGTCGACGGCATTCCGGAGTTCAGGCGTCAGGGCCTCCTCGGTGGCGTAGAAGGAAACGCGGCGTTCCTGCGGCACCGACTGGCGCACCAGCTCCGGGAAATCGGCCAGCGCTTTCAATACCGCCTGGCTGCCCGGCCAGCGCGCCGCGATCTCGTGCGCCAGCGGTTCGACCGGGCGCAGGTCGGCGTCGACGATGGTGGCGCCGACGTCGGCGATGATGTAATGGGGGCGCGGCACCGTTGGGTCGGACAGCAGGGGAATGACGGTTTCCAGGCCGCGGCCGGTGACGAACACCAGTTTTGCTTCCGGCAGGGCGCCGGAAAACAGTTCGCGGATGCGGCGCCGCGCCTCGTGGGTGCCGGCCAGCAGCGTACCGTCGAGGTCGGTAGCCAGCACCAGGCGTGAGGGATCGAGCTGGCGCGGCCAGTGGCGTGTTTCAATGACAGTCATTCTTCATCCTTTGCAGCGATGCGTCCGCCCATGAGCCATGGGTTGGGTGGCGGACCGGGTCTGGGCCTGCGATGCTCGCCGGGGAGGCGCGCGGGCCGGAGAAAGGCGGGATGCGACAAGCGGCGCTCTCTTCTGTAGGAATGCGCGTTCGACACATCGGGAACCGCCAGGCGGAAGAGGGCGGACAGCGCCGGCATGGATGCCGGAAAATCACGTGCGCCAGGTGCGCGCGACGCGGTCGACCCTCGGAAAACATTTGTACAATAGCATTTCGGGGCGGCATCTTCAACCCGCGATTCGCCTCGCCGTCCCGGCGCGGCCGCGGACGAGGAGCACAGAAATTGACGGGCACGCGAAAAAAGCTATTGCAAAACTTTAAGCCCGGCACTTATAATTCGGCTCCCCGGGCGGTTAGTTCAGCTGGTTAGAATACTTGGTCGACATCCAAGGGGTCGCAGGTTCGAATCCTGCACCGCCCACCAGACTTCCAGATCGCAGGCTCCCAGCAATGGTCGTAGCCTGTAGAGAAAAGGCGCAGCGGTGTGCCTTTTCTGTGCCGCTCAGCTAGAGCGGATTCTTCTTTCTCCAGTTACTGCGAAAAGCGCAACAGGCCGGTCTTGACTCCGATTTTTCCTGTTGCGCCGAAGCCTTTTGCGCGCTATACTAGCCGGCTTCGGTATGGGTCTGTCTTTTTTGACCCATATTTTTTAGTAGTTCAACTACCCCCGCCCAATCGTAGGTGGGAATGGAGAAAAAATGAGCCTGGGCCTCCTCGGTCGCAAGGTTGGCATGATGCGTATCTTCACGGATGACGGCGATTCGATCCCTGTCACCGTGCTGGACGTGTCGAACAACCGTGTCGCACAAGTCAAAACCCCTGAAACTGATGGCTACACCGCAGTTCAGGTCGTCTTCGGTCAACGTCGCGCTTCCCGCGTGAACAAGGCCGCCGCCGGTCACTACGCCAAAGCTGGCGTCGAAGCCGGTACGATGCTGAAAGAATTCCGCATCGATTCCACCAAAGCCGCTGAACTCAAAGCCGGCGACACCATCGATGCTTCGATGTTCGAAGTGGGCCAGAAAATCGACGTGCAAGGCACCTCGATCGGTAAGGGCTACGCCGGTACCATCAAGCGTTACAACTTCGCTTCGGGCCGTGCTACCCACGGTAACTCGCGTTCGCACAATGTTCCTGGCTCGATCGGTATGGCCCAGGATCCAGGCCGCGTGTTCCCGGGCAAGCGCATGACCGGTCACCTGGGCGACGTTACCGTCACCACCCAGAACCTGGAAATCGCTCGCATCGACGCCGACCGCCAGCTGCTGCTGGTCAAAGGTGCCGTGCCTGGCGCGAAGAACGGCCAAGTGGTCGTCAAGCCTGCTGTCAAAACCAAAGCCAAGAAAGGAGCGTAAGCATGGAACTGAAGCTCCTGAATGAGCAAGGTCAAGCTGGCGCCAACGTTGCAGCAACCGACGAAGTGTTCGGTCGTGAATACAACGAAGCCCTGATCCACCAGATCGTCGTCGCCTACGCTGCCAACGCACGTAGCGGCAACCGCAAGCAGAAGGACCGTGAAGAAGTCCACCACACGACCAAGAAGCCATGGCGCCAGAAAGGCACCGGCCGCGCTCGTGCTGGTATGTCGTCGTCGCCACTGTGGCGCGGCGGTGGTCGCATCTTCCCGAACACCCCGGACGAGAACTTCTCGCACAAAGTTAACAAGAAGATGTTCCGTGCAGGTATCTGCTCGATCTTCTCGCAACTGGCTCGCGAAGGCCGCCTGAACGTGGTCGAGAACCTGTCGATCGAAGCTCCAAAGACCAAGCTGCTGTCGCAAAAACTGCAGACCATGGGTCTGGAATCGGTCCTGGTGATCACCGACACCATCGACGAGAACCTGGAACTGGCATCGCGCAACCTGCCGCACGTGCTGGTCGTCGAGCCGAAGCACGCTGATCCGATGTCGCTGGTGTTCTACAAAAAAGTCCTGGTCACGAAAGCTGCTCTGGCCAAGATCGAGGAGATGTACGCATGAGCGCCGCAATCAAATTCAGCGAAGAGCGCCTGATGAAGGTGCTGCTGGCTCCGATCATTTCCGAGAAGGCTACCTTCGTCGCGGAAAAGAACGAGCAGATCGTGTTCAAGGTCCTGCCTGACGCGACCAAGCCAGAAATCAAGGCTGCCGTCGAACTGCTGTTCAAGGTCGAAGTGGAATCGGTGCAAACCGTGAACCGCGAAGGCAAGCAAAAGCGTTCGGGTCGTTTCACCGGCCGTCGCAACCACACCAAGCGTGCTTTCGTGTGCCTGAAGCCAGGCCAGGAAATCAATTTTGTCGAGGAGGCTAAATAATGGCACTCGTTAAGATGAAGCCAACCTCCCCAGGCCGTCGCGGCATGGTGAAAGTTGTGACCGAAGGCCTGTACAAAGGCCGTCCGCTCGCAGCCCTGGTTGAAAAGAAATCGAAAACCGCCGGCCGTAACAACAACGGTCACATCACCACCCGCCACAAGGGCGGTGGTCACAAGCAGCACTACCGTCTGGTCGACTTCAAGCGCCAGAAGGACGGCATTCCTGCCAAGGTCGAGCGTATCGAATACGACCCGAACCGTACCGCGCACATCGCACTGCTGTGCTACGCGGACGGCGAGCGTCAGTACATCATCGCCACCAAGGGCATGGCTGTCGGCGACAGCGTCATGAACGGCTCGGAAGCGCCGATCAAGGCCGGTAACTGCCTGCCAATCCGCAACATCCCGGTCGGTACCGTGATGAACTGCGTCGAAATGCTGCCAGGTAAGGGTGCCCAGATGGCCCGTACCGCCGGCGCCGGCGTCGTGCTGATGGCCCGTGAAGGCACCTACGCCCAGGTTCGCCTGCGCTCGGGTGAAGTCCGTCGCGTGCACATCGAGTGCCGTGCAACCGTGGGTGAAGTCGGCAACGCCGAGCACAGCCTGCGCAAGATCGGTAAGGCTGGCGCGATGCGCTGGCGCGGTGTTCGTCCTACCGTCCGCGGTGTGGTCATGAACCCGATCGATCACCCGCACGGTGGTGGTGAAGGTCGTACGGCAGCTGGTCGTCATCCAGTGTCGCCATGGGGCCAGCAGACCAAGGGCAAGAAGACGCGTTCGAACAAGCGCACTTCGTCGATGATCGTCTCGCGTCGCGGCAAGAAATAAGGATAAATCATGACTCGTTCATTGAAAAAAGGGCCGTTCATTGACGCCCACCTGGTGAAAAAAGTCGAAGCCGCGCAAGCGACCAAAGACAAGAAGCCAGTCAAAACCTGGTCGCGCCGCTCGACGATCACCCCGGACTTCATCGGTCTGACGATCGCCGTCCACAACGGCAAAGTGCACGTGCCTGTGTACGTGTCGGAGAACATGGTCGGCCACAAGCTCGGCGAATTCGCGCTGACCCGTACGTTCAAGGGCCACGCCGCTGACAAGAAGGCGAAACGATAATGGAAACTAAAGCAATCCTCAAAGGCGTGCGCCTGTCGGAACAAAAAGGCCGTCTGGTCGCCGACCTGATCCGTGGCAAGAAAGTTGACGCTGCACTCAACATTCTGCAATTCAGCCCGAAAAAGGGCGCGACCATCATCAAGAAGGTTCTCGAGTCGGCGATCGCCAACGCGGAACACAACGATGGCGCGGACATCGACGAGCTGAAAGTCACCCAGATCTACGTCGAAAAGGGCCCGATCCTGAAGCGCTTCACCGCACGTGCGAAGGGCCGCGGCGATCGTATTTCGAAACAATCCTGTCACATCTACGTGACTGTCGGTAACTAAGGAGTCACACGATGGGTCAGAAAATCCACCCAACCGGCTTCCGCCTGGCGGTCACCCGTAACTGGGCATCGCGCTGGTACGCTGGCAACGGCAATTTCGCCGACATGCTGAAGGAAGACCTGGAAGCACGCGCTTTCCTGAAGAAGAAGCTGAAGAACGCTTCGGTCGGCCGCATCGTCATCGAGCGTCCTGCCAAGAACGCACGCTTCACCATTTACTCGTCGCGTCCTGGTGTCGTGATCGGTAAAAAAGGCGAAGACATCGAAGTGCTGAAGTCGTCGCTGACGAAGATCATGGGCGTGCCTGTGCACGTCAATATCGAAGAGATCCGCAAGCCGGAAATCGATTCGCAGCTGATCGCCGATTCGATCTCGCAGCAGCTCGAAAAGCGCATCATGTTCCGCCGCGCCATGAAGCGCGCCATGCAGAACGCCATGCGCCTGGGCGCCGTCGGCATCAAGATCATGTCGTCGGGCCGCCTGAACGGCATCGAAATCGCACGTACCGAATGGTACCGCGAAGGCCGTGTGCCTCTGCACACCCTGCGCGCCGATATCGACTACGGCACCAGCGAAGCATCGACCACCTACGGCATCATCGGCGTCAAGGTCTGGGTCTACAAGGGCGACCGCTCCCCAACGGGCGAAGCACCTGTGATCGACACCCCGCCGGACGAGAAGAAGCCACGCGGCCCACGTCGTGACGACGGCAAGCCAGGCAGCCGTCCACGTCCAGGCGCGAAGCCAGGTGCCGCTCCAGCGGGCCGCCGCGCCGCTGCCAAGCCGGCAGCTGAGAAAGCAGGAGAATAAGCATGCTGCAGCCATCGCGCAGGAAATATCGTAAAGAGCAGAAAGGCCGTAACACCGGCATTTCGCACACCCGCGGCACCGCTGTGTCGTTCGGCGAATTCGGCCTGAAGGCAGTTGCCCGCGGCCGTATCACCGCACGCCAGATCGAAGCGGCTCGTCGTGCCATGACCCGTCACATCAAGCGTGGCGGTCGTATCTGGATCCGTATCTTCCCGGACAAGCCGATTTCGAACAAGCCGGCCGAAGTCCGTATGGGTAACGGTAAGGGTAACCCGGAGTACTACGTCGCTGAAATCCAGCCAGGCAAAGTCCTGTACGAGATGGACGGCGTCGCTGAAGAACTGGCGCGCGAAGCGTTCCGCCTGGCCGCTGCCAAACTGCCACTGGCTACCACCTTCGTGGTGCGCCAAGTTGGCCAATAACAGGAGTTGAATATGAAAGCATCGGAACTCCGCGGCAAAGACCAGGAAGCGCTGCAGAAGGAGCTGAACGAGCTGCTGAAGGCCCAGTTCGGTCTGCGCATGCAAGTCGCTACCCAGCAGCTCGGTAACACCGCGCAGCTCAAGAAAGTACGTCGCGATATCGCGCGTGTGAAGACTGTGATGAACCAGAAGGAAGCCAAATGAACGACACCACTAAAACGGCGCTGAAGCGTACGCTGGTCGGCAAAGTCGTGTCCGACAAAATGGACAAGACGGTGACCGTGCTGATCGAACGTCACGTCAAGCACCCGCTGTACGGCAAGATCATCGTGCGCTCGAACAAGTATCACGCGCACGACGAAGCGAACGAAGCGAAAATCGGTGACACCGTCGAGATCGCAGAAGGTCGCCCGATCTCGAAGACGAAAGCGTGGACTGTGACCAAAGTGTTGCAAGTCGCACAGGTACTGTAAGTATCTAGAAAATTTGTCTTGCGTGGCCCGCTGGTATCTGAGATACTAGCGGGCTTCGTTCATGTGTTGCCGCAGTTTGTCCCCTCGGCAAGTGCGGCCTGTAACGAATGCGTTATTGGAAAGTCCAATCACCCAATCGTGGTGCTCCAGCAGGGGCGGCACGGCGGGACCAAGACTGACCGCAGGCCCATGGGTTTCCGTGGGGTTTTCTACGGCTTAAGTTGGGAAAGAAAATACTATGATTCAAACCGAAAGCCGGCTCGAAGTAGCCGACAACACCGGTGCCAAGGAAGTTCTGTGCATCAAGGTGTTGGGCGGCTCGAAGCGCCGTTACGCGAGCATTGGCGACATCATCAAGGTCACCGTGAAAGTCGCTGCCCCACGTGGTCGCGTCAAAAAGGGTGAAATTTACAATGCCGTGGTTGTGCGTACCGCTAAAGGTGTGCGCCGCCAGGATGGTTCCCTGGTCAAGTTCGACGGCAATGCCGCTGTCCTGCTGAACGCCAAGCTGGAGCCGATCGGTACCCGTATCTTCGGACCGGTGACGCGCGAGCTGCGTACCGAGAAGTTCATGAAGATCGTGTCGCTGGCACCTGAAGTTCTGTAAGGATTCGACATGGATAAGATTCGTAAAAACGACGAAGTCATCGTTCTGACCGGTAAGGACAAGGGCAAGCGTGGCGTCGTTCAGAAGCGTGTAGACGCTGAACACGTCATCGTCGAAGGCGTCAACGTCGCTAAGAAAGCGACCAAGCCGAACCCGATGACCGGTGTTACTGGTGGTATCGTCGACAAGACTATGCCGATTCACGTGTCGAACGTCGCGCTGTTCAACGCTGCGACCGGCAAGGCAGATCGCGTTGGCTTCAAAGACCAGGACGGCAAGAAAGTCCGCGTCTTCAAGTCGAACGGCGAAGTAGTGAAAGGGTAATAAGAAATGGCCCGTCTCCAAGCAATTTACAAAGACAAAGTCGTCGCCGAACTGACCGAAAAATTCGGTTACAAGTCGGTGATGGAAGTGCCGCGCCTGACCAAGATCACCCTGAACATGGGTCTGTCGGAAGCAGTCGCCGACAAGAAGATCATCGAGCACGCTACCGGCGACCTGACCAAGATCGCTGGCCAGAAGCCAGTCGTGACCAAGGCTCGCAAGGCAATCGCAGGTTTCAAGATCCGCGAAGGCTACCCGATCGGCACGATGGTGACCCTGCGCGGCGCCCGCATGTACGAATTCCTGGACCGTTTCATCACCGTGGCCCTGCCGCGCGTGCGTGACTTCCGTGGCGTGAGCGGCAAATCGTTCGATGGCCGCGGCAACTACAACATCGGTGTCAAAGAGCAGATCATCTTCCCAGAGATCGACTACGACAAGATCGATGCGCTGCGTGGCATGAACATCTCGATCACCACGACCGCTAAGACCGACGAAGAAGCCAAAGCGCTGCTCGCCGCCTTCAAATTCCCGTTCAGGAACTAAGAGCATGGCAAAACTTGCACTGATTAACCGCGAACAGAAGCGTGCAGACCTGGTGGAGAAATTCGCCGCGAAGCGTGCCGCTCTGAAAGCAATCATCGACGACCAGTCGAAGTCGGAAGAAGAACGTTACGAAGCGCGCCTGAAGCTGCAGGCTCTGCCGCGCAACTCGGCCCCGACCCGCCAGCGTAACCGCTGCGCCATGACCGGCCGTCCACGTGGCACTTTCCGTAAATTCGGTCTGGCCCGTACCAAACTCCGCGAATTCGCCATGAAGGGCGAAATTCCGGGTATGACCAAAGCTAGCTGGTAATAGGAGAATAAGCAATGAGTATGAGCGATCCTATCGCCGATATGCTGACCCGCATTCGCAACGCACAAGTTGTTCAGAAAACCTCGGTCGCAATGCCGTCGTCGAAAGTCAAGGTTGCCATTGCCAACGTCCTGAAGGACGAGGGTTACATTGAAGATTTCGCAGTGTCGTCCGAAGGCGGCAAAGCGGAACTGAAAATCGGTTTGAAGTATTACACCGGCCGTCCGGTCATCGAGCGCCTCGAGCGCGTTTCCCGTCCTGGCCTGCGTATCTACAAGGGCAAAGACGAGATCCCAACCGTCATGAACGGCCTGGGCGTGGCTATCGTCTCGACCCCGCAAGGCGTCATGACTGACCGCAAAGCACGTGCTACCGGCGTCGGTGGCGAAGTGATTTGCTACGTGGCTTAAGGAGTAGACGATGTCTCGAGTAGCTAAGATGCCAATCGCCGTCCCTGCCGGTGCCGAAGTCGCGATCAACGCGTCGTCGATCACCGTCAAGGGCCCGCTGGGCACCCTGACCCAAGCCCTGAACGGCCTGGTCAAAGTGGAAAACAACAATGGCACGCTGACCTTCGACGTGATCGACGAGTCGCGTGAATCGAACGCCATGTCGGGCACCCTGCGCGCCCTGGTCAACAACATGGTCACCGGCGTCACCAAGGGCTTCGAGAAGAAGCTGAACCTGGTCGGCGTGGGCTACAAGGCAGCAGTGCAGGGCAACGCCCTGAACCTGTCGCTGGGCTTCTCGCACCCGGTCCTGCACGCGATGCCTGAAGGCGTCACCGCAGTGACCCCGACCCCGACCGAAATCGTGATCAAGGGTATCGATCGCCAGAAGGTTGGCCAGGTTGCCGCCGAAGTTCGCGCTTACCGCGCTCCTGAGCCTTACAAGGGCAAGGGCGTCCGTTATTCGGACGAAGTGGTCAAGCTTAAAGAAACCAAGAAGAAATAATCGGAGCAGACATGGACAAGAAACAATCCCGTCTGCGTCGTGGCCGTCAGACCCGCATCAAGATCGCCCAGCTGGGCGTGAACCGCCTGTCGGTTCACCGCACCAACCTGCACATCTACGCGAACCTGATCAGCCCGGACGCAAAAGTACTGGTGTCGGCTTCGACCCTGGAAGCGGAAGTGCGCGCCGAACTGGCTGGCAAGACCGGCGCCGGCGGCAACGCTGCTGCAGCCGCTCTGGTTGGCAAGCGCGTCGCAGAAAAAGCACTGAAAGCAGGAATCACCGAAGTTGCGTTCGATCGCTCGGGTTTCCGTTACCACGGCCGTGTGAAGGCGCTGGCGGAAGCCGCGCGCGAAGCCGGTCTGAAGTTCTAAGGAAGAATCGTCATGGCAAAAATGCAAGCGAAAATGGCAAGCGACAAGCCGGATGATGGCATGCGCGAAAAAATGATCGCGATCAACCGCGTGACCAAAGTGGTCAAGGGTGGTCGTATCATGGGTTTTGCAGCGCTGACCGTTGTCGGTGACGGCGATGGCCGCATCGGCATGGGCAAGGGCAAGTCGAAGGAAGTTCCTGTCGGCGTGCAAAAAGCGATGGAAGAAGCCCGCCGCAACCTGATCAAGGTGCCACTCAAGAACGGTACCCTGCACCACACCGTGTCCGGTCGTCACGGCGCCTCGCGCGTCATGATGATGCCAGCCAAGCCTGGTACCGGCGTGATCGCTGGTGGCGCAATGCGCGCTATCTTCGAAGTGATGGGCGTGACCGACGTGGTCGCCAAGTCGACCGGTTCGTCGAATCCTTACAACCTGGTGCGCGCAACCCTCGACGGCCTGTCGAAGATGAGCACCGCGGCTGACATCGCTGCCAAGCGCGGCAAGTCGGTCGAAGACATCGTCGGTTAAGGAGAACTCACATGGCAAACACCGTTAAAGTTCAGCTCGTCAAGGGCCTGATCGGTACCCGTCAAGACCACCGCGCCACCGTGCGTGGCCTGGGCCTGCGTCGCGTCAACTCGGTCTCCGAGCTGCAAGACACCCCAGCCGTGCGTGGCATGATCAACAAAGTCGCGTACCTCGTGAAAGTTGTTTCGTAAGCCCTCGGGTTTGCGAACGGAGAAATCAATGGAACTCAATACCATTCAACCAGCCGAAGGCGCTAAACACGCCAAGCGTCGCGTCGGTCGCGGCATCGGCTCCGGCCTGGGCAAGACCGCCGGCCGTGGTCACAAGGGTCAGAAATCGCGTTCGGGCGGCTTCCACAAAGTCGGCTTCGAAGGCGGTCAGATGCCTCTGCAGCGCCGTCTGCCGAAGCGCGGCTTCAAATCGCTGAACGCGACCTTCAAGGCTGAAGTTCGTCTGTCCGACCTGAACAACCTGGCTGTCGGCGACGTCGACATCCTGGTGCTCAAGCAGGCAGGCATCCTGCCGGTCGTGGCACGCGACGTGCGCGTCATCCTGTCCGGCGAGATCACCAAAGCGGTGAACCTCAAGGGCCTGAAAGCGACCGCTGGCGCGAAAGCAGCGATCGAAGCAGCTGGCGGCTCGGTCGCGTAAAGCGGCCGCTGCCTGATCGGAGCAAAAATTGGCGACTAATTCACAACTTGGTAAAAGCGCCGCTTCCGGATTCCCCTGGGGCCGGCTGTGGTTTTTGCTTGGCGCATTGGTCGTGTACCGCATCGGTGCTCATATCCCGGTTCCCGGGATTGACCCGGTGCAGCTCGCTGCGCTGTTCAAGCAGAACGAGGGCGGCATCCTGGGCATGTTCAACATGTTCTCGGGTGGCGCCTTGTCCCGCTTTACCGTGTTCGCGCTCGGCATCATGCCTTACATTTCGGCTTCGATCATCATGCAGCTTGCATCGATCGTCTCGCCGCAACTCGAGGCGTTGAAGAAAGAGGGCGAGGCCGGCCGCCGCAAGATCACCCAGTACACCCGTTACTTCACGGTGGCACTGGCGTTGTTCCAGGCGTTCGGCATCGCAGTCGCGCTCGAGGCGCAGCCTGGCCTGGTCATCGACCCTGGTCTCGGCTTCCGCTTCGTGACCGTCGTTACCCTCCTGACCGGCACCATGTTCCTCATGTGGCTGGGCGAGCAGATCACCGAGCGTGGTCTTGGCAACGGCATTTCGATCATCATCTTTGCCGGTATCGCAGCAGGTCTGCCTTCGGCCCTGGGCGGCTTGTTCACCCTGGTCTCGAACGGCTCGATCGGCAGCTTCTCGGCCATCCTGATCGTGGTCCTGGTGGCTGCGGTGACGTATGCGGTGGTGTTCGTGGAACGCGGACAGCGCAAGATCCTGGTCAATTACGCCAAGCGTCAAGTCGGCAACAAGATCTACGGTGGCCAAACCAGCCATCTGCCCTTGAAGCTGAACATGGCCGGCGTGATCCCGCCGATCTTCGCTTCGTCGATCATTCTGTTCCCGGCGACGATTGTCGACTGGTTCACGCGCGGCAAGGATTCCAGCGGCCCCGTGATCGGGTTCCTGAAGGATCTGGCGGCGTCGATGGCGCCAGGCGAGCCAATCCACGCGTTGCTGTATGCGGTGGCGATCGTGTTCTTCTGCTTCTTCTATACCGCGCTGGTATTCAACAGCAAGGAGACGGCGGACAACTTGAAGAAGAGCGGCGCGTTTGTTCCGGGCATCCGTCCGGGTGAGCAGACCGCACGCTACATCGACAAGATCCTGATGCGCCTGACCCTGGCCGGTGCAGTCTATATCACCCTGGTGTGCCTGGTGCCGGAGTTCATGACCGCCCAGTGGAAGGTTCCCTTCTACTTCGGTGGCACGTCGCTCCTGATCATCGTGGTGGTGACGATGGACTTCATGGCACAAGTGCAGAACTACGTCATGTCGCAGCAATATGATTCCCTGCTGCGTAAGGCTAACTTCAAGGGTGGAGTTCCTACGCGATAAGCGGGGGAGTGCATAGAGCGAATGGCAAAAGACGACGTCATCCAAATGCAGGGGGAGATTCTGGAGAATCTCCCAAACGCGACGTTCCGCGTGAAGCTGGAAAACGGACATGTGGTCCTGGGGCATATCTCGGGTAAAATGCGGATGAACTATATCCGCATCCTCCCGGGTGACAAGGTGACGGTGGAGTTGACTCCGTATGACCTGTCCCGGGCCCGCATCGTGTTCCGCACCAAGTAAAAACATCATCAAGTAAACGAACCGAAGAGAGTGCAAAATGAAAGTTAACGCTTCAGTCAAGCGGATCTGCCGCAACTGCAAGATCATCAAGCGCAAAGGCGTGGTCCGTGTGATCTGCGTCGAGCCGCGTCACAAGCAGCGTCAAGGTTAATCGAGGAATAACGAATGGCACGTATTGCAGGGGTTAACATCCCAAATCATCAGCACACCGTTATCGGCCTGACGGCTATCTACGGTATTGGCCGTCCGCGTTCGCAGAAGATCTGCGACGCAACCGGTATCGCGACCAACAAGAAGGTCAAGGACCTGGACGATAACGAACTCGAGAAACTGCGCGACGAAGTCGGCAAGTTTGTCGTGGAAGGCGACCTGCGCCGCGAACTGTCCATGAACATCAAGCGTCTGATGGACCTGGGTTGCTACCGCGGCATGCGTCACCGTAAGGGCCTGCCGGTCCGCGGTCAGCGTACCCGCACCAATGCTCGTACCCGTAAAGGTCCGCGCAAGGCAGCTCAATCGCTCAAGAAATAATCTAGGAACCGACCATGGCCAAGCAACAAAGCAGCGCAGCAGCAGCACGCGTGCGCAAGAAAGTGAAGAAGAACGTTGCCGAGGGCATCGCCCACGTGCACGCCTCGTTCAACAACACGATCATCACCATCACCGACCGTCAGGGCAATGCTCTGTCGTGGGCAACCTCCGGCGGCGCCGGCTTCAAGGGTTCGCGCAAATCGACCCCGTTCGCGGCTCAGGTCGCTGCCGAAGCTGCAGGCAAGGTCGCTCAGGAATCGGGCGTGAAGAACCTGGAAGTGCGCATCAAGGGCCCAGGCCCAGGCCGTGAATCGGCTGTGCGCGCTCTGAACAACCTCGGCATCAAGATCACCGAGATCCAGGACGTCACCCCAGTTCCACACAACGGCTGCCGTCCGCCGAAGCGTCGCCGTATCTAAGACCTCGGGAAGGGTGGTTCGCCGCCCGATCCGTGTCTTGAACACGACGCACGGGGCGCGCGCCCCGTTGTGTTTAAAAGATCGCCGGTGCAGTTGCCCAGAAATGGGTTATACTGCCCGGCTCTTGTCGCCTGCCATCTTGATGGCGGGCGCTGTTGTAAGCCACGTCCGGCCTGAGTTGCTATCAACTGCAGAGCTGGACTAGCGCCTGGGTGCATGTGCATCGCTGGGGCGTGATCAAATATTAAAGGAAATCTAACGTGGCACGTTATATCGGACCAAAAGCAAAACTGTCGCGCCGTGAAGGCACCGACCTGTTCCTGAAGAGCGCACGTCGCTCGCTCGATTCGAAGTGCAAACTGGACGTCAAGCCAGGCCAGCACGGCGTCAAGTCGGGTGCCCGCACCTCGGACTACGGCAACCAGCTGCGCGAAAAGCAGAAGGTCAAGCGTATCTACGGTGTGCTGGAACGTCAGTTCCGCCGCTACTTCGCTGAAGCGAACCGTCGCAAGGGCAACACCGGCGAAACCCTGCTGAAGCTGCTGGAATCGCGCCTGGACAACGTCGCTTACCGCATGGGCTTCGGCTCGACCCGCGCCGAAGCACGCCAGCTGGTGAGCCACAAGGCCTTCACCGTGAACGGCAACGTCGTGAACATCGCTTCGTACCAGGTCAAGACCGGCGACGTCATCGCTGTTCGTGAAAAAGCCAAGAAGCAAGTGCGTATCGCTGAAGCGCTGTCGCTGGCCGAACAAGTCGGTTTCCCGAGCTGGGTCTCGGTCGACGCGAAGAAGCTGGAAGGCACCTTCCGTTCGTTCCCAGAGCGTAACGAAATCGCTGCCGACGTCAACGAAGCGCTGATCGTCGAACTGTACTCGCGTTAACGACTGCGACAGGGACGGCTGCAAGCCGGCTCTTGGGCAGTCGTCCCCGCGCAGGCGGGGATCCCAGTTTTGCTTCCGAAGTCGCAGAACTTGGGTTCCCGCCTACGCGGGAACGACGTGGTGGTGGTGCGGGCGCAGCGACCTCGGGTCGGCACCCACAGCGAATCGGATGCACATCTTTCCAGTTCCTATCATCGCGTCGCACAGAATTGTTTTACCCGCCTGCCTTTGCGCAGGCGTTCTCTTTAAAGCCATCAGCCTTATCGGTGTAACGAGCCGAGGGTATTGAAAAGGACTCATTCATGCAAAATAGTTTGTTGAAGCCACGTATCATCGACGTCGAAGCACTGGGCGCCGGCCACGCGAAAGTCGTGATGGAGCCGTTCGAGCGTGGCTATGGCCACACCCTCGGCAACGCACTGCGTCGCGTCCTGCTGTCGTCGATGGTGGGCTATGCGCCGACCGAAGTGACGATCGCTGGTGTCGTGCATGAATACTCGTCGCTGGATGGCGTGCAGGAAGACGTCGTCGACCTGCTGCTGAACCTGAAGGGCGTGGTCTTCAAGGTCCACAACCGCGATTCCGTCACCCTGACCCTGAAGAAGGAAGGCGAAGGCGCCGTCCTGGCTTCGGACATCGACCTGCCGCACGACGTCGAACTGATCAACCCTGACCACGTCATCGCCCACCTGACCGCAGGCGGCAAGCTGGACATGCAGATCAAGGTCGAAAAGGGCCGCGGCTACGTGCCGGGCAACGTCCGTCGCCTGTCGGAAGACACCAACAAGACCATCGGCCGCATCATCCTGGACGCCTCGTTCTCGCCAGTGCGCCGCGTGTCGTACGCCGTGGAATCGGCCCGTGTCGAACAGCGTACCGACCTGGACAAGCTGATCATCAACATCGAGACCAACGGCGTCATCACCCCGGAAGAAGCGATCCGCCAGTCGGCGCGCGTGCTGGTCGACCAGCTGAACGTGTTCGCCGCCCTGGAAGGCACCGAAGCCGCCGCCGAAGCGCCATCGCGCGCGCCGCTGGTCGATCCGATCCTGCTGCGCCCGGTCGACGACCTGGAACTGACCGTCCGTTCGGCCAACTGCCTGAAAGCGGAAAACATCTACTACATCGGCGACCTGATCCAGCGTTCGGAAAACGAACTGCTCAAGACGCCGAACCTGGGCCGCAAGTCGCTCAACGAAATCAAGGAAGTCCTTGCTTCGCGCGGCCTGACCCTGGGCATGAAACTCGAAAACTGGCCACCAGCCGGTCTCGAAAAATAATTTTGTCGTACCCCGCCTGGGCATGATGTCCGGGCGGATTTAACCCTGAACCGGTCCGCGGACGTGCTTGCACGAACGATCGAAGAACTGGATTTGAAAACACCCGAAAGGAAATACCATGCGTCACCGTCACGGCCTTCGTAAACTGAACCGTACCTCGTCCCACCGTCTGGCAATGCTGCGCAACATGACCGTTTCGCTGCTGCGTCACGAAGCCATCAAGACCACCGTCCCGAAAGCCAAGGAACTGCGTCGCGTCATCGAACCGATCCTGACCCTGGGCAAGACCGACACCCTGGCAAACAAGCGCCTGGCCTTCGCTCGCCTGCGCGACCGCGAAATGGTCCAGAAACTGTTCGCTGAACTGGGTCCTCGCTACGCAAACCGCAACGGCGGCTACCTGCGTATCCTGAAGATGGGCTTCCGCGTTGGCGACAATGCACCAATGGCTTACGTCGAACTGCTGGACCGTCCAGAAGTCACTTCGGCTGAAGAAGCACCGACCGCCGAGTAATCGACTGTCGACTTGAAAAGACCAGGCCTCGCGCCTGGTTTTTTTTCGCCCGTGCCAAGGATGAGTTCCGGCGCGAAGCGGGCAAGCGGTGTACCATGCCCGGTGCAGTAACTTTCCACGAGATACCATGGTTCGATTTTCCGCCCGCCGCCTGCTGCAGGCCTGCCTGACGCTGTTCGCCGTCCTTTCCCTGTTCACCGCGCTGCCCGCCCGCGCCGGGCAGGACTTCCTCGATCCCGCCGTCGCCTTCCGTTTTGATGCGCGCATGGCCGACCCGCAGACCGCCGAGATCACCTACGTCATCGCGCCCGCCTACTACATGTACCGCGAGCGCTTCGCCTTCAAGGCCAGCGGCGCCGGCGTCACGCTGGGCGAGCCGCAGGTCCCGCAGGGCAAGGTGAAGTACGACCCGACCTTCGAGAAGGATCTCGAGACCCATACCGGCACCCTGACGATCCGGATTCCGGTCGAGGGCACCGGCCCGTTCACCCTGACGGCCACCAGCCAGGGCTGCGCCGACGCCGGCCTGTGCTATCCGCCGCAGGAGCACAGCGTGAATCTCGGCGCCGGCGGCGCGCAGCCCGCGTCCGGCCTGCCGATCGGCGGTGGCGCGGCCCAGGGCGGCATGTCGACGCCGGCGTCCGCGCCGCTCGCCGCTACGCCGACAGCGGCGCCCGCCGCGCCGCAATCGGACCTCTCGACCATCGCCGGCATCCTCGGCGGCGGCAGCCTGCTGGCCATCGTGCCGGCCTTCATCCTGCTCGGCCTGGGCCTGGCGTTCACCCCGTGCGTGCTGCCGATGGTGCCGATCCTGTCCTCGATCATCGTGGGCGAGGGCAGGCACGTGAGCCGTTCGCGCGGCTTCGTGCTGTCGCTGGCGTATGCGCTGGGCATGGCGATCGTCTACACCCTGCTCGGCATCGCCGCCGGGCTGGCTGGCGAAGGCCTGGCCGCCGCGCTGCAGAATCCCTGGGTGCTGGGCGCCTTCGCGCTGCTGATCGTGGCCATGTCGCTGTCGATGTTCGGTTTCTATCAGTTACAACTCCCTAACACCTTGCAGACCCGTCTGACGCAGGCATCCAACAGCCAGCAGGGCGGCAAGCTGCTCGGGGTGTTCGTCATGGGCGCCATTTCGGCCCTGATCGTGGGCCCCTGCGTGGCGGCGCCGCTGGCCGGCGCCCTGGTCTACATCAGCCAGACGCGCGACGTCTTCATCGGCGGCGCGGCGCTGTTCTCGATGGCGGTGGGGATGAGCATCCCGCTGCTGCTGGTGGGACTGTCGGCCGGCTCGCTGCTGCCGCGCGTCGGGCCGTGGATGGAATCGGTGAAGCGCCTGTTCGGCGTGCTGATGCTGGCGATGGCGATCTGGCTGGTGTCGCCGGTGCTCCCGGGCCTGGCCCAGATGCTGCTGTGGGCGGCGCTGCTGCTGGGGTATGGCTTCTATCTGTTGCGCCATACCCGTCACTGGGCGGCGCTGGCCTTCGGCGCGGCGTTCGCGGTGCTGGGGGCGACCCAGCTGGTCGGCCTCGCCAGCGGCGGGCGCGACGCCTGGGCGCCGCTGGCGCACCTCGGCGGCGCGCCGCAGAACCACGGCCTGGCGTTCACCCGCATCAAGACCGTGGACCAGCTCGACGCCGCGCTGGCCGCCAACGCCGGCAAGACCGTGATGCTCGATTTTTATGCAGACTGGTGCGTGTCGTGCAAGGAGATGGAAAAGTTCACCTTCGTCGACCCGGCCGTGCAGCAAAAGCTGGCCGACACGGTGCTGCTGCAGGTGGACGTGACGGCCAACGATGCCGACGACAAGGCCATGCTCAAGCGCTTCGGCCTGTTCGGACCGCCGGGCATCATCCTGTTCGATGGACAGGGGAAGGAAATCGCGGACAGCCGGGTGATCGGCTTCCAGAATGCGGAGAAGTTCCTGGCCTCGCTGCAGCGGCTGCAGCGGTAAGGTTGGCGGCGTCGCCGCCAACCTTGGGAGCCGTCATGCTTACGCGTTCGCGCGGTGGCCGTGGTGACCGTGATGGCGCGGGCCCTTGCGGTGCTTGGCCTGCTCATCGAAGGTCTTGCGCTGTTCCGGCGTCAGCTGGGCATAGAAGCTGTTCAGGGCGCCAAGACGCGCTTCCATGCGCGCGGTGCGTTCCTTCTGCATCGCGATCTGCTTTTCCATGCGTTGCGGGGCGCTCAGGCTGGCCCAGGCGGCGCGGTCGCCACGTCCGGCGCGTTCACCCTTCTTTTGCGGCGCCTGGCTGGCGACGAAGGCATCCCAGGCCGGCTGCTGCTGCGCATTGAGCTTGAGCGCATCGCGCAGCTTGGCCTGGCGTTCGGCGCGCTTCTGTTCCATCTTCGCGCGGCGCTCGCCGGCCTTGGCCTGCCACTCGGCCTTCTTGGCCAGGCGTTGCTCGGCCGTCAAGGCCGGACGGCCTTCGGCAGGGGCGGCGGTCTGGGCCTGGGCGCCAATCGTGGCGCCGAACAGGCCGGCAGCGGTGAGGGCGATCACGAGGTTCTTGCGGAGGGTATTCATGGTTCTTCCTTTTGTGAGTGTCTGGTTGACGTGCATCCGAAACGCTCGCTGCACGGTTCCCATCTTGCGCACAAACTGTAACCATGGGGTTTCCCCTGTCTCGTACATTGTATCAATATGTTTCGGGCCTATTCGCTTATACACAGCGATACAAAATGCTCCTCCGGGCTTGTCATAAACTCGGATAATTGAGGTTATGGATACTCCCTCTACGATTCTGATCGTCGACGATGACCGCGACATCCGGACCCTGCTGGCCGACTACCTCGAGTCGAACGGCTACCGGACGCTGGCCGCCGCCGACGGCAACGCGATGTGGAAGGCGCTCGAAGAAACCCGCCCCGACCTCATCGTGCTCGACCTGAACATGCCCGGCGACGACGGCCTGACGCTGTGCCGCAAGCTGCGCGCCACCTCGACCCTGCCGGTCATCATGCTGACCGCCCGCAACGAGCCGCTGGACCGCATCCTGGGCCTCGAGATGGGCGCCGACGACTACCTGCCCAAGCCCTTCGAGCCGCGCGAACTGCTGGCGCGCATCCGCAGCGTGCTGCGCCGCTCGCACGCCATGCCGTCCAACACGCCGTCCGAGAACGTGCAGCAGATGCGTTTCTCGGGCTGGACGCTCGACCTCACCGCGCGCCACCTGCTCAACCCGGACGGCATCGTGATCATGCTGTCGGGCGCCGAGTTCCGCCTGCTGCGCGTGTTCCTCGAGCATCCGAACAGGGTGCTGAACCGCGACCAGCTGCTCAACCTCACACAGGGCCGCGACGCCGACCCGTTCGACCGCTCGATCGACATCCAGATCAGCCGCCTGCGCCAGAAGCTGGGCGAGGATGCGCGCATGCCCCAGATCATCAAGACGGTCCGCAACGGCGGCTACGTGCTGGCCGGCCAGGTGACGGTGGAGCCGGCGGCGTGAAGGATTTCTTCGGGTCGATGACGGGCCGGGTGTTCCTCACGCTGCTGCTGGGCGTGTGGATCTCGGCCGCGCTGACCCAGCTGGCGGCCGACTACCAGCGCCTGCGCGACTGGGAACGCCAGCGCGAGCAGCACCTGCTGGAACGCGCCGAGCAGCTCGTCATGGCCACCGAGATCGTGCCCGCCGAGGCGCGCTCGATCTATCTCGACGTGGCCAACCGCCCCGGACTCGAGCTCCAGGTCAGCGATACGATTCCGGCGGCAGCGCCGGCCACCCCGTTCGCGAAGTCGCTGGCCGCGCGTCTGGGCAAGGGCTACCGGGTCGAATCGGTCTCCGCGCGTCCGGCCGCCTGCGACGGTGCGCCGCCCCTGCCCATGATGTACGGGCTGCTCAGCATGCGCTACAGCGGCGCCTGCGAATCGCTCAACGTGCACCTGCGCGACGGCGCCGAGCTGCACCTGTCGGTGCTGCCGCCACGCCCGTCCACGCCAAGCGACCTCGACCTGCGCGCGCTGGTCGCCCTGTTCATGGTCAGCATCGCCGTGCTGGCCTACCTGGTGGCGCGCATGACCACCCGGCCGTTCAAGCAGCTGGCCCAGGCCGCGCAAGACCTGGGCCAGGACATCAACCGTCCGCCGCTCGACCTCACCGGCGCCAGCGAGATCCGCCAGGCCAGCGCCGCCTTCAACGCGATGCAGGCGCGCATCCGCCAGTACATCTTCCAGCGCACGCAGATGCTGGCCGCGATCACCCACGACCTGCAGACGCCGCTCACGCGCATGCGCCTGCGGCTCGAAAAGGTGGCGGACGGCGAGCTGCAGGAGCGCCTGATCGGCGACCTGTCGGCCATGCAGGAAATGGTGCGCGAAGGCCTGGTGCTGGCGCGCAGCATGGACACCACCGAGGCGATGCAGATGCTGGATCTCGATTCGCTGCTGGAAGCGGTGTGCGCCGACGCCAGCGACGCCGGCCAGGATGTCACGCTGGAGGGCAAGGCCACGATGGCGGTGCTGGGCCGGCCGCTCGACCTGCGCCGCTGCCTGGGCAACCTGATCGACAACGCGGTGAAATACGGCCGCGATGCGCGCGTCTGCGTCGACCGCATCAACGGCACGGCGCGGGTGCGCATCCGCGACAGCGGCCCGGGCATCCCGAGGAGCGAACTGGGACGGGTGTTCGACCCGTTCTACCGGGTCGAGACCTCGCGTTCGCGCGAATCGGGCGGCACCGGCCTGGGATTGACGATCGCGCGCAACATCACCGAGCAGCACGGCGGCAGCATCACCCTGACCAACCACCCGGAAGGCGGGCTGGAAGTGACCTTGATGCTGCCGGCCTACTACCCGAACAAATTGGTGAATAAATAAGGCAGTACACGAAGTCGTAACAACACTGTGGGACAATGCGGCGCCCTCATCCAGGGCGAGCTGCACGGCCACCACGATCAATGATGGAGCCGCCGACAACGGGCGGCAAGGGACGAGAATGAAAAAGAAGAATGTCGGCGTCATCGCCGGAATTGCGGCGCTGGTCGTGGCTGGCGGCTGGTATCTGAACCAGGGCAACGATGCCAAGGCCGAGGCGGGAGCGGGCCAGGGGCCGGGCGGCCAGCCGCCGGTGACCGTCAACGTGGTCGCGCCCGAGCGGCGCGACGTCGGCGTCGAACTGTTCGCCAACGGCACCGTGACCCCAATGAAAACGGTCAACCTGCATCCGCAGACCGTCACCACGATCCGCGAAGTACATATCCGCGAAGGCCAGTTCGTCAAGGAAGGCCAGCTGATGTTCTCGCTCGATGACCGCGCCGACATGGCCAACGTCGCCCGCGCCGAAGCGCAGGTGGCGCGCGACTCGGCCACCCTGGCCGACCTCGAGCGCCAGTACAAGCGCAGCCAGGAACTGGTGGCGCAGAACTTCCTGGCCCAGAGCGCCCTCGACTCCCTGCTCAGCCAGGTCGAAGCCCAGCGCGCGCTGGTGCAGTCGAACCAGGCGGCGGCCCGCGCCACGCGCGTGAGCGCCAGCTACACCACGATCCGGGCGCCGATGACGGGCCGGGTCGGCGCCATCGACGTCCACCCGGGCACCCTGGTGCAGATGAGCACCTCGCTCACCACCATCACCCAGCTCGACCCGATCAACGTGTCGTTCACCCTGCCGGAATCGACGCTGGGCGCGCTGCTGGCGGCCCAGAAGCAGGGCAACGTCGAGGTACGGGTCAACCCGGGCAGCGGCAAGGAAGAAGACGCGCCGGTGGTCGGCCGCCTGAGCTTCATCGACAACGCGGTCGATCCGCAGGCCGGCACCATCCGCGTGAAGGGCGAGTTCGCCAACCGCGACACCTCCCTGTGGCCGGGCCAGTACGTGACCGCCAACGTGGTGGTGCAAACGCTGAAGAATGCGGTGGTGATCCCGCAGACCGCCATCATCACGGCGACCAACGGCACCTTCGTCTATGTGCTGGGCGAGGGCAACTCGGCGCGCCAGGTGCCGGTGCAGCGCGTGTACGCCTTCGGCGACCAGGCGGCCGTCACCGGCCTCGAGGGCGACGAACGGGTCATCACCGAAGGCAAGCAGAACCTGCGTCCGGGCGGCAAGGTGCGCCTGGCCGGGCAGGGCGCCAAGCCGGCCGCGCCGGCGCCGGCCAAACAGGGCGAGCAGGCATGAATCTGTCCGAACTGTGTATCCGCCGTCCGGTGATGGTGGTGCTGCTGTCGCTCAGCCTGGTGCTGGTCGGCATCCTGTCGTACATGCAGATCCCGGTCGCCGCGCTGCCCAGCTATAACACGCCGGTCATCAACGTCTACGCCAACCTGGCCGGGGCCAGCCCCGAGACGATGGCGTCCTCGGTGGCGCTGCCGCTCGAGAAGCAGTTCTCGACCATCGCCGGCATCAAGCTGATCACCTCGACCAGCACCCAGGGCGACACCAATATCGTGCTGGAGTTCGACAACGAGATCGACGTCGACAAGGCGGCGGTGGACGTCCAGGCGGCCCTGCTGGTGGCCCAGCGCCGCCTGCCGCTCGAGATGACCGAGATGCCGTCCTACCGCAAGGTCAACCCGGCCGACGCCCCGATCCTGTTCATGCACCTGACCTCGCCGTCGATGGACTTGTCGGAGCTGAACGACTACGCCGAAAACCTGATCTCGCCGGCGATCTCGACCGTGCAGGGCGTCTCGCAAGTGTCGATCAACGGCGGCAAGCGCTTCGCCGTGCGCGTGCGCGCCCGTTCCGACCTGATGAACGCCCGCAATATCTCGATGGACGAGCTGGCGGCGGCCCTGCGCGCGGCCAACTCGAACACGCCGCTGGGCATCCTCGACGGCCCGACCCAGGCGCTGACCATCCAGGGCGGCGGCCAGCTGATGCGGGCGGCCGACTTCGCCAACCTGATCATCGCCACCCGCGACGGCCTGCCGGTGCGCCTGAAAGACATCGCCGACGTGCAGGACAGCTACCAGTCGGTCAAGGCCATGGGCAGCCTGAACGGCGAGCGCTCGATCTCGCTGATGGTGCAGCGCCAGCCGAACGCGAACACCGTGCAGGTGGTCGACGCGGTGCGCGCGCTGATCCCGCGCTTCGAAGGACAGCTGCCGGCCTCGATCAAGATCGAGCTGGTGAACGACCGCTCGCTGTCGATCCGCGAAGCGATCCACGACGTCAACCTGACCCTCGGCGGCACCGTGCTGCTGGTGATCCTGGTGATCTTCCTGTTCCTGCACCGCGCCGCCGCCACCTTCATCCCGGCGGTGACGGTGCCGATCTCGCTGCTGGGCGCGCTGTCGCTGCTGTACTGGCTCGGCTACAGCCTGGACAATATCTCGCTGCTCGGCATCACGCTGGCGGTCGGCCTGGTGGTCGATGACGCGATCGTGGTGCTCGAGAATATCGTGCGCCATATGGAGATGGGCAAGAAGCCGATGGCGGCCGCCCTCATCGGCGCGCGCGAGGTGGGCTTCACCATCATCTCGATCTCGATCTCGCTGGTGGCGGTGTTCATCCCGATCTTCTTCATGCCGGGCGTGATCGGCCTGCTGTTCCGCGAATTCGCCGTGATCGTCGGCCTGGCGGTGCTGGTCTCGGCCCTGATCTCGCTGACCCTGGTGCCGATGCTGTGCTCGCGCCTGCTCAAGGATGGCGGCCACGTCGACCCGAAAGACATGTCGTGGATCGGCCGCCGCTTCGAAGCCGGCTTCACGCGCGTGCGCAACGGCTATGGACGCACGCTGGACCTGGCGCTGCGCCACCGTTTCGTGGTGCTGATGCTGGCGCTGGGCACCTTCGTGCTGACCGGCGTGCTGTATTCCACCATGCCGAAGGGCTTCTTCCCCGAAGAAGACATCGGCCAGATCCGCGTGATGGTCGAAGCGTCGGAAGACACGTCGTCGATGGCGCTGGCCGAGCTGCAGGGCAAGGTGGTCGACATCATCCGCGCCAATCCCTATGTGAAGGACACGACCTCGTTCAGCGGCGGCGGCAATACCGGCCGCATGTTCCTGGTGCTGAAGGACCGCGGCGAACGTCCGCCGATGGACCTGGTGATCGACGACCTGCGCAAGGCCACCCGCGCGGTGCCGGGCGTGCAGGTGTTCATGTCGCCGCAGCAAAACCTGCAGCTGGGCGGGCGCCAGAGCAAGGCGCGCTACCAGTACACGCTGCAGAGCGTGTCGGGCGGCGAGATCGGCGGCTGGGCCGAGAAATTCCTGGAAGGCATGCGCAAGGACGAGCGCTTCCGCGACGTCAACAGCGATTCCCAGAACAAGGCGCTGCAGGCGACGGTGGACATCGACCGCGACAAGGCGGCGCTGCTGGGCGTGGAAATGGACGACATCCGCACTGTGATGTACGCCTCGTTCGGCGAACGCCAGGTCTCGACCATTTATTCGACGGCGGCGAGCTACTACGTGATCCTGGAAGCGGCCGCGAGCGACCGCTACTACGACGAAGCGCTGTCGCGGGTCTCGGTGCGCAGCAAGAGCGGCGAGCTGGTCAAGCTGTCGAGCATCGCCTCGGTGCGCCGCACGGTCGGCCCGCTGCAGGTCAACCACCAGGGCCAGCTGCAGGCGATCACCCTGTCGTTCAACCTGGCCCCGGGCGTGTCGCTGGGCGACGCCACCGCCCACATCGAGGAGCTGGGGCGCGAAATGAAGCTGCCGGCCTCGGTCATCGCGACCTATGGCGGCGACGCCGCCGTGTTCCAGGATACGCAATCGAGCCAGCTGATCCTGATCATCGCCGCGGTCGGCGTCATCTACGTGCTGCTGGGCGTGCTGTATGAAAGCTATATCCACCCGCTGACCATCCTGGCCGGCCTGCCGTCGGCGGCCGTCGGGGCGCTGATCACCTTGTGGTTCTTCGACAAGGACCTGACCCTGATCGCCATGATCGGCATCCTGATGCTGATCGGCATCGTCAAGAAGAACGCGATCATGATGATCGACTTCGCGCTCGACGCCCAGCGCAACCTGGGCATGAGCCCGCAAGAGGCGATCCGCGAGGCCTGCATCCTGCGCTTCCGCCCGATCCTGATGACGACCCTGGCGGCGCTGATGGGCGCGCTGCCGATCGCGCTGGGCATCGGCGCCGGCGCCGAGCTGCGCCAGCCGCTGGGCCTGGCGGTGTGCGGTGGCCTGATCTTCTCGCAAGTCATCACCCTGTACATCACCCCGGTGATCTACCTGTACCTGGACCGCTACAGCGGCACCGGCCCGTTGACCGACGAGCAGATCGCCAGGGCCGACCAGGACCACGTGGCGCATCCGGCCACGCCGGTCCACCCCGTGCACCCGGCCTGAGCGGCAATCATGTGCGCCGGCCGGCCGCCAGTATCGGAACATTCATTGTCTGATACTGGCGGCCGGAAACATTTGGTAACAACCATCAACGGCCTGGACAGCGCACCCGGGCGCCGCGCGTGGTGCGTCGGCGCCGCAAAACGGTTAGACTGCGGCTCTCTGCCGTTTTTTTAGACGTGGCTTCCAGGAAATCGATCGATCTTGCGTGACCATTCCCACACCTACGACCAGGACAGCGAAGTGTGTTCCCATTGCGGGCAGCCACTGCCGCCGACGGGGCCGCGCTATGGGCTGGGGCTAGCCTACGGGCGCAAGAAGCCGAGCCGCTTTGGCGTGGCGGGCACGATCGCCGTCCACCTGTTGCTGGTGCTGCTGTGGTTCTATGAACCGAAGGAGCAGGACCAGCGCACGGCGCGGCCGGCCTCGGAAGACCAGGGCGACAGCCAGGTGGTCTATGTGGCGCCGCTGCAGGAAACCTCACCCGTCGAGGCGGCGCCGCGGCCGACGCCGCGTCCCTTGCCGGCGCCGCCGGTGCCGCGCGTGGAACAGGAGCGCATCATCGTCCAGCGCCTGCCGGACACCATCACGGTTCCCGACGAGCGTCCCGCGCCGCCGGCCCCGCCGCAACCGCAGCGCCAGCAGCCGCCCACCGAAGTCCCGCCCGACATGGACATGGCGGCTTACGTGAAGGCCCAGCGCGAGCGCCGCGGCGCCCCGACCGGCGCCGAAGTGCCGGCCCAGGAAAGCGACGCCGCGCGCGGCACCCGCAACGCGCTGGCGAACATCGCCGCCATCAACGGCCGCGGCACCGACGACAGCAACGAGACGGGCGGCATCTTCTCGGTGTCGAACAAGACCTTCAACACCATGGACCTCAAGTTCCGCGGCTGGAACCCGAGCTTCAAGCGGCGCTGGCTGACGGCGGTGACGGTGGAGCAGGGCAGCGAGCGCGATATCGAGACCGCCGTCATCAAGAAGATGATCGAGCTGATCCGGCGCGAGAAGAAGGGCGACTTCGAGTGGGATTCGCACCGCCTGGGGCGCGTGGTGAAGCTCAGCGCAAGGCCGCAGGATACGGATCAGCTGATGACCTTCCTGTACAAGGAGATGTTCCCGGATTACAGGCCGGTGCCGGGACGCTGAGGCATTGTCGACGCCAACAAAAAACCGTGCCTCGGCACGGTTTTTTCATGAGCGCGGCGCGATCAGCCCGCCTTCAGCTTGCGCGCGATATCCAGCGCAAAATACGTCAGCACGCCATCGGCGCCGGCGCGTTTGAAGGCCATCATCGACTCCATCATGACCTTGTCGTGATCGAGCCAGCCATTCAGTGCTGCCGCTTTCAGCATCGCGTACTCGCCGCTGACCTGGTAGGCGAAGGTCGGCACCTTGAACTCGTCCTTCACACGGCGCACCACGTCCAGGTAGGGCATGCCGGGCTTGACCATCACCATGTCGGCGCCTTCGGCCAGGTCGAGCGCCACTTCGCGCAAGGCCTCGTCGCTGTTGGCCGGGTCCATCTGGTAGGTGTTCTTGTCGGCCTTGCCCAAGTTGGCGCTGGAACCCACGGCGTCGCGGAACGGGCCGTAGAAGGCGGATGCGTACTTGGCCGAATAGGCCATGATGCGGGTATGGATGTGGCCCTGCGCTTCAAATGCCTGGCGGATAGCGCCGATGCGGCCGTCCATCATGTCCGACGGCGCCACGATGTCCACGCCGGCCTCGGCGTGGGTGAGCGCCTGCTTCACCAGCATCTCGATCGTCTTTTCGTTGACGATGTAGCCGTTCTCGTCCGGCAGGCCGTCCTGGCCGTGGGTGGTATACGGGTCGAGCGCAACGTCGGTGATGACGCCCAGTTCCGGGAAATTCTTCTTCAGTTCGCGCACCACACGCGGCACCAGCCCGTCCGGGTTGGTCGCCTCGATGCCGTCATAGGTCTTGACCGACTGGTCGACCAGCGGGAACAGCGCCATGGCGGGGATGCCGAGCGAAACGCATTCTTCGGCAACTTTCAGCAGCAGGTCGAGCGAGACGCGTTCGACGCCCGGCATCGACGCCACCTGCTGGCGCTGGTTCTGGCCTTCCAGCACGAACACCGGGTAGATCAGGTCGGCGGAGGTGATGGTGTTTTCGCGCATCATGGCGCGCGAGAATGGGTCGCGCCGCATGCGGCGCGGGCGGGCCGCCGGATAGGCGGAGGTGATAATGGTCATCGTGTTAGTCCTTGCAAAATCAGGCGGCAGGGTTATCGTCGTCCGCCGACGGCGCAGCACTTTCTTCGTTGCCGGAGTCTTCCTCGGTTTCTTCCTCTTGTGAGTTCAGCCCGGCCAGTTCCAGGATCTTGGCGTCCGCTTCCTCGATGCCGATGCGCTTGAGCGCCGAGAACAGCTGCACCGTGAACGGGAAGCCATTGCCTTCTTCATCCACGTAGCTGTCGAGCACGGCGCGCGCTTCGCGCAGGGCATTGGTCGACTCGTTGCGATTGAGCTTGTCGGCCTTGGTCAGGATGCAGTGGATCGGCTTGCCGGTCGGGGCGAACCACTCCAGCATCTGGACGTCGAGGTCGGTGAAGGGACGGCGCGAATCCATGATCAGGATGAGCGCCGCCAGCTGGTCGCGGCGCTGGACGTAGTCGCCCAGCAGCTTCTGCCAGTGCAGCTTGGCGGTGCCCGAGACTTCGGCATAGCCATAGCCCGGCAGGTCGACCAGCAGCGCTTCGATCTCGTCGACCCGGACCGCATCCTTGCGGTGCTGGCCCACGTGGGCGCCGCCGATCGAGAAGTAATTGATGTGCTGGGTACGGCCAGGCGTCTTGGAAGCGAACGCCAGACCCTTCTGGTTGGTCAGGATATTGATCGCTGTGGATTTGCCGGCGTTCGAGCGCCCGGCGAAGGCGATTTCCGGTACTTGCGTGCCTGGCAAATCGCGCAACTGGTTAACGGTCGTGAAGAACCGGGCTTGCCATAATCTGGACATTGGGAGAGGGAATAAGGGCCATGAAATGGCGTTGGGGAAACAAAGCTATTGTACAATAAGGGGTTGATTGCTGCTCCGCCCACTGGCGGGTAGATCAAAGCGCTGCACTGAACTTTCAATCTTGACTTTATAAGGTGCCAGTTATGAATCGGTTGACGTCCCCCTTGCTTAAAACACTGTTGGTTACTTCGCTGACTGTTTTTGGGGGACTACCGGCGGCGATGGCGGCGTCCGCCGCAACCGCGCCAGCGGTCAAAGCCGATCCAGCCAAGGGTGGCGCCCTGTACGAAGCGGGCGACGCCGCGCGCGGCCTGCCGTCCTGCCTGTCCTGCCACGGCGCGGCCGGCAATTCGACGATCGCGATCAATCCGAAACTGTCGGGCCAGTTCGCGACGTATACCCACAAGCAGCTGGTCGACTTCACGACCGCGCACCGCCAGCAGCCGATCATGACGACCTATGCCAAGATGCTGACGGAGCAGGAGAAGAAGGATATCGCAGCCTGGCTCGCGACGCAGGCGCACAAGCCCGGCGCGGCGAAGAACAAGGAAACCGTCGAGCTGGGCCGCAAGATCTATCGCGGCGGCATTGCGGAAAAAGGCGTGGCTGCCTGCGCCAGCTGTCATGGCGCCACCGCCAACGGCATCCCGGCGCAATACCCGCGCCTGGCCGGCCAGCACCAGGATTACACCACGGCCCAGCTGGAAGCATTCAAGACCGGCACCCGCGCCAACAGCCCGCAGATGACGGTGCTGTCGCAACGGATGTCGCCGGAAGAGATGCGTGCAGTGGCAGACTATATCGCCGGCTTACGCTAAGAGTGTTGCTTTAGCGCTAGGCATGAGCATGAGATGAACGGAAGAGGGCGGCAGCGTCGAGCTGACGCCCTTTTTTCCACGCGCGGGTCCGCTTTCGCGCAGGATGAAAGTTGTAGAGTATGAGCACCACCGGAATTGAACTGAATACCCGCCGCCCCTGGCTGGCCGAGGCGGTCGAGCTGATCTCCTCGATGCGCTTCGCGATCAGCCTGCTCACCATCATCTCCATCGCCTCCGTCATTGGCACCGTGCTCAAGCAGAACGAGCCGATGCCCAATTACGTGAACCAGTTCGGGCCGTTCTGGTTCGAGATCTTCGACAAGCTCGGCCTGTACAACGTCTATTCGAGCTGGTGGTTCCTGGTCATCCTGGTAGTGCTGATCGTCTCGACCGCGCTGTGCGTGGTGCGCAACACGCCGAAGATGTTGCGCGATATGCGCAGCTGGCGCGAGAACGTGCGTGTCGAATCGCTGCGCAATTTCCATCACAAGGCCGACTGGCAGGCGCCGCTGTCGCGCGCCGCGCTGGCCGAGCAGAGCGCGTTGCGCCTGCGCCACGCCGGCTATGCCACCAAGGTCGTGGAAAAAGACCAGGCGATCCTGGTGTCGGCCAAGAAGGGCGCCGGCAACAAGTTCGGCTATATCTTCGCCCACACCTCGATCATCGTGATCCTGCTGGGCGGCATGCTGGACTCGGAACTCCCAGTGCGTGTCCAGCAATGGTTCTTCGGCAAGACGCCGTTCACCGGCAGCGGCGTGATCGCCGAGATCCCGGCCCAGCATCGCCTGAGCACGGGCAATCCCAGCTTCCGCGGCAATACCGCGATCGCCGAGGGCCAGACCAGCCATACCGCGATCCTGAACCAGCCGTCCGGCGTGCTGGTGCAGGAATTGCCGTTCGGGATCGAGCTCAAGAAATTCCACATCGAGTTCTATTCGACCGGCATGCCCAAGCTGTTCGCCAGCGACGTCGTGGTGCACGACCTGGAAAACGGCCACAAGTTCGAGTCGACGATCAAGGTCAACCATCCGCTGATCTACAAGGGCATCGCCGTCTACCAGTCGAGCTTTGACGATGGCGGCAGCAAGCTCAGGCTGACCGGCTTCCCGATGACGGGCGCCAGCGCGGCCAGCTTCCCGATCGAAGGCGAAGTCAATGGCGCGACCGAGCTCACCTTCGGCAAGGATACCTATGCCGTCGAGTGGTCGGGCTTCCGTCCCTTCAACGTCGAGAACGTCGCCCAGGGCAACGACGCGCGCGCGGTGGGCAAGAACGTCGGCTTCAATGCGCAGCTGTCGGCCACGCTGGGCAAGGCATCCGGCGCGGCGGCCGACCCGGACGCCAACAAGGACCTGAAAAACGTCGGCCCCAGCGTGCAATACAAGCTGCGCGACCACACCGGCCAGGCGCGCGAATACATGAACTACATGCAGCCGCTGACCCTCGAAGGCGCCCAGGTCTACCTGGCCGGCGTGCGCTCGAATCCGTCCGAGAACTTCAGCTTCCTGCGCATCCCGTCCGACGAGCGCCACGGCGTGGGCGACTGGATGCGCCTGCGCGCGGCGCTGTCCGATCCGGCCGCGCGCCAGGAGGCGGCCACCCGCTACGCCAGCCGCGCGCTCAGCGCGGAGCAGCGCGGCGGCGGCGCGCTGGCCGGCCAGCTGAAGGACTCGGCCGCGCGCACGCTCGACATCTTCGCAGGCAGCGACGGCCGCGGCGGTTTCGTCGGCGTGGCCCGCTTCCTGGAACAGATCCCGCAGGCCGAGCAGGAAAAGGCGGCCGGCATCTTCATGAAGATGCTCAACGGCGCGCTGTGGGAACTGTGGCAGGTGGCGCGCGAAAAGAACGGCGATGCCGCGGCGGAGCCGACCGATGCCAACGGCCGCTTCCTGCAACTGGCCACCAATGCCTTGTCGGACAGCTTCCTGTACGGCGCCCCGGTCTATTTGCAGCTGGACGATTTCACCGAAGTAAAGGCGTCGGTGCTGCAGATGACTCGCTCGCCGGGCAAGAATGTGGTCTACTTCGGCTGCCTGCTGCTGACGCTGGGCGTGTTCGCGATGTTCTACATCCGCGAGCGGCGCGTCTGGATCTGGGTGCGCGACGTCGATGGCGGGGCCGAGGCCCTGATGGCGATGAGCACCCAGCGCAAGACGCTCGATTTCGAGCGTGAATACGAAGACCTGTCGGTCAAGCTGCCGCAACCGGCGTAAGCTGGCGACGATCTGGAGAAAATGATGGAACTGTCCCAAACGAAAAATAGCGCCCCGGCGCGCTCGACCGACAAATACCAGGAAAAGGTCGGCTACTTCCGCCGACTGACCGCGGCCGATTGGCTGTACGGCATCGCGCTGCTGGCGGGAGCCCTGTACGCCCAGGTCCAGTACGGCCATTTCATGGACATCTATGAAGAAATCATCCTGATCTGTACCGCGCCGGTATTCGCGGCGCTGGGCTGGTACTGGAAGCCGATGCGCTGGCTGGTGCCGCTGGTCGGCGTGCTGTCGCTGGCCGCGATCTCGATCTATGACGGCAACCTGGCGGCGGCCGAGCAGAAGTTCTTCCTGAAATACATGCTGTCGAGCGGCTCGGCCATCCTGTGGATGAGCGCGCTGTTCATGTTCTCGACCGTGTTCTACTGGGTTGGCCTGTTCAGCCGCGGCAAGTTCGGCGGCGGCGTCGGCGCCAACCTGTGCTGGGCCGCGGTCGTGATCGGCTCGGTCGGCATGATGGTGCGCTGGTACGAAAGCTACCTGATCGGGCCGGACGTGGGCCACATCCCGGTGTCGAACCTGTACGAAGTGTTCATCCTGTTCGCGATCATCACCGCGCTGTTCCACCTGTACTACGAAGAACACTACGCCACTCGCCAGCTGGGTCCGTTCGTGATGCTGATCATCGGCGCCGCGGTCGCCTTCCTGCTGTGGTACACGGTGTCGCGCGACGCCGCCCAGATCCAGCCGCTGGTTCCGGCGCTGCAGAGCTGGTGGATGAAGATCCACGTCCCGGCCAACTTCATCGGCTACGGCACCTTCGCCCTGGCGGCGATGGTCGGCACCGCTTACCTGCTCAAGTCGCACGGCATCCTGGCCGACCGCTTGCCGCCGCTGGAGGTGCTGGACGACGTGATGTACAAGTCGATCTCGGTCGGCTTCGCCTTCTTCACCGTCGCCACCATCCTGGGCGCCCTGTGGGCGGCCGAGGCCTGGGGCGGCTACTGGTCGTGGGACCCGAAAGAGACCTGGGCCCTGATCGTCTGGCTCAACTACGCGGCCTGGCTGCACATGCGCCTGATGACCGGCCTGCGCGGCCGCGTGGCGGCCTGGTGGGCGCTGGTGGGCTTGCTGGTGACCACCTTCGCCTTCCTGGGCGTGAACATGTTCCTGTCGGGCTTGCACTCGTACGGCGAGCTGTAAACCGGCTCCGTGCGCGTGCCGGATGACCGGGCGGCCAACCGTCACCGCGTGGACGGCGTAGCCGTCCACCCTAACGCTGGCTTAAGGGAACTTCGTGTAATGTAAGCAAAACACCAGTTCCCGAGGCCAGCCATGCTGTTCAAACGTCATCCCAACGGACTCGATCTTCCGTTCCCGTCCGAAATCACGCCGCAAGAGGTCTATACCGGGCGGCGCCAATTTATTGCCCGCATGGCCGCCACGGCGGCAGTCGGCAGCGGCATGTGGGAGATGGCCAACCGCGACGCCTTCGCCCAGGCTGCCCCTGCCCAAAAGCTGGCGGCGCGCGCCAACGTGGCGCTGTCCACCGACGAGAAGCAGACCCCGTTCAAGGACGCCGCCGGCTACAACAACTTCTATGAGTTCGGCCTCGACAAGGGCGATCCGGCCGAGAACGCGCACACCCTGCGCACCCGGCCCTGGACCGTGCGCATCGAGGGCGAGGTCAACAAGCCGCTCACGCTCGACATCGACAGCCTGCTCAAGCTGGCCCCGCTCGAGGAACGCATCTACCGCCTGCGCTGCGTCGAAGGCTGGTCGATGGTCATTCCCTGGGTCGGCTATTCGCTGTCGAATTTGCTCAAGCAGGTCGAGCCGACCGGCAATGCCAAATTCGTCGAATTCACCACCCTGGCCGACCGCAAGCAGATGCCGGGCCTGAGGAGCGGCGTGCTCGACTGGCCCTACGTGGAAGGCTTGCGCATCGACGAAGCCATGCATCCGCTGACCATGCTCACGATGGGCATGTACGGCCAGGTGCTGCCGAACCAGAACGGCGCGCCGGTGCGCCTGGTCGTGCCCTGGAAATACGGTTTCAAGTCGGCCAAGTCGATCGTGCGCATCCGCCTGGTGAGTCGCCAGCCGCGCACCGCCTGGAACGATTCTGCGCCGCGCGAATACGGTTTCTATTCGAACGTGAACCCAAACGTCGACCATCCGCGCTGGTCGCAGGCGAGCGAACGCCGCATCGGCGAGACCGGCCTGTTCCAGCCCAAGCGCAAGACGCTGATGTTCAACGGCTATGACCAGGTCGCCTCGCTGTACACGGGCATGGACTTGAAGCGCTATTACTGATGGCGCTGCAGCTTTCCAATCAACGGGTCGGATGGGTAAAAACGGCCGTTTTTATCCTCTCGCTGCTGCCTTTCGCGCGCCTGGTGTGGGGGACCGCCACCGGCGCCTTCACCGATCCGCTGGCGGAAATCACCGGCATCAGCGGCGAGTGGGCGCTGTACTTCCTGTGCATCACGCTGGCGGTCACGCCGCTGCGGCGCCTGACGGGCTGGAACTGGCTGGTGAAGCTGCGGCGCATGGTCGGGCTGTTCACCTTCTTCTATGCGCTGGTGCACTTCATCGCCTTCCTGTGGTTCGACCATTTCTTCGACGTCGCCGCGATGCTGGCCGACGTGGTGAAACGGCCGTTCATCCTGGTCGGCTTCATCGCCTTCGTGCTCCTGATCCCGCTGGCGGCCACCTCGACCAATGCGATGATCAAGCGCCTGGGCGGCAAGCGCTGGCAATGGCTGCACCGGCTGATCTACGCGATCGGTCCGCTGGCGATCCTGCACTACTGGTGGATGAAAGAGGGCAAGAGCGATTTCGCGCAGCCGATCCTGTTCGGGACCATCGTGGCCGTGCTGCTGGGGCTGCGCGTGTTCTGGCATGTCAGGCGCAAACCACAAACCGCGCGCGCTTGAAACTGAAAAGGCCCGCATTGCGCGGGTCTGTGTTTACTTCATCATCGTTTCGAGCGCGAACACCTCGGCTGGTGTCTCGCGCCGGCGCACCAGGTGGGTGGCGTCGCCATCGACGATCACCTCGGCCGCGCGGCCGCGGGTGTTGTAGTTCGACGCCATCGTCATGCCATAGGCGCCGGCCGTCATGATGGCCAGCAGGTCGCCCGGCTCGAGCGCCAGCTCGCGCTCGCGCGCCAGCCAGTCGCCCGACTCGCACACCGGGCCGACGATGTCCCACACCAGTTTTTCGCCGTCGCGCGGGGTCACCGGCTGCACGCCCATCCAGGCCTGGTACAGGGTCGGACGCATCAGGTCGTTCATCGCGGCGTCGACGATGCAGAAGTTCTTCTCGGCGCCGGGTTTCAGGAATTCGGTCTTCGTCAGCAGCACGCCGGCGTTGGCCACGATCGAGCGGCCCGGCTCGAAGATCACCTTGATCGGCTGGCCGCCGTGTTTCTCGGCACGCCAGGCGTCGATGCGCTTGAACAGGCGGCCCAGGTAGTCGCCCACCGGCACCGGCGGCTTGTCGCCGGCCACGCCGTAGTCGACGCCGATGCCGCCGCCGATGTCCAGGTGGTGCAGGTGGGTGCCCTCGGCGTGCAGGGTGTCGATCAGCTCGATCAGCTTATCGAGGGCTTCGAGCAGCGGGGCGTCGTCCAGCAGCTGCGAGCCGATATGGCAGTCGATGCCGACCACGTCCAGGTGCGGCAGGCTGGCGGCGGTGCGGTAGGTGTCCAGCGCATCGTCGAAGGCCACGCCGAACTTGTTGGCCTTCAGGCCGGTCGCAATATACGGGTGGGTCTTGGCGTCGACGTTCGGGTTCACGCGCAGCGAGACCGGGGCGCGCATGCCGAGCTTGCCGGCGACCTCGTTCAGGCGGTGCAGTTCGGGGATCGATTCGACGTTGAAGCACAGGATGCCTTTTTCCAGCGCAAGCTGCATTTCCTCGACGGTCTTGCCGACGCCCGAGAAGATGGTCTTGCCCGGGTCGCCGCCGGCCGCGATCACGCGCAGCAGTTCGCCGCCCGAGACGATGTCGAAGCCCGCGCCCTGGCGCGCCAGCAGGTCGAGCACGGCCAGGTTCGAATTGGCCTTCATCGCGTAGCAGACCAGGGCGTCGCGGCCCTGGCAGGCGTCGTGGTAGGCGCTGAAGTTCTCGAGCAGGGCGGCTTTGGAGTAAACGTAGGTCGGCGTGCCGAATTGTTCCGCGATGGCGGACAGCGAAACGTTTTCGGCGTGCAGGACGCCGTCTTGGTGCGAAAAATAGGACATCAGCGGTGCGGGGCAGGGGTGGAGGCGTTGTTCGAAGGGACGGGCTGCGGTGGTTGGTCGACCGGTGCCGCGGGCGGCGCCGACGTCGGCCTTGCCGGCGGCGTCGGCATGTACAGGTCGCCGGTCTGGCCGCAGCCCGACAGGGCGGCAAGCAAAACAGCGGCCGGGAGAAGCGCAAGAGAGGACTTCACGATTAGAATCACGGTTTGATTAGCAGATTTTGGAGTGTAGCATGACCGAAACCGAATTTTTGGACCTTGCCGACCTGACCCTCAAGCAGATCGAGGACGCCTTCGATCGCCTGAACGACGAGGACGTGATCGACGTCGAATGCAAGCGCAGCGGCAACGTGCTGGAGATCGAGTTCATCGACAACGGTTCCAAGATCATCGTCAACAGCCAGGCGCCGTTGCAGGAGATGTGGGTGGCGGCGCGCTCGGGCGGCTACCACTACAAGCGCGTGGGCGACGAATGGCGCAATACCCGCGACGACAGCGAGTTCTTCGCGTCGCTGTCGAAATATGCGGGCGAGCAGGGCGGGGCGCAGGTGTCGCTGGTCTGAAGTACCGGCCATCGACGACAAAGGCGGCCATTGGCCGCCTTTGTCATTTCTGCACCGTGCCGATCAGAACAACTCGTTCCTCACCGCATCACGCTCCTTCTGCTGTTCCGGCGCCGGCGGCGGGCCGACGTCCAGCGTCTCGACCCCGCTGCCCGGCGGCGTCTCGGCATAGTAGTAATCCGAACCGTACTGCACCAGCCCGGCCGGCACCTCGCGCTCGACGTTCGGCTCGCCCTTGAGCGCCTTCTGCATGTAGCCGATCCAGATCGGCAGCGCCAGGCCGCCGCCGGTCTCGCGCGCGCCCAGGTTGCGCGGCTTGTCGTAGCCCATCCAGGCGATGGCCACCACCTTCGGCTGGTAGCCGGCGAACCAGGCGTCGATCGAGTCGTTGGTGGTGCCGGTCTTGCCCGCCAGGTCGGTGCGCTTGAGCGCCATCGCCTTGGCCGCGGTGCCGTGGCGCACCACGTCCTTGAGCATGCTGTCCATCAGGAAGGCGTTGCGGGCGTCGATCACGCGATTGGCTTCAATGCCCGAACGCGCCGGACGCGCTTCGGACAGCACCTTGCCGTCGCTGTCGGTGACCTTCGAGATCAGGTAAGGGCTGATGCGGTAGCCGCCGTTGGCGAACACCGCATAGGCGCCGGCCATCTGCAGCGGCGTGGTCGCGCCGGCGCCGAGCGCCAGCGTCAGGTAGGCTGGATTGCGTTCCGGCTCGAAGCCGAAGCGGCTCGCGAATTCCTGGCCATAGCGGGCGCCGATCTTGTTCAGCACGCGGATCGAGACCATGTTCTTCGACTGCATCAGGCCGCGCCGCATGGTCATCGGACCTTCGTACTTGTTGTCGTAGTTCTTCGGTTCCCACGCCTGGCCGCCGGTCTGGCCGGCGTCGAAGCTGATCGGGGCGTCGTTGACGATCGTCGCCGGCGACAGGCCGCGCTCGAGCGAAGCCGAATAGATGAAGGGCTTGAACGAGGAACCCGGCTGGCGCCAGGCCTGCGTCACGTGGTTGAACTTGTTGCGGTTGAAATCGAAGCCGCCGACCAGGGCGCGGATCGAACCGTCCTCGGTATTGGCCGCCACGAACGCCGATTCGACTTCGGGCATCTGGGTGATCAGCCACTTCGACTCGTCGTCCTGCATCACGCGGATCACCGCGCCGCGGCGCACGCGGCGGTTCGGGGCCGCCTTGTCGGACAGCCAGGCGCGCGCGAAGGCCAGGCCCGGGCCCGAGATCGTGATCGTGTCGCCCGAGGCGATGGTCGCCTGGACCTGGGTGGAACTGGCCTGCAAGACGACGGCGGCGATGATGTTGTCGCTGTCCGGATGCTCGGCCAGCTCGGCCTCGATCGCTTCGTCGGCGTCAAGCTTGGCGCCCGGGATCTCGATGAACGATTCCGGGCCGCGATAGGGGCGGCGGCGCTCGTAGTCCATCACGCCGCGGCGCAGGGCCAGGTAGGCGGCGTCCTGGTCGGCCTTGGTGATGGTGGTGAACACGTTCAGGCCGCGGGTATAGGTGTCTTCCTTGAACTGTTCGTAGACCAGCTGGCGCGCCATCTCGGCCACGTATTCGGCGTGCACGCCGAAGGCGGTGCTGTCCGACTTGATCTTGAGCGGCTCTTGTTTCGCCTGGTTGTATTGCGCCTCGCTGATGTAGCCGAGCGAGTGCATGCGCTGCAGGATGTATTGCTGGCGGGTCTTGGCGCGGGTCGGGTTGACGACTGGATTGTAGGCCGACGGCGCCTTCGGCAGGCCGGCCAGCATGGCCGCTTCGGCCACGGTGATGTCGCGCAAGTCCTTGCCAAAATAGATCTGGGCCGCCGACTGGAAGCCGAAGGCGCGCTGGCCCAGGTAGATCTGGTTCATGTACAGCTCGAGGATCTGGTCCTTGGAGAGGTTCTTCTCGATCTTCCAGGCCAGCAGGGCCTCGTAGGCCTTGCGCTTGAAGGTCTGCTCGGAGGACAGGAAGAAGTTGCGCGCGACCTGCTGGGTGATGGTCGAGGCGCCCTGGCGCGAGCCGCTGGTGGCGTTGTGGAATGCGGCGCGCAGGATGCCCCAGTAGTCGATGCCGCTGTGCTCGTAGAAGCGGTCGTCCTCGATCGACAGCACGGCCTTCTTCATGACGTCCGGGATGTCCTTGAAGTGGACCAGGGTGCGGCGCTCCTCGCCGAATTCGCCGATCAGGACGTTATCGGCTGTAAAGATGCGCAGCGGCATCTTGGGCCGGTAGTCGGTGATGGTGTCCAGCGCCGGCAGGTTCGGGTAGGCCATCGCAAGGGCGAACACGACCACCAGCACGCCGATGGCGCCCAGGCCGAACAGGCCGGCGACCGCCATCAGGACCAGGCGTTTGGGGCTGAACTTCGCGGAGGAAGAGGAGGCTGCTTGTTTCTCTTTCATGCTGACTTTCGCTTTGTTGATCCGCCTCATTATAAGGCAGCGGTTTGGTGCCCGATACTCGACGGAGCTTAACGGAACTCAAGGGCAATATTGGCCTGGCAATGAAAACGCCGGAGTGTGGCGCGCACGCCCCGGAAAGGAGTGTTCCAGTGCAGAAATTTCTTGTCCGTAGTCATCCTTTGTTGCTACGATCCGATGCGGTGCTGCACGTAAGTGCCGGATTTTTATAAGAAAGTTATAAGAAGTAAATAGCTGTTTTATTTACGACAACATGTAATTCCGGGCCTTTCAAGCTCATTCTGCAGCCACAGGAGTGTATTGGTGATCAATCTGGGGTCCTTGTTTGGACAATCGAGTCCGCCGATGGTCGGGCTCGATATCAGCACGTCCGGCGTCCGCCTGGTCGAGCTGGCCGATGCAGGCAAGGGTATCGTGCGCCTGGAGCGCTACGCCACCGAGGCGCTGCCGCGCGGCGCCGTGGTGGACGGCAATATCGAAAACATGGACCAGGTCGCCGACGCGGTGCGCCGGGTCTGGAAGAAGAGCGGCACCCGCGCCCGCCACGTGGCGCTCGGCATGCCGCCCGCCGCCGTGATCACCAAGAAGATCATCCTGCCGGCCGGTCTGTCGGAAGACCAGTTGGAAGTGCAGGTCGAGTCCGAGGCCAGTCAGTATATCCCGTTCGCGCTCGATGAGGTCAGCCTCGACTTCGACGTGATCGGCGCGGCCCCGAATTCGCTGGACGACATGGAAGTGATGCTGGCCGCCGCGCGCCGCGAAAAGGTCGAGGACCGGGTCGCGATCGCGGAAGCCGCCGGCCTTACCGCCACCGTGATGGACATCGAATCGTACGCCGCGCGCGGCGCGCTCGAACACGCCGCCCTGCCGCGGCAGGACCAGATCGTGGCCCTGTTCCAGATCGGCGCCCACGCCACCCACGTGTCGGTGCTGCTGAACGGCGAAGCGGTCTACGAGCGCGAGCAGCCGTTCGGCGGCAATGCGCTGACCCAGGACATCGTGCGCAGCTACGGCATGGCGTTCGAAGAAGCCGAGACGCGCAAGAAGGCGGGCGACCTGCCCGAGAACTACCGCGCCGACATCCTGGCGCCGTTCCTGGAAAGCGCGGCGCTGGAAATCACGCGCGCCATCCAGTTCTTCTACACCTCGACCCCGTATACCCGGATCGACCAGCTGTACCTGGCCGGCGGCTGCGCGCTGCTGCCCGGGATCCTCGACGTCGTGGCCGGCCGCACCCGCCTGCCGACGCTGCTCGCGGCGCCCTTCGAGGGCATGCAGCTCGGCCCCGGCGTGCGCGAACACCAGCTGCGCCAGGACGCCCCGGCCTACCTGGTCGCCTGCGGCCTGGCGCTGCGGAGGTTCGGCTGATGATCCGGATTAACCTGCTGCCCCACCGCGAAGCCAGGCGCAAGCAGAAGCAGGCCGCCTTCGTCGCCCTGATGGCGCTGGGCGGCGTGCTGGGCGCCATCGTGGTGATGCTGGTCGGCGCCTATAACGCGAGCCAGATCTCGGTCCAGAACCAGCGCAACGAGGTCCTGAAAAAAGCCAGCGCGGAGCTGGACAAGAAGATCGGCGAGATCACCAACCTGAAGGAAGAAATCGCCGCGCTGCAGGCGCGCCAGCAGGCGGTCGAAGACTTGCAGGGCGACCGCAACCAGCCGGTCCACCTGCTCGACGAGCTGGTGCGCCAGACGCCGGAAGGCGTGCACCTGAAATCGGTCAAGCAGAGCGGCCAGCGCGTGATCCTGACCGGCAACGCCCAGTCGCAGGAAAGGGTGGCCGAGCTGCTGCGCAACCTGTCGAGCGGCTCGCCGTGGCTGCAGAACCCGGACCTGACCGAGGTCCGCGCCGTCAGCCTGGCCCAGGGCAAGGCCACCCGCAAGGTGGTCGAGTTCACGCTCGGCGTGTCGATCAAGCGCGCGCGCCTGAGCGACGAGGGCGACGAGGCCGCGCACGGCGACAAGCCGGCCGGGGGCAAGCGCGTGGCGGAGAAGTCATGAACATCGACATCAAAGAACTCGGCGCCCGGCTGGCGGCGCAGTTCCAGGACCTGCAGGGCCGTCCGCCCGGCCAGTGGCCGCTGGCGCCGCGCCTGCTGTGCGCCGCCGGCGTGATGGCGGCGGTCGTCGGCCTGGGCTACTACTTCTACTGGAGCGACCAGTTCGCGGCCCAGGAACGCGGCGCGCGCGACGAGCAGAAGCTGCGCGAGGAGTACAAGACCAAGATGGCGCAGGCGATCAACCTGGAAGCGCTCAAGGCGCAGAAGGCGCAGGTCGACCAATACGTGGTGCGCCTGGAGAAGCAGTTGCCGAGCAAGTCCGAAATGTATTCGCTGCTGTCCGACATCAACCAGTCGGGCGTGGGCCGCGGCCTGCAGTTCGAGCTGTTCAAGCCGGGCCAGGAAGTGGTGCGCGACTACTACGCCGAGCTGCCGATCGATATCAAGGTGAGCGGCCGCTACCACGACATGGGCGCGTTCGCCGCCGACATGGCCAACCTGCCGCGCATCGTCACGCTGAACAACCTGACCCTGCTGGCCGGCAAGGACGGCAGCCTGGGGCTGCAGGCGGTGGCCAAGACCTTCCGCTACCTCGACCAGGAAGAGCTGGCGGCCCAGCGCGCCGCGCGCGCGGCCGAGAAGAAGAAGGGCAAGAAGGGCAAGGGCAAGGCCAAGACCGGGGGCAAGAAATGATGCGCGCACGAGCGATGGGGCGCATGGGCGCGCTGCTGCTGGCCGGCAGCCTGCTGGCCGCCTGCGGCGACGGCGGCGTGGGCGAGACCCGGGCCTGGATGAAGGGGGTGGAAAAGCAGACCGTGCCCAAGGTCAAGCCGCTGCCGGAGCCGAAGACCTTCGAACCCTATGGCTACGATCCGCGCGCGGCGCTCGACCCCTTCGATCCCACCAAGCTGCTGGGCGAGATGGCGCGCATGGCGCAGGCCGGCGCCAATGCCAACCAGCCCGATCTCGAGCGGCCGAAGGAATTGCTGGAGACCTTCCCGCTCGACACGATGCGGATGGTGGGCACGATCCAGAAGGGCGGCGTGAACTACGCGCTGCTGCAGGTCGAGCGTTCGCTGTACCGGGTGCGCAGCGGCCAGCGGATTGGACAGAACTACGGGCGCATCACGCGTGTGAGCGAGGGCGCCGTCGAGATCAGGGAATCGGTACAGGACGCCACTGGCGACTGGGTGGAGCGGATGGCCCACATCGAGCTGCAGAGCCGCGCAGCCAAATAAGGAGAGCAGTAGATGACCTTCAACGTCAAGATTCGCTTCGCCCCGCCGGCCTGGCTGGCGCGCGCCGCGGCCGCACTCATGCTCATGATGTGCGCCAGCGCCGCCCTGGCCCAGGGCAATGCGATCGAGTCGATCACGGCCAACCAGCAGGGCAGCAACGTGGTCATCAACGTGACCATGCGCGAGGTCCCGGCGCGTGCGCCGATCGGCTTCGCGATCACCAACCCGTCCCGCATTGCGCTCGATTTCGGCGCCACCGCCAACGCCACCGGCAAGACGGTGCACGAGCTGAACCTGGGCGACGTGCGCAGCCTGAACGTGGTGCAGGCCGGCGAGCGCACCCGCCTGGTGCTGAACCTGGCGCGCGCCCTGAACTACGCCACCACCATCGACGGCAAGTCGGTGATCGTGACCGTGGAAGGCTCGGGCGGCGTGGCGCGCGCGCTCGACGCCAGCGGCATGCCGGCCGCTGCGGCGGCGCGAGCGTCGCTTCCCGCGACGCGCCCTCAATTGCGCGACCTCGACTTTCGCCGCGGCGCCAATGGCGCCGGCCGGGTCGTGGTCGACCTGCCCGCCAACCAGGTGGCGGTCGACGTGCGCCAGACCGCCGGCGGCGTGACCGTCGACTTCCTCAATGCGCGCCTGCCGGAGTCGCTGCGCCGGCGCCTGGACGTGACCGATTTCGGCACGCCGGTCACCCGCGTCTCGACCCTGGCCCAGGGCGACAATGTGCGCATGACGGTGGAGGCGCAAGGCGACTGGGAACAGTCGGTATTCCAGAGCGACACCCAGCTCGTGGTCGAGGTGCGCAAGGTGGAAAGCGACCCGAATCGCAGCAGCCCGGGCTCGCGCGACAACCCGCAGGGTTATCGCGGCGAGAAGCTGTCGTTCGACTTCCAGGACGTCGAGGTGCGCGCCGCGCTGCAGGCGGTGGCCGACATCTCGGGCCTGAACATCATCGCCAGCGACTCGGTCACCGGTTCGCTGACCCTGCGCCTGAAGGACGTGCCGTGGGACCAGGCGCTGGACGTGATCCTGACCGCCAAGGGCCTGGACCAGCGCAAGAACGGCAACGTGGTGTGGATCGCGCCGAAGGAAGAACTGCTGACCAAGGAAAAGCTCGAGCTCGAGCAGCGCGCCCAGATCGCCGAACTCGAGCCGCTGCGCTCCGAGATCTTCCAGCTCAATTACCAGAAGGCGGAATCGTTCCGCAACGTGTTCGGCCTGGACGCCGGCGGCGCCACCGCGAGCAGCGATGCGGGCGGGCGCAACCGCGTGCTGTCGCGGCGCGGCAGCGCGATCATCGATCCGCGCACCAACCAGCTGTTCGTGACCGACATCGCCGCCAGGATCGAGGACATCCGCAAGCTGATCCAGAAGACCGACATCGCCTCCAAGCAGGTGCTGATCGAGGCGCGCCTGGTCGAGGCCAACGACGGCTTCTCGCGCAACCTCGGCGCCAAGCTCGGCTTCAACGACCTGCGCACCCAGCGCGGCGGCGACTCCGGCTGGCAGATCAGCGGCAACGAGCGCGTCGCCATCGGCGGCAACCTGGCCGGCGTGGGCCAGGTCACGGGCCAGACCCCGGCGACCACCAGCATCGACAACACCACCATGGTCAACCTGCCGGCGGCCGGCATCGGCGGCGTCCCGGCCTCGACGCTGGCGTTTTCGCTGTTCTCGTCGGCCGCCAACCGCTTCCTGAACCTGGAACTGTCGGCGCTGGAAGCCGACGGCAAGGGCAAGATCATCTCGAGCCCGCGCGTGGTCACCGAGGACAAGCAGGTCGCCGTGATCGAGCAGGGCGTCGAGCTGCCCTACGAGCAGGCGACCAGCAGCGGCGCCACCTCGATCTCGTTCAAGAAGGCCAACCTGCGCCTGGAAGTGACGCCGCAGATCACGCCGGACGGCAACGTGGTGCTGGAAGTGGACGTCAACAAGGATTCGAAGGGTGAAGAGACGCGCGCCGGCTTCGCGATCAACACCCAGCACGTCAAGACCAAGGTGATGGTCGAGAACGGCGGCACGGTGGTGCTGGGCGGGATCTACCAGCAGACCGAGCGCAACAACGTGACCAAGGTGCCGCTGCTGGGCGACGTCCCGCTGCTGGGCTACCTGTTCAAGACCAGCGGCGTCGAGCACAGCAAGACCGAGCTGCTGGTCTTCATCACCCCGAAGATCGTGAACGAGAACGTGGCGGGCACGCGCTGAACCGACCTTAATTTCTTCCCCCAACCGATAATAATATGAAAAACCAGCACATCAAGTACGGCAGCCTGGCGCTGCTCCTGGCCGCGACCCTGTCCGCCTGCGGCGGCGGCGGCGGCAACCCGGGCACACCTAGCGGCAGCGGCGGCAGCGGCACCGGCAGCACGCCGGTCACGCCTGCCGCGCCGACCGTCGGCGTCAGCCTGGTCAATGCCACGGGCAGCGCCAGCACCTCGCTCTCCGGCGCCACCCCGCTGACGGTGCGCGCCCTGGTGCTCGACGCCAACAAGCAGCCGGTGCCGAATGCGCTGGTCACCTTCACCACCGCCGACGACCTGGCCGTGTTCGCGCCGGGCGCCGGCACCGCCCTGACCGACGCCAGCGGCACCGCCAGCATCACCATGCGCGTGGCCAGCCTGGCGGCCGGCGGCGCCGGCACCGTCACGGCCAGCGTCACCGTGGCCGGCACCGCCGTCACCAACACGCCAACTACGCGGTCAACGCCACCGCGCTGACCTTCAGCGCGCTGCGCCTGGAGCCGGGCAGCATCAATGCCTACGACTCGAGCAAGATCGAGGTCGACCTGCTGGCCAACGGCGCCAGGTACACCGGCCAGGTCAACGTCAACTTCACCTCGGCCTGCGTCGCCGCCGGCAAGGCCACGCTGGCCGCCGTCGTCGCGACCAGCAACGGCACCGCGGAGACGGTCTACCGCGACCAGGGTTGCGGCAACAACGACACCATCACCGTGACCGCCGACGGCGTCGCGACCCCGGCCACGGGTTCGCTCGTGATCGCCCAGCCGGGCGCCGCGTCGGTGCAGTTCGTCGAGGCGCTGCCGACCGACAAGTCGATCGTGATCCGCGGCCAGGGCGGCATCAACCGCACCGAGACCGCGACCCTGCGCTTCCGCGTGTTCGACCTGTTCAATCGTCCGCTGGCCAACAAGCAGGTTGATTTCATCGCCGAACCCGAGAACCTGGTCACCCTGAACAAGACGACCGACCGCACCGACCAGAACGGCGAGGTGATCACCACCGTCAATTCGGGCAACGTGCCGACCTCGTTCCGCGTGCACGCCGTGCTGCCAGGGACCACGCCCGTCATCTCGACCACCTCGGATTCGATCGTCGTGACCACCGGCCTGCCGACCCAGCGCGCGTTCTCGATCTCGACCACCAGCGGCAACGTGGACGGCTGGTCGTTCGACAGCGGCACCACGACCCCGGCCGCCACCGTCAACGTGCTGCTGGCCGACCAGTTCGGCAACCCGGTGGCGGATGGCACGCCGATCGTGTTCCAGACCAATATCGGCGCCATCGGCACCTCGAGCTCGGGCGGCTGCGTCACCGTCAACGGCGGCTGCTCGGTCCCGTTCCGCACCCAGGAGCCCCGCGTCGCGCTGCCGAACACCCCGGCCACGCCATGCAATACCGGCCCGAACGCGACCCCGGACAGCACCCGTCCGGGCGTGGCGACGATCTGCGCCAGCACCACCGACGGCAGCAATACCCAGTTCGTCAAGACGACGATCACGTTCAGCGACGAAACCCTGGCCCGTGCCTACGTCAACGGCGCCACGTCGCCGTCGACCGGCGACCTGGGCAGCGCCAGCGCCAACGACCCGAAAGTATTCGTGGTCCAGTTGACCGACCTGAACGGCAACCCGCTGCCGTCCGAGTCGACCGTGGCGGTCACCGGCCTGGTCAACGCCACCCTCGTCGACATCAGCCCGGCCCGCGTGCCGAGCATCTTCGCCGCCGCCGGAACCGGCGCGCAGGGTTCGTCGCACCGGATCACCCTGAGCGCCACCGGGACCAAGCCCTGCACCGCGGGCGCCCGGGCGACCTTCAACGTGAGCGTCACCACGCCGCGCGGCGACGTCAGTTCGCTGCCGTTCTCGCTGAACTTCACTTGTCCATAAAATTCGCGGATTGACAGGCGGCCAGTCTATACTGGCCGTCTTTTCATTAGAGCGGGTTTGGTAGTGCCACATCCCAAGAACGACAATATCTTCCTTGTTGGCCTGATGGGGGCAGGGAAGACCACGATCGGACGATTGCTTGCACGCAAGCTCAATCGCCGCTTCGTCGATTCCGACCACGAGATCGAGGCGCGCACCGGCGCCACCATCCCCTGGATCTTCGAGATCGAGGGCGAGGCCTGCTTCCGGCGGCGCGAAGCGGACGTGATCCGCGACCTCTCCGGCCAGCAGGGCCTGGTGCTGGCCACCGGCGGCGGCGCCGTGCTCAATCCGCACAGCCGCGCCCTGCTGGCCGAGCGCGGCACCGTGATCTACCTGCGCGCCTCGATCGGCAGCATCCTGCAGCGCACCGCCCACGACAAGAACCGTCCGCTGCTGCAGACGGCCGACCCGCGCGCGAAACTCGAAGAGCTGTGGGCCCAGCGCGATCCGCTGTACCGCGAGATTGCGGACCTGGTCATCGACACCGGCCGTCCTAACGTACAATCGATGGTACAAACCATATTGGACCAGCTGGCGGCGCAGGAAATGGCTCGCGCGCGCCGGCTTGCAAGGACATCGATGAACGAACAGGACCGCATCACCCTCAACGTCGACCTCGGCGAACGCAGCTATCCGATCGCGATCGGCCCCGGCCTGCTGGACGACGCCGCGCTGCTCGAACGCCACATCGGCGGCAACAAGGTGGCCATCGTCACCAACACCACCGTCGCGCCGCTGTACCTGGACAAGGTGGCCGGCCACCTGCGCGCTGCGGGCCGCGACGTGGTCGAGATCGTGCTGCCGGACGGCGAAGAGCACAAGAACTGGCAGTCGCTCAACCTCGTCTACGACGCGCTGCTGCAGAACAAATGCGACCGCAAGACCACGCTGGTGGCGCTGGGCGGCGGCGTGATCGGCGACCTGACGGGCTTCGCCGCCTCGAGCTATATGCGCGGCGTGCCCTTCGTGCAGATCCCGACCACCCTGCTGTCCCAGGTCGATTCCTCGGTCGGCGGCAAGACCGGCATCAACCACCCGCTGGGCAAGAACATGATCGGCGCCTTCTACCAGCCGCGCGCCGTCATCGCCGACACCGCGACGCTCGACACGCTGCCGCCGCGCGAGCTGTCGGCCGGCCTGGCCGAGGTGATCAAGCACGGCGCCATCCTCGACGCGACCTTCTTCGACTGGATCGAGGCCAATATCGGGAAACTGATGGCCCGCGAGCCGCAAGCCATCGCCCACGCGATCGCGCGCTCGTGCGAGATCAAGTCCGAGGTGGTGCGCAAGGACGAACGCGAAGGCGGCCTGCGCGCGGTGCTGAACTTCGGCCATACCTTCGGCCACGCGATCGAGAACGGCCTGGGCTACGGCGAATGGCTGCATGGCGAGGCGGTCGGCTGCGGCATGGTGATGGCGGCCGACATGTCGGCGCGCCTGGGCCTGATCGAGCCCGCCGCCGTGGAGCGCGTGCGCGCCCTGGTGCGCGCCGCCGGCCTGCCGGCCGAGGCGCCGGATCTGGGCGAGGCGCGCTGGATCGAGCTGATGGAAGTCGACAAGAAGAACGAGGGCGGGGAGATCCGTTTCATCCTGCTCAAGCCGCTCGGCAGCCCGTCGATCACCACGGCGCCGCTGGACATCCTGCGCTCGACCCTGGCGGCGTGCAGCGGCTGAAAGGCGCATGATGGACTTCGACGCCGGCCTTGCCCCCTACGCGGCGCACTCGTCGCAGTCGCGCGGACGGCGCCACTCCGAGCCGGGCCCGGGTTCGCGCAGCGAATACCAGCGCGACCGCGACCGCATCATCCATTCGACCGCCTTTCGCCGGCTGGAATACAAGACCCAGGTCTTCCTCAACCACGAGGGCGACCTGTTCCGCACCCGGCTGACCCACAGCATCGAAGTGGCGCAGATCGGCCGCACCCTGGCGCGCAGCCTGCGCCTGAACGAAGACCTGGTCGAAGCCACCGCGCTGGCGCACGACCTGGGCCACACGCCCTTCGGCCACGTGGGCCAGGACGTGCTCAACGACTGCATGAAGGATTTCGGCGGCTTCGAGCACAACCTGCAAAGCCTGCGCGTGGTCGACCACCTCGAAGAGCACTACGGCGCCTTCGACGGCCTGAACCTCACGTTCGAGACGCGCGAGGGCATCCTCAAGCACTGCTCGCTCAACAATGCGCGCCAGCTGGGCGAGCTGGGCCAGCGTTTCATCGACCGCAGCCAGCCCAGCCTGGAAGCGCAGCTGACCAACCTGGCCGACGAGATCGCGTACAACAACCACGACATCGACGACGGCCTGCGCTCCGGCCTGTTGACCATGAAGCAGATGGAAGAGGTGGAGCTGTTCGCGCGCCTGCGCAGGCAGGTCGAGCAGCAATACCCTGGCCTGGCGGGACGGCGCGCGCTGTATGAGACGATCCGCCTGATGATCACGGCGATGACGGCCGACCTCGTGGAGACTTCACGACAGCGCATCCTGGACGCGAACCCGCGGACCATCGACGACGTGCGCGCCGGCCCGCCGTTGATCCGCTTCTCGGACACCATGCGCGCCGAGACCACGGCCCTCAAGCGCTTCCTGTACGCCAACCTGTACCGCCACTTCCAGGTCAACCGCATGCGGGTCAAGGCGAGCCGCATCGTGCGCGAGCTGTTCCAGGCCTTCCTGGACGATCCGGTGCTGCTGCCGAACGACTACCAGGTCGAGGGCGACCCGATCAGGCAGGCGCGCAAGATCGCCGACTACATCGCCGGCATGACGGATCGTTATGCGATCCGCGAGCATCGGCGCATTTTTTCGCTCGATCATTTCTGAATGGAGGCGGCACCGACCGCACCCGGTGGCGTGGGTCAAGCGATGGCCTGCAGCAGAAGGCGCAGGCGCGTCTGAATCCGTGGCTCTGCATCGTCGAGATGGCGCATTGCCTTGGTCATTTCGTTCGATAGCCGGTCGAAGTCACGCTCGACGATCTGTTTCAGCACAGCGATAGTTTGTTCACTTGCGACGCGTCGGATATCCTTGCCTAGCAAATAGACGCCTGCCAGGTCTGGATCGTAGTCGCCGGCTTCGATGACACCATCCTCTTCGTACACACGATCGATATTGCCGGCGGCGGCATAACTGTCCATGAGGTGGATGAGATCGTGAGCGTCCTTCGGGTTTTCCAGTCGTCGATCCGACCATGCGACCAGCTTGAGTATGGCAAGTCCCGCAAGAGAGACGACCTTGCCGTCGAAGCCGGGCAGGAATGTCACGCGTTCCGCAGCAGCCAGAACGTCGTCATAACCGGCCAGGTTCATGATGACCTTCATGTCGGGCGGCCAGGCCAGTTCGTCGCTTCCTTGGGTTATTTGTCCGAATGGCACAAGGTCCAGATGGTAGTTGAGATCACCTTGATCGCCCTTGTAGTAAAGGCGCTGTCGTGCCTGCCCACCAGGAATGAAGGTCCCGCGCGCAATGAGCCTTGCCCTGAGCGCATCGAACTGATCCCAGTCCTTGACGGCGATGGCGAAATCCACGTCGTATGTCGCACGCCTGGCGGCAAGTCCGAATACATGGGTGAGCAGGATATCGCGTGCCGTCGCGCCTACAAGCATATAATCGACTTGTTCGGCCTGCGCTTCTTCTGCCACGGCGCGAAGGATGTCGATCGTGACATCATCGATGGGCCGGTCAGCCCTGATTGAACGAGGTGTCAATGAACCTCTCCTTGATCATGCCCGCGGTCTCTTGTGTGCGTGGGTCCAGCAACGCGAGCAGCTCTGAGTACACCAGCAAAGGCGGCGCAGTATCGCGCGCTGTCGTTGGTTTCCAGCGCCAGAATTTCTCCAGTATCTCGATGTCCCCATTGTTGTCTGGCCTGATGCGATACTGCTTGCTCAGTTTCCTGATCATGCCTTCCATATCGTCCGGGCAGACGTACAGGGTTTGCGTGGCCGGCTTGAGGTGCCCGGTCAATCTGGCTGCGGCGACTTCCGATCCCCATACGGCGTCGAATCCCTCCAACTCGGCCTTTTGCCACCAGGACGGTTCGGTAGCGCTGAAACGCCGGCTCTTCAGTTTTGCACGCAGGGTAGTGGGATAGTTGACTGCCCACTCATCGATCAGGCGTTCCGGTTCCAGCAATCTTCTGCGCTCGGAATTCCCTTTATTGATGAGGTAACCGCGGCGCTCCAGATCGTTCAGTACGTTATAGGCTGTTCCCAGCGAAACGCCGGCATGGTTTGCAAGCTCCTTGTAGGGCAAATGAACAGCGTCTGGCTTGGCAAGCAGGACAAATCCCATGCGCAGGGCTGCGGCATTCGTGAGTCCTTTTGCGGCCGGTAAAAGCAGTTGGTTGCGCTCCTTTTTTTCGCCGGTGACGAGAACGAAAAGGCCGGGCGCTTGCAAATAGGCGTTGCCGTTCGTGTCGATGAACTGCAGTCCCGTGACACGACAGTATTCGGCCAGTTCTCTAGTAATGTACGGTGCGATCAACAGGCCTGGATGGCCAGTCGTTTGCAATTGGCGCCTGACATGGTCGATGTGTGCTTTGCGGTCGATCAGGAGCTTGCACTCGACTGCGTAACGGGCGGAGCCGTTCTCATGCACAAGATCGATCGTTGCGTCTGGCCGGTACCCGGCTGATGGGACCGCCTCAAGCTTGGCCATGTGTCCTTCGACATCGACCTTTTCCTTGAGCGCATCGAACGCAGCCAGGATCAGCCCTTCTTGGGCCTCGGCAGGATTATAGGTAATTGCACGATCATTCATTCACTCTTCCTCGTTTCCACAGGCTGTGAATGAAACCATTCTATGCAAGATAGCGAGGATTTTCAATAATTTTTAATTTTCACGTTACGTGAAAATGGATAAAAATTGAAAATTTCAGCTGAACAGACTTGGCGTCGCCAAGTCCAGCAACAGCTTCTTGACCGGCGCCGGCAGCGGCGCTTCCCTGACCACATCCAGCTTCCACCAGACGTGGCCTGGCGCCAGCGCAGCGCGCGCCGTCAGCGTCACCGCGAACGGCGCGATGTGCAGCTTGTAGTGGGTGAAGACGTGCACCAGCGGGCTCAGTGGCCGCACTTCGTCGACCGTGCCGAAGGCGCTTGCCGCAGCTGCGACGTCGGCCGTACAGACCGGCGGCTCGTCCTCGTCCATCGGCACATGCCCGCCCACCTCCGGCAGCGACAGCAGGCCGCCCCAGATGCCGGTTTGCGGACGCTGTTCCAGCAGCACTTCGCCGCCATCGATCACGACCAGCAGCGCGGTGCGCTTTTCCGGCGTCGCCTTCTTCGGTTTGCGCACCGGCAGGTCGGCGGTGCGGCCGGTGGCGAAGGCCACGCAGCGCGCCTGCAGCGGGCAGCGGCCGCAGTCGGGCCGCGAACGGGTGCACAGGGTGGCGCCCAGGTCCATCAGGCCCTGGGTGTAGGCTTCGATGGCGCCCGGATTGCCGGCCACCTCGGGCAGCAGGGCGTCGGCGCGCCGCCACAGCGCATCCTCGATTGGCTTGAGGCCCGGATAGGCGTCGATCCCGAACACGCGCGCGAACACGCGCTTGACGTTGCCGTCCAGGATGGCGGCGCGCACGCCGCTGGAAAAGGCCGCGATCGCCGCCGCCGTCGAGCGGCCGATGCCGGGCAGGTCGGCCAGCAGCGCCGGGTCGCTCGGGAACACGCCGTCGTAGTCCTGCACCACGCGCTTGGCGCAGGCGTGCAGGTTGCGCGCGCGGGTGTAGTAACCGAGGCCGCTCCAGTGGGCCATCACGTCGTCAAGTGGGGCTTCGGCCAGCGCGTGGACGGTCGGGAAGCGTTCCAGGAAGCGCGCGTAATAGCCCAGCACCGCGGCCACTTGCGTCTGCTGCAGCATGATCTCGGACAGCCAGACGCGGTAAGCATCCTGGGTGTTTTGCCAGGGCAGGGTGTGGCGGCCATGGCTGCGCTGCCAGTCGATCACGGCCTTCGAGAAGGTCGGATCGGCCAGCTGGTCGAACTCGGTGAGGCGTTTCATGCGGTGTCTTGTGAAGGCGCTAGGCCTCTAATGTGGTGGTGACGCCGGCCGCGATGGCGGCCAGGCGCTGGCGCGTGGATTCGAGCTCGGCCTGGCCGTGCTCGAAGGCGCCGATCTTCTGTTCCAGGCTGTCGCTGGCGTCATGGATGCGCTGGACCGTGGCCTGGCGCTGGCGCAGGCTGTCGCGGTGCTGGCGGATCTGCGCTTCCAGCGGCGCGTTGGCGACCTTCAGCCAGGCTTCGACGTCGGCGTTGGCGGCGCGGTAGACGCGCCGCACGCGCGAAGCGATCGAATCGAAGAAGCGCTCGAGCAGCGTGGCGCGGCTGGTCATCAACAGGGTCGCGGTGCCGAACTGGCGCTCGAACAGCGTTTCGATGGCGTCGATCTCGTCGACGTGGCGCGTCAACGATAACGCTTGCGGCAGCGCCAGCGACAGGCCGTGTTCGGCCGCGAAGCGGCGGTGCATGGCGTCCATCATGGACTTGATCTCGTCGACCTTGGCGCAGGCGTCGAGCAGGCCGGCGCGCGCGCCGGCGAAGTAGTTGCGCACCGGCGAGCGCATGCCGGTGGCGAAGCGCGCCGCCGACATCGCGGCGCGCACCGTTTCGGTCCGGTCCTGCAGGCCGTCCATGCCGACCAGGGTGTACAGCTCGGTCGACAGGCGCGTGAACACGGCGCGCGTGCCCTGCAGCTTGAACAGGCCGGCGTCGAATTCCTTCTTTTCGGCTTCCACCCGGCGCACCATGTGGGCGATCATGCCCTGGTTCTTGCCGCGCAGGCTGCGCAGTTCCTGCAACTGCTCGACCAGTTCGCGCAGGCGCGCCGCCACCAGCAGCTGCTGGCCGGCGGCCAGCAGTTCGAGGTCGGCGCGCAGCTGGCGCGCATTGATCGAGCGCCGCGCCGGGATCAGGTGGTGGAACAGCGCCGATTCGAGCTCGCCCAGGCGGCTGCGCTCGAACAGGTCCATGTCGCCGCCGATGCGTCCGACCAGCGCCTTGTGGGCCGAGACCGGATAGACCTGGCCGGCGTCCAGTCCGAGCAGGCGCGCGACGTCGTGCTGCTGGCGCGCGATCTCGGCGTCGACAGAGCTCGAACTCGTGAGCTCGTCCCACATGGCGTCGATCTTGTTCAGCACCGCCAGCCGGCCCGGCCCGGCGCCGATATGGGTGCGCCAGACGTCGATGTCGCTGCGCGTCACGCCGGTGTCGGCGGCCAGCACGAACAGCACCGCGTGCGCGTTCGGGATCAGGTTCAGCGTCAGTTCCGGCTCGGTGCCGATCGCGTTCAGGCCCGGGGTGTCGAGGATCACCAGGCCCTGCTTGAGCAGCGGATGCGGCAGGTTGATGATGGCGTGGCGCCAGCGCGGGATGTCGATGCTGTCGTCCGCACCGACGCCGGCGGCGAGGTCGGGATCCTGCGGGTCGAACAGGCCGTAGCGTTCGGCCTCTTTCACCGGTACGCGGCGCGTCTGGCTGACCTGGCGCAGCGTCTCGTGCATCGCGCCAGGATCGTCCAGGTCGAGCGGCAACACGGTCCAGGCGCCGGGATCGTCGCGGTAGTCGCCCAGGGACAGCTGGCCGGCGCGGGTCTCGATCGGCAGCAGGCGGATGCAGGGCGGCAGCTGCGCATCCCACAGCAGTTCGGTAGGGCACATGGTGGTGCGGCCGGCGCTGGACGGCAGGATGCGCTGGCCGTAATCGGCGAAGAACAGGGCGTTGATCAGCTCGGTTTTTCCACGCGAGAACTCGGCCACGAAGGCGACCGACAGCCGGTCGTCGCGCAGGCGTCCAAGCGCGCGCGCCAGCACCTGTTCGCCGGCGGCGTCGATCAGTCCGGCTTCGCGCAGGGCTTTGCCATAGCCCTCGAGGCTGGCGGCAACGCTGGCCCGCCACGCTCCATACTGTTGTAGATCCTGCATCGTTCAGCCCGTTATATTCTTAGCGCTGGCACTGCGCGCAATAGAAAGTCGAACGCTGGCCCTGCTTGATCTGGCGGACCGGCGCCTCGCACTGGCGGCAGGGCACACCAGCACGATCATAGACGAAATATGTCTGCTGGAAATATCCTGACTGCCCATTTACCGCAATAAAGTCACGCAGGGTACTGCCGCCCTGGACGATGGCGGCGGCCAGGATGTCGCGGATCGCCTCGGCCAGCCGGTCGTAGCGCGCGCGGCTGATGCGCGAAGCCGGTGTCTTGGGGCTGATGCCGGCCCGGAACAGGCTTTCGCAAGCGTAGATATTGCCGACGCCCACCACGATGTCGCCGGCCAGCAGCACCTGCTTGATCGGCGCGCTGCGGCGCCGCGTTTCCCGATGCAGCAGGGCGCCATCGAAATGCTCGCCGAGCGGTTCCACGCCCAGGCCGCGCAGCAGGATGTGCTGTTCCACGTCGCCATCCTCGTTGGCATGCCACAGCACGGCGCCGAAGCGGCGCGGATCGTGCAAGCGCAGCACCTGCACCCCTTCCGGGCCATTGACGACGAGGTCGACATGGTCGTGCTTGCGCGGTTCGATGCCCGGCGGCAGCACGCGCAGGTGGCCGGACATGCCCAGGTGGATGATCAGGGTGCCGTGCTCGAAATGAATCAACAGGTATTTGCCGCGCCGGCCGGTGGCCAGGATGCGGCGGCCGGCCAGCAGCCCGGACAGGCCGGGCGGGAAGGGCCAGCGCAGGCCGTCGCGGCGGCAGACGAGCTGCTCGACGACGCGGCCTTCGATATGGGGCGCGACACCGCGCCGGGTGACTTCTACTTCTGGCAGTTCAGGCATGGGGGAGACGAATCGTGTAAAGTCGGGTTGCCGTCGCGGCTGGGCAGCCTGCGGGCCGGGCTGGCGCCAGGAATCCTGGCGCAGCTCATGCGCGGCAGGCGCCTGCGCATGAGCGTAGAATCAAATCAAAACATCAACTCGGATTTTGGACTTGCTTTGAAAAACGCTTTCGCCATTGTAACCGTCTCCGGGCTGCTTGCAGGCCTGCTCTCGGCTTGTGCTGTCTCGCCGCAACAGCAGTCGCTCGCCGCCGGCGAGCAGGCCGGGGCCGGCCAGCAGCAATCCGCACCGCAAGAAGCCGAGCTGGACGAGGAAGAGCTGGCGGCCAAGAAAAAGGCCGAGGAAGAAGCGCGCCTGCCCAAGGTCGAGCTCACGCCCGTCATGCTCGAGCAGTTGATGAAGGCGGAATTCGCGTTTCGCAACGGCGACTGGCAGGGGCCTTATCTGACCGTCTACAACCTGGCCCAGCGCACCGGCGATCCGCGCCTGGCGCGCCGCGCGGCCGAGATGGCGGTGGCCGCCAAGCAGGCCGACGACACCCTGGCCGCGGTGCGCCTGTGGTACCAGCTCGACCCGGAATCCGACGAAGCGACCCAGTATTTCGTCGGCATGGCGGTCACGTCCGACAAGATCGCCGAACTCGAACCGATCTTCGAGCAGCGACTGCGCGAGGCGACCCCGGCCCGGCGCGGCGTGCTGCTGTTCCAGGTCCAGCAATTGCTGGGCCGTGCGAAGGACAAGGAAGCGGCGATCGCCATGCTCGAGCGCCTGATCGCGCCCTATGACAACACGATGGAGGCGCGCGTCGTGCGCGCCCAGATCGCGCTGGTGCGTGACGACAAGGCGCTGGCGCGCAGCGAGGCCCGGGCGGCCCTGGCGGCCAAGCCCGACGCCGAGATCGCCCTCCTGATGCTGGCGCAGACGACCGAGGACGAGGCGCAAGTGGTGGCCCTGATGCAGAACTTCCTCAAGAGCTATCCGAAGGCGAACGACGTGCGCGCCGCCTATGCGCGGGTGCTGGTCAACCGCAAGGATTATCCGGCTGCGCGGCGCGAGTTCGAGCTGCTGGTCAAGGCCCAGCCCGACAACGTCGCCCATCTGTATGCGCTGGGCATCCTGGCCACGCAGATGAACGATGCCCTCGGCGCCGAACAATATTTCACGCGCTTCGTGGAAGTGCTGGGGCGCAATCCAGACGACGAACGCGATCCTTCGCGCGCACTATTGATCCTGTCGCAACTGGCGGAAGAGCGCAATGACCTGGTCGGCGCCCTGCAATGGCTGGACAAGGTGCCTGAAGGCACGGATCCGCAAACCCGCTTCAACACCCAGTTGCGCCGCGTCCACCTGGTCGGGAAGGGCGGCGACGTGAACAGCGCGCGGCGCCTGCTGGCCGAGATCAAGACCGACGATCCGGCGCGCCAGGCCCAGCTCATGGCGGCCGAGGCGCAACTGCTGCGCGAAGCCAACCAGCTGCAGGAAGCCTATGCGGTGATGGAAGCGGCCACCAAGCGCTTCCCGAAGAATCCCGACCTGCTGTACGACTTCGCGCTGCTGGCCGAAAAGCTGGGCAAGGTCGACGTGATGGAAGCGCAATTGCGTGAAGTGATGGCGCAGGCGCCGGACAATCACCATGCCTACAACGCCCTCGGCTATTCGCTGGCCGAGCGCAATGTGCGCCTGCAGGAAGCCTACGGCCTGATCGCCAAGGCGCTCGACATGGCGCCGGACGACCCCTTCATCATGGACAGCATGGGCTGGATTCATTATCGGATGGGTAATCTGGCGGAAGCCGAGAAATTCCTGCGCCGCGCCTACGATTTGCGCAAGGACCCCGAGATCGCCGTTCACCTGGGCGAGGTGCTGTGGCAGAAGGGCGATAAATCGGCGGCCGAGAAGCTGTGGCGCGAGGCGCGCGCCAAGGATCCGCAGAACGATACGCTGCGCACCACGCTGGCGCGGTTGCGGCCCGCCTTGTGAAATAATCCAGTCTTGCGGCGGACCGCATTGCGCGGTCCGCTGCGTTTGTCCATTTCCCGATCGTTCCTATGCCACTGACCCGACGTCTTACCCTGCTCGCCGCCGCGTGCTCATTCGCTGCCGCGCTTGCCGGCTGCGCCACCGGCACCGCCAACCTGTCCACCGCCACGGTCGGCGACTACCGCGACACCATCGACCTGTCGGGCAAGCTGTCGGTCAATTACCAGAAGGATGGCAGGCAAGAGTCGATCACCGGCAACTTCAACTGGGAGCAGCGTCCCGAGGCGATCGACGTCGCCCTGATCTCTCCGCTGGGCCAGACCGTAGCCACGATCAATGTCACGCCGAATGCCGCGACCCTGGTCCAGGGCGGCCAGGAGCGCACGGCGGGCGACATCGACAGCCTGACCCAGGAGACGCTGGGCTGGCCGCTGCCGGTATCCGGCCTGCGCGACTGGCTGCAGGGCTATGCGCTGGACGCGCAGGGTCAGCGTTTCCGCGCCTCGCCGGCCAATAACACCGTCACGACCAGGGATGGCTGGCGCCTGCGCTTCGTGGAATGGCAAGACGCTGCCGCGGCCCAGCCGGCGCCGCGCCTCATCCAGGCCGAGCGCGCCGCCTCGGGCGACATCACGGACCTCGCGATCCGCATCGTCATCCTGCCTTCGGCCTGATCCATGCGTTCGCTGCACGATTGCCCGGCGCCGGCCAAGCTCAACCTGTTCCTGCACGTCACCGGCCGCCGCGCCGACGGCTACCACCTGCTGCAAAGCGTGTTCCAACTGATCGACCGCGCCGACCGGCTGCATTTCGACTTGCGCGACGACGAGCAGATTCGCCGCACCAACGACGTTCCGGGCGTGCCCGAAGACCAGGACCTGGTCGTGCGCGCGCTGCGCCTGTTGCAGGCCGAGTTTGCGCGCCGCCATGGCCGGCTGCCGCCAGGCATCTCCGTCAGGGTGGACAAGGTCTTGCCCATGGGCGGCGGGCTGGGCGGCGGCTCGTCGGATGCGGCCACCGCCTTGATGGCGGCCAATGCGTTGTGGGGCGCCGGGCTGGGCCGCGAAGAATTGATGGCGCTGGGCTTGCCGCTGGGCGCCGACATCCCGTTCTTCCTGTTCGGCGAAACCGCGTTCGCGGAGGGCGTGGGAGAGGCCTTGCAGGCGGTGCCGGGGCCGGATTGCTGGTATGTGGTGATCGAGCCGGGTGTGGCGGTGCCGACGCCCGCAATTTTTTCTGCGCCAGATTTGACAAGAGACTCAAAGCCCGTCAGAATAGCGGACTTTTCCAGCCACACCGATTCATGCAGTACGGTTGGTTTTGGGAAAAATGATTTGCAGGACGTGGCGATGCGCCTGTTCCCGCCGGTAGCAGAGGCGGTTGAATGGTTGAGCAGCCATGGCGATGCCAGGATGACTGGCTCAGGGGCGTGCGTGTTTTGCGCGTTCTCCAGCGAAGACGCTGCCGACCAGGTGTTGGCGCAAGTGCCGGGCAAGTGGACGGCATGGAAAGCGAAGTCGCTGCAGACACACCCGCTGATGAAATCGCTCTTGCAAAATCAGGGAGTTATAGAATAAAATACTGCCTGTCGCAGCGTTGAGTAGCAAGTTAAGATGCTGGCGGCAAGTAGTAAAGATCGTGTAGGGGAATCGCCAAGCTGGTTAAGGCACCGGATTTTGATTCCGGCATACCAAGGTTCGAATCCTTGTTCCCCTGCCAAAGTTTTCTTGTTCTGTCGATGCGTGTGCGTCCAGCAAGAAAATCGCGATGCGGTGCCGAGCGCCACATCAGCATGCTAATCAGCCGGTATATCCGGCTGATTGTTTTTCTACCGTACAAACGCTTTTTACCCTTTAGGACTCCCCATGGCTTACGAAAACCTGATGGTTTTTACCGGCAATGCCAATCCGGCACTAGCAGAGGGGGTCGCAAAAAGCCTCGGCATTCCTCTCGGTAAAGCAGTCGTCTCCAAGTTCTCCGATGGCGAAGTCATGGTCGAGATCAACGAGAACGTGCGTGGCAAGGACGTCTTCGTCCTGCAATCGACCTGCGCCCCGACCAACGACAGCCTGATGGAAATCATGCTGATGGTCGACGCCCTCAAGCGCGCTTCGGCCGGCCGCATCACCGCTGCCATTCCTTACTTCGGTTATGCCCGCCAAGACCGCCGTCCGCGTTCGGCGCGTGTCGCGATCTCGGCCAAGGTCGTCGCGAACATGCTGGAAGAAGCCGGCGTCGAGCGCGTCCTGATCATGGACCTGCACGCCGACCAGATTCAGGGTTTCTTCGACATCCCGGTCGACAATATCTACGCATCGCCGATCCTGCTGGGCGACCTGCAGAAGCGTAACTACGACGACCTGCTGGTCGTGTCGCCCGACGTCGGCGGCGTGGTGCGCGCACGCGCCCTGGCCAAGCGCCTGGGCTGCGACCTGGCGATCATCGACAAACGTCGCCCGAAGGCGAACGTGTCGGAAGTGATGAACATCATCGGCGAAGTCGAAGGCCGCAACTGCGTGATCATGGATGACATGGTCGACACCGCAGGCACCCTGTGCAAGGCCGCCGAAGTGCTCAAGGAGCGCGGCGCCAAGAAAGTCGTTGCATATTGCACGCACCCGGTCCTGTCCGGCCCGGCGATCGATCGCATCGCGAGCTCGCCGCTGGATGAACTGGTCGTCACCGACACCATCCCGCTGAGCCCAGCCGGCGCCGCTTGCGGCAAGATCCGCCAGCTGACCTGCGCACCGCTGCTGGCCGAGACCTTCAAGCGGATCGTCAAGGGCGACTCGGTCATTTCGCTGTTCGTCGACTAAGCAGTTTCGACGTCGTATTGCGCGGCGCGCCTGGCTCAACAGCCGGCGCGCCGTTGTAGCATCCAGGATTTCTTGAGCGCGCAATATTGGCGCTCGTTCTTGACCGTCCCTGGTCGCGGGGATGGTCGCCACTTGGGCAACCGGGCCGGGAAGCGTTTTTCCCGACATTCGGGCCCGATTTATTTTTGGAGTTTCACATGAAAGTAGTCGCATTCAACCGCACTCAGCAGGGGACCGGAGCGAGCCGCCGCCTGCGCAACGCTGGCCAGACCCCAGGCATCATCTACGGTGGCACCGAAGCCCCGGCGCTGATCGCCCTGGACGGCAACGCGTTGTACCACGCGCTCAAGAAAGAAGCATTCCACGGTTCCGTGCTGGACCTGGAAATCGACGGCAAGACCCAGCAAGTGCTGCTGCGTGACTTCCAGATGCACGCATACAAGCAACTGGTCCTGCACGCTGACTTCCAGCGCGTCGACACCTCGAAGCCGATCCACACCAAGGTCACCCTGCACTTCGTGAACGCCGAGATCTCGCCAGCAGTCAAGCTGAGCGGCGCCATCGTGTCGCACGTGCTGAACGAAGTCGAAGTGTCCTGCCTGCCAGGCCAACTGCCAGAGTTCATCGAAGTCGACCTGTCGAAGCTGGAAGCCGGCCAGTCGATCCACACCGGCGACCTGGTCCTGCCAGAAGGCGTGACCGCGCTGACCCACGGCCAGAACCTGACCATCGTCACCACCTCGATCCCACGCGGCGCAGCGACTGCTGAAACCGCTGCTGAGTAATATCGGCTGATCGCGCCGCTTCGGCGGCGCATCGATAAAAACCCGCCGCGGCTTGCCCGGCGGGTTTTTGTTTTTCGCCATCGCCGCGGCCCACATCGAGCATCGTTGTGTACGCCGGACGGCCCGTTTGAGCGATAATCGCGTTTTCTCCAAAGAACACCACGCATGTCCATCCGTCTGATCGTCGGCCTCGGCAACCCTGGCCCGGAATACGAACAAACCCGCCACAATGCCGGCTTCTGGCTGGTCGACAACCTGGCCAACAGCCTGCCGGGTTGCCGCCTGCAGCGCGAAGCGCGCTTCAACGCCCTGGTGGCCAAGACCTCGATCTCGGGCAACGACGTCTGGCTGCTCGAGCCGCAGACCTTCATGAACCGTTCGGGCCAGTCGGTCGGCGCGCTGGCGCGCTTCTATAAAATCAATCCGGACGAAGTCCTGGTCGTGCACGACGAGCTGGACCTGATGCCCGGCGTCGCCAAGCTCAAGAAAGGCGGCTCCTCGGGCGGCCACAATGGCCTGAAAGACATCACCGCGGCCCTCGGCACCCAGGAATACTGGCGCCTGCGCCTCGGCATCGGCCACCCGCGCAGCCTCAACCTGCAACAGGGCGTGGCCGACTTCGTGCTGCATCGCCCGCGCAAAGAAGAACAAAGCCTGATCGAGGAATCGATCGACAAGAGCCTGCGCATCATCCCGCTCGCCTGCGAAGGCAAGCTCGACGTGGCGACGATGCAGCTGCATACGGCCTGACGCCGCGCTCTTCGCTTCCGGCTCATCCGCCCCGCACCACGACCTGCGAGCGCAGGTCGCGCAGCATGCGCTCGAGCGCCGGCCGCATGCGCCGGTAGTCGTCGGGCGAGCAGGTGGCCGCCGTGTGCCTGAACTTGAGCTGGCGCTTGACCGTCACCAGCGCGCCGCGCCGCTGGTAGTGCGAGCGGTAGGCGAAGTTGGCATCGATCACCTTGACGGCGCGCGGCAGGGCCAGCACCTGCGCACGCTTCGGCAAGTGGAAGCGTAGTTCATCCTCGGCATCGATCGCCGGACAGACGAACTCCTGGCGCCGCTCGGGTTCCTGCGTGAACGCGAACACGGCGTCGCCCAATCCTCCCCAGAAGTTGTAGGTGGTGGCCAGCCCTGTCGGCCCCGGCAGTTGCGTGAAGCCCCTGCTGGCGCCGCGCAGCGACAGGGTATAGTCGTCGGCCACGCCTTCGGTATCGCCCGGCTCCAGCACGCCGCCGCCCTGTTGTCCCAGCCCTTGCAGCATGCGTTCGACGAAGCGGTCGCGCTCGGCCGCCGGCGTGGCGCGCACCACGCGCCGGTAGGGCTCGGCCTGGGCGCCGCTGCTGGTGCGCGTGACCTTGAAGCGGCTGCCGCCGTCGGGCTGGATGTCGAACTGGGTAAACGTGCGGCTGCGCGCCTGCTGGAAGAAGGGGATCATCGCGAACTCTCCCGAGCGCGCCAGCACCGCCGGCTTGCCGAGCAGCGCCGCGGGCAGGAAGCCGCCCGCCACCGATTCGGCGGTCGGGTCGAGATACAGCTGCAGCGAGGGGATGTAGACGATCGCATGATTGAGCACGCCGAGCGTCGGCACGTCGGGCAGGCGATAGGCGTCGCCGTTATTGACCAGCGCCACCGTGCTGTCGATGCCGGAGCTGGCCAGCAGCGCCTCGAGCAGGGTCGCGTGGTCCTTGCAGTCGCCATAGCGGTTGGCCAGCACGCTCGATGCCGCATGCGGCACCACGCCGCCGGGGCCGAGATAGACGCCGACGTAGCGCACGTTCTTCCGCACCCAGTCGGAGAGGGCGATCGCGCGGGCGCGGCGGTCGAGGGTGGCGCCCGTGATGCTGGCCGCCAGCGCCGCCACCGTGTCGTCGGGCAGCGCCTTGCCGGCGGCGCGCTCCTGGTAGGCGCGCGCAAAGGCGGTGTAGTCGGCGAAGGTCGAGACCGCGAGCCGCTTGCCGTAGTCGAGATAGCTGACGGAATCGGCCTCCAGCCGCGCATTGTCGCCGTCGACGTAGCGCCAGGCGTAGCGGCGCTTGCCGGGCGCGGGCGCGGGCATGTTCGTGGCGGCGCTCGCCTCGAAGCCGACCGCATCGGCGTGCAGGGGCATCGAGGCCGGCATGTCGTAGACCAGGCGGAAGTCGCGCTGGCGCTGGAAGCGCGCCGAGGTCAGGTCTTCGAAGTGGCCGGGAAACAGCGGCGTATGGCGCCGCACGACGTAGCGCACCGCGACCCTGTCGCCCGCTTCGACATCGGGGAAGACGACGATCTTGAGCCGCGTGTCCTGGAACATCGGGGCGTCGAGCGAGGCGGCTTCTTGCTGGTCGCGGATCTGGTGCGGCTGCACCGCCAGGCGCCGGCCGTCGGCCTTCTGAGTATGCGCCTCGACGGAGACGACTTCGTCGAGCGACTGGTTGTAGCCGATATAGAACTGGGCGTGTTCGTGCAGCGCCGCGCGGTTGACGATGGTCTTGGCCTGCTCGACCGTGAGCGTGTAGCCGCCGCCCGTCTCGACCACGAAATGCTGGACGTGGCGGTCCACCACCACCGAGCGGTCGGTGCCGCTGTCGGCCTCGAGCGCGCTTGCCGACGCAGGCAGGCACAGCAATGGACACAGAAGCAGACACAGCATGACGACGAAGCGCAGATGCATGACACTCTCCGGACACGCGACCGGCCCATGTTACGCAGCGGTACGGTGGCAGGATTGATCGGGCGCAAGGGCATGCTTCCTGCGATAATTCCGGCATGAAGTCGCTCACTTTTCATGCCGGGCCAGTGGCCATGGCCCAGATTGCGGAACACGGCTTGCGGGCCCGGGACGTGGCCATCGTGCCGGCCGCGGCGGGCGGCCCGAAGGGGCTGATCTTCCAGTCGCTGGACCAGTGGATGTTCGGCGAATGGTTCCCTTCGGCCCCGCGCGAACGCACGCTGATCGGCGCTTCGATCGGCGCCTGGCGCATGGCCGCCGCCTGCCAGAAGGATCCGGTCAAGGCCCTCGCCCTGCTGGGCGAGCTGTATGCGGGCCAGCGCTACACGAGCTTGAAACCTACGCCGCAGGACATCGACGCGGTCGTGCAGGCCTTGCTGGGCGAACTGGTGCGCGGGCATGAAGACGACATCGTCAACCACGAGCATTACCGGCTGCACCTCCTGACCGTGCGCGGACTGCGTTCGCTGGCGTCGCCCGCGCACCGCTACGCCGAGATGCGCGGCTTCCTGTCGGCGGCGCTGCACAACGCCGGCTCGCGCGCCTGGCTCGGGCGCCTGATGGAGCGGGTCGTGATTGGCCATGCACGCAGCCAGGCGCCATGGCTGCGCGAGCGCTTCGACAGTTTCAACACGCATTTCTCGACGCTCACACGCGACAATCTGGCGCCCGGACTGCTGGCTTCGGGCACGCTGCCCCTGCTGATGAAGGCGGTGACCGGCATCGCCGAGGCGCCCGCCGGCAGTTACTGGGACGGCGGCATCATCGACTATCACCTGGCGCTGCCGTATTCGCGGGCGAAGGGCGAGCTGGTGCTGTACCCGCATTTCACCGAGCACATCGTGCCGGGCTGGCTGGATAAGGGATTCCCGTGGAGGAGGGCGGCGCGCGGCGCCAATCGCGGCTGGCTCGACAACGTGCTGCTGGTGGCGCCGTCGCAGGAATTCCTGCGCACGCTGCCGCGCGCAAAACTGCCGGACCGCGCCGACTTCAAGTTCTACGGTTTGAATCACGACGAGCGCGTGCGGACCTGGAAGCGGGCGATCGGGGAAGGGGAGCGGCTGCGAGACGAGTTGGCCGAATTCGCGCTGCGGCCGGACCTGGGCCGCATCAAGCCGATCTAGCTTGTCACAGTAGAAACCCGACCGTTGCAGCGGGCACGCAATGCGCCGTTTTTTGCGGCAGCCTGGCCTGTCCGGGTTACAATGCACGGTTTGGAGCGGTTTACCGATCGCTCGCGTTTACCGAATCAGAAAGAGTTCCCATGACCCTCAAATGCGGCATCGTCGGCCTGCCCAACGTTGGCAAATCCACCCTGTTCAACGCACTGACCAAGGCCGGCATCCCGGCTGAAAACTACCCGTTCTGCACCATCGAGCCGAACGTGGGCGTGGTCGAGGTGCCGGATCCGCGCATCGACGCGCTCTCCGCCATCGTCAAGCCGGAGCGCGTGGTCAAGGCCATCGTCGAATTCGTCGACATCGCGGGCCTGGTGGCCGGCGCGTCGAAGGGCGAGGGCCTGGGCAACCAGTTCCTGTCGCACATCCGCGAAACCGACGCCATCGTCAACGTGGTGCGCTGCTTCGAAGACCCGAACGTGATCCACGTGGCCGGCAAGGTCAGCCCGATCGACGACATCGAAGTCATCCAGACCGAACTGGCGCTGGCCGACATGGGCACCGTCGAGAAAGCCATCCACCGCGAGCAGAAGAAGGCGCGCTCGGGCGACAAGGACGCGGCCAAGCTGGTCGCGCTGCTGGAGCGCCTGATGCCGCACCTGAACGAAGGCCAGCCGGTGCGCACCATGGGCCTGGACAAGGAAGAGATGGCGATCATCTATCCGCTGCACCTGATCACCGCCAAGCCGGCGATGTTCGTGGCCAACGTGTCGGACACCGGTTTCACCAACAACCCGCTGCTGGACCAGCTGACTGAGTTCGCCAACAAGCAGAACGCCCCGATCGTCGCCATTTGCGCCGCGATCGAGTCCGAAATCGCCGAGATGGACGATGCCGACAAGGTCGACTTCCTGAACGACATGGGCATGGACGAGCCGGGCCTGGATCGCCTGATCCGCGCCGCATTCAAGCTGCTGGGCCTGCAGACCTACTTCACCGCCGGCGTGAAGGAAGTGCGCGCCTGGACCGTGCCGATCGGCGCCACCGCGCCGCAGGCCGCGGGCGTGATCCACACCGACTTCGAGCGCGGCTTCATTCGCGCGCAGACCATTTCGTATGATGACTTCCTGACCTACAAGGGCGAGTCGGGCGCCAAGGAAGCGGGCAAGATGCGCGCCGAAGGCAAGGAATACATCGTCAAGGATGGCGACGTGCTGAACTTCCTGTTCAACGTCTGATCCACCGGGGGCGCGCTGCGCCCACCCCAACGCAAGCCCTTCCTTCCGAAGGGCTTGTTGCTTTTGGCTTATACAAAAACAATAAGGCATGCCGTCTGGATACGGTTGAGCTACAGGAAAACATGAACGATACAGTCCAGAACCGCTTGCTGCCGGTGCCGTACTGGCGCGCCGCGCTGGCCGAAGTCAGCCTGCTGCATCCCGAGGTGGCGCCCGACAGCAAACCGATCGCGCTCGCGGAAAACGACGGCGCGTGGCGGGTCGCGCAAGCCGCGCCCGACCTGGCGAGCTGGATCGAGGCACAGTTCAATGCCAGCAAGCTGGAACGTGCCGGCCGCATCCCCTTCGTGCTGATTCCGGCCCGGCTGGCGCTGGAAGCGAGCCATGGCGCCAAGCAGGACGGCGCCGAGTTGCACAAGGGCGCTTCGGTGCTGTGCATCCCCTGCCTGCTGGACCGTCAGGGCGTGTTGTCGCCCGATCCCGAGCGCATGCCGTGGATTCCGCGCGAGCTGCTGGAGCCGACCCTGCAGCGCACGTCGGTCGGCGCGCTGGCCAGCGTCGACGCATTCATCGGCGCGCTGCCGGAACAAGCCACCGGCATGGGCGATACCTTCCACGTGGCGGCGCGCCTGTTCGAAGCCGTGACCGGCGCCGGGCTGCCCGGGCTTTCTGCAATGGCGCCGGCCGAGTCAGGCCAGCGGCTGCCGGATTTCGCGCTGGACGAGCACCGCCTGGTGTCGGGCTGGCACGGCATGCCCTACGAACCGCCGATCGTCGCGCGGCATCTCCTGAAGCTGTATGACCGCATCATCGCCGAGGGGCCGCCCACGCCGCTGCTCGACACCTTGCGCACCATTGCCGACCGGCCGGCGCGCGCACCGTTGCCGCTGCAGCAGGCCGCGCCGTATGACGGCCAGACGGTCGGCCACATGCATCCGCTTCACCACTTGTCGCCGTCCCAGCGCACGGCGATGGTCGAGCTGCAGCGCCTGGGCGAGGGGCAGGTCCTGGCGGTGAACGGTCCGCCCGGCACCGGCAAGACCACCTTGCTGCAAAGCGTGGTCGCCCAGCTCTGGGTCGATGCGGCCCTGGCCGGCGGCGATTGTCCGCTGATCGTGGTCGCCTCGACCAATGTGAAGGCGGTCGAGAACGTGCTCGACAGCTTCGCGAAAATCTCGGCCGAGACCGGGCACCGGCGCTGGCATCCCTACGGGCGCGGCTTCGGGCTGTTCCTGGCGTCCGAATCGCGCCAGACCCAGCATCCGGTCTGCACCGGCAAGAGCCACCCCTTCGAGGAGTTCGAGACGCCGGAAATGCTGGCGGCGGCGGAGCGCCATTACCTCGACTGCGCGGCGATGCACTTCAGACGGCGCGGCGATGGCGTTGGCACCGTGGTCCACGACCTGCACGCCGAACTGAAGGAGCTTGCCGCCCGCCTCGACACGCTGGTGGCGGCGCGCCATACCCTGTTCCATGCGCTCGGCCAGGACGTCGACGACGGCGCCGTTGCCTCGTACCGCGCCTTGCTGGCGACCTTGAACGAGGAACTCACGCGTTGCCGTGAACAGCTGGCGCAAGTGCGCGCGCGCCTGGACGAAAGCGAACAGGCCGCCGACGCCGCCTTGCGCGCCTACGAGGCGCGCCGCGACGACATCATGCAGGCCGAGAAGGCATGGGCGGCCTACCTGGCAGACGCCTCGATCTGGCTCGACCTCTTCAGTTTCGTGCCGGCCGTGCGCCGGCGCCGCATGGCGCGCGACCGCCAGGTGCTGATGGCGCATCCGCTGACTGCCGACCTCCAGCACCGCGCCGACGGCGTGCCGGGGCATTTCCATACGCTCAAGAAGGAAGCGCTGCAGCACAAGAACGATGCCGTAGCCGAGCTGCTCGCCTTGAAAGGGGAGCTCGCGCGTCAGGGAGACGACGTCAAGCAGGAGATGGCGCGGGCCGAGACGGAGCGCGCACGCATCACCAGTGCCTTCGCCGCCTGGCGCGACGTGGCCGGCGACGATCCGGAACTGCTCGACGCCAGCCTGGTCAACCTGAACGAACACCTGGACAAGAAGGTACGCGCGCGCATGTTCGCCGTCGCCGATTGGTACTGGTCGGGCCAGTGGATCCTGGAGGTGCGGCACCGCATCAGGAGCGGCATCAAGGATACGAAGGGGCGCAGCAAGCTCGAAGCGAAGTACCGCCGCTTCGCCAAGCTCTCTCCCTGCCTGGTGTCGAACTTCCACATGGCGCCGTCGTTCTTCACCGCCTGGGAAGGCGAAGACATGCCGTTCTGGAATACGATCGACCTGCTGGTGGTCGATGAGGCAGGGCAGGTCTCGCCCGATATCGGCGCGCCGATGTTCGCCCTGGCGCGCCGCGCGATGGTGGTCGGCGACACCTTCCAGATCGAGCCGGTCTGGAACAGCGGCGAAGCGACCGACCGCGCCAATGCCGTCAAATTCGGCCTGGCGCCGGCCTTCCATGACCCCGCCTACGAGCGCCTGGAGCAGGGCGGCTACACATCGGCCAGCGGCAGCCTGATGCGCATCGCCAACCGCAGCTGCACGGTCCAGCAGTACGAGGACGTGCGCGGCCTGATGCTGACCGAACACCGCCGCTCTGTGCCGGAGCTGATCGATTACTGCAACCGGCTGATCTACGCCGGCCGCCTCGAACCGAAACGCGCGTCGCTGCCGCCGGAAGCGCGGATCCTGCCGCCATTCGAGCTGATTCACGTGGGCGGCAGGGACACCCGGCGCGGCGGCAGCCGCTACAACGAGCTCGAGGCGGCCGCGGTCGTCGACTGGGTCAAGGCCCACCGCGCCGACATCGAACGGCATTACCTCGATGGCGCCGGCAAGCCGACGCCGATCTGGCAGCTGGTGGGCATCGTGACCCCGTTCGCCGCCCAGGCGGGCGCCATCGAGCGGCGCCTGCGCCGCGACATGCCGGACCTGCTGCGCAAGGACAGCCGCCTGACGGTCGGCACCGTGCACGCGCTGCAGGGCGCCGAGCGCGCCATCGTGCTGTTCTCGCCGACCTATGGTGACAACTTCAGCGGCGGCGCCTTCTTCGACCAGAAGCCGAACATGCTGAACGTCGCGGTGTCGCGCGCCCGGGACAGCTTCATCGTCATCGGCAACCGCAAGGTGTTCGATGCCGGCCGCACAGCGCTGCCGTCCGGCCTGCTGGCCACGTATCTGGTGGAGCGCAGCCGCGAGACGGTCGAGGGCTAGCGCAAGGGAAGGGCGGATTCCATCGAATCCGCCCTTCGGGATCGTGCCAGCGGCGCCGATTGCTGCCATACTGTTGGCTTCTTACCATCCCGATCACAGCATGGCCACCGTCACCGAACTCCTCCTTTATCCGATCAAGTCCTGCGCCGGCCTGTCCGTGCCAGAGGCGACGCTTGCCCTCGACGGCCTGTCGGCAAGCGGCGTGCACGACCGCGAATGGATGGTGGTCACGCGCGAAGGCCTGTTCCTGACCCAGCGCGAATATCCGCGCATGGCGACCATCGCGCCGCGCGTCGAGGGCGATGCGCTGGTGGTCGAGGCGCCCGGCCTGTCGCCGATCCGCCTGCCGCTGGCGCACGACCTCGAGGCGCCGGAGATCGAAGTGCTGATCTGGGACGACCACGTCCTGGCCGCCGACTGCGGCGACGATGCCGCCGCCTGGTTCGCCGACGCCGTCGGCGCCCCGTGCCGGCTGGTGCGCTTCCGTCCCGACGTCGTGCGTCCGAAGATCAGCCCATGGACCGGCGGCCTGCCCGCCGCCGCCCGCTTCTCGGACGGCTACCCGATCCTGCTGATCGGCCAATCCTCGCTCGATGACCTGAACGCCAGGCTGGCGAAAGCCGGCCGCGCCGCGCTGCCGATGAACCGCTTCCGCCCCAACATGGTCGTGGAAGGCATCGACGCCTTCGAAGAAGACTTCGTGGAGACTTTCAGCGATGGCGAGATCAACCTGCGTCCGGTCAAGCCCTGCGCCCGCTGCCCGATTCCGTCGGTCGACCAGGCCACCGGCATTCCCGGCCCCGACCCCCTCGACATCCTGCAAACCTACCGCGCCAACGCCCGCATGGACGGCGCCGTCACGATGGGCATGAACGTCATCGTCCAGGACGGCATTGGCCGCACCTTGCGCGTGGGCCAGGAACTAAACGCCGAGCTTGCTTTCTAAGCACCACGGCAGGTCGAACGCCGGCGACACCGCAACAGTGTCGCAAAATCGCCTATTCCCACATCTTGCACGATATTGACAAGCGGTTTTTCATATCCAAGCAAGATTGGATGGCGTAATGTTACGGTTATTGCTGAAAGGAATGCTCCATGCATGAGCCGAGCGCGTCGACGCGAGAACTGATGGCGGAAAACGAGACCCTGCGCGCGCGCATGGCGTACCTGCTCGAGCAGGCCGAACGCAACCACGAAATCATGTGCCGCCACCAGGCCTTCGACCTGCAGATCGTTGGCGCCGGCAGCTTTCCGGAGCTGGTCGGCACGATCTTCCGCACGCTGCCGGTGATCTCCGAACTGGACACCGTCACCCTGTCGCTGGTCGACCCGGATGCCGACATCTATACCGTCATGCACCGCCTGGGCGTCGATTTCGAGGGGTTTCCCAACCTGATGTTCTGCGAGCATGCGGTCGAACTCGGCTTCGACATGTCGCCCGAGCGCCGTCCGCGTCCGATCCTCGGCGCCTATGCGCCGGGCCAGCACTGCGCCATGTTCCCGCATCCGCCCGCCGGGCTGCAGAGCGTGGCCCTGGTGCCGCTGCTGCGCAATACGCGCCTGATCGGCAGCCTCAACCTGGGCAGCACCGACCCGACCCGCTTCACGCCGAACCTGGGCACCGATTTCGTCGAGCACATGGGGTCGATCATCGCGATCTGCCTCGAAAACGTGATCAGCAACGAGATGCTGAAATACATCGGCCTCACCGATTCGCTCACCGGCGTCTACAACCGCCGCTACATGGACCGCCGCCTGCTCGAAGAGATCGCGCGCGCCCGGCGCCAGGGCTATCGCCTGTCCTGCATGTACATCGACATCGACCACTTCAAGCGCGTCAACGACACGGTCGGCCACCAGGGCGGGGACGATGTGTTGCGCGAGGTGTGCGGCCGCATCAAGGCCGAGCTGCGCATGTCGGACGCGCTCGGGCGCTTCGGCGGCGAGGAATTCGTGGTGCTGTTGATCGACGCCGACCTGGAAAGCGCGAGCATGGTCGCGCAGCGCATCCGCGCCAGCGTGGCCGCCGACCCGGTAAGCCTGAATTCGGGCGAGCGGGTCGACGTGACGGTGTCGATCGGCGTCGCCGCGTTGTCAGCGCAGTTGTCCGCGCAGTTGACCGATATTGCGCGCGACAACGCCATCGAAGGCGTCGCGCAAGAGCTGGTGGCGTCGGCCGATGCGGCGCTGTACCAGGCCAAGGCCGGCGGCCGCAACAAGGTCGTCACCTTCGCGTAGGAGCGTCATAGCAACCGGTCCTCGGCCCGGCTGATCGCCTCCCCATCCCCGCGCAACACCACCACGTCGCCCGCGGCCAGCACCAGCTCGGGGCGAGGCTCGACATCCGCGCCGCCGCGCCGCAGCGCCGTCACCTCGGCCGCCACGTCCTCCAGCCGCAGCTCCAGCAAGCTCCTGCCCACGGCGCCCGCCTGCGCATGCAGCCGCACCGAATGCAGCCGCACGTGCCCCGGCTCGAGATCGGCGCCGCTGTCGCTCGCGCCGTGGAAGTAGCCGCGCAGGCTTGCGTAGCGGTCGTCGCGCGCCGCCTGCACCCGGTGCACCACGCGCCGCAGCGGCACGCCCAGCGTCACCAGCGCGTGCGAGGCCAGCATCAGGCTGCTCTCCAGCGCTTCCGGCACCACCTCGGTGGCGCCGGCTGCCTTGAGCATCTCGGTGTCGCGGTCGTCGTAGCTGCGCACGATCACCGGCAGCGCCGGCGCCAGTTCGTGCACCAGGTGCAGCACCTTCATGGCGAAGCGGGTGTCGGCGAAGGTGATCACCAGGGCGCTGGCGCGGCCGATGCCGGCCGCCATCAGGCTCTCGCGCCGCGTCGCGTCGCCGTACGAGACGGTGGCGCCGGCGGCCTGCGCGTCCTGCACCCGCTCCGGGTCCAGGTCGAGCGCATGCCAGGGCAGCGCCTCTTCCTTGAGCAGGGCTGCCAGGCTCTGGCCATTGCGCCCGAAGCCGGCAATGATCACGTGGTTCTGGGTCTTCATGGTGCGCGTGGCGAGCTGGGTCAGCTGCAGCGACTGCGTCATCCATTCGTTGGCCGCGAGCTTCATCACGATCCGGTCCATGCTCGCGATGACGAAGGGCGCGAGCAGCATTGACAGCACCATCGAGGCCAGCACCAGCTGCATCACGAACGGGTCGACCAGCTTCGAGCCGGAGGCGTGATTGAGCAGCACGAAGCTGAACTCCCCCGCCTGGGCCAGCGCCAGGCCGGTGCGCATCGCCGTGCCAGGCGCGGCCCCGAAGGCGCGCGCGAGCAGGGCGATCAGGCCGAACTTGAGCAGCACCACCAGCGCCAGCAGGAGCAGCACCAGCCACCAGTGTTCGATCACCATCCGCAGGTCGAGCAGCATGCCGATCGTGATGAAGAACAGCCCGAGCAGCACGTCGCGGAACGGCTTGATGTCTTCTTCCACCTGATGCTTATAGGGCGTCTCCGAGATCAGCATGCCGGCGACAAAAGCGCCCAAGGCCAGCGACAGGCCGGCCTGCTCGGTGATCCAGGCCGCGCCCAGGGTCACCAGCAGGAGGTTGAGCATGAACAGCTCTTGCGAGCGGCGCTTGGCGACGACCGTGAACCAGCGCCCCATCAGCTTCTGGCCGAAGAACAGCAGCAGGGCCAGCACCAGCGCCGCCTTGACCGCTTCCACCCCGAGCGTGATCGCCAGGTCTTCCGGATCGCGCGCCAGCGCCGGAATCATGATCAACAGCGGCACCACCGCCAGGTCCTGGAACAGCAGGATGCCGACGCTGCGCCGCCCATGCTCGCTCTCGAGTTCCAGCCGTTCGGTGAGCAGCTTGACGACGATGGCGGTCGAAGACATCGCCAGCGCGCCGCCCAGCGAGAAGGCGGCCTGCCAGCCGAGCGCAATGCCGGGCAGGAGCCAGGCCGCCAGCAGGGCGATCCCCATGACGGCCACGATCGTCGACACCACCTGGGCCAGGCCCAGCCCGAACACGATGCGCCGCATCGAGCGCAGTTGGCCAAGCGAGAACTCCAGGCCGATCGAGAACATCAGGAACACGACCCCGAACTCGCCCAGCGCATGGGTGGTGGGACTGTCCTCGGCCAGGGCCAGGGCGTGGGGGCCGATCAGGACGCCGACGGCGAGGTAGCCGAGCATCGGCGGCAGTTGCAGGCTACGAAAAAGCACCACGCCCAGGACGGCGCAGCCCAGCAGGAGGAGGGTGAGTTCAAGACCGGAATGCATTGATGCGATGCTGGGATAAACAGCAAAAGTGTTGATCTTATGGCACTAGCCAGGTGTGGTGCGGCATGCGCTTGTTATCGTTTGTTACGACTGGCAAGTTTTTTGCTTTCCCAATTCGTTTATACTTCCAAAATGAGTGTAACCGATGAAAAAATAATGCCGAAAAGTTTTGACGAGACCCTGGCCCGGCGCGTGTTGGAACTGGGTCGCGAAACGCTGTCGATCGAAGCCGACGCCATCCGCGCCCTGCAGGCGCGCCTGGGCGACGACGACAGCTTCGTGAACGCCGCGCAGCTGATCCTGGGCTGCGACGGCCGCGTGGTCGTGTCCGGGATGGGCAAGTCGGGCCACATCGGCCGCAAGATCGCCGCCACCCTGGCGTCCACCGGCACCCCGGCCTTCTTCATGCACCCGGGCGAGGCCGCGCACGGCGACCTGGGCATGGTCACCAGGAACGACGTGGTGATCGCGATTTCCAACTCGGGCGAATCGTCCGAGATCCTCGACATCCTGCCGGCCGTGAAGCGCCTGGGCGCGCGCGTGATCGCCATGACCGGTAAACCAGCCTCGCGCCTGGCCAAGCTGGCCGACGTGCACCTGAACATCGCGGTGGACAAGGAAGCCTGCCCGCTCAACCTGGCGCCGACCACCAGCACCACCGTCACCCTCGCCATGGGCGATGCGCTGGCCGTGGCGCTGCTGGATGCGCGGGGTTTTCGTGAACAAGACTTCGCGCTGTCGCATCCGGGCGGCGCGCTGGGCCGCCGCCTGCTGACCCATGTGCGCGACGTGATGCGCAGCGGCGACGCGGTGCCGAGCGTGGGCCCCGAAACCTCGCTGGTCGAAGCGCTGCTCGAAGTGACCCGCAAGGGCCTCGGCATGACCGCCATCGTCGACGCCGAAGGCCGTCCGGTCGGCGTGTTCACCGACGGCGACTTGCGCCGCGTGATCGAACGCATGCACGACTTCTCGAACGTCCAGATCCGCGACGTGATGCACGCCAACCCGCGCCGCGTGCGGCCCGAGCAACTGGCGGTCGACGCCGTCGCCGTGATGGAAGAATTCCGCATCAACCAGATGCTGGTGGTCGACGAGGACGACCGCCTGGTCGGCGCGCTGCACATCCACGACCTGACCCGCGCCAAGGTGATCTGATGAGCGACACGTTTATCCCGGCCATTACCCCATTGGCCCATATGGAGCGCGCGGCGCGCGTCAAGGTCATGATCTTCGACGTCGACGGCGTGCTGACCGACGGCAGCCTGACCTACGGCCCGGAAGGCGAAGTCACCAAGACCTTCAATGTGCTCGACGGCCTGGGCATCCAGCTGCTGAACAAGACCGGCGTCCAGACCGCGATCATCAGCGCGCGCCTGTCGCCGATCGTCGTCAAGCGCGCGGCCGATCTCGGCATCTCGCACGTCCACCAGGGCATCCACGACAAGCGTATCGGCTTCGCCAAGCTGTTGGAAGCCACCGGCTTCACGGCGGAGCAGTGCGGCTACATCGGCGACGACGTGATCGACTTGCCGCTGTTCGCGCGCGTCGGCTTCGCCGTCGCGGTGCCGTCCGGCCACCCGGAGGTGCAGCACCGCGCGCACTACGTAACGAAAAACGCCGGCGGGCGCGGCGCGGTGCGCGAGGTGTGCGACCTCGTGATGCGCGCCCAGGGCACCTACGACCAGGCGCTCGCGCCGTACTTCGCCTGAGGCTTTAAAAATGGCTACCGTCGTCGTCAACAAGCGCACCGCCCACCGCTGGAATCTCCTGGCGATGATCGTCATCGGCACCTTCTTCGCCTTCGGCAGCTTCTGGCTGCTGCAACTGATGCAGGGGTCCGACATCGACGCCCAGCTGGGCGGACCGCCGGACGAACCGGACTACATCGTCGAGAACTTCTCCTTCGTGCGCATGACCGAGAACGGCCAGCCGAGCTACCTGGTGTCGGGCAAGCGCCTGGAGCATATTCCGCGCGGCGACGTGTCGCACGTCGAGGCGCCGGTGCTGCGCGGCGTCGAGCCGGGCCGCCCGCCGATGACGGTGGTCGCGAAGAACGCGCAGATCCATCACCAGGAGCACCGGGTCGAGCTGATCGGCGACGTCGACCTGCAGCGCCCCAAGACCGCGCAGAGTGAATCGCTGCACGTGCGCACCCAGGCGCTCACCGTGCTGCCGGACGAAGAAATACTGAAGACCGATCTGCCGATCGACATGCAGCTCGGCGCGTCCAGCGTCAAGGGCACCGGCATGGTCGCCAACAATGCGACCATGCAGCTGCACCTGTCCAGCCGCGGCCAGATCGTCTATCCGCCACGCCAGCGCTGATCCTCCAGAAACGCCGCGTGCCAACCAGAGACCCGTATCCACCAACCATGAAAAAACTACTTGTCGCCGCCTTCCTTTCCCTGCTGTCGCTGACCGCGGCCGCCGAACGCGCCGATTCGCTCAAGGAAGCGGTCATCAACTTCGATTCGCTCGACATCGACGAGGTGACCGGCACCCGCATCCTGACCGGCAACGTGGTGCTGACCCGCGGCACCCTGGTGCTCAAGTCCGACCGCGCCCTGGTCAAGGAAAGCCCGGAAGGCTATATGAGCGTGACCCTCACCGCTGCCGGCGGCAAGGTCGCCACTTTCCGCCAGAAGCGTGACGGCGGTCCCGACCTGTGGGTCGACGGCCAGGCCGAGCGCATCGAGTACGACGAGCGGTCGGAACTGGTGCGCCTGTATTCCAACGCCGTCGTGCGCGAACTCGAAGGCGCGCGCATGACCAACCAGATCACCGGCCCCTTCATTTCCTACGACAACCGCAAGGAAGTGGCCACGGTGCGCAACGACGAAAGCGGCAAGAGCGTCGCCGGCGGCGGCCGCGGCACCCTGATCCTGGCGCCCAAGCGCGCACCCGCCGGAGGCGCCCAATGACGGCGATTCCGATGGAGCTGGGCGATCGCAGCACACTGGTCGTCAAGGGCCTGCAGAAGAGCTATGGCAAGCGCCTGGTGGTGCGCGACGTGTCGCTGCAGGTCGAATGCGGCGAAGTGGTCGGCTTGCTGGGCCCGAACGGCGCCGGCAAGACGACGTCGTTCTACATGATCGTCGGCCTGGTGCCGTCGGACGCCGGCTCGATCGACATCAACGGCACCGACATCACCAGCCTGCCGATCCACCGCCGCGCCGTACTGGGCCTGTCTTACCTGCCGCAAGAGGCTTCGGTGTTCCGCAAGCTGACGGTGGAAGAGAACATCCGCGCCGTGCTCGAGCTGCAGAAGGACAACGGCAAGCCGCTGTCGAAAGACCAGATCAACGAGCGCCTCGACACCCTGCTGGCCGACCTGCAGATCGAGAAGCTGCGCGAGAATCCGGCGCTGTCGCTGTCGGGCGGCGAGCGCCGCCGCGTGGAAATCGCGCGCGCGCTGGCGACCAATCCGCGCTTCGTGCTGCTCGACGAACCGTTCGCCGGCGTCGACCCGATCGCCGTGATCGAGATCCAGCGCATCGTGCGCTTCCTGAAGGAGCGCCGGATCGGTGTTTTGATCACCGACCACAACGTGCGCGAGACGCTCGGCATCTGCGACCGCGCCTACATCATCAACCAGGGCGCGGTGCTTGCCTCCGGCCGTCCTGACGACATCATCGCCGACGAGTCGGTGCGCCGCGTGTACCTGGGTGAACACTTCCGCATGTGAGCGACGCCTAGATGAAACAGTCCCTGCAACTTCGCACTTCGCAGCACCTCGCGCTTACGCCGCAACTGCAGCAGTCGATCCGGTTGCTGCAACTGTCGACGCTCGAGCTGCACCAGGAGATCGAGCAGATACTGGGCGATAACCCCTTGCTCGAGCGGCTCGACGATCCGCTCGACCGATCGGTGCGCCTGCTGGCCGATGGCGCCATCAACAATGCGCCCGCCAATGGCGAAGCGCCGCCGGCGCCCGGCCAGCAGGCCGAGGGCGAGGGTGCGCCGGCGCAGGAGGGCGAGGGTTTCGAGGGCGGCGCCGACAACGAACGCGTCGATGCCGACTGGAGCGACGGCGGCGCGCCATCGTCCGGCGGCGGCGAGGACGAGGACGGCCGCCCGCAACTGGAGGCCTGCGCCATCACGCTGCGCGAACACCTGATGGAACAGGTGCGCGAAGCCATCCTGTCGGCGCGCGACCGTGCGCTGGCCGAGCTGGTGATCGATGCGCTGGACGACAACGGCTACCTGGAAGAGCCGCTCGACGAGATCCACGCCAGGCTGCCCGAAGAACTCGAGATCGAGATCGACGAATTACGGTGTGCGCTGGCGCTGGTGCAGAGCATGGACCCGGTGGGCGTCGGCGCGCGCAGCGCGGCCGAGTGCCTGGCGCTGCAGATCCGGCGCATGCCGGGCGTGCCGCTGGTGACGCGGCGCATGGCGCTGACCATCGTCGAGGGTTACCTGAGCTGGTTCGCCCAGCGCGAATACAGCAAGCTGAAAAAAGCGCTCGACTGCGACGACGAAGACTTGCGCGAGGTGCAGGCCGTGGTGCGCCAATGCAATCCGCATCCGGGCGCGGCGTTCGCCTCGAACGTGTCGGACTACGTGGTGCCGGACGTGATCGTGCGCCGTTCCAAGAGCGGCTGGGCGGTCACCCTGAACCCGGACGTGATGCCGCGCCTGCGCGTGAACAGCCTGTACGCCAGCCTGCTCAAGCAGGGCAAGAGCGAAGCGCAGATGGGCGCGCAGCTGCAGGAAGCGAAGTGGCTCATCAAGAATATGCGCCAGCGATTCGACACCATCCTGCGCGTGGCGGAGGCGATCGTCGAGCGCCAGCGCAACTTTTTCTCCCATGGCGCGGTTGCCATGCGGCCCCTTGTTTTACGTGAGATAGCTGATACACTAGGCCTACACGAGAGCACAATTTCTCGTGTCACAACGCAGAAATACATGCTGACCCCGCACGGCATGTTTGAGTTGAAGTATTTCTTCGGCAGCCACGTTGCCACCGAGGCGGGAGGCGAAGCATCCTCGACGGCAATCCGTGCGCTCATCGCACAATTGACAGGAGCAGAAGACCCTAGGAACCCATTGTCCGACAGCAAGATCGCGGAGATGCTCGGGGAACAAGGCATGGTCATCGCGCGCCGGACGGTTGCAAAATACCGTGAAGCCCTCAAGATACCCCCTGTAAGCCTCCGCAAGTCCTTGTAACTGCGCCGTCCACACCCGTCGTGCCTTGTCGCGTTGGTGTGGTCCACACGGTGCAACCTTTTCAAAGGAGTGTGTATGAACCTCACAATCAGTGGCCATCATCTCGAAGTAACCCCCGCCATCCGTGAATACGTTCAGAATAAGCTCGAGCGCATCATTCGCCATTTCGACCAGGTGATCGACACCCACGTCTTCCTGGCCGTCGACAACCTCACTGAAAAAGAAAAAAGGCAGAAAGCAGAGATCAACGTCCAGGTGTCGGGCAAGACCCTGCACGTGGCAAGTGTCGCGCAAGACCTGTACGCCGCGATCGATACGCTGATGGATAAGCTGGACAGACAGATTCTGAAACACAAGCAAATGCTGAAGGACCATAGCCGTACCTCGATCAAACGCCTGCCGGAAAACGGCGGCGAAGACGCTGCTGTCGCCTGATCAGGCGCAGGGCTCACACTAGCTAAGGGCGTCTGAGGGGACGCCCTTTTTGCATCCAGCTCCCCGATATGACGCGTTTCGTGTGTTCGGTAAAATGCATGTCTCTCCATTACGGATTACGCCATGACCGACCACGTCCTGACCCGCGTCGCCAACCGCACCGGCATCATCACCCTGGACCGCCCGAAGGCGCTCAATTCGCTGTCGCTCGAGATGGTGCGCGCGCTCACCACTGTGCTGCGCGCCTGGCGGCATGACGGGCAGGTCGACGCGGTCGTACTGACCAGCAGCAGCGAGAAGGCCTTGTGCGCGGGCGGCGACATCCGCTTCTTCCATGAGGTCGGCCATGCGACGCCGATGGGCGGCAGCGCGCTGCTCGAGGATTTCTTCACCGAAGAATACGCGCTGAACCACCTGATCCATTTCTACCCGAAGCCCTACATCGCCATCATGGATGGCGTCGTGATGGGCGGCGGCATGGGCATCGCCCAGGGCGGCCCGGACTGCGGCCTGCGCATCGTGACCGAGCGCACGAAGATGGCCATGCCCGAGGTGAACATCGGCCTGTTCCCGGACGTCGGCGGCAGCCACTTCCTGTCGCATGCGCCCGGACAGCTGGGCAACTACCTGGGCCTGACCGGGCTGACGATCGGCGCCGCCGACGCGCTCCATATCGGTCTGGCCGATGTCTTCGTGCCGGGCGCCGAACTGCGGGCCCTGCATGCCCTGATCGCGTCCACACCCGGCGCCGACCTGCCGGCGGCGATCCGCGCTTTCGCGGCGCCGTTCGCGCAGAAGGCGGGCAATGGCGAACTGCAGGCCCAGCGCCAGCTGATCGATGCGCATTTCGGCGCCGCGTCGGTCGCCGCGATCATGGCTTCGCTCGAAGGCGACGAGACGCCGTTCGCGCAGCGCGCCCTGGCGGCGATGCGCCAGCGCTCGCCCCTATTGATGTGCGTGACCCACGAACTGCTGGCGCGCGGCGCGCAGCTGTCCGTGGCCGACTGCCTGCGCATGGAACGTTCGCTGGTGCGTCACAACTTCGCGCATGGCGAAGTGCTGGAAGGCGTGCGCGCGCTCGTCATCGACAAGGACAATGCGCCGCGCTGGAATCCGCCTTCGCTCGATCAGGTGACGCCCGACATGGTGGCGCGCTTCTTCGACCCGGTGTGGCCGGAGCATGCGCATCCGCTCAGGCATCTCGCATAATCCGCTGCGTGCATATCCATTTTTGCGTGACACCATATCGGTGAGGTGTGAACATCGGGTCTTCATGACCTGAAAGGAAACCCGATGCGCCTGCCTGCCTTGCTGATCTCGATGACCTTGTCCTGCGCCGCCGCCGCGCAGGATTACCAGCCGGCCTTCGATCCGAGCCGGCTCAAGGGCCCCGCGACGGGGCCGGTCAACGAGATCATGGTGCTCGGCTCGCCCCACCTGGCGCACCTGCCCAAGACCTTCCAGACGTCGAGCCTGGCCCCGCTGAACGACCGGCTCGCCGCCTGGAAGCCGCAGGCGATCGCGGTCGAGGACCGCTCCGGGCCGCAGTGCGATTTCATGCGCCGCTATGCGGCGCGCTACCAGGAGGCGGTCGACGGCTATTGCTGGGATACCGCGCCGGCCAGGGCGGCGACCGGGCTCGACGTGCCGCAGGCCACCGCCGAGGCCGAACGGCTGCTGGCCGCCTGGCCCGCGGCGCCGTCGGCGGCCCAGCGACGGCGCCTGGCGGCCGTGTTCCTGGCCGGCGGCGAGGAGGCGTCGGCCGTGGTCCAGTGGCTCCGCCTGCCGAACGCCGAGCGCCGCGCCGGCGACGGCCTGGATGAGGTCCTGGTCGCACGGCTGCAAAAGCTCGCGGTTCATCCCAACGAAAGCGTGGCGATCGCGGCGCAGCTGGCGGCCCGGCTGGGGCATGAGCGCGTATATGCGATGGACGACCAGACGGCAGGCCGCCCCTACGCCGATCGCAAGGCGGCCGGCGAGGCGATCATGAAGGCCTGGGACAATCCGGCCAATGCCAAGCGCAAGAAGGAGGACGAGATCCTCGACCGGGGCGTGGATACTCCGGAAGGCCTGCTGGCGATGGTTCGCGCCTACAATTCGCCGGCCCACGTCGCGGCGAGCTTCGAGATCGATTTCGGCGCGGCGCTGAACGAGCCGTCACCGCAGCGCTTCGGCCGCGCCTACGTCGGCTACTGGGAAACGCGCAACCTGCGCATGGCGGCGAACATCCGCGACGTGGTGGGCGTCATGCCGGGCACGCGGCTGCTGGTCATCGTCGGTGCTTCGCACAAGGGTTACCTGGAAGCCTACCTGCACCAGATGCACGACGTGCGGGTCGTCGATACAGCGGCGTTGCTGCGGTAAATGCTGCACATGAAAGATAAGGTCATCCTGCGTGAGTCGGGCGTCCCTGCAAGCCGCGGTGAGAATGCGTGAGCTTGCGCGGCATCTTCTTGTGATACTTTCAGACTTCCATCAACGATGACAGCTCCACATGATTTTCTGGCAAACCGTGATTTCCGAATACCGCGCGCTTGCGCCGTTCGTGAAAGCCTCCCTGGCCATCGGCGCCGTATCGCTGGCATTCCTGGTCCCATATCATGTGGGTGAGAGCGTGGGCGCCGCTGCCTACTACTTCTTCAATAGCTGACCAGCGACGACGAGATCACGCCGCCGGATGTTTCGGCTGCTCCCGATGCCGCACGATCACCCGTTCGGTATTGCCGAAATAGGCGCCGAGGTGCTCGGCCATGTACACCGAACGGTGCTGGCCGCCGGTGCAGCCCACCGCCACCGTCAGGTAGCTGCGGTTGTCGGTCTTGAACGAAGGCAGCCACTTGGCCACGAAGTTGCGGATGTCGGCCAGCATCTCGATCGCGCTCGGCTGGGCGTCGAGGAAGTCGATCACCGGCTGGTCCTTGCCGGTGAGAGGGCGCAGGGCCAGGTCGTAGTACGGATTCGGGATCGCGCGCACGTCGAACACGAAGTCGGCGTCGAGCGGCACGCCGACCTTGAAGGCGAACGATTCGAAGAACAGGGTCAGCGGCGCATGGGCGACCTCGGCCAGCTCCTTGATCCAGGCGCGCAGTTTATTGGCCGAGAGTTCCGAGGTGTCGATCACGTGGCCCAGGTTCTCGATCGACGACAGGCGTTCGCGCTCTTCGGCGATGCATTCGATCAGGGTGCGGCGCGAGGCCGGGTTCTCGCCCGGCCGCAGCTCGTGCGACAGCGGATGGCTGCGCCGCGTTTCGGAAAAACGCGCGACCAGCGAATGGGTGCTCGAGGTCAGGAACATGACCTTGACCGCATGGCCGTCCTCGCGCATGCGGCGCACGCTCACCGGCAGTTCGACCAGCGACTCGGCGCTGCGCGCGTCGACCGCGACCGCCATCTTGGCGGTGCCGGTTTCGTTGACCGTATTGACGAGGGCCGGCAGTAGCGCCGGCGGCAGGTTGTCGACGCAGTAGTAACCCGCGTCTTCCAGGACGTTCAGGGCCACGGACTTGCCCGAGCCCGAGATGCCGGTGATGAGGACGATGTGCATGCGGCGATGATACCGCAACCTTCACCCGATGGCACGCCATCGGGCGGTCGATACCGGTTCCTCAGTTGTTCAATCTGCGCTCATGGCCTGGCGCTGGCGCTCCATGAATTCCTGCAGCGTGTCGATGCCGCGCAGTTGCAGGATGGTGTTGCGCACCGCGGCTTCCAGCAGCACCGCGATGTTGCGGCCGGCCGCCACCGGAATGACGACCTTGCGGATCGGCAGGCCCAGCACGTCTTCGGTCGGGAAATGGAAGGGCAGGCGCTCGACCTCTTCGTCCAGCGCGCCGCGCTTGACCAGGTGCACGATCAGCTTCAGGCGCATCTTGCGCCGCACCGCCGTCTCGCCGAAGATCGCCTTGATGTCCAGCAGGCCCAGGCCACGCACTTCGAGCAGGTTCTGCAATAGCGGCGGACAGCGGCCCTCGATCATGTTCGGCGCGATGCGCGAGAATTCCACGGCGTCGTCGGCCACCAGGCCGTGCGAGCGCGAGATCAGTTCCAGGCCCAGTTCGCTCTTGCCCAGGCCCGAGTCGCCCGTGATCAGCACACCCACGCCCAGCACGTCCATGAACACGCCGTGCATGATCACGCGCTGGGCCAGCTTTTTCGATAAATACACGCGCAGGAAGTCGATCACCTGCGCCGCCGGCAGCGGGGTCGAGAACAGCGGGATGTTCTGCTCGTCGCAGATCGCCAGGATGTCGGGCGGGGTTTCCAGGCCCTGGGCGATGATCAGCGCGGGCGGGCCGCCGCCGATCAGTTCGCCAACCACATGGCTGCGCGAATTGGCCTTGAGGCGGTGGTAGTAGTCGAGTTCCTGGTGGCCGAACACCTGGATCCGGCCCGGGTGGATCAGGTTCAGGTGGCCGACCTGGTCGGCGGCCGAGGCGGCGTCGCCGGCGATCTGGCGTTCACCGCCGGGAAAGCCCGCGAACCAGCCGAGTTGCAGGCTGTCGCGGTTGTCGTCGTACAGCCGTTGGATGGTCAGCGGAGACTGCAGCATGGGCATTGTCGTCGTCGCAAAATAAGGCGCGCGGCGTGATTGCCGCGCGTTTCACTGGACGTGCAGTTTAACCCAGAGCCTGGAGGCTGGGTTGCCAGTTGATAATGCGGTCATGCACCGACTTCGGATCGGGGTCGGTCGCCAGGGCGGTGCGCACCGACTCGTCGGAGAACAGCTCGGCGATCTCGGACAGGATCTCGAGGTGCTGCTGGGTGACGTGGTCGGGGATCAGGAGGAAGAACAGCAGGTTCACCGGCTGGCCGTCGGGCGACTCGAAGGGAATCGGCTCCTTCAGGCGCACGAAGGCGGCCAGCGGAGACTTGAGGCTCTTGCTGCCCTTGATGCGGCCGTGCGGGACGGCAACGCCATGTCCCAGGCCGGTCGAGCCCAGGCGTTCGCGCGCGAACAGGTTGTCCGAGACGATCGAACGGGCGATGCCGCAATTGTTCTCGAAGATCAGGCCGGCCTGCTCGAAAGCCCGTTTTTTGCTCGACACTTCGATGTCGAGTTGCACGTTCTCGAGCGAGAGGATTTTGCTTAGGTTCGTCATAACGTGGGTGCGATGCACGCGTGGAGTGCTTGCGAGCACGGGATTATAGGCCTGTTTAGGGCCCGAGACACTCGAATTCGCGACAGTTTGGCCTTCTCGCCGAACGGCCGCACGATACCCGTCGAAACGGGATAAGCAGCTAGTTGATCTGCATCAACATCGTTACGCAATTTCCTCAACGAATCAGCTGTTGAAGCCAGCAATCGTATGCCGGTCCTCCTGAATACCGTCGATTACTCGAAGCTCTGCTTAAAAACAAGGCAGGTCGTTCAGTATCGTATAGCAAAAGGAGATGCCATGCACCTTGCATGGCTGTCGCCTAAAACGCACAGGCGTGCGAGTAATATCCTGACAGAAATTCGATGTTTACTGGCGCGCGCCACGCAGATTACCCGGCTTGCCGGTGCTAAAGTTGGCCCGCCATGGATTGATGTCCAGGCCGCCGCGCCGCGTGTAGCGTGCATACACGGCCAGCTTGCTCGGCTGGCACTGGCGCAGCACGTCCATGAAAATGCGCTCGACACATTGCTCGTGGAATTCATTGTGCTCGCGGAAGCCGATCAGGTATTTCAGCAAGCCTTCCTGGTTGATCTGCGGGCCGACGTAGCGGATCTGCACCGTGCCCCAGTCCGGCTGGCCGGTGACCAGGCAATTGGACTTGAGCAGGTGCGACACCAGGGTTTCCTCGACCGGCGCTTCCTCGTGATTGGCCTTGAGCAGCTGCGGGGCCGGCGAGTAATCGTCGACCTCGATGTCGAGGCGGTCGAGCAGCGTGCCCTCGAGCTCGCCCATTCCGATCTTGCCGAATTGTTCCGGATGGGTCAGGGTGACGTGGACCGGCGCGCCGAAGCCGTTCGACAGGTCGTCGCGCAGCAGGGCCAGCAGGGCCTCGGGGCCGGCGAGGCGGGTCTGGTTGAACGAGTTCAGGTAGAGCTTGAACGACTTCGATTCGACGATGTTCGGCGAATCGGCAGGCGCCGTCACGGTCGCGATCGCGACCTGCGGCTTGCCGCGCATGTTCAGCCACGACAGTTCATAGGCGTTCCAGATGTCGACGCCGAAGAAGGGGAGCGTGCCGGAAAGGCCCAATTCCTCGCGCTTTTGCTGGCGCGGGATCGGGAACAGCAGTTCCGGGGCGTATTGGCTCTGGTAGGCGGAGGATTTGCCGAGTGGCGATTGGTCTGGTGTATTCATAATGATGGCGGTAGGTGGAAGGCCTTGCCTTCCACGCGTTCAATGAAACGATGCCGGTCACACCGCAAGATCACCGGCATCTGGGGTCTATGCCCCCAAAAACAATTTATAGACGGGATTGCCGCTCTCGTCCCAGTAACGATAACCGAGCGAGGCCAGGAATTGCCGGAACTCATCCATCTCGGCCTGCGGCACTTGCAGCCCGACCAGGATGCGTCCCACGTCGCCGCCCTGGTTGCGGTAGTGGAACAGCGAGATATTCCAGTTCGGCGCCATGCTGTCCAGGAAGCGCATCAGCGCACCCGGCCGTTCGGGGAACTCGAAACGATACAGCAATTCGTCATGCGCAAGTGAACTTTTCCCGCCGACCAGATGGCGGATGTGCAGCTTGGCCAGCTCGTCGTAGGTCAGATCCAGCGTCTTGTAGCCGTGTTCCTCGAAGGTGCGCGCCAGCAGGCCGGACTCGCTGCGGCTGCCCACCTGCACGCCGACGAAGACATGGGCTTCGTTTTCATGGCTGATGCGGTAATTGAATTCGGTGACGTTGCGCGGGCCGACCAGCGCGCAGAAACGGCGGAAGCTGCCGCGCTGCTCGGGCACGGTCACGGCGAAGACCGCCTCGCGCGATTCGCCCAGCTCGGCGCGCTCGGCCACGAAGCGCAGGCGGTCGAAGTTCATATTGGCGCCGCAGGCCACCGCCACCAGCGTCTCGTTTTTTATCGGCTCGCGGTTCATCTGCGAGCGCTCGACATAGGCCTTGGCGCCGGCCACCGCCAGCGCGCCGGCCGGCTCGAGGATGCTGCGCGTATCCTGGAACACGTCCTGGATCGCGGCGCAGATGGCATCGGTGTCGACCAGGATGATCTCGTCGACCACTTGCTGGGCGACGCGGAAGGTTTCCTCGCCCACCAGGCGCACCGCGGTGCCGTCCGAGAACAGGCCGACGTCGGTCAGGGTGACGCGCTGGCCGGCCTTCAGGCTGCGCGCCATCGCGTCCGAATCCAGGGTCTGCACGCCGATGATCTTGATGTCGGGACGGATCTGTTTGACGTAGGCGCCGATGCCGGCGATCAGGCCGCCGCCGCCGATGGCCACGAAGATCGCATGGATCGGGCTCGACAGCTGGCGCAGGATTTCCATGCCGATCGTGCCCTGGCCGGCGATCACGTCCGGATCGTCGAAGGGGTGAACAAAAGTAAGGCGCTGTTCTTTTTCCAGCAGCAGCGCGTGGTTATAGGCGTCGGTGTACGAGTCGCCATGCAGCACGACTTCGACGCTGGCGCCGCCGCGCGCCTTGACCGCGTCGATCTTCACCTGTGGGGTCGTGGTCGGCATCACGATCAGCGCGCGGCAGCCCAGACGGCAGGCCGACAGCGCCACGCCCTGGGCGTGGTTGCCGGCCGAAGCGCAGATCACGCCGCGCTTGAGTTGCTCGGGCGTCAGATTCGCCATCTTGTTGTAGGCGCCGCGCAGCTTGAAGCTGAACACGCTCTGCATGTCCTCGCGCTTGAAATAAATGCGGTTGCCCATGCGCTGGGACAGGGTCGGGGCGAGGTCGAGCGGCGTCTGTTCGGCGACGTCGTAGACGCGGGCGGTCAGGATTTTTCGAAGGTAGTCGGTAGTCATGGTCGGATTGCAATAGTCAGGCCGGCAGGGCCGGCGGACGGACGACGTGAACTGTTCCGCTAAGGTGGGTGACCGTGGCGCAAAGGTCGATGCGACTGGCTGGGTGACAGGCTCGTCGTATCGTGTCGTGACGAAAGTACCGGATCATTATAATGGAGGCTTATTGCCACCACTAGGCTACCGCAAGGCGCCCCATAAGCCCGCATGATCGAATCCGCTGTCCAATGGCTGCTTGACTTCCTGGCTGCACCGACCGTCGGGCTGACCTCGATCTTCATCGTCAGTTTCGTCTCCGCCACCTTGCTGCCGCTCGGCTCCGAGCCGGCCGTGTTCGCGGTGATCAAGGCCAATCCCGACATGTTCTGGCCGGCCATTCTGGTAGGGACGCTCGGCAATACCCTGGGCGGCGCCTTCGACTATTTTCTTGGCTACCGCGCCAAGGTCGCGTTCGCGAAAGAACGCCAGAGCCGCTGGTTCGGCTGGCTCAAGCGCTATGGCGCCAAGACCATGCTGCTGTCGTGGCTGCCGGGCATCGGCGACCCGCTGTGCACGCTGGCCGGCTGGCTGCACCTGCCGTTCTGGCCCAGCGTCATGTATATGGCGATCGGCAAGTTCGCGCGCTATCTGACCATGACCCTGGCGCTGCTGTATATCCCGGACAGTTTCTGGACCAATCTCGGTGATATGCTGACCCGTATCACCGGCTGAGTATTCCTTTCCGACAGCGGCCGGGTCATCAGGAAGACGCCGATGCTCGAACTGCGACCGAACTGCGAACACTGCAATATAGCCCTGCCGCCGGCCTCGACCGAGGCGCGCATCTGCTCCTACGAGTGCACGTTCTGCGCCGCCTGCGTCGACGGCGTATTGCTGAACGTCTGCCCGAACTGCGGCGGCGGCTTCGCGCCGCGGCCGGTCCGGCCCGCGCGCGACTGGAAGAACGGAAACTATCTCGGCCACGACCCGGCGCGCACCGAGCCGACGCTGCGGCCGGTGGATCCGGCCGCGCATGCGCGCTTCGCGGCCGCCATCCAGGACATCGCGCCGTCGGAGCGCTAGCGTCCTGCACGTTCGCAAGGGGCGGTTCATAATGGATGTTTCGACGCAGCCCCAGGATTCGCGCATGACCGACCGCCTTCCCGTTCCCCTCGACAAAGCGTATCGCCTGATGAACCACGGCCCGACCGTGCTCGTATCGAGCCGGCATGGCGAAGCGATCAACGTGATGGCCGCCGCCTGGTCGATGCCGCTCGACTTCGATCCGCCCAAGGTGGCGGTGGTGCTCGACAAGAGCACGCTCACGCGCCGGATGATCGAGGCGTCCGGCGAATTCGCCCTGATGGTGCCGTCGCGCGAACTGGCGCAGCTGACCCTGCAGGTCGGCTCGACCACGGGCCGCGAAGTCGACAAGTTCGCCGCCTTCGGCGCCGGCCATTGGACCGGCGAGCAGGTCGGCGCGCCGCTGCTGGACGGTTGCCTGGCCTGGCTCGAATGCCGCCTGCTGCCCGAACCGCACATCCAGGAAACCTATGACCTGTTCCTCGGCCAGGTGGTCGCCGCCTGGGCCGATCCGGCCGTGTTCCGCGACGGCCACTGGGTCACGACCGAAGGCGGGCCGAAGAGCATCCACTACGTCGCGGGCGGGCATTTCTTCGAGCTGGGCGAGGCGTTCGAGGCGAGCGCGGAATTGCCGCAGACGTCAAACAACGCCGGATGACATATGCCGTTCGGGTCGCGCTGGCTCATAAACGTTGCATCAGAAGCCTTGCAGGCAAATAAAGTTTGCACTTTCAAAATAGTATAGACATTTTGTTTCGCGCCGCAGAATGGCGGCCCGGGCATTAGCCGAGCGTGGTGCATCGCAATAAGCTAGAATGAACGTCCTTCGGGCCTGTCCGATCGTCGACCAGAATTCATGAACGCCCCCGCACACATCCATACCCTGCTTGCCGACAACGCACCCGCGCGCCTGCGCGAGATCCCTTATAACTACACTTCGTTCTCGGACCGCGAAATCGTGATCCGCCTGCTCGGTGAGTCATCGTGGGAGCTGCTCGACAGCCTGCGCGGCGCGCGCCAGACCGGCCGTTCGGCACGCATGCTGTACGAGGTGCTGGGCGATATCTGGGTGGTGCGCCGCAATCCCTACCTGCAGGACGACATGCTCGACAACCCGAAGCGCCGGGCCAAGCTGATCGAAGCGCTGCACCACCGCCTGGCCGAGATCGACAAGCGCCGCACCACGGTCGATGCGCTGGACGGCGGGGATCCGGAGATGGTCGCCACCCGCAGCGCCGCCGTCGAACAACTGCTGGCCGCCGCGCGCCGCGCCGTGGACGACTTCGGCCGCGAATTCGCCGAGACCTACGACCTGCGCAAGCGCGCCACCAAGGTGCTGGGCGCCTACACCGACAAGCGCAACATCCGCTTCGACGGCATGCACCGCACCTCGCACGTGACCGACGCCACCGACTGGCGCGTCGAGTATCCCTTCCTGGTCCTGCTGCCCGACAGCGAGGACGAAATGGCCGGCCTGGTCAAGGGCTGCATCGAGCTCGGATTGACGATCATCCCGCGCGGCGGCGGCACCGGCTACACCGGCGGCGCGATCCCGCTCACGCCGATGTCGGCCGTGATCAACACCGAAAAGCTGATCGGCATCGGCGAGGTCGAGATGACGACCATGCCGGGCCTGAACCGCGAGTACGCGACCATCCACACCTATGCCGGCGTCGTCACGCAGCGCGTCTCGCAGGCGGCCGAGAAGGCCGGCTTCGTGTTCGCGGTCGACCCGACCTCGGCCCACGCGTCCTGCGTGGGCGGCAATATCGCGATGAACGCGGGCGGCAAGAAGGCCGTGTTGTGGGGCACGGCGCTCGACAACCTGGCCTCGTGGCGCATGGTCGACCCGAATGGCGACTGGCTCGATGTCACCCGCATCAACCACAACCTGGGCAAGATCCACGACGCGCCGACGGCCGAGTTCCTGCTCGAATGGACGCACCCGTCGCTCAAGGGCGCCCCGAAAGGCCAGCCGTTCCGCACCGAGACCCTGACCATCGAGGGCAGGCGCTTCCGCAAGGAAGGCCTGGGCAAGGACGTCACCGATAAATTCCTGGCCGGCCTGCCGGGCATCCAGAAAGAGGGCACCGACGGCCTGATCACCTCGAGCCGCTGGATCCTGCACAAGATGCCCAAGTTCACCCGCACGGTGGCGCTGGAATTCTTCGGCCAGGCGCGCGACGCGATCCCGTCGATCGTCGAGATCAAGGATTACCTGGACAGCCTGCCGAAGAACGGCGACCCGGCGTTTGCCACGCTGCGCCTGGCGGGCCTCGAGCACCTGGACGAGCGCTACCTGCGCGCGGTCGGCTACGCCACCAAGTCCAAGCGCGGCGTGCTGCCCAAGATGGCGCTGTTCGGCGACATCGTCGGCGACGACGAGAACGCGGTGGCGGTCGCCGCCTCCGAAGTGGTGCGCCTGGCGAACACCCGCGTGGGCGAGGGCTTCGTCGCCGTCAGCCCCGAGGCGCGCAAGAAGTTCTGGCTCGACCGCGCCCGCACCGCGGCCATCGCGCGCCACACCAACGCCTTCAAGATCAATGAAGACGTGGTCATTCCCCTGAACCGGATGGGCGAGTACACCGACGGCATCGAGCGCATCAACGTCGAGCTGTCGATCAAGAACAAGCTGCAGCTGGTGGACCAGCTGCGCGCCTACCTGGCGAGCGACCACCTGCCGCTGGCCAAGAGCGACGACGCCAGCGGCGACGGGGTCGACCGCGACGAGATCATGGGCGACCGCCCGCTGCAGGCGCGCGCCCTGGTCGACCTGGTCGACAAGCGCTGGACCTTCATCCTGGCCAACCTCGATGCGCCGCTGGGTGAAGTGCGCGAGCAACTGCAGAGCCTGGGCCTCGACCACCTAAACGAAGCGATCACGCAGCGCCTGGCGATCCAGCCCGATGCGCGCCTGTTCGACGCGGTGCAGGACCATACCGTGCGCGTGTCGTGGAAGGCCGAGCTGCGCGCGCCGCTGCGCCAGATCTTCAACGGCGCCGCCTACCAGTGCATCCTCGACGAAGCGGTCGCGATCCACAAGCGCGTGCTGCGCTCGCGCGTGTTCGTCGCCCTGCACATGCACGCGGGCGACGGCAACGTCCACACCAACCTGCCGGTGAACTCGGACGACTACGCCATGCTGCAGGACGCGCACAAAGCGGTCGAGCGCATCATGAAGCTGGCGCGTTCGCTGGACGGCGTGATCTCGGGCGAGCACGGCATCGGCATCACCAAGCTGGAATTTTTGCTTGATTCCGAGATCCAGGACTTCCGCGACTACAAGGTGCGCGTCGATCCGGAAGGCCGCTTCAACAAGGGCAAGCTGCTCAACCTCGAAGGCGCCCACGCCGACCTGCGCAACGCCTACACGCCGTCGTTCGGCCTGATGGGCCACGAATCGCTGATCATGCAGCAGAGCGATATCGGCGAAATCGCCAACAGCATCAAGGACTGCCTGCGCTGCGGCAAGTGCAAACCCGTGTGCACCACCCACGTGCCGCAGGCGAACCTGCTGTATTCGCCGCGCGACAAGATCCTCGCCACGTCGGCGCTGATCGAAGCCTTCCTGTACGAGGAACAGACCCGCCGCGGCGTCTCGCTGCGCCACTGGGAAGAGTTCGAGGACGTGTCCGATCACTGCACCGTGTGCCACAAGTGCGTCACGCCCTGTCCGGTCAACATCGACTTCGGCGACGTGTCGATGAATATGCGTAACCTGCTGCGCAAGATGGACAAGCGCAGCTTCAAGCCGGCCAACCGCGCGGCCATGTTCTTCCTGAACGCGACCGATCCGACCACCATCAACGCCACGCGCAAGGCGATGGTCGACCTGGGCTTCAAGGCCCAGCGCATGGGCAACCGCCTGTTGAAAGGCCTGGCCAAGCCGCAGACGGCATCGCCGCCGCCGACCACGGGCAAGCCGCCGGTGCGCGAGCAGGTGATCCACTTCGTCAACAAGAAGATGCCGGGCAACCTGCCGAAGAAGACGGCGCGCGCGCTGCTCGACATCGAGGACGACAAGATCGTCCCGATCATTCGCAACCCCAAGAAGACCACGGCCGACACCGAAGCCGTGTTCTACTTCCCGGGCTGCGGCTCCGAGCGCCTGTTCTCGCAGGTCGGCCTGGCCACGCAAGCGATGCTGTGGGAAGTCGGCGTACAGACCGTGCTGCCGCCGGGCTATCTGTGCTGCGGCTATCCGCAGCGCGGCGCCGGCCAGTACGACAAGGCCGACAAGATGATGACGGATAACCGCGTGCTGTTCCACCGCATGGCCAACACGCTGAACTACCTCGACATCAAGACCGTGCTGGTCTCGTGCGGCACCTGCTACGACCAGCTCGCGACCTATGAATTCGAGAAGATCTTCCCCGGCTGCCGCATCATGGACATCCATGAATACCTGCTGGAGAAGGGCGTCAAGCTCGAGGGCGTGAACGGCACCCGCTACATGTACCACGACCCCTGCCACACGCCGATGAAGCTGCAGGATTCGATGAAGACGGTCAACGCGCTGGTCTCGACGGTCGACAACGTCAGGATCGAGAAGAACGACCGCTGCTGCGGCGAGTCGGGCACCTTTGCGGTGACCCGTCCCGACATCTCGACCCAGGTGCGCTCGCGCAAGGAAGTCGAGATGGTCAAGGGCGCGGACAAGCTGCGCGCGGACGGCTTCACGGGCGACGTCAAGATCCTGACCAGCTGCCCGTCCTGCCTGCAGGGTTTGAGCCGTTACAACGACGATTCGGGCACCACTGCCGACTACATCGTGGTCGAGATCGCGAAGCACCTGCTGGGCGAGAACTGGCTGCCGGAGTACGTGGCGCGCGCCAATAACGGCGGCATCGAAAGGGTGCTGGTATGACGCGGGAAGCTGGCTGCGAGCTGTGCGAGCTGTCCGTGCCGACCGTATGGCGCGGCGACAAGTTCAGCGTCATCGTCGTCGACGACGCCAACTACCCCGGCTTTTGCCGCGTGATCTGGCACGACCACGTGCGCGAGATGAGCGATCTGTCGCGTGACGACCGGCTGCTGGTGAACGAGGCCGTGTTCCTGGTCGAGGAAGCGGTGCGCGAAGTCATGCAGCCGCTGAAGGTCAATGTGGCCAGCCTGGGCAATGTGGTGCCGCACCTGCACTGGCATATCATTCCGCGCTATGCGGACGACGCGCATTTCCCGGCGCCCGTATGGGCCCAGGCCGTGCGCGAGACCGAAGCCGACACCCTGGCCGCGCGCCGCGCGCTGGCCGGACAACTGGGCGCCGCCATCGCGCGCCGTTTCAACTGACAGAGAAAAGATTCATGCCTAATCCAACCGAACTCACCGTCCACCAGAAATCGCGCGTGCTCGACGTCGCCTACGACGACGGCAGCGCCTATTCGATTCCATTTGAACTGATGCGCGTGTACTCGCCGTCGGCCGAAGTGAAGGGCCATGGCCCGGGCCAGGAAGTGCTGCAGGTCGGCAAGCGCGAAGTCGGCATCGCCGACGTCGAGCAGGTCGGCAACTACGCGATCAAGCCGACCTTCTCGGACGGCCACGACACCGGCATCTTCAGCTGGGACTACCTGTACGAGCTGGGTCGCAGCCAGGAGTCGCTGTGGAAGCAGTACGTGGCGCGCCTGCAGGCCGCGGGCTTCGACGAAGAAACCGGCCGCGCGCCGGGCACCATTCTGCCGGGTTCGGCGCCGGCGAAGTCGGGCGGCGGCGGTTGCGGGTCGGGCAGCTGCGGCTGCAAGTAAGCTGAATCAACCACGGCCGCTTTTCGGCGCCGTGGAAATCAATTTCGCGCCACAACTGGTGGCGTGTCCTTCGAAGGCCACTGGAACGCCGTCGATCGTGACCTTCGGGTCGCCCTCGGCGATGACGCAGTTCTGGTGGCCCTGAATCGGGCAGAAGCAGCGGTCGCCCTTGCGTGCGACCCTGACGCCCATGACCGTCGTCTTCGATGCTGCCGCGACCACTCTCCCGCCGTGGGTGGTGGGGTCGTTCAGGCGGATGACCTTGCGCATGGCGATGACTCCTGCTCGCGGCTATTGCGAATAGCCTTGCATGATCGGGCGCGCATCGTGGCGCAAGCCCCACCACGTCATGAAGGCGTTGTTCGCACCGCGCGCGCGGAACCAGGGCGCATTGGCGTCGATGGGGCGTACGACGGCAGGGGGCGTAACCACGGTGGCTGTCGGTCGCTCGAGGTCGGTGGTGCCTGCGACCAGCACCGTCTTGCCGATGTGATTGGCGTAGCCGATGGCCAGCGCGACATTGGTCAGTGCGCTCCCGGCGCGCATTTCACCCAGCAGGGCGGACGTGTTGAAGGTCTGCGTCATGAAATCCAAATCGGGGATGTTTTCGGTGACGGTGCGGGCGAGGCCCGCCAGCCGCTCGGAGGACTGGGGGTGCGTGCTGTTGGCGTCGTGGATCACGAAGCCGATGTCGGTCGGGCGTTTTCCTGCGTTTCGTGCCGCTTGCTCCAGCGCCGTTTTCCAGGCGTGGACCTGGCGCGGGGTGCCGTCGTCCGTTGCGACATCCAGCACCCTGGTTTGCGCCGGATAGGACAGCCAGGCCAGGGGCGCGCGGCCGGTCTTGTAGTCGGGACCGGCCAGGACGAGGAGGACGATGTTTTCATTGATTTGTTCGTCCAGGGGGCGACTCGGGGCGTCCCAGTTCATGACCCACACGGTTTCCGACGGGTGTTGCCGCAGATAGTCGAGGCCCTGGGTCAGCGAGGTGAAGCCGGCGTTGGCACCGCCCAGGGTGATGCGGACATCGGGCAGCGTGTCACGGGTCCACGAATTGGGGAAATTGGGATTGCCGATGTCGAAAGCTCGTTTGATCGCGGTTCGGATGAATATGGTTTCTTCGGAAGGATCGAGCTGTCCTTCCGGAAGCGCGAACTCGACGCGGATTCCGGCGAGCTCGCGCCGTGTGGATTTATCCTTGATTGCATGTGCGTTGTAGAAGTATTTCTCATCACTGAAATACTTGTCGCGATAAGAATAGACCAGCGTCTTAACGTAACCATGGAAATAGAACTTAAATGACGCTTCGCCATCACTACCATTTACGATCGACCCGACAACCTGGAAAGAGCCATACCTTTTAGGGTTCTTTTTTACCATATCGTCATCGACATTCGGCTTGACCAGTCCTAGCGTCCAGAGTAATTGCCACTCCGTTGGATAGTCCTTGCGCTGCAATGGGTTCATCCATTGAAGTCCTACGACTTGTGCCTGAAATGGCCCTGATTGGATCTGTGCCGCCGATACCGCAGATGCATCAGGTTTGGCGGGAAGTCTTGCACACGCGGTTGTCAGAAGTAGTACAAACGCAGAAATGAATGCGGGTAGCACGGCCAAGCGGATCATGAGTTCTCCATCGGTAAGGACTCTCGACGAATCCGACTCGATTCGCCAGGTTGTCATGAGTGAAATCCACGCTGCCAGAATGAATGTCAGCAGCACCAGGACAGATTTTCTGGTCGTTGTACGTGTTGCTGAAAGGGCGATCTTTTTTGCATACATCATAGTCACCTCTTGTTCGTGATTTTTTCCGGAATCCGCCCCGGGCTTGCAGGGGAAGATGCCCACTCCAAAGGAGAATCGTCGACAATCAGCCCGGATGCGAAGTATTCGTAAAGTTCCTGATCTTCATCTATTGCTTCATCAGGCATAAGACGCCAATCGGCGGCAATGCGCAGTTTGCGCATATCCTTCTCCGTAATGCGGCAAACCCCGATCGCCACGTCATACGCCAGCGCTCCCCGCGCGTGCGCCGGATTGGTCATGATCGTCGAGTGATCCGTCGCATGGGTATCGATACTCTTCGCCAGAGAATCGCGGATCTTCTCGTTACGCCACGCGGTGTATTTCGCGCTGGCGGTCGAAGGCTCGTCCTCCTCGGTCACTTTGGCTTCGTTCCTGTATAAACCATCGCGCTTCGCCTGCATCCTGAGCATCGCGTGGTGTTCGTACTTCAGCGCCGCCTCGCTGGCCGTATCGCCCTGCGCCGCATCCGTGGTCGCGCCATCGGCATAGGCAAGGTGCTGCTTTTCGACCGCGCGGTCGTCGGCATAGGGGTCGTCCGCCTCGCGTTTGCGGTCCCTGGCGCGGTATGCTCCCGGCATGTCGATGCCCTGGTCGAACGTGGCGCTGGCCACGCCGAATCGCACCGCGGCCGGTTTGAAGGTGGGTTGCAGGGCTGGCGCGCGCAGGGGCGTCGTCCAGCCCTTCGGTGGCATCGCATTGATGCGCGTGCCAGCCAGCGCCGTCACGATGTACATGAACGGCGCCGTCGCGATCGTGAACACCTTGCCCACGATGCTGGCATTCGCTTCCAGCCCCTTGCTCAGCGAATAGCGTGCCTTCGGCGACTCGGGAAACCAGAATGCCTGGGTGCCGGCGGCCGGCTTGTTGTGCTGGTCCTTCCACATGTCGTAACTACCCTGCTTGCCGACGTCGAATCCCTGCGCGAACACACGCTGGCTGAACACGCCGGCGCCATGCGTCGCATCGATCTCGCTCTGGCTCAGGCCGCGCCAGCCGATGCCCTGGATCGTGGATGCCGAAATCACCTGGTCGTGCGGGTTGAAGTACAGGGTGACCCGACCATGGGTGGAACGGGCGTCGCCGAAGCCGAACCGGTCCCGGTCCGATTGCGCATCGAAGCCATGCGCCTTGTTGGCCATGGCCCGGTCGATGGTGGCGACCGGCTGCGCCGCGCCTTTTTGCCGGCCGACGATCTCGAAGAACGTGCGCAGTGTGCCGATGCGCGCCTCCGAGGTCTGGCGTCCGCAATTTCCACGCGGGTCCACCAGGTTGCGCTCGACCCAGTCCTGGGCGCCGTTGTCTTTCACCAGGCTGTAGGGCGGATTGCACAGCACGTAGTTGTCGGCCACGCAGCGGCCGGTCTTGCCTGCGGCATCGGTGACGGATCCAAGCCGGTCGCCCAGGAAGGCCGCCGCCATGCCGATCATATTGCCCTGGCTGTGGCAGACGATGGTGATCGGGACGTCGGCCTGCTTCTTGCGGATCGATTCGACCAGCTTCGCCAGCCGCAGCGCCGCCACCACGTAGTAGGGCCGGGGCGGGCAGGCATACACCTGGCGGTCGTTGGTCGGATTCATGTGCTGGATGTGCAGCCACAGGAACAGCTGGTCCGACAGGCCGGCGCTCCACAGGTCGGGCAGGGCGGTGCAGCCATTCGCGAACGGTCCGCCGCCCCAGTAGTTATCCTCGTTCAGGTAGACGGCATTGCCGAACAGCTGCAGTTCCGAGGCGCTGGCCTTGTAGCCCCAGCGGAACTGGATCACCGGCGAAAAGTGCTCGCCTTCTTCGATGAATCTCGCGGTATTGCGGTCAGGGTTGAGAAAGCCGTCATCGGTCAATTCTCCCATGTAGCGCACCGGCCGCATTTGCCCACCTTCGACGGTTGGATACGCCAGGTGCTCGTCGCACCGCTTCAGGCGGTCATTGAGTCCGGTGCACAAGCCTTCCTCGGCCTGGGCATACCATTCGCCGTCCGAGTTCACGCCATGCACGAAGATGACGATCCCGGGCAGCGGCAACTGCATGATCACGTCGAGATGCTTGCTATTCAGGAATGTGCAGCCGCTGCCTTCGCCCAGCACGATGGTTCCGGGATCGTCGAGCGGGCCGCAGCCACCCTTGCCGTTGTCGGTCAGTGGAAGTGTCATCGTCTTCAACCCTCGCTCGTATGGAACGTCACCTTCATTTGCTGCACGTGATCGGCGCTCACCGGTTCGGCTTCGCCCGCCGCATTGGTCTGGCCGGCGAGCGTGCCGCCGTCCGCGCGCGCCACGCGCACGTCCACGCCTTCGACCGGTTCGCCGTCCGTGGCGCGCAGCAACCGCGGCGTGCGCTCGAACGTGCCTTCGCCGAAGGTCGGCAACTCGGCCTTGCCGCTCGCCGGTCCGTCCCAGTGATGCCCGTCGGTCTTGATCGTGATCGCCCCTGGCCCGCCGACTTCGACCGCGCCCCCCTTGAGCGTGAGATAGGCGCCGCCGCTGACGATGAAGGTGATCTCCTTCTCGGCCATGAAGATCATGCGCTGGCCCGCCGTTGCCTTCAGATCCCTGGCCGCGTCGACCTGCATGTCGTCGTGCTGGCTCTGCATGATGAACTTGCCCTTGTGGGCGATCTGCCGAATGCCGTCCATGTGCGAAAACAGCGAGATGCCCTTGCCGGCGTTCAGGTTGAAACGCTGCCCGCTGGTCAGCTGCATGTGCTGCTGCGCGACCGTATCGAGGTCGATCCCGGCATAGCTGACGATGGTCTTCGGCGTGCTGAACGCAAGGCCTTCCGGGGCAGTCACGCTCAGCGTCGGTTTGCCCCCACCCTCTGCGGCAAGATCGTTCTTCAAGGCCGACTGCGGCGCCGGATCGATCGGTAAGCCCTGGTGCTGCGCCGCATACTCGCCCAGCGACTTGAACAGGTCCAGGCAATCCTGCATCAGCGCCAGGTGTTCCTCGCGCCCGAGCTGGTCGCCGCAGGCTTCGAGCCGTTTCCAGGCCGTGATCAAGAGCGATTTGGCGGTCCGGATCGCACCGCTGTCGTCGGTCGTGAGTTCGAATCCCTGCCCACGCGCCTGCCCCGATCCGGCGCGGCGCGGATGGGTGAGATACCCCAGGTTGAGCTGGCTGCTGCCGTGCGCGCTGGCGAGCTGGGCGCTGATCTCGCCCGGCGTGTCGTCCAGCCGCAGCTGGTTGTAGCGGTCCGCCCGGCCTTCCTTGCTGACGATGCCGCTCAGGTATTTGTCGCCAGGCAGGCTGCTGCGGCGGTCGAAAGACGTCGGCGGTGTCCGCCCGCCATGCGCGCGGCCGACGATCAGCGGCTTGTCCGGATCGCCGCCAACGAACGCGCACAGCACCTGGTGGCCTACGCGCGGCAGCGAGATCGATCCGTATTGCGCGCCGGCCCATGGCGTCGCCACGTGCACCCAGGCCGAGTCGAGGTCGGTGTCGGATGCGCCGGCGCCGTCGGCATGGGCGTGATCGGCTGGCCGGCATCCGGGAAAGCGGATCTTGACGCGCCCCAGCGCATCGCAGTGGATCTCGTCATTGGCCGGCCCCACCACGGTCACCCACTGCAGGTCGGTGCGCGGCAAGTCGATGCGCGGATCGTAGGCCGGCACGATCGGGATGCCGCGCCGCACGCAGCTGAAACGGTTGGTGTAGCGCATCCCGCGTTCGGCGCTGGCCTGGGCGAGCAGGCCGCCGCCGCCCTGCCAGCGATTGAGGGCGAACAGGCGGCGAACCATGTCGTCGAGCGGTTTCGGCAGGTTGTTCTCGGCCTCGATGTGCAGTGCAGTGATGACGAACTCGCGTTCCTTCGGAGGATGCCGGTCGAGTTCCGGATGGCCGCGGATGCCGTTCCATTCGCCGACGCACATGGCGCGCACGCTGCCCAGGCCATGGAATATCTTCGCCTCGTATTCATGGCGCCGGATACGCGCCAGTCCCAGTTCGCGATAATCTTCCGCGCTGTCGCCCGCATGCGGCACATCGATCAGGTAGTCGCATAGCGAGGCGGCGAAGCGGTTGCCCAGCTTGCCCTGGTCGTTCATGCTGGTGTCCCCGCTCACCGCGGGCCGGGCATTGACGTAGTCCCAGCTGCTGCGCTCGGCCGCGCCGGCGGTCAAGGTGCGCACCGCATGCCAGGCGATGACGGTGTCGCAGGTTTCGGTCGCTCCGTCGCGGTGGAAGCGGATGTCGCCGGCGGCGTTGCGCCCCAGGCCCAGCGCGTCGTCGAACAGGACCAGCACGTGGATCGGCACCCCGGCGTCATTCGATCCGGCGCGGATGAACCACGATAGTCCGCGCCGCTTCCACAGCCTGCGCAGGAACGCCGCGCTCGACTCGTTGTACTGCAGCGTGAAGGCGCGCGCCGGATAGCTCCGGAGGGCGCTCAGGTCGAACTCGAACGCCAGCGCGGCAACGGTATTGGCGCGGCGCCATTCGCCCAACAGCGTGCGGGTGATGTCGACTTCGCTGGCATTGCGGAAAACCCGGGTATTGCAGCTTTGGTCGAGCAGCGAAAGGGCGTCGCGCAGCCTCAGGTGATAGGTGGCAAGGCCGCCGTCGCCCTGTCCCTCGGCGGCTTCGGCGACCAGGCCGCATACGCAGCGCAGGGCGCCGTCGTCGGTCACGAACTGCAGTTCGATGGGGTTGGCAATGAAGTCCTTGAGCGGCAAGCCTGCGCTGCGGGACACGCAGAGCAAGGTGTACTCGACGCCGCCGTCGATTGCTTCGCTGCCGCTGGCATGCTTGACCAGCAAACCGTGGGCGGATTCGCCGGCCGCACCCCACAGGCGCAGGCGGATGGGACGGTTGGCGTCGGTCAGGGCGGAGGCGATGAAGGCGTAGTCCATGGCGTCTGTTGTTTGCGGGATGTTGGAATCCCGTCAGTGTGACAACGACGTTCGCCGCAGATGGTGCGCTATCGCAAGAAATAAATCTCGTAAACGACAAGAGCACGTCCTCGGACGTGCTCTCACATTGCGCGCCCGCTCATGGCGGGCAGCCTTGCATCAAGCCTGTGGCTGGATGTTCGCAGCCTGCTTGCCTTTCGGGCCAGCGGTGATGTCGAAGGTGACGCGCTGGTTTTCCTGCAGCGATTTGAAACCGTTGGCATTGATGGCCGAGAAATGCGCAAAGACGTCTTCGCCACCGCCGTCCGGGGTGATGAAGCCGAAACCTTTAGCATCGTTGAACCATTTTACAGTGCCAGTTGCCATGTTAATTCCCTCAAAAAGTTATTGTGCGTTTATGCGCCCTGTTGGCGTTACCTCGACCGAAACCAGGGCCACGCTCTACATTGCAAATCTGATTATAAGGACAATTCCTTAAAACGGAAGCAAGATTTTTCAATCGTGTTCGTATTTACCACAAGTCATCCAAGCCGCATGTTCCCACACAACCTTGATGCCGATCAGAACGTCATCGGAACCCGCAGCGTGAGGGTGACATCCGGGGTGTCGCGGGTCACGCCGGCGCCCACGGCGATGTTCAGCGTGCGCTTCGGGCTCAGGCGGTAGGAGTAGCCCAGCAGCAGGGTGCCGAGCTGGGTGCGCACCGAGCCGGCCACCGGCTGGCCGTTCTGTTTCATGCGCGCGATGGTGCTGTGGTCGTAGCCGAGGCTGAGCGAAGCCTTGTCGTTGAGCGCCAGGCCCATGCCGAAGTTAAAGCCGAGCACGTAACCCGGTTCCAGCTCGCCCAGCGGTTCGCGCACGCCGTTGCGCACCAGGCGCGTCACGTTCTCGCGCTTGAAGTTGTGCACATAGCTCAGGTTGCCGAAGAAGACGGCCGGGTCCGATGGATACAACCAGGTCAGCGTGCCTTGCAGCGAATGGAAGCCGGAACCGGTCGGCAGGTCCAGCGGCAGGCCGGTCCCGGTCACGTTCTCGCCGATGCAGCGCTGGTCGCAGTCGGTCACGACTTCGAACGGGTCGCGCCCGGTGCGGCTCTTGTAGCGCAGGCCGGCGATGTAATAGCCCTGGTCCGGGCCGCCGTTGTTGAGCTGGTAGCGGCCGGCGACCTCGACGTCGCCCAGGCCCTTGCCGCTGGTGTCGAACACGCGCTCGACCGCGGTGCCGGTGAACAGCTCGCGGCTGACGGTGGCGTCCGAGCGGTACACATAGGGCACCTTGACCTCGACTTCCATCCGGTTGTTGATGCCGGTGCGGCCGGTGATCGCGGTGGTGAAGGTGTTGCGCTTGATCTCGCGCACGTCGACCAGGCCGATCAGGATCGCGGGAATCACGGTGTAGCCGACCAGGGCCACGCGGTTGCTCGACGAGTAGCCGTACTGCACCGACGGCTCGAGCACATAGGTGCCGCGCTGGGTCAGCACGCCCGGCTGGTCGCCGAGCGGCGCGACTTCGGGCGGGCGGTTCGGTTCCTGGCGATTGTTGTTCTGCGCCGTCTGCGGTTGCTGTTGCTGGGCCGGACGCTGGGTCTGCGCCTGGGCTGGAGCGGGCGCCGGGAGGGTCGGCTGGTTGGGGCGCGGCTGCGGCGGCAGCGGGGCCGCCACGCCGCTTTCGGCCGGCGGCAGCACCGGCGGCTGGGCCACCGGCGCCTGCATCGACATGCCCGTGCCGCGCTGCTGCGACAGCAGGACGCCGTCGGCCAGCGCCGTCGGCACCGCGAACGGCGCGCCCGACAGCGGGGTGGTTTCTTCCACGATGCGCTCGCGCGCCGCCAGCGCCGGGGCCGCGGGAACGTCCCGGACCTGCATGCGTTGCAGCTGCTCGCGCTGCGCCTGGAGTTCGAGCATCAGACGGTTCACCATTGCCCGCTGTTCGGCCAGTTCGTCCTTGAGTTGGGACAGTTCGGTCTGTCGGTCCTGTGTGCCAGGCTCGGCCGCAGGTTGTTGAGCGAGCACGGGCGGCGCCAGGAGGGCGGCCGCCAGGCCGGCGGCGCCAAGCCGCGCGACATGTGAATACATCCAGATCTCCAGTTATTGACAATATTGCAATGCTACAGTGTTCCCGGGGAACGTACTACTGCGTCACGAATCGTGCTCTGGAAATTCATGTCTTTTAGCAGGGACATGCTATTCACGGTCGACGTAATGGTCGTGGCAGTACGGATGTCTTGCCCATTGAGTGTGTTTTGCAGCAAGGTCGCGCCATTGGGCAGGTTGAGGTCGGCCGCAGCATAGTTGTTGCCGCCGATCTGGATCAGCTGGGCCGCGCCCAGGGCATTCTGGGCCAGGCGCGCCTGGTCGCCGGTCATCGCGGCGAGGTCGGGAATGGCGATATTGGTGCGCGCCAGGACTTCGCCGTTGACCGACACCACGCGTTCGATGCCGAGCGACAGCGACAGGCCGCCCGCGATCTCGAAGCCGCCGCGCATGGTGTCGAGTTCCGCGGCATCGACGGGCGCGCCGAAGCCGCTCGGGCCGGCGGCCTGCACGATCGGCATCGCAGCGCCTGCGGCGCACAGGGCGACCAGCAAGGCGATGCGGTGAAAGGTAATGGTGGGCCAGCGCATATCAAATCCTTGTCAAAAATCGCCCGGGCCGAACTTCGGCAGCGAAGCGCTCAGTTGGTCCTGGTGCATGCCGGTGCCCAGCGGCGCGCGCGGGGCGCCGCGCCAGTCGGCCGGATTGTTGAAGGCGATGCCGTCCTTGTGGCTGTGGATCACGAACAGGATCTTGTTGCGCCAGATTTCCTGGAACCGCTCCATGCTCACGACGCGGTTGCCGGTGGACGGGTCGCCGATCAGGATGCGGCCATCCTCGAAGCCCTTGACGACCACGAAGTGGTTGAAGCCGCGGTCGGTGATCAGGACGATGGCCGGCAGTTTTTCGGCGATCAGTTTTTCGATCGGCAGCTTGAAGCCGTCGGCGCGAAAGCCGCGCGCGGCCAGGAAGCGCTGCATGTCGAGCAGCGAAAAGCCTTCCTTGTGAATCTTGGTCTTGTCACCCTTTTCGTACATTTCCTGGAACACGTCCTGTTCCGGCGTCGGGGTGGCGTAGTGGTGCGACAGCAGGGTCGACACGGCGGCGGCGCCGCAACTGTAGTCGTACTGCTGGCGCGTGGTGCGCTGGAACTTGATGTCCTTGAGGCTGGTGACCGGCACGTTGACGCGTCCGACCACCGCCAGTTCGAGTGCTGGCGCCGGAGCCGGCGCCAGCAGGACGCCGCACAGGGCGGCGAGGAAGATCCCGTGCTTCATTCTCTTCCCATGCCTATTGCAGTTGCAGGTTGATGACGGTCGCGTTCTGGATCAGGACGTTCGCGCCGGAGTTCTGGATCACGACAGGCAGGCCCGAGGAATTCGCGAACGAGCCGTTGTCGATGACGTTGAAGCCGGTGGTCACGTTGGTGGCCGTGTTATTGCCGACGGTGCCGCCGAGCGTCGCCTCGGTGGTCACGATGTCGGCGCCGCCACGCAGCCCGCCCAGTTCCTCGGCGTCGGTCGCCTTGCCCCAGCCTTTGGCGATGTCGTCTTCCCGGCTCGGCGCGACTTCCACCTTCGACAGGAAGCCCACCACCACCGGCAGCTGCGCCGGTTCCGCGGCCTGGGCCGCCACCGGCAGCGCCATCCAGGCCGCCAGCAGGAGAGCGCTAATCTGGGTAATCCGTTTCATGATGCCTCGCTCGAAAAGCCGCCACGCGGGGAGCGCCGCGTGGCGGGTCGCAAGCGTCCGGTCTGCGGACGCTTGCGCGGTTGCTGCTCAGACCTCTTGATTACTGGCCGCTTGGGGTCGTGCCGCCGACGTTCATGTTCGACTGAACGTTGACGCTTTGCTGGATCAGCGACGAGAAGCCGTTGTTCTGGCTGATGATCGAGATGCCGGCCGCCGACTGGGCGATGTTGCTCATCGAGTTCGACATGTCGAAGGAACCCGCGGTCACGTTGTTGGTGCCGCCGTCGCCGCCGGTGCCGGCGCCGCCGAAGCCGCCGGTGCCTGCGCCGGCAACCATTTCGCCGGTCGAGCCGCCAGCGCCGCCGGTGCTCGAGCCGCCCGCGCCGCCTGCGCCG
>NZ_JH992922.1:374645-398163 GCF_000315425.1 Massilia timonae CCUG 45783 | reverse complement strand
CGCCGGCGCCGCCGGTGCCGGCCATCGAGTCACCCGCGGTGCCCGAGCTGGCGCCGCTGGTCGGGCTGCCTGCGGTCGAGGTGCCGCCGGTGTTGGTGGCCGCGCCGCTGGCGCCGCCGGTGCCCGCGGTTTCGGTGCCCGAGCCTGGCGTGCCGCCCGAACCCGAGGTCGAGGTGGCGTCGCCGATCGCTGCGCCGCCGCCGCTGGCGCCGTTCGATGCGGTCAGGGTCGAGCCGGACGAATTGCCGCCCATGCCGCCTGCGCCGCCGGCTGCGTTACCGACGGTCGACGCGCCGGTCGATGCGGTGCCCGCAGCAGCGTAGCCGCCTGCGCCGCCAGCTGCGCCAGCCGCGCCCGAAGCCGAACCGCCGGCCGCGCCGCTGGCCGAGGTCGAGCCGCCGTTGCCCACGCCGCCGGCCGAGCCGGTGCCGGCTGCGCCGTTGGCGCCGCCGGTGTTCTGTGCGGTGTTGCCGATGTTGCTGATGTTATTGCCCGACACGGTGCCGGTCAGCGAGCTGGTCGCGTTGGCCGACGAGGTGTTGAACGAGTTGGCGACCGACGAGTTGGCGCTGCCGCCGTTGTTGGCGGCTGCGGCGCCGGCGGCGGCGGCGCGGGAGTCACCCGAGCTGTTGTTCTGGCCCGAGCTGTCCTGGCTGCTGTCGTTGTTGGTCGTGGTGTTGGTCGTGATCGTGTCGTTGCTGTCGATCGTTTCGGTGTTGGTGTTGGTGTTGGTGCGCGTGTCCGACTGGGTGTTCGTGTTCGTGTTCGTGTTGTTGGCGACGCGGTTGTCCGAGTTGTCGACCTGGTTGTTGTTGTTGGTCGTGTTGGTGCTGTTGTTGTTCTGCTGGCTGTTGTTGTTGGCCTGGCTGTTGTTGGTGTTGGTCGTGGTGTTGGTGTTGGTGTTGGTCGACTGGTTGTTGCTGTCGGCAGTGTTGGTGCTGCTGTTGTTCGCCTGGCTGTTGTCGGTGTTGGTGCTGGTGTTCGTATTCGTATTTGTGTTCGTGTTCGTGTTGGTCGCCTGGTTGTTGCTGTTGGCCTGGCTGTTGTTGGTATTGGTCGTGGTGTTCGTGTTGGTATTGGTCGCCTGGTTGTTGCTGTTCGACTGGGTGTTGTCGGTGTTGGTCGACGAGTTGGTCGAGGTGTTGCCGCTGTTGCGGGTGTCAGTGACAGTGCTGCTGTCGGTGTTCGTGGTAACCGACGAGGTCTGGGTGTTGCCGCCGCGGACATCGTTGACGGAATTTTCTTGTGCGTGAGCCATGCTGAATGCCAGGGCGATCGCGGTTGCCAGGATAGTGCGCTTCATTGTTGCTCCCCTAATTGTCACTGAGTTGAATTCCCGGGGTCCCATGACACCCGGTCCACTCGTTCAATAGCAGTTCTCATGCCAGGTGAATTTAAGTTTTTTAAGTCCTTGATTATGTAGGACTATTTTGATGAGTTTCAGTGGTGCTACAAGGGGAAATGAAGTTGAACAATAGATAAAGAACAAAGTGTCTCAGACCCGTGACAATGTGAACAAAAAGTCCATGGAACTGTATCTAAATGTCACCGCCAGGCAGTCGCCACAGAGCGAACACCGTCCCGCAACGCGCTGCCGGGTGGCAAGCGCGCCGGCGGTAAAATCCTGTCAAATCAAGGGGAAGCGCCGTAGGAAGAGGCCGACGGCAGGGAAGGGCGGAGACTTACGAGGAAATTGCGTGCTTGGCCATCAGGCGATACAGTGTCATGCGCGAGACACCGAGGTCGCGCGCGGCCTGGCTGATGTTGTTGCCGCTGCGCGCCAGGCTCTCGCCGATGGCGATGCGTTCGGCTGAGAGGCGCGAATTGCCGAGGCCTTCCCTGACCGGGCAGATCGGCCCGGCGCTGGGCAGGTCGAGGTCTTCCGGCATGATCAGTCGTTGTTCGGCCAGCACCATGGCGCGCCGTACCCGGTTGATGAGTTCGCGCACATTGCCCGGCCAGTCGTAGCGCGCCATCGCCTGCAGCGCTTCGCGGCTCACGCCCTTCAGCTGCGGACTGCGTTCGGCCGCGTACTTGTTGAAGATGAGGTCGGTCAGCAGCGGCAAGTCTTCCTTGCGCTCGCGCAGCGGCGGCACCCGGATCGGGAACACGCTGAGGCGGTAGTACAAGTCTTCGCGGAAGCGTCCCTCGGCCACGGCCTGCGGCAGGTTGACGTGGGTGGCGGCGATCACGCGCGCATCGACCGCGATGGTGCGGGTGCCGCCGACGCGGTAGATCACGCGCTCCTGCAAGAAGCGCAGCAGGCTGGCCTGCAGGTCGAGCGGCAGGTCGCCGATCTCGTCCAGGAAGATGCTGCCGCCGGACGCCGCCTCGAGCAGGCCCTGCTTGTCGCGGGTGGCGCCGGTGAAGGCGCCGCGCTCGTGGCCGAACAGTTCGGAATGGATCAGGGCCGGCGCCACCGCCGCGCAATTGATGGCGATGAAGGGACCGTTCGCGCGCTGCGAGCGCAGGTGGATTTCCTGGGCCGCGAGTTCCTTGCCGCTGCCGCTTTCGCCCGAGATCAGCACCGGCGCGTCGACCGCGGCGATCTTGTCGATGTGGGCGCGCAGGCGCACGATGGCGCGCGAGGCGCCGTCGATGTGGCTGGCCCGCTCCGACGCCTGGCGCCGGTGCGGCGGCGTGGCCTTGGCCAGGGTCGCCATGCCGTGCGCGTGGCCGAGCGAGTGCTGCAGGCGCAGCATGTCGACCGGGCGCGTATGGAAGTCGAACAGGTGAGCCGCGATCAGCTCGCGCAATGCGGGCTGGTCGATGCGCGGCGCGTCGAACACGCCGATCCAGCGTGTGTGATGGTGCTGGCGCAGGAAGCGCTCGAGTTCGGCGTCGCCCGAACCGTCGCTGCGGTCGAGCAGCAGGCCGACTCCGTAATGCTGCTGCGACAGGACCTTGCGCGCCGCGGCGATGTTCTCCACCACACACACATCCCAGCCGGGCAGCTCGCCGTGGCAGGCGCGCGCGTGCGCATTGCCTTCACCCGAAATGCATAAGAGACGTTTTACAGACACCGTTGCCCTCGTTATCACTGGCGCTTTGCCAGTTTTCGTTGTTGTGAGTTCTGGCGCGTCATACCTAACGCATCCGTGCGGCAACTAATCCCTTGGAATGGATTGCTGACGCGAAAAGTATTGTTCCATTAAACCTGAAATGCCTTGGGCATGTCGCACAAACATTAATAGAAGTTTAATGACATGTGCAATGGCGAATGAAATCTTTGCTGTTTCTCATGGAAATATCCGCAACTTTGTTGGCGACCTGCTATCGATCTTACCGGGGCCAACCGTGACGGGGAAGGGCGTCCGCGTCGATACGCCGCTGCTGAGCGGATTGTGAGCGCTTCATGCGTTGTGCCCGTCCAACAAGGGGACAGGAAGGATTCCATGGGGCAGCACATGCCGGCCGTTCCGGCCCCTGGTCGCCAATGGCGCAGTCCACTGCCGGCCTGCTTGTATAATGCGGCAACACCCAACCGTCCCGCACATATGACCAATACCACTCACTTCGGCTACAAGACCGTCGCCGAGGACCAGAAGGTCCAGGAAGTCGCCAAGGTTTTCCATTCGGTCGCCTCGAAGTACGACGTCATGAACGACCTGATGTCGGCCGGCCTGCACCGCGCCTGGAAGATGTTCACGATCGCCCAGGCCGGCGTGCGTCCCGGCTTCAAGGTGCTCGACATCGCCGGCGGCACCGGCGACCTGGCCAAGGCTTTCGCCAGGCAGGCGGGCAAGACCGGCGAGGTCTGGCTCACCGACATCAACGAGTCGATGCTGCGCGTCGGGCGCGATCGCCTCTTGAATAAAGGGCTTGTCACCCCAACCATGTTGTGTGACGCCGAAAAATTGCCGTTTCCGGACAATTATTTTGACCGGGTCAGCGTCGCCTTCGGGCTGCGCAACATGACCCACAAGGACCAGGCCCTGGCCGAGATGCGCCGGGTGCTCAAGCCGGGCGGCAAGTTGCTGGTGCTGGAATTCTCGAAAGTGATCGCGCCGCTGCAGAAACCGTACGATGTGTATTCGTTCTCGGTGCTGCCGTGGCTGGGCCAGAAGATCGCCGGCGATGCCGAAAGCTATCGCTACCTGGCCGAATCGATTCGCATGCATCCCGACCAGGACACCCTGAAGGGGATGATGCAAGACGCAGGACTGGAGCGGGTCCAGTATTTCAACCTGACGGCGGGTGTGGCCGCTTTGCACACCGGTATCAAACTCTAATTCTAAGGATAGAGACAATGAAAAAGTTTTTGGTCACGACGATGTTGGCAGTCACCGCGTTCGCGATGGTGGCGGACGCCTTCGCCCGACCAATGGGCGGCAAGCGTTCGATCGGACGGCAGTCGCAGTCCGTACAGCAGCAGGGTCCGGCGCCGGCGCCGGCCCAGAGCATGCAGCGCCAGACCCCGAATTCGGCCGCCCCTGCCGCAGCCGGCGCGACCGCCGGCGCCGCGGGTGCAGCGGCCGCCGCCAAGAAACCGAGCATGATGCGCAACATCCTGGGTGGAGCACTGCTGGGCCTGGGCCTGGGCGCGCTGCTGTCGCACCTGGGCATCGGCGGCGCCCTGGCCAGCATCATCTCGACCATCCTGATGGTCGCGCTGATCGGCCTGGTGATCATGTTTATCGTGCGCATGGTGCGTCGTAAAGATACGCCGGCCAATCCGGCGGCGGCGACCGCGGGCGGCTTCGGTGGCTTCCAGCCGCCGGCCGCCGGTTCGACTGCCACGCCAGAGATCGGCTCCGGCCTGCGCAATCAGCCAGCCGCTTTCCAGGGTAATGTCGGCCTGGATAAAGGCGCGGCAGCCGGTTTCGGCGGCGCGGCCGCCGCACCGGCCTACCAGCAATGGGGCGTGCCGGGCGACTTCGACAGCGAAAGCTTCCTGCGTCACGCGAAATCGTCCTTCATCCGCATGCAGGCGGCCTGGGACCGCGGCGACACCGACGACCTGCGCGAATTCACCTCGCCCGAAGTGTTCGCCGAGCTGAAGATGCAGATCCAGGAACGCGGCGCCGTGACCGACTACACCGACGTCGTCAATATCGACGCCCAGCTGCTGGGCATCGAGAAGACCGCGACCGACTACCTGGCGAGCGTGCAGTTCAACGCCATGATCCGCAGCGCCAAGGACGCGCTTCCAGAACCGTTCGTCGAAGTCTGGAACATGTCGAAGCCGCTGTCGGGCTCGGGCGGCTGGGTGCTGGCCGGTATCCAGCAGACGAACTAAGCGTATTTGCTGAAGCGATTAGTTTTGGCGGAATTATTTTTCGATAAACATTCCGTGTCACCGGGTTTGCGCCCGGCAAACTGGTAAGATCAAAACCGCCCGCATCAACCCGGGCGGTTTTGTTTTTTGAGGGTCGTCCTTTTCATGTTTCCTAGTCTTTCCTCACTGTCGCCACAGCACGCTCTGACGCTGCCCGCGGTCGCCGCAATTAATCACTTGCTGGCCCAGGAAGCCTGGGCCAGGGCCTTGCTCATGCGCCATGCCGGCAAGGACGCCTGCATCGATGCCGGCCTGGCCCGGCTGCGCATGCACGTCGGGCGCGACGGCCTGCTCGAAGCCGGCCAGGGCGATGCGCCGGCCAGCGTCACGATCCGCGTGAAGCCGGCCGACCTGCCGCTGATCGCCCAGGACCGCACGCGCGCGCTGTCGTACGTGAAGATCGAAGGCGACGCCGAGTTCGCCAACGTGATCTCGCAGCTGGCCAACGGCCTGCGCTGGGATGCCGAGCACGACCTCGAGCGGGTGGTGGGGCCGCTGGGCGCCCATCGCCTGGTCAGGACCGCGCGCCGCACCGCCGGCGGCGCGACCGAGGCGACGCGGCGCCTGGCCGAGAACCTGGCCGAGTTCCTGGCCGAGGAAAGGCCGGTGCTGGTGCGGCCGGCGCAGCGCGACGCGTTCGCCGCCGACGTGGTGCGCCTGCGCGACGACGTCGAGCGCACCGCCAAGCGCATCGCGCGGCTCGAGCAAAAGCTGGCCCAGCTGGACGCCGCACCCTCCATCATTCTCACCAGCGCAGACCACCACCCGGATCGTCGATGATATTGAAATTCCTGCGCCTGCTGCGCATCCTCACCGTCTTCACCAGGTACGGCCTGGACGAGATCGCCGTCACCAGCATCAACGCCCCGCGCACCGCGCGCCTGATGAACACCTTCTTCTTCTGGCGCCGCATCACCTCGCCGCGCGCGATCCGCCTGCGCCAGGCGCTGGAAGAACTGGGCCCGATCTTCGTGAAGTTCGGCCAGGTGCTGTCCACCCGGCGCGACCTGGTGCCGCCCGACATCGCCGACGAGCTGGCGCTGCTGCAGGACCGCGTGCCGCCGTTCGGGTCCGACCTCGCGGTGGCCCAGATCACGCGCTCGCTGGGCGCCCATCCCGACGAGCTGTTCGCCCGCTTCGACCGGGAGCCGGTGGCTTCGGCCTCGATCGCCCAGGTCCACTTTGCCCAGCTCAGGGATGGCAAGGAGGTCGCGGTCAAGGTGCTGCGTCCCGGCATGAAGAAGCTGATCGACGAAGACATGGCCCTGATGCGCCTGGCGGCCAGCCTGATCGAGCGCGTGTGGGGAGAGGCGCGGCGCCTGAAGCCGCGCGAAGTCGTCGCCGAATTCGACAAATACCTGCACGACGAGCTGGACCTGATGCGCGAGGCGGCGAACGCCAGCCAGCTGCGCCGCAACTTCGCCGGATCAAGCCTGCTGATGGTGCCCGAGATGTACTGGGACTATTGCTCGAGCAGCGTGATCGTGATGGAGCGCATGTATGGCATCCCGATCTCGCAGATCGACCGCCTGGCCGCCGCCGGCGTCGACCTCAAGAAGCTGTCGAGCGATGGCGTGGAAATCTTCTTCACCCAGGTGTTCCGTGACGGCTTCTTCCACGCCGACATGCACCCGGGGAACATCCTGGTCTCGACCGCGCCGGAGACCCTGGGCCGCTATATCGCGCTGGACTTCGGCATCGTCGGCACCCTGAACGATTTCGACAAGGATTACCTGTCGCAGAACTTCCTGGCCTTCTTCCGCCGCGACTACAAGCGCGTGGCCGAGGCCCACATCGAATCGGGCTGGGCGCCGCAAAACACGCGCGTGGACGAGCTGGAGGCCGCGGTGCGGGCCTGCTGCGAACCGATCTTCGACCGCCCGCTGAAGGACATCTCGTTCGGCCAGGTGCTGCTGCGCCTGTTCCAGACCTCGCGCCGTTTCAACGTCGAGGTGCAGCCGCAGCTCGTGCTGCTGCAAAAGACCCTGCTCAATATCGAGGGACTGGGACGCCAGCTCGACCCCGACCTGGACTTGTGGAAGACCGCCAAGCCGTATCTCGAGCGCTGGATGACGGAGCAGGTCGGCTGGAAGGGCCTGACCGAACGCCTGCGCGCCGAAGCGCCGCGCTACGCCCAGATCTTCCCGCAGCTGCCGCGCCTGGTGTACCAGGTGCTGGAGCGCGAATCGAAAGGGCAGCTGGCGCATCCGAATGTGCCGAACGCCGACATGCTGGCGATGGTGCTGATCGAGCAGCGCCGCACCAATCGCATGCTGGCCTTCCTGACCTGCCTGGCGGCGGGGTTCGGGATGGGGCTCGTCGCCCTGTATCTGTTGTAAGGGCACATAAAGAAAAAGCCCGCAGACGCGGGCTTGGCAAGCTAGTGTTCTTCTACGGACCGCGCTGATGGAGGCATCGCGCAGTCTTCTGTTTCTTCTTTGCGGTGAGCAGCAGGGATTTCCCTACTGCCAACATTGGGTGAAGAAGCCGTATTAGAGCATCCAACCCGATGCTTGAGCAAACGAAACACCTGTTGACGATGGTGAAAAACAACATCGGATGGCCCGCACTTGCCCATGCGCCGGGTCTGTGCCAGCCGCGGTAGGCCGCAAACGGCAAATGCCCGTGTAAAAGCTTTATAATTCAGGGTTTTGAAGATTTTTGCGGAGCACCTAGCATGCCGATTTACGCCTACCGCTGCGAAGAATGCGGTTTTACCAAAGATGTACTGCAAAAAATTTCGGATCCGGTCCTGACCGTGTGTCCGTCCTGCGCCAAGCCGTCCTTCAAGAAGCAAGTGACCGCTGCCGGCTTCCAGCTCAAGGGCACCGGCTGGTACGTGACCGATTTCCGTGGCGGCACGCCGCCGGCTACCGGTACGGCCAGCAACGGCAACGGCAACGGCGCGCCGGCGCCGGCCGCGTCGACCGAGTCCAGCGCACCGGCAGCGGCGACGCCGGCGCCGGCCGCGCCGGGCACGTCCGGCGGCGACAAGAGCAGCACCTGATCCGGCGCGGCTAGCGCCGCGCGCCAACAAGAACAACGGGAATCCGATGCGCAAATATTTCATCACCGGCCTGCTGGTCCTGGTCCCCCTGGTCATCACGGCCTGGGTGCTGAACCTGATCATCAGCACGCTCGACCAGTCGCTGCTGTTCGTGCCCGACGCCTGGCAGCCACGCAGCATGTTCGGCATGGACGTGCCGGGCTTCGGCGCGGTGCTGACCCTGGCAATCGTGTTCCTCACCGGCCTGCTCACCAATAACCTGGTCGGCAACTACATCGTGCGCCTGGGCGAACGCCTGCTCAAGCGCGTGCCGGTGGTCAGCTCGCTGTACGGCAGCGTCAAGCAGGTGTCGGACACGCTGTTCTCGCCGTCGGGCAATGCCTTCCGCCAGGCGGTGCTGGTCCCGTATCCGCATGCCGATTCGTACACCATCGCCTTCCTCACCGGCGTGCCGGGCGGCGAAGTGGCGGCGCACCTGGGCGGCGACTACGTCAGCGTCTACGTGCCGACCACCCCGAACCCGACCTCCGGCTTCTTCCTGATGATGGAGCGCAGCCGCGTGAAAGAGCTGGACATGTCGGTCGATGCGGCATTGAAGTACATCGTCTCGATGGGCGTGGTCGCGCCGGCAGAAGCGCCCATCAGGGCGCCGGCCACGGCGATCAAGTAACACCGAATCAAAGAATAGTGGCCGCCTTCGATGGCGGCGCGAGCAATCAACCAACCTGGAACGAAAACTATGTCCACCATGCGTACCAACTACTGCGGCCTCGTGACCGAGGAACTGCTGGGCCAAACCGTCAGCCTGTGCGGCTGGGTGCACCGCCGCCGCGACCACGGCGGTGTGATCTTCATCGACCTGCGCGACCGCGAAGGCCTGGTGCAGGTGGTCTGCCATCCGGACAACGCCGCCGTCTTCAAGGCCGCAGAGCATGTGCGCAACGAGTACTGCCTGCGCATCGTCGGCACCGTGACCAACCGCCTGGAAGGCACGGCCAACGCCAACCTGAAGTCGGGCAAGATCGAGATCAACGCGACCGAAGTCGAAGTGCTGAACGCCTCGGTGCCGGTGCCGTTCCAGCTGGACGACGACAACCTGTCGGAAACTACCCGCCTGACGCACCGCGTGCTCGACCTGCGCCGCCAGCAGATGCAGCACAACCTGCGCCTGCGCTACAAGGTGTCGATGGAAGTGCGCAAGTACCTGGACAACCTGGGCTTCATCGACATCGAGACCCCGATGCTGACCAAGTCGACCCCGGAAGGCGCGCGCGACTACCTGGTGCCGTCGCGCGTCAACGCCGGCAACTTCTTCGCGCTGCCGCAGTCGCCGCAGCTGTTCAAGCAGCTGCTGATGGTCGCCAACTTCGACCGCTACTACCAGATCACCAAGTGCTTCCGCGACGAAGACCTGCGCGCCGACCGCCAGCCTGAATTCACCCAGATCGACTGCGAGACCTCGTTCCTCACCGAACAGGAAATCCGCGACCTGTTCGAAGAGATGATGCGCGTCGTGTTCAAGAACACCACCGGCGTCGACCTGCCGAACCCGTTCCCGGTGATGGACTTCGCCACCGCCATGGGCAAATACGGTTCGGACAAGCCGGACATGCGCGTCAAGCTTGAGTTCACCGAACTGACCGAGCTGATGAAGTCGGTCGAGTTCAAGGTGTTCAACAGCGCGGCCAACATGCCGAACGGCCGCGTGGTCGGCATGCGCGTGCCGCAGGGCGGTTCGATGCCGCGTTCGGAAATCGACGCCTACACCCAGTTCGTGGCGATCTACGGCGCCAAGGGCCTGGCCTACATCAAGGTCAACGAGAAGGCGAAAGGCCGTGACGGCCTGCAGTCGCCGATCGTCAAGAACATCTCGGACGAGGTGCTGGCGCAGATCCTGGAACTGACGGGCGCGCAGGACGGCGACCTGATCTTCTTCGGCGCCGACAAGGCGAAAGTCGTCAACGACGCCCTGGGCGCGCTACGCGTGAAGATCGGCCACTCGGAATTCGGCAAGAAGGCCGGTTTGTTCGACGACGTCTGGGCCCCGCTGTGGGTGATCGACTTCCCGATGTTCGAATACGACGAAGACAGCGACCGCTGGACCGCGACCCACCACCCGTTCACCGCGCCGAAGGACGGCCACGAGGACATGCTCGAGTCGAACCCGGGCGCCTGCATCGCCAAGGCCTACGACATGGTCCTGAACGGCTGGGAACTGGGCGGCGGCTCGATCCGTATCCACCGCGAGGAAGTGCAGAGCAAGGTGTTCCGCGCGCTGAAGATCGACGCCGAGGAAGCGCAGCTCAAGTTCGGCTTCCTGCTCGACGCGCTGCAGTACGGCGCGCCGCCGCACGGTGGCCTGGCCTTCGGCCTGGATCGCCTGATCACCCTGATGACCGGCTCCGAGTCGATCCGCGACGTGATCGCCTTCCCGAAAACCCAGCGCGCGCAAGACCTGTTGACCAACGCGCCGTCGGAAGTCGACGAGAAGCAGCTCAAGGAGCTGCATATCCGTCTGCGTAACGAGCCGAAGGTGGCGTAACGATGGCCCGGGGCGGACGGCCACGCCGCTCGCCCCCGTCTTGCCCATGAAGCCCCACAAGATCCCGGAGTCGGTCCTGGTCGTGATCCACACTTCCGACATGGAAGTGCTGGTGCTCGAACGCGCCGACCGTCCGGGCTTCTGGCAATCGGTCACCGGCTCGCTCGACGCGCCGGACGAGCCGTTGATGACGACCGCCGCGCGCGAACTGTTCGAAGAGACCGGCATCGTGGCCGACGGCGAACGCATTCGCCTGCGCGACTGGCAGCTCTCGAACGTCTACGAAATCTATCCCGTCTGGCGTCACCGCTACGCCCCCGGCGTGACCCACAATACCGAGCACGTGTTCTCGGTCTGCGTGCCGCGCGACATTCCCATCCTCCTCAGCCCGCGCGAACACCTGCGCCATGCCTGGTTGCCGCATCTGGAGGCGGCGGACCGCTGCTTCTCTTCTTCCAACGCCGAAGCCATCCTGCAACTGCCCCGCAAAATCGCTTAAAAATTGCGAACGGCAAATAAAATTTCCTTAAAGCAGCTTATTTGCCGAAAATCAGCATTGAAATATGGCATGTGTGCGCAATAAAATGACGTTTTTTAACAAAAGTACGTAGGTACTTTTTTCAGAAAATGGTCTGTGCGTGGCCGCGCATATGCGTTTGCTCAAACGCACTCTCTCCTATGAAAATACATTTGAATACACTTCACCTGTCTTTTTTATAACCATAGGAAATTTTGCGAAAGTACATATGCACGAGATATTCCATGTTTGACAGGCGTAAATTCGTCGACTAAGGTCAACGGCTCACCCATGGTGAATTTTTGATGTGCAACTTTTAAGTGGATGATTCTGGGAGATAAAATGGATAACCTCGAACTGAATAGCGACAAGAAAGTTAAGGCAATCACCCTAGGGGACGACTGCATCTATATCGACCTCTTCGACGGCCTGCGCCTGAGCGGGCCGCTGGCGCCGCGCGAGGAAAAGCAGGGCGCGCAAGAGCGCCGTCCGCGCCGCATGATCGTGTCGGGGCATGAAGCCGTCTACGATACGGCGCTGGCGCTTGCCTGAATGTCAGATTCAGCTCAGTTCAGAATGTAAGAGCGCGACGGCACCAACCAACCGCCGCGCTCCGCGCTCCAGCACCAGGCTGTGAAGCGCACGATTGGGCCCGTTTCACGAGAACGCCAGTCCGATCCGGGTAGAATGTTCCCATGAAAATCCGTGTAGCCACCTACAACATTCATAAGGGCGTCTCGTCCCTGCGCAGCACGCCACGCGTGATCGCGCTCAAGAAGGCCATCGCAGAATTCGACGCCAACGTGGTGTTCCTGCAAGAGGTGCAGGGCCGGCACGACCGCTACCAGGCACGCTACGGCAAGGAAGACCGCGGCCACCGCCATTGGCCAGAAACGGCCCAGTACGATTACTTCGCCGCCGACGTCCACCATACGGCCTACGGGATGAACGCGGTCTATGACCACGGCCACCACGGCAATGCGCTGCTGAGCTGCTGGCCGATCGAGAACTCGCACAACCACGACGTTTCCGACCATGCCTACGAGCAGCGCGGCATCCTGCACTGCATCCTGGGCGCGCCCGAATGCCGCGTGCACTGCTACGTGGTCCACCTCGGCCTGTTCGAAGGCAGCCGTGGCCGCCAGACCGCCTCGCTGATCGAGGCCGTCAACGCATCGGCGCCGAACGGCGAGCCGGTGATCATCGCCGGCGACTTCAACGACTGGCGCAACACGCTCAGCGACAAGCTGCGCAACGCCCTGGGCGTCAAGGAGGTGTTCGACGAACTGGGGCCGCGCTCGCCGATGGGCGACATGGTGCGCAGCTGGGCCGGCCGCCAGCCGCGCCTGGCGCCGGCCCGCACCTTCCCGGCCATGCTGCCGTGGTTCAGGCTCGACCGCATCTACGTGCGCGGCTTCAAGGTCAACAACGCCAGGGTGATGCACGGCCCGTTGTGGGCCAAGCTGTCCGATCATGCGCCGATCGTGGCCGAGCTCGAACTCACACAAGGGCCATGCGCAGTCTGACCTTTGTCGACAACAATGACATCACGCTGCTGCAGAGCGGCATTGCCTTCTTCCCGGCGCTGATCGAGGCGCTCGACGCCGCCCAGCACGAGGTCTTGTTCGAAACCTATATCTTTGCCGAGGACGAGACCGGCGCCGCCGTGCGCGACGCCCTGGCGCGCGCCGCCCGCCGCGGCGTGAAGGTGAGGGTGCTGGTCGACTGGTTCGGCACCGGCCACCGCTGCTGCGGCCGGCTCGGGCCCATCCTGGTCGAGGCCGGCGCCCAGTACCGCGTCTTCAATCCCTGGTGCCGGCGCGGCATCGCCCGTTCGCACCGCAAGATCGCCGTGATCGACCGCGAAGTCGCCTTCGTGGGCGGCATCAACGTCAACGACGACTGGCTGTGCGACCACGCCGACGGCCACCGCCTGCCGGCGCCGCGCTGGGACTTCTCGGTGCGCGTGCGCGGGCCGCTGGTGGCCCAGATCCATCACGAGGCGCAAGCCCAGTGGACCCGCAGCGGCCGCCTGCGGCTGCGCAAGCGCTTCCAATTGTTCCGCGAGATGCGCAAGCAGGCCATTCCCTCTTGCGAAAGTCCGGCACGGGCCGCATTTGTGGTGCGTGACAACCTGCGTAACCGCAGCACGATCCAGAAAGCCTATCTGCAAGCCTTGGGACGTGCGCGCCACAGCGTGCTGCTGGCGACGCCGTACTTCGCGCCGGGCCGCAAGTTCCGCAAGGCGCTGGCGCATGCCGCGCGGCGCGGCGTGCAGGTGACGCTCCTGATCGGGGTGGGGGAGTTCAAGATCCAGGATGCGGTCGCGCATTCCTTCTATCCCAAGCTGCTGGCCGACGGAGTGCGGGTGGTCGAATACCGCAAGACCCAGCTGCATGCGAAGGTGGCGGTGGTCGATGACGACTGGGCCACGGTGGGCTCCAGCAATTGCGACGGCCTGTCGCTGTTCCTGAACCAGGAGGCCAATGTGGTGGTAAGCGATCCGGTGTTCGCCGCCACCATGCGCGAGCATATCGAGCGCGGCATCCTGGACGGCAAGGAGGTCTGCCCGCAGGAATTCGCCCACACCGGCTGGCTGCGCCGCGCCACCTATGGCATGGCGTATATGGCGTACAAGCTGGTGATGCGGGTGGTCACGTTCGGATACACCTAGGGATATTGGAAATAGATAATGGAAAAAGAGAACGTACGAATCGACAAATGGCTGTGGGCGGCGCGCTTCTTCAAGACCCGCTCGCTGGCCCAGGACGCGGTGGAACGCGGCCGGGTGCGCATCGGCGGCGAACCGGTCAAGCCGGCGCGCGCCGTCAAGATGAACGACCGCATCATGATCGATAACGGTTCCGATCGCTGGGAAGTGATCGTGGCCGCGATCTCGGGCTCGCGCGGCCCGGCGCCGGTGGCGCGCACCCTGTATTTCGAGACCGACGAGAGCATCGCGCGGCGCGAGAACGACAAGGCGGCGCGCCGCCTGTACCCCGAGCCGAGCATGGACATCAAGGGCCGGCCGACCAAGCGCGACCGCCGTGCGATGGAGCGCGTCGGCGAGGAATGACGATGGGCGCAATGCCCCTCGTCAACGGGATATCCGGTTCCGTCAAAATGCTGTACCTTTATGGCTGAAACAACAAACTTCCGTTTCTCGCCCACGGCGACGGACGGAAGCGCTGCACGGCGCCATCTCCCGGCGCCGATCGTTGTCTTGCATCAATAGAACGCCACCTCTAAGTTCCCGTTTGACATTCCTCGGCTGATAGATAATAGTACGAGCGTTCGGATTTTTTTTCGATTCAGGGGCAGCTATCAGTACTTCAGCAAAATTCATGCGCAAGGGCGAACAGACGCGAGCCGCAATCCTCGACGTCGCGCTCGAGCTCGCCAGCCGCAATGGCCTCGAGGGCCTGACCATCGGCTTGCTGGCCGACCGGATGAGCATGAGCAAGTCGGGCGTGTTCGCCCACTTCGGTTCGCGCGAAGACCTGCAGCTCGAGGTCGTCAAGCTGTATCACCACCGCTTCGAGCAGGAAGTGTTTTATCCGAGCATCAAGGAAGCGCGCGGCCTGCCGCGCCTGGTGGCGATGTATACGCGCTGGGTCAAGCGCGTCTCGGTCGAGATCGCGTCCGGCTGCATCTATATCAGCGGCGCGGTGGAATACGATGACCGCGAAGGCCCGATCCGCGAGGAACTCGTGTCGATGGTGCGCGCCTGGCAGGGCGCCCTGCTGCGCAGCGTGCAGCAGGCGGTCGAGATTGGCCACCTGCGCCGCGACCTGGAGCCCGAGCAGCTCGTGTTCGAGATGCACGGCCTGATCCTGGCCCTGCACCACGACGCCCGTTTCCTGCGCAATCCAGGCGCGGTCGAGCGCGCACGGGCCGCCTTCGAGCGCCTGGTCGAGAATTACCGCAATCCCCAACTACCGCAAGACCATCAGGCGGCATGAGCCGCCTGCCACGTCCAACATCTTTACCCTCGTTCAGGAGATAACCATGGGTCAGTACGTCGCGCCAATCCGGGATATGCAGTTCGTTCTGCACGAATTCCTCAACGTCACCGAAGAATTCAAGAATCTGCCGAAGTACTCGGAGATCGATGCCGACATCATCAACCAGGTGCTCGAAGAAGGCGCGAAGTTCACGCAAGAGGTGCTGTTCCCGCTGAACCACTCGGGCGACCGCGAAGGCTGCCACTTCAATGCCGCCGACAAGACCGTGACCACCCCGAAGGGCTTCAAGGAAGCCTACCAGCAGTACGTGGAAGGCGGCTGGGCGGCGCTGGCCTGCGATCCTGAATACGGCGGCCAGGGCCTGCCGATCACCCTGAACAACTCGTTCTACGAGATGCTGAACTCGTCGAACCAGGCCTGGTCGATGTACCCCGGCCTGTCGCACGGCGCCTACGAGTGCCTGCTGGAGCACGGCACCGACGACCAGAAACGCCTGTACCTGCCAAAACTGGTCTCGGGCGAGTGGACCGGCACCATGTGCCTGACCGAAGCGCACTGCGGCACCGACCTGGGCCTGCTGCGCTCGAAGGCCGAACCGCAGGCCGACGGCACGTATCTCATCACCGGCTCCAAGATCTTCATCTCGGCCGGCGAGCATGACATGTCCGAGAACATCGTCCACCTGGTGCTGGCGCGCCTGCCGGACGCGCCGGAAGGCTCGAAGGGCATCTCGCTGTTCCTGGTGCCGAAGTTCCTGCCGAACGACGACGGCTCGCTGGGCGAGCGCAACGGCATCGCCTGCGGCGCCATCGAAGAAAAGATGGGCATCCACGGCAACTCGACCTGCCAGATGAACCTCGATAACGCCCGCGGCACCCTGATCGGCCAGCCGCACAAGGGCCTGCAGGCGATGTTCGTGTTCATGAACGCGGCCCGCCTGGGCGTGGGCATGCAGTCGCTGGGCCTGACCGAAGTCGCCTACCAGAACGCGCTGGCCTATGCCAAGGACCGCATCCAGATGCGCAGCCTGTCGGGCCCGAAGGCGCCGGATAAACCTGCCGATCCGATCATCGTGCACCCGGACGTGCGCCGCATGCTGCTGACCGCGAAAGCGTATGCCGAAGGCGCGCGCGCGTTCTCGTCGTATGTCGCGCTGCAGATCGACCGCGAACTGAACCACCCTGACGAAGACGTGCGCAAGGAAGCGGCGGACGAAGTGGCCCTCCTGACCCCGATCATCAAGGCCTTCATCACCGACAACGGCTGGATCGCCACCTCGGAAGCGATGCAGGTGTACGGCGGCCACGGCTACATCGCCGAGTGGGGCATGGAGCAGTACGTGCGCGACGCCCGCATCAACATGATCTACGAAGGCACCAACACCATCCAGTCGCTGGATCTGTTGGGCCGCAAGATCCTGATGGACAACGGCGCCAAACTGCGCAAGTTCGGCGAGAAGATCAAGGCCTTCGTCGAAGACAACGGCCTGGACGAGCAGCTGTCCGAATTCGTGACCCCGCTGGGCGAACTGGGCGAGAAGGTCACCAAGCTGACCATGGAAATCGGCATGAAGGCCTTCCAGAACCCGGACGAAGTCGGCGCCGCCGCCGTGCCTTACCTGCGCGTGGCCGGCCACCTGGTGTACAGCTACCTGTTCGCGCAACAGGCCAAGATCGCCCTGGCCAAGCTCGATTCGGGCGACAAGTTCTACGAGTCCAAGCTGGCGACGATCCGCTTCTATTTCGCCCGCCTGTACCCGGAAACCGCGATGTTGATCCGCCAGGCACGTTCGGGCGCCGCGAACCTGACGGCGCTGGACGCCGACCTGTTTTAATCACCCGTCACGACGCTAACCAAGGAATACTTACATGTCCAATTTCATCGTCAAGAAAGTCGCCGTGCTGGGCGCCGGCGTGATGGGTGCACAGATCGCCGCGCACTGCGTGAACGCCAAGGTGCCGGTCGTGCTGTTCGACCTGCCGGCAAAGCCGGAGCAAGGCTCCGGCGGTCCATCCAATAAAAATGGCATCGTCCTGCGCGCCATCGAGAACCTGAAAAAACTGTCGCCGGCCCCGCTGGGCAACAAGGATGACGCGGCCCTGATCGAAGTGGCCAACTACGAGGATAACCTCGACGTGCTGGCCGGCTGCGACCTGATCATCGAAGCCATCGCCGAGCGCATGGACTGGAAACACGACCTGTATGCCAAGGTCGCGCCGCACATCGCGCCGCATGCGATCTTCGCCTCGAACACCTCGGGCCTGTCGATCAACAAGCTGGCCGAAGGCTTCGATGCTGGCTTGAAGGAACGCTTCTGCGGCGTGCACTTCTTCAACCCGCCGCGCTACATGCACCTGGTGGAACTGATCCCGACCGAAGCGACCCGTCCGGAAATCCTCGACCAGCTCGAGACCTTCCTGACCTCGACCCTGGGCAAGGGCGTGGTGCGTGCGAAGGACACGCCGAACTTCATCGCCAACCGTGTCGGCATCTTCGGCATGCTGGCGACCATCGTCGAAGCCGAGAAGTTCGGCCTGTCGGTCGACGTGGTCGACGACCTCACCGGCGCCAAGCTGGGCCGCGCCAAGTCGGGCACCTTCCGCACCGCGGACGTGGTCGGCCTGGACACCATGGGCCACGTGATCAAGACCATGCAAGATAATCTGAAGGACGATCCGTTCTTCAGCGTGTACAAGACGCCGGATATCCTGGCCAAGCTGATCGAGAAGGGCGCGCTGGGCCAGAAGACCGGCGCCGGCTTCTACAAGAAGGTCGGCAAGGAGATCCAGCGCCTGGACTTCGCCACCGGAGAATACGTGCCGAGCGGCGCGAAGGCCGCCGACATCGTCGGCCGCATCCTGAAAGAAAAAGACCCGGTCAAGAAATTCAAGGCCATGCGCGATTCGACCAACCCGCAGGCGCAGTTCCTGTGGGCGATCTTCCGCGACGCCTTCCACTACATCGCGTTCCACTTGGATACGATTGCCGACAATGCGCGCGACGTCGACTTCGCGATGCGCTGGGGCTTCGGCTGGAGCGTCGGTCCGTTCGAGACCTGGCAAGCCGCGGGCTGGACCCAGATCGCCCAGTGGGTCAAGGAAGACATCGAAGCGGGCAAGGCGCTGAGCGACGCGCCGCTGCCGGCATGGGTGTTCGAGGGTTCGGTCGCCGAGAAGGGCGTGCACACTCCTGAAGGTTCGTACTCGGTCACGAAGAACGCCTATGTGCCGCTGTCCGACCTGCCTGTCTACAAGCGCCAGCAGTTCCGCGCGCCGGTGGTCGGCCTGGGCGGTCCGGATGCGAAGACCTTCGGCACCACCGTGTTCGAAGACGACTCCGTGCGCCTGTGGCATTCGGACGACGAGGTCCTGGTCATCTCGCTCAAGACCAAGATGCACGTCATCGGCGATGGCGTCATCAAGGGCATCCAGCGCGCCTTGAAAGAAGCCGAGCAAGGCTACAAGGGCATCGTGATCTGGAATACCGACGCGGCCGAAGGCGGCGCGTTCTCGGCCGGCGCCGACCTGCAATCGGCCCTGCCGGCCTTCATGGCCGGCGGCGCGAAGGCGATGGAGCCGATCGTGCGCGAGCTGCAGGACACCTTCATGGCGATGAAGTATTCGAACATCCCGGTCGTCGCCGCAGTGGCCGGCCTGGCGCTGGGCGGCGGCTGCGAGCTGGCGCTGCATGCAAGCAAACGCGTGGCCTCGATCGAGTCGTACATCGGCCTGGTCGAAGTGGGCGTCGGCCTGGTGCCGGCCGGCGGCGGCCTCAAGGAAGCGGCGCTGCGCGCGGCGAATGAAGCCAAGGGCAACGACATCCTGCAATTCCTGAAGAACGGCTTCATGAACGCGGCCACCGCGCAAGTGTCGAAGTCGGCGCTGGAAGCGAAGGCCATGGGTTACCTGAAGGAAGACGACGTCATCGTGTTCAACGCGTATGAACTGCTGCACGTGGCGAAGACCACCGCGCGCGCCATGTTCGACGCCGGTTATCGCGCTCCGGCACGCCGCACCTTCCCGGTCACCGGCCGTTACGGCTGGGCCACCATCCGCGGCCAGATGGTCAATATGCGCGACGGCGGCTTCATCTCGGCCTATGACTACCACCTGGGCGACACCATCGCCGAGATCGTGACCGGCGGCGACATCGACCAGGGCAGCGTGGTGAGCGAGCAGTGGATCCTCGACCTGGAACGCAAGGCCTTCGTGGCCCTGCTGAACAATCCGAAGACCCAGGAACGGATCATGGGCATGATGCAGACCGGTAAGCCGGTGCGCAACTAACGCTGACGACTGAACAGGACTACTGACATGAGCAAACAACTTCAAGACGCATACATCGTCGCAGCGACCCGTACCCCGATCGGCAAGGCGCCGCGCGGCATGTTCAACAAGACCCGCCCGGACGACCTGCTGGTGCACGCGATCCGCGGCGCCATGGCCGCCGTGCCGAACCTGGACCCGGCGCTGATCGTCGACGCCATCGTCGGCTGCTCGTTCCCTGAAGCCGAGCAGGGCTTCAACGTGGCGCGTAACGCCGTCGTGCTGGCCGGACTGCCGAACACCGTGGGCGGCGTCACCGTCAACCGCTACTGCGCCTCGGGCATCACCGCGCTGGCGATGGCGGCCGACCGCATCCGCGTGGGCGAAGCCGACGTGATGATCGCCGGCGGCGTCGAATCGATGTCGATGGTGCCGATGATGGGCCACCACCCGTCGATCAATATGGACGTGTTCAAGGACGAGAACGTGGGCCTGGCCTACGGCATGGGCCTGACCGCCGAGAAGGTCGCCAACCAGTGGAAGATCTCGCGCGAAGACCAGGACGCCTTCGGCCTGGAATCGCACCGCCGCGCCATCGCCGCCCAGCAGGCCGGCTACTTCAAGGACGAGATCACCCCGGTCGAGATCATCACCCGCACGCCGAACCTGGCCACCGGCGAGATCAGCGTCAAGAAGCGCACCGTCGACAGCGACGAAGGCCCGCGCGCCGACGCCAGCGCCGAATCGATGGCCAAGCTGAAGCCCGTATTCGCGGCCAAGGGTTCGGTCACCGCCGCGACCTCGTCGCAGATGTCGGACGGCGCCGGCGCGCTGATCGTCGTCAGCGAAAAAATCCTGAAGGAGCACAACCTGACCCCGCTGGCCAAGTTCTCCTCGTTCGCCGTGCGCGGCGTGCCGCCGGAGATCATGGGCATCGGCCCGAAGGTGGCGATTCCCGCCGCGCTGGCCGCCGCCGGCATCACGCAAGACCAGCTGGACTGGATCGAGCTGAACGAAGCCTTCGCCGCCCAGGCGCTGGCCGTGATCCGCGACCTGGGCCTGGACACCAGCAAGGTCAACCCGATGGGCGGCGCGATCGCCCTGGGCCACCCGCTGGGCGCCACCGGCGCGATCCGCGCCGCGACTGTCGTGCACGCGCTGCGCCGTAACAACCTCAAGTACGGCATGGTGACGATGTGCGTCGGCGCCGGCATGGGCGCCGCGGGCATCATCGAGCGCGTCTAAGCAGACATGGCGGCGCTTTGCTGCGCCGCCGCATCTCAAGCGTGGGCGGGAAATCCAAGCACCGTACGTCAATGCCGCGAGCGTGACGTGGGGTGGGCGGGTCTCCCGCCCACGCGTCCAAGCAACGCATGAAACCCGTAGGGTTGGCGGCTTTGCCGCCGACGCGTTCAACCGCCCCAAGAATAACTCCGGAGACCGCAACATGACCATCCGCCTCACCAAAGCCGACGGCATCCTCACCATCGAATTCAACCGCGTCGAACGCAAGAACGCGATCACCGGCGCGATGTACCAGGCCATGGCCGACGCGCTGCGCGACGCCGAGCAGGATGCATCGGTGCGCGCCATCCTGATCACCGGCCAGCCCGAGATCTTCACCGCCGGGAATGACCTGGACGATTTCCTGAACAACGTCGGCGAGGGCGCGATGACGCCGGAGCGCCCGGTATTCCAGTTCATGACCGCGCTGGAAGGCGCAACGAAGCCGGTGGTGGCGGCCGTCGCCGGCGCCGCGGTCGGCATCGGCACCACCTTGCTGATGCACTGCGACCTGGTCTACGCCGCCGACAACGCCAAGTTCTCGATGCCGTTCACCCAGCTCGGCCTGTGCCCGGAATTCGCCTCGTCGCTGCTGGTGGCGCAATCGGCCGGCTACACGCGCGCCGCCGAGAAACTGCTGCTGGGCGAACCGTTCGTGGCCGAAGAGGCGCTGGAGATGGGCATCGTGGCGCGCGTGCTGCCGGCCGCCGAGCTGCTGTTCTTCGCCCAGGGCCAGGCCGCCAAGCTGGCCAAGCTGCCGCCCGCGTCGATCCGCACCACGAAGGCGCTGATGAAGCGCGCGCGGGGCGCATTGGTGAAGGAAACCATCGCCGCCGAGAACGAGCGCTTCAGCGCCATGCTGACCGGCGCCGAGGCGAAGGAAGCGTTCACCGCCTTCTTCGAGAAGCGCAAGCCGGATTTCAGCAAGTTCGACTGATTTTTCGCCGCTCCTATGGCAGATCCGATTCGCGGTCGGAAGGTCGGCAAGATTTGCCTTATACGGGGATGTCACTGATGTGCGCGGCCGAATCTCGTCCGCTTCAAAATTTGATTCAGATGCAAATAGAGTCCTTTCCTTCGGAAGTCATAGAGAAGCTCCAATGGTACGTGTACCGCCTGATCGATCCTCGAAATGGTGAGACATTTTACGTTGGCAAGGGAAAAGGCAATCGCGTCTTCGCTCATGCACGTGCACAGCTGCCCGACGCTGATATCGGCGACAAGTTGAAGCGCATCAGGGAAATTCAGATTGCAGGCTTCGAGGTGAGCCATGTCATTCACCGACATGGAATGATCGAAGAGAAAACTGCTTTCGAAGTGGAAGCAGCGCTGATGGACGCATACCCCGGGCTGACAAATGTCGTAGGGGGAGCCGGCAGCCTGGACTTCGGTGTAATGCATGCCGAAGACATCATGCGACGCTACGCTGCTCAGGAGGCGGCATTTGAACATCGGGCGCTGCTCATCAAGGTCAATCGATCGGCAACGGAAGCATCGCTGTACGAAGCGACCCGGTTTGCTTGGAGGGTTTCTCTGGAGAAGGCGAAGGAGGCGGAAGTGGTGCTGGCAGTCTTGCAGGGATTGATCGTTGGCGCTTTTGTCGCTGACGATTGGCTGAGCGCGACCACAGCAAACTTCCCAGGGCGTGAATCGGAACCCACTCGGTTCGGCTTCGTGGGCCGGGAAGCCTCTGACCAAGTGAAAGCCCTGTATGTCAACAAGCGCATTCCGGATAGATATCGAAAACGCGGCGCGGCCAGTCCAGTGCGATATACCTGGTAGCTGCCTCACGGGTCTATTTCGCTTCTTGCGGCGGATTGAGGCTCTTGCTGTAGTACCCAGACGGGTCGAAACAGCAGACCCGCTTCTTGCCCGAAGCGAGCATGTCTCCCGCATCGGCCACGCGCTTCAAGCGAGTCTTGTCCTGCTTGGCCGATTCGATCCAGTGGATCCAGTCGATGCGGGCGACGGTGGTGGTGGCGGCCCAGGTCTCCCTGGCCGGTAGCGATGTGTCGAACACCTTGCCTAATTCGGGTGGGACCAGTGGTTCCTGCTCGCTCGGTGCTGGGGCAACATCGAACGTGACGGTATCCCCGATTGTCACGCCCGCGTCGGTCATCAGCGTAGCGGGCACCCTGAACCAATGGCTCAACTGGCCATCGGGCTCCAGCGTGGCCTGAAACAAGTGGCCGTTGAGCGTGCCTTGCATGCTCGTCCGGCCGCGCCGCGGAAAGATATCACTGATCGGTTTCGGCAGAACGACGAAAGCCCATCCATCCGTTTCCTGTACGGCGGGGCGGCGTAGCGCAGTTTCGAAACGTGACCCGCTAGCGCGCGTCATTTCTCCTCCGTTAGCTCAGCGATCGATGGAGTGTAGGTAGCAAATTCAATGACTGTCAACGCACTGGCCGTTGACGCAGACTTGACAATCATGCTCAGGGAAATCTCTCGTCTTGACTGTATCAATTAACGGACTATACTGGCTTGAGGTTTGTTAGTGGAGGTGATTGTGCGCTACAAGGACTTTCCGAAGCACGATTTTAGAAGATGTTTGCTGGTACTCGTTCCCCCTGTGCCAATATAACTTGAGACACCTACCCGATTAATTTAGAGTACAGCGGTAGGTCCCCAACATGCACAGCCGAAAGCATCAAATCAGC
>NZ_JH992922.1:371557-372360 GCF_000315425.1 Massilia timonae CCUG 45783 | reverse complement strand
TCAATCCACCAGTCACGGAGAAAAAAGCAGCCTGAACAAGAGAGTTAGACTCTCATCATTCCACCAGGTGTTTCAAATTCATTGACACGTTCCGGTTACACTGGAGAAACTCGGTGCACGAGCCACATTACATTACACCGCACAAGCACTCGAATGCACACGCTCCGAGGTGCTACGCGCTATCGAGCTCGCACAGCAACAGTTCTTTGTTGGTATGGACAAGAACGGTCCAGTTTATCGAGTCACATCGTGGGGCGTGCTCGACAGAGGCGGTGTCGCCGCAGCGCTTCAGCACGTACCCGAGGACGATCTCCTTTCGCAGATTTTTGGAAGAGAAAGCATCGTGTGGAACAGAGAAACGGAGGCCGATCTGGTCAATTCGCTTGCCGATGCGGTGGCAATGCGCAGACTACCGAAGTCGGGGCGGGAGGCCGACGTCTATCGATTGTCGGCACAGTTACTCAAGACAAAGCATCGGGTAGCGGCTGATTTTCTTGACTCCGCTGCACGCCAGTTTCACTACCAGGCGCATACCGCGCCGCGGCCGTTCCCTGAAGTGGTCAAGGATGGCTTGGTCAGAGATGTGCCTCGTTTGCGTAATCTTCTTGAAAAGCGCATGGACGGAGTTCGGTCATGGTGAAACCTATTGAATTTGCGACCCATACCGATCTGGCGAACGGGCTGCGATCGTTGATCATCGAACTCGAACGGAACGTGTCAATGAATTTGAAACACCTGGTGGAATGATGAGAGTCTAACTCTCTTGTTCAGGCTGCTTTTTTCTCCGTGACTGGTGGATTGAT
>NZ_JH992922.1:195753-369137 GCF_000315425.1 Massilia timonae CCUG 45783 | reverse complement strand
GCTGATTTGATGCTTTCGGCTGTGCATGTTGGGGACCTACCGCTGTACTCTAAATTAATCGGGTAGGTGTCTCAAGTTATATTGGCACAGGGGGGAACAGCGTACGAATTTGCGTGAGCCACTGACGATGCTCATTGCTGGTGGAATGGCAATTCACTTGTACACGGCCGCGCGGACCACCACCGACGTTGACGCCGAGTTTTCGAAGCGAATCTTGTTGCCTGCCGACCTGGTTGTCGAGACGAAAGAAGGAAATATGCTGTATCTCGATGCCAGTTACAACAGCACCTTCGCATTAATGCATGAGGACTACCAGCAGGACGCGGTGCCGGTACCAATCGGCACCGACATGATGAAAGTCTACGTGCTGAGTCCTCTCGACCTTATTGTCAGCAAGATCGCCCGATTGTCCGATCCGGATAAAGAGGATATCCAGAATATGATTCATCGATTTCATATCTCTGCTGAAGAGATCGAGAAACGTGCCGAGGAAGCGCTTGGGGGATATGTCGGTAACACGGATTACTTGCGAATGAATCTCCGCGAGGTTCTGACCATGGCCCGGCAGAACGATTCGACAGGTCGTAGTCTGACAGATGCTTGAGTACCTTGGACCCGCGAATCCGGAGCTGCATTACTTCCACCTGCGTGCGACACGCAACGCAAAACAGCCATATGCAGCAAAGCGGACCAGCACGAAAGCAACTTGATCGCGTGCCAGGAAAGCCTGTAAATCGGTTTCTGCGGCCTTTGGTGAGCTCAACTTCGCATCCACGATCCGCTCATCCACCGAATAAGCCCGCAACACGAAGCCGGCGCCCAGATAGGGCTGCTCGCCATCGAGCGGCAGCGTGTCGAGGCGCGCTGCAGGCTGTGAGGACGCCGAGACGAAGACCGGCCCGTATTCCCTGTACGGCCCCGCGACGGTGAACGGGCAATAACTGGCCAGCAGGATCGCTTCGCCGGGCAGGGCGCGGCGCAGGCAGTCGCGCAGCGGTTCGCCGCCCCGGGCGACGTGGCGCTCCACGGGCTGGCCCTGGTCGTCGGCGCCGGCGCGCACGCGCGCGAGAAAGGCGTCCGCCAGCGGGACGATCCGGATCGGGAAAAGGGAAGACGAGGGCGTGGTCATGGCGGCGTCGCGGTGAAAGTGGAGACGCCGGGATCTTCGCGCAAACCCGCCGGGTTCGCGCTTCGTTTCTTGCTGTCGAATCGTTTCAGCGCGCCTGGGTGACGTGCGCCTCGCGCAGCGGCCGCCATCCCAGCCGCGTCTCGATGGCGCGCCGATAAAGGGTATCGATGTGGGCCGGCGTGCGGCGGATGTAGTCCTCGGCCGCCGCGCGCCGTTCGCCGGTGCAGCTGTCCAGCCATGTCACGACCTCGTCGGCCGTCGGCACCCGCCCATTCTGGCCATCGAATTTCGGCGGCACGGCGGTCCACACCGCCGCGTCGATGCGCCTGGCGCGCAGCCAGGCCGCAATACGGGGATCCTCCTGCGCGCCATCGACCGCCGGGATGCTGCCGATCCATTCGGGCCGTTCAAGCGTGATCTTCTCGCGCTCGCGCACCATGGCGCGGGCTTCGTCGAGATCGTCGGTGGCGAGATAGGCCCAGTAGGTCGGCGCCAGGCGCGCGCTCTCGCACAGCACCAGCGCCAGCTCGGGGCTGTCGTCGCTCTGGCGCACGAATTCGAGGGGAAGCGGTGGGCCGCCGGGATGCCAGCTTGAGACCCTGAGGCTTCCACAGCAGCGAGCCCCAGGCGATACAGACAATGTTCATGGACAGTGGTCTGGTAATCAAAACCCCAGTCTAGCCGCGCATGCGAAAACGGCGAGCACGGCTATCAGCGCGCGCTGTCACGACGTACTGACGCGCCCTCTCGCGAGAAGACAATGCGCCTCAGGAGTTTGCCTGAGCTCGCTGATCAAACATCCTGTCATATTTGATAGTGTCTTCCGGCATGCGAGGGCGATAAGGTCCCAGGGGGAAGCATTCACGAAACAGCCGGTGCGGTCGTGGCCTGGCACCGGACAGATGCACCCTCTGCGGGCGGGTCCACGGTGGCGCCGGGCGCCGGGGGGGGGGCGGCGAATGCCGTACCAATTGCAGGCAAGTCCGCGACGCCAGCCTGCGACACCAGCCTGCGATACCGGACAACCTCGCGGATATCACGATTGAACAACAATTACCGTCATCCTCCATTGACTACCGAGCACCCTACTACCGCCGCGCAAGCCTGCACCGCATGAACGTCATCGAACTGGTCGGGGTCGACAAACGGCTGGGACAGCGCAACGTATTACGTCAACTCTCTCTGCAGGTCCCTGCCGGGAGCGTGTTCGCTTTCCTGGGTAATAATGGGGCAGGCAAATCGACCACGATTCGTATTCTGACCGGGCTCCTGGCAGCTGACAGCGGCTCGGTGCGCATTCTCGGTCGCGCCATCGATGTGGAGCGCTCGGCTGTGTTGCGCGATGTCGGCTGCATGGTCGACTCGCCTGCGCTCTATCCCAACCTGACGGCGAAAGAATTTCTCGAGATTGGGCGCCGCATCAAGGGCTTGCCCCGTACCGAAAGCGCGCGCGTACTCGAGGTCGTCAGCCTTGCTGCCAGCGCTGGCGAGCGCATCGCCGGCTATTCGCTTGGCATGCGCCAACGACTGGCGCTGGCCCATGCGATGCTCGGCCAACCGCGCCTGCTGATATTGGACGAGCCAGGCAACGGCCTGGATCCGCAAGGCATGCGGGATATCCGAAAATTGCTGGCCAGTCTACCTGCGCAAACCGGCTGCACGGTGTTCCTGTCCAGCCACCAGCTCGACGAGGTGGAAAAAATCGCCACGCATGTGGCCGTGCTGCACGGGGGCCAGGTGGTTCACCAGGGATCGGTGCGACAACTCGCGGCAAGCCAGACCGGAAGCCTGACGCTGGAAGTGGGCGACAGCCCCGGTGCCCAGGCTGTGTTGGTCCGTCACGGATATCCGGCGCGCGTCATTGACGCGCGTCGCGTCGATGTGACGCCGATCGACGCCCATGACAGCGCGAAGCTGAACGCAGTCCTGGTCAGGGAAGGGATCACGCTGTACCAGTCCGTATTCCATAGACCGACGCTGGAGCACTGGTTTCATGAATTGACCTTCGAGAAAGATGCTAGCGATGCTCTTGACGTTGTTCCGGCTTGAAATACTCAAGGCGCGCCGATCGCTGGCGCTGATGGTCATGCTGGCCTGCCCGCTGATGGTCGTGCTGCTCAATACCGGCATGCTGTTGCGTCAAGCCGGGTGGGACGGTATCAGTCCCGCCGCCTGGAGCAGCTTCTGGATGGGCAACCGGGCATTGTGGTGCTACTTCATGTTGCCGCTTTATCTGGCGCTGTGCACGGCCCTCGTCAACGGCGCCGAACACCGCCAGCATGGTTGGCGTCTGATGCTCACGCTGCCGGTCAGCGCGCGCCAGCTGTACGTGGCCAAGCTGCTCCTGGCGCTGGCGATGCTGGCGATCGCCCATTGTTCCTTGCTGCTGCTGGCAACCGGTGCAGCCGCGCTGCTATCGGATGGCAATGTACTGGTCCAGCCCGCATGGTCGATGGCCGGCGCCCTCCTGGCGGCGTTGCTGGCCAGCCTGCCGATACTCGTCCTCCAGCATTCCCTGAGCTGGGCAAGCCAGAACATCGTCTTGCCGCTGGCGGTGGGCGTGTGCGCCACGATGGGCATCATCCAGCTCGGCAGTTCCGAATACTGGCGCCTCTTCCCGTGGAGTTATCCCATCATGGCGTCTAACGGCGGCGACCTGGAATTACGCGACACGGCGCTGACATTCGGCCTCTCCGGCGGCGTCGCCTTGTTTGCGCTGAGTGTCTGGTGGGCCGGGCGACGGCGCCAGCCCGCCTGATACCGGCAGAGACCATCAGGCCCCGTGCCGAGCGCACGCTGCAGTTCGATACGACATCGACCGTACCTCTCCCGCGCTATTCGTCCCTTGCTTCCTTGGCCGCCGCCGCGCCGAACAGGCGGTCCTTGGCCGACAGCAGCTTCTGCACCTTGGAACCCATTTTCATGAGCTGCGACATCGACTCGGGCGACAGGCGCTGCAGGTCGTCGAACCAGTTATTGGCCAGGTCGACCAGTTCGTGCATCTCGCGCATGCGCTCCTGGGCGAACTGGTCTTCGGGTGTATTGGCGTTGGCCATCAGCGATTCGCGCAGCACCGACAGGGTCGGGGCCACTTCACGCCGGCGCCGTTCGGCCGCGACCACGCGGAAGATTTCCCAGACGTCGCCGAGCGAGGTGAAATACTCGCGCCGGTCGCCGGGAATGCGCGACAGGCGCACCAGGCCCCAGGACTGCAATTCCTTGAGGCCGATGCTGACGTTGGAGCGCGAGATGCCGAGCTTCTCGCCGATGTCGTCGGCGTGCAATTGTTCTTCGGTGACGAAGAGCAGGGCATAGATCTGCCCCACCGTGCGGTTGATGCCCCAGCGGCTGCCCATCTCACCGAAGTGACTCACGAATGTTTGGACGAGTGGCGTCATGGTTGAGAACTTTTCGATGCTTTTGAAAGGTGGATTATCCCACGGTCCCACGACACGCACACGGACTGCCTTCACCATCGTGGTGCAGGAGGCTGTCAACACATGAGTAATTCCCGACAAAGTCACTCTCCTTTCCAGACAAACTTGAAGTTTCAGTGCATAATTTCACTAACTTCTGAAAATTCAGAATGTTTAGAAAGTTTGGCGCAAGTCAGAAATAACGTAGATCAAGGCATCTGCTTCACTGCAGGACTGAACACCATGAACGCGCAACGCAACCGCTCCATCATCCTCTGGCTCGCCGCCCTGGCGATCCTGTGGGGCATGCTTGCACCGTCTCTTGCATCGAACCTGCCGGCCCATCAGGGCAAGACCTGGATCGACGTCTGCCTGTCGGTCGGCACCAGGCTGGTGGCGCTGGACCTCGATACCGACAGCGCCGCCGGCGACGAGGCCGTCCACCCCGGCATGCATTGCCCGGCCTGCCTGGCGCAGGACGACCTGGCCATCATTGCCCATCCTCCGGGCAGCCTGGTGCTGCTGGACGCCCCGCTCGAACGCATCCTGCGCCCCCACGGGCCGGCGCTGCGGCCTGCTTCGGCCTTCCTCAGCGACCACCGCAGCAGGGCGCCGCCACTGGCCGCCTGACCCGGTTTCACCGCGCGGCCAGCCGCCGCACCCCTCAATCGTCTGGAGAACCACCATGCTTCGCCGTCAAGGCCGTGGCCCGGCCACGCTCGTCCCATCCACCCGCAGCGCCACCTTCGTGATGAGCGCGGCGGCGCTGCTGTGGATTCCACAGGCGGCCCTGCTGGCCCATGCCGTGCAGCAGCTGGCCCATGGCGCCGGCCTGGCGGACATGCTGGCGCCGGCCTGCGGCTTCCTGGCGCTGGGCGTGCTGCGCGCCAGCAGCGAAGCCTGGGGCGCGCGCCGCCTGTTCGCGGCTTCGCGCCGGCACCTGGCCACATTGCGCAGCAAGGCGGCGCAGGCCCTGGCGTCGCGCTCGCCGCTCGACCGCGAACGCCTGGCCAGCGGCCGCGCCGCCAGCGCACTGGCCGAGCAGGCCGAGGCCGTGCTGCCCTGGCTGGTGCGCTACCAGCCGGCGCGCATGCGCACGATGCTGGCGCCGCCCGCGATCGCGCTCGTCGTCCTCTATTTCTCGTGGACCGCGGCCCTGATCCTGGTGCTGGCCGCGCCCCTGATCCCGGTCTTCATGGCCGTCATCGGCTGGCGCGCCAAGGCCGCCAGCGAAGCGCAGCTGCAAGTCATCGGCGGCATGAGCGGCTTCCTGCTCGACCGCCTGCGCGGCCTGTCGACGCTGCGCGCGCTTCGAGCAGTGGACGCCACCGCGCAGCGCGTGCGTGATACCGCCGAAAGCGTGCGCGCCAGCACCATGCGCGTGCTGCGCATCGCCTTCCTGTCTTCCACCGCGCTGGAACTGTTCTCGGCGCTGGGCGTGGCGCTGGTCGCCGTCTATGTCGGCTTCCACTTGCTGGGCGAGATCGGTCCCGGAAGCTGGGGCGTGCGCCTGACGCTGGCGGAAGGCCTGTTCATCCTGCTGCTGGCGCCCGCCTTCTTCGAGCCGCTGCGCGAACTGGCCGCCGTGTGGCACGACAAGGCCTCGGGCGAGGCGGCGCTGAAGGAACTCGAGCAGCTGCAGCACGCCGGCCTGGCGCTGCCGGGCGCGCTGGCGCCGCAGTGCAGGCCGCGCGCCGGCCGCGCATCGGTCGCGCCTTCGGTGGCGCCGTCGGTCGATATTGAAGGTCTGGTATTCCAGCATCCCGGCGAAGCGCCGCTGTTCGATGGCGAGGACCTGTACGTCCGCGCCGGCGAGCACGTGGCCCTGGTCGGCCCCAGCGGCAGCGGCAAGACCACGCTGCTGTCGGTCATCGCCGGCCTCGCGCCCGCCAATGGCGGCGCGGTGCGCATCGGCGGCGTGCAACTCGATGCACAGTCGGCGGCCGACCTGCGCGCCCGCATGGCCTGGATCGGCCAGAAGCCGCACGTCTTTTCCGGCTCGGTGCGCGGCAATGTCTCGCTCGAGCGCGACGGCATCGACGGCGAGGCGGTCGGCGCCGCCGTGCGCCGCGCCGGCCTGGGCCATGTGGGCCATGCCACACCGGGCGCCAGCCTGGGCGAGGGCGGTCTCGGCCTGTCGGGCGGCGAGCTGGTGCGCCTGGCGCTGGCGCGCGCGGTGTGCGCGCCACATGCCGGCCTGCTGCTGGCCGACGAACCCACCGCCCACCTCGACCGCGACACCGCCGCCGGCGTGATCGACGCGCTGGTAACGCTGGCCCAGGGCCGCACCCTCATCGTCGCCACCCATGACCTGGCCCTGGCCGCGCGCATGAAGCGCGTGGTGCGCATCGGCGAACCCTTCACCAAACGGAGCGCGGCATGAAAGCTCGTCACGACCTGCAACCGGTCCTTGCCCTGTTCCTGAAAACGGGCGGGCGCCGCCTGGCGCTGGGCGCCTTCCTGTCCACCCTGGTGGTGCTGGCCGGGATGGCGCTGCTGGGCACCTCGGGCTGGTTCATCACCGCCACCGCGCTGGCCGGCCTGGCGGGCGGCATGGTCATGTTCAATGTCTTCGTGCCGAGCGCCGCGATCCGCCTGCTGGCGCTGGGCCGCACCTTCGGCCGCTACGCCGAGCGCATGGTGACCCACGACGCCACCCTGGGCGTGCTGGCCGCGCTGCGCGAACGGCTGTTTCGCGGCTGGGCCGGCCCGCAGGCGGCGCGCGCCTTGCTGCGCCGTCCTGCGCGCCTGCTGTTCCGGCTGACCGGCGACATCGACGCGCTCGAATCGATCTATCTGCGCCTGGTCGTGCCGGCCAGCGCCGCCCTCGGCGCGGCGCTGCTGGCCGGCGTGGTGCTGGCCAACCTCGACTGGCGCCTCGGGCTGGCGATGTTCGCCTGGCTGCTGGCCTTCGGCTGGGGTGTGGCTGCCCTTGTCGCGCGTCTTGCCCGTCCGCTGGCGCTGCGCCGGGCGCGCGCGCTGGAACGGCTGCGGGCCCAGGCGATCGACCTGGTCGCCGGCCAGACCGATCTGGCCATGGCCGGCCGCCTGCCGGCCCAGTGCGCGCGCCTGGCGCAGGTCGACGACAAGCTGGCGCGCGCCGACGCTGCGCTGCACCGGCTCGAGACCGGCGCCGGCTGGACCTATGCGGTCGGCGGCCACCTGACCGTGGCGGCGACCTTGCTGGCAGTGGCTGGGCTGGGAGCGAGCGCGCCGGCGGCGGCGCTGGCCTTGCTGATCGCGCTGGCCGCGCTGGAACCGTTCGCCGCGATGCGCCGCGGCGCCATCGAGGCCGGCCGCAGCTGGCTGGCGGCGCGCCGCGTCGGCCCCCGGCTGCATCAGGAAGCGGATGACGCCAGCGCCGTCGGCGCGCCGGGCGACGACGAAGCGCTGCTGCTGTGCGACGCCAGCGTCGTGCATCCGGGCCGCGAGGGGGCCGCGCTGCACGAGGTCAGCCTGCGCATCGCGCGCGGCGAGCGGGTTGCCGTGGTCGGCGGCAGCGGCGCCGGCAAGTCGACCTTGCTGGGACTCGTCGCCGGCGAACTGGCGCCGCGCGCCGGGCAGGTGAGGGCGCTCCCCGCCACCTGGCTGACCCAGCGCACCGAACTGTTCCAGGACAGCCTGCGCGACAACCTGCGCCTGGCCGATCCGCAGGCCGGCGACGAAGCGCTGTGGGACGCGCTGCGCGCCGCCGGCCTCGAGGTCGACGTGCGCATGCTGGCGCGCGGCCTGGATACGCCGCTGGGCGAGGGCGGCCTGGGCCTGTCGGGCGGGCAGTCGCGGCGCCTGGCGCTGGCGCGGCTGCTGCTGCGCAGGGCCGACTTCTGGCTGCTGGACGAGCCGACCGAGGCGCTCGACGCCGCCACCGCCGCCGACGTGCTGGCGCGCCTGGCGCGTCATGCGCACGGCCGCACCGTGCTGCTGGCCACCCACCTGCGGCGCGACGCCGCGCTTGCCGATCGGCTGCTGGTGATGCGCGCGGGGCGCCTGGTCGCCGACCACCGGCGCGGCACACGAGGATTCGACGCGGCGCTTGGCGCGCTGCGTCACGACTGACAACCACCATCGATTCAACCAAGAAGAAAGGATTCACCATGGATCTCGACGTCGTCGGGCTCTCCCGACTACAGTTCGCCCTCACGGCGCTGTACCACTTTTTGTTCGTACCCCTGACACTGGGGCTGTCGATGGTCATCGCCATCATGGAAACCGTGTACGTGATGACCGGCCGCCCGATCTGGCGCCAGATGACCAAGTTCTGGGGCGTGCTGTTCGGGATTAACTTCGCCATCGGCGTCTCCACCGGCCTGGTGATGGAGTTCCAGTTCGGGATGAACTGGAGCTACTACAGCCACTACGTCGGCGACGTGTTCGGCGCGCCGCTGGCCATCGAAGGCCTGATGGCGTTCTTCCTCGAAGCGACCTTCGTCGGCCTGTTCTTCTTCGGGTGGGACCGCCTGTCGAAGGTGCAGCACCTGGTCGTGACCTGGCTGACCGCCATCGGCACCAACTTCTCGGCGCTGTGGATCCTGATCGCCAACGGCTGGATGCAGAACCCGGTCGGCGCGTCGCTCAATCCGCAGACCATGCGCATGGAGGTGACGGATTTCGGCGCGGTGCTGGCCAATCCGGTGGCGCAGGCCAAGTTCGTGCACACGGTGTCGGCCGGCTACGTGGTCGCCGCGCTGTTCGTGCTCGGCGTATCGAGCTGGTACCTGCTCAAGGGCCGTCATGCCGAGCTGGCCAAGCGCTCGATGACGGTGGCCGCCTCGTTCGGCCTGGCCGCCTCGCTGTCGGTGGTGGTGCTGGGCGACGAAAGCGGCTACCTGGCCACCGAGCACCAGCACATGAAGCTGGCCGCGATCGAAGCCATGTGGGACACCCAGCCGGCGCCGGCCGCCTTCACCGCGGTGGGCTTCCCGGATCAGGCGGCGCGCGAGACCCATTACGCGATCCACATCCCCTGGGTCATGGGCCTGATCGGCACCCGTTCGATCTCCAGCGAGATCCCGGGCATCAACGACCTGGTCAAGCTGGCCGAGGTGCGCGTGCGCCAGGGCATCCTGGCCTATGACGCGCTGGAGCAGATCCGCGCGCTCGGCGGCAAGGGCCCGGTGCCGGCCGAGCTGCAGGCGAAGTTCGAAGAGAACAGCAAGGTGCTGGGCTATGCGCTGCTGCTCAAGCGCTACGTCGACGATCCGCGCCAGGCCACCGAGGCGCAGATCAGGCAGGCCGCCAACGACACCGTGCCGCAAGTGGCGCCGCTGTTCTGGTCGTTCCGCGTGATGGTCGGTCTCGGCATCTATTTCATCGTGCTCACTGCCGTGTTCTTCTGGCTATCGGCGCGGCGCCGCCTGGACGCGTATCCATGGCTGCTGAAGGTGGCCGTGTGGTCGATCCCGCTGCCGTGGATCGCCGCCGAAGCCGGCTGGATCGTGGCCGAACTGGGCCGCCAGCCGTGGGCCGTCGAAGGCGTGCTGCCGACCGCGGTCGCGGTGTCGAACATCGGCATCCAGACCGTGCTGGCCACCTTGCTCGGCTTCGTGGTGCTGTATTCGATCCTGATCGTGGTCGAGATGAAGCTGATGCTCAAGGCGATCAGGAAAGGCCCCGAGCTCGAGACCGAACACGCCCCGGGCAGCCACAGCCCCCTGGTCGGCGCCACGCCGGCGATGCGCACTGCGCCAATGATCACTGCGGAGTAAAAACATGATTCTTCACATGCTTCTGGACTACGACACCCTGCGTGTCATCTGGTGGGTGCTGCTGGGCGTCCTGCTGCTCGCCTTCGCCGTGACCGACGGCTTCGACCTCGGCACCGGCGCCCTGCTGCCTTTCGTGGCCAGGACCGACCTCGAACGGCGCGTCGTCATCAACACCGTCGGCCCCGTGTGGGAAGGCAACCAGGTCTGGCTGGTGCTGGGCGGCGGCGCCATCTTCGCCGCCTGGCCGCAGCTGTACGCGGTCTCGTTCTCGGGCTTCTATCTCGCCATGGCGGCCGTGCTGCTGGCGCTGATCCTGCGTCCGGTCGGCTTCAAGTACCGCAGCAAGCGAGACAGCACCCAATGGCGCGCGGCCTGGGACTGGGCCCTGTTCGTCGGCGGCTTCGTGCCGGCGCTGATCTTCGGCGTCGCCATGGGCAATGTGCTGCAGGGCGTGCCGTTCCGTATCGAACCCGACATGCAGATTTTCTATGAAGGCGGCTTCTTCGGCCTGCTCAACCCGTTCGCGCTGCTGTGCGGCCTGGTGTCGGTGGCGATGCTGGTGATGCATGGCGCGGCCTGGCTGGTGCTCAAGACCGATGGCCTGGTGGCCAGCCGCTCGCGCGCCTGGGGCATCCGCGCGGCGCTCGCCACCGTGGTGCTGTACGCCATGGCCGGCGTGCTGCTGTGGAACGTGGTCGACGGCTACCGCGTCACGGGCGAGCTGGTGACGACCGGTCCATCGAACCCGCTGTTCAAGACCGTGCAGGCGGATGTCGCCGGCGCCTGGTTCGCCAACTATGCGGCCCATCCGTGGACCCAGCTGGCCCCAGGCGCCGGCATCGTCGGCGCGCTGCTGACCTACCTGGCGCTGCTCAAGCGCAAGGAAGGCGTGGCGATGCTGACCTCGAGCCTGTCGATCGCCGGCATCGTGCTGAGCGTGGGCGCCTCGATGTTCCCCTTCATCCTGCCGTCGTCGATCCAGCCGCAGGCCAGCCTGACGGTGTGGGATTCGTCGTCGAGCCACCTGACCCTGTTCATCATGCTGGTCTCTACCTGCATCTTCCTGCCGCTGATCATCGGCTACACCAGCTGGGTCTACAAGGTCCTGTGGGGCAAGGTGAATCCGACCGAGATCCGCGATGGCAAGGGCCACGCCTACTAATCGAAGAAAGAAAGGAAACCGATCATGTGGTATTTCGCCTGGTTGTTGGGACTGCCGCTGGCAGCGGCGTTCGGCGTGCTGAACGCGATGTGGTATGAACTGATGGACGATGCCGCCAGGCAGAAGAATCCGTCGGTGCTGCCGGTTGCCGAGCCGGTGCAGGAGGCATTGCGCAAGCGCGCCTGACGGACGGCGCGCGCCGGGGCCTGTGAAGGCCCAGGCGCGCGCTTTTCGCCACCGATTGTCATCACCTTGTCAAAGTCTTTCGACAGTATTCGAACCGTGGCTACAGCATCGATGCGCTGGCCCTTGAATCGAAAGAGTACTGTTCGCATGCAAACCAATCTCGCCATCGCGGCGCTTGCCGCGCTCGCCCAGGAATCGCGCTTCGCCGCCTTCCGCCTGCTGGTGCAGGCCGGTCCCCAGGGCCAGTCCGCCAGCAATATCGCCGCCGCCCTCGAAATGCCGGCCTCGTCATTGTCTTTCCATTTGAAGGAGCTGACCCATGCGGGCCTGGTGTCGCCGCGCCAGCAGGGCCGCTACATCATCTATGCGGCGCGCCTGGAGACCCTGCAGCGCTTGATGGAGTTCCTCGCGTCCACTTGCGGCAGCGCTGGCGTGCAGTCGATGCAGGAGCGCCTGGCCCCGGTATGATGGCTTCGAGCCAATCATGAGGAAAGCCAATGACGCCATACCGCGTGCAACTCAGTCGCAAGAAAGGCTGGCGCATGCCGCCGAACACGATTTCGGTGGCGCGTCCGGGCCGCTGGGGCAATCCATTTTCGGTGCTGCCCGATGTGGCGCCGGGCACGCCGGTCGGGCGCTACGTGGCGATGCCCACGGTGGAACAGGCGGTGGCGGCCTACCGCCGCTGGCTGAGCGACGATCCTGACGGCCGCCAGCTGGCGCAAGAGGCGCAGAGCATCCTGCGCGGACACAACCTGGCTTGCTGGTGCCGGCTCGACGGGCCATGCCACGCGCAGGTGTTACTTGAATTGGTCAACGACTAGCCGCGTCGGCAGCGTAGCTGCCAACCCTACTGGACTGATTGTGCGGCGTTATTTCGCGGCGGTCACGTTGCCGATGCCCGACACCGAACGGCTGACCGATTGCGGTTTGCCGTAGTAAGTGAGGTTGCCCAGGCCCTGCACGCTGGCGTTGAGCCGGTTCTTGGCATGCACCGACACTTCGCCGATGCCGCGGAACGTCACGTCGGCATCCTGGGCCACCAGGTCCTTGGCCACCACTTCGCCCACGCCCTCGGCGTTCAGGCGCAGGTGGCCTACGCGGCCGTTCATCTGCAGGCTGCCGGCGCCGCGGTAGTTGACGTCGAAGTGTTCGCCACGAACGTTATTCAGGACCATCAGGCCGGCGCCTTCGCCGCGGAAGCTGGCGAGCTCGGGCATGGTGACGACGACCCGCTCGCCGTCCTTGATATTGACGTTGTTCCTGTTCTTGTCCTCGAAGCCCAGGCGCAGCTCGCCGTTCACGACTTCGGTCGTGACGCGCTCGATGAATTTCTGGTTGCCTTCGACCCGTACCGAATGGGCCTTGCCCACCTCGACCACCAGGCTGACCGGGCCGCGCGCATCGATGGTCTTGAACGGCGTGACGTTGCGCACCTGCTCGGCGGCCTGGGCCGACAGGGAAGCAAGGGTGAGAAGGGCGGCGATGGCTGCGCGTTTCATGGTGGTCTCCGGTAAGTTGATGAGGCCATTCTAGGGAGCGCGTCTTTACCTGGCGCGCCCCGTGCGATGGACTGCACAAAACCGTGCCTGAACTGCACGAGGGTCGGAACCAAGCGGAATCAATGCTTCGTCGCCAGGAACTCGCCCTTGCCGACCGGGACCAGGCTGGTGCTCCAGCCGGACGCGCAGCGCAGCGCCTGCATGAACGGCGCCAGTTCCTGGGCGTGCGACGTGGCGTTGTCGACCACTATCAGCCCGCCCGGACGCAGGATGCGTTCGATCTGCGGCAGCCAGCCGAGGTAGGCGCTGCGTTCGGAATCCAGGAAAATCAAGTCGAACGATTCGTCGGCGCTGCTGGCCAGGAAGTCGGCGGCCTGGCCTTCGACCTGCACGATGCGATCCTGTAAACACGCGCGCGCAAAATTCTCGCGCGCCATCGCGACCTTGTCGGCCGACAGCTCGACCGTCGTGACGCTGCCGTTGATGCCTTGCGCGGCGTCGGCCAGCCACAAGGTGGAATAACCGTTCGAGGTGCCGATCTCGAGGACGCGGCGGGCGCCCATGGCGCGCACCAGCACGGCCAGGAATTCGCCGGTGTCGTGGGTGATGTTGAGCAGGCGGCGCGCACGGTTGGCGGGGGCCGCGTCATGATTGACGCCGAGGGTTTCGAGCTCTTTCAGCAGGGCTTTGAGTGAGGTAGGCAACATTGTTCTCCTTTTGACACGAGAAATCGATCCGCACGATTGCGTGGATGCTAATCTTGTCGAAGAGATAAGGCTATAATCTTTTCGTCCATCAGCAAGCCACTATCATGCACATCTCAACCGTTACACTACCTGAAATGAAGCTCGCCGGGCTGCCTGTCGCAGGGCCCGCCTCGGTTCTGGAAACGGAGTTGCCAGCAATCTGGAAATCCTTCCTCGCCCGCGAGGGGGAACTGGGCAAGACCGATGGCCTGCACTATGGCGTCCGCATGCCGCAATATGGCGGCGTGAAACTCGAGTGCATCGCCGTCGAAGTCGCAGACCTGAACAACCTCCCTCCCGGCATGATCGGCATCCGCATCCCGGAACGCCGCTACGCCCTGATGACCCATCGCGGGCCCATGGTGCACGCCCAGGCCAGCACCGTCACCGGCATCGCGACCATGGAACAGCTGGGCATGGAAGAAGACGAGGACGGCATCCGCCTGGAGCGCTACGACCGCCGCTATACGCCGACGGTCGACGACGATGCGCGTCCAGACAATGCGTACGACATCCTGGTTCCGTTATACGGCTGAAGCAGGAAGCAAGAAAAAATGCAGGCCCACACATGTGGGCCTGCATTCAAGAAATTGGTGCCGGTATGTTTCCCGACCGCCGGCGCCGGTAGGGCGGTTTGCACCGCCGAGTGCCCTTCCCTAGGAGCACTTGCATTGTGCCTATAAAATGTGACGGCTCTTTGACGAATCACACTTTATTTGTTTCTGATTGTTTCTAATTGTAAATTGCGCGGATAATACTTCCTTTGCGGCTGCCACGCCGACAGCAATAGGAGCAATTCGTGCACGATCGAGACCAGGGACCCGAAGCGTCCATCCAGCCAGACAATCCCGCGCGCAGGCGCATCTTCCAGGCCGCCGCCGCGGTCGGCGCCGCCACCTTGCCCGGTGTGACGAATGCGGTCGCAGCCCCTGCGAAGCCTGTTGCCAAGGGTTCGCTCGACGCCAAGCTGCGCGCCCACGTCAAGAACGTGGTCGTGATCTACCTGGAAAACCGCAGCTTCAACAACCTGTTCGCCGACTTCCCCGGCCTGGCCGTGCCGCTGGCGAGCGTGCCGGCGGCCAGCGTCCAGCAACGCGACCGCGACGGCTCGATCCTGCCGACCCTGCCCAAGGCCTGGGGCGGCGTGGTGCCGGGCCGCCAGAACATCGGCGGCAAGGACTACATCACCACCGAAGCCCAGTCGGCCAACCTGCCGAACGCGCCGTACAAGCTGACGGACGCGGAAGACAAGCCGCTGCCGGAAGGCGTCATCACGCGCGACCTGGTGCACCAGTTCTACCATAACCAGATGCAGATCAATGGCGGCCGTAACGACGGCTTTGCGGCCTGGTCCGACGCCGGCGGCATGGTGATGGGGTATTACGGCGAGACGTCGAAGAACCTGGGCCTGTACCAGATCGCGCGCGAGTTCACCCTGTGCGACAACTTCTTCATGGCGGCTTTCGGCGGCTCCTACCTGAACCACCAGTTCCTGATCAGCGGCCGCGTGCCGGAATACTTCAATGCGGCCGAGACGGCGGCGAAGAACAAGATCGCGGTGCTGGAAGACGGCCCGCAGGGCGTGCGCCTGGCGCTGGCCCCCGATTCGCCGGCCTCGGCGCTGGACGGCAAGCCGAAGTTCGTGCGCAACGGCGCGATGACGCCCGATGGCTACGCCGTCAACACGATGGCGCCGCCGTACCAGCCGAGCTGGGTGCGGCCGGCCTTCGACGGCGACCCGCTGCACGCCGACCCGCTTGACGCGTCGACCCTGCCGCCGCAGACCTATGACACGATCGGCCACCTGCTGTCGAGGAAGGGCGTGAGCTGGGCCTGGTACGGCGGCGGCATGCAGGCGGCGCTCGACGGCCGCGGCGCCGGCGAGCGCCCGAACTTCCAGTACCACCACCAGCCGTTCAATTACTTCAAGCAGTTCGCGCCGGGCACGAAAGAACGCGCGGAACACCTGCGCGACGGCGGCCTGGGCGACAGCCCGATCTCCAACAAGTTCATCGCCGACATCGTCGCCGGCAAGCTGCCGGCGGTGGCCTTCTACAAGCCGCAGGGCAACCTGAACCTGCATGCAGGTTACTCCGACATCGAGTCGGGTGACGCCCACGTGGCCAACATCATCGAGCACCTGAAGAAGTCGCCGCAGTGGAAGGACATGGTGGTGGTGATCACTTTCGACGAGAACGGCGGCTGGTGGGACCACGTGGCGCCGCCGCAGGGCGACCGCTGGGGTCCGGGCTCGCGCATCCCGGCGATCGTGGTGTCGCCGCACGCCAAGCGCGGCGCGGTCGACCACAATTTCTACGACACGACTTCGATCCTGCGCTTCATCACACGCCTGCACGGCCTGCCGCTGCTCGAGGGCCTGGCCTCCCGCAACGCCGCCTTCGAAGCGCGCGGCGCGCGGCCGCCGGGCGACCTGACGGCGACGCTCAGCTTCCGCTGATCGCAGCTGCTTTCCTCGAAAGCCAGCCTGTCCGGGCTGGCTTTTTTGTTCTGAAATTGCTTGTCGGCTAACGCGCGCTGGTCTTGAACACGCGGCGATACACTCGGCAGACTCGAGATTGTTTCGTTGACAATCAATGGATTTTGCATTGATGAGGCGGGCGATCCGACTACAACAATCAGGCCAGGGCGCCGGCATCGTGCCGGTGCATAGCCCCTTCTATTTCAGACAGGAGAGCAACATGCAAAAGAATCAGATCCTCAAGCGCCTGATGGCCGTGTCGGTCGCGGCGGCCATGTTCGGTGCGGTCGGCGCGCAGGCACAGACCAGCCAGCAATCGGGCGCCAGCAGCACTGCCGCCACCGCCAGCAGCGACGCCAAGCTGACCAGCGCCGACCGCAAGGCGATCATGGACATGGGCATGTCGAACATGGCCGAAGTCGAAATGGGCAAGCTGGCGCAAAGCAAGAGCCAGAACGCCGAGGTGAAGGCCTTCGCGCAGAAAATGGTCGACGACCACGGCAAGGCGCTGACCGAGGTGCAGACCCTGGCCCAGTCGAAGGGCGTGACCCTGCCGACCGAGCTCGACGCCAAGCACAAGGCCATGTCGGCCAAGCTCGAGAAAATGAGCGGCGACGCCTTCGACAAGGCCTACGTCAAGCAGGGCGGCGTCGGCGCCCACAAGGAAACGCTGACCAAGCTGCAGGCGGCTTCGAAGGGCGCCAAGGATCCGGAAGTCAAGGGCCAGGTCGACAAGATGATCCCGGTCGTCCAGGAACACCTGAAGCATGCAGAGCAGCTGGCGCAAGGCAAGTCGAGCAGCACCGGCAGCTCGGGCGCGGGCCATACCGGTTCCAGCCACTAAGCAGTTCTCAAGCGAGCTGGGCCGTTGCCACCCGCGGCGGCGGCTCGCTTTTCCACTTCCCCTCGATGCGGTCGATGACGATCTCGATGCCCACGATGGCGGCCAGCAGCCTGGCCGTGTAGTCGGTTGGCGCATCGTCGACCGACCACGGATCCGGCAGCGCCGCCTCCTGATGGTCGGTCTGGCGCTCGACCAGCGCGCGCAGCCAGTCCCGATCGTCGATCGCGCGCAGCGTACCGTGCACGTGCACGACGTTGTAGGTCCAGGTCGGCACCACCCGGCCGCCGGTCTCGGCTTTTTCGATGCGGTCCGGCGTCGCATAGCCGGACGGCCCGCGAAACACCACCAGCACCCGCTGCCCGGCGCGCCGCCACACCGGATTGCCGCGCGCCACGTGGGCGCGCAGCACGCCTTCCTCGACCAGCAGTTCGAACGGCAGGTGATCGGCGTCCGGCATGCCGCCCTGCTGCGTGACCAGCATGCCCAGCGGATGGTCGGCGACCAGGGCGTGCATCGGGGCGGATTCGGATTGCATGAAGCGGGCAGGGCAGTACATCTAGGGGTTCTCCAGGATGACGATTTCGGTGGTGAGGTAATTGGCGACAGAGCGCTCGTGTCCAGGACCTATCGTAGGCCCTGCTTTGGCTTGCTGAAATAGCCAATTCCATGGAAGATGGGCATACCAATTCTTCGCCGTCCGCCATGCATGTCCATGACCTGATCGCCAGCGCGTCGCTCGATCGCAGCAGCGACGTGCCGCTGTTTCGCCAGTTGTACGCCCGTCTGAAGGACGCGATCCTGCACGGCGCGCTGGCGCCCGGCGCGCGCCTGCCGGCCACGCGCGACCTGTGCCGGCAGCTCGGCGTGTCGCGCCAGACCGTGCTGGCGGCCTACGACCAGCTCACCAGCGAAGGTTATCTGCGCGGCGGCGTGGGGCAGGGCACCTTCGTCGACGCAGCCTTGCCGCTGGCACGCCAGGCGCCAGCGGCGCCGGGGCTGCTGCGCGCGCTGCCGGAGCGCGGCGCGGCGCTGGCGGAAGCCATGGGAACGCGCCGTCTCTACGAGGGTCCGGTGCGCGCCTTCCGCCCCAGCATGCCGGGCCTGGACCTGTTCCCCTTCGACCTGTGGCGCAAGCTCGAAGCGCGCCACCTGCGCCATGCGCAGCGCGGCCCCGATCATGGTCCCTACCTTGGCTATGGCCCCGCCAACGGCTACGCCCCGCTGCGCGAACTGCTGTGCGCCTACCTGCGCGCCTCGCGCGGCGTGGTCTGCACGCCGGAGCAGATCGTCATCACCTCGGGTTCGCAACAGGCGCTGTACCTGCTCACGCAATTGCTGCTGGCGCCGGGCGACGAAGTCTGGGTCGAGTCGCCCGGCTACCAGGGCGCCTGTGCGCCGATGCTGGTGGCCGGCGCGCGCATCCGCACCGTTCCGGTGACGGACGAGGGCATGGACGTGGCCTACGGCGCGCGCCACTATCCCGATGCGCGCATGGTGTTCGCGACGCCGTCGCACCAGCTGCCGCTGGGCGCGACCATGAGCCTGGCGCGCAGGTTGGAGCTGCTGCGCTGGGCCGCGGCCAGGCGCGCCTGGGTGATCGAGGACGACTACGACAGCGAATACCGCTACACCGGAGCGCCGCTGGCCTCGATGCAGAGCCTTGACCGCGCCGGCTGCGTGGTCTACGTCGGCACCCTGTCGAAGGTGCTGTTCCCGGCGCTGCGCCTGGGCTATGTGGTGGCGCCGCCGGCGCTGGCCGAGCCGCTGGCGCGCGCCAAGGCGGTGGTCGACATGCACCACGCCATGCTGCCGCAGGCGGTGCTGGCCGACTTCATCGCCGAAGGACACTTCATGCGCCATATCCGGCGCACGCGCGAGGCGTATGCCGAACGGCGCGCGGTCCTGATGGCGGCGCTGGAACACCGGCTCGGCGAGCGCCTGACGTACGGGCCGGCCGACGTGGGACTCGACCTGTGCACCCATTTCAGGCCGGATCGCAAGGGGCGCATCCCGGATGAAGCGCGCGTCGCGCAGGCGGCGCTGGAAGCCGGCATCGAGCTGCGCCCGCTCGGGTATTACGCGAACGCCGCCGCCACGCCCGCCTGCGCGGTGGCGCCCGGCCTGCTGCTCGGCTTTTCGGCGGTGCAGCCGGAGGCGATCCGGCAGGGCGTCGAGGCGCTGGCGCGGGTGATCGAGGGCCAGTGGCCGGGAAAATAAGCGCCTATCGCAGCCAGGGATAGGCCGCCAGCCACCTTCCGAGCTCGTTGTCGTTGGCGCACCCCAGCTTGTGGAAGATGTTGGCGCGGTGGGTCTCGACCGAGCGCGGGCCGCAGGGCGGCACCAGCACCCGCGCGATCTCCTTGTTGGGCTGGCCCAGGCCGACCAGGCGCGCGACTTCGCGCTCGCGCGGCGTCAATTCTTCCCACAACCGGCTCGCGTGGCCGCGCGCGCGGGCCTCCGTGATGGCGTCGGGCAGCTTGTCCAGCAATTGCTGGGTGTCGGGCTTGGCCACCCAGTCCCAGGCGCCGCTGCGCACCGCCTCGAGCGCCATGGGGATGTCGCCGTGCCCGGACAGGAACACCGTCACGAGCGGACTGTGTTCGGCGCGTAGGCGCTCGAACACGGCCAGGCCGCTCATGCCGCCCATGCGCAGGTCGAGGATCACGCATCCCGGCTGGCTCGGGTCGACGGCCTCGAGGAAGGCTTCGCCGGACTCGAAGGCCTGCACCGCCAGCCCCTGCGAGAACAGCAGGAGCAACATCGAGCGGCGCAGGGCTTCGTCGTCGTCGACGACATACAGGGTCAGTGGCGGGGTCAGTGGTGAATCTTTCATGGGACTATGGGAAGGATGAATGAGAACGCGGCGCCGCCATCCGCGTCATTCGCGACCATCATCGAACCGCCATGGGCTTCGATGATGGTGCGGCAGATGTTCAGGCCCAGGCCAAGGCCGTCGGGCTTGGTGGTGAAGAAGGGGGCGAAGATTTGTTCCAGTTGCTCCGGCGGGATGCCCGGCCCCTGGTCGCTGACGGAGATGCGTACACCTTGCGCGACACGGCACGTGGCCAGCACGATGCGGCGGCGATGGCGCGGCTGGTCGAGCATGGCCTGGGCCGCATTGTGGATCAGGTTGACCAGCACCTGCTCGAGCAGGACCTGGTCGCCGCGCACTTTCACTGCGGGGTCTTCCAGCATCACACGCAGCAGCACGCCCTGGCCGCTCAGCTCGGGCCTGAGCAGCGCTTCGACGTGGTCGATCACGGCGCCGATGACGAGGGTGGCGTAGTCGGCGCGCTGCGGGTTGATCATCGCGCGCACCCGCTTGACGATCTCGCTGGCGCGCCGCGATTGCTCGACGATGTCGTCGAGCGCGCCGGTCAGCATGGCGGCGTCGCCCCTGGCGGCGAGGGCGCGCGAAGCGATCGCGAAGTTGGACAGCGCCATCAGCGGCTGATTCAGTTCGTGGGCCAGGGTCGAGGCCATCTCGCCGGCGCTGGCCAGGCGCGCGCTGCGCTGCAGGCGCAGTTCCTGGTCGCGCTGGCGCGCCTCGGCCTGCTTTTGCGCGGTGATGTCCACGATCGAACTCATCCACCCGCGGTGCACGCCGTCGGCGTCGATCAGGGGCGCGGTATACACCATGGTGAGCACGTCGTGCCCGTCCTTGTGGCGGATGCGCGATTCGAAGCCGTGCGGCGCGGCGCGTCCGAGCAGGGCGTCGTCGCTGTCCCGCTCGTGTTTTTCGAGGTCGTCCGGATGCCAGTACGGATACGGCGGCCGGCAGCCGAGCAATTCGTTCGGACTGTAGCCGACCATGGCGCAAAAGGCGGGGTTGACGTAGATGATCTTGCCCTCCGGGTCGCGCGCGCGCATGCCGACCAGCAGGGAATCCTCCATCGCCTTGCGGAAGGCGTATTCCTGCTGGAGGTCGCGGGTGCGCTCCTCAACCCGGTGCTCGAGCTCGAGCCGGGCCGACTGCTGCTCGGCATAGCGCCGCTCGCGCAGGCGCCAGTACAGTACGCCGAGCAGCAGCAGGGCCATCGCCAGCGTGCCCAGCGCGAGCGCCAGGCGCCGCGCCTCGCGCACCTCGCGCATGTCTTCAAGGACCGTCAGGGTCCAGCCCAGGCCGGGCAAGGGCGTATCCAGCGCAAGATAGTCGCGCGCCTTGCCGCCGGTGCTGGTCCTGAGGACGAATCCCGGCACGTCGTCGCGCACCCGGACCGTCCAGGGCAGGACGTCGAAGCGGCGCCGCGCGCCGTACTGGCCGTGGTCCGCGATCCAGGCCGCATCGAGCGCGGATACCGGCCCGACGCTCTTGAACAGCCACTCGGGCACGCCGCTCAGGAACACCACGCCGCGGCTGTCCCTGAGGACCACCGGATTGGCGCCATGGCGCCACGTCTGCTCCAGCTGGTCGAGGCTGATCTTGACGACCATGACGCCGATCACGTCGCTGCCGCTGCGGACGGGCTCCGCGATGAACAGGCCGGCCTGGCCGGTGGTCAGGCCCAGGCCGAAGAACAGCCCGCGGCGGCCCTCCACCGCATCTTCGAAATAAGGACGCTGGCGGTAGGATTCGCCGACGAAGCTCGATGGCAGGTTCCAGTTGCTGGAGGCGATGGTCAGGCCGGCGCGATCGATCAGGAACAGCGCAGTGGCGCCGGTCGTCGTCTGCAGGTCGGCGAAATAGGCGTTCACGCGCGCCTGCAGGGCCGCGTCGTGGGGCGCCTGCAGCAGGTGGTGCACGTCGGGATGGCGCGCCGCCGCATGCGGCAAAAAGTCGTGCTTTTCCACCAGGCCGCGCAGGCCCAGCACGTGCGCCGCCGTCGCCTGGCGCAGCGCCTCCATCTTGGCCTGCAGCTCGCGCTGCTCGGCGAACCAGCCGGCGGCGAAGATCAGGGCCAGCGCGCCCGCCACGGCGAGCAGCTTGCGCCAGAGATGTCGCTTGAACAAGGATGACATCGAAGAGTCCCTGGCCAAAAGCGCCAACGATAGCAGCTGTATGAACGTCGCGCCGGCTTCTCCGTATTTTTACGGAGGAGCGCGCGCCAATATTGCGGATGTGCCGGCTTCTACCGGTGCCGACAATGAGATCTCTGATCGAGGAGACACCCAATGACAACAACCATCAGCAATCCGGTCGCCGGCGCCAAGCCGGTGGCCGCCGAACCTATTTCCGGCGCGCGCCTGCGCGCCATCTTCGTCGGCTCGGCCGGCAACCTGGTCGAGTGGTTCGACTTTTACTGCTACGCGGCGTTCGCCCTGTACTTCGCCAATTCCTTCTTCCCGGCCCAGGACCCCACTGCCCAGATGATGTCGACCGCCGGTATCTTCGCCCTGGGCTTCTTCGTGCGCCCGATCGGCGGCATCCTGTTCGGCCACCTGGGCGACCGTCACGGCCGCAAGGTGGCCCTGATGGCGTCGGTCCTGCTGATGTGCGCCGGCTCGCTCTTGATCGCCTGCGCGCCGACCTATGCCACCGCCGGCATCCTGTCGCCCTGCATCCTGCTGCTGGCGCGCCTGCTGCAAGGCCTGAGCCTGGGCGGCGAATACGGCGCCAGCGCGACTTACCTGTCGGAGATGGCGGACTCGAAGCGGCGCGGCTTCTACGCCAGCTTCCAGTACGTGACCCTGATCGGCGGCCAGCTGCTGGCCCTGGTGCTGCTGCTGGTGCTGCAGCACTTCCTGCTCACCGACGCCCAGTTGCGTGAATGGGGCTGGCGCATTCCCTTCGTATGCGGCGCCTTGCTGGCCCTGATCGCCCTGATGATGCGTCATGACATGCCAGAGACGCAGTCGTTCGAAAGCGCCCGCAAGAAGGCCAAGCCGATGGGCGGCCTGAAACAGCTGGCCCAGCATCCGAAGGAAGTGCTGCTGGTGGTCGGCCTGACCATGGGTGGCACCCTGGCGTTCTACGTCTACACCGTCTACATGCAGAAGTTCCTGCGCCTGTCGGTGGGCCTGACCGACGCGCAAACGACCGCCGTCTCGGCCGCCTCGCTGCTGTTCGCCATGTGCCTGCAGCCGCTGTACGGCGCGCTGTCGGACCGCATCGGCCGCCGCCCGCTGCTGGTGGGCTTCGCGCTGCTCGGCACGATCTTCACCGTGCCCCTGCTGACGGCCATCCGCCACGCCAGCGGGCCGTGGGAAGCCTTCGGCCTGATCGCCTGCGCCTGGATCATCGTTTCGGGCTACACCTCGATCAATGCGCTGGTGAAGGCCGAGATGTTCCCGGCCTCGATCCGCGCCACCGGTGTGGGCGTGCCGTATGCGTTCGCGGTGTCGATCTTTGGTGGCACGGCCGAGTACGTCGGGTTGTGGTTCAAGTCGGTGAATCTTGAATCGGGGTTCTACTGGTACGTCACCGGCGTGATCGCCTGCACCTTGATCGTGTGCTGGTTCATGCGCGATACGGCGGCGCATTCGAAGATCGATGCGGAGTTGCGCGGGCATTGAGCCGTAAAAAGGCGCCAGTCCTGGTATCGGGATTGGCGCGCCCCGAGATGCGGGCTGCAAGAATGGCGGCGTCCACTCCCTGATGTGCAATCGTTACGCATCTATGCTTGATTCTTCCTTATCAGGCCCCTTTTGCAAAAAATAGAGGTCAGGATCCAACTTCAGCCCATCCGGATCCTCGGCAATCTGCGCATATTCAGATAGTTCTTGTGGTGGTTTCGGTGGTGGTGGTACCGGCGCGAAGCCTGCAAACGCAGCCATTATCACTACGCCGAGCCAGCGATATCGGTCTTTCCAACCCTGTGGCTCAAGACTCGCACGCGAGGAAGGCTCATTGTTTTCGTTATCCACTTAGAAGATCACTTTCGTTTGCGTGCTGTAGCGTATAGACCGGCTCGCCGCTCACGCGGGGCAAACAGACGAACATCATGGGCCGGATGTTTAGCCAGGTCTGCGCCTTGATTGCGTACATTTTCGATCGCATGGTCACCTCTTGCCATGCGAATGCCTGTGGCCGTACAGCACCAAACTGGTGATTTTCTGAACTATTTCAATGGTGTCGCGGAATCGAGTTATACGGCCGCATGCTTCGGCTACAAGCAAAACGGAGCCTGCAGGGCTTTCGAGCAATGGCAGTCGACCGTCCGCAGCCGACCCAAACTGTTCACTGGCGTCTGTGAAAGCGATCGCCCGCGTGTTTCCTTAGTCGTGAGCTACCGATATCAGGAGGTCGGCAACGACGTCACCCCGAAGTGGGCCATCTACAAGTTCAGCGAATTCACGCATCTGGTTTCGCAACTCGACCATCCGTGCATCAGGCTCGGCTTGCGTACCCCATACGAGTTCGGACGGCCATTGGGCATACGCAAAATAATGGCCGTCAGCGCACCGATGCAAACGCGACCCCAGGCCGCCGCGCTCATCGCGTGTGCGTTCGGTGAGTTCCAGCCAGGCGTGCTCGAAGTCTCGCTCACGACCGGAAGCCACTTTCCATTTAAAGTAAATCGCGTGCATGACACTCGGTTGTGATGGGAGCGAGAAAAAAGTATAGAATCTCAACTTAACTTGAGGTCAAGCGCAATGACGACGATCGATCCCGACAAGAAAGCCCTCACGGTGGGCGAGGTGGCGCGCCGCAGCGGCGTGGCGGTCTCCACCATCCACTTCTACGAATCGAAAGGCCTGATCAAGGGCTGGCGCACCGACGGCAACCAGCGCCGTTATGCGCGCGAGGTGCTGCGCCACATCGCCATCATCAAGGTGGCGCAGCGCACCGGCATCCCGCTCGAGACGATTCGGGAAAACCTGTCCGCGCTGCCGGAAGGGCGCACGATCAGCGCAAAGGAATGGCGGGTGCTCGGCGCCGGCTGGCGCGCGGAACTCGACGAGCGCATCGCGCGCCTGCAGCGGCTGCGCGACGAACTCGATACCTGCATCGGCTGCGGCTGCCTTTCCCTCGCCGATTGTCCGTTGCGCAACCCCGCCGATGCGCTCGGCGCGGACAGCGCCGGCGCCGTGTTCCTCGATCGTCCGGCCGAGGCGGGGTATGATGCCGTTTCCACCAGCAAGCCGACGCCATGACCGCGACGCCATGACCGATTCTGAACGCATCTCTCCCGACTCCATCGCCGCGCTCCAGGCGCGCTTCGACGGCCATTCGCGCAAGGCGCAGACCTATTACGCCGTCATGCACGAGGCGCGCAAGGTGCTCGGGAACGACGATGCCGCCGACGCCTGGATGAAGGCGCCCCAGCAGGCCCTTGGCGGACGCACGCCGGCCGAGCTGGTGGCGGATGGCCGCACCGACGACGTCCTGGCCTGTCTGCGCAGCGCGAAACCGGGAGCGGCGCGATGACGGTCAAGCGCTGCTCCTGGGCGAATATGGCCAATCCGCGCTACATCGCCTACCACGACGACGAGTGGGGCGTGCCCTGCCACGACGAGAACACCTTGTTCGAGATGCTCAACCTCGAAGGCGCGCAGGCCGGCCTGTCGTGGGAAACCATCCTGAACAAGCGCGACACCTACCGCGCGGCCTTCGACGGCTGGGATGCGGAAAAGATCGCCGCCTACGACGAGGACAAGAAGGCCGCGCTGTTGCTGAACCCCGGCATCGTGCGCAACCGCCTGAAGGTCGCCGCCGCGATCACCAACGCCAGGGCCTATCTCGCGCTGCGCGAGCAGGGACTGACGCTCGACGACTACCTGTGGGCCTTCGTCGACGGCAAGCCGATCGTCAACGACTGGCTAGACCACGCCCGCCCGGCGCGCACCGAGCTGTCCGACCGCATCTCGAAGGATCTCGCCAAGCGCGGCTTCAAGTTCGTCGGCTCGACCATCGTCTATGCCTATATGCAGGGCATCGGCATGGTGGACGACCACGACCGCGAATGCCACTGCCGCACCAGGCGGCGCTGACCATGCGGATGCAGGATCACTGGCGCGGCCGCGCGCGCTATACCGTCTTCGACAGCGACCATGGCGACGGCAGCCGCTTCGCCGCCCTGGTCGAAGCCTGGCGCCTTGATGCGCAGCGGCCCGCGCACCTGCACGTGGTGGCGCTCACCGACAGCTTGCAGCCGGGCTTTCACCGCATCCCCCAGGACGATCATGGCGTCACGCTCGACCTGCTGGCGGCGCCGCTCGAAACGGCGCTGGCCGAGCTGAACGCGCATCCCGATTTCATCCGCCTGCACGGCGCGCAGGGCACGGCCTTCGTCCGTCCGCTGGCGCGCCTGACGGCCCTCGGCGCGCGGCTGGAAACGCAGGGCCTCGATAGCGAACAGCGCGCGGCCTTGAGCGCCCAGGGATTCGTCTTCGATGGCGACGCCGCGACCTTCTCGACCCGCAAGCCGCGCCTGCCGTCGACGCCAGAGCCTGACCGGCGCGCGCTGGTGCTGGGCGCCGGCGTGGCCGGCTGCGCCGCGGCCGCGCGCCTGTGCGCGCGCGGCTGGCAGGTCACGCTGATCGAGCGTCATCCGCAGGTGGCGATGGAAGCGTCGGGCAACCTGGCCGGCATCTTCATGCCGCTGCTTTCGCGTGACGACAATATCCCGACCCGCCTGACCCGCGCGGCGTACCTGTATGCGCTGCGCCTGTGGCGACAACTGGGCGGCGTCGGCCGCGCCTTCGACGGCGACGGGTGCGGCGTGCTGCAACTGGCGCGCGATGCCGGCCACGCGGCCGTCTCGCGCGCGATCGCCGGCGATGGCAGGCTGCCGCCCGACTTCGCGCGCTGGCTCGAACCACGGGAGGCCGAAGCGCTGCTGGGCCTGCCCGCGCCGGATGGCGGCTGGCTGTTCCCGCAAGGCGGCTGGGCGCGGCCGGGCAGCGTGTGCGAGGCGCTGCTGGCGTCCTGCGGCGATCGCTTGATGCAGCGCTTCGGCGCCGGCGAGGTGAGCCTCGAGCGGGAGGGCGACGAATGGCAGGCGCGCGGCGGCGATGGCAGCATCATCGGCCGGGCGCCGACCGTGGTGCTGGCCAGCGGCGCCGGCGCGCGCAAGATGGTGCAGACCCGTGAGCTGCCGCTGCAGGCGCTGCGCGGGCAGGTGACGCACCTGGCGCCGGAGCACGCCCCGCAACTGCCGCTGGTGCTGTGCCGCGAAGCCTACCTGACGCCGTCCGCCAATGGCCTCACCTGCGCCGGCGCGACCTATGACCTGGACGCCGATCCGCAATTGCGCGCCGCCAGCCAGGAAGAGAACGTGGCGCGCCTGCGCGGCCTGGTGTCCGATCCCCACGCCGCCGAGGGCGCGCCGCTGGCGGGCAGGGTGGGTTTCCGCTGCGTGGCGCCGGACCGCCTGCCCCTGGTCGGGCGCCTGCCGGACTTCGCCGCCGCCGGCGCCACCGAGCGCCTGCGCGACGTGCCGCGCCATCCGGGCCTTTACGGCTTGCTGGGCTATGCCTCGCGCGGCCTGATCTGGGCGCCGCTGGCGGCCGAGCTGCTGGCGGCCCAGCTCGAAGGCGAACCGCTGCCGCTCGAGATGGCCCTGGTCGATGCGCTCGATCCGGCGCGTTTCGTGCTGCGCGCGCGGCGCAACAGTCGCTATAGCCCAGACGCTGCGCCAAACGCCGCGGATATCGGCCCTTGAGCGTTGCGCCGCCGCAAACGTGCGCGCGGAATAGGCGTGCAAGGCCAAACTGTCGAATGCCTGCGGGTATAATTACTGGTAGCAACTTTTGGCCGAAAGGGCCTGTCCGGATGGAAGATTCACACCACTCGCCCGAGCTGTTCCTGTTCCTGGCGTCCACTGCGCACGACATGAAGAACTCGATCAGCGTCCTGTCCGGCACGCTCGAACGCCTGCTCGACGGCGCCTCGCCCGAGACCGAGAAGGCGTATGCGCAGATGGCGCAGATGCTGTACCAGACGCGCCGCCTGAACGACAACCTGATGCAGCTGCTGGCGCTGTACAAGCAGGTTGGCAAGCCGGGCTACCCGTTCGACGTCCAGCCGCTCGAAGTGGGGCAATTGGTCGAGCAGGTGGTGGCGCTCGAGCGCGTGCTGCTCGAGTCGCGCGGCGTGACCCTGGAGCTGGATGTCGATCCCGAACTGATCGCCCACGTCGACGAAGACCTGATCGTGGGCGTGGTGTCGCACGCCGTCAACAACGCGCTGCACTACACGCGCGACCGCATCCGCCTGTCGGCGCGCGAAGTCGATGGCGACCTCGAGATCCGGGTCGAGGACAATGGCGCCGGCTTTCCGCCCGCGCTGCTGGCGGCCGGCACGCCGGGCAGCGGCGACAGCGGCGTCAACTTCCTGACCAATAGCGCCGGCCTGGGCCTGTACTTTTCGGGCGAGGTGGCGCGCATGCACCGCCACCGCGAGCGCTCCGGCGCGGTGCGGCTCGAAAACGGCGGCTCGCTCGGCGGCGGCTGCTTCATCCTGACCCTGCCATGAACACGCCTGCCGACCTTCCCAAGCCGGACCCCAAGCCGGCTGACGCCAGGCCTGACGTCAAGCCGGCCGCCGCACCAGGGATCACGAAGCCCAAGGTGCTGGAAGAGATCGACTGGGCCAGCAAGCACTACCTGATCGTCGACGATTTCGTCGGCATCCGCCAGTTGCTGCGCGAGAGCCTGCGCAGCCTGGGGGCCAGGAATATCGACCAGGCGTCCAGCGGCGGCGAGGCCATGGGCCTGCTCAACAAACTGCGCTACGACGTGGTGCTGTGCGACTACAACCTGGGCGAGGGCAAGAACGGCCAGCAGGTGCTGGAAGAAGCGCGCATGCGCCATCTCCTGATGCCGTCCTCGGTGTTCGTGATGGTGTCGGCCGAGAAGAGCGTGGAGTCGGTGATGGGCGCGGCCGAGCATCAGCCGGACGCCTATCTGGTCAAGCCGATCACCGAAGGCGTGCTGCTCACGCGCCTGAACCGCGTGTGGCGCCGCAAGCAGATCTTCCGCCTGATCGACCAGGCCTTCATCGAAAAGGATTACCTGCGCGCGGCGCGCCTGTGCGACGACCAGATCGCCGCCAGCCGGGTGCACGAGATCGAGCTGCTGCGCATGAAGGCGCGCATGCTCGAGCGCAGCGGCCAGCCGGCGCGCGCGCGCGAGGTGTACGAAAAAGTGCTGGCCCAGCGCGAATACCACTGGGCGCGCGCGGGCCTGGGCAAGATCCGCATGGCCGACGGCGACTTCGAGCAGGCGCGCCAGATGTTCCAGACCGTGATCGCCGAGAACCGCCACTACATCGACGCCTACGACCAGCTGGCGCGCGCCTACCAGGGCATGGGCCAGCACGAAGAGGCGGCCGCGGTGCTCGAGCGCGCGGCCAAGCTGTCGCCCAACTCGGTGCCGCGCCAGCGCCACCTGGGCCAGGCCGCGCTGCGCCTGGGGAACGTGCCGATGGCCGAGAAGGCCTTCCGCAAATGCCTGGTGATCGGCGAATACTCGATCCGCAAGGCCCCGGACGACTACCTCGGCCTGGCGCGCGTGTGCGGCCTGAAGGGCAATACCAAGGATGCGCTGCAGCTGCTCCTGCTGGCCCAGCGCGAATTCGGCAGCGAGCACGAACACATCGTGCTGCGCGCGAAGATCACCGAAGGCCACGTCTACCACGAGAGCGGCGACTACCTGAACGCGCGCCGCGCCGGCGACGAGCTCGATGCGATGCTGCAGGCCGATCCCAAGCGGCCCGGCACCGCGATCTGCATCGAGATGGCGATCCTGCTGTTCGCGGTCGGCGTCAAGGGCACGCCCAACGAGGTGCTGGCCTACGTGATCCGCAACAACCACGACAACACGCTGCTGCAGGACGAAGTGCAGAAGATCTTCGACCGCGCGCGCCTTCATGACGAGGGCGCGCTCATCATCCGCACCGCGCGCAAGGAGGCGGTGGACCTGATGAACCAGGGCGTGGTGCTGTGGAAGACCGGCAAGCTGCCCGACGCCGTCAAGTGGATGCGCAAGGCGCGCGAGCGGCTGCCGGACAACGTCCGGGTGCTGTTCAACGCGGTGCAGATCCTGATTTCGCACATGCAGCAGCGCGGCTACGAGGCCGAGCTGGACGAGGAGGCGCGCGACGTCCTGGAGCACGTCGACCGGTTGCAGCCGGGCCAGCAGCGCTTCGCGCAGCTGATGGAGCAGCTCGGTGCGCTGCAGCCGAAGCCGGAGCCCGCCGCGCCGCAAGCCCAGGAAGAAGTGGCCGCGACGCCCAAGGCCGGCGCCGTTCAGTAATCGACCGGATAGTCCTTGCGGAACGCGGCGCCGCTGAAGGCCTTCTTCTGGGTCCAGTCCTGGGCCGCGCTGGTCCAGTAGGAATCGTCGGCCGGCAGGCCCAGCGCCAGGAAGCTGGCGGAGGCGATGTACATGCTGCCGTTGTTGGAATACCAGTCGGCCAGCGCCGGCTGGTGGCCAACGAAGCCGATCGTGAGGTAGCCCTCCCTGGTGAAATTGCCCGGATCGGTGTACAAGGCCTGGTGCATCGCCTGCATCGCCGCCCGCACCTGGCCCTCGGGCAGGGTCGGCGGCAACTGTTTGCGCCAGGCCAGCAGGGCCAGCGGCTGGAAGGCGGCGCTGCGGTAGGTGAGCGAGCGGCCGATCGGCGGGAAGGTCCCCTGCGGCGAGATGAAGCGCTCCAGGTGCTCGCAATAGCGCTGGGTGCGCCTCAAGGCCTGGGCGCGCAGCTCGGCCGGCTTGCCGTTCCAGAATGGCGCCTTGTGCCGCTCGAGCACCTCGAGGATTTCGAGCAGCATCGGGTATATCACGAAGGAACTGTAGTAGTCGAAGTGGAACGCTTCGCCGTCCTTGATCCAGCCGTCGCCGACATACCATTCGTTAATTTTGCGGATGGCGACATTGGTGCGCAGCGGATCGGCCTCCTCGCCGATCGACAGCAGCCAGGCCTCGTTCATCGCCGCGAACAGCAGCCAGTTGATGAAGGGCGGTTCGATCCGGCGCAGGCCCTTGATCTCGGCGACGATGCGCCGCTTGGTGGTGGTGTCGAGCGGCTCCCACAACGCTTTCGGCGCGCGCATCAGCGCATTGGTGAAATAGGCCGAGTCGACCAGCGCCTGGCCATGGCCGCGCCAGGTCAGGTAGTCGGGACTTTTCGGATCGACCGAATGCACATAGCTCTGCAAGGCCATCTGGCGCAGGCGCGCACGGGTCTTGCCTTCCGCGCTGGCGTCGTCCGGCAGGGCCAGCCACGGCGCGGCGCCGGCGATCAGCCGGCCGAAGGCTTCCAGGTAGGCGACGGTGCTGTCGCGTCCATCCGAGCTCGGGCTCACCTCGAGCCTGAAGTTCTTTTTCAGTTCGCCGCGCGCCATGTTCGACAGCACCGGCTCGGCCATCTTCTGCAGCAGGCCGGCCATGTACGCGCGGTCGCTTCCCGCGGTAGCCGCAGCCGCAGCCGGCGCCGGCATGGACAGGCCCCCGAGCGCGGCGCCCGCCGCCAGGCTGCCGATGAAATCTCTTCTCTGCATTGCGTCTCCTCGTCGTGATTGGTTCAGGTTTCGCCGGCCAGCCGTTCGCCCGCATAGGCGCGATACCTGCGAATGCGGCCCGTGACGTCGTCCTTGCCCTGGCGCGGCACGTAGCGCAGCCCTCCCACCTCGACGTCCTTGCCGAGGTCGATCACCAGGCGGTGCGGGTGCGCCGTGCCGGCGCCCGGGCCACTGTAGGCCGTGTGCCAGTAGTCGCTGTTCTGGCCATTGATCGCATTGAGCGCGCCGCCGTCTTCCTTGTGCGCCTCTTCGCTGTCGACCCAAGCGATGGTCCAGGCGGATTGCTCGATCGTCTTGCCATTCTTGTCCAGCAGCGCCAGCTCGGCCACCGCGGCGTAGGGCTTGCCGTCGAAGGCGTCGAGCGACTCCAGGCAGAACTGGCGCGCGCGCAGCGGCGCCGCGAAGCGCACGTCCTGGGTCGCCGAGCCGGGCGCGAACGCGCCTTCGTGCGCGGGCCGCACGCCGTCGAGCTGCAGCCTGACGGTGCTGGGCGGGCGTTCCAGGTCGCGCTCGCGGTGCAACTGGTCGAGGATCGGCTTGGAGAGACCCGCGATGCGCGCCTCGCGCGGGCCGGTCAGGTCGAGCACGACCACCTCGTTGCGGCCGCGCCTGATCCACGGCCCCGGCAGGTACATGGTCTGGGTCGGCCCGATGCTCCAGTAGCGGCCCAGGCAGCGGCCGTTGATCCAGACGATGCCCTGGCCCCAGCCCGACATGTCGAGGAAGGTGTCGTGGGTGGCGCTCGTGTCGAAGCTGCCGCGCCAGAAGGCCGCTTCCTTGCTGCGGCCGCGCTTGAACGCCAGCGGCGGCAGCACGCCTTCGGCATCGAAATCGATGGCGCGGATCTCCCAGTTTTCCAGCGCCTGCGCTTCGCCGCCGTTCGGCGTGAACGTGACCGGGCCGTGCATGCCCTTGCGGTCATGGATCTCGACCCCGAAGCTCACGCGCGCGATCGTGTACAGCAGGACCTCGACGGTCGCCGGCTTGCTGCGCGCGGGGATGGTCACCTTGAAGCGGCGGTAGCGCGTGTCCATCGTGCCCACCAGCTTGCCGTCGACCCGCACCCAGGCCAGGTCGCGCACCCTGGCCGTCGCCAGCACCCCGGCGGGGCCGGCCGGCAAGGTGACGCGGTAGGCGACGATGCCGCGGCTGATGTCGTACTCCTCGATCGGGCGCGGCGACGCGTCGCGGATCGTGCGCGCCGGCAGACTGGCGCTCAATGACGCGGTCTCGTTCAGGGCGAAGGCGGGGATCGTCATCACCGGCAGCGGCGCCGGCGGCTGCGGCAAGGTCTCGCCTGGCGCCAGGAAGGGCGTCATCGCGGCGCGGTAGGCCTCGAACTTGGCGCCGATCCAGCCGGCTTCGCTGATCGGCGCGTCGTAGTCGTAGCTGGTGGTGTCGGGGCGGAACGGCCGGTCGCAGCCGCCCCACAGGCCGAAGGTGGTGCCGCCGTGCGCCATGTAGAGGCTGAACGAGCCGTTCGCCGCCAGCATCGTCCTGATGTCGGCCACGGCGTTCTCGACGCCGCCGCGGCGGTGCGGCGCGCCCCAGGTGTCGAACCAGCCTGAATAATATTCGCCGCACATCAGCGGTCCCTGCTGCACCTCGGCCAGCGCCTTGAAACCGGCTTCGGGGTTGCTGCCGAAGTTCGCCACCGAATACAGCTCGGGGATGTGGGTCTTGGCCACCGCATTGGTCGGGTTGCACTGGAATAGCGGCACGTCGAAGCCGGCGTCCAGCACGGCCTGGCGCAGCGCGCGCATATAGTCGAGGTCTTCGCCGTAGAAGCCGTATTCGTTCTCGACCTGCACCATCAGGATCGGGCCGCCCCGCGTCACCTGCTGCGGGCCGAGCACGCGGCCGACCTCGCGCAGCCAGCGCCGCGACGGCGCCAGGAAAGCCTCGCTAGTGGAGCGCAGGAAGGCGTCGCCCGGCTGCTTGAGCAGCCACCATGGCAGGCCGCCCATCTCCCATTCGGCGCAGGCATACGGGCCGGGGCGCAGGATCACCCACAGGCCTTCCTGCTGCGCCAGCCGGCAGAACTCGGCGGCGTCGCGCTGGCCGGCCCAGTCGAACCGGCCTTCGCGCCATTCGTGGTAGTTCCAGAACAGGTAGGCGCAGACGCTGTTCAGGCCCATCGCCTTGATGGTCTTCAGGCGGTGCGTCCAGTACTCGCGCGGCACGCGCGAGAAATGCATCTCGCCGCAGCGGATCTGCAGCGGCTTGCCGTCCAGCAGGAAGTCTTCGCGGCCGATGGCGAAGCGGGGAGGGGCCGCGGCGTGGACCTGGGCCGGCAGCAGCGCCAGCGCCGAGCTGGCCGCGGCGCCCTGCAGCAGGCGCCGGCGAGGCAGCGTTGGCGTCATCGCTTATCTCCCGCCTTATCTCCCGCCTTATCTCCCGCCTTATCTCCCGCCTTATCTCCCGCGTGATCGACCAGGCTTGCGATCTCGCTCGCTGCCAGCAGGAAGGCGCCGACGCCGAAGGGCGCGGTCGAGTCCTGGTTCACGACCTGGCCGGGGATCGCGCGCTCGCCGATCGGCTGCACGTAGCCCACCCGGCCATCGGCCTGCAGCGCGACCCGGCGCAGGAAGCGCCAGCCGCGCAGGGCCGTTGGCGCATACTCTGCGCGGTCCAGGTAGCCGTGGTTGATGCCCCAGGCGTAGGCATAGGTGAAGAAGGCGGTGCCGCTGCTTTCCGGCCCCGGCGCATGGCCGGGGTCGAGCAGGCTGCGGGTCCAGTAGCCGCCGTCCTGCTGCAGCGGCTTGAGGGCCGCCGCCATGCGGCGGAAGCGCTCGGTCAGTAAGGGCCGGCTCGGATTGTCCGGCGGCAGGTCGGCCAGCGTCTTGGCCAGGGCGGCGAACACCCAGCCATCGCCGCGCGCCCAGAAATCCTTGCCGCCGTTGGCCGACTTGTGCCTGGGGTAGATGTACTTGGCGTCGCGGTAGTAGAGGCCGGCATCCGGGTCGTACATCAGCTGGTCGGCATAGGTAAAGTACTCGTGCAGCTTGTCGAGGTAGCGCCGGTCGCCCGTGGCCTTGTACAGCTTCGTCATCGCCGGCATCACCATATAGATGCCGTCGGCCCACCACCAGTAATCGCGGCTGGAAGTGCCCATCTGGTATTCCAAGACCTCGCGTGCACGCGCGATGCGGCGCGGGTCCTTGCGGCCATCGAGTTCGTACAGGTCGACATAGGTCTGGAAGCAGGTCTGCCAGTCGCCGAACAGCACGTATTCCTGGGTCTCGCCATAGCTGTACTTCCACTCGGCCCGGTTGTCCGAGTCCGCGCCGCGCCAGCGGTTATGCTCGGCCCAGGCGGTCGAGTAATCGCGGTACGCCTCGTTGCGGGTGAGGGCATAGGCCGCCATATTGCCGGTGTGGTAGGCGGCGACATCCCAGAACGCCCATTGCTGCGGGGCGTGGTTGCGCTGCCAGTAATCGTTGGCGCGGGTCAGGTCGGCCAGGACGTCGGCCCGTGCAGGCGTTTGGCCGCCCGTGCTGGCGCAGCCGCCGGCGAGAGTGACCAGCGTAGCCAGGGCAAGCTTGAGGTAGAGTCGTCTCGTCATGTCGTCTTTCATTCAATGTGGGTGTCGCTTGCCGGTCGCCACTGCAAGACCTGCACGGTGGATGGCGGTACGTCGGCCAGTCCTTCGCCATCGACTTGCCGCACCGCCTGCAGGAACAGGTGCAGCTCGACCTGGCGCCGCCACAACTCGGTGTCGTAGCTCGGCTCCCAGGCGCCGACGGCGCTACTCGTCAGGTCGTGCACCGACCAGCGCGGCGCGTCGAAGCCGGCGATGCGCACCACCGACACGCGCTCGCCGCGCTCGCTGTCGCGAAACACGAGGTGGCCCGATGGGTCGCCCGCATGGCCGTCGATCAGCAGTTGCGGGCGCGCGATCGGGATCGCCTTGGTGCCCATGCCGGCGAGCGAAAAGGCGCTCTTGCGAAAGTCCAGGTCGAGCCGGCGCCAGCCTTCGTCGCGCCGGTACAGCACGCGGTACTGGGGCACGGCGCTATCCTTTGTCCGCCAGTAGCTGGCGATGTAGGGCCGGCCCATGGCGTCGAAGGCCATCGAGGTCTGGTTGATCAAGTCGCTGTTCTGCGGGATGCGCGCCGCGTACTCGGCGCTGGCGGCGGTGATCGGCAGCCCATAGGGTTTGCCGTTGCTGTCTTCCCAGCTCGCACCGCCGTCGCGCGAGCGCGCGTAGGCCATGTCGTGGTTGCTGGCGACGTCGGGCGATTCGCGCCAGACCCAGGACAGGTGGATGACCCCGCGGCCGTCCACGCCGGCCTGCCAGTAGGCGTTGCGTTGGCCCTCGCCGCTGATCAGATTGTCGGCCACGCGGCGCCAACCGGTAGCCGGATCGTAGCGGTTGGCGACCAGGTTGCCGCGTCCCGAACCGCCGTCGCGGTACAGGAACAGCAGGCCGCCGCCCGGCATGCGGAAGAACTCCGGATACGACACCGACGCTTCGTCGCGCCCGACCATCGGCGCCGTGCGCAGTTCGAGGCTGCCGGGGGCGCTGCCGCGTGCGTAGTTCAGCGCGTTGTTGTGCTGGTCCCAGGCCATGTGCAGCACGCCGTCGCCATCGACCATGATGCTGATCGCGTTGTGGGCGTCGCGCACATTGCCGCGCCAGGCGGTCTGGCGCAGTTCCCAGGCGCCGCCGCCGAGGCGGCGCTTGCCCAGCACGACCCGGCCGGCGCCGTCGTAGTAGGCGATGTACTGGTGCGCGCCGTCGCTCGCCAGGGCGTTCTTGCGAAACACCACGGCGTTGACCGAGTTGCCGGCCCAGCCGGGGCCGACGTCGACGATGCCCGGTCCGGGCTTGCTTGCGCAGCCGTGCAGCAGCGCGGCGCCGGCCACGAGCCCAGTACAGCGGACGAGGAAGGCGGTCATCCGCATCACAGCTTGCCGCGGATGCCGATCTTGAACGTGCGCCCGTCGTACTTGGCGTAGTCCATCCGCGTGTGCTTGCCGCTGCCGTACTGGCCGGTGGCGTCCTCGAAGTAGTCGTAGTTCAGGGTGTCGGTCAGGTTCAGCGCATCCAGGCGCAGCTCCAGGTTCTCGGACAGCTTGTAGCTGATGGTGCCGTCCAGGTAGCCGCGCGCGGCGCGCCAGCGAATCAGGTCGTCGCCGTTGTTCCGCGGATTGTCGCCGTGCAGCGAGCGGTCCTTGTAGTTGTAGGACAGGCGCATCGCCAGCGGACCGCGCTCGTAATAGGCGGTGACGCTGTAGGCGTACTTCGGCACCGAGTTGACCTCGATCTCCTTGCCCGCGTTGGTGATCCAGCGCATGCTGTTGAAGGGATCGATATGGGTGTAGCTGGCCAGCGCGCCGAAGCCCTTGAACGGGTCGGGCAGGAAGGTGAAGTCCTGCTGGTAGGCCAGCTCGTAGCCCTTGAGCGTCTGTTCGCCGGCGTTGCTGTAGGTGCGCAGCACCATCGGCAGGTTCGGGTCGACCCGGCCGCTGGCGTCCTGGAAGATCGCCCCGAGCGCGGTGTCGGGCAGGCCGAGCGCGCCGAAGGTGGTGTTGGTGGTGGTCGACACCGTGGCGTCGGTCAGCTTCTTCTTGAAATACGCCGCCGACAGCAGGCTGCCCGGCTTGAAATACCATTCCAGGCTGGTGTCGAAGTTCTTCGACTGCTGCGGCCGCAAATTCGGGTTGCCGGCGGTCGCGGTATTGTCGAAGGCGTTCGGGATCACGGTCTGGGCCGCGATGATCGACAGCGAGGCGCGGCTGATGGTCTTGCCCCATGAAGTGCGGAAGATCAGTTCGTCGTTCAGGTCCCAGGCCGCGCTGACGGCCGGCAGCACATTGGTGTACTTGCCCTGTTCGCTGTTCGGCTGGTAGGTGTTGCCGCTGCCGCTCCTCTTGAAGTTGTCGATGTCGAGCTTCGTCTGCGACCAGCGCACGCCGGCGTTCAGGCGCAGCTCCCGCCCCAGCACGTCGCCCTTGAAGTCGGACTGGACGAAGCCGGTGCTGACCTTCTCGGCCGCGCCGAAGCTCTGCGCCGGCGTGAACGCTTCGCTCGTATTGAAGGCGACCGGGTCGTAGGTCGAGAAGGCATAGTCGCGGGTGAAGGTGCCGAAGCGGTTCGGCCAGCCGGGCCCCATGTCGAGGTCGGGGATCGGCAGGACCGAGACCATATTGGCGCGCACGCTGGCGTCGCCCAGGGCGACCATCTTCGCCTTCATGGCGGCGCCGGCATTGCGTTTTTCGACGTCCTTGCTGGTGTCGACGTAGACCAGGCCGGTCTTGAGGCGCCCGGTCCAGCCCCCGAACAGGTCGTAGTCATAGTCCACCACCAGGCGCGCCTGGCGGCCCTTGTCGCGCTCGCGGGTCCAGCCGGTGGTGACGTCGAAGCCGCTGAAACTGGCAGGGTCGGTGTAGTCGACCGGCGAGGACATCGACGGGTAGACATGGTCGGTGCCGTAGTCGATGGTCGTGTCGACGCCGAAGATCTGGCCCGACAGGGTGTCCGAATAGCTGGTGGCCTTGCTGTTGTTGGCGCTCACCTGGCCGGTCACCACCAGCCCCGGGCGCGCCTGCCAGCGGCCGTTGAGCGCCAGGTAGCCGAACTCGGTCTTGTCTTCGCCATAGGTCACGCCGCTGCTGTACGAGGTGTTGCCGAAGGTGCCGGTCAGGAGGTTCGAGCCGGGATCGATCTTCACGTCGATCGGCACCAGGCCGTTGTGGCCGTTCGTTCCCGGCGGCGCGTTGCGGTTGGTGGTGCGGGTGTTGCGGATCAGGAGGCCGTAGTACAGCTCGTCGCGGCTGTTCTCCAGGCGCGAGTACAGGCCGTCCAGGCTCAGGTTCAGGTCGCCCTGCTTGAACTGCAGGGAGCTCACCAGGCCGTCGCGGCTGCGCCGGTTCTGCGAGCCGTAGTAGCGGTAGATGCGCGGCAGCAGGGCGTTGTCGATCTGTTCGCGCGAGTAGCCGGACAGGTTGGCGCGGGGGGCGTCGTAGTCGAGGGCGAGGGCGAAGTTGCCCATCACGGGCGTGCGGCTGCCGTTGGCGGAGCTGTTGTAGCCGCCGGTGGCTTCGAAGCCGGAGCGGTTGTTGACCGCCTTCGAATGGGCCACGCCGGCCAGGAAGCCCCATGGGCCCCAGGTGTTCGAATACAGCGCGAAGCCGGTCGGATCGGCCTCCCTGGCGCTGGTGTTGTAGGCGCCCGAGACCGCGTAGCGGATGGTGCGCTTGGGACTGTCGAACGGGCGCGGGGTCTGCAGGTCGACGATGCCGCCCATGCCGCCCTCGGTCAGCTCGGCCAGCGGCGACTTGTAGAAGTCGACCCGGCCGAACAGTTCGGACGCGAACACGTCGTAGTTGAAGCCGCGCGCGGCGCTGCCGATGGTGCTGGTCGACGTGGTGTTGACCGGCGCGCCGTTCAGGGTCGTCACCGAATATTCGGTCGGCAGGCCGCGGATCGAGATGCGCTGGCCTTCGCCCGAACTGTCGTCGCGGTTCAGGATCACGCCGGGCACGCGCTGCAGCGACTCGGCGACGTTCGCCTCGGGGAATTTGCCGATGTCCTCGGCGACGATCGAATCGCGCACGCCGATCGCCTGCTGCTTGAGGTTCAGCGCCTTCTGCAGGCTGGACCGAAAGCCGGTGACCACCACGGTGGTGGGCGCGGCCGTGCTGCCGGCGGCCGGTGTGGCGGCAGTAGCGTCCGCAGTTGCAGCGTCGGGCGGTGAGGGTGGCGTAGTGGGCTGTTGCTGGGCCAGCGCGGGTGGCATGGTTGCGGCGGCCAAGGCCAGCGGCAGGGCCGCGGCCAAAATCTTCTTTTGCATAGTGTCTCCTGACCGCGAACTTCGAGGTTCGCTTGTAATGTCGGGCCGCCGTGCTTGGCACGTGCGGCTGAAGATGAAGCACCGGTCGCCGACCATTGCGCTTGTATGACAACCGTATGGTTACGTTACCATTTGACTCGTAAATACTCAACAACAGGGCGGTAGACGCCGTATCAGTGGGATAAGCACCTGATTTTGCTGAAAAATATCTGGAATCGGCCGAGCTCGACGTGGTATCGTAACCACAGGTCGGGGTTGGATAACTAGAAATACTCAACAACATGATCGATTGAAGGAGACCGATGGCCAAAGCCAGCAAACTGAGCGAGGTCGCGCGCCTGGCCGGCGTCGCGCCGATCACCGCCTCGCGCGCGATCCGCGGCACCGGCTATGTGTCGGACGCGGCGCGCGAGCGCATCATGGCGGCCGCGGCCCAGCTGAATTACACGCCGGACATGCTGGCGCGCCGCATGCGCGGCGACAAGAGCAAGCTGATCGGCGTGTTCATGAACAACTACGGCCCGGTGGTGCTGCACGAGCTGGTGCGCGCCATCGGCGAGCAGGCGCGCAAGCGCGACTACGACCTGCTGCTGTTCAACGCCGACCGCTTCGACAGCCCGGACCGGATGACCACCTGCGCCACGCTCAGCAAGCTGTGCGACGGCCTGCTGCTCCTGATGCCGACCGCCGACGACCGCTTCCTCGACGTGGTCGAGCGCCAGCAGCTCAATTGCGCGCTGGTGTTCTTCGATGCGCGCCAGCTGGCGCTGCCGACCATCGTGCTGGAAAACCGCATCGGCGCGCGCCGTGCGGTCGAGCACCTGATCGGCCTCGGGCACCGCCGCATCGCCTTCATCGCCGGCACCAAGCGCACCGGCCAGAGCGCTGAGCGCGAACGCGGCTATGCCGAAGCGCTGGCGGCGGCCGGCATCGCCGTCGACCCGGCCCTGGTGGTGGACGGCGCCTTCAACCAGCCCGGCGGCTTCGCCGCCACGCTGCGCCTGCTCGACCTCGCGGCGCCGCCCAGCGCCATCTTCGCCGCCAACGACGAGATGGCGTTCGGCGCCATCGACGCCGTCGCCAGCCGCGGCCTGAAGGTGCCGGCCGACGTCTCGGTGGTCGGCTTCGACGACATCTCGACCGCCAGCCACGTGTTCCCGCGCCTGACCACGATGCACCAGCCCTATGAGGCGCTGGCCGAGCGCGCGGTGCGGGAAGTGGTCGAGATGATCGAAGGCCGCCCGCCGGCCGCCGAGCGCATCGCCTTCGCCACCGAGCTGGTGGTGCGCGACTCGACCGGCCCCGCGCCGGCGTAGATCCAGGATGCGGCGCGCCGCCCTGGATAACGCACGCTGGCAGGCCGGCACGCTGCGCTATGGCGCCTGGGGCTTGTGCGTGCTGGTCGGCTGGCTGCTGGTCGGCGCGCTCGGGATCGCGGTGCGCGAGCGCTGGGCCGGACCGATCGGGCTGGTCGTGTTGCGCAACCACGGCGCGTCGGACACCGCCGTCGCCATGCTGCTGTCGACCGTGCCGGCGCTTATCAGCCTGCTGGTGGTGCCGGCGATCGGGCTGCGTTCCGACCGCAGCCGCGGCCGCTGGGGACGGCGCCGTCCGTACCTGGTGATCAGCGCGCCGCTGGCCGCCGCCGCCATGTTGTGCGTGGCCCTGGCGCCGTCCTTCGCGGCCGGCGCGCACGCGCTGCTGGGCGCTTGGGCGCCTAGCCTGCGCGCGCTCGAACTGGGCGTGTTCTGCCTGTTCTGGACCGTGTTCGACGCCGCCGCCATGACCACCATGGCGCTGTTCGCCGGGCTGGTGGCCGACGTCATTCCGTTCGGGCTGGCCGGCCGCTTCTATGCCGCGGTGCGGGTCGTCGGCCTGGGCGTGGCGATCGGCTTCAACATGACGCTGTTCGCCCTGAGCGAAGCCTGGCTGGCCGAGATCCTGGTGGCCATCGCCCTGGTCTTCGGCCTGACGATACCGCTGATGTGCCTGATGGTGCGCGAGGGCGACTACCCGCCGCCGCCAAACGCGCATGACGACGCGGCTTCAGCGGGCGGGCGGCTGGCGCTGGCGCGCACGCAGTTGCGGCACTGCTGCGCCCAGCGCCGCTACCTGTGGATCTTCGGCGCCTTCATGCTGGCCGCCGTCACCTTCGTCCCCTTCAACACCTTTTCGCTGCACTATGCGCTCGACCTGGGCTTGTCGAAGGCGGAGCTGGGCGAGCTGACCGCGCTGGCCTATGCGGTGTCGATCGCCAGCGCCTTCGTCATCGGCTGGCTGGTCGACCGGCGCGGCGCGGTGCGGGTGGCCGCCGCCATGATGGCGCTGTACTTCGCGATCGCGCTGGGCGGCTGGCTGCTGGTCGACGGCGCCGCCAGCTTCCGCCCGTTCTACGTCGCCCACGTGATCTGCTCCGGCGCCTATTTCACCGCGGCGGCGGCGATGCCGCTGGCGCTGTTCCCGCGCGAGGAGTTCGTGCGCTACAACGCGAGCAAGGACATCCTGGTCGCCTTCGCCAACATCCTGGTGGCCAGCTGCATCGGGCCGCTGCTCGACCACTCGGGCCACGATTACCGCCTGACCCTGGGCAGCGCGGCGCTGTTCTCACTGCTAGCGCTGGCCTGCCTGGGGCGGCTGCTGGCGACGCCCGCCGCGCCGGCGCGGGCGCCAATCCTTCAGAGATAGTCGACGTCGGACGCGTTCGCGGGGTATTCCTCGGCCAGCTCGGTCAGGCATTTCTTCATGATGAAGGCGTCGCGCGGGAAGCGCTGCGCGAAGTCGTCCCAGCCGATCAGGCGCAGCTTTTCCGGCATCGGGACAAGCCCGATGATCACATCCCAGAATGCGTCCCAGTTGGGGCCATACCATTCGGGGAAGTGCAGGGTCTTGGCCATCAGTTCGTGCAGCTCGCGGATGCTGGCGATCGTGGACAGGTCGAAGGTGACGACGGTTGCGCGGGTCATCGGGAAGCTCGATTCATCATGGTCCTTGGCATCGCTGGTGGACGCAGCCTATCACGCCCCCTGCGGCCGCGGCGCCGCCCCCGGCCCATGCCGCTGCAGCAGCTGCGCGCACAGCGCCTCGATATCCTGTTCGCCGTGCCCGCCCACGGTGGCGCGCGCCGCCTCGCGCAGCGCGCAGTCGACGATGTGGTCGCCCAGCGCGCGGTAGCTCTCGAACTGGGCTTCGTCGAACCACTGGTCGGCGATGCTCTCGTGCGGATAGTCGGGATGCAGCTTGCGGTAGTTGAGCAGGTCGGCGTTCTCGTTGCCGACGATGGCTGGCTTCACGTACAGGAGCACGCCGTCGGCCGCGCCGCGGTCGGCCAGGCTGTAGCGGATGGTGCCGGCCGCACAGCTGGCGCCGCACATGCCCTTGTCGCCGAGCGCGCCCAGGCGCGAGACGTCGAGGTCGATGCGCACGTGCAGGTCGGTGGCGCAGCGCCGGATCGCGTTGCCCAGGTCTTCGAACGCCAGGTGGCGGTCGCTGCCCACGTCGACCGCGATCACCAGCCGGCAGCGGCGCCGCACCAGTTCGTAGATGCCGAGGTTGTCGAAGTGGCCGCCGTCGGTCAGGTGGACGTAGGCGGCGTCGGAGTCGAGCTGGCCGAACAGCTCGGACAAGAGGCTGAACAGGCCGATCGGCGGCGAAGCGCTGGTCCAGGCGCGGCGCGCCGGATTCGGGCACCAGCGCCCCAGGCGCACGTTGAACATCGTCATCAGGAAGTTCAACGGCGGCGACGAATGGGCGCCCATGTTCGGGCTGGCCGCGGCGCCGGACAGGGCCACCGCCATCCCGAGCCGCACGCCGGCGTCGTCGTCCAGCCCGACGCCGGAGCGCGAGGCATACTGGTCGGTCGGCCGGTAGCAGCCCGCTGGCGCGCCCGCGCCGCCAGGCGCCACGCTGGATTACTCGTAACCGCACCAGCGCGGCGTGAAGGCGAACGAGGCGGTGCGCCGCGTCTGCCAGGCCAGCTCGGCGCCGCTGACCAGGTTCAGCGCGGTGTTCACGATCGGGTAGGGCCGCCCGTAGCGCAGCTCGGCCAGCAGCATGTCGTCGTTGGGATCGAAGCCGGTGAAGGGATGCGGCTGACGCGCGCGGTTGCCGGCGCCGAACCAGGCCCGCACCACCCGGTTGCGGTACAGCATATAGAGGGAAAACTTGTTGATGTCGACCCGCCAGCCGAGCAACAGGGCGGCGCCCAGGAAGGCGCCGAAGGCCAGCAGCAGGGTCGTGCCGTCCGTTGCCAGGGTGGCGTCGGCATGGGCGCGCAGCACGCAGGTCAGCCTGGCCCCGGGGCAGGCGATATGCGGCAGCGCCACCGTGACCTGCACCAGGCTGCTCAAGAGGGCGAAAATCCCGACCGTGAACACATAGGGCGCCAGCCGCGCGACCAGTTCGAGCTTCGGGTCGGGGGCGCCGCGCGCGCCGGTCGACATGCTGCTGCCGGCCTTGAGACCGAAGGCGGTCATCGCCAGCCAGCCGAGCAGGGTGCCCAGGTTCGACCAGGGCTCGTAGGTCAGCCAGGTCCAGTGCAGCAAGGGAGGAATGTAAAAGCAGGTGGCGTACACGGTCAACCACAGGAGGGCGAAGATCGCGGTCCAGGCGCCCTGGCGGCTCCACCATTCGCGGCTGGCGTCGCTGTACAGGCGGCCGACCAGGCCGATCATCAGGGTCATGGTGGCGGCGAACAGCGCCATCATGAGCGGCATGCCGAAGGTGGCGAGGGCGATCGCGTCGTTCAGCACGCGCTGGCCGGCGGGATCGGGCAGCACCGCCATCCCGCCCAGCAGCAGCAGAGTGCCGAGGGTGAGCGCGCCCATCGCGCACAGGAAGTGCGACAGGCCTTCGCCCAGTTCGGCGCGGGTCAGGTCGCGCAGCGGCGGGTCGGCGTGCAGCCGCGTGTAGATGGCCAGCCAGCCGGCCAGCGCCAGCAGCAGGCCGACCGTCCAGCACAGCAGCAGCGACAGGCGGGCGGCATCGGCCCGCAGCAGCGCCAGGATCCCGGGCGCGAAGGCGCGGCCGGCTTCCAGCAGCACCAGCAGCACGGCCGCCGCCCCTGCGGCGCACACGGTATAGCCGGTGCGGCGGTAGGGGCTGGAGCGGTCGTGGGCCAGGTACCAGCCGCAGGCCCAGACGATGAAGTAGACCAGGCCCGGCGCCAGCAGCCAGTGCCAGCGGCCCTCGAGCTGGGCTGGCAGGAAGGTCGACGGCGCCGCGCCGCCGTGGCGCCACAGGCCCAGGCTGCCGAGGAAGCCCGCCAGCAGCAAGGGGAGGTTGATGCACCACAGGACCGCGCCTTGCGACAGCGGAAAGCGGCGCATCCCGCGCGAGCTTTCGGGCTTGCTCGAAATCGACAGCGCGATGCAGAACACGGCGAACAGGAACAGCAGCACGCCGAGAATCCAGGCGATGTCGGCCAGGTGCGTCCAGGCTCCGCCAGGCGCGACCACGCGGTGCACGGCCCAGACGGTAAAGCGCGGCAGCAGCAGCAGGGCGCACATCCAGGCCACCAGCATGGCCAGGTTCAGGCCCGTGTTGCGCACATAGGTGCCGACCAGGGTCCAGGTGTCGGCGCTGAACATGCCGCCCTGCGGCGACAGGTAGTTGCTGTACTGGCGCAGGAAACGCAGCTCGGGCGCCTCGACGCTGCCGGCCTGCGGCGCCAGCATGGCTTCCACCTTGCCGATGTCGCCGCCGTTGGCGTGCAGGCATCTGGACAGCCAGCCGCCGACGAAGCCGCCGCCGGACACGGTGGACAGGTAGTCGATGTGGCGCAGCAGGCCGCAGCGCGCCAGCGCCTGCAGGGCGCCCAGGCTGAAGGTGGCGCTGCGCACGCCGCCGCCGGACAGGGCCAGGCCGGTCAGCATGCCGCCATGGGCGCGCCGCAAGAGGCGCTCGCGGTCGGGCGGCAGGGCGGCGTCCAGCGCTTCCTCGCGCATGTCGCCCGCCTCGGGGCGCAGCATGTCGAGTTCGTCGCGCAGCACCTCGCCGAACAGGTGGCCGGCGGCGGCGTCGAGGCAGCGCAGCAGGTCGCCGTCGATCTTGTCCGACGGCGCCAGGCCATGGCGCTTGCGCAGCTGGGCGAAGGCATCCTGCAGTTCGGCGACGGTGCGCGCCCCAGGCGGCGGATCGCAGCCGGCGGCGGCGAGCTTGCGCCGCAGGTCGTCGACCTGCGAGGGCGTCAGGTGGGTCAGGTCGCTCGGCAACATGGCTCGCTCCGGCTGGACGGGAAAGCGGCCGGGCCGGGCCGCCGGGTCAGTTCAGCACGGTTTGCAGGCGAGCGCCACCGTTTGGATCAATGCAGCGGGGTCAGGCCTTGTCGCTCTTGCCGCGCGCGCCGCGCCGGGCGGGGGCCGGATTGCCGTTGCCATTCTGGGCGTTGGCGGATTGGCCTGCGGACGCCTTGCCGGCGCCAGCGCCACCGGCCGCGGCGCCAGCCGCCGGGCTGTCGGCGCCGCCATCGGACGGTGCGCCGCCGGCCTTGTCCGGACTGGCGCTGTCCGGCGGCATCGCGCTGGCCACGGCTTGCCGGAACTGGTCTTGCAGCAGGTTCCACCAGGCGACGGCCGCCGGCATGGCGGCATGCGCGGCCTCGGCGCCCTGGGGCGGCTGCGCAGTCTCGGACGCCGGCGCGGACGGCGGCGCTGGAGGAGGCGGGGTGGCGCTGTCCGCGGGCCTGGCGGCGGCCTGCGCGGCCTGGGTGAAGAATTGCGCGAACGGCGCCATGGCGGCGTCGCTGGCGGCGCCGGTCTGGCTCATGGCCTGGGCCATGCTGTCGCCCATCGCCTTGAGCGTGGCCAGGGTGCCGCGCTGGATTTCGAGCGCCTGGATCGAGCCGCGCAGCATGCCCAGGTTGAGGTTGAGCCAGGACTCGACCGCCTTCAGGTCGGCGATCTTCTTGTCCAGGTCGTCGACCGACAGGCCGGCGCCCGGCATCGGCATGCCGCCCATGCCGGGCATGGCGCCGGGGATGTTCATGCCGCCCCACAGGTTCTTGACGAATTCGAGCGTGTCGGTCATTCCAGGCATGGGCTGATTCAGCATGAGCGGTCTCCGTTGTTTGTGCGGCAAGCGTAGCAGATTACGCCCTCACAGGCCATGCAGCGCATCGGGCCGAAGACGCCGAGTTTGCGCTGGAACCAAAGCTGGATTAACTAATAGGAATATTGTCTATTGAGCAAAGTCCGTCCTTACGTTACGATGGAAAAGTTGCGCTGCACAAATTGCATTATGGCAATCAACCTTGGTGGTGAATCGGATGCTCATCGATGGCAGGCAGTTAGCACCAGACACGACACTGCAGACCGACGTCTGCATCGTCGGCACCGGCATGGGGGCGATTTCCGCGGCCCAGCCCCTGGTGCGCGCCGGACGCGACGTGCTGTTCGTCGAAACCGGGCCAATGACCGCGTCGCGCCGCGATCCGCCCGCGGTGCGCATCGAAAGCGTCGGCCGTCCGTTCGGCATTTCGACCAGTCGCGGGCTCGAAGTGGGCGGCGGCACCGCGTTCTGGCATGGCGTGTGCGCGCCGCTCGACGACGAGGATTTTCTCGAGCGCCCCTGGATTGCCCACAGCGGCTGGGCCATCACGCGCGGCGATCTCGATCCCTGGTATGCGCTGGCGCTGGACTTCCTGTGCGGCGGCCAGGACATGCCGCACGACACTGCAGGTCACCACGGCGGCATGGCGCTCGGGATGGGCAATATGCTGGCTTCCAAGGCTTACCGCTACCGCTCGCCGCCGTTCAGGGGCAAGCCGATCCTGCGCGAATGGTGCCGCAACGGCAAGACGCGCTGCGTGTACAACGGCACCGCGCTGCAGCTGCGGCAAAGGCATGGACGCACTCATGTCCTGGTCGTGGGCAGCGGCGCGCACCGGATCGAGGTCCGGGCCAACCGCTTCGTGATCGCGGCCGGCGCGCTCGAGACGCCGCGCCTCTTGCTCAATTCACTCGGCCAGCATGGCATGGCGCAGCCGCCGTCCTGGTGGCTCGGGCGCAACCTGATCGACCATCCGGCCGGCTACCTGTCGCAAGTCACGTTCCGCCAGCCGCTTGCCGGCAAGCCGAAGGCGCGCGCCAGGGGGGGCAAGGAAGACATCCAGGTCTTCCCGGGGCTCATGCTCAAGCACGAATTCCAGCAGACCCACCGCCTGCCCAACCACGCGGTGTTCATCCGCAAGGGCATCAACCGGCGTCCGGTGCCGAACAAGGCGGTGATGTCCTTCCTCGGCGTGCGCGGGCCGCGCGACATCGGCCTGTCGCACGTGGCGTCGCTGGTGCGCCACCCCTACATCCTGTGGCGCATCGCGCACCAGAAGCTGCCGCTGGGCCTGCGCTCGCACCATGGCGACCTGTTCTTCATGACCGAGCAGCTGCCCAACCCGCACAGCCAGGTCAGCCTGTCCGATCACGAGCGCGACCGCTACGGCATGCCGATCGCGCGCGTGCACTGGCAGCTCAGCAAGCAGGACATCGAGATGTTCACGCAGTATCACGAGCTGCTGATGGCCGGCTTTCGCGGGCACGGCGACGTGAGCGGCTGCCGGGCCGACCCGATGACGGGCTGGCGCGATACCTGCGCCTCCGCCGCCCACCACCTCGGCACGGCGCGCATGGCGACGACGCCGCAACACGGCGTCGTCGACGCCAACCTCAAGGTGTTCGGTTTCGAGAACGTGTGGGTGAGCGACGGCTCGGTGTTTCCGACCGCCGGCAGCGTCAATCCGTCGCTGACGATTTGCGCGCTCGGTCAGCGGCTCGGCAACCATTTGGCCGCATTGCGCTGATGGCGCGCCGCCGCTAGCCTGCGATCAAGGCGTCCCAGCCGCGCATGGCCATCCGCGCCACCGCCTCCAGTTCGGCGCGGCTGGCGCCGTCGCGCGCGTGGAGCGACATCCCGTTCTGGACGACCTGCACGAAGCGGGCGAGCGCGTCCAGGTCGACCGAGGCCGGGATCTCGCCGTTCGCGGCGCCCTGTTCGAGGCGGGTCCTGACGACCGTCCGCGGCGCGGCGCGCGCGGCGCGCGTCTGCTCGCACAACCCCTGGTGGCCCGCGGCGCCGATCACCGACAGGGTCGCCATGCAGCCGAGCGGGACGTCTTCGATGTCGCCGGTCAGGAAGGCGGCGGAATCCATCAGCCATGCCTGGACCGCGTCGCGCGCGGTCGCGGCCTCAAGGAAGTTCTTCCAGCCCCAGGCATAGGTGGCGCCGTAATGGTTCAGGGCCTCGACGAACAACGCCTCCTTGGAGCCGAAGGCCGCGTACAGGCTGGGCGAAGCGATGCCCATCGCGGCGGTGAGGTCGGCGAGCGACGTGGCCTCGTAGCCCTTTTGCCAGAACAGGCGCATGGCCTTTGACAAGGCGGCCTCGCGGTCGAAGGCGCGCGGCCGGCCGCGGGCGCGCGTCGGCGGGCGCGCATTCGCGGCTGGTTCGGCCGCTTCGGCGTGGAGGGGATGGTCGGGCGTTTGCATCGCGCACAGTATATGTCCGGCCGCAGGTCGGGACAACGCCGCACGCCGTTTCATCATATATGTGCCGATCACTACAAAAATCAATTGACAGCGCGCCGGCCGGGCATCTACTATTTCTGTATCGATCAACACAAAAAGGAATGTCATGAATAACTTGCAAGGGAAGCGCGCCATCGTGACCGGCGCATCGCGCGGCATCGGCGCCGCCATCGCCATCGAACTGGCGCAGCAGGGCGCCGACGTGGCGATCACCTACGAGCGTTCGGCCGAGCGGGCCCAGGAAGTCGTGCGCACCATCGAAGGCCACGGCCGCAAGGCGGTCGCGATCCAGGCCGACAGCGCCGACCCGGCGGCGATCCGGCGCGCGGTCGACGAGGCGGCGCGGGTGCTGGGCGGCCTGGACATCCTGGTCAACAACGCCGCGATCGCCCGCTATGCGCCGATCGCCGACATCGCCGTGGAGGATATCGACGCCTTGCTGGACGTGAACGTGCGCGGTCCGATCCTGGCGGCGCAGGCCGCCATCCCGCACCTGGGCCAGGGCGGCCGCATCGTCACCATCGGTTCGGCCGGCGCCGACCGCATCGTGGGCGAGGGCGCCACCGTGTATTTCCTGACCAAGGCCGCGCTCAAGACCTTCACCAGCGGCCTGGCGCGCGAACTGGGTCCACGCGACATCACGGTCAACCTGGTGCAGCCGGGCTCGACCGACACGGACATGAATCCGGCCAACGGCGACTTCGCCGAATTCCAGAAGTCGCTGATCCCGCTGGGACGCTTCGGCGCGCCGCGCGACGTGGCGACGGCGGTCGCCTTCCTGGCCAGCCCGGCGGCGCGCCAGATCACCGGCGCCGTCCTCACCGTCGACGGCGGCGCGATTACCTGACGCTCCCCTGGCCGGTACGGTGGCGCCGTGCAGCGCCGGCCGTGCCCGCGCTACACTAGCGGTATGCCATCCGCACCACTCCTTCTTCCGCGTCGCCGCCGGCTGCTGCCGGTCGCGCTGGTGGTATTGCTGCACTGGATCGTGTTGAGCGTGCTGCTCGACGTGAACCTGTCGCTCCCGCGCCAGGCCGGGGAGGAGGGCGGACCGGCAACCCTGCTGGCGCAAGTCCTGCCGGCCGCCGCGCCGGCGCCTCCGCCGCCGCCCGCGCCGCTGCCGGTGCCCGATTCTGGACCGCCGCCCCTGCCCGTGATTCCCCCGCTGCCGGTCGAACTCGGGCTGCCCGCGCAGGCTGGGGACATCAGCCCGGAGAGTCACGCCGCCGCGGCCGATGGCGTGCCCGGAGGCGCCGGCGTCGAGCCGGTGGCGGCGCCTGCAGCGCCGGTGCCGCCGAAAACGGCCGCGCCCGCGCCTCCCGCTCCGGAAACGCCGGCGCCAGCGGCCGAGCCGGCCGCCCCGGCGGCGCCGGAGGTGCGCCGCTACACGATCGACATGCCGCCTCCGGCCACGATCACGCTGGACGTCGCGCGTACCGACAAGGACGGCGCCGAATGGTCGGGCGAGGCCGTCCTGGCCTGGCAACTGAACGACGACACCTACAAGATCCAGGTCGAGGCCGGCATCCGGGTGGTATTTACGCGGGTCAACCTGGTGGTCTTGCACAGCGAGGGCGCGGTGGCCGCCACCGGCTTTGCGCCGATCAGGATGACGGAAAAGCGGCGCGGCCGTTCGCTCACGGCCACCCATTTCGACTGGGGCGAAAACAAACTGACCTTCTCGGCGTCGCAGGCGGTCTATCCGCTGGCGCCCGGCGCCCAGGACAAGGCCAGCATCCCGCTGCAACTGTCGGCGATCGCGCGCGGCGACGCCAAACAATTGAACGGCGATATCGACATCCTGGTCGGCGAAGACCGCGACGCCAGCGTTTACCGGTTCAGGGTGGTGGGGCAGGAAGAGATCGATACCAGGCTGGGCAAGCTGCAAACCTGGCGCCTGACGCGCCCGCCGCAGCCCGGCTCGTACAAGTCGACACTCGACATCTGGCTGGCCCCGCAACACGGCTGGTATCCGGTGCGGATTCGCAATACGGAGGCCAATGGAGCAGTAACCACGCAAACAGTGAATAATATCGTCTTGAACCATTCAGGATTTTGATATGCTTCTAGACAACATTCGAAAAGCCGGCGTGGTGTGCACGCTGGCGCTCGCCCTGGGCAGTGCAGGCGCCCAGGCCGCCAACCCAGCGCATCCTGCCGTCAAGCGCGCCTTCGAATTGCCGCCCTCGGCCGACCTGCACTATGACCTGAGCGCGCGCCAGCGCGGCCTGTCGCTCAAGGGCGACGCCACCGTCGCCTGGCGCGCCGGCGACGGCAAATACGACCTGCGGGTCGAATCGCGCGTGGCGATCCTCGGCACCCTGCTCGACAACCGCAGCCAGGGCGCCATCGACGAATTCGGCCTGGCGCCGGTGGAATTTTCCGAAAAGCGCCTGCGCAAGGACCCGACCTCGATCACCTTCGACCGTGGCGAAAAAGTCATGAGTTTCTCCGAAGGCGACAAGACCTATCCGCTCAAGGGCGGCGAGCAGGACCGTGTATCGATCACCTGGCAGCTGGCGGCCGTCGCGCGCGCCGCTGGCGACAAGTTCAAGCCGGGCTCGGAATGGCCGTTCTTCGTGGCCGGCCGCAGCAGCGCCGAAGCCTGGACCTTCAAGGTGGTCAAGCGCGAGAAGGTGAAGACCGGGCTGGGCCAGGTCGACGCCGTGCTGGTCAGCCGCGAGGCGCTGCCGGGCAGCCGCGACCAGAGCATCGAGGTGTGGCTGGCGCCCGCGCACGAATGGTATCCGGTCAAGATCCGTTTCACGGAAGGCGACAAGGAAACCATCGAGCAGACGCTCAAAAGCATTGCCAAGCCATAAGACACACTGTGTCTTTCCCGCAATTGTCGGCCCCCGGTCGGGGCCGGCAATCGTCAATCGCCCAGTCCAGCCTGTTATACTGACGCCCCCGCGAAGCCGGTCGGGCCTGTAAGTACGTGCATGACAATATTGTCAATATTGGCAGCGCAGGCCCGTCTCGACCGCGCACGAGAGACTGGTAACAACGATGATCGATCCCCTTGCCGGCGCGGCCCTCGCTGCCGACTCCCCGGCTTTAGCGCCGGAACTTGATCCGCTGCAAGCACACTTCCAGGAAGGCGTCGCTCCCGACGAAATCGAGCAAGTCTTCCACCTCAAGCGTGCCCAGCCGATGCTGTCGGCCTTCACGGCCCTGTTCCACGGCACCCAGGACGGCGTGCTGGTGCGCCTGCTCGTCCTGCGCGAACTGGCCGGCGACACCGCCACTTCGGCGTTCTCGCGCGCCGACATCAACCAGAAGCTGGCCTACCTGATCCCCGAGAGCCTGGAGACGGTGCTCAACCGCCTGCGCGGCCACGGCCTGCTGGCCTGGGACGCCCCGGCTGCCGTCTACCGCATCACGCCGCTGGCGCGCAACGTCCTGTCCGCGCTCGAGACCCTGCTGGCGCTGGGCAAGCCGGAAGACGACGACGCCGAGATGGGCTTCCTGCTGTCGCAGGTGGCCGGCGCCCAGGCGGTCGGCGGCGTGACTGTCGACCAGCTGAAGCACCTGCTGGGCCGCCTGATCGAGCTGACCGAGGAATTCCGCGACGCGATCGCCTCCGGCTCCGAGTTCCGCCTGCGCACCTCGCAGGCCAAGTGGCATATGGCCTGCGACTGGGTGGAGAAGGGCTCGGTCATCCTGCGCGCCATCACCTCGGACGAACGCGCCGATTCCGCCACCCATCGCGCGGCCCAGGCCATCGGCCGGGCCCAGAGCGCGCTGCTCAATATGCAGGGCATGTTCTCGCGTGCGCTGAACCAGATCGAGCGCCAGCGCGTGCACCTGGGCCAGTCCGGCCTGTCGACCACCGACGTCAAGCGCTGGCTGCTGGCCCATGAGGACCTGGCGAGCCTGGCATCGGATGCGATCGACCGCCCGGTGACGCCGCTGTTCGCCACCCCGGCCGAGATGATCGACGTGGCCGAGACCGAGCTCCTGGCCGAACGCGTGATCTCGACCGGTCCGAAAGGCCTGCCGAGCGGCCAGGATGCGCCGCTGACGATCAACGACAACCCGGCCATGATGGTCGAGCTGAACGACTGGATCAACAAGCTGGCCGACTTCGCCAACCTGGGCAACTTCCCCGAGTTTTCGGAAGTCGGCCCCCGTCGGGTGCAGCTGCATGAATCGCTGCTGCCGGCCAGCTTCGCCCTGGCGTCCTACCGCGCCTCGCTGCTGCCGCTGCTGGGCGACGCGGCCGAGGCCAGCCTGCAGGGCGCGACCGCCGACCTGGCGCGCCTGCCGCTGGCCTTCGAGGCCCAGGACCAGATGATCGAACTCGACGACCCCGAAGTGGCGGCCATGTCGCTCGCGACCCTCTCCCTCAATCTAGATCTACCTCCGGACGGCACGCCCACATGAATGACGATGCACAAATCCTGATCGCGCGCCTGCTGACGCACCAGACCCTGCGCCGCGACGACAAGATGGTCAAGCGCGCGCTGTCGGACGACCAGTTCCGCGCCGAAGTCGACAAGCGCCTGCTCGAATCGGGCCTCAAACTGCTCGATAACGTGTATGCCGACCACGTGACCGTGGCCCTGCACCGCAACGTCGAGCCGAAGATCTTCGGCGCCAAGGACATCTGGCAGAACAACAACTTCGGCCTGACCCGCGACGGCGTGGCCCTGCTGGTGGTGCTGTGGGCCCAGATCATCCTGCCCAAGCGCGAGCGCCAGGAAACCCACACCACGGTGGACGACGACCAGAACGACATGTTCGAGAAGGAGACGCCGATTCCGCGCGCCGAAGACGCGTCGATCGGCATCTCGTACACCGCGCTGCTGTCGGACTTCGGCGACAAGCTCGGCAAGAAGACCCGCATGGACATGAACCTGGGCGTGCTGTCCAAGCTCGGCTTCATCGAACGGCGCGGCGACGTGATCCTGGAAGGCCCGCTGCTGGACCTGATGATGGACACCGACGTGCTCAAGGAGCGCATCATCAACGGCGCGCTGTCCGAAGTCTTCAAGCGCGCGCCGCTGGCCGCCGCTCCGCGCAAGGTGGCCGTCGACGCTGAAGCCGCCAACGATGCGGTGGCGGTCGAGCAGCCGGATGCCACTGACGACGCAACCGATACCCCGAACTGAGATAGCCGATGTTCCACATTAAATCACTTGAACTGGTCCACTGGGATTACTGGCAGCGGATCAAGAACATCCCGCTGGACGCCAAGATCATCACGATCGCCGGCCAGAACGGCTCGGGCAAGACCACGCTGCTCGACGCGATGCGCACCCTGTTCGGCCTCGATTGCTCGATGGGGCGCACCTATAAGCACTATGCGCGCCACTCGGGCCAGCAAAGCGCCTGGCTGCGCGCCGTGGTCGACAACAAGCCGATCGGACGCCAGCTGTCGAACCGGCCGTTCCGCCATTCGGGCTTCTTCTCGGACGACGAGGTGACCTTGTTCTGCCAGGTGCAGAAGAACGGCGGCGACTGGAAGCGCCAGTACCTGATGCGTCCGGGGAACGTCGAGATCGAGGAAGTGACCGAAGCCACCGACTGGCTGGGCGTCGAGAACTACCGTAAACGCCTGGCGTCGGCCGGCCTGTCGCCGGCGATGTCGAAGGTGCTGGCGCTGGAGCAGGGCGAGACCGACAAGCTGTGCGAGTACGCGCCGCGCCAGTTGCTGGACCTGGTGTTCCAGGTCTTCGGCGACAAGGAAGTGCTGGACGCCTACGACGAAGCCAAGCGCCACCAGCGCGACACCGAGGTCGAGCTGAAGCGCTTCGAAACCGAACTCGAGACCTCGCGCACCAACCTCGAGGGCTTGCGCCTGCGCGTGGCCAACCACCACCAGTGGTCCGACCTGAACAAGGAAAAGCGCGAGCTGCAGGAAGAAGTGCTGCCGGCGCTGCAATACCACGAGGCGCGCGAAAAGGCCGCCAACAACAGCCGCATGCTGCGCGAGGCGAAGAAGCCGCTGGTGCAGGCCGACGGCCAGCTGGCCGAGAAGCGCAGCCAGCTGGCGGCGCAGCAGCGCGCGCTCACCGAGGCGCAGAAGCAGGAAACCGAACTGGAGCTTGAAGCCGGCCAGCTGGCCAAGCGCCTGTCCGAGGTGAACACGCGCCTCAAACCCCTGGAAAGCCTGCTCGAGCAGCGCGACCGCCTGCAGAAGCTGGCGGCGGACGCCGGCGCCGACATCGCTGAAGTAGCCAAGCAGCTCGAAGAAAAAGAAGCCGAGCTGGCGCGCCAGAAGAGCGCGCGCGAAGCCGTGTCGAGCAAGATCGCGGGCGAGATGGCGACCATCTCGGCGCTGCAGGGCAAGACCTCGATGCCGGAGCCGGAAGCGCAGCGCCTGATGCGCCGCGCGCTGCGCGACGAAGGCATCGCCCACGCCATGCTGTCGGACATCGTCGAAGTGACCGATCCGAAGTGGCAGGGCGCGGTCGAGGGCGTGCTGGGCGGCTATGCCTCGGTGGTGCTGCTGGAGAACGCGAAAGATGCGCCGGCGGCCTACCGCCTGGCCGAGAAGGAACGCTATCGCCACTTCATCGTGCCCGACTGCGTCAACGCGCCGGTGGTGAAGGACGACAGCCTGCTGTCGGTGGTGCGCTTCTCCAGTAAAGCGCCAGGCTGGCTGATCGACCAGCTGGAACGCATCGAGCGCGTCGACTCGGTCGACGAAGGTTTCAAGAGCCGTTCGGACGAATGGATCACGCCGGACGCCTACCACCGCGAACGCCGCGGCGGCCGCTCGCTGTTCGTCGAGGCCTCGCGTTACCGCTTCGGCGCGGCCGGCAAGACCCAGCGCCTGGAAGCGATCCAGAAACTGATGCCGGCGCTGGAAAAGCGCGAAGACGAGCTGACCCTCGCCATCTCGAAGCTGGCCGCCGAAGTGGGCGGCCTGAAGGCGCGCATCGCCGGCGTCGACGCCGCCAAAGAGCTGTCGGCGCGCCAGGAAGAGTTCGAAGAAGCCGCGCGCGCGATTGCGCCGCTCAAGACCGAGCGCCTGGAAGTCGGCGCGCGCCTGGGCGAACTGCAGACCCTGAGCAAGAACGCCACGGTGGCGCGCACCCGCGCCGACACCGTGTGGCAGAACGCGCGCATGGCGCTGTCGGAAGCCGAAGCCGGCATGCGCCTGAACCATCGCCGCCAGATCGAGCAGCGCAGCGAGCACGCCAAGGCGCTGCTGGAACTGCGCCGCGGCTGGCGCGCGGTGCCGGTCACCTGGAAGAACCCCAACTGGCGCGGCGACCTGGTAGCCAAGCACCAGAACGCGCACCAGGTCAACCTGCGCCTCGGTTCGCTCGAGCATTCGCTGGCGCGCGAGGACTGGGAGCTGGACCCGACCGTGATCGACCAGTATGCGCGCCTGCACGAACAGCTGGAAGCCCGCCAGAGCGAGACCGAGGAGCGGCGCTACCAGAACAACCGCGCGATCGAGGCCACCGGCAATGCGCGCGGCGCCTACATCGAGCGCCTGCGCTACACGATCAAGACCTATACCAAGAACATCCGCGAACTGGGTTCGCTGGCCGGCATCGACGTGCAAGCCGACCCGGTGCGGCTGGAGAACGACGACGTGCAGCTGGCCCAGGCCGGCCTGCACGTGCGCTTCAAGTTCGACGGCAAGGACCAGATCGGGATGAACGACGGCGAGGCCTCGGGCGGCCAGCAGGTGATGAAGTCGCTGGTCTTGCTGATCGGCCTGTTGAAATCGGAAGAAGGCTCGGGCGGCTTCGTGTTCATCGACGAACCGTTCGCGCACCTGGATATTCGCAACATCCAGCTGGTCGGCGAGTTCCTGAAGAACACCGACGCCCAGTACCTGATGACGACGCCGCTGACGCACAACACCGACGTCTACGATCCTTCTGAACTCACGCTCATCACGAGCAAGAAGAAGAAGGACATGCAGTGGGCGCAGCCGATCTTCGTGCTGCAGCGAAGGAAGGACGAGGCGAAGGCCGCATAAACAAGAAAGGGGCCATCGGCCCCTTTCTTCTTGCATCATCCTGGTTGGATCCTCACACCTGGTCGATCGCCTTGCGCACCCGGCGCCGCCAGCGCAGCAGCGCCGCCGAGTAGTAGCCGAAATAACCGGCCGTGATGCCCACGCACAGCATGGTGAGCGGGCTGTCGGTCAGGCGTGGGGTAGGGATGCCCTTGCCCTGGTTGGCATACACCTCGATGCCGATGTACAGCAGGCGCGCCACCAGGATCATGGCCATCACCAGCCCCAGGCGCGCGGGCGGCGTGAAGAAGTAACCCTGCGGGGTTTCCTCGAACCGGGTCAGCTTCAGTCCCCAGACGGCATAGCCGATGCCGCCGCCGGCGCCGACCAGCAGCGCCGCCAGGTTGTAGGGCGTGTCGAACAACTGCGCCAGCGGCACCAGGATCATCGCGCCGAATACCAGCACGCCGGTGTAGTGGCGCGAGACGATCGAGCGCTGGCGCTGCATCTGCGTCTTGATGCGGCTGTAGATGCGCCACACCAGCAGCGGGGTCAGGACGAGCAGGGCCAGGGTGGTGATCGAAAATTCCATGTGCGGCGCGAAGGCTGGGTTCGGGAAAAACCGCATTGTAGCCCACTGCCGGCGCGCGCCGCGCCGCCGGGCCGCATGATAAGGTAGCCCGAACCGCATTCCAGCAAGGAGACGCATCATGCACGCCGCCCCTCATGCCGTCCATCGCCTCACCCGGGTGCCGCCCTACGCGCCCATCCACGCCCACCGCGCGCCCGACCCGGCGCCGATCGAGGAACCGATGCCCGAGCCCTTCGACACCCCGCACCCGCACCACCAGCCGGTGCACCTGCCGCACGACGAAGAACCGGTGCCCGATCCCAAGCCGAGCTGAGTCGGAGCGCGTCCCGGATGAGCGTGCTACCATGAAGCAATAGTTGCACTCTCTTCCCGACGTAATGAAACACCGACTCTTCCTGTTCGACCTCGACGATACCCTGCTCGATTTCCGCGCCTCCGAACAGCGCTCGTTCATGCGCACCATGGAGCAGCTGGGCGTGCGCGAGCAGGTCGGCGCCTTGTTCCAGCAATACCAGGCGACCAATCTCGCGCTGTGGCGCCTGTTTGAACAAGGCGCCGTCACCAAGGATTTCCTCAAGGTCGAGCGCTTCCGCAAGACCTTCGCGGACAACGGCATCGAGATCGATCCGCAGCGCGCCAGCGACCTGTACGTGGAATCGCTGGCCGACACCGTGGTGCTGGTCGACGGCGCCGCCCAGCTGTGCGACACCCTGGCCGGCATCGGCGAAGTGGGCATCATCACCAACGGCGCGCACCAGATCCAGCACCGCCGCATCGCCAGCTCGGGGCTGCAGCCCCACCTGTCCTTCGTCGCCACTTCCGAAGCCTGCGGCTTCGCCAAGCCCGACAGCCGCTTCTTCGAGTTCACCAGCAAGATGGCGCGCAGCTTCGCCAAGCACGAGACCGTGATCGTCGGCGACCGCCTGGACGCCGACATCCTCGGCGCCAACCGTTTCGGCATCGAGAGCTGCTGGTTCAATCCCGGCCGCCTGGCCAACGACTCGCAGGCGATCCCGAGCTGCGAAGTCGCCAGCCTGCACGATATCGTCGCTTCATTGCGCGGCCTGGCCGCCTGAGCGGCACGCATGGCTTCCGGCCGGGCCCGAGCGCGCGCCCGGCCGGAAGCCATGCGTGCCGCTCGACCAGGCGATCGCGAAGCCGAGCGCCGCCAGCGCCGCGGTCGACCACGGGAACGAGGCGGCGCCCCAGCGGTCGAGCAGGAAACCGCCGAGCAGGCCGCCGCCCGCGATCGCGCCATTCCAGGCCACCACGTTCATCGACGGCGTCGCGCTAGCGCGGGCGCCGCTTCATTCCGCCAGGCCGCCGGCGACCCGGTTGCGGCCCGCATGCTTGGCGTCGTACAGATGCCGGTCGGCGTGTGCGATGAGCTCTCCCGGGTCGGCATCGCCGCCGGAAGCCCGGACCAGCACGGCGGCGCCGATGCTGGCCGTGACGACGCCGGCCGGCGAGTCCTGGTGCGGCAGCTGCAGGGCCTGGATCTCATGGCGCAGCCGTTCCGCCACCGCCATCGCGCCGGCCAGTTCGGTATCCGGCAGGATCACCGCGAATTCCTCGCCGCCGTAGCGTGCCGGCAGGTCGCGGTTGCGGTTGACCTGGGCCGCCAGGATGCGGGCCACCTCGCGCAGGCAGGCGTCGCCGGCCGGATGGCCGTAGCGGTCATTGAATTTCTTGAAGTAGTCCACATCCAGCAGCAGCAGGGCGGTCGGGGTGCCGGCGAGCCGCGCATGGCGCAGCTCGTGCGCGAGCACGTCGTCGAAGCGGCGCCGGTTGGCCAGCCGCGTCAGCTTGTCGGTATGGGCCAGCTCCTGCAGGCCGAGATTGTCGCGCCGCAGGTCTTGCGAATAGGCGCGCAGCTTCTGGTCGAGCCGGTCGCGGATGATGAATTGCCGGATCAGCTTGCGGGCGAAGACGGCGAACGTGGCGGCGATCAGGAGCACCGCCGCGCCGATCAGCAGGCTCGCCCGTTTCCAGGGGCCGAGCAGCTCGGCCCTGGTCTGGCCGACGGCGATCACGAAGGCGAAGTCGTCGACCCGCCGGTAACTGTACAGCCGCTCGATATTGTCGATCCGGGCGACCAGGAAGTCCGAGCCGACCGCGTTCTCCTTGACGGCCTTGAACACCACGCCGCCCGCCAGGTTGGTGCCGATCAGCTTGTCGTCGAAAGGGCGGCGGTAGACCACCGTGCCGTCTTCCAGCGCCAGCAGCACCGTGCCGGTCTTGCCGACGTCCAGTTCGTCGTAGATGCGTTCGAAGAAATTCACCTTCAGGGTCACCAGCGCCACGCCGGCGAAGCTGCCGTCGGGGTGGTCGATGCGGCGCGAGATCGGTAGCACCCAGACCCCGGTGGAGCGGCTCCTGACCGGATGACCCACGTAGATCTTGCGGCTGGCATGGGTGCGGTGATATTCGAAATAGGCGCGGTCCGAATTGTCGCCCTGGCGCGTGCCGGTCAGCGAAGACGCGAGCCAGCGGCCGTCGGCGGCGAACACGAAGATCCCGTGCAGCTCGGGCGTGGTCCTGGTCAGCACGACCAGGTGGGCTTGCAGCCGCTTCAGCGCGGCCGCGTCGGTGCCGTCGTGCTCCACCCGTTCGACCACGTTCGCCAGGGCCATGGTGGTGGCCTTCATCGCGGTCTCGACCTGGACGCCGACCATGCGCGCCACGTTCGAGGTCGCCACTTCGGTCTGCCGGATCTGCGTGTGCCGCGACGACCAGATGAACCAGGCCGCGAACGCGACCAGCAGGCTGCAGCCCAGGGCGGTGGCCGCCACCACCAGGCGCACGACCGGGCGCCGCTTGCCGCTCAGGCGTTCGACGTGGTTATCCAGGCTGTCGGTGGAAGAATTCAATGCGCCTCGCCAAAACAGGGTTGCGATGCATAAGGTAGCAATGCTGTCCAAAAATTGTGCCATTAGAAAGAAAATCCTGTCGCCGGACTGCGCCGGCGCGCCCCCGCTTGCCTGATCCTGCGCAGTTGTTGCCTTTTCTTTTCGTGCGGCTCGTGTGCACGGGACGCTTGGTCTACATTCCCGGCAATACCCCATTCCACACAGAAGGAGTTCGCCATGACGACCGGCCCCGATCCATCCATCCCGACTGCCCATGGCGCACAGGTCAACCGGCGCGAGTTCGTGCTGTCGGTGCTGTCGGTCGCCGCGGCGAGCGGGGCCGCCAACGCCGCCCCGGCCCAGGCCCAGCCTGCGGATGCCGCGCCGGAAGTCCACGCCGGCGGCGTCCCGCTCAGCTTCGTGGTCAACGGCCAGCAGCGCGCGCTGACGGTCGACCCCAGGACGTCGGCGCTCGACCTGCTGCGCGAGCGGCTGGCGCTCACCGGCGCCAAGAAGGGCTGCGACCACGGCCAGTGCGGCGCCTGCACCATCCACGTCGACGGCCGCCGCGTCGTGGCGTGCCTGACGCCGGCGCTGCAGCTCGAGGGCCGCCGGGTCGACACCATCGAAGGCCTGCAGCGGCCCGACGGCAGCCTGCACCCGATGCAGCAAGCCTTCATCGACCACGACGCCCTGCAGTGCGGTTACTGCACCCCGGGCCAGATCATGGCGGCGATCGCCTGCGTGGGCGAGGGTAACGCGGGTTCGCCGGAACGCATCAAGGAGTACATGAGCGGCAACCTGTGCCGCTGCGGCGCCTACAACGGCATCGTGGCCGCCATCGGCCAGGCCGCCGGCGAGATGGGAAAGGCGTGAACCATGCGTGAATTCACCCTGATCCGTGCGCGCTCGCCCGAGCAGGCCGTGCAAGCGATGGCCGCCTATCCGGAAGCGCGCCTGATGGCCGGCGGCACCACCCTGTACGACTTGATGAAGCTGGGCGTCGAGCGTCCGCCCGCCATCGTCGACATCAACGCGATCGAACAATTGCGCGCCTTCGACACGTCCGGCGCGCGCGAGCTGGTGTTCGGCAGCCTGGCGCGCATGAGCGACGTGGCGGCCGACCCGCGCCTGGTCAAGGAGTATCCGGCGCTGTCCGAGTCGCTGTGGCGTGCAGCTTCGCAGCAGCTGCGCAATATGGCCAGCCTGGGCGGCAACGTGCTGCAGCGCACGCGCTGCGCTTATTTCCGCGGCGGCGAGCCGTTCGCCTGCAACAAGCGCACGCCGGGCAGCGGCTGCGCGGCGCTCGGCGGCATCGACCGCGGCCACGCCCTGCTGGGCACCAGCCCGAGCTGCATCGCCACCTATCCCGGCGACTTCGCCGTCGCCCTGGTCGCCTTCGACGCCGTGCTCGACGTGCTGGGCCCGGACGGCGTGCGCAGCATCCCGGTCGAGGCGCTGCACCGGCTGCCGGGCGACCGGCCCGACCTCGAGACCACCCTGGCGCCAGGCGAGATCATCACCCGCATCCGGGTGCCGGTCACGCCGCTCGGGCGCGCCTCGACCTATCACAAGATCCGCGACCGCGAATCGTATGCCTTCGCCCTCAGTTCCGCCGCGGTGGCCCTGACGATGAACGGCAGCCGCGTCGAACAGGCGCGCATCGCGCTGGGCGGCGTCGCCACCAAGCCGTGGCGCGCGCGCCTGGCCGAGCAGGGCCTGGCCGGCCGCGAACTCACGGTCGAGACGGCGCTGGCGGCCGGCTTCGCCGCCTTCGCGGATGCCAGGGCCGGACACCACAACGCCTTCCGCATCGAGCTCGGCGCCCGCACGGTGGCCGATGCGCTGATGATCGCAGCACAGAGGACTTGAGATGAGCATGAATATGAATGAGTCCGTTTTCCCCAACCAGCCGCGCATCGACGCGCGCGACAAGGTCCGCGGCGCCGCGCTGTACGCGGCCGACCAGGCGCTGCCCGGCATGCTGCATGCGGCGCTGGCGGTGTCCACCATCAACCGCGGCGAGGTGCGCTCCATCGATACCCGGGCCGCACGGGAGGTAGGGGGCGTGCGGCTGGTGCTGACCCACGCCGACATGGGCGAGTACAAGCCGGCCGGCCACGTGCTGGGCGGCGGCTTCGCCTTCCAGAGCATGCAGCCGATGCTGGAGTCAGGAATCGCGTATCGCGGCCAGCCGATCGCGCTGGTGGTGGCCGACACGCTGGAGGCGGCGCTCGAAGCGGCCTCCCTGATCCGCGCGAAGTACGAAGAACAGCCATTCCAGGTGACGCTGGACGCGCCGGCCAGGGACATCGTGCCGCAACAGGGTTCGCCGCTGCCGCAGCAGATGTTCGCCGACAAGGTGGCGGGCGACGCCGACGCCGCCTACGCCGGCGCGGCCCACAAGCTCGATGCCGAGTACCTGCACCCGCCCCAGCACCAGAACCCGATCGAGCTGGTGTCGACCGTGGCCGAGTGGCGCAAGGGCGTGCTGGTGATCCACGAGGGCACGCAGAACAGCGGGGCGATCCGCTACGGGCTGGCGCGCCAGCTGAACCTCGATCCGGCGCGCATCGACGTGATCTCGCCGCAGTGCGGCGGCGGCTTCGGCCTCAAGAACTCGCTGCAGATGCAGACCCTGCTGGCGGCGGTGGCGGCGCGCAAGCTCGGCCAGCCGGTCAAGCTGGTGGTGCCGCGCAGCCAGCTGTTCCACGACGCCAGCTTCCGCCCGGCCAGCCGCCACCGCATCCAGCTGGGCGCCGACGCCTCCGGCAAGATTCTGGCGGCGATCCACGAAGCCGACCAGCAGACTTCGCGCCACGACCTGTTCCCGGCCTCGTACGCCGACATGAGCGCGCGCCTGTATGGCATCCCGAATTTCCGCGGCCGCGAGCGGCTGGTGCGCACCGACGTGCAGACGCCGGGCTATATGCGCGCGCCGTTCGAGCATCCGGCGGCGTTCGCCTTCGAATCGGCGGTGGATGAACTGGCCGGGCAACTGGGCATCGATCCGGTTGAACTGAGGCTGCGCAACGATACGCAGGCCGACGCGCTCACCGGCAAGCCGCTGTCCTCGCGCTTCATGGCCGAATGCCTGCGCGAAGGCGCGCGCCGTTTCGGCTGGAGCCGGCGCGATGCGCGCCCGGGCTCGATGAAGGCGGCGGACGGCGCCGCCATCGGCTGGGGCGTGGCCTGCGGCGCCTACAAGGCCGCCACCAGTCCGGCGATCGCGCGCATCGCCGCCACCCGCGATGGCCGCATCCTGTTCACGGTGGCCGGCCACGAGATGGGGCAGGGGATGCGCACCGCGATCGCCAACGTGCTGGCGCGCCGGCTCCGGGTCGATCCGCGGGCGCTGGTGATCCAGATCGGCGACACGCGCGGCGCGCCGCAGCACCTGACCGCCGGCTCCTGGGGCACGGCCAGCGTGGCGCCGGCGGCGGACGAAGCCGCGCAGGCGCTGCTGGACGCACTCGCGCAGCTGGCGCCTGGCCATGATGCAGCCTTGAAGCCGGCCGAGGTGCTGGCGCTGGCGCAGCGCGAGCGCATCGAGGCCGAGGTGCGGCGCAAGGCGCCGGGCCAGCCGGACGCCGTCTACGGCCGCCTGCAGGGCGGCATGCCGGCGCCGGCGGGGCCGGTGTATCCGGACTTCGTGTCGATGAGCTATGCGGCCCACTTCGTCGAGGTGAGCGTGGAGCCGGTGACGCGCCGCATCCGCGTGCCGCGCGTGGTGAGCATGATCGATTGCGGTCGCGTGGTGAGCCCGGTGACGGCCGACAGCCAGGTGCGCGGCGGCGTGGTGTGGGGCATCGGCGCTGCCCTGCGCGAAATCAGCGAGGTCGACCCGCGCTATGGCGGCTTTCTCAACGCCGACCTGGCCGAGTACGTGCTGCCGGTGCATGCCGACATCGGGCATATCGACGTGGGCTTCATCGACCGGCCCGACCCGCTGCTCAATGCGAGCGGCGTGAAGGGACTGGGCGAGGTGGCGATGGTGGGCGTGGCGGCGGCGATCGCCAATGCGGTGCATCACGCGACCGGCAAACGCATCCGCCGGCTGCCGATCCGGATCGAAGATGTTCTTTAAGCCGCGAGTTCCGGCGCCGCAACGGTGGCCAGACGCCGCGCATCGCGCCGCGGCGGCGCGCCGAACAGGCGCGCATACTCGCGCGTGAACTGCGAACTGCTCTCGTAGCCGACCTCGTACGCCGCCTTGTTGGCGGTGACGCCCTCGTACAGCATCAGGCGCCGCGCCTCGATCAGGCGCAGGCGCTTCTGGTACTGCACCGGCGTGAGCGAGGTGTAGTCCTTGAAGTGCTTGTGGAAGGCCGACAGGCTCATCGACGCGGCGCCTGCCAGTTCCTCGACCCGCAGCTTCTGGCGGTATGAAAGGCGCAGCAGCGCCACCGCGCGGTTCAGTCGCACCGGGTGCGCCTCGGGCGCCATGGAGGCGCGCAACTGCCGGCCATGCGCTCCGTTGAGCAGCCAGAAATGCAGCTCGCGCATCAGGCCGGGATGCAGGATGGGCACCGCCTCGGGATGCGCCACGAGGCGCATCAGGCGCCAGGCGCAATCGAGGATCGCCGCGTCGACGTCCTGCACCAGCATCGTTGTCGACGGGTCAGGTGGCAGGGGTGCTGTCTCGCGCAATTGGTCGGCCAGTTCGGACAGCAGGGCCATGTCGAGTTCGATCGCCAGCGCGATATACGGACGCTCCCTGGAGGCGCTCACCACCTGGCCCGTCACCGGCAGGTCGGCGCTGACGATGATCGCCTGGCCTTCGGCGCACAGCTTCTCCTGGCGCCCGGCCAGCAAATGCTTTTCGCCCTGCAGCACGAGGCAGACCAGCGGCCGGTAGGTCGATTCGAGCTTGTCGCCCGGCTGGTCGAGGCACATCATGCGCAGGCCCGGGATGGGCGTGAGCGCCAGGCCGTCGCGGTTGGCGTGGGCGCGGGCGTAGGCGGCCACGGCGTCGAGTAATTCCTGGTTCATGACCAATAGTGTGTCGCCGGTTGGCGTGGCTGTCCAGTGGAACGTGGCGCTGCGCGGTGAAGGCGAGGGGTATCCTCGTCCACCGGGCACGGCAGTCAATTCATGACGTGGATTCATAAGCCCAGTCAAATTCAGGCTCGTTTTCGACATGAGTTTGCGACTACCATGCTTCCCTGACAAATCGCGTTACATACGCACGATCACTACTCGACACTGACGGAAAACTTCATGACAGTCAAAGCCTATGGCGCCCATGCCGCCGACAAACCCCTTGAATCCCTGGACATCGTCCGCCGCGCGCCCGGCGCCCATGACGTCCAGATCGACATCGACTTCTGCGGCGTCTGCCACTCCGACCTGCACACGGTGCGCGCCGAATGGGCCGGCACCCTGTACCCTTGCGTGCCGGGCCACGAGATCGTGGGCCGGGTGTCGGCGGTCGGCGCCCACGTGAGCGGCCACAAGGTCGGCGACCTGGTCGGCGTCGGCTGCATGGTCGACAGCTGCAAGGCGTGCGCGGATTGCGGCGAAGGCCTGGAAAACTATTGCGACAATATGGTCGGCACCTACAACGGCCCGACCGCGGATGCGCCCGGCCACACGCTGGGCGGCTATTCGCAGCAGATCGTGGTCAACGAGCGCTTCGTGCTGCGCGTGCGCCATCCGCAGGAGCAGCTGGCGGCGGTGGCGCCGCTGCTGTGCGCCGGCATCACGACCTGGTCGCCGCTGCGCCACTGGAACGCCGGTCCCGGCAAGCGCGTCGGCATCGTCGGCATCGGCGGCCTGGGCCACATGGGCATCAAGCTGGCCCACGCCCTGGGCGCCCGCGTGGTCGCCTTCACCACCTCGGAATCGAAGCGCCAGGATGCCCTGGACCTGGGCGCCGACGAAGTCGTGGTCTCGAAGGATGCGGACGCGATGGCGGCCCAGGCCAGGAGCCTGGACCTGATCGTCAACACGGTCGCCGCCCCGCATGACCTGGACGCCTTCCTCAACCTGCTCAAGCGCGACGGCACCATGGTGCTGGTCGGCGCGCCCGAGTCGCCGCATCCGTCGCCGCAGGTGTTCAACCTGATCACGAAGCGCCGCGCGATCGCCGGCTCGATGATCGGCGGCATTCCGGAAACCCAGGAAATGCTCGACTTCTGCGCCGAGCACGGCATCGTGGCCGACATCGAGATGATCCGCGCCGACGACATCAACGGCGCCTACGAGCGCATGCTCAAGGGCGACGTCAAATACCGCTTCGTGATCGATAACGCCAGCCTGGCCGCGTAATCGATCCGCCGGCCCGCCGCAGTGCGGGCCTGTCCGGGCGGCGCCGATGCCGCCGCCCTTCGCCTGTCAATCCTGCTTTATCACCCATGAATCCAACCATTTCCGCCGCTTGCGACAGCAAGCCGGCCCAGCCCGCGGCATGGGGCGCCGTGATGGCGATGTCACTCGCCGCCTTCGCCCTGGTCGCCTCCGAATTCATGCCGGTCAGCCTGCTGACGCCGCTGGCCGCCGAACTGCGCATCAGCGAAGGCCAGGCCGGCCAGTCGATCGCGATCTCCGGCGCCTTCGCCCTGGTCACCAGCCTGCTGCTCGGGTCGGTCGTCGGACGGCTCGACCGCAAGATCCTGCTGCTGGGCCTGACCTTCCTGATGGTCGTCTCCGGCACGGTAGCCGCGTTCGCGCCCAACTATTTCCTGTTCATGGTCGGCCGCGCGCTGATCGGCGTCGCCATCGGCGGCTTCTGGTCGATGTCGGCGGCGACCGTCATGCGCCTGGTGCCGGCGCGCGACGTGCCGCGCGCCCTGGCCCTGCTCAACGGCGGCAATGCGCTGGCGACCGTCATCGCGGCGCCGGCCGGCAGCTACCTGGGCGCGATCGTCGGCTGGCGCGGCGCCTTCTTCTGCCTGGTGCCGGTGGCGGCGATCGCGCTTGCCTGGCTGCTGCTGCGCCTTCCGTCACTGCGCGCCGTTGACGCCACGGCGGCCGGCGGCATCCCGCGCCTGCTGCGGCGGCCGGCAGTGGTGCTCGGCATGGTGGCGGTAAGCCTGCTGTTCATGGGGCAGTTCGCACTGTTCACCTATCTGCGCCCGTTCCTGGAAAGCGTCACCGGCGTGCACGCCGCGAGCCTGTCGCTGATGCTGCTGGTGCTGGGCGTGGCCGGCTTCGTCGGCACGACCCTGATCGGCGCCGTGCTGAAGGACCGGCTGTACCGGGTGCTGGTGGCGATGCCCTTGATCATGGCGGCGGTCGCCGGCGCGCTGGTGGCGTTCGGCTACTCGGCGGCGGCGGTGACCGTGCTGCTCGCGATCTGGGGCCTGGTCGGCACCTCGGCGCCGGTCGGCTGGTGGACCTGGCTGGCCCAGACCCTGCCGCGGGATGCGGAAGCGGGCGGCGGCCTGATGGTGGCCGTGGTCCAGCTCGCGATCATGTTAGGTGCGACCCTGGGCGGCCTGCTGTTCGACGCCAGCGGCTACCGCGCGACCTTTTACCTGAGCTCTAGCCTGCTGGTCGCCGCCGCCGTGCTTGCCGTACTGGCGGGACGGTCGGCGCGCCATGCCGATTCATGAACAGGAAACATAAGCCTATGCCGCGTCCTTCATGAATCGCGGGAAGGGCTTGCCGTAACATCAACCAGATTTATTAACCGCTGACAGAAGGAAGCAACCCTGATGGACGACTCCACCAATATCAACCAGACCCGGCGCGGTGTCCTGATCGGCGGCGCGCTCGGCGCGACGGCGGCGGCCCTGCCGCTGGCAGGCGCCCAGGCGGCGGGGCAGGGCGCCGCCGGCGCGGCCCAGACGCTGGCGCCGGTGACCAGCAAGGTCACCCTGCGCGTGAACGGCCAGCCGCGCGAACTGACGCTCGACACCCGCACCACCCTGCTCGACGCGCTGCGCGAAAACCTGCACCTGACCGGCACCAAGAAGGGTTGCGACCAGGGCCAGTGCGGCGCCTGCACGGTGCTGGTCGACGGCCGCCGCATCAATTCCTGCCTGAGCCTCGCGATCATGCACGACGGCGCCGAGATCACCACCATCGAAGGCATGGGCACGCCGGACAAGCTGCATCCGATGCAGGCGGCGTTCGTCAAGCACGACGGCTTCCAGTGCGGCTACTGTACCCCGGGGCAGATCTGTTCGGCCGTGGCGGTGATCGACGAGATCCGCCAGGGCATCCCGAGCCATGTGACCGGCGACCTGAACGCGAAACCGCTGCTGTCCGTCGACGAGATCCGCGAGCGCATGAGCGGCAATATCTGCCGCTGCGGCGCTTATTCCAATATCATCGACGCGATCAAGGAAGTCGGAGGAGTCAAGGCATGAAGGCATTCAGCTACCAGAAGGCCGCGACCCCGGCCGATGCGGCGGCCGCCGCCGCCAGGACGCCGAACGCGCGCTTCATCGCGGGCGGCACCAACCTGCTCGACCTGATGAAGCTCGAGATCGAAACCCCGGCCCACCTGATCGACGTCAACGGCCTGGCGCTCGACAAGATCGAGGCGACGAAGGAGGGCGGCCTGCGCATCGGCGCGCTGGTGCGCAACACCGACCTGGCGGCCGACGCGCGCGTGCGCAAGGATTACGCCGTGCTGTCGCGCGCGCTGCTGGCCGGCGCCTCGACCCAGCTGCGCAACAAGGCGACCACCGCCGGCAACCTGCTGCAGCGTACCCGTTGCCCCTACTTCTACGACACCAATATGCCGTGCAACAAGCGCGTGCCCGGCAGCGGCTGCTCGGCCATCGGCGGCCATACGCGCGGCCATGCGATCGTGGGCCAGAGCGAGGCCTGCATCGCCACCCACCCGAGCGATATGGCGGTGGCCATGCAACTGCTCGACGCCGGCGTGGAGACCGTGCGTCCCGACGGCAGCGCGCGCACGATCCCGATCGCCGACTTCTATCGCTTGCCGGGCACGACGCCGCACATCGAGCACAGCTTGATGCCGGGTGAGCTGATCACGGCGGTGACCCTGCCCAAGCCGCTGGGCGGCAAGCACTACTACCGCAAGGTGCGCGACCGCGCCTCGTATGCGTTCGCGCTGATTTCGGTGGCGGCCGTGGTGCAGCCGGACGGCAGCGGCCGCGTGGCCGTGGGCGGCGTGGCGCACCGGCCGTGGCGCGTGCCGGCGGCGGAAAGCCAGCTGCCGCGCGGCGGCAAGGCCACCACCGCGCAATTGCTGGCCGGCGCCCGCACCACCGACGACAACGCATTCAAGATCCTGCTCGTCGAGCGCACGCTCGATGCGATCCTGGCGCAAGCCCGTGCGAGCTGAAAGAAAGGCTTGAGACCATGAAATTCACCAAACCCGAAACCACCAATCCGATCGACCAGATGAAGGTCGTCGGCAAGCCGCTCGACCGCATCGACGGCCCGCTCAAGACCACCGGTTCCGCCCCTTACGCCTACGAGCAGCATGCGGCAGCGCCGAACGCTGCCTACGGCTATGTCATCGGCGCGGCGATCGCCAAGGGCCGCATCGTGTCGATCGACACGGCTGCCGCGCGCCGCGCGCCGGGCGTGATCGCCGTCGTCACCCATGAGAACGCCGGCAAGCTGGGCAAGGGCAACTTCAATACCGCCCACCTGCTGGCCGGCCCGGAAGTGCAGCACTACCACCAGGCGGTCGGCATCGTCGTGGCCGAGACCTTCGAGCAGGCGCGCGCCGCGGCGTCGCTGGTCAAGGTCGAGTACGCGAAGGCGAACGGCTCCTACGACCTGGCCGCGGCAATGAACGCGGCGGTCACGCCCAAGACCGGCGACGCCGAATCGAAGGTCGGCGACTTCGATGGCGCTTTCGCGGGCGCGCCGGTCAAGCTGGACGCCACCTACACCACGCCCGACCAGTCGCACGCGATGATGGAGCCGCATGCCTCGATCGCGTCGTGGGATGGCGACAAGGTGACCGTCTGGACCTCGAACCAGATGATCGACTGGGGCAAGCAAGACCTGGCCAAGACGCTCGGCGTCCCGGCCGGCAACGTGCGCCTGATCTCGCCGTATATCGGCGGCGGCTTCGGCGGCAAGCTGTTCCTGCGCGCCGAGGCGGTGCTGGCGGCGCTCGGCGCCCGCGCGGCCAAGCGGCCGGTCAAGGTCGCGCTGCAGCGCGCGCTGATGATCAACAACACCACCCACCGTCCGGCCACGATCCAGCGCATCCGCATCGGCGCCACGCGCGAAGGCCGCATCAGCGCGATCGCCCACGAAAGCTGGTCGGGCGACCTGCCGGGCGGCCAGCCGGAAACCGCGGTCCAGCAGACCCGCCTGCTGTACGCGGGCGGCAACCGCCTGACCCGCCTGCAGCTGGCCACGCTCGACCTGCCCGAGGGCAATGCGATGCGCGCGCCGGGCGAGGCGCCGGGCATGATGGCGCTCGAGGTGGCGATGGACGAGATGGCCGAGAAGCTCAAGATGGATCCGGTCACCTTCCGCATCGTCAACGACACCACGGTCGACCCCGAAAAGGCGGGCCGCAAGTTCTCGCAGCGCCGCTACGTGCAGTGCTTGCGCCAGGGCGCCGAGCGCTTCGGCTGGAGCAAGCGCAAGGCGCAGCCGGGCCAGGTGCGCGAGGGCCAGTGGCTGGTCGGCATGGGCATGGCCTCGGCCTTCCGCAACAATATGAACATGAAGTCGGCCGCGCGTGTGCGCCTGGAAAGCGACGGCAAGGTGACGGTCGAAACCGACATGACCGATATCGGCACCGGCAGCTACACCATCATCGCCCAGACCGCGGCCGAGATGCTCGGCCTGCCGGTCGAGCGGGTCAACGTGCGCCTGGGCGACTCGGATTATCCGGTGTCGGCCGGTTCGGGCGGCCAATGGGGCGCCAACAGTTCGACCGCCGGCGTCTACGCCGCCTGCGTCAAGCTGCGCGAGCAGATCGCGCAGAAGGCGGGGCTGGACGCCGCCAAGGCCGAATTCATCGATGGCGCGGTGCGCGCGGGCGGACGCGCGGTGCCGTTGACCGAGGTGGCCAGGGGCGGCGCGATCGTGGCCGAGGACACCATGGAATACGGCGACCTGGAAAAGCAGATGCAGCAGTCGACCTTCGGCGCCCACTTCGTCGAAGTCGCGGTGGACGTCGCCACGGCCGAGGTGCGCGTGCGGCGCATGCTGTCGGTGTGCGCGGCGGGACGCATCCTGAACCCGAAGTCGGCGCGCAGCCAGGTGATCGGCGCGATGACGATGGGCGTGGGCGGCGCGTTGATGGAGCACCTGGCCGTCGACAAGCGCCTGGGCTTCTTCGTCAACCACGACCTGGCCAGCTACGAGGTGGCGGTGCATGCCGACATCCCGCACCAGGAGGTGATCTTCATCGACGAGACTGATCCGACGACGTCGCCGATGAAGGCCAAGGGCGTCGGTGAACTGGGCCTGTGCGGCGTCGGCGCGGCGGTGGCGAACGCGATCTACAACGCCACCGGCGTGCGCGTGCGCGACTATCCGGTCACGCTCGACAAGATGTTGCAGAAGATGCCGTCGCTGGCTTGACGGCAGGAGATCGGCGCTGCTCCGTGCATTATTCCTTGTAACGGATGGCGTCGATCACCAGCATCAGCGCGCGCGAGGAGTGGCGGCGGCTGGGATAGAAGGCGTGCAGCGGTTCGAAGGGTACGCACCAATCGTCCATCACGCTGACCAGCCGTCCCGCCTCCAGGTGCGGGTCGACCAGGCTCCCGGGCAGGAAGGCGATCCCGACGCCGTGCAATGCGGCGTCCAGCATGTGGTAGACGTTGGTGAACACCGACTGCCCGCGCACGCGCGCTTCCAGCGGCTGGCCTTCGTGCGCCAGCTCCCACGCATACAACCCGCCGCTGCTGGGCAGGCGCAAGGTGATGCAGTTGTGCTTCATGAGCTCCTGCAGCGAGGTCGGCCTTGGGCGCCGCTCGAAATAGGCGGGCGCGCCGACGATCCGCATCGGCACCTCGTTCGTCAGGCGCACGCCGATCATGTCCTTCTCGAGCTGGTCGCCGTGGCGCACGCCGATGTCGTAGCGCTCGGCGGCGATGTCGATCAGGCGGTAGTCGGAGCTGATCTCGACGTGCAGGTCGGGGTATTGCGGCAGCAGCGGCGCGATGCGCGGCCACAGGATCGTGTCGATCACGTGGTCGATCGCGGTGATGCGGATGGTGCCGGCCGGCTTGTCGCCCAGGTCGCTGACGGCCGTGATCTCGGCCTCGATTTCTTCCAGCCGCGGGCCGACGTTCTGCAGCAGGCGCTCGCCGGCCTCGGTCGGCGAGACGCTGCGGGTAGTGCGCGTGAGCAGGCGCACGCCCAGGCGCGCTTCCAGCGAGCGCACGATGTGGCTGAGCGCCGACTGGGTCATGCCGAGTTTCGCCGCGGCGCGCGTGAAGCTGCGCTCGCGGGCAACGGCGAGGAAGACGAGGATGTCGTTGATATTGTCACGGGCCATTGATTGATGATACAGCAACATCAATTGCCCAGCACATCCATGAGTAGAATTTATGGATGTGCGCTCTTGAGCCAGTCGCGGCCCTTGGCATCGAGCGCCGCGTCGATCACGTCCTGCGGCAGGCTATAGACCGTGGCCCAGGTGGCGCGGCCGTCGGCGGCATTGGACGGGAAGCTCGTAGTGTCGATCGGCCAGTGGTATTTGCGCTTGAGCGCGCGGACGATGGCGGCCAGGGTCACGCGGCCGCGCAGCGGTTCGGCGCCGGCCTGGTCGGCGCCCGACAGCAGGACGGCCAGCACGGCGCCGCGCGCGGTGCGCGGGCCAGGAAAGATGGGAGTTTTGCGTGGCATGCGCGAAATTCTACCCGGCCGCGCTGAATTTCGCGCCGCGCACATGCGTTTCGCGCCGCGCCGGCGGCGCTTCGTCGCATCGCCGCGCGCTGCGGGCGCAAGGTCGGGATACTGGCGCCACTTCCAACCACTTGCCGGAGAGCGCCATGCTGATCCAGATCCTGAGCCACACCCCTTTCTACGTCTGGGCCATCCTCGCCTTCCTCGTGTGGCGCGGCGTCGCCGAACTGCGCGGGCGCGAGATCGCCCTGCGCCGGATGTTCGTGCTGCCGCTGGTGATGCTCGTCCTGTCCCTGCACGATATCGCGCTCAAGTTCGGGTTCGGGGCGACCGTGCTGGCGGCATGGATGACGGCCTTCGCGGCGGCCGCGCTGCTGTCCTGGCGCTTCGGCCGCGTGCGCGTGGCGCCCGGCAGCGCGCCGGGCCGGGTGCGCGTGGCCGGGAGCGTCGTCCCGCTGCTGCTGATGCTGTCGATCTTCGCGCTCAAGTACGTCACTTCGGTGCTGCTGGCCGTGCGCCCCGACCTGGCAGGCCATGGGATGGTGGTGATGGCGGTCTGCGCCATGTTCGGCGTCTTCAACGGCTATTTCCTGGGCCGCCTGCTGCGCGACGTCGGTTTGACGCCCGCGGCTTGCTTCAATCGCCGTGCGGCAGGTTCCTGACGCAGCCTTCCAGTTCGGCGCGGGGCAGGAACACGCTCGGGATGCCCTGGGCGAAGCTGCCCACCTCATACGGATCCCAGTGGAACTCGATGCCGGATGGCAGGGGAATGAACTTGGGCTCCTTGAACATGTCCAGCGCGCCCTGCTCGGCCCACGACAGTCCTTGCGCGGCCAGCCTGGCCACGAGCGCCGCCGAGACCTTGTCACGACAGGCCGTGGCGGCGTCGACGAAGCCCGTGAAGCGGGTATGCACGGCCTTGCCGCCGCCGAGCGCATAGTGACGCATCGATGAGCGGTAGTTGCCGTGGGCGGCGCCGTAGCCGAAGGTCCAGGCGCTGGCGTCGAGCGACAGCTGGCCCTTCGAATGCCAGCGCACCACGACCTTGTTCGTGCATTCGAGGTCGGCGTCGCAGCGGCCGGCCATGTCGCGCACCCAGGCGTCCAGCGCCGCGTCACGGAATACCGGGAACACGGCGGAAAACACGAATGGCTGGTCCGAGCCCTCGGCCTGGGCCTGCGGCGATGGCCGGGTGAGGGCTACCGCACGGTAGGCCACGATGCGCTTCAACGAGAACGACTGCGCTGGCTTGTCTTGCGCCTGGCGCCAGCTGCCCTTGCCGCCGCGCCGGTCGGCGTCGAGGTCGACCGCGAACCGCTCCGGCCCCTGGGCTCCGGAGTCGAGCACGGGAGCCAGCTCCATTGCGCCCGGCGGCGCCTTGAGCAGCGCCAGGGTACGGGCCTTGCCCGTGTAGTCGCGCGCGAACCAGAAAGCGCTAGCCATGATCTTGGCCGCGTCGCCCGGCAGTCCGCCAAGCGCGGGGTAGGCCAGCGCGACCTGGAACAGGGCGCCGTCCGCGAGGCGGCCCTGGTACAGGCCGCCGGCCTCCCATTCGATGCGCTCGGGCGAGCGCAGCAGGTCGCCATGGTCTTGCGCCGTCGCAGGCAAGGCGAGCGCCAGCAGCGCGGGAAGGAGGCAGGCGGCCGCTCTCACTCCCGCCCCGTCCTTAATCGAAGGCCCAGGAATACAGCACGTCGAGCGCGCTATTGGTCCCGGTCTGGAACTGCAATGCGATGCGCGGCGTGAGCTTGTAGCGCAGGCGCACCAGGCTCGAGGCGGTGCTGGTGCCCTGCTCGAAGCTCAGGTAGGCGCGCGACGAAATGCGCTTGCCGACCGTGACCACGGTGCTTTCCAGGCCCGACGAATCGCCGCCGCCGGCGCCCTGCTTGAGCCCCAGCTCATCCACGCCCAGCGAGTTCGCGAGCTTCGATTGGATGCCGCCGGTGCCGCCGCTGCCGCCCAGCAGGGCGCTGGCGGCGGCCGTCAGCACGCCTTTCTGGTCGCCGCTGGCCGCTTCCATGCTGTGCCCCAGCACCAGCCAGGACAGCTTGTCGCTGTCCGACACGTTCGGCGTCGACACCAGGCGCGCCGTGGGTGATTGCGCGGTGCCGCGCACCTGCACGCCGGCTTCGACGTTGGTTTCCGAGAGCTGTTCGCCTTCGGGGCGCTTGCGCACCGCCAGGATGTCGAGCGATGGATTGTCGTAGGGGCCGCTGAAAGTCAGCACCGCGCGCTCGATCGACAGGTTCTGGCCGTAGGCGGCGTAGGTGCCGTTCACCGCACGAATCGTTCCGTTGATGCGCGGCTGGCCGGCGCCCGTCATGCGCACCCGTGCACTGCCGGCCAGGTAGGCGTCGATGCCCATGGCGCGCACGTGGAAGTCGTCGCCCAGGTCGGCCGCGAGGTCGACCGTCAGCGGCACTTCCTTTTCCTTGGTGGCCGGCGTTTTCGTCTCGGCGCCGCGGCCCAGCACGATGACGTCGTCCGAGATGGTCGGCCGGCCCTGCGGCGCAAATTCGATCAGCGCGCGGTCGGCGCGGAATTTACCCTCCAGCGCGAAGCGGCTGGCGTCGCGCACCAGCGAAGCCTGGCCGCTCATGATCAGGGTGCGGTCGGGACGCGACAGCGCTTCCAGCTTGTCCATGTTCAGTCGCACGTCCATGGTCGGCGCGCCGTCGGCGAAGCGCACGAAGCCGCTGGCGGCGGCGCTGCCCTGGCGACCCTGGAAGGTCAGGCGCTCCACCCGCAGCTGGTCGCCGCCGAGCTGGGCGCGCAACTGGCCGTTCTGCAGGCGCACGCCCTGTTCGGCCCAGCGCACCGCGAGCTTGTCGCCATCGAGGTTGCCGTTCAGGCTGGGGCGGCCGATGGTGCCGCCGCCCGTCATGGCCAGGCGCAGCGCGCCGTCGAGCTCCAGCCCCGGCTGGCCGGCCAGCGAGGCCAGCCAGGCGATCGACGGGATGTCGGCATTGGCCGTCATGCGCAGCGGGCTGTCGCTTTCGAGGCGGCCGTTCAGCATCTGGGCATTCGCCTCGACTTTCGCCACGCCGGTGCGGGCGCCGTCGAAGTCCAGGTTCACGCGCAGGCCGCTGCCGACCACTTCGGCGGACGCTTCCAGCCGGCGCAGGCCGAGCGGCACCGGGGTGTCGCCGCCGACGATGGCGTCGCCGGCTTCGCGGAACACGCGCACGTTGCCGGCCAGCGAAGGCGCGGCGCCGTTGGCGACAGGCGCGCGCATGTCGACTGACCAGGCGGCGCCCAGCGTCAGGTCGCCGCGCGCGTTGTCGGCCAGGGCAGGGGAGAACTGCGCCAGGTAGGTGAGCGGCACCTTGTCGGCGTGGCCGCGGCTGCTCCAGCGCGGGCCGTCCTTGGTGAGCGTGTCGACCGTGATGCTGCCGTTCGGCAGGGCAATCACGGCGCCATTGAAGGCGATGCGTTCCGGGCTGGCCAGGCCTTTCATGCCGGAGCCGGGCGCGCCGGCGATCGTGACCGGCACCGGATTCTGCAGGCGCATGGCGTAGCGGCCGCGGTTCTGCAGCGCGGCCAGCGTGCCGCTCCAGGTGTCGCGGTTGAAGCCGCCGCGGATTTCGGTATTGGCGTCGAAGGCGTCGCCCAACGCCGACAGCTTGACGACGTGGGCGCCGCGCGTGCCCTCGGTTTGCAGGCGCACCGACGCCACGCGCGTCTCGCCGCTGACGTAGTCGAGCACCTCGACGTTGCTGACCAGCGGATCGGCCGCGCCGCGGCCGGAACCGAGGTTGGCGCTGGCGCGCAGCGAGCGCACATTGTGCGTGCCCAGCGCCTTGAGGTTCTGGCCCTCGATGCTGGCGCTGAGCGACGGCGTGTCCATGGTGCCGGACAAGGCGCCCGAGCCGCGCAGCGCGCCGCCGAACTCGGGGCCGAGCGCGGCCAGCTGCGGCGCGTCGATCTTCCAGTTCAGCGTGTCGCGCGCCAGGCCGAAGGCGCCGGTGGCGGCGATCACGTTCGGGCCGATGCGCAGGTCGACGTCGGCATTCGACACGTGGCGGCGGTCGGCCGTCAGGCGCGCATGGCCGCGCAGCGGCGATTTGGCCAGGGTCGAATCGTCGGCCAGCTTGAAGTCGAGCGCGCCGCGCCAGTCGGCGCCGGCGCGGCCGCTGCCGCTGAAGGTCGAATTGATGTTGCCGGCCAGCGGAGAGCCGAAGGCCGCCGGGTTGAAGCGCTGGGTGCTGCCGCTGGCCTTGACCTCGACCGCGCGCGCATTTTCCGGGCCACCGAGCCAGGCTTCGCCGCTGGCGCGCAACACGCCGCTGCCGTTCTTGCGCTGGGCCGCGACCCAGCCCAGGTCTTGCGCATTGACCTCGAAGGTGGTGCGCGGCGCTTCCATGGTGCCGCTGACGACGCCGTTGGCGGTGACCGCGCCATACAGGTCGCTGCGCACCGCCGCAAGCTGGCGGCCGTCGAGGCGCCAGTTCAGGCGGTCGCCGGCGCCGCCGAACGCGCCCTTCAGATCGACCTTGTTCTGGCCCAGCGCCAGGTTGGCGTCGATGCCGCTGATGCGTTTCGCATCCGCGCTCAGCTTGCCGCTGCCGGACAGCGCCTGGTTCATCAGGCGGCTCTGGCGCACGGCGAAGTCGGCGTCGACCTTCCACTCGGGGCTGAGCGCGCCCGCGGCATTGATCGTGGCGTTGATGTCGGCCACCGGCAGGTCGCCGAAGGCCGACGGATCGAAGCGGTTTGCGCTGGCCGTGGCCTTGAAGGCCTTGTCGCCCTCGAGGTTCATGCTGCCGCTGGCGGTGACGCTGCCGCGGCCCGCGGTCAGGCGCGCTTCCTTGAGCGTCGCGACGTTGTTTTCCAGGGTCGCCAGGGCGGCCAGGCGCAGGCCGGCGTCAAGCAGGTTGGCTTCGAGCGTCTGGCGCGTGGCTTCGTTGGTGACGGCAATGCTGCCCTTGATCGCGGTCGGCTTCATGGCCGAATGCACTTCGCGCAGGTTGAAGCGCTCGGTCTGCAGGGTGAAGCGAGCGCTGCCGATGCCTTCCTCGTCCTTTTCGCGCTGGACGCCTCCGGTGCCGGTGAACTTGCCGGCGGCGCCGAAGTCGAGCAGCACGTCGGAGATGCGCACCGCGTCCAGGCTGCCGCCCAGCTGGCCGCGCGCGGCGCGCAGCGGCAGGCGTTGCTGGTCGATCGTGCCTTCCGGCCCGATATTGGTGATGTCGACGCTGCCGCTGATATTGCGGTTGGCGTCCAGTTTGCCGGCCACGGCCAGGGTCAGGTCGGCGGTCGGCAGTGCGGGATTGAAGAAGCCCGGATCGAGGTTGCGCCCATTGATGCGCAGCGCGCGCAGCGGAATCTCGGCGTAGGGCGAAATGGTGAAGTGGGCGTCGCCGATGGCGCGCCCGGCCTGGCCGGTGGCGTCGATCTGGGTCGCGTTCTCGATGTCGCCGCCCACCTTCAGCTGCAGCTGGGCGGCGCGCGCGCCGGCGCTGGCCTGCGATTGCGTGAGGCTGCCCGAGGCCTCGATCTTGAACGGGCGCTGGGCGCCGAGCGTGGCGTTGGCCGCCACCTGGCCCCAGGGCGTGCTGGCCGCGGCATCCTGCACCACCCAGCTGCGCTTGTCGCCCTTGGCGCGCACGCGGATATTGTCGATCGTCGTTTCGGCGCCCGCGACGTTCACCATCGTCAGGCGGTTCAGCCGGGCGTCGTCGGCTTCGATCCGGAACGGCGGCGCGAGGCTCGCCGGCAGCACCGAGGGTTCGTCGGTTTCCTTCAGCGTCTGCATGCGCACGCTGGCGGCCCACAGCTTGTCGACCAGGATGCCGCCCGACAGGATCTGCGACGGCGACCAGTCGACGTCGATCTTGACCGCCGTGACGATCTGTTCGTCGGTGCGCCACACCAGGCGCTCGATGTGCATGGCGCCGTAGATCGAACCGGTGACGCCGGTGACGGTGAGCTTGCCGCCAGTGGCGTCGGCCACGCGCTGGACGATCATTTGCAGGGTCGTCTCGCGGCCGAGATACCACAGCGCGCCGCCGACGATGACGCCGGTGGCGACGACGCCGATCGCCACGCGGCGCGGCCAGCGGCGGGTTTTATGAGCCTGAGGCTGGTCAGGCGCCGGCGCCTGGTGGTTTTCAGGGGTATCCATCAGAACGTGAATCCAAGTGAGAAGTGCAGGCGCGCCTTGCGCACCGCGTGGCCATAGGCCAGGTCGACATTGATCGGGCCGACCGGGCTGCGCCAGCGCGCGCCGACGCCGTAGCCCGACTTGGGATTGAGGTCGCCGAACTTGTCGGCGGCGTTGCCGACGTCGTAGAACACGGCCACGCCCCAGGGCGGCTTGAACCAGTACTGGTATTCGGCGCTGGCGGTGGCCAGGTAGCGCCCGCCGACGGTGGCGCCGTTCTCCTGCACGCCCAGTTCCTGGTAGCCGTAGCCGCGCACCGACTGGTCGCCGCCGGCGCGGAACAGGAAGGTGCTCGGCACGCCCAGCTTCTCTTTCGAGGCCACGGCGCCGGTCTCGCCGCGCAGGATCAGGGTGCCGGCGGCGCCGACCGGCTTGTAATAGATGCCGCGCAGGTACAGGCGCAGGAATTTTTCGTCGGTCAGGATCGGCAGCACGGCGCCGCCGAACTGGGCGTTCCACACATAGCCGTTGGTCGGCTGGATCAGGCTGTCCAGCTTGCGCCGGGTGATGCTGTAGGTGAGCGGCAGGCTTTTGGCGCGGGTCGGCTCGAGGCCTTCGACTTCGCGTTTCTCGGTCAGCGCTTCGAAGGTCAGGCTGCGCTCGAGCAGCGGCGAGCCCCAGGTACGGCGGGCGGCCACGCTGGCCAGAGTGGTGATCTCGCCGCGCAGGTCCTCGCGCTCGACGCCGGCGCTGACGCTGTCGTTATGGCCTTTAGACGAGGTCGGCCAGAAGAATTCGCCCTTGGCGGTCTGGCGCTTCTGTTCGTAGATCAGGTCGCTCTTGAAGCGCTTGCCGAACACGTTCAGGTCGTCATAGCCCAGCGAGGCGCGGGCGCCGGTGTCGGTCGAGAAGCCGAGGCCGGCCTCGACGTTCTTCTGCTTGTTCTCGGTCACCCGCACCACCACCGGCAGGGTCGTGGGGCCGGTGGGACGCTCCGGCGTCGCCGGGTTGGCGTCGTCGTCGGCGTCTTCCTTGATGTCGGCGATCTCGGCATTGAGCACGGCGCGCATGTCGGTGCTGACCTCGACGCTGCTGAAGTAGCCGGTGTCCTGCACCCGCGACTGCAGGGCCTGCAGGGCGGCTTCGCTGTACTCGTCGCCCGGATTGATCTTGTTGAGGTTGGTGATGACCTCGCGCGGATAGCGCTTGAGGCCGCGGATGCGCAGCTCGCCGAAGCGCATCTCGGGGCCGGAATCGATCACCACGCGCAGCAGGGCGCGGCGCGAATCCGGATCGACCGTGGCGCTGGTCTCGACCAGGCGCGCGCGCGGGAAGCGGGTCTGGGCCACGTCGCGCAGCAGGCCGCTCTTGGCGCTTTCCCAGTCGGCCTGGCGGAACTGGCTGCCGACCGGCAGGGTCCAGCGGTTGCGCAAGGCATTGGCGTCGAACGGCGCGCCGCCTTCCTCGAACGGGACGAAGCCCTGCAGCACCAGGTCGAGGTCGCCCACCAGCACCGGCTGGCCGGGATCGACGATGACGCGCGCCACCGGCCGCGCGCCGCTGGTATCCAGGCCGGCCGAGACCTTGGGCGAGTAATAACCCTCGGTGGCGATCAGGGTGCGCGCCTGCTCGGGCGCTTCTTTCACCAGACGCTGCAATTGTTCGAGGTCGACCCGCGCATTGCCGCGCCAGCGCATCAGGTCGAGGTTATCTTCGAGCAATTCTTCGAGCGCGCGGGGGGCATCGATGCGTACCGTATAGTCGACCGCCTGCGCGTTTTCCGGTGTCGCTTGTGCATACACGGCCGTGGCGATAAACAATGCGCCCGATCCCACCAGCGCATGGCGCACGAGCTGGGACAGGGGACGCGGGCGGGGAATCGATCGAGGTGACAACATGGCGCTCCACTGAGAATACTCGTTCGCATCTTAACTGATTGGCAAAGTCGATGCCGCCACGGAATGTTGTGCGTGCGCCTCGGGCCGGCTCGCACACGGTGCCGGCAATCTGTGACAGAATGCCCCGCTTATCGATCACAGTTCTTGCCTTTCACACCATGACCACTCCATCTTCCGACACCGCGCTCGTCCTGTTCAGCGGCGGCCAAGACTCCACCACCTGCCTCGCCTGGGCGCTGCAGCGCTATGCGCGGGTCGAGACGATCGGTTTCGATTATGGCCAGCGCCACGCGATCGAGCTGGAGGTGCGCCCAACCCTGCTGTCGAAGCTGCGCGCGCTCAATCCCGGCTGGGATGCGCGCCTGGGCGACGACCACATGATCGACCTGTCGCTGATCGCGCAAATCTCTGACACGGCTTTGACCAGCAATGTTGAGATCGCCATGCAGGAAAACGGCTTGCCGAACACTTTCGTGCCTGGCCGCAACCTGATGTTCATGACGGTGGCGGCCACGGTGGCCTACCGGCGCGGCCTGAACGTGCTGGTGGGCGGCATGTGCGAGACCGATTTCTCGGGCTATCCGGACTGCCGCGACGACACCATGAAGGCGCTGCAGGTGGCGCTCAACCTGGGCATGGCGACGCGCCTGAAGGTCGAGACCCCGCTGATGTGGATCGACAAGGCGCAGACCTGGGAACTGGCGCAGCAGGAGGGCGGCGACGCGCTGGTGGACCTGATCCGCTTCGACACCCACACCTGCTACCTGGGCGAGCGCGGCGACGCGCATCCCTGGGGCCACGGCTGCGGCGCCTGCCCGGCCTGCGCCCTGCGCGCGCGCGGCTACGAGCAGTACGTGGCGCGCAAGCAGTCATAAAAAAGGCCGGGGGAGAACCCCGGCCAACAGAGGAAATCGTGACGACGTTCAGGCGGTCGCGGTTTTTTCGAGATTGACCTTGCGCGAGCGGCTCATCAGGTACCAGACCAGCGCCACCGGAATCACGAGCGGCAGCAGCAGCGGCGAGATGGCCAGCGCCAGGACGATGGCGCCAATGCCCAGCGAACCCAGCAGCATCACGCCGACGCCGGCGAACACCACCGCCAGCAGCACGCCCACCATGATGGTGATGAACAGCGCCAGCAAGGCGCCGCCGCCCGCGAACAGGGTGGCCAGCATCCAGCCCAGCGGGCCGTCGATTTCGTCGCCGTCGAAGTGCATCGTCATGTCGTTGCCCCAGCTGTTGAACAGCAGCGCGGCGAACAGGAACAGGATGATGTAGGGGGCGTATTTTTTCATGGCGGTCCTCGTAGTTGGGGTGGTAGTCGGTTGCACGTTTTGTTCTTGCATGCTCGAACTGTATGCCTGGGCGCAGCGCGCGGCCACCGGCGTGCGACAGGCCGCGCGTTTTGCGGGACGAAACGTGCATAGCCGGGGCCGGGCAGAAATGCCGGCAATTTTTTGCTTGTAATGCCTGCCGGGTTTCCTATACTGGTTCTCTCTGTTACAGGGGGATCCTATGCAAGCAGCGTTTCATGGAATCCGGGACCGCCTGGCCGTGGTCGAAAGCAGTCCCAAAGATCCGCCATCGGCGCCGCCCGCGATACCGCCGATCATCATCAACCCGCATCACCCGTCCAACCGGCACACGCCGGCGCCGAACGGCGACCCGCGGCCGATTCCCGTGGGCCCGCCGATCGTGCCGCCGCCGGGCCCCGATTGGCGCTGTCCGCGCATCGTCGACGACTGCCCGGCCTGATATTGTCGAGTCAGCGTCAAAAGGCCCGCACTGCCTGCACGTGCGGGCTTTTTCATGGGTCCCGTTTCCTCTATGATCGTGGTTTTGGCGCAAGCGACGCAGAAGGAAGCAGATGAACGACCAGACCCACGATCACGACGACGAAGAACAGGACACCGGCCCGGTGCAGGAGCCGCGCCTGTGGCAGGGCAACGGATGGACCGCGCGCGTGATCAAGAACGACGATGACGAAGGCTGGGCGGTGGCGATGTACAAGGATGGTCAGCCGGAGCCGGCCCTGGTCGGCCCCTGGACCATGGGCCGCGACAAGAAGAATCCGAAGCCACTCGACGTCAATGCCTTCAACACGCTGATCAAGACCGCGTCCGAGGTGATCCGCCGCCACGAGCAGCACATGCACGCAATCCTGCACAAGAACCTGTTCGTCTCGACCGGCGAGGGCGAACTGAAAGTGACGCTCGACATCGTGCCGGACGACGACGATCCCTATGCCATGCTGGCCGCTACGGACGAGATGGGCGAGCAGGTGGCGAAGGTGCGGGTGGCCCCGACCTTCAAGCTGACCCAGGCCTCGGCCCTGGCCTGGATCGAGAACGATTTCCGCGCCCCGCGCTGAAAAACCACATTTACTTGCCGCAGGCTGCTGCGGCGGGTGGCAAGCTGCTACTATTTCCTCTGCGCATTTTTTGATTACGTGGGGGAAGCATGGAACGTCTTGACCGGCTGGAAGCGGTCCAGTCGATGCTGCTCGAGATCGGGCAATTATCGACCAGCTGCAGCGACATCACCGCATTCATCGAGGCCGTGCACCGGGCGCTGGGCCGCATCATGTATGCGGCCAATTTCTACGTCGCACTGGCTGACCGCGAAGACGGTACGGTGCGCTTCCCTTATTTCGTCGACGAGGCCGACGGCAGCCGCGATCCCAACGAGCGCATCACGCTGGCCTCGCCCGAGCAGTCGCCGACCGCGTGGGTGCTGCTGAATCGCCAGACCCTGGTGTTGACGGCGGCGGATTTCCACGAACGCCTGCGCAGTAGCGGGCGCTGGGGCAGCGGCAGCGTGCCGGAGCACTTCGTCGCCTGTCCGCTGCTGGACCAGAATCACCAGGCGCTGGGGGCGATCGTCATCCAGAGCTATTCCCCCGAGCAGACCTACAGCGCGGAAGACCAGGCGCTGTTCGCCCTGATCGCCAACCACGTGTCCAACGCGCTGCAGGGCTTGCAGAGCGTGGAGCGGCTGGAGCGCGCAGTCTCGGCGCGCACCGCGGCGCTGGCCCACGAAGTGGCCGAGCGCGGGCGCGCCGAGAAGGTGCAGCACGCGCTGTACCAGATCGCCGACCTGTCGGCCCAGGCGCTCGACACCGACGCCCTGAGCGCGAGCCTGCACGGAATCATCGGCGAGCTGATGGTGGCCGACAACTTCCTGATCGCGCTTTATCACCCCGACACCGAAGAAATCAGCATCCCGTATTTCGTCGACCAGAAGGACAGCACGCCGCCGCTGCAGCGCTTCCCGTTCGGCAAGGCCATGTGCTCCTACGTCTTGTCGAGCAAGCAGGCGCAGCTGCACGACCTGGGGAGCTTCCGCCAGCTGGTGGCCAACGGCATCGTCACCGAACCCCTCGGCAATACCGAGATCGCGAGCTGGATGGGGGCGCCGATGCTGGTCCACGACAAGCCGTATGGCGTGATCGTGGTGCAGAGCTACGACCCGGCCATCGTCTATACCAAGGCCGAGCTGGATCTGCTGGCCTTCATGGCCAGCCACGTGGCGGTGGCGATCGCGCGCATGCAGGCCGACCGCAAGATCCGCAAGGCCAAGCAGGAACTGGAGCAGCAGAATGCGGCGCTGAATGACGCCCTGCACGCGCTGCAGGAGGCGCAATCGGAACTGGTGCGCCAGGAAAAGCTGGCGTCGCTGGGACGGCTGGTGGCGGGCGTGGCGCACGAGATCAATACCCCGCTGGGCATTTGCGTGACGGCGACCAGCCACCTGGTGCAGGAACTCAAGCTCACGCGCGAAGAACTGGCGGCGGGCGAGATGACCGAAGAGAGCCTGGCCACCTTCTTCGACGTGGTCGACCAGTCGCTGCGCATCATGACCACCAATACCCAGCGCGCGGCGGCGCTCGTGCGCAGCTTCAAGCAGGTGGCGGTCGATCAGTCGTCGGGCGATATCCGCAGCTTCAATCTGGACGCGTACCTGAAGGAAGTGCTGCTGTCACTGCAGCCGAAGCTGAAAGGGCGGCCGGTGAAGGTGGACGTCGACTGCCCGAAGGATCTGGTGCTGGACAGTTATCCGGGGGCGGTGTCGCAGATCGTCACCAATATGGTGATGAATTCGCTGGTGCATGGGTTCGAGCGTGACCAGCCGGGCAATATTACGGTGCGCGCGGCGGTCGAACAAGATGGCTGGGTGGTGCTCGACTATACCGACGATGGGGCGGGGATGGACAAGGACACGCTGGACAAGCTGTTCGATCCGTTCTTTACCACCAAACGTGGGACGGGTGGGAGCGGATTGGGGGCGCATATCCTGTACAACCTGGTGACGGGGGCGCTGGGCGGGACGGTCAGGGTGGAGAGTGCGCCGGGGGAGGGGTTGCGGTATCACTTGCGGTTTCCGCAGTCGCAGCGCAAGACTAAGTGATGAAAGCAATCCGGTGCCGTAGCAGTGCGAGTGTGTACATGTAACTTATTCTGAGTTGTTATTACATTTAAATCTTAAAAAAGCCACCCAAAAGGGCTTGTAGTTTGCTAACTGAATTTATTTGCAATAAAGCTTTGCTGTCGGTAGTTGTCAACAAAGATGTCGCGTCAAGTCATGCGGCTTTTCTTAATTGCTCTGGCGGTTTCCGTTCCGGATTCAGCCAGACTTCATCGTTCAATTCCCAGTCCCGAGTAGCCCCACTCCAGCGCTCCGGATGGCGTTGCTTCGCAGCCTCGTAGATCTGCTTGCGGTGGTTCAGGATCGCCGCGTCCCTGCCGTCATGGCGCTGCGCAGGCGTCACGAATTTCAGGCCGCTGTGCTTGTGCTGATGGTTGTACCACTGCACAAATGACAGCGTCCATTGCCGCGCCTTTTCGATACTTTCAAACGGCTTGCTCGGATAGTTCGGCCGGTATTTGCAGGTCCGGAACAGTGACTCGGCGTAGGCATTGTCGTTACTCACACGAGGCCTGCTGAACGACGGCATGATCCCCAGCTTTTCTAACGTCGCCAACATTGTGGAGCCTTTCATCGAACTGCCATTGTCCGAGTGGAGCACCACCTCACGCCCGGCCAGTCCCTCGGCCAAGCTGGCCTTGTGCATCAGCAGCGATGCCATTTCAGCCGACTCGGCGACATTCACTTCGTGCCCGACGATCTTGCGGCTGTAGACGTCAAGTACCATGTACCAGTAAAAATACAAGCCCCGCACTCCGGTCGGCAACCACGTGATGTCCCACGCCCACAAGCGGTTCGGCTCGGTTGCGCAGTGGCTCGTGACGACCCTTGTGCTTGGCTTCTTTGCGCGGCCGCGGTGATGCTGCTGCTTCTCGTCTTTCAAGATCCGGTAGACAGTCGATTCTGATGCCAAATACTCGCCTCGATCAGCCAAGGTCGGCACGATCTGACTAGGCGGACTGCTGGCAAATTCAGGGCTGTTGGCAACCTCCAGAATTCGCTGGCGCTCGTCTTCGCTCAGCTTGTTGGCCGGCGCCACGCGGCGGCTGCCTTTTCGTCCGTCAACCTGGCCGTTATCGCCGTCACCGTCGCGCATCCAGCGCTGATAGGTGCGAAGGCTGATCTCCAAGGCGCTACAGGCCTGTGCACGCCGACACCCGCCGTCGACGGCTTCTTCAACCAGTGCAATCACCTGCTGGCGATCTGGAGTGCCGATCAATCGTCCTCGGGCTCCCCCCAGATCGCCTGGGCTTTTTTTCTGAGAATGATCAGCGCCGCTGCCTCTGCCAGTGCCTTCTCTTTGCGCTGCAAATCCTTCTTCAACTGCTTGATTTCTTTGCGGTCGCTTTTGCTTTGCTCGCGCAGCTCCCGGTTGCGCTCGGCCGGTGCTTCATTGGCCTGCTGACAGGCCTCGCGCCATTCGGCAACCTGCTCGACGAACAAGCCTTTGCCACGACAGTATTGAGCCAGTTCCGCCTCGTTCATGTGTGCCGTTTCCAGCACCACGCCAAACTTGTCGGCCGACGACCACACGACCGCATTCTTTCCATTTCCCGGCACCGGCACTCCCTGAGACTGTAGATTTCGTCGCCAAGTATAAAGTGTCTGTTCCGAGATGCCGCTCTCCTTCGCCAGGGCCGATACCGGCCTGTTCTCCGGTGGCATCATTTGCCGAAGAATGGCTTCCTTGCGTTCTGCTGGGTACTGATTCACTGCGCGTCTTTGCTCCGCCCCCGGATGGATTAAAGTGATTCAAGTGACGCGACATCTATCCTGACAGAGGGGGCTGTCTTGTTGCCGTTCGTTTTCTCTCTAACTTCCATGGTGCAGTTCTTGACTTCTTTTTCCGGTGTGAATTCTTTCCAAACTTTCTTGTTGTTTTTGTAGTCACATGCTAGATACTTGACATTGAGAGGCAAGGTCAAATCATAGCCGTTTTTTTTCTCTATGAATCCACCTTGTATCTCACTGATTTTGTCGTCAAAGTATGCACTAGCATCATGCAATTTATCTTTGCCAGATTTTGAAGGACATTCTAATGTTTGAGCAAAGGAATTAGAAGACAAGAGCGCAAGGGCGAGAAGAATATTTTTCATGGCACTAGCACAATATAGTATTCATTAGCATTGTTAGAAGCTCTTACATTATTTCTTCTAGCTTCTTCTCTTGAGCATGCTTTCTTACTTCTTCTAGCTACACCTGATGAACCACGCCACTGATCTAAGCCCCAAATGTTTGCATAGCCCCCGTTTACATATCTTGGACCGAAATCTAGGAAGATAGCTACATGCCAACCACTACGGTTTGGATACCTTGACTGTCCGTTCTCTGTCACAAAATTAGCGATGACAGTTCCCGGTTCTATGTAATTTTGATCAACAACACGTGGCCCAGGTTGCCACCTGCTAGTGTGTCCAACGTTAGTAACAGTCTGAACTAACGCGGCACATTCTTGATCCCGACCCGCATGTCTTCCCATGTATTTAGCTAGAAGCTCACCGAGGTCGCCTCTGTATACTGCTGGCCTCATAGTGTTTCACCTTGCCGAAGTTGTTTAGAACAGCTTGCAGTAAAGACAAAATTTCTACTTGAACAAGGTCAGCAGTAGCTAATGATGTGGCTCAAAAAGGCTTTCCACCACTCACAATATTTTTGACAAGATCATAAAGTTCGCTTGCCATTGCTTGTGAATTTGAAATTTCAATTTCGTAGAACTCTCGATCAAACCATGCCCAACATGATATTTGGATTTGGGGTGCTTTAACTGTCCAAATGCGGAGAATTTCGCACCATGAAACGCACACTAGTATCGTTAGGCCTAGGTTTTTTAGCTGCAGTGTTGGCGTATGTCGCGATCTTGCTTGTTGAACCAACTATGTACGTAGAAAAGGCTGGCAATATTATTGTTAATGCCTTCGTGGTTGTTTCAATCGTCACAGCGTTATCGTTCAACAGGTTAAAGCGGAAACGTTAGCTACTCCGCTTTTCCCTGTCAGTCCGGCCACTTCTCATTGATCGCCAGCGCCTTGTCCATATTCTTGATCAGCAGGTCCACATATTTCGGATCCAGGTGATGCCCCGCCACCTCGCGCAGGTGCTCGGTCACCTTCGCCGGCGGCCATGCATCCTTGTAGCAGCGCTTGTGGCTCAGCGCGTCGAACACGTCGGCCACGGCCACGATGCGCGCATACGGGTGGATGTCCTCGCCGCGCAGCCCCTGCGGATAGCCGGTGCCGTCGAACTTCTCGTGGTGCTGGTGGGCGATCACCGCCGCCGCCTTCAGGATCGGGCGCTGCGAGCCGTCCAGGATCTGCAGCCCGATGGTCGGGTGCTGCTTCATGATTTCCCACTCTTCTTCGGTCAGGCGGCCCGGCTTGAGCAGCACCGCGTCGGGCGTCGCGATCTTGCCCACGTCGTGCATCGGCGCGGCGTGCATCAACACCGCCGTCTCGTCTTCCGGCATGCCCGACGCTTGCGCCAGCATGTGGCAGACCTGGGACATGCGGCGCACGTGGTTGCCGGCCTCGTGCGAGCGCGATTCGACCACGTCGCCCAGGCGCAGGATCAGTTCGGCCTGGGTATCGGTGATTTCCTGATTGAGAAGGATGTTGTCGAAGGCGATCGCCACGCCCGAGCAGAACACTTCCAATAGCTGGGCGTCGATGTCCGAGATCTCGTCCACGCCCTTGAGCACCAGCAGCGAGGCCTTGCCGCTATTGTTCGGGAAGTAGCCGACATAGGTGTCGCCGTGCAGGCGCGAGATGCGGTTGTGGCGCGCGTCGTCCAGCTGGGACAGCAGTTCCGGGCCGATCTCTTCCTCGCCCATGTCGCCGATCTGGGCCAGCACCTCGTACTGGCTGGTGCCGGTGATCACGCTGGCCGCCTTGAGGCGCAGCAGCATGCTCTGTTCCAGGCGCAGCAGGGCCACCACCTGCTGCAGCAGGCCGTTGGCGAAGTCTTTCAGGTTGCGTTGCTGGAAGATGTGGGCGGAGGCGGCGATCACCCGTTCCAGGCCTTCGCGGTAGGTCTGCTGCACGCGGCGCGCTTCCTCGACCTTCATGATGTCGCGGTAGGCGCGCAGGGCGGCGAAGGTGGTGGTGAACAGCTTGGTGCGGTCGAGCTCGGTCTTTTCCTTGTAATCGTTGATGTCGTAGTCGACGATCACGCGTTCTTCCGGCGCCTGGCCTGGCTGGCCGGTGCGCAGCACGATGCGGGTAAATTGGTTGTCGAGCTCCTGGCGCATCCAGCGCGCCACTTCCAGGCCGCTGTCCTCGCGCTCCATCACCACGTCCAGGAAGACCAGCGCGATGTCTTTTTCGCGCGCCAGCACTTCCTTCGCCTCGGCGCCGCTGTAGGCATGCACGAAGGATAGCGCGCGGCCGTCGAGGCGGAAGCGCGACAGGGTCAGCTTGGTAATGTCATGGATGTCGGGTTCGTCATCGACCAGCAATACTTTCCAGGGTGCGAGCTTGGGCGCAGCGGAAGACAGAAAGGACATAGACGAATCCGATATCGTTTGAAAAGTTGTCTGGGATAGAATATTTCTGAACGTAAATGTAGCCCAGAGTCAAGTCGATTGTAGTACGACACATGACCATTAACAACAGGCAATATTGAAATTATGCAGCGGCAATGTAACAGCTAGCCCGCTCAAAGAGGCGGTGTTGCGGGCACAAGACAGCCTGCTTCAATTGTAAAGTTTTTGACAACGCTCGCAGTAAAAGGCGCGCCGTCGCGTGTTGCCGAGATTGGCTTTTTTGAAGGGAATATCGCAGCGCGGGCAGATTTTCCTGGCATGGGCCAGCCAGTGCTGCTTGAGCACGAACGCTTTTTTCCAGCCGAGGAAGTCGAAGCTGTACTGGCGCGCCTCGTCGACCAGGGCGCGCAGCTTGGGCGCCGGCAGCGCCCCCATGGTCGACAGCGGATGGACGCGGATGCGAAACAGCACCTCGTTCTTGATGATGTTGCCGACGCCCGAAAAGATGTCCTGGTCGAGCAGGGCGTCGCAGGCCAGCAGTTCGGGCCGCGCGCGCAGCTTCTTGCGCGCTTGCTTAGGATCCCAGCTGTCCGACATGACGTCGGCGCTGAAATCGTAGGCCTCGAAGGTCGCGCGGTCGATCTCGCGGATCGCGCAGGCGTAGAAATTCATTTCGCCGCCGTCTTCGGTCTCGATCGACAGTCTCGGCTCCTTGTCGCGCCGCTCGTCGATGCGGTAGGTTCCGAACAGCAAAAAATGGATGCGCAGGACGAGGTCGGGCGTCTCGATCAGGAAATGCTTGCCCCAGGTGTGCAGGCCGACGATGCGCTGGCCCACCAGCCGGCCCGGGTCGATGGCGCGCACGTTGCCGCCGGCGCGCACGATGTCCTGGCCGACGAAACGGGCCGATTGTTCCTTCAAGATGACGAGCGATGGACCTTCCGGCATGGCATTCTCCCTTGTGCCATTCTCATCCATCACCATCTATGGGGCATGTGCGAGGCCTAACATTTCGATACAAAAGTTGGACGATTCGAGACGAGCGCGGCTGCCCGAAGCGGCGTATATTTCAATGCAAGACGAACGATAAAAGTAATCCGAGGAGCTAAAAGCGATGAAATCATTACTGATGAAAACGGCCTTTGCGGGCCTGTTCGCGCTGACAGCCGGCGCCGCATCGGCCGGCGTCACCGTGAATTACATCGAGTCCGACAAGTTTGCCGACCTGCCTTTCGCGCCATGGGAGCGCGAGCAGGTGCTCAAGGAGTTGAGCGAGTATTTCACCAAGCTCGGCGCCCAGCTGCCGGAAGGCCAGGACCTGACGATCGACGTCCTTGATGTCGACCTGGCCGGCCGCGAATACCCGAATTTCCGCAGTGGCCGCGAGCTGCGCATCCTGAAAGGCACGGCGGACTGGCCGATCATCAACCTGCGCTATTCGCTGACCCAGAACGGGCAGGTGCTCAAGGGCGGCGATGCGCGGCTGGCCGACATGAACTATATGCAGCGCATCAACCGCCTGTCGGACAGCGACAGCCTGCGCGCCGAGAAGCGCATGATCGATGAGTGGTTCAACGAAACCATCCTGGAGAAGAAGCGGGGTAGTTGAGGCGGCGGCCGGATATGCGGCCAATTGTTTCTCCAGACACGACGGCGCTCCGCGGGGCGCCGTCGTCTTGTCGAGCCCGGGCAGGCGCTAGTCGTCCTTTCCGTCCTTCCTGTTGCTCACCTTGAGCGGATCGTGCACCGTATAGTCCGATGGAACGCTGAACAAGGCCGCAGGCGGCTCGCCGCGCTTGAGCTTGTCTAGCCGGTACACCACGTCGCCGCTGCGCGGATCGCTGCGCTTGTGGTACACCGTCACCTGCAGCTCAGGCGAGTACCAGGTTTCGCTGCTGACCTCGATCGGCGCGCGGTTGCCGATTTCGCCGGCCGGGATCGTGTAGCTGCGCTGGTTGCCTTCGGCGCGCACGCCCGAGAAATCGCGTCCGCCCAGTTCGCGCGTGACCGCCTTGGCCGACCACTTGCCGTCGTTGGCGGCGCCGATGATCAGCGGCGCGATCTGGGCCGACATCGCCCGCGCCGCGGGCATGGGCTCGGCGACACGCACGCGCACCTCGGTCGGCTGCGCGCCGCGCTGGACGTCCTTGACGATGATGTGCGTGCCCTCCGGCAGCTTGCCTTCCCTGCGCAGCTGGTCGATGCGCTCGCGCGCCTGGTCCGCGGCGCGCCGCGCCTGCGTCGCCGCCGCGCGCGCGGCATCCGCTTCGGCGCGGGCGAGCTCGGACGTCATGTCGAGGCGCGTGGCGCTCTTGCGCTGCGGGTTCAGGATCCAGCGCGCGCCTTCGACCGGGTCGCTGATGGTGATGGTGCGCACTTCGCCGTCGTCGCCGTGCACTTCGGTGCGGGTGCGGCCGGCGCCGTCGCGATACTGCATCGAGCGCGAGGTGTTGACGATCTGGTTGCCGTCGGCCAGCCGCTGCATGCTCTCCGAGACCGCTTCGGCGCTGTAGGGCGCGTTCTTGACGATGCCGGCGCCCGAGATCCTGAGCATGGACGCGGCCAGGCTGGCGCTGTCGCCGGCGCGCTGCGCGGCTTGCTGGCCGGGCGGCAGGGTCACCGTGCCCTGGCGGATCACGATGCGGCGCTCGCCGTCGCTGCCCTGGTCGATCGTATAGTCCTCGGCCAGGGCGGGAGCGAAGGCGCTTGCCAGCAGGGTGGCGATCAGGATGGTTCTGGTATTCATACAGTCCTCACAGTCTATCGTGTCAGTTGACGGCGCTCAGGCGCACCGCCAGGGGATGGCCGTCCTGCGCCACCAGCATTTCGGCGCGCACCGTCTCGCCCGCGGTCTGCGGGTTGAGCGGCATGCCCAGCGGCGCCAGCGCGCTCTGCGGCAGCTCGGCCTCGACCACCCGGGTATAGGGTTCGCGCTCGATCCTTTCCAGCGATTCGAGGGCGATGAAGGCGGCGCCGTCGTCGACGCCGATCACCGGCGGACCGACCGTGATCGCCTGGTGCGGCGCCAGCGCCAGCAGCACGGCCACGCCGCACAGCGAGGCCAGGGCGCCGGCCGTGCCCCATTGGGGCAGCGACAGCTTGCGGTACCAGGGCTGCTTTTTCGGGAACTGGCGGGCGAAGGCCTGCAGCAATTCCTTTTCCACGCAGCGTGGCGCGTCGTGCCCCGCCAGCTCGCCGCGCAGCGCGGCCAAGCCGGTGGCCAGTAGCGGGTCGAGATCGTCGTGTCGGTCGTTCATCATTCTTCCTTCCAGCGTCATTCGCTTGTCGCCCGTCCTAGGCGAGGTGGGCATCGTTCGACGGTGCGCCTTGCAGCCCGTGCAGCCGCTTGGCCAGCGCCGCCCGCCCACGCGCCAGCCTCGAGCGCACGGTGCCGATGTCGACCTGGCAGACGGCGGCGATCTCCTGGTACGACAGGTCGTGCAACTCGTACAGGATCACCGGATCGCGGTAGTGCGGCGGCAGCAGCGACAGCGCGCGCCGCACCTCTTCCGCCACTTCGTTGCCGAGCAGCCGCGCCAGCGGTCCGGCGGCGTCGCTGGCCGCGTCCAGGTCCGGTTCGCCTTCATCGTCCAACGGCTCGGGCAACCGTGGATGGCGCTGGTGCGCTTCGTCCAGCTTAAGCGCCAGCTTGCGCGCCACGCCGAACAGGAAGTGCTGCAGCTGGCCACGTAGCGGGTCGTAGCCGAGCCGTCCCGTCAGCAGGCCCATGAAGGCTTCCTGCACGATGTCGGCCGCCGCATCGCCCGAGCCGCAGCGCAGCAGCGCGTAGCGGTACAAGGGGCCCTGGTGCCGCCGGTACAGCGCCGTGAACGCCTCGGCCTGCCCGGCGTGGACCTGGCGCAGCAGGTCGGTGTCAAGTTGTTCTGTCGTCGAGGTCATGGCAGTCTTCTTTTCTTGTATTCCGCCGAGTACTCCGAAAAGTTCCAACTATTTTTAGAAAACAAAACGCCCCGTGCCGGAAACCGGGACGGGGCGTACAGTGGGGTGTGATCTCTTAGTCGATCCAGTTTACGCGATCGAACTTGTTGCGGAAATCGTCGGGCATGTAGCACACCTGGCTGGTCTTGTAGTTGAAGAAGACGAAACCGGACTTGGCCATGGCGATCAGGGTCTTGTCGCGCGGCCGGGTGATGCGGAAGATCAGGTCGCCGCCGTACTTGTTGAAATCCATGACGCCGACTTCGAACAGCAACTGGTCGCGTCCATACGCTTCGGCGCGGTAGGTCGCGGCCAGGTCGGTGACGATGATGCCGTTGCCGTCGCGCTCGGTCTCGGCGACACCGAATTCGAACAGGAAGCGCGCCCTGGCTTCGGAGATCATCGCGATCATCGATTCATTGCCCAGGTGGTTGGCGGCGTTGATGTCCGTGACCCGTACCGTCAGCTGCGTCGAATAGTAAAACTGGTCTTCGGGAAGATTGAGTTGTAGGCGTGCCATCTCTTTATTCTAAACTCATTGTGTGGGGCCGCGTCCAATTTTATGGATGGCCCCGCCACCAGTGAGTAAGTACAGCTCGCCTTGGGCATCCTGGCCGAAAGACACGATGCGGCCGATGTCGTCGATCTCCCAGTCGCGCTGTTCGATGATGCCGTTGCCGGTGGCAAGGAAACTCTTCAGGTAGCCGCCGCACAAATCGGAATAGAAATAGCGGCCCGCCAGCTCGGGCAGGGCGCGCCCGCGGTACACGAAGCCGCCGGTGATCGAGCAACCGTTGACGTCGTTCGCGCCGTGGTCGTATTCGAAGACGGGCAGGGTCAGCCCGGCGCGCTCGCAAGTCTCGGCGCCGTAGCACAGCGTTCCTTCCATGACGTTCCAGCCATAGTCCAGGCTGGCCTGGGCCGTGCCGACGATATTGATTTCTTCGCGCCGGTCCTGGCCGGGGTCTGGTAAATACAGCTGGCTGGCGTCGAAGCTGAAGCGCCACGGGTTGCGCAGGCCGGAAGCCCAGATCTCGGGGCGGCGCCCGGTCGCGTCGCGATAGGGATTGCTGGTGGGAATCGTATAGGGGTGGGCGGCCGTGGCGCCCGCCACGTCGATGCGCAGCAGCTTGCCGAGCAGGCTGGCCTGGTTGCGCGCATTGCCTTGCGGATCGCTGGCGCCGCCGCCGTCGCCGGTGCCCAGGTACAGGTAGCCGTCCGGGCCGAAGGCGAGCTGGCCGCCGACATGGTTCTGGTAGGTCGGATGCGCGATGCGCAGGATGACCAGACCGGAGGTCGGATTGGCGGCCGTTGCCGTGGCGCCGGCGCTGAAGCGCTCGATCACGATATTGCGCTGCAAGTCGGTGTAGCAGACGTAGAAATAACCGTTGCGAGCGAACTGCGGATCGAAGGCGAACGACAGCAGCCCGCCTTCGCCTTCGGTGAATACGCGCGCGCCGATGTCGAGGTAGGGCTGGTCGCGCGTGCTGCCGTTGTCGACGATGCGCACCCGGCCCGGCCGCTCGCTGACGAACAGGCGCAGGTCGCCGGGCGGGGCGGTCAGCCAGGTCGGGTTGTCGAGCCCGGCGACGACCTGCGTCGTGACGAGCGTCAGCGTGCCGCTGCCATAGCTCACCGTGGCGGACGCGGTGGCGCCGGCGCTGATGGTCGCCGCTTGCGAGGCGGGCGCCGGCTGGTAGGTGACGCCGCCGCTCGTGACAGCCGAGGCCGACACGTTATAGCTGCCGGGCGCCAGGTTGGCGAGGGTTTGCGATTGTGTGAGGTCTTGCAGGTAATTGTTGGGACCGGTGACCCGCAGGGCGGGATTGACGCCGGCCGGCAGGCCGCTGGCGCTGACGGCCAGCGATCCGGTGCTGGCCGGTGGCGGGACCGCGCCGGTGATGCCTGGACTGCCGCCACCGCCACCGCAGGCGAGCAGGGTCAGGCCGATGAGCATGGCCACGAACGGCAACAGCATGGTCCGCAGATGCCCGATGCGCATGGCCGCCTCTCGCGCGCTCAGTCCTTGATGTCGGGCTCGACCAGTTTTGCCAGTTGTTCGAGCGATTCTTGCCAGCCCAGGTAGCACAGCTCGACCGGGATCTGGGCAGGAATGCCTTCTTGCTTAATATGCACCTCGACCCCGCAAAAGATTTCGCGCATGACGACCGTGGTCTGCATCTGGCCGGGCAATTGCGGGTCGTCGAACTCGGCCGTGTAGCGCACGCGCTTGCCGGGTTCCAGCTCCAGGAACTCGCCGCCGAAGGTCTCGCTGCGGCCGTTGGTGAAGTTGGTGAAGGACATCCGGTAGCGGCCGCCGACCCGGCCATCCATCTCGTGGACGGTGGCGAACATGCCATAAGGCGGCAGCCATTTTGCATAGGCGCCGGGAGTGGTGAAGGCGCGGAACAGGCGATGCGGGGTCGATTTGAGTACGCGGTGCAGCTCGACGGTATTGGTGGACATGGTTGATCTCCTTGTGTGGTAGCGGCAGAGGGCATCCCTCTGAACGCCACGACGAAGCAACACTCCCGGATTCGACACCGGCGCCGACATTTTGATGCGCCAAATGACGAATGGTTTGGAACAGCGCAAACCGCGCCATTCCAAACCATTGTCTCTGCCCAATAAATGGGCAGCTTCAAACTGGTGCGATTACTTCTTCGCTTCCACGCCCGGAGTGGCCGAACGCGCCAGGAAGGCCTGGGTGATTTGCGGCAGATGGTCCAGCAGCCAGGCCGCCATCGCCTTTTCCTGTTCCAGGATCTGCTCCAGCTGGGCCTGGGTTGCCGTGTCGCCGACGGATTTCGCCGCTGCGATCAGCGCCGTATAGCTCGAGATCTCGACGTTCTCGAACACATAACCGGCCATGGCGCCCTTAACGACTTCGTCGCTGGCCGCCATGCCGCCCACGGCCTGGCCGAAGGCCGCCAGGCGGCCGCCGATGTCTTTCAGGATCGAGTTGTCGGTGCCGCGGCGGGCCAGGATTTCGTCGAGGATGCCGTGCTGCCAGCGGGTCTCGTCGATGTGCTGGACGATGCGTGCGCGCAGCTCAGGATAGTGTTCGAGGCGCTCGGCCTGCGCGGTCAGCATCTGCTCTGCCTGCTTTTCCATCGCGTGGGCATCGCGCAGCCAGTCGTTGAAGTTGTCGTCTGCAGTGGTCGTCATGATTCCTCCGTGAATGTTTGTACAGGTGGCGAAGGTTCGCCCTGCCATTACCTTCGCAGAGTTGGCGAATCATGTTTGTTAGGTGCTACACACTGTCGATGAATCCGGTGCACCGGATGTTCATGGTGTTGATTGCGCGCGTGTGCGCGTCTTGCTGACGACGCCGGCGGGATCGATCAGCACGACGAATTCGCTGAACCGCCCGCCGCCGGCCGGCGACTGATACACCCAGGCCTCGTAGCCGCTGTCGAAGCGCACGCTTTTCGTGGGGCCGAAGGCGGCCAGCAACTCCGCCTTCGTCGTGCGCCCGGCCACCACCGCTGCCGACAGCCGCTCGGCCGCGACGACGGAACCCGGCGCCGGTGCCTGCGTCGCGCAGCCCGCCAGCAGCGCCGCGCACAGGGCAAAGGGCAGCTTCATGGCGCCACCCCGCTTGGCGCATCGACCATGTATTCGAACTCGACCAGCGTATCGTCGGGCCAGCTGGCATCCCACAGCGGCACATAATAAGTGCGGTCGAGCAGCGCCTGGCAGTCGCAGAAGGGCAGCATGTCGGGCGTCTGTTCGCCGCCGGCGTACAGCATATTGAAAGGCAATGTCTCCATCCGCTCGCCGGCGCGCAGCGTGACCGCGAAGATCGGCCGTTCGGCAAAGAACAGGTAATTGCCGTCCGGGCTGGTGCATACGCCCTCGGGCGTGTTCAGCGCGTCCGAAATCCAGCCGAACAGCGGCGAGCTGTTCGAGACCAGGCCGGCTTCCTTGCCCACCCGGCATTCCAGGCGCAGGTCGCCCAGGCGCCGCGTGCCAGCGGGCAGGCCGGGCGATTCGATGCGCGCGCGCCAGGTCATGCTGGCGGTCTTGCGGCTGGCGAGCACGGCGGCGTCTTCCTGCAAGGCTTGCGCGTGACGCGGCAGGACGAAGAAATTGTTCTCATCGACGGGCACCGGCACCGACACGGTGTCGCCCGCAATGCGCAAGGTGATGCCGCGCATGTCCGTCGACGGCAGGCGCGGCAGCAGTTGGAAGCGCAGGGTGGCGTTGGGAGCGAAGGCGCGTTCGCGCTCGAAGCGCTCTATGCCGCGGATCATTTTGCGGTAGGACTTGTCGACCGGGTCACGGGTGGACTTGACGGTGACGGTGTTCTGGCCGGCGGCGTGAAGCGGCAGGCAGAGTGAAGCGGCCATGAGCACGGAGCCCATGGCAAGCGAAGACACAACGCGGACGATCTGCCGCGTCATGGTCTTACCAATACCGAACGCGGCCGGTATCCATGTGGACGAACTGCGAGCTGGCGTAATAGCCGACGCCGCCGCCCTTGAGCGACATCGCCGCTTTCTGCAGGTTACGCAGGTCGGTGCCCGGCAGGCGGATGTCGATTGCCTTGCCGTCCATGTGCAGGCTGCGCTTGGCGACGCCGCCGCTGCCGTGGCTGCGCAGGAAGGCATTCGATTCAGGCGCGCGGTAGCCCGAGATGATGTGCAGTTCCTTGCTGTTGTCGAGCTTGCTATTGAGCTGGCCGAGCAGCAGCAGCAGTTGCGGATCGATCTCGGCGACCTTGCCGCTGCGGTGGTCGCGCAGCACTTTATTGATGTCTTTCAGGGCATCGGGGACGAACTCGCCTTCGGCCCAGAACGTGCTCTTCAACTTCTCGCCGGTGTGCGTATTGTAGAAGCGCAGGCAGCACTCGCCCGACAGGACACTGCTGTCAGGTGATGTATTCTTGGCAAGGGTTGGAAGGGCGAGGGAGGAAGATGCGAGGAGGAGAGAGCTCTTGAGGAAGGAGCGTCGTTGAATCATTGAAGGGAGTCCTTACGCTGGTTCGCTGAACCATCAATGATACGCCGATTGCGTCGAACGTGCAGATAAAATGATGGAAAATGCGGCGAATCAGCTACGATGTCAAGTGTTCAATGTTTTTTGAGAGAGGAAGTTATGCCGAGTATTGTCAGAAAGTTCTTGAGCAAAAAACTGGTTCTGGCCGCCGCACTGGCGACGGTCGGCGCTGCCGCCGTGGCGCAAGAAGTGACGCCGGTCGACAAGCCGCCGCTGGCCAAGGGCTGGAAGCTCGAAACGGTCGCCACCGGCGCGCCGCAACCCTGGGGCATGGCGTGGTTGCCGGATGGCCGCATGCTGGTCACGGGCAAGCAGGGCACGCTGCACCTGTTAAACGGCAAGAGCTTCCAGCAAATTCCTCTCGACGGTTTGCCGAACCTGTATGCCAGCGGCCAGGGCGGCCTGCTCGACATCGCGGTCCATCCCGCCGATAAAACCAACCCGCGCATCTACATGACGATGGCCAGCGGCACCGACGACGAGAACCGGACCGTGCTGGTGCAGGGCGTGTTCGACGGCAAGCGCGTGACCGGCATCAAGCAACTCTTCGCGGTCAACCTGGGCAAGAGCGGCGGCCAGCACTTCGGCTCGCGCATCCTGTTCCTGCCCGATAACACCCTCTTGATGAGCATCGGCGACGGCGGCAATACGCCTCAGCGCATCGGCAATATGCTGGCGCGCGACCATGCCCAGAGCCTGGCCTCGCACACCGGCAAGATCCTGCACCTGACGGACACCGGCCAGCCGGTCGGCAAGGGCGCGTTCGCCGGCAAGGACAACGCCCGTCCCGAGATCTACAGCTACGGCCACCGCAACGTGCAGGGCCTGGCGCGCGATCCGAAGAGCGGCCGCGTCTACGCCAACGAGCACGGCTCGCGCGGCGGCGACGAAATCAACGTGATCGAGGCCGGCAAGAACTATGGCTGGCCGCTGCAAAGCTATACGCTGGACTACGGCACGCGCGAGCCGATCGGCATGAAGGTGGTGCCGGGCACGGTGCAGCCGATCGTCGTGTGGACGCCGTCGCCGGCGCCGTCGGGCCTGGCCTTCTACACGGGTAAAGCCTTCCCGCAATGGCAGGGCAGCCTGTTCAGCGGCAGCCTGGCCGGCCAGGACGTGCGCCGCGTGCAGCTCGACGCCCAGGGCAAGGTAACGGCCCAGGAGCTGCTGCCTGTCGGCAAGCGCGTGCGCGACGTGCGCCAGGGCCCGGACGGCCAGCTGTACGTACTGACCGACGAAGCCAAGGGCAGCCTGCTCCGTATCGTGCCGCGCTGAGGTCCCCAAGTGATGCGCGCTGCATGATGTTGGGTCAAACCTGGCATATGCATCATGTTTTTGTTTGTTGACAACGTGAAACCTGCCTAGAATGAATGTTTGCGAGGCGCGTCCCTGAGGCGCGCCTTGTGCGTTTCATTCCCGTCCCGCCCCTTTCAGGAGGAGAAGCATGGCAGTTTCCGTTCGTCGCACCATCGGCCTGGCCGCAGCGCTCGCGCTTGCGTTCGGCACGTCTTCCATCCAGGCCGCGCCGGCAAAGCCGGCCGCCACGCCGGACATCCCGATCCCGGACATCAAGTACACCAAGTTCACGCTCAAGAACGGGCTGACGGTGCTGGTGCACGAAGACCGCAAGACGCCGGTGGTGGCGATCAATACCTGGTACCACGTCGGCTCCAAGAACGAGAAGGTGGGCAAGACCGGCTTCGCCCACCTGTTCGAGCACCTGATGTTCAGCGGCAGCGACAACTTCAAGCACACCTACCTGAACGCGATGGAGCGCATCGGCGCGACCGACCTGAACGGCACCACCAACCAGGACCGCACCAATTACTTCCAGAACGTGCCGACCTCGATGCTCGACTATGCGCTGTTCGCCGAGAGCGACCGCATGGGCTACCTCCTCGGCACGGTCGACAAGAAGAAGCTCGACATCCAGCGCGGCGTGGTGCAGAACGAAAAGCGCCAATACGAGAACCAGCCCTACGGCATTGCTTGGGAACTGTTGACCACCAATACCTACCCGGCCGGCCATCCGTATTCCTGGACCGTGATCGGCAAGATGGAAGACCTCGATGCGGCCTCGATGACCGACGTGCAGGACTGGTTCAAGCAGAACTACGGCCCAAACAACACGGTGCTGGTGCTGTCGGGCGATATCTCGCCGGAAGAAGCGCGCGAGAAGGTCGAGCGCTTCTATGGCGCGATCCCGCCGGGCCCGCCGCTGGCCAAGCATGACGCCTGGATCGCCAAGCGCACTGGCACCCACCGCACGGTGGCGCAGGACCGCGTGCCGCAGTCGCGCATCTATCGCACCTGGAACGTGCCGGGCGCGCACACGCAAGAGGAAGCGCTGCTCGACCTGGCGGCGCGCGTGCTGGGCGGCGGCAAGACCTCGCGCCTGTATAAACGCCTGGTGTACCAGGATCAATTGGCCACCAGCGCGACCGCGAGCGACAGCTCGTCCGAGATCGGCGGCCAGTTCAGCATGACCCTGACCGCGCGTCCGGGCGCCGACGTCGCGAAGATGGAAAAAGTCGCCGACGAAGAGCTGCGCGCGCTGATGAAGAGCGGCCCGACGGACGCCGAGCTGCGCCTGGCCAAGACCGCGATCCTGGCCCAGTACACGCGCATGATCGAGCGCGTCGGCGGCTTCGGCGGCAAGAGCGACCTGCTGGCCTCGTGCGAGACCTATACCGGCAATCCGGACTGCTACAAGGTCTACCTGCAGCGCATCAAGGACGCGACCCCGGCCATGGTCAGGAAGGTCATGAACGACTGGCTCAGCGACGGCGACTTCGTGCTGCAGATCGACCCGTTCCCGACCGGCCTGGCAGCGACCAATACCGGCCTGGACCGCAGCAAGGCGCCGGACACCGGCAAGGCGATGTCGCTCAAGCTGCCGCCGATGCAGCGCACCACCTTGTCGAACGGCCTGAATGTCGTGCTGGCCGAGCGCCATGAAGCGCCGATCGTCAACCTGCAGATGCTGGTCGACAGCGGCTACGCCTCGGACAGCGCCACGATGCCCGGCGTGGCCAGCCTGGCCCTGCGCATGCTCGAAGAAGGCACGAGCTCGCGCAAATCGCTGCAGATCGGCGAGGAGCTGGAAAGCCTGGGCGCGACCTTCGGCGCCAGCACCAACCTGGACGGCGCTTTCGTTGGCATGAACGCGCTCAAGGCCACGCTGCCGCAGGCGCTGAACCTGTATGCGGACCTGGTGCTCAATCCCGCCTTCCCGCAGAACGAATTCGTGCGCCTGCAGCAGGACCGCCTGGCCGCGATCGCGCGCGAGAAGTCCGATCCGCAATCGATCGCGATGCGCCTTGCGCCGGCCCTGCTGTACGGGCATAACCACGTGTACGCCAAGCCGGGCACCGGCACCGGCACCGAGGACGCCGTCAAGCGCATGACGCGCGCCGACCTGGTGAAGTACCACGCCACCTGGTTCAAGCCGAACAACGCCACGCTGCTGGTGGTGGGCGACACCACGCTGGCCGAGATCAAGCCGATGCTCGAGAAAGCCTTCGGCGCCTGGAAGGCGGGCGAGGTGCCCAAGAAAGTGATCGACACGGTGGCGCCGCGCGCCGCGCCGGTGGTCTACCTGGTCGACCGTCCCGGCGCGCTGCAGAGCGTGATCCTGGGCGGCCAGCTGGCGCCGCCGCGTAACAGCCCCGAGGCACTGCCGCTCGAGATCGTCAACGACGTGTTCGGCGGCACCTTCAGCTCGCGCATCAATATGAACCTGCGCGAAGACAAGCACTGGTCGTACGGCGTGCGCAGCCTGGTGTCGCCGGCGATCGGCCAGCGCCAGTTCATGAGCGTCTCGCCGGTGCAGACCGACAAGACCGGCGACGCGCTGAAGGAGCTGGTGGGCGAATACCGCAACATCGCCGGCGCCAAGCCGATCGCGAACGAGGAGCTCAAGTTCGCGCAGGACAATAAAACCCTGCGCCTGCCGGGCAGCTTCGAGACCGCGGGCCAGCTGGCCGGCGCCTATTCCACGATCCTGCAGTACGGCCTGCCCGAGGATTACTTCAACACCTATACCGAAAAGGCGCTGGCGCTCACGCCGCAGCAGGCCAACGCCCTGGCCGCGCGCAGCTTCGTGGCCGACGGGCTGGTGTGGGTGGTGGTGGGCGACATGGCCAAGGTCGAGAAGGACATCCGCGCCCTGAACCTGGGCGAGGTGCGCCGCATCGACGTGGACGGCAAGCCGCTGCCGTAATGTTGTCTTGGTTTGTGCCCGGCCTGTGCGCCGGGCATGCCGGGTTTCGGGGACACTATGGGCAGGAGGAATGCTCATGGACCAACAACTCACCCTGGACCCGGCGCATACCGCGCTGGTCCTCATCGATCTTCAGAACAGCAACGTCAAGCACGATCTCGCGCCGCACAGTGCGGAAAACGTGGTCGGCAACTGCGTGCTGCTGGCGCAAGAGATGCGCGAACGCGGCGGCCTGGTCATCTACGTGCACGTGCTGCTGAACGAATTGCCGCAAGCGCCGGCCGATGCGCCACTGCGTCCGCAGGGCGCGCCGGCGGCGCCGCCCGACGCGTCGTGGCTGGCGCCGGAGGCCGGCGTCGAGGCGCAAGACCTCGTCATCGTCAAGCGCCAGTGGGGCGCCTTCTATGGCACCGAACTCGAGCAGCAGCTGCGGCGGCGCGGCATCGACACGCTCATCATGGGCGGCATCGCCACCAATTTCGGCGTCGAGTCGACCGCGCGCGCGGCCTATGACTTCGGCTTCAAGCTGGTGTTCGCCGAGGATGCGATGAGCAGCTTCGATGCCGATGCTCACCGTTTCGCGTGCGAGAACATTTTCCCGAAAATGGGGAGGGTGCGTTCGACGCGCACCCTGATCGACGTGCTGCAGGCGGGGACCGGCGCCGCGTGACGCCGGCCGATGGACATCAACCGGCGCGCTGGATATCCGCCGTGATCTCGTAGGCGCGCAGGCGCGCCGCGTGATCGTAGATCTGTGAGGTGATCATCAGCTCGTCCGGCTTGGTCTTCTCGATGAAGGCGCGCAGCTGGTGAGCCACCGTCACGCGCGAGCCGATTGCCGAGCACGACAGCACGCTGTCGAGCATCATGCGTTCGGGCAGGTCGAGCGCTTCCAGGTAGCCGCTCACCGGCGGCTTGAGCTTGGTCGGGCGGCCGGTGCGCAAGTTGACGAAGGCCTGCTGCATCGAGGTCGCCAGGAAGTGCGCTTCTTCGTCGGTGTCCGCGGCGAACACGTTAAAGCCCAGCATGATGTACGGCTTGTCGAGCTGTTCCGACGGGCGGAAGTTGCTGCGGTACATGTCGATCGCCTGCATCATCATCTGCGGCGCGAAGTGCGAGGCAAACGCATACGGCAGGCCGAGGTGCGCCGCCAATTGGGCGCCGAACAGGCTGGAACCGAGGATCCACACCGGCACGTCCAGGCCGGCGCCGGGCACGGCCTGCACCGGACGGCGGGTCGAGCCGGCGAAATAATCCATCAGCTCCACGACGTCTTGCGGGAATTCGTCGGCATCCGACGCCAGGTTGCGGCGCAGGGCGCGCGCCGTGGTGTGGTCCGAGCCTGGCGCGCGGCCGAGGCCGAGGTCGATCCGGCCCGGATGCAGCGCCTCGAGCGTGCCGAACTGTTCGGCGATCACCAGCGGCGAATGGTTGGGCAGCATGATGCCGCCGGCGCCCACGCGGATGCGCGAAGTGCCGGCCGCCACGTGGCCGATCAGCACCGCGGTCGCGGCGCTGGCAATGCCCGGCATGCCGTGGTGCTCGGCCAGCCAGAAGCGGTTGTAACCCCAGCGCTCGCCATGTTGGGCAAGGTCGAGCGAGCGTTGGAACGAGGTGGCCGCATCGCTGCCTTCAGCGATCGGCGAGAGGTCGAGTATCGAAAAAGGAATCATGGATCCATGATACGCCGATGCGAAAAAGCGCGTGCGCGGCCACCCAAAAATGCCGGGGCCGCCACTTGGGTTAGTATTTCTTCATGATGCCAAAACACTTTTTTCGCATGCGTGTTGCGATCTTTCCTGCCGTCATGCTGCTCGCCGGCTGTGTCCACCTGCCGACTTCCATGAGCGCCGAATCCCGATTCAATCCGCAACGCGTGACCGCGATCGATCACGCCATCGATGCCGCGATCGCCGCCCGCAAGCTGCCGGGCGCGGTGTACCACCTCGAACGCGGCGCCGCCACCTACGAGCGCGGCTATGGACGGCTCAGCTATGAAGAGGACGCCGCCGCCGTGACGCCCGCGACCGTCTTCGATGCCGCCTCGCTGAGCAAGGTGCTGGTGACGGCGCCATCGGTGCTGATGCTGGCCGAGGAGGGCAAGATCGATCTCGAGGCTCCGCTCACAAATTATTTTCCGGAATGTACCGGCGGTGGCAAGGAAGCGATCACGATCCGCCACCTGTTGACGCATGTGTCGGGCCTGGCGTCGGGCTTGCCGGCGAAACCGGCGTGGCAGGGCAAGACGGCAGCGCTGTCCCTGGCCTGCGCGCAGTCGGTGACCCATCCGCCGGGCAGTTTCTTCCGCTACTCGGACATCAACTACATCCTGCTTGGCCTGCTGGTCGAGCGCACGGCGGGCGTGTCGCTCGACCGCTTCGCCCAGGAACGCATCTTCGCACCGCTGGGCATGCTTGACACCGGCTACCGCCCACTGGAACGCATGCCGGCGGCGCGCATCGCGCCGACCCAGCGCGGCGCCAGCGAGGCGGCGCAGCTGCCCACGGCGCACGGCGACCTGGCGCCGGGCGCGCCGCTGCAGGGCGTGGTGCACGATCCGACCGTGCGGCGCATGGGCGGCGTGGGCGGCTCGGCCGGCGTGTTCTCGACCGTCGGCGACGTCGCCCGCTTCGGTCGCATGCTGTTGGGCAATGGAGCACTCGATGGCGTGCGCATATTGCAGCCGGAAAGCGTCCGCCTGCTGACGACGGTGCAGTCGCCGTCCGGCATCGCGGCGCTGCGGGGGATGGGCATGGACATCGACTCGCCCTATGCCAAGCGTCCGCGCGGCAATGTCTATCCGATCGGCAGCTATGGCCATACAGGATTCACCGGCTGCATCCTGTGGGTCGATCCACAGTCACAAAGTTTGTATGTCTTCCTGTCGAACCGGGTCTATCCGGACGACCGCAGCGTGGTGCTGCCGCTGTACACGCAACTCGGGACACTCTCTGCGCAAGCTGCACTGGAAGCTCTGCAGTAGGCGAAAGATGGGCGCAAGATAGTGGAAATTAAAAGACGATGATGTATTTCCGAGCGGCTACCGTGCGCTCCCATCCGTAGCATGTCCCTACACTGGGCTCCTCACCTGGCGCAAATCGTTACCAACTCTTGCGTATGCGTCCGGTACCGCCCCCAGATACATTGTGACATTGAGGAGAACACCATGAAAATGAATACGCTACTCAAAGGAATGCTCGGTGCTTCGGTTGCCGCCGCCATGTTCGGCGCCACTGCGGTCAACGCCCAGACCAGCACCACCGGCTCGACCAGCACCGGCCAGTCGGGCCAGATCGGCAGCAGCACCAGCAGCCAGACCGGCAGCATGCGCGACCAAACCAGCGGCAGCTCGTCGACCGGCGCGACCGGCAGCATGCAGAGCACCGATCCGCAACACCAGCGCGACCGCGACCGCCGCAGCAAAACCGGCACCAGCAGCGGCACCTCGGGCACGAGCGGCACGACGGGCACCACCGGCACGACCGGCACCACGGGGTCGACCGGCACCACCGGCACGACCAGCGGTTCGAGCGGTTCGCTGGGCACGGGCACCAGCGGTTCCACCGGCACCATGGATGACACCGGCCGCACCGGCACCTCGACCGGCACCACGGGTACGACTGGCGCCACCGGCACCACTGGTACGACCGGCGCCACCGGCACCACCGGTACGACGGGCACCACCGGCACCACCGGCCGCGGCTACTGATCCAGCCGATAGCGCTTCAGCAGTAACGGCGGCGTCCCCGGCCGCCATCTTGAACACCGGCTCGCGCCGGTGTTCGCGTTTCTGGCGCGCGTTTCCTTTCGTTCAGCGCATGCCGCGCCGTGCGCCGCCGCGCCTGTCCTGCGGCGGCAGCGCATCGCCGGGCGCCAGCGCGATCTTCGCCAGCGGCGTCGGCGCCGGGCCGTGCAGCACCTTGCCCTCGGTATCGAAACGCGAGGCGTGACAAGGGCAATCCCATGAGCGTTCGGCGCCGTTCCAGTGCACCGCGCAACCGAGGTGGGTGCACCTGGCCGACAGCGCATGCAGGCCGCCTTTGGGATCGCGATAGACCGCCATCCGGCGCAAACCGTCGCGCAGCACCGCGCCTTCGCCGGGCGGGATCTCTTGTACAGAATCGACTTCTCCGCCGCGCAGCCAGTCGCCGTAGCGCGCCGCTACATTTGCCTGTGCGCTGGCGAATTCGCCCAGCCCGTGCACCGGTTTACGCGCCGGGTCGTACAGCGCGCTCCAGGGATTCGGCCGCTCCATGATCAGGTCGGTCACCAGCATGGCGCCGATGGTGCAGTGGGTCATGCCGTTGCCGGAGTCGCCCGTGATCAGGTAGACGTTGTCGTCGTCCATCGGATTGCGGCCCAGGAAGGCCAGGCCGTCGCTCGGCTCCATCACTTCGCCCGACCAGCGCCAGGCCAGTTCGCGCGCCATCGGGAAGCGCGCGCGGGTCCAGCGTTCGAGCTCGTCGTAGCGGTGGCCGGGATGCGCGTCCTGGCCCGTCTTGTGGTCGGCCCCGCCCACGACCAGCACCTCGTCGCCGTCGGCACCTGGCGCTAGCCGCACATAGTGATAGGGCTCGTCCAGGTCCCACAGCAGCAGGTGCGGCAGCGCGCCGTGCGGCACCCGCAAGCCGATCACGTAGGTGCGGTAGCCGGCCTGCTTGGTGTGCATGACGACGCGGTCGTTGAACGGCGTGTGCGTGGCCACCACCACGTCCCGCGCCCGGATCTCGCCACGGTCGAGCGACACGATCTGGCGCCGGTGGTCGCCGCGGATGCGGTGGGCGTGGCTGGCGCCATGGATGCGGCCGCCGCGCCGGATGAAGGCGCGCGCCAGGCCGTCGAGGTATCTGAGCGGATGGAACTGGGCCTGGCCCGGATAGCGCACGGCGGGGCCGGTCTCGAACCCCAGGCCCGGCACGCCGGCGACCATCTCGGCCTGCACGCCGGCGCGCACCGCGGCGTCGCATTCGCGTTCGAGCCGCGGCCCGCCGCCCGCATCCCCGGCCACCAGGTAGCCGTCCAGGTGTTCCAGCTCGCAGGCGATGCCTTCCTTGCGCACGATGGATTCGACCATCTGCAGGGCATGGGCATAGCTGCCGGCCACCAGGCGCGCCTGGGCGCGGCCGAAGCGGCGCTCGATGCCGTGGTACCACTCGTCGGGCGGGAAGAAATGGGCGCTGGTGCGGCCGCTCTCGCCGGCGCCGACGCCGAGCGCGTCGACGACCACCACGTCCTTGTCTTCGCACGCCAGCAGATAGGCGGCGGTGAGGCCGGCGATGCCGGCGCCGATCACGCACACCTGGGCTTCCTGCGCGCCGACGAGCGGGGGAAAGACGGGCACCGTGGCGGTGTCCATCCAGAGCGAAGTCGAGCTGCCGTTCGTCGCGCCCAGCATGATGATGGCCTCCGTCGCCGGTATGGTCGCCACTGCATGCTAGCGCGCCGCCGCGAAGGATGTAGCACGATCGCGCCATGTGCCTCCGGCCTCTGCCAGGTGCAGATGTCATCACGATGAAAAATTGCAGATTGGATAGCAAGATTTGACAAAACCGGGGTCGCGGATGCCGCCAGAATGCGTTTCATACATAAACACCAAGAGACGCCCGAACGTCCTGGAAGTCGCGACCGCAAGGGTGTGTAGAACAACCAACCTGGTTTTGGAGAGGCACATGAACGAGTTGAAGGCACGGCAGTACCAGCGCACCGCGATCGCGGCGGCGGTGGCAGGGGTGGCGATGTCGATGGCACAGGCCTGGGCACAGAAGGCGCCCATCGCGGGGCCGCAGACCGTGGTGGTGACCGGGGTGCGCGCCGCGCTCGAGCAGTCGCTGCGCCAGAAGCGCAACGCAGACGCCGTGGTCGAAGTCGTGACCGCCGAGGACATCGGCAAGATGCCCGATAAAAACGTGGCCGACGCGATCCAGCGCCTGCCGGGCGTGAACACGCAATCGTCGGCCGGCGGCGAAGGCGGCTTCGGCGAGAACGACCGCGTCAGCCTGCGCGGCACCAGCCCCAGCCTGCAGCAGACGCTGTTCAACGGCCATGCGATCAGCACCGGCGACTGGTTCGTGCTGAACCAGATCGGCGGCAACGTCGGCCGCTCCAGCAGTTTCTCGCTGCTGCCGTCCGAGCTGGTCGGCTCGATCGTGGTCCAGAAAAGCCCCACCGCCGACCTGGTCGAAGGCGGCGTCTCGGGCGCCATCAACGTCATCACGCGCCGTCCGCTCGACTTCAAGCAGCAGCTGACGGTCGAGGGTTCGGTGCAGGCCAACTACAACGACCTCTCCGGCAAGACCGAGCCGCACCTGTCGGGCCTGGTGAGCTGGAAGAACGCCAGCAATACCGCCGGCATCCTGATCCAGGGCTTCTCCGAGAAGGCCAGCGTGCGCCGCGACGGCCAGGAAATCCTGGGCTACACCCCGATCAGCGCGACCAGCGCGGCGGCCATCGCCAACCCGGCGCTGGCCGGCGTGATCGTGCCGACCTTTATCGGCGCCGCCCTGTTCGAGCAGACCAAGAAACGCGAAGGCGGCGCCTTCGACATCGAGGTGCGGCCGAACCGCGACCTCACGCTGGACCTGAACGGCTTCTATTCGAAACTCGAAGCGCCGCACCAGAACACCAACTCGCTGGCCGCCCCGGCCAATTCGATCAACAGCCTGGGCCTGATTCCGATCAATCCGGTGGTGCGCAACAACACCCTGGTGGGCGCCGAGTTCACCCGCAATGCGGGCGAGGTCGACAATATCTACCGCCCGGATGCGGGCGGCGAATCGTGGTATCTCGACTTCAACGGCAAGTGGCGCGTCAGCGAGCGCTTCAGCCTGTCGGGCAAGGTCGGCAAGACCCATGGCGTGGGCTGGGACCGCGACGACGTCTATTACCAGAACAACGTCGACGGCGGCATGGTGTATGCCTTGAACGGGCTGTCGCCGGCTTCGGTGAGCTACCCCGGCGGCAACACCGCCGTGCCCGGCTCGACCGCCTGGGCCGGCGGCGGCGAATCGCAGTCGGTGGACAAGGAAGAATACGCCCAGCTCGACGGCGAGCTGCGCCTCGACAACCCGACCTTCCAGTCGCTGCGCTTTGGTGCGCGCTGGACCGACCACAAGCGCACCGCCGAGCATCCGCTTGAAACCCGTCCCGGCCCGGTCGGCTTCACCAATCCACAGCCGGCCTGGAGCGGCCAGATGTATCCGAGCGACTTCGGCAGCGACATCGGCGGCTACAGCGGCATCCCTTACTTCAAGTACGACGGCGCGGCGCTCGGCGCCTGGGGCGCGATCCCCGGCAACCGCCTGCTCGACTACGTGCTGCGCCATAACTGGATGAACGAGTTCGAGGTGGCCGAGAAGACGACGGCGCTGTACGGCATGGTCGACTTCGGCGGCGATGGCTGGAGCGGCAATATCGGCCTGCGCGCCATCGAGACACGCCAGCGCACGGTGGTCAACCTGCCGGGCGGCCCGACGCCGATCACGGGGTCGGCCTTCGGTCCCTACACCCCGACCACGTTCAAGCGCACCTACCGCGACTACCTGCCGAGCGCCAACCTGAAATATGACCTGACGCCCGACCTGACGATTCGCACCGCGCTGGCCAAGACCATCGCGCGGCCCGACTACAGCGCGCTGGGCGGTTCGGTCTCGCTCAACGACGACGCGCTGAGCGGCAGCGGCGGCAACGTCAATCTCGATCCGGTGCGCTCGACCAACTTCGACATCGGCGCCGAGTGGTACTACGCGCCGAAGGCGCTGCTGTCGGCCGGCCTGTTCTACATGGACCTGCGCTCGATCGTGGCCCAGGGCACGTCGACCGGGAGCTATTACAACAACAAGCGTGAGACCTTCACCGAATACCAGATCACGTCGCCCTACAACACCAGCGGACGTAACCGCGGCGTGGAGCTGAGCTGGCAGCAGCCGTTCCTGGACAACTTCGGCATGCTGGTCAACTACACCTATGCCGACGGTGAGCTGGACGATGGCGGCGAGTTGCTCAACTCGTCGAAGAACACCTACAACGTGACCGGTTACTTCGAAAACGAGCGCTTCTCGGCGCGCCTGGCCTACAACTGGCGTTCCAAGTACAAGGCCGGCGTGGACCGCGGCGCCAGCCAGCACGTGGACGACATGCCGTCGCTGGCGGCCTCGGTCAACGTCAAGCTGACGGACAAGCTCACGCTGACCTTCGATGCGCTGAACCTCACCAACGAGACCATCAAGATGTACGCCGAAAACGAGGACCGGCCGCGCGCCTTCTACTCGAACGGCCGTACCTTCTACCTCGGCCTGCGCGGCAAGCTGTAAGCCACCTCAGGGGAGGCGCCGGCCGCCTCCCCGAATCCGGAACAAGACCCGAATCGATGCCCACCATGGACCGACCAGACGGCGGCCCGGCGATCGCGATCGCCTGGGAATGCCTGAGCAACATCACGCGCGACGACGCGTTCACCGCGCGGCTCACGCTGCGCAACGACGGCCTCGATGCGATCGCGCCCGGCTGGACCCTGTGCTTCAACACCTGCCGCAAGATCCTGCCCGAGACGGTGAGCAAAGGCTTCCAGGCCGTTCACCTGAATGGCGACCTGTTCAGCCTGTGCATGCCGCAAGGCGGCGCCTGGCTGCCGGGGCAGACGCATACGATCGACTACGACTCCCTGCACTGGGCGATCAGCATCACCGATGCGCCCCTGGGTTTCTATCTGCTGGATGCGGCGGGGAGGGCGTTCGACCTGGGCGATCCCGACATCATGCCCTTCGTGCGACCGGAGCAGCGCCAGCGCATGCGCGGCGACCTGCTGCCCACGGCCGATGCGGCCTGGCGCCATGCGCAGAACGCGCGCCTGTCGCTGTTGAACGAGGACCAGGTCGGGCGCATCACGCCGCGCCCGCGCATGGCGCGCTTCGATGCGCGCAGCTGTGTGCTCGGGCGGTCGACGCCGATCGACGCCAGCGAAGGGCTCGACAATGAAGCGGCGTTCCTGCGCTCGCTCCTGGCAACGCTGCCCGAGGGGGTGGGCGACGCCCGCATCGTGCTCGAGACCGATCCCGCGATGGAGTCCGAAGCCTACCGGCTGGAGATCGCGCCGGAGCGCGTCGTGGTGCGCGGCGCCGGCGCGCACGGCGTCTTCAACGGCCTGCAAAGCCTGGCCCAGCTCCTGGCGCAGGATGGCGCGCTGCCATGCGGGACGGTCGTGGACACGCCGCGCTTCGCCTACCGCGGCATGATGCTCGACGTCGCCCGCCATTTCTCCAGCGTCGACACCGTGCTGCGCCTGCTCGATTGCATGGCGCGCTATAAACTCAACCGCTTCCACTTCCACCTGACCGACGACGAAGGCTGGCGCCTGGCGATCGCCGCGCTGCCCGAGCTGACCGAGGTCGGCGCCCGGCGCGGCGTTCCCGCGCCGGGCGAACAGCCCTGCCTGCCGCCGTCGTTCGGCTCCGGCGCCGACACCCGTTCGCCCGGCGGCAGCGGCTTTTATGGCGCCGACGAATTCGTGACCATCCTGCGCCACGCGCGGCGCCTGCACATCGAGGTGATCCCCGAATTCAATATGCCGGGCCACGCGCGCGCGGCGGTCGAGGCGATGCGGGTGCGCCATGCGCGCCTGATGGCGGCGGGAGATATCGCCGGCGCCGAAGAATACCTGCTGAGCGATCCGGATGACGCATCAAGCTACGAGTCGGTGCAGCTGTGGCATGACAACGTGATGTGCATCGCGCTGCCCTCGGTCGACCGCTTCATCGACACCGTGGTCGCCGAGGTCGCGGCGCTGTACCGGCAAGCCGGCGCGCCCTTGCGCGTGCTGCACACCGGCGGCGACGAGGTGCCGGTCGGCGCCTGGCTCGGCTCGCCCGCCTGCCAGGCGCGCATGCGCGCGCACGGCTGGCTGGAGGCGCGCCAGTTGCGCGACGACTTCCAGGCGCGCTGCCGCGCGATCCTGGCGCGTCACGGCATCGCCTTCAGCGGCTGGGAAGAGACCGCGCTGACCTCGAACGGCGCCGGCCAAGGCGAAGACGTCTACGTGTGGAACAACGGCTGGGGTTCCGGCCAGGAAGACTGCGCCAACCGCCTGGCCAATGCCGGCCACGAAGTGGTGCTGTCCAGCGCCGCCAGCCTGTACTTCGACTTCGCCTACGCCAAGCATCCGCAGGAACCGGGCTATTACTGGGCCGGCTTCATCGATACCCGTGAACCCTTCGGCATGGTTCCCCTCGATGCGCCGCTGCTGCCTCAGCATGACGCAATGGGCCGTGCGCCGACCCTTGCGCAAATAGCGGCGCTGGCCCCGCTCGACGCCGGCGGACGCCAACGCGTCAAGGGCTTGCAGGGGCAGCTGTGGGGCGAGAACGCGCGTTCGCGCGAACGGGTCGAGTACCTGGCGCTGCCGCGCCTGATCGGCCTGGCCGAACGGGCCTGGAGCGCCGACCCCGGCTGGAAGCATCCCGACGAACTGGCCGCCGACTGGAATGAATTCGCCAACCGCCTCGGCCAGCGCGAGCTGCCGCGCCTGGACCGCCTGGCGCAGCCCTGGGCCTACCGCCTGCCGCCGCCCGGCGCGGTGGTCGAGGAGGGCTGGCTGCATGCGAATATCGCCCTGCCGGGCCTGGCCGTGCATTACACTCTGGATGGCAGCGAGCCCGGCGCGCACAGCCCGCGCTACACGGCGCCGGCGCCGCTTGCCGACAGCCGCAGCGTGAAGCTGGCCAGCGTCGACACCCGTGGACGCGCCAGCCGCATCGTCACCCTGAACCTGGAATTGCCATGACCGCGATGAACGACGCTCCTGTCGCCAAGCTCAAACGCCGCCATCCGCTGTCCTGGGTGCCGACCCTGTACCTGGCCCAGGGCCTGCCGTTCTATGCGGTGGCCCTGGTGGCGGGCCAGATGCTCAAGAGCATGGGCGTGCCGAACGACCAGATCGCGCGCTGGACCGGTTTATTGGGCCTGGCCTGGGCCTTCAAGGCGCTGTGGAGCCCGTTCATGGAACTCGCCCCCAGCCGGCGCCTGGCGGTGGTGGCCTGCCAGCTGATCGGCGGCGCCTGCCTGGCGCTGGTGGCCCTGGCGCTGCAGCTGCCGGCGTGGTTCGCCCTGTGCATCGCCTTGCTGGCGGTCGTCTCTCTGGCTTCGAGCACGCACGACATCGTCGCCGACGGCATCTATATCGCCAGCCTGGACGCGCGCGAGCAGGCCGCCTATGCCGGCTGGCAGGGCGCCTTCTTCAATGCGGCCAAGTTCATCTCGCTGGGCGGCCTCCTGATCCTGGCCGGGGCGCTGGAACAGCGCTTCGGCATCGAGGCCGCCTGGACCACCGTGTTCCTGCTGCTGGGCGGGCTGATGGCGCTGCTCGGGCTGTACCACGTGCGCGCGCTGCCGGCCACGCCCAGGGTGGCCAGGGCAGGACTCGGCCTGGGCAGCATCGGCGCCACCCTGCTGGACGTGATCAAGACCTTCTTCGCCAAGCCCGGCATCTGGCTGGCGATCCTGTTCATCATCCTGTTCCGCGCCGGCGAAGGGCAGATCCAGTCGATCGGCCCGCTGTTCCTGCGCGATGCGCGCGAGGTCGGCGGCCTTGGGTTGACCACCGCCGAAGTGGGCTGGGCCTACGGCACGGTCGGCACCGCCGCCTTTCTGGTGGGCAGCATCGCCGGCGGCTACTTCACGGCCTGGCTCGGCCTCAGGCGCGCGCTGCCGATCCTGATCCTGGCCATGAACCTGCCGAACGCCGCCTTCTGGTACCTGAGCCACGCCCAGCCCGAATCGATGGCGCTGATCGTCGGCCTGCTGGGGATCGAGATGTTCGGCTACGGCTTCGGCTTCGTCGGCGTGATCCTGTTCATCATGCAGGTGGTGGCCAGCGGCCGCTACCAGGCGGCCCACTACGCGCTGGGCACAGGCTTCATGCAGCTGGGTTTCGTGTTGTTCCGCACGATCAGCGGCGACATCCAGCAGGCGCTGGGCTACCGCGACTTCTTCCTGTGGGTGTTGCTGGCCAGCGTGCCGGTGCTGGTGCTGAGCCGCTTCATGCGGATCGCGCCCGCGGATAAGTCCGCCTCTAGCGCTTCTTGACCGGCAGGGCCAGCCAGCCGCGCCAGAGTCCGTCGCCGTCGCGCTCGACCTTCTGAATGTGCGGGCGGGTGGCGTCCAGCCGCCACACCGCCTGGCGCTCGAGCCAGTCTTCGTACATCGCACGAAAGCGCGGCCAGTCGCCGTCGAAGTCGAGGCAGGCGTAGCTGCCGGCCGGCAGCACGCGCAGGCCGAGCGTCGGATCGTCGTCCGGCGCATCGGCGCCAAAGCCGCCATCCGGCGCCGCCGCGCCGAAGCCAAAGTCGTAGCAGTATTCGCGCTCGCCGGTGAAGCCGGGATCCTCGTCGAACACCCCATACCAGGACGCGCCGCGCGCCAGGCCAGAGCGTTCGCGTTCGCAGATGAAGGCATTGCAGGTCAGCGACAGGGCGGCGCCCGACTGGCCGAAGAAGCGCTGGTAGCGCAGCTTGATGCCGGGCAGGCTGCGCACCGTGACGCGGGCGGCGACGCTGCCCGGTTCGGGCGGGCAGTAAGGGGCCTGCAGGGCCGCCAGGTTGCTCGGCTCGGCCACGAAGAAGCTGACGTCGCTCTCGCGCCCGACTTGCGCGTCCATATAGGCACGCCAGCCACCGTCGCGCCACTCCTTGGCCGACATCGCGAACTGCTGGCGGAAGGCCTTGGCGAAGGCCGCGTTGGACGGGAAGCCGCAATCCTGGGCGATGCGCCCGACCGGCACGTCCGGCTCGTGGCGCAGCAGGTGGGCGGCGCGGCGCAGGCGGCGCTTGCGCTGGTATTCCACCGCCGAGAAACCGGTGAGTTCGCGGAAGATGCGGTCGAAGTGGTAGCTCGAATAGCTGGCCGAGGCGGCCAGGCTGCCCAGGGCCAGCGGGTCGCCGACCGAATCGAGCATCAGGTCCATCACCTCGTAGAGGCGCGAATCGCGCGCGGTCGCCCGCCCGGCGGGTGGCGAATCCACGCGCGTGCGTGGCATGGGAGATGCGGTGGGGAGTGCGGGAGCGGGCATCGCATAACGTCATTACAAGACTGAATCAATTATGCGGCCAAACCCCTTTGTATGGCGAACTGTGTGTACTCACGACAACACTCTGAGCTTGCGCAATGGTACATGCGTTTTCGTATAAAAAGTATAAGATCCGTCATGACGCAAGAAGTCCTGCTGCGCTGCAATAAGTGATTAAATCACTTACAATGATGAATTATTTAAAACATAAGACGCCGACGCGCGTTACTGTCTACGGGAGAAGACATGCAGACAGCACTCTCGGCGGGTTTCATCCTTGCCATCGTTTTGTGGGGCGTGATCGCTCCTGACAGCATGGGGGCGGTGTTCGACACCGTCCTCGCATCCGTGACCCGCAACTTCGGCTGGTTCTACCTCTGGGTGGTGCTGGGCCTGGTGGCCTTCGCCCTGTTCATGGCCTTCAGCCGCTACGGCAACCTCAAGCTGGGCGACGAGGACGACGAGCCCGAGTTCTCGATCGGCAGCTGGTTCTCGATGCTGTTCGCCGCCGGCATGGGCATCGGTCTGGTGTTCTTCGGCGTGGCCGAGCCGATCTCGCACTACATCGACGCGCCGCCGGGCACCGTGTCTGCCACCCCGGAAGCGGCGGGCGTAGCGATGCGCTACACCTTCTTCCACTGGGGCATCCATCCGTGGGCCGTCTACAGCGCGGTGGCGCTGGCGATCGCCTTCTTCCAGTACCGGCGCGGCGGCGACGCCCTGGTCAGCACCGCGACCGGGGCTTTGCCCTGGCCGCTCGTCAAGCGCCTGGGCGGCCTGTTCAACGGGCTGGCGGTGGTGGCCACCGCCTTCGGCGTGGCCGCTTCGCTCGGCCTTGGCGCCATGCAGATCAACAGCGGCATGAACACGGTGTTCGGCCTCGCGATCAGCGAATATTCGCAGATCGGCATCATCCTGGTCGCCACCGCCCTGTTCCTGGGGTCGGCGGTCAGCGGCGTGACGCGCGGCGTCAAGATCCTGTCGAACATCAACATGACCATGGCGGCCGTGCTGGCGCTGGTGGTGTTCCTGGTCGGTCCGACGGTGGCGATCATCGACACCTTCACCAGCACCCTGGGCAGCTACGTGACCGAGTTCGTGCGCATGAGCCTGCGCGCCACCCCGTTCCGCGACAGCAACTGGGTCGGCAGCTGGACCATCTTCTACTGGGCCTGGTGGATCTCGTGGTCGCCGTTCGTCGGCCTGTTCATCGCGCGCGTCTCGCGCGGCCGCACGATCCGCGAATTCATCATCGGCACCATGCTGGCGCCGACCCTGGCCGCCTTCCTGTGGTTCTCGATCTTCGGCGGCACCGCGCTGCACATGGAGATCTGGCAGCAGATCCCGATCTCGGACGCGGTCCGCGCCGACACCTCGACCGCGCTGTTCGCGCTGTTCGACGCGCTGCCGCTGGGCCTGATCATGTCGGCCGTGGCCACGGTGCTGGTGCTGGTGTTCTTCGTCACCTCGGGCGACTCGGCGGTGCTGGTGCTGGGCATGATGAGCAGCGGCGGCAACCCGAACCCGTCCACCAAGACCAAGCTGATGTGGGGCGGCCTGATTGCCGGCATGGCGATCAGCCTGCTGCTGGCGGGCGGCCTGAAGGCGCTGCAGACGGCCACCATCGTGTTCGCGGTGCCGTTCTCGCTGGTGATCATCCTGATGCTGGTCTCGCTCTACCGCGCCGTGTGCGAGGACTGGACGGCGCACGAGAAGCGCGAGCGCGAACTGCGCCGCCGCATGCGCCAGATGGTCGAGAAATAAGGAAAGCGCGCCCCTGTACGGGGCGCGCGGCAAGTCAGGTGGCCAGCATCCGCAGCAGCAGGCCGGTGAGGTAGGCGCAGTAGGTGCCGAGCGCATAGCCGATCACCGCCAGCAGCACCCCGACCGGGGCCAGCGCCGGATGGAAGGCGCTGGCGATCACCGGCGCCGAGGCGGCGCCGCCGATATTGGCCTGCGAGCCGACCGCCATGAAGAACAGCGGCGCCCGGATCAGCTTGGCCACCAGCAGCATCAGGCCGCCGTGCACCGCGATCCAGATCAGGCCCAGCAGGAACAGCCATGGGCGGTCGAGCAGCGCGTTCAGGTCCATGTGCATGCCGATGGTCGCCACCAGGATGTACAGCATGGCCGAACCGATGGTCGAGGCGCCGGCGCCTTCCAGCTTGCGCGCCCGCGTAAAGCTCAGCAGCAGGCCGAAGGTGGTGGCGTACACCACGATCCAGAAGAAGTTCGAGGTCAGGCTGTAGTCCTGCAGGCGCCATTCGGCCGGCAGGCTCGAGATCCAGGCCACGGTGGGGCCGGTCAGCGCATGCGACAGGCCGGTCGCGCCCAGGCCCACGGCCAGCACCACCATCACGTCGGTGAGCGTCGGAATGCGCGCGTGCTCGGCCTGGTAATGCTCGATCTTTTCCTTGAGCGCGTTGATGGCGGAGACGTCGGCGCCGGTCCAGCGGTCGAAGGCCTGGGCGCGGCTGGCCAGGAACAGCAGCACCGCCATCCAGACGTTGGCGACCAGCACGTCGACCGCCACGAACTGGCCGAACAGGGTCGCTTCGACCTCGAACACTTCCTTCATCGCGGCCTGGTTGGCGCCGCCGCCGATCCAGGAGCCGGCCACCGTGGTCATGCCGCGCCAGGTGTCGCCGGCCACGGTTTCGGGATGGATGAAGTCCATCGCGAGGAAAGACACGATGGCGCCCAGCATCACGCCCAGGGTGCCGGTCAGGAACATGATGATGGCCTTCGGGCCGAGCCGCAGGACGGCGCCGAAGTCGATCGCCACGCACAGCAGCACCAGCGCCGTCGGCAGCAGGTAGTCGCGCGCCACCGGATACAGCGAAGAAGCATTGCCATCGATGATCCCCGCCGTGTTGAGCAGCGCCGGGATCAGGTAGCACAGCAGCAGGGCCGGCACATAGGTGTAGAACTTGTGCCAGAAACCGGATTTGCGGGAAGCGCTCCAGAAGACGGCGCCGAGGATGACGGCCAGCATGCCGAGGACGACGGCATCGTTGGTGACTAGCGGAGAGACAGATTGCATCGTAGGTCCAGGTAAAGGGTGGATCGGCGAGCCCGCCGCCAATGCGGCTGGACGGCGCATTCTACAGTTTTTGTCTTGAAAATCATGTCTTTACGGCAAGCCAAAAACGTGGCGCTTGTCTCCCGTTTGTCTCGCTCACATGCGCGGGCACGGGCTCGAAGCATGGTGAAATAGGTCCACATCACATTCAGGAGGCATCATGGCTGGCACATTCAAGGCAGGTGACAAGGTGCAGTGGAAGTCGTCGCAAGGCACGGTCACGGGCAAGGTCAAGAAAAAGCTGACCACGCCGACCGACATCAAGGGCCACCACGTGGCGGCGTCGAAGGATAAGCCCGAATACCTGGTGGCCAGCGACAAGACCGGGGCCGAGGCGGCGCACAAGCCGGGATCGCTCAAGAAGGTATGATGGACTGCGCTTAAGATTCGCTTCACCTTCGCGCGGCATGCTCGGCGGCGGGTCGGACTTTTTTCCCGACCTGCGCCATACTGGCGTTCCCCAGTTGCCGGAACCTCGCATGCGCATCCTGTTGGTCGAAGACGATACCTCTCTTGGCGAAACCATCCAGGCTTGGCTGCGCCTGGACCAGCACGCGGTGGACTGGGTCCAGCGCGGCGACTCGGCCGACACCGCCCTCAAGACCCACCATTACGACTGCGTGCTGCTCGACCGCGGCCTGCCCGCTTTGTCCGGCGACGACCTGCTGGCGCGGCTGCGCAAGGCCGGCAACGGCGTGCCGGTGATCCTGATCACCGCCTTCAATGCACTGGCCGACCGGGTCGAGGGGCTGGACCTGGGCGCCGACGACTACCTGGTCAAGCCGTTCGAGCTCGAAGAGATGTCGGCCCGTATCCGGGCCGCCGTGCGGCGCGGCGCCAACCAGGCCGCGAACGAATTGCGCCACGCCGGCATCGCCCTCAACCTCGACACCAAGCAGGCCACCCTGGGCGGCCAGCCGGTCGCGCTGACCGCGCGCGAATACAATGTGCTGTACGTGCTGCTGCTGAGGAAGAACTCCATCGTCACCCGCGCCCAGATCGAGGAAACCCTGTACGGCTGGGGCGACGAGGTGGAAAGCAATGCGATCGAGGTGTACATCCACAACCTGCGCAAGAAGTTTGGGGGCGACAGCATCGTGACGGTGCGCGGCCTGGGTTACCGGTTGAAGAACGATGGCGAATAAGGCAAGCGACAAGGATGCGCCGTGGTCGCTGCGGCGGCGCCTGCTGGCCGTCATCGTCGCCGCCAGCACCGTGCTGTGGCTGGCGAGCCTGGGCATCGTCACCGTGATCGCCTGGCAGGAAACCAACGAGGTGTTCGACGACGCGCTGGAAGAGTCGGGCTACATGATCATGGCCGCCACCACCGACTGGAACGAACGCGGCCTGCTGCCGCAGGCGGGAGCGGGCGGCGCGCACGGCCGCAAGGTCGACATGCAGTACCAGATCGTGGTCGACGCTCGCGTGATCCAGCGCACCGGCGATGCGCCGTTGCGCCCCTTCGTGTCCAATTTCGACGATGACAACGGCTTCGCCGAGGCGCTGGCCAATGGCGAGCGCTGGCGCGTGTTCGTGGTGCGCGACGAGGCCCGCAACTTCGAGGTGCAGGTCGGCCAGCAGGTGGATAAACGGTACGACATCCTGGAAGAACTGGCCGATTCGCTGTGGCTGCCGGTGTTGGGTTTCCTGCTGCTGCTGGCGCTGGTGTGCTGGATCCTGACCGGCCGCGTCCTCAAACCCTTGCGCCGCACCGCCGCCAGCATCGCGGCCAAGACGCCCGACGACCTGGCCCAGGTGCCGACCGCGGGCCAGGCGCGCGAGGTGCTGCCGATCGTGCAGGCGCTCAACGGCGTGCTGGGACGGCTGGACGCGGCCCTGCAGGCCGAGCGCCGCTTCACCGCCGACGCCGCCCACGAGCTGCGCACGCCACTGGCCGGCCTGCATATGCACGTGCAGCTGCTGCAGCGTCAGCATCCCGAGCTGGCCGCGCCGTTCCAGAAGCTGCGCCAGGACATCGCGCGCCTGACGGCGCTGGTCGACAGCCTCTTGACGCTGGCGCGCCTGGATCCGCTGGCGCGCGAGCAGCTGGTGCGCCAGCCGGTCCTGCTGGCGCCGTTGTTCGAGCGCGTGGCCGCCATGCATGCGCAGGAGGCGGCCGCGCGCGGCATCGTGCTGGCCCTGCGCTGCGAGGTGCACGAGGTGCAGGCCGATCCGCAGATGCTCGAGATCGTGCTGCGCAACCTGGTCGACAACGCGTTGCGCTACTGCCCGGACGACAGCCGGATCGAGATCGCGGCCGTGCCCCACGCCGGCCACGCGCGCATCGTGGTGCGCGACGACGGCCCCGGCGTCGATGCCGACAGCCGCCAGCGCCTGACCGAGCGTTTCTTCCGCGTGCTGGGGCAGGGGCGGCAGGGCAGCGGGCTCGGACTGTCGATCGTCAAGCGCATCGCCGACCTGCACGGCATCGTGCTGGCGTTCGGGCCCGGGATCGATGGCCGCGGCCTGGGCGTGACGCTGGACCTGCCCTCTCTCTAGATTATCCACCTTGGGTAAATGTTGGTACTTGTATTAAGCCAACTCGGCATTATGTGCGGGGCATGCTAAAACAGAAACTGAACTGGAAGCGGCCCCTGTTTTACGTTCTTCTGCCGATCTTTTTCGTCATGGCTTTCCTGGGCTTTCCATTGCCGGTCGCCCCGCCGCCGGCCACCAAGCCGGCGCAGGAGCAGGCTGTCGTCGTGAAAAAGAAGAAGAAACGCATCGGATTATTGATGCGTAAAGAGGAGCGCCAGGACGACGCATCCTGAGCAGGGAAAACCACTGAAAGCGACCATGGACCAACCTGGCCGGCTGCACGCGTTCGACAATCTTCGCGCAATCATGATGTGGCTTGGCATCGTTCTCCACGTCGCCCTCAACCATACGACCGGTCAATCGCCCCTGCCATGGCGCGATTCGCAGACAACACCGCTGGCCGACTTCGTCCTGATGTTCATCCACGCCTTTCGGATGCCAGTGTTCTTCATCCTGGCCGGCTTCTTCGTCGCATTCCTTGTCGCGCGCCGTGGGGCGCTGGGCATGCTCAGGCACCGCATGCGGCGGCTGCTGCTGCCGTTCGCGATCTTCTGGCCGATCCTGATCATCTGCACCACCGTCCTGATGCTCGTCTACTTGCACATCATGGCGCGCGGGACGGTCGGCATCGATCTGCGGCTGCTGGCGAACAAGAGCGCCGGCGCGACACCGTTCAACACGATGCATATGTGGTTCATCTATTATCTGATCTGGTTCTGCGTGCTGACCGCGGCGCTGGCGCCGCTGTGGGCCAAGGCGCCCGCCGGACTGCAAGGCCTGGTCGACCGTGTCTTCACAGCGCTGACCACGCATTGGTGGGGCGCCCTGGTGCTTACGGTTCCGCTGGCAGCCGTCGGCGCAGGCTACCGGGCCGGCATGCTCGCTTCCAGCGGCTCTTTCATCCCGCAAGCGGCCGAGGTCGTGCACAACGGCCTGTTCTTCGTGTTCGGATTGCTCGCACATCGGCACCAGGATGCGCTGTTCCCACGGCTCATAGGCAGTGGCTGGCGCAACGCGATTGCCGGCGGTGTCGTATTCACAGGCGTACTCGGCCTGTTTATCGCCTTCGTCACCAGGCCCGGGACTGTGCCCAACGTCGAGATGTGGATCGCCTTTTTCTACAACCTGGCCAGTTGGCTGTGGAGCTTCGCGCTGATCGGCCTGTTCTTGCGCTATGTGTCGAACCAGAACCGCTTGCTGCGTTATGTGTCCGAGAGTTCGTACTGGGTATTTCTGATGCACATGCTGGGAACGATCGGCTTCGGCGCCATGGTATACAGCTTGCCGCTGGGCGCCCTCGCCAAGATGACGCTGAACCTCATCGTCACGACAGTCGCCTGCCTGCTGACCTATCACCTGTTCGTGCGTAACACCTTCATCGGGGTGCTGCTCAATGGCAAACGCCAGCGTCTCCAGGCCTCTTAAGATCGGTTTAATGTCCGGCCGTTGTAATGCGCCTGTGCCTGCCCAGGACGCAGGCGAACCCAACAGACCAGACAAAGGACCGACCATGAAACGCTTCTTCCAATTCTCTTGCATCGCCGCATTGTTCGCCGGTTCGGCCGTCGCCGTCGCCCAGAATGGCGCGGCGCCTGCCGCCGCTCCCGCGGCAGTCGCCGCACCGGCCGCCAAGCCGGCGCCATCGGGCTATACCGGCCCGTCCGGCGCCCCGCTGATGACGGCGAAAGACTTGCTGGCCAAGGGCAAGGACGACCAGTACGCGCGCCTGAAAGGCAAGCTGACCAGCCACAAGGGCGACGAGGACTATGAGTTCACCGACGCCAGCGGCAAGATCACCGTCGAGATCGACGCCGACCGCTTCCCGCAGGGCGTGACGGTCGACCACAACACCCTGGTCGAGCTGACCGGCGAGTTCGACAAGGAGATGTTCGGCGAAGCAAAGCTGGACGTCGAGCAGATCAAGGTCGTGAGCAACTGAGTCCCCATGCGGCAGGCGTGGGCGATAATGGCGGTTTGACCGCCACGCCACGCCGCCCATGTACTACGATCACGCCGACCTGACGCGCAACTTCGACACCGGCACCCTGCAGCGCGGGGAAGATGTCGCGCGCAAGGGCAAGGTGCGGATGGCGCGCCGCGACGGCGACCGGCTCGTCGGCGAAGTCGGCGGCAGCGGCGGCGAACTGTATCGCCAGACCATCCGCTTCCGCGCCGAGCGGGGCGGCATCGGCTTCCAGGGCAGTTGCAGCTGTCCCATGAGCTATAACTGCAAGCATGTGGTTGCCGTGCTGCTGACGGACCTGGATGCGGTGGCGGCTGCCAGGTCGCCGCAAGCGGTAGCCGCGCTGACCGAGCGCTGGCTGCAGCAGCTGGCGAGCTTGCCGGCCGCCGTGGACGCATCTTCCGGCGGCGCCTCCGAATCGGACCTGGCCTGGGTGCTGGCGCCCGACCCGGCCACGGGCGCGCCGCGTCTGCACGTGCGCCTCGCGCGCCGGCGCAAGAACGGCGATATTTCCACCACCCTCCCGATCAACGATATTCATGCAATGATCGGCTCCCCGGCATTGCCTGGCGAAGAGGAATTCCTGCGGCTGTTCGTGGCGTTGAAGGCAGGTCGGGTGGTCGCCAGCGGCGCCGCGCCATCGGGGCCGATCGGCGCGCAGTTGCTTGGGCGCTTGTGTAGCGCGGGAAGGCTGCTGTTTGGCTGGTCGGACGACGACATGCGGCGGGGGAGGGTCTATCTCATGCGGCCCGGGCCGCGGCGCCAGGCGAGCCTGTGCTGGCGATCCGCCGAACAATTCGGCGATGCCGTGACATTGGGCTGGCAGTTCGACGATGCCGGCGCGCCAGATGCGGTGCTGCCGACCGACCCGCCGTACTACCTCGAGGATGACATGCTCGGCGAGCTGGCCTTGCCGCCGTCGCTCGCGCAATTTCCTCCGGCCTTGCTGGTGAGCGTGGCGGCCGAGGCGCCCGCGCTGCACCCCGAGCAGCGCGCCGGCATGGCCTTGCGCCTTGCCGATCTCGGCCTGGACCGTTTGGTGCCGCTGCCACAGGCAATCGAGACGCGGCGCCGCAGCGACATCGTCCCCATCCCCTGCCTGCTCCTCGACAGCGGATATACCGACCCGGGCCGGGACCTGATCTGGCATGACTACGCGATTCCTTATTTCGAGTACGACGGCTGCAGCACGGACGGTGTGGACGAGCCGGTCCTGCGCACGGTGGAGGATGGCGTCGTCCAGCTCATCGAGCGCGATCTCGCCGCCGAAGCGGCGGCCGCCGCCGTGCTGGCCGATCTCGGTTTCCGCGCGCCGCCAGCCGGTTCCCCGCTGGGCGAGTTGCCCGATGCGCTGCAACTGGACGACGAAGCGGCCTGGGTCGCTTTCGCACGTCGTGATATCCCACGCCTGCGTGCGGCCGGATGGGAGATCGATTTCGATGGCAACTACCGCTACGACCTGGCCGAAGTCGACGACTGGTATGCGGAGCTCGACGAAGAAGGCGAGGGCGGCAATGGCTGGTTCTCGCTCGAGCTGGGCATCGTCGTCGGCGGCGAGCGCCATGCCGTGTTGCCCCTGCTGGTGCAGATGGTGCGCGCCGCGCCGCGCGACTTCACCCCGGCGGCGCTGGCCGCGCGCGGCGACGAGGAACACCTGCTGGTCGAGCTGGACACCTTCGAGCGCGTCGCCCTGCCGTGGGGTCGCGTCAAACCGATCCTGACCACCTTGGGCGAGCTGTACTTCGGCGAGCGCCTGGGCAATGGAGTGCGCCTGCCGGCCATGGATGCCGCGCGCCTGGCCGAACTGGAGCGCGCCGCGCGGCTGCGCTGGATCGGTGGCGAGCGCCTGCGCGAGCTGGGCCGCAAGCTCGACAGTTTCGGCGGCATCCAGGCGGTCGCGCCGCCCGCGGGCTTGCAGGCGTCCTTGCGGCCCTACCAGCTGGGCGGCCTGGCCTGGCTGCAGTTCCTGCGCGAATACGGCTTCGGCGGCATCCTGGCCGACGACATGGGGCTGGGAAAAACCGTCCAGACCCTGGCCCACATCCTGCTCGAGAAAGAGGCCGGGCGCCTCGATGCGCCGGCCCTGGTCGTGGCGCCGACCAGCCTGATGCCGAACTGGCAGGCCGAGGCGGCGCGCTTCGCGCCCGGCCTGCGGGTGCTGCTCCTGCACGGCAAGGAGCGCGCCGCGCAGTTCGACGCCATCGGCGAGCACGACCTGGTGCTGACCACCTATGCCCTGCTGGGCCGCGACGAAGACGCGCTGCGCCGGCACCGCTACCACCTCTTGATCCTGGATGAGGCGCAGTACATCAAGAACAGCCGCACCAAGGCGGCCCAGGCCGCACGCCTGCTCGACGCGCGCCATCGCCTGTGCCTGACCGGCACGCCGGTGCAGAACCACCTGGGCGAACTGTGGTCGCAGTTCAACTTCCTGATGCCGGGCCTGCTGGGCGACGAGCGATCGTTCAAGGCCGATTACCGCAGGCCGATCGAGCAGGGCGGCGACGTGCAGCGCAAGGATTTCCTGGCGCGGCGCGTGAAACCCTTCATGCTGCGCCGGACCAAGGACAAGGTGGCCACCGAGCTGCCGCCCAAGACCGAAATCGTGCTGCCGGTCGAGCTGGGCAGCGCGCAGCGCGACCTGTACGAGACGGTGCGGGTGGCGATGGACCGCAAGGTGCGGGCCGAGATCGACCGCAAGGGACTGGCGCGCAGCCACATCGTGATCCTCGAGGCCCTGCTCAAGCTGCGCCAGGTATGCTGCGATCCACGCCTGATCGAACCAATGAGCGTGACCGGCTCGGCCAAGCTCGATACGCTGATGGAGTTGCTCGACACCTTGACCAGTGAAGGCCGCAAGGTGCTGGTGTTCTCGCAGTTCACCAGCATGCTGGCGCTGGTCGGCGCCGCATTGCGCGAGCGCGGCACCGACTTCGTCGAGCTTACCGGCAGCACGCTCGACCGCGCCGCGCCGGTCGCCGCCTTCCAGCAGGGGCAGGTAGGGGTGTTCCTGATCAGCCTGAAGGCCGGCGGGGTAGGGCTCAACCTGACGGCGGCCGACACCGTCATCCATTACGACCCCTGGTGGAACCCGGCCACCGAGAACCAGGCCACCGACCGCGCCTGGCGCATCGGCCAGCAGCAGCCGGTCTTCGTCTACAAGCTGATCGCGCGCGGCACGCTGGAAGAAAAAATCCAGGAGCTGCAGTGGCGCAAGGGTGAGCTGGCCGATGCGGTGCTGAGCAATGAGGAAGAGACCGAACTGGCGCCGGGTCTGCAGGCGGACGACTTGCGCGCCATCTTTTCCCTGGATGCTAGTCCTGCACCACGCTGACGCGCGCGAAGCGCAGGTTTTCGAACACCTTGATGCGCCCCGTCAGCGGCCACCAGTCGTACAGGAAGATCTGGGCCGGCCGCCACATCGCCACCCAGCCGATGATGGTCAGGCTCTCGCGCGCGATCCTGGCGAAGTGACCGCTGGAAAACGTCTCGATGGCTGCCGCCAGCAACAGGCAGCTGACGACGAAGGCCACCCCGATCGCCAGGCTGATGCGGCCCTGGCGCAGCAGTTGCTTCAGCTCGCCGCGCACCAGTTCCACCTTGTAGCCGTAGTAGTTATGGATCGCGTCCGCGACCATGTCGCCAGCCTGTCCCACTGGCGGCAACTGCTCGACGTGGATGTTCAGGTGCAGGAGGCTGGCCGGCGGCAGCGACAGCGCCCAGTTCTCGATGTAGGCCTCGCAGGCGTGGTCGAGGTCCTTGTTCAGGAATGGCGCCGGATCGAGCGAATTGAACAGCTGCTGCAGTTCGCGCACGCGTAGCTCGAGCGTGTGGGTGGGTTGTTCACTGATGTGCATGCGGCAAGCGTACCGCAGGGCATCACCATGGGCAACCGCGGACGCTCATCCACTGACACGCTGCGGGAAGCGCTCCGTCAGCCAGTCGATGAACACGCGCAGGCGCTGCGTCAGGTGGCGGCTCTGCGGGTACACCACATGGAACGGAAAGCCGGCCGGGCGCCAGTCGGCCAGGATCTCGACCAGCGATCCATCCCGCAGGTGCTTGCCGGCGCAATAGCTGAAGGTCTGGACGATGCCCAGTCCGGCCACGGCGGCGGCCAGGTACGCATTGCTTTCATTGATGCCGACCCGGTGCTCCACCTTGATTTCCACGCTCTCGCCGCCGCGCGCGAACCTGAACGGCAGGGCGCGGCCATTCGTGGTCAGGACATAGCTGACCAGGCGATGGCCGTTTTTCAGCTCGTCCGGATAGGCCGGCGTGCCGAACTGCTTCAGGTAGGACGGCGCCGCGCAGGTGACCATCGTGGCCCGGCCGATGCTGCGCGCCACCAAGGACGAGTCGTTCAGCGCGCCGCCGCGGATGACGCAGTCGACGTTGTCGGCGATCAGGTCCGCGGCCCGGTCAGAGACGCCGAGCTCGATGCGGATGTCGGGATAGCGCGCCAGGAACTCGGGCAGCGCCGGCAGCAGCACGTCACTGGCCGTCGACGAGCCGATGTCGATGCGTAGCTGGCCACGCGGCTTGCCGCGGGCGATATCGAAGGAGGTGTCGATCTCTTCCAGGTCGGCCAGGATGCGCCCTGTCTTCTCGTAGTAGTCGCGTCCCTCCGGCGTGACCGTGACGCGGCGCGTGGTCCGCTGCAGCAGCCGCACACCGAGGTGCGTTTCCAGTTCGCGCACCAGCTTGCTCAAGGTGGCGTTCGGCATGTTCAGCGAATCGGCGGCGCGGGTGAAGCTGCCGGCTTCCACCACGCGGCCGAAGGCGCGCAGGGCGAGTAACTGGTCCAAGAGTGTCCTTCCCGAAAAGAGATCCCATTATCTACGTGTGTAAATAATGTATTTCACTTTTCAGGATTTATCAATAAACGAGCGGTCGTTAAAGTTCATCCATGCCTTCGCGACGCGACAGGCACACAACGGACCCCGACTACTGAAAGGACATACCATGAACACCCAACTGAACGGCAAGATCGCCCTCGTCACCGGCGGCACCACGGGCATCGGGCTGGCGACGGCGCGCGAATTCGCGGCCCAGGGCGCGCGCGTCTACGTCACCGGCCGTCGCCAGAACGAGCTGGACGCCGCGGTCGAGGCGATCGGCCCGGCCGCCACCGGCATCCGCGCCGATGCGTCGAGCCTGGCCGACCTCGACAAGGTGTATGCGCAGATCGCGCGCGACGCGGGGCGTCTCGACATCCTGTTCGCCAATGCCGGCGGCGGCGACATGATGCCGCTCGGCGCCATCACCGAAGAGCACTTCGACCGCATCTTCGCGACCAATGTGCGCGGCCTGCTGTTCACCGTGCAGAAGGCGCTGCCGCTGCTGGTCGACGGCGGCGCGATCGTCCTGACCGCGTCGACGACTTCGGTGCAGGGCACCGCGGGCTTCAGCGTCTACAGCGCCAGCAAGGCGGCGGTGCGCAACTTCGCCCGCTCGTGGGCGATGGACTTGAAGGAGCGCGGCATCCGCGTGAACGTCATCAGTCCCGGTCCGATCCGCACCCCGGGCCTGGGCGGGCTGGTCGACGACGCCGGCCGCCAGGGCCTGTTCGACCACCTGGCCGCGCAAGTGCCGATGGGGCGCCTGGGCGAGCCGGAAGAAATCGGCAAGGCCGTGACCTTCCTGGCCTCGAACGCCGCCAGCTACATCAACGGCATCGAGTTGTTCGTCGACGGCGGCATGGTCCAGGTCTGAGGCGCCATGCAAAAGGCCCGCCACCGGGGCGGGCCTTACGTCCGGCGCGGCGACTGCTTACGCCGACTTGTCCTGGTGCGCGTCGAGCTGCGCGCGCAATTCCTGGCCGTTCGAACGCGTGTAGTCCTTGTTGACTTCGCGCTTGATCAGCGATTTGAGCTGCGGGTCGATGGTCGAGCGAAGCACGCCCAGGAATTCGGGCGACGCCGATACCACCAGCTGTTCGAAGCGGCCGGCCTGGTGTGCCTGCTGCAGGTAGTTCGACACATCCTTGGCGAATTTCTGCGTCTCGTGCTCGGTCGGCGTGACGGCCGGCTGGTAATCGTTGCCTTGCGCGCCGGCAGGCGCGGCATGCTGGAATCCGCCGCCTTGTCCGCCGCCGATATTGTGGCCGCTGTTCTGCGCGGAACGCGGGCTCATCTTGTCGGTGACAATGTCCAGCTCGCGCTGTTGCGCGGCCGGATTGACCAGGTCTTCGACCTCTTGCAAGGATGCCGCGTTATCGGCGTCGGAAAAGATGCGTGCACGGCCGGCATTGGCTGCGATCGTCCAGGTTGTTGGCATATTACCCCCTGTAAAAATGGTGTGATGGCAATCGCCCGCTACATCGTCCCGATAATGTTGAGCCAGGACTTCTGCATGGCGACAAGTGATGATTCAGTATAGCCCTGCGTGAAAATGCCCGGCGCACCGCCTTCTCTGGCGTGCGTGACTTGCTCCATCGAAACAGGCGCTAAATCAATTTCCTTGGGGCGTGCTGTAGCTAACCGACCGTACTGTTCGTGCGCGGCATCATGAATCCATCGTCAACAAGCATTGGAAGGAGTTCATCATGGGTAAGTATTTCATCGGTTGGCTGCTGGGTATTCCTGCTGTCGTGCTCGTTATCCTGTACTTCATTTTCGGCTGACGCATGTTGGTCGCACAAAAGAAAACGCCACCGTCCAGGTGGCGTTCTCTTTTGTGTGTCCGGCGAATGGGTCGTGGCAAACGTCAGGGCAGGGCCGGTTCCGGGACTTTCTCGGAAGCCAGCTGTTCCGCCGCGATGTCCTGCAGGGCGGCGGCGGTGCGCGCGTCGATGCCGATCTCGCGCGCGATCGCGTCGCCGGCGCCGAGCGAGCGCGGATCGCGTCCAGTGATGCTGCCGAAGATGGTCAGCGCTTCCAGATAATAGCCATGGGCGCTGCCATGATAGGCGTCGTCTCCCCATAGGTTGACCTGGCCGGCGGGTATGCCGTGATAGGGATTGGCGGCGGCCACGCCGCTGGCGATCGCGCGGTTCCATGCTTCGCCGACCGGAATCACGCCGCTGATGAAGCGCGAAGCGGCATGGGCCGCGTCATGGCCGCGGCGCACGTCCAGCGCCATCTGCCGGATCGGCTTGCCGTACCAGACGCCGCTCGGCAGCCAGGTCTGGTCGGCGCGCGACCAGGTTGCGGTCAGGCGGACGTCGACCTGCGGATTTTGCTGGTGGAAAGCCTGGGCCAGCAGGCCGCTGTAATGGATCAGCTTGGCGGGGTCGCCGGGCGCGTCCTGGTCCAGCGTGCTATACCCTTGCAGCAGCACGATATCCCACGGTTTCACGATGAGGCCGTGGCGCTGCTTGTAGTGGAAATCGAGGCCGGCGCCGCCTTCCGTTTCCAGGCTCACCTCGTAGTCCAGTCCCGCCTGCTCCGTCATCGCCTTGAACAGCGCCGGCACGCCGCCGATCTTCGTGCCGTTCAGGTCGCTCACCGTGTGCGGGCGGAAGCCGTTGACCGCCGGCGCGCCGGCGCCGTAGGTAAAACTGTTGCCGACGAAGAGGATGGTGGTGGCGCAGGCCAGCGGGGAAAGACTCATTGCGGAGATGGCGAAGAGCAGGGCGCCGGTGCGGCGCACGGTAAGGGAAACGGACATCGTGATCCTATCTTGCATGTGGGAGATGTCAGTGTGCAAGGAATATAAGCGAGGAAGCAAGCAGGATTTTTGCAAGCCCTGCCGTGTTACTCTTGCTATTCGTTCAATAACAACCGGAATCCAATGAAAGCCATCCTTCCCGTCATTGCCGCCGCCACCCTGATCGCCGGCTGCGCCGCCACCCCGGCCCCGAGCGATTCGCGCGATCAGTTCATGGCGACGCTGCAAGGCATGTGCGGCCAGCGCTTCGAAGGTGCGCAATCGTATGCGGTCGACCCGAACAATGAATTCGCCGGCAAGAAGATCTCGACCCAGGTCCATTGCAGCCCGACCGACATCCGCATGCCGGTGCAGGTCGGCGAAGACCGTTCGCGCACCTGGATCTTCACCAGGCCACAAGCCGGACTGGAACTGCGCCACGATCACCGCCACGCGGACGGCACGCCGGACAAGGTCACCATGTACGGCGGCATGGCGAAGGAGGGCGGCACCGCGCGCTCCCAGGCGTTCCAGGCGGACAAATACACCGCCGACCTCGTGCCCGGCGCGGAAACGAACGTCTGGACCGTCAGCCTGAGCGAGGATGGCAGGACCCTGACGTATCGCCTGGAGCGCCATGCCAGGCCGCGCGCCGAATTCGTCCTGCAGCGCGTACCGGGATAAATGGTGAATCTGGCCGTATGTTGCAGTGCGCAACGTTGCGACGTGATAATTTGCAAATAGCTATACTCAAGCGGTCGGCGATGTCGTCCTATCTTGAAGGAGCTTCATGCGGTTCAGATCGGTACAACTATCCATGCGCTTCATCGTCCCGCTGGCCCTGGTGCTGGCGCTGTTCGGTTATTTCGCGATTCCATGGATGGAAAATCTCACCGTACGCTGGTTCGTACGGGATCTCGATACGCGTTCCCAGCTGGTATCGAGCACGCTGCAACAGCCGCTGCTCAACTATCTTGAGGACAATGATTCCGCGCGTATCAACGACGCGTTCAGCCGTGCGATCCAGGACGAGCGCCTGTATGCGCTCGCCTTCTGCGATCCCGACGGAACCCTCCGCTACAAGACCGATACCTACCCGGAGTCCCTCGGCTGCCGCCAGGGCGCCAATGCCGCGGAGGGCGAGGACGCCAATCCGGTCGTGCGCCTGCCGCGCGGGCCGGTCCATGTCTCGAGCCGTGAGCTGACCCAGGACGGCGTTTCCGCCGGCCGCCTGATCCTGGTGCAGGACATGAGCTTCATCGAGCGGCGCAGCGAAGACACCAAAAAATACATCGTCGGCCTGTTCGTCGTGCTGGCGGGCGCCATCTCCCTGATCACCGTGCTGATCGCGCACCTGAGCTGGCACGGCTGGCTCAACGGCGTGCGCGAGATGCTGCGCGGCGAGCTGTCGCCGCGCGCGTCGAAGGACATGCCGCCGGAAATCGCGCCGCTGGCCAGCGAACTGCGCGCACTGCTCAACGAATACAACCGCGACCTGCAGGGCAGCGGCGTCGAATCCCAGACCTGGGGCGCCGACACGCTGAAGACCTTGCTGAACCAGGACCTGGCGGGCGACGAGATCCTGGTGGTATCGAATCGCGAGCCCTACATTCACGTCAACACATCCAATGGCGTCAAGGTGCAGCGCCCGGCCAGCGGCCTGGTGACGGCGGTCGAAGCGGTGATGCGCGCCTGCTCCGGCACCTGGATCGCGCACGGCGCCGGCTCGGCCGACCGCGCCACGGTCGACGCCAACGACCATGTGCGCGTGCCGCCCGAGAATCCAAGCTACACCTTGCGCCGGGTCTGGCTGTCGAAGGAAGAAGAGCAGGGCTATTACTACGGTTTCGCCAACGAAGGCCTGTGGCCGCTGTGCCATATCGCCCACGTGCGGCCGGTGTTCCGCTCGTCCGACTGGGCCGAATACGTCAGGGTCAACCAGCGCTTCGCCGACGCCGTGATCGCGGAGGCGCGTTCCGACAACCCGGTGGTGCTGGTGCAGGACTATCACTTCGCGCTGCTGCCGCGCATGGTGCGCGCTGTGCTGCCGAAGGCCACCATCATCACCTTCTGGCACATCCCCTGGCCGAATCCGGAATCGTTCGGCATCTGCCCGTGGCGCGAAGAGATTCTCGACGGCATGCTGGGCAGCACGATCCTCGGCTTCCACACGCCGTTCCACCGCAAGAACTTCCTCGACACCGTGGACCGCTACCTCGAGACCCGCATCGAGAACGAGGCCTCGACCGTCAGCTACGGCAACGAGCTGACCCAGGTGAAGCCATATCCGATCTCGATCGCCTGGCCCGAGCCCGTGCCAGGCGAGTGCGACGTGGCGGCTTGCCGCGCCGAGATCCGCCAGGCGCTGGCGTTGCCGGCCGACCAGCTGCTGGGCATCGGCGTCGACCGCCTCGATTACACCAAGGGCATCGTCGAGCGCTTCCAGGCGGTCGAGCGCATGCTCGAGCTGCATCCGGAAATGGTCGGCAAGTTCACCTTCGTGCAGATCGCGGCGCCCACCCGCTCCTCGCTCGACGAATACCAGAACTTCGAAGCGCGGGTGCGCGCGCTGGCCCAGCGCATCAACCAGCGCTTTTCCAGCGGCAGTTACCTGCCGATCATCCTCAAGACCGAACACCATGAACAAGCACAATTGCGCACTTATTTCCGCGCTTCCGAGGTGTGCAGCGTGACTAGCCTGCACGATGGCATGAACCTGGTGGCGAAGGAATTCATCGCCGCCCGCGACGACGAACAGGGCGTGTTGATCCTGAGCCAGTTCACCGGCGCCGCGCGCGAGCTGCACGAGGCGCTGATCGTCAACCCGTATCACATCGAAGAGGGCGCCGAGGCGCTGTACCGCGCGCTGCGCATGCCGCAGGACGAGCAACGCGAGCGCATGCGCAGCATGCGCGTGCGGGTGCGCGACTTCAACGTCTACCGCTGGGCCGGCCGCATGCTGCAGGACGCGGCCCGCCTGCGCCAGCGCGAGCGCGTGCGCTCCAGGATCAATTCGCTGAGCCAGAACCGGGTACGCAAGGGGGACGCATGACTGGACATATGAATGCGACCATCCTGACCAACGAACAGGCGGCGCTGGACCTGCTTGCCGCGCCCGATTGCGCGCTGTTCCTCGACTTCGACGGCACGCTGGTGGACATCGCGCCGCGCCCCGACCAGGTGGTCGTGACGCCCGGGTTGCTGGCCTCGCTGGCGGCGCTGCAACAGCGGCTGGACGGCCGGCTGGCCATTGTCTCCGGCCGCCCGGTCGCCGAACTCGACCGGCTGCTGGCGCCCCTGGTGCTGCCGGCCGCCGGCGTGCACGGCATGGAGCGGCGCGGCGCCGACGGCGTGCTGCGCCAGCTGCCCGCGCCGGACTTTACGGCAGTGCGCACCCAGGCGCAGGCGCTGGCGGCGCGCCATCCCGGCCTGTGGGTCGAGGAAAAGCATGGCGCGCTGGCGCTGCACTATCGCCAGGCGCCGGAACTGCAGGCGCTGTGCGTCGAGACCATGGCGGACGCGGTGCGCAGCAGCCCGGGCCTGCTGCTGATGGAAGGCAAGATGATCGTCGAGATCAAGGCGGCCGGCGTCAGCAAGGGCACGGCGATTTGCGACTTCCTGGCCGAGGCGCCGTTCCTCGGCGCTCAGCCGCTGTTCATCGGCGACGACACCACCGACGAAGCGGGCTTCGATCACGTGCAGCGCGTCGGCGGCATCGGGCTCAAGGTCGGGCCGGGGCCGACGGCGGCCAGCTGTCGCATCGCATCGAGCCAGGCCGTGCGCGATGCGCTGGCGCATGCCGCCGCCACGTCAACCATAGGAAAGGATTCAGCATGAACGATGTTTCCCAGCAGTGCTCGTCGACCGCAGTGAACGACGCGCCAGGCTCCCTCGATTGCGGCGTGGTCGGCAATTGCGCCTTCAGCGCCATGATCGACCGCATGGGCCGCGTGGTGTGGTCCTGTCTGCCGCGCTTCGACGGCGATCCGGTATTCAACGCCTTGGTCGACCCGAGCGAGAACGGCAGCCTGTGGAGCATCGAGCTCGAGGACGTCGTGCGCAGCGAGCAGCACTATGAACCGAACACGGCGGTGCTGCGCACCTGCCTGTATGACGGCGCCGGCAACGGCATCGAGATCACGGATTTCGCGCCGCGCTTCCTGAGCCGCGACCGCATGTTCCGTCCGCTGATGCTGGTCCGGCGCGTGAAACCGCTCGGCGCCGGCGTGCGCGTGCGCGTCAAGCTGCGGCCGCGTTTCGAGTACGGCGCCAGGCAGCCCGAGATCACCCAGGGCAGCCACCATATCCGCTACATCGGGCCGGACCAGACGCTGCGCCTGAATACCGACACTTCGCTCAGCTATGTGCTGGCCGAATCGTTCTTCCTGCTCGACCGGCCGGTGAATTTCATGCTGGGGCCGGACGAGACCCTGGCCGACGGCATCGACGACACCGCCCACCGCTTCGAGAAGGAGACGATCGGCTACTGGCGCACCTGGACGCGCCGCCTGGCCTTGCCGCTCGAATGGCAGGACGTCGTGATCCGGGCCGCGATCACGCTCAAGCTGTCGCTGTTCGAGGACACCGGCGCCATCATCGCCGCCATGACCACCAGCGTCCCGGAAGCGCCGGGCAGCGAGCGCAACTGGGACTACCGCTTCTGCTGGCTGCGCGACGCCTTCTTCGTGATCCGGGCCCTGAACAGCCTGTCCGAGGTCGGGACCATGGAAGACTACCTGCGCTGGCTGAGCAATGTGGTGGCGCGCGCCAAGGGCGGCCACATCCAGCCGCTGTACGGCATCGGCCTCGAGGAGCAGTTGCCCGAATCGATCGTCGAACACCTGCCGGGCTACCGCAACCACCGTCCGGTGCGCATCGGCAACCAGGCGCAAGAACACTTCCAGCACGATGTGTACGGCAATATCGTGCTCGGCGCGGCCCAGGCCTTCTTCGATCACCGCCTGTTCCGCCGCGCCGGCCATGCCGAATTCCGTCTGCTGGAGGCGGTGGGCGAGCAAGCCTTCCGCGTGTGGGCCGAGCCCGACGCCGGCATGTGGGAACTGCGCACCCGCGCCCGCGTGCACACCTCGTCGGTGCTGATGAACTGGGCCGCCTGCGACCGCCTGGCCAAGATCGCCGACGTGCTGGAGCTGCCGGAGCGCGCCGCCTTCTGGGCCGAGCGCGCCGAACTGATCCGCAATCGGCTGCTGGAAGAAGCCTGGAGCGAAGAGCGCCAGGCCTTCGCCGAGAGCCTGGGCGGACGCGACCTCGATGCCAGCGTGCTCCTGATGGCCGAGATCAATTTCATCGACCCGAAAGATCCGCGCTTCGTCGCCACCGTCGACGCGCTGGAGAAATCGCTGTGCGACGGCCCATATATGCGCCGCTACGAAGCGCCCGACGATTTCGGCGTGCCCGAGACCGCCTTCAATATCTGCACCTTCTGGCGCATCGATGCGCTGGCGCGGATCGGGAGGACGAAGGAAGCGCGCGAGGTGTTCGAGGCGATGCTGGCGGCGCGCAACCACCTGGGGCTGCTGTCGGAAGACACGCATCCGGTCACCGGCGAGATGTGGGGCAACTTCCCGCAGACATATTCGATGGTCGGCCTGATCAACTGCGCGATGCGCTTGTCGAAATCGTGGAATAGCGTCGTCTAGCGGAGCATGGTCAAGTTATTAATGGCACAGCTGCTGTATCGTTGTGCTATTGACCACAAAAATTGATTATTTTATTTCCAACGGATGCGTTAGTATCGCAGGTGTCTTTACGCCTGGAGGCCGCATCCGGTGGGGCGAAAAGGGGGTATGAAGCTTTCCGATAGGAACGCACGATTGAAATTCGCATCAGATTGCTTGATGTATAATTTCCTGGTCAAAAAATTATCCATCAGGAAACATAACGCCGTTGACATCCTATCAGTATGCGCACGGGCGTTTGCCGCCTCCGATCGTCTCACGACAGCAATCAATCAGATGACTATTAAAGTTCTCACCGTTTTCGGGACGCGACCGGAAGCAATCAAAATGGCTTCCGTGGTGCGCGTACTGTCCGAATCGCCCGACGTCGACGTCAAGGTCTGCGTGACCGCCCAGCACCGGCAAATGCTGGACCAGGTATTGAGCCTGTTTTCGCTCACCCCCGATTTCGATCTGAACCTGATGACCCCGGGCCAGGACCTTTCCGATATCACCTCGAAGGTACTGACCGGCATGCGCGGCGTGCTGCGCGAGTGGCGTCCGGATGTCGTCTTTGTTCACGGCGATACTACCACGACCTTTGCGACCAGCCTCGCCGCGTATTATGAGCGGATACCGGTGGGCCACGTGGAAGCGGGCCTGCGTACCGGGAATATCTACTCGCCCTGGCCCGAGGAGGTCAATCGCTGCCTGACCGGCGTGATCGCCAGCCTGCATTTCGCCCCGACCGAGCACGCGCGCCAGAATCTGCTCAATGAAGGCGTGCCGGCCGCGAACATCTGCGTCACCGGCAATACCGTGGTGGATGCCTTGCTGGACGTCGTCCATCGCCTGGAAACCGACACCCAGCTCAAGCGCGAGATGGAAGCCCAGTTCGATTTCCTCGACAGCAAGAAGAAGCTGATCCTGGTGACCGGTCACCGGCGCGAGAATTTCGGCGACGGCTTCGAGAACATCTGCCGCGCGCTGGATGAAGTGAGCCGCATGCCGGACGTCGAGGTGCTGTATCCGGTGCACCTGAATCCCAACGTGCAGGAACCGGTGCAACGTATCCTGAAGGGCAACCCGAACGTGCACCTGATCGATCCGGTGAGCTACCTGCCTTTCGTCTACCTGATGAACCGCGCGGCGATCCTGCTGACCGACTCCGGCGGCATCCAGGAAGAGGCGCCATCGCTCGGCAAGCCGGTCCTGGTGATGCGCGACACCACCGAACGTCCCGAAGCCGTGGCGGCCGGCACCGTGCGCCTGGTCGGCACCGGCATCGATTCCATCGTCGGCGGCATCCGCACGCTGCTGCAAGACCCGGCCGAATACGAGCGCATGAGTTCGGCCACCAATCCCTACGGCGACGGCACCGCCGCGACCCGCATCCTTAACTTTTTAAGAGAAAAACATGAGCAGCACCTTTGATACTATCTCGATGATCGGTCTGGGTTACATCGGTCTCCCAACCGCTGCAATGTTCGCGTCCCGCAAGAAGAACGTCATCGGCGTCGATATCAACCAGGATGCGGTCGACACCATCAACAGCGGCCAGACCCACATCGTCGAACCCGACCTGGACATGATCGTCGCCGCGGCCGTCAACCAGGGCTATTTGAAGGCGTCCACCACCGTGCAGCCGGCCGATGCCTTCCTGATCGCCGTGCCGACGCCGTTCCGCGGCAACCACGAACCCGACGTCAGCTACGTCGAAGCGGCGGCGCGCTCGATCGCGCCGGTGCTCAAGAAGGGCGACCTGGTCATCCTCGAATCGACCTCGCCGGTGGGCACCACCGAAAGCCTGGCCAAATGGCTGGCCGAAGAGCGCCCCGACCTCAAGATTCCGCTGGGCCCGAACGACGAAGCCGACATCAACCTGGCCTACTGCCCCGAGCGCGTGTTGCCGGGCAAGGTGATCCACGAGCTGGTGTCGAACGACCGCATCATCGGCGGCATCACCAAGGCCTGCTCCGAGCGCGCCATCGCGCTGTACCAGACCTTCGTGCAGGGCGAGTGCATCGAGACCAACTCGCGCACGGCCGAGATGTGCAAGCTCACCGAGAACTCCTTCCGCGACGTGAACATCGCCTTCGCCAACGAACTGTCCGTCATCTGCGGCAAGCTCGGCATCGACGTGTGGGAACTGATCGCGCTGGCCAACCGCCATCCGCGCGTGAACGTGCTGCGTCCGGGACCGGGCGTGGGCGGCCACTGCATCGCGGTCGACCCGTGGTTCATCGTGCACAGCGCGCCGGAACAGGCCAAGCTGATCAAGGCGGCGCGCGAAGTCAACGACTACAAGCCGCACTGGGTGCTGGACAAGGTGCGGGAAGAAGTCGAGAAATACCTGGCCGCGAACCCGGAGCGCAAGGAATCCGACGTCACCATCGCCTGCTTCGGCCTGGCCTTCAAGCCCGACATCGACGACCTGCGCGAAAGCCCGGCGCTCGACATCGCCGCCGAGATCGCGAAAACGCACAGCAGCCGCGTGATCGTGGTCGAGCCGAACATCTCGGCGCTGCCGGCCAGCCTCGACAAGGGCGAGCTGCGCACGCCGCAGGATGCGCTGGCGCGTTCGCAGATCGTCGTCATGCTGGTCAATCACAAGCCGTTCCTGGCGCTCAAGGAGTCGCTGTTCGCCGACAAGGTGATCATCGACACCTGCGGCTACCTCAGCGCCACCGGCCGCTAACGCTCGTAAAAGGATTCCGTCATGCGTGTTCTCCACGTCCTGGATCATTCGATTCCGCTGCACAGCGGCTACACCTTCCGCACCCGATCGATCCTGCGCGAACAGCGCGCGCTGGGCTGGGAGACCTTCCACGTGACGGGCTCCAAGCAGAACTCGGGCGACATGCGCGAGGAAACGGTGGACGGCCTGCATTTCTACCGCACCCCAAGCGCCGCCGGCGCGCTGGCCAAGCTGCCGGTGCTGAACCAGAAGCAGGTGATCGACGGCCTGGTGCGCCGCCTGTCCGAGATCATCCCGCAGATCAAGCCGGACGTGCTGCACGCCCACTCGCCGTCGCTCAATGCGATCGCGGCGCTCAAGGCCGGTAAAAAATTCGGCATCCCCGTGGTGTACGAGGTGCGCGCCTTCTGGGAAGACGCCGCGGTCGACCACGGCACCTCGACCGAGGGCGGCCTGCGCTACCGCCTGACGCGCGCGCTGGAAACCCATGCGCTCAGGCAGGCCGACGCCGTCACCACCATCTGCGAAGGCCTGCGCCGCGACATCGTGGCGCGCGGCATCCCGGCCGACAAGATCACGGTGATCCCGAATGCCGTCGACATCGACAAGTTCGCCGTCGGCGGCGTGGCCGACCAGGACCTCAAGACCAAGCTCGGCCTGCAAGGCGCGCGCCTGATCGGCTTCATCGGCTCCTTCTATGCCTACGAGGGCCTGGACATCCTGCTGCGCGCGGTGCCGGCGCTCACCGCCGAGCGGCCCGACCTGCGCGTGCTGCTGGTTGGCGGCGGTCCCGAAGACGCGCGCCTGCGCCAGCTGGCCAAGGATTTGAATATCGTCGACAAGGTGGTGTTCACGGGCCGCGTGCCGCACGAGCAGGTGCAGATGTACTACGACTTGCTGGACGTGCTGGTCTACCCGCGCCTGTCGATGCGCCTGACCGACCTGGTCACGCCGCTCAAGCCGCTCGAGGCGATGGCCCAGGGCCGGGTGCTGGCGGCGTCCGACGTGGGCGGCCACCAGGAGCTGATCGTCGACGGCAAGACCGGCGTGCTGTTCAAGGCCGACGATCCGCAGGCGCTGGCCGTCAAGGTCGGCGGCCTGATCGACGCCCAGGCCGAATGGCCCGCCCTGCGCGCGGCCGGCCGCGAGTTCGTTGAAAGCGAGCGCAACTGGAAAGCCAGCGTGGGCCGCTACAAGAGCATCTACGGCCGCCTGACCGGAGCCGCGGCCTGATGAAGATCCTGACGTTCAGCACGCTGTTTCCGAACAGCGAAAAGCCCGGCCACGGCATTTTTGTCGAAACCCGGCTGCGCCACCTGGTCGCCAGCGGCCAGGTCGAGGCGCGCGTGGTGGCGCCGGCGCCGTGGTTCCCGTCGAAGAACCCAAGGTTCGGACAGTATGCGCGCCAGGCCAAGGTGCCGCGCCGCGAAGTGCGTCACGGCATCCAGGTCGAGCATCCACCCTACCTGGTGGTGCCCAAGATCGGCATGAACGTGGCGCCGGCGCTGCTGTTCCAGTCGGCCAAGGGCACGATCGCGCGCATGATCGACGAGGGCTATGATTTCGACCTGATCGACGCCCATTATTTTTATCCGGACGGCGTGGCGGCGGCCATGCTGGCGCGCTACTTCAACAAGCCGTTCGTGATCACGGCGCGCGGTTCGGACATCACGCTGTTCCCTAAATTTCCGCTGCCGCGCAGGATGATCCACTGGGCCGCCAGCCGCGCCGACGGCATCATCACGGTGGCCAATGCGCTGCGCGACGAGGTGATTGGCCTGGGCATCGACCCCGCGCGCGTGGTCGCGCTGCGCAACGGCGTCGACCTGGAGCTGTTCCGCCCGCCCGAGCAGCGCGAAGAAACACCGTTCACCCTGGTGACCGTGGGCCACCTGGTGCCGGTCAAGGCCCAGGAACTGAGCATCGGCGCCTTGCCCATGTTGCCCGGCGTGCGCCTGGTGATCGCCGGCGAAGGCCCGAACCGGGGCATCCTCGAGAATCTCGTGCGCGAGCTGAAACTCGAGGATCGCGTCACCTTCCTGGGCGCCGTCTCGCAGCAGGAGCTGCGCGTCCAGTACGGCAAGGCCGACGCGATGGTGCTGTCGTCCAGCCGCGAGGGCTGGGCCAATGTGCTGCTCGAATCGATGGCTTGCGGCACGCCTGTCGTGGCCAGCCGCGTGTATGGCACGCCCGAAGTCGTGGCGGCGCCGGAAGCGGGCGTGTTGATGAACGAGCGTACCTCCGAGGGCGTGGCCGAAGCCGTCAACCGCCTGCGCGCCAACTACCCCGATCGCGCCGCCGTGCGCCGCTACGCGGAGCGCTTCAGCTGGGACGACACCACCGCCGGCCAGCTGCGTTTGTTCCGCTCCATCCTCAAGCAGGGCGAGTCGCTGGCCCTGGCGTAATGGTGCACCCCGCCGTCATGGGCGGGTCATATTTCGCGATTACATTCGCCTGCATACCGTGACCCGAGGGGCGTGTGCATGAGGCAGGGCGATTTTCAACAAGGCATTGCTGGGAAAAAAATCCTCTTGCTCAGCGTGCCCGCCGGCGCCGGCCACACCCGGGTTGCCGAGGCGATCCGTTCCCGCGCGGCCGCCGACCATGCCTGCGTCAGGGTGATCCACCTGGACGCGATGGCCTTCGCCGCGCCGCGCCTGCGCAAGGTCTACACCGACTTTTATCTCTTCCTGATCGGCCGCGCACCCGGCCTGTGGCGCCACGTGTACCGGCTGACCGACGAGGCCAATCCGGACGGCTGGCTCAACCGCCTGCGGCGCTGGGTCGAGCGGCGCGATTGCCGCCTGCTGGCCGCCGAAATCGCCGCGCTGGCGCCGGACGCCATCGTTTGCACGCATTTTCAGCCGGCCGAGATCCTGTCGCAGCAGATCGCGGCCGGCAAGCTGGCCTGCCCGGTGTGGGTCCAGGTGACCGACTTCGACCTGCACCGCATGTGGATCCACCCGCACGTCGCCGGCTATTTCGCCGCCAACGACGAGGTGGCGTTCCGGATGCGCGAGCAGGGCATCCCGGCGCATGCGGTCCATGTGGCCGGCATTCCGACCATGCCGGCGTTCTCCCAGGCGCATGACCGTGAAGAATGCGCCCGTGAGCTCGGCCTCGATCCCGCGCTGACGACCTTGCTGCTGATGGGCGGCGGGGCCGGGCTGGGCGGCTTGAGCCGGGTGGCGGAAAAACTGTTGTCCATCCCCGGCGACTTCCAGCTGATCGCCCTGGCCGGCAAGAACGCGGCCGAGCTGGCGGCCCTGCAGCGGCTGGCGGTGCGCTATCCGGGGCGGCTGGCGCCGCAAGGCTTCACCGACCGGGTCGAGCGCCTGATGGCCTGCGCCGACCTGGTGGTGACGAAACCGGGCGGCGCCACCAGCGCCGAGTGCCTGGCGATGGGACTGCCGATGATCGTGAACGCGCCGATCCCGGGGCAGGAAGAACACAACGCCACCTACCTGCTCGAGCAGGGGGCGGCGCTCAAGGCATCCGACCTGGCCACCCTCGAATACCGGGTGCGCCACCTGCTGGCGCATCCCGAACGGCTGCAGGCCATGGCGGCCCGCGCGCGGGCGCTGGGCCGGCCGCACGCCGCGATGCAGGTGCTGGAAACCGTGTTGATGCAGTGCGAACGCAAGAGTGAAGAGGCTTATGCTTGAATTGTCGGAGGGCGGCAGGGTCGTATCGATGGTGGGTGCGGTGCTGGTGGCGGCCTACCTGTTCGCGCGGGTGGAGGTGGAAATCGAAGGCGAAGCCGGGTGGGCGGCGAACCTGCCGACCTGGCGTATCGAGCAGCATCCGCTGCTCGACATCTTCATGGGCGGGCGCGCGCTGACCGGCTACCATCTGTGGATGTTCGCCTTCATCGGCCTGATCTTCCACTTCCCGCTGTTCTTCATGGGGCAGTGGTCATGGAAGCTGGAAGCCTGCGCCGCGGCCTCGATCATGCTGTTCTGGATCGTCGAAGACTACCTGTGGTTCGTCATCAACCCGGCCTTCGGCTGGCGCCGCTTCAAGCAGGAACTCGTGCCCTGGCATAAGCACTGGGCGTTCGGCGCGCCGGTCGACTACTGGATATTCGGCGCCATCAGCCTGCTGCTGTTCTGGTACGGCGCCTGAGCCAGCACGCCCAGGTCGAGCGCGTGCCGGATCCGGCAGCACAGCTCGGCCGAGCTGCGCGAGATCAGCTCATGCGGGATCTCGAACCTGGTCGTCAGCCGGTCGTGGCATTCGAAGCCGTAGGAGACCATGAACGGGTGCATGCCGGTGCTGACCGCCGCCATGAAGTCCTTGTGTTCGTCGCCGCAGATGAAGGCGCGCGCCGGGTTGACGCCGAACTGTTCGCGCGTGGCGCGGAACTGGGCGGTCTTGGTGTCCTTGAGGGGAATGTGGACCAGGAAGTCGAGTTCGGCGATGTCGATGTCGTGGCGCAGGAACAGCTGGCGCAGGGTTTCCAGCGGTTCGATCGTGACGTTGCGCGTGACGATGCCGACCGTGATGTCGGGCGCGGCGATCAGTTCGCGGATCAGGTCGGCGATGCCGTCGTACAGCCGGGCTTCCTGCCGGTAGATGCCGGTGAGGGTGTCGATCAGCTGGGCGCGACTGTTCTTGCGCAGGTTCTTGCGGACGATCGACGGGAATTCCTTCAGCCCGCCCATGTACTTGAGCAGCTTGTGCCGCTTCTGGAAGCGGGTTTCGTCGCCGATCACCAGCCCATGGTGGGAGAAAGCCGCTTCGATGGCGGCGAAGGCATCGATGGTGGTGCCGTCCGCATCGAGGATCAAGAGCTTCTTGTCGCTTTTGTACATGATGTCTTCGCATCCGGTAGCGTTGGCCGGTCCGGCGTGAACACGTGCCGGAGCTCACTGTTGACCATCATCCGCCTGCGTCATGACAGGCGTGTGACAACCGGGGGAAAACGGCGGGCCGATGTTTTCCGGACACAGGCACGGGCGCCAGCTCAACGGCGCGCCGCGGCGCTGATCGCCGCGGCCATGCGCGTTGCTATTGCCGTGCGCACGATGGACGGGTGCAGGCCAGGCTGACCTTGCGTGCATCCAGCACGGTCACGCGGCCGTCGCGGTCCATGTCGCGCGGGTCGGCGTCGCCGGAAGCGGACTGGTTGCGCGCCACGAACACCAGCTGGGCATCGTCACGGTCGACGTCGCCGTCGCCATCGACATCGCCCGCCAGTGTCGCGGCGCGCACGACCTGCGTGAACACCGTGCCATTGGCCGACGACGCTCCCGTGACCGCCAGCGAGACGGCATTGGTCGTGCCCACCGGCGTGGCGGCGGGGATGGCGATCCGCACGTCGACGAAGGCGGACCCGTTCGGTCCCAGCACGAGGCTGCGGGGATAGTCCTGGACGAATCCGCGTTCGTCGGTGGCGTTCACGGCGAAGGTGTCCTGGGCGCCCAGATTCGTCACGCGGAAGCGCACCGCGTAGCTTTGTCCCGGGCTGAAGGCGCCGAAGCCGCCGCCCAGCGTCTCGACCTTGACGGTCCGGCCCAGGAACACCGGCGGATGGATGCGCTGGAACGCGTCTCCCGTGGCCAGGCGGCCGCTCACCATGACGCGGAACGGCTGCGTGGGCAGCACGAAGTCCGCCAGGAATTCGTCGGGCATGGTCTCTCCGGCGCGGCGCGTGGCGGGCAGCTGGGCGATGGTGTCGCCGGCCTCGTTCACCAGCGCGAATTGCGCGGTATTGAATGCGCCGAGCACCGTCGCGCGCGCCTGCTGGGTGGCGCGTGCGAGCGGCTGGCTCTTGATCGGGTACAGGCCTTCGTGGCCTTCGCGTCCGCGCGTTTCGACGAACTCGAACCGGTTCAGTTCCAGGGGGCTGTCGCCCGACACCGAGACGTCGTAGTTGCCGACGCCGGCCAGCGCCAGCCGCCAGTTGCCGGCGGCGGGCGCCGTCAGGGCGATCAGCTTGCCACCCGTCAGGGTGGTGATCGTCACGCCCGCCGTGCCGCCGACCACCTCGCGGCCGGCCGGATCGAACAGGCGCGCGCTCGCACTGGCGTCGACCGCGACCGATACCTGAAGGCTGCGCAGCGTGCGGTCGACCGGGAACTGCAGGTTGCGCGCACCGCCGACCATGCCCTTGGCGGCCAGCAGGGATTTTGGGCTGGCGCTAACGTAGGGCATCACCAGGCCGAAGACTTTCTCGGTTTCTTCGGCCGTGCGCTGCAGCGCGTACAACTGGCCGCCGGTCTCGGCCGCAATGGTGTAATAGGCCGGATCGATCGGCGAACACGAGCCGAAGGTAAAGAAAGTGACGGTGATGTCCTTGGCGTTGGCCTGGGTGACGACGTTGCCGGACAGCGCGGCGTCCTTGGCCGAGGCATCGGTGAAGACATACAGCTGGGAGCCGTTCGGCGCGGCGTTGACCGCGCGCAGCGTGCCGGCCATGGACAGTTCCGGACAGTCGCCGCCGCCGGCGGCGGACAGGGCATTGGCGCGCGCCAGCAGCGCCGCGGCGTCGGCCGTGACGAAGGCGGCGCCGACCTCGGGATCGCCGAAATTGACCAGCAGGTAGCGGTCGGGCTGGTTGGGGCTGGTGCGCACCGTCTCGACGATCCGGGCGATGGACGACTTGACCCCGGCGATCACGCCGCCCATGCTGCCGGTATCGTCGACCACGAAGCCGACCGCGCCGCGCACGTCGAGGAAGGCGCGGATCGCCTTGTCGTTGCCCGCGACGCCGGGCGCCGCAAGGATCTGGCGGATCAGGCTCTCGGTCGCGTCCACCGCGGCGGCGCGCGCGGGCGCGTGGCCGGCGCGGCCCGGCGCATCCTTGTGGATGCCGGGGTCGAGCAATAGTCCATGGTTGCACTTGCCTTCGGGCGGCGCCAGGAAGGGATTGAAATAGCCGGTCGTCGGGAAACTCAGGCCAAAGGCGGCCAGGGTGCCGGAGCCGATCGACGACAGGCCGCGCTCGCAGGTGTCCTGGCTGGGGGCCAGGCGTGGGATCACCGTGGTGCCCAGGCCCGGCTGGCCGCCGGAAATATTGATCCAGTTGCTATGCGAGAAAAAATCCTGCAGCGTGTGCAGCGCCCGGCCGACCTGGCGGCGCGCGCCTTCGCCATCCGGCTCCGGCGCGGCGAGCAGGCCGATCGTCGCATTCTTGATCGCGATGATGCGCTGCGAACATTCCGGCAGCAGTTCGTCGTCGCAGTGGGCGGTGGGCACCGACAGCTCGCCGCGCGAGGAGACGATCTCGTCGACGCCGGCCGTGCTGTCGCGTACTTCCAGGATGGCGCGTTCGGAAAACCGGTAGGTGTTGCCACCGGGCGCCGGGACGCTGATCCGGGTCAGCGCGTCCCTGACGATGCCGACATGGCCGAACTCCTGGGTCGGCTTGAAGGCGATCGCCGCCGGAATGGCGACGATGCCGACCAGCAGGACCGCCAGGCCCGCCAGCTTCAGTTTTGCAGATTGCATTCCATCTCCCGAGCGAGGTTCATCGAAAACCAAGAAACGACATCAGGTCCACCCACCCCTGCCGCGCCAGCGCGATGGCGACCGCCGCATACAGCAGCGGCAGCGCCGCCAGCGCGGCGCTGCGCCAGGCGTGCAGGCTTCCTTCCATGAGGGCGCGCAGCAGCAGCGCCAAGGCCAGGACGGCAGTCAGCGCCAGCACCCCGATGACCACGAAGGGCGCCTTGTCGTTACCGGAACAGCGGGCGTACAGCACGCCCACCAGAAGCAGCAAGGGCGCGGCCGCGGCGAGCCGGTGCGCCACGCGTCACAGGGCGGCGCGTCGGCCGCGGCTCGATGGACGGCGGCCGGGGGCCAGGATGGCGCCCAGCATGAGCAAGGCCAGCGTGGACGGCTCCGGGACAGAGTTGGCCGTGCCGATGTCGACGACGGCGCCGTGGACGGCGCTGACGGCGATGGCCTCGCCGAATCCGTCGCTGAGCAGCAGGCCCGGCGCCGTCAGCAGGTCGAAGTCGATCGACACGGCGCCAGGCGCGAGCGCCGTAAACACCAGTCGCGCAAGCGGGAACACCCCGGGCTGCAAGCCGATCAGGGCCGCGTCATCCAGCAGCGATACCGCCGCGAAGTCCGCCCGGCCTGCGCCGAAGAGTGCGTGGGTCAGCTGGTCGGCATCGACCTCGCCCAGGTGGTGGCCGAACTCGGCACTCACCGGCGCAACCAGCGCCGGATCGAATACCAGGTCGAGGTCGAATGCGGCCAGGGCCTGGGCCGGCCCCAGGTCGCCGACCATGACGTCGAGGGAGAATTGCTGCCCCACCGCGACCGCGGCGCTCGACAGCGAGGTCGTCAGGACCGCGGCGCCGGCGGGGGCGGCAAGCGCGACGGCGCACACCAGCAGTGCTGCGGTCGTGCGCATGATTCTTGGGAGTACCGAAGCCATGGTCGAATGTCCTTGTTGAGATGAGAGAAGCAGGCTGGATCCATCATCCCGGATGCATGAGACCTTGTCTTTTTGTTAGCGCAAGAAGTTGGCGATTCGTCCATGGCGCGAGCGTGGCGCGCCGGCATCTTTCCGGCAGCTAAACTGACAGCCATCGACAACGCCACAATGACCAGCATGCGCTATATGGATTTCAGTTCATGGCAAGGCGCGATGACGACGATCATCGGGCTTGCCGTCTTTACCTTGCTGGGCGTGGGCATCCGCATCCTCATGATGCAGACCATCCAGCAGCGCCGCGAGCGCATGAACCGCCAGATCAACGAGCGCCTGAAAACCCTGATCGCCGCCTACCGCACCCTGGGCGGCTCGTTCACCGGGCAACTGACGGTCGATCCCACGCATTTGCGCGATGTGCGCGAGCGGGCCCAGTCGGGCGAGGAGGGATCGAATGAGGGAATGGCCAGCTCGGACCGCTCGCGCCGCATCCGCGACGCCGTCGAAGCCGCGCTGGCCGACATCCTGCTGCTCGGCACCGAAGAGCATTGCCGGCTGGCGGCGCAGGCGGCGGCCGACCTGGCGGCGGGGCGGCCGATCCACACGGCGGAGCTGGTCGTCAGCCTGCGCACCTTCATTCGCGCCGCGCTCGATCTCGATCCGATGCCGGACGAGGTCATGATTCCGCTGCAGGGGCCGACGCGCACGCAGGGTGGCGGCGGTCGTGCGAAAGGCGAGGCCGGCGGCGGTGGAAACCGCGGCGGCGGCGGCGGCATGGACGGCGGCGGCGCGGGCATGCCCATCCCCGCCGGGCTTGGGCACAAGGACGGCGTCTAGTCAGGCCTCGTCGAGCAGGGGCAGGGGCGTCACCGTCACCTGGACGTCGAGCTCCTGCTTGCCGCCCCCGAGCACGATGCCGCGCAGCGGGGTCACGTCGCTGAAGTCGCGTCCCCAGCCCAGCGTGATGTGTTCATGCTGCACCAGGCAGCGGTTGGTCGGATCGAAATCGACCCAGCCCAGCGCCGGGCAGAACACCGACACCCAGGCGTGCGAGGCGTCGGCGCCGACCAGGCGCGGCTTGCCCGCCGGCGGGTGGGTCAGGATGTAGCCGCTCACATAGCGCGCCGGCAGGCCGATGCTGCGCAGGCAGCCGATCATCAGCTGGGCGAAGTCCTGGCACACGCCGCGCCGGCCGCGCAGCACCTGATCGAGCGGGGTCGAGATGTCGGTCGCCTTGGCATCGAATTCGAAGTCGTCGAAGATCCGGTACGTCAGGTCGAGCGCGGCATCGAGCTGCGGCCGGCCCGGGGTGTAGCTGGCGCGGGCATAGGCTTCGAGCTCGGGGAAGCTGGCGACATGCGGCGAGGCATACAGGTAGCGGCAGGCTTCCAGGGTGGCGGGGCTTTTTTCCTTGCCCATCATGTCGCGCACGCATTCCCACGGCAGCGTCCCGGCGATCTGCGCCAGGGTGTAGCGCGCGCGCAGCGAGACCGTCGATTCGGCGTGCACCAGCAGGCTGTCATGCGGTACGGTCAGCGTCACGTGGCGGGTCAGGTTGCCGAAGTAGTCGACGCCGTCCTTGCCGTCGTTGACGACCGGATCGAGCCAGATCAGGTGCGACTCGGTCTGCTGGCAGGGGAAGGAGCGCGGTGTCAGGTGCAGGTATTGCTGCGACAGGGTGACCGGGCTGCTGTAGGTGTAGCGCGTTTCATGCACCACGCGATAGCGCGCGCAGGCGCCGGCGCTCGCCGGTGAATTATCCATGAGCTGTGCGATCATGAGCTGCGGTTCCTTTGGCGGCCATTGTCGGTATAGCTGAAAAATTGCACGCTGATCTGCTCGGACAGGGCCGCGCTGGTGCGCCCGATCCGGTCCAGCAGGCCGCCGAGCAAGGGGTTGCCGTGCTTCAGGTCAGTGTCCGGATCGAGCGCAAGCAATTCCTTTTTCAAGGGCGTCAGCATATGCGTGCCGCAGGGACCCTGGGTTTGTTCGATCTTGCCCAGCGTGCTCAGGATACCGTTGAGCTGGAAGACGATCGAGCGCGGATTGGTCTCGTCGAGCAGCAGCAGGTCGAGCACCGGCAGCCATTCGGGCTGGGCCCGGTAGCGGGCCCGGTAAGTGATGATGCTGTCGGATAGCTCCAGTAGCCATTCGAGGTTGCCGCTCCCGTTCATGGCAAGCGCGCGCTGCAGCACCACGCTCTGGAATTGCAGTCGCTCCAGGCGGCGTCCGATCGACATGAAACGCCAGCCAAGATCGCGCGTCATGCCATCGAGGGCGAAGCCGGCCAGCGTCATCAGCGCGGCGGCGGCATCGTCGAGGATCGTCATGACCCCCGACTGCGATGGCCGCTCGCCGGCGGCGGCGGCGGGCTGCACCATCCGGTTCAGTGCACGCCAGTTGTCGACCGAGAAGCGTTCGTGCAGCTGCCCGGCAAGCCGGTGCAACTGCTGCTGCTGCCGTGCCAGGCCAGGGACCGCGGGCGAGACGACCGCCGTCAGGAGGGCCGACTCGATCTCGGCATCAGTAAAGATGGGGCCGCTTTGGCTCGCGTCTGGCGTGGCCGGCTTCTTCCCTTCGTCGAGCAGGCCGAACCAGATGCACAGCGCCTCGACGGTCGGCCATTCCGCGCCGCGCTGGTCGAAACGGACGTTGAACAGGAAATCGAGCGCGACCCGCAGCAGGCGGCAGATATTGTCGGTGCGTTCCGCATGGCGTCCGAACCACAGCAGGTTTTCCGCCACGCGGCTCGGCAGGTTGGTGTCTTCGCGCACCAGGTCGCGGCCCGAGATGCTGCGCTGCTGCAGGCGGTGCACTTCGGCCCTGGCGCGCGCCTGGACCCAGGTGTCCTTGCTGGCGCCGCCCATCTGCATCGTCAGCACGCGCGCATCGGGCCCGGTGGCCACCCGGGTCAGCCCGCCCGGCATCACCACATAGCCATTCGGCGTGGCGCAGGCGAATACCCGCAGCCCGATGGCGCGCGCCTGCAGGCCGGGCGCGGCGCCGTCCTTCCACACCGGCGCCTGCGACAGCCGCACCAGTTCCTGGGCAATGTAATTATTGGGATTGGCGCGCAGGCGGGCGATGAAGGCCGCGCGCGCGGCGCCGTCCAGGTCCTGGCCGAACACGGCCGCCTGCGGCAACTGCGAAAAACCGGGCTTGATCACCAACCGGTCGAGCCTGGCGACCACGGTTTCCAGCGCCGCTTCTTCGCCGCACCACCAGGTGGCCACCGATGGCATCTTGAGGGGCTCGCCCAGCAGGCGCTTCGACAGCGCCGGCAGGAAGCCGAGCAGCGCGCCCGATTCGAGCAGGCTCGAGCCGAGGCTGTTGGCGACCAGCACGTTGCCGCGCATGGCGGCCTGGGTCAGGCCGGCCACGCCCAGCAACGAGCTTTGCAGTTCGAGCGGATCGCACGATTCGTCGTCGACCCGGCGCATGATCACGTGCACCCGGTGCAGGCCGGCCAGGGTTTTCAGGTACACCACGCCGTCGCGCACCGTCAGGTCGCCGCCTTCGACCAGCGGCAGGCCGAGATGGCGCGCCAGGTAGGCCTGCTCGTAGTAGGTGGCGGTGAGCGGGCCGGGCGTGAGCAGCACGATCAGCGGCGCTTCGCCCTCGCGCAGCGGCGCCGGCGCGTCGCCGCCGGCCGCGCACCGGCGGCCCCAGTGCGCCAGGCTTTCGTGCATGGTGCGGAAGAACCGGTTCAGGGGCTGCACTTTGAGCTCGCGCAGCAGGTCGGGGAAGGTGGGAGCGATGATGGCGCGGTTTTCCAGCGCATAGCCGGCGCCGAAGGGCGCCTGGGTACGGTCGGCCATCACCCACCAGCGGCCGTCCGGGGCGCGCGCCAGGTCGACCGCGTAGAAGTGCAGGGCGACGTCGTCGTGATGGCGCATCCCGTGGCAGGGGCGCAGGAAGCCGGCGTGGCCGTGGATCAGCGCCGGCGGCAGCAAGCCTTCGCTCAGCATCTCCTCCTTGCCGTAGACGTCGACCAGGATCTTGTTGAGCAGGGTGGCGCGCTGGATCACGGCGGCCTCGATGCCGCTCCATTCCTCGTGCGGCAGGATCAGCGGCAGCACGTTCAGGTCCCACTGCCGTTGCCGGCCGTGGGCGTCGGCGGGCACGTTGTAGCTCACCCCGTTTTCGCGCACCTGGCGCTGCACCATCTCCTGGCGCTGGCGCATCATGGTGGGCGCCTCGTGCGCCAGGTTGTCCAGCAGCGCACGCCAATGCGCGCGCGGCGCCTTGGCCGCGTCGAGCATTTCGTCGAAACTGTCCGGCGCGGCCAGATAGTGGGCAAGTAGTTGATTCGGCATCGCAGCTGCTGATTACGGGTGGTACAAAAGCGATAGGTTAGCTTGCCTGCCAGCGTAAATCTAGTGTCGTAGGGAAACTAGGATTGAGCGGCTCCTTGCGCACCGTCATCGGACCCGGGGTATGGCCATGCGGCCAGAAGCGCGCGAAACGGCGCGCCTCGGCGGCATTGGCATTGACCGGCGCGCCCGTTTCATTGCGTCCGCCCGGATGCACCACGTGGTAGGTGCAGCCGCCGATCGCGCGCCCGCTCCAGGTGTCGACCAGGTCGAACACCAGCGGCGCCTGCACCCGGATGCTCGGATGCAGGGCCGACCACGGGCTCCACGCCCGAAAGCGCACGCCCGCCACGTACTCGCCGGGCACGCCGGTCGGGTGCAGCGGCAGCATGCGGCCATTGCAGGCCACCACGTGGCGGCCGTCGGTCAGCCCGCGCACCAGCAGCTGCATGCGTTCGACCGACGAGTCGACGTAGCGCGCGGTGCCGCCGGCCGCGACTTCCTCGCCCAGCACGTTCCACGGCTCGATCGCCTGGCGCAGCTCCATCTCGACGCCCTCGTAGACGACGGTGCCGAAGCGCGGGAAGCGAAATTCGATGAACGGCTCGAACCAGTGGTCCTCGAAGGCATAGCCGGCCACGCGCAGGTCGCGCGCGACGTCGCGGATGTCCTGGGCGACGAAATGCGGCAGCATCCAGCGGTCGTGCAGGGCGGTGCCCCAGTGCACCAGCCGGGCCTGGCACGGCTCGCGCCAGAAGCGCGCGACCAGGGCCCGCAGCAACAGCATTTGCAGCAGGCTCATACGCTCGTGCGGCGGCATCTCGAAGGCGCGGAACTCCACCAGGCCGAGGCGGCCGGTGGGGCCGTCCGGCGAATACAGCTTGTCGATCGAAAATTCGGCGCGGTGCGTATTGCCGGTCAGGTCGACCAGCAGGTTGCGCAGCAGGCGGTCGACCATCCACGGCTTGTCGCCCGGCTGCAGGGTCGGCAGCACCTTGTCCATCTGCTGGAAGGCGATCGCCAGTTCATACAGGTTGTCGTCGCGCGCCTCGTCCACGCGCGGCGCCTGGCTGGTCGGTCCGATGAAGGTGCCCGAGAACAGGTAAGAAAGCGCCGGGTGGATCTGCCAGTAGGTGATCAGGCTCTTGAGCAGGTCGGGACGGCGCAGCATCGGGCTGTCTTCGGCGCTGGCGCCGCCCAGGGTGGCGTGGTTGCCGCCGCCGGTGCCGGTGTGGCGGCCGTCGTGCATGAATTTCTCGGTGCCCAGGCGGGTGAGGCGCGCCTCCTGGTACAGGGTCGTCACGTTGTGTACCAGCTCGTTCCACGACGCGGCCGGATGGATATTGACTTCGATGACGCCCGGGTCGGGCGTGACGCTGAGCAGCTTGATGCGCGGGTCGCGCGGCGGCGCATAACCTTCGATCCGCAGCTTCATCCCGAGCCTGGCGGCGGTGGCCTCGACCGCGCCGGCCAGCGCCAGGTAATCCTCGAGGCGCTGCTGCGGCGGCATGAAGACGTACAGGCGTCCGGCGCGCACTTCGACGCACAGCGCGGTGTGGATCACCTCGCGCGCGTCCGGCGCGAAGGGAGAGGCCGGCTGGACGGCCGCGCGGTCCGGCGCCGGCTGCGCGGCGTGGTGCGCGGCCACCAGGGCGCTGCGCGGGGCAAACGGGTCGACCTCGAAACCGGGATCGCGTTCGCGCGGCGGCACCCATGGCAGCGTGGCCAGCGGCAGGCGCAGGCCGATCGGCGAGTCGCCCTCGAGCAGGTACAGGTGTTCGCGCCGCAGCGGCCAGGCCGAGGTGCGCCAGCCGGCGCCGTCGGCGGCCTGCAGCGGCAGCACGTAGCCGGCCACCTGGCCCAGGCCGCGTTCGAGCAGGCGCGCCAGCCGGCGCCGTTCCTCCGGCGCGTCCAGGTCTGCCCGCAGGGGATCGAGGTTGGGCGGCAGCGCCTGCTCGCGTTGGGCCTGCAGCAGCACGTCCTCATAGGCGGGGATGGCGCTGCCGGCGGGCAGGCCGAGCGCATCGACCAGCGCGGCGGCGAAGCGGCGGGCGTCTCCGGCGTCATAGCCGTCGTCGACGTGTTCGCTAGAAAACAGGCCGGGGTCGCGCCACAGCGGCTCGCCGTCGACGCGCCAGAAGATGTTCAGCGCCCAGCGCGGCAGCGGTTCGCCCGGATACCATTTGCCCTGGCCGTAGTGCAGCAGGCCGCCGGGCGCGAAATGATTCTTGAGCCGCTGCGCCAGCGTGCCGGCCAGCGCGCGTTTGCGCTCGCCATGGGCCTGGGTATTCCACTCCGGCGCGTCCATGTCGTCGATCGAGACGAAGGTGGGCTCGCCGCCCTGGGTCAGGCGCACGTCCTGGGCCAGCAGGTCGGCGTCGACCTGCCGGCCCAGGCGGTCGATGGCCTCCCAGTCGGCGTCCGAATACGGCTTGGTCACGCGCGGGTCTTCATGGATGCGGGTGATCGTCATCTCGTGGATGAAGGTGACCTCGGCCTTGTCGCTGAAGCCCGTCACCGGCGCCGCCGACGAGGGCAGCGCCGTGCAGGCGAGCGGAATATGGCCTTCGCCGGCCAGCATGCCCGAGGTCGGGTCGAGCCCGATCCAGCCGGCGCCGGGGATGTACACCTCGGTCCAGGCGTGCAGGTCGGTGAAGTCTTCGAGCGCGCCGCTCGGACCGTCGAGCGCCTCCTGGTCGGCGCGCAGCTGGATCAGGTAGCCGGAAACGAAACGCGCCGCCAGTCCCATCGTGCGCAGGATCTGCACCAGCAGCCAGCCACTGTCGCGGCAGGAGCCGGAACGCTTCTCGAGCGTGTCTTCGGGCGTCTGCACGCCCGGTTCCATGCGCAGCAGATAGGCGATGTCGCGCTGCAGGCGCTGGTTGATCGCCACCAGGAAGTCGGTGGTGTTCATCGGCTGCGCCAGCAGCTCGCGCCGCGCCGCTTCTACCCATGCCAGCAGCAGCGGGCCGGCCGGCTCGGGCTGCGCGTAGGCGCTCAGTTCCCCCTGCAACTGCTCGGGATAGACAAAGGGAAAATGCTCCGCATATTGTTCGATGAAGAAATCGAAGGGATTGATGACGGTCATGTCGGCGACCAGGTCGACCGTGAACTCGAGCGTATCCGTTTTTTCCGGGAACACGAAACGGCCGATGTAATTCCCGTAGGGGTCTTGCTGCCAGTTGATGAAATGCTCCTGCGGCAGCACCGACAGCGAATACGACAGGATCGGCGTGCGCGCATGCGGCGCCGGACGCAGGCGCACCTCATGCGGCGAGAGGGCGACTTGCCGGTCGTAGCGGTAACTGGTCTTGTGGTGCAGCGCGATACGGATAGCCATGCGGGAGTGCCTTTATAGGGGTGGTCACGAACGATACCAGCACATCGATATATACCTGTTTCAACTGTGCACAAGCATGATTCATACCCGCAATATAATTCTCTCGTGCGGCGTCGCCGAGCTGGCACGTTTCTTGATTGCACCTATGCCACTGGAGGATCCGATGCCGAACTTTTACGATGAAATGTATTCCTCTGCGGCAATTGCAAGGCCTCACTACGACGCGTTTGCGCGGTGGCTTGCCTTGCAGTCGCCGCAACTGATCGCGCAAAAACGTGCCGAAGCCGAGCTGACCTTCCAGCGGGTGGGGATCACCTTTGCCGTCTACGGCGACAACGCCGGCAAGGAGCGCTTGATCCCGTTCGACATCATTCCGCGCGTGATCGACGCCGCCGAATGGGCCCGGCTGCAGGCCGGCCTGGTGCAGCGGGTGACCGCGCTGAACCGTTTCCTGCACGATGTCTACCATGACCAGGATATCCTGAAGGCGGGCGTCATCCCTTCCGAACAGATCCTGAACAATGCGCAGTACCGGCCCGCGATGCAGGGCGTCAAGGTGCCTTCGAACATCTATGCCCATATCGCCGGCGTCGACATCGTGCGCGCGGGCGAGGGCGAGTTCTACGTCCTGGAAGACAATCTGCGGGTGCCTTCCGGCGTGTCCTACATGCTGGAAAACCGCAAGATGATGATGCGGCTGTTTCCCGCCCTGTTCGCGAGCAACCGCGTGGCGCCGGTCGAGCACTATCCCGACCTGCTGCTCGACAACCTGCGCACCGTGGCGCCGGACGGACCGCTTGACCCGACCGTGGTCGTGCTCACGCCGGGCATGCACAACTCGGCCTATTTCGAACACGCATTCCTGGCCCAGCAGATGGGCGTGGCGCTGGTGCAGGGGCAAGACCTGTATGTCAGCGACGACACCGTCTACATGCGCACCACGCGCGGGCCGAAGCAGGTCGACGTCATCTATCGCCGCATCGACGACGACTACCTCGATCCACGCGCCTTCCGCCCCGAGTCCACGCTGGGCGTGCCGGGCCTGCTCGACGCGGTGCGCGCGGGGCGGGTGGGCCTGGCCAACGCCATCGGCACCGGGGTGGCCGACGACAAGTCGATCTATCCCTACGTGCCGGACATGATCGAATTCTACCTGGGCGAAAAGCCGATCCTGAACAACGTGCCGACCTACCAGTGCCGGAAAAAGGAAGACCTGGCCTACACCCTGTCTCGGCTGCCCGAGCTGGTGGTGAAGGAAGTGCACGGCGCCGGCGGCTATGGCATGCTGGTCGGCCCGGCCTCGACCCACGCCGAGATCGAGGCCTTCCGCGCGCGCTTGATCGCCAACCCGGACGGCTATATCGCCCAGCCCACGCTGGCCTTGTCGGCCTGCCCGACCTATGTCGAATCGGGCATCGCGCCGCGCCATATCGACCTGCGTCCCTTCGTCCTGTCGGGCAAGACCGTGTCGATGGTGCCGGGCGGCCTGACCCGGGTGGCGCTGCAGGAAGGTTCGCTGGTGGTCAATTCGTCGCAGGGCGGCGGCACCAAGGATACCTGGATACTGGAGAACTAAGATGTTGAGCCGCACCGCAGACCACTTGTTCTGGATGGCCCGCTACACCGAGCGCGCCGAAAACACGGCCCGCATGCTCGATGTCCGGGTCCAGTATTCGCTGATGCCGCAGTCGGCGCAGGCCGAGCAGCAGGGCTGGCGCAGCATGCTGGGCGTGTCCGAGCTGGAATCGCAGTTCGAGGCCAAATACCCGGCGCTCACGCAGAAGGACGTGATCGACTTCATGGTGCGCGATCCGGACAACCTGTCCTCGATCACCAGCTGCCTGCGCGCATCGCGCGAGAATGCGCGCGCCGTGCGCGGCGCCCTGACCACCGAGGTATGGGAAACCGAGAACACGACCTGGCTGATGCTGCAGAAGCATCTCAAGAACCGCACCTTCGAGCACGATCCCGGCCAGTTCCTGGAATGGGTCAAGTACCGCTCGCACCTGTCGCGCGGCGTCACGCTGGGCACCATGCTGCAGGACGAGGCGTTCAACTTCATCCGCCTCGGCACCTTCCTGGAACGGGCCGACAATACGGCGCGCATCCTCGACGTCAAGTTCAGGTTCGGGGCGCATGATGCGGTCCAGGCCGGGACGCAGGCGGAGTTCTACCAGCTTGCGGCGCTGCTGCGCTCGGTGTCCGCCTTCGAGACCTACCGCAAGGTCTACCGCGACGCCATCACGTCGACACGGGTGGCCGAACTATTTATACTGCAAGAGAAAATGCCGCGCTCGCTGGCGGCGTGCATGGCCGCGGTGGTGGCCAACCTGAAGGATGTGCGCAATGCGCAGTCGCACGATACCGAACGCCTGGCCGTCGAGCTGTACGCCATGCTGCAATCGTCCCCGATCAGCGCCATCCTCGAAGAAGGCTTGCACGCCTTCCTGACCCGCTTCCTGGCGTCGGTCGACGCGCTGGGCAACGGCATCAGCCGCGACTTCCTGATCCCGATCGAGCCGGCCCCGCCGGACGAAGGACAAACCCAGTCGCAGACGCAGACCCTGGGCGGAATGACGCAAACCCAGACCCAGACCGCGTAAGCCGGGCGCACCGGCATGGCGCGCGCCGCACCGTTTCGGGGGAAGGCGGCGGCGCGGGCATCATGACGGTGCGTCGGCTCAGGCGCCCGGCGTGGCGGGCGCCGGCGTCGCGGCCGGCCTGGCTGGCGCCGTCGCCTGCTTGATCTGGGCGCGCACGACCCGGTGCACGAAGTGCAGCTTTTCCAGTACCGGCGGGCTGAGCGTGAACGGATAGGAGTCCGGCATCCCGATGCTGCGATTCAGGCTGTTGAGCACGTAAGTCAGCGCGAACCAGTCGCTCAGGGTATCGTCGAACGCGTCGGTCCTGGTCGGCAGGGTGATGCCGTCGAGCGCAGGCTCGTCGGCCTTGCGCGGCTTGAGCTGCAGGCCGCAGGAGTGCGCCGTCTCCAGCGTATCGATCATGTGGAGGTAGTGGGCCCAGGTCTCGGCCCAGTCTTCCCACGGATGCGAGCTGGCGTAGCTGCTCACGAAACGCTCCGCCCAGTCTTCCGGCGGCCCGTTCTCGTAGTGGCGCTTCAGGCTTTCGCCATAATCCTGGCGCTCATCGCCGAACAGGGCGCGGTACTCGTCGATCCATGGGCTGTCGGCCACCAGGCGGTCGAAATAGTAATGGCCGCTTTCGTGACGGAAATGGCCCAGCAGCGTGCGATAGCGCTCGTGCATCTGCTCGCGCGTGCGTTCGCGCTCGGCCGGATCGGCTTCGGCAATGTTCAGGGTGATCACGCCGTTGGCATGGCCGGTCATCACGCACTGGTCGGTCACGCCGTCTTCCAGGAACTGGAATGCAAGGCCGGTTTCCGGCTCGGCTTCCTTCGATGCCGGGGTGAGGTTGAGCGTCGCCAGCGAAAACAGCAGGCGGCGCTTGGCCGCTTCGAGACGCGCCCACAGGATGTGGTTCTTGTCGGACGTCAGGGCCGGGATGACCACGGTCAGCTGGCAGGAGGCGCACAAATCGTGCGGGTCATCCGCGGGCAGCATCCAGTTGCAGACATTGTGCTGGACATAATTGCTGCATTGCTTGTAGACCTTGCCCGCGTCGGTGCGGTTCAGGCTGCGCCACAGGCCGTCCTCGGTCTGCTCGAAGCTGTTGACGCTGCGCGTGGCCGGCTGGTAGCCGAGCGTGCTGTCGCAGTTGAAGCAGAGGGTATTTTCAAAAAATATCTGTTGTGAGCACTTGTCGCAGTGAAAGGTTTTCATGGCAGAAAGAAGAGTGGGCTAACGGTCGGTATTCGGTATTAATAATCTAACAGCAAAACCGATCTAGGCAGGCACGTGTCAGACAACGCCGCATGAGGTGGTGGGGGACAAAGGAAGGACAAACGTGGAGGTGCCGGGAATAGAGGCGGCAGTGCGGGTGATGCGGGCGAGGGTATAAGAGGCGGAATCGATCCCGACGTTGGGCGCGACGACGACGGGCCGGCGGGTTAAGGGCAGTCGGACCTGTCAGAAATTCTGTGTGCGGGGCCAGAATTCAGAGTTAGATAATTGCGTTCGTGAAGCGCTCGCCGAACATGATAGCGAACTGGTTGGCAGCCTGCTTCCAGGTACGCTGCGGCATCTTCCAATCTTTCTCGATATTGCGCAAGGCCAGGAACAATAACTTGGTCGCGGCTTCGTCGCTGGGGAAGTGGCCGCGGTTCTTGACGATCTTCCGTAGGCGCATATGCAGGCTCTCGATGGCGTTGGTCGTGTAGATAATCGTGCGCACTTCAGGCGGGTAGGCAAAGAAGGGAATCACCTGCTGCCACTGGCGCCGCCACATTGCAGCCACGGTCGGAAACTTAGTGCCCCATGGACCTTCCGCAAACGCGTCCAGCGCCGCTTCTGCCAGGTCGGCATTGGCAGCGTGGTAAATCGGCTTGAGCGCCGCTGCCAGCTCTTTACGGTCCTTCCAGGCCGCAAGCGTCGTCGAGTTGCGGATCAGGTGCACGATGCACGTCTGGATCTGCGCCTGCGGATAAACGGCTTCAATGGCCTCGGGGAAGCCACGCAGGCCATCGACGACAGCGATCAGGATATCGTCCAGCCCACGATTCTTGAGCTCGTTGAAAACCTTCAGCCAGAACTTGGCGCCTTCGGTCTGCTCGATCCACAGACCCAGCACTTCCTTGCGGCCGTCGGCACGAATGCCCAGAGCCAAATACACAGCCTTGTTCTTGACTGTACCTTCGTCCCGGATCTTCAGGCGCAACGCGTCGAAATAGACGATTGGATACATCGCTTCAAGCGGCCGTTGTTGCCACTGTGCGACCTCGTCGAGCACCTCGTCGGTGATGGTCGAAATCAGGTCCGGCGACACCTCGGTACCGTACAACTCCAGCAGATGCGCCTGGATCTCACGCACGCTCATCCCACGCGCGTACATGCTGATGACGTGATCATCAAAGCCAGACATCCGGCGCTGATGTTTGGCCACCAGCTTGGGCTCAAAGCTCGACAGGCGATCGCGCGGCACGTCCAGGTGGAGCTCGCCGCCGGGCGTGAGCACCTTCTTAGGGCTGCTGCCGTTACGGTGGTTTTTAGTGCCTTCTTCCTCGTTGGCCAAGTGATGGTTCAACTCGGCCGACAACATACGTTCGGCCAGCATCTTCTTGAGTTGCCCGGCCAGGCCCGATTCGCCAAGGATCGACTCAGCGTCCTTGTTCTCAACCTGGGCCAGCAACTGGTCGATCAGCTCGACGGGGAATGGGTATGCTGCTTTTTGCTTCTTGAGCTTCTTAGTGGTCATCACTTCGGTCATGGAACAGTCCTTTCGGGATTATTTCATGACCCCGGTTCCACACAGAAATTCTGACAGGCTCGGGCAGTCCTGCTTACGCCACCAGGATGCTTTACGTGGTCCCACTGAATCGGGACCAAGCGCACAAGCTATGCTCTGGAAAAGTCCAGCCACGTGCTATCTGGCTGTAGCATCATGAGCCTGCCGTCGCGAAGGACGTTCCTTCCCATAAATGCGTTTCGGGTGGATGACCAATCGCTTCGTCAGATCGTCCAGCGCCTTGCTGTGGTACAGGTCCAGGCACTTCAAGAAATCGAATCGCACTCCCTTGACTTCCGATTCGACCAGCGGACTGGAATAATCCCGTTCCAGGTAACTCTCCACTAAGGAATTGACTGCATCCGGACTCTGATCCATATCGAAGTACGTCCAGTCGCGCAACGCGCTGATGCTGCTTCCGGCATCCTTCGCCACGCCATTGTCATTCCGATAGGCCTGGGTTAGACAGGTTGCTAGCACCATGTCCTTGTAGTTCTGCGCGTGCGTGCGGGTTACAGCTTGCGGGGATGTGATATCGCGAGTACTAGCATGGGCTGGCAACGACAATATGGTGAACACCACCACTGCCAGTCGCAAGGGGGACAACCTCATGGCAAACTCCAGAAATTTGCACGATCCGTGCGATACCGCGCTTCGGGTTCGTTGAAATAACAGTGGTCATAGCAGGAGCGACCGTCGAAAAGCGTGGCATGCCCCTGCGCATTTGACCACCCCGAGACTTCAAACAGAATGACGCCTGTTTTGCCTGCAAGTGTGCCCCCACCGGAGACAGGATATTTCACGACTTCGGCTTTACCCCAGCGCTGCGTCAGGAACCCGATCAGGTCGCGTACTCGAAAGAAGTATCTTCGCCCGTCCGCGCCGGATACAGTCTGTCCTTTGATGCCAGGAATGACCATGCCAGCTTGGCTGAGTATATAACTCATGCGTACAGCACACGTGTTTTCCCATCGCTGCGCTGCAGTCGGGTTATCGATATTCTTCCTGACGTTGCCGCCTATGATTCCTGCCACCCGGGCTCCGGGATTGAGAGGGTCGTAGATTCGCTGCGAAGCTGCCCACGCAGCACTAAAAGACGGTCGAGTCATATCGGTAGTCCTTGTTGAATTGTGTCGTACCGAGTCATCACAGCGCGCGCAGGAAGATCAAGGCCGCGGTGCATCGCGAGAGCAGCAGCACAAAGCAATGAAAACAGCGAACGGTGAGGTGTGTTCCCAACGTCGTGCATCATCGCGCGAGAAATAGGCATTGGCCTTTCGCTAGCGCAATAGTCGGGCGGTTTTCCTTAAGACGTGCAAAGACCTGATCGGCGTTTGCGATGAGGCTCGTTGCTGCGATGAGCGATGCGGACAACGAGGGCGAGATCCGGCCGCTGACGCCGCATCCGCGACGCCATCGAAGCCACGGCCGGTCAGCCGGCCGCAGCTGCAGCGGACGCCGGCCGAATATTCTGGTTGGTACGGAACAGATTGTCCGGATCGTAGGCCGCCTTGATCTGCGCCAGGCGCGCATAGTTGGCGCCATAGGCATCGGACGTACGCTCGCCTTCGTCCTGCGGCATGAAGTTGACGTAGACGCCACCGCTCGCATACGGCGTGGCATCCGCAAAGAAGCTGCGCGCCCAGGCGATGCAGCGTTCGTCGTCGGCCGGGTCTTCCCAGCGCGTGTGCACGTTCATCACGTACAACGCGTCGCGGTGCGGATAGGCGGTCGCCTGCTGCGGCGGCGCCCCGGCCTGGCCGCCCGGCAGGCCGAGGAAGATCTCGCACTGCGGGGTAGGCAGATCGGAGGCGTAGCGTAAAACGACGTCGAGGGCCCCATCGCTCAGTTGCGTGAAATTATGCGATTTCCAGTAGTTGCGTGCGCCTGGCGTGAGCATCGGATCGAAGATCTGCTGCCAGGCCGCGTAAGGCATCGGCCCGACATGCATGCCCAGCGGTTCGCCCAGCTTGGCGATGCGTGCGATGGCGGCGTCCACGGCGTCGCTCGGCGATGGTGAAAAGACCGGCAGCACCAGCACGTCCTGGCCATGCACTTGCGGGGGCAGGAACGGCAGCGGGGGCGCCTTGCGCAGGACCGTCCAGACCGTGAGGTCGGGGGCCATGGTCGCGACGGCATCGCGGTATTGCTCCAAGACCGACTGGGCCTGGGCGAACGGGTAGACGATCAGCCCGGCCGTGATCTGCGGGCCGACTGGATGCAAGGCGAATTCGAAGCGCGTGACCACGCCAAAATTACCGCCGCCGCCACGGATGGCCCAGAACAGGTCGGGATGCTCCGTCGCGCTCACCTGCAGGCGCCCGGCGTCGGCGGTGACCATCTCGGCCGATAGCAGATTGTCGGCCGCCAGGCCCAGCGTGCGGCTGAGCCAGCCGAAGCCGCCGCCCAGGGTCAGGCCCGCCACGCCGGTGGTGGAGTTGATGCCCAGCGGCGTCGCCAGGCCGTAGGCCTGGGCTTCGTGGTCGAAGTCGCGCAGGGTGGCGCCGCCTTCCACCCAGGCGCGGCGGCGCACCGGATCGACCTGCACCGACTTCATGCGCGACAGGTCGATCACCAGTCCGTCATCGCACAGCGCGCTGCCGGCGATATTGTGGCCGCCGCCACGCACGGCCAGCCGCAGCTGGTGGTCGCGCGCGTAGGCCAGCGACGCGCGCACATCGGCCGTGCCGGCGCAGCGCACGATGAGCGCCGGCCGCCGGTCGATCATCGCATTCCAGACGGCGCGGGCATCGTCGTAGCCCGCATCGTTGGCCTCGAGAAGTTCTCCTCTTAACAGCCCCTTCAATTCATTGAATTGCCCCTTCGCCAGCGTGTCCATGACGCACCTCGCAGATGGTTGGTCCGACGTCTCGCTTCATCATAGGAAGGCGAAGTGCGTTGACGCAAGCTCATGAGATGGAAATAGAGTGCAGGAATAGGGACTGGAGAATCGCATTGGCCCAGCACAAACGGCCGCACAAGTGCGAGATGCGACATACCGTGCGCTTCAGGTGCAACGCATGATTGAGCCGCTCCCCAACGCCACTTATGGCGACGGGCCCGACGTTCCACCTTTAACGGAGACATGCATGCGTATCGCTCGAGGAAACGATGTGCCGACCGGTAGCTCGATATGGAGGCTGCCCCGCCTGGTCTTGCTACTGGCCGCGATGTGGATGTCTGCGACAGTGCTTGCGCAGTCGTCGTCCGGCGAGGCGGACGGCAGAAACGGCGCGCAGCGCACGAGCTACCGCGTGATCAATCTCGGCCCCGGCACCATCGCGACCTACCCCGACATCAACGCCGCCGGCCAGGTGGCGTTCTCGATGGTGAACGGCGGGCGCATTTCGGCTTTCTTCCATGACGGCGCAACCGTGAAGAACATCGGCTCGCTGGGCGGCGGCATCACGTATGCGAACGACCTGAACGAGGCCGGCCAGATCGCCGGCACCTCGCTCAACGAACACGGCGTCGAGAACGCTTTCGTCTGGAGCGCGGGCGGCGGCATGCTCGACATCCGCGCCGAGCCTGGCCGGGGCCGTTCGTATGGCTGGGCCATCAACAACCGCGGCGTCGTCACCGGCTCGTTCGGCGACTCGGCGCGTCCGTTCCGCTGGAGCATTGGTAGCGGGGTGGAAGACCTGGGCGTCACGCCCGCCTTCCAGCAACCTTCAGGTCGCGTGCTCAACGACGCCGGCCTGATCGCCGGCGTGACCACGATCGACGACGAGTTCACGCGCGTGTTCGCCTGGACGCGCGGTAGCGGCCTGGTCGACATCGACACGCTGGGCAGCGTCGAATCGTCGCCCGTGGCCGTGGGCGCCGGGGGCGAGGTGGCGGGCAATCGCCTGGCTTCCTGGGACGATGGCGGCGACCGTCCCTTCCTGTGGACGCGCGCCACCGGCATGGTCGACCTCGGGATCGGCCGCGGCACCACGGCCTGGGTCAATGCGATGACGCCCGGCCTGCACATCGCCGGCGGCATCGGCTTTGCCGACGGGCGCCAGCGGGCGATGTCGTGGACGCGGCGCGGCGGCATGCGCGAACTCGGCACACTGGGCGGCAGGACCTCGGTCGCGCGCGGCGTCAATGCGAAAGGCCAGATCGTCGGCTTTGCCGAGGACAAGGCCGGCGCCATGCGCGCCTTCGTCTGGAGCGCCGCCGGCGGCATGCTGGACCTGAACCGGCTCGTGCGGCGTGTGCCGCCGACGCTGGTGCTCGAGCACGCGATGGCGATCAACGATCGCGGCGAGATCGTGGCCAGCTCGAATGCCGGACTGGTGCTGCTCAGGCCGGACCGTGGACATGAAAGCGGCCATACGGTCGGGCCGCTCGTCGCGCCGCGCACGGTCGAAGTCGGCGCGCCGCTGCAGGCATCGGTGTCCTTCGTGGATGGCGACCGGGTCGGCACGCGCGGCGTGGACTGGTCGTGGGGAGATGGCAGCAGCGCGCCAGCGCGCCGGATCGACGAGCGCGGCGGCGTGGCCAGCGCGCGCGCCAGCCACAGTTTTGCTGCGCCTGGGCTCTACACGGTGGCGGCCACGGTGGTCGGCCGGGATGGCCGCCGCACCGTGGTCAGCCAGGATGTGGAGGTGACTGCGCCGTAGGAGGGAATCAACCCTTCTTTTGCGCCGCGATCCAGCGGTCGGTCGCCGCTTCGAGCACGTCGAGCGGCACCGCGCCGTGCGACAGCACTTCGTTGTGGAAGGCGCGCAGGTCGAAGTCCTTGCCCAGGGTCTTTTCGGCGCGTGCGCGCAGTTCGCGCAGTTTCAGTTCGCCGATCTTGTAGCTGAGGGCCTGGCCGGGAATCGCGATATAGCGCTCGACTTCCTGCACCGCCGTCACCTCGTTCTGCGGCACGTTGTCCATGAAGTAGGCGATTGCCTGTTCGCGCGTCCAGCCCTTCGAGTGGATGCCGGTATCGACCACCAGGCGCACGCCGCGCCAGATTTCGGCGGTCAGGCGGCCGACCCACTGCCATGGATCGTTGTACATGCCGATTTCCTGGCCCAGCATTTCGCTGTACAGGCCCCAGCCTTCCGAGAAGGCGGTGCTGCCGCCGAAGCGGCGGAAGGCCGGCAGACCGGTGGTTTCCTGCGCCAGGCTGCGCTCGAAGTGGTGGCCGGGAATGGCTTCGTGCAGGAAGAAGGCGGTGGTCGTGAAGTTGGTGCGGGTTTCCGGCTTGTAGGCGTTGAAGTAGAAAACGCCGGGACGCTTGCCGTCGACCGAGCCGCGCTGGTAGGAGGCCGGGGCCGCGCTCACTTCGCGGAAGGCTTCCACCGGACGGATCTCGAACGGCGCCTTGGGCACGCGGGCGAACAGCTGGTCGACCTTGGCCTCGACGCGCGGACGCATCGCCTCGTAGGCCGCCTGGATCTCTTCGCGCGACTTGAAGCGCAGCTCGGGCGCGGTGTTGAGGTGAGCGAAGAATTCCTTCAGCGTGCCCTTGAAGCCGACCTTGACCCTGGCTTCTTCGAACTGGGCGCGGATGCGCGCGACTTCGCGCAGGCCGATCTCGTGGATCTGTTCCGGCGTCAGGTCGGTCGTGGTGGAGCGGCGCGCCAGGAAGGCATACCATTCCTTGCCGCCGGGAAGAGCGCCGATGCCGGCCGTGTCGCGGCCTGCCGGCAAGTAGGTGTCTTTCATGAAGGCCAGCAGCTTGCGGTTGGCAGGCGCCAACTGTTCGCGCACCATTTTTCCATAAGCCTCAGTCAGGCGCGCCTTGTCGGCGGCGCTGAAGGACTCCGGGAATTTCTTGGTCGGCCCCATATAGGTGCTGGTGTCGAGGTTGTCGCTGCCGACGTTCTCGAGCTGCGGCAGCACGCGCTGGATCAGCGCCTTCGGCATCACGATGCCTTGCTGGATGCCGGCGCGCATATTGGCGATGCTGTCGTCGACCGCCGGCGCGTAGCCGGCAGCGCGCTTGAGCCAGTTCTCGTAGTCCTGCACGGTCTGGAACGGCTGCGTGGAGGCGCCCGAACCCAGCTGGGCCATCAGCAGATGCAGGCCCGAAAACTGGTCCACCGGCACCAGGTCGGATGGGAAGCGCAGGCTGTCGAGGTCTTGCTGCAGGCGGTAGCGCAGCAGGTCATAGCTGATGCGGTCTTCCGAGGGCAGCGGCGCCGGATCGAACTTGGCGCTGCTGGCGAGGTATTTCTCGGCCAGCGCGCGGGTCTGCTTGCGGCTCTCGGCCGACGAGGTCGGGCCGAAGCGGTCGTTGTAGCGATGGTCGCCATTGAAGGTGGCGGCGATCGGGTTTTCGCGCAGGTAGTCTTCCCAGTAGTCGCTATATAACTGGTTCATCTTTTCCGGGGTGGCCGGCGTCTTGACTTGGGCGAAAGCGGGGAGGGCGGCGCACAGCACGGTGCACAGCGCAGTGCGCAGCGCATTGGACAGAATAGGGGGGAGCGAGCGGGTCATGTCTTCTCTAGGTGGTCAGGTCCATGCAAGAATAGCATGATGACCCAGGTGCAATACAACAGGCAGAATGCCCGGCGCAGAAACCCTTGCAGCCCGATTGTCCAGTGGTAAGCTATTGATGTTGTCATACCAACCCCCGAGGAATCCTATGAAACCGCTGTTCTCCTCCGACGAGGAAGCGAAGGCTGCATCGACGACACCCGTGACCCCTGCCGCCGGCCTGCCGCCCTTGCTGGATCCGGCCCTCACGCCGGACGCGCTGCCGGCATTGCGGCCGGAAGCAAGCGCGGCGCCGGTGATCCCTGTCGATCTCACCGGCATCGACGACAAGGCCATCGAGACCCTGGGCAGCGCCGCGGGACCGGGTGTGGCGAAGGTGTCGGCCAAGCTGCTGGGCACGGTACGCGCCTCGGATGCGGACGTGTTCGGCACGCAGCTGAACGAACTGATCGCCACCTCGAAGGGCCTGGACCCGGCCAAGCTCAAGTCGGGCGGCCTGCTGTCGCGCGTGTCGAACATGTTCGGCTCGGTCAAGGAAAAGATGCTGTCGCAATACCAGGTGGTCGAGTCGCGCATGGACACGCTGGTGTCCGAGATGACGCGCCACGCCAATGTGCACCGGGCGCGCATCCACGACTTCGACGAGATGTACAAGGGCCTCGAGGTTTATTATCAGGGCCTGGACGCCGACGTGAAGAAGGGCGAAGCCTGGGCCGAGCGGCTGCGCCAGGCGGTCGCGCAGCAAGCCGCGGCGGCCAATGCCTTCGAGGCGCAGCAGGCGACCGAACTGCGGCGCCGTCTCGAGCGGCTCGAAAAACGCATCGACGACTTGCGCCGCGCGATGCTGATGGCCACGCAGATGGTGCCGCAGATCCGCCTGTCGCAAGACAATGCGCGCGCCTTGACCGATACCTTCACCGACATCGTCAATGTGTCGATCCCGGCCTGGCGCAACGTGTTCTCGCTCTACCTGCTGCAGCTGGAAGCCAAGCAGAGCGCGGCGGTCGCCAACGCCGCCTACGACGCCACCGACGCGGCCTTCCGCGCCCAGGCCGATATGCTGCTGGAAAATACCGAGACGGTCGCGCGTGCCAAGCAGCGCTCGATCGTCAGCCTCGAAACCGCCCAGCACGTGCAGACGCAACTGGTGACCGCGTTCGACAAGCTCGAGCAGATCTCGAACGAAGGCCAGCAGCGCCGCCGCGACGAGCTGCCGAAGCTGCAGGCGCTGGAGCAGGAGCTGATCGCCAGGTTCTCGCCAGGCGCGGCCTAATTTCAATTCACCCTACAAGGAAAGCTCATGTCGACGACGCTCCAGACCGGCCACCGCATCAACCTCGAAAAATCCGCACCGGGCTTGAAGCGCGTGCGGATCGGCCTCGGATGGAAGGTCAATGCGGCCGCGGGCCATGCCTTCGATCTCGACTCGTCGGTGTTCCTGTGCCGGAAAGACGCGGACGACCATCCGGTCATGATCAGCAACGCCCACTTCGTCTATTACAACCACACGACCTCGCCCGATGGCGCGGTGGTGCACTCGGGCGACAACCGCACGGGCGACAAGGATGGCGACGACGAAGTCATCACCGTCGACCTGGCCAAGGTCGACGCGGCGGTCATGGAAATGCCGATCGTGGTCACCATCCACGAGGCCGAGGCGCGCAAGCAGAACTTCGGCAGCGTCTCCGGCGCCTACGTGAAGGTGTACAACGACGACACCGGCGAGACGATCGCTGAATACAACCTGAACGAAGACTACTCGGACAAGACTGCGCTGCAATTCGGTTCGCTGTATCGCAAGGATGGCGAGTGGCGCTTCCAGGCCGTCGGCGCGGGCTTCAAGCTGAACCTGGCGACCTTTATTCGCAAGCTCGGCGGCACCGTCTGAGCAGCGTTGTGCGTATCCTTCCGAGGCGCTGATGGCTGGCGCCGCCAGGTAGATCGATGACACACCAGACGCCCAAGGCATTCGACTTCGGTGACGCGCCGGAGCCGCCGTCGGACCCGGTCGACCGTCCGGCCGGGCCGCGGGCCTTCGATTTTGGCGACGAGCACGAAGCCGCGGCGCCTGAGCGTAATGGTCCGCCCAGGGCGCTGTCCTTCGACGACGTTCCTGCGCTTCCGGCTGCGTCTGCCGTGACCAGGAAAACCGTGGCCCGGCCGCTGTTCGACAGCGAAGACCATCCGGCGGTGCGCGATGCGCTCGCCACCGTCCACGCCGATTATCCGGATCTGTTCGCGCATTCGGAGCAGCGCCTGGCCACCCTGTTTCGGCGCATCCTGCCGGTGCGGCTGGCGCTGGTCACCGAGTGGGCAGAGGGGCCGCTGATGGAGCAGGCGGCGCTGCTCCATCCCATCACCGAACTCGTAGTGAAATTCACGCAGATGGGCGTGCCGGCGCTGCTGGAAGCCGCTCTCGACACTACCAAGGGGCCGCCGGGCATGTTCGGCCGGCTGTTTCGCCGACCGACGTCGCCTGCCGAATACAGGCCGGTGCTGACGTCGGCGCGCACGCAGCTCCTGCAGCTGATGACCGACAGCGAGGTCGCCATGCGCAACCTCGAAGCGTCGGCGCAGGGACTGGGCTTGCACCTGCTGGTGCTGGCCGTGGTGTCGACACTCGTCGAGGACGCGCCGGATGCGGCCTTGCGCGATGCGCTCGTGCAGCGCCGGACCTTGATCCAGCAGGCGGTGCGCCAGGCCGAGCTGTCGGTGCTGCAGATGAAGCAGGTGCGGCAGCAGGCGGCGGACTTGATCGGGCAGGTGTCGTCGTTCCTGACCGTGACCTTGCCGGCCGTGGAGATGGCGCAGGCGCAGCGCGGGGCAGGCTCGAGGCCGCCCTGAAACAGGTGCGGCTGTTAGAATTTGCCATAGCCTCGAGGCCCATTTGCAGGAGTACACAAATCCTACGTTTTCTCATCACTGCAGCAATCGGCAGGCCGAAGCTGACGGCCGCCGTTGCGATATCCATGTTGGCCGCCTTGGCCGCTACGATGACCTACACCGGTTTTCTCGTCATCGGGGTAGTGGCCGATTATCTCGGCACGGGCCGGATCGCGGCAGGACTGCTGCTCGGCGTTCTTTTCGCGAGACTTCCCTGGATAAAAGAGGGCAGGTTGCGCATTGTCGGCCTCTTGCCCAAGCCTGTCCGTCGACCGCTCATCGTGAGCATACTTGCACTGTGCCTGTTCACCTTCGTGGCGCGGGGCGACTACGTGCCGGCACTGTTTGCAGGTGTCGCGACGGCGTTTGTCGTCGCTTACCCATGGCTGCGGCGAGCGATTGTCGATCGCATGTCTTCGTCTGTATTCACATTCGGTGGGCAAAAGCGTCCCGAGAGCAACGATGACACGGTTATTGAAGGTGAATTCAGGGAGCGAAAAGAATGAGTTCGATTGCTTCGGGCCAAATAGGGAAATTCGCGTCGTAATCCTTCCTTAGGACGTTTGCTCATCAAGAAGCTTTTCGACAGCCCGGCTTCTGCGTACTATGTGGCTTGATGTGTCTTGTAGATAACAGCTGGCAGGCAATGCCCAAGTATTGACAGGCTTGCTGCTGCGCGTTATCGACCATTTCAAAGTCCCCTTCAAGCAAAGGCTACGATGACTGCACAAGCAACTGGCGCCAAGCCGCGCGGATTGAACCGTGTCCTGAACTGGATCGAGGTGGCAGGCAACAAGCTGCCCGACCCGGCCATCCTGTTCGCATTGCTGCTGGCCGTGGTGTGGGCCACCTCCTGGGCCATGTCCGGCCTGGTCTTCAACGACATCGACCCGCGCACCGGCGCGCCGATCGAGATCAAAAATCTGCTGGCGCCGGCCGCCCTGACGGATTTCATGGCGAAGATGGTCAATACCTTCGTCACCTTCCCGCCGCTCGGCGTCGTGCTGGTGGCGATGCTGGGGCTGGGCGTGGCCGAATACACCGGCTTCATCAACGCCGGGCTGCGCAAGATCTTGGCGGTGACGCCGAGGTTCCTGCTGACGCCCGTCCTGATCGGTGTCGGCATCCTGAGCCACGTGGCCGTCGACGCCGGCTATGTGCTGGTCATTCCGCTGGGCGCGGTCATCTTCTACGCCGCCGGGCGCCATCCGCTGGCCGGTATCGCGGCCGCCTTCGCCGGCGTATCGGGCGGGTTTTCCGCGACCTTCTTCGTGCCGTCGAGCCTCGATCCGCTGCTGGCCGGCCTGACCCAGGTCGCCGCGCGCCTGTCGTCCGACCCGGCCGCCGCATCGATCGTCATCAACCCGCTCAATAATTACTATTTCACGACGGCCTCGACCTTCCTCGTGATCCTGGTCGGCTGGTTCCTGACCGACAAGGTGATCGAGCCGCGGCTGAACAAGAGTTCGCCGGTCGACGCCGATCCCGCCAGCCTGCCCAAGATGGACGCCCTGCAGCCGAACGAGATCAAGGGCCTGCGCTGGGCCGGCATCGCGATGGTCGCCAGCCTGGCCCTGCTGCTGCTCTCGCTGATGCCGGAAGGTTCGGCCTGGCGTGCGCCGGATACGCGCGAGCTGACGCATTCGTCGGCGCCGCTGATGCAGTCGATCGTCGCGCTGATCTTCATCTTCTTCCTGATTCCCGGCGTGGTCTACGGCTATGTCGCCGGCACCGCGAAGAACCACCGCGACATCGTCAAGGGCATGAGCCATGCCATGAGCGGCATGGGTTACTACGTCGTCATGGCGTTCTTTTGCGCGCAGTTCATCTTCGCCTTCGGGCAGTCCAACCTGGGCGCGCTCATCGCGCTCAAGGGCGCGCTGTGGCTCAGGGAAATGGCCTTCCCGCTGGGCGTCACGCTGGCAGGCATCGTGCTCCTGACGGCCACGGTCAACCTGTTCATCGGTTCCGCGTCCGCCAAATGGGCGCTGATCTCGGCGGTGATGGTGCCGATGCTGATGGAACTCGGGGTGTCGCCGGACCTGACCCAGGCGGCGTACCGGGTGGGCGATTCCTCGACCAACATCATCACGCCCTTGCTGCCGTATTTCCCGCTGATCATCGTCTTCTGCAAGAAATATGTGCAGTCGACGGGCATCGGCACGCTGATCGCGCTGATGCTGCCTTATTCGATCAGCCTGATCGTGACGTGGACGGCGTTCCTCCTCGCTTTCTGGGCGATCGAGCTGCCGTTGGGGATCGGGTCTTCGTATTCCTATCCGGCGGAGCGTTGACAGGTTGGGGGCGCCGCTAAATGGCGCCCTGAATGAATAAAAGATCCCAAAGCTCCGGCTGGACTTCGGGTTTTCTGAAATGAAAGAGCCCGAGACCTTGCGGTTTCAGGCTTCTGATATCCGCGACGTGCGCGGCGTGCAACGCGGACAATATGGACTGTAATACGTGGGGTGGATAAAAGTCTTATATCAAAATGAAAAATCCCAGAGCTGCAACCAGAGCTTTGGGCTTTTAACGCTTACGTATCAATTAAAAAATATATGCCTGTGATTGCGGCCGATTCGGCTGAGCGAGAGCAATGATCTGCTTTCTCCGAACATCCCGTATCAAGGCGTGTTGCACATTATTACCCGTTGAGTAGACGGAGCCAATTCCAGAATGGATCATTCGATTCCGATTCGTCCATGCTTACGGTATTTAAAAAAATATCCGATGCCCGCGTCGGAATGCTTAGTCCAAGTATTCCTTCAAGGTAGTGACGGAACAGTTGCGTAAGCGTGCAGCCCAACCACCTGTAATGTCGCCGCGATGACATGCAGACTCGAGGTTTTCTACTTCGAGGATCCCATGACCCGTCAACGCATTTCCGCATCGACCTGGCATGAGCATGTCGCGCATTGGCGCAGCAGCGGACTGCCTGTCCAAGCCTATGCCCACGAGCATAATATCGGCGTGGAGCGCCTCAGATACTGGGTGCGCCGCATCGAGCGCA
>NZ_JH992922.1:187680-188223 GCF_000315425.1 Massilia timonae CCUG 45783 | reverse complement strand
CCAGCGAGCTTGAGCAGGCTTTGCGCCATGCCCATGGCCTGGCGCAGCGGTAGATTGAACAAGCACTTGATGCTCAGGCAGAACTGGATCGCCTCGTCGCTGAACGCCTGGCTGCGCCCTCGCTTACCACTCGGCTGGCCGTGCCAGTTCATCGTCGTGTCAAGCCAGATGAGTAGCGAGCCGCGTGCCTTGAGCGCTTCGTTGTACGTTTTCCAATTGGTCGTGCGGTACTTCTGTGGAGCTGGTTTCATCCCGTTCAGGCTACCAGAGCTACGCGTTCTACGCTGGCCGAGCCTGATTTATGCAACAAAGCCCTTTGGATGTGTAGTGCTCTGGCTAGCTCACGAAGATGTTTTTTTGCATCACGTGTAAAATGTCGTTCAAGTCCATTTCGCGTAGTAATGAAATCAGTAAACTCATACTCATCATTCCAAGGTGAATTTTCTGAACCCCCGGTGTCAGAATAGTTGTCGCGTCACCTGATGAAGTAAATACCAACCGGGGACGGGCAAGAGAGATCGTGTGAAGCAGTATTCAGCAGAA
>NZ_JH992922.1:6375-182985 GCF_000315425.1 Massilia timonae CCUG 45783 | reverse complement strand
ACTATTACTGGTACATGGTGCTCGATATCTTCAGCCGCAAAGTCGTCGGGCATGAGGTGCACGTGGCGGAATCGGCGGAACTGGCTTCACGGTTGATGCGCCGCACTAGCTTGGCCGAGGGGCTGGCCGGTCGTCCACTGGTGCTCCATTCGGACAACGGCAGCGCCATGAAGGGCGCCACCATGTTGGCCACGTTGGAACAGCTGGGTGTGGCGCCCTCGTTCAGCCGGCCACGTGTAAGCAATGACAATGCATACGCCGAGTCGCTGTTCAAGACCTGCAAATATCGCCCAGATTACCCGAACAAGCCATTCGGAAGCCTGGAAGAGGCGCAGGCATGGACGCAGAAATTCGTGCGTTGGTATAACCACGATCACAAGCACAGCGGCCTGAAATTCGTGACCCCGGCACAGCGCCACTGCGGGCAAGACGCGGCGATTTTGAAGCTTCGTGAGCAGGTCTATCACGAGGCTAGAAAGCGCAACCCGCAGCGCTGGTCGCAGGGCACCAGGAACTGGGAACTTGACGATCAAGTCTGGTTGAATCCGGAACGGATTCGGCCAGAAGCACTACAGCAAGCAGCTTGAGATGACGCGACAACTACGTTGACAAACACCGTGAATGCAATCGGTCCAATAGGAATATTATTTTCTTCAGATCGTAACGTGGGCCCATGTGAGTTCCTAATTACTGCGAGGTGACTATCGAGAAGGCAATACTTCTGGTTATTCGTATCTGAGACAGTCTACGGGCAAGAGTCGCGACGCCCTGCGCGCCGGATAAAACCCGAAGAACATCCCGACCGCCGTCGCGAACCCGCACGCGATCAGCATGCCCGACAAGGTCAGGTAGACCTCGAAATCCGCGAACGTCGTGATGAGCGCCGCGCCGCCGGCCGCGATCGCGATCCCGACCAATCCACCGGCCAGGCAGATCACCACCGCCTCGGCCAGGAACTGCAGCAGCACGGCGTTCGGGCGCGCCCCGATCGCCATCCGGATGCCGATCTCGCGCGTCCTTTCGGTCACCGACACCAGCATGATGTTCATGATCCCGATCCCGCCCACCAGCAGCGAGATCGCGCCGATCAGGCCGAGCAGCAGGGCGACGCCGGCGCTGATCTTGTTGGCCGTGTCGGCGATCTCGCTCAGGTTCTGGATGCGGAAGTCGTCCGGATCGTCGACCCGGATCCGGTGCCGGTCGCGCAGCACTTCCTTCATGTCCTCGATCGCATCGGTCATCACCACGTTCGGGCGGCCCTGGGCATTGATGTAGTGGACGTTCTGCGGGAACGGCGACTTGACCAGGTGGGCGCTGGGCGCCGTGATCGGCACCACGATCTGTTCCGACAGGTCGGTGCCGTCGGGCTGGCGGCCTTCGCCGGCCAGCACGCCGATCACCTGGAACGACACGTTCTCGATGCGCAGGTAGCGCCCGAGCGGGTCGGCGCGGTAGAAGAACTGGTCGGCCACCTTCTGGCCGATCACCGCCAGACGCGCGCCGGCGCGCACGTCGGCCTCGCCGAACAAGGTGCCCTGGTCGACTTTCCAGTTACGGATCGTGAACATGGCCGGGGTCACGCCGAGCACGGTGCTGCTCAGGTTTTCGTTGCCGGCGCTGACCTTGAAACTGCCCTGCAACGCGGGCGCCGCGCCGGTCAGGCTGGGCAGGGCGTTCAGGGCCTCGGCATCGCCCCGGGTCAGCACCGCGACCTTGCCTTCGCGGGCGCGCTGGGCCGCGGTGCGGTCGCCGCCGGGCATGATGTAGACCATATTGGTGCCCAGCATCTGCAGCTGCTTGCCGATGAAGCGCTGCATGCTGTCGCCGAGCGCCAGCAGCAGCACGACGGAGGCGATGCCGATCACGATGCCGAGCATGGTCAGCGCGGTGCGCAGGCGGTTGGCCGCCATCGAGCGGAACGATTCGATCAATACCTGGATCGGGTTCATGGCGCGACTCCGATCTGCACGCCCGCGAACTGGCGCAGGCCTTCGGCGGCCGGCCCGTCGTACAGCACCCGGCCATCCTTCAGGCGCACCAGGCGGCGGCTGTAGGCGGCGACGTCGGCTTCATGGGTCACCAGCACGATGGTGATGCCGCGCTCGCGGTTCAGTTGCTGGAAGCTGTGCATGATGTCGTCGCTGGTTTGCGTGTCGAGGTTGCCGGTCGGTTCGTCGGCCAGCAGCAGCGGCGGATCGGTGGCCAGCGCGCGCGCGATGGCGACGCGCTGCTGCTGGCCGCCCGAGAGCTGGCTCGGCGTGCGCTGTCCCAGCGCGCCCAATCCCACCCGTTCGAGTTCGGCCATGGCGCGCGCATGGGCCTTGCCGCGTCCCACGCCGCCGTAGATCAGGGGCAGGGCGACGTTCTCCGCCACCGACATGCGCTTGATCAGGTTGAAGCTCTGGAACACGAAGCCGATGGTGCGGTTGCGGATGTCGGCCAGTTGCGGACGTCCCAGGCTGCGGGTGTCGACGCCGTCCAGCAGGTAAGTGCCGCCGCTGGCCTGGTCGAGGCAGCCGAGGATGTTCATCAGGGTCGACTTGCCGGAACCCGATGCGCCCATGATGGACACGAAGTCGCCGCGCTCGACCGTCATGTCGACGCCGTGCAACACCGGCGTCTCGACGCTGCCGCTGAGGTAAGTCTTGGTGACGCCGCGGATGTCGATCAGTGGCCCGGTCATTGGTTCTCCGGCTGGGACAGCGCACGAGTCACCACGCGGTCGCCCGGTTTCAGGTCGCCCGAGAGCACTTCGGTGTAGCGGAAGTTGGAGAGTCCGGTACGGATGTCGACCGGCTGCGGCTGGTTCATCGCATCGAGCTTGTAAATCTTGAACATGCGCGCGGTCTCGCTGGCGCTGCGGAAGGCGACGTCGTCGTCCTGGGCGGCGGCCGGCGCCGGCTTGGCGGCCACCTGCTTCACGTCCTTGTCCGTTTCCTTCACTTTTTTGCGCTCGGCCGCCTGCTCTTCTTCGGACAGGCGGAAGCGCAGCGCCGTGGTCGGGATGCGCAGCACGTCGGGGCGGTTCGCCACCACCAGGCGCACCTGGGCCGTCATGCCGGGCTTGAGCAGTTCGTCGGCGTTGTCGACGTCGAGCACGACGTTATAGGTCACGACGTTCTGCACCACGTTCGGCGCCAGGCGGAACTGGCGCATGGTGGCGTTGAATTCGCGGTCGGGATAGGCGTCGACCACGAAGCGCGCCGGCAAGCCGTCCTTGAGCAGGCCGACGTCGGCTTCCGACACGCTGGTGTCGATCTGCATCTTGGTCAGGTCGTTGGCGATCTGGAACAGGTTCGGCGTGTTGAACGAGGCCGCCACGGTCTGGCCCAGGTCGATGGTGCGCTTGATCACCACGCCGTCGATCGGCGAGCGGATCACGCTGTTGTTCAGGTCCGCCCGCGCGCGCTCGAACTGGGCCTGGGCCAGCTTGAGGTTGGCGGCGGCGACGTCCATTTCGCGCCGCGACTGGTCGAGCGCCAGGCTGGAGACGAAGTTCTGCGCCACCAGCTGCTCGTTGCGCTTGTAGGTGGCCCGGGCCAGCTGCAGGTTGGCGCGCGCCGAGGCGATGCTGGCTTCGGCCTGTCCCACCTGGGCATTGAAGATGGTCGGCTCCAGCTTGAGCAGCACCTGGCCCTTCTTGACGCGGTCGTTGAAGTCGGCGTGCAGCTCGGCCACGGTGCCCGAGACCTGCGAACCGACGTTGATCAGGGCCACCGGATTGATGGTGCCGGTGGCGGTCACGACCTGGTTGATGGCGCCGCGGTCGACCGCCGTGCTGCGGTATTTCGACGGCGGGATGACGTTGTCCCTGGGCTTGAGCAGCACCGCGGCGGTCGCGACGGCGACGAGGAGGGCGGTGGCGATGACGATGCGTTTCTTGGTAAAGATTTTCATTGGTTCCAGGCAAACGAACGTTGTAACAAACGTCGAGTGTGATGCTTCGTTACAAGATTAGCAAATGCAGATTGCATGATCGTGGCATGCATATATGGGAAGAACCACTTGGGTCCCCGCCTTCGCGGGGATGACGTGCTGTGTAATCCGCTAAAATGGCGCATTCTTTTCATTTACCAACCCGCATCATGACTCAAGACGAACTGAAACAAGCAGTGGCGCGCGCCGCCATCGATTACGTGGTCGACGGTGAAATCATCGGCGTCGGCACCGGCTCGACCGCCAACTTCTTCATCGACGAACTGGCGAAGATCAAGGACCGCATCAAGGGCACCGTGGCCTCATCCGAAGCCACCGCCGCCCGCCTGCGCGGCCACGGCATCCCGGTGTTCGACCTGAACGACGTCGAATCGATGGCCGTCTACATCGACGGCGCCGACGAGATCAACGCGCAAGGCGCGATGATCAAGGGCGGCGGCGCGGCGCTCACGCGCGAGAAGATCGTGGCGTCGGTGTCGAAGAAGTTCGTCTGCATCGCCGACGGTTCGAAGCTGGTCGACACGCTGGGTAAATTCCCGCTGCCGGTCGAGGTGATCCCGATGGCGCGTGCGGTCGTGATGCGCAAGCTGGCGGCGCTTGGCGGCCAGCCGAAGCTGCGCCTGAAACCCGGCACCGACCAGCCTTTCATCACCGACAACGGCGGTGAACTGATCGACGTGGCCGGCCTGTCGATCACCGATCCGGTGGCGCTGGAAGAAGAGATCAACCAGATCACCGGCGTGATCGCCGTGGGCCTGTTCGCCAAGGCCGGCGCCAACGTCTGCCTGCTGGGCACGGCGGAAGGCGTCAAGACCCTGTCGCTCTGACCGGAGAGTTGCCATGAAGCGCGCGTGGATTGCGGCGGCCGTCCTGCTGGGCGGTTGTGCCGTCGCTGGCAGCGGGGTGGATCTGTCGGAGCCGGCCGTGACGCCGTCGCCCGACGTCGTCGAGATCCAGCGCGTGCCGTTCAAGGTCGGCGTGTCGTCGACCACGGTCGAGCAGCTGGCCAGGGCGCAGGCCTGCGCCAGCGAGCAGGGCGCCGGCCTGATCACGGAGCCGGGGCCGATCGAGGTCTACCGGATGCAGTGCCAGGATGGCAAGGTGTTCATGGCGCGCTGCGAATTGCGCCAGTGCCGCAAGATGTAAAAAATCCCGCTGACGGCAGGCGCCGCTAGCGGGATTTTTCATGGATGATGCGCGTCGATCAGGCGGTCGGCGGCACGTAGCCCATCGCCTGGTCGGCGCCTTCGCCGAAGAAATGCTTCTCCATCTGCGTCGCCAGGTATTTGCGCGCGCGGTCGTCGGCCAGGTTCAGGCGGTTTTCGTTGATCAGCATCGTTTGATGCTTCAGCCATTGCTGCCATGCCTCTTTCGAGACCGACATATACAGCTTCTTGCCCATCTCGCCTGGGACCGGCGGGAAATCCAGGCCTTCGGCTTCCTTGTTCAGTTTGATGCAGTGGACGGTGCGGGCCATCGTGTACTCCTGTTATCCGTGACAGTCTAAAACCGGTATTATAAAGTCTTGATCAGCACCTGTGACCGGCGCTGCCAGTTGTACATGTGTTGCCGATCTTTTGGCAGATCGTCCACGGTGGCCGGCACGAAGCCGCGCTTCTTGAACCAGTGCGAGGTGCGCGTGGTCAGCACGAACAGTTTCGTGAGGCCGGCGGCGCGCGCGCGGTTTTCCATGTGCTTGAGTATGCGCTCGCCGTCGCCCTGGGTTTGCGCATCGGGACTCACCGTCAGGCAGGCCATCTCGCCCATCTTCGATTCCGGGAACGGATACAGCGCCGCGCAGCCGAAGATCACGCCGTCGTGGTCGATCACCGAGAACTGGTCGATCTCGCGCTCGATCAGCTCGCGGCCACGATACACCAGCGTGCCATCGGCTTCCAGCGGTTCGATGAGCTTGATAATTCCGCCGACGTCCTCAATTGTGGCCTGGCGCAGGCTTTCCAGGTTCTCGTGGCTGATCATGGTGCCCACGCCGTCGTGGGTGAACACTTCGAGCAGGGCCGAACCGTCCATCTCGTAGGGGATGATGTGGGCGCGGTCGACGCCGGCGTTGCAGGCTTTGATCGCGTGCTGCAGGTAGAACGCGGCGGAATCGGACAGGAAGCCCGCCTGCAGCACGGCCTCGGCCATGTGCGACGACAATTCGCGCAGCTCGGCGCCGCCGGCATCCTTCATCATCGGCGATTCGGTGATGAAGATCAGCTTGTCGGCATGCAGGGCGATCGCGGCAGACGCGGCCACGTCTTCCATGGTCAGGTTGAAGATCTCGCCGGTCGGCGAGAAGCCCAGCGGCGACAGCAGCACCAGGTTGTCTTCGGTCTGCAGGATCGGGTGGATCTTCTCGGCGGCGATCTTGCGGGTGACGCCGGTGAGTTCGAAGTCGACGCCGTCGATCACGCCCAGCGGGCGGGCCACCACGAAGTTGCCCGAGACGATGCTGATCTGGGCGTTCGACATCGGCGTGTTGGGCAGGCCCTGGCTGAAGGCGGCTTCGATGTCGAGGCGCAGCTCGCCGGCGGCTTCCTTGGCGCATTCCAGCGCGGCGGTGTCGGTGATGCGCACGCCGTCGTGGAAGCGGCCTTCGACGTTGCGCAGCGCCAGCTGCTCGGCCACCTGCGGCCGCGAACCGTGCACCAGCACGATGCGGATGCCGAGGCCGACCAGCAGCGACAAGTCTTGCGCCAGCACCGGCAGGGCGCCGGAGGCGACCAGTTCGCCCGGGAAGGCGACCACGAAGGTCTTGCCACCGAACGCATGAATATACGGCGCGACCGAGCGCAGCCACTGGACGAATTGGGTAGGAGTTTCCATTTGCCGCATTATAATTCGCTGCGCGTTGTGCGCACCAAATCCTTGTAAAAATCAATGTCTGAACAGAGTAACAAGCCTTCGCAACAGCCGGCGCGCGAAGCGAGCGCCACCGCCAACGCAGCCTCCGCCGAACGCCGTCCCCGTCGTGCACCGGGTGCACAGGGCGAGCGCGGCGAGTCGCGTCCACGCCAGGAACGCGCGCCGCGCGAAGAAGCGCCGGTGGTGCGCAATCCGCTGCCCCCGATTACCTTCCCCGAAGACCTGCCAGTATCGGGCCGCCGCGCCGAGATCGCGAAAGCCATTCTCGAGAACCAGGTGGTCATCGTCTCGGGCGAGACCGGTTCGGGCAAGACCACCCAGCTGCCGAAGATCTGCCTCGAACTGGGCCGCGGCGGCAAGGGGCTGATCGGCCACACCCAGCCGCGCCGGATCGCCGCGTCGTCGACCGCCAAGCGCATCGCGCAGGAACTCGGCTCGCCGCTGGGCGAGCACGTCGGCTTCAAGGTGCGCTTCAACGACACCTTGCAAAAAGGGGCGTCGGTCAAGCTGATGACCGACGGTATCCTGCTGGCAGAGACGCAAACCGATCCGCTGCTGCGCAACTACGACACGATCATCATCGACGAGGCGCACGAGCGCAGCCTGAACATCGACTTCCTGCTCGGCTACCTCAAGCAGCTGCTGCCGCGCCGGCCGGACCTGAAAGTGATCATCACCTCGGCGACCATCGACGCCGAGCGCTTCGCGCGCCACTTCGCCGCCAACGACAAGCCGGCGCCGGTGATCGAGGTCTCGGGCCGCCTGTACCAGGTCGAGGTGCGTTATCGTCCGATCGACCGCGACCCGGTGCCGGGCGCCCCTGCCGTCGATCCGACCAAGCCGCTGCCGAAGGCCCAGGCCGCGCGCGAGAAGCGCGACCTGATGGATGGCGTGGTCGACGCGGTCGATGAGCTGTGCCGCATCGGCTCGGGCGACGTGCTGGTGTTCCTGCCGGGCGAGCGCGAGATCCGCGACTGCGCCGAGGCGCTGCGCAAGCACCATCCGCCGCACGTCGACATCCTGCCGCTGTTCGCCCGCCTGTCGGTGGAAGAGCAGGACCGCGTGTTCCGGCCGAGCGGCAACGCGCGCCGCATCGTCCTGGCCACCAACGTGGCCGAGACCTCGCTGACCGTGCCGGGCATCCGCTACGTGGTCGATACCGGCCTGGCGCGCGTCAAGCGCTACAGCTTCCGGAACAAGGTCGAGCAGCTGCAGGTCGAGCCGATCGCGCAATCGGCGGCCAACCAGCGCGCCGGCCGTTGCGGCCGCGTGGCCGACGGCGTCTGCATCCGCCTGTTCGAGGAAGACGATTTTCAGAAGCGCCCTAAGTTCACCGAACCGGAGATCCTGCGTTCGTCGCTGGCGGCCGTCATCCTGCGCATGAAGTCCCTGCGCCTGACCGACGTCGAGACCTTCCCCTTCATCGAGGCGCCGCAGGGCCGCGCGATCGCCGACGGCTACCAGCTGCTGCAGGAAGTCGGCGCGGTCGACGACAACAACGAGCTGACCCCGCTGGGCCGCAAGCTGGCCAAGCTGCCGCTCGACCCGCGTGTGGGCCGCATGATCCTGGCCGCGCTCGACAATCACTGCCTGACCGAGATGCTGATCGTGGCCTCGGCCCTGTCGACGCAAGACCCGCGCGACCGCCCGATCGAATACCAGCAGCAGGCCGACGAGAAGCACAAGAAGTTCGCGGACGAGAAATCCGAATTCCTGAGCTACCTGAAGATCTGGGCCTGGTTCGAGGACGCGATCGCGCACAAGAAGACCAATCGCCAGCTGCAAGACAACTGCCGCGCCAACTTCCTGTCGCAGCTGCGCCTGCGCGAGTGGCGCGACGTGCATTCGCAGCTGTTGACCATCGTGCGCGAGCAGGGCTGGCGCCTGAACGAGTCGCCGGCCACCTACGAACAGCTGCACCTGGCGCTGCTCACTGGCCTGCTTGGCAATATCGGTTTCAAGTCCGAGGACGAGCAGGGCGGCGTCTATCTTGGCGCGCGCGGCATCAAGTTCCACATCTGGCCCGGCTCGACGCTCGGCAAGAAGGCCGGACGCTGGGTCATGGCGGCCGAACTGGTCGAGACCACGCGCCTGTACGCGCGCACCATCGCCCAGATCCAGCCCGAGTGGGTGGAAAAGATCGGCGGCCACCTGCTCAAGAAATCGTGGGGCGAGCCGCGCTGGGAAAAGAAGCAGGCGCAAGTCACGGCGCTCGAGCGCGCGACCCTGTACGGCATCGTCATCTATGGCGGCCGGCGCATCAACTACGGCCAGCGCAATCCACGTGAGGCGCGCGAGATCTTCATCCGCGACGCGCTGGTGGCGGGCGACTTCGAGACCCGACTGCCGTTCTACATCCACAACCACAAGTTGGTGAAGGACATCGAGAACCTCGAGCACAAGTCGCGTCGCCAGGACGTGCTGGTCGACGACCAGCTGATCGCGGCCTTCTACGACAAGGAGATTCCGCTCGACGTCGTCAACGGCGCCGGTTTCGAGAAGTGGTACAAGGACCATGCGCGCGACAACCCGAAACTGCTGTACCTGAACCGCGAAGAACTGATGCGGCACGAGGCGGCCGGCGTCACCACCGAGCTGTTCCCGAAGACGATGGTCGTCACCGGCATCGAGATGGGCCTGACGTACCACTTCGAGCCGGGCAGCGTGCGCGATGGCGTCACGCTCGCCGTGCCGCTGTTCGCGCTGAACCAGATTCCGCAAGAGCGGCCGGCCTGGCTGGTGCCGGGGATGATCAAGGAAAAGGTGCACCTGCTGCTCAAATCCTTGCCGCAGAAGCTGCGCCGCCACTGCGTGCCGCTGCCGGAATACGCGGCCAAGTTCGTCGATCGCATCCATGCGGCGAACGCCTTCGGGCGCGGCGACCTGGTCGACGTCTTGATCATGGACGTGCGCGCGCAGACGGGCGTGGCGGTGAAGACCGCTGACTTCAAGCTCGAGACCCTGCCGGCGCACATGTTCATGAACTTCAAGGTCATCGACGAGCATGGCCGCCAGCTGGAGATGGGGCGCAATCTCGCGACGCTCCAGGCCGAGCTGGGCGGACAGGCGCGCCAGAGCTTCCAGAAGATGGCGGAAGCGACGCCCTCTGCCGCCAATGGGCGTGCGCAGGCGGCGCGGCCGGTGGCGGCTGCGCCAGCGGCGCCGTCCGCGCCAGCAGGCAAAGGGAAGGGCAATGCGCCGCAGACCGCGCCGGCTTCAGCGCCTGCGCAAGAAGCGGCATCGGGCCGCCAGCACACGGGTCTCACCAGCTGGATCTTCGGCGAGCTGCCGGAGCTGCTGGAGATCAACCAGGGCAAGCTGACCCTGATCGGCTTCCCGGCGCTGGTCGACAAGGGCACCCATTGCGACCTGGAGGTGTTCGACGATCCGAACGTGGCCGCGCGCACCCACCGCGTGGGCCTGCGCCGGCTGTTCGCGCTGCAGTTCAAGGAGCAGCTGAAGTTCGCCGAGAAGAACATCCCCGGCCTGCAGGGCATGGGCATGCAGTTCATGAACATCGGCTCGCAGGAAGACCTGCGCGACCAGATCGTGGCCAAGGCGATCGACATCGCCTGCCTGCAGGATCCGCTGCCGGTCGATGCGGCGTCGTTCAACAAACGCAAGGACGAGGGCAAGGGCCGCATCGGCCTGCTCATCAACGAGGTGGCGCGCCTGGCGGGCCAGATCCTGGGCGAGTACCACGGCCTGCCCAAGCGCGTGCAGGCCCTGCCTTCGGCAGTGGCGTCGGATATCCAGGCGCAGCTGCAGGCGCTGGTGCACAAGCGCTTCATCGCCGACAACGAATATAGTCAGCTGGCGCATTTCGCGCGCTATCTGAAGGCGATCAACGTCCGTCTCGAGAAGTTGCGCGGCAATCCGTCGCGCGACGCGCAGCTGATGGCCGAGTGGCAGAACGCGGCCAGCCAGTTCCAGCGCACGCTCAAGAATATGGCGGGCAAGAACAACGATCCGCGCATGGTCGAGTTCAGGTGGATGCTGGAAGAGCTGCGGGTGTCGCTGTTCGCGCAGGAGCTGAGGACGCCGATGCCGGTGTCGGCCAAGCGGCTGCAGAAGGTGTGGGAGTCGATGTTGCGGTAATTGCTTGTGACTTGGACGGGGCACAACTGACGTTGTCCGTCATTTTTGGACGTTGTTTCACGCCCATGGCAGATGTCTGTGCGTATTAAACGGAACTTCAGTCAGTATCTGGTGTCTGCATCATATAAGCTCGGAGGACATCATCGAAAATGCTTACTTGTGCCGCGAAACCCAAGCGGCAATAAAGTAACGCATACCGTCCGTCAGTACCGGTTTAATGAAAGAAGTGATAGAAGAGGGTTCGCCACCAATGCCTGTACGGTGAAACGGCGCTACCCGTGGCGAGTTTGACGGCGACGTCAGACACTGCTGCTGGCGTCTGCTAGTGGCAGGCGGGAAAGTCACGCCTGTCAGGTACGAATACGGTCAATAGGACGATTCGGGGCAGGAAGGAATACGCTGAGCATGTTTGCTCACGTCTTCAAAAGCAGTCGATCATGTCTGGATCATGATCACGGTGGCGTGCCTTGCGAAATCGGCGAGGTATCTGCTCGCCAAGTAGAGTGCAGACTCTGCCGTCAACATGGTACTCATGGACTATGACGGCTTGGCGCCGCGGGCCTATGGTCTCGACACGAGGGGACGCTGATGCTCTCCTCGTGCCGACACCTCCTCATTCAGCCCGGCCTTATCCTATATTGCTGCCGCGGATACGGCTCAGGTCGTCGTCATCGCCCAGGTTGCCCGAGCGTGGATCGATGCTGGACCCCGGGCCCTGGTTCGCCCGCGAATCGCCCATGCCGGCGCCTGCGCCGCCCAGGCTGCTGGAACCGGCGTGCCCGGCGCCAACGCTCGAACCCATCGCGCCGCCCGCATAGGTGCTGCTTCCGGTGCCGGCGCCGCCGACCATGCCGCCCATCGGCACGCCCGGCCCCATGGTCGGTGCGCCCGAACGGTTCGGGTCGGTGCCATAGAAGCTGTGGATACCGCTGGCCCAGCTCAGGTCGCTCATGTCCGGCCAGGCATCCTTGTCGAAGCCCGGCGCTGATTTCAGGCGGTCTTTCTCGACGTTGAGCACGAAGCGCTTGTTGACCGTGTCGAGGTGCAGCGCCTGCCAGGGCACGGCGAACAGTTTTTCGCCCACGCCCAGAAAGCCGCCGAAAGCCAGCACGGCATAGGCCACCTGGCCGGTCTGCATGTCGAGCATGATTTCCTTGATGTCGCCCAGGTCTTCCTCGGCGGCATTGACGACGCTGTCGCCGATCAAGGTGTCGGCGCCCATCAGGGACGGTCCCGGACCTGCGCTGGTGCTGTCCTTGTAGATACCGTATTTATCGCGGTCTGCGTAGCCCATATGTTCCTCCTTGTCTATTGACGTTGCGAACAATGCGACAGTCACTCCGATTGGAGCAGACCCTCGCCCTACGAAGGGTTCATCATAGGACGCTACCGGATCGGGGCGCGCGCGCTAGCGTCGAGCAGGCTGGAGCCTTATGCGATCCAGCGCACAGATGAGTACGCGTGGCATGGCTAATCTGCCAAGCTATGTCTAGGAGGAAATGAGATGACCGTCATTGCACGCTGCACCAATGCCGGCCCGCTGGGCCAGCAGATCCGCACCCGTTCCTTCGTTTCGCTGCTGACGCGCCTGCTGCGTCGCGGCTGAAGCCCGCCCGGCAGCACCGGGCAGGCCGAAGCAAGTGCTTACGGCTGCCCGCCTCCGCCCGCCGCGCCATACACGTGGCCGGTGGTGTAGCTCGCATCGTCCGAGGCCAGCGTGACGTAGATCGTCGCCAGCTCGGCCGGCTGGCCCGGACGCTTCATCGGCGTGTCCTCGCCGAACTTCTCGCGCCCCTCCGGCGAATTGCCGCCCGCCAGCTGCAGCGGCGTCCACACCGGACCCGGCGCCACCGCATTCACGCGGATTCCCTTCGATGCCATCTGCTTGGCCAGCGACTTCGTAAACGCCACCTCGAAGGCCTTGGTGCCCGAATAGTCGAGCAGTTTTTCCGGCGGATCGTAGGCCGTCTGCGACGAGGTATTGATGATGACGCTGCCGGCCGACATATGCGGAATCGCCGCCTTGGTGATCCAGAACACGGCGTAGATATTGGTCTTGATGGTCCAGTCGAACTGCTCGCTGGTGATGTCGAGGATCGAGGCGTTGTTCTGCTGGCGCGCGGCATTGTTGACCAGGATGTCCAGGCCGCCCAGTTCGCGCACCGCCGTTTCCACTAGTTTCTTGCAGAAGGCCTCGTCGCGGATGTCGCCGGGAATGGCCACCGCCTTGCGGCCCGCGTCGCGGATCAGCTGCATGACTTCGCGCGCATCGGGTTCCTCGGCCGGCAGGTAGCCGATGGCGACGTCGGCGCCTTCGCGCGCATAGGCGATCGCGGCGGCGCGGCCGATGCCCGAGTCGCCGCCGGTGATCAGGGCCTTGCGTCCCGCCAGGCGGCCGCTGCCGCGATACGTCGTTTCACCATGATCGGGACGCGGCGTCATCTTGCTGGCCAGGGCCGGCCACGGCTGGTCCTGCTTGGGGAAGGGCGGACGCGGATAGCGCTTGGCCGCTTCGCGCATCGCGCCCGGCGCCGGCTGGTTGCCGCCGCCCGCCTGCTGGGCCAGGGCCGGGACGGCGGCGGCCGAGGCGGCCACGCCCGCGGCAACGGTGCTGACGAAGCGGCGACGCGACGGCGTCACGCCTTCTGGCTTCTGGTCTTCCGAACTCATGCTTGCTCCTTGATGGGGTGGGGCTGCCAACGCAGCCAGGTAGTGGCGAAGATGTTAGTCGTTATCGAAAAGACACGGAACACGGTAGCTTGTTGGCAAGATCTGGTGCTGGGCTGTTGTAAGTGGGTACTTTGCCTGCTGAGTAGAAGTGATCTGGGGTAACATTTCGTTTTTACCGATTTGTGTTTTCCCATGGCAATCATCCGCGCATTCCTTGTCCTTGCCTTGCTGGGGCTGTATTCCTTCGCCCAGGCCGCCCAGGCCGACACTGTGTCGGCCGCCGCGGCTGCGGCCGCGCCGGCCCAGCCGACCGCGCGCGCCGACTTCACCGTCGCCACCCGCAAGGTCTTCGTGTTTCGCGCCACCCTGGCCGGCCACTCGCCGCAAGACCGCCTCGAAGCGGCCCAGCGGCGCCTCGACAAGGCCCTGTCGGGCAAGGGCCCGCAGCGCGTCACCGTCAACGGCTTGGCGGAGGGCAGCCAGGTGCTGCTCGACGGCGCGCCGCTGTTCCTGGTGACGCCGGCCGACGTCAACGTGCTGGCCGGCGACACGCCCCAGGACGTGGCGCACGACAGCGCGGGCAAGCTGGAGCGCGCGCTGGCCGCGCGGCGCGAGGCGAGCGACCCGCGCGTGCTGATCGAAGCCGCCGCGCTGTGCGTCGCCGCCACCCTGGCCTACGTCGTCGTGCTGCGCGCGCTGGTGCTGCTGCGCAGCGCGGTCAAGACCCGCTTCGAGCGCCTGCTCGGCGTGCGCCTGGCGCGGGTGAGCTTTCGCAACGTGCGCCTGCTCGACGCCCAGCTGTATGTGAGCTTCCTGCGCCAGGTGACGATGGCGGTGGTATGGGGCCTGCGCCTGCTGGCCACCTATATCTGGATCAGCTTCCTGCTCGGCGAATTCGCCTACACCCGCAGCTGGGGCGAGTGGCTCAAGGGTTACCTGGTGGAGCTGGCGGTGGGGATCGGTCAGTCGATGGCGGCCGCCATTCCCGGCCTGCTGGTGGTGCTGGTCATCGCCGCGCTGGCGCGCCTGGTGATGCTGACCGCGGCCTCGGTGTTCAAGCGGGTCGAGAGCGGCGAATTGCAGGTAGGCTGGCTGGACCAGGACACGGCGGCGCCGACCCGGCGCCTGGTCAACCTGGTGATCGGGCTGTTCGCGCTGGCGATGTCCTATCCCTACCTGCCCGGCTCGCACACGGCCGCCTTCCAGGGCGTGACGGTGCTGGCCGGCCTGATGGTGTCGATCGGCGCCTCGAGCATCGTGGCGCAGGGCGCCGCTGGCCTGATCCTGATGTACACCCGCTCGCTGCGCAAGGGAGAATACGTGCGCGTGGGCGACAAGGAGGGTACCGTGGTCGACATGGGCATGTTCGAGACGCGCCTGCGCACCGGCAGCGGCGAAGAAGTCCTGATGCCCAACGCCTGGGTGCTGTCCAACACCACCAGCAACTTCTCGCGCGACGGCGTGATCGAGGACGGTTTCGTCACCGAGGTCAAGGTGACGCTCGCCTACGAGACGCCGTGGCGCACCGCGCACGCGCTGCTCGAACAGGCTGCCGCGGCGACGCCAGGCATCGCGGCCGAACCGAAACCCTTCATCGTGCAGGCGGCGCTGTCGGATTTCTATGTCGAATACCGGCTGTGCGCGCATTCCTCGGCCGACAGCCCGCGCGGGCGGGCCGAGGTGCGCAACCATCTGCACCAGAACGTGCTGGACGTGTTCGATGCGGCGGGCGTCGGGCTGACGTCGTCGCACTTCCACCGCGTGACGCTGACGGAAAAGCGGGCTTGATGAAGAAACGGGTGACCGGCCATGCCGCGTCACCCGTTTTAGTGGGGTACTACAGGATCGAGTGGATCAGTCGACGGTCGCGCCGCTGTCCTTCACGATCTTCGACCATTTCGCGCTTTCGGCCTGCACGAACTTGGCGAAGTTCTCAGGCGTATCGCCCACGTACTCGGTGCCGGTGTCGGCCAGCACGCGCTGGAAGTCCGGCTGCTTCATGACTTTCTGCGATTCGGCGTTGATCTTGTCGACGATGGCTTTCGGGGTCTTGGCCGGCACGAACAGGCCGTACCAGGCGTAGGACTCGATGTTCAGGCCCGCTTCGGCGAAGGTCGGCACGTCCGGCAGCAGCGGCGAGCGCTTGTTGCCCGAGATGGCGATCGGCTTGACCTTGCCGCTCTTGATGTGCGGCATGATCGCGATGGTCGAGTCGAACATGATCGGGATGTGACCGCCCAGCAGGTCGGAGATCGCCGGCGCCGAGCCCTTGTACGGCACGTGCACCATGTCGAGCTTGGTCACGCCGCGGAACAGTTCACCGGTCAGGTGCTGCGGGGTGCCGTTGCCGGCCGACGCGTACGAGAACTGGCCTTTCTTCGACTGGATGTGGGCCAGCAGTTCCTTGACGTTCTTGGCCGGCACCGATGGGTGGGCGACCAGCACCAGCGGCGCGCGCAGCAGGTTGGTGACCGGAATCAGGTCCTTGGCCGGGTCGAAGGCCATCTTCTTGTACAGGCTCGGGTTGATCACGATCGGCGCGCTCGAGGTGATCAGGAGGGTCTGGCCGTCCGGCTTGGCGCGGGTCACGGCCAGGGTGCCGATATTGCCGCCGCCGCCGCCGCGGTTATCGATCACGAACGACTGTTTCAGGTCGGTAGTCAGGCCTTTCGCCAGCGGGCGCGCAGCGATGTCGGACGGGCCGCCGGCCGGCCATGGCACGACCACGGTCACGGTGCCGGTTGGCCAGTTCTGGGCGAAGGCGCTGGCGGAGAGGACGGTTGCTGCGAGAGCGAACACGAGGGATTTTCCTTTGGACGGGAAGACTCGCATGGTTTTGTCACCTATATAGTTGATTATTTCGCGAATGATTCGATAACCTGCTGAAACGATTTTACACGAATGCTCATGCGGATTGCGTACGTAGTAGTACGTGGGCCTTTCGTTGTCCTGTAAAGTGTTGTGTGTACTTACGATTCGAGGCTGGAAATGAAATATACAGGCTTTTTCCTGGCCGGCATCATCCTTGCCGGCGCCGCCATTGCCGCTACGCCGGCCTCGCCGGCAGTGCAGGCGATGAAGCGCATTGCTGGCGTGTACAAGCACCGTTTCATGAGTGGAGTCATCGTGCCGGGCAAGGACGAAACAGAGTCCTACCAGGCCGAGGACATCGTCGAGATCGTCCCGTACGACCGCGATCATGTGTACCTGCGCGTGCACCTCGATTTCTTCAATGGCCATAGCTGCGGCATTTACGGCATGGCGCGCTTCGAGGACGGCATGTTCGTCTATCGCGATCCAGCGCCGCCGATCGTGGGTGATTTTCCGTGCGTGCTCAAAGTTGGAGAGAAGGACGGCATGCTGACGCTGACCGATCGGTCTCCTCCCAATGCCGGGCGTACTTGCGAGGCCTATTGCGGTGCGCGCGGCAGCCTCAATTACGAGATCGGCATGGACAAGCGGCGGCCAATCCGTTACCTGGAGCGCCTGAAGGGATCCAGGCAGTACAAGGACGCGCGCGATGCGTTGCTTCAGTCGATCCCCGCGTCCTGATGGCTGACCGGCGCGCCCGGCTGGCGCAGGCAGGCTGGCTTCAGGGCGCCACGTCGCCGGCCTTCTCGGCGATCGGCCGCACATGGCGCAGCAGCGAATCGAGCATCTTGCCCGGTTCTTCGTTGAACATCTCGTGGCCCGAGTGCTCGAACCACACCAGCTTCTTGTGCGGCGCCTTCACGGTCTCAAACCACTCGGCGGTCACGGTCGACGAGACGTTGTAGTCGTAGCGGCCATTGAAGATGATGATCGGGCAGTCGAAGCGCTTGTAGCCGCTGAAGTCGGTCGAGATGACTTCGGCCAGCAGGTGTTCCTGCGAGAAATCGTTGGCTTTCCAGATCGTGCGCAGGTCGGCGTCCGTGTATTCGGGCGACAGGCGCGCCGCCGCGCCTTCGTGGGCGAAGTCCTTGCGGCCGTGAATGGCGCCGCCGTAATAGCCCAGCCACTTGCGCTGCAGGTACATGTCCTTGAGCACGATCGGGCGGCCCGGCGTTGCGTAGGGGCCGAGCGATTCGAGCTCCTGCACCGCCTTGGCGTTGTTGTCGCGCCGCGCGGCGTCGAGCGCGAAGCGCAGGCCGCGCCGTTCGCCCTCCGGCCCGTTGGTGGCCTGGCCCATGCCGATGTAGGCGTGCAGCCATTCCGGGTGCTTGCTGGCCAGCTCGATGCCGAGCGAGCTGCCCCAGGAGTGGCCGAGCACGAAGATGCGCTCCTTGCCGAACTCGCGCCGCAGCCATTGCACCATTTCCTCGGCGTCGGCGAGCATGCGGGCGCGCTTCATGGTCGGCGCCACGATGGCCGGATCGTTGGCGGCGTAGGTCTTGCCGGCGCCGCGCTGGTCCCATTGCACCACGGTGAAGAAGTCTTCCCAGCCGCGCTGGAAATACCAGCTGGTGGGCATCGACACATAGCCCGGGCCGCCGTGGATCATCAGCAGCACCGGATTGCGGCGGTCGACGCCGCGCACCGAGATCCACTGGTCGATGCCGCCGATGCGCACCGCTTCAAGACGCTCGATGGCGCCCGGCATGACCAGGCGCCGCATGTCGGCGACAATCTTGACCGCCTCGGCGCGGCTTTCGGGTTTCTGGGCGAAGGCCGGCGCCAGGATGGCGCTGGCGAGGATCGTCGACAAGGTCAGACGATGGAGCAAGCGTGCAAGCATGTGAAATCCGGTCAAAAAAAGGGAGCGAGTATTGTCTATCAATAGTGATAGATAGTAACGAAATTTATCGACTGCCTTTATCGATAGCCGATCGCATCGGCCAGCTTGCCTGCGTCGACGACCTCGACCATGTAGCGCCAGGCATCGGGCCGCGAGCCATCCAGGTCGGTGAAGCCGTAGACCTTGGCCAGCTCGCCGCTCGACAGCGATTGCCCGTTCCAGCGCGCGCGTTCCGGGTCGGCTGCGATGGCGGCGACGGCGCGGCCGACGAAGCGCGGCGTTTCCGAGATCACGAAGTGCGGCTCCTGCGCCGCGCGCCAGTTGTCCTCGCCAACCCCGAAGGTTTCGAGCATGATTTCAGAGCGCATCCAGCCCGGCGTGAGGCAGACCGCGGTGGCGCCGCGCGGGCCGAGGTCGCGTCCATGGGCCCAGGCCATGCGGTTGACCGCCGTCTTGGCCAGGTCATAGAAGGGATTCAGGCGGTAGTGGTCGGCGTTGTAGGCGGCGGTGCCGTCGGTGATCTCCACCAGCAGGCCGCCCGCATGCTCGAGCATCAGGGGCAGGGCGTGGTGAGCCGTGATCAGGTGGGTGTCGATGGCCAGGCGCAGCATGCGCAAGCCCTTGTCGAGGTCGTGTTCCCAGACCGGCTTTTCCCACTCGTTGAGGTTCTCTCCGCCCCAGATGTCGTTGACCAGGATGTCCAGCCGGCCAGCCTCGCGGCGGATGCGTTCCACCAGCGCCTGCACCTGGCGCGGATCGAGATGGTCGACCTGCAGCGCGATCCCGCGGCCGCCGGCCGCCGTCACCAGCTCGGCTGTCTCTTCGATCGTCTCCGGCCGCGCGTATTCGGATTGCTGCGCGCGCGTGGTGCGGCCGGTGACGTAGACGGTGGCGCCGGCCGCGCCGAGTTCGATGGCAATGCCGCGGCCGGCGCCGCGTGTGCCGCCCGCCACCAGGGCGATCCTGTCGTTCAGATCCATATGCATCTCCTTGGGTAGATTTATAAACAAACGTTCATTTATAAATCAATTATAAATGATTGTTCGCTTATGGGATAATGCCGGCATGGCACGCACCAAGACCCTTCCCGACCTGGCGGTCCTCGACCAGGCGGTCGCGCTGATGCACGGCAGCGGCCCGGACCACCTGACCTTCGCCAGCCTGTCAGCGGCGACCGGCCTGTCCGGCGCGACCCTGGTGCAGCGCTTCAGCAGCAAGGCCGGGCTGCGTCAGCGCGCCTTGCTGCATGCATGGGACGTGCTGGAACAGCGCACCGCCGATCTGATCGGCTCGATGGAGCGCACGCCACTTGGCGCGCGCCGGCTGCTGGTCGGCCTGTCGCGCGACTATGGCGGCATCGAAGCCTACGCCCAGGGCTTGCTGCTGCTACGCGAAGACCTGCGCGACCCGCTGCTGCGCGAGCGCGGCGCCGCCTGGGGCAATACCCTGAATGTCGCGCTGGATGCCTGTTTCGCCGCGACGCCCGGCGCGCCCGCCGGCGTCGGCAGGTTCATGGCGAGCCAGTGGCAGGGCGCTTTGCTGTGGTGGGCCTTCAACCCGGTCAAGCCGGTGGAAGCCTTCGTGGACGAGGAACTCGCGCGCTTCGTCGCGCTGGTGGGCGGATAGGCGCGGCCGCTCAGGGCCTGGCGCCCGACAGCGGTTCCCAGATGACGGTCGGCATCCAGCCGGTGGCGGCCAGGGTGGCCTGCATGACGGTGGCCGCGTTTTCCTTGGCCGTGTTCAGCACGGCCGGCTGGCTGCAGGCCGCCTGCACCGCCTTCTGCGCCGTGCCCAGCGCATTGTTCATCGCCGTGGTGCGTGTCTGGGCGGAAGGAATGAAGGCTTGCAGCCCCTGTTCGGTGACCGCATAGAAATAGGAGCCGCCCCGGTTGCGCGCCTCGTGGCTGATGCGCGCCTGCAGCGGAGTCGGCGGCGGCAGCACGATGGTGAGGGTGCGCGCTCGCTCGTCGATGTCTTCGTAGCGCGCTTGGCGCAGGTCGGTTGCGATGGTGCAATCGCCGCGCGCGACCAGCAGCACGCGGGTGCTGCCCAGCCGTACTTCCCATTGCGACCAGGGGATATCGACCGCGTTCGGTTGCGTGAACTCGATGACGTCCGCGTAGTTCATCTTGAGCGAGACGAGGTGCCCCATTTTTTCCAGCGAAATCAGCGGCGGCGGTGGCGCCACCTGCTCGGCCGGCTTCTTGATGAAGGCGAAGATGATGGCGGCGGCGGTGACGGCGACGAGCAGGATCGGCAGGCGTTGCGGAGATGTCATGGGACGGCGATGGCAGGTGCGTGGAAGCGACGGCGGCCAGTCTACCCGATCCAGCCGATGGCCGACGCCCCCCAGCGCCGGGATAGGCGCCTAGTCGACCTCGATCGTGGTGATCGTGATGGCCTTGCCCGGCATTGCCGGTCGCCATGGTCCGTCGATCACCTCGATGCGATCGACGCCGAAGCGGGCGAAGTCTTCCCTGGTGAAGGTCCATCCGTCCATATCGGGCAGGTCGAAGCGGCTCGCCTGTCCATACGTCGTGATGTACTGCCTGACGCCGATCTTCTTGAAGAAATCGGTCTCGCGCTGGAGCAGCGGCTGGATTTCCTTCCGATGGCCGGCCCAGAATGCGTCCTGCTGTTCCTTCGTCATGGCATCGTAGGCGGCTTTCCGTTCACCTCCAAGGTTGAACGTCGCGCTGCTGATGCCTCCGTGGAAGCCGATGACGGCCACGTTGCTGACGGTCTTGCGCGGCGCGGCGGTGAACACGTAGTTGGCGCAGGAAGACAGGCAGTACGCGCTCACCTTGACGTCCAGGCCCTTCCGGTACACCCAGTCGCCCAGGTCGAGGCCGAAGTCGACGATGCCGCCCTTGCTCTCGATGGCGAGCACCGTCGGTTTGATGGCCAGGCTGTCGTATAGCGCGAACAGGCGCTGGTTGGCGTCGTCGTCCAGGTAGCCGGAATAATGCAGCTCGCCGTTCTCGACGAACACCCGAGTGGCCTCGTCGGCGGCGCTGGCCGCGGTGGCGAAGAAGGTGAGGGCAATCAGGCAGGCGTATCTTGATCGGGGCATGGGCAGGCATCATCCGGAATCGACCCTGCATTATCTCGTGCCGGCGATGAAAAAGGTTCACTGAAAACCACGACCGCCATGCCGGGACGACGCGTTCGGTTGGTGCATAATCGGCGTCAAGGAGGGAATATGAGCAGCCATACCGACGCAGCAATCCTCGAATCCTGGTCGCGCAATGCGACTCCCTGGACCAGCGCCGTGCGCAGCGGAGAAATCGAAAGCCGCACCCTGGTGACCAATGCCGCCATCGTCGAGGCGGTGCGCGCGCGCGCGCCGCGCACAGGCGTCGATCTCGGCTGCGGCGAAGGCTGGCTGGTGCGCGCGCTGCCCGAGGTGGAGATGGTCGGCGTGGATGCGATCGACGGCCTTATCCGGCAGGCGCGGGCGGTCGGCGGCGGCGACTTCCGCGTGCTGTCGTATGAACGGATCGCGGCCGGCGAGCTGGCATTGTCGGTTGACGTCGCCGTCGCCAACTTCTCGCTGATCGGACATGAACCGGTCGACGGCCTGTTCGCCGCCGCGCCGACTTATCTGCGGGCCGGTGGAACGCTGATCGTGCAGACCGTCCACCCCTTGATGGCCTGCGGCGATGCCCCCTATGTCGACGGCTGGCGTGCGGGCAGCTGGGCCGGCTTCAGCACTGACTTCCAGGACGCGCCGCCCTGGTACTTCCGCACGATCTCGAGCTGGATCGCGCTGTTCGAACGGCACGGCCTGCGCGTGGTGGAGATGCGCGAGCCGCTGCATCCGCATACCGGCAAGCCGGTGTCGCTCATTCTGGCCGGCGTCATGCCGGATTCGCCGGATCGCCCCGGCTGACGGCGGCTGCCCTCGATGGCAGGCGACCTTCAGGACACGCTGTCTTTAGCCTGCTCGTCGATGACGAGCACGATGCCGCGCTCTCCGTCGACCTCGACCAGCTGGCCATCGCGCAGTCGCTGGAAGACGTCACCGATGCCTACCACGCAGGGCTTGTTGAACTCCCGCGCGACCAATGCGCCATGCTGCAGCGCGCCGCCGATTTCGAGGACGATGGCGGCGGCGTTGACGAACAGCGGCGTCCATCCCGGATCTGTGGTGAAAGCGACCAGGATTTCGCCCGGCGCAAGCGACTTTTCGTGCGCGTTGCGCAGGCACTTGACGCGGCCCCTTGCTACCCCGGGCGATATCCCTACGCCAAGCAATCCGCCGGTCCGGTCGTCCCGCCGCGGCGCGCGCAGGATGCGACCACGCGAGTCGATCAATGAGGGAAAGACGTGCACTTGTCGCGCCAGCACTTGCAGAAAGCCGGTCCGCATGCGCCGTCGCTCGCGCAAGTCAGGCCGGTCAGCGTGTGCCGGCTCCAGGTCGGCATAGTAGAGGCCGAAGATATCGTGCGGATCGTCCAGGCGCCCCTCTGCCACCAGCTTTGCGCCAAGCGCCAGCGCCTGGGTTCGCATGCTTTGGCGGAACATCAGGTTGATATGCTTCGGTGTGTCGCGGCTGCCGGCAAACGCGGTCGACACCGCGTACAGGCGTTTGAGCAGCAGGCGGCGCACGGGCCCGAACCTGCGCAGCAGTGCCGTGTAGGCTCGTTCCCGTTCCTGCGCCAGCCGGCGATGGGCGGCTGCCGGATCGCGCTCATCGGACACGCCGGCGAGGAAGGACATCTGGCGCAGCAGGATGGCGGGATCGTCCCGGTAGCTGGCATTGGCGAGGTCCATTTCTCCCGGGCCGCGGCAGCCATAGACAGCGAGGAACCGGTCCCACTCGGCCAGGAAGGCTGCCGGCATCTCGCGGCGCGCGATGCGGGCAGCCAGCGAATCCGTATCGGCGTAGTCGGCGGGCGCCAGCATGCGCGCCAGGCGGACCATGGCGATGCCCATTTCCACCACCAGGTTGCCGCCAGCGCCGCGCGTCAGGCTGGCGAGCAGACGCCGCTCGTCGTCGCAATGCCTGCGCGCCAGGCGCGCCAGCGTCGCGGTGGCGCCGACGCCGGCGAGCATCGCCGGCAGGGCGACGTCGACGATGGCCTCGATCGCCACCGCGCCGAGCCGTTGCTGCAGCTGCGGCAGTGTCGAGTCCTTGCCGCCCGGCGCCGACAGGCGCGCCATGGCGTCGCGTTCGCGCAGACGATGCAGGCGCCGCGCATGGTCCGGCGCGATGAATGCATGCAGGCTGCGCCACAATGCGCGCCGCAGCCTCCAAAGCGCGCCGGGCACGACGCGCAGGAGCGGCAACAGCGATGGCCGTGTCGCAGAGCGGTAGCGGGTGGCATCGATGGTGGCCAGGGTTTCCGCGAGAAGCTGGTCGGTCGGCGCATTGCTGTGCGCGAGTTGCAGGGGCGTCGCCAGCCACAGGACGCGGGAAAGATTCAGGTACATGCGCCCACCCTGGATGCACAGCCATCCGTCGGCCCGGTCCAGCGGCAGGTCGACCGGACCGGCGCAGTGGCGGATCAGGTGCGCGATGGTGTGTTTCAGCCAGTCCTGGCCCATGGGCGACACCGGCGCATTGATCGTCATGCCCTTGGCGAGAGAGATGTCCATGTACAGGGTCCGTGGCGTGCCGGGGCGGGAAGTCATGTCCGGCGTAAGCGGCGTGTATGCCGTGACCGGGCGCGCCTGCAGCAGATGCAGCGTTCCCGCGGCGTAGGCGAACTCCATGTCGACAGGAGCGCCGAACAATGCTTCGACGCTGGCCAGCGTCGCCGTCACCTCGGCCAGTTGCGCTGGATCGAGACAGAAGCCCGCGCCATGCGGCGCGGGGCATGCCTTGCTGCCCGGCGTGCCTTCGAGCAGGCGTCCGCTCGCCTTGTCGAGCACGAACTGGTCCGGCACGACCTGCCCATCGACCAGCGCATCTCCCAGCCCCCAGCTTGCATTGACGAGCGCTTCGTCCAGGTCGTTCGTCAGGGGATTGATGGAAAAGCCCACGCCGGAGACTTCGCTCTCGACCTGCCGCTGGACGATGACGGCCATCGCCGGCTCGAACACCGGCATCGCACGCGCGCTCTTGTAGGCGAATGCCGGGACGGCCAGGCAAGAGGCGAAGCAGTCGCGGATCGCTTCCTCGAGCCGGGAAGCGGGCACGCCCAGGCAGGTGCGGTACACGCCGGCGAACGAGGCGGCGGCGAGGTCTTCGTCGGGCGACGAAGAGCGCACCGCGAACCGCACGCCGGGTTCATGCGCCTGGCATTGGCTCGCCAGGAGGTCGATGGCGCGCCGCTGGTCGGCGTCCCATTCGAGGCCGTCCACGTGGATGCGTAGTGCGGCGCAGGCCGTAGGCCAGTCCGGTTGCTCCGCCTGAGTCAATGTCTGCCAGGCCGGCGTGGCGCGCAGCCTTGCGATCCAGGGCGCGAAGAAGGCGGTTGTCAGCACATGGGCCGGCGGCACATTGAATCCCGACGCTGCAAGCCGATGCAGCGACCACGCCTTTCCGCCCAGCGTTTCGCGGGATGCGGGGCCGGCATCCGGGATTGCCACCAGAAATGGCGCAGCCTGTCCCTCGGCGGTCACGCCGGTCGCCAAACATTGCCTTGCCTGCGTATCGATCGTATCCATCGCCGCCACATTGACTTTGTAATCCGAGCAATATAAATGACCTTGCCTGCGGTGTCAGCCCGGCAGTCGTGGTCCCGGCTGCCAGGCCTTGCCACGCATGCGCATGCCGAGGCCTGGACGGAACCACCCTGGCGCATTGTCTAGCTGATGTCCGCGAACACGCCCCAGCGCCGCAGCAGCAGCTTCTCGAATTCGAGCACCACCATGAACGCCAGCCCGATGCCGAGGATCGCCACGCCGTCGATGAGCGCTACGGCGCGGGTATCGAACAGCGCCTGCATCCACGGCAGGTAGGTGAACGCCAGCTGCGCGACCACCACGACAAGGATCGCCCACAGCACCGCCGGCGTGCCGCGCGCGCCGCGCCAGGTGAACGAGCGCATGTGCAGGTAGCGCACGTTGAACAGGTAAAAGATCTCCAGCACGCACAGCGTGTCGACCACCATCGTGCGCGCCGTCTCGGTGTCCAGGCCGCGGCGTTCGGCCCAGGCCATCACGGCGAACACGCCGGCGGTGAACAGCACCGACACGAACGCCACCCGCCACAGCATGAAGGGCGACAGCAGCGGCGCTAGCGGATCGCGCGGCCGGCGCGCCATCACGCCCGGCTCGGCCGGCTCGAAGGCCAGCACCAGGCCGAGCGTGATGGTCAGGATCATGTTGATCCACAGGATCTGCGGCGGCGTCATCGGCAGGGTCAACCCCAGCACCAGCGCCGCGACGATCGCCAGCACCTCACCGCCATTGGTCGGCAGGGTCCAGGCGATGACCTTGCGGATGTTGTCGTAGACGGTGCGTCCCTCGCTCACGGCCGCCACGATGGAAGCGAAGTTGTCGTCGGCCAGCACGATCTGGGCCGCTTCCTTGGCCGCCTCGGTGCCCTTGTTGCCCATGGCGATGCCGACGTTGGCCTGCTTCAGCGACGGGGCATCGTTGACGCCGTCGCCGGTCATCGCGACCACCTCGCCCTCGGCCTGCAGCGCGCGCACCACGCGCAGCTTGTGGGCGGGATTGGTGCGGGCGAAGACGTGGGTGCGGCGCGCCAGGGTCCGCAGCTCGGCGTCGGAGACGGCGTCGACGTCCTGGCCGGTCGCCACCACCGGCTGCTCGGCCAGGCCGAGTTGCGCGGCGATGGCGGCGGCGGTCGCGCCATGGTCGCCGGTGATCATCTTGACCGCGATGCCGGCGCTGCGGCAATCGGCGATCGCGGCCAGCGCCTCGGGCCGCGGCGGATCGATGAAGCCGACCAGGCCCAGGAACACCAGCTCGTCCACGGCTTCGAAGTCCAGCTGCGGCGGCGCATGCGCGAAGCGCCGCAGGGCGAAGCCCAGCACGCGCTCGCCGCTGGAGGCCGCCGCCGCGACGTGGCCTTCCCAGCAAGCGGTATCCAGCGGCATGCTTGCCCCGGACACGTCGAGTTGCGCGCCGCTCATGGCCAGCACGCGTTCCGGCGCGCCCTTGACGAACAGCTCGGCGCCGCCGTCGGCCAGGCCGTGCAGCGTGGCCATGAAACGGTGCTGGGCGTCGAACGGGATCTCGTCGGCGCGCGGATGGCCGGCGCGCAGGGCGTCCGGCTCGAGCCCGGCCTTCATTGCCAGCGCCACCAGCGCGCCTTCCATCGGATCGCCGTCCACATGCCAGCCGCCCGCAGCCAGGCGCAGGTGGGCGTCGTTGCACAGCAGGCCGGCTTCGACCAGGCGGCGCGCATTGGCCGGCAGGCCGGCGCCGTCCTCGGGCAGCGCGAACGCGCCCAGCGGCGCATAGCCGGCGCCGCTCACGCCGATGCTGCCCGCACCGGTCACCACGCGGCAGGCCGTCATCTCGTTGCGGGTCAGGGTGCCGGTCTTGTCGGAACAGATCACGGTGGTCGCGCCCAGCGTCTCCACCGCCGGCAGGCGGCGCACGATGGCGTGGCGCGCGGCCATGCGCTGCACGCCGATGGCGAGGGTGATGGTGATCACCGCCGGCAAGCCTTCGGGCACCAGCGCCACCGCGATCGCCACCACCATCATCAGCGCCTCGACCCAGTCCATCCCCTTCAAGCCGACCGCATAGGCGAACAGCAGCGCGGCGACGGCGATCGACAGCACCGTGAAGCGCCGCCCGAAGCCGTTGATCTGGCGCAGCAGGGGCGTGGTGAGCGGCTCGACCTTGCCGAGCATGGTGCTGATGCGGCCGATCTCGGTATGGCTGCCGGTGGCGACCACCAGGCCGAGGCCCTGGCCGGCGGCGACCAGCGTGCCTGAATACGCCATGCCTTCGCGGTCGCCCAGCGCCGCACCGGCGTCGACGGCGTGACCGGTCTTGACGCTGGCCACCGATTCGCCGGTGAGGATCGCTTCGTCGACCAGCAGGGCGCGGGCGCGCAGCAGGCGCAGGTCGGCGGGGACGCGGTCGCCGGCTTCGAGCAGCACCACGTCGCCCGGCGCCAGCGTGGCCACCGGGACGGTCGCGTGCTGGCCGGCGCGCACGACGCGCGCAGTGGGCGCCAGCATGGCTTGCAGGGCGCCGAGGGCTTGCTCCGCCTTGCCTTCCTGGACGAAGCCGACGATGGCGTTCACGGTGACCACGCCGACGATCACGGCCGCGTCGACCCAGTGTTCGAGCACGGCGGCCAGTGCCGCGGCGGCGAGCAGGAACAGGATCAGCGCGTTATTGAATTGCAGCAGAAAGCGCAGGAGGGCGGGCGTGCGCGGTGGCGATGGCAGCGTGTTGGGGCCGTGCAGCGCCAGGCGCCGCGCCGCTTCATCCGGTGCGAGTCCGTCGGGGATCGAAGCCAGCTGGCGCAGGACGGCGTCGGCCGGCATCGCATGCCAGTCTGCGACCGGCGTGGAAGGGATGGAGGACGTGGTCATGGACATGCAAGGAAACAGCTCCCTGATTACCTGATGAGCAAAACTTAGCATAGTAAGTTTTGGTCATCAACGAATCCCGACCCCGATGCTTGGGTATGGCGGCGTCAGCGCAGCAGTTTCAATCCCGGCGGCAGTGCATCGCCCAGCAGGCGCGTCTCGACCGCCTGGTCCAACACATAGGTAGCGGCCATAACGCGCGCTGGCACGCGCATTGAGCTTGCTGGCCGACGGAATGCGTTCGAAGTTCTCGCTGATCGGACATGAAGCGGTCGACGGCCTGTTCGCCGCCGCGCCGACTTATGTGCGCGCCGGCGGAACGCTGATCGTGCGGACCGTCACCCCTTGATGGGCCTGCGGCGACGCGCCCCTATGTCGACGGCTGGCGCTCAGAGAGCCAGGCCGGCTGCAGCGACGATTTCCAAGACGCGCCGCCTTGGTACTTCCGCACGATTTTGAGTTGGATTGCGCCGTTCGAGCGGCATGGCCTGCGCGTGGTCGAGATAAGCGAACCGCTGCATCTGCGCAAGGGCAAGCCGGCGTCGTTGATCCTGTGCGGCTTTTTAATTACATAAGTTGACTTTGCGAGAGCGGCACTTGCTAGCCCATGCTCAATTATGTCAATCTTGATATTTTACCCTGCAGCCTATGGCTGATCTTCTCTCGGTGGAGTAATTTTTTGCTGAGGTTGCTGGCCAAATGCTACTCTCATATTGGTTATCGCATTTTTTAGAGAGGGTAAAATTATTCTGCCAGAGTTAAACTGGAAGGATCCACCAGCAATAATTACTGCAACTATAAGTGCGGGAGGGGTTGCGGCAAATACAATGTCAAGAGGGTTTCTTCGGGATATATCAATTATAGATAGCTCGTCTTTAGGGTGTAGTTCGTATAAGGCCAGATCACGAATGGAGGACCAGTGGAAATTAGCGATGCGAGCTTTTATTGTTTTCGAAAACTCAAGTGCTTGGTAGTCCGTTGCTAGTTCTACATGCTGTTGTGAATTAATTTCTTGGTGCGCGGCTACATAAGCGGCACGAAAGAGATAGAGGAAATAGGAAAGATCTCTCGTTGCGATTGGCCCATTTTCTGTGTTAAGGACTGCGCTTATCTCATCTGCCATAATCTATTCCTCTGCATCAGTCGTTTTTGGATTTGAAAGTGCTAAGCTAGTGTAGACAGTAAAGGAAACCAATGCCAAAGTTAGCCCACAGAATACTTGAAATAAAATCATTATTTGAGTAAACCAATTGGCAGGACTTATATCGCCGTAGCCTATAGTTGTCATCGTAACACCGCTGAAATATATGGCTTCGAAAATGTTCTCAAAGAAAAATGGTGAAGCACTTCCTTTAAAGAAAGTTGATGGTAGTATGTAGTATAAAATGCCGAAACTGATGACTAATTCGATATAGCTGTTAAATGCTAAACGTAGTCGGTCGCCAAAATTCAGCTTGCTGGTGGAAGGTAGTCCGTTTAATTTTTCTACCGCATCGTCTAAGAATGCTTTAAAAATCTCAATCGATCTTGAAAATATAAGCCAGCCTAAAAATACAGTAATGAAGTATTTTTCGAGTTTCCAGTTTTCACTCGTAGAGGTTAGTTGAAAAAACACCTCTATCGGTAGTATTAGTGCAATGCTTACCCTCAAATAATAAACATTGTATTTTTTTATGCCATCTGTAATTTTGGTCTTCCCATCGGGTTTTTGGGATAGATTTATTTTATTTCTCTCTGCAAATTTATAAGTCGGAGAAATTATCCAAAAAAACGCATTTGTTTTTTTCTTCATTTTGACTGTTGTCGAAAATTGGTGTCGACAGGATTGCCAAGTAGCCGTTGATGAACTAGTTATGATAAACCCATGGATTGAAAAAAGGCTAACCAATACTCACAGCGTTCCTAGTGCAGCAGCTTCAGCCCCGGCGGCAGCGCATCGCCCAGCAGGCGCGTCTCGACCGCCTGGTCCAGCTCCACCACCTCGCGCACCATCGCCGTCCACATCGGCGGCGCGCCGCTGGCGGCCAGGCGCCGCAGCACGTCTTCGCGCACCGCTTGGCCAATATCGCGCGAGCGGTCGCCCGTCATGCGCGCGATGTGGGCGGCGGCGAAGCCGGCCGGCTCCACCTTGCGCCAGTCCAGTTGCAGCAGTTTTACCAGCCAGCTTTCGGCCACCTCGGGCGGGGCCACTTCGTGGGCGCTCGACTGGAACGACTGGCGCGCGCCAACCCGGCCCAGGGCCCACAGATAGCGGCCATAGCGCGCGCTGGCGCGCGCATCGAGCTTGCCGCCGGACGGGATGCCCTCGATCTGGCCCAGCAGCCATTCACCGATCTCCGCCTTGTAGGCCGACGGAATGCGTTCGAGCGAGGCGCCCACGCGCAGCATGTCTTCTTCGCTGCCGTCGACCAGGGTGACCGGACGGCGTCCGCGCTCCGATTCGTCGGCCTGCAGGTTGAAGGCGAAATCGTCCAGCACGCGCAGCTGCGATGCGGTCGACAGGCCGCCCGCCACCCGGCGCCACAGCGTCCACCATTCGGCGCGCACCTGGCTGTCCTTGTGGTGCTGGACGCCGCCCTCGAACATCGCCCACAGCTGCTCCATGCGCCATTCGTCGAGCGGATGGCCGAAGCCGGGGCGCAGGCAGTAGCCGGCCAGGTTCAGCCAGGCGCGCTCGTGCTCGACCGAGCGCCGCCGGCCTTTCGCGCGCGCCAGCAGGGCGTCGAACAGGCGCCGCAGCAGGGGCGTGGTCCAGCGTTCGCGCGCGCCCAGCAGATGCTCCAGGCCGGCGCGCAGCTGTTTCACTTCCTTCGGATCGACCTGTTTCGAGCGGGCGCCGAACACACGCTCGATCTTGTCGACGGCGGCATCCAGCTCCAGAGGCAGCACCTCTTCCTGCGTATCGCTGTCATCTTCGCCGCGCAACTGGAAGGCGAGCTGCCAGCGCTGGCCGCCATCCTCGGCCACGCAATGCACGTCGAGCGTGCCGACTTCGCTCAGCGTCGTGACCAGCCGCACCGGGGTCTCGCTTGGCGCGCCGCGCGCGGCGCGCAGCACGGTGGCGATCGCCGGCAGGCGCACCACCTCGGACGGATCGAGGTCGACCAGGTCGCCGGCCTGCGGCGGCGCGCCGCTGTCGGCGATGGTCGACACCAGGTGGAAGCGCACCGGACGGCCGACGCGCAGCGCGAAGCTGCGGTCCGCCAGCGCCACCTCGAGCGCGGCCGGCGTGCCGCGCGGGAGCAGGCAGACGGTGCGCAGCTTGTCTCCTTGCGCCTCGCCATCGAGCAGCAGGTAATAGCTGCGCGCGGCGCCGCTTTCGATGGCCGGCGCCAGGCCCTGGCGCGCCAGCGTATAGGCCACGGCGCCGCGGGCGACGGCGATGTCGGGGTTGTCGTTGTGCAGCACGCGCATTGGCGCGCCACGCCATGCCGCCAGGGTATCGACCAGCCGCTGCGCCAGCGCCGCGCCGCGGAACACGCCGCCGTTGAGCAGCACGGTGTCGGGCACCGGCAGCGCGCCATCGTCGGGCAGGCCAAGCGCCTCGCGCGCGGCGGCCGCGTGCTGGCGCAGGAAGCCCGCCAGGTGGCGCGTGATGGCCGGGTCGCTCGCATACGGCAGGCCGAATTCGACGATGCCGGCGCGCGCGCGTTTGGCGTCCTCTTGCGCCGCATTGAGCGGGAAGAAGCCATCGAGCACGATGCGTTCAATGTCCGCGCGCCGCAAGTCGGCCTTGCGGCTGGCGCCGATCAGGCGGCTGCCGGCGCCGAGCAGGGTGACGGTGACGTGGTCGGGCGCATCGTCGGCCAGCAGCTGTTCTTTCGCGGCGCGGCAGCGTTCGGTGAGCTGGGCCAGGCGCGCGCTCGACAGGCGGCTGCGCGTGGCGTCTTCGCCGGCTTGTTCCGCCATGCGCGCTTCGACCAGGTGGGCCAGCGCCAGGTCCATATTGTCGCCGCCCAGGATCAGGTGGTTGCCCACGCCGATGCGGGTGAGCAGCGGCTCGCCATCCCTGGCCTCGACCTTGACCAGGCTGAAGTCGGTGGTGCCGCCGCCGACGTCGGCCACCAGCACCAGGCGCGCATCACCGAGATCTTGCGCCAGGTCGGCGCGATGCCGGTACAGCCAGTCGTACAGCGCGGCCTGCGGTTCTTCCAGCAGACGCACGTCCGGCAGGCCGGCCTGCTTCGCCGCCTCCAGCGTCAGCGCCCGCGCGCCTTCGTCGAACGAGGCGGGAACCGTGAGCACGATCTGCTGGCGTTCCAGCGGCTGCTTGGGGAAGCGCGTGTTCCATGCGGCGCGCAGGTGGGCCAGGTAGCTGGCGCTGGCCGCCACCGGCGACACCTTGGCCACGTCACCTTCGGCGCCCCAGGGCAGGATCGGCGCCATGCGGTCCACGCCAGTATGCGACAGCCAGCTCTTGGCGCTGGCCACCAGGCGCCCCGGCGTGGCCGCGCCGAGTGCGCGCGCCAGGCGGCCGAGGGCGACGCGTTCGACGCCGGCGACATCGAGGGCATGCCAGGGGAGTTGCAGCTCGCCGGGCGCGAGTTCGTCCGCGCCCGGGTGGTAGCGCATCGACGGCAGCAGCGGCGCGCCGGCGACTTCGCCGGGCGCCACCAGCTGGTCGACCGAAAACAGCTCGATCGCGCCCTTGCCGTCATGGGCAAAGGCCAGCACCGTATTCGTGGTGCCAAGGTCGATGCCTACCAGGTACGTCACTGTGCGTCGGAGGCGGGTCGAACGTCGAACTCGACCTTCCAGCGCTGGCCGTCACGGGCGACGGCCGCCAGTTCCAGCGTGCCCGCGTCAGTCGCCAGCGCATGCAGTTTGACCTGCACGACTTCGCCGGCCACACGGCCTTCTGCCGGCAAGGTGGCCTGGATCTCGTTCAGTTCCTGCAGCTCGTCCGGGCCCCAGAATTCCAGCACCTCGCCGATGCGGTCCTGGCGGCGCACGGTCGAACCGAAGAAGCGGAAGGTCACCGGCTCGCCGATCACCAGGCCGAATTCCTGGCCGGGCAGTTCGAGCTCGCTGCCTTCTTCCATGCCGAACGGCGCCACGCACAAGGCTTCCAGCGGTGGCTCCATGCCGGGGATGGCCGGCATCGACGATTCGACGCCGACGTAGTAGGAACGCGCCGTGCCGCCGCGGATGCGCACGCCGCCGCCGCGCCGCGCGTAGCTGAAATAGGCCGCGCCGCGCGCCACTGCCAGGTCGAGGTCGGCGCCTTCGAGCATGCGCGCTGGCTCCGCGCCTTCCATGTACAGCCAGTCGTTGATGGTGTCCATCACGCGCTGGGCCAGGATGCCGGACTTGAACACGCCGCCGTTGAACAGCACCGCGCTCGGATGCAGGAAGGTATGTTCCGCGTTCACGCGGCCCTGGAAACCTTCGAGTTCGGCGGTGGCGCCGGCCTGGCGCGCCAGGAAGGCGGCCAGGTGGCGCGTGATCGCGGCGTCCTGCGCATACGGCAGGCCGAGCTGGGTCAGGCCGGCGCGGGCGCGCACGGCTGGACGCGCCGATGCTTCGACGCGCGGGAAGAAACCGTCGGTAATGAAAGAGGTGACTTCTTCACGCGTGAGTTCGGTGCGGATCGAGCCGCCGATCAGCTTCGAGCCGCGGCTCGGCACCACGATCGGATGGGTGGTGGCGTTGGGGTTGGCCAGCAGTTCTTCCTTGGCGCTGCGGCAGCCATAGGTGAGGGCGCGCATCTGCCAGGCATCCAGTTGCGTGCCGTTGGTGGCGAGCTTGCGCGCCACGAAGTGGGCCAGTGCCAGGTCCATATTGTCGCCGCCCAGCAGGATGTGGTCGCCCACGGCCACGCGGTGCGGTTCGAGCTTGCCGTCGCGTTCCAGGATCGCGATCAGCGAGAAGTCGCTGGTGCCGCCGCCGACGTCGACCACCAGGATGATGTCGCCCGGCTGCACTTGCTTGCGCCAGCGGCCGCCGCTGCCCTGGATCCAGCTGTACAGGGCCGCCTGCGGCTCTTCCAGCAGGGTGGGCGCGAAGCCGGCCTGGCGCGCCGCTTCCGCGGTCAGTTCACGCGCGGCCGGGTCGAACGAGGCGGGGATGGTGACCGTGACCGATTGCTGGTCGAACGGCGCTTGCGGATGCGCCGCGTTCCAGGCCTGGCGCAGGTGTTCGAGGTAGCGGGTCGATGCAGCCAGCGGCGAGACGCGCGGCACTTCGTCCGGCGCGTCCTGCGGCAGGATCGCGGCGCGGCGGTCCACGCCAGGGTGGCACAGCCAGCTCTTGGCCGACGACACCAGGCGGATCGGCGTGGTGGCGCCGCGGCTGCGCGCCATCTCGCCCGCCACCGCGGTTTCTTCGCCCTGGCTCCAGGGCAGGGCGCGTTCGCCGGCCGGCATCTCGTCCGGGTGCGGCAGGTAGAGGAAGGACGGCAGCAGCGGCAGCGCCTCGATCGTGCCGGGCGCGGTCAGCTGCGGGATCGGCAGCACCGACTCGACGGCCTTCTCGCCGTCGCTGGCCTGCAGGTCGACATAGGAGAGGGCGCTGTGGGTGGTGCCCAGGTCGATGCCGATGGCATAGCGTGCGTTGTCAAGCTGGCTCACAGTTCCACCTCCGCCGGGGCCAGCACGCGCGCATCGTGGCTCTCGGCCAGCTGCGGCAGCGTGACTTTGGAAGCGCGCCAGCCGCGATGGCTCAAGGTGCCGGTGAACGGCGCCTTGCCGACCACGTTGCCGGTCAGGCGCACGCTGGCGGCGTCGAAGCCTTCGTTGAGGGTGACGCGGCTGCCTTCGGCTTCGTTGCGCACCGGTTCGATGGCGAAATGCTCGCGCAGCACGCGCGCGCAGCCTTCGTGCACGACGCGGGCGGCGGCGCCGATGTCGGCGTCCGAATAGGCGGACAGGTTTTCGTGGGCGAAGTCGATCAGGCGCGCTTCGCGCTGGAAGAGGCTCAGCAGTTGCAGGGCCGAATCCGGGGTCGGGGCGCGCAGTGGCGCCGGGGCCGGGGTAGGTGCTGGAGTTGGTGTCGGGACGGGGGCAGGCGCCGGGGCTGGCGCGGCGGTCGGGCCGACGCCGTCATCGCGCACGCGCGCGGCGAACTCGGCGTCGCCGAGCGACTTGAACAGGGCGCCGAAGGCGATCGACAGGCGGCTGAAGAAGCCAGGCAGATTGGAAGGTGTGCTCATTTTTTTCTTGGTAATCAGGTGCGGGATGGCTGCCTGTCATGTCGGACAATGGGAGAGCCACCCCCGGAAAAAGGCGAATCATACCAGTTGGCGCCTGTTTTTCGCGCCGACAACTGGGGGATAAGTTTATTCGATGAGTCGTACACCGCCCACCAGGGCGGCCGAATAATCGGTGAAATCGTCGAGGCCGCGTTTGATGATGGTCACCAGCGCCGGCAGCGGCGACGCCTGATGATCCCATTCGGCGCGGCAGAACTCGCCGGTGCGTTTGAGGTCTTCGGCCAGGGTGGGCGTGATCCAGCCATGTTCTGCCAGCAAGGTGATGACTTCGCGCTCGTCCTGCGGCAGGCCGAGGCGGGCGTTGCCGATCACATAGTCGCCCATCTCGATCGCCGCTTCCCAGGCGCGAATCACGTTCAGGGTGGCGGCATCCTGGCGCGTGATGTCATCAGGGAAAGTATTTGGGTCTTTTTCATACTCGTCGCGGGCACGCCGGCAGCAGCGTTCGATGGTGCCGGCCTTGCTGATCAGAATGTCGTCATCCATGGCGCCTCCGTTTTCGGTGGTCATCGTGCGCCCAACAAGGGGCAAACCATGCAGATGGTGCCAGTACGTCAAACAACAAGGCGCGGCGCCCGTCTTGTCCGGATCATGCGACCAAGGTCCAATTGTCTGAACCGTGCGAGCGGTCGAGCATGTGACAGACATTCCACGGAGGCCTCATGAAGCTCGAAGGAAAGGTTGCTGTCATCACCGGCGCCGCCAGCGGCATCGGCAAGGAAATCGCGCTCACCTATGCGCGCGAAGGCGCGCGCATCGCCATCGCCGACCTCGACCTGGAGGCGGCCGAGCTTGCCGCAGCCGGGATGCGCGACGCCGGCCACCAGGCGCTGGGCGTGGGCATGGATGTCGCCAATGAAGCCCAGGTCGAGGCCGGCATCGAGGCGGTGGTCGCGCAATGGGGCGGCATCGATATCCTGGTGAGCAATGCGGGCATCCAGATCGTGCATCCGATCGAGGCGTTTCCGTTCATCGACTGGCGCAAGATGTTGGCGATCCACCTCGACGGCGCCTTCCTCGCCACGCGCGCCTGCGTGCGGCATATGTACGCGGGCGGCCGTGGCGGCAGCATCATCTATATCGGTTCCGTGCACTCGAAAGAAGCGTCGGTGCTCAAGTCGGCCTATGTCACGGCCAAGCATGGACTGGAAGGCCTGACCAAGGTCGTGGCCAAGGAAGGCGCGAAGCACGGCGTGCGCGCCAATCTGATCGCGCCGGGTTTCGTGCGCACGCCGCTGGTCGACAAGCAGATTCCGGAGCAGGCGCGCGAGCTGGGCATCTCCGAGGACGAGGTCATCAAGAACGTCATGCTCAAGGAAACCGTCGACGGCGAGTTCACGACGGTCCAGGACGTGGCCCGGGTTGCGCTGTTCTTCGCCGCCTTCCCCTCGAATGCGCTCACCGGCCAGTCGCTGATCGTGAGCCATGGGTGGTTCATGGAGTAGGCAACGATAGAAAAGGACCGCCCCGTGAACGCACCCTACGAGCTCGATAGCAACCTCGAAGAACGCCTGTCGAGGAAGCTGCTGGATGTGTTCATCCGGGCCGGCATCGTGTTCGGGCTGGCGCTGCTGAGCTATCGCATCTTCGCTCCCTTCCTGGCGCTGGTGGCCTGGTCGATCATCCTGGCGGTGACCCTGTATCCGGCGCACCAGAAGCTGGCGCAGCGCCTGCGCGGCAAGCAGGGGCTGGCGGCCACGCTGCTGGTGCTGGTCGCCATCGTGGTGATCGGGGTGCCGACGGCGATCCTGATGACCTCGCTCGGCGAATCGCTGCAGAACGCCGTCGCCAGCGTCCGCGCCGGCACCCTGAAGGTGCCCGCGCCGTCGCCCAATGTGGCCGAATGGCCGCTGGTCGGCAAGCGCATCCACGAAGTGTGGTCGGAGGCCTATACCGACTTGCCGGCGCTGCTGCGCAGCAGGCATGCGCAAGTGGCGGACCTGACCAGGAGGGCGCTGCAGGTGGTGGCCAGCATCGCCGGCGCGATGCTGCTGTTCCTGTTCTCGTTCATCGTCGCCGGCATCATCATGGCCTGGGGCCGGGCCAGCGCCAACGGCATCCGGGCCATCTTCGTGCGCATGGTGGGCTTCGAGCGCGGCGAAGAGTTCGCCGTGCTGTGCACGGCGACCATCCGGGCCGTCGCCCTGGGGGTGCTGGGCGTGGCCTTCATCCAGGCCATCGTGATCGGGCTGGTGTTCATCATCGCCGGCGTGCCGTTCGCCGGCCTGCTGTCCCTGCTCATCCTGGTGCTGGGCATCGTGCAGGTGCCCGCCATCCTGGCGACCCTGCCGGTGATTATCTATATCTGGACCAGCGGCGGCTATAGCGGCACGCAGGCGGTCACGTATTCCGTGCTGCTCCTGGTCGCCGGCTCGCTCGACAATGTGCTCAAGCCGCTTCTGCTGGGACGCGGCGTGGATGCGCCGATGCCCGTGATCCTGCTCGGCGCGCTGGGCGGCCTGGCCAGCGCCGGCCTGCTGGGCATGTTCGTCGGCGCGGTCTTCTTTGCCCTGAGCTACCAGGCCTTCATGTGGTGGGTGGCGAACAGCCCCGATGCCGTGGCGCCGCCAGCGCCTGCGCCGGCGCCTGTGTCCGTGCCTGCGGCGGCGCCGCCGGAGTAGCCGTGTGCGGCGTCGGGAAGCGGTCGGGCAGGGGCGCGCTGGCGCTGGCGGGCGCGGCGCTGCTGGGCGCCTGCACGACGGTCGGGCCCGACTTCGAACGCCCCGCCATGCCGGCCGCGCTGGCCAGCTGGGACGGCGGCTCGCTGGCCTCCCTGAACCCGCGCGCCGGCGCGCAGGGGAGCGCATCGGTCCAGCAATGGTGGCGCAGCTTCGATGATGCCGTGCTCGACGCGCTGATCGCCGAGGCGCAGCGCGTGAACCCCACGGTGCGCGCCGCCGGCCTGCGCATCATGGAAGCACGCGCCGAGCTCGGGATCGCCGGCAGCACGCTCTATCCGCAGGGGCAGCAGTTCAGGAGCGAGTTGCTGCGCGTGGGACAGCGGCGGGCAGGAGGGCGGGACAGCAGCCTGACCGACTTCAACACCAGTGTCGACATCAGTTGGGAGCTTGATTTCTGGGGCAAGTTCAAGCGCGGCATCGAGGCGGCCGACGCCGGCTACCTGGCCAGCATCGCCCGCTACGACGACGTGCAGGTCTTGATGGCGGCCCAGGTGGCCAGCCTGTATTACACGATCCTCACCACCGAGGCGCGGCTGGCGATCGCGCGCGACAATGCGGCCTTGCAATTACGCAGCCTGCAGATCACCGAGCTGCTGTTCCGCGGCGGTAACGAGGCCGAGCTGGATGTGCAGCAGGCCCGGACCTTGTACCTGGGCACCCTCGCCACGATCCCTCCGCTCGAGATCGGCCTGCGCCAGGCGCAGAACGCCCTGAGCACGCTGCTGGCGCGCGCGCCCGGCCCGCTGCCCGAGATGAACACAAGTGAGGCGGGCCGGCACACGATGACCAGGCTGCCGGTCGACGTGGCGGCCGACCTGATCACCGAGCTGCCCGCCGATCTGCTGCGGCGGCGGCCGGATGTGCGGGCGGTGGAGATGCAGCTTGCGGCCCAGTCGGCCCTGATCGGCGTGAGCGCGGCCGAGCTCTATCCCTCGATCTCGCTGCTGGGATCGGTGGGCCTGTCGGCCACCTCGCTCGATGGCGCGCCGCGGGTGCTGAACTGGGCGCTCGGATCGGGCCTGCTGTGGAATGTGTTCGACCATGGCCGCCTGAGCAACGGCGTGCTGGTGCAGGATGCCCGCTTCCAGCAGCTCTATGAGCAGTACCAGGGCGCGGTGCTGAATGCGGCGCGCGAGGTCGACGATGCGGCCGCCGGCTTTGCCCGGACGGGCGCGCAGATCGTGCTGCTGGCCGATGGCGTCAAGGCCGCCCAGCGGTCGCTGGATATCGCCAGCTTCCAGTATCGCGAGGGCTTGACCGATTTCCAGCGCGTGCTCGATTCGCAGCGCGTCCTGTATAGCCAGCAGGAGCTCCTGGCCACGACCCGGGGCAGCCTGGTGCAGAACCTGATCGCCCTCTATAAAGCAATGGGCGGCGGCTGGGAACAGGGCAGGAGCCGGCCGCCGGTGGACGAGGCGACCCGCGCCGTCATGGAGCGGCGCAGCGACTGGAAGGACGTCCTGCGCGCGCCCTTGCCGGCGCCCGGCGGGGAGCGCAACCCATGAGTCCGGACCCGGTCAAGCTCGAACAGACGGCGCCGCCCGGCGACGCGGCGCCGACGCCCATCCCGGCCGCATCGGGCGCGCCGGCGCCGGCGCGGCCGGGCAGGAAAAGCCGGCTGGGCTTGACCATCGTGCTGGCGCTGATCGTGGCCAGCCTGGGCTGGTATCTGGTGGCGGATCGCCTGACGCCATACACCTCGCAGGCCCGGGTGCAAGCCTTCGTGGTGCCGGTCGCGTCCGAGGTGACGGGCATGGTGCAGGAGGTCTACGTCAAGAACAACGACGAGGTGGAGGAAGGGCAGCTCCTGTTCCATATCGACCCCAGCACCTACCGCATCGCCCTGCGGCGCAGCCTGGCGGACTATGAATCGGTGCGGCGTTCGGTGAATGCCTCGGCGCTGGCGGTCAAGGCGGCCGATGCGGCGCTGCAGGCCGCCAGGGCCATGCACGTGTTCGCCAAGCAGGATGCGGGCCGGCTGGAACAGATCTTTGCCGAAGACCCCGGCGCGCTGTCGATCCGCCGGGTGCAGAATGCGCGCGCGTCGCTGGCCACGGCGCGCAGCCAGGAAATCGCCGCCCAGGCGGAGCTGCGCCGCGCCGAGGAGGCGGCCGGCGATGAAGGGGAGCGCAATGCGCAGCTGCTCAGCGCCCGCGCGGCGGTCGAGAAGGCCGAGCTCGATCTGGAGCGTACGGCCGTGACCGCACCCGCGCGCGGTCTGGTGACCGACTTGCGCACCGATGTCGGCCAGGTCGTGCAGGCCGGTTCGGCGGCGATGACCCTGATCGCCGTGCACGACCTCTGGATCAGCGCCGACATGACCGAGAATAACCTCGGCAATATCGCGCCGGGCGACGAGGTCGCGATCGTGCTCGACGTGGTGCCGGGCCAGGTCTTGAAGGGTCGGGTGCGCAGCGTGGGCAGCGGGGTCAATGCGGGCCGGGAGGCCAAGGCCGGCACCTTGCCCGAGATCGACAACAGCCGCGACTGGCTGCGGCAGGCGCAGCGCTTCCCGGTCGCCGTGGAGTTCGACCCTTCCGAACGCGCGCAGCTGCGCGCGGCCAGGATCGGCGGGCAGGCCGACGTGCTGGTGTATACGGATGACTACACGGTGATGAACTGGCTGGGCGCCGTCTTCATCCGCCTGATGAGCTACCTTTCTTATCTTTATTGACGATGGAGCGCGCTGACAAGGCGGTCTTGCGGCTGGCGATCGGCCTGGCGCTGGCCGTGCTGCTCGCCTATGGCCTGGCGCTGTCGTCGCCGTTCGTGCTGTGCGTCATGACCGTGCTGATGTTGAGCAAGCCGGGGCCGCCGATGCCCTTGCTCAAGGGGATGGTGGTGGCCCTGCTGGTCGCCGCGGTGCTGGCGGCCGGCGTGCTGATGGTGCCGCTGCTGGAGCATTACGCCAGCGTCGCGCTGGTGTTGACGGCGCTGCTGCTGTACACGGTATTCTTCATCGGCCTGCAAAGCGGCAGCCCGCTGGCGAATATCGTGGCGATTGCTTTCACCCTGATTCCGGTGGCCGGGGTGGTCGACCAGGCCCTGGTGCCGGCGATCAGCACCGCCATCGCGCTGGGGCTGTTTGTCGGCGTGCTGGTCGGCAGCCTGTCGCATGCCTTGTTCCCGGATGGAGCGGACCCCGCCGCCAGGCCGGCGCCCCCCGCCGTTGCCGCGCACACGGCCAGATGGCGCGCCGTGCAGGCCACGCTGGTGGTGATGCCGGTGCTGGTGCTGGCCCTGGTCAACCCGGCCTTCTATCTGTCGGCCATCATCAAGTCGGTGCTGCTGGGCCAGCAGGCCGGCTCCACCGGCGCCCGTTCGGCGGGGCGGATACTGGTCGGTTCGACCCTGGCGGGCGCGGGCATGGCGACCCTGGCCTGGTTCGGCCTGGCGGTGTTGCCGACCCTGTGGATGCTGGTGCTGTGGATGGCCGCCGCGGCGCTGTGGAGCGGGGCCCGGATCTTCGGCCTGAAGGCCTCGGCGCTGCCGCCCTCGTTCTGGAGCAATGCCCTGGTGACCATGCTGATCTTGCTGGGCCCGGCCATCGAGGACAGCGTGGTGGGGAAGGACGTCGGCCACGCCTCGCTCGTGCGGGTGAGCTTGTTCATCGCGCTCGCGCTGTATGCCTGGGCCGTCGTGTGGGCGCTGGAATGGTGGCGCACAGCGAGGGCGCTGCGGCTCGGGCGAGTGAATAAGCAACAGGACGTTTAATTTTAGTCAATACCAGTGACCCAATTGGTATAGCCAAAACGAATAGGTCTTGCAAAACGCGACTTCAGCGAGTACTGTACGTTTATACAGTATTTGTCTGATAAGCCTGACATGACCCATTCAGCCATCCTTGCCGCACCCGAGGCAGTGCACCCATCGCTGTGGCGCGCGTCGCAGCTGGCGCATGCCGACACGCGCTGCATCGACACCGGCCACGCGACGCTCTCGAGCCAGCTTCCCGGCGGCGGCTGGCCCGGCGGCACCCTGGTCGACCTGCACCTGCAGCAGCCCGGCATCGGCGAGATGCGCCTGCTGCGGCCGGCCCTGGCCGCCTGCGCCGAACGCCGCATCGTGCTGCTGCAACCGCCCCATCCACCCCAGGCCCTGGCGCTTGCCGCGCTCGGCCTGGAGCCATCCCAGTTGCTGTGGCTGCGCACGACGCGCACCGCGGATGCACTCTGGGCGGCCGAGCAGGTGTTGCGTAGCGGCAGTTGCGGCGCCTTGCTGTTCTGGGCCAACCATATGCGTAACGACAATCTGCGCCGCCTGCACCTGGCGGCGCAAGGTGGCGAAACGCTGTTTTTCATGCTCCGCCCGCTGGCCGCGGCGCAAGATGCATCTCCCGCGCCTTTGCGTCTTGCGTTGCGGCCGGCGGCCGGCGGCATGAATATCGACTTCGTCAAACGCCGGGGACCGCAGCGCGAGGCGCCGCTGTTCCTTCCTCTTGGATCTTCACTACTGCAACGCCATGCGCCTCTGGATCGGCCTGTATTTGCCCCAGCTACCGCTCGAGGTCTTCAGCCCACGCTGGTTCAGTGAGGCGAGCGAGGCCGGCGGCGTTGTCGGTGGCCCGATTGGGGGGCTGGTAGTTGGCTCGGTTGTTGATCCGGCGGTTGGCCCGGCTGTTGGCCCGGCTGGCGGATCGGATGGCAGCGCGCCTGGCGCTGATGGCCATGGCGGTCCGGGCCGCGACCATGGCAGCGTCATCCTCGAGCAGGAGCGGGTGATGGCGCTGTCGCCGGCGGCGCGCGCTGCCGGCGTGCAGATCGGCATGCGCCGCGGCGGCGTGCTGATGCTGATGCCCGAGGCGCGCATCGAACTGCGCAGCCACGAGCGCGAGGCCGAGGCCATGGAGGCGGTGGCCATGACCATGCTGCAGTACACGCCGCAGGTGGCGCTGGCCGAAGAAGCGACGCTGCTGCTCGATATCGGCGCCAGTTTGCGCCTGTTCGGCGGCATCCGGCGCCTGTGCGAGCGGGTGCGCGCCAATATGGCGGCGCTCGGCTTCACGGCCTGCATCGCCTGCGCGCCCACCGCGCGCGGGGCCTGGCTGCTGGCGCGCCGTAATGCGGGGCGCGCCCTCACCATGGACTCGCTGGTGCGGCGCCTCGACCGCCTGCCGGTGGGCTTGCTGCCGCCGGCGCGGCCGTTCGCCGGCTGGTTCGAGGGCATCGGCTGCCGCCGCCTGGACGAGCTGCGGCGCCTGCCGCGGCCCGGCCTGCAGCGGCGCTGCGGGCGGGCCTTGCTCGACATGCTCGACGCCGCCTATGGCATGCACGCCGAGTTGTTCCAGTGGGTCGCGCCGCCCGAGCGTTTCCATGCGCGGCTCGAATTGTTCGACCGGCTCGAACAGGCCGAACTGCTGCTGGCCGGCGCCCATCGCCTGGTGCTGCAGATGACGGGCTGGCTGTGCGCGCGCCAGCTGGCGGTCGAGCGCATCCGGCTGTCGCTCGATCACGAGCGCGGCCGCATGGCGCGTCCACCGACCCTGGTCGAGGTGGCGCTGGCCGAACCCACCTGGCGCGACGAGCACCTGCTGCGCCTGCTGCGCGAGCGCCTGGCCAAGCTCGAACTCGAGGCGCCCGTGATCGGCATCGGCCTGGAGGCGCAGCAATTGCAGGCGATGGCGCCGCCGACCGATTCGCTGTTCCCCGATCCCGGCGGCAGCGAGGAAGACCGGATGCGCATGATCGAGCTGCTGGTGGCGCGCCTGGGGGCAGACAATGTCTTGCAGGCGCTGCCGATGGCCGATTACCGGCCCGAAGTCGCCAATGCCTGGGTGCCGGTGCAGCAGAAGGTGAGCGCCGCCGCGCGCGCGGCGCAGATGCCGCCCGATGTGCGCAGCCTGCCACGCCCGACCTGGCTGCTGGCCAAGCCGATCGCGCTGCTGATGCGCGACCACCGGCCGTTCTACGGTTCGCCGCTGCGGGTGGCGTCCAATCCCGAACGCATCGAGGCCGGATGGTGGAGCCAGACGCAAACGCGCGACTACTTCATCGCCGAGGGGCAAGACCACGCGCTGTACTGGATCTATCGCGAGCGCATCAACGGCACCGGCGAGGATGCCGCGCCGCGCTGGTTCCTGCATGGATTATTCGGGTGATGAAAGCTTTCGCGGGAGCGATGTCGCGAGTCGATGCCGCCGCTCCAGGGCGCCCGATCCCGCCGCCGCCAGCAGCCGCTTGAACGTCGGGCATTCCATATGCCTCGGCGCCGGGCAAGCCGCCGCATGCCGCAAGCCCTTGCTCATCGCCGTCAATCGCAGCACCAGCGCGTCGATCTCGTCGGCCTTTGCCGCCAGCATGCGCCGGTCGATCTCCGGCTGGGCGCCTGCCCCGAACATCGCCTGTATCTCGTCCAGCGACAAACCCGCAGCCTGTCCCAGCGCGATCAGCGCCAGCCGGTCGAGCACCTCGGGCGTGAACGTGCGCCGCAATCCCTGCCGTCCATTTGAAACGATCAGGCCCCGCTTGTCGTAGTAACGCAGCGTCGATGCCGGCACGCCCGTTCGTTTCGCGACCTCAGCAATATCCACGCAATCCCTCTTGACTTGAAGTTGACTTCAACTTCTATAGTGAGACGCATCGCTTGCCCCGTCAACCACGAAGGAGAATCAACATGAACGAGATCATCGCGATCGTGCTCATCGGCTGCGGCGCCACCGCGCTGCTCGACGCCTGGCTGGCGCTGCTGCGCCGGCTCGGCACGCCGACGCTCGGCATGGCGCTGCTGGGACGCTGGATCGGCCATCTGCTGCGCGGCCGCGTACGGCATGCGGCGATCGGCAAGGCGCATCCGGTGCGCCATGAAACGGCCTTCGGCTGGATCGCGCACTACGCGATCGGCATCGGCTTCGCCGCCGCCCTGGTGGCGCTGGCCGGCATCGACTGGCTGCACGACCCCAAGCTGGCGCCGGCGCTGGCCTTCGGCTTCGTCACGGTGGTGGCGCCCTTGTTCGTGATGCAGCCGGCCATGGGCGCCGGCATCGCCGCCTCCAGGACGCCGACGCCGCTGCGCAACTGCCTGCGCAGTGTCGTCAACCACATCCTGTTCGGCTTCGCCCTCTACCTGTGCGCCAGGCTCGTGGCCGGGGTGGCGCGATGATGCCGCAAGCGCCGTCGTCCGCCCCAGCGGCCCGCACGCTCGCCGTGGTCTACCACAGCGGACATGGCCACACCGCGCACATCGCCAGCCATGTGGCCGCCGGCGCCGAGTCCGTCCCCGGCACCAGCGCCGTGCTCCTGCAAGCCAGCGACGTGGCGCGCGAGAGCGCCATGCTGGTCGAGTACGACGGCTATATCTTCGGCTCGCCCACCTATCTGGGCGGCGTTTCCGGCCCGTTCAAGCTGTTCATGGATGCGACCGGAGGACTGTGGCGTTCGCGCCGCCTTGCAGGCCGGCTGGCGGCCGGCTTCACCGTGTCTTCGCTGCCGGCCGGCGACAAGCAGTCCACGCTGCTGTCGATGCTCACTTTCTGCATGCAGCACGGGATGCTCTGGGCCGGCAACCCCATCCTGCCCGAGCAACATGCCGGCGTGCCGGAGGCAGAAGCGGCGAACCGGCTCGGATCGTGGACGGGCATGATGGCCCAGGCCGGACACGGCGCACCGGCGCATGACTTCCCTCCGGGCGATATCAAGACCGCCCGCATGTTCGGCCGGCACGTGGCCGCCACCTTGCACAGGCTGGGCCGCGTCGAGCCATGAGAGACCTGGCGAACGGTCGCGCCGTCCTGGTAAGGCATAATCCGCCCATCGAAGCCGACCGGAGGAACCATGAAGCGACTCACGAACCTGGCAGCCATCGCTGCCCTGACGCTGGCCGCGTCGACCCATGCCCACGCCCAGGCGGAGCAGACCCTGGAAACGCCGGGCTTCACCGTCAGGATCACGCAGCAGTGCGAAGAGGGCAACGTCACCTGTGACGACGTGCGCTACGTCGGCACCAGCAAGAAGTCGGGCAAGGCGATCACCCTGCGCGGCAAGACCATGCACTCGCTTGCTGCCGACGGCGTCACGCCCGGCGCCTTCCAGGGCTATGTGTTCAAGCCCGGCCGCGTGAGCTATACCGTCTTCGCAGACGGCCGCCTGGTGGTCACCGAAGGCAGGAAGACGCTGGTGAACCAGCGCGGCGAATGGAAGTGATCCCGGCCTGAACTCACTCCGGCGCCAGCAACTGATCGATCCGGCGCGGATAGTGGTTCAGGAAGTCGCGCGTCACCGCATAGTGCTCGGTGTCCTCGTACGCCATCTCGGTGATGCCGGATGCGTCGAAGGCGAGGATCTTCGCGCCCGGATAGGCCAGCAGGATCGGCGAGTGGGTCACGATGATGAACTGCGACTGCTGCTGCACCAGCTGGTGGATCGCGCGCAGGGCGGCCAGCTGGCGATTGGGCGACAGCGCCGCCTCGGGTTCGTCCAGCAGGTACAGGCCGTTGCCCTTGAATTTGTCGAGCAGGACGCTCATGAAGGCCTCGCCGTGCGAGCGTGCATGCAGGTTGCCGCCATAACTGGCTGAACCGATCTGCTGGTCCATATAGGTGGCGACGTTATAAAAACTTTCTGCGCGCATGAAATAGCTGTCCCTGGGGCGGCGCACGCTGCGCGACATGCGCACATGCCTGGCCAGCGGCGACCTCTCTCCTTGGGTATTGAGCAGCTGGACGGCCATGGTGCCGCCTTCGACCCCGAAGCCCAGCGCCAGTGCGATCGCTTCCAGGATCGTCGACTTGCCACTGCCGTTCTCGCCGACGAAGAACGTCACGTCGGCATGGAACTCGATCGCCTGCAGGTCGCGCACGGCCGGGATGTTGAACGGGAAGGCGTCGAAATCGACGTCGTCGCCGAAATCGGGCCAGACGCGCTGCAGGTAGGGTTTGGCGGCGAACTTGTTCATGAGCGATGACAGAAGAATGCGTGCCGCCAGTGTGCCACAGCGTGCGCACCTAGCGGATTTCCTGTTCCGCGGCGGCGACCACGATGCGCACGTGCTGCTTGCGGCCCGCGGACAACACCCATTCGGCGCGATCGCTCGCCAGCGGCACATCGGCATCCATCATCGCCACGTCGTCCAGCCGCAGGCCCCCGCCAGCAGCGAGGCGGCGCGCTGCGCCGCGCGATGCCGCCAGTCCCGCTTCCACCGCCAGTTCCGCCAGCGTCACGCCCGCGCCGCGGCGCGCCGCGGCGATCGCATGCGTCGGCATATCGCCCCGATCCGCGCCGCCGAAGGCCGCTGCCGCCGCGCGCTGCGCTCCATCGAGCGCATCCTGCCCGTGCGCCAGCCGCGTCGCCTCGTTGGCCAGCACGATCTTGGCCTCGTTCAGCTCCGCCTCCTGCAGTGCGCCGAGTCGGCGCACCTCGTGCATCGGCAGCTCGGTGAACAGCGCCAGGAAGCGTCCGACGTCGCGATCGTCGACATTGCGCCAGAATTGCCAGAAGCCGTAGGGCGACAGGCGATCGGCGTTCAGCCACACCGCGCCATCAAGCGACTTGCCCATCTTCTTGCCATCGCTGGTGGCCAGCAGCGGCATCGTCAGGCCGTACAGGTCGAGCCCGGACTGGCGTCGCCCGAGATCGATGCCGTTGATGATATTGGCCCACTGGTCGGCGCCGCCGATCTGCAGCGTGCAACCGTGGCGGCGCGCCAGTTCGACGAAATCGTAGGCCTGCAGCAGGGTGTAGCCGAATTCGAGGAAGGACAGCGAGTGTTCGAGGCGCGAGCGGATCGCGTCGAAGGTCAGCATGCGGTTGACGCTGAAGTGGCGTCCGACCTGTCCGAGAAAGTCGAGGTAGCCCAGGCCGTCCAGCCACTCGGCGTTGTCGACCACGCTGACATCCGAACCCAGGTAGCGCGTGAAGGCGCCCTTGATGCCGGCGCTATTGGCGTCGATGGCGGCGCCGTCCAGCACCGGGCGCGAGGTGTCGCGAAAGCTCGGGTCGCCGATGCGGGTGGTGGCGCCGCCGATCAGCAGCATCGGACGATGGCCGGCGCGCTGCAGCCAGCGCATCAGCATCAGGCCCTGCAGGTGGCCGACGTGCAGGCTGTCGGCGGTGGCGTCGAAGCCGAGGTAGGCGGTGAGCGGCCTGGCCAGGGCGTGGCGCAGTCCGGTCGCGTCGGTGCACTGGTGGATGAAGCCGCGTTCTTGCAGCAGCTGCAGCAAATCAGGCAGGTCGGAAGTGTGGGTCATGTGGTTTCCTGGTGGTGGAACGCCCCAGGATGACCGATTGCCCATGCGTGGTCCGCCTGAGGCGGACCGGGTTGCGTGACAGCCCCTACCGCCGCGAGGTGCGGTAGGCGTAATAGCTGGCAGGGGAGGTCACGATGAAAGTCATGAGTCCATCTTAGCCGCAGCGGCAAAGACAGGTCAAGATTATTTGACGGCCTTGAACAAGGCGTCCAGGCGATCCTTCGTGCCTGGAATGCGCTCCAGCTTCGGATAGCGCAGGCCGTCGCGATAGTCGAGCGTGATGGTGCGCAGGTTGTCTCCCTTGCGTACCAGGAGCGCGATCGGCGCCTTGCCGTCCTTGTTGGCGCGCACCGCCGCCTTCAGCACGTCGCCCTTGTACACGCGGTTGTTGACGGCCACGATGGTGGTGTTGGCCGCCAGGCCGGCGCGGAAGCCCACGCCGTCCCACACCACGCCGGTGACGTCGCCATTGCTGCGCACCGAGAAGCCGAGCGAATAGGTGAAGTCGGCGCTGCGGCTGCGTTCTTCGACAGCGCGCACGGCATTGCTCGGGGTGTCGCCGTACACCAGCTTCCAGCCGGCGCGGGCCAGGCCGTCGAGCGGCGCGCCCGGACCATGGCCGTCCAGGCGCGCGCGCAGGAACGGCGCCCAGTCGAACTTCTGCACCTTGGTCAATGCGGCCACCACGTCGTCGAAGGTGTAGTACATCGTCTCGATGCTGCCGTCCTCGACGCCGAAGAAGGCGCGCGCGAAGTCTTCCAGGCTGCGCTTGTCGCCCGAGAGTTCGCGGATCCTGGTGTCGACGTCGAGCCAGATCAGCATGCCCTCGGTGTAGTAGTCCTCGCTGCGCTGCCAGTTGCCCCAGCCGATCGGCTTGCGCCCGTTGATGATCGGATCGTTGACCGTGTCCTGCACTGCGCGCCAGTCGCGGCCCTGCGTGTTGTCGTAGCGCGCCGCGTCGATCGCCAGCGCTTCGCGCGCATGGTTCTGCGACACCAGGCCGGAACGCGCCGCCAGCACCTTGCCCCAGAACTGGGTCTGGCCCTCGTACACCCACAGCAGCTCGTTCTGCAGCGGGGTGTTGAAGTTGGCCACGTCCTGGCCCGCGGGACGGCGGAACTTGCCGTTCCACGAGTGCACGAATTCATGCGGCAGCAGTTCGCGGCCGGCTTCGTTGCGGCCCCAGTCGGTGAAGTAGCCGAGCCGCACGCCGTTCTCGCTCGACTGCTGGTGCTCGCGGCCGATGCCGCCGAATTCGTCCGAGATCGCGAACAGGAAGTCGTACTGCTTGTAGTGGCGCGAGCCGAACAGCTTGATGGCCTGGCCGACCATCGCGCGGTGCAGCGCGACCTGCTCGGGCTTCGCTTCCAGGTTCTCGGGATTGTCGGCCACCACGTTCAGCATCACCGGATTCCTGGCGCCCGGCGCCAGGTCGATGCGCTTGAAATAGCGGCCGGCGAACAGCGGCGAATCGACCAGGGTGTCGAGGTCGTGCGGCTTGAAGCGCACCTCGTCGCCGGTGCGGCTTTCCACCGCCAGCGAGCTGGCGAACTGCCAGCCGGCGGGCAGGGTGAGCGTCGGCTGCACCGTGATGCGGCGCGCGTGGTAGCCGGCCGGGTACAGCGCCACCGATTGCCACTGCACGCCGAGGATGTCGTCGGTCATCGTGATGCGGCCCTGGCTGGTGTCCAGCGGCGACAGGAACTGGTATTCGGCCACCAGTTCGGTGGCGCCTTCCGGCACCGTCACATGAAAGGCGTGGACCTGCACCGGGTCGCGCGTCCACTCGAGCGGCTTGCCGCCCGCGCTGAACTTCAGGCCGGCCAGCTGGGTCAGCGGAATATTGGGGCCGTGGTTGCCCGGCGCCCACTGGGGATAGAGCAGGGTCATCGGACCCGCTTGCGCCGGCATCGACAGCCGCATGCTGAAGATCTGCTGCGACAGGTTGCTGGCGTCGACGTGCAGCGCGATCGTGCCCGGATACGGGGCGTTGCCGACGGCAGGGACCTGGGCGGAAGCGGGCAGGGCAAGCGCGAGCGCGAAAGCGAGGGCGCCTGCCTGACGGGCGGCGCGGGCGAGGAAGGGGAAGGCAGTCATCGTGGAGCGGGAAAGCTGAGGGGAACCGGCGAGTGTAGCACCGCATTCCAACACAAATTTCCGTTGATACATCATGCAAATAAAATTTGCAAAAATGCTTAAAAATCCGTATTTCGTATGACTTGAAAATCGTTTGGCGTGACATTAGATTGGTCTCAACGGAATGCTCAACAGAGGTTCCGTCCCTTATCGCTTAACTTTCAAAAGGATATGACATCATGCGTACTTTCGACCTGACTCCCCTGTACCGTTCCGCCATCGGTTTCGATCGCCTGGCCAGCCTGCTCGAGCAACGCGCCGAAGCGCAGCCGAGCTACCCGCCGTACAACATCGAACTGGTGAGCGAAGACCAATACCGTATCGTGATGGCGCTCGCCGGCTTCAGCCGCGACGAGATCGAGATCGTCACCGAGCGTGACAGCCTGCACGTCACCGGCCGCAAGCAGAAGGATGACGTCCAGCGCACCTTCCTGCACCGCGGTATCGCCGCGCGCGATTTCGAGCAGCGCTTCCAGCTGGCCAACCACGTGAAGGTCACCACCGCGTCGTTCGACAACGGCATGCTCACCATCGAACTGGTGCGCGAAGTGCCGGAAGCCCTGAAGCCGCGCAAGATCGCCATCGGCGACGCCGCCGGCGTCATCAGCGGCGACAACGTCAAGACCCTGGAACAGCGCGAAGCCGCCTAAGGCTTGGCAATGCCAGCAACGGTAACGGCCCGGTAGTCGTTTGAAAGAAGGGCGCTCGCAGTCGGGGCGCCCTTCGTACGTCCGGGCCGCCCGCGTTCGCTGATCCTTAAGGCGCGCCTAAGCCCCACGCCTTGTCAACTTAAGCATGATCTAAGGCGGTTGCGCGAAGATACGTCCATCGATGCTCAACATCGATTCAACACATTTTCACCAGGAGCACACACCATGTCGAACCCAAGTGCCGTTACTGCCATCACTGCCAAACGCCTCATGCTGGCCCTGGGTGCCGCGGGCGTCATCGGTGGCGCGGTCGGTGCCATCGCTGTCAATCACAATAATGCCGTCGCCAGTGCCGCGGCCGAAAGCGCGCCTGCCGTTGCAGCTGCCGCGCCGGCCCCATCACCTGCGCCGGCCGCCGCCGCGGGCGCTCCAGCGTCGACCGTGGCCCTGCCAGACTTTACCCGCATCGCCGCCCAGCAGGGCAAGGCGGTGGTCAACATCCGCGTCGTCGGCGGCACCAAGACCGCCAACCGCGGCGGCTTGCCGAACCTCGACCCGAGCCATCCGTTCTATGAATTTTTCCGACAGTTCCAGGATCCACGCGGTGAACGCGGCGGCGATCGTGGGACTCCCGTTTTCGGCGCCGGATCGGGCTTCATCGTAAGCCCGGACGGCGTCATCCTCACCAACGCCCACGTCGTGCAAGGCGCCGACGAAGTGACCGTCAAGCTGCAGGACCGCCGCGAATTCCGCGCCAAGGTCCTGGGCTCCGACCCGCGCACCGACGTGGCCGTGCTGAAAATCGACGCCAAGGGCCTGCCCGTGGCGCCGATCGGCAAATCGCAGTCGCTGCTGGTGGGCGAATGGGTGCTGGCCATCGGTTCGCCGTTCGGCCTGGAAAGCACCGTCACCGCCGGCGTGGTCAGCGCCACCGGCCGTTCGATCCAGGGCGATTCCAACGTGCCGTTCATCCAGACCGACGTCGCCGTCAACCCCGGCAACTCGGGCGGCCCGCTGTTCAATACCCGCGGCGAAGTCGTCGGCATCAACTCGCAGATCTACAGCATGACCGGCGGCTACCAGGGCCTGTCGTTCTCGATCCCGATCGACCTCGCGGTGCGCATCAAGGACCAGATCGTCGCCACCGGCAAGGTGCAACATGCCAAGCTGGGCGTGGGCGTGCAGGAGGTCAGCCAGGCCTTCGCAGACTCGTTCAAGCTCGAGACGGTCGAAGGCGCCCTGGTCTTCAGCGTCGAACGCGGCGGCCCGGCCGAACGCGCTGGCCTGAAGTCGGGCGACGTGATCCGCCGTGCCAACGGCAAGAACATCGTCTCGTCGATCGAGCTGCCGGCCATGCTGACCCTGGCCAAGCCAGGCGACAAGGTGGCGCTCGATGTCTGGCGCGAAGGTAAACTGGTGCGTATCGATGCGACCCTGGGCAATGCCGCCGACAAGCCGCGTCGTGAACAGGAACTGGCCGAGGTGGCCGACAACAGCGCCAAGCTGGGCCTGACCCTGCGGCCGTTGGCCCCGGTCGAGCGCCGCCAGAGCGGCATCCCGTCGGGCCTGGTGATCGAGGACGCCTCCGGCGCCGCCATGATGGCCGGCATCGAGCCGGGCGACGTGCTCATCTCGGTCAACGGCCGTCAGGTCAATTCGGTCGAGCAGGTGCGCGACATGGTGTCCAAGGCCAGCAAGTCGGTGGCCTTGCTGATCCAGCGCGGTGGTGACAAAATCTTCATTCCGGTGCGGATCGGCTAAAAAGCGTCCTCGACCCGCACGGGCTTCATATTAGGGAAACACATGCGGCTACTGCTGGTGGAAGACGATACGATGATCGGCGAAGTGGTGCTCGACCTGCTCAGGGCCGAGCACTACGCCGTCGACTGGGTCAAGGACGGCGAGATGGCCGACACGGCCCTGCTGCAGAACCAGAACTACGACCTGGTGCTGCTCGACCTGGGGCTGCCGCGCAAGGACGGCCTCGAAGTGCTGCGCTCGATGCGCACGCGCAAGGACCGCACCCCGGTGCTGGTCGCCACCGCGCGCGACTCGGTCCAGCAGCGCATCGCCGGCCTCGACGCCGGCGCCGACGATTACGTCCTCAAGCCCTACGACCTCGACGAGCTGCTGGCGCGCATCCGCGCGCTGCTGCGCCGCGCCGCCGGCCGCGCCGAGCCGATCTTCGAATACCGCAACATCAGCATCAATCCGGCCACCCGAGAAGTGCTGGTCGATGGCACGCAGGTGTCGCTGTCGGCGCGCGAATGGGCGGTGCTCGAGGCGCTGGTGGCCCGGCCCGGCGCGGTGCTGTCGCGCGCGCAGCTGGAAGAGAAGTTGTACAGCTGGCGCGACGAAGTCTCCAGCAACGCGGTCGAAGTGTATATCCACGGCCTGCGCAAGAAACTGGGCAGTGACCTGATCCAGAACGTGCGCGGCGTCGGCTACATGGTGCCCAAGGCATGAAAATGACGCACTCGCTGCGCGGGCGCCTGCTCTGGTTCCTGCTCGCGGCGATTACCCTGGCGGCGGTGGCGCAGGCGACGATCGCCTACCGCACCGCGCTGCACGACGCCGACCAGATCTTCGACTACCACATGCAGCAGATGGCGTTGTCGCTGCGCTCCGGCACGCCGCTGTCGAACGACGAGGCGCGCGCGCGCATGGAAGCCGAGAGCAGCGCCAGCGGCAACGACGACATGGTGGTGCAGATGTGGTCTCCCGACGGCGTGCAGATGTTCCACAGCGTCTCTCGCGCGCGCCTGCCGCAGCGCGCGGTGCTGGGCTTTTCGAATGTGCGCGCCAACGGCACCACCTACCGCGTGTTCTCGATCCAGACCTCGAACCAGACCGTGCAGGTCGCGCAAGACCTGGCCGTGCGTCGCAACATGGCCGGCAATCTGGCCCTGCGCACCCTGGGCCCGATCGCGGTGATGATGCCGATCCTGATGCTGGTGGTGTGGTGGGTCGTGAGCGGCTCGCTGCAGCCGGTGGCGCGGGTGCGCTCGCAGGTGGCCGCGCGCCAGGCCGACGACCTGTCGCCGGTGTCCGACAACGGCTTGCCCGACGAGGTGCGCCCGCTGGTGCAGGAGCTGAACCTGCTGTTCGGCCGCGTCAAGACCGCCTTCGAGGCCCAACAGCATTTCGTGGCCGACGCCGCGCACGAACTGCGCACGCCGCTGGCCGCTCTGCGCCTGCAGGCGCAGAGCCTGGACCGCGCCGACAACCCGGAAGCGCGCCGCGTCGCGGTGGCGCGCCTGACCGCCGGCATCGACCGCGCCACGCGCCTGGTCGAGCAGCTGCTGGTGCTGGCGCGGCAAGAGGCGACGGCGGCCGAGGGTGCGGTCGCGCGCCCGGTCGACCTGGCCGACCTGGCGCGCCGCACCGTGGCCGACCTGGCCGGCGTGGCCGCCGCCAAGGGCGTCGACCTGGGCGTGCAGCAGGCCGATCCGGCCACCGTCCTTGGCCAGCCCGACGCGCTGCAGATCCTGCTGCGCAACCTGGTGGACAATGCGGTCAAGTACACGCCGGGCGACGGCACGGTCGACATCTCGGTCCAGCACGATGGGCAAAAGATCGTGGTGCAGGTCGAGGACAGCGGGCCGGGCATCCCGCCGGAGGAACGCGAGCGCGTGTTCGACCGCTTCTACCGCGTGGCCGGCAGCGATGCCGCCGGCAGCGGCCTGGGCCTGGCCATCATCAAGGCGATCGCCGAGCGCCACGGGGCGACGCTGATGCTGGACGCATCGACGCGTCTGGGTGGATTGAAGGCGGTCGTCACGTTCAGTTCGTCCTCGCGGTAGAATGATCGGTTCCGCGGGCCAACCATGGTCTTGGCCCGCATCGCAATGGATGAGGAATCGATGAACAAGAAGATAATCATGGCAGCCGTGCTGTCGACCCTGGCCGGCGTGGCCTCGAGCCAGGAAGTGGTGCGGATCGCCCACGTGGCGGGATTGACCGGCCCGGTCGCCTATTTTGGCAAGGACACCGAGAACGGCGCGCGCATGGCGATCGAGGCGCTCAACGCGCGCGGCGTGACCATCGGCGGCAAGAAGGTCACCTTCCAGCTGGTGGCCGAGGACGACGCGGCCGATCCGAAGCAAGCCACCAGCGTGGCCCAGAAGCTGGTCGACGCCAAGGTGAACGGCGTGATCGGTCACCAGACCTCGGGCACCACGATCCCGGCCTCCAAGATCTACAACACTGCGGGCATCCCGCAGATCTCGCACTCGAGCACCAGCCCGAAATACACCCAGCAGGGTTTCAACACGGCCTTCCGCGTGATCGCCAACGACGTGCAGCTGGGGCAGGCCCTGGGCCGCTACGCCACCGGCACCATGAAGGCGAAGCGGGTGGCGGTGGTGGACGACCGCACCGCCTACGGCCAGGGCCTGGCGACCGAGTTCTCGCGCAGCCTGCAAAAAGCCGGCGGCAGCGTCGTCGCGCGCGAATTCACCAACGACAAGGCGACCGACTTCAGCGCCATCGTCACCCGCATCCGCGCCACCAAGCCGGACCTGGTGTTCTTCGGCGGCATGAACGCGACCGCCGGCCCGATGCTGCGCCAGATGAAACAGCTGGGCATGAACGTGCGCATGATGGGCGGCGACGGCATCTGCTCGGACGAGATCTACAAGCTGTCGGGCGGCACCATGGCGGATGGCCAGGTAGTGTGCGCGGAAGCGGGTGGCGTGCAGGGCGACGCCAAGGCCGGCATGGACAAGTTCCGCGCCGACTACAAGAAGCGCTTCGGCATCGACGTGCAGATCAATGCGCCGTATGCCTACGACGCGACGATGGCCATGGCCGAGGCGATGGTGAAGGCCGGCTCGGCGGCGCCGGCCAAGTATCTGCCGGTGCTGGCGAAGATCCAGTACAAGGGCGTGACCGGCCCGATCGCCTTCGACCAGCGCGGCGATATCCGCGACGGCACGATCACGCTGTACACCTTCAAGGGCGGCAAGCGTTCGCTGCTGACCGTCACGAAGTAAACAGTAGCAGGCCCGCAGCGTCGCACTGCGGGCCTGTTTGCTTCAGTCTCCCGGTCCCTCGCCGGGCATCGTATCCGCCATCAGGCGCAGTTCTTCCGGCGTCAACTCTTCGGGTTTCTTGTTCTTCAGTCCATCGGTATCGGCCGGCTGGACGGTCGGCGGCTGTTCCGGCTTTTGCTGGTCTGTCGTCATGAGGCTCTCCTTCACATGCAGGATTCAGGATGGCCAGTGTCGCATGACGGCCGATCGGGCGGCGTCCCGCTTGGGAAGCGCCGTCAGTCGCGGTGCGGCGGTGGAATCAGGTGGCGGAACGTCGGTTCGATGTTCATCGCATGCAGGTGACGCACGATGTCTTCCAGCGTCGCATCCTTGAGCAGCAGGCCTGGCATCGGCGTGTGCGGCGCGAGCGAAGGAGCCGGCGCGGCAACCACCACGGGCACATGCGCGGGCATGGGTTGCGGCGCCGCCTCGAGCGCCTGGAAGACCTGCTCGAACTGTTCCTTGCCGATGCTTTCCAGCCCTTCGAGAAAGGCGGCCTGGCCCAGCGGCGGCGGCGCCAGGTCCAGCCCCGGCTCGTCGGCGAACGAGGCGCCCATGCCCGGATGGATGAACGCCGCCCACTTGCCGGTGCGCGGATGCAGGCAGGGCGGCAGCGCGATCGGTGCGCGCACCGCGTCCGTGTCCAGTTCGATTTCGGGGAAGTACGCGTCGCGCAGGCGTTCGAGGAAGGTCTGGGCCTGGTGGGCCGGCACCGGCTCTGCCAGCGACAGCCACAGGTAATAGGCGTCGCCGCCCGAAATGCTCACCGCCGGCGCGGGCAGGCCGAGCGTTTCCTGCAGCGTGTTGGCGACCTCGCACAGCCGCAGCCAGTGGGCGTCGCCCTCGAGGCCCTTGGTCTTGCGAAAAGGGATCATCATGGCGCGCGTCTGGCCGTCGCCGCTCGTCAGGCTGATCGGCACGTTCTGCTGGCCGAGCACGTGCAGGGTCAGCACGTCGGCCGGTGGGGCGTCGGCGGGAAGGTAAAGCCGCATCAGTTCGGCGATCAGTTTTTGCATGTCATTCTTAGAGCATCAAAAGAAAAGCATGATATCTCGCCCGCCGGCCGAGCGGTGGGGCGTTCCAAATGAAAACGGCCCGCGATGATCGCGGGCCGTTGCTGTCCGATCAGGGGGCGATCAGAACTTGTGCGCCAGGCGCGCGAACATCGATGCGCCGTTCAGGCCGAACTGCACGCTCTCGTACTTGAAGCCGTTGTCGGTCTCGTTCGGATCCTGGCGGGTCGGCTTGACGTCGAAGATATTGGTGCCGCCCACGGTCAGGCGGGTCTTCTCGGTGAAGGCCCAGGTGAACGACAGGTCGGCCGAGGTCTTCGCCTCATAGTGCTGGTTCGGCACCGGCGGACCCGAGAAGGTGCCCAGGGTCTGCGGACCGAAGTGGATCACGCGCAGCGAGGTTTCGAGCTGGCCTTGGGTCCAGTCGAGGCCCAGCGTGGCCTTGCGGCGCGGCGCGCCTTCCTCGATGAACAGGCGCTCGCGTTCCGACAGCAGCACGTCTTCGAAGCCTGCCAGCGCCGCCGGCGCCTTCACGCGCTGCACTTCGGTCTTGCTGAAGTTCACGGCCAGGAAGGTGGTCAGGTTGCCGATGCCCACCTTGCGGCGGTTGGACACGGTCAGGTCCAGGCCTTGCGTCTTGGTGTCGACCGAGTTGACGAAGAACTGCGCCTGGCCCACGCCGAGCTGCTGCAGGGTGGCGCCCAGCGCCGGGTAGTTGTCGGCGTCGAAGCGGCCCGACAGCACGATGCGGTCGTCGATGTCGATGCGGTACAGGTCGGCCGTCACCGAGGTGGCGCCGGTCGGCGACCAGGTCAGGCCCAGCGTGTAGCTCTTCGATTCCTCGTCCTTGAGCTGCGGGATGCCGGCGGCATTGGCGACCGGGCCGCCGTTCGGCGCCAGCACCACGTCCAGCGGCTGGCCGCCGACGAAGTCGGTGAAGGTCGACGAGAAGTACATCTGCTGCAGCGACGGCGCACGGAAGCCCGTGCTGGCCGAGCCGCGCAGCAGCACGTTCGGCGCCACGCGGTAGGCGCCGGCCAGCTTGCCGGTGGTGGTCGAGCCGAAGTCCGAATAGCGTTCGTGGCGCAGCGCGGTCTGCACCTTGAAGCGGTCGGTCACGTCGGTTTCGATGTCGAGGTAGGCGGCGTTGCTATGGCGGTCGGCGTCGGTCTCGTCGCCCGGCTGGAAGCCCGGGAAGCCCTGGCTGCCGGCGTTGCCCCCTATGCCCACGCCGTCGGCGTCGATCCACGAGCCGGCCTCGCCGGCGAAGATCTTGTAGTTCTCGCGGCGGTGCTCGAGGCCGAAGGCCACGTTCATGCCCTTCAGTACGTCGCCGTAGAAGCGGCTGATGTCGAGATTGGTGGTCGACTGCTGGAACGAGAAGCCGCCGGCGTAGAAGCGGCTGGCGCTGACGCCCTGGCCGCCGTTGATCAAATCGAGGTTGGCGATCGAGGCGTTGAGGGTATTGTTGATGTCGTACTTCAGGCGGTTGTAGCCATAGGTTTGCGAGACGTCGGCATTCCATTCGCCGACCGCCCAGCGGTAGCCGACGGTGCCCCAGCGGTCGTCGACGTCGCCGTCGATGAAGGGGACGAAGCCGTCCGGGTACATCGCCGCCGAGTTACGCGACGGGATGTCTTCGGAACCGATGCCTTCGCGCGCCCAGGCGGCCGAGGAGGCGTCGCGTTTTTGCGCGCCGGCCGTGAAATACAGCTTGCCGGGGCCAGTGGGGAATTCGCCGTTCAGGTAGACAGTCTGGTTCTCGGACTTGGTGTCGCCGATGATGCGCGGATTGCCCGGTTCGGAGCGGTTGGAGCGGCCGCGATCGTAGTATTCGCCGGTGATGCCCAGCACGCCGCCGGCCACCGCCACGCCGCAATAGGCCGACGCCAGCCAGTTCTCGCCGTCGCCCGCGGTGTACTGGCCGTAGCCGAGCACCGATTCGCAGCCCAGGCTGCGTTTGAGGTCGATGTTGATCACGCCGGCGATCGCGTCCGAGCCGTATTGGGCGGCGGCGCCATCGCGCAGCACCTGCACTTCGCGGATCGCCATCACGGGGATCGCGTTCATGTCGGTGCCGGTATTGCCGCGGTTGCGCGCGCCGAACAGGTTCACAAGCGCCACCGTGTGGCGGCGCTTGCCGTTGACCAGCACCAGGGTCTGGTCCGAACCCAGCCCACGCAGGGCGGCCGAGTCGATCAGGTCGGCGCCGTCGGCGCCCGTTTGACGGGTCGAGTTGAACGAGGGCGACAGATTGGTCAGCACCTGGGCCAGGTCGAACTGGCCGCTTTGCTCGGCGGCCTTGGTCATCGGAATGAAGTCGATCGCCACCGGGGTATCGGTGCTCGATGCGGCGCCGACGCGGCGCGAGCCGACCACGCTGACGCTGGGGATCACATCGCCGCTGGCGACGCCTGGCGCGGTCTGCGCGTGGGCGGTAGCGGGGACGAGGGAAAGCAGGGCGGCGCTACCATATAAGGCCAATAGCACCGAACCAGACATTATTTTGAGTTTAATCACAATTTTCTCCGAAGGAAATTCGGATATTACTCAATTGTTTCTTCGGTAACCATCGTAATGTAGCAATAACACAACGGTGTGCTGCTATAGCTAAAACTTATTCGACCAAGTGATGACAAAGCATGACAATTCTGCTTGTCAAATCATCTCGACACGGCCGCCGACCAGTATCGCGCCATCTTCGATCCGCGTGCGGATCAGGCAATCGTGGCCGGTGGCGTGGCCCTGGCGCACGGTCAATGCGTGGCCGAGCAGGACGGTGAGGGCGCCGGCCGCGACGCCGGTGGCGCTGTCTTCGAGCCGTGGGTCGAGGTGGTTGAAGTTGCGGCCTTCAAAGGCCTGCGCATCGGCGTCGCCTGCGTAGGCGTACAGGCCGTTGACGCCGTGTTCCTTGCCCCACTGCGCGATCGCTTCCAGGTCGGGCGCCAGCGCGTGCAGGGTGGCCGGGTCGCGCACCCGCACCAGCAGTTTCGGGCTGCCGACCGAGGCGACTTGCGGCGCTGCGACGATGGCTGACGTAGGGATGCCGAGCAGGCGTGCCGGTAGCTCCGGCGAAAGTGCCGGTTGCGGGGCGGGCTGCGGCGCCAGGCGCACGAACAGGTGTTCTGCTTCGCGGGTCAGTGCGAGCGGCAGGCCGTGCATGGCGGTCTTCACCGTTAATGGTGGATTGGCGCCTGGGCGGGCGAACAGCCGCGCAGCGGCGGCCAGCGTGGCGTGCAGGCACAGGGGACTGCGCATGTGCGGATAGTAGAAGTCGACGATGGCCGCCATGCCCTTGTCCTTCGGCGGATCGATCCAGACGCAGGTGGTGTTGCGCTCGCGCGCGAAGGCCTGGCGTGCATCTAGATGTGACGGATCGCCTTTGATGACGATGGCGGGGTTGCCCGTGTTGGCGGTGACGCCGAAGCAGCGCAGGGTGTGGATGTGCATGGGTCTCCTTCTTGTCGGGCATGGCGCTCGAGGCTGGATGGATCATAGCTGGATTGGCCTGTCAGGGGCTGGCCGGATCACGACAATTTGCTGGGTTTCCAGAGGCCGCCGAAGCGTTCCGATCGGTTAGAATTTGTGTATATCTTTCATCAGGCGGATTGTGCCCATTTAGCCCATGTTTCAGGAATATCTCGATGCCCTCGGCGCTTACTTCGTGAGTGGACAAGCGTGAGCGATCCCGACGCGACACTGACCAGCTATGGGATGGCCGAGGACTTCGCATCGGCGCCGGTGCTCGGCATCACGATCCTGTGGCACCCGCAACGCGAACGCATCGGCGAACAGATGCTGGGGCCAGCCGCGGGCGGCGCGATCGCGCTGAACCGGTTTGCGCCGCTGTTCGCGCCGCTTTCCGTACGCCCTGGCGCGGGGCATGAAGGAACGCCGCTGGGCGAGCGTTCGATCACACGCGAGCCGGTGCATATCCGCTTCGTCGCCGAGGGCGGCATCCAGATCGATCACGTGCGCGGCAAGATGGGGCTGGAACTCAATGGGCGGCCGTCGAACGGGACCGACCGCTTCACGGCGGGTGAACTCGAGCGCGGCATCGTGATCGGGCTGGGGAGCCAGATCTTCGTGTGCCTGCATCTGATGCGCAGCCTGCCGCGCGCGGCGAACGTGCCGGGACTGATCGGCGTTGGCGACGGGGCGATCAAGATGCGCGAAGCGATTGCGCAGGTGGCCGGGACCAGCATGCCGGTGCTGTTGCTGGGCGAGACCGGCAGCGGCAAGGAGGTGGCGGCGCAGGCGATTCATGCCCTCAGTGGGCGTCGGAGCGGGCGGTTTGTTGCAATCAATATGGCGACCTTGAATGAGTCGCTGGCGGCGGCCGAATTGTTTGGCGCGGTCAAGGGGGCGTACACCGGGGCGACCAGTGCTCGGCGCGGGTGGTTTGCCGAGGCCGAGGATGGCACGTTGTTCCTGGACGAGGTCGGGGATACGCCGGCGTCGGTGCAGGCCATGCTGCTCCGCGTGCTGGAGAGCGGCGAGTATCGGCCGCTTGGGGCGGGCGCGGATGCGAGGTCGAATGCGCGGATCGTTGCGGCGACCGACCAGGATCTGGGAGAGGGTGGGTTCAATCAGGCCTTGCGGCGGCGTCTCGAGGCGTTCGTGATTCGGGTGCCGGCGTTACGTGAGCGGCGTGAGGATCTTGGTGTGTTGGTGCGGCATTTTCTGGAGGCCGAGGCGCCAGGGGATGGGTGGAATCTGCCGTTCGAGTTGCTGAGCCAGGTGTTCAATGGGGACTGGCCGGGGAATGTGCGGCAGCTGGGGCATGCGATGCGGCGGGTGACGCTGGATTTGCAAGCGGGGAATGTGCCGGTGTTGGAACAGGCGGTGGGGCTGCCTGTGGTGGCGGAGGTAGTCGCTCCTCCCGATGCTGCTGTAACTTCTTCGTCTGCTGCTTTAAGGCCGGTGCGGCGCAAGGTGTCAGAGCTGAGCGATGACGATCTTGTGGAGGCGATGGAAAAGAGTCATTGGCAAATTCTGGCTGCTTCCAGGATGCTGGGGATTTCGCGGCCGACGGTTTATAAATTGCTGGAGGCTCACCCTCGGATTCGTTTTCCTGCCAATATTTCGGAGGAAGAGATTCGTGCGGCCTGGGAGGCTTGTGAGGGGGATCTCCAGCGGTGTGCTTCGCGGCTTATGACGCCGGCGGAGGCGTTACGGCGTCATGTTGGCCTGTTAGGTCTGAGCGAAAGAGTTTAAATCTTTCGATACTAGTTTGGAGGGAATGTACCGTTACCAATCTCGGTTTCAGGATCGAAGTAAAATACCCGCAGCTGTTCAGTCTCATCACCACTTCGCTTGATGCGAACTGTCAAATAAAAAGACAATTCCCACAGGCCGTTATAAGGCCCTATAGTCAAGTTTCCGTCCCATAGTAGAGTAATCCGTTTTCCTTTCGCTGGATCGATCCCCGAACTGTGTACGGTGAATGCCGAAGGTTCAATTCTATAGAGGGCGCCGAGCTGCTGACTGCTGCTGGATGCAAAGAGGGAAGGAGGAGCGTAACGGGTGCGCTGATTCGGTCCGCAGGACAGGATATGGGGGCGGGTAATCAGGCAGCAATCCACGACCTCTAACGACTCAAATCCAGTTTTGTCCTTATCGCTTGCTGTAATGGCGATCTTGAATTCTTGGCCAGCTGAGAACTGGATGTCGCGATTCCATTGTGCCTCAATTGGGGAGTGAAGGGCTTCAATGGCCGAGTCAAGATCAGCAAAAACCCAATCGACCCCGTCGTCTATTTGGTTGACATCGAAGCGTGCGGTCAACGTCATTAATGGTTGTGTCATTATTTCCTTTCCATTCGAAGTAAATCAAACCGCGGATCACTCCGCAGCGCCAACAAATCAGGTTCGGTACTGATCAGTGTTGTCGGATAGCCAAGTTGCTGCGCGTTGGCTAGTTCAGCCAATGCGGCCTCACGCTTGCCTGTTACTTCGTATGCGACAGCCGCTCGGAAACGGATATCTGGATTGTCAGGTTTGGCAAGTACTGCTTGTTTACTCAAAGTTAATGCAGCGGCCTTGTCACCTAGCTTGGCGGAATACAACCCCATACGCGAGGTTAGTGTGGCGTTGTCTGGAGCGTGTTCGAGTAGGGGTTTCATTAGAATTGCTGCATTGCGATAGGCCTGTTGAGAGTCGCGCTCGCGTCCTGGAATCCAGCGTAAAGTGTCAGCAAGATTAGCCCATCGTAAATATGCGATGTTGTTGCCTTTCGAGGCGGAGACAGCATGTTCAAATGCTTTTGCTGCGCCGACGTAATCGCCTCGATTGAACAGTGCATTTCCAAGATTGTTATAAAGAACTCCGCTCGGCCGAACTTGTAATCCTTCTTGTAGCACTTGTAATGCTTCCTTCTCGCGTCCTTGTCGCTGCAGCACTGCGCTCAAATTTGCATAAGCATAAACTGCGTCCGGTTCCAATCGAATGCTATCCCGGAAGGCCTGCTCTGCCTTAATGTAATCCCCTTTACGCGCATGCAACTCCCCTAACTGATCGACAAACAAGCGTTCCGTTGGATATGCATTATGTGCAATTTCAATGTTGCGCTCAGCCTCTGTGTAGCGCTGCATTCGCATCAACACCTCACCTCTGGAGTTAAGGGCAAATAAATTGGATGGATCAAGCTGCAGTGCTTGCTGAGTAAGTTGCAGGCTTTCTTCGTAACGACCTTGCTGTCCGCGTACGTGAGACATAGCGGCATAGCCAAGTGCCAACTGATCGTCGAGTGAGAGAGCTACTTGTGAACTGGCGTCTGCTCGTTTTAGCCAAGTTGCATCCCCACGATCACCCGAATAGCGTAAAGCATATGCGAGCGCTATACCTGCAGCTGCAGCGGCATGATTGGGTTGCTTCTCCAAGATACCACTAAAATTTGCAATTGCGATATCTAAGCTGCCGTCACGGTCGAAGTGACGTAATGCTGTCATGCCATTCGACATTTTTGCAGCGTTAGATGCTGGAGGTAACCACTGGGGCCTCGAGTTATCCACGCGTGCAAAATATGTCCCTCCCAGTACGAGCATAAATGCTACCAAGCCAAATCCGACTCTCCGCCAAATACCATGTGGCGACACGGGTGTATTAGTCGTCGTAGGTGATGAAGATAATTTTGACGTTTTAGCACCCGGTTGGCGCAATGTTTGTGCAGCCTGCTTGACTGCTTCCATTGTTGGGATGCGCATAGCTGGGTCTGGCGCGCACATCGCACGCACTAAAGCGACCATACCTTGATCGGCGTCTGCCGCAAAATTCCATTGTGAACAGGATGACTGTACCTGAGCTGCGGCCAGGGCCAGTCCATGCAGATGCGCAAACGGCCTCTCCCCATGCATCATCTCGTACATCAGCACACCGACAGCATAAATATCGCTGAGCGTATTTGGATGCTTGCCATTCAAGATTTCAGGCGCTAGATAAGCAATCGTCCCTTGCGTCTGCAGCACATCCCCCGACTCGGTCGCCAGCGGATCGATCTTGCGCGCCAGCCCAAAATCCATGATGCGGACCTGCCCCGACGGCTCGATCATCAGATTAGCCGGCTTCAAATCACCATGAATCAACCCAGCCGCATGCGCCTGCGCCATCGCATCCGCCAACTGGCAAACGATATCGAGTATCTGATCCCACGCCAGCTTGGTCGTGGCCAGCAGCTGATGCAGCGTCTTCCCCCCAACCAGCTCCATCACGATCGACTTGCTATGGCCGTCGTCTTCGAGCGAATAGATCTGGATGAAAGCAGGATGCCGCAGCGAGGCCGCCAGGCGCGCCTCCTGAAGCAGGTTATCCGGCTGGTCGCGCACCAGGTCAGGCTTCAGGCGCTTGATGGCAACGCTGCGCTGCAGCGCCGGGTCCCACGCCTCATGCACGTCACCGAAGCCGCCATTGCCAAGCAACTTACCGAGGCGATATCGCTCGGTGCTGGGGTTGGCAAGCAGGTCAGGCGAGGAGGTCATTTGCGGCTCGTTTGGTCGGCGCAGGCGCCGTAAATACTACAGGGAAAGAAACTTGCCGAATACACATTCCTAGCTTCGCGATTCAGGCAACCGGCGTGTCAACTTCTTCGTTGACATGTAAAAACACCCGCTGTTTTACACCCAACAGGCATAGCTAGTCGACTAAATCCTCGATTCTGTTGCTTCTACACCATGTTTCAACGTGGCACGGAGTTTGCAAACTATTGCGTATCAACAATGGGGGCGTAACGGAAGATCGTCGCGCCTGCCATCGCAATTGTCGCAAAGCATTATTCATTCCGGAAAGAAGATTCAAGTATGGCTATCCAAAGCACAGGCGTTCTGCAGATCGTTGGCGCGGCTTACGGACTCAAGCAGGTTACCGCTCAGGTCATCAAGCAAGTCAACCGTCAGTCTTTTCCAGAAACCCTGTGTGTTTTGGCGAGCAATCGGGCGTTCGGCGACACCTGGATTGGCCACGAAAAGACGCTGACGGTCGTTTATCGTTATGACGGCGGCCCGACGTTCGTGGCAACGGCTTCGGAAGGCCAGACGCTGAACATCGGCGCACAGCAGTTCGAGCAAGCCATCCGAACCCCTGCCTCAACCTCGGAAGACAGCACCGCCCAGCCGGCGCTGACCGTGTGGGGCGCCAGCTTCGGCTCCGCCGACGTAAGCGCGACAGTGCGCAACCTGGCCGACCATTCGACCGGAAGCTTGTCCCTGGTCGCCGACAGCACCACCCTCGGCGAAACCAGCAAGGAGAAGCGCAACACCTTCGTCATCGTGGCCAGCTACAGCGGCCAGGTGCCGTTCGTCGACATCGTCGTCGAGGGCAATCCCTATGCGCTCAGCTACCGTCCCCCGCTGCACATCCTGAGCGCCTTCTACGGCCTGAAGGACGTCACCGACATCGTCCGCGCCAGCGTGAGCCGGCGCAGGCTGTCGGTCGCCGCATCCAGCAGCGTATTCGGCGATGGCTGGCCGGCCATGCGCAAGACCCTGCACGTGGTCTACCAGTACGCCGACCGCAAGCCGCAAATGGCCGCGACCACCGAGAACCAGATTCTCCACATCGACTACGACCCGGCCGCTCCCGCCGGGCAGGCGTCGCTCGACCCCCGCGCCCTGAACATCATCGCCGCCGCCTACGGACCGGTCGACGTCACGGAGAAGGTCGCCGCGCTGGTGGAAAACGCAAGCCTGTCGTTCACGGCCGACAGCCTGACCTTCGGCGACACCTGGCCGGCCGCCGTCAAGTCGTTCTCGATGGTCTATAGCTGGGGCGTGGCGGCCGTTTCGAGCGTTAACGTGCCCGAAGATACGCCGGTCTCGATCACGCAGCCCGAGCCCGCGTTCACCACTGACAGAAACTACGTCTCGCTGGCCGGGCTGCTCGCCGCCGGCGACGAGATCAAGCTCCAGACCGCGGCAGGCGGTTACTGGTCGATCGCCGCCGACGGCCAGATCACGGCGCTCGAGACCTCGAGCGATGCGGCCGAGGTGTTTACCATCGGCGTACCCGAGGCCCAGGATGCCGCCGCCATCACCCTGCAATGCCGTGACGGCAGCTACGTGATCGCGAATAGCGACGGCCTCCTGCGTGCAGGCGGCAGCGCGCAGGAGGCACTCCAGTTGATGGCATCGCTCCAGGCCAATGGCGCCATCAATATCGGCGTCGTCGGTGGAGCGGTAGCGCCGTTCATCGCGGTGACGGCGAGCGGCGCCATCGCGGTGGACGGCAGCTACGACCCCAATTTTTCCACCTGCTTCAATCTGCTGCTGAGCCCTACGCATGCCGGCAATGGCAGCCATCTGCAAACCTTCGCCAGCGCGACGATGATGGATGGTCCGGTCGACATGAAGCTGGTGAAAGTGGTGTGGAAGCTCACTGGCGGCTGCTTTCTAGCGGCCGGTCTTGGTCGGCTGCTTGGCGACCAGCAGCAGATCGGTCCTGCCTTGTACCGCTTTCTGCGGCGCTATCCTGGCGTGATGAACAAGATCGCGTTCCTGATCGCAACCATCGACTGCAACCGCGCAATGCCGGCCGGCGCCTTGCTCGGCGTGCTCAAGGCGATCCACGAAGCGGGCATTCTCATGCCGGTGCTGCGCATGACGCTTGCGACGACTGGATGGATGGCGATTTCGTGGGCCATCGTCACGATCCTGACGAAAGTGCAGGGCGGCGTCACGAGTGCCGGTGCGGCGGCGGGGGGCGAACTGGGCGAGAGCTTTTCTGGCTGGGCTTACGAGACCACGATGGATATGCTCGATTACATCAATTCAATGGGCGGTACGGCATTGATGCTGGCGTATGAGCGCATGATTGGCGCCGACCAGCAGGTCATGCGCCGTGCGCACGGTGGTGGCGTGTCCAGTCTGCGTGCGCGGATGGGAGTGCAAGATCCTTCAGGGGCGTCCCTCGGACCCATGCCGCGCCCCTTTCCCACACACGCCTGAGTAGCCTGAGTCGTAGGTTTTTTCGCCGACGTGGTCGGCTCGGTTATACTGTGTTTTTATACAGTATTGGCTGTTTGACAGCCCACCAGCGTGACCAAGCCCACCCCCGCCCAGCCCCCATCCCCCCAGGCGCTGCCCCCCTACGCCGAGTTGTTCTGCCTCTCGAACTTCTCGTTCCTGCAAGGGGCCTCGCACGCCGAGGAGCTGGTCGCGCGCGCGGTGCAGCTGGGTTACTTCGCGCTGGCGCTCACCGATGAATGCTCGCTGGCCGGCGTCGTGCGCGCCCATGCCGAAGCGAAAAACGCCGGCCTGCCCCTGATCATCGGCGCCCACTTCCACCTCAAGAGCCTCGACGACGCTCTGACGCCGGCACCCTCCCTGATCCTGCTGGCGCAAAACCGCAACGGCTACGGCAACCTGTCCGAACTGATCACGATCGGCCGCACGCGCAGCGAGAAGGGCACCTACCTGCTCACGCCCGACGACCTGGCCAATCCCGTCCAGGAATACGCGCACCTGCAGCACATGCCCGACTGCCTGGCGATCCTGCTGCCGCCATACCCCGGCCACGAAGCCCAGGACGTCGACCGCCTGCACGCCCAGGCGGCATGGATGGCCACCACCTTCCCGGGCCGCGCCTGGCTCGGCCTCACCCAGCTGCACCGCGCTTTCGACGACGCCCACCGCGCCACGGTGGAAGAGGTGGGCTGGCAGCATGGCCTGCCGATCGTCGCGCTGGGCCACGTCTGCATGCACGTGCGCTCGCGTAAACCCTTGCAGGACACCCTGAGCGCGACCCGCATTGGCAAGCCGGTGGGCGCCTGCGGCTACGGCCTGGCGCAGAACGCCGAGCAGCACCTGCGCGCGCGCCTGCGCCTGGCCAATATCTATTCGCGCGAGGCGCTGGCGGAGACAGTGCGCATCGCGCGCCTGTGCACCTTCTCGCTCGACGAGCTGCGCTACGAATACCCGGATGAGGTGGTTCCCGAAGGCCACGATGCCAGCAGCTACCTGCGCAGCGAAACCTGGATCGGCGCGCACCGGCGCTTCCGCGACGGCGTGCCGGCCAAGGTGCAGGCCCAGATCGAGTACGAGCTCGAACTGATCGCCGACATGGGCTACGAACACTACTTCCTGACGGTGTATGACATCGTGCGCTACGCGCGCTCGCAACACATCCTGTGCCAGGGCCGCGGCTCGGCCGCCAATTCGGCGGTGTGCTACTGCCTCGGCATCACCGAGGTCGACCCGGCCCGCGCCAGCCTGCTGTTCGAGCGTTTCATTTCGCGCGAGCGCAACGAGCCGCCCGACATCGACGTCGACTTCGAACACCAGCGGCGCGAAGAAGTCATCCAGTACATCTACAACAAGTACGGCCGCCAGCGGGCGGCGCTGGCGGCGGTGGTGATCAGCTACCGGCCCAAGAGCGCGCTGCGCGACAGCGGGCGCGCGCTCGGCATCGATCTCGCCATCGTCGAGAAGGTGGCCAAGACCCACCACTGGTTCGACAGCCGCGCGGATCTGCTGGGCCGCCTGGCCGAAAGCGGCCTCGATCCCGAGGCGCCGCTGTCGCGCCAGTGGGCCACGCTGGCGCAGTCGCTGCTGAACTTCCCGCGCCACCTTTCTCAACACCCGGGCGGCTTCGTGATCGCGAAAGGAAAACTTTCGCGCCTGGTGCCGATCGAGAACGCGACGATGGTCGATCGCAGCGTCATCCAGTGGGACAAGAACGACCTCGAAGAACTGGGCCTGATGAAGGTCGACGTGCTGGCGCTGGGCATGCTGTCGATGATGCGGCGCGGCCTGGAGCTGGTCGGCCAGCGCTATGGCGACGTGTTCGAGATGCAGGACATCCCGCTCGAGGACAGCGCCACCTACGACATGATCTGCCAGGCCGACACCATCGGCGTGTTCCAGATCGAGTCGCGCGCGCAGATGAGCATGTTGCCGCGCATGCTGCCGCGCCGCTTCTATGACCTGGTGATCGAGGTGGCGGTGGTGCGTCCCGGCCCGATCCAGGGCGGCATGGTCCATCCCTACCTGCGCCGGCGCCAGGGGCTGGAGCCGATCGAATATCCGAGCCCTGAGATGAAGGTCGCGCTCGGGCGCACCCTGGGCGTGCCGATCTTCCAGGAGCAGGTGATGCAGGTGGCGATCCTGGGCGCCGGCTTCACGCCGGGCGAGGCGGATCAACTGCGGCGCGCGATGGCGGCCTGGAAGCGCAAGGGCGGCCTCGAAAAATACTACGAGCGCATCGTGGGCGGCATGCTCGAACGCGGCTACAAGCAGGAATTCGCCGAGGCAATCTTCAGCCAGATCCAGGGCTTCGGCGAGTATGGCTTTCCCGAATCGCACGCGGCCAGCTTCGCGCTGCTGGCGTATGCGAGTTCGTGGCTCAAGTGCCACGAGCCGGCCGCTTTTCTCTGCGCGCTGCTCAACAGCCAGCCGATGGGCTTTTATAGTCCCTCGCAACTGGTGCAGGATGCGCGCCGCCACGGCATCGAGGTGCGGCCGGTCGACGTCGCCGTCAGCGGCTGGGATTCGGCGCTGGAAGAGTACGACCCCGTCGACCGCTCGCGCCAGCCGGCGGTGCGGCTGGGCTTCTCGCTGCAACGCGGATTGAAGCAGGAGGCGGCCGAGCGCATCGAGCAGGCGCGCGCCATACGGCCGTTCGACAGCGTGGCCGACCTGGCGCGGCGCGCGCATCTCGACCGGGGCGACCTGCAGGTGCTGGCCGCGTCCAACGCCCTGCGGTCGCTGGCCGGGCACCGGCGCGAAGCCCTGTGGCAGGCCTCGGGCGCGGCGCCCGACAAGGATCTGTTGCGCCCGACCGTGCCGCGCGAAGAGACGCCGGCATTGCAGGCGCCGAGCGAAGGCGAAGAGATCGTCGGCGACTACCGCGCGCAGGGATTGACGCTCGGCCGCCATCCGCTGGCGCTGCTGCGTGAGCGCCTGCTCAAGCAGCGCTTCATGCCGGCTTCAAGCCTGATGGACTTCCAGGACGGCCAGCTGGCGCGCGCCTGCGGCCTGGTCACGGTGCGCCAGCGTCCCGGCACGGCCAAGGGCGTGCTGTTCATGACGCTGGAAGACGAGACCGGCAACGTCAATGTGATCGTGTGGCCGACCCTGGTCGAACAGCAGCGGCGCGAGGTGCTCAATGCGCCGCTGCTCGGGGTGTACGGCATCTGGCAGCGCCAGGGAGAGGTGCGCCACCTGGTGGCCAAGCGGCTGGTCGATATGTCGCACCTGCTGGGCGGGCTGGATGCGCGCAGCAGGGATTTTTGTTGATCAGGCCGCGGCCAATTTCATGGCGTGTTTGCCGGCGGCCGCGCGGGCGCTGCGTCCCGGCGCGTTTGCCTGCAACTGAAACACCTGCAAGGCCTGCGACACCTCGTCGGTCTGCCGCGCCAAGGTCGCCGTCGCGGCGGCCGCTTCTTCCACCAGCGCAGCGTTCTGCTGCGTGATCGCGTCGAGCTGGGTCACCGCCTGGTTCACCTGGCCGATGCCGCCCGACTGTTCGCGCGTCGCGCCCGCGATTTCGTCCATCACGCGGGTGACCTGGTCGACCGCGCCCACCACTTCCTGGATCGCCGCGCCGGCCGCCACGCTCAGGCGGTTGCCGTTGTCGACGTCGAGGATCGACGCGTCGATCAGCGCCTTGATCTCCTTGGCCGCCCCCGCGCTGCGCTGGGCCAGCGTGCGCACCTCGCCCGCCACCACCGCAAAGCCGCGGCCCTGTTCGCCCGCGCGCGCCGCTTCCACGGCGGCGTTCAGGGCCAGGATATTGGTCTGGAAGGCGATGCCGTCGATCATGCCGACGATGTCGAGCACCTTGTGCGACGAGGCGCTGATCGCTTCCATCGTGCTCACTACCTCGGTGACGGTGCGCTGGCCGTTGCCGGCCGTCGCGGCGGCGCGGCGCGCGAGGTCGCTGGCCGCGTTCACGCTGTCGGCGCTCTGCGCCACGTTGTGAGTGAGCTGCTCCATGCTGGCCGCCGTCTCCTGCAAGCTCGACGCTTGCGTCTCGGTGCGGCTCGACAGGTCCAGGTTGCCGGTCGCGATGTCGCCGGTGGCGTGGCGGATCTCGTCGAAGTTGGCGCGCACGTCGCCGATCACGCTGAACAGGTTCACGGCCGACTGGCGCAGGGCCGCCACCAGCTGGCCCATCTCGTCGTCGCGGCGCGGCGCCAGGCGGCAGGTGAGGTCGCCGCCGGCCAGGCGGCGCGCGAAGCCGGATGCATCGGCCAGCGGCGCCAGCACGTTGCGGCGCAGGCTGGCCCACAGGCCCAGCACCATGGCCAGAGAAGCGGCCAGCGACAACAAGACCCATGCCGGCAGGCCGTCGCGCCAGCACTGGAGCGTGATCGCCGCCAGCAGCAACGTCAACAGGCCCATGCCGCCGTTGACCTGGGTGCGCAGCGGCAGCCGGCCCAGCGCCGCCAGGCGGCCGCGCAGGCCGCCGTGTTCGACGCGGCCGTTGCGCAAGACCAGGCCGCGCGGGTTGCCGGCCTTGAATTCGCCGTACAGCGCCGTCGCCTCTGCTATCTGCTCGCGGGTCGGTTTGGTGCGCACCGACATATAGCCGGTCGCCTGGCCGTTCTCGAGCACCGGCGTCACGTTGGCGTACACCCAGTAATAATCGCCGTTCTTGCAGCGGTTCTTGACCATGCCGCTCCACGGCCGTCCGGCGCGGATCGCCTGCCACATGTCGGCGAAGGCCTCCACCGGCATGTCCGGATGGCGCAGGATATTCTGCGGCGCGCCGATCAGCTCTTCCTCGGTAAAGCCGCTCACCTGCACGAAATAAGGGTTCGCGTAACGGATATTGCCCTGCAAATCCGTGGTCGAGACGATGGTCTTGCCGTCGGCGAGCTGGTATTCGGTATTGGTGACCGGGGTGTTCAGGCGCATGCAATTCTTTCATTAGGGCAACATAGCAGGAAAAGTATAGCCATGGCCGAGGAGGTCGTCTGCGGCGGCGAAGCATAATTCAGCAAAAAAACAACAATAAAATCAGTAAAGTCAATAGATGACTTTTCGGTCGCTTTTTTGCGCTGGCCAAGGCAGCCACGAAAGGCCCGTCCGTTGTTGATAGAATGGAACCAGGGATGAAGAACGCTACGACAGGATGACAATGGATAAGACGGGCCGCAGCAGGGGCAGGGGAACGGGGCGCGCGACGCTCGAGCAGGTGGCGGGCATGGCGGGCGTGTCGATCATGACCGCCTCGCGCGCGCTGAGCCAGCCGCAGATGGTCTCCGAGGTCACCCGGGTCAAGGTGGAGCGTGCGGTGGCGGAACTCGGCTACGTGCCCAACCGCGCGGCGCGCGCGCTGGCCTCGTCGCAGTCGCACGTGATCGTGGTGCTGGTGCCGTCGTTTTCCAACGCCGTGTTCACCGCCGTCCTCGAGGGCATCCACGACGCCGTCGCGCCGGGCCAGTACCAGCTCCTGATCGGCAATACCTATTACTCGCAGGCCGAGGAAGAAAAGCTGCTGCGCACCTATCTGCAATCGAGCCCGGACGGCATCCTGTTCTCGAGCCAGGCCCACAGCCCGGCCGTGACCAGGATGCTGGAAGCGTCGCAGGTGCCGTCGGTGTCGATGATGGACCTGTCGGACGAACCCGGCGCCCTGTCGGTCGGCTTCTCGCAGTTCGAGGCCGGCATGGAGATGACGCGCCACCTCCTCAAGAAAGGCTACCGCCGCATCGGCTTCATCGGCGCCCAGCTCGACGAGCGTACGCTGCGGCGCGCCGACGGCTATCGGGCCGCGATGGTCGAGGCCGGCCTGGCCGACCCGCGGCTCGAGCTGATGGTGCCGGAACGCTCCACGATCGCGCTCGGCGCCGAGTTGATGGGGCAGATGATGGCGAACATGCCCGACTGCGATGCCGTCTTCTGCTGCAACGACGACCTGGCCCACGGCGCCGTCTATCACTGCCAGCGCCACGGCGTCCAGATCCCGCAGGAGATCGCCGTCTGCGGTTTCAACGACCTCCCTGCATCGGCATGGATGATGCCGTCGCTGACCACCATCGACACGCCGCGCTACCAGGTCGGCTTCGAGGCCGCCAGCCTGCTGCTGCAGGTGATCAAGGGCCAGGAGCCCGAACGCAAGCGCATCGACCTGGGATTTACCCTGCGCGAGCGCGAGAGCGCCTGAGCCGACGAGCGCTAGTAGGTCTTATAGGGCAGGAATTTGCCCGACAAGACCACGTTGACGCGATCACCCTTCGGGTCTTCGGCGCGCTGGATGTCCATCGAAAAATCGATGGCGCTCATGATGCCGTCGCCGAACTCCTCATGGATCAGTTCCTTGATCGTGGTGCCGTACACGTTCACCAGCTCGTACCAGCGGTAGATCAGCGGATCGGTCGGCACCGCCGTGGGCAGCGAACCCTTATAAGGCACGATCTGCAGCCAGGCGATGGCTTCGTCGGACAGCTCGAAGATCTTGCCGACCGCCTCGGCCTGCTGCTTGTCCAGCGTCATCTGGCCCAGGCAGGCGGCGGTGGTCCATTCCTTCGACAGGCCGGTGGCCTCGGTCACGTCGCGCCATTTGATGCCCTTGCGGACCTTGGCGGACAAGATCATGTTGGTGACGTCTTCACGGCATGAAATCATATTGGGCTCCATCGATGTGGTGGTGGTAAAGGCGGTTGCTCAGGCCGAAGCCTGTGCGCGGTAATGGTCGGGGACAGGGGGCTGCGCATCGTCTTCCAGGCCGGGACGTACGATGCGCGTCGCCGAGGGCTCGGCGCCCTCGGCGCCGGACTGCTGCAGCATCTTCGAACGGCGCACCAGGAAGTCGACCAGGTGGTTGCGGATCTTGTAGAACTGGGGATCGCGGTGGATCGTGGCGCGGCTGCGGTCGGCCGGCAGCGTGTTGACGACGATCTCGGCGATCCGCGCCCGGGGGCCGTTGCTCATCAAGAAAATGCGGTCGGCCAGCAAGATCGCCTCGTCGACGTCATGGGTGATCATGAAGACGGTCTGGCGTGTGGCCGCGCAGATGCCGAGCAGCTCGTCCTGGATCGTGCCGCGGGTGAGGGCGTCGAGCGCGCCGAACGGTTCGTCCAGCAGCAGCATCTTGGGTTCGACCGCGAAGGCGCGCGCGATGCCCACCCGCTGCTTCATGCCGCCCGAGAGCTCGGCCGGCTTCTTGCGCGCCGCGCCGCTCAGGCCCACCATCTCGATGAAGCGCGCGCCGTGCTCGCGCACCTTGTCGCGCGGCCAGTCGGGATGGCGCGAACGCACGGCGAAGCCGATATTGTCTTCCACGCTCAGCCACGGCAGCAGGGCGTGGTTCTGGAACACCACGCCGCGGTCCAGGCCGGGGCCGGTCACTTCGCGGCCGTCCATGATCACGGTGCCGGCGCTGGCCGCTTCGAGCCCGGCCAGCACGTTCAGGATGGTGCTCTTGCCGCAGCCCGAATGGCCGATGATGCAGATGAATTCTCCGCGCTCGATCGCGAACGACACCTGTTCGAACACCGGCGGCTGGCCGGCGCGGTAGGTCTTGGCCAGGCCGTCGACCTGGACGAAGCGATCATTCGGCATAGGTCACCTTCTTTTGCAGGGCGGCGAACATCAGGTCCAGCGCCATGCCCACGACGCCGATCATGAGCACGGCGAAGAGCACGTTCGCCAGCGACAGGTTGTTCCATTCGTTCCACAGGAAGTAGCCGATGCCGTTCCCGCCGATCAGCATTTCGGCGGCGACGATCACCAGCCAGGCGATGCCCATCGAGATGCGCATGCCGGTGATGATGGTCGGCGCCGCCGCCGGCAGGATCACCAGGAAGGCCTTGCGCAGCGGCGACACTTCGAGCGTGCGCGCGACGTTGAGCCAGTCCTTGCGCACGCCGGCCACGCCGAAGGCGGTGTTGATCAGCATCGGCCAGATCGAGCAGATGAAGATCACGAAGATGCCCGAGATCGACGAATCCTTGATCGTGTAGAGCGCGATCGGCATCCAGGCCAGCGGCGAGATCGGCTTGAGCACCTGGATGAACGGATCGATCGCGCGGTACAGCAGCGGCGACATGCCGATCACGAAGCCCAGCGGGATCGCCACCAGCATCGCCAGCAGATAGCCCAGGGCGACGCGCACCAGAGAATGCGCCAGCTGGATGCCGACGCCGCGGTCGTTCGGGCCGCGATCGTAGAACGGGTCGGCCAGGTGGCCGCCCGCTATCTGCGCGAACTGCGACGGCGTGGGAAAGCCGCTGCCGGCGGCAGGCGCCGGATCCGCGGCGGCCACCGGCGCCTGTCCCATCAGGGCCGCGTACTCGGCTTCCTCGGCGCTCATCGCCGCCACCGGCGCCGCGGCGCGCGGCGCGGTGGCGATATGCCAGACGCCGAGCAAGACCAGCAGCAGCGCCAGCGACAGCAGCGCCGCCTTGAACTTCATTTGCTTGTGCATGGATTCTTTCGTTCCAACTCAGGCGCGCTTGATCGCGAAGCTGTCCAGGTAGGCCTGCGGCTTGGCCGGGTCGTAGGTCTTGCCCATGATCGTGAACGGTCGGTAGCCGCTTGCCGCGGCGGCCGGCGCCGGCATGCCGAGGGCCGCCATCTGCTTGCGCGCATCGGTCAGCAGGAACACCTGCTCGGCCAGCGCCTTGTAGTTGACGTCGCCCTTCAGGTAGCCCCAGCGCTTCATCTGCGTCAGCATCCAGGTCGCCATCGAATACCAGGGCAGGGCGTCGAAGTCGGCGCGGTCCGGCTCGTTGCGCACCTTGCCCAGGCCGTCGGCGAAGCGGCCGGAGAGCGCCTGCAGCACCACGGTCTCGGGCTGGTTCAGGTAGGCCGGCTTGCTGATCGCCTTGGCGATCTCGGCCCGGTTCCCGGCCTTGTGCGCCATCGCGGTGGCATTCAGGATGGCGCGGTACAGCGCGGCGAAGGTGTTCGGGTTCTGGTCGATGAAGGCCTGCGAGGCGCCGAAGGCGCAGCAGGGATGGCCGTTCCAGATGTCCTTGGTGAGAATGTGGATGAAGCCGATCTGGTCGAACACGGCGCGCTGGTTGAACGGATCGGGGCCGAGGAAGCCGTCGATGTTCCCGGCGCGCAGGTTGGCGACCATCTCGGGCGGCGGCGTCACGCGCAGCTGGACGTCGCGGTCCGGGTCAAGCCCGTGCTCGGCCAGGTAGTAGCGCAGCAGGAAGTTGTGGACCGAGTACTCGAAGGGGATCGCGAACTTGAAACCCTTCCAGTTGCGCGGGTCGCGGTTGTTCTTGTGCTTGAGGCCGAGCGTGATCGCCTGGCCGTTGATGTTCTGGATGGTGGCGACGCGCATCGGCTGCGGCGTGCCGCCCTGGCCGATCGACATCGCCAGCGGCATCGGCGCCAGGAAGTGCGAGGCGTCGAGCTCGCGGTTGATCATCTGGTCGCGCACCAGCGCCCAGCCGGCGGTCTTGCTGAGGGTGACGTTCAGGCCCTGCGCCTTGTACATGCCCATCGGGTCGGCCATGATCAGGGGCGTGGCGCAGTTGATCGGGATGAAGCCGATCTTGAGGTCCTTCTTCTCGAGCGCGCCCGTTTTTTCCATCGCATTGGCCTGCAGGCTGGCCAGCGGCAGCAGCGAACCGATCGCCGCCATCAGCGTCGGCGCGCCCACCGCCTTGATCAGGTTGCGGCGCGTCGCTTCATGCGGAAACAGGGCGCGCACCGCTGCCGCCTCGACGAAGTCACCGGACAGCGCTTCGGCATCGCCGGCGCGCCGCAGCCTGGCGGCTTGCGCTTCGCGATCGTGCTCGTCCTGGGAACCATGCCTGCCGCAAGCGCAGCCGCAGCCGGTCAGGGAAGATTCGGGCGAATAAGGACGGTACAGATTCTCATCTTTCATTGGCGAAGACCCCTGGTAGTGGTGATGACGCAAAAAATGAAACGGCGAGGCAGGCATGACCATGCTTGAGCATTGTCAACAGCAAGACCTGTGCCATCTGGAATCGCGTCGGGGTAAGCCATTCATTTCAAAGACGAAATGCGCTTTTTGGGCTGACCAGCGTCGGCAGGGCGACGCCTGCGATTTTCACTAACAGGCACCGGCGCCGCGCATCCGCCCAACCGTGGTGCATGACCGCTTTACATCCTTCGTGCGCAGACGCTACAATCGCCCTTATCGATGTTAGCGTTAACATGAAGAAATGACGACACAAGCGCAAGACGGCAACAAGGGGACAGCCTGGGTAGTCATGGGCGTAAGCGGCTGCGGCAAGACCAGCATCGGCGAAAGGCTGGCCGCCGCGCTTGGCGTGCCCTTCATCGAGGGCGACGCCTTCCATTCGCAGGCCAATATCGCCAAGATGACGGCCGGCATCGCGCTGACCGACGACGACCGCCGCGACTGGCTCCTGACCCTGCGCGACAAGCTCGCCACACGCGAGGGCGGGGCAGTGCTGTCGTGTTCCTCGCTCAAGCGCGCCTATCGCGACCTGCTGCGCAGCGCCGGCGGCGACGTGCGCTTCGCCCACCTGGCCGGCGAGCGCGGCCTGCTTCTGGAGCGCGTCAGCAACCGCCCCGGCCACTACATGCCGCCATCGCTGCTCGACAGCCAGCTGGATACGCTCGAACCCCTGCAGCCGGACGAAGCCGGCATCACCCTCGACATCCGCGACACCCAGGAACAGCTGGTCGCGCAAATCCTCGCCAGCGCGCGGTCTTGACCCGCCGCCGTCCACCCCGTCGCATGCATATGCCGGCGGGGTAATCGCACACGAAACGTTCACATCCGTTTGACGCCTTGCGGGAATCGGACTATATTTTTCTTTCCTGTTTGGAAAGGTTTCCAATTTCCTTATTCCGCACGAATCCGCATGCATTCGAGACCAACGGCAAGTTGGCGAGGCGCGGCACGGCCATCCTGGCACGGCCGCATTTTCTTGTAGTGAGAACAAGAGGAGTCGACGTGAACAACCAGAACCAGAAACATCGCTCGAGATGGAAACCTTTCCATTCGCTTCCCGCAGCGCTTGTCACAGGTGCTCTGCTGGCCTGTGCAGCGCAGGCCGCGGCCAGCGTCACCAATCCGGTCATCGGCCAGCTGCTGTGGTCCGAGGAATTCAATGGCAGCAGCGTGAACACTGGCGTGTGGAACCTGCAGGACGGTAACGGCTGCCAGATCGGCCTGTGCGGCTACGGCAACGCCGAGCTGCAGTACTACAGCCCCAACAACGCCAGCATCGTCAACGTGCCTTTCGAATCGGGCACGCGCGCGCTGGCGATCCAGGCGCGCAGCCAGACGATCGGCAGCAATGTCTTCACCTCGGCCCGGCTCGACACCAAGAACAAGGTGCAGGTGCAGTACGGGATGATCGAGGTGCGCATGGCCACGCCGAACCTCGGCACCGGCTTGTGGCCGGCCGCGTGGATGCTGGGCGTCAGTCCGCAGACCTGGCCGCGCAACGGCGAGATCGACATCATGGAGATGGGCCACAAGGCGTCCGGCCGCGCCGAGGGCGGGGCGCCGTCGTCGAACCACTTCGTCGGCTCGAACGTGATCACCTGGCAGCAGGCCGCCTGCGTGCCCGGCAACGAAAGCTGCGCCGCCTCGACCGCGTGGCAGACCAAGAACTGGTACGTGCCCCAGAACTCGCTCGCGAACCGCTTCGTCACCTACCGCTTCTATTGGGACGAGAGCCAGATGCGCTTCACGACGGTCGACAACGGCGTCGAGCACAATATGTACAACGCGCCGCTGCCGGTCAATTCGAGCGCGCTGCAGGCGCCGTTCTACCTGCTGCTGAACATGGCCGTGGGCGGCAACTTCACCGACGCCGCCAACCCGGGCCAGGTCACGGCGCCGCTGCCCGCCACCATGTACGTCGACTACGTGCGCGTGTATCAGATGGACGGCAAGGGCCAGGTGAAGCTGGGCGACCAGACCGTGCCCGAAGTAGCCGGCAAGTTCGGCGTGTTCACCGACACCACGGCGGTCAACAACAAGCTGGTGGCGGGGACGAGTTCCGACATCTTCCTGTGGAACGTCGCCTCCACCGGCGCCGGCAACACCGCGCCGTTCGAAGGCAGCAACGTCATCGCCTGGAACTACACCACGCCGGGCCAGTGGTTCGGCGGCGGCATCCAGGCGCGCCAGGCGCGCAACCTGAGCAACTACCGCGCCAACGGCACCGTCAAGTTCCGCATCCGGATCCCGGCCAACGTCGGCTTCAGGATCGGCATCGGCGACACCTACACGAACCAGAACTGGGTCAACTTCCCGGCCAATACCACGGCCTATGGATTGACGCGCAACGGGCAGTGGGCGCAGGCCTCGATTCCTGTCTCGACCCTGCTCGGGCCCCTGGTCGCGGCGCAGTCGATCCACGACATCTTCATGATATCGAGCATCGACGGCGCGCTGCCGTCATCGAGCTTCCAGTTCGCGATCGACGACATCGTGTGGGAATCGGGCGGCGGCGGCGCCACGCCGCAGCCGGAGCCGAGCGGCCCGACCTCGGTCAGCCAGACCTCGTCGACGATGCTGCAGTTCCGCACCACCACCGGCGGCTGGGCCGACGTGCACTACACCGTCAACAATGGGCCGCAGCAGAACGTCCGGATGCAGCTCAGCGGCGCCAACAACACGTACACGGCGGGCGGGCTGAAGATCGGGGACGTGGTGCGGTACTGGTTCACCTACTGGGACGCGCAACGCGGGTTCGCGGTGGATACGCAGCAGCAGACGCACACGATGCAGTAATTTAGGGCACGCTTACCTCGAGCCGGTATGTGCGGCCCGCTTCGATGTTGTCGATGCGGGCCGCAGGCAGGGCCACACCATCGCATGTCACCTCGACCCGGTCGACCGCGCCGCGCCTGATGTCGACCTCGAAGGTCGCGCCGCGGAAGCGCCGCGTCACCGTCATGGCGTCCCAGCCAGACGGCAGTTGCGGCGCCACCGTCAGGCCTTTCAGGTCGCCCTTCAGGCCGCACAGCCCCTCGATCAGGCAGCGGTAGACCCAGGCCACGGTGCCGGTGTTGAACAGCTGGCTCGAGCGCCCGGCGGTGCGCGGATACTCCTTGTAGGCGCCGCGGTAGTAATTGGGGATGAACACCGGCAGCTGGCCGCGCTGCAGGTAGTCGTCCAGGCCGGGGCCGGGGATCATCTTGCGCAGCGCGTCGAAGGCGCGGTCGGCTTCGCCGATCGTGTACAGGCTGTAGATGTAGAACACCGCGGCGTGGTTGTACACGGCGCCGTTCTCGGCCGAGCCGGGATGCTTCTGCGTGACGCGGCCGACGTCCTCGCGCATGCCGCTGTAGGGCGGCGCGAACATCTGCACGCCGTAGGGCGTGCGCAACTGCTCGTCGATCGCATTCAACATCAGCGCGCGTCGATCGGCGCTGGCGGCGCCCGACAGGAAGGCCCAGCTTTGCGGGTTCAGGTAGATGCGGCCTTCGGTGTCGCTGGCGACGCCGAACTTGACGTCGTCGTCGGTGATGCCGCGTGCGAACCAGGCGCCGTCCCACAGATGGGCTTCGGCGGCGCCGTTCATCGCTTCGGCGCCGGCGCGGTAGCGCGTCAGCGAAGCGGCGTCGCCGCGCGCCGCGCACACGTCGGCCCACAGGTTCAGCGCATAAGCCGCCGCCACCGTCAGCCAGCCCGAGACGCCGCGGCCCTTGTAGCCGACCATATTCATCGGGTCGCACCAGTCGCCTTGCTCGATATAGGACAGGCCGCGCGCATCGCGCCGCTGCAACAGCCAGTCCATCGCCAGCGAGATGCGTTCGAACGCGGTTTTCACGTCGCCGTCGTGGGTGGCGACCGGCGCATCGAGGATGGCGTCGTCGCCGGTCTCGTCGAGGTAGGCGCGCAGGCATACCGGCAGCCACACGCAGTGGTCGGTGTGCGGGATCTGGTTGATGTATTTCAGTTCGGCGCCTTCGAACAGCAGGATCCCGTCCGGCATCGCGCCATTGGCTTCCTGCTGGCTCAGCGCATGCAGGAAGGCGGCGCGCGCCGCCGCCGGCTTGACGAAGGCCATGCCCATATTGTCCTGCAGGTAGTTGCGGGTCTGCGGGTCGGTGGAGAGGCGGTTGACGTCGCCGTGGTAATAGACCTGGCGCGCGAGCCAGGTGTTGACGAAGTTGTCGAGCTCGCGGTCCGGGGTCGCGATCCGCAGCACGCCTTCGCCCTCCAGGATATAGGCCGCGTAGTCGCGCGCGGCGGCGGCGAAACCCTGTTCGCTCAGGTATGTGTCGCGCAGGGACGCGATCTCGGCATCGTCGAAGGCGGGGCCGAACAGGAAGCGCCGCGTGGCCGCTTCGTTTGGCGCCAGCGCCAGCCGGTACTGGACCACGGCGGCCGGCGTCTCGTAGCGCGCGTCGCCGCAGCCCAGGCGTTCGCCGGCCAGCGCGGACGGCGCATGCAGGCCGCCTTCGCCCTCGAAGGCGATCTGCCCGACTTCCCAGGCGTCCGGCGCCTGTTCGCACAGCAGCACCGTGCGGTCCTTGAACAGGCGGTTCTTGAAATAATCTTCCAGCTTCTGGTAGGGCGTGACGCTGGAGGCGACGATGCCTCCCAGGTCGTGGCGGTACTCGGCCGACTGGTACATCCACGACATGTAGCCGATCGTGAAATAGGGATAGACGCTGATGCGGCGCGGGCGGTCCGACAGGTTCGTCACTTCCATCGACCACAGCTCGGCGACGTCGTCCACCGGCAGGCCGAGCACGAGTTCGATGCGGATGCCGAACTTCTCGACGGTCCAGCGCAGGTCGTGGCGGCCGACCGAGAATTCGAAGCGGTCGACGCCACCGCGCACCGGTTCGTAGGGCGCCGAGAACAGCTCGCCCGTGTCTTCGTCCTTCACGTAGAAGAAGCGGCCCGGATGGTGGGCGTAGTAGTGCTGCTCCGGCTGCATGAAGGACTTGGCCTGCATGTTCGGCGCATGCGAATACTTGCTCGGCTCCGGCTGCATGAACTGGGCGGTGGCATAGCCGCGGCAGGTCGACTGGATCATCATCCTGCGGTTCCACAGGAAGCCGCCGGCCTGCGGCATCGCGGTGGGGCTGGTGAGCACGTAGCGGTCGTCTTGCGGGTGCAGCATGGATGGAGTCTCCAATGTTTTCATGGCGCCGCCTTGCGCGCCGCCAGCTCGAGCTGGATGCGCGCCAGCAGCTTGCCGTCGAGGTGATAGAAGCACATGACCAGCACCGCCATCAGGGCGAACGAGGCCGGCACGAAGGACATCAGCCACACGATGCCGGCCTGCGAGCCGGTCGTCTGCGCGGCATTGGGCACGTAGCCCAGCGCGGTGAACACGGCGCCGATCACGCTCACCGCGACCGCGGTGCCGAGCTTTTGCGAGAAAGTGGCGGCGGCGAAGGTCATGGCGGTGGCGCGGCGGCCGGTGGTCCATTCGTTGTAGTCGGCGGTGTCGGCATACATCGAGAACGCCAGCGGCGACTTGGGGCCGAGCACGAAGCCGGTGGCCGCCTGCAGCGCGAACATCAGGTCGATGCGGTCGCTGGGAATCAGGAAGAAGGCGGCCGAGAAAACGGCGGTCGCGCTCATCAGCACGATCATGAGCAGTTTCTTGTCGACGAAGCGGGTCATGAGCGGCGTGCAGGCGGCGCCGATGGCGGCGAAGATCATATAGGTCGGCACGAAGCTCGCCATCAGCTCGGGGCGTTCGACCACATACTTGAAGTAATAGGCCGAGGTGGTGGTGCGCAGGGTGATGGTCACCATGATCACCAGGGCCAGCACGAACAGCACCACCCAGGGACGGTTGGCGGCCAGGTCGCGAATGTCGCGCAGCACGTCGCTCTTCTGGCCGGGCGGCGGGGCGATCCGCTCGCGCGTGTTGGCGAAGGTGATCAGGAACATCAGGGCGGCGGCGATGCTCCAGGCGACCATGGTCAGCTGCCAGCCGCGTTCATCGTCGCCGCCGCCCAGCCACCCCACCATGGCCGGCGTGGCGGCCGTTACCAGGGTGGAGCCGGCGAAGGCGAAGATGAAGCGCAGGCCGTTGATGGTCGAGCGCTCCTGCGGGTCGGCCGACATCACGCCGGACAGCGCGTTATAGGGGATGTTGACGCAGGTGTAGAACACCATCATCGCCAGGTAGCTGGCGTAGGCCCAGACGAGTTTGCCGTCGGCGTCGAGGTCGGGCGTGGTGTAGGTGAGCACGGCGGCGGCGCCGAGCGGGATCGACATCCAGACCAGATAGGGGCGGAACTTGCCGAAGCGGGTGCTGGTGCGGTCGGCGGCGGCGCCGATCAGCGGGTCGGTGAAGGCGTTGATCAGCTTGATCGAGGCGAGCAGGGTGGCAGCCTGGGCCGCCGAGATGCCGAAGGTGTCGGTGTAGAAAATCAGCAGGAAGGTCGCGATATTGGCCCAATAGAAATTGAAGCCCATATCGGCTACGCCATAGCTGAGCTTTTCGCGCCAGCCGAGAGCATGACCGATGCTTTTTTCTTCAGGAACCAGGGCTTCAGGCGCGCGCTTGAGCATGGTTTGTCTCCGTGTATATTTTTGTGCGACGACGGAGAGGAAACGTCCACCGTGCCTTGAATGATAACGCTAACATCAGCGGCAAGTATGCGGCGGGGTGAATGGAATGTCAACACACGCGTTGCGTCTGTTTCAGCCGGGATGTGACAGTGTGCGCATCTTGATGAGGCAGACGACTGCTAGCATGAACTGTCCAGCCAGCAGGAGAGGCAAAGTGTTCGCACCGCCATCAACAACTTTCTTGAAGAGCCAACTGTACGCTACTTTGCTGCTCGGCATCCTGGCAAGTCCATCCAGCCTCGCCTGTTACGCGCCTCCACGCGAGCAGATGGTCACACCTGAAGCGCAGATCGCCATGGCCACGGATGTCTCCGTCGCCAAAGTCGTCAGAGCGACGCCCACATCGATCCGCGGAGGTGGAGGACGCCTGACCGTTGAATACGAATTCGAAGTGCAAGAGCGCATCCGGGGCTTCCCCGCACAGCGGTTCATTATCGTTGGCGCGGCGGGAGAGACGCGATCGCCGCCGTCATCCCTTGACCACAGTGATGAAAAGTTCTGGGAACGTGGAGGGGGACGCCTGTACAACGATTCCGACTGCGTGCTGCGACCGAACTTCGAGATCGGCGAAATGTATTTGATTTTCCGCGGCAGGCCCGCCACCTGGCGCAGCTTCGAGTACATCGAAACCGTGCGCGGCCAGCCCAATCCAGACGACAGGTGGCTGGCCTACGTGAGGGAACAGCTGGAAAGCCGGAGCCAATGAAAAAGCCGCCGTGCCTGAAAAGGGACGGCGGCTTCATTTAGCGGCGAGAGACGGTCAGAACTCTTCCCATTCTGCCTCATTGACCTTGGCTGGTGCAGTAGGCTTGCCGGTGGCCTTGGCGGCTGCCGGCTTGGCGACAGGTGCTGGCTTGGCCGCCGCACGCGCCACCGGCTTGGCCAACGCCGGCCGTGCGGGCGGACGCTTCACCGCAACCACCGGCGCCGCCGGGCTCACATACCGCGCATCGAGCTTGAACACATCGACCACCTGCGCCAGGCGCTGCGCCTGATCCTGCAGCGCCGCGGTGGCGGCGGTGGCTTCCTCGACCAGCGCCGCGTTCTGCTGGGTCGCATTGTCCATCTGGCCCATGGCCTGGTTGACCTGGTCGATGCCGGTGATCTGTTCCTGGCTGGCCGACGAAATCTCGCCCATGATGTCGGTCACGCGCTGGATCGAGTCGACCACTTCGCGCATCGTCGCGCCGGTGTGGTCGACCAGCCTGGTGCCGGTGTCGACCTTTTCGACCGAGTCGCCGATCAGTTGCTTGATTTCCTTGGCGGCGGCGGCCGAGCGCTGCGCCAGCGTGCGCACTTCCGAGGCCACGACCGCGAAGCCGCGGCCCTGCTCCCCGGCGCGCGCCGCTTCGACGGCCGCGTTCAGCGCCAGGATATTGGTCTGGAAGGCGATGCCGTCGATGACCGCGATGATGTCGACGATCTTGCGCGACGAATCGTTGATCGAGCCCATGGTGGCGACCACCTGGTCGACCGCCTGGCCGGCCTGGGTGGCCACGCTCGAGGCGGCGATCGCCAGCTGGTTGGCCTGGCGCGCGTTGTCGGCGTTCTGGCGCACGGTGCCGGTCAGTTCTTCCATCGAGGCGGCGGTTTCTTCCAGCGCCGCGGCTTGCTGTTCGGTGCGGCTGGACAGGTCGAAGCTGCCGGCCGCGATCTCGCTCGAGGCGCCGCTGATGGTCTGGGTGCCGCTGCGCACTTCGTCGACGATCTTCGACAGGGACGTATTCATATGGCCCAGCGCGCGCAGCAGGGCGCCGGTTTCATCGGTCGCCCTGGTGTCGATCTCGACCGTCAGGTCGCCGGCCGCCACCTGTTCGGCCGCGTGCACCGCCTGGCGCAGCGGGCGGGTGATCGAGCGGGTGAGCAGCCAGGCGAACACGCCGCCCAGCAGCAGGGCGCCGGCGGCCAGCGAGCCGATCACGACGTTGCCGCGGGCCGCGGTGCTGGCGATCAGCCCGGCGCTGGCGGCGATGCGCTTGTGCTGCAGGTCGACCAGTTCCTTCACGCGTTCCTGGTAGGCCTTGGCGGTCGGGTTGAATTGCTGGGTCAGGATCTGTTCGGCCAGTTCGACGTTACCTTCGGCCTTGGCCTTGACCGCGCCATCGCGCGCCTTGCTGTAGGCGGCGCGGTGTTCCATCACCGACTTGAACAGGGCGGTCTCGTCGTCGCCGCTGATCAACGGTTCGATCTGCTTGACCAGGTCGGCCGACAGCTTGCCGGTGGCGGCCGAGTCTTCCTTGAAGAACTCGGTCAGCGACGGGTCGCTGCTCTTGACGATGGCGGCGGTGCGGCGCACGGCGGCGAAGATCTGGGTATACCACTCGGCGATCATGCGCTCCTTCGCCAGCGGTTCTGCCAGAATCGCCTCTGTCTCGTGGGCGACCTGGTTCAGGCGCCAGACGCCGACGGTAGCGATGATGACGGTCATCAGAAGCGTCAGGGCGAAGCCGGCGGCCAGGCGCGTACCGATGTTGAGTTTGATGAAATTGCCCATGTTTTGTGTAATTGAGATAGGGTTTTTCCGCCGGAATGGCGGCATCCGTGCGGCGTTTGTCTTATGACACCAGAACTGTCTGTACAAATGTTGTCGGTAAAATATTGTCTCGTCCGACCGGTTACAATTATTGCCCAACTGAAACGAAAATGCACTCGGAATAGTGGTTTTGTGAACGGTCCACGACACTGTTTTTTGGGAACTTGCCGTCTTGATATGAAGAAGTATTTGCAGGATTAAGGTATAATTTCTATTTCCCGCGCGTGCCATTCGGCACCATCAGCACAATGACCAAATTCGTATTCGTCACTGGCGGCGTCGTGTCTTCCCTGGGCAAAGGGATCGCGGCCGCCTCCCTCGCCGCGATCCTCGAGAGCCGCGGCCTCAAAGTCACCCTGCTCAAGCTCGATCCCTACATCAACGTCGACCCGGGCACCATGAGCCCGACCCAGCACGGCGAAGTGTTCGTCACCGACGATGGCGCCGAGACCGACCTCGACCTCGGCCACTACGAGCGCTTCATCAGCACGCGCATGAAGAAGGTGAACAACTTCACCACCGGCCAGATCTATGAATCGGTGATCCGCAAGGAGCGTCGCGGCGAATACCTCGGCAAGACCGTGCAGGTCATCCCGCACATCACCAACGAGATCCAGGATTACATCCGCCGCGGCGCCGAAGGCGTCGACGTCGCGCTGGTCGAGATCGGCGGCACCGTGGGCGACATCGAATCGCTGCCGTTCCTGGAAGCCGCGCGCCAGCTGTCGCTGCGCTCGGGCCGCAAGGGCGCCGCTTTCGTGCACCTGACCCTGGTGCCGTACATCGCATCGGCCGGCGAACTCAAGACCAAGCCGACCCAGCACAGCGTGCAGAAGCTGCGCGAGATCGGCATCTCGCCGAACGCGCTGCTGTGCCGCGCCGACCGCCGCATCCCGGACGACGAACGCGCCAAGATCTCGCTGTTCGCCAACGTCGAAGAGCAGGCCGTGATCTCGGTGTGGGACGTGGACACCATCTACAAGGTGCCGCAAGTGCTGTGCGACCAGGGCCTGGACGACATCATCCTCGAAGCCCTGGGCCTCGAAGCGCCGAAGGCCGACCTGTCGATGTGGACCAAGCTGATTCACACGCTGGAAAATCCGAAGCACGAGATCACCATCGGCATGGTCGGCAAGTACGTCGACCTGATCGAATCCTATAAGTCGCTGACCGAGGCGCTGCGCCACGCCGGCATCCACACCGAGAGCCGGGTCAATATCGAGTACCTCGATTCGGAAGAGATCGAAACCCGCGGCTGCGAGCACCTGGCCAAGTACGACGCCATCCTGGTGCCGGGCGGCTTCGGCAAGCGCGGCGTGGAAGGCAAGATCATGGCCGCGCGCTACGCCCGCGAAAACAAGATCCCTTACCTCGGCATCTGCCTGGGCATGCAGGTCGCGCTGATCGAGTACGCCCGCAATATGGCCGGCCTGCCGAACGCGAACTCGACCGAGTTCGATCCGGAAACCGACCAGCCGGTCGTGGCCCTGATCACCGAGTGGCAGAACCACGACGGCAAGGTCGAGAAGCGCGACGTGAGTTCGGACCTGGGCGGCACCATGCGCCTGGGCGCCCAGACCTGCGCCGTCAATCCGGGCACGCTGGCGGCCGAGATCTACGGCAACGTCGTGACCGAGCGTCACCGCCATCGCTACGAAGGCAACAATTACTACCTGCCGAAAGTCGAAGCGGCCGGCCTGACCGTGTCGGCGCGTACCCCGAACGAAGACCTGTGCGAGATCATGGAACTCCCGCGTGACGTCCACCCGTGGTACATGGGCGTGCAGTTCCACCCCGAGTTCAAGTCGACGCCGCGCAATGGCCATCCGCTGTTCACCTCGTTCATCCGGGCGGCGCTGGCGCACCAGGCTTCCAACACCAATACCGCAGCAGGCGCGGCCAATGCGGCGCCCGCACTGCAAGGAGATGCAGCATGAAACTCGCTGGATTCGACGTCGGCCTCGAGCACCCGATCTTCCTGATCGCCGGCACCTGCGTGATCGAATCGCGCCAGATGGCGATGGACACCGCCGGCACGCTGAAAGAGATCACCTCGGCGCTGGGCATCCCGTTCATCTATAAATCGTCGTTCGACAAGGCCAATCGCTCGTCGGGCAAATCGTTCCGGGGCCCTGGCCGCGAAAAGGGCCTGGAGATCCTGGCCGATGTGCGCCGCGAAATCGGCGTGCCGGTCCTGACCGACGTGCACGACGAAGAGATGATCCCCGAAGTGGCGAGCGTCGTCGACGTGCTGCAGACCCCGGCCTTCCTGTGCCGCCAGACCGACTTCATCAACGCCTGCGCGCGTTCGGGCAAGCCGGTCAACATCAAGAAGGGCCAGTTCCTGGCCCCGGGCGACATGAAGAACGTGATCGACAAGGCGCGCGCCGCCGCGCGCGAAGCCGGCCTGCCGGAAGATAACTTCATGGCCTGCGAACGCGGCGCCTCGTTCGGCTACAACAACCTGGTGTCGGACATGCGCGGTCTGGCCATCATGCGCGAGTCGAACTGCCCGGTGGTGTTCGACGCGACCCACTCGGTGCAGCTGCCGGGCGGCCAGGGCACTTCGTCCGGCGGCCAGCGCGAGCACGTCCCGGTCCTGTCGCGCGCCGCCGTGGCGGCGGGCATCGCCGGCCTGTTCATGGAGACGCACCCCGATCCGGCCAATGCGATGTCGGATGGCCCGAACGCCGTGCCGCTGGGGCATATGAAGGAACTCCTGACCACGCTCGTCGAGATCGACCGCATCGTCAAGAAGACCGGTTTCATGGAAACCAAGTTCAAGTAATCGCAACTTCGGCGCGCCGCGCAGGTCCAGCAGACTGCACGCGCGCCCGTCACCCATTTCTACCCTTTCTGGAGACTGAGAAACATGAGTGCTATCGTTGATATTATCGGCCGCGAAGTCATTGATTCGCGCGGTAACCCGACCGTCGAATGCGACGTGCTGCTGGAGTCGGGCGTGATGGGCCGCGCCGCGGTGCCGTCGGGCGCCTCGACCGGTTCGCGCGAAGCGATCGAACTGCGTGACGGCGATCCGAAGCGTTACTTCGGCAAGGGCGTGCTGCAGGCCTGCGAGAATATCAACACCGAGATCTCCGAAGCGATCATGGGCCTGGACGCCAATGAGCAAGCCTTCCTGGACCGCACCCTGATCGATCTCGACGGCACCGAAAACAAGAGCCGCCTGGGCGCCAACGCCATGCTGGCCGTGTCGATGGCCGTCGCCAAGGCCGCCGCCGAAGAAGCCGGCCTGCCGCTGTACCGCTACTTCGGCGGTTCGGGCGCGATGCAGATGCCGGTGCCGATGATGAACGTCATCAACGGCGGCGCGCACGCCGACAACAACCTGGACATCCAGGAATTCATGATCATCCCGGTCGGCGCTCCTTCGTTCAAGGAAGCGATCCGCTACGGCGCCGAGGTGTTCCACACCCTGAAAAAGATCCTGCACTCGAAGGGCCTGAACACTGCCGTCGGCGACGAAGGCGGCTTCGCCCCGTCGGTCGCGAACCATGAAGAAGCCATCAAGCTGATCATGCAGGCGATCGAGCAGGCCGGCTACGTGGCCGGCCAGGATATCGCCCTGGGCCTGGACTGCGCCGCCAGCGAATTCTTCAAGGACGGCAAGTACGTGCTCGAAGGCGAAGGCGGCCTGGCCCTGTCGGCAGCCGACTTCACCAACATGCTGGCGACCTGGTGCGACAAGTACCCGATCATCTCGATCGAGGACGCGATGGCCGAAGGCGACTGGGAAGGCTGGGCAACGCTGACCGCGGCGCTCGGCAAGAAGGTGCAGCTGGTGGGCGACGACCTGTTCGTTACCAACACCAAGATCCTGAAAGAGGGCATCCAGAAGGGCATCGCCAACTCGATCCTCATCAAGATCAATCAGATCGGCACCCTGACCGAGACCTTCGCCGCCATCGAGATGGCCAAGCGCGCCGGCTATACCGCCGTGATCTCGCACCGTTCGGGCGAAACCGAAGACTCGACCATCGCCGACATCGCGGTTGGCACCAACGCCCTGCAGATCAAGACCGGCTCGCTGTCGCGTTCGGACCGCATGGCCAAGTACAACCAGCTGCTGCGCATCGAGGAAGACCTGGGCGACATCGCCAGCTATCCTGGCCGCGACGCGTTCTACAACCTGAAGTAATCCACCTGGCCGGCGGGCGGGGAGGGCGCTTGCGCTTCCTGTTCTCCGGCCAGATCGCATCCTTTTTGCCGCCATGCGCCTGATCACGATCGCCCTCGCCGCACTGCTCGTGCTGATCCAGTACCCACTCTGGCTCGGCAAGGGCGGCTGGCTGTCCGTGGCCGACATGCGGGGCCAGGTCGATGCCACGCGGCTCAAGACCGAACAGCTCACCGCGCGCAACGCCAAGCTGGCCTCGGAGGTCGAAGACCTGCGCGAAGGCCTGGGGGCGGTGGAAGAGCGCGCGCGCTACGACCTGGGCATGATCAAGCAGGGCGAGATCTTCGTGCAGGTGCTGCGCAAGAACGAGCAGCCGGTCGAGTCGATGACCGTGCCGCCTCCGCCGCCACCGGCAAAGGATGGCGCCAAGCATGGCGCGACCCCGACCAACTAGTCAATCCCCATGAGTGAACAGCATTCCCCGTTTGATTCCGCCGGCCTCGATTCGCTCGATGCGATCGCGGATTGCCTGGCAGATGCCTTCGAAGATGGCGACGGCGCCGTCGTCGGCGCGGCGTTGAAGGCGGTGTCGCAGGCGCCGGGATTGGGCGCGCTGGCCGCCGCGGTCGGCGTGCCGCGCGAGCAGCTGGGCGCTGCCTTGGCGTCGGGCGAGTTCGACCTCGATCTCACGCTCGAGATCATGAAGGTGGTCGACTTGCATATGAGTGGTGGGCGCAGCGGCGATTGAGCCGCTTGCACGTCCGGTTCAACGCTGGTTGCGGCCCCTGCGGACCGCAACCTCACATCATCAGTTCTTCGAATCCGACGACGCTTCACCCTGGGTATGGCCCGCGCCCTGCTCCAGGAAGGCGCGCAGCATCCACGCATTCTTCTCGTGCACTTCCATGCGATTGGCCAGCATGCCGGCGGTCGGCTGGTCGTCGGCGGCATCGGCGATGCGGAAGGCCGCACGCGCGGTGCGCGCCACCGCTTCCTGGCCCGCGACCAGCTGGCGGATCATTTCTTGCGCGCCCGGCACGTCCGCTTCTTCCTTGATGGTCGACAGCTCGGCGTAGCGCTTGTAGGTGCCCGGTGCGAAGTGGCCCAGGGCGCGGATGCGCTCGGCGATGTCGTCCAGCGCGTTCCACAGCTCGGTGTACTGTTCCTGGAACATCACGTGCAGGGTCTGGAACATCGGGCCGGTCACGTTCCAGTGGAAGTTGTGGGTCTTCAGGTACAGCATGTAGCTGTCGGCCAGGACGTGCGACAGCGAGTCGACGATTTTTGCGCGGTCTTCGGTGCTGATGCCAATATCGATGTTCATGTGCTTCCTCCGTAAGTCAGTGATGTCTAGATGGTGTCGCTGTTCGAAAATGCAACAGTGTCAAAGATGCATCAGCTTACCACTTCGGCGAAAAAGTCGTAGGACATCAGGCGGAGTAAGCCTGCTCCAGCAAACCATCACTAGTCGGATACAAGGAGAGGGACCATGATAAGTCGTCTGCTACCCTAATATTTATTAGGGTATTATGATACCTAACGCTGCCCGCTACTTGCTTGGCTGGCTTCTTGGCTACCTACTTATTTGGCAACCTGGCTGCCTCCACTACGATCCGTTGGCAGGAAAATCGAGCGATGAACAAGATTGACGCCATCAAGACACTTTCTGTGCTGGACCAGCGGGGCGTGTACGTCTTTTCCAAGAGCGACCTTGCCAAGGCATTTCCGAGCGAAAAAGAAAAGGCCCTTGAAAAGTCCTTGCAACGACTGGTATCCGATGGAATCCTCGAGCGGGTCGCGAAGGGCGTCTATATCAATCCCATGGCCAGATCCATGAAGGGGCGGGTCATCGAGGACATCGCGTCTGTCTTGAGGCGCGGTCATTTTTCGTATGTGAGCAGGGAGTCGATGCTGTCCGAGTACGGTGTTATCTCTCAAGTTCCCGTGAGCCGGATCACCCTCATGACGACAGGTGCAAACGGCGTATATGAGACCCCGTACGGCGTCATCGAATTCACGCATACCAAGCGCCCGCCAGCGGAACTCGTCAAACGCACGACGTCGATGAAAGGGCGCCCGCTGCGTATCGCTACGAGGCGGGCGGCTGTTGCCGACCTCATGCGCTCCGGGCGAAACACCAATATGATCGACGCAAGAGAGCTTTCCGATGCCTGAAAACTTCAATGATCTGGTCGACCTGGCAATGCAGCAGCCAGGCCGCACGGCCATGCGTCCCGTCGTCGAGAAAGAGATTCTCCACTACGATATCTTTTATTCGCTCGACCGGGCCGGTTTGCTCAATGACCTGGTCTTCCAGGGCGGGACATCCTTGCGGCTCTGCCGCGGATCGAACCGGTTCAGCGAAGATCTCGACTTCGCGGGAGGCCGCGACTTCACGTCGCAAAAAATGCAGGCAATCAAAGCCTGTATCGAAAAGCATCTGGGCGGAAGATATGGACTCTTGGTCGAGGTTAAGGAACCCAAGGAAATGGCTGCTCTGCCAGACTACGAGAACGTTCGTGTCGACAAATGGCAGGTCAGTGTCGAGACGTCTCCCGAGCGGCGTGACCTTCCACGCCAGCGTATCAAGCTGGAGATCGCGAACGTGCACGGACGCTGGGCGACGCCAGGTTTTCGGTCTATCTCAAGAATACGATCGGCCAGGTGCTTGGCGCCATGGCGGCCCACCTTCACGGAGAGCAGGGTGCGCTCGCCCACGGTTTCAGGATGTAGCCGATAGCGCGTCCCAGCTCGATGCATTTGCCATGCGCCCCCTTGAACCGACGTAATGTTCGGCGGCACCACGGCGTGGACTGATCGCTGTCGACATCGTCGAGCGAGGGCGCCGCGGTGCGCTGACCGGACCGGTGCGCCGGCGTTCCCGGCGCAAGCGATCTCAGTGCGTGCTGCCGCTCGGCGGCATCATGGTCTGCACCGGGCTGTCGCTGGCGAACAGCTGGGCGCAATCGACCTTGTCGAAGGCGTAGTGCTTACCGCAGAAATCGCAGTTGATGCCCAGTTCGCCCAGCTCGGCCAGCGCCGATTCGACTTCTTCCTGGCCCAGCATCTTGAGCATGTTGCCGACCTTTTCACGGTTGCAGCTGCAGTGGAATTGCGGGTGCAGCGGGTCGAACACGCGGATGGTCTCTTCCCAGAACAGGCGGTGCAGCAGGGTCGAGATGTCGGTCGACAGCAGCTCTTCGCGCTTGACGGTCTGGCCCAGCATGGCGGCGCGGTTCCAGGTTTCCAGGTCTTCGGCCTCGGTGGCCTGCTTGGTCTGGTCTTCCTTGCCGCTGTGGCGCGGCAGCTTTTGCAGCAGCAGGCCGCGCGCGACCTGGTCGTCGGCCGCCAGCCACAGGCGCGTGTCCATCTGTTCCGAACGCAGCATGTAGTTCTCGATCACGGTCGCCATGTCGTCGCCGTCGAGCGGCACCACGCCCTGGTAGGGCTGCTGGCCCGGGACCTTGTCGGCCGGGTCGAGCGTGATCACGAAGCGGCCCTTGCCGTTCACATTGAACAGCTGGCCCAGGGTGGCGTCGTCGGCGATCTCGACGTCGGGCGCCAGCTTGGCCGTGGCGCGCATGCGCAGGTCGGCGTCGCACTCGACCACCAGCAGGCGCACCGGACCGTCGCCATGGATCTGCATCACGATCGCGCCGTTGAACTTGAGGTTGGCCGACAGCAGGGCGCCGGCCGCCACCATCTCGCCCAGCACCGAACGCACCGCCTTCGGGTAAGCATGACGGGCCTGGATCTCGCGCCAGGTGTCCGAAATCTCGACCAGCTCGCCGCGCACGGCCGCATTGTCGAAGATGAATTTTTGCAGGGTGTCCCTGTTGGTGGTGCCAGTATCCGTAGTCGTCATTCTTTATCCGATTTTCTTGAGCTGCGCCTTGAACAGCTGGCCGCGCGCCACATAGCTCGCGGCGGTGCCTTCCAGGCGCAGCAGGTCTTCTTGTGTCAGTGTCCGCACCACCTTCGCGGGCGAACCCAGGATCAGCGAGTGGTCGGGAAATTCCTTGCCTTCCGTGACCAGGGCGCCGGCGCCGACCAGGCAACCCTTGCCGATCCGCGCGCCGTTGAGCACCACGGCCTGGATCCCGATCAGCGATCCGTCGCCTACCGTGCAGCCGTGCAACATGGCCTGGTGGCCGATCGTCACGTTCCTGCCGATGTCGAGCGGGTAGCCCGGATCGGTGTGCATCACGGTGCCTTCCTGAACATTGCTGTTCTCGCCGATCGTGATGCGCTCGTTGTCGCCGCGCAGCGTGGTGCCAAACCACACCGACGCATTCGCGGCAAGCGTGACCTTGCCCACCAGGGTGGCCGTGTCGGCGACAAAGGCCGACGGATCGATCTCGGGCGCATGCTCGCCCAGCTGGTAAATCGCCATGGATGTGCTCGCGGAGGTGGAAATGCCGCTATTCTACCGCCACCGTCCTGTCCCGAAGTCCGGCAGATGGGGCCGCGGCGCGCGAATTCAACTGCCGGCCCGTATAATCATCCGAACGACCGTACTAATTTAGGAACAGCATGAAACCCTCCCGTTCTGAATTCCTGACCGTTCGCGGCCTGCGCATGCACGTACGCCACTGGGGCACGCCCGGCGCGCCCAAGCTGTTCATGCTGCACGGCTGGATGGACGTGTCGGCCTCGTTCCAGTTCATGGTCGACTGCCTGCAAGGCGACTGGCACGTGATCGCGCCCGACTGGCGCGGCTTCGGCCAGAGCGCGCGTTCGGGCTTCGATACCTACTGGTTCCCGGACTACGTGGCCGACCTCGACGTCCTGCTCGACCACTACGCCCCGGACGAGGCGGTGAACCTGCTCGGCCACAGCATGGGCGGCAATATCGCCGGCATCTATGCCGGCGTGCGGCCGCAGCGCATCGCGAAGCTGGTCAACCTGGAGGGCTTCGGCCTGCCGACCACGCACCCGAAGCAGTATCCGGGCCGCGTGGCCAAGTGGCTGGACGAGTTGCGCGATCCTCCCGAGATGCGCGGCTATGCCAGCCTGGAGGAAGTGGCGGCGCGCCTGCGCAAGACCAATCCGCGCCTGGCGCCCGAGCGCGCCGCCTTCCTGGCCGCCCACTGGGCCGAGCAGGACCGCGACGGCCTGTGGAAGATCCTGGGCGATCCGGCGCATAAAATGAGTTCGCCGCTGCTGTACCACGTCGACGAGATCATGGCTTGCTGGAGCGCGATCACGGCGCCGGTGCTGTGGGTCGAGGCCGAGGACACCGATATGTGGCGCTGGATGGGCGCCAAGGAGCAGGCGCGCGCCGAGGTCGACCGCAGGATGGCCTACCTGAAGGACGTGACGCCGCGCATGGTGCCGCAGGCTGGCCATATGCTGCATCATGACCAGCCGGAACTGCTGGCAAGCATGGTCGAGGAATTCCTGGCCGTCACCTGAGCACCTTGCCTGGCCGCATCGTCAGCGCACTCCAGGTGTGGCGCAGCGTGGCCAGCAAGGTCACCAGCGCCACCCCGGCCAGCGCCAGCCAGGGCATCGAATACATGCGCGGCGCATGCTCGACGAAGCCGGCCCGGTAATGGCCGAGCGCGAGGAAGGCCAGCGGCAGGCCGAGCACGGCGGCCACCCCGACCAGGCTGCCCAGTTCGCGTCCAAGCAGCATGGCGATCTGGGCGCGGCCGGCGCCGTAGAGCTTGCGCAGCACGATTTCGCGCGCGCGCCGCTGCACGATCGAGGCCGACAGCGCGACCATGCCGAAGGCCGTGATCGCCAGCGCGATCAGGGTGGCCAGCGCCAGCAGCCGGGCCAGGCGGCGGTCGTCGGCATAATTGGCGGCCAGTACGTCGCCCGCACGCTCGGTGTGCATGATGGCATGCGGGAAGTAACGGTTCCATAGCGCCGCCACGGCGCGCTCGGCGTCGGGCATCGACGCGGTGCTGCGCACGCTGAGCACGGCGGCCCAGTCGGTATTGAGCACATACAGCGTGGCGCGCGGCTCGTCGTGCAGCGAGCGGAAGCGCAGTTCGGGGGCGATGCCGAGCACGCGATAAGGAATCATCTTGCCGTCGTCCCCCGGGTGCAGCAAGGTCTGGCCCACTGCGGCCTGGGGAGTGGCGAAGCCGAGCTGGCGCGCGGCGATGGCATTGATCACGACCGGCCCGACCGCGTTTTCCTGGTCCAGGCGCGGATCGAACAGGCGGCCTGCCACCGGTTTCAGGTCATACACCTCGAAGAAATTGGTGTCGACCATCTTCGTTTCTGCCGAGACGCTGGCGCCGCCGTCGCGCTTGATGTCCTGGATCAGGCCGTTGCCGGAGCGTCCGACCACGTGCTCGGACAGCACCATGCCGTGCACGCCGGGCTGCTGGCCGAGCGCCGTCATGAAGCCGCGCACGGCCTCGTTCTTCTTGCCGCGCTCGGGCAAGTCCACGATCAGCAGCGGTGACGCGTCGAAGCCGGGCGAGGCATTGATCGCGAAGCGGGTTTGCAGCGCGATGCCCATGGCCAGGCTGGCCAGGCCGACGGCGGTGGCGATCTGCAGCACGGTCAGCGCCTTTGCCAGGTGCGTACCGGCGCGCGACTCGGTATTGGCGCGTCCGGCCAGGGCCTGGGCGGGGCGCACACGCAGCGCCGTCCAGGTTGGCTGCAGGCCAGCGACCACGCCCAGCATGATGCCGATCAGGAGCGCCGCCGCCACGTTGGCGGGCGCGAACAGCCCATCCAGCTTGCGGTTGACCAGTTCGGCGAACAGGGGCAGGGCGAACCAGGCCAGCAGCAGGCCCAGCAAGGTCGCCAGCAGCGACACCAGCAGCGACTCGGCCATGAATTGCAGCACGATCCGGCGCACGCTCGCGCCCAGCACCTTGCGCATGCCGATTTCGCGCTGGCGCCGCAGGACGCGCACCGTGGCGAGGTTCACGTAATTGATGGCGCCGATGACTAGGATCAGCAGCGCCACCACGGCCAGTCCGGTCACCGTGGCGCGGTCGCCCCGATCGCCGGGCGGCGAGACGGGATTGCGCGCCACGTCACGGTCGAAATACGCTTCGCGCAGCGGTGATAGCGCCAGGTCCATCACCTTGCGTTCGCCCAGGCGCGCGCGCACGTCCGGCGGCACGCCCTGGACCGCGGGCGCGGTGTCGAGCGCGCGCTGGAGCGCCGCCGCCACTTGCGGCACCGCATCCGGGTTTTCGATGCGGAGCAGGAGGCGGCCCCAGGCGCCATGCTCGCCGGTCTGGAGCTCGGTGCGCATGCCCGGGTCGTTCAAGACGGAGCCCACGCCGTACAGGGCCTCGAAGGGAATGGTGGTATTGGCCGGCGGGTCGGGCACGATCGCCGCCACGCGCAGCACCTTGTCGCCGACCTGGACGGTCCGGCCGAGCGCACGCGCGGCGCCGAACAGGCGCCGGGCGGTCGATGCCGTCAACACCAGGCCTTCGGGCCGGGTCAGGGCCGCGTCCAGGTCGCCCTCGAGCGCGCGCAGCCCCAGCACCTGGGTGAAATGGGGCAGCACCAGCAGGCTCGGCATCTTGTGCAGGGTGGCGCCCACTTTGACGGTCGGCGGGTCCGGGCGGAAGAATGCGGTAGCGTCGTCCACCCCCGGGGTCTCGCGTGCGATCGTGCGCAGCAGCAGCGGGGCCTGGTCGAACCAGGGCGCCACGGGGTCGACGTTGAAGCGCTGCTTGACGACGTAGACCTGTTCGACCTGCGGCACGTGGGCGTCGTAGCGCCAGGAGTACTGGACAAAGCCGAGCAGCAGCAGGCAGGCCGCGAAGCCGACGGAAAGGCCCAGGATGGCAATGGCGCTGTAGCCCGGCTCGCGCACCAGGTGGCGCAGCCCGATCCGGAAATCATCCAGTCTCATGGCGCCACCTCCGCCAGGACGGCATCATCGGAAGCGGCAGCGGAGGCGGCTTCGATCCGGCCGTCGAGCAGGCGCACGATGCGTCCGGCCTGGGCCGCGTGCTCGAGCGAGTGGGTGACCATGACCACGGTAGTGCCTTCCTCGTTGATCTGGCGTAGCAGGCGCATCACTTCATCGCCGTGCCCGGTATCGAGGTTGCCGGTGGGTTCGTCGGCCAGCAGCAGGGCGGGGCGCGCCACCAGCGCACGCGCGATGGCCACGCGCTGCTGCTGGCCACCCGAGAGCTGGGATGGGCGGTGCCGGGCCCGATGGCCGACGCCGAGTTTTTCCAGGATCGCCGCCACGCGCTCGCGCCGCTCCGGCCGCGACACCCCGGTGTAAGCGAGTGCCAGCTCGACGTTCTCCGCCACCGTCAATTCTTCGAGCAGGTTGAAGTCCTGGAAAATGAAGCCGATGCGCCCGCGCCGCAAGGCGTTGAGCGCCATCTCGCTGTGGCCCGCGACGTCCCGGCCATCGAACCAGTACTGGCCGCTGTCACAGGTTTCGAACAGGCCCAGCACCGACAGCAAGGTCGATTTTCCGCACCCGGACGGGCCGGTGATGGCCACGTATTCGCCGGCCTGGATGTCGAGCGAAATATGGTCCAGGGCGGTCGTTCTGACCTCGCCGCCGATGAATGACTTGCTGAGGTTGACAAGCTTGAGCATGTGTTCTCCTGTTGGACGATGCGGACGGGCCGCGTGGGGCAAGACTAGTCGACCAGTCGCAGGCGTTCGGCCTTGCCGAACGCGGCGACACTCGACACGATGACCCGCTCGCCGGCAGCGATACCGTCGAGCAGTTCGATCTGGCTATTGCTGCGTCGGCCGACCCGGATCGGTCGCCGCACGGCGCTGCGGCCATCGCCCGCCACCACATAGGCATAGGCGCCGCCGCTGTCGTTGACGAAGGCGCTATTGGGCAACAGCAGGCCCTTGCTGGCCGCGCCGAGGGTGATGCGGGTATCGGCGCTCTGGCCTGGGCGCAGCGAACCGGGCTGCGCCTTGGCAAAGACCAGCTCCACGACGAAGCGGCCATCCTTGATCTGCGGGAATATGCGGCTGACTTCGACCAGATAGTTGCGCCCGTCGACTTCGACGCTGCCGCGGTGGCCGATGGCCACGCGCGTCAGGTAGAACTCGTCGACCTGGGCCGTGAGCTTGAAGCGCGCCGGGTCGTCGATGCGGCCGATGCGCTGGTCGGGCCGCACGGTTTCGCCCACCTGCAGGCGGAAGTCGGTCAGGCGGCCGGCCACCGGGGCACGCACGGCGAGCGCATTGACCGTGTTGCCGACCAGGGCCAGGCCGGTTTCCAGGCCCGCGATCGCCTTTTGCATCTGGCGCACCACATCCTGCTTGATGGCCAGGTCGGTGCGCGCCGCGCTGTTGGCCTCGGCCAGCAGGTGGCGCTGCTGGGCCAGGCGGTCGGACGCTTCTTCGGCCTGGGCCGGCGACAGGAAGCCTTTGGCAGCCAGTTCGGCGGCGCGCTGGTGGTGCTTGCCCGCCTGCGCCGTTTCATAACTGAGTTCGGAGATGCGGCGCTGGTGGTCGGCGCGGCTCGTTTCGAGCGCGACCCGCATGCTTGCGAGGTTGGAAATCTGCTGGGCGTGCTCGGATTGGCGGGCCAGCAAGTCGAGGTGGCGCTGCGGGTTCGACAGGCGAAACAGCAGTTCGCCTTTGGTCACGACGAGGCCGTCGCGCGCGATCACTTCCTCGACCCGGCCCGATTCGGTCGAGTCGAGCATCACCGAGGTCAGCGATACCGCCTGGGCCCGCACCACCAGCTCGTCGCGAAACGCGCCGAGCTCGGCGGTGGCGATGTGCACGTCGGCGCGGGCCACTTCCAGCCCGCGCGGCCAGGCAAAGTAGCCAGCGATGGCGACACCGGCCAGCACGGCGGCGGCGAGTCCACGCCAGGGGAGGCGCCTGGCCGTGATGGGGGCATCCATGGCTGCCCCCGTTGCCGGGCCGCTGCGGACAGGGTCAAGGTTCGGCTGGTTCATATCCTGCCCGCTGCGTTGTCCGGCTGGTGCACCTTGGATTCCCCTTGTCCTGAAGAGTGTTATTAGCTTAGCACGGCAATTCCTTTGGTTAGCAATAAATACTACTTGATTGTAGAAATAAAAAACTCTTCAACAGTGAATTGATGCATGCCACATATCTAACGTGTCGAATGCCACACCGTGGAGCCAACAAAAGGCCGCTTGTTATCGGCACGCTCCCGGTGAAGGGACGGACTGTGCGCTATTTGCCGTTGTAATCACACCTCATCCTCAAGGGATAAATTGCCGGTGGGAAACTGCTGTGATACAGTCGCCCCCGAGCGTGCGCCAGTCCGGTCGCACCACAGACCGACAGGATTCACGATGGCTTACCGAGGCGCCTGCGCACTCGCCGCCGGCTTGCTGCTCGCAGGCTGCGCCATGCCCTACAGCCCGGCCCCCGTGGCCAGCAATTTTCCCAGCACCCACCAGCTCAAGGTACAGGCCGCGGCCCATTGGGGCGTGATCGCGCGCCATATGGCCACCGAACTGGGACCGACCCTGAAGACGGCGCCGAGCCGCTCCCTGTACGTGCAGCCGCTGCAAGCGTCGACCTTCGGCGAGGGCGTGAAGACGCATCTGATCACGGCCCTGGTCAACGATGGCTTCGTGGTCGTCAAGCATCCGGCGCCGGGCGCCCTCAAGATCGAACTCGACACGCAAGTGGTCGCCTTCTCGGCCGACCGTCCGCAGTACCGCTACGCCGGCCTGCCGACCGCGCTGGCCAGCGGCGCCTGGGTCCTGACCAGCATCCAGCACAGCCCCGAGTGGCTCGTCACGGCCGGCATCTACGGCTACGACGCGCATCGCTGGTTCACCGCCCAGTTCGCGCCAGGCGACACGCCGAAGACCGAAATGATCGTGACCGTCTCGGTGGCGGACGAGCAGCGCTATTACGCGCGCAATACCTCGGTCTACTACACCAACGACGAAGACGTGTCGCTGTACGACGCCGCCCTGGCGGCGAAGCTGGCCCCACCGGCGCCGGCATCGAAGACCTTCGCGGTCAAGGACCATTGAGCCGACTATGCGCACATTGAAACTATCGGCGGCCGCGCTGGGCCTGGCCTTGCTGCTGGGCGGCTGCGCGCTGGTCGAGCAGCCCAACTACACCTCGGTGAGCGCGAACGATTTCGTCGCCGCCAACTATCGCGCGGCCGACGCGTTGCAGGCCCAGCTGGCCGGCAAGCTGGGCGGCGACCAGCCCCTGATCATGGCCACCCTCGTCAACATCGACGCGCTCGAGCGCAGCTCGATGCTGGGCCGCGTGGTGTCGGAGCAGATCGCCACCCGCCTGGCCCAGGGCGGCTTGCCGGTGCTGGAAATGAAGCTGCGCAACAGCGTCTACCTGAAGCGCAACCAGGGCGAGCTGATGCTCACCCGCGAGCTGGGCGAAGTGGCCGGCACGCACAATGCGCAGGCGGTGGTCGTGGGTTCGTATGCCGAGACGCGCGACACCATCTTCATCAACGTCAAGGTGATCCAGCCGACCACGAATCTGGTGCTGGCGGGACATGACTACGTGCTGGCGAAGCAGGGGACGATCCGTTCCATGCTGGTGCCGGACTAAACAAGACGACCCGTCGTACGATCTCCGGCAACTGGTTGCGCATCCAGCGCAGCGCGGCTTCTTCCAGCGGCTCTGGCGCCAGCGCCAGCGCAGCCATCCGCTCCAGCACATCCGCCCCGATCCCGTAGACGGCGTCCGTGCTCCCGATCGCGGACACGAAGCGCTGCGCCACCGGGCCGACCGGCCCGCCTTGCGCGCGATAGCGCTGCAACTCGCCCATCAGATGCAGGGCGAGGGCAGGCTGGTCCGCATCAGGCCGGGTTGCCGGCGGCATGCAGTTCGCGCACCAGCGTCTCCACCAGTTCCGCCGCCGGCATGGCCCGCGCGAGCGGCGCGCCTTGTCCGGCCCAGTGCGCCGCATATTCGTGGTTGCCCGCCTTTGCCGCCGCTGCGTGCAGCTGCTTGGCCGCGTCATAGGCGACCGGGTAGGCGGCCGGGACGCCGGACGCGCCGTGGGCGCTCAAGCGATTGACGATGCCGCGCGCCGGCCGTCCCGAGATCGCCGCGCTCAAGCTGGTGGTGGCGGCGGCTTCGCTCTGCAGCTTGGCGCGGTAGGCGTCGTTCGCCGCCGATTCCGGACTCAGGATGAAGGCGGTGCCGAGCTGCGCGCCGGCCGCGCCGAGGTCCAGCGCCGCCCTGATGCCGGCGCCATCCATGATGCCGCCGGCCGCGATCACCGGCAGCGTTGTCCGCTTGACCAGCAGGCGCACCAGCACCGCCATGCTCAGCCGTTCGTCGGTCGCCTCCGGATCGAACATGCCGCGGTGGCCGCCGGCTTCGATGCCTTGCGCCACGATCGCGTCCACTCCCGCCCGTTCGATGTTCAGCGCCTCAATCAGGTTGGTCGCGGTGGCCATGGTGCGGATGCCGGCCGCGCGCAGCGCCGCCAGGCGCTCGCTCGAGGGCAGGCCGAAGTGGAAGCTGACCACTTCCGGGCGCAGCGCGAGCAACATCCGGAAACTCTCTTCGTCATCGTTGAAAGTGCGATAGATTTCCTCGAGCGACGCTGGCAGGGCCGCGCCGGCTTCATCGAACAATGGCGCCAGGTGGGCAAGCCAGGCGGCTTCGACGCCGGCATCGCGCCGGGCCGGCGCATGGCAGAACACATTGACATTGATCGGCTTATCGGTCAGCGCCCGGGTCTCCTCGATCATCGCGCGCGCCTGCGCAGCCGTGCTCGCGCCGATGCCGAGCGAGCCCAGTGCACCGGCATTCGACACCGCCGCCGCCAGCCGCGGCGTCGACGTGCCCGCCATTGGCGCCTGGATGATCGGATGCTGGATGGACAGCTGGCTGAAGAATGGGTGGGACGACTGCATGGCTGGCTCCTTTCGCGCTTGACTTGTATTCTCAAATCGAGAATGAAGTGATGGTATCATTCTGTTTTGAGAAAAGATATATGGAAACTGAATCTTTACGGATTTTTTGCGCCGTGGCCGCGGAACTCAGTGTGACGCAGGCCGCCGCGCGGCTCGGGCGGGCGCCGTCGAACGTGACGACACGCATCCAGCAACTGGAGGCAGACCTCGGCGCCGAGCTGCTGGTTCGCGTGGGTAAGCGTATCTCCTTGTCGACGGCGGGCGAGCAGTTTCTTGCCTATGCCGAGAGGCTGCTGGCGCTGGAAGACGAGGCGCGCCAGGTCGTGTCGGATGGCGCGTCGGGCGGCGTCCTGCGGATCGGCAGCATGGAAAGCACGGCGGCCAGCCGCCTCCCGGCTGTGCTCGCTGCCTTCCACGTCGACCATCCGGCGACGCAGCTGGTCTTGCGCACCGGCCCCTCGCGTCAGATCGTCGAGCAGGTGAGGGCCGGCGCGCTGGATTGCGCCTTCGCCGCTTTCCCGGACGATGGCGCAGACCTTGCCGAGATGGGTTTGCGGTCGATGCCGGTGTGGGCCGAGGAATTGTCATTGCTGCTTCCGCCCGGCGAGGCGGACGTCGACGACGCCCGGCAGGTGAGGGCGCGCTCGCTGGCCGCCTTCCCGCAGGGGTGCACCTACCGCAGCCTCGCCGAAGAGCGGCTGGGCATCGCCGGCGCCACCGCCTGGCGGGTGCAGGAAATGAACTCGTATCACGCGATGATCGCCTGCGTGGCTGCCGGCGCCTGCGTGACGGTGCTGCCGGCCAGCGTGCTGGCGCTGAGCGGGGCGCCGGCCGCGCTCAAGGCCTTGCCGCTGGGGCGCCTCGACACCTGCCTGGTCTGGCGCGACGGCTTCGCGACGCCGGCATTCCGTGCGTTCGCCGAGCGGCTGCGCGCGGCGTGAGGCGCCGGTGAAGTGCGGGCAAATGCGCGTACAATGTGTCGTTCCAGATACCTCATTTTCCCCATGCTGAAAGTCGACCTCCACTGCCATTCCACCGTCTCCGACGGCGTACTCGCTCCCTCCGACGTGGCGGCTTACGCGCGCAAGGGCGGGGTCGACGTGTGGGCGCTCACTGACCACGACGAGGTCGGCGGCATCAAGGCCGCGCGCAAGGCGGCGGGGGAGCTGGGCATGCGCTTCGTGGCCGGGGTCGAGATCTCGGTCACCTGGGCCAACGAGACCGTGCACGTGGTCGGCCTGCAGGTCGACGAAGACAATCCGGCCCTGGTCGCCGGCCTGGCCGCGACCCGCAATGGCCGCGAAAAGCGCGCGCGCGAGATGGCGGCCCAGCTGGAGCAGGCCGGCATTCCCGGCGCCTACGAGGGCGCGCTGCGCTACGTCGCCAATCCCGACCTGATGTCGCGCACCCATTTCGCGCGCTTCCTGTGCGAGATCGGCGTGTGCGACACCACTTCCGAAGTATTCCGCCGCTTCCTGACCGAAGGCCGGCCCGGCTATGTGCCGCACCGCTGGGCCACCCTGAGCGAGGCGATGGGCTGGATCCGCGGCGCCGGCGGCATTCCCGTGATCGCGCATCCGGGGCGTTACAAATTCAGCGCCACCGCCGAAGGCGTGCTGTTCGACGAGTTCCGCCAGCTGGGCGGCAAGACCATCGAAGTGGTCACCGGCAGCCACACGCCGGACCAGTACCAGACCTATGCCGAGGTAGCGCGGCGCTACGGCTTTTTGGCCTCGCGGGGCACTGATTTCCATGCGCCGGGCGAGGCGCGGGTCGAGTTTGCCGAGCTGCCGCCGCTCCCATCTGGCGTGACGCCGGTGTGGCACGACTGGTTCTGAAATCACCCGCACGCACCGTACCGTCAGGAAATGAAACAGGCATCTTCGCCTGGTGCGACGGCACGGGCGCTGGCGTGAACCGGTAGCGCCGGCTAACAGTAGTTTGCAGTCCAGCTCTTTGGCCAGTTGCTCGCGATATGGCGCTGCCAGACTTCTTCGGGCACCGCCAGGAACAGATAGTGTTCGCCTTCACGCCAGAGCAGGCGATACTCGTCCGCCAGCAACTGGGCGGCAGGCGCGATGGTGTCCCGGTGGAATTCGGGCAATGCCAGTGCGATCGCATCCAGTGTCTGGGTCGCGTCATCGCAGGCCAGCAGCAGGCGCCGCTCGAGGCCGTCGAAGCGCCGCGTGCATTCGGCGCCGAAGCGGCTGTCGTGCACGGTCAGCGCTTCGCCATCATCGACATAATAAAGATGGACATCCCGGTCGCGATGCTGTGCCTTCCAGTGGTCGACCTGCTCCACCAGCATCCGATAGAGCGTCCCGAGTTCTTGCGGGTAGTCGAAGCCGCGAGCGAAATAATAGGCATAGTCGTCCAGCCGAAAATCATGTTCTTCCTGGAAGGCTTGGGAAAACATGACGTCATAGCAGCGATGATGGCGCGGCTTGCTCGACAGGCCGAAGCGCGCCGGGTCGGCTTGCAGCGGCGCGAAGCGGGTGACGATCGTTTCGGTGCGGCTGACTGGCGGCGTCAGGTGATACAGCTTGGGCAATTGACGCAACATGGCGCGATACCACGCCGCCTGCTCGCCGGGTAAACCATACAGGATGTTGTAATTGATCTGAATCCCGTGCCGGTAGCCGGATTTGAGGGTCAGGACGTTGTGAATGCCGCGCACCCCCTTGTCCATCAGCTTGAGCACTTCGGACGAGAACGATTCGATGCCGGGTTGAAGCTCGACGAAGCCCGCTGCCGCGAAACGGCCCAGGCGCTCGTCGCTCTGGTTGGCCTTGATTTCTCCCATCAGGCGCAGCCGGGGGGAGGTCTGCGCCAGCCGATCGAGCATGTCGTGATAGTACTGGCGCGGAAGGATGTAATCAGAGAAACGATAAATGCGATCGCCATAGCGTTGGCGCATGGCGTCCAGCATGGCCAGCACCTGTTCGGACGATTTGGCGCGATAACGCAGGGTCTCCTCGTCGATGCCGCAGAAGACGCAGTGCTTGTGCTGGCCCCACCAGCAACCGCGTGACGCCTCCACCGGCAACACCTTGCTGTGGACGGTGATGGATTCTTCGGACCGAAGGGCATCGAGGTCGGCGAACCAGTCGGTGTAGTCGGGGGGCGGATTGCGGTTCAGTTCAGCCGCCAGCCCTTTGGAGGCGGGTGGGGGCACGATTTCCGGCCCGGCGCGCACCTGAATGCCGGGAATCCGGGCGAGGTCGTCCCTCCCCACCGAAGCCCAGGCCAGGCGCGCGATTTGCGGTTCGCCGTCCCCGCGCGCCACGCCATCGATCCAGGGGAAGCTGCGAAGCACGTTATCGCCAGGTATCCCTTCGAGCGCATAGCCACCCAGGATCACGGGCAGGTCGGGGCGCCGCATCTTGAGCAAGCGTGCCAGGGCAACCGAGGCGATGGTCTGGTCGAACATGCAGGTGAACCCCACCAGCGTGGGGTGCAAGGCCAGGATGTCGTCGGCGCACTCGGCCAGGTACTGGGGCATGACGTCGTCGCGCAGCCGGAGACAGAGATGCAGCAGCGCTTCGGTCGAGCGGTAGCGGTCTTGCTGGACCGTCGCCGCATGCACCGCGCAGCGCTCGGCAAGGCATGCGGCTTGCTCGTCGTCCAGTTCGCCGTCGAGTAATCCCGTGAACAGGAACTCATTGATGCCCCAGAACGTGGCCAGCATCGAACACGATTGCGCACTGACATACCGCAGCAATCGCAGGTTCAAGTGGCGAACCCGGCAGGCAATGCCCGCTCTGTCCAGCTCCGCTTTCAATGTCGCCAGGCCCAGGGAGGGCTCGGCGTAGGTAGCCCACGGCAGGCTGGCCAGCACGACCTTCGGCGCCGATGTCTCCATGCCCTACAGTCTCACCAGGCCGCGCTGGTCGATGACGAGTTCTTCCAGCGGATCGATGCCCTTGACGATCACGACGGTCACGGCCACGGCGACGGCCACGACGGCGATGTTCATCACCGTGCTTCCGGGTGGAAGCAATTGGTTGACGGTGACCAGCCGTTCGATGGCTTCTTTGGACAGCGGCAATTTCAGTTTCTCGGCCACTTCTTGCGGCGCTTCGAGCAGGCGATCGATATAGCGGCCGTCTTGCACCACCTTGTTGTAGAAGTCGAGTGCTTCCTGGGCGGTGCCGCGAGAGATGTCGAGGCGGTTGCCCACCAGCTGTTCGGTGTTGACATAGGCCGCTTCGAGCGCGGTCGTGGAACTGATGTATTTGTTCAGTGCCGGCCAGCGTCGGGAAAGTTCTTCACGGGCAAATAGCTGCTGCTTGAAGGCAATGCGATCAGTCGACTTGCAGTCCATGATGAGCCCCCGGAGTGACGTGATAAGGAGAGCCTAATGGACCGCTCGACGCACTTCAATACAGCGTATGCAGGAGAGAGTGCGACCTTGATTCCTCTCACAACGCCAACCGGCTCCAGGAACTTTCGCTCAGCGGAACACCAGTAATGCACTCGATGCCGCGCGCAGGACGATGTTGCGCCGCTGGCACGCGGGGACCGGTGCAGCGCCAGAAAAAGCTTGTACGCCACCGGTTATCGGCATAGGATACTCCAATTGGAGTATAAGAGGAGTATGTGGGGATGGCAAAGCGCGCACTTTCACAAGCAAGGCTGCCAGACAGCGACAAGGTCACCGTGAATGTCGGCCTGGTCGACCTGGCCCAGGTCGACCTGCTGGTCGATGAAGGTTTTTATTCCAATCGTACCGACCTCGTCCGCGCGGCAATTCGCAACCTGTTGCAGCAACATGCCGACGTGATCCGCCAGGCCGTCGTGCGCAAGCGCTACGTCATGGGCTTGCACCGTTATTCGCTGCGCGAACTCGAGCAGGTCGTGGCTCAGGGGGAGCAGCTTGAAATCAATGTGCTGGGTTTGGCCGTGATCGAAGACGACGTCCCGGTCGAGCTTGCCGTCCAGGCGATCGCCTCGATCCACGTGCTTGGCGCCTTCGTTGCCGCTCCGGCGGTCCGGCAAGCGCTGGCAGACCGCATTTACACCCGTTATGGGAGTTGACATGAAAAACCTCGATCGTTTTATCGGCCAGATGCTGGAATCGGCGCGCCTGGCGCGCGCCAAGGATGTGTCCGGAGCGACCGCCGTGATCCAGCAGGCGCTGGCGCAGGCGGGCCTCGCCACCCCGGAGGCGCACCCGTCGGCCAGCGCGTTTGCGCGCCAGCCGGAATTCGTCGACCTGAACCCGGCGCCCGACTGGAGCCGGCATACGACCGGGCGCTCCGTCCCGCCCCGGCCCGCTGCCCGCCAACCGGCGTCCAGGAAAACGGCGCCCGGCCGCTTCATCGCCGGCAGCCACGGCGGCGAAGCGGGCAGCCGCCGCTACAAGCTGTACATTCCCGCGAAACCGGCCGAGGGCCGCCGGCCGCTGGTCGTCATGCTGCACGGCTGCACGCAGAACCCGGACGACTTCGCGGTGGGCACCGGCATGAACGCGCTGGCCGAAGAGTTCGGCTTCCTGGTGCTGTACCCCGAGCAGGATGGCCGCGCCAACCGTTCCCACTGCTGGAACTGGTTCGAGCCGGGCCACCAGGCGCGCGACGCGGGCGAGCCCGGCATCCTCGCCGGCATGACGCGCCAGGTGGTGCGGGAATACGATGCCGAGCCGTCGCAGGTGTTCGTGGCCGGCATGTCGGCCGGCGGCGCGATGGCGGCGGTGCTCGGCGCCGAGTATCCGGAACTGTTCGCCGCGATCGGCGTCCATTCGGGCTTGCCGGCGGGCAGCGCGCGCGACATGATCACGGGCCTGCAAGCCATGAAGAAACCGGGCCGCGCGCGCAGCCTGCGCGAGGCGGTGCCGGTGATCGTCTTCCATGGCGACGCCGACCACGTGGTCGATCTGGGCAACGGCGAAGCGGTGCTGAAGCAGTTCGTCGGCGCCCACGCCGGCCTGCGCGCCACGCCGCTGCATGCGAGCGAAACGCAGTCCTCGCAGGGCGGACGCCGCGCTACCCAGCGCATCTGGCGCGACGAGGAGGGAAGGGCGATGGCGGAACACTGGATCGTGCATGGCGCCGGCCACACCTGGGCGGGTGGCGATGCGGCCGGCTCGCACACCGATGCGCTTGGCCCCTGCGCCTCGCGCGAGATGCTGCGGTTCTTCCTGCAAAGATAATGCCCAGGCGCCACGGCCCGGTCCGCTAATGGCTGTGCCCTTGATTTTTCGCTGGTCCAGCCCAATCTTGGCATCCTGTCATGAACTCACTGGAGATGTCTGCCATGAAGCGTGTCGTTCTGTTCCTTGCCACCAACCTTGCCGTCGTGCTGGTGCTGACGCTGGTGATCAATCTGTTCGGCCTGGGCCGAGGTGTCTCGGCGCAAGGCATCAATGTCGGCGAACTGGCGGTATTGTCCGTGGTGATCGGCTTCACCGGCGCCTTTATTTCGCTGCTGATGAGTAAACCGATGGCCAAGTGGTCGACCGGCGCGCGCGTCATCGAGCAGCCGGCCAATGCCACCGAGCAATGGCTGGTGCAGACTGTGCGCCGCCTGTCCGAGCGCGCTGGCATCGGCATGCCCGAAGTCGCCGTGTATGACGGCGAGCCCAACGCGTTTGCTACGGGCGCCTTTAAAAACTCGGCGCTGGTCGCCGTCTCCACCGGCCTGCTGCAGAGCATGAACCAGGACGAGGTCGAAGCCGTCCTCGGCCACGAGGTGGCCCACATCGCCAACGGCGACATGGTCACCCTGACCCTGATCCAGGGCGTGGTCAACACCTTCGTCGTGTTCCTGGCGCGTGTGGTCGGTTTCTTCGTCGACAAGGTATTGTTCCGCAAGGAGGGCGAAGGCCCCGGCATCGGGTACTACGCGAGCGTGTTCGTGCTCGAGATCCTGTTCGGCCTGCTGGCCTCGATCATCGTTGCCTGGTTCTCGCGCCAGCGCGAATTCCGCGCCGACGCCGGCGCCGCGAAACTGATGGGCAGCCCGGTGCCGATGCAGCATGCGCTGGCCCGCCTGGGCGGCTTCGCACCGGGCGCGCTGCCGAAAACGATGGCCGCGTCGGGCATTTCCGGCAGCGGCGGCGGCTGGGGCGCGCTGTTCTCGACCCACCCGCCGATGGAGCAGCGCATCGCCGCGCTCCAGCAACTGCGCTAACAGATGAAGGACGTTTAGATGGGCCAATATTTCCAGATCCACCCCGAGAATCCCCAGGCCCGCCTGATCAAGCAGGCGGCGCAGATCGTCAGCAGCGGCGGCATCGTCGCCTTGCCGACCGATTCCGCCTATGCGCTGGTATGCCGCCTGGACGACAAGACGGCGGTCGACAAGCTGCGCCGCATCCGCGGCGTCGACGACAAGCATCACCTGACCTTGCTGGTGCGCGACCTGTCCGAGGTCGCGCAATATGCGCGCGTGGACAATTCACAATATCGCCTGCTCAAGGCCACGATGCCGGGCCCGTACACGGTGATCCTGGAAGCGACGCGCGAACTGCCGCGCCGGCTGTCGCACCCGTCGCGCAAGACCATCGGCCTGCGCGTGCCCGAGAACCGCATCACGCTGGCCCTGCTCGAGGAACTGGGCGAGCCGCTGATCGGCACCACCCTGCAGCTGCCGGGCGACGACCATATGCTGTCCGACCCGGAAGAAGTGCGCGAGCGGCTGGAAAAGCAGATCGAGCTGATCATCGACGGCGGCGCCGGCATGCTGGAGGCGACCACCATCATCGACCTCACCGGCCCCGAACCGGAGCTGGTGCGCGAGGGCAGGGGCGATCCGGCGGCCTTCGGCCTGTAATGCCGGCTTAAGAATTCCACAGGACAAGTGCGTACCGCCCTCTGATAGAATCCCCCTTATGGATGAAACGATACGCAACATCGCCGTCTACGCGCTGCCCGTCCTTTTTGCGATTACCCTGCACGAAGCCGCCCACGCCTACGCCGCTAAATATTTCGGTGATAACACCGCCTATTCCCAGGGCCGGATGAGCCTGAATCCGCTGGTGCACGTCGACATCTGGGGCACCATCGTGATCCCCATCATGATGTATCTGTTCACGCCCTTCGTGTTCGGCTACGCCAAGCCGGTGCCGGTCGAGTTCGGCCGCCTGCGCAATCCGAAGCGCGACATGGCCTGGGTCGCGCTGGCCGGCCCCATCGCCAACCTGATCATGGCCGCGCTGTGGCTGCTGTTCGCGGCGCTGCTGGTGTTCTTCGGCGTCAGCGAGGCGTTTCCGCGCCGCATGGCCGAAGCCGGCATCCTGACGAATCTGTTGATCATGGCCTTCAACCTGCTGCCAATCCCGCCGCTGGATGGCGGCCGGGTGCTGACCAGCATGCTGCCCAACAGCCTGGCCTGGAAATTCGCCCGCATCGAGCCCTACGGCTTCTTCATCGTGCTGGGCCTGGTGTTCCTGCAACTGGTGGGCTATTGGGTGGTGCCGGTGATGCAGCTGGGCCGCTGGATCGTGGACATGATGGTCCTGCCGTTCACTTTCGTGCTGTTCTGACGCCATGCCAGTCGACGCGCCACGCGTGAACATGCAGACTCTGCCGCCGTCGCCGTGGGTGGAACGCTTCGTTTCCCTGGCGCCGCCGGGCGAGGCGCTCGACCTGGCGTGCGGCAATGGCCGCCACACGCGCCTGCTGGCGGCGCGCGGCCTGCAGGTGCTGGCGCTGGACCTCAAGCCCGAGGCGCTGGCCGCCAGCGCGGGCGACAACGTCACGACCATGGCCTATGACCTCGAGGCCGAGGGTTCGCCCTGGCCGTTCGAGGCCGGACGTTTTGCGGCGATCGTGGTCACCAACTACCTGCACCGGCCCCTGTTCGCCCACATCGCGGCCAGCCTGCGGCCAGATGGCATCCTGATCTACGAAACCTTTGCGCAGGGCAACCAGATTTACGGCAAGCCATCCAATCCCGCCTTCCTGCTGGCGCCCGGCGAGTTGCTGGGGCTGGCGCAAGACGGTGGATTGCAGGTGCTGGCCTACGAGGATGGCCATGTGGAACGGCCGCATCCGGCCCAGGTGCAGCGCCTGTGCGCGGCCGGTCCGGCATTTGCCAAAACCGAGGCCCGGCTCGACCATATTGTGGTCAGGAATGAACCATAGCGGCGGGCTATCCGCTACAATCAGATTTTTTATTGAATGGCACGGCCAAGATTATGATTAAGGGCAGTATCGTAGCACTCGTCACTCCGATGTTCGAAGACGGCAGTCTTGACCGCGATTCCTTGCGCAAGCTGATCGACTGGCACGTCGCGGAAGGCACGGACGCGATCGTCATCGTGGGCACGACGGGCGAATCCGCCACCGTGTCGCCGGAAGAGCATTGCGAACTCGTCAAGCTGGCCGTCGATCACGTCGCCGGCCGCATCCCGGTCATCGCAGGCACCGGCGGCAACTCGACCGCGGAAGCGATCGCGCTGACCCGCCATGCGAAGGAATGCGGCGCCGACGCCTCGCTGCAGGTCGTTCCCTATTACAACCGTCCGACGCAAGAGGGCATGTACCGCCATTTCCGCGCCATCGCGGAAAGCGTGGACCTGCCGATCATCCTGTACAACGTGCCGGGCCGTACCGTGGCCGACATGGCCAACGAGACCGTCGCGCGCCTGGCGCCGATCGAGAACATCGTCGGCATCAAGGACGCCACCGGCAATATCGGCCGCGGCATCGAGCTGCTCAAGATGGTCGACAAATCGTTCGCCGTCTATTCGGGCGATGATCCGAGCGCGATGACCCTGATGTTCTGCGGCGGCGCCGGCAATATCTCGGTGACGGCCAACGTCGCCCCGCGCGCGATGCATGAGCTGTGCGTGGCGGCGATGGCCGGCGACGTCGCCCGTGCGGTCGAGATCAACAACCGCGTGCTCGGCCTGCACGGCAAGCTGTTCGTCGAACCGAACCCGGTGCCGGTAAAGTGGGCGCTGGCCGACATGGGCAAGATGCCGGCCGGCCTGCGCCTGCCGCTCGCGCCGCTGTCCGCCCAGTACCACGAGACCGTGCGCGCCGCCCTGGTGGAAGCCGGCGTTCATTCCTAATCCCGGGCCCGCAAGGGTTCGGGTTCCTGACCTGATATCGAACGACATGACTAAAAGCAAGTACTCGGGATTCAACTCCGCGCGTTCCAACTTCTCGCCCCTGGTTTCCGCTCCTGCTGCCGCGCGCGTGCTGACGCTGACCGCGCTCGCTTTCAGCCTGGCGGCCTGCACCACCATCTTCGAAGGCGACAAGGTCGACTACAAGGGCGCCAAGAAAGCCGCGCCGCTGGACGTGCCGCCCGATCTGACCAAGCTGCAGCGCGACAACCGCTACGCCATCCCTGACGGCCGTGGCGTCGCCACCGCATCCGGCCAGGCGGCCGCTGCCGCCGGCACGGGCGGCGGCTTCGTGCCTGGCGCCGTGGCGAGCAACCAGCAGATCGGCCCGATCTCGACCGACGCCGTCAGCGTGCAGCGCAACGGCGACCAGCGCTGGCTGGTGGTCAAGCAGACCCCGGAACAACTGTGGCCGCAGCTGCGCCAGTTCTGGGAAGAGCAGGGCTTCGCCATCGAGACCGAGTCGTCCACGACCGGCACCATGGAAACCGCCTGGGTCGAGAACCGTTCGAAGATCCCGCAAGACTTCATCCGTAACGCCATCGGCCGCGTGTTCGACCGCGCCTACTCGACTGGCGAGCGCGACAAGTTCCGCACCCGCCTCGAGCGCCTGCCGGACGGCTCGACCGAGGTCTGGGTCAGCCACCGCGGCGCCGAGGAAGTCCTGACCGGCCCGCAGAACGAAACCACCACCTGGACTTCGCGCCCGAACGATCCGGGCCTGGAATCGCAATTCCTGGGCCGCATGGTCGCGATGCTGACCGGCAGCAAGGAAGTGGCGACGGCCGAAGCGACGGTCGCCAACGCACCGGTGGCGCCGCAGCACGCCAAGCTGGTGGGCGACACGGTCGAGGTCGACGAAGGCTTCGACCGCGCCTGGCGCCGCGTCGGCCTGGCGCTCGACCGCGTTGGCTTCACCGTCGAAGACCGCGATCGCGTGCAGGGCATCTACTTCGTGCGCTACGTCGATCCGGACGCGGCCGAGCAGAAGGAAGGCTTCTTCAAGCGCCTGTTCTCGTGGGGCGGCAAGTCGGAAGACGAGCTCAAGGAAGCCCAGCGCTACCGCGTGCTGGTCAAGACCGAGCAGGGCGCCAACGTCAGCAAGGTCACGGTGCAGAACAACGAAGGCCAGGCGGATACCTCGCCGACCGCGGGCAAGATCCTGAACCTGCTGCATACCGAGCTGAAGTAACCTTCTCCTCGTGCATGAAAAAACCGGCCTGCGTGGCCGGTTTTTTCATGGGGCGACCTGATATCGCCCCCGTCGTGATATCGACAGGCGAAAAAAAACCGGTCCGCAGACCGGTTCTTCTTACCGAAGTAACGAATTACTTGGTGGTAGCAGCAGCGTCAGCAGCCTGGTCAGCCGAGGTCTGAGCAGCAGCAGCAGCGTCGGTTGCGGTGGTTGCAGCAGCAGCAGCGTCAGCGGCAGCAGCGTCAGCAGCAGCTGGTGCGGTTGCGTCAGCAGCTGGGGTTGCGGTTGCGTCAGCTGGTGCAGCAGCTGCTGGGGTTTCGGTAGCAGCTGGTGCGACTGGCGCTTCTTCTTTCTTAGCGCAAGCAGCCAGGGTCACAGCGAACAGGGAGGCGATCAGCAGGGTTTTTTTCATGATTTTTCCTTAGTATTTACAAGAGTCGAACACTTGTTGCGATTAATAATTACCGGTAATTATTTCTCTGTGGAATTCTCGTGCCTTCACAAATAGCGTTAACGCCATAGACGCAACGGAACCTTCCTGATTGATATTATAGACAATTTTACTGTTTCGCAATAGCGAACACATGCCGTAGCGAAAGAAATTTGCGGGCGAATAAGCTTCATATTGTTACAAGATGCAACGTGGCTAAGAAACACGGCAATATGTAACTATGTGGCGTTTTTCAGTCAGCGATTGAGGCTGCTCATAAGCCAGTAGTGGACGTTTGCAATACGAGATGTGACTCTTGCCAGATCGCCTCGAAGCGGTGTTGAGACAGTTCGCAGGCGGCAGGATGGGCGAAGGCCGCTTCGCCACGCATGTGGTCGCTGTGGAAGCGGCGTACGATGTGCCGCTCATCGCCGATACAGAAGGAATCGGTGAGCTGGCGCAGGCTGCGTGGCGTTTGCCGGCACTCGCACAGGTGGCTGTAGTCGCGTAGCAGGCGCAAGAAGCGCGGATAGTGGAGCTCGACGTGGGAGGGATCGTGCAGCGCCAGGCGCAGCCGGCCGCCGCGGGCAAGAAAGGCCCGCAGCGCGGTATCGGTCCTGGTGCTGCCGAGTGGAAAGACCGCGGCATCCGGATCGACAAAGACCAGGGTGGCCTGTGCCGCTTCGATGCAAGCGAGAAAGTGCGTCTCGCAGTCGAGACGGGTGTCGAAGGCAATCGTGCGTGGTTCGCTCACCGACACCTCGTCCTTCAGCCCAGCTCGACCCAGCCGTCCTGATACCAGGTGTACAGGGCTTCGAGCACGTCGTCGGTGGCCTTGTCCAGCACGGCGCCATCAATGCGGCGCTCGTTGGCCAGCACGTCCAGCACCACCTTGTCGGCGCGGCCGACGGCGAACGATTCGCCGTTGATGAAGACATGCTTGCCGCGGTACAGCATCAGGGACTTGCTGGACAGCTTGATGCCGCGCTTGGCGGCGCTTTCCATGAAGCGGCCCACGGTCAGCGGTTTCGCCGGACCGGTGAAGAACACATTGTGCTTCGGCTCGGACATGGTTTCGCCCAGGAAGACGGTCACGTCTTCCTGGTCCCAGCGCACCTTGTTCAATTCTTCGGTGACGGTGTCGAGCATATCGCGCGGAATCTCGGCCGGATTCTTGGCTGGTTTCAATTCCGGATCGCCATAACGGCCCGGCAAATCGATGGAATCGGCCATGAATTGCAGGAAGGCTTCGCCCAGTTCCTGGAACGAAGGCGAGCGGAAACCGATCGAATACGTCATGCATTCGCCTTCGGCAATGCCGTCGTGGGCATAATGCGGCGGCAGGTACAGCATATCGCCCGGCTCGAGCACGAATTCTTCTTCGGGCTTGAAATTGGCCAGGATCTTGAGCGGCAAGCCTTCGACCAGGGTCAGGTCTTGCTGCGAACCGATCTTCCAGCGGCGCTTGCCGTGGGCCTGCAGAAGGAATACGTCATACGAGTCATAGTGGGGACCGACGCCGGCGCCGTCGGTGGCGAAGCTGACCATCAGGTCGTCCAGGCGGGCATCGGGCACGAAGCGGAACTGGCGCAGCAGCTCGTCGGCGCGCTCGTCGTAGAGGTTCACGCCCTGGACCAGCATCGTCCAGTTCGGTTCGGTGCGCGCAGGGAGCTCGGCCAGGGGACCGTGCTGCATGTCCCAGTTGCCGTCCTTCTGGGTGACCAGGCGCGATTCGACGTGATTCTGGCGCGCCATCTCGGCCAGCTTTTCGAATTTGAGCAGGGGCTTGAAGCCGGGGATGGCGCCACGGATCAGAAGCGGTTTCTTGTGCCAATAATCGCGCAGAAACTCGGCGGGAGTGATATTCCCGAGAAGCGGTAATTTTTTCATGCGTCATTATAACCAGCCGGACAAGTCACGGAACCCATCGGGGGTATAATCCGAGCCTTACAACGAAAGGATGTGCGATGAAGATTGCCAAAGACACGGTCGTGACGGTTAACTACAAGCTGTCGGATGCCCAGAACAACCTGATCGAAGAAGGCGTGCAGCCGATGGTTTACCTGCACGGCGGCTACGAAAACACCCTGCCAAAGATCGAAGAAGAGCTCGACGGCAAGGAAGTCGGTTATTCGTCGACGATCCAGGTGGAACCGGACGATGCGTTTGGCGACTACGAGCCAGAGCTGGTCAAGGTCGAAGACCGCGCGCGCCTGCCGGAGCCGATCGAAGTCGGCATGCAGTTCGAAGGCGTGGCCGAAGGCGGCGACGACGAGCCGGTGATCTTCACCGTGACCGAGATCGCCGAAGACAAGGTGGTCCTGGACGGCAACCACCCGCTGGCCGGCATGGCGCTGCGCTTCGAGCTGTCGGTGATCGACGTGCGCGCGGCCACCGCCGAGGAAATCCAGCACGGCCACGTGCATGGCGCCGGCGGTCATCATCACGAGATGGATGACAGCGAAGAAGGCGACCACTTCCGTAGCCAGCCGCTGCAGTAATCACGGATACGTTCGCGGTCCCTGCGTCATGCAGGGCCGCGGATGCTCATTGCTTCGCGTCTTCGACCGCGAACGTCGCTTCTTTTCCGAACTTCACGTTCACCTCGACCGCCTTCGTCCCCACCGACAGCTGTCCCAGGTTGTCCTTCCACTCGATCCCGGGCTTCTTGCCGTGCGGCGTGCCGCTGTCGACCAGCAGCACCTTGCCCTCGAACTTGACCGCACGCGCTTGCACCTGGCGTCGCACCGCCTCGAACCCGTCCTTCTCCACCGGATCGCGCCGCAGCAGACCACGTAGTCCCGCCGGCTGGTCCAGATAGAACGGCCGCACCGCGCCTTCCGAAAACAGCACCAGCGCCTCGGCCTTGTCGCTGCGCGCGATCGCGAACAGGCGGTTCAGCCAGAAGCGGTTGGCGACCGTCCGGTCTTCGTACTCGCTGTTGCGGCCGGCCGCCTCCAGGTAGTGGTTATTGTTGGCCGGGAGATTGATGGTGGCGTACAGCACCTTGCCTACCTTCCAGTGCGCATTCTCGGCGTAGCTGCGAAAACGCGGGCTGGCCGACAACTGGGTGAGGTGGATCTTCACGCGGCCCAGCGACTCCGGCTCGCCGTGGAACAGTTCGCGCAGGCGATTGAGGCGCTCGATCGCATTGGTGCGGTTGGCCGAGTTGCGGCAGGCGGTCCAGTCGCTGCCGGCCAGCGACACGATGGTCGGCCGCCGGGCGCGCTCGATGATGTCGCGCCGCTGCTGATACAGCCGGTCGCCGCAGCTTTCCTTCTCGCCCTTGATGCCGTTGATGACGACGAAGGCCAGCGATTTTTCGGACGAATCGGCCAGCGTCTGTTTCAGGCGCGCCTCGCCGTCGTCGTCGCCCTGGCTGCCTGCGCTGTTGCCGATCACCGCGAACCGGTGCGCGCTGTTGTCTGCCTTGTCCACCTTGTCCCTGGCGCCGGCGAGCGACGTGAAGGACAGGAGGGCTGCCAGCAGCAGTGATCGGCGCCGTGCTTGCATCAGGCGGCGAGGCGCTTGAGCTCGTAGAGACGTTCGAGCGCTTCGCGCGGCGTGAGCGCGTCCGGATCGATCGCGTCGAGCGCGTCGCGCAGGCCGTCGTCTTGTGGTTCCGCCGCAAGCGCCGGCGCCGGCGCCTCGCCGATCTCTTCCTCGGCAACTGGCGCCGCGAAAAGGTCGAGCTGCGGCGTCGCATCCAGCGCCTGCGCTTCGAGGCGCGCCAGGTGCTTGCGCGCGGCCTTGATCACCGGTTGCGGCACGCCCGCCAGCTGCGCCACCTGCAGGCCGTAGCTCTGCGAGGCGGGGCCGTCCTGCACCGCGTGCAGGAACACGATGCTGTCCTTGTGCTCGACCGCCGACAGGTGCACGTTGGCGGCGCTCGGATAGGTCTCGGGCAGCTGGGTCAGCTCGAAGTAGTGGGTCGCGAACAGCGTGAAGCTGCGGCTGGTGTCGATCAGGTGGCGCGCGATCGCCCAGGCCAGCGCCAGGCCGTCGAAGGTCGAGGTGCCGCGGCCGACTTCGTCCATCAGCACCAGCGAGTGCTCGGTGGCGCCGTTCAGGATCGCGGCCGATTCGGTCATCTCGACCATGAAGGTCGAGCGGCCGTTGGCCAGGTCGTCGCTGGCGCCGATGCGGGTGAAGATGCGGTCGATCGGGCCGATCGTGGCACTGGTGGCCGGCACGTAGCTGCCGACGTAGGCCAGCAGGGTGATCAGGGCCACCTGGCGCATGAAGGTCGATTTACCGCCCATGTTCGGGCCGGTGATCAACAGCAGGCGCCTGTCGTTGGACAGCTTGCAGTCGTTGGCGATGAAGCGCTCGATCTGGTTTTCCACCACCGGATGGCGGCCTTCGACGATGGTGAGGCACGGCGCGTCGCTCAGGACCGGCGCGCACCAGTTATGGCGCAGCGCGTGGCTCGACAGGGCCACCAGCACGTCGACCTGGGCCAGCGCGCGCGCGATGGTCTGTAGAACGCCGATGTGCGGCGCCAGGTCGGCCAGCAGCTGGTCGTACAGGATTTTTTCGCGCGCCAGCGCGCGGTCTTGCGCCGACAGGGCCTTGTCTTCGAAGGCCTTCAGTTCGGGCGTGATGTAGCGTTCGCAGTTCTTGAGGGTCTGGCGGCGGCGGTAGTCGTCCGGCACCTTGTCGGCCTGGCCGTTGGTGACTTCGATGTAGAAGCCGTGCACCTTGTTGTACTCGACCCGCAGGTTGGCGATGCCGGTGCGGGCGCGCTCGCGCGTCTCGAGGTCGACCAGGAACTGGCCGGCGTTCTCGGACAGCGCGCGCAGTTCATCGAGTTCGGCGTCGAAGCCGCGCGCGAACACGCCGCCGTCGCGCACCATCGCGGCGGGTTCCTCCATCACGGCCCGCGTGAGCAGGTCGACGCATTCGCCCGGCGTGGCCAGGTCGTCGTGGATCTCGCGCAGCAGGCAGGTGTCGCCTGGGACGAAGCAGCGCGCCACCTGTTCGCGCACCACCGGCAGGGCTTTCAGTCCATCGCGCAGGGCGGCCAGGTCGCGCGGGCGCGCGGTGAGCAGCGCCACGCGCGTCGTGATGCGTTCGATGTCCGGCACCTGGGCCAGGGTCGACGACAGCGCATCAATGGCCTCGGCCTGGATCAGCGCTGCGATCGACTGGTGGCGGCTGCGCGCCACGGATTGGTCGCGGCGCGCATGGTGCAGCCAGTGGCGCAGCAGGCGCGAGCCCATCGCGGTGCGGCAGCCGTCCAGCAGCGAGAACAGCGTCGGCGACTCCTGGCCGCGGATGGTCTCGGTGAGTTCCAGGTTGCGGCGGGTGGCGGCGTCCAGGCCGATGTATTCATTCTCGGTTTCGCAGGCGAGGCCGCGCACGTGCTGCAGGCCGCGGCCTTGCGTCGATTGCGCATAGCGCAGCAGCGCGCCGGCCGCGCCGAAGGCGGCGCCCATGCCGTCGGCGCCGAAGCCGGTGAGGGTGGCCACGCCCAGTTGCTCGAGCAGGGCGCCGTGGCCCTTGAGCACGTCGAAATGCCATTCGGGCACACGCTGGAGGTGGGCATTGGAACCATCAGTCTCGAACATGTCGGCGCAATCGGCGCGCAGTATCTCGGCCGGCGAGATGCGTTCGAGTTCGTGCGCCAGGCGCTGTTCGACGGCGCGCGCGTCGCCCGAGAATTCCATCAGGCGCAGGTTGCCGCTGGCGAGCGACAGCCAGGCGAGACCTGCGGTGACGGTCTTGCGTTGGTTGATCAGGCACAGCGCCAGCAGCGGGCGTTCGGCCTTTTCGGGCAGCAGGTCGGAATCGGTCAGGGTGCCGGGGGTGACTACGCGCACCACCTTGCGTTCGACCGGACCCTTCGACAGGGCCGGGTCGCCGATCTGCTCGCAGATGGCGCAGGATTCGCCCAGCTTGACCAGCTTGGCCAGGTAGCCGTCCAGCGAATGGAAGGGCACGCCGGCCATCTTGATCGGCTGGTCGCCCGACTTGCCGCGCGCGGTGAGGGTGATGCCCAGCACGCGCGAGGCTTTTTCGGCGTCGTCGAAGAACAGCTCGTAGAAGTCGCCCATGCGGTAGAACACCAGCATGGTCGGATAATTTGCCTTGATGCTCATGTATTGCTGCATCATCGGAGTGAGCTTTTCCGTCGCGCTGTTCTTGATGGCGGCGGCGTTGATTTCTTTGGGGGCGGTGGTCATGTCTTCGTGATTCGGTACGGCTTGGCGCGTGAAAGGCCAGGACTTGACATTTTAACCCGATCGACCCGGCAGCTCGCTGCAAAGATCGTTGTTGCTCAAGAGTTTTTTGCCGAATGATCCATATGGTGGTGTGCGGCGTCAATGCGCTGGCTTTTTGCGCATGAGTAATGAATTGTCGTCACGTTCCGATAGATTGGTTTTTCAGTCTTGACCAATGGGCGGACGCATGAAGATCATCGGCTGGATTCGGGAAGGAGACAAAGCGGCTTGCGGTGGCGTGGTGGCCGAGGGAGACCCGCTATGCCGCGGGCAGGGCCTGGCTTACGCATTCCAGGGTGCCCAGATGGCCTGCACGAAGAAGTGCTCGATCACGGACGGACTCAGCCGCCGCATGCTCATGAATGGTCGCGCCTCGGTCATCCATGGCATGCGAACGAGCGGCGGTTGCCCACTGGTGTCGACCCTTAACGACCTGAACGGCGTGAGCAACCACGGTGGTCCGGTCGCGACCAGCTTCTTCATGAATGCGGACGGCCGTTGGACGGACGCCGCGCCGGCGCTCGGCGAGCACTCTTACGACGAGCAGGTCTTGTTGATGCACCAGCGCGCCGACGGGCTGCCTTACCATATCGAAACGATGGACGGCCGTGTCTTTTCAGGCCGGATCGGGCCGGACGGTTTGCTGCCACGGGTCGATACCTTTGGTGAGGATGAATACACAGTCCTGTGGGGCGACGACGCCCTGGCCAAGCTGCAGGAAGAGCCGACGCATGAATAGCACGCTGGTCCAGAAGGCCAGGGTCCGCACCAACACCAGGAAGGAATCGGTGTGCAGTGTCCTGGTGAAAGCGGTCGAGTTCTCGACGTTGTGGGCATCCTATCCGGACAACCCTCCCTTCGTCGATCCCAGGACGGGCAAGCCGCCACCAGGCTACGAGAACCAGTGCGCGATCAAGGTGAGCGTAGCGATTCACGGCGTCGGCGTCGAAATGAAGTCGTTCCGCGGCGCGGCCGAAAAGGTGAACGGCCTGCCCGCCGCATTGCTCGCGTCCCAACTGGCAGCCTGGCTGAAACAGCAGCCGTTCTGCGGCCTGCCAACGTCGGCGGAGAATGTGACCGGCGCCGACTGGCAGAACAAGATCCGCGGCCGGACGGGCATTGTGTACTTTGCGGACTATTGGGCCAGAAACGGCAGGGAGAAGGCCAGTGGCAAGCCCACCGGCGATCACATCGACCTGTGGAATGGGGCCAGGCTGACCGCGACGGGCATGAGCTTCTTTTCCACGATGGGCCGGCGCCTCGGCCTCGATTCGCTTGGTGCGGGAACGTCGTGGGGCTATTCAGATCTGGGAAGATCGTCCGAGATCCTGTTCTGGGAGATCGAATGATCCACCAGGCCAATCGGCTTGCCATCGGCATGGTGTTCGCGCTGCTGGGCGTCGCCAGCCTGCTGGTGGCTGACGTGGTGAGCCAGTGGCTTTGCGCGCGTTTCTTCGTCTGTGTCGCGGCCATTTACTGCCCCATCGACGTGTGCGAGGGCGATGAGCGCCTGAATATTCTGCGGCTTGCGGTCTGGGCCGGCCCAAGTGTCGTGTTCGCGGCTAGTGCATTTGTGTTTGGCGGCCGGAGGCGGTCATTGCCAGCATGGCTGGGACTTCTCGCCGCGCTAGTGGTCGCGCACTCCCTGGTCATGGTCGCGTCCCGATAGCTCACCGCTTGGACGACGGGAGTTTTTCGTCCGGAACGTCGGTGGCCGGCATCAGCCGGCCATCTTCCCAACGATTACGGTTTCGCCGCAGCCTTCGCCTGCGCGATCCAGCTATCGAACAGCGCCTGGTGGAACTTGATCCACCCCGCCGTATGGCGCGCGATGTCTTCCTGCGACCCCTGCCCATTACGCACACGCTCGTTCTGCGCATTGATGTCGGCAATCGGCAGGCGCATCACTTCGAACAGCTTGACCGCCGCCGGATTCTTCTCGGCCCAGGCGCGGTTCACGACGAAGCGCGTGGTGTTGACCGAGAAGCCATAATTGCTGCCATCGGCCATCCGGGTATCGGCGTTCTGTGGATTCGACGAGTGCGGCACCTGCAGCCACACGACGTCCTTGCCTGGGATGAGCACGCTGCTCACCCAGTACGGCGTCCAGGTGTAGTACAGGATCGATTCGCCGCGCTGGTAGCGGCCGATCGTATCGGCGATCAGCGCCGAATAGCTGCCCTGCACATGCGTGACCGTCGAACGCAGCTTGTAGCCGTCCATGTGGTACTCGATCATCGCCTCGCAGCCCCAGCCCGGATCGCAACCGGTCAGGTCGGCCTTGCCGTCGCCGTCGTGGTCGAACAGCCTGGCGATGGCCGGATCGCGCAGCTGGTCGATATTGGTGATGTTGTGCTTCTCGGCCGTGGCCTTGTCGATCAGGTAGCCCTGGGCGGCCGGGCCGGCATACTGGCCGGTGCGCAGCAGCTTGGCGTCGCCGCCGGCATTGTCGTAATAGTCGCTGTGCAGCGGGTCCCAGTGCACCGCGAGGAAGGTCGCGTCGCCGTTGCCGATCGCGATGTGCGCGGTCGGGTAGGCGACTTCCTTGATCGGCTGCGTTTCGTAACCCAGCTGGGCCAAGGCGCGATTGGCCAGCATGGTCTGGAAGGTTTCCTCGGCCAGCGGGCCCTGCAGGGCCTGCACCTTGACGCCCTTGCCGGGCAGGTCGGCGCCTGGCGTTTGCGCCGTCGCGATGCCGGTGCTCAGGGCGAGCCCGGCAAGCACCAGGGCCGAGATCCAGCGGAACGCGCGCTGCGTTTTATAGGTGGCGTTGAAGTGTTCGGTTTGACGCATCGGTATCCTTTCTTGTCTTATTGTGCGGTGGCGGGCTTGGTGTCTGGCGCCGCATCGGTGCGCGCGCCGCCGCTGCCAATCCGGCGCAGGACGAAGCCCACCGGACCGGTCTGGTACCAGTGACGCACACCGCGGCGCGGTTGCCCCATGGCCTGGGTCAGGCGGTCCAGCATGATGGCCAGCAGGACGATGCCGAGGCCGCCCACGGTGGCCAGGCCCATGTCCAGGCGACCGATGCCGCGCAACACCATCTGGCCGAGGCCGCCGACCGCGATCATCGAGGCGATCACCACCATCGACAGCGACAGCATCAGCGACTGGTTGATGCCGGCCATGATCGACGGCATTGCCAGCGGCAGTTGCACGCGCGTTAAGAGCTGCCAGGGCGAGGCGCCGTAGGCGCGCGCCGCTTCGATCAGGTCGGGACGTACCTGGCGAATGCCGAGGTTGGTCAGGCGCACCAGCGGCGGCAGCGCGAAGATGATGGTGACGATCACGCCAGGCGCATTGCCGATACCAAACAGCATGACCACCGGCACCAGGTAGACGAAGGCGGGCGTCGTCTGCATGGCGTCGAGCAGCGGGCGCAGGATGTTTTGCGCGCGGTCACTGCTGGCCAGGAAGATCCCCAGCGGTAGGCCGATGATCAGGCAGAACACCAGCGAGGTGAGCACCAGCGACAGGGTGATCATCGCTTCAGGCCACACGCCCAGCATGGCGACCGCCACCAGCGCCAGCACGGTGCCGACGGCCAGCGCGCGGTTGGTGAACTGCCATGCCAGCAGGCCGATGATGGCGATCAGGACGAGGGAGGGCACGGCCAGCAGCAGCTCGCTGGAACCGGTCAGCGTCGCATCGATCGGCGCGCGCACGGCCTGGAAGAAAGGGCGGAAATGCTCGACCACCCAGCCCAGTCCGTCGTTGATCCAGGATTGCAGCGGCAGCGCGCCGTCGAGGGCGTGCGCCAGGTCGAAGCTGCTGGCGTGTTCGGGCGCGGCGGCCGGCGCCGCGGCGTCGAGCCAGGAGGTGTCGCTCGGCGGCGTCGGCAGCCAGGGGTTGGCCTGGGCCGCCGTGTCTGCAGCCTGCGCTGCGGCCGGCTGTACTGCGGTGATGCTGTTGTCGGTCGTGCTCATGCTTGTCCTTTCTGAGTCGAGGCCTCGGGGATGGCGGGCGTGTCGGGGTCGAGGAATTTCAGCAAGGTGGTCTTGCTGATCGCGCCGCACAGGCGTCCGTCGTCGGCCACCACCGGCACTGCGTACGGCAGTTGCGCCACCTGGCCGAACAGGCCGGCAACGGGTTCGTCCGCCTTGATGGTCTGCACGTCCGGCAGGAAGGCATGCGCCAGGCCCAGCGGGCCGGTATGGCCGTCGAGGGCGCTGCGCAGGGAATCGACCGACACCAGGCCGAGGAATTCGCGCTGCGGATTGACGACGTAGGCATAGGTGCGGTCTTGCTCCTCCAGCATCGACAGCGCCGCGCGCGAACCGCGGCTCGGCGATTCCGACACCACGATCTGGCTCTTGCGGGCGATGTCGCCGGCCTTGAAGACCGCCGCCGCGTCGACGCCACGCACGAAATTGCGCACGTAGTCGTTGGCGGGCTTGCGCAGGATTTCCTCGGGCGTGCCGACCTGCACCACGTGCCCATCCTTCATGATGGCGATCCGGTCGCCGATGCGCATTGCTTCATCGAGGTCGTGCGAAATGAAGACGATGGTGCGGCGCTTGATCTGCTGCAGGCGCAGCAGCTCGGATTGCATCTCGGTGCGCATGATGGGGTCGAGCGCCGAAAACGCCTCGTCCATCAGCAGGATCGATGGATCGCTGGCCAGCGCGCGCGCCAGGCCGACGCGCTGCTGCATGCCGCCCGACAGCTCGTCGGGATAGCTGGCGGCATAGGCCGCCAGGCCAACCTGCTCCAGTGCCTGCCGGGCCTGCGCATGGCGCTCGGCCTTGGGAATGCCGGCCAGCTCCATGCCGAAGGCGGTGTTGTCGAGCACGGTGATATGGGGCAGCAGCGCGAACGACTGGAACACCATGCTGATGTCCTTGCGGCGCAAGGCGCGCAACTCGGCGTCCGGCAGCGTGTTGATGTCGTTGCCGTCGACCAGGATACGGCCGTCGGTGGGTTCGACCAGGCGGTTCAGCATGCGCACCAGGGTCGACTTGCCCGAGCCGGACAGGCCCATGATCACGAAGATCTCGCCCGCTTCGATGGTGAAGGTGGCGTCGAACACGCCGATCGTGCAGCCGGTCTTGGCCAGGATGTCTTGCTTGTTGGCGCCCTGGCGGACCAGCGCCAGGGCGTCGTCGGTCTGGTCGCCGTACACCTTGAAGACATGGTCGATGATGATTTGTTTTGCCACGTTGTTGTTCTCCTTCGATTTGGCGAATGGAATGAAACCCTGCAGCCATTGGCGTTCATGGGAATCGATGGCCCCGAGCCGTCGGCGGTGCGAATGGCGCGATAAGCGCCCAGGCGGCGGAAAGGGCAGGCACGCTTTGCCGGCGCGACGGATGCTGACGAGAGTGTCGTCAAACGATGTCGGGATGTAGGCGCTTGGCCTAAGAGCTATTTCCCACCCAGCGGATGGCAAATATGGTGCAGCAGGGGTGTTGCTAAGAGTAACTATTGTCTAGTGGGCATGAATTATAGAGCAAGGCGAATGATAAGTCAATTTGATTTATTTATTCGACGTTGCGAAGCCGGAGCGTCTATCGTTTGTGTTCGGTTCGCCATGCGCCCGGCGACGCGCCGATCATTTTTCGGAACGTCCTGCCGAAGTGGACCGGGTCCGCGAAGCCCATGGCGTGCGCGATCTCGCCCAGGGTCGCATCGGAAGCGGACAGTAACTGCTGCGCCCGTCGGATGCGGGCGTCGAGCTGCCATTGGTAGGGTGCGAGCCCGGTCGATCTCTTGAACGCGCGGCTGAAGTGGGCTTGCGAGAGATTGACCAGTCCCGCCAGGGTTTCCAGCTCGATGCGGTGTGGGAGATGCGCTTCCATGTAGTCGATCACCCGCCGCAGCTGCCATGGCACGAGTCCGCCCGTTTTGAACTCCGTGATGCGCGGCGCCGCGAACAGCTGGGACGACACGGCGGTGATGATGCCGTCGCCATATAAATGCATCGACGGGTCGGGGTGATGGACCGCCTCGGCAAGCAGCTTGACCAGGTTCCAGATCCGGTCATTGGCAAAGCGCAGTCTCGGGACGCCGGTCCTGCCCGGGTCCAATGGCATTTTCAGGCGTTCGCTCAGGATATCGGTGTCGAATACGAGCACGGCATCGACGACACGCCGCGCATTTTTCGTGTAGCCCCAGATCTCCATGCCGGCCGGCGCGAAATACATATGTCGCGGCACATGCTCGACGGGGCAGGGACGATCCGGATGAAACCGTGGCTCGCATGCGCCGCCGTGCTCTTCCAGCACCACGCTCAGGCGCGGCTGGTCGCGATGCGGCAAGGGGCTCGTGCCTTCGCCGTCACAGTCGTAGCCGGTGACGACGAGCTGGACGCCGCTCCACCCGCGCTGCGCCTGCGTCAGGCCGGTCACGTTGGCGGGGAGCGAGTCTATGACCATTGGGGCGGGAATAATGTTCTCCTAAGACTGTCATTGTGGATCCGGCGCAGCAGGAATGAACCATCGATAGCAGGATTGAACATTGCCGCGCCGATATCGGATTGGTATCGTTCTGTCTCCAACGCCTGGGCGCAAGAACGATTCTGCTGGCCATGCGGCGTACGCGCTAGTGCCGTTCCCGGACACGCTGTGTTGCGCAATCGGGAACGCCTGCGCCTGCCGTTGCGCGTGGCGCGATAGCAGATGAATGCATCGAATGAATGAGATGAGCGAGGAGAGTTGATGGCTGGAGCAAGCCTGGGGCAGACGATCGGCCCCGTGGTCGTCCTGATGGGGGCGGCCGTGATCGCCGTGCCGTTGTTCAGGCGGCTCGGCCTGGGAGCGGTCCTCGGCTATTTTGGGGCGGGCATCCTGGTGGGACCGTCGGTGCTGGGCCTGGTCACCGATGCGCGCTCGATCCTGCATTTCTCCGAGCTCGGCGTGGTGATGTTCCTGTTCGTGATCGGGCTGGAACTGCGGCCGCACAAGCTGTGGGCGATGCGCGGCCAGATCTTCGGCCTGGGCCTGGCCCAGGTTTTCGCTGCGACCGCCGCGCTGGCGCTGACCGGCCATGCGCTGTTCGGCCTGTCCGGGCCGGCCGCCTTCGTCGCCGGCGCGGGCTTCGTCCTGTCCTCGACCGCCGTCATCATGACCGCGCTGCAGGACCGGGGCGAGATCGCGAGCGAGCAGGGGCAGAAGTCGGTCGCCATCCTGTTGTTCGAGGACTTGATGATCGTGCCGCTGCTGGCGGTGGTCGCCTTCCTGGCGCCGCAGCTTCCCGGGCAGCAGGGGCAGGGCTGGTCCGGCCTGCTGCTGGCGATCGCCGCCCTGGCGGGGCTGCTGGCCGTGGCGCGCTGGGGGCTCGACCCGTTCTTCGCCCTGCTGGCCAGGTCGCGCACGCGCGAAGTCCTGACCGCGGGTGCGCTGCTGGTCGTGCTGTGCGCGGCGCTGCTGATGGAATTCGCCGGCCTGTCGATGGCGATGGGCGCCTTCCTGGCCGGCGTGATGCTGTCGAGTTCGAGCTACCGGCACCAGGTCGAAAGCGATATCGAGCCGTTTCGCGGCCTGCTCATGGGGCTGTTCTTCCTGGCGGTGGGCATGTCGCTCGACCTGGCCATCGTCGCGGCCGAATGGCGGCTGCTGTTGGCCATGCTGTTTTGCTTCATGGTCGCGAAGGGCATCGTCGTCCACGTGGTCGCGCGCCTGTTCGGCGCCAGCAACCACCAGGCCCTGCACCGCACCTCGATGTTCCTGCAGGGCGGCGAGTTCGCCTTCGTGCTGTATGCCGCCGCGCTCTCGGCCGGCGTGCTGGGCGAACGCGAGAACGCCTTGTTCGCCACCGTCGTGATCCTCTCGATGGCGCTCTCGCCCCTCCTGACGCTCGTGACCGACCGCCTGCTGCGGCATGAAAAGTCGATGGACGGCGTCGAGCATGCGCGCGACCTGAAGGGGCGGGTGCTCGTCATCGGCTTCGGCCGCTTCGGCCAGATCGCCTCGCAGGTGCTGCTGGCGAGCAGGGTCAAGCTGACGGTGATCGACAAGGACCCCGACCGCATCCGCGATGCGCAGCGCTTCGGTTTCAAGGTATTCTTTGGCGAAGGCACGAGGATGGATACCCTGCGCCATTCCGGCGCCGCCGAAGCCGATGCGATCATGGTGTGCGTCGACGAGCCCAAGGCCGCGAACGACATCGTGGCGCTGGCCAGGCGCGAGTTCCCGCAGGCCCGGCTGCTGGTGCGCAGCTACGATCGCGGGCACGCCATCACCCTGATCCGCGCCGGCGTCGATGTCCAGGTGCGCGAGACCGTCGAATCGGCCTACCTGATGGGCGCCGAGGGCCTGCGCGCGCTGGGCTTTGCCGAAGCCGACGTCCAGGAGGCGTCGCTCGACATCCGCCGGCGCGACGCCGAGCGGCTGTCCGAGCAGATCCACGGCGACGAGCTGTCGGGCCGCGACCACCTGCACCTGCCCGTCATGCCTGAGCCGCTCGGCAAGCCCGCGGCCTAGACGGCAGTATCATCTCAGCGACGCCGTGTGGCACAACCGGGAGCAGGCAAGTGGATATCGAAGAGTTGCAGACATTCGTGGAAGTTGCCGATGCCGGCGGCATTTCGGCGGCGGCGCTGCGGCTGGGCGTATCGAAGTCGATCGTCAGCCGGCGCCTCGCCCGCCTCGAGGAAGAGCTGGGCATCCAGCTGCTGTCGCGCACCACGCGCGGCGCGGCGCTCACCGAAGCCGGCACGACCTTCCGCGACTATGCGGCCAGGGTCTGCGCCGAGATCGCCCTGGCGCGCGAAACGATCCTGCCCGCCGGCGAACTGCGCGGCCGCCTGCGCATCGCCGCGCCGCTGTCGTTCGGACCGACCCACTTCGCGCCGGTGCTGGCCGACATGGCGCGCCTCCACCCGAGGCTGCACATCCACACCTGCTACAGCGACCACAACGTGGACCTCATCGCGGACGGTTACGACTGCGCGATACGGCTCGGCTACCTGCAGGATTCCAACCTGGTGGCGCGGCGGATCGGGCCGATCCATGGGCTCACGGTCGCGAGTCCCGCCTATATCGCGGCCCACGGGGCGCCCGAGACGCCAGACCAGCTCTTGTCGCACCAGGCCCTGATGCAGGGCACCGAGGCCTGGCAGTTCCTGGATGGCGAGAAGATCGTGTCGGTCCGGCCCCAGGGACGCTTCAAGGCGGACAACGGCACGGCGCTGGTCGCAGCCGCGCTAGCGGGGCTGGGCGTCGCCTATCTGCCCTATGGCCTGATGCATGAATACCTGGATGCCGGCGCGCTCGTTCCGGTCATGACGCGCTATCCCCCGCCGCCGGCCGGCGCCTACGTCGTGCGTCCGCCGGGCCAGCATCCGGCACGCAAGATCCGCATCCTGACCGATCTGCTGGTGGCGTATTTCGACAGCAAGCCGCCGATCGCCCGCGCCTGGCCCCGTGCCTAGCGCTCCTTCAATCCACTATGGAGCCATGAAAACCATGATTGACATGATCATCGAGCAGCGCCGCCGCAGCCTGGGCGGCAGTTTCGAAGTCGGCCGCGTGCTGCCGTTCGCCAAGCGGCGCATGGTGGGGCCGTTCATCTTCTTCGACCACATCGGACCGCTCGACCTGGCCCCGGGCATCGACCGCAGCGTCGACGTGCGCGCGCATCCGCATATCGGCCTGTCGACGGTGACCTATCTGTTCTCGGGCCGGATCATGCATCGCGACAGCCTGGGCGTCGAACAGGAGATCCACCCGCACGAAGTCAACTGGATGACCGCGGGCAGCGGCATCACGCACAGCGAGCGCTTCGAGCACGCGCGGGCGCACGGCGACCACCTGCACGGCATCCAGGCCTGGGTCGCGCTGCCGAACGGGATGGAAGAAGTCAACCCGTCGTTCTCGCACCATTCCGGCGCCGACCTGCCGCAGTGGCGGGATGGCGGCGTCACCGGGCAACTCATCGCCGGCAGCGCCTATGGCCTCTGCGCCGGCGCGAAGACGTGTTCGCCGCTGTTCTACGCCCATCTCGACATGCAGCCGGGATCGACCGCCGAGATCCCCGGCGGCTACAAGGAGCGCGCGCTGTACATCGCCACCGGCGCGGTGGAGCTCGACGGCATGCGCCACGAGAGCGGCCGGATGCTGGTGCTGGGGGCGACGGCCTCGCGCGTCGAGGCGCTGGAGCACGCGACGGTGATGGTGCTGGGCGGGGAGCCGGTCGGCGAGCGTCACCTGTACTGGAATTTCGTGTCGTCGTCGAAGGACCGCCTGGCGCAGGCGGCGGCCGACTGGAAGGCGGGCAGGATGAAGCTGCCGGATGCGGACGACAAGGAGTTCATTCCGTTGCCGGATGCGCCGCCACCGCCGGCGCCGCCGGCCATGTCCTAGCACTAATGTCGGCGGCGGTGGAGATGCAGTGAGCCGGTCATGCCACGACTCTGTTCGCCGCCAAGTCCCATCCGCCGACAGTGCTGCCGCCGCCACCGCCGCCGATCTTCTGTTGGGTGTAGCGCCACTTCACTTTGGAAAATTTGAGACTGACGTGCTCGTCGAGAATGGTGCCGGGCTCGATACCGGGCGCGATACCTCCGATGAGTACATTTTCCAGTTCAATCTGGAAGTAGCAGATGGGTTCGCCATTGCCGTCGGCGCGCATGAAATCGAACTTTGCCTTGGGGATTGTCTTGCCCATGGCGCAGGTCTGCATCAGGATGGGTGAGGCCAGATCTGCGATCTTGGTAAACGAAATCTCCTTTAACTCCGCACGTTCCGCAGTGTGGCCCCCGCCGGTCGAAGCAGTCGCTGATCTTGGTTGAGGAATGCCCCAGTGCACGCTCGTACACTCTATCCAGTCCCTGTGCTTGGCATCCTGCGACTCGCCCTTGATGCCGTCAATCTGCAGATATACATCGATGGCCACGATTTGCTCCTCTATGTCAGGTACGGCTGCAATTATTCGCCAGCAGTAGCAAACATCGCTTGTGGCCCCACAACAGACGAGCATGCTAGGGCAGATAGATTGGACCACTAGCGATTCTGCAGGAGGAACTATGGGGCAAGCAGCCAGCGGAGCAATCGGGGGAGCAAACGACCATTTGAGTATGAGCGGAGAAGCGCGAAAACGGATGCAACGGCTAGAGGTGGTCGTATTGAACTATTACGACGATATGGGCCCAGGAAAAGGTAACTGTACATGGGGGGCCGGTATCCTGGCGCATCGCGGGCCTTGTACGAAGAAGGAGTTAAACCGGCCGGTTAGCCGGGCTGAGGCAGATGCAGAGTTTGCGCGCAGGGTCGCCTATATGGAACGGGTAGTGCGTCGGAACGTCATCACTCAGGCGCTGACTCAAGCACAGTTCGACGCCCTGGTGAGTCTTGCGTACAACGCTGGTGAGCGCGGTGCAGGCACGACCTTTGATCTGGTCGATAGCGGTGACCTCAGAGGCGCCGCCGCCAACATCTTGAAAATGACGAGAACGACGGTCAAGGGCAAGAAGGTCATTGCACGCGGTCTGGTGTACCGGCGAAGAGAGGAAGCGGCGCCATTCCTGGAAGCCGCTGAAGCGCAGACCGTCGGAAAGTGAGGATACTGCAATGTCATTTCTGAAATCAGCTGTGCGTCCCAAGACGTTGTCGCGGGCTACGGTGATCCTGATGATCGCGTCTGCATCGCAGGCGGGGTGGGCTGACGTATCGAATAATAGTAATGAGCTGGTGGGCACCTGGACCCTTACAAAAGTCCTTGATTCCTCCTCGATCGCATCAATCGACGATACAGAGGCCGCAGACCTGGTTGGAAAGGCTCTGGTGATCGCGCCGGACAAGATAACAGTCGCGGGAGAAAGCTGCCGCAAACGTCCCACATTCACGCGCCATTACGAGGACGCCGCACGATATATCCGGGAAACCGCGCACGCGCCGGTGGACCGACTGGGCATTCCGACGACCGTGGAAGCTGTCGAGTTGTCGTGTACTGAAGCGCTGATCAAGGGCTACAACAAGATTGTCGTGTATTGGAAAGGATTTTTCTTCGACGCGGTGAAGAATGAGTAACCGTGGCGTGCTGCGCACAATCGTCCAGATGCTTACTGCTGCGCGGCGATCCCGATCAATTCAAGTGCTTCGGTGAGTTCGCGCATGCGGCCTTCCTTCGGCCACCCCGCGAAATGCGTCTGCAAGGCGCCGTCGCGGTAAAAGTAAAACACCGGGAACTGCCTGTTCCTGAGCGCATCCCAGTCCTCGTTCTTGTAGGCCTGCGAGATCGGGGCCTGCGGATAGCGCCCGTTCCAGTCCAGGTAGGCTTGCAGCGAACGTTCGGTCTGCTGCGGTGCCAGCCATTTGATCCGGTTCTCCAGCGCGGCCATCAAGGGCTGGTCCGCCGTGATCCGGGCAACGGCATCGCGCGTGAAGCCACAATGCGGATCGGCGACGACGATCACGTAAGCGCCGCTTGGAAAGGAAAACGTGCGCGCGCTGCGCTTGCCGTCCGTGAAGAGCAGCTCGGCCGCCTGGCCGGGCGGCAGTGGCGGCAGGTCCACCTCGTGCAACGCCACCTGATCCACCGCGAGCGCATGCTGGGTGCGCCATGCGCGCGCGGCCCCGTACTCCCGAGCGGCGATGAGTGCGTAGTACGTGTCGTCGAATTGCCTGGCGCTTGCGGCCCGGCGCGCCGCCAGCTCGCGCGCCACCGCCAGCATGTCGAGCGCATGTTCGCTCGAGGGGGTGTAAAAGTGCGCGCCATTCGCAGCCTGGAACAGCAGGTGCAGGTCGGCGGTGCCGGCGTCAGGCAGGACGAGCCGGTAATCGAGGCCCTTCTTCATCTGCCGGTAAGCCAATGAAACGCTGTTCGCCTTCGCTTCCGGCGTCTGGGCGTCGTCCCATGCCTTCAGTTCGGCATCGAAGCGCTGGAATCGATCGCCGATCGGCGTGGCCGCGGCGCCTGCTGCAGCGGCTGCGAGCAGAACGATGGCAAGAAAGCCTTTCATGAATACCTTCCTTCCATGGCGATACGACCGTCGCACATGACCGCGAACTCGCCCTCGCTGCCACCCGCAAGCAAGATGACGTCGGCGTCCAGCGCCACCGGCTGACGGAAGCGGCACCAGACCTCGGCGATGTCGCGGCCTGTCGATGCCTGCAAGAGCGAGCACGCCTTCGCCAGCGTATGCGCCCCGTGGATGATCGGCGCGCGCATGCCCATCAGGCGCGCCGACCATGGCCACAGGTGGATCGGGTTGCAGTCGCCCGACAAGGCCGCATAGCGCCGCCCGGCGTCATGCGCGACCGTCCACCCGCCGAGCGCCTGGCCACGTGGTGGCTCGGGCGGCGGCGTAGCGCGGCCGGAGCGGCTTCCACGCCGGATCAGATAGGTGCTGTCGCAAGAAAAGGCCAGCCGCTCGCCGTCGAAGGCGCGTGTCTCCAGCACGCAATGCAAGGCGCCGTTCGGGGCAGGGGGCGGCAATTGCAAGGTGGTCGTCAGCGCCAGCGGCGCGTCAGGCACGACCGGGCCATGCGTCGCCAGCCGGTTCTCGACGTGAATCAGGCCCGGAATGCGGAACGGGATCGGGCAGGCCAGCATGGTCGCCAGCTGCGCGCGCTGCGCCAGCAGATACAGGAAGGTAAGCGCAATAGCGTCACCCGAGAATCCGAACGCGGCGTTATAGCGGCGCACGTGATCGAGGTCGATCCGCTCGAGGCGCCAGGTGGCGCCGACCTGCCTGGTCGGCCGGCGCGCCGGATGCTTGAGCAGCGCCCGCAGCAGCATGGCCGCGCCAAACGGAGGAAGAGAGGGCAGGGAAGCGAGGTGGGCAGGACTCATCCGCGCAGGATACCATCGTTGCCAACCCGCTACGATCCGGCCGTTAGCTGGCGATGATCCGGTTCCGACACAGCAGGATCGGCCTGCAAACCGCAGGAACCGTCATTGCCGCTCGATCATCGCGTTGCTACCTTATTGATCCCAGGCGCGCCCCGGCGCTTGGTCAATTTAAGGGATAGATAAAATGAGCAAGAATGGACTCAAGGCGCTGCTGCGTCCGGAAGACAGCATCGTCGTTCTCATCGATCACCAGCCATTTCAGTTCGCCTGCCTGAAAAGCCATGAGCCGACCATGATCATGAATAACGTGGTCGGTCTGGCCAAGGCGGCGAAGGTATTCGATGTGCCAACGATCCTGACGACCGTGCTGGAAGAGCGTGGCGGTTACCTCATCAAGGAACTGCAGGCGGTCTTCCCTGAACAAAAGCCGATCGATCGCACCTTCATCAATACCTGGGAAGATGCGAAGGTGACCGACATCGTCAAGAAGAGCGGCCGCAAGCAGCTGGTGCTCGCGGGGCTGTACACCGAGATCTGCCTGGCGATGCCCGCCATCCAGGCTGCGGGCGAAGACTACGACGTGTTCGTCGTCACCGATGCATCCGGAGGGGTGAGCGAGGAAGCGCACGAGATGGCCGTACGGCGCATGGTCCAAGCCGGCTGCACGCCGATCACCTGGTTCGCCGTGGCGGCCGAATGGCAGCGCGATTATGCGCGCGAGAGCACGCTCGAGGGCGTGTCCAACCTCATTTTCGAAAACGGCGGCGCCGCCTCGGTGGCCCTGTCGTGGGAAACGCAGTTGCTGGCAACCCGCGCCAGGAATTCGGCCTGACCGGATTGTCGGGGACGGCCAGCAACTGGCCGTCCCCGGCGGCAAGACGACTCAGGCCGCCTTGGCCTGGGTCACGCGCCTGGTGATGTGCGCCAGCGCCGCATCGACCTGGTCGATCAGGACCAGGCACAGGTCGCCCTCGTCCAGGCGGTCGAGCGCGCGGTCGATGGCGACGAACTCGCCATTGATCTCTTCCACGTGCCCGGTGCGGGTGGCGCCGGCCAGGCCGGCGCGCAGCAGCGCGATCACCTCGCCGTCGGCGCGGCCGCGCTGGCACTGGTCCTGGTACAGCAGCACGTCGTCGAAGGCCTTGCCGAGGATTTCGGTCTGCTGCCGGATGTCCTGGTCGCGGCGGTCGCCGGCGCCGCTGATCACCACCGAACGGCGCTTGGCCGGCATGCCTTCGACCGCATTGACCAGCGCCGCGATCGCGTCCGGATTGTGGCCATAGTCGGCGATCACGGTGGCGCCGCGGTAGTCGAACACATTGAAACGGCCCGGCGCGTTGTCGCTCTCGCCCACGAAAGTCTTCAAGCCCAGGCGGATCGCGTCCCACGACGTGCCCACGCCCCAGGCGGCCGCCACCGACGCCATCACGTTCTCGACCTGGAAGCCCACCACGCCGCCACGGGTGATCGGCACTTCCTTCAGGTCGATGCGCTCCACGAAGCTGCCCTGAGCGGCCACCAGGTAACCTTCCTCGACGAAGACGACGCGGCGGCCCTGGGCGCGGTGCATCGCCATGATCGGGTTGCTCACGTCCTGGGCGAAGAAGGTGACTTCGCCGCGGGTCTTCTCGGCCATCGCCGCCACGGTCGGGTCGGCGGCGTTGAGCACCGCCATGCCGCCCACGGCCACGTTCTGGACGATCACGCGCTTGAGCACGGCCAGGTCTTCCAGCGTGGTGATGTAGTTCAGGCCCAGGTGGTCGCCGGCGCCGATATTGGTCACCACCGCAACCTGGCACTTGTCGAAGGCCAGGCCTTCGCGCAGCAGGCCGCCGCGCGCCGTTTCGAACACGGCGGCGTCGACGTCCGGATGCAGCAGCACGTTGCGCGCGCTGCGCGGGCCGCTGCAGTCGCCGCTGTCGATGCGGCGGCCTTCGATGTAGACGCCGTCGGTGTTGGTCATGCCGGTGCGCAGGCCCGACGCGGTGAGCAGGTGCGCGATCAGGCGCACGGTGGTGGTCTTGCCGTTGGTGCCGGTCACGGCCACCACCGGGATGCGGCCGTCGTCGCCATCCTTGAACAGGGTGTCCATGATCGCTTCGCCGATCGCGCGCGGCTTGCCGAACGACGGCGCCAGGTGCATGCGCAGGCCCGGGGCGGCATTGACTTCGACGATGCCGCCGCCGACGTCTTCCATGGGTTTGAGCACGCTGTCGGCCACCAGGTCGACGCCGCAGATGTCCAGGCCGATCATGTGGGCGGCGGCGATCGCGCGCTCGGCCACTTCAGGATGAACGTCGTCGGTCACGTCGGTGGCGGTGCCACCGGTCGACAGGTTGGCGTTGTTGCGCAGGACCACGCGCTGGCCCAGGGCCGGGACCGAGTCGGCGTTCATCCCTTGCTGCACCAGGGTGCCCAGGGCGATGTCGTCGAAACGGATCTTGGTCAGCGAGGTCGCGTGGCCGTCGCCGCGGCGCGGGTCGCGGTTCACTTCGTCGACCAGCTCGCGCACCGTGTGCTTGCCATCGCCGATCACCTGCGGCGGTTCGCGCCGCGCGGCGGCCACCAGCTTGTCGCCGACCACCAGCAGGCGGTAGTCGTGGCCCGGCAGGTAGCGCTCGACCAGGATGTCGTCGCGGAACTCGCTGGCGGCCCTGAACCCGGCGTCCAATTGCTCGCGGGTGGTGACGTTGACCGTCACGCCCTTGCCCTGGTTGCCGTCCTTCGGCTTGATCACGACCGGCAGGCCGATTTCCAGGGCGGCGGCCCAGGCGTCGTCGGGGTCGACCACGCTGCGGCCCTGCGGCACCGGCACGCCGGCCGCGTCGAGCAGCTTCTTGGTCAGTTCCTTGTCCTGGGCGATCGACTCGGCGATGGCGCCGGTGGCGTCGATCTCGGCGGCCTGGATGCGGCGCTGGCGGCTGCCCCAGCCGAACATCACCATGCTGCCTTCGGTCATGCGGCGAAACGGGATGTTGCGGGCCACGGCGGCCTGCACGATCGAGCCGGTCGAGGGGCCCAGGCGCACGTCTTCGTCGGTATCGCGCAGCTGCTTGAGCGCGGCGGCCAGGTCGAACGGGGTGTCGTCGCGGGCCGACTGGATCAGTTGCTGCGCCAGGGCCAAAGCCAGGCGGCCGACGTCTTCCTCGCTGTATTCGACCACGACCTGGTAGATGCCGGTTTCCAGCGTGGCGGTGGTGCGGCTGAAGGTCACCGGGCAGCCGGCTTCGGCCTGCAGCGTCAGCGCCACCAGTTCCAGCACCTGCGCCAGCGGCACCGTGTCGTTATGTCCATAGGGTTGCAGGGCGCCCATCTGCGGGAAGCGCACGCGCAGGCGCGCTTCGAAACCGGCCAGAGCGTCGATCGATGCTTCCTCCGGCGTGCATGCCACGATGGCCTCGACCGAGGTGTGGTGGCTCCAGAGATTGGGGCCACGCAGGGCCCGTACGCGAGATACTTCCATAAACCGTCTTCCTTTATGAGGGATTACTTCTTCGGCGTCGCGTCGAAGGCGCGCAGTCCGCCGCACAGCAGGTCGCTCGGCACGCCGAGGGCCCATGCGGCCGCCACCGCCGCCAGCACGTTTTCCGGGTACTTCACGGTCGACGGCTTCATCGCCGACAGCGCGATCAGCGGCGTTTCCTGCTCGCCCGCGGCCAGCACGATGCGGCCGTCGCGCGCGAACACGACGCGTTCGCCGTTCTGGCGGTGCGCAGCCAGGATCGGGTTGGTCTCGTCGGCGGCGTAATAGATCACGCTGCCGTCGCACAGCTCGGCCAGGCCGGCGACTCGTTCGTCGGCCGCGTTCAGCACCGCCACGCCGTCCGGCAGGATCACGTCGACCTGGCTGCGGATCACGTTGCGCATCGCATCCTCGTCGCGCACGTAGAACTCGGCCACGTCCTCGATGCCGTTCATGTCGGTCACCACGCCGACCGTGCAGCGGTCGTAGGGCAGGCCTTCCTGCAGGATCGAGCGCGCGTTCGATTCGAACACGGCGGTTTGCACGTTGCGGTTGATCAGGATGCGCTGGGCCGCTTCGACGCCGGTCGAATCGCGGTGCGAGATGGCGCGCGCGTTCAGGTACAGGCCTTCGCCGTTGGCGACGCCGACTTCCTTGCGCGTGATGTTGACCAGGCAGCCGACCAGGCGCGTGATCAGGCTGCAGCCCTTCGAGCCGGTCACGCCGACCACCGGGATGCGCGCCGTTTCGCCATCGGCGAACAGGTGGTCGACGATGTCCTTGCCGACGTTGCGCGCTGTGCCGCTGGCCGGCTTCATGTGGGCCAGCAGGCCCGGGCTGGCGTTGACTTCGATGACGGCGCCGCGCTGTTCCTCGAGCGGACGCGAGATGTCTTCGCACACCAGGTCGATGCCGGCGATGTCCAGGCCGACGATGCGCGCGGCCAGGGCGGCGGCGTGGGCGACGTCGGGGTGCACCAGGTCGGTCACGTCGTCGGCGACGTTGCCGTTCACCTGGATCAGCACTTTCTGGCCTTCGGGCGGAACCGAGTCGGGCGTGAGGCCCTGGCGCTGCAGTTGCAGCTGGTTTTCTTCGCTCTCGCGCGGCTTGACGGGGCTGAGCGGGAATTCTTCGCTCTCGCCGCGGCGCGGGTCGATATTGATCTGGGTGTCGCACAGCGCGGCCACGTTGCTCCGGCCGTCGCCCGTCACCCAGACCGATTCGCCGCGCGCGGCAGCGACCACCTTGCGGCCGACCACCAGCAGGCGGTGTTCGTTGCCGGTGACGTAGCGCTCGACCAGCACGGATTTACTCTCACCCTCCAGCGACGCGATGGTGTAGGCGGCCTTGACCTCGGCCTCGGTCATCAGGTTGAGCGACACGCCGCGGCCGTGGTTGGCGTCGATCGGCTTCACGACCACCGGCAGGCCGATGTCCTGGGCTTCTTCCCAGGCGTCGTCCGGGCTGCGCGCGATCGCGCCTTCCGGCACCGGCACGCCGCAGGAGGCGAGCAGGGACTTGGTCATGTCCTTGTCGCTGGCGATGCCTTCGGCGATCGCGCTGGTGCGGTCGGTTTCGGCGGTCCAGATGCGGCGCTGTGCCGCGCCATAGCCGAGCTGCACCAGGTTGCCGTCGGTGAGGCGGATCGAGGGGATGCGGCGATCGGTGGCGGCGTCCACGATGTGGGCGGTGGACGGACCCAGGCAGTGACGGTCGACCATGTCGGTCAGGCGCGCGACTTCACTGGAAAGGTCGAACGGCTCGTCGTTGATCGCGGCCATCATCAGGCGGTGGGCGACGTCGAGCGCGGCGCGGCCGACCGTTTCATCACGGGTGCGGAAGGCCATCTTGTAGATGGCGTGCTCGCCGGTCGAGCGGGTCTTGCCGAAGCCGGTCTTCATGCCGGCCAGGTTCTGCACCTCGAGCACGATGTGTTCGAGGATGTGGCCGGCCCAGGTGCCGTCACGCAGGCGCTCCAGGAAGCCGCCGCGGTAGCCGACGCCGCAGTGGTGCTCGACCAATCCGGGCAGCCAGGCGATCAGGCGCTCGGTGAAGCCGGGAAGAAGATTCGAGGGGTAGTCTTCCAGCTCGCCGATGTCGAGCCAGGCCTCGAGTACCGGACGGTAGGTCCAGATATTCGGTCCGCGCAGGTAGCTCACGCGCAGGAATTTGATGTCATTCTTCTTGGTCATGTAATCACTTTTGCCACCTGGCGCCTCTCTCGCGCTGGCGACTTGTCCTTGTCTGCCCGACTTTCAAAACGGTGCCGAAAGCGGCCGCGACCCGCCGAATACAGGTACACTTGCCGGCCTGCTGCGCCGCAACATTCCTACTAACACGTTTCTCGTGTCATCCAAACGATACGCACAAACGTTCTAGCGCTCTGTGGAGCGTTTCACGCAACGGCGTAACGACGGTCCTTGTGCATCGCCGGTTCGGCGCCATGTCCACCCTTAGAGAACAAAAGCCTGTTATCGGGCGCAATACATGACAACTCAACAACCTGCTATTCCACCGTCGCTTGCGGTAGCCGCCAGTTCCGTACCTGAACGGTGGCAAAGTGACGTCGCGAAACAGCTTGCACCAGGGGAAAACGTTTTAAGCAGCGTGGAGGTTGACCTCGACGCGAAATTACATTTTTCAAAAGGCCTGTTGCTGGTGACGAATCGCCGCCTGCTGGCGCGCGCGCCGGGCGAGACCGCGTGGCGTGACTGGCCGCACCGCGCCGGCACCGCGCTGCGCCACCATGACCACGCCGGCGTCGGGCATCTCGAGCTGGTCGACGAAGGCGGATTACTGGCCGCCTGGCGCTTCACCCTGGGCCAGAACCTGCACGCGATCCGCGTCGCCGACCAGTTCCGCGACCAGGTCCATAGCGTGGCCACCGGCGTGCCCGTGCTGCCGCCCGACCAGCACACTTGTCCAAGTTGCAAGGCACCGCTCGAGCCGGACCAGGAAGACTGCCCGATCTGCGAAAAAGTGCTGCATACGCCGCCGTCGACCTGGACCTTGTTCCGCCTGTGGCGCTTCGCCAAGCCCTATAAAGGGCAGCTGCTGCTGGGCTTCCTGCTGATGCTGGGCTCGACCGGCGCGCACATGATCCCGCCGTACCTGACGATGCCGCTGATGGACAATGTCCTGATCCCGTACCAGAACGGGCAGGCGATCGACACCAGTCTTGTCTATTTATACATGGGCGGCCTGTTCGGCGCCGCACTGCTGGCCTGGCTGCTGGGCTGGGCCAAGACCTATGTGCTGGCGCTGGCGTCCGAACGCATCGGCGCGGACCTGCGCTCGACCACCTATGAACACCTGATGCGGCTGTCGCTCGAATTTTTCGGCGGCAAGCGCACCGGCGACCTGATGGCGCGTATCGGCAGCGGCTCGGACCGGATCTGCGTCTTCCTGTCGCTGCACCTGCTCGACTTCCTGTCGGACGTCCTGATGATCATCATGACGGGCCTCATCCTGTTTACCATCAACCCGTGGCTGGCCGTGGTGACCCTGCTGCCGCTGCCGTTCATCGCGTGGATGATCCACATCGTGCGCGACAAGCTGCGCACCGGCTTCGAAAAGATCGACCGCGTCTGGGGCGAGGTGACCAATGTGCTGGCCGACACCATCCCCGGCATCCGGGTGGTGAAGGCCTTTGCCCAGGAAAAGCGCGAGGCGGCCCGCTTCCGCGAAGCCAACAAGCACAATCTGGCGGTCAACGACAAGCTGAACCGGGTGTGGTCGCTGTTCTCGCCGACTGTGTCGTTCCTGACCGAACTCGGCTTGCTCGTGATCTGGTGCTTCGGCATCTGGCAGGTGTCGCGCGGCGACATCACGGTGGGCACGCTGTCGGCCTTCATCGCCTACAGCGGCCGTTTCTACGTGCGCCTGGATTCGATGAGCCGCATCGTGTCGGTGACGCAAAAATCGGCCTCGGCCGCCAAGCGCATCTTCGACATCCTCGACCACGTCTCGAGCGTGCCGGACCCGGTCAATCCGGTGAAGGTCGACAAGATCGAGGGCAATATCGAGCTGCGCGAAGTCGGTTTCCGTTACGGCAACCGCGCGGTCAACCGCGGCATCTCGCTCAAGATCAAGGCCGGCGAAATGGTCGGTCTGGTGGGCCACAGCGGTTCGGGCAAGAGCACGCTGGTCAACCTGATCTGCCGTTTCTACGACGTGGCCGAAGGCGCGATCCTGCTCGATGGCCAGGACATCCGCTCGTTCGCGGTGGCCGATTACCGCCGCAATATCGGCCTGGTGCTGCAGGAGCCGTTCCTGTTCTTCGGCACGATCGCAGAGAATATCGCCTATGGCAAACCGAACGCCACGCGCGAAGAGATCATCGCGTCGGCGCGCGCAGCCCACGCCCACGAATTCATCCTGCGCCTGCCGCAGGGCTACGATTCGATGGTCGGCGAGCGCGGCCAGGGCCTGTCGGGCGGCGAGCGCCAGCGCATCTCGATCGCGCGCGCGCTGTTGATCGATCCGCCGATCCTGATCCTGGACGAAGCGACCTCGTCGGTGGACTCGGAAACCGAAAAGGAAATCCAGAAGGCGCTCGACAACCTCGTGCAGGGCCGCACCACGATCGCCATCGCGCACCGACTGTCGACCCTGCACCGGGCCGACCGCCTGGTGGTGCTGGACCGCGGCGTGGTGGTCGAGGAAGGCAGCCACGACGAGCTGATGGCGCGCGAGGGCGCTTACCACCGCCTCTACGAAGCGCAGGCGCGCAACGTGGACCAGGACCTGGACGACAAGGACGCATAAATGACATCGACTACGTTGAATACGGCCTTCCAGCTGCGCCGCGACAGCTTTGGCAAACTCATTATTACCCTGGAAAACGGCGAGGAATGGGGCGGCGTGACGCCGGTGCGCGCCTTCCCGATCCAGGCGCCGACCAAGGGCATCTCGCTGGTGCGCGACGGCGGCAAGGAAGTCGCCTGGATCGACGACCTGGCCGACATGCCGGACACGATCCGCACCCTGATCCGCGAGGAAATCGAAGGCCGCGAGTTCATTCCCGAGATCCTGGCCATCATGGACGTGTCGAGCTTCGCCACCCCCTGCACCTGGTTCGTGAAAACCGACCGCGGCGACACCGAGTTCGTGCTGAAGGTGGACGAGGACATCCGCCGCATCGGCGAAGCCTCGCTGCTGGTGGCGGACAACCACGGCATCAACTTCCTGGTGCGCGATATGTTCAAGATCGACAAGCACAGCCGCAAGATCCTCGACCGCTTTTTGTAAGTCTGCTGTGAACCTGTATTGAACCGGGCGCTGGACAGTTCGACTATCCAGCGTTCGGCCACCCACATACCCGCGTTGACGATCCGGCTACAGTCTCCTCATCGGCCACATGGCCATGCTCAGGAGAAGACAATGGATTCCATCAACCGCAACCAACCCGAAGAAAACCGCCGCGACCTGGCCGGCGTGGACGCGATCGAGCGCATCAAGGACATGATCGACGACGCCGATTCGTGCTTCTTTTGCACCGGTAATGGCCAGGGCCCGAGCCGCGGCGTGCGCCCGATGAGCGTGCGCGAGACCGACGACGCCGGCGCCATCTGGTTCCTCAGCAGCATCGACAGCCACAAGAACCAGGAATTGCAGGCCAATCCGAGCGTCAAGCTGTTCTTCCAGTCGGGCAAGCATTCCGGCTTCCTGGAACTGGACGGCCACGCCGAGATCTCGCAGGACAAGGCGCGCATCAAGCAATTGTGGAACTCGATGCTCAAGACCTGGTTCACCGAGGGCGAGGACGATCCGCGCATCACCGTTATCAAGATCACGCCCAAGACCGGCTATTACTGGGACAACAAGCACGGCGACGCGGTGGCCGGCGTCAAGGTCGCGGTCGGCGCGGTGATTGGCAAGACGCTCGATGATTCGATCGAAGGTACACTGTCCTTCTAATATATAGAGGGAGGAGGACGGGTGCATTTCATCCTGGCGACGATCGGCTCGGCCGGCGACCTGTTTCCCTTTCTCTGGATCGGCCGCGCGCTGCGCGAGCGCGGCAACCGGGTCGATTTCCTCGGCCCGCAGCAGCATGCGCAGTATGTCGAGGCAGCCGGACTCACCTTCCACGGTTTGCCGGCCGACATGGCCGTGCTCGATCATCCCGACCTGTGGCACGCGACCCGCGGCCTGGCCGTGGTGTGGGAAGCGACGCGGCCGGCGATGGCGCAGCTGCCGCGGGTGGTCGAGACGCTCGCCCGCAAACAGCCGAACGAGCGGCGCGTGCTGCTGGTCCATCCGCTGGCCTTGCCGGAAGCCGACCTGTGCCGCCATGCCTGTCCCGGCCTGAAGATCGCGGCGGCCTGGCTGGCGCCCTCCAACCTGCCGACGTTGCACGATCCGCTGCTGCTCGGTCCCTGGCCGGTGCCCACCTGGGTGCCGCATGGCGCGCGCCGCTGGCTGTGGCGTGCGCTGGCGGCGCGCTTCCTCGATCCGGTGGCGCTGCCCAGCCTGAACACGGCGCGCGTGGCACGGGGCTTGCCGCAAGTCGACAGCATGGTTAATACCATCCCGTCCATCCCCGACCTGTCGCTGGCCCTGTTCCCCGACTGGTTCGCCGCGCCGCCACCGGATTGGCCCCGGCCGCTCTACCAGGCCGGCTTCCCGCTCTATGACCCGGACCCGAATGCCGCGCCGAGCGTCCGGCTGCGCGCGTTTCTTGACGGCGGCGCGCCGCCGGTCGTGTTCACGCCCGGCACCGGCAACCGCCAGGCGCGCGGCTATTTCGAAGCGGCGGCGCAGGCGGTGACCCAGCTCGGCCTGCGCGCGGTGTTCCTGACGCCGCACGTCGAACAGTTGCCGGCCACGCTCGCCCCCAGCATCTGCTGGCAGGAATACGTCCCGTTGAAGGCCTTGCTGCCCCATGTGGCGGCCCTGGTCCATCACGGCGGCATCGGCACCACGGCCGAAGCCTTGCGCGCGGGCACGCCGCAACTGGTGGTGCCGCTGGCCCACGACCAGTTCGACAATGCGGCGCGGGTGGTGGCGATGGGCGCCGGCGCCAGCCTGCATGCGGCGCGCGTCACGCCGGCGCGCATGGCGAAGGCCTTGCAGCGCGTGGTCGGGAACCCGCAGGTCGCGGCGCAGAGCACCGCGCTCGCCGCGCGCTTCGCGGGGCAGGGCGGCGTCGATGGGGTCTGTGCGCGCCTGGAAACCCTGGCTTGACCGCATTGTTGGCAAGCGCACCGACGTCGGGCGATGGCAGGCGTCCAATAGGGCATTCTCGATCATGCCGGAGGGCAGATGCCCAGCAAAACTTCCAACAAGAAAAAAAACATGGCCGAAGACGGCTACGTCCACGTGCGCGGCGCGCGCGAACACAATCTGAAGAACGTCGACCTCGACATCCCGCGCGGGCAGCTGGTGGTGTTCACTGGCGTGTCCGGCTCGGGCAAGTCGTCGCTGGCCTTCGGTACCCTGTACGCCGAAGCCCAGCGGCGCTACCTGGAATCGGTCTCGCCCTATGCGCGCCGCCTGTTCCACCAGATGCCGGTGCCCGAGGTCGACGAGATCGAAGGCTTGCCGCCAGCCGTCGCCCTGCAGCAGCAGCGCGGCACGCCCACCGCGCGCTCGTCGGTCGGCAGCGTCAGCACCTTGAGCAATTCGCTGCGCATGCTGTATTCGCGCGCCGGCGATTATCCGAAAGGGCAGGAGCTGCTGTATGCCGAATCGTTCTCGCCCAACACGCCGCAAGGCGCCTGCCCGCGCTGCTCGGGCCTGGGCCGCATCTACGACGTGACCGAACACTCGATGGTGCCGGACGACAGCCTCACGATCCGCGAACGGGCGATCGCCGCCTGGCCGCCGGCCTGGCATGGCCAGAACCTGCGCGACATCCTGGTCACGCTCGGCTACGACGTCGACACCCCGTGGCGCGAGCTGCCGAAGAAGGACCGCGACTGGATCCTGTACACGGACGAGAGCCCGACGGTGCCGGTGTACGCCGGCCTGAGCCCGAAGGAAACGAAGGCGGCATTGAAGCGCAAGGACACGCCCAGCTACCAGGGCACCTTCACCGGCGTGCGGCGCTACGTGATGCAGACCTTCGCCAATACCGAAAGCGCCTCGATGAAGAAGCGCGTGGCGCGCTACATGGTCAGCACCGCCTGTCCGGAATGCGAAGGCAAGCGCCTGCGGCGCGAGTCGCTGTCGGTCACCTTCGCCGGCCATGATATCGCCGAGATCTCGCGCCTGCCGCTGGCGCGCCTGGCAGAGCTGCTCCAGCCCTACGCACAGGGCAAGGACAAGGACGACGGACACCTGCACAACGAGCAGCTGATCGTGCGCCGCCGCATTGCCGCCGACCTGGCCGCGCGCCTGGAAGTGCTGCTGGCGCTGGGCCTGGGCTACCTGGCGCTGGAGCGCAGCACGCCGACCCTGTCGCCGGGCGAGTTGCAGCGCCTGCGCCTGGCGACGCAGGTGCGATCGAGCCTGTTCGGCGTGGTCTACGTGCTCGACGAGCCATCGAGCGGCCTGCACCCGGCCGACACCGAAGCCCTGCTCGACGCGCTGGCCCAGCTGAAGGCGGCCGGCAACTCGCTGTTCGTGGTCGAACACGCGCTGGACGTGATCCGGCAGGCCGACTGGCTGGTCGATGTCGGCCCGCTGGCGGGCGAGCGTGGCGGCCAGGTGTTGTACAGCGGCGTGCCGGACGGGCTGCGCAAGGTCGAGAAGTCGCAGACCCGGCGCTACCTGTTCGGCGAAGCGCCGCCGCCCCAGCGCACGCCGCGCGAACCCACCGGCTGGCTGACGCTTGCAGGCATCCACCGCAACAACCTGAACGACCTGGAAGTCGCTTTCCCGCTCGGCGTGCTGACCAGCGTGACCGGCGTGTCCGGCTCCGGCAAGTCGAGCCTGGTGAGCCAGGTGCTGGTCGAACTGGTGGGCCAGGCCCTGGGGCAGGGCGGCGCGGCGCAGGACGAGCAGCCGGACGAGCCGGACCTGGAACGCGACGAGGAACTGCCGCTCGAAGGCCGCATCGTGTCCGGCATGGAGGGCGTGCGGCGCCTGGTGCGGGTCGACCAGAAACCGATCGGCCGCACGCCGCGCTCGAACCTGGCGACCTATACCGGCCTGTTCGACCAGGTCAGAAAGCTGTTTGCCGCGACGGAGGATGCGAAGAAGCGCCGCTACGACGCCGGCCGCTTCTCGTTCAACGTCGCCAAGGGGCGCTGCGAGCATTGCGCCGGCGAGGGCTTCGTGATGGTCGAACTGCTGTTCCTGCCCAGCGTCTACGCGCCATGCCCGACCTGCGAAGGGGCGCGCTACAACGCCGAGACGCTGGAGGTGACCTATCGCGGCAAGAACATCGCCGAGGTGCTGGGCATGACGGTGGGCGAGGCGATCGACTTCTTCAAGGACGAATCACCCGTCGAGCGCTCGCTGGAAGTACTCAATGAGGTCGGCCTGGACTACCTGCGCCTGGGCCAGCCGGCCACGGAGCTCTCCGGCGGCGAGGCGCAGCGCATCAAGCTGGCCTCCGAACTGCAGCGCGCCACGCGCGGCAATGCGCTGTATGTGCTGGACGAACCGACCACCGGCCTGCACCCGGTCGACGCCGACCGCCTGATGGTGCAATTGAACCGCCTGGTCGATGCCGGCAACACCGTGATCGTGGTGGAGCACACGATGCGGGTGGTGGCCGGCAGCGATTGGGTGATCGACGTCGGCCCCGGCGCCGGCGACGAAGGCGGTTCGGTGGTGGCTTCCGGTCCACCCCAGGAAGTCGCACGCAACAAGAAAAGTCGCACTGCGCGCTACCTGGCTGCGCAGATAACTTAATGAAAGTAATGGAAACCGGCGAGCCGAGCGGTGCGCCGGTTTTGTGTGCATTTTGATAAGATCGTTCCTTCGCCAGTCGGGACGCGCTTGCGCACGACCGTGCCGCTTTCGTGTGCGCGATATTTCACGTTTGCGTTACACTTAGGATATTTTTTTTCTAACAGAACAACAGGCATGGCCGGTCCAACCATCGAAAACAGCGAGTTTCGCCGCATTCTCACCCGTAACGTCGCGCTGCCGCTGGGCATGAGTATTGTTAGCGCGATCGTGTTTGTGGGCATCATCGCCTACCTGATCAACAGCCTGACCTGGGTCGAGCATTCCCAGAAAGTCATCGGCGGCGCCCATGAAATCCGCAAGTTGTCGGCCGAGATGGAATCGGGCATGCGCGGCTACCTGCTGGCGGGCGACGAGGAATTTCTGTCTCCCTACGTCCTGTCCAGGCAGCGCATGGCGTCCAGCCTGGATTCGCTGGGCGAACTGGTCGAGGATAACCTCGCCCAGGCCGAGCGGCTGACCCGCATCACCCAGATCCAGAAGCAGTGGGAAGCCTTCGCCCAGGAGATGATCGATCGCCGCCGGGCCAATGACATCGGCTATATCGATGCGGTCAGCAGCGGCCGCGGCAAGGCGCTGACCGACGAGATGCGCCGCAACTTCGACCTGGTGCTGGCCTCCGAGATGCGCTTGCTGCAGGAACGCAGCGATTCGGCGCGCAGCACCACGTTCTGGTCGGTGGCGGCCTTCCTGCTCCTGTCCGCGATCGTCGGCGGCAGCCTGGCCGCCTTCGGCCGGCGCCAGCTGGTGCGCCTGTCCGACACCTATAACGAGGTGCTGCGGCACGAGGCCGAGCACAACGACAAGCTGCGCCACCAGGACTGGCTGCGCACCGGCCAGAACGAACTCAATGTGCGCAGCGCCGGCCAGATCAACCTGGAGCCGCTGGCCGAGGCCGTGCTGCCCTACGTGGTGAAGTACCTCGACGGCGTGATCGGCGCCATGTACGTGCGTAGCGACGACGGCGCGATGCGCCGCATCGGCGCCTATGGTTTCAAGCACACGGACACCGAGCGCGCCGAGATCATCGCGCCGGGCGCCACGCTGGCCAGCAAGGCCGCCGAAGAGAACCGCCTGATGGTGCTCGACCAGCTGCCGCCCGATTACATCAAGGTGAGTTCGAGCCTGGGCGACACGCCGCCGCGCACCGTGGTCATCGCGCCGTTCCACAACCACGGCAAGGTCAAGGGCGTGTTCGAAATCGCCTTCCTGCGTCCGGTGGAGCAGCGCGACCGCGAGTTCCTGGGCTTCATCGCGCAATCGGTCGGCGCCGCCATGGCTGCGGTGCTGTACCGCCAGCGCCTGCAGGACGCGCTGGAAGAAAGCCAGACCCTGAACGAGGAATTGCAGGTGCAGCAGGAAGAGCTGCGCACCGCCAACGAAGAGCTGGAAGAACAGTCGCGCGCGCTGGAAGAGTCGCAGTCGGCGCTGGAAAACCAGCAGGCCGAGCTGCGCACCACCAACGACCAGCTGGCCGAGCAGGCGCTGAACCTGGACATGAAGAACTCGGCCCTGCAATCGGCCCAGGAGCAGCTGCACCAGCGCGCGGTCGAACTCGAAAGCGCGAGCCGCTACAAGTCCGAATTCCTGGCCAATATGTCGCACGAGCTGCGCACGCCGCTGAACAGCTCCCTGATCCTGGCCAAGCTGTTGGCCGACAACACCAGCGGCAACCTGTCCGACGAACAGGTGCGCTTCGCCCAGACGATCTACTCGGCCGGCAACGACCTGCTGCAGCTGATTAACGACATCCTCGACATCTCGAAAGTCGAGGCGGGCAAGCTGGAACTGGTGCCGGAAGACGTGCCGGTGCGGCGCGTGGTCGAGGGCCTGGCCCGCACCTTCGAGCCGCTGGCGCGCCAGAAGCAGCTCGAGTTCAGGATCGCCGTCGAGCCGGGCGTGCCGGCCAGCCTGCATACCGACCGCCAGCGCATGGAGCAGATCCTCAAGAACCTGCTGTCGAATGCGGTGAAGTTCACCGAGGTCGGCGCGGTCAGCCTGTCGGTGTCGACCACGCCCGAGGGCGACATCGCCTTCCGCGTGCAGGACACCGGCATCGGCATCGCGCCCGACCAGCAGGACAAGATCTTCGACGCCTTCCACCAGGCCGACGGCACCACCAGCCGCCGCTTCGGCGGCACCGGCCTGGGCCTGTCGATCACGCGCGACCTGACCCGCCTGCTGGGCGGCAGCGTGGCCGTGTCGAGCGCGCCGAACGAGGGCAGCGTGTTTACCCTGGTCCTGCCACGCGGGATTCCGGCGGTGCCGGCGCCGGCCGAGCTGCCGGTCGCCTCGGCCCCGCTGCCGCATTACACGCCGGCGCCGGCGCCGAGCGCTCCGGCGTCCGCCGCGCCCGCGGCCAGCCTTGAGCCGGTCAACAGCTTCCCGGACGACCGCGACAAGCCGGCCGACGGCCGCCGCACCGTGCTGGTGGTGGAAGACGAAGCGCCGTTCGCGCGCATCCTGTACGACCTGGCGCGCGAACTCGATTACCGCTGCCTGGTGGCGATGAGCGCCGACGAGGGCCTGGCGCTGGCCGTCAGCCAGCGTCCGGACGCCGTGCTGCTGGACGTGCGCCTGCCGGACCGCTCGGGCCTGACCGTGCTGCAGCAACTGAAGGACAATCCGTCGACCCGTCACATTCCCGTGCACGTCATCTCGAGCATCGAGAACGGCGGCGAAGCGCTGCACCTGGGCGCCATCGGCTATGCGCTCAAGCCGACCAGCCGCGAAGAGCTGGAAGACGTGTTCCGCAAGCTGCAAGAGAAATCGAGCCAGAAGATCAAGCGCGTGCTGCTGGTCGAGGACGACGAGCGCCAGCGCGAGAGCGTGGTGGCCCTGATCGCCGACGACGACGTCGAGATCGCGGCCGTGGGCACCGCCAGCGAGGCGCTCACGCACCTGAAGAACGAAGTCTTCGACTGCATGATCATCGACCTCAAGCTGCCCGACATGCAGGGCGGCGAGCTGCTCGAGCGCATGTCGCATGAAGAGCTGTGCTCGTTCCCGCCGGTGATCGTGTACACCGGCCGCAACCTCACGCGCGACGAAGAGGCCGAACTGCTGCGCTATTCGCGCTCGATCATCATCAAGGGCGCGCGCTCGCCGGAGCGCCTGCTGGACGAAGTGACGCTGTTCCTGCACAAGGTGGAGTCCGAGCTGTCGACCGAGCGCCAGAGCATGCTCAAGGCGGTGCGCGGACGCGACCGCGTGTTCGAAGGCCGCACCATCCTGCTGGTCGACGACGACGTGCGCAATGTGTTCGCCTTGACGTCCGCGCTGGAGCAGCGGGGGGCGAAGATCGAAGTCGGCCGGAATGGATTCGAAGCGATTGCAAAACTGGATGAAGTGCCGGGGATCGACCTGGTGCTGATGGATATCATGATGCCGGGCATGGATGGCCTGGAAGCGACGCGCCGCATTCGCACCGACGGACGCTTCGACCGCCTGCCGATCATCGCCATCACCGCCAAGGCCATGAAGGACGACCAGGAGCAGTGCCTGGCCGCCGGCGCCAACGATTACCTGGCCAAACCGATTGACCTCTCCCGCCTGTACTCGCTGTTGCGGGTCTGGATGCCTACCCTGGAGCGAATTTGAGCCAACCCCCGAGCGACTTCGACATCGAGCTGCGGATGCTCGTCGAAGCCGTCTACCTGAAGTACAACTACGATTTCCGCGACTACACCGGCGCTTCGCAGAAGCGCCGGGTGCTGGTCGCCATGCGCGAGATGGAATGCGACACGGTGTCGGAACTGCAGTCGAAGGTGCTGCACGAGCCGAACGGTTTCGCCCAGCTGTTGCAATACCTGACGATCCCCGTCACCGAGATGTTCCGCGACCCGGAGTACTTCCTGGCGGTGCGCGAGCAGGTGGCGCCTTTCCTCAAGACCTACCCGTCGCTCAAGATCTGGGTGGCCGGCTGCAGCACCGGCGAGGAGGTGTATTCGCTGGCCATCCTGCTCAAGGAAGAGGGCTTGCTCGAGCGCAGCATCATCTATGCGACCGACATCAATCCCGAGTCGCTGGAAGCGGCGCGGCGCGGCGTGTTCCCGCTGGAGCGCATGCGCCTGTACACCGAGAACTACCAGAAGTCCGGCGGCAAGGCCGCGTTCTCGGACTATTACACGGCCGCCTATGGCGGCGCGCTGTTCGAGCGCAGCCTGATGGACAACGTGACCTTCGCCGACCACAGCCTGTCGACCGACAGCGTATTTTCGGAAACCCACTTCGTCAGCTGCCGCAACGTGCTGATCTACTTTAACCGGCGCCTGCAGGATCGCGTGCTCGGCCTGTTCCACGACTCGCTGTGCCACCGCGGCTTCCTGGGCCTGGGCAGCAAGGAAAGCATCGACTTTTCCAGCTACGCCGACCGCTTCGAGGCGCTGGCCAAGCGCGAGCGCCTGTTCCGCAAGGTGTCCCCATGAGCCCCGCACAGCAACTGGCCGCGGCCATGGGTTCGCGCCGGATCGAGATGGTCGTCATCGGCGGCTCGGCGGGCGGCGTCGACGCGCTGGTCGGCCTGGTGCCGGCGCTGCCGGCCGGGTTCGGCCCGGCCGTGACCTGCATCCTGCACGTGCCGCCGGACCGCGACAGCCGCCTGGCCGAGCTGTTCGCCATGCGCGCGGCGCTGCCGGTGCGCGAAGCGCAGGACAAGGAACCGATCCAGCCCGGCACCGTGTATTTCGCCGGTTCCGGCTACCACCTGTCGATAGAACAGGACCGCAGCTTTTCGCTCAGCTGCGAGCCGCCGGTGCAGTTCGCCCGGCCGGCGATCGATATACTGATGGAATCCGCCGCCGACGTGTATGGTCCGGCGCTGGCGGGTATACTGTTGACCGGCGCCAATTACGACGGCGCCGACGGCATGTGCCGCATCCGCGAGCGCGGCGGCCTGACCATCGTCCAAGACCCTGAAGAAGCACAGGCCAGTACGATGCCCGAAGAGGCGATCCGGCGCTGTGCCCCGCACCTGGTGCTGCCGCTGGCCGGCATCCGCACCGTGCTGCCCCTGTTGGAGACCCCATGAACCAGGACCCAAGCAAGATACTGATCGTCGACGACCTGCCGGAAAACCTGCAGGCGCTCGAGGCGCTGCTGCGCCATGAGCAGCGCGTCATCTACCAGGCGGGGTCCGGCGAACAGGCGCTGGCGCTGCTGCTCGAGCACGAGTTCGCGCTGGCGATCCTCGACGTGCAGATGCCGGGCATGGACGGCTTCGAGCTGGCCGAGGTGATGCGCTCGACCACCCGCACCCGCCACATTCCGATCGTGTTCGTCTCGGCCGCCGGGCGCGAACTCGATTACGCCTTCAAGGGCTACGAGAGCGGGGCGGTCGACTTCATGTACAAGCCGCTCGACGCCGACGCGGTGCGCAGCAAGGTCAACGTCTTCGTGGCGCTCGACCAGCAGCGGCGCGAGACGCGGCGCCAGATGCTGGCGCTGGAACAGAGCCGGCAGGAGCAAGAGGTGCTGCTGCGCGAGCTGAACCAGACCCAGCAGGAGCTGCAGCGCTCGCTGCGCATGCGCGACGAATTCATGTCGCTGGTGGCGCATGAGCTGCGTACGCCGCTCAACACGCTGTTCCTGGAAACGCAGATGCGCAGCCTGCAGCTCAAGCGCGGCAACACGGCCGCCTTCGGCGCCCAGCAGATGGAAGCGATGATCCAGCGCGACGAGCGCCAGATCAAGTCGATGATCCGGCTGATCGACGACATGCTCGACGTCTCGCGCATGCGCAGCGGCAAGCTGTCGATCCGCCCGGCCCAGGTCGAGCTGATGAACCTGCTGGAACGGGTGGTGAGCGACCTGTCGCTGCAGGCCGCCACCACCGGCAGTTCGCTGACCCTGCGCCCGCACGACGGCGTGACCGGCTGCTGGGACGAATTCCGCGTCGAGCAGGTGATCGTCAACCTGTTGACCAACGCGCTGCGCTATGGCTGCGGCCAGCCGGTCGAGGTCAGCGTCGAGCGCAGCGGCGACATGGTGCGGATCGACGTGCGCGACCAGGGCAAGGGCATCGCTTCGTCCGACCTGGAACGCATCTTCGAGCCTTACGAACGGGGCGCCCGCAATGGCGAGCCGAAAGGCCTGGGGCTGGGCCTGTACATCTCGCGCCAGCTGGCCATCTCGCACGGCGGCGAACTGCGCGTGACGAGCAAGCCCGGCGAAGGTTCGGTGTTCAGCCTGGTGCTGCCGTGCACCGACGTCCCGGTGTGCGCCGAAGCCGACGTTTGACCCATCCATAGGCGGGTGCATGTGGCGTCCTGGAGAGACGCCGGTTGCACCCGCTTGCCATTTACGACACACTGTCCGGGTTTGCTTCGAGGCCCTCCTTTATCAGGACGGCAAGACCGCACTTGACTGATAGCCAAAATCAATCAAGAGTATCGAATCAATCAATTTCACAAACGACGAGCGGGGCGGTAAACTGCTTGTCATACGTTTCATCAACCCCCAAACAGGAGATTACATGTCCCTCATCAACACCCAGATCAAGCCGTTCAAAGCAACCGCTTACCACAACGGCAAGTTCATCGACCTGACCGAAGAGAACTTCAAGGGTACCTGGTCGGTGGTGATGTTCTACCCGGCAGACTTCACCTTCGTCTGCCCAACCGAACTGGAAGATCTGGCCGCATTCCAGCCGGAATTCGAAAAGCTGGGCGTCAATGTGTACGGCGTCTCGACCGACAGCCACTTCGCTCACAAGGCATGGCACGACACCTCGGACGCGATCAAGAAAGTGAACTACCCGCTGATCGGCGACCCAACCGGCGTCCTGTCGCGTAACTTCGAAGTCATGATCGAAGAAGAAGGCATGGCACTGCGCGGCACCTTCGTGATCAACCCGGAAGGCCAGATCAAGATCATGGAAGTGCACGACAACGGCATCGGCCGCGACGCTTCGGAACTGATGCGCAAAGTCAAGGCAGCCCAGTACGTCGCTTCGCACCCAGGCGAAGTCTGCCCAGCCAAGTGGACCGAAGGCGCAGAAACCCTGACCCCGTCGCTGGACCTGGTCGGCAAGATCTAAGCAATACCTGTAGTTAAGTAGCACCCGTGAACGGGCCGCTGCGGCGGCCCGTTGCACGCCCGGTCTGTGCAAGTTAAGTGAAATAAACAAAAGGAAAAACATCATGCTGGACGCAACCCTCAAGAAACAGTTGCAAGCCTATCTGGAAAAAGTGGTGCAGCCGATTGAGCTGGTTGCATCGCTGGATGATTCGCCAAAATCGCGCGAAATGGACGAGCTGCTGAACGAGATCGCAGCCCTGTCCGACAAGATCACCGTGCGTCAGGAAGCCAACGAGCGCACCCCGTCGTTCGCGATCAACCGCGTCGGCACCGATATCGGCGTGCGCTTCGCCGGCATTCCGCTGGGCCACGAATTCACCTCGCTGGTGCTGGCCCTGCTGCACGTCGGCGGCCACACCATCAAGCTGGAACAAGCCGTCATCGACCAGATCGCAGCCCTGGACGGCGATTATGTTTTCGAGACCTACATCTCGCTGTCGTGCCATAACTGCCCGGAAGTCGTGCAGGCACTGAACACGATGTCGGTCATCAACCCGCGCATCAAGGTCGTGACGATCGATGGCGGCGTCTTCAAGAAGGAAGTGGAAGACAAGCAGATCCTGGCCGTGCCGATGATGTTCCTGAACGGCCAGCATTTCGGCCAGGGCCGCACCAACGTCGAAGAGATCCTGTCGAAGATCGACGTCAAGGGCGGTGAGCGCAAGGCTGCTGAACTGAGCCAGAAAGACCCATTCGACGTGCTGATCGTCGGCGGCGGCCCCGCCGGCGCGGCAGCCGCGATCTACGCAGCTCGCAAGGGCATCCGTACCGGCGTGCTGGCCGACCGCTTCGGCGGCCAGGTGCTGGACACCCTCGCGATCGAGAACTTCGTGTCGCTGAAGGCCACCGACGGTCCGAAATTCGCTGTCGCCCTGGAAGAACACGTCAAGGAATATGACGTCGACATCATGAACACCCAGCGCGCCAGCAAGCTGGTGGGCGGCAAGATGATCGAGGTGCATACCGAGAGCGGCGCGGTGCTCAAGTCGAAGACCGTGATCGTGGCGACCGGCGCCCGCTGGCGCGAGATCAACGTGCCGGGCGAGAAAGAGTACAAGAACCACGGCGTGGCGTACTGCCCGCACTGCGACGGCCCGCTGTTCAAGGGCAAGCGCGTGTCGGTGATCGGCGGCGGCAACTCCGGCGTCGAGGCGGCGATCGACCTGGCGGGCATCGTCAAGGAAGTGACCCTGATCGAATACGGCAATGAACTGCGCGCCGATGCGGTCCTGCAGCGCAAGCTTTACTCGCTGCCGAACGTCAAGGTAATCAAGTCGGCCCAGACCACCGAGATCCACGGCGACGGCAAGATCGTCAATGGCCTGAGCTACAAGGACCGCAATACCGGTGAGCTGCACAAGCTGGACCTGGAAGGCGTGTTCGTGCAGATCGGCCTGGTGCCGAACGCAGAATGGCTCAAGGGTACGATCGACCTGTCGGCGCACGGCGAGATCGAAGTCGATGCCCGCGGCCACACTTCGCTGCCGGGCGTGTTCGCCGCCGGCGACGTGACCACGGTGCCGTTCAAGCAGATCGTGATCGCCGTGGGCGAGGGCGCCAAGGCATCGCTGGCCGCTTTTGACCACCTGATCCGCCTGCCGGTGGAAGAGGAAGAGCAGAAAGCTGCTTGATGACCGGGCGGGCCACGCGGCCCGCCATGTCAAGGAAATGAACGCCGTCTTCCCTTGGGAAGGCGGCGTTTTTTATGCAGTGAGAATTAGTGGAACGAGAACAGCAAGGCCGACGACAGCGCGCCGGACTCCAGCAGGAACCAGGTGGCCGCGCTGGCAAGGGCCAGGTGGACTGCGGTCCAGGTCATAGGGCGGCGCGACATGATGGTTCTCCTGAAGATGGCGGATAGGTGAATGATGGTCACAATAGTAAATGTCTAGCTGGACACCCGGCATCGGTCAAATATCCGTCGGGTTGTAGGACTAAACCTTGTCGAGAATTTGTGTCGCACAATTGACACAAGTAGCCGTGGCACTACACCCATAACGTGACGACCCCGCCAAAAGTTGACCTCCTACGCTTGAAGTAGGTGGCGTCCTATAGTCGAGTTGTCGCCGTACTAATAAAGTCGGCGTCATCATGACCCGACACGATCCCACCCTCATGCACCGCGGCCTGCTCGCCGTGCGCCGCAATACCATCCGACGCCTCCTGAACGCCGTGTTCGGCATCGCGCAGCTGCGCGAAGGCCAGCAGCGCGTGATCGACAGCGTGCTCGACGGCAAGGACACCCTGGCCATCATGCCTACCGGCGGCGGCAAGTCGCTGTGCTACCAGATCCCGGCCAAGATGCTGGAGGGGATCACGGTCGTTGTTTCCCCACTCATCTCCCTCATGAAGGACCAGCTCGAGAAGCTGGAAGAGATCGGCATCCGCTCGGTCCAGGTCAACAGCAGCCTGTGCGCCGAAGAAGAACACGCGGCGCTCGAGGCGATCGCCAGCGAATCCTGCGAAATCGTGTTCTGCACGCCGGAACGCCTGGTCTCGCCCGAATTCATCGACGTGCTGCGCAAGGTCACGCTCGACATCGTCGTGATCGACGAGGCGCACTGCATCTCGCAATGGGGCCACGACTTCCGCCCGGCCTATATTGGCCTGGCCGCCGCGATCGAGGCGATCGGCCGCCCGCCGGTGCTGGCGCTCACGGCCACCGCCACCGACGAGGTGATCGCCGACATCGGCAAGCAGCTGGGCCGCAAGCTGAACGTGATCAATACCGGCATCTACCGGCCCAACCTGCATTACCGCGTGCGGCAAGTCACCAGCGCCAGGGAGAAATACCAGGAGGCGCTGCGCCTGGTGCAGCAGACGCCAGGCGTCGGCATCGTGTACGCCGCCACCGTCAAGGTGGCCGAGGAGATGCTGGCCGTGCTCGAAGAAGCCGGCGAATCGGTTACGCTCTACCACGGCAAGCTGTCGGCAGCCGAGCGAAAGATGAACCAGGACCTGTTCATGGAGGGCGAGCGGCGCGTGATGGTGGCCACCAATGCCTTCGGCATGGGCATCGACAAGAGCGATACCCGCTTCGTGATCCACCTGCAGATCCCGGCCAACCTCGAATCCTATTACCAGGAATCGGGCCGCGCCGGCCGCGACGGCCTGGACGCCGAGTGCACCCTGCTGTTCCTGCAGGACGACAAGCGCATCCAGCAGTTCTTCCTGGTCAAGCACTATCCGGATGCGCAAGAGCTGCAGCTGGTGCACGAGACCGTGCGCACCCTGCACGAGGACGGCCCCGTGACGGGCCGCCGTCTCGAACAGGCGCTGGAAGACATCGCCGAGTCGAATATCAAGGTCTGCCTCAAGCTGCTCAAGGACGCCAAGCTGGTGCGCCAGAACCGCAAGCTGGAATACCTGCCCAGCGCGGCCGAGCCGCGCCCTGGCGTGTATGCGCGCCTGGCCCAGGTGTATGTCCAGAAGCAGGAGCGCGACAAGGAAGCGCTGGACCAGATGGTGAGCTACGCGGTGAGCGGCTTTTGCCGCTGGAAGCTGCTGCTCGATTACTTCGGCGACCAGGCGCCCGGTTTCGAGAAATGCTGCAAGTGCGATAACTGCCTGAACCCGCCGGCCATGAGCCTGACCGAGGACATCGTCATCCGCGACGATGAGTTCGATCGCGAGCCTGCGCCTGAGCCGGTCAAGCCCAGATTCGAGGTCGGCGCGCGCGCCCGGTCGGCCAAGTATGGCGAAGGGGTGGTGGTCGCCATCGCCGGCGAGCAGGTGACGGTGGACTTTGCGGACGGGGAAAGCCGCAGCTTCATGGCTGACTTTCTCGAACAGGTGGAAGCCTAAGGGATGCCGATGGGAGACATGGTCGTCGTCCGCAAGGAGGGGCTGTACTGCGTGCCGGGGGATTTCTATATCGACCCGTGGCGGCCGGTGGCGCGCGCCGTCATCACGCACGCCCACGGCGACCACGCGCGCGTCGGCCACGGCCACTACCTGGCGGCGGCGCCCGGGATCGGTGTGCTCAAGTCGCGCCTGGGCGATATCTCGGTCGATGCGCTCGACTATGGCCAGAAAGTCACCCATAACGGCGTGACGATCTCGCTGCACCCGGCCGGCCATGTGCTTGGTTCCGCCCAGGTGCGCATGGAGTGCGGCGGCGAGGTCTGGGTGGCGTCGGGCGACTACAAGGTCGAACCGGACAAGACCTGCGCGCCGTTCGAGCCGGTGCGCTGCGACACCTTCATCACCGAATCGACCTTCGGCCTGCCGATCTACCGCTGGCAGCCGGAGCAGCAGGTGATGGACGAGATCAATGCCTGGTGGCGCAAGAACGCCGAGGAGGGCCGCTGCAGCGTGGTGTTCGCCTATTCCTTCGGCAAGGCGCAGCGCATCCTGGCCGGGCTCGATCCATCGATCGGTCCCATCGTCTGCCACGGCTCGGTCGAGCCGCTCAACCGCGCCTACCGCGCGGAAGGCGTCGAGATTCCGCCGACCGTGATGGTGAGCGACGTCGACAAGGCGGCGCTGCGGCGCGCGCTGGTGGTGGCGCCGCCGTCCGCCAGCGGCTCGCCGTGGATGAAGCGCTTCGGCGACTACAGCGATTCCTTCGCGAGCGGCTGGATGCTGCTGCGCGGCGCGCGGCGCCGGCGCGGCGTCGACCGTGGCTTCGTGCTGTCCGACCACGCCGACTGGCCAGGCCTGATGAGCGCCATCAAGTCGACCGAGGCCGAACGCGTGATCGTCACCCACGGCTCGATCCCGATCCTGGTGCGCTGGCTGTGCCAGAACGGGCTGGATGCGTCGGGCTTCGAAACCGAATATGGCGACGAGGAAGAGGACGACGCAGTGGAGAAGCCATCGCCGCCGGCAGCAGGAGCAGCCGATGCGTGAATTCGCCCGCCTGTACGCCGACCTCGACGAAACCACGTCGACCACCCGCAAGCTCGACGCGCTGCAGGGCTATTTCGCCAATGCCGCGCCCGAGAACGCGGCCTGGGCTGTCTACTTCCTGGCCGGCGGCAAACCGCGCCAGGCGGTGCCGACCAAGCTGCTGCGCCAGTTCGCGATCGAGTACGCGGGCCTGGACGAATGGCTGTTCGATGAGTCCTACCACGCGGTGGGCGATTTCGCCGAAACCATCGCCCACATCCTGCCGCCGCCGACTGAGCGTTCGGACGTCGGCCTGGCCGAGTGGATGGAGCAGCGCATCGGGCCCTTGCGCGGCGCCGATCCGGGCCGCATCCGCGAAGCGCTGTTCACCTACTGGAACGAGCTGGATTGGCGCGAGCGCTTCCTGCTGGTGAAACTGATCGGCGGGGGCTTCCGCGTCGGCGTCTCGAAGCTGCTGGTCACGCGCGCGCTGGCGGCGATCGCGGCGGTCGACAGCAAATTGATTGCCCAGCGCCTGATGGGCTGGACCGACGGCCGCGTGAAACCCATAGCGACAGGCTTCCTGCAACTGATCGCCGAACAGTCGGACGAGGAACACAAGCTACGCGGCGGCCAGCCGTATCCCTTCTTCCTGTCGCACCAACTGAATGGCGACCCGGCCACCCTGGGCGAGCTGGATGACTGGCTGGTGGAGTGGAAGTACGACGGCATCCGCGCGCAACTGGTGCGGCGCGACGGCCAGAGCTTTCTATGGTCGCGCGGCGAAGACCTGATCACCGAACGCTTTCCCGAGCTGGCGGCGGCGCGCCTGCCCGACGGGATGGTGCTCGACGGCGAGGTGCTGATCTGGCAGCCGGGGTGCGACATGCCGTCGCCCTTCGCCGACCTGCAGAAGCGCATCGGGCGCAAGACCTTGTCCGCCAAGTTGCTGGGTGAGCTGCCGGCCGTGCTGTGCTGCTACGACCTGCTGGAGCTCGACGGCGTCGACCTGCGCGGCCTGCCGCAGCACGAGCGGCGCGCGCTGCTCGAAGTGGAGGTGGCGAAGCTCGACCAGCCGCAGCTGCGCCTGTCGCCGCTGGTCCGCGCCGACAGCTGGGAAGCGCTGGCGACGCTGCGCGCCGGCTCGCGCGCGCGCGGCGTCGAAGGCATGATGCTCAAGAGCCGCACGGCCCACTATGGCGTCGGCCGCACCAAGGATGTCGGCACCTGGTGGAAGTGGAAGATCGACCCCTACGCCATCGACGCCGTGCTGCTGTACGCCCAGCCGGGCAGCGGCCGGCGCGCCTCGCTCTACACCGACTACACCTTCGCCGTGTGGGATGGCGAAGGCGCCGAGCGCAAGCTGGTGCCGTTCGCGAAAGCCTATTCGGGCCTGACCGACGCCGAGATCGCCCAGGTCGACAACACGATCCGGCGCACGACCATCGAGAAATTCGGCCCGGTGCGCTCGGTCAAGCCGACCATGGTGTTCGAGATCGGCTTCGAGGGCATTGCGCTGTCGCCGCGCCACAAGGCGGGGATCGCGGTGCGCTTTCCGCGCATCCTGCGCCGGCGTCTTGACAAGCCGGTGGAAGAAGCCGATACGCTCGACACGCTCAAGGGCTTGCTGGAGGCGGCCACCGCATGAGCCGTAACCCTGTCAGCGCCCGCATCGACGCCTGGTTGTCCAGCCGCGGCTGGACCGCCTTTCCCTTCCAGCGCGCGGTGTGGAAGGCCGCGCTGAAGGGCGAATCGGGCCTGCTGCATGCGAATACCGGCGCCGGCAAGACCTTCGCGGTCTGGTTCGCGGCGCTGCAACGCGCCGGGCTCGACACGGGAAGGGCCAGGGCGGGCTTGCGCGTGCTGTGGATCACGCCGATGCGCGCGCTGGCGGCCGATACCCAGCGCGCGCTGGAAGACTCCGCCGCCGAGCTGCTGCCCGAGTGGCGCATCGGCGCGCGCACCGGCGACACCAAGTCGGCCGAGCGGGCGCGCCAGACGCGCAGCATGCCGGCGGCCCTGGTGACGACGCCCGAGAGCCTGTCGCTCATGATCAGCAATGCCGCCGCCCATGAACAGTTCCGCCATCTCGACATGGTCATCGTCGACGAGTGGCATGAGCTGATGGGCAGCAAGCGCGGCGTGCAGGTGCAGCTGGCGCTGGCCAGGCTGCGGCGCTGGCGTCCCGAACTGCTGGTATGGGGCGTGTCGGCGACGATGGGCAATCTCGACCTCGCGCGCCAGGTGCTGCTGGGAGGCGAGGAAGGAGCGGACGCGGGTGTCCTGGTCGAAGGCGATACGCGCAAGAAGATCGTGGTCGACTGCCTGATCCCCGAGAACGTCTCGCGCTTTCCCTGGGGCGGCCACCTGGGCCTGCAGATGCTGCAACCGGTGATCGACGAGATCGAGGGGCACGAGGCGACGCTGGTGTTCACCAATACCCGCTCGCAGGCCGAGATCTGGTACCAGAACATCCTGGAGGCGCGGCCCGACTGGGCCGGCGTGATCGCGCTGCACCACGGCTCGCTCGACCGCGAGGTGCGCGAGTGGGTCGAGCTGGGCCTCAAGAACGGCATCCTGAAGGCGGTGATCTGCACCGCCAGCCTGGACCTGGGCGTGGATTTCCTGCCGGTCGAGCGCGTGCTGCAGATCGGCAGCGCCAAGGGCGTGGCGCGCCTGCTGCAGCGCGCCGGCCGCAGCGGCCATGCGCCGGGCCGGGTCTCGCGCGTGACCCTGGTGCCGACCAACAGCCTGGAATTGCTGGAGGCGGCCGGCGCGAAGAAGGCGGTGGCGGCGCGCCGCATCGAAGGCCGTTACGTGCCGAATAAACCGTTCGACGTGCTGGTGCAGCACCTGGTGACGGTGGCGCTGGGCGGCGGCTTTCGCTCCGCAGAGTTGTATGAAGAGGTGCGCCGGGCCTGGTCCTACCGCCACCTGACCGAGGAAGAATGGCAGTGGGCGCTCGACTTCGTCGCGCGCGGCGGCCAGAGCCTGACCGTGTATCCCGAATACCGCCGCGTGCTGCCGGACCACGAGGGCGTCTACCGCGTGCCCGACAGCGCCATCGGCCGCCGGCACCGGATGGGCATCGGCACCATCATGTCGGACGCCACGATCCAGGTAAAGTACATGAGCGGCGGGCGCATCGGCAGCGTGGAGGAATCCTTCATCTCGCGCCTCAAGCCCGGCGACCGCTTCCTGTTCGGCGGGCGCATCCTGGAATTCGTGCGCGTGCACGAGCTGACCGCCTTCGTGAAACGCGCCAGCGGCAGCCGCGGCGCCATCGCGCGCTGGCAGGGCGCCAAGATGCCGATGTCGAACGAGCTGGCCCACGCCGCGCTGGAAGAGCTGCGCCTGGCCGACGGGGGCGTGTTCGACGGCCCCGAGATGCGCGCCATCGAGCCGCTCATCGCCATCCAGCAGCGCTGGTCGGCGCTGCCCACGAGCGAGGTGCTGGTGCTCGAGTCGATGAAGAGCCGCGAGGGTTACCACCTGTTCGTGTATCCGTTCGCGGGCCGTTCGGTGCACATGGGCCTGGCGTCGCTGATCGCCTTTCGGGTCGGCCGCGCGCAGCCGATCACGTTCTCGATCGCCATCAACGACTACGGCTTCGAGCTGATGGCGCCCGAACCGGTCGACTGGGCGCGCATGTTCGACGCGCCGACCGGCGCCGGCGTGGACCTGTTCGATACGGCGCGCCTGCTGGAAGACGTGATCGACAGCCTGAACGCGACCCAGCTGTCGCAGCAGCGCTTTCGCGAGGTGGCGCGCATCGCCGGCCTGGTGTTCTCAGGCTATCCGGGCCAGCCGAAGTCGAACCGCCAGCTGCAGGCCTCGTCCTCGCTGTTCTTCGAGGTGTTTCGCAAGCACGATGCCGGCAACCTGCTGCTCACCCAGGCCGAGCGCGAGGTGATGGAGCAGGAACTCGAACTGACGCGCCTGCGCGACACGCTGGCCGAGCTGCACGCGCGAAGGATCGCCTATCGCGAGGTGAAGCGCGCGACGCCGTTCGGTTTCGCCCTGATGGTCGAGCGCTTCCGCGAAAAGGTCAGCACCGAGAAGCTCAATGACCGCGTGGCGCGCATGCTGCGCGAACTCGAGAAGGCGGCGGCATGAGCGGCGCGATGGTGCAGGTGGCCGGCGAATCGCTCCTGCTGTTGCCGGAGAAGGCGATCTATTGGCCGCGCGAACGGATGCTGATCATCGCCGACATCCACTTCGGCAAGGCGGCCGCCTTCCGTTCGCTCGGGGTGCCGGTGCCGCGCGGCACGACCTCGGAAAACCTGGCCGGCCTCGACGCCCTGGTGGCCACCCACGGCGCGCGCCAGGTGGCCTTCCTGGGCGACTTCTTGCATGCGCGCGCCGCGCACACCAGCTCGACCCAGCTGGCGATGCTGGCCTGGCGCCAGCGCCATCCGGATCTCGGCTTGATGCTGGTGCGCGGCAACCACGACCTGCATGCGGGCGACCCGGCGGCGGCGCTGGGAATCGCGCTGGTGGACGAGCCGCATGCGATCGGGCCGTTCGCCTTCTGCCACCATCCCGGCGTCGACGCGCCCGGCTATGGCCTGGCCGGCCACGTGCACCCGGTGTATGTGCTGGCGACCCGCTTCGATGCGCTGCGCCTGCCATGTTTCGTGGTCGGCGAGCAGGGACTGATCTTGCCGTCCTTCGGCGCGTTTACCGGCGGCCACGCGGTCAAGCCGGGGCCGGGCGACCGCATCTACGTGACGTCGGGCGATGCGGTCCACGCCGTGCGCTGAGGCTATTGGTTCGTAACCGTACGGACCTGGCTCTTTCGTACAGGTACTGTCTCCTGGAACTGAAGGCGGTGTAATGCCGTCTGCCAACCGAAGGAGATTGCCATGAAAAAACGCATCCTGATGTGTTCGCTGGTGGCTGCCCTGGCGCCGGCCGGCATGCTGCTGGCGACGAGCAGCACGGCCCTGGCGCAGACCGCGCCGCCCGGCCGCACCGTGACGCCCGCCATCGAAGGCTTCCACGTCGAGAAGGTCGCGCGCCTGGAGCAGGGCGCCGCCTTGCACTTCCATGTCTACGGCACCCGGAACGCATCGGTGAACGTGACCATCGATGGCGCCACCCGCGGCGTCCAGATGCAGGAAACCGATCCCGGCCAGTACAGCGGCAGCTATGTGATCGGCAACCACGACCGCTTCCAGCCGAACAGCCCGGTAACCGCCGAAATGCGGCTGGGCAGCCAGGTCGCCACCACCGTGCTGCGCGACGGCCTGGTGAGCGGCGCGGCGGCCTCGGCGCAGGCGCAAGAACCCGCGCGGCAACTGGCCTCGAAGGAGGCCGGCGTCGCCAGCGCGGCACCGGGCGCCGCGCCACCGCCACCGCCGCGCACGACCGAGCGTCCGCGCGTGGCGCGCTACTGCACCAGTTGCGCGGTCGTCGAGAAGGTCGAGATCGTACGTGAGGCAACCGGGGCAGCGCGGCCACTGGCCAGCGACGTGCAGGCCGCCCAGCGTTACAGGGTAACCGTTCGCTTCGACACCACGGAAGCGACGCAGGCGATCGAATACGACAACAACCCGGGCTACCGCAAGGGCGACCGGGTGCGTGTCAATGACGGGGTGCTGTCGCTCGACAAGGAGTAAGGCAGGCGGCAATGAAAATGCCCGCCTTGGCGGGCGGGCATCGTCGTTGGCTCGATGAGGGATAGTCAGACGGTGGCCAGCACCTGGTCGTCACCGGGCTGGTCGAGCTCGGCCTTCTGCTTGGCGCTGCCCTTGGTGCGCGAACGCGAGGGCGGCAGGCGGCGCAGCGTCTTGAGCGATTCGGCATCCTTGATGCCGATGGTGCGCTGGTCGACGGTGATCAGGCCGATTTCGTTGAAGGCCGACAGGGTGCGGCTGACGGTCTCGAGCGTGAGGCCGAGGTAGCTGCCGATCTCGTGGCGCGTCATGCGCAGGTTGAACAGCTTGCTGGAATAACCCATCGCGGCGAAGCGGTCGGCCAGCGAGACCAGGAAGCGGGCCACGCGCGCCTCGGCCGACAGGGCGCCGAGCATGCCGATCATGGTCTGCTCGCGCACGAGTTCGCGGCTCATCACGCCGTACATCATGTTCTCGAGCTCGCTGTGGACGCGACCCAGTGCGGTCAGTTTCTTGAACGGCAGCAGGATCAGGTCGCAGTCGGACAGCGCCACGGCCTCGGAGGCGTAGTGGCGCGTGTGGATGCCGTCGACGCCGAGCATATCGCCCTTCATGGGGAAGCTCAGCACCTGTTCGTTGCCGAATTCGTCGATCAGCACCGTCTTGAGGAAGCCCGAGTTGACGATGTACAGGGTGTCGAAGGCCTGGCCGATCGTGTGCACGCGCTGGCCCGTCTTGAACTGCACGTGCTGGAACAATAATTCTTCGGAGCTCACCGACACGCTGGCTGGAATACGGAGCAGGTCGCACACTTCTTTCAGGTTGGACCAGAGGCGACCCTGGCGCTGGCGTCCGGCTTCCATCGGGGAATGCAGGGTAGGCTGGGTAACGTTGCGTTGATCTGACGGTGGCTGGGACTGCATGCTCATCTCCGGTAAGGAACTCAGGTTTCACGCGACCCCGGCGGCACGGCAGCGTGCGGAAAGCGCGTCTGCCATGCCATGGTTTTATATGGCTGACGCCGTGACTTGGATCGCAAGCAAGTCGAAACGCTGAATTCAGTATGCCAACACGAGTCCGGCACGAATATCAGCGTTGCCTGAATATGTAGGTAGGACAGATGGTGCGGTTGTAGGAATACTCCTACTACCAGGAACGCCGCCCGAATGACGGAAGGTGGCACAACAGAAACAGATGGGGTGTGTCCGGGTGTCGGCGCCAGCCTGCGAAAAGAGGCGCGCGCCGCACGAAAACCACGCGCGGCGGTCAAAGGAAATCAGCGAGTCACGCCTTCAGTGGCGACAACAGGCGGTGTGCGACGGCATATTGCACCATTTCGGACAGCGAACTCATGCCCATTTTCTGCATGATGCGGGTCTTGTGGGTGCTGACGGTTTTCACCGACAGGTGCAGGCCGTTGGCGATCTCGGTAATCGACTTGCCGCTGACCAGCAGCGAGAATACCTCGAATTCGCGGTCCGACAACTGCTTGTGCAACAACTGTTCGCTTGGCGCCATGATGTTCAGCGCCAGTTGTTCGGCCACTTCGGTACTGATGTACGGGCGTCCCGAGGCGACCTTGCGGATCGCCCCCACCAGCTGCGTGCCGGCGCTTTCCTTGGTGAGATAGCCCTGGGCGCCGGCCCGGATCGCGCGCACCGCGTACTGCTCTTCTTCGTGCATGGTCAGGATCAGGATGGCCAGCTTGGGCGCTTCGCTGCGCACCTGCCGGATCAGGTCGACGCCGCTGCGGCCGGGCATGGACAGGTCGAGCAGCAGCAGGTCGAAACCGCCCTGGCGTACCAGCGACAAGACTTCGAAGCCATTGGTGGCTTCGCCCACGATGTCGACTTCCTCGGCGCCGTCCAGGATGCGCTTGAGGCCTTCGCGCATGATCGTGTGGTCATCGGCGATGACGATTCTTACCATTATCGTTTCCTCGAGCCTGAAGCGGTTTCCTACCCTGATCAGCAAAAAAACTATTGTAGCTGTAAATACAAGAGCGCGTGGGCGGCGGGGTCAGGAAGCCGCCGGCTCGGCGATCAGGCGGTGCACCAGCACCGGCTTGGTCGTATGCGACAACACCTTGTTGGTGACGCTGCCCAGCAGCAGCTGGTTCCAGCCGCTGCGGCCGTGCGAGCCCATGAAGATCAGGTCGCAGCCTTCCTGCTCGGCGACGTCGACGATCTTGAGCGCCGCCGAATCGGAAAACGCCGTCATGCATTGGTACTGGAGATTGGCGCCGGCGCAGGAGCGCGTGATCTTGCCCATGTATTCCTCGCCCATGCGCCGCATCTGGGCGATGTAATCCTCTTCGCTGGGATAGGAGGGCGGGATGATCTCGACGTAGACGGGGTACTGGTACTCGGGAGCGACGAACAGGGCCAGCACCTCGGCGCCCATCTGCTGCGCGAATTTGACGCCGGCGCAGGCGGTGTGCTGCGACACGGCCGAACCGTCGGTGGTGATCAGGATCTTGCGGTACATGATGTTTCCTCCTCCTTGCCACGCCCATTCTGACGACTCAGTGCAGGATGGCGATTTCTGAGACGCAAACAGTTGAGGTCTATCAAATGAACAAACACTGCTGCGCTGCGACGGGAAAACCGACCTACGATTACAAAATACAACACCATGCTTATGAAAAGCATCAGGAACACCCGGTTTTAATTGTCGCGGAATTAAGTTTCCCTGTCCATTTTGTTGCATTGCCTTCTCTGAGATTTACCTACGGCAACCACACTGCTACACTCGCTTCAATTACTCCACCGCACTTTTTACGGCCGAACCGGCCCGGTGGATGCAGCAGAACCCCCGGATTGCAGAGCTGATTGCACATTTATACATTATGGAGAAGCAGGGATTATGACCGACGCCGCTGACGATTTCGACGCACTATTCGAGGAAGTGGCGGCGCAGCGCACCAGCGCACCGCCCGGTCCTGCGGCCGAGCCGGCCCCAGCCGCGGCCAGCAATGACGAGGACGACCTGGAATCCCTGTTCGATCAGGTTTCCGCCACCGCCGCGCCGGCCGCCGCCGCCGTGGCCGCCACTGCCGCCGTCGCCACCGTGGCGCCGGCCGCTGCGCCAGCGACCGGCACCCATGCCGAAGATGGCCAGGAACACGGCATGTTCGAACGCCTGGGCGGCATCGTCCGCCTGCTGCACGACTCGCTGCGCGAGCTGGGCTACGACAAGGCGCTGACCGAGGCGTCGTCGCAGATCGTCGATGCCCAGGACCGGCTGGAATACGTCGCCACGCTGACCGAACAGGCCGCCAACAAGGTGCTCAACACCCTGGACGAGGGCATGCCGGCGCAAGACAAGCTGCAAAAGCAGGCCAAGGACATGGAAACCCGCTGGGCCGACCTGTTCGAGGGCAAGCTGAGCCTGGACGAATTCAAGGCCCTGGCCGGCGATTCGCGCCAGTTCGCCGCGCTCGTCAACGAAGCGACCGAAGCCGAGCGCGCGCGCCTGCTCGAGATCATGATGGCCCAGGACTTCCAGGACATCACCGGCCAGCTGATCAAGAAGGTGGTCAAGATCACGCAGACCGTCGAGAGCGAACTGGCCCAGCTGCTGCGCGACAATGCGCCTCCGGACATCAAGGAAAAGCTGGCCAAGAAGGAACAGCCAGCAGCTCCCGCGCCGCTGATGCAAGGCCCGTCGGTGCCCGAAGCGGCGCTGAACCAGGATAGTGTTGACGATCTTCTTGCCGATCTGGGATTCTAATGGACGATATGCTGAAGGATTTCGTCGTCGAGGCGATGGATCTGGCGGTAAACGTAGAAGAGCACCTGCTGCGCCTCGAACGCGACCCCGATAACAAGGAAACGCTGAACGCGGTGTTCCGGTCGTTCCACACGATCAAGGGCGGCGCTGGCTTCATGGGCCTGCCCGCGCTGGTCGCGGCCTGCCACCTGACCGAGAACCTGTTCGACGCGCTGCGCACCGGCGCCGCGCCGGTGACGCCGCTCGCGGTCGAGGCCGCGCTGCAGGCGTCGGGCTTCGTGGCCGACCAGCTGGGCGACCTGAACAACGGCACGCCGCCGGAAGGCCTGGCGCAGATGCCGGGCGACCTCGAACGCATCCTGATGGATGCGATCGAAGGCAAGGACAGCGCCCCGGCGGCTGCCGCGCCGGCGCCCGCAGCTGCGCCGGCGCCGGTCGTCGCGGTGGCGGCCGAGGTTGCCCAGGCCACTCCGGTTGCGCCCGCTGCCGCCGGCGAGGATGGCCTGGACTGGACCGGCATGTACAACGCCGTGGTCCCGGCCGCGAACGCGATCGATGCAAGCGCCGCAACCGCGGCTGTCCCTGCTGCCGCCCCCGCTGCTGCCGCGGTTGCCGTCGCCGCCCCGGTTGCCGCCCCTGCCGCTGCCGCGCCCGCCAAGAATTGGGACGGCGTCGAGCGCCGCACCGACACCAAGCCCGCCGCCGCCGCGCCGGCCAAGGACGAAAGCATCCGTATCGACGCGGTCAAGCTCGACGCGCTGCTCGAAGTGGCAGGCGAGTCGGTGCAGGCCGCCAACCAGGCCGCCGTGCTGCTGGAACGCCTGCAGCAGTTCAAGTTCGAAGGCCAGGCTGCCGTGCTGATCGCCACGCTCACCGAAACCCTGGAGCGCGCCTCGCGCTACTCGGCCGAGCTGCAGCGCGCCACGCTGGCGACCCGCATGCAGCCGGTGGGCCGCCTGTTCCAGAAATTCCCGCGCCTCGTGCGCGAGCTGGCGAAAGACCTGGGCAAGGACGTCGAGCTGACCATCGAAGGCGCCGAGACCGAAGTCGACCGCGTGGTGGTGGACAGCCTGTACGATCCGCTGGTGCACATGCTGCGTAACGCGCTCGACCACGGCGTCGAATCGCCCGAGGAACGCGTCGCCGCCGGCAAGCCGGCCAAGGCCTTCATCCTGCTGAAAGCCTGGCAAGAGGCCAACAGCGTCATGATCGTGCTGCAGGACGACGGCAAGGGCATGGATCCGGTCAAGCTGCGCAAGAAGGCGGTCGACAAGGGCCTGATCGGCGAGAACGGCGCCCAGAGCGACGAAGACGCCTACCAGCTCGTGTTCCTGCCGGGCTTCTCGACCAAGGAAGTGGCTTCCTCGGTGTCGGGCCGCGGCGTGGGCATGGACGTGGTCAAGACCGCGGTCGAGAAGAACCGCGGCGCGATCCGTATCGAATCCTCGCTGGGCAAGGGCACGCGCTTCGCGATCCGCCTGCCGATCGAGCTGTCGATCGTGCCGACCATGCTGGTGTCGACCTCGGGCGCGCAACTGGCGCTGCCGATGGCCGTCGTCGAGCGCGTGGTCGAGCTGCCGGACGATTTCGCCTGCGTCGGCGGCGCCCCGGTGCTGAAGGACCAGGGCCGCCCGCTGCCGGTGCGTTCGCTGGCGCTGGCGCTGGGCTACGAGGCCGCTTCCGAGAAGGTCGGCATCGTCATCAACGCGCCGCAGCCTTACATCCTGGCGATGGAAGCGGTGGACGGCACCGCCGACCTGGTGATCAAGCCGATGACCGCGCTGACGGTCGAAGGCATCACCGGCACCGCGCGCTCGGCCGAGGGCGAGCTGGTGCTGGTCGTTGGCCTGTCGTTCCTGATGGATGGCTGCCGCAGCAGCGTCAGGCTCGCAGCCTGAGGTAATTCGCAATATCGCGATCCGCGCCAAAAGCGCAGACAAAAGCCTGTGTCCTCGACACAGGCTTTTTTTATTTGCATCCAGCAAACCCCTTGCAAATATTATTTGCTGCGTGGTAAGGTCGTTGGCATAAACTGGCGCTGCCCCGCCTTGGTGCGGCACTGCACAACTATGGCATAATCGAAAACCGTCCCGCCTGTCGCACGATGGCGGGCCGCGCTTCACTTCACCGCAACACTGGATCGACCATGCAAAAAACGCTCTACGACAAACTCTGGGATTCCCATGTCGTGCGTGCCGACGCCGATGGCACCACAGTCCTCTATATCGACCGCCACCTGGTGCACGAAGTCACCAGCCCGCAAGCCTTCGACGGCCTGCGCGAGGCGGGGCGTGGACTATGGCGCGTGTCCGCGAACCTGGCCGTGGCCGACCACAACGTGCCGACCACCGACCGCGCCCAGGGCATCGCGGATCCGACCTCGCGCCTGCAGGTCGAGACGCTCGACGCCAACACCAAAGCGTTCGGCCTCACGTACTTCGACATGAACGACAAGCGCCAGGGCATCGTGCACGTGATCGGGCCGGAGCAGGGCGCGACCCTGCCGGGCATGACCGTCGTCTGCGGCGATTCGCATACCTCGACCCACGGCGCCTTCGGCTGCCTGGCGCACGGCATCGGCACCTCGGAAGTCGAGCACGTGCTGGCCACGCAGACCCTGCTGGCCAAGAAATCGAAATCGATGCTGGTCAAGGTCGAGGGCGAACTCAATCCCGGCGTGACCGCCAAGGACATCGTGCTGGCCGTGATCGGCAGGATCGGCACGGCCGGCGGCACCGGTTACGCCATCGAATTCGGCGGTTCGACCATCCGCGCGCTGTCGATGGAAGGCCGCATGACGGTCTGTAATATGGCGATCGAAGCGGGCGCGCGCGCCGGCATGGTGGCGGTCGACGACACCACGATCGCCTACGTCAAGGACCGTCCGTTCTCGCCCAAGGGCGAGCAGTGGAGCCAGGCCGTCGCCTACTGGCGCACCCTGCACACGGACGAGGGCGCGGTGTTCGACACCGTGGTCGAACTCGACGCCAAGGACATCCGGCCGCAGGTCACCTGGGGCACCTCGCCCGAGATGGTCACCGCGATCGACGGCCGCGTGCCCGATCCACAAAGTGAGCCCGACCCGGTGCGCCGCGGCGCCATCGAAAAGGCGCTGGCCTATATGGACCTGGCGCCGAACACACCGATCGACGCCATCGCGATCGACAAGGTATTCATCGGCTCGTGCACCAATTCGCGCATCGAAGACCTGCGCGCCGCCGCCGAGGTGGTGCGCGGCCGGCACCGCGCGCCGAACGTCAAGCTGGCCATGGTGGTGCCGGGTTCGGGCCTGGTCAAGGAGCAGGCCGAGCGCGAAGGGCTGGACCGCATCTTCGTCGATGCCGGCTTCGAATGGCGCGAGCCGGGCTGCTCGATGTGCCTGGCGATGAACGCCGACCGCCTGGAGCCGGGCGAGCGCTGCGCCTCGACCTCGAACCGCAACTTCGAAGGCCGCCAGGGCCAGGGCGGACGCACCCACCTGGTGTCGCCAGCGATGGCGGCGGCGGCGGGCATCGCCGGCCGCTTTGTCGACGTGCGCGCGCTCTGATGCGTTAACCGGACACGACCGTATATCAAGTAACAGGAAGATCATGAAAAAAGCACTCGCACTGTCCCTCATCACTGTTCTGCTGGCCGGCTGCAACACCATCTCGGGCATTGGCCGCGACGTGTCGAAAGTGGGCCAGGTCGTCACCAGCGCCGGCGGAAAGTAAGCGTTCAGATGGATAAATTCACCGTACACCAGGGCCTGGTGGCGCCGCTCGACCGCGCCAATGTCGATACCGACGCCATCATCCCGAAGCAGTTCCTGAAATCGATCCGCCGCACCGGCTTCGGCCCGAACCTGTTCGACGAGTGGCGCTACCTGGACCACGGCGAGCCGGGCCAGGATTGCAGCACGCGTCCGGTCAACCCGGACTTCGTGCTGAACCAGCCGCGCTACGCCGGCGCCTCGATCCTGCTGGCGCGCAAGAACTTCGGCTGCGGTTCCTCGCGCGAGCACGCGCCGTGGGCGCTGCAGCAGTATGGTTTCCGCGCCGTGGTCGCGCCGAGCTTCGCCGACATCTTCTTCAACAACTGCTTCAAGATCGGCCTGCTGCCGATCGCGCTCTCCGAAGAAGAAGTCGAGGCGCTGTTCCAGGCGGTGGAAAGCAATGAAGGTTTCCAGCTCGTGATCGACCTGGAGCAGCAGCTGATCGGCACCCAGGACGGCAGCCTGTCGTTCGCTTTCGCCATCGACGAGTTCCGTAAGTACTGCCTGCTCAACGGCCTGGACGACATCGGCCTGACCCTGCGCCATGCCGACGAGATCCGCGCCTTCGAGCAGCGCCACGTCGCGGCCCAGCCGTGGCTCGCCAACACCATCTGATAGAAAGCAGCTGAATGAAAATCGCGATCCTGCCGGGTGACGGCATCGGCCCGGAGATCACCGCGCAAGCAGTGAAGGTATTGAACGCCCTCGGCGAATCGTTCGAGATGGAAAGCGCGGAAGTCGGCGGCGCCGGCTATGCGGCCCACGGCCATCCGCTGCCGGAAGGCACCCTGAAGCTGGCGAAACAGGCCGATGCGGTGCTGTTCGGCGCCGTCGGCGACTACAAGTACGACACGCTCGAGCGCGCGCTGCGTCCGGAACAGGCCATCCTCGGCCTGCGCCGCGAGTTGAACCTGTTCGCCAACCTGCGTCCGGCGATCCTGTATCCGGAACTGGCCGGCGCCTCGACCCTGAAGCCCGAAGTCGTCTCTGGCCTCGACATCCTGATCATCCGCGAACTGACGGGCGACATTTATTTCGGCAAGCCGCGCGGCGTGCGCGAGTGCCCGGACGGTCCATTCAAGGGCCAGCGCGAAGGCTTCGACACCATGCGCTACGCCGAAGGCGAGATCCGCCGCATCGCCCACGTCGCCTTCCAGGCCGCCCGCAAGCGCGACAAGCGCGTGACCAGCGTCGACAAGGCCAATGTGCTGGAAACCTTCCAGTTCTGGCGCGACATCGTCACCGAGGTGCACCAGGAATACCAGGACGTCGCGCTCGAACACATGTATGTCGATAACGCGGCCATGCAGCTCGTTCGCGCCCCGAAAAAGTTCGATGTCATCGTTACTGGTAATATGTTCGGCGATATCCTGTCGGATGCCGCGGCGATGCTCACCGGTTCGATCGGCATGCTGCCGTCGGCCTCGCTCGACGCCAACAACAAGGGCCTGTACGAACCGTCGCACGGCTCGGCGCCCGACATCGCGGGGCAGGGCGTGGCCAATCCATTGGCGACGATCCTGTCGGCGGCGATGATGCTTCGCTTCTCGCTCGGCCTGCTCGACCAGGCGGACCGCATCGAGAACGCCGTCAAGCGCGTACTGGCACAAGGGCTGCGTACGCCGGATATTTTCGAAGCAGGTTCCACGAAAGTGGGCACCGAAGAGATGGGCAACGCGGTGGTCGCGGCGCTCGCATAACGTTTAGTTAACCCTGAAAGAAGATGATGAAATTAGTTGGTCTGGTAGGTTGGCGCGGCATGGTCGGCTCGGTCCTCATGCAGCGCATGCAAGAGGAAGGCGATTTCGACCACATCGAGCCGGTGTTCTTCACCACCTCGAATCCGGGCGGCGCCGCGCCGAAGATGGCGAAAAACGAAACCACCCTGAAAAGCGCGACCGACATTACTGAACTGTCGAAATGCGAGATCATCATCTCCTGCCAGGGTGGCGACTATACGAGCGAGGTGTTCCCGCAACTGCGCGCGGCCGGCTGGAACGGCTACTGGATCGACGCCGCGTCGACCTTGCGCATGAACGATGACGCCGTCATCGTGCTGGATCCGGTCAATCGCAGCGTGATCGACGCCGCGCTGGCGAAAGGCGTGAAAAACTACATCGGCGGCAACTGCACCGTGTCGTGCATGCTGATCGGCTTGGGCGGCCTGTTCGAGCAGGGCCTGGTCGAGTGGATGACCTCCATGACCTATCAGGCGGCATCGGGCGGCGGCGCCCAGCACATGCGCGAACTGCTGACCCAGTTCGGCACGATCAACAATTCGGTGAAGTCGCTGCTCGACGATCCGGCCTCGGCCATTCTCGAGATCGACCGCACCGTGCTGGCGACCCAGCATGGTCTCTCGGCCGACGAGACGAAGCAGTTCGGCGTGCCGCTGGCCGGCAACCTGATCCCGTGGATCGACAAGGACCTGGGCAACGGCCAGTCGAAAGAAGAGTGGAAGGCGGGCGCCGAGACCAACAAGATCCTGGGCCGCGGCGCGGGCTTCGACACCAAGGCAATCCCGGTCGACGGCCTGTGCGTGCGCATCGGCGCGATGCGCTGCCACTCGCAGGCATTGACCATCAAGCTCACCAAGGATGTGCCGCTGGACGAGATCAACGACATCATCGCGCAGCACAACGGGTGGGTGAAGGTAGTGCCGAACACCCGCGAAGCGTCGATGCGCGACCTGTCGCCGGCAGCCGTCACCGGCGGCCTGGGCATCCCGGTCGGCCGCCTGCGCAAGATGTCGATGGGCGACAACTACCTGTCGGCCTTCACGGTCGGCGACCAGCTGCTGTGGGGCGCCGCCGAACCGCTGCGCCGCATGCTGCGCATCGTGCTCGAGCGATAATCTTTCCTGTTGCCTTGATGGCAACTGACATGCAATCCGAGTATCGAATGCCCCGCTAGCGGGGCATTTGTTTTACAGAAGGCGCATACTCCGGTCGTCCGGGTGCGTCGAGACCTTGCGTGCTCCAGAGCATGATGTTATGTTGAGACTCCGGGAAACCGCCTTTCCCTCGGCCAACTCATTCCGCTGCTAACTATGCATTCTTCGCACCAATCTCCGCTCGTGGCAACCGCGCTGAAATCGATCACCGCCGCCGTCGCCAGTGCAGTGTTCCTGACTTCCGCCGCCAACGCAGCCGGGCTGGGGAAATTGACGGTGCTGTCGGCGCTTGGCCAGCCGCTGCGCGCCGAGATCGAGCTGACGGCCGGCGCCGGCGAAGACCCGGCAAGCATGGCGGTCAAGCTGGCTTCGCCCGAAGCCTTCCGCGCCGCGAACATCGAATTCAACCCGGCCCTGCTGTCGCTGCGCTTCGCGGTCGAAGAGCGCGGCGGACGCCAGGTGATCCGGGTCAGCTCGACCCAGCCGCTCAACGAGCCCTTCGTCGACATGCTGCTGGAGCTGACCTGGAATAACGGCCGCCTGGTGCGCGAATACACCTTCCTGCTCGACCCGGCCGAGCTGCGCACGACCCAGCCGGCCCAGGTGGCGGCGGCGCCGCAGAGCCGGCCCGCCGCGCCGC
>NZ_JH992922.1:0-6225 GCF_000315425.1 Massilia timonae CCUG 45783 | reverse complement strand
CGCCGCGCCGCGCGCATCGACCACGCCTGCCGCGCCAGCGGCTGCGGCGCCTGCTGAAGAAGCGCGCATCGCCGCCGCCCGCCGCGGCGCCGAACGCCAGGCGCGCGAAGCCCAGGCGCGCGAAGCGCAGGACAGCTACCGCGTGCGCCGCGGCGACACGCTCAGCGGCATCGCGCTCGACGTCAAGCCGGCCGACATCTCGCTCGACATGATGCTGGTCGCGCTGTACCGCGCCAATCCCGACGCCTTCATTGGCAACAATATGAACCGCCTGAAGTCGGGCCAGATCCTGAGCATCCCGGACGCCGATTCGGTGCGCGGCGGCGCCAGCCAGGGCGAGGCGCGCGGCGTGGTCGTGGCCCATGCGGCCGACTTCGACGCCTACCGCAACAAGCTGGCCGGCCAGGTGGCCAGCAGCGCGCCGAGCGCCACGCCGCAGGGCGGCCAGAGCGCCAGCGGTCGCGTCACCGCCCGCGTCGAGCAGCAGCCGACCGCCGTCAGCGAAGCGCAGGACAAGCTGCAGCTGTCCAAGGCCACGCCCGGCGCGGCCGGCGCGCCGGACGACGGCACCGCCAGCGTCGAGGATACGGTGGCCAAGGAGCGCGAGCTGGCGCAGGCCGAGGCGCGCGTGAAGGAACTCGAACGCAACGTCAACGAACTCGAAAACCTGATGACGGTGCCGAGCCGCTCAGGCGCCGAAGCCGAGCAGGCCGCCGCTGCCGCTGCGGCTGCGGCTGCGACCGCCGCCGAGAAGCCGGCGGCCAAGCCCGCGCCGCGCCCGCGTCCGGCAAAGCCGGCCCCGCCGCCGGAAAAAAACCTGGTCGACACCATCCTGGACAATATGCTCTACATCGGCGCCGGCGCGCTGGTGCTGCTGCTGGCCGCGCTCGGCATCTCCCAGCGCCGCAAGCGCAACGCGCAAGCGGTCAAGCCCCCGCCGGCCGAACCGTCGGTGCTGGGCGTGCCCGGCGCCAGCGCCCACTCGCTGTTCGCCGAAACCGGCGGCCAGAGCGTGGACACGAACAATAGCGTGTTCAATTCCAGCTTCGCGCCATCGGCCAGCCAGCTCGACACCAACGAGGTCGATCCGGTCGCCGAAGCGGACGTCTACATCGCCTATGGCCGCGACGCCCAGGCCGAGGAAATCCTGAAAGAGGCGCTGCGCGTCCATCCGGAACGCCATCCGGTGCGCCTTAAGCTGCTCGAGATCTACGCCACCCGCAAGGACCTGCGCGCCTTCGAAGCCCAGGCGCGCGAGCTGCATGCCTTCACCGGCGGCCAGGGCGACGAATGGGCCCAGGCCGCGGCGCTGGGCCTGAGCCTGGACCCGACCAATCCGCTGTATGCGAACGCCGCCCCGGCCGCGGCCCCGACGCCGTCGCCGCAGGAACGCAACCAGCAGGCGATCCTGTCGCAGCAGTTCGAGGACGCCTTCCGTGGCGGCCCGTCGGTGGGCGCGGGCGCCGCGGCCGGCGTGGCTGCTGGCGCTGCCGCCGGCGCTGCCGCCGTGGCCCTGGCCAAGGACGACGAGGATCGCACGGCCGCGCCGCAGGCCGAGCCGGCCCCGGAGGCACGCACCGAAACCCGCAACGACGACAACACGCTCGACTTCGACCTCGGCGGCCTGACGTTCGAGCCGGTGACGAATGCCGACACGGCGCCGCCGGCGGCCAGCCGTCCTGACCCGGATGCGACCGCCGTGCCGGACCTGGAATTCGACATGGCGCCGTTCGCGCCGCCAGGCAGCGCGCCAGAGCAGGTCAAGAGCACGGCGGATGCGAACGACCTCGATTTCGACATGGACTTCGGCACCGGGGCGACCTCCCGGCCAGCGGCTGCCGCGGCCACGGTCGACGATGACGACGACTTCACGCTCGACCTGTCGCCGCAGTCGCAGGTGCAGGCGACCCCGGTCGACATGGCCGGCCTGGCCAAGGACTTCGAGGGCTTGCCGCCGCTGCCGGGCAGCACTCCGCAGCCGACCGTGGCGCAGGCCGATCCGCTGCACGACCTCGATGCCATGGACTTTTCCGCGCCAACCCTGCCTGTGACGCCGGCGTTCGACGAAACGCCGGCGCGTCCTGCCGCCGCGGCAAGCGCATCGGAAGATCCGTTGTTCGACCTGGACAGCATGGACTTCGGCACGCCGGGCGAAGCACGCGCGGAAGGCGGCGCCGAGCCGAAGGACTTCGGTGCGCGCGTCGACGATCCGTTCGACATGTTCGACCTGCCCGAGACCCCGGCGCCAGTGCCGGCGCCGCAGGAAGTGTCGGCGCGCGACGCCTTCGAACCTGCTTCGGCTCCCCCATCGGCGCCGGCCGACGACAGGGCCGCGCCATCGTTCGACCTGGCCGAGTTCGACCTCGACCTGCCGCCCGAACCTGCCACCGCGCAGCCCGCGGCGACCGCGGCGACCGAGCTGGGCGCGGTGGAATCCGAGCCGGGCCAGATGTCGCCCGAGCACATGGAGATGGAAACCAAGCTCGATCTCGCCATCGCCTACCAGGAGATCGGCGACAAGGAAGGCGCGCGCGAGCTGCTGGACGAAGTCATCAAGGGCGGCAATCCCGAACAGGTCGGCAAGGCCAGCGCGATGAGGGAACTGCTGGCGTGACCCGTATCGCTTTGGGTGTCCAGTACATCGGCACCGGTTGGAACGGCTACCAGAAACAGCCGGAACGAAACACCGTCCAGGACCGTCTCGAGATCGCGCTGGAGAAGTTCGCCTGCGTCCCGCTGCACACCACGTGCGCCGGCCGCACCGACGCCGGCGTGCACGCCATCGAGCAGGTCGTCCATTTCGATACCGACCTGGCGCGCCCGGCCCAGTCGTGGGTGCGCGGCGTGAATGCCTTCCTGCCCGAGTCGATCGTGGTGCGCTGGGCCGCCGTGGTGGAGCCCGACGCGGAAGGGCAGGATTTCCACGCCCGTTTCTCGGCCCGCTCGCGCACCTATCACTACGTGCTCTACAACCATCCGAATCCGTCGGCGCTGCTGGCCAGGCGGGCAGGGTGGGTGTTCCGTCCGCTCGACGTCGAGCGCATGCGCGAAGGCGCGCGGCACCTGATCGGCACCCACGATTTCTCGAGCTTCCGCGCCAGCGGCTGCCAGGCGAACACGCCGGTGAAGGACATGCACGAGGTGAGCATCGCGCGCCATGGCGACATCATCGTGTTCACCCTGCGCGCCAGCGCCTTCCTGCACCATATGGTGCGCAATATCGTCGGCTCGCTGATCTATATCGGCACCGGCCGCAACGAGCCGGCGTGGATGCGCGAGGTGCTCGAAGCCCGTTCGCGCGACGCCGCCGCGCCGACCTTCATGCCGGACGGCCTGTATTTCGCGAAGATCGAGTACGATCCGAAGTGGAAGCTGCCGCAGGAGGACGCCACGCCCCTGCCGTGGCTGTGATCGATTTTCCAGGAATAGCCATGCGACGTACCCGTATCAAGATCTGCGGCATCACCCGCGAGCAAGACCTGCGCGCGGCGGTCGAGCAGGGCGCCGACGCGCTCGGCTTCGTCTTCTATCCGAAAAGCCCGCGCTACATCACGCCGGCGCGCGCGGCCGAGCTGTGCGCGATCCTGCCGCCGTTCGTGAGCGGCGTCGCGCTGTTCGTGAACCCGACCCTGGACGAGGTGCGCGCGGTGGCAGGCAGCATGCCGCTGGGGCTGATCCAGTTCCACGGCGACGAAACGGCCGAGGAGTGCGCCGCCATCGCGGCGGAAGTAGAGCGGCCTTTCGTGCGCGCCTACCGCATCAAGCCTGACACGCCGCCCGCGGCTTTGCTAGAATGCGAATCTGCATACCGCGCCGCCAGTCCATGGTTCTCGGGCCTCCTGCTCGACACCTGGGTGGATGCTTACGGCGGCGCAGGAAAGGTCTTCGATTGGTCTCTTATTCCAAAAGAGCTCGCGCCTCGGGTCGTTTTGAGTGGTGGGTTGAGCGTACACAACGTCCTTGAGGCGACCGAACGTGTTCGTCCCTTTGCCGTCGACATCAGCAGTGGTGTCGAGGAAGCGAAGGGGATCAAGGATGCCCGCAAGATCGCCGCCTTCGTGGCGGCGGTGCGGGCAGCCGATGCCACCATCGATAGCGAGTCGCACCATGACCACCAAAGACACCATCACGGCCCAGCTTAACGCTGCGCCCCTGTTCAAGACCCCGGATTACGCCCTGCCCGATGCGGTCGGGCACTTCGGCCCCTATGGCGGCAGCTTCGTCGCCGAAACCCTGTCGCACGCGCTGGCCGAGCTGAACGAGGCCTATGCGAAGTACGCGCAGGATCCTGAATTTCTCGAGGAATTCCGCTACGAGCTGGCCCACTTCGTCGGCCGTCCGTCGCCGGTGTATCACGCGCGGCGCTGGTCCGAGCTGGCCGGCGGCGCCCAGGTCTATTTCAAGCGCGAAGACCTGAACCACACGGGCGCGCACAAGATCAATAACGTGATCGGCCAGGCCCTGCTGGCGCGGCGCATGGGCAAGCAGCGCATCATCGCCGAGACCGGCGCCGGCCAGCACGGCGTGGCCACCGCCACCATCTGCGCGCGCTTCGGCCTGGAGTGCGTGGTGTACATGGGCGCGGAAGACGTCAAGCGCCAGGCGCAGAACGTGTACCGCATGAAGCTCTTGGGCGCGACCGTGGTGCCGGTGGAATCGGGCTCCAAGACCCTGAAGGACGCGCTCAACGAGGCGATGCGCGACTGGGTCACGAATATCGAAAACACCTTCTACATCATCGGCACGGTGGCGGGCCCGCATCCGTATCCGATGATGGTGCGCGACTTCCAGTCGGTGATCGGCGAGGAATGCCGCGTGCAGATGCCGGCCATGGCGGGGCGCCAGCCAGACTATGTGGTCGCCTGCATTGGCGGCGGCTCGAACGCGATGGGCATCTTTTACCCGTATATCGGCGAGCCGGGCGTGCAGCTGGTGGGCGTCGAGGCGGCGGGCGAGGGGCTCGGTTCGGGCAAGCATGCGGCTTCGCTGACGGCTGGCCTGCCGGGCGTGTTGCACGGCAACCGCACGTATCTGCTGCAGGACGAGAATGGCCAGATCATCGAGACGCATTCGGTGTCGGCCGGCCTGGATTATCCGGGCGTCGGTCCGGAACACGCCTGGCTGAAGGATTCGGCACGCGCGCAATACGTGTCGATTACCGATGAAGAGGCGCTGCAGACCTTCCACGACTGCTGCCGCATCGAGGGGATCATTCCGGCGCTGGAATCGTCGCATGCGATCGCCTATGGCGTGAAGCTGGCGGCGACCCTGCCGAAGGACAAGATCATCCTGGTCAACCTGTCGGGCCGCGGCGACAAGGACATGCACACGGTGGCGCAGCGGATGGGAATGGATTTCAGCTGAGATCCAGTTCCGTCTTGTTCCGGCCGTACGCGGCCGGAGCACCGCACCATCCGTGACTTTTACAAAGGAAGAACAGCATGTCCCGCATCGCATCCACTTTTACCGCACTCAAGGCGCAGAACAAGACCGCCCTGGTGACCTTCATCACCGCCGGCGACCCCGGCCCCGAACTGACCGTGCCGCTGATGCACGCCCTGGTGGCGGGCGGTGCCGACGTCCTGGAACTGGGCGTGCCGTTCTCGGACCCGATGGCCGAGGGCCCGGTGATCCAGCGCGCCTGCGAGCGCGCGCTCAAGTTCAATATCGGCCTGAAGGACGTGTTCGCCTTCGTGCGCGAATTCCGCCAGACCGACACCAGCACCCCTGTCGTGCTGATGGGCTACGCCAACCCGATCGAGCGCATCGGCCAGTCTGAATTCATCCGCTGCGCGAAAGAGGCGGGCGCCGACGGCGCCATCGTCGTCGACTACCCGCCCGAAGAATGCGCGGACTTTGCCGCCGCCATGCGCGACAACGGCCTCGACCTGATCTTCCTGCTGGCGCCGACCTCGACCACCGAGCGCGTGAAGCAGGTGGCCCAGTACGGCGGCGGCTTCAGTTATTACGTCTCACTCAAGGGGGTGACGGGTTCCGGCGCGATCGACACCGACGACGTGGCGCGCCGCGTGAGCGCCATCCGCGAACACGTGAAGCTGCCGATCGGCGTTGGCTTCGGCATCCGCGACGGCGCGACCGCGAAGGCGGTGGCGCAGGTGGCGGACGCGGTCGTGATCGGCAGCCGCATCATCCAGGAAATCGAAGCGCACCCCGCAAGCGAGGCCGTGGAGGCCGTCCGCAGCTTCACCTCCGGCATCCGCACCG